>NZ_FTMG01000039.1 GCF_900155965.1 Mucilaginibacter lappiensis
TCATTATTATTCAATACGAATAACGCCTGGAATAAAGAACTCCGGCTTTTGTCCCGCTCTTTCTCCACTCTGTCTACCACTTTTTCAAATGGAACGGAAAGGTGTTCATATCCTTCCAGCGTGGTACGTTTCACCTGCAATAAAAACTCTTTAAAAACTGGATCATTATCCAGATCACTACGTAACACAAGCGTATTCACAAAGAATCCGACCAACTGTTCTACTTCCTGCTGCGGTCTGTGTGCAACAGTAGTACCTACAGTAATGTTAGTCTGGCCGCTATACTTATGCAACAACACCTTATAAACAGACAACAACAACATGAACAAGGTTACTCCTTCCCGCTCTGCCAACGCCTGTAATCTGCTGCTTACCGTTTTATCAATGATAAAATTCAAACGGGCACCTTTCGTACTCTGTATTGCAGGACGGACAAAATCTACGGGCAAATACAACGGCTCTATATCTCTCAACTTATCCCCCCAATAAGATAACTGCTGTTCCATCACTTCCCCGGTTAAATAGGTTCTTTGCCAGATCGCATAATCTGCATACTGCAAAGACAACTCTGGCAAATTTGGCAATCTATTTTCCGTATAAAACCGATATAATTCTATAAACTCATGAATGATCAGCGATACCGACCATCCATCAGATGCAATATGATGCCGCACTAAAATCAATACATGTTCATCCTCTTTCACCTTCACCAATCGCGCGCGCATCATATAATCCTTAGACAAGTCAAAAGGCCTTGTCACCTCATCCTGGATCATCTCATCAAAATAGACTTCATCTGAACTATCCAGCGTCCATCCTCCAGGCGCTACAATCTCCTGGTACCCTACTCCATCCATCTCCTTAAACACTGTCCGCAAAGATTCATGTCTATCCAAAATATCTTTGAAAGATTGTTCCAGCGCCACCACATCTAATTTGCCATGCAATCTAAAAACTGAAGGCATATGATAATGCGAACTCCCTCTCAACTGATCAATGAACCATAACCGCTCCTGGGCATAGGACAAGGGAATCCGGGATGGCCTGTCCTGCCTCACAATAACAGGTAATAAAACTTTCTGCTCTTGTAGCTCAATAAACTCCGACAACGCTGCTATCGTCACATGATCAAACAAATCAGTAATACTCACTTCTACGCCCAACTCTTTCCTAATAGCAGACAATACCCTAATTGCTAATAACGAATGCCCACCCAGTTCAAAGAAATTATCATGGATACTAACACGATCCACATTCAACAAAGAAGCCCATATCTCTGCCAGATCTTCTTCCAGCTCATTCCGTGGAGCTACATAATCAGATTCCAATAATGCATCCGG
>NZ_FTMG01000038.1 GCF_900155965.1 Mucilaginibacter lappiensis
CTACCCATGACAGAATGAATCATGCAGGGGCTAAAGTCATGTTTAGTTCCAGGGCAAGTTTCTGTAACCGTTTCTTTTTCTGTTGATTGACGATTAACTCATACGCAGCTAAGCCTTTCTCAACAAATTCGGTTCCTTTAACGATTAGTCGCCAATATTGGGCTGCCAGTTTTCTGGCTGTAGCTTTAATGGCTATTGCCGGGCCTTTTCGGCCTCTCAATCGTCTGGCGAATGCACCCCAGCCAATGTGTTTACTGTTCAATAAACCGTGAGCCATTTGTTTAAAGATTTGTCCAACTATTGGCCTGCCCTTACTTTTACTTTTTTTGGTTTTTCCGGTATTATGTTGTCCGGGTGATAAACCCAGCCAACTGGTGAAATGCTTCTCGCTTGGCCATTTACTCAGGTCGGAGCCGATCTCCGAATAGAGCTGTAGCCAGTTATAATCGGTAAAGCCCGGAAGCTTTGTGGCATCCCGCCCATCAAATATCTTTAGTAAATGATCCCCTAAATCATCAATCTGTGGTTTATGATGACGAATCGGCTTACGCTGGCCTCCACCGGTTGCTGGCGGCAGTTGCTTATCTCTGTTGATCTTTTGCAGAGTAGCGTCTATCTGCCGGTCGCATTCCAGGATTTGCTCCTGATAAAACTGATACGCTTTCACGGCTTGCCCTAAAGCAAAAAGACCCTGTGCAGTATAATGGCCCTGCAAAGCTTTACGCAGCTCCACACCTTTCTTTTCCCGAACACTTACATGGCAGAGCGATACCAGCTTTTCTGTATCACGCTCTCCGTTTAAAATTGCCGTAATCAATGCCATCCCACTTACACCATGTACCTGGCTTAATACCTCCGGCAAACGGATGTTCATCTCTATCAATGCCTTTTGCATGTGCTGAATATGCATAGCCGCGCTCCGCAGATGGTCTTCCCGCAAGCGCTGATAGCTGCGAAGCTCCTTGATCAGGCCCTCCGATACATAACAACGGTTCAGCAGTCCATAACTGTGCAATTGCTGTATCCACTGGCAATCTTTAACATCTGTTTTCCGGCCTGGCAACTGCCGGGTCTGACGGCCGTCTACCAGCCATACATCCAGACCTGCTTCTACAAGAATATCATACAGTACATACCAGTACACTCCTGTGGCTTCCATGGCTACCGTGTTCACTTTTTGTTCTAATAAATAATTCTTAAGTAACAACAGATCGCTGGTGAAGGTCTCGAACGAGCGGACAGGCTGAGCTTCTAGTCCGACAAATACTTTACGCGAGCCGATATCTATCCCGGCTGCATGATAACGCATCTTTTCCATTTGGTTTCTCTTTAAGCCGCGCCCGGAGGAGTATAAATAAAAGACAGACTACCCATCGGACAAACCCTCTTTTAAAGGATCGTACCATACCTTCAGACTCTTACTCCGGAACCATACTCAGTAACAGGCAATAAGCACTATAACTCAGCC
>NZ_FTMG01000037.1 GCF_900155965.1 Mucilaginibacter lappiensis
AGTGTGGCCGTCTAAGTTATAGTGCATTTTTGCCTGTCCCTGAGTATGGTTCTGAAGCAATGAGTCTAAGGGTATGGTACAACACTAACTGTGTTTGTCCGATGGGTAGCCTGTCTTTTTCTTTACACTCCTTCGGGCACGGCTTATTAACGATAAGTCAACAGGATGGAAAAGATGCATCATCATGCAGCCGGTATAGATATCGGCTCGCGTAAGGTATTTGTAGGATTGGAAAACAGTCCGGTACGCTGGTTTGAGACCTTTACCAGTGATTTGGAATCGCTTAAGGATTATTTACTGGAGCATAAGGTAAGCACCGTAGCGATGGAGGCAACGGGTGTTTATTGGTATGTGCTTTATGATATCCTTTTGGATGCCGGTTTAGATGTTTGGCTAGTAGATGGCCGTCAAACCCGTCAATTGCCCGGCAGGAAGACGGATGTTAAGGATTGCCAATGGATTCAGCAGTTGCATAGCTATGGCTTATTGAACCGTTGTTATGTATCGGATGGCCTGGTTAAGGAACTGCGCAGTTATCAGCGTTTGCGGGAAGATCATCTTCGGAGCGCAGCCATGCATGTACAGCATATGCAAAAGGCATTGATCGGGATGAATATCCGCTTGCCGGAAGTATTAAGCCAGGTGCATGGAGTGAGTGGCATGGCGCTGATCAGGGCCATCCTGGAGGGAGAGCGGGATACGGAAAAGCTGATTGCTCTTTGCCATTCAAAAATCCGGGAAAACAAGGGAGAAGAATTGCGCAAAGCTTTAAAAGGCCATTACACTCCGCAAGGACTTTTTGCGCTGAACCAGGCATTGAAAGCCTATCAGTTTTATCAGGAACAGATATTTGAATGCGACAGAAAGATAGATGCTACCCTGCAAAAGATCAACAGGGATAAAAGCCTTCCGCCCGGTACAGGTTCAGGAAAACGAAAGCCTATCCGCCACAATAAGCCGGATATTAATGGCTTGGGTGATCACCTGCTAAAAATATTTGATGGCAGGGATGCGACCAAACTGCCCGGCTTTACTGATTACAACTGGCTGCAATTATATGCCGAAGTAGGATCAGACCTGAGCAAGTGGCCAAGTGAAAAGCATTTTACCAGTTGGTTAGGTTTGTCACCGGGGCAAAACAGTTCAGGCAAGAAGAACAAAAGTAAAAGTAAGGGTAAACCTGCCGTCGGTCAGATCTTCAAACAAATGGCCCAGGGCTTGCTGAACAGCAAATACATTGGCTGGGGTGCGTTTGCCAGGCGGCTAAGGGGACGTAAAGGGCCGGCAGTCGCCATAAAGGCTACTGCAAGAAAACTTGCCGCTCAATATTGGCGCCTGATCGTCAAGGGAAACGAGTTCGTTGAAAGAGGTATGGAGGCCTATCAAACGATCCTTATCCAGCAGAAAAAGAAGCGCTTAGAAAAGTTAGCCCTCGAATTAGATATGAAACTTGTACCTGCTTAATTAAGTATGTCATGGGTAG
>NZ_FTMG01000036.1 GCF_900155965.1 Mucilaginibacter lappiensis
TCTGGCAAAGCTTTCTTATTCACCTTCCCATTGGCCGTTAGCGGCATCGCTGTCAATGACATCAATACCGCAGGGAGCATATAATCCGGCAAATGATCCTTCAAATAATTCATGATCGCCTCTTTATCAAACCCATCTTCACATACTACATACCCGATCAGGCGCTGTTGTTTATATAATACTACACTTTGCTGTACGCCCACGAAGTCGGACAACACTTTATTCACTTCGCCCAACTCAACTCTATACCCACGAATCTTCACCTGGTCATCTACCCGGCCTATAAACTCTATATCGCCATTCGTAAGTCTGCGAACAAGATCGCCTGTTTTATACAGCTTAGATGAACGGCCGAACGGATTGGTGATAAACTTATCCGCTGTTTGTACGGCCTGGTGTAAGTACCCCGCAGACACACCATCTCCTCCTATCAGCAGCTCTCCTGGTACACCAATCGGGCATAGCGATAAGAAACTATCTACCACATAAACTTCTGTATTTGAAAATGGCTGGCCAATCGGAATGATGTGATAATCCCTGTTAAGATCTACTTTATGCAACAGCTTACCTATCGTTGTCTCTGTGGGCCCATAGTGATTGATCACTGTCAGCAAGGGGTCTGCCGTCCTGATCTTTTCTATAACGCTCACAGGCAATGCTTCTCCACCGAAAATAATGGTCTTTTTGGGTAACAAGGTTTCTAAAGCGCTCCAGTGGGATGGTACAATTTTAATACAATCTATTGCATGGGCAATAAAATAACTGTGCAATAAACCGGGGTTCATCAATGTTTGTTTACCAAACAAATGCAAGGTGCCCCCACTTAACAAAGACCCAAACATTACCGTATTTCCCAAGTCTGCTGACAATGAGGACATTAAACCAAAAGACAAACTCCCGGTTAACACATCTTTCAATCCAAAATAGTAATCTACAATATTTTGGTTACTCACCATTACGCCCTTCGGCTGACCGGTTGTACCGGAAGTATAAATAACATACGCCAGGTCTCCTTTAACTATCGCTGTTTCATGTACAGCCGCAAGGTCGCCCAATTGTATATCTACAGAAAACACAGGCACTTCAAAGTCAATCACATCAAACAAACTCTCAGAGGAAATGATCAATGCTTTAATTCCTGTATCCCTGATCAGGAAAGCCTGTCTTTCTTTTGGCAAGGTAATATCTATCGGCACATAGGCTGCCCCTGCTTTTAGTACGCCTAAAATCGATACTAATGACCACTCGCACGTATCCAGCATGACTCCTACCAGGTCATTCGTCTGAAGATTATATTCATGCCTTAAATAAGCTCCCAGTTTCGTGGCACGCTCGTTCAACTCCCGATAGTTCAGAACAACATCTCCAAAACGTACGGCTGCTCTATCCTGATAAACCAATGCCTGCTCTTCAAACAGCTCTATCACTGTGCTCGATGGATAGGGCAGCTCAAACTGGTTAAATTCATTCAGCAACTGGTCCTCTTCCTGTTTGTCAAGCATCCGCAAAGTTCCAACGGG
>NZ_FTMG01000034.1 GCF_900155965.1 Mucilaginibacter lappiensis
TTTATGGCGATCCAAATGTAAACCCTCAGCCAGAAGAATATTGGGGCAATGTAAACCCAGTTGGGCCACGGGGCGTTTATGACGAAGCTAAACGTTTCCAGGAAGCCATTACCATGGCTTATCATACCTTTCACGGACTGGAAACCCGTATTGTACGGATATTCAACACTTATGGCCCGCGTATGCGGCTAAATGACGGGCGTGTATTACCCGCCTTTATTGGCCAGGCTTTAAGGGGCGAATCATTAACTATGTTTGGCGATGGTTCACAAACCCGCTCATTTTGTTATGTGGACGACCTGGTTGAAGGCATCTACCGTCTGCTGCACAGTGATTATGCACAGCCGGTGAACATCGGTAACCCCGATGAGATCACGATAAAACAGTTTGGCGAAGAGATCATCAAGCTAACCGGTACCGATCAAAAACTCATCAGCCTGCCGTTGCCGGTTGATGACCCTAAACAACGCCGGCCCGATATTACCAAGGCCAAAGCCATTTTAGGCTGGGAGCCTAAAGTATCCCGAAGCGAAGGCTTAAAGATCACTTTAGATTATTTTAAATCCCTACCCGAAAAAGAAATAAACCACAAGGATTTTGCATACTATAATAAATAACATTAACACGTGTTCTGTATTTGAATAAAGCAGGACATATCTTATTGTTAACAGATTATATCAAATTCTATTTTTGAATCAGATACCTATAAAGAGATCAACTTAACTAAAGAAAAAAGGTAATTGCCAATTGTTTATCAAGTTATTTAAGCAATAGTCGTTATCTTTCGGTTAGCTATGAATATTTAATAGTCAATTTTACAGATGGAAAATATTACAAAAATTTGCTGCATAGGTGCAGGATATGTGGGTGGCCCCACAATGGCTATGATAGCCAAAAAATGCCCTCATATTCAAGTTACGGTAGTTGACTTGAATGAAGCCCGTATTAAAGCCTGGAATGATGAAGATGTAAATAATATCCCAGTTTATGAGCCCGGTTTGAGTGATGTTGTTGCTGAAGCACGCGGACGAAATTTGTTTTTTTCTACAGAAGTAGATAAAGCAATAGATGAGGCGCAGATGATATTTATATCAGTTAATACGCCAACCAAAACGTATGGTGCTGGAAAAGGACAGGCCGCTGATCTTAAATGGATAGAACTTTGCGCAAGGCAAATTGCAAATATTTCAAAAGATAATAAGATTATTGTCGAAAAATCAACTCTTCCAGTAAGAACCGCGAGTGCAATAAAGGATATTCTTACGCACACAGGTAACGGAGTTCAGTTTCAGATACTATCAAATCCTGAATTTTTGGCTGAAGGAACTGCTGTTGAAGATCTTGATGCTCCTGATCGCGTGTTAATAGGCGGCGATAACACTCCGGAAGGTAAGGTAGCAGTACAGGCTTTAGTTGATATTTATGCCAACTGGGTTCCTAAAGAACGGATATTGACCACCAATGTCTGGTCGTCAGAATTGTCAAAACTAACTGCCAATGCTTTTTTGGCTCAGCGGGTTTCTTCCATTAATTCACTTACTGAAATTTGTGAGCAAACAGAAGCTGATATCAATGAGGTTGCGAAAGCTATTGGTACCGACAGTAGGATTGGACCTAAATTTTTGAAAGCTTCTGTAGGCTTTGGTGGTTCATGTTTTCAGAAAGATATTTTAAACCTGGTCTATATAGCCCGGAGTTATGGCTTACAGGAGGTTGCTGACTACTGGGAGCAGGTTATTATTATGAATGATCATCAGAAGAGGCGTTTCGCAAATCAGATCATCAAGAATTTATATAATACTGTTAACGGTAAAAAGATTGCTTTTTTTGGATGGGCATTTAAAAAGGACACAAATGATACCAGAGAATCTGCCGCTATTTATGTTGCCGATCATTTATTGAATGAGCAAGCCCATATTTCTGTATATGACCCAAAGGTTCCAGAAAATCAGGTGTATGCTGATTTGGATTATTTAAATACCCGGGAAGCTGAAGAAAACAAAGCAGGAGTTCAGGTTATTACAGACCCTTACGAGGCCTGCAAAGGTTCGCATGCCATAGCTGTTTTAACAGAGTGGGATGAATTTAAAGGGTACGACTGGCAAAGGATCTACGACAATATGTTAAAACCCGCTAAAATATTTGATGGAAGGAATTTACTTGACGCTGATAAATTAAGGGCTATAGGGTTCCAGGTACGATCAATAGGAACTAATGTTTTAGATAAGTGATCTATATCATCTGAAGAAGTTTAAGTTTACCGGCAGTTACGAAATTCGTAACTGCTTTTTTATTCTGTATTTTTGGTTCTGCTATTTGTACTTAGCATTATATTACATGTTATTAACCCACCTACTACCACATGAATAAAAACAATTATGCGATCATCATGGCAGGCGGCATCGGGAGCCGATTTTGGCCGATAAGCCGTTCATCGCATCCTAAACAATTTATAGATATCCTGGGAACGGGTAAAACCCTGATCCAAAACACCTATGAACGTTTTCTGAAAGTATGCCCCCAAGAAAACATTTATGTAGTAACCAACGAGAATTATACCAAACTGGTAAAACAGCAGCTACCGGACATGGCCGATGGCCAGATACTAACGGAACCGGTAATGCGCAATACCGCACCTTGCGTGGCTTATGGCTGCTTCAAGATTGAAAGCCTGAACCCGGAAGCGGTAATCGTGGTAGCTCCTTCAGATCAGCAAATCCTGGATGAGGAGGCATTTGTAAATGCTATTGAGAAATCATTGCAAACAGCGGCATCAACAGATAGTTTGATCACCCTGGGTATCAAACCATCGCGCCCGGATACAGGTTATGGGTATATCCAGTATACCGATCTGGCCATTAACCAGGATTTTCATAAAGTAAAAACATTTACCGAGAAGCCCACGCTGGAAATAGCCAAGACATTTATCCAGAGCGGTGATTTTTTATGGAACGCAGGCATCTTTGTGTGGTCGGCACGGGCTATTGTCAAAGCTTTTGGTCGTCATTTGCCCGAGATGCATGAGATTTTTGCAGAGGCCAAACCAGTGTATAATACCGAAGAGGAAAAGAGCTATATACATAAAGCCTACCAGCAATGTATTAATATCTCGATCGATTACGGGATTATGGAAAAGGCGGATAATGTATATGTACTGCCCTCGGCCTTTGGCTGGAGTGATCTGGGTACCTGGGCCTCCATCTATGACCTGGCGGAGAAGGATTATGTAGGCAACGCGGTGATTCCATCAGAAAAGGTGATCATGTATGATTCTTCCAACTGTATGGTGAATGTACCAGGCGAAAAACTGGTGATACTACAGGGCCTGCATGATTTTATTGTGGTAGAATCCAACAACACGCTGCTGATCTGTCCGCGTGATCAGGAACAGAATGTAAAACAGGTGGTGGCCGATGTGAAAGCCAAGTTTGGTACTAAGTATATCTAACATGCATTTTTATTCATTTTTGAATAATACACCACAACTTTAATAATATGTAATAGTTTTGCGTATCCGGTTTTATCGACGAAAACATTAATAATATATGACTATCACTCCAACCCCGATTGAGGGGCTTATTGTTTTGACCCCACGTATTTTTAACGATGACAGGGGCTATTTTTTCGAATCATTTAATGAGAGAACTTTTAGTGATGCGATAGGTTCACAGATTCAATTTGTGCAGGATAATGAATCGTTTTCAACAAAAGGGGTATTACGCGGCCTGCATCTACAAAAAGGAGAACATGCACAGGCAAAACTGGTAAGAGTAACACAAGGAGAAGTACTGGATGTAGCTGTTGATTTGCGTGAAAAATCGGCAACTTACGGCCAATATTATGGTGTATTGTTAACGGCAGATAATCATAAACAGTTTTTCATTCCTAAAGGTTTTGCACACGGATTTGTGGTATTAAGTGATACCGCCATTTTCCAGTACAAATGTGATAACTATTATAACACAAAGGCCGAAGGCGGTTTAAACTATGCCGATCCTGCTTTAAATATTAACTGGCAGTTGAGCGAGGATCAATTGATAGTTGCGGATAAAGACAAGGAATTGCCCTTTTTGAAAGATGTTACCGATCTCGGGTTTTAATAATAAACATCAATTTAGATAAATACAGCTATTATGCAAAACATTGTGGTTTTTGGAGCCTCCGGTCAACTAGGGCAATGCCTCAAAAAAGTTTCGGCCGAAAAAAATATAAGTTCCATTATTTTCCCTCCTGAAACAGAAGCCAATATCCTGGATACCGATGCCATATCAAAGGTATTTGAACAATACAAACCGGCCTATGTAATTAACTGTGCCGCCTATACTGCGGTTGATAAGGCCGAGGATGATGTAGAAATGGCCCGTAAAATAAACAAAACAGGGGCGGCTAACCTGGCACAAGCATGTAAGCAATATAATGCCGTACTGGTGCATACCTCAACAGATTTTGTTTTTAAGGGTGATAAACCTTACCCGCTTATTGAAACGGATGCAGCTGATCCTATAAGTGTATACGGACTTACTAAATTAGAGGGTGAGCAGGATGTGGTAGGTATTTTGCCACAGCACTTCATTATACGTACCAGCTGGTTATATTCTGAGTACGGCAATAATTTTGTGAAAACCATGCTCAAGTTAGGTGCCGAACGCGATGAACTGAAAATTATAGCCGACCAGGTAGGTACACCTACGTATGCCATTGACCTGGCTGCTGCTATATTGGATATCATCACCTCGGGCAGCGAAGAATTTGGAATTTATCATTACAGTAACGAAGGGGTAACCTCCTGGTATGATTTTGCAAAAGGGATATTTGATCTGTCAGCAACCCAGGTGAAAGCCTATCCGATACGTACCAGCGAATACCCAACGCGGGCCACTCGCCCAGCATTTTCAGTAATGGACAAAGCAAAGATCAAAACTACTTTTAATATCCAGATACCTTATTGGCGCGATAGCCTGATAACCTGTTTAGAAAGACTTAGCCCCCCAGCCCCCTGAAGGGGGAGCTTTCTGATGTGCATCATTAAAAAACAAAGCCCTGTTTCTTTTGAGAAACAAGGCTTTGTTTTTTTAAATAGGTGTCCCATTTTGTTAGAAAAGTGGGTTTACATGGTTTACACTTTTTATGGTTTATACTTATTTAAGTAATTGATAACCAATTAATTACTTTTTATTTTGTCATAAAAAACGGTTTACAGTGTAAACCATGTTTTTGGGATAAAAAATGTCATTTTTAATTCCCTCCCCATGGAAGAGTAATAGCCGATGATAAGACATTTGCCAAAAAAGGCTGTCATGCTGAGCACCGTCGAAGCATGGTGGGCAGGCCTACGCACGCCCTTCGACGGTGCTACCCATGACATACTTAATTAAGCAGGTACAAGTTTCATATCTAATTCGAGGGCTAACTTTTCTAAGCGCTTCTTTTTCTGCTGGATAAGGATCGTTTGATAGGCCTCCATACCTCTTTCAACGAACTCGTTTCCCTTGACGATCAGGCGCCAATATTGAGCGGCAAGTTTTCTTGCAGTAGCCTTTATGGCGACTGCCGGCCCTTTACGTCCCCTTAGCCGCCTGGCAAACGCACCCCAGCCAATGTATTTGCTGTTCAGCAAGCCCTGGGCCATTTGTTTGAAGATCTGACCGACGGCAGGTTTACCCTTACTTTTACTTTTGTTCTTCTTGCCTGAACTGTTTTGCCCCGGTG
>NZ_FTMG01000033.1 GCF_900155965.1 Mucilaginibacter lappiensis
GAAGTCAGAGCGATTCTGGCGGACAGGAAATGAAAAGTTAAGGAGTGTTAAAACTCCAAGATTATAAAGCGGATCTGAGATAGTGAAGCTGAAAAGTTCTTTTAAGAAATAGAAAATCATGTAGTGTAACGATCGGAAACTAAACCCTTCCGATGAGTTATAAGAAAGCGGGAAGCTGTATAAAGATAACAGTGTGAGTGGAGAGAAGATAGAGGTTAGTGCAAACTGACAACTGCCAACTGCCAGCTCACAATACAGATTCTATTATTAATAATAGGGTCAGAGACAAACAAAACATTTTACAATGGAGAGTTTGATCCTGGCTCAGGATGAACGCTAGCGGCAGGCCTAATACATGCAAGTCGGACGGGATTGGAGAGCTTGCTTTCCATGAGAGTGGCGCACGGGTGCGTAACACGTATGTAACCTACCTTGATCAGGGGGATAGCCTCTCGAAAGAGAGATTAAGACCGCATAACATTATGGTGTGGCATCACACATATAATCAAATATTTATAGGATCAAGATGGGCATGCGGAACATTAGCTAGTTGGTAAGGTAACGGCTTACCAAGGCTACGATGTTTAGGGGATCTGAGAGGATGACCCCCCACACTGGTACTGAGACACGGACCAGACTCCTACGGGAGGCAGCAGTAAGGAATATTGGTCAATGGGCGCAAGCCTGAACCAGCCATGCCGCGTGCAGGAAGACGGCCCTATGGGTTGTAAACTGCTTTTATACCGGAATAAACCTTGATTCGTGAATCAAGCTGAATGTACGGTAAGAATAAGGATCGGCTAACTCCGTGCCAGCAGCCGCGGTAATACGGAGGATCCAAGCGTTATCCGGATTTATTGGGTTTAAAGGGTGCGTAGGTGGTTCTTTAAGTCAGGGGTGAAAGACGGTAGCTTAACTATCGCAGTGCCTTTGATACTGAAGAACTTGAATACACTAGAGGTAGGCGGAATGTGACAAGTAGCGGTGAAATGCATAGATATGTCACAGAACACCAATTGCGAAGGCAGCTTACTATGGTGTCATTGACACTGAGGCACGAAAGCGTGGGGATCAAACAGGATTAGATACCCTGGTAGTCCACGCCCTAAACGATGAATACTCGATGTTGGCGATATACGGTCAGCGTCTAAGCGAAAGCGTTAAGTATTCCACCTGGGGAGTACGCCCGCAAGGGTGAAACTCAAAGGAATTGACGGGGGCCCGCACAAGCGGAGGAGCATGTGGTTTAATTCGATGATACGCGAGGAACCTTACCCGGGCTTGAAAGTTAGTGAATAAAGCAGAGACGCTTTAGTCCTTCGGGACACGAAACTAGGTGCTGCATGGCTGTCGTCAGCTCGTGCCGTGAGGTGTTGGGTTAAGTCCCGCAACGAGCGCAACCCCTATGTTTAGTTGCCAGCACGTCAAGGTGGGGACTCTAAACAGACTGCCTATGCAAATAGAGAGGAAGGAGGGGACGACGTCAAGTCATCATGGCCCTTACGTCCGGGGCTACACACGTGCTACAATGGGCAGTACAGAGGGCAGCTACCTGGCAACAGGATGCCAATCTCATAAAGCTGTTCACAGTTCGGATCGGGGTCTGCAACTCGACCCCGTGAAGTTGGATTCGCTAGTAATCGCGTATCAGCAATGACGCGGTGAATACGTTCCCGGGCCTTGTACACACCGCCCGTCAAGCCATGGAAGCTGGAAGTGCCTGAAGTGCGTAACCGCAAGGAGCGTCCTAGGGTAAAGTCGGTAACTGGGGCTAAGTCGTAACAAGGTAGCCGTACCGGAAGGTGTGGCTGGAATACCTCCTTTCTGGAGCAGTTTCCACAGTAAGTAATGTAACAGTGTTACCTACATGATTATTTCTTAAAATAGATGTGAGATATGAGATATGAGATGTGAGACGAAAGTCTGACACTGTTATCTGGTAACTGGCACTATAAAAAAAACAAAAGAAAACCCAAAAGATGAAACCATTCAGTGGTTTTAATCATCTGAGAGGCTGGATTGTAAGTGATTACGATAGACGATTGCCGAATTGAAGAGAAGAATCCGAAATCGAACATCCGACATCCGAAATCAAAAAGTCCTGTAGCTCAGCCTGGTTAGAGCACTACACTGATAATGTAGGGGTCAGCAGTTCAAATCTGCTCGGGACTACAAAGGTAAGTCAAAAGTCAAAAGGAAAAAGTCAAAAACTGCAAAGGAATGACATAATGACCAGATGAATGATGACAAATCCATCTTTTAGGGGGATTAGCTCAGCTGGCTAGAGCACCTGCCTTGCACGCAGGGGGTCAACGGTTCGAATCCGTTATTCTCCACCACACCCTCCGTTTCCTGAAAGGGATAGGATATCATGCAAGCTACTTAACCGTTTGTTAAGTATGGGGTAAAGTTCTTTGACATATTGGAAGAAGTAATTGAAACAAGAGAAAACAACAGAATAGGGACGTTGTTTGGCTGGAATCAAGATGACAAGAAACAAGAGACAAGACTTCGGTCCTGGTTCTTGAATCCTGAAGTCCTGACTCTACGAACAACTAACTAAAATAAAGACATACCTTGCGGCGCAAAAGGCGCAAGCGTAGAAGAAAGTAAGAAAGGGTACACGGGGGATGCCTTGGCTCTCAGAGGCGATGAAGGACGTGATAAGCTGCGATAAGCCGCGGGGATTAGCAAATATGAATTAATCCGCGGATTTCCGAATGGGGAAACCTAGCTAGTTGAAGACTAGTTGCATAAATGCGCGAACCTGCTGAACTGAAACATCTAAGTAAGCAGAGGAAGAGAAAATAATAATGATTTCCTGAGTAGTGGCGAGCGAAAGGGAAGAAGCCCAAACCAGTTATGTTACGGCATAACTGGGGTTGTAGGACCACAATATGAATATCAAAATGAACCGGAATGGGGTGGGAAACCCAGCCATAGAGCATGAGAGCTGCGTACGGGTAAGTAATGATAGGATAGTGGAATCCTGAGTACCGCGAGGTCGGAGACGCCTTGTGGGAATCTGCCGGCACCATCCGGTAAGGCTAAATACTCCTGAGAGACCGATAGTGAACCAGTACCGTGAGGGAAAGGTGAAAAGAACCCCGAACAGGGGAGTGAAATAGAACCTGAAACCGTGTACTTACAAGCGGTCGGAGCGGTTAACACCGTGACGGCGTGCCTTTTGCATAATGAGCCTACGAGTTACTCTTTCCTGGCAAGGTTAAGTGTTTAAGACACGGATCCGAAGCGAAAGCGAGTCTGAATAGGGCGTATAGTCAGGGGAGGTAGACGCGAAACCTTGTGATCTACCCATGGACAGGTTGAAGGTGCCGTAACAGGTACTGGAGGACCGAACCGATAAACGTTGAAAAGTTTCCGGATGATTTGTGGGTAGGGGTGAAAGGCTAATCAAACTGGGAAATAGCTCGTACTCCCCGAAATGTTTTTAGGAACAGCCTGGCGGTTGAGTTAATAAGAGGTAGAGCTACTAATTGGGTGCGGGGGAGTCAAATCCTACCAAATCCAGATAAACTCCGAATGCTTATTAATATACGCTGGAGTGAGGCTCTGGGTGCTAAGGTCCAGGGCCGAGAGGGAAAGAACCCAGACCATCAGCTAAGGTCCCCAAATTACTGCTAAGTTGAACTAACGAGGTCCGATTGCACAGACAGCTAGGATGTTGGCTTGGAAGCAGCCATTCATTTAAAGAGTGCGTAACAGCTCACTAGTCGAGCGATCGGGCATGGATAATAAACGGGCATCAAGCAGTATACCGAAGCTATGGATTTGCAGTAATGCATCTGGTAGGGGAGCATTCTATATGCCGGCGAAGCAGGAGGGACAACCGACTGTGGAGGATATAGAAAAGCAAATGTAGGCATAAGTAACGATAAGGCGGGAGAGAAACCCGCCCACCGAAAGACTAAGGTTTCCTGATCAACGCTAATCGGATCAGGGTTAGTCGGGGCCTAAGGTGAAGCCGAAGGGCGTAGCCGATGGACAACTGGTTAATATTCCAGTACTTTTTATAACTGCGATGCGGTGACGGAGTAGTGACACTGACGCGAACTGACGGAATAGTTCGTTAAAGGCCGTAGGTATATGGACTGTAGTTAAGTACGCAGACCATGCTGAAAGCTGATAGTACTTGAAACCTTCGGGGGACGAGATAGTTCAGGTAATCAGACTTCCAAGAAAACCCGCTAAGCTTCAGGTTATAAAAACCCGTACCGTAAACCGACACAGGTAGTCGAGGAGAGAATCCTAAGGTGCTCGAGTGAATCATGGCTAAGGAACTCGGCAAAATGGCCCTGTAACTTCGGGAGAAGGGGCGCTTTCAGCAATGGAAGCCGCAGTGAAAAGGCCCAGGCGACTGTTTAACAAAAACACATGGCTATGCAAAATCGAAAGATGACGTATATGGCCTGACACCTGCCCGGTGCCGGAAGGTTAAGAGGGGATGTTAGGAGCAATTCGAAGCATTGAATCGAAGCCCCGGTAAACGGCGGCCGTAACTATAACGGTCCTAAGGTAGCGAAATTCCTTGTCGGGTAAGTTCCGACCTGCACGAATGGTGTAACGATCTGGGCGCTGTCTCAGCCATGAGCTCGGTGAAATTGTGGTATCGGTGAAGACGCCGGTTACCCGCAACGGGACGGAAAGACCCCATGCACCTTCACTACAACTTAACATTGATATCGGATACAGGATGTGTAGGATAGGTGGGAGACTGTGATGCTGCTTCGCTAGGAGTAGTTTAGTCAACGTTGAAATACCACCCTTTCTGTATTTGGTGTCTAACCCTGTAATACGGGGGACATTGTTTGGCGGGTAGTTTGACTGGGGTGGTCGCCTCCAAAAAGGTAACGGAGGCTTTCAAAGGTAAGCTCAGTACGCTTGGTAACCGTACGTGGAGTGCAATAGCATAAGCTTGCTTGACAGTGAGACAGACAAGTCGAGCTGGGTCGAAAGACGGATATAGTGATCCGGTGGTTCTGCATGGAAGGGCCATCGCTCAAAGGATAAAAGGTACGCTGGGGATAACAGGCTGATCTCCCCCAAGAGCTCATATCGACGGGGAGGTTTGGCACCTCGATGTCGGCTCGTCACATCCTGGGGCTGGAGAAGGTCCCAAGGGTTGAGCTGTTCGCTCATTAAAGTGGCACGCGAGCTGGGTTCAGAACGTCGCGAGACAGTTCGGTCCCTATCTGTTGTGGGCGTAGGAAGTTTGAGTGGGGCTGACCTTAGTACGAGAGGACCGGGTTGGACTAACCTCTGGTGAATCTGTTATGGCGCCAGCTGTATTGCAGAGTAGCTACGTTGGGAATAGATAAGCGCTGAAAGCATCTAAGTGCGAAACTAGCCACAAGATGAGACTTCCATTGAGGGTCGTAGGAGACTACTACGTTGATAGGTTACAGGTCTAAAGGTGGTGACATCATAGCCGAGTAATACTAATTGCCCGAAGCTTTCTTCAGATAGAAAAAAGGTTGATAGTGAATGGATCATAGTTCATAGTAATATATTCCATGAACCATGAACTATCAACCACAAACTAAACAACAATGTCTGTTGTTTTCTCGAAATTCAATCACTTCTTTCAATTATTGTCTTAGATATGAGATGTTAGATATGAGATATTAGACGAAAGTCTGAACTCAGAATCTGCTGATCAATCTAAAAAAAAGTAATTAAATGGTTTGTTAAAAAGGGTATGTCTCAAATCTCATATCTAACATCTCAAATCTAAAAATATTCAGGTGCCTATATCGGCGGTGTCTACCTCTTCCCATTCCGAACAGAGAAGTCAAGCCCGCCAGAGCCGATGGTACTGCGGTAAAACGTGGGAGAGTAGGTCGGTGCCCAATCTTAAATCAAGCCCTTGCTGAGTAATCAGTCAAGGGCTTTTTTGTGTT
>NZ_FTMG01000032.1 GCF_900155965.1 Mucilaginibacter lappiensis
GCATCACTGCAAAATCCAGTTCGTTTTTTGACACATCGGTGCCGATGAAATAGGTGAATTCCATAACTTTGCTTTTGATTGTTAATAAATCAAGATTAACCTGTTTAAACACAATCAATACCTTACTAATGAGCCTGAGAACTCTAATTTCTATTTGATGCTTGTTTAAACAAACTGACAGAGGATTGAATCGAAGTATAGGCCTTTAAGCCTGGTAAGTCTTTTAATGTGCCTCTGTCGGTGTTAATCTTTTTAACAAAAATCGGAGTTGTTAACAAAGAAAAAGAAGCAAAAAGAAAGCTTCAACAATAATAACAACTCGTTTATTCTTGTTGAAGCTAATCTAAAGGTATGTCTTTCCTAATCAGGAAGCAAACACCACCATCCGTTCCGGATAACGTGTGGCATAATTGGATACAATATTCTTGATATAGTCATTACCCGGGTATGGGGTCAGGTAATTTTTGAGTTGCTGAATATTATCGGCATCAAAATAATGAGATATATAGCCCATTCCGTAAAACTGGCCCTTTTCAACCAAAATGCAGCTATGTTCATCGCCGGTACGACCTTCATCGCGGATGGCATAGGTAGGTAAGGCTTGCTTTAATTGGTCAATGGCGGTATTTACTCTGCGGTTGTAATCATCAACGGTTTCCACACCTTCGCAGGCACAGGAACTGCCCGCAACGCTGGTACATAGGTCCTGATTCTTTTGAATAAAACATAGCTTTGGGCAAAGCTCAAAACTCTCAATCAGCTTGTTAAGCAGATTGTAACCATCAAGCAGAGAATTGCAGGTATATATCGGGTCGCTGTATTTGCGGTATTTGTCTACAGCTATGCGCAGGTAGCCGCGTTGATCTTCAAAAGCGTATAAGCAGTAGGCATTCTCAAAACGTTTCAGAGAGCGGTTATATTTGGGCCACAGGCGCTTGATCTCGATAGCTTCCAATACAAAAGCAATCAGTTCGGTACCACAAATCTGGAAAGTTACCTGGTGTATGTTTCGTAGAAATTCCTGTCGCTGCAAACCGGGGTTATTGCCGGTAAAATGACTGCTTACCCGTTTCTTCAGGCTTTTGGCCTTACCTACATAGATCACTTTGCCCTTTTGATCATGAAAGTAATATACACCAGGCATATAAGGCAGCTGGTCAATGTCTTTTTTGGGAAGATTCGGAGGAAGCAATTGTTCCTTGGATCCCTGCTTCAGCGCTCCTTTAATATGACCTTCTGTATCGCTGTTCAGCAGCAGGGTAAATAGTTCGGCTGTGGCTTCGGCATCACCACCGGCACGGTGACGGCTTTCGTTATCGATACCCAGGTGCTTGCATAAGCGCCCGAGGCTATAGGAGGGCAGCCCGGGTAATATTTTTCGACCCAGGCGCACGGTACACAGTTTGTTGCATTGCAGATCGTAACCGGCCGCAGCTAAATGATAACGTACAAATGAATAATCGAAATTAACATTATGGGCAACAAATATCTTACCGTGGATAAGGTGGTAAATATCAGCAGCCACATCTTCAAACGGAGGGGCTTTCTGCACCATTTCGTTAGTGATACCGGTTAAGGCACTGATATAAACGGGTATCTCCCTAAGTGGGTTTACCAGCGACTGGAAACGCTTAACTACCTTTTTGCCATCGTGTATGCATATGGCAATTTCGGTAATGCCATTTGCGCTGGCATGGCCCCCGGTGGTTTCGATATCGACAATTGCATACATAGTTCAAATGTAATATATTTTGCTAATTATTTTAGTGTTTTTTTAGATAAGAGGATTAAAAAACGCGTCATTGCGAGGTACGAAAGCCCCCTCTAAATCTCCCCCGGAAGGGGAGACTTTGGAAAATATTTTAAAGCCCTCCCTTCCGGGGAGGGTTGGGTGGGGCTGTAGCTTAGTACTTCGCAATGACGCGTTAATATAAAAAAGCCCTGAAAGATTCATCTTTCAGGGCTTTTTTTGTTGTCTTTGTCTTTTAGTCCTTTGTCCCAAAGTCCCAAAATCAAAAAAATTATTTTTTCTTAGGTTGTACTTGTTGCTGACGCATCATTTCTTCCATGCGGGCTCCAAAACCTGATTTCTTTTTCTTCTCTTCAGGTTTCTTTTTATTTTCCTGGATCTGGGCATGGATCTTTTTATCATCAACCATGAATTTAATCAGGTATTGTTGTAAAAAGGTAAGCATGTTGGCCAGGAAGTAATAATAGTTCAAACCGGCAGGATAGCTGTTCAGGGTAACCAGGAATACGATAGGGGTGATATAACCGATGTATTTCATCTGGCCTGTAGCACCCGATATCTGGTTGTTAAAATAAGTATAGATCAGCGTTGATATCGTCATCAGCAAACACATTAGGCTGATGTGGCTTATACCACCCAATATAGCTATCGGAGCAAAGGTGATCACCGAATCATAGGTCGAAAGGTCATGCATCCACAAAAAGCTTTCGCCACGCAGCTCAAACAAGCTTGGGAAAAAGCGAAAGAAGGCAATCACTATCGGCATTTGGATCAATAGCGGTAAACAACCACCCAATGGGTTTACGCCAGCCTTTTTATACAGTTTTAAATATTCCTGTTGTAAAAGGGTAGGGTTATCCTCCCCAACTTTAGCTTTGATCTCATCCATCTCCGGCTTCAGCACACGCATCTTAGCCATAGAAAGGTATGATTTATAAGTAAGCGGTGATAATACCAACTTAAGTACAATGGTCAATACTAAAATAATCAGGCCATAATTCCAGTTAAACTGTTTCAGGAAATTAAATACCGGTAGTACGGCAAATTGATTAATGTATTTTAACGGTCCCCAACCCAGGTTAACCAATTTTTGCAGGTCAGATCCCTGAGCCTTTAAGGTTGAATAACGGTTAGGGCCGAAGTAAAACTCCATAGGTACACTGCCATCGGCACTGCGCGCAATGGTCAGGTCGGCTTTCATTTGTTTAACGTCGGCAGTATCAGCTACATCAGTTGATACGCTTATGTTTGAACGGCTGATGCTGTTTTTAACTAACAACGCGTTTGAAAAAAAGTGCTGTTTAAAGGCAACCCATTGCATTTTTTTATCGCTGATGTCTTTCTGGTCATCCTTGGTTTCGCTCAAATAATCAACCTGTCCTTCGGTATTAAAATAGTATACGGTTGAATACTGACGCTCCTGCTTCATATCCTTTTCCTGTTTGTGCAGGCTGGCTGCCCAGTTCAGGTTAATGTTGCCGCTGTTATTGATGATGCCGTCAAGCCCGGTTGGCTTAATGGTTAGGCCCAGTTTATAGCCGGTACCCTTTAAGCTGTACACATAGTCAATGTACTGGGTAGGGCTGTAGCTTAAACGTAAGGTAACCGAAGCAGAATCTTTTTCGGCAACTTTAAGTTCAGGTGCACTTGGCGTAAAATAATAGTTGTCGGTATTGATAGGAGTATTACCTGCCGTGAAATTTAAACCAAAATGATTTTGATCGCCACTGAAAAGTATAAGCGGCTTTTTATCAAAAGTTTTAAAGTTCTTTAATTCAACCGATGCAACTTTACCGCCTTTTGTGCTCAGCTTTACCAATAGCTCTTTGTTCTCTAAGGTTACCACTTTTTCGCTGCCTACAGAGGCTGCTCCGAAAGGGCTTTTCAGTAAGGCTGAATCAATTACCTGGGCTTTAGTGGTATCTGTTTTGGCTGCTGCTGTTGCCGCGGCGGTTTTTGCTTTAACTAAACCCTTTCTTATGGAGTCCTGCTGCTGTACCAGTCGCTCTTTTTTAAGTTCGGCATCAGATGGCTTCAGAAAATAAATTGAGCCAGCAATAATTGCCATGATCAGGAATAATCCTGTAAATGTATTTTTATCCATTATCTATTGTATCGAATGATCAGTTTTTTGTCAGTTATTGATCATCACTGTTAATTTTTTTGTCTTTGTTGCTTAGATCGATGCCATCTTCATACACTATATATTGCTTAGAGTTATCGTCAGCAGGTATGTTACGATGCTTTAGCTCAATTCATAGTATACTCAGAACGCGTCCAGGCGTTATAAATATCTGTATTTACTTCTTGCGGGCATAAGCCAGCGAAGCGGCGACAAAGTTAATAAAAAGTGGGTGTGGATTAGCAACTGTTGATTTTAATTCAGGATGAAATTGCGCACCTACGAAAAATGGGTGATTTTTCAGCTCCACAACCTCTACCAGGCCATTATCAGGATTGATGCCAGATGGTGTTAAACCGGCGGTTTCATATTGTTTAAGATAATCGTTATTAAACTCATAACGATGTCTGTGACGTTCCGAAATATGGGTTTTTCCGTATATGGCGGCCGCTTTGCTGCCCTTTTTCAAGTCGCAGGCATAAGCGCCCAGGCGCATGGTACCGCCTTTGTTGGTGATGTTTTTCTGATCCTCCATCATACCGATTACAGGGTAGGGTGTTTCCGGGTTCATTTCGGTGCTGTTGGCATTATCCAAGCCTAAAACATTACGGCCAAATTCCACAACCGCGCATTGCATACCCAAACAGATACCAAAGAACGGGATATTGTTTTCGCGTACATGACGTATGGCTTGTATTTTGCCCTCAAAACCACGCTCACCAAAACCTGGGGCAACTAATACACCATGCATGCCTTTTAATTTTTCGATAGCATTTTCGGGCGTTAATTGCTCCGATGGGATATACTCAACCCTTACTTTACACTCCATTTTAGCGCCGGCGTGTATAAACGCCTCGGTGATAGATTTATAAGCATCCGGAAGTTCCACATATTTACCTACCAAAGCAATGCGCACATCGGCAGTAGGGTTTTTTAAACGACCCAGGAAATCTTTCCAGCTTTCCAGGTCAGGCTCGTTTTTGTGGGGGAGTTTAAGCTTGGTTAGTACCGTTTTGTCTAATTGCTCTTTCAGCATCAGTAAAGGCACATCGTAGATAGTTGATGCATCTATTGACTCAATAACCGCGTTAATATTTACATTACAGAACAGTGCTATTTTTTTACGGATATCGTTGTTAAGTGGATGTTCGGTACGGCAAACCAATATATCGGGCTGTATACCATACTCCAGCAGCATTTTTACGGAGTGTTGGGTAGGTTTTGTCTTTAATTCGCCTGCGGCAGCCAGGAAAGGCACTAATGTTAAATGGATAACCAAAGAGTTGCCTGAGCCATTTTCCCACCTAAACTGGCGTACAGCCTCAATGTATGGTAACGATTCGATATCACCTACGGTGCCACCCAGTTCGGTGATCACGATATCGTACTCGCCGCTTTCACCCAGTATGCGGAAATTTCTTTTGATCTCGTCGGTAATGTGCGGTACAACCTGTACGGTTTTACCTAAAAAAGCACCCTCACGTTCCTTATTGATCACATTTTGGTAAATACGACCTGTAGTAATATTGTTTGCTTTGGAAGTAGGGGTATTTAAAAATCGCTCATAATGGCCAAGGTCCAGATCTGTTTCGGCGCCATCTTCTGTCACATAGCACTCTCCGTGTTCATATGGGTTTAATGTTCCCGGATCAATATTGATATAGGGATCAAATTTTTGGATAGTGACGCGATAACCGCGAGATTGAAGGAGTTTGGCTAAAGAGGCTGAGATAATACCTTTTCCTAACGACGAGGTAACGCCGCCCGTAACAAAAATATATTTAGTCATGATTTTGTGTAAAGTGGCACCTTTTTTAAGTGGTACCAATTGTTTGTGTACGGGATACAAAAGTATGAAAATTTTTGGGTTTCGCCTTAATAATTATTGAATTATTGATTTAGTGAGTTAGTGATTTAACAGGATGTATTTTCAGTTTACCGAATTATACATTTTATGCTCAATGATATACTCCGGCAATGCCTGCTGATCAATATCTTACGCTATTCACTTAAAATCAATGTGTTAAAATGTGTTAAAAGATGTTAAGGTATGTTAATGTCCATGGATTTTTAACCCTTTACCCCGAAATTGGTGCTCAGTTACATATGACTAAACTTTACAACCTTATTTATGATACATTACCACAAGATCAATAACCTGTTTGGCTGGCTTTGCCTCCTGATTGCTTTTACCACCTATGTTTTAACCCTGGAACCCTCTGTTAGCTTTTGGGATTGCGGCGAGTTTATATCCTGCGCTTACCGCCTGCAGGTATCGCATCAGCCGGGTTACCCGATGTTTGCCATGCTGGGTAAATTGTTTTCCTTACTCTCTTTCGGCGATAATACCAAGGTGCCTTATTTTACTAACCTGGGGTCGGCACTGGCGAGTGGGGTAACGGTGATGTTTTTGTTTTGGACAATAACCGCCCTGGCTAAAAAACTGATGGTGGCCAAAGACGAGGACATCAGTTCATCGCAAATGATCGCCATCATGGGCGCCGGCCTGGTAGGGGCACTGGCCTTTGCTTATACCGATACCTTCTGGTTTTCGGCGGTGGAAACCATTGTTTTCGCCTTATCGTCATTGTGCACAGCAGTAGTGTTTTGGGCCATACTCAAATGGGAGGCACATGCCGATGAACCCGGCGCCGATAAATGGATAGTGCTGATAGCCTATATCATGGGTCTTTCTATCGGCATACATTTACTTAACCTGCTTACCATACCTGCTATTAGCATGGTTTATTATTTTCACCGGTATAAGAGTCCTACCATAAAAAGCAGCATCGTGGTGTTTCTGATCAGTATTGTGATCCTGGGCCTGGTGCAATACGGCATCCGGGAATATACCATCAAAATAGCCGCTTACTCCGATCTGTTTTTTGTAAACACCCTGGGTCTGGGTTTTGGTAGTGGCGCGGCGTTTGTTTTTGTAGCCATTATCGTGTTATTGGTTATCGCTATCAGGTATAGCATCCGCCATAAAAAAACGGCATTGAACCTGGCACTGGTATGCCTGGCCTTTATCTATTTTGGCTATGGATCATTTATATATACCCCTATCCGGGCTGCCGCCAATACCAATTTGAACAATACGCACCCGGATAACGCGTTTGCATTGAATAGCTACCTCAACAGGACGCAGTATGGCGATAATCCCCTGCTTTACGGCGCGCAATTTGACGCCAAAGTAATTGACCAAAGCGAAGGCAGCGCCATGTACCGCAAGGGGCGGAACCGCTACGAGGTGTATGGAAAAAAGCAGAATTATGTGTTTGATCATAATACCCTTATGCCCCGTATGCACAGCACCGAAGGCGACCAGGACTTTGCACAAAACGTACAATTCTACAAGCAATGGCTTAAGCTGCCCGATGGGCAAAGCCCAACCTTTGCCGATAACATGAAATGGATGCTGAGCTGGCAGATGTACCAGATGTACTGGCGCTATTTTCTGTGGAACTTTGTTGGCCGGTATAACGATCTGGACGGGCAAACCAGCACAGCGTCGACCGATGGTAACTGGACGTCGGGCATATTTGACGGGGCCCGTCATCTGCCTAAATCTATCATCAATTCAAACACTTATACCCCTTTATATGCCCTGCCATTGGTGCTTGGCTTATTAGGAATGATTTATCATTTTAAACAACGCCGGGGCGATGCCACCATTATAGCCCTGCTTTGGTTTTTTACCGGTCTGGCTATTGTGTTGTATGTGAATCAGGTTAACCTGCAACCCCGCGAACGCGATTACTCCTACGTAGGCTCGTTTTATGCTTTTGCTATTTGGATTGGATTGGGTGTGCTGGCTCTTTATGATGCCGCACGCCGCAAGATAAACGCGCGCAGCGCGGCGCTGGCATCGGTGGTAACCTGTCTGTTGGTTGCCCCCGTATTGCTGGCCCGGCAGGAATGGGGGGATCATGACCGGTCCACCAAAATGATCCCGCATGATATGGCCTACAATTTCCTGATATCCTGCCCAAAAAATGCTATCCTGTTTACCTTCGGCGATAATGATACCTATTCGCTTTGGTATGATCAGGAGGTGGAAGGTATCAGGCCCGATGTGCGCATTGTATGCAACAGTTTGCTGGGGATGGACTGGTATATACACCAGATGGATAAGCCGATGAATCAATCGGCACCTTTACCATTAACCATGCCCTTTGAAAAATACAGATTAGGCACACGTGATGTAATTGCTTATAACGATGCCAAGATACCCGGATCTGTAGATGTAAAGGACGTGTTTGATTTTATTACCTCGGATGATAGCCGAACCAAAGTGCAGTATCAGAACGGTGAAACCATGAACTATCTACCCACCAAAAACTTTAAACTAACTATCAAGCCCGATGAAGTGCTGAAGAACGGAGTAATTACGGCGCAACAAAAAGATAAACTAACCAAAGAGATGGAGTGGAAATACCCCACTAATTATATATTTAAGGATAACCTGGCCATTATGGATGTTATCGCCCATAATAACTGGCGCAGGCCTATCTGCTTTAGCCTTGGCTTCGGACCCGAAAGTATGGGCGGTCTGCATCCATATGCGTACAAAGAGGGTTTTGTTTATCACCTGATACCGTTTGAGGCCGATACATCTGTACAAAACCAATTGAGCAAGGTAAACAGCCAGGTTATGTATAACAATGTAATGACCAAGTTTAAATTCGGCAACTTTAAATATGCCCGGTATCTTGACCCTATTGCCAAAACCGAGTTTTACCCTTTCATGGAAACCACCTTCCACGACCTGGCCCAGGGATTGATTAAAGATGGCCGGAACGACCTGGCGCTGAATGTGCTGCACAAGTTTGATCAGGAAATGCCGGACATCAACCCGAATATCGATTCGGCCCACCGTAAACTGATGCTGGCACAGGTAGCCTATAAACTGAATGATAAGGAACTGGCCAACCGCTATGTAAAAGGTATTGATAGTTATTTGACCGATCAATTGGCCTATAATTATACGCTATTGCAAAATAAACCCGAAGCGCTGAATTCCAACGAAGTGCAGTTTCAGCTGTATGTATTGAACGGATTGGCCGATACTACTAAAAACTACAAGGAAACCGCCCTGCATCATCAGTATCAGGCACAACTGGACGATTATGGCAATAAGTTCGCGGCTTTGTTGAATAGGCAGTAGCCGGCAAGTAAACAAGGGCGTCACCCTGAGTTTTAAAATCCGGGGGCCTTTAAGGGTTCAATGACATTATCTTTGCAAAGCCGTGCAGTGTGGCCGTCTAAGTTATAGTGCATTTTTGCCTGTCCCTGAGTATGGTTCTGAAGCAATGAGTCTAAGGGTATGGTACAACACTAACTGTGTTTGTCCGATGGGTAGCCTGTCTTTTTCTTTACACTCCTTCGGGCACGGCTTATTAACGATAAGTCAACAGGATGGAAAAGATGCATCATCATGCAGCCGGTATAGATATCGGCTCGCGTAAGGTATTTGTAGGATTGGAAAACAGTCCGGTACGCT
>NZ_FTMG01000031.1 GCF_900155965.1 Mucilaginibacter lappiensis
ATTCATGCCTTAAATAAGCTCCCAGTTTCGTGGCACGCTCGTTCAACTCCCGATAGTTCAGAACAACATCTCCAAAACGTACGGCTGCTCTATCCTGATAAACCAATGCCTGCTCTTCAAACAGCTCTATCACTGTGCTCGATGGATAGGGCAGCTCAAACTGGTTAAATTCATTCAGCAACTGGTCCTCTTCCTGTTTGTCAAGCATCCGCAAAGTTCCAACGGGCTGGTCAATATTCTCTAATACGGAGGATAACAGGTTTTCAAAATGACCCCGCATCCGTAAAATCGTCTCCGGTGCAAACAAGTCACTGCAATAATTGATCGACATCGCTATCCCCGATTCTGTCTCCTGGGCAAAAAATGTAAGATCAAACTTTGCTGTCTGGTAACTCAGTCCCTCGGGCTGCACAATAAGATCTCCCAGTGAATGGACTTTCGCGTCCTCATTATTATTCAATACGAATAACGCCTGGAATAAAGAACTCCGGCTTTTGTCCCGCTCTTTCTCCACTCTGTCTACCACTTTTTCAAATGGAACCCCTATATAACTATACCCTTCCAACGTGGTACGTTTCACCTGAACAACCACATCACTAAAAATAGGGTCGTTACTCAAATCTGTTCTCAATGCAAGCGTATTTACAAAAAAACCTATGAGCGGCTCCAGTTCTGTTTCCGGCCTGTCTGCAATTGTCGTTCCCACACAAATATCAGTCTGACTGCTATATTTATACAACAGCACCTTATATACAGATAGCAACAGCATAAACAAGGTTACTCCCTGTCGCTGAGCCAGCTCATCCAGCTGATCACTCACTTTTCTGTTAATTACGAAATTCAGGTTCGCCCCCCTTACACTCTGTACCTTAGGCCTCGGATAATCCAATGGTAAATTCAATGCCTCCAGATCCTGCAGCTTTTCCTCCCAATATCCTATCTGCTTTTCAAGTACCTCGTCAATCACGTATTTCCGCTGCCAAATAGCATAGTCAGCATACTGCAAAGACAACGCTGGTAACTCTTGCCCCCCGTTTCCGGTACGTGCCCTGTAAAACGCCTCAAACTCATGCACCAGCAAAGAACCAGACCAGCCATCAGCCGCTATATGATGCCGCACCAAGACTAAAATATGTTCATCGTCTGTCACCCAAAACAACCTCACTCTCAAAGGATGATCTTTCGACAAATCAAAGGGTCTTTTGATCTCCTGCTCCACCAGCTCATCCAGATGCACTATCGGATTGTCATGATAATCCAGCGTCCATCCATTCCTCTCCAATATCTCCTGGTAAGGAATTCCATTCACTTCTTTAAAAACGGTACGAAGTGATTCATGACGATTAACCACATCCCTGAATGAAAGCTCCAGTAAATGCACATCCAAAGGTCCCAGCAACCTGAAAACTGAAGGCATATGGTAATGTGTACTTCCCCTTAACTGGTCAATAAACCATAACCGCTCCTGGGCATAGGACAAGGGAATCTGGGATGGCCTGTCCTCCACTACTGTTACTTCCGGTAACAGTAATCCTTCCTGCATTTCTTCAATCAAACGGGCCAGTGTTTTAATTGTAGGCTTTCCAAATAAATCCTTTATGACAAGGTTTACTACCATCTCTTTCCGCATGGCGGAAACAACCCGCATAGCCAGTAATGAATGCCCACCCAATTCAAAGAAATTATCATTCACGCCGATCTTCTCCAAATGTAACATCCTGCTCCAGATAGCAGTGATCAACTTTTCCGTTTCACTCACAGGCGGTAAATATTCTCTTTTCTGCTGCACCTGGTAAATGAAAGGATCGGGTAACTGCTTCGGATCTAATTTTCCATTTGCTGTAAGAGGTATATTTTTAATAGGTATAAAAAATGCCGGCACCATATAATCTGGTAACCGCTCCAGTAAAAACATTTTTAGTACTCTTGTAGTAATTTCATTATCACTTACATAATAAGCCGTAATATATTTCTCCTCGGCTACGTCTTTCTTTACCACCACGACCACCTGTCCAATCCCTTCAAAACAGGATAAGCAGTCCTGTATTTCTCCCAGCTCTACGCGGTTTCCCCGTATCTTCACCTGCTCATCTATCCTTCCATAAAATTCCATGTCTCCATTAGGCAGCAAACGCACCAGATCGCCCGTCCTGTAATATCTCACTCCGGAAAGGGCTTTAAACTTATCAGCAGTAATACCTGGCTGTTCCCAATATCCTTTCGCAACCCCTGCTCCTGTAATGTATAGTTCTCCGGCTACTCCAACAGGCAAAAGACTCTCCTCAGCATCCAGCACCAGCATCTCCATATTTGCAATAGGCCGCCCTATTGTTATCTTCTCATCATCCTTTTCTATCAGCTTTACAATACAGCCTACCGTTGCCTCAGTTGGCCCATATTCATTATATATGGTTATTCCGGGTGCAATAGCCCTTAGTATCTCTACGTGTGAAAATCGTAATTCTTCGCCGCCAACAATAGCACATTTTATATCCGAATCACGGATATCGACATCAGACAATAAAGAAATATGCGTTGGGGTCAGTTTAATGGTATCAATTCCGTTTGGGTTACGAAAACAATACCCCAGTTTCTCAACAAGGCTTAATTCCCGGTCTAAACAATACAAAGTCCTTCCCCTGCTCAGGGTAGTAAATATAGAAGTGACAGTAAGATCAAAACTTAAATTGGTAAGTAAAGGAAAATTTCCTTCTTCCGCTTTCTTAAAATAATACCCATTAGCCCAATGGATATAATTCATCAGGTTGCCGTGCAATAGCTGGCACCCCTTTGGTATACCGGTAGTTCCAGACGTAAAAATCAGATAAGCAGTATCCGAAGGATCAACAATTACCGGGTTACTTAAAGATATTTTCGATATCTGTAAATATTCAACATCAACAAATTCTGTCTCTCCGCAATTATCTTTCACTTCCTCCGGCACCCATTTATCACTTATGATCAGCTTGCATTTACTTTCATTGATAATATTCTTTAATCGCGCTCCTGGATTATGCCGATCAAGTGGCACATAAGCAGCACCCGCGAACAATACACCAAGTAAGGCTGCTGGTACCTGCATATCATCATCCATCAGTATCCCCACAACATCCCCCTTCGCTATGCCATAATCCTGAATGAGCGCACTTATTATATGCCCTACGCTTTCTTCCAGCTGATAATATGTAATATGTTCACTCGTCCCCTGCACAGCAATATCATTCCCCTGCGTACGAAATACCCGCCTGATCATTTCGGGTAAAGTAAGCGCGGGTAAATTAATACGGGTATCATTATAATCCTGTATATGCTTTTTATCCTTCTCACTTACATGTAACACCGGTAAGTTTATATCATATAATCTCTCGCTGAGGTCTGCCATAAGCAAAGACGCTAAAGCCGTATAGTAATTTCCGGCAGGGAAAATCAGATCCAATTTCCATAAAGCGACTGTCTTCACGACACGCAACTTCAATCTGCCATTAAAGTCATCCTGTACGTTAACTCCGCCCTCTAGGAACTCAAATACGAACTGTAACCTACTATCCGGCCATAACTCATCAGGCAACGCATAATAGTAATCGTTCCAGTTCGCAGCGGTTTCCAGTTCGCTATTGATGTGCGCCATTAGTTTTGCGGGATCAGTATCGTTATCTTCCTGAAAATTAACAGGATATAATCTTGACAGAGGACCCAGTGTCATCCTTAGTTCATCATACACACGTCCATCAGCCAAACATTCAATCGTCAGCGATTTCTTATCTGTATACCTTGAAATACTCTGTTTAAACAATGAAAGCAACAATACCTTCTCAGATACCTGCAGCTTATCAGCCATTAATGAAATGTAAGTACCATCAAATTCACTATGCAGGCCAGAAGATGTATCTATTAGCTTATCTGATACAAACAGCCCAGTGTCCTTACTTGCATTAGTTCTTATTTCATTCCAGAAAGCAGTGGCTTCCGGATTTCCTTCTTCAGTCAATCCCACCTCCCATTCTGTATAACTACCAAATTGTAACAAATCATCCGCATCTACTGCCAAAGTCACACCATTTAGTACAGTCTGGATCTCCTGACGTAGTTCCTGTACGGTATATATATCCAGTATCAGCGCCAAAGCTCTGAATATAACAGTAACAGAATCAGCAAACACTACATTCACCGATAACGGCTTTTCCAGACTCAATTGCCCCGTATCAAAGCATTGATTCTTTATTCCTAACCTGGGCGCGACTGTTTGAAAAGGTATATTTACACCATCTCTGTAAACAAAATTCGTTCTGAGTATATCATGACGATCAGTAATTGTTGCAAGCGCGGTAAAAATGGCTTCCTTGCTATGAGTTCCATATATAGTAAAATCAGCCGTTATCGTACCTAAACCAGTGGCCTGCCAAAGGGCCAGATCACGAATTTGTTGGCCTGAAAGTTGAAATTGCCTCATGCTATAAATTAATTGATGATGTTAAATTGTCTCCGGCGGGTTCAATAATCGCCGTGGCTACCAAGCGTTTTCCCGCATATGGATTGCGGCCATGAGCGGCCAGCATATTATCAAGGTAAATGATATCCCCTTTCTCATATTCAAAGGCGATCTTATTAAGGTTATAGGCCCTTTTTATTTCGAGATATTCATCTAAACTTATAGTCGTCCCATCTCCAAACAAGGTGTCAGTATGTATCAGGTCAGAGGAAACCTCTTCTGTATATGCAAGTCCCAGCTCTTCATACCTTGAATATTTGTTAAAGAAATAAACATGATTGAACCAAGTGGCTTCTTTTGATACTGGATGCAGATAAACAGCGGGTTTTACCCACTCAATATTCAGATGGTCATCACTTACAAAATCATACTTGATATTATTTTTATTACACACCGTTTCTACCATCTTTGGATCATCTGTCTGAAATACTTCCTGCCAGGACATGCCGATATCTTTAATAAGTGTACGCTTGTACAACACGCCTTTTTCTTTAAACTTATTCACCAGGTCGGGATGAATAGATGCCAGTATTTTCCTTGAATCTGCTATTGGCGTTTCCCCGCCTTCATCTGCAGGCTGCAGGCAACAGAACAATATCTTCATGCCCCAGGATCTGCTATAAGAAGATTCATTATGCAGGTTAATACTTTCTCCTTTTGGGTAATTTGTAGAATTATACACATTTTTCACCTTCTCATCCAGCTCATGCCTGGGTGAAGAGCGAAACATATATGCTATTGGAGCCGAATCAAAAGCATCTACAAACCTTCCGAAATCATCCAGTGTGCCGATACCAAACCCCCTCAACAATAATCCGCCATGTAACAGTAATTCCCCTTCAAATTCAGCTCGGCTCTTTTTTACCCAGTCAACAAGGTCAACGCCTTTATATCTTGGCCTGATCACCAACGGAAATTGGCTTGCCGATAAAAATTCTTTAACTACCAGCGACTGATCGCTGATCACAGCAGAACTGGATTGAATATTCTTCAATTTGCTCAGATTATTCATATATAAATTATTTAGGAAATTAAAGTTGGCTTTTGAGTTTTGTGAGGTTCTTACTCTTCACAGTATCCATCCGGTCAGATACGATTTTAGCTTTTAACGAGGTTAACGTAGCGTCTTTATTGGTCATACAATATTTCAGCAAACGTTCCAGCTTATCTATCAGGGTCTTTATATAGGCATCTTCAAAACGATCTTTACGATAAGAAAGCGATATAGTCAAATCATTTTCCCGTTCTGCAGTATCAAACCATAAATCCGCTTTTACAAAATACCCTTCGGCTTGTAACGGTATAAAATGAAGATCAGGGTAGCTGATTTCCGCCATATTAAGATCAGTAGGGTTGAGATTAAATCCTATATTGAATTCACCCTTACCTGTATCTACATCTGCTACTTCAAGATAAGGAAAATCACTGTGCGCTAATGCAGATAGTACGGATGCTTTCACCATGTTATATAAGGCTGCAAAAACAGGATCTTCTTTTATGGATGTCCTGATGATGATCGTATTCAGAAAAAGTCCCACTATGCTTTTTAATTCTCCTGTATCTCGGCCATTCACCGGACTACCAAAACTGATATCCTGCTGTCCCGTTTCCATATACACCAATACGTTTACCAATGTCAACAACATCACGAACATCGTCCCCTGCTGCTCTCTGTTATAACTTCTCATTGTCTGCAACAATGCCTTATCAGTAACCCTAAGCGCCACAACATTTGCCTCATTACTCACAGCCACATTTTGCTTAACGGCAGGGAACCGTACTTCCGGAATTCTATCCTTAAGATAACTCCTCCAAAACCTTTCATGTTGCGAACGGCCATCTGCCTGTAAGGAGAGCGAGTAAGCATAATCTTTGAACGTGTGACCAATCGGTGGCAACACATCGCCGTTGTAAAGCGCCAGTAATTCTACAAATATTATTTTCAAAGAGAAGGGATCAGATATGATATGATGTGTATTAAACAGAATAAAATATTCTGAAGCTGCATTCCTGAATAGCCTGATCCTCAATAAAGGCCCTTGTTCAAAGTCAAACACGAACCGGTTCTCTTCTGCTAACAGGCTCAGTGGTTCATGATCGCCCGGCTCCTCTATCAATCCATCTATAGTGTCACGCACAAATAATCTAAGTTCTCCATGCTCATCATAATTGATCACTGAACGCAGGATATCATGCCGCTGCAACAACAACCGGAATGCCTTAGTTAGCCTTATCTGGTCTATCACCCCCTCTACTTTCCAACCCAATGTAATATTATAGGAGATAGACACATTTTCCTGCTGCGAAGCCAGCCAGTATGCTTTCTGAATACCAGTAAGTGGATAAGCCTTTAGCTCCGGTGCCCGCATCAATCTGTTGACCACACGCTGCTCTTTGCCACTGATCACACATGCCAATGCTTCAACCACAGGGTTTTCAAACAAATCCTTAATAGTGATCTGCACACCCAATTCATTACCCACTGCTGCAATAATCTGTATAGCCAGCAAGGAATTACCTCCCAGATCAAAGAAACTATCTTTTACGCTGATCTTTTTTATTTTCAATAACTCACTCCATATCCTGATCAACTTTTCCTCTATTTCATTCCTTGCCTCTACATACTCACCATGCAGTAATTCAATATTACCAGCATCAGGTAACGCTTTTTTATCAATCTTTCCATTGGGTGTCAATGGTAATTTATCAAGCGTAATCAACAACGCAGGTGCCATATAGGCCGGTAGCCTGGATTTTATATACGCCGTCACTTCCGTCATATTAAATCCATCTCCTGGTACTATATACCCCACCAACATCTTATTCCCCAAAGCATCTTCCTTCTTCACCACCACACACTGACTCACCTCCGGCAACTCACTGATCACACTTTCTATTTCTCCTGTTTCAATCCTGTGACCTCTAATCTTCACTTGGTCATCCAGCCTTCCCAGGCATTCGAGCTCTCCATCTGGCAGCCATCGCCCCAGATCTCCTGTGCGGTATATCTTACCATTTTTTCCAAAAGAAAGATTGACAAACTTCTCATCCGTTAGTGACTGTTTATTAAGATATCCACGCGAAACACCATCCCCTCCTATATATAACTCACCTGCTACTCCTACTGGTAACAACTCATTACGGGCGCCCAACACATACACCTGTGTATTCGAAACAGGTGTCCCAATTGATACCTTGTCCGTATGTTTAATCTCTTTGATCGTAGACCAAATAGTCGTCTCAGTAGGGCCATACATATTATAGATAGCACCCTTGTAATAAGCAAATACGTCCTTAGTCAGCGCTACCGGCAATGCTTCTCCACCAATCAGTAATGTATTCAGTTGTTTTAATGCATTCTGACCAATAGCGTTACTCACCAGCTCCTTGGCAAACGAAGGGGTGCATTGCATATTTGTAATACCCTGTTGCAAAATGATCTCCTCCGGCGACCATAATTTTTCCATACGTTTGGCGAGCAGCTGTTGCTGGGCTGCCGTCTGTTTTACCAGTTCCTGCAGTTTCTTCAGATGCGATAAATGTGTTAATGTTATATCCTTATCAATTCCGAAATCAATGAGACACGCAATCTCATTTACGCCTATGGCATGCAGCTCCCTGATACGCGCCAAACAACTCTCCGGAGTTCCGAATAACCCGCTCGTACTAAAGTATCGTTGAAAGCTCATTTCCAATATTATATCCAAATCTCTTTCAAGACTCAATCCGGCTTGGTCTACTACTGGCTTCAGCAGATCAATTGAATGCCGCAGGTAATTTTTAAATGGCTCCTTCACCGTCTCTTTGACCTGTCGTAAATCATCCCCCACAAAAGTATGTAGCATCACCGCTACCTTACCCTGTTCAGGGTCAAACCCATGCTCAGCCAGAGATGCCTTATATACAGTGATCCTGTCTTTTAATTCCTCTTTCGTCTTACCTAGTAAATGCGTCAGCACGTTTGCTCCTATGGCGCCCGCATGTCTGAATGTTTCCTCACTTCCGGCCGCGGTTATCCACACCGGTAAAGTATCCTGAATCGGCTTAGGGTGTATCACTACATTGCATTCACTCCCTACTCCATTACGGCGGGATAAAGATTTTCCTTCCCATAACTGCTGCACTACAGACAGTTTATCCCACATTGCCTGATGTCTTTGTTTATAATCGTCAGGCAAAAACACAAAATCATTGGGGTGCCAGCCAGATGCTACAGACATTTCTACCCGTCCCGATGATAAATTATCTACCATAGCCCACTCCTCTGCTACCCTGATAGGGTCGTGCAATGGCAGCACCACACTCCCCGACCTAATCCTGATACGTTCTGTCAACACCGCTACTGCTGCCGCTGCCACAGAAGGATTCGGGAACTGGTCTCCAAAACTATGGAAGTGCCGCTCCGGTATCCATACCGCAGCCAACCCATTCTTGTCGGCGAACTTCGCTCCTTCCAATAACAGCTCATACTTATTTCCTGATGTAATGGCCTCTTGCGCGGCAAAATAAAACAGACTGAAATCCATATCCACTTTATCGGTCAATGGCACCGGACGATCTGGTAAAATAACCACCCTGTTCCCCTTCGTCAATGTCCAGAACAATTCCAGCACAGATATATCAAAACTGATACTCGTAACGGCCAACCAACTTTGCTGCTCATCAGACTCAAACCGCTGATTAAGACCTGTAAAAAAGTTCACTACATTCCGATGGCTGATCATTACTCCTTTGGGTCTTCCCGTGGAACCTGATGTATAAATAATATAAGCCAACGACGTAGCAGGTAATGAGATAACAGGGTTCTCTGTATCCTCTCCATCCAACAATGAGCGATCATTCAAAGACAATACAAAGGGTACTGATCCTTTAGTAATAAGGTGCTGTGTATCTTTATTCACAAGCAATGTTGCCACCCGTGAATCTTCCAGCATGTAATTGATACGATTAACAGGATACGTTGGATCAATGGGAACATAAGCAGCTCCCGACTTCAATATCCCCAGCAAACCTACCATCATTTCTAACGACCGATCTATACAAATCCCTACCAGATCACCTTCGCCGACTCCTTTTTTCCTTAAATATCCCGCTAACTGATTCGCACGTTTATTCAGTTCTCTGTAAGTCCATTCCTCTCCTTCAAAAACAATCGCTGTAAGATCGGGTGCTTTGTTCACCTGCTCTTCAAATAAAGTTACTATAGTGCTTTCAATATCATAATTTACAACAGTATTATTAAATGTATTTAATAACTGTGCACGTTCATCTGCTGTTAATATATCAATTTCTTCAACGTGGCAATTTTTTATCATTTGTTTCACTACCTGTTCAAAGTGCCCTTTGATCATCTGGACATAATAAAGATCCAGCAGATCATTGTTATAGCCAAAATCAAAATGTAAACTGTCCGGTTGTTCCACCGCTTTGATTGTCAACAGGTAATTGGTCTGTTCTTCTACTATCAAATCACCTACTTTCAATACCTCTTCTCCTCCATCCATTTTTGGATAATTCTCAAACACTAAGATGGTATCAAACAGGTCCCCCTTCACACCTATCCACTGTTGGATCTCATTCAAAGTTGTATACTGATATTCCCTTGCTTTTGTATGCTCTTTTTGAATAGTAACCAACCAATCAGATGCAACCTGTGCCACGGGCACAACGGTGTACAAAGGAAGATTATTTATGTACAAACCAATCCGGTGCTCAGCATCAGACAAGTCTGACGGACGACCAGAAACCACTACTCCAAAAGCAACTCCATTATTCCCAGTATACTTGCTCAACAACAAAGACCAGACACCCTGCACCAGCGTATTTACTGTTATTTGATGTTGCTGACAATACCGTTTTACTGCAATTGCCATCTCACCATCAATAACCAATTGTTGATGTCCTATTTGACCTCCTTTATTTCTCTCTATTTCAGACACATTACCAGTAAAAGGCAGGAAGCTCTTTTCACTATAACCAGCCATATACTCTTTCCAGAATAATTCAGCCGCATAGTGATCAGTCTTTCCAATATATCTGATATAATCTCCATAGTTATCGACTGGAATAGCAACAGGTAGCTTAACTCTGGAATAAGCCGCGTAAGCCTGTAAGAAGGAAGAGATCAGCACCGCATTTGACCAGCCGTCCAGTATAATATGGTAATGAGTCCATATCATTTTATAAGAAGATGTACTTAACTTAATAAGGGCAATACGCATCAACGGAGGTGTCTTAAAATCAAATCCACGTTCCAGATCTGCCGCTAAAAACCGATTTACAGCAGCTTCCTTATCTTCCACATCACTGTAATCAAATACAGATAATGGTATCAAAACATTCTCATGTACACATTGCACAGGTATACTCAGTTCATCAGCAACAAACCCGCTTCTGAGTATACTGTGATGTTTAATAATATAATTCCATGCCGTTTCAAAAGCGTCTATATCCAACCCATGCGGCAAGTCGAGCCGCATCTGCTCCATGTATGCTTTTCCATTATTGTCATACAGATGGTGGAATAACATGCCTTTTTGTAAAGGACTTAAACGATAGATATCACTAATTTGCTTGCCAGCTAAAAACTTAGATAATTCTTTGTATTTAATCTCAGGAGACAATCCATAATCTGAGGGTGTAGATTGCTTCTCATTATTGATACAATGCATGATCAATGTACTCAGATGAGCAATAAAGGCTTTTGAGATTGTCTCAATAGTAGCCTGTTCATATTGTTTTTCGGCATAACCCCAATGTAATGTTAGCATACCTTCGCTGACTACACTATTGATATCCAATTTTGTAACTGCCGGATAGGTACCCCCTATGTTATTGCCTGGATGTTCGGCCGCAGAATACAAAAATTCATTACCTGCCAGCACGTTATCGGCCTGGCCCAGGTAGTTGAAAACAATATCCCACTTTGCATTAAGTGCTGAGCTATAACGTAACAGCCCGTATCCGATGCCTTTATGAGGCACATTACGCAACTGTTCCTTTACAGACATGATCAGATCTCCTGAAGCAATACCTTCTTCTGTTTCCAATAATAATGGATACACGTTTGTAAACCATCCAACTGTTCTGCTGGTATCGATATCAGCAGAAATGAATTCCCTGCCATGTCCTTCCATTCCGATAACAGATGACGAACTTCCACTCCATTCATTTAATGTTTTTATCAGTGCGCTTAATAAAATATCATTGATTTCGGTGTTATAAGTCCTATTCACATCCATCAGCAAGGAACGCGTCAATTCTTTATTGAGCGTTATTGTATGCGTACGCCTATCTGCCCATAATACTTTTTCAATTACCCTGTCCACAGGTAAAGGTTTATATGCGTCGGCAACAAATTGCCAGTAAGCCAATTGTGAGGTTACCTCATATTTTTCCGCATACACATTCAATGCATTCACCCATTCCCTGAAAGAACTACTCTTTGCACCCAATGCTGCAGAAGGATGCTTTAATCCTTCCTGAAACTGTTCCAGTAAAATCCTCCACGATACGCCATCTACCACCAAATGGTGTATTACCATAAACAACCGGTTATATGGCTCATCTACCGGTGTTTTTATAAGCAATACCTTTATCACACTTCCCTTATTGATATCTAATCCCCTCTGCGCTTCGTTGCACAATTCCGTAATATCCCCTCCCTCATAAACTTCTATAACACCTGCCGCATTGCCATATTCCTGTATCCATCCACTCTCTTTTTGTATATACTGGAATCTGAGTGCATCATGATGGGTCACCAGCGTCTGTACAATATTCGTCACCTGCAACGCAGTTACTTTTTTATCAATACTTAAAAGCTGTGACTGATTATAATGAGATCTGTTATCGTATTCCGTATCCAAAAACCAACGCTGTATAGGCAGCAGACCCGCCTCTCCCGTCAACAAACCCTGCTCTGCAACCTGTATAACAGCATTCTCCTTCAGTCGTGCAGATAAAGCGGCAATAGTTTGGTATTCAAAAATATCCTGTGGATGTAAAACGAACCCATATTTATTTGCACGGCTCACCAGCTGTATGCAAATAATTGAATCGCCGCCAAGCTCAAAAAAGCTATCATGAATACCAACCCGGCCCACTCCCAATAACTCCTCCCATATGGTAGCCAACTGTTGTTCCGTTTCATCCCGTGGCGCCTCATACTCATTTGTCAGCAATGTTGCTGTATCAGGGTCTGGTAACGCCTTCTTATTCACTTTGCCATTAGTTGTTAAGGGCAGGGCATCCAACATGATCAATAATGCAGGGATCATATATTCAGGCAGCTGTTGTTTCAGATGCTGCAATATATTTTCACGATCATAATTCTTATCCGCAACCACATAAGCTATCAAACGTTTATTACCTAAACTATCTTCTTTAGCCACTACTATACCAGGAATTATACTGTTAAGCACCGATGTTATTTCATCCAATTCTATCCGATAGCCACGAATCTTCACCTGATCATCTGCCCTTCCTAAAAATTCAATATTACCATCCGGTAACCATCTGGCTTTATCTCCTGTTTTATACAAGCGCTCACCTTTGTACATTACAAATTTTTCAGCTGTCAATTCAGGAAGATGTAAATATTCCCGCGCTAACCCCCGCCCACTTACATACAAATCACCTTCGACCCCTACAGGCAATAAGTTCATATCATTATTCATGATATACGCTTTCATATTTGCTATGGGCTTACCTACCGGTATCTGCCCTTTATAAGTGCCCTTCGGATCCACTTTATAAATGGATACACATACAGCACACTCGGTAGGCCCGTAAGCATTATAATACGAGCAAATTCCCGCATAATACAGTGCATCGCTTACAACGGCGGCTTCTCCTGCTGTAATGATCACACGGAGAAAATCCAGTTTACTTCTGTCCAATGTTCGCAGATAAACAGGTGGGAATGTAACTACACTCACACCATGTTTCCTGGTATAATCCAGAAATTTATCTCCATCGGCAATTATTGACTCATCTATCAGCACCAGTGTAGCACCACAATAAAAAGCCATAAAGATTTCTGAAACAGAAGCATCAAAAGACAATGAGGCAAACTGTAAAACACGATCCTGCTCTGTTATATCAAATTTCAGTATCTGGTCAAGCGACATATTCACATTGCTGGTATGTCTGATCGTTACGCCTTTAGGCTTACCTGTAGAACCGGAAGTATAAATTACATAGGCCAAATCATCCGGATTAATAATATAATCACGCTCATAACTATCCAACTGCTCAAAATCATCAAACTGTATATCGATAGATAACACTGCTACATCGAGTTCAATTACCTCCAACATACTGGACGATTCTATAATCAACACTTTTAGTGCGGTATCTTTGATGATATATGATTTCCTGTCAAGCGGGTAATTGATATCAATAGGAACATATGCGGCTCCTGCTTTCAAAATACCCAGTATAGATATAACAGACCATACTGATCTGTCCATCATTACTCCTACCAGATCATCCCCCTTTAACACATAAGTAATTCTTAAATAATGAGCCAAACGGTTCGCACGATCATTCAGATCTTTATACGTCAATTCCTCCCCACGGAAAATGAGCGCAATATTTTCAGGTGTTTTTGCTACCTGTTCCTCAAACAAATCTACTATCGTCTTATC
>NZ_FTMG01000029.1 GCF_900155965.1 Mucilaginibacter lappiensis
CCTGCCGCTAGCGTTCATCCTGAGCCAGGATCAAACTCTCCATTGTAAAATGTTTTGTTTGTCTCTGACCCTATTATTAATAATAGAATCTGTATTGTGAGCTGGCAGTTGGCAGTTGTCAGTTTGCACTAACCTCTATCTTCTCTCCACTCACACTGTTATCTTTATACAGCTTCCCGCTTTCTTATAACTCATCGGAAGGGTTTAGTTTCCGATCGTTACACTACATGATTTTCTATTTCTTAAAAGAACTTTTCAGCTTCACTATCTCAGATCCGCTTTATAATCTTGGAGTTTTAACACTCCTTAACTTTTCATTTCCTGTCCGCCAGAATCGCTCTGACTTCTTCTTTGATTAATCGCTTTCTTTCGTTAGCTTTCTCTTCTGTTTTTATCAGAATCGCTCTGAATTGTTTTCCCTTTTCATCCCTCAGCGTTTCCGCCTTCTTTCTTTCCTTCGTTTCGGGAGTGCAAAGGTAGAAACCTTTTTCTATTTTCCAAAACTTTTTTTTTCTTTTTTTATTCTAAGTTTTGAACCCCTTTTCCGCTCTTCTCTATCCCCCCTCAGCGGGCTGCAAAGGTATAAACCTTTTTGAATTTCCGAAAACTTATTTGAAGTTTTTTTGGTCTTTATTTTTTCTCTTTCAATCTCACTTATCTTCCTTCAAAACCTCTTCACTAACCTTTCTAAGAACAACCCCGCTTCCTCGTTTGCGGGCTGCAAAGGTATGTATAGAAATCAATTTCGCAAACTGTTCTTAACAAATACTTAACACATGTGCATAAGGCGTTAATAATCAGTCGGAAAATTTACTCATCAAATGTTCAACCCGGGCATTTACCTATAAAATCAACTATTATGGTTCATCTTTGTTAATAAAGCCTTCATTTATCTGGTATTTTAGTAGTACAAAACCATGCTCTTTCCATATTACTCATATACTATATATATAGTAACAGGACAATCAGCTCCTAACCGGATAGTTGTTTAATTACATATACTATATAGTATTCCATATTAGTAAAGAAGATCGAACCATTCGTACCAGGAAAAAGAGCCCCGATTACTTACTTATATATACTATATAATATAGCACTCCATTTAACAGCTCTGGGAAGAATTTAAATGAGCCAACCTTTACACTCCGGATAGTCCCAATCGTTAAAAGATGTTAAATAGTTTGTTATATACATAAGGAGCAGGAAACACGTTATATATTCGCTGATAAATAAATAATTGACTGATTTATATTATTCACCTATCTTTGCAAAATGTTTAAAAAGCAACTTACGTTATTAGCCAGTGTTTTAGCTCTGTTAATTATCACACTTGGCAGTTGTAAAAGCAAATACGAAAAGTTAAAAGCAAGTAACGATTACGCTAAAAAATACCAGGAAGCCATCAAGTACTATAATCAAAAAGATTATAACAAGGCTTTGGGCTTATTTGAGGTGTTGGTTGAGCGCTATCGCGGACGTGCCGAGGCGGAAGACCTGTTTTATTACTACGCCTTCACCAACTATAAACTGAAGGACTATACATCTGCAAGATATCACTTCAAAACCTTTGCAGATACGTATCCATCAAGCACACGGGCCGAAGAATGCCGTTTCTTTTCGGCATATTGCTACTACCTGGATTCGCCTATATACTCGCTTGACCAGGATAATACCATGAAAGCTATCGAAGCTTTACAGTTGTTTATTAACTTATATCCTAAAAGCGACCGTGTTACCGAAGCGAGTAAGCTGATACAAAACCTGCGCGATAAGCTGGAAACAAAAGCTTATGCCAATGCTAAGTTGTATTTAACCATCAGCGACTATCAATCGGCCGTGATCGCCTTTAATAATGCACTGCGTGATTATCCGGATACCAAGTATGCCGAAGAAATGGAGTACCTTACAGTTAAGGCGCAATATTTATATGCTAACCACAGTTTAGAGTACAAACAAGAAGAGCGTTATAACCTGGCCGAAGTTTACGCCAATCAGTTTAACGAAAAATACCCGAACAGCACCTATGGCCATGATGTGAAAACATTGGCTAAAGACAGCGAACGTGGTATCCAGAATGCAAAACACATACTGGCTGAAGCTTTAAGCAACGACAGGGTAGCCAAAAAATTAGCGGAAAAAGGAAAAGACACCTTAAAAACACAACCGCCATCAGAAAAGAACCAGCAACAAAAAATTCCATATTAAAAAAACTCAATATGACAGCAAATAACCCAAACAAACCAGCAGTAGCCAGTAGCACTGTAACCCGCGATTTACGCGAGCTGGATGTAAACACTAACAATATATATGAGTCGCTTGTAATTATGTCAAAAAGAGCGAACCAGATATCAAACAATATTAAAGAAGAGTTACACCAAAAGCTTTCTGAGTTTGCATCATCAAATGACAACCTGGAAGAAGTTTTTGAAAACCGCGAGCAAATAGAAATCTCTAAATATTACGAGAAACTGCCAAAACCATCATTGGTAGCCGTTCAGGAATTTTTGGACGACAAGGTTTACTACCGTAACCCTACCAAAGAAGCATAAGCTCTTTTAATTCAAAAGTTAAAAGTCAAAATTCAAAATTGCTGGTACTACCGCTTTTGAATTTTGGCTTTTGTTTTTTATGTATCTTCACATAATCAAGTCAGGATTCTTTTGAATTTTGACTTTTTAATTTTGACTTTAATTAAATGCTTGAAGGTAAAAATATAGTTTTAGGTGTTTGCGGTAGTATTGCCGCTTATAAATCGGCCTTATTGGTTAGGTTACTGGTTAAGGCAGGCGCGAATGTAAAAGTGGTAATGACACCTGATGCTATCCATTTTATTACTCCGCTTACCCTCTCTACCCTTTCCAAAAACCCTGCCCACGTTAACTATTTTAAACCGGATACCGGCGAGTGGAACAACCATGTAGAGTTGGGTTTATGGGCCGATATGCTGATCATAGCCCCCGCAAGCGCTAATACCCTGGCTAAAATGGCCAATGGCATTTGCGATAATTTGTTATTGGCCGTTTACCTATCGGCAAAATGTCCGGTATATTTTGCACCTGCCATGGATCTGGATATGTGGCTGCATCCCGCTACCAGGCAAAATGTTACCAGGCTGCAATCCTTTGGCAATATATTAATAGCCCCGGGATCTGGCGAGCTGGCCAGTGGTTTGTACGGTGAGGGCAGGATGGCCGAACCGGATGAGATCCTTACTTTTTTATCATCCGCTTTTAAAAAAAAGCTCCTTTTAGCCAATCATAATATCGTAGTTACCGCCGGTCCTACTTACGAAGCTATTGACCCGGTGCGTTTCATCGGTAATCACTCATCAGGTAAAATGGGCTTTGCCATTGCCGATGAACTGGCTGCTATGGGTGCCAACGTAACCCTTATCAGCGGTCCTTCGGCCGAAGTAAGCCATCAGCAAAACATCAAACGGATAAATGTAACCTCGGCGGCCGAAATGTTTACTGCTTGCGAGAATAACTTTAAAACCGCTAAAGCCTGTATCATGAGCGCTGCCGTGGCAGACTATACCCCTGTTCATGTGGCCGAACAAAAGATCAAGAAGCAGGATGGTGGCTTAAACATCGAACTTAAAAAAACCACTGACATTTTGAAGCACCTGGGCGAACAAAAAACACCTGAACAGATACTGGTTGGCTTTGCCCTGGAAACTAATGATGAAGAACAAAATGCAATAAGCAAGCTGCAAAGAAAGAATCTTGATTTTATTGTGTTAAATTCGCTTAACGATGCCGGGGCCGGTTTTAAAAAGGATACCAATAAAGTAACCATTATTGACCGCGACCTTCAAAAAACAGTATTTGAGCTTAAAAACAAGGAAGCTGTGGCTCTGGACATTTGCCTTAAAATTGCCCAACTCATCAACAGATGAAGAAAATATTCTTTTATATCATTTTAACCCTTGCGGGTTTCAGGGTTGCTGCCCAGGACCTTAACGCGAGGGTGCAGGTTCTTTCGCCTAAAATACAGGGTAGCAACAAACGTATCTTTCAAACGCTGGAAACAGCTATGAGGGATTTTTTGAATGGCCGTAAATGGAGCGCCGATCCTATATTACCCCAGGAAAGGATAGATTGCAACTTTGTATTGAACATTACCAACTGGGATGGCAGCAGCAATTTTAGCGGTGAGCTCCAGGTACAATCATCAAGACCTGTTTATAACTCAACCTATAGCTCTACCATCATCAACCTTACCGATAAGGATATTGACTTTATTTACAATGAAGGCCAGACCATTGATTATACCGATCAAAGTTTTCAAAGTAACCTGAGCTCTATCATGGCGTTTTATGCCTATGTTATCATTGGCCTTGATTATGACACATTTTCACCTTATGGAGGATCATCCTATTTTGCAGCATGCCAAACGGTAATCAATAACGCTCAAACCAGTTCATACCGTGGCTGGAAAGCTTTTGACGGAAACATTAGCCGATATTGGTTATGCGAAAACCTGAACAATAAAGCTTACGCTCCATTACGTAGCTTCTTGTACGATTATCATCGCAATGGTTTAGATATGATGGCAGATAATACTTCCAAAGGCCTTAAAGCGATTGCCTCCCTTTTACCATCACTGCAACAGGTAGACAGGTTACGCGTTGGCGCCATGCTCCCGCTTATATTTTATACCGCCAAAAGCGACGAACTGGTATCGCTATTTACCAAAGCTGAGCCGCAGGATCGTTTGCAGGCCATGAACATACTGATTCAGGCTGACCCGGCTAATGGTAACAAGTATCAAACGTTACAGGGCAGCAGTCCTACTACACGCTAAGCTAAGTAAATCTTAAACAGGTTGTCCATCTGCTAAAAAGTGGGTTTACATGGTTTACACTTTTCATGGTTAACATTGAGTTAACTAACTTAAAATCAAAACACTATATGGTATTTGACACTAAATAGTGTAAACCCACTATTTAGTAAAATTTAGGCTCCTCTATATCATTTCGACAAACAGTGACGGTCAACGAGTTGGCTTGAGGGGAATAACATCTTTTCCAGGAAATAACAACGATTTTCTCGCTCCCCCCAAATTATTTTCACAAAACTCTTGCAAATACGAAATCTATCGTAGATATTTGTACGAAGAAATTCGTATTAAAATATCATGGATATAAAACCAACAGAAAGTGAGCTGGAAATATTGCAGGTGATCTGGAATAAAGGGCAATGTACCGTACGCGATGTGCACGAGCAACTGGCCAAAACCAAGGATGCCGGTTATACCACCACGCTAAAGCTGATGCAGATTATGCACGACAAAGGTTTGGTTGAGCGCGATACCACTTCAAAAACACATTTATATAAAGCATTATTTACCCAGGAGCGGGCACAAAGCAACGCTTTAGATAAAATATTGTCTACTGTGTTTAAAGGTTCAACCTCCGATCTGGTGATACAGGCACTGGGCCAGCACCGGGCATCGGCAGATGAAATTGACACTATTAAAAATTTCCTTAACCAGTTTGATCAGGATAAAAAATAAACAATCATGGAAAATCTGTTCTATAACATAAGCCAGGTTTTAGGCATCACCATCATTCATTCCTTATGGCAGGGATTATTGGTATGGTTTGTATTGCACCTGTTATTTACCTGCGCGCCATCTATGTCGTCGGTAAAAAAGCATAATTTGGGGATGGCGGGTATTTTTACCATCTGTACCTGGTTTATCTACACATTTATTGTACAAGTACAGCAACATGTATGGGTCGATCTGGCAGCTGTCACCTCACCAGGCCTGTTACCACACTTTGATTTTCCATTAAACGCGGCCACGCATGCTATCCCGGCAGCCCGCCTAAATTATGTTATCGAAGGATACCTCCCATATGTTTCGGCACTATACTTTGCCGGGCTGGTATTCAACCTGCTTAGAATGGGACTCAATCTGCAAAAGCTAAGTCTCATTAAAAACAGCATGATTCCTGCCGATGAAGTACAGATGTATGTAGACAGTCTTTGCGAAAAACTCCGTATCCATAAATATGTAAGCGCCAATTTCAGCCGCATGGTTGATGTGCCTTGTATGATCGGCTTTTTTAAACCTATTATTCTTTTGCCTATCACACTAACAACTTATTTATCAGCTACCGAAATCGAAGCTATTTTATTGCATGAGCTATCACATATTAAGCGGAATGATTACCTGCTGAATATGGTACAGCAACTCATAACCGTATTGCTTTTCTTTAATCCCTTTGCCCAATTAATCAACAAACTCATAAACCAGGAGCGCGAAAACCGCTGCGACGATCTGGTAGTACAAACCACAGCGCAACCTCTGATATATGCCCAGGCCCTTTTAAAACTGGAACAAACCCGGCATACAGATCTGCGACTGGCAATGGCTGCTACCGGTAAAAAGTATCCTTTATTAACCAGAATTGAACGCATCATGAAAACAACAAAACCAATAGGCAATATTCGCCACCTGCTTGTGGCCGTTGCCATAATGGCCGCGAGCATAAGCAGCATAGCATGGTTAAACCCAACCATAAAAAACGGTAAACTTTCTATTAAAAAAGTGGCTTTCCCGAAAGTTCTTCCCGAACCTATTATCGACACTATCCGTAAGTCAACCATCAAATCAAAAAAGGTGCTGGCTTATAAAAAAGCTAAAGAAAGTCAGGCTAATCATAATAAACATGTGGACGAAGCCTATGGTCTTAACGATGCGGAACTGAGCCGTTTAACCGCCGAGGTAACTAAACATGCCGAAGCGATGGGTAAGTATTATAACAGTGAAGAATTTAAAAGACAATCTGAATTGCTTCAACAAAAAGGTAAGGAGATGGCCGATTATTATAATCGTCCCGAAATAAAGGAATTGCAGGAGCGCCAGCAGAAAATTGCGGCTGAATATCAAAAAGAAGTAGGCGATGGCAGCGAAACTAAAGAGCTGAGCGAAAAAATGCGTCAGGCCGGCGATAAAATGGGCAAATATTATAACAGCCCTGAGTTTAAGGAAATGAATGAGCAGTTGGAAAAGAAGTATGGCATACCACACAACCATAATTATTACAACGACAGCAAGGACGAAAATTATCGCAAATACCAGGATGAGCTGCAAAGCAAAATACCAGCAGACGTTAAGCAGCAAACCAACGAGATGAAAAAAATGGGTGAACAAATGCGCGCCAAATATGATTCGCCGGAGTTTCATAAAAAACAAGATGAACTCAGAGCCATGGGCGACAGCATGAGAAAAGCTTATAGTAACCCGCAGTTGAAGGAGCAACAGGCTGAAATGAGAAAGCTGGGTGAACAAATGCGATCGTTCCAAAATAATCCTGAATTGAAAAAAGAGAAGGAATTGCTTGAGCAGGCTTCAAAAAGGTTACATGAATATACCAGGAGCCCGGCTTATAAAAGAAAGATGGCAGAATATCGTAAGCAAGCCTACAACTATCAATATGATTACAAGTACGATTATAAATACGATTCTGACGCTAAGGCAGATACCACCAATAGATAGTTTTAATATTAGCCCAATACATCGAATTTCGTAATTTAGTGTCCTTAATAAAATAAGGACACTTTTTTTATGCTTCAGAAGCTAACCATTAACAACTACGCTTTAATTGATAACCTGGAGATAGGTTTTGGCAAAGGGCTAAACATCCTCACCGGCGAAACCGGGGCAGGTAAATCCATCATCCTGGGTGCTTTGTCGCTCATTTTAGGGCAACGGGCCGAGAGTCGTTACTTTTTTAATCAGCAAAAAAAATGCGTTATTGAGGGCCTGTTTAAAATCGATGGCTTTCATTTGAAATCGTTTTTTGAAGATAACGACCTGGATTATGAAGCCGAAACAGTTCTGCGCCGTGAAATATCTGCCGATGGCAAGTCGAGGGCTTTTGTGAATGATACTCCTGTTAATTTGACGGCGTTAAAACAACTGGGCGAAAAACTGATCGACATACACTCCCAACACGCCACACTCGAAATAAATGATCCTGAATTTCAATTGCTGGTAGTTGATGCGGTGGCTAAACATGACGAACTACTGAATAATTATCAGTCCAAATACAAGGCTTACCGGAAATCGGTGACCCGGCTTAACGAACTCATAGCCGAAAGTGAAAAAGCAAAAACCGACCTGGATTATTTCCAGTTTCAGTTTGATGAGCTGGAAAAAGCAGCACTGCATCCCGATGAGCAGGAAAGCCTGGAAAAAGAATTGTATGCCCTAAACAATGCCGAAGAAATAAAACGCAACCTGTTTGGCGCCTACTACCTGATGCAGGAAGGCGAAGCATCAGCATTGATACAACTCAAGGAGGCCGGTGTACAATTGGGTAACCTCGAAAAATTTGATACACAAATAGAAGAGCTCCATCAACGATTAAGCAGCACCATTATCGAACTCAAAGATATCGCTGCTGAAATTGAGATTATTGAACAACGCACCCAAACTAACGAGGCCCGCGTTGATGAAGTCAACATTCGCCTGAGCCTGATTTATAATCTACAGAAAAAGCACCGGGTAAATACTAATACTGAATTGCTGGAGATTCAGGATGACCTATCTGATAAAATACAAAAAGTACTATTTAGCGATGAGGCCGTAGAGCAGCTGCAAAAACAATTAACTGCCGACAGAACCGAGCTGGAAAAACTGGCAGGGCAATTAACTGCCAATCGCATAAAAGCTATCCCGGCTATTGAAAAACAAGTGCTGGCAACGCTGGCTGAAATGGGGATGGGTAATTCGGCATTGAAGATTGAACATGCTCCCCTGTCCCCTAAAGGGGGAGCTGAAAAGGAAAGTACAGGGCTGGGCGCTACCGGTGCCGATCAGATCAAATTCCTGTTCTCTGCCAACAAAGGTCATGCATTGGCCGAGATGAGCAAAGTAGCCTCAGGAGGTGAACTTTCCCGCTTGATGCTGAGCATTAAATCGCTCATAGCGCAATACACCGCCTTGCCTACCATTATTTTTGATGAGATAGATACAGGAGTATCTGGTGAAGTTGCCAATAAAGTTGGCCAGATCATGGAACACCTGGCCGATAACCTGCAGGTTATCACCATAACCCACCTGCCTCAAATTGCCAGCAAAGGCCAAAATCATTACTTTGTTTATAAAGACGATTCTGCAGCAACCACCTATACACGCATCAAACAACTGGATCAGCCAGAGCGGGTACTGGAAATTGCCAAAATGCTGAGCGGTGATAAACCCGGCGAAAGTGCTTTACAAAATGCAAGGGAACTTTTAGGGAGTTTGTAGTTGGCAGTGGGCAACTACTAAATAATAAATCAATTATAAAAACAAAAAAGATGGCTTATAATTTATTAAAAGGTAAAAAGGGGATCATTTTTGGTGCCTTGAACGATCAGTCCATAGCCTGGAAAGTGGCACAGCGCGCTGTACAGGAAGGCGCTGAGATTGTACTCTCGAACGCGCCTATCGCCCTACGTATGGGCGAGCTCAATAAACTGGCCGAAGAATGCAATGCCCCCGTTATTGCTGCTGATGTTACCAACAACGATGATATTAATAACCTGCTCACCAAAACGCAGGAACACTTTAACGGCGGTGTCGATTTTATTTTACACTCCATAGGCATGAGCGTTAACGTACGCAAAAGCATCCATTACACCGAAAATAATTATGATTTTACCCATAAAGGCCTGGATATATCGGCCTTGAGTTTACATCGCATATTGCAGGCAGCCCTGAAAATGGATGTGATTAACGAATGGGGATCTGTTGTGGCTTTAACTTATATTGCCGCCCAACGTGTATTTCCTGATTATAATGATATGGCCGATAATAAGGCTTACCTGGAAAGCATTGCCCGTAACTTTGGTTATCAGTACGGCATCAAAAAACAGGTACGTATCAATACGGTATCCCAATCGCCTACCCGCACCACGGCAGGATCGGGCATTAAAGGTTTTGATGGCTTTGTGAATTATGCCGAAAAGATGAGTCCGCTGGGAAATGCCAGTGCCGATCAGTGTGCTGATTATTGCGTAACCCTGTTCAGCGATCTGACCCGCATGGTGACCATGCAAAACCTTTTCCACGACGGAGGCTTCTCCTTCACCGGCGTAACCCAGGCGGTTATTGAGCAGATGGAAAAGTAAGGGAAAGAAATATGCAACATAAAAAAGCTCCTTGTATTTAACGGGAGCTTTTTTTATGTTGCAATCATTTTACAAATAAGCAACCCTCATTGAGGTAAGGGTTTTACCATCCCATATTAACAATAAGTTATTTTTTATAAATAAAATAAAAATAGACTTATTATTCTTTAACTTCGATATTAAATATTTACCTAAACCAGTCAATACTAACTAATTGCCTGGTAAAGATCATTCTTTAACATTAAAAACTTATCTATGAAAAACACTTCTGCAATCCTAAGCGGCATTGTACTATTTGCCGTGTTTTTTTCCTTTAGCTGTAAAAAATCAGCTCTTACCCCAATTAATCAATCACCCGATGCTACAAAAGAAAGCGCCACACAGGAAGATATGGTTATTACTCCATTCGGAGCGAGGCCTGCATCGCAGGTGCATCAAATAGAAAGCGGATACGCCTTGACCTATCAGGGAAACCACCTGGTAAAGGTTCAAAGCCAAACCGGAAAAGTCGCCGAAGACTTTGGTGATCAGCTGCAAATACAGAAAAACGCAGAGCAATCAAAGAAAATAACGAGTTTGAGTACCTCAGCAGTCCCGGGTTTAGGCTCAGGATGGATCACCAATGCACAAAATGATGTAGCGGTGTCTGGGTTAACACTATTTACAACCGATTGGATAGTCCCTTCCAATCCTCCTGCAAATAATGGTCAATTATTGTATCTCTTCAACGGGTTACAGGATGGCTTCACTTCTACATCACATATTCTGCAACCTGTTTTGCAATATGGTAATAATAGCAGATTTGGAGGTAATTACTGGGTAATCAATAACTGGTATGCATCCTGCCAAACCTGTCCCGCATTTTATGGTACACCTGTAACTGTAACACCTGGTACAGGGTTAGAGGGTGCCATGAATGGAACTGCCAATACTAACGGCACCTATAATTATACTTCCAAATTTTGGGAGATTGATAATCCTACTGCTCCCGGTCCCCACAGGATTCATGAATACCCAGCCAATAACAGCATAACAGTAAATAATGTACCAGAGATGCATTATATATATGAGACTATGGAAGCCTACAACATGCAACAATCTTCAAATTATCCAAATGGGTTATGTGCTATGACGAATATTAATGCACGAACAGGAAGTGGTAGAAGTGGTGCACCAATTAATCTGAATTTTATTCCTTACAATGTTGTAACGGACGTTGGACAGCACACAATCGTAGTAAGTAGCCAGGAGGTAGACCTGTATTTTCATTAAAAAATGAATACTCATTATGAATCAATATCAAACTTTTTGATTAATTAAGTTATAAAAAAAGCTCCAGGAAATTCCGGGAGCTTTTTTTATAGATATCTTTTTAGATCACTGAGGTTCTGAATCAATCAAAACAACCTTTACGTACATATCCTGTGTCGGCAAAACGGCCGCACTTCCTCCCGACGACTGAGAAGTAATCGTTATGGTATTAGTTGAGTGAATAAAGCTAAACGATGCTCCTCCAAAGTTTTCGGGAATAGCTTCATAAGTGTCTCCATTTTTGTCATATGAAATATAGACTAATACGGCTCCATTATGTTGGGTAAAGCTATCCAACTCCGGCAGGTCACCGTTATTTCCACCAAGCGTAGTCTGATAAGCTGGTGAACCTCCATTATTAGTCAACACCCAACCACCAGGATTTGTTCCACCCTTAACGGTAAAGAATATGGTACGATTAGATGGGGTAATATACTTTTTAGTACAAGATGTTGCTGCCAGTAAGATAGTACAGCAAACGAGAGTCAAGATTTTTTTCATAAATGAATGTATTTGTTACTAATATTTAATAAGACATAAATGTCCCTAAAAGGTTTAACGTTTTTTTCGTTATTTTATTTTTATAGTATCATGAAGTATGTAAATCCGTAGGTAATATAAATTTTACTTCACAAAACTAATATTTTAGTTTAATTTTAAATATGCAGAAATCGTTATTGGTATTAATACTCTTATGCCCGTTGTTTTGTTTTGCTCAATTAAAAATTACGGGCAAGGTGATCAACCTTAACGACAAAAAGCCAATAGCCGATGCAAGCGTTTTTTTAAATAATGCCAGTGTGGGTAATAAAACTGCTGCCGATGGCTCCTTTGTTCTTAACAATGTGCGGCCGGGCCAGTATGACCTTATCGTGTCTGTGGTCGGTTACCAAACCTATAGTCAAACCGTCACCTTAATTAATAATAACCTGGTGCTACCCGAAATTGGTTTGATCCCCAAAACCATTGAGCTTAACGAGGTAAAAATTAAACCCGACCAAAACTGGGGGAAATATTATGACATGTTTAAACGGCAGTTCCTGGGGACATCGGCCAACGCAGCGCAATGTAAAATACTCAATCCCGATCTGCTCGATCTGGAATATGATGCTAAGACACATACGCTTGAGGCTTCATCTTATGATTTCCTGGAGATTGAGAATAAAGCCCTGGGATACAAAATAAAATACAAGCTCAATCAATTTACCTATAATAACTATAAGGGCTTTTTGTATTATGATGGTATATCGGTATTTGAAGATCTTACCGGCAGCAGTGCAAAAATCCGGAAATGGAAAAAGAAAAGACAGACTGCCTACCTGGGTTCGCCCATGCACTTTTTACGAAGCATTATTACTAACCAATTACTACAGGCAGGCTTTGAAGTTTTCAAGCTCATTCGCAAACCCAACCCCGAATATAAGGGAGGCCCTTTTGACGACAAGAACAAATACCTGCAAACCCTCATCAAACAACCGCTTGATGTAAATGCCTTTGCCAAACGCACCGATCAGCCTGGTTTATTCGCGCTTGGCTTTAATGATTGTTTGTATGTGATGTATAACAAAAAAGCGAATAACAACCCGGATATTTACCGTTCGCTGGATATGGATAAAGCCGATTTCGCCACATCCATAGCCACTTTGGACGAGCATGAGGCTTATGCTTTTTTTGACAACAATGGCATTGTGCACAACCCACGCAGCATTGTTTTTGAGGGCGACTGGACATCCTATCGTTTTGCCGAAATGTTACCGGTAGATTATGAACCACCTACACCAGCTAAATAACCATCAAACAAAAAACCCGGCTTGCGGCCGGGTTTTGATTATCTAAAAAAGATTCAATTATTTCTGTTCTTCCTGTTCTGGCTTTTTGTTTTCGCCTTTTTTATCAGTGATCTTGATCTCGCCGGCTTCTTTATCAAAGTCAACCGCCATGATATCGCCTTCGCTCAATTCACCTTTCAGTATTTCTTCGGCAATTGGATCTTCCAGGTATTTCTGGATAGCCCGTTTTAACGGACGTGCACCAAACTGCGAATCATAACCTTTATCGGCAATAAACTCTTTAGCGGCTTCGGTCAGTTCAATTTTGAAACCTAAACCATTAACACGGCTAAACAGGAATCCCAATTCGATATCGATAATTTTGAAGATCTCGTCTTTACCCAATGAGTTAAACACGATCACATCATCAATACGGTTCAGGAACTCCGGTGCAAAAGCACGTTTCAAAGCATTCTCGATAACACCACGTGAGTGGTTATCGGCCTGTAAATTTTTAGCATTAGTGCTGAAACCTACACCCTGACCAAAGTCTTTCAACTGGCGGGCACCGATATTCGAAGTCATGATGATGATGGTATTCCTGAAGTCAACCTTGCGACCTAAAGAGTCAGTCAGCTGTCCTTCGTCCAATACCTGTAACAGGATGTTGAACACATCAGGGTGAGCTTTTTCGATCTCATCCAGCAATACAACTGCATAAGGTTTACGACGTACTTTTTCAGTCAGCTGTCCGCCTTCTTCATAACCTACGTAGCCCGGAGGCGCTCCTACTAAACGGGATACCGCGAATTTCTCCATGTACTCGCTCATATCAATTTGTATCAGCGCGTCTTCAGTATCAAACATAAAGCGGGCAAGCTCTTTGGCAAGTTCCGTTTTACCAACACCAGTTGGGCCTAAGAAAATAAATGAACCGATAGGTTTTTTAGGATCTTTCAGTCCGGCACGGGTACGTTGTATGGCACGGGTTAATTTTTTGATCGCATCTTCCTGACCGATGATCTTGCTGCCAACGGTTTCAGCCATGTGCAACAGTTTCTGGCTGTCAGCCTGGCCTACCCTTTGTACAGGGATACCGGTCATCATAGATACAACTTCGGCAACATTATCTTCAGTTACGGTGTAACGTTTTGATTTTGTTTCAGCTTCCCATAATGCTTTAGCCTGATCAAGTTCTACTAACAGATTCTTTTCAGTATCGCGTAGCTGAGCGGCTTCTTCATACTTCTGGCTGCGAACAACCTTGTTTTTCTCTATCTTGATCTGCTCAATCTTTTGCTCAATATCCAGTATGTTTTGCGGCACGTGGATATTGGTTAAGTGAACACGTGAGCCCGACTCATCCAAAGCATCAATAGCTTTGTCTGGTAAAAACCGGTCGGTAATATAACGGGTAGTTAAGTTAACGCAGGCATTGATAGCTTCCGGGGTGTAAGTTACACCGTGGTGCTCTTCGTATTTTTCTTTGATACGGTTCAGGATCTCGATAGTTTCAACAGGAGTAGCAGGTTCAACCATAACTTTCTGGAAACGACGATCTAATGCGCCATCTTTTTCGATGTACTGACGGTATTCATCTAAAGTGGTTGCGCCAATACATTGGATTTCGCCCCTGGCCAAAGCAGGTTTAAACATGTTGGAGGCATCAAGCGAACCCGAAGCACCACCAGCACCTACTATAGTATGTATCTCATCAATAAATAAAATAACGTCAGGTGATTTTTCCAGTTCGTTCATGACCGCTTTCATGCGTTCTTCAAACTGGCCGCGGTATTTTGTACCGGCAACCAATGAAGCCAGATCCAATGTAACCACACGCTTGTTAAACAACACACGTGATACTTTACGCTGAACAATACGCAGTGCCAGACCTTCGGCAATAGCCGATTTACCAACACCTGGCTCACCTATTAATATAGGGTTATTCTTTTTACGGCGTGATAATATCTGCGATACTCTTTCAATTTCTTTCTCGCGACCAACAATAGGGTCAAGCTTTCCATCTTCTGCGGCACGGGTTAAATCGCGGCCAAAGTTGTCCAGCACCGGTGTTTTTGATTTAATGTCCGATACCTTTTTAGGCTGGCTAAAGGCTTCTTCTTCTTTAAAGTCGTCGTCGCCGCCGGTTGGTGATCCGGGCATTTCGTCAGTTACATCATTTTTGTGTGATTCAACTTCGCCTTTAAATACTTCGTAGTTTACATTAAACTGCATCAGTATTTGTGAAGCAATATTATCTTCATCGCGAAGTATAGACAGCAGCAAATGCTCGGTTCCAATTACATCGCTTTTAAATATCTTGGCTTCAAGATAAGTTATCTTCAGTACTTTCTCGGCTTGTTTAGTTAATGGGATACTGCCAATATGTACGTTTGTTCCAATAGTTCCTTTTACGGCATCTTCAACGGCGCGGCGCAGTTTGGCTGTGTCAACGTTCAAACCTTTCAGCAATTTAATTGCTACACCGTCTCCGTCCCGGATGAGCCCCAGTAAAAGATGTTCAGTCCCGATATAGTCGTGCCCCAGGCGTAAAGCCTCTTCTCTGCTATATTGAATAACATCTTTAACCCTCGGCGAAAATTTAGCTTCCATATATACCTTTCTATTTATGAACGTCCTAATCTATTAATTTTGTTTTTACAAACCACGACGCTTGACTTAACATTTATCAACAATATTGCCAACATTTAATGGTTTGCAGAAACAGACATTGATATGATACGCAAGCTATTAAAGTTTAGCTTTATTATGCAACTTTTATCAAATAATTCAACGAATAGCTGAATTATTTTACAATATACAAATCAAATACACCTGTTTGATACAAAAAATTCAAAATAGTTTAAACATATTAACATTTTTTATTGACGAGTCGGTCATAACTGGTAATTTCGTCATCAAGCATGACATTTAGGCATTGCAACAATTTCCTCACTGCCTACATTATATACGTATAAACAACCCCAACAGTTGCCGTATTGTTTAAGTTAAACGCAATAATTATTTAACAAGTATGCGTAATATCCCTGACGCTTAATATACCCTGCAAAAATAAGATATACACTGCCTTTTCGCGGGTAATCCGCCAATTTTAACCATATTTGAATTTCTTTTTTAATTAATTATATGGCAGACGAAAAGATCATATTTTCAATGGCTGGGGTTAGTAAGGTCTACCCTCCGCAAAAAACAGTTCTAAAAAACATTTACCTCTCGTTTTTCTATGGCGCCAAAATCGGCGTTATCGGTTTAAACGGCTCGGGTAAATCGTCCTTATTAAAAATTATAGCAGGCATTGATAAAACCAATATAGGTGAAGTCGTTTTTTCGCCGGGATACACTGTAGGTTACCTGAGCCAGGAACCCGAGCTTGATCCGGAAAAAACCGTGCGTGAAGTGGTGGAAGAAGGTGTTGCCGAAACTACTGCCTTATTAAAGGAGTACGAGGACATCAACGAGAAATTTGGCTTGGAAGAGTATTACAGCGATGCCGATAAAATGGATAAGCTGATGGCCCGCCAGGGCGAACTGCAGGACCAGATAGACGCCGTGAATGCATGGGAACTGGATACCAAGCTGGAGCGCGCCATGGATGCCCTGCGCTGCCCCGAGCCGGATACTAAAATTGCGGTACTATCCGGTGGTGAGCGTCGCAGGGTGGCACTTTGCCGCCTTTTACTGAAAGAACCCGATGTTTTGTTGCTGGATGAGCCTACCAACCACCTGGATGCCGAGTCGATTGACTGGCTGGAGCAACATTTACAACAATATAAAGGTACCGTTATCGCTGTAACGCACGACCGTTACTTCCTGGATAATGTAGCCGGATGGATCCTGGAGCTTGACCGTGGTGAAGGCATCCCGTGGAAAGGCAATTATTCTTCATGGCTCGATCAGAAAGCCAAACGCCTGGCGCAGGAAGATAAAACCGAAAGCAAACGCCAGAAAACCCTGGAGCGCGAACTGGAATGGGTGCGCATGGGTCCGAAAGGCCGCCATGCCAAATCGAAAGCCCGTTTAGGTAATTACGAAAAACTGGCATCGGAAGAAACCAAGGAACGCGAAGAAAAACTGGAGCTGTTCATCCCACCGGGTCCGCGTTTGGGTAATGTGGTGATTGAAGCCAATGGCGTAAGTAAATCATACGGCGATAAATTATTGTTTGATAACCTGAGCTTCTCCCTACCTCCCGCAGGTATTGTGGGTATCATCGGGCCAAACGGCGCGGGTAAAACTACCTTGTTCCGTTTGATTACCGGTCAGGATCAGCCAGATGCGGGTACTTTCCGTGTGGGCGAAACCGTAGCTTTAGGCTATGTCGATCAGCTCCATGACGACCTTGACCCCAACAAATCTGTTTGGGAAAATGTAACCGGCGGCCTGGAAACCATAATGGTTGGCAATAAACCACTGAACTCCAGGGCCTATGTATCTAAGTTTAACTTTAACGGTGCCGATCAACAAAAGAAAGTTGGCGTACTATCTGGCGGTGAACGTAACCGGGTACACCTTTCCATCACCCTGAAAAAAGGATCGAATGTACTGCTGCTGGATGAGCCCACCAATGATATTGACGTAAATACGCTACGTGCACTGGAAGAAGCACTGGAAAACTTTGGTGGTTGCGCCGTAGTGATCAGTCACGACCGCTGGTTTCTGGACCGTATCTGTACGCACATCCTGGCCTTTGAAGGCAACTCGCAGGTGTACTTCTTTGAAGGAAATTATTCCGATTACGAGGAGAACCGCAAAAAACGTTTGGGTGATATAGCGCCTAAACGTATTAAGTATAAAAAGTTGACGGTGTAAGAGCTATTCCTATACTAAATTAAAAAACAAGCTTGTCATCCTGATGAACGAAGGATCTATTCGCAGATTAGATTCTTCGCTGCGCTCAGAATGACAGGTTTATTTTTTTATAGTAACCGTTTAACCCCTCCGTTAATTTGCTGTCATAATATGCAGCAATCCCCCAAAATTGACCTAACTATCAATTCCTTACCTCAAGTACATAAAAAAATTCCTAACTTGCCATTTTCTAAATTATAAACACATAAGGCCATGACTGAGACGCTGGACATCAAGATCACCAAAACCGCACATTCCCGTTTAGCTGAAACGGATTTTGACAACTTACCATTCGGAAAAACATTTTCTGACCACATGTTTGTGGCCGATTATGCCGATGGTGAATGGAAGAACCTGCAGGTCATTCCGTACGGCGAAATTGGGATTAGTCCGGCTATTTCTGCACTGCATTACGGACAGGCATTTTTTGAAGGACTAAAAGCTTACAAACATGCCGATGGAAAGGTAACCATTTTCCGTCCGGACAAAAACGCCATCCGCCTAAATAAATCGGCCGAGCGTTTGTGCATGCCTACACTGCCCGAAGAAATATTTTTACAAAGTATGGCCGCTGTGGTTGATCTCGACCGCGAGTGGGTGCCTGCTAAAGCTAATCACGCTTTATACATCCGCCCGTTCATGTTCGCTACTGACCCTTATCTGGGCGTAACGCCGTCTGCTACCTATAAATATATGGTAATTGCAGGCCCTGTAGGACCATACTTTTCAAAAACACTACGCGTTAAGATCGAAACACATTACACCCGTGCAGCCGAAGGCGGTATGGGCTTTGCCAAAGCGGCAGGTAACTATGGTTCATCTATGCTGCCAGCCCGCAAAGCAACCGAAGAAGGTTTTGATCAACTGATATGGACCGATGCTAAAGAACATAAATACATTGAAGAAATGGGCGCGGCAAATGCCATATTCCTATTAGATGGTGTATTGATCACTGCCGAAGCAAAAGACACTATATTAGATGGTGTAACCCGCGATACCGTTATTGCCTTAGCTAAAGAATGGGGCATTCCGGTTGAAACACGTAAAGTTTCTGTAGCCGAAATTATTGAAGGCGCCAAAAACGGCAAACTGACCGACGCCTTTGGCGCAGGTACTGCTGCAACTATAGCCTCGGTAGGTTCGATAAGTGTTGATGGCGAAGAATATTTCCTGAGCGATCCAAAAACACGCGAGTTCTCTCAAAAAGTTTTAACAACGCTTGATGCTATCAAATATGGTAATGCACCCGATACCCATGGATGGAATTACCTGGTAGGTTAATTATACTTACCTGCATAACAAAAAAGGTGCGCCGAATGGCGCACCTTTTTTGTTATATGAATTTTTGTCATTCTGAACGCAGTGAAGAATCTATTATACATTATGCCTACCCCAGAATAGATGCTTCACTGCGTTCAGCATGACAAATCATTTAAACTATCAAAAACTACAGGCAGCAACTGGTTTTATACCTTCTTTATCAACCGTTAAAACAGGTTTATCATTTTTAAAGGTTACTACCCAAATGGTGTCATAATCATTGTCAGGCCATTGCAGGTCTTTAACTTTCAGGCCGAGCGCTTTTAGGATAGCTTTCATCTCGTTGTGTTCCCACACCACCAGTATAGTACCTTTTCTGCCTGCCAGATCCTCGGCTATATCTTTGGTGTCTTCTTCTTCAAAAGTACTATTGATAGTTAAATTATACTTTATGGCAAATGGCGAAATGGTTTGAAACATACGCGCCCGTGGAGTTGATTTTCCCAGGTGTAGGGCAGGAACATAAACACGGTCGGGCAAACCGAATTTGGCTTTCAGAACTGCTGGTAATTTTAGCGCCCGGTTAAGGCCTGTACAGGACAGGTTATCACCATCGGCAGGTTTCTCGGCATGCCGGATAAAAACCAGTTTAAGATTTTTACTTTGCGCGCACGAACTGCTGCTTGCAAAGCAAATCATCGCCAGCATTAAGGCGGGTAAAATCGTTATTCTTTTTATCATAAGTGTAAATACCGGAAATATAAATTATGAGCTTTAAAATTAAAATCCGGAATTAAAAATCAGACGTCCGAAATTAAATACTACTCTACGCTAACGGTAAGCCCTTCCTGCTGCAATATTTTTCGGTATATTTCCATTTCGGTAAATGAACCTTCTAATACGGCGCATTTGCCTTCATTATGTACTTTCCAGGCAATTTTTTCGGCTTGTGCTTCGGAGTAATCGAGATATTTCATCATACAATGGATCACGTGATCAAACGTGTTAAAATCATCATTCCATAATATCAGGCGGTGAACTTCCTTAAGTCCTGCCAGTATCTCTTCGAGAGTAAGTGTTTCTTCCTGTGTTTCAGTTGGCATACGTAACTACAAATTTACTTAAAAACAATAATAAAAGTGTTAAAATTGTGTTTTATGGGCTTAAAAATCATGTTACAATATAGCGCTGATCAAAAATCCTAAACTCCCCAATCTGATGAAAAAAATCGCACCCCATTTTATTTTAGCATGCACCATCCAGTTAATAACTGTAGGTATAGCACATGCCCAAACCGCAAAAAATGCCCAAACCACATTAAAGGCGCCATCAGGCCCTGTTACTGTTGATGGTGACCTGAAAGACTGGGGCGATAGTTTGCGTTATTTCAACGATGAAAAAAAGATCAATTACACGCTGGCTAATGATCAAACTATGCTTTATGCCGCTATACGAATCAGCGACCGCATGGACCAGATCCGGACCTTAAACGCAGGCATTACTTTGAGCATTGACACAAAAGGCAAAAAAAAGGAAAGCTTTTCCCTTACTTTTCCACTGGCAGATCCGGGAACGCCACCAACATTTGGTAAACGGGATAACCCAACTGGTGATATTACCCAGGAAGACCGCGATGAGCTGATGCAGGAGCGTGTAACTAAACTGCGCAATATTAAGGTAGTAGGTTTTAAAGATATTGAAGGGGATATGATAACCACCTCCAACACTTATGGTATTAAAGCCGCTATTAATTATGATGCCCAGGGTAACCTTGTTTACGAAATAGCCATACCTTTACAATTTTTCCATGCGGAGGACATCACCAAAAATGAATGGGCATTTAACTTTAAAATAAACGGATTGCAAAGAGCCAAGGGCGACGGCGCTGAAAACCCTGATCATCAGAGCGGTGGCTTTGGTGGTGGAGGCGGCGGCAGAGGCGGTCGTGGTGGAGGCGGCGGCGGCGGCGGAATGGGCGGTGGTCGTGGTGGCAGAGGCGGTCGTGGTGGAGCGGGCACAGGCGGAGCAGAAAGCGGCCGCAGCGAAATGGCCAAATCGACTGATTTCTGGGAGAAATTTTACCTGGCTAAATAAAATTCAAAAGTTAAAATTCAAAAGTCAAAAATATTGTCATGCTGAACGACAGCAAAGCATCTGTTATACGGTGTCTATAGTCCCCGAATAGATTCTTTGCTGTCGCTCACATGATAACAAATAAAAGAGTCAAAACCCTACATGGATTTTGACTTTTTACTTTTGAATTTTGACTTAAAATCTACTCTACTTTATACTTAAATACCTGCCTGCCCAGGTTACCTTCGGCATCCATACCCTCAATAATAATACGGTAGGTGCCTTTACCATCGGCATTAAAGAAAGAGAGAGAAGCATTACCATCTTTATCGGTTAATATCTTAGGGTTCCAATATATGGTTGACCGCAGATCCTGCATTTGTGTATTTGTTTTAGGATCATCGTATTGAGGCGAATAAAATTCACGGGCTTTATAATAACCCTTCGGCGAATAAGTAACCACACCCGGTGCGTAACGATTATAAACAGTACCTTCGTCGCCTCGTTTAGTAGTTATTATCAGCAAACCGTTACCTCCCCTGAAACCATATATCGCTGTATTACCTACCGAACGCAAAACTTCAATACTGGCAATATCAGATATTACTAAATTGTCCAGATAATCGGCTTCCATGTTGATACCGTCAACAACAATTTGCATGGCGCCGCCTCCGCGGGTTGAGTAAGGTATACCTCCACGAAAAATCACCCCTAAAAGCCTGCCCGCTAAGACATTGGAAAGCTGGCCTCCCCCCATATTTTCCAGGTCTTTATAAGTGAGCACCTGGTCGGCGTTACCGGCTCCGTTTAAATTTGAGGAATGCTTTACCGCCGTGGTACGGGTATCTTTTACGACTACCTCTTTTAACACAATGGTATGGTTACCAATGCCATATTTTACCTGCTCATTAAACAGTTTTTTGCTATTCTGTAAATAAACCGAACGGCCATCGCTCACATTTATCTGTAAATCGGCAGCATTCTTATTTTTCCCTACCACTTGGGGGGCTATATTATCCAGCTCTATCTCCAGGTTCTTCCGATCCTTGGCTGTACGGGCCTGCACCACAAACTTGATGCTGTCCCTAAACACCAGGTTACTGAAGGTAAACTTACCCTGGGCATCGGCTACGGTATCTAAAATAAATGTACCGCCTGCAGTAGTAAATAGGGTTACTTTGCCATTAGGAACCGGTTTACCACCAAAGGTTTTTAAATGTCCGGTTACCTGCAATGTTTTTTCGGGCTGATAAACCACCGGAGGGAAGGAATCATTGATCACCTGTTTCCACTCAAACCGACGGTAGCCCTGGGTGAGCATCAATACATCCAGATCGGCTTTTGTTTTTGCGCTTTGATCTGAAAAATAATAGCCTGGCTTTTCGATATAACCCTTCAAGTCTGAGCTCAGTAATATGTTCGAAAAAATGCTTTCTTCGTTGGTTTCATCAACCGGTACTTTTGCCAGATCGATAACCGAGGCCGAAAAACTGCCGATAACAGGCTTATCTTCTTTGTTTTTTACATTCAGGCTAATAGTTACTTTCTCGCGAAGTGTGTATTGCTGTTTAGGCGCCGAAACCGACAATTTAAGCTGATCGGGGTTTTGAATAAATACGATACGCTCATTCAGCGGTTCGCCATTGGCCGAAAACAAAGTGAACTGTACAATACCTGATGGGAATTTACTTTTCGGAATAGTTGCCCTGAATGTTTTACCATTATCGGAACTTTTGGCCGCATAATAAATTTCGCCACAGCTTTGCGCTACAAGCATCAGGCTGCCTGCCGGTGTGGCACTCTGTGCAATACCCGATCCCGGTAATATTTTTGCTGTCAGGTTATCGTCATCAGAATTATCAAGGCTTAAAACATAAGCATTGTCAACCGCCTTGGGCAAATTAAAATCGCCTGCGGACCCATCTGCAAATACAACATGAGCCTTATAAGTTTTGCCGCTCATCGGGGTTAAATTAAACACGCCCATACCCAGGTGAGTACTGTTAAACACAGCTACCGTTTGGTTTTGGTCATCCACAACGGAACCTTTGATATCAACACCCAGGCCATCGGCACCCACAGCCTTAAAAGCTATTTTTGAGCCGGCATCATTCACCAGCGTACCGCTTTCCGGAAAGAATTGTACATCTACTTTGGCCGATACCGCTTTAATAGGTATCACTTTGGTGATCACCCTTTTATCGATGAGTTTGATATTGGCAATAATATTGCCTGTGGCTGCCGGATTGGGAGTGGTATTGAGAAATGAGGTAGCGAGGTCGCCTTTATCATTGGTTATGCCTTTGCCTTTAAAAACCGTTTTGCCATTCAATTCAACACGGTAACTTACCTCGTTACCTGCATACGGTGCCCCGTCTACATTGGTAAAATTGATCAGTGCATTCACCTTTTGCTTGCCATTCTGCTCACCGTAAGTATAATCGGTTTTGGTGAAAACAGTATTACCGACGCCCTTGGATATGGTGATGGTTTTATCAAAAAAATAGGCATCCCCCGCGTTACGCATCCAGTTGGTATAAGCCCTTATGCGATAGTTGCCATCCTGCATGGTATCGGGCAGGGCAAAATCACCATAAGCCATGCCGCTGATGAGCGGCAATTTGATACTGCGTTTTACCGAATCATCTTCGCCAATGAGGTCGACATTTAATATTTCGCTATAAGCTGATAATTGGTGTTTGCTGCCAATGGTTACGTAAGCCTTAAACCATATATCGTCGCCAACGGCATAGTAGGGCTTGTCCAGATGCAGGTAAACTTTTTCCTGCGGATGATCGGCACGCCATTTATAAAGCTGGTCAACGAGTTTACCGAGCAAATCATCGCCTGGGCCTGTGAAACCGAAAATTACCGTAGCAATCACTGTTATCAATAAGCCGACAGATACTTTTTTGAATGTTATCATGGTAAATAAAGTTTAATCTACACAAAATATCTAATCAGGCGATGAGTTGTGAGGTTTTAGGTTTATATATAAGGCAATGTACGGTTCATTTAAGCCATATACAAAGCTTAATTTTTCACTTTGACCTACTCCAACAACAAAGGTTTAATCGTTCTGAAAAAAAATCGATCAAAACTTATTCTTCCACATCATACTTTCAACAGGGCGTGTTGTAGGGTTATTATATTTAGCGTTGCTTTTGGTATTATACAGGGTTTCAATATCACCTTCAACCACAAAATAAATCAGCTGTCCAATAGGCATACCGGCATAGATGCGTACTGGCTGGGCGCATGAAATTTCAAGCGTCCAGGTATTGCAAAAGCCAACATCTCCTTTGCCGGCGGTAGCATGTATGTCAATACCTAACCTACCAGTACTTGATTTTCCTTCCAGAAAGGGTACATGGCTGTGGGTTTCGGTATACTCCATGGTAACACCCAGGTAAAGCGTATTGGGCTGCAGGACAAACCCTTCTTTAGGTATCTCAAAGCCATCAATCTCATTATGCAGCTTGGCATCCAGTACCCTGTCGCGGTAAGTGGCCAGATGTTTACCTAAATGCACATCGTAGGAGTTGGTACCCAGGCATTCCCGTTTAAAGGGTTCAATAATAATACTTCCTTTTTCAATTTCCTCGAGAATGCGCTTATCTGATAATATCATGGTTGGCCCTAAATTACTATTTTAGTCTCAAGTAGCTAGTATCAAGTATCAAGATTTTTAATAACAGAACCTGAAACTACCATGCAAATTGCCTTGATACTTGATACTAGCTACTTGATACCAAAACAATTATTTAATTAAAATTATTTGACATAAGTTTGCTTCCTATTTTGCAATTTTACTTATTATGGCTATAGCATACAGGCAGCATATCGACGATGATACCGAATTTGCGCTCTGGAGAATTGAAGAAGAGGCTGACGACCTGTATAAACAACTGCAACTTGACGACGAAGAAAAAGCCTATGTCGAAAAATTAAGCAACGGCAAGCGCCACCTGCACTGGCTGGGCACCCGTGTACTGCTCCGCAAAATGCTGCATACCGACGAATACATTGACTGCAAGGTTGATGCTCATGGTAAACCTTATCTGGTAAACCTGCCCTATCATATATCATTCAGTCACTCTTTTGATTATGCTGCCGTGATGATCAGCAAAACGCATAAAGTAGGAATAGATATTGAACAGATAAAACAAAAGGTAGAGCGTATTGCCGGTAAATTCTTACGGCCCGACGAAATGGCTTTTATTGACGATGCACATAAAATAGAACAGCTTTACGTTTGCTGGTGCGCCAAAGAAGCCATATATAAGTGTAACGGTGAAAAAGAAGTATCATTTGCCGACAATATTTTCCTGGATCCTTTTAGTTTTAATACCCGGGGCGAGCTAAGCGCGCGTCTGCATAAAAATAATATCAACCTGGATTATGTGGTGAGCTATATGCAGTATGAAGATTACATGATAGGCTACGTGAAGGGACAAATGTAATGAAGAACAAAAAAGTATTTTTTCAGGATTGGGGTTTGATTGATTATCAGCAGGCCTGGGATAAACAGGAAGAGCTGTTCGCTGCTTCGGTAAAAACCAAGCTCAATAATCGCAATAGCGAACTGGCTTATGAAGCTGCGGCTAAAACGCCTGTTGCAGCCGGCAGCTTTGAGCCCTTTGAACCCAGCGAGACTTTTAACTACCTGGTATTTTGCGAGCACCCCCATGTATATACCCTGGGCAAAAGCGGCAAGCCTGAGCATTTGTTGCTCGACGAAAATGGCCTGAAAGAAAAGCAGGCGGTATACTATAGCATTAACCGCGGCGGCGATATTACCTATCATGGTCCAGGCCAGATTGTGTCGTACCCGATATTGGACCTTGACAATTTTTTCACCGACATACACTTGTACCTCCGTACGTTGGAAGAGGCCGTTATATTAACCCTGGCTGATTATGGTTTAAAAGCTGGCCGCTATCCGGGTTATACCGGTGTTTGGTTTGATGCCGATAATGAAAATGCCCGCAAGATATGCGCCATGGGTGTACGTTGCAGCCGTTGGGTAACCATGCACGGACTGGCTTTTAACGTCAATACAGATCTGGATTATTTTAATAATATTGTGCCCTGCGGTATTGACGATAAAGCCGTAACCTCAATGCAAAAAGAATTGGGTCGCGAAGTTGATATAAATGAAGTAAAAAAAATCCTTAAACATCATATTTCCGTATTGTTTGATATGGAGATATTATGATGAAAGCATTATTTTTAATTTTATTTTCGATAGGCACATTATCGGCCTGCACAAAAACAACATCAATGACACATATATCACCCATTACAGTGTCGCCCGTTCCTGTAATTGATACGCTAAGTTACCTGGCCCTGGGCGATTCATATACTATTGGTCAGTCGGTGGATGAGCATGATGCCTTCCCTTACCAACTTGCAGGGCAATTGCCAGGACATAAAATAACCGGACCAACCATTATAGCCCGTACCGGATGGACAACCCAGCAGCTGATATCGGCCATTGACGGTAGCGACTCCAAAGACAAAACCTACGACATAGTAACTTTACTTATTGGCGTGAACGACCAGTACGGCGGCGGCAGTCAGGCCGACTACCGTGTTAAATTTGTACAGGTTCTAAATACGGCCATCAAATTGGCCAAAGGCAATACCAATCATGTTTTTGTACTATCCATACCCGATTATGGGGTAACACCCTTCGCTCATGGCGACGATGCACGCATTGGTAAAGAGATTGACCAATTCAATGATATTAACCGGCAGGAAAGCGCCAACGCCAGTGTTAACTATATCGACATTACCCCCATATCCAAACTGGCAGCCAATAATTCATCACTTATTGCCAATGATGGCTTACATCCATCTGCCACAATGTACCAGATGTGGGTAGAAAAACTTAAACCGGTTGTTTTAAGTGCCCTGGAAAAGAAATAAACAGAAAACAACTCCCCATTTCCATTTGTCATCCTGAGTTTTAAAATCCGAGGCCTCTAAGGGTGAAATGACGTGTTACTAAATTGCGTTTATAATCAACCACATAGCAAACACGTCATGGGTAGCGAAAGCGAAGGATCTATTTTACTGCATGCATAGTTCTATAACAGATACTTCGCTACGTTCAGCATGACAAGTTTTTTAATCAATCAATAAGAAGGCTTAGCACTCCGGCAAACTAATTGGAATATTAATAGCCAACCCTCCATCAGATGTCTCTTTATATTTAGAATTCATGTCAAGCGCGGTTTGCCACATGGTTTTTACTACTGCATCTAAACTTACCTTTGCCTTTTCGGGGTTGCTCTGTAAAGCCAATTGTGAGGCCGTTATAGCTTTGATAGCTCCCATGGTATTACGTTCGATACATGGTATTTGCACCAGGCCACCTATCGGGTCGCAGGTTAGGCCCAGGTGGTGCTCCATGGCTATTTCGGCAGCCATGAGTACCTGTCTTTGCGTACCGCCCATACATTCGGTAAGCGCGGCAGCAGCCATAGCTGAGGATACACCAATTTCTGCCTGACAGCCACCCATAGCCGCTGATATGGTAGCACCTTTTTTAAAGATGCTGCCAATTTCTGAAGCGGTGAGTAAAAACTGCATGATACGCTGCTCGGTATTACCTTCGCAAAAAACAATATAATATTGTAGTACAGCCGGTATAACACCAGCCGCGCCATTGGTAGGTGCGGTAACCACCCTGCCGAACGAAGCATTCTCCTCATTTACAGCCAGGGCAAAACAGCTTACCCAATCCAATATATTTTTAAAACTATCGCCGGTTTTACGGATGGCTATAACCCACTCGTCGTAATTGGTGTAAGTATTATTGCCTATTAACTTACTGTTGAGCTTAAAAGCACGCCGGGCTACATTTAAACCGCCAGGTAATTGACCGGTGGTATGGCAGCCTCGGTAAATACATTCCTTTAATGCCTTAAAAATATTGAACACCCCGTTTCGGGTCTCCAGTTCGCTGCGCCAGGCCAGCTCATTCTCCATCACCACTTCGGATATTTTCAGACCGGTTTTGATACACCAGTGCAGCAGATCGGCAGCAGTATCTATAGGAAAAGGCAAGTCAACCTCCTGTTTAGCCTGGTTCGAGAGCCCCTCTTTGACCACAAAACCACCGCCTATGGAATAATAGGTTTCTGAAACAGCCTTACCATTACTCAAAAACGCCTGGAAAGTTACCGCATTGGGATGGAAAGGCAGGCTCTCGTTAAACAGGAAAAGCAAGTCATCAACTACCGAAAAGGTAATAGTTTGAACGCCCCCAAGCTGTAATTTGTGGGTTGCCGTGATGTCTCCAATTTTAGGCGTTATCTGGTCAACCTCAAACGTTACAGGATCGTCGCCACTTAAGCCCAATAGTATGGCAATATCAGTACCATGCCCCCGGCCGGTTTTGGCCAGTGAACCGTACAGCAATATTTTCACTTGCTCAACCAACGGTAAAACACCTTGCTGTTCAAGTGCCTGCACAAATTGCTGTGCCGCCCGCCAGGGACCCAATGTATGCGAACTGGAGGGCCCTATACCTATCTTGAACATATCAAAAACCGAAATTTGTTCTCTCTGCATCAGGTCAAAATTATGAATAAAATGTCATTCCTGCTCTGTAATAAAAAAGCGATTATTTAATTTTTATTTAAATTTTTTATATTTTGCGGTAATAAACAAACATTAAAACATTTACTTAAACCAAATCAAAATGCAAGATTATGATCCTTCGTCAGCACCGTCAGCCGGTGCAATGGCAGCCTTATTTGGCGCTTTTTTAATTCCAGCTTTAATTATTTCGGTTATTCTGATTGTCAGCATGTGGAAAATATACACCAAGGCTGGTAAACCAGGTTGGGCTGCTATTATCCCTATTTATAACATTATAGTACTACTTGAAATTGTGGGTAAACCTACCTGGTGGGTCATTTTGTTCCTGGTTCCATGTGCTAACATTGTAGTAGCCGTATGGGTAACAAACCTGCTAAGCAAAAGCTTTGGTCAAAGCGAAGGCTTTACCATTGGTTTGCTGTTGTTATCATTTGTGTTTTACCCGATCCTGGGCTTCGGCAATTACCAATATTTAGGTCCTGCCGGTGCCGGTTTTATAGGTGGCGGTAAACCATTTGATCCATCAACCAATTATCAGGATCCATTCAACAATACTCCGCCTCCGCCGCAGGTGTAATGTTGTTTAGTAATTTCTATTTACAAATATTTTGCAGTCAGGCGGGGTTTATCCACTGGCTGCAAAATCATTTGCTCCCTTGCCCTTTCAAATACCTTACCGGGATCGACTGCCCTGGCTGCGGTTTTCAACGTGCTGTAGTAGCCCTTTTTCAATGCGATCTTCAAAAAAGCTTTGCACTGTACCCGCCTGCTATTCCACTCCTGTTCTTCTTCGCATACGGCATTGCCGACGGCTACTTTAAACTCGACACACCCAAATCAACCATCAAGAAAACGTTATTTATGATCATAGGCAGCATTGTGCTGATTAGCTATGGCATTAAGATGTGGAAGCCCCACCCAACCCTCCCCGGAAGGGAGGGCTCTAAAATATTTTCCCAAAGTCTCCCCTTCCGGGGGAGATTAAAGGGGGCTCACATCGGCCTGGGCTATAATGTGGCTGTAATCTTTAATAATAGTTTGTAAAAACAGCATATTATTCATTTCGACGGGTGGCGTTACATTCAGCAGATCTTTGATGCGTTGTGCCATATTATACACCAGCATACTGTTACCGCTTTTAATGTAATTGTTAATCACCTCGTTTATCAGTTCAATATCCTGCTCGCTTAACCGGGCTGCCTCCGGAAAAACAGGTTGGTAATTATCTGCCTCGGGTTTAAAAGCTATGTTTTGCATTTTGGTACGTGGAACAGTCCTGATCAATGTGGTACCGGCCACCATGTCACCAACACGCTGCGATTTGTCCGACACGGCTATACAGATCAACGCACACAGGTTACTGGTTAAGGTAAAGTCAACTATCCGGAATAGCCAGCGCAACAGGTATTGCCCTAATCGTGGCCTGGCACCATCCAGACTTATTACCTTTATTTTCATGACCTTTTTACCCACACTTTGTCCGTTCATAGACAATTCACATATCAGATCGTAAAAAACAAATAATACGGCATAAATAATTAACATTACACCAAGTCCAAGCCCACCATTTCCTCCTCTTTCAAATCCGCCGGTGGTAGCAATAGCAATCAACGTTGCTATGATAATAACCGTAAACATGGCCATATCAATGATATAAGCTACAATGCGTTCACCCAAACCAGCTACCTCGTAATCAATATCTATATTTTGTGTGGTGGTTATCCTTATCGTTTGCATATGATTCAAATATAAAATGTAAATCTGTCTTTTTTCTTGTTATATAGCTCTTTTGTAATTATTTTAACCAAATAATTATTTATACGGCAATTCATGCGGGAACCTCTTTTTGTAAAACAAAATGCTCAGAAATGGACCAGCTTTGAGCAGGAACCAACCAATGATCCTGACGAGCTTGCCGATAGGTTTATCCAAATAACGGACGATCTGGCTTATGCCAAAACATTTTATCCCAAATCAAAAACCACTGCTTACCTGAATGGCCTTGCCGCCGGATTGCATCAATCCATCTATAAAAACAAAAGCGAAAAAAGTAACCGCTTCCTCACTTTCTGGAAATATGAGCTGCCTCTGTTGTTCAAAACCTATCAAAAGCAGTTGCTTTATGCTTTCCTGTTCTTTATGGTCTTTTGCTTTATAGGTGCGCTATCGGCCAAATACGATGAGAATTTTGTACGCCTGATCATGGGTGATCAGTATGTAGACATGACTAATGCCAACATCATGAAGGGCGATCCTTTTGGCGTGTACAAAAACGGCAGCGAAACTTTAATGTTTTTTGGGATAGCAGTAAATAACATCTATGTTTCGCTGATAACCTTCGTAAGTGGCATCATCTTTACCGTTGGCTCAGTTTATTACCTTTTCCGTAACGGCATCATGCTGGGCTCATTTCAGTATTATTTTTTCAGCAAAGGCTTGGGTGCAAAATCCATCCTGGTGATCTGGATACACGGCACGCTCGAAATTTCGGCCATCATTATAGCAGGCGCCGCAGGCATTATCCTGGGCAACAGTTTATTGTTTCCCAAAACCTATAAACGCATGGTATCTTTAAAAAGAGGGGCCAAAGATGGTATGAAAGTGGCCATTGGCATTATACCGATATTAATTGTAGCGGCGTTTTTTGAAGGCTTTGTAACCCGGCACACCGAAATGCCGATATGGCTTAGTATTACTATATTAGCATCATCATTATTGTTCATTATATGGTATGTGATCATATACCCAAACAAAATTTATAAAGCAACCCAAACCTATCATGCAATCCAAAGTTGAGTTAGCCAAAGTCCGCGATTTTGGCGAAATTATAAGCGACACCTTTTTATTTGTACGGCAGAATATCAAACCGCTGCTAAAATATTTTTTTACTTTTTGCGGCATCTTTGTAGCAGCTGGTATCATCAGCGCTTCGATGTTCCAGTTAAAATGGACCGGAACTATAAACGGTATCAAAAGTGGCGCCTTTAACACTAACGAGTACAAGCCATCGCCATTTAGCTTTTTTGGGCCGGAGTATTTTTTGTTGCTCTTTTTTGGGATGCTGAGTTTTATTGCCTTAATCGTTACCTTTTTAAGCTATATAGCGCTTTATAAAGAGAAAGACAAACAAGTACCCACAACCGAGGAGATGTGGGGTTATATCAAATATTACTTCCTGCGGGTATTTGGCAGCTCGATACTGCTTCACCTATTGCTTACTGTGGCTACGCTACTTTGCTTGGTACCAGGTATTTACCTTTCCCCAATTTTCGCACTGATATTCCCGATTATGGTGTTGGAGAATGCCAGCTTTAGTTATGCATTTAATCGCAGTTTCTTCCTGATCAAGGATAACTGGTGGGTTACGTTTGGTTCGCTGGTGGTAATATGGATAATTTTTTATGTGGCCATCATGGTAGTTTCAATACCAACAAGTATCATTAACATGGTAAGCCTGATTGCTGTTCCGCAAAAGGGCGGTGGGGCATTTTCAATCCCCGCGGCTGTTATTGGCGCTGCGCTGCAACAACTTTGCCAGGTATTTGCTATTTTACCGATAACCGCATTAGCGCTTTGCTATTATAATTTAACCGAAAGCAAAGATGGCACCAGCTTAATGGAAAAAATAAACAAATTGGGTACCATCACACCCAATACCGATTTACCGGCCGAAGAATATTGATCATGCTGCGCCTGCTTTGTACCCTCATTTTTGCACTGTTTGTTCACGTGAGCAACGGAGCAATTCCCGTTGTTAAACCTGTTAAGCAACCTTTAGTACTTAAGATGGATACCGCAAAGGTAGGCGTGCGCCATTTAGATAGCGCTGCTATTACCGCTCATAGTAAACAGCCCGAATTTCAATACAAGGACGATATCGATACAACACCTTCCTGGTGGGACCGTTTCTGGAGTTGGTTCTGGGGTTTGTTTAAACCTATAAAACTGGGCAAACCTAATATGAGCCCATTTGTGAGGGCCTTATTATATATTTTACAATACCTGTTCCTGGCAGCGGGTTTAGCAGCTGTGGTATTCCTGGTGCTTAAACTTATGGGGATTGATATGTTGGGCATTTTCCGGCGTAAGTCTATGTCGGCTAATTTGCCTTTTACCGAATCACTGGAGAATATTCATGATATCAACTTTGATGACGAAATTGAAAGGGCCATTTCCCATCACAATTACCGCCTGGCTGTACGGATGCTTTATTTAAAATGCTTAAAACAGCTTAGCGATGCCCATTTGATCAAATGGCAAATTGATAAAACAAACAGCGCATACATTGATGAATTGACCAATGCGCATCAGCGCCAGCTTTTCAGATCATTGACTTTACAATTTGAGTATGTTTGGTATGGTGAATTTGCCATCGACGGACAAACTTTCAAAAATATCAATACCGTATTTCAGGATTTTAACAAGGGTATAGCATGAAAGATTTTAAGATCTATATCACTATGGCCAGCTTGTTATTGATCGGTTACGTAGTAGCGCAATACAACAAACCTAAACCGGTTAACTGGCAATCAACTCTGTATTATAAGGATAAGATCCCTTTTGGTACTTATTTGTTGTATGACAGACTAAAGGATATTTACCCTGAAGCTGAGTTAAGCAGGACCAACAAATCGGCCTATAATGTTTTTCATGGCGACAGCCTGCAACAGGGAAACTATATCATTATAGCCAAAAGCATCACCCTTAATAAATTTGATTTTGAGGCGATGGTTAAATACATCAAGGCTGGCAACTCGGTGTTCATGGCTGCCTTTGAATGGCGGGGTTTTATTACTGATACTTTAAAAGTAGAAACCCGCGCAGAGTACGCCTCAAAAAATGTATCCATCAACTTTACCAATCCGCAGTTGAGGGCTCCTAACAATTATGTATTTAAGCGCGATATTGCCAATCAGTACTTTTCGGCACTTGATACCGCTAAGGCTATAGTGATAGGTAAAAACTATGCGGATCATGGTACCTTTTTAAGCTATAAATTTGGTAAAGGCACGCTATACCTGTGCGCCACACCCGATATTTTTACCAATTACAGCCTGTTAACTCCTCAGGGAGCCGATTACGTGGCCAAAGCCCTGTCCTACCTACCCAAAGCCCAGAATGTTTACTGGGATCAATACCAGAACGGCGACATACCTGAAGATATATCGCCATTGCGCGTGTTCTTCAGCAACCCGGCTTTACAGTGGGCCTATTACCTGAGCCTGGGCAGCATACTTCTATTTGTTTTTTACGAGATGAAACGCCGCCAGCGCGTGATCCCGGTAATTGAGCCTTTGCCAAACTCTACGCTTGAGTTTGTGACGGTTGTAGGTCAGGTTTATTATGAAAAACGCAACAACGCCAACATCGCTCATAAAAAAGTGATTTACCTGCTGGAGCATATCAGGGAGCAATACCGGTTAAAAACCAGTAAGCTCGACCAGGAATTTGTCAATACACTGGCACAAAAAACGGGTATCGATGAGGGCTTTTCCAGCTCGCTGATCAGCGCGGTGAATTTTGTAAGCACCCATCAGCAAATAACTGATATGGAATTGATCCAACTCAATAAATTGATAGAAAAATTTTACAGCCAAACCGGATATAATGGAAAATGAGAATTTTGAAAACAGAACCGATCTGAGCAAACTCAGTGCCGCGGTTAATCAAATTAAATATACACTTGCCCAGATCATTGTAGGACAACAGGATTCCATTGATCTGTTGATAGCAGGTATACTGGCCGACGGGCATATCCTGATAGAAGGTGTACCCGGTGTAGCTAAAACCCTTACTGCCAAACTGATTTCCAAAGCTATTGATGCCCGTTACTCGCGTATCCAGTTCACTCCCGATCTGATGCCTTCGGACATATTGGGTACATCGGTATTTAATCCTAAAAGCGCGGAGTTTGAATTTAAACAAGGGCCGGTTTTTGGTAACATCATCCTGATAGATGAAATTAACCGCGCCCCTGCCAAAACCCAGTCGGCTTTGTTTGAAGTGATGGAAGAGCGGCAGGTGACTATCGATGGTCATACCTACAAAATGCAGGAACCCTTCACCGTGCTGGCCACACAAAACCCGGTGGAACAAGAAGGCACTTATCGTTTACCAGAAGCGCAGTTAGACAGATTCTTGTTTAAAATAGAGATCAAATACCCAACGCTGGAAGAAGAGATAGCTATTATTACCCGCCAGCATCAGCAAAAAACTACTGAGCAGCTAACTCACATACAACCGGTTTTATCCGGTGATGATATTATCGCGCTTCGTCAACAAGTACGATCGTTCCATGTGGAGGCGAAATTGCTGGAGTTTACCGCTAAGATCATTCATGAAACCCGTAACCATAAATCATTGTTTCTGGGTGGCTCGCCGCGTGCGTCGCTGGCTATGATCAATGCCGCAAAAGCTATTGCTGCTATTAAGGGTCGTGATTTTATTACGCCCGAAGATATTATCTACGTAGCCGCCCCGGTATTAAGACACCGTATTATGCTTACACCGGATAAAGAGATGGAAGGTGCAAGTCCGGATGATGTGGTAGCACAGATCATACAAAAAATTGAAGTACCACGGTAATAGTATCAAGTAGCTAGTATCAAGTATCACGACTGCTAAACGCGATACTTATCGTTACAAAATCGTGATACTTGATACTTAATCAACAGCTTATAGTGAAAAAAATCATCAGCCTCTTTTATAGAAACCTATTTTTAACAAACCGTCTGTTTGCAGCTTTAACCTGCAGCGTGGTGTTGTTTTTATTGTCGTTCTTTTTCCCGTGGCTGGGTATTATCCCCACACTGGCATTTTGGGTGCTGATTATATTATTTTTGATGGATGTGCTACTGTTATACCGCACAGCAAACGGGGTATTTGCCAAACGTCATGCGCCCGAACGCCTGAGCAACAGCGACAATAACGACCTGGGCGTATATATCGAAAACTGGTATAGTTTCCCAATCAGCGTTGGTATTATTGACGAGATCCCTTTTCAGTTTCAAAAGCGCGACATCTGGTTTAAAACCAATTTAAAACCACGTGAAAAAAAGCTCATCAATTATGTGTTGCGGCCAACGCGCCGTGGCGAATATGAATTTGGCGATATCCGGGTATACGCTAAATCGCCTTTAGGCTTTATCAGGCGGCGTTATAATTTTGAACAGGCTGAAACCTTACCCGTATACCCGTCCTTCTTGCAGATGCGCAAATATGAGCTGATGGCCATATCTAACCGATTAACAGACATCGGCATCAAAAAAATCCGTCGCATTGGACACAGTATGGAGTTTGAGCAGGTAAAAAATTATGTCCAGGGTGATGATTACCGTACCATTAACTGGAAAGCAACCGCGCGCCAGGGTAACCTGATGGTGAACTCCTATACCGACGAAAAATCGCAGCATGTATACTGCATTATTGATAAATCAAGGGCCATGAAAATGCCTTTTGAAGGATTGAGCTTATTGGACTATGCCATTAACGCCAGCCTGGTATTATCAAACGTGGCCCTGTTAAAAGAGGATAAGGCCGGGCTCATTACCATATCCGAAAAATTGGGAGTCGTGATACCTGCCGAAAGACGACCTGCGCATTTGAATAAAATACTGGAAGCTTTATACAAAGAGAAAACACGTTATCTGGAAACCAATATGGAGCTGCTGTTTGCCATTGTACGTAAGGTGATCAAACAACGCAGCCTCGTGGTATTTTTTACCAACTACGAAAGCCTGAACGCCCTGCACAGGCAACTACCATTTTTAAAAAGGATAGCCAAATACCATTTGCTGCTGGTAGTGTTTTTTGAAAATACGGAATTGAAAAAATTGAGCGAGCAACCCGCTGCCGATGTAGAAGGCATCTATATTAAAACCATAGCCGAAAAGTTTGCCTACGATAAAAAACTCATTGTAAAAGAGCTGGCCAAACATGGCATCCAATCTATTCTGAGTACTCCACAGAATTTAACCATCAATACCATTAACCGGTACCTGGAAATTAAGGCTAAGCAGAAGATTTAGGGAAGAGAAGCAAGAAGTGAGAGTCAAGAATCAAGACACTGATACTATTCTATGTATTTCTTTAGGTTTGTCATCCTGAGCGACAGCGAAGGATCTATTTGCGAACTGTGCATGTTGTAAAGTAGATTCTTCGCTATCGCTACCCATGACAGAATGAATCATGCAGGGGCTAAAGTCATGTTTAGTTCCAGGGCAAGTTTCTGTAACCGTTTCTTTTTCTGTTGATTGACGATTAACTCATACGCAGCTAAGCCTTTCTCAACAAATTCGGTTCCTTTAACGATTAGTCGCCAATATTGGGCTGCCAGTTTTCTGGCTGTAGCTTTAATGGCTATTGCCGGGCCTTTTCGGCCTCTCAATCGTCTGGCGAATGCACCCCAGCCAATGTGTTTACTGTTCAATAAACCGTGAGCCATTTGTTTAAAGATTTGTCCAACTATTGGCCTGCCCTTACTTTTACTTTTTTTGG
>NZ_FTMG01000028.1 GCF_900155965.1 Mucilaginibacter lappiensis
GCCCGTCATTTAGCCGCATACGCGGGCCATAAGTGTTGAATATCCGTACAATACGGGTTTCCAGTCCGTGAAAGGTATGATAAGCCATGGTAATGGCTTCCTGGAAACGTTTAGCTTCGTCATAAACGCCCCGTGGCCCTACCGGGTTTACATTGCCCCAATATTCTTCTGGCTGAGGGTTTACATTTGGATCGCCATAAACTTCTGAGGTGGAGGCGATCAGCATGCGGGAGCCTTTGGCACGGGCCAATCCCAGCAGGTTATGCGTACCCAGCGAACCCACTTTTAGGGTTTGGATCGGAATCTTTAAATAATCAATCGGGCTTGCGGGCGAAGCAAAGTGCAGTATGTAATGCAGTTCGCCGGGAACATGCACAAACTTGGATACATCATGGTTGTAAAACTCAAAATTCTCCAGTTTAAACAAATGCTCAATGTTACGCAGGTCGCCGGTGATCAGGTTATCCATACCAATTACATGGTAGTCTTCTTTAATAAATCTGTCGCACAGGTGCGAGCCCAGAAAGCCGGCAGCTCCGGTTATTAATATCCGTTTACGATTTGACATATTTATTCCGTTATCACGGGTGAGTAGTTGATTGGGTGAGTAGGTGAATGGTTAAATGGAAACAGTTATGAACTATTATAACTTAATCAACTATTCACCCAATCAACTACTCACCTCATATTGTAATTATTGTTATTACTTTTATGCCCGGCTAAGATAATCATTCATACTTAAATTGATGTTTTTATATAACATTGGGATCAAATTATATTACTTTATTGTATGGCTCGCTTCGTTTTTTGACACCAAAGCAGGCCTATGGATAAACGGGCGCCGGCAACAAAAGCTGGCTCATTTTGATAGTAGTATATGGTTTCATTTTGCATCCCTTGGCGAATTTGAACAAGGCCGCCCAATACTAGAAGCTATGCGTGGGCAGTATCCCGGCAAAAGCATCGTGGTTACTTTTTTTTCACCTTCGGGTTATGAGATCAGGAAAAATACGCCGCTTGCTGATGCGGTTTACTATCTGCCGTTGGATACTAAAAATAATGCCCGTGATTTTATTGATACCATAAAGCCGGATATGGCCATTTTTACCAAATACGAATACTGGTATCATTATTTTAATGAGTTGCATAAGCAAAGCGTCCCACTGTATATTGTCTCCGGTATATTCAGGCCCGGACAAGTATTTTTTAAATGGTACGGCGGTTTGCATCGTAAAATGTTAAGCTTTGTTATGCACTTTTTTTTACAGGATGAAAGTTCCAAACAATTGCTTAACAACCTCGGAATTACCAACGTAACCGTAAGCGGCGATACCCGTTTTGACCGGGTATGGGCTAATGCACAAAACCCGAAGGAAATAGCAGGTATAAGCGAATTTAAGAACGGACAAAAGCTTTTTATTGCAGGCAGCACCTGGCCCGAAGATGAAAAGCTACTGGCCACCTTGCCAGCCTTGTACCCAGATTGGAAATTTATTTTTGCCCCGCATGAGATTGAGGAGGACAGGGTAAACCACCTGATCAATTTATTACCGAAGGGCTCGGCGGTAAAATATTCTGAATGGGTAGAAAATTCAAAATTCAAAATTCAAAATTCAAAAGATGGGTCGAATCTCATATCTCACATCTCACATCTCACATCTCTTGTAATAGATAACATCGGTATGCTGTCATCTTTGTATGCCTATGGCGATATCGCTTACATTGGTGGTGGATTTGGCGCCGGTATCCATAACACGCTCGAAGCCGCGGCCTTTGGTTTGCCCGTAATTTTTGGTCCCAAGTATTTGAAATTCAATGAGGCCCGCGAGTTAATAGCGCTGAAAGCAGGGTTTAGTATCAGTGATGAAACACAATTAAAAGGTATTGTAGATACCTTGATCACCGACGAGGCATTTTACAGCACAACCAGTAAAAAGATATACAACTACGTGCAGGAACATACCGGTGCAACAAAAATGATTATGAGCCATATAGATATGCAGATGTGCAGATTATAGATGTGCAGATGTTTTTTGTCTGAACCGGAATTAACAGAATTTACGAATTAACAAAATTTGCACATTTGAAATCTGCACATTTGCACATCCGCATATCTGCACATCAAAAAATTATGGGGTTTTTATATCTGCCCGGATTGGGTAAAGCACATTTTCATGAATATGGTACCGGCCAGAAACCAATGCTGGCTTTTCATGGCTATGGCATGACGGGGAAGCAATTCCAGGTGCTTGAACGTTCTATACTTCCTAAATACCATATTTACGGCTTCGATCATTTTTTTCATGGGGGCAGCAAGCTGGAAGGCTGGACAGAAGAACAAATCACCGCCGGGATGCCTAAGGATATGGTGCGTGTTTATATGCAGGAATGGTTCAAAATGTATGGCGAACAACGATTTTCGGTGATGGGTTATTCCATTGGTGCCAATCTGGCCCTGATACTGCTGGAAGAATACGCTCATTTAATTGATGATGTGATATTAATGGCCCCGGATGGACTGTCGGTATATAAAGGCTTTCATTTTTTGTTGCACAACCCCTTGGGTAAATTCCTATTCCGTAGGGTGACCAAAAGTAAATGGTTGGCCCCCTTTGTACTGAAAACGGTAAAACGGACTGGCCTCATTGATCATAACCTGTATCAGATAGCTTATAATGAAATTGATACCGAACAAAAACGGCTGGATACATATTATACCTTAAATTTGATCCGTTTACTGAAACCTGATGTGGAAAAGGTGGCCATTCAGATCAATCAGTACAAGATAAATTGCCAGCTTATATTTGGTAAGGACGATAAACTGTTCCCCAAATCGGCAGCGATGCCTTTTATTGAAAAGCTGGATAATGCCGAGGTGCACGAACTGGCCCTGGGCCACTGGTTGGTTATTAAAGCATTAGATGAATATTTAGTACAATAAATTATGTTGCCATCGCGCCAGAATGATACTTTAAGCCGAATGTTTTACCGCTTTATGCGCTGGTGGATGGGCCGTAATTTTAAGGAGATCAACATACAGCCATTTGAGCCGCGCGCCGGGCATTCCATCCTATTGCTTACCAATCACTTTAGTTGGTGGGATGGTTTTTTTGCCAATTATGCCGCATTCAATAACTTAAAGCGACGCCTTTATATTATGATGCAGCATGATCATTTTTTAAAGCATTGGTATTTCAAATACCTGGGGGCTTTTTCCATGAAAAAAGGATCGCGCGAAATGCTGGAATCGCTCACGTATTCGGCTGGGTTGTTAAATAATCCGGAAAACCTGGTCACCATATTTCCACAGGGAGCGCTTTACTCTAACCATGAAACGTATATCCATGTTGAAAATGGCATTGAACGGTTGATTAAACAGATTAAAGGCCCCTGCCAAATAGTTTATCAATGCACCCTGATTGATTATTTTGAGGGCCTGAAACCGCGGGCCTATATGCATCATTTTGATTGTGGTGTTACCGGCGAGGTGTCCTTTGAGGAACTGAAACAACGTATCAATAATTTTCATCAGCAGGCCTTAAAAAAGCAGGCTAATATGGAGCACTGATGGTATCAAGTAGCTAGTATCAAGTATCAAGATTTTTGATAAGATAATTTTGACAATTGTATATGAGCTATCTTTACATTTTTACTGTTGCTACAGTCTTGATACTTGATACTAGCTACTTGATACTATAACAATGGTTTATCCGAAAAAAAACAGGTTGATACATTGGTTTTTTCATCATTATATCCTGAGGATAGTCGGGAGCAATTTTCATGAGGTTAAGTTTGATGAAATAGCTGTAACTGATGACAAAGCAGTTTTGCTGCTGGCCAATCATTTTAGCTGGTGGGACGGATTTTTAATGTATTACCTAAATCACAAACTGTTCGGTAAAAAATTCCATGTTATGGTGATAGAAAATACAGTTCGCCGGGTATCTTTTTTTAAGCATATGGGTGCTTTTTCAGTTAATAAAAATTCCAGGGATGTGCTGCAATCAATAAACTATGCCGCAAAGCTGTTGGAGGATCCGCAAAACCTGGTACTGATATTTCCGCAGGGAAAGCTTTATTCCAATTTTGTTGATCAGGTGCATTTTGAAAAAGGTATCTGGCGAATAATAGAGCAGGCGCAGGAAAATTTCAGACTTGTGTTTTCGGCAACATTTATTCAGTATTTAAAACATAAAAAGCCAACGGCTACCGTTTACTTAAAAAGCATCGATGGAAATTCGGCTTATCAAAATATAGATGAGCTTGCGAAAGCTTATCAGCAGCATTATGATTCATCAAAACAAAGTGAAACCGAAATAATTTTATAAAAAGTGATCATTGCCATATCAATAACCCTCTTTTTTATTATTCTGCGTTTTACAGTAACCCTGTTTAATTTTATATCCAATCCTAAGCTGCACCGGGTAGGCAAGGCCTATCAGGATAGGGTGTCCATCCTCATCCCGGCCCGTAATGAGGCTGATAATATCCTTGTGTTGTTACAATCAATCCATCAGCAGGAATATCAAAATTATGAGGTGATCATACTGGATGATGAATCAACCGATGATACTTATGTCGTTTGTTCGGCTTTTGCAGAAAGTCACCCGCGTTTCCGGGTGATCAAAGGCGATAAACTACCCGAAGGCTGGATAGGCAAAAACCACGCCTGCCATCAGCTGGCTCAGCAGGCCGATGGTAAATATTTACTCTTCCTGGATGCCGATGAAGAGATAAAAAAAGGCTTGATCAACAGCGCGGTGCACCGGATGCACCTGCATCAATTGGGTTTACTAAGCCTGTTCACCAATCAGCAAATGGAAACTCCCGGCGAAAGAGCCGTTGTACCGCTTATGCACTTTATATTGTTAAACTTATTGCCCGTACGCTTAATATACCTGGTGAAAAATGCCTCGGTAGCGGCAGCAAGCGGGCAGTTCATGTTGTTTGATGCCGCTATTTACCACCAACATCAATGGCACAAGGCCGTAAAAAATAAGGTAGTAGAAGATGTAGAGATCATGCGCTTGATTAAAGCCAACGCTTATAACGGTGAAGCCCTGCTGGCTAATGGCATGATCAGTTGCCGTATGTACAAAAGCTATAACGAGGCCATAAACGGCTTTAGTAAAAATTTCCTGGCTGCTTTTAATTACAGCATCATCGGTTTTTTAATTTATATTGTACTTATCATCGGCGGACCGATGATCGTGATCATGACGTTGAATTTGCCCTTACTGTTTTTTATGCTGGGACTAATTGCGCTTAGCCGTATTATGATCTCGCTGTTATCAGACCAGAGTCCGGTAAGTAACATCATCATGCACCCCGTGCAAATGTTTAATATGCTGATCATCGCAGGTTTATCCATACAGAAACATCTCACCAAAACCACCGTATGGAAAGGGCGCAGGATTTGAAAAATCCTTTAAATATGATCGCTACACGCTCACAGCGCGTGTCCATTATCATCATTATATTATTTCATGTAGTTGGTTTAATCGGGTGCTCGTTACCAGCAACCGATGTGTTATTTTTAAAACTGGTACCCTGGCATTTACTGCTGATGACGGTGGTGATTATGTATAATCATAACCAATTAGAAAGCCGTTTTTTTCTTTTTGTTTTGCTTGTATTTATTATTGGCTTTACGGCGGAACTGATAGGTGTGCATACCGGCTGGCTGTTTGGCAACTATGCTTATGGGGAAACACTGGGCATCCAATTGTTCCGGATACCGCTAATGATTGGTGTAAACTGGTTTTTGCTCATCTACTCCACCGGGGTATTGCTGCAAAGGAGCCGTATTAAAAACAGTATTGTCCGGATATTGGCCGGTGCTGCTATCATGCTACTGCTGGATGTATTAATAGAACCCATAGCCATTCATTTTGATTACTGGCATTGGACAAATAACCACATCCCCATAAAAAATTATGTTTGTTGGTTTGGGTTAAGTGCAGTGCTGCTCTTTATTTTTGACCAGTTTAAGTTTAAGCCGCAAAGTATAGTAGCGCCCGTGCTGCTCATCACCCAGTTTGTGTTTTTTATGGCATTGGAATTACTGAATTGAGGCCCCCAGCCCCCTAAAGGGGGAGCTAATTTAAAGAGGGTAATATCGAACACAAAATATTCAATATCGAATAATGAAGTAGAAAGGTTCGGTGTTGGGCATTCGAAATTCTTTATTCGATATTATTTTATCACTTGCGCAAGTCTTGTGCTAAAGACCTGATATCGTTTTAACAAAAATCAACGAAATCACATAATCATTACCATCAACGGTTATTTTTGCTGTAAATTTGCAACACCATGGGAGAGTATCAGTTAAAGGTTACTATTGATCAGGACTCGGGCTTTTGCTTCGGGGTGGTTTATGCTATTGATATGGCCGAAGAAATACTGGCCGAAGATGGCTATCTGTATTGCCTGGGCGATATTGTGCATAACGACGAAGAAGTAGAACGGCTGAAAGCGCTGGGTTTGCGCATTATTGAACATGCCGAACTGGCAAACCTGCGTAACGAAAAAGTGCTGATCCGCGCGCATGGCGAAGCTCCTGATACTTACCGTACCGCTTTAGAAAATAATATTACCCTGATAGATGCTTCCTGCCCGGTGGTTTTAAAACTGCAAAACCGCATCAAAACATCGTACGATGCTAACGAGAAGATATTGATATTTGGCAAACACGGTCATGCCGAGGTTATTGGTCTGGAAGGACAAACCAATAATGAGGCCCTTGTTTTCCAGGATATTGCCGAGCTGGATAATGTAGAACTTCCGCAAAATATCACCTTGTATACCCAGACTACCAAAAGCATGGAAAAGTTTTATGGTATAAAGGACGAACTGATATCCCGCGGATACAACCTTAAAGCTAACGACACTATCTGTCGCCAGGTATCCAACCGGGATAAGGATCTGCCCAAATTTGTGCGCCAATTTGATAAGATCGTTTTTGTATCCGGCCGCAAATCATCAAACGGGAAGGTGTTGTTTGAAGTATGCCGTAAGCATAACCCCAATACTTTCTTTATATCATCAGCAAGCGAGCTGGATAAAGCTACGTTTTCGCCAAACGATACTATTGGCATAGCCGGGGCAACATCAACCCCTATGTGGCTGATGCAGGACGTAAAAGCCGCGCTTGAACAATTTTAACAGCACACTTTTTGCTGTTGTATGATCATCATGCCAAAAAGCCCCTCAAATACAGGTCTATTTATTGCCATGCTGGTTATGGGCAGTTGGATGGTCAGTATTGTTTTATTGATGCGCTGGCATTTCAGCTTTGCCAATCCCTTAGTTTATTTATTGGTACTGGTTCAAATGCACCTTTATACGGGTTTGTTCATAACGGCGCATGATGCCATGCACGGCACGGTGTCACCAAACCGAACACTAAATAATCTTACCGGATACATTTGTACTTTTTTATATGCCTCGTTCTGGTATCCTAAACTATACACCAAACATCACCTGCACCATAGCCATGTGCATACCTCCGATGATCCAGATTATCATCAAGGCAACTTTTGGAGCTGGTATGTAAGGTTTATCCGCAATTATCTGTCCGTATGGCAAATTGTGGTGATGGCTGTTTTGTTCAATATTTTAAAGTTGTGGATACCGCAGCCAAACCTGATCCTATTTTGGGTAGTGCCATCGCTGTTAAGCACGCTGCAGTTATTTTATTTTGGTACATATCGGCCTCATAAAGGTGAGCACGATAATCCCTATTTTGCCAGGAGCCAATCCCGTAATCACGTGCTGGCCTTTTTGAGCTGTTATTTTTTCGGTTATCATTATGAGCACCATGATTCGCCGGGGATACCCTGGTGGAAATTGTGGAGGGCGTTGCCAGAGCCTAAAAAATAGTGTGTCATGCTGAACGGAATGAAGCATCTATTGTACAACAAGCATGTAGAAGAAGATCCTTCGTTCCTCAGGATGACAAACTTAAAACAACACCCTACCAATCATTAATTTGTAAATTGTTCCCGCTTTAGGGGGCTAGGGGGATATAATTTTATATTTTTGCGGCTGAAATAGTTATGGGTAAAAAAGCAGTTTTATTAGTGAATTTAGGTACACCCAATAGCCCTTCAACGGCCGATGTACGTACCTATCTGAATGAGTTTTTGATGGATCCAAGGGTAATTGATATCAACCCTATATCGCGCACCTTGTTAGTACGTGGATTGATAGCTCCCTTCAGGGCGCCAAAATCGGCTAAATTATACCAGGCCATTTGGGACAAAGAAACCGGTTCGCCATTGATGCATTATAGCCTGCTGCAGCAAAAAGCGCTGCAACAGCGCCTGGGCGATGATTACATTGTAGAACTGGCCATGCGTTATCAAAATCCCTCTATCGAATCGGCGCTGAATAGACTTAAAGCCGCTTTGGTGGATGATATACAGGTTATCGCGTTGTTTCCGCAATATGCTTCGGCCAGTACGGGATCTGTTTATGATAAGGTGATGGAACTGTTATTACAATGGCCTACCAAGCCTAATATTTCCTTCGTAAACTCTTTTCATGATAACGAGGGTATGATAGCCACTTTTGCCGATAATGCTCAGAAATACAACCCAGAGACCTATGACCACATCCTGTTCAGTTTTCATGGTTTGCCGCAAAGGCAACTGGTTAAAGCCGATCATACCCAGCAACATTGTTTAAAATCGAGCGATTGCTGCCAAACGCTCACCGATGCCAACAAAAATTGTTATTCGGCACAGTCGCACCATACCGCACAGCTGATAGCCGAAAAGCTGAACATTCCTAAAGATAAATATACCATTTGCTTTCAATCGCGCCTGGGTAACGATCCTTGGGTACAGCCATATACTAGCGAGATCGTAGCCAAACTGGCCAAAGAAGGTAAGAAAAGCTTGCTGGTATTTTGCCCTGCATTTGTGGCCGACTGCCTGGAAACCGTTTATGAAGTAACTACCGAATACGGTGATGAGTTTAAAGCCCTCGGCGGTGAAAAAGTTCAGCTGGTAGAAAGTTTGAACGATTCCCCAATATGGATAGATGCTTTGGAGAAAATGGTAAGGGAAAACTAAATAACAGCCCCACCCAAACCCTCCCCGGAAGGGAGGGCTTTAAAATATTTCAAAAAGTCTCCCCTTCCGGGGGAGATTTAGAGGGGGCTTTATCCCCTCAACTCTTCAATTTCCTTCAAAGTCTTCGGTAAATACTTACCCAGTAAATGGCTGCCGGTATCGGTAATTAAAAAATTGTCTTCAATACGGATGCCGCCGAAATCGCGGTAGGTGTTCAGCACATCGTAATTGATGAAGTCGGCATATTTGTTTTCGGCCTTCCAGCGGTCAATCAATTCAGGGATGATGTAGATGCCCGGTTCTACAGTAAGCACATAACCGGTTTCCAGTTCGCGTCCCAGGCGCAGGGATTTCAATCCGAATACCGTTTCTTTTTTCAGCGTATCGGTATAGCCTACATACGGCTCGCCCAGATCTTCCATATCATGGGTATCCATACCCAGCATATGGCCCAGGCCGCACTGAAAAAACATAGTATGTGCGCCGGCAGCAACGGCTTCGGCCGCGTCGCCTTTCATCAGGTTAACCTGTTTTAGTCCTTCAACCAGTTTTTGGCAAGCCGCCAGGTGAATGTCTTTATAACGTGTACCCGGTTTAAGCAGACTGATGGCATGGTCCATAGAGTTAAGCACCACCTCGTATAATTCCTTTTGCTTGTTGGTAAAGCTGCGGCCAACCGGGAAAGTACGGGTAAGATCGCCGCCATAGTGCATGTCGTTTTCGGCACCAATATCGCTTAATACCATATTACCATCCTGCAAAGTATTGCCATAATAATGGGTATGAAGCGTTTGGCCGTGCGTGGTAATAATAGCAGGATACCCCAGGCGACCGTTGGATGCTGCTACTACTTCATTGGCTATAGCAACTAGCTCATATTCCTTAATGCCGGGACGGGTAGCTTTTATAACCGCCAGCTGCATATCCACACTAATAGAAACCGCTTTTTCCATCTCCTGTATCTCCAGTGGTGTTTTGATCACCCGTTGGGCTATCACCGCTTTAATCAACTTAACCGATACATGATCCTGTACATCCTCTAAACTTACGTTAAACCAGGTGCCCAGTTTCATGCGGTTTTCGGGTCGGTAAGGCGGTAAAATATGAACCTTTCTGCCGGCTATCAAAGCCTTGTGTACATAGTGAAGTACCTGGTCAGACGGTTTGGTTTGGGTAACCCCAACCAGCTCTGCCATTTCATGTACGGTAGGCAGGGTGCCTGTCCAGATGATATCGTCAATAGTTAATTCGTTGCCAAAAATTACTTCTTCGCCGGTATCGGTATCAATGATGGCGGCCAGGCTTTGCACATCAAGACCAAAGTAGTAAAGAAAGGTGCTGTCCTGACGAAAAGGGTAGCAATTGTCCTTATAGTTCATGCTGCTATCCTCGTTGCCCAATAGCAGGATAATACCATCCTGCCCGATATTTTGCTTTAATACATTTCTTCTGTTGGTATAAACCTGTTTGTCAAAAAGCTGAAGTTTCATAGGTTATTATAATTTATCAATATAGATTGGATGGGCGAATTTAGCGAATAACGTGACAAAATCAGGCAATCCAATCACTCACAATTTTGGCCGAAAGCAGGCAGAGCGGAATGCCGCCGCCCGGATGCACACTGCCGCCACAAAAATACAGGTTTTTAATGGACGACGACCGGTTGGCATGTCGTAAAAATGCTGCGAACTGGCTGTTGGAGCTGGTGCCGTATAACGATCCCTGGTATGATGAGGTTTTGTTTTCAATACCGCGTGGATCAAGGATGCTCTCGGATAGGATCAAACCGCTGATATCCTCGCCCAGGATGCGGCTCAATTTGCTTAATATATTTTGGCGGGCTATGGTTATAAGACTGCCCCAATCCTGCCCGGTATTGGAAGGCACATTGATCATCGCGAACCAGTTTTCGCAGCCTTTCGGGGCATCGTCGGGTTTGTATTTGGAGCTGATATTGAGGTATACGGTTGGATCACGGTAAATATTTTTTTGTTGCCAGATATGATCAAACTCGGCTTGATAATCGTTGCTGAAGAAAATGTTATGCAAGTTCAGCTGCGCGAATTGTTTGTTGATGCCCCAGTAAAATATCAGAGCTGAGCTACTGCGTTCCTGCCTCAATATCTTTTTAGGGAATAGATGTGGATGCTGCTTTAACAGCTTATGATAAGTAAACCAGACGTCCATGTTGGATACGATGACATCCGCAGATATTAGCTCGCCTTTTACTTTGACGGCTTTTGCGCTTTGCTTTTCCAGAACTATCTCCTCAACGGGTGAGTTATAATGAAATACTACACCCAACGATTCTGCCAGTTTTACCAGGCTGCTCACGATGTTGTACATACCACCCTCCGGAAAGTAGGCGCCATAATGTTGTTCCAGATGAGGGATCACATTAAGAGTAGCCGGTGCGGTATATGGATTTGATCCGTTATAAGTAGCATACCGGTCATAAAGCTGCGTAAGGCGCTTGTCTTTAAAAAAGAGTTGGTTTGCCTTGTGCATGGTACGGGAAGCATCTATCTGCGGAAACCTGAAAACAGAACGCAGGGTGTCCCAATGTAAATAAGTTTTTAGTCGGTGTAATGATCGCTCCAAAAAAACGTGATTGGTAATGCTATAGATGTTGGCGCTGTTTTTAAGATATTCTTTGACAGAGCTGACCGCCTCGCCGGTTTGTTGATTTACTTCCGCCGCAAATTGTTCCTCATCGGCATAAGCGCTCAGGATGGTGCCATCCTCATAAAAATACCTGCAAACCACATCCAGTTGTTGATAATTGAAAAAGTCGGCGGGGTTTTTACCGGCAAGGATAAATAACTCATCTACGTATTGCGGCATAGTGAAAAGGCTGGGGCCCGCATCAAACCTGAAATCCTCCTGCTCAAATTCGGATAGTTTACCACCAGGGTGACTGTTGCCCTCAAAAACATCAACCCGGTAACCTTTTACTGCCAAACGGATAGCTGTGGCAATACCAGCGATACCGGCACCAATGATCAACGCTTTTTTTACAGGCATGGGGTAAAGATAGGAAGCTAATAACTAAAAATGTCATCTCGATGAGGTACGAAGAGAGATCTTTTACGTGCGATAAGCTAAGCGCAAAAGATCTCTCACTACGTTCGAGATGACAAATTTGGGTAATAAAAAAGGGCAGAACCACGAATGATTCTACCCCCAGTTAGGTTATTGTACTGAATTTGTCCTGAATAATTATCGAGCAGACTTCACAGCGTGCCCGGTTGACAAACTCGGCATAATAACCCCACTACATGTTCAACAGGATTTATCTGTTATTGTTTCTTTACGCAGCTTTAAACTTTGGATAAGGTATAAAACGAGTATACCAATACTAAAGCCTTTTAAAAGACCGTCGACGGCATCGGGCTCAGATGGATATAAGGATTTAACTATCATACTTAATGCCAATAGGAATAATCCTAATGGGAGCACATACTTTATCGGGATAAGTGGCTTCATGATTTATTGCGTTTGGTTCACCTAAAGTTAGGGGATAAGTATTATAATTCAAAAGACACTCTATGGATCGGAAGCCGCCTGAAATAAGGTTTCATGCTGATTTCTATCGAAGCATGGGAAGTTGGCCTCTGCGCTTCACCTTTCGACGGAGCTCAGGGTGACAGCCCCTTTCGGGCACGACTTGCACCAAAGAAGTAGAATTATACTTAAATGAGCAAAAAAGTCGGTTTACATAAATTTATCAAATTTTAAATTAAAACATTGATTATCAATAGTATAAGTCGATGTTAACCATAAAAAGTGTAAACCATGTAAACCCACTTTTTATCCTCGGCTCGTTACAAACGTTGCAGATAGGTTTGCTTTATAGCTCCCTCTCCTTTGGAGAGGGCTGGGGTGAGGTTATTTATGGCCCAGCGCGAAATTGATAAAATTGCTGGTTAAGCCATAATCCTCCGTCCCCTTACGGCGAATAAAGAAGAAATCGCGGGTGATCTTGAGGCCTTCAATGGGTACCTCTACCAAGTCACCCTCGGCGAGTTGACGGATAATAGATGGGCGCGGCATAAAGCCCAGGCATTGATCGGCCAGAAGAAAATTCTTCAGGGCCTCGGTACCACCCAGGCGGATTTTTACGGATAGATCTGCCGGCTTGATATGCAGAGCTGACAACGATTTTAAAACCGCATTCAATGTACCCGAACCGCGTTCCCTCACTGCCAGCGGCGTTTTTACAAACTGCTTTAAGGTTAATGATTTACCCGCCAGCGGACTTTTAGCCGAACATACCGGGATAACTTCATCGCTCATAAAAGGTTTGTAGGATACGGTGGTAAGCTTGTTATCTACCTCGATAATGCCAATATCTACTTCGTGATTAAGCAGGGCATTCAGGATATATTCTGAGTTGCGGTTTACCAGTTGTACATCTACATTGGTATATTCACGCTGAAAACCCGAAAGTATAGACGGTAAAATATACAAGGCGATGGTAGTACTGGCTCCCAAGCGCAAATGCCCGGCCACCTGCGAAAGGTTATTGATCACTGAAAGGTCGTATTCGATCTTTCGCTCAATTTCGGTGGCCTGCTGCAGGTATTCGTTCAGCTTATTGCCCGCATCGGTAAGCAAAATGCTGTCGCCTTTGCGCTCAAACAAGGGTACTTTATATTGATCTTCCAGCGCTTTTACATGCTTGCTGATAGCAGGTTGTGATATAAACAGCACCTGTGCCGCTTTGCTGAAACTCAGGTTGGCAGCCACTTCCATAAACACACGGTGAGCAAAGGATATCATTTGGCTAAGTTATCATTTTAACGTTTTAAAAAGCGGGGATGAGTTCATTTCACTTTTTTCTTGCTTCAAGCAGCTTGTCGATAATAGGACAGAGCGGGATGAATTTTTTCACCAAATGGTCTACATCTTTTTCAAAACTGTCCTGAACCAGGGGAATGTATCCCTGCATCAATGTAAGAGGGCCATAATTGACGGATACATTTTTCCAGGAAGGTTGATCCGTGGCAAATGCCGAACGGAAGTCGTCCGCAAATTCTCGGCTTTTAATGGTATACCCCTCCAGTTCCCGAAGTTTTAGCGCATGGATATTGTAATTGAACATGGATTTTTCCAGATCTTTTTCTGTTAACCAAATGGAGAAAAATATACCAGAATGAATAGGGTTTTCGTGTAATGCCGGGAACGACCATCCCTTTTTCTGCAACTTTAAAACCCAGGAATTATACCACCACCCAACAAATGAACTGACCTGATTTTTTTCAAGAGCTGCGCGGTTGTTTTCTACTAAGCTGTTAAATACTTCAAGAAATCGGTCCATAAAATTGATTTTTTGCTTTGTCTTAATTCAGTATCATTTTACCTTTTCAAAAAAACGACCGGTAAATTTGTACGTGATCAGTTTTCTCGTCATTTTATGATTATAGTCAACCAGTGGTGTATGGATAGTTTGGGTGGCTTTGTCAAAATAAATGGCCGGGTACGATTCCCAGTCGGCAATGGAGCTCACATCAAAATCATAGTGTAGCTGGCTGTATACCCCTGTCGGCGTTTTGATGAGTGGTGGATTACTGATGAGCTTACCTTTGTCAATAGTAAATATTTTTAGGCCCTGCCCGGCTTTGGTAGCCGAATAAACAGAATTATAAGTAGCCAGGTAGTAGATTTTACCGGCAGTGGTAAAAGTGTATATCTTGGGATACCATAGCGATACATATCCTTTTTTACCAATGGTATCCATCTTTAACAGCGAAACTGTTTGCCCAGCGTTTTTATATTGCAGTACATTATAAATATCAAAGCCTTTATCCCCAAGCTGTGTGTTCCAGGAGTAGGTACGGAATATACCATCAGCAGAAGTGGCAATAACCAGGCGTTCTTTAACCAGTGAGGTAAAGAGCAGACTAATGGTTTCTGGATATTTGGAGGTATAGTATTTGAGCTTAACGGCGAAGATTTTGTTTTGCTTCAGCAGCGAATCCATCGCTTTCCAATCCTTTTTGTGCGCGCCGTAATAGTTTACTTTTTTGAGTATCCGCAGCAGATCGCCCTCAATAGCCTGCGGACTATTCTGCGCAAATAAATGAGCTGAAGCTAAACAACAGCAGAAAACAACTATCAGCTTAATGGTTTTCATAGCGAACAAGTTTAAATAAAAAAAGGGATAATCAATTGATTATCCCTGTCAAAATATTATTTGAATGACTATCCGCCTACGCTTCAACCGGCTGACCGATCAAATGAGCGGCAACCAAATACTCTGCAATTTGCACGGCGTTGGTAGCAGCACCCTTACGTAGGTTGTCTGATACTATCCAGCAGTTCAGGGTATTGTCCTGAGTTTCGTCGCGGCGGATACGGCCTACAAAAACCTCATCTTTATCATGCGCATCAAGCGGCATTGGGTACTTCAGGTTAGCAGGATCGTCAACTACAACAATACCTGGTGATTTGGCTAACAGCTCACGTAATTCAGCCAGATCAAAATCATTGAAAAACTCAATGTTCACCGACTCTGAATGACCACCCATAACCGGGATCCGTACGGTGGTAGCAGTAACTTTAATGCTATCATCGCCCATGATCTTTTTGGTTTCCAAGATCATTTTCATTTCCTCTTTGGTATAGCCGTTCTCGGTGAAAACATCTATCTGAGGGATCACGTTCAAATCAATAGTATACGGATAAACCTTTGGTCCGTCTATACCTTTACGCTCGTTAAATAACTGGTCTACAGCTTTTACGCCGGTACCGGTTACCGATTGGTAGGTAGAAACTACTACCCTTTTAATTTTATATTTATCGTGCAGCGGTTTTAAGGCCACTACCATTTGTATGGTGGAGCAATTGGGGTTGGCGATGATCTTGTCATCAGCGGTCAATACATCAGCATTTACTTCGGGCACCACCAGTTTCTTGGTAGGATCCATGCGCCAGGCCGATGAATTGTCAATAACAGTGGTACCAGCAGCTGCAAATAAAGGAGCCTGCAGTAATGAAGTGCTTCCGCCAGCCGAGAAAATAGCTACGTCCGGCTTCATCTTAATCGCATCCTCAACAGAAACCACCTTATACTGCTTACCATTAAAAGTAATTTCTTTACCAATACTTTTTTCTGAAGCTACGGGAATTAATTCTGTAACGGGGAAGTTGCGTTCTGCAAGAACCTGCAACATTTTGGTGCCTACTAATCCTGTAGCACCTACTACTGCGACTTTCATTGTTGTTTAATTGTTATTTATTAAATTGTTAAACTCCAAATATGCGATTTTTTTTTGAGGTTTTGAACTTAATCTATCAGGTTGGTAGTTTATGCAATTATTGAATTAGTGATTTAGTGAATTATCGAGTTGGTTTTCGTGAATGAGTCATTAGGTTTGGAGTTACATCAATCGCTTAAAGATTTGTCATCCTGAGGAACGAAGGATCTTCTTCGATATGCTTGTCATATAATAGATGCTTCAACCGTTCAGCATGACAAAAATAATAATGGTATTAGGTGAATTTTCTTTTCCCCGTCAGCAGATAAGCTTCGGGCGAAAGCGGGCAGAACAATGGTGGCTTGTGCGGATGCGGGGCATAGCGAACCTTACCTGAAGCGTGGGATAATGAGCGAACTAAGTGGGGGTAAGGTTTAGCAGCCCTGGTTCTGCCCGGTTTGCTGGGTAAAGGCCATGAGCGCAGAGAAGCATTTCTGCTAAAAGCCCTTTGGTTACTTTGTGGCTACAAAGTAAAGGCCCTCCCGCGGCCAAGAGCGGGTCTCGAACTATTTAAACCTGCAATTCATCACACGAATAAACTTCATCAACACCCTCAACACATTTCGCCCAAATTTTTACCTTTGCCTAAACTCAAAAATACATGAGCGAAAAGATTTTAGTGATAGGAGCCAACGGCCAGATAGGGACAGAACTGGTTGTTGCTTTAAGAAAGATACATGGCCCCGAAAGCGTAATAGCATCCGACATCAATGATCCGGGTTATGCCATACGCCACAGCGGCCCGTACGAGCTGGTGAATGTGCTGGATAAGGACAATCTGCACCACATTTTCGAGAAACACCGCCCCACACAGGTTTACCTGCTGGCAGCCATACTCTCGGCCGTAGGCGAACAAAAACCTAAATTGGCCTGGGACTTAAACATGACCGGCCTCATCCATATACTTGATTTTGCCGTGGAGTTTAAAACCGCCAAAGTTTTTTGGCCAAGCTCTATCGCGGTATTCGGGCCAAATTCACCACAGTTCCATACACCGCAATATTGTGTAATGGACCCCAATACCGTTTACGGTTTCAGCAAACTGGCCGGCGAACGCTGGTGCGAATATTATTTTACCAAATACGGACTGGATGTACGCAGTATCCGTTACCCGGGTCTTATCGGCTGGCGTGCTAATCCGGGTGGCGGCACTACCGATTATGCCGTGCATATATTTCACGAAGCATTAAAAACAGGCAAGTACACCAGTTTTCTTTCGGCAGATACCGCTTTACCCATGATGTATATGGATGATGCCATCAGAGCCACCATATCCTTAATGGATGCCCCCGCCGAACAGCTGACCATTCGCTCATCATACAACCTGGCGGGCATCAGTTTTACCCCGACGCAACTGGCCGAAGAGATCAAAAAGCAAATCCCGGATTTTGAAATAAGCTATGCCGAAAATGACCCGCGACAAGCCATTGCCGATAGCTGGCCAAAATCAATTGACGACGAGTACGCCCAACGCGACTGGGGCTGGAAGTTGGAATATGACCTGGCTACCATGACCAATGATATGCTAACTAATTTAAAAACCGTTATATAAAGCCGAAGGCTGAAAGCGTAAAGCAAAAGGCTAAGGGTTTGAAACTTATATAAAACAAATATTATATTCGCTTGATCCATGGACTATAGACCATGGACCATGGACAAAAAATGAATTATGGGAAGAGCATTTGAATTCCGCAAAGAGAGAAAATTTAAACGCTGGGCCAAAATGGCCGTGCAGTTTACACGTTTAGGCAAAGAGATTGTGATGGCTGTAAAAGCGGGCGGCGGCGATATCAACACCAACTCGCGTTTAAGAACCGCTGTGCAAAACTCCAAAGCGGTAAATATGCCTAAAGACCGGGTGGAAGCCGCTATAAAAAGGGCTACCAGTCGCGATGAAAAGGATTACGAAGAATTAGTATACGAAGGATACGCGCCGTATGGTGTTGCCGTATTGGTTGAAACCGCTACCGATAATACCAACCGTACCGTAGCTAACGTACGCAGCTATTTTACCAAATATGGTGGTTCATTGGGTAAAACCGGATCGTTGGATTTCATTTTTACCCGCAAATCTGTTTTTACATTTGATCCGGGCGACCGCGACCTGGAAGAGCTGGAGTTTGAACTGATAGATGCCGGTTTGGAAGATCTGTTTGTGGAGGCCGATGAAGAAGGAAAAGATATCGGCGTGATCCATACCGCTTTTGAAGATTTTGGTAAAATGCAAAAAGCGCTGGAAGAAGTAGGTGTCGAAGTAAAATCGGCCAAGTTGGAGCGCGTACCGCAATCTTTCCACGAAGTTACCGAAGAGCAGGTTACCGACATCATGAAACTGATCGATCGCCTGGAAGAGGATGACGACGTGCAGGCGGTTTACCATAATATGGCGGAGTAATTTTTGATTTCGGAATTGAGATGTTCGATTTCGGATTTAAAAAGTGAAACATAACTCATGTCATTGCGAGGAGATACGATGAAGCAATCGCGAACTTTGTAGGACGTAGTTTTTGACTTTTGAATTTTAACTTTTGAATTAAAAATGCCACTATTCAGTTCACGTAAGGAAGAAAAAAAGGTAAAAGTAACTTTTGCTAATGGCTTGCTTTTTGTCGAAAAACCAGATGGCAAGCAACAGGCTTTTCCACTGGAGTGGTTCCCGAAACTGATGAACGCGACCGATGAGGAGCGTGAAGACTGGAAACAAACCGACAAAGGCATCCACTTTAATCAATTGGATGTGAATGTGGATCTTTAAAATAGATATGAGATATTAGATATGAGATATTAGATGTGAGATATGAGATGGAGAAACATAAGGTGTCTCAAATCTCACATCTCACATCCCAAATCTAACCCTATGTTATTCGAAGAGTTTTTTAAGAAGAAAAAGATCGACCTGGTTGCTTTGCAAGCGGCTGAGGCTTCGCTGTTTTCTGAATTTAAAACTCACTTTGAACAAATGGGCGAAAAAAGTTTCGACCATACCAAAAAATATTGGTTCAATAAACTCAGGCGACAGTTCCCTGCCGCACCCGAAATAAAAACGGAAAAAGTAAGGATAGAGAACCCACTGGCCGAACAAACCATTACCGAAAGCCTCACAGAATCTATCGCGCCATCACCTAAGTTGGGTTTCGCGCCCAAGTTCAGGGCTGGCGGAGTTGCTAAACCTGCCGAAGAAAAGCAGGAAGCCAAACCAGAGGAAACTACACCTGCAGCAGAAGCTCCGGCCAAACCGGCGTTTAAGCCCCGCTTTAATCCCGGCATGGTAAAACCCAAGCCTGTTGAGGATATTGCAGAATCACAGGAAAAGTCCGAAGCAAAAGAAGAAAATAGTACGCCAGCAACCGCCGCTCCGAAACCCGCATTTAAGCCTCGTTTCAATGCTGCTATGATGAAGCCGAAACCAGCTGAAGAGCTTGCAGAATCGCAGGAAAGACAGGAAGCAAAAGAAGAAAATACGACTCCAAATGCTGAACAAGCTCCGACAAAACCAGCATTTAAGCCACGGTTTAACGCTGCCATGATGAAGCCCAGGCCTGCGGAAAATGAACCTGCGCCGGGAGAAAAATCAGAGGAGAAAGAAGAGCCATCGTCAGAGACCGATACACCCGCTCCCAAACTTGGATTTAAGCCACGCTTTAACCCCGGTATGGTAAAACCCAAACCTGCGGAAAATGAAGCGACACCGGAAGATAAAGCGAATACTTCACCACCTGCAGAAGTACCTGCTCCTAAGCTTGGGTTTAAGCCCCGGTTTAATGTGAAAACCCCGCCAAAGCCCGAGAACGAGTAAACTTTCTATTTGTCATCCTGAGCGCAGCGAAGGATCTATTTGCGGATTTGCATAGCGTATAATAGATGCTTCACTCCGTTCAGCATGACAAATAATAATATTGGTATTTATTTACTATGCGAAAACAACCAGCTAAACAGCTCCGGTTCTTTAAAGGCATAATCCCAGCTGTTATGGTCAACGCCAGGGTAAAGGGTAAATTTAGGATCGCCGCCAGCCTCTTTAATTGCCGCTACCATCACTTCGGAATGATCAGCCGGAACAACACTGTCCTTACTGCCATGGAAGATCCACAAGGGTACTTTTTTGGCGTATTTTTTGGCGTTCAAGCTGTTATCGCCGCCACAAATAGCAAAAGCTGCGGCAAATATCTTGGGCTCGCGACCAATAATTTCAAATGTACCCATGCCGCCCATACTCAGGCCGCCTACGTAAACATGGTGTTTATCCACAAAAGGTTTATCTAAAAACTGGTCGACCAAGCCCATCAGCAAACGCATGGCTGTAGTAGGCGGCTCATTTACCTGGAATACGAATTTGCGCTTTTGGGTAGCCGGATCGGTTTCCTGCTGCACGTTTGACCAGTAGCTGTTTGCCGGGCACTGCGGGAACACCACAATGGCTTCATATTTTTCCCGCACACTATCCTGCAACAGGCGTGATGGGCCATATTTTAACTGCGACTCATTATTGTTGCCGCGCTCGCCTGCACCGTGCAGCACAAATAGTAGCGGATATTTTTTGCTGGGGTCAAAGTGCTTAGGGAACAGTAAACGGTAAGGTAAAGTATCGCCTTTTACAGCAAAGCTACCGCGATCAAAAGATGATAAATTTTGTGAACGGGCCGAAAAAGAAAATGCTAAGAGTAAACTTAGCATTCCTATAATAAATTTTTTGTGGATCATGGGCTATGTTTAAGATCTGTTTATTCAATAGTTGTTAAACAAATTTAAAGCCTTTTGATCTACATTTTTTAATATTTTTTTGTGTCGGTAACAATGAACGTAAAAACCACTGCTTTTTATCAATGATGAACTATTATGCTGAGCAGGCGGCCAGTTCGTTAAAAAGTGGGTTTACATGGTTTACACAATTTATGGTTGATGTTTATTTATATAGTTTATAATCAATTAATTATATGAAAATATGCAAAAAAAGCGAGTTTATATGTAAACCCACTTTTTTTACTTTTTCTACTTGCGCTCGTTTGTAACCACAGGTGTTGGGAAGAGTTACCAGAAGGGGGTATGATGTCCGTTCGGAGGCGGTTTGTCAGGGTCTCCACCGTAAAGTCTTACAATAAACTTCATGAGTTCGGCCTCCATTTCCAGGGCAAACTGTTGTTTGGCAGACTTGCTGCTTTTGATCTGATTTAACTTTTGATAAGTTATGATCAACAGCGATAATATCATCCTGACATATAATACAGACTTGATACCATTGATACTTCTGGATAGTAAATGAGAAAAGTTAAGTTCCTGTTTAATGAACTTGAAAAACACTTCGATATCCCACCGTTTTTTATACAGTCCAGCAATCTCATGAGCTTGAAGATCAAAGATATTACTCAGGAAAGCAAGGGTTGTATTATCAGGTTTGAGCGCCTCGATATAGCGATAAGTATTCTTTGTCTTTTTGCCGTTCCTGTTATATAAGTAAACCTTACGGTCTGCTATCAATTGTAATCCGTTAGCTTGTGGATTGGCTTCGGGTAAGCTATTTTCTTCGATAACTACACTTCTCGGGTTAGGATTGACCCGGGTAATGAAACTGATATCCTGGTCGAAAAGCTGGTCATAAGCATCCCTTGACTGTAAGCCGGCATCGACAACAACAATACATTTATCCGATATAGGACAGCTCAGAATAGCCTGTTTCAAAGCCACGTTTTCGCTGTTAAACGTAGCTTCGTGATGAAAGGACACATATTCAGGTAGTTCTGAAAAACCGACGGTGAATTTAAGCTGCTTTACATGTTCCTGACTGCCTCCTGAACGGAATCCGATCTTGATTAGCTTAGAAGAAAGCGATATCAGGGTTGAATCAAAACGCAATAATTGATGCCGCTTATGACCTTTCGGAGGTAATTGTGCTGAAAAACGTTCGAGACAATCCGTGTATAAAGCTTCGAAAAAGGTTGCATCTGCGCGGCTTAGGCGTTCACTTATAGAACTATAGTGTATCTTTTGCGTTGTCGGTTTGTCAGATAGATGGCTGAATGCATAAGAGTTAAAAATATTCTCCATCACTCTCAGAGACTGTTCTGTTTTACCTCGAACTGACTGTAAAGCAATGATTTAAAAAGAAGAGACGCTGGCAGCTTCTTTACCTTGTGGTCGGTTTTATGATGGTCAACCAAAAAAGAAAGACGTTCCTCCGGAATCAACTTCAACAAGTCAGGTACTCGCATATACCCCTAAAGTTAAGGTTATCCTTTCGTCTTCCCAACACCTGTGGTTTGTAACGAGTGCTTAACATGGGTTGGCGTTTAAAACGCAAGAGCGATGCAATCGCTTCTCCACAATAAGCACTCGTTGCAAACGAGCGTAAAGGTATTTTTTACTTTTTAGCTATAGTCGGGCTCTCAAAACCTAGTTTGGTAAGACCTTTTTGTACTTCAGGGCAGCTCATGAACAATTTCCATAACAAGCCTGTACGGTAGTTTTCGATCATCACGATGATAGGTCCCTGGTCAATGGCCAGGTATGATTTGGCGTACCAGTTATGCGATTCGCTAAAGGCATCTACAAAACCATATTCGCCCCAGATCTTATCGCCCAGGTCATAATAAAAATGGCGCAGGGCTTTCATCGAGTATTCTGGTGTATATGGAAACGCCGACAGTGCCGCAGTAGGTGTGATCACCCCCAAATCGTTAGTAGGTGAGTGTGCGTTGTAGCCTTTAAAGTTATCGCTGGCGGTAAGTCCCCAGCAGTTTTCGCCGTAACCTTTAAACTTCTTAGGATTATCTACACAATAGGCGTGGTTGATCAATGTATGGTTTTTGTTTTGCTCCCAATAATCGGCGTACTGGTCTTTTAGCCCCTTGGGGTTTAAGCCCAGGAAGGAGTATTGCGAAAAGAAAAGCGGTCCGCCATAATCAAAGCCCAGAGGCAGCTTAAAGCCGTAAAATGTTCTGCCATTCTTAAAGAAATCACTCTGCGCCCAACCCCTGTGGTATACATCGGCGCTTACGGGATAACGCTCTGCCGAGGCGGCCAGTACATAGGTGATCAGGCACTCATTAAAGCCATGTATCGGGAAGTTCATGGCCCAGCCGTTGTTTGGGCTCCAGTGCCAGTACAGGGCGTCTCGGCCATCTTGGGTGTACCAGTTCCACTCCATTTCGCTCCACATCCAGCCAATTACATCGCGTATGCGTTGTTCTGCCGGCGTGTTGGCGGTAAAGTATTGCCGGGCACAAAGCAAACCCTGGAAAAGATATGCCGATTCTACAATATCGCCGCCGTCATCCTTGCGGCCAAAAGGAATGATCTTGCCGGTTTCGCCATTCATCCAATGCGGAAACGCGCCGTGGAAAGAGTTGGCTTTAAATAAAAAGTTAACAATTTTAACCATGCGCTCAACAGCCTGCTCATGGCTTATCCATTTACGGCTATCAGCCACGATGATTGACATGATACCGAAGCCCGATCCGCCGGTGGTTACTACCTCGTTGCCATAATCAAAAGAGGTATTGCTGCGTTCACGGGCCAGGCCGCTTACCGGGTGACCAAAATCCCAGAAATAACGAAATGTTTGGCGCTGTACCACATCCAGCAAGGCATTATCACTCAGGTTTTTGATAATGCCAACGGCTTTAATGGTATCGGTGTTGGCCGTTGCAGGTTTTTGTGCCAGGCAGTATAGGGCCAGGCATAATAAAAAGGGGGTTAACAGTATTTTTTTCATGTGGATAGTATATGCGGGTTTCTTTTTGCAAAGACGGAAGGATGGGTTAAAAAGGCTGCCTGCCAAATAACAGGCAGCCTATAAATAAACCAATCAACTAATTAATACCCTGTGTTTTGTTTTAATCTGCCGCCGCTCAGGTCAATTTGTGTTTGCGGAATAGGGAACAACGCGTATTTGGCGGCCCAGGTTTTCCCGTGCGCGGCAAATGCAGCAGCAGCACGACCTGGCATTACCGCATCCTGACGTACAATGTCAAAGAAACGGTCATGCTCTTCGGCCAGCTCCATGCGGCGCTCATGCCATATAGTTAATAACGAAGCGCCGGTTGATGGTAACCCGGCCCTGGTACGTACCAGGGTAAGATCGGTGGAGGCTTCGCCGGTTCTGCCTAATTGGAAAGCTGCTTCAGCATTGATTAGTAGTATATCAGCGTACCGTAAAATGCGCACTTGTTTTGGCAAACGGTCGGTATTGCCGCCGCAATTGTCTTCGGCCGTACGGCTATGATAGGCTTTATAGCTATAGGTGCTGTTTTGAACAGAATCCTGACTTGGTATGCGGAATCCATCCCATAACACGGTGCCATGAGCGTTTATGCTAATGACAGTGGCCGCTTTACGTACGTCGTTAGCTTCGTACTCGGCTAATAAACTTGCTGATGGGTTATTGAAGCCAAAGCCCAGATCGGCCCAGCCAAATTTGCCACCGGCTCGCGGACCTTGTGATACGCTATACAGGTTAATACCGGCAGAGCAATCTTTGTTGATGCCAGCCTGGATCTCAAATATCGATTCTGAATTGTTGTTACCGCCATCGCCATTTATCGCCCTCTGGCGCCATATCAATGAGTAATCCTTTACCAGAGAATACTTGCCGCCATCCATAACTGCTTTTGACAGGTCATAGGCCTTTTGGTAGTTTTTCATATACAGGTATACCTTGGCTTCTAATGATTGGGCCGCGCTTTTAGTGGCCCTGCCTACATCTGTCGCGCCCTTATCAGGCAGGTTGGCAGCAGCAAAATCCAGATCGCTTATAATAAACGCGTAAATAGCATCGGCAGTGGCGCGGGTTTGGTATTTATCCTGGTTGGCTTCACTGGCGAGGGGAACTTTATCCAACAGGGGTACACCGCCATACAAACGCACCAGGTTAAAATAGAAATAGGCCCTTAAAAATTTGGCTTCGCCGATCAGTGCATTTTTGGTGGCTGCATCAAACTGCGCGTTCTGCAATTTATCCAAAGCCTGGTTGGCGCGCGCTACACCCTGGTAATGACCTGTCCAAACGTTATTAACCACGCCATTTGTGGCGGATGTTTGCAGGTTATCAATTTGTTTGGCATCGCCATAATCATCGGGCGAGCTTCCTTTATCGGCATCATCAGAGGCTATATCGGTCATGATCACAAACTGAAAGCTGTCAATATCCGGATCAAAACCGCCTATATAAAACACATTGTAAATACCCGTTACCAGCGCTTTAGCGGCATTTGGGTCTTTGGCAATATCATCCTGTGTTATTTTACCTTGCGGGTTAACATCAAGGTAATGCTTACATGCGCTGAGGGTAGCGGTTAAAACCAGCATACAAACAGCTATAATGTTTAAATTTTTATTATATATCTTTTTCATAATGCTGCATATTAAAATTGAAGGTTCAAACCAAGAGCAAATGTGCGGGTTACCGGGTAGTTGGTATTATCTATACCTGCTGCGGTAATGCCGGTGTTAACATCATTATTAAATAATTCTGGCGACGAGCCGCTGTACCGTTTCAAAGTAAACAGGTTTTGCGAGGTCAGGAATATTCTTAGTTTAGAAATATTGGCTCTCTTTAACATAGCCGATGGCAGTGTATAACCTAACGTTAAATTGTTCAAACGCATGTATGCGCCAGACTCGATAAAATAGGTTGATGGCGGTGTTGAAGCGGTAATTACATTCGGGTTGGTATTTGACGGTTTAGCGGTTGTAAAGCGGCTATCGGCATAACTGGCCTCTATATTATCGTTTTCGCTGCCCCTGGAATTCTTTTTACCATTGTAGATCTTGTTACCCCAGTTACCTGTAAAATCGGCGCTCAGGTCAAAATGGGTGTAATTGATAGCAAAGTTAAAGCCGCCATAGTATTTAGGCTGATAGGAACCGGCATAAACACGGTCGTTTGCATCAATTTTACCATCATGGTTAATGTCGGCATATTTTAAACCGCCAACTTTATTAGCCTCAAAGGTATTAGTTGGTGCTGTAGCGGCTTCGGCCGCTGTCTGGAAAACGCCGGTGGCCTGCAGTACATAATAACTACCAATAGGCTGGCCATTGTCTGTACGCGTAACGGTGTTGGAGTTGATACCACCGTCGTATAATGCCTGACCACCATTTAAGCCAATCACATTGTTTTTATTATAGCTGATGTTTGCCCCAATGCTGTATGAAAGTTTGCTGTTGATCCTGTCGTTCCATTTTAAACCCAGCTCAATGCCTTTGTTGCTGTAGGAGGCTGCGTTGGTGATATAGGTATTGTCTGGGTCGCCAAGAATACCTGGGAGTGGTATTTTGGTTAGCGCGTCGGCTACTTTTTTATTGTAATAGTCAACCTCGCCACTTAAACGATTGTTGAGAATGGCAAAATCTAAACCGATATCAAACTGGGTTGTGGTTTCCCATTTCAGGTTCAGGTCTTTAATATCCTGTATCACACTACCCAGGTTTAAGGTGTTATTAAAATAATAAGGCAGGTTTGAAGTGGCTGTAACAATGTACAGCGCCTGGTCAATATTATCGTTACCTAACTTTCCGTAGCTGGCGCGTAGTTTCAACTGATCAAACAGGTGGTTATCTTTCATGAACGATTCTTCCGAAATTACCCAGCCACCACCAAAGGTGTAAAAGTTGCCCCAGTGCTGGTTAAATTTAGAGCTGCCATCACGACGAAATGAACCGCTTAACAGGTATTTACCTTCGAAGCCATAATTTACGCGACTCACAAATGATTGCCTGGTAAACAAGCCACCGCCGTTATCGTCTTTAGCATTTACATCAGGGTTACCCAGGCTCAGATACCATTGATCCTGGTTGGCTGGTACGTCCTGGCGGGAGCCGTTGAGAAAATTCGACTTGTTTTTTTCGGTAACGAAACCGCCTAAAACTGTTAAGTGATGTTTGCCGAATGTTTTGTCAAAAGTTACGGTGTTATCCCAGGTGTACTGGTAAGAGTCATCATTTTGAACAAACAGCACGCTGTTATTCTGGTATTGATTGCCGCCACCAACAGTAAAGGTGCTGTTATCTGCCAGGAATTGATATTGATAGTTTTTCTGGTTATTAAAACGAACATCGGTGTTAAATGCAGAATGGAAGGTAAGCGAGCTGATAGGTTTATAATCTAAGGCCACATTACCCTGCACACGGTTGTTGAGCGTAAAGTTGTTGGCTTTATCTAACTGCAGCAATGGGTTACCCACATTACCCCATGCCGAGGTATTACCGTACTTACCATCAACAATTGATGGGATGATGGGTGCTGCCCGGTAAATATTTCCATATATGCCATTAAGATTAACCGTTTGTTCGGCTCCGCGGCTCAAAGAAATCTGCTCGCTGAATTTGAGTTTTTTGGATATGTTTATTTCGTTATTAGCACGGATAGTAAAACGTTGGAATCCGTTGGTTTTAATAACGCCCTGGTCATCAAGGTAATTGGCGCTGATGAAATAAGTATTGGTTTCGCCGCCTCCTGCAACCGAAACGTTATGGTTGGTGGTAAATGCGGTACGCGAAACAACCTTTAGCCAATCGGTAGTGCCCGGAAATGTTACCGGGGCGTTTACATCGGCAGTAGGGTTTGCATCTTTCAGATAATCGGTGTATTGCGCACGGTTGGCTAATTGAAGCGGGTTAGCCACCTGCCTGAATCCTACAGTAGCATCGTAGCTTACGGTAGCCGGACCGCTTTTGCCTTTTTTGGTAGTGATGATAACCACACCATTTGCACCACGCACACCATATATGGCTGCCGATGCATCTTTTAACACATCAAGGCTTAATATATCATTGGTGTTGATGTTTCTGATATCGTCGGTTAATACCCCATCAACCACATAAAGCGGGTTTGCACCGGCAAGTACAGAGCCGGTACCGCGTATACGTAAAATAGGTGCCGAGTTTGGCTGCCCGGATGATAAAACCTGAACACCTGAAACTTTACCCTGCAAGGCCTGGGTTGCTGTTTGCACTGGTTGCTTGGCCAATAGATCGCCATTTACGCTGGCTACTGCACCGGTTACATCGCGTTTTTTCTGCGTGCCATAACCAATTACCACCACCTGTTGAAGCTCTTTGGATTCAGGCTGCAGTTTTACGGTTAACGTGCTTTGGTTATTAACGGACAACGACAGTGTGGTGTAACCAATGTAGGTAAAAACAAGTGTTGCAGCAGGAGGCGCTTGAATGGTAAAAGCGCCGTTAACGTCGGTTTGTGTGCCGGTGGTGGTACCCTTTACAGCCACACTTACACCAATTAAAGGCTCGCTGGTATTGGCGTCGGTAACTTTACCTTTTACCGGAGCATTTTGAGCGAATGAAGTGTTAACAAAAAAGAAGCAGAATAGCACCAACACAGAAATAGTAAGGTTTCTTTTCATAGTGGTTAATAGTAAGTAAGTGTTAGAAAATAATTGGTTTATTATTTGACAAAGCTGGGCAGATATTAAGCTTTTATCAAAAAAAATAACTCAACATTAATACATCAAACCAAAAACACTTGCTCAATGTTTTGATTTTTAATTTTTAATCATTTGATTATCAATTTATTGTGTATTAGATATGAAATGTGTATATACTACATGTTGTAACCTGTGCAGGTGAAGATGAATTGATGAGGTGAGAGGTAATGATGTAGTATTGGGGGGTAGTGAGCAAGCTGCGGTAAATTCCAAAGAGGGGACTGTGACCCTGAGCTCTGTCAAAGGGTAGAGCGCAGAGGCCCTGCCCATCATGCTTCGACAAGCAACATGACAGCCTTTTTGGACAAATGTCTAATGATAGGCTATTACCTTTAAGAGAGACGGCTGATCAAAGCTCTATTAAAAACTCCGTGAGGTTTTTATCATGCTCCAGGTTGAGCTTTTTACGCAGGCGGTAGCGGCGTATCTCCACACCGCGCAAGGAGATGTTAAGCAGCGAGGCCATTTCTTTGCTACTCATGTTCATACGCAGGTAAGCGCATAATTTCAGATCGTTTGGTACCAGATCGGGATGCCCTGATTTGAGTTTTTTGAAAAAGTTTTCATGTGCTTCGTTAAAGCTTTTTTCAAAGATGTTCCAGTCGCGCTCATCATTCATGCCCTCATCAATTACTTTCTGTATGCGTCGTAACTGGTCGTCGGCCAGTTTCTTGCCCGAGCTGTCTTTCAGGTGTGTTATTTCTTCGCTGATCTTTTGCAGCAGTTCATTTTTATAAACCAGGTTCATGGCCGAATTGGCCAGCTCCCGGCTTTTGCCGGCGAGGTCGGCCTGAAGCTGTTCATTTTTAATGTTGATGATATGCTGCTCGTTGGCAATGGCTTCCTGTTTTAAAAACTCCTCTTTTTCTTTTTGCAGTTTCTCCTGTATATACTGCTGATGGCGTTTGAGTTTCAGGCGGTAATAATATCTTATCAGGTAATAGGCCAAAACAAGCATCAGCACATAAAAAAGGATAGCCAGCTTACTCGCATACCAGGGTGGCAGCACGGTAAAAGTTAAGGTTGTTATAGCCGATACATTTTGATCATTGATCTTGGCCCGTACTTTAAAATGATAGGTACCCTGGTCAAGATTGGTAAACTCTTTCTGGCTTTGCGGTGCCCAGTCAGACCATTGGCGGGAGTATCCTTCCAGGTAGTATTGAAACTTAATTTTGGCCTGCTTATAATAAGGTAGCGAGTAGGCAATGCGGATATTGTTTTGCGCGTAAGGTATCTCAATAGTGTTATGTATACTGTTCATATCGCTGATCACGTAAACCTTGTCGGTTACGTTTTCAATGCGGCGTATCAGCACTGGCGGTATTTTTACTGGATTGGGCGAAAGGGCATCGCCATCATTTAATATCACAAAGCCATCATCGATACTGATGAGGTAAGTTAAATTGTTAATGCGGTTGATGGTTTCATAATGCTGTACCATTTGCCCGTTAAGTATCGTGAACCTGTTGGTATCGATACTGGTTTTGCCGGGTACCGAAAAATCGGCCAGGGCAACACGCCCCTGGTTAATGAACCAATACCGTTTACCCAGGGCCTTGATGATCTTACCGGAGGATGCAAAGGTGCCCAGTTTTTTATTAAGCTGGGTATATTTAAAAAATCGGTCGGTAATGTCGTCATAGATATAAAAGCCCGAGTCTGATGAAAAAACAACACGGTTGTCGAGGTCAAATACGTTCACGTTATAGCTGCCGGGCAGGCCGTACTGCTTGTCGTAATATATGGTAGAGGTTACTTTTTTAAGATCACTGCTCAGCGTGAGTTTATAAATGCCTTTGTAGGCATGGCTTACCCATATCTGCCCTTTGCTATCCTGCTCCACATAGCGTGAGGGTTCACCAAAACCTTCCACCTTATGGCTGAACACCCAGTTGCCCGCCGCGTCTTTTTTATAGATCACCAGACCGGTATAGGTACCCTGTACCAGCTTGTCCTGACCCAGTTTTTTGATGGTCCAGCCACCGGTTACGGTTGATATTTTGCTGATGGTGTTACTGTTTACCTGGTAAGTGCCATCATTATGACCGCAAAGCAGTCGCCCATCCTGTAACGACAGATCCCATACCTGCCCCTGCGATCCCGGTATCAGCTTAAAATCAAATGATTGAAAAAGTTGGTTATTATCTGCAATCCAATCGCTGTAAAAAAGTCCCTGGTTGGTGCCCAGGTATATTTTTTTATCAAAAATGATGCTGGCATAAACTGTTCCGAACTTGCCGGTTTTATCAAAGTAAAAATACAGCGGCGAGTTTACCTCTATCCGGTCGATGCCATTATCCAGCCCAGCCCATAGGTTTTGTTCACTATCGGTATATAAACTTAAAACCGTATTGTTTTGTAACCCGCTCGATTTATTGATGTGCTGTACTACATGCCCGGCCGTATCTATTATCACAATGCCGTTGAGTATGGTGCCGTAAGCAAAATATTTACCCGGTATCACTGCCCCGTTATTAAGCTGATAGGTTTTTAAAAAGTCGTTTGCCTGGTTGGCCCAGGGGCTTATGCGTGTGCCATCATAAATAAACAGGCCGTTTTGCGCGGTACCGATGATATATTTATTACCCTGAAACGGGAGGATGGACAGTACGCCGCTGGTACCTAATATATTGCTGCCCTGCACGTACTCCAGGCGGTTGCCCTTTAACTCAAACAAACCCGCCGATACCTGCTCTACAAAAAAACGTTTACCAGCCTGAAATAAAAACAAATAAGGCTTGGGCGCTTTAACAACGCTGATACTGCCCTTTGCATAAATAAATATAGCACCGAATGATTGGAACAGCACCCTGTCGCCGTCGATGTATATTTTCCAGATCTCCTCGTTTATGGGGCGGTATTGTTTGGGTACCAGGCTAATGAGCGAGTTATATTTTAAGAAACCTTTATTGTCATCCTGCCAGTAGCCAAACTCGCCAAAGGCTCCGGTGTATATTTTGCCCTTGCCATCGGCTAAAACCGAGCGCACAATAAGACCATTAGGCATATGGTGCTGCTGCCAGTATTTTCCGTCGAAACTTAACAGGCCTTCGGCATTGCCAAAGTACATGATGCCCTGCTCGTCGCGCGTAACCGACCAGTTTTGATTACCCGACTGGTATATGTTTTTGGTGTAGTTTTGAACATAAGGCACACCTATGCTTTTGATATCAACCGCGCCGGAGTGAAAAATAACAGTGAAAAACAGGAGTAAACCAATCCAAATAGCTTTACGCATAGTGCTTTATAACAGATACCCAAATGTGATCAGTGGTACGAAAATACAGTTTGCCTGCCGGATAAAAAACAATAGCCGCTATATAATTGTATTATAACAAGCACAAAATAGCTATTGCAGATGCTAAGCTATTTTGTTAGCTTGCATTTAAACAACGATAAACTAACAAACATGAAGAAACTATTCACCATGCTAATGCTCGCCGTAATGAGCTTTGGCGCTCTTACCACCTACGCCTTACCACAAACCAAAAAAGATGGTACTGCCGATAAAAGGTACAAAGCAAATAAAGCAGACAAAACAAAATTAAAAAAAGACGGAACGCCAGATAAGCGTTATAAAGCTGCTAAACCAGCAGCAGCTCCGGCTAAGAAAAAAGCTTAAGCAAAAAAGAATCCCCGATGATGTTTTCACCGGGGATTCTTTTTTGATGGAGTTAGACTTACGAAGTTTTTATAAGTAGGCAAACTTATTCAGCCAGCTGTATCTTTTCTTTTTTCTGTGTATTTACAGGCTGCGGTACTTTTACATAATAACCGGTACCATCATATTCTCTTTTGCGGGGGTGATTTTGGCAGGCATCGCTGCAGCAACCCTCCATTTTGGTACCGCATTTATCACACTGTGTAAAATGCTCATTGCATTCCGGATTGGCGCAATTGATCATTTTGTGTGTTACCTCACCACAGTTGCGACAGGTAGATATGACCACCGGGTTAACGCTGTTTACATCGACAGAAAGGCGGTTGTCAAAAACATAACATTTACCTTCAAAATCTTCACCGCCGGCTTCTTTGCCATATTTAATGATACCGCCATGCAATTGGTAAACATCCTTAAAACCTTCGTGCAGCAACAGGGCCGATGCTTTTTCGCATTTGATGCCGCCGGTGCAATAGGTTAATATCTTTTTGTCCTTGTATTGAGCCAGCTGGTTAATCATCTCCGGGAAATCCCTGAAATTCTCGATATCCAGTGTTACCGCGTTTTTGAATTTTCCCAGCGAATGTTCGTAGTTGGAGCGTACGTCAAGTACCACCACATCATCGCGGTCCTTCATCGCCAGGAAATCTTTTGGCTCCAGGTGCTTGCCGGTTTGTTGCTGCGGATTGATCATATTAGGATCGCGCAGGCCCGAGTGTACAATCTCCGATTTATACCGCACGTGCATTTTTACAAACGAAGGAGCATCCACCTCATCAATCTTAAAATCGATACCGGCAAAACGCGCATCGGCGTGTACCGTATCCATATAAGTTTTACAAGCTTCGGCTGTGCCGGAAACGGTACCGTTAAGTCCCTCGGTTGCTACAATAATGCGACCAGTTAAGCCTAAACTTTTACAAAATTTTAAATGATCGGCAGCAAATTGCTCCGCATCGGCTATTGTTGAGTAACAATAGTATAGTAGTGTATTATATTGTGCCATAATCCATTGATACCGTTGCAAACGGTGTTAAATGAGGCGCAAAGATAAGAATTTGTTGAATAAGTTGATTAGGTGAGTGGTTGATTAAGTTAAGTGGTTGAATAGTTGAGTAGTTTATTGAGTTAATCAATGAAGCGATTTTTACCCAACCACTCACTAAACCATTATCTTATCCCATAAAATATCCTGAAGCCCTGTATATATTTCTGGTTGCCGGCGTAGGAGATACCATAATCAACCCGGAAAATGAGGCGTTGCACACCGATGTAAAACTCCCGGTAATTGGTATTGCCTTTGGTGGTAAGGAAATTGGCACCTATCAACTCTTCCAGTTTTAGTTTCCGCAGCAGGGGTATCCTGTTAAATATCGATCCGGCAAAATTATGCTGATAGTGTGCCTCCAGGAACGCGCCATTGGTGCTATAGGTATAAAAAGGTAAGAAATGGAAACTGCCCACATAAGTTGGGTCGAAGGTTAAACCCTGGTTGCCCAAAAAGTGATTATAATCCATATAATACAGCTTATCATTATTGAAAAAGCCACCTGCCGATATCTTGAACGACGAGAAACCGGTTAAACCTAAACGGATGTTGTTTTGCGAAATATCAACCGATGCAAAATCATAATCCACATCAGATCCGAACGCGTTTTTAATACCCTTACGGTAATTGACGGTTAGGGTAGGGTATTTTGAAGGTAGATTGAATTTACCGGTGGGCCGGGTTTCGTACTGCTGATCAAAAGTAATGATAGCCGATGCCGCGAAAACGAGGGCCTGGTTATCCGGAAATAATTCCGAATGATCATTTGGCGGCGTTCCCGGCGGAGCTAAAGGGTTATTGGAGGTAAATTCCCTATCCTTCACATCCTTAAACTTGCCGAAAGCGGTATTATATAACTGACTGCGGCTGGAATAGCTGAGGTTGCCATTGAGTAAAACACCATTCAATATTTCGCGCTGATAGCCAAACATGCCGTAGTGCGACCGGTAATATTTTACATAGTTGTTTTCGCTGAGCAGGGTACTCAGGGTATTAAAATATAACGATCGCGTGCCTACGTTATTCAAATCGAGCACGTCGCTGCCAAAACCGGCAAAAAATTTAGCATTGTGAAAAGGATCATTCCGGTACTCGCCATACATATTGGCGCTGAGTATTTTGTTGGAGAAGCCGTACCGTACATCGGGTGTTATACTGTACGCCCTGAGACTATCCAAAACGTGCGTATACGTTATTTTGGCATTGATACCAAAACCCTCAACCGTATTGTAATAAAACGTTTGGATGAAGGGAAATATGTACAGTGAGTCTTTTTCACTGCGGTTGCTGGCGTGATACCCAAATATGAGATAGCCCGGGTAATTGATATGATTTTTGTGGTGTTGCAGAGTATCCAGGTACTGGTCGGTTTTTTTAAGAGCGGCTATACTGTCCTTTTTCTGATAATCACGGGCCTCTTGTTTGGTTAAAGGAACCGGACGTGCCGAAGCCCAGTAATCCTCTTTTCTGGAATTGGCCGTTGTATCAACCTTTAATATTTCGCCTGTGAAAAATCTATCCGGGAAAGTGGGATTAATTTTATAGTTGTTGTAAATGGTATTATAATAACCGCCAAATCTAAATCCCAATACCTTGCCCTTAAAGTTAAATTGTACCGAAGCCGGCATCCATACACTGTCGGTAACGGCAATGTATTGTTGTTTTATTTGCAGGGTATCAATCAGGTTAATGTTACTCATCTTGTTGGTCACGTACAAATCGGCAGCGTATATGCGCCAGTCGCCCTCCACAATATATAGATTACCTTCAAAGTACTGGCCATGCCCGCGACGGGGTATCACCTGTATTTTATCAATCGTTCTGCCATTCTCTATCGAAGTGCCCAGCAGTTTATACCGGTAAAAGATACCGGCGAATGCAGCTACCGGCGATACAAAGCCCCGGGTGCTTAGGCCATTAATAGCAAATACATTCTGATAAAAATTCACCTGGAGGTCGGCCGCTTTATTATAGCTGAACGCCGTATTGATACCCGAAGTTTTTTTAGCAATGGTGATCTCCCGTACTTTATTGGGTTTTTGAAAGCTGAGATCAGACAACGATTCCGACTGGTAAAGAATCCCCCTGCCATTAGAGTCGAGATCAAGGGTTTGCCTTACGGCGGGTGATAGCAATGATTTGGGTGCGCTTAGTAGTCTTTGTACACCTCTGATATAAACCGCGCAGGAGTAGGAGGTAGCTTCCTCAATATAATACTTCCGTTTTTTAATCACCTGTTTCATGATGGTATCGCCGGCGTCATGGTTTTTCTGATAAACAGATGCTACACGATTAGTGGCAAACACTTCATCCTGCATTTGTACATTCAGTTGCTCATCATGGTCGGCTATGGTTACACTTACAATTTTCTCATTATAACCAACCACCCGGTAAATGACACTATAAGTGCCAGGGTTTAGCTTAAATTGATAGGCCCCATCCTCATTGGAGGTTGTACCATAAGTGGAGTTTTTAATGTATACAGACGAGAAAGGGATCAGGTTATTTTGCTGATCGGTTATCCGTCCCGATAATAAATATTGCTGTGCCGAAGCATTTATAGCACATAATACGATAAAAATCAATAGTATGCAGTTTTTCATATTCTATAACTAATCAATACGTTTTAACTATAAAATGTTTTAAACTACGCTTAATAAATATTTAACAATAGAGAGCCGGATCTTCAATTCCCTCCCCACGGTGCGTATGGATGGTGTAGTGGTAGGGAGGGGTTTATACATGCGGCATAAACTGCAATGACGGAGAAATCCCTTCCTCCCTTTCCCGCAATGTCATTAAGTTAAGGGGAAACGCAAAAGCAATTCCGCAAAAGCCCCCTCTAAACGGCGAAGCCCTCATGTAATAATCTCCCCCGGAAGGGGAGACTTAGCTTCAATTTTTTAAAGTCCTCCCTACCGGGGAGGATTTAGGTGGGGATCCATGTGCTTAACTTAATGACATTGCCCTTTCCCGAGGGAAGGAATCGGACGGGGCCTGGGCAGGGCATACTCTCACACAGATACATATTGTTGCTTTGAATAAACCTATCATTGGTAACCCAGTACAACTTTTTTACGTATTAACCCAACCCTAATCTATAACAATCTGCCAATCTTTATGGGAGAATGCCAGATCATAAACCTCCTCTTTTTGCTAACCTGAACGAGCAAGTAAACCTACAATAACCATTTATTCACTACATTATGAAAAGAAGAATCATGAACCGTTATTTTAAACTTTATGAACAAGAAGTAAACTTATTCCTGTACCGCAGCAAACAGCTGGCTGTCATTTTAATCTTAGCAACCAGTAGCGTTTTCACCAGTTGTAAAAAAGAACAGGTGTCTGGTAAGAGCGCTGCTAACGCAAGCTCCACAATTACAAATGTTAGGCTGGCTGCGGCACCCTTCCCCGCCAAAAGTGAGGCATTAGTAGCTATGCAGGTTTACAATAATCATTTTTATAATCAATATGGCACTTATGGCCCCTCTTACAAAGCCTACTATTGGAAAGATGATGGCCATACCGGCCGCATGGATTTCTGGACGCAGCAGGAAGCCATTGAAACGCTGATAGATGCTTACAACCTAAATCCAAGTACCGATTTTTTGAACAAGATCCAATATTTGTACAATGGTGTTCGTGATGGATACGGTACCCTATGGTCAAATAATATCTATAATGATGATGTGGTTTGGGGATCGTTAATGTGTATAAGGGCTTATCACATCACTAATGATGGCGGTCAGCTCGACATGGCCAAAAACAACTTTAACATGATGTGGAACCGGGCCTGGGACACTTCGGTATTAGGCGGCGGATTGTGGTGGAATACCAATAACAACACCAAAAATACTTGTGTAAACGCACCTGCCGTTATCTGCGCTATGCTGCTATATCAGGCCACTGGCGATAGCTCCTATAAAACAAAAGCCAAGCTAATTATGGATTGGATGGTGGCGCGCCTGTATGATGCTAATACCGGCGAAGTTAAAGGCGCTATTATTCCTAACGGAACCATTACAGAGGGTGCACTTTCCTATACGCAGGGAACTTTTATTGGCGCATGCGATTTGCTGCGTTCCGAATATCCATCGGTTGATTACCTGGGGACAGGTAAAAAAGCGATGGACTACGCTATGTCCAGCTTATGCAGTTCGGCTGGTGGTATATTGAATGACGAAAACGGCAATGGAGATACACAGGGCATGAAAAGTATTTTTGCCAGCTGGGCCTGTCAATTTGTACAGCACACCGGAACCGCTGGTACTTACGGTGGATGGCTTGATCTCAATGCCGGGCAAGCCTGGTCTATTCGTAACTCCTCGGGACTCATGTGGAACATCTGGGGTACCCGAACTTCAGATACCCAGGTACTCAATGCGTTCCAGACCACCTGCGGTGTTTCGATGATGAACAACGCCTATCTGTATCATTAAAATTAAACTTGCTCGTTTGGTATAATAAGAAGTCCGGGCTAACAGTTCCGGACTTTTTTAGTTAGTATATATGCGATTCCTGGGTAACAGGTCCTGCTTTTCCAGTTCCCTCCCGTTGGGCTACTGTGTGTACACAATTGTGAGAAAAAAGGTAGAGTTTTGAGAGATGGATGAATTAGTGAATTCTAACCCGGATTTTGCGGGTTCATTTGGAGACAAGCGAATAGGAAAACGCGCCAGACAGGTATTAAGAAAGCTAACTATAGGGCGAAGTAGTAGTTTACGAGAAATTACAGAAGATGAATCAGAGCAGCGCAGCTTTTATCGTTTATTTAATAATGAGAGCTTTAGCGAATCGGGGATCATCAAAAGTATCACAGATCGTTGCAGCGCATTAAGTACAGGGAGACATTTATTATGTATACAAGATAGTACCGAATTTAACTTTTCGTCCAAACAAGGACGAGTAAAGCCGGAAAGTGGTTTGGGAACGACATCCAGGGATGATATACTGGGGTTTATGTTACATAGTAGTTTAGTGGTTGACGCAGATAGAAGTCATGCTTTGGGCTATTCATTTATTAAGACATGGGAACGCGCGTTGGAGGCTCCTGGGAAAAGAGAGCGGCATTATCAGCATCTACCCATCCATGAAAAGGAATCTTACAAATGGATAGAAGCTGCAAATCAGAGTAAGGATTTATTGCAACAGGCGAATACAATCACGATTGTTGCTGATCGTGAAAGTGATATTTATGATTTGTTTGGGGTAGCAGAAAAAGATAAAGTACATCTGCTTATCCGTTCCAATCATGACCGTCAGATAAGCGGGAAGTTAAAGTTAAGTACTTGCCTGAATGCATTGCCGGTGATGTATAAGTATAACCTGTCTATAAGGGGTGATACCAGAAAAAGCACCCCTAAACGTATTGCCGAAATAGGGCTAAAGTGGACAAAGGTTGAACTTTTAAAGCCGGTTTCATGCAGGGATCAGCACCAGCCCAACGTTCAGGACGTATATGTGGTGGAAGCCATTGAACAAAACAGACAACAAGGTATCCGCTGGCGAATATTAACCACATACGAAGTAACAAGTGCAGACCAGGCTTTGCAGATCATCGGTTGGTATAAAGAGCGATGGCATATTGAACAGATACATCGCTTATTGAAAACAGAGGGCTTTAAAATCGAAAGATCACAATTGGAGCAAGGATGGGCCATTCGTAAACTTACCTTGCTGGCGATGATGGCAAGCCTTAGAATATTGCAGATGATGCTTGCTTATTTAGATGATAATGAGCAATCTATAGACGAGGTATTTGATAAAAAAGAGCAAGACTGTTTACAAATGATCGGTAAAAAAATGGACGGGACAACCGAAAAGCTAAGAAATCCCGCAAAAGTAAACACCCTGAAATGGGCAACATGGATAATTGCCAGAATGGGTGGATGGAAAGGATATATCTCTCAAAGAAAACCAGGTCCTATTGTACTCCAAAAAGGACTGGCTAAATTCTATAATGTTTATGAAGGATGGCTGCTCTTTCAAGATTATAACTAAAAAGATGTGTACACACAGTAGCCC
>NZ_FTMG01000025.1 GCF_900155965.1 Mucilaginibacter lappiensis
AATGAATTTAAAAACATAAGTACTCCTAAACAATACGCTTGTTATGCCGGCGTAGCACCTTTTGTGGAAGAATCAGGTATATTCAAAGGGAAAGGCAGAGTATCACACATGGCAAATAAAAAAGTAAAAACACTTTTACATATGTCGGCCATTGTCGCTATACAATACAACCAAGATCTGAAACAATATTATCAGCGAAAAGTAAACGAGCAAAAGAAGAATAAAATGAGTGTGATCAACGCCGTTAGAAACAAACTTATACTAAGAATATTTGCCTGCGTTAATCACAACTCACACTATGAAAATAATTATCAAAATTTACTTGCATAGATCATAGAAATCGAAGTTTTTAAAACTTCATAAATCTTAACTCTTCGCCTCATACAGCAAAACATACTCCATACCATCAACATCATCCATCGCCTCACCAATTTTTGTAAAGCCTAAACGAGTTACCAATTGCATAGATGGTATATTCTCCGGCGATACTGAAGCAACAAATTTGTTAGCGCCAAATTCGGTTTGTGCCCAGGCCATCATAGCTGTTATGGCTTCGGTAGCATAACGGAGTCTTTGGTAACCTTTAAATATCCGGTAGCCTAATTCAGCCGCGTTTCGTACATAAGTATGCAGATATTCCGGATCTGGTCGACTATGGAAACGGATCAGGCCGATCATGACCTGTTCTTCCGGTAAAATAACAGCCCGGGCCGACCAGGGGAAATAATTAGGATCATTATTGAGTTGCCGCTGACCATATTGAAAACTGCTGGTATGCTCCAGCAACTCTTCGGGAATGCTGGCTCCAAGTAATCGCCCGGCACTTCGTAAATTACCCGCTAAGCAAGCTTCAACAACATCAATGCTCATGAGGCGAAGTATCAGTCGCGGAGTAATGATATCATCCAAAGGTGTGTGCATAAACAGGGTAGGGGATTTGGTTATTCCAAAATCAATAGCAGTTCATTCATCTCATCAACCTTTTCTGCCGAGCCTAAATTTTCATAGGCGCTGATCAGGTTACGGATCACCCGGCGGATGATGTCGGTATTGGAGCAGGGTTCATAAAACTGCTTGTCGGGCTTAATATTCAGTTGTTTCAGGAACATATCTACATCCCTGCGGCCAAATATAAACCCCTTGTTAAAGGCGTTAATGTAAAACAGGATACCGCTGTCAAATTCGCTTTGCTGACTTTCGTCGAGATAAGCTAAAATAAAATGTTGGGGCAGGTTTACACCATACACTGGGATATCCAGTTTTTGGGCAATAATGGAATAGATAATAGCCAGAGAGGGCTGGTTACCCTTTTTTGTTTCGAGCACCTGGCTCAAAAAGCTGTTTTGAGGATCGAGGTGATTGGAGGTATTGCCGCTGAAGCCATATATATTATAAAATACGTGGTTAATCAGCTTGATCTGTTCCTTGGGACTGGCCTCGTGCATCATCTGTATCCAGATGTCGCGTTTAATACCTTCTATCTGGTTAATGATCTTTTGCTCATCCAGATCGGGGTATTGGTAGCGGTTAATGATGAGGATGCCTTGCAACAGATCAAACGCCCCGCTCTGATGCCAGAGTTTCAGGTCGTTTTTAAGGGTGATGAACTGAATTTCATGAACCAGGTTGGCTATACGCTCTTGCTGTACAGCATCAAAAGCTTGTTCAAAAGCACTTTCCAGATAGGCGATGGCTTCTGCGCCGTATGATAACAGCTTGTCATGCACATGTTCATATATCTCACTATCAGGATCGTCAAGTAAGCGAATCAGGGAATTTACTTCAGTTGGATTAATCATACGCTGTAATGCTAAAATACTAAACCTTTATTTATTTTTACAGCGATGTTAAATTTTAGGTTTGTTAAGGATTACCTGTTTCACCGTATCCGGGCAAAAAGCAGGCACGGCTTACATTCTCCGTTTGTTTATCAGCTGGTTGATTCAGTTATTTATGATCAATCCGCCCAAAAAACATACCATGAGATCGAAAATATCCGCGAAAAATTACTTGTTGACAATCGTGTGATCACCGTGACCGACCTGGGCGCAGGATCACAGTTGAATAATAACCGCCAAAAGCGGATAGGTGACATTGCCGCCAATGCTTTAAAGCAACCCAAACTGGCGCAATTGCTTTACCGCTTGGCTGCACGTTTTAAGCCACGCAATATCATTGAGTTGGGTACTTGCCTGGGTATCACAACCCTTTACCTGCAGGAAGGAGCCCCCAATGCCCATATTTATACCATGGAGGGCTGCCCACAAACAGCCGGGATAGCTCAGGAAACATTTGCACAGGCTGGTTTTAGAGAGATAGAACTAATCACCGGCAACTTTGATGATAACCTGCCAGCCGTTATCCGCAAACTTGATCAGCTCGACTTTGTGTTTGTAGATGGTAACCATCAAAAAGATGCCACTTTGAAATATTTTGGATGGTGCCTGCCAAAAGTGCATGAAGGTACCCTACTGATATTTGATGATATTTACTGGAGCGAAGGCATGAAGGAAGCCTGGGCGCAGATTAAAGCACATCCGCAGGTTACCGTAACGGTCGATCTGTTTTGGATCGGACTGGTATTCTTCAAATCAGGCAGAGCCGAAAAGGAGCATTTTAAGATTAGATACTAAGATTAGGTTGTACGTATTACGTTTGATGTGATACGTTTTGCCCGATAAAATTAGTATTAGTTACTTAAAACGTACAACGTATCACGTCTAACGTACTACCTTCTTAAAACGCCTGTCCTAATCCCACATAAAAGCCGCTTTGGCGTTTTTCTCCGGCAATTTTTTGACCGATGCCATAGTCGGCGCGTATGCTCAGGCCTTTTTCTATGTCGAAAAAGTAACGGAGGCCGCCACCATAGTTTGGTTTCAGGTCGCTGAAGCTGAAATCTTTGTTAAATACTTCGCCTGTCCCTATGAAGCCTACTACACCAATGCGCTCAGTGAGGCGATAACGCAGCTCGGTTTGGCCAACGGTAAGGTTACGGTCGCGGTAACGGCCATTGTAATAGCCGCGCATAATTTCGTCATTGCCCAGGGTAGGCATCAAAAAGAATGGTGATTGACCGCCAATCAAACTTTGGTCCTGTATATCAATACCCAATACCAGTTTTTTGCTCAGCGAGAAAAATTGGCTGTACTCAATATTAAAAAATCCCCCTTTATAATCAAAATCGGATAAGCCTTTGGTCAACTGCAGCGACGTAGTGATCAGTGCGCCGCGGGTGGTATAGGTGTTATTGTTTCGGCTGTCGAAAATTAGACTTGGCCCTACATAAACACTGGTGCCTCCTTTTCTGAATTGCACACGAGGATCGGTATAAAAAATACTGTTGGGTTGTCCGTCGCTAAAAGTGTAACGATCGCCCCCGGCAACTAAACCCACATAAAAGTTATCAGCTACCTTTTTTTCGGCGGCCAAACTTAGTTTAAGCCTTTTCTGGCCAATACGGTCGGTATTGGCTTTGAGGGTGTTATTGCCAATGCCATAAAAATCAAAAGGAAAGTTAATATAGCCAATTCCGGCTGTAAAATGATATTTGTTTTGAGGAGTCCAGTAACTGGTGCTCAGACTTAACCTGTTTTGCCCCTTGGTTGTTAGGGTGGCATATGCAAAAATATTGGATACCCGGGTATTCCGGCTTACGGTATCGGTATAAAAAGAGTATAGGCCTGCGCCACCGGCTTCAACTCCGGTTTCGGGAGCGGAACTTAATACCGGTAAAATAACGAAGCTGCTTTTTTTAGTGGTGTCTTTATCAAAATACATTTTCCTGATAAACTTGGGCAGGAGATGTGTTTGAGAGAATGCCGACTGGCAACCAAGCAGCAGTATGATGAGGGTAAGAAATTTCTTCATGTAACGTAGATGGCGCGAAGATAGCAAAAAGCGAAAGAATAGTTCACATTTTATCCGGGCGACTTTAACAGTGTAAAAGCTGTTAATAAATTCGCATGCGTTATAGCAAGCCATATGTTTAACAAAAACAGCCCCTAATTTGTTAATTAGAGGCTGTTTTGTTAATATTTAACCATTATAGTTAAAATACTTGTTTTACACGGCTATCGCCTGTGCCATAATAAAAGTTAATTACTTTTTTATCTCCCTTATTAAGACTCAGGAAAGTAGAAGATGTTGTGAAATTACTTGCTGTATTTAGGTTGGCAGAAAAGTTTAAAGAGTATAGTCCTGAATAGCTATCATACGGCAAAGCCCTTAGTATAACTCCTTTAGCATTGGCAACTAATGCGCCGTTATTATCTGTTTTCAGATTTACGTAACTATATTGCCCTTGTGACGAGTAAAAGCCAATTAACTTACCATTTGCATCGGCAGAGGCTGATAGTTTTGGAGCCGACTCTATGATATTTCCGGCTACATCAACCATTTGTACATCAATTTTAGTGTTTGGCGTATATGTATATGCATTCCAATCTACAGGCGTACCATTATAGTAGTTGTTATTTACAGCAAGCTGCTCAACCTGATATTTGCTACCTATAGCTGATACAAGTACCTGGTTATATGGGTAATATCCATTATTACCAGGAATGTACAATACTTTACCTTTGGTATCCGCAGCTACCTTGAAATAATAATAAATGTTAACATTAGGAACCGGTGCATTAAACTGGTTAACATTAAAATAGGTTTTTATAGTTGTTTGTCTTGGTAAACTAGCCGGAAATGTACGAACCTGGTCGTCCTCAGTAGCGTTCACAAAGAGTTTTTGATCGGCTGCAATTTGTTGGAAAGACAGGTTATAGCCATTTGGCGCCGCAGGTAACTTTATATCGTAAGTGCCTGTTGCATCAGTAAAGGTTGGAAAGTAAACTGTGTAAGTACCTGATGGACTAGCGGGGATGTTTGCCGAAGCTGTAACCAAAACCTGTGCGCCTACTTTTTCAGGAGTAAGGTTGGTTAAATCTGTTTCAATATACAGATTACCTGTAATCTCGTTTGTAAGGTCTGTTGTATTCCAAAGTTTTACAGGTCCATATGTTATATTCTGCTGTAATATCTGTGATGCGGCATAGCCGGTTTTTGATATCAGAAAAGCAGATGTAGCATACAGGTTTACCGCGGTAAAGGTCGCTATGCCTTGTGCATTGGTTTTTGTGGTAATTACTTTCCCGTTTGATGATACTGCAACATCAGCATCAGCTATCGGGCTATTTGATACAACGTCAACAACCGTAACGCTATAGTCTTTGGTATTTGCGGCTATAGCCTTTTGCTGAGCCAGGCTGTCATTTAATTTAAGCTGATTAAGCATCGCGGTGTTAATCAAGTCCTGCAAGGCTGTAGCGCCTTTCTGTTTAAGTGTTTCCAAATCAAGCTCATGCTGATATTGTAATTGGAGCAAGTCTTTTTGTGCAGCTATAGCATCACTTTCATTAAAGCTATTTTTAGAGCATCCTGCAAAAAGCGTAACAAATACTATAAAAAGTAAGGTAAGTTTTGAATTCATTTTGGGTTTTATTTTTATCGATTTAAGTTTTAAAAGAACCTGAGGTAGACGTGGTTTACTTGAGGGGCATTACTATACCAATTCTTGATACAAAAGAGTTAGTTCGGACGTTACTACCAAAACCTACTTTTTCCATATATGAATAGTTTGCTCTGGCGGTGGTTAATCCGGTTAAGTATCTAAAGTCAAGCAGTAATTTAAATCTTGAGGTTAATGGCAGTTTTACATTAGCACCTGTTATAAGATTATATCGGGTACTATTAAATAGGCCAGAGACAGTCTGTTTGCCGTTAACGGTAGCTATAATGTCTTCTCCCGGAAGTAAATTTCCTGTTTTTTGATAGCTCTCAGTAACATTAAAAGTGTAGGCGTAACTTGCGCCAATATAAAATGACGGTTTCCAGGATGGCTTGATATTAATGGTATAATTAACCAAAAGCGGAATCTCAATACTATTTAATGTGTAGGAGCTGTTTTTTACATTTTTAGTAGAAAAGCTTTCAGGCAAACCAAGTCTGGTGTCATCTTTAAAAGTAATCATTTGGCCTCCCTGCTGCAGGTAATTGGCCTCCAATTGCAGGCTTAGTTGTTTATATAAGTGATAATTTAAAGAGATACCGGCATTATAGCCCGTATTGAACCCTGTTTGGGGTTGTTCTTTGGTAAATCTGTTTAAATTAAAGCCGCCTGATACACCAATTTCATACCTGGTTTTTAGGGTATCAATAGTTTTATGTTTATAGACATCTTTTTTTTCATTGCGATTCTGCGCTGCTGAAACGTTGGTTAAAAAAGATAAAACTATAACAGTTAAAAAATAAATAGCAGTAGTATTGATATACCGAATGGGTATAGAGCGGTACTTTACGAAGGAGTGCATTAAAATGTGTAATAAGGTTGATTTTAAAAATTGGCCGAAGATAATACATAATTTGAATTGTTTGCAAAAGGAATTGGATTATTTTGATTTGGCATATCCGGGCATCTGAAATCTGCACATCTAATAATCTGCGCATTATAAAAATGTCTACTTTTGCACCGAATTTTATTGATATACTATGAGCATCACAAGAGGACCTATTTCGCAGTTTATTGAAAAAAACTATCTGCATTTTAACGCGGCAGCATTAATGGATGCGGCAAAAGGGTATGAAACACACCTTGACGAAGGCGGCAAAATGATGGTTACCCTTGCCGGTGCCATGAGTACGGCCGAGCTGGGTATTTCGCTGGCCGAAATGATCCGTCAGGATAAAATCGCCATTATTTCCTGTACAGGCGCCAACCTGGAAGAGGATATCATGAACCTGGTAGCGCACTCACACTACAAAAGGGTGCCAAATTATCGCGACCTGAGTCCGCAGGAAGAGTGGGATCTGCTCGAGAACCATTACAACCGTGTTACCGATACTTGTATCCCGGAGGAAGAAGCATTCCGTCGTTTGCAAAAACATATCCACAAAATATGGAAAGATGCTGATGACAGCGGTGAGCGTTATTTTCCGCATGAGTATATGTACAAGATATTATTAAGCGGTGAGTTGGAGCAATACTATGAAATTGATCCGAAAAACTCCTGGATGCTGGCCGCTGCCGAAAAAAACCTGCCTATTGTTGTACCGGGATGGGAAGATAGTACCATGGGTAATATTTTTGCATCATACATTATCAAAGGAGAGTTAAAAGCATCAACCATGAAGAGTGGCATTGAGTATATGGCCTGGCTTGCCGATTGGTATACTAAAAATTCATCGGGTAAAGGAATCGGATTTTTTCAGATAGGCGGTGGTATAGCCGGCGACTTCCCAATATGCGTAGTGCCTATGCTTTATCAGGATATGGAGATGCATGACGTTCCATTCTGGAGCTACTTTTGCCAGATATCAGATTCAACAACCTCGTACGGTTCCTACTCGGGCGCGGTACCTAACGAAAAAATAACCTGGGGCAAGCTGGATATACACACCCCTAAGTTTATTGTGGAAAGCGATGCAACAATTGTTGCACCATTGATATTTGCCTGGATATTAAAACAATAATTAAATTTTCAAATATGCCGGCAATGTAGTTTGATGTTTAAAAAACTGCATTGTTGGCCAAAAAGCCTCCCTGCGTTGTTTAAATGGCTTTTTGTAATTATTTAGAACGATTATAAATTATAGGTTACTGTCATTTATGTGTCAGCGATACTGTAATAAATTTTACTTTTGTGCCTGAAATAATGAGATGGAGCGTACATCTTCTACAGCGGTTTCAAACATTAATATAAAATTATTTAGCATAAATACACTTTATGAGAAATTTCTCATTGATTTTTAAACAATTCTCAAGGTCGGTTCTTCTAATTGCCGGGTTTGCTTTTTGGGGTTTTTCAAATGCTTATGCTCAGGCCGACGCGGCTAAAGGCGAAGCCATCTTTAAATCCAAATGTACTGCCTGTCATAAGATCGATCAGCAATTAATTGGCCCTGCATTGGGTCCGCAGCTTACCGAAGAAACGGACGACAAATATCTGATCCAATGGATCCAGAACAATCAGGCTTTGATCGCTGCCAAAAATCCTAAGGCGTTAGCAATCTATAACAAATTTAACCAGGCTGGGATGACGGTATTTACCGAGCTTTCTGACGCTGATGTAACTAATGTTATAGCCTACGTGCGTACTGAATGGAAAACTGAGCAGGAAAAGCCTAAAACAGCTGCTGCTGATCCAAATGCTCCCGGAGCTGATAAAGGTCCAAGCAGTATGGTTATCTGGGGCTTGATCGCTGTTATCATTATTGCATTCATCGTAATACTGGTATTAAACAGGGTTGTAGCCACATTAGAGCGCCTGTTATTAAAAGGTAAAGGCCTTGTAATTGACGAAGAAGCTGAACCAACTGCCGAAGAAGTAGCTGAGGCTAAGAAAAAAGATCTGATCAAAAGGATCCTGAAAAATAAGAAGCTGGTATTCTTTATTATTCTTTGCGGTACGCTTGCTATGGGTAGCTGGGGATGGGTTACTTTGTGGAATACTAACGTGCACACAGGTTACCAGCCGGTACAGCCTATCAAATACTCACATGAGTTACACGCAGGTACCATGAAAATTGATTGTCAGTATTGCCACACCGGCGCTTACAAATCAAAGAACGCTTCTATTCCTTCGCTTAACGTTTGTATGAACTGCCACAAGGTTGTTAAAACGGAGTCGCCGGAGATACATAAAATATACGATGCTTTGGGTTATGATCCAAAAACTCAAAAGTATGACAGCACACAGGCTAAACCTATCCAATGGATACGCGTTCACAACCTGCCGGATCTGGCTTACTTTAACCACTCACAGCACGTGAAAGTTGGCGGCATCAAATGCCAAACCTGCCATGGTCCGGTTCAAACCATGAAAGAGGTTTACCAGTACTCGCCGTTAACGATGAAATGGTGTATCCAGTGCCACAAACGTACCGAAGTTAACGGTAAAGGAAACGCTTACTACGATAGCATACTTGCTGCTCACGATAAGATCAAGAAGGGCGAGAAAGTTACAGCCGCGGTGTTAGGCGGTATCGAGTGCGGCAAGTGCCACTATTAATAAATAAGAATTTTAGCATTACAGTTTATATAACTTAAATGGACAGCAATAAAAAATACTGGAAAGGTTTAGAAGAACTAAACAGAACACCAGAATTTGTTGAGAAAAATAAAAACGAATTTGCCGAGCCTATTCCAATTGAGGAAATACTCAGCGGAGATGGTTTATCTGCTAAAACCCCACGTCGCGACTTTTTAAAAGCGCTTGGGTTTGGTGTAGGCGCGGTTACCCTGGCAGCTTGTCAGCGTGTACCTGTACATAAATCAATTCCTTACCTGATCAAACCTGAAGAGGTTACACCTGGTGTAGCTAACTACTATTCTTCAACTTATGAAGGACAGGCTATATTGGTTAAAACACGTGAAGGTCGCCCTATTAAAGTAGAAGGTAACCCAAATGATATTTTTTCAAAAGGCGGCTTAAGCGCACAAGCCCAGGCTTCTGTTCTGGATTTGTATGATGTAAACCGTTTAAAAGATCCTAAACTGAAAGGCGAGGAAGCCGGATGGTCAGAGATCGATGCTTTTGTGATCAAAGAATTGGCCGCTATTAAAGCAGCTGGAAAAAACATTCGTTTGGTAACATCCAGCATCAACAGCCCTTCTACTTTAGCTGTAATTGCTGATTTTATTAAGCAATACCCAACAGCTAAGCATGTTACTTATGATGCGGTATCTTATACCGGTATTATACAAGCCAACCAAAATAGCTTTGGTAAAGCTGTAATACCGCACTATAACTTTGATAAAGCCGATATCATTGTAAGCTTTGGCGCTGATTTCCTGGGAACCTGGATCTCTGGCGAAGAGTTTACCCGTCAGTACGTATCAAACCGTAACAACAAATCGCTTGAAAGCAAAAAGATGTCACGTCACATCCAGTTTGAAAGCGGAATGAGCCTTACCGGTACCAATGCTGATAACCGTTTAGCGATTAAACCATCAGAAGAAGGTATCGCTATCATCAACTTATACAATGCTATTTCTGGCACCACTTTACCTGGTTCTAAAAAATTAAGCAGCAAAGCAGCTGAAAACGCGATCACTATTGCCGCTAAAGAATTGGTTGCAGCTAAAGGAAAAGCTTTAGTAGTAGCCGGTTCAAATGATGTAGCTACACAGGTTTTAGTAAATGCCATTAACTCCCTGCTGGGCAGCTACGGCACTACTATCGATCTGGATAACCCATCAAAACAATATACCGGTAACGACGCTGAGTTTGTTGAGTTTGTAAATGAATTAGGTCGTGGTGAAGTTGCAGGTGTATTATTCCTGAATGTTAACCCCGCTTACGATTATTTTAAAGCAAAAGAATTTAAAGACGCGCTGGCTAAAGCACGCCTGAGAGTATCCTTCGCAGACCATGATGATGAAACAGCTTTATTATCAAATGTAATAGCGCCAAACCACCATTACCTGGAGTCATGGGGAGATGCTAACGCGGTTGAAGGTTACTACACCGTTGTACAGCCAACTATCAACCCGGTATATAACACCCGCCAGGCTGAGCACAGCTTACTGGTATGGGCACAAAATCCGGTTAAAGATTACTATACCTTCGTTCGCAACACCTGGAACGAGAACCTGCTTGCTAAAGGTGGTTTATCTGGTCAAAAAGGCTGGGAAACCCTGCTGCAAACCGGTATGATTAAAACTACGCCAAACACTTCAGGTACTTACACCTTTAACCGTGACCTGAACGCTGTAGCACAAACTATCCTTACTCACAGCGCTTCAATTGCAGCCGGTGATGGCAAGTTTGAATTACAGGTTTATCAGTCACCTGCAATAGGCGATGGTAAACGTGCCAACAACCCATGGTTACAGGAATTGCCAGATCCGGTTTCGAAAGTTACCTGGGATAACTTTGTAGCTGTTTCTGTTGCCGATATCAAAAGATTAAAACTAAGCGAAGGCGATGTGATTAAAATCACAGCCAATGGTTATACTGTTGAACTACCTGTACTGGCACAACCAGGCCAGGCGCAAGGCACTTTATCCATAGCTGTTGGTTATGGCCGTACAAATGCTGGTCCGGTAGGTGATAACGTAGGTAAAAACGCGTTCCCTTTCTACAGCTTCCGTAACGGAACTTTCCAAACCACAGCAGTAGTTACCGAATTTACGCCAACAGGTATCAAATCGCCGCTGGCGCAAACACAAACGCACCACTCTTACGAGGGCCGTAGTGTAATTCGCGAAGCTAAATTTGCCGAATACAAAAAGAATCCTGCTGTTCATAGCGGTAACGAAAAAGGCCATAAGAACTACGACGAGGAAAGCTTATGGGATGTACCAAGTCACGATCGCCCGGTTTATGACTGGGTTATGGCTATCGACTTAAACGCTTGTACCGGTTGCGGTGCCTGTGTGGTTGCTTGTAACGCAGAGAATAACATTCCTGTAGTTGGTAAAGACGAGGTACGTCGCCGTCGCGAAATGCACTGGATCCGTATAGATCGTTATTACAGCTACGAAGAAAAAGGCGAAAGCATTACTGAAGAGTACGAGATTGATAAATTGAAAGACGATGCTTTTGATAAAGTAACCGTTGTGCATCAGCCCATGCTTTGCCAGCACTGTGACCACGCACCTTGCGAAACAGTTTGCCCGGTATTAGCAACCGTTCACTCATCAGAAGGTTTAAACCAGATGGCTTACAACCGTTGTGTAGGTACCCGTTATTGCGCAAATAACTGCCCTTACAAAGTACGCCGCTTTAACTGGTTTAACTACTGGAACGATTCACGTTTTGATAACTACCTGAACAATGAGCATACTCAACTGGTGTTAAACCCGGATGTTGTTACCCGTTTCCGCGGTGTAATGGAAAAATGCTCTATGTGTGTTCAACGTATACAAGCTGGTAAACTGAAAGCTAAAATTGAAAAACGCCCGTTGAAAGACGGCGAGGTTAAAATGGCTTGTCAGCAAACATGCTCTGCAAACGCTATCGTTTTCGGTAACCGGAATGATCCTAATTCGGAAGTTTCAAAAGCACTGAAGAGCGAAAGAACTTACTACGTGCTGGAAGAATTAAACGTACAGCCAGGTATAGGTTACCAGGTAAAAGTTAGAAACGCAATTGAATTAGAGGCTTAAAATTTTTATATACAGAGATTAAAATATATGGCATCTCATAGTGAATCAATAATAAGGGAACCGTTAATAACGGGTAATAACATTACCTATGGTCAGATCACTGACGATATATTACGTCCCGTAGAAAATATGCCAAGTAAAGCTTGGTGGATCGGTTTTACAGTAGCCTCGCTCGGAGCATTACTTTGGGTTGTTTCTATCAGCTACACCTTCTGGTACGGAATTGGATCATGGGGACTAAATAAAACAGTAGGATGGGCCTGGGATATCACCGGTTTCGTGTGGTGGGTAGGTATCGGTCACGCCGGTACGCTGATCTCGGCCGTATTATTACTGTTCCGTCAAAACTGGCGTAACTCTATTAACCGCTCGGCCGAGGCGATGACCATCTTCGCGGTAATTTGCGCTGCCACCTATATCGGTGCTCACATGGGTCGCCCATGGATGGCGCTTTATTCATTGCCTTTACCAAACCAGTACGGCTCACTTTGGGTTAACTTTAACTCACCGCTTATCTGGGACGTATTCGCGATATCAACTTATTTTTCGGTTTCACTGGTGTTCTGGTACACAGGTTTATTGCCAGATATGGCTTCTATCCGTGACCGTGCAACAGGCTTACGCCGCCGCATTTATTCGGTAGCTTCATTCGGCTGGACTGGTTCAGTTAAAACCTGGCAGCGTTTTGAAACTGTATCCTTAATATTAGCAGGTTTATCAACACCACTGGTACTTTCGGTACACACCATTGTATCCATGGACTTTGCAACCTCGCTTGAGCCGGGATGGCACACCACCATTTTCCCTCCTTACTTCGTTGCGGGAGCTATCTTCTCGGGTTTTGCCATGGTGCAAACACTATTATTGGTAACCCGTAAAGTATTAGGTCTGGAAAACTACATCACCATGTTCCACATCGAATCGATGAACAAGATTATCCTGGTAACCGGTTCGGTGGTAGGTGTGGCTTACATCACAGAGTTCTTTATCGCTTACTATTCTGGTGGCGAATACGAGCAATACACCTTCTTAAACAGGTTTATCGGTCCGTACTGGTGGGCTGCCTGTATGATGTATGGCTGTAACGTATTGATGACCCAGATGATGTGGTCTAAGAAAGTTAGAACCAATATCCCAATTTCATGGGTACTATCTATCATTGTAAATATAGGTATGTGGTTTGAGCGTTTTGTGATCATTGTTACTTCATTACACCGTGATTACATTCCTTCAAGCTGGGCCATGTTTTACCCAACCTGGGTTGACGTAGGTGTGTTTGTTGGATCTATCGGTATATTCTTTACCATGTTCCTGTTGTTCATCAGGGTAATGCCTTCTGTAGCTATTGCCGAAGTAAAATTACTGCTGAAGAGCGCAAGTGAGCAGGCTAAGAAGAAACAGATTGCCGAAGGCCACCTTGATCCGGCTCACGTAGAGTTCTATAAAGATAACCTGATCAAGTTTGATAGTATTGACCATTCTGAATACGAAAAAGCATAATAAAGATGAGTAGCACCAAATATATATTAGGCATTTTTGATGATCCCGATGATCTGATGCACGGGATTGACAAACTACAAAAAAATAGTGTTCCTATTTACGATGTTTACACGCCAATGCCTATCCACGGTATCGACGCTAAACTGGGTATCAAGGATTCCAGACTAGGTTACGCGGCCTTCATGTTCGGCTGTATGGGTGGTACAACCATTTTTACTTTGGTTTATTACTTCCTGGTACATGACTGGCCAATGGACATCGGTGGTAAAAACTTTTTTGCCATCCCAGATTTTATCCCCGTAACTTTTGAGTGGACGGTATTATTCGCATCATACGGTATGGCATTTACCTTCTTTTTCGCTACGCACCTTTTCCCGGGTCGTGCGCCAAGGGTAATGGACCTGAGAGCTACCAACGACAAGTTTGTGATAGCCATTGACGCCAAAGGAAATATACCGCACGAGGATATCAACACAATATTAAAAGAAGCAGGGGCAAGTGAAGTTAAGCATAACGACAGAAAATATGTTAGCTATGAATAAATTTAGAATATTAGGAACAATAGTTATCATTATCGCTGCTTCGATTGTAGTAACGTCGTGCAAAGATAAAAGGAGTACCGGATGGGAGTACGCCCCTAATATGTATGAGCATATCGCATACGATCCGGATCAAAAGAACCCGAATTTTAAGGATGGCAAAACCGCGCAGGTACCGCCAGCCGGAACTATACCGGTAGGTTTTACCAAGTTTGATTATCCAAATACAAAAGATGGATATGAACTGGCAAGCGTTGAAGTAAAAACAGTACTGGCCCAAACCCAGGCAAATTATGCCGATGGCAAAATTTTGTTCGAACACTTCTGCTCTCCATGTCATGGTGTTAATGGTCAGGGTGATGGTTTGGTAACACAACATGGTTATCCGCCGCCGCCATCATATTCAAAAGGCCAGTCATCACGTGGTGGTGCCATGAAAGACTTAACAGACGGTAAAATATATCATACCATTACTTATGGCGTAAATGCAATGGGTTCATACGCTTCGCAGCTGGCCCCTGAAGAACGCTGGAAAGTAATCATGTATGTTCACCATTTACAAACTTTATAAGAATTAGAACTGAATGAATACTCATAATAGTTTAGACGAGCAATTTGTTTTTACCGGTCGGGTAAAAACGATAAGCCTGGCAGCCATAGCCGTTGGTGTCTTGGCCATAGCCATTGGTTTTTTAACTAACCAGGGTGAGCGTACATTTGCCAACTTATTGCTCATGGGTTATTACTTTACCTGTGTTTGTGCAGCTGGCGTATTTTTCTGCGCTTTGCAATACGTAGCACAGGCGGGCTGGTCGGCTTCACTGCTGCGGGTGCCTCAGGCATTTGCCAGGGTACTGCCTATAGCTTCAGTGATCTTACTGGTTATTATTATAGCCGGTTTAAATCTGACACATCATACCGAAATTGAAGGTAAAGATGTAGTTGCTCCATACTTATATAAAATATGGCACCAGGCTGGTGTTACCACACCGGGCAGTGAAAATTACGATCCTGTTTTAGCAGGTAAGTCAGGATTTTTGAACATGCCGTTCTTCCTGATCCGTATCGTGGTATTCTTAGGTGCTTACGCAATATTCGGTTGGTTACTGGCTAAATATTCTGAAACTGAAGACGAATTGGGTGGATTATTCTACTACAAAAAGAGCTTTACCATTTCGGCAGCTTTCCTGGTGATCTTCGGATTTACTCAACCGGTATTTTCTTTTGACGTGATCATGTCATTAGAGGCGCATTGGTTCTCAACCATGTTTGGTTGGTACAACTTTGCTGCCATGTGGGTAAGCTGTTTATCAGTGATCACCTTAACCATTATATTATTAAGATCTGCAGGATATATGCAATGGGTTACACAGGATCACCTGCATAACCTGGGCCAGTTAATGTTTGGTTTCTCTATATTCTGGACTTATGTGTGGTTTGCACAGTTCCTGTTGATTTACTATGCTAACATCCCTGAGGAAAGTGTTTACTTCCTGAAAAGATGGGAGCCTGAATTTAAACCATGGTTCTGGTTAAATATTGTGATCAACTTTTTAGCTCCTTTATTGATCATCATGGCTCGTGATTCAAAACGCAGTACCAGCATATTGAAAGCAACCTGTATCATCCTGATCCTGGGTCACTGGCTGGATTACTTTATCATGATCATGCCAGGTACTGTTGGTGACAAAGTAGGATTTTTCTATATCGAAATTGGTGTAGCCGTAGGATTTGCTGGATTGTTTACTTATCTGATGTTGAATGCTTTAAGTAAATTCAAATCGCTTGTTCCTAAAAAACATCCGTTCCTGCAGGAGAGTCTTCATCATCACATATAATAATTGTTATTTTTGCAACAAAATACAGAATACCAAACTGACATTAAAATGGGATTCAGAAAATTTATAAATTCTAAAACATTACTATCGTTTATCACAGCGTTTATGCTTTTGGGCACAAACCTGCTGATGGCGCAAACAGAAGCAGCGGCAACTACCGGAGGGCAAACTGATGCCCCACAGGTTGATTGGACTGGTGTTGCGTACTATGTGCTTTTATTTTTCCTGGTATGCCTTGGCGTAGCTGTAATAGGTAAAATTCTGAAGATATACGACCTTACACTTAAAATACAAGGTAAAAAAGGAATGAAATGGAACACAGTAATGGCAGTAATTTGCCTGGTGTTCTTATTAGCAGGCATATATGGTGCATACTGGTCGTTCACGGTTCAGGGTAGCATGACCCTGCCTGAGGCTGCATCTGAGCATGGTGTTAAAATTGATGAGATGTTTACCGTCACTACGGTTTTAACCATGATTGTGTTTTTTATTACCCAGATATTGTTGTTTGGATTCTTATTCCAATACAGGCATTCTGACAAGCGCAGGGCTCACTTCCTGCCGCATAACAACACCATTGAAAAGATTTGGACAATTGCACCAGCCATCGTATTAACGGTCTTGGTTGTATTTGGCTTTTTCACCTGGCAAAAAATAATGAATACTACAGATACCAAAGGCGATATCAATATTGATATTACCGGTCACCAGTTTGCATGGGAGCTTCGCTACCCGGGTAAAGACGGTGTGTTGGGTCCTAAGGATTTCAGAATGGTATCTGCCGCTAACAAATTAGGTGTTAACTTCAAAAAACGCAGCAGCTTTGATGACTTACAGGTTGATACCATGTACTTACCGGTAAACAAATCAATCAGGTTAAATATCCAGGCATTAGATGTAATTCACTCTGTTTATATGCCTCATTTTAGGGTTCAGCTTAATGCGGTTCCGGGATTACCAACCTTCTTTAAGTTTACCCCAACCATTACTACCGCGCAAATGCGCACCCAGCTTGACGATCCTAAATTTGAATACCTGGTTTATTGCAATAAAATATGCGGTGGCGGTCACTATAACATGCAAAAAGTTGTACGTGTGGTTACCGAAGCCGAATACCAGGCCTGGCTGTCAAGACAAAAACCTTACTTAAACGATGCTTTAAGAAAAGAATTGCATTTTGCCGCTGCGGATCAGCCAAAAACAGAGTCACAAAATAGGTTAGCGTTAAATAATTAATATAGAAAGAGAAGCGATATGTCAACATTAGCAGTTCACGACCACGGAGTAGCACATCACGACGATCACGGTCACGAACATCATCATAACCAATCGTTCCTATCTAAATACGTATTTAGTATGGATCATAAAATGATTGCCAAGCAATTCCTGATCACAGGGATCACCATGGCAGTTATTGCAATGATATTGTCTATTTTGTTCAGGATCCAGTTAGCTTATCCTGATAAAACTTTCCCATTGTTAACCACATTGTTAGGTCGTTTTGCACCTAACGGTCGTATAAGTGCCGATTTTTACCTGTCGCTGGTTACCATTCACGGTACCATCATGGTATTCTTTGTGTTAACAGCCGGCTTGAGCGGTACTTTTGCCAACTTGCTGATACCGCTTCAGGTAGGTGCACGTGATATGGCATCGCCGTTCATGAACATGCTGTCCTACTGGTTCTTCTTTATGGCCAGTGTGGTGATGTTATCATCGTTCCTGGTTCAAAAAGGCCCTGCCAGCGGTGGCTGGACAATTTACCCACCACTGTCAGCACTGCCAAAAGCGATGCCGGGCTCGGGCGAGGGTATGACCCTTTGGCTCATCAGTATGGTGATGTTCGTAGCATCCTCATTAATGGGTGGTATCAACTACGTAAGTACCGTATTAAATATGCGTACAAAAGGTATGGATCTTTGGAAAATGCCTTTAACTATCTGGGCTTTATTCCTTACTGCTATATTAGGTATCCTGGCATTCCCTGTGTTAGTTGCAGGTGTGGTGTTATTGATATTTGACCGTAGCTTTGGTACCAGCTTCTATCTGTCAGACATTGTGTTGAATGGTGTACAACAGCCTTATGAAGGTGGTAGCCCAATCTTGTTCCAGCACTTGTTCTGGTTCCTGGGTCACCCGGAGGTTTATATCGTAATTATGCCGGCGATGGGTATCTCATCAGAAGTAATGTCTGTAAACTCACGTAAACCGATCTTCGGTTACCACGCGATGGTTTACTCTCTTATAGGTATCACCGTATTATCATTTATCGTATGGGGGCACCACATGTTTGTGACCGGTATGAATCCGTTCCTGGGTGGTGTGTTCATGATCACTACGCTGATCATCGCGGTACCATCGGCGGTAAAAACATTTAACTGGCTGGCCACCTTATGGCGCGGTAATATTAGGTTTACGCCTGCTATGCTGTTCGCTATTGGTATGGTGTCATTCTTTATATCAGGCGGTTTAACAGGTATATTCCTGGGTAACGCTGCATTGGATATTAACCTGCACGATACTTACTTTGTGGTAGCTCACTTCCACCTGGTAATGGGTTCGGCGGCTATATTTGGTATGCTTGCCGGTGTTTACCACTGGTTCCCTAAAATGTTCGGAAAAATGATGGACGAGAAATTGGGCTATCTGCACTTCTGGTTAACTTTTATTGGTGCTTACCTGGTGTTTTTTCCAATGCACTTTATGGGTCTTGATGGTGTACCACGTCGTTACTATGCCTTTACCGAGTTTGTAAGCATGCAGCGTTGGTTAACCGTAAATACCTTTATTACATGGGCGGCTATCATGGCGGCTTGTGCTCAGGTAGCATTTTTGTATAACTTCATCACTTCTATATTCATTGGAAAAAAAGCTACCCAGAATCCATGGGAGGCAAATACCCTGGAATGGACAACTCCTGTTGAACATTTACACGGTAACTGGCCTGGCGAAATACCAACCGTTTACCGTTGGCCATATGATTACAGCAAGCCAGGTGCCGAAGAGGATTACATCCCGCAAACAGTTCCTTTCTCACAAACGATGAGCTCAAACCAAGCTCATGACTTTGAAGATAACCCTAAAGGTTTAGAAGAACTGAACAAGTTTAACAGCACGTTGAAAGCAAACGAACAAGTAAAATAATTTTAGTGGTAAGTAGTGAGTGGTGAGTTTGAGTTATGAGTTTTTAATCGGGAACTCACCACTCAAACTCACCACTCACTGTTAACTACTCACCATTCATGAGTATATCCGCATCTAAAATTCGGTTCCAGAAAGTCACTCTCTTAACAATCATCATACTTTTTGTTTTGATACTGGCCGGTGGAGTTGTGCGTAGCTCAGGTTCAGGAATGGGTTGCCCCGATTGGCCAAAATGCTTTGGCAGGTATATTCCGCCTACCAGCAGCGCCGATCTTCCCAAGGATTACAAGCAAAAATATGTGGATCTGCGTTTGGCCAAAAATCAACGCTTTGCCAAAACACTAGATGTATTCGGTTACAGCGACCTGGCCAAAAGGATCCGTGAGGATAAGTCTATCTTACTTCCGGAAGAATTTAACGCTGAAAAAACCTGGACAGAATATATCAATCGCCTTATAGGTGCTATATCCGGCGTGTTCTTGTTTTTATCGGCCGTATACGCCTTCAGTTACTGGAGCAGCAGCAAGCGAATAGCTCTTTTAAGCCTGTTTAATTTTGTGTTGGTAGGCTTTCAGGCATGGTTAGGATCTATCGTGGTATCAACTAACCTGGTATCCTGGATTGTTACAGTACATATGCTATTGGCATTGGCTATATTAGCTATATTGATATATACCTATCACCGTGCTAAGGTGCTTGGCAACAATAAATTAAATACCGGTATGCTGGTATATATTATCACATGGCTTGCTTTACTGGCCAGTATTTTCCAGATAGCTTTTGGTACCGAGGTACGCGATCAAATTGATGCCGTGGCTGCTCATTTTCAGGGTGGGTACCGCAATAACTGGATCAGTAGTGTGGGTGAAATATTTACACAGCACCGCGATATGGCCGTATTGGTACTGGTGCTCAACGTAATGCTGTATGCTTTAATACGCAAAAACTTTGCTCGTCATTCTGTACATCAGCAATTGATGAGCTTTACTTTTTTAATGATCATGCTGCAAATAGTAACCGGTATATTATTATCCTACTGGGCCTTGCCACCGGCTGCGCAAGCTTCGCATATTGTGCTGGCGAGTCTTATTTTCGGGGCACAGTTCTATTTGCTTTTAAATTTATATAAACCAGTTAGTGTTAGGGGGATAAGCCGATGAAGTGGAGTGATTTTTCAAAACTGGTAAAAATGCGACTCACCCTTTTGGTGGTGTTTTCGGCATCTATATCCTTTTTAATAGGAAGTAAAGCGAATGGTCATATCGACTGGATTAACTGGATTAAATTAATCGTAGGCGGCTTTTTGGTAACCTCGGCGGCAAATTGCTTTAATGAGATCATCGAAAAGGACCTGGATAAACTGATGAAGCGTACCATGGATCGCCCGATTCCATCCGGAAAAATGAATACCGGTCAAGCGCTTGTTTTGGGTTTGGGTATGGGCATGGCTGGTACCTATTTGTTGGGTAGCCTTAACCTGTTAACCGGTTTGCTATCTGTATTTTCTATTTTGTTATACGCCTTTGCTTACACACCATTAAAACGTAAATCGCCTATAGCCGTTTTTGTAGGCGCTATACCCGGGGCATTGCCACCGCTTATTGGTTACGTAGCTGCGCACGAAAGAATTGATGAGATTGCTTTGATCCTGTTCGGAATACAGTTTGTATGGCAGTTTGTGCATTTTTGGGCCATTGCCTGGGTGCTGGATGATGATTATAAACTGGCTGGCTTCAGGCTATTGCCAACCGGTAACCGTAATGCCGGAAGTGCCATAATTACCTTTATATTTGCAATCATATTGCTGCCAGTAAGTTTACTGCCAACCATTTACGGTTACGGTGGTTACTATGTAGGCGGAGTTTCTTTAGTTTGCAGTTTAATATTCTTATACCAGGCATTTGGCCTGTTACGCGCACAGTCGGTAGAGGCCGCCCGCAAATTAATGTTTGGCTCCTTTATGTATTTGCCTGTAGTGCAGTTAATGTTTTTATTTGATTTTATAGGAAAAGTGAAATGATGGCTCAGATTCAAAAAAATAACGACAGGCTTGATCTGGCTCCCAAAAAATTCAACATGTGGATATTTATATTCACCTCGTTTATGTTTTTTGCGGCTTTAACCAGCGGGTTCATCGTTTATAGTGGTGGGAGGGGGCATGGCCTTAATGTAATTATGCCCGATGCTTTTAAATACAGCACCGCCGTAATTATCATCAGCAGTATTACCTTATTTTTAGCCTCCAGGGCAGCCAAACAATTACAATTTGCCAAACAGCGACTATTTTTGTGGCTTACCTTTGCGCTGGGCGTAGCGTTTTTTGCCATACAGGTTTATGCCTGGTATGTATTAACGTACAAAATGAATGTGTATCTTACAGATCCTAACGCATCCCGCTCATTTGTTTATATCTTTACAGGGATGCACTTATTACACATAATTGCAGCTATATTGTTACTATTGAATACCCTTGCAGGTACATATAAGAACATTCCGCAGGTGCGGAACCTGTTTAAAATGGAAATGACCTCTATTTTTTGGCATTTTCTCGGAATTATATGGATTTATCTGTATGTTTTTTTACTTTTGAACCAAAATTAATACACCCATATTTAAGTACAAATGAGTACAGCAGTATCACAAATTGATGAAATAAAAACAACTCCATGGTCTGGAGGGAGATCACCCTTCAATGTGGAGTACGGAAAAATAATGATGTGGTTCTTTCTCCTATCGGATGCATTTACCTTTTCGTCATTATTGATTTCTTATGGTGCATTACGTTTCAGCGCAAGCGTATGGCCGGCGGCTGATAAGGTTTTCCAGTCGGTACCTGGTTTATATGATAGCGGCAAGCCTTTAGTCTTTGTAGGTTTAATGACCTTTATTTTGATCGTTAGCTCGGTTACCATGGTATTAGCTGTGGAAGCGGGTCATCGTAACTCTAAAAAGGAAGTGATAACCTGGATGATTTTAACTGTTGTTTTCGGTTTTATGTTCCTGGGTTGCCAGGCATTAGAGTGGAGCCACCTGCATCATGAAGGTTTTTGGTGGGGAAGCACTCCTAACGCCGAAAAACTGAAGGAGTTTTTTACAGGGGGGACTGAAGTAACGCGTCATTTAACTGCTCAGGAATTTGCTAACTTATTCTTTACCATCACTGGTTTTCATGGTTTCCACGTATTTACCGGGGTTATCATCAATATCATCATTACCGTTAACGTACTGTTGGGTACTTACGAAAAACGCGGTAGCTATTTAATGGTTGAAAAAGTAGGCCTTTACTGGCACTTTGTAGACCTTGTTTGGGTATTCGTATTTACATTCTTTTACTTAGTATAAAAATATTTCATATGTCATCAGATTCAAAAGAAGTTCACCACGAAGAAGGCGATCATCAAACAATGACGAAAGGGAGAATCCTTAAAGTAGCGGGTATTCTGACGTTCATTACTGCTATAGAGTTTATTATAGCTTTATGGATGGTGCCTTCGGGTACTTTACCAATACAGTATGCAAACCCTGTATACATTGTTTTAACCTTGTTTAAAGCGTTTTACATTGTGGCTTTCTTCATGCACTTAAAGTTTGAGAAAATGGGTTTAGCCCTGTCTATCATCGTGCCGATACTATTCATTATAGGTTTAATCCTGGTATTGACTAACGAAAGCCATCACTGGATTACACTGAGGGGATAATGGCCGCAATAGCGAAAAAAATTGTAATCCTGGTGCTCATATTAGCAGTGCCAGGATTTTTGTATTATTTACTCACCGCTAAAGGTAAAAACAGGTATAAACCACTGGCCATTTACGGGCAAAAAATAGTGGCCAAAACCGGGCACCAATTTCACGGTAAGTACATACCTGATACTATTTATCACCAACTGCCTGCCTTTAAGCTTACCGCGCAGGATGGCAAACCAGTAAGCGATTCTACCTTTAAGGGTAAAATCATGGTGACCGGATTTTTTTACACGCATTGCCCAGCGGTATGCAGTACCATTAACCGTAACATGAGTTATTTGGTAGATACTTATCGCAAAAACAAGATGGTGTATTTTACATCCATTACGGTCGATCCGCAGCGCGATTCTGTATCGGTATTAAAAAAATATGCGGATAGCTTTAAGCCTGCATCAAACCGTTGGTTGTTTTTAACAGGCGATACCACGTCGATCTACAGCTTAGCCCGCCAAGGTTTCCTGGTTAATGCCATAAAGGAAAGCGACGACGATTTTATTTACAGCGATAACCTGGTACTGATTGATTCTGAAAAACGCATTCGCGGTTATTATAAAGGTGCCAATACCAATGATATTAACCGCCTTACCGACGAGATCAAAGTATTAATTGCCGAAGAGTTACGCAAAGTTGATAAACCGCTTTATTGATTTCGGATTTCGGAATTTCGATTTCGGATTTTTGCCAGTGTTAAAGAAGCCTTCGTCGTTTAGGATTTAGTGCTTAGAGTTTAGTTCTTAGGATTTAGAATTTACTTTTATACAATATGACTGATAAATTTATATTCCGTTTTGTGACGGTTATTACCATAGTAGTGATAGGGCTGGTAATTTTGCTCAACAGGCATTTGATACCGGGCCCTGCTGTCGCGCCGGCTTTTACGCCTTATTTGCCTATGCTTAACGCTGTATTGAATGGCACCTGCACCATACTGTTACTGGTGTCGTTGTACTTTATCAGGCAGGGTAATATCAAGGTGCATAAAAATTTGAATATCCTTACTTTTACCTTGTCGGCATTGTTCCTGGTATCGTATGTGTTGTTTCATTACCTCATGCGTAACGAGATAGTATATGGCGATATCAATGGCGATGGCATACTATCTGATTCAGAACGCAATGCTGCCGGTGGCATGCGTACTTTATACCTGAGCATCCTTACTCCGCACATTATATTGGCTGCAGGTGTATTGCCGCTTATATTACTCAGCTTTCACCGCGGCTTGCAAATGCAGGTGGCTAAACACAAAAAACTGGTACGCTGGACGTTCCCGATATGGTTATATGTAACCGCATCGGGCGTTATCGTTTACCTGATGATACGACCGTACTATCATTTTTAAAAAGAGCATGTCATTTCGACCGGAGGGAGAAATCTTCTGCGGTGTGCTATCTCCGCTTGTCTCGTGAAGAAGATTTCTCCTTGTACCTCGTTCGAAATGACATATTTGGTTTCAGTTTTATTTATACTGCACATTTTTAATTAAATTTGCCCTTATGAAAACAGGCTTCAAAATTATATTGTTTGTATTTGCCCTGGGCCTTATGGTTTGCAGCAGGCAACCTGTAAAAGCCCAATGCGCACAGTGTGCCGCCACGGTTGAAACCAATGCCAAAAATGGTGGCGATGCCGCCAAAGGTTTAAATAATGGTATTTTATTTTTATTGGGTGCACCCTACCTGGCAGCCGGTGTTGTTGGCTTTATCTGGTATAAAAAATATCGCCGTAAAAACGTCGACCTCAACATACGTAAAGAAAAACTGCACCTCAATTAAGGTGCGCGGTTTGTGTTGCCGGGGTCGTGTGTAATGTTTACTGTTATCCCGAACCTCGTTCCTCGAACCCCGACCCATACAAAACATAACCAAAAATGCCGCCAACTCCCAAGTCATGGGCTATGCTTCATTGCAAGTGTCCGCGTTGCCGCAGAGGGAATATGTTTCAGGGAGGCGCTTATAGCTTTTCTAATAAAATAAACCTCAACTGTCCGCATTGTAATTTGTATTTTGAAATTGAGCCGGGATATTTTTATGCCGCTATGTATGTGAGTTATGCTTTAAATGTAGGTGAGGCATTGGGCCTGGCCTGGCTCACTTTTCTTATCTCCCATAATGCGGACTCGCCCTGGTTGTATCTAAGTGTCATAATTTTGGGATGCTTTGCATTGGCGCCTATAAATTTCAGATATTCGCGTGTACTATTGTTATATTGGTTATCACCCAAGATACATTACCAGCCATATTTAGATACCGATGATAAACCAGGAAAGTCTTGAATTTTTAAAGGATCTCGCAGCAAACAATAACCGGGAATGGTTTTCAGAGAACAAAGGGCGTTATGAAAAAGCCCGTGAAAATGTAATTGAGTTCACCTCCGAGCTACTGGGCGAAATGCACCAGGTAGATCCGGCCATCGACGAAGCGCTCGATCCCAAAAAATGCGTGATGCGTATTTATCGCGATATCCGTTTCCGGAAAGATAAAACACCTTATAAGATCAACTTTGGCATCAGCCTGCCCACACAAGGGATAAGATTGGGCGGAGCCGAATATTATTTACAGATACAGCCCGATGGTAACTCCTTTATTGCCGGCGGCTACTGGATGCCCGAAGCCACGCATTTAAAAGCCATACGCCAGGAAATTGATTACAACGCGCATGATCTGAAACAGATTATCGATGCCCCGGAATTTGTTAGGCTGTTTGGCAATTTCAGAGCGCAGGAGCAACTCAAAACTGTTCCGCAGGGATATAGTGCTGAAAACGAAAATATCGACCTGCTGAAGCTTAAAAGTTTTATAGCCTGGCATAAGATAAGTGATAAGGATATCGTTAAGAAGAACGCGGCGAAGCAAATAGCCCAGGAATGCAAGCTCATTTACCCGCTCAACGTTTTTTTAAGGAATGCAATGGCATAATTAGTTGGTTTTAAATTTTAAATTCTAAATTAAAATAAATCCGAAATCGAACATCCGAAATCCGAAATAAAAATAATCACAATGAAGATCACCTACTACCTGTTGGCCCTGGCTTTGACTCTTACCCTTTATTCCTCCTGTAAGATCATGTCGCCGAAGGCTTACAAAGCTTTGATTGCCGAGCGCGATTCCTTAACTACCCGTACCGAAACATTGGAAACCCAGGTTTTTCAACTCAAGGCCGATACCATGCGCCTGCACCGCGAGCTAGCCGATTTGAGTAATAACAACAGTGCCCTGAACAGCAACCTGAACACCAGTTCGTCGAAATTAAGACGTCTGGCCGCCGACCTGGAAAAACGCGAGGCCCGTTTAAAAGAGGTAGAAGATATTTTGCGTAAACGCGATGAAGCCGCCAACGCGCTCAAAAATAAATTGCAGCAGGCCTTGCTGGGTTTTCAGCAGAGTGGTTTAACGGTTGATATCCGTAACGGCAAAGTTTATGTATCCCTGGCTGATAAGCTGCTGTTCCCATCGGGCAGTATTGTTATTGACGATAAAGGTAAAGCTGCCCTGAAACAACTGGCCGTAGTGCTGAACAAAGAACCTGATATTAACGTGGCCATTGAAGGGCATACCGATGATAAAAAGGTACTTAACCTAGGCCAGATCAAAGATAACTGGGACCTGAGCGTGCTGCGTGCCACCTCGGTAACCCGCTATTTAACTGAAGTTGAAAAGGTTGATCCGCACCGGTTAACAGCCACGGGCAAAAGTGAGTTTCAGCCCATCGACACGGCTCCAACCAATGAGGCCCGCGCCAAAAACCGCCGCATTGAAATTGTGCTCACCCCACGATTGGATGAGTTGTATAATTTGATAACTAAGTAGAAGCCCCCCAACCCTCTGAAGAGGGGGAACAGGAACACACAAAAATCGTGTCATTGCGAGGAGGAACGACGAAGCAATCTCCTCGCAATGCTATTTTGAACTGCCAGGAAAATTTCGTATATTTATAAAACAAAACAGCCCGGTACTCTACAAATAAGAGTGCCGGGCTGTTTTGTTAAGAGGAAAAACAGTCAAAAAACGACTGTTTTTTATGTAGTTATTTGACAATCAATAAATTAATGCTTTTTAAAGTTTCAAAAGTTGCGTAAAACCGGGTTGAAATTTGTTAAAAAGTGTTAAAATGAGGTTTTTTCGGGCAGTTTTTGAGCGATTTTTACCCGTTTTCAGTCCGAAAAATGTTAAAATTTAAGGTTTAAAAAGTTTAATCCACCTCTTTCATCAGGGTATTGAACATCACAAACTTTTCATCAAACTGCTGCTGATGGATAGCCTGAAACTTGTGCAGGTGATTCATATAAAATTCCTGGAATTGCTCAATGCTATCGGCATTGTACTGGATACAATAGGTAACCCCTTCGTTTGGTGAGTCGATAACCGTTAGTATCTTGTAGGAGTTGAAACAGCCAGTAGCCATTATAGCGGGTATATGAAAAGTCTTGATCCAGTTAAGCCACTCATCGTGAATGGTTTCTTCAATTATTATAGTGTCGTTGTATACAATCATGGTGCTGCAAAAGTAGTTATTTGGTTCATTAGTTCATTGGTTCACTTGTTCATTAGTTGAATGCGTACTGCCCGATGAACTATTTAACGTGAGCCCTGGGTAAGCAGTTCAGGTTATTTAAAGGCTCCCCGAATACTTTGCTTAAAGCTGATCAATGTAAACCCCATTATTTATGGTTTACACTGTAAACCGTTTTTTTTGATATAAAATAAGTTAATTAATTGATTATCAATAATTTGAAACAATGTAAACCATAAAAAGTGTAAACCATGTAAACCCAATTTTAACATAGCAGACATCGGGATCAGGTTTGCATTTCTTATCCCGAACTCGCGTTATTTACTAATAAACTAATGAACCACTCAGGAATCGGCCTTATCGCCCCGTAACAGCCTAAAACGTTTGCGTGCTTCATTGATCCAGAGGCTTCCTGGATAGTCTTTGACGATCTTTTCATACCAGATTTTGGCACTGGCTTTATCATCGAGGCGGTTTTCATAGATATCACCAAGCATAAAAACGGCGTCATCAGCCCATAGATCATTCGGGTGTTCGTCGACTATTTTTTTCAGGAGGGGTACAGCACCGGCATAGTTCTTCTGCTGTATCAGTATCCTTGATTTCGACATCAGGATATCATCGCTCAGGGTGTTGTTCGGGAATTTTTTGTCGATGCTGTCAAGAGTCATCACGGCCTTGTCTGGCTGTTCAGCAAATATCAGGAGATCGGCCCTGGCATATATTTTCAGGGCATTACCTACGCTATCGGCTACGGTATTGTCATTGATCAGCAGCTGTAAATTAAGGGCATCATTAGCAATTAATTGCGATGTGGCGGCTTTGAGCACATTAAGCTGGCCTTTGGCCCAGGTAAAGTCGCCGGTGTAGTAAGCCAGTTTGGCGTTCCTGAATTTGGCATCCTGGTTAATATCTGTATTGGGAAAATCTTTTTCTACCTGGCTATACAGTAAAGTAGCTTCCCAGGGTTGCTTATTAATAAGGTATATATCGCCCAGGTCAAGCTTACACGAAGCCAGCAGTTCGGGCCTGATATTAGGAATGCTTATTGCGTCCTCGAGTAACTTTTGGGCATCATTTAGCTTATGCAGCTTAAAAGCTTGCAGATTAGCCAGTTTCTGCATGGCAAAAACGGTGCTGTTGTTACGACCGAATTCGGTAACCAAGTCGTTATAATCCTGTTCCAGGCCGGTCAGGTCGGCAGGTAGGTATTTGCCCGAGGTTACTTTTAAATTTTTAGTATTGATAAGCTCGATCTTAGCTGGGATATACATAGGTGACGTTTTTCCCTTGCTAATGATATACTCATACCCACGGATAGCGGCATCATAAGCTTCATTCGAGTTGAGGGTACGGCAGAGCTCAAAAATATTGGTGCCATCGTCATTTTGCCGGCGACTTAAGGCCAGCGCCTGGTTAAGGGCCAGGTCAAATTCCTTTTGCTGCATAAATTGCCAGCTAAGCAGTTCGGCATATATCGTTTGCTGCGGATCTTTTTGTATGCGCCGCAGCAGGTTCGATTTCAGCATATTATAATCGGGTTCACCTTCATAAATGGTTGAGAAAGCGTTTTCGGCCTGGGAAATAAAATTGGGATTTGCCGGTAAAAAGTTCAGGTATTCTTCGGTAAGGTTTACCTTATCCCGTTTAAAGCGATAAAGATTGATCAGTTCATAGGTAAACGCCTCATTATTATTGAGCGTTTTGCGGCCCTGCTGAAATATCTTTATCGCATAATCCAAATTAGCGCTCTGGTAAAATTGCCCGGCCAGCATCGCTATTTCATTACGGTCGGCAGGCAGGTTTTTGATTAAATTATCATAAATGGCATCGGCCTTGCTTAGGTTACCCTGTTGCGTGTACACAGTGCCCAGCGTGATCTGGTACTGATTTTCGTTAGGGTGTTTACGTACCAGCTTTTTGACCACGCTTTCGGCCTCATCAAATTTTTTAAGACTAAGCAGGGTGTTAACGTAGTAGGAATAAAAGCCTTCGTTGTCCTGTTTGTATAGTTTTTGGTATATATCCAGTGCTTTTTGAGACTCGCCACTAGCGGCATATTGCTTGGCTAATTGCAGATCATTATCCTGAGCAAAAAGCCGGGTGAACATCACCAAAACAATAATAACAGTATTTATTAAAGCCCTCATCTGCTCAAAAATAGTCAATTAATAATTACCACGTTTCGGCGAGATTATTTTAATATCATATAACGTTATACGTGGGTAAAATTGTAGTGACATTTTGATAACATTAAGTTATTTAGCTAATTTGACCAGAATAATAAAATTGGGGTGATTACCATGTTGGGCCGATTAAGACATCTATTGTTAATTGTTTTTATACTAACCTTATATTCCTGTAAGAATAAAGTAAGGCAAATTCCTATTGCCGATTTTTTTAGGGCTCCTGAAAAGATGTTTTATAAACTATCACCCGATGGCAAGTATGTATCTTATTTGAAATCATACAGGGAGAAGAGAAATCTTTTTATACAGTCGCTTAGTGATGGTAAAGAGCAGATGGTGACCTCTTTTGATCATTTTTCCGTACGCCCGGATTATTTCTGGACTTATAATGACCAACTGGTTTTTAGTCACGAAGGGAGGGACTTTGACAGCTATAAGATGTATGCGATTGATGTGGACTCTTTGAAGCTACGTACCGTGTTGAGCTTGAATAAGGTAAAGGTTGCCATGCTTAACCGCAGTAAGAGCGAGCCTGATGTGATCACTATTAAAATGAACCAGCGTGATCCTGCTAATTTTGATATCTATCGCCTTAATATAAAAACAGGTGAATTGAAGCCTTATCTTATTAATCCGGGTAATATAACAGAATGGTTTCCTGATGCTGACGGCAAAATACGCCTGGTTAAATCATCCGATGGTGTAAATGAAACCATTTCATACCGGTCAGATGACGATGCTCCTTTTAAACCTATTATTGAAAATAACTTTAAAAATTCGGTAAAACCAATTGCTTTTACGGGTGTAAAAAACTATTTCTACGCCCTGTCTAACGTTAACCGCGATAAAACAGCCCTGGTTGAGATCGATGCCGAAGATGGTAAAGAGCAAAAAACTATTTTTAGCTGTAATAAGGCTGATATATTGAATGTAGAGTATTCGAGGAACAAACATCAGGCTGAGTTTGCCACATGGGAGGATTCAATACCGCATAAGCACTTTCTGATACCTGCTGTTGAGCAAATATATAACAACCTGCTGCAACGACCAGAGCTGGCGGGGAATGACATAAAGGTGATAGATAGAGATAGCGCCGAAAACAAGTTTATCCTGAATACTTATACCGATCGAAATCCAGGGTCTTTTTATCTGTATGAAAAAAGCACAGATAAACTGACCAAACTAGGCGATGTTAACCCCAATTTAACACCTGATAAGCTTTGCGCGATGCAGCCTATCTCCTACAAGGCTCACGACGGTTTGTTGCTAAATGGATATTTGACTTTGCCGCAAGGCAGTAAACATACTAATTTACCTGTGGTAGTTATACCGCATGATGAGCTGTGGCGTAACCGGGACTCCTGGGGTTATGATGAGCGTGTACAGTTTTTAGCGAACAGGGGATATGCTGTTTTCCAGGTAAACTATCGTGGTTCAACTGGATATGGGAAAGCCTTCAGGAGTGCTGGATTTAAGCAGGTTGGTGGTAAAATACAAGACGATATAACTGATGGGGTACATTGGCTTATAGCGCAAAAGATAGCCAATCCCAAAAAAATAGCCATCTTTGGTAATGGCTTTGGTGGTTTTTCGGCGTTATATGGTATATCATTTCATCCCGAGCTTTATAATTGTGCCGTGGTACAAAACGGGCTCATTAACTTTTTTACTTTTATTAAGGATGCACCGCCGTTTTTGAAACCTTATTTAAAAATGATATATGAAATGGTTGGTAATCCCGAAACAGATGCCGATCAGCTTAGGGCTATTTCGCCGGTGTTTCATACAGATAAGATAAAAGCTCCTTTAATTATTTTCCAGGGGGCTAAAGATCAACGGGCCAATATCAGTGAGCTTAACCAGTTTGTGCGCGAACTACGTAAGCGAAATGTTGATGTAAAATACTTTTTAAAACCCAATGAACGGGCTTTTTTCAGAAATGAGCATAACCGCATGGAAATGTACGCCGAGATAGAAAAATTCCTGGATTACAACATGCGGGTTAAACCATAATACCCCTTATGCCTGTACATAGAAATGCTTACCGCAAAAGTTTTTTGCTGATCATCATATTTTTGGTGCTTATATCGGTAACTTTTGTAGTAGCACTTTTTGTATCATATAACCTTACAGCAAAATATGTAGAGAATGAGTTTGGTTCAAAAAAAATTGATGTATTGGAGCAAACTATAAAACCATATAATGATTTTTTTCAGAATAAGATACCCGAGATCACCTCATACCAGGGCTTTTTAGATTCTGCCTCGGCGGCCAAATATGCGGCATCAGTTTTTCATGACTATGCCTTTGTAAGAAGCATCGTTTTTTATGATGTATTGATAGGTAGTAAAGCCCCTATCACTATCCGCAGGAACAATCTGGACATATCCGTCAGATCGATATATCAGTATTGGTATAAAAAAGGGAAGGTATTTGGGGCTAAAAGGATCAGTCCGTCTGATGAGTCGGACTTTAAAGAGATGGCGGTAAAACTCAATAATTATATCGCTTTTTCTGATACAAGTCGTGTATCCAGCCAGGATGAGCTGTTTAAAACATTTTGGAATGTAAAACCCAATAAGATCAGTTATACCAATATATTAAGGCGTGAGGATATTAAAATATACCGCGATCTGCAACAGCGCAATACCGTTAAGGCGTCGTACAAACAAAACATGATGACTTTTCATCTCGATCCGTACCAGTTAAAGATAAAAAATACACATCATGAGTTGTATCAAAATGTATCTATACAACCCGTTGTTTATGATCCTGTTGATAGCGAAGGCGATAAACTGATAACCGAAGTTTCGTTCCCCGGGTCGTTTTCTGATTATAAGTTATATTTTAGTTCAGAGCATGGTTACCTGGCCAACGAAATTAATAAGCGTTTTATGCCTATTGGCGCAGTGGTTTTATTAATATCGCTTTTTTTGGTGCTTATCGGCTGGCTCATTTACCGCAATTTAAATGTCAATATCAAGCTGTTTAAACTGCAGTATGACTTTATCAATAATTTTACCCATGAGTTTAAAACACCTGTAAGCGTTATAAAAATTGCAGGGTCAAACCTGCGTGGTGATGGTGAGCTTACCGAAAGGCAACGTAAGCATTATGGCAAAATATTGGATGAAGAGGCCGATAAGCTCAACGACCTGATGAATAAACTATTGTCATTTACCCAGCTTGAAAATAAATCTATTACCCTCAAAAAAGAAGAAATAATGGTGGAGGATTTTGTAAGCCGGTATACGGAAACATTTAAAATAAAATACCCCGATTTTAAATTAAATGCCCAAATAACTGGTGTTCAAACCTTTTATACTGATCCGGTGTTGTTGGGTAGTGTGTTCCAGAATCTGATCGAAAACGCTTATAAGTACTCCCATCCGCAAAAAAAAGAATTGAGTATAAATATTACGCATAAAAAGGGTGATATTGTATTTTCATTTGTTGACAAAGGAATAGGTATACCTAAAGAAGAGGTAAACAATATATTTAAGAAATTTTATAGGATAGAGAATCAGTATAACCAAAACGGGAGTGTGGGCTTGGGTTTGGCATTTTGTAAAGAACTGGTTAATTTTATGGATGGCGAGATAGTTGTTCACAGTAAAGTTAATGAAGGTTCGGAATTTATAGTTACGCTTCCATATGAAAATTAAAATATGAATAAAGAAATCAAAATTGCACTGGTTGAAGACGATGAAAATCTACGTTTCCTGGTAGCAGAACGCTTACAATCTGAAGGATACAAAGTATTGGAAGCCGATAATGGCGACGATGCTGAAACTATTATACTGGATGAACAACCTGATATTGTATTGCTGGATTGGATGTTGCCCGGAAAACCGGGATCGCAGGTATGTGCCAATATCAGAGAAAAAGGGTATGATAAATTGATCATCATGATGACGGCAAAGGCTCAGGATGTTGATAAGATAGAAGCGTATAATTTTGGTGTCTCCGATTATATTACGAAGCCATTTAATATGGATGTGCTGGTGGCTATGATCGACAATAAGATCAAATTCTCGCTCAATAGTGAAAAATCAGAGTCGTATCGTTTTGCCAATATGGAACATTTGCCTAATACCCACTTGTTGATCAGAGATAACCGCAAAATTGAACTGACCATATTGGAGAACCGGATATTGCTTTATTTTCTGAAAAACAAGAACAAGGTGATCAACCGGGAAGAACTGATGATGGAAGTTTGGGGCTACAATGCCGATGTAAATACACGCACCCTGGATATGCACATTGTGCGCCTGCGTAAAAAGATCGAAACCAATGCCGATTCGCCGCAATACCTGCAAACGGTAAGGGGAATAGGGTATAAGTTTGTATATAATCAATAAGGGAAAAATACTAATTATCTTCACGCGTCATTGCTAGGTACGAAACAATGACGCGGTTTTTGTTTTAAAAGTGGGTTTACATGGTTTACATAATTTATGCTTGACATTGATTTAACTGATTGATAATAAGTTAAATAAATTTATTTTCTATCATTTAATGCATTTATATGTAAACCATCTTTTTCCGATACACATTGGCCACAATAAAATCATTAAAAAAAGTTTTTTCATCAACTACAGCATAGCTATTGGCAGTAAAATGAGTCTTTATCTCTGGTAATTTACCAGCCTCAATACCACAGATTAATCTGAAAAAAACAAACATGCTTTTCAGTAAAAACAGCTGCCACCACTTGCCAGTAAGCTGAAAATCAGCATTAAGCCACAAGCTCTGTGGTTTTAATAAATTGTGAATGTGATTAAATACGGTCTTTAGCGTTTGTTCTGTAAAATTATCAAACAGGAAGGGGGTAATCACCACGTCAAAGCCAGGATTGAGGTTTACTTGTTCAATGGCGTTTTGGATATAAGCTATCTTGTTACCTCCGGTGTTTCTTTTTTTTGATAGCTCCATCATTCCTGCTGCGACTTCCACATAGGTGATATGCAGACCTAATGGGTAAAGTTTTGTGAGTTCTTCTAATATCCAGCCGGTACCGCCGCCAACAATAAGTATATTAGAGTTGGGTTTAATAAAGCCAAGAAGATATAACTGGGCATTTACCAATGCACGACCATAAACCAGACGGGAAAGGCGGTCATAAAACCAGGCTGAATTGTTAAAGTTAGCAGCCATACGTATTTAATGACCAATAAGCAATCGGAATACCACTAGTACTATATATTGTAATATGAGCACACCGTCCATAAAAAAGAAATAGTAATACTCATTTTTTTTCCATGCCGACTTAAATATGAGCCAGCCAGTTAAAATAACGGTAACGGTTAAGGCCCAAAAATCGGTACTGAAACCATTGCCCCTGAACAGAAACAACAAAACAACATAGCCAGCAAGTAAAATCTGGCAAAATAAATAGGCATTTTTTTCGCCCCAGGCTACGGGGATGGTTTTAAGTCCCTGTTGGCGGTCGTCAAACAGATCGCGGATATCAAAGGGGATAGTAAGCGCGCCAATAAATAGAAAGCGTTTGGCTATCAGTATGGTAATATCATGCATGGAGATATCATTGGTATGCAGGTGGAGTACCTCTAGTACCGGGAACAATACACAACTCAATGTCCATACCAATGTGATCAGGAATGGCTTTAAACCGGGTATATTGCGCAAGCCAAATTTATGATCACCAATAGTAAAGAGGGGCAGCCCATAGCTAAAGGATAAACACCCTAAAAAAATGAGCAGTATCTTTGATTCGGTAGTGATCAAAAAAAACAGCGGGATGAGGGATAATAGAGAAACAATAGTAAAGGTTACCATGAGCCTGTAATGGCCAAAAAACCATCGTACCCGTTTATAGGGTGATGACTCGGGGTTTTTGGGTCGCGTAATAAGGATACAAAAATTGTAAATACCCAGGGTTGACGAAAATAGCAACCCTAAAACAGGAAACATCGGTTTTGCACCGATTAACTGGAAGGTAAGCAAGGCCTGCGCGACAGCGCAAAGCGACATGAAAATATTACTGAAAAGCAGAAAATCAAAAACAGGTTGAAATATTTTTTTCATTTGTTATGAATATCCGCCTGCATTTTGATCTGTTAAGATCGGTATCCCAAAGGGTCCTGGCCGGCTTTTAATGTAAATATCGTAATCTCCGGTAATATTCCAACTCTGCCTGCTAAACCAACAAAGCCATATCCCACGTTCACATATAATTGCTGTTTACCTTCCTGGTAATGACCGGCCCACTCTTTGTAAACATACTCGATAGGGCTCCATTGAAAGTGTTTGGTGCGAACGCCAAACTGCATACCGTGAGTATGACCCGAAAACATGGCATCTATTTGTGGGTATTGAGGCAATATTTCTCCGCGCCAATGCGACGGATCATGAGATAACAATAGTTTTACCGGGAGATCATCCGTGTTTTTAGTGGTCAGATCCATACGGCCATATTTGGGAAACATACTTAGCTCACCCCAGTTTTCGACGCCCAATATGCCTATCTCTTCGCCATTAACTTTTAAGCGCCGATGCTCATTGAGCAGCAGGTCCCAACCCATATTTTTATGGGTGGCTATCAGATTTTCATGATCTTTCTTTTTATCAGCCATGGATGGCCAGGTGCCATAATCGCCATAATCATGATTGCCTAATGAGCTATAAACTCCGAGTGGGGCTTTTACTTTAGAGAAGATGTCCTGGTAGTCGCTCATCTCGGAGGATTGACCATTTACCAGGTCACCAGTGAAAAATATAAAATCGGGCTTTTCTTTAAGCAGCATCTCAACGCCGCCAAGTACTGCTTTTTTGTTGTAAAAGCTGCCCGAGTGTATATCTGATATTTGTCCCAGTTTGATGCCGTCAAAGGCTTTGGGCAAATTGGGCAGGTACATGGTTTGATATTTTACATGATAATCATACAAACCCTTAGGCATACTGATTTTGATAGCTGCCAATGGTACAGCACCTGCAAGTAGACCTGCCTTCATCAAAAACTCCGAACGGGGTATGGCGTGTTCCTGCGGGGGGATGCTGATGTCTTCGGGTTTTCTTTTTAACCGGTTGCGCCGTAATACCAGCATTCGCCTCAGATCATCAATCATCAGGAAAGGTAGAAACGATATTTTACCTAAAAAGATCAGGAAAAAGGCCATGAGTACAGCCGCCCTTATCCCTACACCTAGATTAATATAAACAGCCAATAGTAACCCGGCTATCAATAAAATAGAAATAAACCAGTAAAAAAAAGTAAAGTCGCCCGAGTGGGGCAACTTCCATTTTTTAAATGCGCCGCGTATGCCATGCAATACATACAGGTCAATAAGCAGCAGTATAGTAACAATCAGTGTTATGTTGAGTGCCTGTTCCCTCATTTATATTTTTAGTATCGAATGATTGGTATCAAGTAGTTAGTATCAAGTATCGAGACTTTTGATTGGTTTATGAAAAACTGTAGCTATCGTGATACTAACTACTTGATACCTAACCTTTGTTCAAATTAATAACGATCATCATCTAAATCAAGATCGTCTTCGTCATCAGGCTGCAAATTAAACAAACTGTTGAACATATCTGAGAATGCGAATCCATTATCTAAGAAACCTTTGTTGAGTTGTGAAAACTCAGACAGGCCATGAAGCACAAATTCCATCAACAATAATTGTTGGTTTTCAGTCAAGCGTGGATGCGTTTTTTTAACCAAGTCTTTTAATCCCGCCACCTCATTAAGGGCTTTTTTATAGTCCAAAAGTGGCATATCATCAACCAGGGCCAGGTTGTTGCCTTCACCAAACCAATTAATGATGCTGGCATATGGGTTTACACCTTTGGCCTTTTTTGCCTTTTCGGGATCCGGGAAAAACTCCAGTAGGGATGATTTAATGGCTTTGCCTATCAGTATATTGGCCACTTTACCCGGGCCTTCCAGTTCGCCTTCGTATACCAACTCGATCTTGCCGGTAATGGCGGGTATTACGCCTAAAAAATCGGTTATGCGTACAAAGGTGCTGGTTTCGTTATTAATGATCATGCGGCGCTCTGCATTGCTGATCAAATTTTCATATGCGGAGATGGTTAAACGTGCCGATACTCCCGATTTTTTATCGATATATTCAGAATTACGCGCTTCAAAAGCAATCTGCTCTACCAGGTTTTTTACCAGGCTGTCAGCTTCAATATTAGCACGTTGATCATCGGTAAGGGAAGCTTCCTGCTGGGTGATCTTACGGGAAATTTCAACGGTGCGGGGATAATGTGTTAATATCTGGCTTTCGATACGGTCTTTTAAAGGCGTAACGATGGAACCGCGGTTGGTATAATCCTCTGGATTGGCTGTAAATACAAACTGGATATCCAGTGGTAAGCGCAGTTTAAAACCACGGATCTGTATATCTCTTTCCTGGAGGATATTAAATAATGACACTTGTATACGTGCCTGCAGATCGGGAAGCTCATTGATCACAAAGATACCGCGGTGTGCCCGGGGGATCAATCCGAAATGGATAACCCGTTCGTCAGAATAGGTTAGTTTTAAAGTAGCGGCCTTGATAGGGTCAACATCACCAATCAAATCTGCAACGGTAACATCAGGCGTGGCCAGTTTTTCGGTATAACGCTCCGAACGATGGATCCAGCCTATGGGCGTGGCATCGCCTAATTGAGTTACCGCGTTATGGCCATACCATGATATGGGATTATACGGATCATCAAACAGGTCGGAGCCTTCAATGTAAGGGATGTACTCGTCAAGTAGATTAACCAGCAGGCGTGCAATACGCGTTTTGGCCTGACCACGTAAGCCCAACAATAATATATTGTGCCTTGATAGGATAGCAGTTTGCAGATCGGGTATAACAGTATCTTCAAAACCAACAATACCTTCAAAACCGCCTTCGCGTTTTTTTAGTTGAGTAATCAGGTTGGCACGTAATTCATCCTTTACCGATCGGCTTTTGTAATCAGTTTTTTTTAACTCACCGAGCGTTTTTATATCGAGTAATTTATTCATCTAAATGCTTTGTTATAGGTAATTACTAACCTCAATCAGGTTTTGATCAGGGTCGCGGAAATAGATCGACCGTATTTTGCCGGTGGCGCCAGTACGTTCAAATATCCCCTGTGTTTGTATGTTCTTATTTTCGAGTTCTGCTTTAAGCTGTTCAATATTGTCTGTTGTGATAAAGCAAATATCAATAGCTCCGGGAGTGGGCGTATATGCCTTTGGTTCAAATTCCTTACCCTTTTGATGCAGGTTGAGTTTTTGATTGCCAAATTTCAAAGCTTTTCTGCCCTCACCAAATGTTTCTAATTCCATGCCCAGTATGCTGGTGTAGAATGTGCAAGTGGCATCTATATCCTTTACTGTTAAAACCAGATGATCTATACGGTCAATTTTCATTTCTTTGATTTCACTGATGCTTTTTTGATTTCACCGATTGTCTTTGTCCTGATTCTTGACTCTAACTTCTTGTATCTGATCTTACCTTACCGATTTTCTTCTGTTTCTGGCATAATCCTCAAAAATATACTCCCCTAAATTATTTAAAGAACTATAAAAAGCCTTTCCACCATTGGTTTCCGTAAATTTACGAACAAACTGCTGCAGGTAAGGATCTTTAGCTATCATAAAGGTAGTAATGGGTATTTTTAAGCGTTTGCACTGGGCAGCCATATTCAGCGTTTTGTTAACCACTTTCCTGTCGAGCCCGATGCTGTTTTTATAATACCGGGTACCTTCCTTTAAACAAGTAGGCTTACCATCGGTGATCATAAAGATCTGTTTATTATGCGTTTTGCGCCGGCGGAGCAGGTCGGTAGCCAGTTCCAACCCCGCATAAGTATTGGTATGATATGGGCCAACCTGTAAATAGGGGAGATCCTGTAAGGTAATAGGCCAGGCATCGTTACCAAAAACCACAATATCTAAGGTGTCTTTTGGGTATTTAGTGCGGATCAATTCGGCAAGGGCCATTGCCACTTTTTTGGCAGGAGTTATCCTGTCTTCACCATATAAGATCATGGAGTGTGAGATATCGATCATCAGCACGGTAGAAGTAAGGGTTTTATAATCCATTTCCTCTACTTCCAGATCGCGCTCGGTCATCATAAAATCGCCTATGCCATGATTCACCTGTGCATTATGGATAGATTGGGTCATATCTATCTGATCCAGACTGTCGCCAAACTCAAATTCGCGGCGTTCCGCATTTTTTTCATCACCTTGACCCGATTGTGGGCTACGGTGATTGCCTTTGCCTGATTTTTTTAGTTTACCAAATATTTCTTCCAGTGCGGATTGCCTGATGCTTTGTTCTGTTTTGGCGGTGATGTTAAAACCACCGTTCTGACGGTCTTCATCCAGGTAGCCCTTTTGTTTCAGCTCGTCGATAAAATCACCCATACCATAATCATCGTTGGTGAGGTTGTATTGTTTATCGAGTTCGTTAAGCCAGGCTAAAGCTTCGCCTGCATCGCCCGAAGTATAGTTGAGCAATTCCAGAAATAATTTTAATAATTCGTCAAATCCACCTTTGGGGATCTGGTTTGGCTTAAATTTGGAAAATCCAAAACCGCGCATATCGTGTCCTTTCTTATATAAAGAAACGGATTATTATTCTTAAAAGTTTGGTTTGCCATATACTAAAGCAAATTGTTAGGTAAGTATGACAAAAGGTAGATGTGCAGATGTGCGGATTTCAGATGTGCAGATGAAACGAACTAAAATGAAGGGTCATTGCGAAAATTATAAAATATGTCATTGCGATAGCGTGGCAATCCCCTCATATGTTGGCTAATTAGAATAGCTACGAGATTATTAATGTTGTATTTGTTTTTAACGGTATTAATGAACTCCCTACGGTCGGTTGTCTTCGTCGTTCCTCCTTACAGCAATGACATATAAAAAAAGCATTTAGAGTTTTAAAGAGTTTACAAATACGCTAAACTATTCAATAATTCTGCCGGGTAAACGGGATTAGCGCCACGCTGGCTGGCCACAAAAGCACCCACAGAGCATGCTTTATCAACAATAGTTTGCATGGGGTGTTTGGCCAGTATACCTGCTACAAAAGTGGCCAGGAAAGCATCGCCGGCACCTACGGAGTCGCTTACTTTTACCGGGCAGCCGGGGCTTTCATAAAATTCATGATCATGCCAAACAATAGCACCGTTTTCGCCACGCGTTACGCAAATGGTTTGGTTATGATATTTGGAGCGGAACTCTGTGATCTGGTCGCGCAGTGAATCGCTGCTTCCACCTATTAAAAGGGTTGCTTCCTCTTCATTCATTTTTACTACATGTGCACGGGCGGCAAGCGTTTCGATGGTAGACAGTGTATAATGAGGGGGGCGGAGATTTACATCAAATATTTTGAGTGCCGGTGTTTCGTCAAGAAGGTTTAACAGTGTTTCGCGGGTGGTTGTATCGCGGCAGGCCAGACTGCCATAAACAATGGCTGATGCCTTTTTGCCTGCCTCGGTTAATTCATCCGTGGTTTGAATATTATCCCAGGATACGGGTTTAGGAATAATGTAGGTAGCCTGGTTGTTTTCATCGAGCTGTACCGTTACTTCGCAGGTGGGCAAATCATCATCGCGCTGAATTAGTGGTGAATTAAGACCGCTTTTTTGCAAAAAATTTATCAGGGCATCACCACTGTTATCCATTCCTATAGAACTGGCAAAGGCAACATTAACCCCTTGCTGCACTAAATGCCTTGCTACATTCATGGGAGCCCCACCGGCTTTTTTACCATCGCCAAAAGCATCCCATAAAACTTCGCCGAAGCTTAATACCTGATTTTTCATAAAGCTGATTGTAAAGGTGGTGTAGTATAGTCCAAATATAACAGGATTTAAAGATTAATGAGAGGATTTACAGGATTTTGAAGGTCTATGAGTTTTTTAACTAATCTTGGTAATCCTTTTAATCCTGAAAATCGTGTTTATATTAGGGGATGAAAAAGTACATATTATCTTGCCTCTTGATCTTTGCTTCTTACCTCTCTCATGCACAAGACAGGCAGGCCATACTCAAAGTGATGCATGATCAGGAATTGGCCTGGAATAAGGGCGATATTGATGGCTTTATGCAGGGCTACTGGAAATCAGATTCGCTATTGTTTGTAAGCAAAGCAGTGCCTAATTATGGATGGCAAACCGCCCTTGATCATTATAAAAAAGGCTATCCGGATAAAGCGGCTATGGGACAACTTATTTTTACCATTCTGCAGGTAAAAATATTGGATGCTACTAATGCCTTTTTGTTTGGTGGCTGGAAGTTGAAGCGTGAAAAAGATGCACCGGGGGGCTATTATACTTTATGGTTCAGAAAAATAAAAGGCGAGTGGAAGATTGTGTGCGATCATACATCATAGGGATATGAGATATTAGATTTGAGATGGAAAAGCTTCAACAAAAATAGCGATGAGTGTAGCTCTTCGCTATTTAATAACTTATGACTTCAAACTTAGAACTTACAACTTAAAACGGTTTCCCGGCAGCTAATTCACGGTTGGCCCATTTTACAGCCAGTTCTTCGCGGAATTTGGCATATTTTTCTTTGAAAGCCATTTTTAATACGCTGTCGACCCCGCCTTTGATAGCCAAGTTATATAAACTTGCTGCTTTACGGCTGATAGACGCGTCCCAGGCACGCAGGCTCAGGGAGTACGATCCGTCGATATATTTCATCCAATGCCAGTAGCCTGTAGGCATAAACAGGGTATCGCCATGCTCTAAAAATACCTCAATTCCTTCTACACCATCCAGTGCCGGGAATTTTTTGATATCGGGGTTTTGCACATCATAATCCTCTAAAGCATAAGTAGCGTTCGGTATGCAGTATAAACGACGTTTCCATTTGTTTTCAAACAAGATCACATGTTTGCGGCCACCAAAATGGGTATGGAAAATGTGCGGCAGATCGATATCGTAATGTAAAAAGGTAACCGAATTGGAGCCGCCGAAAAACATGGCGGGCATACTTTCTAAAAAGCCACCCATCAAATCTTTGGGTAATACAATATCATCCAAAAGCTGCGGGGCCTGTTTAAAGATGTTAAAAAAGAAAATCCTCAACTCGGTAGGCTGGCTGCGGATCATATCCATATATTCATCAAAAGGCATTTCGGTTGCCGATGAGTTGATGGGTTTTGAAGGATCGGCTTTTGAATTATCGTATAAAGGCACCACCTTTTTGCCAACTACCTGCTTTAAATATTCCGGCGTCCATTTTTCACGGGCGGGCCAGTTTTTGGTCAAACCTTTTATAACCAGCGGTCGGCGGGGATCTAAATAGTTCTTCTTAAAATCTTCAGGAGAAATATTTTCAACAGTATCAATCGGGTGGAGGATAAAACTCATATTGTAATTACGTTTCGGCTGTTTTATTTAAACTAATTTAACTTAAATACCGAAAAGCAAACAAAATAACGAAATAAAACCCCAAAAGGTATAAGCTTTTATGTTAAAAAATGTAATTAATGCTAAGGTTTGCCAGCCGTTAATGCATTTTGCGCGCGTTTGATGGCCAGTTTTTCCTTCCAGTCCATATAGTCTTTCTTAAACCGGGCTTTCATCATATTGTCAAACTTACGTTGTATGGTTAAATTATACAGGCTTTTGGCTTTTATGGCCCATGATTTATCCCAGGCACGCAAGGAAATAGAGAATGACCCATCCAGGTATTTCATCCAGTGCCAGTATCCTGTAGGCATAAATAAGGTATCGCCATGCTCCAATACGGCTGCGTGGCCTTCAATACCATCCAGGGCAGGGAATTTTTCAAAGTCGGGGTTCTCAATATCATAATCCTCCAGTGCATAAGTGGCAAAGGGGATACAATACAAGCGCTCGCTCCATTTATAGTCAAACAAGATCACTTTTTTGCGACCGTTAAAATGGGTGTGGAAGATATGGGCAAGATCAATATCGTAATGTAAAAACGTAACAGAGCCAGCTCCTCCAAAAAACATATTGGGATATTTATCCAGAAAACCACCCATCAGATCGGTTGGTGAACGGTAATCATCTAGTAATTTTGGCGCATGTTTTATAGGATCGAATAAAAATATACGAAGATCAGTAGGTTGTTTTTGTATCAGGTCGATATAATCGGCAAATTTCATTTCACTTGCCGATGCATTGATAGCCTTTGACGGGTCGGCCTTGGAGCTATCATATAATGGTACGGTTTGGTCGCCAACGATTTCCTTTAAATAATCAAAGGTCCATTTTTGCAAAGCGGGCCAACTTTGTGTTGCTTTACGAATAATAAGCGGTTTACGCGGATTTAAGTAATTGTTAACAAAATCCGCTCTGCTTATATTATCAACGGTATCTATGGGTGTTAGGTGCAAACTCATATTCACAATTAATTAACATGCAAAATTAATTAATTGAAAAAAACACCCAATTGTTTAGCTTTTTTTTGAAATTTTTCTGACAAAAAGAAACCCGACATTTGCCGGGTTTCTTTTTGTGGTTTGTATTTTAAAACAGTTAATTGACAGCTTTTTCAATCGGCTTACAAACTGCGAATTGATTGCTGCAGACTGCTTAATTAGGCATTAGTACAGCGTTAACTACGTGTATTACACCATTGCTTTGATTAACATCGGCTATAGTGATCCATGATTTGCCACCTTTTTCGTCAACCAGGTATAACTTTTTACCTTGTGCCATAACAGTTAAAGTGCCACCACTTACAGTGCTTAGTTCGGCTTTGCCATTTCCGTCTTTTACTTTCGACCAAAGATCGGCTGCGCTTAATTTACCGGCAACAACGTGATAAGTTAAAATTTTGGTTAAAGTAGCTTTATTTGCAGGTTTAACCAGGTTATCAACAGTACCTGCGGGCAATTTGTCAAATGCTTCGTTAGTAGGCGCAAATACGGTGAAAGGGCCTGCTGATGATAATGTTTCCACCAAACCGGCAGCTTTAACAGCCGCTACCAGAGTGGTGTGGTCTTTTGAATTTACCGCATTTTCAATAATGTTTTTTGTTGGATACATGGCCGCGCCACCTACCATTTTAGTTTGTGCATTGGCATTAGGCGATATTGCAAAAGCTGCTAATGCTAATACTGCTATGATCAGTTTTTTCATGATGTGATTAGTTTATAAATTGTTTTTAATGACACCCAAAGGTGCTTGTTTGTTTTGTTTTTCCATGTAACAAAACTATCACGAGCTCTTGATAGTTTTGTTAAATTTATAATAGACGCTATTTGTAAGGAGATACGGGGAGCACCGCATAACGGTTTTTGTTAACGTGATTAATTCTTACAACTTGCTGATTTAAAAAGCATTAATTGCTTAGAAGAATAAACCTGCTGCAATATTATCGGCATAAAGTTTACCGGTAGGGGTCAAATATAAAACGTTATCTTGTTGTTTTATCCAACCGCTATCAAAATACTGCCCGGCGGCAATGAGTAATGGTGATGCGGAAGCTTTGGCTATGGAATTCAATTTATCCAGATCAAGCCCCCACATGGTGCGAATGGAGGTCATGATATATTCGTTCAATCGGTTTTCCTCGGTAAGTGTTTCGGTTTCGGCAGGCAGCTTGCCGCTTTCAATACTCTGTATGTATTTAGCATTATTGGCGATGTTCCATTGCCGGGCTTCGCTGTTATAGGAATGAGCTGAGGGGCCTATACCCAGGTATTTTACGCCCTGCCAGTAATTGGAATTATGTTTGGAATAATGTCCGGGTTTGCAAAAGTTGGAGATCTCGTAATGATCGAAACCATGGTCAGCCATTGCATCCATCAATACCGTAAATTGTTCCGCACTTTGTTGGTCATTCATAGGCTGCTGCTTTTTTTTATTGATGAAAGCAGCCAGGGCGGTTTGTGGTTCAACCGTCATAGAGTAGGAAGATATGTGAGGGATAGAGAGCTCAAATATCTTATCCAGGTTTTGTTTCCACTTGGTATCTGTTAATAACGGGTATCCGTAGATTAGGTCGGCAGTGATGTTCTCAAAACCGGCATCCTGAACCCTTTTTACCGAAGCTTCGGCATGCCGGCTGCGATGGGCCCGGTTCATCCACAGCAGATCCTCGTCAAAAAATGATTGGATACCAATGCTAAAGCGGTTCACATCGGTTCGGCGTAGTGCTTTTACTTTGGCATCATCTAAGTCGTCGGGATTGGCCTCCAGGGTTATCTCCGCATCCGAGGACACGGTATGCAGTTCTGTAATGGTATTGATCAGCAGGCTGATTGCATCAGCCTCCAATACCGATGGAGTTCCGCCACCAAAGTAAATGGTTTCTACAGTTTCATTATCCAGGTAGCTTTTTTGCAATTTGATTTCCTTTACAAGCGCATGCAGCAGCTCATCTTTATATTTAAGCGATGTGCTAAAATGGAAATCGCAATAATGACATGCCTGTTTGCAAAAAGGAATATGTATGTAGATACCCGCCATGTGGCAAAGTTCATAAATATATTTAGTAAATGATATTAAGTTAAGCGTTGTTTAAATGAAGAGAATTTAATTCGAATAACTTATCAAACGTTTGTGCGGTGTTTTATTACGATGGTCACTATCTGTACGCTATATTTAGAATACTCAAAAAAACTAATGGTTATTGCTAACATGGTCAGACATAGCCTTATACTAAACAATAATTTATCACTAGCTATATACAACCAATTCATGAAGAAATTATTTACCATTGTATTTTTAGCCTCCGGGCTTGCCGTATTTGCTCAAACTCCCAAAAAAGATCCGGCAACAGTTCTTATTTCTCCTCAACAAACCCTTTCTAAAAAAGATACTGATTTTAGAAAGGCAATAGCCAAATGGAGCGATGAAGTATTAAAAAGCACTAATTATAAAAACGTCAAGACACAACCTTCATCAGCCATTTTTCCGGGCGCGGTAAAACCAGGTTATCAATTGATAAGCCGAACTGTAAGTATTCAGCACAAAAAAATAGCCGATGGCCTGGTAGGTATTGTATCCACCTTAGGCTATTCGGGTTATGATCATGATATTATGTACAGCACCGGCTTGTATGCCATAGCAGGGCAATATATAGAGATAGAAGTACCTAAAAATACCAATATCGATGATTTGGAAGCGCAAATTGGCTCCCACACCGATAGGCTGAATGAGTGGGTAGCAGGCACGGAGGATTGGCGCCGTATGCCCATCATTACCAAGACGCAGAAATTGGTGGTTGGCGTAAACAGACTGGCTTCGCCTTTTGGCGGTTTGATTTATATTAACCTAAACCCGAAAAGCCAGAGTAGAAAAATTGATCTTAAAATTAGTCATGCGGTAACTGCCCCGCTTTTTGTATTGGGCAAAACTTCCCAAAGTGACTGGGAGAACCAACTCAAAAACAACAAAGCGCCCTGGGGTGAAATGGCTACCGAAAACGTAATTTTAACCTTGCCCGATAGTGTTTTGCAAACCATTAAAAATCCACAGGAAGTAATGAAGCTGTGGGACCTGATTATTGGGGGCGAAATGGACCTTGCCCAAATGCCCTTGCCATTTTACAGGGCGCAGCGTTTGGTACCCGACGAGCATATTGGCGGTGGTTATATGCACAGTGGTTATCCGATAATGATACATCATTCTCCTACAAAACACATGTTATCCAACGAAATTATGGCCAATCCAGAGCTTTTGATGAAACCCAGTGGTGGTGGAGCCAACTGGGGCTTTTTTCACGAAATAGGCCACAATATGCAAAATCTGAATTGGGTATTTGGAGGTACAACCGAGGTAAGTAACAACTTTTTTTCGTTGTATATGTTTGATCGGTTGATGGGTGGACGGGACAATGCGCACACCGCAATTTCAAACGCCAGTACACAAAAGCAGATGAAGAAGTATTTTGCCGAAGGTGCTAATTACGAGAAATGGAAAAATGACCCGTTTTTGGGTTTAATCATGTTTCGTCAGATGCAGGAAGGTTTTGGTTGGGAAAGCTTTAAAGCTTTTTTCAGAGAATACCAAAAAATTGGCCCTAACATCGGTGAGTTAAACGATCAGCAAAAACGGGATCTATGGGTTAAAACCTACTCCAGCATTGTAAAAAGAAACCTGGCGCCATTTTGGAATACCTGGGGTGTACCCATCAGTGATAATGTAAACAAAGAGCTTTCCGTTTACCCTCAATGGATGCCTTATAATTTTCCACCGCAAAATTAATTAACGCTTGATGTGCTTTATATAAATAAGAACAAACGTTTGTGTGGACAATGCTGCGATCATCAGTGGTTTGTAAAGAGTGTTCGATCCCGGTAATTTTAATCTGCAAATAATAATATTAAAGGTAAATTAGATAACTAATTTAATACCAGTAAAGTATCATTATTATGAAAATCAGCAGCCGGAGAAAGTTTATAGAAGATTCGTTTAAAGTAACTGTAGCAGTTGCAGTGGGAGGTCCGATAATTTTAGATAGTGCAGCCGCCTTTGCCGCTAACCAGGATCATGTTGCCAAAGCAAACGGGGATGATGGTCCCCTGAAATTTGTACAAGCTCCCCTGGGTTTTAGTTATGCATCTCTGGAACCCAATATAGATGCTTTGACTATGGAGATCCATTATACCAAACATCATACGGCCTACATTAAAAATGTAAATGACGCCATTGTTGCCGAAAAGCTCAATTATAGTTCAGAGAAGGAGTTTTTTGATAATGCTTCGAAGCTATCTGCCAAAGCAAGAAATAATGGGGGCGGTGCCTGGAACCATAACTTTTTTTGGGCGAGCTTAAAACCCGGTACATCCAGCGGACCTGACGGGAAAGTTAAAGATACTATTACCAATGCATTTGGCAGTGTAGATAAGTTTAAAGAGCTGTTTACCCAGGCTGCTTTAACCCGTTTTGGTTCGGGTTGGGCATGGTTAGTTAATGATAACGGGACTTTAAAAATAACATCTACAGCAAACCAGGATAATCCTTTATTTGATAAAGCAGAGGTTAAAGGGACGCCATTGCTGGCTTTGGATGTTTGGGAGCATGCCTACTATTTAAAATATCAGAATAAACGTAATGAATACATTGCCAATTGGTGGAATGTGGTTAACTGGGATGAGGTGAATAAACGATTGGGGTAATACCAGTATTTAATGTTTGTACACAGGCCTTTTCTCGCAACCCTTCGACAAGGCCAATTATTATTCATAAAGAATATGTCATTGCGGGCGCAACGTGGCAATCTCATCGAGTTCTCATTGATCAGAATAGCTACGTCATTGCTTCGTCGTTCCTTACAGCAATGATATGAGGGAGAAGTCGACTGAATCTGATTTAAAAATAATAAACAGCGTTTCAGATAGGCTTCACCCTGAATTTTAATATCGGGCTTTTTAACATCCAAAGCGTAATTAGTATAACCAAAAGTTCAATAACCGCACTGCCCCAAAAAATACTGTTAACACCAAAAAACACAGGAAGTATCAGTGTAGCCGGAAGATAAAAAAACAGTTGCCTGAGAATAGCCAGTTGGCTTGCTTTTTTGGCCTGGTTAATAGCCGGGAAATAAGCCAGGGCCATCACAATAACCGGTAAAAATGGTAAAACTGATAAATAAACACGCAAATTTAAAATATGTACCGCCGATAAAACCACATGCGGAACCATCCATCCCCATAACACGTTAGGGAAAAACAGCGCGACGATCCAGAATGGTAAAATGATCACAATACCGGCAGTGATAGCAATGAGCAGTGATTTTTTTGCCCTTAAAATATTTCCGGCACCATAGTTTATACCTGCTACGGGCTGTAGGCCCCGCATTAAGCCAAATAGCGGCGTTAGCAAGAGCAAATAAAAACGATTTACGATGGTGTAAAAAAGCAGATCCTGCTGCGTTCCGTATCTGGAAATGGCCTGTAATATCAGCATGCTTTGTATGACCGACATGATGGAAAACAACATTTCGGGAAAGCCCAGTGATATTATTTTTTTGACTACAATTTTGGTTGGTTTCAAGGAGTACCATTCATTTCGGAAGATGCTTTTATTCCGCGCAAAATAAATGATTCCCATGGCCGAGTAAATAAACATGGCCGTATTGGTTGCCCAGGCCGCTCCGGCTACACCTCCGTGCAGCACGAGGATGAAAATGGGTTTTAACATCATGTCGATCAGGAGTCCGATGCCTATCATACAAGCTGCGGTTTTCATTTTTCCTTCGCCCCGGATGAGCATATTGACAGAAAAACCATGGATCCAGAACACCGAACCAATTAACGTTACTCTGAAATAACTGGCTGCTATGGCAACCAGTTCGCCTTTAGCCCCCATGAGAGCAAGCAGGTTTTCGGCAAAAATATAAGCAGGGATGGCAAATAATGCTGCACAGGTAATGGACAGCACGTTCAAATTTCCAAACAACTGTTTAAGCTTTGCGGAATCATTGGCACCCAGCCAAATACTGAGTGCTGCTGAAGCCCCGGTGCCTATCAATCGGCCAAAACCCATTACAATTTGCGACAGGGGGTAAGCCAATCCAACAGCGGCCAAAGCTTGCGGGCCAACCAGCCGGCCAACCAGCAAGGCATCCAAAAAATTGTTTAAGCCGTACAGCACAATAGCGGCAACAGCCGGCCATGAGGTTTGCCACATTACCTTCCGCAGGTTCATGTTAAGTATGAAATCTTTACGGTTATCCATCTACCTAAACACTAAACTGCTGGAAGGCAATTCGCTGCTCCACCTTATAAATTTCCCGGCCGGCAACCTGGTTAATGATACAGGAATTGCGGTAGGCGCCCATTCCTAAATCGGGGGTTACAAAGCCATGGGTATGCAATTCGGCATTTTGCACAAAAATTTCATCGCCACTGATGTCAATACTGTAGTTACGTTTTACGTCAAAAAGACCATCCTCGTTAACACCAATGCGTTGTTGAATACCATTGATGAACGCCGGGGTATTGTACTTGTATCCAGTCGCTAGTATCACATAATCAGCCTGGTGTGTAAAGGTTTGTTGCTGCTGTACATGGGTAAACTGCAGTTCATTTGAACCGTCTGGATTTACTTTAATATTATCCAGTTGTGAATTTGGGCGCAGCTGCACATTTAATGGCGTATCATCAACACTCATTTCATAAAGTGTATCAAATATTTGGTTGATGAGGTCGAAGTTGATACCCTTGTACAATGGCGGTTGTTTGGCCAATACGGCTTTACGTTTTTCTGCGGGCATGTTATGGAAATAGTCCACATACTCGGGCGAGGTGAGCTCCAGTGTCAATTTTGCATATTCCATCGGGAAAAATCGATCCGGGCGACTAAACCAACTGAGCTGCAAACCATCCTCAGTGTGGGGCAGTAGGTCCTGAAAAACCTCAGCGGCACTTTGTCCGGACCCAATTACGGCTATCGATTTGCCCTGTAAAATGTCGGCTTTTTTATATAGATAATTGGAAGTATGCAAAACGTTTGGCGCTTTAATATCCTTCATAAAATCCGGATAACGCGGCTCGGTACCGGTACCTAACACTATTTTTTCGGCATAGTAAACCTCAGGTTGGTTAGTTAAACTATTGATAACCTTAATCTTGTATTGCTTTGCAGTTTCAATGTATTCAACTGCTTCAACCGATCTGGAAAAGAGACAGTTAGATAGTTGTGCGGCTACCCACTTGCAATAAACATTATACTCTTTACGCAGAATGAAAAAGTTTTCGCGGATAAAGAATTTGTAAAGGCGGTTGGTTTCCTTCAAAAAATTAAGGAAGCTATAACGGCTGGTTGGGTCGGCCATAGTTACCAGGTCGGCCATAAATGGCACCTGTAAAGTAGCATTGCTCAACATTAAGCCAGGATGCCAGTCAAAAGCGGGTGAGCGGTCAAGGAATAAGGTAGTTAGTTCGTCGACCGGCTCTGTTAACGCGGCAAGTCCCAAATTAAACGGGCCAATACCAATACCGATCAGATTGTATATTTTTTTTGTCTTCAATTTTTTATTTTTTTGGAACAAGGATTTGGGGAGCAAGGAATAAGGATTTTGGAAGTAAGGATGCATGATTTCTCACCCCTGAATTTTTTATCCTTGTTCTTTGCTCCTAAAATCCTTACTCCCTCTACAGTTCTATCTTAATTTCCTTCGTGCCTGGATTTTTGTCCCAATACCATTCGCGATATAAAAAGGTGAGGTTGGCGCTTTTATGCGGCATATCTATCACTCTTTGTTGCTGATAACCAATTCTGTTGGCCAGTGCACGCATGGCTCTCGACTCCACAGCTGCTTCGCCAATACATTTGCCAACCTCGGGCTGTGCAAATAAATAGTCTAAGGCTACTTGTAAAGATTGGTATGCAAATTTTTTTTCTTTCTCTATCGGGGCTACCAATAAATGCGTACCGTAATCTGTAGGTAAGCATTCGTAATAGGCACCTACCAGGTCACGGGCAGGCCAGTAAGGCTCAAAAGTAAAATTGGGTACGCCATTTACCTCACCGATAAAACTATGGGTAGCGTCGCTTGGGATGATGGTTCTATAAAACAATTCCAGTCCGCGTATGGGGCCATCCATTTTCCAGACTGGTTTGGCCTGTTCCTGATTAAACCAGTGATGCACCATTTCCAGGTCGCGGTCAATATCAAATGGGCGGATGCTCAGCGTCACATCTTCTTTCGGAAAATAACGGGTATAAACGATGTCTTTCCGTTCCGGTTTAATCAGGTTTTTGCAGAAGAAAAATTTATTGAGCGGATTTGGATGATCTAAATAAACTGCCGGGTACTCTAACGAAACATTAGCCTCGTTCATGTTATGTAAACTGGTGAGCAGGTTACCCTTTACACTCCAGTCGCGACTGTTGATAATATAGCTTACCAACCCCGTTTCGTCTATCGCTTCCAGGCTTTTTAGCTCTTTATAAACAATATCCAGCAGGCGTTTTTCGTCAGCCAGGCCATTCACCCCGAATGCGTTTACTACACCCAGCAGGTTATTCATCATCAGGTAATAGGTGTATTTTGGGGCGATGTATTCTTCATCAATGATAGACTTACTTTCATCGGCAATACCCGGTATCGCAGCTAAAATTTCATCAGCCTTACCCGTACGGAAAAAGAATCCCTGATTATCCCTGAAATAAAGTTTGGCCGGGAACAGATTCTTGTCCAACTCCACCATTACATTCTGTTGGTGAAACTCACAAGCCAAGCCATATTTATTCAAAATAGAAACCATTGGCCTGATACAGATATGCAGGTATTGTTTAAACCAATCTTCGGCCACGCGGGTAACCGGTTTGTTTGATTTTTGGGCAGCGGTTTTAATGATATTGGTTAACCTGGATGGTTCGCCCAAAATGCTGTCCTGGCAAAGTGCGGCTATCAGGGTTACATTTTTATGCTGAGCCTCGTTTTTAAAAGGATTGCGACGGATGCTGATGTTAAAGCCATTGATCACCTCCCCGTTATTATCGGTAACGGCGATGAAGGCAGGGTCAACAATAAAATCAATCTCCGGGAAATCCTTCTGTAGATTTTGCCCCCAGGGAGTTTTCAGCAGGCGAGAAATATCATAACCACGATGCAGCTCAGGGTATAGGTTAATGCGCTCGGAGTTGGTGATCTTTACGTGCAGGGAGAATTTAAACATCCAGTCACATTCCTCATTATAAACCGTACGTACAGAGGAGGTTGGTGTAAACTCAGCTCCCCAGCCACCCAAACTAAACAGCTTGCCATCTTGCTGTAAAGCTAAAACATCGTCCTGTTGCAGTAAATAATTAGCCTCCCAGGGATGCATGGGCACTACGATGAAGGCAGGATGTGTATTTAACAATTCCATCACCCGGGTATCATTAGCCGCAAGGACTAATAACTCCTTTTTTAACTGAACAGATGGCAAAATATCGTCGGCAGTTTTTTCAATTACATTCTCGGCATCTATCAAAAAATAATGTAGCTGGAAGCGGCCAGCTGTTTCGGGGGAGTATTTAAACAGGTCGTCATCGTTAAATCCCTGTTTTGATTTGGGCAGGGGGTGTACACTATGACCTAAAATAAGCGATTGCTCGGCCTGGATAAAACCCATCTCAACGGCATTGGCGTTAAGATCGTGTTTGATGAAATTTTCGAGATATTTCTCCAGGTTTTCAATGCTGTTCACTAAACGATTTTGGGTGATGTCTGCCTCTATCTCCGGATATTGTTCCTGTCCATATTGAACGATGAGCGCTATCATATCAGTAGGAGCCAGTTCTGTAATCTTATCTGTTAATAGATCGCGTTTTACAATCGGGAAATGAAATATATGCCTGCCGCTTTCTGAATAATAGTTCAAGGGAGCGTATACTTCCTGTCCGATAGAAGAAAAATCAATACGGATATGAAAATCATACCCGGTTGACCGGAAATGAGCGGCTAATGCTTCGTCATATTTTGGGATTCCCAGATAACGGCTCCAATTACTAAACTCACGCAGATAACTGTTGAGCATAGCAGTATAATTTACCTGCTCAGCCTCTTCCCTAAGGTTAATTAAACTTAATGAATTCGTTTCCATGTTTTTTAATGTTTAATAGAATGTTTTTAATATGATCGGTAGTGGTAAGCGGGTTTAATAGTGTGAATTTGAGATAGAACTCTCCGTGAACCTTGGTGCCGGCCACCAACGCATCGCCATGTTTTAAAAGCTGTGCTTTAATATATTGGTTCATTTGGGTCAGGTTAGCGGTATGTAAACCCGAGGGATTATACCTGAAAACCAATGCCGATAGGTCCGAATAATTCAACAGGTCAAAATCACGATCAGTACTGATGATATGCGCCACATTTTCGGCTGTTTCAATGATCTTTTCTATGTAACCGCCTAGTTTTTCTTTGCCCATCATACGCAGGGTAAACCAAAGTTTAAGGGCATCAAAACGGCGGGTGGTTTGTATGGATTTGTTCACCTGATTGGGGATCTCGTCTGAGTGCTGATCTTTTGGGTTCAGGTAATCGGCATAATGAGTTATCAATCCAAAATATCGTTTATGGTTTACCAGGAACGCACTGCTGCTAACCGGCTGAAAGAAGGCTTTATGATAATCGGCAGTGACAGAGTTGGCGAGTTCGATTCCGTTTAACAAGTACCGGTGCTTGCTGCTCAATAATAAACCGCAACCATAAGCCGCGTCAACATGGTACCACAACTTATATTTGGCAGCTATATGGCCGATGGCTTCCAGGGGATCAAGATTGCCAAAATCGGTTGTACCTGCAGTGGCTACAACTGCTATAGGGATATTGCCTTGTTTTAATTCACGTTGTATCGCATCTTCCAGCAAAACGGTATTCATCCGGAAGGTGCGATCGGCTTTTATTTTAACTACAGCTTTTTCGCCCAGACCCAATATCGAAGCGTTTTTCTGGATGCTGAAATGCCCGGCTTCGGAAACAAAGATCCGGAAGCGTGATGCTTCTGGTGGTAATCCGTTTTGTTTGATATTATGTTTAAGGTGTTCTATGGAATAATGATCACGGGCTAATAATAAACCCATCATATTACTTTGCGAACCCCCGCTGGTAAATACGCCGTCGGCATTTTTATCAAAACCAATTTCATCGCAGGTCCACTCAATCATTTTTTGCTCTATCAGCGTACCCCCGGCACTTTGATCCCAGGTATCCAGCGAGGAATTGATAGCGCTGATCAGTACTTCGGCAGCTATAGCGGGTATTACTACGGGACAGTTCAAATGTGCCACATATTTGGGATGATGGAAGGTAACCGCGTGTTTGGTGTATAACGATTCTACCTCGCTCATCAGGCTTTCATAATCTGGCAGGGGAGTAGTCAGGTCAACTGATTCAAACTGAGGGCGTAATTGGGCTGCTGTTACACCGCTGAATGGTTTTTTATTATCATGCAAAAAATTAACAACCGACTGACTGGCCAGGCTCATAGCCTTCAGATATTCCTGGGATGAACCTTCGTAAAATATGTCTTCAAAAGAGGTATCGGTGCTTAAGGCCTCTAATATGGCCTCATCCTGATGTGGAACATTGGATTGTGTTATCATAGGTATCGATGTTTTTAATTTTAGTACCAAGTAGCTAGTATCAAGTATCAAAATCTCTGAAACGATATGCTGTTTTAAAAAAGTCGTGATACTTGATACTAGCTACTTGATACTGCTTATATATTAATAACTGATGGTATAGGTTAAAGAAAATGTTCTGCCGCGACCGTAGTATTGGTACAGTTTGGCTGGGGCTCCGTAAAACAGTACCGAGCGCTGTCCCCAGAATGTCAAATACTGCTTATCCCAAAGATTTTGGATACCGGCAGACAGCGTACCCAATGGTAATTTTATGTTACCCACCAAATCAAATGTGGTAAAGCCTTTAAGCTCCAGGTTTTGATAATCTTTCAGGTCAAGCGAGCGCACGGCTTGTAGCCTTACCGAAAAATCCTGACTTTGCCAGCCAGCAAAACCCACAAATTTGGATGGATTGGTAGAGATAATAGAATTGCGCTGATATCCTTTATCAGGTGTTTTGATATCTGAAATAATGAACTGACCAGAAACGCCAACTATTAAACCTTTGGGTTGCTGGCTATAGCTCAGTTCACCTTCAAAACCGTAGTTGCGTACTTTTTGATCGGTAACGGATATGGTAAAATTGCTGGTATTGATGAGGATGGCTTTGTCTGATACAGAATAAAAACCTGCTATCTGGCCTTTAAAGCCACTTTCGTCGCTCAACCTGCCGCCAAGTTCATACTGGTTGGTTTTGATACCGCTTAATGGCGCGTCTTTTACATTGATGCTGTTAACCAGTTTCCAGTTATCCCCATCGCGTACATAAGAACCGGTGCCGTAATATTTGGTTGGATCGGGTACCGAGAAGCCTTGTGAGTAGTTTGCCCATACCTGTGCTTTATTGCTAAACTTATAGATTAGGCTACCATTGAACAGGGCCACATTATAATCGTTTTTACCTCCGGGAATTTTATCTGCCGAAGTACCAATGCCATAGTTTACAGATACTTGCTGCTGAAAGCGAACAAAGTCATCCACGGTTACATTCATATGTTGCTGGCGTATTCCTCCCGATAGAGTAAGGTTATCGACAATTTCCCAGCTGGCCTGCGCAAAGCCTGATATGCCCAGTATGCGATTACCCGGATAACGTTCTAAAGTGCTGGCAGTTTTGTTGATCAGTCCACCTGAGCTATAGCTTAAATTGGTATCAAAGAAGGCTTGCGTTCCTACAAACTTTTCGTGGTCCAGGTCGGCACCATAGGTTACTTTTACCTTGTCCCACTGTTTTGCTAGAACTGCCTTGAAGCCATACACATCGGTGTTTTGGCGCGATGCAGCCAATGGTAAAGGTTTTACATTACCCGGTGCAACGGTAAGATCGCGTGATTGAACAATACCTTCGGGGAAAGAGGGATTAAAATCCAATTTTTCTGACCGGACAAAGGCCTGGAACTGGAAGCTTTGACCTCCCAGTATATTACCAACACGGTATTGACCATTAATAAAAATGCGTTTACTGCGCGGCACCACGTCGGCATCAAAGCCTTTGCGTACATCCAGCAGTGAAGGGTCTGGGGCTACATTATTATTGGCATTGGCTGGTAATGCACCGGCCAGATTATTACCTAAAAATAAGCCATGGTCGCTGTTGTATTTGGAGTTGTAATATTGTGCATCCAAACTGATGGTTTGGTTGTGTTTGAGTTTAAAATCAACATTACCAAACAGATCAATGCTGCGGTTGTATTGTAAGTCGCCTTGTTTGGTATCGATGATGATCTGGTGGCCATCGCCATCATAAGCAGCGCCATTTTGCTGATAAGCAAAACCTAAACGGCCCTTTACAAAGCTATTGCCACCGGCGATGGATTGTGCTACGCGCAAATCATGATCATCGCCATGGCCTAAGCCGCTGCGCCCCCCTACTTCGGTCTGGAAAGCCAGTTTCTCTGATGTTGATTTTTTGGTTACGATGTTGATGATCCCACCAGTGGCATCGCCACCATAAACCGAGCTTGCGCCGGATAGTACTTCGATCTTTTCGATATTGAATGGATCAATAGCATCAAACTGGCGACTGGTATTACGGGTGCTATTGATAGATACGCCATCGATCATTACTAATATATTACGTCCACGGATATTTTGTGCGTAGTTGGAGCGACCCTGGCTTCCAACATCCAAACCAGGGATCAATATACCCAATGCTTCCTTCAATGGTACACCCGCTTTGATCTGGGATTGTAGTTTGGCACTATCGATAACCCAAACTGTGCCGGGTATTTCGCTGATATGCTGCGGTGAACGAGATGAAACCACTACCACCTCATTCAGGTTATTATTTAAATTGATAGAAGTTACCGGTTTATTATCCGTTGTTTGAATGGTGATGACATTGCCCTGTACCTTTAATTTAAGGTTAGCACCTATCAGGTCATGTAATATTTTTTTGATGGGTTGATTCGTGGCATCTACATTCACCATCTTTTTGGCATCAAGCCTGGTATTGCTATAGGAGATACTTACAGAAGCTCTATCGCCAATAGCCAGCAGTGCATCGGCCAAAGTAATATTACTTAATTTGATAGTTACTGGTTTATCAAGTATATCTTGTTGTGCAAATAAATGAGTGGTGTTGAAAAGTGTTAAAACAATAATAATTAATACTTTAGAGACAATATTTAGCGGTTTAAAGGTAAAGCCTGAAGAATATTTAGTTAAATTGTTGAGGTAAGTATGTACCTGTTTCATATTTTCGTTTAAATGTTTAATTAATTAAGGATTAGTTGAGCAAATCCCGGTGTTGTAGTTTGGCGACGAAACACCGGGAATTTTTATTTTTATATTTTTCTACATCGACTTTAGTAATAGTATCTGTTTAATAAATAGTTACATTATTCCCGGTTATCTTATAATGAAGGCCTATAGCAAACTCCAGGCTGTTGAGTACACTTTTTATATCGGGGTTGTTAAAGCGGCCGGTGTAACGTTCATTCTTTAATAAGTGGTTATTAATAAGCACCTTTACGTTATACCAGCGTTCGAGGGTTGATGCTATGTCGCTCAATTTCTGATCTTTAAATTGCAATTGATTATTACGCCAGCTATAATAAGCAGCGGCATATACCGATTGTTGTTTTAAAGACTGATCAACATCATACACCCCTTGCTGGTTAGCCGTAAGAATTAGAAAGCTTTTTTTAATTCTTGGCGAAAACATTACTCTTCCTTCTTCAACCACTACATCGGTTTTATTTTCCTCTGGATAGGCCCTTAGATTAAAATGAGTGCCTAAAACCCTTACAACCACCTGTTTGCTATTGATAGAAAATGGGCGTTTCTTGTCTTTAGCTACGGTAAAAAATGCTTCCCCTTCAAATTCTACAACTCTTGATGTATCGGTAAATTTTTCGGGGTACCGAAGCTTGCTATCTGAGTTTAGCTGAATAATTGTTCCGTCGGGCAAAGTGCAGGTAGCTTTTTTTCCTTTAGGAACCTTTACTTCGTGATAGCTAATGAGGTTATTATCTTTCTCCTGATGCTTTCCGGTAGAGTGGTAAATGTAAAATGCAAAGCCTACGATCAAAACAATACTTGCGGCCACTTTGATCAACCAGGTCCAGTTTGTTTTTCGGGGCTCATCTTCAATAAATATCCGGCTGGAGAGTTCTGCCCATGTTTTATCCTCTATACCTTGTATATCTACAGGAGCAGAAATAGTGAAATCACTTTCTGTTATGTTTTGTAGCCATTGTTTAATTGCAAACTGTTCATCAGTGCTGCATTGACCCTGATGATACCGTTCTAATAGTTCCTGCGTTATTTCTATTTTCATTTAATTAAATGCAAGCTACGTGTTGCATTCAATATCATAGCCGATTAATTCCTTATTCTTCCTAAGACTAATTCTAAATAATATTTAAATAGCAGATTTTCAGGTAGAAAAAAATCAGTAGTAAGAGAAATAGAGAATAAATTTCAGCATTTAGCCTGTGTTTTATTAGTCAACAGCCAAATTATCCCGGAGAAAATTCAATGCTTTGTAGAGGTGGTATTCAACGGTTTTTTCTGATATAAGCAAAGCCGAAGCAATGGATTTTTTATCTAATCCTTGTTGCTGGCTTAAACGGTAAACCTCCTGCGATTTATAGGGAAGCCTATTGATAAGGCGATTGATCGTTTTATACAGTTCGTTGTAGTTCAGTGTGTCTTCGGTATATGTACCTTCAGTTGATTGATTTTGAATAACATTTTGCAGATGTTTTTGACGGTTTGATGTGGTACGGCAATATTCAAATACCTCGAGTTTAGCCGATCTGAAAATGTATTGTTCAATGGATACGTTTATCTGGAGGGAGTTTCTACGTTTCCATAACGATTCAAATATGTCCTGGGAAAGCTCTGCAGCTATGTCTTCATCTCTCAAAGTATGATAACAAATAGCAAAAACTTTTTTCCAATACATGCGGTATAGCTGCTGAAAGGACTGCTCGGTTAAGTGAAAAACTACTTGGGGGTATTTATTATTGCCTGACACTGAAAGCTAATTTTGGACAAATATAGATAACTATTTAGAATGATTATAAATAAAAGTGATTAAATATGATATTAGATTGAAAGTTGAGATTTATTGCGCTCCATTAGTACATCCCGATCCCCAATGATATTGAATACTTAACCTTGAGTGGGTTTACATGTAAACACACTATATGATGGTAAAATGAATTTAATGAATTGATTTTCAGTAAAATATATAAATGTTAACCATGAAAAGTGTAAACCATGTAAACCCACTTTTGTAACAAAATAGTCTGCCTATTTAGGGATTATGCTTAAAACCTTAATCAATTTTAACTATTGGATATAGAATTAATCGATTGTGATTGTGTTCTTTAATGTCCTAATTTTATACCACTGTACAATCAGTAGGAGTTCAATACATAAACTTATAAATATGGAAAACGAATCAAATGACATCAGTAAATGCCCGTTTCACAACGGCAGTATGAAAAATAATGCTGGCGGTGGTGGTACCCGGAACCACAATTGGTGGCCCAACCAGTTAAAGCTAAATATCCTGCGCCAAAATTCCTCTTTATCAAACCCAACGGATAAAGATTTTAATTATGCAGAAGCATTTAAAAGCCTTGACCTGGCAGCAGTAAAACAAGATCTTCATGCATTGATGACTGACTCACAGGACTGGTGGCCGGCAGATTTTGGTCACTATGGTGGTTTGTTCATACGTATGGCGTGGCATAGTGCCGGAACTTACCGGGTAGGTGACGGACGCGGCGGGGCAGGTGCTGGATTGCAACGTTTTGCTCCGCTTAACAGCTGGCCCGACAATGTAAGTCTTGATAAAGCCCGTAGGTTACTTTGGCCTATCAAACAAAAATATGGCCGTAAAATTTCATGGGCCGATTTGATGATCCTTACCGGTAATATAGCATTGGAATCAATGGGTTTTAAAACCTTTGGTTTTGCAGGCGGGCGCGAAGATGTTTGGGAAGCCGATGAGTCTGTGTATTGGGGATCTGAAACCACCTGGTTGGGTGGCGATCTTCGCTACGCACACGGCTCACCTGGTGTGCAGGAAGGGCACGGGGTATTGGTGACAGACGAAGATGCCGATGGCGACATCCATTCCCGTAACCTCGAAAAACCGCTTGCAGCTGTACAAATGGGGCTGATCTATGTGAATCCCGAAGGTCCTGATGGTAATCCTGACCCCGTTGCTGCCGCTAAAGATATCCGCGATACATTTGGCCGTATGGCCATGAACGATGAGGAAACAGTTGCATTAATAGCTGGTGGTCATAGTTTCGGCAAAACCCACGGTGCCGCATCTGCTGACCATGTAGGCAAAGAACCTGAAGCTGCAGGCATCGAATCGCAGGGTTTTGGATGGAGCAACAGTTATGGTTCTGGCAAAGGTGCCGACGCGATTACCAGCGGGTTGGAGGTAATATGGACAAAAACACCAACCAAATGGAGCAATGATTTTTTTGAAAATCTGTTTGGTTTTGAATGGCAACTGACAAAAAGCCCGGCTGGTGCAAACCAATGGGTAGCTAAAGATGCAGAAGCCACCATCCCTGATGCGTATGATAGCTCAAAAAAACATAAGCCGGCTATGCTCACTACAGATTTGGCTTTGAGGTTTGACCCAGCTTACGAAAAAGTGTCAAGGCGCTTCTTGGAAAATCCTGATGAATTTGCAGATGCTTTCGCCCGTGCCTGGTACAAACTAACACACCGCGATATGGGCCCCCGCGAACGTTACCTAGGGCCGGATGTACCACAGGAAGAATTGCTGTGGCAGGATCCTATCCCTGCAGTTGACCACGCGTTGATAGCTGAAGGTGATATTACGGCTTTAAAAGCAAAAGTATTGGCATCAGGTTTAAACATATCTGAGCTGGTTTCCACCGCATGGGCTTCGGCTTCCAGCTTCCGCGGTACAGACAAGCGCGGTGGCGCAAATGGTGCCCGTATTCGCCTTGCCCCGCAAAAATACTGGCAGGTGAACAGCCCGGCACAATTGCAAAATGTATTGAGCATCTTAGAGGGTATTCAAAAAGAATTTAATGCAGGCGGTAAAAAAGTTTCATTGGCAGATGTGATTGTACTGGCCGGTTCTGCAGCGGTTGAAAAAGCAGCTAAAGATGCAGGCCACAACATCACGGTACCTTTTAAACCAGGCCGTGCGGATGCTTCTCAAGAACAGACCGATGTAGAATCGTTCGGTTACCTGGAGCCTGCTGCAGATGGTTTCCGCAATTACCGCAAAACAAAAGCCCCGGTATCTACCGAAGAATTACTGATAGATAAGGCGCATTTACTTACGCTTACTGCACCTGAATTAACTGTATTACTAGGTGGCTTGCGTGTACTGAATATTAATTTTGATGGTTCCAAACATGGTGTTTTTACATCACGTCCGGGTGCGCTTACTAATGATTTCTTTGTAAACCTGCTTGACATGAATACTGCATGGAAAGCAATATCGGCCGACAAAGAACTTTACGAAGGTAGCGATCGTGTCACCGGTGCAGTAAAATGGACAGGTACCCGTGCAGATCTTGTGTTGGGCTCCAACTCAGAACTGAGGGCCATTGCAGAACTATATGCAAGTACAGATGCTCAGGATAAGTTTGTAAAGGATTTTGTAAAAGCTTGGGACAAAGTGATGAATCTGGACCGGTTTTAAATTTGGTTGATCCCAACCATTCATCACCTCAGGTTTTTCTTTTGATCCGTTAATGGATCAGATAGATGAATGAAGATTACCAAATAAAAAAGGCACCTGTAACAGGGTGTCTTTTTTATTTGGTAAAGTCCTGATTTAAATACTATCAAATTATATTTTTAACTCTGAAAAAGATAAAGCTTAATAAAAAAATATTAATATTACTTAAATGCAGTCACAATAATAAATTTAGATTCCTTCGTACAATATTTAATACTTCACTGCTTTTTTGAAGTATATAACTATTTTTATAAGCCGGAACACTATTTTTTAAGTAACAAAATACCGAGCTGACATAAAACTTTGTATATTTTCAGGTTTTATTGATCCTGATATAACCTGAATTGACAATGGTTTATTTATGAGTTGCCTAAAAGATCACAAACTGTTTTAACAATTTTAACATGCCTTTCCCTATCTATAAACAACCTGATCAAATGGACTGCGGCCCTACTTGCCTGCGGATGATCGCTAAATATTATGGAAGAAATTTTAAACTTCAAACCCTAAGGCGGCTTTGCGAGATCAACAAAGAAGGCGTGTCCTTACTGGGTATCAGCGATGCATCAGAAAAAATTGGTTTCAGGTCAATTGGCGTTAAATTGAATGCAGAACAATTAAAAGAAGCAGAGCTACCATGTATTTTACATTGGCGACAAAATCATTTTGTAGTACTGTATAAGATAAAAAAACACAAATACTATTTAGCAGACCCGGCTGCCGGTTTAATAACCCTGAGTGAAGAAGATTTTAAACGCAATTGGCAAAGTGATACAGAAAGCATGGAGGGAATTGCTTTATTACTTTCGCCCACGCCACAATTTTATGAACAAGAGGAGGAGAAAGGCAGTGAAGTGCGCTGGTCGTTCCTGTTGCGATACCTGATTACTTACCGTAAATTGGTTATACAACTTTTGTTTGGCCTGGGTATTGGAAGTTTATTGCAGCTTATTACTCCTTTTTTAACCCAATCCATTGTTGATATAGGGATCAATACCCGTAACCTCAACTTTATTTATATTATACTTTTTGCACAAACGGCTCTTATCATAGGCCGGGTTAGTGTTGATTTTATACGGTCATGGATACTGTTGCATATCAGTACACGGGTTAACGTTTCTATACTCACCGACTTCTTGATCAAACTGATGAAACTACCTATGAGTTTTTTTGATACCAAAATGACGGGTGATATCCTGCAACGTATGAGCGACCAAAAAAGGATCGAAAGTTTCTTAACCGGTTCCACATTAAGTACGCTGTTCTCCATGTTTAATCTGCTTGTTTTTTCGATAGTACTGGCTTACTACAATGCAACGATATTTTTTGTATTTGCAGTCAGCAGCGGCCTGTATACTGCATGGATTGTGATTTTTTTAAAACGGCGCAGGGCGCTTAATTACAAAAGTTTTGAAATCTCTGCCAAAAATCAAAGCAGTATTGTACAGCTGATAAGCGGTATGCAGGAAATTAAGCTGAACAATTGTGAGCAGCAGAAACGTTGGGAATGGGAGCATATCCAGGCCCGACTATTTAAGTTCAGCGTAAAAACACTGGCGCTTAATCAATATCAGCAAGGTGGGGCAACTTTTATTAACGAAGGTAAAAACATACTGATTACTTTTTTAAGTGCCCAGGCGGTGATCAACGGAAACCTAACCCTCGGAGCTATGGTTGCTGTGCAATATATTGTTGGTCAGCTAAGTAGTCCCATTGAGCAATTGCTAGGTTTTATTCAGGGATTTCAGGATGCCAAGATCAGTCTGGAACGTTTGAACGAAATTCATCAGATGGAGGATGAGGAACCCGTAGATAAGGAATGGAGCCATAGTCTTCCCGAAAACAAAAGCTTATCCCTCAGTAATCTTACTTTTCGTTATCCGGGTGCCGGGAACGAGCCTGTATTGGAAAATATAGATATGGTTATTCCCCAGGGTAAAACCACAGCCATAGTGGGTATGAGTGGGAGTGGAAAAACAACCATCTTAAAACTGCTTCTCCGTTTTTATGAACCCCAAAACGGAGATATTAAAGTTGGTGGCCAACAGATCGGTAATATTGCTTTTAAAACATGGCGCAGTGGATGCGGTGTAGTGATGCAGGATGGCTTTATTTTTTCCGACACGATAGAACGTAACATTGCCGTAGGCGATGACTATCCGGATAAAGCTAAATTGCGGCATGCTATAGAGATAGCTAATATTCAGGATTTTATTGATGGTCTTCCTTTAGGCCTCAATACCAAAATAGGTTCGGAAGGAAACGGCATCAGCCAGGGACAGCGCCAACGGATGCTGATCGCACGTGCTGTTTACAAAGATCCGCACTATATATTTTTTGATGAAGCCACTAACGCATTAGATTCCAATAATGAAAGAGTGATCATGGATAACCTGCATCAGTTTTTTGAAGGACGTACCGTTCTCATTGTAGCGCATAGGCTAAGTACCGTAAGTAATGCCGATAATATTATTGTTTTGGATAAAGGGCACATCATTGAACAGGGGACTCATCATGAATTAACAGCTTTGAGAGGTGATTACTATAGGTTAGTTAAAAACCAATTAGAATTGGGAACTTAGTAACTCGGG
>NZ_FTMG01000024.1 GCF_900155965.1 Mucilaginibacter lappiensis
CGCAATTTAGCTTTATCCGGATAGTCATCGCCTACGGCAATGTTACGTTCTATCGTGTCGGAAAAAATAAAGCCATCCTGCATCACTACACCGCAACCACTTCGCCATGTTTTAAAGGCAATATTACCAATCTGCTGACCGCCAACTTTAATATCTCCATTTTGAGGTTCATAAAAGCGCAGCAGCAGTTTTAAGATGGTTGTTTTTCCGCTCCCACTCATACCCACTATGGCCGTAGTTTTACCCTGGGGAATAACCATATCTATATTCTCCAATACAGGCTCGTTCCCGGCACCCGGATAACGAAAAGTAAGATTACTGAGGGATAAGCTTTTATTTTCGGGCAGGCTATGGCTCCATTCCTTATCTACAGGTTCCTCATCCTCCATCTGATGAATTTCGTTCAAACGTTCCAGACTGATCTTGGCATCCTGAAAACCCTGAATAAAACCCAGCAATTGCTCAATGGGACTACTTAGCTGACCAACAATATACTGCACAGCAACCATAGCCCCGAGCGTTAGGTTTCCGTTAATCACCGCCTGCGCACTTAAAAAAGTAATCAGTATATTTTTGCCCTCGTTAATAAAGGTTGCTCCACCTTGCTGATATTGATTAAGCGCCAGTGTTTTTACGCTGAACTTAAATAGTCGGGCCTGGATATGCTCCCATTCCCAGCGTTTCTGCTGCTCACAGTTGTTCAGTTTAATTTCCTGCATACCGCTTATCAGCTGTACAATACTGCTTTGGTTTTTGGCAGAGATTTCAAAACTTTTGTAATTAAGCGCCCTGCGCCGTTTTAAAAAAATCACGATCCATGCAGTATACAGGCCGCTGCTGACCGCGAATACAAAAAATATCGTTGCATTGTAGTAAGCCAGTACTATCGAAAAAACAAGCAGATTAAACATGGAGAACAGCGTACTTAATGTGGAACCGGTTAAGAAACTTTCGATCCTTTTTTGGTCGCTCATACGTTGCAGGATATCACCCGTCATTTTGGTATCAAAAAAACTCATAGGTAGTTTCATCAGTTTGATCAAGAAATCGGTGAGTATAGAAACGTTAACCCGTGTACTGATATGCAACAGTATCCACGAACGTATAAAATCAACACTAACCCGGCCTATGATAAGAGCCGTTTGCGCAAACAGTATGATATAAATAAAATTGAGGTTGCGGGTATTGATTCCTATATCTACAATGGACTGGGTTAAAAAAGGGATAATAAGCTGCAATAAACTACCAATGCCCAGACCAAACAACAGCTGAATAACCAGTTGCCGATAGGTAACCAGGTAACGCAACAGAAATGCCCAGCGAATTCTCGGTTCCTTTTCCTCTTCCTGCTCATAAAACTCCGGAGTAGGACTGAGGAGCATCGCGATGCCTTCCAGACTTTGTTTATCATTCAACCAGTAACTGCAAAACTCCTCTTCAGAATAACTTATCAATCCCCTGGCGGGGTCCGCCAAATAATAAGTATGGTGCTTGATACGGTACAACACTACGAAGTGATTTTGCCGCCAGTAAAGGATGGCTGGAAGTTCCGCATCTTTTAACTGTTCTACAGTAAGCTTCACACCCAGCGAACGAAAGCCGATTTTTTCCGAGGCCTCGCTCAGCCCTAGTAAGGAGATTCCTTCCCTGCTGAAACCGCAAAGCTTGCTCAGCGTCTTGATACTAAAATTCCGCCCATAATATTTGGCTGCCATCCTCAGACAGGCAGGACCACAATCCATTGCGTCCAGTTGGGGATAGAAATTAAATTTCATATATATGTTCGGGTTTCGAATGAATAATCCGGCTGGGTGTTATACGGAAATGACCCGGGACGACTCCTTTTAACCGCTTTCGTTGGTATCGCTTTTTTAAATAGATCAGGTGATACAGCAGCACTTCATACTTTTTACGGTAATATAAGCGCCCTTCATGCCAGTGCAGCTTGCCGGGAACCCCTTCGATGATAAAGAGGTCAAAATGGGGCTTGATATAACCAGCAGCCTCCATTTTTTTCACCACATGCATCATGCTTTCTACTTCGGTATGGATGTTGTAGTAAGCCTTTCCCTCAGAAAAATCGTCATGAGAGAAATTGGTTTCATCAAAACAATAATGACGCTCATCAGTAAACACTTTTCGGTAGTCTTTGCTATGCTCATATAACCGGTTAACCTTCTCGATATTGCGGTAAACCAAAAAGCATCCGGTGAGCCAGTCTGGCCGTACACTGATCAAGTCATAATTTTCCAGGAGCTCACTGCTCAGGAAATCCCTGATATTTCCGAAAATAATATCCAGATCGGTGTGCCCCCAAAAATCATATGAGCTCAGCAACCTGGCAAATATCACCCCGTAAGCGGGTTTGAAATCACACATTTTATAGCCGTAAGTAATATTCACCTCCATTCCAAGCTGTTCAGCGGCCAACTGACTGACCTCATCAAGCGTCTTCTGGATCAGCCTCACATTGGAAGGCAGTGGAATCAAGGATTCCGTGTCATCTGTAACCACAATAAAATCAACGTCCGGGTTATAGCGGCAGGAATGTACAAAATAGGCGAAATACCAGGGCAGTTTACCAAAAAAGCAGGTCAGTAACGCGATAGAGTAGTTTTCCTTTAGCATAATGCGAGTAAGGCTTTAATTGGTTCAAGGCCGCCGTCGCAAATTATGTATTTTTTTACGAAGCGCTTATAAGTGTAATATTATTTTGGTACGACATCAATCCGTTAAAACACCTACCTTTATATGTAAAAACGCCAACACTTATAATCTCTAGCTTTTAATTTACCTGGTATAAACACGTTAAATCACTGGAGGTCTTTCAACAACATCTAATGTGCCATGCATTTATGGCACACTATACAATAGCTATTATCACATAATTACTTAGGAATAGACGGATAATGTCTTTATCTTTAATTAATCTAAAATTCAAAGTACGATGTTTTCACTACAGCTCATCGGTTTACATTAATGGTTAAAGAATCGCATTTAGCAAAGATTGGAAACAGTTTTCCGCCGAATAATTTGCCTCTACATAAGCCCTGGCATTTCCTACCAGTTTTTTTCTCAATTTGTAATTACCTATAAGCAAATTCAATTGCTGAGCAAAGGCTGTTCCGTCTCCGACCAGAAAAGCATGATCAATTGCAGACTCGATCCCTCTTGCCCCATGAGTCGTGGTTACCAGTGGCAGACCGTTGGCTAGTGCTTCTATATTTTTAATTTTAAGTCCGGCCCCGAACCTGACTGGGTTGATCATAATATCGGAATCGTTATAAATGCTGTCCCGGTCCGGCCAGAATCCCATTACCTTAATATCATTTCTTTCCTGGATATCCAATTCGTAGCCTACCGTTCCATAAATAAACAACTGAACCTGGTGCTGGTCGGTAATGGCTGGCCAGCATTCTCTGATGAACCAGTTGATCGCATCTCGATTCGGTATATAGGCACTAGCTACGAATGCGATTTTTTCAGCCTTTTTCCGAAGTTTTCGAGTGACTGGGGGCACAGGATGGGCACATAACAGCGCTTTTTCAATGCCAATCACATTTTTTATCAGTTCCTGATCAGGCTTGCAGAGCAGCATTACATAGTCATATAGTTTAAATAACTTCATTTCATCATCGGATGAAAGTTCATACAATGCGCCGGCAAAACCATATTGCGAAAATTCAGCCCCCCTTTCGCTTACGATATCGTGTGCGTCCAGAATAATCTGGGCTTCAAATTGCAGGTAGTTTAAGAAATAGCTGCTGTGTACGTATTCTATGATGACCGTATCAAATGACTCGTCCTTTAAATGCTTTTGCAGTCGCCGACCATAGCCAGCCGAACTAAGGATTTTTTTATGCTCCAGAATCAAAAATTCTGCGGCGTAATTAAGGGACAAAAAGTGTTCAATGTCCAAAGGTGCAGGACCAGTCGCCACCACAGTTAACTTAACCATTGTACTCAAAAATCTGATTAACTCCTCTATCCGAATGCGGTCTCCGGAACATTTTTCCCAAAATTTTACATCCGTTAAAAGGAGGATTTTTTTCATGAAGAGTTAGATTTCGGACAGTTTAACTGAAAGGGAAATAATCCGTTTGTAGTTTATTGAATAAAAATATAAAAATGTCGGCATAAATGTTAAATTAATTTATAATATTTATGCTGGACAATCCCCAAGAAGTCTGCTAAACTAAACCTTGTTATGAATAAGGAAATCACTGTTTCACTTCCAAAAAACATTTCAGCAAAAGAGCTGCCTTTGTTTAAGCCTTTTTTAACCTACCAGCTGTCACCACAAAAGGTTAAAACATTTAACAACGTTTTTGTAACCAATTCCGGTTATTGCCTCAATGACCAGGGGCTCATCAAAGAATCACATCACGATCATCCGCACCAAATCGCCGATTACCATAATGAGGCTGCGCACTACTATTACGCAGTTAAGGATCATCCGGAACTATTAATTGAACTGGACGATGAGCAGACCTATCTTCTGATCCACCATCCCTGGTACAACTATTACCATTGGCTGATGGAATCCATCTTCCGGGCATGGATGGTCAGGAAAAAAAAAGACAAAATGATATTGCTATTGCCGGACTATTACCAAAATTCCGATTTTATCATGGGCACACTGGAACCCTTCCGGTTTGAAAATATCTATTACATACCAGCGTATCATAGCTTGATGGTTCGGAATCTCTGCTTGCCACAGATCAAAGCGAAAGTGGATTCTTACGATTACAAAATGATGGCAGAGGTAAGGCAATTCTATTTAGACTATGTCAACCGGGTTAAAAAATTAAATATTGATAAAGGAGAACGGATTTACATCAGTCGTAAAAAAGCGCAGCGAAAAAAAGTGATGAATGAGGATGAAATTGAACCAATACTCCTGAAGCATAATTTCACTTTATTGAATAATGAAGATTATTCCTTTTTGGAACAAATTGCTATTTATGCTAACGCGAAGTACCTTGTCTCGATTCATGGATCAGGGCTGACGAATATGCTGTTTATGAAAACCGGCAGTAAACTATTGGAATTTCATAAAGAACAAACCAACGAAAAAGATTGGCATAGCAAAGCATTTTGGTATATGGCAGAAGCGCTCGGTTTTGATTATTACCAGCAAATATGTATACCAACGGATCCTGAAGACGACTATTTTAACGCTAATTTCATTGTCGATCCTGAACTATTGGACCGCAATTTAGCCTTGCTTTTCGCGGATGAATAATATCTATCGTCAATTTAAAAGTAATAGTAACCGAATATGAAAAAAAAGCATTATGGCTTATTACCGGCGGCAGGAATGGCGATTAGAATGCGCCCGTTCCGGTATCCCAAAGAGCTATTACCGGTTCATTTTCACCCGGACAAAACAACTGAATTTATCCGCCCCAAGTTATTGATTGAATACGCGTTAGAAGCATTTACAGTTGCCGGTATAGACCAAACCTATATTATTGTACCTGAATGGAAACCAGAAATCATGCGTTATCTGGAGGATGGCAGACAATTCGGCCATCATATCTCCTACCTTTATAACAGCAAAGCGCTCGGACTTGCAGATGCACTCTTATCTGCTTATCCCTGGTTAAAAGGGGAAACTACCTGTTTTGCAATGCCTGACACGGTGTTTTCTCCGACAAATGCGTTTGAGATTTTACTGGAGAAATTAGAACTGGAGAAAGCCGATCTCATTTTAGGTGTTTTTCCGACGCTGGAAGCATCACACTTTGCCCCTGTAGAGTTTAACAATGAACAGAAAGTACTGAATATATGGGAGAAGCCGGTGATACCGCTGTTTGACAACACCTGGGGTATCGCCGTTTGGAAAGAAAAATTCTGGGATTTCTTTCATAAGCGTTCTGGTTCTCTGAAAGCCGGAGTATCGGTCACTGAAATCTTTGATCAGGCGGCCAAAAGCGGATTGAAGGTCTCCTGCGTTTATTTTGAGGACGGATGGTATAAAGATGTTGGCAGGATCGATCATATATCGGTGATGACAAACGACAGGTAGGGAAATGCCTAGTATATATTCTTCAAATTAGTTTACCGTCAAGCATTTGCAAAAGATTCTGTTCCAGCAATACGGTATCTACAATCAGGTTGCCGACAAAAATATCAGCCGCGGGATCTTCGGGCGGGCAGATCTGGTGAAAATAACGATGCCCCAAAGCGTCGGCCATATACCAAAAAATCTGGCTGTGCCAATCGTAGCTGGTGGTTTGCTGCTTATGAAATTCCAGAATGCTGGACCCTTCCGGCATAAATAGCATATTCGTCAGTCCTGATCCATGAATCGACACTAGATACCTGGCATGCGCATGAATGGCGACCTGTTCAAAAAATCCGTGGTCTTCATTACAAAGCACGATAAAGTCATACTTCTTCATAATGTCTACCACCTCTTCCTCATTGATCACATGCCGTCTGCCGGCTTTTCTCCGGCTGACATATATACGTTCTCCAAAATTCGTGTTTAGCCTTTTTTTATCAGATACATGTCTCCGGTAGAATGAGCTGACCTCTTTCAAAGCCACACGGTCATATCCTTCCATTTTTGTTTTGATCTGAGGCACACACAGCGAATTTAACAGTACACTTTTTTGATCGGGTATAAAAAAAATTTTCTTTAAAGCAAAAGGTTCCAATGAAGCACGCACATATTCACTACCCTGATATTTTTCCGGTAATAATAAAATCAAACTGTCTAACTGTTCTTTCACCATCCATAGGCGGAAAAGCGATTCGCATATCCAGTGATAATACATAAACCAAGGATGGTGGATCAACAGGTAGGTCTGTTCATCGTCCAGTTCAATCAGCTGTTGCGGGTTTACCAGGGCGTTCTCGTAATAACCTGACGCTTCCTTTAAATAATCCGAAAGTTGACCGGGGTAATCGTGATAACATTCTTTGGCTAACCCTTTATTCGTCAAACAGAAACCTGAATGTGTGACAAAAGCGTTATTCAATCTGCGAACTTTCAGGGGAGCTAAGCGGTAAGTCAAAAACGGCAGGAACAAACCCTCGTCTTCTTTTATCATATTTACAGGTGGCAATACGGTGACTATATTCTGGCGCATAGTTTAAAAGTATCGTTTTATCTATAATAGATTTTATAAAAAAGCATTTTAAATATAAATAATATATCACTTCAATCGCCAATTGCGACCAGCAAATTCCCATTTACCGATCAACCACCGGCCGGGATGACAGGGTGGGTATTCCGAAGCCATTAACTATCTCATTCCGGAAATAGCATACAGTTGATCCATTACACTTTGACCATCCTAATTTGTTTATTATCAATTGCGATTTACCTAACTGACTACACAACTTGGTGCTCCTTCTATCACAAGTCCGTCACATACAGTACCGTAAATAGATAACCTCACATCATATTTTAACAAAATACCTGGCCAACAGTTATTTATAAAAAAATAACTTGCATCTTTATTGGGTAAATATGCACTTGCGATAAAAACAATATTTCCAACGTCCTTTCTTGTCGTATGTTTAAACGGAATGATTGGATGTGGACATAATAATATTTTATTAGCTCCTATTGCCAATTTTATTTTTTCAAAATCTGGCACACAAAGCATCTTCACATAGTCGTAAAGATTATGCATATCAAATTCAGATTCTCGTGTTAATTCAAATAAAGCCCCTTGGAAATCGAATTTTTTAAAATCGTTAATGCGATCACTGATAATATCATGAGCATCAAATATAATTAACGCATCACTCTTCATAAGAAAATTTAAAAAGTAGCTACTATGAATGTACTCGATAACGATTGCATCAAAATGCCTATCCTTTAAAAAAGCTTTAAGTCGTTTCCCATATCCATTAGAATTTAAATATTTCTCATATTCGGGAACATAGAATTCAGCTTTATAGTCCCTCCTCAAAAATTCCTCAATATGGTTAGGAGCCGGGCCTGTAATCACCACTGTTAGTTGCACATGGTGTTGAAGATACCCAATTAACGAAGCAATACGCATTCTATTACCAGAGCACATCTCCCCCCAAACTTACATCAGTTATAAGCAGTAGTTTTTTCATCTATTTCTACTACCATTTTTTAATTAACAACGCGGTAATTTATTCTGAAACTATAATTTTCCCATACTTAAAACCTAAACCAGAGTTTAAATCCGTCCCTTCTATTAAAATATTATACATGTTTTTTTTGTCTCCACAGTAAAAACTTATTGTGGCTTTACCATCCAAACCGGTCATTATATTCGGTTCCCAGTCTAATGTTGAACGTAAATCAGGTAACGTGTGTATAGTATTTATTTGTGTATAACGTGGTTTGTAAAAAAATTTTGCCTGACTTAATTTTAATGGTTTGTAAAAAAATACACCAGGAGTATTATTTAAAATAGGACCGTGTCCTGAACGAGTTGTTATTTCTATGTACCCAACCTCTGCTGGCGATACCTGTGCTGTTCCAATATATCTTTGGGTAAACTTTGATGAAGAATTAACTTCTATTCCTTTAATATCTTCTGCGTTCAGGGATCTTAAATAATTTGTTATATCCAGAAAACTAATGTTATAATTTATCAATCCAATTGATATTCCGTCAACAACAAGTTTAATCGGCTTATCATTTACAAAATACCATGGCATATTTAGAATACCATTTACTTGGAACTTTTCTGGGATATTATTCGCATCATGAAGGAAGCTCCATAATTTTATATTTTCAACTGATTTTCCAACAAATGTACCTTCTCTAAATCCTTTAATTTTTTTACTTAGTATATTTAATAGACTTGTCTTACCTTCTTTTTCTATATCTAATTCATTTAGAACTATATCTGCATTTCCTGGACCATTTAGGTTTTGTGAGCCTTTCACAATCATTTTTGCTTTTATTTTAACCTCTTTAAGCATATGTCCGTTTACTCCCAAAAGTGACAGATCGCTTAGCATTCTGTTGTTTCTAGCTACAGTTATTAATGCAGTATCAGGAGGGATACCATCTAGGTTAATTGGTTTAGGCACATTAATTCTTGGAGGAGGCATGTCGTCCATTACGATTTCCTCGTTAAGATTTTTATTATGACGGTCATTAGCTTGAAGTATAAAAAGAGGATTCTCTATAGTAGGAAGGTTCTCAAAACTAAAATGCCCAACATGATTCGTAAAAGTATCTCTTAATAACACGGGCGGAGTGCTTGACAATAGAGTAACACTGGCACCAATAACAGGCTCTTTCGTGCCACGTAAGACCTTACCTTTTACAGAAAAATTATCCTCTGGTAAATAAACCATTTGATTTTTATTTTTCGGAAAATCATAACTTACCCAACCTTGGGTAAGTAATAGGTTATCCAAGTCTATTTTATTTTTAGTGGCATCTTTAAAATAATACTCAGGTTGTTCTAAGTTACCAGCAAGTTCAGAAGCCAAAAAGATGTGTGTAACTATATTATCTTGAAGTGTGTCAATATTTACTTTTTCATTATCAGTTATTGACAATGAAAAATTTCCTACAATTGGTTTATTTTCTTTATCGGTAACTAAAATTTGCAAAGAAACACTATCATGGGAAGAATATTTTTTTTTATCTGTCGATAGACGAATATTAAGATTATCCAGTTTCTCGATAAATACTAATCTTTCATTAACGGGATGACCATTTGTATTCATGAGTATCAAATGTGCAATACCCGTCGGAAACAAGTTTTTTGATATGTACTTTCTAAGTACTCCCTTTCTAAAACTCAATAGAGCCGCGTAGCATATAACATTTCTTGCCTTCCCTATTAAAAAATAACTATTGCCGTTTTTTATTATGTCATCAGTTGCGGCAATTGAAATACCAATAGAATCTTGGTTAGTAATGTTATCAATTCTTAACATTGTTCCGGAGTCCGTTACTTTACAAAATGAATATTCTTTTACAATATCACCAGGTAGTTTTACTCTTGCGCGATAATGCTCTCCAGGCTTAACATCCATATCAAAACTCCCCATACCAAGGTGCTGTGAAAAGAAACTAAGAATTTCTTTGTTTCTACTATCTATTATTACTCCCGATATATCAACCCCTTTTCCATCTACGCCCAAAGCTTTAAATCCAATATGTGATCGTTGACCAGATATTAAGCTTCCTCCTTCCGGTAAAAATTGAACATCTGTACTCAAAATATCCTCACTAAATTTGGCACCTTCTTTTTTATCCGAATTTTTAGGTGACTGTCTATCAACTACATTTAATAATTTAGGATTTATTATTTTGTCATCCGCAATAAATAATCGCTTATAAAAAAAACAATCCGATCCAAAGTTGCGCATCCAGGTTGTAAAAGCACGGAGAGTATAATTACCAGACTCGAAATCATTTAGAGCAATGTCTCCAATACATAAGCCTTGCTTAACGGGTAACCGAAATTGCCTAAACTCTTTGGTCTTATTATTAATTATATCAACATAAATGATTCCACTTTTAGCTGACAGCGCCAGCGTAGGAGCATGAAAAAGATAGGCTTTGAACCATACGGTATCCCCAACGGCATAGTTTGGCTTATCTAACTGTATATATAATTTTTCAGCTGGAAAATTATGGGAGATAGTATCTTCATATTCTTTGAACTTTAATAACTTTTCGGTTAAAACTGCAGATTGTCCATAAGATCTTAATTGCAACGAAAATAAAAACAAGAAAAATAAACTATATTGAATGTTAATAAAACATAAATACTTCAACCTCATAGTTTACAAATTAAACAACCACATTAAATAAATTTCAATGCCAATTACATGAACTAACCATTTGCTCCTCAATTAATTGTCATCGTGACAATTAATTGATAATTATAAATTTTTCTATTATTATGTTACGAGAGCATCTACTGAGATATGAAATTGAGCTTTTATATTAAGGCTGATTAATGCCTAACTTCAGTTTTACAGGCAAACTTGTCTATAGTTTGTATAAATTTTTAATAATTCAATTTCTTAAACTTCAAGATCTTTCCTATTTAAGAATGAAATCGTAATAAAATGCTAAAACGGTAAATTATTTTAGCTAAATAAATTCAACAATGGGAATTTTTTATGTAACTCCATTGCTCACTTTTTAATAAACCTTATTAGCTATCTAAGGACATGGAATAATGGAGAAAAACCTCTCTCCATTATTCCATATATTATAATTTAACAGCAAGATGCTCCGGTGTTACTCCAACAAAAACCACCCGCCCCAGAATTATTATTAGGGCAATATTGATAACCGCCACTACCGCCACCACCACCACCAGAACTACCAGCCATGATTTTTTTCATTTCAATTTTGCTGAGTACATTTTTAATGTTTGCAAAACTCATTTTTTTTGTTTTCATAAAATTAAATCCAAGTAAAAAATTAGTTTAGTTATCACGTAACAAACGGCGCGCGTAGAAGATTTATGCATCTTAAAACATCGGTCAGAGTTTGTATTTTAGATCCAACCGCTAATTGTTTAACTAGTTTCCATACAGAAAAAGGCACATAAGTACATATAGTTAACATAAATATCAGCTTATAAAATAGACCTCCTGAAAGTTTAATAGTGAATACGTGTTTAAAATTGTTAGAACTAATGTAATTATAAACTATCTATTAATCAAATGAAATATAAATTTACTCTATATTTAGCCCTACATTTAAAATCTGAACTTTAACCAATTATATAATGATATAGTCCCAACTTATTTATCATGGGTAAAAAAATCTCAGCTTCGCTACTGGATATTCCGAAGCTATTAACCATCTCATTCCGGAAATAGCATACAGTTGATCCGTAATACTTTGACCATCTTAATTTGTTTATTATCAATTGCGATTTACCTAACTGACTACACAACTCGGTGCTCCAAAGCGCACGGAACCGCTTGACCAACGCTCTCAGAATCTCCACTGGCACCTCATCTTAAAAAAGCTGACATTACATTTGAATTAAATATCGCTAGAGCACTTAATCTAAGCGCAGAGATCGATGAGGAGATTAATGCCTATTCAGGTATGAAGAAAGCCACTTTCCTTGCCTCGCCTCCTGCTACGGGGAACGCATCGGTCTGGCCACAGTTGAATACGAAACCTTCAAAATCTTGCCGGATTGGGTCGAACGCGTATTGTTCAACCCCAAACAATTGCCACTTTTTGCGCAACCGGAGTTTCAAATGAGCAAAGAGGAAGTGGACGCGATCAATCATAAGAATAGTGTGGAAGTTCGCATTGGTTGTTGTAGCCATTGTAATACAAATCATATCATTTATGAATGCGGTCAGTAACACCAATCTCCAGATGACGATTACCATATCGAATGCGACTGTGGCAAAGAAATCTATATAGATAACAAACAACAGTGCATATTATGGAAAACTGAAGGGATAATTGGTTCACATTTATTTAAGGAGTCAAAATTCTGATAGCTCCCTCACTTCTCCCAATTTCATAAGCACAATTCCCCAAACAACGATTTGTCCGTTTCTTTTGCTTCTTTTCTTTACAAAAGAAAAGAAGTTTTTAGCCAACCGATTTAAAAATAGACACTCTCATTTTGATATTATGTTAAGTAGTGACAAGATTTATTAAGGAACTTAAATTAATGCATGTATTTGACATAGAGAGAATTGCCTCAAATTAAAAAGCGGCTAATAGTCGTAAATCATCCAAGAAGGGGTTCGAGAAGCTTCCCCTACGGGCTACTCAAAGTAAATGAAAAAGCCTTTAATCGACAGATTAGAGGCTTTTTGGGCTTAGCGGCTTAGTAAAAAGAATTATGCGAGGCACAATAATATACACAGGTTTCTTTCCGAGTTACACAATATATCTCCATAAAGAATTGCAAATCAATTTGTAATACCAGTTTTCGTTCAAACAGTTCAAATTGGGTTAATAAAAAAAGGTTTCAGATATTATCTTATCGTCCTTTACGCAAAAAACTGCAATTTCTGCCAACTGTAACCGCTGACCATTTTTTAAAGTCATGTCCCTACCCATGGCCACGCTAAAGTAGTTGCCTCCAACTACCGGTTCGCTGCAGAAGAAGCTGTGTACTTCTGCTATAATTTCCTGTCTGGCTTTCGATTTTGCTAAAACCGCTTCAATACCCTTCGTTAGGGTAGGCACACCCATTGCCAAAGCATGTTCAGGTTCGGTACAAACAATGTCGGCACTATAAAACTGTTGATAAATTTCTGTCACCTGCCTTTGTTGAAAAAGATCATAGTAGCAATTAGCTAATTCTTGAGTTGTCATTTTTTTGATTATTTAATAATACAAAGCTATCCTGTGTTTTAATACTAAAAGCACCAAAAAGTGTTTTAAATTTGCTTAATCGTATCAATCTATAAAAATGGACGCTTTAAGCACCGTATTGGAGGCAACCAGACTGAGAAGTGTAGTTTATAGCAAATTTCCCCTTAAGGCTCCATGGGGCTTGGATGTTATTAAGGACGAAAATTCACAATTCTGGCGGCTGGTGAGTGGCAGTTGTACTGTTGGCTCGCCTGATGGTCGTATTATAGAATTGGAGGAGGGCGATCTGGTATTTGTGCCTCACGGAAGTGCCCACTGGATAGCAGATAAATCTACCAGTTTACGCATACCGTCGCCTGAGTTTGTTAAGGCCCGCAGGGCGGGAATTCCTATTTTTAGCGGCGGCGATGACGTAACTATCCTTATAGCGGGTCATTTTGAATTTGATTACCAGCCCTTGCATCCTTTTTTAAAAGATTTGCCCCCAATTATCCATATCAGGCAATATGTGACAGAAAACCAGCTGTTACTAAAGCAAGTTACACAATTAATGCTGGAAGAACTCAATAACGAAAGGCCGGGAAGCAGTGTAATGCTAAAATGTTTGTCGGAAATTATGTTTATTAATATCATCAGGGCATATTTAGAACAGGCTGTGCCCGACAGTGGTTTTCTTTCCGCATTAAACGAACCAAGGATTAGCAAGGCGCTAAAGCTGATACAGGATTCACCCCAAAAACACTGGACGCTGGAATCTCTTGCATCAGAGATTGGCATGTCACGTTCTGTTTTCTTTAATCAGTTTAAAAAATTAGTGCATGAAACACCGTTGAGTTACCTTACCAACTGGCGCATCAGACAAGCCCAAAAACTATTAGTGACAGGTAACAGCAATATATCCGAAATTGCAGCAAACGTCGGTTATCAGTCGGAAGCAGCTTTTAACCGGATATTTAAATCAAAAACGGGGCAAACTCCCGCAGTGTACAGAAGAAGTACTTTTTTCAAGTAATTTTTTCGCACGAGGTCTTTATTCATCACTAATTTCTAACATAATTAACACGCAAAAAGCTCCGATGCCTGTCCCAAACTACGCCCGCCTGGCCAGTACGGCAGTCTCCAGGATGATCTGCCTGGCCTGAGATTTAGAAAGGGTTATTGGTTGCATCAAGCCAAAATAAGCAAATATTTTTTCATCAATGTGTAGTCACAATTTACCATTGATGCATTATTCAAGCATGATGTACTTACAATATTTTGCTACTCTTCATCGGGTTTATGTTCAAATAATGACCCAACGATTTCATAAGGACCTTTAACTTCTCCCCAACCCCAGGCGGGGATATGATGATTTTGATTGACTGGATTTTCACCCAATTGTGAATTGATCAGCGCAACCCTGCTACCCCATTCAATATGTCCAACAAAAGTTGACCGAAACTCAGGATCGGCCGGCATTCCAATTTCGTCAGCGCTTGCCAGTAACAAATCCGCCCATCGTTTGCGCTGCAGCTCCGTTAAATGCTTTCCGATATGCTTGCCTACCATATGACTCAAGGCATCCTCTCCATATTGCTCACTATACAACTTCGGCCCTTTTAATACTTCAACTAAAAAATGTGCCACATGACGGGAATGTTCAGGTGACATATGTCTGAATATAGGTCCAAAAGATCGTCTTTTAAAACCTTTCCATAAAATACATCAGTAAGTTTCTCAAAAACACCTACGCCTCAGGCCCATGCAGAAGGGCTGGGAATTTCCTTTTTATTTTCCATCTGTACTGATTTTATTTTAGCCTAATTTACCTTTATTTTCACAATTCTACCATTTTCAATTCCACTGGAAAGCAGTAAAGACATGCCGCCGTTGGTAGTTACATAAATATAATTGGCATCTTGCGGAGTCTTTCCGAAAGTGACAGCTGTTAACCCGGCTACTCCTTGTCCTGTTTCGGCAATTATGGTAATTTTGCTTTGTCGGGCTTATTTTAATCACACTGTTGTAAATATGTGTAGTAGCGTAAGGCTTCCCTGCCCATCAAAAGCAAAATCATCCAGCTTAAGATTATCCAACCATATCTCCGGATCTCCAGGACATTATCACTAATGGGAATCCTGATGAGTGTTTTTTTGTCAGTGTAGGCGGCAAACTAAATTTCTCAGAGTCCTTTGACATATCCGCTTATTCCATAAGCCTATCAGCTTAAAAGATCTAATTCTAAAAAAACTCATCAAAAATTAAATATCTATTTCCTTAGGAAGCTATTTTTTGATACTTTCGCCGCCCTTCAATTTTTTACTGTTTTATCTCCCTTGGTATGAAGAAGTTTTTATACGGAATTGATTTTGGAACAACCAACTCGGCCCTGGCTATTTACGATGAAGAAACGAAAGAAATCCATAGCACCATTATTATTCCCTCGCTCATTTATTTCTATCATCGGCCAGGTACAGTAGATGCCTCCAATTATGTTGTTGGCGAAGAAGCAATCAGTGCCTACCTTAAAGATAATATGAAGGGGCGTTTTATCAAGTCTATTAAACAAATACTATCAAGGAGTAGTTTCACCGAAACCCGGATTCATAATAAGAAGTACAATGCCTCTGATCTGGTGGCTATTATTTTAAAGGACCTGAGAGATCGCGCGGATCAATTAATCGGGCAAGAATGTCGAAAAGCCATAATTGGCAGACCGGTTTTTTTTGACGACGACGATGTAAAGAAAGATACGTTAGCACAAACGCGATTAAATAAAGCGGCAGAAATCGCGGGTTTTGTGGATGTCAGGTTTCAATTTGAGCCTATCGGAGCAGCCTTTGCTTATGAAAGAAGCCTCCTAAAAAAGGAAAATGTATTGGTAGCTGACCTTGGCGGAGGTACTACAGATTTCACCTACCTGGTGCTTGACCCTAAAAAAGTCGGGGGCAAAGACAGGAAGAACGACATGATGGCCAATGGCGGGATCTATCTAGGCGGAGATAGTTTCGATTCCGCCTTTATGTGGGAAAAGGGCACGCCATATTTCGGTAAGAACACCCAATATGAGGCTACACCAGGTAAGATATTAACCGTGCCAAAATCACTTTTTGCGAACATCTGCTCGTGGGAACAAATCAATTTCTTTAATGGTCTGCGCATTAAAAAAGACATCGAAGATTACTACTATTTTTCGGGCAATGACCCTCAATTTAAAAATCTGATCACGCTGATTGAAAATAATTTGGGTTATTCGGTATTTCAATCCATAGAAGAAACAAAAATTACGCTTTCAAATGCTGATAGTGCAAAATTCAGCTATCACAAAATGGATATTAGTATTGATGAAAAAATAGACCTGCCGGATTACGAAAAGATCATAGAAAAAGACGTGACCAGAATTTCAAATTATCTCGATGAATTTATGCTAAAAAATGGTATCGAGCCTAAAAATATCGATAGTCTATTTTTAACTGGTGGTACTTCTATGGTTGGTAGTATTCAAAAACTCTTCAAAAAAAGATTTCCTCATGTTAGCCTAAATTCGGGAGACAACTTCAAAAGCGTAGCAAAGGGCCTGGCCTACAGTGGTTACCTGTTTGGGGATTAGCAATAATTTAAAAAGTCGATAAGGACCAAACCAGTCCGATCAAGCCAATGAACTCAAACAATAAATTCATTGGATGCTTATATTAGCATGAAAGATACTAATAAACCGAAAAGAAAAAGAATAGCTGTTAAAGTGTCACCCTTGAATGATGGCACCAATACGCCTATACCTGATGCGCGTACCCCTGCTAAATTATCGGAAGGTGAAGCCTACTTATTTAAACAGGCTGAAAACCCATTAGGCGATCCGCATAAGATTTAGCTTGGATCACCTTTAAAACGATACCCAGATGAATGAGTTTTTATCAGAGCAGCAGGCTTGACTTCTGTTTCGCCCCACGTTAATGCCATTTTTTTTAAGATCTGTATTGTTTTTTAACAACTGTTACTTTTTAGTATTAGCTTTTCTCTCGAACATATTTATTAAACAACCTCCGCTTACACGGATTAATTGGCGTTAACTGCCCTTTCAATATGTTACTTAAAATCACAGGCGGTTTCTTCAATCCATTTCGAATGCGACTGTTATATTTCCAGTGCCTAGTGCGACAGCGTAGTCATCTATATTATCTACTGTGCCAACTTTTGTATAATCGTATGATGTTGGAAAGGTTTTGTAAAACAATACCAGCGTTTTAGACCCGTATAACATAATATCGCCATTCTTTATATTTCCAGGATTAGAGCCTTGCGTTGGCAACGGTTGAGGGAGATCAAAATATTTCTCATTGCCGTTCAACTCCGTCATATGGATGGTCATAGGCAGCAGTAGTTTAAAAGCCTGTGTAGTTTTGTTGTCTAAAAGTGTTGCGGTGAAAGTTTGTGAATTTACCTTGATGATCATTTTATGGCTGGTTAAGGTGTCGCTGCTTGTTACGGCCTCTTCGTTCTTTTCTTTCGCGCAGGAAAATGAGGTGAATATTAATGCGCTGGCTATGATTAAAAGAAGCAAAGATGAATATTTACGATTGAAGGATTTCATTTAAATAAGTTTTAAATGGTAGATGCATCAATTACATAACGATAACGGGCTTCTTTATTGACAACCCTGTCCCAGGCAGAATTTATTTCTTCCGCTTTAATGATTTGAATTTTCGGATAAATCTTGTTTGCCGCGCAGTAATCCATTATCTCCTGTGTTTCAGGGATTCCACCGATCAATGACCCGTTAAAATTGACACGGTTAAAGATCATATTGAAATTATTGATAGTCAGTTCCCCGTTGATCGGTTGGCCGACCTGCGTAAAGCTTCCATATGGTTTTACACAAGATATGTAATTCGATATATCGTAGGCATACGGAACGGTGGAAATCATGTAATCCAATTTGCCAAACCAGGGTTTCAAATCAGCGGCGTTTTTAACAACTATCACTTCTTTGGCCCCGAAAGAAAGGATATCTGCCCTTTTACTGTCAGAAGTTGTGAACGCATAAACTTCTGCGCCCTTGGAGACCGCGAGTTTAATAGCCATATGCCCCAGGCCACCAATCCCAACAATGCCTATTTTATCGCCTTTTTTGAATTTGGCCTTAATTAGGGGCGAATAGGTAGTAATACCAGCACAAAGCAAAGGCGCGGCATAACTCAGGTCAATATCTGCCGGTATTTTTATGGCAAAATGTTCGGTAACCACAATATTATTTGAATAGCCGCCTTGTGTGATCCCAGTAGGTGAAGAAGCTTCCGGCGTACCATAGGTACCTACCATTCCGGTTGTTTCACAATGGTGTTCTTCTCCATTTTTGCAGCTATCGCATTTCATGCAGCTGCTTACCATGCAGCCAACGCCTGCTTTGTCGCCAACCTTGAATTGGGTCACGTTTTTTCCCGTTGCTGTCACGATGCCTGCGACCTCATGGCCCGGAACCTGCGGATACTGCTGTTCTCCCCAATGTCCTTTGATGGTATGGATATCCGAATGGCAGATACCGGAATATTTTATCTCGATCAGAATATCGTTATCGCCAACGGCCCTGCGCTCAAATGCCCAGGGCGTTAATTTCCCCTGAACATCTGTACCTGCATAACCTCTTGATTTGATGTTTGGACTAACCAACTCTGAGTAGCCTGTTTCGGCCAAAAGATGTAACGGTTTGGCAAGTATTATACCTGTACCTGTCAATGCAGTTTGCCGGATGAATCTTCTTCTTGATGGTTGCTTATTGCTGTTGTCTTCCATGGTAATGTATCATTAGTTCGTTATTATCAATTTAATGAACTTTGCAGGGATGCCGCCTACAACAGTATTGTCGGGTACGTCTTTAGATACCACTGCGCCCGCAGCTACAATAGAATTCTCGCCTACAGTAACTCCAGGTAAAATGGTACAATTTGCCCCCAGCCAGGCATTTCGTTTAATGAGGATTGGCTTGGTAATTAAAGCCCGCCTGTCAATCGGGTCAGCTGGATGATTTTCTGTAATCAGGTTAACCTTCGGACCGATCAGCACTACCGGTAATTTCAATAAGTATCTGGCGTAATTGCTGTATGTCACCTGTCGAATTAAGCCGAGCCGAGAGCCGTATCGTGTGGTTCACGATTTCATCGATCTTCGGAAATTCAGGATCGCTTAATCGGATAAGCTCACCTGATTTTAGCCTGTTAAAAATATCTGGTCGCTCCATTTATAATTTTATTTAGCAGTATAAAATCTCTTTTGAGAATTGATAATGCAAACTTCGGGAGAGGTGACCGCAATTACTTTATACCGGTTACGGTTTTATTTACCAGTTTTACTGATGCGCTGACAGATAACAGTTCAATACAAAACCGTTCGCTAAATTTGTATCATAAATCCTGATTATGGAACGAGTAGGCAGAATAGACACTGTAGGTCAATATAATAACTATGTAGGGGTTGATACCCGTCATCCACTGGTGAGCGTAGTTAATTTTAATGAAGTACCAACCATACTTCACTTCCGTCAATACATAGGCGTCTATGCGGTCTTTTTGAAGAATATCAGATGTGGCAACATGACCTATGGCTGCCAGCCTTACGATTATGAAGACGGGACGCTGGTATTTGTGTCTCCGGGCCAGGTGTACGGCATTGATAGCGAGGGAAAGGCGATAAAGCCTTCGGGTTATGCTTTAGTTTTTCATCCTGATCTTATCAAGGGAACCCATTTAGGAAAGGCAATTAAAGATTACTCCTTCTTTTCCTATGGTGTAAACGAAGCGCTGCACCTGTCAAAAAAAGAAAGAAAAATGATTGTCGATTGTCTTGAGAAAATAGCCGGAGAGATAGAACAAAATATTGATAAGCATAGCAAAACGCTGATCGTATCCAATATCGAATTGTTTCTGAACTATTGCATGCGATTTTATGACCGTCAGTTCATTACCCGCAACAATGTAAACAAAGACGTGCTGATGCGTTTTGAAAACCTGCTAAATGAATATTTCATATCAGGGAAAGCAAAAGCAGAAGGTTTACCAAGCGTAGCTTATTGCGCTGATCAACTGCATTTATCGCCCAATTATTTCGGCGACCTCATCAAAAAAGAAACAGGAAATACGGCACAGGAATATATCCAATCCAAACTGATCGACGAGGCCAAAGAGAAAATCTTTGATGCAGGAAAATCTATAAATGATATAGCAGGCGAATTAGGGTTCAAATACAAGCAACATTTCACACGTTTATTTAAACAAAAAACCGGAATGACCCCGAATGACTACCGAGGCTTAAACTGAGTAGATATCAAAGTTTTTTTTTAAATCCTCCTATATGGAAAGGTTTAGAGAAAATAGTTCTGAAAAATTCCCGATATGATATTGGGCAATACTTGCTTTGGTTATTCCACTTCTTAAAATTTGAACTGTAGTCATCTTTAACTCGTTACCCGCGGCTATTTCGTTATCTGCGCTATCACCAACCACCATGACTTCATTACTATTGAGCCCATATTTATGCTGTATATGTTGAAAAATCCGGAGTTTGCCTTTAAATCCTGATTCATTATCGTCATGGATGAAAATTTCATTAAAATCATTCGCTATCCGCAGATTATTGATCTTAGACATCTGGAAATTAGAATCACCTGATGTTACCAAAAACCTGAATCCTTCTATTTCTTTTAAAAAACGATAATCATCGTAAGTTGTCAGCTGATCATTTATTTCAATAGCGGACAATGCCGAGAGCGCGGCATTGATCATCAATTCAGAAAAGTTGTATTTCTTTGCTACCTCCCTTATTGAAAGTCGATAACAATCAGTTAACGCATTTGTCAGTTGTTCAGCAGATAATCTATGATCATTTGCATCTCTAATTGCCTGCAAAACGGGGCTGACCATTTCCATTTTTATTAAATGAGTCGGAAAAATTGTATTATCCAGATCATAAATTATTGCTTTAAACTTACTCATTGAACGATGAAATTAAATACCAGAGAAACAAAATGGACATTATTTTTTGTCAATCAATAAAGCCTAATAAATAGACTGATCAATATGAACATTAATGCGATGATAAATAGTGTATACCTAACAATTACATAAAGAAACACAAACCTCCGGAATATTACACCTCAATATCTTTTTATCTGATTCGGTTTAAAAAGCAATTAAAAAAAACTTTTGGAGCCAAGAGTCGATACCGTTAAGGATAGCAATGAAAATCCTTTGAAAAAGATTGTAATGGGTAGCCCGGGCCACAGGCAACAGCCGGATAAAAAATTGCCAAACGATACGTGCACTAGTTCTATTTTGTCATGTTTGACAACCAGCCGACCCATGTGATTACCTGTTTACTAATTAATTCCGAAGATTAAATGAACCTCTATGCAAAAACTAAAAACCTCCAGAAATTAATCCGAAGGCTTTTAGGAGATTGAGTTTAGGTATTATTTATTATTGAGCAGAGATGTTGAAGCTTGCACAGCCAAAGTCTTTCCCGACACCATCTGTATTTGTTATTTCCCATCCGAACTGTATATCCTGAAGCTGAGGGTTATTATACCATCCTTTACTTTGTATCCAAAGTAAAATAGCTTTTATATCGACAGTGCCCGAACTGGTATTACTTGTTCGTACAAAGGAAAACACCTGGCTGTTATTGCTCCCGGGGCCGTTATACACATTCCAGGTGTGACCGCCAATGGTTTGATTGGTATAAGCCGGGACACCGCCGTTGGCATCATAACTACCCGCAATAGGCCCTACCGCCCCGGATTTGTATGTCCAAAGCATAACTTCGTAGGCATAATTATTTAGCCAAATGTCATAGTCGGTACTGTAAGATCCTCCACTGGGGTTGTTTACATTAAAGCTGCTGGTACAACTGCTTAAGGAATTGATATTCATGTTAACGACCTTACCAACATGAGGATAGCTTTTTATACCGGCGCCGGTATGTTGTGCCCATACCCCCCAGTTGCTGTACGAATTTGCCCAGATGGTTTGCGGACCCGGGGCCGGGGTACCTGTACCCCAAATATCATTCAGGAAGGTGTAACCGCCGTTACTCCAGGATCCCCAAGGATCACTTGAACTCCAGTTGGCTTCTACCGCAGCGGAGTTTTTAACAGGTTGTTGTGGTTCTTTTTTGCAGGCTGAAAGCAAAACAGCACAGACTGCAATCGTTAGGATTCTTTTCATAAAATTTTAATAAATGGTTTATTGGTTCCCAAAAATAGTATGAAGAAAGATGCGACGATGGACCTTTTGTTAATAATATATATATCAAATGTTTCTCCTTTTTAAGTGGACAACAGATAAGAAAGACCGATTGATATTGAGGTGGTTATTATTAAAAACAACTATCAATACGGGATATATTCATGCTTATAAATTATTGATCTATAGGTATTATAGGAAAAATAACAGCTTATTATTTAATAAAAAAAATCAGCCAACAAACCTATCAAAAGAATGGAGAAAATCAGGATCGGCATATAAAGCAACTTTTCATGATGCGAGATCCTTTTGCTGTGTCTTAGAAAGTATTATAAGATATTTTAAGCTTATGGTTTGCCAAACTCCTGTACCCAATATTCGTTTGCTCTTGCGGCCCCCATTTCTTTGTATGAGCTATCCATCATACTTTTACAATGGTCTTCACTATTTTTCCATGCCAATATTACATCTGTTAAGGAATTATACCCATTGGCAATATTTTCTAAAACACTGCCTCCGGTATAACCCACGGCTTTCGCCCTTTGTATTGGTACAGATCCATCAGGAGCGGTATGGGAAAAATAATTATTGTAGAACATGTCTTTCGCATGCACGTTTGCAGCAATGGCAAGGGTGTCGTTCCAACGGAGCAAAGGTGCGGGTGGCATAGTATCCTGACCGCATTTGCAACCAGCTTCACGTAGTTTGTTAACTGCTGCAAGCATGCCTGTTTTTCCATCAACCTCTATGAGAGGCACTTTTGGAGAATCCTTTTTACAGCTGGTTAGCAAGAAAATTAAAAGAAATAAGGAGAAGCATCTGGCAATCATAATTTATTTTTAATACGTTATGTAATTTAGCACAAACAGGAGGAAATACTTCCAGTATCTTTTAGATATCCTATCAAAAAGCCACTTGCCCAGTAAAGGAGGGCAAGGGCTTTGATTTCACCAATCGTTGTGGTCGTTTACAATAGTAATGGTTAATTAAGCTGAGTTAATGTAAATTGCTCATTGGTAGCACTTAAATCACACCCATACTGTATCACAGGCGTACCATCGGCAGTTGACGCGCCCTGAACATTAAGGCACTTGCCGCTAAGTGCCGATTTGATATTATAGTTACTACCGTTAGGTACAATTTGCCATTGTTGATTGGTTCCGCCGCCATATACCCATTGGATAATGGAAGCGCCATCGGCGGTAGAAGCACCGCTAACATCAAATCCCTTACTCGAAGCACTGGCCGGCGAAATACGATAATACCCCCCGCCCACATCTGTAATAATGAATTGTTGGTTGCTTCCACCAGAATATGTCCATTGCTGCACAAGAGCGCCATCAGCAGTAGAAGCACCAGTAATGTCGAGAGACTTGCCACTGTGTACGGGCGTGATGCGATAGGTTTTACCGGAAACAATAGCAGCATATCCACGTAATTTATTACGTATGTAATTCCCGGTTTCGGATAACTGCGATGTTGTCCAGCCACCACTTGACGACGCGCCGGGTAGAAGCATTGAACACAGCTCACCTGATTTGTCTGTCACCGACCAATTGACCCAGCTTATCTTGTTGATTTCCAAAAAGCTTAGCCAGGCTTCCCATTCCGTATAATTGATAGAGCCGCTGCCCGATGCTTCGGTGCCGCTGCTTTCCGTTACAAATATCGGAATATTTTTGCCGATGGCATAGGTGCAATCATCCCTTAACCATTGGCCGTGACTGGCTGCGTAATAGTGCACCGAGTACATGATGTTTGAATACCCGGTTATCGGCGAATCGGCCACATCGCGTATGTCCTGATCCCAGCTAGGGCTTCCTACAATAATAATATTGTTGGGGTCATATTGCCGTATGGCAGCAATAACAGCCTGCGCGTATGATTTTACCTGTGGCCACGTTACGGTGTTATCTGGCTCATTAATAATCTCGTACAATATATTTGGATTACCAACATACTGCTGTGCCATCGACGAGAAGAATGCTACGGCTTGGGTTTGCAGCAAAGGTGAGGCATGCCAGTCAATGATAACATAAGTACCCTTGGCAATGGCTGCATTCACAACGGTTTTGAGCAGTGTAAGCTGGGTGGGATCATTAAGGTATCCGGGGGTGACATCCACACTCATGGATGCCCTGACCACATCTATCTTAAAATCATCGGTAAGCCAGTTTACCACATTGGCGTTCCAAAATTGTGGCCACCAGCCGCTCCAACCCTCGCTGAGTCCGCGCAAGCTAATGGTCGCATTACTTTGGCTTTTCAAATACCGACCCGATACAGACAACTGTCCGTATTTTGCGACGGCCGAACCAGCGGGAGCAGCCATGGTGCTTAGTTTTGAGGAGGAGGAAGCGTTGTTTTCATTTGACTGGATAATGTTTGCCGATTTTTTACAGGCAAAAATGATCATACAGAAGAAAACTGCACTTAATAATAATGTGATTTTTTTCATAATTGGTTTGTTTTTAATTATTAATTGGTTGATGAAATTATAATTAAAGCAGCCAGGCGGCTGATAGTTGGTGCGCAGCAGGATTGTTGATGCAGGAGGGTATTTATTCATAAATGTATTATATAGGTAAGGGATGACAGAATCGTTTTTTGACCACAAAACCAGGCTAAACAAAGTCATTTAACCTGGTTTTGATTTGATTTTTACTCTGTAATCTTAATAATCGCTATCTGTTTGATATCTTTAGATGACGAGGCTGCCAGTATCTTATATTCACCAGGTTCGACCACCCATTTGTGTAACTTATCATCAAAATAAGCAAGGTCATTTACGTTGATATTCATTAAAACCACCGCCGTTTTTGCCGGCGCAATCATAACCTTTTTAAATGCCTTGAGCTCTTTTTCGGGTCTTAACACTTTAGGGTTTATTTTGCTGACATATAACTGGGCAACTTCCTTACCTGCGAGACCACCCGTATTTTTTATTTTAACTGATAAGGTTATCGTTTCACCCGGTCTATAATTCTTTTTATCGGTTTCAAGATTGGTATAAGCAAAGTCAGTGTATGATAACCCATATCCAAAACTGTAAAGCGGGTCGATCTTTTTGGTATCATACCAGCGGTAGCCTACCAATATCCCTTCCTTATAATAAGCAGTCGTATCTTTACCGGGATAGGTATCCAGTGCAAATGCCGGTGAATCATGTAAGGAAGCTGGGAAGGTAAAAGGTAATTTCCCAGATGGGTTAATAATACCTTCTAAAACGTCGGCCAGTGCAGCCCCGGCTTCTGATCCATTAAACCATGACCAAACGATGGTATGGTTTGACTTTTTAATTTTATTTAGATCGTAGGGAGCCCCTGCCATGATTACAAGGATCGTTTTGGGATTAGCGGCAGTCACAGCATCAACCAATGCCTGTTCCCCGAATGGCAGATCCAAGGTTTTACGATCATGACCTTCGCTTTCATATTCCCGGTTTGAGCCAATACACAAAATAGCGACATCGGTTGTTTTTGCGAGGGCCACAGCCTCATTGATTAAAGCCTGATCAGGTTTATCGTAACCTGCATTTTGATCATCGGTTCTGCTGGCCAGGTAATTCGCCTTATAACCTTGTGCAAATTTAATGTCGGTTGTTTTACCGAATCGTGATTTGATGCCTTCCAATGCGGTAAGCTCATGTTTAGCCTTCACACCTGCTCCAAAACCTCCGGAAGCAAAAGTGCGTATGGCATTGTCCCCGATTACAGCTATGCTTTTAATCTTATTTGGTTTTAAGGGCAGTAAATGCAGATCGTTCTTTAATAGAACTATCGATTCCGCCGCGATATCATATGCCGCTCGACTATGCACCAGCGTACCGATAGATCCCTTTGGGTGATTTTTACTCAGGGAGGTATGGTACATCAACCATAAAACCCTCTCTACTTTATCATCAATTGATGCCTCTGAAACTTTACCCGCTTTAACCGCGGCAAGCAGCGGCTTGGCAAAATACCATTGATCGTACGGGCCGGCAGATCCCATTTCAATATCAAGCCCATGATTCGCAGCAGCAACTGTATGATGAACACCGGCCCAGTCTGATATAACAACTCCCTTAAAACCCCACTCCTTTTTTAATACTTTGTTAAGTAAAAAATCATTTTCGGAACACCAGTAACCGTTTACCTTATTATAAGCCGACATGACGGTATAAGCGTTGCCTTGCTCCACAGCTGCCTTAAATGCCGGCAAATAAATTTCCCGCAAGGTCCTTTCGTCAATCACCGCGTTTACATTATCCCGGTTAACTTCCTGGTTATTTGCTGCAAAATGCTTGATACATGCCGCCACATCCTGGCTTTGGATTCCTTTTACCGCCTGAATCGCCAACTGGCCGTTCAAATACGGGTCCTCAGAATAGTACTCATAAGTACGGCCACATAGCGGCATTCTGCAAATATTAAATGCGGGTGCGAGCATGACATTTTTTTTACGGGCATTGGCTTCCTCGCCGATGACTACCCCATATTTATAAGCCATTGCCGGGTTCCAGGTAGCCGCTATCGCCGAACCATTGGGCAGAAATGTGGCAGAATCTGTTGTCCAATTGGCCGAATTCCAATCAAAGCGCTTTATTTCTTCGCGAACCCCTAAGGGGCCATCATCACACGTCAGTTCCGGAATCCCTAAACGCTTTACCCCGCCGGAGGAAAATAAGGCATTGCCATGCAGCATCTCAATTTTTTCTTCCAACGTCATTTTCCTGATGATGCTATTGATCTTTGTATTAAGGGATACGTCAGCTTTGTTTTGCGCTGAAACACCGCTGAACAGAAGAAGGGCCATAACACAGGTTATTATATATTTCATAAATATTGATTTGATTTTAATTGTGGCGTTTGTATTGAATTATTTATTCGCAGCTGTAATTTCAACTGTTTGTTCTTTTAACCCAGGCGACGCTGCTTTTAAATTTATCGTCCCGGGCTGGCCGGTTGATTGAACAATAACCTGAGCATAACCATTAAATAGTTTTCGTTTATAGGGTGATGGAGGATAAACTAACTGGATTAAACCCGGATCTGTATTAACACCTGCCCAGATATTTGCGTTAAGCAACGGCGTAGCCACTATGGCTATGGTATTCATGCCTGAGTGCAGCAACCCGGCTTCCAGTTTAAATTCATACTTTTCCTTATTCTCCTCAATCTGGTGCGCAATCTCTTTACCATTAATATAAATACTTTCCACCTTGCCTATACTTTTACTGAAAAAAGTGGCGACCGCTGCTGCTGCATCCGACGGAACATTAAAACCCGCCCGGTAAACTAAAGCTCTTACCTTTTGCCCAAACTTGTCATCCCGAGTATCTTTAAATGCATTTTGCCAGCCGCTGTCATCATATCCCGCCGCAACTTCAGCAGTCACATTTAAATCGTCTACAAACTTTTCCTTTAAATTGCCGATATTAACTATATCAACCCGCTCCAGGTATTGATCCGGTTCAAGCGACGTTTGATTTCCGTTACCTACCCCTATGATTTTACCGGGGCCATTGATTGAAAATCCGATCTCATTATCAGCTGTTGGCACCACCAGATTATTTTTGTCAGCAGCCTGTACAGTAATTACCGCGATATCCTTTCCATCACCTTTTATTGCAGGCTGATTAGTCAGTAGTTTAAGCTGAGCGGGAGTTAAAGTGGTCTTAACAACGTCGCGACCAGCTTTGATGCCTTTTTTATAGCCTATGGCTTCCAGTGTTCCGGCTTCATACTTTACCAGCCATTCCAGGTGCCCGTTTGGCTCCATGGTCTTTTTACCCAGGCTTTTGCTATTCAGGAAAAGCTCCACCTCATCGCAATTACTATAGGCGCATACCCTGATCTCCTGGCCTTCTTTACCCGGCAAGTTCCAGTGTGGTAACAAGTGTACTACGGTTTGATCCGTCCACCATGATTTTAAGTAATAGTAGTCGTCCTTGGGAAATCCACAGGCATCCAGCATACCATGATACGATTCGATGGAAGGCCATCCAAAAGGCGTAGGCTCGCCCCGATAATCAAAACCGGTCCATATAAACATTCCAGCCAGGTAAGGAAGCCCGGCATAATGCTTCCAACTCTGCTCTATACTGTAAAAAAAATCATTTTGTTTTCTATCGTACGCAGCAAGCTGGTGCCTGCTCAAATCATCCGTATAGATACCTCTTGATGCTACCGTCGATCCTTCCTCGGTACCCCAGCTAAACTGGTTGGGGTATTTTTGATGCTGTTCATCGGTGTTTTTAGTGGCTACATAATTATATCCCAGGACATCTATGGTGGTTGAAATTCCATAACCAATGCCGCCGCTTATAGCAGCCGTAATATAACGGGTTGAATCCACAGATTTGGCGAAGGCCTGCATTGTAGCAGCTATACGCGTCCCGGTAATGCTGCCTTCAATGGCCCATTCCTCGTTCCCGATCGACCAGCTGATAACGCTGGGGTGGTTGCGGTCACGCAGGATCATTCTTTTTAGATCGTTTAGCTCGGTTGATGCTACCCCCATTAAACGATTTTCGTCGATAACCACCATCCCCAGCCTATCACAGGCATCCAGCAGTTCGGGTGACGGTGGGTTATGCGAACAGCGATAGGCATTACATCCCATACTTTTTAAGATGCGGATACGAAAATCCAATAAAGCATCGGGGATGGCTGTACCGACACCTGCATGATCCTGATGGTTATTGGTTCCTTTGATTTTAACGTGTTTGTCGTTCAGAAAGAAACCTTCATTAGTGTCGAACCTGATGGTACGTATCCCAAACGTTGTGGTATAAGTATCAACAAGGATACCGTTTTCTTCAATCGTAGTAATCAGCCGATGCAGGTAAGGCATTTCTATCGACCATAGTTGAGGATCGTTAACGGATAAAATGCTTTTTACATCCTGCGATGCAAAAGGCTTCAAATTGAGCCCTTTTACCCTGTTTGTCGTGAGGGCTTTACCCCCTGCGTCCACAATGGTTTGTGTAACACTAAAGCTCCTTTCTTTTTTATCTTCATTCACAACCGTTGCCGTTGCGGTAACAGCAGCGGTATTGTTTTTAACCTGTGTTGTAACAAAGGTTCCATTGGTGGCTATATGCAGCTGGTCGGTTATATTGAGCCAAACATGACGATAGATGCCGGCGCCTTCATAAAACCAGCCCTCCTCCATGGTTGCATCAGCCCGTACTGCTATGACATTATCGCCGCCATAGTTTAAATACTCCGCAATGTCGTATTCAAAGCTATTATACCCGCTGGGTTCAGTGCCCAGATAATGCCCGTTGACCCAAACGATGCTGTTACGAAAAACCCCATCGAAGGCAATGGATATATGTTTGCCCCAATCGGCAGCCGGAACAACGAAGGTCTTACGGTACCATCCCACGCTGGCCTCCGGAAAGTTCCGGCCTATTGCCTTTGACCCGTGACTTAAGCTGCCACGGGGACTAAAGGGCAGTTCAACTGCCCAATCGTGCGGCAGGTTTATTTTACGCCAACCCCTGTCGTCAAACTGAGGCGAGGCGGCCCCGTCCCCGTACCCTGTTTTGGCAAAATAAGAGAACCCACTTGTTCCGTTGTAAAAATCCTTTGCCGGATCGTAAGCATGCCCCAATGCAAACCGCCAGCCATTATCCATAGATAGATGTTCCCGTTTTAAAGGAACTATGGAAGATTGTCCATACATTATTGTTTTTTCTGTTAAGAGCAACAGGACGCACAGCACCCACTTTATTACAGGTCTATTTTTCATTGTCGATTAAGATGTATTGAACAGAATATGCCGGCGAATTAATGCTTATACCGCTTTTGGTTGCTGCCGAAAATGGTTTTATGGATTCAGCATCGGGAGGTCCACCAGCGGCATATCTCCCGCCTTTGCCGTTTACAAAGACTTTTTGCGAAAATTCGCCATTATCACTACCACCCGTGAGTGTGTATAGGTAATAGCGTTTGCCAGGGTTGAAGTTTTCGGTTTTGATACTGATAGTTTGTTGATTCAATCCCTTATTGACGATGACCAGGCCGACCTCACCAGATGTAAATTTTGAGGCGTAAATCAATACGTCGGTACTTCCGGAAACGGATGATTCAACCAGTTTGTCACCAAAGAATTTTTGGAAATAATACATATAGTAATACACGGGCCGGGGGTTCCATACGGGTACACCAGGCTCATCACCCTTACTAAACATACCGTGATCATTGCCCTCATTATAGCCGTTCGCCAGGTCCCATCTACTCGCCATTCCGTATTTGTTTTTAGCCAATTCCCCGAGCACGATCGCCGCGTGTATGCCATTGATATAGGAGCAAGCCTGTTTGGATCCCGACGCGAAAATATTCCATTCCGTTAAGGCAATCGGTTTTAGATCCACATGGCAATCAATGGCTATCTGATGCATGTAAGCCATTATTTTAGTGGTTTCGGCAGTAGCCGTATTTAATATAACCGAGGCGGATGAATTTTGATTATAGGGTGTGTAATAGCTGTGTACGATAAAAAAATCAGCGGTATTACGAGCCATTTTAAAAAATCCCGTATTCCAATTCTTCTCTATCACTCCCTCCCATGATTTTTCCTTCAGGGTCTCGATTATAACAGCGCCGACATATATTGTCGCGCCTACCTGCCTGGCAGCAGCCTTCATGGAGTCAGCAAACACTTTAAAATGCGCTCCATATAATTGCCCTGTGATATACCTGGGTTGATGATCTTTATTTTTAGTAGTGTCAATTTGAAAACCGGCCTGCCAGGTGCCATAATTTTCATTCCCCACCTCCCAGAATTGGGTTCGCCCTTTATCATGGCGTACCCATTCCGCAGCTAAATGAGCAGCTTTCTGAACCGGGTTAGTGTCTGTACCATAACGGGCGTAACCGTAATTCACGCAAATGATACCGGTACTATTAGTCTGTTTTAATGTGGCATAATAATTATTCAGCGATAAGGTGTTTGCCCTTTCATCCCTGCCATACCAAAATTGCTCCCGTTTTTTCTCCCGGTTATCTCCGTACAGAATAGTATCAGGTACATCAGACGGTTTCTCTCCTGGAGAGGCGTTCCAGAAAAACACGTTGCTCAGATTGCCTCCCGGATACCGTAATACCTGTGGTTTTAGCGTTTTGATAGCGTTTAAAAGTGCAGGCTGACCAATAATGTTGGTCATATAAGGATTCGTATTGTTCCCATAAATATACTTTGAGACCTTACCCATCACTTTGCCCGCGTCAACACTAACCTCTACACTTGCAACAGCCTTCGGCTGATCGTATTTGATATAATTCTTAGGCATATCTGCCATTTTGGTTTGATCACCGTTAAGAAAAAAACCTTGTGTATTTTGTGCATAGACCTGATGACCTATGCATAATATCACTATAGAGAATAATTTTATTTTCATTTTCATATCTTATACCTGACCCTATTATTTCCTACCATCGGCTATTAAAAAAACAACCGAACTTGGTGGTGCGGATATCTTTATACCGCCGGAGATTGCAGCAGAACGGGCCCCCAATGTCAAAAAGTTAGCCGGGCCTCCGGCGGCTCCGGTAGGGCCATTTCCATTGATGTAAACTTTGCGGGAAAATTCGCCATTATCTTTGCCGCCTGTAAAGGTGTAATAGTAATATCGGCTGCCGGCTGCGAAGTTTTTTATATTAACGCCTACTGTTTGTGTTGCGGAGCCTTTATTGACAATGACCAGGCCGGCCGCGCCGGAATTAAACGAAGACGCATAACTTAATACATCATTGCTGGTTTGTACGGTCGAGCTAACCATTCTGTCGCCAAAGTATTTCTGGAAATAATACATATAGTAAAAGGCGGGTCTCGGGTTCCATTTACTCACACCATCCGGTTCATCTCCCGCATTAAACATCCCCATGTCGTCCCCATTACCCCATCCGTTCACCAGATCCCATCTACTGGCCATGCCAAATTGATTTTTCAGCAATTCGCCTAATACCTCAACGGCATGTATACCTGCAACATAGGATACCATTTGTTTTGCCCCTGTCGCGAACAAGTTCCACTCGGTAAGCGCTATTGGTTTTAAGGGCACTCCTCCCTGTGTAGTGGTGGTCTTCATCCAATCCATGATGGCTTTGGATTCGGTTACCGGAGAATTCAGAATTGTTGCGGCAGTTTCATTATCAGACCCGGTAAAATAGTCATGTACAATATAAAAATCAGCATAGTCACCAGCAGAGGCAAACAAACCAGAGTTCCATGTTTTATCAACAGCATTCCAGGAATTAGTGGGATCCGTTCCCACCAGTTGTGCACCAATTTTAATTTGAGCGTTTACCTCAGCAGCTGCCTTACGCATGGAGTCTGCAAAAACTTTAAAATGTTTACCATATAAGGCTCCTGTAATGATCTGCGGCTGACCGTCTTTATTCTGCGTAAGATCAATTTTCCAGCCGGCCTGCCATGGCCCACCGCTTTCATTGCCAATTTCCCAATATTTGGTACGCCCCTTATCATAGCGTACCCAGTTAGCGGCTAGGTGCGCAGCAACCTGATCGGGATGGGCGCTTGTGCCATAGCGGGCATAACTATAATTGATGGTAATAATACCAGTACTGTTTGTTTGCAGTAAGGTATTGTAATAATTATCTAAAGACAGCGTCCAACCGGCCGTGTTGGTACCTGACCAATATTCAGCGGCTACCGTATTCCCGTTTGAATCATATAAATTAGCCGGTGCATCTGCCGGTATATTGCCGTCCCAAAAGAAGACACTACTGATATTGCCGCCCGGAAAACGCAGAATGTTAGGAGAAAGTGTTTTTATATTATTGAGTAAAACAGGTTCGGTCACAATTTGACTCATATACGGGTTGGTATTATTGCCAAACAGATACTTGGGAACTTTGGCAACCACATTGCTGTAGTCGACATTGATGGTAACCGTCGCGTTACTTACCGGCTTTACGGTATCGGCATAAACCGGCGCTGAAAATGTTTTTGGTGCCCAATCATCTAAAAAAAAGCCTGCGGATTTAGCGACGGAAGGATCCGTCTGCGGAATTATTTTTGCCGTGCTTGTATCCGTTGCTACAGGTGTGACCTCGTTCTTACTATTATTTTTGCAAGCCATGAGGGCGGTAATGCAAAACAGGCTATAAAGGTATTTACTGAAAATGTTCATAGATAAATGATGTATTGAGCAGAATTTCTGCCGGTAAAAAGAGAAGCTATTTTATAGTATTGATAAATTTGGAATTATGGAAACTTAAAATAATGCCGGGGCCCGTTATGTAAGGCCCCAGACATTAACTTGGTCAACTAAAACTATCTTCTATTTTATTTTCACCACCCGAATGTTATCGATTGCTGCTTTAAAGGCTGTTACTGTGGTTAAACCATCATTGATATACCATATGTTCATACCAGTCTTGCCACTTGAACCAACTAAATCTGATATAGACGCAACCGGAGTGCCGGTGCCATTATTGGTTAAAAAGCTTGATAACGGAATAGTAACAGTTATCCAGCCGGTTGTAGTAAAAGGTGTTGTTTTACCCGCGCTGTTTATCCAGGGCCTGTACCGGGCTATATAATCAAAGCTCCCATTTGCTGCTACGAAAATAGAACCTGCAGTCCACGGAGTAGATTTAGGAACCGATAATTCAAACTTTACAGCATAACTGGATAAACTGCTGTCAATATCTGCGACCTTAACCCATTGAGCCGCGCCCATGTTAACTCCTCGACCACCATTGTACCAGGCATAGTCATTCGCAGTAAGGTTACTTGCAGTCAAGACATTATAGTAGCCGGTATTACCGGGAAAATCAGCAGAACTGTTTTCTGTATCTGACCCCCATGGATACGTATTTATGGAATCCCAGTTTTGAAATACGCCGTCAACGAAATCATGAACGTTATAAACGGTAGAAGCTGAACCGGATTTCGTTGTGACGCTTACAATGCCGCCATTTTGCGTAACGCCCGCAGGTACCGCAAGGCTAATAGTGGTGCCATCGGAAGAGGCCGTATAATTAGTAATTGCAATACCGGCATAGGTTAAACTTTTGATAAAGAAAAAGTTAAACCCATTAATTTTAACTGAATCGCCTGGACTTGCATCTTCATTAGAAACACCGGAAATTGTTGGCGCAGGGGCCACAATGGAAAAAGAAAACGTTGTTTGGCCGTGCGTGGTTACGTAAGTTATCGTATTAAGTTGTTTTGCTGGCACTATCGGAAAAGCGATAACCGCGGGAATTAAGGCAATCGCGCTGGTATCGGAAAACCAGGCATCATTAAAGGATCCTGCTACCCCATCAAAATTAATTTGCAGGGCTCCTTTTAGATTACGGCCGGAAATAACAACCCATTGCCCCGTTCCGACTTTGCTTAAAAGCGAATCACCTGGACTCGCAACATAATTACGGATATGGGTAATAACGGGAGTACCCGTACCATATTTTTGATCTTTTTTACAGCCGGATTGCGCAATAAATATTATTGCGATTAGTACAAGCAATAAACAATTATTGGCATTGTAAAGTAGCTTTTTCATGATTTATTTTTAAGAATTATTAAATGATTCTAAATGGTCTATTTATAGTAGGCTACCGGTTCCTCCAATAACTTGGGGTCCGCTGTCTGGTCATTTGCCGGTATAGGCAAGGTGAACGTCGCTTTGGTCGCCGGCGTAATGATGAGACCATTGGCTACCAGCGTTTTTGTTCCGGTACCAGGATCATAGGTAAATTGTTGCCTGACTTGTTTATTGATCGCATCTATCGCTCCCTGGGGATTATAGTAGGAAAGACGAACCAGGTCAAACCAGTACTGGCCTTCAAATGCCAATTCAACTCTCCGCTCGTTCCAAAGACTTGAAGTTGTAATACTGGTTACCGGATCAACCCCTGCTCTGGTTCTTATCGCATTAAAATACTTTAACGCCTCACCATTCGAAGTAGAAGCATTATTACCCAGTAATGCTTCTACGTATATCAGGTACACATCCCCTAACCGTATTACCGCATTATGTTCAATCGATGACCAAAGGTCCATGGTTGGCGAATTATTATCGGCAGCCGTACCAACCACGTGCTTTTTAACATTTACCCCGGTAGCGGTATAACCGCCACCTGCAGCGTTTAACTCGGGATAATGATCACCGGTTAGCATATAAGTTGCCTTACGGCGGATGGAGTCCTGTGGAGTGTATAAGTTAGCCAGATCAATGGTAGGACCGATTGCCCCTCCCCAGCCACCACCTCCGGTAATCAGGCTGCTACTGGGCGCGAATTGCGCCTGTATACCATTTCCACCACCGTAACCTACACCTGGCGCCCATTGAAACGCGAACAGCGACTCGGAATTATCATTAAATTGTGTTCTGAAAAGATTATAGTAACTTGGTAATAGCGTTAAACCACTTGTATTACAAACGCTTCCCGCGTAATAGGCCGCGCTATCCAGATCGGTTTGGTTACGGCTACCACTTTGCCCTAAACCTGCCCTGGTTAAATACACTTTGGCCAGTAAACCCTGTGCTGACCAAGTGGTTACACGTCCGGGTTGATCTGATTTGGGCAGATTGGCTGCTGCATACCTTAAATCATTGATGATAAATTTATAAACATCACTCAGCTTGTTGCGCGGCACTAAAGGATTCGCGATCAGCTTATCATTGTCTTCAATAATAGGTACCGGGCCCCATAACTGGGCTATAAAGAAATAGGAAGTGGCCCGTATAAATCTCAGTTCTCCAAGAGCCCCCGTTTTACTTTTGACAGAGACACTATCAGGAAGTTTGGTATTAATCGCCTTAATATTGATGTTACAATGAGCCACAATATCATAAAAGGATTGCCATGAATTGGTGATATAGGAATTTTGGCTGGTGATAGAAAATGTAGTGAACTGAACCAGGTCGGCGTTATAAGGCTGCAGCATATTGCCGCTCATAATGTCACCAACCCCCAATAGCGGGAAATTATTCCAGCTAAACCAGGGCTGGGCATACAGGGCAGCTGTAGCAAGCCTTAGATCGGAGCTGCTTTTATAAAAATTATCAGTAGTTAATCCGGTTAAAGGAGGTCGGTTTAAAAAATCCTTTTTGCAGCTGATTATCACCACCATGATAAACAATAAGCATATATTTAATTTAATCAGTTTCATAATCATAATTTTAATTATTAAGCGATACGTTAAGGCCAACCGTATAAACACGTGGCTGTGCATAATAGCCGTTATCAATACCCGCTGCCAAAGGGTTCCATGAACCGATCTCCGGATCATAACCTGTATATTTGGTTATGGTAAATACATTGGTCACATTGACGTAAACACGTAATGATTTCAGGTGAATTCTGTTTAAGAGGCTGTTCGAAAAGCTATAACCCAAAGCAATACTTTTGCACTTCAGAAAAGAGCCACTTTCTATATATCTATCAGAAAAACGCTGATTATCATTGCCGCTGCTTTGGCTTATCCGGGTAATATTGGTTTCCGGATTGGTGATATATACATTGTTAATATCAGATGCAGAACCGGTAGGATTTATCAGCCCTATTTTAGCGTAATTAATTACATCTGCGAAATAGCCAAAATTTTGGTTAGGGTTATTTCCGTTAACCTTTAGCTGGTTGTAAATTTTATTGCCATAATTACCGGTCATAAAAACATTCAGATCAATGTTTTTATAGGAAAATGAGTTATTGATACCATATTGAAATTTTGGCAACGGCGATCCTAAGAAAGTTTGATCATTCGCGTCAATTTTGCCATCCTTATTAATGTCCTTAAAAATAACATCACCTACCCAAACCCCGCCGGAACCAGGCGTAATGGGTATAGATCCGTTCCCGTTTTGTGATAACGCCGGGTATTTGGTAAAATCCGCCGCGTTCTTATAAATACCCAGGGATTGATAACCATAAAATTCACCGATGGAACGCCCCACAACAGTCTTTGTAACAGCACCATAAATGGCAGGGGTACCATCGACTAAGGCCAAAACTTTGTTCTTGTTTTGTGAGAACGTCAGGTTGGTTCTCCAGTTAAAATCTTTAGATCTGATGTTGACCGTTGACAAGGAAAACTCAATACCTTTATTACTTACTGATCCGATATTAACATAAGGGGCTTGAACCGCGCCCGGCGAATATCCTCCATTTGGAAACGTACCTGAATAAAAAGGTTCAGTAAGACTCAATAATAAGTTTGAAGTTTTACGGTAGTAGGCATCAACGGTAAATGTTATTCTATTGTTTAAAATACTGGCATCCAGGCCCACATTGTAGGATTTTGTGGTTTCCCATTTGATATCCGGGTTACCGGTTGTGGCCGTTAACTGTGAATTGCCTGATAAACCGGTTGCTACCGTGGTTAAGGTAGACCCGTAAGCATACTCGGAAATATTCTGATTATTTACCAAACCGTAACCGATTCTGAGTTTTAAATCGTTGATCGCTTTGATATCTTTCAAAAGCGCTTCATGATTTACTTTCCAGGCCAGTGCACCGGAGTACGTGGTATTCCATCGGTTAGCCGGCGCAAATTTTGAAGAACCATCATGTCGTACCGTGGCTGTTAGCAGGTACTTATCATCATAGGTAAAATTTGCACGCCCAAAATAGGCCTCCAGTGAACCTTGTCCCTTAGTACCGGTATTGGTTGCGGTTGTTCCATCGCCACTGCTGATGGTTTGTACATTATTACTCGCAAAATTGGTCCTTGTAGCTGAAACACTATTATTCTTAAGCAGCTGCGCCTCATGTCCCGCCATTACATTGACGTAATATTTGCTGTTAAAAGTGTGATTGTATGTTAAGTAATTGGTAATTGAATTATAAAAGTTTTGCGCGCTTGTGGACGTTCCGGAATTTGTCGTTTTAGTATAGGCGCCCATAGTATAAGTGGGGTTAAAATAATCTTCCGTAGCAAAGTCGAAATTGCCAGAAACCTCATTGCGTAAACTAAGGTCTCTTGTAAATTGAATCTCGGCATAAGCATTGCCGAATAACTGATACCTGCTTTTAAAATCTTTTACGATGGTAGCTATCGCAAACGGATTGGTTCCTATTGCTCCATAAATATTGGGATCATTACCACCCCAAGTACCATCAGGATTGACCACATTTACATCGGGCGTCTGATTTAAAGCCTGAAGAATTACCCCGGTATTGGTCGTGGCCACATTTTCAGCAACGTGGGCCAATTGTATGTTGGTACCTATTCTTAACCAATCGGTTGTTTTGTTATCAATATTTGCTTTAACGGAAGTTCGTTTAAAATCGGAACCTAAGGCAATACCCTCCTGTGAAAAATAGGTACCCGATAAATAATATTTAGTACGGGCATCGCCGCCGCTAACAGCAACGTTGTGATTTAGCATAGGAGCGGTCCGGTACAAGGCTTTTTGCCAGTTGGTGCCTACACCCAGATATTGAGGGTTTGCAAATTGTGGCCTCAGGTCGTAACCTATAATGGTCCCCTTTTCGTTCATAAACGTCGCGTACTGACGCAAATCCATCACATCATAATACTTGGGCAGTTTTTGCCAGCCTACGTATCCATCATAGCTTACCTGGGGCGGGCCTGAAACTCCCTTTTTAGTGGTGATAATAATTACACCATTTGATGCCTGCGATCCGTATATAGCTGTTGCGGATGCATCCTTCAACACGTCTATGGAAGCGATATCTGATGGATTAATGCTGGATAAGGGATTTGTGCCATTGCCCGGAATGGGCGATTGAGCGTTGGGCGGGATCTGTATCCCGTCAATGACATAAAGCGGCGGCGAGCCAGTAAAACCACCAAGGCCCCGTATTTGTACATTGACATCACCACCAGGCTGACCTGAGACCTGTTGTACTACCACTCCCGCTACCCGTCCCTGTAAGGCCTGATCAATTGTTGTAGGTTGTGTTTTTACAATATCAGCAGCGGTAACAGAAGATACTGAACCGGTAAGATCCCCGCGTTTTTTGGTACCGTATCCAATAACCACTACCTCATTTAAATCGCTTGTTGATGGTTTAAGCGCTACATTGATGGTGCTAGTCTGTCCAATGTATATTTGCTGGGTGCTATAACTTACAAAGCTAAAGATCAATACGTCTCCGGACTTTGCACTGATGGTGTAACTACCATCTATCCCTGATACCGTACCTGTTGACGAATCCTTAACTCTAACATTTACACCGGGTAATGGCTTGGAATTATCAGCACTGGTTATTTTTCCGGTAATACTATGGGTTTGGGCATAGCAGGTAAAAGAAAAGAATATCAACGTAAAGAAAATCCAGTAACGCTTTCCGGTTACTTTTCTTTTTAATTTCTTCTTCATTTTTTAAATAGCTAAAATTTTAGGGTTGGTGAATAATTGGTTCAAAAAAATTTGTGTAGTTTGATTAATTCGTTGATTAATACTTCCGGGCATAAACTACTATGCCCAAATTGACTCGTACTTCAATGGAGAAAAAAACAGGCATACCTATCCCTGGGGTTATTTTACATCTTGTCAATCACTAACAGATGGATATTCAAAAACCCTATTTTCGCGCAGTAAAACTTGCAGACGATATCAAATCCCGGAAATAATAATGGAGATAGTAATTATTGATTCATAATCATTTTAATAATTTAGTTAATTAATTGGTTGCAAAAAATGCGTTGTGCACGCAGTATAATTGGTTGTTTATAACGGGAGGCAAGTTACTTATACACAGGAATAAACGATGGATAAATTGTTACAGTTTAGGGATAAATTAGTTACAATCAAATATTTTCAAATGACTAGCTATCAATTATTTAACCAATAAAATGCCAAAAAACAACATTTGAATCATTCATAAACTCCCACTTTATTTGCTACGACAATTTAATATAAAACCCACCGTGTGCCGGCCTGAATCTGTATCACTTAATCCAATAAATTTGAAGACTTGTAATAAGGAATGAGCGTGAATTTCAAATACTACCTGCGTATATCATCCGGGCCGGTTTATTTATTCTTTTTCAACTCATTAAGGTAGTCAGAAGGCAGTATAGAAAACTCCGACTTAAAAGCCTTTGCAAAATATTTGGGGTTATTATAACCTACCTGGTAAGCAACTTCCGCGATAGTGAATTCATTCATTTCTAATAACTGCATTGCCCTTTTAAGACGAATCGATTTTATAAATTCAAGGGGCGCTTTTCCCAAAAGGTTAAAGACCTTTCTGTATAAAGCTACGCGACTCATATTTACTTCTCTACTTAACATTTCAACAGAAAAATCAGCATTAGATATATTTGCCTCAATAACGGCCAATGCCTTTTTCATAAATTTCATATCCGGGCCTTCAATAACCACCGCGGAGGGCTCGACTTCAATTTGTTTCTGGTAGGTTTCTTTTGTTGACTGCTGATATTTAAGCAGGTTTTTGATCTTAAAATGCAACACCTCGAAATTAAAAGGTTTGATCATATAATCGTTAGCACCGGTTTCCAACCCAATCAGCTCCTGCTCTCCAGCTGTAAAAGCAGTAAGCAATATAAACGGAATGTGTTCTGTACGTTTATCGCTTCGTATTTTTTTACAGAAATCAATGCCATTAATTTCAGGCATGTTAATGTCACTTAATATTAAATTGGGATGCAGTGATAGTGCTTTTTGCCAGCCGTCTCTTCCGTTAGCTGCTTCAACCACATTATAGCTTCGGTTTAGATCTTCTTTCAGGTAAGTTCTAAATTCCGGGTTATCTTCAACAATTAAAATGGTTATTCTTTTATCCTTCTTTTCGTAAACTACCGGTTCTGTCTTTATTAATTGAAATGACATCGACGGGATATTTGCTTCATTCCTATTTAACTCTTTTGAAAGCTTTAACGGCAATCGTACTATAAACGAGCTTCCTTTTCCGGGTTCACTTTCTACCGAAATAACTCCACCCATCAGGTTTACAAACTCCTTCGTTATTGCCAAACCAATTCCACTACCCTGATTGATCATAGAGGCCGGCATAATATTCTGAAAAAAGCGCTCGAATATCTTATCGTGCTTTTCTGCCGGGATACCGATACCGGTGTCTTTTACATGTATCTCTAGTAATGTCATGTCCGCCATATTTGATTCAAGCAATTTAACGGTAACATTTACACATCCGGATTCATGTGTAAATTTCAAAGCGTTTGATACCAGGTTGAAGAGTATTCTTTCGATTTTATCTTCATCAAAGAACGCCATGCATGAATCTGTTTCACACTCAAAACCAAACCTGATCTGTTTTTTATCCGCAAGCGTACTAAACAGATCACAGGTGTCCCTGATATTTTTTATAATATCAGCTTCCTTTAAATCTATTTTAAACTTTTGCAGCGATAATTTACTAAAGTCAAGCAATTGATTGATCATATTTAGTAAACGCTTACTGTTTTGATAGATCATTTGCAGTTTGCGATGATTACTTTTATCGTCCGCCTCTTTCAGCATACATTCCACAGGCGCCAATATTAACGATATGGGTGTTCTGAACTCATGACTTACATTAGTAAAAAACTCTATCTTCATTAAATCCAGTTCATGCATGCGCCGGGCTTCCTCCCGCTCACGTTCAAGCTCAAACTTCGCTTCTATTTTTTTTATCCCACGTTGTCTTATGTACCATAATGAGGTTAAACATGTTAATAAATATAATAAGTACGCGAACCTGGTTTTCCAGAAGGGGGGTTGTATTCTTATGGGTAAGGTTAATGGAAGGCTCGTTAAACTACCATTATTACTGACAGCTCTAACCTTAAATACATAGTTACCTGGATCAATATTAGTATAGGTAGCTTTCCTTGTTTTATCATCATTTTTAATCCATGCCTTATCGAAACCATCTAATTTATACTCCAGCTTAACCTTCCCTGAATTAAAAAAATTAAGATCAGCAAAGCCTATTGAAAAAGAGTTCTCATTATATCGAAGTGCCAAGTCGCTCGTTTCCGTTATTGATTTAGAGAGGACAACATGCCCATTAACTGCTTCTCCCGGATTAAGAGTTTTATTAAACATCTGAAAGTCAGCTAAAGCGGGCATAGGCGCGCTTTCAACATAACCGATATTTTCAGGTAAAAACATATTAAATCCTTTCGCTCCGCCAAAAATCATTTCTCCTCTCTTTGTTTTTAACGCTGCATTTACATTAAATTCTCTTCCCTGTAGACCATCAGTTTCATCAAAACTTTTAAACTGATACCGGTAGCTTCCATTAAATGGGGTTAAAGTAATGTTGCAAAGCCCCTTAGGTGTGCTTAACCAAATGGTATGGTTATTATCTTCAAGCGTATTCAGCACCATATTATCCGGAAGCCCGTTTTCTTTTGAAAGAACCGAGAATTTATTCCTGGCCGGATCAAATATATTAAGTCCCTCAAGTGTACTGATCCACATCAAACCACGGCTATCCTGGTTAATACTGGTCACATTGTCCATGTTCAGGCTATTGGGATTTTTATCCTCATGGATATAATGTATAAAACGATTATTCTTTTTAAGCAATACGTCAACGCCATAGTAACTCCCAAACCAAATATTCCTGTCCCGATCTTCGAAAATGGATGAAATAAAAGCAGAATGGACAGAGTTTGGCTGGAACGGTTTATAATGTTTAAATATGTTTTTGCTTCTGTCCAGCATATTCAAACCACCCGTGAAAGTTCCTATCCACAATCGATTGCCGGAATCCTCCAGGATTGACCATACCCTGTCATCTGATATAGTAGTACTGTCCCTATCATTATGCCGGTAGTGTGTAAATGTTCTACCATCAAAACAGTCAAGCCCGCCAAAATAAGTGCCTATCCATAATTTCTTCTGGTGGTCAATACACAAGCTGATGATCACATCATTGCTTAAACTATTCGTATTTCCCGTTTCATGTTTGTACTGGGTATATCTACCCGTTTTCCGGTTGAAATAAGTTAATCCGCCACCATTGGTGCCAATCCATAAATTACCCAAATCATCTTCCACAAACTTATTGACATCCTCAAAGCTTAAACTATTGACGTCAGAAGCAAAGTGCCGGTAGACTGGAAATTTAATTATGTTTTTATGATAATAACTGATACCCCGCTTATAAGTACCAAACCACATAATTCCCATATCATCCTTATAGACCACGCCACTATTTTGCGCGATAGACTTGCTATCATCCTCCCGGTTTAATAAATAACGTACACTAAAATCCTTTTTATCTATCAGGTTAATACCGCCATGATCCGTCGCTACCCAAATGATACCCTTATCATCTTGTGTTATGTTATTGATTATATTGGTATTTAGTCTTGCACCGGAAGTTGTTTTATCCAAATGCATAAAAGTATGTTTATCAGGACTAAAATAATAGACCCCTAATGAGCTGTTTCTGGAGTATAGCCACAAATCATTATCTCGGTCAACCGTAAGTGAATAGTTGTAATTTGCAGCAACATTGGCCTTGCTCAACAGATCAGAACGAAAGGTAACTTTTTGTTGGAAGGTGTTAAACTTTTCCAGAACTCCGTCATGATATATAAACCACATATTACCTTGTTTATCCTCATCAATACCCATGACAATGTCGCTGTATAAGGACTTATTGAAAGTATGCGAGAAATGCCAGGTTTTGTGTCTGAGCGGGTCATATTTATAAACACCATCATTTGCATATAGAAACCAGTAATTGCCCTTGTTATCTTTTTTTATCGAACTCAATCCGTAATTGGGCAGGTGTAAGGATTGTTCCTCAGGTATGAGATCATGCTCAAACTGTTCGGTCAGCGGGTCATAAATATTAAAACCGTTCCGGGTTTCAATCCATAGTTTAGCTTCCGGGCCTTCACAAATATTGACGATACAATCATCATTGAGGGAATGTGGATTACGCGTATCGCGCTTAAATACCTTAAAGGTATAGCCATTATACTTATCAAGACCGGACATGGTACCAAACCACATAAAGCCCCGTTTATCTTTATAAATACAGTTGACCTGATTGTTTGAAAGGCCTTTATCGATATCAATATTCAAGAACTGGTACTGACCATGCTGTGCTAAACCAGCTTTAGATGTAAAAAAAATGACAGCGTAAACTATAAGTAGTTTTGGGCGCATAGAGCTAACAATAAATATTAAAGAGGCAATAAATAACAATTGGTGTCATCTCCTCATGAGATGACACTAATGTAACTTTAATATTTTAAATTGTTAAAAAAACAATTAATTTATAATTTTATATTAACCCTTTTCCCTTCGTACTGAACTACTTTATTGGCTTGCGCGGTAATTTTTAAGTTGGTGCCTTGCTGTTCATTAACCAGCACTACATTAAATTTGTGTGTTTTAAGCATTCCGGGAAATTTACCCTGGGTATCAGAAATAGTTAAACTGTGATTTTTATCATCCCAGGATAAAGTAAAAGTAGCATATGCTCCTTTTTCATAATCATAGTTATCATTTTCATCCTCATAGAACTTAAATATCCCATCTGTCCCAGGGTAAATACGAAGCTCAATTGGGCTACCAGGCTTTTCTGTTGCATACTCAACATCAGGCCCCATCGGTATTATTGAGCCTGCTTTTACGTATAAAGGCATAATATCAATGGGTGAAGCGGCATCTAATGTTTGCCCTCCCTCGTATTTTTTGCCCGTCCAGAAATCATACCATTGGGTTGCTGCCGGTAAATACACACTGCGGGTAATTTTGCCGGCGGCGGCGTTACTACCTGTATACAATTGTTCGGTAACAGGATTTACCAGGAATGCCGGCCCAAACATATATTGATCAGCGATACTGTAAACTTTAGGATCGTTCCGAAAATCGAAGCTAAGTGCGCGCATCATCGTATAATTATCTGTAGTTACTTTTCCGGCCAGCGAGTAAATATAAGGTAGTAAGCGGTATCGTAATTTATCATAGTTCAACAGTATAGCTTTGGTTTTTGCATCCCAGTTATCTGAGAACAATGCTCTTTCACCTTTGCCATGGATACGGAATATAGGGCAAAACGTACCAAACTGGAACCAACGGGTAAATAGTTCCCGGTTTTCGGGCTTTGACCAATCGGCAGCTTTCCAGTTCAGATGATATCCACCGATGTCAGATGTCCAGTAAGGTATACCTGAGGCACAAGCATTAATACCCTGCGGTACTTGTATTTTATAGGATGCAAAAGTACAGCTAATATCAGACGACCATAAGGTTGTGGCATTGCGTTGCTGCCCCGCAAAAGCTTGCCTTACCAGGAAAAATGCCCGTTTGCCGGGAATATCTTTTCGCCAGCCACCGTAAATGCCTTTAGTGTGTTCTAAAGAGTAGGTGTTAAAATAATCTATTCCCCTACCGCTGTAAAAGGTATCCTTACGGCGCTCATCAAGCAGGGCGCCATTATCCGGCTCGCATTGATCAACCCACCAGGCATCCCAACCATAGCATTTCACTAAACTGTCACGAGCCTGCTCCCAGTATAAATCCCGGGCTTTGGGGTTATGTGCATCATAATAGGTATCAAAAGTGCGTGTAACTACATTATCCCAGGTAATATTGGTTAAATAGCCTCTACTTTTAAGTGCATCAAAATTGTGGGTTCCTTTACCAAACACAGGCCAAATAGAGATCATGGCATGTAAGTTTGCCTTATGCAGTTCATCAACCAAAGCTTTTGGGTCTGGGTATCTTTCGGGGTTCATGACATGCGAACCAATAGGCAATGGATCCCAGTAGTACCAGTCCTGCACAATTGCATCAACCGGGATGTGGTTATTGCGGTAATTATCTTTCACTTTTAATATTTCCTGCTGACTCATGTACCTGTCCTGAGATTGAAAAAGGCCGAATGACCATTTAGGAAACATAGGAGCCTTACCGGTTGCTTTACGGTAGAGATCAATGATGTGGTCAAAATCGGGTCCGTAAAAAAAGTAATAATCAATTTGTTTACCGCTTTCCGAAACGTATTTGAATTTGGTATTATTAGCCTCGGCTCCGTAAAAGTTGGATGCCGAATAATTATCCCACAATAAACCATAACCCTTGGTGGATAATAGAACGGGTATAGCGCCTGTCATATACTTAATGGCCATATCCTGGTTACGGCCTTTATAATTAATAGACAAAGAATCAACCGGATGACAACCCAAACCAAATAGAGCCTCATCCTGGGGCGAGCAAAATTGGGTTGTACAGTTGTAGGTGTTTATGCCTGCAATAGTTGCTGCCAGCATTGATTTATTTTCTGTTTTATCCTCTGCTGTAATTACTTTTCCGGTTATTGTGGTGTAAGTAATAGCCTCGGTTATTTTATTAACCACAACTTTTAATGCGCCGGTATTAATCACTACATTTCCATCAGACTCCGTTACTGTGAAACCAACACGGGATGCCCAATTGTTATTCACAACCAGTGATGGCGATTGTGAAAACGATTTCAAAATGGTGTATTTTACTTCAATAATATCGTCACGACATACTTTTATTTTCATCAGTCCCTTATCCAGTGAAAAGCTAACCCCATCAGCTTCTTTTTTATAGGATATGATATTCGCGCTAACATTTTCAGCTTTTAGCCAAAAGCCGGTCAGTAGTATTAAAAACAGGATTAGTTTTTGCTTGAGCATAATTTGAGTTTATATAATTTATATCAATTGGTATGTATGGCGTTTTATTTACTAAGCTCCACTGTAAACCCCTCCGTACAATTTGGTATCGCCGGTGATACTTAATAACAGTTCTTTAGTGCCCATCACTATCTTTCTAGCACACTTATTAAATATTATTACAGATGTGGAATTAGTTTATAGCGCGGCTAAATTATGCGGTTTTATTGGTGTACTACTTCCTGTTATGTTTAAAAATAGGTAGCGAAATGTTAACTTCAGCTGCGTAGCAGAGGTATTTTCACGCTTTCTGGTCAGCTTATATCAATTTGCCCTATAGGCTAGGATTTCTCGATACCCCTTATTTGTTGCTTACAAAAATATATTTGATTACAAACCGTTTACGTGTTCACAGTTAAAGGTCTACTTGATATCCTCTTCATTTATCTCCTGCTTGTTCAGGTTATAAAACGGAATAAATCTGAAACATTTGAATACCTATTTATTAACAAAAGATACCTATGGCGCAAACTGCTTAAGATTATTTTTGATCGTCAAAAATACTGATCCAATAGACCAATAAACCAATTTACCTTTTACAACCGAGACAAAGGGCATTTGATTTCATTTCGCAATCGATTGTAATTCTTTACAGTTTTTCATTAGTGTTAATACAACAATTAATTACCTTCAAAATCAAATTAATAAACTTCAAACCATCAATTATGAGAATGAAAATTACTAACCTGACAAGGCTGTTAAGACCAGCCAAATTACGGCTCCTGTTTCTGCTACTGGTGTCTATGAGTACATTGTCTGTTATGGCACAAACAACCCCTGTTAAAGGAATAGTAACGTCGTCGGACGATGGCCGTCCCCTACCCGGTGTTACCGTAGTGGAAAAAGGAAAACAAAATGGAATTATTACCCAGGAGGATGGTTCTTACTCCCTAAACGTATCAGGAGACGCTACCCTGGTATTTTCGTTTATCGGCTTTGGTAAACAGGAGATAAAAGTAAGTGGTCGCAGCCTGATTAACGTTAAACTACAGTCAGATAACCAGGCGCTTAACGAGGTCGTGGTGATCGGTTACGGATCAGCGAGAAAAAAGGATCTGGTTGGCTCGGTGAATGTAGTGGCCGCAAAAGATGCCGGGGCCAATACTTCAACCAGTGCATCCCAATTATTGATCGGCAAGGCTCCGGGTGTACAGGTAGTCAATACCAATGGCCTACCAGGCTCAAATGCCCAGATCATCGTGCGGGGTACAGGCTCTTTTACAAGTGTTGATCCCTTATACGTAATTGATGGTATACAAGGTGATGGAAACCTGTTTAATACTATTAGCCCAAATGACATTGAAAATATCACCGTATTAAAAGATGCCGCTTCCATAGCCATCTATGGTGTTGCCGGTGCCAATGGGGTTGTCATTATCACTACCAAAAAAGGTAAAAAAGGTACCACACAGGTGTCTTTTAACTCGCAGGTAGGTTCTTCATCAGCCTGGAAACAACTTGATCTGCTCAAAGCCAATGATTATGTTAACCTGATCAAAGATATCGTTGCAACGAACAAAGGCACATTACCGGCAAAATTTAATACGCCGGATGTGCTTGTTGACCGTGTAGACTGGCAAAAGGCCATATTTAAGACAGCGTTGAGTACCCAAAATGATGTTAATGTGAGCGGCGGCAGCGACAAGGTATTGTATAACATGTCATTGGGCTACAACACGCAGGACGCTATTGTAAAAGACTATAATTTCAGAAGGCTGAACAGTCGTTTTTCATTGGATGAAAAGCTTGGCCGCTTTCATTTCGGGCAAAGCCTGAGTGTGCGGTACACCACCACCAAAGGGCAGGCGGCAAGTATTGTAAATGCCATAACCTATGCACCTTACAAGCCAATTTATGATCCGTCTGTTTTGGGTGGTTATTCCATCGTTACCAATGTTGATGATAACAGCAATGTACCAAACCCACTGCAGAATTTAGGCGTTCAGACGCTTAGCAGTAACGACCTGGTACTATATCCCCAGGTATTTGGAGAAGTAAATATCTTACAGGGGTTAACGCTCAGATCTCAGCTGGCAGCTGTGTATGGCAATACCACAAGTGATTCTTATCAGATACCCTACGTGGGATCAAATAACCTGGGTAATAGCCGTCAGGCAGGAAGAACTTTCAATACCTACTCTAATTACACATTTGAAAACTACCTGTCCTTTAACCGCACATTTGGCAAACACAATATATCGGCCACAGTGGGTACCAGTTACATCGACGCAGGAACGAACAAATATCTGAATGTATTGGGTACGGGTATGTTAACTGATAATGTAAAGGATATTGGAGTTGCACCAACCATTGCCAGCCTGGGCAATTCCACCAATTATTATACGCAGTTCGGCCGGGCCATTTCTTACTATGGCCGCGTGATATACACCTTTAATGACCGTTATATATTATCAGCCAGTATCCGCCGCGATGGCTCCTCTAATTTCGGGCCCCAAAACCGCTATGGTAATTTTCCGGGTGTAGGCTTTGCCTGGCGCTTTATTGACGAAGATTTTATCAAATCAACATTCCCGTTTCTTAGTGACGGCAAACTGCGTATAGGATACGGCCGCAGTGGTAACAACAAATTTGGATTAACCAACACCCAGGTATTTGCTTTTGCTGGTAACCCGGCAGGTAACTTGGTATATTCTTTAGGGCAAAATGAAACTTTTGTTAATGGGGCAACCGTCGCCTCTATCGCTAACCCTTTGCTCAAATGGGAGCAAACCGCGCAAACCGATGCGGGTATTGACCTCGGTTTCCTGAACAACAGACTCACCGTAACTGCTGATTATTATAACCGGAAGAGTACCGGTTTATTGGTAGCTATTCCCATACCAACCAGTTTGGGCATTGGAGGCTTAAGCGGGATCGGCAGCACTGAAGTAGTTAACGCGGCCGATGTGCAGAACAGGGGTATTGAACTACAGGTAAGCTATCAGGCTAAAATCAATAATGATCTTGGGTTTAACATCAGTGCCAATGGCGCATATAATAAAAATAAAACACTATCATTGGGCGCACAGTCTCCAACCCCGATTATATCAGGAGTATTTGACAACCTAAATGGTATTACCTTAACCAAACCGGGAATACCAGTCGGTGCCTTTTATGGCTACCGGGTTGATCATGTCGCTAAGGATCAGGCCGAAATAGATGCCTTAAACGCAGTCGCCATCCAAAAATCCGGTGGAAAAACCACTGTTTATCAACCAGGTTTGTTACCGGGTGATTTTATATTTAAAGACTTGAATGGTGACGGTGTAGTAGATGACAAAGACCAACAAGTATTGGGAAGCTCAATGCCCAAATATATATTCGGTTTTAACGCAGGTGTTACCTATAAGAATTTTGATCTGAACATTGTTATTTCCGGCGTTGCGGGGGTACAACTGGTAAACTCATTGAAATTCTTTACCGAAAATGCTTCAACCGGGCATAATGCGACCACAGCGATCCTCGGTCGTTGGGAAAAACCAGGTGATGTGGCAACATTGCCCAGGGCTGCACAGAATGTGACTGCATCAGGCAACTTAAGGCCATCTGACTTTTTTGTTGAAAACGGTTCTTATCTGCGGGCACGTAATATAACATTGGGCTATACCTTCACCAAGGCTGCCCTCAAATCTTTCTCGGGTAATGTACTGAGCAGGTTGAGGGTCTATATCGCCGCGCAGAATCTGTTTACCATAACCGGTTATAAAGGATATGACCCGGAAGTAAGCGCCCAGGGTAGCAATGGCGATTACATATTTAACCGCGGTATTGATGACGGGCAGATTCCACAACCGCGTACATTTTTGGCAGGAGTACAAGTTGGATTTTAACTACAGTAAAACATTAACGATACGAACATGAAAAAATATATTAAATATCTGATAGCCGTATGTGTAACCCTTACGGCAGGAGGATGTAAAAAAGACCTGAACCTGGTGAATAAAAGCGCTTACACCTATGATACTTTTTTTACCAGCGACGCGGCAATTAACCAGGGCGTAATAGCCGATTATGCTACTTTTCTGCACGTTGGTTTATGGGCCAGGGAGTGGTATTATATCTTTGATTTAATGGGTTATGATGCCAAAAATGACGCGGCATTGCAGGGAGATCTATTGGGACTTGCACAGTACAATTTCTCTGCAAACCAGCCTCAGCTGGATGCCATGTGGGCTTCGTTGTACCGGATGATCCTGCGATCAAACGTGGTAATTAACCGCGCACAGGCCTGGACTCCCGCCAATACTACCGAACAAGCCCATCAGAAGCAATATATCGCCGAAGCTAAGTTTTTGCGCGCTTATGCCTATTTTAATCTGGTTAACTTATATGGACGCGTACCGTTGCGTACAGATTACCAACCGCAACCCACTTCTGATCAAATTAACCTGCCACGTACCGCCGTTGCTGATATATGGGCTTTTGTAGAAAAAGACCTGAAAGATGCGGAAACCGATCTTCCGCTCTCCTATGCAGCTACCGATTATGGCCGGGCTACTAAAGGAGCCGCTACCGCATTGCTGGGCAAATCATATCTATATGAAAAAAAATGGACAGATGCCGTTGCTGAACTGACTAAATTAACTCAGCCTCCTTTTACCTATGCATTAGCACCACAGTATAATGATCTGTTTGATGACCCTAACCAGGATGATCCAGGCAAAAACCCGGAAACAATCTTACAGGTAATGAATCAGGCATGGACTGACTGGGGCATTGGTAACCAATATTATCTATTTGGAGGAGAGGAAGTATGGGGAGGTAAGGCAACGCACTCTGCGCGCGCGCAGGAATATGGCTTTAATGACTGGAGCAATACATTTATTACTACAACTGCTGTAAAGGCATTCACCTATCCCAATCCGCAAACCAACGCCACTTATGTTGATCCGCGTGCCGCTTATACCTTTTATGGGGATGCAGCCAGTGGCGGTCAAACAGCATATTGTCAGTCATGCGCTATCAGTTCAAGTATCCCCAAAGTACCCATTCCATATCCTTATAAATATGATGCCAATGGCAATCTTATCACAGCGACCACCGGCTACCATTGGTTAAAATATGAATATTATAATAAAGTAGAATCCTTTGGAGGCCCGCAAAGTGGTATCAATGGCCAGGTAATACGCTATGCCGATGTATTATTAATGCTGGCCGAGGCGTACATACAACAAGGAAATACGGGTGGTCAGCCGCTGGCATTGATTAATCAGGTGCGTAGCAGACCGAGTGTAAATGCCCCGCTGTACACTTCATTAGGCGGTCAGTCACAAGCCATGACCATACTAATGCGGGAAAGACAACTGGAATTAACCGGCGAACAATCGCGTTATTTTGACTTGATTCGCTGGGGTATAGCCAAGCAAACCATTAATTCGGAAAGGCAAGCAGAAGATGGCACGCAGCCATTTCAGGATAAAAATGTTTTATTACCTATTCCTATATCTGAAAAAAATGCCAACCCGAATGTAGCCAAAGATATCGGTGGAGATTGGAACTAAATTGTGCTATAATATCAAATAACAAAAAACCGGCTATTAAATATAATTGTCATACACCCTACATCTATTGAAAACAACTAGTTTTAACCCGCGTGATCCGATGAAATTGGATCATGCGGGAAAAAACTAACAGAAAATTTGTTCGTCCGGTGCCAAATACGGAATAATGTTCCTCCGGGCAATTTCTGCAGACGGGGCAAGCGCACTTTAATACCTGTTCTAATTAAAACTAATTAATGATCATGAGAATTTCGTTTTTTTTACCCCTTTTATCCTGCATTATTATTTTATGGACAGTATCGTTTACCAGCTATGGGCAGGAAAAAATTCCGCCGGTCTCTGTGAAGGTGAATCTATTGCAAAGTCAGGCCCCCCTGCCACCGGTATGGGAGTTTTTTGGATATGATGAGGCTAATTATACCTATATGAAAGATGGTCGTAAGCTATTGAGCGAACTTGCCGCATTAAGCCCGGTAAGGGTAAATATTAGAGCTCACAATATGCTAACCTCCGGCAATGGGATTCCTGGTTTAAAATGGAGTTCGACTAATGCCTACACAGAAGATAAAAATGGGAAACCTGTTTATAACTGGAAAATCGTGGACAGTATTTTTGACACATATATTCAACGTGGTATGAAACCGCTTGTGGAGGTCGGATTTATGCCCGAAGCCCTGTCCACCACACCGGGTTCTGTTACCGAGCAGGCTGCTACCGATAAGAGCAATAAACATTATTCCGGATGGGCTTATCCACCGAAGGATTATAAAAAATGGGCCGCGTTAGTTTATCAATGGGTAAAACATTCTATACAACGATATGGAAAGGCAGAGGTAGAAGGATGGTACTGGGAGGTCTGGAACGAACCGGATTTAAGTTTTTATTGGAAAGGAACACCGGAGGAGTACAACAAATTGTATGACTACACGGCCGATGCGGTTAAAAGAGCATTACCTACGGCAAAGGTAGGCGGCCCTGAAACTACCAGTCCCGATGGCAAATCCGGAGGTGAGTATATACGTCAATTTTTGACTCATGTGGTTAGTGGTATCAACAACGCTACCGGCAAAAGAGGCGTGCCTCTTGATTTTATCTCCTTTCATGCCAAAGGTTCGCCCAAACTTGTCGACGGCGTGGTTTGGATGAATATGGGCAACCAGCTAAGAAGCATTGACAAAGGATTTGAAATCGTTTCCTCTATTCCAGCCCTAAAAAATTTACCGATCATCATAGGAGAATCAGACCCGGAAGGTTGTGCCGCGTGTTCAGAAGACTTACACCCCGAAAATGCCTACCGGAATGGCACGATGTATGCCGTTTACACTGCTGCTTCCATGTCACGCACCTACGATCTGGCCAAAAAAAGAGGCGTTAACCTGGCGGGCGTTGTTACCTGGGGATTTGAGTTTGAAGACCAGCCTTACTTTAAAGGATTTAGGGATCTGGCGACTAACGGAATTGACAAACCTGTTCTAAATGTGTTCAGGATGCTGGGTATGATGCGGGGTAACCGGATTGCGACGGAATCCACTTCTATGCAAAACTATATGACCATCCGCGATTCCAGCGTTAGGGGTCAAGAGCCCGATGTGAATACTTTAGCCACTAAAAGTGCCCATTCTGCCGCGGTTTTGGTGTGGAACTATCATGACAAAAATGATATTAATTTCCGCCCGACGCCAGTCTCGGTTACCATAAAAGGGCTTCCGCAACAAAGAGTTTTATTGACCCGATATATTATTGACCAGGGTAACAGTAACTCATTCGCTGCATGGAAAAAATGGGTTCTCCAAAGGCTCCCACGGCAGAGGAATATAAAATACTGGAAGCTGCTGGTCAGCTAAAGGAAGCTTATTCTCCCCAATACATCACACCTGTAAACGGTGAAACGAAAGTCGATTTTGATCTGGAAAGACAAGGAATTACTTTATTAAAAATCATTTGGTAAACTTATTTAAAAAACGGTCGCATGGACTGAAGGTAAAGTATTTTAAGCGGTTAAGGTACAGTGAGACAATATGATAAGACAAGACAGTAGAGGATGCACTTCGAAGTTATTCTACTATTTTTGTTATAACCAATTTAACCTCAAAAACCATATGGCTTGTGCTTACTTTCATTTTTGAATGTAATAAGCATATGTCTAAAGTTTTTAAAGGCGGTTTACTGTATTATTACTTTTTGCATATTTGAAATTGCCGGGTTATCAAGAATAATTTCACCATTAAGAATACAAGAGAATGCTTAGCAGCGTCATTTTTTATTCCATCTTTTTGATTTACTTTTTAAACTATCGCAGGACAAATCTCACATTAGGATACCAGTTCTATAAACTAACAAACCAGGTAACAATTTCTTAAATAAATCCATGAAAAACGAAAATGGTCATGCCGATTCAATTGTCATAATGAACTTGAAAAAGAATGATGACATAGCCATGATCATGCTTTATGAACTATACTGGAAAAAGTTATACTTGTCTGCTTACAAAATATTGAAAGACGAGGAATCCTGCAAGGATATTGTACAGGATGTTCTAATAAAGATATGGAGTAACAGAGCGCAGCTAAGCATTACCACAGGTCTTTATAATTATGCGGCAGCCGCAGTCCGCTACGAAGTATATCGCAAGATAAGAGACTGCAAACGCTACGAACCGATTATTGACGAGATCGTCAATGCACTGCCCATGTCCGTTGACATTGATTCACTAGAGCAAAAAGAATTGGAACTCCAAATTGCATCATTCGTAAGTGCACTTCCTCCAAAGTGCAAGGAGGTATATATATTGAGCAGGAACGAACATCTATCGCACAAAGAGATAGCCGGGAAACTAGCGATTTCTACTAAAACCGTTCGAAATCATCTGACACGGGCATTACAAGAACTACGCGTCAATATTCAACAGCTGTATTTTGTGATCTTCCTCCTGATATTTAAATAAACCATATTAAAATAAATTTTTTTTAGACTAGGACATACCCCACCCTTTTTTACCCTTAGTAATAAAGGGCCAATTGTGATCAGAAAAGAATTCATAAAGTTATTGGATAGGTATTTAGCAGGAAATGCTTCCGAAAAGGAAAAAGAACTGTTAATCAAAATCTATCAGAAGTTGGAAGACCGGAATATTGTGGACAATGAGCAATTGGCGGATATTGATTTACTTGAAACAGAAGTCCTCAATAAATTAAAACGTTCATTAAAGGAACCCGAAGGGTTTTCCGTAAAACAAGATGGACATATCCTAAATCCATTTCGGAAAAAAGCATGGCCGTTGATAGCGGCCAGCTTTCTTATTGCATTTGTCATTACTTGTTCCTATTGGTTATACCAGCGCAACCCGGATGATTTAATCACTGAGGTTGCTAAAAGAGATCCTCAAAATTTTATTATTTGCGTTAACCAGACAAAAGGCGACAAAAAAATTATTCTTTCCGATGGCAGCTATATTATTTTAGGCCAAGGCGGTAAAATTGGTTATAGCAGGACGTTTTCCACTAGCAAGAGGGAGATTTATTTAATAGGTTCGGGCTTCTTCCAAGTGACTAAGGATCACACAAAACCTTTCTTAGTTTATACAGAGCGACTGGTGACTAAGGTTTTGGGAACCAGCTTTCTTGTTAACAATGCACATAATGATACGTCCGCAACCGTAACAGTCAAAACAGGAAAAGTATCCGTTTTCAAAAAATCCAACTTCGTTGCTCAAAACGAGGCACCCGATCTAAATGACGGCATCATTATTACACCCAACCAGCTGGTTGCTTTAAATAGACAGCAGCAGCTTGTTAAAAAAATTACTAAAAACCCGAATATTCTTCAAAAAAACAAAGCCAATTACTTTGATTTTGACGCCACACCAGCAGCTGTTGTTTTCAAAAAACTTGAACAGGCATACGGCATTAAGATTATCTATGACGACGAAAAACTGCGCACGTGTTCGGTCACAGCTCAGATGGGGAATGAAACTTTCGACAAAAAACTAATGCTGATATGTAGTGCCATCGATGCTCGTTACGAAGCCAATAACGGTGATATAATAATTACTTCAAATGGCTGTAATTAACCAATTAAGAAATTAAAAGAAAAGGAGAAACATGAAAATAAAATGACGCTTGTAAAAAAGACAGCTAATGAACCAACATTAACTGCCTTAGAAAGAACCGCAATTCCGATCAAAAAAGTTGCGGATTGTTTAATCCAATTACGAACCGAATCAAACCAAGTAAAAATATGAAAAAAGGATTACCTTTTTCATTAGCTATTGCTATAATGAAAATTTCGATTATACCTGCGATTATTTTAATGTTTGCCCTTTGTGCCCATGCAGGAATTTCTGTAGGTCAGGAAGTGCTTAACAGAAAAATAACTGTGGATATTAAAAACCGGGATGTAACCTATGCCTTTGATAAATTGTCGCATGCGGCCCATGTGAAGTTTATTTACAGTCCCGAGATTATCAAGGCCACCCGAAAGTTAACACTGCGGGAAAACAATAAAGAGTTACACCTCATTTTAGATAAATTATTCAAGTCCCTTGGCCTGAAATATGAATATGTCAACGATTATATTTTAGTGACTAAGAAAAAAGATGAAACAGGTGCCATAGACCAACCGGAGCTTTTGGTTCAGCCTGATCAGGAAATTAAATCAATCAGAGGAACAGTAAAAAACGCAAAAGGCGAAGAATTGACTGGCGTGAGTGTCTTGGAAAAAGGCACACACAATGCGACAACAACGGACGCTGGTGGTAAATTTCAGATCAGCGTTAAGGACGAGAACGCGGTGTTAGTATTTACTTACATAGGATTCACTGCACAGGAGGTTCCTGTAGGAAACAATACCATCCTCGACATTAAGTTAGTTGAGGAATCCAAGGCTCTGAACGAGGTAGTGGTCGTGGCTTACGGCACCAGTACACGCAAGAACAACACGGGTGCCGTTCAAAGTTTGAATGCAAAGGAACTGCAGGACGAACCTGTTGCCCAGTTGACGCAAAAGCTTCAGGGAAAGCTATCGGGAGTGCAGATCACCCAAACGACAGGAACGCCAGGTGCGGGTATGTCAGTGCGGATCAGAGGTGCCGGCTCCATTTCAGCTGGCACCAATCCTTTATACGTTGTAGATGGTTTACCTATTGAAGGAGATATCAGCAATATCAATCCGGATGAAATTGAAAATATTTCCATTCTGAAAGATGCTGCGGCTACTGCTTTATACGGGTCACGGGCTACCAATGGTGTAGTGTTATTAACTACAAAGCATGCAAAAAAAGGACAATCGGTAGTCAGTCTGAATGCGTATGCCGGAGTACAGTCGCTTCCGCAAAAAGGCAGGCCCCAAATGATGGATGCACAGGAGTTTGCTCAATATCAAAAAGAAATTGCGGAACAAAAGGGTCAAACGATTGATCCTGTTTATGCCAATCCGTCGCAGTATGGAGAAGGCACGAACTGGTATGATATTTTATTCAGGAATGCGCAGATCCAGAATTACAGCGTCACGGTTGCCAGCAGTAAAGACAAAACAAATTCCAGTGTCACAGTTGGGTATTTTAACCAGGACGGCGTGCTACTCAATTCAAATTATAAAAGATACTCACTCCGATCAAATACGGATTATCAGTTGAATGATTTCATCAAGATCGGTTTCAATGCAGCACCTTCTGTATCTGTTTCACATTCACCGCAGGCTGATGGTGTCTGGTATAATCAGCCAAGTATTATAGAGGGGGCTATATTAACTACCCCCCTGGCACCTTATAAAAATGCCGACGGTTCAATTCCACTGACGGCAACAGGTCCCGGGCTTTTCCCTAACCCGAACTGGTATAATGTTTTAAATGTTGTAAAACGGGCCACTACAGTTAACCGGGTATTGTCAAATGCTTACATAGAAATAACTCCAATAAAGGATCTGACCTATAAATCATCGATCAACATTGATTTAAATCAAACGCTTTTCAATAATTTCAACCCCTCTACTGCGGGTAAGCTATTTGCAGCTCCGCCGCAACCGATCACAGCAGTTAACCAGAATCAGTTATATTATACCTGGTTAACAGAAAACATCCTGACCTACAAGAAAGATCTGGGTCAACATCATTTTGATGTCCTCGCTGGTTTTACAGCGCAAAAATATCGCCTGCAATCGAGTATTACCAATGCTTCAGATTTTCCTGATGACCTGGTGCAAACTTTGAATGCCGCGAAAACCACCATAACTACCAGCGATGTTCAGGAATGGTCTCTTGTGTCGTATATCGGGAGGTTGAATTATGATTTTGCTGGTAAATACCTGGTATCCGGTTCGATCAGACGGGATGGGTCCTCAAGATTTGGCTCTGATAACAAATACGGAAACTTTCCATCGGCTTCAGTAGGCTGGATCGTGACCAAAGAAAAGTTCATGGAAAGTATCCCACTGGTCTCTTTTTTTAAACTCCGTGGAAGTTATGGAAGTACCGGTAACAATAACATCGGGAATTATACCCAATATGCCAATGTGAGTTCTACAAACTACGTACTTGACGGCAACGTAGTCAGCGGAAGAAGTGCCACAAGTTTGGCTAACAATCAATTAGGGTGGGAAAAGTCAACTACAGTGGATGTCGGAGCCGAGTTCGGCTTTCTGAACGACCGGATTTCCTTCACTTATGATTATTATAGCCGAAATACTAATAATTTGCTTTATTCCGTAGATGTTCCTAGCTCATCTGGATTCAGCAGCCTGATTACCAATATCGGCAAGATCAAGTTCTGGGGACATGAATTTTCAATAACCACCCAGAATATGGTTGATAAATTTAAATGGAGCACGAATTTTAATATTTCCTTTAACAGAAACAAGGTATTACAATTGGGCACAGCCAATGCAGCCATATACGGAGATAATACGATCACGGAAGTTGGCAAACCCATAGGCCAACTCTATGGTTTTGTATTCGAGGGGTTGAACTATACACAGGCTGATCTTCAAAAGTATCCGCAATACATAGGGGCTGCGGTAGGTACAGCAAGGTTTAAAGATGTAAATGGTGACGGAACAGTCACCTTTGATAATAATGACAAGGCGATCATCGGAGACCCGACCCCCAAATTTGTATATGGTATTACGAATAACTTTTCTTACAAAAATTTCGATCTGTCCATTGTTATGGCCGGGCAATACGGCGATCAAATTGCCAATCGGATGTTGGAATTCGCAGGTAACATCGACGGTGTGTTTAATGTTTACAAAGCGGTCGCAAACCGCTGGAAATCCCCATCGGACCCAGGAGCTGGTTTTTACGGTTCTGCGGGGTCGGGCGTATCCGGTTTTGACAGGACGTTTAGCACGAGATATATCAACGGTGCAAGCTTTCTGACTGTGAAAAATATATCACTTGGGTACACCATACCATTGAAACAGAATAAATACATCCGTTCAATCAGATTCTATGCCAGTGGCCAGCAACTATTTGTATTTACCAAATACCCGGGGATCAATCCTGAAGTTGGCGGAACCAGCACCGGCGATCAAGCGTCTGTTTTGAACCTGGGTAATGATTATGCAACCTACCCGGTTCCAAGAACATTCACCTTTGGTGCAAATTTTAACTTTTAAGATTGATATTAATATGAAAGCAATCATGAGAAAATATATAATAGCAGCATCGGTAATATTATTAACTATTACCAGTTGCAAGAAAGATTTCCTGAATCTGACTCCGATAAGCAATATAAGTGCGACCAATTTTTACAAAACCGAAAGCGATTTTACTCAGGCAAATATAGGGGTATATGCTGCTTTACAGGGAGTTTATGGCAATACGGCCCTTCCAGGTTACGGTGCCTGGATCATGGGTGAAATGAGATCCGATAATACGGTTTTTATCTTTAACACGAAAGATGGAGGGCAGCTTGGACGTACTGACGTTGATGAGTTTATAGATAATACCTCACAGATTGCAACGCAATCAAAGTATACCAGTGATTATGTGATTATCGGCCGAGCGAACCAAGTATTAAAAAGCCTGGAAAGTGTAACCTTTAGCGATAGCTCCAAGAATATTTTTAAAGGAGAGTCCTTATTTTTAAGGGCATTAGCATACTTTGATTTAGTACAGTATTTTGGTGATGTGCCTTTACAATTGACCCCTGTAACAACCTATGCTGAAACCCAGACTCCGCGAACAGCTAAAGCGACTGTTTATAATCAGATCCTTGCCGATGCCACAACCGCAGCAGCCCTTTTGCCAGCCAAATCTGTTCAGCAGGCCGGAAGAGCCACTTCAGGCGCGGCAAATATGTTGCTGGCCAACGTTTACATGGTCACCAAGGATTGGGCTAAAGCAGAAACACTTCTGAAATCTATTGTCAGTTCGGGTGGTTATAGCCTGGTTAGCGATTATGCACAGGTTTTTAGCCCGGCAAACAAAAACAATTCCGAATCCATATTTGAGGTTCAATATAGCGATAATGCTTCCGCAGGGGTTTATAGTGTTTTTGCCTACCTTTTTCTACCGACCTTGGCTGATCCTGGCGTAATTCCCGGCTTCCCGAGCAGCGCAACGAACGGAAGCTCAGGCGGTTGGAATACGCCTACACCTGACCTTATCGCTGCATACGAAACCGGCGATAAAAGGAAGGAGGCAACAATTGCAACGGTTACAGTCAGCAATACGACCTATCCTTATTTGAAGAAATATGTACATGGAGCAGCGGTATTTCCAATAACCAACGATAACTGGCCGGTTTATCGTTATTCGGAAGTTTTATTGTTTTTAGCGGAGGCGTTAAATGAACAGGGAAAGACGGGTGAAGCAATTCCGTACATCACCCAGGTGAGAGCAAGGGCCGGCTTAACCCCTATTACGGTTACAGATCAGGCTTCTGTAAGGTTAGCTATTGAACATGAGCGCCAGGTAGAATTTGCCGGTGAAAACAAGCGATGGCTCGATTTGGTTCGGACAGACAGGGCAATTACGGTCATGAACGCCCAGGGCGTGAAGGTAAAAGCTAACCCCGCGGCATATTACTATCCACAAGGTATAGTGCCGTCTCCTGTATCGTACAATGTGCAGGCCTTCAGGCTGATCTTCCCAATACCGAACAGAGAAATAAGCCTTAATCCCAAATTGACCCAAAATCCGGGATATTAAAAAAGTCATGTACAAGCATTGGGAAGATCAATGCTTACGAAATAAATAGATTGCAGGATATGGTTTTGAACAAATTTGAAACCTGTCTTCATAAAGGTGCGATAAGTAAAGCGGTGTATCAAAACTACCTGTACACCGCTTGCCTTACCTCCTCTTTAGCAGCCGACTTTGTTTTAAAGCCAAACCAGAAGGCGGGTCAGCTTTTTTATTTTAAATAAGGTGATTCGCATAAAAGATTAGCCTGAACGAACAACATGAGCTTCTGTATACGGCTTAATTTAAGTTACATAAACCAACAATTAAACTAAAATTTTTATGAAAACTCTATTCTTTACAAGTGGTATAGCACTTGTTTTAACTTTTGGATGCATAAAAGAAAAATCAATATCATCGGCAAAGCCCGCTATAACGCCTAATGTAATAAAGTCATTAACAACAGATGCAACCAGTTCAACATTTGCCTATGGGGCAGATGTAAGCTGGCTCCCGCAGATGGAAGCGAATGGTTACATTTTTAAAAATAGCAGCGGCGTGCAAGAGGATTGCCTGACAATTTTAAAAGAGAAGGGTATTAACGCGGCGAGGTTGCGTACCTGGGTTAATCCGTCGTCTGATCCTGTAAATGGGCATTGCAGCGAAACTGAAACTGTTGCCATGGCGAAGCGATGTAAAGCAGCAGGTTTAAAAGTTGATATAGATTTTCACTTTGGAGATACCTGGAACAGTGTGGGCAGCCAGGTTCCGCCAGCAGCATGGGCGACCATGACCTACACCCAAATGCAATCGGCTATGTATAATTATGTATATCATTTCATGAATGATTTGAAATATAATGGTGTTACGCCAGACTGGGTGCAAATAGGCAATGAAGAAAACCTGGGTATTTGTGGTTATACGGGTAGTATTGCTCATAACCCAGTACAAATGACAGGTTTACTAAATGCCGCTTATGACATGGTAAAAGAAGTGTTCCCGTCAACACTTGTCATCATTCATTTAGCTAAACCGCAAAATCTCGCCAGTATTGAATCATGGTTCGATACTTATCAAGCCAATGGTGGCAAATGGGATGTCTGTGGTTTTTCATCATATGCAAGTAAAACTGATGCACCTAATATCGCGCCAAATTTTGCAACTATACAAGCCAGGTATGGTAAACCGGTAATGATTGTTGAGGTCGGAGGGCCGGAGACAAAGGCGGTTGATACAAAGTCGGTTATAACTACTTATATTAACTATCTGCAAAATAACCTGCCCAGTGGTACCGGGTTAGGTGTATTTTATTGGGAACCTGAAGGATATTCACCATTTACATCTTATACTATGGGTGCCTGGGACCCAACGACAATGCAACCAACTGTGGCCTTAGATGCATTTATTCATTAAAGCCGTTATAAGTTCATTTAACACCAACTGGTTTCAAGGTAAACCCGTTCAGTCAACTGCCAAGACAGTGCATGATGCATGCCTAAAGCTTATTGTTTACATTTAAACATCTACAACGGATTGGATAAACCAATATGAGAAAAACCCTAATCGTCTTTCTGCTGATTTTTTCCGCAGGATCATCATTAGCACAATTGCCTGACAGCATCGCTGAAAATATCAAAGTGATTAAAAAGTATGTATCTCAGGACTATAAACAAATGCTCAAACAACCAACGGGCGTCTTGCTTCACCCTTTTATCACGCCCGGAAGCAAATCCTATGCAAACGTCCTTTGGGATTGGGATTCCTGGTTAAGTGATATTGCCCTTCAACAGATATTGCAGGATGCGGGAACGGTAAGTGATAAGCGCGATGCTTTGCCTTACGAGCAGGGCTGCGTCCTCAATTATCTAGCATATACCGATACTGATGGATATATGCCGATTGAAATCGATATGAGTTCAGAACCCGCGAAAATTAAGCCGGCAGATATTTACAGCACGAACATGCATAAACCCGTAATCGCGCAACATGCCGCGTTTTTGACCAAACTCAATAACGGTGATGCGGAATGGTTGCGTGAAAAATTCAGTTTTATGCAAGCCTTTATCAAAAACTACCAAACACACCATCGGAACCTGGAAACAGGGCTTTTCTTTTGGCAGGATGATCTTGCTATCGGCGTAGACAATGATCCCTCTACCTTTTTCCGTCCCAAGCGTAGTTCAGCTTCCATTTTCTTGAATTGTTTGATGTATAAGGAATTGAAAGCGATGGCCTATTTATCAGATTGTCTGAAGCTGAAAGGCGCCGGTACTCATTATGAACAGGATGCTGAAGCGCTGAAGTCTGCTATCCAACATAACTGCTGGGATGAAAAAGACGGCTTTTATTATTCCGTTGACCTGAACCTGCGGCCCATTACCAATGAACCGTCAATTGTTTTCGGACACCCGTTTGTTTTACATCAGGGGATGCCTCGCACCTACTCCGGTTTAATCCAGCGCATAGGCGTTTGGTCTGGTTTTATGACCATGTGGGCCGGTATCGCTACGCCCGAACAGGCCAAAAGAATGGTTGTCGAAAATTACCTCGACAAACGTACATTCAATGCAAAATATGGCATACGCACCTTATCCAAGCTTGAAAAAATGTATAGCCTCAAAGCCAGCAGTAATCCATCTAACTGGTGGGGCCCGATATGGGGTATATCCAATTATATGACCTACCGTGGCTTGCTGAAATACGGATATAAAAAAGAAGCCATAGCATTAGCCTACAAGACTATTACGTTGTTCGGCGACGATTTCAAAAAAGAAGGGGCTTTGCATGAATATTACGATCCTGATACCGGCGCCCCTATCATGAATAAAGGCTTCCAAAACTGGAATTATCTGGTATTAAATATGATCGATCAGTTAACAGGCCAAAAAACCGTAAAGGAATTTTGATAGGTAGCTCCATAATCTAGTGATTTTGTTACCCTGAAGTTTCCTTGTTTTCACCGGATGGGAACGTCCGGGTTTAAACTCAATTATGATGTAACCAAAATATTGGTTATAAAAATTTATCATGAATATCACCAATTGTCTGAATAATGGTATTTCAGCCCCTTTTCGGAGACAATCTTTTCCTGTGCAAACGATTTGGAAAAAGACAAACTAATCAGCATGCCTGCTAAGATGTTTTTAGCTAATATTTTCATTTAGGTCTGATTTGACTGTAGCTTGAAGCTGACATAAACAAATATACCCGAATTAAAGAGTGCTATATTTATTTCTGGGGGTGCAAATGTTAACCACTAAATAAAAGTATATTACTATTGAATATCACAATCTCTATTGCGGGCTATATTTACGCTTTTTTTTCCAACATTTATTAGACCCGTCTATTTTGAATAAATCTGTAACCTAGTCAGGTGGTCTGGTTTACATGATCTCCAAGCTTGTTCATTCCAACGGAACACAGTTGATTTATTGTTTCAGTAACTGTTCCTGTGCACCATTATGATGGTTAGATACTATTTAATTTTATTTGATAATTATCTCTTTTTCCAGTTTAGCATACATCGTTTCCGTAAAAGAATATTTGTCCTTTTTAATTGTATCCGCTAACAATTTATTTTCCGGTGTGATATGTTCAGCTAAATTTCTATCGCTCCATAAAATCACTTCAATCAAGCTGGGTAAAAAAGTTATGCCTTTGGGAGTTAGAGAATATATGTTAGTTTTTTTGTTGTTAGGAAGCTTCCCCTTTTTAATTATACTGGCCCTTTCCAGATTTGAAAGTCTGTCAGACAAAATATTCGTTGCAATTTTTTCCTCGGAAGCAGCGAATTCGCTGAAAGTTTTTTTACCAAAGAACATCATATCACGCAGAATTAATAGCGACCATTTATCCCCTATTAAATCTAATGCAGAACTGATTGCGCAATTAGATCTGAAACTTAATGTCATAATATTTAAAATTTATTGCTTGCATTTTAAAAGTATTTATTATTATTGCTTGCAATTTGAAATTAAAAATAATAATAAATCTATAAAGATTGAAATGAATTTTCAAAGTATCTGCGGCATAATAGTGGCTGTCTACGATATTGGATCTTAAAGCTGTAATTATGAACAGAGAATCAAAAATCACAATTATTGGTGGTGGCATAGGTGGATTAGTGTGTGCCATTTCATTAAAACAAAAAGGTTTCAATAACATACAAATATTTGAGCGCAGAACGGAAGCACAATCTATTGGTGCTGGTTTTGTGGTATGGGCAAATGCCAGTTGGATTTTGAATAAACTGGCACTTTTAGAGGGGGTTGCTAAGTTGGGGGGAAGATTGAAACAAATGCAACGCTGGACAGACCAGGGAGAATATTTAGGAGCCGTTGATATCACAAAAATTGATCAGGGTATTGGCTATCCGAGCTATGCTGTAAGTCAGGCTGAATTCCAACAATTTTTACAATATAAAGCAAATGAGTTGGGGGTAATAATACGAAATAATCATTCCGTTATTGATATAGAAGATAATAGTCTGGAAAAATATTTTTTAAGATTTGAAGATGGTTCAAAGGTCGAAGCAGACATTGTTATTGGTGCTGATGGTAGAATGAATTCTATAGCCAGAAAATATGTACAAAAAGAAAATAACCCCATTTATCAAAATTATATCAATTGGGTCGGAATTCTTGAAAGCGATAATCCTTTACCGATAGAGAATAATGTACTTGATTACTGGGGCTGTGGCGCGAGATTTGGAATTGTACCCATTAGTAAATATAAGGTGTATTGGGCAGGCTGTAAGGTGTTGTCTCTAAATAGCGTAAATACAGCTGAGACAGATAAAGAGGAACTATTGAATATATTCAATAACTGGCCGGCATTAATTAGAAGAGTAATAAAAGATACGCAAAATCAAAATATTAAACGAATTCCTGTTTTTGATCATAATCCCAATCCTAGTTGGTTTAGGAATAGAGTTTGTTTATTAGGTGATGCTGCCCACGCTTCTTTGCCCACTTCCGGGCAGGGCGCTTGTCAAGCGATGGAAGACGGGTGGCATCTATCCGAGGCAATGGCTGCGTTCCCTACGCTGCCTGAGGTTTTTGATGCATATCAAAATATCCGTTTTGAGAAAACAACAGTAATTACCATCTCAGCACGTGAATTTGCCTTATCACTATTTAATACCCAAGAAGCGTTTTGCTTAAAAAGAAATGATATAGCAAAATCTACGGATTATGAGAAATCAGCTAATGGAATGATTGGGTTATGGTCAAAAAACTTGAAGTAAAATCATTAAGAAAGCCTTCACCCACCATTCATTATATATCATCTAAAATTTCTTCCCTTATGAAAAACCTCCCGGCTATCAGGACTGGGCACTGTAGTTTCATCTGCCCGCGCCAGGGCTAACAGCGGCAGATCATCCAGATTGTATATGGTTAAACCACGCAGCAGGCTATTCAGGTTAAAGCAGCGTTTGGCCACCAAGTGGATCACCTCGCCTTCAATCTGTAATTTTCCTTCTACCATGAATAAACCTGATTGGATGATCAGGTAACGATCTTAAGGAAACAGGAAATTCAAAAAGGCTTCCGGTGGAAGGTTACCGGTAAAAAATTTTGAGTATAGCACAGCAGCTTGATGAGTTGCTGACGTTCGGCGGTCTTTTTGGGTACGGCTGCACGATGCTCAAGTTTTCCCTGGAAAAGATCAACATAGCGCTACACTACCTCGCCCTGCAAAGCAAAGAAGATGAGCAACACTAGGCTTAACCTGCCTAAAAACTTAACCGATTTCATAATAATAATATATATAAACAACGCCGGGTGGCTATTTTATTACCCAGCAATGCAAAGTAAAATCATGTATGAAACATTTCAAACACAAAAAAGCCCTTGACTGATTACTCAGCAAGGGCTTGATTTAAGATTGGGCACCGACCTACTCTCCCACGTTTTACCGCAGTACCATCGG
>NZ_FTMG01000023.1 GCF_900155965.1 Mucilaginibacter lappiensis
CGAAATTCAATCACTTCTTTCAATTATTGTCTTAGATATGAGATGTTAGATATGAGATATTAGACGAAAGTCTGAACTCAGAATCTGCTGATCAATCTAAAAAAAAGTAATTAAATGGTTTGTTAAAAAGGGTATGTCTCAAATCTCATATCTAACATCTCAAATCTAAAAATATTCAGGTGCCTATATCGGCGGTGTCTACCTCTTCCCATTCCGAACAGAGAAGTCAAGCCCGCCAGAGCCGATGGTACTGCGGTAAAACGTGGGAGAGTAGGTCGGTGCCCAATCTTAAATCAAGCCCTTGCTGAGTAATCAGTCAAGGGCTTTTTTGTGTTCGGAATGTTTTGCATTCGCGCGATAACGCGAGATGGTTCGAGTCTTGTCTATTTCGCTAAAAGAGCCTAAATGTTCTATTTTGACAGCCCGGATTAGTTCACGAGAAGCATGCTAGGTTTACCTTACTTCGTTTAAATCGTTGGCAAAAGCTATCTTTAGGGGGGCTTCCCTGAGATAAAAAATATCAAAGGTTTTCTGCTTCGTACTATCCAGATCAAGCAGGCTTACAATTTTTTTGATACTGGCTATATGAGTACAATTTTGATGATCAACAAACTCCAGTTGAAAGTTTACTAGCGGCTGTTGGTTAATGTATATACCAGTTAGGTTTGCCGTAAGTAACTTAGCCGTTGTTTTTTTACCTTTAAACTTAATTAAAGGCTCATTTGGTACACCACTTATTTTACCATCAAGCAAACGGGCCAAAACATTATAAAATAATAATATAGCCGGGCAAATGAGCAGTGGGTGCCAAAAACTCATAAAGCGCCAGCCCATGCCTTCACTCTCTGAGCGATAGGAATAGATATAATACCCGGTTATAAGTATTAAAAGTAATAACCAGCCCAAGTGTATCAGCACCAACCTCCCTTTATGAATACTGGTTTCGGTATTTTCAAAAATAAAATACGGTTTATGTTTTACCTCATTGTCAATTAATAGTCCCACCTTTTTACCCTCCTTAAAACGATGTTCATGTGGTTTCATATCGTTAACGTCGGCTTTTTGCATGATCACGGTATCAACAAGGTTTTTAAACTCCAGGCTAAGTTCATAGGAATTGTATTTGGCATTTGGCGTTGATCTATTGATTGATTTAAGGATTAAGGCCTCGCGGTATATACCATTTTTTTTCAGGCGTTCAATATTACGTTTGGCCGAAAATACACGCAAAACCCATTTACGATAGAACCCAAATAGAATGATAGTCCAAAACACAACAGACAAGGCTACCAAACCTAGCGAAAGCCGGGTATCCGATCCTTCAATATCGAGGTGAATTTCACTTTTAATGCTATAGTATAAGAGCATCGGAAACGGAATAGCAAAAAACAAAGCAAGAAGTGCCAAGCATATGGCAAGATTGCGTTTCATAAGTTTCGTCATGATAGCTTTTAATTAAGGATATGGTTACATGTCGGCTTTATTTTATGTAAACCCATAATATCGTTTAAAGTTTTGCAACAACTATTCACGATATTGCCTGCATCAAAAAATACTAAAAAAATGAATGTAGAAGTATCTCCATCCACTATCGAAGCAGTAGTTCAACGGCAACTCGAGGCCTATAACAATAAAGATATTGACGCCTTTATGGAAAACTAGGCCGACGATGCTTTATACTTTGAACACCCGGCAACCTTATTAGCCAGTGGTGCCGCAGCCATACGTGAGCGTCATTTGATCAGGTTTAATGAACCCAACCTGTTTGGGAAACTGGTGAGCAGAATAGTATTGAACAATAAGGTAGTTGATACAGAAATTGTTTCCCGTACTTTTCCTGAAGGACCGGGCCATATTGATGCCGTTTGTATATATGAACTAGCCGATAATAAGATCAAAAGCGCCTGGTTTATTATGGGTAAACCTGTTTTGCATGAAAAGCAATAACATATCCGGATCACTTTAACCACAAATTAGTATAACGGAAAACCCGCATTACCAGCGGGCTTTTCTTTGTTGTATATGATAAGATATAGGAAGGTTATTGTGTTGAAACAATGCGGTAAAGGATCCAGTTGTCCGTTTCGTAAACTCGTTGATAGTTTACACCGCTGTTTACTATTTTAATAAGTGGGATGTACCGGCTACTCAACTGGGTATAGCCCGTAAAAGGATTTTTGGGCGTCGCTATCAGGATATAATCGTCATAGCGATATGGCGTTTCTATAGCACTTAAAAACAGGTCCTGGTAAGGTAACGTCAGTTTCTGGATGTCATGTGTAAATGCAGCTACGGGGTAGGCTACAGCATCATCCATCAGCACACGTGATGTTTTAGGGAGGTTATTGATCACATCTGCCAGTTCCATACTTTCCTCCTGATCGGTATTGGGTTTGCGTGTGGTTAACGTGCTTATAAATCTCTTTTCGTCGGTTATTAATGATTGACTCAGGAAGATATATCCAGTATATAGCTGAATCAATACAACTATAAATAATATCACCTTGAATACCATTTGTCGCTTTACGGTTTGCGCCTTAAATACCAGGCACAGTAATGCCATGATCAGGAAAATGAGGTAATACTCGTAAGTCAAAAATATCTTATCGTATTTGATGTGTAAAAACTCTACAAAAGCAAATGGTGTTAAAATGGTTAAAGCCTGGTAAGTACTTTCTCTGAAAAGGTAAATAGCCACTAATATTAGCGGGCAAAAATAGATCACCCTTACCGATACCATGATGGATAGCTCAGGCAATTGGTAGTTGGCGCTGGTAGTAGCAATATCAAAGTTGAGCTTATCAACCAATACGTTCCAGGTGGCATAAGGGCTCTCGATAAAATAGTTCAGATCATTGGCATGCGTAAGGTTAAGCAGCTTGTAACAGATCACCGAGGCCACCGGCAAAATAAACAGGATAATGTAAATAGCGAATGTTTTATTGATGAGCTTACGACGCAGCGATGGACTGTTGAAACTTAAAAATAAACGAAAAATAGATTCCTTTTCGCCCAGATTTAAGCTTTGAACGGTGATAGCCAATACCAATGGAACAAAGAACAGGGTGAGCCAGATAAATTTGTAATCGCAAAAAATAAGTATCACCAAACAAATACTGGCCAGCGAAACGTGAAAAGTAGTATTGGAGCGATAAAATTTAAGCAGGTTAAAAAAGAACAGGAAAAAGAAGGTAAGCACCATATAGATGGATTTTCCTGAACAGGCGGCGTATAGCAGGCCCGGATGCAGAAAAAACAACAGCAACAGCACGTATAAATAAAAATTATCCTCAATACGTTTGGTTAATGTGCTGGCAATGATGTAAAATAAAACCGCTGTACCAATTGCTGACGCTATTACCGGCGCCAGGTAGGAGTCGATCCAGCTAAAGAGAAAGGTATTGTAAAACGGCAGCAAGGGCGATGTAAGCCCCATTACCTTGATACGGTTACCCAGGCCCTCAAAAACTATTTTGGTTTTTTCGATGTAAAAAATGCTTTCCTGATTATAATAACCCAGATGATTTAAATAAATACCGATCACCAGGTAGTAGGCGCCAAGTATCAGGGTTAAAATAAAGAGATATTGATTTTTTGAAATTTTCATTACAACAATCTTATTTAATAACGTTTGTTGGGTTATTAACTTTACTTAATCCGTGATTGGTTTTTTCCCAGTAAAAAGGCTTTACTATTAACTGGTACAAGCCCATATAAGCTGCTGCCGAATGCATCAACCAGTAAACAGGGTTGGCAATGGCAAACAATATCAGTTCAAAATACCTGCGTTTAAATACCGCCATCATGTTGATATATATCATCAGGATGTTACCCACCATGAGGTTAAATATCGCCATAAATAATACCCAATCCGGAAACAGCGAACGTATGGTCGAAAAATCAAATATCAGGTAGCTGATAAATATGGCCAGTAAAAGCGGGTAAGCCAAAAATGTAGCTGATGTAGCGCCTATAAAAAAGTTAAACCCCCAAAATCCCCGCCATCCAATTTTGCGGACAAGGGCAGCCGGGTTACGCATATGTACCAGGTAAGTTTGCATATAACCCTTGATCCAGCGCGAACGCTGGCGTATCCAATTAATGGGTTCGTTGTTAGCCTCCTCGTAGGTGGTGGAGTTAATAATAGATATTTTATAGCCTTTGGCATAAGCGCGTACACCCAAATCGGCGTCTTCGGTTACGTTAAACGGATCCCAGGCTCCTAATTCTATCAGGGCATCCATTTTAAAGTGATTGCTGGTACCTCCCAGCGGAATAGGAATATCCAATGTATCCAATCCCGGAAGCATATAATCAAACCAGTAGGAGTATTCCAGCGTAAACATACGTGTCAGGAAGTTCTCGTTACGGTTAAAGTAATTTAGCGCGCTTTGTACACAGATATAATTTTGCGGCAGTTTGGCAAAAAGCGCCACCACCTTTTTTAGTTGATCGGTATCGGGGATATCCTCAGCATCATAAATGGTGAGGTATTTACCCTTTGAAAAGTGCAAACCGTAATTACAGGCCTTAGGCTTGGTTTTAGGTAAGTGAAAAGGTACCACGATCACCTCAAAAATGCCCGGGAAATCGAGGTTTTGAACAGCCTGCATTGTTTCGTCATCATCTTCCTCAATCAGCAGCTTAATGTCCAGCTGCTCGCGGGGGTAATCCAGGCTCTGTAAGTTCCAGATCAGCTTCTTGATGAGCTTGTCTTCTTTGTAAACGGGCAGTAATATGGTGTAAACCGGCAGGCTGCTTTCTACAATATCCCGTACATCGGTTTTGGTTACCGCCTGATGCAGTTCAAAGCGCGAACCTACCAGGGCCAGGAACAGTTTAAAAACAATAGCGATCAGGAAAATAGTACTGATGATCACATTGATAATGATGGATGTATTTTTAAAATTCAATACTAGTCCGATGGCAGTAATGCTGATGATGATAAAAATAGTAATGAGCTGCGGACTGGTAAAGGTGGTAGATGCCGAGCTTTCAGGATCGCGCCTTAAAAGCTCAAAAACGGAGGCTTTTACATATTTTTCGCCGAGCAGTTTGTGGCTTAACCAGGTAATGTCCAGGTCGCTGGCTACAATGATATGCGGCTCCAGGTCGTACGTAAACTTGATAAACTCTATAAATAGTTGATTGCTTGGATCGCTCATTAAGGTTACTACCTTATTATTCTCGATGCGGAGCGGTAAAGCGATATGATCGTTAGCAAATTTCAGATCGATCTTTTTCAGTATTTCGGTATCAAAAGCTTCTTCTCTTACCGGCGCGAAGGTAAAGCCCGCGTTGGTTAAGGAGCGCTCGTAATTTTTACGCGAGATATACCCAAAGTTAAGGGCGATCTTGGCGTATGACATTCCCGAGCGTTCTGAAAAATGCTTGATTTTTTCCTGATCGCCTGGTATGATGAACCCGTCGTTAACCAAAAGTTCAGGAATAGAAATACTCATATTTAAATATAAATGTTAAAATGGGAATCAAGAGTCAAAAATCAAGAGCCAGGAAAAATTCGAAATCATTTACTTTTTGTCTTGATTCCTGATTCTTAACTCTTGATTCTCCGGTCGCATTAATCGTTAAACAACTCCTGTGATTTTTGAACTTTTGAACGCACGTACAGGAATGACAGCAATATCAATATCAGTAAACCTAATAGTATATATAGGTTGTAGTTGTCCCAGAAACGGGTTAAACCGTTTTTGGTATCAATATATTCCAAGTTTTCGCTTGATTTATTGATGTTGAACAAGTATTTGTTGGAGTTAACATCAGATATACAAACGTTACTTGATAGTGTTGAAAGCTGCTCGGTAATGGATTTAGATACAGCCAAAAATGCCTCAGAAACGTGTTTACCTGTTGCGGTAAGTACCAGCGTAGCATTATTGCTGCGCCCGTAAAATATCTGGGCCAAGCCGTTTGATACCGTATCTGACAAGGAATAAACAGGTGTGTGATTATCCGTATTATACAATCGGAAATCACGGCTGAAGGTAATTGGTGCATCAGGGAACTCGTTCAGCAACTTATCATCTTTAGAAAGAAGCGCGATAATATTATACTTTTTAAGCTCATCTGGCTGTATACCATCTGAGTAAACAAACTCAGGGAAGTTATTAGCGTTGATGTTGTTATTCAGCTCAAAAATAATTTCGCCCAATGCGGCAGCCGCATATTTTGCGTAATCCCTGCTTATTAATATGCGTGTAGTACCAGTGTTAAAGGCTTCCGGGTACTGGTAAAAGCTCAGGTTGCTGGTGATGAACGGATTTTTTGATTCCAGGTATGATTTATCTACGTCAACCTCGGCAAAGAAATTGATGAAACTGTCTTTACAATGACCAGTGGTTGGGAAAAACCGGAACTCGGCCTCCAGCGTATTATATTTATGGTGCTGGTAACGGTTAATGGTGATAGAAGTATTTAACTTACCGGATGCATCCAGTTTTTCACTGCTTATGAGCAGGCCGTTCAGGTAAATATTAAAGAACCCACGATCGCCGGGACTTAGGCCGCTATAATTAGCCACAAAGTGGATCTCTACCTCTTTAGGAGTAAAACTAAAGTCGCTGTTTTTAAAGGAATAAGCACTTTTCAATGAACCAATGCCCGATAAAAAGTCGCTGATACCGCCAATTTGTTTCAAGGATAATTTAGAGCGGTTTTCGTCGATGCTCTTAAAGAAAGTGTTCTGTGCTTTTTCTATGAGCAGGTAATCGCCATAGGTTGAGTTCAGAATGTTCATGTTACCCAAAGCGGTGATTGCTTTTTCAAAACCATTATCATCGCCGCCGGTAATAAATAATATTTCTTTGGTTACGTTTTCCTGGCTCACGGTTTTAACCGGTGTAAGGGTACCATTTGGCGCCGCAACCATGCGGGTATTGGTATCTGTAACCAGGCTTACCGATTTGTGCAGGTAAAATAAACCCTGATCACTTTGTGGGGTTACTTTTACCAGTTCGCGTTTGGCAGCGGTTAGGCTTGCTATGTTACCAACCTGTATGTAATTACGTACGGTATCAGGTAATTTATCTTCTTCAAATACCTGGATGTTACGGGTTTGGGTCTTTTTTAACCTGGAATAAGCCCATGCTACGGCTTTCAGATCATGCAGGCTTGGATTTGCAGGATAAACGATAGCCCTTTTGGAGTCAAAGCAGTTACTGATATTTACGTTATCGAAAAAGCTCTTATTACTTTTTTGTAATGCCAGGTATGAATAATTTTTGATTTTTAACCACATAGCCGGATTATCCAGATCCTTACACTCATCATCGCTGATGGTGAGCAAGGTTTTTACCTGGATCTTCAGGAACTTATCAGGCGACAGATCTGCACGGGTGAGGTTCAGGGTAAGCTTCTGTATAGAATCCCTGGTTAACCGGCCGCTGTATGCAGGTTTGTTGTTGATAACCACGTTAATGAACGAACGCTCTTTGATCAAAGCCTGTGATGGCTCAAAATACAATACCAGCTTGCTACCATTCATTTCGGTAAGCGGGGTTATCTTCACATAAAATGAATTAGCGCCACTCATTCCGTATAGCACATCGTCTTCATGCCCAAGCGATTTAAAAGTTACTATACTTTGTGCTTGCGTCGTTGTATTTACTAAAAATACAAAGGCTAAAAGGGCTAAAAATTTACTCATCTGGTTGTAAATATTAATTTATAACGTAAAACTCAACTCTAAAATAATTACCATTATCGTCACTGCGATAGGTAAGTTCGCCGCCCATTTCCTGGGTCATCAGTTTGGCGATGGAAAGACCTAAACCAAGGCGACTTTCATTAACTCCCGATGTATCATTAAGCGTTTTCAGCTTATTAAACATCATATCCAATTCTTTTTGGCCTATGGCTATACCTTCGTCAATGATCTCAAAAACAAAGCGTTGGCGCTGCAGGCTGGTTACCACCCTGATATCATTATTAGTTTGCGAAAACTTAATGGCGTTTGATAGTAAGTTTTGAAATACCTGCCCGGCAAATACCCTGTCGAGCCGCACAGTGAGCGGCAGTTTCAGGATGTTATCTGTAAGATGAATATTTTTCATCTGTGCAGTTTCATATAACCCCCTGAAAACGTGAGCAACTTCTACATTGGCATCAAACATCTCCAAATTAAACTGCATCTCCGGCGATTCTATCTCTTTCACGTCCATCAGCCTGTTCAGCAGGTACTGCATCTTTTCGGCCGACTCCGATATATACCCCACATACTCCTTTTGATCGTTACTGAGGCGATAATCTTCTTCCTTGATCATGTTATTGCTCATCACTACGGAGCCAATGAGGTTTTTCAAATCGTGCCCGGCTATATTGATAAAGCTGTTCTTTTGCCCGTCAATTTTGCGTAACTGTTCATATTGCGCATCGATCAGGTTATTTTTGGCGTTAATATCGGCGTTTTGCTGTTTAAGCTGCTCGTTTGATTTTTCAATCAATATCTGCGAGCGTACATCCCTTTTCATCACCTTATAGCGGGTACCCGGAATGATACACGAAATAATAGCAGTTATAAAAAAGAACTGTCCTCCATTACTGATCACGATATCCAGGTTATAATCACTGAATAAATTAAAAAATATAGCCAGTAATAATAAAGCCAACAATACTTCCATAAAGGAGTTAATAGGCTCCCAAAACACCTGCAGGTTAAAGAACAATACAATAGTTGCAAAAACCAGGTAGTAAATATTAAGGTTTTGGATTTTTACAATATTGCATAAAAGTGCCGATGTTACCGAAAGTAAAAAAAAACTGATATGCAGCAACAGCCGATAATCATATCTTTTGGCTGTAAAAAGACCATGCAAACCATATATCAGGGCGCTGGTTATCAACCGCACAATAAAAAACTGTATCCAAATTTCTGGTGCATATACGTAATCAACAATACTAAAAACCGGATAAAGCAAAATAATAGGCCAGATAATATTATTGGTCTGGAACCATGCTTTTTTCGAGGTCTCTTTTATTAATTCGTCTTTTGCAATTTGAACAAACATTATTCGTTATCTTAAATTATAATTAAAATCAAGTCCTGTTTTTTATGGTTTTTTATCAAGCTTAGGTTTAAGAGGTGAGAGTTAAAGTAGTTCTTTTTACGCAAATCTTAAACTATTTGTTAATACTCATGGTAACAACTGCTGGCGCTGTTGCAAAAAGTAGTCCAAAAATCCAGCAATCTCGTTTGCAGGCTTTTAAACGGGCGCAAAGCCTTGATCACGGTATCAGTATTTCCTGGCTGGAGCAAACATGGGTTAAACAAACGTTTGCGGAAGAAGGTTTAAAAAGGAATGATCTGGAATTATTAAAAAAACTAGGCTTTAAAAGCATCAGGCTGCCCGTTGCTTTCCGATGGTTTGAAGAACAGCATATACCCGATGAAGAAGTGTTCGGCCGGATTGACCAGGTGGTAAAACAATGCCATGATTACGGATTTAAACTGGTGATTGATTATCATTACGGAAAGTTAAATGATACCAATTATTTGGTGGAAACACCTATAATTATTAAGCGCTGGTTAAAAATAGTAAAACGTTATACTCATACCAGCGCCAATGATGTTTTTTTTGAATTATATAATGAACCGCCCCGAATTGACCCCAAAGTGTGGAAAGATGCGGCTTACAATATGGTAAGCGCTATTCGCAAAATTGATAAAAAGCATACTTTGATCATTGGTGCATCCAACTATAATAGTATTTACGAACTGAGCCGTTTTGTGCGCCTGGCCGACGAGAACATCATTTACACCTTTCATTTTTACGAACCCTTCTTTTTTACGCACCAGGGTGCAGCCTGGGTGGGCGACCAGGTAGCAACAACCGGGGTATCATTTCCTTATAGTGCGGAAAATTTTCCAGCCCTTAACCCAAAAGCCCGGGGTACCGATGGCGAACTCAATTATAATAAGTACAATAAAGATGGTAATGAGCAATCCATTAACGATAAGTTACAAATTGCAAAAAACTGGGCCAATAAATACGAGGTACCTATATTATGCGGCGAATATGGGGTTTATAATAAATATGCCGACCTGGACAGCCGCTGCCGCTACATTAAAGCCATGCGAACTGCTCTTAAACAACTACATATTCCTGGCATGCTTTGGGATTATAACGGATCGTTCTCTCTGTTTGCCGGTAAACCTGCAATTAACACTTTGCCGGCCTGCATGAAAGATGCTATTGGCTATACGCCATAAAGGTTTGAGATGGAACAAGGATTCCGGGAACAAAGAGTAAGGACTAAAGAAACCAAGAGTAAATTTTTTTATAATAAGGAATAAGTTCTTGTTCCTTGCTCCCAAAATCTTTACTCCAAAAAAAGCCCATTTACCGCTTGCGATGAAATCATTTAACATAATTATTCATTTATTGATTACCTTTGTTGGGTAATATACTGTTATGGAATTTTTTGAAGAAAAACGTCGGGAGGTTATGGAGCATATTGAAAAATATATGCTCGAAAAGATGTTTGAATATTTAAAGCCTGTTGATACCATTTGGCAACCATCTGATTTTTTACCCGACTCGACAAGAGATTCATTTTTCAGTGAAATAAAAGAATTGCAGGAAAGCGCCCAGGGTTTAAGTTATGACCTGATAGCCGTTTTAATTGGCGATACCATTACCGAAGAAGCCCTTCCTACTTATGAATCATGGCTCACCATGGTTGAAGGTGTAAATAAAAACGAAGAAGGCGGCTGGATGAAATGGACCCGTCATTGGACCAGTGAAGAAAACCGTCATGGTGATCTGCTCAACAAATACCTTTACCTGTCTGGCCGTGTTAACATGCGCATGATGGAGGTATCCACCCAGTACCTGATTGCAGATGGTTTTGACATCGGTACCGGAACCGATCCGTATCGTAATTTTATATATACCTCGTTCCAGGAACTGGCTACCAATGTATCGCACAGGCGTGTGGCCTCACAGGCTAAAAAAGATGGTGATACGTTGCTGTCAAAAATGTGTGGTGTTATTGCCGGCGACGAAGCCCGTCATGCTAAAGCTTATAAATACTTTATCGAAAAAATATTTGAGGTTGATCCGAGCGAAGCGATGATTGCTTTTGAGGATATGATGCGCAAAAAGATTGTAATGCCTGCTCACTTCCTGCGTGAAGTAGGTTTAAAAGTTGGTCAAACTTTTGGTCACTTTACAGATGCCGCCCAGCGCCTGGGTATATACACCGCTATTGATTATGTGGATATACTGAAAGAGCTGATTGAAGACTGGCATATTGAAAGTACTATCGACTTGAACGAAGCCGGTGAAAAAGCCCGAGATTATATCATGAACCTGCCATCGCGCCTGCTGCGTGTTGCCGAACGCATGAAAAACCCCATGCTGGAATACAAATTCAGCTGGATACATGGATAAATTTTCCTTATCAGAAAATATTAACAAAGGCGCCTGATCGGGCGCCTTTGTTGTTTTAGTGGGCTATGATAAAATATCCATGTCATTTCTAACGATAGTGAGAAACTATCTCTTGAACAGAGTGAAAAATCTTTTGCAGGTAATAAGCCCGGCGCAAAAGATTTCTCCTTGTTCCTCGTTCGAAATGACAACAGTGCGTGGAAAGGCCTGTCACTCTGAGCTTGTCGAAGAGTGGGCGCAGAGGCCTGCCCACCATGCTTCGACGGGGCTCAGCATGACACCCTTTTTTCGGTCTCAAAATAAAAAAGTGAAGTCATCCTGAACTTGTTTCAGGATCCCTCAGGACAGGTTAACCTTCCTATTGTACACCTTACATATGGGATGCCGAAACAAGTTCGGCATGACTGGAGGTTATTTATCCACCTTAAACCCAGGCTTTTTATAGCCTTCCGGAACATAACCATCCGGAATCTGGATGTGGTTGCCATCGCGCAGGGCAAAATAATTCGGCGACATGATCTCTACACCAGCTTCGTTAAACTTATCCTGTATATTCTGGTGCAGACGGGAATAGAGTACCGCCATCTGGTTGGATAAGGCCGTGTAGGCATTCAATTGATAGGCCACATTAAAATCATTCAGCCCGGTTTGCAATACGAATGGTTTATGCTCGGTCAATACACCATCGGTAGCTTCGGCCGCGCTGATGAGCAGGTTATGCACCGTTTGCCAGGGTACATCGTAACCAATGGTTATGGTAGTATTGAGTATTAGTCCCATGGTTTTGGCTACAGTGCTGTAATTGGTGGTATGCCCGCTTAATATGGTAGCGTTTGGTATGGTGATATCCTCGTTTTTAATGGTGCGCAGGCGGGTTACCAGCAGGTTTTTCTCTACCACATCACCTATCACATCGCCCACCTTTATACGGTCGCCAATTTTGTAGGGGCGCATATAGGTGAGCACAATGCCCGATACCATATTGGATATAGCCGATGATGAACCTAGTGAAAACAAGATCCCCAGAAACACCGTTACCCCCTGGAAAACTTTGGAATCGGAACCCGGTAAATAGGGGAATATCACCACAAACATAAAAGCGAACAGCAACACCCTGATAATATTATAGGTAGGCATGGCCCATTCCGGGTAAAAACCGCTGAGGGTGATGGCACCCAGGGCAATTTCGTTGGCGATGAATTTTACCAGTTTTACGATATACCGGGTAACTATATAAATTACGGCAATAGTAAGCAGGTTGGGTATGTAGTGCACAATGGCCAGTACTATACTCTTAAAAGGATTAACAATATAACCGAGCAATTGTACCGCTATAGGTTTTGATGATGGAAAAATAAAAAACAATACAGGCAGGGCCATGTAAACCAGCAAAATGATGAGTATAAATCGCCCGATGCGTAGCAAGCCGGTAACCACAGGCAGCAAACGTTTGGCATAGGCAACGGGGGCGCCCTGCGCTGCCAGTTTGTCCATGCGGTTTTCCCAGGCTTTGAGCGTTTTAAGCTTTACCCACCGTGAACCCTTGTTTAATGCCCATATTAAAATAACCAGTAGTATTACCACAGCAACGGCTTCCAGTATATTAATAACTACCTGTTTAGTGCTGCTATCAGAAAAATAATTACCCAGTTTCTTTTTCAGGATGACCAGGTAACTGGCTGCTAGCTGTGGGCGATTAAGCTCGGTGAAGGTTGCATCCTTATTATTAACGGCCAGGATAATTTGCGAATTGTAGGAGATCACCGAAATAGATGTGTCGTTTTTTAAGGTGAGGGAGTCGGGGTTAAAATCAATTCGGTTAACCAGTTCCTCAATGCGTTTGGTTACTACCTGGGCCCGCTCAGCCGGTTCAAACAAACCCTGACCGGTGTAAAAGGTAAAAAGCGTATCCCGACCGATAATAACCGGGTAACCTTTGGTTTCAACGGGTTTTTGTGCCCGGACAGTAAAGGCAGCTAATAAAAACAGAATTAAGATGTAATAACTTTTAGGCATAACAGGTAGATTTTCTGTTAAAGCTAAAAATTATATTTCAATTCTTTTTAACCTTCCAGTAACAAGCGGCTGTATGGTTTATTATGATATTAAACCGATATTTAAAGCGCGGGAAAACGTGATTAATGAATATACATCGCTATTTTGTTTATATAGTGGCCAATAAGGTGAATACTGTATTTTATATCGGTGTTACCAGTAATTTAGAGCAACGGATATGGGAGCACAAACAAAAAATATACGAAGGTTTTACTGCCAAGTATGATTGCAGCAAGTTGGTATACTACGAGGAATACCAATGGATAGATGACGCCATTGCGCGTGAAAAGCAGCTTAAAGCAGGGTCACGGAAAAAGAAAATTGATTTAATACTCACTGAAAATCCCTCATGGAGCGATTTAAGCAGCGAATGGTATAACTAAAAACTAAAACAAAACCCACCATGTCATTGCGAGCGAAGCGTGGCAATCTCCTCGCGTTCTTATCAATGAGAATAGCTACGAGATTGCTTCGTCGTTCCTTCTCGCAATGACATGGTGTGATAATAAAGAGATATAATATAATCAAAACACCATGAATTACAAATTACTGGGCCGTTCGGGCCTTAAAGTTTCAGAATTATGTTTAGGCACCATGGGCTTTGGCACCGAAGCCGGATGGGGAGCAGATAAGGATACCAGCTTTGCCATTATGGATGCCTATGCCAAGGCCGGCGGCAACTTTTTGGATACAGCCAATATTTACAAATTGGGTACGAGCGAAAAGATCATCGGCGAGTACCTGGGCAATCACGATCGCGATTATTTTGTGCTGGCTACCAAATACACGCTGAAGGATAATACCACCAACCCCAACGCATCGGGCAATAGCCGTAAAAACATGATGCGCAGCGTAGAGGAAAGCCTCAAACGTTTAAAAACCGACTTTATCGATGTACTTTACCTGCACATCTGGGACGATATAACCCCCATAGACGAAGTACTGCGTGGCATGGACGACTTGATTAAACAGGGTAAAATAAACTATGCCGCCATCAGCGATACCCCCGCCTGGGTGGTAGCGAAGGGTAATACCCTGGCCGAACTGATGGGCTGGAGCCAGTTTATCGCCTTACAGGTAGAATACAGTTTGCTGGCCCGCACCGCCGAGCGTGAGCTGATACCCATGGCCAAACATTTTGGCATGACGGTAACTCCATGGGCGCCTTTAGCCGGCGGGGCTTTAACAGGTAAATATCTAAAAGGCGATAAGGGGCGTATTAAACCCGAAAGCAAACGTTTGGATAGCAGGAGCAAAGCGATAACCAAAGTAGTGATGGAGATTGCCAAGGAACTGGGTGTATCAGAAAGCCATGTGGCCCTAAACTGGACCCGTCAGCAGGGTTTTTCGTGCATTCCGATAGTAGGTGCCACTAAAGTTGATCAGTTACTCGATAACCTTAAAACGGTAGAGGTTGCCCTGAACAACGATCAGCTAAAAAGATTAAACGATGCCAGTGCCATCGAGCTTGGTTTCCCCGGCGACTTCTTCCAGGAAGACGGTGTAAAACTGAATAGTTTCGGAGGATTTTATGATAGGGTGGAGAAGAGGTAAGAGTAGATGATTCACCGCGTCTGCGCTGCGCTGGACGACTCTGTTCGACTGCGGCGGAAAACGGGTGGAAACAAATTTGTCATGCTGAGGAACGAAGCATCTGTTGTTGAACTTTTCAATAGCAGAATAGATCCTTCGCTTCGCTCAGGATGACAAATGATTTATCCTTTTTGATCTCCACCAAAATTTTCGTATATTTATATAAATCCAAACAGCCCGGCTTTCATCCCAGAAAGCCGGGCTGTTTAGTTAAGGAAAAATAAGGCTAAAAACCGATAGTTTAGTATGTAGTTATTTGAATATCAATAAATTAATACTTTTTAAAGTTTTTAAAATTCATTAAAATCGTGTTGAAATTTGTTAAAAAGTGTTAAAATGAGGGTTTTACGAGTGTTTTTGAGCCCATTTTACCCTGTTTTGAGCAGAAAAGTGTTAAAATTTAAGGTTTAAAAAGTTTTTGGCAGTAGCGATCAATCAAAGCGTTTCAGATAGTCTTTGCTGATCAGCTCGCCGTAAGGAATGCTGCTTTTCCTTTCGAGACTAAACCAGGGATCGCCATTATCCTGAAGTACCTGAATATTCTGGGCAGGCATAAAACTTTGTGCCAGCAGGAATTTTTTATAATGGCGGGCATCTTCTACCACATCCAACACAACAAAACAATGCCCCGGCGAACCACCCCTGATAAATACATCCCCGGTTTTAAGCTGATCAGGATTGTTCACCTTTTTGAGTTCTTTTTGTAATGACAAAGTGCCCGCATAGCTAAAAACCAGGTTCATATAGCGGAGGAAGTTGGGATAACTATAATCCTTTTTGGCTTTTAACACCCAGTGATTGTTGCTATAGCGGTAGCCATCGGCATAGTGCACAAAATCGCACTTAAAGCCGCTGGTAAAGTTGAAAGCGATGGCCTTGTAGTTCTTTTGCTGATACAGGTATTCGCCGCGCAGACGCATTACAGCATCGGCGCATTGCTGCAAATCCTGGGTGCCTACGCTCATATCTACAATGGCTGCCGTATACAGATTGGTGCGGGCAATATCTCCTTTGTAGGTACGTGCGGGGGTACCCACAGGTTTAAGCGGAAGTTTCAGCAGCCAGGCTCCAAAAGTACCTGGTAATACAGCCTCCTGCCGAAAACTTGCCGGGGTTTTAAACCGGCTTAAAACATTGTCTGTTTTTGCACTGCCTGCGAGCAGGAATGATAACAGCAGGAGAATAGATTTCATATAGTTTTGGCTTTTTTCAACTGTAAATAAGGGTTATAGGGTACGGGCATATCATCGACTAACTTAAACGCCGAAAAATGCAGGTGGGTAGGTGACCGTTTTTTGAAAGCATTGTAACCCGTACGACCAACCTCCGCAATCTTTTGGCCCTGTTTTACTTCGTCGCCGGGTTTTACAAAAATGGCCTGGTTGTGGGCATAATAGGTAATGATATTTTGTGCCGGATGATATATCCAGATGAATTTGCCGCCACGAAGTGTGCTTGTTGGCTCCCATTCGTTAGTGCAGGCTATCACAATACCGTCATCAACCACCAGCACATCAACGGGTTGATGGGTGCGATCATCTACGCAGTCCTGGTTACGGTCATTAATGAAAATATCATGAGCTGGGTGTGCGGCGTGTTTGTTGCCATCCAGAAAATTGTAGCCCTTATCGGAGTACCCGTTGCCGTTGGTGCCACCTATGGCGTTGCTTTTATAGCCTTTAAGCGAGAACGTCCAACCAGATAAGGGGTGTTTATCACTGGCTTTTTTAAGTTGTTCTATTAAAGGTTTGAATTGCGCGACAGCATCCTGTTTTTTTATGGAACCATTTAAAATAGCCGTATTTAAATTATTGATGTTGCTGCAAATGGTTTTGATATCCTGTGCGTTTGAAACAACAGATACACATAAAATACTAAGCAGCAGAATGATCTTTTTCATGAAGTTATAACCAGTTAAATCTATAGAAATTGTAAATGCCCAGGGAATTATTCACCAGGCGATTGTTTTTACAAATGTATTTTTCTTGTTGACAAACAATATGGCACTTTAATTTATTTATAATATTTAAAACAAAAACCTTAACATGTATTCAATTTCCTCAGAATTTATCATTATTCTTTTCATTATTGCTATCCCTGTTTTGTTGCTTCTTTTACTGGGCTTGATATTTTCTATCATGATTCTGGTGAGAAAGAGAAGAAGTCGTGGTTTAGAAATCACTGCCTGGATATTTAATTCCTTATGGTTTGTGTTTGATATGATCATGGTAGGGGCAGGAATTTTAAAAAAGATGGATTATCCGAATTTGTTTATTTTTCCGATACTGTTAACCTTCTTTTTATTAATGCAGTACCGGGCAAATATAAGCTCCGGTAACCAGCTTAAAGTATGGTATATTGCTAAAACCAGTATCATCCTGATCGCGTTTTATCAGCTTAATTCCCAAACTGTTAATTTAATATACCAACGATTTTATGGTACGCTGCAAAAAATGCATCTGGTATTGGTGATACCTTTAAGTAACCTGGTCATTGTACTGCTCATCAGCTCTATTGCCGCGTTTCAGTACCTGAAAAGGACTGCGCAGCCATTAATTACAACTGAGGTGTTGAAAAATACAGCCATTTTTCTGATTTGCCTTTATGTAAGTGCAGATGTGGTTGGGAGGATAATAGGCTTTATTGATATCTGGGGATTAGGCGATATCAGGTATATGTATCTTAGTAAGATCTACTTCAATGCCATGAGTATTTTAATAACACTAGGTTACGCTATGTTATGCACCATACTAGGCAGCTTAATAGCGGGTTATACTTATCTGCATTATGCAAAAAAAGATAAGGTAGAACTACCGGCCTAATCAGCCTTCTATTTTGATATCGTATTTGCCTAACAACCCCGGCAGTCCATGCAAAGAGAACTGTGCTTTTTTGATCATGTTATCATCTGGATCGATCATGAAATTATAGGAGCTGCGCAGGTCGGCGCCTTTTAATATGGTACGACTAAAAAATGCCCTGTTCAGGTTGCAATTAACAAATTTGGCATCGGTAAGATCACATTCGGTAAGGTCGGTCTCCACCATGGAGCATTCGCTGAACCGTGCTTTTTTATTTTTCTTTTGGTAGAAAACGGCGTTATCCAGGATGCAATGTTCAAAATGAATTTCGAACAAAAAGTCGCGGGCTTTGCTGAAATTTACACCGCTTAACTTGCAATGTTTAAAGGTAATGTTTTGAAACCCCGTATTACTTGCATCGGCTAAAGACAGGTTGCAATCCTGAAATGCACAGTCGATAAAAACCATGCTATACAGGTTGGCATAAGCAAGATCGCAGTTCATGAATTTGCAATTTTCATAAGTACGGTCGCGCCCGATTAGCTGGTCGGCAGATATTTTGGTAAAGGTTTGATCTTCCTGATGGTTGGCTTGCATGCGGCAAATTTAAGTTTCTTGCGTTATGTTTTATCACCTGGTATTCGTTTTAAAAATGGAAATGCTTTTTTATGAGTTGGATATTAATTATTATATATAATAATTATATTTGATATATATCCTTGAGTTTTAACCAATAAAAAACTATTACTTATGAAAAATTTACAACTAAAAGCAAAAGCTTTAGAGCTTGGTGCAACAGGAACGCTTTCGAGAAGCCAGATGGGGAAAATTATGGGTGGCGGGCCTATTATTGGCTTACCGGTATGTGATGGATGCTGTCCAACCCATCCCTGTACATTTCCTCCGCATATGTTATGTCCTGCGGTGGTATGTCCGCAAACTTCGTAATTGTATTGCCAAAAATCCTAATAAGCTCAGCAACACCGGGCTTGTTAGGATTAAGAAAAGACAATAGCAGACGGGCAAGTTGAAAACAAAATACGGGATCAGTTCTATTTAAGTAGATGTTGAACTGTTGACCAATTAGGGTCTTGTTCTATCTTATAAGCAAAACCACGGGTTATGCCCTTTTTGTTAACCTGCGATTGAAGATAAGTAGCAACTTTTTTAGGATCGTTCAGATAAATATAGATGTCCAAGAAGCTGTCATTATATAAATGCCCTATATAATGCGCTGTGGCAAGCTTTTTTATTTCGTCAAGAAGCTGATCCTCAAATTTATTGGCTATGTCTGATTCTACTTTGACCGGTAAGCCATTAGGACTAACATTTTTTAGCTCCAGCGCCATATTTATAGTTAGGCACCAAGGATATTGCCCTTTTTTGTTATAGTTTTTATAAGCCATGTTTATCGAACCGACTACTGGCTTGCCATTATCAAGTTTAGCCTGAACGGCAGAAAAGTTTTCGGGCGGGTAAGTGGAATCTTTTTTTTGCGCCTTACTATTGTTACTTATCAATAATACAAAAAGGACGGCCAGAGAGATGTAAGGTATAGATTTCATACGCTAAGATAGGATTATGATAGCAGGATAAAAACAGGTAGATGAAGTATCTTGACCATTAGCTCCATGTCTTACATATTCCTCCGGTACTGCCCGCCAACCTCATACAGCGCATGGCTGATCTGCCCTAATGAGCAATATTTGCAGGCTTCCATCAGGCTTTCAAAAATATTGTCGCCGGCAATGGCTGCGTGTTGTAAGGCTTTGAGTAGTTCGGGAATGCGTTCCTGGTTTCGCTGCTGAAAGGCATGCAGGGCTTCTATCTGGTATTGCTTTTCGTCCTCAGTAGCACGGATCACCTCCGATGGAACTATAGTAGGCGATCCCTTTTTATTCAGGAAAGTATTAACCCCGATGATAGGGTATTCGCCGTTATGTTTCAGGGTTTCGTAATACAATGATTCCTCCTGGATCTTGCCGCGCTGGTACATGGTTTCCATAGCACCCAGTACACCGCCACGATCGTTGATGGCCTTAAATTCAGTCAATACGGCCTGTTCAACCAGATCGGTGAGTTCTTCGATAATAAAAGCACCTTGTATAGGATTTTCGTTTTTGGCTAAACCAAGCTCCCGGTTGATGATGAGTTGTATAGCCATCGCCCGCCGAACGGATTCTTCGGTAGGGGTGGTAACCGCTTCATCATAAGCATTAGTATGGAGGGAATTGCAGTTATCATAAATGGCATAAAGTGCCTGCAACGTAGTCCGGATATCATTAAAATCGATCTCCTGGGCATGTAATGATCGCCCGCTTGTTTGGATATGATATTTGAGCTTTTGTGAACGATCGTTCCCTTTATACTTATTTTTAATAGCCTTGGCCCAGATGCGTCTGGCTACGCGACCGATCACCGAGTATTCCGGATCGATACCATTACTGAAAAAGAAGGACAGGTTGGGTGCGAAATCATCAATATGCATGCCCCGGCTCAGGTAATACTCCACATAGGTAAACCCGTTGGATAGAGTAAAGGCCAGTTGCGTAATAGGATTGGCCCCGGCTTCGGCAATGTGATAGCCGGATATGGATACCGAGTAAAAGTTACGGACTTTCTCAGTAATAAAATATTGCTGCATATCGCCCATCATACGGAGGGCAAACTCTGTTGAGAAAATACAGGTGTTTTGCGCCTGATCTTCCTTCAAAATATCGGCCTGTACCGTACCACGCACGGTAGAAATGGCGTAGGCTTTTATTTTTTCGTAAACATCGGCCGTGAGCACCTGATCGCCGGTAAGGCCCAATAGCATCAAACCGAGGCCGTTATGGGCCTCCTCTAAATCTCCCCCGGTTGAGGAGACCTTTTTATTTTCTAAAGCCCTCCCTTCCGGGGAGGGCTTGGGTGGGGCCGGTAGCGTGCTGTTATATCTTGGTCTCCCCAACCCTTTATCATCATATAGGTCCTTAAATTTAGCTTCTACCAGATGTTCTAAACCATGTTCTTTGATGTATTTTTCGCATTGTTGGTCGATGGCGGCATTCATAAAAAAGCCGAGAAGCATGGGAGCTGGTCCGTTGATAGTCATGGATACGGAGGTAGACGGTTTGCAGAGGTCGAAACCCGAATATAGCTTTTTGGCATCATCCAGCGTGGCAATGCTCACGCCCGAATTGCCTATTTTGCCATAAATATCAGGCCGGGTATGTGGATCTTCACCATACAGAGTAACCGAATCAAAGGCGGTAGATAACCGGTGCGCTGGTTGCCCGAGCGATACATAATGAAACCGTTTATTGGTACGTTCGGGGCCGCCTTCGCCGGCAAACATGCGGGTAGGGTCTTCACCTTCGCGTTTCAACGGGAATACACCTGCGGCGTATGGGAACTCACCAGGTACATTTTCGGTAAGCAGCCAGCGCAACACATCACCCCAGGCTTCATATCGGGGTAAAGCAATTTTGGGTATCTGCAATTGCGACAATGAAATATAATACAAGGGCTGTTTAATCTCTTTGTCGCGTACTTTGTATATAAAATTCTCGGCCTTGTATTTTTTAACTGTTTCTGGCCATTCCTTGAGCAGGCGTTTACATTCGGGGTGGAGTTGAGCCTCCAAGTGCAAATAAGCCCCCTCTAAATCTCCCCCGGTAGGGGAGACTTTTTTATTTTCAAAAGCCCTCCCTTCCGGGGAGGGTTTGGCCATCAGCTCCATCACCCCCTTTACCTGGAATAATTGCTGGGCAATTTTACATTGTTCGTTCACCCAGTCGTCATAAGCCTTGCTGCTTTCAGCAATCTCGGCCAGGTAGCGGTTGCGGTCGGGCGGGATGATGTAAACCTTTTCAGATTCTTCACCCGAACCTGGTAACACGCTCCCCGCACCGGCTAACAGATCTGTGCCTGTTTTATCCTTGATGGTTTTCATGATAGCGGTGAACAGCGTGTTCATCCCTGGATCATTAAACTGGGAGGCCATGGTACCGTATACGGGCAGTTCATCATCCTTAGCGCTGAAGAGGTGATGGTTGCGTTTATACTGCTTGCGCACATCGCGGATTGCATCCAGTGCACCACGTTTATCGTATTTGTTGAGCGCCACAAGATCGGCAAAGTCCAGCATGTCAATCTTTTCCAGTTGGGTAGCGGCACCAAATTCAGGTGTCATTACATACAGGGAAACATCGCAATAATCGGTGATCATGGTGTCTGACTGGCCAATGCCCGAGGTTTCTACAATGATCAGATCGAACCCCGCAGCCTTGCAGATATCTATACTCTCCTGCACATGTTTGGATAAGGCCAGGTTAGCCTGCCGGGTAGCCAATGACCGCATATACACTCTTGGATTATTGATCGCATTCATGCGGATCCTGTCGCCCAATAGTGCGCCACCTGTTTTGCGTTTGGATGGATCGACTGAAATAATGGCCAGTGTTTTATTCGTAGCCATCAGAAAACGGCGCACAATTTCATCCACTAACGATGATTTACCCGAACCGCCGGTACCAGTGATGCCCAGAACAACGGCAGCAGCCCCCTCTAAATCTCCCCCGGTTGGGGAGACTTTTTTATTTTCAAAAGCCCTCCCTTCCGGGGAGGGTTTGGGAGGGGCCGGTAAGCTGTTATTCTCCGCCATACTAATCAGCCTGGCAATAGCGCCTGGGTCTTTTTCAGGCAAATGGTCCATTTCGCCGTTGAGGTGGGTAACTGTTGGGAAATCGCATTGCTGTAGCATATCGTTGATCATGCCCTGCAAACCCATGGTACGGCCATCATCTGGTGAGTAAATACGACTGATGCCGTAAGCTTGCAATTCTTCAATCTCCTGAGGCAGAAAAACGCCTCCTCCTCCGCCGAATATTTTGATATGACCCGCGCCGCGTTCGACCAGCAGATCATGCATATATTTAAAATATTCCAGGTGCCCGCCCTGATAGCTGGTGAGAGCAATGCCCTGTACATCTTCCTGTATGGCGCAATTCACCACCTCATCAACCGAGCGGTTATGACCCAGGTGTATTACCTCAGCACCGCTGCTTTGGAGTATGCGGCGCATGATGTTGATAGTAGCATCATGCCCGTCAAACAACGAAGCCGCTGTTACAAAACGGATCTTGTACCGGGATTGATAAGGAGCAATGCTTTCCATGAAGATAAATAATTGGTCAATACAAATTTAGTAATTGTTTCGGAGTGAATGTTATGCATGCATAATAAATTAAAGGCTATCAGGTGCGGGATCTGATGGCTGATGCCAGAACTGGCTGGATGAGAACAGCTTTTTGAAGGGCGGATTTGAAATAATTAAGCATAAATCAATTCTTTTTAATATTCATAAAATAAACTCAAACCCTACTGACATAAGGTTGTCAGTAGCCGGTTTTAACTTTGGTTATTCATAAATAAATAACCAACAAAATGGCTGCAAAACATACATTAAAAACACTTGCCACCACCTGCTTTATAGCAGATGATATGGCGGCGTCGAAATGTTATGCAGAGCTGCTGGGAATCGATGCTTACTTTGTTTCCCAACCTGCCGGGGGCTATATCGAATTTTGCATCAGCGATGATGGTGAGGAGGACACGTCTGTTTATAATCTGTTTCAGGCGGCATAAATAAAAAAAGGATATGTGCTACATGCACATATCCTTTCTCTCTATTACTATATATTTTGTTTTATTCGCAAACAGCAACCTGAACAGGTTCCGGTTCGGCAATTTCTTCTGTTGCTTTTTCAATTATTTTGTGTTTCGCGTTTTCTTTAATAAAGCTTAAACCAAAGGATAATAACAATAGGGGAATCGTCATCCATATAACCTGGTGAATACCATAATGGGCAATAACAAAACCACCCAATAAGGTACCAACCGTAATACCAGCGTTAAAAAAGGATGGCAGCAAGCTGTTTACAAAGTCAAGTGCGGTACCATGTATGCCGTCGATAACCAGCAAGTTGGCCACCAAAAAACCTCCGGTATGTACAAGACCCCATACTGATAAAATGATCACCATCGGGATAAACAATCCGCCGAACTGGTAAGCCAGTGCATGCATCACTACCAATGCCAATAAAAACAAGCGACTGGTAACCAATATATTTTTACTGAGGGCAATACCTGTAAGCCAGTTACCAATGATACCTGTACCGCCAAATACCAACAGCATCATACTGATCTGTACACCACTCATATGCGAAACTTTGTCCAGATATTCGGCCAGGTAACCATAGGTGGCAAACATGCCGGCTAATATAATGGTTGCTGTTAACAGTTTTACCCAGATGTGTAGCCGGCCGAGTATTTTTACCTGGCTTTTTGGACTTGCATCTGCTTCATTAACCGGCATAGAAGGTACAAAAAAGGCTAATGCGCCAAAGGCTAGCAAGTTAATCAAAGCCGATACCACGAATGATGCCCGCCAGCTAAACAAGTCCGCTACATAGGTAGTTAAGGGTACGCCCAACACGGTGGCTACGCTTAAGCCTGCCATTACGATGGCGATGGCTTTTGGTGCATCTTTTGGTCCTGCCTGTTTGGAGGCAGCTGTCATAGATACTGCCCAGAATACCGGGTGCAAAAACGCCGGTAAAATACGGGCTATCATTAATACGGTGAAATTAGGCGCTACTGCCGAAAGCAGGTTGGAGATCACAAATATACCCAGCACCAGGCACATGATGGTTTTGCGATTCATTTTTGCGGTAAGCATGTTGGTAAATGGTCCTGCCAGCGCAACGGTTAAGGCAAAGGCACTTAATAGCCACCCCGCCGTATCAATAGAAATATGAAACTGTTTTACCAGCTTCGGCAGTATCCCGATAACTCCAAATTCGGTGGTGATAATGCCGAATGCCCCAAGGGCCATGATATAGATAGATTTTTTCATAGATTTTAGTATTTAAATATTCAAATGTTTCGATATATAAGGTCAAAATAAACCTCTTCATTTTTCGGAAGAGGGAACTAGTCTTTTAATTCGGTCAGGCAGGCGATATAATCATCAAGGATCTGTTGATTCAGTACATATTTGAGGTTGCGGCCTTCTTTTTGGGGCAGCAGTAACTCGGCATCAACCAATTGCTTCAGGTGATGGGAAACAGAGGGCTGAGTCAGATCGAGCATATCATTTACCTCGGCGCAATACAGGCAGTCCTTTTTCTTTTTAAACTCTTGTAAAATAGCTATCCGGTTAGCATCGCTCAGTGCCCTGGATATTTTTTCTATTTTCTTATTGTCCATTATTTCGGTGCGATCATATTACTTAGCTTATGATCTTTATGCAATGCAAAGGTATGTGAAAGTATTAATATATAGAAATGCTTCTATGTATTAATTGTGTCATTAAAGTAGTGCAAAGCTCATCAATGTAAACCATGTATATGATGGTTTACATATAATGATGGTGATTGGTATTTAATTATTTGATTTTCAGTTATATAAATCAATTTTAACCATGAAAAGTGTAAACCATGTAAACCCACTTTTATCCTAAAGTAAAAGCCCGGAGATATGGTGCGGGCTGCATGATATCTCCGGGTTGTATGTAAATAAATTTAATATCCGCTTATTTTACCAATGGCAGCAGGTCACGCAATTTGCTATTGGTGAGGTAAGCGCCTACCCAAACCAGTATGCCAAATATGATGGAAAAATAAAGAGGTAGCCCAACGCGCATCATCGTAGCGGTAGCACCACCAAGATAAGCGGTAAGCAAAATTGATCCTAATACTTTGGTTTTAGGGATGATGTACAGTATAGTACAGATCAATAAAATAATGCCCAGAGGCTGCACTGCTGTTTCGGGCCAGCCTAATTGTTTTGTACCACTTAATGAATGGCTTTCACGTACTATTTTACCGATGGAGTCAAATAGCAGGAATAATATGCAAAGTACACTGATAGCTGTACCGGTAATAAATGATGCTTTACTGTTTTTTGTAGTTGCAGGTTGTGATTGAGTAGTTTCCATGAGTTATTGTTTTTTTAGTAAAGGTATGGCGGATTTAAGCGGCGCGTGATGTGCATAAATGACATTTACAGGGGGGAATTACGACAAATTGCTTCAGGAATAAACGTGATTAAAGATGAGGTATGAATGCCCGGAAAAAGAGGGAGACTATTTTATCTGCCCGGCAAAATTGTTAGTTTTTCGATCTGTTTGGTCAGTGTTCTCTTTTCCGACGGAGATTTGGTGAGCTTAATGGCCTGCTGATAATGCCCTATAGCTTTGGCAGGATTTGTACCGGCATATAAATAACCCAATAGACAATGGTAATGGTTCAGCTGGGTAAGGTTTAGCTTTTCTGCTTCTGCTATTCCTTGTTCGTTTCCATAAACTTTGGCAAAGGCGAAAGTTCTGTTCAATGCGGTTACCGGGGAGTACTCAATCAGGATAAGTTGGTTGTAGAGTAGCAAAATATGCTCCCATTGATGATCATCGGTAGGAGTGGTATGCCAGTATGCAATACCTGCTTCCAGGTGATATTTGGATATCTGGTTACCCGAGCAGGCATTTATCAAATAGTAATTGCCTTTGTCTATCAGCTCCTGATTCCAAAGGGTTTTATCCTGTTCCTCAAACAGAATAATCTCACCATCATTAGTGGCCCTTGCATCAAATCTGGAACTTTGAAAACACATGAGAGCCAGTAAGGCGTTGGCATCAGTGGTACTCGTTAACGGGTTTTCGGCGAGCATAAGCACCAGCCTGATAGCTTCCGAACAAAGATCCTTCCTGATCAGATGATTATTTGATCGGGACGAATAACCTTCATTGAATAACAGGTACAAGGTGCTTAAAACTGTATCCAACCGGGATTGTATAGCTTGTTCCTGTAATTCCCCGATCTGAAAATTATCATTACGCAGGTTTGTCCTGGCTCTGAACAGTCTTTTTTTAATGGTTTCTGTTTTGGTCAGAAACGCATCAGCAATCTCGGCTACACTAAACCCGCAAAGTACCTGCAGCGCCAGGCATATCTGTGCCTCGGTAGCGTTAGCCGGGTTACAGACGGCAAATATCATAGCCAGCTGACTATCAGAAATAGTTTGATGATTGAACTCAAAGTCATGCTCTGCCTGCAACTCATCTGTCTGGATAGCATCTTTTACCCGGGTTTCAAAAACAGTGAGATGTTTGAGATAATCTTTAGTTTTGTTTTTAGCTACGGTGTATAGCCACGCTGTGGGGTTTTCGGGCACACCATTTATACCCCAAACTTCACTGGCTTTTAAAAATGTTTCGCTAACAATGTCTTCGGCTGCCTCTATGTGCTTTAATCCAAAATGACGGCATAGTACAGCCGTCATTTTAGTATACTCCAACCTGAATAAATGGGGTAGGAGCTCTTTAGACGATGCAGTTTCTTTTTGCATTTTTTAATGCTAATAGTCAGGGCTTATGTACCAGTACTTCCCTTACTTCTATAGTACCACCTATTTTAAATATAGGGTTGCTTTTGGCAAATTCCACGGCCTCATCAATGGTTTCGGTTTTTACAATGATATAACCGCTTACAAATTCCTTAATCTCGGTATAAGGCCCATCGGTTACTAAATTGCTGCCCTTTACCGTTTTTGCATTGCCAACAGAAAGCGTATTACCTTTGTCGGCCAGTTTGTTTTGGGCTGCAATACCGGCCAGCCAGTTCATTCTTTCCTGCATTTGTTCGGGCGATGGTTTAAAATCAGGGTTACTGAGTCTGAAAATTAATACAAAGTCTTTCATAGTATAAAATTATGTTGTTTTACCTAGATAACGATCGGGCATTAAGGATGGGGACAAAGAAGAAACAATCGGTATATTGAATTATCTAGGCAGCCAGTTGTCTTTAATTTTTTCTCCTTGTATATTATCCAGTTTATCGTTCACAAATACGGCATAATGTGCAGGTACCCAAATTAAATGATAATTAAAGTTGATGGTTATTTGTTTGCCGGCTTCTATTCTGAAAGAATAAATGTCTTTAATATATTCGTTATGTTTTTCTACCGTGTCAATAACGCCAAACTGATCGTAGTGTCCACTTAGGTATTCCCGGTAAAACATAAACATGGCTTGTTGTAAAGTTTTCATATGATGGTCCATATGATCAATAAAATCAACGTAAGTGGCGGCAAATTCGGTTAACCTATCCTCGGTGAGTATCAGCTGTATGGCTTTGTAGTCTTTACCCGGATTTAGTTTTTGGTCATTTGGGGTCAAATAAATATAATGTTCGCCCAAATAAACTGGTATCTTTTCTTCACTAAAAAACGGCTGATACAGCATAATATCAGATGTGTATCCATGCAATCCGCTGTCTTTTATTTGTCCCCAAAAGGGGTGTGAAATTTCGGGTGATTTTTCGCGCATCGTAGTGTGTTATTAAATTTATACAATGGTAGCCAACTACTTTTAATTTCAACACCAGAAATATCATCCAATTTACCATTTACAAAATCTACATAAAGGTAAAAATAAGATGTTAAATAGGTATATCCCGAGCACAATGTACCTCCTCACAACCTGAATCAAAAAATCCGTACCTTTGCCGCAAATGCAGGTAACAGAGTCAACAACAGGTGTATGGGAAAAGGGCTATAACAATTATGGTCCGTGGTTGCGCGATAAATATAAAGGCCAACGAGTGTTTAAGGTAATTGTCGACGGTGGTTTTACCTGCCCCAATCGTGATGGCTCCAAAGGCTATGGCGGTTGTACCTATTGCAATGTTGATTCCTTTACACCATCAGTAAGCCGCAATGCACCTACCATACGTCAGCAGGTAATAGAAGGTATGGAGCGTGCCCGTAAAGGCAATAAGGCCGATAAATTCATTATCTATTTTCAACCCAACACCAATACCTACGCCCCGGCGCATTATCTGAAAATGATGTATGATGAGGCATTGAGCTATGGTACCGAAGATATTGTGGGCCTGAGTGTAGGTACCCGCCCGGATTGTATCGACATGGAAAAGATAGCCTTGTTAGAAAGCTATACCGACCGTTTTGATGTGGATCTGGAAATGGGCATGGAATCTATCTATAATGATACCCTGTCACAAATCAACCGTGGCTGTAATCACGAAGAATTGGTAAAAGCCCTGAAGCTGGTGGAGAACAGTAAACTGGATATTTGTGTGCATACCATATTTGGTTTCCCTTGGGAAACACATGATATGATGTTGAAATATGCCGACGAGATCAATCGTTTTCCACAAATTAAATTCGTGAAATTCCATCACCTGCATATTGTAGAGGGCTCGGTAATGGGTGTAAAATACAAGCGCGAACCTTTTAAGGTTTTCAGCATTGATGAGTATGCCGATTTTCTGTGCGAGCTTCTGCCTCGTGTACGTCCCGATATTGTGATACAGCGCCTGTTTGGTCTAAGCGATCGCGAACTGCTGATTGCACCCAACTGGGGCCTCAAAAAATCAGAGATCCAATACTACATCGACCAAAGGATCCTGAGTCGTGGCGTAGTGCAGGGCTCAGCTTTGTAAATGTCTGAATCACGATTCTTCGGATTGAAGGATTAACATGATTTTTCTGGCCACTGGCAACTCGTTACTGGCACCCAAGGAGACAATTGGTATCAGATTTGTAAACCTTTAGTTATAAAACAATGGTTTATTAGTTAAATTTATACCTGATTTGTCACAAAGAGCGCAACCCAACTACATTCCTGCTTTAACCGGTGTACGTGCAATGGCTGCTTACCTGGTTTTCATATCTCATTTTGCCTATATTTTTGATGAAAGTTTTCCTCACATTGTGCAACGCTTTTTGGGCGAGTTCCACATTGGTGTAAGCATTTTCTTTGTGCTTTCGGGCTTTTTGATAACCTTCAGGTATTATCAAAACTTTGATGGGTTAAGTAAGCCCTGGTTTATGCAGTACCTCAAAAACCGGGTAGCCCGCATTTACCCCATGTATTTTTTACTTACCGTAGCTGCCTTTGTTTACTACTTTATTACCAAGGACGAAACCATTACCAAAGGATACGAGCACCCCGTAGCACTTATGCTGATGAACATTACGTTTATCCGCGGCTTTTTTTATCAGTTTTGGGATACAGGTATAGCCCAGGGCTGGTCGTTAACGGTTGAGGAGTGTTTTTACTTTTCGGCACCGGTTATATTTTTGATCGCCAAGCGTTTTGGTCAATTTTATATACAGCCGGTTATACTTACGTTAACCGGTATTTTATTATACTTTATATTCAGTCATATTAACTGGCATGGTTTCTTTGGCAACTTTACCTTTGTTATGCTGTTCACTTTCCTGGGGCGTTGCTTTGAGTTTTTTGTGGGGATACAACTGGCCCGCTATGTATTAAAAAAAGGCTTTACCCGTACCAATAAAGTAAACTATACCTATACCGGTTTCCTGCTCATATTTGTTTGCGTATTTGTAATGGCGCTGCAGCCTATACCAAAGGGCTGGGCCGCGGGTGTGGAGAGCCCTATCGGTATTATTGTTAATAATTACTTTTTATGCATAGCAGTGGCTCTGTTCTTTTATGGTATACTCACCGAAACAACCTTGTTTAAAAAATTCCTCGCGCTGCCTTTTATTGAGCTGTTGGGTAAAAGCTCCTATATATTTTACCTGATACACCTGGGTTGGATATATAACCTGATGCATACCTGGTTTGATCATTTAAACGACTTGGTTTTTGAGCTGTATGACAGGTGGGGTGTAACCTGGCACTCACCCTTTCAATATGATGCTCTGAACTTATTATATGCTTTTATCGTATTAAATATACTGTCCGTAACCTTGTTTAAACTAATCGAGGAACCATTAAACCATTACATCCGCCGGTCGAATTTTTTGGTTAAGTATAAACCGAGTGGCACCAAATCAATTGTTTAAATAATTAATTATAACAATTACCTGAACTAACTGATGAAAAAACTGATACTATCCTGCTTATGTATACTGGTTTTTATAGGGATTAACCCCTATAGATCATTTGCCAGCTGGCCCATAGGTAAATATCGTGATATTGTGATCCCGTCTATGTTTCTGTATCACCAAACCGACAGGTTTGACCGCGATGGGCACCGTGTTAAAGGCGATCCGGGAGCAGGGTTTACTTCTTACTCCGCTAACCTTTATGTAGGTTATGGTATTTCGCGTCGGCTTGATTTTATTGCCAGTGTGCCCTATGTGTACACACAGAATAAATTTGCTAATGGGGATAAGATAACTAATCAGGGTTTGGGCGATTTATACATGGGCTTGAGCTATAACCTGGTTAATTTTAACTATGTGCGTTATCTATCGGTACAGGTCTCAGGTATAGCCCCGCTCTATAACCATAGCGTGGAGCTGGGCCTGGGTAATTATGGTGCCGAGGTGAAACTGATGTATTGCGGTAATTTACCTAAATCTATCGCCAGTAAAGGTTATTTTAATACCGAATTGGCTTACCGACGATATTTTGATGTGCAGGGCCCCGATCAGCTGAGCTTTAGCGGTACGGTTGGTTATCCCATTAGTCATCATGATCAATTGAATTTGGAATTGTTGTTTTTCCGTTCATTCAGTTCCAACAAGGCCTTCAATCCTAATATCAACAATGCCCGGGATTATGCGTTTTTTAAACCTTCGCTCAACTATGGGCATCAGTTTACCCGCAGATTCTCTACGTTTATAGGTGGTTATTATACGCCATTTGGTAAAAATACGGGAGTAGGTTATGGTGGTTCTATCCAGGCAATTATAAAAATATAAATATCAGCGATGCGTAACATCAATATATATTTAAAACATACGAGCTTTTGGGCTGTTCTTATAGTCGTAGCCATTCTTCTGCCAGTTACCAAGGCTAACGCATTCTTTTTACAACAAAAGAATAAGGAAGGTGAAGTGATACTGGATGCTAAGCCGGCCAATAAAAATGCCCTGTTTAAAGCGGGTGAGGAGATCAGTTATAAGTTAAGTGTGAAAAATACTTACAATGAAAAACAAGAGGGCAAATTCTCCTACATTGTTACTTCTGATGACGGTAAAAAGATCTTCGAAAACACCGCCGATTTTTCTGTCGGGGCTGGTAGCTCTAAAAGCCTGAGTGTAAAGGTAGCACCTAAAGCGGCAGGCTTTTATCATATCAACTTTATGTTCAATCTGTCTGCTTATGATGATACGGTGCGTAAGGTTTTTGGGGTGAACCCTGAAGCTATTACCTCCGAACTGCATAAGCCTGATGATTTCGATCAGTTTTGGGAAGAAACCCGTCAGCAACTATCAAAAGTATCGCCGCAGTATAAGGTGATATTCCGCCCGGACTTGTCAACCAAATACAAAAAGGTTTACTCGGTAGAAATGAAATCATACGAAAACTTGTTGATTCGCGGCTGGCTCGTGATCCCTACCGATGGCAGCAAATTTCCGGTTCATTACCGTGTGCCAGGTTATGTAGTAGAGCTAAAACCCAATATGGATAACGACGACTATATAGCGTTTGATATTAACGTGCGTGGTAACGGCAATAGTAAAGATGTGGTGCACATCAACACCGATAATTATAGCACAACCAATATACAGGATAAAGACAAATACATTTATCGCGGAGTTTATATGGATTGCCTGCGCGGGCTCGACTTTTTGTACTCACACGCCAACCTGGGTATTGATACCTCCAAAATATTTGTAGAGGGTGGTAGCCAAGGCGGTGCGCTGGCTGTAGTTACGGCTGGGTTGGATAAAAGGGTTAAAGTGCTCACTATGCAGGTGCCATTATATGCTGATATCCGTGATAATTACAGTATATCGGCATCATACAAAGAGCAGGTGGTACCGTTTAAAATGTTCAGGCAGTATAAAAATCAACATCCGGAATTTACATGGGAGCAGTTTTATGCCACGTTTGATTATTATGACCCGCAAAACTTTGCGCCAATGGTAAAATGTCCGGTATTGATGGGCATAGGTTTGCTGGATCAGTTTTGTCCGCCGCGTTGCAGTATGGCGCTGTTTAATCATTTGGGCAGTACCAATAAGGAGTTTGTGTGTGTACCAAATTCCACACATGAGGTAGATTTTAACTATTTCATGTTCCAAAACCTGTGGGTTCGCGAAAAATTCCGTATACCTTGATTACGGCACGGTATTGGACTACTCTATAACGTGTGAGGATTTGAGGGAGTTATTTTAAGTAATAAAATAACGAAATGGTATTTGCGCGGAACGAGGCAATCTCCTGGAGATGGGAACGATGTGACTATGTGAAGAAGGAGTTGCTTCAAGCCCCGCAAATAAAAACCAAGCACCTTGTAAATATGATCTCAAAAAATACCCTATATAAATTTTTACTCCTAGCTATTGTGCTGCTTATGGTAACACAAAGTAAAAGTTATGCTACCGGCGGTTTCCCGGTTAGGCCCGGAAGGCTTACTTTATCGCCATCGGTGAATTACTTTTTTGCCAATAAGCAGTGGGATTCTAATAGTAATAAGGGGCCTTTTCCGGATAATGGCAAATTCTCTTCATTAAGCACATCGCTATATGCTGAGTATGGTCTCAGCAGGCGTTTTACCCTATCAGCCTTATTACCCTACGCATCTAATACCTATAAGGATAACAATGCAACCTATAAAGATTCCGGCTTTGGTGATGCCGAAGTAGGTATACGATATTACCTGGCCAATATCAACTACAAATACTATTTCAGTTTACAGGCTACAGCCATTATACCCATGTACACTAATCTTAGTTTGGGGTATAACCAAAAAGGCGGTGAATTAAGGTTGGCTTTTGCGGGTAGCGGACATTTGTTTGGTAAAAACAGCTATTTTATACTGGAGAACGGTGTACGCGAATATTTTGGTTACGAGTCGGTTTTTCAGGATAGGTATAATGCTACTTATGGCTTAACACTGGACAAAAAATTCAGGGAACAGATATCGGTAAGCTTTGGCGGCTTTTATGCAAGCAGCAATAACAAAGCGTTTTCGCCCAATCCAGTTACCAATAAAAACTTTGCCTTTAACCAGGTATCACTGAGTTATGGACATTCGTTCAGTAAAAAAGTAGCCTTGTTTGTGAGTGGCGGCACTTTTATAACCGGTAGAAATACCAGTGCGGGCAGCAGCGTTTCGGCATCGTTAAACTATCATATCGATACTAAGTAAATAGCCAGATGGTAAAAACGTTGAACGAAATTAAATATACATTTTTCCTGCTCATCAGCTCTTGCATGGTCTGTATCGCCATTACAGGCAACGCCAAACCTTTATTAAAAGCTGATGAAGAAGTGGTAACCACGCTTGTGGCCCATAGTGATGATGGTATTTTTAATTCCAACGCGAGCTATACTTTCGAAGTCAAAAACACTTATCATACCGACCAAACGGGTCGTGTGGCCTATGTGGTTAGTACACCGGCAGGCAAACCACTGTTAAGAGATTCTGTAAGCGTTAAGATCTCCAAAAATAGTAGTAACAGCTATAATTTTACCATCCCGGCCCTGAAACCGGGTTTTTATAAGATCAATTTCATGATCAACGTATCTGATTATGACGATACCACCAAGCGTGTTTTTGGTATCCGCCCAAAAGAGATCAGATCAAATCACCCACGCCCGACTGATTTTGACAGCTTTTGGCAAACGGCAAAATCACAACTAGCATCTGTTAAACCCAATTATAAGGTAACCGAAAAGCCTGAGCTGGAAAAAGATAACCGCCGTGTTTTTCTGTTCGAGATGAAATCATTGGATGATATTACTGTGCGTGGTTGGTTAACTATACCCAAAGGCAGTAGCAAAAACCGAAGATTCCCGGTATTTGTGGGCCTGCCTGGTTACCAGGTTGATCTGAAGCCTATGCTTGGCGAGGATGACGATCTGGCCATCATTACCATTAACGTGCGCGGGCAGGGTAACAGTCGCGATGTGATACACCCCAAAAGACCGGATTATATCACCCTGAATATTGAGGACAAAAACAAATATGTGTTGCGCGGCGCCATCATGGACTGTATACGTACCATTGATTTCATCTGTTCGCGACCAGATCTCGACTCTACCCGCATCGAAATATCGGGTGGCAGTATGGGGGGCTTCCTGGCGGTGGCGCTGGCTAGTTTAGATAGCCGCATCAAGCTCGTATCGGCTCAGAATCCTATCCTTGGCGATATTCGCGATCTGGCGGGCGTAGCGGAATGGCCTATCAATGATATTAAAGAGTATGTGGATGACAGACCCACCCTGAGCTATAACAAGGTAATGGATAACCTGGATTATTTTGATATCAAGAATTTTGCACCAACTATCAAATCACCCACAATGGTAGGTATAGGTTTGCTTGACCATTTGGCTCCACCGGCAAACTCCTTTATTTTTTACAATAACATTCCGTCCAAATATGCTACCATCCGTATCTATAAAGACCTGGGGCATGAAGTACCAAAGTCATTCCTGGATGAGGATGGGCATAAGATGAGGGATGTTTTTGGGTTGTTTTAACGAACGCCCCTTCCTCCCCTCTGCCGCAAGCTTGCAGCTTGTGGTGTACATGGTTTCAGCTGAAGTAAGCTGGAAGCTTACCACATGCTACCCACGAGATACGCTGCGCTAATCTCGCGGGAGCAACGGATTTATTATTCTCTTGATTCCTGACTCTTATTTCTTGACTCTAAAAATCCTGCATTTTCCCAAACATTTTCTCAATAGCTTTTTCCCTGAAAGCGAATATCTCTTTTACCTTATTCCCAACAAAAATACTGTTGCTCAACCTGCCTAAAATGCCGTAGGGGATAGCATAATGTAAAATGTCGTTCATCAGTACACCGCCATCTATCTCTTTAAAATGATGCTGGTGATGCCATAGTGCGTAAGGGCCAAAGCGTTGTTCATCAACAAAATATTGTTTATCGGCTACATGGGTTATTTCGGTCATCCAGTTCATGTTGATACCCAGCAGTGGCGCTATTTTATAGGTAATAATCATGCCAGGATATACTTTGGCATCGGCCGTATAATCTGATGTCACCACGAAGCTCATATCCGGGGGAGTAATCTTGGCCAGGTTTAATGGCGAGGAGAAAAAATCCCAGGCCATATCCAAACTAATGGGTATAGCCTGTTCTGTTTTTAATACGTATGATTTCATTAAAAGGCTGACAATCCGTAAGGCTAATTGTTTTTAGAGGTCAATAGCTTACCGGTGAGTGGTACCAACAGGCAGATCCCTGCGCGACCATTCGCTCCACGAACCCACGTACAATTTTGGTCCGATAATACCTGCGTATGCCATGCCCAGCAAGGTATGGCAAGCCGTAACACCCGAGCCGCAATGGACGATCACCTGGCTGTGATCTACCTGGTCAATAGCATCATTATAAAGCTGTCGCAGGGTTTCTGCCGGGAGGTATTTACCATCGGCATCCAGGTTGTAGATGTAAGGGAGGTTAAGTGCACCCGGTATATGTCCCGCTATCAGGTCAATCGGTTCTGTTTGGCCTAAATAACGCGGGGTTTCACGAACATCTATTACTACGCGGCTTTCGTCATGCGCAGCGTTGCCAGTTTCTTCAATATCAACCGTGCCTTCAAACTCAGTACTAACTGGGTAGGGGGAAACAGGTGTTGGCGTATATTCTTCAGTGCTCAGTTCTATTCCGGCTTTTACCGCGGCATTCAGACCTCCATTCAGCACCTGTACGGTGTGACCAATAGCGTTCAGCATCCACCAGAAACGGGCACCACCAAAGGCACCACCCTTGTCGTCATAAACCACCACATGGCTTTGAGGCGTTATTCCTAATTTACCCAGGAGAGTTGCAAAATCATGAATATCAGGTAGAGGGTGTCTTCCGCCCTGCGAGGCATCGGTAACTTTAGAAGCAAGATCTTTATCAAGGTCAACAAAAGCCGCGTTTTTGAGATGGCCGGCAAGGTAGCGTTGGTGTGCATCCTGCCCGGCACGGGCGTCGATAAGAATGGTATTCGCGCCGGACAAAGCCGGGTCGTTGATTTCAATTAGTGGCGACATAGGTATGTTCGATTTGTATAAAAATCAAATATAAATACGCCGCAGCTACTTTTGCGTTTTTTACTGCACTATTTTATTGGCGCAGTATGAGCTGGCAAAAGCTTCGGGTTTGGCCTTAAACACAAAGCCCATGCTTAAAATATAACCCATAGCCTCATGCAAAGCCTGGTTCGATTTAAACATTGGGTTGGTGTTGATATCGGCATGTACCTCCAGGTCAACATCATATAGGTCAAGCAGATCGCAAAGCTTGTAAGCAATGTCGATCGACTTTTGTACTTCGCTCAGCATCCTTTCTTTGATGCTCATTTTTTGCGAAGTGCGTTCCTGATGAATGAACATGAACCCGCCACGTTGCTCCCGTAAAAAAACAATAACGGTTGCAAAATCGGTTACTGCTCCTTTCACCTGTGAGTCGGTGCCGATACATACTTTGAGTTTGTTGCCGAGGCTGGCTTCCCTTTCAATCGCTCTTTCAACCTCTTCTAAAATGGACGATTGGATAACCTCGCCGCTGAATTTTCTCCAGGTCATAAAATTTGTGTTAGGTAAATTTTTGCCGACCTTTTTTATGGGTCTATAAAAATAAGCGATAAGGTTTCATATTAACGTAAACACTACGTCATTTATTTGTTAACATTTAACTGATTATTAACACGTTGGAAAGATATCTGAACCGTGATTAGGTAGATTAAGGGATTACCTTGATTATGGATAATGAAGAAAATGCTTTTTTATGCCGGTTGTCGACTCTGGATCGGGTAGAGCAATAGCCATACATGCGCAGTGCAAAAACAAGTTCAGTATGACAATATATTTTAAAATGGGAAGAAAAAATCAAGTGAATCTCTTCATCCTAAAAATCAAGGTCCAAATAAAAATTATGCCCTCAACGCTTTTTTAATGCGGTTTTCGGCTTCCAGTACCAGGTCTTCCATAGGGGCATTGCCGGGTTCAATAGGAGCCAGCACTTCCCAGGTCATGGGTGTAAAGGTATTGAGGGGATAATAACCATAACGGATCATTTTCCAGGAATCTTTAATGGCAATAGGCACCAGCAATGCCTCAGGGCATTTTTTTAATATGGTAGCTATACCGCCTACCTGGAAAGTTTTTACCTCACCATTTTTAGAGCGTGTACCTTCGGGAAATATCACTGCCGACCATTTATTTTCTTTCATCCGCAGGGCCAGCTTAACAATTTCGGCAATGGACTGGCGTGAATCTTTACGGTCGATATTGGCACCACCGCCATGTTTCAGGTTATAAGAGATGGATGGGATGCCTGTGGTCAGTTCAATTTTAGAAATAAATTTTGCATGATATTTACGCAGGTGCCATATCAGTGGTGGTATATCAAACAAGCTTTGATGATTGGCCAAAAATATAATAGGCCTACCGGTTGGCAGATTTTGCTTATTGATAAAAGTAACCGTGTTGCCCAGCAGGTAAGCTGTACTTAACAAACAAAGGTTTAAAGCATCTACCGAGCGCTTATGGGCGGCGTATCCAAACAAACGGAAGCTTACCCATTGTATGGGATGAAAGATAAGGAGTGCCAAAAAAAATGCTACAGTAGCAAAGGGAGACAAAATATAGCCTAAAAACTTTTTCATCGACCAGCAAATTTAATTCTTTTTGTGCAAATGAGTCGTTTTATAAGCGATTTTCTAACAAAAGCAGTTGCACTTTTAACACAGCAGCTACTGTCATAGAATCGGTGATTTGGCCGTTGCAAACCATTTGATACATTTCGGCAAATGGAATTTTATGAATGGTGAGCTGCTCGGTGTCTTCGGGTTCAGCCTCAAACTGGGTAAGTTCCCGTGCCAGATAAATAATGCTTAACTCGTCGCTTACAGAATTGCTCAGGTGCATGCGTTGAATTTCGGTCCATTGGGCAGCTTTAAGACCTGTTTCTTCCAGCAGTTCGCGTTTGGCCGACTCCAGCGGATCGGTACCTTCGGGGCCGCCGCCTTCGGGCATTTCCCAGCTATATTGGTTCAACGGAAAACGGAACTGTCCCACAAGGTAAGTATTGAGTTCATCATCAAGCGGCAGTATGCCAATGGCAATATTTTTAAATTGGACCTTTCCATAAATACCCGGATTGCCCGATGGATTGATAACCTGGTATTCGGTAACGTTTATCCAGGGATTATCATAAACGTTTTTTGCGGATGTTATTTTCCAGGGGTTTTCTTCAGGATGGTGCATGGCCCTAAAATAGTAAAAGCCCCTCTAAACTGCGAAGCGTTCTTGAACATCTTTTAAAATAAACAATGAAGAGTAGAAACGAAGTCGGTATAAAGGTATTAGTGTTTAAAAAACGATAGATAGATTTGTTTTACGATATGATACCCTGCGAAAGCAAAGAACAGGATAGCAATACCTGTATTGATGAAACGCGTGCTTAGTGCAAACTTATCTTGTATGTATTTGGCAAATTTGGCATAGAGGAACAAACAGAGGAACGCGCCAGCTGCCGAACCGATACTAAAGATGATCAATGCGAGTCGTCCATCCAGTATCCACTCATGAGTAATGAGGTAAGTGCCGGTCACCATCCAGAAAGGTACCTGCATGGGGTTTAAAAAGCCAAGTAATATGCCGTATTTGATACTGGCATGTTCGGAGTAATGGGTTTCGGGTGGTTTGTTGCGGTGTATCCAGGTAATAGTACCTAATACACCGAATAGGATCACCATAATCCAGTCGATAATAACAGTTAATTTTAACTCGCCGGATAGCCAGCGGGCGGCATGCATGATGAAGTAGGTGAAGAAAAATTCAACGCAGGAAAAAGCGGTAATAAAACGTACAGCCTCTTTCATCCCACGGTTCATGGTGATCTGTATCAGGGTTAGATTTATGTTTCCCGGGGGTATATAACCAATAAAATTGGCAATGATCCCGATAAAAAAGGTTAGGAATATCATTGGCGCAAAGATAAGCGGTAAATGTGCAGATGTGCAAATGTGCGGATTTCAGATGTGCAGATTTTTTAATATATATTTCTTTTTATTGAAAATCTGCACAGTTGATCAATCATTTGCACATCAAATAAATCATCTGCACATTTGCACATCTGAAATCTGCACATCTACAACATGTCAACTGATAAAATAGTTTCCTTACTGCCGTCTGCTACCGAAATAATTTGTGCCCTAGGGCTTGAAGATAGCCTGGTTGGGCGCTCACATGAGTGCGATTATCCTGCATCTGTAAAGCAGTTGCCGGTATGTACCGAAGCTAATTTTCCGGATAATTTAAGCAGTAAAGAGATCGACATCAAAGTAAAAGAGATCCTGACCGAAGCCTTGTCGGTATACACGGTAAAACGCGAGCAGATCAAAGAGTTAGCCCCCGACGTAGTGATCACGCAGGATCAGTGTGAGGTTTGCGCCGTTTCCCTGGCCGATGTAGAGCTGGCACTGGATGATTACCTGGAAAAAAAAGCCCGCATTATTTCGTTGCAACCCAATAGCCTGGATGATATTCTGAATGATATTATCACGATAGCCGAAGTACTAGATGTTCCAGAAGCGGGTGCCGAACTGGTAGAGAATCTGGTTGAACGTATTGATATCATCAAGCATAAACTAAAGTTCAGTGAAGCCCGGCCAACAATAGCCTGCATCGAGTGGCTCGACCCTATGATGGTATCTGGCAACTGGGTACCCGGCCTGGCAAAAATTGCCGGTGGAACCCCTATATTGGTAGGGGAAGATGGCAAACATTCTCCCTATGTGCAATGGGACGATATCCGCCTGCAGGATCCCGAATTTTTAGTAGTGATGCCCTGCGGTTTTTCTATCGAAAGAACGCTTAAAGAAATAGATATTTTAATGAGTCTGCCCGGCTTTACCGAGCTTAAGGCTGTTAAGAACAACCAACTTTTTATAGTGGATGGTAACCAGTATTTTAACCGCCCTGGGCCGCGTATTGTTGATTCTATCGAGATCCTGGCCGAGATACTTCGCCCCAAACAGTTTGCCTTTGGTTATGAAGGCGAAGGTTGGATCAGGTTTGGGGTATGATTTTGGAATAAGGATGAGGAGAGTAAGGAGCAAGGACAGGAATCCTTTATCTGTTAGTCTCTTATCCTTAATCTTTGTTCTTTGCTCCAAAAATCCTTGCTCCTCAAAGTATCTTCTTAAAATTATTTAAAAAGTATAGCTAAAATAGAAATGTTAAATTATATTTACCATTCAATCTATTATCAATCACGGTTATACTATGCGCAAAATTTTCACAACAATGCTGGTTGCTGCATTTTTCATGAGCACGGCTTTTACCCTTCATCAGGATATTAAGTTTAATATAGCCGATCTGCACATTACCTGGCAGGTGGTTGATAACAATTACATGAACAGGCACCGGGCTCTTACCGCTTTAATTATCACCAATAGCGGGCACGAGGTATTACCTGCCGGCGGATGGAAATTTTACTTTAACTCGGGTCGTGGTTTTTCTGAGCAGGCTGTGAGTAACAATGCCAAAATAAAACAGGTTAATGGCGATTTATACAGCATCACCCCAACCGATGGTTTTAAGGAATTGAAACCCGGTGCATCTACCCGTATTGAATATATTAATGATGATCCGGTAGTGAACGCTACCGATGCACCCGAAGGTATTTACCTGGTTTGGGATGCGCAACCCGAAAAAGGATATTCCATTACCTCTTTTAATGTGGAACCATACAAACCCACTTACCAGGGTTTGATCACCCCCGAAATTGTTTTCGACCGGAATAAAAATATTACTGATATCCCGGCCGACCAACTCACTAAAGTTTTCCCCACACCCGCAAGCTACCAGGAAGCAGGAGCAGGACAATACCTGGTGTTGAATAACCCCGCACCCGTTGCCGGTTTTTCAGACAAAAAATTTGAAAAGGAATCACGCTTGCTCACGGATTATATTATCTCGTTGGATAATCACAAGTCGAAGAACGAAACCAAACCAGGTTCGCTTAAAAGCATAGTGATCAAATATAAAGAAGGAATAAATGCCGAGGGTTATGAGCTAAGTATCACACCGACCGGTATTCATATTTTTGCATCCACCAATACGGGCGCTTTTTACGCGGTACAGTCGTTAAAAACCATGATACCGCCGGTTGCATTAGCTGATCCGAAAAAGAGTATCGAAATACCCTGTGCCGAAATTAAAGACGAGCCCCGCTTTACCTACCGTGCGGTGATGCTGGATGTGGCCCGTAATTTTCAACCTAAAAAACAGGTGCTGAAACTGCTGGAAGCCATGAGCCTGTATAAGCTGAATACCCTGCACCTGCATTTAACCGATGACGAAGGCTGGCGATTGGAATTACCATCGCTGCCTGAACTAACTTCGGTTGGTGCCAAACGTGGTCACACGCTGGATAGTAAACATTTTTTACCGGCATCGCATGGTTCTGGCCCGGATGTGAACAATACGGTGGGTACAGGGTTTTACAGCCGGGCTGATTATATCGAGATCTTAAGATATGCAACGGATCGTCACATTGCGGTGGTCCCTGAAATTGAAACGCCTGGCCATGCCCGTGCACCTATCAAAGCAATGGATGCCCGGTATGATCGCCTGATGGCCGAGGGTAAAAAAGCCGAAGCTGAAAAATACTTGCTGCGCGATCTGAATGATAAATCGGAATACCGTTCGGTGCAGTATTGGAACGATAACGTGATTGATGTGTCGCTGCCATCAACCTATAATTTTGTATCAACAGTAGTGGATGACATTGCCGCTCTTTACAAAGAAGCTGGTGCACCGCTGCAAACTATTCATTTTGGCGGCGATGAAGTACCTGCGCATGTATGGGAAAAATCACCTGCTTACCTGGCTTTAAAGGCAAGTCACCCTGAAATAAAAGGAACAAACGATCTGTGGTATTACTTTTATGGCCGCGTGAATGATATACTGAAAGCCAAAGGCCTGTTGCTTTCTGGCTGGGAGGAAATGGCCCTGCGCAAAACCATGCTCGATGGTCATCCAACCTATATGCCCAATCCCGATTTTACCAAGGAGCACCTGCAGGCCGATGTATGGAACAATGTACTGGGCGATGGACAGGAAGACCTCGCCTATCGTTTAGCCAATGCCGGTTACAAAGTGGTGCTTACCTGTGTTACCAATTTATACTTTGATATGGCCAGCTACAAATCATTTGATGAGCCGGGTTATTACTGGGGCGCGTTTTTAGGTATCGATAAATTTTACTCGTTTATCCCCTTTGATTATTTCAAAAATGCCGATGTGGACAAAAACGGCAACCCCATTAACCGTTCGTTATTTATAGGCAAACAACGCCTTACCGATTATGGCAAAGGCAACATTGTAGGTTTACAAGGCGCGCTCTGGGCCGAAACCGTGAAAAGCACCGAGCGTATGGACTATATGATATTCCCACGTTTGCTGGCATTAGCCGAGCGTGCCTGGGCGGCAGATCCGCAATGGGCAACCGAAACCGATCCTGTGAAAGCCAAGCAAGAATATGAAACGGCATGGTCGGGCTTTTTGAATGTTTTGGGTAAACGTGAACTGCCGCGTTTAAGCTATTACGAAGGCGGTTATAATTACCGCATCCCAAAACCAGGTATCAGTTTGCAGGATGGTAAATATCTGAGTAATGTTGATTATCCTGGCTTAACCATCCGTTATACCACCAATGGCAAAGAGCCTGACGAAAAAAGCAAGGTATATACCGGTCCGGTAAATTATAATGGCGGTGTGATTAAATTCCGCGCGTTTGACGTGAAGGGTCGGGGCGGTAACGTAGCCGAAGGCGGCAGCAATAGTTTAAATCCGTAATATTTTTGGTCCATTGACTAAAATACAACTCCCATGCCCACGGTATAATTCCGCAATGGCGATGCGTTATAGTAACGGTTGCCTACTGCATTCAGATCGTTACCCAGGCTGTATTTTTCATTCAGGATATTATCGGCACCTGCATAAATTTCCAGGTGGGTTTGATGGCCGATGGTAGGCTGCCAGCTTACTTTGGCCTGCAACAGGTTGTAGCTCCCTGCATAAACCGTGTTACCATCGTTCAACGGGATTTTGGAGGTATAATTATGCTGGGCAAATACCGATAGGTTGTATGGTATCCGCAACTGTAAACTGCTTACAAAAACATTTTGCGGCACACCGGTAAGGTTATTGCCCGAGTAACTGGCGTTGGTTACCGCGTCTACATAATTCCTGAAGGTAAACTTACTCAAGGTGTACGATTCATTAAACTGCAAGCCACGTACAAAGTGTGTATGGTTTGGACGGATAAGCCAATCGGTAAACGATAGTTCAACTCCGGGTTGGTTAGTGCCTCCTGCATTGATGTAATGCTCGGTTTCATCGGCATTTACACGGCGTACAATAGCATTGCTGATGCGGTAGTAAAATGCTGATACATCCAGGAACATAGTCTCATCCTGGTTGCGCAGCCGGAACCCTGTCTCATAGTTCCAGCCGGTTTGGGCTTGCAGCGCGGTGTTTACAATATTGTCAGTAGGGCGAACTTCGGCAGTGGTAGGGGTAGAGTAGCCCCGGCTTACAGATGCCCGCCAGATAAAGTTATTGGTAACCTGGTAGCTCAAGGCTAGTCTTGGCATCAGCTGTGGCGTAAAATCGCGATTAGTAAAACTGGTTTGCGCCAGGGGATAAATGTTCTTGAAATCATAACCATACCAGTTGAGGCTCAGAGCCACTTCCAGGTGCAGGCGTTTATAAATATCGGCCGAGTAACGGGCAAATATAAAATGCTGGTTGGTATGGATATAATCGCTGGTTTGGGTGGTGTCCTTTGCACCTCCCTTATTTCCATAGTTGCTGATCACGGAATTGGTTTGCTGCCACTCCATACCCAGGTTAACCTTCCAGTTAATGTTTTCATGAGGTAAACCAGCCAGCTCAAAATAGGTACGAAAACCAAAGGTGTTTTCGCCGCGTTGTTCATAATTGGTGATAAAAGGATTAGCGAAGTCAACATGATTGCCAAAAACAGATAATACGTTACGGATGCGATCGCTGAAGTGATATTCATTCACCAACCCGGCCAGGTACATGGTAGTGCTAATGCCGATACGCTGCTGTATAGCTCCCGGTATAGTTGATTTTGGTGTAACAGTAGGTTGCCTGGCTAGCCGTGGGTCGGCCATAAACTGGGCAAGATTTAATCCGCCCGGGGTTTCATATTTGAGGTCGGAATACAGGCCCAAAAAGCGCAGCTCGTTTTTACCGCTGTAGTTCCATTTATCAGCCACCTGTATGTAATTGCGGCTCATATTACTGTTTTGGCGATAGCCCTGGTAAGCCTGGTAACTTTGATTAATGCTCAGCAGGTTTTTACCAAATTGCTGCTGTATGTTGGCCTTTTCATGAAAAAGTCCATATGAGCCGGTATTGATACCTATTGATCTGTAGCTGGTATCAGCATACCGGTTTACCGGGCTAAGCAAAACCACCCCACCCGAATTAGCGCCAAATAAACTACCATCAGGGCCTTTCAATATCTCTATGCTGGGAACGCTGGCAATATCCACCGCGTTTAAATAGGTATTGCCACCTGCGTCGGTTAAGGGAATCTCGTCAAAATAAATTTTTACATCCCGCACCCCAAAAGGCGAGCGGAGCAAACTACCCCTGATGGATAAACGGTAACTGCCCGGCGAACGCTCCTCTGCCCTTACTCCAGGTACGGTATTCAACGCACTCACGAACGAATTATCGGGTTGTAGTTTTAACTGTGAAGCTCCCAGCACACTTACCGAGGCGGGTACACTGAGTACCGGTTGCTCGCTCAAGTAACCTTTAACGGTAACCGCTTGTAAATGGGTGGTATCTCTTTTTGATGCCGTTTTTGCGGTTTGAGCAACAGCACTTGCTGCGATAATGAATGTGAAAAATAAAGTGGTATAAGTTTTTAACATAGATTAATCAGGTAGAATCCAAAAATATGTGTTTTAGCGTTTAAAACCATGTGTAGCATGCAAATTACAATTGTCATTCTGAGCTATCAAATTGAGGGCTTCTGAGGGTGAGAGACAAGTGTATCGATCTACACGTCATTGCGAAGAATGAAGCAATCTCTAAGCTATACAGGGCCGCATTACCGGGCGCATACCCGCTCTTGGCCGCGGGAGGGCCAGTTACTTTTGTCGCCACAAAAGTAACCAAAAAGGCTTTCAGCGGAAATGCTTCTTTGCCGCACAAAGCCTTTGCACTGCAAAGCCGATAGAACCACGGACTGCAATTATTTTGCCCCACTTCGTTCGCGCATTTTCCTACGCTTCAGCAAAAACTTGCTATGTCCCACCTCCCCACAGTCCATCATCGTTCTATCGACTTTCGCCCGAAGCTTACCCCCTGAAGGGAAGAAGTATTTGGGGCCTGTCAGTCTGAGCTTGTCGAAGACGCGTGGGTGAAAGGCCCTACCCACCATGCTTCGACGGCGCTCAGCATGACACCTGTTTTTGCCGATGGCCTATAAATTACACCAATACGTCCACTTCACTACCAGTTGCCGGTTCTTGACCATGAAGGGCGATGGCGTGTTATTATCCCCGTAAACAATAAAAAAGTCGGATGCCGGTTTGTAGCGCCATTGCATCCGGATATTGGTATTGATGTTACGGATCTGTCCGTTGTATTGGATGTAAGTAGTAAAGTAAAGTTTGTTGCTTACCGTAATATCGGTACGGGGGCCGATGAGCCAAAAGCTGGTATTGCCATAAGGCTGTTCCATCCGCAGATCGTTGAAAGAACTGTTAACCGCGATGTTCACATAGGGCTGAAAGCGGTAGCCTACCTGCATGGTGACGGTAGTTTTATGGCCATTTTGATAATAGCCGCCATAAGCGGTTTCGGCGAGATAAGTAAACAAGGCTTGGGGCTTGGATACAAACTGCGCGTCGACGGTGTTCCAATGATTTTCTGTGCCGATGGGGAGCAGCGGTTTACCGGTATTGGTAGGATCAAAAGGTACCAGCAGTTTGATATAATCATTAATGGCGGATAACGTGAAAGTGCTGCGGTTACGCAGGGTGATGAGATAGGCCAGCGTACTTTCGTTATCGGTACGCTTAAAATGCTCATCAAAATAATAGTTGGATACTAATTGTACACCATGGCTCAGTATCCCGCCTGCTTTTGGAAAGAAATTTCGCAATAACAATGGACTGATCTTATTATACCCCGTCCTCGGCACATAACCCACGCCGGCGGTGTAGTTTTTGCCCACGAATTCATCCTGCAAATAAGCTGTCCAATATTTACTAAGGTACTGGAGGTGGCCGGCAGCTACTATATCATGCCCTTTTAATCCCGGTGTAAATGATTTAATACCCAGCAGTTTACCTGTTAGTAAATTGTTTGAAGACGCCAGGTTAAATTCCATCCCCACGTTGCGGTTGTACTGAGTGCCCGGCGTGGCTGCACCCGTAGCATCTTTATTGATAAACATAAAACCGATGTTGGAGCGGGCAAATACGCGGCGCTGCAGCGTAAGCACGCCATAATTTTGAGCAGGCATAGCTGCGGCATCTGCCTCGCCGGTTTGTATATCCATGAGGCCCACGCGCCAGTCCTTATCAATTTTTCCGGTGAGCCGGGTGCCAAAGCGAATGGGTGCATTGAGCCCGATGCGGCGCGAAAAAAATGGCCGGATATCTGAATAGCCAAAGTTGGCGAACAGGTCGCCGTTCTCTAAAAAGAATTGGCGCTTCTCTGGGAAAAAGAGTTCATAGCGGTTCAGGTTAACTACCTGCTGGTCCACGTCCACCTGCGAAAAATCGGGGTTTACGGTCAAATCCAGGTTAAGGGATGAGGTAAGGCCTACCTTGGCGTCGCCGCCAATTTCTTTTTTCCAGGTGGTACCTGTTTTGGCCTGATAATCTTTGGATACACCCCCCAGCGCATAAGGGATAAGGGAAATATTGGTTCCGGCTTCGGGTGGCGGTTCGTCCCAAACCAATGACCCGGTATAAGCCAGCGAAGCCGTTGGGAACTGCCGTGGCACAGGTGCCCAGGCTGATTTTTCGGTAGTTTTAAGATCGTTGCGACTAAAATTAATGCCCCATACATCTACACCTTTTTTATACCGGATGCTTTTAAATGGAATAGCTGCTTCAAACACCCAGCGGTCGGGATAGTTTTTTACTACCGATACCCATTTGTTATCCCAGCTCAGATCGACTTTGCCGCCCTCGTACATCGTGCCGTCCCACTGGCCCCCGGCAGCGTTGGCACCAAAGCTAAAGCCATCGGTACGGGCATCAAAAGGATCAAGAAAGAATATAAAATTGTCGTTTTTCTGGAAGGCGAAATCCCGCTTCATGGATTCCACCATGTATTGCCCTGATCCGCTGGTATAACAAGTAGCAATAATGTAAATGTTGTTATTGTCATAGGTCATCCGCACCTGGGTTTGCAAAGTGGCCTTGCTCGTATCCATAGGCAGCACCATAAAAAAGTTGGCAGCCGAATCGGCCTTATACCAGGCAGCATCCATCATGCCGTCAATAACTATGGGGCCGGTAGCCTTACGGATGTGGTATTGATAAGCAGCATTCTTTTTTTGTGCCGATGCTGTAAAAGCAAACAGGCAAAACAGCATCAGCATTAATAATTTTCCTGGTGATAAAGGATGGGTAAAATTCAAAATTAATGCTTTGTTAGGTTTTATTAAATCGATTTACTAATATACTATTTACTATGTATATCTATAATCAAATATAGAATTGTGTATTAAAGTTTGTCATGCTGAACGTAGTGAAGCATCTATTCTGCGATATGCATCTTGAAGAAGATTCTTCGCTCCGCTCAGAATGACAAGCCATTTTGGAGGGTATTTCTACAAACTCACCACCAACGCCTTCCCAGCATATTTAACCACTTTATCGGCTTTGGCGGTTACCTCCACATTGGCGCCATGACTGCCTTTTACCATCACAATATTAAAGGTGCGGCTTTTCAGCATTCCGGGAAATTTGCCTTTGGTATCGGATATCGTGAGCTTGCGGGTTTTGTCGTTCCAGTTTAGGTTGAAAGTTGCGTATTGTCCTTTTTCGTAGTTATAATTGTCGTTCTCGTCCTCATAAAATTTAAATGAGCCATCAGCGCCGGGATAAATACGCAGTTCGATGTTGTTGGCCGGTTTTTCTGTCGCATACTCCATATGTGGTCCCATTGGGATGATGGAGCCCGCTTTAACATAAAGCGGCAGTATTTCAATAGGCGCGGCTGCGCTGATGGTTTGTCCGCCATCGAGTAGTTCGCCTGTCCAGAAATCGTACCATTTGCTGGCTGCTGGCAGATACACCTGGCGGGCTTTGGCTTTCTTGTCGGCATCAGCCGATGTATATAATTGCTCGGTAACCGGGTTCACCATAAAGGCCGGACCGAACATATACTGATCAGGTATGCCATAAACCTTGCTGTCGTCCCGGAAATCAAAAGCCAACGAACGCATAATGGTGTAGTTATCGGTAGTAACCCGACCAGCCAGCGAGTAGATATATGGCAGCAGGCGGTAACGCAGCTTATCAAAATTCAGCAGGATGGCTTTGGTTTTATCATCCCAGTTTTTGCTGAACAAAGCGCGTTCGCCTTTGCCATGGATGCGGAAGATGGGGCAAAACGTGCCAAACTGAAACCAGCGGGTAAACAGTTCACGCTTATCAGGCTGCGACCAATCGGCAGTTTTCCAGTGGAAGTGATACCCACCAATGTCCGATGTCCAGTACGGAATGCCCGATACGCCTGTATTGATACCCTGCGGCACCTGGTGTTTAAAGTCCTTAAAAGTACATTCAATATCGCTCGACCATAGTGTGGCTGCGTTGCGCTGTTCACCGGCAAACGACTGCCTTACCAAAAAGAAAGCACGCTTGCCTGGGATATCCCTGCGCCAGCCTTCGTAAACCCCTTTGGTATGCTGCAGCGAGTAAGTATTAAAATAATCGATTCCCTTGCCTATGGCAAAATTGCTTTGACGGCGGGCATCCAGCAGCGCGCCATTGTCCGGTTCGCACTGATCTATCCACCAGGCATCCCAACCATAACGTTTGATGAGGCTGTCGCGGGCCTGGTCCCAATATAGTTCGCGGGCTTTGGGGCTGTGGGCATCGTAGTAAGTATCAAAAGTATGGGTAACTACGTTGTCCCAGGTAATGTCGGTTAGTCCGCCCATTTTTTGCAGCGCATCATAATTTGGGGTACCCTTGCCAAATACCGGCCATATAGATATCATGGCATGCAGGTTGGCCTTGTGCAATTCGTTGATCAGTTGTTGCGGATGCGGGTAACGTTCGGGTTTCATCACGTGCGATCCGATAGGCAGTGGGTCCCAATAGTACCAGTCCTGCACCAAAACATCAACCGGGATATGGTTGTTGCGATAGTTATCTTTTACGCTAATAATTTCATCCTCGCTCATATACCTATCTTGTGATTGAAACAAACCGAAGGCCCATTTACCAAACATGGGCGCTTTGCCGGTAGCCGTACGGTAGGCATCAATGATATGATCAAAACCAGGACCGTAGAAAAAGTAATAGTCAACCTGTTTGCCGCTTTCGGATACGTATTTGAATTTGGTATTATCCGCTTCGGCACCGTAAAAGTTGGAAGCCGAATAGTTATCCCACATCAGGCCATAACCTTTTGTTGATAACAGCACCGGAATAGCGCCGGTAAGGTATTTAATGAGCAGATCCTGGTTGCGGCCTTTGTAATTGATAGACAAAGAATCAAGCGGATGGCAGCCCAGCCCGAACAAGCCTTCGTTTTGCGGCGAAACAAACTGTGTGCTGATGGTATTGGTGCTAATCCCAGCCACAGTAGCCGGGGTAATAGTTTTGTTCTCACTGTCTTCGGCGGTAATGATGTTGCCTTTGAGATCGGTATAAATAATGGCATTGGTGGCCTTGTTCACCCTGATCTTTAATTTAGCCGTGGTAATGGTTACCTCTGTTTTATTTTCCGCGACCTGATAAGGGGTAGGGTTTTTCCAGCTATTGTTGACCACCAGGGATGGCTTGGTTTCAAAAGCATTGAATATGGTGTACTTGACCTCAATAATATCGACCCGGCGCACCAGTACTTTCAGCAACCCTTTATCCAGCGAAAAAGTAACGCCATCAGCGGCTTTTTTGTATGATTTAACAACAGCAAAAGAGGGTATGACTGCACCGCTAAGGATAAGTAATATTATTAATGCAATCGATTGTATTTTCTTAACAAAAGAAGGATGTAAAGGTTTAAACATATGAACATCAGTTTATTGGTTTATAATGAGTGTGAGAGCAACACTTGTTTTGGTGATGTGAATATAGGATACTTTTTTGGAAGTTAAAAGGAGATATTTCAATGCTTCACCTCTTTACCAAACAACTTTTCCCCGGCTTCTACAGCAATAGCCAATCGGTTGCCATCCGGTGGTTTTGGACAGGAATATCCGGTGCCGAAAGCACAGTAAGGGTTATAAGCTTTATTGAAATCGATTACCACTCGGCCATCTTTAAAGTCGCCTTTACGCAGGTCGATGTAGCGCCCGCCCCCATAGGTAGTGATACCGTTGGTATCATCAATAAAAGGCAGGAACAGGTAATCACTGTACTCCGGAACGTTGGATAGCTTTATACTCTTGTATACCGTAAGTTCCATAGGTTTGCCCTTAAGTGTGAATTTTAGTACCGCATAAGGCACGTATTTGCTGCCTGTGCCACTAAATACCGGCATGATAAAAGCTTGTGCGTTGACCAAAACTGTTGCCTGTGCGGTAACACGGTAAGTGCTGTCGGCGTCATAAAAACGCAAAAACTGCAGGTCTTCCTTTTTTAGCGGCGAGCGTTCATCTTTCAGAAAATCATCCATATAACCTTTGCGGTAATCGGCTATTTGTGTTTTAAAGTCCTGGCCAAAGGAGTTGAGGCCGGTTAACAGGAGCAGGATTAGGAGGTATTTGGTCATGATAGGTGAAATTTGAGCCAATATAGGTAAAAAAGCCTCACCTAAACGGTGGAGCCTTCATGTAATAATCCTCTCCAAAGGAAAGGACTTTGCCTTGCATGCTATTTCTATTTTTCCTCCCTCTCCAAAGGAGAGGGCCGGGGTGAGGCTGAAATAATTTTATTTTATCTCTACCTAAAACGATTTACAGAAATTTATATTTGCTTTATTGAACCTTCAATATACCAATTATACTTATGGACAATAAACCGCTAAGAAGCAGGGGCTGGTTTGGCAAAACGGGTAAGGACGGCTTTATTTACCGGGCCTGGATGAAAAATCAGGGTATCCCGGCGCATCAGTTGCAGGGTAAACCGGTTATCGGGATTTGCAATACCTGGTCGGAGTTAACGCCTTGCAACGCTCATTTTCGTGAACTGGCCGAATCTGTAAAAAATGGTATTTATGAAGCGGGTGGTTACCCGGTGGAGTTCCCGGTGATGTCATTAGGCGAAACCCTCATTAAACCCACGGCCATGCTATACCGGAACCTGGTGAGTATGGATGTGGAAGAATCTATCCGCGCCAATCCACTTGACGGGGTGGTGCTCCTTTGCGGCTGCGATAAAACTACGCCTGCCCTTATCATGGGCGCCTGTAGTGTGGATATCCCTACCATTGTAGTATCGGGCGGAGCCATGTTGACCGGTAAATACCGCGGGCACGATATCGGTACCTCAGACATCTGGCGCTTTTCTGAAGATCACCGCGCCGGCCATATGAGCGATGAAGAACTGTATACTGCCGAAGCCTGTATGGCCCGTAGTCGTGGGCATTGCGCCGTGATGGGTACGGCATCAACCATGGCTTGTATGGTGGAGTCATTGGGACTGTCCCTGGCCGAAAACGCCGCTATTCCGGCTGCCGATTCGCGCAGAAAAGTACTGGCCCATTTATCGGGTAACCGTATTGTGGAGATGGTTCGGGAAGATCTGAAGCTATCTGATATACTTACCCGTCCAGCCTTTGAAAATGCCATCAGCGTAAATGCGGCCATCGGCGGTTCAACCAATTTTATTATCCATTTGTTGGCCATTGCGGCACGCATCGGGGTTGATCTGAGCATGGATGATTTTAATACTACGGCCAAACGGATCCCACTGCTGGCCAACCTGCAGCCATCGGGCAAATATTTTATGGAGGATTTTTATTATGCCGGCGGATTGCCAGCCCTCATGAAAGAACTGCATGAAGTTTTGCATGGCGATACGATAACCGTAACCGGCCAGCCTATTAAAGCTAATTATGAACACGCTGAATGTTTTAACCGTGAGCTGATAGCCAGCTGGAAAACCCCGTTTAACGAGGTTGCCGGTATTGTGGTGCTGAAAGGTAATTTATGCGAGAACGGTGCCGTCATGAAACCATCGGCAGCAAGTACCGAATTGATGATCCATACCGGCAGGGCCATTGTATTTGAAGATATTGAAGATTACAAGAACAAGATCAACGATCCTAACCTCGAAGTCGACGAAACCAATGTGCTGGTACTCAAAAATGTTGGTCCCAAAGGTTATCCCGGCATGCCCGAAGTGGGTAATATGGCCATCCCTAAGAAGTTATTAGATAAAGGTGTACGTGATATGGTTCGCATCTCAGACGGGCGCATGAGTGGTACCGGTTTTGGTACGGTAGTATTGCATGTATCGCCCGAGGCAGCCGTAGGTGGTACCTTGGCTATCGTACAGGATGGGGACATCATTAGCCTGGATGTTTACGCGGGTACCTTACACCTGGATGTGAGCGACCAGGAAATTGCAACCCGCAAAGAGCGACTGGTATTGCACACCAATATAGCCAAACGTGGCTATGTGCACCTTTACCAAACGCATGTAGAGCAGGCCCACCTCGGCGCCGATTTCGACTTTTTAAAAGGCGGCTCAGGCAGCGGGGTAGTGCGGGACTCACATTAGGAGCAAAGCACCAATCAAATTTGTCATTCTGAGGAACGAAGAATCTAAATATAAGATTTGCAAGATTTAGAATAGATGCTTCAAGCGTTCAGCATGACAAGGTCAAATAAAGCAAACGCCAATAAAATGGGCGTAAATAATTGAGCATATATCAATCAAAAATATGGCAGCAAATAATTTTACCGGGCAGGTAGCCATTGTAACAGGGGCAGGACAAGGCATTGGTTTTGAAATTGCCAAACAAATATCCCTGCAAGGCGCGGCGGTATTGGTTAATGATGTGAGTCCACAGCTTGCTGCGAATGCTGCCGAAGCCATCAACAGGCTTGGTGGTAATTGTATCGACCTGGCCGGCGACGCTGCCGATATTGATTTTATACAACAAATGGTTGATACCGCGGTACAACAGTTTGGCAAATTGACCATCGCTATCGCCAACGCAGGCATTACCTTGTTTGGTGATTTTTTGAATTACCCGGCACAATCATTGCAAAGTGTCATGAACCTGAACCTGCAGGGAAGCTTTTTTCTGGCGCAGCGCACGGCCCAGCAGATCATCAAACAAAAAAGTGGTGGTAGCATCCTATTCATGTCGTCGGTAACGGGGCACCAGGCGCATCAGGATCTGGCGGCTTATGGCATGACCAAAGCCGGACTCGAGATGCTGGCCAAAAGCCTGGTCGTAGAGCTGTCACCTTACCACATTACCGTAAATACGGTAGCTCCCGGCGCTACCTTAACCGAACGCACCATGGAAGACGCCAGTTATCACGACACCTGGTCGCGTATTACGCCTATGGGCAGGCCAGGCACGGTGCAGGATGTAGCCAATGCTGTACTGTTCCTGGTATCGCCGCAGGCCACCCAGATCACCGGGCAAAATATTGTGGTTGATGGCGGCTGGTCGGCCGTGAGCGCGTCACCCTATTAGGGAGTGCTGAGTTGTCAGTAGTGAGTTTTGAGTTTTGAGTTTTTATTTACCAAGCGTTTTATTATTAGGTAATGATGTATAGTCCAATCACTGGCCACTCACAACTCATCACTCACAACTCGCCAACTTATTCAAATACTGCTCTCAACTTGGTCCATTCGGGGTGGCGTTTCAGGTAGGTCTGTATGTAGGCGCATAGGGGTACCATTTTCAGGTTATGCTGCTCCATGTATACAAAAGCTTTCTCTACCAGGGCCGCGGCAATACCCTGGCCTTCCATTTCCTCGGGTACTTCGGTATGGATCAGGTAAACTACATCGCCTCTTAGTTTATAATCAATAAAAGAGCTGATGCCATCAACCGTAAGTTCAAAGTGATGTATGGCTTCGTTATTGACCAATGGAATATCTTCGTACTTCATGTTTATTGAGTATTATTTAAATAATTTAAATACATCGTATGGTTTGGTAACATAAATATCCTTGTTGTATCTAAGGTAATTTATGAACAAGCTTTGATACCGTAATAATAAACAACTTTAATGAATAATATTTTATGCTTTATTCAATAAAAATGTCAGAAAAGCGTTTGGTACAACGGGTTATCCAGGAAAACTAAAAGGCTTTAGCAAGTTGTTCATTTCTTTAAATTTTTAATTAGTTTTGATTTGTATTTATATATTTATAACAATACCTTAAAACAATTTGGACCTTCCCAGAAAATGAAAGCCGTTGTGAAAAAAAATAAGCACATATTACTACAGCTTGCGCTTCTGTTTTTTGTTACAAATGGCTGGGCACAGGTAAGCCATCAGCATGCTAAATCTAAGATTAAAAAGAAATCTGTGTCGGCGCAGGTTCAACCTGTAGTACAGGGAAGCGAACAGTTTAAAGAGTTTTTAAAGCTTTTGGCACAAGCCAGCGCTACATTTACATTCCCCAAAGGTTTTAAAGAAATACCGGCTACCAATAACGAGGATTTTTCTTTTGACTATGCGATGGAAATGCCGGGTAAGGATTTTGAAGTATGGTTCCAGGTAAAATCGCAAAAGGAAAATTGGGCCAGTTATGAGCGGTCACAGAACGATAAGGGTCGTCAGTTGGCTAATCCCGATTCATTATACGTGGATATGGGTAAGGCTCATGCTATAGCTTTTACCGGCGATAATAATTATTTTATACGTAACATGCCTCAAAATGTATTGGAGCGTTACAATGCCGATGCCGGCAAATCATATCTGCTTAATCTGCTCGATCTGCCCTCCACCAAGCATTATAAATATGCCCTGCTCATTACCTTGCAGCGCAGTCATACCGGCATCCTTTTAATGGTATGTTTTGCCAACGAAAAAGACCCCGAGTTTTTTAAAAATATTGATAAAGCCAGCAACAGCCTGAAGTTTAAGATGTAATAGAAGGGAGGCCCCTAGACAATTTAAAGGGAATCGCACCGCCTCAGCTTTTTGCTTTTTCAATTAACCTCCCCACGGGAGGGGCAATGTCATTAAGTTAAGGGGAAACGCAATTCCGCAAAAGCCCTCTCTAAACGGCGAAGCCCTCATGTAATAATCTCCCCCGGAAGGGGAGACTTAGCTTCAATTTTTTAAAGTCCTCCCTACCGGGGAGGATTTAGGTGGGGCTCCATGTGCTTAACTTAATGACATTGACGGGAGGGGTGTGGTGGATAGTGAGCAAAGGTAGGGAGGGGTTTCTGCGATAAATGAGTAAGCAGAGGAGATATTTAGAGAGCAATCACCACAAATGTTAATAAGTTGACAGTTTTGAACCCCAAGTTCAGCACTTAAACTATATTTTTGCAATTGGGTGCATTTTTTGCCCTGGTTTAAAAAAGCTACTTTATAAATGGCAGACGCAGTTAATTATAGTGAAGATAGTATCCGCTCGCTGGATTGGAAAGAACACATCCGTTTACGCCCCGGTATGTACATTGGTAAACTGGGCGATGGCTCGGCTTATGATGATGGTGTATACGTATTGCTCAAAGAGATCATCGACAACTCGATAGATGAGTTTGTGATGGGATCGGGCAAAACCATTGAGGTAAACATGAGCGATCATAAAGTATCCGTGCGCGATTATGGCCGCGGTATACCCCTGGGTAAGGTGATTGATTGCGTGTCCAAGATAAACACCGGCGGTAAATATGATAGCAAGGCCTTCCAGAAATCGGTAGGTTTAAATGGTGTAGGTACCAAGGCGGTTAATGCGCTGTCAAATATTTTCATTGTACAATCATACCGCGACGGGCGCACCAAACAGGCCGAATTTGCCAAAGGTGAACTGATACGTGATGACGCCGAAAAGGAAACTACCCAGCGCAACGGTACCGCCATTAATTTTACACCCGACGATACCATTTTCCGTCATTACCGCTTTATACCGGAGTTTGTAGAAAGCATGATCTGGAATTACGTGTTCCTCAACTCAGGCTTAACGCTCAACTTTAACGGACAAAAATATTTTTCAGAACGCGGACTATATGATCTGCTTACCCGCAATACCGATGTAGAAACCCTGCGCTATCCTATCATTCACCTCAAAGGCGAAGACATTGAGATTGCCATGACGCATGGTCAGGCCTACGGCGAAGAATATTACTCCTTTGTGAACGGACAAAATACCACACAGGGCGGTACGCATCAGGCCGCTTTTCGTGAGGCGGTAGTAAAAACCATACGTGAGTTTTATAAAAAGGAATTTGATGCTGCCGATATCCGCGCTTCTATTGTAGCTGCTATAGCCATCAAAGTGCAGGAGCCCGTGTTTGAATCACAAACCAAAACCAAACTGGGCTCGCAAAATATTGGTCCCGAAGGACCCTCGGTGCGTGGGTTTATCAATGATTTCCTGAAGAAGGAACTTGATAATTATTTGCATAAAAATCCTGCCGCGGCCGATTCGTTACTGAAACGCATCCTGCAATCGGAACGGGAACGTAAGGACATTGCCGGTATCAAAAAACTGGCCAATGAGCGCGCCAAAAAAGCATCGTTACACAACCGTAAACTGCGCGATTGTAAACTGCATTTTGAAGATACGCACGAACGCCGCCAGGATACCACGCTGTTCATCACCGAAGGTGACTCGGCCAGCGGATCCATCACCAAATCGCGCGATGTACAGACCCAGGCCGTATTCAGCTTAAAAGGTAAGCCGCTAAACTGTTACGGGCTCACCAAAAAGGTAGTTTACGAAAACGAAGAATTTAACCTGCTGCAGCACGCCCTGAATATTGAGGACGGTATCGACGGCTTGCGTTATAACAATATTGTGATAGCTACCGATGCCGATGTGGATGGTATGCACATCCGCCTGCTGCTGATGACCTTCTTTTTGCAGTTTTTCCCCGATCTGGTAAAGGCTGGTCACATATCCATACTACAAACGCCTCTGTTCAGGGTGCGCAACAAAAAAGAAACCATTTACTGCTACAGCGATGAGGAACGCCGCAACGCCATTGCCAAGCTGGGCAACAAACCCGAGATAACCCGCTTTAAAGGTTTGGGTGAAATATCACCCGAGGAATTTGGTTTATTCATTGGTAAGGATATTCGCCTCGATCCGGTGATCCTGAAAGATGCCAACATCAAAGGCCTGCTGGAATATTTCATGGGTAAAAATACCCCAGCCCGCCAGATGCACATCGTAAACAACCTGCGTGTTGAAAAAGATGACGAAAGCATCAACCCGCTAATAGCCGAAGACGCCGAAACTCTGGCCCTGCCGGTGGCGGTATAACACGATTAAACGAATTTATCTGATTACAGGATTTTATGTAGAGACGCATCACATGCGTCTCTTTTTTTATGTCTTGCGGTTGCGGAGGAAGCAAGCTAATGAAGATGCCAGTCGCCGAAACGCCTCCCTGCCTTCACACCCCTACCGAGGGAGGGAACTGAAAAATAACGAAGATCAAAAAAAAAGCAAACGCCCGTGCGATTCCTTCCCTCGGGAAGGGGAGGAAGGAGTTTCTTCGGTTGGCTAAGTCTCCCTTTTATCCCAGGAGAATTTTTCGTATCTTTATACAAACACCAGCCCGGCTTTCTTTTTTAAGGAAACCGGGCTGTTTTGTTAAGACCCAAATAAGGCCAAAAAACGATCGTTTGTTGTATAGTTATTTGATAATCAATAAATTAATACTTTTTAAAGTTTTAAAAACGCACTAAAACCATCTTGGAATTTGTTAAAAAGTGTTAAAATGGGGTTTTTTCGAGTGATTTTAAACCGTTTTTACACTGTTTTTGAGCAGAAATTTGTTAAAATTCAAGGTTTAAAAAGTTTTTGCGGGTGTTATAAGTCAAAGAAATCTGATAAATCCTATTAAATCTTTTAATCCTGTCAAAAAATCCTTATCTTGTTTCCCCCGCTTTTTGTGGGGATGAATATTTATGACCAACCATGAAATAAAAATAGCTTTTGATGAATATGATTCATTAAAAGAATTGCCCACCGCCGATCATGATTTGTGCCTGGAGGCAACGGAAGCACTAAAAAACTCACATTCACCATATTCAAAATTCCGGGTGGGGGCAGCCCTGCGTTTACAAAGTGGTAAAATTATTTATGGCAGCAACCAGGAAAATGTAGCCTATCCATCCGGCCTGTGTGCCGAACGTGTGGCCTTGTTTTACTGGGGAGCCAACCACCCGGATGATCCGGTTGTGGCTATGGCGGTTACGGCCCAAACAGATGAATTTATGCTCACTAAGCCGGTAACCTCCTGTGGATCATGCCTGCAAGTGCTGGCCGAAGTTGAAAAGAAACAGAACAAGCCCATCAAAATTTTATTGTTTGTAGAGGGTGGCCCCATATGGGTAATAAAAGGTATCGAGAACCAATTGCCATTTTTATTTTTTGAAGAACGACTAATCACTTCATCATGAAACTGAAATTGTTTTTGTTCTTAATTGGCTGCACCCTTATAGGCAAAGCATCTGCACAACAAGGGTTTCCGTTTGATAACGAGATCCGCGTTTTTAAACACCAGGATAGTTTAAGTTTCCCGAAGCCTGGCGGGATACTGTTTATCGGCAGTTCCTCCATCCGTTTATGGACCGATCTGGAACAGCGTTTTACCGGTAAACCCATTATTAAACGGGGCGTAGGCGGCTCAACACTGGAGCAATTGGTTGATTATTATACCCCATATATTCTTTTTCCATACCAGCCCCGGAAAATATTTATTTATGCCGGCGAAAATGATATTGCCGATGGTAAGTCGGCACCTTTTGTGGCAAAGGAGTTTGCTAAGTTATGGCCTTTGCTGCACCAAAAGTTACCCAAAACCGAGATCTATTACCTGTCGATAAAACCAAGTCCGGTGCGGGCCAAATATTATACAACAGTGGCACAGGCCAATGAACTGATAAAAACATATCTGAGCAATAAGCCCAACAGCCATTTTGTCGATCTGGTGAATGTAATTTATAAACCGGGCACCACAACGCCCGATTCCAGCTTATTCAAAAGCGATTACCTGCATTTAAATAATAAGGGATATGATCAATGGCAATCGGTTTTGCAGCCTATGGTAAAATAAAAAAAGCCCCGGCTGGCGGGGCTCTCTTCTACTTGAACTATTACACTAAACCAAGTCTATTTAAAAACGCTGTATACGTTGGTGATCTTCCAGCCTTTGCCGGTATTGGCAATCGTTACATAATTGCTGCGTACAAACTTTTCATACTGCATATCAACTTTTACCACAGTCATATCGGAGTTGCTTTGAATAACGGTGGTGCTGGTGGTACAATCCTGTTCCACATTTTTATTGAGCTTTAAAGATTGAAATATTTCGTCGCGCGTAAAGGTTACAATCTTTTTACCGCTTAGCAGGCTAAATTTGGCATTTTGGTCTACCACATCGTCCAGTCCCTGTAATTTACCACGGGTCATGGCATCAACATAGGTGTTGATAGCAAAGGTTTTAGTTAGGTTTTCGCCATCTGCAAACGGGATGGCTTTTGCGGCACTGCATGCTACCAGCAATGCAAGGCCTAGTACTATTGATTTTAAGGTTTTCATATTGTTGTTGTTTGATGATTATCTAAATTATATCTATAAGACAACACTTATTTTCAATACGTTACAGAAAAAATCAATTAAATAAAAAAGCCCCGCTGGGCGGGGCTCTCTACTTGCATATTAATACTAAACTTATTTAAAAACGCTGTATACGTTGGTGATTTTCCAGCCTTTGCCGGTATTAGATATGGTTACAAAATTGCTGCGGGTAAACCATTCATACTGCATACTGATTTTTACAATAGCTATTTCAGCGTTACTTTGAATAATAGAGGTACTGGTAATACATTCCTGTTCTATATTTTTATTGAGCCTTAATGATTGAAGCATTTCATCTTTTGTGAAGCTTAATACTTCCGCGCCTCTTAACTGACTGAATTTAGCATTTTGATCTACTACATCATCCAGCCCTCGTAATTTACCATGGGTCATGGCATCAACATAGGTATTAATCGCGAAAACCCTGGTTAGGTTTTCATCCTTGGTATAAGGGGCTGCTTTAGCCGTCTGGTATACTATTAGTAAAGCAAGCCCCAATATGATTGATTTTAAAATTTTCATTTAATAATTCTTTATTTGTGTATTTAACGTATTTATTCACAGTGTATTATGTGGATATTAATAAAATAAAAAGCCCCGCTGGGCGGGGCTCTCTACTTACATATATTAACACTAAACTAAAACTAAACTTATTTAAAAACGCTGTATACGTTAGTAATTTTCCAGCCTTTGCCGGTATTTGATACAGTTACAAAATTGCTGCGGGTAAAACCATCATATTGCATATCAACTTTGATAACTGCAATGCCTTCGTTGCTTTCAACCACTGATGTAGTAGTAGTGCAAGTTTGTTCGGTACCTTTAGAAGCATTTAATGATTGTATCATTTCATCTTTGCTAAAGTTCAAAACGGTTTTACCGCGTAACATGCTGAATTTAGCATCCTGATCAATCACTTCGCTCAGGCCTTTTAATTTACCATGGGTCATGGCATCAATGTAGGTGCTGATAGCATAATTTTTAGTTAAATTTTCACCTTCTGTGTAGGTGGTTGCTTTGGCAGCAGTGCCTATAACTAATAAGGCTAAGCCTAATAATATTGATTTTAAAGTTTTCATTGTATTGCTATTTAAGGTTGTTTATTATTATTAATTAATTTCTATATCCATAAGACACCGGCAATATGCCTTACGTTACAGAATATGTTAAAAATTTTGTTGATTTAACATAAATTTAATATATTACTTGTTTTTTTTGATTCTTGGCAATAGAAACTGCCTTAAACCCAGTTATGATTGATTTTACTACCATTATTTTGCAATTTGCTGAACAAGGCGAAAAAACCGGCTGGACGTATATTGAAATTCCGGCAGATCTGGCTCTGCAAATGAAGCCTGGTAATAAAAAATCTTTCAGGGTAAAAGGTAAGTTAGATGAAATGCCTATTGCTGGTATGGCCCTGATGCCCATGGGCGAAGGCAATTTTATTATAGCCCTGAAACGGGAAATATGTAAAGGCCTGCGTAAGCACAGCGGAGGCATGTTGCGGGTACAGTTGGAACCTGACGATGATTATAAGGTTGAGGTTCCGGCTGATCTGCAGGAGTGCTTTGATTTTGAACCCGAGGCCAGTGAGTTCTTTTTTACCCTTACAAAAGGCCATCGCGACTATTTTATTAAATGGATAAACAGTGCCAAAACCGAAACTACCCGCGCTAACCGCATAGCCAATACCATAGAGGCCATGCTACGCCACCAGGGTTATCCCGAAATGTTGAGAGCTTTGAAAAAGGCAAGGGAATAGCATTAATTATTTACTTTCTTCCCCTTCCAATTCTTCGGAAAGGGGATATCGATCATTTTGATGGGTTTAAAGTTGGGTATCTGATAACCGGTTCCCGAAGTATTGTACAGGAAAAACGGATCGGTTTTAAAATGCTCGTAATCTGTAGTCATTTGAGCTTTGAGTTTGAGCAGCCGGTTTTCGTATTTATCATCATAGGGTGTACCCGTGTTTTTGTCCAGCAGCCGGTCAATATACTCGATCAGGTTATAGCAGGTGGTAAACTGTCCACAAGCTACCAGGCAGGCTTCCGTATGCTGCTGTTCGGCCGATTTTTTATCAAACCATAACGTAGTGCCCATATTATAAGCGGTTTGCGCTACTATTTGCATATCGGTACTGGGATTGAGGGATGAGGGAGTGGTCATATACTGGCTGTTACCCTGGCTGCGGTTAATATCGTTAGAGAACGAAAGATCGTAAAGGTGGTTGCCTTTACCACGGTTGTTCCATTGGGTACTACCATAAAATTTATCATACAGTAACTGCCTGATACGTTTTAGAAAAATACTAGTATTGAGCATCAATACAGATTGCGCCCGGGTGTTGAGCATATGTATGAGAAGACTGAGGGATGTTTTAGAAAAAAAGCTCACCAGTATATGGATGATCTGTTCGGTAAAGTTGCGTTTTAAGTCCATCCCCGCCGATGCTTTTGACACGCTAAATAATTGTTGCCTTACATATAATACACCAGATACCCATATAAAGGGAACGGGTATAAATAAAGCGCTGGCGATTACCCAGGATGTGCTATGGTGACTTATTCCATACCAAACCCCGGTTAAAGCGGCCAATAAAATGGCAAGGGTAATATAAAATACGCCCCAGAGATTTAATTCATAACCTTTGCTTATTTTGGGCAATACATAAGGGTGTATATAATGGCTGCCCACATCGTTCACCAACATCAATTCAAAATAGGGGAAGCTGGTTTTTTTGTCGAGCCGACGGCCGTCGGCTTCCATCATACTTTGCAGGCCCTGGTTATCAGTAATACCACCATCCATCAGGCCAAACTGTTTATGTTGTATAAATTCTGCTTCTTCCTTATCGCCGGTTTGGGGCACCAGCGATAGCGCGTTTTTCAGGTCGTGGATGTTTAAATGCTGATGTGTATAATCGTTGGGATAAATGATGGGCTCAAACCCGGCCGGGAAACAGGATGACGCGGCCAGCACATCGCCCAGTTTTATTTTACCGGCAACGGCGCTGTCTACATAAATAACCTCATTGCCATATTTAAAGCGTTCATCAGTTTCTGCGTCCGGAACCAGTTTGATATTTTGGCGGAATGATTGCCCGGTGTAAAATTCGGTAGCGTTGAAACAAACCTCCTGTAGATGGGCTGTAGGTGATGCGCCGTGCAGAAGAGATTCCAGCGTTGATCCGTCAAACAGATATTGGTCATAGGCAAGCGCAAAGGAATTGATGATGTTACGGGTTTTTTGAGGTCTTTTTTTCCAGTGCTTTTTATCGGCCAGTATTTCTAATGATTGCCGCAGCAGATCATCGCCGTTAAGGCCAGCAGATAGTTTGGTGTAAAATTGCGCAAAGGTTTTACCCTGTGCATTGTACAGTGCATACAGAGTAGTGGTGATGGTACCGCCAGATGCTGATGACAGATAACGTACCTGTTGCAAAAGTGTTTGGCCATGAAGTCCGTCGGTGTTATCGTCAAAGGTTACTTTATTAAGGTAAGACAATACCCCCAATGCAAATGAAGCCGCGCGAAAGCCACCACCTGAAAATGCCAGTGCAATATTTTCAAAAGGTTTAATATAATTAACTTCAAGCTTGTTTTCGGCTAATGTATCGGGTATTGTATTTGCCATAAGGTAATGGATTTAGTAGCGATAAAATTAGGGAATAAAATACATTTCGGTATGCGTAAAAACACCCTATTTAGGAGGTGTTATCACCTATTGACCTCACCCAGTCCTCTCCAGGGGAGAGGGCTTTACTTATTTGAGTTTTTAGCTCCCTCTCCTTTGGAGAGGATTGGGTGAGGTTATAAAAATAAAATTTGCAATTATATAAGCACTTATATAAATTGCACAATGAATTTATATCAAAACCTGGGTTACCTGGTTTTAGGCAGTCGTTTACGTCGCCTGAGCGAAGCTTTTCTGGCCGAAATTAATCGGGCCTACCAAAATGAGGGCATTGATTTTGATGCCAGCTGGTTTCCTGTTTTTTATCTGTTATCTAAAAATGAGGCGCTTTCCATTAAAGAATTGAGCGAGCAGATCGAGGTTTCGCATCCGGCTGCCAGTCAGCTCATCACCAATTTGAAAAACCGTAAACTGGTTACCTCGGCCACTTGTACTGATGATGGCCGCAGGCAACTGGTAACTTTAACCGAAAGCGGTCGTGAACTGTTAGCAACTATCTTGCCCATGTGGGATGCTATCAGCACCGCGATGACCGAACTGGTGGAAAGCGATGAGCTGGCCAAACAACTACTACCGGCCATCACCGGATTGGAAACCGCCTTTCGCCAGGCTAACCTGGCCGAAGTGATCAGTCAGAAATTAATTACCGATTTAAAACCCACTCACCATGAATAGTATATTTAATTATGGTACCGATCATTTAACTATAGGTATTTGCCTGGATATAGCAGCAGGCAAAACCAAAGGTATTATTAATGCCGATGCCGATAGGGCCATTCGTGCTTCATGGCGCGAGGTAGAAAAAATTGTACATGCCCAGCATCCGGTTTACGGTATCAATACCGGCTTTGGTCCGCTGTGCGATACCCGCATATCCGAAGCAGATACCAGCTTGCTGCAAAGCAATATCCTAAAAAGCCATAGCGTGGGGGTAGGTAAGCCCATCCCCAAGGAAATTGCTAAACTCATGCTAATCACCAAAGTGCAGGCATTGGCACAGGGATACTCCGGTGTAGCTCCCGAAACATTACAGCGCATCATCTGGCATATTGACCATGATATTATCCCGATTGTCCCTGAAAAAGGTTCAGTTGGCGCTTCCGGCGATCTGGCCCCACTGTCACACCTGTTTTTACCTTTGATAGGTTTAGGGGAGGTGTATGAGAACGATCAGCGCGTACCTGCCGGCGACTTATTGAAAAAACATAACCTGCAGCCATTGGTGCTGGGCCCGAAAGAAGGTCTTGCATTGATCAACGGGACTCAATTTATACTGGCCTTTGCGGTGAAAGCCGTGCAGCGCCTGGATGACGCCCTGAATCGTGCCGACCTGATCGGCGCCCTCTCCTTAGAAGGTTTGATGGGTTCGGCAAGGCCGTTTGATGCGCGTTTGCATGCTATCCGCCCTTTTAAAGGTACTAAAATGGTAGCCAACAGGTTATTTACCTTATTAACGGGATCGGAGATCAACTCATCGCATGTGAATTGTGATAGGGTACAGGATCCCTATTCCTTAAGGTGTATGCCGCAGGTACATGGCGCATCACGTAATGCCTGGCTGCATCTGAAGGAGTTAACAGAGATCGAGCTTAATTCCGTAACGGATAACCCGGTAATTTTTAATGCCGATGATACTATAAGCGGCGGTAATTTTCATGGTCAGCCATTGGCGTTACCATTGGATTATGCCACCGTTGCCGCTGCCGAATTGGGCAACATTTCCGATCGTCGCTGCTATCTGATGAGCGAAGGTCGTTATGGCCTGCCCAAATTGCTTACACAAGATGCCGGACTAAACTCCGGCTTAATGATACCCCAATACACCACTGCGGCATTAGTAACCGAAAATAAAACCCTGTGTTTCCCGGCCAGTGCCGATAGCGTGCCTACTTCCCTGGGGCAGGAAGATCATGTATCCATGGGTTCTATCAGCGGGCGCAAGCTGCACCAGGTAATTGATAACCTGGAATACATACAAGCTATTGAGCTGCTGTATGCAGCACAGGCGGTTGATTTTCGTAGACCATTAAAATCAACCCCGGTTATTGAGGCCATTCACGCTAAAGTAAGGGAGCACGTGCCACATATACAAGACGACCGTGTTTTTGCGGATGATATCAATAACTTACATCAACTGATAACTAACGGCTCTTTGCTGGCCATTGCCAACGAAACAGCTATTCATCACCACATAAATCTCAGCCATGACGAGTTCGGAATTTATTAAAACCTACGCCAACCACCCGGTGTACAAAGCACCGCGCGGTATGCAGCTGCATGCCAAAAGCTGGCAAACAGAAGCGCCATTACGCATGCTGCTTAATAATTTAGATGGTCAGGTTGCCGAAAACCCCGATGAACTGGTGGTATACGGCGGCATTGGTCAGGCTGCACGTAACCCGGAATCTCTCCGGAAAATTATTGAATTGCTGCTGGAGCTGGATGAACATCATTCACTGCTGATCCAATCAGGTAAACCAGTAGGCATTGTACGCAGTCACCCCGAAGCGCCGCGTGTGCTGATAGCCAACAGCAACCTGGTACCCGCATGGGCCAACTGGGAGCATTTTAATGAACTGCGGGCCAAAGGCCTCATGATGTATGGCCAGATGACCGCCGGTAGCTGGATCTACATTGGTACCCAAGGTATTTTACAAGGTACCTATGAAACTTTTGTAGAGTGCGGCAACCAGCATTTTAACGGCGACTTGACTGGCAAGCTCATCGTAAGCGCCGGAATAGGTGGCATGGGCGGCGCCCAGCCATTGGCCGCTACCATGGCGGGCGGTGTCTTTTTGGGTGCCGATGTAGATGCATCGCGCATTCAAAAAAGGGTAGATACACAATATATCGACCGGATAACACATTCTTATGAGGAGGCTATTGCCTGGGTAAAAGAAGCCATCGCCAAAAAGGAAACGCTTTCTGTAGGACTTGTAAGTGATGCCGGTGATATGTTGGAGCACTTACTAAAAGATAATATTATTCCTGATATTCTGACCGACCAAACATCTGCACATGATCCATTGAACGGTTATATCCCCAATGGCTTATCGCTGGCAGATGCTGCTGCATTGCGAAAAAGTGATGCGGTGGAATATAAAAGGCTATCCCTAAAAAGCATGGCCCGCCATGTAAGCCTGATGCTAGAATTACAGAATAGAGGAGCAATTACTTTTGACTACGGTAACAACCTGCGTGAATTTGCCAAACAGGGCGGCGAGCCTAATGCTTTTAATTTTCCGGGATTTACGCCGGCCTATATTCGTCCGTTGTTTTGTGAGGGAAAAGGGCCGTTCAGATGGGTAGCTTTATCGGGTGAGCCGGAGGATATTTTTACGACGGATAGGGCATTGATGGAACTATTCCCCGAAGATAAGCCACTGATCAAATGGCTTAAAAACGCGCAGGAAAAAATATCCTTCCAGGGCTTGCCGGCACGTATTTGCTGGCTGGGCATGGGCGACAGGGAAAAAGCAGGTTTGTTATTTAATGAGCTGGTGAGAACCGGCAAAGTAAAAGGCCCTATCGTGATCGGTCGTGATCATTTAGATTGCGGTTCGGTAGCATCACCAAACCGTGAAACAGAATCCATGAAGGATGGCTCAGACGCGGTATCCGACTGGCCGCTGCTTAACCTGATGGCTAATGCATCAGGCGGGGCAACCTGGATCTCATTCCATCATGGTGGTGGGGTAGGCATGGGTTATTCGCAGCATGCGGGCATGGTTGTTTTGGCAGATGGCACCGAGCGGGCAGCTACCTGCCTGAAACGTGTTTTGCACAATGACCCTGCGATGGGTATTTTCCGCCATGCAGATGCCGGTTATGATAAAGCACAGGAATGGGCAGATAAGTTTGGATTGAAGGTGTGGTAGATAAGCCGAAGGCGGAAAGCTTAAAGCAGAAAGCCAGGAATAGCTTTCTGCTTTAAGCCTTGAGCTTAATAATAGATATTCATAGCTTTCGGCTTTTAGCCTTAAGCTTTCAGCTTTAAAAAAATGAAACTAATAGGTCCGTTTAAACAAATATTACCGCTGACAGGGTTGCCATTAAAAGGTGCTTTGAAGGACGAACAGCTATACATCATCCCAAATGGCGGGGTACTGGTTGATGATGGGCTGATTGTGGCTATTGATGATTTTGAGCAATTAAGATTGGCCCACCCCTCTGCATTAGTAGAAGAAATTACAGGCGACCACGTGTTGCTGCCGGGTTTTGTTGACTGCCATACGCACATCTGTTTTGCGGGTAGCAGGGCGAAAGATTATGCTTTGCGTACGGCAGGTAAAACCTACCTGGAAATAGCTAAAGCAGGCGGGGGCATCTGGGATTCGGTTACTCAAACCCGTATGGCTGATGAAGCCACTTTAACTAATTTGCTACTCAATCGGGTACAGCGCTATTTGGCAGAAGGTGTTACCACCATCGAAGTAAAAAGTGGTTATGGTTTAAGTATCGATGCGGAGTTAAAACAGTTAAGAACAATTAAAACGGCTGCGGATAAAACACAGGCCAGCCTGGTGTCAACCTGCCTTGCAGCGCATATGTTACCCAAAGATTTTGATGGAACACATTCTGAATACCTCAATCATATTTTGCAAAACCTGCTGCCGGCCATTAAACAACAACGCCTGGCCAACCGGGTTGATATATTTATTGAAGAAAGCGCTTTTAACGCCAGCGATGCTTTGAATTACCTTGCCAAAGCCAAACAATTAGGTTTTGAAGTAACAGTTCATGCCGATCAGTTTACAACAGGCGGCAGTGAAGTGGCTATTAAAGCAAGAGCCGTTTCGGCCGATCATTTGGAGGCCAGTACCGAACGGGAGATCAATATGCTGGCCAAATCTGATACCGTTGCAGTAACTTTACCCGGTGCATCTTTAGGGTTAGGAATGGCCTATGCACCCGCCCGTAAACTACTGGATGTCGGGGCATGCTTAGCTATTGCCAGTGACTGGAACCCAGGTTCGGCCCCGATGGGCGATCTGCTGATTCAGGCTGCTGTGATGGGTGCCGCCGAAAAGCTATGTGCTGCTGAAGTATTTGCGGGTTTAACTTTCAGGGCTGCATCGGCATTAAAATTGAACGACCGTGGGATTTTAACCAAAAATAAACTGGCCGATATGCAGGCTTATCCGTGTAATGATTACCGGGAGATATTATATCACCAGGGGAAATTGAAACCGGATAAGGTATGGACGGCCGCTGATTGATAATGATTTTTATGATTTCGCTGATTTTATTTTCGATCGGTCACCAGTGAACTCGTTAAGCCAGTGAACAATATCAACCAATGAACAAATAAACTAATAAACCAATGAGCCAAAAACTAATTGAATGCGTTCCGAATTTTAGCGAAGGTGTAAACCTTGATATTATTAAACAGATCACCAATGAGGTAGAGTCTGTAGAAGGTGTGCGCTTATTGAATGTTGATCCGGGTAAAGCTACCAATCGCACCGTGGTAACCTTTGTGGGCGAACCCGAAAAGGTGATACAAGCAGCCTTCCTTGCTATAAAAAAAGCTGGTGAGCTGATTGATATGAGCAAGCAAAAAGGCGAACATCCGAGGATGGGGGCAACCGATGTTTGTCCGCTGATACCTATCAGTAATATCAGCATGGAAGAAACCGCGGAGTATGCACGCCAGTTGGCCAAACGAGTGGGTGAAGAATTACAGATCCCGGTTTATTTATACGAGCAGGCTCAACCCAATAAAAACCGCAGCAATTTGTCGGTGATTAGGGCCGGAGAGTATGAAGGCTTTTTTAAGAAGATCAAACAGCCCGAATGGGCTCCTGATTTTGGTCCGGCAGAGAATGATGTAAGACGTGGCGCTACCGTAATTGGTGCGCGCGATTTCCTGGTGGCTTATAACGTGAACTTGAATACCACATCTACCCGCAGAGCAAATGCCATCGCTTTTGATGTGCGTGAAGCCGGTCGTACTGTAAATGATGAAAACGGCAAACCGAAAAATATCCCCGGTTCATTAAAATCGGTAAAAGGTATCGGTTGGTATATTGAGGAGTACGGTATCGCCCAGATCTCCATGAATTTAACCAATATCGAAATAACGCCGGTACACAAGGCGTTCGACGAAGTTTGTGATAAGGCCAATGCACGCGGTATCCGCGTTACAGGTAGCGAATTGGTGGGATTGATCCCCCTGAAAGCTATGCTGGATGCGGGCAAATATTTTCTGCAGAAACAGCAGCGTTCTGTTGGGGTGAGTGAAAAAGAACTGATCCGGATCGCGATTAAATCAATGGGACTGGATGAGCTTGGGCCTTTTATCCCGGAGGAGCGCATTATTGAATATCTGTTGAAAGATAAAGCCGCCAGCAAACTGGTGAGCATGAGTTTGGTTGAGTTTGCCGATGAGACAGCCAGCGAAAGCCCGGCGCCGGGTGGTGGTTCTATCTCGGCCTACGTAGGCTCGTTAGGGGCATCGTTGGCAGGTATGGTGGCTAACCTGAGCTCGCATAAAAAAGGTTGGGACGATCGTTGGGAAGAGTTTAGTAACTGGGCCGAAAAAGCCCAGGTTTATAAAGATGAACTGATCCGCCTGGTTGATCTGGATACTACTGCGTTTAACCGGATTATGGAATCGTTTGGCTTACCCAAATCAACACCGGAAGAAAAAGTCAGCAGGGATAAAGCCATACAGGATGCTACTAAATATGCGATAGAAGTTCCGTTTAAAGTGATGCAGCTTGCGCTGAATAGTATGGAAGTCATCAAGGCGATGGTGGAGATCGGTAATCCCAATTCGGTAACTGATGCCGGCGTAGCCGCGCTTTGCGCTCGTACCGCGGTATTAGGCGCTTTTATGAATGTAAAGATTAACGCTTCTGGCTATAAGGATAAAGATTTTGTGACGGATATTATTGCGAAAGGCAATGATATTGAACATAAAGCAATTGCTCAGGAAGCAGAGGTTATTGAACTGGTGAACGGGAAGATAGGGTTGTAGTAGCAAGTCCATAGTCGATGGTCCATAGACCATGGATGGAAAAACGCGTCATTGCGAGGTACGAAGCAATCTCTACACAGGTAGGTCAACTATGTAAGTTTGCTCTGTACAGCTTAGAGATTGCTTCGTACCTCGCAATGACGTTATTTTTGAGGGTGGCAAACCTGTTTAAACAAAAGGAGCGATAGGTTTTACCCATCGCTCCTTTTACGTACAACGTATCACGTTAAACGTACAACATTAAAACCGGTATCTCACAAACGCTTCCATGGCTTCATATTCAGCCAATCCTAGGCGGTCATAACGCTGCGCGGTATCACGTGTCCGATCCTCAGCACGAACCCAGAACTCACGGGCATCATCACCTGGGAAAACGGGGCGGTCTTTTTGGGACTGATGTTTAAAGATAGCATTCCGCTTGCGGATCACCTCCTGGGGTGACAAAGGCACGGCCATTTCAATTTCATAAGTTTCAAACTCATGCCAGGCGCCGCGGTACATCCATAACCAGCAATCCTTAACCCAGGCTTCAGTCGCCTTCAGACGATCCAAAGCAGCCAGGATAATGTTAAAACAAACCAAATGCGTACCATTCGGATCAGCAAAATCACCGGCAGCAAAGATCTGCTGTGGTTTTACTTTTTGTAACAGTTCAATGGTCAGCAGGATATCTTCCTCGCCCACGGCATTTTTCTTGGT
>NZ_FTMG01000010.1 GCF_900155965.1 Mucilaginibacter lappiensis
ATGTCATTGCGAGATTCTGTGTTGATATGCAATTAATTGAGGGGATTTATTTTATCTTTGAGTCTTAGGCGGCTTTATGTCAGCCTGTTTAGGGCGGCCCTTTTTTAAAGCGGCTGCTCTAATTATTTAATGCCGGTTCATTCTGTTGTCCTAATTTGCAAATAATCCGCTTGATAAGGGGTTTTGGTTTTATAAATGGTATAAGCCATCTCCAGCAATTTTCGCTGCACGGCTACACATGCCTTCATTTTAATGCCGTTTCTGGAAACTATTCTCACAAAGACAGCCTTATACCTCTCTGAATGCCTTATGGCAGCCATAGCTGGCATATACATCGCCTTTCTCAGATATCGGTTTCCTCTTTTAGATATTTTGGACTTACCTTTGACCGATGTGCCCGATTCCTTCTCTTTAACATCCAGGCCGGCATAACTGGTTAGCTGTTTTTTACTACTTATTAATTCAAAGCCATTGGTTTCAGCTATCACTACAGCAGCGGTTAGCGGGCCTATTCCGGGTATAGATGTGATCAGTTCTACCGTGCGCTTTATTTCTACATCATCATCAATTATGGCTTTTGTTTCTGCCATTATTTCTTTGAGCTGGGTATTGATTACCTTGGTGCGGAATTTCATCCGCTCAATGGCGGTCTCGCTTGGATCAGCCTCTGTTTGCTCTGCATGCAGCTGATTCTTTAGCATAGTCCTTTCAACCGTTAACTGATCCCGCTCACGGGTTAGTTGCCTTAGGTTTCTGAATACTTTCTTTGGCTGAACCCAATCATCAAGCTTTTTTTCTAATCCAAATAAGGCAATGGCTTCTGCCATAGATTTATCCGTTATTGTTTTAGTTTCCAGAGTTTTGAAGAAGTTGGTGATCTTGTTAGGCATAACAATGCTTACACGATAGGCTTTGGCTACTAAGAAATAAGCTAGTGATTCATGATAGACTCCTGTAGCTTCCATAACATACCGTAACGGAAAGGCTTCTACTGTTTGTTTTGCTACCCATTGTACTAAAGCAGTGAATCCCTTTTGGTTATTGGAGAAAGTCTTAAACGCATAAATGAGGCTTAGGGCATCTTCGTCCATCTTTCCTAAGGATACGACAAGCTCTTTTTGAGCTACATCAATACCGACCACTTGTTTTAATAATCTTTTTACCATAAAATAGTTGTGACTGTTCACTTCGTAAGTGAAAACCTTCCTTCGTTTTTCCTCCTGCTGGCTATCCTGGATATACCGCTATGCAGTATTCCTTACATTCTGTTCAAACTCAAGAAAGTGTAAAGAATGAGGCAATATCTCGCAAACAATATGCCTATAGCTATTTAGGAGTAACGTGCTCTCATTCTTTTTCACTCATAAATCATACAAGTATAATTATTGACAAACATAGGAGGAGGAACGATGTGGCAATCTCGTCGCGTTTAATTCATGCATGGTGTGAAGCAATGAGGAGATTGCCACGCTATCGCTCGCAATGACATGGTTTTATAATTGTACAATATAATATATCTACTGCCTCCGCAATCGTTTTCGTAATTTCTATAACAGGCGTGTAAGTCAACCAGGTTCTTAAAACATATATTTGGAGTACTAACCGCAATTATATCTGCATGAGAAAAAAGTACTCCCTGCCACGCGCAAGCATGGCTTCGGCGCTGATAGTAGGACTGGCGCTATCTGCATCGGCACAAGAAAAAAATATTTACCACAAAGGTTGGGTTGATTTTAACAAGAATGGCAAAATGGACGTTTTTGAGGACCCCTCACAAACTGTTGACAAGCGTGTAGCCGACTTGCTAAGTCAGATGACCGTGGAAGAAAAAACCTGTCAGATGGCTACCCTTTACGGCTATAAACGGGTTTTAAAAGAGGAAATGCCCGCAGCGTCATGGAAAAACGAAGTTTGGAAAGACGGTATTGCCAATATTGACGAGGAACTGAACAACCTGGTTTCCACAACCGATAGGGCATATACGCAATACTCATTTCCTTACAGCAAACACGCTTCGGCTATTAATACGATCCAGAAATGGTTTGTAGAGGAAACCCGTCTGGGTATCCCGGTTGATTTTACCAACGAGGGTATCCACGGCCTTAATCATGACCGGGCTACGTCTTTACCGGCCCCTATATCCATCGGCAGTACTTTTGATAAGCAATTGGTGCGCCGTGCAGGACAAACCGTAGGCCGCGAAGCCAAAGCCCTGGGTTATACCAATGTTTATGCTCCCATTCTTGATCCTGCACGCGACCAGCGCTGGGGTCGTGTAGTGGAATGCTATGGCGAAGATCCTTTTCATATTGCCGAGTTGGGCAAGCAAATGGTGCTGGGTATCCAGGAAGAGGGCGTAGCCTCAACCCTGAAACATTTCGCGGTATACAGCGTGCCTAAAGGCGGTCGTGATGGCAGCGCCCGTACCGATCCGCATGTGGCCCCGCGCGAGATGTACCAGATCTATCTGTACCCCTTTCGCCGGGTGATACAGGAGGCACATCCTATGGGTGTGATGAGCAGTTATAACGATTGGGATGGCGTGCCCATCACCGGCAGCTATTATTTTTTAACTGAATTGTTGCGTCAGAAATTTGGTTTCAACGGCTATGTGGTATCTGACAGCGAGGCCGTAGAATACCTGTACTCCAAACATCATGTAGCAGGTGATTATAAAGAAGCTGTAAGACAAGCTGTAGCAGCCGGACTGAACGTGCGTACTAACTTCACCATGCCGCAAACCTATATTATGCCTCTGCGCGAGCTGATCAAAGAAAATAAGCTTTCGATGAAAGTAGTTGATTCCAGGGTGAGCGATGTGCTGCGGGTAAAATTCCGTTTGGGATTGTTTGATGACCCCTATGTAAAAGATCCAAAATCGGCTGATAAAAAAGTACATACCCCGGCCGATGATGCCATGTCATTGCAAATGAACCGCGAATCGATGGTGTTGTTGAAGAACCAGGGCGATTTGTTGCCTTTGGATAAAAGCAAATTGAAAAATATACTGGTGACCGGTCCGCTGGCTGCCGAAAAAAATTATGCTACAAGTCGTTACGGCCCATCGCACAACCCGGTTACCAATGTGCTGGATGGGATTAAAAACTATGTAGGTAAGGATGTAAACGTTACTTACACTAAAGGCTGTAATGTGGTTGATGCCACCTGGCCAGAAAGTGAGATCATCGAAACACCGCTTACCGCACAGGAGCAGGCCGGTATCGATTCAGCTGTAACACAGGCCAAACAGGCCGATGTGGTGATTGCTGTAGTCGGTGAAGATTTTGAAAGGGTAGGTGAGAGCCTTTCCCGCACCGGGTTGAATTTACCCGGCAGGCAATTAAAACTGATCCAGGCGCTGCAGGCTACCGGTAAACCGGTGGTGATGGTGATGATTAACGGACAGCCGCTTACTGTTAACTGGGAAAATAAATTTGTGCCTGCCATACTGGAGGCCTGGTTCCCCGGTCCCGAAAGTGGTCGTGTGGTGGCCGAAACCCTGTTTGGTGATAATAACCCAGGTGGCAGACTTCCCATTACTTTCCCAAAAACTACGGGGCAAATTGAGTATAACTTTCCGTTTAAACCCGCTTCGCAAGCCAGCCAGGGCGGCGAGAACAGCTGGGGCAAAACCAGCGTGAACGGCGCACTTTATCCTTATGGTTACGGTTTAAGCTATACCAAATTTGAATACAGCAACCTACAGGTATCGCCAGAGAAAGAGAACTCTCAGGGCGATGTACAGGTAAGTGTGGATGTAACTAATACCGGCAGCCGTAAAGGCGATGATGTGGTGCAGTTATATTTGAAAGACGAAGTTAGCAGCGTGACCACTTATGAGTATGATCTGCGAGGATTTGAACGCGTTAACCTGGCTCCTGGCGAAAAGAAAACTGTGCAGTTCACCCTGCACCCGGATGACCTGGCCCTGCTGGACAAGAATATGAACTGGACGGTTGAACCCGGCAAGTTTATGGTCATGATCGGCAGCTCGTCGGTTGATATTAAGCTGAAGAAAGAGTTTGAGGTGGAGTAGGGCTTAAAGCCGAAGGCAGAAAGCTTAAAGCTGGAATATTACTGGAGACTTCCGAAGTTTTTAAAACTTCGGAAGTCTTTTTGTATAATAACCATCTATTTAAGCCAGGACACTTGAAGTGGAATAGAAAAAATATTATTAGAATAAGTATATATTTACTTATAAGTATCAAAGCTTTTTTTGTGGTTTGAATTACTTCCTTATCCATAAGCATATGAACAAGAGTCTTTATAATTTTGGAATCTTTTTTTTAGGATTAACTGTTGCTTGCGGCTTATTCCAGAGCGTAATGCAAATCTGGACTGGTGTTCAGTTTTATACGCTGAGTTCATTTGTTACCTGGTTTTTGGTAATAAATACAATTTCTTTAACAGGAGGAATATTCTTGCTAAAGTATTATCATTACAGGGGGTATTGGGCTGCTTTTTATACGTTGATAGCCTCTATTGTTGCAAACCTTTGTTTTGCGGCTCTTGTTTTAATGCTATTAACATCAAGGGCATTACTCAGCTATTATATGCCTATGGTTCTTATTTCTTTAAGTATCGGCATTGTCTCCGCGCTAAGCCTTTTATTTTCCAGCACCGGGAAAAGGTTTTGGTTAAGGATAGCAGGGGCTTTTATATTAGTAGTCGGTTTGATTTTGGTATCAACTATTGTCTGGTCCTTATTTTCAAAAGATGTTCAATTAAATAGCACATTAGCAAAAATTGCCCAATGGACATCAATACCTGCCAGCTTAATTTACATTCCGTTTATCATACATTTCTTAAGCGAGATCAAGCTGTTAAATACAGAAAACACGAGCCCTGCTAAGGAATCTTTAAAAGTTACATTGGGTATAACGCGAACATTGGCTTTAATTATCGCAATAATTTCGGGAGTGATGCTAACTTCCGAGGCTAATTCGTCAGCATACTGGGGGGCGGTAAATTTTGAAAAAACCCAAACAATGGCTCAATTATTTGAATCCCGTACCTATGTGAACAGTAAAGGCGATACCTTGTTTTATCATTTACTAAAGCCATTAAATTTCGATTCCGCGAAGAAGTATCCTTTGGTTGTAAGTCTCCCTTACGGTGGCCAACCAGCTACGGATAAGATCAGACAGATGGAAGGCGCTGTGGCAGCTGAGGCATTATCAACCGATATTAACAGAGCAAATTACCCTGCATTTATTTTTATACCAAATTGCCCGCCCGGGTCGGGTTGGGGAGGCATTCCTAATTATCCATCGGTAGATTCGTTGGTTTATGAAGCTATTAGTTCACTCGACAAAGAACCTGGGATAGATGTAAAAAGACGCTATGTTACAGGGTTATCAAGAGGCGGTTATGGGGCCTGGCATTTTATCTGTACCCGGCCGGATATGTTTGCCGCCGCAATACCAGTTAGTGGAGGTGAAGACCCTAAACTGGCCTCCAGGATTGTGAATGTACCTGTATGGGCATTTCATGGGGCTAATGACAAAAATGTTCCGGTTAGCGGTTCACGTGATATGATCAATGCCATCAAAAAAGCGGGCGGAAATCCAAGATATACCGAGTATCCGAATGAAGGACATAACATCTGGAACCAGGTTAGTATGACACCTGGTTTATGGGACTGGCTTTTTGCTCAGAAACGTAACTAGTATAAGTGACGCCATCCTTTTTATTAAACTTTTAAACTGCCAATAATTTTCGGTATATTTACAATATAGCAGCCCGGTTCTCTTTTTATCAGAGTACCGGGCTGTTTTATTAAGGTAAAAACAAGCCCAAAAATCGATCGGTTGGTATGTGGTTATTTGAAAATCAATATATTAATACTTTTTAAACCTTTTAAAACATGCTAAAAATTTGTTAAAAAGTGTTAAAATGGCGTTAAAATTTGGTTAAAACGGGTAATTATCGAGTGTTTTTGCCCTGTTTTTGGAAGAAAAAGTGTTAAAATTATAGGTTTAAAAAGTTTTTCGAAAAGGTGCAGAAGGCGTGTCTGCAATTTCTTTTTTTACATACTGTAGGCAATTGTTTCATTAATTTTGTCAATTATACAGGTATCCGCTAAGTGTAATAATAACAGTTGTGGTTAAATACTTTATTTTTATTTTTATACAATTCAAAACACTAAGGCATTGCCTGTTATAAACCCAATTATAAATTATTGAATGGAACCGGAGAACAAAGGTGTAAAGGGCAGTAGGCTAAAAAATATGATCATTAAAACGCTTTATTTTAATAAAGCGATGTCATGCGCAGGGCTGAGCGAATTATTTGATAAAAGTATACCATCGATTGCCAAAGCTGTAAATGAATTAATGGATGAAGGCTTTGTTGTTGAGGATGGTTATGCCCCCTCAAGCGGAGGCCGCAGGCCACTGATGTATTCGGTAAAGGCCAATACTATGTACATACTGGCTATAGCACTTGATCAGCTTACAGCGCGCATACAGCTTTTCGACCTGTTGAACAATGCTGTTGCCGAGATGGTTACTTTTGAACTCAGGCTGCTCAACAACCCCGATGCCCTTGGTAAACTGACTGCCGAGATCAATAGTTATATTAAAAACTCGGGTATTGCCAAAGAAAAAATAGCTGGTACAGGCATTGGTATGCCAGGCTTTATAAATGTTACTGAAGGTATCAATTACACTTACCTTGATGCCGGTGGCGAAAGTTTAACCGCTTATCTGACCGCCAAAACCGGTATTACCACTTATATTGATAACGACTCGAGTCTGATAGCCCTGGCTGAGCAAAAGTTTGGGATAGCCAAATCGCAAAATGAGGTTATGGTGATTAACCTGGGCTGGGGTATTGGTTTAGGAATGATTGTGAATGGTAAACTATTCCGCGGATATAATGGTTTTGCCGGTGAATTGAGCCACATACCTTTGTCAGAGGATGGTGCGCTTTGTGAATGCGGCAAACGTGGTTGTCTGGAAGCGGAAGCATCCATGCTTGTAGTGGCCCGAAAAGCCATTGCAGGTATTCAGCAGGGGCGTATTACCAGTTTAAAATACAACAGTAACGATAATGACCACTCTAAATTGATGGGTGATGCTGTACTGGAAGCCGCTAATAATGGCGACCAGTTTGCTATTGAACTACTGTCAGACGCGGGTTATAAGATAGGGAAGGCCCTGGCTATCCTCATCCATATTATGAACCCTGCCAATATTGTGCTAAGCGGCAGGGGGGCCAAGGTAGCCAAGATACTTATGGCGCCTATACAGCAGGCCCTGCACAAATACTGTATCCCAAGATTGGCCGGTGGTACCGAATTACTGGTATCCGAGCTTGGTTTTGACGCCGAGCTGATTGGAGCAGCCGTACTGGTAATGGAAAATTTTGATAAAAACGTAAAAGCAAAAATGAGCAAAGCGGCAAAGGCAGTGGCTTAGTCGATGTGTAGATATGCAAATGTGCAAATGAAATAATTTATTGATAATTTGATTTTTTTAATCTGCACATCTAAAATTTGCATATCTGCACATCTGATCTTATTTGCACATCTACAAAAATACTTTTCCTGAATAGTGCATAGCTTCCTGAAATTTGCTTAAATCAAGCCCCAGGAGCTCGTTTTGTGATTGAAGGTATCCAATTAGGTTTTCAGTAGCAATGTTGCCTGTGAGATCGTCTGCGGCCATCGGGCAACCACCGTAGCCTTTTAGTGCCACATCAAAACGTTTGCACCCGCTTTTATAAGCAGCTTCTATTTTGGGTTGCCAGGTATCGGGAGTGGAATGCAGGTGAATACCAAACTCCGTTTCTGGGAATTTATGGCATAAGTCGGGATAAATACTGCTGATCTGCGCTGCCTCGGCAATGCCAATGGTATCAGCAAGGGCGATGTTTTTGATACCTAGCCTAACCAATTTTTCTGTCCATTGCTCTATGATGCCCGTATTCCACTCATCATCGTATGGATTGCCGAAACCCATAGACAGGTAAACCAGCAAATGTTTACCACTGGTATGGCATAACTCGTTGATCTTTTTTACATTATCAAAAGCCTGTGGCAGTGTTGTATTGGTATTACGAAGCTGAAAAGTTTCGGATATGGAGAAAGGATAACCGAGGTAGGTGATCTCCTCATGTTTAACCGCATCCTCGGCACCCCGATAATTGGCAATAATGGCCAGCAGTTTTGACTGAGTATTGCTCATATTCAGCTTTTTTAGTACTTCGGTAGTATCCTGTAGCTGTGGTATAGCCTTGGCTGATACAAAGCTGCCAAAATCGATAGTATCAAAACCTACCTGTAACAGCAGGTTGATGTAAGCCGCTTTGATGTCGGTTGGTATAAAATCATGCAGGCCCTGCATGGCATCGCGGGGACATTCGGTTATTTTTATGCTCATTTCAAGTACTAAGTCTGAGGTCTATAGTCCAAAGTTAGTTTTTAAGTCTGATGTTTTGAATTTTTAAACCCAGTCTAAAGACTTTATGACTTTCGACTTAAGACTCTCCATTCAATCAACCGTTTTAGGTAAATGCTCATCTTCGGTAAGTCCTTCGCGTTCAAACTTGCGGATAATAAGCCTTGTACCGCCATTGTACGTGATATAGCTTGATACCCAGTTAATAAACACGATCACCTTATTACGACCGCCTAAAAGCGATATCAGGTGGACAAACAGCCATACCAGCCAGGCGAAAAATCCCTGGAATTTTATTTTGCCCAGATCGGCAACGGCTTTATTGCGACCAACAGTAGCTAACGACCCCTTGTCGAAATATTTAAAAGGCACAGTCGGTTCGTGGTTGATCAACTGAGCTATAGATTTGGCCACATGCTGGCCCATTTGTATGGCTACCTGTGCCACACCGGGGTGTCCTTTTGGAGTTTCGTCGGTTATCATGGCTGCCACATCGCCAATGGCAAATATGTTGGTGGTTCCAACCACACGACAAATACTATCCGTCCTGATCCTGTTGCCCCGTTCAATAAAATTAGGGTCGATGCCTTCGGGTATAACACCCATAACGCCGGCACTCCAGATCACAGTTTTGGTGCGGATGGTTTTGCCACCTTCAAATTTGATTTCTTCACCGTCATAACTATCTACTTTTACGCCTAAGAGGACTTCAACACCCATTTTAGTCAAAAAATCCTTAGTTGCTGCAGATGCTTCATCAGAAAAAGGCCCCAATACTTTGGGCAGAAAATCAACCAGGTACACCTTCATATCCTCTTTTTTGAGTTCGGGATAGTCTTTGGCCAGGATATGGTTACGTAATTCAGCCAGTGCTCCCGATAATTCTACACCAGTTGGCCCGGCGCCTACCAGTACAAAGGTAAGATATGGGGCGCGTTCTTCCTGAGTAGGTTTTAATAGAGCTTCCTCAATATTTTGCAGGATAGAATATCGCAGGTTAAGCGCCTCCGGGATGGATTTCATCGGCATCGAAAACTTTTCGATATCCTTATTCCCAAAAAAATTGGTGGTTGAACCTGTAGCTATCACCAGGTAATCAAAAGCTATTTCACCAATGGTGGTATCAATGGTGTTTTTTTCGGCATTTACTTTGGTTACTTCGGCAATCCTGAACCTGAAGTTTTTTTGGCTGGCAAAATTCTTACGCAGCGAAAAAGCGATGGATTCCGACTCGAGGCTACCCGTGGCTACCTGGTATAAAAGCGGCTGAAAGGTGTGGTAATTATGCTTATCGAGCATTAAAACCTCCACGGGCTTATCTTTCAAGTGCTTGGCTACCTGGAGACCGCCAAAGCCGCCGCCTACAATAACTACCAGTGGGAATTTCGAGCTGTCTGTTAAGTTCATAATGCAGATTGTTTTAGCCCCCTCTAAATCTCCCCCAGAAGGGGAGACTTTTATTTTCAAAGCCCTCCCTTCCGGGGAGGGTTGGGAGGGGCTCGTTAATATAACAAAAAAGGCCCCAAAAGTTCTTTGGGGCCTTGTAAATAAATTTATGGAGTTTTATCTCAGGTCTTTTTTACCAAAGTCAACAATAACCGGTGTTGCCACGCAGATAGATGAGTATGTTCCGAAGATCACACCGATTAACAATGCGAATGAGAATCCTTTGATCACATCGCCACCAAATATGAACAATACGATCAATACGAATACCACGGTTAAAGCGGTAATGATGGTACGGCTCAGGGTGCTGTTGATAGCCTGGTTAATTACTTCTTCAGGGTTATCAGTTTTAGCATGGTGCAGTTCCAGGAACTCGCGGATCCTGTCAAATACTACCACAGTATCATTGATCGAGTAACCGATAACCGTTAATATCGCAGCGATAAACGCCTGGTCAATATCCAGAGAGAATGGAAGTATATCCTTGAATATAGAGAAGAATGATAAAACCAATAAGGCATCATGCGCGGTAGCTACCATCGCACCTAAGCTGAACTGCCATTTGCGGAAACGGATCAGGATGTACGCTGAGATCACAAATATGGCGAACAATACGGTATAGATAGCTGATGTTTTTAATTCATCGGCAACCGTGGCACTCACTTTTGAAAAACCTACTATATCCTTATCTGCAATACGGGTAATATCTTTAGTACCCAATGCCTGGATCAGTGTGCTCTTTACTTTAGAATCTGCAGCAACATTATTATCCCTGATCATCAGGTTGGTAGTGATGCTCATTTTATCAGCACCAAATGTTTTTACCTCTGTACTGCGGCCCAATGTAGCATCAACCGCATCATGGATGGCTTCGGTAGTAACAGCTTTATTAGGGAAGGCAATGATATAGTTACGACCACCCTCAAAATCCACACCGTAGTTAAATCCGCGGGTAAAGATGGAAATTAAACCCAAAGTGATAAATGCGCCTGAAAGTATGTAGAATTTGAAACGGTTCTTTACAAACTTGAAGTTGGCGTTTTTGAAAGTGTGTGAGCTCCATGGGTGAGAGAATTTAATATCCCAACCTTTATCAAGCATCCACTCAAATATAACCCTTGAGATTAGCAGTGAACAGAACAATGAGGTAATGATACCGATCATCAAAGTGGTAGCAAAACCTTGTATCGGGCCCGAACCAAAGATGAACAGGATCAAACCGGTTAAGAATGTACTGATCTGTGAATCGAGGATAGATGGTAAGGCGTGTTTGAAACCATCGGCTACAGCTATTCTTAATGATTTGCCTAAGCCCAGTTCTTCACGAACACGTTCATAAACCAGTACGTTAGCATCAACCGCAATACCCAGTGTGAGCACTATACCTGCAATACCCGGTAAGGTTAATACCGCGCCTAAGCTGGTTAATACGCCCATCAGGAAAAATATGTTGATGATAACCGCTACTACCGCTACAGTACCCGCACGGTTGTAATAAGCGATCATGAATATCAATACCACAACCAAGCCTAATATGCTTGAGGTAACACCGGCATTAATAGCTTCCTGACCTAGTGACGGACCTACTACTGATTCTGATATAATGTGAGCAGGAGCAGGTAAACGACCAGCTTTTAATACGTTGGCCAAATCCTTGGTATCTTCAATACTGAAGTTTCCGGAGATAGAAGATACACCACCTGATATTTCGTTCTGTACGGTTGGTGCAGAGTAAACATTATCATCCAATACAATGGCTACCGATTTTTTGTTGGTGCCTGATGATGCTTCGGCAGTAACGGTACGCCATTTCTGGGCACCTTCTGAGTTCATGATCATCACAACTTCCGGATTTCCTTTAGGATCATTATCGGCGCGTGCGTCGTTGATCACATCGCCAGATAATACCGGGCCATTGTCGGCACCTGTTAATTTGATAGCATATAATGCGAATGCTTTGTCTTTGTTATTTTTCAATGGTTTTACTTCCCAAAGAAATTTCAGGTTGCGTGGTATTACCGCTTGTACATCGGCACTATGCAGGTAAGTGTTAACCTTGGCAGTGTCTCTCTGTGGTGAGTAACCTACAACGGGGCCCTGGCCCAATTGCTGCTGGCCGCTTGCATCCTGACCAATGTTTGGAGACAATACTGAAAACAGTGGGTGCAATGCCGTAAATTGTGTTTTGCTGGCCAGTGCTGCTGCAGATGTATCTTTAGCGGCATTTTTTTGAACCTTGCTTAATAACGAACCTGCTTTGGCGGCAGTATCAGTTTTAGCAGCAACTGTTGTCGCAACAGCTTTTGCTTTTGACGAATCAGCTTTAGCAGTTTTATTTTTTGCAGCCAGCAAGTTGTCAATATTGATCAGGTATTGATAAGCCTCGGTGTTATCATAAGTTTCATAGAACTCCAGTTTAGCAGAACCCTGTAACAATTTACGAACACGCTCTGGTTCTTTTACACCTGGCAACTCAACCAAAATACGGTTTGAGCTTTGCTCTAACTGAATGTTAGGTTGAGTAACACCAAACTGGTTGATACGGGTATTTAAAACCGTGTATGATTGTTTTACCGCGGTATTGGCCTGATCTTTCAAATAAGCAGCAACCTCGCTGTTGGAGGCATTAAACTTTAAGTGATCCTGGTTGTCTTTTGTTGAAAAGATAGCAGCCAGTTTACCGTTTGGATTCAGCTTCTCATACTCACTCACAAAAAGTGTAATGAAATCCTTTTGATTGGTTTTAGCGTCAGCTTGTAATTTATCGGCATTAGCCAAAGCCTGGTTAAACACCACATCGGGATTGTTGTTGGCAATTTTCCTCACCAATTCGTCAAGCGAAATTTGCATGGTAACGTTCATACCACCTTTAAGGTCGAGGCCTAATGCCAATTCTCTTTGGAGAACGTATTGGTAATTGTGCTTGAACAACGGATATACCGGTTGTGTAGACATCGAATCCAGATACGCTGTTTCTTTCGCTGGGTCACCCTTTGAATATACTTTGGCATCACTTTGAACTTTGCGTGCCACCCACGTGAAAGATAGCTGGTATAAGCATACTACAGCCAGCAGAATGGCGAAAAATTTAATAACCCCTTTACCTTGCATCGAATTATAATATTGTAATTAATTAGTTTATAAGCTTTTTTTAATAAGACGGCAAATCTAATAAAATTTCGCAAGCATGAAATTTTAAATTAAAACAATTTGATGACAGAAAATGTTAGCGGCGTTCCAGCGTGATGAAGGAGTACCTGTACTTGTTTTTTTCGTCGGGTTCAAAGTTTTCCCGTTCCGTCTCTTTCCATTCCTGTGGATCCAGCTCCGGGAAAAAGGTATCCCCATCAAAATCCTGATCGATCACGGTTAAATAGATACGATCGGTAAGCGGAATGGCTTGCCGGTAAATTTGGGCGCCACCAACAATAAATACCTCATCCTCGCCGGCGCAAAGTTCGAGGGCATCTTCTATAGAGCCTGCAACTTCACAGCCTTCAATAGTGATGGACTGCTGGGTTACTACTATGTTGCGGCGTTTGGGTAATGGTTTGCCAACTGACTCATAGGTTTTACGGCCCATGATCACGGTATGCCCGGTGGTAACATCTTTGAAATGTTTCAGATCGTTGGGTAAGTACCAAAGTAATTTATTGTCTTTGCCGATAGCATGGTTTTTAGCTGTGGCAACTATGATGGATGTAGTCATTATCGTCATTTGGTCATTATCGTCATTAGGTCATTGAACATCGTTGGTTGATGTTTTTGATTTTACTTTTTGACGTTTCCGATGTGTTTTATGTAAATGTTAAGCTTTAGGTGAATTGTTTCTAATTGTTGAATCAAAAGTTGGTATTCTTCATCGTTAATCAAATTCCGGGTATGAGCTTTTATCAGCCAGGTTTTAGTTTCAATAATTGAGCCTCTGCTAAAGTAACAGAAGTTTTTGTTTTCTTTATAATGATATCGGCCAAAACCTTCTGCAATGTTTGCACCTATCGAATCTGATGATCGTACCAATTGTTTTCCTATGGTGTCTTTCGCAAAATAATCCCATCCCACAACTAAAGTCCATACTTTATGAGAAAACTCATCAGATAAATTATAAATCTCCAAGTCCTCGATGCGATTACTCATACAGAATCAAAATTAAAAATGACTAGTAATTATGCAAATCAAAAAATGACTTAATGACCCAATGACCTAAATTACACCGCTACCTCAGCCTTAATGTGCGGCCATGGATCATAATTCTCCAAAGTGAAATCTTCAAACTTGAAAGCGAAGATGTCTTTAACTTCAGGGTTGATCTTCATGGTTGGCAATGGGCGTGGTTCACGGCTTAACTGCAGGCGGGCCTGATCTATATGGTTATTATACAGGTGGGCATCACCAAAAGTGTGAATGAAATCCCCATAGTCCAGATCACAAACCTGGGCCATCATCATAGTTAATAAAGCGTAGGATGCGATATTGAAGGGCACGCCCAAAAATATATCGGCGCTGCGCTGATAAAGCTGACAAGACAGCTTTCCTCTTAATTCCCCCTTCAGGGGGTTAGGGGGCTCCACATAAAACTGAAACAGGCTATGGCAGGGTGGCAGGGCCATCTGGTTCACGTCGGCCACATTCCATGCCGATACAATCATGCGGCGCGAATCAGGATTGTTTTTAATTTGATTTACCACCTGGGTTATCTGGTCAATGTGCCCTCCGTCGGGTTTTGGCCACGAGCGCCATTGGTACCCGTACACCGGACCGAGGTTGCCTTCGGCATCGGCCCATTCATCCCAGATGCGAACGCCGTTTTCTTTCAGATAGCTGATATTGGTATCGCCGCTCAAAAACCAGATGAGCTCATGGATGATGGATTTGAGGTGTAATTTTTTAGTGGTCACCATCGGGAAGCCATCCTGGAGGTTGAAACGCATCTGGTAGCCAAACACACTTACTGTACCGGTTCCTGTCCTGTCATGCTTCTGCGCGCCGGTTTCCATCACATGCCTCATCAAATCGAGATACTGTTTCATTTTTTTATTAATTAAGTTGATTGTTGATTAGGTAAGTGGTTGGATTGGGTTGATTAAGTTTGGAAGAAACTAGTGAACTCATGAACCGTTGAACTAATGAACAAATTTAAAAGGCAAAGAAAAATAATCTAATTTTGACATCCTAGCCGATGTGCAAAAATACACGCGGTGTTAGTCTTTTTTCTATGATCCTTTTTCCAAACGCAAAAATAAACATTGGTCTGAACATTACCGAACGCCGGCCCGACGGTTACCATAATCTGGAAACCATTTTTTATCCCATCAACATCAAAGATGCCCTCGAAGTTGTGGTGAGTGATAAACTAAGTTTTGAATCTTCCGGTTTGGATATCCCCGGCAGGGTAGAGGATAACCTGTGCATTAAGGGTTATCATTTATTAAAAAATGATCATGACCTGCCGCCGGTGAGTATTCATCTTCATAAAAATATCCCGATAGGGGCCGGACTTGGTGGTGGATCGGCTGATGCTGCTTATTTTATCAGGCTGATGAATCAACAGTTTGAACTTGGACTGTCTGTGGAGGAAATGACTGGCTATGCACGCAAGCTTGGCGCCGACTGTGCTTTCTTCATTGAAAACAAACCGGTATTCGCTTTTGAGAAGGGTGATGAATTTGAATCGATCAAATTAGATCTGTCTAACTATAAAATTGCCCTGGTCATGCCCGATGTTCATATATCAACTGCTGAGGCTTTCAGAGGGATTAAGCCATCCCCCGTAAAAGAATCGTTATTTGACCTGATCACCGAGCCTATTACCGAATGGAAAAAGAATATCAAAAATGATTTCGAAGCATCGATATTTAAAAATCATGTAGAAATACGGGGCGTTAAAGCGGCCTTGTACGAAGCCGGCGCCATCTACGCTAGTATGAGCGGGAGCGGAGCTTCGGTATTTGGCATATTTGAACAAACACCCGATCTGCAACATCTGGAAGCAGAGAACGAAGTGTTTTACGATGTGTAATTGAATTTCGGATTTTGGATGTTCGATTTCGGAATTAAAGATATTAAATTTTCAAATCCGAAATCGAACATCCGAAATCGAACATCCGAAATCCGAATTAATTAAACACCGGCATCTTCGCTCACGCCCCGTCCTATAGCCTCTATCCAATCAGCCTCGCCCCAGCCTTTTGCCACGGCGCTTAATAAGCGGCTGTGTAAGGCATTTACAAGCGGCATGGGTGTCTGGCTTGTCTGTGATAGTTTAAATGCAAGACGCGCGTCCTTATAGCCCAATTTTGATTTGAAACCTACCGGCTCATATTGTTTGTTGGCGATGGCCCGGCCATAGTTTTGAAAAATAGGAACGTTAAACAGGGTCGATCCGAAAAAGCTGGCTACCTGCGCCCGGTCCAATCCGTTCTTCTCTGCAAGGGTATATGCTTCCGCCATCATTTCCATCGAAGCCATGATCATAAAATTGCCGGCAATTTTGACCACGTTTGCCCCGCCCGCCGATTCACCAAAATCTATCACGCCCTGGCCAAGGCAATCCAATACTGGTTTGGCCGTATCCTTGGCATGCTGATCGCCGGATACGCATATCCAGAGTTTACGGGCTTCGGCTGCCTCAGCCCGGCCAAATAACGGAGCTGCCAGATAATGGCTACCGGCCTCTTCGTGGAGTAGTGTAAGGTGCTCTGATGTTTCGGGAGAAACGGTGCTCATGGAAATATGCAGCGCGTGCTCTGGTAATTTTTCCATTATGCCCTGATTGCCCAAAGTTATTTCCTTCAGAACATCATCATCCGAAAGTATGGTGATCACGATGTGAACGCCCTCGGCAGCGTTGGCCGGCGTTTGGCATTTGGTAACGTATGCAGGATCGAGCTCATCGGCTTTGGAAAGGGTGCGGTTATAAACCTGTAAATGATAACCCGACTTGATGAGATTTTGGGCCATGTGTATGCCTATGGTGCCAAGGCCAATAAATCCAATTTTCTTTTCCATAAATTTTAGGTAGTTGTTAGCTGATGTAATCTCTGTCTTCGTCGCTTAGTGTATTGGGGTCTTCTTTCTTTTGGATGTTATCATGATAGCCTCCGATATCGAATTTTGCTTTTTTTGGCCGACCAACCAGCAAGCCTAAAATAAAAGCCACCACGGCTACCACTGCCATCATCATCAATTTTGAAACATAAAAATTGGAGAATAAAAAAGCGAAGGGAACCCTGTCTGTGTTTTGCGCCAATGCTGCTGTGAGCAAAATGGTGATAACTATTATGGTGATTGTTTTAATGCTCATGATGATTTGATTTAACAGTTTATACAATATCCGGTTTTTAAATCTTTATTAAAAATATTTTCACCAGGCGCTTTGTGAAAACTGAAAAACATGGAGGGAGGCAGGTGTTTAAAAAATGGGCGCCTGAAAAATTAATTTTCGGCCAAGGTGAAAAAAAGGAATCAATTTTTGATGGTTCTAAATTTTAACCTCGGGGAGAAACTGATTGAAATGAAACTGCGATTTTGAGAAGTTCATGATCACTGGATCAAGTCTTGATTCGACGATCCTAGACTTTCGCTTTTTGATTGTTTATGCCTCTTGTTTGGCCATGCTCTCCAGCCCGAAAATAGACTCCCGTTCCTCCGATGAGAATCCGGAAAATTTCATAGAATTTGATTTTTTGTATACATGTGAGGGTATCATGCTGATTTTATTTTATTCTGTATTTTTAGGTTCGTGACACTATCTGTAAACTTTTGATTCAATTTCTTAATCTGTAGTTTTTAGTTATATAATGTTTGTTATTTAACTGAATATAAACTATATAAACTGTTTATTTATGAATATAAATTTGATTGCTAATTTTTTTAGTTTTTTAATAGTTTAGTTAAGTCTTTTTTGTTTAATTTTCACTTTCAATAAAATTAATAAACGTTTGATTATTATATTATTATAAAATTGTAAAAATTTTAAATTGAAAAATTTAAGAATGAAAAAGTGAGCAAAAATTTGGCTTAGTTATGATTTTTGTATAAATTTTATTTTTGTTATTTGTTACACTAACTAAAAAATGATTTTTGCCCCTGTTGGGAGCGGAGATATTTAAATGGTGCCAGGCTTGTCGAAAAATAATAATGCCTCACAGGGCTTAAAAATGGCTTCTAAAATCAAGGGCTTTCTATCCCCTACTGGGATATGCTTGCACTAAAAATAGAGACTAATGGGGGTGAGTTTTATTTCCATGAAGAAGGTAGTTCAGGAAGAGTAGCCAGATATTTAAAAAGAAAATATCGTAGTTGAGACCTGATGAAAAGAAGAATTAAGCTCGTGACTTTCGTTTAGCAATTTGCTTTTGAGCTACCGGATATAGGAATATCGTAGACAAAATAATGACCGCTCCCACCCAGAAACCTATCGTCATTTTATTCATATCACCAAAGAAAATGAAAGACATCAGGATGCCATAGACAGGTTCGAGGTTGGTGATGAGGGCCACCTTGAAAGCCGAAAGTTCGCGCATTACAGATACTCCGGCAACATAGGCAAGTGATGTGCAAATGGTGCCAAGCAGTAAAAGATAACCAATGTCGCTGGGTTTTAAAATGAGCGATCTGTTAAAGCCATTGGTCAATAAAAGGTATATCGATATCCAAAAAAATGCCCCTGCTAGCTCATAGAAAGCAATGATAGGGGCCTCGTTTTCCTTTATGAGTTTTGAATTGATGATCGAAAAAAGACTAGCACAAACGGCGCTCACAAGTCCGGTAATGATGCCCTTAGTGTAATGTGATTCGAATTTAAATATTAAAATAATGCCGGTTATGATCAACAATCCAGCCATGATCTCCAGTTTTGAGATCTTCGTTTTATTCAATAGGGGTTCAAATATCGCCGTAAATAAAGTGATACTGGAGAGGCAAACCAGCGTTACAGGAACCGTAGATAGCTTGATAGAAGCAAAGAAAAGCACCCAATGACCGCCTACTAAGGCACCTGTAAACGCCATTTTTAGGAACGTTTTTCTGTCAACTTTTATACTTGTTCTGTTAAAATTGAAGTATAAAAACAGAGATATAACGGCAATAAGTACCCTGTACCATACCAATTGCACTGCGGAAATGGTAATAAGATTACCCAAAATGCCGGTAAATCCCCAGATAAAAACCGTGAAATGGAGTATGATCAGGTTCTTGTTAAGGCTTTCTTTGACACTTTTTGTAACCACTATTTTGGTGCTTTTAAGAGTAAATAATAGCCAAGCAGACCAAATGTAGTGTTAGGAATAAGGACGGTGAAAATAGGCGGCACGCCACCTTTTATAGAAAATACAATGGAAAATTTCTCCACGATAATGTAAGTAAAGCATAGTAAAATACCGATTCCAAGAGGTAAGCCTACGCCTCCACGTACTTTTCTGGATGATAAGGCTACACCCACAATAGTTAAAACATAGGCAGATAAAGGATATATAAAACGATGGTATTTCTCGTAATAAAGGTTGTTTAAAACCTCCGGACGGCGCAGTTTTTCCTTGTCTATATTCTTGTTTAGATCTTTTAAGGACATAGCGGCATATACATTATCATACACCACAAAATCGCTTGGGTGCATATCGAGTGTGGTATCTTTGGGTATGGTGCTGTTAATATATTGCTCTTTTAAACCGTTTATATATTTAACAGTGTAGTTTTTTAATGACCAAACCCTTTTAACCGAGTCATAAGTGACCTGTTGAGCAATCAATTTTTCGCGGAGGGTATCGTCATTGAACTTTTCCATAATAAACTGGTAACCAGTATGTACGGTGGGGTCATAGTTTTGGAGGTACACAAAGGTGTGTTTATCTATCTGCATATGTACCTCAATTTTGGTTGGGTCATTATCGGTTATACCATTGGCATTCTCAAAGTCGTTTTTTAAGTGATTAGTGAACGGAATGAGGTATACATTAGCAAAAAATGATACGATAAATATGATAGTTGAGGCAATAAAATAGGGTCTTAAAAAGCGGTTAAAGCTAGCCTTGCTACTCAGAATAGGTACAATTTCTGTTTGATTGGCCATCTTGGCCGTAAAAAAAATTACCGCCAAAAAATTAATCAAGGGCGACAACATATTCAGGTAAAAGGGGACAAATCCGGCATAATACTGAAATACGATATCATGAAGTGACGCGTGTTTATTGGTGAAATTATCTAACTTCTCAGATACATCAAACACTACCGATACCGCGGCAAAAATGCCCATGGTAAACACAAAAGTGCCCAGGTATTTGCCCATAATAAACCTGTCAATAACCTTCAGATACCGGTGAATAAAAGCCTTCATCCTTTAGTTTAGTTGTTTATGATCATTCAGGTTGATACCATAAAAGGTATGTTTATTATCCTTCATATTTGAATTGTACTTCAGTTATAATCGTTGGCCAAGTTGCTTAACCATGATGTTTTTCCAGTTATAAAATTCCCCGGATATGATCTTTTTACGTGCCTCCTTAACCAGCCAAAGATAGAAATGGAGGTTATGTAAGGTAGCAATTTGGGCTCCAAGCATCTCACCCGAATGTATCAAATGACGTAAATATGCTTTTGTGTAATTCTTATCAGCAAATAAATCACTATCATCTTCAATAACAGAAAAATCATTTTTCCACTTTTCATTTTTGATATTGATGATGCCATTTTTAGTGAAAAGCATACCGTTTCGGGCGTTACGGGTTGGCATAACGCAATCAAACATATCAATTCCTAAAGCTATATTTTCCAATATATTAATAGGTGTACCCACACCCATTAAGTAACGTGGTTTTTGCTCCGGTAATATATTGCAGACAATTTCGGTCATGGCGTACATTTCTTCGGCAGGTTCCCCAACGGAAAGGCCACCTATAGCATTGCCTTCACGCTCGAAAGAAGCGATAACTTCTGCCGATTTTACACGCAGATCTTTATAAACAGAACCTTGTACTATAGGGAAAAGCGTTTGGCTGTAACCATACTTAGCTTCGGTGCTGTCAAAACGATCACAACAACGTTTTAGCCAGCGATGGGTCATGTCGATAGAGCGCCTGGCGTAATGATAATCGCATGGATATGGGGTACATTCGTCAAACGCCATGATGATATCGGCACCTATAATGCGTTGGATATCCATTACATTTTCTGGCGTGAACAGATGTTTTGAGCCATCAATATGCGAACGGAAAGTAACACCTTCCTCTTTAATTTTGCGCACTTCGGTCAGGGAATACACCTGATAACCGCCGCTATCCGTTAAAATAGGGCCATCCCAGCCGTTAAATTTATGCAATCCTCCGGCTTGTTCAAGCGTATTAAGGCCTGGTCTGAGGTATAAATGATAGGTATTTCCTAAAATAATTTGCGCTTCTATATCATTTTTAAGCTCGTGCTGATGTACTGCTTTCACAGTGCCGGCAGTGCCAACGGGCATAAATATAGGCGTTTGTATAGTGCCGTGATCGGTGGTAATTTCACCTGCGCGGGCTTTTGAAAGCGGGTCTTGTGCTGTTAAATTAAATTTCATTTTGAGGTTGCAAAATTAGCAAATAAAGCCGGTTTGCTTAAATGGTTGACAATGAAATATTCAACAGTGTAAAACAATATGTCCGTAGCTTAAATCCCTGTATCTTTTGGTATTCACTTTTGCCAATAATATAAAGGAGACAGACCTTTTTTCTTCTTTATGGTTGATTGATTTTGGAAGTGTGGAAAAAAATAGGTCAGTGTGTGTAATAATCACGAAATAAACCCATGATGACCACTTTTATTCCGGCGATTTTTAACAAATTTGCCTGATATTATAACTGATTGGAAACTTATATACATAACGCGCTCTTCATTCTTTTTCAGCTGTGTTTTATCGTTCAGCTGTATTACCTGATAAGTAACCATAGCCGCCTTGCACGGTATAAACCAGCGGAGCAATTACCAGAGGTATTGATACCTGTTTCGGTAATTATAAGCGCGCGCAATGAAACCAAAAATCTACAGGAAAACCTACCTTTTATACTGCAGCAAAATTATCCTGATTTTGAGGTGGTGGTGATTAATGATTGTTCCTATGATTCATCAAGCGATGTTCTGGATGATATGCAACGGGAATACCCACACTTAAAAGTGGTTACCATAACCGAACATGATCGGTTTAAAACCGGGAAAAAATTTGCCCTTACCCTGGGAATAAAGGCCGCGAAAAATGAATATATGCTATTTACAGATGCCGATTGCAGACCTGCTTCGGTTAACTGGATAACGCGCATGGCAGTTAATTTTAGTACTAAAGCTCAAATTATTTTGGGTTATTCGCCTTATTATAAGACCCGTAACTTCTTAAATCCGTTTGTACGTTTTGAGACTATAAAAACAGCCACAAATTATTTGTCCAGTGCACTTAACGGTGATCCGTATATGGGTATTGGTCGTAATTTGGGATACACCAAAACTTTATTTTTTAGTCAAAAAGGCTTTGCTTCGCACATGCATGTGATATCTGGCGACGACGATCTATTCGTAAACCAGCATGCCACGGCTGATAATACCATTATTGAGATACACCCCGAAACGTTTACTTATACCAGTGCAAAAACAACTTTATCCTCCTGGTACAGGCAAAAAAAACGGCACATGGGGGTTGGTAAATTGTATAAAAATAAACACAGGCGAATACTCAGCTTTGACGCTATGAGTGGTTTTCTGTTTTATATTTTGCTCATAATAGCTTTCGTTTTTAAATATGAACCCTGGCTGGCACTAGGTTTGTTTGCTTTCAGGCTGATATTGCAGCTTGTTATATACAGTAAGATATTTAAAAAACTCGACGGTAAAGATCTGATATGGTATTTGCCATTCTTTGATATTATATATTATATGTATTTAAATGTTTTTGGGCTTATCGGGACATTTTTAAAAACAACCCAATGGAAATAAACGCCAATTTTACCGATAATGCGAAGAATGACTTTCACCTGGTAGTAAGGGCGCGCGAAGGCGATCAAAAGGCCTACGCCGATCTGATGCACAGGTATAAAGATTCTATTTATTTTATGGTTTTAAAAATGGTTAACAACAAGGAGGATGCGATGGATCTTACTGTTGAAACCTTTGCTAAAGCTTTCGAAAAATTGGACAAATACCAGCCAGATTATGCTTTTAGTACCTGGTTATTTAGGGTAGCTACCAATAATTGTATCGATTTTATCCGTAAAAAGAAGCTGAATACCCAGTCTATTCACGGGATGACCGATGATGATGGGGACGAAAAACCGTTGCAAATAAAGGCTGATGTTTTGAATCCCGAAGAAACATCGATCAAAAAACAACAAACGCAAGAGCTTAAATTATTGATCGAAAGCTTGCCTCATCGTTATAGAAACCTGATCACACTGCGCTATTTTGATGAGTTATCATACGAAGAAATAGCCCAGCAGCTTGATTTGCCATTGGGTACAGTTAAGGCACAATTGTTTAGAGCCAGGTATTTACTGGGTAATATCATTAATCGTTTTAACAGGGATGACATCTGATATCGTATTTAAATATTTTCCGGATCTGACTGCAAAACAGCGTTCTCAAATTGAACAACTGCCTGAGTTGTATAACCTATGGAATAGCCAGATCAATGTGATATCACGTAAAGATATCGATCTTTTGTACGAACGTCACGTACTACACTCACTCGGAATAGCTAAAGTCATGTCCTTTTTACCGGGTGAAAGTGTGCTGGATGTGGGTACAGGCGGAGGTTTTCCGGGTATTCCATTAGCTATTTTATTTCCCGAAACCCAGTTTCATTTGGTTGATTCTATCGGTAAAAAGATAAAAGTGGTACAGGAAGTAGCTAAAGCATTAGGCTTAACCAATGTAAAAGCATCGCACCTGCGTGCCGAGCAACTGGATGAAAAGTTTGATTTTGTGGTATCGCGGGCGGTTACTCAACTCAAAGATTTTTATCCATGGGTGCGTGGTAAATTCAATAAGGATTCAGAAAATACTTTACCCAATGGGATCTTATATCTCAAAGGCGGCGATCTGGAGCAGGAAATAAAAGAGTCTGGCCTGAAAGTGCAGCAATATCACCTTAAAGACTATTTCTCAGAGGATTTTTTTGAGACCAAACAGGTGATTTACGTAAAAGGGTAGATGTGCAGATTCTGTTAATTCTTAAATTCTGAGAATTCGGGTTCAGATAAAAAATGCTCAGATATGCAAAAACTTACGAAGTTTTTAAAACTCCGTAAGTTAAATATAGTACAGCCTCTTGATACGCGGTATGTTGCTTTACTGAACCGGGGTAGGTTTAGAGGGTGTCGATTTTTCACTGACGCCAATAGAAAAAGTTGACGCGGGTTTTTGAGCTGGTACAGTGGGCGTTGATGGTTTTTCTGATACTGGTGGCGGTGTAGATTCGATTGCTTTAGGTGCTGCTTTTGCATCTGTAGGTGGCTCTGGCGGCGGCGGGGGTATTTTTTTAGATGTTTTTACATCTGGCTTAATTATTGGTGGAGGGAATCTCACAACCTTTACCTTGGGGCGTACTTTTCCAGCCGGCTTAACAATAGGCGGCGGAAATTTTACAGTTTTTACTTTAGATGGCACAGGTGGTGGCGGAGGAGGACGTTTTGTTACCTTTGGCGGCATTAATTTCACATCGGTTACGTGAGGTTTTTTTGCATGCGGGGCAGGTGGAGGTGGTGGCGGAACCTTCAATAGTTTTGCCTTAATAATGGTGTCTGGGTGTTGTGGTACAAGATCAACCAGTGCATAAGTTTTGCTGAAACCCAGCGTGGAGGCACAAAGAGCCGCGGCACAAATAGGTACAGCTACAAGGTATTTTAGCCTGGCTAAATTCCCCGAGCGTTTTCGATTTAACATAATTATCCTCTTTTTTAATAAATTATAATTGAAAAATGAAGGTGCAATTGATGAGCCGCCAAGCCCGTACGCATTGTTTACCAAAAACGAAGAATAGGTGAGGATGTCGTTTTCAAAAGCGGCGGTTTGCTCATCGGCTAGGTATTCATGCACCGTTTTAAGGCTGTTTTGCAGCAAGTAAACAAAGGGATTAAACCAATTAATGATCTTGATAAACTCTAGAAATAGCACATCTAATGTATGTTTTTGGCGAATGTGTACCATTTCATGTCGGATAATGGTATTGATCCCCTCTGTTTTTGACCCGATAAATAGGTAACTGAAGAAGGAAAATGCAGTATTGGAGTTTTCAAGCAGTACAATTTTGTATCCTTTGTCGGCTATTTTGTTGGCGGTTTGAGTGATTTTTATCAGTTTAAACAACTTAAATAACAATAGGCCAAACAGTATCATGCTCCCTAACAGATAAGCATAAAAAAGTATATCCTGTATACCAATATCTTGGGTTGCAGTGGATGTAATATATTCTACGCTTATGGTGTCAGGCACGGTTGGTTTTAATATTCCTACTTGTACCAGTGGCAACAGAAAAGATATAAAGCAACTCAGTAAAAGATAAACTCTGTTTAGTGTATAATGGGTCTCCCTATTTAGAAACAGGCAATACCCGGCATAAAAAACGGCAAGATAGATGTTTGCTTCGAGCAGATAATGTAGCCAGTTCATGATTTTTTGGTTTTAAGCTGATCAATTAAGGAGGTTAATTCATCTAATTCTTTCACGCCCAGCTTTTTTTCGTCAACAATAAATGAAACCAGGCTTTGGTAAGAGTTGCTGAAATAATTCTTCATCATCTTATCAAATGTGAACTTTTTGTATTGGTCTTCTGTGATGAGGGGATAATATACATGTGAGTTACCATATGCCTTATGATCAATGAAACCCTTGCCCTCCAATACCCTCACTACGGTTGATACCGTATTATAAGCCGGTTTTGGATCGGGCATTTGTTCAATAATATCCTTCACAATAGCCTCTTTAAGTTGCCAAAGTATTTGCATTACTTGCTCTTCGGCTTTGGTTAATTCTTTTAAGTTCATAGTAAACTATTTTTATAGTTGGGTTAAATAAAGGTATAAACTATTTATATAGTTTGCAAACTATTTTTGTAGTTTTTTATTTGTGCTAATATTTTTAGGAATTTTTATATTTTAGATGAGAATCAATCGAGCGGATTATTATTGATAATCTGTACATCTAAGATCTTGAATACTTATTAATATGTCATTACTACATAGGGTAGCTTTATCGTTTGTTAAAAATTTAGGGCCGGTATCGGCTAAATCATTAATCGCTTATTTAGGTAGTGAGGAAGAAGTATTCAGATCGTCCTCTGCAAAAATGATTAGGATACCCGGTATAGGCGATAAAAAAGTAGCCCAATGGGATTTTGATGATGCCCTGAAAAAAGCCGAAAAGGAGTTATTATATATTGAAAAATATGATATAGAACCCATATTTTACACCGATAGCAGGTATCCGAAACGGCTAAAGAATTGTGGCGACTCGCCTATATTATTGTATGCAAGGGGTAATATGGACCTAAACCCGCAGCATGTGATCAGCATTGTTGGTACCCGCAACGCTACCGATTATGGCCGGCTGTTATGTAAACAGCTTATTGAAGAACTTCAACAGTATAATATTTTAATAGTAAGCGGTTTAGCTTTGGGTATTGACGTTGCCGCCCACAAAGAATGCCTGAAACACAATATGCCCACAGTTGGTGTATTAGGACACGGGCTCGATAGATTATATCCCAGTCAAAATAGGGCTACAGCCGATAAAATGCTGGAAAACGGTGGTCTGCTGAGCGAATATCCATCGGGAACGATACCCGATCGGGAGAATTTTCCTCAGCGTAATCGTATCGTAGCCGGCATTGCCGATGCCACTGTGGTAGTAGAAGCCGGCATAAAAGGAGGAGCGCTTATAACTGCCGAAATTGCTAACTCCTATAACCGGGATGTATTTGCTTTCCCTGGCCGTTTGGATGATAAATATTCTGAAGGATGTAACTTCCTGATACGTAACAATAAAGCGGCTTTATTAACTTGTGTGGCCGATTTGGCCTTTAGTTTGGGTTGGGAAAAAGCAGATAAAGCAAAACCAGCAGAACAGTTTGTTTTACCTATTGATCTCTCTAAAGATGAACGTCTGATATTTGATATTTTACAACAGCATCAATCTCCTTTAGCTATTGATGATTTGACTATAAAAGCTAATATGCCGATGAGTATGCTGGCAATGAATCTACTCAATATGGAAATGCAGGGTTATATTCAATCATTACCCGGGAAAACCTATAAAGTGAGCTAGTGCTCTGTCATTTATGAATTGACGTTTAGCCAATAATATTTATACCAAAAACATGGTTTACACTTTTTTGGAGAAACAAAATACAAGTAGTTGATTGTCAATTATTTAAATACATGGTAACCATAAAAAGTGTAAACCATGTAAACCCACCTTTTTGTTAATTGGGTTAGCCCGACTCATGACTACACGTTAATTTGTGATTGACATACCACCAGATTGTACGTTGTACTTTTAAGTTAGATATTTGATTAATAGTTGGTTGATGGAATTGGATATTATAACGTACAACTTAAAACCTATAACGTATTACATCTACCCCTTTGGTGAATCATAAAATGACAAATGTCCATCTTCATTACTGATGGAACGCCAGTCGTCATTATCAAAACTAATTAATGCCATGGCACAGGTGGGAACATCACGCAGCTGACCTGTCAGGTAATGTAGAAGTTGACTTATACCTGGATTATGACCAACCAGGCCAATATATCCATATTCATTGGGTAGGCTATTGACCACGTTTACAAGGGCACTTTCACTTGCTTCATATATTTTTATATTGGTTTGTGATGGTGGCAATTGCAAGTGTTCTGTAAATATCTGCGCTGTGGTTAAAGTGCGTAACGCTGGGCTTGTTACTACTATTTCAGGAACAATGGATCGATCTTTTAAAACCTCTGCCATCATTAACGCATCCTGCATCCCGGATTGTTTTAAAGGGCGATCAAAATCAGCATAACCGCTTTCATGAGTTGCCTTGGCATGGCGAATTAAAATTAGTTTCTTCATAGATTAGTAGTGTGTGTTTAGGATGTCAATCGATTACAATATAAGTGTAACAGCTTTAACTTTTATTAAGTTTTTAAGAATAATTTACTTGTTTGTGAACTGAACAATGCCATCTTCGGGCATATCATTCATACACTTAAAGTGGCCCAGCGGGCATTTCTCCAGGCCGAATTTGGAGCATGGACGGCAGGATAATTCAATGCCGGCAACCAGTACATCTTTAACCATATAGGGTTGTACTCCCAAAAGATCGGGTACAGTGCCTCCCCAAACAGATACGATGGGCCTGTTAAATGCTTCTGCAATGTGCGTAAGTCCCGTATCAAAACCAATGATGCTTTTAGCTTCAGATACCAGAAAAACTGATTCATCAAGTGAGGTAATGCCGCAGGCATTATAAACTTTTGTACCGATTTCGCCGGCTATGATGTCACCATTAGCTTTTACATCATTACCCCCCAATAATACCACAGGGTTATTTAGTTGCCGGCAAATACTGATGATCTTATCATTAGGCATACGTTTGGTAAAGTGTGTAGCGCCGATTACAAAAGCCACATATCCAGCCCGGTGCGCCGCCGGCAACAAGTTGTTTAATTGATGGTTGGCCTTGATATAATAATCAATAGGCTGTCCATCATTAACCACACCTAAAAATTTGACCGCCTTAAGGTAACGATCGACCAAATGGGTAGGGGGGATGAGTTTTAACTTAAATTTAAGGCTGAGCCATTTTTTTACAGGCTGTTTTTTATAAGTTGATGACCGGATACCTGTGCGTAATTTGATAATGGCAGTGCGCAGATTATTATGCAGATCTATAATATAATCGTATCGTTCGGCTTTTATTTCATCAATAGTTGCTGATAATGCAGGCTTTAATAACAGTAGTTTATCTACATAAGGATTACTATCATAAATATACTGAAAAGCCGGTTTAGTTAAAAAATGGATTTCGGCGCCGGGTATTTGCTTTTTAAGACAGCGCACAACCGGTGTGGTATAAATAATATCCCCCATAGAACTAAAGCGGATCACCAGTATCTTCATTTAATTTTGAATTAGTGAATTAATGAGTGGTGAGTTTTGACTTCTCCTTCACCTGTCCTTGTTCTATTTAGCCGATGCTCTCTTTTTTTCGAACACTTTGGTGATCTCCGGCAATGATAAGGCGTTAAGGCACATTTCTTTATATAAACCACCTTTGCGTGCGGCTAATACACCGAAGCGCATGTCTAAGAAACCTTCTACACGGTGAGCATCGGGGTTAATAGATAACCAAACACCCTTTTCCAAAGCATATTGATGCCAGCGCCAGTCGAGGTCGAGCCTTAGTGGATTGGCGTTAATTTCAATCACCACGTTATTAGCTGCACAGGCATCTATTACTTTTTTATAGTTGATCGGATAGCCGCCGCGACTTAATAATAACCGTCCGGTTGGGTGGCCCAATATAGTTGTATATGGATTTTCAATAGCCGTTATCAACCTTGAAGTGGCTTTTTCCTCATCCATTTTAAGTATGGAGTGTACAGATGCTACTATAAAATCAAATTTTTGAAGTATTTCGTCCGGATAGTCAAGTGAGCCATCATACAAAATATCCGACTCGATACCTTTAAAAATATGGAAGCCGTCGAGCTTTTTATTCAAATGCTCAATCTCTTCCTGCTGCTGTAAAACACGTTCAATACTTAGTCCTTTAGCATAAAATGCACTTTTGCTATGGTCGCACATGCCCAGGTATTCCAGTTTTAAGTTATCGCGACAGTAAAGCGCCATTTCTTCCACGGTGTTTACCCCATCGCTCCAGGTACTGTGATTGTGCAGACTACCTTTCAGATCGTGCGTAATGATCAGCGTAGGTAGTTCATTTTTTTCGGCCTTTTCAATAAAGGTAGTACCCTCGCGTAGTTCGGGTTGCATCCAGGCTAAGCCGGCTTTGGTATAAATAATTTCTTCAGATTCAGGCTGTTCCAGTGGTACGTTAATGCGCTCTAATACAGCCTGAACATGATCATCCGTGCCCGTATTGATAAACAACTCATTAAAGTAATCGGCTTTATCCACACAAATAATATCCACCAGTAAACCATTTTGCAGTTCGCCCGATATATGGTTCTCATTCAAGGAAACATTGTTCAGAATTTTTGAATCTGATAATGCACTATAAGCCACTTCCTGGTTTAGGCTACCAATAACAATCACAATCTCAGTAATGATCTCATTTAACCGCCGAAATTCACCAGCAAAATGTTTCAGCGCATCTGGAAATATAGCCTTTACTTCGTCCATCAGCTCATTTGCCTCATTTTCTACCTGGGCAAACAGGAATTTGCCGTTGCTGGCCATCCTAAATTCGATGGCTTTACGTATCTCTTCCTGGGTTTTAAGACCAAAGCCTTTAGCCTCTATCAGGCGGTTTTCATTACAGGCATAATAGAGTTCGCCTGTATTTTCAATACCCAGGTCTTTCCAGATAATGGCTACTTTTTTGGCGCCTATACCCTTAATGCCCATCATTTCAACCACACCTGCAGGCGTATTATCCAGCAATTCCTGCATTTCGGCAATAGTACCGGTTTCAAACAGTTCAATAATCTTTGATGCAATGCTTTTGCCTATACCATCTACTTTTTCCAGTTGTTCCAGCGTTTTACCAGCAATAGGGAAGGGCAGCTTATCAACTTTAAAGGCCGCATTGGCTATCGACTTTATTTTAAAGGGGTTAACCTCATGTAGTTCTATGAGTTGTGATAGTAAACGAAGCGTGCGGGCTATGGGTTTATTTTCCATAATAATATTGAGGCGTAAAAGTACAAAAAGCCATTTGTTTTTTGGGGCTCATTGGTTCATTAGTTCTGTGGTTCATTAGGTTGTTTTTTTAACGAAAAAACTTTTTAAACCTTAAATTTTAACACTTTTTTAGTTAAAAACAGATCAAAAAGGAGTACTAATTAGCTACTTTAACAAAACTTTAACGGCATTTTAACACTTTTTAACAAATTTTTGATGGATTTTGAAAGCTTTAAAAAGTATTAAAATGTTGATTTTAAGGCAACTATATGTAAATTAGTCTATTTTGAGCTTGTTTTTTCCTTTAACTAAACAGCCCGGTTTCCTCAAAAAAGAAAACCGGGCTCCTGTATATACAAAAATATGCAATATTAAGGAGGATACCTACCGATGCCTATAAATAAAAAAAGCTGCCCATACAAGCAGCTTTAATCAAAATATAAACTGGAAAACTTTATTTAATTTCTATGCTATAAGGCATACGTGCCTGTGGGGTACGCATAATTTGGGTAACGCCTTTAATTTGTTCATAAACTTTGTAATTATTACCCAGTTCTGATTGTAATATCCGGGTGCGAGCCTCTGCAGTTACATCACCGCTTAGTTGGTTAAAGAAGCTTTTTTGCTCGGGGTAGGCTACCAGGTTGTAGTTTTTTATGTTGGCTTTTTTAGCAGCAGAAGCTATGGCATCGTTAATATTACCCAGGCGGTCAACCAGGCCAATTTTTATAGCTTGCTCGCCTGTCCATACCCGGCCCTGACCTATGCTGTTAATATACGCCTGGGTTTTGTGACGACCTTCGGCAACTGCTTTGGTAAAATCGTCATAACCGTGATTTACGTTGTTTTGAAGGATTAATTTTTCCTCGGGGGTTAATGGGCGACTAATATCGCCCAGATCGGCATATTTACCAGTTTTTACACCATCAAAGGTAACGCCCAGTTTATCATTAAAAAGCTTTTGCATATTAGGCAAAATGGCGAAAATACCTATCGAACCTGTAATAGTATTGGGTTGGGCGATGATAGAATCGGCTGCGCATGAAATATAATAGCCGCCAGATGCCGCTAAATCACCCATTGAAACGATAATGGGTTTTACTTTTTTGGTTAGCATAACCTCGCGCCAGATTACATCCGAAGCCAGGGAACTTCCACCAGGAGAGTTTACGCGAAGCACCACTGCTTTTACTTTATTATCAAGCCTCACTTTGCGCAGGGCCTTTGATATTCTTTCTGATCCAATGGTATTGTCATCTCCCTCGCCACCAGAAATTTCGCCCGAGGCATAAACAACAGCTATACGATTTTTTGATGATGACTCATCTTTAGTATCACTATCAGCATTGCTTTTGGTATAATCGGCCAGTTCAACACTGTTCAGGTCGTTTTTCTTTATAGTACCTGTGCGTGCTTTCAGGTCATCCAATATTTCATCCTTGTATTTTAAACCGTCAATCAGCTTTAATTTAACGGCATCCTCTGGTAATTGTACGCGGCCGTTGTTGGCATAATTAAATAAAGAATCTTTATTGATGCCCCGGCTTTTGCTAATACCGGTTAAAAAATGATCATATAACGATCCCAGGTAGGAAGTAACTTGTAAGCGGTTGGCATCGCTCATTTTAGTAAGAAACAAGGGTTCAACAGCGCTTTTGAAAGTACCCACTTTAATAATCTGCACTTCGATACCTAGTTTATCAAGCGCTCCCTTTAAAAAAGTAACCTGCGAATTAAAGCCTTTAAGTTCAAAAATGCCTTTGGGGTTCATATAAACCTTATCGGCAACTGAGGCCAGATAATAAAATCCCTGGGTATATATTTCTGAATAAGCTACAATGAATTTGCCTGATTTTTTGAAGTCGATTAAGGCATTGCGGATCTCTTCGGTAGTAGCCTGACCGGATACCATGTAGCTTTCATCCAGAAAAACACCTTTGATGTTTGAGTCAGTTTTAGCTTTTTTAATATTGGCCAGGATATCATTTAAACCAGTTGATTTATCTTTATCCAATCCTAAAAAACTTAAGCCGGCCAAAGGGTTATTAGGTGTACGCTCGGTTATGGGGTTTGTAAAAGCTATATGCAGTACTGAATTGGGCTCAACTTCAATAGTTTTATCGCCACTGGCCGAAATTATCCCTATCACAACTAAAACCAAAACAACGGTGATTAAAACTACACCAATAATGGTGGCCAGAACGAATTTGAAGAATTGTTTCATTAATGTTATAAATCTTTTTATCTATGCAAACTTAGTAATTCAATACCGGATAATGTTAAGAGCCGTTTCTATAATATTTGTTACAACATGAATAACATTTTTTTACTTTTAGGCAGTAACCTTGGCGATAGGAAATTGTTTCTGAAACAGGCAATTGACCATATTGAAGCGGATATTGCCCCTGTTGTACAACTATCATCGGTATTTGAAACACAATCATGGGGTAAAACCGATGCCCCCGATTATCTGAACCAGGTAATACAGCTGCATACGATGTTACCGGCAAGTATATTATTGGAGAAAATACTTGCCATAGAAATTTTACTGGGACGCGAACGTAAAGAAAAGTGGGGCTCGCGCACTATTGACATTGATATTTTGTTTTACGGCGATGAGGTTATTCATAAACCCGATCTGCAGGTTCCTCATCCCGAACTCCATAAACGAAGGTTTACATTAGAGCCTTTGGCCGAAATAGCTGCTGCTTTTATTCATCCGGTATTGCATAAGAATATTTTGCAGCTTAAAAATGAATTGATAGACAACTTGGTTGTAAAAAAAGTATAAATTTATGTTTTAGTGGATGGTTGCTTAAATGGTTGTAACTAACCTATTCAATCACTCACTGAATCAACTATTAATAAATATGGCAGATATTTCACCAGATCAGGATCTTGATCTTTCTTTTTTGTACGAAATTGCCGACGGCAGCACGGAGTTTGTTGTGGAGTCGATAGCTATGTTTCTGCAGCAAACCCCAGAATTGTTTGATGATATTGATAGGGCCCTTGCTGATAAAGACTGGGCTGCAGCCGGACAAGCCGCGCATAAACTAAAGCCAAATCTGGGATTTTTTGGTATGCCCATAAGCCAGGAAATTATACAAGAGGTGGAAATAGCCTGCAAGGAAGGAGCCCTTAACGCTGAAATTACCAGGAAATTTAACCAGGTAAAAACATTGGTAAATGCCAACCTGATTACCCTCCAACAAATAAAAGCCGAGAAGGAAGGGGAACTATAAGCAAAGCGCTTAAGGCAGCCCCCCCCCCCAAAAAAAAAATTTATAAAAAATTAAGGCAATCAATTAGAAACTGTTTAAAAATGAAATTCTAAGAATGTTATAGAATGTTTTTTCTAGTGAATTATGGTGATCGCAGTGAATTTTATTCCAAAAACCGGATTGAAACCGTGTTTAAACTACCTGTAAACGACCTATAACATTTTCAAATCAGTATTTTTAAACAGCTTCTCGATAAATAAAAATTATTGTTTTTTTTCGTTTTGATTATTTTATATAATTTTATATACCATAAGGCAGTAGTTGTTTTTATCCAGACATAATTTAGTCAACCCTATATTCTTAAATCAATTAAACAATCTTCTGCTTCAGCCGAAGGATTTGGTTTCGGCTGAAGCAGACTAAAGATGGAAGGGCACATGATGCAAAGCACAGGCAACTCTAAAGTCTTTTAAAAAACATTTCTACGGGATATTAAACTAAAGTCTTCCCTTGAAGACGAAGGATTCCTCTCCAGATATGTATATTTAAGCTATTGTCTATTAACAAAAGTGAGTCATATTAAGCCAAATGCCGGGGCGTGATACTGGCAATATTTTACTTATTCAAACATTAATTATGAACCTTTTTAAAAAACTTAGCAGAGAGGAAATGAAAAAAGTTAAAGGTGGAACATCTACTGATAAGTGTACAGCCGATTGCATCAGGGATGTTCCGGCTTGCAAAATTTCGGGCCCAAATTTGCCTCTGAAAGACGGAATTTGCACTGAGTATGCTTGCCTACTCGGCGGAACTGGTTGGAAATGTATGTAAGACTATGCATTTGTTGATGTTTTACCAACGAGTATCGGAGAGTTGGATTTTAATATTACGTATATAATACAGATTTTAACGATTCGCCGTTTGTTGGTAAAAACATTAGCAAATTTTTTTCTATTGTCTTAAAAGCTGTTTAAAAATCAAATTCTAAGAAACTGTTTAAAAATGGAATGTTAAGAAGTTTATAAAAAGCACCGCAAAAAATCTGCTGAAAACTATTGGTTTGAAATTGCAAGACAAATCAATGAAAACAGAGAGATTCAGCAATGTCCAATAATAGAAAAATATTTAACAGTGCCAAACTGAAACAGAAAACATTCCCTTCGCGAGATATGGGATGCTATCTTTTATTTATTAAGAACGGGATGTCAGTGGCGGCTGTTGCCCAGCTATTATCTTAAATGGGAGTTGGTTTATTACTATTTTTCTAGCTGGCGGGATACAGAGTTGTTTGATGATATGAATACAATGCTACGGGAAAGGGCACGGAAGTTGGTTGGGAAAAACGAACAGTACTCGGTGGTAATAATTGATAGTCAATCTGTTAAAACGGCATGCAGGGGCGGTTTCAGGGGCGTGGATGGCCATAAACGGATCAATGTGGAGGTAAACGTCATTTAGTGGTAGATGATACATTGGGTAACATCGTAAGTAATATAGTACACCCGGCAAATATCCATGACAGTAAAGTAGCTGATCTAACTTTATAGAATCTGAAAAAGAGTATACATGGTGTAAAAGTTATTTATGCCGATTGCGGATACCGGGGACAATTAATAGACACAGTAAAACAAAAACATGACTATGAATTGAAAATATCGCCCAAAATCAAGGATCTGACATAAGGGATAGTGAGCCCCAAAAGGTGGGGCATTGAAAGAACTTTATCCTGGCTGGAAAACTTCAGGAGGCTAAGCAAGGATTTTGAATTCCTGATGGAAATTTCGCAAGCCATGATTTACTTAGCTTCCATAAAATTATTACTGAATAAAATTTAAACAGTTTTTAGATTACCTTAATTTTTTATAAGTTTTAAGAATAAATTGATTTGGCATTTTTCGCTTTAAGCTTTCGGTCTTATGTCTTTAGCTTTAAGCTATTTGTTTTACAGTAAAAGTATAGCTTTCCATAATGAGGTTAGCTAATAGGTTTTTGCAGGCCTGATCTACTTTGGCGTGTGCGGTTTCGGCGCTTTCGGCTTCAACTTCGAGGGTAATGTGTTTACCGATACGTACGTTTTGTATTTCGGCTAAACCAAGATTTTTCATGCTTCCGGTTACTGCTTTTCCTTGAGGATCAAGTATTTCTTTTTTGGGCATTACGTCTATTTCAGCCTGGAACTTTGTCATTTGTGAATTTTAATTGAATTAAAGATAAAGTGATGTATATAAATATCACCACAGGAACTGCCACAAATTTAAAAAATAGAATCAGTATTGCCGAAAACAAGAGCAGTAAATAGCGGAAAATGTTTTTATTAAAATCGCGGTTTTTAAATTTAAGTGACATCAGCGGTATTTCTGATACCAGTAATACACACATCACCACTACCAGAACAGTAAGCACATAGGGATTTAAGATGTATGTATCTAAGCCCTCATATTGCTGCATAATTAAGGGTAATGATGCGATAAGAATAGCATTGGCGGGTGTAGGTAAGCCGATAAAACTATCAGACTGGCGGGTATCATTATTAAACTTGGCCAGTCTTAAAGCTGAAAATACCGGGATAAGGAAGGCCACAAAATTTAAGAAATGACCGATATTGTCAATCTGATGTGATTTTAAAAACAGCTCATAAATGATAACGGAGGGCAACACGCCGAAACTAACCATATCGGCAAGGGAATCCAGATCCTTACCTATAAAAGAGTAAGAATTGAGCACTCTGGAAGCTAATCCGTCGAAAAAGTCAAATATGGATGAAAGAAAGATGGCGTAGGCAGCTATGATCAAGTTGTCCTGAAAAGCAAATACTATTCCTATACAGCCGCTAAACAGGTTGGCACAGGTAATGGCATTGGGGAGATGTTTCTTAACGCGCTTCTTCATTATCAGGCCATGAAGTTATCAGGATTTTATTAAGTATTTATGAAGTTACAGATAAAAATTTTATTTGAAAAGAATCAAGAGGCGAGAATCAAGAGTCAGGATAAACTAAATGCTTGTCTCTTGCTTCTTATCGCTTGCTTCTAAAATCTCATCTATCTATAACTTCATAAATACTAAAATATTACGAATTCATTGAAATCAAAAATTCTTCGTTAGTTTTTGTACCTCTTATCTGGGCCTGTAAAAACTCCATTGATTCCTGCGAATTCATATCGGCAAGGTGGTTACGCAGTATCCAGATGCGTTGTAGGGTTTCGCGGTCAAGTAGCAAGTCATCACGACGGGTACTTGAAGCGGTAATATCAATAGCAGGGAATATACGTTTGTTGGAAAGTTTACGATCCAGTTGTAACTCCATGTTACCTGTACCTTTAAACTCTTCAAAAATAACCTCATCCATTTTAGATCCGGTTTCAGTAAGGGCCGTAGCAATAATGGTTAATGAACCGCCATCCTCAATGTTACGGGCGGCACCAAAAAAGCGTTTGGGTTTGTGCAACGCGTTAGCATCAACACCACCCGATAATATTTTACCAGATGCCGGAGCAACAGTGTTATATGCACGGGCTAAACGGGTGATAGAATCCAGCAGGATCACTACATCATGGCCGCACTCTACCATACGTTTTGCTTTTTCTAAAACAATATTGGCAATTTTTACGTGACGCTCTGCAGGCTCATCAAAAGTTGATGATACTACTTCGGCACGTACGCTGCGGGCCATATCGGTCACCTCTTCCGGGCGCTCATCAATCAGTAATATGATCAGGTAAACTTCGGGGTGATTTTTAGCTATGGCATTAGCCACGTCTTTTAACAACATGGTTTTACCTGTTTTTGGCTGGGCTACAATTAAACCACGCTGACCTTTACCAATTGGCGAAAAAAGGTCCATGATACGGGTTGAGTAGTTACCGGCATCTGTAAACAGGCTCAGTTTTTCTGACGGGAAAAGCGGCGTTAAGTGATCAAAAGGTACACGATCACGCACTTCGGCCGGGATACGGCCATTAATGGCTTCCACGCGTACCAACGGGAAATATTTTTCGCCCTCTTTTGGCGGACGGATGCTGCCGCGAACGGTATCACCTGTTTTAAGGCCAAATAATTTTATTTGTGATTGCGATACATAAATATCATCGGGCGAAGTAAGGTAATTATAATCTGATGAGCGTAAAAAGCCATAACCATCAGGCATAATTTCCAATACACCCTCATTTACAATTACATTGTCAAAATCAAGGTTAATAGCTGGCTCCTGGTTTTTTTGTGGGGTTTGGTTGCCATTACCATTGGCGCGCCTGTCAAATTTTTGCGGGCGACCTTCGGTTGCGGGTTCTTCACTCCTTACGGTGGCCGTTTCACCTTGTTGAACTGAAGGGGCTTCAGCCTCGTCGGTAACTGCTACTGCAGGTATTTCGTTTTCGGTTTCTTCAGCTGGTTCTTCATCCTGTATATCAAACAGGTTGGTATCATCTAAAGGTACTTCAACACGTGGTTGTGTTTTGGGTTTTAATACACGGGTTCTTTTGCGTGCTTTGTCTCCTGCTTCGGCCACCGGGGCGTTGGTAGGAGTATAGTTTGACTCAACAATGTTTTGTTGGGCGCGGGCAGCCTCAATAAGCTGTTGTTGTTCAATGATGCGGGATATTAGCTGTGGCTTTCTGAGTTCGTCGGCCTCGGCAATACCTAAATTTTTTGCAATTTCGCGCAACTCAGAAACGAGTTTGTCGTTCAATTCTATTTTATCAGACATGATATGAATTATAGTTCAATGGGATTTTTAATGTTGTAATTTGTTTTCTTGACGGTAATAAAGCCCCATGTGAATTTTGGTGGTTAAACATGAAGAATTATTAAAAGAAATTGATCTTGAAACTTTGTATAAGTAAACATCCAAATCCAGGTAAATATTATTGTAATAAATAACGTGGGGTTTTAAATTGTTTCTTTAGTGCAAGAAAAATTCAAAGGAAAACGCTGCAATTGTAATCAAATAATTTATAATTTCAAATTAATTAAATAAATATCTGATAATTGACCACATATAAGCTAATTTTTTAGTTTTTTTGACATTCAAAATATTTAAGCATTAATGATTTCACGCGCCAGACTAATTGAACAGATCAAACAGAAAAAATCATTTTTATGTGTTGGTTTGGATACTGATATTAATAAGATCCCCGAATTTTTAAAAGATTACCCCGATCCAATATTGGAATTTAATAAAAGGATTATTGATGCTACCAAAGATCTTTGCGTATCCTACAAACCCAACGCCGCATTTTATGAGGCCTATGGGATAAAAGGTTTACAAAGCTTGATTGATACCTGGAAATATTTACCTACTGATACCTTAAATATAATAGATGCCAAAAGAGGCGATATCGGTAATACTTCTGATAAGTACGCACAGGCCTTTTTTGACGAAAAGGCTTCGGGTATGAGCTTTGACGCCATTACCATCACACCTTATATGGGTAACGACAGCGTGACTCCATACCTGGCTTATGAGGGTAAATGGATCATTTTATTAGCCTTGACTTCTTCGGTAGGCAGTAAGGATTTTCAATACCTGCAAACAGGTGATGGTTATTTATATGAAACGGTGATACAAAAGGCCAATACCTGGGCTGGTGCCGATAGGATCATGTACGTGGTGGGCGCCACCAAAAGCACGGAATTTACCAACATACGTAAATATGCCCCTGATAACTTTTTACTGGTTCCCGGTGTTGGGGCGCAGGGTGGTAGTCTGGAGGAAGTGTGCCGGTATGGCATCACCAAAGAATGCGGCCTTATTGTGAATGCGTCGCGTTCTATTATCTACGCCAGTAATGGAGAAGACTTTGCCGATGCCGCCCGGGCCGAAGCACAACGCATGCAGCAACAAATGCAGGTGGAACTGGAAAAAGCCGGAGTAATATAATTCAGATCAAATTTCTTGTCAAATAAATAAACGCGTTATTGTGAAGTGTCAACAATAGCGCGTTTTTATTTTATATTCTGCTTTTTTAACGTCATTTTTAAGGAACGTACGGCTGCTTCGGTAAAGTAATACCGCATAATTACTAAATTACCATCCATTATGCTTTATACCTTATGAAAAGAACCTTATTGTCTGTTATAGCCCTTTCTACTGCCTGTTGGGTATCGGCACAGGAAAAGAAACCCCTGAAACCGGTTGATTTTTACCGTATACCTGCTGTGAGCGATCCGCAGCTTGCTCCGGATGGTAAGTGGTTGGCTTATAGCGTATCAACCGTTGATACGGCAAAAGACAAGCGCGTATCACACCTATGGATGCAAAGCTGGGATGGTAAAGAATCCATAGAGCTTACGCATGGCGATGAAGCAGCTTCGACGCCCAGGTGGAGCCCCGATGGTAAATACCTGGCATTCCTTTCTTCACGCGATTCCAAAAATGGTTCACAGCTTTGGCTGATCGATCGCAGGGGAGGTGAGGGTTTTAAGCTGACTGATGTAAAAGGTAGTCTGAGTGAATATGCATGGTCGCCGGATAGTAAAAAAATAGCACTGGTAATAGGCGACCCTGAAAATAAAGGTAAGGAAGAACCTAAAACGCCCAAGCCCATTGTGATTGACCGTTACCACTTTAAGCAAGATGTAGAAGGATATTTACAGCAGTTGCATGATCATTTATACCTGTTTGATGTAAATACTAAAAAGTTGGATACGCTTACCAAAGGTGATAAAGATGAAAACGAGCCTGTATGGTCGCCGGATAGCAGGACTATCGCTTTTGTAAGCAATCGCACCGTTGATCCGGATAAGAACCAAAATAAAGATATTTTTACTATCGATGCCCATCCCAATTCTACCATGCTGCAGTTGACCGACTGGAAAGGGCGCGATAGTAACCCACAATGGAGCCCCGATGGTCGTTATATCTCTTATCTGCGCAGTACAAGCGATGCTGATTATATGATGTATGATCAGAATGTGTTATGTATCATGGATGCGGTTGGCTCCAATAACCGGGTACTAACGGCACAGCTCGACAGGCCGGTTTCTGCACCAACCTGGGCCCGGGACAATAAAAATATCTCATTTTTAGTAACAGACGACAGGCAACGTTATCTGGCCAGTGTTAATATTAACAATGGCAAAATATCAACCATAAGCAAAGGCGTGTTCGGTATTACCGATATCAATACCAACTTATCCGGTAATTGGGTGGTATCCAAAAGCGATCCATATACACCTGCGGAGATATTTGCTTTGGAAGGCGAAAAGCTTCGCCGCTTAACCTTTCATCATCAGAATTGGTTAAATACGGTAAAGCTGGCCCATGTGTCAGGTTTTCAATCGCGCAGTGCTGATGGTACGCAGGTATCAGGGATATTATTTACGCCAGATAGCGTTCCGGGTAAAAAATGGCCGCTCATATTATTTATACACGGTGGTCCGGTAGGGCAGGATGAATATACTTTTGATGCTACCCGGCAAATGCTTGCCGCAGCCGGCTATGCCGTAGCCGGTGTAAACTACCGCGGCAGTAATGGCCGCGGGCTTGATTATTGTAAAGCCATCTACGCCGATTGGGGCAATAAGGAAGTGAAAGATTTATTAGGCGCTGTTGATCATCTGGAAAGAATGGGAGTTGCCGACCCTGATCATTTAGGTATTGGCGGATGGAGTTATGGAGGTATCCTGACTGATTATACCATTGCATCAGATACACGTTTTAAAGCAGCAGCCAGCGGGGCGGGCAGTGCCTTACAGTTATCAGTTTATGGCAGCGACCAGTATGTATTACAGTACGAAAATGAAATTGGATTGCCCTGGAAAACTGCCGATAAATGGGTACAGTTATCTTATCCGTTCTTCCATGCCGATAAAATAAAAACACCGGTGATGTTTATGTCGGGCTTGCGCGATTTTAACGTGCCTACTGTGGGAAGCGAGCAAATGTACCAGGCGTTGCGATCACAAGGAGTGCCAACTGAATTAATATTATATCCTAACCAATTTCACGGCCTTACTAAGCCAAGTTACCTGGTAGACAGGCTGCAGCGCTATGTAGATTGGTATAATAAATATTTAAAATAAAATAGGCCCGATTTGGATGAAAAAGGGGATCACTATGCAGCTTGTTATAGCCTTTTGATTGCAAAACCAAATAAGTTATAAAGCAGATGTATACTCACCACAGCAATATAGGGGTGAAACTTTTCTTTTTTAAAGTAGATATAACTATAGTTTAAAGAAAGACCGCCAATAAAGGTATTGACAACATATAACCAGTTATAGGTGTGCATTGAGGCAAATAGCATGCTGGATAAAAATATAAAGAGATAATTTTGGAGAGTTTCATTAAAGTTTGTAAACTTTATCGCGTAGCGAAAAATATTATAAGTAGCTACTTGCAAAAGTAAAGTTTCTAAAAAAGGGGCGGCTATTACCGAAATCAGAAATTCCTCCGTAACACTATTCCATTTAATTGTGTTTTTTGATAGCGTGTTTTTAAAGTAAAAATAAGAAATGATGACGAATAATAAACCAATTATAATATTTACGACAACTATGCAGAAAATGAATTTTATATGCTTAAATATATGATGCTTGGTTAGATCTTGATCATTCATAGGATGCTGGAGTCGTAGCATTAATTTTGCATGTTTCTGAGTAATTATGCCACTCTTTTGAATATAAAGCCAAATAAATTGTAAAGCAAATGTATGCTTACTACAGTAAGATACGGGTAGAATTTTTCTTTTTTAAAATACGTATAGCTATAATTTAATAAAAAGCCGCCGAAAAAAGCATTTGCTGTATATAACCAATTGTAGGTATGTAGACCTGCGAATAGCAGGCTGGAAAGCAATACAAAGAGATAGTTTTGGGTGTTTTACCTAGATTTGTAAAGTTTGCCACATAGCTAAAACTGTTAAAAGTTAATACTTGTAAAAGCCAGGTTTCAACAAAAGGAGCGAATAATACAACGGCGAAAAACTCTTCTGCAGTGCTATTCCATGGAAAGGTGTTTTGCCCTAAAATACCTTTTAAATAATATTTAGATGCGTAAGAGAAGCATAAAGAAATTGAAATATGTATTGCAACTATTAATAAAATAAATCTTATATACTTGAATACATGATATCCTGTTTTATCTTGTTCATCTGTATAGTGATGAAGTTGTAACATAGGTTTAGTTTGTTTTAGACACTGGAGATATATTAAATAAAATAGGAATCTTTATAAACATAAAGATCCCTATAAAAGATACAAAGGATTGTTTTAGTTAACCACCAAATCTACCGCTTGCACCCTCAGACGCACCTCCAAAAAATGCCCTGCCGGCATCCCAAATGCCATGCCCAGCATATCCTATATAATAAGCTATATCGTTTGCAAAGCTTGTATCCTTGCTAGGAACTGTTCCTCCACTAATGTTCGTTAACTCGATATTATCAAGTTCAATCATTCCATCTATCTTGTTCATATGATTATAAATTGTTTTAGGTAATTATTAGATGTTTATTTTATTCCACCATCAGCCCAGCCACTGGCTAAGCCACTTTTAATTTCACCCCAGTGGTCCAATATGTATTTACCAATATCTCCCCAAGGAATGTCCCCTCCTTCAACTTCTTTCATTTCCTTAGCATGCATTTCTACCACACCAAAGTTTTCTAAATTCATTTGTTTCATTTACAGGTTGTTTTAAGGTTTCCTACTTTTTCGCAAAGTGCATGGGTTTCAGAAAGGTAAATCCCATATAATTATTTGGCCAAAAATTATTATTGATAAACATAAATGAAATATATTTTATATTTTACGAGTTCTACGCATGGTATTATGAGTTTTATTTATAGTTAAAATAAGTACTTCTTTAATATTTAGAATTTCAGGTGCGGGGAGTTAATATAAGTGACGTTTTACATATAGTCTTATGCCGATACATCAAAATTTAAAAAGGATTCGCGAGCGAAAAAAATTATCACAACAATATCTTGCTGATCGGTTACACATCACTCAAACGGCCTATAGTTTAATTGAAACAGGAAAAACTAAAATAGATGTAGATAGAATTCATCAGCTTGCCGGGATTTTAGATGTACCTTTTACTTACCTTATGATGGATAATGCTACTTCATTTAATGATAAAGCGGCAAATAGTAACGTAACGCATTCACAAGGCAGCATAGAAAGTAAAAACCTGATAGAAGTGCTTAGAAATGAGCTGACTATAAAAAATGAACAAATAAGTATGCTTCATCAATTATTGAGCGAAGTTTATAAAAGATTGCCACGGAACTTTCCTCTATTACTTATCATTTGTCAAATTTTCAATAATAATTTAGATGAAGTAGCTTTCAATTGGATTTTGCCCTACTTTTAAGCCTGGGAATTAAATATCTAAATAAAACTATCTGCAAATGTATCATAACATCCCCAGTCAATCTTTAATCATGTTTACATGAATAAAAATATACTGTTGATCATAGCTGTATTTATTTGCAGCAGTACTTTGGCCCAAACGGTTAAAAAGCCGTTCAAACCAACCGATTTTTATCATATCCCAACACTAGATGATCCTCAGCTTTCGCCAGATGGCAAATGGATCGCCTATAGTTTGGCTGAGGTTGATTCGGCTAAGGATAAAAGGATATCACATATCTGGATGCAGAGTTATGACGGTAAACAATCTATTCAGCTTACTTTTGATGATGAGCCATCCTCAACACCAAAATGGAGCCCGGATGGTAAATATTTATCCTTTCTATCTGAAAAAGATTCTAAAAACGGCGGACAGGTTTGGCTGATGGATCGGAGAGGCGGCGAAGGGCATAAATTGACCGATATAAAAGGAGAATTGCAGGATTACGCCTGGGCCCCAAACAGTAAAAAACTGGCGCTGGTCATCAAAGATCCTGAAAATGGCGGTAAACCCGAACCCAAAACAATAGCCCCTATAAAAATTGACCGGTATCATTTTAAGCAGGATATTGAAGGTTATCTGCAGCATCGGCACTCACATCTGTACGTTTATGATGTTGATACCAAAAAACTGGATACTTTAACCAAAGGGGATATGGATGATGATTCGCCGGTTTGGAGCCCGGATGGTAGAACCATCGCCTTTGTAAGTAACCATACCGATGATCCTGACAAGAACGAAAATTCGGACATTTTTACCATTGAAGCCAAAAGCGGGGCCGAAGCTCAGCAATTAACCACGTTTACGGGCCATGATATTAAGCCATTATGGAGTCCCGATGGTAAGTATATCGCCTACCTGCGGTCGACCAGCGATGCTGATTATTTTATTTATCAGCACGATGTACTTTGCCTTATGGATGCGGATGGAAAAAATAATAAAATACTTACCGCACAACTAGATAGGCCGGTGAGTAACCACGCCTGGAGTAAGGACGGTAAGAACATCGTTTACCTGGTGAGTAATGACCGGATCCGATACGTGGCCCAGTATAATTTGCTGCTTCGCAAATCTACCACCATTAATAAAGGTACGCAGTGTAGTTTTGAAAGCCTGATAGCCCATTCGCCGGGTAACTGGATAGCCAAAATGACCAATCCGTATATGCCGCATGAGTTAGTAGCTATTGAAAATGGAAAGATACGCAGGCTTACCTTTCATCAGGATAAATGGTTGAATAAGGTTAAACTGGCTTTCGTGAAAGGTTTTCAATCGTTTAGCAGTGATGGTACGCTGGTGTCGGGGATATTATACACTCCGGATAGTGTAGTAACTCAGAAACTGCCTTTTATCCTGTATATCCACGGCGGGCCAACCGACCAGGACGAATTTGAATTTGATGCTACCCGGCAAGTGCTGGCCAGTTCAGGTTATGCCGTGGCCGCGGTTAACTATCGGGGGAGTACCGGCCGGGGGTTAGAATATACCAAAGCCATTTATGCCGATTGGGGTAATAAGGAAGTAAAGGATCTGCTTGGTGCGGTTGATGAATTGGTGAAAACGGGTGTTGCAGATCCGCAACGATTAGGCATAGGCGGTTGGAGTTATGGTGGTATATTAACAGATTATACCATAGCTACAGACCCCCGTTTTAAAGCCGCGGCAAGCGGTGCAGGTAGTGCATTGCAATTATCTGTTTATGGCAGCGATCAGTGGGTTGTTCAGTATGATAATGAATTGGGTGTTCCGTGGAAGAATGCTGATAAGTATGTTAAACTTTCTTATCCATTTTTTCATGCCGATAAGATCAAAACGCCAACGCTGTTCATGTCGGGCTTAAAGGATTTTAATGTACCAACCGCGGGTGGCGAGCAAATGTACCAGGCGCTCCGGTCGCAGGGTGTGCCAACGCAACTGGTACTTTATCCAGGGCAATACCATATGATCAGTATACCAAGTTACCAGGTGGATAGGGCACAACGTTATATTGACTGGTTTGGGAAATATTTAGCCCCCCAGCCCCGATTTTAGATGTGGGTCTCAGATGTGCAGATGTGTAAATGTGCGGATGTGCAGATGGGGATAATTTATTGATGATTTAATTTTTCAATTTGCACATCTGCATATTTGCACATCTGCACATCCGGGGCTCACATCTGCACATCTATCCAGTGTTAATATGTTAAAAACATCCATATTAAATAACTATCGTTTAAGTATAATTTTACTCCATGACTAAACATCGCCATCTGCTTTACCTGTTTGCCGTGTTTTTTGTGCCAGTGGTACTAACCTCCTGTCATTCGCGTAAAGCGGCGATGAAAGGGCAACCCGGTGAAATTGTGAAACCGAGGACAGAAATGGCCGATAAGTATTCGCAAATTATGGGCGTGGATAGGGGTGATATCCAAAATGGCCGTTTATACGCATTCATTGACCAATGGATGGGGGTTCCTTATAAATTTGGCGGTCTGGATCAGAATGGTGTTGATTGTTCAGGACTTGCTTTTTTACTGGAGCAACAGGTTTATGGTGTTACCATCCCAAGGATGACCAGTAAGCAGATCACTGTGATCAAACGGAAATATGAAGAGGATCTGAAGGAAGGCGATCTTGTTTTCTTTGATTTCGACGGTAAGCAGTTTAGCCATGTGGGCATATACCTGCAAAATGGATACGTTGTACATGCCAGTTCCAGGCGGGGGGTAATTATTGTTCGTTTGCGCGACCCTTCTATCTATAAATACTTTTCACGTGCAGGCTCCATCATTGCGGATACCAGCGTTACAGACGCCAGTGCCGGGAAATAATCCTTTGATTCAGGGTTTATTTTTTGTTATTCTCTTCTTGACGGTTTTTACAACAGGTTTTCTTTGCGATCTGAGATGCCGAAAAAGCATAGGTGCGGAGTTATTCTGATCCGGATAATATTTTCTGTTAAGCGTGGCTATTACTATGCCATATAAACCTACAAAATACAACAAGAGTTTGGTATCAAGCTTAAGCCAGGTAATTAATGCCATGCAAATAAACCCTAGTGGTATAGTTACGAAGTTTACCCGCTGTACTTTCCATTTAAGTACGGTTTCCATATTGCCTGCATTTACACAGAGTACGCTTTTATTGTTGATGAGATAATAAATAAGCACTGTTTGCGAGATGGTAACCAAAAATATGATGCCGATATAGGAAAATAACCCCCAGCTATAGGTGATAAGATCAAAGCCTGCGGTTATAAAAGTTACTGCAAACGGAAACATGGAAACACAGAACAGGAAGATCAGATTCATAACGATCAGGTTTACATTATAATCCTTTAAAAAACTAAATATCTGTAAATGTCTGTACCAAAAGCTACCTATTAACGCAAAGCTGAGAGCATAACCAATAAATTTAGGTATCAGGTTTGTGAATGCCTCGTTTATTTGCTGGGCGCTGGCATGGTGCAGCGTTTCGGGGAGTTTTATCTCCAAAACCATAATGGTGATAATGATAGCGAATACGGCATCACTAAAAAGTATCACCCGCTCCAGCTGAAACTCCTTTTTTATTTCATCTTCATTTACCATATCTATTCCCGGATAATTTTAATTTAATTGATAATTTTGTTGTGTTATGTCAGATCAAAAAGAGAATTACTCCTTCTGGACTAAATATAAGCGTTTTGCAGGAAACGAGATATTACTTTACCTGGTCATGATCATCGGCATTATACTTGGCATTGTGATATTTAGTTACCTTTAGCCAGGGTAACATTGTTGTCGTCGCTCTCTACAATGGCCTGAAAAAAATCAATCAGATTCTGGTAAATATCCTTACTGTAAGTACCGTCAATCAGTTGCACATGGCGTTTGTAAACCAGTTCGTTCCCTTTTACCATGATGGTTGCCGAAAATTTACCGAATGGTTTGTTAATGGAAACATCAGTAGGGCGCAAATCAATATGATAGCCTGCCGGTAGTGTATAAACAATCTCATCCTCATCGGTATAGCCCCGGTTAATATACACTTCGTGACGCCGGTTACGTATTTCGCGCGGAACGTTGTGGCTTCTGTTGGTAGCATTGGCCAGGAAGGTTATTTTTCCATCATTTACAGATCCGTATTCTCCGGCGCTCAATTTAATGGTTTCGGTAGTTATGGGGTGCAGACTTTTATCTTGTTTAAAGTCGACCTTTTCAATATCCATATTGTTTATGGCGTACTCTTTCTGCAGATTTTTTATCCGCTCTTTGGGTGCTTCTTCAATTATCCCTTCACGGTTATCATATTGAGTGCCTTTAAAAATAGTTTGCATTTGTCCCGATAAATTGCCTTGCGTATCTAAAACGAAGGTCGCTTTACGTTGTTGCAGGTTATTTGAGGCAGTATATTTGGGGGTGTGCAGCAATTTACCACCTTCCGGAGTACAGGCTAATACGGTGCGGTCGTCTGTAAAATCACTCAAAAAGCCGAAAGGTATTTTCTGACTGGTACATTCTAAAAAAGTGGTATCATTTTTAAAGGGCAGGCATAAAATAACATGATCAAACTGATTCATGCTGGCAAAATCATTTAATGGGCTCTGTTTACGACTACCGGCTTCCACAATACAATAGTAAGAGTCGATATTTACAGTTTTAAATAATGCCTGCGTATAGTTTACGAGTGCCTTACAATCACCATAGTTTTGCTGATCTACATCGGCTGCCAAAAATGGCTGATATCCTCCAATACCTACCTGCACGCTTATATAATGGGTTTTACCCTGCATATATTCATATATCTTTTGGGCTTTTAATTTGGGGTTTGTGATACTATCGGTTAGTTGTTTCATGTAAGATGCGGTAGCGCCGGGTACCTGCAGACGGCTGGCCAGTAGCTTATCATATATCCATTTTCCCATCTCCTTCCAGTTGCTGAATGATCCAGTGATACCCTCGTAACTAAACTTTTCGGGAGCTATTTTAACACTGCTCAGGTATTTATCTTCATTAGGGCTATAAGGTTCATCCTTAATGGCTTTTAGGTTATTAACCTGCCATGTATAGGTTTTATAGCCATCTTTATTGGTGCCGATAACTACTTTAGCCGGCATATTGATCTCTTTGTACCGGATGTTAAAATCGGGTTTACAGCTAAAGGTATACGAACTTTTTTCGACGGCTTGCCCTGTAGTTGAGTTGGGTTCCCAGTCACTAAAATTAAGCGACTGTTTTGATTTTACTTCATATTCATAAACAATGGTATAGGGATAATCAGTTACCGCAGGATTGTAATGTTTTACCTTTAAATCCTGAAATAAGGAAAACCCATCCTGCGCGTTCACATCCTCAAAGTCACTTTCCGAAAACTTATTAACCTGCTTGCCAAATTGATTGTAAACTATGCCTTTAATGCTTTTTATTACACGGCTTTTATTATGCCAAACCACTATGTCGGCTATATTATTACCATTTTTATTTAAAATGGTAACTGCGGTTTTAATATGATAAAGGGTATTGTCATAGTCTTTCACTTCAACGCTCACCTCATTATTGCGTACCACTGCGCTGGCATAAGGAAGCAGGTCTTTGGAGATAAGAGATACATCATAGTTCTCCTGGGCACTGGCGACGATGCTTATGATGGATAAAAAAAGCAGCAATAAACAATTCTTCATTATTTTTTCTTGAAGACCATATCCGTTTTTTCCGTAAGGACGATCTTGTTATATAATTCTTTAAGGTAAGGATATTCTTCGGGGGTATAAATAGCTTTGGTAAACCGGGTCATGTTTGAAAAAGTAAACTCATTATCGTGGCTGTCAAAATTGGTAACAAACATACCCCCACTATTAGGTAAAGCAAAAGCCACCACCTGAGGTGGAGTTTCTATAACGTATTGCGCAGGCAGGTGCATATTTAATACAAGCCGGTTGTCGCTCGCCATACCCCAGTCAACCGGGTAATCACGTTCGGCAAGTTTAAAGGGGTTAGTGGTTCTTTTTTCCCAAAAAAAAGGATTAAATACCAGGCGGGCCTTGTTCATATTATCATACGCATCTATTTCAACTTCAAATATTTCGCCCAGGGGTTGGTTAAGGCTATCCAGGTTGCTGATGTTTGATTTTAATATTTTTATTTTGGGTAGTTTTCCGTCAAGGTCCTCTATATATTCATCAACTGAATTGAATTTTTTAATCGCTTTGCGTTGTGTATAAGCTTTATAGCCGTTGTAGTAATTGGTAATGGTGCCTTTAATTTTTCCGTTATCAAGCAAAGTGAGGTCAAGGGTATGAATTTCGCTGGTTTTTTGTAAGGTACTGAGTTCAACCCAGTAGGAGGGTTTGTCCAAACTTATTACACGGCCCTTATCATTAAGGCACTTAAGCGGGAGCACTCCAAAAGATAATAGCGGGTCGCTTGCGTCCAGATAATAGGATTTTCCATCAATGTTTGCTTTGGCTACTACATAATTGAAATCACTGATCACAGGATACAGTGTATTGATGTTGCCATGTTCACGGGTTGATAGCAATACAGCTTCGGTATTAATACCTGCTGCATTTAACGCGGTAATTAAAGTAAGATTGATATCGGCAATGCTGCCGGTATGGGCGTCCATAGCGCGTTTAATGCCATCGGAGCTGGATATGCCAATATAATCATTCCATTTGTACCATTTTTGCAGGTAAGCATAAATGGCCGTTGCCTTATCCATTTCAGTGGTTTTGCCGGCTATAATGGGGTCCATGCGTTCCTTCATCAGGTCTTTTCGCTTCAATTGCGACCCGAATCCGTCCTCAATCTTAAGCTGGTGGTCTATGTCTTTCCATTCCTTAGTTTCACGGGTTTTAGCGCCGGTGTATGGATTAGTCCACTCCACAAGTTCAAAATATATAGCCGATAAAAAGTTCTTTGGAGAAGTCATATAATCTTCCTCCACAAAAGCAGGGATATCTTTCATACCATAAACCAGGTGCGAGCAGTCGCTTTTTGAGCCATGGGAGGTAAAGCATTCCCGCTCCAGTTCGGAGGAGTTTTTTGTGAGCTTGTAGGGGCCTCTTAATGACGCGTTGAATGTCCAGAAGCCGGGTATATGAACCTCATACTGAGAATAGATTTTGGGTATGTCGTCCTGAAACTCCCATTTACGAAAGTTGTCCCAAAAAGGAGAGGTAAGCCTGTACCTGAACTCAATAACACAACCCGGACGCAGACCAGGTAGCGCAAATTTAATTGTACTTTGATATTTGTAATCTTTTACCTTGAATATCTTTTTAGGATCAAGGTCCAGTTTTTGCATCAGGCCGTTATCATCTTTGTAATAAGTGGTGCCGCTAATGTCGGTAACCTCTTCGGTTACATTGTCTCCATTATGTACAGGTATTTCAATAGTACCGCTGGAAAAGCCTTTATTATCGAATATTTTTATTTTAGCATGGTAGTTATAAATGAGGCCGATGCGATCGTCGGAGGTTACATCCATTCTTGAATTGCCAAATTCATTTAAAAATACCGCGTGAGCAGCAGTATCTTTGTCATACTTTTTCATATCAACCTCCTCTTGTACAAAGCCTTCTTTAAAGTCTTGTGCAATTGAAAGGTGTTGTAGACCAAAGGATAAAAGAGTAATAAGTAAAAGTTTCTTCATGTAATACTGTGATAAAATAGGAAGGTATTAAATTAAAAATAAAACGTTTATATTAAATAAATTAAAAAATTTATTCTGCTGATTCTTTTTAGGACATTTGCGACCTTTGTACCATCTACTATTGATACTTTTAAAATGAAATTAAATTTAAAACGCCCCCTTGCTTTTTTCGACCTCGAAACAACCGGTACCAATATTGGTTCCGATCGGATAGTTGAAATTTCTGTAATAAAACTAAATCCGGATGGCAGCGAAGAGGTAAAAACCTGGCGTGTTAATCCAGGCATGCCTATTCCTTTAGAATCATCATTGGTACATGGTATCTATGACGAGCACATTAAGGACGAGCTGCTGTTTAAAGAGATAGGACAGGCGGTAGCAGAATTTATAGGTGAAAGTGATTTAGCCGGTTATAATTCCAATAAGTTTGATATACCGATGCTGATGGAGGAGTTTTTACGTGCAGGAGTATCATTTAGCCTGGATGAACGCCATTTTGTAGATGTGCAAAATATATTTCACCAGATGGAGCAGCGTACATTGAAAGCAGCCTATCAGTTTTACTGTCATAAAACCATTGAGAACGCCCACTCTGCTGAAGCCGATACCCGCGCCACTATGGAGGTATTATTGGCACAAATAGAGCGTTACGAAAATATACAGTGGGAAGATAAGAAAGGTAACATCAGTGTACCGGTTGTGGGTGATGTAGAGGCGCTTCATAATTTTACCAATTTGAGTAAACCCGTTGATTTTGCCGGTCGTATGGTTTTTAACGAACAAGGCGAGGAGCTGATTAATTTTGGCAAGCATAAAGGTAAACGTGTGGAGGATGTATTTAATGTAGAACCAAGCTATTATTCCTGGATGATGCAGGGCGATTTTCCGTTATACACCAAAAGAAAGCTTGAAGAAATATACACCCGTTGGAGTGGCAAAAAAGCGGCTGAGCGCCAGGCTAAAGCTGCAACCCAATCCAAGCCAGACCAACAAGCTCCCAAAACGGATGCCTCAAAGGCAGATTACCCTAAAAAAGAATTCACCAAACCAGATCATACCCGGACACAATATCCACCTAAACCTTTTAAAAAGAAGGAAGAACCCGCAAAGCCTGTTGATAACGACATGTTACAGCAATTAGCTTTGAAGTTTAAAAAAGGGTAGATTAGATTTGAGACGTTAGATATGAGATTTGAGACAACATAATCTCATATTAAATCATTTGTATTTATACAAAAAAGGCCTTGCAGTTAACCTGTAAGGCCTTTTTGTTAGGAATTTAAAACAATTATTCTGATTGGCAATTGTTCTCATATCTCCTTCAGGAATTCAATATTCCTTTTAAGACCAGTAAATTTGGTGCGTTTTACAGCGGAGTTTTTAAATACTTTTTGAAAAACATCCTGTGTTATATCCTGCCAGTCATCAGCTTTTAGGTGGAGTAGTTCGGGGTGTGGGTTGAAGGCCGGCTCACTGTTCAATATGGAGAACCGGTTCCATGGACATACATCCTGGCAAACATCACAGCCAAACATCCAGTTATCCATTTTGCCCTTGAACTCTGCAGGAATCTCATTTTTAAGTTCAATAGTGAGGTAGGAGATACAACGGCTGCCATCAACCACGTATGGGCCAACAATAGCATCGGTAGGGCAGGCATCAATACAATTGGTACAGGTACCGCAATGATCCATCGTGGGAGCGATGTCATACTCCAGTTCCAGATCGATAATCAGCTCAGCCAAAAAAAAGAAAGAACCGGCTTTTTTATTTAATAGGTTGGAGTTTTTGCCTATCCAGCCCATACCTGCCTTTTTTGCCCAGGCCTTATCTAAAACCGGTGCCGAATCAACAAATACACGGCCGCCAACCTCGCCTATTTTTTCATTGATGATCTGTAAAAGCTGCCTTAATTTGTCTTTTATGATGGTATGATAGTCAATTCCGTAGGCGTATTTTGATATTTTGGGAGCGTCAGGATCGTTCTGTTTATTATTAGTGTAGTAATTAATACCTAATGATATGACCGATTTGGCGCCATCAACCAACAAGCGCGGGTCAAGCCGTTTATCAAAATGGTTTTCCATGTACTGCATTTCGCCATGCATATTCTTTTTTAACCATGACTCTAATCGTGGCGCCTCATCTTCCAAAAACTCGGCTTTGGAAATACCACAAAACAAGAAACCAAGCTTTTGAGCCTCGTTTTTGATCAATTGACTATATATCGTCCTGTTTTGCGTCATTGATGCAAAGATAGTATAAAATAAAATTCATAAATCCAAGCTGTTTAGCTATCTGTTATTAATAAAATGCTTTTAGTTATAATATTTTAATAAAAAATACCTCATTTTTAATTATTGGTGTGGTATTTGTAACTATTGCTATAAATATTTGAAGATGCTTGAACACATGAATTATTTGCCTACACATGTGTTAGGTATGCATGCAGTTGGTGAGGTAACCATTAACGATTATGAGAAAGCCCTTTTACCACTGCTCCAGGAGCAGGTTAAAACAACAGGGAAGATTAATTTCTTATTAGTTTTGGAAACCAATATTCAAAACTTTACAGCGGGGGCATGGTGCGGAAACATCGAAATTGGCCTGAAATACTTTTTGCGATGGCACAAGTTAGCTATCGTAACCGACCAAAAAGGTGTACGGGAATTTAGTCACCTGTTTAAATACATTATTCCGGGCCAGTATAAAGGTTATCCTTTAGAGCAACTGGATGAGGCCGTGAAATGGGTTACCGGAAAATAGATTAAAAATCCCGCTGAACGTTACTCAACAGATTCTTTGAGTTCCAATGTCCGCTGTCTATGATCCTTCTGATAGTCATGAGCGGATCTGTAGGGTAACGCTTGGTCGACAATTGAAAAGCAGCCTTAAAACCTCTTTTATGCAACTCTGGCAAGCCTTCTTTGTTCCATAGACCAAAAGGATAGGCAAAATACTTAATTGGTTTCCCGGTTATCTCTTCCAGTTTTTTAGTGGGTTTATCTAACTGAATTTCCCAGTCCTTACCACTAAGTTTGGTAAAGGGATGATGATCCCAGGTATGGCTGCCAATAATATTCCCCTCATCAGATAGTTGTTTGATCTGCGCTTTGGTCATATAATGCGGCCGACCGATGGAAACCGTCATGATAAAATAAACGGCTTTAAAATTGTACTTTTTTAATTCCGGAGCAGCGATAGTAAACTGATCGAGATCCGTATCATCAAAAGTAAACATGATGGGTTTGGATGGCAGTGGTGCACCCGTGGTGAGGTAATCATACAGTTGATCGGGCAATATGCTATGATATCCCTGATCGGCCAGCATTTTAATATGCTCTTTAAATGCCGCTATCTGTACAATATCATCCTTAGCGCTTTTTGAATCAGTAGAACGCCAGTCACGTATCTGGTGATAGCACAAAACAGGTATTTGTTTCCGTCTCATGATAGCAGCAGTATCAAGAGGAGTTATCCCTGTTGATACTGCTGGTTTTGCAGCCGATTGTGAAACCACCGCCGCTTTATCAGTTGAATTTGACTGGCACGCAACTATGCCTGAAACAAGAATTACTAATGCCAGTGATTTTAACATGATAAAGGTTTAATACGATGGACTAAAAGCTATTTCTTACGCTGTTACCAAATGTTTTGGTGCTCCAGTAGCCGCTGTCTAATATTCTTCTAACGGTCATTAATGGATAATCCGGATCGCGCTTGTCAGCCAGTTGGAAAGCGATCTTAAACCCTCTTTTTTGAAACTCTGGTAAAACAGGTTTTTTCCATACTCCAAACGGATAAGCAAAATAATCTATCTTTTTACCAGTAATTTCTTCCAGCTTTTTGGTGGGCTTGTCTATCTGAGTAACCCAATCATCAACCGGGCGGGTAGTTATTTTGCCATTTTTACCAATGATCTTCAGCGTAGAATTATGTGAGTATTTGTCAACCCGGTGATGATCCCAGGTATGTGAACCAATCACGTTGCCCTCGTCTGATAGTTTTTTAACCATGTCGGCGGTCATGTAATGCGGGCGACCAATAGATACGGTCATTACAAAATAAACAGCCTTAAAGCCGTATTTTTTTAGCGTTGGGTTTGCAATGGTGAACTGATCCAGATCGGTATCATCAAACGTTAGCATAATAGGTTTTTTAGGCAGGGGAGCACCAGTAGTCAGATAGGCATATAATTGATCGGGCAGGATAGTATGATATCCGCTATCGGCCAGCAATTTGATATGTTCTTTAAAAGCGGCTATTTGTATAATGTAATCTTTAGCGTTTTTTGAATCGGTAGCTTTCCAATCACGTATCTGGTGATAGCACACAACAGGCACTTGTTTACGGGCCATGATAGCGGCATTGTCGATTTTTCCGCCGGGTGTGGCGGCAGGGGTTTCCGCATTTTTATCAGCAGCGGCAGCTGTTTTATCAGTAGGTTTAGATTGGCATGACATTGCGCCTAGTGCACAAACGGTTAACCACACAAAAGCTTTTTTTAACATAAGATAGCAATGATTATAGATGAATTATTAACGGCGAAATTAATATTATAAATGTGCAGGTTTACAATTATATTAACAAATATTCAGCCTGAAGTTATAAAACTATCCTTTTGCCTTCTTTAATGGATCTTTTGGCGGCATCCAATATCTGCATCACAATCATGTTGTATTTTAATGATGAACGGTCATTGCGTACTTTGATAGGGTTTTTAAGTGCCGCGGTAAAATAAGGCACAGGGGCACTTTCCATCACTGGAAGCGGAGGTGCTTTAAATTCTTTTACGTCATTGTTAATGCGTATCTGAACCTTATCCGGATCAAAAGTGTGGATATAACCTTTGGCCCCGAATATTTCCATATCCTTGATGCTGAAAGGCCAGTTCCATGATGCCTCAATCATTCCGGTGGCATTTGGGTATTCTACTATAATGGTAGCATCATCTTCTACCTTGGGATATACCGATGGTTTATAATGACGGGCGATGGCAGTTACAGCGATGGGTCGTTGGCCCTGCATGAACCAGGTCATCATATCGGCACCATAGCAGCCAAAGTCATTTAAGGCTCCGGCTCCGTTAAGTTCTGGATCGGTTAACCAGCTTAAAAAATCCTCGCTACAGCCAATTTCCCGCGGGCCCTGGTGGCCATCATGAAAAACCATTTTACGGATTACGCCTATGCTATCGGTTTTTACCGTATTGTAGGCGCTTTGTACTGATGGATACCAGGTGGTTTCGTAATTGGTTAGCAGGTTAATATAATATTTAAGCGCCAAAAATTCCATGCGTTTGGCCTGGTCAAGGGTTGCTGCCAGAGGTTTTTCAACCATTACAGATATACCCAAAGGGGCGCAGGTTTCTACAATATCAATATGTTTACCTACCGCGTTATAACCCAGTACAATGGTGGGTTTACGTTTGAGGCACATGGTTTTCAGATCTTCAAAAAACAGGGAATCGGGCAGGTTATATATTTTACCAAACTTTTGCCATAGCTTTTTATCAGGCTCAGCTATGCCCACAATGTTCACGTTTCCATGCCGATATTCATTCAATATCAAGTGTATATGGTCATGGTTCAACCCGGCAATACCTACTTTAGTACCGGTAGCCAAGCGGCGCGTAGCCAAACTATCTGCTGCTTTGATCTTGGCCAGAGAGTCAACTGAGGCGATCTGAGCCTGCGTATCAACAGTGTAAATCGTTAAAATAGCAACAATAGCTAAAAGCATTTTGCAATAAAACCTGAAGCTTTGTTTGGTTTGTGTTCTCATGGTTTGCTATAGTAGGTTTGTTGGTTTACTAAAATAAGGATGGATTGCCGCCCAGTTTTATTTTGCCTAAATGTTTATAAGCACTTTCTGTAGCCTCGCGCCCACGGGCAGTTCGCATCAAAAAGCCTTCCTGTATCAAAAAGGGTTCATATACTTCTTCAATAGTGCCTTCATCTTCACCTACCGCGGTAGCAATGGTTTTTAAGCCTACCGGGCCACCTTTAAACTTATCAATAATGGTGACAAGTATCTTATTGTCCATCTCATCCAGTCCGTGTTCATCCACATTAAGGGCGTTCAGGGCATATTGGGCTATGTCAGTATCAATGTTACCATTGCCTTTGATTTGGGCAAAATCACGTGTGCGGCGCAGCAAAGCATTTGCAATACGTGGGGTGCCGCGGCTACGGCGGGCTATTTCGTAAGCTCCTTCATCAGAAATGGGGGTTTTGAGGATAGATGCCGAGCGCAGCACAATAGTAGTAAGCAGCTTGGCATCATAATACTCCAATCGGGAATTAATACCAAAGCGGGCTCTTAAGGGCGCCGTAAGCAGACCGGAGCGCGTAGTAGCACCTACCAAAGTAAAAGGGTTAAGCGATATTTGCACCGAGCGGGCGTTGGGGCCGCTCTCCAGCATAATATCTATCTTAAAATCTTCCATGGCCGAGTATAAATACTCCTCCACCAGCGGACTTAAGCGATGTATTTCATCGATAAACAAAATGTCGCCAGTTTCCAGATTGGTAAGTAGACCGGCAAGATCGCCGGGTTTATCCAGCACCGGTCCTGAAGTGATCTTGATACCTACGCTCATTTCGTTAGCGATAATGTACGACAGGGTAGTTTTACCCAAACCGGGAGGGCCATGCAGTAAAACGTGATCAAGCGCCTCGCCACGTTGACGGGCGGCTTGCACAAAAACTTTTAAGTTGGCTAATATTTTATGCTGACCGGTAAAATCTTCAAATTGCTGCGGACGCAACACCTTTTCAATATCACGCTCAGTATTGGTCAATTTTTCTGCTCCGGGGTCAAGATGCTCGTTCATTGCCAACGAAATTAGCTTTTTTATTTCGGAATTCGGATTTTCGATTTCGGAATTAAAGAATTTTTATCGGGATTGTTACAGACTCGTTATATAGTCAGACTTGTAACAATTAGAGATCAAAATTGAGAACGGTACATCAAAATAAATCCGAAATCGAACATCCCAAATCCGAAATCAATATCATCCTTCCGGGTATTTCCTGAAAATACTGTTGATCTTCATTTGTATCACCCCGAAAAACGCTTCTTTGAATATCCCGGTTGACATTTTGGAGGTGCCAGCTGTTCTATCAGTAAAGATGATAGGTACTTCAACCAATTTAAAGCCGTGCTTGATACTGGTGTATTTCATCTCGATCTGGAAGGCATAACCCACAAATTTTATTTTATCAAGCCTTACGGTTTCCAGTACTTTACGTTTGTAACACATAAAACCTGCTGTAGAATCACGTACATCAATACCCGTAATGAACCTTACATATACCGATGCAAAATAGCTCATCAGCACGCGACTCATAGGCCAGTTTACCACATTTACGCCATTGCTGTATCGTGAACCAATAGCTGCATCGGCACCATCAATACAAGCCTGGCGAAGTTTAAGCAGATCATCAGGGTTATGCGAAAAATCGGCATCCATTTCAAAAATATAATCGTAATGGCGCGCAATGGCCCATTTAAAGCCATGTATATAGGCCGTGCCGAGGCCCTGTTTTCCCGCCCGCTCTTCCATAAAAAGGCGCTCTGGGTAGGTGTTCATCAATTCTTTAACGATGAGATTAGTGCCATCTGGCGATCCATCATCAATGATGAGTAGATGAAAATCATGAGGCAGGGAAAACACTTTGCGTATCATCCGCTCAATATTTTCCTTTTCATTATAGGTGGGTATTATAACAATGCTATCCGGCACTTAAAAAATATCAGGTAAACAAAAGGCAAAAATAATTGATTTAAACCCGGTTTTAAAATAAATAAAGCAGTTAAATAATATTGTTACTTAACTGCTTTATAATATCGTTGAACTTTATAAGTTAGTACTATCTGCAATAACTTGGTTATCTACGTAAGGATCAGTGATGTAGTTACGTTCTTTTAACCGTGGTGCAACAAAAAGAAATACCAGGATAAATACGCAAATAAAAATGACAAAGAACCACTCATAGTTTGCACCTTTAAGGTTACGTGTCCACCAGCCACCGTCTTCTATTAATCCATTAACAAGCGCGGTTATCAAATTACCGAAAGATACAACCAGGAACCAGATACCGGTCATGGTACTTTTCATTGATTTTGGGGAGTGTGTATAAGCGTACTCCAGGCCGGTGATAGATACAAGCACTTCGGCTGCTGAAAGTATCATAAACGCAAACACCTGCCACCAGATGGTAGGTTTACCGCCATGATCCAGACTGGTGTGTATTATGCCGATTACCACGAATGATAAAGCTGTTAAAATCAGGCCGACACCAAGTCTTCGCAACGGGGTTGTTTTTAGACCAATTTTGTCAAACCATGGATATACTACATAGTTGAAAAATGGAATGAATAAAAGAAGGAACACCGTATTAACAGTTGATAACTGACCAGGCAGCACTGTGAACGAGGTAAAACCAAGGTTAATTACACGATCCATTCTATCGGCATATAGGGTCCACTCAGACAAGCATTGATCCCAAACAGCCCAAAATGCCAGTGCGAAAAAGAATACCGACATAACCCGGTATACTGCTTTCACACCTTCAACACGTTCGGGGTCATACGAACCTTTGGCAACATCAAGCAAGGATTGGCCAGGTTTGCGTTGACCTGAATGAGTTAGGGCATACCAGGTTATAAATACCAGGTTATTGCGATTAACGCCTTGTGGAGGAACCTTTACGTATTTTTTACGGCCCGAAAAAAATATGATGGTAGCCAGCGCCATCAGTAAACCGGGAATACCAAAAGCCCACCTAGGGCCAAAGTGCTCATAAGTCCATGGAATAGCAACGGTTGAAATCATAGAGCCGGCATTGATACTGAAATAAAACCAGCCGTAAACTTTCGAAAGCAGATCCTGGTTGGTAGCATCAAACTGATCGCCCACATTAGCAGATACGCATGATTTAATGCCGCCGGCGCCAATTGCTACTACAAGTAATCCTAATTCAAAGCCACCAAGGCCACCATCGAACATGGCCAGCATTAAATGCCCAAAACAGTAAATTATCGATACATATAAAATAAGTTTGTATTTGCCTGTAAACCAATCGGCAATCATGCCGCCTACAAATGGCAAAGCGTAGGCCACCATCACAAATAGGTGGTGTAGCTTATTGGCTTTGGCATTGGCAACATCCGTTAAAGCAACAATATGATTGGGATTAAAAAACTGGTTTACCAAAAAAAGCGTCAATACAGAACGCATGCCATAAAAGCTGAAACGTTCAGCAGCTTCGTTGCCGATAATATAAGGGACACTCCTGGGGAATCTGGATTTTGAGGTAGCCTTTACGGCAGGATTTTCTTGCATTATTTAAAGTTTGTTAAAAATAGTATAATTCTTGTTATTCAGGGTCTTATACCAAAGGTGTTACAATTTATAAGTTTATTATTTTGATGTAGTAATTTTTGCAGGGTATAAACATTTAATTGGAATGTATCAGGCTCTTGTCTTTTACGGCCTGTTTTTTAGGGTCCACGTATTCAGCATCACTATTACTGGGGATGTTGCGCATATCCAGGTTTTCTATATATACCCAACGGCCATTCTTTAGCTTATAACCATCGTAGGTCAAATCAGGGCCAAATGTTTCGGGTTGATCCTTCATTTTTTTATCAGGCGGGGCCAAATGGTCAAATACAACCAGATTTTGGTCTGATATGTAACGCAGCAGCATGGATACCTGGCGGGTGTATTCAAATATTACCCGTTTGCGGCTTTTGCCGTTACCATCAAAAACAGGCATTCCGAAGGATGGCTTATCACCACTATTAAAAGACAGTATCTCTAATACTTTTTTGGTCGATTTTACAGTATTGCCCTTCCAACCAAGCAGCACATAATATGGCTTTTGCGCATAAACCGGGATGATTTTATAATACTGGGCCCCATACCATTTTCGGTTGTCGGTCACCGAATCTTCCGGGTTTTTGAGCAGGGGTGAATAATCTTCCAACGGGAACATTTTGAGAGGGCCGCCACTATTAAGCTGGATAGTACCATAAAAACGATAACTGCCATCTAGGTTCATCACATGCCAGCTCATGATGCGGAAACGGTTATCGGGCGAATTCAAAATGCTGATGCTTTTAACCGAATCAAAAGGAAAAAGGAACGAATTGTTGATTTTAAGAGCGCTTACCAGTGTTTTAATAAACTGATAGTTAGCATTTTTACGTTCCAGGTCGTTTTCATCATTCACTATTTTTTTTCCTAGCGAAGCAAGGCTATCCTGGTAAATATTTAATTGTTTTATGCGTGAGCTCTCGTCCGAGTGCTGACCAAAAGTCTGGCTGCAAATAAACAGAGAGATTACGAATAGAAACAAGCGCCTAGCTACCATACCGGGTAATTAAAAATTAACATAATGTTGCCGCTAAATTAATAATTTATCCTAATAGCCGTTGTAACTTGTAGTTCAGCAGCCAGTTTATTTAATTTAACGTAAATTTTCAATAACCATTGCGCTGGCGCCACCGCCGCCATTACAAATTCCAGCGGCGCCGTACTTGCCTTTATTTTGCTGTAAAACAGAGAGTAAGGTAACTATGATACGCGCTCCCGAAGCACCCAGCGGATGACCCAATGAAACAGCGCCCCCGTTAACGTTAACTTTAGCCGGATCGAGCTTTAAAAGCTGGTTGTTGGCTATAGATACTACAGAGAAGGCTTCGTTGATCTCAAAAAAGTCTATCTCATCTGCAGATAAACCTGCACGGTGTAGAGCCAATGGTATAGCTTTGGATGGGGCAGTAGTAAACCATTCCGGGGCCTGCTGCGCATCGGCATGGGATATTATTTGGGCTAATGGTTTAATACCCAGCTCATCTGCTTTTTCTTTGCTCATGAGTACCAGGGCCGCTGCACCATCATTTAAGGTAGATGCGTTGGCGGCTGTTACGGTACCATCCTTTTTAAATACGGGTTTTAAGGAAGGTATTTTCTCAAACTTTACTGCTTTGGGTTCTTCATCCTCGGCAAATAAAGTGACATCGCCTTTTTTATCTTTAAGTTCCACAGGGGTTATTTCGTCCTTGAATTTGCCTGCAGCCTGCGCTTTTTGAGCCCGGTTGTAGGATTCAATAGCGAAGGCATCCTGCTCCTCGCGACTGATATTACAGTCGGTAGCACATAATTCAGCGGCCGAGCCCATATGGTAGTCGTTATAAACATCCCAGAGGCCATCTTTTATCAGTCCGTCGATAATTTGACCGTTACCCAGACGGTAGCCATTGCGGGCCTTATCCAGGTAATAAGGTACATTACTCATGCTCTCCATACCACCAGCAACCACAATATCATTTTGACCTATGGCGATGCTTTGGGCAGCCAGCATAATGGCTTTCATACCCGAGGCACATACTTTATTTACGGTAGTGGCAGGCAAATAAGGCAGACCGGCAAATATAGCTGCCTGGGTAGCAGGTGCCTGCCCCAAATTGGCCGATAGCACATTGCCCATATAAACTTCCTGTATCTGGTCGGGTTTGAGGCCCGATTTTTCGATTGCTGATTTGATGGCTAAAGCACCCAGTTGTGTGGCGCTCAGGGCGGCTAAACTGCCTCCAAAGCTGCCGATAGGCGTGCGAGTGGCAGCCACTATTACTACTTCTTTCATGTGTCCCTCATTAAATTGGTGCGGCAAATTTAATTATTTTGCTGAAAGGAAAAAGCTATGCATGCATAATAATTACAATGGTGATTTTTTAGTTTTATTTTTTGGTATATACCACTTGGCAGGTCGGTTGTGGGGGAGTCTTTGCCAGCCTGTATTTAGCTGTAAAAAACTTTTTAAACCTTAAATTTTAACAAATTTCTGGTCGAATGGAGTGAAAATCACTCTAAAACTGCTTGAAAAAACCTCATTTTAACACTTTTTAACAAATTTTAACACGGTTTTAGGCAGTTTTTAAAACTTTAAAAAGTATTAAATTATTGATATTCAAATGATTGTATATAAAATGATGGTTTTTTGGCCTTGTTTTATCTTTAACAAAACAGCCCGGTTCATTTTATATAATGAACCGGGCTGGTGCTGATATAAATATACGAAATTAGCGGGAATATACAAAGTTGAACGCTGCGCCAGTTCAAGCGTCTGATCTTTATTTAAGTTAAGTTATCACATCATTTTAAACTTTGGATCCTCGATTTTTCGAAAAGCTTTACCCATCCTTTTTTGCCTAGCGAGAGTGTGGTGAGTATATAACGTTTATTGTCGGGATCGGGGTGGATTTCGAAAAAAAGACTGTTTTCACCCAGTAGATTATTCCGAAGCGGAACTATGGTAGTTTTACCCAACGTTACTTCATTGTCTTTAAAACTGTCATACAAACCTAATACGTATTTGTAAAAATCCGATTCTTCCTGAGCAGATGGGAAATCAAGTCTTTTCACAAAATTAGTAGTTGTATGATACTCCAGAAATTCAGAATTATCCTCCTCTATATGAAACAGACCAAATGTTACTGTTAATGCTACGCGCTTAGCGCCGATAAGGACAGGCGTCTTTTTTGCCTCATCGGCCTTTACCTGATCTTGCGTTTTGCCGACTTTAAATTGAGAAAATCCTTGTAACGAAAAAAACGTAAGAACCAGTGCTAAAGATAAGTTTTTCATGTCATGAAGTTTTAAATAAATTACATAAAGCTATATATAGTTTTTCAATTAAAAGATACCGATAGATAGGTATATATTGGGGTTTCTGGTCTATACAGGCACATCAATTTTTAACTGAATTTATACTGCTGGCTTTAATTATGTAATCTATGACATACTAATCTCGCAGACGGGCTGTCAACGAGGACACAAGCAACGGTGGAAGCACAAATGCTTGCTCCTTGTTCCCCAAATCCTTACTCCAAAGATCCCTTTTTCTTCTTCGTGGTTTTTTTTCGGGCAAGCAGGGCCTGTTGCAGCAGATATTCAATCTGGCCGTTGGTGCTTCGGAACTCCTCGGCACCCCAGGTCTCTATCTCCTTCAATACATCCGGATTAACACGTAATATAAATGCTTTCTTTTCGGCCATATCAACCTCCTGTTCTTCTCAACGTGGCGAAATTTTTTAGCTTATTCATGATCAATGATATAATGTTCCGGTATTCACTACAGGGTTTACGCTGCGGTCGCCACACAGTACCACCAGCAGGTTGCTTACCATGGCGGCTTTACGTTCCTCGTCAAGCTCTACAATGTTTTTTTCTGATAATTTATTCAGTGCCATTTCAACCATGCCTACGGCGCCTTCCACAATAAGCCTGCGGGCTGCTATAATGGCCGATGCCTGCTGAACCTGTAGCATAGAATGCGCTATCTCTGGTGCGTAGGCCAGGTGCGATATACGAGCCTCCAGTACTTCAATACCGGCACGGGCCAATCGTTCGTTCAACTCTTTTTCTAATAAAAGACTTACCTGTTCGGCACCGCCACGCAGGGTGATGGTGGCTGTTTCGTCCTCCAGATTATCATAGGGGAAGGAGTTGGCCAGGTGACGTACCGCGGCCTCACTTTGGATATTTACGTATTGGATATAGTTTTCAACTGCGAATACGGCAGCGGCAGTATCCTTGATCTGCCATACAATTACAGCGGCAATTTCAATGGGATTACCAATGCTATCATTTACCTTAAGCTGTTGCCCGTTAAGGTTAAAGGCGCGTAATGATACTTTCTTTTTTGCAGTAAATGGGTTAACCCAAAAATAGCCGTCTTTTTTTACCGTACCGGTATACTGGCCAAAAAGGGTGAGTACTCTTGACTCATTAGGATTTACAATGATACAGCCGGGTAGTATAAGCGTTGTGCCTAAAAAAAGCAGAATACCTGAAAGTGCTGGGATTGACACCAGGAAAATAGCAGCAACAACTATTGATGCCACGAATAATACCAGTGCGAAAAAGCCTGATGGCGGGTTGATAATTTTTTCGGTTTGCATAATAAATATGATTTTAAAATGATATCATAAAGATATCAAATTAAAATTGATAAATGCAAATGAAAATAGAATCAAGAGTCAAGAATCAAGATGAGAAGATGATCGAGAAAATAGGGTAGGGAACCAAACGTAAGAATCAAGAAAGTCTTGTTAAAATGCATTAGAGATCGGGCTCCTTACGATGAGCGTATTGGCATACCGCTTGTGAAAGCATAATTAACATACCGGGAATTAACCCGACGGTTAAGCCGTTATTGCCAAATTATAATGCACATGATTTGCCTTTGTATATGAAGCACTTTAACCAAGCATTGTCACTTTTAACGTACTGCACTGCAACGCCATTAAATTAAAGTAACCCATCTGCCGTGAATTTGCTTATAATGGCCTTTCGGCTTTTGCTAACAAGTTCATCGGTGTCGCCATAAGTACCGGTCGAGGTACTTATTTCGCTTTTCCAAACGGGCTTTTTGGAGGTAGCGTCTATCAAAGTTAATTCGAATGCATTGTCTATACCCGTAACCGTTTGCCGAATTAATAATATAGCTTCCGGATTGTAATTTTTGATTTCCTGGATTCTGCTTTCCTCGCTTTCTAAAGAAAGCTCATTGTATACATGTGATTCAGTTTCTACGGTTTTTGCTTTCAGATCCATTTTTAAGCCATTTATAAGGACTGTACAGTAGGCGTTCATTTCCTTTTTGCACCTCGCTTCAATGAATATTTTTTTCGGCTTTCGTGTATAACTGGTATCCTTATTGGAGGTCATGTTTACGGTAGCACATGATTGTAAAACCAAAATCAGCGTCATTAAAAGTAAAATCTTTTTCATTTAGTATGCTCTGGCGTTTGATATTGTGTTTATTTGAGTGTTGGTATTTATAAGCTGATCTTCCTGCATTTTATTGATAACTGTTTTAATAGCACTGTTCACCGTACTAACGTTCCAAAATGGCCCATAAACATCAAGATTGCCTTTCCACACAACTTTTTTTGCTTTTCCTTCAATTAAACTAAGTTCATAAACGGCACTTCCCGGTGCACCATTCATAATAGTTATTTTTGTCATTTTGACAAGCAGGAGTGCATCCGGATTAAAAGTATTTATATCGTTATCAATATCTTGTTCAGTTTTTAAAGAGAGTGGATCGCGTACAAAGCCATCACAAATTATATTTCTGGTTTTGAAATTTAGCGTTAAACCATTATATAGATCCTGACCAAACGCTTTACCATCTTTTGCATTCGTAATGATCATATATAACTTTTTCGGCTTTTGATTGTACCCAGCATCTTTGTTGGTCTCAATTTTTGTAGATACACAGGATTGCAGGATAAAAATGACCGCGATAACCGCTATGATGTGTAATTTTTTCATTAATTGTGAATAAGGTTAAACGGATACTGGCATTAAAATATAAAACAATGTATTAATTATCTCCGCAAAAGTAATGTAAATGCAGGTAAAAAATATGGTTATCTATCAGCTGCTAAATATAGTTAATTAGAATAAATGATCTTTTGACCATTGTTTTTGATTCATCCACATCTTTATAAGATTAACTTTGATTCCCAAAATAGATAATCCTTCTGGGTTGTCAACTTTTTAAAGGTTGGCCCTATTGAGATATATTAGACCTTCCATGTATTTTTGTCCTAACTCTTAGCTCTTGATTCTTGCCACATATAACAGAAACTTATATTATTTTTGAGCGGTTAATTAAATAAATGGCAAAACTATCCACTTCGCGCCAAAAGGCTTTATTGCGTAAATACTCGCGCAACGTTAAGTTTTTAATGATGTTGCTGAGCATTAGCATCATTGTGTTTTTTTTACCCAAGCAGGCTAAATTTGGCTATGAGTATGAAAAGGGCCGTATCTGGAATCAAAAAGACCTGATATCACCTTACAACTTCGCTATCCTGAAAACCCAACAGGAGATCAAAAACGACCAGAAAACAGCCAAAGAAAGTATAACCCCCATTTATCAGCTGGATGCTGCGGTCGAAAATCAACAGCTGGAAGGTTTTAAAAGCGATATTGAGATTAAATGGCATAATGCAGGTATTAATGACAGGCTTAAACCTAAATTCATTTCAACTGGTACCGATCTGCTGCAGGAAATATATGAAACCGGTATTTTAAAGCTGAACCCTCAATATCAGGTAAATTCCGAAAACTATCCCATCACCGTTTTAGACAAAAACGTAGCCACCGCCAAAAATACCAACGAACTGTTTACCAAAGAAAAGGCCCTGGCTTATTGCGACAAGATCCTGAGCAAACATACCGATCTGGATAAGGCTTTTTTGCTGGATATGCTGCAAAACAGGCTGCAAACCAATTTAAGCTATGATAATAACTTAACCTCGCGACTCATCAACGAGGCTATTGATGGTTTATCGATCACACGTGGTATGGTGCAGAAAGGGGAGGTGATTGTTTACAAAGGTTCGGTGATTAATGATGATGTTTATCAAAAGCTGGAATCATATAAACAGGCTTTTGAGGATAATGCCCGTACCAACGGTAACCGCAAACTGGTACTGTTGGGGCAGTTTTTCCTGGTAGGTATAGCTATATCCTTGCTGATGATATTCCTGCATCTTTTTCGTAAGGATATTTATGCCGATAACCGCCTGGTAAGTTTAATATTATTGGTAATGACGGCCATGCTGGCCACTTTGTCGCTGGCTATTAAACTGCAGTTCCCTACCAACCTGTATTATATACCGTACTGCATCGTGCCAATCATTATCCGTATTTTGTTTGATACGCGTTTGGCGCTTAACATACATTTGCTGGTAGTACTCATCGCCGGCTTTTTTGTACCCAACAGCTTTGAGTTTGCTTATTACGAGATCACGGCCGGTATGGTATCTATCTATAGTATCAAAAACTTGATCAGGCGCGAGCAGTTCCTGATTTCGGCGGTCATTATCATCTTTACGTATTTTGTGGCCTTTTTGGGTATCACCTTTATCCGCGAAGGCACCTTCCTGGATATCGACTGGATGGATTTTCTGCCTTTTGTGGTGAGCGTGCTGCTTACCCTGCTGGCTTATCCGCTTATTTACATCTTTGAAAAGATATTTGCCATCACGTCGGATATTACGCTCATCGAGCTCACCAATACCAATGCGCCTTTGCTGCGCGAACTGGCCTTTAACGCTCCGGGTACCTTTCAGCATTCGTTACAGGTAGCTAACCTGGCCGAAAACGCCATTTATACCATTGGCGGTAATGCCTTGCTGGTAAGGGCAGGGGCGTTGTACCATGATATTGGTAAAATGGAAAACCCGCTGTTTTTTATCGAAAACCAAAGCTCGGGCTTTAATCCGCATGATAAGCTGCCTTATGAAGAGAGTGCCCAGATCATCATCAGGCACGTAAGCAAGGGTATCGAAATGGCGCGTAAAGCCAACCTGCCCGAGGTGATTATCGATTTTATACGTACCCACCATGGTAATACCCGGGTGGATTATTTTTACCAGTCGTCATTAAAAAACTTTCCCGAAAAATTCATCAACGAGAACATTTTCCGATACCCGGGACCCATCCCTTTCACCAAAGAAGCGGGTGTTTTGATGCTTGCCGACTCGGTTGAGGCCGCTTCGCGCTCTTTAAAAGAGCCTGATGAAGAGTCGATCAGTATTTTGGTTGACCGGATAGTGAAGTACAAGTTGGATCAGAACCAGCTGAAAGACAGTAATATAACTTTAAAAGATATTGAAACTATCAAAACTATTTTTAAGCGGATGCTGATGAGTATTTATCATGTGCGGATAGATTATTAAAAATATAACTTTTTTTTTGACGGGAAACATGAATTACTATATTTGCAATCCCGAAAAACGGGGAACATATTGAAAAGAACACGGTGAGGTGCCTGAGAGGCCGAAAGGATCAGTTTGCTAAACTGACGTACGGGAAACTGTACCGAGGGTTCGAATCCCTCCCTCACCGCTGAACATGAAAAAAGCCTGGCAATCGCCGGGCTTTTTTCGTTTGGGGATGGTTGATGATGGCAGCGGACATGGGCTGATAAAGCATTAACTACCATTAAATAAAAAAAACATGGGAATTACCGAAAAAAGAATCCCTATTGTATTAAAGAAGTTTGGTTCGAGTAAAAGCGAAGGTCTTTATACAAAAATTATAACAGATAAAAATAGGCATGATTATAAAGAGTTGTTACATTACCTCGAAACAGATGAAATACCGCTGATTGTTTGCCGGTTCGACCCTTCAAACGGGACCTTGTTAACCACCAAACGTGTTCTTTCGATGAATTCGGAAGATTTGCGAATGATGAATCTCGCGGAACTCGTTTATAGTAATTTGGATATGCCGGGTGAAAGAGCGAGTGGCTCCAAAACACTGGCAGATTTTACTGAAATTATCTTGAGAGATGTAAACAATAAAACTTTCAGACTCACCATAGAAAAAGGCTATCCTTTTGGAGGATTTCTACAGGTACTAACCTCTATTCAAGGTTATTTCCCGAAAGGAAAATAAAGCTTGGCGGGTTTTCGTCCCCTCAGGGTCTCCCGAAAGGAACCTGAGGGGGCTTATAAATAGCAATGCCGTAACGGATAAGTCAGGTGAATTTTTAACTTAGTTTAATTGAAATTTATACATGGATAAGATTTTATCATATAATAAAGGTGTAATGTTTCTACTTGAAATATGTACAATTGTTTCATTGGTATATTGGGGCTTTCACAATCACAGGTCCATTATATTATCCTATTTGCTTGGGATCGGAACACCTTTATTAGCGGCAGGAATATGGAGTGTGTTAGCTGCTCCGCTTTCGGCACACCGGTTACCGATGCCATACCGGGAGATATTTTCAATAATATTTTTCTGGGGGTCAGCTATACTTTTATACCAATCAGGAGTTAAAATATATGCTATTGTATTTATGATTATTTCGTTGCTTTCGGTTATTGTAGCATCTTGTCTTGAAACATAAAAGACCTGACATGTAAGTACTGGTAAAATAGCTGTATAATAAAAACACAAAATATACGGTAGGGGGCCTTGTGCCATGTATAGGTAGGATTAATTGAAAATTAGATAATTTATTGATCTAATTGGCTCATAAAGTTTAGGGATCTGATTATATTTAGCTTAAAACAATATCCTATGGAATCGAAGTTATTTTCATATAAGGCAGAAGGTATCGTGCTCGAAGCGCTTAATGATCAAATTAAGGTCAGCCCGGTATTTGACCGTAAAGAGCTAGTTGAAAAAATTAAAGAAGCTCTGAAAGCAGACGGTTTTAAACCTGATGAACACAGCCTGCAATTTAAAATAGAAGAAGGCCAGTTATTTGTACAAGGCATAGCCGTTAAACAACAGGAAAGCCGCTCTATCGGATTTATGAATCAAAGCGTGAATGCTGGGTAACTATAAAAATAAAGGGCCCGGCAGTTTGCAATCGGCCCACAATTAAATTTGCATCTGTCACCTCCGTCCCCTCTGAGTCTTCTGAAGGGGACCTTGAGGGGCCTGTGAACAGCCTGTAACTCTTGGTTCTCTGCGAGAGGTCCTTATCGGACATTATATATCATTTCTCCACTACCACTTTACTATACTTATTTCTGTATTCAATGGGCGTAATTCCCGTAACCCTTTTGAATATATCCCGGAATGCTTTCATATCGCTATAGCCAACATCAAACATCACTTCCGATACATTTTTTCTGGAGCTTTCAAAACTACGTTTGGCGGCTTCAATTCTTACTCTTTGCATATATTCAACAGGCGTATTATTGGTAGCTAGTTTAAACCTTCTTTCAAAGCTCCTTTGACTAATGTCTACTTTATCTGCCAGGCTATTAATAGTTAGCTTATCCTGATAGCTTTTTTCGATGTAGTTTTGTGTTTGCAAGATCTCCTTATCATTGTGATCTTTTTGTCCGGTAAAGATTGTAAAAGCGCTCTGACTATTTCGATCTATATCTATTGCAAAATATTTAGCGGCTAAAATAGCGGTATTTCGATCGGTGTATTTTTCTAATAAATAAAGCAGCAAGTTCCATAACGAGTTTGCACCACCACTCGAATAAATTTTACCTTCATCAGTAATAACAGCGCCATCTACAATTTCTACTTCCGGATACATCTCCCGGAATTGATTAAAATAGGCCCAGTGTGTAGAACATTTTTTTCCATTTACCAAGCCGGTTTTTCCTAACAAAAAAGCACCATTACATAAACTTGCAACTTCACTACCATTGCCGTACATTTTTTTTATCCAGGGAATTGCATGCTCATTTGCTTTTATGGCCTCGTTGATATCGCCAAAAACGGCAGGTATGATGATCAGGTCAGTTTCCTTAATGTCTTTTATTTGCCGGTCTATTTTTACGGAGTATTCTCCGTCGTTGGTAGCTATGTAATCTTTTAAGCCAACATACTCCACATCAAATAAAGAATTTTTATCAAATGCTTTTAAAAAATCATTGGCTGTTTTAAATAAACGGTAGGCTGGGGTTACAGCCTCAATAGCTGCATTTTCGGGCACATAAACAGACACTTTTTTCATTATCGAATTTCCTTTTTATAAAGATAAATATGTTTTGGCGGAATTCACCCTCTAAGTTGTCGTTTTCGCACTGTGTTAAACCCCGAAGTAAATTCCAACTTTGTATTGTTAATAAATTTTAAACTAAACTAAATTTTAATATTCATCATGAAAAATTTACTCAAAACACTTAATCCTCTTAAATTAATACTGTTAATGGCCATCATTATGTTTGCAGCAGCTCAATCTAACGGGCAACAAATCAAGCCTTCCGGTAGTGGTTACATACCCGTTAATGGCATTAAAGTTTATTACGAAGTATATGGTGAGGGTAAACCTATCGTTTTACTGCACGGTGCTTTTATGACCATTGAGGGGAATTGGGGGCAATTAATACCCGAATTGTCAAAAACAAGAAAGGTAATTGCCATTGAAATGCAGGGACACGGGCACACACCATTTTCGGACAGAAAATTAGACTTAGCTACCCTGGCAAGTGATGTGGATGGAGTAATGAATTACTTAAAAGTTGACAGCGCCGATGTTGTAGGGTATAGCATGGGGGGCTCTGTTGCTTACCAGTTGATCATACAAAGCCCTAAACGGGTCAAAAAATTAGTGATCATTTCGTCTACCTATAAAAGCAGTGGTTGGCTGCCTCAAATAGCCAATGCGTTTAAAAATATGAAACCCGAAATGTTTGCGAATAGTCCTATGAAAACGGCATATGATGCAGTAGCACCCGACAAAACAAAATGGACAATGTTTATGGGACAGATGCTTGCTTTTGTTGGGCAGACATTTGACATGGGGGACAGTAATATTGCGAAAATTACTTCGCCAGTATTGATCATCTCTGGCGATAATGATGGTCTGGATAAAATTGAATTAGCAAAAACCTATCAATTACTGGGTGGTGGTGTCTCTGCCGATTTAGGACCGATGCCCAAGTCGCATTTGGCTATTGTTCCTTCGCAGAGCCATGTTGGCCTAATGACGCAGACGAAAACCATATTAGGCTATCTGGATGGCTTTTTAAAGTAAGCATAATCGTATTTGGTATTAAAAAGATGCTCGATAAATATTTTTGAACTATTGAATAAAAAATTAACAATTTCAATTAAACTAACATGAGAAAGATAATCGTTTTAACATTTATTACATTAGATGGAGTAATGCAGGCACCAGGCGGACCTGAGGAAGATACATCAGGTGGCTTTCAATATGGCGGTTGGTCCGCATCTTATGGTGACGAGGTTTTTAATAAGGTGTTACAAAAGCAGATGGAACCTGCGGATATTCTTCTGGGCAGAAAAACATTTGAGATTTTTGCTAATTTCTGGCCCGAACATGCGGAACACTGGCCGGGCATTAATGATGTCACGAAATACGTGATGTCCAACACCATGAAAGAGTCTGGTTGGGAAAACTCGGTGTTCCTTACAAGTGTGGCAGATATCCAAAAACTCAAAAATTCAGATGGGGCCGACATCAAAGTTTGGGGTAGCAGTGAGCTCGTTCAGCTATTACTGAAGCATGATTTAGCTGACGAACTCTGGCTCAAAATTTACCCGGTGCTTCTTGGCAAAGGAAAAAAGTTGTTTGACAACGAAGTGGTTCCGGCAGCATTTAAATTAACAGAGGGCTTTGTTACACCAAGTGGTGTTATTGTAGCGAATTACGCGCGAAGTGGAAATGTTAAAACAGGTACTATTGGCGCTTAAGAACATGTAATAATTTTTGTCCCCTCAGGGGCTCCTAAAAGAGCTCCTGAGGTTGCCGGTAGGCAATCATCTATAACTCTCCTTTGCAAGAGACCGCTTGACGCTTGATGCGTATCCCCTTTTTATTTTTTTTGCCTGTTTATTATCCTTACCTACTCTTCTATATCATAAATCGGCTAAGATTTCAGATGTATTTCTGAATACGCAAGATGATATGTTTAAAAAAAGATTGTTTATCTCGAAAAAGGCAAACCAGTTAAATTTATATTTAATAAAAAATTAATTATATATCATTATAGATTAAAATTATTAAAATTTGATAAGAAAAAGTTATTTTTTATAAAAAAAATTATACTTAACTATGAAATTTTATATAAATTTTATAATTTACTAAAAAATTTATAATTAGAATCTGTTGATTTGAGTAAATTTTAGTTTTTAATTAGTTATAATGAGGTATTCTGTATTAAATGCTTCTATTTGTTGATTATAGCTAATTCTTATTGATTATATTATCACCATGATATCTTATCTGTCATATCAATTGCCATTTCCTGCTATCTGTAACAGCCACACGTCCTGTTTTAAGGAACCTCATTGCTGTTTTGGCTATATCGAATCCCATAAATACACTTTTAAAGATCTTTAATTCACTTGTCCCATTAATCCTGTAACCCCCCCCCTCCGCAACATGAAATAATCATCAGCAAGATTCAAATCTGATCAGATCAGCGTTGTCTCAAATCCCTAGACAATTAATTATTAACTATTAACGACAATTTAACGATGAATCAAAAAATACTATACTTAGTATGGGTTATTGTATTGGTATGCACTCAAGCGTACGCGCAAACCCGCAAAATAACAGGCCATGTTACAGATACCAGTGATGGCAGCCCACTTCCGGGTGTGTCTGTTTCTATCAAAGGCACTACTATAGGTACCCAAACGGATGGCAATGGCGATTTCAGCATTAATGTACCTGCCGGAAAACAAAGCTTAACTTTTAATTTCATAGGGTATACTCCACAAACGGTTACCATAACCTCAAATAAACTTTCGGTCTCTCTGAGCGCTACGGCGAGCCAGCTATCTGAAGTGGTGATATCCGGTTATTCCAGAATAAGCAAAAAAGATTATACCGGTTCTGCAGTTAAGGTCACCTCAGCACAAATTGCCAATAAGCCGGTTCAAAGTTTTGACCAGGCACTGGCCGGTCAGGCCGCAGGTGTGAACATTATACAGCCAAACGGGGTATTGAATAATCCGCCGGTGTTCAGGATCAGGGGTTTCAACTCTATATCTTTGAGTTCATACCCTTTAATTATTGTTGATGGTGTCCCGGTATTTACTGGCAGTACCGGCAACAGCGCTTCTAACAATCCACTGGGAGACATTAACCCGAACGATATAGAATCAGTTGACATCTTAAAAGACGCTTCGGCTACGGCCATCTACGGATCAAGGGCTGCCAATGGAGTTGTGGTGATTACTACTAAAAAAGGAAAACTTGGTAAAACCCAGGTTAACTACGATGGTTGGGTAGGTATTAATAAAGCATTTAACTTACCTAAGCTGCTAAATGCCGATCAGTATGTAGAGTTGAAGAACGAAGCCCGTGCCAACGCAGGCCTGGCTCCGGGCTTTGCTATTCAAAAGGATGCCAATGGTAATGAAATTAATACAGACTGGTATAAAATTGTTTACCAGACCGGTTTATCGCATAATCATAACATGAACGTTTCGGGCGCTACAGAAAAGACATCCTATTTTGTGTCTACCGGCTACAGCAACCAGGAGAGCTTTATCAAAACTAATTCATTTGAACGAAAGATATTCCGCGGGAATTTGGATCATCATTTGTCGAAGGCTATTACTATAGGTACTAATTTTAGTTACAGCAGCACCCTCAATAAGGGGCCCAACAGCGGGTCGTTACCAGGACAGGCTTATAATACCGGCGGACTGGCCCGTTTACCTTTAGTATTAAACCCTAATGTGGCTCCCCGCAATCCCGATGGTTCTTATAACATCACCAGCACCGGAACCCTGGGTTTAGGCGCTAATACCATTGCCAATAACTATCCTAATGCACTGGTACTACTTGATTTGGATAAGTATACGTCAAGTAATACCAACGTGATTGGTAATCTGTATGGCGAATGGCAACTGGTTACCGGGCTGAAATTTAAAACCCAGTATAGTATCAACAAACTCAATACCGCCAATACCTCGTTCCAAAACCCGATAGCTGGCGACGGACAAAGCTCAAACGGGCTGGCTTTGAATACCTTTCAGGAGTATAACCGCAGGGATTGGACTAACACCTTGAACTACATTGTAGATTTAGGAAAAAATCATATCAATGCCCTGGCTGGTTATGAAGAATATCACACCACCAATTTGGGTACTGGAACGCAACGAACCAACTTAGGCGATTCGTACTTCAATAATTTCCAGGGAAATTTCCTGAATGTTTTAAGTGATGCCACAACCGGGAACTTTCAGTCTGAAAACGGTTTCAGGTCTTTCTTTGGAACGGCAAATTATGACTTTGATAAAAAGTATCTGCTAAGCGGAACCTTCAGACGTGACGGGTTTTCCGGTTTATCGGCCAATAATAAGTATGGTAATTTTGGTGGGGGTTCTATTGGTTGGAACATAGCTGAGGAAGGCTTCTTTAAAAGTTCAAAGCTGGGCCGGATCTTCGAAGATCTTAAACTGAAAGGAAGTTACGGTGTAGTAGGTAATGTGGGCGTTGGCGACTTTGCCTCTTTATCGTTGTATAACTCAGGCTTGTATGGCGGCGCGGCAACGGTTTATTTTAACCAGGCCGGTAACTCTAATCTGAAATGGGAAACCAGTAAAAAATCAGACGTAGGCCTTAGCTTTGGCTTATTTAAAGGACGCATACAGGCGGAGCTTGATTACTATAATAACAGTATCAACAACCTGATCTTGAATGCGCCTCAATCACCATCAAGAGGTATACCCGGCAATACCATTGCGGCCAACGTAGGCTCCATGTACAACCGTGGCTTTGAGTTGAATATTACTTCAAGAAATATCGTTAAAACCAACTTCAGCTGGACCACCAATTTTAATATCAGTACGCTCAGTAACAAGGTTACAGCACTGGCGCAGGGCAATTCAGATATTTACGGTGTAACCTCAAGCCTGGAAACCGCAAGTGTTACCCGGGTAGGGTATACGTTGGGATCTATTTTTGTGGTTCCTGTAGATGGTGTAAACCCGGCCAACGGTCAGCGTATATTTATAAATCGCTTTGGTAAGCAGGTGCAATATAACCAGGTTGGCACGCCATCTAAATGGACCTATCTTGATGGTACGGCTGCTCCGGCTATTGACGGCACACTGGATGGCCGCATTGTGGGCAGATCTATCCCTACCTATTATGGTGGCTTAAATAATACTGTTGCTTACAAAAACTTTGATTTAAACATTGGTATTACTTTTTCGGGAGGAAATAAAATATATAACGGAACACAGGCTACACTCCGCGATCAGCGATTCTGGAACAATGAAACCGGGATATTAAGACGCTGGACAACCCCGGGTCAAGTTACCGATATTCCTAAAGTAGTTTACGGCGATAACTATTCCAACGGGTCGGCCATACCCAATTCTTCCAATGTTCAAAACGGCGCTTACGCAAAACTCAAAAACGTGGCACTGGGATATAAATTCCCGTCGCGGTTGGTTAATGGAGCGGGCATTTCTTCATTGCGGATATATGTACAGGCTACAAATCTGGCTGTAGTTACTGGTTACAAAGGCTCAGACCCTGAAGTTTCATCCAACGGTAACTCCAACCTGGCACCGGGTATCGACCGTAATACCGTGCCTTCCAGCAGGATATTTACGTTTGGTTTAAATGTAGGATTTTAATTATTACGATCATGATAACAATAAAGAAATATAAATATGCCGTCAATGCCGCAGTGCTTGCATTGACCATGGTAATGGGCAGTTCCTGCACAAAGGATCTATTAACACCATCGCCAACCACAAGTATCATTGATTCTAAAGCATTTGACACGCCGGCCAGAATTTTAAGCCAGGTAAACGGATTATATGCAGGAGTTAAAAGCGGTCAGTTTTATGGAGGCCGCTATGTGATCTATAATGAGATAAGGGGTGAAGAGTTTATAGTAAATAAGCCCAATGGCGTTACTGGTTTAGATACCTGGAACCAGAATGTGAACTCAAACACTAATGAGGTAGTTAATCTCTGGAGTGCGGCCTATACGGCTATTAACCGGGTTAATGTTTTTTTGGTAGGGCTTAATGCCAACCTGTCAAAAGTTGATGCGGCTACAGCCAATCAGTATATCGGCGAGGCAGAATTTTTAAGGGCGCTTTCTTATTTTGCTTTGGTACAAACCTATGCCAAGCCTTATGTTTTTGATAGCGGAGCAAGCCCTGGTTTACCGTTACGACTACTGGCCGAAACAGACCTGACCGGGGCCGGAACAAATGACCTGGCCAGAAGCACGGTGGCGCAAGTATATACGCAGATATTAAAAGACCTTGACGATGCGGAAACCAAGCTTAGCGCAACTCAGGCTAATGGGGCTTTCAGGGCGTTTAAAAATACGGCCATAGCCTTAAAAGCAAGGGTGTATTTGGCTCAAGCTAATTATGCTAAGGTACTTACAGAAACAAATAAATTGATCAGCGCTACAGCTCCTTACCAGTCGCCAACAGGTGGCAGTAAACTGGAAAGCAGTATCGCTACTGTTTTTACCGGTTCGTATACCGGAGCCGAAGCTTTATTATTTTTACCGTTTACCACCAGTGATGCTCCGGGCACACAGAATCAGTTGGCTTATTACTTTACTTCGGGACCTGGTAACGGTGAATATTATCTGAACCCTACTGGTATTTATGCCAATACAGCATTAAGCGGAACCGCTTCAACGGATGCACGTAAGGGTTTTATTACTAAAGTAGGTACGGTTAATTATCTGACCAAATATAAAACACCTTCACCCTTTACCGATTATGTACCGGTGCTGAGATATAGTGAGGTACTGCTTAGCGCGGCCGAAGCTTATGCCCGTACGGGTGATCTGGTTAATGCAAGCGCTTTGTTAAACGCAGTAAGGCACCGCTCGGATCCAACCTTTACCTTTGATCCGGCAGATATAGGTTCACAAGCGAGTTTAATCAATACTATACTAACTGAACGACGGATTGAGTTATTGGGTGAAGGTTTCAGGCTGACAGACCTGTTCCGTACAGGCCAGGCGCTCCCTGCCAAATCCGGAGCTCAGGGGAATTCTCCGGCTGTAGCAGTCACGGCATCCAATTATATCTGGCCTATATCAGGCGTAGAACTTCAAACTAACAAGCTAATGCAACCAAATCCTTAACAAACTAAAAAGGTTCTTAAGAAAGCGGCTAATCAAACGATTGGCCGCTTTTTATTTACCTATTATTAGGCTAGGCGTCTGTTTAACGGTTAGTTTGTATTAAGCCACAAAGCATGTGTTGCATGTTTTATCAGTTGCATGGAGTTTTTTACCTCCATTTTTTCGAGCAGATGGCGCCTGTGTGTTTCAACGGTATTAACACTGATAAATAATTGCTCAGCGATATGCTTGGTAGAAAAACCCTCACCTATCAACGTAAGTACTTCCATTTCTCTTTTTGTAAATGTTCTAACTTTTTCTGTGTACATAAGCTTTCATTTAATAGCACAAAATCCTCTTTACCGTTTCCAATTCATTACACTGGCTTTGAGAAGTAATTGCACGGTAAATCCGTTAGGATAAAAATCCTTATTGAAAGTGGTGACTGAGTTTTCTTTATTTAATGTACTTCGATAATGAAGTTCGGGTTAGTTGGCAACGCCAATAATCACGTTATTTATTCCAAAATAAATAACAGGAAGTAAATACAATTATCTGGATTGGAATGTTAATAAACCTGCCTCTATTGTGATAGTATAACCATTTATCGCGTATTTCCTGCCAGTTTACAGGAAGGTTGTCCGGATTCCATGCATTCATTTCGGGGTTCATTCGTACATTGCTGGTGACGCCGATATAAATCGAGATCAATTGTAAAACTATAGCCAGGGGAATAAGCCAATAAGATAAAGATTCCCATTCCTTTCTGTTGAAGATTAAAAACAAAATCATAAACCCTATATAAGAAAGTACTAATACCGGCATTCTTTTGCCCATGTAAAAATCTATGGCTTTATGATATTCGGCAAAAGCTTTCCCTGAAACGTTATATTCCCATGGAGCAACCAGGCCCTGAACATACAGGCCGAAAAAATAAGAGGCATAAATAACCAGTATCAAAGAAATAATGCGTGCTGTCATCTTTTTAAATATTTTTTACAAACATAAGGTGCCAGTAATTGAAAGACTTAGTAAAAATCCGACATGTTTTAATAAATAATAGCATTTTCAAAATCAAAGTTGGTAGGTACTTCGTTGGTAAATTGTTTGAAATCTCTTAACAGATGATTGTGATCGAAATAACCACAATCATAGGCAACATGTAGCCAGCTTTGACCAGGAACATCAACCTTCCGTTTCATCGCTTGATTGAAGCGGGCAATACGACTGTAAAATTTGGGCGAAACCCCTGTTCGTTCCAGAAATTTCCGCTCAAACTGTCGTGAACTTAAACAGGCATCATATGCCAGCCGATCAAGCGAAAATTGATAAAAATTTGGCTGTTTCAGCACTTCATCAATAGGGTGTCGTTCTACTTTATATGATGTTATTTTTTTGAGCAGGTAAGCCTCGACTATTTCAACCATTTTTTCAAAAGTTGCAGCATTTTGAATTTGTTCATTAACCTCAATCATTTCGCTACCTAAAACCAAATTGGCTTCCTCATGTGAGTTTGTAAAAAGAGTCATGGGAACGCCAAATAACCGAAAGAAGCCCGCGGGTTGAAGTAGTACCTTGAACATGAGGTAATTATTAGGAATCAGCAAATTGTGACGTGAAGTAAACTGTCCGGTTATAATATTATCAGGAAAGTTTGATTCAAATTTGTCTTGAAAGCGGGCCTGCAATTTATCCTTTGGATAAAAGTACAAGCAATTTTCAGGAGCAGGTGTTATCGGTAGATCAAGCAGTTGTCCACGATGTGTTAATTGTAAATACCAGTAGGCCTTTACAAATGGTCTTAAAGCTGGATGTGGCTGGGCCGTCAGGAACATAATACCTACCTTTGCAATTCTTAAAAATACATCAAATTATCTAAGATTTAATTCTAACAGGTTTAAAATAGCTCAAACTCAGGGAGCTTCAAATTTCCAAAACTGGGGATCTGCACCGTTCCATGTCCATGACCGTACATCGACACCGGGCGTGGGGTCGCCATTAATAATATCCATTACATTATTGCCTGCTTTTGCCATAATGCGGTACCAGCCATCCCCTAAAGTTTCAATGCGCCACTGCTGGCAATCGTTAGGGAAAACATCCCAAACCTGGATATTTGCACCACGGTCAATTGTACAGGCATCCAGATCCAGTGATTTGTGGTTGGGCAATTCTGATATAATTTTATAAAAGCCATTGTTGAGATAAGTCAGATTCCACTTCTGACCGTCGCAAGTGGTGCGTGTCCAGGTTCGTACATCAGCGTTACCAGTAGCACATCCCGCAATATCAAGGTATAAACCTGCACCGGTTGTGGTATTTATCTTCGACCGGATAGCATACTGACCATCGGGTATCGGGTTGGGTATATAACACGGTGTTGTGCCCGGCGATTGTGTTACGCCCGAAGTAGTAATGTTGATGGGCATAATGTTACCTGCCGAATCAAAAAACAGTCTGTCAATAGCAACCTGACGCTCATCTACATTGGTGCTGGTGCGCCTGTGATAAACAAAAAAGTATTCATCGCTACAGCCCGGCTTTCTGAGTACTGCGTTATGCCCGGGCCCTTTTATGTTATTTATTGGCGATGTGATACGCCCTTTGTTGGTCCATGGACCCATTGGGTTTGATGAAGTAGCATATTCTACATGATAATCATCATTACGATAATCATTAATAGAGTACATCAGATAATAAGTGCTGTTTCGTTTAAGGATATATGGGGCTTCAAAATAATTAGATGGTTGATTGTGCCCCCTGGTACCTGTTAGCGATATCATATCGGTATTAAGCTGCTGGATATTGATGGTCGTGTTTCCCCAATACAGATAAGCCTGTCCATCAGTATCTATAAACGCCATCGGATCTATAGGGTCGGTACCATCTCCTGTTGCCAGGGCACTGCCTTTATCAACAAACGGACCGGTTGGACTGGTGCTTACTGCCACCCCTATCTTTTTAGCGGCAGTAAAGTAAAAATAGTAGTTACCATTACGCGCGCATACAGATGGCGCCCAGCCATCTGTATGCGCCCAGCTTACATTGGCCAGATCTAAAACAATGCCTTCATCGGTCCAGTTTAACAAATCGGTTGACGAGTAGGCATGAAACTGACTGGTGTTTGGGCCGGTAGCGGTTGTATAAATATAATATTTGCCATTGGCATAAATTATATCCGGATCGGCTGTTGCAACAGGTAAAACAGGGTTGCCACTCATTTGATCAATAGCATCTGTGTGCTTATCCCGGGAGCTTTTTAAACTGTCTGATTGTAACGCAGATGTGGTTGCTTTTTTAGCGCATCCGACAAAACTTAACGCTATAACTACAGCATAAGTCAATAGCCAGCGCGCTTTTGTAAATTGATTTCTCATAGGTTTTTAGGTTTATATTCATTAATGGTTATGGAGATGATGCTATTTAAAATGACAGCTTTTATGCCATGCATATGCACAAACAATAATCAGACATACGCTGCTGCATATCCAATATCTTGTTACATCAAGCGACCGGCTTATGAATCTATATTTTAAAAATATTAGGTTTTGTATCCAGAAAAGTGATCGGATACCATCTATAATTGTGTTACCAAAATACAGGTTCCTGTTCAATACTGCCTGCACAGATCTTATCATTGTTTAGTGGAATCGTCTCATTTTAGAGCGAAAAATGCTTTTTTAGATTTTCTCTGAGATATCCCTAATGAATACAAAAAGGCCCGCTGATCATTTTGTCCCTTTGCTGACGCACGCGTGCCACGTGCACTTCCAGCGGTTAACTATTCAATATACAGTAGGATAACACGCGACAAGCGTGTGCCAGCAGAAAGCCTCTGCCGAAAGGAACCTGAGGTTATGTGTGGATAATATCAATATTTAGCAGCGCCTATATCAAAAGCACTGATAGGAGGGCGTGCAGTGCTAAAATAATCAAAACTTACACCATAAGTTGTGGTGTTTTGTCCCGCCTTAATAAGGGGAGATGAGGATAATAAATGGAAATCTCCTCCATTATAATTTACATATTTTATATTATTTACATTGTCAGTTATGTAATTATTTAAAGCTGTAAGTTTAACACTGCTGCTCTTTCTGATTATGGCAAGGCTTGCTCCTCCAGATTGTACAATAACGTTATTGATAACGGTATTCATCGGTATAGTCTCGGAATTTAATTTTATACCACCCAATTCAGAATTGATGATGGCATTATTAATAAACTGAAAGTAGGGGCCCGGCGTATACCTGGAATCGGCAAAAATGCCATAGCTCTGTGAATTTAGAATATAGTTATTAAAGACCTGGTTGTTCCCGAGGCCAAGAACAATAATACCGTTACCGGGTGCATTAGCAATCAGATTATTATAACATCTGCCTCCGGTTCCTTCGCCTATTTGTATCCCGTTGTTCTGATATGCCGAAAAAGGGCTCATTCCGGGATTTATAACCATATTGTTATAAATCTCACACCCTGAAACAGCGCAGCCCACCTGAATTCCCTCAGCACCGGTAGAATCAACAAAGTTGGCGTATATTTTAGCGTTTACCACGTCGTGAGGCAAAACAGTGCCGCAGGAAAGCGATACCCCGTCGGCATAAAAAGAATTACCTATATACAAGCCTTCACCACCTGTTTTATGGACGTAATTGTTGTGAATAAATACATTTTTCATTGTAAAATGACCACGCCATGTTGCTGCATCACAGGATGGGTCTGTTTTTGCCATAATACCGGCAAAACCGCTGTTACAAACTTCAACCCCGGCAATCTCAAAATCTGAGCTCAGATCATCCATTGTCATACCGATGTTTCCACCATTTACAACCAACCCATTCTTAATTGACGTAGTCCCTCTGCCTATTACTTTAAAATAGCTACAGTTTTGTGTCTTAAATGCGTACGAAGCAGTAACGGATGTAGAGATGATTGCTTTACCGCTTTGATTAGTAATAGTAATAGGGGCTGCTGCCGTTCCTTTAAGGTTTTTAAACAACAAAGATCCTCGCGTTCCGGCAGGTATAAATATAGTAGCTCCTGCGGGTATGCTAGTGCCATCAACCATCCAGTCCGAAGCCTTAACTGTATAGGTAAAGGTAGAAACCGCTGCGGTTTGCACTTTTGCAGATGCAGTTTCTGTAGCCGTATTTGCTGGTTTTTCAATGTTGCTTTTAGTACACATTGCGAAGGATGATATAACCATTACACCGATGATTATACGGATCAGGTGATTTTTACTTTTCATGTTTAAATTTAAGAAGGGGATGTAAAATGTATTGGGTTCAAATCGTTATTATATATCAAGCTTCCAAGGCCTGGCAAGTTGTTTTTTATACGAGACTTTCGATATATTGTTACTTGCTCCGGGGAAGATTACTTCATGTTTTAAGCTTAATAAGCTTACTCATGGATAATGGGGTTTACCTAATTAATACAGCCCGGAGTTTACAAAAAACAAAAGAGCCTGCTGATCATTGATCAGCGGGCTCTTTTTATGTTTCTATGTCCACTTCTGTTGCTTAAATAAAAGTCAGGTATTATTGTTATTTCGACACTATTTCCATATATTTAAGCACTTAATAACCAAAGCCTTATCACGATGGAAAAGAAATTTAAATTAATCTTATGGGTCGCCATTATCAATTTAACTACATATTCAAATCTTATAGCCCAAACCCAGGTAATAGGAAAGTGGTATATTACCACATCAGAGTTAAGTGTTAAATCTTTACCTACGGGAAAAGATACAGCTATATCATACAGGGTAAGACCGGGAACCAAATTCACGATAACAGATATTAAAAACAATATCTATACTGTTTTATTTGGCTATTATTATGGTGACACTATCAAGAACAAAAAAAATAGAAATGCTGGCGCCACCAAAGCCGGGAATCCCTTGTTATTAAAAGATGTAAATTTTAGCAAAATCAAAAAAAGCGACTTAACCACCTATCCTCAGGATAATGCTTTTATAGGAAATTGGGCAAATTTCAAGCAGTTTACTATTTTGGCCGAAGATTTGAATAGAGCCCTTTTGTATAATACAGGCAATTTTGATTTTACATTTGGGGCATTAACCTTGCCATTAAAGATCCGGTTCGGAAATGGTGGAAATACTTATTCAGCATTTGAGGAAAATTTAAATTTAGGGCTAACATTCGGATTAAAATACACAGTACCAGGCACAAAAGAACAATCCATAAATATGTTAGGCCTAATAGGTGTAACAAGCGCTAATTTGGATAGTGTAGCTTTTAAAAACCCCAAATTTTATTCTTCAAAAATTACAAGCACAAGAGCAATTTCCGCTGGGGTTGGCTTAATGTATCAATATTCTGCTTTTCAAGTTGGTTTATTTGGAGGTATAGATCATATTTCCGGTGAACTGGGCAGGCAATGGAGACACCAGGACCGGTTTTGGATGGGCTTTGCTATCGGGGTTTCTTTATATTCTAAAGATTCAATAAACAAGAACCCGGATGAGAAGATAACTAATAAAGATTAGTAAAACCAATAATAGAATTATACTCCTAAAATAAAAGAGCCTGCTGGTCATTGATTAGCAGACTCTTTTATTTTCTTTTATCTCACTAAACCAGGGATCTGCGTTTTAGGGTAAGCACCGCGATCTCTGGCCAGATACCTATACGACCTTTTAAACCAAGAAAGCCAAAGCCCCGGTTTACATAGAGGTAAAGACCACTTTTTTGGTAAAGACCTGCCCATTGTTTATAAATGTATTTGATGGGACTCCACTTAAAGCCAAACAGTTCAAAGCCGAATTGCGCGCCATGGGTATGACCCGAAAGGGTGAGGTGGATGGACTGGTGGTGACCAAGCGTTACGGCATCCCAGTGCGATGGATCATGTGACATCAGGATCTTGAAGGCCTCGTTGGGTACACCGGCTGTTGCTTTTTTAAGGTCGCCATATTTATGAAAACCGCCCTTGCCCCAGTTTTCAACGCCGATGAGTGCGATGGCCTGGTTGTCTTTTTGAATAGGGGTGGCTTCGTTCAGCAGCAACTTGAACCCGATTTCCTGGTGCACCTCTTTCAGGCGGTTGAGGTTGGCCTGCTGATCGGCCTTGTTTTCCCATTGCATGTAATCGCCATAGTCATGATTGCCTAAAACCGAGTATTTGCCATAAGGGGCTGTCAGCCCGGCAAATGCCGGTATCCAGGGATCCATTTCGGTTGCCTGGTTATTAACCAGATCGCCGGTAAATAATATCATATCACTTCCCTGGGCGTTTACCAGGTCGAGTCCTTTCTGTACACCCCGGGCATCGCTGAAACTACCGGAATGAATGTCTGATAATTGCGTGATCGTAAAACCATCAAATCTTTCGGGCAGATCATCAAAAAAGAGCGTTTCCCGGCGTACTTTATAATAGTGCCGCCCACGCGTAATGCCAAATAATAACAGTCCGAAAAATACAGCTGCCACTACCAATGCAAACTCACTCACACCATAACTACGCGGCGGGAAGCCACGAAACAGGCGCGTAAAATCTTCCAGTACCAATACGATAGAGCTGACCAGCTTGGGTACAAAGGATAATAACATCAGGGCCATTAGCCAGGATACGAGTTTCATATTCCGGGTAAATGCACTGTATATAATGGTACCGGCCAGCAAAGCATCAATTAACCAATAAGTCAGGTATATGGATGTATTATTAGTAAGCGTTGCAACTGCCGAAAAAAAGTAAATATCAATAGTGAGCCATAAAAGTATAATGGCGGAGATTCGAGTTTTCATATACCGCTAAGACGACCAGGCCCTTAAAAGATTTTAAAAGGGTAAGTATGATGGCAATTGGATGACAAAAGGGAGGGAGTAACTAATTTAATCCTATAATTTCCGTTTAGCTTCGGGTTGTGCATCGCTTTTTTGGGGCAGTTCAATAGTTACTTTACCAAATTGTTCTGAAAGCGAACTATGCAGTGAACTTAATAATATGACATATAAATTGGGAAACCCCCAGGCCGCAGTATAGTAATTTAGCGTGGCTCCATAACCATTTTGCATTTGATAATTTTTTAAAGCTACATTAGTCCCATACTTTTTTTTCAAGGTTTCAAATATATTGTTAGCATCACCTGTGTAGATTATAAAATAAACAGCAATCAATTTGGAATCGCTAACACTTGCATCAAATGTTCCCGTAGGACACATGTCTTTTGAGGGGGCATCTGCCGGAGCAAATCGAACCCTAATCTCTCCATCCGTAAACGCTGGGAGTGGATCCAATTGATCGCTTTTTTTTACTGTATATTTATCGATGTCTATACGTTCAAAACAGGTACTGCTAACAGGAATGCCGGGTCCCGTTGTATATTTATAACCCTTAAAGTGCTTTGCATATAAGACTCCAGAGCCTGTAGTCGATTTAACAATCTGGCAGGGGCATTCAGGGATGGTTAATTTTTCACCTAATGCATATCCAAATGCCGTCATATCCGGCGTGGTTTGTGCGCGGCTTAGCAACGAATTAGCGGATAATAAAACGATGACTAAAATTACTCGGTACATATTTTTATTTTAAAAAGAATTGCAAATTTTTACTGTTGTATTTGCTTTAATTTAACCGTTACGGTTTCACCATCTTGTTTTATGGTTACCACTTTTTGGGCACTGGCAGTCATGAGCACGTTAAAGTAATGTGTAATGGTATTGGTATTAGTGCCTTGATATGCTCCATTGATATAAGTATCTGTATAGCCGGTAACTTCAGTTTGAGAAGCGCCATGCTTCATCGTAAATTGGGTTATCAGGAGATAATCGCCAGGCATCAGATTAGTGAACTCAAAATGCCCTTCATTATCAGCTATTTTTGTTGTTTTTATGCATTGGATTGCGGACATGGGCAGCGGTGCTGATTTTCCTGTTTTACTGGCCTTTTTATTTTGTTCATACCACTCTTTAAAAAAATCGGTATACGGGATCAATATCACGGCAGTGCCTTCTGATGCAACTTGTTTTTTATTAAGATTTAGTACAGCGATCCCTTTTATAGCAGCATCATTTTCCCGGGCAAAGGCTTGTCCTGAAATTACAGATTTGCCTTCCGTTATGAGTTTAAGGGTTTCTTTTTTGTCAAATGTGCTGTGATACGGGTTGTAATCATCCTCATTATTAACGGCCGAGAAAATCTTTTTGTCGCCTATTTCAACATCATAATGCCATAATCTGCGGGTATCTTTATCAAGATAATAAATGTATTTGCGCTGCTCGCCGCTTGGAGTAATAGCTGTCAGGCTAACTTTCCATACATTACGATTACCGGAATGGATACTTGCATAGGTATCATTTTCCACATCACCAATAGATGCTTTTGAAATACTGGATTGACCGTTTGGGTTGTAATTATAAACATTGAAATTTTTTTTGAATCCTGCCGAAAGCGGAAGTTTAGTGAACATATAGTCAAGCGAACTACCGTCAATTAATGACAGATTTACAGGGTCCTTTATCGTGGTGTTTTTTTGGTTTCGCTTATCAATATAATAGCCGGTAATTGCATTGTTACCAAAATGAAGCTCATATTTATGATCGGAGTTAACAGACGCATGGTAAATAGGGGCGAGTGTGGCAGCATCAATTATACTAGTATCAGCAACATCATTCTTTTTGGTAAGCGGGTTAATCATTGCCGTATAAACAGCCACCTTATTTTTGCCCGTATCGATTTCCACTGACTGAGTTAACGCGATGGTAGTTTTGCCTGCAAAAAAAATGGACATGCTATAATTAGTCATTTCCTTTAGAGATTGAGCAAATACTGTAACATTTATTCCCAACAGTGTAATTATAATAAAGAATGCTTTTTTCATTTTACGTTGTTTTGCATGAATTACCCATTTCGATCAGTGAAGCAATTCCTTTTCTTTTGGGCAATTCCATCCAGCTCATTTGTTGTTTTTGAAGGTATTATAAAATCTAACGACTAGTAATACCTAAAAACAGGTATTTTACCCACGTCTATCCATTGCAGGATACAATGGGGCTGATATCCGTCATAAAAGATCCATTGACTTGCCTGATATATTTAAAAAAAGTTCTGATAATCAAAGCTGCCATTTGTAAATCAATTTCAATAATCTTTTAGATCGTATTACTCTTATTTCCAACGGATACGGTTATTTATTCGACAATCTGATTCTTCAATCAACGGCCTGAATTTTTTGAGTAAATGATTTAGAATAGAGTAAGGTTTTTGTAACTCCCAAACGTGGCGTTTCTGCAAAAAAATAATAACAATCATGTAACGATTTTAGCGCAATCGATGTCTTGTAGGCATGAAGTTACCGTCCCTATCTTTTTTGACCTTATTTATACTATTTCTGTTCAATTTTGCTGATGCTCAAACAAAAGACGGCAGCATTTCCGGAGCTGTTTTAGATGATGCCCGGAAACCGCTCGACGGGGCAACCGTAATTTTATTAACCGCAAAAGACTCGGTGGTTTTAAGTACTAAACTAGCTAATCCGGATGGTAGCTTCGCCTTTCAAAACTTAAAAAATAACACCTATATCATCAAGGCTACTTATATAGGTTATAAAAATTACCGGAGTAATTTGGTAGAGGTTAGCGGACAAAAAGCGGTTAATCTACCGCCGTTTACTTTATCATCCATTGGGAAAAAGTTGAATGAAGTAACTGTAACCGCCCAAAAATCATACGTACAGCAAAAGATAGACCGCACAGTAGTTAATGTTGGGGCACTGATATCCAACACCGGCGCCAATGCTTTGGAAGTGCTGGCCAAGACCCCGGGTGTACAGGTTGATGCCGATGGCAATATTACCTTTAAGGGAAAAAGCGGCGTAATGGTGATGATTGATGATAAGCCAACCTACCTTTCGGCCGCGAATCTGGCCACATACCTGCGTTCTCTGCCATCTTCGGCGTTAGATCAGATAGAACTGATGGATAATCCGCCCGCTAAATATGATGCTGCAGGAAATGCAGGGGTAATCAACATCAAAACCAAAAAAAATACTACCAGGGGATTTAATGCCGTGGTATCGGCAAATTTGGCGCAGGGTTTTTATGGCCGGACAAATGAAAGTATCAACTTTAATTATCGTATAGATAAGATTAACTTTTTTGCCAATATTGCTTATAACAAGCAGAAGACTTTCAGAAGGCTTGAAATTGATCGGAATTATTTGGATGCAAATGGTGATCTTACTTCGTCCTTAAAGGACATTTCTTATTTCAGGCCCTCCAGTAACAACACCAATATTAAAGCCGGATTAGATTATTTTATATCGCCGAAGACGACCTGGGGAGTAGTACTCACCGGCAACATATCCCGCGATCATGACAGCAGTCCGGTTTACAGCTTACTATATGATAAAAGTGGTGGATTGGATTCTACCGTTAACTCCCTCAATACCTCCAAAAATAAGTTTGACAGTAAAGGGATCAACCTAAATTACACCCATAAATTTGATAGCACCGGCAGGACCCTTACGTTTGACCTGGATTATATCCGCGATGTATCAGGTAGTAATCAGTTGTTTGTAAATAATACTTTTTTGCCCGATGGTACTTTAACAAATTTGCAAACGATAACTGACAATTTGCCTTCAACCATTAATATTTACTCTGCAAAAGCCGATTACACTCATCCGCTGAAAGGCAAGGCAAAATTAGAGGCCGGCGTTAAGAGCAGCTATGTTAATACGGATAACGCTGCCAATTATTTTAATGTGATCGATGGCGTAAGCACCATCGACTATAACAATACCAACCGGTTTTTGTACAAAGAAAATATTAATGCAGCCTATATTAATTTCAATAAAAGCTTTGGACGATTTTCATTACAAACAGGTCTGCGGTTAGAGAACACCAATGGCGACGGGCACCAGTTGGGGAATGGACAAAAGGGTGATTCATCATTTGTTAAACATTATACCAATCTGTTCCCAACGGCGTATTTTTCCTATAATCTGGATACAGCCGGTCATAACATGTTAGTTGCTTCGTACGGCCGCAGGATTGGAAGGCCGAGCTATGGAAGTTTAAACCCTTTTACTTTTTTTGTAGACAAGTTTACTTACTTTTCCGGTAATCCTTTCCTCAAACCACAGTTTACGGATAACTATAAACTGGCCTATAGCTTCAAAAGCCTGTTTACTGTTGCGCTTGCTTATAATTATACAACAGATGTTCAAAATGAAACTATTCATAAAAGCGGTAATGTATTTATCAGTACTACGGGTAATATAGGGCAGCAGAAAACCTGGGATTTTTCGGTTAATAGCAATCTTCAGCCTACCAAATGGTGGTCGGTTAACTTATACGCCGAGGAGTATAATAATACTTACCAGGGACAATTTTACACAGGTTACCTCCATCAATCACAATATACTTTTAGTGCCAATGGAAATAATCAATTCACTTTATCAAAAACATGGAGCGCTGAGTTAAGCGGCTGGTATAATAGCGGGGGCACTTACGGGCAGTTTGTTTCTATCCCTACGGGTATGGTTAATGTGGCTGTTCAGAAAAAAATATTAAACAACAAGGGTTCAATCAAGCTTAATATGAGGGATGTCTTTAAATCATTTAGTCCAAGTGGTGCCATTACCAACATTGCAGATGCCACAGCAACCTACCACAACTTTGTAGACACACAGGTGGCAACCCTGGCATTTACTTACAGTTTCGGTAAATCAACCAATGTGCCGCATAAGCGTGACACCGGTGGTGCCGAAAGTGAGCAAGGCAGGGCGCATTGATTTGATAGTTATATAGTTTGATTTTATCCGTTCTTCCGAGCTTTTTCCTATAAAGATTGATATCAACGATAATGCAGGCAAATCGCAAATAATCGCAAATTATTGCGAAGTTTGTGGTAATGACGGAATTGAATGAATATGAGTGTGAAATGCTGGACGCGATGCTGGAGGCTTTTGGTATACCGGACAGTTTGACACGCACACAATTGCTCAAGCTTTTTGACGGGGATGAAGCCACTGCCTTTGCCATGGTGCAAATATTATCATGGGAGGGGCTCATCAAGGAGTCTGGCAATCATGGTGACTATGAACTGCCCGAGAAACTGATACTGAAGCCGAAGGGCGAAAAATTTCTTAAAGATGGCGGCTTTAGCCGGCGTTACCAGTTGGAGCAGCAAAAGCCCGTAGAGGTTGGCGGTACGCTGGTTAAATTGCAGCAGCAAAATATGCGCTTACAAACCGAAAAGCTGGCCAATCAGTCCGAAATATCCCGCCTTGAAAAACAAATCAATAGCTACCGCACCAGGCAATATATTTGGTGGGCGCTTATCGCTATTGCTTTAATCCTGGGTTACTGGCTGGGCCATCGGTAGTAGCGTTCACCCGGGAATTAATTTATTATTTAATTAACAGGCTCAACACCTTTCTCTGTATCGTCGTCATCCTCCCTTTCAACGGTGATGGTGCATTCGGTCACCAGGGCAGCCAGCGTACCTACGGCAGCGAATACTGGCGCCAGTATAACACCCAGCAAACCTACGCTTAAAGGAAAACTCATCAGTTCCTTACCGCTCTTGTCGTTAATCGTGATCCGGCTTACATTGCCTTCATGAACCAGCTCTTTTATTTTTCCCAGCAGGGCCCCGCCACTGATGGAAAATGATTCTTTTTTACCCATTTGCAGAAAATTTATGATTTGGTTATTGGATGGTCATCACCAGGTTTTGTTACAAGGCCTGGCCTTAACAAGTTTTAAATAAATAAGCTGTATGATTCGTCCGTTAAACATTCACGATCATTTTATGGTCAATAAGAAGATAAAATATTGCTACATGGAGGCAATTAAAGCTTGTACTTTCATTAATTTTACTATTTTCGCAATCGATTGTGAAAGTCTTTTAATGTGTTTTCAATTACCCCGTTGATATGATGCAGTTACTTTATAAAATTGATGGTTCAGGCACTACCGTCGAATGTTTTTACAGTTCATTCATCCTCATTTTGTCTATATCCCTAATTAATTCCTGATGAAAAAAACATTTATGCTGATCGCATTACTAGCTTTAGCAACCGGTCAATCTTTTGGCGCTTTACCTACTAAAGCAGATACGCCTTTATATAAAAACAGTAAGGCTTCGGTTAACGATCGCGTAGCAGATCTGTTATCGAGGATGACTTTACAGGAAAAGATCCAGCAATTGCAAAACCGGGCTTCGGGAAGGACTGCCGATATTGAAAATATTTTCAAAGGCAACAGCTACGGCTGTACTCACGAAATGAACAGGACCGCGGCCGAATGTGCCGATATGTATCAGAAATTGCAAACCTATATGCTCACCAAAACCCGGCTGGGCATACCTATTCTTACCGCAGCCGAAGGTATTGAAGGTGTATTGCAAAATAATTGTACCATTTACCCGCACGAATTAGCGCAAGGCAGCACTTTTAATCCGGCGCTTATTCGCCGAATGACGGAAAGCGCCGGGGCCGAAGCCAACGCTATAGGCATCCATCAGATACTTTCGCCAGTGTTGGATATTGCCCGGGAGTTAAGATGGGGACGAATTGAGGAAACCTTTGGCGAAGACCCGTATCTAATAGCCGAAATGGGCGTGGCCTTTGTTAATGGCTATCAAAAATACCCCATCACCTGTACTCCAAAACACTTTATGGCGCATGGCAGTCCTTCGGGCGGTTTAAACTGTGCCAACGTAAGCGGCGGCGAAAGGGAGTTGCGGAGCCTGTATATGTACCCTTTTAAACGGGTCATAGCAGAAACCAACCCTTTATCGGTGATGTCATGTTATAGCTCCTATGATGGTGTGGCACTTTCGGGCTCGCATTATTATATGACGGATATATTGCGCAACGAACTTGGCTTTAAAGGGTATGTCTACTCTGACTGGGGTTCGGTTGATCGTCTGCAGACTTTTCATCACGCGGTTGAAACCCAGGAAGACGCCGCCAAAATGGCTTTAATAGCTGGTATCGACCTGGATGTTGACGGTGCTTACGAAACGCTGGAAAAAATGGTGGGTAGCGGTAAATTAGACAAGAAATATATTGATCAGGCGGTGAGGAGAGTTTTAACGGTGAAGTTTACCCTGGGTTTGTTTGATCACCCTTACGGTGATCCGGCCAAGGTAAGTAAGGTGGTTCACAGCGCGGCGAATATCGCCATGTCAAAAGAGGTGGCAGACGAAAGCGCCATTCTGGTTAAGAACAGCAACAACATTTTGCCTTTGAACTTATCTAAATACAAATCAATAGCGGTGGTAGGCCCCAACAGTAATCAAACCATTTTTGGCGATTACTCCTGGACCACAAGAGATACCAAAGAGGGTGTAACCCTGCTGCGGGGACTTAAAAATGTTATCGGTAATAAAGTCATTATACGTAATGTAGAAGGCTGCGACTGGTGGAGCCAAAACAAAAGCAATATACAGGAAGCGGTAAAGGCCGTTGAGGCAAGCGACATCGCTATAGTAGCTATTGGAACGCGCAGCACGTATTTGGGTCGTAGCCCTAAATATTCTACCGCTGGCGAAGGGTTTGATCTTTCGTCATTGGAGTTGCCGGGCGTACAGGAAGATCTGCTGAAAGCGATAAAGGCTACCGGAAAACCAATGATTGTGGTATTTATATCGGGTAAGCCGCTGGCTATGCCCTGGGTAAAAGACAATGCCGATGCTGTGCTTGTTCAATGGTATGGCGGCGAACAGCAGGGCCGCACCCTGGCCGATATCCTGACCGGGGCTGTAAACCCATCGGGCAGATTGAATGTATCTTTCCCGAGAAGTACTGGGAATACCCCATGCTTCTATAATCATTATGTAACTGATAGGGAAGAGCCTTTTGACGGCCCGGGTACACCAGAAAGCCCTAATATGCACTACATTTTTGATAAGCCCGAGCCTTTATGGAACTTTGGTTATGGCTTAAGCTATACCAGTTTTAAATACGTAAGCTGTTCATTGGCCGATTCTGTTTTCTCGGTAGCAGGCGGAACAATTAAGGTTGAGGTAGAAGTGGAAAATACAGGCACTCGTGATGGTAAAGAAGTGGTTCAATTATATGTGCATGATAAATTCAGCTCTGTAGCTACACCGGTAAAACAACTTAAGGCATTTAAAAAGCAATTGATCAAAGTTGGCAAACGTGAAAAGATCATTCTTACCGTTCCTGTTTCAGAATTGGGTTTGTACAACGAAAGAATGCAGTACGTTGTTGAACCAGGCGAATTTGAGATCCAAATTGGCAGCTCATCAAATAATATTTATTTTAACAAAACCATTACGGTGAAATAGAGAGTTTATATTGCTTAAATGGTGATGGGCCTTATTGTTGCATTTTTACAAACGTTACATTTCTTGCTCTGCTAACAGAGATTTTAAACCCAGTGATTTTATTGCCGGCATCCCTTGTAAAATATACATCATCACCGTCGTAGCCTTTGAAGCCATCGTAATAAGTAGGGTTAATGGGTTCGTCGTTTACCGGGTCAATATGGAGGGTAAGTTTGCCGTTTTTGAGTATAACTATATACTTGCTTTCTGTTTCGGAAGAATAATATACACCGGTATAGGCTTTAAGGTAATCCTCGCCGTTGTCTGCAACTTTTACCGCGGCATAAACAGTGGTATCCTTGGTTTTTGAGATATGGATAAGACCCTTATCGTTGAATATTACTTGCTCTCCGTTTGCGGTAAATGAGTTACGCCCAACAGGCCTGAGTTTAAAGCGCGCTGTACGCAAAGTATCGTTTTTTATCATCAATTGCAGACCATTGCCGGTTTTTTGGTTGCGGTACCATCCCGTAAAAGCCTTGAGCTGATCGACTGACATTGGGTAAGCAGGAGGTGTTGCCTGTGCGGTGTGGACTTCCTTGTTTGGGACAAACAGATCCTCTACCCGGTGGATCATTCCAAAGTCGACATCCGAAACATTACTTAAAAAAGCGATAGATAGCTTTAGTTGCGGATAACACAACAGGAAGGATCGGTAACCCGCTGTTGCACCATCATGGTTAACATAATCCCAGCCTCGTCGCTTTTGTATAAATAAGCCCATTGCATAAGCGTTTTCTGTGCCGTTGTTCAGGTGATCAACGGCTATTTGCTGTGATAGCAGGGAAGGGCTGCCTAATTTACCGCTCCAATAATATTCGTTCCATTTTAATAGGTCTTCGGCGGTAGTCAGCAGGCCGCCATTGCCGTAGGCATATTCATTGGGCATATCGGTTTGATAACCTGTATCCAGTTTGTCATAAGCAATGGCCCGGTTTAAAACGATGTGTTTAAAATTGTCGCGCCATTGGGTATGTGTCATCCCGGCGGGTTCAAAAATGTATTTACGGGTAAATTCAGCCAATTCCATGCCGGTGATGCGTTTTACGATCAATGCCTGCATGTTAAAGTTTGAATTGCTGTAGATAAATTCATCACCGGGTTTATTATTCAAATCTTTTTGATGAGATACAATGTAAAGAACATCATCATTGCTGTACGTTTTGGTCGATCGCGGCCAGCCTGCAATGTCCATCACAGAACCCCAATCGCGCAGTCCGCTGGTATGATGAAGCAGGTTACTTATCCTGATCACCGAACCATAATCCGGTATTTCGGGGAGGTATTTACGAATATCATCCTGAAGAGAAAGCTTACCTTGCTGAGCCAGCAATAAAATAGCCGCCGCTGTAAATTGTTTGGACACTGATCCCGCTTCTGTTACAGATGCGGTGGTTAAACGCACCTGGTGTTCCAGATCAGCCATACCCCATGCTTTGGAATAAATAATCACTCCATTCCTGCTGATAGCCAGCTCACATCCCGGATTTTGCGGCTGGTAGGTGCTGAATATTTTATCTATTTGCGCCAGGGTGTCCTGCAAAGTTTGGGCATGGGCAAAGGAGGAGATTAATGCTAAAGCAATAAAAGCAACGATCTTTTTCATAGATAATGTTGAGTGATGCATAAAGGTATAGAATATTCAAACTTATTTGTAGACGCATCCATTATCAAATAGGTGACAAATAGGATAAGTATCCCCACAGGGTATCTGAAAAGGCCCCGTGGGAGATATAAAATAGTTATAACAAAGTGCCTTTTAACATAATAGCTGCGATGCTGAAATAGATTACCAATCCGGTTACGTCTACCAGCGTAGCTACAAACGGAGCCGAAGAGGTGGCTGGGTCCAATTTTAATCTTTTTAGCACCATCGGGATCATGGAACCGCTTAAAGTTCCCCATAATACGATACCTATCAGCGAGAAGAATATGGTGATGGCCATGAGTTGCCAATGTTGCCCGTAATTGTACCAATGCAAATATTGCCAGAGGGTAATGCGCAAAAAGCCGATAGCACCCAGGATAGTACCCAGGCATAACCCCGATAATATTTCCCGCTTCATCACATACCACCAATCTTTTACCGATAGTTCTTTTACCGCCATAGCCCTTATGATGAGCGTTGCCGCCTGCGATCCACTATTACCGCCACTGGAAATAACTAAGGGTACAAACAGAGCCAGCACCACCGCTTTGGCAATTTCAACCTCAAAATAGCCCATGGCGGTGGCCGTTAACATTTCACTCAAAAACAAGATGATAAGCCACCCCGCCCTCTTTTTGATTAACGAGAAGATGGGTGTATGTACATAAGGGTATTCCAAAGATTCTACACCACCAAAGCGCTGCATTTCGCGCGTGTCCCGCTGTTCTTCTACATCCAGCACATCATCAATACTTACCAGGCCCAGTAAAAGATCATCATTATTAACAACAGGCAGCACTGTGCGGTCATACTCTTTAAATTTAGCAATGGCCTCCTCCGTGCTTTCTTCCATGTGCAGCTGTAAACAAACCCCATCCATAATATCACCGATCAACTTATTGGGTTCATTTAATACCAGGCGCCTCACCGGGATATCGTCCAATAATTTACCCTGACCATCTACCACATAGATCACGTTGGCAATATCCGTATCGGCATGATTTTTTCGTAAGTATTCATTGGCTTCGGCAATGGTCATGTCTGCTGTTACGGTAGCAAAATCATTGTTAACCAGGCGCGCGATACTTTGCCGGGGATAACCCAGCGTATCCTGTGTTTCCTTTTTATGATCATCGTCCAGGTACTCCAGGTATTTCGAGCGTTCCAGCGTATTTAACGAAATGAAAAAGCTGTAGCGGTCGGTAGAGTTCAATTGGTTCAGGATCCTGGCCGACTCCACTCCTGGTAAACGTTGAATGATCTTTCGCTGTAAGAAATGGGTGATATAAGGAAATAAGGTTACCTTTTTCTTATCGGCGAAGGCCTCAAAAGAATTAAAAGCGATATCGGCAGGAAGCGAGTTTAATATTTTAGCCACATCCGTAGGGTGGATTTCGGTATTGGTTCCTTTATAAAACAACGATTTCAGATCGCCGCTGATGATTTTATCTTTAATTTCTGTTAAATTCATAGATGTTTGGGTAATAGCTAAACGAATATATCCAGTTATACCTAAATAAATACCTAACCACAAATCATTTTATTGAAATTTTAAATATCCATGGTTGTTGCTTCCTGATTTTATGATCACGCAAACGTTTGTTTAATAGTTATATATCCTACTGATAATATTGATATTAGAAAAGCCAAATGCGGGTTTATACAAGACCTGAAAACCTATTAAAATATGCAGAAGAAACCTATCCACCGTAGAGATTTTATTAAAAAAACTGGCCTGCTGACCGCTGGTTTAGCTGCTGTGCAGTTTCCGGCATGGAGCAGGTATGTGTTTGCGCCAGGCTATCCGTTGCATAACATACCCGAGCGGAAAAATATTGATCCTGCATGGATAAAGTCGCTATACGACAGGGGAGAAGCAACAGCATATTATAAAAGTAAAAACGAGCTTAAATATATCGGTATGCCCGTAGGAGGGCTGCATGCCGGAACTGTTTATGCCGGTGGCGACGGCAGGCTTTGGCTATGGCAAATTTATAATGAAACCTTTGAGGGCAGCCACGAAGGAATTGAATCCAAAGCCGTAAAATGGAACGACGGTACATCAGAACGAACTATACAGGCAAGGGATGGATCTGCCTATATAGAACCTGCTATAGCTAACAACCTGCGGGTATTGGAGCAGGGCTTCGCCGTAAAAGTAGTTGTTGATGGGAAAACGTTTATCAAAGAATTGAATGAGGATCAGTGGGACGAGATTATCTTTAAACCTGCATACCCCATAGCCACGGTAGAATACAAAAGCAAAGATTTTCCGGTAGCGGTGAGTTTAAAAATATACCCGCCGTTTATTCCGCTGGATGCAGAAAACTCAGCCTTGCCTGCTACCATTTTAAGGCTTACGGTAAACAATAGTACGAATAGTCCGATCCCGGTTTCGGTATTGGGCTGGATGGAGAACGGAGCCAACAAACTCTCCGGGAAAGAGGGTACAGGGAAACGGGTTAATACCGTGCAGAAAACAAGTGAAGCAACCAGCGTCTTTTCGTCATTTGATACGGCTAACGAAGCGTTAAAAAAGACGCAGGACTACGGTACCATGTGTTTCACCCTGCACAAGGATAACGCTAAAGGCATAGCAAATATATCGCCCTGGCCGGTTACAGAACAGCATTTTGAGCTGCCAGTTATGGAATCAGCGAGTGCAGATGCACCGGAAAAACTGGTAAGCGGTATATTCATAAAACAGGATCTTGCTCCAGGTAAATCATTCACCGCAGATTATTCCATCAGCTGGCATTTTAACAATCCGCATCCAAAACTGAAAAACTTGGTGAAAGACGCGGAAGGGGGCTTTCACTATGGCGCGCGCTTTAAAGATGCCCGTGAGGTGAGCCAGTACCTGGATACCAATTTTGAAAAGCTAGGCACCATAACAGAGCTATGGAGCGCCACATGGAATAACTCCACCCTGCCGCAATGGTTTCTGGAGCGCACGTTTGTCAATATTGGCACGCTGGCCACCGCCAATACCTATCGTTTTGCGGATGGCCGGTTTTGGAGTTGGGAAGGGGTGGGGGCTTGCCCCGGCACCTGTACACACGTATGGCAATATGCGCATTCGGTTGCCCGTATATTCCCGGAACTGGAAAGAGACCTCAGGCAGCGGGTTGACCTGGGTGTTGGTTTTAAGGAAGACACCGGTGCCATCCTTTTCCGAGGTGAGGACGAAACCCACCCGGCCATCGACGGACAAGCCGGAACCATACTCCGCTTTTATCGTGAACACCAGATGAGTGCCGATAATACCTTCCTGCAAGCCAACTGGCCCAAGATCAAGAAAGCAGTACAGTTTATGCTGACCCAGGATAAGAACGGCGACGGCATGACCGACAGCCCTATGGAAAATACCCTCGACGCGGTTTGGGAAGGGGAAATTGCCTGGATAGTTGGCCTTTGTATAGCCGCTGCCAGTGCCGCCCACGCTATGGCAGTTGAGATGAACGACCAGCCCTTTGCAAACGTTTGTGCACAGTATGTAGCCAAGGGTAGCAAAAATATGGAGCAGGAATTGTTTAACGGCGAGTATTTTATCCATCGACCGGATGCGGTTAAGGGGCGTAAAGAACTGGGATCATACAATACCTGTCATATCGACCAGGTTTACGGGCAAAGCTGGGCCTTCCAGGTAGGCTTGCCGCGGATCATCAGTAAGGAGAAATCAACATCGGCGCTTAAAGCTTTATGGAAATACAATTTTACTACAGATGTGGGACCTTATATCAAAACGCATACCGGCGGCAGGCCCTATGCTTTGCCCGGCGAAGGCGGGATGATCATGAACACCAATCCGCATAATGAGCCCAAACCTTACGGCGAAAATACCACCTGGCAGCTGGGCTATTTTCATGAATGTATGAGCGGCTTTGAACACCAGGTTGCTGCCCACCTCATGGCCGAGGGCATGGTAGACGAAAGCCTGATCCTCACCCGGGTTATTCATGAGCGTTACCACGCCGCCAAAAGAAATCCTTTTAATGAAATAGAATGTAGTGACCATTACGCCCGCGCCATGGCCAGTTACGGCACCTTTATTACCGCTTGTGGCTTTGAATATCATGGTCCGAAGGCTTATATCAGGTTTGCGCCCAAATGGAACAGCACCAATTTTAAAGCGCCCTTCACCACCGCCGAGGGCTGGGGTACTTACACCCAAAGGCTAAGTGGAGCAAAGCAAACCCATAATCTGGAATTAAAGTACGGCAAACTGGAGCTTAAAGATATTGTCCTTGAAAATATCGCTGGAGGCAAAGTCAGTTCGGTAGCGGTAACACTGGGCGCGGTCCATGTTCCTGCAAACCTGAAGCAGGAGAGTAATACCCTGCTATTATCTTTTAATAAAAAGATCACCATCACCAAGAATCAAACTTTAAATATCATTTTCTCCTGATTACCATCAACAGAAACATTAAACAATAGCATGTCCGTACTAAAACTATCACATCTTTCCAAGACTTTATTACCCGCAATCCTGTTCCTATCAGAGCTTGGCTTCGCTCAAACAAAAAACAAAACAGTTCCGGCCGTACCGGAAGTCCGCGCTATACAACGCGGTGATAAAAGGATCGTTGCTCCTCAGGCTCCCGAAGGATATCACCTGTTGTTTAAAGGCAGTGACCGTTCACCTATCATTGATAGTACAGGGGCAATTAATAGCCCTTTAGTGGACAGCAAAGTGAACCTGTATTTTCAACTGATCAGCAACCAAATGGATACGCTCAAATACGATGTTTCTAAACAGGTAACCGTTCCCGGGAAATTTGCTGGCAAGGGTATCAATTCCCAGCCCTTTATTATCCCCGCGCTGCGCGAGTGGCACGGCGGTCAGGGGAATTATGTGTTAACATCTTCCGACCGGATAGTACTACATACTGCAAACAGAAATGTACTGCAAAAAGTAGCCGCCATTTTAAAACGAGAGATCAAAGAACAAACAGGATTAAGTTTATCCATAGTAACCGGCAAGCCCGAAAAGGGAGATATCTTTTTAACCCTGCAGGAACCGGATAAAAGCATTGGCGAAGAGGGTTATTATTTTAAGGTTGGCGAATATGTTACCATTAGCTCTCTTAAATACGAGGGACTATTCTGGGGTACACGTACTTTGTTGCAGTTATTGGAGCATCAAACCAGCATCCCCAAAGGCATCGCCCGTGATTATCCCGAATTTAAAGTGAGGGGTTTTGTACTGGATGATGGCCGTAAGTTTTTTAGTCTGCAATTTTTACGCAACTATGTAAAACTGATGTCCTACTATAAAATGAACGATTTTCAGATCCATTTGAATGATAATGGCTTCAAAAAATACTTTAATAACAGCTGGGACAGCACCTATTCGGCTTTTCGCCTGGAGAACGCCACCTACCCCGGTCTTACCGCCAAAGATGGCTCGTACACCAAAAAGGAGTTCATTCAATTACAGCAATTAGCCAACGACTATGCCGTACGCATCATTCCCGAAATAGATGTGCCCGCGCATGCCCTCGCCTTCACCAAAGTAGTTCCTGAAACCGGCAGTAAACTGTACGGCATGGATCACCTTGATTTGCACAACCCGCTTACCTATACCGTTATTGAGAATATACTGAAGGAATATATAGGTGGCGATCATCCGGTATTTACAGGTAAAGAAGTCCATATTGGCACCGACGAATATGCCAAAAAAGACGCCGAAGCTTTCCGTGCCTTTACCGATCATTTTATCAAATACGTACAAGGTTTTGGAAAAAATGTAAGGGTTTGGGGAGCGCTGACCCATGCCGCGGGCACCACGCCCGTAACCGTTAAAAACGTCACCATGAATACCTGGTATAATGGTTATGCCAACCCTGTCGACATGAAAAAGTTGGGTTATCAACAGATCAGCACGCCCGACGGCTGGCTATACATTGTCCCCGCCGCAGGCTATTATTATGATTATCTGGATTATAAAAACATTTACGACAACTGGACACCATCCATGATTGGTGATGTGCACTTCCCGCCCGGCGACCCTACTATTATTGGCGGCTCTTTTGCCGAATGGAATGATATTGTAGGCAATGGCATCAGCGAAAAAGATGTGAACGATCGGGTATTTCCGGCGATGCAGGTTTTATCGCAAAAAATGTGGGATGGAAATCACACCGAAAACGCCTATCCCGATTTTGCCGTAGCCAGTAAACATATTGGCGAAGGTCCGGCTGTAAATATCAGGGGTAGGATAAGTAGAACAGATAGCACCTTTGTTACCCGTTTTACATTTGATAAAGCCGACCGCCGGTTACAGCTTCAGGGAGTTACCTATACTAAAGGCATAAAAGGGCAGGCTCTGGCCTTCTCGGGTGATAAAAGTATGGCTACGTTGCCATATCCGGAGATCGGTTATAATTATACCGTTTCCTTTTGGATCAATCCAGCCGATAACCTCTCAGATGATGTGACATTATTCAAAGGCCCCAACTCTGTAGTGAAATTAAAACAGGGCAACACCGGCAAATTAGGCTTCTCGCGGGACGGTTACAACTTCGATTTTGATTATGCCGTTCCCGGAAATGTTTGGACGCATGTGGTGATTTCCGGCACTAATAAAGGAACAAGCTTGTATATCAATGGTCAGCTGCAAAAGAAACTATATGACGATTGGATCCAGTTTACCGATAAAGAAAAAACAAAGATGCGCAAGGTAGAAACCCTGTTTTTCCCGCTGAGGGAGATAGGCGGTTTCCACGGTAAAATAGATGAGCTGCAAATATGGGGCAGGGCGCTATCCGACCAGGAAATCGCGAATGATAAATAGCCCTGAGTCATCAATAGAATTAAAAGAATATCATGATCAAAAGAATTACAATCCTCTTATTCCTACTTGGTGGCCTAACAAACCTCCAGGCGCAAAGTATCAAATTAGTCGACCCTTTAGAGCCCATCTACCCCGATACCAATCACGTAGAGCAATACACTGCTAACTACCGGGAGGATTTCCCCCTGAATACCAATGCCGATGTTCATGTGCTGATCGAAACTGACCCGGGAAGCAACATATCTGTATCCGCTGATATCAATAAACATCGGGTGCCGTTATCGGCCTGGAGCCAGCTATTGGATGTCCCCGTAGAGCGGAATACAGGCTTAACCGGCAGAACCGAGATCTATAATCATAAGATCAACCCTTATGTTATCCGCCGCGCGCCTTTTCGTATTTATGAAGCTATTCAGCCACTTAAGCAGGCTCAGGTAGTAAGCAGCAATAAATTCACCGCGTTAAGATTGAGTATCGACAGGTCGCTGATTTCCAAAGCCGGGGACTATACCTGTCATATTCTGGTTAAAGGAAAAGGTTGGCAGCGTAAGGCTTTGTTCACCATCAAAGTTTATCCTGTAAAACTGCCCTCGGTGGCCGATCAGCATTTTTTCTACACCAACTGGTTCAATATGGTGCAGATGGAAAAACGCCAGCATGTAGAGCGCTGGACAAAAGACTGGTTTGCCATGCTCGATAAGTACGCGAAGTTGATGGCGCATGGCCGTCAAAATTGTATCAATATTCCAGACGAGCTGTTGAGCTATCGTGATAACCACATCGCCCTGGACGAAAAACGGCTGCTGGATTTTATAGCTGTTTTCAGGAAATATGGTTTTAAATATTTTGAATCGCCCCACATCATGTATCGTGGTGATAATGACGATTGGAACGATCCGGAATTGAAAGTTTCCCTGACCAAGAGGCGATACCATACCCCGGAAGCCAAACAGGATGTGGATACCATGGTGCATTTAATTAAAAACTTTTGCGTTAAAAATAACCTGGAACATAGCTGGCTGCAGCATATCTCCGACGAGCCCAAGCAAGTACAGGCCAAGTGTTACCGGGAGGTAGTGGCACAAGTACGATCCATATATCCGGCTATAAAAATTATGGAGGCCACAAATGACAGGGACAGCCTGGCCGGCAGTGTGGACCTATGGTGCCCCACCATTGATGATTACCAGGAAAACCAGGCTTTTTTTGATGAGCGGAAAAAGCATAACGAAAACGTATTGGTGTATACCTGTTTAACACCCGGCGGCAAATGGCTCAACCGCACGCTTGATGAGGAAAGATTACGGCAGGTGTACTTTGGCTGGGCCGCTGCTAAATACAACACTTTAGGCTTTCTGCACTGGGGCCTAAATCAGTACCATGTTCCCGATCCTTTACAACAAAGCGTGGTACATCACTTTGCACCGGGCGCGGCAATCAACAACGAACTCCCGGCGGGCGATACCCATATTATTTATCCCGGTGCGGATGGGCCGTTATCATCCCAGCGTTTTGAATCACACCGCATTGGTATTGAGGATTATGAGTTGTTGAGATTATTGCAAAGTAAGGACAGCACGGCCGCGGCCGGTATTATCGCTCAGATTTTTACCAGCTATAATGATTACAACGTATCCGTAAAAAAATACCGTGAGGCAAAAGCCCAATTACTGAAGGCCTTATCTGTCAATTCAACTGGATCCATCTCTAAATAAATGATCACTATGATGATATCTTCCCTTAACCTGAAACAGGCACCTGCAGCCATCATCAGTTGTTTTATGCTGATAGGATCATGTTTCCCGGTTAACGTTCAAACCAAACCACAGGCCGACTGGTTGTTGAACCCAACACCTTATAAAGCAGTGATCAAACCCTCGGCTTCTGGCAAGGAGATCACGTTGAATAACGGTTTGGTTAAAAGGATATTCAAATTGAGTCCCAATTTGGTTTGTACCGATTATACCAATCTGGTTAACGGACAGCAGTTGCTACGGTCGGTTAAGCCCGAGGCCCGTTTAACCATCAACGGCAAAAATTATAATGTAGGTGGATTGATAGGGCAGAAGGAGAACGCCTATCTTTTACCCGAATGGATTGATAATTTCAGCGCCGGTAAAAAGGATTTCCAGTTAAAACGTTTTGAGATCAGGACACTTACACCCCGGTTGAACTGGAAAAGTAAATTCTGGGCTAGCAATCATCAACAACCCGGTGGTCAGCAGATTGATTTTTATTATCAGCCCGGCGCTACTGAGTTAGCCGGATTAGAGGTTACGATAAGTTATGAACTGTATGATGGACTCCCCTTGATCATTAAATCACTTAGCATAAAAAACAAAGGCGATCAATCATTTAAGATCAACCGGGTGGTTAGTGAAGTGTTGGGCATGGTGGAGGAGCAGAGCGCCGTGGTGGGTACGCCCGCCAATATGGCCAAACCACAGGGCATATACCTCGAAACAAATTATGCCTTTAATAATGCCATGCGGTATGACCTGAGCGATCAAACTACGCATTGGAAGGCTGATTCGACTTATACCTCGCAAGTAAATTATGATTATCAGACCCCATGCCTGCTGGAGATCTACCCGGATAAGGCCCCCGGTATCGATTTGCAAAAAGGAGAAATTTTTAATTCCGTACGTACCAACGAGCTGTTAATGGATAGTTACGATCGCGAACGGCGGGGACTGGCTATCCGTACGATGTACAACACCGTAGCACCCTGGACAACCGCGAATCCCATATTTATGCATCTGGTGAGCCGTAATGATGAGGAGGTGCGAACCGCGATAGATCAATGCGCGGCAACCGGCTACGAAGCGGTGATACTAAGTTTCGGCAGTCATTGCAATATGGAAGATACCTCTGCCGCAAATATTAAAAGGTGGAAACAGCTGGCTGCTTACGCGCATGGCAAAAAGGTGTTTATAGGTGGATACTCATTATTTAGCTCCCGCAGGATAAGTGATGAGGATGATGTGATCGACCCTAAAACGGGTAAACCGGGAGGCGCCTTCTTTGGTAATGCGCCTTGTTTCGGCAGTAAATGGGGACTGGCCTATCGTGATAAAATAAAAACTTTTTATGCGCAAACCAATTTTGATATATGGGAAAATGATGGCCCATATCCGGGTGACGTATGCGCATCCACAACGCATCCGGGGCACAAAGGCTTGGATGATTCGCAATGGCAGCAAATGGAGATCCAAAAGGAACTTTATCATTCCCTGCATTCAAAAGGGGTATATATCAATGCGCCCGATTGGTATTTTTTAGATGGAACCAACAAAATAGGCATCGGCTATCGCGAAGTGAATTTTTCGCTGCCGCGCGAAAACCAGATGATCCTGAACCGGCAAAATATTTTTGACGGCACCTGGGAAAAAACGGCCTCCATGAGCTGGGGATTTGTACCGCTCACCAAATACCAGGGCGGCGGCCCGGAAGCGTTACTGGAGCCATTGAAAGACCACCTGAAAGATTACGAACAATTGATGGCGCAGTATTACGGAGCAGGGGTACAAGCCTGTTATCGAGGTCCGCGGCTGTATGATACCGAAACCACTAAGCAAACGGTTATCAAAGTGATTAACTGGTATAAAAAATATCGCGATATCCTCAACTCGCAGATCATTCACCTGCGCCGTGCCGATGGCCGCGATTGGGACGGTATTTTACACGTTAACCCTAACCTACAAACCAAAGGAATGCTCATGCTGTATAACCCGTTGAAGCAAGCCATTACCCGTACCATCACTATCCCGTTGTATTATAACGGACTGACCAGCACAGCTACGGTTCAGGAACAGGAGGGCCCAGCGAAAAAGTATACGCTGAGCCGTGACTATAAAATAACCTGCACTTTTACCCTGAAACCAGAAAGCTATACCTGGGTTCAGATCAGGTGATGGCGAGATGGAGCAAGGATTTAAGGAGTAAGGAATAAGGACTTTTTTTGGAGCAAAGATCAAGGATAGAAGGAACGAAGAGTAAGGATAGAAGGGCAAGGAAAATCTTTGCTCCTTGTTGCCAAAAAATCTTTACTCCAAAAATCTCCCTAATATTTCGTATATTTATATCTATACCAGCCCGGTTCATATTTAATGATGAACCGGGCTGTTTGGTTAAAGGGAAAATAAGACCAAAAATTGATCGATTTGTATGTATATATTTGAATATCAATTATTTAATACTTTTTAAGCCTTGCAAAACCCATCAAAAATTTGTTAAAATGGCGTTAAAATTTAATTAAAGCGGGCAATTACTAAGCCTTTTCGCCCTGGTTTTGACTAAAAAAGTGTTAAAATTAAAGGTTTAAAAAGTTTTCTCTCACCGGATCAAAATAAGGATCATGGCCAGCAACGCGGGAACTGCCTGAATAAAGAATATCTTTTTGGTTACGGTAAGCGCACCGTAAATTCCTGCGACTGCCACACAGATCAGGAAAAATAAGGCAATATTAGTATGCCAATGGGCATCACTGATAAAAAATGTCCAGATTAAACCGGCTGCTAAAAAGCCATTATATAAACCCTGGTTGGCGGCCAAAACCTTGCTCTTTTCCAGTTCTGCCAGAGGTTTGTTAAAGGCTTTGGGGCCGCGGGTTGTCCAGGCGAACATTTCCAGCCATAGTATATAACAGTGAATAAGGGCTACCAGCCCAATGATTATTTTGATAATAAGATCCATAGGTTTAAATGATTTACATATAAATGTAATGAAATGTGCGTAATATATTGGGTCTGGATTTCTGTTATACCAATAAAGCCTTGCATTTGTTTAGTTCGACCTTCTCCACGTAAGATGAATATATAGCTTACCTTTTTGCTAAATAAGCTTAATTATTGCGAGTATTATAATTATCGTTAATAATTGTTGCAGTTTTTATTAGATAATATTATTTATATCAATCAAATTTGAAAATTATTTTATTTGTTCAAATACTTATTAAAAAAAATCAAAAAGATTGCTTAAAAATTTAGAATTAATTAATTATGTTTGGATAATAACCAATTATTTATGGAAGGTAGGCATAAGCAAATTAAAAGTGCCCAATTAAAGAGTGATATCTTAAAGCAATTGTATTTTAAAAAATCGCTTTTATATAGTGAATTAAGCGCGATTTATAATAAAAGTATTCCTGTAATAAATAAAATAATAAACCAGCTGATCAAAGAGGGGTTCGTGGCGGAAATTGGTTATGCCGCGTCAAGCGGGGGTAGAAGACCCTTGATGTATTCGGTAAAACCAGATGCTATGTACATCATGGCTATCGCGATGGATCAGTTTTCTACCCGTATGTTAATTACGGATATGCACAATAAACCGATAACGGAAGTTAAAATGATAGCGTTGTCATTAAATGATAATCCTGATGCTTTGCCACAACTGATAGAGCATATTAACAACTGTATTATAAATAGTGGCATAGATAAAACCAGGATATTGGGGATCGGTATTGGTATGCCGGGTTTCGTCAGCGTTTCTGACGGAATGAATTACTCATACCTGGATACAGGCGGTGAAAAACTAACGTCCTACATTAAAAATGCTATCGGGCTTCCGATATACATTGATAATGACTCAAGTTTAATTGCATTGGCCGAGCAAAAATTTGGTGCGGCGCGGTCAAAAGATCAGGCCATGGTCATTAACCTGGGTTGGGGAATTGGTTTAGGAATGATAGTTAACGGTACCATTTTCAGGGGAAGTGATGGTTTTGCCGGTGAATTTAGCCACATCCCTTTGTCTGAAGACGGTACGCTATGTCTCTGCGGTAAACAAGGTTGCCTGGAAGCCGAAGCATCGATGCTGGTGGTAACTAAAAGGGCGATAGAAGGTATTAAACAGGGCAAGCTATCATCCTTAAAGTCATTTATTAACGAGCCGTTGGAGGTAATCGCGAAAGCCATTTTTGATGCGATTGACATTGGCGATCAGTATGTGATAGATCTGCTTTCGGATGCAGGTTACAAAATAGGTAAAGCCCTGGCCATACTAATACATATTATGAACCCACGGGCTATAATTTTAAGTGGCAGGGGTACAAAAGCCGCTAAAATAATGCTGGCACCTATACAACAGGCGTTAAATAAATATTGTATTCCGCGTTTGGCGGCAAAAACCGAACTGCTTATTTCGTCTCTTGGTTTTGACGCCGAGCTTTTAGGCGCCGCTGCCCTGGTCATGGAATATTTAGACGATGATATTTTAACTATTCACTTTAATCAACAGCCTATGGATAAAACACGCTAAGAAAAAACAACTCAAAAAATTAAAAAATACTATAACCGCTTAATCATGAAAAAAACATTACTCGCATTAATTATGCCCTGTTTGGCTATTGGAGTCAACGCCCGCACAATGGCAGGCTTTAGGGTAGCAGATCATCTGCATTTCATTAAAAACAATGCCGGAACTTTAGCGGCAATTGACGCTATTAAAGGAACCGTGAAAGACGCCAGCGGACAACCGCTTATTGGTGTTAATATACAGGTAAAAGGAACTAGTCGGGGAACTCAGACCGATGTAAATGGTGCATTTACCGTACAAGCTAGTGCCGGGGAGGTGTTGGTTGTTAGCTATATAGGCTATGCCAAAAAAGAAGTTACCGTAGTTGGTCCGGCAGTAGCTCTTAATATTGTGCTTGCAGAAGATTCGAAAACACTGGGCGAAGTTGTGGTAACAGCTTTAGGCATTAAAAAGTCAGAAAAATCAATTACATATGCTTCGCAGCAAATAGGCGGCAGTGAGCTTACCCGTGTAAAAAGCGATAACCTGATGAACTCCCTGAATGGTAAAATTTCGGGTGTAACTATCTCGCCAAGTGCTTCCGGCGTAGGTGGTTCGGCTAAGGTTATCTTAAGGGGTAACAAATCGGCCGCAGGTAATAACCAGCCTTTATATGTAATTGATGGTATACCTATTTCAAACGGTTCCAATTCCAATGCTCAACCTACAAATACATTCGGAACGAGTGTTGGTCAGGGCGGTAGTGGTATGCCAAGTACGAATCAGGATGGTGGTGATGGTATATCAAACCTGAATCCTGATGATATCGAAAGCATTACTGTATTGAAAGGTGCGTCTGCTTCGGCATTATATGGTAGCCAGGCACAAAACGGTGTTATCCTGATCACGACCAAAAAAGGAAAAGCTGGAAAAACACAGATCAGCTTTACTTCTTCAGCGTCAATGGATCGCATTGCTTATAAACCTGAATTTCAAAATTCATATGGGCAAACCCCTAATGGAGCAGATAGCTGGGGCGATAAAATATCGAGCGGGCATGATAACCTGTCCGATTTTTATCAAACAGGAAGTAATTTTACTAATTCTATCAATCTTTCTGGTGGTTCTGACATTGCACAGACTTATTTTTCGTATGCAAATACAAATGCCAGAGGTGTTGAACCCGGCAATAAGCTGGTTCGTAATAACCTTAACTTTCGTGAAACAGGGCACTTTTTAGATAATAAGTTAACTGTTGACGGGAATATCACCTACGTTGATCAGAAGATTAATAACTCCCCAGGTTTAGGTTTGTATTTAAATCCCTTAACCGGTTTATACCTGTTCCCTCGTGGGCGTGATATTATTCCGTACAAAAATCAGTTTGAACTCCCACCGGTGCCAGTTACAGGAAACGGGGCGCCAACGCAAAACTGGCCATTTAACGAGGATATACAACAAAATCCATGGTGGGTAACCAACAGAAATCCCAATACCGCACAGCGTAACCGTATATTGATAAACGGTAGTGTTAAATATGATTTTACCAAATGGTTAAGTCTGCAGGTAAGAGGAAATCTTGATCGTTTTAATGACGTGTACCAGCAAGATCTTTTTGCAGGCACTAATCCCGTATTATCAAAATCTAATGGACAACTACTGTTGAGCAATCAAACAACAGAGCAAAAATATGGTGATGCCTTACTTACCTTTACTGTACCGAGTAAATCAGACTTTAAAGTAGATGGTGTGCTTGGTGCCAGTATAACAGATGCAAAAACATTAGGTAATGTCATTGGGCCAAACACCTCTAACGCCTATACAGGTACAGGGCTTTTGATACCCAATGTGTTCTTGCCCGAAAATTTAGTTTCTGCGGCAGGAGCTCCTCCTATTGTTACGCTTCCTGAAAACCACAATCAAATACAATCCCTATTTGCAAGTGCCAATTTAGCGTATAAAAACTGGGCTTTCCTTACGGTTACCGGTCGTAACGACTGGTCATCAAACCTGGCGTTTACACCTAATGGTTCGTACTTCTATCCTTCGGCTGGTTTGTCATTTATCTTAAACCAGATGTTTGAATTGCCTAAGGCTATTACGTATGCTAAAATCAGGGGTACCTATGCGCAAGTAGGTAACACTGTGCCTTCCTATGTAACTGATCCTTTTACTCATTTTGCTCCTGGTGGGGTTGTTTTAAATGGCAATGCTCCTTTTCATGAATTAAAACCAGAAAGGACCAAATCATTCGAATTAGGTTTCGATACCCGTTTTTTCGACGATGCTTTAACCGTTAATTTTACTTATTATAAATCAAACACGATTAATCAATTTATCCGGGTTACCCCATCAACGCTAACTACCTATACTCAGGGGTTTGTAAATGCGGGTAACGTTCAAAACTCGGGTTTTGAGTTTATGGTTGGTTATGATGTAATTAAAAATGGTTCTTTCTCCTGGAATACAGCCTTTAACGGATCTGCCAATAAAAACAAAGTAATTGATGTTGATTCAAAAGATGGTATTGATGATTTTGTATTAACACCAAACTTTAATAATACTTATGAGTCGAGGTTAACCAAGGGTGGTTCTTTTGGCGACATATATGGTGTTACAATAAAACATGATGCTCAAGGACGTATTATGCTTGGTGCCGATGGCAAGCCAATAACCGAAGATGGTTACAACTATATTGGCAATCCTAACCCAAAATTCCAATTAGGCTGGAGTAATACATTCAACTACCAAAAATTTACTTTTAGTTTCCTGGTTGACGGCAAATTTGGAGGACAGGTGTTGTCATTAACCCAGGCTGTAATGGATAAATATGGAGTTTCGAAAGTAACCGGCGATGCACGTAATGCAGGTGGTGTACCTGTTAACGCTGTTGACCCAACAGGTAAAGCAGTGAGCAGTATTGATCCTAAATTATGGTATACCACTATTGGTGGTCGTGATGGCATATCAAGTCAGTACATATATAGCGCTACCGTAGTGCGTTTGCGTGAAGTTTCATTAGGTTATACCGTTCCGCTTACCAGAAGCGTATTCAAAAGCCTGCGATTTGCAGTAACCGGCAGAAACTTGTTGTATTTCCACAAGAAAGCTCCTTATGATCCGGAGGTTACTATGTCAACAGGAAATGGCCTTTCGGGTGTAGATACCTTTAACCAGCCGGCAACACGCAATTTTGGTTTTAACCTTAATGTTACTTTGTAAATACTCACCTTTTAAAATGAAAGTAATGAAAACGCATTATAAATTAACAGGACCTGGCGGTTTTAATTATAAAATGGCCGGTCTGCTTGCAGTGGTAATACTTGCTTTTGCCAGCTGTACAAAAAACTTTGAAAAATTCAATACGGATAATACTGGTGTGCCTAAAAATTTCCCGGTAGGCTTGGTATTCCCGGGGCTACAGTATTCGGTTTTTGGTGAAGAGGGTGGTTACCAGCTTGATCAGAACTTAAACGGGGATTGTTATGCTGGTTATATGATGTCGCCAAATCCTTTCAGGGGGAATATCAATAACCTGAATTATAGCCTTGTTGACGGCTGGAATCAATCAGTTTTTGTCGATTCATATACAACATCATTCCTGGCAATCAATGGAATCGCAAATGCGGGTACTAAAGCAACTGTACCTGATTTTTGGGCTATTGCACTTATTTTAAAGGTCGAAATAATGGATCGGGTAACTGATAAGTTTGGGCCAATTGGTTACAGTAAAGTGGGTACAGTATTAAAGAATACCCCTTATGATAGTCAGCAAAATGTTTACAACCGGTTTTTTATGGAGCTGGATACAGCTACGGCTAACTTGAATACTTTTATTGCTGCTAATCCGGGTAAAACGCCCTTTCAATCTTATGATAGGGTATATGGTGGTGACTATACTAAATGGTTGAAATTTGCAAATTCGTTGAGGCTGCGTTTGGCTATGCACCTTACTAAGATTGATTTGGTTACTGCGCAGGCTCAGGCACAAAAAGCGCTGTCGGCTGCAGGTGGCTTACTAACTACCAGTGCTGATAATGCCGGTATCGCGGGAGACGGGTATCATAACCCGTTGAATGTAATTACCACCAGCTGGACCGATATTGCAGCCGGTGCTTCGATAGAATCATATATGGTTGGTTATAAGGATCCCCGGTTGCCCGTTTATTTATCGCCGGCTACTGATACTCGCTTTGCAGGACAATATAAAGGTATCCGCATCGGATCTGCGGTTTCGGCAAAACCAGGCTACAGCGGTTATTCCGTTTTAAACCCCAATACTATTGTTGCCTCTGGATCGCCAATGATGATGATGACAGCTGCAGAAGTTTGGTTTCTGAAGGCAGAGGCAGCACTGCGTAACTGGCCTGGTGCAGGTGATGCAAAAACAAATTATGAAACAGGGATCAATACCTCTATGGCTCAATGGAATGTTTCTGGAGCTAATTATATTGCGGATGCAGCCAGTAAGCCTATTGATTATGTTGACCCGTCAAATTCTGCCAACAACGCTAGTGCAGTCTCTACTATAACCATAGCCTGGGATGCAGGTGCTACAAACGAACAAAAATTGGAGCGTATCATAACTCAAAAATGGCTGGCCATGTTCCCGGAAGGTCAGGAGGCTTGGACTGAGTTTCGTCGTACCGGATATCCTAAACTATTTACAGTGGTAAATAATAACAGTAATGGAACCATTGACACTAAGATTCAGATACGCAGACTAGCTTTTCCGCAAATTGAGTACAATACCAATGGCACCGAAGTGCAAAAGGCTGTTACATTGCTGGGAGGTCCTGATAATGGTGGTACCCGTTTATGGTGGGATGTAAATAAACCTAATTTTTAATTGAGAAGTTAGGGTTTACGTAGAAACCCAATGTTTTAATAGAAAGAGGCTGTATCATAAATCATGATACAGCCTCTTTTTTTTGATTTATTCAGATACTTAAGCGATGTATAGCCTTGGGTTGGATTTACTCCATTAACAAATTGGGTTTACATGGTTTACATAATTTATGGTTAACATTGGTTTATGTTATTGATAATCAATTAATTGCTTGTTTTTATTTGAAAAAAGTGTAAACCCACTTTTTGTCTAAGCGTTATCGGTTAAATTTCAATTTATAGTTAACACAGCACAAAGGGGGATTTATGATACAGCCACTTTTTTGTGGAAACGAATTTCGGATGTATATTGTTTTTATTTCGTTTTATTTTAATTGTGTTTCAATTTGTGCTGTTTTGATGTGATTTTTATTCTAAATGGAAGTTTTTGTTCTTTTTTTGTTAAAAATTAATTATTAATTAGTTTTGTTTTGTTTCTAATTGTTATTATTTATAAATTTGATTTAATAATCGAAACTGATTGATAAAATATAACAATATAAAAACCATGGTTGCAACTAACAGAAGTGATATTGTAAAATCCATAACCGACCCTAATAAAGTTTGGGATGTGGTGATAGTAGGTGGTGGGGCTACTGGTTTAGGCGCTGCGGTTGATGCCGCCTCCCGGGGCTATAAAACCTTGCTGTTAGAACAGGCCGATTTTGCCAAAGGCACATCCAGCCGGAGTACAAAGCTGGTGCATGGTGGTGTGCGTTACCTTGCCCAGGGCGATATAGGCCTGGTGCGTGAGGCTTTGCATGAACGCGGCTTGCTGCTTAAAAATGCGCCCCATCTGGTAAAAAACGAATCATTTGTTATTCCGAACTATGAATGGTGGGGTGGCGCTTTTTATACCATTGGCTTAACACTGTATGATCTGCTGGCCGGCAAACTTGGATTTGGCCGGGCAAAACATATCTCCAAAAAAGAAGTGATCAGTAAGCTGCCTACCATCAATCAAAAAGGTTTATGGGGAGGGGTAGTGTATCATGATGGTCAGTTTGATGATTCACGCCTTGCAGTTAACCTTGCACAAACTGCGCTTGAACAGGGAGCTACCGTATTGAATTACTTTCGTGTGGTTAGTCTGATTAAAGATGATCAACAGAAAATTGCCGGAGTAATTACTACTGATATGGAAACCGATCAAAGCTACACCATAAAATGTAAAACGGTTATTAATGCAACTGGCGTATTTGTTGATGATCTGTTACAGATGGATAAACCGGGCAAAAAGCCTTTGGTTAGACCAAGCCAGGGTGTGCATCTGGTGCTCGACAGATCATTTATGCCGGGTGAGGACGCTATCATGATTCCGAAAACAGAAGATGGCCGGGTGCTGTTTGCCGTTCCATGGCATGATAAACTGGTTGTGGGCACAACAGATACCCCACTTAATGAGCACAGCCTGGAACCACGGGCATTAGAAGAAGAGATCGATTTTATTATACGTACCGCCGAAAAATACCTGACCAAAGCGCCAACCCGCAAGGATGTACTCAGCGTATTTGCCGGTTTACGCCCACTGGCAGCTCCGGAAGGTGATTCGTCAAAAACAAAGGAAATTTCACGCAGCCATAAACTGTTGGTATCCGATTCTGGGCTCATCACCATTACCGGGGGCAAGTGGACAACTTACCGCAGGATGGGAGAAGATACTATTAATAAGGCTATTGAAGTAGGTAAACTGACCCCTAAACCGAGCGTTACCAAAGATCTGTCGATACATGGCAGTAAACTCAACGTAAATCGAAATGATCATTTATATGTGTACGGCAGCGATGAAGATGCTTTGCTGGCATTAGTAAATGAAAACGCGGAATGGGGTAATAAAATGCACCCTGATATGCCTTATATACAGGCAGAGGTGGTATGGGGAGTAAGACACGAAATGGCTCGCAATGTAGAAGATATCCTGGCACGCCGCGTACGGTCGTTATTTCTCAATGCACGTGCTGCTATTGATATGGCTCCAATTGTGGCCAGTCTGATAGCCAAAGAACTAAACAAAGACGCTGCCTGGGAGAAAGAACAGGTAGCCTCGTTTACCGCTTTAGCCAATGGTTATCTGCTTGAGCCTTATCAAGCTAAACCAATACAATAAATAACCAATTATAACCAGTGTAGAACTTAAATTATGGAAGATTACATTTTAGCATTAGACCAGGGGACTACCAGCTCAAGAGCTATAGTATTTGATCACAAGGGGCAAATTAAATCTGTTGCTCAAAAAGAATTTAAACAGATATTCCCCCAATCGGGTTGGGTTGAGCATGATCCGAATGAGATATGGTCAACACAAGCCAGTGTAGCAGCAGAAGCTACCGTTAAGATGGGCATAAACGGTACTAATCTGAAAGCCATAGGTATCACCAACCAACGCGAAACCACCATCGTATGGGATCGTAACACGGGTGAGCCGGTTTATAACGCCATTGTTTGGCAGGATCGCCGCACTGCCGCTTTTTGCGACAAGTTAAAACAGGATGGGCACGAAGATATGATCCGTTCTAAAACCGGACTGGTGATCGACGCCTATTTTTCCGGATCGAAGATCAGATGGATACTGGATAATGTAGAAGGCGCCCGGGCAAGGGCCGAGAAAGGTGAACTGGCATTTGGTACTGTTGATAGTTGGCTGGTATGGAAATTTACCCGTGGCCACGTACACATTACTGATGTTACCAATGCCTGCCGCACTATGCTTTTCAACATTCAAACACAACAATGGGACGATGAACTGATCGCTTTATTGGATATACCTAAAAGCATGTTACCCGAGGTAAAACAATCCAGTGAAGTATATGGCGAAACGGCAACAACCATTTTTGCCTCCAAAGTTCCTATCGCGGGTATCGCGGGCGATCAGCACGCAGCGCTTTTTGGTCAGATGTGTATTGAGAAAGCCATGGTTAAAAATACTTACGGAACGGGCTGTTTTATGCTGATGAATATCGGCGATAAATTCATCGAATCAAAAAATAATTTGTTGACCACCATAGCCTGGAAAATTAACGGGAAAATTCAATACGCTTTTGAGGGCAGTATATTCATCGGCGGGGCAGTAGTACAGTGGCTACGCGATGGATTGGGCATCATCAAAACATCAGCCGATGTAGAAAAACTAGCTTTAGCTGTAGAGGATACCCAGGGCGTATATTTTGTGCCAGCTTTTGCCGGCCTGGGTGCACCTTACTGGAAACCCGATGTTCGCGGAACTATCGTGGGCCTGAGCCGGGGAACCACAGCATCACATATTGCACGTGCCGCTTTGGAATCTATAGCTTATCAAACGATGGATGTACTAAAAGCGATGGAGGCTGATAGTGGGATGGAAATTAAAGAATTAAGAGTTGATGGCGGCGCTACGGCGAATGATCTGTTGATGCAGTTTCAATCAAACCTGCTCAATTGTAAAGTGATCAGGCCAAACGTAGTTGAAACAACGGCTCTTGGTGCCGCATATCTGGCAGGTTTGGCGGTTGGTTACTGGAAAAACGTAGAGGAAATACAGCAGCTATGGAAATCGGAAAAAGAATTTACGCCAGAGGCTGATCTTTCTGAAATTAAAAATGGTATTAAAGGTTGGAAAAAAGCTATTCATGCTGCTCAATCCTGGACCGATGAACTGCCTGAGGCTTAATTAATTTGATTATTCACCATTAAATTTTAATATCAATATGTCACCATTCATAGCTGAGTTGTTAGGCACCATGTTGCTTATACTTTTAGGCGATGGCGTAGTTGCTAACGTTGTTTTAAATGATACCAAAGGGAATAATAGCGGTTGGATTGTTATCACCACCGCGTGGGGGCTAGCTGTTTTTGTAGGGGTTGTAGTTGCTGGGCCATATAGTGGGGCGCATTTAAACCCTGCGGTTACCATAGCCCTGGCCATTGCCGGTAAATTTGCCTGGGCCAGTGTACCAATTTATATTGCTGCCCAACTTTTAGGGGCCTGTTTAGGTGCTTTTTTAGTTTGGCTCATGTATTATGATCATTTTCAGCGCACCAATAATCCGGGTGGAATCTTAGCGATTTTTTGCACTGGGCCAGCAATTCGTAATTATAAATCGAATATAGCAAGCGAGATCATCGGTGCCTTTGTCCTATTGTTCACCATTTTTTATATTTCAGGTGCCGAGATCACTCCAAGTAAAACGCCAGTGGGCTTAGGATCTGTAGGTGCCATACCTGTAGCTTTGCTCGTTTGGGTAATTGGTCTGTCCCTTGGTGGTACCACGGGATATGCCATTAACCCGGCGCGCGACCTGGGGCCACGCATTATGCACGCTATTTTACCCATCAAAAGCAAGGGTACCAGCGACTGGGCTTATGCCTGGATACCTGTTATAGGTCCTGTTATTGGTGCTGCTATAGCTGCCTTTTTATATACTAACCTGGGTCATTAACATATAAACCAATTATTATTTCTTTTTAAAACCAGAGTTTTATGAAAACGATTAATAAAGCTGGCCTTTTGGCCATACTTGGGCTATGCCTTTGTCTTCAAAGCATGGCACAAGACACCACAGCAAGGAAAAAAGACTCAATCGTTGTAAAAAAATATCGCCCGTTTGATGTTAATTTACAGGTAAGGTCATTGTATATATGGCGCGGATTTAAGGTATCAAACGCTCCTATAACTGATGTGGATATGCACTATACTACCCGCGACGGCAGTTTTGCAGTCGGTTTTTGGGGTGGTGCAGGGTTTACAGGTGATTACAAAGAGTTTGACTACTATGTAAGCTATAAAGATAAAAACTCGGGCTTTAGTGCGTCGGTATGGGATATTAACAACTTTACCAACTATCCCAATGCCGATCTGTTTAACTATAATAAAGCAAGCACATCGCACTTTATTGATGTTACGGTAGGTTACCAGTTTAAAGATTCGTTTCCGCTAAGTATCAACTGGAGCACTATTGTGCAGGGACGGGATACCTATGTAAAAAGCAATGGCGATCTGGGTAATGCCTACTCCAATTATGTAATACTTGATTACAGGCTATGGAAAGAGGGCACTTCTGATGTGCATATTTTTGCAGCTGGTGCTTTCGCTTTTGGTCGTGATCAAAACTTTTACGGATCAAAGCCCAATATTGTAAATACGGGTTTAACGTTTAATAAGGATCTGGTACTTTTCAATTACCATCTGCCCATTTCCGCAACAGCTATGTTTAGCCCGGAACATAAATATGGAGCATTGCAGTTAATTATGAATGTTTTTTAAACGACTTCAGGCCTGTTGAATTGGATTTTACAGAATAGAAAGCACGTTTATGTTAACGCGGCTTTTGAGATGATGACCTGGCAATCAACTCAGTTTCTACTTGCTCTGTAGTAAATTCTTCAACAGGCCATTTACTTTCAATGGTCTTGATCAGCATTTCAGTAGCCAGTTGCCCTATTTGAAAGGCCGGTTGCCTTATTACAGTCAACGGTGGATCAAACAGCTCGACCACGTCAGAGTTGGTAAAACCGGCAATGGCTATATCGTCAGGAACTTTGATACCCAGTTTTTTTAAAATGTGCATGCAACTGATGGTAAGGCGATCGCTCCCAATGAAAATAGCTTCAGGTTTTTCGTCCATGCTTAGCAGCTCTTTAATGGCGAATTCTATCTCATCCTGAATCATGCCCCCCTGATTACAATGTTTTAGATAACCAGGTTTAAAATCAAGATGATGTTTATCAAGTGCTGCCTTAAAACCGTTGAATCTTTCCCGGGTGATTAGTAAGTTATTTGAACTGGTCAAGTGGGCTATTTTTTTGAAGCCTGTGTTAATTAAAAGTTCGGCAGCATCAAATGATCCTTTAAAGTTGTTCGCGATTACTTTATGGGTATTAACATCGGCTGCCACCCGGTCAAAAAATACAATTGGGAATCCCTTTTCGTGCAGATATTGGTATTGAGAGGTATCGGTGGTTTCGGCAGATAGTGAAACCAGCAAGCCATCCACATGCCTCGATAATAGATGCTTTACATTGGTACATTCCCGGTCAAATGACTCATGTGTTTGGGTGATGATAACATGATACCCACGATTATAGGCAATTGATTCGATGCCATTAATAGCCTGTGAAAAATAATTATTAGCTACTTCGCATACTACAACTCCAATAGAATGGCTCTTTTGTTCTTTAAGACTTAGCGCTATAGGGTTTGGTCTGTAATTTACCTTCTCAGCATACTCCAATACCAATTTCTTGGTTTCGGCACCTATTTCATAACTCCCGTTTAAAGCTCTTGATACTGTTGATGTGGACAGACCCAACGCCTTTGCTATATCCTTTATGGTATAAGATTCAAACATAATTTAGCTCAAGGTGTTTCAACAGGCCGGTATGGTATTAGTTTATAATAAGACATCCCTGTTACCGGGCTAAGTTAGTGTAAAATTACAGATCATCTATGCCGATTTTGATACAATTGAATTCTCGAAACCGTGCAAACGTTTCCGGGAACGTTTGCACGGTTTTAATGCCTCATATCTTTTTTTTATTAACTACTTGTACTTAACCTTGTTTGGTAATTGAATTTTACTGTTGATTTGATAAGATTCATTGCCTAATAACCATAAACCAACAAGAACCGATAAATCCATCTTTTTTATTGAGTACATGATCTTATCAAGATATAATTTAAACAAAATCAATTTGCCTGTATCAAATCTTCCGGATGAGCAAATATTTGAATTTTCTGAAAAAGTGTTACAATTTGGCACCGGGATACTTTTACGTGGCTTACCCGATTATTTTATCGATAAAGCCAATCGTAATGGCATTTTTAATGGTAGAATAGTAGTAGTAAAGTCGACCGATGCAGGTTCCATAACTGATTTTGATAAACAGGATGGTTTGTATACCGTTTACACAAAAGGTATTGAAAACGGAAAAGAAATTAACGAGCAGGTCATATGCTCGGCCATTAGCCGTGTATTATCAGCCACAAACGATTGGAACGCGGTTTTGGAAGTTGCTCAAAGTCCTTATTTGCAGGTTGTGATCTCAAATACCACAGAAGTCGGCATCAAGCTTGTAAAAGAAGATATCAGTAAACATCCCCCGGTATCCTATCCAGGTAAACTACTGGCTGTTTTATATAAGCGATACCAGGCTTTTAACGGCAGTGCCGACAGCGGGTTGGTCATTATTCCTACTGAACTGATAACGGATAACGGTAAAAAATTAGAGTCGATAATACTTGAACTGGCGCATTTGAACAAGTTGGAACCAACGTTTATGGATTGGCTGGAAAGGCATAACCGCTTTTGCAATTCGCTGGTTGATCGTATAGTGCCCGGGAAGCCAGATAAAGCCTTAAGCGATGTAATGGAAGCAAAATGTGGCTACACGGATAGCCTAAGTATAACAGCTGAGCCATATAGCCTATGGGCGATTGAAGGGGACGATCATATAAAGTCTGTGTTGTCATTTTATGAAGTTGATGAAAGTGTTGTAATTACGCCCGATATTGAATTATTCAGGGAACTTAAATTACGCTTACTGAACGGAACCCATACCTTAAGCTGTGCCTGGGCCATCTTACAGGGCTTTGCTACGGTGAAAGAAGCCATGAGTGACGAAGCTTTTATCAATTTCATCACACCGTTAATGTTTAACGAGATATTGCCTGCTATTCCGTATAAAATTGATGAAAATATAGCTGTCGATTTTGCCGGTAAAGTGCTCGACAGGTTTCGTAACCCTTACATCAGGCACGAATGGTTAAGTATTTCGGTACAATACACTACCAAGATCAAAATGCGGGTAATTCCTTTATTATTAAACTACTATAAACTATACAATACTGCCCCGGAATGTATGGCGCTTGGCTTTGCTGCCTTTATCCGGTTTATGCGGATAAAACTAACTAACGATGGTTATTACACAGGAGTAATAAATGGCCGGGAATACAAGGTTACCGATAACTTTGCCGAATATTTTGCAACGACCTGGGCTAACGAAGAGACCCCCACAGCTCTATGCCATATTTTGACCAATACTGAACTTTGGGATACCGATCTTACTGCTTTACCAGGATTTAAAGAAGCGGTAATTGAACGGTTTAATAGTTTCAAATAATCCAGGGGTACAGGTTAATTTTTGCCGGGTTGTAACAAATTTTCAGCATTCCTAATCTAAAGGTTAAAGTAAAGGCCCTCCCCAATACTAAACCGCATGAAGCTGAAAAAAATATCTTGGGTTTCGATAGTTATTTTTGCTATTATCATAGGCCTGTATCCGCTTGCTTACTATTTTGCGGATATGAAAACCAATGGGTTGTTGAGTACGAAACCCCGGGAGGTATTGAGTAATTCTGTATGGCATGCCGCGTTTTATACGCATATTACTTTTGGTGGTATAGCACTGCTAACCGGATGGCCTCAGTTTAGCCAAAAGCTGCGCGAAAAATATCTGAGCACTCATCGCCTTGTTGGCAAAATCTATGTTATTGCCGTTGCGTTGAGCAGTATCAGTGGGTTATTCATCGCTTTTTTCGCTACCGGTGGCATTGGCAATGTGTTAGGTTTTGGCATATTAGCTATGTTATGGTTTATAAGTGTATTTAATGCTTATAGGAGTATTCTTAAAATGGATATATACCAGCATGAAAACTGGATGATACGCAATTACGCGCTCACTTTAGCCGCGGTTACGTTGCGTATCTGGTTGCCCTTATTGTCAAGCTTTGTTTTCCATGATTTTATACCAGCTTACCGCATCGTATCCTGGTTGTGCTGGGTGCCTAATCTGATCATTGCGGAGGTCGTTATCAGTAAAAGATCAACAAAAACAGAACAAATCCCCCAAGCTATATAGATTGTCAGCTATTAAAGCTGGCGTATGCTCTTACGGGAAATGTACCCACACCTTTGAACTTTGGAGGTACGGCGTTGAATTTGTAGCCACTTTTCGGTAGTTTATCCAGGTTGCATAGATGCTCAACTATCAATATCTCGGCCCCCAGTAAAATGGTATGTACCGGGCGACTTTTGCCCCGGGTATCATCAATGTTATGGCTGTCGATGCCCACCAGTTTTACACTACATTCTTTCAGGTATTCGGCTGCCTCGGCGGTAAGGTAGGGGTGGTTTTCAAAGTATTGTGTTGTGTTCCAGTGTTTTGCCCATCCTGTGTAAACCAATACTGCTTTGTTCCTGATCTCTTTACCTGTAAAATAGCTTTTGTTAATTTCGATTGCGTTTTCGGCATTGATAGTGATAGCCTCCAGGTCGGCAAAGCGTTCCAATTCCATCTCAGACAGGTCTTTACCATGCTCAAAGCGGTGAAAAGGGCAATCGATATAAGTACCCGTATTGGTCACCATTTCTATTTTCCCTATCTGAAACTCCGTTCCCGGTTCATAATTTGCTTTGGACTGTTCCCGGCTCAAATAATCGCAAATAACAGGCGAAGGCAGGCCTTTATAGGTTACCAGGCCATCAAAAATGGTATGACTGAGGTCGATATACTTGTCATCCCGCAGCTGGTTAATCGGCTGGCGTTTATGTTTTTCTTCCATGTAGTATTTATTCAGGATGTCAACCTTGCCAACCATGAGTAGCTGCATGTCGGTTACAATATAGTCGGCCAGTTCCTGGTCGCTGATGGTATCGGCGGCAATATCCAGCCGGAAATCCTGGCCCTGGATGCCACCGCGATTAGTGAAAGAAATATCAAAATCAAAAACTACTCTTTTGTCAGGCATGGTTGTTTGTTCTGTTTTGGTGATGGGATGAATATGGCTAAAAAAACTTTTTAAACCTTGAATTTTAACACTTTTTTGATCAAAACCGAGGTAAAAACAACTTAAAAATCATCCAAAACCATCGATTTTAACACTTTTTAACAAATTTTAATACCGTTTTGATGAGTTTTTTAAACTTTAAAAAGTATTAATTTGTTGATTATTAAATAATTATACTTAAAATGGTCGATTTTTAGCCTTGTTTCTGCCTTAACAAAACAGCCCGGATGTCTGCTGAGAGACATCCGGGCTGTTGATTGATATAAATATACGAAAATTTGGGTGGAATTTAAAATCGCCGCATAATCGACTCACCCACCCCGCTTTCCGTGGTAGGCGAAGAGAGGGTTGGCGTGCGCAGCGATGCCAGGGTGAGTCTCCTGCTACTTACTTATCTTCAAATACCTGTAAATCAACAAAAGGATACAAACTATACCCGCTGCCGAAATAAGGGAGCTCACCGTTATGGCATGTACTATAGCCTCAGGGCCGCCATTGGTCATGGCGCCAAATACGGCAACTCCCATGGCGCCGGCCGCCTGACGGGTGGTGTTTAACACGGCTGATGCTGTACCCGAGCGGGTTTTGGTTACGGTGGATAAGATACCCGTAGTCATGGCAGGTACAGCAAGCCCCATACCCAGGGGAATAATAATAAAAGGGAAAAACAGCTGCCAGTAGGGCGTATGGGCTTGGGCGATGAGCAAACCTGCATAACCAATGGCGCTGATGGTGAGCCCGATGATGATGGGTACACGCGTACCATATTTGGCCATCAATTTAGCGCTGATGAGGTTGGAGATAATAAAGCCCGCTGTAAGCGGCAAAAAGGCCATCCCTGCTGTAAGCGAAGGATAACCAAGCACATTTTGCAAGTACAGGCTCAACACAAATACGGTTCCGTAATAGGTGGCATTTAGTACAATACCCTGTAATACCAGCACATTAAAAACCGGCGATTTAAACAGATCAAGCGGAAGGATAGGAGATTTTGCCTTTCTTTCTATCCGCAGAAAAATAATGAACATGATAGCGCTGAATATTAGCGCGCCGTAGATGATGGGATTGTTAAAACCCAAGTGATGCAATTCAATAATAGCTGCTATAAGCGCGGTAAGAGCCAGCATCCAGGTAAACTGACCGGGAATATCAAAACCTTTATTGGTGTGCTTTTCACTTTCGGTAAGTTTGATACTGAGCAGGATGCCAATCAAACAGATAGGTACATTTACAAAAAATATCATCCGCCAGTTGCTCACGTGCATCAGCAGGCCACCCAGGATTGGTCCGGCGGCTATGGATACGCCTCCGGCTGCCGTCCACCAGGCTACGGCTTTGCTGCGCTGGGTAGGTTCATGGGCAAAACTTTGGTTCAAAATTGATAGGGAACTGGGGATCATAGCGGCCGCGCCAACGCCCTGCAATACCCGGAACGCGATCAAACTAAAAGGGTTCCAGGCAAAGCCGCAACCGGCAGAGGCTATACCAAACACCAGTAAGCCAAACTGGAAAAGCCGCTTTGATCCTAGTAGGTCGCTCATACCGCCGGCCGAGAGCATCAGCACCGCGAAAGCAATGGTATAAGCATCAACTATCCACTGCAACTCGCTGATATCGGCCTTGAATGAGGCTGATATTTGCGGCAGCGCGATGTTCACGATGGATACATCCAGCTGTGATACCACAAATGCCAGGCTGGTGGTGCCCACTATAAAAATAAAGGGAGATTTTGTTTTGCGCCCACTACTTGCCGCCGTCTCTTCCATGGTGTGTAGATGTTGATGTAACACAAAGATACCTCCTCCAAAACCATTACAGTTCGGTTTTAAATGAAATGTGATATTCATATTGAATATGAATAAATGTTTTTATTGCTTTTTTATAAACGCCTTTGTATATTATGTTTAACGAGAGTTCGGAAAGAATAAGCTATGTCATTTCGACAAACAGCGATGGACAGCGTGCTGGCGTGAGGAGAAATCTTTTGCGCCAGACTGACTTATCACGCGCAAAAGATTTCTCCTCGTACCTCGTTCGAAATGACATGGCTTGTTCCTTTTGTCCCCTCAGGGTCTCTCGCAGATTTAAGTTAACCCATAAAATTGATCAACTTGAAATTTCAACGGGAGGCACCTACGGAGCCAAAGAACGTGCTTTTTTAGAGCTATAAACAGGTGGCCCCGCTGGGGCCGGCAATGCTTTATACTATAATTAGTATACCTGGCCTGCCATTCGGCCTCAGAGAGGCCTCCTGTTTATAGATAAAATCTAAAGAAATACCGGACTCCGCAGGAGTCTCCTGATCCTGAACTTGCCTTCCGGGGACTCTTTAGTTCATATTTAGATTTTATGGGTTAACTTAAACTCGAAGAGGACCCTGAGGCATCCTGCAATTCACATCATTTTCTGCTATCCTATTTAATTATTTATATTTAGATGTGTCTGTCAAAACCAATCATCAACTTACGGAAGCTGCCTGGTTTATAACGATTGAAGAACCTCAGGATCCTCTTCGAGAGACCCTGAGGGGACGGGAATGTTTTTATTGCTTTTATATCAAACACTTTGTATAGTATATTTAAGTCTAGGTCTTATCTGACTAAATTCATTTACCTTATAAAACAATACGATGGCTAATATCAAAAGAAGGGTATTTATCAAAAACACCTTACTGGCAGGTGCAGGTACAGTTCTTGGTCCGCAGATCATTAAGGTGGCAGAAGAGACCAATGCAAACACAAAACCTATCAATAAACCAATATCAGCAAGCGGTAAAAAAATTATTATAGCGGGCGCTGGCATAACGGGCCTATGCTGTGCGTATGAGTTGATGAAGGCAGGGCATGAAGTGGTGGTACTGGAGGCCAGCGGCCGGTATGGTGGGCATGTGTTCACCGGGCGCGATGGTTTGTCTGATGGCCTATATGCCGATTTCGGGGCCGACCATATCACCAAACCAGGCTATGAGCGTTTTTTTGAATACGTTGATGAGTTTAAGCTAAAGGTTATCCCATATCCTCATGCCGAAGGTTCTGAGGCTGCGCCGGATAACCATACTTTAAAAATGATAGACGGGAAATTTTATACACCCGAAATGATGAAAGACCCAGCGGTGCTGGCCAAATTCGGGTTTAATGAAAAGGAGATCAAATTTCTGTCGCAAAACCCCATGTACGCCCTGAGCGATTTCTACCTGAAACCATACCTCGATAAGTTTACCGACCCATACCAGCCTTTTGGCGTGGGTTATGACGATTACGACCAGATAGCCATAAGTGAGATCTATAAAAAAGAAGGAGCCTCAGTAGGGGCGCTCCGCTTTTTGGGTGGAAGTACCACCAATGCCCTGTACACGCTCTGGCGATCGGCTATCATGAAATCGCGGGGGATACCGGCATCGGAAGGAGATACCTATCACTTAAAAGACGGTAATGAGCAATTGCCTATGGCTTTTGCCAAACGCCTGGGCGCAAGGGTTAAACTCAATCATCCGGTTACGGGTATTAAGTATGATGGCGCAGGTGTCACGGTATCCTACAAAGCCTACGGTGCCGCGCAGGTGCAGGATATGAAGGCTGATTTTCTGGTGAACTGCATTACCCTGCCTATTTTTAAAACTATCCCGGTTAGTCCGCCGCTATCACCGGCTAAGCAATACGTGGTAAATCGCATGGGCTATTCCTCGCATCCCTTTTATGTGTTCGAGGCCAGTTCCAGGTTCTGGCTCGACGAAGGGTTTAAAACCATCAACATGGAGTTTGAACACCCGGATATTTCCTCCATATGGGAAGAAACTAACGAGGTGGATACCCAGCGCGTGATCCTGAAAGCCTTTGGTCCGGGTGGCATATCGCCCGAGCGTGTTCTGGCTGCTTTCCGTTCTGTTTACCCGGGTAAGCATGATACTATAGAGCAGGCTTTAACCTTCGATTGGACAAAGGACCGGTTCGCCCCGGCCTGCGAAATGCAGCCCTTCCCGATAGGCACCATGCACAAATTCTGGCCGCAGGTGATGCTGCCTGAGGGACGCATCTATTTCGCGGGTACCTATGCCGATAATATGAGCCGGGGTATGGAGTCTTGTATTCGCTCGGCACAGCGGGTGGCACAGCAAATAGGTAAGCTGTGAGAGGTCATTGGGTTCATTTCAACACTTTTTCAGTATAATGGTGTTACCCTTAAGCGATATGTTATTATATCGCCGGTAAAGTGCGTATATATGAGTGTTGATAATTCACAATCGTTTTCGATTAATCATTATTTCCCGGTGCTGGCAGAGCTGGTTTTAGATGCCTGGCTCGATCCGGAGATCATGAAGCTTTGGATGTTTAAAAGTCCTACCAATAAAATTACAGACATTAAAGTTGAACCCTGGATAAATGGTAACTTCTCCATCCTGGAGCTTGAGCATGGAGAAGAAATTGACCATTTCGGGCAGTATAAAGAACTGATAGAGCCAAACCGGCTGGTGTTTACGCTGGAGGTACCCAAACACTTTGCAGGAGTTACCCTGGTTGAAGTTGATATTGAATCAGATACAGCCGGTTGCAAGCTTACGCTCACGCAAACCGGGGTAAGTGCCGACGTTACCAGGCCCGCCTGGATCAGAATGATGGAGGACCTGGATGTGGTACTGCGGCAGAACAGTCAGTAGATTTTCCGGCGCGTTAAAAATTTACAATTTATTAAATATTTCTTATCCTTTTGTAAGCTGTTTTCTTTAATATCTTAGGCTCCTTAAAACCGGTATTTAATCAACGGTTTTGCCTGACATATGAAACGAAGAGACTTTGTAAAAAACGCCGCGCTTACCGCTCTTGGTGCATCATTGATTGGTCCTTTAGAGGCTTTTGCAGATGAAAGAGTTACCCATTTGGACAGCGATGATGTATCGCCCCGTGCTGCACTGGCCGATGAATTTAAGCTGCACTTTTTAGCCGTGGGCGACTGGGGCCGGAACGGCGAATATGATCAGGCCGAAGTAGCCAACCAAATGGGGCAATGGGCCACCACGCATCCTAATGATTTTGTGATTTCCGTAGGCGATAATTTTTATCCTAAAGGCATCATCAGCGAAATGGATCCGCAGATACATTATTCTTTTGAAAATATTTATACTGCGCACTCCCTGCAATGCGACTGGTACCCGGTTTTAGGAAACCATGATTACCTAACCGATCCCGACGCGCAGATTCGCTACAGTAAAGTAAGCCGCCGGTGGAACATGCCAGCACGCTACTACTCTAAAGAAGTTTCCTTAGGTAAAGATAAAGGCAGCGCCCTGTTGGTGATGATTGATACCGACCCGATGCTGCATGAGCATCTGAAAGATTATGTGAGCACGCAAATGGCGTGGTTAAACAAAACGTTGAAAGAAGCATCGGCCGATTTGAAATGGAAGATAGTGATTGGCCACCACCCTTATTATACGGTTGGTCCGCGTATTAATAACTTTGATACTTTAACTGTGCGGAAAATATTACCGCAGATATTTGAGGAGCATAAGGTTGATGTTTACCTATCGGGCCATGACCATTCCCTACAACATCTGAAACCGGAAGGCTTTACCCACCAGTTTATTTCGGGCGCTGGTTCGGAGCTTACCCCGGTAACCGCGGGCATTCCGTACAGCAAGTTCCAGGCCTCAGAGCATGGTTTCATGGCCTTCTCGGTAAATGCCAACAAATTCAATATAAAAGCCGTTAACCAGGTGGGCAAGGTGATTTATGAAACGGAATTGAGTAAGTAGGTCGATGGTCCATAGTCGATAGTCCATGGAAAAAGGCTCGTGCGACTCCCCTGTTGAGAGGGGGAAGGGGTGTGTTATCTGCGTGAAGAAACACACCCCGCCACCACACTTCCCAACGCTCCCCCTCTCAAGAGGGGAGCAAAAATTAGCATGTAGTGCGGTGATAACACCACAGCTGTTCGGAAGATGTCAAAATGAATTTTGTCATTCTGAGCGATAGCGAAGAATCTTCTTCAAGATGCAATAACCGAGTGCTTTTCTGAAGCAGAAGATCCTTCGCTATCGCTCAGGATGACAATCTTATTTGATTAATTTTCATTCTTCCGAACAGCTGTGGTGATAACACCGACCATGGGCTTAAATAAAATTATAAAAAGTCTGTCATCGAACGAGGCACGAGGAGAAATCTTCTGAGATATGCAATTGGGCTTTTTATGCTACAGAAGATTCCGCTCTTTTATTAGATATACTTTAATATATTCAGGTAAACTTTAGCACGATGAAAATTTATAATATTACCTACTTAGTTTTTGGGTTATTCTTAACTGCAATAGGATTATTTATTGACCTGTACCTACAAATAATAAACTGGATTGTATGGATTTTAATAGCTATGGGTGGCGGTTTAATTGGAGGGGCGTTTCACAATACCGATAAATCTAAAAAATGATCTTGCCTAGTTGCGCTCGTTTGCAACGAGTGCTTAACGTGGGTTTGCGTTTAAAACGCTATGGCGATGCAATCGCCGCGCCATAATAAGTGCAAACTAGCGCAAGGTTGTCGTTATTTTTGTCCATACTCCTAAAATCCTTGCTCCCCAAATCCCCTAAGGTACCTGGTTAATATGCGATACCGAGAATTTTAAACCCATAATGCCGATCATGATGAGGGAGATAAAGAAAACCTCCATCCAGGTGATGGTTTTGTTGAAGAAGGCCATTTCGGCTATTTTGATGAATACCAGCGTGGCGGCGGTCCAGATGGCGTATGCGGTGGCTGTGGAGAGCTCTTTGATAGCCAGGGAGAAGAAATATACGTTACATACTCCGAATAGGATATAGCCCAGCAATGGCGCCACCAGAGGGAAGCTTACATCAACCCGGTAAAAGTTGTGCCAGGTGAGCAGTTTAAGATCGCTTAGTTTAAAGTACTTTACCGAAAACGTCCATGCGGTTTCAAATACTGCTGCTATGATGATGTATATCCAGGCCAATTTTATCGGGTTATTGCAAAATTTCTTCTTGCGGATGAGTGGTTATGGTTGTATCGATTGTTTGCGGTTGATGTGTTGTATTTGCTTTTGAATGACGTTTTTTCCAGGGTGATAACAACAAAGATAAAATAGCTGGCCGTAAATTATAGTAACGTTCAAACCATTTATATTTCAGCAGTTTGTTTTCGTCAAAACGTTTAACAGAGAAGGCGTGTTGCATAAAGTAATCTCTGGGGTATTCATAGCCCAGGCCCCAGTTTTCGCGTTCGTTGCCGGGCGGATGTCCGGGATCGTAAGCGCTGCCAAACAGATGGTCCCATACCGAAAACTTGGTAGCAAAGTTGGCGTGGAAAACTTCGATGTAGTTGGCATGGTGCCACAAATGCAGTTCGGGTGTGTTGAGGATATATTTGAGCTTGCCCAGCTTTACGTTTACATTGGCATGAATGAACATGCCAAACATGGCATCCAGCAGGGCCTTGATCGGTATCACGGCAGGATCGGCACCTAATAAAATGATGGGTGCAAACTCAATGGTTTGGTTGATGATGATCTCGATGATGTGGGAGCGTGAGCCGGATAAAAAATCAACCTCTTTGCCTGAGTGATGCGCCTCGTGTGTTCGCCAAAGGAATTTGCTGTGGTGCTGCAGCCGGTGAAACAGATAAATATACAGATCATGCGTTACCAGGAAAAATAATACCTGTACGGCGATTGGCCAATGGGTTACAAACTGAAAGGCCGACCAATCGAAATGATGCTGAATAGGAGCGATGATATAATCAAATATCAGAATCTTTAAAAAATAGCTTTGTATCAGCGTATACCATACCAGGTCGATCCAGAAACCTTCCCTGAAAAATTTTAATCCTTTACGGTAAGGCGATATCCGTTCCCAGGCAATAATGAATATTATCCATAAAACCAGTATCGTAGTGGTAACGGTAAGCAGTTTTTCCTGTGGCATTTTTTTTAATTGTGAGTAGTGCGTAGTGAGTAGTGAGTGGAGAATAGTTTTTAAAATTTTGATTAAAACTCACTACTTACCACTCACCACAATTTATATCGCTGTCCATCCGCCGTCAACTACGAGGTTGGCGCCGGTCATGTAGGCGGAGGCTTCGCTGGCTAAAAATATCAGCGCGCCCTGGTAATCGTTAGACTTTGCCATCCGACCCAGTAATGTTTTGGCCGAATAGTTCTGTACAAAAAAATCGTTTTGGTTATTTTCTACACCACCGGGCGAGAGGGTATTAACCCGCACCCCTTTATTACCCCAATACGAGGCCAAAAAACGAGTGAAGTTGATAACCGCGCCTTTGGTTACCGGGTAGGCGGCCGATTTATAAAAATCCTGTTCGCCCTGCGGGTTTTTGTATATCGATTGATCTGGACCTACCATACCATAGGTAGATGCCACGTTGATGATACTTCCCGAACCTTGATCGGCCATCACGGTACCAAATACCTGCGAACACAGGAACACCCCGGTTACGTTTACATTCAACGATTGCTGGAACGCCGCAAGCGGATAGTTTTCAAATGCCGACAGCTCCTTGGCCATAGCCGGGTTCTCGAACATATCGTTAATGGCGGCATTGTTCACCAGTATATCGATGCTACCGTAGCGGGTTAGTATCTGTTCGCGGGCAATTTCCAGCGAATGTTTGCTGGTGACGTCGATCTTTAAACCTCCGTGTTGTGCACCCAATTTTGCGGCGAAGGCTTCCACTTTTTTCTCATCTATATCAGCAGCTACCACGTTGGCGCCGGCCATAGCCAGTGCTTCGCAATGTTTTTGCCCTATAAGGCCCAGTGCTCCGGTCACGATAGCCGTTTTTCCTTGTAATGAAAATAGTTCCATATAATTAGTTGTGACAGTCAAGATATAAGAGTCAAGAATCAAGAGGAAAAACAAAAACCTTTATTTGCTATCGGTTATTACTCTTGCTTTTTATTTTCTTGATTCCTGATTCTTGACTCTTAATTCTCGTTTACAACGCAGCAGTTTTTGGTTTAATGTTATAATTGCTCACCTTACGGAAAACAGCCTCCAAAACTTCGCCTTTTAAATAGCTTTTTACATCGCCGCTTAAAATGGCCTCTTTAACTAGTTGCAATACGTCGCGGTAGGCTAAAAGGGTGTAGTCAATATCTTCGGAAGTATGGCTGTAGCACATGTTATGGAAACCGGCCCAAAGAATACCTCGTTTAATCATTTCCTGCTGCATCAGCGTTTTTAGTTCCAGGGCATTGCCTGCTTCGGGGGTAAAAGTTACCATGCTGCGGCAGTTATAGCCTATACAGCGGGTGTATTGATCCATACCTAATGAAATGGCTATCTTGTTATAGCCGTCTTTTAACAAAGCACCATGCTGATCAAGGTATTGCGGTACTTTTTTATCACGCAGCTCATTAATAGTGGCTATGCAGGCTGCTAATGATAAAGCTTCGCCACCAAAGGTGGTATAACTGAATACTTCAGAATTAAACAACTCCATCACATCAGCGCGACCTGTAAGCAAAGCTATAGGCATGCCATTGGCACAGGCCTTGGAAAATACTGCCAGATCGGCCTTTACGTTAAAATATTCCTGCGCACCGCCTAAAGCAATGCGGAAGCCTGTCCACATTTCATCAAAAATGAGCAGGGTGCCGTTTTCGCGGCATATCTCGGCCAGTTCCTGTAAAAAGCCTGGTTTTGGCGCTTCGAAAATAAAAGGCTCTAATATCAAGGCAGCCACGCTTTCGTCTAAGGCTGCTTTTATCGATTCGATGTCGTTGTATTCGAACGTATAGGTAAGGTCCTGTATGGCGCCGGGAATACCCGCATTACGGCTGGTGATACCGATGTACCAATCGTGCCAGCCATGGTAACCACAGCAAAATACTTTATCCCTGCCTGTAAATGCACGGGCAACACGTATAGCGGCCGAACACACATCAGCACCTGTTTTGGCAATTTTAACAGCCTCGGCATTCGGGATCACTTGCTGTACAAGTTCGGAAAGTTCCACTTCCAACGGGTGCATCAGGGAGAAGGTGATACCATCGTTCAGTTGTTTGCGGATGGCGTCATCAACGGCAGGATAGGCATAGCCTAAAGAAATAGGACCGATGGCCGAGTTATAGTCGATATATTCATTGCCATCGGCATCCCAAACGTGCGAGCCTTTACCTTTTACCAGGTATTTTGGCGCCACGCCTTTGCTAAACTGGCCCGGACCTTTAGCCAGGGTTTGGGTCACCGGTTTTTGAACTTTTAAAGCGCGGTTATATATTTTGTCCGACTCGGTGATGTCGGGATAGTTATTGCTTAACTGAATTTTATTAGCCATGGTCAAATCTTTTTTATTCTGAAAACTCTGGGGTTAATATAGAGGGTTGGGAGTAGCCGGTTTGATAGCCTAATATCCGTTCGGCTATTTGTTTGCCTGAGAAACCTTCATTTTGTAGTACATCGGGTAATAATGCTGGTCTGAACCATCTTTCCTTTAATGCGATAGGCATTACTTTGGCCGTGGTTTGGTATTGTAATAGTACCTCGGCAACAATAGTATATAAGCCACCGGTCAGGAAATGATCTTCCAAGGTCACTATAAGGTTGCTGCTGGCTGCTACCTGGAGTATGATAGCTTCATCAACCGGTTTAAGGCTGCGCATATTCACCAGGCCAACTGATAAGCCTTCATTTTTTAATACTTCAACGGCAATAAGCGCCTGCTCAAACATCAGTCCGTAGGTTAAAATGGTTACATCGCTTCCAGAACTGATCGCTTCGGCTTTACCTAATTCAAAGGGCTCATGCACGTGAGTGGTTTTGCGGGTATTGATGCGGGTATAAGCCGGGTTAGGCGATTTCCAGATCTCGGGCAGCATTTTTACCAGGTCGTCCTCATCAGCCGGGGCAAATACGGTTACATTGGGGATGCCCCGCATAATGGAAATATCTTCGATAGCCTGGTGCGTTGGGCCATTAGCATCTGATAAAAAACCTGGGATAAAACCGCTTAATTTAGCAGGTAGATTGGCAATACCCAGGTCGGTACGTACAAATTCAAAAGCACGCATGGTTAAAAACGCGGCAAGGGCATGTACTACCGGGATACGGCCGCGTAAAGCCAAACCGGCTGATGCGCCAATCATGGTTTGCTCGGTAATGCCGGTATCAATAAAACGTTTACCCAAAACGCCAGGCAGGTTACGCACCAGTGCGCGGTTTTCGGCTGTCATCACTACTACCTGCTCATTGTTCAGGGCCGTTTCGGTTAATAATTCTTCGTAGGTCATGGGGTTATCTGACAATTAAAGTTTCTGATGTTAATGAGGTGGTATGTTCACCATGCAATTCCAGTAAAAGCTGCTCAACTTCGTTGGCCGAGAAGTTACAGAACCAGCGGTCGGCACGTTCCTGTATGCTGGGTAATCCTTTACCTCGCACAGTATCGGCAATAACTACATTGAGTTTACCTTGCTGAAAAGGGTAGGTGCTAAAGGCCTCGTGTAATTCGGTATAACTATGTCCGTTGATGCGTTTTACTGCTGCACCAAATGATTCAAATTTTTGTGCAAGTGGTTCCAATGGTATCAGGTCTTCGGTACGCATATTGGCCTGGAAGTGGTTACGGTCTATCACAAAGATCAGGTTATCTAATTGATAGGCATTAGCTACCAATACAGCCTCCCAGCAAGTGCCTTCGTTGAGCTCGCCATCGCCCATAATGCAGATCACTTTGTTGTTGCTGCCGCTGATTTTCAGGTCCAGAGCAACACCGATGGCTACAGAAGGCAGGTGCCCCAGTGAACCCGAATGAAATTCAACTCCGGGGATATGCGTATTGGGGTGCCAGTAAATATGGTCGTTCAAAGAAAGGTGATTTTCCAGTCTTTCTTTTTCCATGAAGCCTAATTCAACCAGCGTACCATATAAAGCCGGCACGTCATGCCCTTTTGAGAGGAAGAGGTAATCACGGTCGGGGTCTTTTAAATTTGAAGGAGTAAGGTTCAAAAACTCGCCGTATAAATAAACGATCATGTCAACTGCCGATAAAGAAGCGCCGGTAAAGCAGCCGCCTGCGGTTGACATGCGTACAATATGTTCGCGTACCTTTAATGCTATGGCTTGTAAGTCTTGTTCGCTATGTTTTGTGTTTTCCACGGGGTAATGGTTATATTGGTAAATTTAAATATTTATTGGCTAACCGGCGCCTGTTTGGTTTGCTCCGGTTGTATGGTTTTTAACTCGTTTAAGTGATTGCGGTACCAGTTTACACCGGCATAGCTGGTATTGATCTGGTAGATCTCCGGTTTACTATTCAGCAAATCCAGGATATCAGCGCATGAAAAGTTTTTGTTTGCAGGATACAGCTCTTCAAACACCCTTTTGATAAACAGGTAGTCTTCCTGGTAATCAATGGTAAAACGGTGCGACATGGAATAATCCAAACCGGTTTCCCAGCTTACATTGCCGATGCTAAATAATTGCGGGTTTTCCCAGATGTAGGGTGTAGTATGTTCCAGTTCCAGATTTTTCTCTGCGTTTTCCCAGGCTTGCTTTAGGCAGGCCATGGTCATAATCTCCACATCATTACCATCGGGCCAGGTAGCCGGATGCAGGTTGCTTACGTAGTCGTGAGCAATAGTATCTTCAAAGAAGTAAGTTAATGTCTGGTCAATAATACGTGGATCAATCAGCGGGCAATCCGAAGGGATTTTTAATACTATATCGGCGTTGTGCAGTAAGGCAGCCTGGTAATGGCGGTCGAGCAGGTTATTCTGATCGCCACGGTAACAGGGAATATTCAGCAGCCGGGCTTCCTGCTCAATAATATCGTCTTCGGGGTTAACTGATGTGGCTATCACAAAAACGGCCTGGTGCTGTATCATTTGCAGCCGTTCTATCATCAGGGCCAATATGCTTTTGCCCAAAACGGGCAACAACACCTTCCCGGGTAAACGGGTTGATGCCATACGGGCCTGCACTACGATAACTACCATTTTTTTAATTAGTGAATTTGTGAATTAGTGATTTTTCCCTTGCGGATTTCCGGGGTTTTACCTTCAGCTTTCTTTGCTCCAAAAATCCTTACTTCTACTGTCCTTGTTCTTTGCTCTTCCAGTCCTTGCTCCCTTTAATAGTTGGCTACTAATTTTTTGGTATAAAAAGGGACACCCTGTGTGTTTAAAGCTTTTTGTACATCAAAGTTTTCTTGTGTGCCCTTATGATTAATGTAAGCCTGGCACACCTGGGCTATTTTATTTGCTGAGACACCACCGTTTTGAACCGGGGTTAGCTTTTTAAGTTCGTCCACATCAAACCAGGAGTGTACCTTTTTGCCTAAAGCTATGCCGGTATACACCACAGTGGAATATTGCGTGATCAGTTCGCTGCAATTAGCAATCATATGATTGGTATTGCCCGCTTTGAAGATCATGGCATCGGCAGGAGCGTATTTCCTGATCTCTTTTTCGGCACGATCAAATTTTTCGTTCGGGTGCAATTTAAACAGCAGGGGCCGGCCATTGGCTATTTTTACCGCACTTTTAATAAAAGCGGGGCGGTTTTCGAAACGATAGGTTTCACGCATATCAGTCGTGGCCACCATCACATAATCACGATGCGGAAAATCATTATCCAGAAATTGTTGCAGGTTATCATAATTGGGCATACCAGTAACAGCGATTTTATCACCGGCAGTTCCGTTTTTAATAAAGTATTGACGATACCCCAATGACGCTGAACAATAAATGTCGCACACGTTTGATGAGCCGTTTAATGAAGTGTTGCCGCATAAAAAAGTAGGTAACCTCAGCGTTTTTACTATTTTACTCAGCAGTGTATATTTATCAACCATGCCTTCTTGTACCCATACTGTTTTGGTTTTACGCATACGCCGTGGTACTAATATATCTGAGCAAAAAACAACCAGGTCATATTGGTTTAATCTTGCTCCATAATCAATTTGTAGCCCGTGCTGATGAAGGTATTTTTCGGAGTTGGTACGATAGTAGTTGGACAGTATCGTGCCGTTGAGTAGCGAAGTATGATTAATAAATAAATTTAATATATAGTTGTCTGTAAATAGCTGACTGAACCAGCAATCAAACTCTGGCAGTTCGTTTGCTATCTGGTGCATTTGTGATGTTTGGTTTACAGAACCGGTAATAAACAGTATTTTCTGCATTTATAGTAAGATCACTAATTGTTAAAGGCAAATGTTATCTGTTATGGTTTGCTTAACTTAATGAGTATAAAATGTTTATAATAAATTATACAATTAATATATTAAAACCATTAGCAATGGATTAAAAGTATGGCTGTTACTTTTATATAATGCTAATTTAAAGTTATGAAATAGTTAATTGTATATTGTATATTGAGATTACGTAAATTTAATTTAATGACTTTAAGATTACCAAATTAGCCTATTTCGCATTCGCTGAAAATGCCACGCGCCGGGTTAAAAAGTTTTTAAGTTCCGGAAGTTTATCCGTATTAATCAGGTCAACGCCGCAGTCAAGCAATTCATTCCAAACCACCGGATTTTCGGGCGATGCCCATAGGCGCACTTTTTTACCATACCGGTGCGCCATGCTTACATATTTACATAAACGTTCCTTTTGTAAAACCGGGAAAACGCCGCTGCCATTCCAATTAACCAGCCGGGAGTATTTACAGCTTGCTGTACGGTAAATATTGGTTGATGAAGTATCCTGCTGAACCTTCAGCAGGTCCTCATCAATAAATGCCAAACGGTTTTGCTCTTTTTTCAGGATATCAAACGGTTTATTGCCGGTTATCACTATGGTGATCTGGCGCTGAACAAATACACCATCTTCGTAGCCCGAAAGTATGCTTTTATATTTTTCGAGTACCTCAGACAGCGCTTCGTAGGTTTTAGCCGCGTTTGATTTGATATCAATCATCAGCGTAATAGGATAAACGATGCGGGATTCCTGCCCGTTTGAGCCATTGATACAACTGGCCAGCGGATCCAGGTAAAGGAGTTCCAATGTCCGGTGTCTTTTAAGAACCGGCAGCAGATGGGCCACAATGAGCTTTCCGTGTCTTAAATAAATATCAGCTTCTATATGAGTATACCCGTTATCCAAAGCATCATACAATGGCCGTTTATGCCAATAATCATTATGGGCAAAAGCGTTGGCAAGCGGGACATTTTGAGAGTAGGAGTTAAAGGCAGTAAATGCCAGGAGAACTAAGAACAATAATTTCAGGTGCTTTAGGCAAAAGCTTGCTGCTTGCATCATTAATTGTTTTTGTTGCACAAAGCTACCTGTTAAATGTGTTTTAAATGTTAGCACACGGTTAATAAATTTTTTATTAATGTTTCTTGAGGAGTAAAGATTTATGGAACAAGGAGCAAGGATTTTAGGAGTATGGATAGCGGACAAAAGATAAAAAATACGAGGCATAAAAAGGAGCAAGGAACAAAAATTGCTTATCGCTTTTTTCATCCTTGCTCCTTGTTCTATTTATCGTTAATCTAAGTGGAGAGTCCTTGCTCCTTGTTCCATAAATCCTTGCTCCAGGAATCCCAATTAATAACCCGGATTTTGAATCAGGTTAGGGTTGGTTTTTAGTTCGGTTGATGGAACAGGGTATAACCTGCGGGTTGGGTCGGTGTTCATTTGCAGATCATCCGTTTTTCCGCCAGCTACCGGTAGTGGATATGCTTTTTCAAATAGCCCATAACGGATCAGGTCATTACGGCGCCATGCTTCCCATGAAAGTTCACGTGCGCGCTCATCTAACAAACTGGGTAGGTCAATTGACGAAGCCGCCTGTGCATGTGCGCGGGTACGTAACTTATTTACTAAGGTAAGCGGAACCTGCAGTTCGCCGTTTATAGTAGTTGGAGTAGCCCCGCGTAATAAGGCCTCAGCTTTCATCAGCAACACATCGGCTAAACGGAATACCGGTACGTCGTTACTATTTAAACGGGTTGCCTGAATAATATTAACATCAGGGTAGTATTTAATGGATCTTACACCTTCTGATTGTGAAGTAAGTACATCGTTACCCAAGTCCATTGGTTTTAAACCAGTTAGGGTTAATGTAGGTATGATGTTGATTTGAGTAGTGGTATTTGGTGCCGGATAATAAACTGGTTGGTTGGTAAAACCTCCATTACCATCAGGATAAAATTGAGGGCCGGCCAGCCATGTTTTGGTACGGTCGTCACCAGGGATGTTAAAGCGGTTATAAAACTCAGGAGTGGTGCTCATCGCGATACTCAAACCTACGTTAAATCCATAAGCTTGTGCCAGGTAATAAAAGAAACCAAAACGGGTAAACTGGTTGCCCGGTATTTGCTGGTCATAAGGCACCGCAAATATAGTTTCATTGATCTGCGGACCGTTAGTCGGTAAAAATATGTCCCTGTATCTGGCATCCAGGGAATAGTTGGTATTAGCTTGTACGCTATCGCACATGGTAACGGTTTCCTGGTAACGGTTGGTTCCGGTGTATATACCGGAGTTCAGGTACATTTTTGCCAGTAAAGCAAATACCATTCCTTTAGTTGGGCGGCCATATTGTAATACGTTTGTTGCCGCATTACTGCTTTTGGCGGGCAATAAAGGTAAAACGGCTTTTAACTCGCTTTCAATAAAGGCGTATACTTTGGCACGTGGTTGAGTTGCCGGTTGTACGGTTACCGGGAAATCGGTAATGATGGGTACGTTGCCATATAGGTCCATCATGAAATAAAGGTAAAGGGCGCGCATCGCTTTAACTTCGGCAATAGAAGATGCCTTTTTTGCAGCCGATGATGGGGAGGTATTGATAACACTGATAATGCGGTTACAGGTGTTGATACCACCAAAACCCCACTGCCAAACAGTTATTACGTTAGGGTGATCAAAAGTCCAGGTATGGTAGTGTAACTGGCGGTATTGGCCACCATCGTCAAAGTTGCCATCACGGGCCGGTAAAATGGCTTCGTCTGTTGACATGTCCTGCATACGCCAGTAAGGTACCGCATAGTTTGATGACAGGTTAGAATAAATGGTACCCAGTAACGCGGTATAATCTGCATCGGTTACCGGAAAGTTTGATTTTACGTATTGCGACTCAACAGGTACATTTAATTTTGTACAAGAGAATGTGCCTATCGTCACAACTATCGTGGCACATAATATAAATATCTTTTTCATTTTTGTTTGTTTAACTGTTATTAAAATGATGCGTTTATACCTAAGCTGAAGGTGCGGGTTTTAGGATAAAAATCCCTGTTATCGATACCCGGGGTTAAACCGCCGATATTAACTTCCGGATCAACACCGCGGTATTTGGTGATGATAAAAATGTTATTGCCTGAGGCATAAAAACGCAGGCTTTTAAATGCCTGGATATGCGGTTTAATGGTATAACCAATAGTAGCATTATCTAAACGCAGGTATGAACCACTTTCCAGAAAACGGTCAGAGATCAGGTATGCATTAATATCCTTGAAGGATTCGCCTAAGGTAAACGTTGGGATATTCTGTATTTTTGAATCAGCCGGGTTATTCAAACCTGCAAGTGTTGCGTTTAAAATTTTGTTACCGTACACGCCACGAACTAAGAAGTTAAGATCAAAGTTTTTATAGAAGAAACTGTTACTCCAGCCGTATATAAGCTTGGGCTGTGCATCATATTTAATAAACTGATCGGTAGTAAGTGGTTGCGCAGCAGTTATTGAACCATCGGCTTTTTGGAAGGTACTTACACCAGCAGCATTTTTGCCGGTATAGTGCCATAAGTCAAATGTACCAATAGCATAACCAGGTTGTATGATTTGGCTATAGTTACCAGACTGCCCCTTACCGCCTAACTGTGCAGTTTGAATAAAGTTAAGTCCGAACTGGCTGTTTGATAAGCTCTGTACCACGTTTTTGTTATGTGATACGTTGAACGAAGTACGCCAGGTAAAGCTTTGTGATTTTACAGGGATAGCGTTTATTACAACTTCGATACCGCTGTTTTTTATTTTACCTACGTTAGCAGTATAAAACGGATAAAAATATAAGGTTGTTGATACCGGATAAGTATAGATCAAATCTGAAGTTTTCTTGATATAGTAATCAACAGAGCCGGTGATGCGGTTATTCAGCACGCCAAAATCCAAACCAATGTTGGTTGTGGCAGTACTTTCCCATTTCAGATCGGGATTATCATTACGTACCGGCCCGATAGGGTTAATGATATTACCATTACTTAAAAATTTACCACCGCCTGGAGGAACACCATAAATGAGCTGAGCAGTAAAAGCGTCGAACCCTAAACTGTTACCAGAAACACCATAGCCTGCCCTGAATTTCAGGTCGCTGATAACCGGAACTGATTTCATGAAATCTTCGCTGATAATTTTCCAGCCGGCAGAAACCGCAGGGAAATAGCCATGGCGGTGATTGATACCAAATGCAGAAGAACCATCTTCTCTTATCGATGCTTGTAGTAAGTATTTGTCTGCAAATTGATATTGTGCACGTGTGTAAAAAGATATTAACCTTAAAGTGGAAATGTAAGTTGGCGGAGTAGTGCCGTTTACATTATAATTTGGATTGAAGATAATTTGCGAAAGTTGGGTAGGGTTAGAAAACGCTAAATAATTATAGGCCAGAGCGTCATTCGAGAAATTTTGAGTTTGCACACCAAAACCATCGTTATTACGATCTTGCTGATAAGAATAACCACCCAGTAATTTAAGGGAATGCTGACCAAAAACACGATCGTAGTTAAAATAAGCTTCCACCACGTTACTGGTATTGGTATAAGCGCTACGTACGGCTACACCATTTTGGTTAACGTATATACCTGATTGGCTGGTAGAGTAGGTGTTAACATTGTTTTGCTCTTTTTGGGTTGACCCTGTTATGGTAAATTTTAAACCATTTAAGATGTCAACAGCAGCAAAACCATTGATCAGGGTTTTGTTGTTCTCCGTTTTGGTAAAGTTATTATTAATTAACGATAGCGGGTTCAAAGGGCCGCTACCTGTACGGGTGTAATTTTCCTTATAGCTTCCATCCGGGTTATAAGGACTAACTGTTGGCAGGTAGAATAAAATGCCCGACAATACCTGGCTTTGAAATATATCGTTGTTTTTGGTGGCGCTGTTGGTAAGCGTGATACCTAATTTTAAGCGATCGTTAAAAAAACGCTGGTTGATGTAACCTTTGTAAATGGTACGTTCCAGGCTGGTGTTTTTTAGTATACCATTGTTTTTCATGTAGTTTACACTTGCGCCGTACTCTGAATTAGTACCTGCACCGCCAAAAGAAAGGTTATGGTTTTGTGAATAACCAGTCCTTTCGGCCAGTTTTTGCCAGTTGGTATTTGAACCGTCATCGTCGGCCACTGTTAATTTAGGTACGCCATTATCAGCTAAATATTTACGCAGTTGGTCGCCGGTAAGTACATCAATGTTTTTTGAAACATTTTCAACAGCGCCGTAAGCACTGTATACCAACCTGGTTTGGCCTGCTTTGGCTTTGCGGGTGGTAACTATGATTACACCGTTTGCTGCACGCGAACCGTATATAGCTGTTGATGACGCATCTTTTAATACGTCGATGCTTTCAATGTCAGCAGGGGCTAAAAGATCTATAGAAGCACCAGGTACACCATCTATTACATAAAATGGTTGTTGTGCGGCACCCTCACGTAAGGTTGATGGACCCCTTAGTATGGTAGCAGGCTGCTTGTTAGGGTCACCGCTTTTGGTAATGTTTAAACCTGCTACTTTGCCTTGTAACAGTTCGGCAGGGGTGGTTAATACACCAGCGTTAAAGTCTTCGGCTTTTACCGAAGTGATAGCGCCGGTAACATCTTTACGGCTCGATGTACCGTAACCAATAACTACTACATCTTTTAACTGTTTGGTATCAGTTACAAGGGTAACATTGAACGATGCCTTATCACCTACAGTAACCTCTTTTGGTACCGAACCTAAGAAGGTGAATTTTAAAACATCGTTTGGCCCGCTAACTGTAACGGAATACCCACCATTTGTGTTGGTGGTAGTAGCTTTGCCTGTACTTTTAACGGTTACAATAACCCCTGGCAATGGTGCATTGGTTTCGTCTGTCACAGTTCCTTTTACAAGCCTGCCGGTTTGCGAAAATGCCTGCAACGCGGTAAATAATATGACGCAGGCAATGAGCAGGACATGCCTGGATAAATGATGTGTTTTCTGGAAAAAACAGTGGTAAATTTTTTTCATAATGTGTGTTTTGGACAATTAATTTAACTAAACTCAGGAATCGCATTTTTCCGCTGCAAAGGAATGATGCGCATGTTAGGAAATCATCAAGTGAACATTAGCTTTTTTGTTGAGTTGAAGTGATTGATTCGGTTAATTGGTGATATTTATAGTATTAATTTATTGATTTACAGTTATTTAATACATAAAAAATATTAGTTATGCCAAAAATTGGTTTATATGGAAAAACTAATTATTAAAATTAGTTAAACAACTTTAATAAGGTAATAAATGAGTTTATTACCTGTGGTTGAAACTTATTTATTCAGTAAGTTTATTATTGGTTTGCAGCGTAATAGTTAAAGAAATAACCGTTACAATGGTTTAAAAGTAGGTTTTAATTAATTCATTTGGCAGGCACACAAAATACTTAAACGTTTTTGTTTAAAAGTAATTTGTGTGAGACCGTGTTTTTGTCCTGGTTATCTTAATTAATTAGAAAAATCGTGGTGGGAGAATATTTCTGGACTTAACCCGCATTCGCGCAGGGCTCTGGAGTTGTTGTAAGCCAGTTGTTTATAAAAAGCTTCGTCCTGATTTACAACCGCTGGGTTACTGATCAATAAGTTGATCGTAAATATCTTTGAAAATCTATTTCCTGATTTTTCTGTGGCCTGGTTTAAGTATTTAAAATACCCGGGTATAGCATTGTATTCACCGTTAAGAACTGCTTTTTTAATTTTGAGGCTGTAAAACGCCTGTTTCATATACGGCGTAAATGAACTTTCTTTTGTTTTAAATAGCTCAGAAATATGATCATGAATAGTTTTAAGCTCTTTTACTTTACCTAATAGAAAATAAGAATCGGCCATTAGTATTTTTAAAAAGAAATTATAGCCGGTTGATTCCGTTGAATCTTTAGCATGTACTTTTTGAAGTGCCTGGATATACCTGAGCATTTTCCGGGGTTTCTGACATATTAAAAGGGTATAGCCTGCTAATAAATAAATAAGGTCATTTCCCTGGCTGTAACGCAGATTTCCTGTTTGTTTCGGCGGGTTAAAATAAAACCGCGTAATGGTAATAAAGAAGTCCTTTTTGATGATGCCATATTTGAAAAAGTAATATATGGTATTAAGACACTCTAAGGGGCTTATGGTAAACTCCTGGTAATCCTCATGCGAAAAAACGTTAAGTTTTAGTAAATAAGCTTCCAATGCAGGCAGATCCAGTTGCAGTACAGATGTAATAGCCAGTGCACTATAGGTCAGGATTTTTTTATAATTAGATAATTCGAATTTTAACAATGATTGCAAGGCTTTTTTGTAATCGGGGGTTATCAGCTCCAACCCAAAAAAGTAGTAAAATAGCCCATCAATGCAATCTTGTTTAAAAAAATTAGTCGTGGCGCCTGTATTGCTTTGAGCCAAATGAACTTTATAAAGCAGATCGCCAAAAAAAGCAATCACATCAAGTCTTTCCCTGGGATTTAAATCGGCCCTGGAAAGTGCCGAAAAGTTTTCCTGTTGCCCGTTTTTCATGGCGTGCATGACGCACCACTTAATGATGGGTACTTTAAGCTCATTGTTAGAAAACGACAGATTAATAGCCTTTATCAGATTTCCGTCAAAGGTGTTGTTATTGTCATACAACAATTTATGGGCTATAGCCAGTTCTGAAAAATTATTGTTCCCGAATTGAACATAAGTATTAAACTGGGCATCATTGCTAGTATTAATTTCTTTTAAAAAACCAATACTTAACAGCTCTTTATATGCCTGATTATATTGACTGAACAAATCATTTACTTTTAATTTATCCACATCATATTCATGTTTTTTAAAATCCATATTCTCGATAAGACCCTTTAAAAGAAGTGTTTTATCTGCAGCGTGATGTCCCTGATAAATTTTATTAAATATAAAATTGGAAATCAGGTCGTAAATAGAAGTGTGGTCTATATTATTAAGCGAGAAGTTATCCTTGTGTTGTTTATAGTAAAACTGGAAATAGAGCGGGTGATTAAAGCTGTTGGCTACATCGGCCGGTATCGGCGTTTGCATTTCCGGGTTAATGTTGAGGCATAATTCTTTTATTTCCTGTAAGTTGAATAAAGGGACATTGCTGTTTAATTGCTGATCGGTTATAGTGCCAATAAACCATTTCGGGTGATCATAATCCAGTATATGCCGGTTATTGATCCAGTTTGTTGACCGCATGGTTAAAACTATCTTAAACCATTTGTGCGACTGATAGAATGAAAAAATATCCATTAACTGGTCAAGCAGCAATTGAAACCAGTTATTCTTAAACATATGTTCATCCAGGCCATCTATAATGAGGTAAAAATTACCTTCCTTACGTTTATTGCTATCAAGCAGCGATATAATATCTTCTTCAAGCGTATAGCCCAATAAAGCCAGTAACCAGTCATTAAAATCCTTACCACTAATTAAAACATTCATTAAGGCGTTGCTGCTGAAAAACAAGAAAATATCATTGCTGCCAGATGTAATATTTAATGCCAGCTTTTCATCCACCCAATGGCACAGGGCTATGGTTTTTCCGTATGATGGGGGGGCAAGTAAAACTGTTGCTGCGTAATCGCCTTTTAAAAATTCATCAAAATGTTTATCGAGAAAATTCCTTTTGATACTTTGGTTAAACGGGATGCCTGATTTGTTTTTTAAAGCCTGCAATGTAAAGTTAGTGATCTTGGCCGCTTTTTGACTCAACGAATCCCAATCAGCATTTTTGTGGTTGCTGTTAGTATGCTGTTTGTCTTGTTTTTTACAGAAATCGTCCCACCCATTATATCCGCAATAATTTGATAATACATCAATGGTAAATAATGATGGTTTGAATTTACTTAGCGCAAAGCCATATATCCGTTTTAGGGTAGTTTCGCTTACCGTATGGCTGGTTTTGTCGCTTATCCGGGCAGAAAGTATTTTACAATCACTTGCCTGGATACGGGTAAGATGTGAGTTTTCTAAAACATATGATTTTAATAATTCAAATAGCTGCGATGAAAAGGCTGTCATATTATTAAAAAGTATCAGGTATATGGCTTTTAATAACCGTTTTATTGATAATCAAAGCAGTATAACCCTACATTATAGGTTTTAGTTGATCAGTAGGTTAATTATAAGTTTATGAATGTATGTAATTTTATAGGCTAACATTTTATTTTTACTCTTAATGAATGAAATGAATGTTTCCTTTGATTTTGTTCATTTTCGCCATTAAATGAACAATTATACCGGATGTATTAACTGAATATTACTGTCAGGGTGTAATACGGTTATATGTGGATTAGTAGGATGGTTATCTATTGGTTAATTTATTGCTGGTGTGGTTATTTTTGTATCTGTTTATTGTAAAAGCGAAAAAATAGATACTGCGCAAATTAATAAGTGAAAAATACCCATTACTAATAAATCCGATTGTTCATCGGTTAGTATGTTCAATGGTGCTTTAACGCTTAGCTTTTTTAATTTCACAAGGCCGTAAATGCCTGTAATGGCAGCCAGGATCACGGCAAATACCGCAACCCTGTCGTTTGTAATATTATTTATCATAAGTCGGTTTTTAGGTTTAAATCCGCTTGGAGCTTACAATGGTTATGCATAGTTATGTATAACCATTGTAAGCTAGCCGTGTTTATTTTGTTCATTATTCTATATGTGTTCACATTGTTCATTCTATTAACTCTCCCTGTAAGCTGACTTTTTGGGCTTAACTTTCCTATAGCTAAACCCGTATTACTTTACAATTTGGTACCTGTGCAAGTACCAGTAATTATTGAGAATTAATAATTGAAAGGAACACCTTAACACCTTGTACTTATATTAAAAAAACAGATGGATAACACAGACATTTTGGCCGAAAAACTTGACTTTACCTATAAAAAAGAAGAAGGGCCCAGCGATGTAAGAGGGTTGATTGCTTTGTGCCTTAATTATTGGTATGTTTTTGCATTAAGCATCATTGCTTGCCTGATAGCTGGATTTATTTATATACAGTACAGCCCGAATCAATGGAGCATATTGGGTAAGGTAATTGTTGAAGATGAGCAAGGTACCCCGGAGAAAGCGCTAACTAACGGACTTAACTCCGATTTGGCCTCCTTGTTCGATGTAAAAAGCAACGCTGATAATGAGGTTAAAATATTAAAATCAACAAGTCTTATAAACCGTACGGTTGCCAAGCTACACCTCAATATTCATGTGTTAGATAATAATGGCTGGAAAAGTTTTGAAATATATGACAACTCGCCAATCTCTGTATCGATTGATTATAAAAGGAAAGATATCCGGTTAAGCAATTTCAAAATAGCTATCCTTAGCAACACAACGTTCCGGATTAAGAACAGTAAAGAGGATCTGGATATTATCAGCGAATTTGGGAAGCCTATTCAGCTTAGCCAGTATAATCTTACCTTAAACAAAACAGACAAATTTAAGCCTTCCGGATATTACAAGTTAAATATCCAGTCGAGAAAGCAGGCAGCTAAAGATCTCACAGATAACTTAGCTGCCGGACTTGATGATAAACAAGCCACGGTGATAAACCTACAGCTAAGTTATGAGAATCCGGATCATGGCGAACGGATTTTGCAAACGTTGATGGAGATGTACCTGCAAAGCAACCTATCCAATAAGATACGCAAGGCTGATAGTACCATGAAATTCATCAATGCGCGTTTGCTGGTTGTTGGAGACGAATTGGGTAAAGTTGAAAAAAACCTGGAGCAGTATAAAGTTCAAAATAAGATATCAGATATCAACGCGCAATCAAAAGCATTGGTTGAAGGAGCTAATCAGTATCAAAGCAAGCTGAATGATAACTCCGTGCAATTGGCTGTAGTAAATGATTTGTATAAATATGTAAATGATGCCAATAACCCCCAGGTTGTACCAAGCTCATTGATAACCAAGGATGTTGCCTTTGGTACGGCCATCAATGCCTACAATGAAATGCTTTTACGGAAGGAGCAGCTTAAATTAAATCTTACCGATAACAGTACCATTATACAAAATCTTAACCAGCAGATTGAACTGGCCCGCAAATCATTAATGGCCAGTATTAAAAACTATCGTAACAGCCTGGAGGTTTCGCAACAGGCATTTAAGAAACAAAACTCATTTATCGAAAATAAAATATCTGATGCCCCGGTAAAAGAGCGGATATACCTGGATTATTCCAGACAGCAAAGCTTAAAGCAGGATCTTTACTTATTTCTGTTGCAGAAAAAAGAAGAGACAGCCATTTCTCAAAATGCAACCATGTCAAGTGTGCGGATATTGGATAATGCCGAGAGTAGCGAAAAACCTTTTGCCCCAAAACAATCACTTATATATCTTATCGCATTGTTTGCAGGTATCTTTTTACCGGCCACAGGATTAAGTATCAAGGAGATGCTTAATATTCGTATTAACAGTAAGGCTGATATTGAAAAACATACCAGTGTGCCTTTGCTGGGCGAAATAAGCCGGAATACTAATCGCAACAAGCTTTTAATATACAATGATTTCCGTTCCATAGTTTCAGAAGAGATCAGGGCGGTACGTACCAACCTGAAGTATGTTACGGAGAAGGGCAAGTCGAATGTGATCCTGTTTACATCGAGCATGAGCGGCGAGGGCAAATCGTTTATCTCCCTTAACCTGGGTAATTCCATAGCTATGTCTGGTAAAAAAGTAGTGTTGCTTGAACTTGATTTGCGCAAACCCAGATTGCTGAAAAATATGGGTGTTGAAAACGATCATGGTTTTACCAATTATGTAATTTCAAATGAAGAGGAAAGCATCGATAATTTGATCAAGCCTTCTACTTTTAATGAAAATTTCTTTTTCATATCCTCCGGGCCGATCCCTCCGAACCCCACCGAGCTGTTAATGCACGACAGGTTAAAAACACTGATAGAAGAACTGCGTACCAGGTTTGATTATGTGATTATTGATAGCGCCCCAGTAGGGTTGGTTTCTGACGCGCTGATCATTGAAGAGTTTGTGGATATCACTTGCTACGTGGTAAGGCAAAACTATACCTACAAATCGCAATTGGGTATCGTGAACGATCTGCATAAATCAAAAAAGGCTAAACATCTTTACCTCATCGTAAATGATATTGAGCTTAAAAAGAACAGCATTACCGGTTATGGGCATGGTTACGGTAACTATGGTTACGGTTATGAAGGTATCGAGGAAAAAAGTAACGGATTAACCTCCATCTTCAATAAAACAAAAGAACCTACCACATAAATATTAGTAAATAATTTATGCTGCAGGCTATACAAACTCATGTTCAGCGCTTTTTTACAAAAGGGCACGAGCGTTCTTTGAAAACCAAAAAAAATATCATTCAGTCGGTTTTGCTGAAGGGGGGCAGTGTAGCTATTTCGTTGTTACTCATTCCGCTTACCATCAAGTACATTAACCCAACTCAGTATGGTATCTGGCTAACGCTGAGTTCGATTATCACCTGGGCGGGTTTGTTTGATATGGGGCTTGGAAACGGATTGCGGAATAAGTTGGCCGCCATGATATCGTTGGGCGATGTATCGTCGGCAAAAAGTTATGTAAGTTCAACTTACGCCTTGTTGCTGATCATATCAACTATCATGTTTGTAGTGTTTTACTTTGTTAACCCCTACATCAAGTGGCAACATATATTAAACGCGCACAATACACCGGCGGACTATCTGAGCATGATTGTACTGATTGTATTCGCGTTTTTTTGTTTCCAGTTTGTAATACAGCTGATCAATAATGTTTTAACAGCGAATCAGGCTCCTGCCAAAACGGCCTTTTTAAACCTGATGGGGCAAATACTATCGCTTTTGGCGGTATTATTTTTAATGCGGGTTAAGCAGGGCGCATTGCTCGATGTGGTTATTATCATAGCCGGTTTGCCTTTGGTGGTATTGATTGCAGGGAGCATCTGGTATTATAACGGTAGTTATAAAGAATTGGCTCCCAGCTTTAGGTTTATCAATTTAAAACACGCCAAAGAGTTGCTGGGTGTAGGCGGCGGATTTTTTATTATACAAATAAACGCCCTGGTGCTTTATGAAACAGACAATATTGTGATCACCCAGCTATTCGGTCCTAAAGAGGTAACCACTTTTAATGTGGCCTACAAGCTGTTTTCGATTATCCTGATGTTCTTTGTTATTGTGATAACGCCATTTTGGAGTGCTTTTACTGAGGCCTATACCAAAAATGATCTGGATTGGATCAAAAATGCTGTGGCCAAAATAAATAAACTGTGGGTGGCTCTTAGCTTTTGTGCTATATGCCTGCTCATTGTATCGCCCTGGTTATATCGCCTGTGGCTGGGTAAAACGATAACAGTACCTGTTTTACTGTCCATAACCATGTGCCTGTATACCATAACCATCATATGGCAGGCTATACACGTACAGCTTTTAAACGGAATAGGCAAAATAAAGCTGCAGTTATATGTGGGTATTGTTGGTTCGCTGGTAAATGTACCACTATCAGTTTTTTTGGGTAAAAAGATAGGGGTAGCCGGGGTAACCCTATCCAATGTTATTTTATTTATCATCATGGGAGTGATTTTTTCGATACAAACAAAAAAAATAATCAATAAAACGGCTACCGGCATTTTTAATGCCTGATACAGGCCGGGGGGTGAAATATAATTATCAGGTTGATCATGTATTATATCAGGAAGTTTTACAGGTTATTACGAGTGCTTTACTATCAAATGGCGCGTTATTACTCGTGGCTGATAAGCAGTTTTAAATTTTACTTAAACAATGTAAAATATCACCGCGATTTTGTTGGCTTTGGCACCCCCATACTAGACATTAACCTACAGGGGACTTTTTCTATTGGCAAAAGGTTTTGGTTTAACAGCGGTAAATACCATGCCATGGGTGGCCGTCAGCAGCAATGTTACTTTGTGGTGGCCAAAGGGGGCGAATTAACCATCGGCGACAATGTAGGCGTTACTTCGGTAGCTTTTATTTGCCACAATAAAATAAGCATCGGCAATAATGTAAAAATAGGTATCAACACGGTTATCTATGATACCGATTTCCATTCGCTCGATGCCAGGATGAGGAATAGCTATCCGGAACGGCTTGATGGTGTAAAAACAAAGCCGGTTATTATACGTGATGGCGCCTTTATAGGCGGACACAGCACTATTTTAAAAGGGGTAACCATTGGAAAAAATTCTATAGTAGGGGCGGGTTCGGTGGTGTTTGAAGATGTACCCGACGAACAGGTTTGGGCAGGTAACCCGGCCCGGTACGTACGCGATAATTTTGTTTATGCAACAACGGCTTAAATAATTAAGAAAAATGATCAATCGTATATATCCACTTTTATTGCTGATACTCATTATAGCCTCATTTTTTCATATGCAGGCCATAGTGATCGGTATCGCTTTGCTGATCATTTTTATGCCTTTAAAACATCGTTTGGCCGCTGTAAAGGTTGCCCGTGTTTTCAGTATTTTAATGCTGCCTGTACTGTTCGCGCTGATAGTTGGTTACCAGAACGACAATTATCTTATTTTAAAAGATTTCTATTATTTCAGTATACCTGTGCTGTTTGTACTGTCGGGCATTGTACTGGCCTGCCGGCTTGATATCGAAAAATTCTTGAAAACGCTGGTTTATGCAGGCTTGATTACATCGATATTGGTAACGGCTATATCGGTATCCTACATGGGGATCAGCGCTTTGTTTGATCCGTACTCGGCTCACTATGCTATGGGCATTGTAGGGGCACCCGGGCCGCCAATGGGGCTGGCCTGTTTGCTTTTTACCTGGAAGTTTAACATCAGGTTGTTTAAACCACATTGGTTTAAATTATTTATGGCGATAAACGCCTTTGGAATTTACATGTGTGCCTCCCGTACTTATTTTATCATCATGGTATGTTTTGCCCTGCTCATGGTGGCTGATAAGGTTAAAAGAATCTGGATAATCCCAACCATCTTTTTCCTGGTGATGCTGATTGCATTGATACCGACTGATATTTTTCAGGCTACCTCGTCTGAAACCTTTATGAGCAAGTTGTTGGGTTCATTTAATGAGCTAAAAATGGGCGATTATAATACCGAGCAGGATATCAATATGAAATACCGGGGCTATGAATCGTTCATGGCGCTCAAGGGTTATATGGAGGGAGATACCAAGGACTGGATATTTGGTGGTTTAGGAAAAACTGTCGATCTGAAAACGTTTGTACGCCTGGGTGAGGATACCGATTTTCAATTTATCCCGGTTTTGCATAATGGCTGGTTGTATCTGTTGGTAAAAATGGGTATAGCAGGTGTGCTTACCTATATCCTGATATTTTTTGGATTGATTATCAAAAACTGGCGAAAGTATGCCGATGCTAAGGTTAAACCGGCCATTAGGCTATTCGCCGCTTTGAGTATCGGTTGCATATTTAGCCTGCTGCTTACCAATTATATTGTTACCGCACTGTTTAATGCCGAGATGTGTATTGTGATGATAACACTGGGCTATAGCTATCTCAACTTCAATGCTCTGGTTTTTAAGCAGGAACAGCGTGAGAAAGAAAAAATTCAGGACTATCAGTTTGAAGCGGCTTAATGGATATAAAAATGGAAACTACCCCTAAGGTTAGCATTATTACGGTTGTATATAACGCGGTTGCTACTGTTGAAGATACTATCCTGAGTGTTATTAATCAAACCTACGGCAATATCGAATATATTATTGTTGATGGTGGTTCAACCGATGGTACTTTAAACGTGATTGATAGGTATCAGGGGCAGATAACCCGCTTTATCAGTGAGCCCGACAAAGGTATAGCCGATGGCTTTAATAAGGGAATAGCCATGGCCACCGGCGATTGGATAGGGATGATTAATGCTGATGATTGGTATGCTCCGCACGCTGTGGAGGTGATGATGAACAAGGGTTCGGCAAAAGATGATGTACGCTGCGGTAATATTATGCTGATAGGTAAAAATGGATTTGAGCGCGAAAAAAAGAGTAAGGTGGGCTGGTTAAATTTTGGTATGTACATTATGCATCCCACCTGCTTTATCAGAAAAGAAGTGTACCGGCAAACAGGCAAGTATGATATCAGCCTGAAAATAGCGATGGACTTTGACATGTTTCTGAGGATAAAATATAAAGGGTTTGAAATTACCCATATTGATGAAACCGTGGCCTATATGCGCATGGATGGTGTAAGCAACGATACGGTGAAGATGCACCACGAGGAGCTTGCTGTAATGCGCAGGCACCTAAAAGGGTTAAATTATTTCAACTCCTGGATGTTTAATTATTTGAACCGCTTACGCTGGAAATACTTTTATAAAGATCCGTTAAGAACACAGTTAAATTGAGATAAGCGACAAACCTGATACCCCTGTTATGAAAAAAAAGATACTCATTTCGGCTTATGCAATATCTCCTTTTAGAGGTTCAGAGTATGGTGCGGCCTGGAACACAGTAACCCATCTGGCCAGTCAGCATGAGGTGTGGGTACTTTATGGTATGTCTGATAATTTCATGGGCGATACCCAAACCATGAGAAAATATGTGGAAGAAACGCCTTTAACTTCAGTTCAATTTATAGAGGTACAGCCGGGGCTTTTGGCTAAGGCAATTACCCTGTTAGATAAAGCTGGCCTGGGCTGGTTCTTTTATTTGGCCTATTATTTATGGCAAAAAAAAGCGTTGAGGGTTGCCCGCGAAGTTTTAAAAACCGTTGATATTGATGTAGTGCACCAGTTAGGGCCCATCGGATATCGTGAACCCGGCTTTTTATGGAAGCTCAACAAGCCAACCGTTTGGGGGCCGATAGGGGGCATGAACATTATTAACCGGGAGCTGCTGAAAGGGAAACCTTTTTCAACCAGATTGAAATTCAAAGTAAAAAACGCCATCAATTATATCCAGCTTAATTATTCAAAGCGTATCAGGGAGGCATTTGTGCAAGCCGATGTACTGGTGGCCGCCACATCTGCCGGGCAACAAACCATTCGCGAAAAGTTTGGTGTAGATAGCTATTATCTGTCTGAACAAGGTATCATGAGCGCTGTTTTTTTGAATGAATCAAAGTTTGATCACATTAATCAACAGGTTCAGCTGGTATGGTCAGGCACGCTCATCGAACGTAAAAATTTAAGCATGTGTCTTGATGTGCTGGCAAAGGTTAAACAAAACAATTGGATACTGCATATACTCGGTAATGGCCCGCTAAAAGAAAAATTACAGCAAAAGGCCGTCGAATTAAACTTAAGCAACCGTATGATATGGTATGGACACATACCCAGGCCAGAGGCTATCCGTGTGATGTCAGGAGCTCATCTGCACATCATCACTAGTATAGCCGAAGATAATCCGGCTGTGATATTTGAAGCTTTAACTTACGGGGTACCTACCTTAACTATGGATCATTGCGGTATGGGTAATGTAATATGCAACCAATGCGGCATCAAAATAAAACTGGATATCTACGATAACATTGTTAACAATATGAGCGTTGCGCTGGAAGATGTGTTGGCTAATCCGCATAAATTGGTTGATCTGGCGCAAACTACCTTAACATGCGCGGCTGATCATAGCTGGGATAACCGGCTTGCCCGGTTGAACAATATGTATGAAGAGGCTATCCAGGTACGTGAAAAACGTTATAATTCGTCACCCACACTAACCTCATTAACTGCCTGATATGCTTGTCAACGGTCAACATAAAACAATCAAATTAGGTATTGATGCCAAGTGGTTCTTCAAAGGGCCGCCGAGTGGCAACATGGTGGTGAAAAACCTGGTGAACGAGATGGTGAACAATCCTAATGATCAATTCCAGCTTTATCTGCTCATCACTCGTGATTGTAAAAAGCAAGCGCTCGAACATTTCCCTTCATCCGTAAAACTCATTTTTTTACCGGTTATCCCTAATATGGTATCCAACATGTTGCTGGTGCCTTTAATAGCCCGGGTATATGGTTTACAGGTGGTGCTTTTTCAAAACTTCAGCAGTTTGTGGCCCAATAAGTTACGCAAGGTGGTTTATATACATGATGTTTTGTTTTTGGACTATCCACAGTATTATTCTGGGTCGGAGATTGCGTATTTCAGTAAAATGAAACGTTTAGCCGCCAGGGCCGATATGATCATTACCATATCCCACTCAGAAAAAGAGCGCCTGATTAAAAACAACGTGGCCGGCGAAAACAGGATAGCCGTTGTTTATCACGGCATTAACAATGCTTTTAAAACACTGACAAATTATACCGGCGAAAGTATACGCGGGTTTCTGCATAAATACAACCTGCCCAATAAATACCTGTTGTATGTTGGACGGGTTAATATCCGCAAAAATATATTTCATCTGGTTAGTGCTCTGAATTTACTGGATGACAAGCTTATTAAATTGGTGGTGGCCGGTGAATTAGGCAGTGATATCAATTTATTGAAAGACCATATCCAAACCGAAGGCGTTTCGCACCGCGTGATATTTACCGGGCATATACCCGAAGAAGATCTGTATTTGATTTATGCCAATGCTACTGTTTTCTGTTTCCCGTCGTATGCCGAAGGTTTTGGTCTGCCGCCACTGGAGGCCATGCAATGCGGGGTGCCGGTAGTGGTATCACATCGTACGGCTATGCCGGAGGTTTGCGGAGATGCGGCCATATACATTGATCCTGATTATCCCGGGGATATTGCCGAAAAGATCAGTTTTCTGTTGAATGATACGGTATTATACCAAAAAAAGGTGTTGGAGGGGATTGATCATGCCAAGAAATTCTCCTGGCAATTGTCTGCAAACGGAATATTAAAATTAATAGGCGATGCATACATTAATTGAAAAGGTAATACGCAAGCTTAAAAATAACCCCGACTATAAATTCGAGAACGATTATAGTGTGCGGGAGCTGTCGGTTATTTTATGGGGCAGGGGCCGGCAATTATCACGTGGTTTATGGAAGCGGATGTTTTTAAAAAAATCGGATGGTTTGGTGTTCATTGGCTCACATGTAAATATCAAGCATTCTTACCTGTTTTCGGCCGGTAAAAATCTTATTATTGAAGATCATGTTTATATCAATGCCTTATCGTCCGAAGGTATCACCATCAAAAATAATGTTTCCATTGCCCGTAATTGCACCCTGATCTGCACAGGTGTCATTGCCCAAAAAGGTAAGGGTATCATCATCGGCAATTGCAGCGGTATTAATGCAGGTGCCTATTTAGGAGGCCAGGGAGGTATTGAAATTGGCGATAATGTGATCATTGGCCCGGGGGTTAAAATATTTTCAGAGAACCATAACTTTGCCGACTTTAACATCAATATCAAGGATCAGGGTGTTACCCGGAACGGTGTTTTTATCCATGATAATTGCTGGATAGGCGCCGGCGTAACCATATTAGCTGGTGTAACCATAGGCGAAGGTTGTGTAATAGCTGCCGGCAGTATTGTTACCAAAACGGTAGCGCCACATTCTGTAGTAGCTGGGGTGCCTGCTAAAGTTTTGAAGAAACGTGGTGAATTACTTAGTCAGGAAGTACCCGTATAAAATCATAACCCGTAAATCATAACCATGTTTGGACATCATTTCGATAAACTTAAAGGCTCGGTACTTTATATGGTATGCGGCTTCATAAGCTGGCTGCCATTCCATACGTTAAGGATATTTTTGCTGCGTATGTTAAAAGCAAAAATAAGCTGGAAGGTTGGTTTGTATCGAAACTTTGAGGTGAGGAGTCCGTGGAAGTTAAGCATAGGGAAGGGTACTATTATTGGGCACAATGCTTTGCTGGATGCGCGCATGGGTTTAACCATTGGTAATAATGTGAACATCAGCAACGAGGTCATGATCTGGACCCTGCATCATGATTATAACAGTACCGATTTTGCGCAAACCGGGCAACCGGTAATTATTGAAGATTATGTTTGGTTGTGTTCACGTACTGTTATTTTACCCGGTGTTACCATTGGTAAAGGCGCAGTAGTTGCCGCCGGCGCGGTGGTTACCCGCAATGTACAACCTTACACGGTGGTTGGTGGTGTGCCCGCCAAACCAATAGCCAAACGTAATGAAAACCTGACCTATGATTTAAGCGACGCGGTTTTACCTATTATTTAATACCACCATTTAATACCTGTTTTCAGCACGCGCATCGGGTTGCCTCCAAAAATAGAGTTTTCGCCGCTCAGTGTTTTGGTTACCATGGAGTTGGCCGCTACTACACTACCCGATGGTATTACCGCTCCTTTTAAAATGGTGCATTTACAACCTACCCAAACATTATCGCCAATGATGATCTCTTTCGGATGATTAAAAACTTCGCCGGTAGCTTGGTCGGCAATATGATGAAAGTCGGTATCCATCACCAATGATTCCCATGATATGCCGCTATGATCGCCAATTGTTATCTTTTTAGCAGCAACAATAGCGCACTCGGTGCTCATGTTAAAATCATCGCCAAAAATAAGCTCGGCATTTTTAAAAACATTGATTTTGCAGCCGTGCATAATAAATGCCCTTCCGTTAAAAACAACATCTCCGTCTACCTCCCACACAGCTCTTGATCTTTTAAAATCGGTAACCCCAATGGATCCATAGCCAATTTGTACCAAAGCAGTTCTGATGGGAGCGTTAATAATTACCCGGCCTTTTGTTTTGTGCAGAAATACATTGCTTGATATTAATACAGGGAATTTGATGGCGGTTTTAAAAGGGAAATATCTGAAGTTAAAAATAATGCTCTTTAAATTGATTCTGCTCAGGAACTTGAATGCTTTAATCATTGTTTAATTATTATTTAGGAGCGTAATACATATAAGTATAACAAAAGTTTATGGAAAAATATAATGTTTTTCCATAAACACCTTCACTTTCCTGTTTATTTTGTTCACTCGATTTTTTAACAACCTGTTTGTTCACATAAGTCTTTGGCGAAGCTTTTACCTGTGTTTCTACGTATAATTATACATAGTTCGATCAGAAGACAATAACCGATGACCAGAGCCCTAAAATATTGATCAATTATTGATAAAAATATTAAATATATATTATTATGCGTATAGCTATCATAGGAACCAGGGGTATTCCGAACCATTACGGCGGTTTTGAACAGTGCGCTGAATACTTGGCAACAGGCTTAGTCAAAAAAGGTTATGAGGTAGTTGTTTATAATTCTCATAACCACCCGTACCAGGAAAAAACCTGGAATTCTGTTGAGATATGCCATTGCTATGACCCGGAGTTCAAACTGGGAACAGCGGGTCAGTTTTTATACGATTATAACTGCATAAAAGATTTAAAGAAAAAAAAGTTTGATGTTATTCTTCAATTAGGATATACGAGCAGTTCTGTTTGGGGCTGGCTTTTACCCAGAAACACGATAGTTACTACTAATATGGACGGATTGGAGTGGAAGAGATCAAAATACTCCAAACCAGTTCAGGCATTTTTAAGATTTGCCGAAAAATTGGCTGTACGCTACAGCGATCATTTGATAGCTGATTCGGTAGAGATACAAAGGTATCTTGAGCATAAATACAATAAAAAATCAACCTATATAGCTTACGGGGCCGAGATATTTGATCATCCCGATCCTACGGTGCTTGATGAATTTAAGCTGGAGCCTTACCAGTATGATATGCTGATTGCCCGTATGGAACCCGAAAATAGTATTGAAACCATTTTGGATGGCGTAATTAAGGCAGATACCAACCGTGAGTTTTTAGTGGTAGGTAGCACCGATAATGATTTTGGTACTTATTTAAGAGCGAAATTTGCTTATTATCATAATATTAAATTCTGTGGTGGTATTTATAATATGAATAAACTTAATAATTTGAGATATTATTCTAATTTATATTTTCACGGTCATACCGTTGGAGGTACCAACCCGTCATTGCTAGAGGCTATGGCATCCAGCGCGCTTATCTGCTCAAACGATAATAAATTTAACCGGGCTATTCTGGAAAGTGATGCCCTGTATTTTACAGATGCCGATGATGTTGTTTTTCACTTGCTCACCGGTAACAAAAGCGAAACCCGTTATATTCAGTTAATGGAGAACAACAAACAAAAAATAACAGAGCTTTATACCTGCGACAGGATCATAGATCAATATGCAGAACATTTTGAAGCAATCATGGCAGAACGCGGAAAAGCTTATCAACCCAAAACGGTTAATCCTGAAGTATCATTCCTTTTAGAAAATTTATAGATCAATGCGAATTATTAGATTAATAAGCTATTTACCGTTACTTTTTGCGGTAAGCGCTCTTACTATGCTTTTAGGTTCATGTTCATACAAACAAAACCAGGCCTATTTTGAACAGAATTCCAAAGCTCAGGCCCCCCCTGTAAAAATGGACGATTATAAAATATCTGACTATAAAATTAAGGCGGGAGATATTTTACGGATCCGGAATTTGCAGAGTATTAAGCTTATTACCGATGAAGCCAGCGCTGCCAGTAGTACAGATCAGGCATCATCAGGAGGAGGTTCGCAGGCACTGGATTACCAGGTTGAAAGCGATGGTACTATTGCCTTACCTGTAATTGGAAGGGTACAGGTAGCTGGTTTATCAAAGTTGGAAACATCAAATAAGTTGGATGACCTGTACCGGAAAAATGTACTTAAAAACCCCATCATGGAGGTAAAAGTAATTAGTTTAAAGGCTACATTGGTAGGGGAGGTAAAAAGACCGGGCAACTACCCCTTGCTTAAAGATGGAACTACCCTGATGGAAATATTGGGCGAAGCAGGTGGCCTTACCGAAAAAGGTAACGAAAAAAAGGTGAGGATAGTGAGGGGCGGAGGACTGCAGAGTAAACAGATTATTGATGTTGATCTGGATGATGTGGCCTCGTTAACAAACCCCGAAACCATTGTTCAGAACCAGGATATTATTTATGTGGAACAAAACAGGCGCGCTATACGTAATGATAAGTTACAGAACATTACCACCATTGCCCAACCGGCATTGCTTTTATTGAATACGGCTTTAATTATTCTTACACTTCGAAAATAAGTTAGCCCTACATCTGAAACCTGATTACTATTTGCACTACTTACAAAACATGATCCCCGGACATCATCTGCCCGGGGATCTTTTTTTGAATAGTTGTCTGCCGGCTGGATCTATGGTTTAGGCAAATTTTTTCTTTTTTACTTCAAGGTTGGGTAAAAAGGCAGTAAGTATACCAATGAGAGGCAGAAAAGCACATATATGAAATACGTAAGTAATGCTGGTGTTATCGGCCAGTTTGCCCAATATGGCCGATCCTAAGCCGCCCATGCCAAAGGCAAAGCCAAAAAATAAACCGGCTATCATACCCACTTTTCCCGGCATCAGTTCCTGCGCATATACCAGGATAGCCGAAAAAGCAGAGGAGATAATAACACCAATAAATATGGACAGTACGCTTGTCCAGAATAAATTGGCATAAGGCAGCAGCATGGTAAATGGCGCCACGCCGAGTATCGATATCCAGATGATGTATTTACGACCGAAACGATCACCCAATGGACCCCCCAAAAGTGTGCCTGCCGCAACCGCTGCCAGGAATATAAATAAATGAAGCTGCGAGCTTTGTACGCTTAGATGGAATTTATCCATCAGAAAAAATGTGTAATAACTGGTTATACTGGCCAGGTAAAAGTATTTCGAAAAAATAAGTACAATAAGGATAGCCAGTGAAAAGCCTACGCGTCTGGGTGATAGCTTATGGTGGGTTACAACAGCATGGGCCGTTTTAGTTTTAGGCAGGGCAAAAGCTTTATACCAGTTACCTATATAAATTAAAATAATGATAGCTAGTAAGGCCGCTAACGAAAACCACATCACACTACTTTGGCCAAAAGGTACTACAATTAAGGCAGCCAGTAATGGCCCAAGTGCACTGCCGGCATTACCACCTAATTGAAATATTGATTGTGCCAATCCCCGTTTTCCGCCCGAAGCCATATGTGCCACCCTTGATGATTCCGGATGAAATATGGACGAGCCAACGCCGATGAGGGCCACGGCCAGCAGTATGGAGTAAAAACCATGGGCATATGCCAGGCATGCCAGTCCCGTTAAGGTAAAACCCATACCTACAGGTAATGAATAGGGTTGGGGCCTTTTATCGGTATACATCCCCACAAAAGGCTGCAGCAAAGAGGCGGATAATTGGTAAGTTAGGGTTACCAACCCAATGTCGCTGAAGCTTAGATTATAGCTGGTTTTAATAAGCGGATAGATGGATGGAATAACCGATTGCAGCATATCATTCAACAAGTGCGACAGGCTAATGGTGAAAAGGATAGAATAAACTGTTTTTTCGGCTATGGTTTTAGTTTGTTCCAATGGTTCGACTAATGTTTTATTCGTCATATCATCTGATGATTAAGGGTAAAAAATTATCGTTGTATTATTTGTGTAATGCAGTCCCAGGCTTTCTTCTCGTCACGGTTTTTAATGCTTTCATAAAGCTCCGCATGTAGTGTATCCTGAAATATGGTAACATCTGGGTATATTTTCAGAAACCAGCTTTTAAGTTGGATGGAAAATGATTGGTACAAGTCGGTCAGGATAGGGTTACCGGCCGCTTCTGCAATACTCATGTGAAATTCGATATCGGCTTCTATACATTCTTCCATCGAGCCTCCAAATGCCATAGCTGTTCGTTTATCCAGCTTGGCTTTTATTTTTTTAAGGTCCGCTTCCGTACGGTTGGCAGCTGCTTTTTCGGCTATTTTCATTTCGAGCAACTGGCGTACCTCGTCCAGATCGTGGGCTTCGGCACGCTTTAAACGCTGATGAAAAGGCTCGTTGATACCAGCTGGTGCTTCAATAAAAGTACCCACGCCCTGTTGTACCCGTAATAACCCAGAGTTAGCCAGGATGCGGATAGCCTCACGCACAGACGACCGCCCCACGCCAAACTGTTTCATCAGTTCGGGCTCGGTGGGCAATTGTTCGCCGGTTTTGTATTTACCATCGGCAATAGCTTTCCGCAACTGTTCGGCAACCTCTTCGGCAAGTGATCTTTTATGGATAACGTTCATCATCATATCATCTGATGACTAAGGTATGGGCTTTCTTTTGAAAAACAAAATTTAATTAAAAAATGATAAATCGTATGTACGGTCAATACTTTTTTTAATGTGCAATATTTATAAATTTATAAGCTGATAAAATCCTATTTTCACGGCTCAAAAGTAAAAACACGTAAAGCATAAGATATTAATCAATAAGATGAAGAAAGTAATTTTAGTAACCGGAGCATCATCTGGTTTGGGCCTGGCTACTGCCAGCGCGCTATCGGCGCAGGGGCATACAGTTTACGGCACCAGCCGCAATCTGAAACGCATCAGCAATGTATCGTTTACTCCCCTGGAGATGGATGTTACTAATGATGCCTCGGTAAACACAGCCATTGCTACTATCATTAAAGCCGAAGGCCGTATTGATGTGGTAGTGAATAATGCCGGTAACGGTATTGCTGCGCCTTTGTATGCTGTGCAGGTTGATGATGCAAAAAAGCAGTTCGAGGTGAACTTTTTTGGTGTAGTACGTGTAAATAGCGCTGTGTTACCCGGCATGATCGAGAAAAAACAAGGCCTGGTGATCAACATTAGTTCACTGGCCGGTTTGTTTGGTTTACCTTATCAGGGTTTATATAGTGCATCAAAATTTGCTGTTGAAGGTTACTCGCAAAGCTTACGCATGGAGCTGCAAAATACAGGTGTTAAAGTTGCCGTGGTAAACCCGGGCGACTTTAAAACCGACTTTACAGGCAGTCGTGAAAAGGTAACTTTTACGCTGTCGAACGAACAGCTGAAAAAAGAATTTGAGGCTGCCGTAGCCAGTATGGAAAAAGACGAAAGCATTGGCGGCGAAGCCAGCAAAGTAGCTGATCAGGTTTGCAAAATCGTGGCTAAATCAAAACCAGCACACAACTACCTGGTAGGAGCATTGGGGCAAACTATTGTGCCTACACTTAAATCCATCCTACCGGGCTCTATATTCGTAAAACTGATGAATGATCATTACGGGATAAAATAATTTAGTGAGCAGTGAGTGGTGAGTAGTGAATGGTTAGAACCTGTATCTTCATTCACTACTCACCACTCACTGCTCACCACTCACCACTTCATGGAAGCAGTTAAAAACAACAAGAAAACCATCTGGGCCTGGGCCATGTTTGATTGGGCCAACCAGGCTTACAATATGGTAATTTTATCAACCATATTCCCGGCTTACTATGTAGCCATTACCCAGGATAAAAATCCGGGCGCTATGGTTACCTTTTTTGGTCACCGGTATATCAACACGGTGCTGTCTACCTATGTATTAGGCTTGTCGTATCTTATTATAGTAGTTATTCTGCCCATACTGACCTCCATTGCCGATTATAAGGGCCATAAAAAGTTATACATGCAGCTGTTTACCTGGATGGGAAGCCTGTCATGTGCCGCCATGTTCTTTTTCACCATGAACACTTTTACGTTCAGTATGGTTTGCTATGGTTTGGCGTCGATAGGTTATTGCGGTGGTTTTGTATTCTATAATTCCTATCTGCCGCAAATAGCAACGCTCGATCAACAGGATGCCGTGAGTGCAAAAGGGTTTATTTATGGTTTTGCCGGCAGTATTGTGGTGCAGGTGCTTTGCTTTGTGTTTGTATTATCGCCCAAAACATTTGGTATTACTGATGACGTTGCAGCGCGTTTATCATTCCTCATTGTAGGTATCTGGTGGATAGGTTTTTCGTTCATTGCTTTTTATATGCTGCCCAAAGGACAAGCCAACGCGGGTTCGCATGAGTATAATGTATTTACCGGCGGATTTAGGGAACTGGCCAAGGTTTGGAAAAAAGTAAAACAGCTGCCTTTATTGAAGCGGTTTCTGCCTGCCTTTTTCTTTTATTCAGTAGGAGTACAAACCATTTTGCTGGTGGCCGCCAATTTTGGAGCTAAAGAACTAAAAATGCCAGAGGAAGACCTGATCATCATTATTTTGCTGATACAGATAGTGGCTATCATCGGCGCTGCTATAACCGCGAAAATGTCGGCTAAATATGGCAATACCAAGGTGCTGGCAGGTATAGTAGGCATTTGGTGTTTGATATGTGGTAGTGTTTATTTTGTGGCCAATGCTCATCAGTTTTATGCCGCCGCTGTGGTAGTAGGACTGGTTATGGGTGGTGTACAATCTTTATCACGATCAACTTTTTCTAAATATATCCCGGCAAATATCCCGGATACAGCTTCCTATTTCAGCTTTTATGATGTTACCGAAAAGCTATCTATTGTAGTAGGCTTGTTTTCGTTTGGCTTTGTAGAGTCTCTCACCCATGAGATGCGCGACTCCGCCTTAATGCTCGACTGCTTTTTTGCTATGGGGCTGATACTGTTATTATCGTTAATTGTAACGGAGGCAAGAGTTAGGTCGACAGAATCTTTAGCGGCGTAGTTGCATTCCCGAAGACGCATGTGACGCGTCTCTACAAAAAAGATAAAATATGTAGAGACGCATCACATGCGTCTTTTTTTGTAATTGCTCTTTTTTATAATTACACATTGAAAAGACACATCATCCCTCAAAACTAAGTACATTTGCGGCTTGTTAATTGACTACCATGGCTAAAGTTTCTATCAACCTGGCAACAGGATCCATACAAAAAGAAGATATTATTGTGGGCATCGACCTGGGTACCACCAATTCGTTAGTGGCATTCATCAACCCCGAGAAAAATGCGCTGGTTATCAATGATACCGGAAAAGGTGTCCTGGTACCGTCGGTGGTGCATTTTGGGCCAAGCGGCGATGTTTTGGTAGGTAACGAGGCCAAAGAGTTTTTAATAACCGATCCGCAGAATACCGTTTTTTCGGTAAAACGCCTGCTGGGCCGCAGTTACCATGATATTGAAAATTATAAAGACTTTTTCTCCTACAAGGTTATCGATGATGATACCGAAAGCCTGGTGAAAATCAAGGTTGGTGATAAATTTTATACACCGATAGACCTGTCGGCCCTGATACTAAAGGAACTAAAAGCCCGTGCCGAGCATGCGCTGAAAACCCCGGTAAACCGTGCTGTAATTACTGTACCTGCCTATTTTAACGATTCGCAGCGCCAGGCGACACGTGATGCCGGTAAACTGGCCGGGCTGGATGTATTGCGCATCGTGAACGAGCCAACAGCTGCAAGCCTGGCCTATGGCATCGGCTTAAATCCCGAAGAAACCAAAACCATTGCTGTATATGATCTGGGCGGTGGTACTTTTGATGTATCTATACTGCAAATACAGAATGGTATTTTTGAAGTACTGGCCACCAACGGCGATACTTTTTTAGGTGGCGACGATTTTGACCGCTTAATTGTTGATCATTGGATTGAGAAAAACCAGTTGAACAAAGCTGATATTATAGCCAATAATGAGCTGGCACAACAACTGCGCCTTAAGGCCGAGGAAGCTAAAAAGTCCTTCGCACACCAAAGTTTGTTCAATGAAAAGATAGGAGAGGTCTGGTGTACACTTGATCGTGCTACTTTCGAGGAGCTGATCATGCCTAAAGTACAGCAGACCATTACCGCCTGCAAAAACGCATTGAAGGATGCTAAACTAACCATCAAAGAGATTGACGAAGTGATTATGGTTGGCGGATCTACCCGTACTGCGCTGGTTAAAAAAATGGTGGCTGAATTTTTTGGTCGCCCGGTACATGATGATGTGAATCCTGATGAAGTAGTGGCCCTGGGCGCCGCTATACAGGCCGATATTTTGGCCGGTAACCGTAAAGATATTTTGTTGCTGGATGTTACCCCGTTGTCCTTAGGTATCGAAACCATGGGCGGTTTGATGGATGTGATTATCCCGCGTAACTCCAAAGTGCCTACTAAGGGCGGCAGACAATATACTACATCCATCGATGGACAGGTAAACATGAAGATAGCCGTTTATCAGGGTGAGCGCGATCTGATCAAAGAGAACCGCAAACTGGCCGAATTTAACCTTAAAGGCATCCCATCTATGCCGGCTGGTTTCCCCAAAGTGGATATTAACTTTTTACTGAATGCCGATGGGATTTTGACCATTCAAGCTATTGAACTGCGCTCTGGGGTGAAACAGGAGGTAGAAGTAAAACCTACTTACGGCATTACCGACGAGCAGGTAGAGCAGATGCTGATGGACAGCATTACCCACGCTAAGGATGATGTAAACCAGCGTATGTTGATAGAAGCCCGTACGGAAGGCGAACAAATGGTATACACTGTGGAACGCTTTTTGCAAAAGAACGGGAGTTACGTTACAGTGGCAGAATCTGCTGAAACACATAAGCATCTGGTGGCCCTGAAAGAGTCGCTGACGTCTGGTGATAAGGACCTGATCCTGAAACGTATTGACGAGATCAATGAATTTACAAGACCCTTTGCTGAGCGTTTGATGGATCAGGCCATCAGCACGGCCATGAAGGGTAAGAGTATCGAATAATAGACATTGCTAACAAAAACTAAATAATGAGAGTCAAGATATTAGAGTTAAGAATCAAGAAAAAAGTGTTATGTTCCGAAAAAAATAGATTCCTGATTCTTGTCTCTTGTTTCCTGACTCTTTTTTTAAACGGAGCTCACGCGATAAGCCCGCTGCGTTTAAATAAAGACACTACTCTAAAAAGCGTATCTACGCTGGATACCCTGCAATATGATTCGCTGATGAAACGCCTGGCCAACGGCGATCAGACCGGCAAATGGCCCGTGAAAAAAGCGCCATACCCTTTGCCGGGCGCAATTTTGCCTTTTAATCGCATTGTAGCTTATTATGGTAATATGTATTCCAAAAATATGGGAGTACTGGGCGAATATGCACCAAAAGAGATGATGGCCAAACTGAAGGCTGAAGTGAAAGTATGGGAAAAGGCCGATACGCTTACACCGGTTGTACCCGCCCTGCACTACATCTGCGTAACTGCCCAGGCCGATGCCGGCAGAAATGGTTTGCATAATTTACGGATGCCTTTTAGAGAGATCGACAAAGTGCTGGATATGGCCAAACAGATCAACGCCATTGTATTTTTGGATATACAGGTAGGTTTCAGCACCATGCAAACCGAATTGCCCCTGCTGGAGAAATATATGAAAATGCCCAATGTGCACCTGGGTATCGATCCGGAATTTTCCATGAAAGAGGGGAGTGTACCGGGCAAACGCATAGGTACTTTTGATGCCGATGATATTAACTATGTAACCGGCTATTTAAGCGGCCTGGTAAAAAAATACAACCTGCCGCCCAAAATATTTGTGATACACCGCTTTACCAAACGCATGGTAACCAATTATAAGGATATCAAACTGCGCAACGAGGTACAAGTAGTGATGGACATGGACGGCTGGGGCGGCCCTGATCTGAAAAAAGGTACCTACAAGTACTTTATCGCCCAGGAACCTGTACAGTTTACCGGTTTTAAGCTGTTTTATAAAAACGACATCAAAAACGTGCCTCACCGCATGCTTACACCTAAAGAGATTTTAAGTCTGAAACCTGCGCCTATTTATATACAGTACCAGTAGGTTAATTTAGAGTCAAGAAGTAAGAGCCAAGAATCAAGAATGGGCAAAAATGTCTAGTTCATTTGGCATGCTGGAATGCTTATCGTTCAGTATTTTTTATTGTCTTGATTCTTGGCTCTTACTTCTTGACTCTCGCTTAAAATAGCATTTCCTGTGGTGGTTTTACACCTTTTAAGCGCAGATAAACTGTAGCTTGTCCGCGATGGTGGGTCTGATGTTCAAAGCCCTTACTCAAAATAAGGAACTTAGAAAAATTCTTTTCACCCACTTTTATAGTTTCCTGTAATTGCGCGGGGGTAAGGCCCGGTATGGCGCTAATCACAAAATCGTAACTATCCATTACCGCTTTAATGGTAGCCGCTTTTGTTGGTTCAACGGTTTTTTCGAGGGATGTTTTTCCAAGCGGATTGGTTTTTCCGCTTACCCAGCAGGAGAAAAAATAATTATCATCTGCCAGGTGCAGCATCTGGCCGGCAAACGACCTCATTTCGGGAGTTGGCTTAAAGCTGTAACCATCATCGGGCATGGCATCCAGATAAGCTTTGGTGTAGTTTTTGGCGCGCTGCCATTCGGCAACCATCTGGTCGTTGGTAATCTGGGCACGCACTGTGGTGCAAGCAAAAATAGTTGCCATTAAAGTAAACAGCAAGGTGAGCTTTTTCATATTGAATAGTTTTAAGATTGGTTATAGATACTAAGTTATTAAATTAACCTTTTGTGATTTAGATATTTGTAAGAAAAATGTAGGCTCACGCGAGATTAACGTAGCGTATCTCATGGGTTGCACGATCAAAGCCTCCGGCCTAAGTTTAGCTGAAAGTATGAAACCATGCACACCACGGATTGGAAACCCACGGCAGCTGATAGCAATAGTACATTTGCAACAATTTAACGGTTAATGTCCGATTTTAGCTTAACAAGCTCGCCGAGCAGTCTTGTCTGCTCAACCAGGTGCGCTTTGCCAAATTTTTCTGCGATGCGTACAATCGCGAAATTCAGCGTGTCTATTTCTGTTGGCAGTTTGCGGTTAATATCCTGTAGTGTAGATATCAGCTGACCGTCCGAAGCTTTGCTGATACCCACTAAGCTGGCAATCACGTCTTCCGATTCCAGTATAACACCGGCTTCATGGGCAATCTGTACACATTCGGCAATTATCTCACAGGCGATCGCCAGGGCTTGCTCATTCCGGTGAAATATGCCGTTGTCCACATTTAGTAATGGGCATACCGAATTGTAAACACTGTTCATGATGGCTTTCTTCCAGATCACCTGCTGAATATTTTCCTCAGCGCGAAACAGGAAATGCGGGGTGCTTAGTTCTTCAACAATATCATTCAGGGAAGTGTTATTGCCGCTGATACCACCAATAGGGCACTCAAATGCAGGTTTAAAGCTCACCCGGTTATCCGCAGCAACCTGGCTGGTTACAAATAGTACACAACGATAAACCCCTGGAAATTCGTGATCTGTAAACACTTGCTCCACACCCAGGCCGTTTTGTAAAATAACCAGGGGCGAAGTATTGATTTTAGGTTTAAGGGCCAGTGCCAGCTCATCGTTACCAAAAGATTTATTGGTTAAAACCACCACGCCGTCCAGTATCTGGAACCGGCTCAGGGTGCTGATCTCAACCTCTGCTTCTAATGTGCTTTGATCTGCCAGCACCACAGTGATCTTTTCCATAACGCTGCTACCATCATCTACACTTCCGCGGAGTATCACTACGTTTTTGCCCTGCAGTTTCAAAAAAACAGCTAAAGCTTTGCCAATAGCGCCATTACCAACAATAAATATGGTCTTATTCATAGGATAGAATTTTTCGTCAAAGTTAACCGCTTGGCTTTATCTTTTGTCATAGATGGGTAAAGAGGCTGCTCGTGGTAGTCCGTCGCATGATTTGTTTATATGCCATTTAAAATGCAGCTTTAAACCATATAATTTTATCACATGAAGCCCCTATACACGTACCTTACCGTTACCCTGTTTACCTTATTCACCATGCAAGCATTCGCTCAGAACATGAATGCTGTTAACAATATGCTGAACAGACAAAACATGCAGTTTAACATGCAGATGCAAATGCAGATGAATATGATGATGTTAAACAGGAATCAAAGCAATTACCAGTTCAATTACCTGGTAACAATGAAAGATAGCTCACAAATATTTGTTCATTCCAAAATATATTCTGATACCGCCAGGCATAAAACTTATCTGATATTTGTTGATAAAAGCTACAGCAAAAGGGATACTAACCGGAGCAAGAAGATATACGTATCACAGACACTTAGTATTGCGCGCAACCTTGGAGGAAATGGTTCGCCAGATGAATGGTATAAAGGAATGGCTAAAGATAGCTGTTGGATGTTTAAAGCTATATCGGGCTTTATAAATGCTTATTCTATGCTAAGTCAGACTGATAATTCTAATTTTGATGCTTTTACATTGGTGGCTATCCAAAAAGGCGATGGCCCTGTCATAAAATTAACAGCCGACAATTTAAAGCTTATGGTTGGGCAGGATGTCTATGCTCTTGAAAATATCCAAAAGAAAAACTATTACAAAGCCATCAAAAAATACAACCGGAATGCAGAAAAGGCTGCAAAAAAATAGATCCCTGGAGCAGGGAGTTTGTTTATCCGCAGTTAAAAATGTAATTTTAATATGCTATTATAAACTTCATTATATGAAGACCTTGTGTGTTTGCTTAGTCATCGTTTTAACAACCACTCTATTTTGCCGGCCGGCAGCCGCACAGGATATGAGCATTGCTACCAGCGAGATAGTGAACAACCAAATTCTGCAAACTAATCTGCAGATACAAATTAACCAACAGATACAGAACAATCTGGATATTCAAAGGAATATAATGATGCTGATGCTTGACGACAGCAATAATATTAATCTTAAATATAACTATCTGGTAACTATGAAGGATAATGCACAGCTTGTTGTGCACTCCAAAATATATGCAGATACTGCCAGGCATAAAACCTACCTGCTGTTTGTCGACAAAAAGTATAGTAGAAGGGATACCAACCGCAACAGAAAAATATACGTATCGCAAACATTAAGTATCGCACGTAAGATGGGGAATGGGAGCTCAGATAAGGATTGGGATAAAGGAATGGCAACCGATAGCTGCTGGATGTTTAAGGCGATATCAGGAAATATAAATGCTTACACTGCTTTTAGTGAAGACGGACTCGGACTTACTCCTCCGCCGTTAATGGCTATTCAGAAGGGTGATGGCCCTATCATCAAACTAACCGCCAGCAATTTAAAACCCATGGTAGAGCAGGACGCAGGAGCCTTGAAAAACATCCAAAAGAAAAACTACTACAGGGCTATTGAAAAATACAATCATGATGCAGAAAAGTCTGCAAAAAAATAGATTCCCCAAAACAGGGGCTCGGCCTTTCTCTTTGTCATGCTGAACATAGTGAAGCATCTTCTTCAGCAGGCATGTCGAAGAAGATCCTTCGTTCCTCAGGATGGCAAATGGATTTTTCCAGTCAGACTTAGTTTTCAAAACTTTGTAAGTCTCCAGCGCGATAAGTTAATGTTTGCATCGTGTCAAGAAAAATCCCCGTTTCCGGGGATCTATTTTTTATAATTTGTTAATGGCGTCTTGCTCTTTAAGCGCCTGGATGTTGTTCTTGTCGCTGAAAGTATCTGTTTGTTTAGCAAAATCTTCCAGAATGCTGGCGATATTGTCCAGATTGTCGGCTACGCGCTGGTGCATATCCGGAAGGTCTTTTTCCAATCTTTTGTCGCCCAGTTCTATATTATCTACTTCAATTTTAGCCAGCTTGGTAATAATAGCCTGTTGACTATTCTTCAGGTCTTCCAATTCATGGACAATTTTCTCCATCAGTCCAAACTTCTTTAACTTATCCATACAGTTGTGTTTTTTTAATTTAAGGTATACCTCATTAACTCTAAAAAATAAAAATTGTTTAGAATTTGGATTATTGATCAATAACTAATACTTTAGTTTAAAACTAAAACATTAGTTATATGAAAAGTCTTGCACTATCAGTTTTGCTTGTTTTTTATTTGTCGGTATCGGTAAAGGCACAGCAACAACCGGCTGTAAATGACTCTTTGCTGCTTGATTATTACCAGAATCAGCGCTTTGCCGAGGCCGCTGATTATCTCAAAAAAACATACCCCGAACCGGTAAGCAATATCCGTGTGCTGGGCAAATTGGCGTATACCTCACAAATGGCTGGTCGGCTGCCTGACGCAGAAGGGTACTATCAGCGTATATACAATGCCGACTCTACCAATACTGTGGCCTTGTTTAGCTTGGGCGCTATTAACCTGCGCAGGGGTAATAATGTAAAAGCCGAAACTTATTACGAAATGATAGCTCAAAAGGATAGCACCAATTTCCTGGTGTACAAGCAGCTGGGTAAAATTGCCAGCGATAAAGCCGATTTTGGCAGTATGATCTACTATTTACAGAAAGCCAATAAACTGAATCCGGCCGAACCCGATGTGGCCTCCGATTTGAGCGATCAGTATGTAAACCTGAAGCAATACCCCGTGGCCGAAAGGGTGCTGAACGGTGCCATTGCTAAGGATCCCGAAAATATGATCTTACTGCAAAGTTTGCTCAAGCTGGTTTCATCTCAGGATAAATTCGAAGAAACTAAAAACACCTGTTTAAAACTAATAGACCTGGGTAACCGTTCGGGGTATGTGTTAACCAAGCTGGGGGTGGCTTATTATAATCTTAAAAACTATGCTTGCAGCGTGGAAACCTTTGCCGATCTCAGCATGATGGAACAGACAGAAACCAGTTTTTATGTAGCTGCACTGGCTTACAAAGCGCTTAAAGATCAGCCTAAGGCTATACAGAGTTTGGATAATGCCATTAAAGAGGGGATATCCTCCAATGTTGGGGATTATTATGCGGAAATGGCCGATAGCTACGAGGTGCGCAAGAAATATCAGAAGGCGGTTTGGGCCTATCAAAAAGCCATTCAGTTTTCTGAAAAACCAATACTGTATTATATGCTGGCATCAGTTTATGATACCGACCTGAAAAACAAGCAACTTGCTTTAAAGTACTATAAGAAATATACCAACAGCAAACCGCCCGAAAAGCAACAGAAATATGTAGTCTATTCCAAATCGAGATTAGACGAACTGGCCCGTTAACACTGCATCAACCGGGCTACGTATTTACCAATGATATCAAACTCCAGGTTCACTATCGAGCCTTCACGGACGTTATGCAGGTTGGTATGCTCAAAGGTGTAGGGAATAATAGCTACCGAAAAGCTGTTGGCTTTGGAATTAACCACAGTTAAACTGATGCCGTTAACACAGATAGATCCTTTTTCGACAGTGACATTGCCGATGGAAGCATCATATTCAAAAGTATACTCCCAGCTGCCGTCGAGCTCCTTAAAGGCCATGCAAACGGCGGTTTGGTCAACATGCCCCTGAACGATATGGCCATCGAGGCGGGCGTTCATTTGCATGCAGCGTTCCAGATTTACAGGTTCGCCCACTTTCAGATGACTTAGACTGCTTTTGTTTAGCGTTTCTTCAATGGCGGTAACCACATGCAGGCCATCGGCCAGCGCTACCACTGTTAAACAAACCCCGTTATGCGCTACCGACTGATCGATCTTTAATTCATGCGAAATAGCCGATTCAATAGTGATATGTAAATTACCCTGCTCTTGCTGCAGATCGGTCACTTTACCCAAAGTTTCTATAATTCCTGTAAACATATGGCCTCCAATCCCCGCCAGCAGGCGTAGGAGTTTTTTTGATGAACGTCAAAGCTAAAGAATATTATAGATGTTTTTTGTCAGAGAAAAATGAAAAAACGATAAGCCTCTTAGTTTATCATTCTGAGGAACGAAGGACCTATTAATAGACTACGCATATTGAATAATAGATGCTTCACTCCGTTCAGCATGACAAATTAAAAAGAAATAATCCTGTCAATCCTCTTAATTAAGGTTCATACAAATTATTTAAAACTGGTAGATACATCCACCCTTTTATTCCGAAGATCTTTCCCACCCTCAATTACCGATTTTAGGTTGGTGAGGTAAAAAGTCCAGCCAAGCTGGCATTGCACATATAGGTTTTTTGCCGGATCATCCTCCATGGGGATGTTTTCCTGGGTAAGCTCAATAAGGGTGAGGCCATATTTGTTCTGGATATCGATGGTGACAATACTGCCGCCGGTAAAGGTGAATTTGAGCAGGTCGGAGCCGTTGTTTTCCAATACCTGGCCATTCTCAACAGCATTGTCGTCAAAGCCATGCCAGTACCAGGAGTAGGTATCTTCCTTGCTGATGAATTCGTCTTTTTCGCGCTGGCGGCCAACTATGGTAAAAAAATCAGCCTGGCGTAAAAACCAGCTTTCGAGCCCGGCAGGAGTGGCCCATGCCTCATAAATATTACGAACGTTGGTATTAAAATCGGCGGTCAGTTTAAAGTTTGTCCAGCGGTTATCAGTCATATATATAATAACATTGTTTGATATAAAAATAATCATAATACCTTACCCTTTTATTAACTTGCTTTTAAATATTAACCATGGCTAAACAAAGCGCCGGAATACTATTATATCGAAAAACTGAAGGTAAATTACAGGTTTTCCTGGTGCATCCAGGTGGCCCGTTCTTTAAAAATAAAGATGAGGGCAACTGGTCGATCCCTAAAGGTGAATTTTTAGATGAGGAGGATCCGCTGGAAGCTGCAAAACGCGAATTTAAGGAAGAAACCGGGCAGGCCATCGCGGGTAAATTCATCCTTTTAAACCCGATCACGCAAAAGAGCGGTAAAAAAGTACATGCCTGGGCTGTAGAAGGTGATATGGATCATTTGAGCATCAAAAGTAATCAGTTTGAAATGGAATGGCCGCCACGTTCGGGCAAACAGCAATCATTCCCTGAAGTGGATAGGGCAGAATGGTTCGATATGGACATAGCGAAAGTAAAGATCAACCCGGCGCAGGCAGGATTTATTGAGGAGTTGGTTGAGACTATAGGACTATAGGATGATAGGACTTTGGGACTATGTGATTCTTGGATGAAGAACTGTTGATGATCGGGCTTGTCTCAAAGTCCCACAATCTCAAAGTCCCCAAGTTCCATCATCTCAAAATCCCTTTGTAAAACTAATTTCACCTTTTGCCGTTCTGCTTTTACCTTTATGGGCAATTATATAACTTAGTAAAATGAAGTTTTTTAAATATCTACCTATAGCTTTTTTATTGATCGCGATTGCATCGTGCAAACCCAAACCTAAATCTGTCAGTATTCCTGTGGTGGGTTTTGTAGATGCTTTTGAGGATGCAACCATATCTCAGGCGCGCACCGGTTTTACCGATGCTTTGAAAAAAGAGGGCTTTAGCGAAGCTAAAAAAACAGTGCAGATAGAATACAGCAACGCACAAGGCAATATTCCTACACTAACCCAGATCGTTAATCATTTTGTTTCCGAAAATGTTGATCTGCTGGCTACCTGTACAACCTTATCTACCGTTACCGCCATACAAAAAACTAAAACCATACCTATTTTTGCCATGGTATCGCCTGTGCCAGAGCGAATGCATGTGCTTGATGCCAGCGGTAAAGCCCCGGCTAATCTTTTTGGTGCATTAGAAGATCTGAACTATATTGATACTTCATTTGCCATTATCCCTAAATTGCTGAAACCCAAAGGTGCAAAGCTGGTGATCGGGATGATCTATAATCAATCAGAGCCACAATCTACAGACGCGCTAAACCGCATCAAATCACTGGCCGAAAAGCAAAATATAACCATTGTGGCTTTACCGCTAAATTCTTCGGCCGATGCGCAACTGGTTACCCAATCGCTGCTGAATAAAAATATCGACGCCTTTTTTGCTAACCCGGATAATACCGTTTTTGCATCATTTGAGACCATTTTGAAAAGCTGCAACCAAAAAAATGTACCCATATTTACCAGCGAGGCTGGCCTGGTACAACGCGGTGCCGTAGCTGCTTTTGGCGCCGATATTTACCAATGGGGTTACCAGGCGGGTGAGCAGGCCGCTTACTTCCTGAAAAACCATAAAACCGATGGCCTGGCGCCTCAGATGGTGAAGATCAGGAAACGGGTGTATAACCCAGCCGCTGCCAAAAAATATAACATTACGGTGCCTTCAAATTTTGAGGCTGTTAAATAAATGGATTTTTATCTTACTACGGTAACATTGGGGCTTTGCTATTCGGCTTTGGCGCTGGGTATTTATATCTCCATGAAGATCTTTAATATCCCGGATATCACCACCGATGGCAGTTATACGCTGGGTGGCGCGGTTACGGCAATGATGCTGACGCACCATCAGTCGCCCTATATTATTTTACCTGCGGTGATTGTAGCCGGTGGTATAGCTGGCGCCTTAACCGGGTTGATCCATACCAAGCTTAAAATAAACGCTTTACTGGCTGGTATCCTGGTCATGACGGCCCTGTTTTCGGTAAACCTCACCATCATGGGGCGTTCCAATATACCGCTGAGTAATCTGCCATCGTTGTTCTCGTTGGTACAGGTGGTGGCCGACCCTAACCAGAATACGTTTTGGATATTATTGGTATTTGTTATCCTGATCACTTTTTTGATCGGGTACCTGCTCAAAACAGATTTTGGGATAGCCATGCGGGCAACAGGCAACAGCGAATCTATGATTAGGGCGCTAGGGGTTAATACCGATAGAATGAAGATCAGCGGTTTGGCATTGGCCAATGCCTTGACAGCTTTGAGCGGCTACTTTTTTGTACAATCGCAGGATTTTGCCGATATTAACATGGGCATAGGCATCGTAATTGTAGGTCTGGGTTCGGTGATTATTGCCGAGTCACTGATCAACTGGCTGCGTATCACCAGCGTTTGGCTCAGTTTGGTTCTGGTGCTGGGTGGAGCTATAGTATTTCAACTGGTATTGGCGGTTACGCTGGCTATAGGTGTAGACCCGAATATGCTTAAAATAGTTACCGCCGTTTTTGTATTGCTGATCGTTAGTTTACCCCGTTTATCATTACTCCGGTCATCATGATAGCTATAAACGACATACACAAGACCTTTAACAAGGGTAAGGCTAATCAGGTTAATGCGGTTAATGGCATCAGCCTGCATATTGCGGAAGAGGAGTTCCTGGTGATTGTGGGTTCCAATGGGTCGGGTAAAACCACTTTGCTTAACCTGGTAGCCGGAAGTGTGTTCCCAGATACGGGTAGTATCAGCATAGACGAAAATAACGTGAGTAAACTGCCCGATTACCACCGCAGCCAATGGATAGCCCGGGTGTTTCAAAACCCGGTGAGCGGTACAGCATCTGACCTGAGTATTCTGGATAACTTCAGACTGGCAGCTATCCGCACTAAGGCCAAAGGCTTATCCATCGGTATCAATGATAAATTCAAACAGCAGGTTAAGGAAAAAATAGCCACGCTGGGCATGGGCTTGGAAAACAAGGTAGAGCAATCTATGGGGACGCTCTCGGGCGGACAGCGTCAGGCTTTAACGCTGCTGATGAGTGTGATGGATAGCTGTAAAGTATTGTTGCTGGATGAACCTACCGCAGCGCTCGATCCGCGCTCGGCAGAGGTAGTAATGCGTACGGCTGATAAACTGATCACTGATTTTAAGTTGACTGCCATCCTGATCACCCATAACCTCAAGGATGCCTATAATTATGGTACACGGATTATGCAAATGAGTGAAGGGCTGGTATTGCGCGATCTGAACAACAAACAAAAGTCAGATTTAAAGCAAAATGATCTTTTTGATTGGTTTGGTTAAAAAATGGCAAAGTAATTGTATAGTGTTGTGCACTATGAAGATTAATAATTTTGAACCCATACTCGATGCTTACCAGTTGGTAAGAGGAGCCAAGATAAAAGGAAAAAAACAAGACGAAATATTTGAGCTAGGCATATACGATGCGTTGAAAAGAGGGTACACCCTGTATCCTTTAGAGCATGGCGTAAAATATGATGATTTCAGCGTGATCATATCGGAAAAAGAATTAAAGAATAACTTTTTGATCGAAGGTGCTAAAGCTGCAATAGCTGCTTAAGATGTTTGAATTTGGGGGAGACACATGTGATGTGTCTCTACGTTTTTATTTTTTTCATGTAGAGACGCATCGCATGCGTCTAATATATCGCATTTACCTCCTATTTTGCAATTTCAATCAATAAGTGTAATTTTGTAAAAAAATAAATGATGCTGTTTAATAATTCATTCTGCTTAAAAAATATGATGTGGCCCATGGTGGCCCGGCAGAAGGGTTGTGCATCAATGATACTCTTCTCCAGTCCGTTTTAGAAAATACTATTGCCACGGACAGAATTTATTACATCATTATTTATTCAATTTATGCTTGCTGCAAGTAAGCTTTTGCAATTTTAAATTTATGAACACTTATTATACTATCGAAGAGAAGTATCTACAGGCCATCGATAAAATATCATACGGGAAAACACCCAAAGCGCTTAAATTACTGAACGAAATCATCAGCAACGATCCATTATATGCACGTGCCCATCACCAGTTGGGGATGATATACTATTACGAGATTAAGGATTACCAAACCGCGGGTTACCATTTCAAAACCTGTATGGAGCTGGAGCCAGCCTTCCCGGATAACTATAGCCATTATCTTGATCTGCTTGTTTTTTTGAACATGGAGAAACTGGTGCATGCCATATCAACCAAAGCTTTAAACACACAAGGTGTTGACGCTGCTGGTATATATGATCTGCTCGGGCTGTTCTATGAAAAGAGCAAGCAGTGGACAAAAGCCCTGGAAGCTTATCAGAAAGCCTTCATGGAGGTAACCGAAAATAACGAAAAGGTGGATATTGAACTGAGTCTGAAACGGGTAAAGTCAAAGATGAAGCAAACTTTGGCTTATACTTACCAGATAACGGAATAAAAGCCATCCCGACCAAATCCACGCGTCATTGCGAGGTACGAAGCAATCCCTAACTATACAGAGCCGATCTGCAAATCGGGGATTACTTTGTACCTCGCAATGACGCGTTTTATTAAAACAACAAAAGCGGGGTATAACCGCTTTTGTTGTTTTAGTGTTTAGCTCTTTTTATTAGTCGCTCTTACGGCTTTTACCTGGGCCGCTGTAATGGCCGTGGCTTTGTTACCGAAACTGTTACGTACAAAGGTGAGCACATCGGCAATTTCCTGGTCTTTCAAAAAATCGTGTGAAGCCATACTATTAGAGTAGGTTTCGCCATTAATTTCCACGTCTTCGTTAAAACCGTTCAGTAAAATTTTGATGAGCTTGGTTTTATCGCCTAAAACATAGGTTGTTTTAACCAACGGTGGATTCATGTGTGGTACACCCAAAGCATCGGCCTGGTGGCATGATACACAATATTGCGTAAATACCTTCTGACCGGCTGCGATGGAGGCTTTTAAGCCTACGGGAGTATGTTTTACAGGAGTTTTGGCCCTATGTTTTGTTTGAGCCTGAAGGCCGGTTACTGTAAATAATACAGATACAAATATGATGAGCGGGGCTTTTTTAAAGTCCATTATTTTTTATAGGTTATTTTGTAAATAGTTCCCTGGTTATCGTCGGTTATATAAAGTGAGCCATCCGGACCTTGTGCTAATCCGCATGGGCGGTGCTCTGCACGACCTGATGCTGTTTGTGCCGCGGTACCTGCAAAACCATCGGCAAATACTTCCCATTCGCCGCTTGGCTTGCCATCTTTAAATGGTTGAAACACCACGAAATAGCCAGCCTGTGGTTCAGGGGCACGGTTCCAGGAACCATGGAATGCAATAAAAGCGCCGTTCTTGTATTTTTCGGGGAATTGATTACCAGTATAAAACAACAGGCCATTAGGGGCAAGGTGACCTGGGAAAGCAACAACTGGGTCGATAGCACCTTGGCCGCCTTCTTTTTTGCCATCTCCGCCATATTCGGGCATTAATATTTTTTTGTGCTGTTCCTGGTCGTAGTACATATAAGGCCAACCGGCGTTATCCCCTTTTTTAATGGCATACATACATTCGGCCGGCAAAATGGCCGATTGTTTGGTGGTATACATATCAGGGAAAAGATCATGTAACTGATCGCGGCCATGTTGCATCACATATAGCTGGTTGTTTTGTTGGTTCCAATCGAAGCCAACCACGTTGCGAAGCCCTGTAGCATAACGAACACCATCGCCATAGTGTTGGTTCAGCTTGTCGGCTTTGAATTGCCAGATACCGCCCGCAGAATCTAAAATAGGGCAGCCTTTTTGACCTGGTGAACCTTTTTTGCGGTCCTGTTCCTGGCATGAGTTGGAGTAAGCGCCAATGTTTACGTACAGGTTGCCATCGTTATCCAGGGTAATGGCCTTAGCTTCATGCTCGCGACGACTTAGCAAACCGGTAACAATTTTTTCAGGTTGATCTGGATTGATCACTTCGTTTTGAGCGTTCAGTTTATAACGGAAAACTTCCTCGTCAGATGAAGCATACAGATAACCGTTTTTAACGTATACACCTGTACCGCCAAAGGTTCCAAAACCTGTTTTTACCGTAGCTTGATCACCCTCCTGGTGCAGGAACAAAATGCCCTTGCCATTTTTGGCGCGATTCAATTTAACATAGATATCGCCTTGTGGGGTTACCGCTATTTCACGGGTACCACCTAATTTATCGGCAATAACTGCGGCGTTAAACCCTGCTGGTAGCTTTAGCCCGGCTCCGCCATCAGTAGTTGGAGTGATTGTAGCAGCGACTGAATCTTTATCGTTATTGGTTGATTCGCCGCTTTTACAGGCATTAAATAATATGAACCCGGCTATTGCAGCAACAGGCAGCAATGCTGAAAATAATTTTCTGTTCTTCATGGCAATTGATTAATGGTTATCAAATTAAATAAATATACGGGGAATACCAAAATCTGTTTTGTTTAATGCTATGACAGAAGCTGCTTTATTTCAGCAATATCCGCTATCAAGCGTGCTATATTTTACCTGCTGTTATGGGTATGCTTGTGTTTCTGAAATTAAATTCCGTCAAATATTTATAAATAAAAATTAAATTCTGATTTATAGCTGTTTGATTATGGGTATGAAATATCGGTTAAACCATTGTCATTGGTTATCGTCCTAACTACATAAAATTTAACAACCATGAAGAAGTTAATCATATTATCAGCCATAGCAGCAAGCGGGTTATTTTATACCAAAACCGCCAATGCACAAATATCTATCCACCTGGGTTTTAATATACCAGTACGCCAGCCAGAACCAGTTGTTGTGCAAGAGACACCGGTTTATGATGATGATAATGTACCAGCCGACTACAACGATGATTACTACTATCTACCCGAAGTTGAGGCTTACTATTGTGTGCCAAGGCATTGCTATTATTATAACGACGGTAGCTCATGGGTAAGCGCAGCTTATTTGCCAGGCGCGTATCGTAACTATAACTGGCGTACTGCTGTAAGATATGAAGTACGTGCTCCAAGACCATATATGCGTAATGATTTTTACAGGTCAAGGTGGGGTGGTTATGCTGGTGACCGGGCCAACTGGGGCCATCGTTTTGACAACAGGTATACTGGTGGTTACGCCTACTCCAACCGTGATAACCACGGATGGGGCAGAGGTGATTATGGTCGCGGTAACTGGGGCGGCAGATCAAATCAGTACGATAACCGTGGATGGAACAGAGATAACCATGATCGCGGTAACTGGGGCGGTAATCAAAACCAGAATGACAACCGTGGATGGAACAGGGATAACCACGATCGTGGCAACTGGGGCGGTAATCAAAACCAGAATGACAACCGTGGATGGAACAGGGATAACCACGATCGTGGCAACTGGGGTGGTCAACGTTCAGATAACCGTAACAATGATAACCGTGGAGGTAACAATGGCCAACGCTTTGCCGAAAACAGAGGTTATGCCACACGTCAATAAAATGATAGGCTTACAAATATGAATATTTAATTCTCAATATATTTTAAATAAAAGAATCGCCTGTAAGGGGCGATTCTTTTTGTTTTAGACCTGACCGGATAAAAGAACTACCTAAAATAACTCGATTTAGCATTTATTTATGCCTATAGCTAACTTATCATACTAAAGGCTCTTTTGTGTTATTATTTATGTTATATATTTGGATAAACAACACTAAAAAACTTGAAGAAGAAATTATCTATCGTTGATATTGCCAACAGCCTGAACATATCTAAAACCACTGTATCCTTTATTCTGAATGGACGGGCGCGCGAAAAACGGATAAGTGAAGAGTTGGTTGAACGTGTTTTAAAATATGTAAAAGAAGTTGGCTATAAGCCAAACTCACTGGCAAAAAGCCTGCGCACAGGTAAATCAAACATTATAGGTTTATTGGTGCAGGATATCTCCAATAACTTTTTTGCTACCATAGCCCGTCAAATTGAGGATAGAGCATACAAAAACGGTTATAAAATTATTTATAGCAGTACCGATAACGATACCCAAAAAACCCAGGAGCTGATAGCCATGTTTCGCGACAGGCATGTTGACGGATATATCATCGTTCCGCCGGAAGGAATTGAGGAAGACATCAGCAGCCTGATCAAAGATGGATTACCCGTGGTATTGTTTGACAGGTATTTACCGGGAGTAGAGACCGATTACGTGGTGGTTGATAATTTGTTCAGTACTTATAATGCAACCCGGTACCTTATTGATAAGGGTTATAAAAATATTGCCTTCATCAGTTTTAATAACCAGCAAACACAGATGGCCGATAGGCTTAGCGGCTATAATAAAGCCATGACCCAGAGTAAACTTACAACCAGTATTAAGGAGGTTGATTTTTACCAGGATGAAAAACTGATGACCGAGCCGATTATGGCTTTTCTGAATGAACATCCCGAAACAGATGCAATCTTGTTTGGTAATAATCATTTAGGAACCTGCGGACTTAAAGTGCTTAAAAAACTGGATAAAAAAGTACCGGAAGATATTGCCCTGATCTGTTTTGATGATTACGAGGTTTTTGAACTCTGCAACCCACCACTAACAGCAATAGCACAACCTATTGACGCCATTGCAGATAAGGTGATCACCCTATTGCTTAACAGGCTCAATACTTCTGTAGAGAATGGTGTAAAGCAGCAAGTGATATTAACCACCGATCTGCGAATCAGAAAATCAACCAAATAAAACACTGCATCAATGATATAGGGGTAAGGTGTTATTTAATTATCGATGATGAAAAAGATCTTACTGCTTTTATTATTTGTTAGTACTGGTTTTGGCACCTGGGCACAAGGCGTTACCTTACAGGTTGGCAACCCGGCATCAGAAAAGTTTTCTGTTGAAAGATTACAGCGAATTGATCATCTGATAGAATCTAATATCGATTCAGGATACATCAACGGAGCGGTTGGCTTCATAGCCAGGAATGGTAAAATTGTGTACCACAAATCATTCGGCATTGCCGATGTGGAGCAAAAAAAGCTGATGGATAATGATAACATATTCCGCATAGCTTCACAAACTAAGGCTATTACCAGCGTTGCGGTTATGATGTTATTTGAGGAAGGGAAATTTTTACTGGACGAGCCTATTTCTAAATATATTCCAGCATTTGCCCACCCTAAAGTGATTGATCTGTATAATGAAAAAGATACCACTTACACTACGGTGCCCGCCAAACGCGAAATAACCATCCGTGACCTGCTTACTCATACCTCCGGTATCGAGTATGCGCAGATCGGTTCGCCCAGGATGAATGCCATTTATGCCAAATCGAAAATACCCGGCGGCTTTGTGGCCGACAAGATACGTTTGGCCGATGCGATGGACAGATTGGGTAAATTACCCTTAACCCATCAACCCGGTGAAAAATGGACCTATGGTTTAAACATAGATGTGCTGGGCTACCTGGTTGAAAAAGTATCGGGGAAAACGTTAGATCAGTTTTTTAAAGAGCGCATCTTTGATCCGCTGGGGATGAAAGATACTTATTTTTATATACCGGCCGCTAAGCAGAACAGGTTGGTAGCGGTATATACCCCCGATAAACAAGGCCACCTGGTAAAATGGAGTGCATCCACACTTCCCGGAATAGATTTTGATTACCCGAAAGCTACAGGCACTTATTTTTCTGGAGGAGCAGGTTTAAGCTCTACCATTAAGGATTACGCCACCTTTTTGCAAATGATGCTGAACGGAGGAATCTACAACGGACAACGACTATTGGCCCGGCACACGGTTGAAATGATGACCGAAAACCAGATAGGCGATCTGTATATTAACGCTGATAAGGATAAATTTGGTTTGGGCTTTGGCATCACTACTCCGGCAAGCTCAGCTAAATTGGGTATAAGTCCCGGTTCATTTGCCTGGGGCGGCTTTTATGGAACCTTGTATTGGGTTGATCCCAAAGAACACTTGGTTTGCTTGCTTTTTATACAGAACTGGCCTTTGCCGCATTATGCTATACAGGATAAGTTCCGTGCACTGGTTTACCAGGCTTTGGCAGATTAATCAGCTTATAGAACGCCTTTTAAAACACCCCAAACATTATTGGCCACTATTTTGGCTCCTTGTGCTGTAGGATGAATGCCATCTGCTTGATTTAGTGCAGGTATGCCGCCTACACCCTGTAAAAGGAAAGGTACCAGTTGCGTATGATTTTTGGCTGCCAGGTCAGGAAAAATAGCTTTGAATTTATTGACATAGTCGGCACCCATATTGGGTGGAACCTGCATGCCCAACAGTACAATTTTTACCTCCGGATATTTAGCCTTTACCTTGTCAATAATGCTCTGTAGGTTTTTGTTGGTTTCATTCACCGGGATACCACGTAAACCGTCATTAGCGCCAAGCTCCAGTATAAAAACATCAACCTTTTGTTTCAGCAACCAGTCTAGGCGCGCATTACCGCCGGCAGTAGTCTCGCCGCTTAAACCCGCGTTAATCACTTTGTAAGGCAATTTCAGAGAATCTATCTTATCCTTAATCACACCCGGGAAAGCCTCGGACGGGTCATCCAGACCATAACCCGCGGTCAAACTATCGCCAAAAAACAAAACGGTTTTTGATGATGTACTGTCCGGTTGTGCTGCTATGATGCTTTTAGCCTCTTCATCAGTTGCTGGCTTTTTATTTTGATTACATGCTGCGAAAATAAGCGTGGCGAGTAACAGGAACGTTAATTTGAATTTGTACATGGCATTAAGCGTTATTACGTAATATTTCAAGCGGCGGTTTATTTAAAACGCCCCGGCTATTTAACAAACCAATAATAACGGTTAGTATGGATATAATGAAAAATAATATCAGCGCTGGCAGGTAATTAACGGTATATGGTATCTCAAAACTGTATTTGGCGAGTAGCCAGCTACCACCGAAAGCAATTACGATACCGGTGAGGGCCGATAAAGAGCCCAGGAACCAGTATTCCAACGCGGTAATGGCAAAAATCTGTTTGCGGCTGGCTCCTAACGTGCGCAGTAGCACACTTTCCTGTATGCGCTGGTATTTGCTGATGCGTACCGAGGCCACCAATACCACTACGCCTGTTATGATACTGAACGCGCTCATAAAACGGATCACATAACTTATTTTGCTCAATAGTTCATCCAATACGCTTAAAACCAAGCCCAGATCGATAATAGATATATTAGGGAAACTATGTACAATGGCCCGCTGAAAAGTGGCCGACACTTTATCCGACGGCACGTGGGTAAGCAATACCTGGAACTGTGGTGCATCTTCCAGAACACCTGCCGGGAAAACCACCTGGAAATTGGTTTGTACCTTGCCCCAGTTTACCTTACGCACGCTGGCTACGTATGCGGGCATTTCTACACCCTGAACATTAAAAACTATTTTGTCGCCAATTTTAAGGTTGGCACGATGGGCCAGGTTTTCTTCCACGGAAACAGGAATATCTTTACCAGGTGTTGCTTTGCCTATCCAGGTTCCATCTGTCAGTTTTTCTGATCCCGAAAGGGAGTCGCGGAAAGTAACCCGGTACTCATAAGCAAATACACCGTGCGGAATTTTGATGGTTGAATCTTTTTGCAGATCGGCAGCGGTTTTGCCATTGATCTGTTCTATCCGCAGGGTAACAATGGGAACCTGCTGTAATACCGGTAAACCTTGCTGGCGGGTTAAACGGGCAACAGAATCTTTCTGACTGTTTTGTATATCAAACAAGATCATATTGGACTGGTTGCCGCTGCTCGACAGGTTTACCTGACCAATGAGCAAGTTCTGAATCAGGAACAATATGCAAATAAACATCGTACTTAAACCTATGGATACCATAAGGATAAGTGTTTGATTATTGGGCCGGTATAAATTAGCAAAGCCTTGTCGCCACAAATAACTCCATGAACCGTTGATCAGCAATTTGGTTAAACGCATCAACAACCACGCTACCGCTGATAGTATCATAAAGGCAGCCAATATGCCCAGCGTAAAGAATAAGCTCCCTAACCAGCTATCTAACTGTAAATAAGTGAAAGTGATGATAAACAGTATAATTAACAGGTACACCAGCCAACGCAAGGGATCACGGGACAATACCGCATCATCAAAAGATAATCTGAGCGTGTTTAATGGCGATACATTACGAACTGATATCAGCGGCAGTAAAGCAAAAAGCAGCGAAATGATCACCCCTAATAAAATACCCTGTCCAATAGCCATCCAGGAGATCTGGACGGATATGGTGAACGGTATAAAATCTTTAAATATCACTGGTAGCAAATGTTGTATCGCCGTACCCAAAGCAGCTCCAACAACAGAGCCAATGAGCCCGATACCCACAATCTGAATCAGGTATATCAAGAAAGCTTCCGAAGCCTTTACTCCCAGACAGCGCATAATAGCAATAGATGCAATTTTTTCACGCACATATATATGAACCGCGCTGGCTACACCAACACAACCCAATAGCAAGGCAACAAAACCCACTAAGGATAAAAAGCGACTCAGATCGCCAAAATTACGACCTGTGTTTTCTTTCCGGCTTTCAATGGTTTCGTACCGCATACCTGCTTTATCCAGCATAGGGTCGAGCTTTTTGGTAAGCTTATCGAGGTTTATGGGTTTGGTGAATTTATAGTAAAAGCTGTAGTTTACCCGGCTGCCTATTTTTACCAGCCCGGTTTGCTCCAGGTATTGCATGGGGATATAAACCACTGGTGCTATTCCCGCTACAGCTCCCGCCTGCCCGGGAGCACGGTTCAAAATACCCGTAATTAAAAACTGGCTGTTCCCGATCTTGATGGAATCGCCCACGTGCGCGTTAAATTGCAGCATCAGGGTTTTATCAACCACCGCCATCTGGCCTTTTCTAAAGGATGTTCCTGCTTGTTCGGGTGTGGTTTCAATGGCGCCGTAGTAGGGGAAATTACCCTGTAACGCCCGTACCTGTACCAACCGTGTACCCTGGCTTTTTGGGAAATAAGCCATCGAAGCAAAGCTGCGCTCCTGTGAGCGATCATCACCCAATGAATCCAATAAGTTTTTCAGATGTACATCTGCCGGTTTATTACCCGATACAGCAAGATCGGCACCGATGAGGGTGGCTGCCTGTCCATTGATGTCATTTTGAACATTGTATTTGAATGCGTAGATAGCTACCAGCGCGGCAATACCAAATACAATGGCCGATATGAACAGGAATAACCTTGATCGGTTTTTGCGACTATCGCGCCAGGCCATATTAAACAGCCAGGGGATATTCATTTTTCGTTGATAATTAACGGGATTGGTTTCCATAAAGCCTACCCTTTAATTGTTTTTTCATCAGCTATCAGCTGTCCTCCTTTTATCCGGATAATGCGCTGCGTTTTGGCGGCCAGTTCCAGATCGTGGGTTACCAGGATAAGTGTAGTGCCGGCCTCTTTATTCAGATCAAAAAGAAGCTTAACCACTTTTTCGCTGGTTTCGGCATCCAGGTTGCCGGTGGGTTCATCGGCAAATAATATCTTAGGTGAGTTGGAAAAGGCGCGGGCCAGCGAAACACGTTGCTGCTCACCCCCTGATAATTGAGAAGGGTAGTGGTGACCGCGATCGGCCAAACCTACTTTCTCCAGCAGGTCTAATGCCCTTGCACGTATATTTTTTTCGTTACGAAGCTCTAAAGGAACCATTACATTCTCCAGGGCAGTCAGCGTAGGCAGTAATTGGAAATTTTGAAATATAAAACCTACATATTGGTTACGTACCTGGGCCCGTTGATCTTCGGTTAAATTACCCAGATTAATGCCGTTTAGTTCCACTGCGCCTGCACTGGAACGATCAAGCCCAGCGCATAAGCCCAATAAAGTAGTTTTACCGCTGCCCGAAGGGCCCACAATGGCATTAGTAGAGCCTGCAGAAATGCTGAAATTAATATGTTGAAGCACGGTGAGTGTACGCCCCGCACTTTGGTAGGTTTTGCCCAGATCTGAAATGTTGAGTATAGTTTCCAAACGGTGTCTTTTTTATGATATAGATGCACCCGGTTATCATTTGTTACCTGGTCAATTCGCATAAATACCCATGAATTATGCCGTTTGTGGTTTAAACGCTGTTGGGTTTTTATTAAATGACTTTAAAAATACAATTACAGCTTAGCTATCAGCTTTTCTTTAACCTCCTGTTGCCATTCATGTTGTAAAATGCTCAGGAGAATAGAATCGCGCCGGCTTCCATCAGGAAGGAGCAGGTGACTACGGATAATACCCTCTACCGTACAACCTATACTTTTCATGGCGGCAATACTGCGCTCATTCCGGGCATCGGCACGGAAACCAACCCGTTTCATATCCAATTCTTCAAAAGCCAGTTGCAGTAATAGAAATTTACAATGTTTGTTAAGCCCGGTTCCCCTGAATTTTTCGCCATACCAGGTATAGCCTATTTCCAGCGCCTGGTTAACCGGTTGTATATCATAAAAACGGGTACTGCCAGCATATTCCCCAGTTTTTTTATCGTATATAATAAAAGGATATTCCTTGCCCTCGAGTTTGGCTTTAAGAGCTATATCCATATAATTGCGCAAGCCATCGGCACCCTGGGCACCTACAGGTGAGTATTTCCAGGTATTGGGTTCATATAGGGCAAAAGGCAACAGGTTCTTATAATCGTCGGTAGTTAAGGGTCTGATCAGTACCCAATCGTCTTCTAAAATATAATCAGCTTCAGGCGAAAATTTTGAATTCATAGCAATTTTTGTTGAACCTAAAGTATCAAATATACAGAAGATAAGAGTTTGGAGCTCTATTGTTCCATAACCCGCTCGTACATCTGGGGGAATGGTTTGTTTTTTAATTCAACAGCTAAAGATAAGTTACGTTGTGCACAATGTTCAAGCATCTCGTTGCAATCAACTAAAATCTCATCACTTAGGTCTTTAAACATCATTTCTACCGCTTTGGTGGATATTTTATAGTACTCATGAAGTATAACTGTGCCTTTTTCGGTTATTTTGATCAGTTTGGCGCGCTTATCGTCCGGAGAGGTGCGTTCTGTTATCTTTTTCTCCCGGATGAGCTTGTTAATGATCTCCATACCGGTGGTAGTTTCGGCAAACATATCATTAATCAAATCACTTTTTTTTACTTCACCTAACTGACTCAGACTGTGCAGATAGTAAAACCCTTCGGAGGGTGGCATATCATTATAGTGAACAGCCGACCGGAAGTAGACGGAGTAGGCTTTCAAAATGCGACCAATGGTTTTAAGCAGGGTAACACCATTCATAATATGTTCATTTGTATGTTTGGGTTTGGGGCGTTGTTTTTGAAGGTAATACCGGCAAAAAGCTTCCACAGAATGTTCGCTATTGGCATCCTCAAAAGCGGTCCATTCTTCTATTAATTGCACAACTGGTTTCATATTGGTCCTATTTAGTTGTAAAATTAAAAAAATATTTCTAAAATGTTTTAATTATTCCATAATAGGAATATATTTGCATTGATGCTCCTGTATTGTAGTATTATGAAGGGGCGTAAATTATTTGCAGCATTACAAAATGTTTTACTTTCATAATCGTCATCATTTATAATGGCGTACTTTTACTAAGCCTTAAACTTTAAAACATCTTTTAATAGATGGATATCTGAAGAAAATGAAAACCGATACTCAAAAACCTGATAAAAAACCACCTGGTGTTTTTAGCTTGCTGAAACCTTACATGGGGATGGTTTCTTTGCTTTTGTTATTTGCATTGCTCAGCAATGGTGTGAATCTTTGGTTGCCCAAGATCATAGCCAGTGGGATAGATGATTATGCTAAGCAACATTTTGTGTTTATTGACATCATTAAAAAATTCTCGTTAGCGGTACTGTTCATTTTTGTATTCAGTTATCTGCAAACCATTATTCAAACCTATGCTTCGGAGCGTGTAGCGCGCGATCTGCGGCAAAAGCTGGCCGACAAGATATCGAGGCAAAGTCATGCTTTTATTGAAAAAGCCAACCCGTCCAAACTGCTTACCAATTTGACTGCTGATGTTGATTCTATTAAGCTGTTTGTTTCGCAGGCCTTGGTATCTATCGTATCGTCATTGTTCATTATTATTGGCGCAAGCATACTGCTATTTACAATCAATTGGAAACTCGCTCTCGCGGTGATCACCATTATTCCGATCATAGGAGGTACGTTTTTCTACGTGTTAAAAAACGTACGTGCGCTGTTTATAAAAAGCAGGGGAGTGATTGACCAACTGAATAAGGTAATTAACGAAAGCATTTTGGGTGCAGCCCTTATTCGTGTTATCAATTCGCAACAGTTAGAATATAATAAGTTTTTGGAAGCCAATACCGAAGCTAAACAATACGGCTTAAAAATATTAGGCTTTTTTGCCGGATTGATACCTATTGTAACTTTTACCGCCAACATGGCAGCCTTAACCATACTGATGATGGGCGGTCATTTTGTAATCAAAGGCAGTATGACCCTGGGAAGCTTTGCCGCCTTTAACAGTTACTTATCATTGCTTATATTCCCGATATTTATATTAGGTTTTATGAGCAACCTGATTGCGCAGGCCTCTGCTTCATTTACCCGTATTAGTGTGGTGCTTGATGCGCCGGATATGGTTGATGGTGGAACTTTAAAGGAAACACTGCGTGGTGATGTGGAATTTGGTGATGTAACATTAGTTTATGGCCAAAAACCAGCCCTTAAAAATGTATCATTCTTAGTAACAGCGGGGTCAAAGATTGCTATCATCGGGCCTACAGCTGCCGGTAAAACACAGTTGCTTTATTTGCTCACCAATCTCATCAACCCAACATCCGGATATGTGCATTATGATGGGCGCAGTATTAACGACTATAACAGCGAATCGTTTCATAGCCAGGTGGGGTTTGTTTTTCAGGATAGCATCATTTTTAATATGAGCATTCGCGAAAACATCGCTTTTAGCGATACGGTTACCGATGAATCATTGGAGAAAGCGATTGAAACAGCGGAATTGAGAGATTTTATCGCCAGCCTGCCTGATAAGTTGAATACTATTGTTTCCGAACGCGGATCAAGTCTGTCTGGCGGACAAAAGCAAAGGATCATGCTGGCCAGGGCTTTAGCGGTTAATCCCAAGGTTTTGTTACTGGATGATTTTACAGCCCGGGTTGATACCAATACCGAGAAAAAGATATTGGGAAATATCCAGAAAAACTATCCCGGTTTAACGCTGATATCGGTTACCCAGAAAATAGCATCGGTTGAGCATTATGATCAGATCCTGCTGCTTACCCAAGGCGAAATTGTTGCCCGTGGGGTGCATGATGAACTGATGCTAACCAGTCCCGACTACGTACAGATATTTAACTCGCAGCAAAGTACCAGTAATTACGAACATGGTATTGCGCATTGAAAATAGATGTGCGGATTTCAGATTTGCGGATGTGCAAATGAAGTTTTATGGACACGCACACACAGAAAGAAATCACTAATTCAATAATTCACTAATTCAATAATTGTTCCCGGATGAATTACGATCTGAATAAGCTTAGCCAGGCGCAGCAAAAGACCTCGACCCTTGCAGGACTTAAAAAGCTGCTACAGCTAATTGCGCACGAAAAAAAGATACTTTTACTGGCCCTGTTGGCCATATTAACCAACTCCTCGCTCAACTTGTTGGGTCCCCTTGTTATCGGGCACACCATTGATAAGTATGTGCAACATAAGGATTATAGCGGGGTTATTCATAACGCCATTATATTGTTATGCATGTATTTGCTGGCTTTGTTTACCAGCTTTAGTCAAACCAAGTTGATGGGTAGTGTAAGCCAGCGTATGTTGTTTACGCTGCGTAACTCCATATTCAATAAGTTACAGCAACTGCCCGTTGGCTTTTTTAACCAGAATAAGGCAGGCGATTTGATATCGAGGGTAAACAATGATACCGACAAGCTGAACCAGTTTTTTTCGCAATCATTGATGCAATTTATCGGGAACATCTCTATCATGGTAGGCGCGGGTGTATTTTTGTTATTGATCAAGTTTGAGTTGGGTGCGGCTACATTGGCACCGGCTGTGCTTATTTTGATATTGACTTTGGCTTTGTCGCCCTGGATAAAACGGAAAAATGCCCTGAACCTGAAAAGTGTAGGAGGGATGAGCTCGGAGATACAGGAAAGCTTGCATAATTTTAAGGTGATCATCGCTTTTAACCGCCGTGATTATTTCAGGAAACGTTTTGAAACTGCCAATCGCGCTAATTACAAAACTGCTATCAGTTCAGGATTGGCAAACAACGTTTTTATACCTGTTTACGGTTTGTTTGCCAGTATTGCGCAATTGATCGTGCTTGCCTTTGGTATTTATTTGATCACTATAGGGCAATTTAGCATTGGTTTGCTGGTAAGTTATTTATCATACTCTACCAACTTTTATAATCCTTTGAGGCAATTGGCCGCGTTATGGACAAACTTTCAACTGGCAATGGCAGGTTGGGACAGGATATCACAAATATTATCCCTTGAAACAGATTTGCCTGTTATGGAAAATGGAATAACTGAACCAAATGCCGCATTGTTGGAATTCAGGAATGTGCACTTTGGTTATACCGACGATCAGGAAATATTACACAATATCAGCTTTAAGCTGGAGCAGGGTAAAACCTACGCGTTGGTTGGCCCAACTGGCGGCGGCAAAACCACTACCGCATCATTAATTGCCCGGCTATATGATCCTTCGAAAGGATTGGTGATGTTAGACGGGCGTGACATCAGAACCTACAGCCTGGAAGAGCGTACCCAAAAAATAGGGTTTATATTACAGGAGCCATTTTTATTTACCGGTACGGTTAAAGACAATATTTTATATGGTAACGATCTGTATAAGGATCACACCAATGAGCAGCTGGAAAAAGTGATCATTGATGCCAACCTGGGTAGCCTGCTGGCTATTTTTGAAAGTGGATTAGAAACTCAGGTGCTGTCTTCTGGTGATAGTATCAGTCTTGGTCAAAAACAACTGATCGCTTTTATGCGGGCAGTATTGCGAAACCCTCAGATACTGATACTGGATGAAGCGACAGCTAATATTGATACCATAACCGAACAGTTATTAAGCGATATATTGAACAAATTACCGGATACCACCACCAGGGTGATCATAGCGCACCGCCTGAATACCATTGAAAATGCCGATGAGATATTTTTTGTTAACTCAGGCGAAGTATCGCGTGCGGGCTCGTTGAATGATGCTATGGACATGTTGCTGCAGGGTAAGCGGGTTAGTTAAGAAAACGAGGCAAAAGACCCTACCTCCCCGTCCCGATAGCTATTGGGACGGGAGGGCTTTTAAGAAGCTTAAAGCTAAAGTCTTTTGTCCACTCAGGGTCTCTCGCAGATTTAAGTTAACCCATAAAATCTAAATGTGAACTAAACAGCACTCGGAAAGCAAGTTCACGATTAGGAGACTCCGCAGGAGTCCGGTATTTCTTTAGATTTTATCTATAAACAGGTGGCCTCTCTGAGGCCGAATGGTATTCCAGGTATGCTGGTTATAGTATAAAGCATTGCCGGCCCCAGCGGGGCCACCTGTTTATAGCTCTAAAAAAGCACGTTCTTTGGCTCCGTAGGTGCCTCCCGTTGAAATTTCAAGTTGATCAATTTTATGGGTTAACTTAAACTCGCAGAGGACCCTGAGTTATAAAGATTGGCCTTATGTAATCTCCGGGGCCCTTTCAGGAGGAATGCCCTATGATTATTAGACATTTGCCAAGAAAGGGTGTCATGCTGAGCTCCGTCGAAGCATGGTGGGCAGGCCTCTGCGCTCTACCCTTCGACGGAGCTTAGGGTGACACCCCCTCTTTTGTGATATTATTAACGTACAATGTCTAATTGTGGGCAATTACTCTTTCAGGTGACCCCATGGGGACGAGAAGTTTTAATTCCTAACAATAAGGGATCATCTTAAAAATAAAAAATGTCGCCTCGAATGAAATAGTTGTTGTATCAACACTAAATATTTGCATAATTATTTTTACACTTGCAAATAAACTTTAACCAAATTATGCAGAAGTATACCGGCGAGACACGCATTTTAGCGGCGACAGATTGTATCATTTTTGGATTCGACGGATTTAACATCAAATTATTGCTTGTACAGCGCGGTCTTGAACCCGAAAAAAATAAATGGAGCCTGATGGGAGGCTTCATACAGCCTTCGGAATCGCCTGATGATGCCGCCAATCGCATATTAGAATTACGTACCGGACTTAAAAATGTATACATGGAGCAGTTTCATGTATTTGGTCATCCCGATCGCGACCCTGTGGAAAGAACCTTGTCTATAGCTTATTTCGCCCTTATTGATATTCATCAGTATGAAAAACAGCTGAGTGAAGAGTATCACCCGGAATGGTTTTTACTGAATGAAATGCCTGAGCTGATATTTGACCATACAGAAATGGTAAGGCTTGCCCTGCGCCAGCTGCGCTATAAAGCCGCGCTGCACCCGATCTTATTTCAATTACTACCCGAAAAATTCACTATACCGCAATTACAAGCCCTTTATGAAGGTGTTTATCAAACCAAGTTTGACGATCGTAACTTTAGCCGTAAATTATTATCTACGGGCCTACTGGTAAAACTGCCCGAAAAGGATAAGCTATCATCAAAAAAGGGAGCTTTTTACTATAGGCTTGATCAATCTCATTACGAACAGAATTTTGAATCGTTCCTGAACCTGGTACCTAATCCCGAGAAATTCTTTTAGTTAAAGTAGGGTATGCCCCTAAGCTATTTAGGGTAAATTCATTATAGTATAGTCGCTTCCGAATCCCTTTCAGGCAACCCATAAAGTGGGTTTACACATAAACCCGTTTTATGATCGATAAATTAATGTAATTAATTGATTTTCAATTATATAATTCAATGTTAACCATGAAAAGTGTAAACCATGTAAACCCACTTTTTAACAAAATCGTCCCCTGTTTAGGATTTGTTAAGCTAAGTTTTTAGGGATAGATATCTTAAATGTGGCGCCCTTATTGGGTGAGGAGATCACTTCGATACTACCCCTGTGTTTTTCAATAATGCCAAACACAATCGAAAGCCCCAGGCCGGTACCTTCACCAATGCCTTTAGTGGTAAAAAAGGGTTCAAAAATTCGTTGTTTGGTTTCTTCGCTCATGCCTATGCCGGTATCCGTAATTTCGATAGAAATGTGGTCGGCGTGATCTTTGGTAATGATCATGATGCATTCAGCGCTATGATGATCTTTACTTTTAATGGCATATATACTATTATTGATCAGGTTAATGATCAACTGGTTAATTTTGCCAGGATAGCAGTTTAAAGGCTCCAGTTTGTCAAAAACGGGTTTGATCTCCATATAATACGGGATAGTACTTCTTAAAATAAGGAGATTGTTCAGGATTGATTTATTGATATCTGCTGTTTTTAATACCTGCTCATCGGTACTGCTAAAAGTGCGCAGGCTGTTCACTATTTCTGCCGTTCTGTTTGCGCCATCCTCTATTCCATTTAATAAAACAGATATCTCATCCCGTATAAAATTGAGGTTGATCTGTTGTTTGTAATCATCAAGAGCATTTAAAAAAAGAATCTGCTCGGGGTTGTTCAGTGCATCATCATACTTATCCAATAAGACTAAAAGTTCATCAAAATCAAGTCGTAAAGAGGCGATATTTGAACTTACAAAGTTAATGGGGTTATTAATTTCATGAGCCACACCGGCTGTCAATTGCCCCAATGAAGCCATTTTTTCATTATCTATAAGTTGCTTTTGAGTAGCGGTAAGATTATCGATCGATAATGAAAGACTCCTATTGATCATAATTAATTCTTCTGTTCGTTCTTTTACTTTATTTTCCAATAAAATATTTTGCTGCGTTATTAATCGCTCATTTTCCCGGGCAACGTTAAGGGCAAAACTCTGCGATTCGTTTTTTTGGTAACGGTAAAAGTTAATTTTCTCTGCCAAAGCCGCCGAAAACAAGATCAGTTCTAAAACTGAACTGTAAATCACAATATTAGCAGTTATATTGTTGTATGGAATAAGTCCTTTATTACGTGCTACAGATACCAGTAAGCTGATTAAAAACAATCCCCATCCCAACAAGAAGAATTTGGCCGGTTTAAAATTACTTTTAAGGTACAGATGAGCTCCTATAATAAGCAGACTAACGGCGGTAATAGTTGTACTGATGGTAATTAAATTATAAGCGATACCAATCATGCCTGCTACAATTGCAATAAGAGCTGTGAAGTACAATAAATAGAGTAGCAGATAGTATTTATACCATTGTTTTAAGTTTTGTTTGAGTTGTAAAAATTGGCTCATAAAAAGCAAAATAGAAAACCCAAACAATACCCTGATTACCGGGATCACGTAATTATTTAAAGTAGTAATGTCAGTTGTAAATAAACTGGTGGCATAGCCGCGTTTAAGTAATTGAGACAGGCCCAAAAAAACGATATAATTTACATAGTACAGGTAACTGTAATCGTCGACAATAAAAAAGAGTAATAAATTATACAGGGCCATCACGATAAAAACACCGACAATAACGCCAGTGGTTATATTCTCCATGCTACGGCTTTCTAAAAACGCCAAACTGCTGTAAATTTTTACCGGAATAACAGTTGAAGCATTACTTCTTACGCGCAAATACACGGTACTTGATGTTCCGGGCGATAGCGGACAATCAATAAAAGTTAGATTTTGGGTATGATCAGGACTTAGGTGGCGTAGGGCCTTAGTGGTATTTGGGGTATAATAAAGGTCAAACTGGTCAATAACACTTGCATTTATACCAATAGTGATTAGGGGCCCCTTGCTGTTGTTTTTTAAATTGAACTTTAACCAGGTGGTAGATTTTGAAAACCTTAAAGCAGGGAGTGTTTGTTTGATGCGGTGAAATTGAGTGTTATTTATAACCTGGGCGATGGTTAAATTATTATCAGGAGCTTCAAGCTCATTAAAGTATCTGTTGGTTAATAGGTATGATTGATTATTATTAATAACCAATGTATCAGCCGGGTATGCAAAAGCTACCATTCCCAATATCAACAGATACACGGTTAATAATATTTTTTTCATGATATAATTGTTACATCTGTACAGAACAATAATTATAATAAAAATGTGCAGTAAATTAAACTTTGTATAAATTTACTTTTGTAAGCTGATATTATCCGTTCACTAAAGTGTTTTGCTATGGCCGTAGGAGTGTTGTATGTTGATGATGAAATAAATAACCTGAATAGTTTTAAAGCTGCCTTCAGACGTGATTTTAACATATACACGGCCAGCTCTGCCGTCGAAGGACGCAGGATACTGGATGGGAACGAGATAGGGGTGATCATAACAGATCAGCGTATGCCGGTTACCACGGGTATTGAATTTCTGGAATCGGTTTTGCAAACCAACCCCGACACGATAAGGATATTACTAACCGGCTTTTCAGATATTAACGCGGTTATTGATGCTATTAACCGCGGACAGGTTTATAAATATCTGGTAAAACCATGGCAAAATGATGAACTTCGGATACACATTCAAAACGCTATTGAAATTTATAACCTGCGAAAAGAAAATAAAGAGCTCACCTATAAATTACAGATAGCAAACATGGAACTGGAAACCCTGTCGAAAGCTTTCCGGTAGCACTTACTCCTCAGTCCGACATTCTGGACAATGTTATTTATAAAGATTATATTAGTTTATTGCTTGTATTTGGGGCTTTTGGGTCCTAAAATAAAGTTGAATTAAGCCGGCTGTAAACGTTAACTGATGAAAAGGATCTTATTCATAGCCTTTAATTTTGTTCTTTTTATTCAGTGTGTCATAGCGCAACAACGTCCCCAGTACACTCAGTATATTTTTAACAGCTACCTTTTAAATCCTGCATTATCTGGCATTGAAAACTATACCGACGTAAAAACAGGCTATCGCAGTCAGTGGACAGGCCTGGATGGTGCACCGGTAACAGCCTATCTGTCTGTAAATATGCCCCTTGGACAAAATTTTATACAGGGTGATGCTACTGCTTTTCCGGCAAGCGGAGGTCTTAATCCGGCTAGTAGGCTATATACTCAACAATACCAGGCAGCAGAGCCACATCATGGTGTTGGGTTAACTGTGGTGTCGGATAAAGCCGGGCCTTTTACACAAACAAATATTGATGCAACTTATGCTTACCACCTGGGGCTAAGCAGCAAGCTGAATTTGGCGGTTGGCGTATCCGCTGGTTTTAGTCATAATGTGCTAAACTTATCAGAGCTTACTACCGCTGACCCTTCAGATCCTATATTCAATAGCCTCAATAATAACCAATGGAAACCCGATTTGGGAATAGGCGTTTGGGCTTATGCTTCTGATTATTTTATAGGTCTTTCGGCCCAGCAAATATTACCACAGAATGTTTATATAACCAGTAAAGCAAACACGTATCAAAATAAAACCGTACCGCAATATTTTTTAACAGGGGGATTTAAATTTTTTTTATCAGATGAGGTTACGCTTATCCCATCGGTTATGCTGAAGTATATCCAACCTATACCCACAACTTATGATATCAACATGAAATTATCTTTTGCCGATAAATTTTGGATAGGCGGTTCATACCGCCATGACGACTCTTATGCAGGCTTGGTAGGGCTCAACCTCAGTTCATTTGTAAATATTGGATACTCCTATGATGTTACCACCTCAGCTCTCAATACGGTAAGCAACGGAACGCATGAAATTGTGATTGGTATATTACTCAATAACCGTTATAAAGTAAGCAGTGCTCAACATACGTTTTAGCCCCGGTTTGATGTGCGGGTGTGCAGATGTGCGGATTTCAGATGTGCAGATGTGAAAAAAGCGCGGCTTTTATTTACTTTTTCATTTGAAATTTTTACATCTGAAATCCGCACATCTGCATATTTGCACATCTACAACTCCCTTCTTAACCTTGCAACCGGGATGTTCATTTGTTCGCGGTATTTGGCAACGGTTCGGCGGGCAATATTGTAGCCGGCATCTTTCAGAATATCGGTTAATTTTTCATCAGCCAGAGGGTGGCGTTTGTCTTCCTGGCCTATGTGCTCCTCCAGAATCTTTTTTACTTCTTTGTTTGATACTTCTTCGCCACTTTCTGTCTGGATAGCTTCGGAGAAGAACGATTTGAGCAGGAAGGTGCCAAATTCTGTTTGTACATATTTGGAGTTGGCTACGCGTGATACTGTCGAGATATCCATGTTTATCCTGTCTGCAATATCCTTCAGGATCATGGGTTTAAGATTTTTGTCGTCGCCGGTTAAAAAGAACTCATATTGATACTGCATAATGGCGTTCATGGTTTTCAGCAAAGTTTGCTGACGTTGTTTGATGGCATCAATAAACCATTTGGCCGAATCGAGCTTTTGTTTTACAAACTGTACCGCTTCTTTGAGTTTTTTATCTTTTTGTGCAGCTTTATCGTAATGTTGAAACATTTCCTGGTAGGAGCGGCTCACTCTTAGCTCCGGCGCGTTTTTGGAGTTGAGCGTTAGTATCAGCGTACCATCATTATTGGTGATATGAAAATCGGGGATCACCTGCATTTGCTTGGTGTTGATCTCGTTAGAATCGCCAGGTTTTGGATTAAGCTTTAGTATTTCGTTCACTACACCGCGTAATTCGTCGGAGTTCATGTTTAACGACTTCTCCAGCTTATCGTAATGTTTACGGGTAAATTCGTCCAGATATTGTTCAACAACAATGATGGCTTTTCCGATGATCGGATCGTTTGGATCTTTTTTACGTAATTGTATCAGCAGGCATTCCTGCAAGCTTCGTGCTCCAACACCAGCCGGGTCAAACCTTTGTATCACCTTGAGTACATCCTCTACCTCTTCATCTTCGGCCATTACATTTTGTGAAAATGCCAAATCGTCTGTAAGTGACATGATGGGACGGCGCAAATAACCATCATCATCCAGGCTACCGATAATTTGCTGCCCGATCTTAAAGTCTTTATCGCTTAATGGTAGCAGGTCAAGCTGTAATTGCAAGCTTTCAAAAAAGGAATTCTGTACTGCTATCGGGATTTCTTTACGCTCATCTTCATCATCACCATTTTGATCATAGCGTGATCCGTAGTCATTTACACTATCATCCTGCAGGTAATCATCAATATTAAACTCATCCATTTCGCCCTTTTCCTCATCACCATTGTAAGTGTCTTCGTCTGGATCACGGTCGGGATATTGTTCTTCGGGTTCGTTTAAATTAGTTAAGCTAAGATCTTCAAGCGCGGGATTCTCTTCCAGTTCTTCTTTTATCCTGGTATCTAATGAAACTGTTGGAACCTGCAGCAATTTTATAAATTGTATTTGCTGCGGTGAAAGCTTTTGTAAGAGTTTTTGTTGAAGATTCTGTTTAAGCATAATTAAGATGAGCCCAAAAATACATCAATTACCATTAACTTTAAAATATCTTATGGCATATGGATGCTGGTATTAAATATTAAAAAATATAATTTGTTTGAACACCATTAAAATTTATTCGCTACTTTAGTTAAAACTAAAACCTATTTATACCATTACCTGAACTAAATTATTAACTAAAATCTATCATTATGGCAATAATCAAAGAGTTTAAGGAGTTCGCCATGCGCGGCAACGTTGTTGACCTTGCAGTGGGCGTTATCATCGGTGCCGCTTTTGGTAAAATAGTTACCTCATTGGTAAATGATGTAATTATGCCGCCAATTGGCTATGTTACTGGGGGCATTGATTTTAAAAACTTAAAAATCCTTCTTAAGGCGGGCGATCCGGCGAAAAAGATAGCCGATGTATCTATCAATTATGGTAGCTTCATCAACACGGTTATCGAGTTTGTGATTGTTGCTTTTTGTATCTTTATGGTAGTAAAAGCTATAAACTCACTTAAAAAACCAGAGGAGGTAGCACCAGTTGCAGATCCTGTACCAACAAAAGAAGAAACTTTACTTACTGAAATACGCGATCTGTTAGCTAAAAAAGCATAATCAGATCAAAGACAAGGAAATATATCAAAGGATCATGGATGAAGATGCTTTTTGTCTTTAATCCTTGATCCTTTTGTCTTTAATCTTCTCTTATTCTCTTGGTAATTTTGTATCTGTTAAAATAACATAATCTGCCAGGGTTTTAAATTTTGCCCAATCCGGGTTATCTAAATTTTCCCCGCTATAAGAAGCTATGGTTAACACCTTTGTTTTGGGGGTGTATTTTTTGAGTTGGGCAACCGCGCCCAGCTTTTCTTCGCTGTGGAAGCCTCCGTTAAGCTGCAATACTTTAAACCCGCTGTGGATTTTAAGAAACTGTGCTATTGACCAGGCCATAGTGGCGTCCCACAGGTTTTGTGATTGATAGATCTGCATACCGGCCATCGCTTCATGCCCGCCCATGATTTTAACAAACTTATCGTAGTAAGCCCCGGTAGCCGTATCAATAGGGAGGGGTGCCAGGTAGCTTTTGGCCTGAACGCTCAGTTGTTGCAGGCTTCCAAGACCATTACGGGTAACCATATTAGTATAACGTGAGGGCGCATTGGCGGCCACAACCGGTAAGTGTTGGAGCTTAGCCAGCTCAACCAACGGCCGGTAATCTTTATAATTTGGCCAGGCGCGGGCATCGGTTAACAGATTTTTTTCGCGGATAAGATCATTAAGATATTCGTTTAAAACCAGCTGGCAGTCGGTTTGAAACATTTCCATAGAAAGTGCTGTCCGGTTTGGATATTTTTCTGCTAAGCCCCTAAATAAAGCAAATTCCAGGTTGTGGGCAGTTGAATCGTTGTGTTCTTCGCCAAAAAATAGTACATCAATTTTGTTGGTTTGGTCAATAATATCCTTAATTGCAACCATTTTTTGATCGGCTGTGCTATATATTTTGTAATGAGAAGGGGCTGTATCCTGTCCCAAAACAACTGACGGTAAACCTATTAAGAGCAGGATAAGTAATGATTTCATATTGCGGTTTTAAAGTGCTTAATTTACAGCAAGAAACATAGAGCAACAAATAAGAAAAATAGTATTTGAAATGTTTTGAAAAATTACTACATTTGCGCTCTTGTTTTTAAAAAGATCGAAATAGAATAAAAATATACAGTCATGAAAAGAACTTTCCAGCCTTCTCAAAGAAAAAGAAGAAACAAACACGGTTTCCGTGAGCGCATGTCAACTGCTAACGGTAGAAGAATATTAGCAGCCAGAAGAGCTAAAGGCAGAAAAAGATTATCAGTTTCTGACGAGGGTCGTCATAAAGCATAATCCTGGTTGCTTGGTCCTTTCATAGGGACATGGACCGTTTATATGCTTAATGTCTCCGGTTCAAATAATGGCAACTATGTATACTTTTAAAAAAGAAGAACGATTATGTAACAAAAGGCTTATTGATAAGCTTTTTCATAACGGTTCTTCTTTTTTGTGTTATCCCTTCAAAGCTTCGTGGTTATTTAATTCAGAACCACAACTATTCCCAACCCAGATTTTATTTTCGGTTTCAAAAAAGCGTTACAAGCATGCTGTTGACCGTAATTTACTAAAAAGGTGTATGCGCGAGTCGTACAGGCTGCACAAGCAGCAATACCTGTATAATTTACTCGTAACAGCCGATAAAAAAATTTTACTATCGGTAGGGTATATTGGTAAAGAAATTGTTCCTTATAGCGTTATCGAAAAAAAGATGCTGAAGATGCTTGGCCAGCTTGCGGAGCAATTAACAGCTGCAAATAGTATCCCAGCGAAGTGATATGAAGGCGTTGGTTAACATATTGAAGGCAATTGTAGGCGGTATTTTTATACTGCTGATTAAGATATATCAATATTTTATCTCTCCACTTACAGGCGCTTCCTGCCGATATACGCCAACCTGTTCACAATATGGGGTAGAAGCTATCAAAAAGCATGGAGCCTTTAAGGGTGGATGGTTAACTTTGAAACGCATTGCCAGCTGTCACCCCTGGGGTGGGCACGGCCATGACCCGGTACCTTGAAATTAAGTTCTAAGTCTTGAGTTCTGAGTAGTAGGTCATAAGCCTTAGATTCAGAGCTTATAACTCAAGACTTAAGACTCGAGACTTAAGATTAAAAAAGATGAGTGTTATTTTACAAATTGAAACCGCAACCACTTCTTGTTCAGTAGCCCTGGCTGTTGACGGTAAGGTTGTAGCATTTAAGCAGATAAACGAGCGTAACATACATGCAGAGGTGATTACTTTGTTTATTGATGAGTTGGTGGCCTCGGCAAATTTAACTTATGATAACCTTGATGCTATTTCCGTGAGTAGCGGCCCGGGTTCTTATACCGGTCTCCGGATTGGGGTTTCAACAGCTAAAGGCTTGTGTTTTGCCCTGGATAAGCCGCTCATAGCCATTGAAACACTAGAGGCTATGGCTTATGGTATTATTCATGGTGATGATTTTACAGTTGACGAGGATGTACTATTATGCCCTATGATTGACGCCCGCCGTATGGAGGTTTATTGTGCCTTGTTTGATGTTCATGGCCAAAAAGTAAGGTCAACCTCTGCCGATATTATAGATGAACACAGCTTTGCTGAAGAACTCAACAAACACCGGATTATATTTTTTGGCGATGGTGCCGATAAGTGCGAGGCTACACTAGGCGCTAACCCTAATGCTCAATTTTTACCGGGCTTTGTTAATTCGGCAACTTTCCTGACTCATAAAGCTGCTGAAAAGTTCGACAAAAAAGAATTTGTGGATGTGGCTTATTTTGAACCCTACTATCTCAAAGATTTTATCGCCGGAAAGAAAGCTTTATAAATAGAATGGCTTCCTGATTATCTAGACGCCTTTATTGGTGCTGGTTTTAAACAAACGACCAAACAGGCGACCAAAAAAACCTTTTTCGCCCATTGGGATAATGCTGGCATTCATGGGATGTTCAATCACACGTCCAAATTTCAGGGTAAATCCTAAATAGAAATCGCCTCCCGAATAATTACCCACCTGATTTATTTGCGAATTGTTATGTAAAGCTGCAGCTGCCAATTTACTGGTATTGGTCAATCTTTCTGTACCTATGTAAAATTCGGTATTGGGCGATTTGATCATGAGCTGTGTACCGATATTAAAAAAATGCATATCGTCATAACTTGTAGTAAGGGTAGCTGTAAAAAGACCACGGTAATTAAAATGATTAACCAAAGCTCCTTTAAAATCCGGGTAGAACAATGCTTTTGAAGCTATAAGCGTAGGCGAGTACTTCCACGTATTACCATAACCTATCCAGTAACTTTTGGTCGCGCTCAGCTCGGCAAGACCGTTTGTGGCAGTTGTGAGCGGTTTAACCGTTTTGTTATTATTATCCTGCATGATGGTACGCACGCGATTATAAAGTGTATCCGCAAAGTGCTGTGAACCCAAATTATTGATCATGCCACTGTTATTAAAATCATAAGTAGCCGACCGGTTGCTCCAGTGAATAAAGCCCAGATCTTTAATATTACCTTGTATAGTTACACGGTCGTCTGTAATGTACGAAAGTCCGAAACTAATAGCGGCACCGGGGTTACGCAGATTGGGCAGGTAGTCACGCGCATCTCGCTGACCGGGTATGTAATTGGCATAATATCGGCCGGTTAAGCCTAGTAACGCGCTTGGATTATTGGGGTTAGTACGGTCGAAAGTAACTTGTGAGTGGTTGATGTTAAACTCCTGATATTCGATACCCAGCAACGCGCTTATTTTAAAACCTACTGCTATCTTTTTGTTAACCCGTTCGCGGTATGAAAAGCTTATCTGGTGATAAGCCTGATACCGGTAGTTGTCATTAAATATGTTGGTATAATTATCATTAGGGAAGTTCCTGGTGCCGTTTAGCAGGGCAAATGATTCATCTGAAAAAAGCCCCCGTGCCTCTGCTTTGGTTTGTGCCGAAAAACCGATTTCCACATCGCCATTAAAACTCGAGAATAGCTTAAACATAATGGCATAGGCATTAATGTTGGCATTAAAGTGATTGTATTTGCCCTGGCCTATTTGTAAGTTATCGGTATAGTATTGCGAATTACTGCCAAATAATTTGCTTTTAAAGGTACGTTGTGCGTTGCCGGTTAAGTACGTATTAACATTAAAGTTTGGGATAAGAAAGTTAAAGGCATATTGTCGGCTGGAGTCGGGAATAAACGATCGTTGTGAGGGGTTTTCGAAAGAATCATACAGGGTGCCTGTATTGTATTGCGAAAATTGTTGAGCAGAAGCTGATAAAGAGAAAAATAATATACCAAAGACAATTAATAGCTTATTTTTATTCATACGATAATTTGCCAACTTTCTGTTTAGTAATGGTTTATTTTAAACCAGTGGGAAATATTTCCATAAACTGCAGGGAAATATTGCAAACACAACAGCCCCTTTTAACGGGAATTGTTAGCGTATGGTTGTGTGTTTTTTTATTTAATTGGAGTAGCGGTACTGTCGGTATTATTCAGGCGCATACATAGGTTGGTGTAGAAGTTTTTATCAGAAGCGCTAAACTGATATGATGCGGCGTAAAAACTTTTCCAGCCGGGATCTGAGTTTTCGAAAGCATCATAAAAAGCATCTTTCAGGTCTCTTTTGAGAATAGATTGTGAGTTTTTAAAGTTGATAAAAAAAGCAACGTTGCTTCTTTCGGCCTGTAGGTTGTCAAACTGGTTATATTGATCTGTTTTGCTAATAAACTTTCGGTTGTAGTAAGTGTCTGAGTAGCTCGTGAGCTCAGAAGATGTAGCTGCCAATACCAGGTAATTATCGATGATCATAAAGTAAGGCTTTCTGAAAATGCTGAAAGCATCGCCTAAGAGATAAAACGGAACTTTGTCATAATTAAACTGCCCGATATTGTCACTGATCATGGTGCTGATGTTCATCATAATGGGTCTCAGCTTTGAACCATCCTTAACAGAAACAATAGCGTATTTTTCCTGGTAACGGGTAGTAACTACAGCAAACTCATTGCTAAGTAAGTGTTCAAATTCGGGCTTTAAAAATATCCCGGTTTCTGCCTTTATTTTACTAAAAAGCTGGTCTTTCTCGTTACTGATTCCCGCTTTAATGTGCCACTGTGAAAGGCCGGCAGAAAACTTTGCTGGGTCAGATACCGCAAAGTTGATAGTATAAGCTGTAGTGGATGGAAAAATATCCTTTAAGTGATTCACCACCGGTTGCTGATCGGCAAATAAATTTAAATAGCTGGCTGTATGGTTGTGTTGTATGCTGGTAAAACCGCTGAACATCAAAGCATCGTTCTTAAAGTTTAATGTGAGGGCCGCTAATGCGGGTAATAGCTTAAAACTCTTAAAAATATCGGTGTTCTTGTTTTTAAATATCTGATCAAACAGGGGAGTAAGTTGGTTGTAGTTAATATAGAGGTTAGCCAGGGAGTTGGCATTTTGCTGTTCGGGCAGTGGAATAAAAATGTTCCTGTTTTTATCATCCTTGTATAAAAGGCTTTGGTCTATCAGCTCTTTTGAAAAGCTTCCGGCAAAAATATTATTCTCTTTTTGGGTGATGTAAAAGTGCTTATTGATGGCCTTAACCAACACATCATAAGTTGTCCCAACCGTGTTATGTATCGGAGTTACAGATAAGCCGCTATTGGGCTGTGTATTTAAGTTAGTAAATGCATCTGTTTTAAAATCGTTGGTGGTGGGTATGGTGATAAGCAGATTAATGTCGTTGCCGTTGGATGGATGTGCCGAGATAAATACATTTTGCCCATCAAAAAAACGCTCCAGTTGTGGTGAGGTAATTAATAACTTACGCAGTGTATCCAGATCGGCTAGTTTATCTTTACCAATAACCGCGCTGAGTAGCTGGTTGCCCTTAAAAATGTCGTAAAACCCCTTTTCGCTGTTAAATTCAAATACTGCGGTGGCGTTGTCTGGTATGGTATGCATCACCTGGCCGGTACGTACCCCCGGCGGACTTAAGTTTTTAAAGTAAACAACTGTTATAGCGATAGCAGCGGCAAGCAAAATTAAGGTGATAACTATCAGACGTTTCATAGCGGATTGCTTTACAAAGATAGAATTTTACCCTGCGCCATTAAAGTAATACTTTCAATTGGTTAACTTAGCTTTTTATATCTGCATGAACAAACAAATAATTATCACGGCTTCGGTTTTTGGTATGCTGGCCGTTATTACCGGGGCCTTTGGTGCGCATGGATTAAAAGGTCGTTTATCTGCCGCCGATCTGGAGGTATGGCATACCGCTGTACAGTATAACTTTTACCATGTATTCGCTTTGCTTTTCCTTTCAACTTTTGCGCGGTTTAAAAATAACCAGATAGCCTTGGCTTATTACTTTTTTAGCTTTGGTATCCTGTTTTTTTCTGGCTCATTATACCTGTTATCATGCCGTAGCCTGTTGGGTTGGGATTGGCTGATGGCGCTTGGCCCAATCACGCCGCTGGGTGGTCTACTGTTCATTTTAGGTTGGCTGATGTTGGCTATTGCTGCTTTTCGGAATAAGTGATTTTTGGGACAAAGGATTATTGGAGCAAGGATTTTTGGATAAAAAATCAAGAGTAGGGAATTAGAGTTTAGGATTTAGAAATTAGAGTTTAGGATTTAGAATATACATGTTAGAATTTGCTGAAATTGAACATACCGATCGTAAAACGCTTTTTGCCGAAGTGATTTTACCGCTGGCAATTTCAAAGAATTATACCTACCGGGTACCGTATGAGCAAAATGACGCCATCGCTATAGGTAAAAGGGTGGTGGTACAGTTTGGTAAAAGCAAGCTATATACCGCCATCGTTAAAGAGATTAGTACGCTTGCGCCTGAAAAGTACGAGGCGAAATACATTATTGAGATTCTGGATGACCAGCCGGTTGTAACACCTCATCAGCTACATTTTTGGCAATGGCTGGCCGATTATTATATGTGCAATATTGGTGAGGTGATGAACGCTGCGCTGCCCGCTGCCCTGAAACTGGCCAGCGAAACCCGTATTGTGCTCAATAAAGATTACGATATTGACCGCTCAACCCTGCATGATAAAGAATTTCTGATTGTAGAGGCCCTGGATATCCAGCCAGAACTTACTGTAAGTGATATTGCCAAATTACTTGGCCAAAAAACGGTAATGCCTATCCTGAAGCTGATGTTTGAGAAAAACATCATCCATATATCCGAAGAAGTAAGCGAACGTTACAAACCCCGTAAGCGTACTTTTATTACGCTGAACCCGGTTTATAATCATCCCGATAATTTGCGGGAACTTTTTCCGATATTGGAAAAACGTGCCCCTAAACAAGCCGATGCGCTGCTGGCGTATATTAAACTGGCAAGGCATCAGAAAGCCATCACCAAGAACGAGCTGATAGAAGAAAGCGGCGCCGGCGAATCGAGTATTAAATCGCTTATAGAAAAGGAAATTCTTATAGCCGAGGAAAAAAATGTGAGTCGCCTGCATTTTGAGGAGGAAGAAGAACTGAACAGTAACTTTGAGCTGAGCGAACAGCAAACCGAAGTGCTGGAAAGTGTGCGTAAGCAATATCAGGAAAAGGATGTGGTGCTATTGCATGGCGTAACCTCATCGGGCAAAACGCAGCTCTATATCAGGCTGATAGAAGAAATGATGCGCAGCGACCGGCAGGTACTTTATCTGTTACCCGAAATTGCGTTGACCACACATATTATTGAACGGCTGCGACTATATTTTGGCGCCGATATCGGTGTTTATCACTCCCGGTTTAACGATAACGAAAGAGTGGAGGTTTGGCAAAAGGTGTTGAACAATGATTACAAGGTGATCCTTGGTGCCCGTTCATCAGTGTTTTTGCCTTTTAATGATCTCGGACTTATTGTGGTTGACGAAGAGCATGAAACGTCCTATAAGCAGTTTGATCCTGCCCCGCGTTACAACGCCCGTGATGCAGCCATTTTTCTGGCCCACACACATCGGGGAAAGGTGTTGCTGGGTTCGGCCACACCATCTTTTGAAAGTTATTTTAATGCCCGCACCCATAAGTATGGTTTTGCTGAGCTTACCGAGCGCTACGGTGGTGTACAATTGCCAGATGTGCAGGTAGTAAGCATCAGTCACGAGACTAAACAAAAAACCATCCAGTCGCATTTTACCAGCGTATTGATGGAGGGGATCAACCAGGCGTTGATCAATAAGGAGCAGGTGATCCTGTTTCAAAACCGCCGTGGTTACGCGCCGGTGCTCATGTGTAAAATATGCGCCTACACGCCGAAATGTATCAATTGCGATGTGAGTCTTACTTATCATAAAAGCAGTGGCAAACTGCATTGCCACTACTGTGGCTATAAGGAGGATTCGCCATCTGTTTGTCCGGCTTGTGGCTCAACGCACCTGGAATATAAAGGTTTTGGTACCGAGAAAATAGAAGATGAACTAAGTCTGTTATTACCCGATGCGCGTATTGCCCGAATGGATCTGGATACTACCCGCGCCCGTAACTCGCTGCAAACCATCCTGAACAATCTCGAAGAGAAAAAAATAGACATACTGGTGGGTACCCAAATGGTAGCCAAAGGACTTGACTTTGCCGATGTCACCCTTATCGGTATCATTAATGCAGATAGCATGCTCAAATTCCCGGATTACCGGGCCAACGAACGCAGTTTCCAGATGCTGGCGCAGGTGAGCGGTCGTGCTGGGCGAAGAGGCAAGCAGGGTAAGGTAGTCATTCAAACTTATGATCCTAATCACCGCGTTATTAAACAGGTGATTGCCAATGATTATAACGATCTGTATTTTACAGAAATGGAGGAGCGCAAAAGCTTTAAATATCCCCCGTTCTACCGCATCATCAACCTGGATATTAAACACAAAGATCCTGATGTATTATATAACCAGGCTAATTATCTCGGTAATGAACTGCGCAGGCATTTTGGCGAACGGGTAATAGGTCCCGAGTCGCCATTAATCAGTCGTATCCGTAATTATTATATCAAATCCATCATGCTCAAATTTGAGCGGGATGGTATATCTATTGTTAAGGCTAAAGCCATATTGCGGGATGTGATCACCCAGTTTCAAACCACTAAATTAAGCAAGGGAAGTATTATTCAGCCCGATGTTGATCCGTATTGACACGATTAAGGGATTGGGAAGGATTTACAGGATTTTTTTGACTCTTCTATATTAGGGTTTAGCTATTGGATGATTCTGTGGTGTGACCAATTTTTTGTTGTATACGCGTTTAAAATCCAGGCTTATTCCTCCAAAATTTATCAGTAAGCCATCAGCCAAGTTATATGCTTCTAAATAGTTTATGGCTTGATTCTTATGAAGATCAATAATGGTTTCAACGGCTTTTAATTCTAACATCACACATTCTTCAATAAAGAAATCTACTCTTCTATTGCCTATTAGTTCATCCCGATAAAATATAGACATTTCTTTTTCCCTTTCAAAAGATAACCCTGCTATCTTCATTTCAATCGCCAGTGCTCTTTGATAAATAGCTTCCTGGAAGCCGCAACCCAAAGTTTTATGAATTTGCATAGCACAACCAATAATTTTGTGCGTTACATTATTGATTTCTTCTTTTGATTTAAACGTCATAAATTATGTAGTGATATCGGTATGGGTTAAGTATATAAATTTAGATATAAATCTCGCTGATATCATTTCTGAGGTCTAAATTGTTTAAAAATTGTTAAGGTTTGTTAATGAAGCGTTTACTGGCACCTCGTCCTGTAATCCTTTCTAATCCTTAAATCGTGTAAAAATTCCTGCTAACTTTGCCGTATAAATGGCTTATAAGTATATTGATAATTACCGCGAAAAAGGCGCCCGGAAACGATTGGTTGACATCCTGCGAAAAAAAGGTATCCAGGATGAAGAGGTGTTGCTGGCCATAAGCAAAGTACCACGCCACTATTTTTTTGATGAAACTTTCTGGAAACAGGCCTACAGCGATATTGCTTTTCCAATAGGCGAGGGGCAAACCATATCGCAGCCATATACTGTTGCTTACCAAACCGAATTGCTGCACATTCGCAAAGGGGATAAAGTATTGGAAATTGGCACAGGTTCGGGTTATCAAACCTGTATATTAATGGAGCTTGGCGCTAAAGTTTATACTATTGAGCGCCAGGAAAAACTGTATGAACGTACCCGGTTTATCCTGCCCGAAAAAATGGGCTACAAGCCCCACTTCTTTTGTGGCGATGGTTCCATCGGTAAGGCAGAACACGCTCCATATGATAAAATTATTGTCACGGCCGGTGCACCTACCGTGCCCGATGTATTGTTGAAACAACTGAAAATAGGAGGCATACTGGTAATCCCGGTAGGCGACGAAGAAACCCAAAAAATGGTAACCGTACTCAAAGTTGCCGAACACGATTACGAAAAGATTGTACTGGATACTTTCAGATTTGTACCATTGGTGGGGGATAAGGCGTGGTAGATAGATGTGCAGATGTGCGGATTTCAGATGTGCAGATGAGGTACCAAATGATAAATGAATTAGAAGTGATCATTGAATCATAAAAGGAAAAGCCCGACTTAATCAAAGTGGGGCTTCATTATTTCATAAAAAAACATCTGCACATCTGAAATCCGCACATCTGCACATCCAAAAGGGGTTATCTTTTCATCGCCCTATCCATCTCAACTTTGGTGTCGCGTTCTTTTAGGGTTTCGCGTTTGTCAAATGTCTTTTTACCCTGGGCCAAGCCAATTTCCAGCTTGGCAAAACCACGCTCGCTGATGAATAAGGCCAACGGTACAATGGTCAGTCCTTTTTCTTCGCCGCGGGTCAGGAGTTTTTTGAGTTCTTTTTTGGTGAGCAGCAGCACACGATCGCGTTTGGCCTCATGGTTGTAAAACGACCCGTATGAATATTCGGATATATGCAGGTTACGTACAAACAGCTGGTTATTAATAAAGGTGCAAAAAGCATCATTAATATTGGCTTTGCCCTCCCGTATCGACTTAATTTCGGTGCCCAATAATTGAATACCGGCTACATATTTATCCAATATGTGGTATTCAAAATAAGCCTTCTTGTTTTTTATATATACTTTATCCTGAGTAGTCATGTTTTCCTTTCGGTGAGGTGCAAATTTACGTAAAATTTCCGCCCCCTCTAAATGGTGCAACCCTCATGAACGCTAAAAACGAATAATAATGTGAATAATCTCCCCCGGTTGGGGAGACTTTATTTTCAAAGCCCTCCCTTCCGGGGAGGATTGGGTGGGGCAGGATTACCTACTTGGCTTTACCACCAGCACCGGTACATTTACCATATGCCTTACCGAGTTTACGGTTGTGCCAAAAATGAGGTCTTTAAGCGCTTTATGACCGTGCGACCCCATCACTATAAAGTCAACATTTTCTTCATTTACTATTTTGGCTATAGCACTTGCAGGGTTACCATAACCAATTTGTGCCTGTGCCTTATAGCCCAGGTTTTGCAACGTGGTAACATACTTATCCAGGTTGTCAGCATCACTTTGAGTTTCACTGTCCATCACCTGTTTACCGTAGTAGCGTGCGCCGGCAGTTTCTACTACGTGGATCAGGGTATAAGTGGCCTTTTTCCCACCTTGCATGATGGCGTGGCGTAAACAGTCGTTGTCATTTTTTGAAAAGTCGATAGTGATAGCTATATGTTTATAGGTAATAGCATCAAGTTCGGTAATAGCACTGGCAATGCCATGTGGTGCGTAAACCGGCTGATCTTTATGCTTATACAGCATCGGTCTGAAAAATACATATATCAGTAATACAGCTACAGCAAGTACAATGGGAAAAACCAGGACATAGATCCAGATAGCCGAGGATGGATATTCTTTTATCCAGTCAAATAATTGTTCGTATACCAGTTTGGCGTTCAACGCAACAATAAGGACGGCGCAAATCCAGGCCAGTACTTTTACTTTAAAAGTGATAGCAAATTTACCCATTCGTTTTTTGTCAGATGTAAAGTGGATTAGCGGGATAACCGCGAAGCCCAATTGTAAACTCAATACCACTTGGCTTAATATGATCAGGCTACCTAATCCATTTTCTCCAAAATAAATGATCGTGAAAACGGCCGGAACAATAGCCAGTACGCGGGTAAGCAAACGGCGCAGCCAGGGTTCAATACGCAGGTTAATATGGCCCTCCATAATAATTTGCCCGGCAAGGGTACCTGTAATGGTTGAACTTTGACCCGAGGCAATCAAGGCGATGGCAAAAAGAACAGGTGCGACCCGACCAAAAATATGTTCCAGTAATTTATAGGCATCCTGTATCTCAGCAACCTTAAAATAGCCATTCTTATAAAACGCGGTGGCTGCCAGTATCAGTATAGCCGCGTTCACCAAAAAGGCAAGGTTAAGCGCTATAACGGTATCAAATAAATTAAATTTAATAGCCGATTTAATGCCCGCGTCTGTTCGGGTGATCTGCCGGGTTTGCACCAGCGAAGAGTGCAGGTACAGGTTATGCGGCATCACTGTAGCGCCAATAATACCAATAGCAATATATAACGATTCACCGCTTAAATTACCCGGGGCAAAGCCTTTGGCAATTTCAACTACGCTGGGGTTCACAATAAACATTTCTATTAAAAAGGATAGCCCAACAATAAATATCATGGATATGATAAAGCCTTCCAGTTTGCGCATGCCCTTGTTCATTAAATAAAGCATGAGGATGGTGTCAGTAATGGTAAGCGATACACCCCATATCAGCGGTAGATTAAACAACAGTTTTAAGCCGATGGCCATACCGATGATCTCGGCTAGGTCGCAGGCTATAATGGCTATTTGCGCCAGTATGTACAGCCAGAAATTCACAAAACGCGGATAGGCATTTTTAGATGCCTGTGCCAGGTCGAGCCCGCGAACGATGCCCAGGCGGGCGCTGAGCGATTGTAAAAGGAGCGCTATCAGGTTGGAGGCAAACAATACCCATATCAGTTTATAACCGAATGCGCTGCCGCCGGCAATATCGGTAGCCCAGTTGCCCGGATCCATATAACCTACACTTACCAGATAGGCCGGCCCCAGGAAGGCCATTATTTTGCGCCAGCCTGTTTTGTTTTCGGTGTTAACCGAACTGTGTACATCTCCTAATGATTGATTGTGGTTATCGGTCATAAAGCTATCAGTAAATTATTGGCCGCCTCGCGGCTGATATGTATTTCTTTTTTGTTTTCCATTTGTATGATCATAGAATGATCAAATTCTACAATTTCCATGATGGATATTTTTTTTCCGAGCGTAAGCTGCTGTTTTTCGAGGTATTGTAAAAACGATGAGCTGTGGTCGCGCACGCCGGATATGGTACCGCTGTCATGTACACTTAACGTTGATATGGGCTTCAGCTCCGAGGCTTTAAACCGGCCATTACAATCGGGTATGGGTTCGCCGTGCGGGTCGTGCTGTGGGTAATCCATAAACTCATCCAACCGGTCAATCAGTTCGGCTGATGATATATGCTCCATTTCTTCGGCCATATCATGTACCTGGTCCCATTTAAACTTGAGCTTTTCTACCAGGAAGTACTCCCAGAGCCGGTGTTTGCGGATGATATTTACCGCTATCTTCTCACCGGAGGAGGTAAGGCTAACACCCTGGTATTTGGTATAGTTAATCAGCGCCTTGTCAGCCAGCTTTTTAAGCATATCCGTTACCGACGAAGCCTTGGTGTTTAATGACGCGGCAATTTGATTGGTGCTCACGTTTTCGGCATTAATAGACAGATGATAGATGGATTTTAAATAGTTTTCCTCGGCTAACGTATTCATTTATACAAATCTAATAAAAAATTTAGACTTATCTAAATTATGAAAAACGCGGGAAATATATTTTTGCTGAATTACTTTTAAGAGAAATATAATTTTGTGAACAGAGGAAAACTGTATATTTGCGTACATTATTGTAACCTGATGGCTGCGGAATTAGATAAAATAGATCTTCAAATACTTAAGATATTACAGGAAAACGGAAGAATAACCAACCTTCAACTTTCAAATGAGATAGGGCTTTCACCGGCACCAACCTTAGAGCGTGTACGTAAGCTGGAAAACGCCGCATACATCAAGAGCTATCATGCCCTGGTGGATGAGGAAAAATTGGGCCTGGGTATCAAAACCTTTATACAGATATCGCTTGATTTTCATCAGAAAAATACCATTCAAACATTTCTGGATGAGATCAAACACATTAAAGAAGTAACGGAGTGCCACCACGTAACCGGCCAGTGCGACTTTTTACTGAAAGTTTATGTGCGCGACATCAAATCATACGAACAATTGATCATGGAAAAGATAAGCCGTATCACGGTAGTAAAAACTTTCCAGACCATGATGATCATGTCAACCAGCAAAAAGGAGCCGATTGTGCCGCTGGAATATTAGTTCTTTTAGAGGCAAGAAATTAGAGTCAAGAATCAAGATAAATATCGTGATTCTTGACTTTTTTAGTTTTATAACTTATTTACAAAAACTCTTGATTCTTGACTCTAGTTTCTTGATTCTCTTCTCAACTTATCTGCCAGTTGATCTCTGCTTTTCCTTCTCTTCTTAATATCTCATTGGTTTTTGAAAACGGTTTGCTGCCAAAAAAACCACGGTCGGCGGAGAAGGGGGAGGGGTGCGGTGATTTCAGGATAAAATGTTTTTTCTCATTAATCAATGTCGCTTTTGATTGGGCAAACGCTCCCCAGAGTATAAATACAATGCCTGCTTTTTTGTCGGATATGGTTTTGATCACCTCGTCGGTAAACTCTTCCCAACCCTGTTTTTGATGCGAACCCGGACTGCTGGCCCTTACCGTTAAAGTAGCATTTAAAAGTAATACACCCTGTTTGGCCCAGTCTTCCAGATTGCCGTGGGCTGGTATTTTAAATCCTGGGATATCGGTTTGCAGTTCTTTATAAATATTGATGAGCGAACGGGGAGTAGCGATGCCTTTTTGTACCGAAAAGGAAAGCCCATGGGCCTGATGAGCGCCGTGGTACGGATCCTGGCCTAGTATTACCACTTTTACATCATCAAAGTGAGTGGTGTTAAACGCGTTAAAAATTTCACTGTTTTTGGGGTAAACCACTTGTCCTGCTGCCTTTTCTTTTTGTAAAAAATCCTTTAATTTTATCATATAGTCTTTCCCAAACTCGTCTTTCAAAACATCCATCCAGGAGGGGTCTAATGCATTTGCCATAAATATTGATATAATGTTGATTAAGCGTACAAATTAACGGATATTTGTACTCAATATATAGTATCATAAATTATGTCAAATATTGTTAGGCTAATTATAGCCTGTGTACTGTTCGGTGCGGCTGTTGCGCTTTGTGCCTTCGGATTTTGGGGCTGGGGGATTTTAGTTTTGTTTTTGGGCGGTATTGTGCTGTTGAGCTTCTTTTTTAACGAGAATATGCTCATATCGCAGTTTTACCTGCGTAAAGAAAATTCAGAAAAAGCCGAGGCCTGGTTAATGAAGATCACTGATTACGAAAAACAGCTGCATAAAAACCAGCATGGTTATTATAACTTACTGATAGGTTTGATCGAATCGCGCAAGGCGCCAATGAAATCTGAAAAATACTTTAAAAAAGCGCTTCAGTTGGGTATGAAAATGTCGCATAATACGGCTTTGGCTAAATTAAGCCTGGCGGGTATCTCTATGGCTAAACGTAATAAACGCGAGGCGCAGATGTATCTTTCAGAAGCTACAAAAGATGATAAGAATAAATTACTCGCCGAGCAGATCAAGATGATGAAAGGACAACTGGCTCAGATGGACAAGCAACAGGTAGTAAGGGGCGGATATCGCCAGTTTTAATCAGGAAAGAAAATAATAAGGAATAAAATAAAAAAAGGGACGCGAAAGCATCCCTTTTTTATTTCTCGTCAATAGCGCTGAAATAATCGGCAGTAGCAGAATGGTTCTGGTAAGGCGATACAACGCGGTCGCTATAAGAATAGTCGCTTTCTTCGGTCGGATTGGCCACTTCGACCATCTTTAATAAACTCCTGATGAACGACAAGTTGAAGTTACTTCTGTTCAGTTTGATCAGGTATTCGTTCTCGGTGATCTCCAAAATTGAATTGGTCATGACTTTTTTTGATAGTTGTTTATTGCAAGTATAATCAACATAATTAAACACAAAGTACCGTTTGCTTTAAGCTTTTATTAATAAATTGTTATTAAATTGCTGATGCAGAGTTGCGTATCGAAATAGGCAGGATAGAAGCCCATTTGTAGGGCTTCGGAGAGCAAAAGTAGCATAAAAAGATGTACGTATAAGCGCCTATCTGTTTTTATTTTTTCATACAGAACCATTGTAATTTCGATATTTATATCTTTAACTTCAATAGCTTATCCGCATTGTCATGAGAAATTTTTGCTACCTGCTCATCAGGAAGTTCAATTGCATTTAAAAACTCCATACCCATTTCGTTGGTGCTAAATGGGTAATCAATAGAAAACATAATATTATCAATGCCAAAAGTATCTAAAGCAATTTTGAGCGGCGGCTGAGTAAAAAAACCACTGGTGGTGATATGAACCTGCTGGTGGAAGGTATCGGTAAGCGTACGCTGATTTGCACCCCCGTTTCCGGGTTTAAGTGCTCTTTCTGATCTGGCCATCATCATCGGTAACATTTCGCCCATATGACCAATAATCAGTTTCAGTTTGGGATACTTATCAAAAATTCCGGAATAGAGCAGGCGTAAAACATGCAGGGCGGTTTCCGAGTGCCATCCCCAGCCGTAACAGGCTAAAGCCTCTGCCATGCCCGAATGGGTAGGTAAGCCACTATAGTAAATGTCAGCTATACCTTTTGGAGGCAGGCCAGGGTGCAGGTAAATGGGTACGTCCAGCTTTTCGGCCCGTTCAAATATCGGCGCAAATTCAGGCTGGTCTAAAAATTGGTCCTGAGTCACACCCCTGATCATGGCGCCGCGAAAATGATATTCGGTTACAGCGCGTTCCAACTCGTCGGCCGCAGCCGCTGGGGCTGTCATGGGCAGGTGGGCAAAAGCCGTAAACCTATGCTCAAAACCCGCGATCCTTTGGGCAATCAAATCATTATATTGCCTTGCAAAAGCCGGACCTTTTTCCGGGCTTAACAGGTTAGCCCCCGAACTATCTACAGAGAGTACCTGCATGGTAATGCCATTGGCATCCATTGATTGCAGGCGCTCTCCGGTAATGTCGGCAAGTTTGGGTATAAGCTGCTGCATCCTTTCTGATTGGCCAAAACCACCCAGGGCATCTTTAGGTATTTGAGCTGCTATTTCCGGGAAGGAGATATGTTCTTCCAATGTTACTATTCGCATATTAAATTGATATATAGGTTAAAGAAGATCATTACATGAATTACCAGGCTACTTCACCCTCATCCCTGAAAAATTTTCCTGTGATATCCGGATGAGCCTGTGTGGCTAGTTTTACGATAGGTACCGCGCCCTGTTCTACAGTTTTTGTACCCTGAAATTGGTTGAGGTCGGTAGCTGTATGCCCTGGTGTAACGCTGTTAACCATAACGCCTGTATCACGGAGTTCATTGGCCAGCATTATGGTAAAAGCGTTTAACGCCGTTTTAGAAGAACCATAAGCATGAAATTTATCCCGGCCTACATTCCTGTTTGGGCTGCTATGCCCGGCGAGAGAACCAACTTCGCTGGAAACATTGATGATAGATGGTTGGCTGGATTTTCTGAGCAGAGGCAGAAACTCCTGTGTGGTTTGTATGGTTCCAAAAAAATTGACATCGAATATCGCCCGCAGGTTTTCCAGTTTACATGCAGAAAAATTTTGGGGCTGATCGCCGGCAATCGCCGCATTATTGATCAAAATATCTAAAGAGTCAATTTTGCGCTCCAGTTGCTGCCTTGCCTGGCGTACAGAGTTAATATCAGCTATATCAATTACTATAGTTTCCACATTGGTTATACCCAGGTCATTCAATTTCCGTATCGCTTCTAATCCGAGTTTTTTATCCCTGCTGCCTAAATATACAAAGTAGTTGAATTGTGCCAGTTGCTTTGCCGTTTCAAAACCGATTCCTTTGTTGGCCCCGGTGATTAATACTGTTTTCATTATGATAGTTTTTGATTGATGTATCCTTAGATTAAAGCTTTTTAAGCTGAAAACGAGCCCGTTATTATTAATAAACAGTGCTCAAATACATCAACGCAAAGAAACATACTCCTGTTTTAAGCAGCAATGTACCAATGTTGGTAGTTATAGGACTATTTGTGGGTATACTCTTTTTGTTTGGTCAGTTCGGTTAGGCTCTGTCCGAATAGCTTTTTGAAAGCAAGTGAAAAGTGTGATAAGGTTTCGAAGTCCAGTTCAAGATAAATTTCGGATGCAGGCGCTTGTGGCACTAGCGGGATTTTGAATAAGCCATTATTTAATCATAAAAAGAGTTTATCATTCATCAGGATGTTTCTAATTTTGCAAAATGACCGATCAGGAAATAATAGACTATTTTGAAACAGCACAGCTGCCCCAAACCCTCAGGATCGACAGGGCGATTACACAATTCGACGTTAAGGATGCCGTGGAAAGGAATTTAGCCACACTTAAAACAGAGGATAAAGGAGGGCATGCCAAGCACAGGCTTATTCAAATCATAAATGCCCTCGAAAACCCTTATGCAGGTCCTGAAATACCTCGCTATTAAAAAAGGCTGTCTCATAAGTATGGGAACAGCCTCTTTTTCCTTGATTTCTTCGGATAGGTGGTGGAGAACGTTTTCGTATATGCGATTCTCAGAGCCTCGATTTTGCTTATGAGACAACCTCTTTTAATAGCGAAGTATCCGCAAGCGTCCTGCTTGTGAAATTTATAAGCTCATCGGCAACCTCGAGGTCCCTTTCAGGAGACCCTGAGGGAACGAAAGGATATTTTAATAAAAACACACGCGGCACGCGTGCGCCAGCGAAGGGTGATATAACAGTTGCTCGGCATGGTAACCACAAGCGGGACTTGCGGTAGTGGGGGGATATAAAAATTACTCGATATGATAAGCTTTAGTCAACCTTACCGAACTACTAGCTGGTTTTTTTATTAGATTTGATAAAACCTTACACAAATGTTCATCTCTCAGTTCTTCGCTTCTAATTATCGTAGTCTCAAAGAAATTGTCGTACGTTTTGCCAACGGCAAAAATGTTATTGTCGGTAAGAATAATTGTGGTAAATCCAATATTATACGGGGAATTGAAATCTTAGTCGGTGAAAAATTTCCAACTTATCAGCTAATTGGAGATAACGACTTTTATACTTACGAAGATATTATTAAAGATACAGGAGAAATTGTAGAGATTCCAGCAGATCATTTATTTCTTGAGGTAACTCTTGAAGGTAGAGATATTGATCAGGATATGATCATGACGATCAAAAAGCAGACCGCTTTCTCCCGCATTCATAATAGCAAGGACCTTTATTTTAAAGATGAAAAGACAGGTGATATCATTGTAAATTATGATCTTTTTGAAAGCCTTGATGAGTTAGAGAACAGGTCAGAAGTAGAGGTGCTTGAGCAATATGGGAACGGTAAGGCAAAGAAAACGAAATGGATGCCAGCCGCCAATCTGCATGCTTTCCTTGTAACGGCTCGGAGCCTTAAAGTTTTTTTCTGTAAATCTCGCTTGGATGAAGAAAAAATGGGTTTCGGTTTAATCGTTCGTTGTGCGGAAGGTCATTATTGGGTAACTCATTTCCTTTCCAAAAAGCTAAGAGACTCTTTGTTGACCACTACTGTAATCAGCGCTACACGGAGCCATAAAACTGAATTACGATTGGTCCATTATTCTTGGTTCGGGAAACTAGTCGCAGGAATATGGAATAAAAACAAAATATTGTTGGAAGAATCCTCTGGCAAGACTTACGAGGAACTTATAAGACTCAGTGCGGAAGAGATAAAGAGCAGGGTAGATACTGTATTTGCTTCTAATATTCAGATGGTGAAAACACTGTTAGAAGGTGCTATCGCTCATAAGGCTATTTCTTTTAAATTTTTGGATAATGCCAAGGACGAGCTGTATAAAAATGTGCAACTTTTCGTTAACGATGGTATCGACCGACCTATACACGAAAAAGGAACAGGTATTCAAAGTGCTGTAATTATTGCACTATTCTCGCTTTATTGTAATGATTATCATAATAATAGTTCCTTGCTGATTGCAGAAGAGCCCGAACTATTTCTACATCCACAAGCGCGTCGGGTAATATCAGCAGAACTTAATAAATTCCTAAGTGGGTCAGAAAAACAAGAGCGGCAATTAATTATAAGCACGCACTCTACTGAATATCTGAAACATGTTGATCTGTTCAATAATACTAGGGTTTACAAAGACACAGGAGGTAACTTTACGATTGCCAAACAGTTGGATCAAAATACTTCTACTTTGCTTACCCTAGAACTCAAACGCTTTCTATGGTCGAATAATAGTGAGATTTTTTTTGCAGACAAGGTAGTTTTGGTCGAAGGGGGGAGGTATTCTTGATCCCTGCCATTGTAGATAAGATAACGGGTATTAAGCAAAAGCTGGATTACGAAAATATCTCAGTAGCTCGTGTTAATGGTAAGGGAAGTTTTCTCATTTATGCGAGGATGTTGAAATGTTTTGAAATCGAATATCTGATCGTGGGGGATCTTGATTGTTATAAGGATGAGGTGCGAAAACTGGGCGAGCATTTTAAGTTAGTTGACATTATAGAGCAAATTATGAAGGTAAAGACCGCTATTGGACAAATGGAAGTTGATTACCAGCGAATTAATGAGCGGATCAAAAATGTCGATAAAAATTTTGATGCACAGGTATTTCAGCAACTTTTAGAGCAGATTATCGCTGGCACATTGGAGGCTGATAATGCAGATCTTAAAGAGATAGTTAGTTTTATGCAGAGCCGTTACACGAAAGGCAGCCGAGAGCAGATCATCATTGAGACGATGACCCTTGAGGGATTTACAGCTATGCAGAAACGACTACGGGAAAACCGCATCTTTATCTGGTCGAAAGGTGAACTAGAGAATTATTATCAGCCTTCTGTTCAGCAATTGACTGGTAGCAAAGATATAAAGGCCTTGCGTTTAGCCTATACCCTTCACGAAGAGAATGAACAACTCGATAAATACATGACCCATATTCCGGAAATCGAAGAACTATGCGGATATATCTTAAAAAAATAGCCTTGCGACATATCCGTTTATGGCAGGTGAGAATGCACCAACAAAAAAAGAGACGCACATAATGCGTCTCTTTAAAAAGATATTGATCCTAGAATCCTTTAATCAAAGTTCAGAACTATTCAAACCAGGCCATCACCACTTCTTTGGTAGGCATGGTAATATCCAGTTTTAGTTTTTTGCGCATACCGCCCAGGTCGTTGAAAACCTTGTTGGGGTTGCCGGCTTTGAGTTCTTCCACAGTATTGAAGCCCATTTTATTTAATACAGGCACCCATTCGGCGGGTACGCCTATGTTTACAAAATCATCGGCGGTGGCCACTTTTGCCTTTTTCTCGGGGCGCATCTGCGGAAAGAACAATACTTCCTGTATAGTGCTCTGGTTGGTCATCAGCATTACCAAACGGTCGATACCGATACCCAGGCCCGATGTTGGCGGCATACCATATTCCAAGGCGCGTAAAAAATCGTCGTCCATAGCCATCGCTTCGTCATCGCCACGGCCTGCCAGTATTAACTGCTCCTCTAAACGCTCACGCTGATCAATGGGATCATTTAACTCCGAATAGGCGTTGGCTATCTCCTTGCCGTTCACAAATAGCTCAAAGCGCTCCACAAGGCCTTCCTTGCTGCGGTGTTTTTTGGCCAGCGGGGTCATTTCGATGGGGTAGTCGGTTATATAGGTTGGCTGTATCAGGTTGGCTTCTACTTTGGCGCTAAAAATCTCATCGATCAGTTTACCTTTACCCATGGTTGGGTTAACTTCAATTTTAAGTTCGGCACAAGTTTGGCGCAAAGCAGCTTCGTCCATGGCCGATACATCGATACCGGTATATTTCAGGATAGAATCATACATCGACAGTTTTTCGTACGGACCTGCAAAGTTGATCTCGTTATTGCCTACCTGTACTACCGGGATGCCATGTACGGCACGGGCCACAGTTTCCAGGCATTCTTCAACCATTTTCATCATCCATATATAGTCTTTATAAGCTACATAGATCTCCATCGCGGTAAACTCCGGGTTGTGGGTACGGTCCATGCCTTCGTTACGGAACATTTTACCAAACTCATACACACCGTCGAAACCGGCCACAATAAGGCGTTTTAAGTACAGCTCATTGGCGATACGTAAAAACAGAGGCATATCCAGCGTGTTATGGTGCGTAGCAAACGGACGTGCCGCAGCGCCGCCATGTACAGGCTGCAGTATAGGAGTTTCCACTTCCATCCAGCCCTGCTCGTTGAAATAACCGCGCATAGCGCTGATCACTTTGGAACGACTGATGAATATATTTTTATATTCGGGGTTGACCGTTAAATCCACATAACGCTGACGGTAACGGAGCTCCGGGTCGGTAAAACCATCATGTATGGTACCATCATCCTCGCGTTTTACAACGGGCAGGGGTTTAAGCGATTTGGAAAGCACGATCAGCTCACGAACGTGAACAGAGATTTCGCCGGTTTGGGTTAAAAATACATAACCTTTGATGCCGACGTAATCGCCAATGTCCAGCAGTTTCTTAAATACGGTATTGTATAAAGTTTTATCCTCATCCGGGCAAATATCATCGCGTTTCAGATAAATTTGCACGCGACCGGTTGAATCCTGGATCTCGGCAAATGACGCGCTACCCATGATACGACGGGTCATGATACGACCGGCAATTACTACATTTTGGTAGGCCTCGGGTTTGTCCTTAAAGTTATCGGTAATATCCTGTGCCCAGGCGTTAACATCAAAAGCTTCGGCAGGGTATGGGTTAATGCCCAATGCCCTTAATTGTTGTAAAGATTCGCGGCGTATAATTTCCTGTTCGGATAGTGCAATACTCATGCTATAAACGGTATTTTAAATAATTTGCAAAAATAGCGTTTTTAATGAGTTTGGGGCTGAGTTTTTTTAGAAGGAGTGAAAGGGCGTAGAAATCGACTCACCAGATCTGCGCTTCGCTGGATCATCCTCTCTTCGCCTACGGCGGAAAGAGGGTTGGGGAACCACGATTTTTGGAGCAAGGAACAAGGACTTTTTATTCACTTTATCTTTGTTCATTATTCCCCAAATCCTTAGTCTTTTCGTCCCCTCTTTCCGCCGTAGGCGAAGAGAGGATCGGCGAGCAAAGCGATGCCGGGGTGAGTCTATGAGATTGCTATTCTCCCAACATTTTCGTATCTTTATACAACTAAACAGCCCGGTTCTTTTTTAAGAGAATCGGGCTGTTTGGTTAAGAGAAAATAAGGCCAAAAACCGACCGTTTTATATTTAGTGTTCTGCAAATCAAGTATTTAATACTTTTTAAAGTTTTTAAAACCGCTCAAAACTGTGTCAAAATTTGTTAAAAAGTGTTAAAATGAAGTTTTTTTGAACGTTTTTCTCCTGTTTTTATGCTGTTTTTGATCAGAAAAGTGTTAAAATTAAAGGTTTAAAAAGTTTTTGAACCACACATTTTAACACTTGAAAAACCTATTATAATGATGATGAAAAAATTAGCTCCTGTATTCTTTTTTTTAGTTGCCTTATCGGGCAGTGCGTTTAGTCAGGATGCTCCGGGTTTGTACGATGCCGGTACTAAACCACAACTGGTATCCAAGCAATTTTCCTTTACCGAAGGACCTGCTGTGGATAAACAGGGCAATATATTCTTTACCGATCAGCCCAATAACAAGATCTGGAAGTATGATACCGATGGCAAGCTGTCGGTTTTTCTGGATAGCGCAGGCCGTTCCAACGGGATGTATTTTGATAAAAAAGGCAATCTCATTAGCTGTGCTGATGCTAAAGATGAACTATGGTCCATCAGCCCCAAAGGTAAAGTTACCGTGCTGCTGAAAGATTATGAAGGACACCTGTTTAATGGTCCTAATGATGTTTGGATACATCCTAACGGTGGTATTTATATCACCGATCCCTACTATCAACGCGATTACTGGACCCGAAAAAAGCCAGATCTGGATGGGCAAAAGCTGTATTACCTGGCCAAAGGCAAACATAAAGCGGTTATTGTTGACGATAGATTTGTACGCCCCAACGGTATTGTAGGTACACCCGATGGTAAAATACTATATGTAGCTGATATCGGCGACAGCAAGATTTATAAGTATGATATCAACCAGGATGGTTCCTTGAGTAACCGTACACTGTTCATCGCCCAGGGATCCGACGGGATGGCTATTGATGAGCGCGGGAATATTTATTTATGCGGTAAAGGTGTGACCATTGTAAATCCTCAGGGCGAAAAAATAGGGCATATAGATATTGATGAGCCATGGTCGGCCAATGTATGTTTCGGTGGCAAAAACAAGGATATCCTGTTCATTACCGCTTCAAAGGCAGTGTATATTATGCAGATGAAAGTAAAGGGGTTTGATTAAAACTCTTGCTTTTCTATAAAATGGGCTACTTGTTGCTGTTCATCAGAGCTGAGCAAGTCGCCGGTATATTTCCATCGTTGGCGTATTGGTTCAGTAGTAATGCTGCCCAGGTAATCCGGATTGACTTCGTCTGGCAGGGCTGGTTTATCTTCATCTATCTCTAAAGCTTCGGTAAACAAGGCCGATTCATTATCTATAGCGGTTTTATAAATCTTATAAGTGCCTGTGTCGGTAAGATCGGGCCATAACATGGGTTCAACAATAATATTCCTTGAAGTACCGTCGGGGTGTTTTAAAACAAGAGTAGCCGGATTTTTCATAGGTTATTATTTTAGAATAATACAGCAGGTTTTAAACTTTGTTTGCCTTAGTTGTTTTATAAATGTATAGAAACAAGAAGCGCCCCTGATGGGCAGGGGCGCGTTCTAACCAATTATAAACCTAAATTATGAGAAGAGTTGCAAGGGAGGAGTCGAACCATCATTTGCTGCCTGCCAGCTCCTTACAATAACTATGGTACAAATATAGTAAACATGTTTTGTATTGCAATAGTTTCAATGATAATATTTGAGTGTTAACAATTTGTTAATCATATAACGCTTGGGATATGATATTAATAATACAATCAAGCTCGATTTTTACAGCTAAGTATTGAATATCAATTAGATTTATCATGTAGCGTATGTTAATAATCACTCCTAAAGCGATGAAAATTTGTAAGCTAAGTGTGATTTTACTGCCAGGGTTGTAAAATAAATGGCTTTTCGCTGACAAAATTAGGTCCCACTGGAGACTTGAAATACCTCTTTAGAGGATATTTTAAACAGGTTGCGGGACATTTTTTCAAGAGATAATAAAAAAAGCTGCCCCAAACAGGAACAGCTTTCCGAATTTTTATTTGATCGTATTAAATTATTGCTTTGGAGCAGCGTTAGCAGCATCATCAGCTTTTTTCTGATCATGTTTTGCTTTTTTGTCAGCTTTCAGATCGGCAAAAGCCTTTTTCTGGTTAGCGGTTAAAACAGCATTTAATTTTTGATCAGTTTGAGCCTGGATAACTTTGCGGGTGGCCTTGTTGGTTTTTTTATCAGCTTTGTGTGCTTTTAAACTATCCATACGTGTAGCCTCGGTGAAAAATATGGCGTTTACCTGCTTGGTTTGACTGGTGGTAAGCATCAGCCTCTTTTGCAGGTTTTGTGTTTTATGCGCAGCCTTTTGAGCCGGTGTTTTAGCAGGTTGTTGCTGGGCATTGGCCAATACATTTAGTCCGGTTACCAACGCTATGATTAAAATTAATTTTTTCATTTTCTATTTTATTGATGATTTGTTTGGTATGACAAACAGACGCCCATTTGGTTTAATAAATATAAAAAGATTGTAAGTAACAGAAAGTTAACACAAAAAACTCATATTTATAGTTAAACCAAAATGTCATATTAAAGTCGAAACATTTATAAATTCATGATCCTGCGCAAATGATCATCTATGAAAAGGACCATAAAGAGCCTCTGTTGCATCTCGTTGCTGATTTTGGGAACGGTATCGCTTTCGTCATTTTTTATTGCATATAGCCATAACTCGCCATTCAGATGGAAATTTCCGTATCAGCAACAAGGCTTAACGGAAAGACAGGCGGCAGCGCATTTATTAAGCCGGTTTACCTACGGCGCCACTCCCGGCGAAATTGATGAAGTGGTAAAGTCCGGATTGGAAAACTGGTTTAAGCAGCAAATGGACGCCGATCTTCCGGATGATTCCCTTAACCGCTTATTAGCTCCGTATGATGCCATCAAGCTGACTAACACCCAAGTGGTTACTGAATTTCCAAAAAACGCGCAGGTGCTGCGTATGGCTATAAGCGCGGGCGTGGTCAACAAAGATTCTGTGAAAACTGACCGAAAATCGTACCGGGATGTGCTGCAAAACTATATGCAGCAAAATGGAATGAAACCCGAGCAAGAACTTTTCAGGCAGTTTATCAATCAAAAGATATTGCGTGCAGCTTATACCAATAACCAGTTGCAGGAGGTAATGACCAGCTTTTGGTTCAATCATTTTAATGTATCTATCACCAAAAACGATTGCGCTCAGTTTATACCCGCCTATGAGCGCGATGTGATCCGCCCTAATGCTTTAGGTAAATTCAATGATATTTTGCTGGCTACAGCCAAATCGCCAGCCATGCTGTACTACCTGGATAATTTTACCAGCTCGGCTGCTAACGGTAATGTGCCAGCAGCAAAAAAACTGATTCGTGCGGCGCAGCTACAAAATATGCCTAGCCAGATGGTGGATAGCGGTAGGCGTGCCGCCTTGGTAAACAAATTACAAAAAGCAAAAAATACACAAGGATTAAATGAGAATTATGCCCGTGAGGTAATGGAACTGCATACCCTGGGTGTTGACGGAGGATACACGCAGCAGGATGTAACCCAAGCCGCCAAAGTATTAACCGGCTGGACAATATATCCGATAGGTCAGTATGGTAAGCTGGGAAAAAACATCATGGATAAAATAGGAGCCGATCGTTTGGAGAATCGAAGATTTGTTCGCGATAGCGATTTCTTATTCAATGCCAACCGTCACGATAAGACAGAGAAGGTGGTTTTGGGTAAACATTTTGGTCCGGATGAAGGATACCAGGAAGGGGTACAGCTATTATCCATGCTGGCACATAGCCCGGCTACAGCAAAATTCATCAGTCGTAAAATAGCGGTACGTTTTGTGAGCGATAACCCTCCGCAGAGTTTGATCAATAAAATGGCTAAAACATTCCTGGATAAGGATGGTGATATTAAACAGGTGCTGATTACTATGGTAAGTGCGCCAGAATTCTGGAATGCATCCGCGCTGCGCGAAAAAACAAAATCACCTTTTGAACTGGCTATAGGTTCTGTTCGCAGTCTGCATGCCGATATAGAGCAACCTTATCAGCTTTATAACTGGATAAATAAGATGGGTGAGAAGATGTATTATTACCAGGCTCCGACCGGTTTTCCGGACAAGGGACAATACTGGATCAATACCGGCGCGTTGCTCAATAGGATGAATTTTGGTCTGGCCCTTGCCACCGGGCGTATACCTGGCGTAAAGATAGACCTGGCGGCGCTAAACAACCATCATGAACCCGAAAGCGCTCAGGCTGCCTTAGCTATCTATAGCAAACTGATCATGCCGGAGCGCAAGCTCGACGAAACCATTAAACGCCTTACACCATTGCTTACCGACCCAAACCTGGCTCAACGGGTTGATGAAGCAAGTTCTAATAAGCTTTATGCAAAAGTGGGGGAACCCGCCGAAAAGAGCATGACCGCACCGGAGAAGATGATGGCAGATAATAAATTGGCCGCACAAGGGAAGCGCCCCAATAATGTAATGGCCATGCAAACTCCGGGTAACAACAAATCTATGCTGGGACAGGTAGTAGGGGTGATCATTGGTTCACCCGAATATCAACGACGTTAATCTATAAAAACATAAGATCATGGTATCAAGAAGAGGATTTTTAAAATCAGGAGGCTTAGCCTTATTGGGTGTGGGCTTAATGGGTGGCATCCCCGGCTTTTTAGCCGAAGCCGCCGCAAGCGAAAAGATCATATCGCCCTATAAAAAACGTAAAACGCTTATCTGTATATTTCAAAGGGGCGCTATGGATGGCCTGATGGCCGTGACACCATTTAATGATCAATATTTAAAGGATGCCCGGCCTACATTGTTTATGTCGGCAGCGAAAGCGGGTAACAGTTCACCGCTAATTGACCTGGATGGCAGGTTTGGCTTGCATCCGTCCATGAAATCTTTTGAACCGCTGTTTCGTGAAAAACGATTAGGAATAGTACAAGGTATCGGATCGCCAAACAATACCCGTTCGCATTTTGATGCACAGGATTATATGGAATCGGGTACGCCTTTCAATAAAGGAACCTCCAGCGGCTGGCTTAACCGGGCGGTTGGTTTATTGGGTCATGACGCTTTAACGCCATTTACAGCGGTGAGCATGACATCGGCTATGCCGCGATCTTTTTACGGCGATAATCCTTCAGTATCGATCAGTAACCTGCAGGATTTCGCTATCCAGATGCGCGGTAACCCTATGGGTGCCAATATGGCTGCTAAAAGCTTTGAAGATCTGTATGATCAAACATCGTCTGGCTTGTTAAAACAGACCGGTAAAGAAAGCTTTGAGGCGGTTAAAATGCTGCAGAAAACAAACATTAAAAACTATACACCAGCCAACAACGCGGTATATCCAAATTCGGCATTGGGTAATTCATTAAAGCAAATAGCCCAGCTGATTAAAATGGATGTAGGATTAGAAGTAGCCTTTGCCGAATCAAATGGTTGGGATACGCACTTCAACCAGGGAGCTGAAAATGGCATATTTGCCCGTAACGTAGCCGATCTGAGTGGTAGTATCACCGCTTTGTGGACCGATTTAGGAGCTTACCAGGATGATGTTACCGTGATGACCATGACCGAATTTGGGCGTACCGTACATCAAAATGGCACCGGCGGCACCGATCATGGCCGGGCATCATGTAACTTTATTTTAGGGAATGATATTAACGGCGGACTGGTTCATGGCGATATGAAGCCCCTGGCTGTAGAAAACCTCGAAGATGGTCGGGATTTGGCAGTTACCACCGATTTTAGAAGCGTGTTTAGTGAAGTGGCAGACAGGCACCTGAACATCAATAACGATCATGTTTTGTTTCCTGATTGGAGCGGTAACAGGATAGGGGTAATGCGGGGGTAATTATCTTATCCCAGCCAGGCAGTGGGAAGTTTTATAGAAAAAACTGTACCACGGCCCACGATGCTTTCTACATCGATAATGCCGTTATGTTTTTCGACTATCTGGCGTACGATACTTAAGCCCAGACCGGTTGATTCTTCGCCCCGGAGGCCGGTTCTGCGTGCTTTTGAAAAACGGTTAAATACATCCGGGAGCATGTCGGCTGGGATGCCCAAGCCGTAGTCTTGTACTTCAATAACCAGTTCTTCGCTCTTTTTATTTAGCCTGACATCTACACGGCTGTTATCTTTTGAAAACTTGATCGCATTACTGACTAGATTATCGATGGCACGGTGTAGTTTTTCTTTATTTACTTTGGCATAAGCCGGGTTAATGTTGCTGGTAAATATTACATCCGCTTTAAGGTCCTGCTGTATCTCCCAATCGTTTACAATGCCTTTTAGCAATTGATTCAGTTCCGTTCTTTCCATTTCAAAAACATCATTGGTGTCATTGCGGGCAGCTTCCAGCAAATCATCAATAATGGTTCGGGCTTTAATGCAGGATGCCTTCATCATATTCAGGTTCTCCTGCATTTCATCGTTCAGGTCATGATCCATTTCCATGATCATGGCCAGCGATTCTACCGCCGCGATAGGGTTGCGAAGGTCATGAGCCACCATACCTAATACCTGGTTCTTAAATTCACCTGCTTTTTCTATTTCTACATTCTTTTCCCTGATCTCGATCACCTGCTGGTAATAATTGACCTTGTAAGAGAAAAAGTACCTGGAAGTAAGATAAAAAGCAGAAAGCAGAATGGCAGATATCAGCTGATTATACACCATTTGAGTGGAGCCGGTTTGACTGTAGAATAAAAGAGCTGTAAAAAGTATCTCAATGGTAATGATCAAAATAAGAGTTTCGTAATACTCAAACACATATATAGCGCTGATGAGACTTAGGGCAATAAGGTACAGTGTTAAAGCATTGCTGGGATCAGACGTGGCAATAAAACTGGAATACATACCACAGGATATGATGTATACCGAAAACAGGAACACCAGGAGTGACATACCGGCAGTTGCTTTTTTATGGCTTTTGAAATTTGCGATGAACAGATTACTTACAATCAGGAAAATGGGTGTGATAATAATGAACACCCAATTACTCAAACTAAATTCCGGGAAATTTTGGGCACGCGTAAGACTCACCGGAAAAACAAAATACAGTATCCTTATAACCACATTCAACACCAAAAATATAATGCTTCCGGCCCTTATAGCAACCAGGTTTTGATAGGTATAATAGTCCCTGTAAGATGCCTTATATTTTGCTGGCAAGCTGTTGAAAAAGAAATGAGTATTCAATGGTATCGCATATAAGGTTGTCGGGCAAAAATATCAAAATTTAATAAGAAATTTTTCAAATAATAACAAGTCAAAATGTCGTTTAAGTTTATATTTACCTGACTTTTTTTCACTTAACATTAAGTGGCAAGCGTTTTGATTAATACTCATCAATATGAACTTTAACAACTTTACAATAAAAGCCCAGGAAGCCGTACAAAAGGCTTCGGAAATTGCCGCTGGTAATCAACAACAGGCAATTGAACCCGCGCACCTGTTAAAAGGCTTGTTGCTGGTTGATGAAAATGTTATAACCTATTTATTAAAAAAATTAAACGTAAACCTTAACCGGTTGAATGAAACGCTCGACGCGCAGATCAGTTCATACCCCAAGGTAAGCGGAAGCAATATTTATTTGTCATCAGATACCAATTCGGCCTTGCAAAAAGCGCAGGGGTATTTAAAGGAATTTAAAGACGAATTTGTATCGGTTGAACATATCCTATTGGGTATACTAACGGCCGGCGGTACTATCAGCTCGCTGTTAAAAGACCTTGGCGTAAATGAAAAAGACCTCAAAAAAGCCATAGTAAGTTTACGTGGTGACAGTAAAGTAACCGATCAGAATGCCGAAGCTACATATAATGCCCTGAATAAATATGCTCGTAACCTGAATGAGTATGCCGAATCGGGCAAGCTCGACCCAGTTATCGGTCGTGATGATGAAATTCGCCGGGTGATCCAGATCCTATCGCGCCGTACCAAAAATAACCCCATCCTGGTGGGGGAACCTGGTGTGGGTAAAACAGCCATTGCCGAAGGTATTGCCTTCCGGATCATTAAAGGCGACGTGCCTGAGAGTCTGAAAACCAAAGTGGTTTATTCCCTGGATATGGGTGCCTTGATAGCTGGTGCCAAATACAAAGGCGAGTTTGAAGAACGACTGAAAGCCGTGATCAAAGAAGTAACCCAAAGCGATGGCGAGATCATCCTGTTTATTGATGAGATCCATACACTGGTAGGTGCTGGCGGTGGCGAAGGCGCTATGGATGCGGCTAATATATTGAAGCCGGCCCTTGCCCGTGGTGAACTGCGATCAATTGGCGCTACCACACTTAATGAGTACCAGAAATACCTGGAAAAAGATAAAGCGTTGGAACGCCGTTTTCAGAAAGTGATGGTGGAAGAGCCGGATACTGCCGATGCCATATCCATCTTACGTGGTTTGAAAGAGCGTTACGAAACCCACCATAAGGTGCGTATTAAAGACGAGGCCATTATAGCCGCGGTGGAAATGTCGCAACGATATATTTCTGACAGATTTTTACCCGATAAGGCTATCGACCTGATGGATGAGGCCGCCTCTAAACTGCGCTTGGAAATGGATTCGGTACCTGAAGTGGTTGATGAGCTGGAACGTCGTATCATGCAGCTGGAAATTGAACGGGAGGCTATCAAACGGGAAAAAGACGACCGTAAAGTGGGTGAATTGAGTGAAGAGATAGCTAACCTGTCGGCTCAGCGCGATTCCTTACGTGCCAAATGGAAAGGTGAAAAAGACCTGGTTGATGGTATTAACCAAAAGGTGGAACTGATTGAAAACTATAAGCTGGAAGCCGAACAGGCCGAGCGTGCCGGTGATTATGGTAAAGTGGCAGAATTGCGGTACGGAACCATTGTACAGGCGCAGGCCGAAGTGGAAAAGCTAAAAGCCGCCCTGTTGGAAAACCAAAGCGACAGCCGTATGCTGAAGGAAGAGGTTACTGCCGATGATATTGCCGGTGTGGTTTCCCGCTGGACAGGTATCCCTGTTTCTAAAATGATACAGAGTGAGCGCGAAAAGCTACTGCACCTGGAAGAAGAGTTGCACAAACGTGTAGCCGGGCAGGAAGAGGCTATTGAAGCCATTAGCGATGCTATACGCCGCAGCCGTGCCGGTTTGCAGGACAAGCGCAGGCCTATCGGTTCATTTATATTCCTGGGTACAACCGGTGTAGGTAAAACTGAATTGGCCAAAGCTCTGGCAGAGTATCTGTTCAATGACGAAAGCGCATTAGTGCGTATTGATATGAGCGAATACCAGGAACGCCATGCGGTTTCCAGGCTGATTGGAGCGCCTCCGGGCTATGTAGGCTATGATGAAGGCGGCCAACTGACCGAGGCTGTAAGGCGTAAACCTTATAGCGTGGTATTGTTGGATGAGATCGAGAAAGCCCATCCGGATGTGTTTAACATCTTGCTGCAGGTATTGGATGATGGTCGTTTAACTGATAATAAAGGCCGTTTGGTGAATTTTAAGAATACTATCATCATCATGACCTCCAACATAGGTTCAAACATTATACAGGAAAATTTCCAAACGCTGGAGGATGATAACCGCGAAGAGCTGATAGCCAAAACTAAGAACGAGCTGTTTACATTACTGCGTGCTACTATCCGTCCGGAGTTTTTGAACCGTATTGACGAGATCATTATGTTCACCCCGCTAAGCCGCGATGAGATACATGATATTGTGAAACTGCAGTTTAACCAGGTAAAACAAACCCTGGCCGAAATGGGTATCACGATGGAAGCTACCGACGAAGCATTGGATTGGCTGGCCCAGTTAGGTTACGATCCGCAGTTTGGCGCCCGTCCGCTAAAACGTGTCATCCAGAAAAAGATCCTGAACGAGCTATCGAAGCAGATCCTGGCTGGCACAGTTGATAAGGACAGTACCATCAAAGTGGATATGTTTGATAACAATTTTGTGTTTTTAAACACTCCAAAAACTACCGACGAGGCGGTAAAACAATAAAATAATAAATCCATTATAACGCAAAGAGCCACCCATTTGGGTGGCTCTTTGCGTTAATAAAAAAGGCGTCATTGCTGCGAGGTGCGAAACAAAGAGCCCCCTCTAAATCTCCCCCGGAAGGGGAGACTTTTCGAAATATTTTAAAGCCCTCGCTTTCGGGGAGGGTTGGGTGGGGCTCTTTACTGCAATGACGGGCGGAATAGGTTCACAATTATATATTAAGGATCATGGTTTTTCCTCGTCATCTTCCTTGCTTTTTTCTTCAACCATTTCTATTAAGGTTTCGTTGTCCATAATTCTGTCCCTGTTTTTTGATTGGGTTGGTCCTGCTCCGGTTATAGCTACACCGGTAACAGCCAATAATAAAAACAGTACCAGGCAAAAAAGCCTGAATACTTTTTTTAGCTTTTTCATGCCGATAGCCGTGTGCGCCTGATATGCATTAAGCATAGCTAAGCCATGGAATAAAATTTATATATGAATTTTTGATAAACAGGCCAGATTAGCCTATTTGGAAAAAGGTGGCATTATCATGATGATCGGCTGCACGATACAGGTGATCAATGTTATAGGTGAAGTAATGTTTAGTAGATAAAAACAATTGCTTTAAATACCTGTGGCGGGTTAGTGTGAGCCTATTATCAGCATTAATTCTTTGAGCGGCATATTTTCTGCCGGCAAGGGATGAAGGGATATTGGTATAAAAAGCTAATGCTGCTCTTTTATAACTGATTCCACCTTTTGAAACGAAATTTTTATCAGAGAACAGTTCTGTACCCCTCTTTTATAACTGATTCCACCTTTTGAAACGAAATTTTTATCAGAGAACAGTTCTGTACCCCACACGCGGTTATTGCCGGGAATATTTTGGCTTACATAGCCCGGCAGCGCAAAAAAGCTAACCATGAAGCCAAAAGCCAGCAGGTATTTTTTAAACGAAGCTTTGATATGGCTATTGAACACATGTAAATATAATCAAATAGTTGTTATATCTAACGGTTTATGAATGAGTGAGTTTTTTCATTTAAATGCCTTGTACTCATATTCTTGATAATATTTAATAATATGTTAATATTGTGTAAATGTTTGATTATAAACTTTTATAGAAGTTTACCACACAATTATTTAGTACCGACACATATATAAACTTACCGAAAATCACTATGCTTAAATTTACCCAACCCGGGCTATTATTCGTAGCCTCTGCCCTTACCGGAATGCTGGTAATGGGTTGTCAGAAAAACAGTACTCCTAAAAGTCAAACTCCTGATGCAGCCGCTTCCATCAGCAAAAACATTAAAACCCAGGCGATATCCCTTACACAGGGTTTCGAAGTTGGATCAACCAGCCCAAAAACAGCTTATGATGTAGCCCCAACAGGTTCAAGCGGCGGCGACAATGTAACCCTGTCTGGCAATCCATGGAATATGTTTGATGCGTTGATCGGCAATCTGAGCGCCGATCAAAAAAACGGGTCGTGGAGTGCTCGTATACGTAATACCGGTAAAATTACCATGTTGTTTGATGTAACCGGCGGCATAAGCACAGTTACTATTAGTTCTGCAACTTATGGTAGTGATCCTGCAAGTCAATGGGGTTTGTTTTATTCTGTTGATGGCGGTACAACCTGGGCTCAATCGGGTTCAAACATAACAACAGGCGCAACACTGGCTGTACAAACGTTCACCATTAATGTAACTGGCAGTGCCCGTTTAGAGATCCGTAAATTAACAGGCGGCACTAACCGTATCAATATTGACGATATTACTATTAATGATAACGGTGGTGGTGGCACAACTCCTCCACCGGTAGTAGTTACCGGAAAAAAATTCCTGTTTGATGCAAGTCACCTGGAAAATGCAGGCAGCGCCGATTGGCAGATAGATGCCGATGGTACCGAAAATGTGCCAATTTATACTGGAGGTACAACTGTAGAAACTAAAGCGCAACGCATCCCAACACCATCATATACAGGCATTACTGCCAGTACTCCTGAAACTTACTGGAAAGGTGGCATATCATCATGGGCCGTTTCATTAGTGAAATTAGGTGAACTGGTTGAAACCTTGCCAAGCGGATCAACTGTTACTTATGGAGATTCATCAAATCCACAGGATTTAAGCAATTATGATGTTTTTGTTGTTGATGAACCCAATCGTTTATTTACCGCTGCCGAAAAAACCGCTTTGATGAACTTTGTTAATAACGGTGGCGGTTTATTTATGATTGCCGACCATACCGCTGCTACCACTGCCGGAACGGATGCCAATGGTTACAATCCGTCTGACAGAGATGGTGATGGTTATGATTCACCCCGTGTTTGGAATGACCTGATGACCAATAACGGTATCAATAACAACAATCCATTTGGCTTCAACATTAATTATGTAGATATTAATGAAAGTCCATCAACTAATGTGTACACCGGTACCAATGCCAATGCGCAAAAAGTATTGAATGGAGCGACCGGCACAGCCTCAAAACTGGCCTTTTACGATGGTTCAACAGCAACATTGACACCAACAAATAACTCAAGCGTACAAGGCTTATTCTGGCGTAATTCAGCCACCAATGGCGGTAACAGTAATGTAATGGCTTTATTGGCTACTTATGGAACTGGTCGTATTGTTTGGATAGGTGATAGCTCTCCTGCTGATGACGGTACCGGCGATACCGGTGATAGCCTGTTTAATGGCTGGTCTGGTGATTCACCTTCAGGCTTTACTTCACACCCGGCTTTGCACTTAAATGCTTCGCTGTGGCTGGCTAAAGCTATATAAGTATTTCCGGATCTCTCATAAAAGGGAGATGGGAAGTATCCTGAAACTTACGGAGTTTTAAAAACTTCGATTTCTATGATCTATGCAAGTAAATTTTGATAATTATTTTCATAGTGTGAGTTGTGATTAACGCAGGCAAATATTCTTAGTATAAGTTTGTTTCTAACGGCGTTGATCACACTCATTTTATTCTTCTTTTGCTCGTTTACTTTTCGCTGATAATATTGTTTCAGATCTTGGTTGTATTGTATAGCGACAATGGCCGACATATGTAAAAGTGTTTTTACTTTTTTATTTGCCATGTGTGATACTCTGCCTTTCCCTTTGAATATACCTGATTCTTCCACAAAAGGTGCTACGCCGGCATAACAAGCGTATTGTTTAGGAGTACTTATGTTTTTAAATTCATT
>NZ_FTMG01000009.1 GCF_900155965.1 Mucilaginibacter lappiensis
GGAGTTGTTAACAAAGAAAAAGAAGCAAAAAGAAAGCTTCAACAATAATAACAACTCGTTTATTCTTGTTGAAGCTAATCTAAAGGTATGTCTTTATTCAGGAACCTACAACAGATCCTTCAAATGTTTGTAGTTTGATTTTACAGTATCCAGCACTTCGTCCATATGGCCGTTGAGCATCAGTTTGGTCATCGATACCGCCATACCCTTTACTTGTTCAAACTCAATTTTGGGTGGCATAGCCAGCGCGTTCGGGTCGGTAAATATATTGACTAATGCAGGGCCATTAAAAGCTAGTGCTTCAGCGATCGCCTCTTGAACATCGTCTGGATATTTGACGTTAATACCTTTGATACCCATAGCCTGCGCCACCAAAGCGAAATCGGGATTGTACATATCGGTTTGCCAATCGGGCAGTCCAGCAACCTCCATTTCTAACTTGACCATGCCTAAGGAACGGTTATTAAAAACGATGATCTTAACCGGAAGTTTATACTGAACAATAGTAGCCAGATCCCCCAGTAGCATCGACAGCCCTCCATCGCCGCAAAGCGCTATCACCTGTTGATCCGGACGGGCCAGGGCCGCACCAATAGCCTGTGGCATAGCATTAGCCATAGAACCGTGGTTAAAAGAACCTATCATTTTTCGTTTACCTGTGGCATTTATATAACGGGAACCCCATACGCAGGACATGCCGGTATCCACCGTAAATATGGCATCATCCGCGGCTATTTTATCCAGTACGCTGGCTACAAATTCGGGATGTACCTTGTCCTGGCTGCCGCTGTCGTCCACATAGGTTTGCATTTTGCTTTTTACATCGGCATACACTTTTAGCTGGGCCTTTAAAAAGCTATCGTCCTGTTTTTGATTGATTATTGGCAATAACGCTGTTAGTGTATCCTTGATATTTCCGCATAAGCCCACATCAACTTTGGCCCGGCGACCAATACGCTCCGGTTTAATATCTACCTGCACAATTTTACAATCGGTAGGCATAAATGGCGTGTAAGGGAAATCGGTGCCTAACAATATCAGCAGATCACTTTCGTGCATGCTATGATAGGCCGATGGCAGGCCTAAAAGTCCGGTCATGCCCACTTCGTTAGGATTGTCATACTGAATATCCATTTTAGCCCGGAACGAGTAAGCTACCGTAGCATGAAGTTTTTGTGAGAGGGCCACTACCTCGTCATGAGCTTCGGCCGCACCTATGCCGCAAAAAATAGTGATCTTTTGATGCTGGTTGATCAATGCAGATAGTTCTTGCAGATCGGCATCTGAAGGCCTGATCACAGGAGCAGGGTTAAAGTTTTGTGTCGACGTATTAATTTCCACAGCATCCATGCTGGTGATATCGCCGGGTAAACCAATTACAGCAACGCCTTTCTGATGCAGCGCACTTTGTATTCCGGCCTGTAGCATGCGTGGCAACTGCCTCGGGGTAGCAGCCACTTGGTTATAATAACTGCAATCATCAAACAATTTTATGGTATTGGTTTCCTGGAAATAATCTGTACCGAATTCAAAAGTGGCAATCGTTGAAGCGATGGCAATAACTGGCGCGCCAGACCGGTGTGCATCATACAAACCGTTAATGAGGTGCACATGGCCCGGCCCGCTGCTGCCTGCACAACACGCAAAACCATTCAGTTGTGCTTCGGCGCCGGCCGCGTAAGCGCCAACCTCCTCATGGCGCACATGTATCCATTGTATATTTCCTTCGCGTCTTACAGCATCATTTACCTCGTTAAGGCTATCGCCGGTAACGGCATATATTCTTTTTATACCAGCGTTTGCCAGCATTTCTACCAGTTGGTCTGCAACATTTTTTGCCATGGTTAGGTTGATTTATGTTTTGATATTTATAAAGCTAACCATTGAATATGATGTGGGTTTTAAAAATTGTAAATTGCTGTAAAATATGACAATTATGGGGCGAATAGTTATTGTGGCATATAAACCAAAACCGGGAAAAGCAGCTGCTTTAAAGCAGCTCACCAGAACCCATGTACCCCGGCTTAAGCTGGAAGGGCTGGTGACTGATCGTGAACCCATTATTATGGAAACCGCAGATGGTATCATCATTGAAGTTTTTGAATGGTTAAGTGCCGAGGCCATTAACCAGGCCCATCAAAACAAGGCCGTTCATGAAATGTGGGCCGAGTATGCCGATGTTTGTGATTATGTAAGCCTGAATAGTTTAAGCGAAACGGCAAACATGTTTGCTGAATTTAATGCCTTAGACTGAACTGGGGTGTAAAACAAAACAGGCAGACTTCAAAGAGTCTGCCTGTTTTTATGTGTCAATATATAGAGAAGCCTTAAACGGCTGTTGATTTCTTGTATTGATTAAGGATGACTATTTCCTCAATCAATACTCTATGTATTATATATGATAGAATTTACAGCGATAAAGATTATCTGTAAATGACGGTTAAAATTTGATAGGTTTCCCAGTAGAGCTGTAGCAACCTGCCTTTTAGTAAGTTTAAGTTTTGTTTTTTCATGACCTTTATTTCTTATTGACAAAACAAAGGTACTGCGGATAGCAAGGCGCATCAATCTCAATAAATCGGTTTTAAGAACCAATTTTTCCGGTAGATAGATTTCACCGTCAGGCAACGGTCACGAAAGGTGTATTTGGGTCGGAAAAAGTGATCAGCTTTTTATTGCTGTTGCTTAAACTCCGAAGGGTTATTACCCGCAAAGCGTTTAAAAAAACGACTGAAATGCGAGCTGTTATCAAAGTTAAGCCGCTCCGTAATTTCTTTAATACTAAGTCCCGATGATGATAGCAGATATTGAGCCTCCAGGTACAACCGGTTATGGATAACATGGAGCGCATTTTGCCCTGTTTCGTTCTTCACTATTTCAGTTAAATATTTGGCTGATATAAAGAGTTCGTCAGCATATTCCTGTACGGTTTTCAGGATTAAAAATTTCTCCTCAACCAGTTTTTTGAATTTGTATACCAGTTGATATTGTTTACTCAAATGACGGGTTGAATTTAATAAACAACTTTCGCAGGCCCGGTTCATTTCGTATAACAAATCGGTTAACAGCAAGCGCAGGATCTGTAAATGAAATGCTCCCTGCTCTTTACACTCATCGCTTATCTTTTCGTACAAAGCCTTTAATGATGCTACTCCTTTTTTGGGTAGACCATAAATAGGCGGATAATCGGGATTTACCTCCAGCAGGTTATCCAGGATGTTTTCTTTCAGAAAATTATGGGATAGAAACTCCTTTTTGAACAGCACCTGGTACAATAACAGATCATCAGACGCATCCTCAAAAGAAGTAATGTATGCAGGCGATACCAGGTGAATAGAATTTGTATAAACCTCAAAAACAAAATGGCCTATAGTTTTTTTACAACTACCGCTGAGGCATAAAATAACCGAGTAATAATCTGTTTTAACTGGCACGCCATGCTGCACCCCGTTTTCATTACTTAATACCGCAAAATCTTCCTGGCTCCAGTTATCGTTAACAATACCAAAATCAGGTTTGGTAATATTGGCGGATGTGATGTGGCGTTTAAGCGTGGAAGGAATATCAAAAACAGTTACTTTATTACTCATATGGGATGGTAAATCAAATATAACGCAAAATTATGATTCGTTGGTGCTTAGTCAAATTGTATCTGTTCGGCTTTGAGCTTTTTTTGAACATCCTGTTTATAATTACGACCTATGGGTAATTCATGACCGGCCACTTCAATACTATAAGAGTAAAAAGAGTCAATTTTACCCAGGGCTACAATGAACGACCGGTGGATCCGTACAAATTTGTTTTCAGGTAGCATTTCTTCCAGTATGCTGATCTTTTGCCTGGTAATATACACTTGATCTTTAATGACTACTTTTACATAATCGCGCAGGCTTTCTATCCATAAAATATCATTCACATTTACTTTAATGGTTTTACGCTCAACTTTAAGATAGATAAATGCTTCATGATCGCTTACCGGAGTTTCATGTATGATCACTGGTCTTGGTTTACTCTCGGCTAACTGGTAAATTTTATCAATGGCACGCAAGAAACGCTCGAACGAGATAGGTTTCAGCAGATAGTCAACCGCGTTTAGTTCAAACCCTTCCAGCGCATATTCGCTGTATGCGGTGGTGAAAATTACCTTAGGTGGGTTTTTTAGACTTCGGAGCAGGTCGGTACCTTTGATGCCCGGCATTTTGATATCCAAAAACATCAGGTCAACTGGTTTTTGTTGGAGCAACTGAAAAGCCTGTATAGCATCTGCGCATTTCCCTACCAGTTCCATTTGGTTAAACTGGGCCAGGTATTTCTCCAACACGACTATGGCATGAGGCTCATCATCAACTATCAGTGTGCGGATCTTCATGCGCTTATCAATTGTTTTTCGGTGTGTTTAACCACATTGAGTTGCATATCAAGTACAATCAGGAAAGTGTCGTCCTCATTCATGATCTTTAGTTTTGAGGTAGCAGGATAAAGCAGATCGAGCCGTTTCATCACATTTTTTAAACCGATGTGCCCACGAGTGTTCTCTTCATCTTCCTCTGCCCGATGTTCGGGCCTGTTATTAGCCACTTTTAGTTTAAAACGATTGCCGGTAACATTTACGTTGATGTTTATCCAAACCTGCCCCGTTTTTTCACTGGTACCGTGTTTAAAGGCATTTTCAATGAACGGCAGTATCAGCAATGGCGCTATTAATTTATTCCTCAGATCGCCTGTAATGGTAAAATTAATGTCGATACGGTCTTCATAGCGCAATTTTTCCAACTTTACGTATTGCTGCATCATGAGTATCTCTCGTTCAAGAGGCACTTCATCGGCATTGCACTCGTAAAGCATGTACCGTAAAATATCTGATAACCCCAAAATCAACTGAGGCGATTTGGGCGATTGATCTAAACTCAACGCATACAGGTTATTTAACGTATTGAACAAAAAATGGGGATGCACCTGGGCCTTTAAAGCACTTAATTCAGCCTCCAAAGAAGCTTGCTTGCGCTCATACCACATTTTAAATAGTTTGATGGCCAGCACAAACCCAATAATGAGGTTTACCCCTTTAAAAGAATTTACAAGATTTTCTATATCAAATAGTTTGGTGAAAAAAGGCAGCTGATCATACCGTATATAATCCGAATACGTAACCGGCATTACCCTGACTAGGTATGGATGCACAAACAATAAGCCCACAGACCGCGTAGCTAATGTTGAAACGATAACCAATATTAATAACAGAAAAGTGAACAAGAAATACCGGTTAACAAACAAATAACGTGGAATCACCCAATAAGCGATAGCATAATAATAAGCTATCTGAACCGGCATAAAAATTAGGTTGTTTCTTAAGGATATTACAAAACTGGACTGCACCGAGTACATACTGGCTATCAGAAGGTAACCCACACCCCAAAACAACAGGTGCTGGTAAACCCGTGGTATTTTGATGTTTTGCAGCCGGATATCAATCCTGTTATTCATATAGCTAATTTACCTGATATCGGCCGAAAGATGTAAAATCTTTTCAGTAAATGCGATAAACCGCACACTTTTATCGACATACAACCATAAAACATTTAACCAGGGTAATTATTTTTGACAAATGCTGATAGAGCTGCATTAAATGCTGTTTGTGCGCAAAAAATGGTTGAGTAACGACATCGGTTCTTTATCAGATCTGGCCTGGTTAATTTTAATCATCAAATGAAAATGGGCTATGAAAACAATCATGTTAACAGCATTGATCCTGATAAGCGCTGTATGCAGCCAGGCTCAAACAAAAACACCCGGATACGGTTTCTGGGTATAGAAAGCAACCCTAGTCAACCAAAGGTGCAAACCATTAGGTTTTATACAGATGACTCGAAGCTGATTTATGAAGAAACTATTAACGCCAGGCTGAATTTGAAACGCGAAAAAAGAAAGCTGGCTTTAAATCAGTTGTCTAGCAAACTGAACGAAGGGAAGGATAATCCAGAAAACAAAAGGCTGATCGCGCTTGCGTTCAATCTGAATAGATAAATGACCTTTTTTAATTATACTTTGAACAAGGGTTGGCGCGAGGCCAGCCCTGTTCTGTTTTATGCCTGTTCCTGTTCTACCCAGTTACCATCCTCTTTGATGATCCCGATCAGTTCATCCAGCGCGTTATTTGAGCTGATGTTTTTTTTGACGGCTTCTTTACCACGATAAAGGGTAACCTTATCGGTACCTGAACCTACGTAGCCGTAATCGGCATCAGCCATTTCGCCGGGGCCGTTCACAATACAACCCATAATGCCAATTTTAAGACCTTTGAGATGGCTGGTACGGCTGCGGATCATCTGGGTAGTCACCATCAAATCAAACAGGGTACGGCCACAGCTTGGGCACGATATATACTCTGTTTTGGAGATCCTGGAACGGGTAGCCTGTAAAATACCAAAGGCGGTTGAAGTGATAACATTTGCGGGCAACTCTGGTGCATCTATCCAAATGCCATCGCCAAAACCATCAACCAGCAGGGCGCCCAGATCGGTAGCGGCGTATAGTTGAAGTTTGGTAGTTAAGTCTGTTTGTCCATGGTCCATGGTCGATGGTCCATGGTCTTTTTCAAATTCATAACTTCTTTTCATTATCACCGGTATTTCCAATCCAAGCTCTTCCAGTTTAAAGAAGAAGGAGCGTTGATCGGCCATGCCATGTAATGCCTCAGTTTCCAGTACAAATACCAATGAGTTATCAAAGGGCAATGAACCAAATTCATCCGAATCCATATCGGCAGGCAATATTCTCACCAGGTTCAATTTAGATGAGCGATCGGTCCCCGGTGCAATATACTCGGCCAACGAAAACACTGGGTGACAATTGGTTTTGTCGGTCAGTTTTTGCCAGGTGTTATAGTTATATAGCTGTTTTAAATTGCTTGGAAATACAAACGAAGGCAATTCATCGGCCAGGTAAACAAAATCTACCGATTGCTCGGCCATATTGTATTTATCCAATAAAGGCGAGTAGAGATATCCTGCATCCTTCAAAACAGCCGGATCTTTTAAATTTTTGGCCGACAGATCAACCACTACCCTCGGTACCATATGTCCGCCTATGAATGCGTTAGCCTCATAGGTATGACGCTTTTTGTATTCGTAGGGATTGTGTGGTGTTTTGTCCATGGTCCATGGTCTATGGTCTATGGTCTCTTCTGCTTTTTGCTTTTCGCTTTCTGCTTTCCGCTCGGTATACCGGCGCACCAATTCAATAGCTACCGGAGCTTCTGCTTCGGGTTCTTCGGTGAGAGAAACACGTACGGTATCACCCAAGCCGTCTTCTAATAAAGTACCGATACCTACTGCCGATTTGATGCGGCCATCCTCACCGTCGCCTGCTTCGGTTACACCCAGGTGCAGCGGATAATTCATACCCTCGGCCACCATGGTATCTACCAGCAAGCGATAGGCCTGTACCATTACCTGCGGGTTGCTCGATTTCATGGAGATCACGAGGTTATAGTAGTTCAACGTTTCGCACATCCGCATAAACTCCATGGCCGACTCTACCATACCCTGCGGGGTATCGCCATAACGGCTCATGATACGGTCGCTCAGGGAGCCATGATTGGTACCAATACGCATGGCGGTACCGTATTCCTTACAAATGTTAACCAGGGGAGCAAATTTTTTGTAGATGCGTTCCAGTTCGCCTTGGTATTCCTGGTCGGTATAATCTATCTGGTCAAATTTCTTTTTATCGGCATAGTTGCCGGGGTTTACCCTTACTTTTTCAACTATGCGTGCGGCCACCTCGGCAGCATTCGGGGTAAAATGTATATCGGCTACCAGCGGAACGTTATAGCCACGCTGGCGAAGCTGCTTTTTGATCTCGGCCAGGTTTTGGGCCTCTTTGATGCTGGGCGCGGTAATGCGCACATATTCGCAGCCGGCATCAACCATACGGATGGATTGTTCCACCGTACCTATGGTATCCATAGTATCGGTAGTGGTCATGCTTTGGATCCGGATAGGGTTATTGCCGCCCATGGGCACATCACCAATATTCACCTCGCGGGTAACAAAACGCGAATATTCGGTTAGTGAATTACAATAACGGCCTTGAAGCAACTTAACAGCATCAGTATTCATGCAGCGAAAATTAATAAGATGCAAATTTAGTGAATATAGTCGAATAGCTATTTAATTTTCTAAGAGGCGTCCCCTTCTATGAATCGCCTCTAAAACAGTCTTTCCTTGATCACCAGGGTATTGGCCAGCATATCATGCAGGCATTGCTGTTTTTTATTGAAGAAGGCTATCACATAACCCAAACAAAACGGCAATGCTGAAAGTAGTTTGAGCAAATTACGACTGATAGCCACTCCTGTACTGATACGATCGCCATTGATATCTACCACTTTGATCTTGAGCATTTGTTTGCCATAGGTTGCCTGTTTGGCCGAGCTTTCCATCACGATATGATAAATCACTTTAGCCAATGGGATAACGCCTAAAATGCTGAAGGATACTATAATGCGCGTTTCTTTATCCTGTATAAACAGCAACACTACGATAAAAGCAATGATCACAAATACTCCAAAAAGTATAAACCAATCCAGTACCGAAGCCAGCAGGCGCTGATCAAAACTGCCATAATATTGCATGAGCAACGATGGTTTGGCAAAGCCGAAAAGTGTGCGCAGTTCGGCAATTTCCTGTGCTTCTTTATAATCGTCCATTTCGGGGGTTTTTATAAAATCGGTAGGTTTTACTTTGAGGTCTTTTAGCTGGTCGATGCTAAAAGGGCCCTGTGGTTTGCCTTCAATTACCAGTATATAAGTTTGAGCCATTGATCAGGATTTTTTGTGAGGCATTTACTCCCGTTTGATTATCGCAAACGCCCGAAGTTACTTTGTTGGATAGAAAAACTTTTTAAACCTCAAATTTTAACACTTTTTTGGTCAAAAATCGGACAAAAAGGACCAGCTATTACCCACTTTAACTAAGTTTTAACGCCATTTTAACACTTTTTAACAAATTTTTGATGGGTTTTGAAAGATTTAAAAAGTGTTAATTTGTTGATAGTTAAATATGTATGTGCTAAACGGTCGGTTTTTGTTGTCTTTTCATCTTTAACAAAACAGCCCGGTTTTCTGGTTTAGAGAATCCCGGGCTGGTTACTTGTATAAAGATACGGAAAATTACAGATATGTTTTGATGACAGTGCTCGTTTCGATTACTAATTAGCTATTATTGTCAGATTCCTATAAACCCCATGTCATTTCGAACGAGGTACGAGGAGAAATCTTATACAATATTCACAATCATGCAGCAGAAGATCTCTCTTTCGCGCCACCTTCTGTCCTCCAAAAGCTCTGTCGAGATGACATAACGATTTTTACATCATAATCACGACAAATACGGTTTCCACCAGTTGCTGTTGTAGGCTTCTTTTACTTCGGTTGGTTCGCCGGGTTTGGGCACAAACAGGTTGATGTTTTTATCTTTTGCCAGATCGGTTAAACGTTCAATGGGTTCGTACCAGGCGTGCGGGGCCAGGCTGAAAGTGCCATAGTGTACGGGCATCATCAATTTGCCTTTGAGGGCCAGGTGCGCGTTCGAAGCATGGTCGGGGCCCATGTGTATATCGGGCCAGTATTTGCCATAAGCGCCAATTTCCAGTATGGTCAAATCAAATGGGCCGAAGGCTTCGCCAATCTCCGCGAAACTGGGCGACCAGCCCGAATCAGCACCAAAATAAATATTGTGTTTGGGGCCCCTGATCACGAATGACGACCATAAAGTTTCATTACGTCCGGTAATTCCCCGACCCGAAAAATGCCTCGAAGGAGTAGCCGTAACCACTAGATCATTACCAATCACTACGCTATTACCCCAATCCATTTCGGAGATACGATTTTGGGAAATGCCCCATTTACTCAGGTGTTGGCCTACACCTACCGAACAATAGAACGGCGTTGAAGAAGAACCAGCGAAAAATTGAATAGTATCCTTATCCAGATGATCATAATGATCATGTGATATAATGATAGCATCCAGCGGGGGCAATTCACTTAATGAAAGCGGTGGCTGAAAAAAGCGTTTGGGGCCGATGTATTTGGAGAACGAAACACGTTCGCCCCAAACCGGATCGGTAAGGATGCGTTTGCCGTCTATTTCAATCAATATACTGGTATGGCCTATCCAGGTAATGCGCAGGCCGCTGGCCGGCGGATTTTGGTATGCAGTAGTATCGGTTTTAAAGGGGCCTAATGTTTTAAGAGGAGTATTCTCGGCTTTGTTGTTAATGTATTCTCCCAGTATAGGAAGTATTTTGCCAAAACCGCCTTCGTCGGTTGGTATAACGTTAATATATTTTTTTCCTTCTTTTCGTGATCCTTCTAAACTCATGGTAAGCTAATAGTATTTTGGTTTAAGATAGGGTTAAGTGTTTAAAGTTACGGTAATGGGGTGTTTATTGACGGAGGAATGACTGTTGGGGTTTATTGGGAGGATGAGCCTGTTATTCCCCTTTCCCGTCGTTTGTGTCCTCACAAACAACTTACTCGATAGAGACAAGACCTGTCGTAGAGCGCTCAATTGCCGCTAGGGCTGTTACTTTGTCTTGATACAAAGTAACCAAAAATCAAGTCATCAGAAATGCTTCTTTGCCGCACAGCGCCTTTACCTGGCAAACCGGACAGAACCAGGGCTGCAATTATTTTGCTCCACTTCGTTCCCTCATTTTTCCTGCGCTTCAGCAAAAACTTGCTATGCCCCGCAGCCACACAAGCCATCATTGTTCTGCCCGGTTTCGCCCGAAGCTTATCTGCTGACGGGGGAGAAAATTTAATAAATCACGGTAATCTCTTAATCTGAAAAATCATGGTTCAGACAAAATTCACTAATTCAATAATTAAAAAAGGCTATTGTCCTATCACAAAACCCCTGTAAGGAAGTGGGCAGCGTATCCCCTGTATAAGGATGCGAGGCTCCTAAAACATGGTCGCCGCCTTTGATGATCACCAATTCGGCCTTGGGTTGGGCTGTGTGTAATTCTTTGGCATGATCAAGGGGAACTGTTGGGTCGATGTCGCCATGTACCAGTAGCCAGGGCTGTTGTACTTCGGCGGCTTTGGCTTGGATATTCAGCCGTAAAGGGTGTTTGTCCAGGTCATCCAGCAAGGTTGATTTGAGCGGCATTTGCTGCCCGGTGCGGGAGTTATGCATATAAATGACGCCCTGCAGGTACCATTGCGCCTCGCTTTGCTGCGGCCACAGATTGCGGAAGCCGGATATAGAAGCCATAGTTACCAGTTTTTTGATGCGACGGTCCTCTGCCGATTTGATGATGCTGATGCCGCCGCCCATGCTATGACCTATTAAAAATACGCCGTTGGCCGCTGCCATGCCCGAGCCGCTGCAGGCAAAATCAATAATAGTATCCAGATCTTCCAGCTCGATGGAAAAGGTATTATCACTAAAGGCAATCAGATCGGCAAAATCGGTAGGATGATCGGGCGTAGTGCCGTTATGCGAGAAGTTAAATTTGAGGTACCGGAAACCGTTACGGGCGAAATAATCGGCTACCAGGTTATGTGTGCCCCAATCCTTAAAGCCTTTAAAGCCATGCGCAAAGATCACTACCGGCGCGTTTTTAAGTGCATCTTCATACGTTACATCTATCAACATCGGGCGACCCTTAGCGCCGGGCAGTGTATAATTATCTTTACGAACCATGGGTGAAAATTACACTTTTTTGGCGTGAATTGGTTAGTGCATACTCGGTATGTGTGCGTCAATTGTGGATGAAGAATTCAGCTGCCGCGAGCTTTTAGCTCGTGGTAAACATGGCTTCAGCTTTCAGCTGAACTATAAAGCTGAAAGCTTTAATCATGATCTCCACGAGATACGCTGCGCTAATCTCGCGGGAGCGAAAGAAGAACTCTGCTCCGAATTTTATTTTGCCAGCAACTCTTTTAAAGTAGTTGATGTAACTGGCTCGTTATTGATTGCAGTTAAAATAATCGAGTAAAGGGCCTGGTTTTTTTTGATAAAATAAATGGAAATTGGCATAGATGCCTTGTCATCTTTTGGTTTGATATAAATATCCTGTGCCTGATTCTGTCCATATTGAATGGAAAGATTTTTAAGATCTGAATAGTAGCCCGCTATAGAGTCCCTTTTTTCAATTGTTTGTGTGTCATTACCAAATATATTAAGCAAAATGGCCGATATCTTTTCTGGTTGCCCCACCTTATAACTGATGGAAAAAAGTTTATGATCACTAATCTTTCTATAAGATTGATCATAAGTAATGTGCTTATCCTGATGGCTTTCTGTGATAAAATCTGATAAAGAATGATTGAAGGAGGTATCTATTTTATACACCTGGATAAAATATTTGTTGTCATATCTGATATCGGCAACCGCATTCCGGAACCTGGTATTTGTCGTTTGGTCGGATGAAAGTTTGTTTTTGTATTTAAATAAGGCCGCATAATCGGCCGGAATAGTTTGACTTATTGTTACGTTTTCATTTTGCGTCGATTTTACATCTCTGTCGCCTGTATTTTTAATAAAAAAAAACAGCCTTATGAATAAAAGAGCAATGATCAAGCATATGATTAGGGGGAGATTTTTTTTCATGCGATGGCAAATTTAATTTAAAACCCCGCCAGTTCAAGCGTCTTTCGCTTGAACTATAATGATTGTAAGCGTATACACTTACTCTAAAATATCAATCAGGCGTTGACGCTTTATTGGGCAAAGCTTTAAGCCGGAGCTTCTTTAGTACAATCACTTGTTTTTTATTTAAAGCATTAGTCACAGCTAGCCAGTTTTTTTGTTTAACTAATTCAAAGAGGGTTTTTAATTCAGTAAATATTGGATTTGTTTGATCTGCTCCTGATAAAATATGATGTTCAACCCGTTCTTTCAAAATAGCCAAGGCATATTCATCACAGTGGTTGTGCAATTCACAAAATAAAAACAGATTGCCATTGCGTTGATGGAGTGCAGTTATTTGACGCAGATCGAAATCTTTAGGGTTGGCAAGAATTTGCGCGGCAGAATTGTATTTGTCGAAGTAAGGGAGAACAAATTCTATAATCTTCCTGGTTAAAAAATCAGCAAGCAATTCATATTCCTGGGTGATCCGATAAAAATTCCGGAGCCCGGGGATAATCTGTTCAATTTTCTTTGCTCCTGTAAGACCCCGGTTGTGAATAAATGAATCTTCATCATAAATGGTTGTTATGGCAATTTCCACATTAAATCTATCAGACATGCCCGTCCAACTCCCGCGTGTATCCAGATGGATAACGTGTAATAATTCGTTTGACTGTTTAATAAGCATTCGCCCATAACGCTTAAAGCCAAAATGAGATAAATTATGGAATATAATATCTGTAAACCGCTTGTAGCTATGCTTAAGATCTTCCTTTTTTAATGGTTTGTAAATAGTTAGATCTTCCCATTGAATGTAGCTTTCCATCAAAGGATAATATTACACCTTTTTGCCGTTAAATGTAATATTATACAAATCAGTTCGGCGATCTTTCAGATTCTGTACACTGCCGTATTCATGTAACTCATCCAGAAGGGAAAGATCTACGTCTGCAATCACAATCATTTCGCTGTTGGGCGTGGCTTCGGACTGGATACCATTGGTGGGGAAGCCAAAATCGGATGGCGTAAACACTGCCGATTGCGCATAGCTGATACCCATATTATTTACATTGGGCAAGTTGCCCACACAACCGGCTATGGCCACATAACATTCGTTCTCCACCGCACGGGCCTGGGCGCAAAATTTAACCCGGTTGTAGCCGTTCTGGGTATCGGTGAGGAAGGGTACAAACAATATCTGCATATCCTGACCAGCCAGTATACGCGACAGCTCCGGGAACTCTACATCATAACAGATCAGGATGCCTATTTTACCGGCGTCGGTTTCAAATACTTTTACCTCATCGCCACCGCGCATACCCCAGGAGCTGATCTCGGCCGGGGTTGGGTGTATCTTATAAACTTCCTCCATACTGCCGTTTCGCCTAAACAGGTACGATACATTGTACAGTGAATCCTCAAAAATAAAAGGCATGCTACCGGCAATAATATTCACGTTGTAGGATACTGCCAGTTTAGAAAACTCTTCGATAATAGGCTGCGTGTATTTAGCCAGCTCGCGCATAGCCTTGGCTGAATCCATGTGGTTATAATCGGCCATCAGCGGGGTGTTGAACAGTTCGGGGAACAAAATAAAATCGGCCTGGTAATCACTCACGGCGTCAATAAAATATTCGGCATGTTTCATCAATTCGCTGATGTTGCTGTACGAGCGCATTTGCCATTGCACCAAGCCAATACGCACCACCGTTTTTTGGTTAATGGCCGTGCTGATCTCTTCGTAATACACATTGTTCCACTCAATCAACGTAGCAAAACCTTTGGAACGGCTATCCTCGGGCAGGTAATTGCGCAGCACCTTGCGTACGTGAAAATCATTGGCCAGCTGGAACGACAGGGTAGGATCATAAATCTCCTTGTACTTTACCTTATCGATATATTGCCGGGGCGTCAAATCATTCTGGTATTTTTGATAATTGGGGATGCGGCCGCCGGCGATGATGCTTTTCAGGTTCAGCTTTTCGCAAAGAGCCTTTCGGGCTTCGTACAATCGGCGGGCCAGGCGCAGGCCGCGATAATTAGGATGGATAAAAATATCGATGCCATACAACACATCGCCTTTATCGGTATGGGTTTTAAAAGTACTGTCGCCGGTTATTTGTTTGTAGGTATGGTTATCGCCAAATTTTTGGTAGTCGACCATAATAGATAGCGCGCAACCTACCACTACATCGTTTACGGTGATACAGATCTGACCTTCGGGGAACAGCTTGATGAGCCTTTTGATGGAATTGGCATCCCAATAGTCCTCGTCCATATCCATATAAGCCGATTTCATTGACTTTTTAAGCTCCTGGTAATCCTGTACTTCCAGGTTACGCATTTCAACACTTTGCAGATCCATAGGTTGTTATTTTATATTTTAAGGGGAGCAAGGATTTTTGGAGCAAAGAGTAAGGATTTTTCTTTCTTCTTTATGTCCTTGCTCCTTGTTCTTTCTATCCTTGTTCTCAAAGTCCTTGTTCTCAGGATCCATACTCCCAATGTCCTTTATCTTTGTTCTTCAAATCTTCTTCCTCATATCCTTGTTCCTTGCTCCTCAAATCCTTGCTCCAAAAATCCATTTCCCAACTACGATTTAGTATACCACCATGCCCAGGCCATTAACACAGGCTGCAAGGCCAGCCGTATCCAGGCCAGTAAAGGTGTTACATTTAACTTGCCCAATCGGAATGGGGCATTAACGAGCATGGTTATGTGTACAGGTAAAAAAGCGATCAGCATTAATATGATAGTATAAGCCGCCCATGGCCTGATTTGGGTAGGGATAAGCAGCAGGGCCAGCAATATTTCGGCAGCGCCCGCTATGATATTAATAACTACCGGGTAGGGCAGGTAATGCGGAATGATGCGGTGATACGACGTTGGATTAACAAAATGGTTGATACCTGCAAGCGTATACCCAATTATCAGGATAATCAGGCTTATATTTTTGATAAGATGCATTATGTAATATACATTATTTTGTTAAATATTGTTTTAAGCAGTTTTAATGTTGTTTTACGGTCAGTTTTCGTAATTTATAAACATTCTAAATAGCCCTGTATGACAAAGTATTGACACGGTATCTCATTTATAGTGATATTTTTGTTCGGTCAAATTTAAAACTGCTTTGAAGTATTTAAAGGTTATTGCTTTTACACACAAACAGATTGAACTGAAGGAATTAGGTAGATTGGTGGTTTGCCAGGAAAATCTGACAGAAAAACTTCAACAGGTAAAAGCTCAATTTGGAATTCCGGAGATATTTTATCTGGCTACGTGTAACCGTGTTGAATTTGTTATGACAACCGCTCATAAGGTCGACAAGGATTTTGCCCGGAAGTTCATCGAATCGTTTAATACCGAATTGTGTGATCATTCCTTGAGTACCTTTATGGCCAGTGCTTCTATCTATGAAGAGCAGGAGGCCATGATACATCTTTTACGTACTTCGTGCTCGCTGGAAAGTTTGATAGTTGGCGAAAAAGAAATACTGGCCCAGCTGCGCAAAGCTTATGAGCATTGCAAAGAGGCAGGCCTTACCGGCGACGGTTTACGCATGGTGATGAACTGTGTGGTGAAAACCGCCAAAGAGGTTTATACACATACCAACATCTCTAAAAATCCAATCTCGGTAGTATCATTGGCTTACCGCAAACTGCGCGACCTTAACCTATGTGCTACTGATGCCCGTGTACTGATCATTGGTGCCGGCGAAACTAACCGCAATATTTCCAAATACCTTAAAAAGCATAAATTCACCAACTTCGCGGTATTTAACCGCACCCTGTCAAAGGCAGCCGAACTGGCGAGCGACCTGGGTGGTGAGGCTTTTGACCTGGAGGCTTTAAAAACATATAATAAAGGTTTTGATGTGATCATCACCTGTACATCAGCCATAGAGCCTATCATTACTACCGAAATATACCAATCGCTGCTGAACGGCGAAACCGGTCGCAAAACTATTGTCGACCTGGCTATACCAAATGACACCGCTCCCGAAGTACTGGAGCAGTTCCCGGTTAACTTTATTGAAGTACATTCTCTTAACGAAGTTGCCAAACGTAACCTGCAGGAACGCTACCAGGAACTGGTTCATGCCGAAGCTATTATTGAGCAAAACATCGCCGAGTTTTTAACCCAGTTAAAACAACGCCGTATTGAAGTAGCCATGCGCCAGGTACCGGAGAAGATTAAAGAGATCCGCAATACCGCTATTAATTCTGTTTTTGCCGATGAGGTGCAGGGTTTGGACGAGCAATCGCGCGAGATCCTGGAAAAGGTGATCAACTACATGGAGAAAAAATATATCAGCGTGCCCATGATTATGGCTAAGGATATATTGATCAACGAAAACTAATCTTACTGTTTTTCTGATAATTTTTAAAGTATGTCATTGCGAGCGCAGCGTGGCAATCGCATGCTATACAGAGCGGACAATGTATATCGCAGAGCGCTCAATTGCCGCTAAGGCTGTTACTTTTCCTTGATGAAAAGTAACCAAAAATCAAGTCACCAGAAATGCTTCTTTGCCGCACAAGGCCTTTGCCCTGCAAACCGGACAGAACCAGGGCTGCAATTATTTTGCCCAACCTTGTTCGCTCTTTTTCCTACGCTTCAGCAAAAACTTGCTAATGCCCCTGCAACACAGGCCAGCATCGTTCTGCCCGCTTTCGCCCGAAGCTGTTCTGCTGACGGAAAAAAGAAATCAATAATTCACTAATTCAATAATTAAAACCCGCGTTAGGGACAGCAGCGGATACCGGCCCCGAGCCTAATGCCTGCAGGCGTATGAGCGGATAGCCCGGGCCGCAGGCAACGCCCTTATTAAGTCAAAAGTTAAAATTCAAAAACTGCATGGTGTATACGCTGCATGTAGGATGCTGAAATAAATTCGGCATGACTTCCGGATGAACTAACCAGGCAATTCATTCCCTTGGCAATTCTTTGATAAAACATTAACAAACTCAAGTTGAATGCACTCCAAATCGCCCTTTTTTGACTTTTTAATTTTAACTTTTGAATTATCATTAGTCAGCCTACTTTCATAACATGAATTAATGTTAAATTCATGCCTATAAAAAATTAAATTTGCACCGTAAAAAATCATTCTTTTGGACAGAACACTGATAATAGGAACCCGCGGCAGTGAATTGGCACTATGGCAGGCTAATTTTGTAAAAGACAGCCTTGCCGCCATCAACGTAAACGCCGAGCTAAAGATCATAAAAACCCAGGGCGACCGTATACTAAACCTGAGCTTTGATAAGTTAGAAGGAAAAGGTTTTTTCACCAAGGAATTAGAAGAAGAATTATTGGCCGGTACCATTGATGTTGCGGTACACTCGCACAAGGACCTGCCAACTGAAAACCCTCCGGGACTCATCATCGCAGCAGTTTCAGAACGGGAGGACCCGGCTGAACTGTTGTTGATCTTGAAGGACTGTGTGGATGTGCACCAAAAGCTGTCGGTAAAATATGGCGCTATTGTGGGTACATCATCCAACAGGCGCAAGGCGCAGCTGCTGGCACACCGCCCCGACCTGGAGATAGAAGATCTGCGCGGCAACGTGCCTACCCGTATAGGCAAACTGCGCGACGAAAAATACGATGCTATTATGATAGCCAAAGCAGGGGTAGTACGTTTAGGTTTAGATCTGAGCGAGTTTCACGTAGAGGAAATTACCCCTGTGGAGCTGATCCCTGCCCCCGCACAGGGGGCGCTTGCTATTCAGATTCGCGAAAGCAACCAGGAAGTTTTTGAAATACTCCAGACACTTCACCACCCCGATGTAGCCGAAGAGCTGGCGGTGGAAAGAACCGTGCTGAGAATGTTCGGCGGCGGCTGTCATCTGCCATTAGGCTGTTATTGCCGGCGCGATGAAGGGATGTTCCAGGTATTTACCTCCAAGGCTGATGAAGGGGATGAATTTCCGAACCGGTTGTTTTTAGAGGCACCCACTACAGAGGGTCTGGCAGAAAAGGTTATAGCTAAATATGCCAAAGACCGCAAACACCCATCGAAGGTATTTATATCACGCGAACTGTCTGAGCAAAGCTACTTTAAGAAAGCGATGGAACATTTGGGTATCGAGGTAGAGGCCCGTTCGCTTATCCGCACCGTACCGGTAATCACCAAGTTTGATTCCTATATATTAAAAAATATCGACTGGATATTTTTCTCCAGTAAAAATGCAGTGGATTACTTTTTTCAGTTGAATCCGCTGTTTCCTAAAAAGGTAAAGTTTGGTGTAATGGGCAGCGGCAGCGAAGAGATGCTGCGCCGCAAAGGTCATTTTACCGATTATGTGGGCGAAGGCACCGATACTGCCGAAGTAGCCGAAGAATTTGCCAAACTGGCTAACGGCAAGATCGTGTTGTTCCCTGGTGCAGAAAGCCCAATGAGAAGTATACAGCAAGGATTATCTGCCGATACCAAAATTATTGACCTGCCGGTATATGAAACTGTATTGGTAGAAGATGTAGAGCCTAGTGGGGCCGACGTGATGGTGTTTACCAGTCCGTCAAACGTTGAGGCTTATTTTGCCGGTAACCTGCTGGATCCGTATCAAAAGGTAGTAGCCATAGGTAAATCGACAGGCAAAAAATTTGATGAAATGGGTGTAAAATATACCCTGCCTTACTCGCCCGACGAAGTTGGGCTGGCAGAGGCTGTGTTTGGATTGTAAGCCCCACCCAAACCCTCCCCGGTAGGGAGGGCTTTTGATAAAATTTAAATAAAAAGTCTCCCCTACCGGGGGAGATTTAGAGGGGGCTTATGTTACAAAGACCACGTAGAAACCGGAAAAGTGAAGTGATACGCCAAATGGTGCAGGAAACACATGTTAGCGCGGCTAATTTGATATTCCCACTGTTTATTGTGGATGGTACGTTTCAAAAAACAGAGGTGGCTTCCATGCCCGGCATTTATCGCTATTCTGTTGATAACCTGCTACGCGAGATTGAAAGCTGCCTGAAACTGGGCTTAAACTCTTTTGACCTGTTCCCCAATATTGAGGATGCATTAAAAGATCCATTAGCTACTGAAAGTTACCGTGACGACAGTTTGTACCTGCGGGCCATACGTGAAGTTAAAAAGAACTTTCCGGAGGCTTGTGTGGTTACCGATGTGGCGATGGATCCCTATAGCAGTGATGGCCATGATGGTATTGTGAAAGACGGTGTGATCCTGAACGATGAAACCTTAGAAGTATTGGGTAAAATGGCCCTGGCTCATGCGCAATGCGGTGCCGATATCATTGCCCCGTCTGATATGATGGATGGTCGTGTGGGATATATTCGCAATGTGCTGGACGAAAATGGCTTTACCAACGTTTCTATTATGTCATACTCGGCCAAGTATGCCAGTGCTTTTTATGGCCCGTTTAGGGATGCCTTAAATTCGGCTCCTAAGTTTGGTGATAAAAAAACGTACCAGATGAACCCCGCCAATCAGCGCGAAGCATTGATAGAGGCTAATCTGGACGAACTGGAAGGCGCCGACTTTTTAATGGTAAAGCCTGCATTGCCTTATCTGGATGTGATTAAACTGATAAAAGATAATACCGAATTGCCGGTAGCTGCCTACAACGTAAGCGGCGAATATGCGATGATCAAAGCAGCCATACAAAAAGGCTGGTTGAATGAGCAGCGCGCCATTACCGAGGTGCTCACCAGCATCCGCAGGGCAGGCGCTACCGCGATACTAACCTATCACGCCAAAGAGGTGTTGGAAAATAAATGGCTTTAAAATAAGTCAAAATTCAAAAGTTAAAATTCAAAACAAATACTGAATTTTTGACTTTTGAATTTTGATTTTTGACTTATAAAAAATGTTAGATTCAATAAAGAAAATGTTTTCGGGTGAGGCCAATGAGCCTTTGAATACTACAGGCAAACCTGATATCAGCAGGGAAAAGTCTGCGGAGTTATATGCGAAAGCGAAAACCTATTTTCCGGGTGGTGTAAATTCACCGGTAAGGGCGTTTAAATCTGTTTATGGTACACCTTTGTTTATACAAAAAGGTGATGGCAGCCATATCTGGGACGCCGATGGTAACGAGTTTGTTGATTTTTGCTGTTCATGGGGACCGCTTATTCTGGGACATAACAATACCAAGGTTCGCGAAAAAGTTACCGAGGTAATGCAAAACGGCATGTCGTTCGGTGCGCCAACCGCTTTGGAAAATGAGCTGGCCGAACTCATCCTGAAAAATAATAAACTGATTGAAAAACTGCGTTTTGTAAGTTCGGGTACCGAGGCCGTAATGTCGGCAATCCGCCTGGCCAGAGGTTATACTAAGCGCGACAAAATATTAAAGTTTGAAGGCTGCTATCACGGTCACGTAGATGCCTTGCTGGTAAAAGCGGGTTCGGGACTGGTAACTTTTGGCGAAACCTCATCAGCAGGTGTACCCAAAGCCTTTGCCGACGAGACCATCGTAGTGTCCCTGAACGATAAAGAAGCTTTAACCAAAGCTTTTGAAGATTTTAAAGACCAGATAGCCGCTATTATTATTGAGCCTATACCGGCCAATAATGGTTTGCTGCTACAGGAAAAAGAATACCTGCAGTTTTTGCGTGATATATGTACCCAAAACGGCACCCTGTTGATATTTGATGAAGTAATATCAGGCTTCAGGATTGGTTTTGAAGGTGCGTCAGGCCATTACGGCATTAAACCGGATATTATTACCTACGGTAAGATTATCGGTGGTGGTATGCCTGTTGGCGCTTACGGGTCATCGGCGGCTATCATGAGCAATATATCGCCCGAAGGGCCGGTTTACCAGGCAGGTACCTTATCGGGCAACCCGGTAGCTATGGCAGCGGGCATTGCCCAATTGAGCGAACTGCTGAAAATGGGTTTTTACCGCGACCTGAACAACAAAACTGAGGAGTTTCGCGACGCGGTACAGCGCTTTGCCACTGCACGTAGCTATAAGTTTAAAGTGTTTGGCATCGGCTCTATATTCTGGTTTGCTTTTACAGATAAAGAGTATATTCGTAAAGCCGAAGATATTGATGCTTCCAGCATGGAAAAGTTCAAGAAATTTCACCGCGAACTGATCAACCGGGGCATTTACCTGGGGCCATCTGGCTATGAAGTGGGCTTTATATCATCTGCACATACAAAAATAGACCTGGAGAAGGCTAAACGTGCTATCTTTGATAGTCTTGATCTGGTATTTAACGGAAAATAGGTTCGAGTTGCGAGGTTCGTGTGACGGGTAGTTTAGTTGAATTGCCGGCAACCCGAACCCCGCAACCCGAACCCAAAAACTAAAATAATGAAAAAGCCATTTATTATTTTCTATGCGCTCATCATATACGCCGTTTCCGAACTGGTTTGGTGGGGCTATATGCTGATGAAATTACAGCCGCAACGCATTGGGATGATCCTGGGCGAGGGCTCTATGTTCATATTGATATTAGTGGTGGGGGCGTATAGCCTGCATGCGTCCATCAATAAAGAGCGTAAGTTACAGGAGCAGAAAAGGAATTTTTTGCTTTCGGTTACGCATGAGCTTAAATCGCCGCTGGCCTCTATTAAAATATTACTGCAAACCATTCAGAAGCGTTCTTTAACTAAAGAACAGGTGCTTGATTTTGTAAGCAAATCATTGCTTGATGTGGAACGTTTGGATGATATGGTAGAGAATATGCTGCTGGCATCAAAAATTGATAACCGGTCATACACTTTCCCCAAAAATAGCTTTAACCTTTCGGTATTGGTGGATAGCATTGTTAACCGCTTGCAGATCACTAAGTGCGATTGTAATCAGCAGATCATTGATGCCGAAATAGAACCCAAGATAGAGATCACCGGCGATAAGTTTGCGCTGACATCGGTAGTAACTAACCTGATCGAGAATGCGGTAAAATATTCCAGTCCCTGTTCGGCAGTGGCTGTAAAACTGTTTTCTAAAGACGATAAGGTTTACCTGGAAGTGGCCGACCAGGGCATTGGTATAGCCGATAACGAAAAAACACGTATTTTCGATAAGTTTTACCGTGTAGGCAGCGAGGACACCCGTAATACTAAAGGTACCGGACTGGGGCTTTATATTGTAAAAGAAGTGCTTGATAAACACCAGGCCAGCATTAAAGTGCGGGATAACCGTCCGGCGGGTAGTGTTTTTGAAGTAGTATTTGGATAACCTAAATTTAAAAAAATAACATGCCTAACAAGAAAAGAATTTTATTAGCCGAAGACGAAGAACATTTGTTGGAAGCCATCAAACTTAACCTTGAGCTGGAAGGGTATAAAGTGTCTACAGCTAAAAACGGTAAAAAAGCTTTGCAATTATTTAAAGAAGAGCGTTTTAACCTGGTGATATTAGACGTAATGATGCCTGAGATTGACGGCTTTGTTGTAGCCGAAACCATCAGGTTGGAGAATACCGAAGTGCCTATTATGTTTTTAACCGCTAAAAACACTAACGAGGACAAAATAGCAGGTCTTAAAAAAGGCGCAGATGATTATCTGACCAAACCATTTAACCTGGAAGAGTTGATTTTAAGGGTGAACAACCTGGTAAAACGCAGCCTGAAAGGTGAGGATCTGAAAGAGTTTAACAGCTATAAAATTGGTGATAAAACCATCCATTTTAACTCTTTTGAACTGGTGAATGCCGATGAATCCATCACCGCACTTACCAAAAAAGAAACCATGCTGCTTAAACTGCTTATTGAACGCAGAAATGATGCCGTATCGCGCGAGCAGATCCTGGAAACGGTTTGGAATTATGATGTATATCCATCCACCCGTACTATTGATAACTTTATCCTAACCTTCCGTAAGTATTTTGAACCAGATCCTAAAAACCCGGTTTATTTTCACTCTATCCGTGGTGTAGGTTATAAGTTTACCGATAATCAGCATTAATGTTCAGTAATAGGGTACGTTTATTTATAGCATTTATTTTCCTGTTATCGTTGGGCCTGTTACTGTACTTGCGCATTTATGAGTTAGCGGCAGTAGCGGTAATGATGATATTGCTGCTCATCTGGGATTACTTTAAACAAGGCACTCTGGTAGTAGCTGCCAAACATTTTCATGCTAAGGACTATGTAAAAACCGAAGCATCGTTAAAAGAGATCAGTAACCCCAAATGGCTAAGCAAAAAGCGCCGAGGGTTTTATGAGTATATATACGGTGGTGTTTGTGTACAGCGGCAGGAGTTTGAGGCGGCAGAACAGCATTATGAACTGGCGGCGCAATATCCGCTGCATACGTTGAATGACCATGTGGCCGCGCTGGTTACGGTTGCCAATCTTAACATCAGGTTTGGTAACTATGATAAAGCCAAAGCTTATTTGGGATTAGCTGAAAAGCACACAGAAAAAATGACAGCCAAAATGAAGGAGGTGATTAGCCGTCTTCATCAGGAATTGAAAAAACACTAATACAGAGGCAAGAGATAAGAATCAAGACATAAGACAAAACTACAGTACATCGATAGTAGTTAAAATCTTGATTCTTGACTCTTATTTCTTGCCTCTTCTAAAGAATATGAAAGATTCGTTATTAATAAAAGCAGCTTTTTCCGAGAAAACAGAACGCCCGCCGGTGTGGATGATGCGCCAGGCTGGTCGTTTCATGAAAGAATACTGGGATATCAAAAACAAGTATTCGTTCCTGGAAATGTGTAAAACCCCGGAGCTGGCTGCTGATGTTACCATGTTGCCGGTTGATCTGTTGGGTATAGATGGAGCCATCTTGTTTTCGGACATATTGGTTACCGGCGAAGCTATGGGCGGCGATCTGAGTTTTACTAACGGCGTTGGGCCAAAGTTTGCCAACCCGGTACGTACAAAAGCTGATGTGGATAACCTGCAAATAGATGTATTGGATAAATTGCAATATGTTGCCGATGCCATTAAGGTAATACAACAGCGCCTAAATGGCCGTATACCATTGATTGGTTTTGCGGGCGCTCCATTTACCGTGATGAGCTACCTGGTAGAAGGTGGATCGACCAAAGATTTTAAACTCACCAAACTGATGCTGCACAATGAGCCCGAATTGGCTCATCAATTGTTGTCAAAAATAGCTACCGTTACCGCCGATTATCTGAACATGCAGATAGCTGCAGGTGTAAATGCCGTACAGATATTTGATAGCTGGGCACAAGCTTTAGCCTGGGACGATTATAAAGAATTTAGTCACCGCTATATTGCCGAGATCATCAGCAAGCTGAACCGGAAGGATATCCCCGTGATATCATTCTGTAAAGGCAGTTCTGTATTTGCACCGCTAATGGCCGAAGCTAAACCGGATGTGATCTCGATCGATTGGAATGTTGACTTGTTGGATATTAAAAAACGGTTACCTGCCGGTATTGCCGTACAGGGTAACCTTGACCCACATATTCTGTATGCCGATAAAAAGGTGATCAAGGAGCGTATTCATCGCCTGTTCGACAGGATGAAGGGCGAAAAGGGTTTCATCTTTAACCTGGGCCACGGTATTATGCCCGACATCCCGTTTGATAACGTGAAGTACGCGGTAGAGGTGATTAAGGAATACAGGAACTAACAGCAATAGGCGAATATCACCAACTTGCTTCATGGATAAATTGAACTCCGTGAAATTTAATTAATTTCATGAAGTTCAATTTATTAATCCGTAATTAAATATATTACCTATGTACGATTACGTAAAAGCTGTACACATTATTTTTGTGGTTTGTTATATGGCGGGCCTGTTTTACAGCGTGCGCCTGTTTATTTACCATACCGAGGCTCAGGAAAAACCGGAGCCCGATCGTAAGATATTGTCAGATCAGTTTACCATTATGGAGCGTAAGCTGTGGAATATCATTACCATCCCCTCCATGATCCTTACGGTTGCTGCCGGTATTACCATGTTGATCATGAGACCAATATGGCTTCATTTTGGCTGGATGCACCTGAAACTCACATTTGTAGTAGTGCTGGGTGTATATCACCATATGTGCCAGAATAAAATAAAGCAAATGGCCAATGGCGTATTTAAATGGACATCTACCCAATTACGTTTATGGAATGAGCTGGCCACGCTATTGTTGTTTGCCATCGTTTTCCTGGTAGTACTTAAAAGCGCCCTCAACTGGATATTTGGCGTAGTTGGTCTGGTTGCCTTAGCCATGATCCTGATGATAGCCGTGAAAATATACAAGCGTTACAGAAGGAAGAAGCAATAAAATCCCACAATACTCCGCTCCCGCGAGATTAACGCAGTGTATCTCGTGGGTGGCATGATTAAAGCTTTCAGCTTTAATTTCAGCTGAAAGCTGAAGCCCCATAATTTACCACGGGCCGGAAAGCCCGCGGTAGCATAAGTAGAATCACACCGGGATTTTATACATACTCCCCTCCTCTTTGCATCTCAAGAAAATATTTTCGATACCATGCAACCAATTACCAAAGCATCACATCTTACTGTTATAAATGATGTTTTTGGAACCAAAGTTTACTATTCAACAATTGATAGAACGCTGCAAAGCGGGCGAACGTAAAGCACAGGAGTTGCTATACAAGCAATTCGCGGCCAAAATGCTGGCGGTGTGTATGCGTTACGCTACCGACAAAATGGAAGCCGAGGATATGCTGCAGAATGGATTTATCCGGGTGTTTCAAAAAGCAGCCGATTACCGGGGCGACGGTTCATTTGAAGGCTGGGTAAGGCGCATCATGGTACACAGTTCCATTGAATATTATCGTAAACATCATAAGATGCTGCAAGTAGTTAATACGGATGAGGTGGGAAATGAGCCATCGGTAAACCCACTCGCAACATCAAATTTAGATGCCCAGGTATTGCTGGGTTTGATACAACAACTGGCTCCGGGCTATCGGATGGTATTTAACCTTTACGCGCTGGAAGGTTATTCGCACAAAGAAATAGCAGAGATGATGGGTATCAGTGAAGGCGCGTCCAAATCACAATTATCAAGAGCGCGGACTATATTAAAAGAACAAATTGCAAAAATGGAGGGCAAAAGTTATGGATATGCAGGGTAATGAATTGGATGAGTTTTTTCGGTCGTCACTTGATGAATTGGAGATACAGCCATCGGCCCATATATGGACAGGCATAGCCGCGGAGCTGGACGCCGGCAGGCGCAAAAGATCGCTGGTATCCTTTTTGAGTATCGCGGCAGGTATTGTATTGGTGCTTACTATTGGCGTGCTGTTTATTCCTAAACAGAGTAAGGTGAATAAGCAACATCCAAAGGCCGATAGAATAGTTAAAAACATATCTCCGGTTACTAAAACAACTCCTGTTGTAATATCCAGCGAACAGCAAAACAAAAAAACAGAAAAGGCAGTTATCACCCCAGCTAATCATTTGGCGATTGCAAAGCTCGAAAGGACGAACAACAGGGTAGATGCTGACAGAACAAAAAAAATAAAAGCACAGAAGGAAGGGCTAGCAAAGATAAATAACGATCCGCAGGTTGTTTTAACAACCCGTGGAGACGATTTGGCCAATGTAGTTGTTCCCGATAATATCGGAGACGGAATATTAGTAAAACCAGCCATTCATGACCTGAGTTTACTGGAGAATAAGCCGCAGCTGGATGCTTTGCCTCCAAAAGCGAAAGCTCCGGTTAAAAGACGTCGTATTCGTAGTATGGGAGATGTGTTTAACGTAGTGATTGCGGCAGTTGATAAACGGAAAGACAAATTCATTGAGTTTTCCAATACCGATGAGGATGATGCCACCATTACCGGCATTAACCTGGGTATCATTAAAGTGAAGAAAGAAAAATAATATATTTACCATCATATATGAAACGCCTAATTTTTACCATCATCATATGTCTTGCTGCAAGCACAACATTTGCGCAAACTAATTCTGATTCAACGCACACTTCGGCCGATAGTGGTCGTAAAAAACATGTAAGGGTAAAGTTGGGTGTTGGGGATGACGCGCCGGTTGTTGCAGTAAATCAACCGGATACAGCCTATCATGCTCATAAAGCGCCTGGCTTTTCATTCGGAGTAACCTTTTCCCGTATCGACCTGGGTTTAGCTACCCTGGTTGATCATGGTAGCTTCACCTTATCGCCCCAAAACCAGTTTTTGAGTTACCGCCAATGGAAAACCAGCAACGTTGGATTTGATGTGGTACAATTTGGCTATCGTTTTAACAGTGCCTTTAAAATATATGTTTCGGGCGGTTTCGACTGGACGTTGATCCGTTTACGCAGGGATATCACCATACAACGAAACACGCCGGTTTTAACTTATACCGAAGATGATATCCATTACAGTAAAAACCGGTTTTCATCAAGTTATCTGCGTATCCCGCTGTCGTTTTACTACCGTAGTCATGAAGATGACAGAGGCAATTACTTCCGGGTTGTTGCAGGCCCCGAAATTGGCGTACTCCTTAATGGCCGCGTAAAACAAATAAGTGAGGAGAACGGCAAACAAAAGTTTAACGACGATTATCATTTTACCAGGCTGCGCAAAGGCGCGTTTGTACGCGTGGGTTATGGCATTATGGGTATTTATGCCAAATACTACTTTAGCGATATGTTTGAGAACAGCCCGGCACAGAATGGCTTAAGGAATTTCTCTTTTGGTTTAACGCTGGGATTCTAAATGTTGATTTATTGGATTATGGTGCCTGTTGATCAGGTAATTAAGGGGAGAGCTGGAGACCCACCGGCTACAAAATATCCAGGGTATATTAATAATAGATAAAATGAGTGGTTTATACAGTATTGGAGGAGTTGCTTTATTGGGTGTCGGTTTATATCTCACGGTAAAGCAAATCAAGATATTTATGGCTGGAAAACAAGATCAATTAGGGTGGGATATTAGGGGATTAGGTACAGGTATCATAAGTATTATGATAGGTGTCTATTTGATTGTAAAATATCTTTAGCCCCACTGTCCGAATGTCTCCAACTTCAGACTACTGTGCTAATGCAAAGCAATCATGTTTAAGAATATTCTAAATATCTTTTGTACTAAGCTGATTAGTGTAAACCCACTCCTTACGGATATAATAAGTGGGTTTACACTAATTATGAAATAATTATACAATTTATTGACTGTCAGTAAATTAATCCAGTGTCAACCATGAAATGTGTAAACCATGTAAACCCACTTTTTGATATGCCCAGTCTGGGCAAGTTCTTAAAATCGTGTATCTTTGCCAGCGATGTCAGATACTCCTTTTTTGCAGGCTCTTGCGGTAAGTAAAATATATCCTGGTAAACAACTCTCGGGTGTGAAACCAACCAATATGGTGGTGCAACCCGGTAAAATAACGGCCATTATTGGCGAAAGCGGCAGCGGGAAAAGTACTTTACTTAAATTGCTTTATGGCTTACTATCGCCTGATACAGGAGAAGTACAATTTAAGGGTGAGCGCATCTGGGGGCCCGAAGAAAAACTGATCCCCGGGCATGATGCCATGAAAATGGTTACCCAGCACACCGACGACCTGAACCTGTTTGCCAAAGTTTGGGACAACGTAGCCGCCATGCTGCCAGCAACTGATCTGGCAGCCAAGCAACATAAAACAGAACAGGTATTGAAGCAATTGAATATGTTGCATATGGCCGAAAGGCGTGTAGCTGATTTGAGTGGTGGCGAAAAGCAACGTGTAGCCATTGCTCGCGCCATTATTACCCGTCCGCAGGTATTGTTACTGGACGAGCCATTTAACCAGGTGGATACTTCGTTCAGGGAGGGTTTGCAAAGCGATATCAGGCAAATAGTGAAAGAAACCGGGCTTACGGTGATCATGGTATCACATGACCCTGCCGAAGTGCTCTCCATGGCCGATGCATTGATCGTGCTACAAAACGGGGAGATCATCGAACACGGACATCCTAAAGCTTTATATCAATCGCCCCGTAATCTTTATACGGCGCAATTACTCAGCAACTGTAATGTACTTACCACAACCGAAGCCCGGCTTTGCGGTGTCGATATTAAAAAGGAACATGCCGTTATATATCCGGAATGGATAAAGATAAAGGTGGTTACCCCAAACAAAGGCTGGACTGTAAAGCAAGTGCTTTTTAAAGGTTTTTATGAGGACCTGATACTGGAGCAGCGCGGCGTGTCATTACGCATAGTGAACGAAGAGCCTGGCAAGTATACCGAGGGTGATAAAGTTGCTGTAAGGGTAGGGAAGTGGCTGGAGTATTAGGGAGTTGTAATATTATTTATTTAAACGCGTCATTGCGAGGCACGAAGCAATCCCCTTTATACAGGGCGGGTAATGCAAGTCGTAGAGCGCTCAATTGCCGCTGAGGCTGTTACTTTGTCTTGATACAAAGTAACCAAAAATCAAGTCAGCAGAAATGCTTCTTTGCCGCACAAGGCCTCTGCCCTGCAAATCGGGTAGAACCCACGGGCTGCTAAACCTTACCCCTGCTTCGTTCGCTCATTACCCACGCTTCAGGTAAGGTTCGCTATGCCCTTACAACCGCACAAGCCAACATCGTTCTATCCGTTTTCACCCGAAGCTGTTCTGCTGACAAAAAAGCCCGGGTCATTTGGTGACTCAGGCTTTAATGGTTATTAATGTGAGATATCTCAGTCTACACCAGGTACTCAAACAAAGTACGATCCTTATTCAATTCGAGCACGTTAAAGCGATGAGCCAGCATGCGTTTTAATAAGGCCGGGTAATCATCGGCAGATTGGAGTTCGATACCTACAAGGGCAGGCCCATTCTCCTTATCGTTCTTTTTGATGAACTCAAACCGGGTAATATCATCATGAGGACCTAATACGCTGGTCACAAACAATTTTAAAGCACCCGGGCGCTGCGGAAAGCGTACAATGAAGTAATGTTTAAGTCCCTCGTACAATAACGATTTTTCTTTAATCTCCTGCATGCGGGCAATATCATTATTACCGCCACTTACTACACAAACTACTTTTTTCCCTTTTATTTTATCCTTGCAGGCGTCAAGTACAGCCACAGAAAGGGCCCCTGCGGGTTCAACCACAATGGCGTCTTCATTGTATAGCTTGAGTATAGTGGTACAAACTTTTCCTTCGGGTACCAGCAGCATATCGTCCAGTAACTCACGGCAAATTTCGTAGGTTAAAGTGCCTACACGTTTTACCGCGGCACCGTCAACAAAACGGTCAATCTCAGGTAGTGTGATTGGTTCGCCGTGTTCAAATGCTTTCAGCATGGAGGGGGCACCTTCGGGTTCCACACCTATCAGGTAAACTCCCGGAACGTGTTGTTTTAAATAGCTGCTTGTGCCAGCCGCCATACCGCCGCCGCCAATAGGCATAACCACGGCTTCCACATCCGGCAGATCTTCCAATATTTCTAAGCCTACAGTTCCCTGGCCTTCAATAATACGGTAATGATCAAATGGTGGGATGAAGGTCATCTGATGAGCTTCGGTATAGATCAATGCTTCGCGGAGGCAATCATCAAAAGTATCGCCGGTTAAAACGATCTCGATATTGCCGTGCCCATGCATTTCTGTTTGGGTGATTTTTTGTCGTGGAGTAATCTCGGGCATAAAAATCACACCCTTAGTACCTAAAGCATTACAGCTGAATGCCACACCCTGCGCATGGTTGCCTGCACTAGCGCAAACGACGCCCCGGCTTAACTCTTCGGCGCTGAGCTGACTGATCATGTTGTACGCGCCACGTAATTTGTAAGAGCGTACTACTTGTAAGTCTTCACGTTTGAGGTATATCTCACATTCGTATTTTGCCGAGAGACCGGCATTGTATTCCAGTGGGGTGCGCTTAACAACACCTTTCAGACGTTGATTAGCAGCCTCAAAATCCAGCTGGTTTTTCGTATCAGTTTCCATTATTAGTTTTTTACCAGCTTGTGCGCTACCAGGCTCAACAGGTCATGATCGTTGATGTCTAATTTAACATCTGCAAGAGTTAAAAAGTTATTATAGGCTTCGGCCAGTTCTTCTTTGCTCAGGTTGATACCGAGGCGTTCCAAATGGAACTTAAGCGCGTGCCTGCCGCTGCGCGCGGTCAATACAATGCTGGCGCTTGGGAAACCTACATCCTCCGGACGAATGATCTCATAATTTTCGCGCATTTTCAAAAAGCCATCCTGATGTATACCAGAGCTGTGCGCGAAGGCATTGGCGCCTACAATAGCTTTATTAGGCTGCACAGGCATGCGCATTTGTGTACGGATCATTTGGCTAAGCTCATAAAATCTTTTAGAGTCTATTTGAGTATGCAAACCCAACACCTGGTGTGTTTTCAGGATCATGACGACTTCTTCGATAGAAGTATTGCCCGCCCGCTCGCCAATGCCGTTAATAGTACCTTCTATTTGGCGGGCGCCATTCTGCAAACCTGCTATAGAATTAGCTGTGGCCAAACCAAGGTCATTATGACAATGCACCGAAATGATGGCTTTATCGATATTTTTAACATTCTCTTTCAAGAATTTGATCTTGCTGCCGTACTGATCGGGCAGGCAATAACCATTAGTATCCGGAATGTTCACTACGGTAGCACCCGCGGCAATTACGGCCTCAACCATTTTGGCCAGGTATTCCACGTCGGCACGACCGGCATCTTCGGCATAAAATTCAATATCCTCTACGGCACGTTTAGCATATTTTACGGCTTCAACAGCACGTTCCAGAATTTCTTCGCGTGTGCTGTTAAATTTATGCTTGATGTGCATATCAGACGAACCAATGCCCGTATGGATACGCGGACGTTTGGCGTATTTTAACGATTCGATAGCCGCGTCAATATCGCCTTTGTTGGCGCGTGTTAAGGCACAAACGGTGGGTTCTTTTACAGCCTTTGAAATTTCAACAACACTGTTGAAATCGCCCGGACTTGAAACCGGGAAACCTGCTTCAATAATATCCACGCCCAGCAGCTCCAGTTCTTTTGCTATCTCAATTTTTTCGGGGGTTGTTAACTGGCAACCCGGTACCTGCTCGCCATCGCGAAGCGTAGTATCAAAAACATAAACGCGGTTGGGATCGTGTAACATATCTTTTTTAGATTTGAGATGTTAGATATGAGATTTGAGACTCGTACCTATCATCGGTTAATTCTTTATTTATTTACTTGTTATGTGTAATTTGAAAGCTGAAAAATCTCATATCTATTCTTTTATCGCCACAAACCTCAGCCTTTTATAGTCGGCATACCATTGGCCGTTTTCATTGTAAAAGGGCTCCAGTTTGTGTGTAATTTCTTTTAATATCTCCGCTTTCTCTTCTTCTGGGATGTTTTCCATGTATTGTGCACCAAACATAGTTACCCATTTAGCCACACCCAGATCGCCATCCTGAAGCGGTGTTTTGCGATCATAATGAACCGCGTAGGTTACCCTGAAGCCATGTTCTTCCAGCTTGGTGGCATACTCGCCAACGGATGGAAAATACCATAGCTTAGTGTCGGCCTGTACATGGTAACCATGATTTTGTAATACCAGTTGAATGGCTTCAATTAAGTGTGCCACATTACCTTTGCCACCCATTTCGGCTACAAAGCGACCGCCATGTTTCAAACTGTTGTACACACTACGGGCCGCGCCATTAGCATCAAGTACCCAGTGCAATGCCGCGTTTGAAAATACAGCATCATATTTTTCGTCCGTAAAAAAATCGGCAGCATTTTCAACCGCGAAATCAACTTCCGGGTATTTAGCCCTTGCCTGTTCAATCATTTCCGGCGAAAAATCGGTGCCTTTTACCCTGGCGCCTTTATCTTTTATCTGTTGTGTTAAATGGCCGGTACCGCAACCCAAATCCAGTATATATTCACCAGGTTTAACATCCAGTAACTCCAGCACATCCTCACCGTATTGAAATACAAAGGCATGCTTTTGGTCGTATAAATCAGCGTTCCATTTCATCTCTTTAGTCATTGGGTCATTGGTCATTGAGTCATTGAGTCATTTTATGACTTTCCCACCTCTGACTGTTTTATTTTCTGCTTTCGGCTTTAACCTTTCGGCTTTTAGCTCAACTACAAGTATTCCAGTACTTTTTGGCCCATGGCCTTGGTGCCTAAAATTTTGCTTTTGTCGGTATTAGCATCAGCGATATCGCCGGTGCGGTAACCATCTTTTAACGCTTTATCAACAGCCGATGTTACCAGTTTTGCTTCTTCTTTGAGGCCGAAGCTTATCTCGAGCATTAAAGCTACGGATAGGATAGAAGCCAGCGGATTGGCTTTGTCCTGCCCGGCAATATCATGTGCCGAACCGTGGATAGGCTCAAAGAAGCCTGTACCATCACCAATAGATGCCGATGCCAGCATTCCCATTGAACCTGCTATTTGTGAAGCCTCATCAGTCAAAATATCACCGAAAAGATTGGCGGTTAATACCACATCAAACTTTTTAGGGTTTTTAACCAGTTGCATGGCCGCATTGTCAATGAACATGTGTTCAGTTTCCACATCAGGATATTGCTTGGCTATCTCCTGTACTACCTCGCGCCACAGGCGTGAAGACTCCAGCACGTTGGCCTTATCAACAGAGCATAATCTTTTGCCACGAACACGGGCTGCTTCGTATGCTTTTATAGCGATACGCTCTACCTCATAACGGGAATAGATCATCAGATCTGACGCTGTATTACGATCTTCACTGCGTTTTTTTTCGCCGAAGTAAACATCACCAGTCAATTCGCGGAAGAAAAGGATATCAGTCCCTTTCAGTATTTCGGGTTTCAGGCTCGATGCATCCAGTAGCTCATCAAACAGCATGATAGGGCGCAGGTTAGCATACAACCCAAGCTCTTTACGTATTTTTAATAAGCCCTGTTCCGGACGTACTTTGGCCGAAGGATCATTATCATATTTAATGTGACCAATAGCGCCAAAAAGAATAGCATCGCTGGCTTTTGCTTTAGCTAAAGTTTCGTCGGGTAGTGGATTGCCGGTTGCTTCGATACCCGCATGCCCCATCAGGGCTTCGTCGAAGGTGAACTCATGGCCGAATTTTTGACCAATTGCTTCCAGTACGGCCTTACCCCAGGTTGTTACTTCAGTACCGATGCCATCACCGGGTATTACTAATATATGTTTTTTAAGTGCCATTTAGCCCCCTAACCCCCTAATGGGGGAATTTTTTGATTGTGTTAATTATTTAGATTCTTCGAACTCCTCTATCAGTTCTTTTTTGCTCAGGATGTAGTCAATATCATCATAACCGTTGGTCATGCAGGCTTTTTTGTAGGGGTTAACCTCAAATGTTTCCTGTTCGCCGGTGGCCACAATTTTAATGAACTGATCAACCAGGTCAATCTCCACTACAGCATGCTCATCGGCATAAATAGCTTCGAAGATCTTCTTTAAAAAATCTTCACTTACCTGTACCGGAAGCAGCCCATTGTTTAAGGCATTGCCTTTAAATATATCGGCGAAAAAACTGCTTACCACAGCATCAAAGCCATAATCAGCAATAGCCCAGGCAGCGTGTTCACGACTACTTCCGCAACCGAAATTTTTGCCTGCAACCAGTATTTTACCGCTGAAGTTTGGATTGTTCAATACAAAATCCGGTTTAGGATTATCGTCGCCATCAAATCGCCAGTCGCGGAATAGGTTGTTGCCAAAGCCGTCGCGGGTGGTAGCTTTCAAAAACCTAGCAGGGATGATCTGATCCGTATCGATATTCTCGATAGGCAGCGGCACCACGCTGGTTTGTATATGTTTAAATATTTTAGTTGCCATACTTTTAGATATGAGATGTTAGATGTGAGATATGAGACTATTTTGTCTATAACTCAATATCTTTATAATGTTCAACAACCGGAAAAGGATCATAAAAATGATGTAATAACCTCTTCCATTCCTGGTATTCTTTTGATTGCCTGAAACCCTCGGTATGATCAGCTAATGTTTTCCATTCAACCAGTAATATATAACGGCTTGAATTTTCAATACAGCCCTTTAACTGATGACTAATATAGCCGGCCATTTTGGATATGATATTCTGAGCCAGAGAAAAAGCTTTTTCAAAAGCATTTTCCTCACCCGGGATCACGTTTAATATGGCTACTTCAAGTATCATTGTTATTTGGATATGAGATGTGAGATATGAGTATTGAGATTCTGTCTCAAATCTCATATCTAATGTCTCAAGTCTATTTTAAACCAGTTCTTCTTCTTTCAAAAACTCCCGTATATCTGTTACCTTACCGGTAATGGCCGATGCTGCTGCGGTTAGCGGGCTAGCCAGGAAGGTGCGAGAATTTGGCCCCTGTCTGCCTTCGAAATTACGGTTGGAGGTAGATACGCAATATTTGCCTGCTGGTATTTTATCTTCGTTCATGCCCAGGCATGCGCTGCAACCTGGTTCGCGAAGCGGGAAACCTGCCGCGTCAAATATCTTGTCCAATCCCTCACGGATGGCTTGTTCCTGTACCTGTTTTGATCCGGGAACTACCCATACGGTAACATTATCTGCCTTGTATTTGCCTTTTACAAACTCGGCCACCTGTCGCAGATCTTCAATGCGTGAGTTGGTGCAACTGCCGATGAATACATAGTCAATTGGTTTGCCCAATAGTGTTTCGTCATCGTGCAGGCCCATGTATTCCAGGGCTTTTTTGTATGATCCCTGCTCTTTGGCTTCAAACGAAGCGGTTTCAGGAACGTGTTGTGTAACGCCAATGCCCATACCGGGGTTTGTTCCGTAGGTGATCATTGGCTCAATGTCTTCGGCTCTAAAGGATAATACTTCATCAAACTGAGCATCAGCGTCAGAGTATAAAGTTTTCCAGTAAGCTACTGCTTTATCCCACTCTTCGCCTTTAGGGGCAAATTCGCGGCCTTTTACGTATTCAATAGTTGTTTCGTCTGGAGCAATTAAGCCGCAACGGGCACCCATTTCGATGCTCATGTTACAGATGGTCATACGACCTTCCATGCTTAAAGAACGGATGGTATCGCCTGCATATTCCACCGCATAACCTGTGCCGCCTGCGGCTGAGATCTGCGCGATGATGTACAGGATGATATCTTTAGCGCCAACGCCTTTGTGCAGCTTACCGTTTACTTCAATCTTCATCCTTTTGGGGCGGGATTGCAGCAAACACTGGGTTGCCATAACTTGCTCTACCTGAGAAGTGCCTATACCGAACGCTATGGCACCAAAGGCGCCATGTGTTGAGGTATGACTATCACCACAAACATAAGTACCACCCGGGCGCGTAATGCCCAGCTCGGGCCCTATTACGTGTACTATACCCTGGTAAGGGTGCCCCAAACCGTATAGCTCAATACCAAATTCCTTACAGTTTTTGGTAAGCATATCAACCTGGTAGCGGGAAAGTTCTTCTTTGATGGGGAGGTGCTGATCAATGGTAGGAACGTTATGATCGGCGGTGGCCACAGTTTGTTTTGGCCTGAAAACCGGTAACCCTCTGGTACGCAAGCCGTCAAATGCCTGCGGACTGGTTACTTCGTGGATGAAATGTGTGTCGATGTATAAAATGTCGGGAAAACCCTCGTTGCTACTGACGACGTGTGCATCCCAAATCTTATCAAATAATGTTTGTCCCATGTTTTTTAGTCTTTAGTCTAAAGTCCGAAGTAGTAAGTCATAAGCCGTAAGTATAAAGTCATTGACTTATAACTTCATACTTATGACTTACGACTCAAGACTTGATTATTACGCTTCTACAGCCTGGTTTTCAGGGCGTAAGCTGCGTACAGTTTTACCTGCCTGCCATAATTCGCTTTCGCGTAATTCTTTCAATTCAGCATCCAGTTTTTCGCGGTAATCAGCTTTGCTGTTGGAGTCAATTGATTTTTGTGACTCAACACCTGTTGCAACGCTTTTGTATAATTCTTCAAATACTGGTTTAGTAGCGTCACGGAATTTTTTCCACCAATCCAAAGCACCACGTTGTGCGGTAGTTGAGCAATTGGCATACATCCAATCCATACCATTTTCTGCAACTAGTGGCATTAATGATTGTGTTAACTCTTCCACAGTTTCGTTAAAGGCTTCTGAAGGAGAGTGGCCATTGGCACGCAATACATCATATTGAGCGGCAAAGATACCCTGGATACAACCCATCAGTGTACCACGCTCGCCAGTTAAATCGCTATATACTTCTTTTTTGAAGTTGGTTTCAAATAAGTAACCGCTACCTACAGCAATACCTAATGCAATTACACGGTCAAATGCTTTACCGGTAGCATCCTGGAAAATAGCGTAGCTTGAGTTTAAGCCACGGCCTTGTAAAAACATGCGGCGTAATGAAGTACCTGATCCTTTAGGAGCAACCAAAAATACGTCAACATCGGCAGGTGGAACGATGCCGGTTTGCTCGTTAAAAGTAATACCAAAACCATGAGAAAAGTATAATGCTTTACCAGGAGTTAAGTGTTTTTTAACAGTTGGCCAAAGGGCAATCTGAGCTGCATCGCTTAATAAATAGCAAATTACAGTTCCTCTTTCCAGAGCTTCTTCAATTTCAAAAAGTGTTTCGCCGGGTACAAAGCCATCGCTTACTGCTTTATCCCATGTTTTGGTGCCTTTACGCTGACCAACAATTACATTGATGCCATTGTCTTTTTGGTTTAATGCCTGACCCGGACCTTGAACGCCATAGCCAATTACCGCTACAACTTCGTCTTTTAATACGTCCTGAGCTTTTGATAAAGGGAACTCTTCGCGGGTTACTACGTTTTCTTCAGTACCGCCGAAATTTAATTTTGCCATTGTTTTGTTTATTTTTATTGATTACACCGGTGTTTTAATGGTTGCACCGATTTTATTTAAAGTTTAAATTTTATTGCTTATAAAGATAAGAAGCTTTCGGCTCTTAACTTACATTGTAAATACTTTTTCGCCTTGGTTAAGGTATTCGTTTTCTATTACTTCTTCGCCTGGTTCCAGTCTTTCAAATTCGCGTAGTTTACGGTTAAAACCATCACTATCTTTAATAATGGCTACACGAGCGCTGCGTACAAACTCGATTAGGCCGAAGGGCTGCAATATACTGATCAAATTGTCAGTTTCCTCACGGTGACCAGTGGTTTCAAATACCGTATAATCTTTACGAAGTACAACTACCCGTGCACCGTTTTCACGCAATAGACGTTCAACACTCACTTTTTCGGCAATAACATCGGTTGATACTTTATATAACGCTAATTCCTGCCAAATCACATCGGCATTGGTATGATAATAGGCTTTCAGTACTTCCACCTGTTTTTCTATCTGGCGAACAAGCTTGTGTACCACTTCTTCCGATTCGGTGATCACAATGTTAAAGCGGTGAATTTTATCGATCTCGGATGGAGACGTATTCAGGCTTTCGATATTGATCTTACGGCGCGAAAATATGATGGCTATGCGTGTTAGCAGGCCTATCTGATTTTCGGTGTATACCGTGATGTTAAATTCTTGTTTAGAAGCCCCCTCTAAATCTCCCCCGGCAGGGGAGACTTTATGATTTATAACTTTATTGTTGTTTTCCATTTTTTATTGTCTTTTTTAAACTCCTCCCTTCCGGGGAGGTCGGGTGGGGCTTTTATTTCAACCTGATCTCGGCTACGCTGCATCCTTGCGGTACCATCGGGAACACGTTGTTCTCTTTTGTTACCATTACTTCTAAAAGGAATGATCCTTTGGTGCTCAGCATTTCATTTAATGCAGCAGGCAAATCTTTACGATCATCGATCATTTTACCGGCAATTCTGTATGCAGCAGCAACCGCAACAAAATCAGGGCTTTGGATATCTACAAACGAATAACGGCGCTCATTAAATAACTCCTGCCATTGCCTAACCATACCCAGGAAACGGTTGTTCAGGATGATGATCTTTACATCTATACCAGTTTGCATAATAGTACCTAATTCCTGCAAGGTCATCTGGAAACCGCCATCGCCAATAATAGCAACAACAGTGCGGTCCTGGGCGCCAAATTTAGCGCCGATAGCTGCAGGCAGGGCAAAGCCCATAGTACCTAAACCGCCACTGGTAACGTTGCTGCGTGTTTTATTGAATTTGGCATAACGACAGGCCACCATCTGGTGCTGACCAACATCGGTTACAATAATAGCCTCACCTTTTGTAATTTCATTCAATTGTTTGATCACCTCGCCCATGGTCATTTCTGGGGTGGTAGGGTTCAATTCGTCATGAATTACGGCTTCAATTTCTTTCTGAGTGTATTCGTTAAAGGTATTCAGCCATTCGGTATGCTTCTTTTCTTCAATTAGTTTAGTCAGCATAGGAAGGGTCTCTTTACAGTCGCCCCATACCGGTACAGTTGATTTTACGTTTTTGTCAATCTCCGCCGGATCAATATCCAGATGTACCACCTTGGCTTGCTTAGCATATTTATCCAAACGGCCAGTTACACGATCATCAAAGCGCATACCGATAGCAATCAGCACATCGCATTCGTTAGTTAATACATTAGGGCCGTAATTACCGTGCATACCCAACATACCTACGTTTAAAGGATGCTCTGTAGGGATGGCACCGGCACCTAAAACAGTCCATGCTGCAGGGATACCGCTTTTTTCAACAAAAGCTTTAAACTCCTGTTCGGCAGTGCCCAGGATTACACCCTGGCCCCAAATGATAAATGGCTTTTTAGCCTGATTGATCAGCGCGGCAGCTTCCTGAACGTATTGTGTACGCACAATAGGTTTTGGCCTGTAGCTACGGATATGGTTACATTTTGTATAACCCTCAAAGTTAAATTTTTGTATTTGTGCGTTTTTGGTAATGTCGATCAATACCGGTCCGGGGCGGCCGCTTTTGGCTATATAGAAAGCTTTGGCGATAACCTCAGGGATCTCGTTGGCGTCCGTTACCTGGTAATTCCATTTGGTTACCGGAGTGGTGATGTTGATCACGTCGGTTTCCTGGAAGGCATCGGTACCCAATAAATGAGCGAACACTTGTCCGGTGATACATACTACAGGCGTGCTGTCTATCTGAGCGTCGGCTAAGCCGGTTACCAGGTTGGTTGCACCAGGACCGCTGGTTGCAAATACAACACCCACTTTACCAGAAGTACGGGCGTAGCCTTGACCTGCATGGATACCACCTTGTTCATGACGGACCAGGATGTGGTTCAGTTTATCATTATAATCAAATAGAGCATCATAGATGGGCATGATAGCGCCACCCGGGTAGCCAAAGATGGTATCAACACCTTCAACAATTAATGCCTCCAATAATGCTACTGATCCTGAAACTTCTACCGCTGTTGTTGGTGCGGGTGTAGTTAATGTTTCCTGTGCAACTTCCATAGTGTTGGGTATTATGTTGTATGTTTATTGTTGTTTTACGTAGTACGTTTTACGTGATACGTTTTTATTTATTAGCAATTTTAATTAGGTATAACCTTACGGCATTTCGTCAGTTACACAACCTTCGGCAGCGGTACTTACTGTTTTGGCGTAACGGTATAATAAACCTTTGGATACCTTTAAAGCAGGTTGTTTCCAGGCTGCTTTACGTGCGGCAAATTCTTCATCACTGATGAGTACGTTGATGGTGCGGTTAATCGCATCAATAAATATCCGATCTTCGTCTTTCACAAAAGCGATACCGCCGCCATCATAGGCCTCGGGTGTAATGTGACCAACTACAAAGCCGTGTGTTCCGCCTGAAAAACGTCCGTCGGTAATTAATGCTACCGAACTACCCAGCCCGGCGCCAAATATGGCAGAGGTAGGTTTTAACATTTCTGGCATACCCGGAGCACCTTTAGGGCCCACGTTACGAATAACCACTACATCTCCAGACTTAACACGTCCGCTTTGTATGCCGTGTATCAATTCAAATTCGCCATCAAATACACGGGCAGGGCCTTCAAAGCTGGTGCCTTCTTTACCTGTAATCTTGGCTACGCTGCCACCTTCGGCAAGATTTCCGTACAATATCTGTAGGTGACCGGTAGCTTTAATTGGTTTTTCGGCCGGGCGGATTATAGTTTGTGTTTCGAAATTGATCTCCGGAACATCTGCTAAATTCTCAGCAATGGTTTTGCCGGTAACAGTAAGGCAATCCCCATTCAGCCATCCCTGGCTAAGGCAATATTTCATTACAGCAGGTACACCGCCAACCTTGTGCAGGTCTTCCATCATGTACTTACCGCTTGGCTTCATATCGGCCAGTACCGGGATACGGTTACTTACGGTTTGGAAATCATCCTGGGTTACTTTAACATCAACGCTTTTGGCCATGGCTATCAAGTGCAATACCGCGTTGGTTGAGCCACCCAATACCATGATCACTACTATAGCATTTTCAAATGCCTCACGGGTCATGATGTCTGATGGTTTAATATCTTTTTCTAACAATACCTTGATCGCTTTACCGGCGGCAAGGCATTCTGCTTTTTTATCTTCGCTTAATGCCGGGTTTGATGACGAGTATGGCAAACTCATACCTAATGCTTCAATAGCAGCCGCCATGGTATTGGCTGTATAGATACCACCGCATGCACCAGCGCTTGGACAAGCGTTTTTAATTACGCCCATAAAATCAACGTCATCTATCTGGCCCGCAATCTTTTTACCTAAAGCCTCAAATGCCGATACAATGTTCAAGTCTTCACCTTTCCAGTGACCTGGTTTAATAGTGCCACCATATACCATAATAGACGGGCGGTTTAAACGCCCCATGGCCATAATGGAGCCTGGCATGTTTTTATCACAGCCCGGTAGGGTAATTAAACCATCATAATACTGTGCACCGGTAACCGCTTCAATAGAATCGGCAATGATGTCGCGGCTCATTAATGAGTAGCGCATACCCTCTGTACCATTGCTCATACCGTCGCTTACGCCAATGGTATGGAATATCAGGCCTACCATATCCTCATCCCAGATACCTTGTTTAACCAACTTGGCCAGATCGTTCAGGTGCATATTGCAGGTGTTACCATCGTAACCCATGCTGGCTACTCCAACTTGTGCTTTTTCCATGTCGTCGTCGGTTAAACCTATGCCGTATAACATGGCCTTGGCAGCAGGTTGTGTTTCGTCCTGCGTAAAAGTTTTGCTGTACTTATTCAATTCTATAGCCGCTGTAGTATCTGATGATGAACTCATTTTTATTTGGTATGATAGACTAATTTGTAAATAATTCTGCCTGTTGATCCTGGTTTATTCGTACAGTACGAATCTGTATTTGTAAGGTAGATATAGCAATAAAGAATAGCAATAGCTACGAATTTTTTTTGAAAAAAGTATTTTATGTTGTTTTTATTGTAAATATGAAATTTAATTCTGTTTAAAATAAAAATATAGCAATAATGTATGTTATAAAATATACCAAAGTTCAAAACGGTATTCGGTACATTTTTTATGCATGCATAGTAAGTTGCCGATTTTCTGCCTGAAATAGCTAAACCTGTTAGCGGATTTGTAAAAATTCGGCTGCTTTGCATGGTGTAATTGCTGCTTAATGATATTGCTTAATTCTATGTATAAATTGCCTTAAAATTTACCCCCGTTAATTTAAACAACTTTTGAGCAGGGGCCGATAAAAAAAGGATTCACTTTGTTCAGTATCGGCTAATGTCATGTTGCTTATGAATTGATGTTTAGCCCATAATATTATCCCAAAAACATGGTTTACACTTTTTTGAAGAAATAAAACACAATGAATTGATTTACAATTATTTAAATGTATGTTAACCATAAAAAGTGTAAACCATGTAAACCCACCTTTTTTATTAATTGAGTTACTCCCCAACTCAAGACTCTACGCCAATTGATGGTTGACATAGTTTGTTAAATCCCCTGTCGAAAAAAATGTCAAAAAAAAACGTCCGGGGTATTATACCCGGACGTTTTTTGTAAATGTAGGTATAAGGACTATTTGTGCTGAATGCCTTCAGCAAGAATAATGACCTTATTGTTTAATACTTCAACCACACCGCCTTTAATAAAGAAAACTTCTTCTTTAGCAGCGCTGCCACCGCGCACAGTTAATTTACCATCCTGTAAAGTAGAGATGATAGGCGCGTGGTGGTTTAATATTTCAAATAATCCCAAAGTACCGGGAACGGTTACCGATGTGGCTTCGCCCTCGTACACTTTTTTATCGGGAGTAAGAATTTCTAATGTCATGTTTGATTAGATGTGAGATATTAGATGTGAGATTTGAGACAAACGCCTCTTTACTACCATATCTTTATATCTCTTGTTTTTAATAGGAGATATAAGATTTGAAAAGCTAATCTCAAATCTCATATCTCAAATCTCCTATCTTAGTTATTAGCCTCAGCTAATAGTTTTTTACCTTTTTCAATGGCGTCTTCGATGCTGCCTACTAAGTTGAAAGCTGCTTCTGGATATTCATCCACTTCACCGTCCATGATCATGTTGAAACCTTTGATGGTTTCTTTGATATCAACCAATACACCTTTTAAGCCGGTAAATTGCTCGGCCACGTGGAATGGTTGTGACAGGAAACGCTGAACACGACGCGCACGTGATACAACCAGTTTATCTTCTTCAGATAACTCGTCCATACCCAGGATCGCGATGATATCCTGTAACTCTTTGTAACGTTGTAAAGTTTCTTTAACACGTTGAGCGGTGTTGTAGTGCTCATCGCCTAAAACAGCTGGGCTAAGGATACGTGATGTAGAATCCAATGGATCCACAGCAGGGTAGATACCTAACTCGGCAATTTTACGTGAAAGTACAGTTGTTGCATCTAAGTGAGCGAAGGTTGTTGCCGGCGCAGGGTCGGTCAAGTCATCCGCAGGTACGTAAACGGCCTGTACTGAGGTAATTGAACCTCTTTTAGTTGAGGTGATACGCTCTTGCATGGTACCCATTTCGGTAGCCAGTGTTGGCTGGTAACCTACCGCTGATGGCATACGACCTAATAGCGCCGATACTTCAGAACCTGCTTGTGTAAAGCGGAAAATGTTATCGATAAAGAACAAGATATCACGGCCTTTACCATCTTCTTCACCATCACGGAAATACTCGGCAATAGTTAAGCCTGATAAAGCCACACGTGCACGTGCACCTGGAGGCTCGTTCATTTGTCCGAAAACGAATGTTGCTTTTGACTCTTTTAAAGCTTCGGTATCAACTTTTGATAAGTCCCAACCGCCTTCTTCCATCGAGTGCATAAAGCCATCGCCATATTTAATAATGCCCGATTCAAGCATCTCACGCAAAAGGTCATTACCTTCACGGGTACGCTCACCTACACCGGCAAATACTGATAAACCAGAGTAAGCCTTGGCAATATTGTTGATCAATTCCTGAATTAATACGGTTTTACCTACACCGGCACCACCAAACAATCCAATTTTACCACCTTTAGCATAAGGCTCTAACAGGTCAATAACTTTGATACCTGTGAACAATACTTCAGTTTCGGTAGATAGATCTTCGAAACGCGGAGGTACATTGTGGATAGGACGGCCATTAGATTTATCTAAGTTTGCGATACCGTCAATAGCATCACCAACTACGTTGAACACGCGACCTTTAATGTTTTCGCCAACCGGCATTTTGATAGCGGCTTCGGTATCCAACACTTTCATGCCACGTAGCAATCCGTCTGTCGAATCCATCGCGATCGCACGTACACGATCTTCACCCAAATGCTGTTGAACTTCTAAAATTACTTTTTGGCCATTATCTTTCGTGATCTCTAACGCATCATAAATCTTGGGAAGATGAGCATCATCAGCGAAACTTACGTCAACTACCGGACCAATGATCCGTGATATTTTTCCAATGTTTGGCATACTATAACCTGGTGTTTAAAGAATTTTTCTGCGAAATAGTTGTTACTGTTTAAATATAAGATGCTATTTCAGAGGCGCAAAGTTAAGATTTCTATCCAAATATTTAAATAGCAATGTCAACATTTTTGCATATATTTTCTGCACACCCGTTTTGACGTTTTTAATGCGCAAAACTCAACATAATTTTGCCTATGTGTGCGCTGCTTTCCATCAGCTCATGAGCCTGCGCGGCTTCTTCGGCTTTAAAAACTTTGTAGATAACCGGTTTTATTTGTCCTGATATTAGCAGGGGCCAGATAGTTTTTTTTAGATTTTGAGCTATTGCGGCTTTAAACTCCACGTCCCGTGCCCGCAATGTGGAGCCAGTGATCACCAGTCTTTTCATCATTACCTGCGACAGATCAACCTGGGCATCCTTGCCTTTCATGGTATTGATCATCACCAGGCGACCTTCAACTGCCAACGACTGGATATTGCCCGGTGTATAATCGCCGCCTATCATGTCCAGTATCACATCGACCCCTTTGCCATTGGTTAGCTGTTTGATTAAATCGGCAAAGCTTTCAGTTTTATAGTTAATGGCTTTAGAAGCGCCTAATTGCTCGCAAAAGCGGCACTTTTCATCAGATCCGGCGGTAACATAAACCGGGTGCCCCAAGGCTTTCGCTATTTGTATAGCTGTAACCCCTATGCCGCTCGAGCCACCGTGTACCAACAATGTTTCAACGCCTTTGAGGTTGGCACGATCAAATACATTACTCCAAACGGTAAAAAATGTTTCAGGGAGCGAGGCTGCTTCTATAAAGGAAAGTCCCTCAGGAACAGGCAGGCATTGACCCTCCGGGGCATTGCAGTATTCGGCATAACCGCCTCCTGCTACCAGGGCGCAAACTTTGTCGCCAATTTTCCATTGGGTAACCGCCGCGCCGATTTCAATTATGGTGCCGGCTATTTCCAGGCCGGGGATATCCTGTACCACACCGGCTGGCGGAGGATATTTACCCTCGCGTTGTTTTACATCCGGGCGATTAACCCCGGCAGCCATCACTTTTACCAGTACCTCGTTAGGGGCATAGCCGGGTTTCGGTTTTTCGGCGATCTGCAAAACAGAAGGTGCACCCGGCTGAGTTATAACAATTGCCTTCATTTATTTAATTACTGAATTATTGATTTAGTGAATTAGCGATTTCAGCTCTCAAAAACTTTTTAAACCTTAAATTTTAACACTTTTCTGCTCAAAAACGGGATAAAAACGCTTAAAAATTGATTCAAAATCACCGATTTTAACACTTTTTAACAAATTTTAACATGGTTTTTACGTGTTTTTAAAACTTTAAAAAGTTTTAAAAAATTGCTTGTCAAGCAACTATGATAAAATTGCTCAATTTTTAGCTTCTTTTATCCCTTAACTAAACAGCCCGTTTCTCTTTTTATTGAAGAGAAACGGGCTGCCGTTTATACAAATATACTGAATTTTAAGTAGAAATAGAATTAGTTCTGTAGCATTCCGCGTTGCTTTGAATGATTGCAATTATGATAAACAGAGCAACCCCATTTGTATCAATATTTACAGTTGGATGTTTGGCAGGTAGATGAACATTACGGCAGCTCTATACTGCTTTATGTATATATTTACAAAAAATTTAGTAGCTCATTTTGGTATTCCTGAACCTCATCATGCATAAAAGACTAATATGGGTCTTCGTGATCCTTATATTTATTGTAGCCTGCAAAAAAGACAATGCTGGCAGTAACGCTCCTCAAATAACTCCTGTACAAAGCACAATAAAAGCAGACTGGGGCGATGAAATAATACTTACAGGTAAAAACATACCCCTGGATGCGAGTGTGTTTTTTGGTGAAAATCAAGCAACTGTGATATCAAATAATGGAAGCGAGATACGGTGTATTGTACCCAATTCTTTTGACGATCAGCTCACTACCTCTGTATATATTAAATATAAAGATCAGACCATTGAACTGAAAAATTATATAACGTTGAATGCACCGCTGATCACCTCTTTTACCCCAACGCAAGCCATAGGTGATACGGTGATTATAAAAGGCAATCATTTTTCTACTTTCAAGCTCCATGTTAAGTTTGGTGATACCGAAGCAAAGGTTGTTGGCTTATCAAAGCAATCGCTTAAAGTGTTAGTGCCCGACGATATTAAAAGCATACATACAACAATCAGTGTCACATCGCAATTGCAAACGGCTTTAGCTGGTTCCACTTTCGAAGTTTTAAAACCTGTGATCACTAACATTACCCCCGAAGCGTTTATCGGAGATAAAGTGGTCATTACCGGAAAATATTTTCACCCGCTAGGGCCTTTTTTCGTGTATTTAGACGATGAACAGGTGGGCGCGACTATAGAGAACAACGGAGTGATATCATTCAATGTTCCGTACAAGACGTATCCGGGTCGTAAAACCACGATCAAGATAAAGTTATTGGAATATGAGGTGACTTATCCGGTAGATCTGAAAATTAAGGACAACTGGGTTATGGTAAGCAAGGGTATTCCATTTTCGGCATATAATGCTACCCCACTTATTATTGGTTCCCAGGTATATGTTGTTGCTCAGATAAAAGGCTTCAGAGATGATGGATTTTATTTATGGCGTTTTAATCAGACTGATTTTTCCTGGACAAAAATCGGTAATCCAATAACTACTGTTAAAGGCAGTTACCGTGTAGGTACAAACGGAAGCAAGATATACTTGTACAATTCGAACGGTCCTGACACCTTTTATGAATGCGATCCTACATCCGGCACCTGGACAACCAAAGCTAATTTTATTGGACCGCAACGAAATGATCCGGTTATGTTTGGAATTGGTGGTAAATTGTACATGGGGGCCGGAGCTCATTATGTTGATAATATCAGAAAATCAATAGATGATTGGTATGTTTACACACCCGCAACAAACACATGGGCACAGATAGCCGATATGCGAAAAGGTTTTGAGGATGGTTACCCAATGGCGTTAGCGCAATCAGTTGTGATTAATAATATAGCTTATGTACTTTGCGGTGGTTGGTTTGAGGGCTATAAGTACAATCCCGCTGCCAACACCTGGACAGGCATACAAAATGCACTTGAGCCACGTACTCAAGTAGGTGTTGTGGCCTACAAAAATAAAATATATACTTTAAAAGGCTATCTGGTTCAGAATGTAGGTAATAGCAACCGCGACATTTTTAGCTACGATCCGGCTTCAGATCATTGGGAATTTGAGCCCGTTAAAGTTGATCCTTATAGTGACGAATTGGATTTCGCTTTTATTTCGGGAGGGAAAATATATATGCTGAGTTATGACGCTTCTGAATCCCAAAATAACCTTTACGAAGCACTTATGCTACCCTGATCGAATTAATAATAACATTATGTGAGGATGTGAGGGCGTAGTATGTTAGTAGCTATATTGATGAAATACTCTCTTTCATATCAGGGGCATAAAAAAACGCATTCCATAAGGATGCTCCTAAACAGAAACCTTACGGGGTGCGTTTTTAAATAAAGTTGTAGACAGTCGTTTTTCACTACCCGAAGTAGCTTCCCTGTTCCAAATCGGAAATAAGGCCAATGCCGTTTGGCTGCCAGCCCAGTTGCCTGCGGGTTTGGGCGCTGGAAACCTGGTTGTCCATGCCAGCGAAATGCCCGAACCAGCCAAAATGATCAGCAGCTTCTTCGTGGGTTTTGCTCACAACCGGTACATTCAGTTGCCGGCCGATTACGCCGGCCATGTCGCGGAAGGGTACACCTTCTTCGGCAGCCGCATGATACCTGGCACCTGCGATACCTTTTTCGAGGGCGAGCCGGTATAAGCGGGCTGCATCCAGGCGGTGCACGGCAGCCCAGTGGTTAATTCCATCACCTACATAAGCCGAAACTCCTTTTTCGCGGGCAAGGCCGATAAGTACTGGCACAAAGCCATGGTCGCCATCGCCGTGTACGGTTGGTGGCAGGCGTAATACTATTGTATGTACACCCTGGGCCGCTACGGCCATTGCTGCTTCTTCTGTAGCCACACGGGGAAAAGATGAGGTGTTGAAATCGGGTATAATATCTTCGGTAGCCAGAGGATTACCTTTTACCAGTCCGGTGCCTGAGGTAATAATCAACGGGCGATTGGATCCGATAAGCGCTGAGCCAATCGCTTGTATCACTTGCCGGTCTGTTTCACAGCTGGCTTTAAATTGGGTAAAATCATGTATAAAGCCGGTATGGATTACGCCATCAGCCATGGCCACTCCCGACTGTATACTTTCGAGATCGGTCAGATCACCCCGATGTACCTCGGCGCCGGCGGCAATAAGGGTTTTTGCACCCGCATCTGAACGCGTGAGCCCAAGCACCTGATGCCCCGCGTTTATTAATTCCTGAACTATGGCTGAGCCTACAAAACCTGTAGCGCCTGTTACAAATACACGCATGTTTTTTTTGATTAGATAAATAAAAAATTGAATCGTTTTAACGATTCAAAATTGGCCAATACCTCATCGGGAAAAGAGGACATTTGACGCTGTTTTTATTTAGGTAATTTGTCACTCCCGCGAGTTTTCAACTCGTGGGCAACATGGCTTCAGCTTTCAGCTGAACAACCGGCAGAAGCTGAAAGCTTCAAACATGCGTCTCACGAGATACGCTGCGCTAATCTCGCGGTAGCTGAAAAGGACGGATAAAAAAGCAGCAATTGCAGTTATTATACGGCAATTGCTATTTTCTGTATTTAGCTTATTGTTGAATTATTTTAGTCCGTAATTAAGATAGCCACCATCAGCTATGAGTTCCGTCCCGGTAATAAAACTTGCATCGTCAGAAGCCAGGAATAATACTGTTTTTGCAATTTCATCGGGATCGCCCAATCTTTGCAGGGCTGTAGCGGCGGCTAAATGCACCTTAGCTTCCGCAGGTACAGCATATTCTAACCCGGGTGTTTGAACCGGGCCCGGACTGATAATATTTACGCGGATTTTTCTTTCGGCCAATTCGTTTGCAGCTATTTGTGCAATTTTGTTTAACGCTCCCTTGGTTGCGGAATAAACGCTGGTTCCCGAATTTGAAGCGGTTGCTACCGTTGATGAAGTAAACACTACGGCCGATCCGTTTGCCAAATGCGGAATAAGCTTTTGCAACGTAAAGAAATGACCTTTTACATTGGTGTTAAATTGCGCGTCAAAATCTGCTTCTGTTGCTTGTTCAATTGGCGCAAATGTCCCTATTCCTGCGTTAAGGAAAAGGACATCTAATTTTTCTCCGCTTTCCGCGATTGCTTTTTCCAAAATGGAAATATCCGCTAAATTTGAAGTGTCCGAAACCACAGTTTTCAATTTCACACTGTTAATCTCTTCGGTTGCTTTTTGTAGATTACCGGCACTTCTGCCTGTAATCCAAACATTTGCCCCGGCGTTAATAAATGCTTTTGCGGTTGCGAATCCAATCCCTGTGGTTCCGCCTGTTATAACTACGTTTTTATTGTTAAAATTCATGATTAAAATTTTTGTTGTTTACCATGCAAACTTATGATGATTGAGTTTATTTTAGTTACTTTGTAACAAAAAGTAACAGTAACATTTGAGTAACTAGGTAACTTATGGCTGACAACGTATGCCTTCCAGGGCACAAAAAAGAAATCATGGCTGTCCATGATGCAATGGACGTATTGAGTGGAAAATGGAAAATCTCTATCATATCCTCCATTTGCTATTATAACGAAAGAAGATTTTCTGATATATTGAATGATGTACATGGCATATCAAACAAAATGCTGAGTAAGGAATTAAAGGAGCTGGAAATGAATAAACTGATAAAACGAACTGTTTTAGACACTCAACCTGTTACGGTTCAGTATAATTTAACCGAATATGGCAGAACGTTGCAAACCATCATTGATGAGCTTGCCGACTGGGGAATAAAACATAGAAAGGCGATTATAGAGGATATATAATAAAAGTTAAAATTCACTTTTGGAATTCAGCATACCTCGGTAATTCAATTAGATTAATTTAAAAACTGAAAGAGTGTTTATGAAAACGCTTCATCTATCGTTTGAGCTGAGCGTGCCGCACGCGGGTAAGGGTTTTGAGTGAGATTCCGAGGTATGAAGCGATCATGTGCAGGGGCACACGTACAAATACGGTGGGGTAGATTTGTACAAACTCATCGTATTTTTCTTCGGGTGTTGAGCTGATGGTGCTAAATATGCGATCGCGGCCCAAAGTAACATTACGGGAGATCAGCCGCTCCGTAAAATATTTTAAGCGGGGCACCTGCTCATATAAGAAATCAAAGTCACTTTTGGTCCAGAAGATAATCTCACTGTCTTCTAATACATCGATATAATAACGGGAGGGAGTACTGTTATGTAAACTATCCGGCTCGGTAACCCAAAAATTCTCCGGCGAAAACTGGATAATATGTTCCGTGCCATCTTCGCGGGTACGGTAGGTGCGTATCAGGCCTTTGCACACAAATATCTTGAAGCGGCATATTTCGCCTTCCCGCAACAGTACCTGTTTCCTTTGTAATTTTCTTTCAACAGCAAAAGAACACATCAGCCTGAACTCGTCATCAGGCAGCTGCATATTCTCCTTAAGGTAAGCTTCAAATCCGGCGTGCATAGTATCATCAAAAATAAGGAAAATACTGGAAGAGGGTTATAACACTACAAGAAAATCACTTTTAGATGATGAGTTGTAGGAAGTTTGGGCTAAAGCCTTTTTAGTATTTTTTATTTAACCGTTGACTGAAGCCGAACGGCAATGAAAAATAAAAACAAAATTCATTGCCTTTCCATTTATGGGGAGGATAGCAGGATTTGAAAAGGGCTTTAGCCAAACAAAATTCTCAATGCGGCTTTCGTACATGCTACGGGTTAACTTCATTCTTCAGTTGATGCATGCGTATCGCGAATGTCCCTTATGAAATTTATAAATCTGCTTACTCACTCCTTAAGCTATCAACAGGATTGCTCCGTGCGGCTTTGAATGATTGTGAGCTAATGGTAACAATGGCAATAACAAGCGCACCCGCACCTGCTGAAAGCAGCATCCACCACTGGATATTTTGCCGGTAGGCATATCCCTGCAGCCATTTATTCATCATTAACCAGGCCAGCGGGGTAGCGATAATAATAGAAATAAAAACCAGCTTGATGAAATCTTTAGAGAGCATAGCTACTATTGTGGAAACACCGGCACCCAATATTTTGCGTATGCCTATTTCCTTGTTACGCTGCTCGGCGGCGTATGCAGCCAGGCTAAAAAGGCCCAGGCAGGCAATGATCACGGCCAGTGTGGTAAAGGATAAAAATAATTTTCCGGTGCGTTGTTCTGAACGATAGGCAGCATCAAAATCTTCGTCCATAAATGAATATTCAAAGTGTTCGTTAGGACTCATGTTTTTCCATAATTGTTTTACCTGGGCCACAAAAGCCTGATAATTATGAGTATTCACCCTGATACTCAATGCGCCCTTATCCTGAGACAAAAACATCACTACGGGTGTAATATTTTCGCGGAGGGAGTTGAAATTAAAATCTTTTACAACACCTATATCAATTTGTTAAATAAAGTTAAATCAACATCTTTCAATTTTTGGTGCCGATCAATGTTTGCCGGTTTTGGGGCAAGATCTACTTTTGCTTCGCTATGTCAATAGTATGGTCAAGCATCTGCGTGCCACCCTGCCAGCCCTGGTGGCCGGGAATAAGGTATTTAATGTCGTTAAAATGGTTTTTAACCCGGGTTACGCTCAGTGGCCATTCGGTAATATTGCCGTCGGCTGTGTAGCCTTGCTCGTTGGTATCCATGCTTTTGATGAGGCAGCCGCCAAATAATACTTTGGTTTGAGGAAGCCAGATCACAATATTGTCTTTAGTATGACCTTCGCCTGGGAAATACGTTTGCACTTTTACACCACCAACATTAAAAACGGTGTCTTTGGTAAAAGTAAACTCGGGTTGTTTATCGTTATGTTGTTTGGCCAGCTGTTTGGTTAACACGGTGGTGTAGGTTTTAGTGCCGTTCTTTTTTAACACGTCGAGCCCTGCGGTACGGTCGGTATGGAAATGGGTTGCTATGCAAAGCGCTATCTTTTGATGATAACGTTGTTTAATGGTATCTATCAGTTGCCGGGTCTGATCTTCGTCCCAGGGGGTATCAATTAGTATGATGCCGGCTGGTGTTACAATATAAAGGCCATTGGCCGGGAACGGTGTTTTACCATCGGGCAGTCCGTAGGAAATATATACATATACATTACCCGTTAAATGTTTTGTACTGATGCGGAAAGGCTTGCTTTGTGCTTTGGCGAAAACGGACGATAGCAGGAATAAAGCGAACAATATATATTTCATGATTCAAAATTATATGAAGAACGAATTAATTACCTGTTGATTACTAATAAAGCCGTTAATTTTTTTTTATTTGTAATAAAAAATTAACTATGACACTAAAAGCAGGCCAGGCGGCACCTCAATTCTCCTTATTATCAACCGATATCAAGTCGGTATCATTGGCCGATTTTAAAGGCAAAAAAGTAGTTATTCATTTCTTTCCCTTAGCTTTTACCGGTGTTTGCACTACGCAACTGTGCACCATGCGCGATAGCTTTGGGTATTACGACGGATTGAATGCTGTGATATTGGGCATATCTGTCGATTCGCCTTTTACACTGGCCAAATTCAAGGCCGAAAACAATTACCAGTTCGATCTGCTGTCTGATTTTAACAAAGAAGTATCGTCTGCTTATGGCGCTTTGTACGAAGAATTTGCACTGGGCCTGAAAGGCGTATCCAAACGCTCTGCCTTTGTAATTGACGAAGAGCAAAACATTATTTATGCCGAAGTACTGGAAGATGCCGGCCAACTGCCCGATTTTGCAGCTATAGCCGAGATAGTAAAGTAGTTTTAGGCCGATGCTGAGCCGCAGGTTCAAAAAAATAAAACAGGTTAGTAAGCATCAAACAGCTATTTGGCTATTCCGAAAAAATAAATCAGAAAGTTATTTTAAAAAAGTTTGCAACGGACGGTGAAAAATTCTATTTTTGCATTCCGTTTCAAAAAGCACTTGTAGCTCAATTGGATAGAGCACCTGACTACGGATCAGGAGGTTAGGGGTTCGACTCCCTTCAAGTGCACCATAACGTTAAGCCTTTCTGTGTAGTACCGAAAGGCTTTTAATTTGTATAGAGCATGCTAAATCTGGTATTGTTTGGCCCTCCCGGAGCAGGGAAAGGGACTCAGTCGCAAAAGCTTATTGAAAAACACGGTTTAATACACCTTTCAACAGGCGACCTATTACGCGGCGAAATTGCACAAGGAACAACGCTTGGTTTAGAGGCAAAGAAACTGATGGATGAGGGGATGCTGGTTCCGGACGAGGTAGTTATAGGTATGATCAGCAATAAGCTGGATGCCAATAAAGATGCCGAAGGGTTTATATTTGATGGCTTCCCACGTACCGTGGCTCAAGCCGAAGCATTAGATCAACTGCTGAAATCAAAAGAATCGGCCATATCTGGTATGATAGCCCTGGAGGTAAATGACGACGAACTGGAACACCGCCTTTTATTACGCGGAAAAGAATCTGGTCGCCCGGATGATGCCAACCCGGAAGTTATCCGCAAACGTATTAAAGAGTATAACGATAAAACAGCGCCGGTTGCTAATTTTTATAAAAACCAGCATAAGTTTACCAGCATAAATGGTATAGGTTCAATTGACCAGATATATGGTGCAATTGATACTGTTATCGAAGAATATTAATTGATTTCGGAGTTCGGATGTTCGATTTTGGATTTATGTATTCATCATAAAATCAAAAGTTTCTCAATTTAAAACATCCCAAATCCTAATTCCGAAATCCGAAATCAAAAAGAAATGTCGCAGGGTTCCAATTTTGTTGATTATGTGAAAATCTGTTGCCGTTCTGGCCACGGAGGGTCGGGCTCTGCTCATTTACACCGTGATATATTAACATCCAAAGGTGGTCCGGATGGTGGCGATGGCGGCAGAGGCGGTCATGTGATCATCAAAGGGAATGCCCAGTTGTGGACAATGCTTCACCTCAAATACCGTAAACACGTGATTGCCGGCGACGGTGATTCAGGCGGAAGTTCTTTAAGAAGCGGAAAAACCGGGCGCGACGAGATATTGGAAGTACCCCTGGGTACCACTGTAAAAAATGCCGAAACGGGAGAGATCATTTTTGAGATAACCCAGGATGGCGAAACAAAAATATTAACACCCGGCGGTCGCGGTGGCTTGGGTAACTGGCACTTTAAAACCGCTACCCAGCAAACACCCCGTTTTGCCCAACCCGGCGAAGATGGCAAGGAAGACTGGAATATACTGGAGCTGAAAATATTAGCCGATGTAGGTTTGGTAGGTTTCCCTAACGCGGGTAAATCAACCCTGCTTTCGGTAGTATCTGCTGCCAAGCCCGAGATTGCCGATTATGCTTTTACTACGCTGGTGCCCAACCTGGGTATCGTATCATACCGTAATAACCGATCATTTGTAATGGCCGATATTCCTGGAATTATCGAAGGGGCATCACAAGGCAAAGGTTTGGGCTTTAGATTCCTAAGGCACATTGAACGTAACTCGGTACTATTATTCATGGTACCTGCCGATACTAACCGCACCATTAAAGAAGAATACGAGATATTACTGAACGAGCTGGAGCAATACAATGCTGAGTTGATGCACAAGCCCCGCGTTTTGGCAGTAACCAAAATGGATATGCTTGATGACGAGCTGCAGGCAGAAATGAAAAAAGAACTCCCTGAGGGCGTTCCTTCCTTGTTTATATCCTCCGTGGCACAAAAGAACCTCACAGAACTGAAAGATCTTCTCTGGACGGAAATTAATAAAGGCGCTTAGAATTAAGAGTCAAGAGATAAGAACCAAGAATCAAGAAAGCGCTGTCCGAAGTCTCTGACTTCCGATTGCTATGTCTGGAGTTTCTAGACTACCTGGAGCGATGTGTTTTATCTTGATTCTTGACTCTAATATCTTGCCTCTACTCTACTTGGCTGAGTATAGCACATAATCATTGCTCAGCATATCCATTTTAAAGCCCGTATAGCCCGGGAAACACTTGCGTATAATGTTTGATTTTGGCCCCATATAACTTGCGGGTAAGAGGATAAAAATAGGTCCGGCGTGACCGTAATGTACGTAGCTATCATAATCAATTTTAATATCCGAATCGATAGCCTCTAAAGTAATAAAACGGTTATGGTTGATCTCGAGGCCCAGATCCGGACTGGTAAATACAAAAAGGGCGTTGTTGTTCTTTTTGTCGAGGTCCATAATATAGTTTAATGAGGGCTGATCAATAAACATTTGAGCCAAACCAGAGGTACCTCTGGCATTCACGGTTTTGTTTTGCAGATAACCGGGCACAAAATAGCGAAAGCTAAAAAAGGCGATCACCATACAAATAAACCCAAACGCCGTTTTGTAAAATATACCGCTCTGGCTTACCAAATACACCACTCCCGGTATAATTAACAGGCCAATTAAACGGAGGTGCCTGGCTTCGTAAGAAATATATGCCTGCTTTAAAAAGTTGTATCCAAAAAACAATATGGCAACGGAATAGAAAACGATCAGCAGCAAGGCATATTTTTTATCTGGGGCTTTTTGCACTATCCGGCGTACCAATAAAATACTGAGTACCGCGGCTAACACTACGATGAGTACCGACCAGAAATGGTTTAATATAGGTGTATCGTCATGATATATTAGTCCGTTCATGATGTCATCGACCGAGAAGCCCGCCAATATAGGCGCCGCCATCGGGAAGCTAAAAGTTTCCCAGGCTAGCTTGATACTTCCTGCTCCGGAGGCAGGTGTGGCGCCCCTGGATAAATAAAATTTGTATATCACCGCTAATGATAGTATGGCAGGAGTGCCAATCCAGAATCCTTTTTTTATCCATCCCCATATAGTGGTTTGGCCAGAGGAGAGCGTGATCCATAGATAAATACAACCGGCCCCATAAATCCACAAAAAGGATGATTTGCAGCAAAAGCCCATCCAGCCAGAGAGTAGCAAAAAAACTACTATTTTCCATCCTGGTTTATCAATAGCCGCACAGCCATACAGAAACCATCCAGCGAAGCCGAAAAGTAAAACTTCGCCGCCGTTATAAAAAATATAAGGGACAATAAAAGCCTGCTGACAGGCAATAACCAGCACGCTGACTGCAGCAACCAACGGTGTAAAACCCACTTTTTTAAATAACAGGTAAAAGCCACCTAAACCAGATAAAGTGAATAAAGTAACCGTAACCGCCGCCGCCTTGCCGGTATTAATGCCCAGTATCAACTTAAAAACATAAGGCACAAGGTACTGTCCCGGCGACCACCAGGTTAAAAACTCTGCTGAATTTTTTGCAACATCAGCAGGATCGGGCTTTATGGCCATGTTAAAACCGCCCCCCATTTGCATAGCACGTAATACCTGGAAACCCCAGCATGAATCGGGAAAAATTGAGGTAGGGTAAAGGTATATCATCGTACCCAGAATAAGGACGAGGATGCCCAGGGCAGCTAAAATAATTTGGTGGATGTGAGACTTTTGTGCTGGCATATTAAGTTTTAGGGTTGATGTGTGATAATGCGGTCGCGGATTTTTACGGCGGGGTTACCCTGGTATACACTGTACGCTTCGAGGTTTCTGGTAGCCACAGAGCCACTGGTTAGTACTGCATGGCTGGCAATTGTAATGCCCTGGTTTACGATGGCACCGGCACCTATCCAGGCACCATCTTCTATAATAAGTGGTTTGGTTATGAGGTTAAAACTTTTTTTTTTATAATCGTGACTGCCGGTGAGCAACACAGCCCCTTGCGAAAGGCATACATGGGCGCCGATACTGATGGTAATCAAACTGTCTATCCATACCTTTTCGCCTATCCAGCTTTCATCGCCGATATTCAGGTGCCAGGGATATTTGATGTTTACACAAGGTTTAATAGTTACGTTTTTACCCACCTTTGCGCCAAATACCCGAAGCAAAAATACCTTAAACCCACTAACAGGCACCAGGCTGGTTTTAAAGAATAAAGCATTTACGTAAAACCACAATAACCTTTTTACAGCATTGCCCCCCGGATGAAAAGGATAATTGTTATAGGTAGATAGATCGGTTTTATGCATGCTTCTTAGATGTAAGAATCAAGATATTAGAATCAAGAATTAAGAAAAAATGACTTGCTCTTGTTTGTAATTTCAATAAAGAAATAAATTTTTTATAAATCATTTGTTTTTTGGTCCTTATCTTGATTCCTGATTCTTGACTCCTGGTTCTCTTTTTACCCAAAAATAAAGACAGATCATAATCAATATATAGATAATGATATTAAAAATAGTATGATGATCAACTATCCTGTTTGTTTTTTTACTCCAAAACAAAGCTAACAGCACAAACCGTATAATGTTTAAAAACTGGATGCCTAATAATCCAGAAATCAGAAACCAGAGCTTTGATCTTAGTTTCTTAGGATAAGCAATTACAAAGGCAGTAAAGAAGCTCATTACCCCCAGGCCCAGGCAATCATAGGCTAACCTGATGGTACCTTTGCCCGCCACCAACAAATCGATATGGTTGTAAATTACATCAAAACCAAAGGCTTTAAGTATTAAGGCGCTGCACGATAGTAAAAGCGAACGTAACCATTGAATATAATTGAAGTGCCCGGCTAAAAAGGAACTGTAATAATTTCCGGGACTGGCGAGGCCTATAAATGCTAAATTGAAATAATAGAACAGCAGGAACAGAAAAAGAAAGGTAACTATAAATCTGATTGCCGGGTTTTTCATGTTCAATAACTAACGCTGCATGTGTTTACTGTTTTGTGAACGCCTAAGTTCATAAAGCTTTACATCAATTAAAAACCTAAACCAAAAGCCTTGTAAAAAATGAAATATAAAGCCCCTGGTACCATCTAAGAAACCCAATCTGATAAAATATCTGATCATAAAATAAAAAACCGGTCTTATAAACAGTGGGAACGATTCATATTGTTTTTTCATATATCGCCTTCGTTCCATCGGGTTGCCCAACAGTCTGGGTTTAATCAATTGGGTATCATGCCCGGTGGTTTGTGTTTGCAGGGCAAACAAGTGCCGGGCTTCAAGCGTAGCCCAATGGTTGTGCCGGATAATAAAAGTATTTACAGAATCGGTAATAATATCTATAATATCGTTTTTAAGGATGTTTGTTTTACCGGTGACTACAAAATGCTGATCGTATAGCTTTTCTTCGCAATGGCCAAAACCTTTGCGAAACAAGTTGGCATGATACGTTGGATAATGGCCGCCGTGTTTTATCCATTTATCCATGAATAAGGTTTGGCGGCTTATTAAAAAACCATTGACCCCGGTATCTATATCATGCCTAAACAAATCAGTCAGCTCATTTGCCAGGGCTTCGGTAACCCGGTGATCGGCGTCGATGTTAAGTGTCCATTCGGCTTCGAGTGGTAAATTTTGCAGGGCCCAGTTTCGTTGCGAAGCATAATTCTCAAATGGATGATGAAAAACATGGGTGTTATAGGACTCACATATAGCTAAAGTACGATCGGTAGAGCTGGAGTCGACAATAAATATTTTCGCGTTTAACGCTGATACACTTTGAAGGCAGGCCTCAATGTTTCTTTCCTCGTTAAATGTTAATATAACAATGTCAATACTTTGGCTCATCTAAGATTTGCTTTTACGATCATTGATTTCCAAAAGTAGGGTATCCGCCCGCTGCCTTTAAAATCAGTTACTTTAAAACCATGCTCCTGCAATATGGCCGATAATGTTTTAACCGACCAGAATTTAATATGCCCACCCTGCCATAACGGGCTAATGTGTGTATCCCATTTATCGAATAAACTAATAAATAAGTTTTTTAAATAACCATGATAAGGAGTTGATAAAATTAGCTCGCCATTGGTTTTGCTTAGTATCTCTTTACAAAGGCTGATGAACAAATATGGATCATAAAGATGCTCGATAACTTCTGTTGAAACAATGGTATCAAAAGGTAAATGACTTATTTGCTGCGGCAAACCCCCGCTTGCCAGATCCTGTATAAAAAAATGACCAGGATTTGTTTTATTGGCTATAGCAATGCCTTGTTCTGAGGCATCGATACCGTAGGCATTAAACCCTTGTGTAATCAGATAATTTACAAAATAACCATTACCGCAGCCTAAATCAAGGATGCAACTGTTGCTTGTTTTGTTGAGCAATGAAAGCAGGGGAGCCAACATATAATCAAACGCGTGGCAGGGATTATCGTTCGGATATCCATAGTCTTGGTACGTTGTCATGCTGATATAATTTGCTGATACATGTTCAGGTATTGGTTTACTAAGCGGCTTTCGTTAAAATCATGGCGTATAATTGGCCCGGCTGAGTTTCTGATACGAAGCAGATCGGTATGCTGTTGTGTGATGCGCTCGATGGCCTCGCTTACTGATTGTTGGTTGGGCTGGCATACCCAGCCAAGCTGATTTTTTTCTACATAGTCGGCTAATCCAACGCTTTCGCTGATGAGTACCGCTGTGCCTACACTCAAGCTTTCAATCACCGTATTACCAAAATTTTCATCATGTGAAGGTAGTACAAAAAGGTGATGCTGCTGGAGCAATTCAAATTTAGAGTCGTTAACGAAGCCTGTCCAGGTGATGTTATCATGGATATTTTTTTGAATAGCCAATGATTTCAATTGATCGATGTAAGTACTATTACCAGTGCCTGCAATAGTAAGATGAAAAGGAATCTTTACCATCCCCAAGGCGTTCAACAAAATATCCAGGCCCTTTTTTTCTTCTATTCTTGACAGGAAGATTAATTTGATCGGGCTCGGGATAGCGCTCTGTTCCTGGGAATAGTAAACCGGTAGTTTTACAAAATTATAAATGGTGGCGATGCTTTTATACCTGATGATACTATCAACCGCGCTCTGTTCATATGCCGAAGTGGTGTGGATATGGCATCTTTTTAATAAAGGCCTGGTAAGCAAACGATGGATAAGGGATTTTATCATGCCGTTTTTGTTTTGAAAAGAGTAAGGACTTAATGTACCCCTGGCCGAAACCACAACGGGCACTTTGCACCATACCGCTATGAGGCAGGATAAAACCGACACCAAATTCCACCAGGCTTGAATATGCACTACATCATATTTTTTAACGTTTTGCCAAACTGACTTTAATAAGGCCGGTGAAAAATGGGTATGATCTTTAGTGATACGTTTAAAATAGATAACAGGAACCCCATCCATATTTACTGGTTGGTTTGGAGTTACAGTAAGTTCACTTGATCCGTTAGCAGTTGTGGTATACACCATGATTTCGCAACCGGCTTTGGTCAATTGTTCACACAACATGGATACCGACATGATGGGGCCGCCATAAATAAACGCGGGTTTGTAAGAGGCTGAGATCTGTAAAATTTTCAAACCTTTTGAAGGATATGAGTTGCTGTAAGTATTTTATGAATGATCAGCATGGTAATATAACTCCAGAACACGCTGTTAATTAAAAACTCAAAACTAAGTCCGCGCCACATAATTTGGAATAGTCCGCTAAAAATAAGTGCAGTGCCCAGGATATATCCCCCAAAAAGCTTCTCGGCCTGCAAGGCAATTAGTTGAGCGATGGCGCCATAAGCAAACAAGCATAAAATGATACCCAAAGCTCCGCCCGAAAGATAAGCATCCACAATAAATGCAGGTTTAGCAGATACATTGGAGAAACGGTTAATAACCCCGGCATTGTAAACGCGTTCCATGATCATTTCTTCGGTAATGGGTTTGTAGGGCCAGAATATCCGGGGGATGATGGCTGTACCGGATTGTTTAAGCAGCGTAAAACCATAATAATCTACCTGTTTGGGGGTTGATTGTACAAAACGGGTAAACATATCTATTTCGCTTAGGCGGTTCACCAAAAACGACCAGTTGGAATCATCGCCCTCTATATCGTTGTTTAAGGTAGCATCCAATGCCAATTGACTGGCTTCACTGGCATTACTGTTACCCGCCCATGCGTTTTGTCTAAAAACACGATTGTAGGTAGGCAAAAAAATAAATAACAACAGCAATAAGGGGATGAAGGTAAAGGTAACTGCCTTTTTATAACTTGGATACAGGAATATCCCTAATACCATTACGCTTACAATAATGGGCTCTTTAAACCCGGAGATGAGCGACTGATAAAAATTAAAACAGTAAAAACCAATGCATACCAGTGTGTTGCCAATTTTTTTAAGTGGAATAGCAAATGCCAAAGCCAATGTACCCGCAATAAAGCTGAGCGAGTTGAACTGATAATAAAATTGTGATAGCCCGGGAATCCTTAAAAACAAAATAGATACAGGGAAACTAATCATAGCAAATAGCATGAGCAAATTGGCCAGTTTTTGTGTATCTACCTGATAAATTTTTTTGGCAGGATAATCCATAAAGATGAGCATCCCCAGAACAAGAGAAGCATGTCCCAAACAATAATAACGCTGGCATTGTGCGGTGAGCAGCAGCTTTTCCTGGTCGACTAAAATATAACCTGGCTTTACAAAGTTTTCATACCCCATTACATCCATAAAATAAAAAATGGAAGTACAAGCCATGTATCCGGCAAAAATAATCTGAACTAAAAAGATGGGACGCATTAATTGGCCTGCAGTGCTTCTGTCGGCGGGTATGGGTTTTACCCATCCGCTTAATGTAAGCCAGAATATCAAGAACGAACCCAGCCAGGCAATAAAATAGGAGAGTACCGGGTCGCCTTTAAATAAAAAGGAGAGCCCCCAGGGTAAAAATAATATGAAAAACCGCTCCAACGGAGCCTGATTAGTTCGCATAATTATGCTTTACGGTATTTAAAATAGCAGCCACCTGCTTGTCAAAACTCCAGTCGGTTATTTTATTTTGAGCATTTTCTCCTAAAGCCTTCAACCTTGATCTGTCTTTCAAAAGCGTGCCAAGCTTTTGGGTAATATCTGATAAATTTTCCGAATCAAAAATATCACCTGTAATTCCGGGTATCACTAAATCGGCAGCACAGCCCACTTTGTTGGATACCAGTACGGGTGTACCTGTAGCCATGGCCTCGTTTACAGCAAGTCCCCAGGTTTCGCCGGGACCCTTGGAGGACAGGCAAAAAAGATCGGCAGCCTGGTAAATCACCGGCATGACTGATTGATTTTGAAAATCCATAAAATGGATACGCTTATTTGTGCTGGCTCTTGTTTTTAAGGGGATCTCTAAAATACCGCCCCCTACCAGTAATAAATGGGCAGCCGGTTTATTTAAAGCCAAAAAAGCGTCGATGAGTAACTGAGGCGATTTTTTAGCTTCAAATTTGCCTGCAAAAAGTATCAGGGTATCATCATCGGCAATACCCAGGTTTTGCCTTAATTGTGAAGCTTCCTGAGTTCTGTCGGCACTAAATCTTTCGTTATCTATGGCGTGCGGAGCAAAGGTTAGTTGTTGGTCAGTCAGTCCATATTTTTTAAAATAAGTTTTGCTATTGGCCCCCACATAAAAAGCATGATCAACGTGCCGGTAAACCCATTTTAAAAAAACAGATCTTAAAAAGGCACGGATGCCTGGTTTTATATCAAGCAGGGTAGAGTCGCCCCTGAAATATACGGGCAGCTTATGATGGTAATAACGAATAACTTTTAAGTGGCTGTTGAAGGCCCAGCCAAATACCAATAAAGCATTGGGCTGCCATTGATTAATCTGATCGATTAAGCCAGGGTTGATGATCCCGTTACGATGGTGCGAGCCCGGGTCTGATGCTGTGTTTATTACCCATTCAAAATTATATCCCTGCAACAGCGGAATGTCCCAGTCAACTTTCTGTCCAAAACCAGGATCGAACTTTTCTATAGCTTTTTCGCCCCAGGTATAAAATACCCTGATCTCTATACCCGGACTTTCGGTCAGCAATTTAAAAACCGGGGCGTAGTATTGTACAGGATGGGTGGTTATAATGGCTAAGCGCATAATTTGTGAAGAGTCAAGATGTTAGAATCAAGAATCAAGAGGGAAACAAAAAATTGTTCACTTGTTATTGACATGTTTAAACTTTAGCTTTTTTATGTCTTGATTCTCAACTCTTGATTCCTGACTCTCGATTTAAAACCTGATTAAAAAGCCGGCATTGATTCACCGTCATTTGTTGTGCCGAATATTTGCTGATCGTTTCCTGATCATATAATGGCGGTTCAGGATTACCGTTATGGAGTTGTGAAAGAAACTCGTTAATATTTATTTCTGTTACTTTTTCATAGTCATACACGTGCTTTACACCGTATGATTTAAGTATCGGTATGGCGGAGCTTTTTCCGTTAAAAATAGCCAGTAAGGGTTTTGGGGTAAGCAGATAAGGATAAATTTTCGATGCCGTATATTGCGGATCGTCGGAGCCAGGAATAAAAAGCGCATTGGCTTGCTGCAAGGTAAGCAGGGTATGATAATAACTGATCCGATCGGTTATTTCAACAACATAGTCTGCTACCCCATATTGTTGGGCGAGGGGCAGTATAGTTGGTTTACCCTGACCAGCCGGGGCATAACTGGTCCCTATAAAATAAAACTTCAACCGACTGAAAAACGCATCTCCCTTATCTGTAAGGCCTTTTTTAAGGGCTTCAAATACAGGTGTTATAGCCTGATGCATATCGGCACCGCCGCGACCGGTATAAACTATGTTGATAAACCGGGCATCTAACAGGTTCACAAATTCCGTTTGGTTTTCCCGGGCGATGGATATATCCGGTTCAAAAGCTCCAAAAGTGATCACAGCTGATGGCCTGTTTTTTATAACAGGATATTTGTTTTTCAGCACATCAATATAGTCTTCCGAAACACTGATTAAGCCATCGGCATTTTTTATGGCGATGGGTTCAAGATATTTATTTAAACGGTACGAGAAAAAGTATTTTGGTGGCCTTTGTTCCCGGGGTTTGTTCTGGTAGTAATCAGAATGCCAGGGATCTTGCATATCAATAACATAAGGGATACCAAACTTTTTTTTCCAATAGGTGCCTAGAATACAAACCGGAAATTGGGTGGTTGAAAAATAAATCAGGTCGAATTTTCCATCCTTCAAAAGGCGGTTAACTTTACGGCGATAAAACCAAAGCGAACGTAAAGCGATGCTGCCCAAGCCTAATTTGGATGTCCATTGTTTATTCAGTGCCTTAACCCGATGTATTGGGATATCTTTGGGGATACTTTGAAGCAACAAGGGGTCTATCTGAATATCCGCATAACGCTCATCCACCATCACCACTTCTACATTCCAGCCTTCATCGACAAAGTAGGGTAAGCTCATGCGTATCCGTTGCATATCGGCCGCATTTACCGGTGGAAAGTAGGGCGATATAATGAGGAGATTTTTGATTTCGGAATTCGGATTTTTGATATCGGATTTATTTTGATTTTAGAACTCACTTTTATTATCCTGGTTCTTAACGCTAATATCTTGACTCTCTATTATGCGCTGAAATATTTTACTTTCATTTTCCCAGTTCAGCTCGGTTTGGCCCAACCGATAATTCATTTGCTTGGTTTGTGCTAGCCTTTCCGGATTTTCGGCATATCCCAATATACAATTGGCCAGGGAGTTGATATCATCTTTTTGATATAGACTTCCAGTGGCGGGATATTGCTCCAGGAAAAGGCGTTGGGCCTGCGTATCGCTGGCAATCATAGCCAGGCCGGCTTGTATATAGGTAAAAATTTTATTGGTGAGGCAAATATCCCTGTTCAGGTTGGGAGCAGTTTCTGTAGCCATGCCGATATCAAACCGGGCCGCAAATTTAAAAAGTTCATCGGGGGCAATAGGCCGGTGAAAATGGATTTGATCAGCAGTAAGACGATTGTATTCTGCCAGTTTTATGATCATCAGCTTATCCTCGTCAGAACAATTTCCCAGTAAATGCAATTCTGTTGGTTTTGCAACAAGCGCCATGGCCCCGATGATGTTTTCGATCCCCCGTTCTGTGCCAATGGTTTGTGAAAACCAGAAAAGTTTCAAAGGCTGCGTGGTATCAGTTCCAGACCTGATCGGAAGCTCAATCTTCGGGAAAACATTATTGATCAACACTGGATTCAAATAAGAATAAACCTCTTTATAGTTTTGAGCAATAAGCGGACTTGCTGCCGTAAAATAATCTGTTTGAGGGAAATATTTTTCTTCAATAAATTTATTCAACAGATAGCCTTTTTCATCTTTAGTTTTGAACTGACCGGAGTGCATATCTTCGGCATCATAACCTACTTTGGCATGGTTAAATTTTGCCGCCAAAACCGCCGCTGGTAAAGCGCCAAGATTGTGCGCGATATACAGATCGGTTTTTATGGATTTGGCGATAGTCAGCGCCTCTGCATGCGTCCGGGATATGGCATTTTCTGGCACATCGAAAGCTTTGGTAAAGTTAAAAAGACGCCAGCTTATTTTTTGCCGTAAACGTGTTTTGTAATAGCTTAATTTTTCATTCACAGGATCACCGCCACAATAAATATATACATCTTTATTTCTATTGACGATCTCAAGGTCAAACTCCCGCGCCCATTCCTGATAAAAGCAGCAGATCACCTTAACCTGATATCCCAACTTAATTAATGTTTCAGCTTCTTTAACCAGCCGGGGATTGGTACTCGGCTGCCCGGTGGTAATGAAGGTGATGTTTTTCATCGTATCAAGTAGTTAGTATCAAGTATCAAGATTTTTGAAATCCTCATAAAACAATTGCAGCAGTCATGATACTTGATACTAACTACTTGATACTCGATAATACAATTGTTCATATTGCGTAGCCATTACGGCCGAACTGAATTTTTCTTCGGCCACCTGGCGGCATTTTGATCTGCTTAAGGTGGAGATATTATTAACCACTTCAATCATTTCGTTGATATTGCTGCATACAAAACCGGTTGATCCGTTGGTTACCACTTCGGGTACTGCGCCCCTGTTAAATCCGATTACGGGTGTGCCGCAGGCCAGGGCTTCGGCCATTACAATACCAAAAGGTTCATCCCAGGTCACAGGCATCAACATGGCGCAGGCCTTACCTAATAACTCATTTTTTTGACTATTATTAACCGGACCGATGTATTTGATCTGGTTCTGATCAATGAAGGGGCGTACCTGTTCATTAAAGTATTGCTGATGAATTTGCTCCGCCGGTATATTACCCGCTATGATCAGTTTTTTGTTTGTTTTAAGCGCTATTTCAATAGCTATGGCGGTTCCTTTTTCCTGCTGTATCCTTCCTAAAAATACCAATGGCGCATCTGCATCAACTTCGGCGTTAAATTGATAGTCGGCCATATCCACGCTGTTGTAAATGGTGGTTACCTTACCGATATGGCTGATCTGCCCGGCAATAAAATGGCTGCAAGCTGTAAAATAAAGTGAGTTTTTGGCAGCTATATTTACCGCTTTTTTTACCTGCGATATGGTAGGTGGTAACTGGTACGAAACTATTTTAGGCTGCTTAAAAGGCATGAGCGATGCTATATTACTCATGCGGCCAAAGGTGTGTACAACGTCGAAGTTTTTAAAAAGCAAGGAGGATGTTAACCGGTTAATCTTTATAAAATCTTTTAATCCATAATTTTCAGACTCCCGGTAACCCATAAGCTTGCAGCCCGGTTGAGAATTTGGATTGGCATACAGGGTAACATTATGTCCCATTTTTATCAACTCCCTGATCAGTACATACACCACGCGTTCTATACCGCCATATTGTTCGGGTGGTACAGGTATTAAAGGGTTTACGATAAGGGCTATTTTCAATTCAATGTATGTTTTGTTTTGACTCCTGAAACCGCAACCGGGTATGCTTTAGCAAAAAAATATACGTTGCTTTTTGCGATGCCAGGTAGGTTTTAATATAGTTTAGTTTATGCCCGTTTCTGATGAGCCATTTGCCAATAACCATCCAATCTGATAGGTTGAAGTATTGATAAAGCGATCTGTTTTTTAATAAAAAAAGATCAGCTAAAAAGAAATTGACCATAGGATTGGGTTTTAGCTGGCGATGATAGGACAGCGCTTCCTTTATGATCGCAACATCGTTACCAGAAGCCTCTATGTAACTGGCCAGTAACATTACCTGGGAAGCGATCCATGGATACGGATCGGCAGAACGGTTGGTGTTTATGGTGATGGCGAAATTAGCCAAAGGCTTGTGATTTAAAATAATGGGGTGTTCAAAAGCTCGTTCGCGCACTAATTCAATAGCATTTAACAGTGTTTCATGAGGTGCTATATAATGATGAGCATATTTACCTCTATATAACATAGCTCCGGTTGAATGGAGGGCACTGATTGCTTGTTGTTGTGCAGGCCACGAAAATGTTGTTGTATGAGCACTGGCGGGCCAAATGGTATTACCAGTATTTTGCCATTCATTACCCGCTTTTTCCTGCCACAAATTCATATTGCTCCAGGATATATTTACAGCTGGTCTGTTTTCCATTAGCGCAATCATTTCTTCCAGAAAAGTGGGTTCCCACCAATTGTCATCTTCCAGGATACTGGCATAATGTTCTGTACAACCCGCAAAAGCAAGATTAAAACCGGCAACAGCACCCATATTAACCGTATGGTTTTTCATGATAAATCTGGGATCATTTAATGACTCTGTATAAGCAGCCGGAAATGGATCATCCGGGCAATCATTGTGCAGTTCGCAAACCCAGTTTTGAAAGGTTTGATTGATGAGGCTTTCAACAGCCCTGGGCAGCAGATGGTTCCTTTTATAAGTAAATAAATAGATTCTGCAGCTAACCACGATTTTTGAATATGAATTTAAGATACTGGGTGGCTTTCCATCCTAATACCGATGCCAGTATTTTTGTATAACCACCCGCCGGGAAAGCAATGGAGGAACCCCCGAGTTCCTTTACTTTTAATACTGCTTTTTGAACGACAGCTTTATGCTGAGGGTAAAAAGTATAAACCAATCGCTGAAAACAATCGGCAGCTATCCTGTTTACCCTGGTGCTGGTTTCCTGTTGTAAAAGATACTGCGTGCCCAGGTTTACCGAATGATATGCCGATTCTGCACCCTTTGCTGAAGTGGTGGTTGATACAGATCCGGCAAGCCCGCTGCGGTAATATAAAATAGCATCATTGGTAAAACGAAGTTCATGTGCACATAACAATACCCGGATAAAAAATTCAAAATCATTGATCAGCGAAAGCGTTTCGTTCCATAAGCCGGAAACCTCTAAGATCCTGCGTGGAATAAGGAACATAGCATTCTGCAGCATAACCTGTTTATCGGTCATGGAGGCAATGAGCCATTCGGCAGGCTTCATAGATTTTGTTAAAAAGTTATCATCCAGGCGAAACGTTTTCAATGAGTTGTTATAAAATCGCCCCCAGGCAGCAAAAGCAATGGCATCTTCATCGTCATTGATCACAGAAACCTGGTTTTGAATATAATTAGGTGATAACAGATCGTCGGCATCCATAAATTTGATCAGCTTGCCTTTTGACAGTTTGAATGCTTGATTAGAAGCTGCACTTGGTCCTTTATTTTCCTGGTGAAATACCTTGATCCGGGTGTCGGTTAATTGATTAAGGATAGCAGCTGTATCATCTGTTGATCCATCATTCACCATAATGAGCTCCCAGTTGGTATATGATTGATCGATAATTGATTTTACCGTATCAGCAATATATTCGCCTGCATTGTAAGCCGGCATGCAAACAGAAACTAACGGAGTGTTTCTTTCCAAGCCTGCGTATAATAATGTTTTTTGGAGAGATCTACATAGTGATGCAGAACAGGAGGTTCGGTGTCGCCCGGGGAAGGGTTTACTTTATATTTATCCTTATCCAAAGCCGTCAACTTTTGATCACCGATGAGCATAGCAGTTAAGGCTTGTTCCAGGTAATAACTGGAACCCTCCTTTTTTTCCAGAATGTTCACCCAGTTATCCAATGCCGACCAGTTTATTTCAGTACTGTTTAGTCCTATCGCTCCCACATTAAGTAAAGAGGGAATAGGATGCCCACTCAGTTTTTCCATGAGTTGTTTGGAATAGCCATAGCTTTCTACACAATCCAGCATATGTATGGGCTGTTCAGGCTTTTTTAGCCACTGCATGATCTCATGAGGCGTATCCCAAAACAGCATGTCAGAGTCCAATACCAGTTTCCAATGCGCGCCCATGAGCGTATGAATATCTGTCAATTTTTTTAAATGAGGATATACTTTCCTTTTTTGATATAGATGGGGGTACTGTTGCCGTGGTAAACGTTGTTGCAGATTTTTATCTACCTCATCTTGCATAACAACCCTGCAGCCCGGAAGCTGTTTTTGAATTTGTGCAACAAGGGTACTATCAAAGCTGCCATCATCAACCAGTATAAACTGAAACTCCTCGTTGGTGAATTTTACGAGTGATCGGATACAAAATAAAGTTTGATAGAGGTAGTTTTTACCGGTTAAAAAATAAACAGGTAAGCCATGAGCATAGCACTGAACAGGAGGTAGTTGTATGGATGCTTCCTTCATGCGCCGGGTACCACGTATCATGGCCCGATAGCTAAAATATCCACCAAAACGCCTATACCTTTTTAGCTCAGAGAGAGGATGCCGGTAAAGTAAATTAATAATTTGCTGTAGCATTATGATTTAATTCTTCCTTCCAGCATGCCACAGGCTCCTTGCCATTTAATAAAATTAACCTCGTTTTTCCAGGCTTTGTAACTGAGGTAGGCTTTTACTTTTCTGGGCAACAGCGTTTGTTTATTGATATTTTTCCATGGGTTGATGTGGTATTTTTCCAACAACTGAACCCATGATCTGTTGGTATCCCGGAGCAGCCGGGCCAGGTAATGAACCTGCATTCTTTCTTTTGGAATGATATGCCGTAGCACCAATTCTGGAAAATACCCAATTTCCCAGCCAGATTTTAAAATCTGGATATTGATCTCATTATCCCCGCCCGATGTTAAGGAGGTATCGGTCCGGTCGGTTATCATATTTTTATCAGAGCGCATGGCATCAATGTATGATTGTAGTGCAACTTTTCTGATAGCCATGCCGGCGCCTATGGGGGCGGAGTTGGGATAGCTGTTTTCCCATTTGGTAATGATGGCATCATTGCCCAGGTCACGTAAGGCCAGGTTGCCATAAAACTCCTTTAACCAGGCCGGCGTCGCACATTCAAATTCGGGCAGTGATTTGCCACCTGCCGAACCCATCCGAGGGTGATCTTTAAATAGATTAATGGTCTTTTGCAGATAATCATTTTGGAGTATATTGTCGTCATCAACCATAATTATAATCTCTCCTTTGGCTTCATCAAATCCTTTAAGCCGGGCATAGGTAAGGCCTTGTCGCTGTTCCCTGACGATCCTGGAATTTGGGAAAAAGCAGAGATCAAGATGAGCGTCAAAGCCGTTAGAAGAATTATTATCTACAATGATGAGCTCCCATAATAAAAGATCCAATGATTGTTTTTGCAAAGATGAAAGCGTTTGGGCAAGCCTTGTTAAATTAGGATTGTAAGTACAAATAATAACCGAGATATCCATCAAGCGAATTTGTTGACAGCCTCTTGGTACCAGGCTATTGAATTTGAGGCAAGTTGTACATCTGAAAATTTATCTTCAACTGTTTTTCTGGCATTTGCGCCTAATTCTTTTCTCAGATCCGCGTCTTCTATGAGCGCGGAGAGCTGATGGACAAGACTTGATACATTCTCCGGTTCGGCCAATAAACCATTATGGTTGTCTTTTATAATATCCGGTGCTCCGCCTGCTTTCAGCCCGATAACGGGCTTTCCATAACTCATTGCTTCAATATATATCAATCCGAAGGACTCATATCGTGATGGTGCCACAAAAATATGGCAGCTGGCATAAGCCCTGTTGGTATCCGCCTGGTTAGCTGAACCGCAAAACATTACTTTGTTTGTAATATCAACAGGATGCTGAACACGGAAAGCTTTTTCGTAAGCATTATCGTTATCAGCACCAATCAATTTAAAAACCACTTTTTCATATTTTTCCAACACCAGGGGAATGGCTGCTAACAATAAGTCGATGCCTTTTCTGTATTCAAAACGCCCCACAAACAATATCTCGATCTGATCGCTATTTGGGGTTTGAATTGATGATAAAATAGGCAAAGGAATGCCATGGGGAACGATATGGAACCTACCGGTATTAATACCATACAGCCGTTCCATTTCAGCCGCATGATGATGAGTATGGGTAACCAGGCAATTGCTTTTTTTTAACATCGCTATCTCCATATGTCCCAATCTTTTTTGAAGCCTTGACTTAAATGGATAGTACTCCTCCATGATTTGTAAAAATGTTGTACTTACCCGCACAACAACGGGTATTTGCGGCTTTCTTATTAAAAAGTTAAAATAGCATAGTGAATAATAATTGGTTGTTTCAATAACATCCAGCTGATATTCTTTGATGACCCTGTTCAGTATTTTAAAAGTAACCAGCATACATCGCAGTTTAAGCAGAAAATCAAGCACGGCCCATCTGTTTTTGAAAAGCTTGTGGAAATAAGCTGGCAAAGTTATAGGATAGGTTAATAAGGTAATTAAAGGATTGATTTGTTGACTCCCGATGTTATCACCATCTCCATAAGAAGGCCGTACATATAAAATCACTACGCGATGCCCTTGTTGCGCTAATGCATTCGCCAAAATGGAGAAATGATTAGCTATACCACTATTAAAAGTTTGCTTATCCGGGTAATAGGGTGTAACTAAACCAATGGTCATCCGGGAATAATTATTGAATTAGTGATTTATTGAATTAGTAATTTTGTATTGGCACTTTTTAAAGTTCTATTTACTTGCCGTATCCAGATATCAAAACCCAAAGGGTTCCAATGGGCGTCGCTTAAAAAGTATAGGTTATGTTGATCAGATTTAAAAGTCTTATAGATGCTGATGAGGGGCAGGTCGGTTTGCTCCTCTATCCGTTCCAGCAGATGGTTATAAGGCATCCGGTTTTCATCATAGATGGATACCGGGTTTGGGACAATACTCAAGAACACTTTTTTAAACCCGATGGCTTCGTAATAATTTTTAGCCTCTTTAAGGTTTGCCGTTATCGTATCAATTTGCCGGGCAGTTTTATATCTGAAGGCCGAATGGATATCGCTGGTGTCAACAGTGATATTTAATAGTAATCTTTTTTTGTCGGTACTCACGGCAACTTCTTTCGCTACGCGGCCAAATAAATTATAGTTGAGCGATGCTTTTAACTCTTTTATCGGGGTAAATAACTTGTCGTCAAATAGTAAAAGTTCCAAATTCCGGCTCAGGTCTTTGTTGAAAATAATGTTTCCTAACCTGTTTAAGAGAGAAGGTGATACAGAGGGATTTGCTTTTATTTCATCGGTTTTGTTCATAACATAGCCATTGAGGTTACGCTCGGCAAATTCCATGATCAGGAAATTTTGTTGGGTACTGTCTAACCGGAGAGGGCCGAAGGGGAATCTTCTGTCTAAAAAAATAACCTTATCGAAACCATCAAATGCGCTTGTTAATGTTTTGTCAGCCAAAAAGCTATCGCCAATAATATAAAGCACCCGGTTTTGAGGATTCGCTCCACTTGTGGAATTGTATTTTTTGAAAGGTTCCAGCTTAAACCGGTATTGGGGCAGATAGCATAAGCCATAAAGGTCGCCGTATGCCCAGCGATCCGATCTTACAAAAAATCGGTGATATAATGATCTGGGTGTATGGTCATTATTTAAATGGTCAAAATATCTGTCCTGCTTAATCCGGTTGATGAACGACTGGTTCATGGCCGTCAATAGTACTATCATACTAATAGCTAATACCAATATACCGGTGATCTTTTTCATCAGAATTGAAAATAAATAAATTGAGCCTCATTAAATATCCCCAGGAAATAACAGGCAATAAATAAAATAGCCGTAGTCAATAACATGCCACGTTTTGACCACACGGCTTTACGCTGCAGGTACCATTCACCCCCTAACAAAGCCAGGATAATGAATATGCAATAAAAGATTTCGTTCCATGGCATAATAGAAGCTGCAGTATAATGGAAGGAAGCTAAAGTAAAGATCTTGTTTAGGATGAAAATACCTTCGGTAACCGTATTGGCCCTGAAAAATATCCATGCCAGGCAAACCAGGTTAAAGGTGAGTATCCATTGGAGATAACTAAATCCCTTTACATGAATTTCGAATTTTTTCAGTAGCTGATAGCCAATGAGCAGTAGGCCATGTACTAAGCCCCATACCAGGTATTTCCAATTGGCGCCATGCCACAAACCACTAATGATAAATACAACAAGTATATTAATGCAAGTGACTGTGAAAGTTACCCGGCTGCCGCCAAGGGGGATGTAAACATAATCGCGGAACCAGGTAGATAAGGAGATATGCCAACGCTGCCAAAATTCTGCAATGTTTTTGGAGAGATAGGGCATGTTAAAGTTTCGCATCAGTTCAATACCTAAAGTTAAGGCAGCACCTACAGCAATGTCTGAGTATCCGCTAAAGTCGCAATAGATCTGGAATGCGAAAAAATAAACAGCCACCAGGAGATCAAATGCAGAATGGCCGTGGGGGTTGTTAAATACCGGGTCAACAAACATGCCCAAACGGTCGGCAATCACCATTTTTTTAAACAAGCCTATCGCTATTAAAAATATGCCGGTAATAAAACCTGTGGTATTGAATTGGTTTACACGGTGCAACTGGGGTAAAATATGCTGAGGTCTTTCAATTGGCCCGGCAACCATCTGCGGATAAAAAAGCACGTACAGTGCGTAAATACCAAAATGCTTTTCGGCCTTTTGATTACCACGGTAAACTTCAATGGTATAGCTCATAGCTTGGAAAGTGTGAAACGACAATCCTATAGGCAACAAAATATGCAGCAAGGGTATTTGCGGACCATTAAAATGATGACTCAGGAAATTAATGTTACCCGCGAAAAAGTCGAAATATTTAAATACGGCCAGTACCCCTACGTTAGCGATTATACTTGCCAGCAGAAAAAACTTTTTATTACTGCCCTGTGCCTTTTCAATTAATAAACCCGCTATATAATCAATTACAATGGTGAAAAGTATAATTAAAATATATACCGGTTTAAAATACATGTAAAAGTAACAGCTGACCAGTAAAAGCCATATCCAGCGTAATTTGGGCGTTAGCAGATAATACGCGCTGGTTACTACCAGGAAAAAGAGCAGGAATAAAAGAGAGTTAAATAACATATGGGGGAAGAATCAAGAGATGAGAGTCAAGAGCCAAGACAGATCGAAAAAAGCAGCTTGTTATTTTTTCATGATTCTTGACTCTCATCTCTTGATTCTTCTTTTAAACGATCTTTAGTAATCTGTATAATTTTAACCTGATGCGGTTCAGGAAAACTATTCTTTTCCATTCCGGTACTGGTCCGTGCCCTTCTGCCGACCACATTTTTACATGATCCTCGTGCCATTTATTTTTTGTAGCTTCATTATGGGTCTTGGCATCGTCATGAACGTTAGCTACAGCCAACGGCTGCCTTATCCGTTTGCGTTTATGGCCTTTTACCAATCTTAGCCAAAGCTCATAATCAAGCGCACAATACATTTCTTCCCAAACCGGCTGATGGATGCTTGCGCTCCAAAAGCAGGCTGGTTGTGGTAATGATGGTATCTTTAAAAAATAATCGTATAACGGCGGTACAGTCATCAATTCCAACTCATTGTTCTTTTTGTTAAAGACATATCCGTAAACAAAAGCAGTCTGATGTTTTAAAAAGGTATTGGCCACCAGGTGGAATATATTTTTCAGGTAGTAATCGTCACTGTTTATCCACGCATAATAGCTGCCACTTGCCAGGCTGAAACCTAAATTGATAGCGTTTGATTGTCCCTTATCTTTTTTGCTTTGCCAATAACTTATCCAGGGAGAATATTTTTCGAGTATTGCACCGCTGTCATCTGTGCTACCCCCATCAATCACTATATATTCCAGGTTAGGATAGTTTTGCAAGAGTATTGACCGGATGGTTTCTTCCAGAAAGTGACCCTGATTAAAAGAAGGTGTAACAATGGTGAGCTTTGGCCATGTTATCTTTTCATCATATAAAGCCGGTGAAGTTTCCTCGGTCCAGGGCCAGCCTGTTTTATCAGTTTCGGGTTTGGGTAAAATATTTAATAGACCCTGTTTGGTAAACGGTACCGTTTGCAACGGAAATGCCGCTCCGTTTTTTTCTAATTCGGCACGATATTGAAGCAGATCAGGCAGAAGCATTTATCGTTTTATTTTCAAGAGAGTAATTTGTTTTTTAATGGTAATGAAGCTATCATGAGCCGGTTTACTCATTCCGGTTTGTGAACTTTAGCTCATGATGGTTTCAAGAGAAAAACATCTTTGATCAAAATGATCTAAAAATGCCCTGTCCCTGTCTCTTAAGATTATATCCGTATTTATTTCACCAATAAAACCGGCATTGTTATCTAAGGGTATAACTATCGGCTCTTCATCTGGAAATCTTGGAAAACTATCATGTACCATCACGTCATGCTTAACCAGCGGATATATGATCTTATTTAAAAAAGCCATATCCATTCCGTATTGGTTTGTCATCAGGAGCTTTTTCGTTTCTTTTTTGATGTCGATATCTATCAATCCCTTTTTTATACCCCAAATGCCTCCCATAATTCTGCCGGTGTGGTTCACATGGTCCCGGATAATGTGAAATTTCTTCTCGGAATTTAACCACTCATCGATCATTAATTTTTCCCGGTAAGTGCAAAAAGAATCAATATCCCTAATAATAACAGCATCCTTGTTTTTGTCTTCTATCACTAAAAAACGCCAGTTCATATACCGTGCGTCAATTCCGCCTCTTTTCATGATAATCACCTCACACTGTTTATCCAGGAGTAGTTGGATGGTCTTGGCGCTTACATCACTGCCAATGTATAATCGGCATTGCCAATCAGGAAGCCATTCATTATACGATGCCAGGGTTTGATCGATGTTTTCTATATATCTCGGTTCATTACCATAAAGTGCAAAGGCTATGGTTTTAGTTTTTACGGCTTTTGCAGGGATTGTTTTTAAAACCTGGTATAAGTCTTTATCGAAAAGAAGCTGCTTTAGCTGTTTAATGGCGAGATAAACCGCCTTAACCGGGTTTTTAAATGACTGAAAAAAGAAAGCCTTATGATCAGACCCCGCTTCAACAAAATTGATAAGGTTTTTAAGCTTACTAAGATTTGGGTTTAGCGGCCTTATGCTATGGGCATCAATATATTTGTTATTAAATAACCCTAATTTGGAATACCACCACTTCCCCCTGTCTATTCTTTTTCTGGCAAAGGGAGCCCACCCGCCTCTTGTTAAAAAGATGGTTTTTTTTAACAAGGGCGATTCATGTAACTGTTTAGCGAAAAAAAGCTCGTCGGTTTCCCAGTGCAAACCTAAAGCATACAGAGATTCGATAAATTCTTTTATGGTAAGCCAGTTGGTATCTTTAAGGCCAATAATTTGTTGAAAAAACTTCCCTTTGGCAGCTATATAACACATCGGGTACCTTACCTGATCTTTATAAGCATCAGCCGAAAATATGATGATGCGATCATCGTCATATTGGGATATCTGATTGGTAAAGTATTCTCTGCTTAGGGGAATCATGTCTATGTCGCCTATGACAGATATTTCTTCCGGAAACAGACAAGGTATAATAAAGCGGATAACCTGTGCTATAAATCCTGTAGGTATGTTATCAATAAGCGGAACTTTAATGACCAGGCCATGCTCGTAATTGAGGTTAAGATCGCCAATAACTGCTACAACCGGGGCTATTTTAAAATTGCTCCATGCTGTTGCAGTTAATGGCCAAAAATCATAATAGAATGGGTTGGCGTCTGTAGAGACTATTGCTTTTTGGATGATCAAGGGATTATCAGTTGAATTTTTTCTTGAGTTTTAAAAAGCGGCTTTCAAAGAGGTAGTATGATAAATAAGAAACGACAAAGAGAATGGGTACATTAAACCATGCTGAATCAGCATACCGGAAATAATGCCCCCAGGGCTGGTATTGGGTAAACAATTGCTGCCATATATAAATGCTGTATGATAAGGTCCCAATTTGCATCAAAATCTTGTTTTTTAAGATTTTAGACAATAAAGTGCTTTCATCAAAACACAGATATATTATTACAGCTATCAATAAATCAAAGATTAATGTGGTGATGAACTCATTTTCGATGAGCTGGCTGTTTCTGAAAATAATGGCAGCAACAAAAAGAACGAAGGTAAAAAGGAAATTGCTCTTTATTTTATTTGTAGGTAGTATCCCCTTAAAAATCAGGGCTGAAAGTAGGGTGCCAATTAATATGGATATCGTATCGTTCCCGAATAAAAGAACGATCAGGAGCGAGAGGTAGTGAATGATTTTAACAGAGAAAAACCAGCCGACATTATTGTAAACCAAAAGCCCTAGTATCTTGATTGTTAAAATGATGAGGCATATAATTTTTATATAATGTTTAAAGCAAAAAACTATAATTATCGGAAAAAATAAATAGAATTGCTCCTCGACAGCCAACGTATAAAAGTGCCCGTTATACCAATCAGCGTTATTGGTATGTATAGGCAGGTTTCGTAAATAAAGGAAAGAAGTGAGGAATGAAACGTTTGAAATGGAAAGCTTTAAAAGAACGTTTAAAATAAGCAATACGATGAGGAATAAATAGGATACAGGCAAGATCCGTAGCGCCCTTCTGATATAAAAATTTTTAAACGAAACTCTGCCATTTAAAATATTTTCTTTGTGCAATAAGGTGGTGATCAAAAATCCACTCAATACATAAAATATCCCCACTCCGGCATTCCCTTTGAAATAATTGCCAAATTGGGTGCCGATGGTTAGGTGGCCAATTACAACTATTAAAATGGCTACGCCCCGGAGCCCGCTTAAGGTTGGATAATAGGGTTGGTTAAGTAATGGAGGGATAGTTTTTATTTCCAATTTGATTGGTAATAACCTGAGGTCAATTATTGACTCTTGTCGGTTGGAAGGAAGATCATCCCAACCCCTTTTTCATATTCAAAGACATGGCCGCTGGCCATGCCATATCCGGTATATTCGATGCTTAATGCGTTTTCGCAGGATGCATATATTTCCACATCCGGGTGGGTAAAATACAGGTTCATATCCATGTTGATCTTATTCAGATTATGGGGAAAAGTTATTTTGTAAGACAATGATATTTCTCCTTTATTTTGAACGGTGACCCCATCGTGATGCCCGGGACTAAAAAAAGCAACCCGGTTTAAATCCCTATCTAAAAAGCGGCATTCGATATCTAAGGGCATATCGGTTTTTAACGATAGCTCAACTTTTATTTCAAATGAAAAGTTATTTTCCGAATTCAAAACAATATCATTGATGCTGCTATTGTTAAAAAGTATATTGGTTATTTTTAAATTATCAGAAGAGTAAGTTATTCTATCCAAAAAATTCGCATCTGTTTTAACGCCGTTTTGGCTGTAATTGTATACCGCATCTTTACAAGATCCGTTAAACGTAACTTGCCCGTTATTCAATAAAATTCCCTTATTGCATAGCTTCTGTACGGCGCCCAAATTATGGCTCACAAATAAAACAGTTTTGCCTTCTCCCCGGCTTACGTCGCCCATTTTGCCCAGGCATTTTTTTTGGAACTCTGCATCCCCCACGGCTAATACTTCGTCTACTATCAATATTTCTGATTCCAGGTGGGCAGCCACCGCAAATGCCAGGCGTACGTACATGCCCGATGAATATCTTTTTACCGGTGTATCTATGTAGCGCTCTACACCTGAAAAATCTACGATCTCATCAAACTTTCGTTTGATCTCGGCTTTGCGCATCCCCAGGATAGCGCCGTTTAAATATATATTTTCCTTCCCGGTTAATTCCGGATGAAAACCGGTACCTACTTCCAGTAAACTGGCTATACGCCCTTTTACCTTTACCGAGCCGGTAGTAGGCGAAGTAACCCGGCTTAATATTTTAAGCAAGGTGCTTTTGCCCGCGCCATTGCGACCAATAATGCCCACGGCATCACCTTGTTCAATATCAAAATTAATATCGCGTAAACTCCAAACCACATCACTTTCGCCTTTGGTTGTGCGATCATTGGTTTCACCAATTTTTAAAAAAGGATCTTCTTTACCGCGCATCCTGGCCCAGTAACGTTCCAGATCGCGGGAGATGGTGCCGGTACCAAAATCGCCCAGTTGGTAGGCTTTTGACAAATTTTCAACTTTAATTGCAGTGCTCATTTATACGGTATCTACAAAAGTTTTTTCAACCCTGTTAAATATAATAGTACCTATTAACAGGATTATGATAGTAGTGATGAAACTATAACCTATCAGTTCCCAGCTAAAACTGCCTCGACCTAAAAACCCATATCTGAAAGTTTCAATGATAGCCGTTATCGGATTGAATTTTACCAGCCAGCTATAAGCCGGATACCGGGCCTCGGCTACCGATAGGGGGAAAATTACTGTTGTAGTATACATTAACAATGGTACCCCGAACGATACGATAAAGGCCAGATCCCGGTATTTGGTTGTTACTGCTGATATGATCATCCCAAGGCCCAAACCCAAAGCCGCTATCATGATGATGAGCACAGGCAATAGCAATAAAAAAGCATTTGGAACAATAACGGTTCCCTTAAACAGGTAAAACACGTAAAGAATCATAAACAATAAAAACTGTACCCCAAATCTGATCAGGTTGGATAGTACGATGCTCAGTGGCATAATTAACCTTGGGAAATAAACTTTCCCTAACAGTGCCGCGTTATCCCTGAAAACGGTAGATGTTTTGGTAAGACACTCAGCAAAATAATTCCATACAATGGTTCCTGCCAAATAAAACAAAGGCTTTGGCAGGCCATCAACGGGTATACCGGCCAGGTTGCCAAAAACCAGGGTATAAAACAAAATGGTGATAGCCGGCTGAATAAAAAACCAGATGGGGCCCAGTATGGTCTGCTTATAAAATGAAACAAAATCGCGCCTTACCAATAACAATAACAGATCGCGGTAATGCCATACATCCTTAAGCTTTAGGTCGAGAATGTTGTTTTGCGCGGTTATTTCAATATCCCAGTCTTCGTTTTCCAACATGCTTATTCGGTTAATAGTTCCTCAAGTTTATGCGCGTAATCTGCTTGATTGAAGTAGCGTAAACTGTGTTTTTGTAGTTGCTCCCGGTCAGTGGTTGTTAGCGGTTGTGCTAACGATTCATTAATGCAGTTATATAATTCGGCAGCATTATCTGTGTTAACAGATTTGCCTAATTCACCGTTACGGATAGCATCAATGCTTCCGTCGGCATTACCACAAATAACAGGTAAGCCACAAGCCAAAGCTTCAATAAATACAATGCCGAAGCCTTCTTTTTTGCTTGGTAAAACAAACAGATCGGCCAGCAAAAAATGATCGGTCAATTCGGCTTCATCAATAAAACCGGTTAAGATGATTTGATCGCTCACGTCATGATTGGCTATTAATTTATTGATCCTTACATCTTCCAGTTCATCGTATTTTCCAGACAATATATATTTAATGTGGGGGAATTTGTTTTTCAATTTTCCTATGGCTTCGATTACCAACTCGTGACCTTTGTATTTTTCTGTAGAAGCCATACGGGTTAACGTAAATACAACCGGATAGCTATTGTTAAGTTGGTAACGATCAAGCAAATTTGTTGGCCTTGAAAAGGTGGCAGGTAATTGCATCAAAGGATCGATAGTATTATTCAGCACAATACAAATGTCTTTATCAACATGGTGCCAGTTGAGCATTTGTTGTTTGGTGTAATTGCTTACACAAATTATTCTGTCGCAGTTTTTCAGAAAACGTTTTTGGATGAACGAAAAAGGTCTCCATACCTCAATGCCATGAGCTACTAACCAAACCTGGCATTTAGGGTTAATGATCTTGATGATAAACCCAATTACAGCCAGGTTGATATGGCTCAATATGACAACATCCTGAAAAGAGAACTTTTTACAAAGAACTTTTAAAGCAAAGCTTAATTTATTGATACCAAATCCTTTAAAATTTGAGGATGGCAGATACTCCGGCATCAGATCGCCTGCATGATCATAAGCCGACCATAATTCAAAATCCCAGTTATTGTTCTTCGCTATTTGGTTTAAGGTATAGCCTAAGGTGCGGGTCATTTTTTGGATGCCACCGGTGGTGCTAAACGTTTGCAAAGTAAGCAGGAGTACTTTTTTAGACATGACCTTGTATCTGATAAAGTGCAAACGCTTTTGACCAGTGTATGCCTTGGTGTTTAAATTTTTTAATCACTGCCTGGGCCGCTTGCCCTTTGTAAAATTCACTGTTACTTATTTCGGGATGGGCAGCCATCCATTGTTGCAGCGGAAAGGAAAAACCCATTTTGGGCCGGTCCCATATTTGCGGCGGCAGCAGGTCTCCGAAGCTGTCAATCAATAGTTTTTTAGGTGGATTGCTGTCAAACCGGATGGATGGAGCAATACAATTTACGATGCTTGTAAAGTCCTCATCTAAAAAAGGGACCCTAACTTCCAGCCCATGATTCATGCTCATCACATCGGTATCCCTGAGTAACTGATTCTGCATGTATAAATTGGTTTCGAGCCAGGATGCATGTTCTTCATTGTAACTGCTTGGACCGGAGGCATGGCTGGTGTCAAAAAGTATCTCCATGACCTGTTTACTGTCGGCATCCAGAAATTTAGCTATCTCGATGGGAGAGAAGAAGCCTCTTAGCAAAAGGTAATCGGCTAAATAATGGTCGTTAGCTAAAAAAGTCAATTTTTTATACTGATCAGGTAAAAATCCGGCAATAGCCGAAAACAATAACGGATTAATTTTTCGGAGATACCTCAAATACTTTATCCGCCTGAAAGATGGATACCCACCAAAAAGTTCATCTGCACCAATACCCGATAGTACTGCTTTTAAACCATCTTCATGAGCGTATTTACTAATAAACCAGCTATTGATGCCATCGGTAGTTGGCATATCCATGGCGGCAATTATCTGAGGTAAAAAAGTATCAAAATCATGTTGTTGTACCAGGTGCGAAAAGCTTTGACCCTGTAGCTTATTTAAAATTACACGCTGGTAGTTTTGCTCATTATAATTTTGCTCATTAAAATAAATGGATACCGTTTTTAGCTGTTGTTCTTTTTTGAGGTTGGCCAATAAGGTGAGCAAACTGGAATCAATACCTCCGCTTAAAAATACACCAATGGTAGCGTCGGCCATCAGTTGCCGGTTCACGCTTTTTATGAGCGCGTCTTTGATCAACAAGCGGGCCTCGTTTACATCGGTAATTTGTTCCTGCGCCGGTGTTTCATGATACGAATTGACGGTGTAGGCAGATGAGGTAATATCCCAGCGTAAAAAATGCCCCTTCGGTAAACTAAAAACATTTTTTAAAGTAGTGTAGGGCTCTGGAATGTGGCCAAAGGCTAAAAATCTTACCGGCCAGTTGGGGTCTTTTTCTGTAACGATACCTGCAGCGGTAAAAGCCCTTATTTCTGAGGTAAAGCTTAAAGCCCCATGCTGTGTGTAGTAATATATGGGTTTGATACCCGCGCTATCACGAACCAGGTAAACGAGATGCTTAGCAGTATCATACAAAGCAAAAGCAAACATCCCACGGAATTTGGCGAAGGCAGCAGTTCCCCATTGCAGATATGCTAATAAGATCACCTCGGTATCGGTTGCCGATTTGAATTGTGCACCCAGGGTTAACAGCTCTGTTTTTAACTCCTGGTAATTATAAAGCTCGCCGTTAAAAGTTATCCATGCCTTTTGCCCGGCATCGGCCATGGGCTGGTGCCCGTTGCTGCTTAGGTCAATGATGGATAAACGACGGTGCCCAAACCCTATATGATTTCTTTCGTCAAAAAACAGGCCCTCATCGTCTGGGCCGCCATGCTGTAATACCTGGCACATGGCCTTTACTTTTTGATGTATCTCAGCAGGCGGCAAGCTTTTATCAATTATTCCTGCTATCCGGCACATGGTTGGTATATCTTCACAGCTTCGCCCCGTAAGTTACAGTTGTATTTTGTAACTTATTATTTTACAGTTATTTATAAGAGTCAAGAGCTAAGAATTAAGAAGCAAGAAAATAACTAAATATGCGATAATGCCACAACAAAAAATATTCAGGTACGGCTTTTTACTATTCTTTCTTGTTTCTAATTTCTTGACTCTTGATTCGTTGTATTTTCTTTAATGTTAAAAATAATATCCTGATTAAAAGCGCTCAATATAGGAGGCTGCAACATGTACAATAATGGAGCGCCCTATACTTTCAAGCCTTAATATCAATTGCTTTTGCGACCGGTATATAATCACCTCGCCTGTAAGCCCTTTCAAGGGGCCCGCTTTTATAATGATCTTTTCTCCGGGCTGCAGATTTTCTTCTGTAATTTCCAGATCAAGTGAACTTGTCATTAATAACTTTAGTTCGTTGATCTGGCGGTCGGGCATGGTGGCCGGTTTGCCCGAAAAATATAAAAAACGGGATATGCCCTTAGTCATTAGCACCTCTGTCTGCGCATGTTCGGCGATGTTAACAAATAGGTATGATTTGATAAAGGGCTCCTCGACCCACTTTTTACGATCGCTCCATTGTTTAAGTTGCCGGTGTAGCGGCAGGTAGGCTAAAATTCCTTTATTGATTAGCGCTTCGTATGCTTTTTTTTCGGCCCGCGCATGGGTATAAACCGGATACCATTTGTTTTTTGCCTCACTTGTTAGCAGGTCCATTGTATTTGAAAGTATACTTATTTAAACCATCTTCTGATATCCCACCATTTGGCTTTGTTATCATCCAAATAATAACCCGAATCTTCATAACCGCTGTAATCGGCATAATAGTAATAGTGCACGCCCGAACTATCACCGGTAAATTTGGTGGTATAGTACCTGGAGTGCAGAGGTTCTTCCTCAAACGCATTCAGCACTATTACCGTGTTATTAAGCTGATATTCCTGCGCTACGCGCTGTGGTACAGTAGCCGCATAAAACTTTGACCTCCCTGATCGTATCACAAAAACATTGATATCACTCATCCGGATAAGTGGGATAGCATCAGACACCAGGCCTATAGGAGCGGTATCAATCATCACAATATCGTATCTGGTTTTTAACTGGGTTATTAAAGTATTCATCCGCTCGCTATGCAGCAGTTCGGAGGGGTTGGGTGGTACCGGGCCAGAAATTATAAAATCAAGATTTTCCTGCTCCGAATGAAAAATGATATCATCCAGTTCGCTTTGGTGTGCCAGGTAGTTGCTTAGCCCTATGTGGTTAGCTACATTAAATATTTTATGTATCCTGGAACGGCGAAGATCGGCCCCAATAAGAATAACTTTTTTATCGATAAGTGAAAGTGTACTTGATAAGTTAACTGCGACAAATGATTTTCCTTCACCGGCCACTTCTGACGTGATACAGATAACCTTGCTTTTTTTGTCAGATGCCAGGAAGCTTAAATTGGTGCGTACAGAACGCACCGATTCTGCAAATATAGATTTGGGCTTAACGAGCGCCAGAATTTGCCCGTTATTTTCATCAATAGGCTCAGGAAATTTGCGGATGATGCCCAGTATTGGTATAGAGGTAAGGCTTTCGATAGTTTCTTTATCATAAATGTAGGGATTCATGATCCTGACAATAATAATAAGACCCAAACCGATAACTAAACCCATGATAATGGCTGAGCGGTGTATATTATGCTCATCTGGCGATACCGGGTTAAAATTAGGCTGTGCGGGTTCAATAATGGTAGCCCCCGGCAATATACCCGCCCTGCTTATTTGCGCCTCCAGCTTTTTTTCTGATAAAAATGAATAAACTTTATCGTTGATCTCAAAATCCCGTTGAAGGCTCACCAGGTCGCGCTGAGCGGCCGGCAATGTCATGATGGTTTGATTAACCTGCGACAGCTGGCTATCTAAAAAGGCAATGTTTTTCTCAATCCCCGAACGTAAAACTTTGATATTATTAAGGGCATTCAGTTTTATTTGCAATACCTGCTGATTGATATCACGGATAGGTTGTGAGTCATTATTATAAGTTTTTAATAATGCGTTCCGTTCCTGTATCAGGACATCCAGTTTTTCGACCATGGCCTGCAATAAATGATTATCAGCGCCTGCGGTGGTAAAATTTAAATTAACGTTATCTTTTTCCCTGGTGATTTGATCTTTGAGCTGATCAATGGCCATCAGCTGTATTTTTAATAATGATTTGTTTGATTCAATTTCGGCTGCTTTAGTAACTGATGTGGTTGAAGCCGAACTTACATCCAGGATCTTTGATTTTTGCTTGTATTTTTCAATGGAATTTTCCGAACCTTTAACTTCTGTTGACAAAAAAGCCAATTGACTATCAATAAAGTCAATCATTTGCGAAGCTGATTGTGCTTTTTGATTGCGATCAAAAGCAACATACTCATTCATGATACTATTGATAATATCGGCGGCAAACTGAGGGTTAGAGTCAATTTCCTGCAGGCCGATAATATTGGAGTTTTTTGATGTTTCGCCTGTGGCCAAGCCAGCTTTTACACGGTCTATATAATCTTCAGGAATATTGAATTTAAATAGATAAACGGTGTTTTTGCTCAGCATCCCCGGGTATTTTATAGTGAAGCTGGTAGGGCCTATATTTACAGGAGTATCGTAGTTAAACGTGTTTTGAGTTTCTTTACCGGCAATTTTGTAGGAAAGCTCAAATGATTTGTTATTAAGGGCTTTAAAGCCTATTTGATCATGGTAAAAATTCAAACTATCAAACCTGATCAGTTCAATATTCAATGGTTTTGAAGGGTAGACTTCAGAAGTGCGTACCCGCCCCATGATATAAAAGCTTACCCTGTAATCCAGGTCTTTTATAGCGCTCAGGATAAGGTTACGGCTTTGCAGTACGGAGGTGATACTTTGTATTTTTGATGGCCCGCGTTCGGGAACGGCCATCACAGTTACCAGATCTGATATTTCCGTTTTCTTTTCTTCAATTTTTAATGTGCCTGCGGATGAATACGTTTTTGGGGTATACCACAGGTATGTATAAGAAATAAGCACAGATATACCCACGGAAGCAGCTATCCAATACCAGCGGCTCAATAATATTTTGCCGATCTTAAAATAGTCAATCTCCTGGTTGGGCAGTTTTCGCTGAATTTTTTCTGTTTCTTCCATTAGCGATGGGAAAGCGTGAAAATAATTAAGGCCGTATTCAACAAAAGCAACACCGGTTGACTGATCACTGATATGTTTTGCAGGTTATCATTCCGTACAGCACGTTTGTTTTGGGCAATATAAATAATATCTCCATTTTGAAGAACAGCGCGCGGATCATTGATGGATTGAATATTCCGCAGATTGATGACTGCTACCTGTGGATTGGCCTGATCGCCCCTTATAATTTGGATGTTGGTTTCATTGGCTTTGTCTGTAAGGCCACCGGCCGCGCCAATCATTTCCACCAGGGTAGTCCTGTCTTTGGTTAGCGGATAATTTCCTTGTCCTTTAATTTCGCCCAATAATGTAACCTTCAGGTTTACAATTTTTAGCTCGATGATGGGATCTTTGAGCAAACTTTTACGGTAAAGGCCTTCTATAACCTTCGCAGCTTCGGCCCGGGTAAGCCCCGCTACAGCTACATGGCCAATAACCGGCAGGGCTACGGTACCATCATCATCAACCTGGAAAGTTTGGCCTGTAGTTGCACCATTGCTCCCGCCCGAAGTGGTGCTGTTGCTTACAGGAGCTTCGTCAACTATATACTTTACGTTTTGTAAGTTCCTGATCTGTAGTATATCCTGAGGTTTTATGCGATAAGCAGCCATGGTTACAGCGGCCTTTTGTGCTGAACTGCTGTCCGGAGCGGCTGTTTTTTGTTCAAAAAGCACTTGGTATTGTTTGCTGGAACAAGAAGCTAAAACAAAGATTATCCCAAGAAATAAAAGAGTAAAGGTACAAATGCGCATAGAAAAGAGTAGAAGGCTAAATAACTATATAATTAGGGATTGATTTCAAAAATACATAATTTGCGGGTATATATATTTGTATTCTTTTCCAACTTGTACGTTTTGAAGCTCTCCCTGGTTACAGTAGTTTATAATGCTCAGGATACCATCAAACAATGTATCCAATCTGTTATCAGCCAAAACTACCCCAACCTGGAGTATATTATTATTGACGGCGGCTCCACAGACCATACGCTTCAGATTATTAATGAATATCGGGAGTATATCCAGATTTTAGTTTCGGAACCGGATAAGGGCATATACGATGCTATGAATAAAGGTATCCGGCTGGCTACCGGCGATATAGTGGGTATGTTAAATGCCGATGATCATTTTGCCGATGAGCGTGTTTTACATTCAATAGCCGGTGTATTTACGCAGCACGATGTAGAAGCATTGTACGGCGATCTGGATATTGTTGATCAACGCCAGCAGGTTATCCGTAAGTGGCGCTCCGGTAAATGTAATCACAACTCCTTTAAGCTGGGATTTATGCCACCGCATCCCACTTTTTATTGCAGGCGCAGCTTATTTGACCAATTTGGTTTTTACAGTCTTGATCATGGATCGGCAGCTGATTATGAATTGATGCTCCGGTTAATGTACCGGCATCAAATCAGGAGTTATCATTTAAAAATGGTAATGGTTAACATGAGTGCCGGTGGCATCAGCAGCAAAAATTTAAAGAACAGGGTAAAGGCCTGGCAATTTGATTTGCTGGCTATGCGTCAAAATAAAATTCCGTTTCCCGTACTAACACTGGCTTTAAAGCCGCTCCGAAAAATAGTTCAATTTCTTTAAATTCTACTTGAACTTAAATTATTTATACTCGTATAAGGAGTATAAATAATTATAACCTGTTTTTATAAGATAGCCCCCGCTAACATTATAAAAGCATTACATGATAGAACTATTGCATCCTAACAACTTTGGATATCAGGTTTTAATACTTGTAATATCGACCCTTATAACCTGGTTAGCCATACCGTCCATTTTACATGTGGCACGTGCGCGTCATTTATATGATGATGTGGGGCATTTCCGCAAGCAGCATGACCACGGCATACCACGCTTGGGTGGTGTAGCTATATTTGTAAGCTTTATTATTACCACCCTTTTATTTAGTATTATAGACAAGGCCCTGCCCATCAGTTATTTACTGATAGCCTGCATTATTTTATTTGCCATGGGTTTAAAGGATGATCTTTCGGGCGTAAACTCCAGTACCAAATTCCTCATCCAGTTTATTGTGGCAGCCATCCTGGTATTGCTGGGCGATATCCGGATCACCAGTATGTATGGCATATTCGGTATTTTTAATTTGCCCTATGTGCCCAGTGCTATATTTTCTATCCTGCTCATCATGCTGATCGTAAATTCCTTTAATCTGATAGATGGAATAGATGGCCTGGCCGCCACCACCGGACTGATTGTTAACGGCACGCTGGCTTTGATGTTTATGTCGGTAAAACAGTATGAACTGGCCGCTATTTGCCTGGCTATGATAGGGGCAGTAGCTGGTTTTTTACGCTATAACATTACCCCGGCTAAAATATTTATGGGCGATACAGGAGCTTTACTGATCGGTTTGGTATCGGCAGTGATGGCTATTAAATATACAGAGATCAGTAAAATCAGTATATCGGATGTACCGCATCTGTTTACAGCGCCTGCGCTTACGGTAGCCGTACTGATAGGGCCTGTTTTTGATACCTTGCGGGTGTTCACACTCCGGATATTAAAAGGGGTATCGCCATTTGATGCCGACCGCAACCATATGCATCACCGGATGCTGAAGCTGGGGCTTACCCATTTGCAGGCTACACTATGCCTGGCAGGTATGAATCTCGGCGCCATTGGTTTTGTGTTGCTTTTCAGCGACCTGAGCAATACTTTTTTGATTTCGGCGATCTTATTAATCCCCATTATTTTTAACTGGATGGTTACTTTCTGCATCCGCTCCAAAGAACGTGAACAGGTAGCTTTACGAAACTTATTTGTGTAAAATTCATTAAGGCATTAAGTTATTTACTTTGTAGTCATTGGGCCATTATGTAATTAAAATGACCCAATAACTCAATGTCCCAACGACTTAATTACTAACTTTGACCTGTTTTTAAAACAGAGAGAATGAAGATCGCTATAAATGGATTTGGCCGTATAGGTCGCATTTTTTTAAGAAATGTTTTAGCTAAACCCGGTATTGAGGTGGTAGCTATCAATGACCTTACGGATACGCAAACACTAGCCCACTTATTTAAATATGATTCCGTTCACCGCGGCTTTAAAGGCACGGTTGAGCATGATGCCAGCAACCTTTACATCAATGGGCACCAAATAAAAGTATTGGCCGAGCGCGATCCACAGGCACTACCCTGGGGTAAACTGGATATTGACCTGGTGATAGAATCAACCGGGAAATTTACTTCCAGGCAAGGTGCCGAATTGCATTTAGCCGCTGGTGCCAAGCAGGTGATTATTTCGGCCCCATCCACTGATAAAAATGTACCAACTGTTGTATTGGGGGTAAATGATGGCCTGGTCGATCTGCATTCACCCGTGTTATCTAACGCTTCATGCACCACCAATAATGTGGCGGCTATGGTGAAGATACTGGATGAGAACTGGGGAATTATTGATGGCTACATCACTACCGTTCACTCCATGACCGGCGATCAAAACCTGCATGATGCTCCGCATAAAGACCTGCGCCGGGCAAGGGCGGCTTCGGCTTCTATTATACCTACTAGTACAGGTGCTGCCAAAGCTATCACCGCTATATTTCCGCATCTCGAAGGCCGTTTGGGTGGGGCTGGTATTCGCGTACCGGTACTTAATGGTTCCTTAACAGATTTTACCTGCAGCCTTAAAAAGCAACCCACTATTGAAGAAATTAACCGGGCATTTAAACAGGCCGCCGATGGGCCTATGAAAAATGTACTGGAGTATACCGAAGATCCCATTGTATCAACCGATATACTGGATAATCCGCACAGCTGTATTTTTGACGCGCAGCTCACCTCCATTGTAGGGGGACTGGTGAAAGTGGTTGGCTGGTACGATAACGAAATGGGCTACAGCAGTCGCCTGGCCGATCTGGTGGAGGAAATAGCTAATTTAGAACCAAGAAGTTAGAGTCAAGACATTAGAATCAAGAGCCAAGAATCAAGAAAATTGCTAACTAACAAATTAGAAAATGTTATGCATGCCAACAATAAATGATTTGCCTTTTTTTCTTGATTCTTGACTCTAATATCTTGACTCTTATATGAAATTATGATCAAATTTATAACTGTAGAGGACTTATTGCCTATCCGCAACGAAGTGCTGCGTGAAGGCAAACTCACCTTAGAAGAGTGCATTTTTCCGACGGATAAAATAGAGGGTGCTTTTCATTTAGGCTATTACCAGGATGATGAACTGGCTTGTATAGCATCGTTTCATCCCCAAAATTATGAAGGTTTCGCTGGTAAGGCCTACCAGCTGCGGGGCATGGCCACTACCGAAAAATATCAGGGTAAAGGACTTGGCAACCAACTGGTAAATTTTGCCCTGGTTTACCTGCGCGGGCGAAAGACTAATTACGTTTGGTGCAACGCGCGTAAAAAGGCAGTGCCGTTTTATCATAATGCTGGTTTCGAGATCATTTCGCCGGAGTTTGAAGTGCCTGGAATTGGGCCACATTATGTGATGTATGTTAAAATAGCATGAAGTTTGAGCCATTTTCAAACACCTTTTTTACTTTTTCGTTAAGAATTAAGAATAAAATGTTGAATTTGCGCGCCTTACAGTAAATGACCCATATAATTAATATGAAAACAGTAGATCAAATAAGTTTTGCAGGCAAAAGAGCCCTGATCAGGGTTGATTTTAATGTGCCTTTGGATAAGGATTACAACATTACTGATGATAACAGGATGACGGCTGCTTTGCCAACTATAAAAAAGATTTTAAAAGATGGCGGTAAGGTTATCCTGATGTCGCACCTGGGTCGACCAAAAGATGGTCCGAATGAAAAGGATTCCCTGAAACATGTTGTTTCGCATTTATCTGATCTGCTGGGTCAGCAGGTACAATTTGCTGACGACTGTATTGGCGCTGATGCTCTTGAAAAATCACAAAAATTAGGAAAAGGCGAGGTGCTTTTATTAGAGAACCTGCGTTTTTATAAAGAAGAAGAAAAAGGCGATGTGGCTTTTGCCGAAAAGCTTTCCAAATTGGGCGATATCTATGTGAACGATGCCTTTGGGACCGCTCACCGTGCTCATGCTTCTACAGCAGTAATCGCACAGTTTTTCCCTGATGCCAAATATTTTGGTTACCTGATGGCTGCCGAATTAAACAATGCCGAAAAGATATTGAATGGCGCTGCTAAACCTTTCACCGCTATCATGGGTGGTTCCAAGGTTTCTGATAAGATCGAATTAATCGAAAAATTGCTGGATAAGGTGGATAACCTGATCATTGGTGGTGGTATGGCTTATACCTTTGCTAAAGCAGAGGGCGGCAATATCGGTACATCACTGGTTGAAGCCGATAAATTGGACCTGGCCATCAGCCTAAAACAAAAAGCTAAAGATAAAGGTGTGAACCTTTATTTACCGGTTGATAACGTTATTGCTGATGCTTTTGCTAATGATGCCAAAACCAGCGTTGCTAAAACCGGCGAAATTCCTGACAACTGGATGGGCCTGGATATCGGTCCGGAAACCGTTGCTATATTCAGCAAAGTGGTTGAGGAATCAAAAACTATTTTATGGAACGGCCCGATGGGTGTTTTTGAAATGGAATCATTTTTAGTAGGCACCAAAGCTATTGCCGAAGCGGTAGTTAAAGCAACCGAAAACGGTGCTTTCTCGCTAATAGGTGGTGGCGACTCAGCTGCTGCGGTTGCCAAATTTAATCTGACCCATGAGGTGAGCTATGTATCAACCGGCGGCGGCGCTTTGCTGGAATACATGGAAGGTAAAGAATTACCGGGTGTAAAAGCCATAAACGAGTAATCGAATATCTTTTATAAAAACAAAAGCTCCCCGATTTTTAGGGGAGCTTTTGTTTTTTGTAGGGTTTGCGGGCTGCCATGCTGAGCTCCGTCGAAGCATGGTGTGCAGACCTCTGCACTCTACCCTTCGACAGGCTCAGGGTGACATCCCTTTTGGGGAATTATTACTCACTTATGGGTTCATGATCTTGATCAGATCCTTGGTTACCTTGTAATCAGGAACACGGAGTGTGTTGTCATGCATAGAGGTTAGCGGCGCATCACGGTCAATAGCATAACCAAAGGTGCCACCTTTTTTGCCTGAAGTTGGCTCCCAGCGGGCATAATCATAAGCACGACCTGTACCATTCTCCGGGTAAGTAACATCATCCCAGTAATTGCTTGGGTAGCCGTTTTCTTCATAAAATGAAAACCCGGGTACAAACTGAGTTGAGGTAATGTAAGATTTAAACGTGTTCCATGTGCCTTGTAAGGTGGATGAGCCTCTGCCATAAGCCTGTAACCACACAAAGTCGATCATGGTATACACTTTTCTGAAAAGGCTGTTGGTACCGGTTTGGTTGGTATCAAAGGTAAGCAGTTTGCCGGTGCCCGATTTTGGCCCCAGGTAAGCCGAAAGTGCAGTGTAAACGCCAGTCATATCAGTTAGCGTACTACCCGATGGATTGCTTTCCACATCAATATCATAACCATCCAAACCGTATTTGTTAACCACACTATCCATGATCATTTTAGCAGTTGTCTGGTACCCAGCGGTGTTATGCGGTACGCCCGACGGAATATTCAGGTTGCCTGTGACAATTACTTTGGTGCCTTTGGCATGTAACGAGCTCACCCATGCCGGTACGCTGCCGGCAATAGGCGATGTTTTGTCAAAACAAAAAAGGATAAGTACGTCGAGACTATCGGGTACCAATGAAAAGTTAGAGCCATTTACACCAGGACCATAGCAAGGGCCCTGTACACGGTAAAAGCCTGCGCTAATTTCATGCTTGGTGGCTTTATAAGCAATCAGGTCGGCATTTGAAGCCATGGTTGTAAGCCCATTTTTAGATGCACCTGTAGTTAGTGATTTTGAGACAGTGTTTCCAGAGTTCTTTTTACAAGCCTGGGTTGTGAACAAAGCAGAAAGACCAATCAGCAAAAGACCGGCTTTTAATGAAGATGTGTTTTTTTTCATAATGGGGGATTTTAGAGGGTTTATGTTTGATGAAATTGTTTCTGAAATAAATAACAAGGAGGTTGCATAGGAACCCTTCCGGAGAAGGGCCCTTATACAAACTAATCAACCTTACCCAGTTTCTCAAGCTGGATAATGCCTTATTCATTATTGAATTTTAACAGAGGTTACTTTATCATTGGCATTTGGCGACAAGGTGGTAAAGTCGGGCGTGTTTGCCGTACGTGTCCAGGATGTGCCGCCAAAGTTATCGTTGATATACATGATCACTGTCCATCCCGATGGTACTTTTACCGATGATGCCCAGTTATCCACAAAACCATAAGCCTGTAATTGGGACAGGGTATAGGTGCCTTTAGGTATCAGGCTGGTAACCGTACCGCCATAATTAGTATTTTGATAAAAAGTTACGCCGGTGGTTGGAGTACCGCTGCCAGAGCCGTTCATAAGCTGAATGGCATTCCTTGACACTATAAATGGAGGAGTATGGTTATAATCGCGGCTCATGCGGTAAGCGCCAACGCCGGCAACCTTGTTGGTTTTGGCCCAATTAGTGGCATAACTGTACAGATCGGATGTTGCTTGAGCATCGCCGCCTGATTGATCTTCAGTGCCATCGGCATGTTTAAAGCTATCGCCGTTAACCAGCAAAATAGTTTTATCCGATCCATAAGTAGAAGCTATCGAAGATAGTGGGAAGGAACTGCTGCTCCAGAAATGGCTTCCGGTAGTATAGGACTGGAATAATATATAGTCATAATTGCTTTTAGTGCCGGTTAAAGTATTGTTATCCAAAGATCCGTCGGTATCATAAAAGAATACCGGTTTTTTGCCCATGCTTTTGGTAACTGCCGAGGTAGAGTTCGGTCCGAACCATTTGGCCACCGATGTTAGTAAATTCGGATAACTGCTGCTGGTTACGTTTTTGTTGTCGATGGTACCGGATTCTATATCCAGATCTATACCGTCTAAAGAATCGGCTACAATATGCTGGTTATACATCGCCTGCGACCAATGATCATAAGTGCTGGTTGAACTGGCAACGGTCTTGGTTGAAGTTGGCGTAGCCGGATCCTTGGATGATCCATCAAAATAGGCATCCTGCAGAAAGTGACACACCACTATCCTGGTTCCTTTGGCTTGTGCTGCACGCCAATGAGATCTGGTGGCATCATTCCCGGCAAAAAACTCCAGAAAGTCGGTACTGTCTGGTGCATTGGCCGGATTATAACTGGCAGCAGGATCGGCACCATCACCTACCAAAAAACCTACAAATATTTTATGTACACTATTTTTGTAAGCAATCAGGTCGGCATTTGAAGTGGCCGCCTGGGTTTTTAAACTATTCTTGGATGCACCAAGTGTTTGTAGTTTTTCGGCCGAGTTTCCGCTATCCTTTTTGCAGGATGAAGTAAGGGCAAGCGCCAACATACAGAGCATAGGCAATCCTACCCTCGTTAAAAAAGCATTTTTTTTCATAATAGTTTTTTTATAAACAGTTAAATAGAGTCAAGAGCCAAGAGTCAAGAATCAAGAAAGGAGTGAAATTGATCGATGACCATTTTTAACTCTTGATTCTCGATTCTTATTTTGTTATTGAATTTTAACAGAGCTTACCACATCGTTCGCATTGGGCGACAGGGTGGTGAAATTGGTAGTGTTGGCGGTTAACGTCCAGGAGGTGCCGGTAAAATTATCATCACTGTACATGGTCACTGTCCATCCCGAAGGAATTTTTACCGATGATGCCCAATCGTTCACAAACCCCAAAGCCTGCAACTGTGATAAGGTGTAATTGCCCTTGGCTATGTTGCTGGTAACGGTACCGCCATAATTGATATCCTGATAAAAAGTAACACCGGTAGCCGGTGGAGTAGTGCCGCCGCTGCCAAACACCGTAGCTTTACCATATAACGCGTTAGATACATTGCTCAGGTAAGTGTGCGAATCAGCATTAGGCAGATTATAGTACAGGTAGATGCCATAACCATCGCTTACTGTTTGTGTTGCTAATGATGCTGCTGTTGATGCGTCGGTGCTTTGGATATCAATAGCAGCAGGACCCAGGTTGCTTTTAGCTAATCCCGGTACATTTGGGGCGCCGTAGCTGCCGTAATAAGCTTGCCAGCTATAATCAATTTTTGAGCCTACGGTTACACCATTATAACTTAAGTTTGATGCGGCAGGGCCAATAAAATAAAAGGAGATCAGCTTATTGGGCATCAGCTGGCGTAGCGCGGTTACCAGGTAAACAAAAGAGCTAGAGTTGGGTTGCCCGGTGTTGTTGGTTCCGTAATCGGCATATTCATCGTCAAAATCAATACCATCCAAACCGTAGGTGGTTACAGCATTTGCGAGTAGTTGGGCAAAATCCTGTGCAGCCTGCTGGCTCGGGAAGTTGGAGATACCTGCGCCTTGGTGATTACCCAGGATGGATAGCATTACCTTAATACCCTTGGCTTGTAATGGCTGAATCTTAGTGGCCGCGTTGTTTAATACAGCAGTTACCTGCGGATTGAAAAATAATTCGGCCTTTTGGGTAGTGGTGTTGTAATTGATATTGGCCGCGAATATAATACCGATATCAAAAAGCTGCTCCCCGGTTGACAGGGTATAATTGCCTACATTAAGAATATCGTTATTGTTCACCTCTACATAACAAACACCTTTAGGACCGCTAACGCCAATGGCATTGGTGCCCAATTTTGATGAAGCAGTGTTTGTTTTTGCATTAGGGGTAAGGTCTTTTTTACAGGCTGCTGTACACATTAGCGCAAAGCCAAATAGGGCTACAGCTATCCTGTTAAAGGATAAATTGATAGATGTTTTCATGTCGGTTTCTATTGGTTTTTCAAGGGTAAATTTTAGGGCTGTTTCACGGTAGCTTTACCATATAGCGCGTTAGAAACGCTGGTTAAGTAAGTATGCACATCTGTATTAGGCAGGTTATAATACAGGTAAATACCGTAGCTGTTATTAACAGTTTGTGTAGCCAGTGAAGCCGCGGTTGATGAGCTGGTACTCTGGATATCAATAGCAGCAGGCCCTAAATTGCTTTTAGCTAATCCCGGAACATTTGGTACTGAATAAGACCCATAAATGGCATTCCAGCTGTAATTAACTTTTGAGCCTACGGTTACGCCATTATAGCTTAGGCGAGATGCTGCCGGGCCATAAAAATAAAAAGAGATGAGTTTGTTAGGCATCAGCTGACGCAAGGCGGTTACCAGATATACAAATGAGCTGGAGTTGGGTTGCCCGGTATTATTGGTACCGTAATCGGCATATTCATCGTCAAAGTCGATACCGTCAAGACCGTAAGTAGTAACGGCGTTGCTGAGCAGTTGGGCAAAATCCTGCGCAGCTTGTTGGCTCGGGAAGTTAGAGATGCCCGCACCCTGGTGATTACCCAAAATAGAAAGCATTACCTTAATACCTTTGGCCTGCAGGGTTTGTATATAAGTAGCTTTGTTGCTCAATACATTAGTTACCTGCGGATTAAAAAATAACTCGGCCTTTTGGGTGGTGGTGTTATAGTTAATGTTGGCCGCGAATATAATGGCGATATCAAACAATTGTTGTCCGGTTGATAAGGTGTACTTACCTACGTTACGGATGTCGTTGCTGTTAACCTCTACATAGCAAACACCTTTTGGGCCGCTAACGCCAATGGCGCTGGTACTTAATTTTGATGAGGTATTGTCAGTTTGTGGAGTTGGAGCGAGGTCTTTTTTACAGGCTGCTGTAAATAGGAGCGAAAAGCCCAACAAGGCCACTGACGCTTTGGTAAATAGTGAATTAGATGTTTTTCTCATTGTCGGTTTTTTAAAATTGGTTTATAAATTTTTAATCGGTTTAAGCTCAAGAGCCGTGTTTATGCATAGGCGTATTGGTTTTATTGGTGGCATAAAGAAATAATTGGAGATAAATTAATAGGGCGGGTGGGTATTAAACGATTTAGCATTATAATATGTTTAGTTAAATAACTAAGAAATGTTAAATATTTTTTAACGTCCGGTAAATGAATGAGCATATATTAATGGGTTTATATGCGTAATGATTTAATTGGTTTACAGCTATATGGACAAGCAATAAATAATAATTGCCTACAAACATTTAAAATTTAATTATATTAATATCTATATTATCGTCATATATGGTTTAATAGCATCATTTGGCGCTATAAGCCGTGGGATGTCACCAGGGAAAAAACTACATTTGCCATGGCTTTAGGGGTATTCTGTGAAGAATTGAGATAAACCCTTTGAACCTGATCCGGCTGATACCGGTGTAGGGAAAAGTTGGAATTTATTTTATCCGCAGCGCTCAGTCCTGAGCCCATAAGCCAAATTTTTTATCCGGAAACTAATGATGAATAAAAAAGCATACAGCTATCCATCTGTTTTAACCATAGCAGGGTTTGATGGCAGTGGTGGCGCCGGCATACAGGGCGATATCAAAACCATCTCGGCATTGGGCTGCTACGCTACCTCGGTGCTTACGGCGCTCCCAGTTCAAAATACCTGTGGAGTTAGGTCCATTTATCCTATACCTGCTCATATAGTGGAAGCCCAATTGCAAGCCGTATTGGATGATATTTTCCCGGATGCTATCAAGATAGGTATGGTACATTCTGCCGATGTGGTCGAGGTCATTGTTAATACCTTGCAACAGTACCCGGAGGTTCCGGTGGTCTTTGATCCAGTCATGGTATCAACCAGCGGGCACCGGCTCCTGGAAGATAGTACGGTGGAAATGATTGTTAAAAAACTGTTCCCCCTGGCTACTGTTATTACCCCCAATCTGGATGAAGCCGCTGTTTTAACCGGGATGCTTATACATACGGTGGACGATATGCAAGCAGCCGGCAAAAAAATCATGGAGCTGGGAACCCGGTCGGTATTACTGAAGGGGGGCCACCTGGATGCCACGCAATTGACTTCCTTATATTTTACAAGCGATGGCGGGGGTCAGGAATACAGCTTTGAAAAAATCGATACTCCAAATACTCGTGGTACCGGATGTGCCTTGTCATCGGCCATAGCCAGTTACATAGCTATGGGAAGATCATTACCAGATGCGGTAGCCCTTGCGCAGCAATATGTGCATAAGGCCATATTGAACGGAAAAGATGTACAAACCGGCAAAGGCAATGGTCCGCTGAATCATTTTTTTGATCCACAAAAACAGATCATCAACACGTAAGGCCTGTTTATTAACGTTTATAGCTTCTGCTCTTTGGCCGCCTTTTCAATTTCAGGGAGCGAGTTTTTATAGGCTGTTATATCCCAGGTTAAATTAAACACTTTGGCATATTCCGCAATGGGCTGAAGATCTACAGTTTTGCGCCTTTCATCCACATGGTCGGGATCTTCTATCGGGTAAAAACATAATTTGCCGGTTGCTTTATTGGTGAATAGCTGGCTGCCGTAAATTTGCTTTTTGCCCTGGCGCATAGCCACACGATCTTCTAACAGTGCTAAGTTACTTGAGAGTGTTTTGCCATCTTTTACCGCCTTTTTCACCATGGGTAAATATTCTTCCTGCGTGGCAAGGTCGGCGTGTTGTATGGTTAAAAACAAGCCCTGGCTGCTATTCATACCTACATCCTGCGGGCCAAGCCAGCCATATTTGTTGATGATAGCTCTTACCTTAACTAAATTTTTAGCATCGATGGCCCGTAATGCTTTTCTTGCAGAATCAATCTGGGCCTCACTGGCTTTGCTTTTTGAAATTTCACCCATTCTAACCCTGCCTCCCTGGTCGTCCTTGTAAATGGTATCTAGCATCAGCATTACCGGTTTATTGAATTTACTACTGTCTATGGTAAAAGAATTTACCTGTGCCATGGACATCAACCGTAAAAATACCAGGATCAGGACCAAATAGATGTGTTTCATTTTCATTGTGATAAATTTATGGTTTATATCAATAAGGTGCTTGGTATTAACGGGAAACCGTTTTTAAAATTGTCTTTGAATAGGCTCAACCCGTGGTTATTACACCGGAAAAAATGTGCAATAAGCAATCCGTGAAAACCCCGCAACCCTGATGGATTTTACGCGATGTAATCAGCGTAAAATCACGATGCCGATCACGTAAATATCCCGGCTGCTTTTTCTTTCCGGTGCTGCAATTTTGCAGCTCACAATTTTTTATAACGAGGGAAGACAGCAAATACTAACCCGCCCAGCACAGCACATAGGTAGAACGTTTTATTCCCTGAAACGGACAATCATGTACACAGAAAAAGTTAGAACATTCACCAAAAGAGAAATGGAAGTGCTGGATCTGATTGGAGAAGGATTTTCCTCCAAACAGATCGCTGGGAAATTATTTATCAGTATCAACACCGTGGAGACACACAGGCGTCACATGCTTGAAAAAATGGAGGTTAAAAACTCCATGCAATTGATTAGACGTGCAACCCACGCGTTATTACTTACGGAGAGCGGATTTTAATAAAAAATTTATTATTACCTCCCTTCAAGCCCTTGGTCATAAAACTAAGGGCTTTTGTTTTACAATTCTTTTAACTTTTGTCCCCTCAGGGTCTCTCGCAGATTTAAGTTAACCCATAAAATCTAAATATGAACTAAAGAGTCCCCGGAAGGCAAGTTCAGGATCAGGAGACTCCGCAGGAGTCCACCATTTCTTTAATTTTATCTATAAACAGGAGGCCTCTCTGAGGCCGAATGGCAGGCCAGGTATACTAATTATAGTATAAAGCATTGCCGGCCCCAGCGGGGCCACGTGTTTATAGCCTAAAAGAGCACGTTCTTTGGCTCCGTAGGTGCCTCCCGTTGAAATTTCAAGTTGATCAATTTTGTGGGTTAACTTAAACTTTCAGGAGACCCCCGAGGGGACGAAAATCCTTGGGGAGGAACTACTGACTTCCGGCTCCAAACTTAAGACTCGCCACCAGTTGCCTCTTTTATTTTATTCAGGTACATTTAGGGCTTGATTGACTAATTAAATGAAAAAAACATTATTTATCTGTTTATGGCTGACGATAGCGGCCATCAGTGTTTACGCTCAACCCCAGGCGCCTGATGCCGAGTACATCAAGGCTAATTATCAGAAATACGAATACCAGATACCCATGCGCGATGGCAAAAAACTGTTTACCTCGGTATACGTACCCAAAGATCAGTCGAAAAAGTATCCTATCATGATGGACCGCACACCATACAGTGTTGCGCCGTATGGAACTGATTTGTATAAAGGCGGCCTGGGGCCATCATCGTTATTTGTGCATGATGGTTTTATTTTTGTTTACCAGGACGTACGCGGTCGCTGGATGAGCGAAGGCATTTTTGAAGAAATGACACCCGAAAAAGAGGCGCATAAAACCAAAAATGATGTTGACGAAGGCACAGATACCTACGATACTATCAACTGGCTGCTTAAAAACCTACCCAACAATAATGGTAAAGTAGGGGTATGGGGTATATCGTATCCCGGCTTTTATACTACTGCCTCATTGCTGAGCCGCCATCCGGCACTGGTTGCTGCATCGCCACAAGCTCCCATGGCCGATTTGTACCGCGATGATGCTTTTCATAACGGTGCCTTTATGCTGGTGGCCAATTTTGGCTTTTACCCATTTTTTACCAATCGCCAGGATGATAAGCCTACGCAACGCAGGGTTCCCGGACTTAATACCGGAACCGAGGATGGATATGATTTTTTCCTGAGAATGGGTTCGGTAAAAAACACAAACGATAAATTTTATAAAGATACCATTCGCCTGTGGAACGAGATGCTGGATCATCCCAACTATGACCAGCATTGGAAAGATCGCAATGTACTAACCCACTTACACGATATTAAAACCGCCGTACTGGTTACCGGCGGCTGGTACGATGCTGAGGATTTGTATGGCGCTATTAATACCTACAAAACATTGGTGAAAGAAAATCCTAAAACACCGGTTTACTTTACCATGGGGCCTTGGGTGCATGGTGGCTGGGCTCGCGGCGATGGCGACCATTTAGGCGATGTAGATTTTGGTGGGCCAACCGGTCCGTTTTATCGCGAAAAGATAGAGTTTGCCTTTTTTAGTCATTACCTGAAAGGGACTGACCTGAACCTGGCACCGGTATCTGCATTTGAAACCGGCACCAATCAATGGAAAACCTATAATACCTGGCCGGCAAAAGAAGCCGCCGAAAAGAACCTGTACCTATTGCCCGGCGGGAAACTGGCTTTTGATGCACCGGCAGCCACAGCAGGCAGTTTTGATGAGTTTATATCCGACCCGAACAAACCCGTGCCATTTACAAATGATATTACCATGGATATGAAGCGGGAGTATATGACCGGCGATCAACGCTTTGCTGCCCGGAGGCCGGACGTACTGACCTATCAAACCGACGTATTGGATAAGGACATTACCCTTGCCGGTAATATATGGGCCAATTTAAAAGTATCAACCACCGGCACCGATGCCGATTGGGTAGTTAAAGTGATTGATGTTTACCCGGATTCGACCAAAAATAATAAGTGGACAGGCAAGGATGTTTACTTGTCGGGCTATCAGCAAATGGTACGGAGCGAAGCTATCCGTGGTAAATACCGTAATGACTTTAGTAAACCAGAGCCATTTGTACCGGGCCAGGTAACACCGGTGAATTTTGAGCTGCAAGATGTACTGCATACCTTTAAAAAAGGTCACCGATTAATGGTGCAGGTACAGAGTACCTGGTTCCCGCTTATCGATAGGAATACCCAGCAGTTTCAGGACATTATGAAAGCAAAAGACACCGACTTTAAAAAGGCTACCCACCGGGTTTATACCTCAAAAGATAGCCCAAGCTTTTTGAAAGTAAGGGTGATAGAATAGTAAATATCGAACACCGGATGCTGAATGTTGAACATCGAAAGGTTTTAGCATTCGGCATCCGGTGTAAAGAATTAAAAGCAAAGGGCTGTGCGATTCATTCCTTGGGGAAGGGGTAATGTCATTAAGTTAAGCACATAGAGCCCCACCTAAATCCTCCCCGGTAGGGAGGACTTTAAAGAATTGAAGCTAAGTCTCCCCTTCCGGGGGAGATTATTACATGAGGGCTTCGCCGTTTAGAGGGGGCTTTTGCGGAATTGCTTTTGCGTTTCCCCTTAACTTAATGACATTGGGGGAAGGGGGGGAAGGGGTTTATGGTATAGGATAAACTATCGTCCATAAAAGAGGGCTCTCATCCTGAGCTTGTCGAAGCATGGTGGGCAGGCCTCTGCGCTCAACCCTTCGACAGGCTCAGGGTGACAGCCCTCTTTTTCGTGGGTTTACATAAAACTTGGTATATTATGGAAAAATTTGTATAAATTATTGATTTTCAATATAATAAATCAATGTTAACCATAAAAAGTGTAAACCATGTAAACCCACTTTTTAACAAATGGTTCTCCGACGGTTCAGGCGTTCACGCTTGAATTTTATTTAGCCTGTGGTTGGTGATTTCACTTCACCACTTAAAATTAGTTACGGATGAAAAAAATAACCTACTCTCTTAAATTATTCCACATCGCAGGACTGTTGTTCCTATACCCTTTGATGGGATACGCTCAGCACAGCCCCGAAAAAAACTATGGACAGGATCCGATAAAGTATGATACCACCACCAAGCTTTTCAAAACCGCTTACATTCCTAAGGCACCAGTAAAAGCACCGAACATCGTGATCATTATGCTGGACGATGTGGGTTTCAGTACCGCTGGCAGTTTTGGAGGTTTGGCAGAAACACCTGTGTTTGACAGTCTGGCCAAAAGGGGATTAAAATATACCAACTTCCATACAACAGCTTTGTGCGCGCCTTCGCGTGCTGCTCTTTTAACCGGGCGCAACCATCATTCGGTACACATGGGACATTTTACCGAAACCGCTTTTGATGCGGCCGGTTACGACAGTTATATGCCCTTTGAAAAAGCCACCATAGCCGAAGTATTACGCGAAAACGGTTATAACACTTTTGCGGTGGGTAAATGGCACCTAACGCCACTGGCGGACCGGACTGCGGCTGGTCCGTTTAACCGCTGGCCAACCGGGCGTGGCTTTGATCGTTTTTATGGTTTCCTGGAATCGGCAACCGATCAGTATTACCCCGTACTTTGGGAGGGTATAACCCGGGCGGCCGTAGATACTGGCAAAGGCACGCATTTAACCACCATGCTGGCCGACAGGGCTATTGATTACATCCGCAACCAGAACAAAGCCAATCCGCAGAAACCATTTTTCCTGTACTTTACGCCAGGTGCGGTGCATTCGCCATTGCAAACAGATCAACGGTGGATAGATAAATATAAAGACAAATTTGATATGGGCTGGGATAAATACCGGGAACTGGTGCTCACCAATCAAAAACGCCTGGGCGTGGTACCTGGCTATGTTACGCTGCCGCCACGTAATGAAAAAATAGCAGCTTGGGAAAGCCTTTCGGCTGATGAAAAAAAGGTAATGGCCAGGGCCATGGAAGCACATGCCGGCTTTTTATCGCAAACTGATTATGAGATAGGCAGGGTGATCAATTATTTAAAACAAAGCGGGCAGCTGGAAAACAGTGTGGTGATGGTCATCATCGGCGATAATGGCGCCACTAAATACACGGCCGATTTGCCCGGTGTACCCGAAGGAATGGAAAAGGCCAGCCACGAAGAGCGGGTAAAAGCGGCGTTGAAAAATATAGATCAGATCGGCCGGAAAAACTTCAAAGGCGATATACCGCTGGGCTGGACACAAGCCACCAACGCCCCCTTTAAACTCTGGAAAGGTGACGCAAATGCAGAAGGAGGTACGCACAATCCCATGATCCTGTACGCTCCGGGTTTTATCCGGGAAAAAGGGGGCATCCGCAACCAATACGTACACTTGATTGATGTGTGGCCAACAGTGATGGAACTTATAAAGGCGAAGATTCCCGCATTAGTCAACGGCTACCAGCAGGCACCAGTGGAAGGAACAAGTTTTGCATATACGCTGAATAATGCTGCTGCCAAAGACAGGCACACGCTGCAATATTATGAAACCGGGGCTTCAAGGGCTTTATATAAAGATGGCTGGAAGGTAGAGGCCTATCATCACCAGGGGCGATCATATCTGAAAGATACCTGGGAACTATATGATATGCAGCACGATTTTAATGAGCATTTTAACCTGGCTACAAAATATCCCGAAAAGGTAAAAGAATTGCGCGCCTGGTTTGAGATCGAGGTCAAAAAGTACCATGTTTACCCGCTGCACGATTCCTGGTTCCCTGCAAACCAATATTTGCAGATAAGTGATAGCCGGGAAAAAGAAGCGCAGGAGGAAGAATGACCGGGCCGCTTATCTGATTACTATTGTATTTTTGTATAAAATCTGTTTTTATTAAATATGGAACTTTTACAACCAACTGTTATCGACACAAAAGCAATCTCTGCAGAACATCCGGAGGATTATTTTAATACCATTCTGAGCAGTGTGAATGATCATATCGTACGGATAGGTATCATGACCGAACCTTATTTCTGGCACCTGCATCCTAATTCCGACGAAACCTTCCTGGTGCTGGAAGGCACCTTGTTAGTCGACCTGGAAACCGGCACCCTCGAATTGCAGCCTGGGCAAATGTTAACCATCCCGAAAAATATGCGCCACTGCACCCGTCCCGGTGGAGAAAGATCTGTGAATCTAACCATAGAGCACCAACAAACGGAGACGGTAATGGGCTAAATTAAATGTCTTCCCAAAGCTCAATGCTGTTTCCTTCTGGATCGAGGATATGGACAAATTTACCGTAATCATAAGTGGCTACCTCATCAATAATGGTTACGCCATCAATTTTTAGCTGTTCTACCAAAGCTTCGATATTCTCGACCCGATAATTGATCATGAAATCTTTTTTCGAAGGTTCAAAATATTTAGTGTCTTTTGCAAAAGGGCTCCAAACAGTAGTGCCCTCTTTATCGGGGTCATCCGCGTCTCTCCATTTAAACATGGTGCCGTATTGCTCAACAGGCAGACCCAGATTTTGGGAATACCAGTCCTTCATTTTCTGCGGATCATTACATTTAAAGAAGATGCCGCCTATGCCAGTTACTTTTTTCATATAGCTAAATTTAAACAAATTAACCATATAAAATAGTCGACACATCCCAAAAAGATTTGATGTGCAAACAGGCAGAAACTACGATAGGTTAAGCATGTAATCATGTTGATTTTTCTTGTATTACCGGCCAAGATTTTGTATATTAGTATGGGCAGCCCGGTTTCTCCGAAAAAGAGAGAAACCGGGCTGTTTGGTTAAGGGAGAATAAGCTCCAAAAATCAACTATTTTGCATGTAGTTATTTGATATTCACAAAATTAATACTTCTTAAACCTCTAAAAACTCATCTAAAATTTGTTAAAAAGTGTTAAAATCGATGGTTTTGAGTGATTTTTAAGCAGTTTTTGATGTGTTTTTGCCCTGTTTTTGAGCAGAAAAGTGTTAAAATAAAACTTTAAAAAGTTTTTGTTTCCCTTAGGTCAATGAAAGTCGGGAATAAAAAATAACGGTTGTGGTATAATGCAGGATTTGTGCTAAACTATAGTTTTGGGGTTATAAACCTGAAGTTCCAAACTTTATCAGTGAAAAAGTGCATGAAAAATCTACTGTTTATTTTGTTGCTGTTTGTCATAACAGGTGCTTATGGTCAGCAAACTAAGGTTGAAAATAATGTGTTGTATAAATCTGTAACATTACCAAAAGATGATGCCCGGTTTCTGGCTTTAAAAGGTACAGCTCAAAAATATATGCCCCAGTTTATTGATAGCCTGCAAAAGCACGGAAATGATACCCAGGGCTACAGGTTTGTAGTAAAATCAGATTTTGTGGAGGGCGATACCCATGAGCATATGTGGTCTGAAGTGGTGGGTTATAGCAATGGTTTTTTTAAAGCCATATTCATCGATTCGCCATTTACACTTAAAAATATTAAGCTTGGCGATAAGATCAGCATTAAAGAAACCGATATAGAAGATTGGGCAGTTGAAAATATAAGAACAAAAAAAATAACCGGCGAATTCTCAGAGAAATACCTGAACAGCAAACCGTAAGAAGAGTATTGGAATTATATCCCTGTTAAAATCACCGGATTCCCGTTTGGCAAAACCTGATACAGCGTATAAACACCTTTAGTATCGGTGGTGGTGGCGGTTGTTTGTTTTTTATTGCCTTGTACAACATTTACATTTTTCCAACCGGCGGGCACATAGGTTTTAAGCGTAAGCGGGAAGTTGTAAAAAACTTTGCTAAGCGGGTGGTTGATAATTATGGTTACTTGATTGCCTTTTAAACTGCTCTGTACTTTGGCACTTTGTCTTTCGCGCATGTACTTGGTTACATCGCCAAAAGTGGCCACCCAAAGCTTGTCCTGGTGGTTTTTAATATAGGTAAAATACTCATTCAGCTCCTGGTGGGGCAGGGCTTCCCACCCTATACCATCCACTCCATGATGGGTAAGTACCAGCCAAGTATCTTTCCTGTTCATGGTGGTATCAACCCAGGCTTTCATCATAAGTAATGGCGTTTTGGTTGTTGCACCACGTTGATATTGAACATATTCCTTGTTGGTATTGCCGGGAGTATCCTTGTTGCTACGGCTTATTTCTTTGAGCCAGGGTTCGGGCATGCGGTTACGCAGAGCAGGATAAACTTTGGCCAGGTAGGCAACAGCACGCTCGTTCTCGGTGCCAAACGGCCCTTCGGCACTAAAGGTATATGGAAGACCAAGGTGGTTTAAGACATCCAGCCGGCTTTTTTGGGCTTCGTACATTAAATTGGTTTCGTCAAGGGCGGCCAGGCGTGGATGGGTTACCATATGGCTGGCAAATTCATGGCCTTGCGCGGCGTAAGCTTTGATCTGTGCCCAGGTAGTGCCGTGGGCATCTTTATATTCGTCGTTATGCTGTATGCCGGGTTTAAATTCACCATTGCGTACCTTGGCGTAACACTCATCAATGGCTTTATAAGCTGCTTCGGGTTTGCCAGCATCTATTAATGATCCGGCTTTGTAATGATAATCCAGCGGACCGATCAGTCCAAGATACCCTGCTGCTGATGCCCGCTCAAAAAAGTTATCCTTATTGGTAGGTATGCTAGCTGTTTCCCTGATGATATCTTTTACCGGACGGCCGATGAACAGGCCATGATATTGTGAGCCTGGTATTTGGCCGGTGATGATAAAAAATGTAGCGGGTAGCTGCAGCCTGTTGAGTATGGGCAATGCTATTTTGAATTGATTGATAGAACCATCATCCCAGGTAATGGATACTGCGCCGTTGCGGTTATACTGCCACTTGGTTATTTGGGTTTTGCCTGGCTGGGCCTTTGCAAACGAAGCTAGAAACAGGACGACAATAACTAGCAGGAACAGTTTTTTCATCATAAAAAGTTTATGTAGCTAATATAATCACGCTATCTAAAGGTAAGATCGATTAATGGCTTTGTAACGAAATAGTTAAGATATCTTATTAATTTAAACTAATTCTAAATAATGTTTGCGGATTGAGATCACGTTATTACTTTTGCGCTTAGTTAGGCTATAGGAATTATTACGGTTTTTGCAGATACAGTGACAATGAAGGTTTTTTTTCGTACGATACATCTTTACCTGAGCCTGGCGGCAGGTATTATTATTTTTTGCTCGTGCTTTACGGGTACCATGCTGGTATTTGAAAAGGAGATACAGCATGCGCTTCATTCGCAGCGTTATGCTATAAAACCCGAAGGGGGCAGGATGGCTCTGGCAAACCTGGTGCCAACAGCTCTAAAACAGGTGCCTAAAGCCAAACTCTCATCGGTTATGGTATATAACGACCCGGAGCATGCCACAGAAATAGCAGTAAGCATTCCTGGAAAAAAGAAGAATAATGCTGAAATGCCAGCCCCAAAAGCCGGAAAAAGCGAAAAAGGTCATGACCATAAAGACAAGAAGCCTAAAGCCGATGAGAAGCCCAATATTACTCTTTTTGTAAATCCCTATACAGGTCAGGTGATGGAACAGTTTAACCGCCGCCAAACTTTTATGTACAAGGTGGAGATGTTTCACCGCTTTTTACTGGGAGCGAAGAATAGTCTTGGCGATTGGATCATATCATTATCTACGCTTATTTTTCTGTTTATATTGATAACCGGGGTGATATTGTGGTGGCCTAAGACAAAAGCTATCATGCGGCAACGTCTTAAAATTAAGTGGGATGGGAGCACCAAAAGGTTAACGCATGATTTGCATATAGTCACCGGGTTTTATACTTCGATATTTTTGATCATCGTAGTATTAACCGGACTAATTATGACCTTTAAGTGGGCTAACGTGGCTTTGTTTGCTATTACGGGTTCAAAACCACCTGTTAAAGAGCAATCCAAAGTGCCACTGTCTGTATACAAACCCGATACCCCGGCTTTATCTGCTGATGTGATTTTGGCTGATATGGGTAAAACAATCACCTCAGCAGAATATTACAGCGTTCGGCTACCAAGAGATTCGTCGGCTACCTATACCGTAAATGTTTGGCCAGAAGGCGCTATCGAAACCACGGCAGACGTGTATTATATTGATCAGTATAGTGGTGGCTTAGTTGGTTCTCAAACCTTTGCCTCTAAAAGTTTAGGGCAACGGGTAAGGGCATATGTGAAACCGGTTCATACAGGTGCCGTGTACGGCCTACCTACTAAAATACTCAGCTTTGTAGTTTGTGCGTTATCGCTCATATTCCCGGTAACCGGGGTAATGATGTGGCTAAATCGCACAAAGAAAAAGAAACCCCGTGCAAAGACATTGGTTGCAGCCTAAATTGGATATAAATTTATTTTCCTGACCCCATTTTTCTGCGGTAAGCGAGATTTTAGCTAGGCATTTATAAAAAACGCCCTTTGGTTGGATGGGGGCGTTCTGTCCCTATTGTCACGTAGAAGTATACTTGTTTCTCAAACAAATTGAGCCATGATATGGCTAATCCAAGCTCCATTTAATATTAATTATTATAAAAAACGCAAACGTTTGTTTATATATTTGATATCTATTTTGTATAATAGCTAGGTGATAATTATTAAAAGTTTAATAATATTGATTTTTTTTATAATCATTTTGGATGATTCTTGACCAGTTATAAAAATTTGTATTATTAGGTGATTTAATTACGCTATTGATACTAAAAACTAAAACAAACGTTTGCGTGGAAGTATAAAAAAATAATAACTTTCGCTTACGTACCTTGCTGTTTAATAAATAAAAATACCAGATTATAATTTCTTGGTCTTGTATTATATTTATACTTATTTTAAATATTAAAGCCTAAAGCCGAATAACATACCCTACTTATGGTTTCTCTTTTTGAATCTAAAACCAATGGCCCCAAGGCCGCAAAACTCCTGCTTGACATTTTGAATGTTAAAGTTACGGAAACAACACTAACTCAGGAAATAGAAGAACATCCGGATTATCCAAGCTTATTAAGCATAAGTGATGTGTTGAATAATCATGGCGTTGAAAATATGGGTATAAGAGTTGATCCTGAAAAGTTTGATGAACTTCCCTGTCCATTTATTACCCAGATACGGTGGGGAAAGGTACCCGCAAATCTTTTTACTGTTGTAAAGGAAGTGAATGAAAAAAATATCCAGTTTTTTGACCCGGAAAAACATCGATGGACTTCCCTTGATAAAGAGACTTTTTTAAAGAGGTGGTCAGGCATTGTATTATTAGCTGAAGCAAGCGATGATGCAGGAGAGAAGGACTATAACAAAAAGGCAAAAGAAGAAAACAGGAAAAATATCATTCAATATCTAAGCGCCTTTTGTATCCCTGCTATAGTTATTATTGCCGGGCTATTGACCCTAACGCAATTAGGCGCAAACGCTTTGCTGCCGGTTGCTTTTACTTTGATAACGCTTGCCGGAGGTATCACCGGGGCTTTATTGCTTTGGTATGAGATCGATCAGCATAATCCTGTATTTCAGCAAATTTGCAATGCCGGTAAAAAGGTAAACTGCGGAGCTATATTGCAATCCAAAGCCGCAAAAATTGGAGGTATTAGCTGGAGTGTTTTAGGCTTTAGTTATTTCATGGGTATATTGCTGTTGTTGTTATTTTCAGGTATCACCAATCCAACTGCATTGTTTGTTATATCCTGGCTAAATGTAGTAGCTGTACCGTATGTGATATTCTCCATTTACTATCAGTGGCGTGTAGCCAAACAATGGTGTGTATTGTGTTTATGTGTACAGGGGGTATTGGTGCTACAGCTGGCAACTACACTTGTGGGTGGCTGGCACACTTTACTATCATTTAATATCATTGAACCCGGATTAATCATTTCAACTTTAACGGCTCTGGTTATTCCGTTTATTGTCACCACTTTATTAATACCGGCTTTTCAAAAAGCTAAAGGAAGCAAACAGATTAATACTGAACTACAAAAGCTAAAACACAACAGGCAGATATTTGAAGCATTGCTTGAAAAACAAAAGAGGGTGGTAAATATCCCCACTGGACTTGGCATAACCCTGGGTAACCCCAACGGTATTTATAAATTGATTAAAGTATGCAATCCTTATTGCGGCCCATGTGCTAAAGCCCATCAGCCGATGGAGGATTTACTGGAAAATAACCCGGATGTTCAGATACAAATATTATTTACCGCTACAAACAGCGAAGGAGACACAAAAGCGCCTCCTGTAAGGCATTTGTTAGCTATTGCTGAAAAAAATGAAGAGCCTGTTATAAAAAAAGCGTTGGATGACTGGTATCTGGCCGAAAAGAAAGATTATGAAGTATTTGCTGCCAAATATCCAATGAATGGCGAATTGAAACAGCAAAATGCTAAAATAGAAGCTATGGAAAATTGGTGTGATACTATAGAAATAGAATTTACCCCCACTTTTTTTGTTTCCATTCCAAATGATGAAAATGAAGTAACATATTATCAATTGCCAGAAATATATAGTGTAATTGATTTAAAATATTTCTTTTCTGTATAAGATAACTATTCATGATGTATGAGTAATATAAAGAGGAGGTAACCTGATCAGTAAATTACGTGATTGCCCCCTGTGCTTCCGGGCTTAATAATAAGGAAGTAAAAATCATTAACCAATTCAATTTATAAAACAATGAAAAAACTAAAATTAAAGGCGCAGGAACTTAATGTTAATGAAGTGCTTACAAGAGAACAATTGAAAAAAGTATCTGGTGGGGGCAGTAATTGCGTTAAAGACAAGGCTCCGTGCGAATGGTTTACACCATGTTGTCATGTTTGTGCCGGAGTCTATTGTGGTGATATATAAGCAGAAAATAGAAGATTAAGGCTATTACTTATAAAAACGGCTGGAGGTAAGTCTCGGCCGTTTTTTTACTAATAATTTGTTTATAAAAAACTGTTCACTCATGGTGTATCTAAGAGTATAAACATCTTTAAATAAATACAAGAGAGGTGTGTCGGTGCTTTATAAAAAGGAAGCAAAAATCATTAACCAATTTAATTTATAAATAATGAAAAAACTAAAATTAAAAGTATTAGGATTGACTACTAATGAAGTGCTCACAAGGGCACAGTTGAAAAAAGTATCAGGTGGAGGGAGTCATTGCCTTGCAGTTGGCAGTGCGTGCTCATTTTTTAATGACCCACCATGTTGTCTTATTTGTCTTCCATCATTTCTTTGTGGCTATCCGTCATAAGCTAAAAGTTGTAACCTCCAGAGCAAACTTTTTAATATTTTGTACATCTTAAAAAGAGAGCAAAGCTGACCAATTAATTTAACGCATGAAGCAATGAAAAACTAAAATTAAAAGCATTGAAATTATCTGCTAACGAGGTGCTTACAAGGGCGAAATAAAAAAGTGTTGTGCGGTGGGAGCAATTGTGTTAAATATGGTGAAGCTTGTGAATTTTACATATTATGTTGCGGTATTTGCCTTGCTTCACTCGTTTGTGGCTGGCCTTCTTTATAGGCCAAAATGGAGGATCAAACAATTGCCTGTATAAAAGTGGTTGAGCCAAAGCCTTATCGTTTTACTTTCATTATTATTTTGTAAGAGAGGGGCTTGAAATTACGAAAGTGAACTATTCTATTAGAAGACTAATGAAGGTGCCATTTGTGCTTTTTATTATTATTTATAATTCAGGTATGGTGCCCATGTTTTCAAGTGACGGGAACACTTTGGCAGATAGATTCGTTATTGTAAAAGGCTAATTTTTATAATGTCTCCAAATACAAAAAAATGCTTAAAGACAAAGGAAATGGTTAATAATGAAATAAAAACTATCTCTGCTTATATTATCAATTTAAAGAGCAGAGTAGATCGTAAAGAACACATTTTAAAAGAATTTGCCGGTCGCCCGGAATTTACTGCACATGTAGTGGAAGCTTGCCAGCACAAAATTGGCGCCGTTGGTTTATGGAATACGATCAGGCACATCGTGCAAAATTTGGTAAATGAAGATGATGAATATGTATTGATTTGTGAGGATGATCATCAATTTACGGCTTCTTATTCTAAAGAGTTATTGTTTAACAGTATAGCTAGCGCCCAGAATAGAAATGCAGATATATTGTTGGGAGGTATAAGTTGGTTTAAGGGTATTGTGCAGATTGAAGATCCTTTGTTTTGGGTGAAAAGCTTTAACGGAACACAGTTCCTGATCATATTCAGAAAGCTTTTTACCTCATTGTTGGCCGCTGATTTCAATGATAATGATACCGCCGACTTTAAAATATCCATACTCGCTGAGAGTCAATTTTTTATACACCCTTTTATTTCTGTACAAAAAGATTTTGGGTATTCTGACGCTACACCTAATAATAACCAGGAAGGTCATGTTGGGGAATTGTTTGCAACGAGTTCAGAATGGATTCAGAATTTAAAAAGTGTTGGCTTTTATTATGAAAATATTAATCGACAAATTGAGGATGAAAGTGATGAAGATGTATATCATAATTTAATCATTCCAACTTATGTTATTAATCTGCCTGAAAGAACGGATAGACTGGAGCATATAAAAAAGCAATTTAAAGGAAAACCGGAGTTTAATGTAACAATTGTAGAGGCCTGTAACCATAAAATAGGTTCTGTAGGCCTATGGCAAAGTATCAGAAAGATTATTAACCTGGCAATGGAAAACGATGATGATGTGATAATTATATGCGAGGACGATCATGAGTTTACAGAGTATTACTTCAAAGAGTATTTGATGAAAAATATAATAGAGGCTCACTTACAGGGGATAAATTATTTATCGGGCGGCAGCAGCTATACTGATAATGAAATACTCATTGCTGATAATAGATTTTGGGTAAGTAATTGTCTGGCCACTCAGTTTATTATTCTTTATAAAAGCTTTTTCCAGCAAATTATTGATGAACCTTTTGATGATGGGGTTATTGTTGATCGATTACTCTCTGAAATGACAAGTAAAAAAATGGTATTGTATCCATTTATTTCAAGGCAACATGATTTTGGATATTCAGATGTTACGACGATCCACAATGAAAATAAAAATTTGGTTAACCGGTTATTCGAGGAGAGTGATAAGAAGCTAAACGCCATTTATATTATGCATCAAAAGTATAATTCCGTAGATATATAAAATATAAACAAAGAATTTTCAGAATCCGGTACCCGCCGGATTTTTTGTTTTTATGGGTATGGCAAAATATCCTCCAAAAATGTTGAAAACTTTTTGGTGGTAGAAAGTGGTAGAAAGTGGTAAAAGTAACTTACTTTTACTCATTAAATCATGCCATAGTCTTAAAATGTCCTATTTAACCGGTGAATTTGAATGTAAGCTGGATCCTAAATCAAGGATGATGATACCTGCTGGGCTCAAAAAAAAGCTTCCTGAAGCTGAAACTGAGGGCCTGGTGATCAATCGCGGATTCAAAAACTACCTGGTTATATATACTAAAACAGAATGGGACAAAAGGCTGGATGAACTGAGCAAACTTAACGAATACGAGGAAGATAACATAGAGTTTATCAGATATTTCACCCGTGGCGCTACTGAGCTTTCGCTTGATGCGGCCGGTAGGGTGTTGTTGCCGAAGTTTTTGTTGGATTATGCAGGTATAAAAAATGATGTAGTGCTGGCTTGTCAGTTAAATAAAATTGAAGTGTGGGATGCTGATGCGCATAAGACTGCGTTCTCCAATGAGCCGCAAAACTTTAGTGCGTTGGCGCAGCGGGTTATGGGTAATAAAGCAAGGAGGGGTGATGAGTGAGTATCATGTACCGGTTATGCTCGATGAGTGTATTGAGGGTCTTGCCATTAAAAAGGACGGAACTTATGTGGACGTTACTTTTGGTGGTGGCGGTCACTCACGTGAAATATTAAAACATTTGGGGCCCGATGGCACTTTGTTGGCTTTTGATCAGGATGCCGATGCGCAGCAAAATTTGATTGAGGACAAACGTTTTGTATTTGTTGATCAAAACTTTCGCTATCTCAAAAACTTTTGCCGTTTGCACGGCGCTATCCCGGTTGATGGTATACTGGCCGATCTGGGTGTTTCATCCTATCAGTTTGATCAGGCCGAACGGGGTTTTTCAATCCGCTTTGATGCGGAGTTAGATATGCGCATGAACCAACTGGGTGATCTTACGGCTAAGGATGTGGTTAATAACTATACGGTTGCGGAGTTACACCGGATTTTTGGCATTTACGGTGAGATTCAGAACGCGAAATCGCTGGCCGAAACTATCGCGACAGCTCGTTTAAACGCGCCGATAGTAACCATCGCCGATTTGAAAAATGCGATTAGCAACCGTATCCCCCGGGGTAAGGAAAATAAATACCTGGCACAAGTGTTCCAGGCGTTACGCATTGAGGTTAACCAGGAGCTGGAAGCATTGAAGGAGTTTTTGGTTCAGTCGGCAGAGGTTTTAGCTGTTGGCGGCAGACTGGTGGTAATGTCATATCATTCGCTGGAAGACAGGCTGGTGAAAAATTTCATCGCCAAAGGCAAGTTCAGCGGCGAGGTGGAGAAAGACTTTTACGGTAATAACAATAAACCATTGGATGCAGTAAGCCGTGGAGCTATAACCGCATCAGATGATGAGATAAAGAATAATAATAGAGCACGGAGCGCTAAATTAAGGATAGCTGTAAAAAAATGACAAATCGTTTGCGTACAGAAATTCAGGACGAAGAAGAATTAGAACAGGATCTTATCGTGGAGGAAAAACCTGCGCGCGAAATCCAGGACAATCTTTTTACCCAGTTTTTTGCCAAAGGCTTTATCACGAAAGAAACAGCCACAGGTGCGCTACCATTTATTATGTATATAGCCCTGTTGGGTATGATATACATTGGTAATATGCACCTGGCCGAAAAAACGATACGTGACATAGATGATATTACCAAAGAGGTAAAAGAGCGTGGCTGGGATTACAAAACCGCCAAAGCCGATATGGCCTTTAAAAGTACATTAACCGAGGTTGCTAAACGTGCCGATACCCTGGGGGTAAGGCAGTCTGTTGAGCCGCCGCAAAAAATAACAGTAAAGGAGGATCAGGATGGGAATTAGAACCAACATTCTGCTGCGGGTATATATCGCTTTCGGGCTGATATTGCTATTTGCTTTTGCTGTAGTAGTGCAGTTATGCCGTGTGCAATTTGTACAGGGTAAAAAATGGAAAGATATGGCAGCCAGTCTTTCGGCCCAGTATCAAACGGTTGAAGCTGCCCGTGGTAATATTTTCTCTGCAGATGGTAGTCTTTTAGCTACTTCTGTTCCGGAGTATGAGTTACACATGGATATGATGGCCGGCGGTATTGCCGAGGATAGCGTGTTTAATGACAACATTGATCAGCTGGCTATGAACCTGTCAAAAATGTATGGCGACAGAAGTGCCCGTGAATATTCCAGAATATTTCGCGATGCCCGCAAAGAGGGCTCGCGTTATCAGTTGTTAAGACGGCGGGTAAGCTATCAGGAATTAAAAAAAATCAAAGAGTTTCCGATTTTCAAAAAAAGGAAGACCAAAAACTGTTTGATTGTACTGCAGCAAAACAAGCGTATACGACCGTTTCACTCGTTGGCAGCCCGTACTATTGGATATAAAAATGAGAATGTAAAAAACGCTGTAGGCCTGGAGGGGGCCTATTCGTCTTATATCAATGGCGAGAATGGACGCAGGTTAATGCAGCGCATTCCAGGTGGAACCTGGATGCCTGTTGATGATGACGAAGAGATAGCCGCTAAAGATGGTGCAGATATCATATCCACCATCAATGTGAATTTTCAGGATGTGGCCCAGGAGGCGTTGATGAAACAGTTGACCAAAAGTGAGGCTGATCATGGTTGTGTGGTGTTAATGGAAGTAGCTACCGGCGAGGTGCGGGCAATAGCCAACTTTACCCGTACCAAGGAGGGGGACTACGAAGAAAGGATGAACTACGCTATCAGTAATGCTATTGACCCGGGTTCAACCTTTAAGCTGGCATCGTACATGACCTTGCTCGATCAGCATAAGATTGATACCAGTTCTATAGTAAATGCCGAAGGTGGTAAATACAAATTCCCGAAAGGGCCAACCATTACCGATACCGAGCATGATAACTATGAAATGAGTGTTAAACGGGCGTTCGAAGAATCATCAAACGTGGCGGCAGCTAAATTGGTGACCAGGTATTATCACGATAACCCGTGGGAGTATATCAATAAATTGTACAGTTATCATTTAAACGAAAGGTTAGGGTTGCAAATCCCGGGCGAAGGTAAACCGGTGATCAAAAATCCGTCAAACCGCAGCTGGAACAAGAACTACACCTTGCCCGAAATGGCCTACGGTTATGAAATGAACTTGACGCCACTGCAAATGCTGGCTTTTTATAACTCGGTACCAAACAATGGTAAGCTCATTGCACCCATTTTTGTGCGCGAGATACGCCGCCTGGGTAATCCGATAGAGCAGTTCCAGGCCCGGGTTATTAATGAGCATGTATGCTCGGACGTTACAGTAGGTAAATTGAAGGGAATGTTAGAGGGGGTGGTACTTAACGGTACTGGTAAAAATGTAATTAAAAACAAGCTTTATAGTGTAGCTGGTAAAACCGGTACGGCGCAAATAGCCGACGGACGTAAAGGTTATACTGCTCATAAAACATACCAGGCTTCTTTTTGCGGTTATTTCCCTGCCGATCATCCTAAATATTCCATGATCGTGGTGATCAATAACCCAACAAAAGGTAATTATCTGGCGGCCCTGGTTGCGGGTCCGGTTTTCAGGGAAATAGCCGATAGGGTGTATGCCAATGATATGGAGATAAACCAAAGTCCGGCTACAAATTTGGTGGGTAATACCAGTATGCCAAAAGTAAAGCAGGGTAATTTAAAAGCATTAAAAAAGGTGTACACCAAATTGGGTGTAAAACCGCTGTACGCTTCGGCAAATGCCAACACAGGCGGCGTTGATACCAGCAACGGTATCCCCTTTGAAGAAGTAAGATATAAGAATGGCACCGTTCCGGGAGTAACCGGCATGGGCCTTAGTGATGCCCTGTATGTATTGGGTAACGCGGGTTATAAAGTAACGGTACGCGGCAGCGGCGTGGTAACCACACAATCGGTTACCGGTGGCAGCCTCATACCAAAAGGATCACGAATAACAATTGAATTACAATGATGTATTTAAGTGATATACTGGATGGATTGGCTTTTACTGAATTACAGGGAAGCGCTGATGTGGAAATTACGTCTGTAACCTTTGATTCGCGCAAAGTTGAGCCCGGTTCATTGTTTGTTGCTGTAAAAGGCACGCTGGTTGATGGTCATGACTATATTGATCAGGCTATTAAAAGCGGTGCTATAGCTATTATTTGTGAAGATCTGCCCGCGCGTACCGTAGCTGAGGTGGACTTTCTGATGGTGGCCGATTCTGGTAAGGCATTGAGTATTGTTGCCGCCAATTTTTATGGACAGCCATCCGAAAAGCTTAAGCTGGTTGGTGTTACCGGTACCAATGGTAAAACTACAGTGGCTACTTTGCTGTACCAACTGTTTCGAGATTTGGGATATAAATGCGGTCTGTTATCAACTGTCGAAAACCAGGTCAATGGTACGGTAATTCCATCAACCCACACCACTCCCGATCCCATTGAGCTGAATAGCTTATTGGCAGAGATGGTGGAGCAGGGATGTGATTATTGCTTTATGGAAGTGAGTTCGCACGCCATAGCTCAGCACCGTATTGCCAACCTGGTGTTTTCGGGTGGGATATTTACCAATTTGACGCATGATCATTTAGATTATCATAAAACTTTCGATAGTTATCTGAAAGCTAAAAAGGCATTTTTTGATGGCCTGCCAAAAACCGCCTTTGCGCTTACCAATAGCGATGATAAAAATGGTAATGTGATGCTGCAGAACACCCAGGCGCATAAAAAAACCTACGGACTAAAAACTATGGCCGATTATAAGGCCCGTATCCTGGAAAATCAGTTTGAGGGCTTGCTGCTGCACATTGATAGTGAAGAGGTTTGGTTTAAAATGGTTGGCACATTTAACGCCTACAATTTGCTGGCGGTTTATGCCACTGCTATGTTGCTCGATCAGGATAAAGCTAAAGTATTAACCAGCTTGAGTAAACTGACGGGTGCCGAAGGTCGCTTTGAATATATAGTAGCGCCTAATAAGGTAATAGGCATAGTTGATTATGCCCACACGCCTGATGCTGTACAAAATGTACTGAGCACCATTCATGACATCCGTAAGGGTAACGAGAAAGTGATCACCGTAATTGGCTGCGGTGGCGATAGGGATAAAACGAAACGCCCGATCATGGCACGTGTAGCCAGCGAGTGGAGCGATAAGGTAATATTAACTGCCGATAATCCACGGACGGAAGATCCGGGTCAGATCATTAAAGATATGGAGGAAGGGGTTGATCCGGCTTTCAAAAGACATGCGGTGAGCATTGTTGATCGTCGCGAAGCAATAAAAACAGCCTGTATGTTGGCCAATCCAGGTGATATTATACTGGTAGCCGGCAAAGGGCACGAGAAATACCAGGAAATAAATGGCGTGAAAAATCATTTTGACGATATGGAGGAGTTGGAAGAGCAATTTAAGTTATTGTCATAGATGTGCAGATTTCAGATGTGCAAATGTGCAGATGAGGAAGAAGATGAAAAAATGACTGGATTGAAGTAATATAAAATGGATGAAAAGCCTAATCTGATAGTTGACCTGACATTTAAGTTCTCGTTGAAGATAATAAGCTTTACAGAAAAGCTGGAAACAGAAAGGAAATTTAATATGGCGAATCAGCTTTTTAGAAGTGGAACATCAATCGGAGCGAATATTTGTGAAGCACAGGGAGCACAGAGCAAGGCTGATTTTAAACATAAATGTAAAATAGCTTATAAAGAAGCCGAAGAAACAAGATACTGGTTAAGATTATGTCAACAAGCGGAAAGTTATCCATTTGAACAAGCAATGCTTGATGATATACAGTCAATAGTTAAAGTTTTAGGGAAGATAATTTCATCAACCAATTAATAAGTAACAAAAAAAATCAAAACATAAACCGCACATCTGCATATCTGCACATTTGAAATCTGCACATCTGCACATCTGCACATTGAAGAAGAGATGTTATATTATTTATTTACATATCTAAGTAAAAACTACAGTATTCCGGGAGCGGGGGTATTTCAGTATATCACTTTCCGTACGGCAATGGCTGTAATAACATCATTGCTCATTACCACGGTATATGGCCGCAGACTGATCGATTATCTGCGTTTTAAACAAGTGGGCGAAACGGTACGGAACCTGGGTCTGGAAGGTCAGATGCAAAAATCAGGTACGCCTACTATGGGTGGTATCATTATTTTATTGGGTATCCTGATCCCTACGTTGCTGTTTGCTAAACTGAGTAACGTATATATTATCCTGATGCTGATCACCACTGTGTGGCTGGGCGCTATTGGTTTTCTGGACGATTATATCAAAGTATTCAGAAAGAATAAAGAAGGATTGGCAGGCAGGTTTAAGATCATCGGTCAGGTAGGGCTTTCGCTGATCATCGGTTGGACAATGTATTTCAATACCGATATCGTGATCAGGCAGGAAGTAAAACCGCCTGTGAAGGTTGATGCCCCGGTGGAGTTCCATATGAAGAGGGATGTGCCGGTTTATACACAGGATGTGCGGTCGACAAAAACCACGATGCCTTTTTATAAAAACAATGAGTTTGACTACGCCAAGGTATTAAAATTCCTGGGTCCTGGTTATGAGCAATACGGACTGGTCGTGTTCCTGTTTTTTGTAATACTGATTATCACATTTATATCAAACGGAGCCAATATTACCGATGGTATCGACGGATTGGCCACCGGCACATCGGCTATTATCGGCATTACGCTGGCTATACTGGCTTACGTATCTGGTAACATTGCCATGGCCGATTACCTGAACATTATGTTTTTACCTAACTCTGGCGAGCTGGTAATATTTGCCGGTGCATTTGTGGGTGCTTGTGTAGGCTTTTTATGGTACAACTCGTATCCCGCACAGGTGTTCATGGGCGATACCGGAAGTTTAGCCATTGGTGGTATCATTGCTGTTTTTGCCATTGTGATACGCAAAGAATTATTGCTCCCGGTATTATGCGGCGTATTCCTGATCGAAAACATATCGGTGATTATGCAGGTAGGCTGGTTCAAATACACCAAGAAAAGATCGGGCGAGGGCAGGCGGATATTTTTAATGGCGCCGCTGCATCACCATTATCAGAAAAAAGGATTCCATGAAGCCAAAATCGTTACGCGCTTCTGGATCATTGGTATCATGCTGGCTATTATAACGATTATAACATTAAAGCTGAGATAGATTTTAGAACCAAGAGATAAGAATCAAGATATAAGACAAGAATTATAGTGCAATGAATCAACAGGGACACAAAACACAAAACTCATCACTCACCACTCAAATGTTAGCCATCCTTGGCGCTGGCGAAAGCGGTGTGGGTGCGGCATACCTTGCCCAGCAGCAGGGTTATGATGTTTTTGTTTCGGATTTTGGCGCTATTGCCGATAACTATAAAAAACAACTGCAGGATTGGAATATCCGTTTTGAGGAAAATCAACATACCGAGGCTGAAATACTGAACGCGGTTGAAGTGATCAAAAGTCCGGGGATCCCAGAAAAAGCTCCTATTGTTAAAAAGCTGCGTGAAAAAGGCATTCCTGTTATTTCTGAAATAGAATTTGCAGGCAGGTATTGCCATGCAAAGATCATCGGAATCACGGGCTCAAACGGGAAAACTACTACCACCAGCCTAACCTACCATATCCTTAAAAACGCGGGATTAAATGTGGGTTTGGCGGGTAACATTGGTAAAAGCTTTGCTTACCAGGTAGCTACTGAAAAATTTGAATATTATGTGTTGGAGCTAAGCAGCTTTATGCTGGATGATATGTACCGGTTTAAGGTTGACATTGCTGTTTTGCTCAATATTACGCCTGATCATTTAGACAGGTACGATTACAAGCTGGAAAACTACGCGGCATCAAAATTCCGTGTTACGCAGAATCAAACAACGGCTGATTATTTTATTTACTGCGCCGATGATCCGGAAACCATCAAAGGGATGACCAGGCGTATGTTTGAAGCACAGCAATTACCCTTTTCAATTGAAACTAAGATTAAACCGGGAGCATATCTCGAAAACGACAATATTGTCATCAACACACAACAAGAACATTTTCAAATGTCAATTAAAGAATTAGCCCTGCAGGGCAAGCACAACATTTACAACTCCATGGCATCAGGTATTGTATCAAAGGTGTTGGAGCTGCGCAACGAAACGATGAGAGAGAGCATGGGCAACTTTAAAAACATCGAGCACAGGCTGGAGTCGGTTGGCAAAATATCGGGCATTAGTTTTATTAATGACTCTAAAGCCACCAACGTTAACTCAACCTGGTATGCGCTGGAAAGCATGACTACTGATGTGGTATTGATCCTGGGTGGTGTTGACAAAGGGAACGACTACAGTATGTTGAAACAGCTGGTAAAGCAAAAAGTAAAAGCCATTGTGTGTTTAGGCAAGGACAACAAGCGTATCCATGATGCCTTTGAAGATGATGTGGAAGTGATCGTAAATACAGGTTCGGCGCAGGAAGCAGCACAAGTGGCATTTCACCTGGCCGAAAAAGGCGATACCGTATTGTTGTCGCCAGCTTGCGCCAGTTTTGATCTGTTTAAAAATTATGAAGATCGCGGCAATCAATTTAAAGCCGCGGTAAGGGAATTGTAGGTAAAGAGGTCCATAGTCTATGGTCGATAGTCAATGGAAAAAGAAAATAAGATCTATCGACCATGGTCCATGGACAAAAAATAAAAGTAAGGCAATGCACAGGATACTCAGTAATACAAAAGGCGACCGCTGGATATGGCTTATAGTCATATTGCTTTCTGTTATATCCCTGTTGGCGGTATACAGTTCAACCGGTACGCTGGCTTATAAGCGTGGCGTTGGGGTCGAGTCGATCCTGATGAAACACCTGGCTATGGTGGTAGGCGGTATCGCACTGATGTATATTTCCCATAAGCTCGACTATCGATATTACGCAGGTATCTCCAAGGTCATGATGATCGTGACTATACCTTTGTTATTATACACATTGGTATTTGGTAGTCACATCAACAACGCCAGCCGCTGGATCAATATCCCGGTAATTGGCTTGAGTTTCCAGACATCCGATTTGGCTAAACTGGCTTTGATCACTTACCTGGCACGTACATTATCGCGCAAGCAGGAAAATATTAAGGATGTTAAAGAATCCTTCCTGCCCATAATGGGTTCTGTTTGCCTGGTGTTTATACTCATCGCGCTGGCCAACTTGTCAACCGCGCTAATGTTGTTTGGGGTTAGTATTTTACTGTTGATCATTGGTCGTATCAGTATTAAACAAATAGCGGTGGTGTGTGTAGCCGGATTTATATTGTTAATGGGCGTTTTGTTCTTAGGGCCGCGCCGTCACATGTACGCTACTCGTGTAAGTACATTCCTGCATCCTGAGCAAGCTAAGCCCGATAAATCGTTCCAGTCTGACCATGCTAAAATAGCTATCGCCAGCGGCGGGATATTTGGCAAAGGTCCGGGTAACAGTACCGAAAGAAATTATCTGCCAGAGTCCTACTCCGACGAAATATACGCCATTATTATTGAGGAGTATGGACTTGTAGGCGGGTTTGCCTTAATTGGCATTTACCTGTTTTTACTATACAGGTGTATAAAAATTGTGACGAAGGCCCCCAAGGCGTTTGGGGCCTTGCTGGCTTGTGGTTTAAGTTTCAGTTTAACCATACAGGCGTTTGCTAATATGGCGGTGGCAGTGGGTTTAGGTCCAGTAACAGGTGTCCCGCTACCATTTGTGAGTATGGGGGGGACGTCGATATTATTTACCAGTGTGGCGTTTGGTATCATATTATCGGTAAGCCGTGATATTGAAGAACCCAAAAAAGTAGTGGTAGGAGAGATCAGAACGGCGTGAGCTTAATTAGTGAGTTGGGATTTTTAGGATTTAGAGTTTAGGTTTTAGAATTTAGTTTTTAGAGTTTATAAAAAATGGCAAAGAGAATAATAATTAGCGGTGGCGGAACAGGAGGACATATCTTCCCGGCTATTGCTATTGCCAATGCTTTAAAAAATATTGACCCAACTATCGAGATATTGTTTGTTGGCGCTAACGGGCGCATGGAGATGGAAAAAGTTCCGGCTGCCGGCTATAAGATCATTGGTCTGGATATTCAGGGGATACAACGTAAATCAGTTTGGAAAAATGTGATGTTCCCCATTAAGCTAATGAACAGTGTGCGCCGGGCGCTTAAAATTATTAAAGATTTTAAACCCGACGCCGCAGTAGGTGTTGGAGGCTATGCTTCGGGGCCGTTATTATACGCGGCATCGTTAAAAAATATACCCTACCTCATACAGGAACAAAATTCCTATGCAGGTATCACCAATAAGTGGCTGGGTAAAAACGCTCAAAAAATATGCGTGGCCTTTGACGGGATGGATAAGTTTTTCCCTGCCGAAAAAATTATTAAAACAGGTAACCCCATCCGCCGCGATTCGGTAAATGTGGCCGGTAAACATATGCAAGCCCTGGAATTGTTTAAGCTTTCGGCATTTAAAAAAACAGTACTCATAACCGGCGGAAGTCTTGGTGCACGTACGCTAAACAATAGTATAGCTGCCGGTTTAGATAAATTGATTGCCGCTGATGTGCAGGTGATATGGCAAACTGGCAAATACTATTATAAACAGATCATTGAAAAATTAGGTGAAGACCATCACCCCGATGTGAAGATCAGGGAGTTTTTAACCCGTATGGATCTGGCTTATGCCGCTGCCGATATCATTATATCACGCGCAGGGGCAGGTACTATTGCCGAATTATGCATGGTTAAAAAACCGGTGATCCTGGTGCCATCGCCTAATGTAGCCGAAGACCACCAGACTAAAAACGCGCTGGCACTTGTTGAAGAGGATGCCGCTATTTTTTTAGCCGACAGGGATGCCGAAGAAAAGCTGGTTGATAAAGCGCTTGAGTTGTTACACGATAGGAATTTACAAAAGAAACTGGGTACTAATATTGGTAAAATGGCTATGCCTGATGCCGACGAGGTTATTGCCCGCGAATTATTAAAAATAACAAGCCCCACCTAAATCCTCCCCGGCAGGGAGGACTTTAGAAAAGAGCGAAGTTAAAGTCTCCCCTTCCGGGGGAGATTTAGAGGGGGCTGAATAGTTAAACAATAAACAACAACAATTAAAATTATGGTCCTCCTTCTCCCCAAAAGAGGAGGGCCTTTTTTAAAATTAAAACAATGGAACTGCATAACATTAAAAGAGTTTACCTTATAGGTATAGGCGGCATCGGGATGAGCGGCCTGGCTCGTTATTTCCATCATTTAGGGTGTGTTGTTTGCGGTTATGATAAAACGTCTACAGACCTGACGAATGATCTGCATAATGAGGGTATACAAATCATTTTTGATGACCGGGCCGATTGGATTCCATTGAGTTTTCAGCAGCTCTGCGATGATACCCTGATTATTTATACACCGGCCGTTCCTAAGGATTCGGTTATCTTAAACTATTTTAAAAATAAGGGCTTCGAGTTGTTCAAGCGGTCGCAGGTTTTAGGGTTGATCAGTAAGAGCTCCTTTACTATAGCAGTTGCGGGTACGCATGGCAAAACTACCACATCAACCATGGTAGCACATATCCTGAAAGATTCTGGTAATGATTGTTCGGCATTTTTGGGTGGCATATCATCCAATTACCAGAGCAATGTATTGTATGGCAAAAACAATGTAATGGTGGTAGAGGCCGATGAGTATGACCGTTCGTTCCTTACCCTGTTTCCGGATGTAGCTATCATTACTTCAATGGATGCCGATCACCTGGATATTTATGGCGATCATGCTCATTTGACGGAATCGTTTCAGCTGTTCGCTTCACAGATAAAAAGTGGGGGTACACTGGTTCATAAAAAAGGGCTGCCTTTAGATACCGGTTATACTTACGCTATCAGCGATGTTACTGCCGATGCGCATGCAGCCAACGTACGCATTGAAAACGGTGATTTTTATTTCGATTTCATCAATGCCGATGTTACTATCCCAAACATCAGAATGGGCATAGCCGGCACGCATAATGTAGAAAACGCGGTTGCAGCTATCGAAGCTGTTTTGCGATTGGATATCAATACCGATGCTATAAAAAGCGCGCTTGGATCTTTCAAGGGTGTTAAACGCCGCTTTGAATATATCGTAAAAACACCACAGCATATTTATATTGATGATTATGCGCATCACCCTGAGGAATTAAGGGCATGTATATCCTCAGTAAAAAAACTGTATCCAAACAAAAAGCTGACCACCATTTTTCAGCCCCATTTATATACCCGCACACGTGATTTTGCCGAAGGCTTTGCCGAAGTGCTGGACATGGTTGACGAATTGATCATGCTGGATATTTATCCGGCACGTGAATTGCCTATAGAGGGCGTTAACTCAGAAATGCTGCTGAACAGGATGGAGCTGCAAAATAAACGGAAGCTAAGCAAACAGCAAGCGCTGGATGCGATAGCTCATGAAAAACCCGAATTATTACTGACCGTAGGCGCGGGTGATATTGATACTTTGGTAAACGCTTTAAAAGAAATATTGAGTAATGGATAAGAAACTCATTTGGAGGCGTGTGTTGATTATATCTGCCTGGGTAATTTGCCTGGGTGGGCTTATCACGCTCATGAGTTTTATTGAAGTAAAAAAGGCCGGTGTTATTTGTACGGCTGTAAAAGTTAACATACCCGGCAGTCAGTATTTTATTGACAAACAGGAAGTCGACCAGATCTTGCAAACCAGCAGTCATACGCTCATAGGGCGCAAACTGGAAGGAATCAATATACAGGACCTGGAGAACAAGCTAAGGGCGAATCCATTTATTGAATTTGCCAAGGTTTATACCGAAATGGATGGTGTTTTAAGGGTGGAAGTAAGTCAGCGTCAGCCTATACTGCGTATCATGAACCATTATGATATGGATTTTTATGTTGATCAGCATGGTTTAAAAATTCCGCTGTCGCCAAACTTTACCGCAAGGGTACTGGTGGCTAATGGCTTTATAGACGAGCTGTTTACCAACCACGTGGATTCATTGCATACCAAATTGGCCAAGGATCTGTTCCTGACTGCCGATTTTATTCGCAAAGATTCCCTATGGGATGCGCAGATAGCACAGCTGTATGTCAACAAAGATCACGAAATTGAACTGATCCCACGTGTTGGAAGCCAAAGAATATTGATTGGTAATGCCGATTCGCTGCAGGTGAAATTTGCAAACCTGATGGCGTTTTATAAACAGGTATTACCAAAAGTAGGCTGGGATAAATACAGCACTATCAGCATAAAATACTCCGGCCAGGTGGTTGGTATTAAAAATGAAAATATGAAGGCAGATTCGATCAAGGCAAGCAAGGCCAAAAACCTTAAGCCCGATTCTGTTAAAATGGAAAAGGATACATCTCAAATAAATTAGGAATATGGACAAAAGCTCAACTCAAGACAAAAGTTCGCCAATTGTAGTAGGATTGGATATCGGAACGACTAAAATATGCGTCATCGTTGGACGCAGGAGCAAGAACGGGAAGATTGAGGTATTAGGAATTGGCAAGGCCGAATCTGCGGGTGTTACCCGTGGTATGGTATCAAATATTGATAAAACAGTACAAGGGATTTCCCAGGCGGTTGATGTAGCCGGGGCGCAATCCAATGTAGATATTAAGGTGGTTTTTGTAGGTATAGCAGGCCAGCATATCAAGAGCCTGCAGCACCGCGGATTAATAACCCGTCGTGATCTGCAATCAGAAATTGGTCGTAAGGATATCGATAAGCTCATTGAGGATATGTACAACCTGGTGATGCCTCCCGGCGAGGAGATCATCCACGTATTGCCGCAGGAATTTACGGTAGATAATGAGCCGGGTATTAAAGATCCGATTGGTATGGCCGGCGTGCGCCTGGAAGCCAACTTCCATATTATATCCGGCCAGGTTACGGCTATTAAAAATATTGTAAAATGCGTTAACAAGGCCAGCCTGGATAGTCAGGATCTGATCCTGGAACCATTAGCTTCTTCCGAATCAGTATTGAGCGAAGAGGAAAAAGAAGCTGGTGTGGTACTGGTTGATATTGGTGGTGGTACAACCGACGTGGCCATATTCCACGAAGGTATTATCCGTCATACTGCGGTGATCCCTTTTGGTGGTAACAGCGTAACAGAGGATATTCGCGAGGGCTGCTCCGTGATGCGCAACATTGCCGAGCAGTTAAAAGTAAGGTTTGGATCGGCCCTGGCTGATGAAAATAAAGAGAACGAAATTGTTTGCGTACCCGGTTTACGTGGTCGTGAACCCAAAGAGATCTCGGTAAAAAACCTGGCTTACGTAATTCAGGCCCGCATGGAAGAAATTGTAGAACATGTGTACTACGAGATCAAATCATCAGGTTACGAGAAAAAACTGATAGCTGGTATTGTTATAACCGGTGGTGGCGCGCAACTGAAGCACTTGCGCCAACTGGTGGAGTTTGTTACCGGGTTGGATTGCCGCGTAGGTTACCCAACCGAGCACCTGGCCAAAAACGAAGTATTGCCAAAAAATATTTACGAGGAGCTGCAGAGCCCAACCTTTGCAACAGGTATTGGCTTATTAATAAAAGGTATTCAGAAAACGGAGTACATGACTGCAGCGCCTGCAACAGATACAAGAACTGAAAAACCAAAATACGAACCCAAGAAAGAAGGTGGTTTGTTTGACAGGTTACTGAAAAAAAGCATCACGTTTATAAAAGATGATATAAACGATGAGGACTTTTTGAAGTAGGTGAATAGTGAATGGGGAGTAGTGAGTGGTAAACTTGAATAGTTTAGAAACGAAACCACTCACCACTCTCTGCTCACCACTTACAAATTATTCACATAAAGCAACTTTTCCACATTATTGACAATTGTGGAAAACCTTTGTGGAAAAAGTGTTATTATTACGATGGTAAAATCTAAATATTGGTTGAATCACATATAGCTGAAAACGAAGATTATGCAGTTTGAGATGTTAAAAGAAAAATCGTCAATCATCAAAGTAATTGGTGTTGGCGGTGGCGGCGGTAACGCGGTGAACCATATGTACAGGCAGGGAATTACCGGTGTTGACTTTATAATTTGCAACACTGATGCCCAGGCGCTGGAGTTAAGTCCTATACCTAACAAGGTACAGTTGGGCGCAAGTCTTACTGAAGGAATGGGTGCCGGTTCAATACCCGAGGTGGGCAAAAACTCAGCTATTGAGAATATCGACGATATTAAGCAAATGCTGGGTGTTAATACCAAAATGTTGTTTATTACAGCAGGCATGGGCGGTGGTACAGGTACAGGCGCAAGCCCTATCATTGCCAAAGCGGCCCGTGAAATGGATATATTAACGGTAGGTATTATTACTACGCCGTTTTCCTTCGAAGGTAAACGCCGCAAAATGCAGGCGGATGCAGGTTTGGAAGAGCTGAAAAAATATGTCGATTCATTCCTGGTGATATCAAACGACAGGCTGCGTCAGATATTCGGTAACTTAACCATGAGCTCTGCTTTTGCACAGGCCGATAATATATTAACCACAGCTGCTAAAGGTATAGCTGAGATCATAACCTTACCTGGTTATATCAACGTTGACTTTAAGGATGTGCGCACTGTAATGAAAGACAGCGGTGTATCCATCATGGGTAGCTGCTCTGCCGAAGGCGAGAACCGTGCTTTAAAAGCGGTGGAAGGCGCGCTGGCATCACCGTTGTTAAAGGATAATGAAATTGAAGGTGCACGATATATATTGCTTAACATCAGCTCTGGTATACACGAAGTAACCATGGATGAGGTAAGCATTATTACCGATTACATACAGGAAGAAGCCGGCTTAGCTGCCGACCTAATATGGGGTAATTGCGTGGATGATAATCTGGGCGACCAGTTATCGGTTACCATCATTGCTACTGGTTTCCAAACCAAGGATGAGCGCGAAAAAGAGAACAGCAACAAAAAAATCATCTCTATGCTGGAGCCTGAGGCCAAACCTTTGGTAAAACCAGTAAATGAGTTTATCAACCCGGTTAAAGCCACTGCTACTGCCGAGCCTTATATTAAAGCAAAGGATGAGCCAAAACAAACTGGCTTGTTTGATATGTTTGCTGCCGGTCGTTCTGAAGAAAAAGAAGAAGTGGTAATGAGGTATAACCTGGACGAAGAGGAAGCAGAGGAAGATCATGAACCGGATACCGCAGGTTTTACTTTTAAAATGAGCGAGCCTGAATCATACGCGCCGGTTAGAGAAGAAAGAATGCCTGAGCCACCAGCTCCTGAACCGGAACCAGAGCCGGTAGTGGGTGCTGATGATCATAAAACAAATGAATCCATTGAGGAGCAATTAAAAAAATCGCGCGAGCGTATCATGAGGTTGAAAGACCTGAGTATGAAACTACGCAGCGGCAACATACAGGAACTGGAAAATGTACCTGCCTATAAACGCAAGGAAATAGCCCTGCAGGAAACCCCGCAATCTGACGAAAGCCAGATCTCAAGGTTCAGCCTGATGCCGGATAACGAAGGTAATACCGAGATCCGCAAGAACAACTCTTTCCTGCATGATAACGCGGATTAAGAAGTAGAATCAAGATTAAGAGTCAAGATACAAGACCTCAATAATTAAAGGCAGGAAAGCTATCATGGAAATAATTCTTAGATAACTTTCCTGTTTTTGCTTAAAAGGAAACAGGTTTTCAAGTCTTGATTCCTGATTCTAATAGTCTTGACTCTATCTCGTAGGTTATAACCTATTCTAAAAAGTTATAGCTATTGCTGCGAGCTGAATAAACGGCTATATTTGTATTTTAAATACTATCTACAAAAGCATACTATTTTGGATCTATTTGATAAAATAACGAAAAACTCTGGCGGCCCTATCGGTCAGCATCAAAAATGGTCGCACGGTTATTTTTCATTCCCTAAACTGGAAGGAGAGATCGGCCCGCATATGCAGTTCAACGGCAAAGAACATTTGGTTTGGAGCCTGAATAATTACCTGGGCTTAGCCAATCACCCCGAAGTAAGGGCGGCAGACGCGAAAGCCGCTGCCGATTATGGTATGGCTTACCCTATGGGTGCCCGCATGATGTCTGGTAACTCCATTCACCACGAAGAGCTGGAAAATAACCTGGCTACATTTGTAGGTAAACAAGCCGCTTTTTTATTGAACTACGGCTACCAGGGTATGGTATCCATTATAGATGCACTGGTTGACAGGAACGATGTTATTGTTTATGATGCCGAGTCACACGCTTGTATCATTGATGGTGTGCGCCTGCATATGGGCAAACGGTTTGTTTATCAGCATAACGATGTGGAAAGCTGCGAAAAACAACTGGAACGTGCTAGCCGTTTAGTGGAACAAACCGGTGGAGGTATATTATTGATTACCGAAGGTGTTTTTGGCATGTCTGGTGTTCAGGGCAAGCTGAAAGAAATTATAGAACTAAAAAAGAAATACGATTTTCGTTTACTGGTTGATGATGCGCATGGTTTTGGTACCATGGGTAAAACAGGTGCCGGTACGCATGAGGAGCAGGATAGTGTTGATGGCGTTGATGTTTACTTTGCCACTTTTGCCAAATCGATGGCAGGTATCGGCGCTTTTGTAGCTGCCGATGAGCAGATCATCCATTTTCTGCGTTATAATATGCGTTCGCAAACATTTGCCAAAGCGCTGCCTATGCCTATGGTAATGGGCCTGAAGAAACGTTTTGAAATGCTGAAATCTCAGCCTGAATTACGTGAAAAATTATGGCTGATCGCTTCTACCTTGCAAAAAGGTTTAAAAGAGCGTGGTTTTGACCTCGGGCAGAGCAACAGTATGGTTACCCCGGTATTTTTAAAGGGCGACTTGTTTGAAGCTACCAGCCTTACCCGCGATCTGCGCGAGAACTATGGTATCTTCTGCTCTATCGTGATCTATCCGGTGATCCCTAAAGGATTGATCGTGTTGCGTATCATACCAACCGCTGCCCATTCGTTAGAGGATGTGCAACGTACCCTTGATGCTTACAGTGAAATGGCTGAAAAACTAAAATCAGGTTATTACAAAGAGGACAAGCTGGAAATAGCTTAAGTTTTAAGATATAAAAGAAAAGCCCCGGTTTACCGGGGCTTTTCTCGTTTTTAAAACGATTGGATAGTGATTTCGTTAACTAAAAAAAGTATGTCATTTCGAACGAGGTACGAGGAGAAATCTTATAAAATATGCAAGATGGGCAATGCAAATTGTATAAGATTCCTCTCTTCGTTCGAAATGACATGCTTTTTGTTAACATAAGGCCTCTATTTCTTATCCCGAACGCACGTTAACTATTTTTCAAAATACTGGATTGCCTGATAGCCAAATTCGTTTTTAATACCTCTTTGATATATGCTCCTCCCGGCTCACTAACTTGTTTTAAAAAGATATTACCAGCTGCAACACCAATCTCAAATGCCGGTTGAGCAACGGTGGTTAACGGAGGATCAATAACAGTAGCCGTAGGGTCATCATTAAAACCGACAACAGCAATACCATGAGGGATGTTGATTCCCTTTTGCTTTAAGGTGAGCATTACGCCGATAGCTACAGGATCACAAACCGCGAATATGGCATCGATGGAAATTTGATCAGCCAGCATTTTTTCAGTTGTAGTTATCCCCTGGGCTCTTTCAAAACCGCATTCATAAATCAATTCGTCATTTACCGGGATGTTGTGCTTGCGTAAAGCATCTTTATATCCCTGCAACCTGTTTTGCGTCAGCGTAATGTTTAACGGCCCGGTAAAATGGGCTATCTTTTTGCATCCCTGCTCAATCAGGTGTTCAACAATTTTAAAAGCGCCTTCATAATCATCAACCGATACACTGTTACTTTGGATACCGCTGGGGAGCCGGTCGAAAAAAACCAGCGGAATATTTTTGTTTAAAAACAGTTGAAAATGATCCATATTAACAGTCTCTTTTGAAACAGACACGATCAGGCCATCTACCTTGGCCGACAATAATGTTTTCGATACGATCACTTCTCTCTCATACAGTTCGTGCGATTGGCAAATGATCACCTTATAGCCTGCTTTATAAGCCACTTCTTCTATCCCGGCTATTACTGTTGAAAAAAAGTAGTGGGATAGAATGGGGACAATAACCCCAATGGTTTTGGTCGATTTTTTAAATAAGCTTGCTGCAATAGCATTGGGTTGGTAATTATATTTCTCGGCCAGTTCCAATACCGCTTTCTTGGTGGCAGCGCCGATGGAATGATGATTCTGTAGGGCACGTGATACCGTGCTTTTAGAAACGTTTAATTCGTTGGCTATATCAATTAAAGTAACCTCTTTATTGGATTGATAACGATCCTCTATACTCATGCCTACTCAAATTTACTCATTTGTTCTGATATCAAACCTGGTAAAGATAGCATCCCTATAACCCGATGGCTCAACGATATATAAAAATAGGAAGCAAAAGCTTTTTTATGAATATTTTTATATATTTACGCAACCGGTTGCGTAAATATATATTTTACCATTATAAACTAAAAGAAGAACATGAGAAAAATTCAACTGATGGCAACTGCATTGGGTGCAGGTTGCGTAATGCTGCTATCGCAGTGCACAAAAGACGTAAAGCACAATCCCGTAAACAATGGAGTTTCGCCAATCACCGCAACGCCGAAAATACTCTCGGTATTGTTTAATGGTGATGCCTCCCGTGGATCAAGCAATGTATGGAAGGATGTAAACATCGAAGGCACAGGCGCGATGACCAGCGTTACTGATGAAACAGGCACACTTTGCTGGCAATTTACAAAACCGGCAGGCAGTCACCGCACCGAAGGCCACGGCGCCAAAAACTACCAGGCATTAAATGGCTCCGAGTTTTATATCGGGTGGACAGACAAACTGTATATGCCGACCTCGCTAAAAACGGATGCGGTATTTCAGTGGAAATCTTATCCTACCAGCACCACGGCCAATCATCCTTTAATGCTGCGTACCGTTAGTGGAACTTTACAACTACAGAACTTTGACGAGAACCATGTGGCCACTGTTCCCTGGTCAATCCCGCTCTCAGTGAGTACTTGGCAATCATTTGTTTTGCGTATAAAATTATCAACAGATCCAACTGACGGCTACATCGAGTTATGGTATAACGGCGTAAAGCAAACGTTTACCAATAATAGCCAAAGGTACTACTGCCGCACTTTCGACAGCGACTCCTGCGATCCGAAATGGGGCGTATATGGCGGTGATTCCTCCCAGGCAACCCACATCGTTAAAAAGATACGTATTGGTACAAGCTATGATGATGTAGCTCAATAAGGTAGAAAGAAAGCCCTGGTTTACCGGGGCTTTTCTTTTATCTTCCTCTTGTGCGTCATTGCTACGCCGCGCTCGCAATGACGTTATAAAATATTTTATTGTTCAATTGCACGCACACATTTTATTGCCATATTTGTTATCAAACTGATTTTAACAAATTATCCATTAATATAGGTACACATGCAAGAATTAGACCCCTCCGTACTACAAAAAGTAAATACATGGCTTCAAGGCAGCTACGATGCTGATGTTAAACAACAGATACAAAAATTACTGGATGATAAGGCATATACAGAGTTAACAGATTCATTTTATAAGGACCTGGAATTCGGAACGGGTGGTCTTCGCGGTATCATGGGGCCTGGCTCTAACCGCGTTAATAAGTACACCATCGGAACTGCTACCCAGGGTTTGGCCAACTACCTGAAAAAAACTTATCCCGGCGAAAAAATTAAAGTAGCCATAGCACATGATAGTCGCAACAATGCCGATTTTCTAGCCTCTACCACGGCCGAGGTTTTTTCGGCAAATGGTATTCATGTGTATTATTTTGAAGCGCTGCGTCCAACGCCTGAGCTTTCCTTTGCGGTACGTCACCTGGGTTGCAAAAGCGGTGTTATGCTTACCGCATCCCACAATCCAAAAGAATATAACGGTTACAAAGCCTATGGCAATGATGGAGGCCAGCTGGTTGCCCCGCATGATAAAGCCGTAATGGACGAAGTAGCGGCTATAAAAAGTATTGATGAGGTTAAATTTAACCGTGTTGAAGAAAATATAGAAACGATAGGTAAGGATATTGATGATCTGTACCTGTCAGAAATTGTGAAGCTTTCTGTATCGCCCGAAGCTATCAAAAGACAAAAGGATCTTAAAATCGTATACTCGCCCATTCACGGTACAGGTATCACTTTAACACCTAAAGCATTGCAGCTTTTCGGCTTTGAAAATGTGATACTGGTTGATGAGCAAACCACGCCCGATGGTAATTTCCCAACCGTGGTATATCCAAATCCCGAGGAAAAAGAAGCGTTAACGCTGGCCCTTAAAAAAGCTAAGGAAACAGATGCCGACCTGGTACTGGCAACCGATCCCGATGCCGACCGTGTAGGCATAGCCGTTAAAAATGACCAGAACGAATTTATACTGCTTAACGGTAATCAAACTGGCAGTTTGCTCATTAATTATCTGTTGACTGCATGGCAGGATAAAGGCAAGCTTACCGGCAAAGAGTACATTGTTAAAACCATTGTAACCTCCAACCTCATTGAGGCAATAGCCAAAGCCAAAAATGTAACCTATTATAATACACTTACCGGTTTTAAATATATTGGCCAGCTGATGACTGAATTACAAGGGAAACAAACCTTTATTGGTGGTGGTGAAGAAAGTTATGGCTACCTGATAGGTGAGTTGGTGCGCGATAAGGATGCTATTGTATCCAGCGCCTTTATTGCCGAAATGACAGCCTATTATAAAGATAAAGGCACCAGCTTGTTTGAGGCCCTTATTGATACTTATGTACAGTATGGTTTCTATAAAGAAAAGCTGATCTCGATCACAAAAAAGGGTAAAACCGGTGCTGAAGAGATCGTTGCGATGATGGATAAATTCAGGAACAATCCACCGGCTACCTTGGGTGGTTCTAAGGTGATCACGCTGAAAGATTATGAAAAAGGAGTAGAAACAGACTTGAACAGCAATACTACCAAAGCGCTGGAATTGCCAAAATCGGATGTATTACAGTTTATTACCGCCGACGGAAGCATCATATCTGCCCGTCCTTCAGGTACCGAACCTAAGATCAAATTCTATTGCAGCGTAAATGGTAAACTGGCCAGCAAAGCCGCTTACCACGAAACCGATCATCAACTGGAAGCAAAAATTGATACCATTATGAAAGATCTGGGAGTTTAAGTATATCCCATCAAACAACAAAGGCGCCAACAGGCGCCTTTGTTGTTTGATAATAAAATTTTGTCATGCTGAACGCAGTGAAGCATCTATTATACACCTTGCATCTTTTACAATAGATCCTTCACTGCGTTCAGGATGACAAAGGGAAGAAAGGTCTTGCTAAAACCTTTTAAAATAAAATCCTAATATCTTTCGGATAACCAAAGGCTTTTATATTTTTACGGCTACCATTAAAAAATCTTTATGCTCACCAGAAGACATTTTATCAAACTGAACGGCGTAGCCGCTGCGGGTATTACCCTGGGTGTTACACCGTCATTATTTGCCAGCACTTTGCCTGCGTTTGAAAGCAAACGCCCTAAACTGGCCGATCGTAAATTTACCAGTAAGGCGGTTGAGGCCATTATTCAAAAGGTGAAAAAAGATATTAAAGATCCGGAGCTGGCCTGGCTGTTTGAAAACTGCTATCCCAATACCCTGGATACTACCGTGAATTACTCAGAAGCCAATGGTAAACCCGATACGTTTGTGATTACCGGTGATATTAACGCCATGTGGATGCGCGATTCATCGGCACAGGTTTGGCCGTATTTGCCGCTCATCAAAACTGACACGGCGCTTCAAAAGCTGATACTGGGGGTATTGAGCCGTCAGGCTAAATGCGTACAGATAGACCCGTATGCTAATGCCTTTAACCAGGGCCCAACCGGCAGCGAATGGGATACCGACGGTACCGATATGAAGCCCGAGCTGCATGAACGTAAATGGGAAATCGACTCGCTTTGCTATCCTGTACGATTAGCTTATAATTATTGGAAGATTAGCGGCGACAGTAGCTTTTTTGACGAAAGCTGGCAAAAGGCAGGTAAAATCATCCTGAAAACCTTTAAGGAGCAGCAGCGTAAAGAGGATAAAGGCCCTTACCATTTCCAACGTAAAACCGAAGTGGCCAGCGATACCGCACCTAACAGAGGCTATGGTAACCCGGTTAAACCAGTAGGTTTGATCTGTTCTATCTTCCGCCCGTCTGACGATGCTACCATTTATCCGTTTTTGATACCCTCAAACTATTTCGCGGTTACCAGTTTAAACCAAATGGCCGAAATGTATGCCACCATTGGTAACGATAGCGGAACATCTGCTGCCTGCCGTGCCCTTGCTGCCGAAGTGGAAGTCGCCCTTAAAAAATACGCGACAACTCAACATCCGGAATATGGCAAAATATTAGCTTTTGAGGTAGATGGTTATGGTAACCAATTATTCATGGACGATTCCAACGTGCCTAGCTTGCTGGCCCTGCCTTACTTGGATTCGTTGCCTGTTACCGACCTGTTATATCAAAACACACGTAAGTTTGTGCTGAGCGAAAACAATCCATACTTCTTTAAAGGAAAAGTGGCCGAAGGTATTGGCGGCCCTCACGTGGGTATAGGTTATATATGGCCTATGGCTATTATTATGCGTGGCTTAACCTCTACACATAAAGACGAGATCACGGAGTGCCTGCGTTTATTAAAGACCACTCACGCCGGTACAGGCTTTATGCATGAGTCGTTTAATAAGGATAATGCCGATGATTTTACCCGAAAATGGTTTGCCTGGGCCAATACTTTATTTGGCGAATTGATCATTAAAACACACCAGCATTACCCGGATATATTGCAGAAAATGATTTAATACGGTTTTAATATATGAATGGTATTAAAATATGCTTTGTTTTAACTAAAATTATATAAAATATTATTATTTTAAGTTATTTTTTGTATTAAATATTTATATATAAGATATTGTTAAAAATATTTTATTGTTTTTTGTTTTTAATATAATATATATTCACTTAAATATTCACTAACCCTTTAAAATGTGGAAAAAAACCACTTTTAAGGCAGTATTTTTTTGCTTTAAAAGTTTTTAATTAAAAAAAAACATTATAGATTAGCTTTAGTTAAAACAATAAACCTCAATAATTTTAAAAGGAGTAATTAAATGAAAAAATTTACTGAAGTAAAAGAGCTTGTAGCTTCATTGGAGGCCGACGCCGACAAATTCTACAACAAAGGAAACAGCGCTGCCGGAACACGTGTTCGTAAAGGCATGCAAGATCTTAAAAACCTGGCACAGGCTATCCGTCTGGAAGTACAGGAAGCTAAAAATAAAGAAGCTTAGTAAGATTTTTCTTATTCCAATAAAAAACCCGGTTATCATATAACCGGGTTTTTTTGTTCGGGATAATTTGTTTGTTTTTTTATGACAACTTTCCTGTTTCCAATTTAATGGCCTCGGCTATCTTGCTGCTTACAGGTACCAGTGGCAGGCGCAGGTGCTCATCGCAAACGCCCAAATGTTTCAGGGCGTTTTTAGCACCGGCCGGGTTGCCTTCCACAAACATTAGCCGGGTAAACTCAACCAGGCTGGCATTTATTTTTTGCGCGGCTTTGTAATCGTTAATCAACAACAGGCTGATCATGGCCGATAATGGTTTGGGCACAGCATTGCCAATAACTGATATCACGCCCACGGCTCCCATCGCCATCATAGGCAGGGTAACCGGATCGTCGCCAGATATTACTAAAAACGCCTCCGGCTTATCGCGCATCAGTTGATTAAACAAGTCGAAATTTCCCGAAGCCTCTTTAATACCAATGATGTTTTTAAAATCGCGGGCCAGGCGCACGGTTGTTTCCGCAGCTACAGTGCTACCGGTACGGCTGGGTACGTTATATAAAATTACCGGAAGTGGTGCTGCCAGTGCTATAGCTTTATAGTGCTGGTATATACCCTCCTGGGTAGGTTTATTATAATGCGGACTTGATGATAGTATGGCATCGTAACCGGTAACATCAAACTCTTTTATTTGCTCAACTACCTCATGAGTATTGTTACCGCCTATGCCGGCAACCAGGTTTACGCGCTTCTTGACAACTTTCGCGGTAAATGCCCAAACCTGCTTTCGCTCGTCGGCATTCAATGTGGCGCTTTCGCCGGTTGTACCTAATGATACCAGGTATTGCACCCCGCCATCAATCAAATATTCAATAAGGTTTCTCAAACCCTCGTAGTCAACTTGACCATCCGCCTGAAAAGGGGTCACCATGGCTACCCCTGTTCCGTAAAATATATTCATGAGTAAAATTAAAGGACGCTAATATAGTGATTAGTGGTGAGTAGTGAGTAGTGATTAGTGAGTTTTGAGCAATGAATAATAAGCATACAGGGTTTAAACGTGGTTTTTACTTCGTTTATAAAAAGAACTGTCATCTCGAACGAGGCACGAGGAGAGATCTTATACGTTGGATGTGCAAGTTGTACAAGATTTCTCCTCGTGCCTCGGTCGAAATGACAATCAAGGAGGACTAAATATTATTTAGCTACTCAAACTTAAAAGCTCACTCCCAGCCTGATAGCCGAATTGGTGTTGCTGCCGCTGTTGAATGATTTGCCATACATCAGCCTGATATTTAAATATTGCAGACCGAAACCCAGCTCGGTATAATTTTTAAGGGTAGGAGTATACAGGTAATTTACGTCGACGATTTCCTGTAGTTTTAACTTGCGAATGAGCGGTATCTTATTGGTAATAAAGCCCATGAAGTTGTGCTCCAGGTGACCTTCGGCATATTTATCGGGTGTGCTGAAATTGTAATAATCTAACAGCAGGAAGCGGTTAATGCCCGGGGTATAAGCCAATAGCTGGTTGCCGTCGAAGTGTTTATAATCCGGGAAATATAATTTATTGGCATTCAAAAATTTACCTGCACCTACAAAAAAGGAGGTTTTGCCATAAAAGCCCATGTCAATGTCTGATTTAGATATATCGGCGCTTAGCAGGTCGTAGTCTACATCAGATCCCAGTACATTTTTTATGCCCTTGGTATAATTTATCCCGATGGTAGGATATTTTGATGGCAGGTACCTGCGACCCGATGGATAGGTTTCATACTGATCGCTAAAATCATAGCTGGTACGTAAAGCTATTTTGAACGACTGGTTTTCCGGAAACAAAGGACTATCCTGTGCAGGGTTTAAAGGATTGTTGGAGGTGAACTGATGATTCTGCGGACTAAAAAAACTATAGGTAGAAGTGTTACTCAGTGATTTGCGGTTGGCCCACTCTACGGTTGCACCTGCCAGCCACCCGCCCACTACACGACCAGACAGTGAAGCCGATACAAATTGCTTTTGATAAAGCTTCTGATAGTTTTGCCGCTCAAACAAACTGTACAGGGAGTTAACCAGGGTAGATACCGGCTGCTGGTTATTGAGATCGGTGATATCTGATCCGCCGCGGATACCCAGAGTGAACCGCTGACCTACAGGTATAGCTGCTCCCGCGTTGCCATTCAGTAAATGGTTGGAGAAACCATAACGCACATGGCCATCCAGCAGCAGCGAACGGTGGTTAAGCGTGTCGATCAGTTTCCTGTACGATATCCCGTAGTTGATAGCGAAACCCTCCACCGTATTATAAAGTGCGGATCCCAGCAAACCATCATAATGCCAAGTTTCCTTTTTATACCGGTTACGGACATCAACACCGGTGAGTAATATCCCCAGTGGTTTAATCTCGTTATTGGCTTTATCCAATGAATCGAGGTATTGTTTCGATTCGCGCTTACGGGCCAGTTTATCCTTGTTGATATAATCGGTTTTTTCTTCACCGGTTAGGGGAATAGGGCGTTGCTGGTTCCAATAGGTCGAATCTTTTTGGGTGCCTTTATCAATACGCAAAACCTCGGCAAAATTGGTTTTGGCAAAGCTGGGCTCCAGGTCGTAATTTTTGTATATGGAAATGTAATAGCCGCCTACTTTAAAGCCCAGTAGGCCACCGGTAAATTCAAATTTAACGCTTGCCGGCATCCAGGCGGTATTGTTCACCGGGTAAAACTGCTGGTTTACTTTAAGGGTATCAACCAAATTGATATTGGCCTTTTTAGTGATGAACAGTTGCAGGGCCGATAACCGCCAGCTATCATCCAGTATATAAATATAGCCCTCAAAGCAGGGGTCATGAGCGCGTTTTGGGGTTACCTGTATCTTATTGATGGTTTCGCCGTTCTCAACAGAAATACCCATCCATTTGTAGTTATAATAGAACAGGGCGTTATCGGCAATAGGCGATACCAGCGGACGGTTGCTCAGTCCTTCCCAGGTTTCAAAATTCTCATAAAAATTAACCGCCATATCTGATGCCCGGTTAAAGCTGAAAGCCCTGTTTTGCCCCGATACTTTGGACGACACCTGTACCTCATGTACCTTGTTGGGCCGTATAAAGCTATATTTTGATTCAGATTCTGATAAATAAACAATGCCCCTACGGTTGGAGTCGAGACCTGCCTCGTTAGTAGCTTTTTGCACGTCGAAACCCAGGATCTTTTTTGGTGCGGCCAGCAGCTTTTGAAGGCCCTTGATATAAATATCGCAGGTGTAGGCTTTCACCTCGTTTAAGTAAGTTTTACGCTTTTTAATGGCTTTACGAATGATGGCGTAAGCCGGATCTTCGCCGCCGGCATGAATGGCTACTGCCTTAAGCTGGTAAGTTTCTGTTTGGAGCGAGATATTGATTACCTGGTTGCCGGTAAGGTTTACCTGGCGGCTTTGCTGTCCATAACCAACCGCTTTATATTGCAGCTCATAATTACCTGCGCTTAATTGCAGCTGATAAACTCCTTCGCTGTTAGCCGAGGTTCCTTTGGATGTATTTTTGACATAGATGGATGCAAAAGGGATAGGTTTGTTATGCTCGTCGGTTATTTTGCCGTTGATATTAAGTTGCTGCGAAAAAACACGGACGCCGGATATTAAAAGTAGGATAGATAGTAATGTAAATTTCATGTAGTAAGGTAGTTTGTACTAAGATGAAGCTTATTTACTAAATGTTACAACACAGTTTTGTTAAATAATGTGAAATTAATTGAAGACAGAAGATAGGGATTGATTTTTATCTCATATCTCAATCATCGCCAATAGTTCTTCATCGCTGATGATGGGGATGTTTAGCTTTTGGGCTTTTTCCAGTTTGGCAGGTCCCATATTATCGCCGGCAACCAGGTAGCTGAGTTTAGCCGATATGCTGCTCAGTATTTTACCACCATTTTGCTCTATCAGGTCCTTCAGTTCATCGCGTGAGAATTTCTCAAATACGCCGGATATGATGAAGCTTTGCCCACTTAACTTTTCGCTGGCCAGTTTCACTTCTTTTATTTCGACTACGAATTGTAGTCCCAGGGCTTTTAATTTTTCAATTTCTTCCCGGTGCTTTTCATCCGCGAAATAATCAACGAGGCTTTGAGCTATGCGCTCGCCAATTTCATCGGCGGTTACCAGCTCTTCCTGGGTGGCAGCCATCAGTCCGTCTATCGATTTAAAGTGAATGGCCAGCTTTTTGGCAACGGTTTCGCCAATATAGCGGATGCCCAGGCCAAACAGGACTTTTTCAAAAGGCATTTGTTTCGACTTTTCGATACCATCCAGCATGTTGGTAATGGATTTGTCGCCAAAACGGTCCATCTGTTTGAGCTCATCGGCATGTTCATACAGCTTATAAATATCGCTGATATGGCTAATAAATCCCCGCGAGTACAAGGTTTCGATAGTTTCGTCGCCCAGGCCATCAATATCCATCGCCTTGCGGCCAATAAAGTGCTGCATTTTACCCACAATTTGCGGCGGGCAGCCTTCATCGTTCGGGCAATAAAAAGCGGCTTCGCCTTCCTTACGTTCCAGTGGGGTATCACAGGCAGGGCAGGTGGTGCGGTATACTACGGGTACGGCGTTCTGTGCCCTTTTATCAGGATTTACACTGATGATCTTCGGGATGATCTCGCCGCCTTTCTCCACAAAAACGGTATCGCCTTCGTGCAGGTCCAGGCGGATGATCTCGTTGGCATTATGCAGGGTAGCGCGTTTAACGGTGGTACCGGCCAACAGTACCGGTTTCAAGTTAGCTACCGGGGTAACGGCACCCGTGCGACCAACCTGGTAGCTTACGCTCAGAAGTTCGGTCTGCACCCGCTCGGCTTTAAATTTATAGGCTATGGCCCAGCGTGGCGATTTGGCCGTAAAGCCAAGCTCCTGCTGCTGCGAATAGTTATTTACCTTGATCACAATGCCGTCAATATCATAGCTCAAACCAAACCGGTCTTTATCCCATTTGGCTATAAACTCAAATACCTCATCAATGTTATTACAAAGGCGGCTATGCTCGTTGGTATGGAAACCCCAGCTTTTAACAGCCTGCAGGCTTTCCCAATGGGTTTTAAATACGGGTTTTTCGGTATACAGAAAATATAGGAAACAATCCAGCGGGCGTTTAGCCACCTCGGCCGAATCCTGCATTTTAACAGTGCCAGAGGCAAAGTTACGCGGATTGGCATAAGCAACCTCTCCGTTCTCCAAACGTTCGTTATTGAGGCGATCAAAGGCCTTGCGGTGCATAAAAACTTCGCCGCGTATGTCAAAGTAGTTAGGATAGTCGCCGCCTTCGTACAGGCGTTTAGGTATAGTGTTGATGGTGCGTATGTTGGCCGTCACTTCATCGCCCTGAACGCCATCGCCACGGGTAACGGCACGTACCAGCTTGCCATCCTCATAAGTTAAACTCATAGACAGGCCATCAAACTTCAGTTCGCACACATACTCAAAATTATCCCCAATGGCCTTGCGGATGCGCTGATCAAAATCAAGCAATTCCTGCTCGTTATAGGTATTACCTAATGATAGCATCGGCCAGCGGTGCCTGTAGGTCACAAACTCCTTGGTAATGTCGCCACCAACTTTTTGCGTAGGCGAATCCGGATCTGCAAACTCCGGGAATTCCTTTTCCAGCTTGTTCAGCTGCTCTAATTTCTTATCGAAATCAAAATCGGCAATGGTGGGCATGGCCAGCACATAGTAGTTGTAGTTGTGCTGTTTTAACTCGGTTGTTAAGGCCTTGATCTGGTTTTTGGCTTCCGCTGGTGACATAGATGCGAAGTTAAGAAATTACTTTATTCCATAGTTTACAAACTAAAAACTCTGTTTTGGCCAAATATAAAAATGAATAAAAAGTTCAATTGTTGCTTAATAATAAATATTTAGTTTCGTTATGCGCAATAATAGCCAAGTATTTAATTATTATTCAACTTAAACCAAAACAAAAATGAAACAAATTAGACTGCTGCTACTCGCAGTATTGCTGATGCCTTTCTTTGCACAGGCACAGGTATCCAAAAAACATCACAGGCTACATGCCAAACATCATGACAAGAATGGCCTGGTAAGGGGCATCAGTTATGCCGACTTTGTAAAATCGGTATCGGACTTTGCCGACAGTACCAAAAAGCCATTAGCCGACACCGCCTGGAGGCTCTGGAAAGAAGAAAAATGGGACAAATTGGAACAATTTTTTACCGCCAACAACCTCAATGGTGGCTGGCCGCCAAACCGCGGCGCGGTCGACCTAAAAATAGTGACCTTACCAGCTGGTATAGACATTGACCGTTACGGTGGCTATTTTGATGCCGACAGCGTGTTCCAGGATCGCGGTACCTTTGTATCCAAAACAGGCGTGCCTTTTCCGCAGCGTGCTTTACCCGATAAAACACTAAATTCGCCTTACCGTGTTTATACCATTTTAAAACCTATAGCTAATGTAAGGCAGGGCACCATTATCCCCTGGTTTGGTAAACCGGGTTTAGGTATCCAATACGAAGTGCCCTACATTATTAACGACCTTAAAAAAGAAGGTTACATCGCAGAGAAAAAAACTAAATAATAGAAGCATGATCATAAAACAGGAGAAGATAGGATCATTGATCTTTGACGGGAACGAACAGGATGTGGTATCCCGCTCCTTCCAACCGGATACCCAAACAAACCTTGGAGGCGCTATTGCATTTGATGATTTTATCAATCATGATTTTGAAGATCTGCAGGGGCTTATTGGCGATGATGATTTTGAATCCATTATCAAAACCGGGGATTTTACCCGCGATGGTGGCTTTTTGCACCAATACCATGGCAGCGATAACCTGAAGCTATATTTCTTCCAAAGAGATAAAACAATTGTTGTTTTTGCCTATGGCGAATTTCAGCCAACGCGGTATAAGTTGTACCTGGAAGGAGTGTGGGTAGTTAAGTAAAGATTACTGAAGACTGTCATTTCGAACGAGGTACGAGGAGAAATCTTTTGCGACCTGCAATTTGCACCTAAACACAGCAGAAGATTTCTCTTTCGCACCATGCTCAAGCCCACCCATGCTCTATCGAAATGACATCCGTTTTATATAAAAAGCCTTTGCATGTTATTCCTGCAAGGGCTTTTTCTTTTGGTATTCAATCAATTACTTATCCGTAGTTACCGACTCATTCACCACGCTCATCGGGAAGCTCACGCCGCCGGGTACTTTGGGGTTATCTTTTATATCTACCGTACCGCTGATCACTTGTTTGGTTTTGGATTCGCTGATCCAGCCGGTTACTTTGTCGACTTTAATGTCGGCGGTCATGGTGCCGGTCATGTTATATTTCATGGGCATATCGCCTACTCTTTTAAAATCGTCGGCAGCGTTGGTGGCCAGTTTTCCTTCGCCATGGATTGAATAGCTGGTTGGGCCGATATCGGTTAACTGGTAAACGGTACTTACCTTGGCCGACATGGCACTTTCCAGGTTGGTATTGATGGTCCATTTATCATTTTTGGATACCGGTGTTTCGGGGAAAACGGCTATTGCCAGTTCAATACTCCCTTTAATAGCTTTGGCACCAAACGATTGCAGGAACTGGGCTTTGATCTGCTCTTTCTGCGGCCCCTGTACCTGCGGGAAGCTATCCAGTACCGATGAGATCATGTTCTCCACATTCTCTACCGATTTTACTCTGCCGCTTTTGGTAAACGTAGCCGTAAAAGGTTTGTTCACCAGTCCGCCCAGGATACCCGACATAAAATCGTTCGGGTCATTTTTTTGCGAATCATAGCTCACGGGGCCGTTGGGGAGCTGCATTTTTAAGGCCAGGCTTTTATAATTAACCTCCATGTAGTATAAGGAATCGTCGGCATTTAATACCTTGAATGAGGTAGTGCCATTAATGGTGATTTCGATATGATTATCCATCCCGCTAACGGTTTGCTTAATGGCCGATGTAGTATTGGTTACCATATTGTACGTATTGCCTTTAACCAGGTGCAAGGCCAGTTTTATTTTTTGCGCTTGTACCGATAGGCTAATGCTGAGTATGATAAGCAGACTAAAAAGATATTTCATAGTGTATTTATTGCGTGTTAAAGTTATTACAAAAATCTTCATCAAAAAATGCAGCAAAACATAACAATTATTTAAAAGTAATTTCGTTAACTTTATAGTAATCAATGCTCTTTATATTTCATTAGTATATTTTAACAACGGAAAGGGGTTTTTATGTTACAGCAAATAGCATTTATACCACAGCACCAGTTTCATGTGTTGATCAATTTTAAGGATGATGAACGCATTGTAGCCGTTTTACCGAATGAAGCAGGACGATTCCGCGTGGTTGATCAGGGTAAAGTTATTGCAGAAGTTGATCTGGATGATAGCAAGCACAATGTGGTTTGCTGCCAGGGTAAGCTGGAGGATAACATATTAGCCCAGCTGGAGTACCAGATTATACATCATTACGAAAATCATTACGCCTAGTAAAGCATACAAGAATTTGATAGTTCATGGGTGATGGCTTATGGTTCATAGTCCATGAGTTTTTATTATTCATGGGCTATCTCTTTTTTTGGGGAGCCCCACCCAAACCCTCCCCAGAAGGGAGGGCTTTAAAATAAAAGGACAATCAAAAGTCTCCCCTTCCGGGGGAGATTACTCACATTTTATTTATTGTTTAATGCGTTCATGAGGGCTTCGCCGTTTAGAGGGGGCTTAATTCTTACTCGCAGCCGGTTTGGCCAGCATGGCCTCTTTAATAAACTTAACCGGGGCGCTGCCATAGCTCAGGAATTTCTCGTTAAAATCCTTCAGTTTATATTTATCGCCCATTTTTATCTTGTAGGCATCGCGCAGGTCCATGATCTCTTTGTAGCCGGTGTAGTAGCTGGTTAACTGTACACTGCTTACGCTTACCCTTTTCCATTTACCTTCGGCTTCAGCCTGTTGCTGAAAGGCTTCGGCAGTGAGTAATTTGATGGCCTGTTCTTTGGTCATGTCGTTGTTATGCACACTGTAATCCAGTATGGTATTACAAACCGAGCGCAGGTTCCATTTATACCACATCAACCGCATTTCGGGTTCGTTGTTGCCATAGCCATTATCCAGCATCATTTCTTCGGTGTATACCGCCCAGCCCTCATTCATTGCGCCATTGCCAAATACCGATTTAATGATGCTTGGCGCTTTATTGGCATAAACGCCCTGCACATAATGCCCCGGGACGGCCTCATGGATACATAATATCTGGATAATGTACTGGTTATATTCGCGCAGGTAGCTTTCGGCCTTTTCGGGGCTCCAGCCGGCCAGGCTGCCTACGTTGAAATAGGAATTCCCATTTTTATCGTACGGACCCGGGCCGCTCATAGAAGCGCCGGCTACACCCGCCATATAACCCGGTTCTTTACGGATAATAAGTGGTTTGGTAGGATCAAGCGTAAGCAAGTCCTTGGTTTTTACAAAGTCTTTTAACTTGGGGATCAGCTGCACAATGGCCGACTGAAACTCATCTGGCTTCACGTGTTTGGATGATAGCGTATCAATCATAGCCCTGATCAATAGGAGTGTATCACCCGGCATCGCTTTACTGCCAAAATATTTTGGCCATAGTTCGCGGCTTATTTTAGCCATTTGGCCGTGCAGGTATTTTTTACGCTGCATAGCCGCGTTATAAGTTTGCTGCCCGTTACTGGCCGCTACGTTTTCGTACTTGAATTTATCTTCATACAGATCTTTCCCCAGGCGGAAACTGCGCGGATGATCGTTCTTCAAAGCCTTAAGCCAATCGGTATATCCTTTGATAGCCTGCACCGCAAGCGCGGCACGATCGGTCATCTGTTTTTTTTCGGCTTTGGGGATATCGGTTTTTTTGAGCGAATCGGCAAAATCTTTTTCCATCACATCAAGGCCGCCCAGGTTTTGTTCAATAGCCAGTGCGGTAAGTTCGGTAACTGGGTTTTTAACCTGTTTTTCGGCTTCTTTGTAATAGGCAGGCACACTGGCCAGGCGCTGATAAAAATTGTGCAGACGCTTAGCCAACGGAGCATAATGCTCATTGAGCATATAAGCAAAAGTGCCAATAACGTTATAGGTCGCCGGATCCCACTCGTATGATTTCAGTCGTTCAATTTGCCATTGGGTAAAGTCCAATTGGTTTTGCATTATTTTATAATCAATCCGGTTACCTTCGTTCAGGGTGTTTACCTCAAAACGACTTAAAGAATCGATCTGGAATTTCACAAACTCCAGCATTTTGCTCCGGCTTTGTTCGCTGGGGATGTACAATAAGCTGTCGTACTTGTGATACCCAACCGAAGTGGCCCAATTGGGATTAAGCTTCCATAAATGCTCCAGGAAGGAATTTTCATAAGTGGCAAAAGCTGCGTCGTCCTTACCTAACAGCGCGCCGCTGCCGGCACCGCCCATATCTTTTTTACAGCCGGTAAAAGCAACAAGGAAAATAACAATGGCCAGGGCCAGCCTTACGAATATATTTTTTATGATCACGGGATAATGAGATTTTTAATAATGCACGATAAACTTAAAACATTTAAGGCATATAAATCAAACCGTAGATTAATTTGTTACTTTATTGGACTTTTGGGACTATGGGATTTTTGGACTTGGAGACTTTTGGAGCAAAGATATTGGGACTTTTAGACTATGAGACTTTTGGACTTTGTGCGAAGACTTTTTTAATCTTTCACCTCTTGCTTTTTGTTCCAAATATCTTTGTTCCCAAAGTCTTTACTTTCTTAGTCCTCGCTCCCAAAGTCCCAAAATCCTAGAAGTCCAAAAATCCAAATGTCTCAAAAAAACTAATTATAATGGAAGAACACCAGATATTGATAGATGAACTGCTGCACCTGCTGAACGGGGGTAATGCTCATGCCGACCTGAAACGTGCGCTGAAAGGCTTGCCTGCCGATTTAAGAGGGGCGAAACCCGATAAGCTGCCTTACAGCATTTGGCAATTGGTAGAACATATCCGTATTGCCCAATGGGATATGTTGGAGTTTAGTAAAGACGGCAGTCATGAGTCGCCGAACTGGCCCGACGATTACTGGCCCAAAGAAACAGCCCCAAAAAGTGATGAAGCCTGGAACAAATCTGTCAAACAGATAGAGCTTGATCGGGAGGAATTTATGGATCTGATCAAAAAGGGCGATCTGTACAGTAAAATACCGCATGGCGATGGGCAAACCATCCTGCGGGAGGTTTTGCAGGCTGCCGATCATGAGGCTTACCATGTAGCCGAGATTATTGTGATCAGGCGGCTGATGGGCGCGTGGTGAGCCCCCTAACCCCCTGAAGGGGGTAGTATCGAATAGGAAATGTTGAATATCGAATGATGAACTTTTGAAGACCGGGGAATGTGCGATTCCTTCCTTGGGGAAGGGGAGGAAGGGGTTTGACCAATAGGTTTTATGGTATAGAAACCCCTCCCTGCCACACCACAAATCATCGCGCCCCTCCCGTGGGGAGGGAACTGGAATATTGAAAATTGAATGAGGAAGGAAAAACTTCGGTGTTGAAAATTCAGGATTCGCTATTCAATATTATTGAGATAAGCTTTTTTCTTCTGCCGAAATTTTCGTATATTTATATAAACCAAACAGCCCGGTTCTCTTTGATCAGAGAACCGGGCTGTTTGGTTAAGAACAAAACGGGTCAAAAATCGACTGTTTTGTATATAGTTATTTGAATATCAATAGTTTAATTCTTTTTAAAGTTTTCAAAACGCATTAAAACCATGTTGAAATTTGTTAAAAAGTGTTAAAATCGATGGTTTTGGATCAATTTTTAAGCGTTTTTACCTCGTTTTTGAGCAGAAATGTGTTAAAATTTAAGGTTTAAAAAGTTTTCTCTTCAGCTTATTTAACATTTTACTTCTGCTTATTTAAAAAGCTGATCAGGGCTTTTACAAATTCAGGTTTCAGAGGGAGTTCGGGTTCGTTGTACGTGGCTATATTTTTTTCCTTGTCGGCCGGGGCATCTTTCAGGATGTGGTTCATGTCCGGGATGATATCCAGTATCGCATCTGATTTAGCTTTCTTTAGTTTTTCGGCATCGGCTACGGTTACCTGCAGGTCGGTTGTACCCTGAACAATCAGGATAGGCATTTTTATCTTTTTGATCTCGCGGATAGGATTATACCTGAACCACGACATCAGGTACTTTTGAATGCTTGGCCTTGCATACGGGTAAAGGGAAGGGTCGATATTATCGGTGGTTTTACCTTTCTTCAGGCTATCCAGCATGCGATTAAAGCCATCGGATATCAAGGCACCTTTTGATTTCATCTGCTCGGTCATGATCTTATCTGCAGAGTCACCTGCTCCGGCAGCGGATATAAAAGCCTTAACAGGCTGACCATTAGCGGCCATCATGCCTACCAATGAGCCCTCGCTGTGGCCCAGGATAATGATCTTGGAAAAGCGTTGGTCGTCATTCAACATGTTGATCAGCCCAACAGCGTCATCAACATAGTCCTCAAAGCGCAGTTCGTTCTCCTTGGTGGAGCTAACACTTTGGCCAACCAGGCGCTTATCATAACGCAGGGAGGCAAAACCGTTCTTACCCAATTCGTTGGCTATCATTTTATAGGCATTGCTGATTAAGCCCAGCTTAGGACTATTACCGTCGCGGTCTGTTGGGCCCGAGCCTGCTATGATAAGCACAACGGGTATTTTGTCGGCAGCGTTTTTAGGCATGGCCAATGTGCCAGAAATAGATCCCGAAAAAGTTTTTAAAGTTACCGGCGATTCGGTGACTGATGGATCGATAGGCAAAGTTGAAGCAGGTTCAACCTTAGCGGCTTCAGTTACGGGGGCCTGATAAGGTTTTAAAAGTAAGCCTGTAAACTGGGTTTGTGAGTTTACCGATAGGTTCAACAAAAAGGTGCCTTTTTGAAAAGTGGCTTTATAGTAAGCTAATGGCGCTTCATATTTGATGAAATCGGCATCGGTAAGGTTGCCCAGCTGTGTTTTTAACTGGAGCGTAGTGCCTTTGAACTGATCGGCAGGTAAGGCCGCTTTCATTTCGGAGCTAAACATACTAAATATGCTATCTGGCTGACCGGCATTGTACAGCCGTTTAAACTTGCTTAAGGCAACTGCATAGTTAGCCGGTGCCGGCTGTGCCGCTGCTATAATGCTGGTTGTAAAACAACAAATGATCAGAATAAAAAAGCTTACTTTCTTCATGTTTATGGTAATCAAAACAGTATAGTGGTCTGTTGGGCCGAAATTAAATAAAAATTGGTTGTTTTTAACTTATTGGGTATAGATGTTCATTTAAAAAAAAAGATAACGTTTGCAGGTTGACACTAAATTATGAAAATTAAAATCCCGGCAACATTTATTATTTAGGTATCGTAAAATTATCAATATGTGATTTATAAGGTTTAATATATTGTTACTATATTGCGGTACAATATCAAATCCAGAATATAGAAAATTTCTACACTACTTATTAATGAAGGTTTTATTTGGGGGCTTATTCTCGGCGTTTTTAGTCGGGATGTGTTTTTTTTCTTTTGCGCAAACAAAACTTTCGGCAATACAGGGCAAAGTTCTGATGGAAAACAATGAGGTGGCCGAGGCTGCGACCGTTGTTTTGTTAAAAGCTGCCGACTCATCGGTGGTACGGTCGGGTCTGGTAGATGCGGCCGGTAAGTTTGAATTTACCAGTGTCGCCCCCGGTGCGTATCTTCTTTTAGCCACCAGTATGGGTTGTAATAAAGTTTATTCAAATCCTTATAAAATTTCAGAGGGACAAACTCTAGTAGCCGGAAATATAGTTCTAAAGCGTGTAAGCAACCAACTACAGGAGGTTAAGGTGGTTGCCAAAAGACCATATATTGAGGTAAAGCCCGGGAAGATAGTACTTAACGTGCAGAATAGCTTAACCGCCGAAGGAAACTCGGCTTATGATATACTCCGGCAATCGCCAGGGGTGCATGTAAATAGTACCAACGAAGCCCTGATGATCAGCGGAAGGCAGCCAGCTCTGATCACTATTGACGGCAAACCCACCAACTTAACCGGCGACGATCTGGTGAACCTGTTGCGCAGCTTGCAAAGCAGTACTATTGACCAGATAGAGATGATTACCAGCGCATCGGCAAAATATGATGCCTCGGGAGGGGGGATCATCAATATCATTTCAAAAAAGGGTACTAATGTGGGTACCAACGGTACCGTTACCCTGGGTGGCGGGTATGGCAAATATTACAAAAGCAGGGCGGGCATCACCTTCAACAACCGCACGGCTAAGCTCAATATTTTTGGTAATTATACATTTGACGATAATAAGACCAACAGATACATTAATACTAACAGGAATATTATTTATAAGGATGTTTTAAGCAATTACGATGTTGATTATAATAATATCCAAAAAACATATAATCACAATTTTAAGCTTGGGGCCGATTATGCTATATCATCTAAACAAACTATAGGTGTGCTGGTAACCGGGGTTGTGCGGGAAGATGATTTTCTGAAGAATAATAACTTGAATATATCCAACCAGAACCGGCTCGACTCGGTGATCATTGCCAAATCAACATTGGACAGAGGGAGTAGCTTTTTAAATTACAATATCAATTATAATGGCACACTGGATAAAAGCGGCAAAAACCTCTCGGCTGATGTGAATTATTCAACGTATCATCGCCATTCGAACGAGTATATAACCAATAATTTTTATACCCCGGCCGGCGTAAAGTACCGGGATTCGCTGCAATTGGAAAACCTTTCTCCATCTGATATCCGCATATGGACAGCAAAGATTGATTATGTAAATCCCCTTTCCAAAACCTCCAGGCTGGAGGCCGGTGTGAAATATAATTACATCCAAAGTGACAATAATCTGGTATTTGGCCCTTTGATAAATAACACCTACCGGGCCGATCCTGATTACACTAACCGTTTTATATATACCGAAATTGTAAGCGCGGCTTATTTAAACTATGTAAATAAGATTGGTCAATTTAATATTACAGCAGGGCTGCGGGCCGAAAAAACAAACACCACAGGCAGTTCAATAGGAGTTGATCAATCCAGCCAGGTAAGCAACAAGAATAACTATTTTAATCTATTTCCGCAGGTACAGCTCAATTACGAGGTGGATAAGAAAAATGTATTAAACCTGAGCTATAACCGCGGTATTCACCGCCCCGATTACCAGGATATTAATCCGTTTTTATACTATACTGACCTATACGACTATAACTCGGGCAACCCTAATTTAAAACCGGAGTACACCAACTCTATACAACTATCGCATACCTATAATAATACTTTTATAACCACTTTGTATTACAATGTTACTAATGATGCTTATGACTTCCCGGTATATGAGCAAAATGATTCATCAAAGGTTAATATAACCATACGGCGGAATTTTGGGAGAATATTTGTTTACGGAGCTACATTTTTTGCCCCTGTTCAATTTAACAACTGGTGGAACGCCAGCTTTAATCTGGATGCTTCCTATCAGCGTTATACCTCTTATGCCATATATGGCAATTTTAGCCGCGGCATGGAGGATATTATTTTTAATACTACACAAAACTTTACCTTGAGCAGCACCATAGCCGCCGAACTATCGGGCATGTACGAAACACCAACACTTTATGGCATAAATGAGCTTAAGCAACGCTATACCGTAAATGCAGGGATAGGCAAACAGATCTTTAATAAACGCGGCAATTTAAAGTTGAGTGTTATTGATATTTTTAACAGCGACCGGTACCGGTATCATGTAGGGTATCAGAATATTGATTTCACTGGTATCGACAAGAGAGAAACCCGCAGGGTAATGATCAACTTTACGTACCGTTTTGGTAAAACCTCCGTTAAATCGGCAAGTAAGCATAGTACCGGTAATGATGATGAACAACGACGTACGGGTAATAGGAACTAACCGTTATCTGACGCGTAGTTCAGGATATTTGCCTTTTATTTTAGTGGAAAAATAATTGCCCAGCGAGTTGGAATTAATAAACTTTTGGTAGGCGGTTACCGGAAACCCAAAGTATTGCCATACGCCGCCGCTATCCCTGAATTCTACTTCTAAAATTTTGGTTGAGGGATCGTAACCTAAACTATTTAATGCTGCTGATTCAACTACATGCCGTTGCATATATATTATAATATATATTGGCAGCAAAAAGTTTTAAATAATTAATTATTGTTAGAATATTTAACCGGCATGGCCGCTAAGCATACTGGCCATAATGATAAGTAAAACCAACACAGTGATGCCAATATACAGGTAATCTTTTTCAAGTATGAAACCGATGGCCGAAAATATTACTCTTATAATAGGCGTGGCAATAAGTAAAATAATACCTGCCTGTATAATAGCCCGGCCCCTGAAAGTAATGATGCCATTAAGTATGCCCCTGGTATTATGCACGAAATCTGGGACACCCTTAAATGTATGGTAATCGGCAGTAACATGACCATGCCTGTAAAGGTATATGATACCTCCTATAAAAATAATACTCATAGACAGCAATACACCAAGGCGTAATATCCAGCCGATAACGGCTTGCATGTCGGTATCTCTAAAGGTTTTGTTCATTATCTTTTGGTCATTAAGTCATTGGTGTCATTAAATCATTTACATTAATGATTTAATAACAATCATCAATGACCTAAACTATATTTTCCCTATAAATCCGTTATATATCATTTGTACTGCCAAAAAGGTCACCACCACAGCAAACACCCAGCGTAACCAGCCCGATGAGTTGGTATGTACCAATATTTTTGATCCGCTTAAAGCACCCAATAGCACACCAATAGCCACAGGCATCGACAGACCAGGATCAATGTATCCGCGCTGGAAATAAACAACGGCACTTGCAGCGGCGGTAACGCCTATCATAAAGTTACTGGTAGTGGTTGATACTTTAAAGGGGATACGCATAATGGTATCCATCGCCAATACTTTTAATGCGCCCGAGCCTATGCCTAGCAAGCCGGATATTACTCCGGCAAAAAGCATCATGAAAAAGCCACCGCCTACGTTTTTTACGCTATAGTTTACAGGTCCGTTAGCCGTTGGGAAGCTGCTGTTGAGCTTTAATTTTTCGGCCAGTAAGTTTTTTTCCTGGTTGATCAGCTCCGCTTTTTTACGTAACGACATAATAGCCGATATGATCAGGATAATGCCGAACAGGATAGCGATAAAGTTGGTAGGGATATACACGGCTATCAAGGCTCCAACCATGGCTCCGGCAGTTGTGGCAATTTCCAGGAACATGCCCAGCCTGATGTTGGTAATACCTTCTTTCACATAGGCCGCTGCCGAACCGGATGAAGTGGCGATCACCGATACCAGCGAGGCGCCAATAGCATAATGAATATCAACATGCAGTACCAGGGTAAGCAGCGGAATGATAACAAAACCACCACCTAAACCGGTTAATGACCCTAATAAACCCGCAAAGTACGAGCCGATAAAGAGGATAAGCGTTAATACAATTACCGACATCATTTGCTTTAACTTGAACTGCGAAAGTAGCAAAAAATGGTCATTTAAGTCGTTGAATCAGAAAGAGATTAGGTATTTAAAATGTCTATAATATCTACAGATAAAATAACTAACCACTTAATGTCCTGACCATTAAATACATGTCCTGAAAGTAAAAATGACTAAAGTACAAATGTCCCAATGACTAAATTTGCTACTTTCGTGGCATGGGTTACAAAAGTTTACAGGCCTGTATTGCCGATCTGGAGAAAAATGGTCACCTGGTGCGTATTAAGGAAGAGGTTGATCCGTATTTACGGATGGCAGCTATTCATTTGCGGGTATTCGAAAATCAGGGGCCGGCCATACTGTTTGAAAAGGTAAAAGGTAGTAAGTTTCCGGCTGTATCCAATTTATTTGGTACGCTGGAACGCTCTAAATTTATATTCAGAGATACGCTGGATAAGATCAAAACCCTGGTTGAGCTCAAGAACGACCCTTTAAAGGCCATTAAACATCCTTTTCAATATACCAACGTGGCGCTCACGGCGTTATCGGCCCTGCCCATGAAAAAACGTGTTGGTGCACCGGTTAACTTCGGTAGATGTAAAATAAGTGACATTCCACAGATCGTAAACTGGCCTATGGACGGCGGCCCCTTTGTCACCATGCCGCAGGTATATACGGAGGATCCAGATAAACCAGGAATCATGAATGCCAACCTGGGTATGTACCGCATACAGCTGGCTGGTAACGATTATATCCTGAATGAGGAAATAGGCTTGCATTACCAGATCCATCGCGGTATAGGCGTGCACCAAACCAAAGCAAATGCCAAGGGGCAGCCTCTAAAAGTAAGTATATTTATCGGTGGCCCGCCATCGCATCCGGTAGCAGCCGTAATGCCGCTGCCCGAAGGCTTATCAGAAATGACCTTTGCCGGTGCATTGGGCAATCGCAGGTTCCGTTATTTTTATGACGATGAAGGTTTCTGTATCTCCTCTGATGCTGATTTTGTGATTACCGGGACAGTAATGCCTCATGACAACAAACCAGAAGGGCCTTTTGGTGATCACCTGGGTTATTATAGCCTGGTACATCCATTCCCATTGCTTAAAGTGCATAACGTATATCACCGTAAGGATGCTATATGGTCGTTTACGGTGGTGGGGCGCCCTCCGCAGGAAGACACCAGTTTTGGGGCATTGATCCATGAAATAAGCGGCGCGGCTATCCCGAAAGAAATACCCGGTTTGCACGCGGTGAATGCTGTTGATGCTGCTGGTGTACATCCGCTGCTGTTTGCCATTGGCAGCGAACGTTATACGCCTTATATTAAAGAACGTAAACCCCAGGAAATATTAACCATTGCCAATCATATACTGGGTAAAAGCCAGCTGAGCTTAGCTAAATACTTGCTAATTGCAGCAAAGGAAGATGATCCGGCATTGGATGTAAATAATATCGGTGCGTTTTTAAATCATATCCTGCAAAGGATCGACTTAACGCGTGATTTACATTTTTATACTCGCACCACTATCGACACGCTCGACTATAGCGGCAGCGGATTAAATTCGGGCAGTAAAGTTGCCATTACCGTGGCTGGGGATATCAAACGCGAACTCTGGACAGAACTGCCCTCATGGTTCGACCTGCCAAGGCCTGTCAACAATTACAAAATGGCCATGCCCGGTGTGCTGATGGTAGAGGTACCCAAACATGTAAATCATAAGGATATTGATAACATAGTAAGCATCATCGAATACAGGTTAAAAGAGGAGGAAGAAGAATTGGAGGGTCTGCCGCTAATTGTGCTTTGTGATGATGCCGCTTTTGCGTCCCAAAACGTAAATAATTTTGTCTGGGTAACCTTTACCCGCAGTAACCCTTCACATGATATTTATGGCGTAGGTAGCTTTACCGAGCATAAGCATTGGGGCTGCACAGGTCCGCTCATTATTGATGCCCGCATCAAACCACATCATGCCCCGGTACTTGAAAAAGACCCCGAAATTGAAAAACTGGTTGATAAAATGGGCGAAAAAGGCGGAGCATTACATGGAATAATTTAGGATTTTTGGAACAAGAAGCAAAGACTTGGGGATAAAGGATAAGAGACAAAAGAAATCATGAAATCCTTTAATCCTAAAAATCATGGTTCAGAAAAAAATCAGCGAAATCAACGTAATCACAAAAATCAACGGTTAACTTTGCCCCTTATGAAAAATGCCCTGCTTTGTTTAATAATTATCATAGTCGCTTTCGGCTGTAAAAAAAGAGATGTACCGCATTATATCGTATCAAGAGTGGTTAAAAGCGATACGGCCAGTAAGCTTATTGTTAATATAGGTACACGTTTAAGCCAGACTGATCTGCTGGGTATTGCTGCTAAAATTAAAGGAGATAGTTCGGCATTGAGCAATTTACAGCTTTGCTATATGTTGCCAGGGCATAATGATAAAAATACAGGGCCCGATAACTTTTACGCTATCGCCAAATACCCCAATGCTTCTGTAACCACTATGCAGGATACCCTGAAAGATGTTGATGGTAATGTGGTGCGTTTAAATATCAAAGGCTTATCGGCACAGGATGCCAAACATTTATTGGAGCTTGCCCCTAAGGAGATACAAGGTAAAAATATCCTGGGAAAGTTTATCGATGATAGTAATCATACGTTGATAGTGCCTTTTACAGAGGTTAATGATCCCAAGAAAGAAGTATACATTATTGAATTCGATCATGCCGGCAAAGTGGTATCGGCAACCGTACCCATGCGCGATAATAAGGATGGGATCGAAAAGCTTATTGTGACCCACCGGGGCGATTATTGTACGTTAAAAGATAGTATACTTACCCAATATTCCATTGACGATTTGGGTTTGCCGTACAATAGCATTAAATCAGGTATTTAATATTCCTGTCTTAAAATTAGCAAATTGTTGGATTAGTATGCGAAAATCACTCAAAACTAATAGCTTAGTTAAAAAGCCGGGTTAAATAGTAATAATCTTTACTTTTTATAGAATATACTAATATATTTATAGAGTATAAAATATTATAGTATATGACCCGAAACTTTACCAAAATTTTAGCACTAAGTGTTGCTGGGGTTTTTAGCGTTTGCTGCGCTATAGCCCAACCCCGATTGCCGGAAGGTTATTTCTGGAAAAAGCTTCCAAACGGCCTGGAAGTAGTAGTTATTGAAAACAGTAAGGTACCGCTGGCCACCATTGAAATTGCTGTAAAAAACGGGGCCTATACCGAGGGTCCCGAATTTAGCGGATTATCGCACCTTTTTGAGCACATGTTTTTTAAGGCCAATAAGGATTATCCAAATCAGGAGGCATTTTTAAAACGTACACAGGAACTTGGCGCCATCTGGAATGGTACTACAGATGTGGAACGGGTTAATTACTTCTTTACGTTTGACCGCGATAGCCTTAAAGCGGGTTTAAAATTCATGAATGCAGCTATCCGCTTCCCGATATACCGCGAAGAAGATATGAAAAAGGAACGCCCTGTTGTTGACGGCGAATTTCAGCGTGCCGAGAGCGATCCGGGTTTCCAGCTTTGGTTTGGTATCCAGCAAAAGCTTTGGGGCGATCTCATCACCCGCAAAAACCCTATCGGGATCCATGAAGTGATCAATACCGCCACACCAGAGAAGATGATGGTGATTAAGGATAAATATTATTTCCCCAATAACAGCCTGGTAACCATTTGTGGTGATGTAAAACATGAAGCCGCGTTTGCCCTGGCCGAAAGTATATTTGGCGATTGGGCCAGCAGTGGCTTTAATCCGCATGAAAAATATCCTATCCCACCATTCAAGCCTTTAACCAAAAGCGAGTATTTTATTAAAGAAACTTCTATTGCGCAAACACCTTATATGCAGCTTTCATGGCAGGGGCCGGCTTACTTAACCGATTCTGCTTCAACCGTTGCTGCCGATGTGTTTTCGACAATTGTTGGTTTAAACGCATCTAAATTTCAACAATCACTCATCGATAAAGGACTGGCCAGCTCTGCTTCTTTGGGGTATACCACCAGCCGGTTTGTGGGCCCTATTGATATTTTTGTGGTGCCCAATCCCGGTAAATTAAAAGAGTGTTATGATGAATTGCTTAACCAGGTTAGCCAGTTCGTGAAATCAGATTATTTTACTGACGAACAGTTAAATGATGCCAAAGCTATTTTATTGAGAAACAGTGTTCACCGCAAAGAGAAACCATCTACACTGGCAAGCCAGATGAGCTACCAGTGGTGCAGCACCTCACTTGATTACTATACCGATTTGGACAGCAATTACCAGAAGGTGAGCCGTGCCGATATACAAAAGTATGTAAGCACCTATATAACAGGTAAGCCGTATGCAGCAGGTATTATCATAGCACCAGAGTTAAGTAAACAACAAAATGTAGCTTCATTTTTTGTAGCTAAGTAAAATTAAAATCTTATCATGATGAAGAAATATGTATTCACCCTGCTGATTGCAGCGGCGATAGGAAATATAAAAACGGTACAGGCACAAAATAAAGCTTATGAAACCACGGTTGATGGCGTAAAGGTGATTGTGCAGCCAAGCGGCAACGATATTGTAGAGATACAAACTATTATAAAAGGTGGCGTACAAAACTACAAGGCTGATAAAATGGGCATTGAAGCTATGGCCATGGCCGCGCTTACCGAATGCGGAACCATCAAACACGATAAAAATGCTTTTAAAGATCAGTTGGATAAAGTGAGTGCTACGGTTGATGGCAGCAGCAACAAAAATTACGCTACTATGCGGATGAATTGTATCAAGAGTGATTTTGATATAGTTTGGCCTTTGTATGTTGAAGCTTTAACACAACCACGTTTTGATGCCAAAGAGTTTGCACGTATTAAACAGGATGCGATCAATAATATTAAACAAGCTGATTCGCAGCCAGACCACGCGATTGATCAACTGGCAAATAAAACGGCATTTGCTAACCGTGATTATGCAAAAGATCCTAATGGTACGGTAGATATCGTATCTAAATTAACTCCCGAGGAAACCAAAGCTTATTACCAGTCCATATTAACCCGGTCGCGTTTGGTTATTGTGGTTGTAGCCGATTTGGACAAGGCGGTTATCGAAGCAAAGGTAAAAGCGATGCTGGGCGGTATAAAACAAGGTACTCCGTTTGAGTTTAAAAAATCATTCTTCCGCGTATACAAAAACTCATTCAATGCCGAATCGCGCGATCTGGCTACCAATTATGTAGAAGGCATTACCAGCGGTCCGCAGCCGGGTGCACCAGATTTTGATGCGTTCAACGTAGCGATGAGGATATTTGCAAATCGTCATTTTTTAGATGTGCGTACCAACAATGGTTTATCATACGCGCCACAGGCCTGGTTTAGCGTTGGACAAACATCTACAGCCAGATTCTCGGTATCAACAACCCAGCCCGATAAATACATTGCCGTATTTGATAAACTGGTTGACAAAATAAAAACAGAAGGTTTTAAAGCTGAAGAGGTTGCTAATATGAAAGTTACCTATCTTACCGGGTTTTATTATAAAAACGAAACCAACAGTGCGCAGGCATTTTCTATGGCATCAAACGAAGTGTTGTTTAACAACTGGAAACGGTCGTTAACGCTGGTTGACGATGTTAAAAAGCTGACACTGGAAGAAGTAAGCGATGCTTTCCGTAAGTATATCAATAATATTGTTTGGGTTTACCAGGGCGATCCTAAAAAGGTGAACCAGGTATTATATATCAATGGTACCTTAAATAAAGGCGATAACCCGGTAAGTCATTAATCAATCGGAGCCAAATAAAAAAGCCAGGCAAATACGCCTGGCTTTTTTTTATTGAAGGTGTTGAGTCTTATCTAACATCTCTTTTAACCTTGTTCAAGGTACTTTGACCTGGCAAATAGATCTGGAAGCCAAAATCTAAAGTCAGTTTGTTTTGATAACCTAAGCTACCAAAACCAGCGGTACCGTTGTATTTTAGCAAAGTTTCTAAACCGATGCTTGGTGTAATAAAATAGGCAAAACCAGGGCCGAAGCTAAAATCTAAACCATTGGTTGAACCACCCGGACCGCTTGGATTGAAACCGCCCAGACCAACAGTAGCTTCACCAAAAAAACGACCGTGTTTTAATACCTCAACATCCGACCCGGTGTAGTAGCGACCTAATGCACCTACTCCGTAACCAACATCCGTACCGGCTCCTTTGGCTGTAGCAAGATCTAATTTAGCATAGGCACCAAGGGCAACATTGTCTTTAATAAACCAGGCTGCTTTAGGCGTAAGATCCATAGTGAAATTTTTGGCACCGTTTAAACCCAGTGAAAAGTTGCCGATGTCACCACCCATTAAGACATTTCCTTTCTGTATTTGTGCGCTTGCTGTGAAGCTGAAGCCGATAAATGCCAATACGGCTAATAATGTAAACTTTTTCATAGTGCTGTTTTTTAAGTTTTTAACTTTAAGTAAATTTTAATAAGAACTCATTAACAATTGCTGTGCCATTAGAAATATGGAAGGATAAAAACAAGTTCTGCCAGATTGAAATATATTGATAATAAAGCGGTTATATGATAGTTTAACCCTTTAATAGTTGAGTGGATTTACAATTATATGTATATTAATAAACATCGCGATGTATGTTAATTTATATACAGTTATTAAATAAAACAGGGAGTCTGGTTGTAGTAATATACCGGATGGTAGCATGGGGAGACAGTACTGATCTAGTACTTTAAAGCTGATTGTAGCGTAGTTAATAACGAACAAAGCTCGCTGATATGCGGGCTTTGTTCGTTACTTTGATAAATTAAAGTATGTTATTTTAATAAATTTCTCCAGCTAACCAGGTCGCCGATAATTTTGTCAAGCTGATCGGCAGGAACGCGTTCCTGTTGCATGCTATCGCGGTGGCGTATGGTTACGGTATTGTCTTCGAGGGTCTGGTGATCAACCGTGATACAGAAAGGTGTACCAATAGCATCCTGACGGCGGTAGCGTTTACCGATAGCGTCTTTTTCTTCGTACTGGATATTGAAGTCTATCTTTAGTTTATCCATGATCTCGCGGGCTTTCTCGGGTAGACCATCTTTCTTGGTGAGCGGGAAAATGGCGGCTTTAACCGGGGCCAGGCATGGGTGCAGGTGCAATACGGTGCGGCTATCCTGTTTTTCTTCGGTGCTCAGATCTTCTTCCTCGTAAGCGTTGATCATGGTTAACAGGAACATCCTGTCTAAACCGATAGAGGTTTCAATTACATAAGGCACATAGTTACCGTATGGTTTGCCGGTTTCCGGATCAACCTCAGGGTCAAAATATTGCATTTTTTTACCAGAGAATTTTTCATGCTGGCTCAAGTCGAAATCGGTACGGCTGTGTATACCTTCCACTTCTTTAAAACCGAATGGGAATTCAAATTCAATATCATAAGCAGCATCAGCATAGTGAGCCAGCTTTACGTGCTCATGATAACGGTATTTAGCCGCGTCGGTACCCAAGGCCAGGTGCCATTTGAGGCGGGCTTCTTTCCACTGGTTAAACCATTCTTTTTGAGTGCCGGGGCGTACAAAATATTGCATTTCCATTTGCTCAAATTCGCGCATGCGGATAATGAACTGACGGGCGATCACCTCGTTACGGAAAGCTTTGCCAATTTGAGCTATACCGAAAGGGATCTTCATCCTGCCCGATTTTTGTACATTCAGGTAGTTTACAAATATACCCTGAGCAGTTTCCGGGCGCAGATAAACCACGTCGGCATCATCAGCAACAGCGCCCATCTGGGTACTGAACATCAGGTTAAACTGACGAACATCGGTCCAGTTGGCTGTTCCACTAACAGGACATTTAATGTTTAGTGCTATTATTAAGTCTTTTAAACCTACAAGATCTTCATTTTTAAGGTGCTCATTAAGCTTAGTATTGGCTTCAATCGCTTTTTTAAAATAATCAGATTCTAAAATTAGATGGGTAAACCAGTTAAACGCCTCGCTTTTTCCACCAGGGGTGTTAATGTAACGATGCTCCCCAGCATTTATGTCTATACCTGAAACTATTTCATTAAAAAGGTTGACAGTTGATTTCTCATTATCAATTTGTTCTTCTAATTCGATGCGAGTATTATATTTTTGATTTGTTTTATTTTTAGCCTCGTCAACAGCCTCTTTGATCAAAGAAGCTATCTTGTCTTCCAGTAACTGGTCGGCACGGTAGCGTTTTTTAGAATCTTTATTATCGATCATCGGGTCGCTGAAACCATCAACGTGCCCGCTGGCTTTCCATATTTTAGGGTGCATAAATATGGCCGAATCAATACCTACAATGTTATCATGCATTTGCACCATGGCTTTCCACCAATAAGTTTTGATGTTGTTCTTCAATTCGGCGCCAAACTGCCCGTAATCATAAACAGCACTCAAGCCATCATAAATCTCACTTGAAGGGAAAACAAAGCCATATTCTTTGGCGTGCGATATAACATTTTTAAAAAGTTCGTCGGTTGATTTGCTCATAATAGCTGCAAAGATACAATTTAGGGAGAAAGCTGAAAGCGAAAGGCGAAAACCTTAAAATGATAAGTATCAATTTGCTAAATTACCCTAATTAAAACCAAAGGGCCTCTAATTTCATTATACTATAACCAATTAATTTACCGCAGCCATGGAACATATTGTAAGAATATTAGATATCCATAACGTTACCCATAACGTTAAACAATTTATAGTAGAAAAGCCTGATGGTTTTACATTTACACCAGGGCAGGCAACAGAACTATCCATCAATCAACCACAATGGGAAGGGCAGCGGAATCCATTTACGTTTACCTGTCTTACCGATGAGCATTACCTGGAGTTTACCATTAAAATATACAATGATCATCCCGGCGTTACCAATCACCTTGGTGAACTGGAAGTAGGCGATGAACTGATACTGCGCGAAGCCTGGGGAGCTATTGAATATAAAGGGCCGGGATATTTTATAGCCGGTGGTGCCGGTATTACGCCATTTATAGCCATATTGAGGCAGCTAAACCAACAAGGCGCTATAGGAGATAACAAGCTTTTCTTTTCTAATAAAACTGATGAGGATATTATCCTGGCTGCTGAGTTGAAAAGTATATTAGGCAAAAACGCCTTATTCACCATAACTAATCAGAAGGACAGCGCACATGACCAGCGCCGCATTAACGAAGACTTTTTAAAAACCGAAGTAAAGGACTTTAACAAGCACTTTTACGTTTGCGGCCCCGATGCCATGGTGCAGGAAATAACCGGGCTATTAGAAAAATTAGGCGCAAAGTCCGATGCTGTTATTTTTGAAAAGTAACACGGCATCATTGACAAAAAATCAATAAATCCGAAATCGAAATTCCGAAATCCGAAATACTCTTTTACATTTGAGCTATGAGTATCCGGGTTGAATCGTTGTCAAAAGTTTACGGAACGCAAAAAGCGGTTGATAGTATCAGCTTCAGCGCGGAGCCTGGTGTGCTGGGCTTTTTGGGCCCAAATGGTGCGGGTAAATCCACCACCATGAAAATCCTCACCTGCTTTATCCCCCAAACCTCAGGCACAGCATCGGTTTGTGGATTTGATGTCATGTCACAGTCATTGGAGGTGCGAAGGCACATTGGTTACCTGCCCGAGAGTAATCCGCTGTACCTGGATATGTATGTTAAAGAATCATTGGGCTTTATTGCCGGTATTCATAAGGTACAAGAACCCGAAAAACGCATAGCTGCTATTATTGAGCAAACAGGCCTGGGGCCCGAGCAGCATAAGAAAATAGGACAGCTTTCAAAAGGCTACCGCCAAAGGGTAGGACTGGCTCAAGCCATACTACATAACCCGGATGTACTGATATTGGACGAGCCAACCTCCGGGCTCGATCCTAACCAACTGATCGGTATCCGCCAGTTGATACTGGAACTGGGTAAAACCAAAACTATTATCCTATCTACCCATATTATGCAGGAAGTAGAGGCGGTATGCAACCAGGTAATTATTATTGATAAAGGTAAAATTGTGGCCAATGATACCCTACTGGGGCTTCGCCAAAAAAACAATGATCATACCCTGGAGCAGATATTTATATCACTTACCGGTGACAATTAAATATTTTGATTTTTAAAATAAACTTTTATTTTTGTGCCGCCTAGTTACTTTATTAACAAATAAAATAGATACGAACTCCCTGCCGCCCATGGTGAGTATCTATATTATTCTATTGATTATTACTTTATTTACGAATTAAACCGATACAAAAGCACCGCCGCCCAAGGTGTGTATCCCATATTATCTTTAGATTAATATGCTAAAATCACGTATTTAATAAAATATTAAAAGGAGATTGTAACGTTTGCTTAATAGCAGCGTCTATATTCTCAGGAAAAAACTGCGTTATAGGAAAATCCTATTAACGTTGTGTTAACAAACAAACATCAATCAATAAATTATGAAAAAAGTTCTATTAGCCTTAGCTATTATTGCTGGCACGGCATTCACAACCCTCGCGCAAACCAAATCTGGCGACAGCGGTAAATTCAGTATCGGAGTTGATCCGGCACTTCCACTTGGCAGTACGAAAGATATATCTTCTTTCGCTATTGGTGCAGATATTAAGTATGAGCTCCCAATTGCGCCAAGTACATTATTTACAGTTTCAGCAGGATACACTCGTTTTTTATATAAAAGCGCATTCAAAGACGGTCTGAAAGCATTAGGTATCGATAAATCTGGAGAGGGTTTTGTTCCGGTGAAAGTCGGTATTAAATACTATATCGAGAATGGCTTTTTTGTTGAAGGTCAGGTAGGTGCTACGTTTTCTACAGAAAGCGGTGGTGGTACTGCATTTGCTTACTCTCCAGGTGTAGGTTATACCTTTGACGGCGGTTTTGAAGCTGGTCTTCGTTATGAAGGCTGGTCTCACAATGGTTCAGTTAGCCAACTTGGTTTACGTTTAGCTTACCGTTTCTAAACAGAAAATTAACGATTAAAATTTAGGTAAAGCCCGGGGGATAATATCCCCGGGCTTTATTATTATAAATATTTTCTGGCGTATTAAACGTTGTGTGATCGTGCACGTCAAATAAACCGACAGCGGTAAAAAACAAATCCGCATTAATCTTATTACAAAATTATTTTATGAAAAAAATCCTATTAGCCTTAGCATTTATTGCCGGCACGGCTTGCACAACTTTCGCTCAAACTAAATCCGGAGACAGCGGTAAATTCAGCATCGGTTTGGAAGGTGGACTACCTGTTGGCGATTTCCACAACTACTCTAATTATATTATTGGCGGTTCGCTCAAATATGAGTATCCTGTAGCCAATAATTTATTTATTACTGCATCGGCCGGATATAGTAGTATCCACATCAAGAGTTTCGATCTTTCCTATAATGATCCGAATTTCAGTCTTCAATATCACAGTGACGGCGGTTCTTCTGGTATAATACCCGTAAAAGTTGGCGCCAAATACTATTTTGACGGACACTTTTTTGGTGAAGGCCAGTTAGGTGCAGCCTTTGCAACCGGTAATGGCAGCGGTACAGCATTCGTTTATTCGCCAGGCATTGGATATACATTTGCAGGCGGCTTTGAAGCAGGCGTTCGTTATGAAGCGTGGTCAAACAATGGTACTATCGGTCAGCTTAGTTTGCGTTTAGCATACCGTTTTTAAGCAAATAGCAACAATAAATGGAGGGCGCCGGAATAGTATTCCGGCGCTTTTTTTATATAACTACCACTAAAGGAATGTGGGCTTTTAAGCCAAATATTACGGTGAATAACGGCATAACTATTCGACATAAGGCAAACAATATGTTTACAGCGCTGTATTGTTAAAAATCACACAGTCTTAAAAAACATGAAAAAAATCTTATTAGCCTTATTCATTATTGGAGTTACTGCAATGCAAAGCTTTGCGCAATCCAGGGGCAGAAACAACGGAATATTCAGTATCGGTTTTGAAGCCGGTTTACCTACAGGCGACGCGCACCATCTTTTTGGTTCGGTATTAGGCGCTTCGCTTAAATATGAACTTCCGATTGAGCGTAGTACCTGGTTTACCATATCGGGTGGCTATAACTCATTTCAACCAAAAGGGGTATACAGCGATTTTGGTGGCCCCGCAATTAATGCCATTCCCTTAAAAGTAGGTGTTAAATACTATTTTGACAGGAACTTTTTTGCTGAAGGCCAGATAGGTGCTGCCTTTTATACCGGAAGGGCCAGCGGAACAGCATTTGCCTATTCGCCGGGAATTGGCTATAGCTTCAGGGAAGGTTTTGAGATTGGCCTGCGTTACGAAGGTTGGTCTAAGGACGGTACGCTTGGCCAGGCGGGTTTGCGTTTGGCATACCGCTTTAAATAGAAATAGCCATTCAAATTCAAGGCCCGGTGAGTATATTGCCGGGCCTTATTTATTATTAAGGCTTATGTTAATGAATGTTAAAAGCTATGGGGTGAAATAATATCCTGCAAAAATAAGCGTCTGTGTTATCAATCGGCCGGTGCAGTGGTACCCTGCGTGGCCGGTAATTTAACTTTACACACATTCAATATGAAAAAAATCCTATTTACGCTGGCCGCAGTATGCGGCACAGTGTGGGGCAGCTTTGCTCAAACATCAGCATCTGGTACAACATCAATAATACCGTCTTCTCCGGCAGATCACGCTCAGTTCAGTTTTGGGTTGGAGGGTGGAGTTACTTTAAATCATGTTCGGGGTAATTCTACAGCTATCTGGGGGGCATCGGTCAAATATGAGTTGCCTATCGCCACCAAAACCCTGTTTACCATATCGGCCGGATATACCTACCTGCCATATACCAGTTTTGAAAAAAGTTTTCTGAAGGCGGAGGGTAATAATAGCGCAGGGGCCAGTTTTATACCGGTTAAGGTGGGCATCAAGTATTATGTTAGTCATGGCTTTTTTGTGGAGGGCCAGGCTGGTGTTGCATTTGCTGTTAAAGGGCCTAATTACAAAACATCATTTGCATGGTCGCCGGGAGTGGGTTATACCTTTGGCAATGGTATCGAAGTTGGCGCCAGGTTTGAAAACTGGTCAAACAGCGGCGCCCTTAACCAGGCCAATTTGCGTTTAGCATACCGCTTCTAATAAACGAAAGATTAAATAAAGAGTCCTGAAACAGCTAGCTGTTTCAGGACTCTTTATGTGAAAAAGCATCTTCACGCTGATTCAGTCCGGAAAATACAAACGCTGTACGCATACACCAAATGATGGTTTACACTTTTATCACCATATTGGAGTTTTTTTTTGTATAATTATTTGATTACCAGTAAAATAAATAAATGTTAACCGTAAAAAGTGTAAACCATGTAAACCCACTTTTGAAGGAAAATGGGTTTACAGTCCTTGCTGTTACAGATATGCCTTGAGGGATAGCACAGTATATTAATTGTCGTAAAACACCCTGATAATGTCATTTTGCACCCTCTCTGCCGCTTTGTATAAGCGCTAACTTTGGTATAAACAAAATTAAATTATCATGACAACTAAAGAAATTGTGTTACAAGTTATTGACGCTTTTGATAATAACGACGTAGATAAAATATTAGACCTTTTTGCCGATGACGTAATATGGACAATGAAAGGTTCAAACCTCACCATCAGCAACGGGAAAGATGAAGTGGAAAAGTTTTTAAGCGGAATGGAAGATGTAAAGGTTGTTTCATCAACCTACGACCACCTCATTGTTGACGGTAATAAGGCTGCCGTTGATGGCTTTATACAATGCAAAAACAAAAACAGCGAGGAGATAAACATGCACTACGCCGATTTTTATGAGCTGGAAAATGATCGGGTGAAAATACTTACATCTTATATAGTTGATAAAAAGGATTAGATTAATTTTCTTTTTGAGAATTCAAAAAAAACGCGTCATTGCGAGGTACGAAGAAATCTTTAAGCTATACAGGGCGGCTCTGCTTATCGGGGATTGCTTCGTACCTCGCAATGACGCGTGCGAGAAGGAGGGCTTACCTTGCGCGATCACCAGGATAAGCACATTATACATAAACCCATAAACCAATAAAAAAATATTGTAATTTCGGCGCTTAACACCCGATCAAGAAAGTGCTAAGCATCCTTAAAAAAGAAATCGTTTCTTACCTCAGTTCGCTGGTGGCTTATGTTACCATTGGCGTGTTTTTATTGGTATTGGGTTTGTTTTTGTGGGTATTCCCAGATTCGAGCATTTTGGAGTATGGCTATGCCGGGCTCGAAAGCCTGTTTAGTACCGCACCATACCTGTTCATGTTCCTGATACCGGCCATCACCATGCGGTCATTGGCCGAAGAGCGCAAGGAGGGTACTTTTGAGCTGTTATTCACGCGTCCACTTACCGACTGGCAAATTGTATTAGGAAAATACCTGGCCAGTGTGCTGCTGGTGCTTTTTGCCTTGCTGCCCACGCTGGTTTACTATTTTTCAGTCAGTACACTGGGTACGCCTCAGGGGAATATTGACAGCGGAGCAGTTATCGGCTCCTACATCGGTTTGTTTTTATTAGGGGCGGCATTCGCGGCTATTGGTCTGTTTGCATCATCTATTACTAAAAACCAGATCATTGCCTTTACAGTGGCCGTTTTCCTGTGTTTCTTTTTTTATAGCGGGTTTGATTCGCTGAGCCAGCTGCTGTCGTTACAGGACCTGGGTTTACAAAATCTGGGTATCACGGAGCATTATCAATCGGTAAGCCGAGGTGTGCTGGATACGCGCGATCTGACTTATTTCATTGTAGTAACCGGTATATTTATATGGCTTACGCTGTTCGTGATTATCCGTCAGCGTAAAAAGAAACTGTTTTCGGCTACTATGATGGGATCTATGGCGGCACTCTTGCTTGTGGCTATTATCGGCAGTCTCGCTTTTACCCGTTTTGATTTTACTACCGAAAAACGATATACTCTTTCGCCTATCAGCAGGCAGATTATGGATGGTTTGCAACAGCCGGTAAAAATTACCGTGTATTTGCAAGGCGGAAGTCTGCCCGGAGGATTTAAACGACTGCAGGGAGCCACTCGCGATATGTTGAACGATCTGCAGGCATACAGTCATCGTAAACTGCAGTTTGAATTTGTTGATCCGCTGAAAAATCTCTCCGGCGATCAGCAGAATGAGGCTATCCAAAACCTGGAAGCCAAAGGTATTGAACCAACCAACCTCAGCGTAAAAACGGACGATGGCGTATCACAAAAATTGATCTTCCCCGGCGCGCTGGTATTGGCCAATGGTAAAGAGATCGCCGTGAAATTATTACTGAGCAGGATAGGGCTTTCGCCGGATGAAGTGCTGAACAACTCTATCCAAAACCTCGAATACGCTTTTTCATCGGCCATAAAAAAAGCAACCAGCGGTGGCAAACCCGAAATTGGTTTTACCGAGGGACATAACGAACTGAGCGACCTGCAACTGAACGACGCGATGAAATCGCTCTCGGATGGATATAAGGTTGGTCGGGTTAATTTAACTACTATTACTATAGCCGGTTTGCAACAGGTAAAACTGTTGGTGATACCCAAGCCCGATAAAAAATTTACCGAGCTGGAAAAATTCAAGCTCGACCAATATATTATGCATGGCGGCCGGGTATTGTGGACGATAGACCAGGTGAGTGCCGAGCTGGACAGCCTGCGCGGGCATGGCGGCGAGCAACTGGCCTTTGCCAAACAATTGAATCTGGACGATCAGCTTTTCCGTTACGGTGTGCGGATCAATTATGACCTGATTGCCGATATGAACTGCTCGCAAATACCGGTTACCACCGGTAGCTTGGGTGGGCAGGCGCAGATACAAATGCTGCCCTGGCTGTTTTATCCTATATTTATCCCGTTATCTAAACACCCGATAGTAAAAAATCTGGATGGCATCAGCAGTGAATTTGCCAGTACCATTGATCTCTTGGATACTAAAGATGTCAAGAAAACAATCCTGCTTACCTCGTCGCCCTATAATAAAAAGATGAGCGCACCGCATATGCTGTCGTTACAGGCATTGGAGCAGGAACCCAATCCCAAAGATTTTCAGGGTACACCCAAAACAGTAGGGGTATTGTTGGAAGGTAAATTTGTATCCGACTGGCGCAATCGTCCGTTGCCCGAAGGGCTTACGGAGCAGGTGGCTATACAGCCTGAAAGTGTACCTACTAAAATGATTGTGATCAGCGATGGGGATATCTTGAAAAACCAGGTAGGTAGTGATGGTTCGCCATACCCCTTGGGATATGATCACTATACCCAGCAAACGTACGGCAATAAAAACCTGCTGCTAAATATTGCCGATTATATGACCGACGACTCGGGCCTGATAGCCTTGCGTACCAAGGAAATCAAGCTACGCCTGCTTAACCGTGCCCGTATCCGCAACGAAAAAATGTACTGGCAGCTGGTAAATACAGTTGGGCCTTTGCTTTTAGTGTTAATATGTGCTATTTTTCAACATTACATCCGTAAACGAAAGTATGCGCATTAAATTTTATATTTTTGATTGATTAAATACACCCATATGAGATTTATTGTTTCTACATCAACATTACTCAAACAACTGCAGGCTGTAAGCGGAGCTTTAAGCAATAGCACTGTTTTGCCTATACTGGAAAACTTTTTGTTCGAGATAAAGGATGGAAACTTAACCATTTCTGCAACCGATCTGCAAACCAGCATGACCACATCATTAGCTGTTGAGGCTAAAGAGAATGGCCGTATTGCCATACCATCGCGTATATTGTTAGAGACCTTAAAATCGCTACCAGAGCAGCCGGTGGCTTTTTCTGTAGATGATACTACGTTTGCTATAGAAATAAACGCGGGCGACGGAAAGTACAAATTGAGTGGCGAAAATGGCGAGGATTTCCCGAAGATACCAGTGGTAGAGAACGCGTCGTCGGTAAATTTACCGGCATCAGTTTTAGCCGAAGCGATCAACAAAACAATTTTCGCGGTAAGTAACGACGAGTTGCGCCCTGCCATGACCGGCGTATATTGCCAGTTAAGTACTCAGCATCTTACTTTTGTGGCTACCGATGCGCATAAGCTGGTACGCTATCGCCGTAAAGATGCCAAAGCTGCAAGCACTACTTCATTTATATTGCCCAAAAAAGCATTAACGCTGTTAAAATCGTCATTACCAACCGATGATGTGAATGTATCGGTAGAGTATAACTCCACCAGCGCGTTCTTTAAATTTGGTAATATTAACCTGGTATGCCGCTTAATTGATGAGCGCTATCCGGACTATGAGGCGGTTATACCTCAAGTGAATCCAAATAAATTAAGTATCGACAGGCTTACTTTCCTGGGTTCATTGAATCGTGTGGCTATTTATGCCAACAAAACTACCCACCAGGTAAGGCTTAAAATAAGCGGCAGCGAGCTCAATATATCATCAGAAGATATTGACTTTGCCAATGAAGCGCATGAGCGTTTAAGCTGCCAGTACGAGGGCGAAGACATCGAAATTGGCTTCAATGCACGTTTTTTAATAGAAATGTTGAAGAATTTAAGTTGCGAAGAAGTATCTTTGGAAATGTCGACACCAAACCGTGCCGGATTATTGTTGCCTCAGGGCGGCGATGAAAATGAAGATGTGCTGATGTTGGTTATGCCGGTGATGCTCAATAGCTATGCTTAAGTGTAAACTTAAATTATAAATCCAAAACTAAGTCCGGCTTTAAAAACCGGACTTTTTTGTTCTCCGCAGATAACAAAAATCGCAGGAAACAGTTATATAGATTAATTTTTAGTTAGTGAATTAGTGATTGGGATATCTTTACTCACTAAATCACTAAATCACTAATTTGCCCATATGAATATCAGGATCAAAGCTTTTACTTTTATTATAGCCGCAGCGGCATGCTGGGCATCCTGTAAAAAAAATAATGATAAGCCCACAATTCTGCCCACTGCAAGCCTTAGGGTGATCAACGCAACAAATGATATTATTAATTTTTACCAGAACGGTACCTTGGTCAATAATACATCAACTTATTTTCCGGGTGGTACATTAAGTAGTTTATTAACAGTAAAGGCTGGCTTGCAAAATTATCAGGTTAAGTTAGCGAGCCCGTCAACTCCTAATGCTTTATTTACCACGCCTATTACACTTGATTCTGGAAAGGTGTATTCATTATATGTAAGCAGTCGAGCAGCAGACGGAATTTTTTTTACCAACGATACCGCAACTGCACCTACGAATGGTAGCGCCAAGCTCAGATTTGTAAATGCATCGCCGGATGCCGGGCCTCTCGTGCTTGCTTTTGTAACTCCCGTAACTCAGGTAAGTACCCCGCAGTTTAGTAATATAGCTTATAAAACAACAACAGATTTTTTGAATGTTACGCCAAGTACAACAGCTACACCAGGTACAACACTTGCAGCTGGTTCGCTTATTTTAAGTGTTTACCAGGCTGGGTCTGACATAAGCACCGCCAGAAAGGATACGGTAACAATCAGTACCGGCAGGATTTATACTGTAGTTGGTTATGGCACTATAGGGTCCGGGGGCAACCAGGCACTTGGTACCAGTTTAATAGTTAATCAGTAAATTGAAATTAATGACTAAACCCAATAAAAACAGCTTCCTCGTTTCTTTTCTTTTGGTTATCGTTGGTACCATGTTACTGCCTTTCGTTTCATCATGCGGTAAAGGCGCCAATGCTAATCCCACCGGATTAAATACGCAACTACAGATTGTTAATTTAAGCCCGGATATACAGCCGGTAAATTTATATCTCAATTTTATTAAGGAAAATACAACCAATTATACGTACCCCACTAATTCAGGCTATTTTTTTATATCCACCCTAGTACCACCCTTGCAGTTACGTTCGGTAGGGGTGGCCCCGGTAAACCTGCTTACTATTAATAGCGCATTTAAAGCTAACTCCAAATATACCTTGTTTATTACAGGTTTCAAGAGTGATAGTTCTATAAAAAAATCTATTCTGGTGTTGGATACGGCCACCATTCCTCCACTAGGGAGGGGTATAGTACGGTTTGTTCATTGCTCGCCAACCTCTGCTCCGCTTGATCTGAGAGCTAATGACAGTACAGCAAAACAGTGGAAATCAATCGCTTTTGATTCGGTATCAAAATATGTTCAGTTGCCCGTGGGTAATTACAATTTTACCATTAACTTAAGTAGCTCTCCAGGCAATATTCAATTCCAGCTACCCAATGTTACCATACAGGATGGCCGTGCTTATACCATTTATACACAGGGAATAGTAGGCCGTACAGACTCAGTTGCATTTGGCGCAGCAATCCTTACCAATAATTTATTGTTGAAGACTACGCAGTAGGAAGGCAAAGAATCGAGATCTTAGAGTCAAGAATCAAGAAAAGATTTAAATGGGCTTAACTCTTAACTCTTGGTTCTTAGCTCTTGATTCTGATTTATATTCCTATTTTTGGCCAAAATTTAAATACTGTGGAAGTAATAAAAAGCATTATCGACTTTATACTGCATATTGATGTGCATCTGAGCCAGATTACCAGCGATTACAAGGGCTGGACATATCTCATACTGTTTGCAATCATCTTTGCCGAAACCGGTTTTGTGGTTACTCCCTTTTTACCCGGCGACTCCCTGCTGTTTGCCGCAGGCGCTCTTATCGCTAATGGTAAAACCAGTTTAGATATAGCCTTGGTGGCCATTTTATTGGTTATAGCTGCCTTTACAGGTAATACGGTAAATTACTTGCTGGGTAATTATTTAGGTCCCAAGGTTTTTAAAGAAGATAACAAAATATTAAAACTGGAATATTACCTCAACACCAAAGCGTTTTTTGACAAGCACGGTGGTAAAGCAGTTATCTTCAGCCGGTTTTTGCCTATTATCAGAACCATTGCTCCTTTTGTGGCCGGTGTAGGGCGTATGCCGTTTTTGCGCTATAGTCTGTATAATATTGTCGGAGGCGCTTCATGGGTGCTGAGTTTTTTATTTATCGGTTTCTTTTTTGGCAACATCCCGGTGATCAAACAAAACTTTACCCTGGTGGTGATGGCTATTATACTGATATCTGTAGTTCCGCCAATTTACGCAGCCATCAAGAGCAGGGGAAGTAAAAAAGCCACCACAGAATAATACACCTGAATAAGTTCCCGGGCTTATTTCGTTGTTTGATAAATACATTTTCCGGTTTTGTACATGGCCTCTTCGTGCTGCAGGTTAATGCGCTCTTCTGAACTTAAGGGTTGCGCTATTAGTTTGTTCAGATCGGGCTGCCCGGCATCTACCCAGGCCGAATACCAGAAACTTCCAACCGAGCGTATCGATGCCCGCATTTGCCGCTCTACCATGCCTTTCAGCATTTTATGATAAGCATGGCTGTAAGCCACGGAGTAATCATTGAGTTTTCTTTTACCCCGCATAACCGGGCTGTATTTTTTATCCGGTAGGAAATTTTTGTTGACGATCCGCTCAAATCGTAATACAGAGTCAACACTTTTGAAGGATACCTGGCAAATTTTAAATGCCTCGGTCAGTGGATTATCAATGTAATGGGCATGACCTGCAAAAAGGTTATATTGTTTAATAAACAACTCCGGCAGGCGGGTTTCCCAGAGGCCATGTATGCCAATCTGATCGGTCAATTGTCCATCGTAATTTAAGGTAAGATGAAGCGGTACATGCGCGTCGGCAACATAGTGACCAAGATTAGCGGATGTGTTGAGTATGGCTATGGTGTCATGCGCCTTAAATGCCCTCACCAGCTTATAATATTGGTATTGGATAGTCCAGGGAACGGTGCCGTATTTGTCTAGTGTATCGGCAGAGTATTTGGTGGCGGCATCAGCCCATCGCCGGGGCATAGCAGCAAATGGTTTTTTGCCATAATGATCGGCATCAAAAAAATGATGGGGGATCTCGGTAGAGTCTACATAGCGGCGTTTGTCGGCGCTCACAGCGTGTTCTGTAATATAATCGACGTTGGTCTTGTAAAAACCGGCCATACCCTTAGGGAGCGTAAAAACCGCTAGCCTGTTAATGCGATAATGAGCAAAGAACCCCCAGGATGAACATAGCAGCATTAAACCAATGCCCGATAAACTTAAAATAATGCGGCGCCTTATTAAGTAATGGGTTTTGAGTGATGTGTTTGAAGTTTTTTTATTGCCGGGCATGCTTAATGATTTTGAAATATTACAAGTTGTACTTATCGCGCAGCTGTATGCTTACCTTGTTTGCTTCATCAATAATACTTTCCGGAAAGCCTAGCCCTTTTAAAACAGCTATGCCATTCTTGTTTTTGAGTAAACCTTCTTTGATCTTATAATCAAATATTAGCTGGTCATCACCCATCAATTCTTCGAACGAAAATACTTTGTAATCAATGCCCAACAGTTCGGCAAGTTCCAGATCATGGGTTGATACAAATACAAAGCTTTTGTTTTCAATAAAGTAAGATAACACAGCCTTTGCAGCTGCTATTCTTTCAATAGTATTGGTTCCTCTGAAAATTTCATCAATAATAACCAGGCTGTTAACCGGTTTGCTGGCAGTGGCCTCCATGATAATATTTTTCACCGATGTAGCCTCGGCCTGAAAATAACTTTTATGACCGCCCAGGTCATCGCTCATATTAATACTGGTAAATATTTTTAATGGAGGAGCGCAGTACTCGCTGGCAAAACTGGTATTGATGGTTTGCGATAATAACGCGTTTATAGCCACCGACCTGATAAATGTTGTTTTGCCAGACATGTTTGATCCTGTTACCAGAACACCTTGTTTATTATCAATATTCATAGAGTTGGCTACACAATTTTCAATAAGCGGGTGGTACAGGTTTTTTATCGTGATTCGGTCACCATCGGTCAAAAAGCGCGGTATGCAATACTGTGTCGATCCTGCCCGTACCGATAGTATGGATATGGCCATGTCAACCCGGGCGACAGCCTCATAGAGTATCTTAATATCCTCCAGGTATTTGTTAACACGGCTTATCGAAAAAATGAATATCAGCGGCTCTATCAGCAGGAACATTTTTAACCATTCGCTGAAAAGGAACGTGATGTCTGTAGGGTCGGCAGCGGTTTTGTTTTGCAGGTTAATAAAGCCTAATGATTTTTTTAATTTATCTACGTTAGTCAGGCTTTGGTTAATGTGGTGATCATTTTCAAATAATTGATGGTCGGCCAGCCATTTGGCTACATTGTTTAAAATTAAAAGCTGCGGTAAGGAGTGAGTATAGCTCATTACTTTGGTTTTATTGCCAAAGTGGATAACGACATTGGCAATAAGCAATGCGAAAAGAAACAGAAGGGCAAACTGGTTAGGTACTATGAACAAACTTGCAATAAATAGCAGCGTTAAAAATGGGGCTATCCGAATATATAGTGTGGTTAAGGGATCAAATAATGAACTGTGCACTTTGCCAAATACTTCGGGTAGATAATAGGCGTCGTTGCTGTTTAAGGCTGATAATTTGAATTCGGCAAGTTCCCTTAAAGACGAATCTTTGCTTATCAGTTGGTGTTTTTGTTCGAGGATGTTAAAATAGCTTTCTGAGAGCTCGGGTGCGTGCAGTTTTTTGTATAAATACTGCTGACCGGGTTTGGAGTTGGTACGGTCAATAAAGTTAAATAGATCATCAACATCAAGATCAGCGGAGGTATCGGCCGAAATATAACTTTGGCTATCAGCGGCGGTTAAATAGGTGGCAATGAGTTTAAAATTTCGCTGAGTTATTTTAGGCTTACCCCATTGTTCCTTAATTTCCGAGAGTCGCTTCTTTTTTAAATGACGGCCTTTTAAATAGTCGGCTATTATAAACAGTATGATAAGGGTAAATAAAGCGGATAGCCAGTAATACATATTTAAAAGTAGCATTAAAATTAATAGAAGCGATACCTGTTTAAAAGGAATTAGTTTTTACTTTTAAAGTTCTTGAACAACCTACTTATGAAAGCTCTTAAAGCATTATTATTTGATCTTGACGGTACTCTTATTGATTCGGAGTTTTTTCATTTTGAATGCTGGAACGAAATTTTAGCGGAATTTGATGTACAGTTAACTTATGCCGACTGGCTGAAAACCTATGCAGGTGTACCTCTGCCCACCAATGCCGCCCGCCTGGTCGAAAAATATGATATTATCGCACCATTACCACAAATTATTGATAAAAGGGAAAGGTTAATATTGGAGCGCCTTAAAACAAAAGATGTAAACCTGATGCCGCATGTGGCCGAAGTATTAGAGTATTTTAAAAGTAAAAATCTAACGCTGGCCCTGGTAACTTCGAGCCCGCGGCAGGATGTGGATGCTGTATTTGAAAGGAATGGTTTGGGTAGGTACTTTAAACTGATCATCACCCGTACTGAGGTTACCAAAAGTAAACCCGATCCGGAAAGCTACCTGGTATGTGTTGAAAAGTTGGGCGTACTGAAAAAGGAATGCCTTGTTTTTGAAGATACTATAAATGGTGTGAAATCGGCAAAAGCTGCAGGACTTATCTGTTTTGCCATTCAAAGTAATACCGATGAGCATCATAAACTAACCATTGCCGATAAACTGTTTCTTGATTTTAAAGCAGCAAAAGATCATTTAATTGAACAAGGGTTCATCGCATAATTGCTATAAGCGTCCTACATAAACTTTAGTATCGTAATGAATAGTGATCACACCATCTTGCTGATAACGGTTAAAAAGTTCCTGCAAATCTTTGATCATGGCTGCATATCCAGCATCCACTTTGGTTGGTGCGTACGACGAGGAAAGCAGGCGGCCTTTTAGTCCGTCAAAATTAAAAATCTGTTGGTTTTCAAATACACGTACCGCAAAAGGCTCAGGATCATAAAATGCGCCGATGTGGTCGTAGTCGATATTCCGGTGACCAACTTTTACATAGTCTTGCCCATGTGTGATGATTAATTGATCATATTCCTTTTCAAATGCTGAAGCTGTTTTTCTTTCATTCCAGATTAGTGCCACGATGCCGCCGGGTTTCAGGATACGTTTAAACTCTGCACGGGCGTTTTGTGCATTAAACCAATGGAAAGCCTGTCCCGCAATAACGGCATCAACGCTTTCGCTGGCTAACCTGGTATTTTCCGCGGTACCATCTACGGCTGCAAAGCCTGGGTATGAGTTCAATAGTTCAATAGCTTTATCCCGCATTTCGGCATTAGGCTCCACAGCGGTGGCATGATAGCCGGCATCTAAAAACAATTGAGTGGATATTCCCGTACCTGCACCAATATCTGCAATACGCTTATCGATGGTCAATTGATAGCTTTCCAGTAAAAAGGTAATGATAGCTGTAGGATAGTGAGGGCGGTATTTGACATAATCGGCCACCCGGTTGCTGAATCTTTTAGTGTTGTCCATGGTTTGAAATAGGTTGTTGCTAAATTAACACTTGTGCTGTAGTTTAGTTGCTTTATGAAGTGCAATATTCAATCGCTGGGCTTAAATAAGTTGAGTGAGCACTATTGGTTAAATAGGGCTTTAAAACTTTAATAAAAAAGCACTTGCATATTTAAATTTATCGGCATATATTTGCAGTCCTTAAAATAATAGAAAAAAGAATAACAAAGCTATACAATGGCAAATCATAAATCGTCTTTAAAAAGAATCAGATCAAACGCTGCGAAGCGTCTGCGCAACAGGTACCAGGCTAAAACAACCAGGAACGCTATTAAGAAATTAAGAAACACTACTACTAAAGCTGATGCAAGTGCACTGTTGGGTAAGGTGATCTCTATGTTAGACCGTTTAGCTAAAAAGAATGTTATTCACAAAAACAAAGCTTCGAACAATAAATCAAAGCTTACTAAATTTGTTAATGGCTTAAGCTAATCGCTTAACTAAAAATATATAAAAAGGATCGTACCTAACAGTACGATCCTTTTTTGTTTGGTTTGAAATCCATTATTACACGCGTCATTGCTGAGGTACGAAGCAATCTCTATGCTGTACAGAGCGGATCTGCTTATCGGGGATTGCTTCGTACCTCGCAATGACGCGTGGAGAAAAAGACGCTTACCACACCCACGTCGGTGAGTCGGATACCCTGCCACAATTTTTTTTGTTTGATAGTTTTCTCCATATTTGAATACCGTGGAAAACTACAACGAAAAGATTAGTATTAAATCATGGGCCGAGGAAGACCGCCCGCGCGAAAAGCTGAGCACCCAGGGGCGCCGCGCACTTACCGATGCCGAGCTGATCGCCATCCTAATCGGATCGGGCAGTCGTAGCGAAACCGCTGTTGAACTCAGCAAGCGCATCCTGCACCATTATGAAAACGATCTGAATAAGCTGGGTAAAGCTTCTATCGGCGAACTTTCCAAATTTAAAGGGATAGGAGAGGCCAAGGCTATATCCATTATCGCTGCGCTGGAAATCGGTCGACGCCGCAACGATAGCGAAACCAAAGCCATCGAATACATCAACAGCAGCCGTGATGCCTATAATATTATGCGTCGCCACTTGATGGATCTAAATCATGAAGAATTTTGGATACTGCTGGTTGGCCGTTCGCAAAAAGTACTGGCCAAGGAACTGGTGAGCAAAGGTGGATTATCGGCCACAGTAGCCGATCCCAAGATCATCTTCTATATGGCGCTGCAACAACAGGCCAGCGGTATTATATTAGTTCATAATCACCCCTCTGGTAACCTGAAACCCAGTCACCAGGATATCGATCTCACCAAAAAAATAAGTGCTGCCGGTCGTTTGCTGGATATCAATGTGCTTGACCACCTCATTATCACTGACAATGGGTATTACAGCTTTGGCGATGAGGGAGTGATTTAGGGATTTCGGATTTTAGGAGATTTGTAATTTTTGATTTTGAGAAAAAAAATGTTCGATAAATAAATCCGAAATAGAAATTCCCAAATCCGAAATGCAATTTAAATCCCAAATCCCAAATCCGACTTCCGAAATCTTTATATCTTTGCCGATTATCATTTCTGAATAATGAAGATATCATATAATTGGCTTAAAGAATTTATAGATACAGATAAAACTCCACAGGAAATCTCCATTATCCTTACCGGTACCGGTTTGGAGGTAGAGAGCCTGGAAAAAGTACAAGCAATCCCCGGCGGACTGGAAGGTCTGGTAATTGGTTATGTAAAGGAATGTACCGACCATGCCAATTCCGATCACCTGCACGTAACTAAGGTTGATGTAGGCGGTCCGGAAGATCTGCAGATTGTTTGCGGTGCTGCTAACGTAGCTGCCGGACAAAAAGTAGTAGTAGCCGTGGTTGGTACTACCGTTTATCCCGTTACCGGTGAGCCATTCGCGATCAAGAAATCAAAAATACGTGGTGAAGCATCCGAAGGAATGATCTGCGCCGAAGATGAAATAGGTTTGGGTACCAATCACGATGGTATTATGGTATTGGATGCCGATGCCCCGGTTGGCGCTTTAGCCAAAGACTATTTTAAGGTGAATGACGACTATATGTACGAGATAGGTTTAACACCAAATCGTGCTGATGCCGCGTCGCACCTGGGTACCGCCCGCGATATCGCCGCCTTTTTAAAGATCGCTGTTACCAGGCCAGATGTAAGCGCATTCAAAATTGCCAATACCAACAGAGCTGTTGAAGTTGTGGTAGAGAACGAGCTGGCAAGTCCGCGTTATTCGGGTTTAACCATGACTGGTCTGGAAGTAAAAGAATCACCGAAATGGTTAAAAGAAAGATTGGCTGTTATCGGCATCCGCTCTATCAATAATATTGTGGATGTAACCAACTACGTATTACATGAGCTGGGACAGCCACTGCATGCTTTTGATGCCGACGAAATAAAGGGCAACAAAGTGCTGGTGAAAAACTATCCGGAAGGAACGCTTTTTAAAACTCTGGATGAAGTAGACCGCAAACTATCGGAAAACGATTTGATGATAGGTAACGCCGAAGAACCTATGTGTATTGCCGGTGTGTTTGGCGGTATCACTTCGGGTGTTAAGGCGTCAACCACCAGCATCTTTTTGGAGAGCGCCTATTTTAACTCTGTATCGGTACGTAAAACGGCTAAGAGACATGGCCTAAAAACCGATGCATCGTTCCGATTTGAGCGTGGTACCGATCCGGATATGACTGTTTTTGCCTTGAAACGTGCCGCCTTGCTGATACAACAGGTAGCCGGCGGCGAGGTATCGTCAGAAATTTTTGATCACTACCCTGCACCTGTTGCGCCGTTTGCCTTTGAGGTAAGCTATAAAAATATTCACAGGCTCATAGGTAAAGCCATCCCGCATGCCGAGATCAAAGCCATTATTGAGGCATTGGATATTAAGGTGGTTAATGAAACGGAGGAAACACTTTCGTTACAAGTGCCTCCATACCGTGTTGACGTTACCCGTGAGGTGGACGTTGTAGAGGAGATACTGCGTATTTATGGCTATAACAATATCGAGATACCAACCCAGATCAGGGCATCATTAAATAACTCGCAACGTGCTGAGAAAGATACCGTGCAAAACCAACTGTCGGACTTGCTTACTGCCAATGGTTTTAATGAGATCTTATCAAATTCCTTAACCAAATCGGCATATTCAGATAACCTGGATGCTGCCGTAAAAATACTGAACCCGCTAAGCAGCGACCTGGATGTGATGCGCCAAACCATGCTGTACTCTGGCCTGGAAGCTATTACCTACAACCAGAACCGCCGTGCTGCCGACCTGAAGTTTTACGAGTTTGGCAAGGTTTACAGCGTAAAGGATGATAAATATAATGAGGTACAACGTTTCTCGGTGTTTTTAACCGGGGCAACTACTACCGAGCAATGGAACCAAAAGCCGAAGCCGGTATCGTTCTACAACCTGAAAGCTATTGTTGATAGTATTTTAGAACGCCTGAATATAACAGGTTACGTTGTGGAAGACGCTACCTGCAAAAAAATGGCTTACGGCCTACAATATATGCTGAACGGCAAACAGCTGGTTAAATTTGGCGCGGTTGTCGGCGAAGCTTTGAAAAAGGTTGATGTAGACAAGGGAGTATTTTATGCCGACTTTAATTTCGACCTGATTTTAGCTGCCGTGCGTAAAAATAAGATCGTTTACCAGGAGGTTTCTAAATTCCCGGCGGTAAGGCGCGACTTGTCTATGCTGATAGATAAGGCGGTTACTTTTGGTCAGTTAAAGCAAATTGCCCAGAGAACGGAGCGTAAGCTACTGAAAGAAGTTAGTGTATTTGACGTTTACGAGGGAGATAAACTGCCGGCCGGTAAAAAATCATACGCTTTAAGTTTTATCATCCAGGATATCGAGAAAACACTTACCGATAAAGCGATTGATGCCATTATGCAGAAATTAATTTATAACTTAGGTAAAGAAGCCGGAGCGGAGATCAGAAAATAATTTTGATTTCGGATTTCGGAATTTTGATTTCGGATTTAGAGTTTAAAATTTTAGAATTATAATTCGGTGGCCTACTAATTAAAAAGTCATTAATTCACTAAATCGCTAATTCAATAATTCACTAAATAAAAAATGCCTTCTGTAGCAGAACAGTTAAATAAAATTGTAGATAAAACCGAAAGGTTAATTGAGCTTTGCGCTGCCTTACAGGAGGAAAATGATCTGTTAAAACTGGAAAGCGAGGCTTTAACCGTAGCCTTGGATGCCAGTAAAAACAAGACAAAAGAGTTGGAAGAAAAGCTTCGTGTATTGAAGCTTGCCAAATCATTTTCAGAAACAAATGAGAAAAGTCTTGACATAAAGCAAAAAATTAACGATTTTGTGCAGGAAATAGATAAGTGTATTGTATTATTGAAGAAATAATACAAAAAGTGAAAAGCTCAATGGGAGAAATCTCAATAAAAATAAATATTGCTGACAGAGTTTACCCTTTAAAGGTAAACATGGAGGAGGAAGAAATAATACGCAGGGCGGCTAAACTGATTAATGACCGGATAAAGGAATATCAGGAAAACTACGCGGTAAGAGATAAGCAGGATCTGCTTTCGATGGCGGTGTTGCATTATGCTACATCATCATTAAAAGCCGAGAAGAAAGTTACCGTTGAAGATACCGATGTTGCTGAACAGGTTTACAAGTTGGATCATTTGCTGTCTGAATTTTTCTCGAAGTAATTTACGTTCTTACATAACATACAGAGCACAATTAAGATTTAACCGCAGTTAAATTTTAGGTTTCACTATTAAAAACTTAACGCTTCAATATTAAGCGGATCAAAGAGGCATGCGTTGCTATTTATATTAACGTAACCATGGTCCCAATATCCGAAATGAAGTTTTTAAATACATGATACTTGAAAATTAGTTGCGGTTTTTTTTATTATATAACCTTACACCCTAAAAGAAGATGGACATATTATTATACATTATTATCGGGCTTCTTGTTGGTGCCATTGTTGGCATCGTCATCGGCCGCTTCCTGTTACGGAAGCTTTTTAAAGACCAGGAAACATCGGCGCAGAATAAAGTAAAAAAGATCCTGAAGGATGCTGAAAACAATGCCGAGATCCTGAAGAAAAATAAACTGCTGGAAGCCAAAGAGAAGTTTTTACAAATGAAGGCTGAGCATGAGCAGGAAGTAAATAACAAGAACAATGCGATAAACCAGCGCGACAACGGTGTTAAACAAAAAGAACAATCGTTAAATCAGCGTCTGGAAAACATGAACCGCAAGGAAAGCGAGCTGGACAATTCCCGTAAAAACCTGGAGAAACAAACAGAAATTGTTGTTAAAAAACAGGAAGAGGTGGAAGTACTGAAAAACTCGCACGTACAGCAACTGGAAACCATTGCCGGCTTATCTGCCGATGATGCCCGTAATCAACTGGTGGATACGCTGCGCGAAGAGGCCCGTACCAAAGCCATGATCCAGATTAAGGATATTGTTGACGAAGCTAAACTCACCGCAACCAAAGAAGCTAAAAAGATAGTTATTCAAACCATACAGCGTACTGCTACTGAAAGCGCTATTGAAAACACAGTTTCGATATTTAACATCGAAAATGACGAGATCAAAGGCCGTATCATCGGTCGTGAGGGTAGGAATATTCGTGCACTGGAAGCAGCAACCGGTATTGAGATCATTGTTGATGATACCCCTGAGGCTATCATCCTATCGGGCTTTGACCCGGTAAGGCGTGAGATTGCCCGCTTGGCTATGCACCGCCTGGTAACCGACGGCCGTATACACCCGGCCCGTATTGAAGAGGTGGTTGCTAAAACCAAAAAACAAATTGAAGAAGAAATAGTAGAAATAGGTGAGCGTACCGTGATTGACCTCGGTATTCATGGTTTACATCCGGAGCTGATCCGTATGGTTGGCCGTATGCGTTACCGTTCATCATACGGGCAAAACCTGTTACAGCACTCACGGGAGGTAGCCAACTTCTGCGCTACTATGGCAGCTGAGTTGGGTCTGAATGTGAAAATGGCTAAACGTGCCGGCCTATTACATGATATTGGTAAAGTACCTGATGATAACCCAGAGCTGCCACACGCTATTTTGGGTATGCAACTGGCCGAAAAATATAAAGAGCACCCTGAAGTTTGTAACGCTATAGGTGCCCACCACGATGAAATTGAGATGACCTCGATGTTATCACCCATCATCCAGGCTTGTGATGCCATATCCGGTGCACGTCCGGGAGCACGCCGTGAGGTGGTTGAAAGCTACATTAAACGTTTGAAAGAGCTGGAGGAATTAGCGCTTTCATACCCAGGTGTCGAAAAAACCTTCGCTATACAGGCTGGCCGCGAGCTGCGTGTAGTAGTGGAGAGCGAAAAAATAACCGATGCACAGTCTGAAGTACTGGCAGCGGATATCTCTAACCGTATTCAAACTGAAATGACCTACCCAGGTCAGATCAAAGTTACCGTGATCAGGGAAACCCGCTCGGTAGCGTTTGCTAAGTAAGAAAACCACTTAAGCCCTCTCCCTTCTCAGGGAGGGCTTTTTTTAATCTTTCCCTCCCCGTGCTACTGTGAACACATCTTTTTACATTAAAAAGTCCTTATTATAGTTAAATTAAATGAAAAAGGATGTCATTTCGAACGAGGTACGAGGAGAAATCTTTTGCGACTTCCGATACGAACTTTGCACGCCAAACACACATAGCGGAGAAGATTTCTCCTCTCTCTGCGCATGAGCACACTCTTGTTCGTTCGAAATGATATTTTTCAGAAAGATTCCTTAACCGGGATCATTTCCGTTTCAACAGAAAACGTTTTTTTAGCCATTCGCGAACAGGTTCGTCATAAAGTTTAAGGGATGCATAAGCGATAGCAATGCTAACCATAAACAATAACAGTCCAACCCAGAGACCTTGATTCGCAGGTACCTTATTTTTTACTACCCACCCGGTATACAGATAGATTAGCGGATAATGGGTAATATAAAGGGGGTATGAAATATCCCCAAAAAACTTGCATACTTTCATCGCAAATTTTCCGGTTATGTTCCCTCCCGCACCAATTGAAACAATTAGCGGGAAAAGAATAATGATACTGAATGATTCATACAAGCCGTTCATCCAAAGATGTTCGCTGCCGCCTATCCTCGGAATAAACAGAATAATGATAATCAGCAAGCTACTCACCGCAAAAGCGTTTTTAATATGGATCAGCTTGCCCATGCGACAAAGCAATACGCCTGCAAAGAACGGATATAGCAAACGGGCAAAGCCTATATGAAGCTGGGGCGCGTTAAGGCTCCAGCCCCCGATAACATCGCCTTGCGAACCCATTATTAAGAAATGGATAAGGAGCAGGGCGGATAGCACTACAAACACAGTAAGCAATTTTTTAGAAAACTTACGAATGAAAAGAGCATAGAGAATGTTGGCAACATATTCAAAAAACAATGACCAGGCAGGGCCGTCAAGCGGGTGCATTTCCTGCCAGCCACGGATATCCATGGATACAGGTATGGGAAGCACCGTAAAACCGACTAGCATAACCAGCAGCATTTGCCAAACGGGTGTTGTACTGATTAGTGGAAACACGGGAGAGGCCTGGAAGTAAAATAGCGCAGCCCCGATAAGCGTACCTATAATAACCATTGGCTGCAAACGAATGAGCCTGCGTTTATAAAAATCCCATTGGGTCATCTTTTCCCAACGGTCGTCATAGGCATAAGCCACAACAAAGCCCGATAACAGGAAAAAGAAGTCAACAGCTAAATAGCCATGATTGATGACCTGGTGAAAACGGTCGCCGGAATAGGCTTCTAAAACATGAAAGGCTACTACTATAAGAGAAGCTACGCCACGCAGCCCATCCAGGATCTCATAATGGCTTTTGGATTCGAGGTACTCGGGCGTTTTATTCATAAACTAAAAAAAATAACTGGATATGGTAATGGTTTTATTTGGTTTACAATTTTGTTTGCATTGGCAAACGTTGATTGAAGCGACAAGATGCTTTAATTTTATTGGAAATGCAATAGAAAAACCTCAAATCCTTGCAACCGAAGCTTTCAAATTATCTATCTAAAACAATAGCCTTCGATTTAAAACTTTATTCCGGGGTACAACTGATGCCCTGCTTTTTGATCTGGGCCATTTTCACGTTGTTATATTTGTTTTGTGTTGAGGGGAGCTGCACCCGTTTAAAGGGGGACTTGACGCTTGATTCTTTTCTCCATATATTAGATTAAATTATGGCCTCCACTAATATATCAAATACACCACAAAATGGTACCGGCGGTGCTAACAACATCCGATTGGTGGATGTTTATTTTGCTAAATACGCCGAAAGCCACCGGAACGGAACCAATGAAGCCATACATTTTATCTGTATTCCTCTTATAGTATTCAGCTTGCTGGGTTTGATTTGGTCTATCCCGTTTCCATACTTAAAGTTTCTGGGTAGTTATAATGGTGTTTTTAACTGGGCGTCCTTTTTAATTGCCTTCAGTATTTACTATTATTTGAAATTGTCGCCGGTGCTATCATACATTATGTTGCTGATATTATTTGGCTTTAGTTATGCTATTATACAGCTGGAACACTGGCACCAGGCAGGTGGTCCGGCGCTATGGTTGGTTTCACTCATTATCTTCTTTATATCCTGGGTAGGACAAATTATCGGGCATAAAATTGAAGGTAAAAAGCCATCATTTTTAGATGATATTAAATTTCTGCTCATTGGCCCTATCTACCTGCTTCACCTCGTACTTAAAAAGTTATCAGTTAAGTATTAATTACCCACTTTCACTTAATGTTAACAATTGGGGTTAAAAATAATCTCTTGTTAACATACTGTTAATATTGTAGCCGAACCTTTGTGTTTTAAATAAACACACATGAAAAAGCTTTACTTTATCCTTTTATCAGTGCTTATTATTGGGGTTGCTAATGTTGCTAAAGCGCAAATTACAACTTCTTTAATAAGTGGAAAAGTTACCGACCAAAAGGGGATCACCCTGCCTGGCGTAACTGTAACTGCGCTGAACACCAGTACAGGAACACGTTACGGCGCCCAGACTAACTCTGATGGTCGTTTCACTATCGCCAACATTAACCCAGGTGGCCCTTATACTATTTCGGCTTCTTTTGTTGGGTTTAAAAAAGACGAAAGACCAAATATTACTTTAAGTCTCGGAACCACTACATTTAATTTTGCCCTGGCAGACGAAACTACAACCTTAAAGGAAGTAAAAGTTAAGGCTACTGCAGGTGGTACCAGAACAGGTGCAAGCACCCGCATCAACCAAAATCAAATCCGTACAGCACCTTCTATTAACCGCAGCTTGCAGGATTTAACCAGGAACACACCTCAAAGTAATAACAACTCTTTTCAAGGTACCAACTACCGTTACAATAACGTAACGCTGGACGGTGCTATTAATAACGACGCGATTGGTTTTAGCCCATCATTAGGTGGTCAGAACAACGCATCGGGACAAGTAGGTAGCAGCACTCGTACCAGCCCGGTATCATTAGATGCGATACAGGATATCCAGGTATTGGTTGCTCCTTATGACATTAAAATTGGTAACGTGCTGGGTGGTAGTATCAACGCTGTAACCCGCAGCGGTACCAATGATTTTACCGGTTCGGTATACGGATTTGGCCGTGGCTCATTCATGGTAGGGCCAAACAATGCTCCCGTTGCCTCTGGTGGTGATGGTTCAAAACTTTCTGATTTTCATGATTACCAAACAGGTATTCGTATAGGTTTCCCGATCATCAAAAACAAATTATTCTTCTTTACCAACGAAGAAATTGCCCGCAGACAAGATCCTGTGATCGCTGCGGCAGGTACCGCAGGTTCATCAAAGATCTTAAGCTTACAGGATGCACAGAACTTAGCAGCTGCATTTACCAAATACTCAGGTCAGGATCCTGGTACTTATGGTAATACAAACATTTTCTCCAACTCCAACAAGTTCTTTAACCGTTTGGACTGGAATATTGATGATCATAACCAGTTAACTATTCGTAACAATACCATTATTTCGAAAGCCACCAACTTAGAACGTGATCAGCAAAACTTCCGTTTCAGCGGTATCGATTATACCTCACATAACAACTCAACCTCAACTGTGGCGGAGTTAAAATCAAGGCTCTCTAACAACGTGAGCAATAGTTTGGTATTAGGTTACTCAAGCGTGCATGATTACCGTGACCCTAACTCTAACCCGTCACTGCCGCAAATTGAGATCACTGGCCGTACTCCTGGTACAACCATCTTCATGGGTACCGACCGTGAGGCCGCTATATTTGATATGCACCAGAAAACTGCTGAGTTTACCGATAACTTAACCTGGACAACAGGTAAGCATACTTTTACCTTCGGTACACACAATGAGTTTTACAATATCACTTATAACTTCGTAAACGCATGGAATGGTCGTATTGCTTATAATAGCATCGAAGACTTCCTGAACAATAACCCGGCTCGTGTACGTGCTAACTTTAACTATACTAATAATACACGTGATTACATCTTAGCTAATCCATCAGCCAAGTTTAATGTTAACCTGTTGAGTTTATATGGTCAGGACGAAATTCAGTTAACTGATAATTTTAAACTGACTTTAGCCTTACGTGCCGATTATGCAGATGTGCCAAACAAACAACCATTGAGCAGCAAAACTACGAATGCTCCGGTTGATCCTAACTATGGTACTACCTATACTTATACCAAACCAAAAGACATCAAACAAAACTATCTGGGTAACATCGAGTGGAATCCGCGCGTAGCATTTAACTATGATGTACTCGGCGACCAAAGCGTTATTTTACGCGGCGGTAGCGGTTTCTTTACCGGTCGTGTTCCGTTTGCATGGTTCGGTTACGCATTTTACAACAATGGTGTAACTTATGGTGCTTATGATGTTAAAGCACCAAGTAGTGGTAAATCAGGTCAGGTAGCGGGTACTAATCCTGTACAAGTTGCTCCAAATGGCGGTTTAAATTATGTTAATCAACAAAATTTTAATACTACTCCTAATGGTGCTACCCAGGTGGATATGATTGATAATAACTTCAAAATGCCACAGGTATGGAGAAGCAGCTTAGCGGTTGATTACACTACTGATGACCAGTGGAAATTTACTGCCGAAGGTATCTATACCAAAGTTATTCATGATTTGAAATTTCAACAGGTAAATACTACTGATCAGGTTACCTATTATCCATATGATACCCAGCATCAGCAGCCAATATTTGTTAACAGCAAGATAAACTCTGCTTATACAAATGCTTATTTATTATCAAACACGAGCCAGGGCTACCGTTATAGCGCAACTGCACAGGTAGCTAAATTTACTCAATTTGATCCAAAAAATGCTTTAAACGCTTCAGTTGCCTACACTTATGGACATTCAAAAGATGTGACCAACGGTATTCGTAACTCTATGGAATCAAACTGGCAGTTAAACCAGGCTTTAAATCCTAACAGCCCAGGTTTAGCTAATTCAAACTTTGATATCCGTAGCCGTATCGTATCGAACGTCAACTTCAAACATGATTGGGATTCAAATCATAACTACCCTGCAAACTTTACTTTCTTCTTTAGTGCACAAAGCGGTAACCCATATACCTTTGATACTTATCCTAATGCTATCGACGGAACAGGTCAGCAGTTGAGCTTAGCTTATATTCCGAAGCGTGGCGAAACCGTGAATTTCTTCTCTGATATAGTAGGTGGTCAAACAGCAGCTCAACAAGCTGCAGCCTTTGATGCCTTTATTGATAAAAATTCATATCTGTCATCTCGTCGTGGTAACTTTACTGAGCGTAATGCAGCATTTACACCATGGAATAATCAGCTTGATTTCCGTTTTACTCAGGACTTTAAATTTGGTAATGGTAAACACAAACAGATGATCACTTTTACTTATGATATCATCAACCTAACCAATTTGTTGAATAAAAAATGGGGTCAGTATTATTACTCGGCAAACACATTTAACTCTTCGGCAAGCGTTGGTTTAACGCCAGCTAAAGGCGGTACACCATCATTTGCTAATGCGCCAACAACCTATCCAAAATATACATTTACGGATCCAGGAGTACCATACTCTGTTGATTTGTTCGCATCGCGCTGGCAAATGCAGTTTGGTATACGTTACAGCTGGTAACACCAAACAAAACTCAACTAAAACAATAAATAAACACCCTGCCGGTAAAACGGCAGGGTGTTTTGTTTTATAGCCCTGTTTTAACTTGATTCAGGCAAAAATTTCGTATCTTTATATCAACAAACAGCCCGGCTCTCTAATAAAGGAGAGCCGGGCTGTTTAGTTAAAGGATAAAAGAGGCGAAAATCGATCGTTTTTTTATGTAGTTATTTTATATTTAGATATTTAAAACTTTTTAAACCTTTCAAAACCCATCAAAAATTTGTTAAAAAGTGTTAAAATGGCGTTAAAATTTAGTTAAAGTGGGTAATTATCGAGCTCTTTTGCTCTGTTTTTGACTAAAAAGTGTTAAAATTTGAGGTTTAAAAAGTTTTTTGAGCCATTGTTAACTACAGATTTTTGCCCAGTTTTTCCAAAATATCCTGGGGTACTTTCTCCAGGTCGAGCACCAGGAAACCATCCAGACAATCGGCAAATTTAGGGTCGATATTAAAACTGATGATCTTGGCATTTAGCGCAATGTACTGACGGAGTAATACCGGAACTTTCATATTGCGGGTTTCCACCTCTGATATGAGGTTATCGAGCCCCTTGAAGGTATCCTCGCCGGCCATGAGCAGGTCGGTGTCTATCTTGGCAAAATCAACCTTGAATTTCTTGCGCGGTTTTACATATTGCGCCATTTCATGGTCAAAGTGGTTGCGGTTAATGTAGTCAACAATAAGCGATTTAGAAAATTTGGAGAATGAGTTACTGATACTTACTGGTCCGATAAGGTAGCGGTATCTTGGATTATCGATTAGGAATTTTAGGATGCCTTTCCATAATAAAAACAAGGGAAGGGGTTTAGTCTGATACTCCTTACGGATCCATGAACGGCCTAATTCGAGGCTCTTGCGCAATACCGGTGTAAACTGAGTTTTAAGCTTGAACAGTTCGGTAATATAAAAACCGTTTTTACCCACACTGTAAAATATTTCATCGCCTAAACCTATCCGGTAGGCGCCTACGATCATTTTAGCTTCAACATCCCATATAAACAAGTGGTTATAATAAATATCATATTCATCAAGGTCAATGGCTTTGTTGGTACCTTCGCCAACCTCTCTGAAAGTAATTTCGCGGAGGCGACCTATCTCCCGTATAACATTCGGGATGGTTGAAGTAGGTACAATAAATACCTCATAGTTCTTTTCGGTCCATATCCTATAGTTTTCGCGCAGAGGTTCTATTTCTTTATCCAATACAGCCGAATCTATTTCGGGGGCCACAGCTTCTGGTAGTCGTTTTATTTTAAATAGGTTACGCGGGCTGAATAACTTTTTTTCCTCTTCGAGTCCAGTGCCCAGGGCATAGGTACGGGCACGTAAAAAGTTAAGCAGTTTAGCACTGTTGTTATGATCAGGTATGTCCTCTACATTAATAGGTTTGCCAATGCGCAGTTTAATAGTGTGGCCATGCTTGTTAAACAACTCCGATGGTAATTTGGCCGTACGTAGCGCAGGATGTATGAGACTAAGTAAATTAAATAGCAGGCCATTATTGCCATGAAAATAAATGGGTACTACCGGCACTTTCGCTTTAGCTATTATTTTACCTACAACCGGATGCCAGAGGCGATCAGTTACCTGCTTTTGCTCAACTTTAAAGGTAGATACTTCGCCAGCAGGGAAAATACCGATAGGGGTACCGTTATTTAAAAGCTCCAGTGTGTTTTTTAAACCGCTTATGCTGGATGAATGCTCCACATTTTCAAACGGATTAACGGCTATAAAATAATCACTTAAGTTGGGGATTTTTTTGAGCAGGAAGTTGGCCATCAGTTTAGCATCAGGCCTTACCATGCATAATATTTTTAAAAGTACCATACCCTCAATACCACCATAAGGGTGATTGGCTATGGCAACAAATGCTCCGGTTTTAGGGATGTTTCGTAACTCGCGTTCGTCAAATTCAATATCAATACCGCAGCCCTCTAAAATGGCGTCAACAAACTCAGGGCCTTCTTTGGGCTGGGCCTGCGCAAAAAGTTCATTGACCTGATTAATTTTCATGAGCTCCATCAATAAAGCGGCCAGGCCCGGCATTTTCAACTTATCCAGTTTGGTGGCTTTGGCAAACTCTTCGGTGGTTATTACTTTCATTTTTTATAAAAGAGGTGTTTTAATTAACTTATAAATATCCTGAAAATTTATTTATTTTAACAATCGATAAACGCTATAAATGAAGTCATATTTTAAAAACTACCTGTCTGTAACCAAAAAAGAGTGGAACGGAATGGTGGTGGTTATTATTTTGATGGCTTTGATTTTAGCAGCGCCTTATGTTTATCAAACAATCCGCAAAGATAATATAATAAATTTTAATGAGTTTGACAAAGCCGTTGCCCTGCTAAGTAAGGGCAAAAAAGCAACTGCCACGAGTAACACCTGGGCCAATGAGTCAAAAACGGCAAATGCGGTAATGTTTACCTTCAACCCGAATGAATTATCTGATGCAGGGTGGCAGAAATTGGGTTTAAGTGAACGTCAGATTAAAGTGATCAAAAACTATGAGGAAAAAGGCGGCCGGTTTTATACCAGGACCGATGTAAAAAAAATATACTCCATTACCGATGCCGACTATCAGCGCCTGGAGCCCTATATCAATATCCCGGATACCTATCATCGCACTGAAAAAGCTGCGCCAGGTGAAGTGATTGAGGTGAATAGTGCCGATTCTGTAAAGTTAACCCGTATCAGGGGGATAGGGCCTGCGTTTGCTATGCGCATTATCAGATACCGGGAACGTGTTGGGGGTTTTTACAATAAAGAACAACTAAAAGAAGTGTTTGGTATTGATGAAGCTAAGTACACCGAAATAAAAAGTGGCCTCACTGTAGATAACAAACACATTAACAAAATGAATGTGAACGCAGCTTCTTTGAATGATCTCCGACGTTTCCCCTATTTAAGTTTCAAACAAGCCAACGCTATTTTGGAATATCATAATCAGCATGGTGATTATACATCCATTGCCGATATGAAAAATATTGCCATACTTGATGATGGAATTTTGCGTAAAATTGAGCCATATTTAACTTTCAAATGATAACCCAGCAAATAAAGTCTGCCATTCGCGATATTCCCGATTTTCCGAAACCCGGAATTATTTTTAAAGATATAACTCCTATACTAAAAGATCCTGTTTTGTGCGAGAACATTGTTAACGCCTTTGTTGAGCAATTAAAAGGTAAACGGATAGATGTGATAGCCGGAATCGAAAGCCGGGGGTTCTTATTCGGACTTACACTGGCTACTAAGCTGGGTGTTCCTTTTGTGCCGATCCGCAAGGCAGGTAAGTTACCCTTCACCATTAAGCAGAAGGCCTATAAACTGGAGTATGGTACTGCCATAATCGAATGTCATATAGATGCTTTTGAACCAGGACAGCACGTATTGATTCATGACGATCTGCTGGCGACCGGCGGTACCGTAACCGCTGCAAGTGAACTGATCAAAGAGATGGGTTGCGAAATAGCCGGTTTCTGCTTTGTGGTTGAACTTGGCTTTTTAGAAGGGCGCCAACGGATAGCCCCTATTAGCGATACGTTGGTAGTGCTGGCTGAGTATTAAGATATAAAGTCCCTAAACATGTGAGCCATTTTGTTGCAAAAGTGGGTTTACATGGTTTACACTTTTTATGGTTAACATTGCTTTAATTAATTGATAATCAGTTGTTTTTATTGAATTTGCAATGAAATAGTGTAAACCATGATTTGTCCTATTTTAAGCTTCCAAGGAGCTTGTGCGAGAGAACCCGAGGGGACTCTTTGATTTCGATATTGGAAATTCAGAATTCATTATTCGATATTAATTCCCTTTTCCTTCGGGTTATATCAACAAACGCAATAATTTGTCTAATTCTGAAAAATAATTTCCGCCCTTCTTTTCGTTCCAAAAACAACCCTATTCAAACTAAACCTATAATTTATACCAGATACCACTTCGTACTTTTTTTCGGCCCCAATCCGGGTAAAACTATCTTGATAATTAATCCGTTACTTTGCTAATAACCAATTATAAAACATGGATTCTTTATTAACAGACAGCCCCGTAGGGTTTGATTTTTCTATTAACGATAACCAACGCATGGTGGGCCAGATGGCCAGGGATTTTGCCGAAAAAAATATCAAGCCATATGTGATGGAATGGGATGAGGCACAACATTTTCCGCTTGAATTATTTAAACAAATGGGTGAACTGGGTATGATGGGCGTTGTTGTACCTGAACAGTACGGCGGCTCAGGCTTTGGGTATGCCGAGTATGTAACTGTAATATCAGAGATAGCCAGAGTATGCGGCTCCATAGGTTTGTCGCTGGCTGCACATAATTCTTTATGCACAGGCCATATACTAGCTTTTGGTAACGAAGAACAAAAACAAAAATGGTTACCCAAGCTGGCTACTGCCGAGTGGCTGGGAGCTTGGGGCCTTACCGAATCGAACACCGGATCTGACGCTATGGGTATGGGCACTACAGCCGTATTGGATGGCGATCATTATATAGTAAATGGTTCAAAAAACTTTATAACGCACGGCAAATCGGGTAATGTGGCCGTAGTGATGGTACGGACAGGGGAAAAGGGCGACTCAAAAGGTATATCAGCCTTAGTTATTGAAAAAGGTACGCCAGGTTTTACCCATGGCAAAAAGGAAAATAAAATGGGTATGCGTGCCTCAGAAACTACCGAGCTCATTTTTGATAATTGCCGCGTACCGAAAGAAAACTTATTGGGTAAGCAGGGCGAGGGCTTTAAGCAAGCTATGACTATATTAGATGGAGGCCGTATTTCTATAGCTGCTTTATCTTTGGGTATTGCAAAAGGCGCGTTTGATGCCGCAGTGGCCTACTCTAAAGAGCGTAAACAATTCGGGCAGTCTATTAGTAATTTTCAAGGTATAGCCTTTAAGCTGGCTGATATGGCTACCGAGATTGAAGCCGCCGAGCTTTTGGTGATGCAGGCTGCTGATCTGAAAACCAGGCATCTGCCGGTAACCAAACAATCGGCCATGGCTAAGTATTATGCATCAGAGGTAGCTGTTCGTACGGCTAATGAAGCTGTGCAGATATTTGGCGGGTATGGTTATACCAAAGATTTTCCTGTAGAGAAATACTATCGCGATGCCAAGTTGTGTACTATAGGTGAAGGAACGTCTGAGATACAGAAGATTGTAATCAGTCGGGAAGTATTGAGAGGGTAATGATAGAATTTGTTCTTATTTGCTTTGTATTTTAAGCGCCTGTTTGTCAGTAAGTTGTGATTTGTCATGCTTGCTGACAAACTGGCAATTTTTACCATTCAATGACCAAGTAAAAGAATTCCCTAAACTTTAGGACTTATTTCGACAGAAAAATGAAAAATTAAGGATCGCTTGATTGCTGCCCTTGTTTAATCGTAAAATCTTTTTTTTTAACTTTTTGATTTTAAGTGACTTTACGGGTTCTGTCAGATTTTATTCACGTAAACACTCGTGTTTTTTAATAGATTCAGGATTTATTGCTTTTAAAAAGCCATTTTTTATCGCTTTTTATCAAAAGGTAGTCTTAAAATTAAATAACTCGTCTTTTTTCTGATTGATTTTTAAATTTCAACAAAATCAAAAATTACTCGATTTTCTGATCAACGCAGCTTTTTGGCTATGGCATGTTTTTAGCCGCAATGAATGCGGAAAAGAATTAAATATTAATCAAAAAAATTAAAGTTATGTTAGTTGTATTAGAAGTTGTTGCCTTTTTAGCTGTTATTATATTACCATTGATTCCGGCAAAAAAGTTGCAAAATAAGTAAACAGTATATTCCAAATAAAACAAGAAAAGGATGGGGAAACCCATCCTTTTCTTGTTTTATATTTTTATGAATTAATCTCTGTATAACTGATAGTTACAAAAATAAAGGGAGAAAATACCTCGCGTATTTTCTCCCTTTTTAATTAACTAAATTAACTGTCTTATTATTAACTGAATGAATCAGTAATAGGGGTATAACGAACAAAAAAATAATTTGTTTTCCAATTGCTGAAAATAATAGTCGGTTATAGTTAAAAAAATGTTTGTAAAAGAAATGTTACACAATTTGATTTGTTTTTTTGACCAGTGTAATTAGTTTTACCAGCTTAACTATTAACTAATTTCTTTTCTATGGAAAAAAGAATACTCCTCGTTTTGTGCTGTATCTTATTGGCTGTTACACAGCTTTTTGCGCAAAGCCGAACCATTACTGGTACAGTAACGGCTAAAGAAGATGGGTTACCCTTGCCTGGTGTAACTGTAAAAGTAAAAGGAACAAGTGCCGGTACCCAAACCGGTGTCAACGGTAAGTTTTCCTTAAATGCTCCCCCTAATGCAATTTTATTATTTAGTTTTATTGGTTATACCACTCTGGATGTTCCGGTGGGTAACAACAGTCAGCTAAATGTTGTTTTGGTATCATCAAGCAAAGGCTTAAATGAAGTAATTGTAACGGCTCTTGGTATTTCGCGTCAGCAAAAATCATTGGGTTATGCTGCTCAGGCAGTTAAAGGCGATGATTTAACGGTAACCAAACAATCCGATTTGAATACTGCACTGGCGGGTAAAATTGCCGGTGTGCAGGTATTGGGCGGTTCAGGCGCTAAATTCGGTACTTCAACCATCCGTATTCGTGGTATTAACTCCTTATCAGGTGGTAACCCGATTTATGTGGTTAATGGTGTTATTACAGATCCGAATGCGGTTAATAATGATGATATTGAATCACTTACCGTATTGAAGGGCCCGGCGGCTACGGCTTTATATGGCCAACGGGCATCTGAAGGTGCGGTTGTTATTCAACTTAAAAAAGGTGTTGATAAAGGTATCGGTGTCTCCCTTAATCAATCAACTACTTTTGAAAAAGTTTATCAGCTACCTGATTATCAAAATGAATATGGTGGTGGTACGAGTATTAAATGGAAACCATATGTATATAATCCAGGATCATCGCCGGCAATAAACGCTCAATTTGCAGGTGTAAATACTTATAATTACGGGGTTGATGAAAGTTGGGGCCCTAAAATGGATGGTACTCTGTATGCCCCTTGGTATTTTTGGGATCCTACAAATCCAGGTTTTGGAAAATTAGTGCCATTTGTACCTCAGCCAAACAACGTTCGTGATTTTTACAGAACAGGGGTTACTTATAATACTAATGCTGCGTTTTCAAAAGCGGCCGACAATTATAATTTCCGCGTATCATATACCAATATTGATCGTACGGGTATTACACCAAACACTGATCAAAAGCGTAATAATGTAGGTTTGAATGGTGAGTTAAAGCTTACTAAGAAATTAACGGTAAGTGCAAATGCCAATTTCTCACAAATTAACTCAAACAATATACCTGCGGAAGGTTACGGAACTCAAACTGCCGGTTCATTTAGCCAGTGGTTTCACCGGGATATTGATATGAGTAAACTTAAAAATTACCAGAGAGCTGATGGTACTTTTACTTCATGGAATATTACCAGTCCTGATGATTTAACACCTCACTATTGGGATAACCCTTATACAGAGGTTTATGAAAATACTTCTAAATCAAACAGCAATCGTATATACGGTAATTTGACATTATCTTATCAGATCACTAATGATTTATCTGCATCGATAATTGCAAGAGAAGACCTTTTGAACCGCGATGATAATTCGCAGGTAGGTTCAGGAACGCTTAACCTGGATAAATACAGTCAAAGCCAGTATACTTATAAAGAAAATAACTATGTAGCCAACGTTACTTATAATCATCTTTTCGGTGATCTGTCGGTAAAAGCTGGTGTATACGCCGAAAGTCGCCAGGATCGTTATTTGTATACCGGTGGTAATACCAATGGTGGTTTGGCCATACCTGACCTTTACACATTAGGTAATTCATCAAACGCACCAACATCGATTAGTTATAATGGCTTACAACGCGTAAATAGTTATTACGGATATACTTCATTTGGATATAAGGATTTCTTATATCTTGATTTTAACGTACGTAATGACAATTCGTCAACATTACCTATAAATAATAATTCATACTGGTATGGTGGCCTTTCGGGTTCATTTGTATTTTCGGAGTTAATGCCGAAGAATGATATATTTACTTTTGGTAAATTAAGATTATCAGCAGCTAAGTTAGGTTCAGATGCAGGGCTATATCAAATTTATCAAACATATACGCTGAGCTCAACTCCTTACGGCTTATCGCCTGTACAAACAGTGCCAAATGCCTTGCCAAATGCAAATTTAAAACCATCCCTTTCTACCTCTTATGAAGTAGGTACAGAATTACATTTCATAAATGACAGGGTTAAGTTTGACTTTAATTACTATACCCGTACTCAAAAAGACCAGATATTAGCATTGCCGGTTAACGGAACTTCTGGTTATTCAAGCGCGACAGTAAATGCAGGTTCGATCAGAAACAATGGTATAGAAATTTCTCTTGGCGGTACACCTGTTAAGTCAAAGGATTTTATCTGGAATGCTGATTTCAACATTGCATTTAATCGTAACAAAATTTTATCACTATATCCAGGTACAACTACCTTACCGGTTGCTCCTGATAACCAACCCGCTTATAACTTATCAGGTGGCAATCAACCAGCTGGTGCAACAGGTTTCGGCTTTGTTGGTTCGCCAAGCTTTGGTGTTAATGGTGTAGTTGGTGGCTCATACGGTCAAATCATTGGCTCAGGCTTTACCCGGGATAAAAGTGGCAATATAGTAGTTGACGATACAGGTATGCCAATTGTAAATAACAATGTTAATTTGGGTAGCATGTTGCCAAGTTATACTGGTGGTTTTACCAACTCCTTTAATTATAAAGGGTTTACGCTGGCATTCTCTCTTGATTTTCAAAAAGGAGGCAAATTTGTGTCGGTTACTCAGCAAAACCTAAATGGTTCAGGTCTTGGTGCTGAAACTGTTGGTAATAACGCCAAAGGTAACCCGGTACGTAATGCTGTAGCAGACGGTGGTGGTACCCTGGTAGCAGGTGTTCATGCAGATGGAACGCCAAACACCACTTATGTAGAAACACGTCAGTTATATGAGCAGGTATATAGCTTAATATGGGAAAAATGGACTTATGATGCTTCATACGTTAAATTAAGGGAAGTAAGTATTGGTTACACATTTCCTAAAAAAATGTTGGCTAAAACTCCATTCCAATCTGCGTATTTTGGCATAACCTCTCAAAATCCATGGATGATCTATTCCAAAGTTAAAGGTGTTGATCCGTCTCAACTGCAAACGTCCTTTTATGAAGGCGGGCAGTTACCAAACACAAGAAACTTAGGTTTCAACATTAAGCTAACGTTCTAATAAGTCAGAAATCATGAAAAAAAACTCTTTTTTTAGTAAATATATTATTGGAGCCTGTGTAGTTATTCTGGCTTCATGTAAGGTGGGAGGTGATGTGAACGTTAGCCCCAACCAATCGCCTAATGTTCAAACGGGTTATATGTTAACCAGCGCCATACAGTTTATAGGTGGCATCAATGGTGCGGGTGCAACAACTAATATTAACTCTTTTTGCGGTGAGTTGTATTCGCAGTATATGTCAGAAACATTTTATACTAATGAATCATTGTTTTCATTAAAACAATATGATTATGGAACGTATTATACTGGCCCGTTACAAGATTTGAAAACTATTATAGCCACTAATACCGATCCGGCAAAGAAAAGTTTGTCATCAACTACTAAATTTGGTTCGAATGCTAACCAGATAGCATCTGCGCGTATTCTTACCGCTTTTATCTATCTGACCATCACTGACAGATGGGGAGACATACCATATTCACAGGCTTTAAATGGTGCAGCTAATTTCTCTCCGGCGTTTGATGCTCAAAAAGATATATATACCGCTTTGATGAAAGAGTTGGATGAGGCCCAGGCGCAATTTGACGGCGGGGCAGCATTAACCGGAGATATTTTATTTAGCGGCGATAATACAAAATGGAAACATTGGGCCAATTCTTTACACGCCGTTATGGCTTTAAGGCTTTCAAAAGTTGATCCAACTACCGGAAAAACAGAATATGCTAAAGCTGTAGCGGGCGGCTTAATGACGTCTAATGATGATAACGCGTCCTATGCCTATCTGGGTGCCTCAACTAACGAAAACCCGTACTATACTAATTATCGTAACGGTCGTTATGACTATGCCGTGAGCAGTTTACTGGTAAATACCCTTAGCGGTCTTAATGACCCAAGGTTACCGGTTTATGCAGCTCCAACTGCGTCAACTACGTTTGTAGGTTTACCTTATGGTACTTATGGTGATGCACTGGGTGCCTATGATAAAGGTACGCGTGCTAAGCCTGGGAATATATCATTGATCGGGCTGGCGGTTTCTAACCAAAGTTCACCAACCGTGTGGACATCATATGCTCAAATACTATTTACGCAGGCAGAAGCCGCTCATTTAGGCTGGATATCAGGTGGTGATGGTACTGCTGCTGATTTTTACAATCAAGGCGTATTAGCTTCATTAAATCAAAATGGTGTGGCGCCAGTTGATGCCAGCACTTATGCAGCACAAGCTTCTATACAATTCTCTGCAAGCACCGCTTTAGAGCAAATTCATTTACAAAAATGGATAGCTGGATTTTTAGGAGATGGTTGGGAGTCATGGGCAGAGTACCGTAGAACCGGTTTGCCTAAACTGCTTGATCCGGTACCTGGATCATTAAGCCCAGGCCAGAATATTCCGCGCAGGCAACAGTACCCTCAAACCGAAGTTAATCAAAATCAGGCTAACTACAACGCTGTAATAGCGCGTCAGGGCCCCGATGTGATGAATACCAGGATATACTGGGATAAACAGTAATAAAGCATTATAACGCACAAAGGCCACCATTAGTGGCCTTTGTGCGTTATAATGAATGGTAGACAGATTAGAAAATTTGCGATAAAAAAATACACATCCTGTTTGATTTTCAAATAATTGTACTTACCTTTGACCCTCCTTGAAAGGAGGTATTTTAGGAATTATGATCATTATCAACGTAAAAGAAGGCGAATCATTAGATAAAGCATTGAAACGCTTCAAGAAAAAATTTGAGAAAACAGGTGTGTTGAGAGAACTTCGCAGCCGTCAGGCATTCGAGAAAAAATCTGTAACTCGTCGTCATGTTGTTAAACATGCAATCTACAAGCAAAATATGAATCAGGAAACTGTTTAATTCTTGTAAAAGAATTTTTCAAATTTCTTAACACTATATTAAAACTATTTGTACATTCAATCTCTGGATGTTCAAATAGTTTTTATGTTTTTAGAGCGTTTTATCCAATATATTAAGTTCGAAAAGCGATACTCTCCTCATACAGTATCAGCTTATAAATCGGACCTGGATCAGTTTATGCGCTTTTTAAACAATGCGGGGGAGGCTGGTGGTATCCCAGAGTCTATTATTACCCATCCTAATCAGATAAGCTATCAGGACATCCGTAACTGGTTGGTTGAGCTCATGGGTCAAAAAATTATTGCCCGATCTGTAAACCGCAAAATGGCCACGCTGCGTAAGTACTTTAAATTTTTGTTGCAGGAAGGTATTATTACTGATAATCCAACCTCCAAAATACGGTCGCAAAAGATACCCAAGAACCTTCCAACGGTTGTTGAGGGTGCCCGTTTGACCCAAATGCTGGATGATAACGAAATATTTACAAATGATTTTATAGGTCAGCGTGATAAGTTGGTTGTTGAAATGTTGTTCGGTACCGGTATGCGCCTTGCCGAATTACTTGGCCTTAAAGATCAGGATATTAACGAATACGAAGGCACACTAAAGGTTTTGGGTAAACGCAATAAAGAGCGCATTATACCCGTGAACACCGAACTGCGTATATTGCTGGGTAAATACCTGGACTTAAAGAAAAATCAAAATTTTGATAACAATTCGCTAACATTAATCGTTACAAATAAAGGAGCTGACGCTTATCCAAAACTAATATATTTAATAGTGCATAAATACCTCTCCAACATATCAACCCAGGATAAAAAGAGCCCTCACGTACTCAGGCATACGTTTGCAACAAGTTTGCTCAACAACGGAGCCGATTTAAATTCGATAAAAGAACTTTTGGGCCATGCTAATTTAAGCGCAACCCAAATTTACACACACAATTCAGTTGAAAGATTAAAGTCTATTTACAAACAAGCCCATCCAAAGGCGTAATTCAAGGAGGAAACATGAAAATTACAGTGCAATCAATTCATTTTACCGCAGACAAGAGATTATTAGATTTTATTCAGAAAAAGGCAGATAAGCTTGATACTTTTTATGATCAAATAATTAGCGGGGAAGTTTATTTAAAACTGGAAAATGTAGAAGATGAGGCAAATAAAATAACGGAGATAAAATTGTTGCTTCCGGGTAACCAGATTTTTGCAAAAGAGAAATGCAAAAGTTTTGAAGAAGCCACGGATCTGGCCATGGAAAGCCTTCGTAAGCAGATAGAAAAGCATAAACAGAAGAAAACCATTGCCGACACCGCCGCCAAAAAGGCTATGTTGATGACGGCCGAGGACGATCTATAGTATAAAAAAGCCCTTTTTTAAGCAAAAATCGACGAGTTTTACACTCGTCGATTTTTTTTGATAAAAAATTTTGTGGGGGTTTAATTTTTTGTAGATTTGCAATCCCTTTCAGAGAGGTGCTAAGCACTGAAAAAAAAGTTGGGATTGTTCTTTAAAATATAAAAAAGCTTATTAGTTTTGCCGCTCTCAATTTTGAAACCTATTTAAGGTTTTAAAATAAGAAAAGCTAAATAAATATAAGCCTCCTTAGCTCAGCTGGTAGAGCGACTGACTTGTAATCAGTAGGTCATTGGTTCGATCCCGATAGGAGGCTCAGTTTTTTTCGGATTGAAGTGTTTAGCTTCAACTTTGGACATTTTAAATCCGGAATTAACTAATGGGGGGATACCAGAGCGGTCAAATGGGGCGGACTGTAAATCCGCTGCTTCGGCTACGAAGGTTCGAATCCTTCTCCCCCCACTGGAAATTCCAGAACAAGCTAAATTCTAAATTCTAAATCAATTAGAGTTTAGAGTTTAGTTTTTGGAGTTTAAAAAAGCGGAAGTAGCTCAGTTGGTAGAGCGATAGCCTTCCAAGCTATAGGTCGCGAGTTCGAACCTCGTCTTCCGCTCAAAAGGATATCGGATTTCGAAATTTCGATTTCGGATTTGAGAAATTGGATTACGAGTGTTTGCTTTCAATAAATCCGAAATCAAACATCCGAAATCAAATAATAAGCCGACGTAGCTCAGGGGTAGAGCACTTCCTTGGTAAGGAAGAGGTCATGGGTTCAAATCCCATTGTTGGCTCAATAAAACAAAGAGTAAAACAGAATACATTTTTAAGTATAAATTAACCTACAAAATAATTATAAATCATGGCAAAAGAAAAGTTTGACCGCAGTAAACCGCACTTAAACATCGGTACAATCGGTCACGTTGACCACGGCAAAACAACCCTTACTGCAGCTATCACTAAAGTATTAGCTGATGCAGGTTTATCAGAAGCTCGTTCATTTGATTCAATTGACTCAGCTCCTGAAGAAAAAGAGCGTGGTATCACCATTAATACAGCACACGTTGAGTATTCAACAGCTAACCGTCACTATGCACACGTTGACTGTCCAGGTCACGCGGATTATGTGAAAAACATGGTTACTGGTGCTGCTCAGATGGATGGTGCAATCATTGTTGTTGCTGCTACTGACGGTCCGATGCCACAAACCCGCGAACACATCCTGTTAGCACGTCAGGTAGGTGTACCTGCACTTGTTGTATTTATGAACAAGGTTGACATGGTTGATGATCCGGAATTATTAGAATTAGTAGAAATGGAAATTCGTGAATTATTATCATTCTACGAATATCCAGGTGATGATATTCCAGTTATCCAGGGTTCTGCATTAGGTGGTCTTAACGGCGATCCTACCTGGGTTGGTAAAATTATGGAGTTGATGGATGCTGTAGATAGCTACATCCCTATCCCTCCGCGTTTAACTGAGCTTCCTTTCTTAATGCCGGTTGAAGACGTATTCTCAATCACTGGTCGTGGTACTGTTGCTACCGGTCGTATTGAGCGTGGTGTAATCAACTCAGGTGAGCAAGTAGACATCCTGGGTATGGGTGCTGAAAACTTGAAATCAACTGTAACTGGTGTTGAGATGTTCCGCAAGATCCTTGATCGTGGCGAAGCTGGTGACAACGTAGGTTTATTGTTACGTGGTATTGAAAAAACTGATATCCGTCGTGGTATGGTTATTTGCAAACCAGGTTCAGTAACTCCACACACTGATTTCAAAGCAGAAGTTTACGTATTATCAAAAGCAGAAGGTGGCCGTCATACTCCATTTTTCAACAAATACCGCCCGCAATTCTATTTCCGTACAACTGACGTAACTGGTGAGATTTCACTGGCCGAAGGTGTAGAAATGGTTATGCCAGGTGATAACGTTACCATCACTGTAAAATTGATCAACGCTATCGCTATGGAAAAAGGCTTACGTTTCGCTATCCGTGAAGGTGGCAGAACAGTAGGTGCTGGCCAGGTAACTGAAATTTTGAAATAAAAATTTCAAAAAGGTTAATTGGAAACATAAGTTTTGACTGTAAAAAGCAAACTTATGTTTTCTTATTATAAAATATACACGGGAATAGTTCAACGGTAGAATAGAGGTCTCCAAAACCTTTGATCAGGGTTCGAATCCTTGTTCCCGTGCATAAGCAAACAATAAAAAATGGCAGGCGTAGCTGAATATATTAAAGAATCATACATCGAGTTAACTCAAAAAGTAACTTGGCCAACCTGGCGCGAATTGCAAAGCAGTGCTATTTTGGTACTGGTTGCTGCAATTATTATAGCGTTAGTTATTGTAGGTATGGACCAGATCATTAATTATTTGCTTGGTATATTTTATCATTCACTAACATAACATCAAGGGAGACAACGATGAGTGATCAATTGAAATGGTATGTAGTTAGGGCCATCAGTGGTAAAGAAAAGAAGGTTAAACAATACATAGATGCCGAAATTAGTCGTTTGGGCATTACGCATTTAGTACCTCAGGTATTAATACCTACCGAAAAGTACTATCAAATGCGCGACGGAAAGAAGATAGCTAAAGAGCGTAATTATTTTCCGGGTTATGTACTGATGGAAGCTGTGCTTGATGGTGAAACCGAACACATCATCAAAAATATAAACAGTGTGATAGGGTTTTTAGGCGATAAAGCCGGAAATGCTATTCCATTGCGCCAGGCCGAGGTTAACCGTATTTTAGGTAAGGTTGATGAAATGAGCGCCCAGGGCGAAACAATGAATGTGCCTTATTACATTGGCGAGAATGTTAAAGTTATGGACGGACCGTTCAACGGCTTTAGCGGCGTGATAGAAGAGGTTAACGAAGAGAAAAAGAAACTGAAGGTAATGGTAAAGATATTCGGGCGTCGTACACCGCTTGAATTGAATTACATGCAGGTAGAAAAAGAATAATTTAGTATCAAGTAACTAGTATCAAGTATCAAGATCTTTTGATACCCTTACTAAAGAACGATAAACAACAATATAAGGTTAAAGTAGTTAAAGTCATGATACTTGATACTAGCTACTTGATACCAGAACAATCTTAAATGTTACTTAGCTTCCACTTACTAACATTGAGTTATAATTAAAGTAAATTAAAATGGCAAAAGAAATCGGTGCGATGGTAAAGCTGCAGGTAAAGGGCGGCGCTGCAAACCCATCACCTCCAATTGGACCTGCTTTAGGTGCAAAAGGGGTGAATATCATGGAGTTTTGCAAGCAGTTTAATGCACGTACCCAGGATAAGCCTGGTAAAGTGTTGCCTGTTTTGATTACTGTTTACGTTGATAAATCTTTCGATTTTATCATTAAAACCCCTCCGGTTGCAATCCAGTTATTGGAAGCAACAGGGTTAAAAAGTGGTTCAGCAGAGCCCAACCGTAAAAAAGTTGCCAATGTAAATTGGGAACAGGTTGAAACTATTGCTAAAGATAAAATGGTGGATCTAAACGCATTCACAGTTGAATCAGCCATGAAAATGGTGGCAGGTACTGCCCGTAGTATGGGAATAACCGTATCAGGTACGGCTCCCTGGAATTAATTAATTTATATTAAAATCAGTTTAAGACAGTGGCTAGATTAACAAAAAATCAGAAAGTGGCACTCTCCAAAATTGAGGCTAACAAATCGTATTCATTAGAAGCTGCATCAGCTTTGGTAAAGGAATTAACCCTTACTAAGTTTGATTCATCAGTTGATATAGATGTTCGTTTAGGTGTTGACCCTCGTAAAGCCAATCAAATGGTGCGTGGTATTGCAACATTGCCTCATGGAACCGGTAAAACTGTACGTGTACTGGTGCTTTGTACTCCTGATAAGGAACAAGAAGCAAAAGACGCAGGTGCAGATTTTGTAGGTTTGGATGATTATATTGCCAAGATTGAAGGTGGATGGACTGATGTTGATATTATCATCACTATGCCAAGTGTTATGGCTAAAGTAGGTCGTTTAGGTCGTATATTGGGCCCACGTAACCTTATGCCTAACCCTAAATCAGGAACAGTAACTCCAGAAGTTGGAAAAGCTGTAACTGATGTAAAAGGTGGTAAAATCGACTTCAAGGTTGATAAAACAGGTATCATCCATACTTCAATAGGAAAAGCATCTTTCTCTGCAGATAAAATTTATGAGAATGCATTAGAAGTATTGCAAACTATCTCAAAATTAAAACCATCTGCAGCAAAAGGAACATATTTCAAGAGTATTCACCTCTCTTCAACTATGTCACCAGGAATTGCAATTGAAACTAAAACAGTAGCGGGGATTTAATCATGAATAAAGAAGAAAAACACGATCTTGTTCTTGCCCTTACTGAGCAGATGAATGAGTTTGGTAATTTTTATATTACTGATACCTCAGACCTGACGGTTGCAAAGATCAATGACATCCGTCGTAAATGTTTCGAAAGCGATATTACGATGAAGGTAGCAAAAAATAGCTTAATTAGAAAAGCTATGGAAGCTGCGGGCGGTGATTACACTCCAATATTTGATGTATTAAAAGGTTCATCATCTATCCTTTTCTCTAAATCAGCAACTGCTCCGGCAAAGCTGATCAAACAATTGAGAAAAGCAGGTCCTAAACCAGTTTTAAAAGCAGCTTATATTGATTCAGCGATATTTATCGGTGATGACCAGATCGATACTTTGATCAAACTAAAATCAAAGGAACAATTGATCGGAGAGATAATTGGATTACTGCAATCACCAGCGAAAAACGTTATTTCAGCCCTACAATCAGGCGGAACTATCATTGCAGGTGTTGTAAAAACATTACAGGAAAGAGGTTAACGAACACCTTATTGAAGTTCGATATTAACAAACAAAAAGCATTAAAAGTAAAATTTAAATAAAATGGCGGATTTAAAAGCGTTTGCTGAACAGTTGGTAAACTTAACAGTAAAAGAAGTAAACGAATTAGCTCAGATCTTAAAAGATGAGTATGGTATTGAGCCTGCTGCTGCAGCTGTAGCTGTTGCTGCTGCTCCTGCTGGTGGCGATGATGCCCCTGCTGCTGCTGCAGAACAAACTGCATTTGACGTTATCCTGAAAGAAGCAGGTGGCTCAAAATTAGCAGTTGTTAAATTAGTAAAAGACTTAACTGGCTTAGGCTTGAAAGAAGCTAAAGATCTTGTTGATGGCGCACCAAAAGAATTAAAAACTGGTGTAACTAAAGAAGAAGCTCAATCTTTGAAAGCTCAATTAGAAGAAGCTGGAGCAGTAGTTGAGGTTAAATAAGTTAACCCAATAAAAATATAGCATCAGACTCCGACCTATTTTGGTCGGGGTCTATTGCTGTTTATATACAATAGACTTGAGATATTAGATTTGAGATTTGAGATTTTTTGCAGGATATAGCTTGTGAAATTTTTTTAGTCTCAATACTTACGTCTCATATCTCACTTCTAAACACAGGTTTATTAATAAACTAAAATTATAATACCTTGGCAAACAACAATAATCAAAGAGTAAACTTTGCAACCAGCAGAAAGGTACTTGATTACCCTGATTTCCTGGATGTTCAGTTACAATCTTTCCAGGAATTTTTTCAATTGGAAACCACCTCAGACAACCGTTATAAAGAAGGTTTGTTTAAAGTGTTTGCTGAAAATTTTCCGATATCGGACTCAAGAAACATCTTTGTTTTAGAGTTTCTTGATTACTTTATTGATCCGCCACGTTACGATATACAAGAGTGTATTGAGCGCGGATTAACTTACAGTGTGCCTTTAAAAGCCAAGCTTCGCCTTTCATGTAATGATGAGGAGCACGAAGATTTTGAAACTATTGTACAGGACGTGTACCTGGGAACTATCCCATACATGACCCCAAAAGGTACATTTGTTATAAATGGTGCCGAGCGTGTAATTGTATCACAGTTACACCGTTCGCCAGGTGTGTTCTTTGGCCAAAGCCGCCACACCAACGGTACAAAATTATACTCTGCCCGTGTTATACCTTTTAAAGGTTCATGGATTGAGTTTGCTACTGACGTTAATAACGTGATGTATGCTTACATTGACCGTAAAAAGAAATTCCCGGTTACTACACTACTTCGCGCCATAGGTTATGACTCTGATAAAGATATATTAGAGCTGTTTGAACTGGCCGACGAAGTAAAAGTAAGCAAATCAGGCTTGAAGAAATTCATTGGCCGTAAGCTTGCTGCAAGGGTGCTTAAAAAATGGGTTGAGGATTTCGTGGATGAAGATACCGGTGAAGTGGTTTCTATCGACCGTAATGAGATCATCCTTGAGCGTGAAACCGTATTGGAAGACGATCATATTGATATGATCATTGATGCCGGTGTTAAAACCATCATCCTGAATAAGGAAGATGCTGCCACCAGCGGTGATTATACTATTATATACAATACCTTACAAAAAGATACTTCGAACTCGGAGAAAGAAGCGGTTGAGCATATCTACCGTCAGTTACGTAACGCAGAACCACCTGATGAAGAAACAGCTCGTGGTATCATCGATCGTTTATTCTTCTCTGATAAAAGATATGACCTGGGTGATGTGGGCCGCTACCGCATTAACCGTAAGTTGAAACTGAATACCTCTGATGAAACAAAGGTATTAACCAAGCAGGATATTATTGCCATTGTGAAGTACTTGATCAAACTGATCAACTCTAAAGCTGAGGTGGATGATATTGACCACTTGTCAAACCGTCGTGTTCGTACAGTTGGTGAGCAGTTATATGCTCAGTTTGGTGTTGGTTTGGCACGTATGGCACGTACTATACGTGAGCGTATGAACATCCGTGATAACGAGGTGTTTACCCCAACCGACCTGATCAACGCACGTACATTATCATCAGTGATCAACTCGTTCTTCGGAACAAACCAGTTATCACAGTTCATGGACCAAACCAATCCACTGGCAGAGATCACGCACAAGCGTCGTCTGTCAGCCCTTGGGCCCGGTGGTCTGTCACGTGAGCGTGCTGGTTTCGAGGTTCGTGACGTACACTACACCCACTACGGTAGGTTGTGTACTATTGAAACTCCGGAAGGACCAAACATTGGTTTGATATCATCACTTTGCGTACACGCCAAGATCAACAACTTAGGCTTTATCGAAACTCCGTACAAACGTGTGGTTGAAGGTAAAGTACAAGTTCAAGAGCCGGTTATCTACTTATCTGCTGAAGATGAGGATGGTAAAACAATAGGTCAGGCAAACGCGCATTATGATGATAATGGTGTATTTGCATTACCAAAAGTAAAAGCACGTTTTGAAGGTGACTTCCCGATCATTGATCCGGAGAAACTTGATTTAATGGACATCGCTCCAAACCAGATCACTTCTATCGCGGCTTCGCTGATTCCGTTCCTGGAACATGATGATGCTAACCGTGCATTGATGGGATCAAACATGCAACGCCAGGCCGTACCATTGTTACGTCCTGAAGCGCCAATTGTTGGAACCGGACTGGAAGGACGTGTGGCAAAAGATTCACGTACACTGATCAACGCCGAAGGCGATGGTATAGTGGAGTATGTTGATGCCAACGAAATCCGTATTAAATATGACCGTAATGAGCTTGACCGTTTGGTTTCATTTGATGGCGATTCAAAAAGCTATCGTTTAACCAAATTCAAGAAAACTAACCAAAGCACCACCATGAACCTGAAGCCGATTGTTAAAAAAGGCCAAAGGGTATCAAAAGGAGAGGTTCTTTGCGAAGGTTACGCTACTCAGAATGGTGAGCTTGCATTAGGCCGTAACTTAAAAGTGGCGTTCATGCCTTGGCAGGGATACAACTTTGAGGATGCGATTGTAATATCTGAGCGTGTGGTTTCACAGGATATTTTCACTTCACTTCACGTTGAAGAGTTTGAGTTGGAAGTACGTGATACCAAACGTGGTGAAGAGGAATTGACACCAGATATCCCTAACGTATCAGAAGAAGCTACTAAAGACCTTGACGAAGACGGTATTATCCGTGTAGGTGCCGAGGTTAAAGAAGGCGATATCCTGATTGGTAAGATCACTCCAAAAGGTGAGTCAGATCCATCACCAGAAGAAAAACTGTTACGCGCCATATTTGGTGATAAAGCAGGTGATGTTAAAGATGCGTCTCTGAAAACTCCACCATCTATTGCAGGTGTTGTTATTGATACCAAATTGTTCAGCCGTGCTAAAAAGACCTCTAAGGCCGAAGAAAAAGCACAGTTGGAGAAACTGGATACTAAACACGAAAGAGCTGTAAAAGAACTCAAAAATACTTTGATTGAAAAGTTATTTGAGATTGTGAATGGTAAAACATCACAAGGTGTTTTCAATATTTACAAAGAGCTTTTGGTGCCAAAAGGTGTAAAATTCACGCAGAAAATTTTAGTTGAGCTTAGCTATGAAAATATCAACCCAACTAAATGGACAACCGATGATGATAAAAACGATCAGATCAAACTTTTGCTTCATAATTACAACATCAAGGTTAATGAGGAATTAGGTGCTTATCGTCGTGATAAATTTGCTATCAGTGTAGGTGATGAGCTTCCATCAGGTATCGTACAAATGGCTAAAGTTTACATCGCTAAAAAGCGTAAGCTTAAAGTAGGCGATAAAATGGCCGGCCGTCACGGTAACAAAGGTATCGTTGCACGTATTGTACGTGACGAAGATATGCCTTTCCTTGAAGATGGAACACCGGTTGATATAGTGTTGAACCCATTGGGTGTACCTTCACGTATGAACCTGGGTCAGATTTATGAAACCGTATTAGGCTGGGCCGGTAAAGAGCTTGGTATTAAATTCGCTACCCCGATTTTTGATGGTGCAAGCCATGAAGAAGTGGAAGAGTGGGTTAAAAAGGCAAACTTACCAGAATCAGGCCGTACCTATTTATACAATGGCTTAACAGGCGATCGTTTTGACCAGCAAACTACAGTAGGTATTATATATATGCTGAAACTGGGTCACATGGTTGATGATAAAATGCACGCGCGTTCAATCGGGCCATACTCATTAATTACACAACAGCCATTGGGTGGTAAAGCCCAGTTTGGTGGTCAGCGTTTTGGTGAGATGGAGGTTTGGGCACTTGAAGCGTTCGGTGCATCAAACATACTGCAAGAAATATTGACCGTTAAATCGGATGATGTTATCGGCCGTGCCAAAACTTACGAGGCTATTGTTAAAGGTGAAAACCTGCCAACACCGTCTGTTCCTGAATCATTCAATGTATTGGTTCATGAATTAAGAGGTTTAGGTTTAGATATCACGTTAGAATAATTAGTGATTTAGTGAGTTAGTGAATTAATGATTGAACAAATCATTAATTCGCTAACTCACTAATTCAAACATAGTAAAAGAGTGATTTAACAAAGTAGGTTGACTCACTAATTCACTAACTCACTAATTCAATCATTAAAAAACAAGGAGACTATGTCTTACAAAAAGGATAATAAAATCAAAAGTAATTTCACCACAATTACGATCAGTCTGGCCTCTCCTGAGTCCATCCTGGAACGTTCAAGCGGTGAAGTTTTAAAACCAGAAACCATCAACTACAGGACCTATAAACCTGAGCGCGATGGTTTATTCTGCGAACGTATTTTTGGTCCGGTTAAAGATTATGAGTGCCATTGCGGTAAATACAAACGTATCCGTTACAAAGGTATCGTGTGCGACCGTTGCGGTGTTGAAGTAACCGAAAAGAAAGTACGCCGCGAGCGCATGGGCCACATTAACCTTGTAGTTCCTGTTGCTCATATCTGGTACTTCCGTTCATTACCAAATAAAATTGGTTACCTATTAGGTTTGCCAACAAAAAGGCTCGACCTGATCATATACTACGAGCGTTATGTAGTTATACAAGCAGGTATTAAAGAAACAGATGGTATCAACAAAATGGATTTCCTTACTGAAGAGGAATATCTTGATGTGTTAGATACTCTTCCAAAAGAAAACCAATACCTGGATGACAAGGATCCACAGAAATTTGTGGCTAAAATGGGCGCCGAAGCTTTAGAAGAGCTGTTAAAACGTCTTGACCTGGATGAATTATCATTCAGCTTGCGTCACCAGGCAGCAAACGAAACTTCACAACAACGTAAAAACGAAGCTTTAAAACGTTTACAGGTTGTTGAGGCTTTCCGTGATGCTAAAACCCGTATCGAGAATAACCCTGAGTGGATGATCGTTAAGATCGTTCCGGTTATCCCGCCTGAACTGCGTCCGTTGGTACCACTGGAAGGTGGCCGTTTCGCAACTTCGGATCTGAATGACCTTTACCGTCGTGTAATTATCCGTAATAACCGTTTAAAACGTTTGATCGAGATCAAAGCACCGGAAGTTATATTACGTAACGAAAAACGTATGTTACAGGAAGCTGTTGACTCGTTATTCGATAACTCACGTAAAGTAAACGCGGTAAAAACCGAAGGTAACCGTGCCCTGAAATCACTTTCAGACATCCTGAAAGGTAAACAAGGCCGTTTCCGTCAAAACTTATTAGGTAAACGTGTGGATTATTCTGCCCGTTCGGTAATTGTTGTAGGTCCAAACCTTAAATTACATGAGTGCGGTTTACCAAAAGATATGGCTGCCGAGCTGTTTAAACCATTTATCATCCGCAAAATGATTGAGCGTGGTGTGGTTAAAACAGTAAAATCTGCCAAAAAGATAGTTGACCGTAAAGACCCATTGGTTTGGGACATTTTGGAAAACGTATTGAAAGGACACCCTGTATTACTAAACCGTGCGCCTACGCTGCACAGATTAGGTATCCAGTCGTTCCAGCCAAAACTTGTTGAAGGTAAAGCAATCCAATTGCACCCATTAACTTGTACGGCCTTCAACGCGGATTTTGACGGTGACCAGATGGCCGTTCACGTACCTCTAGGTAACGCGGCAATTTTGGAAGCCCAAATCCTGATGCTGGCATCACACAACATCCTTAACCCTGCCAACGGTACACCTATTACTGTACCATCACAAGACATGGTGCTTGGTTTGTACTACATAACCAAAGGTCGTAAAACTGATGCAGGCCGTGTTGTAAAAGGCGAAGGCTTAACTTTCTATTCTTCTGAAGAAGTAATTATTGCTTACAATGAGCGCATGATCGATTTGCACGCCTTTATTAAGGTTAAAGGTTTGATCAAAGAAAAAGATGGCAGCATTGTAAGCAAGATCATCGATACTACTGTAGGCCGTGTATTATTTAATGAGCACGTACCTGTTGAAGTAGGTTATATTAATGAATTGCTGACCAAAAAATCACTGCGTGATATTATTGGTGAAGTTGTTAAAATTACCGGTATGGCTCGTGCAGCCCAGTTCCTTGATGATATTAAGGAATTAGGTTTCAGAATGGCATTCCAGGGTGGTTTATCATTTAACCTGAAAGATATCAATATCCCAGCTGAAAAAGTTACACTGATCGAAACAGCTTCTAAACAAGTTGAAGAGGTAATGGGTAATTACAACATGGGTTTCATTACTAATAACGAGCGTTATAACCAAATTATCGATATCTGGACACGTATCAACAACCGCTTAACTGCGAATGTGATGGATATCCTGAGTAACGATAATCAGGGCTTTAACTCGGTATACATGATGCTTGATTCAGGTGCCCGTGGTTCAAAAGAGCAGATCCGTCAGCTTGCAGGTATGCGTGGTTTGATGGCTAAGCCTCAGAAATCAGGTTCAGGTGGTGAGATCATCGAAAACCCGATTCTTTCAAACTTTAAAGAAGGTTTATCAGTATTAGAGTACTTTATCTCTACTCACGGTGCCCGTAAAGGTTTGGCGGATACAGCGTTGAAAACAGCCGATGCGGGTTACTTAACCCGTAGGTTGCATGATGTTGCCCAGGATATGATTGTTGGTATGGTTGATTGCGGTACTTTAAGAGGTATCTATACAACAGCCCTGAAAGACAATGAAGATATTGTTGAGCCATTATATGACCGTATTTTAGGCCGTACCTCTTTACATGATGTTCATGACCCTATCACCAGCGAACTGTTGGTATCAGCCGGTCAGGATATTACTGAAGAAGTAGGTAAAAAGATTGAAAACTCTCCATTAGAAGGTATTGAAATACGCTCGGTATTAACTTGCGAAAGCAAGCGTGGTGTTTGTGCATTATGCTATGGTCGTAACCTTGCCAGCGGCAAACGCGTGCAAAAAGGTGAGGCTGTAGGGGTAATTGCTGCACAGTCAATTGGTGAGCCGGGTACACAGTTAACATTACGTACATTCCACGTGGGTGGTACCGCCTCGAACATTGCTGCTGAATCACAGATCAATGCAAGGTTTGATGGTATCATTGAATTTGAAAACGTACGTACTGTTCAATACAAAACCGAAGAGGGTGATGTAGATGTGGTATTAGGCCGTTCTGGTGAGTTCCGTATTGTGGAAGAGGGAAGTAACAAGATCATTGTTACCAACAATATCCCTTATGGTTCATACCTGTACATTAAAGATGGTAGCAAAATAACCAAAGGCGACCGTATCTGTTCATGGGATCCGTATAATGCGGTGATTATATCTGAATTTGCAGGTTTAACTCAATTTGAAGCTGTATTGGATGGTATCACTTTCCGTGAAGAGTCTGATGAGCAAACTGGTCACCGTGAAAAAGTAATTATCGATACCAGGGATAAAACAAAAAATCCTGTTATTCAAATTACTGATACAAAAGGTAACGTCATAAAAGGATATAACATTCCTGTAGGAGCACACATCGCCGTTGAAGAAGGCGAAAAACTACAAACAGGTCAGGTTATTGCCAAGATTCCTCGTTCAACTGGTAAAACCCGGGATATCACCGGTGGTTTACCACGTGTAACCGAGTTATTTGAAGCACGTAACCCGTCAAATCCTGCTGTAGTAACAGAGATTGATGGTGTGGTAACCTTGGGTGGTGTTAAACGTGGTAACCGTGAGATCACTATCGAATCAAAAGACGGTCAGGTTAAAAAATACCTTGTTCCATTGTCAAAACACATCCTGGTACAGGATAACGACTTTGTGAAAGCCGGTATGCCGTTATCTGATGGTTCTATATCTCCTGCTGATATCCTGGCTATTAAAGGCCCGGCTGCGGTACAGGAATACCTGGTAAATGGTATTCAAGAGGTTTACCGTTTACAGGGTGTGAAGATCAACGATAAGCACTTTGAGGTGATCGTTCACCAGATGATGCAGAAAGTAGCGATCGAGGATGCAGGTGATACCCGCTTCCTGGAAAGAGAATCTGTTGATAGCTGGGATTTCATGACCGAAAACGATGAGATATTTGACAAAAAGGTTGTAGTTGAGCCAGGTGATTCAACTACATTAAAAGCTGGTCAGATAGTTTCATTAAGAAAACTGCGTGATGAGAACTCAATTCTAAAACGTAGGGATCTGAGATTGGTTGAAGTTCGTGATGCTATCCCTGCAACTTCAAGTCCGATACTGCAAGGTATTACCAGGGCATCTTTAGGTACCAAATCGTTTATCTCTGCTGCATCATTCCAGGAAACTACTAAAGTACTGAATGAGGCTGCTATAGCTGGTAAAAAAGATTTGATGCTTGGCTTGAAAGAAAACGTTATTGTTGGTCACCTGATTCCTTCTGGTACAGGCTTACGTGAATATGAAAATATCCGTGTAGGTTCACAGGAAGAGTTTGATCGCTTAATGGCTTCAAAAACTGAGGAAGTAGAAGCGTAGTTTACTTCAATATATTAACAAGCCCTTCGGTAAAAACCGAGGGGCTTTTTCGTTTAATGATAGGAATATATCAGATTGGCAAAAAGTAAAAAAAATGAAACAAAAATAAAACACGACTGTTTTGAGTTTCATTGCTTACGATAAAGCATTTTTAAGGCATGAATTGAAATGCAGTTAAAGGTTGAACAATATTTGTTATTATTGGAAAGCCTTTTGATAAATGAATGGCTTTATTATTTTAATAAAATGGAAGAACAAAATGAAAATCAACTGAATATTGAACTTTCTGAAGAAATAGCGGAGGGAATTTATTCAAATCTGGCGATAATTACTCACTCGAGCTCAGAATTTGTGCTTGATTTTATCAGGGTAATGCCCGGAATACCTAAGGCAAAAGTAAAGTCGCGGGTTATTTTAACTCCCGAACATGCTAAACGTTTGTTAACCGCATTGGAAGACAATCTGGAAAAATTTGAATCGATTAATGGCCGTATTAAGGTTCAGCAAGAGCCTTCAGGCTTCCCAATGAATTTTGGTGGAACAATGGGGCAAGCATAATTTATTGCTTGTTGAATTGGGAAAAGTGAACTTTAAATTAATATTAGATTATTTCATTATTAATAAAAAAACCGGCAAAATATAAATAAGTTGTTAAAAAAAGGATAGTTTGTTGAATGATTTTGTATATTCGGCCTCGACAATTGTTTTTTATTAATATTGCCAGCATACTAAATAATTACCAGTAAAAAAAGAAGGCTGTAATGTATCTTCTATAATTTAAAAACAATCTAAATGATAAAAAATAGTTTCTTAAAGATTTTTTTAGCTATTGTTTCCGTAATTCTTATATCTTCCTGTAGCAATGAGAAAAAGCTAGTTTATTTTCAAAAAACAAAAGGTTTTACTGATACGCTTGATTTAGCTAAAGTTTATATCCCCAAAATTCAACCAGGAGACATTCTCTCCATTTATGTAAATTCATTAAACCCAGAAGCCAGTAGTTTTTTTAATCCTTATTCGGTTAGTGCGAGCTCTGGTGGGACTTCTTCAGCAAGCAGTGGTTCTGCCGTACTAAGTCAGTCTGCAGCCCCGGGATATTTAGTTAACTCATCTGGTGTTATACAATTGCCTTTGATAGGGAATCTAAAAATAAGTGGACTTTCAACTACGCAAGCAAGCGATACGATAAAAGTTTTAGTAAGTAAATATTTAAAAGAACCAACCGTAAACGTTAGGTTCTTAAATTATCGTATTTCCGTTTTAGGAGAGGTAGCCAAGCCCTCAATTTATACTATCCCAAATGAAATGATAACATTACCTGAGGCGTTGAGTTTAGCTGGGGACTTAACGGTATTTGCCAGAAGAGATAGTATAACGATTGTTAGGGATATGAACGGGAAGAAGGTTTTTGGGAATGTTGATTTGAGAGGGAGGGACGTTTTTAATTCTCCTTATTATTATTTGCACGCTAACGATGTTATATATGTAAAAACAGGAAAGGCCAAAGCTCAATCAATTGATAGAACTTATCAGGTAATACCAATTGTGGTAAGCTTACTTACTTTAATACTTTACATTGTAAGGAGATAGTTATATAGTTTTTATGCAAGAAGAAAAAAAATTTTCCGAATATATTGTTAGTGGTGCTGAAGAACCCGAAGTAAATCCTCGAGAGATATTATTTAAATATTTAGTTCATTGGAAATGGTTTGTTGTTTCTTTGCTATTAGCATTGGTGCTTGGTTATTTGTTTATCCAAACGCAAATTCCTCAGTATAAAATTCAGACTACTTTATTAATTAAAGACGATAAAAGCGGTGCAAGCAGCGATGCTAAAGATTTGTTAAATCAGCTCGATCTAAATTCTTCAAGTAAGATCATAGATAATGAAATACAAATACTGAAGTCAAATTCTTTAATGACTAAAGTTATAGAAGCATTACATCTTCAAACAAATTATTATATACAGCATCACTTAGCAAAATATTATTTGTACAAAAACTCTCCATTCAAAGTGGAAGTTCTAAAGCCGGGCCCGCTTACTTATTCTAAGGAATGGCTTGTTAATTTGGTTGATGAACAAAAAGCCTTGTTTAATGGGAAACCGGTTTCACTAAATAAACCTGTACAAACAGACGCTGGTCTTATACTCATTACCCGTGCTAAAAGTGTACGATTTTCTAATCAGCCTATTTATGTTACTTTTAGTACAACCGCAAATCTTGCTGCTGCTTACTCCGGTAACATAAAAATTGATCCAGCAAGTAAGGAGGCTACTGTATTACTAATTAGTTTAGAAGATGCTATCCCTCAGCGCGGAAAAGACATTTTAGATAACCTAATAGACGAATACAATATTGCCGCCATTGATGATAAAAATAAAACGGCAACAAATTCATTAAACTTTATTCAAAGCCGATTGGTATCAATAGCCAATGATTTAAGTTCTGTTGAAAAAAAAGTACAGGATTATAAATCAAGCAATAGCATCACTGATATAACTGCTGAATCAGGATTGTTTTTGAGCAGTGTGAAGGATAACGACGATCAATTAAGCAAAATAAACTTACAGCTTGCATCGTTGGATAATCTGGAGTCTTATTTAAATGAAGGCAATGATAATACGGGAGTAAAATTACCATCAATGCTGGGTATACAAGACCCTTCTTTATTGGCCTTGGTACAACAATTGGGTCAGGCACAAATAACAAGAACAAGCTTATTACGAACTACACCTGAAACAAATCCAATTGTTAATTCTATAAACGACCAGATACAAAGTATTAAAGAAACATTACTGCCTACATTAAAGAACGTAAGGAGTGGCTTACTATTAAATAAAGAGCAGTTAATAAGCGAAAGCAAAAAGTTTTCGGGAATAATAAAAAATGTACCTGCTAAAGAAAGAGGTTTACTTGATGTAATGAGGCAGCAGGATATAAAAAATAATCTGTTTAATTTCTTATTACAAAAGCGCGAATCAACAGAGCTTTCTTTAGCTACAACTATTTCAGATAGTAGAACAATTGATAAAGCGATAAGTGATAACACTCCTTTGAAGCCGGTTAAGGGTGTAATTTATTCTTTTTTTATACTATTAGGATTACTTCTGCCAATTATAGTAATATATCTGAAAAACGTATTAGATTATAAAATCAGGGATAAATCTCAAATTGAAAAGCTTACGAGAACACCAATTCTTGCTGAGATAGCCCACTCTGATGACTCGGTTCCTCTTATTGTATCTGAGCGCCCTCGTTCAATGATTGCCGAACAAATGAGAGCTTTTCGTACCAATCTTCAATATATTGATTTCAATAATGATCATAAAGTGATTTTATTTACTTCAAATATAAGCGGTGAAGGAAAGTCATTTATCTCATTGAACTTAGGCGCAAGTTTAGCAACTGCAAATAAAAAAGTAGTTGTTTTAGAGCTGGATTTGCGTAAGCCCAAACTTCACTCGGCCCTTGGGTTAGAAAATTCAGTAGGTTTATCAAATTATTTTATAGGCAAGGTAAGTTCTAAAGACATTATAAGGTCTATCCCACAACAAGAGAATTATTATATCATAACAAGCGGTCCTGTGCCGCCAAATCCTGCGGAATTATTGACCAACGGACGAATGGATATATTAATAGCTGAGCTTAAAAAAGAATTTGATTTTATAATTCTTGATGCTCCTCCTGTAGGCTTGGTTACCGATGCCCAAATACTAAGCAAGTGGGCTGATGCAACAATGTTTGTAATTAGAAATAACTATAGTATCAAAGCCCAGGTTAGTTTAATTGATAATCTGTATCGTAAGCAAATATTTAAAAACCTAAACATTGTATACAACTCTGTTGATAGAGGAAATGGGTATGGCTACGGCTACGGCTATGGTTATGGCTATGGTTATTATGAAGAGGACTTAAATAAAAAAAGGATATTGAGTCCGTTTAGTAGATTCTTCAAAAAAGATTAAAGACCTCTTAGGCAATAATGGCTGAGTGGTATAAAGTCATAGATATGACATTTACTTGTTTACTTTAACAATATATTATGTTAATTTATACTTTAAAAATTATAGAGTTAAGATACGAAACGGTAGATACTCTAACCATTTGTTTCAAGCAACCTGGCTTGAAAAAAGTGAAGTATTTAGCTGGGCAGTATTTAACGCTAATTTTTCGTATAAATGGCCGTAGATACATTAGGCCTTATTCTTTCTCATCTGCTCCGGGGATTGATTCAAATATTGAAGTAACAGTGAAGCGTGTAACAGGGGGGATTGTATCAAATCATATCCATGACAAATTATCAGTTGGAGATATTGTTGAAGTTTTTGAACCTTTAGGGGATTTTACTTTAGATAAAGTAACTAATTTGGCTAATTCACATCTGGTTTTATGGGGAGCAGGCAGTGGTGTTACACCTTTAATGTCAATAGCAAAATTTGTTTTACATAATGGACTTTGTAATCACCTAACGCTGGTGTATGGAAATAAAAGCTTTGAAAGTGTTATTTTTTCTAACCAAATAAACGAACTTAAAAAAACGTTTAAAAATCTTTCATTATTTCATTTTTATTCAAAACTTACAATAAGTGCTACAAATAGTAATATTATAGAAGGAAGAATTGATCCGAAGAAAATTCTTTCTGTCATGAAAAGCGAACGTCCCTTGGAAAATACGGTCCACTATATATGCGGACCTACAGGTTTAAAAGAGTCCGTTAAAGATCAATTATATAAATTAGGTATAATTGATGAAAATATCTATACTGAAGATTTTGAAATTGTTCGAGACCCTAAGGAGTTTGAATTAATACTAACTCAGAATGTAGAAATTATTATGGGCAATTCGAATCAAAATATTGAAGTAGTGAAAGGAAAAAGCATCCTTGAGGCTGGCCTCGATGCATCTCTGGAGCTTTCTTATTCCTGCCAAACCGGGAGCTGTCTGATATGTAAAGGAAAACTACTTTCAGGAGAAGTCAAGATGATTGGTGCACATAAAAAGAACGAGTTATTACCAGACGAATGTTTGTTGTGTTGTAGTTTTCCAGTAACCAATAATGTTAAGGTTTTAGTAACAGATTAATCAATTAAAATAATTAGATGAAAGTTGTATTATTAGCAGGAGGACTGGGCACCAGACTATCCGAAGAAACAGTATTAAAACCTAAACCCATGGTTGAGATAGGTGGAATGCCTATTTTGTGGCATATCATGAAAATCTATTCCAGCTATGGCTATAATGATTTTATTGTTTGTCTTGGGTATAAGGGCTACGTTATTAAAGAGTATTTTGCCAATTACTTTTTGCACAAGTCCGATGTTACTATTGACCTTGCTGATAACTCAATTAAAGTGCATGATTCGCAGGCTGAGCCGTGGAAAATAACGTTGGTTGATACTGGTAATGAATCAATGACAGGAGGACGTATAAAACGTATTCAGCCTTTTGTTGGTGATTCTCCGTTTATGCTTACTTATGGTGATGGAGTATGTGATATTGATATAAAGGCTTTGGTAAAATATCATGAAGAACATGGTAAATCATGTACAGTTACATCAGTGCAGCCATCAGGCAGATTTGGTTCATTAAATATTCTTGAAGATTCCACGGTTCACTCATTTATGGAAAAACCTAAAGGTGATGGTGCCTGGATCAATGGTGGATTCTTTGTTTGCCAACCAGAGGTTTTTAATTACATAAAAGAAGGTGATAGTACAGTTTGGGAACAACAGCCTATGGAACAAATAGCTAATGCCGGTCAAATGAACGCATATAAACATACTGGCTTTTGGCGACCAATGGATACACTTAAGGATAAGCAGGATTTGAATGCAATGTGGGAAACAAATAAGGCACCCTGGAAAATTTGGTAATGATGTATAATAATTTAGCTTCAGTATACAAAGGCAAGAAAGTTTTTTTAACCGGCCATACCGGTTTTAAAGGTTCCTGGATGCTTAAAGCCCTATCTATGTTGGGTGCTGATGTAAAGGGCTATGCGTTAGCTCCGGATAACGACAAAAATTTATATCATTTAATAAAAGGCGATCAGTTGTGTGAATCAACTATAGCGGACTTGAGAAACAAACAAAAATTAATTGACGATATAAAAGAATTTCAACCAGATTTTGTATTTCATCTTGCAGCCCAGCCTCTGGTAAGATTATCATATGAGCTTCCGACAGAAACTTTTGAGATAAATGCTATTGGCACGGCAAATTTGCTTGAGGGGGTAAGGTCGATAAATAAACCTTGTAACGTGATACTGATCACTACGGATAAGGTTTATCATAATAATGAATGGATATACCCATACCGTGAAAATGACCGGCTTGGTGGTTATGATCCTTATAGCGCAAGTAAAGCATGTGCGGAATTGGTGATTGATTCATACCGTAACTCGTTCTTTAATACCAAAAACTATCAGGAACACCAAAAAGCTATAGCTGTTACCAGAGCAGGAAATGTTATAGGCGGCGGCGATTGGTCAAAGGATCGTTTAATACCAGATATAGCAAGAGCAATTGGTAACAATGAAAAAATAATCATCCGAAATCCTACCTCTATAAGACCATGGCAACATGTTTTAGAACCAGTTTTGGGTTATTTATTACTTGGAGCTAAATTAGTAACCGATCCGGTTAAATATGCTCAGGCATATAACTTTGGGCCATACGGAGAAGATGCTCTTACCGTTAAAACAATGGTAGAACTTTCGATCGCTACCTGGGGCATGGGTGAGTACGAGGTGCCTGAATTTATAAACCAACCGCATGAGGCTGGTTTGCTAAAACTTGATATCAGTAAGGCAACGGATCAATTGGGATGGAAGCCTCAGCTGAATGCAAAAAAAGCTGTTGAATATACAATAGACTGGTATAAAAACTTTTTTGAAAACGAGGGAAGTTCAGAAAGATATACCGAAACGCAGATAACCTATTTTCTCAATGGCTAAGGTTTTTATTACAGGTGTTACCGGATTTTTAGGCTCAAATATAGCGAACTATTTAGTAGAGCAAGGGCATACCATAGCCGCTACTTATAGGGATGGCTCCTCAAGACATTTATGTAAGAATTTTGAGGGCAGAATTATCTGGATATTGCAAGATGGGAATAGTTGGATGGAGAAGGTTATAGATTTTGAACCGGAAATAATTATTCATTCAGCGTGGATAGGAGTTGGCCATTTGGAGAGGAATGTATGGGAAATACAATCAGCTAATATTATTTTTACTGAACAAGTATTGTCTGTAGCGCAAAGGTCAATGACAAAAAAAGTTATTTCTTTAGGATCGCAAGCCGAGTATGGCGTTTTTGACGGTTGCATAACGGAGGAACATGTTTTAAATCCGACAGAAGCTTATGGTTGTGTTAAGCTGGTTTGTGCCGAACTTGTAAAACAATTTTGTAATCACAATAAAATAGATTGGTTTTGGCTTAGGTTATTCTCATTTTTTGGAATAGGTGAATCTGAGAAATGGTTAATCCCAACTTTAGTTAATAAATTACTAACTACTGATCATATGGATTTAACGCCTGGTGAACAAAAGTATGCTTATTTATATGTTGAGGATTTAGGAAGGGGTATTAATCAGATTATTAATGTTAACGGGTCTTCAGGCGTATATAATATCTCTGGGAAAAACTTAGTTAGTCTTAAAAGTTTGGTAGAATTTATACGAGATCAAATAAATCCTTTATTTCAGTTAAATTTTTCTAAATTATCATATAGAGAAAATCAACCTATGCATATGCAAGGTAATGTTTCAAAATTTGTTAATGAATTTGGCGAATTTGAAGTTTCAGATTTTAATGAATCACTTATTCTAACAGTAAACCACATTAAAGAACAGGTAAAAAAACATCAATAATGAAAGCATCTGATTACATAGCGAAATTTTTGGAGCAAAAGGGAGTCCAGTATGTTTTTGAACTTTCTGGTGGGATGATTACTCATCTTTTGGACTCTTTAAATCAAAAAACATCAATCAATATAATTTCAATGCACCATGAACAAGCAGCAGCTTTTGCTGCCGACGCTTATGGACGTGTTACAGGTATACCAGGAGTGGCTCTGGCCACCAGCGGCCCTGGTGCAACAAATTTAATTACAGGCATAGGAAGTTGTTATTTTGATTCAACCCCCGCAGTTTTTATAACCGGACAAGTTAATAGACATGAGCAGAAGGGCGATCGCCCTATCAGGCAATTGGGGTTTCAGGAAACAGATATCATCTCCATGGTGAAGCCTATAACAAAAGCCTGTTATAAGGTGGAACATCAGGATGATTTACCATTAATTTTAGAAGAAGCATTTGCAATAGCTGTTGAAGGAAGACCAGGGCCTGTACTAATTGATATTCCTATGGATGTTCAAAGAGCACTAATTACAGTTCCTGCCCCTAATTTAGATGTAGCGCCTACATTGGCTCCAACCAAGGCAATTTTAGAAGATATTGTTGAAGATATTAAAAATGCTCAACGCCCGTTACTTTTAGTTGGCAGAGGAGTAAGGTCGGCTTTTGCAATAGATGCGATGAAAGTATTTATTGAAAAAACCAATGTTCCTGTTATTACAACGTTACTTGCTGTTGATGCTTTAGAATATACCCACCCCTCAAGAGTAGGTTTTATTGGAAGTTATGGTAATAGGTGGGCAAATATTGCGTTTGGAGAAAGTGATTTATTAATAGTAGTTGGTAGTCGCCTTGATATCAGACAAACAGGAGCAGACACTAAATTTTTTGAAAACAGAAAGATTTACCATATAGATTGCGAGCCCGGAGAGATCAATAACAGAATAAAAGGGTGTGTTCCGGTTGTTGCAGATGCTAAGCAATTTTTTGAAGACTTTAATACATTTTCAGCAGATGGTGAATTTCCAAATCCAACATCCTGGTATGAATATATTAACGGACTAAGGGAACAATGGCCCGATGTTAAGGAGCTTGATCCCAACGGTATAAACCCAAATGTATTTATTCATAGTTTATCAAAAAACTCCCCTCTGTCTAAATGTTTTATTGCTGATGTAGGAAGCCATCAAATGTGGACAGCACAGTCAATAGAATTAAAAAAAGATCAGCTGTTTCTTACATCTGCAGGGATGGGTGCTATGGGATATGCTTTACCGGCGGGTATTGGTGCCAGTTTTGCCCTTGGCATAAAACCTGTAATTACTATAATTGGCGATGGTTGCATGCAAATTAATATACAGGAGTTACAAACCATTGCGCGCAATAAACTTCCAGTCAAGATCATTATCATGAATAATAAGAATTTGGGAATGATTCGGCAGTTTCAGGATAGTTATTTTGAGTCAAGATATCAATCAACTTATTGGGGCTATAGTGCTCCAGACTTTGAAAAGGTAGCCTTGGCATATGGAATAAACAGTATCACAATTTCAAAAGAAGATGAAATTGAGGATGCGGTAAAGTGGATGTGGAATGATGTTAACAGGGATGCCCCTGTTTTATTGCAAATCATGATAGATCCCTATACAAATACTTACCCCAAAATAGCCTTTGGCAAGCCTATAACAGAAATGGAACCTTTTGCCAAACCTATTGAAATGGAAAGTACTTGATCTCAACAATAAATATATTATACTATAAACAAGATAAATTGTCATGTTAAAAAATATCACCGACCCTCAACTGGAAAAAAGCCTCAGAGAGATTGCTCAAAGAAAAACAACTCAAATTATAATTCCAGGTCAAAATTACATACCTGTTACAGGGAAAGTACTTGACGAGGATGATATATTGTTAGGCGTTGATGCTACACTTGATGGATGGTTAACGGCAGGTCGTTTTGCTAATGACTTTGAATATAAATTTGCACAATACTTTGGTGCGGTTAAAGCGCTTTTAGTAAATTCAGGTTCGTCGGCAAATTTGGTTGCTTTTTATGCACTAACATCGCCCAAATTAGGCGATAGAGCTATTAAGGCTGGCGATGAGGTAATTACAGTTGCAGCTGGTTTTCCAACTACAGTTAACCCAATTGTTCAATTTGGAGCTATCCCGGTTTTTGTAGATGTAGATGTAGCGACACACAATGTTAAGGCTGAGTTGATCGAAGCTGCCGTTTCTCCTAAAACAAAAGCTATCATGATTGCTCATTCCTTAGGCAATCCGTTTAATCTGGATGAAGTAATGCGGGTGGCAAAAAAATATAACTTGTGGGTGGTAGAAGATGACTGTGATTCATTAGGAGCTACGTACAGAGATAAAAAGACCGGTACATTTGGTGATATTGCTACTTTCTCATTTTATCCGGCACATCATATTACTATGGGTGAAGGTGGAGCGGTTCTGATAAATAACCCAGAATTAGCTAAAGTTGCAGAAAGCTTTAGGGACTGGGGCAGAGACTGCTATTGTGAACCTGGAAAAGACAATACATGTGGTTGCCGCTTTTCACAGCAATTAGGATCGTTGCCATACGGTTATGACCATAAATATACTTATTCGCATATTGGATTCAATCTAAAGGTTACCGATATGCAGGCTGCATTTGGCGTATCACAATTAAATAAGGTTGATCGTTTTGTGGAGAAGCGCCGTCAGAATTATAAGTTATTGTATGATAGGATGAAGGAATTTGAAGAAGTATTTATTCTTCCGGAGCCTACTGAGCATAGTAATCCATCATGGTTTGGTTTCCTTTTAACTTTAAGAGAGGGGGATGCCGCCGATAGGCACATGTTGGTGCAGCATCTGGAAGAAAGCAAGATAGGAACACGTTTACTATTTGCTGGTAATTTATTAAGGCAACCAGCTTATGCAAATGTGCCGCACCGGGTTGTTGGAGATTTAACTAATACTGATATCATTATGAACCAATCTTTTTGGTTAGGGGTTTGGCCCGGACTTAATGAAACTCATTATGATTATATTTCCGATACCATCAAAGCATACATAAATGGGTAACGAAAAAGCCATAATATCGTTTTGTATACCTACCTATAATCGTTCTGCTCTGTTAAAAAAGTGCATAGAATCTATTATAGGATACCAAGAAAATGATATTGAAATAGTTATTCAAGATAATTGTTCTCCTGATGATACGGCGCAAGTTGCAAGTAGTTTTAAAGATTCCCGAATTAAATATTTCAGAAATGAAGTTAATGTTGGACCTATAGTTAATTTTTCGAAAGTAATTGAAAGTGCCTCCGGTAAATATGTGTATCTATTAACGGATGATGACATGTTGATAGCCGGGGCTATCGATAACTTGAAAAATTATATAGGCAAACACCAACCTTTGGTTTTTAAAACAGCATTAATAATGTTGCTTGAAAAGTCATTAACATCGTCAGTGTACTCGTTTTCCAAAACGGATTTTTACAAAGAAAATATGACGGTTAATGCGGCAGCTCACATATTTTTATCATCGCATATATATACCGGGCTTTGCTTTGACAGAAATTTATACCAACCAGAATTTATCAGAAAACATGATACTGATTGGTATCCCAGTATGGCCTTAATGGGATGTGCAGGAATGGACTGCGGCTATATAAGCTTTCCTACAGCGATACATCTGTGGGAGAATGAAACGTTTTGGGGAATATCTCCAGATAAGAGTGATGAATTAAACAGGGGGCGAATAGCGATCATTAGATCACTAAATGATAATAAAAAGATTGATGATGCGCTCTATTATGAAATTTGCAAGCTTCATGCTATAAGATTTGCAAAAAATGATCAGGAAGAGCTTAAAAAAGGGCTTCCGGCTAAATACCTCTCTGAAATAAAGCGCACGCTTTTTAAACAAAATTTGTCTGATAAGACAAGGGCTGTTGTAAATACTATCAGAAAAACAATAGGCATATGAGTTTTAAGAAAAAATTACTAGGTAATGTTTTGATCGCTGGCTCATATACATATATTTCTCAAGCAGTATCCTTTTTATCATCGATCATTATTTCGCGGTTAGTATCACCCAATAGCTATGGCACTATTGGATTGATTACGGTTTTTACAGGATTCATAGCTGTTTTTTCTGACGGAGGCTTATCGTACGCACTAATCAGAAGTGATTATGGAAGAACTTATCAGAGAGTATTAACTAATTTAGCATGGTTATTAGGAGTTTTACTATTTGTAATTACTGTAATCCTGGCTTATCCCATTGCTTTATTCTATAAAAACCAGGAGCTTTTAATTCCGACAATTGTTTTAGCATCTACGTTTATATTGCGAAGCCTGAGTTTGGCTCAAGGGGCTTTATTGTCCAAACAACTAAAATTTGGCTTTATAGGTAAAGTTACTTTGATATGTACTGTAGCATCAGCAATTATTACAATGATTTTGGGTTATTTTAAAGGAGGATATTGGGCACTAATTATCCCGCAAATTTTTACAGCCATAATTACTGCTGTTTTATATGAACGTGAAGTAAAATTAGGTTTCAAAATATTTCCATTAAATTATATTAAAGTTGGCTATAAATTTACCCGGAAGCTTATAGGTAATATAATAGGATTTAATATTATATCCTATTGGGCGCGTAATTCTGATAATATGATTGTCGGAAAATGGTACGGGGTAAATGATCTAGGTATTTATAACAGAGCTTATATGCTGTTAACCTTACCTTTAAACTTAATTACGGGCTTGTTCAGTAATATTCTTTTTCCAAGTTTAAAAGTATTAAAAACGCAAGGAGGAAGTGTTGAAACCGAGTATTATTTTGTTTTAAGGATTATTACTTTTTTGAGTTTTCCACTTACGGTGCTTTTTATTATGTTTCCTAAGCAACTCATTATGCTTTTATGGGGAAAGGCATGGATTTTGGTAGCTGATTTGTTGCCATATTTTGGACTATTGATATTTACACAAACCTTACTATCAACTGTTGGCCAATTATTGGTTGTTGAAGGAAAGGAGCGGGAGTTTATGATATCTGGATGGATAGGGGGAATTATATTGGTAGCCGCAATTTTTGTAGGTGCTTCTATTTCTTTAGTAGGAGTTGCTCAGTTTTATTCTTTGGCTTTCATCGTACTCATACTTATTTACAACTTGTTTTACATTTATATACGTACATTAAAGTTTGATAAGCTAAAAGCGATGTCGTTTTGGTTACCAAAAGTAGCGTTTTCCGTAGCATTGTGGTTTAGTTTATATTTCAATGTGTTTAGCGCAAAGCTAATTTTGCTTTCGTTGATTCTGATATACTTGATTTACGATGGGAGGAAAGAAGTTACAGGTCTTACTCAGCTTATACGGACCAAGGTATTAAAAAGAAAAAAAGAAGCTATGTCCTAAGAATTATCTATATAGCCGAAGAGGAAAAGTCAATTTTAAAGATACAGTTGTCATGGATTTAATCCCAATAGTATTATTTGTATTTAATAGGCCGTTGCATACGCAAAAGACGCTTGAAGCCTTGTCAAAAAACTATTTGGCCAATGAAAGCAGATTATATATTTATGCTGATGGACCAAAAGAAAATGCAACGGAAAGTCAAATTGAACAAATTGAGGAGACCAGGCGAATTATACGATCGGCGGATTGGTGTAAAGAAGTAATTATTATTGAATCAGATGTAAATAATGGTTTGGCAAACTCCATAGTAAAGGGGGTTACAGAGGTAGTCAATAAGCATGGCAAAGTGATAGTTTTAGAAGATGATCTGATTACCTCAAATGGCTTTTTGCAATACATGAATGATGCGTTAAATTTATATGAGCACGATAAGGAGGTAATGCACATAAGCGGATACATTTATCCAGCTACAGCGTTGGATAAAACAGAACAAACTTTTTTTTTAAATATTCTTTCGTGTTGGGGCTGGGGCACATGGCAAAGAGCGTGGAAACATTATAATCATGATATAGATACTCATTTAAACACTTTTAAATCGAAAGAAAGTATCAAGAGTTTTGATATTTATGGTAATGCAAATTACTATGTACAACTAACCGATAATAAAAGCGGCAAACTTTATTCATGGGCAGTAAGGTGGTATGCATCATGGCTGAGTGCTGGAGGATTTTCTTTATTTCCGGCCAACTCATTGGTGGCAAATGATGGTTTTGATGGTTCTGGCGAAAATTGTGGCGTTGACGAAGGGTTCAATACCGAACTTGCTGCTAATGTACAGGTAATCAAGCAACCCATTGCCGAAAACTTATACAACCGAAAGCGCATCGACAAATTTTACGCAAAAAAGGAGGCCACGCTTAAACGATTTCTTATAAATACTACAATGAAAATGGGAATTTTTGATCACCTGAAAAAAATTAAAGATGCTATTAAGTAAATTAAAGCAGGTTGTCTTTTTTTTTAAAAATATATACAACCGCTTTCTTAGTATATATAAAAAAGTAAATGTAGGTAAGCATGTTAAAATTGCACCCAGGTATCAGCTATGGAATGTAAATATTGGCGACTATACTTACGTTTCAGAAAATTCCAAAATGTCTTTCACAACTATTGGAAAGTTTTGCTCTATTGGCCCGAATGTATTTAGCGGGTGGGGAATACACGAAACACAAGGAATCTCAACTGCCCCTATGTTTTATTCTACCGGAAGGCAAAACGGCATTACCTTGAGTAAGGAAAATAAAATAGTTGAACGAAAACCGATAACTATCGGGAACGACGTATTTATAGGGGCTAATGTAATTATTTTAGATGGTGTTGAAATTGGTGATGGGGCGGTAATTGGAGCAGGGGCAATTGTGAGTAAAAACATTCCTCCTTATGCCATAGCCGTTGGGATCCCGATAAAAATCATTAAATATCGGTTTGAATCTCAAATAATAGATAAGTTGTTAAAGATAAAATGGTGGGATTGGAGTGAGGAGAAATTATCAGACGTTGAGCAAATGTTTTTTGAAGTAGATAAGTTTGTTGATAAGTATGATTCTTGAAAAGGGACTAATAAGCGTTTTACCGGAGACAGACCAAAAGCCGAATTGGCCATGGACTATCGAATCTGATTATTCTCTTTATAAGAGTAATTGGAAATATCCTAAAATTTCGGTGATTGTACCAAGTTATAATCAAGGTAAGTTTTTAGAGGAAACCCTGCGTTCTATAATTTTACAAAACTACCCGAATTTTGAAATTATTATTATCGACGGAGGTAGCACTGATGATACCGTCGATGTTATTAAAAAATATGAACCCTGGATCTATTACTGGGTAAGCGAAAAAGACGGTGGCCAGAGTGACGCTATAAATAAAGGAATAAAGAAGGTTACGGGTGAATTTTTGGGATGGCAAAACTCTGATGATATTTACTCAGCTAATGCCTTTTATCATTTTGCTGCAACCTATAATAAAAAACCAGGCAACGATGTTTATTTTGGAAACATGCTTACAATCGATCAGAATAGTAAGCCATTAAATCTACATCGTTATGCTCCTTTCTCCTTTAATGAAATAAAGTTCTCAGGTTGGAATATTACCAATCAAGCCTGTTTTTTTTCAAGAAGTCTTTTTGATCATATTAAAATCAAAAAAGAATTTAGGTACGTTATGGATGGAGCGCTTTTCTTCGATATAGCAAGCAGAACAAATAAATTTGTTCATATTAAACAAGTGCTGGGCTGCTTTAGGTTACATGAAGAAGCAAAATCATCAACTATTAATATGAGTACGGGTTGGGATGAATGGGTTAAGCTTAGAAGTGAGTTTGGAATTGTGATGGAGCCAGACGTTCCGTGGAATAAGCAATTCATTTGGTGGAAGTTGTGGTTTAAAATACGAAAAGGGCTTTATTATCTGCCCGAAATACTTTCCCTGAAAAAAAACTAAAAGCAATAATATAATTCCATTTCTATAAGAATAAATGAGTTAAGTAAAGGGCTATCATGGATAGAATATTAGTATATTTTATAGTAATAACTAATTTTATTGTTGCAATTCGATTTTTGCATAAAAAGAAGTGTGAGATACCTTTTTTCCTAGCCTTATTCAATATAATGGTGGAGTATAGGTTAATATCTCTTCAGCTTGGATATGGGCATTGGGTAAATTTTGATTACGGTATTTCTCTGAAATTTAATTATGAGATAGCGTATGCCGTAAGCGACCTGATAGCGTTGGGTACAACAATTATGATGTACTGCTTTATATTTTTTTATCGTCCACCTAAACGTTTATTGAATGATTCTGACTATTATTTAGGCAAATACACACTTTCAAAAAAGTCTTATATAGTTGTCGGTTTAATTGTATTTAGTATTTTTCAACTCACCTTAGGAAAATCAATAAGCGATAATTTTGTTTTTTTAGCCAAGGTGGGTAATAACTCATTCATCATACTCCTGTTTTTGATAACTATTTTTACGAAAAGTAAAAACAGGGCAACTAAAATATTTTTTTATGTGCTATTTATAGCAATGGCCTATATCAGTTATAGTCCAAGGTTGCGGTTTCAATTTTTAGGCTGGATGATTCCTATTGCTTATTATCTGACGAGGGACGTAAAATCGTCCAGAAAGGTAACCTTTTTACTTATAGGTATAGTACTTACACTAATTGTGTTTTCGTCTGCCGGGGTACTTCGCAATAAAAAAATTGATGAAATGTCATTCAAGGAGCTTGTTTCTGATAGTTTTCAGCGTATGCTTATTGCAGATGACATCAATTTTATTGACGGCTTTATGATGATGTATCAGATTTATCCTGATTATCTTGACTATGACTATGGGAAGGAGCACTTGGATGTGGTTTTGCGCCCTATACCCCGATGGCTATGGAAGGATAAACCCTTGGCCGGGTGGTTCCAGAACTATTCAGCCAAATATGGTACATCCATGACTACTATTGGTTTTTCCCCAACTGTATGGGGGGTTTTTTACGCTGAAATGGGCGTAATTGGGGTAATCATTTTTAGTGTAATATGGGCATGGTGGTTAGCCAGACTTTATAGCTATTTCCGAAGTTTTGCATCATCTCTATGGGGCATTCTTGTAGGAATTATGCTCGCTGCTATGATTCCGCTTTTCAGAAGCGGTGACTTAGCTGGTGATGTGCTTCTTATATTTCTAAGTTACTGGGCAATGATACTGTTTGTTAGAGGGTACAAGAAATTTGTTGTAAAAGAACTTCGCAAAGAGTTTTACTTAAATAAAGCTGCGGCATGACAAATAAAATAGTTTGTATCCATATAGGTGCCAGAGCTCACTACCTTCTTCCCAAATCATTGGCAGCAAAAAATAAATTAGAGTGTCTGATAACAGATACGTGGGTTTCGTCTAAATTGGTAAGGAATATTCTCTCTAAAATTCCGGTAAGAATAATTAAGTCATTTGCCGATAGGTATTCAGCTGAAATATCATCTTCGCTAGTCCGTTCCTTTAGTTGGCGGTTTTTATTTGTTGAGCTTTCCTTGAGGCTTAAATTTAAAAATGATTGGAGCCGTATTCTGGAAAGAAATATAAAATTTCAGCAATTAGCGTTAGCCCTGTTTAAAAAACAGGTACCAGATTCTGCCGTTTTAAGTATCAGTTACACCTCACTGTATATTTTAAGAGTGGCAAAAGAACAAAGTCGCAAAACCATCTTGTTTCAAATAGACCCCGGTTACAAAGAAGAGGAAATAGTAGCTGATATTGTTGAACAGTATGGTAGTGTTTATACAACAAATTGGAAAAGATCATCAGAAACTTATTGGAAAGAGTGGAGGGAAGAGTGTGATTTGGCAGAAGTTATCATGGTTAATTCTGAATGGAGCAAAATAGGTTTAATGGAACAGGGTGTGGAGCAAGAGAAAATTAAAATTATTCCATTACCATTTGAAATAAAACAAAAGCACAAAGATTTTAAGAAAAGTTACCCCAAAAGTTTTACTGCAGAGCGGCCGTTAAGATGCCTTTTCTTAGGAACGTTAACGCTTAGAAAAGGAATCCATATTGTATTAGAAACTGCCCGCGAATTACTTGATTATCCTGTTGAGTTTATATTAGTGGGGCCTAATGAGCTCGATCCTGGTTTATTAAGTTTAAAAAATGTTCAATATAAGGGTGTTGCTCCGCGAAATGAAACAGATGCATATTACCAAAGTTCAGATGTGTTTTTATTTCCCACTTTATCTGATGGTTTTGGGTTAACGCAATTGGAAGCCATGGCATGGGGGGTACCTGTTATTGCGAGTAAATTTTGCGGTGATGTAGTGTTGGATACCGTTAACGGTATATTATTAAACGATTGTTCAGCAAAAGCGTTATCAACGGCATTAATAAATTTAATAGAAAATCCAGATCTACTTAATTATATGTCAGGCAATTGTTTAAAACGAGTTGAGCAATTTAATTTAGCAAATTTTGCTGAAGAAATGTTATTGTTGTCATAAAGTCAATTTGATAAATTGAAAGTGCAGTTTATATGGGTGTATAAATATGGAAAATAAGATAGTTAGCAAGAATTTAAATATTCTTGACGCACTCAGAGGGTTAGCATCTATTTATGTATTAGTTGGACACGCTCGCTGGTTATTGTGGGAAGGTTATCACGAGGGCTACAAATTGCATCCCGGCGCTTATAATCTTGTAGATAAGATTGCAATGTATTTTTTTTCCTTATTTCAATTTGGCCATCAGGCTGTTCTTTTCTTTTTTGTTCTTTCCGGATTTGTAATTCATTGGAGTGTATCAAAAAGAGTAGATAAAAGCGGAAAGTTTGAGATTGGCGATTATTTGCTACGGAGATTTAGGAGGATTTATCCCCCCCTGATTGCGGCTATTATTTTTACCTATCTTTTTGATAGAATAGGTTTATTTCAAAACTTGCCTGTTTATTTTTCACATACGCAGTACTCGTCTATAAATGAAAATATACATCCTGTTTTAAATTGGAACTCGTTGCTGGGAAATCTATTATTCGTACAAACAGTTTACACGCCGGTATGGGGCACAAATGGTGCTTTGTGGTCGTTGATGTATGAATGGTGGTTTTATATACTTTATATACCTATTGGATGGCTGTTTCGTAAACACAAAGTGGCAACATCTTTATTCGTTTTACTCATTTGGGTTTTGAATGTGGAGTATGGAGTAAATGTGCTTTTATTAAAAATGGTAATTAATTATTTCATCGCATGGTATATGGGGGTGTTGTTAGCTGATTTCTTAATGTATAAATCGATTAATATTAAGGCGCCGATAGGGTACTTAGGTGTAATTTTAGCAGTTTCCTGTTTAAGATATTATAATAGCATAGGTAAAGATATTGCATTGGCTATTGGTATTGTAGTTTTTTTATATTTTGTACTTACCACTAATAAGTTTAGCTACCTGGCTAAACTCCATAAGTTAGGTGGCTTTTCGTATACTTTGTATGTTGTTCACCTACCCTTAATTTGTTTATTTTCGGGTTATGTAATGCATACTTCCGGTGGAACTTTACCCATGCACTCATTTTATGTTATCTGTGGTGTTATCGTAGCATTACCATTTGCATGGATACTACATCTCATTACAGAAAAGCCATTTGTTACTAAGCATAAAGTAAAATAGGTTAATTGTTAAAGTATGGCTTCCAAACCCTCTCTTTCTTTTTACACAAATATTCCAACGCCTTACCAGCTATCTTTTTTTAATGAGCTTAGCAAGTTATTTGATTTAACGGTAATATACTATTCAAATACCGAAAACAATCGGGAATGGAAATTTGATTTAAATGTAGAGTATAGGACGGTTGTACTTAATAATAACTTTATTGCTAAAATAATTCAAAAAAAAGTGATCGATTTTCATTTCAGTTGGCAAATATTTAAGCTGGCATGGAATGATAAAAGTGATTATTTTATAATTGGAGGCAGCTATTGGATACCTAATGCAGCTATTGCACTAACTTTTAATAAAATTAAAAGGAAAAAGATAGCTTACTTTTCTGAGCCATTATTTGAAGTAAGAAATAAAGTCAAATATGCCATAAAATGGTTGCTTCTGCGAATTCTGCAATTTAATTGTAATGCTATTTTTTGTGTTAGTAAACAGGCTGCTGTTAGTTTTGAAAATTTTGGCGTAAAACTTCCTAAATTTATAATACCCTATAACATTGATTCAAAGCTCTTTTTGCAGTTAAATTCAATAAAGCTGGAGGAGTTTAAATCAAAATATAAAAGTGCCAATGAAAAGATTATTCTATCATCGGGATCTTTAATTGAACGAAAGGGAATGGATGTGCTTATAAATGCCGTAAAGGAAATTGATGACCCAGATCTTAGGTTAATAATTATTGGTGGTGGTCCCGATGAGCAAAAGCTAAAGGATCTTTGTGCTGATGACCATCGTATAATTTTTGCAGGCTTTCAAAGCCCAGATCATATTCCCTGTTTTTTTGGAATTGCTGATATTTTTGCTTTTGCCAGTAGATATGATGGCTGGGCGGTAGTTATCAATGAAGCAATAGCTGCCAATGTACCTATCATAAGTAGTAATGCGGTAGGTGCCGCCAAGGAGTTAATTACCCATCCCGATTTGGGCTTATTGTGTAAATCTGGTGATGTCCAGGAATTTAAAAATGCAATGGTATCGCTATTATCTAATGAAAATAAAAGAATTGACATTAAAAAGCATTCACAAAAGCTTGTTCCTTTGATTTCTTCAGATTATAATGCGAATTATGTTTATGATATTTTTACCAGGCTTCTTGCATAAGTGTAACACGATAAAATACGATAAATAAATAAAAATTTAATGAAAGTTTTAATTATCGGCCCTTTTCCTTTACCTATAAATGGATGTTCATACGCAAATGAAATCTTATTGAGAAACTTCAAAAAGGAGAATCTTGAAACAAAGATCATTGACACCAGCACTAAGTCTATATCTTCAAATCAAGGAACTAAGTTTTCTATCAGAAAAGCTTTTAGTTTTATACACACCTATTTAAAGACAGGAAAAGTAATAGCATCTGATGTGATTTACCTTACTCCCGGGCAAACCTTTTTCGGGATAGCTAAATATGCACCATTTATTTTTATGGCCATCTTGTTTCGCAAGCCCTATATAATACACTTACATGGTAATTACTTAGGTGCAGAATATAAAAGGCTTACCGGTATAAAGCGTAAAATATTTCATTATTTAATATCTCATGCCGCAGCCGGTATAGTTTTATCAAAGTCTTTATTAAAAAACTTTACCGGTTTATTGCCTGATGAAAAACTACACATTGTAGAAAACTTTGTAAGTGATAATTTGCTTGGATTAAGTCAACACGAAAAGAATACGGATAAAATCAGAATAATTTATTTGAGTAACTTGATGCGGGAAAAAGGAATAATTGATCTTTTGGACGCATTGTTGGTTTTGGATAAACAAGCCATAGACTTCAAAGTAGTATTAGCAGGCGTTATTGAGACCGAAATCAGTGAAGAAGTAACAGCTAAAATGAGTAAGTTAAGAGATAAAATAGAGTATGCAGGAATAATTACGGGTTTAACAAAAAAAGAAAGATTATTGGACGCAAACGTTTTTGTATTACCTACCTACTATAAAATGGAAGGACAGCCAATTTCTTTATTAGAAGGTATGGCTACCGGAAATATAATTTTAACTACTCAACATGCAGGCATTCCTGATATTATAACCGAATTAAATGGCTTTTTAATTGATGGGAAGTCTCCGGGGCAAATCCAGGAGGTTTTAGAAAATATAAATAAAAACCTGGGTTTTTATGTGAACAAGTTTTCGAAGCATAATATGGAATATACCTCTTCTAAATTCACGGAAGCAAAATTTACAGAGAACATATTAAAAGTTGTTAAAGCTGTCTGAATTTCATGACCAATTAGTAGTTATATTATTAAAAAAGAATGGAAACCGATCTTTCAAAATTTGATATAGGTGATTATAAAGTAGGTGCTGGAAAAATGAAAGTGCTGATTTGGTATTTCTTTAACTATTACCTTCTTAATAGCTCGTTTCCATGGCCATACGGTATAAAAGTTTCCCTATTGCGCCTTTTTGGTGCAAGAATTGGCAAAGGGTTGGTTATAAAGCCCAAAGTAAGGATTAAAAACCCCTGGCGACTTTCAATTGGCGACAATTGCTGGATTGGAGAATCTGTTTGGATTGATAATCTGGAGGATGTTGATATTGGAAATAATGTATCCATATCTCAGGGAGCAATGCTATTAACAGGGAATCATGATTATACAGTAGATGCTTTTCCTTATCGTTTGGGAAAAATACATATTGAAAATGGAGTGTGGATAGGTGCCCGGTCCGTTGTATGTCCTGGCGTAAGGTGCAAATCTCATTCTATTTTAACTGTAAGTTCTGTTGCTAATAAGGAGTTGGAAGAATTTGGAATATATTCCGGAAACCCGGCTATATTTGTTCGCGCCAGAAAGTTTAAATTATAGTGTACTAAACTGTATATAACTAAGTTTTATTTGTTGCCTGCCTCTGACTTAATTTTAATAAATGCCAGTAATGACATTTACTCCAATTAACCGAATCAATTTGATAATTGTTAAAATTTAAATAAAATTACAATGAAAAAGCTTCTTTTATTTTTGCTGATAAACATGATTTTTATCAGTATTTCGTTTGGACAGGCTCAAAAAAAGGTTTTTGCGCATTACATGGTTTGTTTTACATCATATGATAATGGCAGTGTTGCTGGGTATAAAAAAGATATTCAGGATGCTCAAAACTTAGGAATTGATGGATTTGCCCTTAATTGTGGAAGTTGGGACGCCACTTACAAACTACATGTATCAAAGTTATTTCAGGCAGCAAATGAACTAGGGACTAACTTTAATTTATTTTTCTCTGTTGATAAATGCTGTGGTATTACCAGCGACCAGGTTAAGGATATGGTTCAAACTTATACCGGTAATCAAAATTATTATAAGTATAACAACCGACCATTTTTATCAGCATGGGGAGGAGGCGACTTTTTTAAGAGTGTAATTATAGATTTAAGGCAGAAAGGATATAACGTCTATTTTGTGCCATTTCTTTATAACAAAGTAGGGTCTTATGCAACAGAAATTCCTGATTATGGAACCATTGTGCAAAATTATAATGCATATTGGAAAGGTTATATAGATGGATATTTCTATTTTGGTGCAGTTGGTTTACCATTCAAAAATATTAAAGGATCTAATCTGGATGCTGCCGAAGCAAGTGCTACAGTATTACATCAAAATAAAATGACATTTATGTCGTTTGTATCCCCTCAGTACTGGGGTGATAGGCAGCCTACTGCTGGTAGGCGTTATTATGAATATAATGGCGGCGAGGGAATAATTTCGCAATGGGAATCCATTATTAAATCCCAAAAGCCCGATTGGGTAGAGTTATCAACATGGAACGATTGGACAGAGGGGACTTACTTTTCACCTATAGATAATATTGATGATTATGTATACCCATTAAAGCAATTACACCCTGAAAAGGGATTCTATAAATCTCATAAAGGTTTTGCAGAATTGAGTAAATACTATATCCAATGGTATAAAAGTGGAGTAAAGCCAGCAATTAATAAAGATGAAATTTTTTACTTCTATCGCACACAATCAAAAAATGCTACCCCGGCTGATCCAAAAGGATTGGTACATAGCCGTATAGGGAAAGTTGACGATATAATATACATTACATCTTTTTTACGGTCGCCGGCAACGCTTGTTGTTAGCTCAGGCGGGGTTGTTACAAGCTACGACCTGGGTATCGGAATCAATAATACCAGAATACCATTTCAGGTGGGCCAGCAGATTTTTAAAGTAGTAAGGGGGGGCACTACTATTATAAATCAACAGGGCGAAGACATTATATCAGCGCCTAAAAGCTTTAATTTTAATGTATACAGCGGCTTTGCTGTTAATAATAAATAAAACGAAAGATATTTAACTCTTTAGCAGGCAAATTGTTAAAAGGTTAATTGGTTATTATCATATAGATTAAACTAACGAGTTAGTGGATTTTAAAGAGCAGTTTAACAAAAAGAAGATCTTACTTATCAGTCATAATTTTTCTCCGGAACCTACGGGTATCGGAAAATATAATGGAGAAATGATGGACTGGCTAGCCCGAAGTGGTTTTGATTGTACTGTGGTAACAACCTATCCTTATTATCCTTATTGGAAAGTTCAGAGTCCATACAAGAACAGATGGTATAAAAAGGAACTTGTTAATTATAATCAGAATGCATCTTTAATGACGGTTTATCGTTGTCCTTCTTACGTCCCTTCTAATCCAACAGGATTAAAAAGGATGATTCAGGATTTGTCATTTTGGAGTTCTATGTTTTGGACTATTGCGAAATTGATTGTAAAAAAAAACAAGTTTGATCTTATAATTACAGTAGCTCCACCTTTTCACCTGGCATATCTGGGTTTAATGATCAGAAAGTATACTGGCGGAAAGTTATTGTATCATGTTCAGGACTTACAAATTGAAGCCGCGCAGGATTTAAATATGCTTTCAAGTAATAAACTATTTGAAAGATTATATAAAATCGAAAAGAAAGTTCTGGATAAGGCTGATTTTGTAAGCAGTATTTCGGAAGGTATGATCAAAAAAATTACTGAAAAAGCACAAAGAGAGATTCAGTTTTTTCCGAATTGGGTTGATACAAACAGATTTTTCCCAATAACAGATAGGGGAGAGTTAAAAACGAAATGGGGCTTTCAAGCCGATGACAAGGTTTTTCTTTATTCTGGTGCTATAGGGGAAAAGCAAGGCCTGGAATCAATTTTGTATGCAGCAGAAAAATTAATTAATAATGATAAAATAAAGTTCGTTATCTGCGGTTCGGGCCCATATAAAGAAAAACTAATTGAAATGGCCAATAGCGCAGGTTTAATTAACGTATCTTTTCTGCCAGTTCAGGAAATGGATGTATTTAATGAATTTTTAAATATGGCCGACCTGCATTTAATTTTGCAGAAATCAAACGCAAGTGATTTGGTTATGCCATCAAAACTTACAACGATTTTGGCCGTTGGCGGGGTAAGTTTAGTAACGGCACCTGAAGGCACATCACTTTATAAAACAATTGATCAATATAATTTAGGGTACATTATTGAACCTGAAAACACTGAATTACTATGCAAAGCGATAGTTGAAATGAAATTTGACACAGACTTTGAATTAAAGAAACAAAAGTCACGCGAATATGCTTTGAAATACCTCAATATTGATAATGTGATGAATGAATTCTTAACTAAGTTTGCCTTAATAAGTCACTCTTAAACCCAGTAGCCAATAAATCATCTTTATTGAAATCTGATCATTATGAAATCAATTAATTACTTCGGAAGGTAATCGATTTCATAATGATCAGATAATCTGTATTCAAGTATTATTGCCTTATATAGTACGTAATATTTATAAGGCCAATACTTATTGTACTGATGTTCCAGAGGCTGTTTGTACTTTAATTACTGCTGCGCTTGAAGCAGGAATGTTAATTGTAAAGGTATCTTTATTTATGCTAAACTGTTCACTGATGTTTGGTTTGAAGGTTCCATCGGTATTAACCTGACTGTTTGCGAATCTTACGCCTGTGGCCGAAATTACCAGAGGTGCGGTTAATCTGGCAATTGAAATTGTTGAAGCCGATTTACTTAACTGTACGTTAATAGAAAAGTTTTTAGATACTTCTTTATTTATTATTGTTATTGCGTAATCACCATTAGCCAGTGCGCAAGCATAGGCACTACAGTTATAGGTGTTATTATCCATACTAGTTGGAATAATGGTGGCATTGCTGTTAGTTGCATATCTAAAAGCCAGCATACCATAATACAATGGCCTTGCAGTTAGTATACCATTATCAATAGTTATTGCGGTGTAGTGTTGGTCTGTATTAGTACCGCTATGAAAGTTAACGCCTGCACAATTATTTTGGGCTGCCTGCCACATAAAGTCAAGCCCCCATAATGCAGAGGCAAATACATCACTCACCCCAACTTTACCGCCATAAGAAGCACTATTACATTCAGTGATACGGTACGGTAAATTAACCCGCTTGGAGATGTCATGAAGGGTCTGAAAATATTTATCTAAAGCATTATCTTTTACTAAAATATCGTTGTAAGCTAAACCTGCGTCTGTACCTCGGTGAGGATAATAATGCTGATCAATTAGGCGGAGAATACCCTTTTCATTATTGGCCAAAGCTTCTATCCAACCTGTATTATACCCCACATCAGGACCCGCAAACGGAAGTCGTGGGGCAACTGAGTTAATTGCCGAGTAATAGCTTTTCCATTCTCCAATAAAATCTGCATAGCTATAATTAGATTTTCGTAATTTATCAAACATGTAATAGTCTGGCTCATTCCCCATCTGTAAGGCATTAAGGTTGCCTTTTAATGTGGCTGCAATATATTTTGCTTCTTCTGCCGCACTTTTAGGGTCATTAGCTCCCAAATTTAGCCCAAATATAACAGGCCATCCTATGGCGCTTGTAAATTTTGCCATCCGGTCGATATCTGTTGTATTTAGAGAGTTCATACCATTATTAACGGTACGTGAGTTGCCTGTCCATGGAATTCGATCGCTGGTATTACCTCCGAAGCGTAATATGCCCGGCCCCAGATTTTTAAATAATTGGACTACTGCAGAATTTTGTTCATTTAAGAAATCTGGATTTTGAGTAAGAGTTTCTACTTCGTAACTTAATCCTTCAAATGTTTTAGGGATAGCCTGGCCTGGGTTTTTTTGATCCACAGTAAGGTTTAAATTGAGAGGCTTACTTACGTCTGGTATTAACGCTGGGTCAGTTTGTTGAGTATTCTTGCTACAAGAAAAAAAGCATAGCAACGCTATGATGATAAGTCTGGGTCTATTCATTTTAATTAGGGGTATAAATTCTAGCAAAGATATTATTTAGAACATTAAATTTAATGAATACAATTGTTATTTTTTTGTTATTTTATTTTTTCAGTAAGCACATTGTTTATAGTTGTAAAAACGGGTATTATATATTTAATATTCTGGAAATTTTAGTGTAGACAGTTTTATTGATTTTGTAAAAATTTCAATTGAATAGCAATTTTAATGTTATCTTGCAATGTTTTTGTTACTAAATATAGCAAAAACAAAATTATTACAAACTTTACATTGTAAATGTTGTTATAGCTCAAATAATTTAGGTCACTACAATATAAACTATGAAAAAAATTGCCCTCATTACAGGTATAACCGGTCAAGACGGAGCTTATTTAACTGAATTGTTATTATCAAAAGGATATGAAGTTCATGGAATTAAACGTCGAAGTTCTTTATTTAATACAGACAGGATAGATCATTTATACCAGGATCCACATGATGACGACCAAAGGTTAATATTACATTATGGTGATTTGAGTGATAGCACCAACTTAATACGCATTATTCAACAGGTACAGCCTGACGAAATATATAACTTAGGCGCTATGTCGCATGTAAAAGTTAGCTTTGATACACCAGAATATACAGCCAATGCAGATGGTATAGGAACTTTAAGGTTGTTAGAGGCCATTCGTATTTTAGGACTGGAAAAGAAAACTAAAATTTACCAGGCTTCTACGTCTGAATTATATGGTTTGGTTCAGGCTGTTCCACAGTCAGAAACCACCCCTTTTTATCCTCGTTCTCCTTATGCCGTAGCTAAAATGTATGCTTACTGGATAACGGTGAATTATAGAGAAGCCTATGGAATCTATGCTTGCAATGGTATCTTGTTTAATCACGAAAGTCCTTTACGCGGCGAAACATTTGTTACCCGTAAAATAACAAGGGCAACAGCTAAAATAGCAATGGGATTGCAGGATAAGTTGTTCTTGGGTAATCTTGATGCACAAAGAGATTGGGGGCATGCTAAAGATTATGTAGAAGCCATGTACTTGATTTTACAACAGGAGACCCCAGAAGATTATGTTATCGCTACTGGCGTAACAACCAGGGTACGTGAATTTGTAAGACTTGCATTTGCTGAAGTAGGTATAGCAATTGAATTTAAAGGCGAGGGTGCTGCTGAAAAAGGATACGTAGTTAGTTGTTCTAATCCCGATTTTCAAATTGAAATTGGAAAAGAAGTAGTTTCTGTTGACGAGAAATATTTCCGTCCTACAGAGGTTGATCTTTTAATAGGCGATCCTACTAAATCAAAAACCAAATTAGGATGGCAACCAAAATATGATCTTCAGCATTTGGTACGTGAAATGGTTGCAGCCGATGTAGATCTTTTTAGAAGAGAAAAATTATTGAAAGATTCGGGCTACTCAATTAGAAACCAGTTTGAATAAACAAAATGGAGAAAACTTCTAAAATATATATAGCCGGCCATAAAGGTATGGTTGGGTCTGCTATATATCGGAAATTGACTAAAGAAGGCTTTGAAAATATTATAACCCGTAACTCATCTGATCTGGACCTTCGTGATCAGAAAGCTGTTACTGATTTTTTTTCAGCGGAGAAACCAGATTATGTATTCTTAGCTGCTGCTAAGGTTGGTGGTATTATTGCCAATAATACCTATCGCGCCGATTTTTTATATGAGAATCTGCAGATACAGAATAATATCATCCATTCATCATATGTTAATAGTGTTAAGAAGCTTTTGTTTTTGGGTTCAAGTTGCATTTATCCCAAAATGGCTCCTCAGCCTCTAAAAGAAGAATATCTGTTAACGGGTTTACTCGAACCTACGAATGAACCATATGCTATAGCAAAAATTGCCGGTATAAAAATGTGCGATGCGTATCGTGATCAGTATAATTGTAATTTTATATCGGTTATGCCTACAAATTTGTATGGTTATAATGATAACTACCATCCACAAAACTCACACGTATTACCTGCTTTGATTCGCCGCTTTCATGAAGCAAAACAGCAAAATCTACCAAATGTTACTATTTGGGGTACCGGATCACCTAAAAGGGAGTTTTTATTTGCAGATGATTTAGCAGAAGCTTGCTATTATTTAATGCAAAATTATGATGAACCAGGTTTAGTGAATATTGGAACAGGTGAGGATATCTCTATAAAGGATTTGGCAATTTTAATTAAAAATATAATTGGCTACGATGGTGAAATTAACTTTGATACGACAAAGCCAGACGGAACTCCACGAAAGTTAATGGATGTTTCTAAGTTACATAGTAAAGGCTGGAAACATACAATTGAGCTTGAAGAAGGTATAAAATTAGCTTATCAGGATTTTCTTGATAAACGGTGATGAGAACAATCAAAATATGTCAAATCGTAAACGGATATTAATAACCGGAGCAGCCGGCTTTCTGGGCTCGCACCTGTGCGACAGGTTTATTAAAGAAGACTACCATGTAATTGGTATGGATAACCTGATCACCGGCGACCTGCGAAATATTGAGCATTTGTTTAAACTGGAGAATTTTGAGTTTTACAACCATGATGTATCCAAGTTTGTACATGTTCCCGGCGAACTGCATTACATATTGCATTTTGCTTCGCCCGCAAGCCCGATTGATTATTTAAAGATTCCGATCCAAACCCTAAAAGTGGGTTCGCTGGGTACGCATAACCTACTGGGACTGGCCCGTGCCAAAGGCTCCCGCATGCTGATCGCCTCCACCTCAGAAGTTTATGGCGATCCAAATGTAAACCCTCAGCCAGAAGAATATTGGGGCAATGTAAACCCAGTTGGGCCACGGGGCGTTTATGACGAAGCTAAACGTTTCCAGGAAGCCATTACCATGGCTTATCATACCTTTCACGGACTGGAAACCCGTATTGTACGGATATTCAACACTTATGGCCCGCGTAT
>NZ_FTMG01000006.1 GCF_900155965.1 Mucilaginibacter lappiensis
CCTGCCGCTAGCGTTCATCCTGAGCCAGGATCAAACTCTCCATTGTAAAATGTTTTGTTTGTCTCTGACCCTATTATTAATAATAGAATCTGTATTGTGAGCTGGCAGTTGGCAGTTGTCAGTTTGCACTAACCTCTATCTTCTCTCCACTCACACTGTTATCTTTATACAGCTTCCCGCTTTCTTATAACTCATCGGAAGGGTTTAGTTTCCGATCGTTACACTACATGATTTTCTATTTCTTAAAAGAACTTTTCAGCTTCACTATCTCAGATCCGCTTTATAATCTTGGAGTTTTAACACTCCTTAACTTTTCATTTCCTGTCCGCCAGAATCGCTCTGACTTCTTCTTTGATTAATCGCTTTCTTTCGTTAGCTTTCTCTTCTGTTTTTATCAGAATCGCTCTGAATTGTTTTCCCTTTTCATCCCTCAGCGTTTCCGCCTTCTTTCTTTCCTTCGTTTCGGGAGTGCAAAGGTAGAAACCTTTTTCTATTTTCCAAAACTTTTTTTTTCTTTTTTTATTCTAAGTTTTGAACCCCTTTTCCTCTCTTCTCTATTCCCCCTCAGCGGGCTGCAAAGGTGCGAATCTTATTTCAATTTATCAAGTGACATTTTCACTTTTTTAAACTTTTTTTATTCGCTAGATCTTCAAAAAACAACGCCCTTTTTCCTTGGGCGGCCACAAATGTACAGAGAAAAACGCTTCCCTTCCAAGAGAAATTTTGAAATAATTAAAACTATTTTACAACTACCTGTAAACTAATCCTAAATTCATTCACAACACTCCTACTTTAGCATATAATAATAGCATTTACCTAATTTGTATATTTGAAAAGTATATGAACAAGTACCCATTTCCCGAAAACTTCCTGACCTCGTTAAGCGCAGAAAACGGATTTGATGAGCAAAATTTTATCAAAGCCCATGAAAATTCTGATGCACCTACCTCTATAAGGTTAAATCCATTTAAGCATTCGGTCTTAAAAACGGGCGCGCAAATGCCCTGGTGTGCCGATGGTTTTTATTTAGATGCCCGTCCGTCCTTCACTTTTGATCCCCTTTTTCATGCCGGATGTTATTATGTACAAGAGGCATCATCGATGTTTATTGATCATATCATCAAATACATCAGGCAAAATAAGGAGCAACCGGTAAAAGTGCTCGACCTTTGCGCGGCGCCAGGCGGTAAAAGTACCCTGCTTAATTCGGCTATCGGGGCCGATGATCTGCTGGTGGCTAACGAGATCATTAAAACGCGCGTACCTATACTAACAGACAACCTGAGCCGCTGGGGCCAAAGCAATGTTATTGTTAGTAATAACGACCCGAAAGACATCGGCCGGCTGAAAAGCTTTTTTGATATTATACTGGTTGATGCGCCCTGCTCCGGCTCGGGTATGTTCCGGAAAGATCCGCAGGCGATGAATGAATGGTCTGAGGCCAACGTCAATCTTTGTCATCAGCGGCAGGAGCGTATACTGGCAGATATATTACCCGCCTTAAATGAGGATGGATACCTTATATATAGTACCTGCTCCTACTCGCATCAGGAAAACGAAGATATACTGGATTGGCTTTGCCAGGAGTTTGACCTCGAAAGCATCCGTATACCTATATATAAGGAGTGGGGTATTGTGGAAACCGAATCGGCATTGCAAAAAGCATGGGGTTACCGCTTTTATCCGGGACAGGTAAAAGGCGAAGGTTTATTTGCCTCCTGCCTTAAAAAGAAAACCAATACCGGCGAACTGGGCAACTTTAAAAACAATATGCAGCAAAAAATAAGCAGCAAGGAAATTGACCAGGTAAAGGCTTATCTCCATAACCCCGAAAGTTTCTATTATTTTAAAGTGACCGATGACTGGCTGGCTATTAACCGTACCCATAAAGAAAGTCTGAATATTTTGCAGCGTCACTTGTATCTTAAAAAGTCGGGCGTGCGTGTGGGCAAACTGATGGGGAAAGATCTGATACCCGATCATGAACTGGCGCTGAGTACTATTATTAATAGAGATGTTGTTTTACAAACAGAGCTCAGCCACGATCAGGCCATACAATATCTGCGCCGGGATAACATCGATCTTAATCCTACAGAAAAAGGCTGGAGCCTGATGACCTTTGAGGGCCACTCCCTGGGCTGGGCCAAACTATTGCCTAATCGCATTAACAATTATTATCCTAAGGAAATCAGAATATTAGCCTCTTTTAAATGATGTGCAGATGTGCAGATGTGCAAATTTCAGATTTGCAAATAATTTTTTAATTGGTGTAATCGATTTCATCTGCACATCTGAAATTTGCACATCTGCACATCCTCAACTCAATAATCCCCTATCGATAACAACACCAGCGTACAGGCGTTTTCTGTTTGGATGCCTTTTTCATTAGCCAGGCGGCGTAGCTCGGAGTTTTCAGTACCTGGGTTAAAAATGATACGCTTAGGGTTGGTGTTTAATATATAATTATATAGCTCCGGTTGATGCTGTGGCCCCACATATAAAGTTACCGTATCAATATCGTGGTGTATGGTTTCGGGCTTTTCAATGGACACTCCAGCCACCTCACCTGATTTTATCCCTACATTTACTATAGTATGTCCTTTACTCACCAGCCTGTTCGCGGCCAGGTAGGCATATCTGCTGGCATCGGGTGTGGCACCCAATACCAATGTTTTTTTATCAGCCATATTATTGAGATGATTTCATCTGATTATTTTTTTTATTACACCGATGATCGGTGAAATCTTTCCAAAATCGGTGAAATCTTATTTAATTAGTAATTATCCTTTTTAATAGCGCTATCTGACCCGAGTGATATATATGATGCTGTATTAATCCGTTGATCAATTCTTCATAGGTAACACCCGCTCCCTGTTCGCGGTTTCTTTCGTCATTTGTTGGCTCATTCCATTGATCCGGAGGGAAGTTTTGAATAATGCCAATCAAATTTACGTTAACAAGCTTCAAATCTTCAACATAATTCTGCCATTTTTGCTCATCAGGAGCACCTGTCTCTGGCCAGTCGCCGCTGGTGGGTACGCCCGATGGTAAACCATTCATCCTGTCCATCACCTCTTCTGTCCAGGCAATCATATGCAGTACTATTTCGGCTACGTTATGTATCGATCCCGGCGGCTTTTCGTACGCGGTTTCAAAACTGATACTTTTTAGTATAGTATAAACCGGCGAACCGTACCAGGGATTGCCCGATAATACATTTTGCAATTCGTGTGAAAGATTTTCTGAGGTACTCATCTCAATATTTTTAAAGTTGCCAAAGCGCAGTTGATACCATCAATAGCAGCAGAAATAATGCCACCCGCATAACCGGCCCCCTCGCCGCAGGGAAATAAACCCTGAACCCGCGGGTGCTGCAGCGTTTCTTTATCGCGCGGAACTTTTACCGGCGATGATGTGCGCGACTCTACTCCTACTAATATAGCTTCATTGGTATAATAACCTTTCATTTTTTTGCCAAAGGCCGGCAAGGCTTTTTGTAAGCGTTTATGTATCCATAAAGGTAATACTTCTTTCAATTCGGTGCTTTTAGTTCCGGGCAGATAGGAGTTTTCTGGTAGATCATTTGACAATCGTCCCTCCACAAAATCAACCATGCGTTGTCCTGGAGCTACCAGGTTACCGCCACCTGCCACAAAAGCGGCTTTCTCAATTTCCTGCTGAAAGCGCAGCATCTTAAACGGATCGGTATCGTCACCGGGCACGTCTTCCATATTAATCTGCACAACCGTGCCCGAGTTAGCAAAAGGATTGTTCCGTTTAGACGGGCTCCAGCCGTTCACTACAATTTCACCAGCTTCGGTGGCGCAAGGGGCTATAATACCACCGGGACACATACAAAAAGAGAACACGCCCCGATCCTCCACCTGCTCCACCAGGTTATAATAAGATGGCGGCAGATCCGCTCCGCGGTATTCGCAATGATATTGTGCTCGATCGATAATTTCCTGCGGATGTTCTATCCTCACCCCTAAGGCAAAAGGTTTGGCTTCAATAAGTATATTTTGGTGATGCAGCATTTCAAAAACATCCCGTGCGGAATGTCCTGTGGCCAGTATCACTGCATCAGCCGTCAGCTTTTCGCCATTGGCCAGTTTTACACCTTTTATTTTGCCAAACTCCACCAACAGCGAAGTCACTTTAGTATCGAACAATATTTCGCCACCGGCATTCAGTATAGTTTCGCGCATTGCGGTAATAATCTGCGGCAGCTTATTGGTGCCGATGTGCGGCCGGGCATCTATTAATATATTCTCCTCGGCGCCATGCGCTACAAACATTTTCAGCACCTGGTTCACATCACCGCGCTTGGTAGAGCGAGTATATAATTTACCATCCGAGTAGGTACCTGCCCCACCTTCGCCAAAGCAATAGTTCGATTCGGGGTTTACCAACCCTTGTTTGTTGATATTAGCCAAATCGCGACGACGTTGTTTTACATCTTTACCGCGCTCCACAATAATAGGCTTTAGTCCCGATTGGATACATTGCAGCGCTGCGAATATCCCCGCCGGGCCAGCACCAACAATAATAACAGGTCGGCCAAACTGCACATCGGGATAATTGACAGTGAATATTTCGGTCTGATAAGGCTGATCTAAAAACACCTGCACCTGCATGCGGTAAACCACCTTACGGCCACGCGCATCGATAGACCGTTTTAAAACTTTTACCGCCGAAATTTTTTGAGGTTGTATATTTAAGGAAGCCGCCGCTAAACGGGTTATTACAGCTTCGTCTTCCTGTTGCCCTGGAGGGCATACTATTTCTACTTCTTTGATCATGATAATTGCCTGGTTTTTATCCAGGAGCTATGCAAAGGTAAGAAGCCCCCTCTAAATCTCCCCCGGTAGGGGAGACTTTTATTTTTAAACGCTGAGTTCCAGAGTTAACTCACCCCATCTTCTCTTCGCTAAAAACCCTATCATAACTGTAAGGTGCAAAGCAAGAGGCTTCCCTCCTCCAGAAAGAAAAGCTTTAACGCATTTAAAAAAGTCTCCCCTACCGGGGGAGATTTAGAGGGGGCTTCATCTTAGCAAACTGTCCGCCCGTGCACAATGACCGTCCGCTATCGAACAGTTTTAAATGGCCTATAAAATTTATCTAATTGAAAATCAATTATTTACGATATGGCATCCATATTGGCATAGGCTCGATATAAAAATAACACAAAAAATGAATATCGCCGAAGACCGCTTGATGACCCTATGGGAAGGATGTTTGAAAAACGACCGCAAGCAACAGGAACAATTATACCGGATATTAGCACCACGCATGTTGGCAGTTTGTATGCGTTATGCAACTGATAAAGACGAAGCGCAGGATATACTACAAGAGGGCTTTATAAAAATGTTCAAAAACATGAACAACTATCGTGGTGATGGCAGTCTGGAAGGGTGGATCCGCCGTATCATGGTACATTGCGCTATATCACGTTACCGCAAATTGAAACCTATGGTTTTGGTAGAAGACTTTGCTGCCGAAAACAACATGCCGATGAGCAAATCATATAACGATAACGGCCTGGAAGCAAAAGATTTGATGAAACTGATCCAAAAACTGCCCAAAACTTACCGTTCTGTATTCAGCATGTATGCTATTGAGGGCTATTCGCACCAGGAAATTGGTAATTCTCTTGGCATGACAGAATTATTATCACGCACCACTTTGTACCGTGCACGTAATATTTTAAAAGATATGATAGGCCAGCTTACCATGCGTGAGCAACATTGCCTGGCGGGGTAATTTCCCTTTACCCTGTCCTTATTAAACTCCCTTATCATCCGCAGAGGGGTTAATTTAACTTCTCTTCTATATATACTTATCACCGCCGCAGTTCAGGCATCCCGCCTGAACTTATCCTCAATAAGCGATAAGAACTTATTTCATAATCAAATGCCAATTTAACGATAAAACAAGGATGTCATGGTGAGCTTCGTCGAACCATGGTGGGCCGGCCTCTACACCCGAGTCTTCGACAGGCTCAGACTGACAGCCCTTTTTATAAACTCCCCCCTAAAACATGTCATCCTGAACGAAGGATCTTCTTCAGCAAACATGTAGCACAATAGATGCTTCACTCCGTTCAGCATGACAAATCTATTTTTCTACCAGCGAAAGCGTAGACGGGGTGAGTCATCTGCATCCTAAAAATCATATCAATCCTTTAATCGTGTTCAGACAAATGTTTTGATTATCTTTAGCGATGCGTATCTTGTCATGTTGTCATAACCATTAGTTGTTGTAACAACGGTACGCCTTTTGTAATCTAAATTCCAAAACATCAAAAAAAGCATATGAAAAAGTTATTCTCGGTAATATTAATTATAGCGGCGGCTATGTCATTAAGCTCATGCAGTTACAACAGCATGGTTAAAATGGACGAAAATGTAAAAACCAAATGGGCGGCTGTTCAAAGCCAGTATCAGCGCCGCAGCGATTTGATCCCTAACCTGGTTAATACCGTTAAAGGGGCTGCCAATTTTGAAAAAGGCACCTTAACCGCTGTTGTTGAAGCGCGTGCCAAAGCAACATCTGTACAGGTTGACCCTACCAAGCTTACCCCGGAATCGATCAAAGCATTCCAGGCTGCACAAGGTGAATTAAGCACCGCTTTGGGTCGTTTACTGTCGGTAACTGAAAACTATCCGAACTTAAAAACCAACGAAAACTTCCTGGGTTTACAGGCTCAGATAGAAGGCACCGAAAACCGCATACAGGTGGCCCGCCAGGATTTTAACGCTTCTGTGCAGGAATTTAACACCAAGATCCGTTCGTTCCCGGCTAATATAACCGCCAAAATGTTTGGTTTTAGCGAAAAAGGCTATTTCACCGCCGAGCCCGGAGCTGATAAAGCACCCAAGGTTCAGTTTTAATTAATTATTGAATTACTGAGTTATTGAATTAGTGATTTGAGCTTCAGCAATGCGTCTCAGTCACTAATTAACTGCCTCATTAATTCAATAACTCAGTAATTCGATAATTCAGTAATTAAAAAGATGGCAGTATTTACCGAAGAAGAGCAGCAGCGGATACGCAAAGCTATACAGGAAGCCGAGAACCGCAGTTCGGGCGAGATTAGGGTATGCATCGAAAAAAAATGCAGCGAGGATGTGCTCGACCGTTCCGCTAAATATTTTTATCAGCTTAATATGCATAAAACCAAACTGCGTCATGGCATATTGATATATGTAGCCACTGTCGACCGTAAATTTGCTATTATTGGCGATGCAGGTATCAACTCGGTTGTTCCTGCTGATTTCTGGGACGCAACCAAGGAAGATATGCTGCAGCATTTTAAGTACGGTGATATTGTAGAGGGTATAGTTACCGGTTTAAAAATTGCCGGTGAACAGCTGCAAAAATATTTCCCGCATACACAGGACAATATCAATGAATTGCCCGATGACATTGCCTTTATGGATGGCGATTAACCTTTAAACTCATGTTCAAAAAAATCATATTGTTCTTTAGCCTGGTGTTGTGCGCTTTTGTAGCCTTCGCGCAGGATTTTCCGGAACGATCAAACACGCTGGTTACCGATTATACCAATACCCTATCTGCCGATGATAAACAGCAGTTGGAGAGTAAATTGAAAGCTTTTAACGATTCTACTTCTACCCAGATCGCCATTGTGATGATAAGGTCCATAGGGAGTTACGATGTCAATGAATACGGCGCCGCACTGGGCCGCAAATGGGGCATCGGGCAAAAAGGAAAAAACAATGGCGTGCTGATACTGGTGGCCATCAATGATCGTAAGCTTACCATACAAACCGGCTTTGGCGCTGAAGGTGCATTGCCTGATATTGTGACCCAGGAGATCAGGGTGAATGATATCAACCCACGCTTTAAAGAGGGCGACTATTACGGCGGACTAAATGCCGGGGTAGATCAGATTATTAAATACACCAAAGGCGAGTACAAAGCCGACAAAAAACCACAGGCCAAACAAAGTGCTGGTGGCGGCAGTGTGCTTATCGTCATTATCATTGTAATCGTAATAATTATACTCATCTTCCGTAATCGCGGCGGTGGCGGCGGTCGTCAAATTATTGGCAGCCGTGGCGGCGCCAGTCCGTTCTGGTGGTTTTTAGCTGGCAGCATGTTGGGTCGTGGAAGCGGCGGTGGCGGCGGCTGGGGCGGTTTCAGCGGAGGCGGTGATAGTGGCGGAGGTGGCGACAGCGGAGGCTTCGGTGGTTTTGGTGGCGGCGATTTCGGTGGCGGCGGCTCCGGCGGTAGCTGGTAAGCTGTGCAATTAGTGAGTTATTGATTTAGTGAATTAGCGATTTCCTGCAACATTCTGATTTATCCTCATGTTTAAAGACTATATACTAAACGAGCTGGAAAAACTTACAGCTATCCTGGCTCGTTTAGCAGGTTTTAAGGAAGAAGCCAAGCCTGACGAATTTATTCAGCTGGCGGATACCACACTGCAAAACGAATATAATATTAAACTACAGGAACTGCTGGAGCTAACCAACCCCGACTTTGAGTTGCTGCTCGAAAAGCAAAATTACCACCCCGATAAGCTGGATGCTTTGGCGCAATTGCTATACATGTATCAGCAGCCGTTTACTCCCGGGCACGAAACACTGGACACCTTAAAAAAGATCCTGGTCATTTTTGACCGTTTAGAGCAAAAACATCACCGCTCCTCTTTCGAAAATATCCATAAACGAAATTCCATCTATCAATTTCTACAAAACAACTATGAGTAAAGAGCTGACCTGGAAATTACTTTCATCACATTATATACATAAAGGCCCCTGGGCCACTCTACGAATTGACAAATGCGAAATGCCCGATGGCCGCATCGTTGAGGATTACTACGTGTTGGAATACAGCAACTGGGTTAATGGCGTAGCCATAACCGAAGACAACAAAGTGCTCATGGTAAAACAATACCGCCATGCAGCCGGAATTATTTCCCTGGAGATACCCGGCGGCGTTATTGACGGCGACGAAAAACCGGTGGAAGCCCTTCGTCGCGAACTGTTGGAAGAAACCGGCTACCAATTTGATGATTTCGAACTGCTATGTACCGTATACGGCAATCCGGCAACGGCGAATAATCAAACTTTTACTTACCTGGCCAAAGGCGGCAAAAAAGTTCAGGGTCAGTCATTAGATGCTCATGAAGAACTGATTGTAGAAGAATATACCATCGCCGAAGTAAAACAACTCCTGCTGGAAAATAAGGTAGTACAGGCTATGCACTGCACCGGTTTGTTTTTTGGTATGATGAAACTGGGAGCGTTGTAAAGAAGTCTTGAGTCCGGAGTCTTGAGTTCAAAGTCTGTAGTCAAAAACAGCTTTTTCTCTTAGGACTTCCGACTCAAGACTTCGGACTTAAATGCAATTATCTTTCCGGCGAGTATCTACAATATAAATGATCTTCCAGCCATCTTTGTTTTTCAGCAGCTGAAAAACATCCACACCGCAATGGCTGAATTTCTCGCCGACGTAAAATTTATAAGGCGCCCATACACTGGCCAGCGGGCCGTCGATCTTGATGCTGTTAAAAACAATCCGTTCGTCATATATCTCTTTATGCGGTGTACCCACAGATTTCAGAAAGCCATCAGGGTTCTCATTAACCAATATCGGAGCACCAGCCTTATTATCATTGATACTCTGAAAAACGATATGCTTATCAAATGTCGATCGCAACAGGGTGCTATCTCCTTTACGCATGGCATCAAACAGGGTATTAATAGTTTGCTTTATACCTTCCTGATCCGTTTGCTGGGCAAAGGTTTTGAATGACAGGAATAAGATAAATAACAGGAGTAGTAAATTTTTCATGACAAGCTTATTGAATATTAAAACCTAAATATAGCCATTTAACAACATCCTTAAATTTCGTATCTTTGTATAGACAGCAGCCCGGCTCCTCTTCAAAAAGGAGAACCGGGCTGTTTGGTTAAGGGAAAAAGCAAGCCAAAAATCGCCAATTTTCCAAATAGTTATTTGACAATCAATTATTTAATACTTTTTAAACTTTAAAAAACGCATCAAAATCGAGCTAAAATTTGTTAAAAAGTGTTAAAATCGATGTTTTTTGAATGCTTTTTGATGAAAAACAGGCCCTTTTTGGACAGAAATTTGTTAAAATTTGAGGTTTAAAAAGTTTTTGAGCTGTTAACCGTCTCCCATATCTTCACCGCTTCTACCGCTTCTTTCACATCATGAACCCTTAGAATATTGGCGCCCTTCATCAAACCTATGGTGTTCAAAACCGTGGTACCATTCAGGGCTTCAGCGGCGGTTGTTTCAAGTAGCCCGTAGATCATTCGTTTGCGGGAAATGCCTGCTAAAGTAGGTAGACCTAAAATATCAAAGTCCTGCAGGCGGTTCATCAGGGTGTAGTTATGTTCGTTCTTTTTGGCAAAACCAAAACCCGGATCAATGATCACGTCATGTACGCCCAATTGCTTTAATTGCTGATACCGGGACACAAAATAGTCGAGCACCTCGGTAAAAACATCGTCGTACTGTGCCAGTTGGTTCATCGTCTGCGGAGTACCTTTCATGTGCATCAAAATATAGGGAACCTGTAAACGGGCAGCAGTGGCAAACATATTCTCATCCAGGCTTCCGCCCGATATATCATTGATGATATGGGCTCCAGCTCTAATGGCAGCTTCTGCAACCTGCGTCCGGAAAGTATCTATAGATAACACAGCATCCGGAAATGCGGCAACAATAGCCTCCACAACAGGCAACAGGCGATCTATCTCCTCGGCAATAGAGATATCCTCGGCATTGGGCCTTGAAGAATATGCGCCAATATCTAAAAAAGCAGCACCGCCCAACAGCATCTTTTCGGCTTGTTGCAGGGCCTCGTCAACACCAGGCTTACGGCTGCCGGCGTAGAAGGAATCGGGCGTAATATTAATGATCCCCATAACTTTTGGGGTAGATAGGTCTATCAGTTTACCACCCGCGTTTAGGGTAGTTTTTTTATGAAAAAATGTATCTTGGGTCATGTGTTTTACAAAGTTTAAATATTGTAATTTAGTTTAACTTTGCAGCATTGGCGCAAGCACGCTATATTCAAACGTTTCAACATTCAAATATTTCAACTTTTGGCTAATACATCAGCAGAGTACGACGCAGTAATTAACACATGTAAGGGCCTTTTCATGAAAAAGACCCGCGACTACGGAACCGCATGGCGCATACTGCGCCCGCAGTCTATCACCGACCAGATATTTATAAAAGCCCAGCGCATACGCACCCTGGAAGAAAAAAAAGTATCCAAAGTGGGTGAGGACATTACCGGCGAATATATTGGAATAGTAAACTACTGCGTTATAGCCATGATGCAGCTGGAAAGTACAGCCGAAACCGCCATGGAGCTTGCCCCCGATCATGTGGAACATTTGTTTGACGAGCGCGTAAACGAAACTAAAGAGCTCATGTTTGCCAAGAACCATGACTATGGTGAGGCCTGGCGCGATATGCGGATCAGCTCACTAACCGATCTGATATTGATGAAGTTGCTGCGTGTTAAACAAATTGAAGATAACCAGGGCCTTACCGAAGCATCAGAAGGTGTAAAAGCTAATTATCAGGATATGCTCAATTATTCGGTGTTTGCTTTAATAAAATTAGGCGTATAGACTTTGGGGAACAAGTAGCAAGGATTTTGGGATTAAGGATAAAAGAAACAAAGAGCAAATATTTTGGAGCAAAGAAAAAGTCCTTACTCCAAAAATCCTTGCTCCAGTAATCAATAATATATGAAAAACAGCTTTATTTGGTTTTGCAGGATAGCGGTCGGCTTATTATTTATTTTTTCGGGACTGATCAAAGCTAATGACCCGCTGGGTTTTTCGTATAAGCTGGAAGAATATTTTGAGGTTTTCCACATCATGTTCCTTAACAGTTTTGCCCTTACCATGGCTATATTGCTGTGCACGCTTGAAATGGTGCTGGGCTTTGCCCTGCTTATAGGCGTTCGTGCGGTAAAAGTAGCCTGGGGGTTATTGCTGCTCATTATATTTTTTGGCTTTTTAACTTTCTACTCAGCCTTTTTTAAGGTGGTACAAACCTGCGGTTGTTTTGGTGATGCTATTCCGCTAACGCCATGGCAATCCTTCAGTAAGGATATGATCCTGCTTCTGCTGGTATTGGTACCTTTTATCAACCGCAAAAAAATACAACCTATATTTAAACCTAAAACAGCCGATAAGTGGCTTATCGGGGCGGCCGTTGTTGCATTGGGTTTTGGCATATATACCTATAACTTTATGCCCATCATAGACTTTTTACCTTATAAAATAGGTGCTAACATCCCCGATGAAATGAAAACTCCACCGGGGGTACAGTTGGATGAGTTTGAGGTAACTTACAACCTTAAAAATAAAAAGACCGGCGAAACCAAAACCATGAGCGATAAGGAGTACTTGAAAACCAACATCTGGAAGGATGCCAACTGGGAAGTTGTAGGTACTCCGGAAAGTCGCCTGGTAAAAAAAGGATTTGAACCTAAAATCCGCGACCTGTCTATACAAGATGGCCAGGGTAATGATTATACTAAAGAATTACTATCCAATCCGTTTTACAGTCTGGTTATCGTTGCTCATGATCTGGATAAAACCAATGCTGAAGCCATCAACCGTTTAAATGCTTTAGCTATAAACGCCACCGAAAATTATAATATCCGTACCATATTACTTACATCCAATTCGGCACAAAGCGCGGAGGCATTTGCCAAGGCTCATAAACTGGTTACCGAAATTTTTTATGCCGACGGCGTTCCGCTGAAAGAAATGGTGCGGGCCAACCCGGGCGTGCTGCTGCTTAAAAACGGTACTATCATTAACAAATGGCATTACCATACAGTGCCTACTTATGATGGTTTAGTAAAAAAATACTTTCAGCAACAATAACCATGATTCGTTACCTCATCCGCAAATTATTTTATGGACTGGCGGTAATGCTGGGCGTGGTGCTGGTGGTTTTTTTCCTGTTCAATATTTTACCCGTCGACCCGGCACGGATGACGCAAGGCCAGCGTGCCGACGTACAATCGTTACAAGCTGTACGCAAGGAATTCGGACTGGATAAACCTATACCCATACAATTTGCCTATTATCTGAATGATCTTTCGCCGGTAGGCATCCATTTAAATAATACCGAAGAACAGCAGCGCTATCATTACGCCAAATTGTTTGCTGTAAGCGATACCAAAGTATTGGCCCTGAAATGGCCTTATCTTCGTCGCTCCTACCAAACCCGCAAGGATGTAGCGAGTTTGTTGATGGATGTGATACCGAATACATTGGTACTAGCTACCACGGCCATGATCTTCGCCATTATTATCGGCGTATTTTTGGGTGTACTAAGCGCGGTAAACAAAGATACCTGGATAGATAAACTGGCTATCAGTTTTTCCACGTTAGGCATATCGGCACCATCCTTTTTTGCCGGGATTATTATTGCCTGGATATTTGGATTTGAGCTCAGTAAGTATACAGGCCTTAATATGTCGGGCAGTTTATACAGCTATGACCCATTCAGGGGCGAGGTGATTAGCATCCGTAATTTAATATTACCCATGATCACCTTGGGCTTGCGTCCCCTGGCTATTATAGTACAGTTAACACGTAACGCCATGCTGGATGTATTGGGGCAGGATTATATCCGCACCGCAAAAGCGAAGGGCCTTAGTAACCGGGCTATTATTTACCGCCATGCTTTAAAAAACGCGTTGAACCCTGTGATCACAGCAATCGCCAATTGGTTTGCATCCTTATTGGCAGGTTCGTTTTTTGTAGAATATATTTTTGGCTATAATGGACTGGGCAAAGCTACCGTTGACGCCCTGGAGATGTCGGACTTCCCGGTGGTGATGGGATCTATCCTTTTTATCGCCTTTATTTTTGTGGTGATCAGTATTTTGATCGATATTATTTATGTTTGGATAGATCCGCGGGTAAAATTAAGCTGATATTATAATGAAGTACTTTTTAGTTGGTTTTATGGGCTGTGGCAAAACCACCTGGAGCCGTAAACTGGCAGCCAAATTAGGCTATGAATTTATTGACCTTGACCACGTGCTGGAAGAAAAGGCAGGCATGAGTATAGCCGAATATTTTTCGAGCTTTGGCGAGGATGCCTTCCGCAAGTTAGAATCAGAGGTATTGAAACAAACCGAATATCCTGAAAATGTAGTGGTATCAACAGGAGGCGGTTTACCTTGCTTTTTTGATCACATGCAATGGATGAATGCCAATGGCAAAACCCTGTACATCAAACTATCGCCCAAAACATTGGCCGACAGGCTCGCCAGCAGTAAAACCGTACGCCCGGTACTGCAGGGAAAACAAGGCGACGAACTGGTAGAGTTTATAACCGGCAAACTGGCCGAGCGTGAAAGCTATTATTTACAGGCCAGCAACTTGGTGGAAGGCATTGACATGTCTGTAGAAAAGCTGGAAGCGGCATTGGCAATCGAGGGCTAATTTTCCCTATCGCAAATAAACCGCGTCTTCTTGTCCATCTTCATCCAGCACCACATCAACATGTTCTTTGATTACGGTGGAAAGGGCTACCCCGGCAAAATCGGTAGTAACAGGAAAGCTTTTATGATTACGATCGATCAGTACCGCTGTACGCAATTTTTTGAGGGGCACATCTAAAAATACGGCTAAACCATAAGCCAGCGTTTTACCACTGTTCAGTACATCATCAACCAGTATCACTACTTTGTTGCTGCATTCCTGAACATCAAAATTAATCTTAGCCTGCAGCGTACTGCTTTGTTTTTCCAGCTCGATGCTGAGCAATCTGCTGGAGAAGGGTGCAATGCCATCTAAAATGGTTTTAAGTCTTTGAGCAATATGATTGCCACGAGGTAATATGCCCGCTATCAGTATTTCCTGCTCGTCAAAGTTATCTTCCAGTATCTGGTAAGCAATACGGTCGAGCTTTTGCTCTATCTGGTGCTGATTTAATATCAGGAGTTTCTTTTCAGACATCGGGCCGATTATATAAGTTACTGATGTAAATATAGAAAATTAACTATCCAACAAAAGCCTAATTACTACTTCCCATACGGGAAATAAACAAAATTTGCACCCTCTGGTACCACCACAAAAACGCACATAAAATCGTTTGGATTTTTGTAGCTATTGATAAAACGGTCTTTCAGTTCGGGTTTGATAACACCCCGCTCCTCAAACTCTTCAAGAGTTGAAGCGTGGATGCTCCAATCAGTATTCAGGTCGTTTCTGTCCAGGATAACCTCGCCCAGTTTCAGCTCATGCTGGTGCGCTATAAAAATGGGATAAGAAGATAAGCCCTCCATCATAATTTCGATGGCTACTTCACGGATCGATTCTTTAAAAATTTTCAGTTCACGTTCCAGACCCAGCAGTGGGCTGTCAGGAGCTGCTTTTGGGCTTTCATTGCCTTCGTTTAACAGATCTTCGGGTTGCATATCTTATTGACCGTTGATTTATTTGATTACCTTGTTTTCGTTGATACTTCTTATGTCTGGATTTGGATCTTTTGGGTTAAAGGATTATCCCAATTTTTCTCTTTCGACTTTTACTATGATCTATGAACTAATTACTCCTCAATACCAGCAGTACCACATTCTCTACGTGCTGCGTATGGGGAAACATATCAACGGGTTGTATTTTCACCGTATCATATTTTTCTTTCAATACCAGCAAATCACGGGCTTGAGTGGCGGCATTACAACTTACATAAACAATCTTTTCAGCTTCAATTTCCATCAGGCGGTTTACCACATCGGGATGCATGCCTGCGCGCGGCGGGTCGGTGATGATCACATCGGGTTTACCGTGCTCGGCTACAAAATCGGCAACCAGTACATCTTTCATATCACCAGCGTAAAATTTGGTATTGGTGATGTTGTTGATAGCTGAGTTTACTTTAGCATCCTCGATAGCGGTAGGGACATACTCCACCCCCACTACTTCTTTTACATGACCTGCAATAAAATTAGCGATAGTGCCGGCACCGGTGTATAAGTCATACACGAGTTCATCACCCGTAAAACCAGCGAAATCGCGGGTTATTTCATACAGGCGCAGGGCCTGGATGCTGTTGGTTTGATAGAAAGATTTTGGCCCGATACGGAATTTGATACCATTCATTTCCTCATGGATATATTCTGGCCCTTTAAAGGCAATCACCTCCTGGTCAAAAATGGTATCGTTCTTTTTCTGGTTGATGATGTACAACAGCGAAGTAATCTCCGGGAAACCGGCATCAATAAAGTTCATCAGTTTGCTTACTTCATCTTCACTCACGTAGGCAAACACCACAATAACCATAACCTCGCCGGTTGATGAGGTACGTACAATGAGATTACGCAAGGCTCCTTCGTGGTTACGCAGGTTATAAAAAGAGTAACCCTGTGCTATCACAAAATCACGGATGCTGTTACGCAGCGTGTTGGAGGGTTCGGCCTGCAGATAGCAATGCTTCACATCCAATATTTTATCAAAACGACCTGGGATATGGAAACCCAACGCGTTCATATTCAGGGTCTCATCTTCCTTGTTTTCACCGTCATACAACCAGCGTTTATCAGAAAAGGTATACTCTAACTTATTACGATAATAACGATCGGCGGGTGACGGAACAATATCCATGATACCATCCACATCAATTTTGGCTATACGCCCCAAGGCGTCGGCTACAGATTTTTGTTTGAATTTAAGCTGTCCGGTGTAATCCATATGTTGCCATTTGCAACCTCCACAGGTACCAAAATGTTCACAAAAAGGCTCAACACGATATTCGGATGGTTGTTTAAGTGTAATTATACGGCCCTCGCCAAAATTCTTTTTGCTTTTGTAAACCTGCACATCGGCTACATCGCCGGGAATGGCTTTATCTACAAAAAGTACAAAATCGTCGGTTTTACCTACACCTTTACCCTCTTCGGCAATATCAATAATCCGGACATCTTCAAAAAACTTCTGTTTGGCAACTTTATTCATCAGGCTGCAAAGTTAACCGTATTTATTTAGGATAAAAATAGGAGGCTGGAGATAAGCACAAACTGGGTTTACATGGTTTACACTTTTTAGGGTTAACATTAATATATTTAATTGACAATCAATATATTAAATTAATTTCTATACAATAAAGTGGGTTTACATGTAAACCCAGGGTAAACGCATCTGGCTAAGGAGATAAGAGCCGGGAAACAATAAAATGGCTATTTCCCCGAATCGCTTTTTGATTAAGGTTTAGGTATTATATGTTTGAATTCATGAATTACCAGACAAAGGAATATCCGTTCCGCTTAAAAGCGAACCATCAAAAACACAAGAGGCAATCAAGCGAACAAGCTCAATATATAGGATACAAAATCATCGGTATCCATATCGGCTATATCAAATTGCTCATCAATCAGGTCTGAAAATTCTGTTAGTTCGGGACTCATGATAAAAAATTTATTATGCTAACATAGTAAATATTATACTAAAAACCAAATCGGTATACGGTATTAATTAAAAAGAGGATAGATTTTTTACCATCCCCTTTTTTTGCCTAATGCCTGTCCCAGTTTATTCTGCGCGAGAAGTACATCAATACGGCCACTACCATAAATAAAGCAACACTGCCAATGATAAGTGCGAAATCCTCCAGTTGGATGATCACAAAGATGAACGCGTAAAAAACAGACAGGATAAAGGCGAACAACCAGGTGGCCATTTTATTTTTTAACAAGGATGCTATAAACACCGACACCAATGCAATAGTTGACACCGAAGCAATGAGGTAAGCATAATTATAACCTACCTGTTCAGAAAAAGAAAGCAGCAAGGAATAATAAATGATCATGGCTAGGCCAATGAGGATATAATTAAATATATGGATCCTTTGTTTACGGATCACTTCGGTTAAAAACAGGGAGATGAATGTTAATGCGATAATAAGCAGCGCGTACTTGCTGGTTCGCATCGTTTTTTGATACTGATCAACCGGCAAACGTAATTTTATACCAAATACCGCATCGCCAAGTTTTTTATCATTACTTAGCAAAGTATCATTATTAACCCATTGCTGCGGAAAAGGGCGGTTATAATACAACATACGCCAGTGGGCTTTAAACCCATTTTTGTTTATTGTGTAATCGTCGGGCAGGTAGCGGCCATCAAAGCTCGGGCTGCTCCAGGTTCCACTTGCTTCCACATCGGTAGTTTTACCCAGATGCAAAAAGCTTAGGTTCTGACTTCCTTTCAGATCCAGGGCGTATTCAAAAGGCACATTCCCGTCTTTAGCCCCTGAAATATCAACAGCTACCTGTAATCCTCCACCAAATACCGATGCGCTTTCAAATAAGGGTTCGGCAGTCAAAGTTTGATCATTGGCTTTGATCACTGGGTTATTTTTTAGTCCTTTTAAATCACTGATACTAAATACGATCCGGGCTTTATTCAGCAAAAGCTGATCGGGAGTCAGGGATAGGCTACCCAGATCGGCTTTGGCGAAGTTACCAGATACCTTTATCAGGGAATTGTAAACCGCCACATCAAATATTCCCCGGTGCCGAATTTGGGTAGTTAACCCTGCTTTAATATGCAGATTATCAGGCAAAATGTATAAATTTTCGATGATCTCCCTGGTAACTTCCTTGTTTGATGCATCCCTATCCTTAACCTGTTGTTTGTAAGGTATAACCAATACTGGCCCCTTGATCACCTGACTACCCGACCATTTATCAGATACATCGCGCATCATTTCGTCCTGCCTGCTGGTCCGCTCATCTATCAGGTTATTGACCAGTGATGAAGGTATAAGCAACAACAGGATCAGTGTAGCAATAAAAAGCAATTTAACGGTTATCGACTCCTTGAGCCCGTCCATTATTCCATGTTTTGGTGATTCGTTTTCGGTCATGTTATTTTTTATAAAGTACTTTGAATTACAAAGTTTAAAGATCAAAAAGAAGGCTCTGAGAGCCTTGCTGCATTTTTTCAATTACTATAAAGTACTTTGCAATTCAAAGTAACAAAGAAGATTTAAACAATCCAAATATTTTCTTTTAAAAATTTAAACTGAAATAGCTGCCTTCACCAGGTAAGGAAGGATCTCCTTTTGAAAAGAAAATTGTAGCTTCATCTCAGATTAGCAAAGTGGCATTTTAAATTAGAATGGAATTTAGTTAAAATAGCCTAAATATTTTCTAACATAGTTATCCATTCATTAAACCGAGGGCTTTTTGATCTTATTTTTTTCAGCCCAATCTCCTGAGCCAAAATACTTCCGTAAACGATCTTATTGTATCCTTTAATTAATCTCTTTAATCTATACGAGGGTGCATTATTAGGGGTATTGTTTATAAGTTCGGGATTAGGATAACCGACGAGTACTTGTTCTAACTCTGCTTTATTTACAAAATCCTCCACAGGGATGTGGTTTACAAATGCATCAATATTGTTAAACAATAACCCTTCAAATTCATGCAATTGAATATATGGCATGAATCTATGTGCTACAGACTTATCCACGGCCTCTTTCATCCCACTTTCAAGAATAGACATACGATGATTTTTATCTATTTCTTTATGAGCATTTTCCCATTTAGGAAATTCAAATTTTGCCTTTATTCCATAATAATCTATTAGAGTAGACACAATGCTATCTTTTTCTTGTAATAAGTGATTCTCAATTTGTTTTTTTAAATTATTCCAGGGAACAATTCCCCCTCCTGATTTTTTGATTAAAGGCGTTTGTATTATGATTTTTTTCTTCAAAAAATGAGAGTATAACACATCTTTACAAAATTCTGTTTCTGTTGGGCCTTCGCAAATGATAATAATTCTTTTCATCAATTCTTTAGCTTGGTTGCCCCCCTTGTATTATATTTTTCTGCCAAAGGTCTCCGATATTATACTCATCCAACCATTGCGATAAATCTGCATCATCAAGCCTGTTAAAAGAACTTTCCCCTTTTTTTTGATCCACCGTTATAATATCTTTAGCTTCAAAATGATTTACCAGATCAGCAGATTGTGTAGCTGCAATTACCTGGGTATCTCTTGAGGCGGCACTTTGTATCATACCCGCAAGTTTTGATATTGCAAATGGGTGCAAACCCAATTCTGGTTCATCAATAATTATGGTTGTGGGTAAATTTGGTTGAAGAAAAAGAGTTGCCAAGGCAATAAATCTTATGGTACCATCAGACAAGTCAGTAACCCCATAAACATTTGAGGTAAATTTATCCTGCCATTGCAATCGTATAAACCCTTCATTATTGGGCTGAAGATAAAAGTCTGAAAAGTATGGTGCTATACTCTGTACAGTATTTACTATCCGGTTATAAACAAGCCTGTCCTTTTGTTGAATATTAAATAAAAAGGCTGCTAGATTATCACCCTTTTCATATAAAAAGTATATATCATTATCGATATGACTTAATTTATTAAAGGGCGAATTTCTACCAGTATCGTGAAAGTGATATTTCTGAAATGAATTTAAATACTTTCGTATGTACTCGGCTCTTGCCATAGAATAAACTTTTATTCTAGCTTCGTTCGAATAACTTGCAATGTCTGTAGGATTATTGTAATATGGGTTATTGTCATACCATAATCCCTCAGAAACAAAAATAAATGAGCTTTCCCCTTTTTCAATTTCAAAAGAATAACCATTTTTCCCAAACTTTATCTTTGAATAAATGCTCGCAGTATTTTTACTGCCTTTGTGGAGCATCTTCTCTTCCCCTCCTGCCAAAGCAACATACTCAGTAAGATTTTGATTATATAAGCGGTTTAAAAATTCAAAAAAAGACAGAAAATTACTTTTACCGGCACCATTTGCTCCTATGAGTATATTTATAGGGGCAAATTCTACTTTGGTAGAATTAATTGACTTATATCCTTTTATTTCTATATAATCCATATTAAGGGAAGAATATCCTTTTTAAACGATAATCAATATTACCAAATACTATGCAATAATGATTTATTATGCAGAAAGTTTTTATAGATTATTTAAACCGAAATTGCCGCCTTTACCAGGTAAGGAAGGATCTCCTTCTGAAAAGAAACAAAATTCTTACGCACATCAGAATCACTTACCGAGGTGAAAGCAAAACTAAACACGATGCTTTTACTGCATTTAATTAAAAAACGCAACCGTTGCTGGTAGGTTTCGTGTTTACGGATACCGGGTAATTGTATAAATGAAGCCATCAGCAACTCTTCCAGCTCGTTCGACAGATTTTTTAGAAAATCTTGCGAATTGGTTGATTCCCTGATAAAATCCCAACCGATGAACTCGTTACATATGGTGTATGAGAGGCGGCAGGTTTTCATGATCAGGTTGTTCAGATATTCTTCTTCGTCAATATCCGGGGCATTGTGTTCCACCAGATCGTCAACACTGGCCTTAATATAATCCATCAGCAGTATATGTAAAACTGCTTCTTTACTATCAAAATATTTGTAAATGGTAGCCTTGGCAATTTTAGCCTTTTTGGCTATTTCGTTAACACTGGTTTTATGGTAACCGAACTTGCGGAACAGGTCCTGTGCCGCCCTTTTTATACTATCTTTTATTTTATCGGCTTCCATTTATTAATTGACAACTTGAATAGTGAACTGGGTGGTGATAACCTGATATGACCTCAGCGACTTTGTAGCAGGGGCCTTTACCGGTGTACCATCCTCCAGTGAAAATTTCGATCCGCTGCAGGGATCGGTAGCTGTAAGGCCGGTATCATCAATAGTAACAGCGCATTTTTTTTCGGGCTGATAGCTGCTGCACCGGTCAAAAGCAACAATTCCACGGGTTTGCGAATGATAAAGAATCAACCCCGAAACTCCATAACCGTTAACTATAGCGTAGCCACCCGGGCTATTCAGCGCGCTGTACGTAGGATTTATAGGCGCTTGAAAGTTTACCGGCACACTCGGAACTGGGTCTCCCTTTCCGCATGAAAGTAAACAAATTCCTGTTAGTATGACCAGTATGAACTTTTTCATAGTATTTCTGTTTGAAACTGTTTTAAAAAGCGTACATCGTTCTCAGAAAATAAGCGCAGATCACGGATAACATATTTCAGGTTCGCGATCCTTTCCATACCCATGCCAAAGGCAAAACCGGTATATTTTTTACTATCGATACCGCAATTTTCCAATACGTTAGGGTCAACCATGCCGCAGCCCAATATTTCAACCCACCCACTGTATTTACACATATTACAACCCGATCCGCCGCAAATGGTACAGGAAACATCCATCTCTGCCGAAGGCTCGGTGAACGGGAAATACGATGGGCGGAAACGAACCTTAGTACCTTCGCCGTATAATTCCTGCACAAAGTGATATAACGTTTGTTTCAGATCGGCAAAGGATACGTTCTCATCTACATATAAACCCTCAACCTGGTGAAAAAAGCAATGTGCACGGGCCGATATAGCCTCGTTACGGTAAACCCTGCCTGGCATAATAGCCCGGAACGGTGGTTTACCATGCTCCATCATCCGCACCTGAACCGATGAGGTATGGGTACGCAATGCGATATCATCTTTACCGTTATTCTTTTTGATAAAGAAGGTATCCTGCATATCACGCGCGGGATGCTCTTCCGGGAAGTTCAGGGCCGAGAAGTTATGCCAATCGTCCTCAATTTCCGGTCCTTCGGCAACCACAAAGCCCAGGCGCTTAAATATATCTATGATCTCATTACGCACCAGCGACAGCGGATGGCGCGAGCCAACAGCAAAATCTTCGCCGGGTAAAGTGAGATCGATTTCGGATTTCGGAGTTCCGATTTCGGATGTCTGATTCTCTTTCAGCTCATTATATTTGGTCTCGGCCAGTTGTTTAAACTGGTTAAGTACTTTACCAAAGGTGCGTTTCTCTTCGGCGCCAACGGTTTTAAACTGCTCAAAAAGGTCTTTTATAATTCCTTTAGTACCTAAAAATTTGATGCGAAATGTTTCCAGTTCATCGGCATTAGCTGGCGAAAAAGCATTTATTTCGGCTGTATATTGGTCAATTTGAGCTTGCATTGTTCTGGTGTTATTAAAAAATTATGGCGGTAAAGCCAACTAACTGATATCGTCTGCGGTGTAAACTGGTTGGACGTTTGATGCAGCAAGTGTGCAAATATAAAAAAACGGCTCTAAATGTGTTTAGGATTGCATGAATATATAGTATCAGAAGCATACGAGTAACGCCATTATTACCCAATTTTAACAAAGACACCTACTGTACAAAAACTTTTTAAAGCTTTATTTTAACACTTTTTTGCTCAAAACAGGGCAAAAATGAATGAAAAATGTCCGAAAACGCATTTCGGCGAAGCCGGAGAAATACAATTATTCCAGTATCGAATGAAAATCGCGTTCAAAACCTTCGCCGTAGATCACTTTGTACTCTTTACTAAAATTCTCGAACGTGTTTTTGGCCAGCGAATGTTTACCCAGGAACGAGAGCGCCTTGCATTTGAGTATCATGGCGTCTTCATTTACGGGGTCGAAGTAAAAAATATCATTGGCCAATTTGATCAGGAATTCCGCATCGTCGGCTATTTGAACTGATCCGGCAAATTGTATATAGGAGTCAATGATCTCGTTGGATACCTCTGATTTAAAGGCATCCAGCCACTCGTACTCAATGTTTGATAAAAAATTACCGCGTTGGGTAATGTGGGTGAGCTGGATGATCTTTTGCTTGTTGAGCTTGTTTTTGTTGGATACAATGTTGAGATAATTATGATAATCTACCATGATCTGGTTATAGTCGATCTCTATTTTCCAATAGCCGGTATCTTTGGATAGATGACAATGCCCCATCTTGTCCAGCAGCGATTTGAGCTTGGCAATATTTACTGAACGGTTGTTACGGGCGCTTTTTTCCGATTTATCAAACCATAATATCTCGTTCAGCTTTTCGGAGCTTACCCCCCTGCCCAGTTTTACCGAATACAGCAAAATAACCAGGAACAGCTCTTTAAGCAGTGGCGTAAAGTATTTGGTGATCTCATGCCCTTCGGGTGTAAACAACTGCAGATCTCCAAATAAAAATATAGCATTCTTATTGTTGTTTACCTGGTTGTCATGATCGAGTTCAATAAGAGGTTCCACCTGTTCGGGATGATGTTGAACAGCCACTTCGGTTACAGGAAGTGGTAATGGCGGCTGTTGCCGGGCTTTGTTTTTACGACGATAAACAACTACCGCTGCTGTTATACCCAAGCCCACCACCAATAAACCGCCGATCCATAAAATATAGTTAATGCCCGCCTCGCTCAATATGGGGGTGTCCAATGGTTCCGGCGGACTTAAAAGCGAGTATACCTTAACCCGGGTTTGCTCTTTATCCTTAAACAGAGTAACCGTTAAAAATTTATTGCTATGCGGGCAGTAGTAAACATCGGCATAGGCACGGGCATCATGAAACAAATATGGGATGGTATCGCCCACCAGCTGGTAAGCAGGTTTATCTAACGAACCTTTAATCAATTGCAGGTTGGAATTAAACTTATGCTGTGGAAAAATGAGCCCGTAATAGGCTTTGGTTTTACTGTTGATAATGAGCGAATTGGCAAATACAAAATCCTCGCTTTTAATACTGATATTAAATAATTTCTTAAAAGTTTTAGTTTTCACGGTAAACTGCATCATGTCATACAGGTTACGCGGGTTCACAATCTGCTGACCCGAAGCGCTGCCGTATCCGCCTATTACATACGCGGTATCACCTGCTGCATTGGCTCCTAAACCGGCCATGTAGCGCGGGGTAAAAACATCGCCTTTGGTTTTTACTTGCTGCCAGGTACCTGTGCTTACCTTATATTGCTGTACACTGTCTTTATAAATCAGCTGCCCATAACCGCCAATGGTGTACACCGATGAATCGGCTGTACAGAAAAATTTATTGAGGTGCCCGGTATTGGTTTCCTGGGGCATATTTTTAAAGGTTTTATCCCAGTGCTGATCCCGGATACTATAAGTAGCAATAGCCTTTTGGTCGATAAAAAGGTAATACAGTTTATCATGATGAAACAGGGCCTGATCACCCGGAATGAGTTGCTGCCTACCGGTTTTATATGCCTCGCTTTTTAAAGGCGTTAATTTATTCACGGAGTAGGAAATCAACGAATCGGCAGCGATCACATAAACCGTTTCGGTAGCCGGGTCAAAAGCTAAACTGGCATCGCCCTTCACACTAAATTCTTTTTCTATTTGCCAGTTGCGGTGTCGCGCTTTGATCCATAGCGGATTGGTAACTGTACCGTTATTTTGGTTAACGATTTCGTGCACCACATCGCCCTGCCACTCGTTCAGCGGCCACCAGGATAGTAGCTTATCCTGTTGTGCAATCTTTACATCGCGCAGTTTAAAGGGCGGCAGGTCGGTTGTTTGGTATTGCCGGTAGGCATTGGCGCCAAACAACAGTTTATAGTTTGCACTTTGCTTTAAGTGTATACCCGCTTCACTGTAAGATGCCTTACCGGCAGATACGGTGAGCCTGTCATTCTTAAAATCAATAAATATTTTGAGCTTGCTCCAGTTATCAAACAGCTCTTTATCGTCGATATTAAATGATATTTTGGAGAGTTTTTCGCCAATGATGATCTTAAAATGTTTGGTATTGTACTGGTTATCATAAACCAGGTCGATGTTTTGCTTATCATCGCCTACCAACCGGAGCATATAGCCAAAGTATATTTGCTGATTGGGAATGAACGACAGATCAAAAGATACCTCGAGATTGTCTTTAGCAGAAACGTTGCTGATGCCCAGGTTTAAGGTGGTGCGTTTATCCTGTACTACTTCGTGGCTATAAAAACCAAGCCCGTATGATTGCGCATGAACAGGCGGTATCCATAGTATATTTAAAAAAATAACCGCGATTATTCCCGAAACAAAAAATCTCATGTTGATCAGTACTTACTATTAGGACTTAAGTACCCGTGTTGCATTTATAATTTAGCCAGCTAAATATTAACCTGTTTAGCTGGCGGCAATGGCTAAATTACAATAAAAACAGTTTACATTCAAGGGTAATATGATTATATAGGGAATGATACGGGACTTGGGTTGTTCGGTTATCGCTGCGTCTTTCAATGAGCCCAACCCTCCCCGGAAGGGAGGGCTTTAAAATATTTTCCAAAAGTCTCCCCTTCTGGGGGAGATTTAGCGACTGCTCAGAAGGCGGGCTATTTTGCTACAAAAGTGGGTTTACATGGTTTACACAATTTACGGTTTACATATTTATATATAATTGATAATCAATAAATTATATATAAATATGCGTGATATAGCAGGTTTATATGTAAACCCACTTTTTTCCATTAGCTCTACTTGCGCTCGTTTGCAAGCACACAAAAAATCAACAATTCACTAATTACTCCCCTCCGTAGCCTTCAAAATAAAATCAACAATAGGCTGCGGGTTGGGCAGGCTGTGCGGGTGATGTTTAAAGCCGGGCTTATGAATCACGGTGATGGAACCGCCCAGCGTTTTTACCTTTTGCTCAAATAGGAGCGTATTTTTTGATGGATCGAGGGCTTCGTCTTCATCGGCGGAGAGGTGCAACATGGGATAGCCACCCGCAACGATCTGCGAAACTTTATCCAGCGGACTTGCTTTTAACGCACCCAGGTCTTTTACCCGCATGAGGTTAAAATCTTTTTTGAGCAAAGTAGAATCGGACCAGAATTGCAGATCGAGCAGGGCATTATCGGCATAGGTACAGGCCACTTTGGTTGGGTTAACAGCCGCCCAGTTATACATATAGATACCGCCACGACTCATGCCCTCCAGTACCGCTTTTTGGCCCAGGCCACCGTCATGTAGCATCTTGTAAAAATTGTTCCATCGGGTGATGGCTTCGTCATTACCTAATAGTTCGGCTACATCACTGTATACTACATGAAAACCATGTTCCAGCAGGGCAATATCGGTTTGCGGTTCGTGGCCCCAGAAACGTGCCCGCCAGATCCAGGGATGGCCCTTGGCTGCCCGTTTGGGTTTTACCACTTTGCATTCGCGGCCGTTGAGGATAAATGTAGCGCAGGGATAGCCGTAAAAAGAGTCGGTTTTATAAGGCTCTTTGATAGCTTTAAAAATATCAAACCCGGCATCGCGTGGCAACAGCACAGCATCATACAGCTTTTTGGCGGCAATGGCTGAGCCCTGTATATTAGGATGAATCTTATCGGGCATCAGCTCTTCATGATTTACCAGCGGCGAGTGCATGTCCAACACTTCCAGCTTTTCGTCATAAGCCACCTGCCTAATGTGCGGGTTAACCTGGTTCATAATAACAGGATCATAAATACCTATACTATCTTTTTCAAATGATGGCATGGCCAGCAGTAAAATGATCCGTGGATGCGATGGCAGTTGTCTGAAGGAGCTGATGAGCGCATGATAGTCATCCTCAAACTCATTGTAATGTGAGCGGTTAATGGCTTTGGCGTCGTTACCCCCCAGATCGATGAATACCATATCCGGATTGCTTTTGAGTGCCTGCTGATAAGCAGGTGTGCTCACATAAGGAAAATTGCCTTTGCGCAGCAAGGTGGTGCCGCTTACACCAAAATTACTCACCTGGTAATCCTTACCCAACAATGCCCCCAACTGTGCCGGGAACGACTGTGTTGCCGGGTCGGGCAAGGTTGCACCATAAGTAATGCTGGCACCAATGCAGGTGATGCGGGTGACGCCCCCTGCCGGTACTACCAGGCATAAGGCGATGAGTACGATGAAAATGTTTTTCATGGTGATTTTATTTCTTGCTCATATCTATCACATCGGCCATGCGACTGGCCGGCGTAACTTTCAAATTCTGTAATTTACCGTTCAGCACCTTACCTTCAATTGTAGTATTATAAGGCGCGTTTAGCTTAAAATCGGCATCCCACCCGGCAGACCAGGCAGGCAGCAGGATAATCTTTTTGCCATCGTTTTGCAGTAGCATTTGCTGCAGACCGTTTTCACCATTGCCGCCATTATCTTCGTCGGGATGATAATCATTTCCTGAAGCCCAGAACGCCGGAAATTTCAGATCGGGAGCTTTACGGGTAAGCGCGAAACTTACATAATCTTTAGCCACGTCGGCTTCGCCCAACATGGCAGCCTGTATGGGATCCTGCACCCAGCAACCTTTGGAGCGCTGCTTACGGGCATCAAAAGTGTTACGCGCCAGCTCCAGATCGGGCTTGCCGACGCCATATAGCCTGAATGGGTAGATGGAATACAGTTCCGGATTTTCGCTATTGAATGATTTGGCCGTTTGCGGACCGGTATAGGGCAACAGTAATTTCCTATCCTCACTTACCGGCAGCGGCGGCAGTATGCTGTACAGTTTTTGCCATTGTGCCCGGGTTTTGTCATCAACCAGGGTAGCAGGCAATTGCAGCATCCGGCTGATCACCGCGTGCAAGGCTGCGATATCCGGCGCGGGGTTATGCACCTTCCAGAACATCTCGATAGAATTGTCCGGATCAAGCAGAAGCTTACCTGTACTATCGCGACCAAAATGCTGATCGAAAAATTGTAACCCGGCAGTAGCTATGGGCAACAGGGTTTGTTTGGCAAATTTAGCATCGCCGGTGTACTCGTAATAGTCGAGCATCATCATGCTCAGTTCCAGTATCGGTGTAAAATAATGGTTGGTGTATAATGGTTTTACATCGGGCCCCATATACTGCAAGCCGCCCCAAAAAGGCGAGGTTTCGGCAAAATAAGCACCATCATGTTTATAAAATTGTTTTACCTGCGCGGCGTTGGCAGGCAGTATTTTGGCGTACATATGAAACAGAGGCAGCATCATGTCAAAGTCGCCGGCCATCAATCTGGGCCAGTACATGGCACGGGTATTCTGAAACCAGTACTGCCCGCCCCATGCCCTGAAATCGGCATTCTGTGGGTCGGGTTTACCGTCGTGTTTCCAATTAGGATTATCCACCACAAATATCGACCCGTTAAACTTAATCGGACCGGTTCCACGGCCTGCACAAGCGGTAACAAAACGCTGCAATACGTAGCCTTGTGTAACCTGCTTAGCTTGCTCATCGCCCTGTAAAAATACCCAGCTGCGGTTCCAGAACTGCCGCCACCATTGCTGATGCGCCGCGCGGGTTTGTTCCAGGCTAAGTTTTTCCATCCCGGTTACCTGTTGTTTTAATTTGGATAACCATTGTTCACCGCTACCGGTAACAGCGGTTAATGGATAAATAGAGATCAACTGCGAAGTAATTTTGCCCGATTGCAGTGTCGAAGCATCTTTGCTCACCAGTCCTTTGCCTTTTATCACAGCTCCGAAGGTTAAGTTGGCCAGGTGCGGATCGGCATTTGGCGAGTTATGATGATACCAGGCTATCTGGTTTTGTTGATTGTTCAATACGGTATCGGTAATACCCTCGCGCCAGTTATCCAGTTTTACATTTACGCTTATCGGACTACCGCTGAGCGTCTCTACCCTGATCACGGGATGATTGGCATCCACCCAAACCCGCAGCTTTACCGCCGATTTGCCTTCGCCTTCCTGTACTAATATCTCGCTGTTTTTAAGTTTTAGTATTTGTTTAAAGGTTGTGCTTTTGGCCAATGGATTGGGGCTTACTGATACATGAATAGCACCTAGCTTCATCAATACCCCCCCCTGCTGCATCCAGGGATCTTTTTGCTCCTTGAGTTCGCCGCCCCAGGCATCGGTTTTACTGATGTAGAATACCAGGTCGCCGCTCTTCTCCACCCATACATTAAGGCCGATATCGCCATTACCCAAAGGCATGGATTGTGCCGATGTTGGTCCGGGCATATCCCAGGTTACGTTGTATTGGTTAAGCAGGGTATCCTGTTGAATAGGCTTAGCGAACGCGGTTGAGGTCAGCGCAAGCGATAACAAGCCAAAGCTTAATTGCCTGAAATACTTTTTATACATAGTTTTTAATTGCGGAGTAATGTTAGTAATTGGTTTGGTATAACAATAATAGGTTAATTGGTGATACAAATAAACCAGCCGGGCTTAATAAAATATTAAAAAAGGATTAACCAGACCTCACCCTGCCCTCTCCAAAGGAGAGGGTTCTAAAATTTTCTTTTTAACTCCCTCTCCAAAGGAGAGTAATAGCCCATGAAAAGACAGCCTGATTATTAGCAGCTTAAATTCCCTCCCTCGGGAGGGGTGCGATGGATTGCGCGGTAGCAGGGAGGGGTTTATTCGTGATGCAGGCAGTATAAAACCCCTCCCTACCCTCCCAAGGGAGGGAATCGCACATATCCCCATGCTTTTAAATTTAATCCTGTCATATGATGGGCTATTACTCAAAGGAGAGGGTTGGGGTGAGGCCCTGAACTTTTCAACAAAGTAACTTGAACGTTTCAACAAAGCGGCATCCTCAAATACTACCGACCTTTGTTATACAAAATTAAAACAGAAGATAATGACAAAGATTTGGTTTATAACAGGCAGCTCCCGCGGATTGGGACGCAGCTTAACAGAAGTAGTACTGGCAAAAGGCGATAAAGTAGCCGCCACAGCCCGCAAACCCGAACAATTAAAAGACCTGGCAGATAAATATCCCGGGCAGTTATTTCCGCTACAATTGGATGTGACCAACAAAACGCAGATCATAGCAGCAGTTGAAAGCACCATAGCTCATTTTGGCCGCATTGATGTGCTGGTGAACAATGCCGGTTTTGGCATCATTGGCGCTGCCGAAGCTTTTACGGATGAGCAGGTACGCAGCCAATTGGCAACCAATCTGTATGCCCCTATCGAAATCACCCGCGTAGTATTGCCTTATATGCGTAAACAACGTTCGGGCAGGATTTTGCAGATCAGCTCCGTTGGCGGGCGTGTAGGTAGTATGGGACTGACTATATACCAGGCTGCCAAATTTGGTCTGGGTGGTTTCAGTGAAGCGCTGGCCAAAGAGGTAGCAGGCCTGGGCATCCATGTAACCAGCGTAGAACCAGGCGGCTTCCGTACCGACTGGGCCGGCGACTCCATGACCTACGCCCCATCTGTTGAAGGCTATGAATCAACCGTAGATGCACGGGTTGGATTTTTCAAAAGCGGTAAGTTTGTACCCGTAGGCGATCCGGATAAAGCGGCTAAAGCAATGGTGGAATTGGTTGATCATCCTGAACCTCCGACACACCTGATATTAGGCAGCGAAGCTATCGGCTTGTTAAAAAATGCTGATAACTTACGCTCCGCCGAAATGGAAAAATGGATGCCGGTAAGTCTTTCCACAGACCATGATGAGGCAGAGAATTTCCTGGAATCAGAAGCAGGTAAACTGCTGATGAAATCGAAATAATCCTGTATTGAACATTAACCACACAGCATTGTTGCTCTGTTTGAGTAGCAATGCTGTTTAATTTTTTAAATTTGATATATGCTTAAAGAGAATCAGCTTAGTCAGCAATCAGAGATCCATTACTCCTGCTATTATACCAGGAGCCGTGGCGGCGAACAGTTTATTCCAGAGCATGCTTTCAGCTTCCAGATCTCGGGCGATCTTACGCTTACCGATGCGGATAAGGTATATCATTCCGGTCCTGGCGATTTCAGGCTGAGCCGCAGGAACCAGCTGGTTAAATTCCTGAAACAACCACCTCCCGGCGGTGAGTTTAAATCGGTATCGATATTTCTGGATCAGCAAACGCTTCGCAATTTTAGTATGGAATATGGATACAAAGCACAAAAGCAATATGAGGGAGACAGCATCATCATACTAAAACCCAACCTGCTTTATAAAAGCTTCATGGATTCATTGCAGCCGTATGAACATATCCAGCAACCTGCGGATAAAAACCTGCTATCGCTCAAATTACGGGAGGCTATCCTGATATTATTACAGGGCAACCCCGAGCTTAAAGATGTGCTGTTTGATTTTAGCGAACCCGGCAAAATTGATCTGGAAGGTTTTATGAACAAAAATTTTCATTTCAATGTGCAGCTCAAACGATTCGCTTATTTAACCGGCCGTAGCCTGGCCACCTTTAAGCGCGATTTTGAAAAGATCTTCCATATTACACCCAGCAGGTGGCTGCAGCAAAAAAGACTGCAGGAGGCACACTACCAGATCAAAGAACAAGGAAAGGCCCCATCCGATGTTTACCTGGAGCTGGGATTTGAAGATCTCTCTCATTTCTCCTATGCATTTAAAAAAACGTTTGGGATAGCGCCATCAAGGGTTTGATGTGATTTTAATGGGTGTCACCCAGAGATCCGTCGAAGGGTAGGGCGCAGAGGCCTCTCCCACCATGCTTCGACGGAGCTCAGCATGACATCCCCGAATCTTTTCAACAATATATACCACACAATCATTAACCAATACCATAAACACCAATACAAACCCACCTATATTTGTTACTATCATGGAACAAAAACACCCTCTCCCACCATTCACCTTCGAAACGGCTACCCAAAAAGTGCAATTGGCAGAAGACGCCTGGAATAGCCAGGACCCAGAACGGGTATCCTTAGCTTACACTATCGACAGCGAATGGCGCAACCGCTCGCAGTTTATCAATGGCCGGGCCGAGATTGTACAGTTTCTCAGTGGTAAATGGCAAAAGGAACTCGACTATAAACTAAAAAAGGAGCTTTGGGCCTTCACCGGGAACCGGATAGCCGTGCGCTTTGAATATGAATACCATGATGCCGCCGGACAATGGTACCGCGCCTATGGCAACGAGAACTGGGAATTTAATGAACACGGCCTGATGCAAAAGAGATACGCCAGCATTAATGATGTACTCATAAATGAAGCAGACCGCAGGTTGTAACCTACCTGTTAGTTAATCAGCGTTGGGGCTTTCACGATCTGGCATATCATATTAATGATCGCGGCGGGGCCTTTGCCTCTTTTGGCCATTTTCTTAAACTTTTGCCATGCCTCTTCTATATCGATATTACTTTCGGGTTTTAGCAGTTCGCATATTTCCCATACCAGTTTAAACTGTGTAAAATATCTCAGATTATGCTTACTGGCAACTATCCATTTGTCAATCGCATCTATTTCGGCAAGCTTGGCTTCGCCCAGCATATATTTTGTTAGTAACCTATCCATCGTGTTCATACTGGTAAACTATAAGCTACTGGTTACATACCAAATGATCATGTGCAAATCGTCAACCAGCTTAAAATGAAGCGCTTTTAGGGCTCTATCTATATGGTTTTCCATTATTTTCACGGGGTTATTGCTTTCGTGCTTTAATGCGTTAAAATTGTTTGGCTGGCACAGGTTTGTATTGTTCATGGTTTTATTGATGCTTATTTCCACTAAAACACGCCCCCGGGCTTTTACCCCTACCTGTACATAAAATTTATTTGGCTCACACCAGATTACTTGTAACGAATTTGAGATTGCGACGTCTTTTAGTTAGTTCCCCCATACTAACCCTCATTACATGAAAAAGATAAGCTGCGCTGTTATTTTACTCCTGGCTTTCATCCATGCATTTTCACAGGAGAAAAAAGTAAAATCCTTTGCTGATGAATATGGCATCCAGGGTTTACAACTGGTTTATGTTAAAGGCAACAAGACCCAGGCCTACAACATCGGCACAGTGAATAAAGGCTCTGATAAAAAAGTAAGTTCCAATACCATTTTTGAGGCTGCCTCATTAAGTAAATGTGTTTTCGCCTACACGGTAATGCGTTTGTATGACAGGGGCGTCATTAGCCTGGATACACCACTATTGCATTATACAGGTAGTTATGAACGGTTTGACCCTAAAGATGCCCGGTACGCTAAAATAACCGCAAGGATGGTATTAAGGCATACAACGGGTTTACCCAACTGGGGCGATGATAAAGGTGCCCGGCTATTATTTACACCCGATAGCTGTTTCTCTTATTCGGGCGAAGGGTATGTGTTTTTACAAAAGGCCGTTGAAAAACTAACGCATAAATCACTGAATGACCTGGCACAGGAAGAGGTGTTCACCCCTTTTAAAATGACCAGCAGCAGCTATGTGTGGGAAAATAAATTTGATACCCTGGCTGCATTTGGCAATAGCCCCGAAGCCATCAACCGGCATAAAAACGCCAACGCGGCTTATAGTTTGCTCACCACTGCCCATGATTATGCTCTTTTTTTACAGGCTCTATTAGCAGGCCATGGATTAAAACCAGCTACCCGGCAGCTGATGTTTGAAAAATCAAGTTCAGGAACCCGCTTCGGTCAACCCGTCATAGAGGCTAACCAGCATATTGACTGGGGACTTGGTGTAGGTTTGCAACAAAATGAACTGGGCAAAGCAATCTGGCATTGGGGCGATAACGGTAATTTTAAAGGATTCTTTATCGCTTTTCCAGATCGGCAGGAGATCCTGGTGTATTTTACCCATAACCCATACGGCTTAAATATTACCGCCGATATATTGAACACGTTTTTTGGCAAGCAAACCTGGTGGCCGACCCAATGGAACGATTATGGATTTAAATCGCCAAAAGCAATGAAAAACTTGCGCGCAAAACTGGTCAAACATGGCTACAGCCATGCTATGGAAATAGTAGCAAAAGAAAAGAAAAAAGACCCCACTTATCAACTGCCCGAGGATGATCTAAACAGCCTGGGATATATGCTGATGTCTGATAACAAAAAAAAGGATGCAGCAGAGGTATTTAAACTGAATACCAACTTATATCCAAACAGTGCCAATACTTATGACAGCCTGGCCGAGGCATATGAGGCCTTAGACGAAAGAGAGCTCGCCATTAAAAACTACAAACGTTCATTGGAATTAAATCCCCAAAATAATAATGCCGCGGAGCATATTAAGAAATTGGAACTACTACCCCTTTAAGTCGATGTTGAGACGTTGCTTTAGTTCAAACTCACCTTTGGAGGTGATGAGCAGGTTCCTTTTTTGATAAACCTTTCTGAACCAACCTTCCTTCAGGAAATATTGCAGCATAGCTGCCCCAAGACCACCCGCCAGGTGTGGGGTTTTCTCGGTCCAGTCGATACATTTCAGAGCAAGCGGTCTTTTGGCGATAGTTAACTGCGGAACATCTATTTCCAACCCTTTAAACCAGCTAAGGCCCTGCGGAGTAACGCTAAATTCCTTGAGATGATCCGGATGATCGGCGATCAACCCTTTTCTGAGTAGCGCTTCGGTTACCTGTACCCCGGCCTGCCCCGCCAGGTGATCATAACAGCTACGAGCCGCCCGCACTTCCCTTTGTGCATGGTTAAGACCTTTCGGTGCCGAAAAAACATTGCTCAGCGTTTCAACCGCCACTGCTATTTCGGGGTTGGCGTATACAAAATATTTGTGTTTCCCCTGTTTCTGCACCTGAAGTATCCCGGCCTCTACCAGCTTTTTAAGATGGCTACTGGCCGACTGCGGTGTAATATTTGCCGCAATGGCCAGGTCGCCGGCAGATACAGGTTTGCCATCAAACAGCTCCCAGATCATAGCGGCGCGGGCCGGTTCGCCAAATAAAGCCGCCGCTTGTTTAAAACTACTCAGGTTAGTCATTTTTTATCAGTTAATCCCATATTTCGGGACGGTCTACATTCATTGTTCTTAGGTACGATAGCAGTTGGCCGGTGTGTATAGCTTCGTGATAAGCTATTCTCAATAAATAATCGCCCAGTTTACGCCGCTGATTTAAGGCAGGCCTCACAATCTCTATTTCGTCCAGATCCTGATCAGACAGTTTATTGATCCAGTCCATAAACGCCGACACATAAAGCTTGCTAAATTCTATTTCCTGCTCAATGCTCATCAAAGGTTTATCCTGCCATGGTGTGATCAATTCTCCGGGGTCGCCGCGATGAATAGCTATCTGCTGATAAATATACTGGCTTTCTATCATATGCCGTACCATTGCTATACAGCTCATCGCATCAGCATCGGGTTTCCAATCATATTTATCTTCGGGTATGCCCAGCCACACTTTAGTGCTGCGGCGTCTTACTTCTGCAAAATTTAAACAGATTAATTCTCTTGTATCCACGTTGTGTATTATTTAAAATACAATGATACAGCTAATAAATGGCTAACACTTCGGTTTGGATTGAACTGTTCCCTTAAAAAGCAACAGCCCAACCTTGTTAGGGGCCGGGCTGTTTGCTACACACAAATTAAAAAATTAAACCTTATCAAATATGTAACACGCGTAGATGCTTTTACCCTTACGGTGGAGTGAAAATTAATTTAATTGGTGATGAAAGAACCGGATGTTATGCTGAGCGCCATCGAAGCATGGTGGGCAGGCCTCTCCGCGCGAGTCTTCGACAGGCTCAGACTGACAGCCCTTTTTGTTGTTATCTATTCAGGAAACGCATATGATGCGTCTCTACATTTATTTTATTGTAATAGAGACACATCACATGTGTCTCCCAAATCTCCCAAGTATTGTTTAATTTGCATCATGGCACTATCCGCAAAAGATCAGATCATACCGCAATACTCCTTCCAGGAAATGTTTCCTACAGGCAATGGCATGTTTGAACTGGTTGAAGCCAAAGGGCAGTTCAACAAGCATAAAGCAATGTTCCTGGTACCGCACCGGCGGGATTATTACCAGCTGGGACTGGTTGATGAAGGCGATGGGCGGCATTGGGTCGATTCTACCTTATACCAGCTTGATCCGGATTCTTTTTACTTTTCTACACCGCAGCAGGTGCATATCAAGGAGCAGGCCGAGCCATTCATGGGTGTAAATATTTGCTTTACCCGGGAATTTATTGAACTGGAAAATAACCGGCTGTTCCGGAACCTGCCCATCATTACTAATCCCCAAAACGGTCATGAGCTTAAACTGCAAACTGCCGACCGCGATTTTATACGCCACATTATCGGCCTAATGCTGGAAGAGAAACATCAGCACCAAAGCTGGAAAAATGCGGCTTTACAGGCTTATCTACATAGTCTGCTCATCTATCTTAGTCGCCTTTATGAGCAGCAGTTTATCGCTACCGAGCAAAATACCGACCGGCAATTGCTCCACCGGTTTACCACCTTGATAGCGGAGCACTACCTGCAGTTGCACGAAGTAGCCGCTTATGCGCAGCTGCTGCATATTTCCACAGGGCATTTAACAGCCATTGTGAAGGCTCAAAGCGGCAAAACGCCTATTCGGCATATCCATGAACGGTTAATGGTTGAAGCTAAGCGCCTGCTTTTTCATACCGAACACTCCGTAAAAGAAATTGCCTTTGAGCTGGGTTTTGAAGATGATGCCTACTTTAACCGTTTCTTTAAACGGCTGGAAAATTCAACACCAACGGAGTATCGCAAATCCATCCTCGAAATTTACCGTTAATGCACCGTTTTGTACCATACCCTTTAAACCTTGCGGGATAATTTTGCCGCTACATAAAATATAGAAACATGACAGAACAGGAATTAAATAAAGCGGTAGTAACCCGTTTTCAGCACGAGGTTTTAGAACAAGGCGATTTTAACGCATACCGGGAAATTGTAAGTCCGGATTTTATAAACCATTCCGTCCCGGCAGGTACAGATAACGGTTTCCAGTCTACTTTTGATTTTATAGATCAGGTGGTAAAAAAGGCGTTCCCGGATCTTCGGATAGAGATTAAAACCATGGTAGCCGAAGGCAATAAAGTATTTACCCACAAACTAATGCATGGCACGCATACCGGTGAATTTATGGGAATAAAAGGTAGCGGCAAACAAGTGGTGATACCTATTATGGATATTATTTATTTAAAAGACGGCATCTATACCGATCACTGGGGTATCAGGGATATACAGGATGTGGTAAAAAAGGCGAATTAGGTTTTAACAAGATGCCATGCCGAGTGTTAAAATAGAGCTGTCATGGTGAGCTCCGTCGAACCATGGTGGGCAGGCCTCTGCGCGCGAGTCTTCGACAAGCTCAGACTGACAGGCCTTTTTTTATATCCCTTTGACAAGCTTAAGGTGGCAGACCGATTAATTATCCTCAGAGCCGCCATTTGAATGCCTTGGGATCAACGGCCCGGCTGATGCACAGGATGCCTTCCAGGTGATCGTATTCGTGCTGCAGCAGTTCGGCCAGATCATCTTCCATATGCCATTCCTGCGGCTGCCAGTCTTCATCAAGATATTTGATAGTTAGTTTTTGATGGCGCGCTACTTTCACCAGCAGATTAGGAAAACTCATGCAGTCGTCCCAAAGTTCAAACTTTTCGTCGCTCAATTCAATAAATTCAGGATTAATGAAAACGGTTGGCTGGTCGATATTCATATAGATCAGCCTTTTCATGATCCCTAATTGGGGTGCTGCTATCGCCCTGCCAAAATTGTATTTAGCACGAATCCCCTGCATCACATTTTCCATATCGGCTACCCAGCCAGGCACTAATGGAAGATCGGTTTGCAAAACAGGTTCGCACTTTTCATATAACCTGGGGTCGCCCAGGAGTAACAGGTCGGCTAATGTTTTCATATTATTTAACGGGGCTCACGGCCACGGCTATTTTTGAATCGGCGGTGCCATAATATAGATACCACTTATTGTCAAATATAGCCAAACCCTCCACAAAACAAACCTGGTTTACCTGTCCAGAACGCTCGTATGGTTTTTCGGGCTTCATAAAATAATGATCCAGGCGTTTGATCAGTTTAGTAGGATCATTCTTGTCAAACAAAGCTTGCGATGCAGTATAAGTACCCTCGGCCAGTAATAAGTCACCGAAGGATGGCACATTGCGGCTGTTATAGATCAGCACAATACCCCTATCGGTCAGGATAGCCGGCGGACCAGATTCCACCAGGTCGCTATCGAATTTACCTTCTCGGGTAGGCAGGGCTATTTTGAGTTCGGGCATGTTGAGCGCCTGCGACCGTAATTTTACAGGAGGCTTTTCGCCTGCCTGCATTTTTACAGGCGTCCAGTTAATCAGGTCAGTTGAAGTGGCTGTCCATATCTGGGTATCGCCCCAATACATCCAGTACTTGCCGTTAATTTTGGTGGCGATCACTTTGCCATTTTTCTTATAAGTAGATACGATAGAGCCCGATTTACTCCATTTACCGGCATACTTACCGCTATCAGCTTTGGCAAACACGCTGCCATGCTTTTTCCAGTTGATCAAATCGGTTGAGGTAGCTATCAGCAAACGAGCTGTAGTACCATCAAAAGCGGTGTAGGTCATGTAATAAGTACCATGACCATCCTCTACAACCCGCGGATCTTCGCAGCCACCCTGCCATTCCAGTTTTTGGTAATCGTCCTTATCGGGATATAATACCGGCGTTGGTTTACGCACAAAATGCGTGGCATCTGTACTCACGGCCAGTCCTATACGTGATGTACCCGCGGGTTTGCCGGTACTATCCTGCGCCCGGTAAAGCATCCAGATTTTGCCGCCACGGTTTACGATAGCCGGGTTAAACACATCCTTAACCTCCCACAAAACTTTGGTTTTTAATATAGGGTCGATAAAGCTCCCCCTCCCCGGCCCTAAAACCGGGTTAACACTATCCAACTTGGTGAAAGGTAAAATAGCCCAGTTATCGGCCGTATCCACCTTAACCACGGCTTTCTTTTGGTTACTCTGGCACCCCCCAAGGGTTATGGCAGCAGCAATACATGAAATGACAATAAAATTCAGTTTCATAGATGGTAAGAATCAAGATATTAAAACTAAGAGTCAAGATAGCAAACAAAAAGACTAACCATAAAGTTCTTTGTTTTAATATTAATTACGAAGTCGTTGTGCCTTTGCGTAATTAATATTTGTTTGTCCTGATTCTTGATTCTAATATCTTGTCTCTTTTACAAGGTCACTTTACCACATATGTTTTTTTATCGATGCCGACACCGGTTATCGTTAACGATTTCCAGTTTTTGGGTAGCTTGCTTTTGATTTGCACGATGCCTTCGGGGGTAATATCCAACCCGCCAAAACCCATCAGTAAACTTTGAATAATACCTCCGGCACCAGTCGCGAAATAAGGATTGGTACCACCCTTGGTTTCGGCAATAACCCGGAATGGCGGCAACAGGTTGGGCTCATAAGCATCCTTAAAAAAATGATACGCTTTATCACCATTACCTAAGCGGGCATACAGCAAAGTAAATATACCTTGCGTCATGGCAGGAGTACCTTCGTTAGGCACCCGGGTTTCGTAATATTCCAGGTCTTTTTTAATCTGTGCCGGGTCAGTGATAGTTTTGAGCGGATAAGCCAGCAGGTTTACATCGGCCTGTTTAATGCCTTCACCTTTATAGCTGGCAAATTCTTTGGTAACACCATCGGGAAATTTCAGGATCGGGATATTTTGCTCTACCTGTTGCCAATCGGGGTCGGCAGTGATACCCAATATTTTGGCAGCGGCCGCAGCGGCTTGCAGATTGGCTTTGGCAGCAGCATTGGTATAGGCGTTGTTATCCACATTTTCGGCCCACTCATCGGCAGCTACTACGTCCTTAATATCGTAGTGACCGTCGCCGTTACGTTCTACACGGCTTGCCCAAAAGTCGGCTGTTGCCGATAGTATCGGCCAGCCTTTTTCCTGCAGCCATTGTTTATCCTGGGTAACACAATAGTAGTTCCAGGCGGCCAGGGCTACATCGGCGGTAATATGATGTTCAAACGGCCCGCTCAAGGCCCATACCGGGGTTTCCTCCACGCCGCTATCGGCACTTTCCCAGGGATACATGGCACCTTTGTATCCATGCGAAAAAGCGTTTTGCTTTGCGGCCACTAATCGCTGAAAACGGTATTCGACCAATGACTTGGCAATATCCGGATGCATCACCAACAAAGCCGGGTACATCCACAAATCGGCATCCCAAAAAACGTGACCATTATAACCTAAACCCGACAAACCCATGGGCGATGGCGAATAAGCAGTACCGGCACGCGAAAAGGAATACAGGTGATATAACATGCTGTGTACATCTTGCTGGGCCTGCGCGTCTCCTTCAATTTTGATGTCGCTTTTCCAAAGCTCATCCCAGGCTTGTTCATGGTATTTGATCAGACGGTCTCTGCCTTCCAGTTTGGCAAACATGGTGAGGCGCTCGGCCTGGTTCAGCGGATCGGCATCATGTGCCGAGGTAATAGACGAACCAGCCAAGGCGTATTGATACATTTGCCCTGCGGCGATGGATTTGCTAAACTTCATCAGGTGCATGTTATTATCCCACATCTCGTGAATCACCCTGGGCTCCTGACCATGTTGCTCGTTAAACAAAAACGTGTTAGACGCACAAAGCTGCAGTTTACCCGTCGGGCTTTTAGCGGTTGATGTTAATAGGCTAATGGTTACATGCGGCCTGTCAATTTCGTTATAGTAGTTCTGTACTTCTTTTAATGCATCCGGCGCTTCCATGACACTGGCCGCTGTAATTTTGATGGCTTTTTTTGCCGTGATGCTGATATCCATCAACACCGTAAAAGGCAGCTGCCTTAACGAATAGTAAGTGTATTTAACGGAGGCCACATCACCATAATCAAAAGTGGTGGTGAAAGCGGCATGCTGCATATCCAGCTCCTGTTTAAAGTTGTTAATATTTTTAGCATCAATACGTTTGTCGTTTATCTCCAGGTACATGCTGAGCAGATTAAAACTGTTCAGAAAGTTGCTCACCCGGCCACGACCATACAAATCATACGCCCCTGCAAGCACTACATTTTTCACCTTAAATGGCTCGGGCGACGATACAATGCCGATCATGCCATTGGCCACTGTAATACCATAATAGTTGGCTGGGTCTATCTTATCGGCTTTTATTTTCCAGGCATCCTGAGCTTTTGATATGGTTGTACCTAAACAACAAAAGCCGATCAATAATATGTATATTTTGTTCATATCAATTATTCTATTTAAAACCAAAGTGGTTTGCAAACTGAGCAGGGGCCCCATTGTTTTAACCGTGTTAAAGCACCGGGTAATTAACCTGCATGTTTATAACATCATCGTCGCTGGCAGGAGGCTTATTATCCAAATATCTTTCAAATGGCGCTATTTGTTTTAATAAAGCATGATCTTGCATGTATTTTTCCATGGCTTTATATAATTGTTGCCTGCCGCTGTATTTACCTTTATAATCGCCAACCAGCCATTTCCCTCCTGGCATATGCATAAAGGTAATGTCGCCAGTTGAGTTTAGCTGTTTATTTACGGGGATTCCAACCATTATTTGTAGTGAATCACTCCTCTGCGGATAATAGGCACCAGATAATGCCTGTATCGGTTTAATATTATTTTGGTTAATATAGCTATGCAGCTCCCTGACGGCTTTAACAATTGCCTGGTATTTGTCTTGGGTTGAAATAATTTCTTTTTTAACAACCAGGTAACTTTCAGCAACACTTTTTTCGCTGATGTTGAACCCATAATACTGTTTGGCATCTTCCATAAAACTTTTCAATTGCCGGGGTACATCCAAAATACTTCCCGACGAATCGAATTTTGAAAAAAGCCATTTACCCACATTATTTTTAGTATCAATAATTACGGTGGAGGTATTACTAGCATCTCCGGGAACTACTGTATAAAAACATTCATGATCAAGATAATTTACGGTTCTTATAACTTTAAAAGTATTAGCACTTATACTTTCAACCTTAAAAGTTTGCCCTGGAATATTGATCAAAAAACCAGAGCTATTTGTAGTTGGTTTATATTGTTTAGTAAGGTCAAATCCTTTACGAATATCGGGTTGCCACCGTTTCCAGTTATCCGCTGATGCTAACTGCTGACATACCTCAAAATAATTCGCCCTGATATTAATACTGGCATGTTGTTGAAAAGGTATAAAGGCTGCAAGGATGAGTAAAACGATTACAATAAGTGTTATTTTCATGTTTTAGGAACCACACTGAAATTACAATCTTCAGCGTTTTTTTATAAAAACAATGGAACAGTGTTAAGCTGTTCCATTGTTGTATTAGCATAAATCAAATGTATTAATTAATAACCTGGGTTTTGTTTTAGCAACGGGTTAGTATTAATTTGTGGTTGAGGTATCGGGAACAGGAATGTATGGTTATCAGCTGCGTCCTGGGCTTTTCCCGGAACACGTGCACCTGTAAAATAGGTTTTACCGGTAGCTACTTCAAACCTGATCAGGTCATTCCTTCGCCAGCCTTCCCAGGCAAACTCGCGGCCACGTTCGGCCAGCAGATCGTCAAAAGACAGGCTGGTTAAATTGGCCACACCGGCCCTCGTCCTGATCTTATTTACGTTGGTCAGGGCCCCGTTAAGGTCGCCCAGGTGCAACTGCGCTTCGGCTGCCATCATATAGGCATCAGCTAAACGAAAACGCACACCATCATTACTTGTACCATCACTACCTGTACCTGGTTGTGGTTGATATTTTACACTGCGTGCACCTGCATATTTAAAGCTATCTGCAGGGTTGCTTAATTCATTAACATAAGGGCTTAATACTACCCCAGCTATAGCCGCGCCTGTCGCTGTATATTGCTGACCAACCAACCACATTTTTTTCCGTTTATCAGCATCTGTAAACGTACGGTAAAACGCTGTAGGCGCGCAAAAACCATTATAAGGCTGGGCAGTTAAACCAAATGTTAAATTGTTATTATAATTCAGTGTATACATTTGAATCACGTTACCCTTAATAAGCGGGTAGTTAAATGGGATACAAAATATATTTTCTACTGAACCACGGTTGCTGTAAGTAAAGTTGTCCAGAAAGTTGGGTTGCAAACTATATTTATTGGAGTTGATAACCATATTGGCATAGGTTAAAGCTTTATCCCATTGTGGCGTACCTGTATATACCTGTGCATTTAAATATAATTTGGTAAGCAACATATAACCGGCCCATTGATTAAAGTGGCCATATATAGCTGTATTGCCGGTAGAATTATCCGCTGATAATAAAGGTATGTTCTTCAACAGATCAGCTTCTATGTAGGCATATACAGTGGCCCTTGAAACCGGGGCCAAACTTGCATTGGCATCGTATGATGTGATCAATGGTATATTGCCATAAAGATCGGTCATTAAAAACAGGTAGTAATCACGCAAAACACTTATTTCTGCAGCAATGGCAGCCGCGTTAGACGGTTTATTTTTAAGGCTGTTTAAAATGCTTATGCTAAAATTACATTTAGTTATACCGGCGCTCAGGTCGGTCCAGCCGCCATTATCATTGGAGTTATCTACGGCAACATTGTGTGTCCATAGCTGGGTATGTACACCGCCATCATACCAGTCGTTACCACGTATTGGGATAATCATTTCATCAGTTGAAGCTTCATTCAGCTGAAACACATTTTCTGTTTGCAGCGGTGTTAAAGCAGTATAAGGCGGGGCAACTATACCCGCATTTATTTGCTGGGGGGTTTGATAAAATTGATCAACCGGAACAACGGTATACGTATTTTGAGGAAGTTTTTTACACGATAGCGTTAGCAAACTGCCTGCTGCCAAAAGTAAGGTCAGACTTAATATTTTCTTATTTTTCATCTCTTTAAAATTTGATTTACAAACAGTTATTATTTAAACGAAACTGAGGTACCGAATGTAAAAGTTCTTGTTTTTGGATAATAAGCATAACCGCCATAATCAGCATCAATATAGGATTGATTTCCAGTAGTAACCGACTGACTTCCGGTGCCATTGGAAGCACCTGATGTTGAAACTTCCGGATCAAGACCTCTATATTTGGTTATAACAAACAGGTTGTTTACGGCTACAAATACTCTAAGCGTATTTAACCCTTTAATTTGTTTAAAGGTATAACCCACCGAAGCATTATCCAGTCTTAAATACGATGCGTTTTCCAACCACCTGTCTGATTGGGTTGGAGCGCTTGTAACGCCGTTGGTTAATGCCGTACGGGTAGTGTTTGTTGTAGGTAAGCGTGTAACGGTTTCATAATCTAACAGGGTGTTGTTAAATATCTTTTGCCCGTAAACACCACGCAGGAAGAAACTAAGGCTCCAGTTTTTGTAATTGAAACTGTTATTAATACCATAGTTAAACTTAGGGCTTGGGTCTATATAATGCTTGGGTGGCGACTGACCAGGGTAATCAGCTAACGTTTTACCATCAAACATCTCTACACCTTGCGCATTAACACCGGTGTAATGCGGCAGATAAAATACATAAGGAGCATATCCCGGAACAAAACGAGTTATAGCCGTTGAGCTTAAACCCTGGCCTTGTGCATATCCTACTTCGATAAAGCTTGTTTTTACAGACGTACCATCGGCCAGCGTACCTGATAAATTGGCAATCCTGGTTTTAACAAAGTTAATATTACCTGAGGCTGTCCAGTTAAGGCCATCACCTTTTATGATTTGACCTGTAAGGGCAACTTCCAAACCTTTATTGGTTAAAGCACCTACGTTTGATAAGGTTGTGGAAACAAAGTTTGGAGGTGTAGGTACGCTATTGGCAAATAACAGGTTATTCGTTCTGTCATTATAGTAGTTGATATCGCCTGATAAACGATCATTAAATAACGAAAAATCAAGACCTACATTTCTACCAGTCCTGGTTTCCCACTTTAAGAAAGGGTTAGCATTTTGATTGGGCGAATAACTACCCGGATAAGAGCCGGATCCAGAACCATCATAATACTTTTTACCCGGGGCTACCAGGGCTAAGCTACTGTAATCGCCAATACCATTAGCGTTACCTACCTGGCCATAACCTAACCGTAATTTCAAATCATTTATCCATTCAACATTATTAACCAGATCGCGTTTTAAACGATAAGCTAAATCAAAGGACGGAAAATAACCAGATTGATAATTGGCACCAAACTTACTTGACTGGTCACGGCGTACCGAAGCTGTTGCGTAAAAACGATTATCGTAATTATAATTTACACGACCTAAAAGTGAACTAAGCTGATATTGTTCTTTATAGGAATCAGGTGTAGGGAATATTAATCCTGAACCCAGTGCATTATCTAAGCTTTGCGGAACAAGCAACTGCTGTGCGGCTGCAAAGAAGTAATCATAGTTAAATACGCTATGCTCACCAACCAATGTTACCGATACATTGTGCTTTCCAAAGGCTTTATCATAATTAATGTGTATATCGCCCTTATATGAATTATTGTTATAATTACTATCGGCAGCCATGCTATTACTATTCTGAGCCTTAAAGCTTGGAATAAAGTAATGGGTTTGGACATTGTTACGAGATGTTGATCCTGTAACACCAATTTTTAATTCAGGAAGTATACTGTAATTAATATTGGCATTGATGTTGGTTAAATATTCATTGTGCCTGTTGTAGGTACTTGTTAAATACAGTACGGGATTGTAGGCGTTGTAACCGGCGCCATAATCATTGTATGAACCATCGGCATTTTTGATAGGTATGGTTGGCAATGCATTAAATACATACCCAATAGCGCTGTAGTTTGTTAAACTACGGTTGGTATTCACATTTGATATCCCTAGCTGAATGTCTAACTTATTATCCAGCGCTTTTTGCTCGGCATAAAAACGTAAGCCAAGCTGTTGTTTATTACTATTCAGAATTACACCTTCCTGGTTTTGAAAGTTTAGGGAAGCACGATAATTAAACCCATTGGCCCCACCGGATATTGCCAGGTTATTACTATGTGTTAAGGCAGTACGGGTAATAGCCCGCTGCCAATCGGTATTAACATCATCAGATTCACCCTGTCCTTTTTGTGGATTAGCCTGTGCCTGCGGCGTGGCCAGGTATTCGGCTGTATTTAATAAATCCCAGTATTTGCTTTGTTTGGAAAAGCCCACGTAGCCGTTATAATCAACCTGGGTTTTACCTGCAGTACCTCTTTTAGTGTTAACAATAATAACACCGTTTGCACCACGCGAACCATAAATGGCAGTGGCAGATGCATCTTTCAACACATCATAAGAAGCAATATCCGCCGGTGCAATGTTTTGAAACTGGGTAGGATCGTCAAGCGGAATACCATCTACCACAAATAATGGCGATTGGTTACCAGAGATGGATGTTTGTCCCCTTAAGCGGATAGAGGCCGACTGGTTAGGGTCGCCACCACCCTGGGTAATTACCAAACCAGCCACCTTACCCTGAACCTGGTCAAGCGGATTGATAATGGCTCCCTGGTTAAAATCCTTAGCCGAAATGTTTGACACTGCTCCGGTAAGATCCTTTTTACGTGTTGAACCGTAACCCACACTGATCACTTGTACCTCACTTAAGGCTGTTGCACTGCCTACCAATGCAATGCTTACGTTGGTTTTTCCGGCTATATCAACTTCCTGCTTAGCATAGCCAATAAATGATACTACCAATGTATTATTTGAGGCAGGTAAGGAGAGTTTAAATTCGCCGTTGGCGCTGGTATTTGTACCAATGGTTGAGCCTTTGGCTACGATGGATACACCAGGCATCGGTGTACCATCATGAGAGTCTGTAACCTTGCCGGTTATTACCCTATTTTGTGCCAGTGCAGGCACAGCAAAGAAGCAAAAAATGGCAAGACAGCTTACTTTAAGTAAATTTTTTAGCTGCATAAATTTAGATTTAGTGTTTAATTGGTTTGTTATAAATGTAAACTATTAATTTATCAAATAAAATAACCATAAATGTTATTTTGTATTAATAAATATTAAGTAACTGGCAATTAATTTATTGCGCCAATTACAGTTTCATCATTACGGGGAACTAGAGGTTTTAGTAAGTTTTATATTCATATTCAGGTTAGTTTTAAATTAAAATTACGTCAAAGCCAGATACCCAAAAGCAGGCAAAAGCGCTTCATCCGGTTTATTGCAAAAGATTAATATCCTTTGCTACGTTGGCGGCTTAAAATAAAGCCACACACATGAAAATTTAATTTATTACGGGTTTATATTTATTAATTGGGAGGGGATCATTTATCATGAAAATATTCTAATTATTTTACAGGATATAAGATCACCTCATACAAAGTAATATGCAGATGGGGGTATTACCTATTTTTTTTGTTAAAATATAAATATATATAGCTTTTATTAAATTCAATTAATTGATAATAAGATACTTAAAAAAAAACAACTCTCAAAAAGTATAAATAAAATTTAAGCATTTTTAAGTTCATTTTATGCTCATATTATACTTAAAGCAGCTATTTATGGGTTATATCTTGTTTAATACCTCAATTGCTTTAATAGCCATTATTTTTTGATCAAACTGTTCGCCAGGAAGTATGGATTTTGCCTTGATACGCATTTTATACACGTATATAGTGTTTACAGAATACTCCAAAATATTAGCAATAGTTTCATTATCACTTATGCCCATGCGTATCAGCGCAAATATCCGGAGATCGGTATTCAGCACTTCATGATCACGGGGCCATATCTGGTCTTCCTGTTTAAACAAAGAGTTAAAAACCGTAATAAAATTGGGAAATATTTTCAGGAAGATATGATCGAAAGTATAGAATAATAATTCACGCTCTTTTTTAATATTTATTTCATTAACTGCCAGCTGTATATCGTCATATTTTCTGGCCAGCAGCTTTCTGTCAATATTTCTTTTTAATTTCTCGAGCTTGAGGATATAGCCCGATATCACATTAAAAAAATAGCCGATGTATTCTTCTTTAATGTGTGTATCCTCAATGAGCTTGTCGTTGATGCTTTCCAGCTGCAGATTCTTTTCTTCGATGATCTTTTCTTTTGCTTTTAAGCGCTTGAGCTGATTAAATATGATAAATGCCACCATGAGCACTAACAGAGAAACTGCAGTAATGGATAAGAGATATACCAGGAATTTATTTTTCTCCTTTTCCATTAAAACCAACTTTTGGGCGGCTACTACGGGTAACACCGCGCCTATCTTTATTTTCCGGAGCCGGGCGCCATAATATTCTGCATCATTCATTGCCTGATCAACAAAAGTATAGCCATCTATGATATTACCTGTCCGGTATAGCAAATTGCCCAATTCAAAACTGGCCAGGGTTTCTTTGGTTGACGACCGGATATCATTTATAGCCCCAATGATCAGCAAGTTGGTACGTTCTTGTGTTTGCGAAGTATCACGGTAAAATTGTGAAAGGCCAGTAGCTATCATCGCCCGCTGATGCGTAGTTAATGGGTACTGGTAAAATAAGCGTGTATAATATACCGATGGTTTTTTAATATCGCCTAACCTCACCTGTTTATCGCCCTGATGCCTTAACCACTCGTAGGAGTTTGGTTTACAGAGGGCAATGGTAGAGTCGAGATATTTGAGGGACAAGGAATTATTATACTGACTGTAAAAAACATTATCGTCATAATCGGCAAGATCTGAATGAGCCCGGGCTTTTAGTGAATAGTATTCAATTTTACCATCATTACTTAATAATTGAGTGTTGATACCATTAAAGCAGTCAAATGCTTCTTTGAACATACCCGCTGAGAGCAATATAAAACCCAGTTTAATTTTGCAGTCATTTTGTTTCGGAGCGTCCTTTAGCAAATCACCTATATCCTGCATTTTATGGATGTAAACAAAGGCCGAATCGAACTGGTAAACTTTATACTCTTCGTATATATTGCTGCATAGCCTGTACCGTGTGTTTTGATCAGTTAACGGCGTAGTTGATAATGCAGTTTTGAGTTTTTGTATGCCGGCTTCTTTTTCATCGTCATAATTTTTTTTCCTTGCAAGTTCCCGTTTCAACACGGTCAGCAGGCTATCTGTTTTTGATGACGCGAAGGTGGCCGTATATCCAAAAAGTGCAAGAAATAAAATTAGTATGTAAACTCTCATAGTAAATCGATTAACTGATATGGTGTACTGCAATAGCTTAAAATTTGTCTTAAAAAAACTGGTGTTGTAGTTTACTTACAACACCATTAAAAAGGGGTAATGGTTTAAAAACTGTTATAACTGATCAACCTGGTAGTGATTTAACAGATTAAGCAGTACGCCGTTAGTCCACCCGAAACCATCCTGCAGCGGGTATTCGCCCCCTCCTGCTTTTGATCCTGTATCCAGTACATTATACTTTTCCATTAGCTTTCCGGTAGCATCAAAAACACGAATATTGGTACGGATCCAGGCTTCGGCAATGGAGCGGGCCAGATCATCCTGGCCATAATTCCTTAAACCATCAATAGCCATATATTCTAATGGCGCCCAGGCATTGGGGCTATCCCATTGTTGGCCCGACCGGTTAAATGTGGTTACCAAACCACCCGATTTAAAGAATTTTATCCGCAAGGCTTTAGCCACTATTTTTGCCTGCCGCTCGTCGGCTATCTTAAATTCAAGTGGAAATACCCCCGCCAGGGTCTGATGAGGGGTGATCTTATTCAGTTGCCAGTTATAGTCCATAAACCAGCCGGTGCTTTCGCTCCAGCTATATTTTTGGATAGCTTTTTTGCGTTGCTGAGCTTTGGTCAAATAAACCCGGTAATGACTACCGTCTCCAGCTAATTGATAGGATTGGGCGATGGATAGCTCCAGATGATAAAGCAAACAATTCAGATCAACCGGGATGATACTGGTAGTTTGAATGGTTGCCAGGCTGGCCGTGTTATCAAACCATCGTGTACTGAAATCCCAGCCAGATTCGGCCGCGGCACGTATATTACGGTAAAAATCGCCTGGTTTCTGTTTGGTAGTTTTTGCAGCATCCACGTCTTTTTTATATGATTCCTCACGCGGCTGATCGGAGTCGTCCCAGTAACGGTTCAGTATTTCACCACCTGGCATACGCACCACCATACGGTGAGCCTGGCCTGTTTTCAATTTTTCGGCTCCTTCCATCCAAAAAGCGTATTCTTTTAAAAGTTGTGGCTGATATTTTACCAACACCTTTTCGCCTTTGTCCTTTGCCAGTATATTAAGCATCAGCGAAAAAAACGGCGGTTGGGAGCGTGTCAAGTAATAAGTACGGGTTCCGTTTGGAATGAAGCCATATTTATCAATCATGTAAGCAAAATTGTCGATCATGTTTTCAATGATCTGCGTTTTATGGCTCTCCTGCAAACCAAGCATGGTAAAGTAGGAGTCCCAATAATAAGTTTCGCGAAAACGGCCGCCGGGAACTATAAAATCATGCGGTAAGGGTAATAACGAAGAGTATTTAGAAACCGTATCATGCTTGCGGTAAAGCACCTCCCAAAGGGTATCAATATGTTTGCGTATACCTGCGGTGACATCGCTTTTAAAAACATCATTATGCGTGCCGGGGATAAAAAAATTATCGTTTACAAATTGCTTCAGATCAAAACCCGGTTTACTTTTTTGCGCCTCATAATCTTTCATGATCAAATCGGGATTACGTTTGGGTGTGGCATCAACAAATATCTTGTTATCCGGAAATATGTTGGTAAGCTGCACCGCCTCAAACAAGCCCGGATACAATTGCCGGGGAGTAAGGCTTTGGGAATATGTTAGTAAAAAAACAAATAACAGTACTAATGTTAAAAGTGCTTTTCTCATGCTTCAGTTAATATAAAATGGAAATATGAAGGTAAATAAAAAGCTCAAATTATGTTAAGAGGCGTAAATAATTAACATTTTGGCAGACGAGGGGTCAATTAACAACCCGCTTGTTTAAAAAGCGAAGGTGATTGCTGCAATTACGCTAAGGATTAAAATATTTAACTCCAACCTCACCGGTTCCGTTTTGTACAATTTATTGATTCTGCGGGTCATTACACCGGTTTTTCAAAATGGAGTATGAGCAGTTCGGATTACGTGATGGCCGGTTTATCCCCACTGCCGTTTATGGCGACGGAGGGATATTTGTTATTGAAGAAGGGATATGGCAATCATTTGATGTGCAATGCCGGCTTTTTGATCATGGGAAATTCCTGGTGCTTTGGAAAAAAACATCCAAAGGCTTGAAAATGTTCAGGGGCTCCTTTAGCAGCAATCGCCCCTGGAAATAATGGGAAGCGCTTGTTTGTGACCACAGGTATTGGAAAGTTCAAAATTTTATAAAAAGATGTCATTTCGATAGAGCAGGGGAGGGAAAAGCCCTGGGGCGAAAGAGAAATCTTCTGCAGTATAATATGCTACGAAAGCTTGTCGCAGAAGATTTCTCCTCGTGCCTCGTTCGAAATGACAACTGGTTTAACTCTTCTCAACGTTAGTCACAGCAGAACTCGAGTCAAGTGACTACCTTATGAAACCTGTACTTTATAAGCTCCGGGCTGATAGGTACCAACCTGTGCCGGAAACGCAATATTAAGGCGATTATAACTATTGATAGTAATGATCGCCATAGTAAGGTCTATCAATTCCTGTTCTGAAAAATGCTTACTAGCCTGTTGATACAGCTCGTCAGACACGGGGCCTTCTGCCACTTTGGTTAAGGCCTCGGCCCAGGCCAGCGCGGCACGTTCGCGTTCGGTGTAAAAAGGAGCTTCGCGCCAGGCGCTCAGCAGATACAGGCGTTGTTCGCTTTCGCCTTCGGCTCGCAGGTCTTTGGAGTGCATATCCAAACAAAAAGCGCATCCGTTAATTTGTGATACCCGGAATTCAATTAAATGTAAAGGGGATTTCTCAATCGGTGATTTAGCCAGGTAAATAGCCAAACCATATATAGCTTTCATTGCAACCTGGCCTTTTTGATGTACATTAAGTCGTTTTTCCATTTTTTTTTGATCTCTAATGATTATTGAATATTTGATTTATATTCCAATGATGAATGAGATCTTAGAAATTGGACATTATTCGAAAAAATAAATAAATTTATTTTAACAGCTATGTATTCAGCGGTATCTCGAAGAAAAATGTTGATCCCTTTTCTGGCTCACTATCCAGCCAGAGCTTACCATGATGGCGGGTAATGATCTCTTTACTGATGTACAAACCTATGCCAAGCCCCGATATGTGGGAGGCCAGTTCCTCCACCCGGTAAAAACGGGAGAATATGCGTTCCTGATGCTCCTTCAGGATGCCCATGCCATAATCCTGCACCGCAACCCTAACTTCATTATGCACCACGGAAATGGCCACATTAACCAGCTTCTCATAGGGCGAATATTTAATGGCGTTGGAAAGCAGGTTCACAATAACCTGTTCTATCCGCTGCTTATCGGCCGAAATGATGATCTCCTGCTCCGGTTGTTGCAATACGATCTGGTGGGTTTTGGTCGAATACTGGATCAGTTCAATAGTTTCCTGAACGATCTGTGTGATGTTGAAGTTGCTGAAAGAAAGGGGCAATTGGCCGGTCTCTATTTTAGAAACATCCAACAGATCAGATATCAGTTCCGATAGTTTTTTAACCTGTAGCAGTGCTTTCTGCAAAAAAGGTTTATTACGGTCTGTATCCGGAAGGGAACGGTTCAATATCTGTAAATAACCGCTCAAACTGGTAACCGGCGTTTTTAACTCATGACTGGCCAGACCGATAAATTCTTCTTTTTTATCGTTAAGCTTCCTTATTTCTTCGTATAGCTTGGTGTTATCCAGGGCAATGGCTGCCTGTGTTGCCACCCCCGACACCAGCTGTTCGTGCTCCCTGGTGAATTTAGCCGGCTCGGGATGCCCATAAAACAATCCGCCTATTACCAAGCCCGATTTGGAAATTACCGGCACAGCCAGATAACTAACTACCTGCAAATGACCTTCGGGCATTCCAAAAAACGGACTATTCTGCCCATATCTGGGGTCTTTGGTTATATCGTCTGCGCGTACAATCCTTTCTCCTGTAAATGTAGGGTGGAAGAGGTCCGTGTTCTTGGGTATCCCAAACCGCTCAAAGGCTTCTCTTGGTGCGCCAGACAGGGCAAACAACATATAAGATTCTCCTGCCTCAGTCACGTTATTATAAAAAAATGCTCCAAATGCCGCACCGATCAAACGGGTGGTAGCATCGGTTACTTTTTGCAGGATATCACTCACGTCCATCCGCTCTGAAATAACTTTTCCCAGTGCGTTCAATACCTCCAGATTTTCCGCGTAGCGTAATAACCTGGCTTCAGTTTCTTTTTGATGGGCGTTATTGCGAATGATCTTGGCGGCCCCAATCACCACACCATTAACATCCCTTATAGGAGAAACGGATATAGAAACCGGGATTTCTAAACCAGCTTTTGTTACCCGGAACGTTACATAATGTTCAACCTTTTTGTTACTCCGGATCCTTTCTAAAATAAGATCCTCTTCCTCCAGGCGGTCCTCTGGGATAAGCATGGTAATATGTTTTCCGATAACATCTTTTTCGGTATAACCCAGCAAACGTTCTGCTGCCGGGTTCCAGCTGGTAATAACGCCATCCAGGTTTTTACCGATGATGGCATCATCCGATGACTCAACGATGGCAGCCAGTTTGGCGCTTTTTTCTTCGGCCAGTTTAGCCTGGGTTTGGTCGACAATAGTACCGATAAAGCGTTCAGGCTCTTGTAATTTATTAAAGTAAACTTTTCCTTGTGCCCTTAACCACCTCACCTCCGGACTATCAAAACGAATGATACGATAGGTGATATCATAAATATGATCGCCAAGTGGATCCATGGCCCGCTTCATAGCCAGCTCCAGGACATCCCTGTCGGCCGGGTAAATATGCTCTGTAAACAGTTCAAAGTTTATTTCGGCCTCTGGCGCCATACCGTACAAATGTTTACATTCGTCAGACCAGGTGAGTTCGCCGGTTAGTGGTTTGTAATCCCATGTTCCTAAATTAGCAGAAGCAATAGCCATGCGTAACCTGGCCTCACTCCTTTCGAGTTCGGCCTCACGCTGTTTATACTGTGCAAGCAGCTGTTGTAAATCGGTAAGGTTTTCCATGGTATAGATACAAAACTAAGTTATTGAATTTTGATTCTTGCCAATAAAAACTATAAAAATTGATTATTTTATCATTTTCTGATAAGCTATTTACTTAATATGAAAAGAATTTAGCAAATTACTTAATCAATAAGAAATAATTTCACTTTTCATGAAAAAAGCCGGAAGGACAATTTTCCCGCCGGCTTTCGATCGTTAATAGTTAATTTTTATTATTTGTAATCCGGATTTTGGATCAATACCCCTCCGCTCTTGTCAATTTCTGTTTGAGGCAATGGCCAGTGATAAAACTTATCTTCAAAGTGATAATTGATGAGGCTGGTTTTTACCGCGTTAAGCACCGGCCCCGCAATGTGCCATCTTAACAGATCATAATGACGTAAGCCTTCAAAAGCAAGCTCTATGCGGCGCTCATGCCTTATTCTTTCACGCATCTGGTCTTTAGTATAACCTGCCGGGTATGGCGGCATACTTACACGTGCACGCAGATCGGCCATCGCCTTATAAACGGTAGCATCCGGACCAACAATCTCATTTTGGGCTTCGGCATACATCAGCATCACTTCGCCCAAACGTAATATAACAGCGTCCTGCTGACTCAGCGTAGAGAAGCCATAAGGCATATTGTTAGGCTCCAGGAATTTGATGGTACCATAACCGGTAGGCCTTAAATTTGAGGGATGATAAACTTTTCCCGGACCAAAATTAACGGAATCTGAATACACAGTTTTCGCCAGCCTTGGGTCACGGTTATGAAAAACTCCTTTTTTGGTGGTATCTGTAAGCGGCGATTGCCCGTAAGGTAAGCCATCGGTACATTCAAAAGCATCTACCATGTTTTGCAGTGGGGCGCAGGCATCATAGTCGCCATAGTACAGATCCCAGGGAGTAGTATTGTTTGGCGCCAGGAAGTTAATAGAGAAGATGATCTCTGTGTTATTTTTCTGCGTAGCATCGCGGAATATATCCTCAAAATTGGTACTCAGCTTGTATTGGCCCATTAGGTCAAGGCACAGATCCCTTACCTGCGTAAGTATAGTTGGATCAGGTGTACCGGTGTTGCCAAAGGCGGCAAATAATAATACCCTTGCTTTTAAGGCTTTTGCCGAAGATGCTGCTGCATGGCCCCCATTGGCATAGTAAGCGGCAGTATTCAAATTGGCAATACTGTAATCCAGATCGGTAGTGATCTGGGTCAGAACTTGCGCGGCCGGTACTTTAGGTTGTTTTTGGTTGCTCAGGTTAAGTGGCTGCAACACCATGGGTACATCGCCGTAAATGCTGTATAACTGGAAATAGAAAAAAGCCCTGATGAACCTTATTTCCCCTTCGTACACTTTTCTTTGCGCATCAGAGATGTCCCCTCCCTTGTAATTAGCCAGATTTTGGAGGAATAGATTCCCCCTCGCAATGCCGGTATAACTATCATCATAAATACCGGTTTCGTAACCACCGGTAGTAGGGTTAAAATTACCCTGAACAAAATCTTTAGAACTGCCGGAGTTAAATTGGTTATAGCCGTTATCGGTAAAGCAATCTCTAAAACCTATGCCTACGGCAAACTCCTCCTGTTGTAAAGAGGCATAAACAGAAGCAAGGGCCTCGTCAAAATCGGCTTTTGATTTGTAGAAGGTCGATGTGGCAATCTGATCCGAAGGATTCAGATCAAGTGCCTTTTTACACGCGCCTAAAAACAGCGATGTAATGAGTATGATGGTTATTATAATTCGATTTTTCATGTAGGGCTAATTAAAAAGAAACATTTAAACCAAAGGAATAGATCTTATTTTGCGGGTATTGAACCAGGTCTCCGCTTCCATAACGTTCCGGATCAAGACCTTTGAACTTGGTTATGGTTAATAAATTATCGCCGGCAAAATAAAGCCTCAGCCTGTTAATACCCACTTTTTTAGTAAGCTGTGCAGGAAATGTATATCCAAATACCAGGTTTTTGAGCCTTAAATATGATGCATCCTGCAGGAAGAAAGTAGATGGCCGACTGATCTTATCTGGGGCACCTTGTCCAAAGTAAATTTGCGGCATAGTGGTTGACGGATGTTGAGGGGTCCAGGCATTTAACCAATCGGTAGTTGGCGAAGCGCCTTGTACAAACGGAATAGTCCCCCAGCCAGATACGAATGATTTAACGCCGTAAACGCCCTGCATCATGGCCGATAGGTCAAAGCCTTTGAAACTTGCCCCCAGGTTAAATGAATAATTCAGTTTAGGATAAACACCACCAACTAGCGTACGATCATTCTGGTCAATTTTACCGTCGCCGTTAACGTCCTTATATTTCAGGTCACCCGGCACGGTTGAGTCAGAGAACTGCTTGGGTGAATTGGCCACCTCGGCGGCCGATTGAAATATCCCAACCACCTGCAACATATAAAAGGAGTTCCAGGGCTGCCCGTTTTGATTAATGGTATAGCCGCCAATTTCCGGCTGACCAAATTGCACCAGCTTATTAACATTATGATCAGCATTAACCCCCAAATTATAGGCAAAGCCTGCTAAGGCACCGTCACGTATAACGTTGTTGTAGGTTAAACCAAGCTCAATACCACGGTTGTTCACCACACCATCATTAATAGTAGGGGCGCTTAAGCCCACAGCTGCGGTAACCTGGGCTTGCCTTAAGATATCCGATGTAGTTTTATTGTACCAATCGGCAGTTAAATTAAAGTTTTTGAAAATGGTTATGTCTAGCCCAATATCGGTCATGGTGGTAGTTTCCCATTTAATAGCCGGATTATTCAGATTTTGCTGGGCTACACCCGTAGTAAGGGTAGAGTTATCAAAAGAGTAATTTCCGGTAAAGTTCAATAGGGCCTGGTATGGATAATTAGCACCATACCCATTAATTACAATATTTTGGTTACCCAACTTTCCCCATGAACCTCTTAATTTAAAATTATCCAACCAGGTCAAATTCATGGCTTTTACAAATGGCTCCTCGGTGGCACGCCAGCCTCCTGAAAACGATGGAAATACTCCCCACTTGTTACTACCTGCAAATTTCGAACTTCCGTCATCACGAATATTGCCTTCAAGCAAATAGCGACCTTTATAATCATAATCCACACGGCCAAAGTATGACATTAAAGCCCATTGATTGGAGGTACCAGAAGCATTTTGTATGTCTGAACCACCGGCATTCAGTTCCTGTAAATCCAGATCGGCAAAGTTCTTTCGATAGCCTTGTAAGTATTGATATTTACTTTGCTCAATACTATAGCCAAATTGCGCCTTAATATTATTACCGTGAAAATTATGCGCGTAATTCAAGTAGCTATATAAGTTGGTATATACCGTTTGCTCATCCTGGTCGGTTAAACCTTTGCCCAGGTCCAAATTGGTTTCCAGCTGATTGGTCTTGAAATTGTACTCATCCAGGGTGGCTTTAAAATCCTTGTATTTATCCATGTTAAAGTTCACAGCCCCTTTGGTATACCAGGAAAAATCCTTATTGAATTGCACCTCAAACCATCCCTGTGCATTTACAGCGTAATCATTAGTAACTCTGGTAAAGTTTTGATCCAGTTCGGCTATCGGGTTCTTATTGTTGTATTCAAAATCATAAGCTTTGTAGGTGTAATGCCCGCTGCCATCTGTCAGGTACGGACCATAAGTAGGCGCCTGTGACATGGCCGAAAGAAAAAGATCCATGGACGAACCGTCGCCCTGGCTGGGTGATGAAGGACTGCCTGCTACAGCATCTCTTGTACCCGATTTTAACAATACGTTGGTACCGAATTTAATATGATCATTAATCTTGGAGGTTAAGTTAATACGGGCACTGTATCTTTTATAATCAAAACCCCTTTCAATACCATTTTGATCAACGTAACCTAAGGATACATTGTAGGTGGTTTTGTCAGTACCTCCGCTAAAGGTAAGGTTGTGGTTTTGGGTGGGAGCCGTTCTGAATATCAGGCTCAACCAATCTGTATTAGGGTAATGCAGCTTGTCGGTGCTGTTACGGTACAGATCGATCTGATCCTGCGGGTAAAGCGAGTTAGGGTCAGTAGTGCCGCTGTTGATGCGGGCCTGGTTAAACAACTCCATGTACTGCGCAGAGTTGGTTACCAATTTAAACATTTTGGTTGGACTCGCAAAACCAACATTGCCATCATAGCTAACCGACATTTGCCCGGCTTTACCTTGCTTGGTGGTTATCAATATTACACCATTGGCCGCTCTTGAACCATATATAGATGCCGAAGCCGCATCTTTCAGTACAGACACGTTATCTATATCCGTTGGATTAAGATCGCTAAAATTGCCGGGAACACCATCGATCAATATCAATGGATCGGAACCCGCACCGCTAAAGGTACCATTACCGCGAATACGGATAGATACACTCTCGTTACCGGGTTCACCGGAGCTGGTATTTACCGCTACACCGGGTGCCAGGCCTTCCAGCATAGATGCAGGATTTACCACAGGGCGCTTGTTAAGATCATTACCGCTTACGGTTGACACAGCCCCTGTCAGGTTTACCTTTTTTTGCGTACCGTAGCCTACCACCACAATTTCATTAAGGGCTGATGTTTGTTCCCTTAACACTACATCGATACGGGTTTGGTTGCCCACCACTATCTCCTGCGAAACAAAGCCAACAAAACTGAATACCAGAACGGCATTATTATCATTTACCTCTACCTTATAATTACCATCCAGCCCGGTTTGTGCTCCTGTATTTGTCCCTTTTATTTTTATAGTAACACCAGGCAAGGGTAGCCCTTTTTCGTCTTTTACCTGGCCGGTTATGGTAATAGCCTGCACCGGTTTTCCAGCTACCGGCTTGGGGGTAACCACAATAGTATTGTTATTAACCACGTAGCTAAACGGCTGATCCTGGAAGCACTGCTTTAAAACGTCGCTCAGATCCGCGTTTTGCAGGTGCACATTTACCGGTACCGCTTTTTTAAGCAGTTTAGCATTATAAAACACGCTGAACCCGCTTTGCAGGTGAATTTCCTGCAGGGTTTCGGCCAGCGAGGCGTTATTTTTATCAAGGCTGATCTTTTGTGCAAATGACGTTGCAGCGCTCACTTGCAGTATAGAAACCAGGCACAAAAAAAACGACAATTTCATAATCAGAAATAATTTAGATTTAAGGCAGGGCCATTCCCTGCATCTTATTGCAGCAGATTTTTTATACATTTGAATGTTAGGTTAAATAATTGGTTATGAGAAATATGATCATTAATTGCTACCTGACAGCTATTCAAAGCTTTATACCAGGGGCGCTGCGAACGCTCCTGGTTATAAACAGGTAAAACATTATGGGTAAGGAAAATTTACTTCATAATGATTACCCTCCTTCCCTCTATTTTGTAATGAATGGAGCGGGTAAGCACCATTACATCCAGCAACTCATTTATATTTTTGTATTTGGATATAGTACCGCCAAATTCATTGTTTTTCACGTCCTCATCACGGTATTCCACATCAACATCGTACCAGCGGCCTACTTGCTTCATCACCTCGGTGATATTCAGATCGTGAAATATAAAAAGGCCATTTTTCCAGGCCATGGTTTGCTGTATATCGGCCGGGCTAACTTTAATAGCTGAACCGTTTGTTGCAACATCACCCTGTTGACCAGGCGCCAGCATTACTGCCGAACTGCCGCTGCTCATCCTTACCGATCCTTCCAGCAGTGTAGTAGTTACGTTATTATTATCGGTATAAGCGTTTATATTAAAATGGGTACCCAGCACCTGCACCTTTGTGCCATTGGCTTGTACAATAAAAGGCTTGGCTTTATTTTTTGCCACCTCGAAGTAGGCTTCACCGCTTAGTTCAACCTCACGGCTTACACCGGTAAACGCCTGCGGAAACCTGATGGACGAAGCCGCATTGAGCCAAACCCGTGTACCATCTTCCAGTACTACCTGGTACTGCCCGCCCCTTGGTGTGGTAATGGTATTAAACTCCGGCGTTGCGGCAGGTGCAGCAGCATCGTTTGATTTTGAAAAATGATATACCAGCATACCATTCCCGGTTTTACTTACGGTAACACCGGGTCTGGTTGCCAGCTTGCCGTTTTGGGCATCATCAAGCACAATGCGCGAGCCATTGGCCAAAGTTAAATAGGCTTTGTTGCCGCCGGGTAATATGGGCGGCTGAACTTTATTTGTCAGTTTTACAGTATCAGTTTCGTGATTTTTTTTACGCTGGATAAAAAATACGCCAGCAAACAACACCGCCGCAAGAACCGCGGCCACCTGCAACCAACGATATTTGACAACCTTTCGTTGTGGCAGCTGAACCACTTTGCGGCTATCGCTTAATCGCTGCCATATACGGGCCCTTACATCGTCTTCCTTAAGCACATCATCATCCCAGCCATCTTCGGCCAATATCATTTCATCGCGGTATGCGTCCAGCAGCTTTTTTTCGTCGGCTGTGCATTGTCCGCTCATGTACTTTTCGTACAAAGCAAGGAATTCTTCTTTGGTTATCATTAGGTTGTAATTGCAGGTTTATACCCTGTTAGTGTAAATTTTATATAGACACACACATCAATTTTTAATTTTTTTTTCTTCAGGCTGTTAATTGTGGATTTATTTGGCTGGCTTTTCCTAATTTTATCCAACCAGTTGTATGTACAATCCCCCGATTAATGACCCTGAGCTGTGGCTTGCCATCCGTAATGATGACGAACAAGCTTTTGCTGCGCTTTTTGATCGCTACTGGCTGCGATTGTATAAAACAGCTTTACGTTACCTGAAAGATCGCGAGGCCAGCGAGGAAGCTGTACATGATGTGTTCCTGAATATTTGGAGCCGGAGGCATGGGCTCGAGATCGGATCATTTCCTAATTTTTTATTGACGGCTATCCGCTACCAGGTTTACAACCGGATGCGGGCAGTAAAATCGCCGGTTGTTTTAACCATTTCCGATGCGGAGATCAGCGAGCTGCTGGATCATAACGATGGCGAAAGCCGGATCAAGGATCAGGAGCTGCTGTATGAATTAGGGCGGTACCTGGAACAATTACCCAAACGCTGCCAGGAAATTTTCCAGATGAGCCGTATCGATAACCTTTCTAATCAGGAGATAGCCGGCCGCCTGGGTATTTCTAAGCGTACGGTCGAAAACCAGATCACCATGGCGCTTAAACATCTACGGGGTTGCTTTAAACATGCGTCGGCTATTATTTCATTGTGGTATATTCTTAAATAGGGTTGCCAGCAAAACTCCCCACTTAAATGCGTATATTTGTATATACAGCGGCCCGGTTTTCTTTCCCGAAAAAGAAAACCGGGCTGTTTGCTTAAAGAAATAAAGGGACAAAACCGGCCAATTTTCATACAGTTACCTGAATATCAAATATTTAATACTTTTTAAAGTTTCAAAAGCTGCTCAAAATCGTGTTAAAATTTGTTAAAAAGTGTTAAAATCGATGTTTTTCGAGCGTTTTTGAGTCGTTTTTATGCCGTTTTCCACTAGAAAAGTGTTAAAATAAAAGGTTTAAAAAGTTTTTTGAACAGCGCATAACACCAGCCGGAATTTTTACAAGTTTTCTACAGAATCAAAGTGGAACTTCAACTCCAAATCAACAAAACAAATGACCATGAAAAAATTTGTATCGGGCTTAGCGTTCATTATGTCCCTTGGCCTGTTCCCTCAATTATTGCATGCACAAACCTATGAGTTGGATAAAACAATTACCCTGCCTGGCGATGGAGGCTATGATTATCTATCTATCGACAAGGTAAACAACCGTTTATACGTATCGCACGGTACAGCCGTAAACGTGATCGATCTGAAAACAGAAAAGCCAGCAGGCCTAATCGGCGATCTGAAAGGTATACATGGTATCGCTATTGATAATAAAGCCAACCGGGGTTTTATCAGCGATGGTAAAGCCACTGCTGTAGTAGCATTTGACCTGAAAACCCTGAAAGTTATAGCAACCATAGCCTTAACAGAGGCTAACGGCCCGGATGCCATTATGTATGATCCTTATGCCGATCGCGTTTTCAGCTTTAATGGCGAGAGTAATAATTCGTCAGTAATTGATCCCAATACATTGAAACAAGTTGGTACAGTTGCATTGGGCGGCGCTCCGGAGTTTGCTGTAGCCGATGGCAAAGGCAAAATTTATAACAATCTGGAAGACAAAAGCAGCCTGAACGTTATAGATAGCAAAACCCTCAAGGTGATCAAAAACTATCCGCTTGCCCCATGTGGCGGCCCTACAGGTTTAGCTTTGGATGTTGCCAATCAGCGTGTATTTACCGTTTGCCGTGAAAACAAAGGCGTTAGTGTGGTAAACATTAATACAGGCAAGGTAGTGGCCACCCTACCTATAGGCGCCGGTGTTGATGCAGTAGCTTATGACCCAGAAACCAAGCTGATCTTCTGCTCATGCGGTGATGGCGTTACTACTATTATCAAACAACAATCGGCTGATGAGTATAAAGTGATCCAGACATTACAGACCGCCTATCGTGCCAAAACAATGGCTCTTGATACTAAAACGCATAAAATTTATTTAAGCGTAGCTGAATTTGTAAAAGGGACACGGACTGCATTACCAAACACCTTTAAAGTACTGGTTTACAAGTTGAAATAAAATATCAAAAAAGATAAACAGGCGAATCACAGGCTTCTCTTTTAGGGGGCTACGGGGGGACTTAATTGATTTGTCCTGTTTATTTTACAAAGTTTCTATTAAATTAAGTCCTAATTTTAAAGAAAAAAGCTTGAAATTATTAATCATAGAAGATGAAGCGGGGCTGAGGGAAAGTATTGAAGCATACTTTACCGAGGAGGGTAATATCTGCGAAACGGCATACGATTTTTCTTCGGCCATGTCTAAGGTTAATCTTTACCGGTATGATTGCATTGTGCTGGATATTACGCTCCCTAATGGTAATGGCCTGGATATATTAAAACACCTGAAAGCCGGGCAACAGGCCGATGGTGTCTTGATCATTTCGGCCAAAAACTCGCTGGACGACCGCCTCACGGGACTTGATCTGGGTGCAGATGATTATCTCACCAAACCCTTCCACCTCTCGGAATTGAGAGCCCGCGTTGCGGCTATTGTTCGTCGTAAAGCGTTTAATGGCAACAACATCCTTACCCTGCATGAGATTTTTATTGACCTCACTGCAAAAGAGGTGAAGATCAACCAGGTCTTGGTTAAATTTACCCGTAAAGAGTACAGTTTACTTTTATACTTTATAGCCAATAAAGGCAAAGTGGTCTCAAAAAGTGCCATCGCAGAACACCTTTGGGGCGATAGTATAGATATTGCCGATAATTTTGATTTTATTTATTCGCACATCAAAAACATCCGCAAAAAAATGGTGGAAGCAGGCGGCAAGGATTATATACAAGCCGCCTACGGCATGGGTTACAAGTTTACCGAAGCATGAAGCTTCTGGACAAATACAACCGCATCAACATCAGCGTAACAGTAGTCATTATGCTGGTTACAGGCGTTATTTATTATTTCACTATCCATGCCATTCTTACCCACCAGGTTGATAAGGCCCTGGTGGTAGAGGAACGCGAGGTATTTGATTATGTGCAGCTTAATCATCATCTGCCACAGGTATTCCGGACCAATCACCAGGAAATCATTTTCACACCTGCTGATAGCCGGGTTAAAAGAAAATTTATTGACACCTCCTACCGGGATACCAAGGAGCAAGACCTGGAACCTGCCCGTGCCATTATCACATCAGTGATGGTGGGCTCCCAACTATATAAAATAACCGTTATACAATCTACCGTAGAAACCGAGGATCTTATAGGGGATGTTTTCCTGATCACCATTGTACTTATTTTTATTTTGGTAATCGCGCTGTTTTTATCAAACCGATTGATATTAAGGCGCATGTGGCAACCTTTTTATACCATACTTAATCAGCTCAAAGTATTCAATCTGGCCGAAGACAAAACCGTGGCTTCTGTACCTTCCACCATTGATGAATTTACCGAACTCGATCAAGCCGTAGGCATCATGGCCACCAAGGCTAAGGACGATTATCTTAACCTGAAAGCTTTTACCGAGAATGCCGCGCATGAATTAATGACCCCCATATCTGTCATCAATTCCAAGCTGGATACCTTAGTGCAAACCGGACAATTTTCTGATCCGCAAAGCAAACTGCTTAATGATATTTACAATACGGTTGCCCGCTTAACCAGGCTAAACAAATCGATGCTGTTACTCACCAAAATTGAGAACGGATTGATACATGACCAGCAAATCGTTAACCTGAAAGAATTACTCAGCGCAAGCTTCTACCAATATGAGGAACTCCTGGGCAGTTTAAATATCAAACTGGTTACTCAGCTTACCGATTGTGAGGTTAACGCCAGCCTCCTATTAATGGAAGTGCTGGTAAACAACCTGCTCAGCAATGCCATCAGGCATAACTTGCCGGGTGGTTCTATCAGCGTTACGCTTGATCAGCAGCAACTCCGCATCAGCAATACCGGCAAAGACGGGGAGATAGATATTGAGCGGGTTTTTAAACGCTTTCAAAAATCTTCTGCTTCTGAAGGTATTGGATTAGGTCTTACCATTTGCAGGCAGATCTGTAATAATTATGGTTTTGCTCTGCAATATCAGTTTAATAAAAACTCCCACCAATTTACAGTAAACTTTACTGTTTCAGAATAATTACAGAATTGACATTTAGCTTAGCAACGTTGAAGAAATGGAATTATATTCAAACTGTTAAAGATTAATATTATAAAGCTTAGATTTAAACTATTGGTCGCTGAGCTTAACCCCTATCTGAATAACCGGTATGGGTATCTTAAATTATGAAACATCTAATCGTATCACTACTATGCTTAATGATGAGTTCTTTTTGCTTTGCACAGCAAAAAACACTGGACGATTACTTACAGGTAGCTGTAAAGAATAGCCCGCTGTTGAAGGACCTCAACAATCAAATATTATCGGCGCAACTGGATAGCGTTCGCATAAAAGCGGGATTAAAACCACAGGTTACTGCCGGGAGTGCAGGTTTGTATGCACCCGTTATTCATGGTTATGGCTATTCACAGCCTATTACCAATGGACAAACCCTTAATGCTTTATTATCTGTAAATAAATCCTTCATCAGTAATAATTATCTGAATGCCCAGTATGCAGGTATCGGTTTTCAGCGCGATTCCTTACGCAATAACATTAAACTCTCTGAGCAGGACTTGCGCCGTACTATTGCCGCGCAATATATAGCCGCTTACGGAAGTTTACAACAGGTAAAATTTAATAAAGAAGTGGTAACCCTGCTGAGCAGCGAAGAAGACCTGCTTAAAAAGCTCACCCGCAACAATGTTTATCACCAGAGTGATTACCTTACTTTCCTGGTTACCTTAAAACAGGCACAGTTGCAGCTTTCGCAGGCCACACTCCAATATAAAACAGATCACGCGACGCTCAATTACCTGGCAGGTGTTACAGATACCACGGTTACCGAAATACAAAAACCGACACTGCAAAGGGCTATCACTGCCGACAAAACTAACAGTATATTTTTCAGACAATATGCCCTTGACAGTCTGCGCTTGCTCAATACCCGTAAACTGATCGACTACAGCTACAAACCCCAGATAAAAGCCTTTGCCGATGGTGGTTATAATTCCGACCTCACCGCCCTCTATTATAAACATTTTGGAACCAGTGTTGGTTTTAGCCTTACCGTACCTATTTACGATGGCGGACAGCGTAAGCTATCTTACAAAAAACTTTCGCTGCAAGAAGAATCGCGCAAAAACTATAAGAGCTTTTTTGCTCAGCAATACAGCCAGCAGATCATCCAGCTGAACCAGCAGATAGATGGTTACGACAACCTGATAGCCGACATTAATACCCAGTTCAAATACTCAGAAACTTTAATAAAGGTGGATACCAAACTACTGCAAACCGGCGATCTCCGGATGGCTGATCTGATATTGGCCATCAATAATTATCTCACTATCCGTAACCTGCTTACCCAAAATACCATTAGCAGATTGCTGCTCATTAACCAACTCAACTACTGGAACCGATAATATGAAGAATTTATCATCAACATATTTTAAACTTTTAGCGCTTTCATGTGCATGCCTGGTATTAACGGTATCGGCATGCAATCATGACACCGCTGCCGCTGATGATGCCCCCGTACAATCACAAACACCAGTTACGGTAACCTCCATCAGCAATGGGACAATGGCCGATTCTATAAGCCTGAACGCCACTTCATCATTTATGCAAAAAAGTTATGTAAAGGCCAATGCGATAGGTTACATACAAAAAGTATATATAAAACCAGGGCAGTATGTAAACGCCGGGCAGCTGTTGTTCACCATTAAAACAAAAGAGGCGCAAAGCATTGGCAACACCATCAATGTGCTGGATACCACCTTTAAGTTTTCGGGGGTAAACCGTATTAAGGCGGCAAGTAGCGGCTATATTACTCAACTACTGCACCAGGTTGGAGATTATGTACAGGACGGCGAACAATTAGCCGCCATAAGCGATAAAGAAAGCTTCGCTTTTGTGATGCAGCTACCTTATGAGCTTCAAAGCACCTTACGTAACAACCAGGATATTATGCTCACATTACCGGGTGGCCGCACGCTCAGCGGTCGTGTAGCGTCGGTTTTGCCTTCGGTTGATACGCTATCGCAAACACAGGGGGTTGTAATCAAGGTTAACAGCGCCGATCCGATTCCGGAAAATCTGGTAGCCCGGGCGCATATCATTAAATCGGCAAAAAGCAATGTACCCTCACTACCAAAATCGGCCGTATTAACCAATGAAACGCAAACCGATTTTTGGGTGATGAAACTCATTAGTGATACTACCGCTATCAAGGTACCGGTACAAAAGGGTATCGAAACTAAGAGCCAGGTAGAAATACTTTCGCCAAAGTTTGGGCCAGCTGATAGAATCGTGATTACAGGTAATTATGGATTGGCAGATACCGCCAAAGTGAAAATTGTGAAGCCATGAAGAACCTGAACAACTTTTTCATCACCCATAAAAAGCCTATCAGTCTGATGCTGTTCATCATATTGCTGGGTGGTGGCTTTGCTTATTCACGCTTACAAACCTCCCTGTTCCCGGAAATCACTTTCCCCAAGATCAAGATCATAGCCGATGCCGGTTTACAGCCGGTAAATAAAATGATGATCACGGTGACCAAACCGCTGGAGAATGCCGTTAAGCAGGTACCTAACCTGCAATATGTACGCAGTACTACCAGCCGCGGAAGCTGTGAAATTTCGGCCTTTATGAACTGGGACGCGGATATTGACCTAAGCCAGCAACAGATCCAATCGCGTATAGACCAGATCAAAAATGATCTGCCGCCTGAGGTGAACATCAGTGTCGAAAAAATGAACCCCTCTATCCTGCCGGTAAGTGGTTACACGCTGGAGAGTCATAGCAAATCGCCCATTGAGTTAAAACAACTGGCTACCTATACCGTAAAACCCTTTCTTTCGCAGGTAGATGGTGTATCCGAGATAAGGGTTATCGGCGGTAAAACTAAAGAGTATTGGCTGGTGCTTAATACCCAAAAGATGGGTTCCCTGGGCCTTACCCCAGATATTATCACCAATACCCTGGCCCAAACAGGTTTTATCAAGTCAGAAGGCTATCTGTCCGACTATAAAATGCTGTATCTTACTGTTACGGATGCTTCTGTAAATACCAGTCAACAGTTGGAAAACCTGGTGATCAGTAATAACCGTAAACGGGTAATACAACTCAAAGACATCGGCAGTATACAGATCAATCCAGGCATTGAGTACACCAAAGTAAACGCCAACGGCCACGAGGGTGTCTTGATCGCGGTGATCAAACAACCCAACGCTAATTTGATCGACTTGTCTGATGCGATGACCCAAAAGGTTGCTGACCTCCAAAAGATACTCCCCGCGGGTGTAACTATAAAGCCGTATTATGTTCAGGCCGATTTTGTAAACGCTTCCGTAAAAAGCGTAAGCGATAGTTTATGGATTGGGCTGGCGCTTGCTATTATTGTGGCCATTATTTTTTTAAGATCGGTAAAGGCCAGCACCACTATACTGATCACCATACCGGTTACACTTTGTTTAACCCTGATTGTTCTGTACGCGCTGGGTTATACATTTAACATCATGACCCTGGGTGCCATAGCAGCAGCCATAGGCCTCATTATTGATGATGCCATAGTTGTGGTGGAGCAGATTCACCGTACGCATGAGGAACACCCCGAAGAACCCACGCTAACACTGCTTCAGCGGGCTGTCGATTACCTCTTTCCGGCCATGGTGGGCTCGTCCATTAGCACCATTGTTATTTTCATCCCATTCGTTATGATGACGGGCGTTGCCGGGGCCTACTTTAAGGTAATGACCAACACCATGATCATTACCTTGGTTTGCTCCTTTTTTGTAACCTGGATAGGCTTACCGGTCATATACCTGTTGCTAACCCGCAACCAACAAACCAATAGTGTGCAGGTTAAAGAAGCGCACGGTGTAAAAAGACAGCGTTGGGTATCGTTTTTTATATTACGCCCTTATTTGAGTATCATCATGATGCTGGCACTTGCCGCCATCATTATTTTCATACCGGCGGGATTAAAAACGGGCTTTTTACCGGACATGGATGAAGGCAGTATCGTATTGGATTATACTTCGCCTCCCGGCACCTCACTCGAAGAAACCGATCGTATGCTGCGCGACATCGAAAAGATCATCATTAAAGATCCCGAAGTTGCCGCCTATTCTCGCAGAACGGGCACACAAATGGGTTTTTTTATAACCGAGCCCAACACCGGCGATTACCTCATTCAGCTCAAAAAAGGTCACGATAAAACTACCGAAGAAGTGATCGGCGATCTGCGGCAGAAAATTGAATCGACCCAACCAGCTCTGAGGGTAGATTTTGGACAAGTGATAGGTGATATGCTGGGTGACCTGATGACATCTACACAACCCATCGAGATTAAAGTTTTTGGGGACGACCAAATTAAATTACAACAGCTATCCAAACAAATAGCAGCCACTGTAAGCAGCGTAAAAGGTACCGCCGATGTATTTGATGGCATCGTGATTGCCGGTCCTTCGGTAAATATTGTACCTGATTATACCAGACTGGCACAATACAACCTTACACCCGCCAATCTGCAAACACAGGTACAATCGGCATTACAAGGCAATGTGATAGGTAGTTTGTTTGAGAAAGAACAGCAATCACCTATTCGCATGGTGTATCCAGGCAACCGCTCTTTAGATGTAGCCAGTCTTAAAAAACTAACCGTCTTTTTACCCAATGGCAAACCTTTGCCTATCAGTCAGTTGGCCAATGTAGAACTAAGACAAGGTGATGCGGAGGTACAACGCGAAAACCTGCAGGCCATGGGCGTTATCAGCGCCCGGCTGGATAATGTGGATCTGGGCTCGGTTATGCCTGCCATCAAAAAAAACATTAGCGCCATCAATCTTCCACCCGGATACCACGTAGAATATGGAGGCGCTTATGCCGAACAGCAACAATCATTTAAAGAACTGTTGATCATCCTCATTACCTCAAGCCTGCTGGTTTTTGGTGTGATCCTTTTCCTGTTCAAACAATTCCGCATTGCGTTGCTTATCCTGGTAGTAGCCGTATTAGGTATTGGCGGCAGCTTCCTGGCTTTGTGGTTAACTAAAACCCCGTTAAACGTGGGCAGTTACACCGGCTTAATCATGATTGTAGGTATCATTGGCGAAAATGCCATTTTTACCTTTTGGCAGTTTAGGGAAAGCACCAAACATAATAATATCAACGAGGCTATTATTTATTCTATCTCCACCCGTTTACGCCCCAAACTAATGACGGCCCTTGGAGCTATTATTGCACTGATGCCATTGGCCCTGGGCATAGGCGCGGGTGCCCAGTTACACCAACCCCTGGCCATTGCAGTTATTGGTGGTTTCCTGGCGGCATTGCCATTATTGTTGATTGTATTACCTAGCATGTTATGGCTGCTTTACCGTAATTATACATTTGTTCATCCGCCGACAACTACATAGTTTAACGTAGCAGTCACTTGCAAGGGTAATAGCATATGAAAAAACAGAGAGGTAAACATGTTCGAAAAAGAGGGACTGTCACCCTGAGCCCGTTGAAGGGTCGAGCGCAAAGGCCTGCCCACCATGCTTCGACGGGCTCAGCATGACACCCTTTTTTAGTTTTGCTACCGCTTCATAAGTTATCACCCTAAACAGATGCTGAGCTTTTTCAAATATTATACAGAGATTTGCAGGTAAATTATACCCCTATGCATATACTCGTTATTGAAGATGAACAAAGAGTAGCCGAGCTGATCAAAAAAGGTCTTGAAGAGCATGGCTTCCAGATAACGCTTGCATACGACGGGGAGATGGGGAAAAAAATATCCTTATCAAAAGAGTTTGATCTCATTCTGATGGATATCATTCTTCCCAAAATCAATGGGATAGATCTGTGTAAGGAAATACGAAGCTCAAGGCCAGACATTCCCATCATTATGCTGACAGCCTTAGGTACTACCGATGATAAAGTGGAAGGTTTTGACGCCGGAGCCAATGACTACCTCGTAAAACCTTTTGATTTCCGGGAACTTCATGCCCGCATCCGCGCGTTAACCAACCGGAGTCAAAATAACAATACTTTTAATCAGGGCTTCATTTTGCGCTTTGCCGATCTGGAAATGAATTTGCAAACCAAGATCGTGAGCAGAAACAGCGAGGTGATTGACCTAACCCCCAAAGAATTTCGCTTATTGGAATATATGATGAAGAACGCCCAGCGTGTTTTATCGAGAACTGAGATAGCTGAAAAAGTTTGGGACACTTTTGATTCAGGCACCAATTTTATTGATGTATATATCAATTATCTCCGAAAAAAGATCGATAAAAACTTCGCCACTAAACTCATACACACTAAGCCCGGCATGGGTTTTATTTTCAAAGAAGGATGAAGATCAGGAATCAACTTTTATTGTTGTTTTTAGTACTGTTCGGGGTACTCCTGCTCGCGTTTTCTATATTCATATACCTTTCTTCGGCACAAACCCGTAAGGACGAATATTACAAACAACTTAAAAGAGAGGCGATAACCAAAGCTAACCTACTCTTTGATGCTAAAGTTGCCCCCTCGGTATTGCAATTGATCTATAAAAATTCCGCTAACTCCTTGTTTGAGGAAGAAGTGGCCGTTTACGATACCTCCTTTAATTTATTATATCATGATGCGGTGCAAATTGATAAAGTAAAAGAAACCAGGAAAATGATCGATCAGATTGTTCAGCAAAAAGAGATCACATTTGACCAGGGTAGTTTGCAGGTAGTTGGGCTTTTATATATACATCATGGTAAAAACTACGTCCTTACAGCCGCCGCTAATGACGAATACGGGATTAAACGCCTGGGAGAGCTAAAAAACACGCTGATCCTGTCCTTTATCATCATTATCTGTTTTACCGTAATTGCCGGCTATTACTTTGCCGGCAGGGCCTTGAAACCTGTTGCCGAGATCATCGATAATGTAAAGGAAATTACGGCTACCCGCCTGGATATGCGTGTGCCTGTTAAGAGTGAAAAAGATGAAATTGGTGAACTGGCCATCACCTTTAACCAAATGCTCGACCGGTTGGAGAACTCTTTTAACGCGCAGAAAAGCTTTGTCAACAACATTTCTCATGAACTCCGGACACCGCTGGCTACAGTGGTTGGGGAATTACAACTAGCCCTGATAAAAGACCGTTCCATAACGGAATATAAAGAGGTGATCCGCTTATCGCTGCATGATGCCAAAAGATTAGTAAAACTATCCAACGGATTGCTTGATCTGGCCAAAGCTAACTTCGATCAAAGGGAGATCAGGATGAAAGAGCTGCGGGTTGATGAATTATTAATGGATGCCCGGGAAACCGTTATCAAAACAATGGATGGTTTTAATGTGGATGTGTTATTTGAGCAGGAAATAGAAAATGATGACAATATTTCTGTGATGGGGAATGAATATCTTTTAAAAGTGGCATTTATCAACCTCATGGAAAACGCCTGCAAATTCTCGCCCGACCATCTGTGCACCGTAACTATCACTTATTTGCATGACAAGGTGATCCTGGCCTTTAAGGACAAAGGCATAGGTATTAAGCCACAGGACCTACCACATATTTTCTCGGAATTTTATCGGGGAACCAATAAGGATTTTACCTGGGGAAATGGTATAGGCTTATCCTTAACCGATAAAATAATCTCCATGCATGGAGGCAGTATTACTGTTGCCTCTACAGAAAATAAAGGCAGCACTTTTAGCATAACGCTCCTCCACGTTTAGCCTTTATTTTTCTAATAAATTTCTAATAAATTTCTGTTTCTCCTCTAACGGCCTTTTTCAAAAAGTCGCCTTACTTTTGCTGCACAATAAAAAAACAACAGATGGACTCAGGCCCCGAATCGTATTTAGTATTTAATAGTTAACCGCCCGCCTATTACATAACCCTGTTATGCTGATGAGGCCGGCACAACAACAGCGTTATGTTCAAATTTCTGACTTTCAGCAAATTGAACCACCACTATCTGGGAGATGGTGGAAGTTCAAACCATATGCCCGCTACAAATAACGGTGCAGAACAAGAGGTATTTTCTAACCAGATCTTTTTCAGCAGCCCTGCGGGCGAACTCTTCGATTACCAAAAACTAAAGAAAAGAAGGAGGATTCGCCATGCTCACAATTTATGATTTCACCTTAAGGCTAACCATCGCCTTTATACTCGGCGCCGTGATCGGTACCGAGCGTCAGTGGCGGCAACGGATGGCAGGTCTGCGCACCAATATGCTGGTAGCCCTGGGGGCAAGTATGTTTGTGGCCTTAGCGGCAAAGATAGGGGGTGATGCCACCGGGCGCGTAACCTCTTACGTGGTGAGTGGTATAGGCTTCCTGGGGGCAGGTGTAATCATGAAAGATGGTGTTAACATCAGGGGTTTAAATACTGCTGCTACCCTGTGGTGTTCGGCTGCCGTTGGCGCGTTCTGTGGTACAGGTTTTATTGCAGAAGCCTGTATCGGGTCGGCATTTATTATCCTCACTCATATAGTAATGCGCCCGCTTGGTGCCCGGCTTAGCCGCCTGCCTATCCATAAGGATACTTCGGTTCCGGTGCACTACCTCATCATTATTAAATGCAGACAGGAAGTCGAAAATCATCTCCGGGTATTGCTGCTACAGTTTACCAATCATGATGAAAAGATCCTGCTTCGTTCGCTGAAAAGTACCGACGATAATGATAGCAGCATAGCTTTTATCACCGCCGAGATCCTGGCCAATGGCAATGAAGATGCAACCATGGAAAAAATAGCGGGCCGGCTTACCATAGAGCACCAGGTTTATGAAGTAAGCTGGAATAAAGCCGGCCATGAAAACGATCTGTAAAAACTAAAATGATACTATACGCCATTATATTGATAGCCATAGGCATAGCTGCTGATAACCTGATGATAGCCGGATTAACCCTGAGCAAAACAGCTTCTATATCCAACAGGAAATGGGTTATCATCTTGTTGCTGCTTTTTATAGTCCAGTATCAAATGCTATGGCTGGGTAACTTCGTTGGAGCCTGGGCGCATTACTCAACCGGTAACTATTTACTGGGCACGGGTCTACTGCTATCTGTAGCTATTAATATCTGCCGGGAGCTTTTTCAGCAAAAGATCACTCATCCGGTGATCAGCTATACACCGGACAACCTTTTACTACTTGCTTTCAGCACCTCTATGTATGTTTTCATATTTAGCGTAGCTGTGCAATGGTTAAATATTCATGATCAGCGACTAAACTACTGGTTGGTCGGTGCTATTCTGATCTTTCTGAATACAGGCGTTATACTAGGCCGCTTGCAGCTCTATAAACCCCTCCGCTTCATTCGCTTTACCTGTACCGGAATGTTACTGGCCGGGACATTAATACTCATTTTAAAGACTCTATAAATATTAAAGAATGCTGACTATAAATAAACCCTCACTAAAAAAAGTGGCAGCTGACGGAAAAAAGATACTGTTGAACGGCAATGAAGAAGCCGCTGCAACCAAACTCAAGAATGCTTCATCCCATGACCTGGATTTTTCCCTGGCCATGCTAGATAGCAGTCTGAATGGTTTGTCATTGGCCCAGGCTAAGGATCGTTTGGAAAGGTTTGGCTTGAATGAAGTGCATCATGAAAAAGCACCGTCCTGGTTCAAACAACTGGTTGAGGCTTTTATCAACCCCTTTATCGGTATCCTGCTCATTATTGCTGCCATATCATTTATACTGGATGTTTGGCTGGCCAAACCCGGGGAGGCTGATTATAAAACCGTGCTCATGGTGGGCATTATGGTGATGACAAGCGCCCTATTACGCTTTGTTCAGGAGTACCGGAGTAATCGGGCGGCCGAACAGCTTAAAAGCATGGTTACCACCACGGCAACCGTTTTACGGAAACCGGTTGGTAAAAAGGAATTCGATATTAAAAAACTGGTACCGGGCGATATTGTATTTCTTTCGGCCGGGGATATGATCCCGGCAGATTGCCGCATCATGCAATCCAAAGATCTTTTTGTAAGCCAGGCCATGTTAACGGGAGAATCTTTACCTGTTGAAAAACGGAGCTTATCAGTGCGCGATGCCGAAAGTAAACCCTTGGTTGAGCTGGATAATATATGCTTTATGGGTACCAATGTAGTGAGCGGATCTGCTATGGCCATTAGCGTAAACACTGGTAATCAAACCTATTTTGGTTCGCTTAGCAAAGACATCGTTGGCAAACGCGCAGAAACAAGTTTTGACAAAGGGGTAAATAAGGTAAGCTATTTACTTATCCGGTTCATGATTGTTATGGTTCCCCTCATATTCCTGATTAACGGGTTTGTTAAAGGCGACTGGTGGGAAGCGCTGTTGTTTGCCATTGCGGTTGCAGTAGGGTTAACACCCGAAATGCTGCCCATGATTGTAACAGCGAACCTGGCTAAGGGCGCCGTTAACATGAGCAAAAGAAAAGTGATCATCAAAAGGCTTAGCGCCATTCAAAATATAGGAGCCATGGACATTTTGTGCACCGACAAAACCGGCACACTAACCATGGATAAAATTGTGCTGGAAAAACACCTGAACATTTTTGGCGATGAGGATGAAGAAGTATTAAAGTGGGCCTACCTGAATAGTTTTCATCAAACCGGTTTGAAAAACTTATTGGATGTGGCTGTTCTGGAGCATATAGAAATTCATGAATACCTAAAAGTAGAAGAGTACTATTTAAAAGTTGATGAGATCCCTTTTGATTTTCAGCGCCGGCGGATGTCGGTTATTTTAAAACAACGGAATGGCAAACATTTGCTCATCTGTAAAGGCGCTGTAGAAGAAATGCTGGGTTTGTGTAATTACGCTTTTGATCCAGGCGAGGATAAACAATTACACATAGAATCGGACAAGATTATGCCGATGGATGAAAACAGACGAGACATGATCCTCAATACTTCTAAAAAGTTAAATGCCGAAGGTCTGAGGGTTCTGCTGGTGGCTATTAAAGAGTTTGATGATCGCGCCCTTACTTATTCTGTAGATGACGAAAAGGACATGATCCTTACCGGTTTTATCGGCTTCCTTGATCCCGCAAAACCATCGGCAAAAACATCTATTGAGGCATTACAGAAACTTGGCGTTAATGTAAAAGTACTTACCGGCGACAACGAGATCGTCACCAAAAAGATTTGCCGCGATGTAGGTATCCCCTACAGTAGGATCTTGCTTGGTGGAGAAGTGGAGCATATGAGCGATGAGGAACTAAAACAACAGATCGATGATGTTTCTATCCTGGCCAAACTTAGTCCCATACAAAAATCACGGGTGGTTAAAATATTGCAATCCAAAGGGCATACCGTTGGTTTCATGGGCGATGGCATCAACGATGCAGCCGCTTTACGGGATGCCGATGTTGGTATCTCTGTAGATACCGCTGTGGATATCGCCAAAGAAAGTGCCGACATCATTTTGCTCGAAAAAGATCTGATGGTTTTGCGCAAAGGGGTGATCTATGGCCGGAGGACATTTGGCAACATCATCAAATATATTAAAATGACGGCCAGCAGTAATTTTGGCAACATGTTCAGCATGTTGGGTGCAAGTGCCTTCCTGCCTTTCCTGCCCATGCTCCCGGTTCAGATCCTCATTCAGAATTTACTGTATGATGTATCGCAGATATCTATTCCCTGGGATACGATGGATGAGGAATTTATTGAGCAACCCAAAAAATGGGATGCCTCGGGCATCACCCGGTTTATGCTGTACATCGGCCCCATCAGCTCCATTTTTGATTATGCCACTTTTGCGGTCATGTTCTTTGTATTCAAAGCCAATAGTCCGGCTCATCAGCAGCTATTTCAAAGCGGATGGTTTATCGAAGGTTTATTGTCCCAAACCCTCATCGTACACATGATCCGGACAAGGAAAATACCATTCATACAAAGCTGGGCAACCACACCCATCATTGCATTAACCTCATTGATTATGGTGATAGGTATCCTGATCCCGTTTTCGCCATTTGCCGAAAGTTTAAAGATGCAGCCCTTGCCCCTGATCTATTTCCCCTGGTTAATTGGTATACTGACAGCCTACTGTATACTCACCCAATTGGTCAAAACCTGGTACATTAAAAAATTCGATCAATGGCTTTGATGGAATAAGGATTTCAGGAACAAAGAACAATGATCCGGGGAGGACCGTTCGGCAATACAACACTCATAACATATTTAAACCCCTATAATTCAACATGATGAAAAACAATTTTTATGTAGCCCTGTGCGCTATAGGCACAGGGCTGGTGGCAGCCTCATGCCATGAACATAACACAGAACAGGCCGCTAACTTATTTGCTGTAAAGGGCGATACCATTACTATCCCCCCGCACTCCCATCTAAAAGACAGGCTTAAAACAATTACGTTAAAAGACGAGCCTTATCGTTTACAGATCATCACAACAGGTGTTATCAAAGCCATCCCAACACAGTATGCCGAAATAGCGCCCCCTTTTCAGGGGAGAGTTACCAAAACGTATTTGCACTTAGGCATGAAAACCACGCCTTCAACTCCTTTATTTGAGATCAGCTCGCCGGATTTTATAACCGCACAAAAGATCTTTTTTCAGGAAAAATCACAGATGCTGCAAACTCAAAAAACCTTAAAACGGCAGCAGGATCTGATGGCCAATGGTGTAGGTGCGCAAAAAGATATGGAAGAAGCCCAAACTGCTTATGAGGTTGAAAAGAAAGAGTACGAAAATGCCGTTATCGGTATTAAAATATTCAAAGCCGATCCTGAAAAACTCTCCCTGGGTCAGCCATTGATTGTACACGCTCCCATTACCGGCGAAGTGGTGGATAACAAAGTAGTACTGGGCCAATTTATAAAAGATGATGCCGCCAGCGTGGCTACCGTTGCTGATTTATCAAAAGTGTGGATAGCCGGACAGGTTAAAGAAAAAGACATCCGGTATGTACACCAACAGGATGAGTGCGATATCCAGGTATCAGCCCTGCCGGGGAAACACCTTAAAGGCAAGGTATATCACGTAAATGATATGGTTGATGATGATACCCGAAGTGTACAAGTACTCATGGAGTGCAACAACAATGATCATGCGCTTAAACCCGGTATGTACGCTACCGTAGATTTTATTGACGCCCCTACATCTGCCATACTGATACCCCAAACTGCCCTGTTACAAATGAGCGGTACCAACTTCGTTTTTGTGATTACACCAGACGGAAAATATATTAAACGAAAAGTAGTAACCGGCGGAAACGACAATGACCGCGTAGTTATCACATCCGGCTTAAAAAGCGGCGAAGAGATTCTGTCAGAAGGTGGTTTTTATTTACTGGAAGCCCGGTAAACCTATAATTCATACAACATGAAACCATCATGAGCTAAAGTTCAGCAACCGAATGGGTAAACCGGCTCATGATCGCTTCATTGCCTTAAAAAAACAAATTGCTCTAATGAAAACATTAATATTTACCGCAATAAAAAAGCGCTGGCTTTTCGTGGCCTTATTTGTACTGCTGGCTTTCTTTGGTTACTACTCCTGGAAACAATTATCCATTGAAGCCTATCCCGATATTGCCGATGTAACTTCGCAGGTAGTAACACAGGTTCCGGGTCTGGCTGCCGAAGAAGTGGAACAGCAGATCACCATCCCCATCGAGCGTTCATTGAATGGTTTACCGGGTATGCACGTGATGCGCAGCCGCAGCCTCTTTGGTCTTTCCCTCATTACACTGGTATTTGACGATGGAGTAGATGATTACTGGGCCCGGCAAAGGATCCAGGAGCGCTTAACCGGCGTTCAGTTACCCTTTAGTGCCGTTCCCGGTCTTGACCCTTTAACCTCACCAACCGGCGAAGTATACCGGTATATTATTGAGAGCACCAATCATGATTTAAGGGCCCTTACAGATCTGCAGCAATGGGTGATCATACCCCGCATCAAACAAATTACCGGAGTGGCCGATGTAGCAAACTTTGGCGGCATTACCACACAGTTCCAGGTAGAGATTGACCCAGACAAATTGGCCCAATACCATCTTTCGCTGACAGACGTGCAAACCGCCATCAATAACAATAATACCAACGCTGGTGGTAGTGTTTTAAACAGGGGCGAACAGGGATATGTAGTGCGCGGCATAGGATTGGTAAAAGATCTTCAGGGGCTGGGAGATGTTGTAGTTAAATCGGTTAATGGCGTACCCATACTGATCAAAGATATAGGCGAGCTCAAATTCGGAACACTGGAACGTAAAGGGGTGCTGGGTTATACCGATAGAAAGGTTGACCATAACGATGGCATTGAAGGGATCGTGGTGATGCTGAAAGGACAAAACCCCTCCGTTGTGTTGGAAGGTATTCATCAGGCCGTTGATAACCTCAATAAGAATATACTTCCTGAAGGTGTTACCATCAGGCCTTATCTCGACCGCACAAACCTCATCAATAAAACTCTTGATACCGTTTCTCACACGCTTTTAGAAGGGATGGCCCTGGTAATCATTGTGCTCATTGTATTTTTGGGTAACTGGCGCGGTGCGCTCATTGTTGCTATCACCATTCCCCTGGCTTTATTGGTCGCTTTTATTTTGATGAAGTTTACCAATATCCCGGCCAACCTTCTTTCCCTGGGAGCCATTGATTTTGGGATCATTGTAGATGGGGCCATCGTGATGATGGAAACCATTCTCAAGAAAAGAGAAAATAATCCCGACCAAGTATTGGAAGAGGCGACCATAAGCGCAAGAGCGTTGGAAGTAGCGAAACCCATCTTGTTTTCTACCATTATCATCATTACGGCCTATCTGCCCCTATTCTCCTTTGAACGCGTAGAGAAGAAACTTTTTACCCCGATGGCCTTCACCGTAGGCTACGCACTTTTGGGTGCATTAGCCGTGGCCTTATTGCTTATCCCGGGTTTGGCCTACGCGGTTTACCGCAAACCCAGGAAACTTTATCATAACAAGTGGCTGGAGCATCTGTCGGCCAAATATGAAAGCCGGATCACTAAGATCATGAACAAGCCCAAACGCGTTTTTATTCCTTTGGCGTTGGCTTTCGCGGGTGCGCTTATTTTGTCGGTAACTGTAGGTAAAGATTTTTTACCTACATTGGATGAGGGTTCCATCTGGTTACAGGTTTCTTTGCCACCGGGCATAACGCTTCAAAAATCCCAACAAATGAGCGATGCTTTGAGGGCTGCCACACTTAAACATCCTGAAATTACTTATGTAACCGTTCAGGCGGGACGCAATGACGATGGTACCGATTACTTTACCCCATCGCACTTTGAAGTTTCGGTAGGTTTAAAACCTTATAACGAATGGGAAGGCGGCAAAACCAAATATGATCTCATTGATGAATTATCAAAGGAATATGCTGCTATGCCAGGTTATTCAGTCGCTTTTACACAGCCTATGATTGATGGGGTAATGGACAAAATTGCCGGTGCCCATAGCGAATTGGTATTAAAAGTATTTGGTAATGATTTCAAAGAGACCCGGCGCATTGCCGAAGCAGCTGTATCTACGCTACAAACCGTGAAAGGAGCGGTTGATATTGCGATAGACCAGGAGCCGCCGCTCCCTCAACTGCAGATCAAAGTAAACCGCGATGCTGTGGCAAGGTACGGGCTAAACATGAGCGATGTAGCCGAGTTAATTGAAGTGGCTATTGGCGGTAAAGCTGTATCTCAGGTTTTTATATCAGATAAGGTTTATGATGTGATCTGCCGTTATAAAGAAGAGAGCCGCAATACTCCCGAGAAAATTGCCAACCTGATGCTAACCTCCCAAACAGGAGCCAAAATACCTTTATCACAGGTGGCCGAAATAAAAACGGATATAGGAGAAAGCTCTATTTCCAGGGAAATGAACCGTCGCCAGCTTACCGTTCGTCTTAATTTAAGAGGTACAGACCTGTCAACCTTTTTAGCAGAAGCCCAGGCAAAAATAAATCAGCAGGTTAAATACAATAAAGAAAAATATCAGATAGCATGGGGTGGTCAGTTTGAAAATCAAAACAGGGCTTATGCAAAATTGGCGGTTATTGTGCCTTTGGCTTTAGCTATCATGTTCCTGTTGCTTTATGGTGCCTTCGGCAAATTCAGGCAGGCTGGGCTTATCTTAAGCATAGTCCCTTTAGCTTTATTTGGTGGAATGTTAGCCCTTAATATACGCGGGATGACGTTGAACGTATCTTCTGCCGTAGGCTTTATCGCCTTGTTTGGTGTAGCTATACAAAATGGGGTTATTCTTATTTCGCACATTAATGATCTACGCAAAAAAGGTTCTAATATACTCCAGGCGGTGATACAGGGGACAAGGCACCGTTTCCGCCCGGTATTGATGACAGCCACTGTTGCAGCTTTAGGCTTGCTTCCAGCCTCATTAGCCACAGGCATCGGGTCTGATGTGCAACGACCATTGGCAACAGTAATTGTTTACGGTCTTTTTGTTGCTACAGCTATTACCCTGTTTGTTTTGCCGGCTCTATATTATCTCATCGAAAGCAAATGGGGCAACCATGATTTTCAATCTTCAACCATAGAAGCTTAACCATAAATATTTATGAAATTCATTTTCAAATACATTTTAACGTTTGCATTTGCCCTTGGTATTGCCGTTAATGTTGATGCACAAATAGATACTAATTTAACTTATTCCAAAAAACTGTCGCTGGTGCCGTATCTTAATTTGGTTGGCAAACAAAACCTGGGCTTGCTGGCACAGCAATATAATGTAAGTATTGCCGAGGCAGGTATAGAAAGCGCTAAAGTTTTTCCGGATCCTCAGCTAACTGTAGGAGCCTACAATAACCAGGAGTCAAAACTACATTTAGGTCAGGGTGTAAATTTTAGTTTGGGAGCTACGCTTGAATTAGGCGGAAAGCGTAGCGCCAGGATCAACCTGGCCAAAAGTCAGACTGAGTTGAGCAAGGCATTACTAACCGATTATCTCCGGAACCTGAGGGCAGATGCCGCTATGGCTTATTATAATGCTATTCAGCAAAAGGATCTGCTTCTGGTACAGGAAAACTCCTATCAAACCATGAAACACTTGGCCGATGCCGATTCTGTCCGTTTTAAGCTTGGCGCCATTGCCCAGATAGATGCCAGGCAGTCTAAATTGGAGGCCAGTAGTTTTCTTAATTCCGTTATTCAAAATGAATCCGACTGGAAATCTTCCCTGGTGCAGCTGAGTGTATTTACCGGAAAAAAGGACATCGATACTTTATTTGTTCCGACTAAAAGTGCCGATAACCTGGAAAGAACATTTGTGCTGGCACAGTTAATTAATAATGCTCAAAATAACAGGGCCGATGCTGTAGCGGCTCAAAATAGTAAAACCGTCGCCGAAAAAAATCTATCGCTGGTAAAAGCAAACCGAACAATTGATCTAGGTATCAACACAGGGATGCAATTCAGCGGAGCATCTACCAATGATATTGCTCCAACTCCAGCCTATCACTCTGTTAATGCGGGGCTCAGCGTTCCGTTAAAATTTTCCAATCATTATAAAGGCGATCTGAAAGCAGCTCATTTTACCATCCAACAGGTAGCTGTTCAGTATGATCAGGTTTTACAACAGATCCAGGCAGATGTGATTCAGTCGTATTTTAATTATAAATCGGCTCAAAAACAGGTTCAGCAGTATAAAAGTGGTTTGATAGCCGACGCCGAGAAAGTGCTGAATGGTAAAATATATAGCTATAAACGGGGTGAAACTTCCTTGCTCGAAGTTTTGAATGCCCAGCGAACCTACAACGATGTACAAGAAGGCTATTATCAGACTTTATACAATTACGCAGCCGCATTGATCACGCTAGAACGTTCGGCAGGCATTTGGGATCTTCAATAATTCCTTCCTACCTTATTCCTCTATATGCTATTTTAAAGTAGCATATAGCTTAAAACAAAAAACCCTTCAAATGATATCATTTGAAGGGTTTTGCTATTGATGATGCGGAATGGACGGGACTCGAACCTCTGTTAAAATCAAGTGGTTTTCAGCCCTTTATATATCTTTAACAAAAGACGCCACGAATGACGCTTTATTAAAAATTGATTGTCTATCTATCTAAAACACTCTAAAAATGAAAGCCTTTTAAAGCAACTGAATTCAGCTACATTTCTTAACTCAAAAATAAGTATTTTGGATTATATATAAGAATATATGTTTATCTTAAATTTATTACCGCAGGGAATAAAAACTGACTTACAATATTTTATATGAGATTCACTTTACTACACACCAAATTGCTAAACATTTCTTAATACAAATTAATTACAAATCTTACTTATGAGAATGGACATAATTTTTTGCTTTACATAAAGATATTATTTGGGAGCTCACTAATTCAATAACATAGATAGCCAGATGATCTGACAATTTAGATCTATTATAATATTCAACATGTTATATCAAAAAGTAGGAACGAACATAAAGTAGAGCACATATAATTCGTTGCCGTTCGAAGTCTATATATAAAAGATGGATCGCTTATAAAAGCAAAGACCTAATAATAATTATTTGATCTCTACTCTATTTTTGGCTGCATAACCGTCCGAAATTGGGGATACCCCGACAACGGGTAATCAAGGCATCATTAATCAATAATTATTGCTCAAACGCGTGCGACGGTAAGAATACCTTACAATTTTAAGTCAACCAATTGTGTCCGATTTACGTACCAGTTGTCTTTATAGTAAATATAATCTCCTGATATTTTTGATATTTCTAAGCTCGGTGTTTTACTTATTCTTAAAAAAATGGCTGGATTACCCGGATAAAATGGATTTATGAAAACATTCCCTTGAGCATCGACACTCAACAGGCAAAATTTATAGTATCTGAATTTCTTTATAAAAGAAGTAATTTGATTACTTGTAAAATAATCATCTACTTTTTTTGCTCTTAATCTCGAATTGTTTACCTCCACTATTTCATTTGTATTTTCGTTATAGGTTACTACATATACAGGTAAATTGCCTGCATTTTTCTGAAGTATATATGAACTGCTTGATCCATTCGTTTCTCTAATAGAAATAAATACGTTTTTAAACTCCGAAAATGATTCGGCGTGATATTTCTTTATAAAATTATCGACTACATCCTTTGTAACCCTCTTTTTTTGATGCTCACTAGAACAACTCATTGCCATAATCATGCTACACAAAAAAATTAATCTTTTCATATGTTATTTATTAATTAATTATTTTCCACAATTCCATCGACGTTGTTGTGCATACTGAACACCTAGCGCTATCGAAAGTTGGCCATCTGCCGAATCCGGCTGCGAAGCATAACCATTTGTTCAAGAATCATGCAAGCTATTATAATTAGCGCCACATTGATTTTCCCCAATTCCACCGATGTTGTTGTGCATACTGAACACCTCGCGCTATCAAAAGTTGGTCATCTGCCGAATCCGGCTGCGGATCATAACCATTTGTCCAAGAATTATGCAAGCTATTATAATTAGCCCCCCATTGCAATACAGGCAAACTCAGCCCCTCAGAAGCACCGGCCGCGCCCCAAAGAGAATTACCAAAATTCATATGATTATGAACGTATTTATCTCCCGCAGGTAAAAATAATACAGGAGAGGGGGTTAACGGATTCTGAGGGCTTTCACTTGCGCCATATTGAGCGAATTCTGTTGGTATTACACTGAGCGAAAAGTCCAATTTCCCGGCTCCTTTACTTTGAGTATAGAAGTGAGTCAAAGCAAAAAAATCAAATACTCCCTGGCCTTCAAGCATTGATCTAATTTTATCTGCGCTTACGAACACTAACGTATTTATAATCCCTTTACGTATGTCCGCTGGGTCATTGACAGGATCTGCAAAGCTATAATATTGCTTTACTTTTGTGGCTGAGTTTTCAACAACTAACCTATCAGGAAGTTCATTTTTGTCTATTCTCACAAATTTCCCTTTTTCATCAAATACAATATCATCCGGATCGTTAGGTCAATGATTATAGAAAATTATTTTTTTATCACTTGCTAAAGTCTTAGAATACCTGTATTACAAACACCTGTTTGAATATGATTTTCCCCTGCCAGTTAAAGTTGATGAGGTATTTACGTATGACAAAAAGTACATCGGATTAAGGACAGGGCGTTTGGTGAAATTCTATTCATTAAACGAAGAGAAAAAAAAATGGGAATACGACAAAGATCTTGACTTTTTGATCCCATTAAAGAGTTGACAGTTCAATTTACAATCTCCAAGATGATTCAAACACCTTATTGGATGATTAAGGCCCAGGCTACCGAAATTTGAACAATTGCCTGCTACCGAAAATACATATTCATATAACATAGTGGTAAAACCATGCGGGCCTTTATTGCTAAACCATACCTGGGAATCGGGACCGCCGCTATGGTTTACATAGACAAAGCAGATTATGACCGTTAAAGCCACCGGAACAAATAGCTGGATAACATTGACGACGAGGGCAGCCTGCATTTTCTGGACACCTATTTTTTACCAAAAAACTCCGGGTAAGCCCGATCAGGAGGATTATTTGCTGAGCTGCAGTAGACGAAATATTCTTAGTTTTGCATTTATCTACTACTATGAAATCATTATTACTGTTATTGCTTTTGAGTGCGGGTTTTTCAGCTTCGGTTTTTGCTCAATCACAGGATGAGATCCTAAAAAAGAAAACCATAAATGATACCCTGTTAAAAACAGACAGAAGCCTTATTGTGCCCGAGCCATTTAATGCACAGAAAGTTTTGCTCCAGCTTTTTCCTGGTAAATATTATAACCTGTCAAAGGGTAAATACAATAATGAGCTTATAAATTGGGAGTGTAATACTTGCAAAACCCAAACTTATACAGATGTGAACGAAGATGGTATTCCGCAGTTTCCGTATCAGAATGGTGTGGCTACACGTTTACTTAATGTGATGGATTACCAGGACTCAACGGGGGTAAAATACAAGGTGATCAGTTTTAACCATTCAGAATTTGATGAGGATGGCGCAATGACATCCCGCTTTACAGGAGGCTTGCTTGGGCTGGCAAAGTTTGTTTTTACAAATGGAGCCTGGAAATTAAGAATCTTTCAGCCTGCTATAGGCGCATATGGTGCATTTTCTCATTGCCCTGATCCTAAGCTGGTTTTGATAGGGCAAAATCAATATGCGTTTATGATCAAACACAGCAATGGAGGTGCAGGCGGTCCATTTGATGGTAGCTATTTTCTAATTGCAGGAACGGGTGGTGCTTATCGACAGGTACTGGCGACCTATGGCGTGGAACGTACCGAGGTAAGTGAGGAAGAAGGGTTAAGTTCATGGACAAGTGAATACAGTGTTCCGGCGAGCAGCAAAAAGTTTTTCAGGGATGTTTTGATCACTATAAAAGGTACATATAAAGCCAATGACAAAGAGGTTATTCCACCCGGAATTAAGGATCAGGTAAAAGGGATGAAGGTGGCAAGTTTTAAAGTAATACAGCGTTATGTATATAAAGGAAGCAAGGGTTATGAGTTGGAGCAGCCTGTTAAAGCCACATTTACCAAACTTAAATAATTTGTTAAGCGGAGTAATATCAACCTCACCATATGAACGGTAATAAACTTGTAAAATACCTGGGCTATGTCTCCAATCACCCCGAACTGTTGATATTTTTAGAGGAGCAGGGAGTTGATATAACGAGGTTACCGGATTTAAGTTTACCAGATAAAAAACTAGACAAAAAGAAGCAGGTAACTTTTAAAAACCACGGCTTTACCTTACAGTTTGAGAGAGATTATCCCGAGCAGGCCGAAAAACAACGCCAGAGTGATCCCGAAGGCCGCTTTGTTGTTACTGCTGCGGATTACCGTATTAAAAATCCGGTAGGTGATGGCTCCCTTTACCTGGATCATATTGTATTTTATAAACCAGAGGTGGGAATAGATCCCCAAAAGCCACTTCAGTTGCCATTTGGGTTACAGTTTATGGATAATCGTCATAAACTACAACTGCAATTTGGCCATAAAAATACCCACGGCGATCCCCGGAAACCATATTACGAAGAGGATGAATCAGATTACTATCACCACAATTATAAGCTGGTTACCTATTTCGAACGTTTTGATCTGGAAGAAAAACTGCTACAACTTTTGGTGTCGCTGAAAAAATAGTCTTACTCAAGTAATGATCTTGTTACCAACAGCAAACAAGCGTCTAATTGAAGAGATCAGTAAAAATTAAATTCCTGTATTTACCCCTCCTTTTGGCCAATCATTATAACAAAAGGCTCCGTTATTTCCTGTTCGCCTTTACCTGTGATTTGCGCAGTCATTTGTTTTACCTCAATATTTATGAACCCTGTATTCTGAAATATTTTTTTTATTTCATTTACTTCATAAAGTGTGAAATCGAGCTGGGTCCAAGGAAGCCTCCCTGCAAATTTTTTTTCAATAAAAGCAATGGCAAATTTTCCTCCCGGCCTCATAACACGATGGATTTCCATGAAATATGGTATCGGATTTTTCCAGAAATAAAGGGCGTTTGCCGAGAAGCAACAATCAAAGAAATCATTTTGGAAATTCAATATTCCATCTCCTTCTACTTTGATAAATCGAGCACGGCCTTCTTTTGCTTTCAATGTGTTGTTTGAGAACGCTTTCTTAACAAATGCCTCCGAAGTATCAATACCGTAATAGCAGATTCCGCTGGCCTTTTGGAAAAGAAAAGGGAGATGCTTCGCATTGCCGAAGCCGATTTCCAGTACTTTTACATTAGTTATCAGCTCTAAACTATCTACGGTTTTGAAAATCATCATGTTGCCAGCCTGAAAGATATAATTCTCGATTTCTTTGGCCGGTACTCCATTAGAACAATGCATTTGTTCACCCAATTCCCTAACATCTAACTGCTTATTCATGGTTTACGCTATTGAATTTCTTTCCTGGTGCATTTCTATTATTGTTTCAAACCTTTCTTAAAGTAAATTCTAAGGTTAGCAGTGTAAAATGAATTGAATAGAAACAATAGTTTGACACTACCTCTGTCCTGGGAAATCACTTAGTAAGTCTGACAAAAGTGGAGCAATAGTTATGGAGTGTTTTTACATCAAACGGATTTTCTTTTACATAAAAACGAATTTTTTAAAAGTCACTTCAGAATTGTTCCAATTTTTTATCATAATTGCCACTATGGGAATCAATGTTAGTAAGAATTATGGGACCTGGAAAAAAGTAGGTGGTAGCTTCGAACATTTTCCTATGCGGGAACATTTGGTAATTGAAAGAAAAGAGAAGTACAGTTTTTCCTTTAGCGATGCAGAACTAGTGCAGATCACTACCCCGGATATTTATATCGTGTACGGCGACGTTATGTTCAAACAGCATCAACTGTATTTTCGACCCACCAACGATGTACCGGATATGATTAAGTTGCGCTTCACTTTATCCGGTAATGGAACAATATATAATTATGTCAATAACCAGAAATATCTTTTTAATTCCAACCAACAAAATATCATTTATATGCCTCAATTGGATGGTATAGGTGAATACGATACTAGACGTAACTACCGTTTCTTTGAGGTGCATTTTGCTAAAGAAAAGTTTCTGCAATTATCCGAAAATTCTTGTAGGGCGCTCCAGGTGTTAGCTGATCATGTGGATGGGGGGCGTTATGCACAAATAGCAGAACAAGAACTTCCTATCTCGTCGGCGATGCATGACTGCATTCATGGTATTCTCAACTGTAATTACATAGAAGGATTAAAAGTCTTGTTTCTTCAGTCAAAATGTATAGAATTGCTTGTTCTTCAGGCCGATGCCTTTGAGATGGCAGTTACAAAAAAACAAAATTTTCCTTTAAAATCTACATACGATAAGGACTGTATTTATTATGCCAGGGACTACCTGATTCAGAACATTCACCAACCGCCTTCGGTCGCGCAGCTATCAAAAGTGTGCGGCATTAACGAGTTTAAACTTAAGCAGGGTTTTAAAGCACTGTTTGATAGTAGCGTATTTGGTTATTTAAGTGATTACAAATTAAATTATGCGAAAGAGTTGCTTTTGGACGGCAAGTCTATAAAATCTGTTGCATTCGAACTTGGTTATTCCTCTGTTCAGCATTTCAGCACTGCCTTCCGGAAGAAATTCGCAGTGTCACCCGGAAAAGTGAAAACTTGAAGGATCCCCTATGGCAATAAGGCATTTAGAACATCTGGGGAATGATCGGGCAGGATAACTTTACCCGATAAGTTTTTGAGATTCGTTGTTAAAACGTCATTCCAAGCTATATAAATGGGGTAATCAGCATCCAGCATTGGCGGATATATAATCGTAAACTCATCACCAAGGTTAATCCTTAACTCATCCACAATTACTTGCTCCTGCTCTGTTTTTTCGTCCCTGTGCCTTGAATGAATAATATTTCGTAGCTCATCGTCTCTTAAGTTTGTTTATTAATTTAAACAGTATTGGGTGCTGTAATCAACCCGAATAATTATAAAGAGCACAACCTGGGTACTGCGGATGGCGTTGCCGGTTTTGGCGGGCTGATGCAACAATTGCCCCAAGCCACTGCTAAAGTCAACACAGTTCGGGTATTCCAGGATGGGAACTACATGTTTACCCACACAGACTATAACTTTTTTGCCCGAAAACCGACTTTGGCTGACATCAACAGCAGTGAGCATAAATTCTCTTTTAACGGGATTAGGCTGGATGAGCTGATATTCAACGTCGTGGCCGATCTGTCAAAAGTTTTCCCGGATTTTAAATTAAAATTTGAAATGGCATGTTAGAATCAGCCTATGCATGTTCGGTTACTTTTTAAAACTCAATGGTTGAGTTTTCCGGTGGAATTGAAATTTCGCATGAAACCAAAACCTGCAAATTATGATGGTCTAAAGTGTGGTCAATTATGTTTTCATCTTTTGGCTTTCAGGGATAATGACGTTACCGTTTCTCCGTTATTATATAGCGATCAATAATGACTTTTTTACGGCAATAAAAGCAAAGCAAGCCATGTTTTGGTCGGACCCAAACGACTTGACAGGATAGCCAGAACCCGTATACTTCACTTGTTCAGCATTTAATTTAAGGAGAGACTATTGGTTTTATAAAAGTGACCGTGATTCTAATTCTGGGCAAAACTACCCCAATAATTAGATGATTTCTGATTTCAGCAATGCAGAAAGTCTTTAAAGATTAGCGAGAATTGCCACGTGTAATTAATCGCGATTAGCTCGCATCATTACCAGTCCGATTACAGGCCGAGGACCAATGCCAGGATGTATTACACCAATTAATATAAACGGTTATTTTTTTTATAAGTCATTATAAATCAAACGCTATCAAATTATTTGTAAAAGCTTCGGGATTTGTTGTGAATCAGGATTTATAAGTTAAAATGAGGATAATACTGATCCATTCAAGTCCTGTCCCTAATGCTAGTGTTTAAATCGGTATTATCTTTGATAAGAGTTCTTTAAGTTATCAAATAACCTACCAACGAATCTTCTATCTTCTGTAATTATATCTGCGCTACCCCTTAATTCAGATTTAAAATCCAAAGCAGAACCAAAATTAGTTTTAAGCGAATTAGGTAAGCTGACCGTGATCAGATAATTATTGACAAACCCATTATTCTTATCCCTGGATTGATTGGTCGTTAATGACATGCTTTCCACCTTTCCCTTAATGCTACCATACTGCTGATAAGGATAGTTCTCCAGTTTGACAATCACTTCCTGGCCTATCTTTACTTTTCCAGCTCCGCTTGAAGGTAGAATGAGTTCACCAGATGGCTTATTCTCTTTGGAAATGACGCTAAAAATTTCCTGACCCTGCGAAACAAATTGATTTTCACGCCAGAAGTCAAGAAACTGTACATTACCATTGGCTGGACTTATAAATTCGAATTTCTGTTGCCAGGCTGCAATTTCTTCTAACAGGTCATTATAAGCGGATGCCAGGGCAGTTCTTACTTGCTGCTCTTTATCATTTTTCTGCATTCCGATTTGCTGGATCTTATTAGCGTTATCGGCTAATTGTTGTTTTTGAGAGTAAATAGTATTAAGCGCGTCATGATAGCTTTTTTTGATGTTGTAAAAATTCATCCTTGATTTTTCAAACTCAGCCTCTGATTCCACTTTTCCTTTAAAAAGGGTAGAGTCCCGTTGAAAGGATTTAAAGGTTAATGCAACATTGCTTTTAATCAGCTCGAGTTGCTGCTGCAATTGTTGCAAGCTTTGCCTTCCCTGGGCGATGGATAGTTCCAGGTCTTCTGCTTGTTTGGCAAAGATATTAGCGGAATAAAAAGTCCGGTAATTTTGGATGGCACTGATCAACTGGTAATATTTAGGTGTCAGTTCGCCAAGTACCCAATCGGTATGTAAAAGACTGTCGGATGGTTGAAGGATCTTAAAAGATTTCAGTGCAGCTTTCAGGGAGTTTACATCGTTATAATCCGCTGGGTTATCCAAGTACCCGATCAATTCACCAGCTTTGACCACTTGCTGTGACTTTTTTAGTAACCGAATTTTGCCGGCACCGAAGGCAATCATTTTGATAGGGGGATGTTCAGCGTTAATGGTAATGTTTCCTGTAACTATATCTGGGTACTTCACTGTAAAACCAAAAATTACCAGCATCGCAAATAGGCTTATGGTTAGAATACTCACCACCAGACCAAACCTTGTAGGCATCCGTTCCAGGATATGCTGTACCTCTTCGCTTCTTTCGGATCGCTTTACAGTATCTTTAAACTCTGTAATGTTTTTCATTGCTTGCAGATTAATTAGCCCTTAAAATTTCTGATTGCGTACTTATCAGTTCGTAATACCGGCCTTCCTGTTTGACTAGGCTTTCATGATTCCCCACTTCAATAATCTGTCCGTCCCGAAGTACAATAATTTGATCTGCTTTGCGGATTGTACTTAACCTGTGTGCTATGATGATCACTGTCTTACCTTTAAAAACATGTTCCAATGCGTTTACAATTTTCTGCTCATTTATCGCATCCAAAGAATTCGTTGCCTCATCAAAGAAGAGATAATCAGGATTCTTATATAAAGCCCTTGCAATTAAAATTCTTTGTTTTTGGCCGCCACTCAGACCTCTTCCAAGTTCGCCCATCACCGTTTGATAACCGGAGGGTAATGACTCAATTTCATAGGCAATATTGGCGGTTTCCACCGCGTGACGGAGCAATTCATAGTTGATATTCTCATCTCCAAGAATGATATTATTAAGTATAGTGTCATTAAAGATTTTTCCATCTTGCATTACAGCGCCGCATCGCTCGCGCCATTGCTTCAGACTGATATTATTAATGTTCATACCACCAACGGAAACTTCACCATAGGAAGGTTCATAGAGCCTTAACAGTAATTTCAATAAAGTCGTTTTTCCGCTTCCGCTATCCCCAACAATAGCAGTGATCTTTCCTTCAGGTATGATCATCGTCAGGCCTTTTATGGTTAGCGGACTGTTAGGAGAATATTGAAAGGAAACATTCTTAAGAATAATGGTTTTGTTGGAAGGTAATTCGATTGAATTATTCACCGTTTCTTCCTCTTCTTCCTTCAATTGGTGAATCTCATTTAAACGGAGAAAACTGATTTGGGCGAATTGCGCCGATATAATGAACTGGATAAATTGAATCACCGGTCCGTTCAGCATACCAATAATAAATTGGGTTGAAATCATAACCCCAAAAGTTATCTCTCCGGTGATCACGGCCTTTGCACAATAAAATGTGATACAAAGATTTTTCAGAGTGTCGATAAATTGAGCGCCTAAATTCTGTGTGTCTGTTACTGACAGCACACGGGTATTGACGCGGTGGAGTTTAACCTGATTCTTTTCCCACTTCCATCTTTTCGCGGTTTCATAATTGTTGATCTTGATATCCTGCATGCCGCTGATCGTTTCTACCCAATAACTCTGGTCTTTAGATACCAAATCAAAGTATTCCCAGTCCAGTTTTTTGCGGATACGGATAAATGCCAACGTCCATAGTACATACAGGATACTCCCAAAAAGAAATATCAAGAAGATCACCGTATTATAAATGGACAAGATGATTCCAAACACCACAAAAGTTAGGGTGGAAAAAATCATATTTAGCCCATTGTTCATAATAAAGCTCCTGATACGCTCGTGATCATTGGCCCTTTGTAAAATATCGCCAACCAGCTTATTTTCAAAAAAAGTGATAGGCAGTTTCATGAGCTTGATCAGGTAATCAGAAATAATAGCGATGTTAATCCTGGAGGTAACATGTAATAGTATCCAGTTCCTGACAGCATTGGATAACATAATACTGACGACAATGCAGATATTGGCAACCAATACCACATTGATGAACTTAAGGTCCTTTGTTTGTATGCCAACATCGATAACTGCTTTGGCGATAAAAGGAAGGATGCCTTGAAGGATAGTGACCAGGAGCATGACCACTCCAAGATTAATGAAGTTCTTTTTGTAAGGCTTGAAGTAGCCGAAAATATTGGACATTGTTCGTTTTCTGTCCCTTTTTTGCCCTTCATCCCTTTGCTCAAAATCAGCCATTGGCTCCAGGGCTAATACTGCGCCTTTAGGTTCATCCCTTAGATACCAATGTTTTTGGAATACATCCAAAGGATAACTTACCAGACCTTTTGCGGGATCGGAGGTATAAACCTTATCCTTGTTGATCTTATAAACAACAACGAAGTGCGTATTTTTCCAATGAACAATACAAGGCAATGGTACTTTCTCTTCCAGTTCGGTTAATGTGCAATGTAAAGCCAATGTCCTTAATCCTATGGATTCGGCAGTATAACTCAGGTCAGCGATAGAAACGCCTTCGCGCCTTGTGCCTGCCTTATCCCGCAGGTATTGCAGGGAATAGAATTTTCCGTAGTGCTTTGCGATTATTTTAATGCAGGTGGCACCGCAATCTTTACTATCTAATTGCCTCTCAGTTGGGAACGGCCAGATTTTCATGTGGAGCTTGGTTTTTATCTTGAATGATGGCCATAATGGAAAAGGATAGATAACTCATTTTATTGTCCTGTATAAAAAGGCTGGCTAAGGCAATTTTTAATACATTTTGATAGACAATCCAACTGGCTTTGGGGATTAGTGAACCTTCTTCCGTTTCTACAGCGGGATTTATAGATCCCGGATGAAGTTTATTGGTATTCAGAAAAGGTATTAAATCATGAAAGGTTCTCCGGCTTGGCTCCGGTATCATCCGGAATTCGTTATCACCGAATAGGGACTTCAATGTATTTGCCTGTTGTGCATATTGCTTGGCAAACACGGATGCCATGTTATTCTTTTCCTGCATTAACTGATCCGTCCTGAAAAACCTGCCCTTGTCATAGGCACAAGTGAACCAAAGCGTGTGCACGTAGGTCAGGAAATCAAGGAACTCGTTATTGTCGCCGTTAAACAAAACAGCATGGAACAATTTAAAAAGTTCTAATCCCGCCACAAAGGATTTTGTTTCTGCCAAATCCTCAAACGCCTGACTTTTCTTTAAGCTGGAAAGCCACCTCACTAATGGTCTGATCATTTCCTGCTGACTAAAGACCAGAGAAAGGTCGAGGTTAACTGGGAAATTGGCTGAAATACTTCCGTTTTTTATAACAAAATCATTCAGCAAGGGAATGATTTCCAGGTTTAGCACGGTCACAGAAGAGGCGAATAAAAGGAGGTACAGGCTGTCTTCGTTGATCTGGGAATCACCAATAGCCCGGGTCCTGAAAACCAGGTGGTCTTCTATTTTGTCGCCAATTAAATCAATTATTAAAGGGAACTTTTTTATGGCGAAGTCATAACAATCCGCCACACCGAAAATCTGTATAACAAGATATGGCTGTTTAACTTCCAACATAACTTCAGAGACGCTATAGCCATTGTCTAATCCTTCAAAATCTTCAAGTTTATTATTTAGATATTCGATAAAAGGTTTTTTATCGTGATCCGTAAAGTAGCCTTCATACAAGGAAAAGATATTATCATACAGTTGAGCATCATACCTGCGAAGATTGCGAATCATGTGTCTGCCACCGCCATGAGTCCATCCATTGTTATAATGCATATAAAACATGATAAAATGAGAAAATAGTTCATTAAGTGTCACATAACTTTCTTGTTTTGATTTAGCACCTTTGAAGTCTGAGAGCAGATTGAGTATTAACGCTTTTTTCTGCTGTAACTCTAAGATTGACATTTTCCTGGGTCCATCGGCATAAATGGTACGGCACCTGGAAATGAGGTTGGTCAAGTAGCCGTTATTATCCTGAATGATTTGGGATTTAGCAAATGCTCCCAAGTAAGTTCCTATTCTAGAAAAATAATCGTTCCAGAGTATTTCATCAATTTTTGTAAATGGGATATGGGTGACCTGAATTTTTAATCCTTCGTAAATAAATGTTTCATGAAACACGTAATCCCGCTGATAGCTCAATACCCAAAGATCAATATCCGACTCTTCATTAAAATTCTGGTCCACGTAGCTACCGGTTAAACAGGCTGCATAAACGTCGGGTAAATAATAATTTAAAAAAGATATTATTTTAACATTTAAATCGTTTATTACAATATTCATTATTATATTGTGGTCAATTATATACAAAACAATAATAACTTTAAATATTTAATTTAGCGACTAAACCTTAAATGAAAAATTTAGATGAATTAACATTACTGTTCCCGGAAATGGAACAAAAGCGGCAGCAGTCAACGTTAGGTGGTGATGTTTACGATGGTGGTGACCATGGCATTGCATACTCTATGACAGGAGATCCTGGAGTAACTATTTATGGCACCCCAATTACACCTCCCGATCAATATTCAGGCCCAGGATTCAATAATGGCGGCCCAGGTGATAACGGGGGCGGGGGCGGCAATGGAGGTAGCGACGGTGGTTACACTGGGGTGAACACAGCCTTGCCAAATGGATACTGCTTTTTTAATGCACTGGCATATGAATCGAAACAATACCATTGTAACACTACCGATCAGCAGTATTTGGATATGTTTAAGCAAGAGTTCGGAGCGGACAGTGTTAATAGCGCTGGAAATATAGATCCAAGACTTGCATCAAACTTTGCTACTGAGCATTTTCAGGGCCAGGTTATTCTTTCCACTGATAGCTTCCAATCCTTTCTTAAAAATGGTTATCAAATTATTACCGACATCAAGACAGGACCAAATACGTATCATGAAATTGTAATTACTGGTTATGATAGTACACTGAATATGTATAAAACAACAGACCCAACAAATAATGATAATTTGAGTTATGCAGATCCATCATCGGTAAATCAGACCAATGCTTTTGCCGTCGGTGGGTGCAAGTAACATTAGGATGCTAACCACCTCTGAAAGAAAATCATGTAAGCAGCAACTGAGTACCAAAATTGGTTGTTGCTTACTTATTATTTGCGCGTGTTTTTTTGGAACGACAAGTTGGGCTCAAAATAATAGAGCATTAAATTACTTTGTTGATAATATTGGCTTTGAATATCATTTACCTTCAAAGTACATTAAATCAGACTCGACAGAACACTATTTACCTGGTCGAAATAGCACAGGAAAGTATGTTATGCCGATAAGTTTTTTTTGCCAACTCGAATCAATTGACAAAAATATTTTGATTGCCGTTTCTTTTATCAATTACAATGGCTGGGACGAAAAAAAGATCAGGCAATTAAATCCCAATTTCAATGTTAATAATGGCTATAAGGGTGATATAGCAAATCAAAAAGACACAAGTAGGGTAAACTATTATTCTGCATCAATGGCAAAGCAATTATATAATGCTGATGTGGCTGGTTACTATGATTTTTTTCCTGAAAACCCATACAGAAACAGATATCATTCATGCCAAATCGTCTTTCTACACAAGCAAGATAAGGGGCAGATCCAACTCTTTTACTTTTATAATAGTAAAAAGGCGCTTGAAAAGGCCTTAAAGAATACCAAAGATATGATCCGATTTTTGGATAAAAAAACATCCTGATGCTGGCCGTTTTTTAGGCAGAGAGACTTGTATGTCAAGCTTTCTTGTTAATTGTATTGATCATTAATTAAACTAGAAATAATATACCTAATATTTATTTCAAACCCTTGCTTTAGTGCAGTATAATTTTGAATTAAAATGAAAAATTTAGATGAATTAACATTACTGTTCCCGGAGATGGAACAAAAGCGCCAACAGTCAACGTTAGGCGGTGATGTTTATAATGGTGGTGACCATGGCGTTGCATACTCGATGACAGGAGATCCTGGTGTAGTCATTTACGGAACACCAATTACGCCTCCAGGCAATTATTCTGGACCTGGCTTCGATAATGGTGGTTCCGGTGAAAATGGAGGAGGAGGAAGCATTCAAACTGACGGTGATACATCCAATCCATACGGGCCTCAGGCCATTATGACGCCCCTGCATATTGACATTGTTAACGATTTGTACAATAAGTTTCGGTATTCTGCCGATTTAACACAAACCCAAAAAGACAATTTCAAAAATATCCTCCTTAACATAGACGGCACAAAGTCTGGGGATAAAATGCTTACAGCGCTGGATGCTTACTATAATAAACCGGAGAACGCAAATTTGACGAAACCAATGGTCACCAATAAGCCATCAAGCAATGGCGGTACAGCAGCATTTGATCATCAAAATAATGAATTTGATTTACAAGGTTTCTTAGACGGGGGAAATACTAATTCGTGGGGAATTTATAACGTGGGTCATGAATTAGATCATACGCTGCAATGGGCCCAAAACCAAAACCCTAACAAAGTAAATTTTGAATTGGATGCTTATATGTTGGCAGCTGAAATGGTTAAAGAGGCACCTGCCGACTACACATCGCAGGCGTTGGAAATTAATGTGCAATCACAATTAGACTTCGATCACCAAAACGCTCAACAGTCACAATTTACAGTAGCTTGGGCAAACTTCCTTAATGGGGATTACTCAGCATCTAATTATTCAAATTTGGTTTATGGTTTTCAGCAGGGATCGACTGTAGGTCAGAATTATCTAACTTATAATAAAGCACCTGTGACAACAGATCCCAATGCTGTACCACAATGGTTAACAGATTTGCAGAACCAATAATCCTTATTAACTATATACCAAACTAAATGAAAGTAGTAATAATTAGCTTCCTGTCATTTTTACTTTGTCAGGCTGCTTTGGGCCAGTCCCACATGATATCAGCAAAAGACGCCTATAAATATATTAATCAGGTGGTCATTGTCAAGGATGATATCTATGCTTCAAAAGTGTATAAAGACTCAATAGCGGTGTTAAAGCTAGGAAAAAGTGGCAATGATCATCCTTTAACGGTTGTTTTATTAAAAAAGCCGAATGGCCCAGCTTTGGATGAAAAAGTAATAAATACCTTGCAAAAAGGTAAGGCTTCATTTAAAGGATTGGTCTTACAAAACGAAAGTGGTATACTTATGATAATTGATAATTCTGATAAAATCAGATTTAATTTCAAGGTTGATTAAAACCATTATAGCATACGAGGAAATTAATATTTCCTCGTATGCTTCTTATCGATCTTTTGCTTCTTAAAAAAATTAAATAAAGAGACTGTAAAGACTACTCAATAATCTGACGTAAAGTACTCCAATAACTGATGTTGATTAGTTTTGTATTCGGTTCTTGAGGTGGATATTCTGGAGCCGTTGATCAACGCGTTCTGCAAAAGAGTTCAGGGCGTTCCGTTACACTTTGACCATGCTATCTTCCTGAATTAGATATTTGAAATTTGATATTCATCAACACAACTAATTGGTCTAATGGGCACGGAACAGCATGGTCAAGTGTGCCGGAATGTCCATGTTTATTTTCCTATGAGTAGGAAAGTGCTTATAAAGCACTTCTTTATATAATAACAGGTCCTTATTGCATAATAGTAGGGTATAAAAAAACAGCTCTTTATATTTGACTTTTTCGCTGTTATTGACCTTTGTCATCATGGCATTCCGGTTAATGTGTTAATTAAAAAAGGCAGCAAGTCGAATGACTTAGAAAACTCGGAAGTCGCCCGTTGCTGCCAGAGTGTCAGAACTATTAATGATATGATGAGCACAAATAAATGATGCTTTCCTCCTGATACTTCTTCGCTAATAATCTCGCCGTATTGTTAATGCGTTTAGGTATAAAGGCATCGTTTCTCTCTTCTGACGTACATTTAATGCTTAATTTTTACAGGAGTCTTTTTATATCGATTCCTCTGCCGATAAACTTTGCTGCTCCAGCTGCCCACGGTAAAGTGCCTCGGCTTTGGCTAATAATATCCCGACTAAACGTGTCGCAGTTTTTACTGGATCTTCGTCCGCTATAAAATTTTCATCATAACGTGCCTTGGAATAGCCGTTCTGTAGTAAATTGAAGATCTCTTTACCTTGCTCGGTGTCCAGACTGAAGATCACTATCAGGTCCTCGGTAAAAAGCAGGGTTAGCGACAGTAGTTTTGACAAGCTGTGAACAGATTGCCGGTAGCCGAACAGTATTTGCAGCACACCTATTAAGGTATGTTCTGCGGCTTGGTGCAGCAGGAATAAGGCTAACCTGTTATTACCTTCCTCTAAATAGCGTTTAGCGCCCTGAAAGAACTCTTTTCCATTGGTGCACCATCGTTTCCAACAGGCATTTATAGCTGCTTTTTGTTGCTTTGGAGAGAGCACATGCGGTGTAGGCAGGTAAAGACCTTCAGAGGTATAGACATTGATCCCTTTTTCAAATACAACGGACCAGAACCGGCCCTTGCTGTTAATTCCATCAGCCGCGCTTTGCACTTTATGAACGATTGGGTAAATGTTCGTGAGTGCTTTGGTATTATCGATCAGCTTATTGACAATGCTATGCTCCGGCATTTTCTCTTCATCATCTACCAATATTAGAAGGTAATAAGTAAATGGTTTAGGGTAACTGCCCAGATAAGTAATAGAGCGTATTGTCGGTATAACTTTTAAGAGGTGCTCGGTAACCGTATCGATCCCCAACTTTTCCGCTGTTGTCATCTTTGGTTCAAATGGTTTTATCGTGATCGCTTTTGGGTCAATAAACAGATTTTCTTCGGCTATTTCCGGCACTTTATCGCTCAATATTTTATCTGACCTTTTGATGGCTATTTCTTTTTCATCTTGAAGCTTATCATATTTATGTTTTATTAATGTCCGGATACCCTCAGTTTGCTGAATAACCCAGGCTGCGTCATATAGCTGACTAAGATTACGGTAAATCGTCTTCATTTGGGTTATGACCTCGTCGTCATGAATGGGGCGATTATACATAGCACCATATAACCAGTATTTCAGATGATCACGGTATCGTTGCACACTGAAGTGTTTGTATGTTTTTTTGAGTATTTTATAAGGATGGAGTAGTTCCTGTTCCGAAAGATCGTCCGGAAAATAGATCCATTCTTGCTTTGCCTTTTCCAGCAGTATCGGTGTGAGTTGGTTTTCCTGTCGATGACCGCCTTTATAGGAAACCCATAATAAATAACAGGCCTCGACTAAGCGAATGACCTGTTCATTGATAAATAAAAGTTCACCGGGACCGTGTGGCTTTCCCTTGAAATAGGTGTCAGCGGTGACTGCCTTTCGCCACTGTTTGAGATCTTTTTTGTGAGTGTCCGGCCAGCTGCCGAAAAACTCATTTAACACAACGTATGGATTCTGTACTTCTTCGAAGGACAGGTTCTTGGGATAATGTTCCCATGGTGCATGATATCCGAGACGCATACTGACTCAATTAGTGCCGGGCTACATTGACCGGTAATACAAAGAACCGGAGCAGGAAATTTCTAACCTATTCCTTAGCCGTCTAACGAAGAACGCTAAGTAGATAATTTATCCCCTGCAAATGCCTAAACCAGCTTTTAACACCTGAGTATATTTTTTTATTACATTTGTTAAAATCATACTTGTAATACTGCTGACCAATGAATACATCTACTGAAACACCGAAAAACATCCATCAGGGCCGTAATGTTAAACGTTTTAGAGAAATGCTAGGATGGAAACAAGAGGCATTGGCGTTGGCACTTGGGAATGACTGAAGCCAAAAAAGGGTTTCTCTTTTAGAACAAAAGGAATTAATAGAAGACGATATTATAGAACAGGTTGCAAAAATTTTAAAAGTACCTTCAGAGGCTATCAAAAACTTTAATGAAGAAAGTGCTTTAAATATTATCTCAAATACATTTACAAGTAATGACACATCAACTTTAAATGCCATTAATTATCAGCCGACATTCAATCCATTAGATAAGGTAATCGAGCTATTTGAAGAGAATAAAAAATTATACGAGCAATTGTTGGCAAGTGAACGTGAAAAAGTAGAAATACTAAAAAATAAATAGATAGACCTTAATATTAGTCGCGTTCGCGTCGGTAACATCAGGCTCAAAGTTTCCTTTTATTTTACTTTGTAATTGTTAGCTATTCTATCCTTTGTCGGGGATATATTTACGAATCTTATCACCAAATACGGCACCAGCTAAAAGTAATACCAATAATATGGAACCAGCCAGAGAAATATTCTCGCCCATATAATAAGATGATGGGTGAAATACAAATTCTACTTTGTGTATACCTGCTGGAATAAGCGCCGCCCTCAAAAGGTAATCTGCTCTAAAATAAGGCTTCTCTACCCCATCAATAAACATCTTCCATCCTTTAGCGTAATAAATCTCCGAGAAAACTGCTACTCCCCCGACCTTTGACGACGATTTGTAAACCAAGTTATCGGGATTATAACTCACCAGTTTTATTGTGGCACTGCTATCCCGCCCTGCCGGCTCATTGCCAACCTCATTTTGGTACTGTTTATTGGCCACAGCCTCGTCTTTAGGAGCAAATTGATTAAGCGCCTGCATTTCCGCATTGGCGTTAGCTACATATTTTATGTTCTTAATAAACCAGGCATTGCCGCAGGCATCAGGATTAGGATACAAAACTTCACCCCGTTTTAATGAATCCGGTACAATAATATATTTTGTATTCAGCATGTTTAACACGGCCGGATTGGCTCCTCTTAAAAATTGATTATCTATCAATTCATCGTATCGCTTCATTCTTGCTGCCGAGTATCCGCCTATCGATTTATGGAAAAATGGATTCCGTACGTCCTGCTTTATGGAAGCGGTAGCGTCATATACTCTAAAATCAGGGTCCGTGTCTTTAGCTATATCTACGTCAACAACTCTTTGTGGTATAGCTGCATCCTGCTTTTCGGTAAAATTAGCGTCCTTTAAATAACGCTTATCAACCTGCCAAAGATCAACCAATATGACTGCGAATAACAAGATGGAAATGGTGGTTAGCGTTAGTTTCTGTTTTATATACATCCAAACAATACCAAACGTGATCAATACAAAAAAGAGTGACCTGATTGCATCGGCACGTTCAATATTAATTCTGTCTTTTACCACCCCATTTGCCAAAACATTAGCCGTCGCTGCATCTCCTTTTAAGGCCTGGGTTAAATTGGCGATACTGCTTAATTGATCGCTCGGTCTGAAACTTAACAACAGTTCCGGCCAAATGACCAATATCAAAACAAGTCCACCTGTAATGTATAAAGCCAGCAATAGTTTTTTAACCAGCTCTCTTTTATTCGGGGTTGCAATAATTTCCTGTATTGCCAAAAAAGCCAGCATAGGGACACATAGGCCTGCCACTGCAAGAATGGATTCAACTGCGCGAAATTTATTATACAGCGGGAAGTACTTTAAAAAGACATCGGACAAATATGGCCAGTTGCCCCCGAATGACAATAGCATAGTTAACACCACTGTACCCAGTAACCACCATTTAAGCCGGTTTTTAACTACGATCAAGCCAAATACAAATAGTAAACAAATACTTGCGCCAAAATAGAATGGGCCACTGGTGCCTGGTCGTTTTTCGCCCCAGTAAAGTGACAGCCCATCCATACCTGACGTAGATGATATTTGCTGAACAATGCCCAATGCTTGCTCTTTAGACTCACCTTTATCGATAAGAACTTTAACCATTTCAGAGTTTTCATCAAATAATTCGGGACCGGAGGCACCCCCAGAAGCATTCGGTACTAAAAACGTAAGGCATTCAGCCACACCTTGACTATATTGATAAATATAATTCTTAGCGAGACCGTTTTGCGGCTCATTGGTGTTATTGGTTAAATTTGATTTGCCCCTGTAGCTGTCTTTACCGTATTCATACGTACTCCATAAAGTAGATGCATTTACCGCAAAAGCCAGCAATGACGCCACCAACAGATAACCCAGAGATTTAATAAATGAATTAACCGTTTTATTTTTGATAGCGTGAAAAAGCTCTATTCCTATTAAAATTAATATGGCCAGCATTAAATAATAGGTCATTTGCAGGTGGTTAACCTTAATTTCAATAGACAGGAATAGGGCCATTAATGATGTACCTAACAAATATCTCCCCCTTAAAGTTAACAGAATACTAGCCAGTATAGGCGCAAAAAAAGCGATGGCAAAAGCCTGATTGGTATGCCCGGCAGCGAGCAATATCATATTGTAAGAGGTAAAGGTAAAAGCTACGGCACCCGCCGCAGCCAGCCAGGGACTAAGCTTTAATACATTAAACAAAAAGTAAGTACCAAATAAAAACACCAATACCATGCCCACAGGGTTGGGTACTGCATACCCAATTACATTTATAATATGTGTGGCGATATTGGCTTTATATGGTGCCCAGATCTGGTAAGCAGGCATCCCTCCAAATATTTGGTTCGTCCACAAAACAGTGGTATCACGGGAGCGATAATCCATGATTTCTTTTTGGGTCGACTGCGCGCCAAGGACATCTCCCTGACCCAACGTTTTCCCTTGGAAAGCCGGTGAAAAATATAGAAAACACAAGACAAAGAAAACACCCGCGATAGCAAAATGTATCGTATTACGCTTTAGCCAATTCATCATATGTTGCTATAATTATTATTTTTTTAAAAATACAATTATGGGCCGTATAATTTCAATTGATTTTGGATGCCAGTGGAATTACTAGACATCTTCCCCTAAGAAGGCCATAAGATGATTGTACAGATGCCGGAGATTATTCTTGTGTTTTTTACTGAGATCGGCACTGAGTTTCTTTTCCAGCGCTCGTTGAAAAGTGAGCCGATGGATTCATGGTTAGCTATATTATTCATAATGCAAAACTCGTCTTGTACCGGAAATAGTAAACACGATTATTCTTATTGTACACACCAGCTCATTGCACCGCTTAAACAACCGGAGCTTAAAGCAGGAAAACGGTCAAGGGCCCCGATCCTATTATCGGGGTTCATACACCCTTGACCGTTTTCCTGCGCGGCTAATTTTGTGACCGCGGTGCTGTGACGATCTCGTCTTACCCAGCTATCCGGATAAGGCAGGTGTGCAGAGGTAACGAAAGCACGCCTGTAGTGCGACGGCGAGGCTGGCGGTGGAATGCAGCCCGGAGCGAAGCGCGTGGTGGTATTCTGCCGCATGCCGCAACCATATGGCCAATGAGCATAAGCTTTCATATCGATTGGCCCTGGCTCTGATCCAGGTTACGTCCCCGCTTCTTTTTCCTCTTGCGCTTTTTATCATCATCCTGCGCAGGCGCAGCATAAACACTTTGCCCATCCAGTAAGATAGCTAAAAGTCCCTTGCCCTGATGATGGCTTTGCTGCTTTTCTATTTTAACCGCTTGTTCCTGTTTTTGCTGTTCTTTGACTTCCTGCTTTTGTTCATAAGAACCATGCTTTAAAGTATTGGCATATTTAAATGATTCTTTGATCTCCCGTTCATATCCAAACCGGCTGTCAAATAGCCTTTCCGTAGCCTGCTTAAAAGCTACCCGATCAAACTGGCCCACTTGCTGACTATGCACGGCATTGGTGCCCCTGGAATTGTTCAAAGGGCTTAACTTGATACGATTACTGGCATCCTTCCTGCTGACAATGATCTGGACATGCATTTGCTCTCCTGGCTTCCTGTCGCCTCGCTTTACCTGTCCTTTTCTTACCTCCAGGTCTTTATACGTGTAGTATCTGTGATGCTCCAGCTTCCCGTAATACACCAGGTCCTGGTTACCATCAATACCGTTACGTTTAAAATTCTTCGCATAGGCATGCATAACGTCGTTAGCATAACGTTTTAACTGCTCTTTAGCACCCTCTTCTCCCAACTGGGATTTCAAATAAAGCAGCTCTTTTTCGCTCGGGCTGATATTGATCAAAAAAAATTTGGCCTCATCTCTGGACAGCTTGGCTATATTGTTATCGATGCCCTGCCTTACTTCATAAGCCTGAATATTATCTCTTTCAGGATTGAACCAATATTCCGGCCGGTAGCTTTGTTTTAACTGTTCTGCTAACCGGTTTTCTTTTTCCAAATAAACCACCAATTGACTGCTGCTGCCTTTGTTATTCCCTGTTTCGCTTTTGGTAATATTTACAAACATGATATCAACCCCTTATAAGTTCCTCAGCATATTCCTGACATACCTGATCAGTTCATCTTTTTCTACCTGCTTGGTCAGCATACCCATTTGCTCCCTGTTTTGGATATAATGCTCCAGTATCTCTGAGAACCTGCTTTTCAGTGTCTTTTTATCATACTGCGCGGTATCCAATCCTGACAGGTATTTGGCGATCTGGTTAATGTTCTTAGTCTGTTCGGCATAAGCAGCTTTCTGTGCATCATTATACTTCAGGATATGATGATTAAAGAAATCTACAATCTTACCCTGTACGGTAATGATCCTCTCCGAATCTTTCTTCATGGGGATCAATAACTCTTGTTCCTGTGTTTTGATAAAAGCTACGATATTATCGGTCTTGCGATTGATCGCATTCTTTAGCAGTTCATCATTCAAATCCCTGGGATCTTTCTTGCTCTTATAAAAGTAATCCACCATATAGATAAACAGATCAAGCTTGGTCAGACCGTTTTTATTGGCTATGGTTTGCAGCTTTTCATCTGTTTTAACCGGAAACCTGATGGTTTTTATATTTTCATCTTTGGTCATATTGCCTGTTATTTCTTTAAAATCAGTATACTGCCGAGTATACTAAAACCATTATCTATAGTATTAAGGGGGGGGTAAAGTATACCGCAGGTATACGCGAATCGGCTCTGCCCCGCAGGGCGAGCGGAAAAAGTCGGGTGTGCCCGACTTCCGCTCGCTCCCCCCGCTTTCGCGAAGCGACCGCCGCTTCGCTTCCTGATTTGCAAAGCAAATCATTACCGGTGCAGCCTTTGGTTGCACCGGATTTATATAGCTGAATATCTGTCTATACTTATATCGGAATAACCAGTTATTCCGATATGCAGTTATCCGTATAGCCCGAGATACGGATATACCGATATAAAATATCGGGCTACAATTCCCAACCAGCAGACCAGTAAACCTGGCTGCCGAGTTTAGGATGGTATGAGGGTTGATAACGGATGTAACCATATTCATTGAGTTCTTTGATACACTTGTGATACGTTGCAATAGATGCTATCCGGCTGAAAGCCATCAGCGTTTTTCTGGTAACAGAAAACGGGCTTTTAAAACCAGCGCGTTGCCATTGGACGAATAATGCACTGAACAAGCTGACATGTGTAGTATTCAGTCGTCCGTCCATGCTCATGCATTTGAGCAGCTTACTATAACCAGCAAGTTCACTCACCGCAATTTTATGAATACTCATTGCAGACCTCCTTCCAGTAGCTTGTTGATGTCGTCGAGCTTGTAATACATGATACTGCCGACACGGGTAAAACTCAATGTACCGTTGATACGCAGGTTCTGTAAGGTGCCTGGTGATATTTTGAGCAGCTTTCTTACCTCGTTACTTTTGAGCCATTTTTTGGACTGGCCCTGGCCGTCCAGTTGAACGAGTTTCTTAATTTCTGTTAATAGTTCGCTTTTAAATTCATTCAGATCTCCTTTAGTGATCAGTTCACTTGCTTGCACAATCGCCTCCTTCGTTAAATCGTTACTTAATACTTATCCCGTCGGTGCCGGATACGAAGCAAAGATGTGTGCATGGCGATATTGTTCATTACCATAAGCCAAGCTATGGTAACGACAGGCAAAGCATAGTGCTGAAAAAGAGTGTGCTGAATAGTTTAGAAGCAATTGTTAACGTTTGCCTGCAAAAGAAAAGTGAACCTAAAATCCGGTCTTAACTTGCCCTGCGTTTTGCCGAAATGATATTGAAATGCTGGTTTTCGGAAGGAATAGCAGATGACCTGCCACTCGGATTACTCGCGTCACGTGGATAGTAGCGCCGCACACGGTCTAATTTTATCGGTTCACCGTCTTCCTGAAAGTACCGGCAGATCAGTTTGGCCCAGGTGATGGGCATCTGCGAAAATACCAGTTCCTTATCGCCTACTTTTAGTGCCTCAATCTTCTTGAAAAGGTCAACCACAGTGAGGAAATGACCGCCGGCAATATTGATCGGGTAGTCGGTATCCAATTTCTCAGCCTCCCTACGCTCGTCCATCAGGCGTTGCAACTGTTCTTTGAGTATCTTGATCTGGCCTTCCTTCTCCGCAATAATTTCAGCCTGGGTACGGCCAAGATTCCATTCATCGATACTTTGAAGATATTCTGCAAACCGGTTAAGGTGAAATTTATTCCGGAAGTTGAGGGCATGGCCGGACGTATACCTGTCCTTCTGTCTTAATTGTGCGATGGCATCCTGTATGACTTCCCACACATACCTGAAGAACTCCTGCTCGGTTGTATCATCGTAGTTAGCTAAAAAGAATTGCAGATGGTATTTATACAGTTCATCGAATTCTTGTTCCCTCTTTCGATAAAGCAAATTGAGAAAGTGATTGTCCTCAACTTTTTTATTCCAAAAAAATGGGCGGCCAATATCATTAGAGTCCTTGTTGAAATCGAACGGCGCTCGGTGTTTAAAGTATTGTTCACGCATAGGTTGAATTTTAACCTAAAGTTAATATTCTAATTAAACATTCGCTTTCAATTCAAAACCTTTATCTTTAATTTTTTTTATTGTTAAGCAGTTTTTTGTACAAAACCTTTGCTTTAGTTAATTCTTTTTCAAATACTCTTAAAAAGATAGCTGTTATATTTGGCGCTACGAATCGACTTCCACTTTACCTATTTTATAAATTTCGATTTGTTGAATTACGACATCCCATTGAATGTTTTCAACGGCTTAAATCTTTGGCTTTTATCGAAAATTGGATGATCATTTACTACCCTTTTACTATTATTATTTTAACCGCGCTTTAATTTAAACGGATAATGACAGATGATATTCAATAAGCTAAAGTTAGTTATTGACACCGCATTCAATTAACTGGGCCCTATTTAGATAATCTCCAAAGTCTTTTTTATTATAATAATGCTGATTAAAGAAATTTACTTCAGTCCAAACCTATTTTTTGAAACACTAATGGAGTGACTTCCCAAATCAATAGCGCTGTCCATAAACTCTACCTGGTATTTCTTTAACTGGCTGAGCAAATTCCTAATCGTTTCTTTATCTTTCGAGTTTGTTTTGGGACCGAAAATAATGCCTGTTAAGCATTTGGGATCAAATGAAATGGTTCTATTAGCATTCCCCAATTCAAAAGAGCTTAGTTCACGGATTTCATGCTCATATTTCCAGTTTTTGTATTTTGAGTAGATGATTTCCGTTGTATCCATATATGGTGAACCATCGTAAAATTTTTTAATGATTGCATTTCGATATTTAACTTTTGAGCCGGAAAAAACGTAAAAATTGGGTTCTGGGATGATCTTTATATCAAATACCAGGCACACGCCTTTGGTATTATCAGCATAATGGCTCCACATAAGATGATCGCCATGCTTTTCCGAAAAGCAACATATTCCATATTGGCTAGCAATGGTATTTATGTAGTGATGATATTCGAGGTCATCAAGAAACTGTTGCTTGTCCGGCATGTGAAATGTTTTTATAAAATCTGATAACACCAGTCCTTCATTGCCAGTCAACTTTTGTGCTTCTTTGTAATAAAAACTCAGGATTTCCTCATCCTTTGGGTCGGCATCAATTGAGTAACGCGTATCGAAAGGGTCGTTGAAATATCTCGGGTCACTGAACCAAAGCTCATTATTGACGAGCAGCTTAATAAGGTTTAAGTTTACCGGTACATATTTGAAAACATATCTATTTTTGGTTTTTTCAGGGCGGAAATAATAAAAAGTCAATCTTTTGACCAATTCTGCTGAAAACTTTTGACTTTTAATATCAACATTAAAAATAATACCATTAGCCGTTAACTCGGTTTTGGCAGTATTAAAAGAGTTGAAAATATCATTTAGGCCTTTTTCGGCGTTCCCAAAGTTGGCTTCTTCAGTTCGCAATGTTATAAAGACCTCTTTTTCTTTAACCAATAATCCAATTTCGATTATATAACGGTAATGGATACTAAGATTAAGGATGAGATAGTTACAAAAGCGTTTAAGTTGGTAGTTAAGTGTCTGCATATTACCATTTAATCTCCGGAAAATCTTGGAATTCAAGATCGGTCACCTCGCATTTTTGCTCCCTTGCAGACTGCTCGAAAGAAGCGATCAGCCCTTTAAACTCGGGAGCGCAGGTATTAAAATAATTAGTTAAAAGCTTGGGGATTTTTCTGAACCGCGTTTTGCCTGCTCTATCCGCTACGTATTCCAAATGAATAGCCTGGTAGATAATGAACGCATATTCCGTGCTTACAGCGATACCCCTGGCAATAAAATTCTTGATCTCAGCCGCTCCCGTCTGATCATACTCGTGCAAAGCCCGTTCAACGACATACTCCAGCAGGTACATACCAGCCTGGTGAAGTCTTTCGGTTTGAATATAACCGGCATTATGTCTAAGTGCAGAAATAAAGATAAGTATATCTGTCCAGACCAGTTGGAAACCGTAGTAATGCAATGTGTAATTTTCTCCAGGGAAACTCACTTCATCAGTTAATCGCTGGCCGCTGTAGCCTTTTCTTATCTCGTAGGCGAAATTCATTAACAGCAGATGCTGTCCTTTCTGCGACTTATTGTTTTCGTCCAGTGCGCTGGCAATGTCGTGCACAGTTTCATAAAGACTTTTTAGATCGCCGTAATCACCGAATATGGATACTCCGGTACCGTTTTTAGTTGGATAAGCTTGTAACATGTATTTGTTTTTTTGTAGTAGGAATTTAGGGATAAAGGTTTAAGAGGCTGGTCAAAACTATAAAAATTTATATCTTTATAAAAAAACAACTATGGGTTTTACTGTTACCGAAACAATTACCGTCTCCACTGCGAGTGGTCCCGTTATAATTGAAACGGACAAGATTGAAAAGATCGAAAAAGCTTCGGATGGCGGCGCAAATGTTAGTTACAAAAAGGGCAATCAAGTTGTAACAGTACTGACAGTGGAATCCTTTTTGAGGGTGATCTGGTATTTCACCAGAGAAAAATATTGACCTATTTCCGGTATACCGCATAGTTATTTTCCTTTCCATAAATAGCCAATAACCGGGTATAACATGATACTTCCATCATTAAAGCTGCACCATCAAGCTTAGGAATTTCAGTGTTCAGATCTGCATGAAGTTCAGAACCAAGATAATCAGCCTTCCAATTGACATAATAAAGCAAGACCTTTCCGTCAGCGTCTTTGGCTTTTAGACCAATTGAATCTTTTTCGACTGTCAAGCCTAGTTCCTGTAACAGCCAGTCGGGCAACCACAATAATTTCAGATTTTCGAGCGGATCATATTCCCTGATATTAGAAATAATAGGATAATCCGATTTAGGAACCACAGCATTGGAAATTTTGTCAAAAACATCATAGCTTATAACATGGTGAGATATCGGGAATTTTGGCTTACGAGTAAAGACAAGTCCGCCAAAACTGATGGTTTCCTTCAGTGCGAATGTGTCAACTGAAAAGAGTTCGCGTTCATAGTGCGCAATGCTAACCCAGCCATTTTGCCGGTTGGGAGCCGAGTTGGAGTGTCCGTAGATATAGGAAGTGGGTTTAGGTAGCAATGTCGGCCGGTGGTTTCGGCTGAATGTTTGCAATTCAATGAGCTTATTTTCGATCGCCAGTTCGTAAAGTATTTCCCCAGAGTCATAAAATGTATTTAATTCAGTATAGAGTTCACGGTTGACAAGCCCCATTAAATAATCCGATGGATAGAGATTTTTAGCCATTTGTTTGTACATCCTGTTGCCGTATATTTCGAGCTTGTCGGTTTGGCTTTCTGCATAAGTCGCAGCATATTTAGTCAAAACAGGGTCTAACGGCAGGCCCATGTTTTCCAAACGCCAAATACTCTTATTTAAACCAGAAATAATCGAATGATCCTCTTCATCTATTGGTGGATAATCTGGTAAGGGCTCGGGATCGGGAAGCGGGCGAAATGGCTTTTCAAGTATGATTTCAATCATCGCATCAATATGGTAATATTTAGTCGGATAGATCTCATTCAATGTATCTGCTAAAGGGGTTATATCAAGTGATTCGTTCAGGTAGGCGAAATAAACGAGTTGCAAAACACTGACTACGATACAATCTAAAAAGAACTCCCGGTTCTTGAAAAACCATTTTAAGGGCGATATCAACTTTGGCCAGTGATCCTTTGAAAGGTATTCCAACGCAGTGATGGCCGGTTGATAACGCTCCACAGAAAAAGACCTGAACCTGGCTAATAAAATAGCAAATAGTACTTCTTCTTCACTCATCTGGTAAGGGTCAGCGGTGTATTCATCCCAGTTCTCCTTTTCCTGATAGGGTAGCCGAAAGCTTATTGCATCAAACATTTGGTCATACATCGCGGTAATCGTCTCCGGATTTTCCTTGGCGAGAACTAATGCATTTACAAGATTCCCGGACATACCTATCCGGAATGATATTCCCATGATATCTTTTAATAACTCGAACAAATAAGTTTTTGCAAGTTCCGCATCCAAATCACATGCGTTTTTGAAGGCCTGTGTATTGACCAACTGATTATACCAGCCGTCACGATCATACAAAAAGCGGCAGACCCAATAATAGATGTAAACTTCGTTGTTAGCGCAAAACATTTCGGACAATTCATCCCTATCAGTTTCCTGAAAACTATTTTTCCGGACAATTTCCCTGATAACCTCTTTATTTTCATCGGTTATTCCTTTTGACGTATCAAAATAATAGATAAAAGACTGAATTTCTGATTCACGGAGCGTGTATGTCTTCACATAATTGACGAGGTCAGCATGGGAAATATCGGCTAAGTTCTGCCGCTCAGCATATTGTTTATCGAGTGTTTTTGTCCATTCAGTAGGTGAATTATAGGTTTTTCTCGATGAGATATGGACTTGCTCAGCGCCTTCACAGGTATCGAACAGCAATGCTAATCGGTCGTAATAATCTATTATATCTTTGGAATATCCATTATCCGTCCTTCGTGACATCCTCTCAGATAGGCAAATAAATCCATAATAGGCCAATGGTTTATTTACATCAATGGTTAAAGCAATAAGCTTCAGGCAATAAGTTACGAAGACATGGTCCGATGTAATAAGAAATGTCGTAGTCAACAGCAGCTCCAGTTCAAGATTAATTTTGCCATCCGCTATGACCAAAAGGTTCCATAAACAATCTTCCAGTCTCCAATAGGAACGATAATTTTTCAGGTCATTCAATAAATAATTAGCGGAACTCAGCCAATTGACCTGGCTGAATTTTTTGAACCATTCCACAAAAAAGTGCCGGGTGTCTTTTCCATCCGTATGGTTGTCAATAGCATCAATCAATGATTTTATTTGAGGAATATAAACTAAGGCTTTATCATAATTTACAGTAGAAAAGGGAACAAGGGATTCCAACAGGTCTTCCAATGTCTGGTCACGCCTTTGCGTATAGCCTGTGAAGGTCTTGATAGCTTCACGGAATAGGTTCTGGGCTTTTTCTAGATTGCCCGAATCAAAATAAAGGCCGGATAAACGGAACAAATAGCCAGATATGTAGTGATGCAGATCGAAGAATTTCCTTTCACCAATAATATCTTCTAATGCGCGAATTACCAATGTTCGATTGGTATCATTGGCTGAAGATGTCAGCAGTTCAACGAGCAGGTATACGGGAATAGGGCCACCCTGATCCTTTTGTATGGAAACGCTGGTCTCCGTACTGGCCTTAACAATAATGCCGATGACCGCCTCCCAATCATCATGCGTGACAATTGTAGATAATCCGGCTTTCAATGATTCGAGTATTAAATCCTGTATAGAATGCAAATCGGAAGAACGCGGTTTTCCTTTAAAGGGTTCTGTGTCTTTAGTCAGGTAGGCAAAAGCATTGATGACCTCCTGGGAATCAAAATGATCAGCCAATAAAATTAACTTGATTTTTAAGGCGTAGGTTATCCAGTTGTAGAACCAGTTAATATCAAGAAGCGGTGTGATGATTTGTTCCAGTTCTATTCCGCATGGTGCCTGTAATTCAATCTGTTCAAAGAAGGTAGTCAGTATCTCATGTTGATTATACAGGCTATCTATAGCGATCAAACGCGTAACCAGATCATTTAAATCAACAAAGGAAACCGGTGTAGGATCGGCGGCTTCAAGCAGCTGGGCAATAACAGGGTTCAATTCCAATTGTATAACAAAATCTCTGTCCTGGAACCTCGTCAACTCATTTACAAATATTGCCAGGAAATCAGAACGAATTTCTGATACCTGGGCACGGCTTGCAATCGCTGCAAGCCGATCTTCATTTCTTTCGGACAACAAAAAACGGATATAGAGGCTAAGGTCCTCATGTTGGATCAACTCCTGCCCGATAAAATATTGCCCGTAAATTGTCCAGGGTGCGGTGACACCTTTTTCTGAGAGCATGTAGCATAGCGTCAGCCCTTGCCTTAAAGGTTGGGTGGCATCCTCTTCAAAGAGCAAATAGTCTTTTACCACGTCAAAACCTTGGGTATTGCCTAATTGCTCAGCGTATAAGACCATTTGACTTTCAAATATGTTTTCAGTTGAGCTCAGGACTTTACTGAATTCGTTAATCAATACCGTGCCTATCAGGTCGTTAGATAGCAAAATCGCATCCTTAAGATAGTAGTAGTTGTATTTGATCAGATCCCAGGGTTGGCCATAATACAAACTATCTACAATAAAATCTTTATTAGCATATGGAACGATGCGTTGATTGGCACCATAATCCGCCAAAAAGTTAAAAAAATAGCGGTAAGCTTTAGGGTATTGTATTACACCTTTTTTTTCAAACCAGTCAGCAACGGGCTGAATAATAACCTTTTCCAGCGCAATTTTTTTCTCTTTTAATTTATCGAATACAAAGCGTTTAAAACTTTCATGGTAGATTTTATATCCGCTTTGAGCTACACTTTGCTTTAGTACCGGGGCAATTACATATAAACTGTCATCGACAAGATCACCAAGCCCGGTTATCTCATTGATCTCGTTTTTTGTTAAAGCGAAACTTACACCCGATAATATTTGCGGCACATTTTCATTTAACTTGATGTTGGTGAACAGGTATTCATAATACTGCGATAAGTTATACGAGTAACCGGGCAACCGGTTAAAATTCTCAATAGTCAAATTCTCGGTACGTAAACATTCCGCAATTAGGTAATTGGTATATAATGGGTTGCCCTTAGCCTTATCCTGTATTAAATCGACCAGTTCATTTTCGAGCAATTGAAGATTTTCGAGATGCTTTTTACCCATTAGCAGCAGCGTTTCTTTCTTAGTCCAGCCCGGTAGTTTGACTTCTTTGAAGTTGAGCACACTTTTCAGCACAGATATAGGTTGGGAAGCCACCAGTATTTTGACATGGGACGATATCACCAAATCATTCAGCCGTAATATGATCTCAACCTGACTTTCTGCAATGTCATGATAACGATAGTAATTTCTTACCCTTTCAATATGATCCAATCCGTCAACAATCAAAATAGTAGGTTGGTCAATACGCTCCAGTAAATGATTCAATTCCAGTAGAGTACTTGCAAATTTTTGTGGTTTTATAACCTTCAGATCCGGGAAACGCTGTAATATTTCGGCAATGAGATTACCATAAAAGACATTGGTCTGTATGCGGTCTTTCTGCATGGCATCGTTCAAATCCGTATAACATAGATGATGGATGACATTGATACCGTTAGTCGCAACATATTGTTGTAGCCCTTTCAGAAACCAAGATTTACCGCTACCCGGTTCGCCAAGCAAAATAACACGCTGAGCCTCATTTAATTCCTGGATAAATTCCTCAAAAAAAGGGACCGAGGTAATTAATTCCTCCTGGACTACCGGAAAATCCTGGTAAACCGCACCATAATCCTGACGGATATCCAAGCGTCTGAAAACTTCAGTGGTGTCTAAATTTGTAAGTAAGCCGCTTCTTGCCTGTTTGATCAACTGAATCAGTTGAAGTAAAAATTCTTCTTTAGATTTTGTTTCGTTTGGAAATACGCCAATGCCTAAATCAGTGACTTGGTCCAATACTATGTATTCCAAATCTAAAGGCTGGTGTACGTTCAAACTGAATTTCGGCAGATTTACCTCGATATAAAACCTGCCACAAAAATCCACGAATTCTTTCCGGTCAAAATCAGCAGCAATTTTTGTTAACCTTTTCCAACTGGTCAATGGCTGCCCACCATGGGGCCAAATCTTATCAGGGTCTATTTGATAAACGACTGTCGGATAATTCTTGAAGGACTTGTTATTATTGTCCTTGATGAGCACGTTGATGATCTCATCAATTGGCTCATTCCAGGCTAGGCACAGGCGTAGTTTACATTTTGCTTTCTCGGGATGCTGTTGCCATGAAGTAAATAAAGTGTCTATTGCCAGATTATAGCCAGTAAGCGTGGCCAGGTCTTTTTTTTCGAGCACATGTTTACCACCTTCTCTACTGTATTTAACCTGGATCTTTTTAACGGCCGTTGCCGTCGAAATGGTCAGATCATCGATCCGATCCTCGTCGAACTCTTTGGTGTCTATGGTAAACCGGCTGTTGCTCTCAGAAAGTAGCTCATTCAGGATAAAATAGGCACTGAGTAAATCCTGGTACTCGTATCCCTCGTGTGCACGTGCTAAAGACATTCTGATGACAGGTTTAAGTAATTTTAGTAGAAATATAAAATTATAAAAATTTATTTCTGCTTAAGTATTTATTTGATCTCAGCAATTTATGGATGTAGGATATGTTATATCTTTCGTTATTGCTTATCAGGTGATGGAAATGACGGGCATAAACTTCAAGGTGATCCGAAGATTTAGCGCTCACTTTATTACGATGGCTTAGCAAACGGATCCAAATGTGACCATGCTATCAGCTATTTGTAAAGCACTGGAGATATAGTTATATGAACTGACTAATTCAGAACGATTAAGATAATATTTGCGCGGCTAGGAAACAACTCAGAAAATCTTCCTTAAGTCCATCCAGAAATGCCTAGGTTTATCAGATCAGGTGCCCTGTAGAGGCGCAAATTGTCGGGCAGTACACCCTCTTCCTGACTTTTATTCTTTACTACTTTTAAATCGAAAAACGCCTGCCTTCCCACCTGGCGGATTGGGATAGTTGGGTAATGACTGTCCGTGACTTTTTCACGAAATTACAACTGTCCCAAATGATTACCTTTAATTAACCATCGGTTATTTAACGCACCAGCTATATTTAATAATAAATATAGCTGGTGGTAATCATAAATCCGGTTAATTTTGAGTATTAATTCCCGATCCTGACCATGAACCTGAATGAAATCACTTATAGACAAATCGAAAGCCTCACGGACGTCCAGTTATCGGCGGTCTTATTGAACCTTTTAAAGCGGGAGGCGGCTGAACGGCAATTCTCGTCAGTAAGGGAGTTGATCGTCCAGCTCAAGATTAATGTTGCCGATGGCGGGCAGGATGGCAAAATAGATTGTGAGGACACCAGGGGATCGATTTATGTACAGAATAAGCTATCTGTTTTCCAGTGCAAGGCTAGCAAGATGGAAAAGGGAGCCATATATAGCGAGTTTTTCAGGGAAAAAGTCGATAAGAAAGGCAGCTTGCCTACAGTACTTGTATTAAAGGGCGGCATTAAGGAGGTACTCGACGCGGGGGGGCAGTATGTGTTTTTTATCAACCAGCCATACAGTCCGGTCCATAAAAAGCTACGTGAGCAGGCGGCGCAACAAGCAATCGATGATTATAATTCGATCCATTCGACCGGCTATCAAGCTGGGCAGGTACGTATCATGGATGCGCATGAAATCACCCAGTGGGTCAACCAGTTCATTGATGTGGTGATCAGGGTACAGGAATACAATCATATCCAGCGTCTCGCTGGACTGCAGACTTTAGATGAACTTGGTTATTTACCGGAGATCTATGAAATTCCATTCCATAGCAATCCTTCGCTGGACGAATATATGACGAAGATCAGCGAGGTGGCCAATAATCCCAGGGCGACGCTCCGGATCATAGGGCATTCCGGTTTAGGAAAAACCAGGCTGGTGTATGAAGCTTTTAAAAGATCAAAAAATAACAGCGCGCTCTATTACAAGATCGAGTCCCATCCGCAGGACATCGTCAATTTCGTTATCACCTATGGAACCTATTATACAGGATTGCTGATCGTTGACAATTGTGATCTGAATGCCCACCGGCTACTTAAACAGCAGATTGACAGGTTAAACAGCAGTTTTAAACTGATTACGGTGGATTTCAATGTCAGCGAGGAAACTGATGCGTCGGCCAGTTATGGCCAAGAATATTTATTTCTGAATAAGAATGATTACCGGGACATCGTTAAGATGATTTTAACGGACGAATACCAAAATAAACTGGGTGCTGCGCAGATCGACCAGATCGCTAATTACGCTGAGGGGTACCCAGGGATGGCGGTGCTTTTCGCCAATGCAAGACTGGATGGACGTGCTAACCTGTCAGAGCTGCTCAAAGACGATATTATCTTCCGGATAGCCTTTGGCCGGGACTGGAACAATCACGATAAGGGAATGCTGGAGTTGCTGAAGGCAGTGTCCGTATTCGGGTCGTTTTTTAAGCCGGCCCCCGGATCAGAAGATATTGTATCACCCCAGGAAGCGAAGTTAGCCGAGGACCAGGCATCTTTTATTACCACGCACGTTTGCCAGCCGGTAAAAACGATACTTGAATACCGTAAAGGAACGGATTACTTTGAGCGCAGCAGGGTAATGGAACGGCGAGGGCATTATTTAATGGTCAAGCCGACTCCTTTGGCTATCAAACTGGCCACGGAATGGTGGCGTTATACGGACGCCAGGCAGCTGATACAGTGGTTCCCCGAGATGGAGCGGATCGGCCTGGCGCTGCCGCTGGTCAACCGGCTTGCGGAACTCGACCAGTTAAGTCATGCGAAACGTATTGTGAATCAAATTTGGGGCCCAAAAAGCCCTTTTGGATCAGCGGAGGTGCTTAATTCGTCTTTGGGTTCGCGCATTTTCCGTTCTGTTGCACCTGTGAACCCGGAGAGTGCTTTAGAGACCTTACAACAAGCATTTGGAAACATGAGCACGGATGAGCTCAAAAGCAAGGTTCGTACCGGCCGCCGCAATATCATTTGGGCGATGGAAATGCTGGTATTTGAGCCGGGACTCTTTGAAGAAGTGGCGTTATTGTTTTTTAAGTTTGCGCTGGCAGAAAACGAAAACATTGTTAATAATGCTACCGGTCAGTTCCTGCAGTTGTTCCATGTCATCCTGCCCGGAACCGCGGCTGATTTAAATCAACGACTGGCGGTTATCGACAAGATCATGGAAACGTCCACTGGCGATGCCTACCATCTGGGCGTGGTGGCACTTTGCAGGGGCATGAAGGGAGATACCTTTAGGCGTGATATCGGCGCCGAGAACCGCGGAACTAGTGCACCATTAAAAGACTTTGAGCCCACCTGGGTCGAGATGGCCGGTTATTGGGAAAACATCATACAACGACTGGTTGAGGTGGCTAAAAATCACGAGTCAGAGCGGAAACTCATAAAAAGTACGTTTGCGGGTTCGATCAGGAACTTGTTCTATAACCGGATGCCCTTCCTGGTTGAAAAGGCGGTACTATTGATCTTAGCGTTTGACAGGTCCTATTGGGATCAGGCCATCAGCGAAATTAAAACAACTATAGCTTATGAGTTTCTGAATGAAGAAGATATCAAGTTAACGGACCGGCTGCTCGCTGAATTAAAACCAGTGACGTTGGCTGACCAGTTCCGGTTCTATGTTAGCTCGCCTGTCTGGAATTTCGAAGCGCGGGACGAGGAAGAACCCGTCGATCATACAGAGATCGCAGCCCAGCAATTTGCAGAAAGGCTAGTATGGGAGCATGTTGACCTGCGGGAGCTGATGGAGCAGATGCAGTCAGGAGAGCAGCGCAAGAGCTATATTTTTGGACGCACTTTAGGAAAAATGCTTCAGGACGTCGGCTTTGCCGAAAATCTACTGCATATACTTGCAAAGATAGCTCCCGAGAAACAAAATATAGAGGTCGCCGCAGCCTATATATCCACTTTAACCGATGATGCCAAACATGATTTATTTAGCCTGATACGCCAAACGCCGGAGATTGCTATACACGCCTTTTATGTGGCCCGGGTGATTGCGCTTCCCTTATCGGAGCTCCTGCCGTTGTTTGATCTGGTAGAACAGCAAATAGCCGGTATCGATTACTTTTACCAGTTCACCTATGGCAGGGGGCTGGATGCCCTTTCCGAAAAAGAAGTATTAACCTTTTTTGAAAAGATCAGCACATATTCGGGCGGTGAAATGCTCGCGCTGGAACTCAGCCAGGAATACATCGGTAAAATAACGGAACGCAGGCTACTATTCCACGATTTTCTATTGAAATTAATCAAGGGAAACAACCTGCTGCTGCAGCGAGGTCGGAACTCCAATTATGCGTGGCAGACAATGATCACCTGGTTGATCGATGAGGCCGGTGAAGCTGCGTTTACGCCGGTGCTCATCCCTCAGTTGATCGAGGCAGCGCAAACCGACCGGATCAGCGCTTTTGATGGGTATTTGACGAGCATTATTCGCCGGTTGATCGAAAAGGATTTTGCGGTCTTCTGGGACCTGATCGCGCCGTCGATCCTCAGCAACGATTATATCAACCTGCGTTTTTTCATGGGGGCTCATAATGGGAATATGGGGACGCCGGGCCTACTCGATAAAGCTGATATTCCAACCCTAATCAACTGGTGTAAAACAGCTCCGGAGATGGGGCTGCTTCGCATAGCCAGGATGATGCCCGTTACCCCGATTGGCAATACGAGGGAGTGGCATCCGCTCGCCAAGGCCATGATCGACAATTTTGGCAGCTCTGCGAAGTTGCTCCATGAAATCGGAGGGAATGTCAACAGCTTTGGATCTGTCGGTTCTAGGGTACCTTATTTACAGGATCAGAAGGAACTGATCAGCAAGCTTAGCGATCATCCTATCGAGCGTGTAAAAAAATGGGCTAAAAGTTTTATCAAACAAAAGGAAACCGAGATCAAGAGAACCATGGTGGAAGAACAATCTTACTATATTAACATTTAACGGATCAGGGGAGCCTAGCCTGCACCGGGCTTCGCGCTACTGATTCTCTGAGGATAAATCACCTGTTACAGACGTCTCCTTACCCATTAAGGTATTTTTGAAATGTTTGCCAACCAGCCCAATATGGGCTATATTTTTAGGTGTCAGGAGTTCTTCCTTTTCTGCGATGGGCCGGCATTGCCGAATCTCCGCCATAAGGCCTGCGGTCAGGTAAAGGAATGTAGAAATGAACCTGGCGCGGTTGGCTCTTTCCGGCTCTGCCGTAAATAATTGAAACTTCTTACAAAGCGCATCAATCGCAAGGCTTTCAAAATTTAAAGGCTGATCCGAGTGGGCAAACGTATTTCTGACATCGCGCAGGTTATCGATTTCGTTAAAATACCCTTTACTGATCAGGCCGAGGGAATAACACATTTTAATTTTTGAAGAAAGGGTGGCTAAAGCGCCATTGTTCCCAAAAAGTTGTTTTTTAAATGTTTTGGAGCCGACCAGCTTTTTATCCAGGAGGTCCTGAAGGATGACCTCCAGCCGTCCTACGGCAAACAGGCAAAGCCCGCGGTCTGATTCTTCAATAAGCTGGTCGCGCAGTTCATAGAGTTTCCGGTGATCCTTGAGTACCTCCGGGTCAAACTTTTCGATGGCTTGCTCTAGTTGACTAACGAATTCGACTACCTCTCTGGCCGCTTCTTTTTGACCCGGCGGCAAACCCTCAATGAATTTATCCAAATCTGAAATTTTTGTATGCATAGGTTGATTTTTGGTACAAATATGAAGATTAATTAAAAAAGATCACGTGTTTGTTATACTTATCACTGGGTAATGAACATAAGGCCATTAGCTGATCTGGTGACTCTTTAATACCTTAATCGAACGTTCTAAATCGCCCGGGGTACAGCTCAATGGCTAACCAAGTCCTGAAATCAAATTGACTAAAGCAGCGCGATTCAAGACTCCATTTTACGTAGAGTTTTATCCCAAAATGCCCCAAAATCAGCTGAAGATAGTACCTGTCGATTAGGTCAGAGGAAATTAAAAAATCATTAATTTCATTAATATTTCGTAAAGTGCTTTTTTGCCATCTTTAGAAATGAGAGTTTTGGAGACTCGAAACTCGTCTAGTGATAGATGATCTCAATACTTAAAAATTGATAAGATATTACTACGCAAATAGATTGCGTAGTAATATCTTTCTTTTGTCTAAGTTGTTTGAATAGCTTACAATTTGTTAGTATTAAGCTATTATATTTAAGAACATAAAATTGCTAAGAAAATGATTGGCCTTCAAGAAATGATATTAATAGGTGAGATTGTTCTACAATCTAAAATTGCAAAAAGAGCTGCTGAGCGTTTGCGCACTGCACATGAAAATTTCGATCATGTCGAAACATGGTGCTCAATTCAATCAATTCTTGTAGCAGCGGGAAATGTATCAAAAGTTCTTTGGCCTAGCGACAAATATAAAATACGTGGACAAAAACTAAGACAAATCCTCAAAATTGAAAAGAACAACCCTCTTTCTGTCCGTAAATTTCGCAACCATTTTGAGCACTATGATGAGCGAATTGAAGACTATTTTGAGTGTAATACGCAAGGGGCATACATAGATTTGGCGATGAACCCTTCCCTAACAAGCGGAATCTTCGGTGATGTCCCTTTGAAAACTCATAGGGGTTATAATTCATTTAATAATACGTTGGTATTCCGCGATGAAACGCTTGATTTAAACGAAATATTAATAGCACTAGACAATGTACTCAATAACTGCAAATCATACTCCCGAACAGTTTCATAACAAATATTAATAGTACCTATTGCGCAAAATATCAAAAAACTTATTGCTCCCATGCAAACTGTTTTGTCTATTTGTAGTACAACGATTAATGGCCAAATACAGTTTTGAATAAATCGTTGAATGATCTTTTTAAAATTTATAATCCATTATAATTTAAGAACTTATAAGCAAAGTTCGATTCCCGATCTCCCCGCAATTTTAAAGATTAAGGAATGTAGAAAAGAAACTGATTTAGACACCACCTCGGGACAAATTGTTTAAATTCTTTTAGGTATCGATCGCAGCACATATTGGAACAATGGGTATTAATGATTATTTTTACATAAGTCATTAGGAATCAATCTGTATCAAATCAATTGTGGGAAATTCGGGAATTACCACAGCTTGAAGATTATAAATTATTGAAAATAAGGATAATGCTGAACTCGGTTCGAGTCCCGTCCACAATTTGTTAAAAGCAAAATAAGAATTGTTAGTCAACGAAAGCTTTAGAGATACACCGACAATTCCAAATTGCAGTCAAATAAAATCAGCGAGAATATCTTGAATTTCGATCAAGAACAATGGAGCGATAAGACTATAGATATACCAATCCGAATTCCAGTCAAATAAGAAATAGGAAAGAATCCGTTGAATTCGATCAAGGACAATGGAATTTTAAAGACTCTAGATATAAAATTCCGAATTCCAGTCAAATAAGAAATAGGAAAGAGTCCTTTGAATTCGATCAAGGACAATGGTCTTTTAAAGACTCTAGATATAAAATTCCGAATTCCAGTCAAATAAGAAATAGGGAAGGGTCCTTTGAATTCGATCGAAGACAATGGATTTGTAAGACTCTATATATTACAATTCCGAATTCCAGTCAAATAAGAATTAGAAAAGAATCCTTTGAATTCGAACAAGGAAAATGGGTTTCTAAGACTCTATATATTAAAATTCCGAATTCCAGTCAAATAAGAAATAGGAAAGAGTCCTTTGGATTCGATCAAAGACAATGGATTTCTAAGATTCTATATATTACAATTTCGAATTCCAGTCAAATAAGAATTAGAGAAGAATCCTTTAAATTCGAACAAGGAAAATGGGTTTCTAAAACTCAAGATATTAAAACTCCGAATTTCAGTCAAATAAGAAAACCGGGGTCAACAATCATGAACTAAAAACTAATAGGCTATTCCGAACTTTCTTTGAATAAGAAATAGTTATGGGAAAAAACAGCAGATTTAAGCCCAATAAGGCCAATAAATTGTAAATTTTTTAGAGTCATTATCTGGGTCCTTTGATTTAATTCTGCCAGCATCAATTGCTTCTTTAATTAGTCTTGAAATTTGAGAAACTTGCTTGTCATGCATGCCGAATCTTTGCCGTAAAGAACCATTTGTCATGCCTTCATTTGCATAATACTGAACTACAGCATGTTGATAACAGGCTTCTATACGTTCTTGTAAACTCATGTCAGCAAATCGTTTAGGGCTGTACATAGTAACTTTAAAAGAATTCTCCGTTTCTGTGAATTTAATAGGTGGTAAACCGTAGAATTCAACTGCTCTAACAGACTTTTCAAATCCAGATCCCCTTTCTTCACAAATATTATATCTTCGAAATGCGGCAGCTAAAATCTCATTTCTAGATTCAGGTGAAGTTCGAATCAGTCTGTCGATTTTTTTACTTGGTAAAAGTCTACCGGGACTTGAAATTTCAATTCGATCTTCAAAAACCTCAATCATTGGTCCACTACCACGTATTGAAAAATCTTGATGAATCAATGCATTAGCAATAATTTCACGAAGCGCTATTTCGGGATAAACAGAAGTTTCTTCTCGTAAAGCATGTTTTATAATTTCGCTTCCTGGTAGTAAGCTTTTTATGAATTGAATTAGACCTTCAAAACCTATAGCGTAACCTTTATTTCCTGGATATTCTTTGCTACCAGCTGACTTGCTTTTTCCCTCATATTTAATTACTCGGATAGATTTTCTAGATAATCCATCAAATTCGTTTAAGTTTTGTGCTGCTGCTAATGCACCGAAGTTTGATATATAATAACCATTACCATCTACCTCAACAATCATTTTCTCCTCTTTTAGCCAAAGCATTATCTCGGGTATATTTGATGGTATTGGTTTTTTTAATAGCCGATAAATTGTTGCATAATCAAGAAGTGTCATAATTTCAACTTCATTCTTTAACTTAGAGGCATTTAATTCTTCAAAAACAGGTGTTTTGCTATTAAGCATTAACCCTCCTATTTCTTGTCGAGATGCTTTCCTAGTACTTCCACCACTACGGATATAACTATCCTCTATTGTTTTTGTGGCTAAGTGAACAGGCTTGACCGAACTTTCTTTGATATGGATAAATAGCAATTGCACACCTCTAAACTCTTCAATTGAATGGTCTATACTGATTAAAGGATCAACCCCATCCCGACATAAACTTGAAAGTTTACTAACAATAGCATTAGCATCTGTTTGATTTATTCCTTTAGGAGTTGCAGTCTTGTCTTCTATACCAAAAATCATATAACCTCCTCCAGGCAAATTTGAAAAGGCACATATGTGCTGACAAAGCTTTTCATTTTTAGGAGATAGTGTCTCTTTCCAATCTAATTCGTTTAGCTCTTGAGGAACTTTACCTAAACTATGATCCAAATATTCTTTTGCTTTTTGAACCCAAACCTTCATGTAGCCGTTTGTTTTTATTCACAAATATACCTTATTGCTTTTGAACATCTCATTTTGAGTTGTCAAGGATTCCTTGACGGTTCGTACCTTTGTCAATTAATTTCAATAGAGATTGTAATCAGAGTTGTATAGATTCAGATTAACAGTGTATTGCTTAACGAAGACTATTGAGAAATCTTTTACGTTCTATTGAACTGTTGCACAACTTGCAACTGTTTAAATCTATATTATTTACCCTCAGCATAAGCATTTCGAAGATATATATGTGGTTAGAAAGCACCTGTAATTCTTGTCGAAATTATAAATACTCTATTTTTCAGGCTGATCATATTGCCGCTAACTTTCCTTTTAAAGCAGCCATATCCTCGCTGATTTTCAAATCCACAATCTTGGCATAATGTTGAGTTTGTTTAAGCGACTTATGACCTAGCATCTTAGATACTGTTTCTATTGGTACGCCATTACTTAAAGTGACTGTAGTCGCGAACGTATGTCGAGCTATGTGAAAGGTCAGATTCTTATTAATTCTACAACTATCAGCGATTTCTTTGAGATAAGAATTCATTTTTTGGTTAGTAAGCACAGGCAGTACCAAGCCTTTATTGACGCATTTAGGATAATTCTCATATCTATCCATAATTTCCAATGCCATTGGCAGCAACGGTAAACGAGTAGGGGATTCTGTCTTTTGACGAGTAGTTACGATCCATTTGCCGCCATCAACGCCGGTAACAATATCAGAACGCCTCAATTGGTAAACATCTACGTAGGCTAAACCAGTATAGCAGCTGAAAAGAAAAATATCACGAACATGATTAAGCCGGTCAGTCTCAAATTCCTTGTTCGCAATGGCGTTTAGTTCTTCTTTAGTGAGCGCAACACGGATCACTTCTCTCCTGTTTGTCTTAAATCCTGCAAACGGATCTCTAAGCAACCACCCTTTTTTGATGCATTCCAGTACGATTTTTTTGAAATTGCCGAGGTATTTCATCGTTGCGTTATGCCCGCACTTCCTGACACTCTTTAGCCAAAAGGCAAACTGAGAAACAAATTCATAGTCTAGGTCTTTAACATCAACATCCTCTACATGGTATTTCCACTGTATAAAAGCTGCTGTATGGTCATGTGCAGTCTTATAGCGCATTAATGTAGATGGTGCGAACTCTTGGCCAACTAGGGCCTTCATCTGTTCATTGTGATGCTTGAAAGCGAGAAGAATCATTCTCTTTTCTTCGCCTTGCCCGGTCAGTACATTTTTGAGATTTTCTGCGGTCAATACCCTATCAGCATCCATTAGCAATTTCTTGGCCTGATATACCTTGCTGCACATGACGTCCAAATAGCTATTGAGTGCTTTTGCGTCTTCTTTTAAGCCGGTCGCCCGACCCGCTGAGGCATTCCATCGCAGATTGTCCCATTGTCTTTTAGTGGCTAAATCTTTTGATATGCCATCAATTGTCAATCGCAGGTAGATGTATCTAACACTACCTTTTCCATTTTTTGGCTTCTTCAGAAAGAAGAACAGCCCGAAGCTTTTTTCTAACATAACGAACATTAAAGGGTTAAACAAATGTCGAAATGCAGCGGCTTTAAATCAAGATGTTTAATCTTTGAACATGTTGACAATCAGTTTATTACATCGATTTCAGCGCGTCTTTTTTTTCAATTTTAAAGACGTCATGAATGACGCGCTTAAGTATTGAATAATTCGGTTCGCTTTGGAGGGGCTTAAAACCAAAAAAGCCTTTAAATCATATGATTTAAAGGCTTTTGAACATTTTTAAAATGCTTTTGGCGGAATGGACGGGACTCGAACCCGCGACCCCATGCGTGACAGGCATGTATTCTAACCAGCTGAACTACCACTCCGTTTTTGGGTCTGCAAATATACGCAGCTTTTTGTATTACGCAAATGGTTTTGAAAAAAAACTTATTTATTGTGGCTACATTACTCTTTACAGGGTATATTATGTATAGCCCGCTATTATCATTCACTTTTATAAACAACTCTATACCAACCAAAAGCAACTACAATTGCTTCAATAACTCTCGTTTGAGACCTTCTAATTTTTTTTTAATTTATTTTACGTCAAAGGTAAAATACCGGCTACCGGCATCTCCATTTGGGGTCAATCCTTGTATTAACCCTATAAATTTCCCGGTTTGATCAGAGGTATAGAACGATAGTTGTCCTTTGCCATCAGTGTTGATATTGACATTGGGTTGCCAAAATAAAAGATTTCGAAAGTCAGGTATCCGGCTTTTGACCGCTTCATCTGTATCATAAACCGGCGAATAAAACTCCCGCTGCAGCTGCAAACCTTCATAATCGAGCACCACGGCATGCGGATCCATTTCAACCCCTCCCAGGTCGCCTTTATAGGTGGTATAACTTAATATACCTTCATGTACCGATGGGCCATAATAATATCTTTCTCTGATTACTTCCAGTTTTTTCACCTTCAATGGGTCGATAGCAATTACTTTATCGATATTGAACACAGGTACATCGTCCAGCATAACCAAGGGGTCACCATCCAAAAATCCTTTGTCGTTCAATACTTTTATATGATACCTTTTATGTGACTGCACAACGTTCACCTCTCTTATATATTCGCGCAGTACCTCTTCCATAGTGGTAAAGCGGGTATAGTTATCTAAAAGATACGTTTTGTAGGGCTTTCCGAAAAAACCGGAGCTATCAACTCCCGGGTCATAAAACTGTTTTATTTTATTGCCTGCATATATATTTTGTACCTGCATAGCCACGCTATGCTCTTCCAGTGTTTTTTGCATCCCGGGTGTTATATTTATCCCGGGCATGTTATATTTCGTATACTGCTCAGAAAAAGGGCTCAAAACATCTATACGAAAAGTAGTGTCCCGTTCTGAGTTTGTTTGAGCAATGATTTCACCAGGGCCAAACAGTTGTTTGGTATTAAATATCAATCGGCCCAATGAATCACTTTTTGACGCGTATAATTGAACCCTTTTCCCCGGAACGCTTAAATACACCAATACATCTCCAGCCGGTTGACCTGTAACTGTATTCGAAACCTTCGCAGTTATCAAATGGTCATTATATTCTGGTAAAAAATTAAACGCCTCAGGCTTACCATTTAATATATTGCTCCACTGAAATCGTCTCCAACCCTGTGTAAGCATCAGGTTATCCAGGGCAACATCAGTTTCTGCGTTAATATTTTTAAAGTAATATCCTGGTGATTCGATATTGCCGCGCAGATCCGATTTCAGCCATAGGTAGTTCACAATATCATCCTCATCTGCATGCTGTAAGGTATCCACCCGAAAGACCGACAGGGACAAATTAGCAGGCAATGGATTCCCCACTATGCTTTTAGCCGAAATATTTATACTAACCTTTTTTCGCACCGCATATTGTGCCCGATCTGCAGAGGCTTCGATCAATAGCTGTTGTTTAGGGCGTTTAAAATAAAGCCGTTCGCAAACGGGTTGCTTAGCGTTGTTAAAAATGGTAATGTGCGATATTCCTTCTCCAAGTTTTGCTTTATCAATTGTAAAACTGGCTGTTCCGGAGTTCATAACGGCGCTTTCGGCTATTTTAATTATTTGCCTGGTATGTGCAAAAAGATATACTTCTCCGGCACCTACGCCATTCACGGTAACCTCCAACTGTGTCCCGCCATTATCTTTCAATTGCATGGTATAACCCTGGCTATTGATAGCCGGCAGTTCTTTAGAAATCACGTCTCCCGCAGCGGTTTTAATAATAGCCTTGTACGTGGTATTCATAGTGGGGTTGAAGATAAAGCTCCCCATACCAAATTTCAAGGGTTCAAACCGCGCTACTGTGTCATTATGCCCATCAACAATAAATCCCTTATAAGCTTCCAATCCCAGGCCTTTAGGGGTTGTTACCTTAAAAGCTACTTTACTGGCAATACCGCCGATCAAATTTCCGCCTTCAGGGAAAAACTGCACATCGTAGCCAACTTGTGCTTGAGTTGTTTCAGCCTCAGGCATTCTTAAAGGGTTGACGATAAGAATTGTTTTCTCAAAATAATAATCGGGACTGAAGTTTTTCATCCAGTTGGTGTAGCCTCTTAATTTATAATTACCGCTACTTAATGACACTGGTATATATAAAGAACCGTTTCCTATACCATTTTTCATGGCAATTTTTGCCTGTAATACCCCATTTTGCTCATGATCAAGCACATCTATGTATACAACCTTACTTAAATTGATTGGCTTATGACGATTGGCATCAACGCTATAAATTTTAAACCAAATGATCTCGCCGGGCAGATAGGTACTCTTGTCTGTATGAACAAATATTTTTTCCTGTACAGATTCGCGTTGGTATTGATTAAAACTATTGGTAATATGATCAAATGCCTGTGCCGAACACTTTGAATGGAGCTGCAACAAAGCAGTAATTAATAAAGCTATGATTTTAGCAATCGCCTTAATTTTTTTCATAACAGATACCTGACATTTAGTTCTATATTTTTATAGTAATGTGTTTATTTATCAATTGTCTATCCAGAATGAAGGCTTTTGTGCTTTCCCCCGTATGGTGCAGTCTGCGCAGTCTGGAGACGAATAAGTGTACCCAGCTATGCCCAAGGGGGTAAATATTCCAGTTACCGGTATTCCTCCGCCCTGAATAATATAAAATAATACATCATTTGTTCCTGTCATTGGGTGGAAAAAAAAGGCCGAATCGGGCATACCACATTCATAAGGGTATTTTTCTATCCAATTATCAGGTAGTTGGCCTTTATTGATGTATATTCTTTTCGATTGTGGATTGGTAATACTTATATACCCAATAACCGGCTCTGTGGGATCGCTTATATTATGAATATTCCCCTGTAACTGAGTAGGCTGTGCATCAAATATACTGCCCAATTGTTCGGTGTTTTTTTTAAGATTTTCCCAAAATTGATACCCGGCCTTGGTTAGTGCATATTGCTTAAGTAATATGCTATATCGTAATTCCAGCTTTTCTGCATCTGATGATATAGTGGTGATAGGCCCCTGAAATATAACATCCTGTGAGAGTTTTTCCGACGAACCTAACACGATATTACTGGATTTATCATTCCCATAGCAATAATATATCCCCTCATTAGCATGCCTGAGCCTTACCGCACCAGCATCAACAATAAAGCCCGATTGAAATTTAGCATGAAAGCGCCAGGTTTCTGAATAATCCCATCTGTAGTAGCGGGTATTATTTGTTGCGTCATGCGCATTGGCATATATCTGCAGGTAGTTACTTTTTGGGGTAAACCCAACACTGTCAATAGGTGGTGTTTGTTTTACTACTTCATAATCTGATGCGTATTGCTTGCCATCAGGAGTTGTAATATGCAACCTATACTTTTGTGATGGATCAAGATGCATGGGGCCAATATCATATATGCCGTTCCCTTCTGATTGTAAAGCATAACTATTGCCTTGCTCTCCTTCTACTGCTACGGTATAATTGGCTACTAGTTGCGTGCTTACATTTTCTGATAACTTCACCGTTCTGCTCAGGTTAATTATCGTGGAATCATTACCACTGTTAATTACTCCTTCTACAACCAGGTAATGATTATCACTACTCACAATAGGTGGGTTATATGGCTTTTTACAGCTAACTATAACTGCAAGCAGGGTAATATAGATGAGTTTATTTATTTTCATTGCTTAAAACCTGATGTTATAATTAATAAATGGTATCGGCTTGGCAAATATGGATAGCTTATAACCACTGATAACGCCATTTTGCGTTGTAAAGTAAGCCGAGTAAGCATTTTGCCTTCCGGTAAGATTATAAACTCCTAAAGTGAACGAATTATGTGTTCGCTGATGTACCTTATGATTGCCTTCGATGTTCATCGAAAAATCCGATCTGAAATAATCGGGTATACGGTAGGCATTTCTGTCTGAATAAAATACCCTTTCAGAACCACCATATTCATATTTAGCGATAGGCAGGGTAATTGGTCTGCCCGTACTATAAGTTACATTTAATGACACGCTAAACCTGTGCGAAAACCGGTAATTACCAATAAAATTAAAATCATGCGGTTTATCAAAATTGGCCGGATAATAGGCTCCTCCGTTAATCAATTCACCTTCATTCACGTTATCCTGCCTCAAAAATGTACGTGAGTAGGTATAGCTTATCCACCCGTTGGCTTTGCCCGTTGTTTTTTTGATCAGGAACTCAATACCATAGGCCTTACCCTGTGTGCCCAATACATCATTCTCAATATGATGATTGAGTACCAGGTTAGCCCCGCTTGTGTAGTCCAAATAATCTCTTAATCGTTTGTAATAAACCTCGACCGATGTTTCAATAGTATTTGCTTTAAAATTACGATATAAGCCTAATGATACCTGGTCGCCGTATTGTGGTTTAATGTTAGGATCGCTAAGCTGCCATACATCGGTTGGCGCTATGGCTGTGGTGTTTGAAAGCAGATGTATATATTGCCTTAAGGTATTATATCCCGCTTTTACCGAAGTATTATCTCCCAGATTGTATCGCGCCGAAAGCCTGAACTCGGGTCCGGAATACGTTTTGATCACTTTGTTTTTGGAATAGGTAGTACTATCTAACAAATTCGCACTTGTTTTTGGCAAATTGGGGGCATAATTATAAACTGTTTGCGGGCCCAGATAATTGTAAAGTGAATACCTGATACCGGCGCTTAATGAAAGATCGTCTGTAATGTCATATTTATCGCCAACGTAAGCCGCGCTTTCCAAAGCCTGCTGTGCCGGAACAACATCTGGCACTACTAGCGATTGTGCATCATTTGGCTGCAAATTACCCGGATGCAACTTGTAGTAAATAGTACTTACCCCAAAGTCAACCGTGTTTTTCCGATTAAGATAGTAAGTAAAATCAGCCTTAAGGTTGGTTTGATTGATATCAAAATTAAGTTTGTAGGCATTTACCACGTTATCAAAACTGGCAATATCGTATTGATACCTGTCAATGCCGGTTGTTATCAAACTAAACAGCTTATCGTTGAAATTATGTTTCCATTTGATATTGATATTCCTGTTACTGTAGCTATAAGCTGTGTCGCTGTTGAGTTTAAACTTATCGTGGCTCAGGTAACTGGTCAAATAAAGATTGTTTTTATCATCTATCTGGTGACTTATATCCAAATTAAGGTCGTAGAACGAGGCCTGGCTATGTTTATACGCATCTGGCAATAGCTTCAGCAACCAATCGGAATAAGTGATACGTCCACCAAATATAAATGAGGTTTTATCTTTAATAATTGGCCCTTCCACATTAAGCCTACTGGTTATTAAGCCTATGCCAGCCGAACCGGTAAACTTCTTTTTATTACCCTCCCTGTCTGTTATATCTAATACAGACGACAGACGGCCTCCAAATTTTTCGGGGATGCTGCTCTTGTACAATTCAACATCTTTTACAATATCAGGGTTAAATGCAGAGAAGAAGCCAAAAAAATGTGATGGGTTATAAATAGTAGCATCATTAAGCAATATCAGGTTCTGATCGGCAGAGCCCCCGCGAACATTAAAGCCGGTTGTGGCCTCACCTACCGACTGTACACCAGGCAGTGTTAATATTACCCGTAATATATCAGCCTCGCCAAATACCGTTGGTACCTGTTTAATACTTTTAATATCAAGCCGGTTTACCCCTAATTGTACATTACGAACATTGGCTACTTTTTCAGCAGATATTTTTACCTCTTTTAAACTGGTTATCTGCTCCTGCATTTCAATAATCAGTTTTCCATCAGCATATAGTATAATCTGACGCCGCGTATCGCGCATGCCAATGCCTCTTATACTTAAGATTTGCCGTCCTTTGGGTAATACGATGGTAAAGTATCCAAACTGATCGGTAGCCACACCGGTTTTGGTATTGGTAACATAAATACTGGCGCCCACTACCGATTCGCCTGATTTGCCGTCACGCACATATCCCGATAAGGTGGCCTTACCTGATGGAATAATATTGGTTTTAGTACCTATTTCGTACAATTTATTTTCTGTGGTGGCTTCCGGAACCTTTTTATCTTTTTCATCAGTAAAATCGGCTACGGTAGCATTAGTCGTAATATTTACGGGCTGCTTTGCCGCAGATGGAGTCGCTCCTGGTTTATTTCCGAAAAAGCCGGCGGGCAATTTGGTTTGTATTTCGCGCCCTCGCGTAAGGAATACCTGACGTTGTGCGGTAATGGCATAATGAAAATCGGTGTTTTTAAAAACCATATCCAGCACAGTTTCAATCGGCTTATTATTTACTTCAACAGAGATTTTTAAACTATCAAATTGGATGGGATTATAGTAAAAATGAAATCCGGTTTTTGCTTCCAGCTCTGTTACAAATTGGCCCATGTTGACCTGTTGAACATTTACACTTATTGATACTGTTGTACCTTGCTGGGCAAAACCCAACTTAGCAAGTACCAAAAAACAGAAAACCAGAAAGTAAATTTTTTTCATCCGCAATTTTATTTTTTACTCACGTCAGTAAAACATCAATTGATGCCCTTATTTTCAGTATACTATATTGCCGCTTGTGTTTAATACATATTATCTGGATAACTCATCATATCGGCCGGCTATAGCAACCATAGCTTCTTCCGGGGCTCTCCTATATTTGATCTTATTGGCTTTAATGTATTGTTGCAGCTCTTTCTTCTTATCTTTTAAAATATCAAGCAGGGCTGCTTGTCCGCTAATACTATAATAATTATTCCCTTTCTTCAGGAAAAAACTTTTACTTGATGAAAAATAAGTGTCGATAGTGTTTGAAATAGAGGTTGTTTGGAGTGATTTTGAGTACTTTGCCAGCACAACAACGTTGCCATGATATAACTCATCATAAAAACCCGCGTTTATACCGGCATTTGTCTGTAATGAATCTGCTATGATATTTACAAAATGATGGCTAAACAAATCAAAATGCTCCAACCGTTCATTTAACAGGGTATACATGGAGAATTTATTATACAAGAGCACTACCACAACGTCTTTATTCAGGTCGTACATCATAGGCACATCTTTAAAAAATAATCCATCGTAATTGACTGTGCCGGGGCTAAACTTGTTTACATCCTGAAAATAGGCGTTTCCTTTTATGTTTGGATTATACAGTTCATATTCTGGCCCATTATATAGGCGTGATTGTTGGCCAATAGCAGTATTGTAGGCATCTGCAATGTGCACCATAGCAATGCGCTGCTCAGATGTATCTGCTGATGAAGTTTGACCCAGGGTTTGTTTCGTAATAAAGGAGAGGAGGGTTACGATAACGCCCAGCAATAGTTTTCTGATCATTTAGGTTTTATAAAGAATGGAATTTACGTTACTTTTAATTAAAAATCAAAGAGTTACGAAAAATAGTTTAGCTCGCGCTTTCATTGTATTAATTATGTTACAATAATTAAGCGTGCTAATCACACCCCTCCGCACTGCTAAACCGATTAGAGAAGATCTAATGCCTTATTATGATATCACACAGGTACCCCGTTAATAACGATAGTTGATCACAATTCAGAATGAAACGCTATTGTTACATCTGCATTGGTTAAACCGCCAATCAAAATGCTTGTCTATCAGTTATACAATTAAATAAACATTTATGAAAGCTCTAAAAATATTAGCGGTTGTATTATTTGCAACATTTGCTTACACCGCAGCCAGCGCACAAACACATCACCGTCGTCATGTAGTGCACCGTCATCATCATCACGTGGTACATCATCCGCGTCATCACAAAATGTAAAATAAAAAAGGCCCTTAAAAGGGCCTTTTTTATTTGAATATGGGAAAGCTGTTATTACAACTTACGTTTCACTTCTACATTTTCATAAGCTTCAACAATGTCACCTACTTCAATGTTATTAAAGTTCAGAATGTTCAAACCGCACTCGTAACCGGTTGCTACTTCCTTAACATCATCTTTAAAGCGTTTTAACGAAGCCAGCTCACCAGTATAAATTACCACACCGTCACGTATAATACGGATTTTGCTGTTACGGTTAATTTTACCATCCAGTACCATACAACCTGCAATAGTACCCACCTTGCTGATCTTGAAGGTTTCACGTATTTCCACATTGGCCACAATCTTCTCTTCAAACGTTGGTGCAAGCATACCTTCCATCGCGGCTTTGATCTCATTGATCGCATCGTAGATGATAGAATATAACCTGATATCGATTTGCTCAGCCTCGGCCAGCTTACGGGCACTTCCTGACGGACGAACCTGGAAACCGATAATGATCGCGTCAGACGCGGAAGCCAGCAATACATCAGATTCAGAGATCTGACCAACTGCTTTGGATATGATATTAACCTGTATCTGTTCGGTTGATAGTTTCAGTAAGGAATCGGACAATGCCTCGATCGATCCATCCACGTCACCTTTAACAATAATGTTAAGCTCCTTAAAGTTACCCACTGCCAAACGGCGGCCGATCTCATCAAGGGTGATGTGTTTCTGGGTACGTAAACCTTGCTCACGTTGCAGCTGCAAACGCTTGTTAGCAATTTCACGGGCTTCAACTTCACTCTCCAGCACATTAAACTTATCACCTGCTGTAGGCGCGCCCTGCATACCCAATACCTGTACCGGCGTTGATGGCCCTGCAGATTCAACCCTTTGACCACGCTCGTTGGTCAATGCTTTAACACGACCGCTGTAACAGCCTGCCAGTATTGGATCACCTACCTTTAAGCGACCAGCTTGTACAAGGATGGTGGTAACAATACCACGGCCTTTATCAAGGGCTGCTTCAATAACAGTACCAACGGCACGTTTATTAGGATTGGCTTTCAGTTCAAGCAATTCGGCCTCAAGCAATACTTTTTCTAACAGCAGCTCGACATTTAAACCCGTTTTAGCTGATATTTCCTGGGTTTGATATTTACCACCCCACTCCTCAACCAAAATGTTCATGGCCGATAACTGCTCACGTATTTTGTCGGCATTAGCACCAGGTCTGTCAATTTTATTGAAGGCGAAGATGATTGGTGCTCCTGCAGCCTGCGCGTGATTTATAGCCTCGCGGGTTTGCGGCATCACACTATCGTCTGCGGCAATTACTATAATTACAATATCTGTTACCTGTGCACCCCTTGCACGCATGGCGGTAAACGCCTCGTGGCCCGGAGTATCCAGGAAGGTAATTTTACCTTTATCGTCTGGCAGGGTTACCTCATAAGCACCAATGTGCTGGGTAATACCACCGGCCTCGCCGCCTATTACGTTTGTTTTACGTATAAAGTCGAGCAGGGATGTTTTACCGTGGTCAACGTGTCCCATGATGGTTACGATTGGCGCACGTGGTATCAGATCTTCTGGTTCATCAACCTGGTCAAGGTTACCCTCTTCATCCTGTGGTTTTACAAACTCTATCTGGTAACCAAACTCATCGGCAACAATGCTTAAAGTTTCGGCATCAAGTCTTTGGTTAATAGATACGAACAGCCCCAGGCTCATACAGGTAGATATGATCTGCGTTACAGATACATCCATCATCAAAGCCAGCTCGTTCGCGGTTACAAACTCCGTAACCTTTAATACTTTCGACTGTAATTCCTGCTCCAATGCCAGTTCTTCGGCGGTAGAGGCTACATCATCACGTTTTTGACGACGGAATTTGGCCCTTTGCGCAAATTTACCAGACTTACCAGCTCCGCTTAAACGGGCCAGTGTAGCCTTAATCTGGTCTTGTATATCTTTTTCAGATGGTTCCTCTTTTGGACCGTTATTTTGAGGCGCATTGTTACGACTGTTCCTGAAGTCAGGACGATTGCCACCACCCTGGTTAGGGCCACCGTTTCCGGGAGCACCGTTACCACGGTTCCTGAAATCAGGACGGTTTGGATTAATGGTTCCGCCAGCTGCAGGGGGGGTAGTATGTCCTTGTCCTTGCTGCGGTTGCTGATGATTGCCACCACCTTGTTGCCCACCGCCATGCTGAGGGTTACCCTGGCTATCTTTACGTTTCCTTTTGCGTTTATGATCAGCGTTGTTGGCATTTGATGATGATGCCACCGGATTACGTTTAGGCGCGTTAACCGGCAATTGTATTTTACCGATCACGTTAGGCCCTGTAAGTCTTTCGGCTTTTGCCCTGATCACATCAGGTTCCTGGTTTTCCTCAGCTGCCGCCTCAACTACCGGGGCCTGCACAACCGGGGCAACTGGTGCTACCGGTGCTTTTGGCTCTTCAACTTTTGGAGTTTCAACAACAGGCTGTGGCTTTGGCTCTTCTGCTTTTGGAGCTTCCGGTGCTTTCTCTACAGGTACTTCGATCTTTGGTTCCGGTTTGGGTTCAGGAGCCACAATTTCCGGTTGTTTAACAACCTCTACGGGTTTTGCTACCTCTGCCGGTTTTTCAACCACTGGCTGAGGTTTTGCGTTCAGATTATTAAGGTCAATTTTACCCACTACCTTAACACCCGGCAAAACGTCATTACGTTCGTCAGTTTTTTCGGCAACTGGTTCAACAGGTTTTGGTTTCTCTGCCTGCGGCGAAGCATAATGACCGGTATTTTTGATCAATATTTCTTCGTTCTCAAAATCTCTTGAACGGCGGTTTTCAACCGGTTTTTCCGGAAACCCAGCAGGTTCTTCTTTCCTGATCTTTCCGATACTGATCTGCTTGGCTTCCTCCTTAATACTTTTGTCAACAGCAAACTCCTTCAACAATGCGGAGTACATGTCGCTATCCAGCTTCGCCATAGGTTGTTTTTCAACTTTATAGCCTTTTGTAGCCAAAAAATCGACAATGGTACTCATACCAATGTTGAGTTCTTTTACTGCTTTAATTAATTTTATTGATTTGTCTTCTGACATTTATTATAATTTCTCTGCTTATTATCGCAAAAATACGATTTTAATTTTGGTTTCTATGCTTATTCAAACTCAGCACTCAATATTGATAACACTTCTTTTACAGTTTCTTCTTCCAGATCTGTACGTTTTACCAATTCGCCTACTGTTAAAGCAAGTACCGATTTTGCGGTGTCTAAACCAATTCGTTTAAACTCATCAAGAATCCAGCTGTCAATTTCATCTGAAAACTCTTCGATGTCCACATCCTCGTCATGCTCATCTGCTTCACGGTAAACATCTATTTCATAGCCGGTTAGTTTACCAGCCAATTTAATGTTATGACCGCCACGGCCAATGGCCAGTGATACCTGATCGGGTTTTAAATATACTGCTGCTGTTTTTTTATCGTCATCCAGCTTAATAGAAGTTATTTTGGCCGGCGATAATGCACGCTGAATATATAACTGAACATTATTGGTGAAATTGATCACGTCAATATTTTCATTTTTCAATTCGCGAACGATGCCGTGTATACGTGATCCTTTCATACCCACACAGGCACCTACCGGATCAATACGATCGTCATATGATTCCACAGCCACCTTAGCTCTTTCGCCTGGTTCACGTACAATTTTCTTGATCGTGATCAGTCCGTCAAAAATCTCCGGTACTTCCAGTTCAAACAAACGTTGTAAAAACTCCGGAGCGGTACGCGAAATAATGATTTTAGGATTGCTGTTCAGCATATCTACTTTATGAACAACCGCTTTTACGCTGTCGCCCTTTTTAAAGTAGTCAGCCGGGATCTGCTCGGTTTTTGGCAGCAATAGCTCATTACCTTCATCGTCAAGCACCAGGGTTTCTTTTTTCCAAACCTGGTAAACCTCGCCGGTAACAATTTCACCAACACGGTCTTTATATTTTTTGAAGATCTCGTCTTTTTCCAGTTCCAGAATTTTGGAAACCAGTGTTTGGCGGGCGGCTAAAATAGCACGGCGACCAAAACTTTCCAGCGTAATCTGCTCAATGTAATCATCCCCTACTTCCAGATCCGCGTCAATCCGCTGCGCTTCGGCTAATTCTATTTCCAGGTCATCATCCTCACTAAATCCATCTTCCATCACCTTACGGGTACGCCAGATCTCTAAGTCACCGTTGTCCGTGTTTACAATTACGTCGCAATTTTCATCGGTACCATACTTTTTCCTGATCATGCTTCTGAAAACGTCTTCCAGAACGCTCATCATGGTTGGGCGGTCAATGTTCTTGAAATCTTTAAATTCCTGAAAAGAATCAATTAAATTAATATTGCTCATTTTCTACTTGAATGATATTAAAACTTTTGTCTCTGTTATTTTATCAATAGGGATCACGCTTTCAACAGCCTCGGCTTTTTTCCCTTTTTCTTTTACTTTTTCTTCAATTATAACGGCATCCTCTGTTATGGCCGTTAATTTGCCTTCTCTTTTGGTTCCGTCGGCCATTTTTATGCCTAAGTTACGCCCTATGTTTTTGGCGTATTGCCTGGTTGACGATAGCGGGTAATCAATTCCCGGCGACGATACTTCCAGGTTGTATGCGGTTTCTATCACATTTTCCTCTTCCAGATGGAAGCCTACATGCCTGCTTATCTGCACACAATCATCAATTCCCAGGCCGTTATCACCATCTATCAGCACAATCAGCTTTCCGTTCGAGTGCATTTTAATATCCACTATAAACAAATTCGGCTTATCGGCTATCTTCTCTTCAACCAGCTCTCTTACTCTTTTTTCAATATTCATTACCCTCCGGTATTTTGATTGATAATTTGATTGATAAAATAAAAGAGGGGACAAATCGCCCCCTCTTTTATTAATTAGATGCAAATATACATAATATTATTTGATTTTCAAGCAATTCGCAGTAGTTTATTGCTTAAAATGTTAAATCAATGTAATGTAAACTACCCGGCCGATTGTGCCCTCCTATAAAATCCGTAAGCTTGTTACCGCTATCCAATTTATAATACCGCACAAAATAAGTTTGATGACTTACAAACGGCGTATCCGGAGTAAAAATAACGGCGCCATCAGCTATATGGTATGTGCCGGGCTGCATGGGCTGATAATTTTTCATATCCGTATCAACCGGCATTTTGTATACCGGTATCAGCCCCTGCCAGTTTGCTCCCGACGAATCACGGGCGATATCCTGAATAACGGCAACATCTAAACCACTTATTTTGACAGAGCGCTCCTGATCAATCTTACCGATATGGATTACGGGCGACTTGGACGTATTGCTACAGCCTATACAGGAAAAAACCAAAAGAAACCATAACTTTTTCATATCGAATATCTCTTGTTTGATAAAATTATCCAAACCTTATCATTATAAGTAAAACGCTCGCTTCTCATTATTTGGAATTGCCTAAAAATAAGCTGAAATTAGTTTAACTATTACACTAAACCTTAAAACTTTTTTTGATGACATCAAAGACTTTCTGGACCATTATTCTGCGGATAACTGGCCTTTACCTTGCCTGGCAGTTTACTGCTCTTATACCCCAATTCCTCTCGGCGTTTATTTATTTTGGGCAAGACAAATTACAAGGGATAGCAACGGCTACTATACTTGTTTTTGAAATTGCTGTATATGCCCTGATGTTATATTCTTGCTTTTTTAAAACTGATTTGGTCATTGAAAAATTAAATCTTGAAAAAGGTCTTGAGGATGAAAAATTTGAAATCAATGTCCATCGATCTGTTGTCTTAAAAATAATTGTTGTTGTGCTGGGTGGCATATTCGTAGTTGATGCGTTTCCATCCCTTTTCCAAAATCTTTTCACCTACTTTCAACTTCAGGCTTCCTATGATGGCTTTAAACACAACCGGTCATCGCCATGGATAGTTTATGCGTTTCTCAAACTCGTTATAGGCTTTTTCATGATGGCCGATAGCAGATTGATTGTGAACTTTATTGAACGCAGAAGAAAAGGCTAACTTTTACCAATTACTTTTTCAGCGTTTGTTCAAATAGTTTAAATATGCGTTTGTACTCATCCGACCAGCTGCTGGGTTGTTCAAAGCCATGATCTTCTACCGGGTATGATGCCAGCTCCCAGTTCTCTTTATGCAGCTCAATCAGTTTTTGCGTGAGGCGGATGATGTCCTGATAATTCACATTCTGATCTATCATACCATGCAGCATCAGCAGGTTGCCTTTTAAACCATTGGCAAAATATATAGGCGAACTTTTGCGGTAAGCCTGCTCATCGGTAAAAGGTTCATTTAAAATATTGGAGGTGTATCCGTGATTGTAATGCGCCCAATCCGTCACCGACCTGATGGCCCCACCGGCTGCAAAAACATTGGGCTCGGTAAACATGCCCATCAGGGTGATAAAACCACCGTACGAGCCGCCGTATAAACCCACGTGCTTAGGGTTAACACCAAATTTTTCAACCAGGTATTTTACCCCATCCACCTGGTCGGTCAGGTCCTTGCCGCCCATATGGCGATATATCCCCGTACGCCAATCGCGGCCATAACCCGCACTGGCTGTATAATCGATATCCAGTACCGTGTAGCCATTGTCGGCCAGCATATTATTGAACATATACTCGCGGAAATAATAGCTCCAGGAATAAGTTACCTCCTGCAGATAACCGGCACCATGCACAAAAATAACGGCAGGTTTAGCCGGATCGGCTTTTTTAGGCAGATACTGGCGCGCGTAAACATCAGCCCCATAGCGGTTCTTAAAAGTAATGATCTCCGGATCGCGCCATGCGTATGAATTAAATTCTGCCGAAACAGAATGCGTTACCTGTACCGCCTTCGCCCCGGGTTTATTGGCTTGCAGATACAACTCCCAGGGCTTATTGGAGTAGGAATAACGGATAGCCAGCCATTTTTCATCAGGCGACAGCGTTACTTCGTTCCCCCCTTTCATCTCCGTTATTTTTACCGATTTACCACCGCTTACCGGAATGCTGTAAAAATGCGTAATACCCGGGTGATCTATATTAGCGGTGAAGTAAAATGTCTTTTTGTCGTTTGATAATTGCAGGGTTTGTACTTCCCACTTGCCACTGGTGAGCTGTTTTTTTGCGCCGCTTGTTACATCAACCAGGTAAATATGCGAATAGCCACTAGCTTCGCTCTGGAAATAAAAATGGGTGTCATCTGTAAAGCCAACATTCCCTGCAGCGCCCGTTTCAATACCCGGACCACCGATCCAGGCTTCATCACGCTGTCGATCAAGCAGGGCTAGTTTGCCTGTTACCGGGTCGAGGCGCATGATCCAGCGGTCTTTATTATCCTGCGCGCTGATCACCACAACCGCATTTTTACCATCCGCGCTCCAAAAAGGACCTTCTATATCCACCTGCCTGTCTGCATTTGCTTTTTTGCGCTCAGCCAGTTCTGTTGGATAATCTTTCACATAATCGGGTAGATCTTTAATACCCGGGATGTCCTGGGTAAGTACCGGGTAAACAGCTTGTCGACGGGTATCAAACACCAGCATTTTTGAAGTGGATGATGGCCGGCCAACTTTGGATCGGTTCGGAATATCCTCCGTAAAACCCGAAGCGGTTACATAATTAGGTACAATAGCGTTTTTTACGCCATCGGCGGCCTTGGTTAAGCGATAGGTAACGTACTTACCATCCGGACTTATTTTTACCAAACCCACACGATCGCCGCCGGTAACCAGTTCTTTTAATTGTCGGGGCTCCAAAGCAGCTGTTTGGGCCGAATCCTGTTTATCCTCTTTCGCTTCTTTTTTAATGATATCAAAAAGTTCTAGCTGTTGTTTTTTGAGCCACGATTGCTCATCATTCAGCTTTTCTTCGTCCTTCTTTTTTTCTGGTGAACGTACAAAATTGGTAAGCTGTTTTAACTGCCCACCATTAAGACTTAGTGCAAAAAGATTGTTGTTTTGTTTAAATATGATCTCACGCTCATCACCGTTGAAAATGGGATCATCCTCGCGCTGTTCCGTATTGGTTAATTGAATAACCTTCCCGCTTTTAATATCAGCCAAAAACAGATCTCCGTTTTTTTCAAAAACCTTTTGGGTGTGGCTTTTATTCCACTCCCCATCAGTTGTTAACCCACGCTGACCTGCAATACTTACTTTTTGCGGATTAGTGTTACCGATGGCAATAGCGTATAATACATCTGCATCATCATGGCCGGGGTTCCATTTAAAATAGATCTTTTTACTGTCGTCGCTCCAGCGGATATTGGATGGCGATACGCCTACCCATTTCGGGTCACGCATAATTTTTTCAACAGTCAGCGTATCCAGTTTCTGGGCAAACGCGCCGGCAGTGTTAGCTATAAGCAGTAAAGTGATCAGTTTTTTCATGTAATCAGTATGGCAAAACGCCTTAAAATGTCTGCAATTTAGCAGTTTCGGTTATCATTGCTATTTTTAAACATTTTATTGTTACAAAATGGAATTACAGGGCTCTACGTTTACTTTAAGGGGATGGTTTGATGGTGATGAAGAATCGTTGCAAAAACATGCGGATAACCCGAAGGTATCTGCCTTTTTATTGGATCGTTTCCCCTATCCCTATTCCCTGAGTGATGCCATTACCTGGGTGGCCTTTATGAAAAAACAAGCCACACAGACTAATTTCGCCATAGCTATTGACGGCCAGGTTTGCGGCGGTATTGCTGTAGATATGAAGGTTGATGCCAATCACAATGAGGCTGAAATAGGCTACTGGCTTGCCGAAACCTACTGGGGTCGCGGCATCATCACCGAAGCTGTACAACTGCTTACCCGTTATGCTTTTGAAACCTTTGGTATCATCCGTGTGCAAGCGGGTGTATTCGGTAAAAATACCGCATCCATGCGCGTACTGGAAAAGGCAGGTTATGTTAAAGAAGGTATTATGCGTAACGCGTTGATCAAAAAGGGTGTGGTAATGGATAAGCATCTATACGCCATTTTGAAACCCGAATAATTTAACGATTTGCCTAAGAGAATAATATCGAATAACGAACTTTGAATTTCCAATATCGAAATTATTATTCAACATATGACATGGAATACACTGCTCCAGGATGGTTAACACATTATATGATGATTTCATATTTAACATATTTATTTTCAATCATATAAGCCAGTGTTAACTATAAAATGTGTAAACCATGTAAACCCACTTTTGTTCACTCAGGGTCTCTCGGTGATGGCAAAAAAGGATGTCATGCTGAGCTCCGTCGAAGCATGGTGGGCAGGCCTCTGCGCTCGACCCTTCGACGGAGCTCAGGGTGACAGGCCTTTTTTAACATTTTGTCCACTCAGGGTCTCTCGCAGAGAACCCTGAGTTATAGAAGGCCTTATGCAACCTCCGGGTCCCTTTCAGGAGACCCGGAGGGGACAAACATTACTATACTATACTAATTCACCATCCGTCCGGAAAGATCAACAGTACGGGCAAAGGGGGTTAAAAATTTATTAGCCAAAATAGCAAACTCACGCCGGGTTACCGGTCGGTTCATGTCAAAATCAGAGCTGAATTTGTACTGCGTTTTCCAGGCTTTCTGCATACTTATCTGCAGGGTTTTAGGCTCCGTCAAGGTGATCTCACTAATGAATGATAACAGGTTACCCTGGGTAAACTTTTCGCCCGGCTTTTCTTTATTGAACCATAAAAAAGCACGGGCGTATATCTCTTTAAAAAAAGGTTCCACTTCGGCGGTGCTCACCACAGAATCTGGCATGAACAGTAACTGTGCACTGTTGCCGTTTACTTTTTGTATCCCTTTAAGCAAACCCGTAGCTCCAATTTGCTGCATCGGCCTGAAATAAGGGTCGTTGGGTTTGATATCCGTAAAGGGTAATAGCCATGCCTTAAAATCAAGCAGCTCGCCCTGTATTATCCGCACATTTAGTTTTTTGGTAGTGGTTTTAAAGAAAGCGCAAAAAGCAGCCGTTGCCCCTGCTCCCTGCCCTACACACATTTGAACAGAAGGATACATACTGCTGGCATTGACCAAATGTGATACCGAAAGGGCCTTTTCTGTAACCAGCAGATTGTCCAGATCTTTGAGCACAATAGAACCTAGCGGAATACTATAAGCCATAAACGGCGGGTAATCTGTCTTCGGCGCTGTACCCTCGCCATAATGCTGCCCGGGCGTGGCATCGCCAACAGCTATAGCAGTGCGGTACAATTTTGCCGCAAGATCATAAGGTTGATACAGATCATTCAGCGTCATACGTACCAGTCCTTTAGTACGACTAGCTTCCCGGATATAGGGAAGGTAAGGCAGATGATCTGGCGTTGGATATTCATCATCCAGTCCCAGATTTTTAAAGCCCAGTTCCGTTTGCAGATAATAAATGAGCCCCAAAGTATGCAGGCGCGCTTTAGCATAAAAAGCATCACGATTAGCGGGTTTCAGGTCATCAGCAGTAGTTGGATACTGGTTGCCGCAGCCCGCCCATTTGATCATGTATTTATCATTAGGCAACCTACCCTCGTTCAGCATTTTACTGATATCTTTCCCTTTTAAACAGGCATATTCTCCCGCGTCATAACCTTGCGGTTTGGCCATGGTTTTATCGGCCGTTTTTCCAAAATCTTTTACAATGGCTATCCAGGTAATATCCTGTATACGGGGTAAAGCTGTAGCAGGGGCCAAACTTTCGCCGGTATCTTGTGCACTGTCAAAACCCGATATGAACACCTCTCCTGCTTTAGCTGCTACATCGCCGGTTTCTGTGGCATCAATTACTACTTTGGCTTTTATGGTGGTTGTTCTGTTATTTTCGGTAATGCTTACCTGCCAGCCTGTGCCATCCTTTTCAATGGCAGTAAAAGGCGTGTTTAATTTTACGGTGAGATTTTTAACCGTATCAGTCATTTTTTTGAGGATGGCAGCACCGGTGTAGGGCTCAAAACGCAAGGTAGCATTATAGGTAGTATCATAACCTAGCCTGCTTTTATAAAAATCGCGTACATGCCTGCGAAATTCGCCCCAGATACCCGATGGTAAATTTCTGTTGCCTTCTACTACGCACATACCAGCGGCGGTCATGCTGCCACCCAGCCAGGGACCAGGCTCAACCAATAAAGTTTTTAGTTTGCTGCGTGCTCCCTGCATAGCAGCCGCGGTTCCGGCAGCTCCGCCACCAATAACCAAAATATCGATCTTAATGGTTTGGGCGTATGAAAATGAGGCGTTTAAAAGCAGGATTACTAACAATATCTTTCTAACCATCGGCTGAAGTAAATAGGTACAAAACGCTAAATTAGGGCAAAAGCTTGTGGTAGTTTTAAATTATACCTAAATTAAATTTTTTTACAGCCCATGACAGACGAACAAATGAAATTCCCGATAGGGAAATTTACGCCACCAGCGTCATATACCAACGAAGATATCCGGGAATGGATAGAGGATATCAGGACCCTGCCAGGTAAATTAAGACACGCTATTGCCGGTCTCAATTACCAGGAATTGGACACGCCTTACCGTACCGGCGGATGGACATTACGACAAGTAATACACCACCTGGCCGATAGCCACATGAACTCCATTACCCGCTTTAAGCTGGCACTAACCGAAAACAACCCGGTGATAAAGCCATACGAAGAGGCCGACTGGGCCCTGCTGCCAGATTACCGCCTGCCAGTTGAACCATCCTTAAAAATCCTGGAAGGTATACACCAGCATTTTGTTGCCCTGTTTGAAAGTTTTACGGAAAATGAATGGTCGCGCACCTTTGTTCACCCGGCTTCGGGCGATACCGTTTCGCTCATCAGGGGACTCGGGCTCTATGCCTGGCACAGCAACCACCATCTGGCCCATGTTACCGAAACCGTGAAGAAATTCAAGTTGAAGGAAGAGGTAAAAGGTTAAAGGCGAAAGGTCAAGACAAAAGATTAACAGTGAAATAAGGGCAAGCCAAGGGGAGTTACAAAGCAAAACCTTTATCCTTTCGCCTTTATTCTTTCATTTAAACAGCTGCCGGAAAGCTCAGGTAAAAAGAGGTGCCGCTGCCGATGGTTGTTTCGAACCAAATTTTGCCATTGGCATTTTCGATGGAGTTTTTAACAAATGCCAGTCCCAAACCCGTACCGGAGCTTTTGGTGGTAAAGTTGGGTTCAAATATTTTTTCGCGCATGTGCTCGGGGATACCGTTACCATTATCTTTAATGGTGAGCAGCACATTTTTACTGGTGATCAGGTAATTGATATCGATAACCCCCTGCCTGTCTGGTGGGGTTGCTTCAATAGCGTTCTTGAGCAGGTTGTTAAAACAGCGCAGTAACTGGTCGCGGTCAGCATTGATGATAAATGGAGTTTCCGGCGACTGATAGGCAATATGGATATTATCCATTTGCTTAAATATAGTAACCGCCTGCCCCAGCATTTCAAAAATGTTGATCTGTTCAATACGGGTATCGGGCATTTTGGCAAAGGCCGAGAACTCCGACGCAATGGACGACAAACTTTCTATTTGCTCAACGAATGATTTACTAAAACGCTCAAACTTCTGATCAAATTTAGGGTCTTTATCCTTCCATGACTTATCAAGCAGCTGCAAGCCCAATTTTAACGGAGTTAGCGGATTTTTGATTTCATGGGCCACCTGTTTAGCCATTTCGCGCCAGGCGCTTTCCCGCTCAGACTGAGCCAGGCGGTGCGCACTGTTTTCTAGTGCTGATATCATTTTATTATACTCAGTTATCAACGCCCCGATCTCGTCATTTCGTGCCCATTTGATGTGCTCGTTCTTTTTACCATATATGGTTTTACTCAAGCTTTCCTGTATAAAGTTGAGGGGTGCTGTAATTTGCCGGGCAATAATAACCGCAAACAACCCGATAGCCAAAAACACCACCGCGTAAACATTGATCATTACATTGAGCAAGGCACTGATACGCTCCCGATAATCGGCCTCGTTCGAAAAATACGGCAGCTGGATATACGCTATCGTTTTATTTGAACTGATGATAGGTGCATAGGCTGCTTTATAGCTCAAACCACCTATTTTTTCTTCATTTACAAACTCCGATTTTTGCAGCCTGCTTAGGTAAATAAAAGCTTTGGCATTCATTCTTTTGGCCGTTAATCCGTATTCGTAAATTTTGGGCTGGGTGGTTACCAACGGCACTCCATTGGTATCAAACAGGGTAAGATCGGTTGAATAATTATTGGCCAGCTCATTAAAGCTCACCTGACTTTCTTCGTTAACACTATAAATATACTTGTTGAATACGCCGCTTTCAAAAGCCGTAACTATACGGGTTATCTTATCACGGATCATTTTGTCCTGTTGGGTGTGATATTGCGTGCTGATGGATAAAAAAGTAATAAAACCAACCATCAACAGGGTGATCATTACAGCAAACACCATCGAGAACTGGATGCGTGTGCGGTATAATATCCTGTCGAAGTTTATTTTGAAGCCCCATTTCAATTCATGATCGTTAATACTCCATAACTGTACGCGCATCCGTAACCATCGTATGGTTAAAATAACCGCGCTAAACAGCAGCAACACCACAAAAAAGAAGGTAACGGAAGTAATCCCGTTATATAAAGGGTTCTCTTCTTTACTTACTACTATTAAATTACGGTTACTGGGCTTATATATTAAATGACTGTAGGTTGTAAAGCTATCATACCACTCCGCATTAGTACTACGGGTAGTTTTAATGATATACTTTTTAATAACTCCCTGAAATTCGGTATTATTAAGCGTGTAAACATAATTGCCTTTTTGGCTCAGCAATTTATTATCAATATAAAACGCGTAGGAATAATCTTTAAACTCATCCTCCGGTTTGATGTGCCCGTCAACCAGTAGCTCCGGAAAGGTGCCCGATGGTTGCAATGGTTTTGATTTTAATTCAATAACCAGCGTACCCCATTGTTTACCGCCATGGTTAACCGGTAAAATGGCAAAGTAATTCTGAAACCCGAACGATTCATTTTCGCGATAAAAATAATCTGATACCTTAAATGAACTGTACAATACCAGGTCTTTAAATACATTCAAAGTATAATTATCGTCTGATAAGGGCTGCTCCAGTTGGTTATACTCGTGCACCTTGAATTCATATTTGGATAAATAACCATCAAAATATAATTTCTGAAAGCGGGTTTTCAGGAAATCCTTATTGTGTACCGCTTTCGGGTCAAAGTAGGACATAATAGCAGTATCAGCAATGATCTGTCCTTCTATTTTTTTGAAAATATAATCGGCTGTCGCATCATCCGGAACTTCTAGTTTCTGGACAAGCGCTTTGCGTGTTTCCCGTTCCTTTACATTTTCAAACTGGTTAAGCTTAATAGCCGAAATAAGGGCACATATCAATATAATAGCCAGGAGCGTTGTACCATTAAGTCGTCCTTTGTGAAATAAATGCCCGTAGGCCCTGATAATAACCAGGATGCACCACAAAAGATAAAACGAAGTATACTCCCGGTACAGGGCAAAAACTACGGTTGTGGCAACCACTCCTAGCAATAGCAGGAATAGCTGATGTGAACGCGGTACTGACAGTTTCAGGCAAATAGAAAGAATGATCTCATCGATAAGATAAAAGATCAGGAAGCTAAAACACAGCATGATTACCCCAAGCAAACTAAAGCCCGAAAGGCTAAGCACATTATTGACGTTAAAACTTATTTTTGAATTGATGATTAGTCCATAAAATAATTTTAACAGTAACGTTGAGCTGGTTATAAGTATTAATATACAGGCTATAACAATAAAGTAACCGATTGTTTTACCGGGCACAATTGTAAATAACCTACGCCGTTGCAGGTATATAAAAGTAACAAACCAGCATATGCACAGGATATTGATACAAAAATCGCCCAGGGAGGGATATACTACACTGGAAGCGTAATATATAGGATTAAATACAGATAGCGAATAAGCAAAATCGGGCAGGTTATAATGCAGGTTAATATATCTGAACAATACGATAAACGCTGCCAGTAATATGATAGATAACACAGCATGCCCCTTTAAAGCTACGTAACTGCACACCCTATGCATTAAAACACAAAGCACTATAACGGTTAATATCCAAAACGCCAGCTCGTAATAAACAAAGGCGTAATTAATACTGTTGGCCTTTAATTTTATGGAGAATAAATAGCTGTGGTTGCTGCTGTGTACCTCATAGATATTCTTGTCGGCAAAATCGGCTATTTCAACATTGTTATATTTAACCAGGTCTTTATCAAAGGTATTTTGCAGATACTGATTTTCAAATGCATAGTTGATCTTTACCGGAATAAAAAAGATAACAGAAAAATCGCCTTTGGTTTTTCTTATCGTTTCATAGTAACCGTTGGATTGCCTGATAAAGGAGTAGCCCTCTTTTATAGCTCCCGGATTATCCGGAATAACCCTAATACCGCTCCAGAATCGTAAATTATTGTTTTTCAGCGTTATAAACAATATGCGGTGATTAACCGTAATATCATTAATATCATCCAGGGCATCCTGCTCATTATCAGGCAGGTACTTTAACAATCTGAAATTTAGTTTATTATTGATCAGCTCATTTACATAAGCCTCTTTTTTGTGCAGACTTTCCTCCAGCGTTGTGCCGGCCTTTACCAGATTATTTACGGGGGTATACTCTTTTTGAACAATAATAGCTGTAATTAATAAACTAAGGCCTATTAAGGTAAGCAACAAGCGTATTTTTCCCGAGGTTGTCAAATTCCCTGTATAATATAATGTTTAGTCCGGTATCAGGTAGTTAGTATCAAGTAACTAGAATTGAAAATCTTATATAAATCGTGATACTTGATACTAACTACCTGATACTGGATTTATTGTGGTAAAACCGCGCTGCTGGTGGGCACCGCCATATCTACCTTTTTTACTAGGCCCTGCAGCACTTTGCCCGGCCCTACTTCGGTAAATGATGTTGCTCCATCTTCCAGCATTTGCTTTACCGTTTGCGTCCATCTTACCGGCCCGGTAAGCTGGGCTATTAAATTTTGTTTTATGGATGCCGTATCTGTGTAAGGCTTGGCATCAATATTTTGATATACCGGGCAAATAGGCTCTTTAATCTCGGTAGCAACAATGGCTGCTTCCAGTTCTACCCTTGCCGATTCCATCAATGGAGAGTGGAAAGCACCACCAACTTTAAGCTTTAATGCCCTTTTTGCACCGGCTGCAAGTAATTTTTCGCAAGCTTCGTCAATACCTTCTATACTGCCCGAAATTACCAGTTGCCCGGGGCAATTATAATTAGCGGTAACCACTACACCGGCTGCCCGTTGGCAAACATCTTCTACCGTAAAATCATCCAGACCTAAAATAGCTGCCATGGTTGATGGCTGCAGTTCGCAGGCTTTTTGCATAGCATTAGCACGTGCCGCTACTAAACGTAACCCGTCTTCAAATGATAATGCACCTGCGGCTACTAAAGCAGAAAATTCGCCCAGTGAATGGCCGGCAACCATTTCTGGTTTAAAGTCGTCGCCTAAAACGGCGGCTAAAATAACCGAATGTAAAAATATGGCCGGCTGGGTAACATTGGTTTGCACCAGGTCTTCGGCAGTGCCGTCAAACATCACATCGGTGATGCGGAAACCCAATATCTCGTTAGCTTTTTCAAATAATTCACGGGCTTTATCTGATTGTTCATACAGATCTTTACCCATACCTGGAAACTGGGAGCCTTGCCCCGGAAAAACATATGCCTTCAATTTAGTGTTTAATTAGTTACAGTTTAGATTATTATAGATAAAAACAGCTTAAACTGAAAGCTTTGTTCAATCAGTAATAAGCTATTTTTTAATTTTTTGTTTTAGATTTTATTGTTGAATTGGTACTAATAAGCCAGGTAATTGCCGTTAGCCTAACTTTGCCGATATCAAATTTAAAAATTCCGTACGGGTTTTCTCTTTCAAAAATTCCCCGGTAAACGCCGATGTGGTGGTTACCGAGTTTTGTTTTTGTACGCCGCGCATGCTCATGCACAAATGGCGGCATTCAATAACAACCCCTACACCAATAGGATTCAGGGTATCCTGTATACAATCACGAATCTCGTTAGTTAAACGTTCCTGTACCTGCAGGCGGCGGGCAAAAACGTCAACAATACGTGGTATTTTGCTCAGGCCAACTACATAACCGTTAGGAATGTAAGCAATGTGCGCTTTACCAAAAAATGGCAGCATATGATGCTCGCACATGGAGTATACTTCAATATCCTTTACAATCACCATCTGGCTGTACTCTTCCTTAAACATGGCCGAATTCATGATCTCTTTAGCATCAAGATCATATCCATGTGTAAGGTATAGCATGGCCTTCGCCATACGCTCGGGAGTTTTTAATAAACCCTCGCGCTCGGGGTTTTCGCCAATTTGTTTTAAAACGTCATGGTAATGGCCAGACAGGTTTTGGATCAAAGAAGGGTTATAACGGTCAACTTTGGTATAGCCATCCAAATCGTCATCATCATCGCGATGAGGGAGGTGCTCTTTATCTATCATCTTATCAAATTATCCGCCAAAGTACTCGGCAGAATTGTTTTCAGTTTCATACAACTTAACCGAGTGCAAAAACACACCTTCGTAAGCTTCAATAGGTGCTTTAAGCTGGTTAAATATCTCAATACACAATAACTCGGTGGATGCCATTTTGCCTTCCATAAAAGGTACATCCTTATTGATGTTCTTATGATCGAGCTTTTCAATCACGTAATCGTTAATGATGGTTTTGAGTTCTTTCAGATCTATCAGGTAACCCGTAGCGTGCGTAACTTCGCCTTTAACGGTTACAAACAGGTTATAGTTATGCCCATGCCAGTTGGGGTTGGCGCATTTGCCAAATACCTCAAAGTTTTTTTCAGCGCTCCATTCCTCACGGTACATCCGGTGAGCGGCATTAAAATGTTCCTTGCGCGTAATATGTATCATCATAATATTTGTGGGTGCAAATATACAAAACAAAAATAGCTGAGTTGTTTTATCTTAGCGTTCAAAAAAAAGCAATATGCTGATATTAATTGTAGCAGCCACCTCTTTTGAAGTTGAACCTTTAGTAAACAGTTTTGGAAATAAGTTGGATGTACTGATAACCGGCGCCGGCATGGTGCCCACCGCCTTTGCCATGGGTCGCCAGTTTAATATGCACAAATACGACCTGGTGATTAACCTGGGTATTGCCGGCAGTTTTGACAGCGAAATTACCCCTGGCTACGTAGTGGAGATTACCGAAGATACCTTTGCCGAAACAGGCGCCGAGGACGACCAGGAATTTATACCTATTACCACCCTGGGCTTTGGCGAAAATACATTTAAACCAACAACTACCCTGGAGCAGGTTTGCAGCAGCCTTTACCTGACCAAAGCAAAAGCCATTACGGTCAATACCGTTCACGGCAACGAAGAATCTATCCAAAAAATACAACGGAGATTAAACCCGCAGATAGAGACGATGGAAGGTGCCGCCTTTTTTTATGCCTGCCGCCAGTTTAACACGCCTTGCCTGCAGATCAGATCAGTGTCAAATTATGTAGAAAAACGTAACCGCGACAACTGGGACATACAGCTTGCCATTAAAAATCTGAATAACTTTGCCATTGAACTGGTTAACCGGATCGTTAATAATTAAATTGAGGTGCGAGAAGTGAGTGTGAGTGACAGACTGATCCGATAAACTTATGGTCTCCCTCCTCGCACTCACTCTTCGCACCCGCAACACGCACTTACCATGAAACTAACACTCGGCTTTTCGCCCTGCCCTAACGATACTTTTATTTTCGACGCGCTGATACATCATAAAATTGATACCGAAGGATTAGACTTCGAGGTTTTTTATGACGATGTGGAAACCCTGAACCAGAAAGCTTTTCGCGGCGAACTGGATGTAACCAAACTGAGCTATCATGCCTTTGCCTACGTAGCCGATAAATATGTTCTGCTCGATTCAGGCAGTGCCCTTGGCTACGGTGTAGGACCACTCTTGATTTCGGATGTCAAAATTTCGATTTCGGATTTAAAAGAGGGACAAATCCAAGATTCAAAATCCGAAATCCGAAATCCCTTAATCGGCATTCCCGGTAAATACACCACCGCTAACTTTTTGTTAGGCTATGCATTCCCTAATGCTACTAACAGGGTTGAGCTGGTGTTTTCGGATATTGAAAATGCGGTTCTGGAAGGCCGTGTTGACGTGGGGCTCATCATCCATGAAAACCGCTTTACTTACCAGGAAAAAGGTTTAAAAAAGATCCTTGACCTGGGCGATTACTGGGAAAAACAAACCGGCTGCGCCATACCCCTTGGCGGCATTGTAGCTAATCGCAATTTACCTGTTGATGTTCAGCATAAACTGAACCGGGTACTGCGTAAATCGGTAGAGTTTGCCTTTGCCAATCCAAAATCCGGTCTGGAGTTTATCCGCTCGCATGCCCAGGAAATGAGCGAAGAAGTGATGTACAAACACATCGAACTCTACGTAAACAAATATTCTATTGACTTGGGCGAAGAAGGCCGCAAAGCCATCAACCTGCTTTTTGATACGGCGCTGGCCAATCAAACCATTCCGGCTATAAAGGAAGAGTTATTTTTAACTTCTCTTGCGCATTAAAGGGTATTAACTACTCATTCTCCACTTGTCATCCTGAGGCACGAAGGATCTTCTTCGAGAGTCCAGCAAACTACATGCTTGATAAAGAAGATTCTTCGCTGCGCTCAGAATGACAAACTTTTCTAATCTTTCATTCCTAAAACTTTTTTCAAATAAAGCTTGCGTAAGCAAATACTTACATATATATTTGAGTAAGCAAACGCTTACGCATTATGACAAGTACCAGAAGAGATGTATTCCAGGCTATAGCCGACCCTACCCGCAGGCAGATCATTAACCTGATCGCCCAGCAGCCCCTGAACCTCAATGCCATTGCCGACAATTTTGAAGTAAGCAGGCCGGCCATATCGCAGCATATCAAAATATTGATAGAGTGTGGTTTAATAGATGTTAAAAAAAATGGACGGGAACGGTATTGCGAAGTGAGGCTTGAGCCATTGAACGAGGTGGCCCAATGGATTGAGCCATACCGCAAAAGCTGGGAAGAACGCTTTACTAAAATGGATGATTTGCTGGCGCGTTTGCAAAAGGAAAACACATCAAATGATAAAAAATAAACAGACACCAATTAAAAATCAAGAAAATGGAAAAGAATAAAACAACCATCACCGCCGTACCCGGCAAACAGGAAATTTTCATCACCCGCGAATTTGATGCTCCCCGTGAGCTTGTTTTTAAAGCATATACCGATCCGGAATTGGTGATACAATGGCTGGGAGGTCAGTGCGACCTGACCATGAGGATTGAAAAATTTGAAGCACGAGCTGGTGGCTCCTATCGCTACATTCATACCGACCCAGCCGGAAATGAATATGGTTTTCATGGAGTTTGCCATGAAAGCACAGCCCCCGAACGCATCATCCAAACGTTTGAATTTGAAGGATTACCGGAAGCAGGTCATGTAGCATTGGAAACTTTAAAATTTGAAGCATTACCCAATAACCGGACAAGGATAGTTGCCCAGTCAGTATTTCAATCAGTTGCTGATCGCGACGGCATGCTGCAATCAGGCATGGAACAAGGCGTTCTTGACTCGCACGCCCGCCTGGAAGAACTCCTGGCAAGTGTTACCGCATGATATAAAGATGCATTGCAACCACCACGTCATTGAGGAGGAACGACGTGGCAATCCCCGATGTGCAGAGTCACTCTGTATTTTAGGGATTGCCACGCTATCGCAATGACGCATTTTTTACTATTTACACACCTCCCCTTCCTCCTAATTTGTAATCACCCCGTAACAAAGTTTTAATAACGTCCATCTGTTAAATAAAGTTAAATTACTCTTTATGATTGCTTTATAATCAAAACAATGGTATGTTGCCGTGATTAATCAAGCAATATCATGAAGTCATTGTTCTACCTGTTAACGGGCATCTTTTGGTCATTAACATTCACCTCCTGCAACAATCCATCTAAAAATTCTGGATCAAATGCTATTGATAAAACTGCCATTTATGATAACGGCGTCAATATAGCTTATACCGACTCCGGTAAAAATGATACTACTTTACTTTTTGTGCATGGCTGGTGCATCAACAAATCATATTGGACAAATCAGACCGCTTATTTCGGCAAAAAATATCGCGTGGTGGCTATTGATCTGCCCGGTTTTGGCAAGTCGGGTAAAAACCGGAAAGATTGGAGCCCTATGGCATTCAGCAGGGATGTCGATTCGGTGATTAAACAATTAGACCTGAAAAAGGTGATCCTGATAGGTCATTCCATGTCGGGTGATGTCGCTTTACAGGCTGCAGTTGATAATCCTAAACAGGTAATTGGCCTGGTTGTGGTGGATATTTTCAGGAATGTAGGCAAAGTATACGTCCAGAGCAAGCAGGATAAAATCCAATACGCTAAGGATATCGATTCGTTAAAGCGGTACTTTAAAAAAGTAACCTTTGATTATTTTAACCAGGAGTTGTTTTATAAAACTACATCGGCAGCGGTAAAAAAGAGAGTATTACATGATGTTGCTACCGGCGATACAAGTATAGCCGCAGCTTGCATGGAACAAATGGGCGATTTTAACGAAATAGAAAAACTTAAAGCTGCTAAAACTAAACTATATCTTATTAACAGCGACATAAAACCAACCGACACTACGCATCTGGCAGCCAATAAAATCCCCTTCAAGCTACTGTATATCCACGCTACCGGGCATTTCCCGATGATCGAAAAGCCACAGGAGTTTAATACCCTTTTAGATAAAGCAATTGCGGATATAAAAACCCGCTAACTTTCAATCGCAGAATTTTTAATTGACTCATTGCTGCCACCAGATCAGAATAATGTATCTTGTAGATGGATCGGAAAAATCAATTAAAAACACATGAAATATCTTCTTTTCTTCACCATTTGCTTATGGATTGAGGCGGGGTTTGCGCAATCAAAACTGCCGGTCATCAAAGCTACCTCAAAAGGTGTATCCATTAATGATGGGGGCTATTTAGATAAAAATTCCTGGACACTTTCGCCAAAGATCAGACCGGATGTTTTTACCGCCGAAAGATCCAGAAAAGCCAAGTGGGTGACCTTTTATACCGATATCGACTCCATCAGGGTAAAAGTAAAACCGGGAACCAGGTTTAATTTTGTGGTATTGCTAAACGGCAAAGACTCCTGCTACACACAAATTGCAAGCGCAATACCACCCGAAAATAAATCGCAAAATAATATTGCCACACATGATACTATCCCGTTTACTTTAACCGCTTATGATGCCATCTGTGTAAAAACTGTTATTAATAATACCGATACTTTAAATCTTGATTTTGATACCGGCTCCTGGGATTTTAGGTTAACCCGGGACGCTATCCTCAAAAAAACAAAACTACTCGCCAACCAGCCCGATGCTTTAGCCGGTAAAGCCAAACCCAATTACAATAACTTAAATAAGGTGTTTAAGTTACAAATGGGGAAATCCGTTTGGACCAATCCCGAAATAGTGGCTACAGGATTAACTGCGTACGAAATGGACGGACGTTTTGGCTGGAATTTGTTTGAGAGCAAAACTTTAGAGATCAACTACGATCAGAGTTTGCTGATCATACACTCCAAACCTCTAAAAATCCCCAAAGGCTATGTACGGTCGAAGCTGGAGATCATCCGTTCCTTTGTTATCGCCAAAGGGAGTTTTGAAATAGAGCATAAAAAATATAGCGGCAGCTTTTTATTCGACACCGGTTCGGAACAGGCCGTAGTTGTAGATAGCACTTGGGTAAGTCAGCAAAATTTCCCCAGGAATTTAAAGCTGCTTAAATCATCCGTACTTCATGACCCCAGAGGAGTAGGATACGAAACTAAAATAGTGCTTGTCCCTGCGTTAAAGATCAATGGTTTTGAACTGACCAATATCCCAACCCTTATTTTAGGCAGTAAAAACCCGGTGGGCTTTATGATCAACTATTTAGGCGACGATGTTTTGAAGCGATTTAATATGATACTGGATTTCAAAAATGATTACCTGTACCTGAAAACCAATAAATTAACTAATTTAAAATACCGGGAAAGCTCCTGACAAAAACAAAAAAGCATCTCTTGCTTCGAGATGCTTTTTTATTATGCTAGTCAAAAGTTCCCTCTTCAGGGGGGCTAGGGGGCTCAATACAACAACTGATCATACGGGTACCTTTCGGTATGTATGGCCTTTACCTCGTTATAAAGCAAATCCCTGAACTCATCTACATTTTCCTTTTTAGTAGCTGATATAAATATCGCCGGGCTGTTATTCTTCGCCATCCAGCTATGTTTAAAATCATCCAGTGTAAGCGGCTCGGCCTGAGGCTCCAACTGGTGCTCTTCGGGCTTAAAAGCATCTATTTTATTAAACACTGTGATCATCTTTTTATCAATAGCGCCAATGTCTTTCAGGGTTTCGTTTACCGTACGTATCTGATCTTCAAAATTGGGATGCGATACATCCACCACATGTACCAGGATGTCGGCTTCACGTACCTCATCCAGGGTCGATTTAAAACACTCCACCAAATGGTGAGGCAGTTTGCGGATAAATCCAACCGTATCCGACAGCAGGAAAGGCACATTCTCAATCACCACTTTCCTCACGGTAGTATCCAGGGTAGCAAACAACTTGTTCTCGGCAAACACATCAGATTTGGATATCATATTCATGATGGTCGATTTACCCACGTTGGTGTAGCCCACCAAAGCGGCACGCACCATCTGGTTACGGTTTTTGCGCTGGGTTTCGTTCTGCTTATCAATCTGTTTCAGTTTTTCTTTCAGCAATGATATTTTATCCAGGATCAAACGTCTGTCAGTTTCAATTTGCGATTCACCCGGGCCACGCATACCAATACCACCCTTCTGGCGCTCCAGGTGGGTCCATAAACGGGTAAGCCGTGGTAGTAAATATTGCAGCTGGGCCAACTCCACCTGGGTTTTAGCCTGTGCGGTTTGTGCCCGGTTGGCAAAAATGTCCAGTATCAGGTTATTACGATCAAGTATTTTCACCTGCAGTTCCCGCTCAATATTGCGCAGTTGCGATGGCGATAGCTCGTCATCAAAAACCACCATATCAATCTCTTCTTCTATTACAAAGGCTTTAATATCTTCCAGCTTACCAGAGCCTACAAAAGTTGCCCTGTCTGGCCGTTGCAGTTTTTGGGTAAAACTTGTTATTGTTTCGCCACCGGCAGTGGCCACCAAAAATTCCAGTTCCTCTAAATACTCCTTCTCCTGCTCATCGGTTACGTGCGGTGTCATTACACCAACCAAAACAGCTTTTTCCTGCTTCACAGCAGTATCATAAAATTTTTGTTTCATTAATTACAGTATATCAATCCAAATGCCATTTCAGCAAATGGCACATATTTAAGCACAACCCTTATTTTGCTGATGCCAAAATTACAGTAAAGCAATATATAAATTATATTCCTATTTATTATACGGAGTCACTTCAGCAATAATTACAAAGTCGGGAACGGAATAAAAATGAAAGAGCTACAATCAATTGAATAAATTGTTTTATTTTTTAAAAATTCTTATATTACTTTCGTATTCAATTGTAATTAGAGAGATTAAACCTTATCACATGAACAAGATTTTTACCCTACTCCTTTTAGGGTGTATGGCAGTTGCTGCCAACGCGCAAACACCCGCGCCTGTACCCACCGCTCAAGCATTTGGCAAAGCTGATAAAGCCGATCTGGAGCTTAAAGCCTGCGATTTTGAAAAAGACGCTAACGCTGAGATCCTTTTTGACAAGGCCGAGGTTTACTTTGACCAAACCTATAACATTGTGACCGAAAGACACAAGCGCATTAAAATATTTAACGATAACGGCAAATCAGAAGCCAACATCCGTATAGAATATTATAGTGCCAATCGTTCCGAATACATTAGCGGCTTACAGGCACAAACCATTAACGCAGCCAACGGCACTCCCGAAATAGTAAAAGTTGATAAAAAGCAAATATTTACTGAGGTGATCGACAAGTATCGCTCGGCCATGGTATTTTCTTTCCCTAACGTAAAGCCGGGTTCTATCCTGGAATATAAATATCGCTTAACATCTGCTTCCATCACTGATTTTCCCGACTGGTATTTCCAGAGTGATCTGCCAACCCGCTATAGTGAATTAAGCACCAACGTACCTGATATTCTATTTTATAAGCAACTGGTAAATGTACATTCTCCTTATGTGGTAGACAAAACCAATTCAAGTAATGCCCACATACAGGCACTGGCCAACATACCATCGCTAAAAGATGAGCCCTTTATGGGTTCCCGTAGTGATAATTCAGAACGCATACTTTTTCAGCTGTTAAGTATAAAACCAACCAACGGGTTTACACAAACTTATCAGGATTCCTGGAAAAAAGTTGGTGAGAATAAAGCAGACGACGAAGATTTTGGTGGCCAGATAAACCGTAAACTTACCGGCGAAGAGGCGATCATTGCTAAAGCCAAAGGTCTGAAAACTGACGACAATAAGATTTCTTACTTATTTAACGAGGTTAAGAATACAGTAAAATGGAACGACTCTTATGCCCGCTATACTAATGATGGCACGGTAAAAGCCTGGGACAAAAAAATAGGTAACTCAACCGAAATTAACCTTATTCTTACCCACTTGCTTAAAAAATCAGGAGTTAAAGTATATCCTATGCTAGTGAGTACACGCAGTAATGGTCGTGTTAATCCGGCTTACCCAAGCTTTTACCAATTTAATACTACGGTAGCCTATATTCCGGTTGATAGTAATAAATACTATGTATTGGATGCTACCAACAAATACAATATATACAACCAGGTACCTAACAACTATTTAAACTCATTTGGTTTGTACATCAATAAGGACGATCAGGTTTATGATCTCGCATTTTTAGATGATAAAGACCCGGTTAGACAGATAGTGCTCATTAATGCCGAAATAAAACCAGAGGGCAAGATGAGTGGCACAGCCGACATCAGCAGCTTTGCCTACAATCGTGTTAATTGCATCAAGAAATACAAAACCGATGGCGAAAAAAAATACATCGACTTTTTGCGTAACGATAACAATAACATGAAAATTGCTTCGGTAAAGTTTGAGAATATGGAGGTCGACACTTTGCCGCTGCAACAAAAGATGGACTTTAACCTCGATCTTCCCGGGGCTGATGAAAACTATATTTACTTTAACTCCAACCTGTTCACCAATCTTAAAACAAATCCATTCTTAAACGAAAACCGCGTTACAGATATCGATTTCGGTTACCGCGATAATTACGCTATAACCGGCATATTCAAATTGCCTGCCGGCTATAAGGTTGACGCCCTGCCCAAAAGCATCAGCATGATGATCCCCGACAAAAGCATTATCTTCAGGCGTATTGTGGCCGAACAGGATGGCTCCATTATGATTAGGCTCAACGTCGATTTTAAACAATCAATGTATTTTAAAGAGAACTATCCGGAGTTTCATGAATTCTGTAAAAAAATGTACGAAATGCTGAACGAGCAGGTAGTACTCAAAAAATCCTGATAAATCATGTTTACTAAAAAATATAACAGGCTGCTATTAACTATAGCAGCCTTGTACGCGGCACATAGTCAAAGTTACAGCCAGGATAAAAACATCCCGAAGGATCTGTACGTGGCTTCAACCATCCCCGATTCGTTAAAAGAGGATGCCAACGTGGTAATTCGCTATGAAGCACGTGAAACTATAGTAAAAGAACCCGGCAAACAGATAACCAAAGAGCATAGCATTGTAACTATACTCAATGAAAAAGGCGATGATGACGCTACCTTTATGTTACCCTACAATAAAAAATATGATTCCTACAGCGGTATCGAAATAAGCATTTATAATGCTGCCGGCCTGCTCATCAAAAAGTATCATAAAAGCGATATGTACGATGGCTCGGCTGCAGACGATGAAACCATGGTAACGGATCAGCGTTTTTTGGCTATAAGACATGCCATAGCCGCCTATCCGGCAACTATTGAAATTCAGTACGAAGAAAATGAAAGCAGCTTCATTAGTCTGAACAGCTGGTATGTGCAGGACAAAATGGAACAAGCAGTACAAAACGAATACTGCAAAATTTCGGTAAACCCTACCATAGGTTTCCGGTACCAGAACAGCAATACTAACCTTAAACCTGTTAAAAGCAGCGCCGACGGTCTTGACACCTATACCTGGACAGCTAAAAACCTGAAGGCCATCAAAAAACAGGAACATATTGTAAGCTGGACCATCATTCCCAAAATCAATTTTGCAGTAAATACCTTTAATTGCTATGGCTATCCCGGCGACTTTACCAGCTGGCAATCATTCGGCAACTGGATAAAATCGCTAAATGACGATGTTTCTTCCTTAAGTCCCGAACGTATAGCCCAGATAAAACAAATGACCGATACTATCAAAACCGATAAGGAGAAAGCCCGTTTTCTGTATAACTACATGCAAAAAAGCATGCGCTATGTTGGCATTCAGTTAGGCATTGGGGGTTTTAAACCTTTTCCGGCAACTTTTGTCGACCAGAAAAAATACGGCGATTGCAAAGCACTTTCCAACTATATGAGGGCCTTACTCAAAGCTGTAAACATTCCATCAAATTACGCTATCATCAGGGCAGGTTACAATGCTGAACCCGCCAGCGAGGCATTCCCCAATAATTCATTTAACCATGCCATACTATGTGTCCCCTTTAAAAATGACACCACCTGGCTGGAATGTACCAGCAGCACCACCCCATTTGGCAAACTAGGCCCTTTTACCGAAAACCGCAACGCCTTGTTGATTACAGACGAAGGTGGCAAACTGGTAAATACTCCCCGAAGCAATCCACAAGACAATCAGCTTAACGGCCAGGTACACCTGGTATTGGACGCAGATGGCGGAGCCAAAGCCCATATCAATATTTTAAGCAGCGGCGAATATCGCAGCATGTTTGTTGATGTACTGCCCAACTATAAAGCCGACGAACAAAAAGAATACCTGTTAAAAAACCTGAATATTAAACAGCCCTCTGTTTTTACCTTTAAGCCTGCTGATGATACAAAAGGCTTTAAGGAGGTAAACATTGATATGGAGTATGATAAGTTTTGCGACATCGCCACTGGCGATAAGCAATTTTATCGTCCGCTGGCCTTTATACTTTGGGATGTTACATTGCCTGCCGAAGAGAAAAGAAAAACTAATTACTATTTCAAGGCCCCGGTTGCTAAAACCTGCATCACCACTATCGACCTGCCTGCCGGTTTTGAGGTAGAGACCCTACCTACCGATCAAAGCCTAAAGTTTACCTATGGCAGTTACGAGGTAAAATATCAATATGATGCTACCAAAAACCAGGTGATCAGCACGGCAAAGTTCAACTTAACCAACCAGGTGATCCCGGCCGCAAAATACACCGAAATGCAGGTTTATATGGATGCGGTAGCCAAAGCGCAAAATAAAAAACTGGTGATTCGCCGCAAAGCTTAAATTTGCGCCTGATGATATTCAGGCTCAATAAACGTTTAGTATTTCCTGAGCCCGATCTGGCCGAACCAGACGGGCTTTTAGCTGTAGGCGGCGACTTATCGACCCAGCGCCTGCTGCTGGCCTATCAAAACGGCATCTTCCCCTGGTATAGTGATGATACGCCAATCCTGTGGTATTCGCCGCATGAACGTTTTGTGCTTTATCCGCAGGAGCTCAACATATCCCGGTCTATGCGCCGGGCGCTCAACTCAGGCCGGTTCAGCGTTACTGCCGATACTTGTTTCCATGAGGTGATCACAGCCTGCTCCACCGTTCCGCGAGAGGATCAGGACGGCACCTGGATCACCGACGATATGAAAGCTGCCTATAACCAACTACATGCCGAAGGCTATGCCCACTCCGTTGAGGTTTGGCAAAACCAGGAATTGGTTGGCGGCATTTACGGCGTACGGGTAGGCGATGTTTTTTGCGGCGAAAGTATGTTTAGCAAAGTAAGTAATGCCTCCAAAACCGCGCTCATCCATGTATGCCAAAGCGGTTTGTACAAATTAGTAGATTGCCAGGTACATACCAACCATATGGAATCTATGGGTGCCCGAATGATCAGCCGGGAGGAGTATATGGCCATTTTAAACTCCGAAAATTAAAAAGCTTTCGGCCTTGAGCCTTCCGCTTTTAGCTCCGATATAGTTACCTTTGAAACGTGCAGCAAGCAAACACCAAAGAACGTATTATTTTAGGCATCGACCCCGGCACTGCCGTAATGGGTTATGGCCTGGTTAAAGAAACCGGACCAAAAATTGAGCTCATAGCCCTGGGCGTAGTGAAAATGGAAAAGCTGGACGATCATATGCTTAAACTGCAGCGCATCTTCGAAAAAACCGTGGCTCTTATTGATAATTACAAACCCGATTGCCTGGCCATTGAGGCCCCATTTTACGGTAAAAACATACAGGTAATGCTCAAGCTGGGCCGGGCGCAGGGCGTGGCCATGGCTGCAGCATTATCACGTAGTATTGATATTACCGAATATGCTCCCCGTAAAATAAAACAATCCATCACAGGTAATGGCAACGCCACTAAAGAACAGGTGGCTGCCATGCTGCAAAACCTGCTCAGCTTTAAAGAAACCCCCGATTTTCTGGATGCTACCGACGGACTGGCCGTAGCGGTTTGTCACTCTTTTCAACGCATGTCCACAGGCAGTAAAACCGGCAGCAAAAAATCATACTCCGGCTGGGATACCTTTGTAAAAGATAACGTGAAAAGAATTGTGAAGTAGATCCGTAACATTTCCACCTACGCCAAAATTTTCGTATATTTATATTAATCAACAGCCCGGGTGTCTTTTAACAGACATCCGGGCTGTTTAGCTTAAAGAAAAACAGGCCCAAAAATCGACTAACTAACATCTAATCACTTTATAGTTAGTTATTTAATACTTTTTAAAGTTTCAAAAACACGTTAAAACTGTGCTAAAATTTGTTAAAAAGTGTTAAAATCAATGGTTTTGAATGAATTTTGAGCTGTTTTTACGCCATTTTCGACCAGAAATTTGTTAAAATTTAAGGTTTAAAAAGTTTTTTGGAACCATCTTAAAGGCGGTTGACATTTTAAATTCAGCTGCCGTGTATTTTTTATATTTTTGCTGAAAATAATTAGTCATGGCTGAGATCAGTATCACCAACAAAGATTGGGAGCGCATCAAAATAAAAGTACAACGCAAATATAACCACCTTACCGACGAGCAATTACAATACGCCGAAGGCCAGGAAGAAAGCCTGATAACCAAATTAATGGATCTGGTGAACCGTGACAGGAAGTATGTAGTGTTCACTTTGAAAAAGGCTTTGGTAAATATTGACAATAACCGGCTGTAAATAAGGCCTGATTTGTAAAAAACAATAAGCTTTTTTGTATTTTTATAGGCTTAATGAAGAAACTGGGTATGGCGATCAATAAAAGATACAAAAAGATAGGTTTAGTTGCCGGTATAGTATTGCTGGCAGGCGGTGGGCTGGCTTTTAATGACGACCTGTTCCAGATATCGAAAAACCTGGATGTTTTTGCCTCTGTTTATAAAGAGGTGAATATCAACTACGTAGATGACATCAATTCGGCTAAACTGGTAAAAACAGGTGTTGATGCCATGCTCGACGGGCTCGATCCCTACACCGAATTTGTTCCCGAATCGGAAATAGAAGATTATAAGATGCATTATGTAAGTACCCAGTACGGGGGCATCGGCTCCAGCATTTTTGCACGCAACGGCAAGGTATATGTGTCTGATGTTTTCTCGGGTTTTCCTGCTCAGAAGGCCGATATACACCCCGGCGACCAGATCCTGAAAATAAATGACATTGATCTTACAGGAAAAAATAACGACCAGGTAAGCCTGCTACTGAAAGGTTCAAAAGGAGCGCCTATCAAATTACTCCTCAAACGCGATAATACACCACAATCTTTTGAAAAGAACCTGATCCGCGATGAGATCAAACAACCCAACGTATCCTATTTTGGTATGGTTGACGGTAACATGGGCTATATCAAACTGGATAAATTCCTGGAAAATTCAGCCGCCGAGGTAACCAACGCGCTGGTAACACTAAAAAAGAGCAATCCTAACGGTATCATATTGGATCTGCGCTCAAACGGTGGCGGTATACTGCAGGAAGCGGTAAAAATCGTCAACCTGTTTGTACAAAAAGATGTAGAGGTAGTATCGCAAAAAGGGAAGATCAAGGATAAAAACTTTACCTATAGCACGGTTAATACACCATTAGAGCCTAATTTGCCTTTGGTGGTATTGGTAAATAGTCATTCAGCTTCAGCCTCAGAAATTGTAGCGGGCTCCTTACAGGATCTTGATCGCGCTATCATTATAGGGCAACGCAGTTACGGTAAAGGCCTGGTACAGCAAACGTTTAACCTCCCTTATAATAGCCTGGTTAAAATAACCATCGCCAAATATTATGTACCATCGGGTCGTTGCATACAGGCGCTTGATTATACGCATCGTAAGGATGACGGCAGCGTGGTAAAAGTAGCCGATTCGCTGATCCATGAGTTTAAAACAAAAAATGGCCGGTCGGTTTTTGACGGCAGTGGCATTTACCCTGATATTTTTATCAAACAGGAAAAATTTGCCAATGTAACCCAGGCCTTGGTAGGCAAACTGCTAATATTTGATTACGCTACCGTTTACCGCGATGCACATGCTAAAATAGCCGAGCCAAAAGAGTTCAGCCTATCGGATGCTGACTACGGTGATTTTGTAAAATACCTGGCCGGTAAAAATTACAGCTATACTACTACTGCAGAAAAAGTACTGAGCAGTTTGAAAACAGAAGCCACCAAAGAGAAGCAGTTTAATGATATTCAGAGCGAATACGATATTTTAAAGTCAAAACTGCTGACCAGCAAAAAGAACGACCTGCAACAGCACAAAGCCGAAATAAAACAGGTGCTTGAAAATGAAATAGCTTCCCGCTATTATTTTGAACGGGGCCGTTACGAAACCAATTTTAAATACGATAAAGAGCTGGCCCAAGCGGTAAAAACCATGCAGGATAAGGCCCAGTTAGCGTCGATATTAAAAGGTGAAGGCAACTACAAAGTGATTGGAAAACCCGTGCTGGCCATGACCGGAAAAAAGACTTCGGATAAGGACTCGGACGACGACCAATAGACTAACTTTCTGCATATCAATTCATTACACATTTGTAACCGATTAGTTACTCCGCAATACAGGCGTTAGCTAAACTTTTGTTTAAGCTGGTTGTCATACATACAACCAACACACAAAAACAAATGAAAAAGATCATTTTAACTGCGATTATACTGCTAAGCTGCTTATCAGTAAAAATAGCCAGTGCTCAAATAAGTTTAAGTATAAATATAGGCAGTCAGCCAGAATGGGGCCCTACAGGCTATGATCATGCTGATTATTATTACCTGCCCGATATCGATTCATATTATGATGTGAATGCCCATCAGTATGTTTATATGAACAATAACGCATGGGTACGTGGTGCCGCTCTGCCACCTCGTTATGGCAATTATGATGTTTATCACAGCTACAAAGTAGTTGTGAATCAGCGCACTCCATGGGTTCACAATGATGTGATCAGGCAGAAGTATTCAAGCTACAGGGGCCGTCGCGATCAAACTGTCATCCGCGACAGCAAAGAGGTTAAGTACACAAATCATTGGAGAGGCGACCGCGGAAATAGCCGCAGGGTTGTGGATCACAAAACCGTTAGAGATGATCACCGCGACGATGATCACCGCGGTGACGGACACAGGAATTAATTATTGTTGTTAAATTTTATATACGGAACGAGTCTGCCATGATGGGTGGGCTCGTTTTTTATGATATTGGTTTAGATGCAGAAAAGTCCGAAATGAAAAATTTAAACTTTTTGTGCTAACGAGTGTCATACATTACAAACAATGTTATAATAAGTGATCGTGGCCTGCTAATTCAGTTAAATGAAGTTTTACCACGATAACTTATCAACCACTTAAAAAACATTAAAAAATGAAAAAGCTCATTTTGTCGGCAGTTATACTATTAAGCTGCTTTACAGTCAAAAATGCCAGTGCCCAGGTAAGTGTAAGTTTGGGAGTGAATATCGGCAGCCAGCCGGCCTGGGGCCCTGTGGGTTACAATTATGCCAACTATTATTACATGCCCGATATTGATACTTATTACGATGTGCCTACCCATCAATATGTATATTTTGATAACAATATATGGGTACACCGCGCCTATTTGCCGGTACGCTATCGTCACTATAACCTATATAACGGTTATAAAGTGGTGATCAATGATCGTAACCCATGGTTAAGGCACGGGTATTACAGGGATCATTACGCTGGTTTCCGTGGCCGTCACGACCAGGTGATCATCCGTAACAGCCGGGATGCACATTATGCCAACTACTGGCGTGGTAATTATGCCCGCAGAACAGCTTATGCACGTCCACACTATAATAACGGCAACCATTGGGGCAACCGCGGTGGTAATCGTGGAAACGGTAATTGGGGTGGTAATCGTGGCGGCGGACGTGGTAACTGGGGAGGTGATCGCGGAAATCACGGCGGAGATCATGGAAACCATGGCGGTGGACGCGGTCCCGGAGGAGATCATGGCGGCGGCCATGGTGGAGAACATGGACACCATTAACTAAAAATATTTAGGATAAAAAACGGGCTTTCTATGATAGAGAGCCCGTTTTTGAGCTTTGATCAAAAATGTAAAATAACCTTAAAGCTTATATTTCGCCCCATATTATAAATACCAGTATGCCCATTAGGCGATGATTTATAATATTCAAAATACTTTAATCGGTTCAAATTAGCCTGGTACGCGGTATCAAATAAATTATCTCCCTGGATAAAAAACTCATAAAAGGAAGATTTAGCTTTTTCGGCTTTAATGGTAAAACCCAGGCCCGCGTTAAACAGGGTATATCCTTTAGTAAACGTTTCGGTATTATCCAGCGCATAAAAATGGTTCTGGTTAGTATAGCCATCAGCCTCAATGCGGGCGTTTAGTTTATTAAATACACCATAAGTTCCAGGCAATGTTGCTCTTAATGCCGACCGGGTATGCAACGGAGGTATAAAGGGAAGGTACTTTGCTGCTTCGCCATATTTATCTATCAATGGCTGATTTTTGTTTATCCCGGTTACATAGGATATGCTGTTGTCAAATGCCAGCCACTTGATGCTTTGCGGATGCAGGTTGAGGGTAAGTTCGGCACCATAAAGCCGGGCTTTTGATTGCTGGTATTGATAGGTGCTGTTTCCCGGTACAATAATAACAGGATTACCGTTGGCATCATTCAATTTGGCCTGGTAAATATAGTTGTTGATATTATTGTTGAATACTTCGGCAATGATGTCCATATCGGGCAGATAAGCAATAAAACCAAGATCTTCCTGCAAACTAAATTCGGGGTTGAAACTGCGGTTACCCAGGTAAACAATGTGCGCACCAGGATCAAGCCCGTTTGAACCAATTTCGGTAATGTTTGGTGCCCGATAGCCTCTGGCAATATTAGCTTTGAGCAGCAGGCGATCGCTGATATTATAGGTAAGACCTAAACTACCCGAAAAGCCCCGGTAATTATGTTTAAAGGCAGGAAACTGTAGACTGGCGCCCGCTGTATCAGGCAGATGTACTTGCTTACCAAACCCGGTTTGTGCATCGGTGCCCACATAAAAGTTGTTCCAGGTAATGTGCCTGGTATCATACCTTAAACCACCGGAAATATCGATTCGGCCAAAGCTCCTTTTAGCGAACAGGAAGCCTCCGGCATCAAACAAATTATAATCGGGTATCGGAAAATCGGTTGCAGCCTTACTACGGTTAGTTTGATACATACCATTGATACCCGCCGTCGTTTCAACACCACCTAAACTGGGCAGGTTATACCGCACATCATAATTAACGGTATTCAGTACCACATATAAGCCGGCCTGCTCCGGAATAGTAGGATGGTCATATTCCCTGCGGATACTTTGTTGAAAGCCCAATGATGTGTTGATACTGCCATCGCCGGTTTTAAAAGAGTTGGTATTGTATACCCTGTAATGCTGTATACGCTGATGTAAAGGTGTTATGGCATAAGAACGCAATTCATCGTTGGAAACTACAGGACGGTTTTTGATATCGTCTTGCCCTGCCTCATAGATCTGCTTGGTAAAACGGCGACTAAGCGAATCGCGACTGCCATCGGGTATTTCCTGGCGGTTATCATATAGTGTAGCGCCAATTTGTGAATAGCCCCATGATTTATCGACCCGGGCAATGCCGGATAAGTTAAACTCCCGGAAACCGGTATTATAAACAAAACCATCGATCTTATTTTGATAATCATGTGCCGCTTTGGCGGTAGCCCGAAAAGCGTATTTCCAGTTGTTCTGTTTGTAGGATAAGCCCACGGAAGTGCCGATCATGCCGTTGTTGGTATGATAATCGGTTATGAAATCGCCATTGAGCTTGCCATCGTCGCCACTGGGGATGTATGGGATGAGGTTGATAACACCGGCCAGCGCATCGGAGCCATAAGTTAAACTGGCAGGGCCCTTTACCACTTCAGCACGACCGATACCGTATTGATCTATCTCGATACCATGTTCGTCGCCCCATTGCTGGCCTTCCTGGCGTATACCATCGTATAAAGTCAAAACACGGTTGTAACCCAGGCCTCGAATAAAAGGTTTGGAAATATTGGGCCCGGTGGTAACCGCGCTTACACCTGGTACACCTTTGATAATAGCATCAATGATATTGTTATTGACATGCTGCTCGATCTCTTTTTTGCTCATTACCGTTATGGGCACGGGGTTGCTTCGTAGTTGTGTAGCTCGCGATACCCCTGTTACCACCACTTCATTGAGCTTAGATGGTTTTTCTTTCAGGCTCACATTTTTTATAACCGGTTCATTGTTGTTAATGGTGATACTGACGGTGTCGGCTTCATAACCGATGCTGGTAAAAGTGATACCATAGGTGCCGGGAGGAATGTTCTTGATCTCGAAATAGCCCTTGGTATTGGTACTTACGCCTTTCCCAAGCCCCTTAATGCTTACTGAAGCATAAGACAAAGGTTCATTATTGGCGGTAACATGCCCTTTTAAAACTCCGTTTTGGGCAAAAAGTTGATTAGTTATCAATAATATAAAAAGTAAAAGTAGTGCTCGCATATAGTTTAAATTTATGCAAACATATTTAATTTATTTGATTAATAAAATATATAAAATTAGTCTTAACTAATTTTATAATAAACGAAATGTTTTTAGCTATGTTTGTGTGTAATCATAAAGGTGGATGTACACATTATCAGAAGAGAATTACCTAAAATCAATTTACCGGCTTAGCCAGCAATCTAATTTTAAGATAACGCCTACAGCCATTGCCGAATCGTTGAAAAACAACCCGGCATCTGTTGTGGATATGATACGCAAGCTGACCGACAAGCAGTTGATAGAGTACGACAAGAAAAAAGGCGTTAAACTAACTCCTGTTGGTTTAAAAGACGCGGTGTTGATTGTTCGTCGTCACCGGCTTTGGGAAGTGTTTTTGTTAGAAAAACTGGGGTATCATTGGGATGAGATTCATGATATTGCCGAAGAACTGGAACACATCAGCGATGCTACACTGGCCGACAGGCTGGATAAGTTTCTCGGTTTCCCGGAATATGATCCCCATGGCGACCCTATACCAAAAGCAAACGGTAAGGTTCCGAAACCTTATTCGGTAACCTTAGCCGATCTGAAAATAGGAACTAATTGCCGGGTAGCCGCTGTAAAAGATACCAGCAGTTCGTTTTTACAGTACCTGCAAAAATTGGATATTGGCATAGGTACCAACATCAAGCTACTGGAAAAAATAACTTACGATAATTCGTTGGTGATCAGCATTAATGACAAAGAAAATACTACTGTATCACAAAAATTTGGCGAAAATATTTTGGTGGACTGAAGAGCTGAAAGCTCAAAGTACAAAGCCTAAAGCTATATAAGCAATGATAAAAAAAAGGCCTAAAGCAGAAGATGCTTTAGGCCTTTAGCTTTCTTCTTTAAGCTCGCTTACGGTGTTTTCCCGTTTATCTTGGCCGATTCTTCCAGTTCATTATCAACCTGATCGTCAAAATACAAGCGGTATATTAACCAATCGTTTTTGGGTTTGTAAAACATAAAGGTGAAACGTACCGGTTGGTTCTGGTGTTTTACCAGGTAACTGTACAATATCAGGCTGTTTGATGCCTTGCGTTGCACAATCAATTCCTTTCCGATGTATAGGCCAATTAAAGCCCGGGTAGTATCAATTTTGGCAATTAACCCTCTCAAACTGGTTGAATCAACCAGTGGATTAGTTTTAAAAATGTTGATGATAGCCCTTGAAGTACCATCTTTTTCATACGTTTTAAAAAACTTATCAATGTAGGCAGTTGCCCCGGTAGCATTGATGGTGGGCGCTTTTGTAGTTGTAGCCGCCGCCTGGGCTTGCGCATTTGTGCTGTTACAAATAATAAAAGCTATTGCTAATAGAAATATTGACTTTAATGCCTTTGGATTGAAGTATCGCATACTGATGATTTATTAGCTAAAATAAGCAATTAAATTATACCAGTTCCTCTTCACGGTAAAATGATGGTAAATTTATTGTTAGGAAACATGGTGAAATAAGGTTGCCCGAACCCGGTGCTTGGATAAGAAAGATAATATCGAACAATAAATCTTGAATTTCCAACATCAAAATCATTATGCAACATCTTAGTCTTCGCTACCGCGAGATTAGCGCAGCGTATCTCGTGGGTGGCATGGTTAAAGCTTCCAGCTTAAGTACTTTCAGCTGAAAGCTGAAGCCATGATCACCACAGGCTGGGTGGGAGCCTGAGGTAGCTTAAATTTAGCCAGAATCATGGTTTACACTATTTTGGGGTGCATTTGAGTTAATTTATTGACAATAAGTAAATTAACTCAATATTAACCGTGAAAAGTGTAAACCATGTAAACCCACTTTTTTAATAAAATGGCGTGCCTTTTCAGAAATTACACTTACCCATCTTTTAAATTGTATGCCAATAAAAAAGCCTGCTACAGGGAGCAGGCTTTATATAATATTGTATAACGTTATTATTTAGTAACGTACATTACCTCTTTAACTGCTTTAATCACACGTTCAGGATTTGGCAGGTATTCCTGGATCAGAGTTGGTGCATAAGGCAGGGGTACGTCGCCACCCATAATGCGTAATATAGGTGCATCAAGATAATCAAACGCGTCTTTCTGAACTTTAAAGGCAACCTCGGTAGCTATGGAGCCCAAAGGCCAGCTTTCTTCAATGATCACTAAACGGTTTGTTTTTTTAACCGATTCAATAACAGTAGCGTAATCGATAGGACGTACAGTACGCAGGTCGATCACTTCAGCATGAATACCTTCTTTTTCCAGTTCGGCAGCTGCGGCAATAACCACTTTCATGATCTTGCCAAAGCCTACTAAAGTAACGTCAGAGCCTTCTTTAACAACTTTTGCTTTACCTAAGGGTATATAATAAGTTTCTTCTGGAACTTCGCCTTTATCGCCATACATTAACTCAGACTCCATGAAAATAACCGGATCCGGATCAATGATAGCTGATTTTAATAAACCTTTAGCATCGTAAGGGTTTGATGGTACTACCACTTTTAAACCCGGGCAGTTGGCATACCAGTTTTCAAAACACTGGCTGTGCTGTGAGCTTAGCATACCCGCATTACCGGTTGGGCCGCGGAAAACGATTGGAACCGAGAATTGGCCCCCGCTCATAGACATGATTTTGGCTGCACCGTTGATGATCTGGTCAATAGCTACTAACGAAAAGTTAAAGGTCATAAACTCGATGATCGGGCGCAATCCATTCATGGCAGAGCCAATGCCGATACCGGCAAAGCCTAATTCAGAGATGGGCGTATCAATAACGCGTTTGGCACCAAATTCATCCAGCATAGCCTGGCTTACCTTGTAGGCGCCATTATATTCGGCAACCTCTTCACCCATCAGGTATATTTTATCGTCGTTGCGCATTTCTTCGACCATGGCCTCTCTTAGCGCTTCTCTGAACTGTATTTCTCTCATTATATTTATATAAAATGATGTTTTTTGCGACCGCAAATATAAACACTAATGTGTAAAATGCAATCCCTAAGCAAGTGCAGATAAGGTTTTACCGCATATATTTTACAAAAATCAGCACATTGGATAAATAAACCTTGTACCAATGAAATTTCCATCATTGAAAAACCTTGCCAGCGGTATTTAAGACACTAAATGCAATCCTTTTGAGGTTTTGATTTTTACATATTATCCAGCATACTCATATCAAACTTGGGTTTGAGGGTGTATTTAAGTTGTACCAAGCCGCTGCTGAATTGTTCACTACTGATTAGTGTTAGATCTATACGTTCTTTTATATTGATAAAAAGCGGTTTACCCCCACCTAAAATTACGGGATGAACGGATATTAATAACTCATTGATCATGTTATTGACTAGAAATGCCGATACCAATTCTGCCCCTCCAAACAACCAAATATTTGCGCCGGGCTGGTGCCTGATCTCTTCTATCCGGGTTTTAAAATCTGCCTCAGTAATAATTTCGGCATTGTCACCCACATTCTTTAAGGTATTAGAGAAAACGTACATTTTAATCGCCGAGAATACCTCAGGGCTTGCGCTCATGAGCATCTCGTAACTTTTGCGGCCAAGAAATATGGCATCGGTATTACCTAAAAATTCGGTCATACCATAATCCTGATCGGTAAAACACCAATCATACTCGCCATTAGGGCCTTCAATATATCCATCGAGGCTCAAGGCCAGGTTCAAAATTATTTTTCGCATGGTAGTTTTAGATGTTATACAGATTTATTCGTCTTCCACAACACGGTTTTTTTCCTGCCATTGTTTGCTGAACGATTTTTCGGCCACATTGGGCATATCACGCAGATGTCCCCATGTCTTTTTAAAGAAAGTTTTAAGCAGAAAATTTTTCATTTTGCCGCCAAAAAAGTCGGTAAGCTTGCGTTTAAGCATGCCCTTCGTCCAGATGGCCCAGCCCCAGCGTTCTTTAGTGGTAACAAGATGCTCCTTTACCGCATCACGGCGATTAAGCAGTAGCATTTTATGAATGTCGATCTTAACGGGGCAAACTTCGGTGCATCTACCACATAAGCTGGAGGCGTAGCTTAAGTGTTTAAACTCATCCATCCCTCTGGTATGTGGTGTAATAATAGAGCCAATAGGGCCGCTATAAGTAGTATTATAAGTGTGGCCGCCGATATTTTTGTAAATAGGACAAACGTTTAAACAAGCACCACAGCGGATGCAGTATAAACCCTGACGCTGCTCTTTCTGAGCTAAAAGATTGGTGCGACCGTTATCCAATAATATCACATACATTTCATCTGGGCCATCGGTTTCATTTGGTTGGCGCGGGCCGCTTAAAATAGTGTTATAAACCGTAAGATTTTGCCCGGTGCCATGGGTTGATAGCATAGGCCAGAACAGATCGAGATCGGTAATAGATGGTATAAGCTTTTCGATACCAACGATTGCAATGTGTATTTTAGGAAAGGTGGTACACAGGCGAGCGTTCCCTTCGTTTTCGCTAATAGCTATACTGCCTGTATCAGCCAGTAAAAAGTTGGCGCCCGTGATACCGATATCGGCTTGCAGATATTTCTCGCGCAGTAATTCACGTGCTTTAAGGGTAAGTTGTTCCGGGGTGGCATCAACAGGGGTGCCGAAACGTTCGTGAAACAGTTTGGCTATATCCTCTTTACTGAGGTGCATAGCCGGGGTAACGATATGGTAAGGCTTTTGCCCCAGGAGTTGCACAATGTATTCGCCCAGGTCGGTTTCTAATGACTCAATATGGTTACTTTCCAGGAACTCATTTAAGTGAATTTCCTCGGTAACCATTGATTTTGATTTGACGACAGTTTTGGCGTTAGCTTTGCGAATAATGCTCAAGATCTCACGATTGGCTTCTTCGGCATCATTGGCCCAGATTACTTTGCCCCCACGTTTTTGGAAATTGGCTTCAAACTCTGGTAAAAACTTATCCAGGTTTTCCATTACCTTCCATTTAATCACATGCCCCTTACGTTTGGCATTGTCAAGGTTAGTAATACGGGAGAGGCCTCGTTCCACAGCGGTGCTGTATTTATCAATGTTATTATTGATAATACGGCGGTGATCAACATCAAAGGCCTTCTCTTCAGAGGCTACTAAAAACTCTTCCGCTGTGCTTCCCATATATGCGAAAATAAGGTTTTTTTTGTTGAGACGCATATTTTGCGCCATCTGAATATCTGCAGGAAACAAAAAAGAGACGCAAATATGCGTCTCTACATTTTAAATCTTATAAAATCGATTACTCGAAATAATTTATCTTACTTCTTCAGATATCTTGCCGTCTACAAAAGGGCGTTTATCACGGTTCGCTAAATCCCAACCAGTATAAAACACCAGTTGCGCTCGCTTAACCAGCAACGGAAAGTTAATTTTACTTACCTCATCGCCAGGTGCGTGATAATCGGAGTGAACACCGTTGAAGTAGAAAATAATAGGAACACCGTGTTTGGCAAAATTGTAATGATCGCTGCGATAGTAAAATCTGTTAGGATCATTTGGGTCGTCATATTTATAATCTAAGTGCAACTTAGTATAAGTGTTATTGGCATTCTCTCCAATTTCATGCAGTTCTTTACTCAGCATGGCCGAGCCGATTGCGTATACATAATTGGCCGAGTCTGGTTTACCAATGTAGTCATAACCTACACGACCAATCATATCAATGTTGAGATCGGTAATGGTGTTAGCTAGCGGAAAAACTGGATGCTCAGAATAATACTCAGATCCCAGCAAGCCTTTTTCTTCACCAACGTTACCCAAAAACAGGATACTACGGCGAGGTCCATGGCCATCTTTTTTTGCTTGTGAAAATGCACGGGCAATTTCCAATATCCCGGTAGTACCAGAACCGTCATCATCGGCACCGTTATTTACTTTGTCTTTGGCATTAGGATCAGGGTTTAAGCCAATATGGTCATAGTGCGCCGAAAATACTAATACCTCATCTTTAAGATCTGTACCCGGCATGTAGCCCAATACATCAACTGCTTTTACTGGTTTCTTTTCGGTAATATAACTGATCACTACATCGGCTTTAACTGTAGTCGCAGGTATTATAGTGCCTGCAGCAGCCGTTTTTAGCTCATCATAAGTTTTTCCGATTGTTTTTAAAAACTCATTAGCAACAGGTATATCAATCATAAATACAGCAGCATTACCTGTATCTTCCTTTTTAATGCCTAAACGCGGACCTGTAACACTTTTGCTGTAACGTTTTAAAACCATTGGCACATCGGCATTTGTGGCCAATATAAGCGCAGGTTTTTTACTTTGCAGATCAGCCAATATCTTGTTACGTATAGCACTAAAGCGACCACTTATATTAGGTTTTGTACCCGCTTCTGGTCTATCCTCATTTATCCATAGTAATATTTTACCAGTCAGATCGGTGTTGGCTATTTCGCTTTCGGTACCATAACCTATAAATACTATATCATGAACATTCAGGTTTTTATCAGCATAAATGCCATTAACAAAAAAATCCTGGTTAAAAACAAATGGTTTTCCGTTTACGGTAAAGGTGCTTACATGTAGCTTGCTTTCAACCAGCGGCACATCCAGAAAATAAGACCCGTTTACGGGGGCTTGCAGGCCCAATCTTTTAAATTCGGCAGCAATATAGTTTGCCGCTTTCTCGGCGCCGGGCTTGCCGGTTTCGCGGCCTTCAAATGCATCGGATGCTATAATACTCAGATGCTTTTTGGCATCATCAGCAGTGATCAGTTTGGCGTACTTGATAACGGTTGGATTTTGCTGGGCACAGGCATTTAAAGCAAATACCGATGAAATGGCCCATAGATATATTTTTTTCATGTTTATAGGTTAGTTATGTTCATGGAATAATTTCTGCCTCCGGCTTCTTCAGCACGCAATTTTACCTACGCGTGTTGCATGGCGACCGCCTTCAAATTCTGTACTTAGAAATGCAGCTACAATTTTTTCGGCTTCATCAATACTGATAAAGCGTGCGGGGATGCATACAATATTGGCATTATTATGCTTACGGGCCAGTTCGGCGAGTTCAACTGTCCAGCAGATGGCTGCGCGAATGCCCTGATGTTTATTGGCGGTAATAGCCACACCGTTAGCACTGCCGCAAACCAGTATTCCCAGGTCAAATTCACCGCTTTCAACTGCCGAGGCAACGGGGTGAGCGAAGTCGGGGTAATCTGCCGAGGCATTAGAGTAGGTGCCGAAATCTTTTAACTCGGCGGCGGGTACAGTTTCCAGCAAAGCCTGTTTATAATCAAAGCCGGCATGGTCGGCACCAATGGCAATCTTTAGCCCTTCTTTCATCAGTTAAATAAGTGTTAAGTTAATATACAAATGTGCAAATTATTTAGCTGTACAAATGTGCAAATTTCACATATGTGGGTAGCTGCCTATAAAGACGCCATGGGTCTGGGCCCGATCCTTAAAAGCCAGACCATTTGCTTAAAAAGTGGGTTTACATGGTTTACACTTTTTATGGTTAACATGCACGTATATATTTATCAATCAAATAGTTATATAAATTAATGTCATAAAATGACGAATTTATGTTAACCATGTTATTAACTAAAAAAAGCCGTCCGAAGAGACAGCTTTTTTATAAATCATGTGTATATCTGTTTTATGACATTACCTCTTCGTGGCGTTTCCGTTTTCTTTTTTCAACCAGGCCAGCTACTATAATACTTACTTCATAAAGTACAAACAGCGGGATACTTACAACGGTCATGGTTAACATATCAGGTGTTGGGGTTACCACAGCCGCGATGATCAGGATGATCACAATAGCATACCTGCGTGTTTCGCGCATAAATTTAGGCGTTAAAATGCCCAGGTTTGCTAATATGTAAACCAAAATGGGTAACTGAAATACCACACCAGTGGCCAGGGTTAAGGTGGCAACAGATGATATGTAAGAATCGATCGAGAATAAGTTCTGAATCTGAGTACTTACTGTATAGCCCGACAAAAAATTGATAGACATAGGCGTAATAACATAATACCCAAACATAATACCCAAAAAGAACAGCAAACAAGCATAAAAAACAAAACCTGTTGCGGCCTTACGTTCCTTTTCATGTAGGGCTGGCTTTATAAAGCGCCATATTTCCCAAATGAGATAAGGAATACCCAGGGTAACACCTATGATAAGAGCCGAATTGATCTGGAGGGTAAACTGGCCGGCCATTTCGGTATTGATGAGATGTATATTGATCTTATCAATACAAAAACCCGAGCGATGCAAAGCCGCGCCAAGATCGCACAGCATACGATAGGTCCAGAAAGTGGGCTTGCTGGGGGCCATGATAACATGAGCAAAAATCCAGTCGTAATAATAAAATACTACAGCGGTAAATATTACAATAGCTATTGATGCTCTTACTAAGTGCCATCTAAGTGCTTCTAAGTGACCGAAGAAGGACATTTCTGCCTCCATCGTTTTTCCTTTTTCTTTTATGGCCTTAATTAGTTTGTTATCGCTCATGGTTTAAATACCGCTGTAAAAACGCTATTGTGCTAAGTACGTTTAATTATATGAAGATAGTTTGAATTTATTTTAAAATTCAAAGGTTTCCATAAACTTGGTGGTGAAATTACCGGCACGGAAGTTAGGATCCTGCAATAATTTAAGGTGGAATGGTATAGTTGTTTTTACACCTTCTATCACAAATTCACTTAAAGCTCTCTCCATGGTACTCAATGCTTCATCACGGGTTTGCGCCACGCAGATCACCTTCGCTATCATTGAGTCATAGTTTGGCGGGATCACATAACCGGTGTACACATGTGTATCTATACGCACGCCATGACCTCCTGGTGAATGGAAATTGGTGATTTTACCAGGTGAGGGACGGAAACCATTAAACGGATCTTCGGCGTTAATACGGCACTCGATAGCATGCATGGTTGGCTCGTAGTTTTTGCCAGAAATAGGTATACCTGCAGCAACTTTGATTTGCTCTTTAATAAGATCAAAGTTGATTACTTCTTCGGTAACCGGATGCTCTACCTGTATACGGGTGTTCATTTCCATAAAGTAGAAATTACGGTCTTTATCAACCAAAAACTCTACGGTACCGGCACCTTCATATTTAACGGCTTTGGCGCCTTTTATAGCTGCATCGCCCATTTTTTTACGCAGTTTTTCGGTCATGAACGGAGATGGCGACTCCTCAACCAGTTTCTGGTGACGGCGCTGGATAGAACAGTCACGCTCAGAAAGGTGACATACTTTACCATATTGATCGCCCACTACCTGTATTTCGATGTGGCGCGGATCCTGTACATATTTTTCCAGGTAAAGTCCGTCATTGCCAAAAGCAGCACCCGACTCAGCACGGGCCGAATCCCAGGCGTTCTCGAACTCTTCGTCTTTCCAAACAATACGCATACCACGGCCACCACCACCGGCAGTCGCTTTTAATATAACCGGGTAACCAATTTTATTGGATATGGCGATGCCTTGTTTTACATCGGTAAGTAAACCTTCTGATCCTGGAACAATAGGTACGCCGGCTTTTTTCATGGTTTCTTTTGCCGAGGCCTTATCGCCCATTTTATTGATCTGATCGGCAGTTGCACCAATAAATTTGATACCATAATCGGCACAGATGGCCGAAAATTTAGCATTCTCAGACAAAAATCCGTAGCCCGGATGTATCGCATCCGCATTGGTAAGTTCGGCTGCCGAAATGATATTAGGAATACTTAAGTAAGAATCGCGACTTGGAGGCGGACCTATGCAAACAGCTTCGTCAGCAAAACGTACATGAAGACTATCACGGTCGGCGGTTGAATATACAGCTACGGTTTTTATACCCATCTCTTTGCAGGTACGGATAATGCGTAAGGCAATTTCACCCCGGTTAGCTATTAATATTTTTTTAAACATCTTTTTTTAAATGTGCAGATTACAAATGTGCAAATATGCAGATGATAAATTACAGATATGCAGATGCGCAAATTATAAATGTGCAGATGAATTAAAACTGATCATCTGCACATCTGAAATCCGCATATCTGCACATCTACTAAATAGGTTCTACTAAAAATAAAGGTTGATCGTATTCAACGGGAGATGCATTGTCAACCAATACTTTGACGATACGTCCTGAAATTTCAGACTCGATCTCGTTAAAAAGTTTCATGGCTTCGATGATGCAAACAACAGTACCTGTTTTTATCTCATCGCCAACATTTACAAATAACGGCTTGTCAGGACTGGCCGAACGGTAAAAAGTGCCGATCATTGGAGATTTGATAGTAAGATACTTGGAGGTATCCGCCGCTGCCGGAGCAACCGGAGCCGCAGGCTCTGCTGCTGCAACTGGAGCAACCGGTAATGCTACCGGGGCAGTTTGCGCCGGGATACTTGCATGAATAACCTGTGGTTGTACCTCGTTGGTTTTTATGGTAATCTTAAAATCTTTTTGCTCAATTGACACTTCGTTTACGCCTGATTTTGAAACAAAACGAATAAGGTCCTGAATTTGTTTAATATCCATACTTTGGGATTGAGTGGTTTTGGATAAAGTTTATTATCTAAGTTAATATGATAATGTGCAAACTGGCAATATGCAAATAAGCAGACTGCAAATGTGCAAATGTTTTTTATGATTTAGCTATAAATTTAGTAACATATTAAAATGAACAGATGTTTTATTTTTGTGACCTGTACAGTTAATAAGCCCATTTTAAATAAATAGAACCCCAGGTAAATCCACCTCCAAATGCCGCTAAAATAAGATTATCACCTTTTTTAAACTTGCTCTCCCACTCCCACAAACATAATGGAATTGTTCCATTAGTAGTGTTACCATAACGTTCAATATTGATGATCACTTTATCGGCACTTAAACCGGTGCGGCTGGCGGTAGCGTCAATGATCCGCTTATTGGCCTGATGAGGTACCAACCAGGCCACATCATCAGCACTAAGAGCATTGCGCTCCATTACTTCATGGGCTACATCGGCCATGTTGGTTACCGCAAACTTAAATACTGCAGGGCCTTCCTGATAAGCAAAATGCTCACGGGCCTCTACGGTTTCATGCGTTGCAGGTTTTACAGAACCTCCGGCTTTTTGATGTAAATATTGTGCACCCGCGCCATCGCTTTTCAGGATAGAATCCATAATGCCATAGCCGTCGGTATTAGGTTCAAGCAATACTGCGCCGCAACCATCACCAAAAATAATGCAGGTAGCGCGGTCCTCGTAATTTATTATCGACGACATTTTATCGCCGCCAACTACCAATACCTTTTTATGTTTACCATTTTCAATAAACTGGGCACCTGTGGTAAGGCCAAATATAAACCCGGAACAGGCGGCCTGAAGGTCAAAACCCCATGCGTTCACTGCACCAATTTTGTTGGCCAGGATGTTTGCTGTTGCCGGAAATGGCATATCGGGCGTAGTTGTGCAAAAAATAACAAGGTCAATTTCCTCGGCACTTATACCTCGTTTTTTTAACAAGCCATTAACCGCGGGAACTGCCATATCAGATGTACCCAAGCCCTCGCCTTTAAGTATACGGCGCTCTTTAATGCCAGTACGGCTTACAATCCACTCATCGTTGGTATCAACCAGTGTTTCAAGCTCCTGGTTGGTTAGGATATAGTCGGGAACGTAACCATGTACAGCAGTAATAGCAGCATGAATTTTACTCATCTTTTATCTTTTTACTGAAAAGCTAGTTTAATTTTGTCCACCAATTTGCTCTCAATCATGTTTTTTGATAAAAGGATCATGTTTTTGATAGCTTCTGGACTCGAGATGCCATGGCCCACAACTACCGGTGCATTTACACCCAGAATAGGGCTGCCACCGTATTGCTCATAATTGAACCGGTCAAAAAACTCATCTTTAAGCTGTTTTTTTCGTGTTATCACATAAAACGATTCGGCCAGCTTTAATATGACGTTACCGGTAAAGCCATCACATACATACACATCGGCAGTTTCACTAAACAGATCGCGTCCTTCAACGTTACCTACAAAGTTAAACAGGGATGTTTCTTTCATTAGAGGGTAAGTTGCCTGACTTAGAATATTACCTTTTTCTTCTTCTTCGCCAATGTTCATTAACGCCACACGCGGATTGGCTATATCATATACCGACTGTGCGAGTAAGCTACCCAACACACCAAACTGCACCAGAACATCTGGCTTACAATCGGCATTGGCACCTACATCCAACAAAATACCCAAACCTCCTTTAAGTTTGGGTACAATAGTGGTCATAGCCGGGCGAATAACGCCGGGAATAGTTTTTACGCTGAACATGGCACCAACAAGCATGGCGCCGGTATTACCAGCCGATGAAAAAGCCTGTATTTGTCCCTCCTTAAGCAATTGAAAGCCCACCGAAATACTTGAATCCGGTTTTTGAACAATCGCTTTTGTAGGATGCTCGCCCATACCTATCACTTCGGTTGTGTGTACAAACTCAAAATGATCGGGGCTCATATTGTTTTCCTGAAGAATAGTGGCAGCAATTTCTTTATCGCCAATGAGCACCAGTTTTTGGTCGGCAGATAAAGCCTTATAAGCTTCGATTGCCCCTAAAACGGCTGCTTTGGGAGCAAAATCACCGCCCATAATATCTAAGCCAATCTTCATTTTCAGAAAATTAAACTTATGCTACTGCTGCTTTCTCTATCAGTAATTTACCGTTGTAGTAAACATTACCATCAACAGTATAAGCTCTGTGCGGTAAATGCACGGCACCTGTAGTTTGGCAGGTAGTTAAAGTTGGAGCTTCAGCTTTGTAGTGTGTTCTACGCTTATCTCTTCTTGATTTGGATATTTTACGTTTTGGATGTGGCATGATCCTGTTATTTGTTATTTATTTATTTTCCTGAGAACATCCCACCGTGGGTCTGTCTGCTCATTTTGTCCTTCATTTCCCGAAAGGTTATTTAACTTTTCGAGCATCTCTTTATCACAATAAGAGGTGTTACCCTCATCGCCGCATACCGATATAAATGGCATGGCAACGTTTATATATTCATATATCAACCCTGCTACATTGATCTCATGATCATTTTTATTCAGGGTGATGATCTCATCATCTTCATCAATCACCTCGTCGCTAAACTTGGCGATCTGTTGTTCGGTTATATCCAATGGCTGCGGATATTCAGCCAGACACCTGTCGCAGGTGGCATTAACAGTTCCGCTGATATGAAAATCCAAGATCAGCATGGTTTCCTGTTTATCCAATTCTACCTGGCACTGCAGATTAGCCTTTTTTACAAGCGAGTAGTCAAACTCGTCAAAAAAAGCATCGTCAACAGTGAATTCAAACTGGTGTTTTCCCAGTTTAAGCCCTGTAAAAGGAATCGAATATGTTCTAAGCGATTTCAATGAGCAACAATTAGCCCGCAAATGTAGGGAAAAATACCATAACTGGAAACTGTTTTTTTAATTTGCTTGTAGGCCTGGTAAAACACCAATGGTTAAAGGTAAAGATAATATTGTAATCTACAATGCTAATTATCAGAAACAGGGCATAATATAAACCAAATACCATTTCGGTATTTGAAAATCGATAGGCGATATTGGGGTCAAGCACGCCTTTTTTGATGTTTTATTGAGCCAGTATTTATGGGTTAAATCGGGATTGTTTTTACTTGATCAGGCTTTTATCATTGAGTGGGATGAGTATGTAAAGCAGATCGCAAATGGCCTGAAGTTTTTTTTCTGATAGGGTGTTTTTACCTGTAAGAAACAGGCTTACTTCTTCGTCACTGCCAACAATAAATGTTAGGTGAGACGGATTCATTTCGAACATTTCCATTTTAAGTTTAATCACATCTAAAAGAGCAAGCCGGGGCAACTCAATATTTGTGGCTTCGTAATGCCAGATGAGTGGTAGCAATAAAGATGGTTCACCAAATTCAGGTGTATCCGGCTTCGATTCAAATAGGGCGATCGCCCTATCCAAGGCATTTTCATATTCGGTTTTAGTTTGGAGATCAAACTCACTAACTATATGATCTTCAATTTTAGATGGAAATATTTCCGGAGCATTACCCAAATGAACATTGGTAAGATCAACAGGTATACCTACGGAAACAGTTTCATCGGATTCGCCCGACTCATAAAGGTTACCATCTTCTGTATTTACGGATGGTTCCGAAAATTCTGGGGCTTCGATTCGAATAGTGGTGGTAAACACTTTTCGCTGCGAGTCAGGGTATTTAGCCTTCAGCTTTTCAAACTCTCTTTCCTGGTGTTCAACAAGGGCTGCCTTAGCGCCAAGCCAAACAATATACCCGATTTTAAGCCATGGATTAAATTTAAATTCGACTGAATAATCGCCTCGACCTAAATCAAACCATCCGTTAAGTATATAATCAATAGGTTGATTTTTATGATCTTTAAACAAACTTTTGCCTTGTGAGTAAGGAAATTCTTTAATCCAGGTTAAAAAAGCGGTTTTAGCCTCGAGATGTTGCGCAATATAATCGGCTATTTTATTTTTGGTGATGAAGTACATATAACTAAGATAAGAAGCCTAATGCTAAAAGCTGTATTTGCTTTATGATTTGGGCCTTTGACTTTAAGCCTTAAGCTATATTTTCAGCCGGATATTGATCTTATCCAACAAGCCGGTTAGCCAAACCATTACAAATGCAAATAAGATACATTTGATTAATCCGCCGGTTCCCTGGTTTAGGTATTCAGGGTAGCCCAGGTTGCTCATTTCATATATGGGGTAAAACAAAAAAGGTACAATATAACAGGTAAATGTATTGGTACCGGCCGGCTCAATGATCTTGAACCAACTATATTTATGTTTAAAATCAACCACGTAAATAAAAATAGCATACATCACTAAGCTAATGCCTGTACAAATGAGCACCCATGAAGGGGTATCACGTGCTTTGGAAATACCACCACTAAAGTACCGTACAATAAAGCCCATGTTAAACATGATGATAGCGATCATGAACAGGGCAGCCCATAATAGTTTAAGCTCATTATTAGCTTTAAGCCGCATATAGAGTACGGATACAAACACGCCCGACATGGTAAAGGCCTGCATGGCCCCGTTGCCGGCTATCCATACATATTTTTGCAGGGGAGCCAGGAAGTTGAGGAAGCCAAAGTGAAAATCGATGTTAAAGAACATGAAGAATATCCATGCCGCTGCCTGGATCCATAAATATCCGCCTGAGTAATAGTATATCAGCGCACAAAGTAGGTATGCCCAGCCAATCAGTCCCAGGATGCCCCACCACGTAAAATGCAGCCAGGTATGCCCCGGATCGCTGGTTTTATAGAGGATGGACATGGCCAGGAGCAACGCAATGCCAAAACCTTGTAAAATGTACCGCTTAAGCTTGGAGGTGTCTTTACCGTAATCTAAAAAGATAAAGAAGAAGCTAAATGTAACCAGGCTTTCCCAAACGGGCTTGGGCAGCAGTGTAGTAACCTCATTATAGGTTTCCATATTGGCGTGGTAAAAGCCAATGAACACCAATGCGAACGAGCGGCTCATGATGCGCCACAACTGTTTATAATCGCCGCTCTTTAACCTGTTTTGAAACGCAAATGGTATGGATAAACCTACGATAAATAAAAACGCAGGGAAAATAGTATCGGCTAAGCCTAAAGCATCAACGTTTTCGCCAGCATGTTTGAGCCAGTTTGGTGTATTTGGAATACCGTCGAGGTCATTCACAAATATCATCAGGAACATGGTTACCGCACGAAAAGCGTCAATGGACCGGACTCGACTAAAAAAATCATTCATTAAAGTGGTAAATGCGATAACTAAGCAAATGTTTTAATCTAACGTTAATTAAATTGAAACATTATTATTACAGACCGGATATTTAATCTCTGTCGCGGCTCAGTTTGGTAAATACCAATGGATTTTCATTTAGCTCCAGGGTTTCACGGCGATGTTTCACAATATGTATAGCCGTAAACAGCGCCTCGCGGAAGGAGATTTCCGAAGCCTGATTCTTACCGGCTATGTCATAAGCGGTACCATGATCGGGCGAAGTGCGAACGAAGTTTAAACCAGCGGTAAAATTAACTCCCGATTCAAAAGCTATTTGCTTAAAAGGAATAAGTCCCTGGTCATGATACATGGCCAGTACAGCGTCAAATTGTAAATAAGTTCCGTTGGCAAAAAAACCATCGGCCGAGTATGGGCCAAAGGCCATGATGTCATTATTGCGGGCCTCTTCAATGGCCGGTATGATCACTTCTTTTTCCTCGCTGCCGATCAGGCCGTTATCACTGGCATGGGGGTTAAGACCCAGCACCGCGATTTTTGGTTTGCGTATCCAGAAATCATTTTGCAGGCTTTGGTTCATCAGCTTAAGCTTAGCCAGTATTTTTTCGCCGGTAATGCTTTCTGATACTTTACTGATAGGGATATGTCCGGTTACAACGCCAACCCGCAGGGTATCGCTCACCAGAAACATCAGCGATTCGGCCGCGCCATCGCGCTGTTGTAAATATTCCGTATGACCCGGAAAATTAAACTGATCGCTTTGTATGTTGTCTTTATTGATAGGTGCTGTGATCAGGGCATCGATATAACCCTCTTTCAGGTCAAAAGTTGCACGCTCCAAAGAGATAAAGGCGTATTTGCCACCGGCCTCAGTAACCTGGCCCATTTCAATTTTCACATCTTCTTCCCAGCAATTGATCATGTTGGGTTTTTTGGGTTGCGATTGTGACGGATCGTTAATAACATGAAAATTAAGCTCATTAACCTGGGTTGCACGGCGGTGAAACGAGGCAACCTTGGTATGCCCGTAAACAATGGGGGTACAATAATCGTAAATGCGGGCATCCGCCAGTGTTTTGATAATTATTTCTAATCCAATGCCATTTACATCACCTATGCTTATCCCTACTTTAATTTTTTCGCTCATGTTATTATGTATGATTACACGGATCATTCATTGATTTCATCGATTTTGGGATGATTTCACTGATGATGATCTGTGATTATTTTCGTTAATAATTCGTGGCTCAGACCTTCCCTTTTGCCCTTAACCTTTCGCCTTTTACTTCGTTTTTTTACTGCAAATAAAAGATTTTAAGCTTATAGTTCCCGAATAAAGCACAAATATGCCTTAATTTGCTCAAATATTTGATTAATAATGACGTTGGTAAGGGCAAAAAAACATTTAGGGCAACATTTTCTTACAGATAAAAATATCGCGGCCAAAATTGTGGACAGCCTGAAACCCGATGGCCGTTACAACCACGTATTGGAAGTTGGCCCGGGTATGGGTATCCTGTCCGACTTTTTATTGCAGAAACCGGAGTATGAAACATCCCTCATAGATATTGATGAGGAATCATATCAGTATCTGCAAAAAAAATACCCCCAGCTGGGCAATCGCCTCATTAATGCCGACTTTCTGGAGATGGATTTTAAAGGCGTATTTAACGGGTCGCTGGCTATTATTGGTAATTTCCCCTATAATATATCCTCCCAGATATTATTTAAAGTGCTCGACAACCGCCAGCAGGTGGTTGAGGTAGTGGGCATGTTCCAGAAGGAAGTGGCCGAACGCTGCGCCGCCAAAGCAGGTAGCAAGGAATATGGCATCCTAAGTGTATTTTTACAGGCCTATTACAAGGTTGAGTACTTATTTACCGTAAAAGCCGGTGTGTTTAACCCGCCACCCAAGGTACTTTCGGCAGTGATCAGGCTGACGCGGAATAGTGCGGAGGGGCTGGATTGCGACGAGAAGCTGTTTTGGCAAATTGTAAAGGCGGGTTTTAACCAGCGCCGCAAAACCCTGCGTAATGCCATATCATCATTGATCAACAAAGAACAAATGACCGGTAATGCGACCCTCGACCTACGGGCCGAACGCCTCACCGTTGCCGATTTTGTAAAACTCACCAACGAAGTAGCGGCTGGCAGAAGTCCCCAATAAAAATTTATCCAAAAACTTTTTAAACCTTAGATTTTAACACTTTTCGTATCGAAATTGGGGCAAAAACGGCTTAAAAACGCTCGGAAAATCTCCATTTTAACACTTTTTAACAAATTCTGCTACGATTTTAACGTGTTTTTAAAACTTTAAAAAGTACTAATATATTGATATTAAAATAACTACGCGCCAAACGCGTCGGTTTTTGGCCTGGTTTGCTCTTAACTAAACAGGCCGGTTTCCTTTTTATTAGGAAACCGGCCTGCCGTTTTTATAAATATACCAAAATTTTGGCGGATTATCAAATGAACAATACTGTAAGCATTATACCTTGAGTGGCATACCTATGGCATGCGAGATACTTATCTTTTGTTGACTACAAAGGTTTTACCCCTACGGAGTATCTTTCTTTAATTTTATAGCAGTATATGTTCCCCCTTTAGCGGATTAGTCAATGGGGATCACTACCGGGTTATCTTGCATTTTTTTAACCATTTCGCCCATGCGTTTAATGAACAGGTAATTGGCAGTACCTCCAATTACAGCGCCTACCACAGGTATCATTCTTTCGGCGGTGCGGGTGCCCAGTACCATCAGGAATTTTTCGGCAATGCCCTCCATCATGGTTTTGGATATGGCTACGCCAGCCTCCACTCTTAACGAAGTGGCAACCAGACCCATAAAATCATTAAATTCAATTTGGTAACTGCCCTTATTATAATACATAACAGCCATGGTTACCCTGAACTGCTGGGTAATAAGGTTAGCAAAGTCAATGGGCATACCTGCTATCAGCGTAATCATACCGCCACTACCGGCTACAGCACCCGAACCGGCTGCCATAAGTGCGCATTGGTTTATAAACTTATCCAACCCCATGGTATCTACACCTTTCTTTATCTTGAGCTGATCTATATGGACAAATATCTGTTTAAAGCCACTATCGGCCAATTTTTCGGCCTGGTGTTTTATATCAGCGCCCAGTTTTTTTATTTTGATTAATTTCATGTCTGTAATTACTTTTAAGTTGGGAGTATGGAGCTATAAGTAAAAAAACTCCCTATTTAATACTCAGGACTTTAGACTTATAAAGCCATTCCCGTGCCAATTTATAAAGGCATGCAAAATGGCAGACTATTATTTGGATGTTATTACTTCGCCTTTGTCATTCAGCGTTTCTATAACCGGCTGGTTTTGGGAATTGATATAAATTTTCAGCCGGGGCTTGCCTTTATCATCCCGCAAAAACAAGCCTACCTCGCCTTTGGTGTTTTTGCCTACAAAAAGCCGCTCGGCGGTTATTACTCCCGGTTGCTGTAGCTTTTTGATGCCGGCATTGTAGGCTGCTGTATCCTTTAGTTTCTTCAGCGAATCTATATTGGCCATTACCTTGGTTGAGGGATAATTATCGTATTTATCCCACAGTTTAAAGCCATAGCTGCGTTGCATGGTTTTACCCTCGTTATACTGATTATATTGTAACTGCATGATCTGATCGTTCAGGTATTGATCAATAGAATAAACCATACCGGCGCCCTTTTTGTTGCCATCGTACACCAGTCCGCCGCATTCGTCGCCATCATCATTAAAAAATATCATACCGGCAGGGCGGTCACGTTTGGGTAGCTCTTTACCCCCGAGGGTTCCCGGGTGCTGACGGTCGTGATTACTGATGGCCATACGGATCTGGCCATTAGCATCAACAATATCGATACGTTCGGCGGTGATATGTTTAAAATGTTCGTTGTCGCTATTGTTCTGTCTGAACGCTGTTACTATTAATGCCAATACCAGCATGGTTAAAATACCTGAGTATATTTTTAACGCCTTCATTTGTTTCTGTAAGTTTTCCATAATTGAGATTTGTTGCTAAACAAATATATTTAAATGCGGGCGAAACGACTCCCACAATCTGCGCAAGTATAAAGAGTGGGCAAAGTCTTTAAAAAACAGCGTCATTGCGAAAATAAAGTGTTCAAACCCTAAAATATATTCAAACTGTAAAAATCAAGGATACAATAAATAGCTAATGGCTAATAATAGGAGGTTTTGTAGATTTGCCCTTTCCTAATATTGCGAAATTGAAAAATAACATTCTTATTGTTGACGATGTGCACCCCATATTTATGGAGATGGCCACCACCAAAGGTTACCAGTGCGATTACAAACCACTGATCAAAGCCGATGAGGCTTTGCAGATCATTGGCGACTATGCCGGCTTGGTGATCCGCTCCAAATTCAGGGTTGATAAACAAGTGATAAATATGGGAACCAACCTGCGTTTTGTGGCGCGCGCCGGCGCCGGTATGGATAATATTGACGAGGCTTACGCTGCCGAAAAAGGTATCAGCCTAATCAACGCGCCTGAAGGCAACTCCGATGCTGTTGGCGAACATGCCATTGGTTTGCTGCTATCGTTGATGAATAATTTAAATAAAGGCGATGCCGAGATACGCGGCGGCAGCTGGCAACGCGAAGCCAATCGCGGATTTGAACTCAAAGGTAAAACCGTTGGTATTATTGGTTATGGGCACATGGGGCATAGCTTCGCCCGTAAACTATCTGGTTTCCAGGTAGAGGTAATTGCTTATGATAAATACAAAACCGGCTTTAGCGATCGCTACGCCCGCGAAGTAAGCATGGAGGATATCGTGAAACATAGCGATGTATTGAGTCTGCATATACCGCTTACGCCCGAAACAAACGGACTGGTGGATGATGAATATCTTTTCCACTTTAAAAAGCCTATATTTTTTATCAATACCTCGCGCGGTAAAACCGCTAAAGTGAGTGCCGTACTGAACGCTATTAAGCAGGGCAAAATACTGGGTGCTGGCTTAGATGTGCTGGAAGTAGAAAAATTCCCGGCCCTGGCCGAGCAGGTATGGTTTGATGAATTGCGCCAAAGCGGCCGGGTGCTACTGAGCCCCCACGTTGCCGGCTGGACATTTGACTCGTACCGCAAAATAAGCGAGGTAATGGCAGAGAAATTGGCTGCGGTATAATAATGTGTAGATTTTAAATGTGCAAATATGCAGATGAGAAAGAGCATTATTAATCATCTGCACATTTAAAATCTGCACATCTGCACATCAAATAAATTTGGATATTAAAATTTAAATAACTTATCTTCGTTAAATACAAAAGCAAGACTATGTAGGCTCGGGCCCATGTAGTCTTGTTTGTTTTTAGAGTCATTGCGTCCTTCTTAAAACAAGGGGGGCGGTTTTTTTTGGATGACCAACAGAATACACATTTAATAATTTAATGTTATGGCAGAGGTATCATACTTTACCAAAGATGGTTTAGAGAAATTAAAGGAAGAATTACAACGATTAAAAACAACCGGACGCTCGGATATATCAAAAGCTATAGCCGAGGCACGAGATAAAGGTGACCTTTCTGAGAACGCGGAATACGATGCCGCAAAAGAAGCACAGGGTTTGCACGAAGCTAAAATAGCGCAGATGCAGGAAACCCTGGCTAACGCCCGATTGCTTGATGAGTCGAAACTGGATGTATCAAAAGTATTGGCATTATCTATCGTAAAGATCAAAAATCTTAAAAACGGCACTACCATGAGCTACCAGCTGGTAGCTGAAAGCGAAGCTGATATGAAAGCCGGTAAAATATCGGTAACATCGCCTATTGCTAAAGGCTTGCTGGGTAAAAAGGTTGGTGAAACAACAGAGATCACCGTACCTGCCGGCGTAATTGAATTTGAGATACTGGAGATCAATAGGTAAGGTGAATGGTTGATTAGGTGAGTGGTTTTTTAAGTTTTAAAAGCCCTTAAACCAATCAACCGCCCACTTAATCAACTTAATAAACCACTCATCAATCATGAGCATTTTTTCAAAAATAATAGCGGGAGAAATCCCTGCGCATGTAGTAGCTGAAAGTAATGAGTTTTTGGCTTTTCTGGATATTAGTCCGCTGGCCGAAGGGCATGTGCTGGTAATACCCAAAAAAGAGGTTGACTATATATTTGACCTGGACGACGAAACCTATACCGGGCTACATATTTTCGCGAAAATTGTGGCAACAGGGCTCAAAAAGGCTATCCCCTGTAAAAAAGTTGGCGTGGCGGTGATTGGTTTAGAAGTGCCCCATGCCCACATCCACCTGATACCCATGAACCGGGTTGACGACATGAATTTTGCCCGTCCCAAATTAAGCTTTACTCCCGAAGAATTGAGCGCTACCAAAGAAAAGATCAAGGCCGCGTTGCGGGACTGAGTTACTGTATAGATGTGCAGATAAAAACATTTGTCATTCTGAGCGAAGCGAAGAATCTGATCTACAAGATACAAGTCAGCTAATAGATCCTTCGCTCCGCTCAGGATGACAAACTTTTATAATCAAATTTAATCTACCCTGCGCTAATCTCTCGAAAACCTGAAATTATCAAAGATAAACTCACTGACAGCAGGCGAATTTCAAATTGACATTTTTCCTGATCCTGATTTTCAGCCCGACTCAACAGCTAATGTTCATGAGTATAACGCCGTTTATGTTAATGAAGAGGGTTATCAATCTACATCAGCTTTTGGAATAAAGATTTATAAGGAGGGCTCACTTTTGAATAGTGCACTTATTGGTGCATCCGGCGGAGGTACGGCAATTCATGCAACCGGAATGATCGTTGAACCTGAAAAATTGGTGATCTGTTGCTCTGACAGTGTATTTTGCATGGCTATACCAACCTTATTGTTACAGTGGAAAACAAAAGGAGATTTTGCTACCTGTTTTGAAGTATTCAAATACAAATCAGACTACATTGTTCATGGTGAAGTGGAGATCAGTCGTTTAAGCACAGATGGGGATATCATTTGGCAGCAGAGCGGTGCAGATATTTTTGTAACGCTAGATAGCAATGAGGCTGAATTTATTATTACTGACGATTACATTTTAGCTACCGACTGGGAAAACAGAAAATATAAGTTCGATTTTGACGGAAACGTTATTCGATAAAATCTACCGTTGCCACCGCGAGCGTCCCGTTTAACTTAAACCAAAGGCTTTAGCTATTCTGCTAATAACAATCTGCAGCATTGGGCTAAAGCCTTGTTTTTGTAGCCAATTATCCGTTGGCTGAAGCCAACGGCAATGAATTAACTATTTATCATCCTTTTTAATTCATTGCCGTCCCTTTTAAGGGGCGGATAAATAGATCAACAGCCGATGGCTTTAGCCTAACCTCCTACTGCGAAGATTTGATTTGCCTATTTCTGCCCCTCACCCAATGAAGGAATCACACTCTATTTCTCCTTTATAGACTCAGGACTTCAAACTTTCGACTAAAGACTTCCAACAAGATGCGCTGGCAAAGGCATATGCTCACTGAATTTATCTGGCAGTGGTGCCATTCGTCCGTTTTGCAGCGGGATCAGTCCAGACCAGATAGGCAATGCCTCATCTTCTTCGTCGTCAACCGGCATACCTGAGCGGATCTTGGCCGATGCCTCATCTATTTTGAAAGCCAAAGCCGTTGTTTTACGTACTTCGTTTTCTTTAATAGGCCGCAGGTAATCCCAGCTGCCGGGTACAATTTTATCGGTGAGCCATTTAAAGGCTTCTATTTTATCCTCCACACTTTCCACTTTTTCGGCTTGCGCAAATATCACTACCGAGCGATAATTCACCGAGTGGTTAAAAGCCGATTTGGCTACCACCAGGGCATCCATCAGCGTTACTGTGATACAAACCGGGATGCCTTTTTCCAGCTCGCGGATAAAGTGACTACCTACCGAACCATGTATGTAAATTTTATCCTCATAACGCACAAAAGCTGTGGGAATGGAGAATGGTTTATTTTCATACGAATAGCTAATGGTGCAATAAAGGGCTTCATCAAGTATACTATGGATGGTTTCCGGTTCATAGTTGGCCCTTTTAGCCGACCGGCTCGGAACGAGATGCGATTTTGGAGTTGCCATAATTTTGTTTTATGTATTTAATATTAAAAATCCCCTCTTGAGGGGGCGCGTAAGGTTTAGTAGTGGCAGGGGTGTGTTTACGCGTTCATTCCGCCTTGATAAACACGCCCTCCGCCCCTCTCAAGAGGAGATTCGCACAATCCCCACACTTGGTTTTGTTTTTTTATAAAATTATGCGTTTATTGGATCATCGCAATCGTCCAATTTTTATAAAACCGATAGTCCAGTTTATTATGCAGGTACTTTCATCCTTTTTACATATCGATAAAAACGATACCTCGCCTGTTTATTTGCAGATAGGCAATCAATTAATGGGACTGGTGAAAGCGGGAACTTTACCTGCCGGATACCGGCTACCGAGTACCCGCCAGCTGGCACTTTCATTAAGCGTCCACCGTAAAACGGTGATACGCGCCTATGATGAATTGCTGGCACAGGGCTGGCTGGAAAGCAAAACCGGCAGCGGCACTTTCGTAGCCAGGCATTTACCCGCGTTTAAACCGCAGACCCTAACTCCCGGTTTGACCAATACCGCTCAGGTAGCCGGTTTTAATATTCATACGGCAACACATCTCCACCGGAAAGTGATCCTTACAAATACACCCCTGCACCTTGATGATGGCTTTCCGGATACGCGCCTGGCACCGGTGCTTGATATGTCAAGAGCATACCGTACCCAGCTATTAACCGGCAATCCTTATACCCGTTTGGGTTATGGCGATACCCGTGGCTCGGCCTGGCTGCGCGAGGAGCTGGCCACTTACCTGAACCAGACCCGGGGCCTGCACATTACACCGGCCAATATTATCCTGGTACGTGGAACGGTGATGGGCCTATACCTGGCCTGCACCGGTTTGTTGCAAGCCGGTGATACCGTAGTAACTGGCGAACCGGGTTGGATGGGCGCGCAAATGAACATTTTACAAGCAGGCGCAAACTTGATTAAAATATCTGTTGACGAATACGGGTTGGATATAGATGAGCTCGACCAGCTTTGCCGGCAACAACCGGTGCGGATGGTTTATGTTACCTCACACCACCATTACCCCACCACGGTAGCCCTGCGGGCAGACCGACGCGTGCAGCTGCTGGCATTGGCCCAAAAGCATGGCTTTATTATTTTTGAGGACGATTATGATTACGATTTTCACTACCAGAATAAACCATTGATGCCACTTGCCAGCGCCGATGAGGCGGGTATGGTATTGTACTGCGGTTCGTTTTCAAAAACCATATCACCGGCCATCCGGGTTGGGTATCTTGTTGGGGCCGAAAATGTTATTGAACACCTGGCCCGCCTGCGCCGCATCGTTGATCGTCAGGGTGATACTTTGTTGGAAAACGCGGTGGCCGAGCTCTTGCAAAACGGGATCATTCAGCGTCATTTGCGTAAATCATTGCGTGTATACCGGCAACGGCGGGATGTTTTTTGCGATCTGATGAACAGCCAGCTGCACAATCATGTACAATTTAAGATTCCCGATGGTGGCCTGGCCGTATGGACGCAGTTTGATCAGCACATAGATCTGACAAAGCTTTCGCAGAGTGCCTTAAAACAGGGCCTGTATCTAGATGGAGAGAGCGTCGATTCAAATACTATCCGGCTTGGTTTTGCATCATCCACCGTTGAAGAATTGGCGCTGAGTGTTGAAATTCTGGCCAAATTGCTTGGCGATATTTAAAATAATCATCTCAATTTTTTGTCGAGACTCATATATGTGTCTCCTGTAAAATGTATACACATATATGCTCCGTTAGGAGCTACCTGTTTATAGCATTAATGTACATCAATTTATGCCTCGTAGAGGCTACCCTTTCCAGGCTTTACGTGCAGATTGTGGGTTGCTTCTATGGAGCAAAGGATCTTTTTTATAACATACTACAAGTAGGTAGCTCCTAACGGAGTACAATATTTTTTGTACTCTGCTCAAAATTCTAAACAAGGTTGGCAGCATACCAGGAGCTGCAAATATGTCTCTACAACCAGTCATAAAACAGAAATGGCAAGCAACATCCAAACTTTTGGTGTGTCAATCGATAAGTTAGGTATACGCTTTAGTTATAAAATCCGTTTTATAAACTAATTTATTTTAAAAACAGTCGTGTGTGTAAACCAACAACCACACGGCATCACCAACATCAAGATTATGAAAAAATTATTATTGAGTGCGGCATTACTGATAGCGGTCAGCATCGGGGCCAAAGCACAGGTTTCATTAGGCATTAAAGGGGGTGTCAACTTTTCAAAAATCAGCACCGACAATGTAAAAGAATCAACCCTTACAGGTTACCAGGCCGGTTTATTTGCCCGTATAGGCAGCGCATGGTATTTACAGCCCGAGCTTTATTTAAGCGGTACAGGCGGTAAATTTGAATCGAGCGATAACAATACTGCGTTTGACGGCAAAGTGCGGTTCACCAACCTGAACGTACCTTTATTAATTGGCAGATCATTTGGTCAAAAAGATCTGAACTTCCGCGTAATGGGTGGGCCTATTTACACTTACCAACTAGATAACAGCGTGAGTTTAGGCAGTAATCTCAGCGGAGCAGCTAATAATTTTAACAAAAGTAATATCGGTTACCAGGTGGGCGCAGGCGTCGACATTGGATCGATCACCGCCGATCTGCGTTATGAAGGCGGTTTAACCAAGGTGAGCGACAGTTTTGCCAAACGCCAAAATCTTTGGGCACTTAGCGTAGGGTTTAAGATATTGTAAAGCGGAAGGTTTACTTAATGAATATTAAAAGCCCCGACAGATAATCTGCCGGGGCTTTTGTTCTTATAATTTGTACAGGTATTTTTTATTTCGCATTAAACAGCAAACCGGTTACGCCAGCCACCAGCGCTACCTGTTTTACAGGCTTGTAAATAAAGTACAGCTTATGCATTTTACCATCCGTTACCGGGTTGATGGCTACGTGAGTAAGGCCTCCTTTTTGATCGGCTGTAGGTACGGGCATGCTTCCTTTACCTATCAGTTCACCATCGGGCGCATCTAAGCGGGCCTCAAAATCAAGAGTGGTGCTTGGCGGTGCCTGCCAGAAGTTGGTCATATCTATGGAGCGAACACCAGTTAAATCAATATCGTCCACTTCAAACCAGCCACCGTTCTGCGGCATGATCATCAGGTTGATGCCGTTATATTTAAACGCGGTAAAACCGTTCGATTTTTCGGTGCCGGCAAATAAGTAGCTGTTGCTTTTTAACGTTGCCACACCCCTGCCGGTTAAAGCTTTGATGTTTTTACCGCCATTATCTGTATAAGCGGCTGATAATACCATGGTAGCATTTGGCTGTTTACCTGGTTTGGGTATGATGCTGCCTGCTGCAGGTAACGATTTCTTTTTATTGCCCTGGTTATTGATCGATAGTACCCAGGTAATAATCTGCTCCACATCGGCTTTCTTAATGCTTGGGTGTGCTGACATAGGCACTTCGCCCCAAACACCGGCGCCACCTTTAATTACCTTTTGGATCAGTTTATTCATCGCCTTAGGGTCTTTTTTATATTTAGCCGATACCTCGGTAAATGACGGACCTACTGATTTACCAACCTCTTTATGGCAGCTTTTGCAATCCATACTCAGCATAATGGCCTTGCCACTGTTTTCAGGTGTGGTTTGTTCTAATTGTGTTGCTGATATGGGCTTTTTATAATCATCGATATAATCAACCGCCACAAAAATACGGCTGCGGTCGACACTGGCAGTTTTAGTGCCATCGGTTACCTTAACCGCATATTTAACCGGTACTCCCGGAAGGTAAAAAGATTTGTTACCGCCTGTTAGTTTTACTGTTACCTGTGGCTCTTCGTTACCGGCATATACATTTAATGGCGTGCTTTTAGTTTTGGCACCGTGAATGTCCTTAGCGGTAACTGTAATATTATAGCTGCCCACCTTGGTGTAGGTGTAATTTAATTCCGGAGTTGTTGTTTCTTTAGTAACTCCATTACCCAGGTTCCAGGAGTAGGTAATATTATCACCTTCGGGATCGGTAGCCTTAGCGCTTAGCTTAACAGCAAACGGTAAATTACCCGATGTTTTATTCGCCTTTAAGAAAGCTATGGAAGGCGGTCTGTTGCCGCTGATATAATCAATACGGAACAAGCCGGCATCGGGGTTTTTACTGAACCAGCCGCTGCCATACTCTAAACCATATAACCGGCCGTCGGGGCCTACTTCCATATCAATCATGGAGTTTACTTTCAGTTTCGGGAAAAATGGCTCCATTTTATCAAAGTCGCCTTCTGGGGTCATGGTAACCGCTTTTACCCAGCCGCGCATCCAGTCGTAAGTAAGGAATTTACCATTATAATACTCGGGCAGACGTGTTGAATCCGGGAACATATCGGTATAATAAACCGGACCGGCCATAGCATTACGACCGCCTGTACCTACCTGCGGAAAATCGGCCGAAGGCCCGTACGGATACCATATAAATGCAGGCTGTGCCGGCGGCAGATCCCTTAAACCAGTATTGTTGCGCGACTCATTAATAGGATGCTGCGGATCAAACGCTGCGCCGGAAGTGCCGGTAGCGTAATCATAAACATGGTATGGTTTATTATCGGCCACAAAATACGGCCAGCCAAAGTTCCCGGCTTTACGGGCCTGATTCACCTCGTCGTAACCCATTGGGCCGCGGGTTTCTAAACTATCGTTGTGCGCGTCCGGGCCAACTTCGCCCCAGTATAGGTTACTATTCTTTTGATCGACAGTAATACGATATGGGTTCCTATCGCCCATTACATAAATTTCAGGACGTGTTTTTGGCGTTCCTTTCGGGAAAAGGTTCCCTGCGGGGATATCATAAGAGCCATCATCATTGATCTTGAGGCGCATAATTTTACCCCGCAAGTCATTGGTATTACCAGCCGAACGACGGGCATCAAACTGGTAGTGACCCGGTCTGTCATCTAAAGGTGCATAGCCGCTGCTCACATATTTCTGTCCTTTCTCGTCAAATGGCGTAGAGTTATCACCTGCGGAGAAGAACAATATTTTATCCGGACCCGGACCAAAAGCTATAGAACCACCGGTATGGCAGCAAATTTCGCGCTGGGCTTTTACTTCCAATATTACTTTTTCGGTTTTCTTGGTAATCGTATCTCCCTCAAAAGTAAATCTCGACAAGCGGTTAACCGAGCTATCGGCAGGACTGTAATAAATATAGATCCAGTGATTTTTGGTAAAATCAGGGTCTTTAGCCAGGCCCAGCATCCCTTCTTCGGCATTTACACCCGGAGTATGCAGGGTTTTATAATATACATCAAAAGCACCTACCTGTTTTACCTTTTGGGTGCTGTGGTTGTATAGCATGATCTCGCCGCGACGCTGCAATACCAGGATATCCAGGTTTGGCAAAATGGTCATCTCGGTAGGCTCATAAAAGTGACCTGTTACTAACTGCGTTTTTTTAAACCGGTCCTCATCAGGTGGCACCTGTGTTTTAACTTTTGAATAATCCAGATCTTTGTTTTCGCCAATGGCATATTTTATACCGCCAAGCAGCATTTTAAGGTAGTCGGTATCTTTATAGGTTTCATCGGTATGGCCAAGCTCTGTATAAAAGGCACGCCCGCCATCAAAATCATGGTACCATACCATAGGATGATAGCCCATTCTTTTGCCTCCGGTATAGCTGCTTTCATCAATAGTAACCAATACATGTACATCGGGTGCAGGCGCTTTTTTAAAGCTGTAAAACTCATCAGTATGTTTCCATACTTTGGGCAGGTGCTTGGTAGCTGCGTTATTATTATCTACTACGTTTAAGACACCCGGCTGCACGTTAGGGCTTTTATCATGAATGCCCGGATGGTCATAAAACCAGGCACCCGCCAAACGGCCATACCAGCCCCAATCATACTCGGTATCAGTAGCCGCGTGTACACCCACATAACCACCGCCGGCTTGTATATAACGCTCAAAGGCGGCTTCCTGCCGGTAATTGAGCACATCGCCGGTGGTGCTTAAAAAAATAACGGTAGAGTATTTTTTAAGGTTATCGTCGGTAAACATGTCGGCATTTTTGGTAGTATCCACATCAAATCCGTTCTCGCTACCCAGCTTCTGAATGGCTACTATACCGGCATCAATGGAGGCGTGATGGTAGCCCATTGTTTTTGAAAATATAAGCACACGGGGTTTACCGCGCCCGGCTTTATTGAATGCAAGATAAGTGATGCAGCAACAAGCTGTGAGCAAAAGGAGTAGGATTTTTTTCATGATGCTATTACAATTGGTTTGATTGGGTTTAATGATCAGGAATGGGGTCTTCGCAATCGATTACAATAATAAGTATTTGATCAAATTTATCATAAATTATTCATAGAATAATAACAATGCGTTAAAAAGACACAATAATATTTTTCCTGCAGGAAAAAGAATCAAGAAGTGAGAGTCAAGAATCAAGAAAGAAGCTCTTCCAAGGCAAAAACTAAGTAGACCAAGACGTAAGTGTCAGGAATCAAGAGAGGAAATATGCTAAATACAAGAATAAAAATAAGTGAGGTGTACTTTTTTGTCTTAATTCTTGATTCTAATGTCTTGACTCTTATTACAAAAAAGTCTTAAAAACAGCAAAGCCCCTGATGGGCAGGGGCCTTTACTAACCAATTATAAACCTAAATTATGAGAAGAGCTGTAGGAGAAGGAGTCGAACCTCCACGGAGTGGTTATTTTCATTACTGAAAGTTTCCCAATTTCTCCGCCACCGCGACAAGGAGGTGTGTCTGCCAAAATTTCACCATCCTACAGTAAAGTATTAAGTCTTCAGTTCGAAGTTTCAAGCCTTAGCCTTTTTGATGACTTCAGACTTTCGGCTTCTGACTTAGAACTTAATCGCTGTTGGGGAAGGATTCGAACCTCCACAGAGTAGTTAGCCCGCTTCGGGTTTTCTATGATCTCCGCCACCGGGACAAGGAGGTGTGTCTGCCAAAAATTTCACCACCCAACATTGTTTTTTTGATTAAAGAACAGAAAGCAATTGTCATTTGCTTGATACAAATTTAATAGACCCATCAATTCCTTGCAAATATTTCAACAAAAATATTTTATTTTTATTCAAATTTTAATTAAACTTGTATTTCAATATAGATATTCAAATTTATGTCCCACAGAAAAGCTCAAAATTTAGAAATTGATAATCTTGATATCCAGATTTTATCAATATTAATGAAGAATGCTACCACTCCGTACACCGAGATAGCAAAAGAGTTAATCGTTTCTGGCGGAACCATACACGTGCGAATGAAAAAGTTGGAAGAGATGGGTGTAATAAAAGGAGCCAGCCTGGAAGTAGATCCTCAAAAATTAGGTTATGATATTACAGCGTTCCTGGGTATCTACCTCGAAAAGGGCTCTCAGTACAACGAAGCGGTTAAGCAATTAAAAACCATAAAAGAAATTGTTGAGCTGCATTATACCACCGGCGAGTGGAGTATTTTCGCCAAGATTGTGTGTCATGATACTACCCACCTGCGCGAGGTTTTGAACGAACAGATTCAGGGTGTTAAAGGTATCCAACGCACCGAAACTTTTATTTCGCTTGAAGAAAGTATCAGGAGGCAGATCACTTTGGAATAAAATTTTACTCGATATATTAAGCTTCATAACGAGCCAAATCAAATTGGTTTATTATCAAGTTTCAACCCCAATATGTCATCCTGAGTTTGTTTCAGGATCTCTCCACTCAAAATCATCCAATGCAAATAGAATGCCGAATCTGGTTCGACATTCTATTTGCATTGGATATTATTTATTTAAACTTACTCTTTAAGGCAGCCAGCTTTAAGGCCATATCAGTTTCCGGTTCTTTTTCAACCCGTTTGTTATAAGTGGGTTTATTGTTACCTCCGGCGGGTCTTCTATCGTCATTCCGCCTTTCTTGCGGGGCGCTTTTATCATTTTCTTTCATCGATAAAGCTATGCGCTTGCGATTCACATCCACCTCGGTAACCGTAACCTCCACTTTCTGGTGTACTTTTAATACTTCGTTTGGATCTTTAATATATCGGTTGGTAATCTGACTCAGGTGAACTAATCCATCCTGATGAACACCGATATCCACAAAAGCCCCGAAATTGGTAATGTTGGTTACAATACCGGGCAGTTTCATGCCTACCTTCAGGTCGCCTATCGCATTTACACCGTCGGTAAAGCTAAATGCCTCAAATTGTTCACGCGGGTCGCGGCCTGGTTTGGCCAGCTCGGCCATAATATCATTCAGGGTAGGCAGGCCTACCGTTTCTGAGGTATATTTTTGCAGCGGGATGCTTTTACGCAATGGCGCGCTGCCTATCAAGTCTTTCACCGTGCAATTCATGTCTTTGGCTATTTGCTCCAGCAGGCTGTAACGTTCCGGGTGTACCGCACTTGAATCCAGCGGATTTTCGGCATTGTGAATGCGTAAAAATCCAGCGGCTTGTTCAAAAGCCTTATCGCCCAGACGGGGAACTTTCTTCAGTTGATCGCGGCGTTTAAAGGCGCCGTTCTGATCGCGGTACTCCACTATGTTTTGTGCCAACTGCGGACCAAGACCCGATACATAGGCCAATATCTGTTTGGAAGCTGTGTTTAGTTCCACACCAACAGCGTTCACACAGCTCATTACGGTATCATCCAGTGAGGTTTGCAGTTTGTTCTGATCCACATCGTGCTGGTATTGCCCTACGCCTATTGATTTTGGGTCGATTTTTACTAACTCAGCCAGTGGATCCATCAGTCTCCGGCCTATGGATACAGCCCCCCTTACAGTAATATCCTTATCCGGGAATTCCTCCCTCGCCACATCAGATGCCGAGTAGATGGATGCACCGCTTTCGTTCACCATAACAATAACCACGCCTGGTAAATTCAGATTGCGCACAAACACTTCCGTTTCGCGACCGGCGGTACCGTTACCAATGGCAATAGCTTCAATATTATATTTTTGAAACAAATGCTGAACAGTTTTTTCGGCTTCACGCGCCTGCCCTGCCCCAGTGTGCGGGTAGATGGCGGTATTTTCAAGCAGTTTGCCCTGTTCATCCAGGCAAACCAGTTTACAACCTGTACGGAACCCCGGGTCGATGGCCATAACGCGTTTTTGACCCAGCGGCGCACCCAATAAAAGCTGACGTGCATTTTCGGCAAAAACACGGATAGCCTCTTCATCGGCTTTCTTTTTGGTAAACAAGCGCACTTCTGTTTCCATAGATGGTTTCAGCAAACGCTTGTAACCATCGGTAATGGCCTGTTTTACCTGGTCGGCAGATGGATTGATGCCTTTTACAAAAGTATCTTCCAATATAGCAATCGCTTGCTCCTCTTCGGGCTTAATATCCAACCACAGGATCTCCTCCTTTTCGCCACGGCGCATGGCCAGGATACGGTGTGACGGTGCCGACTTTACAGCTTCTGTCCAGTCAAAATAGTCTTTATATTTAATGCCTTCCACTTCCTTACCATCCACCACTTTGGATTGAAAAGTTCCTTTTTCGATAAACAGTTCGCGGATACGGGTACGCACTTCCGCATTTTCGCTGATGGTTTCGGCGATGATATCCCTAGCACCAGCCAATGCTTCTTCTATACTGTTCACGCCTTTCTCGGCATCTATATAAGCTTCAGCAGCGGTTTCCAGGTCAACTTTGTTTTGTTCAAGTAGTAAATCGGCCAAGGGTTGCAAACCTTTTTCGCGGGCCGTGGTAGCACGGGTTTTGCGTTTGGGGCGATAAGGAAGGTAAATATCCTCGAGCGATACCATAGTTTCGGCCTCGTTGATCTGTTTTTCCAGTTCGGGTGTTAACTTGCCCATGTCGGTCAGCGATTTCAGGATGGCCTCACGGCGTTTATCCAGGTCGCGCAGTTGTTGCACACGGTCGCGGATCTCGGTCACCTGCACCTCATCGAGCGTACCGGTAACCTCTTTACGGTAGCGGGAAATAAACGGAACAGTAGCGCCCTCATCAAGCAAATCAACTGTGGCACTCACCTGCTTTTCGGCAATGGAAAGCTCCTGGGCTATTTTTTTATAATGCGATATCATAGTAAACTTTGGACTGCGAAGTTGGGTACTCTTTGGTAAAAAAACAAAAATGGTTTGTAAAAAGAATGGTGACGATATAATAAATCCAGTCATGTTGAATTTATTTCAGCATCCCTTTAGGATTACCTAAATCTCAAAAATGTCATACGAGGAGGAACGACGAAGCAATCTCGTAGCTATTCGTACCGATGAGAACGCGAGGAGATTGCCACACTGCGTTCGCAATGACATGATGTAGAATTTCATTATTCAGAATAATCTATCAATTAGATACCTTCCTCACCACCCTCTCAATCGCTTTACCCCAAAACTCACCTAAAACCAAAGCACCCTGTTTGTTCGGGTGCAGATAAAATGTACCCTGATTGCCCTTTTCGGGTATCAGATGGGTAAGGTGGTGTTTTTTAAAATAGTTGAATGCCTTTTTATCCCCCACAAAAACATGGCGGGGATTGGTTGCGCCGTAAGCAGCCACCAGGCTATCCAGCTTGGGCACATAACTTTGCAGGCGGGATAAACCCTCCTGTAAATATTTGGCGCCATTATAAGTGTTTGGACTATACCAGATGGGGTGCTGATAAATAATGATGGCTTTTGGAAAGTCGGCCAGTAGTTTATCTGTAATAGTTTTTACGTTCTGGATATAATCTGCCGGCGATACAGGCGCGCCGTGAGGGCCTTGTATAGCGCTGTCATTAGTGCCCAGCTTCATCGAAAATATAAGCAGCGCTTCTTTATCCATAAAAGCCCCTGCGGCTTGCTCTACCTTTGTAAAGGCATTGGTACCTGGTAAAAAATCAAGCGTAGTATAGCCGCTGTGGCCCTGGTTGCTAAATTCAACCGTACCCAGGCCTGTTTGTTTGCGCAGCCAGGCTATGGCAATAGCAGGGGGCGCTTCTGTAGCCGGATCACTCATTTGCACACCCTGTGTAATGCTATTGCCTATAAAAACTACGTTGATATTTGTTTTTTTTGATTGGGCAAAGGCTGATGAAATGCTGCAAAGAAATAATATCGCAATAAAAAAATGTTTCATAAACTTATTTAATCTACTCCGGATAGTGTAATGGCGGGGTGTGTTTATACGTGCTGAAGAACACACCCCGCCGCCCCTCTATACACTCAAATTTGCGCTAAAGTAATTACCTACTGGCCATGATGTTAAATTATGGCTTTGGGGTGGTCATTTTTGCATCGATCAAAGGTTTTTTACTTGATAATCCCTTCACTATGGAAAGAGAGTCTCGTAGAATTTTTGATTCTGATTTGAGAGAGTCTATTTCTTGTTGGTGAGATACTAATGTGGTGGTATTATTTAAGGATAGATAAGTAAATATTCCACTTGCAAGTATTGATACAGCCAACAAGCCATTAGATAGTCTATTAAATATTCTTTGCGTTCGAATTGAATCTTTAGAGTTTTGAAAGGCCGAATGCCGAATCAAAAAATCCATCCCCTCAAAGGTTATTTCACAACTTAATCCTATCTGTTTACCGGGAGTTTGGCCGCCAGATGGGTCTATTATTATTTCATCGAATTTATGATGAAATTTAATATGCTTTGCCTCAATGATTGCTTTCAGTTGTTCAACTGCATCTTCGTAGCTTTTTCCTTCAAACAAAGGCATAATATCAGTCTCGACATACATGCCTTTATTACTTAGGTATTCTAAAACCCGAATATAATGGTCTTTATTCACAAAGATAAATATATGAATTTTCGGACATTAATGTAAAAACACACCCCTCCGCCCCTCTCAAGAGGGGAATCGCACATACCCGACTTTCTCACTCACTACTCATCACTCACACCCCCCTTACCACTTCACGCCCATATTCCAAAACATGAAGGCCCATTTATCAACCTGTCCGCTGATCACTTGGGCTGTTGATTGTCCGGCGCCATGGCCCGCTTTGGTTTCAATACGGATGAGTACCGGGGCTGTGCCTTTCTGATATTCCTGCAAGCGTGCTGCAAACTTAAAGGAATGCGCGGGCACTACACGGTCGTCATGATCGGCGGTGGTTACCATCGTAGCCGGATATTGCTGTGGCTTTAGGGCATGATATGGTGAATAGTTATATAAATATTCAAACATTTCTTTGGAGTCTTCGGCTGTTCCGTAATCATAGCTCCAACCGGCTCCGGCGGTAAATTTGTTGTAACGCAGCATATCCAGAACGCCAACAGCGGGGAAGGCTACTTTAAACAGGTCAGGGCGCTGGGTGATCATGGCACCTATGAGCAAGCCCCCGTTAGAGCCGCCCGAAACTGCCAGGTGCTCTTTAGAGGTATATTTATTTTTAATGAGGTATTCGGCTGCGGCAATAAAATCATCAAATACGTTTTGCTTTTTCATTTTGATGCCTTTGCGGTGCCAGGTTTCGCCATACTCGCCGCCGCCACGTAAATTCGGCACGGCGTAAATACCACCGTGTTCCATCAATATAATATTTGATGTGCTGAAAGCCGGTGTTAAGCTGATACCGAAGCCACCATATGCATACAGCAACGTTGGGTTTTGGCCATTCAATATCGTACCTTTTTTATAGGTGATGATCATCGGAATCTTGGTTTTATCCTTCGAAGTATAAAACACCTGTTTCGATTCGTACTGCTCGGGATCAAACTTCACCCCCGATTTTTTATATAGTGTTGATTTACCCGTGGCTATATCCAGTTTAAAAATGGTTGGCGGATATACATAACTGGTAAATGTATAATAGGTTTCTTTCTCTGCCTTCTTGGTGCCAAAGCCAGAAGCGGTACCTACCGATGGCAGGTTTATGGTGCGCTCCAGTTTGCCGTTCATATCGTATTGCTGTACAAAGGAGGTAGCATCTTTCAGGTACTCAGCGAAAATTTTGCCGCCGCCTGTTGTGGCGCTCAATACATTTTTAGTTTCGGGGATGAGGTTTTGCCAATGGGTTACGGTTGGGTTTGCTGCATCAACGGTAACAATTTTAAAATTGGGCGAATAGATATTGGTAAGGATATACAGCTTACTGCCTACATTCCCCAGTATGGAATGCTGGTTATCAAAATTGTCAATCACGTTGATGATTCCGCTGCCGGGCTTGCTTAAATCCTGTATATATAGTTCGTTCCCGGTGGTTGATGTGGCTGCGGTAATCACCAGAAAGCGTTCATCTTCAGTAAGGTAAGCGCCAATGTAGCGGCGCGGGGTTTTATCGCCACCAAAAATGAGTTTGTCGGTACTTTGTGGTGTACCCAGCTTGTGGTAATATAGTTTGTGATACTGCGTCAAGCCCGATAACTGGCTACCGGCTTTGGGTTTATCATAACTGCTGTAATAAAAACCATCAGTACCTTTCCAGGCCAGACCGCTGAATTTGATATCAGTCAAAGTATCCCCTACTATGCTATTATCAGCGGTTTTGATCACGATTACCTTGCGCCAGTCAGATCCACCTTCAGATATCTGGTAAGCGGCCAGGTCGCCATCTTTTGTAAAATCTATCCCCTGCAGCGACGTGGTACCATCGGCCGAAAATTTATTGGGATCTAAAAATATCTCGGGCGTGCCGGTATCTCCTACCTGCCGGTATAAAACCGACTGGCTTTGCAATCCATCATTCTTATAAAAATAGGTGTATTTACCTTCCTTAAAAGGGGCGCTGTATTTTTCATAGTTCCACAAAGTTTCCAGTTGCTTACGCATTTCTTCGCGGTAAGGGATCTGACCCAGGTAATTTTGGGTAACCTTATTTTCGGCTGTCACCCATTCTTTGGTATCTACAGCCTGGTCGTTTTCAAGCCAACGGTATGGGTCGGGCACTTTGGTGTCAAAATAAGTATCAACGGTGTCAACTTTTTTGGTTTGGGGGTAGGGTAGCGTTTTTATAGTCATTTGTTGTGCATGTGTATAGCTGCAAAATAAAACAGCAAATGCAAATAAACAGGTAGTTAGTTTCATGTTGATTTTAAGTTACAGGAAAACTAAAGGTAGGAAATTGGTTCATTAGTTCATCGGTTCATTCGCTCATTGGTGCAAGACAGGTGATCATGCAAGACCATATCGCTAAGACTAATGAACAAATGAACCGATGAACTAATGAACCAATAAAGTTAAAAGTTGTTAATTTTAATCAATCCTGCTGTTTAATTGGGCGGGGCAAGCTATATTAGCCCCCGATTACGAAAACAAGCCAAAGCCGGGTTATTTAACCCCACTTGTATTGATAACAGACTCCGGATGTAATTATTTATTTACAATGGATTTTTACTATCTGTGTCTTTATTGATAATAATGCTTTTTTTTACACGTTTGCTAAACCGTATAAGATGGTAAATGGCAAACTTATACAAGTTGTTAGTACAAATTTATAACATGAAAAAAATCTTTACATTACTTACGGCAGCCTTAATGATGCTGATAGTGTTTAATGCACGGGCTCAGGATAGTCAAAATGATGGTGACGCTCCGGCCAAGCTTAAAAGCTATTTTGGCATATTTGGCGGCCAATCGCGCGCGCTCAGCGACTTTAAGAGCACCGATTACAGTAACACAAAAGCTGGTTTTGCCAAAAATGGGGTTGTATTGGGTATTGATGGAGCCTATTATTTTTACAAACATTTTGCTATAGGCTTTACCGTATCAAAACAAGATCAGGGTAATTTAACCTATAATGATGATCAAATAATTTCCCAAGGATATACTAATGATTTTAAAGCCGACGGCTCAACCGTTACTGCCGACAAGCGGTACAGAAGCTATAATGTTTTGCTTGGCCCGCAATACACATTTGTATACCATCACTTACGATTTGACTTGAGGGCATCGGCAGGCGCTATTAAAAATACCGCTACGCCAAGTGTAGCTGTTGATATTACCGGTGTGCCGGCACAAACCGGAACATTCACTCAACAAAGCTCAAAAGGTACCGCCTTTGCTTATGGCGGTAGTGTAGACGTTCGTTTTGATATGGGCTCTGGCTGGGACTTGCTGCTGAAAGGCAACTATATTAAGTCGGACGGCCCAACTATTTCTACCACTGGCCGTACCAGCAACCTGGGCCGTATAGTTACCAAACAACCGATGACCGAAGGTCAGATTGTGTTTGGCTTAGTAAAAGAGTTTTAATTGAAACAGGCTTTGCCTGTACATATATATAAAAAGGCCTCGTTGATCAACGAGGCCTTTTTTATTTTAGTGAACTTCTATTTGTTGAGGCTGACTGGCCACTACTTCGGGCTGTTCTTTAAACATTTCAAAAGTGCCGGTTACACAAACCTGTTTCCCTTTAATATGTGGCAGATCCAACTTTGTTTTACCCTTTACCGCAACGGTATATTTCTGATGCGGATAGGCCCCTCCCAGGTTTAACAGGGTAAGTGTATCGTTTACCATTTTCATGGAGTAAACGGTATCGCAAAGCGTACCGGTTTTACCCAGGTTGTTTTTAAATTCCGCAGCGTTAAAAGCGTGCTGGGCATTGGCCGCGCCTGCAAACAGAAACAACAAAGCGGCCGAGGTTAATATCTTTTTCATTGCAATTATTTGTTCGATGGTTTCATTCCTGTAATTATAATTCAAAGCATCGAAGTTATGGCATGAGTCATAACATATTTACAAATGTACCCAGCCTATGTTTATAAACAGTTAATTACCCGGCTGAGCATCTGGCTTTTTACCTGGCTGCTGATCGGCCCTTGGCGCAATACCATCTTCGAAGTTTAGTGTAAAGGCCGATTCTGATGCCCGGCTTGCCGCTTCTAATGCAGAAACATTAGGTTCATCGGTATCCAATATCTGATTGCCGGTATCTATTCCGTCGCCCTGTTCAAATTCATTGCCGGGGTCTTTATCTTCCTGAGCGTCGTCGAGGTTTGGGTTTTCTGGATTTGCCATAATTTTGTGGGTTTAATAACTATACAACGATAAAGATGCCCGGATGTTTCGTTTGGATGTCTCCGGGAGATGGGGTAATCATCAACACAAAATTCTCCCGGGTAAGGTTTTGCCCGGGAGAAAAGAATACGTTTTAGCTACCTATTTTAATGGAAATATTAAACAAATACATCTCCTGTGAAACAACCGTATCAAGTGTGACGATATATGGTGTGCTTTGTGTAACGCTGCAGCTGTAGGTTGGAGGAACAGGATCATTCGAATTATAGCCTGCTCCTTGATTATATGAATTATTGATGGAGATACTTCCCACACTATCTGCATTATTATTATCGGTAATAACTAAAGTACCATACATTCCAAAAATATACCATGTAGCAGGTCCCGAAGACCCCTCTTCTACCTCCCAACAGGTACCCGCCACTGTTTGCAGGCCATAAGGCGTTATTGATCTGGTTGTATTAGCCTCCAGGGCACCACTCTGACCTGGTGAGCCGCTAAAATTACATCCGTTTCCTAATAAGCCATAAAAACTCGATATCGTAATCAAAAGTTCCTGATTTGTAAAATTTTGTATGTTTACAATAGCGCTGGCGCCAAAGCTTGATGGCGCAGAATCTTTGCCACCAACCCATACAATATATTCACGAGGCAAGTTCCATCCGTTGATACCCCTGAAGAAACTGATAGGATCAACCCCATTAGCCCAAACAACATCCATCATCTGTTGGTTTACCGTTGTAGTATAAATGTTCTGCGTGCCATCATCATTATTTTCTACAAATGAGCCATCGCTTTGCAAACCCGCCGGGCTTAAGCTGCCCTGATTAGCATGCATAGTGGCACTAATCTTATAGCCGGTATTTGCCGGCATCAGCGTTTGCAGTACACCAATGGTATATCCGCCAAGCAATTGATTCGCCTGCATCGGTGTCATGGTTGATGGCCAGAAAAGTGATGACATGGTTCCTACGCTACGGGTCATATTATAAACAGCCCCCAATTTACCCCAATCAGATAAGATCAAAGCTTCTATCTGGCCCAACGTTGAGCCAATTGCTTCAAATTCATTTAAAAGCGCTTGCTGCATTTCCAAAACCGTCATTTCATAGTTATACATATTCTGCATAGCCTTATTAAATGCAGTTTCGTATTTTGCTGTCATGGCGCTTGCCTTTGTCTGCTGTATCCCCTGGGATGTTGTAAACCCGGTTGCCATCAAATTAGCGATGCATGGCAAACCATCTTTTACAAATTTCCCCGCCATAGTGCCCACTTCCGGATCACCAACAAAAAGCCCGGCCGCATTGAGCGAGGTATAAGCCAGGCCCTCTATCAGATCACCTATCCAGCTCTTTTTCTTTTTTTGAGGTTGTATTTTTGTTTGTAAACCTTTGGGCAGCTCGCATCCTGTTACCAGTTCAGATAGTGTCATGGCCTGTGCCTGGCTCAACGACAGGTGAAGCGCGGTAGCCTGCGCAAAAAGCAACTGAACAGCTGTTGCCGCTGTTAATTCTTTATTTAACTGGGTTACAACACTTATCCAGTCTTCAAGCTCCTCTTTTGATGGCTTTGTTTTACCGGTTAATGCTCCATCATTTACAAGAGGCAGCAGAATCAGATTCATCTGCAATTGGTAATTACTTAAAGGAGCTGCAAGGTTGGCATATTGCACGCGGATACCATCGGGCAAACCAAGCTCTTGATTAATAGCCTTGTATGCGATGGCCTGGCCCGGTGTCCAGGCAGGAAAAGGTACCGGCGATTGTTGCAGCGTTGTTTGCAAAGCCACCCCGGGCGAAAAATCCCAAAGCTGGAGGGCTGTCTTAGGACTATCGGAAAGGGCTGTTGTAATTGCATTTGATGGCGCAGTAGTTGCTGACGCCGTAAGCGCCTGGCCACTATATTGATTAACGATAAGGCCTTCGAGGCTAACGGACCAAAGCTGAAACAGCTGCACATCCGGCTGGCGGGGATAGGCAACCACATTATTGGTATAGGTGGGATTTTGAGGTGTGCTAGTAGGGTCCACCTCCAGCGACAGTACTACATCCGGATCTGTACCGCTTACAATGTAGCCCGGAAATTGAAACTGCCACATGGACAGGGCTGCAATATCCGACTTTTCATTTACCGTAGCTTGAAAGTTTCCTGAAGTGGCGCTGGCCGGCAATGAAAGAAACAGGCCTGCCACCTCATCTGTACCACCAACATTACGAATGGTAGTACTCTGTCCAAATGTTGGCGCATGGGGCAATACATACCATAATTGGTTGCCGGTATCGTTAATTGCCGCTGCCGGCTGAAGCGTTATTGAACCATTTGGTGAACCGGCAGCCCAAAGCACCTGGTTTTGCCCCAGGTTTTGAAGAACACCACAGGGAACATCGCCTTTGTGCCCTTCTACAGCCAAGGGCTGGGAATAGTCCCAAAACCATTGCTGATTTGTTGAACCAGGCTGCAAACCAGCAAGGGTCACAACACCACCGGCCGAAGCGCCCGTTAGTACCAGGTTAGGATTAACAGCGCTCACGATATTGCCATTAAACATTTTACGCCATAACTGGTTTATTGATGCTTGCCCCTGTGGCAGCACATAACCACCAAGCGGCGGCGAGGCCTCCAAATTCCCATCGGCAGATACGGTAAGCAATAACGTGGCTGGAGCCCCCGGCGGTGTTAGTGAATTCTGAATGGTAAACCACTGTCCCGAAGGTTCTGGTATATAAGGTATCGTGTTCCAGACACCATTTGATGAAGTATCGAATGTAAATGTAATAACTTCGGTACCAGCTGTAGCAGTTCCATCATCTACATTTAAAAACCATACATTACCCGATGTACCTACAGCTATCGTCCCATTGCTGTATCTGTACCACTGCTGCCAGGCCTGGTTGGACTGAACTGGCTCAATCGTTACCTGCTGTTTACCATTACTGCTTGCCGTTAATGCCATGGAGCTGTCGAGCGCGCTGAATATGACACCATTGGCGTTGATTTGCCAGAGCTGATTAACCGCGCCAGGCTGCAAAGGCTCTATAACTACGCCGGCGCCCGCCTTAGCCACGGTACCAGAGACAGTTAAAACAAAAGGCGGTGCATCGGAACCGGCCGACACTTCGGTTGCCAGATAAAACCACTCACCAATGGGCATGCTTTGTGCCGAAAGGGTATACCAGGTTTCATCGCTCATATCATTGCTGCTGTTGAGGTGCCAGGCAATAACAATAGCGCCATTGGACTGATCTGCATCATTTACATTCAGGTACAATGCATTGTTATTAGTAGACAAACAGTTATTTTCATAACTCCATTGTTGTGCATATGAATCTGATACCCCCGTAAGTACTACCTGATCAGTACTATTGCCATCATTGGGCAGCAATACCGACAGCAAGCCTGAATCTGACACCGAAGCGATAGTACCATCTCCATTAAATGCCCAAAGCTGCGATGGAGCACCTGGTTGCCACTGTTCAATTACTGCCCCAGATGCAGCTGCAGCCAGCATATATGGGTTAGTCCCGCTGTGAACATATCCGCTTAAAGCACTTTGGATATAAAATTGATTATAGGGTAATAACACTTCGTCCGCAGCTTGCATAGCCCAAAGCTGCCCGGGTGACGGCGGGCTGTTTAAAGCAGCCGTACTTAGGTTAGGAGCTATCGAATTAGAATTATAAACAACCTGCGTATCAGGCGCGGTAATGGCTTCCTGCGTTTGCTTATTCACTATAGTATAGGAGCCCGGGGTACCGGCTATTGTCCAGTACTGACTGGGATCGCTGTAATTTCTTATACAGGCTATTACAGTTGATGAATTAACGCCCAGCACTATTAGTGGATCCGACGGACATATAATCATACCCGTTGGTGTAAGAAACCAGGCACTGTTCCATGAAAACGTACCGGGGGTTATCGCCCATAAAATAATAGGCTGCCCAGCCCCTGCCACGCCTGCCGCTATATTCATAGCATTATTTGCAAAAACAGGGCTCGCCGCCGATACAAAATATAACTGGATGTTTGGCACAGGCGCTATGCCAATGGGGTTAGTGCTTAAATTAGGTGTGTTGGAGATAGACATAATTTGGGGTTTTAGGTTATATATTTATAATAAATACGCACTATAAATTTAGCCATTCAAACAGGAACAATCATATTATCATAATATTATTACAATTAATATGGCGATGATTTAACGCTGATTATCTATTATTTACATCTTTTTATTGATGATCACCCGGGTTCATTATACCAGCTTCGCGCTTTCGCGCTTAAAATGTATTTTTGCGAGGTATGGCAATCCGTAATAAACTTTACTTCGCTTCTGATTTTCATTTAGGCGCCGGCGGTTACGTTAATAGCCGCGACCGTGAAGACCGGATAGTGCGCTGGCTGGATAGCATTAAAACCGATGCCGCCGAACTGTTTTTAATGGGCGATGTATTTGATTTTTGGTTTGAGTATAAAACCGTAGTACCCAAAGGTTATATCCGCTTTTTAGGCAAACTGGCCGAGCTTACGGATGCCGGTGTAAAGCTTTATCTTTTTAAGGGCAACCACGATATGTGGATGTTTGATTATTTTGAAAATGAGCTGGGAGCTGTTATCATCAGCAATGAATTGAAGATAGAACGTAACGGCAAAAAGTTTTTCCTCCATCATGGGGATGGCCTTGGCCCGGGAGACGGCTTTTATAAAGTGATGAAAAACTTTTTCAGGAGCGGCTTTTGTCAATGGCTTTTTGCCAGAATACACCCCAATCTGGGGGTTGGCATTGCTAATTATTGGTCGACACACAGCCGCATCAGCAACGAGAAAAAAGAAAATCCAAAATCTGGCGAGCAGGAATGGCTCGTAACTTTTTGCCGTGAAGAACTGCAAACCAATTTTTACGATTACCTTATTTTCGGTCACCGACACCTGCCATTGGACATACAGCTAAACCCCAACAGCCGCTACATTAACCTGGGCGAATGGGTGAATTACAACACCTACGCCGAGTTTGACGGAACCGAACTCAAGCTAAAGTATTTTGAAAAGCTTTAATCTCTGTTTGAGTTTAAAATTTTGGCTTTTTGAATCTGATATTCGGCTTCTGTTATGGCACCGCTATCTAATAGCTGTTTATATTTTTTCAATTCATCCGCCGAGGATTGGTTAGGGAAGTTATAAAACTTTTGCTCATCAACCCTTTTGCTGCAATAAACTATAATTACACCAAATACACTCAAAAATAAGCCCAATAATAAACCTGCCACAGGCCCTATTGTTCTGTTTAAACCTGCATTATATCCCCATATTGGCGGGATAATCATGATGCCAAATGCGATAATAATAAGAATGATTTCTGGTGCGCCTAGTCCACCCATGATAAGTAAGATTTAAGTTGATGGTTAAATATATGGATTAGTTTTTTAATAATTTATGCTCTTATAACGCCAATATCTCTTTACTCACAACTTCCCTATCCATAACTTACAATACACTGAATTATATATGCCTGAAAATATGTACTTTTGTGCGCTTTTTGCAGTATGTCTGTAACCCGATCGAAAACATGAAGAACTTTCCTGGCCGGACCATCATTAACTGCAGTATTGCCATAGATATTGAGGATAATATATGTTAGAGAAATTAGAACTGATATTTCAACGTTGGAAAAGTGTAGAAGGTGAATTGAGCAATCCGGAAGTAATGTCGGATATGAAGCGCTTTGCCCAGCTGAATAAGGAATATAAAGACCTTGCCAAAATTGTTGATGAGTATAACATTTACCGCAACATCATGAGCAATATTGATACAAATAAACACATACTAGCCACAGAAAAAGACGAAGAATTTCGTGAAATGGCCAAATCAGAACTGGATGAGTTATTAACTCAGCAGGAAGAAATGGAAGAAACCATCCGCCTGATGCTGATACCTAAAGATCCGGAAGACAGCAAAAATGCCATGATTGAGATTCGTGGTGGTACCGGTGGTGATGAAGCAGCCCTATTTGCCGGCGACCTTTACCGCATGTACATGCGCTATTGCGAAAAACGCGGCTGGAAAACCGAACTGGTTGATTATACAGAAGGCACCAGCGGTGGTTATAAAGAAGTTGTATTTAACGTAATTGCCGAAGATGCTTACGGGAATTTAAAATATGAGTCGGGCGTTCACCGGGTACAACGTGTACCGGATACCGAAACACAGGGCAGGGTGCATACGTCGGCCGCTTCGGTAGTGGTATTACCCGAGGTTGATGAGTTTGATATCGACTTACAGGTAAGCGATATCCGTAAGGACCTTTTCTGCGCGTCGGGACCAGGTGGTCAATCGGTAAATACTACTTACTCCGCTGTTAGATTAACCCACCTACCTACCGGTATAGTAGCACAATGCCAGGATCAAAAATCACAGTTAAAAAATTACGATAAGGCTTTACAGGTATTACGTTCACGTGTTTATGAAATGGAATTACAGAAACACCTGGAAGAAACCTCTAAAAAACGTAAAACCATGGTTTCCACCGGCGACCGTTCTGCTAAGGTTCGTACCTACAATTATCCGCAGGGTCGTTTAACCGAACACCGCATTGGGCTTACTATATATAACCTACCCGGCGTAATGAATGGCGATCTGCAGGAAATAATGGAAGCCTTGCAATTTGCCGAGAATGCCGAAAAACTAAAAGAAGGAACAGTAGTTTAAAAATATCCACTTCTGGTTTTTCGAGATCGGGAAAGGTTATTTGATGATATATAAAATGCCATAAGTATGTTACTTATGGCATTTTTAATTTACAGGCAACCAGCTCCATCTAACCAACTGTAATCCAATTGTTAAAAAATGTAAAAACTATCGCGATGCGATAATTACAATCCCTTTTTCATCTTATTTTCATATAAGGGGGCTACTTTAGCCCTTGTACAGTGATCATGTAGCGCTTTTGATAACACTTTCGTATTGTACTTAGCACTTCATAACACCGCTTATTTTTTTGACAATAACTAAATTTTATTTATGCTGGCAGTAAAAACTTTAACCAATAATTTAACCACTTACAGGCGTAGTGTACGCCTAATGGGTGATAAATTTGAAATTAGTGTAGTTGGGAACGATCCCCTACTGGCCGATGAACAAATTGATATTGCCATCAACGAAATTAACCGCGTTGAAAAATTACTGTCGGCTTTTAGCGAAGACAGTAATATTAATCAAATCAACCGCAATGCGGGTATCGAACCGGTGAAAGCGAATGCTGAAATTTTCAGACTGATTGACAGGGCACTTCAAATATCAGAGCTTACACACGGAGCATTTGACATGACTTACTTTACCGGCAACGCTTATACCAGTGACGATGCCATGCTTACCGAAAATGCCGATGTTAAAATAGCACCTTCGCCGGTAATGCTTACCAATTATAAAAACGTAGTGGTTGATGCCACTAAACAAACCGTTTTTTTAAAGGAAAAAGGCATGCGCATTGGCTTTGGCGCCAATAGTAAGGGGTATGCTGCCGACCGCGCCAAATACATTTTGCAAATGAATGGCGTAAGTAGCGGTGTTATTAACGCAGGAGGCGATCTGCTAACCTGGGGTACACAGCCTAACCAAAAACCATGGACAGTTGGCACAGCCGATCCGGAACAAAGAAAACAACCATTTGCCCATCTGGACATCAGCAATATGGCCTTTGCCACATCCGTTAATGCCGAAAAATATGCCAGCATCAGCAACAAAAAATTTGTTAGCGTAATGACTGCTAAAAAAGGCTTCCCGGTAAGTGAGATCACCAGCGTGAGCATCATCAGCCCAACAGCCGAACTATCAGATGCTATGGCTTCACCACTGATTAACATTGGTGTTAACGCAGGCCTGTATATGATTAACCAGCTAAATCAAATTGCCTGTATTATTATCGACGACCAAAACCGTATTTATACGTCAAAGGATGTTAGTATCTGATACAAGCATTTATATTTAAACATATCATAATTATTCTGGCAAATCTGCAGCTTCATTACTCATCTGCCTTAACGCTTTGTATACAAAATGTTAAGGCAGATGGTATTTTATTAACAGTATCCCTCCCCTTGGATTTAACTGTATAAATTGACCGATATTTGACAACAATTTTAAGTTTTTCATCCCCTCAATGATAAAGTGGTTTGCGTATATTGTCCTGGTATTAATATTTGCACCATGTTTGTTATTTGCAGGCGCTAAAAACAGTCTGTCGGACCCCGTTTATAGCAAAATCCCACCCATTCTGCACAATAAAATTCTGGCGGATACGATATTGGCAAAAAATGCGAAACAGGATGAAAAAAATAAAATTAAAGAGGTAGCAAAACCAAAAAAGCAGGCTAAGCCCACAAAGGTTGATGATTCAGGGGAACCCGTGACCTCTAAACCCAAACCCAAGAGACAACGCCGGCCAGAGGGCCTGGAACGCCCGCCGGAGATACCCAGAAGAAATGGCAATTAACAGGTTAATAAAAAAATTTACCAATTATTGATGAAGTACCTTTGCTTACTTTTTTTTATTGCCGGCAGCAATGCCCTGTACGCTGCAGGTATTGACAGGAACCTCCTGACTATAGGTAACAGCTATCAGCTCAATGCCGATACCGATACTATTGTCAGAAAAAAATCGCTTTCTGTAGGTGTAAGTTATGGCAGCGATGCTTTGTTTTTTGGGCGTACAGGCCCCATCAAATATCCGTTCGTTACCGGCGATGCTATATATAACACTAAATCAGGCGTGTTTATATACGGTTCGGTACTCAAAGTATTAGGCTATGCCCCAGTTGATGAGGTTGATGTGGGTGGCGGTTATTTTTACAAGTTTTCAAAATCATTTTCGGGCGCGGTTAGTTACACCCGGTTCATATTTAACAAAAATGCCAATGTGATTAAGTCGGCATCGTCAAATGATATCAATTTTAAAAACGCCTACGACTGGAAACTCTTTAAAACAACCATTATTCTGGATTATCTTTTTGGAAAATCGAATGATTTTTTTACTACCGTAAGCACCTCAAAATATTTCGAAACCAGCTGGAGCATTTTTGACGATAAGGATTACCTGTCTTTCAACCCTTCATTCAACGTGATCGTGGGAACACAAAATTTTGTACAGCGTTATGAAGTTGATCATAACTATCAGTATGTTTTACCTCCAGCCGTATTAGAAAACCTCAACCTGAGCGCTGCGCGAAGAAACAGGATCTTCAACGTGCTTAATTATAGCTTTAAAGTACCAGTTGCCTATAATAGGCCGCATTATACGCTGGAAGCTTCCTGGCGCTATTCGATGCCCGTTAATGTGGAGGGAAGCCTCGAAAACAGGCGGGAATCATTTTTTAACTTTACATTTTACTACCTTTTTTATTAACAGCGTATGAATGTATTGATTATTGAGGATGAACGGGCGCTTGCACAGGAACTGGAAATATTTCTGACCAATTATAACTACATCTGCGATGTGTGCTTTAACGGAGCATCAGCTTCTGAAAAAATTGCGGTTAACCTGTATGATTTTATTTTAATAGACCTTGGCCTGCCTGATTATGACGGCCTGGATCTGTTAAAAGAAGCCAAAAAAATAGATTCCGAAGCTGCATGTATCATACTCACCGCCCGTGCAGAAATTAACGATCGCATTAAAGGGCTTGATCTGGGAGCCGACGATTATTTACCTAAACCATTTTCGTTGCTCGAGCTTCAAAGCCGTATGCAGGCCATTATACGTCGCAAATTTGGGGTAAAAAATAACACTATTGAACTGGGTGAATTCCTGATCGATCTGACTAATCGTACTATATCGCATGGAAATAGCGTTGTAAATACGATTACCAAAAAGGAATTTGACCTGATAGCTTATTTAATTTTACACAAAAACAGGACTTTAACCCGCATGCAGTTAAGCGAACATATCTGGGGTAGCGTGGTAAATAATGATTACGACTCCAACTATATCGATGCTCACATTAAAAATATACGAAAAAAGTTAAATGCCTTTGCCTCTCCCGATTGGCTGGAAACGGTACGCGGTTTAGGTTATAAAATAAAGATCAACGCTTAAGCATTGAGACTCAGGACAAAACTTACCCTTTTTAATGCCATATCAAAACTGGTGATCGTAGTACTGTTTGTACTGCTGGTACCCGTATTGATCAAAAACATAAGCAGTAATTATGTAGATAGTAAACTCATCAAGCAAAAAAACAAGCTTCTGCAAATAGTAAAAAGCCGGGGTATTGAAACCTATATAGAAAACGGCGAAGCTTATGGTAGCTACCTGCCCCTTAAAGAAGAATACATAGGTTTGGATGAGGTTGAACCCGGTTTTTTTTTAGACACCATTAAACTGGGCAAACGCAAGTTTAGCGAAGGTGATACACTGGAGTACCGGATACTAAGTCACACTTTTAAAGTCAAAAACCATAACTACTTGCTGGAGATAGGTAAAAGTGTAGATACGCTTGATGAAACTAGTGCCCCGCTGCAAAATATTGCTTTCCAGGTATTGCTGGGTATGATATTGCTTACCATTCTGGCCGATCAGTTTTATTCTAATTATGTGCTCAAGCCTCTGCGGCTCATTATTAAAACCAAACTTGTTGGCCAAAAGTTCCCTAATTTTAACTCCTACCGTAAGGTACGCACAACCACCAGCGATTTTGAATACCTGGATATCAGTATCCATAAAATGGTGGAGACCATTGCTGATAAATTTCAGAAAGAACGGGAGTTTATTTCCAATGCTTCGCATGAGTTGATGACGCCGATATCTATTCTGCAATCAAAAATTGAAAACATGTTTGAGGAGGAAGATATCAGCGATGACTTGAAGGGTCGCCTCATTGAGATGCAGAAAATACTGAACCGCTTAAAAAGCATCACCAAAACCCTGTTATTGATATCGCAAATTGAAAACGAACAATTTTTAAAAGAAGACAAGGTGCCGGTGGTTGAACTGCTTCAGGATGTATACGATGAAATTTCTATACGCTTACAGGACAAAAATATCAGTTATAGTATCGATATACCCGAGAATTGGAATTTGGTAAATATTAATAAGTTCCTGCTATTCAATTTATTTTTCAACCTCATCAATAACGCCATCAAATACAATAACGAGGGCGGCTATATTCAAATAACCGGAATCGCGGGGCACAATAACTTTATCATCAGCATAACCGATAATGGTATCGGTATCGACGCCGAAGCCATCCCTTTTATATTTAACCGCTTTAAAAAATTCAGGCAATCGCTTCGGCAGGATAGCTTTGGTTTGGGTTTACCCATTGTTAAATCAATAGCTACTTTTCATGATATCGATATGGAGGTGATTTCTGTTAAAGATACCGGCAGTACCTTTAAATTGATATTTCCAGCCACGCTCATTGTGGTGAATTAATCACCTCAGTGGCTATAATTGTATCGACAATTTTACATTCCTTGTACTAAAAATAAGCCATTTTTTGAGATTTGGACAAAATGTCAATTACTTATTTGAAAATTCCTTTCCTAAACATTAAAAAAATATAGCTATAGTATGCTTTTACTCGGTTTAAAAAACAATCGCTGTTTTTTGCTGTTTTTGGCATTGGCTTTGCAAATGATACATAAAACATATCATAATTATATATGAAAACTCTTAGAATTAAGATAGCCACTCTGAGTTTGGCTTTAGCCACCGTCGGTATTTTAGGCTCAGGTTGCGATTCATTGACCAAAACACAAAAAGGCGCAGCAATTGGTGCAGGTGCGGGTGGAACAATAGGTGCTTTTATTGGTAAAGCAGCCGGTAACACCGCATTGGGAGCCATTATTGGCGGTGCTGTAGGTGGTACCGCCGGTGCATTTATTGGTCGTAACATGGATAGGCAGGCTGCCGAAATAAAGCAAACCGTTCCGGGAGCTACTGTTACCCGTGAAGGTGAGGGCATTTTGGTTAAGTTTGACTCAGGTATATTATTTGATACCAACAAGTCTGATCTTAAACCAGAGGCACAAAGCAACCTGCAAAAACTGGCTACTTCATTACAAAACAATCAAAACACCAACATTTTAATAGTAGGGCATACAGACAATACTGGTTCAGATTCTTATAACATGGATCTTTCTGTAAGAAGGGCCGAATCTGTAAAATCATACATCGCAGCCAACAATGTAAGTCCATCACGTTTAACCACTTCAGGTAAGGGCGAAAGTGAACCAATTGCCGATAATACAACCGTTGAAGGTCGTGCTCAAAACCGCAGGGTAGAGATTGTAATTGTTGCTAATGACCAAATGAAACAGCAGGCTAAACAATCTGCTCAGTAATAACCATATAATAAGATCAAGTTAATTTCAAAGCACCGGGCCGCGAGGGTTCGGTGCTTTGTGCTTGTATAGGGTTTTGGTCATATTTCGGGAATACATAAAAACAATTTGTAATCAACAAGTTAATCCATTATTTTTGCTATTATGGTAAAAAGATCAGGAGCTTTATTATTGACCTTACTGTACACGGTTACGGTATTGGGCTTTGCTCTTAATCTGCATTATTGTGGTACGCAGATAGCCTCTGTTAAAATTGATTCCCCGGCTATTAGTTGCAAAATGGCCCAAAGTTGCGGCAAAATGAAATGCTGCAAGGATAAGCACCTGCAAATTAAAGTAAAGGACGCGCACCAGATTGAACCGGTTTCCATCATATCCAAACTTTTTGGGTTTGATATACCCCGGTTATCTTTCAACGGATTCTTTACGCCTTCCAGGCAATCATTCGCCAATCCGTCCCTTGAACGCAGGCCACCTGGTATGCCCTGGCAAAACATTGCCTCATTTATTAAAAATTGCATTTTTCGTATTTGATCAACACTGATTGTCCATAGAATACCCGGTAAAATTACCGGTGGTTTATTTCCCAGCAATTAATTAAAAGATCAAAATGAAAACCCTAAAAATATTTATCCTACTTTTTGTATTTACTGTTACAGTTGCAAAAGCCCAGTTCACCAAAGCCGAACTGCAGGTTAGTGGCCTTACCTGCGCATTGTGCGCCAAATCAACCGAAAAAGCGTTGCGCACCCTTCCTTTTATAAGCGATATCAAGACCGATCTGATGCACAACTTATACCTCATTACTTTTAAAAGTGATGTACCGGTAAATTTTGAGCAGATTAGCAAAAAGGTTCAGGGTTCAGGGTTTTCGGTAAACAGTTTAAAAGCCACCTTTAACTTTGATAATACCAAAGTTGCCGATAACATTTTCAGCTATGGCGGCGACACTTACAGATTACTGAATTCTGCAGATAAAGCTATAAGCGGCAATGTGAATTTCACTATAGTTGATAATGGCTTTGCCCCAAAATCTGTATCCAAAAAATACCTGGGTCAGGTTACCGATACTACTCCGGCAAGTGGTCGTATCTATCATTTAGCTATATAATCTTCATCAACAAACAATTATGAAGAAATTAATATTGGCTATTGGCCTTATGGCTTTGGCATGTTCTTCGTTTTCGCAGGAGCTGTATGTAAATACAGAACCGGCCAGTAACATGGCCACCGGCTCATTGGGCCTTCGTTTAGAGAACCAGGGATTTTTTAAACCCGATTATAAAAACCGTACAAGTTTTGAGGCGATGTATGGTGTAAGTCGGCACTTAATGGTACATGGATCGTTGTATGCATCCGACTATTACAGCAACGGCCAGCATTTTGAGGGTGGTAGTGTGTATGCCAAATACCGTTTTTTATCTATTGATACAGTGCAGAAACATTTCCGTGGAGCTTTTTTCGCGAAAGTGTCCAGTATCAATAACCCTATCGTTAACCAGGAAATAACACTCGAGGGTGATAATTCCGGCTTGCAAAGTGGTGTGGTATTCACCCAGCTTTTACATAAGCTGGCATTATCAGGCTCGGCAAGTTATTTGCGTGCTTTTGATAACCGGGGAGGCTATGACCTTACACCTTTACAGGCCCACAACGCGGTAGCCTATACCCTATCAGCCGGATACTTGTTATTCCCAAAAAACTACCGCGACTACCAGCAAACCAACGTTAACCTGTACGCCGAACTACTGGGTAAAACCAATCCGGGTCATGGGCAAAGTTACCTGGATATTGCACCGGCAGTGCAGTTGATATTTAACAGTGTTTGCCGCCTGGATTTGTCATACCGCACACCGATCTATAACGACATGACACGCAATAGTAAGAACATGTACCTAATACGGTTGGAGTATAACTTTTTTAATTTGTAAACCCCACCCAACCCTCCCCAAAGGAGAGGGCTTTATAAAAAACGCTTTAGACTCTCTCTTTTGGATGGTGGTTGGAGTGAAGTCGCTTAAAACAAAAAGCCCCGTTCCGGTATCCGGAACAGGGCTTTTATATATGTTTAAATAAGCTTATTTAAGTGTAAAGCCGGTTTTACCCATAGTACCACCATCGGCATAAAGCAACACGGTGTAGGTACCTTTTTGAAAAGGCAGGTTAGGATTTACCCAATCAATAGTGTATTGACTGCCATCGTCTTTAAAATCAATAGACGTTTTATAAGTGTATTGCAGATCCTGGTTATCAGCACTGAAAGTTCCACCATCGGCAGGTGTTATCAGGTTGCCGGTTGGGTCAATAATGCGCACATAAATATCATGCATGCTTTTTATAGCGATGCTGTTGCTGGCTACTGTAAAATTGATCTTGATTTTTTTAGCGGGATTTGCACGGGTAACATCAACCTCTTTACCACTGCTTTTAACCTTATATGCCACCACATTTGCCTGAGCCAGCTTGAGCGCCTGCGCCACCTTTACCTTCGCATCCAAATCCTGGTTTTGCTTAGTGAGCGTATCAGCCTTTTTAGCTACCGTAGCCAGATTGGTTTTTAGCGTATCCCTTTCTGATGCTAAGGATTGATTTTGCTTCTTCAACTCGTCGATGTCGGCGGTGTATTTAGTTACAAAATACCTTAATTGTTTTACATCCTCCTGTGCTTTGGCCAATTCTTCTTTGGTTAATTTACCTTTAGCCAACTGTGTTCTTAACACATGGATCTTTGCCTGTAACGAATCATTTTTGGCCTGCAATGCTACCGACATTTTGGCTTTACCTGCATTTACCTGCTGAATTTGCGACTCAAGACTATCTAATTCTGTTTGCAGGCGGGTTTGTTCATCATGCTGGTACACTATTTTAGTGTCCGACTTGTTTTTTTGCAAGTACAGATACACATCAGTACCCAATAGAGCCAATACCACCACAATGAGGAAATAAATGACGTTGGAGTTTTTCTTAGATGGTTGACCGGATTGATTTTCCATAGCAATTAAATGTTTAATGTTTTAATACAGTTAAAAAGCAAAGCTGTTTTAAAAAAGTGCAGCTATTTAACTGTTGTGATTAATTTACAAGCAACTCTAAACGGGTAGATATTGCCCGCTTTACCTGTATTTTTCCTTTGATCAGCACTTTCATGCCCAACAATATGTAAACGTTGAAACACTAAAAATATGATTTTTAATAGAATCACAGGTAAACAAATACCTTAGGCAACGGTTAAAAATAAATACAATATGCTAAAATCACAATAAACCTTCAAATTTTATACTTCATAATAAAAGTGCAGCGTTATGAGTTTTATATCTTTGCAACTTTTACTTTAATCCCCATTGATGCATATATTTCGCCGCTTTATACTATTGATCACACCTTTGCTTACCATGGCAACTGTTTATGCGCAGCCTGCCGAACCTTCATCTAATGAACCAATAGTTAAAACAGCACCTAAACGGGAATTTAGGGGGGTGTGGATAGCAACCGTAGTAAACATCGACTGGCCTACAAGTACCAAGTTTACCACTGATAAGCAAAAACAAGAGCTTATAGATATACTCAATTCACACCAGGAAACAGGCATCAATGCGGTAATGCTACAAGTGCGCCCTGCTGCAGATGCCTTTTACGCCAAAAGCCGCGAACCCTGGTCGAAATATTTAACAGGAAAACAAGGCCAGGGACCTAGCCCTGCTTATGACCCGCTGGAGTTTGCCATAACCGAAGCTCACAAACGTGGTATGGAACTGCATGCCTGGTTTAACCCCTATCGTGCTACTTTCGACGGCAATTTCGCCGCCCTGAGTCCGCAACATATCACCAAAGTAAAACCCGACTGGTTTTTTACCTATGGCGGCATCAAAACTTTCAACCCCGGATTGCCTGAAGTACGCGAATATATTGTACAAGTGATACTGGATGTAGTTGACAACTATGACATTGATGGCGTGCATATGGATGATTATTTTTATCCGTACCCTATTGCCGGCCAAAAGATCAATGACGACGAAACCTTTAAAAAATATGGCCAGGGCTATGATAATATTAAAGATTGGCGCCGTCACAATGTTGACCTGCTGATAAAAATGATAGGAGATAGTGTACACGCTCACAACCTCGATATTAAATTTGGCATTAGCCCATTTGGTATATGGGCCAATAAATCACAAAACGACGAGGGCTCTGAAACCAACGGTGGCTCATCTTACTATGAAAACTACGCCGACTCGCGCGAGTGGGTAAAACAGGGATGGATAGATTATATCAATCCACAGCTTTACTGGCCCATCGGTAACCGGGCAGCCGATTTTGAAAAACTGCTTAACTGGTGGAGCGACAATACTTATGGCAGGCACCTTTACATCGGGCAAGCGGCGTACCGCATCAACGAGCGTAAAACTGTGGCCTTTAAAAACCCCAAACAACTACCCGATCAGATCAATATGATGCGTGCCAATCCCAGGGTCCAGGGCAGTGTTTACTTCAGCTCGAATTCGTTAACCAGCAATCCATTGGGCTTTACCGATTCGCTTCGTGAAAATTACTACAAGTATCCGGCCCTCCCACCAGTGATGCTTTGGCGCGACTCTATTGCCCCTAATGTACCACGGGAATTCACCGCGAAAGCCATACAAGGCCATGTACAATTAAGATGGATGGCACCCACCCTGGCACGCGACGAACAACCCGTTTATGGTTACGTGATCTACCGGTTCACCGATGGCGAAAAGATCAATATCGACGATCCTAAAAACATACTGCGTATTCAGTATAACAATGGTTTAATCTTTGAGGATACTACCGCGCAGAAAGGCAAAACCTATATGTATGTGATCACCGCGCTCGACAGGTTAAAAAACGAGAGCGACCGGTCGCCTACTATCGCTGTAACCGTTCGGTAATCAGCTATTCATCACCGAACCGCCATTGATATCAAGGGTTTGCCCGGTGATAGATCGCTGACTTAACAGGTAGGCTACCAAACCGGCAATTTCATCGGGCTGGCTCATGCGCCGGAGTGGTACGCTTTGCATGGCTATTTCATAAAACTCCTGTTTGCTGATGCCTATACCATCGGCAATACCCTGCAAACCATCCTGCGACATTTCAGTATCTACCCAACCCGGGCAAATGGCATTCACCAGTATATTTTCTGGAGCAAATTGCACGGCCCATGAACGCATCAGGCCCAGCAAACCGGCCTTAGAAGCACAATAAGCCGAATAGTTGGCTATACCCAACCGCGCCAGTACCGACGAGGTGATGAGAATATGTTTCTCCCCCGTTGTATTCCGCAGTGCAGGTAAAAATGTATTGACAAAATTATAGGTACCAGTAAGATTGGTGCCAATGATGTCGGCCCAACGGTCATCATCGCCCCAATAATTTTCTCCACCGATACCAGAGTTGGCTATCAGTCCGTTTACTGCCTTGTTATTCAATTGTTCAAAGGCCAGTGCAAGACTTTTTGGCTCGCGGATATCCGCTACCAGCAGGTTATGATTACTCACCGGCAGACCATGCAGTGTTTGTTGCAGCTTTTGTTCATTACGTCCGAGCAAAATACAGGTATTCCCATCCCGTGCCAATTTTTGCGCGATAGCTTGTCCAATGCCGCTCCCGGCGCCGCTGATGATATAGGAATTGCCCATATTTTATAGGTTGAGAAGTTGCTTTTGCTGCAGCCGATCAAGGTAAATATCTATTTCTGTATCGCCCATACCAAATATTTTATCTTCGTTCCAAAAGGTAGCGTATATAGCCGATCGTGTTTTAGCGCCGCTATTGTAAATATCCAGCAGCCGTTGTTCAATATAACCTAAACCTACCTCATTTACCTGCAAGCGCTTCAAATGGGCCTCCAATGCAGGTTTTAGTAAAGGCACGCCACCCCAGAAGCTATTTTCACCCAGCCATTTTTCCAGTTCGGCGGCATCACCTTGTACATATAACTGCCAGGCTTCGTTGGCCAGTTCAAACTCCCATTCGTTCAGGCGTTCGCGGCTATCGTATAGTTCCTCAAACTGATCACCATTGAGCTCACCAAGGCCTTTGGCAAAATTAAACTGTGCACAATCGCCCAGGCAAATCAAATAAATAGCCGGGTCAGACATATCTGTTTTGCGACTAAGCATTTGTAAAACACCCAGTAAGTTTACCTGGCAATGCAGGTCAAACTCAAACCACAGGTTAATTTCGATATAGTCGCTGTTGAGCTTACCCAGCTCCTCAATTACTTTATGCTGATAGGCGTCAAAGTCCTCTTTGAACGTTTGGGTGATCCATTTGGCACGGGTGCTCCAGAAACTACCCGAGAGGATATTTTCCTGCAATGGGCCCTCAGAAAGCACTTCGCGCCATACCAGTACATCGCCGTCCAGGCCGGTTTCATTAAATCCTGACAGGGCGGCATCCCCGTTTAAAATATGCAATATGTTACTCATCGGTTTTAGAATTAGTAGTGAGGCAACGGCCTTAGTCGCCGAGCGTCCTGATGGTAAAAATAAATTTAAAAAAGCAGCAATTATATCCAATCAAAAATTTAAAGAAAATTCTGAAGATGAAATGACGCTCACGCTTTCGCCCGGAGCTGTTCTGCTGACTGAGGAAAGAAAAAATAAACATTTTGTTTTTCTAAAGCCCTTTCCTTTGGAGAGGGTTGGGTGAGGTCTACTTCGTTTTAATCAAGCTATCCCTCATCATTTTTTGCTGACTTACTTTGATATATACCCTGATATCATAGTCAGACATTTTTTTGATCTGATCGATGCCCGGGCGATATCTATCCATAAAATCCAGCAGGGAATCGCCTTTAAGGTTAGTAATAGAGCTAACCAGGTTTTCGCTGAACCGGCTGTCAATGTACCGGTTTTGTTCATCCCTGATCAGTTCTTTTTTTAATTTATACTCCCGGCTGTGTTTGTATGTTAAGGCCCTGATAACCTGGGATGGAACAATAGTAATGCCGACCATCGGTATAGGTCCGACATTACCGCCTGATGGCGCTATCATATCTTTGAGTTTAGGAGCCGAAGAATTAAACTCTTTCGCAAACATTTTACGGTTATTCAATGAATCTTTTATGCGGTCTCTTTTGGCGGTTACATGAACTTCGTTGAGTTCAATAACCGCAGCTTCTAAACCGATCCGGATACTTTTACTATTTGCCAGATTGAGTGGCAGCACATACAATTTATAGCCTTGCATTTTTACCCAAAGCGTATCTTTTGTTTTAGTTCCAACGATACTAAACTCACCCTGTATGCCGGTAATTACGTTTGCTTTGGATGTAGCTACCCAGGCGCCAGTGAGCGGCTGCCCGGTTCTTTTATCGGACACAATACCGCTTACAGTTTGCCCATAGGAGCTTAAACAGGCACATATCAAAAGCAGGATAAGCAGGCCACGCATAGGTTTGTATGTTTTGATAATCAAATCATTACAAACATAACTACCAGTTAGGCTTGGTGAAATTGATTTAACGTTTTTTAACTTATAACGGTTACTCCCCTTCCTACGGGATAAACCCCTCCCTTCCCCCTCCCGTTGGGAAGGAATCGCACCAGGCCAATGCTTTCATATGGAAAGTATAGGAGAAAGCATTGAAGATGGTTTAAAATACGGGGTAATTGATTGAAATATTGGCGATTAATAATTAAAAATTTCTGATATTTAATTACCATCAAAAACCAAAGCCATGAAAAGTATCTATATCGCAATCGTGTTCCTTATGGCGACTGTACCAGTAATTTTGGCACCGCCGTCACCTATCCTGAACAAAAAAGGCATGCATCATTCCAATATTTGTAAGGCGAGTATGCTTTTGAAAAAGGGAGGAAAGTCTGGGCGCTGCAATCATCACAGCCCGAAAATCCAGCACATTTAACAATAGATCCTTCACTGCGTTTAGGATGACAAAAAGGGTTTAGGAATTAGAGTCATGCCGAACTTGTTTCGGCATCCCATAAGCAGAGTTGTACAACCTGATGGACGTCTGTCCTGTGAGGTCCTGAAACAAGTTCAGGATGACTATACTTATTTGAACTTATCGCGCGTAAAAGATCTCTCCTCGTTCGAGATCACAACCGTTTGTTTTTAATTTTACTTTATCCTTCCCCGTCAGCAGATAAGCTTCGGATAAAAGCGGGCAGAACAATGTTGACCAGTGCGGTTGGCGGGGCATTAGCAAACCTCATCAAAGTAAGGGAATGAGCGAACAAAGTGGAGGTGAGGTTTAGCAGTCCGTGGTTCTGACTGATTTGCAGGGTAAGGGCCCGTGCGGCAAAGAAGCATTTCTGGTGACTTGATCTTTTGGTTACTTTTGTATCAAGACAAAAGTAACAGCCTTAGCGGCAATTGAGCGCTCTACGACATTCTCCTTCGCCCTGTATACGATGCGATTGCCACGCTCCGCTCGCAATGACATATAGTATAAGTATAATTACAGAACAAAAAACCCTGCCTTGCGGCAGGGTTTACACATTTAACTATTTATACTGAACAAAAAACTTCATTTGTTTAGCCCAACTTACGAACACCCCATGGAGTTACCGCAGTTAAGGCATTTGTAACAGGTGCCCGAACGCAGGGTGGTATGCCCGCATACGTTGCAACTGGGGGCATCACTTTGCACGCCCATACTTAGGTCGACAGAAAGACCTTGCTTTTTGGCGTTGTTAAAACCACCCGGATTGTTAACCTGCACGTACACATTGCTTTCGTCGGTATTAAAATCCTCATCGCCCATTTGGGGGTTACCGAGGGTAGCCTTATTTTCGGTAAGCACATGCACCAGGTCGGTACGGTTCTGGTATTCGTAGCCCAGCATCCTGAAAATATAGTCGATGATACTGGTGGCGCTTTTGATATTGGCATGGCCTACCACCATACCGGCAGGTTCAAAACGGGTGAAAGTGAATTTCTCTACATATTCTTCCAGCGGCACACCATACTGTAAGCCCACCGAAACGGCGATAGCAAAACAGTTCATCAAGGAGCGAAAAGTAGCTCCTTCTTTGTGCATATCCACAAATATTTCGCCCAGGGTACCGTCTTCATATTCGCCGGTGCGCACAAATACGGTCTGTCCGTCGATAATGGCTTTCTGGGTAAATCCGCCGCGTTTAAAGGGCAGGTTCTTTTTCTCTACCACGCGCGATAGCTGCCGCATAAAATTGGTATCCTTCGATCTTTCCATGATAGCCATGGCGGCTTCAATCACCTGCTCCGGGGTCAGGTCGCTTAGTTTTACGTTAGCCGCTTCGCCAAGTACCTCTTCTACGGTTTCCAGTTTGTCGTCGGCCTCTTCTTTGGTGTCTGATTTGGTGGATAATGGCTGACTCAGCTTGCAACCATCCCGGTAAAGCGCGTTGGCTTTTAAGCCCAGCTCCCATGACAGTTGATAACAATCCTTGATCTCATCAACTTTAGCCTCATTAGGCAGGTTGATGGTTTTTGATATGGCGCCGGACAGGAATGGCTGCGCCGCGGCCATCATTTTGATATGGCCATGCGCGTGGATGTAACGCTCGCCTTTGGCACCGCATTTATTGGCGCAATCAAATATAGGATAGTGCGCTTCTTTTAGATAAGGCGCGCCTTCCATAGTCATAGTGCCGCAGATGTATTCGTTGGCTTCGGCTATTTGTTTTCTGCTGAAACCCAAAGCGCGCAGTACATTAAAGTCGGGCGCGTTGTACTGGTCGGCGGTAATACCCAGGCGTTTCAGGCATTCTTCGCCCAGCGACCAGATATTGAATGCGAAGCTGATTTCAAAGGCCGATACCAGCCCTTTGTCGAGTTTTTCCAGTTCATCATCCGTAAAACCTTTCGCTTTCAGACTGTCGGTATTCACGTGCGGCGCACCTTTTAAGCTGGCCGAGCCTTTGGCATAGTTTACAATGGCGGTAACTTCGTGCTCGCGGTAGCCTAAATTGCGCAATGCTTCGGGCACGGCCTGGTTTATGATCTTGAAATAACCACCGCCTGATAGCTTTTTGAATTTCACCAGCGCAAAATCGGGTTCGATGCCCGTAGTATCACAATCCATCACCAAACCAATGGTACCGGTTGGTGCAATAACAGTGGTTTGCGCGTTGCGATAGCCATGCTTTTCGCCCATTTCTACAGCCTTATCCCAGGCGTTGCAGGCCGCCGAAAGCAGGTAATCCGGGCAATATTTAGGATCGATGCCCGGAGGAGCGATCTCTAAATCCTCAAAGTTTTCGGTAGAGTTATAGGCCGCGTAGCGATGGTTGCGCATCACCCGCAACATATGCTGTTTATTATCGTTGTATTTGCGGAAAGGTCCCAGCTCGCGGGCCATTTCGGCCGATGTAGCATAGGCTGTACCCGTCATGATAGCGGTGATGGCCCCGCCAATAGCACGGGCCTTATCACTATCATAAGGGATACCATTCACCATTAGGGCCGAACCTAAGTTAGCATAACCCAGGCCCAGGGTGCGGTAATCGTAAGATAACTGGGCAACCTCTTCGGATGGGAATTGCGCCATCAGTACCGAGATCTCCAATACGATAGTCCACATACGGCAGGCGTGTTCAAAACCTTTTACATCAAATACCCTGGTTTGCGGATCAAAGAAATGAGCCAGGTTTATAGAGGCCAGGTTACAGGCCGTATTATCCAGGAACATGTACTCGGAGCATGGGTTAGAGGCATTGATACGGCCACCTTCGGGACAGGTATGCCACTCATTAATGGTAGTATCAAACTGTACACCCGGATCGGCACAGGCCCAGGCCGCGAAAGCGATATCATCCCACAGTTTTTGTGAGGCAACGGCTTTGGTCACCTTACCGGTAATGCGACTGGTAAGCTCCCAGGGCTTGCCACCTTTAAGCGCATGGAAAAAGCTATTGGGTACCCGCACCGAATTATTGGAGTTTTGGCCCGATACGGTACGGTAAGCTTCGCCCTCGTAATCGGATGAATAACCGGCAGCAATTAGCGCGGCTACTTTCTTTTCTTCCTCTACTTTCCAGTTTACAAAACCTTCAATTTCGGGGTGATCCAGATCGAGGCAAACCATTTTAGCAGCCCGGCGTGTTGTACCGCCCGATTTGATAGCACCTGCGGCACGGTCGCCTATTTTAAGGAAGGACATTAAGCCCGATGAATAACCACCGCCGGCCAGTTTTTCTGTTTCGCCGCGAATTTTGGAGAAGTTGGTACCCACGCCCGAGCCATATTTAAATATGCGGGCCTCGCGAACCCAAAGATCCATGATGCCGCCCTTGTTCACCAGGTCGTCATCAACAGAAAGTATAAAGCAGGCATGCGGCTGCGGGCGCTCGTAAGCGGAGGTCGATTTGCTCAAGGCTTCGGTAAGCGGGTCGATAAAGTAATGTCCCTGCGGCTTGCCCGTAATGCCATATGAATTATGCAGCCCGGTATTGAACCATTGTGGCGAATTTGGCGCCGCCAATTGCCCTACAATGGTATAAACTATTTCGTCATAAAAAATATCGGCATCTTTCGGGGTGGCAAAGTAACCGTAGCGTACACCCCAGTCTTTCCAGCAGTTGGCCATGCGATGGGCCACCTGCTTTATGCTTTTTTCGGCGCCGATGCTGCCATCGGCCTGCGGTACGCCAGCCTTGCGGAAATACTTTTGTGCTAGTATATCGGTTGCCACCTGGCTCCAGGTAACAGGCACTTCTACATCGTTCATTTCAAATACAGCATCGCCCGATGGGTTACGGATCACCGACGATCGTTTATCGTACTTAAACAGATCAAATACGTTAGTTCCTTCTTTAGTGAAGTAGCGTGTTGTTTTAAGCCCTTTCCCGCTGCTGGTGGCGGACATTTTGGAGGTAATGTTTCTGGCCATAGTATAATAGATTGAGGATGAGTAGTGGAATTTTCAAAACACTAAGGGTGTTTTAATCAAAGCTATTAGTATCGGTATTACCTTTTATTTCAGAGTTTTCCACACATGTCAGTTAATAGGCCCCTGCGCCATATATTAATTTTCAATTACCTGATTATTAAATAATTATACGTGTTAATAATTAAAAAACTATCGTTCAATATCATTTTTTTGTAGCTTAGAGCATATTGGTCCGGTTTGATACGCGTATATTAAACTGTCAATTAAATTACCGATCCCTACACATGAAAAAATTAATTCTGATCGCGTTCGTCGCTGCTTTTACACTGAGCGCCCGCGCGCAGGAGCAACCTAAAATATACAACTCTGATGCCGATGCCAAAGCAGAGATTAAAGCCGCGGTAAAACAGGCGGCACAACAACATAAAAACGTGCTTTTACAAATTGGCGGCAACTGGTGCATTTGGTGCCTGCGGTTTAACGACCTGGTGACCAAAGATGCCGACCTGAACAAATACCTGAACGATAATTATGTGGTTTTGCACGTAAACTACAGTAAAGAAAACGAGAACAAAGCGGTGCTGGCCGATCTGGGCTATCCGCAGCGTTTCGGTTTCCCGGTATTTGTGGTGTTAGATGGCAAAGGCGCACGCCTGCATACCCAGAATTCGGGCTACCTGGAAGAAGGCAAGGGCCACAGTAAAGAAAAAGTCATGGATTTTTTGAAAGACTGGTCGCCGGCAGCAATCGATCCTAAAACTTACGAAAAGGCGAAATAAGCCTCTCTCCAACCCTCTCCAAAGAGAACAAAAAAGCGGAAGGTTGTGCGATTCCCCTCTCTTGAATAACTGTAACAATTTAAACCAATGGCAATCAAAATGGCAGTTATAATCACTAACCTATACCGCAATGACTGATCTTACCACCGGTTTATCCCCTCAAAAAAACGCCAGGATTGCAGGTTTGCTATACCTGATCAATATAATTACAGGCATTTTTGCCCTGATGTACGTTCCAGGAAAGCTGATTGTTTGGAGCGATGTCGCTAAAACTTTTAAAAATATCACCGAATCCGAAACATTATTCCGCACCGGTATTTTGGTTTATTTGGTTTGTTATATTTTCTTTTTGCTGCTTCCACTGGCTTTGTACAAATTATTAAAACCTGTAAATAAAACCTATGCTATCCTGATGGTGATATTGGCTGTGGTTCAGGTGCCAATGGCATTTGTAAATATCCTTAACTATTTTGCGGTATTAACCCTTATTGGTAAAGCGGCGTACCTGCAAGTATTTGACCTGCCCCATTTGCAGGCCCAGGTCATGTTAAACCTTCATTTTTATAGCCAGGGTAACCAGGTAGCTACCATATTCTGGGGTCTTTGGTTGCTCCCTTTTGGTTATTTAGTATATAAATCGGGCTTTCTGCCTAAAATTTTAGGCATTTTTTTGATCCTGGGAGGCTTTAGCTACCTTATAGATTTTACCTGTGATTTCCTTTTTACAGGCTATGGTAAAATGACCATTTCCAGTTTTGTTACTATACCTGCCAGTATCGGCGAAATAGGTACCTGCCTGTGGCTGCTGATCATCGGCGTAAAAAAACAACAAAAGGCTTAAGACTATCCGCAATAAAATTATAATCAACAAAAAAGGCTCACCATTACGGCGAGCCTTTTTCCATTAAAAGTATATTTAAATAAGGTTATTCAACAATGCTTACTTTAAGCATATTGGTTTTACCTTGTTTAATAATAGGCACAGCAGCAGTGTTGATCACTACATCGCCGGCTTTGATGAGGTCTTCTGATTTCAGGATGCCATTCACATCAGCAATGGTTTGATCGGTGCTTTCCAGTTTATCATAGAAAAAGGCACGTACACCCCAAACCAAACTTAATGCATTTAGCAATTGCTTGTTGGATGTAAATATATAGGTGCTTGCCTGTGGTCTGTGGCTCGAGATCTGGAAAGCTGTATAACCCGATGTGGTCATGGATACGATACCTACCGCATTGGTATGCTGTGCCAGGTGAACTGCCGATTCGCAAACCGCGTTGCTCAGATAATCTGGCGATGACGGGTCGGTATCACTAACTCTGGCGGTATTGAAGCTATAACCAAACTCTTCTACGTTACGCACAATTTTGGCCATGGTTTCAATAACAATAACCGGGAACTCACCAACTGAAGTTTCGCCGCTTAGCATCACCGCGTCGGCACCATCCAGTACAGAGTTGGCTACGTCATTAACCTCGGCACGTGTTGGGCGCGGGGTAGTGATCATAGACTCCAGCATCTGGGTAGCCACAATTACCGGTTTTGAAGCCGCACGACATTTCGCGGCAATCATTTTTTGCAGCAATGGCACTTCTTCCAATGGCATTTCTACACCAAGGTCACCACGGGCCACCATCACGCCATCAGTAGCGGCAATAATTTCATCAATATTATCAATGGCTTCTGGTTTCTCTACTTTAGCAATAACCTTAGCTGCTTTACCGCTTTGGGCTATGATGTGTTTAAGCTCGATAATGTCCTGACCTGTACGTACAAATGATAAACCTATCCACTCCACATCATATTTTAATGCGAATTGCAGGTTGATCAAATCTTCTTCGGTTAAACTTGGGATAGATACTTTGGTGTTTGGCAGGTTAACCCCTTTACGTGAAGTTAGGATACCGCCGTGTACCACTTCGCAGATAACGGTGTCTTTTTTGTTGGTTTCAATAACCCTTAACTGCAGTTTACCGTCATCCAGCAAAATAATTTCGTTGGCCTGTACATCCTGAGGGAAAGTATCATAAGTAATGTAGATCTGCTCGTCATTACCGATACATTCCTGAGTGGTAATTTTAATATGAGTTCCGTTAACCAGGTGAATACCACCATCTTTTACCAAACCGATACGAATTTTGGGGCCCTGTAAATCGGCCAGAATGCCTACGTTGGTTTTGTATTGTTCGTTAATTTCGCGAATGATGTCAATTACGGCTTTATGATCCTCCGGTCTTCCGTGCGAAAAATTAAGGCGGCAAACATTAACACCGGCTTTGATCATAGCTAATAAAACATCTTTTTTAGCTGACGCCGGGCCCATGGTGGCTACAATTTTAGTACGATTATAGTATAGTTTCATATTGTTCGGGTTAAACTGGCTTACATTATATATTTAGTGTAAAACCAACACTCTATTTATAAATTTTGCGCTAAAATAACAGATTTTCCCGTGATTTTATTTTTTTCGGATCAATCTTTACGGCGGCCACAACTTCGGGTATCTTATTAATGGTTGATACCAGGTTGTCAAGGTCGTCGTCGTCAATGTAATTCTTGATCATGATGAAGTAATCGGCGCTCCTGATCTCGGGCACCAGATAACCGTCAGACCCCTTATTACCAATAAAATAGAAGTCAGTTTCGGTGGTTTCCCACTGGTAATGAAATAGCGAGAACAATACAGGTTCGGCCCCCTGATAGATATCAACAGAAAGGTCGTTTGTTCTCACGAAATTAAAATTTAAAGATTTGTTGATAAGGTAACAAATACGGTAGTCTTTTAATGATGTGGTTATGGCGATAAGCACAAAATCAAAATCGATCTCAAACTTTAAAAATTTCCTGTTCAAAATCATTACTTTTACAAACGTCAAAATTACGAATACAAACCCTTTGAATAAAATTTTGTTACCGAAATATATTGTAAAAGTTTTAGATTTGATAATTGACAGAATTTATTTTTCTTTGCACTGAATTTTTATTAATCATTAAACTATAAAGACTATGTCTGATATCGCTTCAAGAGTAAAAGCTATTATCGTAGAAAAACTGGGTGTTGACGAAAGTGAAGTTACACCAGAAGCGAGTTTCACCAATGATCTTGGTGCCGACTCGTTAGACACCGTGGAACTAATCATGGAGTTTGAAAAAGAATTTAACGTGGCTATTCCTGACGATCAGGCTGAAACTATTGGTACTGTTGGCCAGGCAGTTGCTTATCTTGAAAAAAACGTTAAATAAGACTCCCTAACTGGATTAAATGGAGTTTAAAAGAGTTGTAGTAACCGGGCTTGGAGCACTTACTCCAATTGGTAACACAGTTTCAGAGTACTGGAACGGTTTGATCAATGGGGTAAGTGGCGCTGCCTTAATTAAAAGTTTTGACACTGAAAAGTTCAAAACTAAATTCGCATGTGAAGTTAAGGGCTTTGATGCGGATGGTTTTTTGGGCCGTAAAGACGCCCGTAAATTAGATCCTTTTGTTCAATACGCCCTTTTCTCAACCGAGGAAGCCGTAAAAGACGCCGGATTGGATTTTACAAAATTAGATACCAGCCGTATAGGAGTTATCTGGGGATCAGGTATTGGTGGTTTAAAAACGTTTTTGGACGAAGTGGTTAACTTTGCCAAGGGCGACGGTTCACCCCGTTTTAACCCCTTCTTTATCCCTAAAATGATAGCAGATATTGCTCCCGGCCATATTTCTATCAAATATGGTTTACGTGGGCCAAATTTCTCAACTGTTTCTGCCTGTGCTTCATCAAACAATTCATTGATTGATTCATTTAACTATATCCGCCTGGGTAAAGCTAACATGTTCATCAGTGGTGGTTCTGAGGCAATCATTAACGAAGCAGGTATCGGGGGCTTTAACGCTATGCACGCTTTATCAACCCGTAACGATGACCCGGCAACGGCATCACGTCCGTTTGATCTGGACAGGGATGGTTTTGTGGCCGGCGAAGGCGCGGGTACCATTATTTTAGAAGAACTGGAGCATGCAAAGGCCCGTGGAGCTAAAATTTATGCCGAAATGATGGGCGGTGGCATGAGTGCCGATGCTTACCACATGACAGCACCACACCCTGATGGGCTTGGCGCGGCATTGGTTATGCGTGCCGCTTTGGAAGATGCTAACCTTACCCCTGCAGACATTGATTATGTAAACGTTCATGGAACATCTACACCAATTGGCGATCCGCAGGAAATTAAGGCTATACATGATGTTTTTGGCGATGATCTTTATCGTATCAATATCAGCTCAACCAAATCAATGACTGGTCACTTGTTAGGTGCAGCGGGTGCGGTTGAAGCGATAGCGTCAATATTGGCTTTAAAAAATGGTATCATCCCCCCTACTATTAACCATTTTACCGACGATCCTGCTTTTGACCCCAAAATCAACTTTACCTTTAATACCGCTCAAAAGCGTGAAGTAAGGATAGTCCAAAGCAACGGATTTGGTTTTGGTGGCCATAATGCTTCTGTTATATTTAAAAAGTACGAAGATTAATTGTGGTTGTGGATGCCTATCAGTCAGTTTTATAAGCTATATATATCACCCAATAGGAAATACGTTAAGATTTTAAAGAATTTGCTCGGTTTTGTGCCGGGCAATTTGTCTTTATACCGTTTGGCTTTTCGGCATAAATCGGTTGCCCAAAACGTAAAAAAAGGGGTAAAAAACAGCAATGAACGCCTGGAGTTTCTGGGCGATGCTGTGCTGGGCAGCGTTGTGGCCGAAGTACTCTTTAAGCTATATCCCTACGAAGATGAAGGCTTTTTAACCGAGTTGCGCTCCAAAATAGTAAGCCGCGTAAACCTTAACCAGCTTGCCCGCAAACTGGGGTTTGATAAACTCATTGAGTATGATAGCCGCATGCTTAACTCAAGCCGGCAGGGGTCATTATTGGGCGATGCTTTTGAAGCACTCGTGGGCGCTGTTTATTTAGATAAGGGGTATGATTTTACCAAAAATTTCCTGATCAACCACATCATCAAATCGCATATTGATATCCACAAGCTGGAGCAAACCGAAACTAATTTCAAAAGCAAATTGATTGAATGGTGCCAGCGCCATGGTCGTGATATTATTTTTGAACTGGTAACCAACCTGGAGGGCGAAAGCGCCAAACTTTTTACTATACAAGCCAGTGTTGACGGAGAGGTTGTGGGCGAAGGCAAAGAGTTTAGTAAAAAGAACGCCGAAAAACTGGCAGCCGAAAAGGCCTGTGAGTCTTTAGGGATTTAACTATCCTGTTTAAACACGTCATCCTGAGAATTAAAATCAGCGAATCTGAAGGCAAAATGACGTGTTATTTGGAAAATCCAAGCTCAACCATTTATAAAGAATATGTCATTGCGCAGCGTGGCAATCTCCTCGCGTTCTCATGGATAGGAATGGCCACGAGATTGCTTCGTCGTTCCTCCTCGCAATGACATGAGGGAGACTCATGATGCCTTCTCTAATGTTTTTCCTTTTTCAACGTTTCCCCTGGCTCTGACAGCCTCAACGTAGTATCTTTTTTGATAAAGGTTGGTGAATTCAATCCCTCCAGCATATCTTTTTCCCCGCTGTTTTTATAATACTCATATGACTTTTGCATGTGTTTGATCAGGTCATAATCAGTCCAACCTTTCAGGTCCTCGTATGATGGAGTATAGTAATTCATGAACCTGCGGGCAGCACTATCTGTTGGCAATTTGGTATATTGTTTTACAAAACTAGTATTGTACCGCCTGTTAACCTCGGCCTGTTCAGCCTCTCCTTTAGCAAAATTGGCAAAACGGCGCGCACGGCCGGGAGTTTTACCAAACAATTCGTAAAGCCCCGTAAGCGGACTGCTTAAAAACGAGAGTACAGGGGGTTTACCGTTATAAAAAGTCCCCTGCTTGCGGTAATCGCTCATGATCTCGTTAAGCTCCTGCTTTTTGGTTTGGCCCAGTACCCTTACTTCACTTAACTTGATTACCGGCTGCATATATACCGGCATATCGCTATTATTCAGCACCAGAATTTTTTGCGGGGTAAACTCATCCTTAGTAAAAAGCAAGGTATCGCCAGCAGAAGCTTTTATCGAAAACCAACCCAGGTCGTCGCTGATCATCAGGCTGTTTGTTTTGAGGTTTTTGATCAAAACCTGGCCCACACGTTCGGGTGTGCTCTTTTTGGAGATCACTCCTTTGAGTGTAAATTCCTGAGCTGAAGCTATTAAAGCAGAACAAATGCAGGCAATGAGAAGCAGGGGAAAACGATAACGCATGAGTGTGATATAACGTAAAGATACCAACTGTATTTTACACCAAATGTAAAAAAGTGTTAAAGTTGGTTTTTGAGTCTGATGTCTTGTGTTCTGAGTCTAAAATCCAAAAGTAAAGAAAAAGGATTCTTTATTATACCAGTATTCAGTAAAAAATCAATTAATGGTTCTAACTTCCGGCTTAAAACTCAAGACTTCGGGCTCAGAACTTCCCTCTTTCAAACTTCAAAACAAAAACCCTATCTTTGCACATGATAAAATCCATGACAGGGTATGGAATTGCCAGTTTTGACTCCGGTAATACTAAATATACCGTTGAGATCAAATCCCTGAACAGCAAATTCCTCGAACTATCCCTTCGCTTGCCGAAAATTTTCTCTGAAAAAGAGTTTCAACTGCGTAATGATTGCAGTAAGCAAATTGAGCGTGGCAAAGTAAACCTGTCTATCAACATTGAGCAAGTCAATGCCGCGGTAAAAGCTGCCGGCATTGACAAAGACTTGCTTAAACAATATTACCTGCAGCTTAAAGAAGTGAGCCAGGAACTTAATGAACCAGCTACCAACCTGTTACAGCTTGCTTTAGGGTTACCAGAGGTGGTGAAATATGATGATGAAACCGCATCAGAAGATGAGTGGAAACTGGTTGAAAAAACATTTCAACAGGCTTTAGCTGCGTTTCAACAGTTCCGCTCAGATGAAGGTAATGTATTGGAAAACGATGTTAAACATCGCATCAACATCATCCTGAAAAACCTGGAACTGGTAGAATTGGAAGACCCTAAACGTGTACCCCTGATACGCGAACGCCTGAACACCTTTTTAAGCGAAGCTACCGACAGGGAAGCTATCGACCAAAACCGTTTTGAACAGGAGCTGATATACTATATTGATAAGCTGGATATCACCGAAGAAAAAATACGTTTGAAAACGCATTGCGAGTATTTTATTGAAACCCTGAAAAATGCCGATGCAAACGGCAAAAAGCTCGGTTTTATCTCTCAGGAGATCGGTCGCGAAATAAATACCTTGGGCTCCAAAGCCAATGATGCCAATATTCAGAAACTGGTAGTGGGCATGAAAGAAGAACTCGAAAAAATTAAAGAACAACTGTTAAACGTATTGTAGTATAGTCATTGAATCATTTGGTCATTAAGTCATTACAAAATCAAGATGAATAATGACCTAATGATATTAATGACCCAATGACAGAATCAAGAATGGCCATAGAAGGTAAACTCATCATATTTTCAGCTCCGTCTGGAGCAGGTAAAACAACCATAGTACATCACCTGCTTAGCAAAATGCCCGAGCTTGAATTTTCCATTTCGGCAACCACCCGTGAATGCCGTGGAGATGAAGTTCACGAACAAGACTATTACTTTATCAGCAAAGAAGAGTTTTTGCACCGTATAGCTAAAAAACAGTTTGTGGAGTTTGAAGAAGTTTACTCAGGTACATTTTACGGCACTCTGCGTACCGAAATTGAACGGATCTGGGCAAAAGGCAAAACCGTTATATTTGATATTGACGTAGAAGGAGGCATGCACCTGAAACGTAAGTACGACGGACAAGCCCTGGCCATATTTGTACAACCCCCGTCACTGGAAGTTTTGATAGAGCGCCTTACCGGCAGAGGTACCGATAGCGAAGAAAAACTGAAGGAGCGTTTTGCCAAAGCCGAAAAAGAACTAAAATACGCTCCCCAATTTGATATTATCCTTAAAAATTACGATCTTGAAACGGCTTGTAACGAAGCTGAGCAACTGGTTCGGGATTTTATTAGCTCCCCGGCCCTCTAAAGGCGGAGCATCAGTTTGCTAAATCAAGGGTTTTAATTCAAAAATATAATTTATTCATTCCCCCTTTAGGGGGTTAAGGGGCTTCAACTGATGAAAATAGGCTTACTGTTTGGTTCATTTAATCCCATACACATAGGGCACCTGATTATTGCCAACTATATGGCCAATCATACCACTTTGGATAAAGTTTGGCTGGTGGTATCTCCGCAAAATCCGCTTAAAAAGTATGGCGACCTGATTAATACTTACGACAGGTTGGAAATGGCTAAACTGGCTACAGACCATGCCACCAACATTAGTGTAAGCGATGTAGAGCTAAAACTACCCCAACCATCGTATACCATTGATACCCTCGCCCATTTGAAAGAAAAATATCCGGAACATGACTTTGCCCTCATTATGGGTTCAGACAACCTTGGTACGCTGCATAAATGGAAAAATTATAAGTTGATACTGCGCGATTACAAAATATATGTATATCCACGCCCCGGTTATGAAAATGCCGAACTGGCCGATCATCCTTCGGTAACCATCACCATGACGCCGCAAATGGAGCTATCGGCTACCTTCATCCGCAAATCCATCGCCGAAAAAAAGAATGTGCAATATTTTGTCCCAGATCCGGTCTTGAAATTTATTGAAAGCAAGGGACTATATAGGTAGGTAAAAGGCGAAAGGTTAAGAGTTAAAGGTTTTTGTATTAACCATCTTTCATTCTCCTTGCCTTTTACCTTTCGCCTCCTTAAACTATCTTTGTTCCTGTGAGCGAAAAAACTATATTGAAACTGCAGCTGCCTACCGATCCGCTTTGGGTTAAAAACGTGGTGGAAAGCAATATTGAAGAGTTACTGACCGATCATGCTTATTGTGAACAAAAGGCCGCTACAAATGGCATTACGCTGATTGTTCAAAACCCAAACTTGTCTGATCTGGTGCAGGAAATGATTGCGCTGGTACAAGAAGAAATGGACCACTTTAAACGGGTTCATGAAATTATTATAGCACGCGGCTTTGTACTGGGTAAGGAGCGGAAGGATAATTATGTGAATGAGCTGCGTAAATTCATCATTATAGGCGGTGGCCGCGAAGCCCAGTTGATTGACAGACTGCTGTTTTCGGCCATGATAGAAGCCCGTAGTTGTGAACGGTTCAAGGTATTATCAGAAAATATTGGCGATACCTATTTATCTGAGTTTTACCATGAACTGATGGTGAGCGAAGCCACCCATTATGCCATGTTCATTCGCCTGGCCAAAAAGTACGCTGTGGAAATCGACGTAGAAAAACGCTGGAAAGAATTCCTGGAATATGAAGCCCGGGTAATACAGAACTACGGCAAGAGCGAAACCATACACGGGTAATTCGTCTATACAAACAGGCTAAATACCGATACATTTTTTATTACTGGCTTTGAATGCGTTACTTTATACATGTTGCGCTTTAAAGCTTTTTCTGTTATTATACATATTGCCGGCTGGCTATTGTTCATGGCTTTCCCGCTGCTTTTCATAAACAACCGGGGGCAAGATGATATTACCTGGTCGTTATTACAAAAGCACAGTTACTGGCTCTTTTGCTACACTTATATTTTTCTTTTTTACAGCAATGCCTACTTTTTTATCCCTGAGTTTTTTTTAAAAAAGAGGTATGTGTTGTACAGCATCATTGTAGTGCTGCTATTTGGCGGGGTGTATTATCTGCAACCATTTGACAAGCTGTTACGCAGCATTGGGAACCGCGGAAAGGGCACGTACGGAATTAACAGGCCACCATTCGGATCATTCCCTCCAGGATATTCGGGGCCCGGAGCTCCGCTACCTGATGGAAGGATGGGGCCGCATGCCGACTCTCCGCAGGATGGACCGAGGCAATTCCCGCCGTTTAATGGACAAGACCGCGGCAGGCATCATTTTCTGCATTTACGACCGATGGATAGCATCAGTCTGTTCATATTTATTATGGTTATGGCATTAAGTACCGCTATCCGCATCATACAGCAATGGCGGCTTACCGAGCGCCGCGCCATACAAGCCGAAGCAGATAAAACTACCGCCGAGCTTTCCTTTTTAAAGGCACAGATCAATCCACATTTTTTGTTTAATACGCTCAACAATATTTACACATTGGCCGTTATAAAGGATGATCATGCAGCAGATAGCATCATGAAGCTATCGAACATTATGCGTTATGTGACCGATGATGTAGTGGCTGACCTGGTACCGCTGCAAAGCGAAATTGATTGTATCAGCGATTATATTGAATTACAGCGTTTACGCATTGGCAATAATACCAGGGTCAATTTTATTGTGACGGGGGATGTTGAAAGCAAAAAAATAGCGCCCCTTGTTCTGATGACCTTTATTGAAAATGTATTTAAATATGGTGTAAGTAAACATGAAAAAACAACCATCGATATTAAGATCAGCGTGAGTGATACCGATATTTCATTCTTTTGCAGAAACCATATTTTTGTACTCCGGGAGGAAAATCAGCGCGGTGGAATAGGCATCAGGAACACACAGCTGCGTTTAAATCATTTGTACCCTGACAAGCATTTACTCAACATATGGAATGAGGATAAAGAGTATTCGGTACAGCTTATCATTAATCAAATATAGTTTATGACATTGCAATGTATAGCTATTGATGATGAGCCCCTGGCTTTAAGGCTGATAAGCGAGTATGTATCGCGCTTCCCGGCCCTGCAGCTAGTGAAAACATTTGATGATGCCATATCAGGCGCTGAGTTTTTAAAAGCCAAGCCCGTCGATCTACTTTTTATTGATATCAATATGCCCGATATTACCGGTATCGATCTGGTACGATCTCTGGAGATAAAACCCATCGTCATATTTACTACCGCTTATAAAAACTTTGCCTACGAGGGCTTTGAGCTGGAGGCGCTTGACTATATCCTGAAACCCATCGACTTTAAGCGGTTTGAAAAGGCAGTAGAAAAAGCCATTGATTACCACCGTTACAAGAACCAGGCAAGCGGCGAAAAACCCGAAGAAAGCTTATATGTATATTCAGAATACCGCATGGTAAAAATTGACTTGAACGCCATTGAATATATTGAAAGCATGGAAGATTATATCAAGATACATCAAACCAATGCCCCCACGGTGCTTACATTGATGTCCCTAAAAAAAGTGCTTGAAAAACTGCCTGCCGATAAATTTCAGCGCATACACCGCAGCTATATTGTACCGCTGGGCAAGATCCGCTCTATCCAGAACCGTAAAATTAAATTGACCGATGTGGAGCTCCCGGTAAGCGACAGTTACCATGACATCATTCGCAACTGGATGAAATTCAGATGAAAAAACCGCATCTATCGGCACAAAATCGCTGTTCACCGATACATTCCGCTTCCTGATTACTTCCTCACATACATTTACAGGAGTTAATAAAATACATTGTTTAACTCCTTATTAATCCTGTAGATCATGGAACGTAAAAGCTTTCTTCGCACCTTTGCTGTAGCTGCAGCAGCGGGCCCTTTGCTCATTGAAGCCTGTAAAAAAGATTCAACGTCAACCCAAACAGACAGTACCACCACAACTACTACATCAACTAACGGCACTACCTGTACCACCACCCCAACAGAAACAGAAGGGCCTTACCCTTATGTTGGCGGCGAAATAACCAACCCGCTGAACCGGGCTGATGTTACCGGTGGGCAAACCGGAGTACCCCTGGCCGTGAATTTCCTGGTAGTAAACGTGAACGACAACTGTAACGTAGTTACCGGTGCCCGGGTAGATATATGGCATTGCAATAAAGATGGCTACTACTCCGGATATGCAAACCAACCAGGATTGCTGGGCAGCAAAAGCTACGTAGGCGAAACCTGGCTGCGTGGATACTTACTTACTGATAGTTCTGGGCTGGCCAAATTCACTACTATTTATCCTGGTTGGTATGGCGGCAGGGCCACCCATATACACATGGAAGTTTTTGTAAACAGCGTATTGAAAAAAGTATCACAGCTTACTTTTTCTGAAACTATATCTGATGCCGTGCATGTTTCTACTTTATATGCTACGCACGGGGTAAATCCTATACGCAACGCAAACGACAGCGTTTTTGGCGACTCAGCAACCGATCTGGCTTTGGAAACCCTGGCTTTAACCGGCAGCGTTTCAGCAGGATATTCCGGCACTTTTACTCTTGGCGTAGCACTTTAACGTTTTACGTACGACGTTTAAAGTTGTACGTAAAACATCAGTACTTCTAGATCAAAACGTATCACATACAACATATAACCCAAAATGGCACTCATCAAATTAGCGTACAAACAGATCATTGATGCATCGGCGCAGGGCAAGTTTGAAAGAAGCGTGTTGCAGGCATCGTACCAGGAATTTTTACTCAAAATGCAGACTTACAATCCCAACCGGGAATTTAAAACTTTTACAGCGTTAAAGGTACATGACGGCCGGGCCAATTCATTGCATTATAAATTGAGTTTCGCGGTTGGGCATTTTATACAGACGTTGGATAATAAGATACCTGGACTTAGCGATAACCTGGGCAATCCCGTCAAATTTGAAATACCGCAATTTGAGCTCATAGAATCGCACATCAATGATATCTCATCGCACAAAGTGGCTATCACTTATACTACCGGTATTTTAACCCTGGTAAATCAACTGGCGGAGTTTATGGTATTGGCAGAGGGCGATGTATCTGAAAAATTTGTGGCCGATACTTTTATATTAAAAATGCAGCAGGGGCTTTCTATAACCAGTTACCAGGAATATCAGCCCGAGTCGCTGTTTAAAGATACTTTCCAGCAGGTTTAATCCTATTACCCCTTTTTTCATCATGTCAGGTTGGGCGTCTGTGTGTTTTACATGCAGGCGCTTTTTTGTTATGCTTTAACAAAACCCACTACGTTTTGCAGGTAGTTATCCATCATTTCCATATCTACCACATCATTAATAAAACCGATGTGCATATCCGGGCGAACGATGAGCGCTTTTTTCTGCTTTTCTTTAATGCCGAAAGCATCAAATACGTGTTGATTTTTAGCTGATGGCGGCAGGTAAAAAAAGTTGAGGGCACCTGTATAATTCTGGGTAATCCATTTGGCGAGGGTAAACAAGTCGAGCTCCTGCAATTTGCCCAGGGTTATCATGGTAAAACCAGGCTTGCTGCACCATTCATGCAGATCGGTTTCCTGTTGTTTCTTTTCGTCGAACACTTTGAGGTATGGCAGCCTGTCACCTGCTTTTATGGGCGAATCATGGCTCAAATGCAGATTGATCTGGCTTTCACGATAGTTAATGCCGGTTTGGGATATCCGCTTAAAAAAAGCTTCTCGTAATGCCGGTTTGCCCCAAACGTTTTTCAGTATAACAGGTAACACCCATTTTTTGAACAGGCCAACAAACCAATTACGCGACAGTATTAATTTAAAAACACGGTCGGTGGTGTTCAGCAGATCTTTGGCTACTGGCATGCGTTCGGCAGCATAACTTTCCAGTATTTTTTCCTGTAGTTGATTATTTACGACGCCAGCCAGTTTCCAGGCCAGGTTGTAAGCGTCCTGCAAACCGGTATTCATACCCTGTCCGCCTACCGGCGAATGGATATGTGCGGCATCACCAATTAAAAAACACCTGTTCTGCCTGAAATTATCGGCCATTCGGTGATGCAGCCGATAGGTGGTAAACCAGTTAGTATGTTCTACGCCGATAGTTTGCCCGGTAATGGCATTCAAAAAAGGCAGTGCTTCTTCTATTGAGAAGTCACCTCTTTGATCAAGTCCAGCAGGCAACTGACCAACAATACGGTAACACTGCTCTTCGGGCATTGGAAAAAATGCGGCGAATCCTTTTTTTGCTAGAAACAGGTTCACTTTATCGCCAAAAGCATTATTTATCTTTACATCGGCCAGGTAAAACTGGTGTTGGTAGGTATCGCCATTAAAAGGTATCTGCAGCTGTTTACGCACCAGGCTGTGTGCACCATCGGCACCAACGAGCCAATCGCAGGTGATGTGTTGGGTTTCTTCACTGGTTTGCAATTGCACCAATACTTTACCCTTCTGCTGTTCAATAGTCAGTAAGGATGTATTCCAGTAAACCGGGCAGCAGTTGAGCGTTAAAAAATCGAGCAGAAGGCGTTCGTTCTTGCTTTGCTGATACAGGTGCACAAACGGGAATGCGGTTTGACCATCGCCCACATTACTTAATGATAATGAGGCTACTTGTTTACCCTCCTGGTTAAATACTACGCCCAAAGCTTGCTTACCACCTTTTATAATGGTATCAATAAGCCCCATTTGCCGGTAGATCTCCAGCGAACGGGCCTGTACTGCAAGTGCTTTAGAATGGGTTGTTGGCCCCTGCTTACTATCAATAATAACGGGCTGCACACCATAACGCAATAGCTGGGCAGCCATCATCAAACCCGAAGGGCCGGCCCCTACTATCAACACGCTGGTATGCTGCTGCGTAACCGTCATTTAATTCTAATGAAAAAGCAGGAAAATGGTTGGCCGTTTATGCAGCTCAGGCACCTTTTTTTGCCACTCGGCAATGGTTTTGGTTTGTACAAATTCTGTAGGGGCGGTAAGATCGGTTGCTATGCAGAGCTTGGTTCTGGGGTTGGCAGTCTTTAATATTTCTTCCAGCATGGGGTTATTGCGGAAAGGTGTTTCAATAAACAGCTGCGTTTGATCGAGCTTAATAGCTGCGGCTTCCAGTTCTTTGATCTTTTTGCTGCGTAGCACCTTATCAATAGGTAAATAACCATGAAAAGTAAAGCTTTGGCCGTTAAAGCCAGAAGCCATCAACGCCAGTAAAATAGAACTGGGACCTACAAGTGGTACCACTTTAATACCCATGCGGTGCGCTTTATCTACAATTTCGGCGCCGGGATCGGCAATGCCAGGGCAGCCTGCTTCGCTCATGAGGCCCACATCGTTACCGGCCTGCAAGCCTTTAAAAAAGTCGGCCGTACCCATGTCGCGGTTATATTTACTATAATCATGAATGAGGAGTTCGCTTTGAGGTATTTTTAAACCGGCCAGTTTTAAAAATTTTCGGGCGGTTTTTTCATTCTCCACAATATACTCTTTGATACTGTTAATGGTATCAACCAGGTAAGGGGTAAATGATTTGGCAGCCGTTTCTTCGGCCAGCGGTACGGGGATTAAATAAAGGGTTCCATAAGGCATATTGCAAAGTTGGTGTTTTTTGTTTAATTTAAGCTATTGAAAGGGGGCCGAAAAAATGAATTCATTAGGCGTAAACTGGTTTATTGAGGGATATATTGATTTTGAGCAAAAAAAATATGTATTGTTAAATTATTTACAGGAAATTAACCGCCACTTTGATAAGAGCCGGCTATACCCCAACCTGGCCGATCTTATTTTTCATTACAACAACCTGGTTGATTTCAGGAAAAACAAAACGGTGCTGCAACAAGCCTTCCCCCAGCGCTTAACACAGGCCGATATCGACGCGGTAAAGCTTACCTATCAAAAGATTATTAAGGATGATCAAAACATGCAGGAAATAGAGCAGATCATCGCTTACGCTATGTCGCAGATGGATCCTGCTATACAAACCGGTAAAGAAATATATGATTTTGTGGAGAGCCGGCTTAATATTGACCCGGTAGGTATTGTACCGCTGATGCCTTATCATGGTTATTTTTCGTTACGCAACGGCAAGGAGCGTACTAACTGGATATATGAATATCACCTTACTATTTTTGAGGACAAGGACGCTAAGTACCGGGGTATCAATATATCATTTATTGATACCTATGAGCACAGCATCACCAACACGCCAGAGGCCATAAAGCTGGGCCTGATCAACCGGAACAAATTTTTACCCAACCCCGCTGTATATTATGTACACAGCGATATTACATTCCCGCTGGAGCAAACCTTATTGCCGGTAGCCAAAAGGAGCCTGGTAAAATACATTTCGAGCGCAGCGTAAACCCCTCTAATCTCCCCCGATCGAGGAGACTTAAAAAAACAAATTAAAGCCCTATCCTTTGGAGAGGGTTGGGAGAGGTGAATAAATCTTAAACTATTGTGATAGCCCAAAGTTTTATTATTTTTGAGCACATAAAATCAACATCATGAATTTTCCAGCTGAATTAAAATACACTAAAGACCACGAGTGGGTAAAAGTTGAAGGCAATGTTGCTACTATCGGCATTACCGAATTTGCTCAACGCGAATTAGGTGATATTGTTTTTGTTGACATCCCTACCGTAGGAAAAGCCCTTGAGCAGGAGGAGACTTTTGGAACTGTTGAGGCTGTAAAAACAGTATCAGACCTGTTTATGCCTATAACAGGAACGGTTACAGAATTTAACTCGGCCTTAGAGGGGGAACCTGAGTTGGTGAATACCGATCCTTATGGCGAAGGCTGGATGGTAAAAATCACGATAACAAATGCATCAGAAATAAATAACTTATTATCGGCTGATGCCTATACTACGTTGGTTTCTTAAATGAAGCTGTTTCTAAAATATCATGGGCTCACTATTTTGTGGGCCTTATTTGTTTTTACCATGTGTGCTGTTGACTTGGGGGATGCTGGCAAGTCGCCGATGTTTTTCCCGGGTTTTGATAAATTGACCCATACCGGCTTCTTTTTCACGTTGGTAGTGCTTTTTTGCAATGGACTAATAAGGCAACAAAAACCACGGCGGTTCTCGTATAAACAGATAGTTTTAGTTACAATAGTTGCCATTTTTTTTGGTGGGCTGATAGAGATACTTCAGCTCACCATTTTTACTTGGCGCAGCGCCGAGTGGGACGATCTTTTTGCAGATACTTTGGGTACCTGCATGGGTATGTTTGCGATATTGGTAACATTAGGAGCAACGGGTTATGGTAAAAAATAAATTCATTGTATTAGGGGCATTCGTGTTATTGACGAGCCTGTCGTCATGCGGCATATTTAAAAAAAGCTGCAACTGTCCGCACTTTGGGAAGATAAATCTTCCTGATGTGCAGATGTGCAAATATGCAGATGTGCAGATGATGGGATAGATTGATGTACAGGTGCGTAAATGATGGGTTATCATTAAGTAGTGTATTGCACATCGTTTTTCATAAACCCTAACTGATTTTTATATTCCTTTATCACTTTTCATATGCATATCCGCATATCTGCATATTTGCACATCGTAAATCGTCATCCTTTTATCATTTCACATCTGCACGTTTAAAATCCACACATTTGCACATCAATTGCACTCTCCTTATTTGGATTTAATATAAATAAGATTACATTTGCTGTGGTTTAAAATTATACGATGACACTTTCACAACTTGAAGTAGGCGAAATAGGAATTGTAAAGGAATTTACTGATCTGGAAATGTCGGTAAAGCTGATGGAAATGGGTTGCCTGCCAGGCGAGGAAATAAGAATTTCGCGTATTGCTCCCCTTGGCGATCCCATCGCTATCCATGTTTCGGGCTACCAGTTAAGTTTGCGTAAATTTGAGGCCTCCACCATTGTGTTGCAGTAGTTTTATAAAAATTGAAAGCCGATATAAGAGTTGCACTTGTAGGGAATCCCAACACCGGTAAATCAACTCTCTTTAATATACTAACCGGTCTTAATCAAAAAATAGGAAACTTTCCAGGGGTTACTGTTGACAAAAAAACAGGTTTTTGCCAGCTGCCAGATGGCCGTACCGCCGAGATCATTGACTTGCCCGGCACTTACAGCATCTACCCCAAAAGTAAAGACGAATCCGTTGTATTTTCCGTATTGGCCGATAAAGCCAAAGGACTAACACCCGATCTGATCGTGGTAATACTGGATGCTAGCAATCTTAAACGCAACTTACTGCTTTATACCCAAATAGCCGATCTTAAAATACCCATAGTGGTAGCCTTAAATATGATCGATGTATCTGAAAAAGCAGGCATTGATATCGACATTGATCTGTTTGCGAAAAAATTGGGGGTACTGGTAGTGCCTGTTTCCGCGCGCAAGATTAAAGGGATCGATCAGCTTAAAAACGCGATTGCCTATACCAATAAAATAGCCCTGCAGCAAGATACCATTGATGTAGAGGTTATCGCCCCGCAAATTATAGCGCAGATTAAGGATGATCTAAAGATCGACAATCCGTACCTTGCCCTGCAACTGGCGCATCAGCATGAAACGCTGAGCTACCTTTCAACCGAGCAAAGCGACAGGATCGAGAAGCTGGAACATGAATTTTCGTTCCACTCGCAAAAATCGCAGGCTGCAGAAACGATTGCCCGCTATAATTTTATCAATGATTTATTATACGACACCGTTAAAAAGCCCGAAACGGCCCATGACGAAACCGTAAGCAATAAAATTGATAAGATACTTACCCATAAGGTATTTGGCTTTGTGATCTTCTTTGCCATATTGATGTTCATTTTCCAGGCCATTTTTTCGTGGTCGGCCTACCCGATGTCATTGATTGGGGATCTGTTTCTCTGGTTACAAAAAGTGATAAGCAACGTATTGCCTGCCGGTCCGCTGGTAAGTTTAATAGTTGATGGTGTGCTGGCTGGCTTAAGCGGCGTAATGGTATTTATACCGCAGATAGCTATACTCTTTGCCCTGATATCCATACTAGAAGATACCGGCTATATGTCGCGTGTTACATTTATGATGGATAAGGTGATGCGCAAGGTTGGCCTCAATGGCAAATCGGTAGTTCCGCTCATTGGTGGTTTTGCCTGTGCGGTGCCCTCTATTATGAGTACCCGCAACATCGAAAACTGGAAAGACCGGATGATCACCATTATGGTTACTCCCTTAGTTGCCTGTTCTGCACGGTTGCCTATTTACACCCTGATGATCGCCCTGGTGGTACCCAACCGTAATGTATGGTGGATATTTAACTTGCAAGGTTTGGCGCTAACCGCTATGTATCTACTTAGCATTGTATCGGCTGTTACGGTGGCCTTTGTCATGAAATTTATTTTAAAGGCTCGCGAACGTGGTTACTTCATCATGGAGCTGCCAGTGTACCGCATGCCCCGGTGGAAAAACGTAGGCTTTACCATGTATGATCGTTCCAAAACATTTGTACTACAGGCCGGTAAGGTAATTATAGCCGTATCGGTTATATTATGGGTACTGAAATCATACGGCCCGGGAGATACTTTCTCCCATATCGATCAAAAATATCATCAAACACAATACACCAAAACCATGACGCCTGATAGCCTGACCAAGGTTATTGCCTCAGAAAAACTGGAAAGCTCCTACGCGGGTGTATTCGGCCACGTCATTGAACCGGTGATTAAACCATTAGGCTTCGACTGGAAAATAGGCATAGCGCTCATCAGCTCCTTTGCCGCTCGCGAGGTTTTTGTGGGTACTATGGCTACCATTTACAGCGTGGAAGGCGATGCGGATAAGATGGAATCGGTACAGCAAAAAATGCACAGCGCGACCAATCCCGATACCGGGCAACCGGTGTTTACATTGGCGGTGGCTTTTTCGCTCATGATGTTTTATGCCTTTGCTATGCAGTGCGCCAGTACCGTGGCCGTGGTATACCGAGAAACCAAAGACTGGCGCTGGCCGGCAGTGCAGTTTGCCTACATGACCGCCCTGGCTTATACTGCTAGCTTCATAGTTTATCATTGGCTGAAGTAGGTTTTGGGTTCATGGTTGATAGATCATAGTTCATGGCTACTTGATTTTCGAATCATAAACAAATAATAATCTCTTTGTAAATACTTGAAAAACTTCTGGCTATGATCTATGAACCATCAACTATGAACTGATGATTCCCTATATTTGTGTTGAGGTAAAAATTGGATAAAGTAAAAGTTTTAGAAAAGTATCTTCCGTCAGACGCGGCGCCATTGATTGGCCGCTGGATAGATTACTTTAAATGTGAGTTTAAAATTTCGCGCAACCGCGGCAGTAAATTTGGCGATTACCGTTCGCCTTACGGCGGTAAAGGGCATCGCATCTCCGTTAATTACGACCTTAACCCCTACGCTTTCCTGGTAACTACTGTACATGAATTTGCGCACCTGCATACCTGGAACGAGCATAAACAAAAAGCCAAACCGCATGGCACCGAGTGGAAAGCTAATTTCAAAAAAATGATGCAACCCTTTTTTGAAAAAGATATTTTCCCCGCCGATGTAAAACACGCCATCACCAGCTATTTGAATAACCCGGCCGCATCCAGCTGCTCGGATCTGAACCTGTACCGTTCCCTGCGCAAATATGACGTGCCAAAAGAGTCGGTACTTACAGTAGAAAAAGTTCCTCTTAAAGCTTTGTTCAAAATAAAAGGGGGACGAGTTTTTCGTAAGGAAGAACAATTGCGTAAACGTTTTAAGTGTGTAGAAATAGCCACCAAACGCGTTTACCTGTTTAGCCCGGTTGCCGAAGTGGAGTTGGTGGAAGATTAGTTTTGATTTGGGATTTCGGATATTCGATTTGGGATTTATTTATTTGAAACTCCAATCAAAGTTCAGAAATCAAAAATTCCCAAATTCTCAAAATCCCAAATCGAATATCCGAAATCCGAAATCAAAAAACATCCTTACTTTTACGGCATGGCAAAAGTTAAATCATTTGTAAATAACCCTTACCAGGAAAACACATACCTTTTATATGACGAAACCGGTGAATGTGTCATTATTGATCCCGGCATGTATACCGCTACCGAACAAAATGTAGTTACCCATTTTATAAAGGATAATAATTTAACACCGGTAATGTTGCTAAATACCCATTGCCATATTGACCATGTGCTGGGGAATAAATTTGTATTTGATCAATACGGGTTAAAACCAAAGTTCCATATCGGTGAGTCGGAAGTGTTGGCAGCCGTGGTAGCCTACGCCCCGCAAATGGGCATCCGTTATGAAGTATCCCCCCTACCCGATGAATATCTACCCGAAACCGGCAGCATACAATTTGGTCATACCACACTGCATTTGATCTTTGCACCCGGTCATTCCCCTGCATCCTTGTGTTTTTATGATAAAGAGGCCAATATCTTGATAGGCGGCGATGTGCTGTTCAGGCTGAGCATCGGCAGGTATGATCTCCCCGGCGGAAGTTTTAGCACACTGGTGGATAGCATCACCACCAAACTGTTTCTCCTGCCCGATGATTGTACGGTTTATCCCGGCCATGGCCCCGAAACTACCATCGGTTACGAAAAACAAAACAATCCGTTTATGAATTAACCCTACATTAGGGTTTTACGTGATACGTTTTATGTAGTACGTTTACAAAAATTAGTAATTTACAGATCAAAAAAACGTATAACGTTATACGTAAAACTTACAACGTAATTGAACACTTCGATATATATAGCTAAACGGTATCTGTTTTCGGGCAAAAAAATGCACGCTATTAATATCATTTCGGGCATTTCTATGCTCGGTGTTTTAATAGGCAGCGCGGCGCTTATCATTATTTTATCGGTATTTAATGGTTTCGAAAAGGTGATCCTTTCCCTGTATAGCAACTTTACACCCGAGATCAAGATCGAAACCCGCCTCGGTAAAACTTTTAATCCGGATACCCCTTACTTCAATACCTTACATCAGGATAAGCGCCTCATCTCGTATACAGAAGTACTCCAGGAAAAAGCCTTGATCAAGTACGGCGACAAAACTTTTTTAGGAACCGTAAAAGGTGTAAGCGACGATTTTTTAAAAAACAAGCGCTTGGATAGTACGGTACAGGTAGGCTCTTTCACTTTAAAAAGCGGGGGACAAAACTTCGCAGTTATTGGGGCAACTATTCAAAATAACCTGGGCGTTAATGTTCACGACGAGCTTTCGCCCATACAAATATATTCACCCCGGCGTGGAACCGAAAGCTCAGACAATCCGCTTAATGAATTTGTGGTACGTTCTATCAATCCGTCGGGCGTATTCGGTATACAACAGGAGTTTGATGACATCGTAGTAACACCACTCGAGTTTGCCCGCGACCTGCTCGATCAACCAAAAGAAGTATCATCTATCGAGCTAACTTATAAAAAAGGCACCGACCTAACATCAGTACAAAGCAAAATCATAGATGATATAGGCACAAAGTTCACCGTAAAAAACCGCAAGGAGCAAAACACAGAGCTATATAAAACGCTCAATTACGAGCGCTGGTCGATATTCATGATACTTACCTTTGTACTTATCATAGCAATATTTAACATCATTGGTTCGTTAACCATGCTGGTGATTGATAAACGTAAAGATATTGCCATACTAAGCAGCCTGGGCGCTAACAAGCAAACCATACAAGGCATTTTCTTTTTTGAAGGGATGATGATATCATTCATAGGCTGCATTGCCGGCATTGTTTTAGGTTTGATATTCTGCCTGTTACAGCAACATTTTGGCTGGATAAAAATGGGCGCGCAAATGTCGGTAATTGATGCCTACCCGGTTGATATTAACCCGGTTGATGTTGGCCTGGTATTTTTAACAGTTGGCATCATTTCTGTAATAGCATCGGGCATCAGCGCACGATTAAGTATTAAAGGTTTAGATGAAATCAAACAGGATTTGTAAATTTGCCATATGAGGATAGGTTATATTAAATATTTCGCGTTCTTATTTGTTTTAATTGCTGCATGCTCATGTAACAGGAGCCCGTCAAAAACCAAAGAGTCAACGATTTATAAAGGCTTGTACAGTTTTGGCCCCGAAATAAAATCATTTAAGGATTGCGACAGCGGCAGAGAGTTTTGGGTTGCCGACAGTTCGGCCCAGTTAGAACTGCAATATTCGCAGCTCAATTTCGAAAAACCTTATGAGCCCGTTTATGTTGAGGTAGAAGGTATCAAATTAAAATCAGGGAAAGAGGGTATGGGATCTGAATATGACAGCACCCTGGTTGTAAAAAAAGTTATAAAAATAACCAAAGAGATACCCCAGGACATTTGCAATTAATAACTTATTATTAATAGCTTTAATTATTCGCAACGCCTGCTATATTTCAGCCGTTCTAAACCAAATAAATAAAACTCATTTGCCACAGTGGCGTTAACTAACTATTATGGAATCAAAACGTCAGCAAAAATTTGCAGGAGTAATACAGCAGGACCTGGCCGCCATATTTCAGCGCGAAGGCATGAACTATTTGCCCAATACCATGGTAACCATTACTAAAGTGCGCGTAACGCCCGATTTGGCGATTGCCCGCATATTTTTAAGCTTCTTTGGCAATAACAATTTGCAGCTGGCCCTGCAAACCATCAAATCGCACGCCTCCGAGATCAGGTACAAACTGGGTGCCCGCATTAAAGACCAGGTAAGGATCATTCCGCAACTGGAGTTTTTTGTGGATGACACTAGCGAGTATGTAGAGCGCATGGACAAAATATTTGAAAAAATAAGCAAAGAAGAGCGCCAGCCCGATACCGAATAATTGCCGGATGAATCTGCATGCCCGTTTAAAAACGTATTTGCAAAACAACCCTACTGCTATTGGCAAAGTGGTTGACTATAATGCCGGCACCGACCGGCTTTTTCCGTTGGATTTTACTGCTGCCAACATCGAGCTCAACATGACCATTATTGCAGATACGCAGCAATTTAGTGATTGGGTAAGTGAAAAATTAAAGGTCAATAACTGTCGTTATGGTATTGGTGGCTATATGGAGCATCGCACCATTTATGCTGTAAGTCCGCATTTTGATACTGATGCCGAGCCTCGTCGTTTGCATTTAGGTGTTGATATCTGGGGTGATGCCGGCACACTCGTTTATTCGCCGTTTGACGGTACCGTGCACAGCTTTCAGGATAATAATAATCTGGGCGATTATGGCCCTGCCATTATATTAAAACACAATCTTGATGGCTTAACCCTATACAGCCTCTACGGCCACCTAAGCCGCAAAAGTTTGATCGGACTGACCATTGGCATGCCCATCAATAAAAACCAGCAGATAGCCACGCTGGGCAACAACCAGGAGAATGGCCAATGGCCACCACACCTGCACTTTCAGCTCATGTATGATATGGAAGGCAAACATGGCGACTATCCGGGGGTGTGCAAATATTCTGAAAAGGAACAATACGGGTTGAATATTCCTGATCCAAACCTTGTTTTGAGGTTTTGACATCCGAATAAAAGCGAATTCGCATTAAACTTTATATCCGTTTTATTGTCGATATTTATAGTATGGTAAAACGCTTGTTTATACTTGTTTCGATGATGGCAACAACAGCCTCTATGGCTTTTGCCCAGCCCGCTTTTAAGGGCGGCCAAAACGCGCTCATGGACTTTTTAAGAACAAAAATTGTATATCCGGAATATTCCAGCAAAAATTGCATCTCAGCCACCATTGACGTGGCCTTTAGGCTTGATAATAATGGTAAGGTTACCAACGCTAGCGTGCAGCGCGGACTGGGTATTGATCTGGATGATGAAGCTCTGCGCGTTATTAAATTGACATCTGGCCATTGGACCATACCTGCTGATTATAATGAGAACACCAACCTGGTACAACCCATTCGTTTTGACCCTTCCCAAACCAATTGCGGCACCTTAAATAATGCAGCAAATATGCAGGCTGCTATCGACGATTATAAAAACCGGCAGGAGCTGGAAAACGCCGTAACCAATTACTATATCAATAAATACAAAGGCAAAGCTGACACCAGTAAAGAACCTGCCATTCTGGCTTTAAAGAAGCAATTGGGTTTTGATGACGAGCTAATTGGCGACCTGCTGAAACAGGCTAATCAAAAATTAAAACAAGACGATAAAGAAGGCGCCTGTACCGACTGGACTTTTATCCGCAACATTGGCAGTGATAAGGCCGATAGCTTTATTAAAAAATATTGCGGGCAATAATTTTATAAAACCATTACATTCACTGCATGGTTCAACACGAGCAGCAATTACGCAAAAAAATAAAAACCTGGATCATTATATTCATCATCGGCTTAGTATTAAGTGGCGTAACCGCCTTCCCAATTGAATCAGAATTGGCTTTTTTCGCATCGCACACTCAGGCTTTTCCTGCCTTTATGCAGCCCTGGATTATAAAGGTTTATCTAGCTGTAAAAACCACTAATCAAAACTATCCCTACTTAAGCTACGGTACCGATTGGCTAGCATTTGGTCACTTGGTGATAGCTCTGGTATTTATTGGCCCGTTAAAAGATCCTGTGAAAAATAGCTGGATCATCCAATTTGGGATGATTGCCTGCGTCATGGTTTTTCCGCTGGCCTTTATTGCTGGCCCCATACGGGGGATACCACTTTACTGGCGTTGCATTGATTGCTGCTTTGGCATTTTTGGTATTATACCGCTTTATATCTGCTATCGCGATATCAAAAAACTGGAGACCTTAACGTTAACTCCCTGAAGGCTGAATAACTGATCTCGATTTGGAGATAACGATATTTCTGTTTCCCAGTGGTACCTGTGAATTACTTCGATGCAGCTGATCCAAAATATATTGCACAATCAATTTTCCCATCTTTTGTTTTCCGGCTGTTGAAAGATGCCCGCTGTTACGATACAATATCTTATGCTTTTTATAATCGTCGCATACCATATTAAAGGGCACTACGATGGTTGAATCCTGCAGATGGGTATCTTTTAACAATTGACCAATCTGCTTTCTGTAATCATCAAGACTGCCGGTGCTGCCATTATCAATAATTAAAGAGGCCACCTCATTACGGGCTTTTTGTAGTACGTCGAGACTATCGGTTGTTTCTTTAAAACCAAAGTCGGGCATGGTTATAAAAACCGGTTCGATATTATTTTTCAGCAAATCGCTTATAATGAGCGAGCAGTAGTAAGCGTAAAATTTGGCTCCCATCTCACCAGTGGCATCGCTGGTACCTGTCAAAACAATGCAGTAATCAAGGTTATGATGTAAAATTTCGCTGCTGGAGTAAGGCGAACCCGAGCTCGCATAAAGGTTATCATAGATCTGTTTTGTTTTGGCTTCTGGTTCGCCAAATGAAATGATCTCTGTTTTTAAGCCATGTTTTAAAAACTCATTACTAATAATGGTATCCAGGGTAGTTCCGCTGGCCCAGCTATCACCTATAATACCAATACGGAGTACCTCGTTTCTGTGCTTTACCTCATGCCGGGATATGTGCCTTGGCTCAAAAGAATATCTTTTATACAAGTAATAACCAAATTCAGCTAACAGCATACCTGCTAATAATAACAACAGCTTTATTCGCATACTTATATCCAGTTACAAAGGGGGTTACGTAACAGCACTATTTTACGATCAAATATCCGATAAAGATTTGCTTTTTATAAAAAAAATTTCATGTGTAATTATAGGAAAAACAGGTAGGTTACATGTTTTAAAGTTTGCCTCAATTTTTCAAGTGCTATACCTACCTGGCGCTCAACAGTTTTGGGCGAAATATTGAGTTTACTGGCAATCTCTTTATACTTCATATCACTGAAGCGACTCATCACAAAAATTTCACGACACTTTTCTGGCAGGGTATCAATGGCTGCATTAATTTGATGAGTTAGTTCTTTTTCTTCGTACCCACTTTCTACGGTATTCCGTACTTCATCGAAAAGATTATTCTTTTCCAGGTAAGCCGCGTATAAGTTCTCTATTTTTTGATGTTTTAAATAATTCAGGCTCCGGTTTTGCACCATTTTAAATAAATAAGAGCCTACCGAGGTTGAAAAAGTAACTTCATGCCCCTTCTCCCATAAAAGAGCGAAAACATCAGCAACAATTTCTTCAGAAATAGAAAGATCATTTACAAAACGGTTGCAAAAAAGCGTAAGCCGGGTATAATAAAGCTTAAATAAAGCCTCAAATGCCCTTGCATCGCCTTGTGTAAGTTTGGTAATGCGTATTTCGTCGTTTTTAGTAATCATTTATTCATAATCCAATCAAAATGAGGCACTTTTTAAAAAACTTTAACAAGTTAGATAAAAAAATTTAAATGTTTCAAATTTAATATGGAAATAATGATAAAGTAATTATAAAACATTCTGCATAGTGTAACATAAACACAATTAACTCGGGGTTTTAAAGCCCATTACCGAATATTTACAAAAAATATTTTCAATGTGTTTGAGGGTAAGCCGTTTTTTGATTGTCTTGCTATTATAATAAGAATGGATAACGACGAGATAAAACTATTATTGGTAAAGTATATTACCCGTGAGGCTAACGAGCAGGAGACCGACCAGGTTAGGGAATGGGTAAAAGCACACCCAGAGAATGAGCAGTACTTTGCGCAACTATATGAGGCCTGGCAAAATATGATGTATCTGAAGCCGGAAATTATTGATGAAGAAAAAGCATATCAAAAATTTTTGTCGACCATACCACAGGAAACAAAATACAGGCAATTATATAGATGGAGTAAGGTAGCAGCCGTTGTAGCGCTGTTTAGTGTGCTTTCTGTTTTCTTAATAAGGCATTATTCACAAAATGTAAAAAGCATCAGGATAGTGTCTGTTAATAAAGGGGGGATTAAAAAAATAGTTTTAACAGATGGTACACTTGTTTGGCTAAACGCAGGCAGCAAGTTAAACTACAATACTGATTTTGGTAAAAAAAACCGAACGGTTTATTTAGAAGGCGAAGCGTTTTTTGAAATAGCGCCCGGTAAAAAAACTATACCCTTTATTGTAAATACAAAAAATTATACCATTAGGGATATCGGCACCAAGTTTAATTTGAAATCATATCCAAATGACTCTTTCTTTGAAACAACGGTTGTAAAAGGCGAAGTTTCGGTTGAAGGCAATATTGATAATAACAACCGCGAAATGAGTCGCATATACGTTAAACCGCGACAGGTACTGCGGATCTATCGTCAACAACAGAAAGAAAAATACACCTATAAACCAGATGATCAGACTACTAAAGAACTGAACGAGATACAGGTTTTACAGATCGACTCAGCCAACACGGATAAATATGATGGCTGGAAAGAAGATTTGCTAGTATTTGATGGAAATACGCTTGATGAGATATCGAAAGTGCTGGAACGCCGGTACAATGTAAAAATAATCATGAATGATGCCAGGCTACAAAATATAAGATATTCCGGAAGTTTTAAAAAAATAGCCACTATTGACAAGGTATTGAGTTTAATAAAAGGGAATACAGACATTGATTATACAATCAATGGCAATACTGTAACCATTATCAAAAGAACCAACTAATCAACTATAAAACATACACCATTAAAAAAGCAGCTATGGCAAAAAAATAACTTCTCTCTCCTTTCAATAAAAAACCCGGCGTGCGCTAACACTCCGGGCTATGTAAAAAATTAATAGCTAATACCCTACGCTTGGGGAAGCATAGTATTAACTAATTAACAAACACAAATTTATGATAAATTTTGACAGAAAATCTGTAATGGCTGTGCATGCATGGCAAAAAACCATTAAAATTATGAAGCTTGTTACTGTTTTGCTCTTTATGGGTATAATGCACATACATGCTGCTGTTTATTCACAAAACGTTTACAATTTCAATCTCAATAACATCTCGGTAAAACAGATGTTCAAGCAAATAGAAAAAAACAGCAAATACACTGTTTTTTACCGGCTTGATCAGGTAAATGCCGACAAAAAAATAAGCGTGGAGTTACAGGACGCCAGCATCGAAACGGTGATGAAAAACGTGCTTCAGAATCAGCAATTAACTTTTCAGGTGGTTGATGATATTATTGTGATTAAACCAATGGGTAGTAATAACGTGGCAACTGTTGCGGTAAAGGGTTTAGTTACAGATATAAACGGCATTTCGCTCCCAGGAGTAAGTGTTAAGCTTAAAGGCACCTCACTGGGTACAATAACAGACGCTAACGGAAAATACAGCCTCACACTTCCTGATGGCAACGGAATACTCGAATTTTCTTTTTTGGGTTTTACAACTCAACAGGTACCTGTTAACGGACAAACAACTATCAACGTAAAACTACTGGAAGAATCAAAATCATTAAACGAAGTTGTTGTTGTAGGTTATGCTACACAAAAGAAAAAGGACCTGACCGGCGCTGTTGCGGTAGTTGATATACAAAACCTGGTTAAAACTCCTACATCTTCTGTCAATAATCAGTTACAGGGACAGGCTTCGGGAGTTACGGTAATCGGTTCCGGTCAGCCGGGACAAGAGCCAACGGTTCACATACGCGGGTTTAACACCTTTGGCGATAATACCCCTTTGTATGTAATTGATGGTGTACCCACACAGGATGTCAGTACCTTAAACCCTAATGATGTGGCCAACATGCAGGTATTAAAGGATGCAGGTTCGGCATCTATTTATGGTTCAAGGGCATCAAACGGCGTTATCATTATTTCTACGAAAAAGGGAGCCGGAAAGGTTAAAGTTCAGTACGATGCTTATTATGGATCACAAATACCCAAAGGTGGCAATGTGTATAACACGCTTTCGCCGCAGGAGATGGCAAATTTAAAAAGGATAGCACAAACCAATTCGGGTGTTACAACCTTTAATGATGCTCAATACGGTAGTGGGCCAACTTATGTATTACCAGATTATATTTCGCCAGCTGGCGCAAAACTGGGCGACCCAGCCGCCGATCCTTCCAAGTATTATGTTAATCCTTTCTATACCTCGTCTGACGACTATAATAATTTTTATCGCATAGTAAAAGCAAATAAAGCAGGCACCGATTGGTATCACGAAGTATTTAAAACAGCTCCCATCATGAGCCATAACGTTGCTTTAAGTGGCGGCAATGACCAAGGCAGCTATCTATTTTCCTTAAATTACTACAATCAAAAAGGCACCTTAATTGACACCTATGAAAAGCGATATACTATACGAGCTAACAGCCAGTATAATTTAGGCAAGCATGTAAGGGTGGGCGAAAATTTAGCGTATTCCATTATTGATAATCCGCAGGTAAGTATCAATAACCCAGACGCAGTACTGGCTATGGTGTTTCGAGAGCAGCCTATCATTCCGGTATATGATATTAAAGGCAATTATGCAGGAGGCAGCGGGCCAGGTTTAGGAGACGCGGCCAACCCCGTAGCCATACAGGAACGTACCAAGAACGACAGAGCTTATAATTACCGTTTGTTTGGAAACATCTTTGCGGAGGCAGATATTCTGAAGTATTTTACCCTGCGTACCTCATTTGGCGGCGAGGTTAATTCAGGCACCTCACATTCCTTCCAATACCCAACCTATGAAAATGCCGAAAATTCACAATTAAATCAATACTCCCAAAGTTCAACCAGTGGATATAACTATACCTGGACAAACACACTCTCCTATCATCAAACCTTTGGAAAACATGATCTGAAAGCTTTAGTGGGTGTAGAATCTTACCAGAGCCGGCTTGACATACTTGGTGGCACCAGGCAAAATTATTATTCGTTTGATCCCAATTATGTCAATCTTTCAACAGGCGCCAGTGATGGTCAAAGCAATTATAGTTATGCCCTTACACCTCCAGAAGGCTTATTCTCTTACATAGGCCGGTTAGATTACAGCTACAACGACAAATATTTGTTAAGCGCTGTTATCAGACGCGATGGCTCATCAAAATTCACTAATCAATATGGTTGGTTCCCGGCAATAAGTGCCGGCTGGCGCTTATCGCAGGAAAATTTTATGAAAAATATTTCCTGGTTATCAGACCTGAAAATACGAGGCGGATACGGCGTTTTGGGAAATCAGTTTAATATTACTGCAGGAAACAGATTTACCAACTTTTCAAGCTCAATTGGCCAATCGTATTACGGCATTGGCGGTGGCACAAGTATAGTGCCCGGATATTATCAAAGCACGCAGGGCAATCCGGATGCTAAATGGGAAAAAGACATCAACAGCAATATTGGTATTGATGCCTCTCTGTTTAATGACAAACTATCTTTTACAATTGACTACTATAGAAAAGACATACGCGATTTGTTATTTAACCCTCCGAGCCTGGCAACCTATGGTAATGCGACACCAGCCTACGTGAATATCGCAAAAATGAAGAACGATGGTTTGGATGCCTCCGTTACTGGTAATTTTAAGGTAAACCATGATATTGGCATTAATGCAACACTATCGGTTACTACTTATAACAATAAGATAGTTAAAGTATCAAATGATGCCAATTATTTTGACACTGACAATGGCCGCCGGGTTGGAGCTAGTTTAGTACATAACGCCGTTGGGCATTCCATCGGAGAATTTTATGGTTACCAGGTGGTTGGCTTTTGGAATTCACAAGCAGAAGTAGATGCCGCCAATGCAAAAGCACGGAAAGCAACCGGAGATCCGAACGCGGTATACGAGCAGGACATTGGTGTTGGTCGCTTTAAATATGCTGATATCAATGGAGATGGTCAAATAACTGCTGCAGACCGTACCTATCTGGGTAACCCTAACCCTAAATTCAGCACAGGGCTTAACCTGGGATTTAATTATAAGCAATTTGATTTCAGCATCTTTTTATATGGGGTATTTGGGAATAAAGTATGGAACAACGTAAAATACTGGAGAGATTTTTACTCATCATTTGAAACGGCAAAAAGCCATACAGCACTATATGATTCCTGGACGCCACAAAATCATAATGCAAAAGCGCCTATACAAGAACTGGGCGGCTATTTTAGCACCAATGGTGCACCAAACTCTTACTTTGTAGAGAATGGATCATACCTGCGGGCCAAAAACACTCAAATTGGATATACTTTTACAAGTGGAGCCTTAAAAAAGCTCAGTATACAAAAGTTAAGGGTGTATATTTCTGCTGCAAATTTATTTACAATAACCAAATACTCGGGGCTTGATCCTGAGCTTGGCGGCACCACAACCGACTTTGGCGTAGATGAAGGCACCTACTCAAGTTCACGTACCTTTTTAGTAGGTGTTAATCTTTCATTATGATAAACGTTTAAATTTTAGCGACATGAAAACATCAAAATATTTACTGGTTGTACTGATATTAAGCATCACACAATCATTTTACTCGTGCAAAAAATCATTAGATAAGCCACAGATAGGCTCATTAAGTCCGGAATTATTGCAAACAAAAGATGGCGTAAACGGCCTTTTAATTGGCGCATACAGCGCTTTGCGTGGTCAGCAGGGCGGCGACCAGAGCTTTGGCGGCGCAGATGCATGGCAGTCATCGCCAGACAACTGGATATACGCCGGCGTGGCCGGCGGCGATGCATCGAAGGGAAGTATTGCCGGCGACCAGCAGCCTATTGAGCCCATTGCAAACTTTTATATTGATGCAAGCAATCCATTTTTAAATACCAAATGGATTGCCATTTATGAAGGCGTTTCCAGAACAAATAATGTTTTACGTACACTTCCAAAAGTAACCGGTTTTGCAGCTACAGACGCAGCAAACATTCAGGCGCAGGCACGGTTTTTAAGGGCCCATTTTTACTTTGAGGGGAAAAGAATGTTCAACAATATACCCTACATTGATGAAACAACAACCGACTTTAATCAACCTAACACAGTTGATGTATGGCCAAAAATTGAAGCCGATTTAAAGTATGCATATAATAACCTGCCCGCAACACAATCAGATATAGGCAGGGCCAATAAATGGGCAGCCGGCGCTTACCTGGCCAAAGTTTATATGTATGAGTTAAAATACGCCGATGCCAAGGCACTCTATGATATTATTGTTACCCAGGGAGTTACATCTGGCGGCTTACCATATGCTTTAACACCGCTGTTTCATGACAATTTCAGGGTTGCTACAAAAAACAACTCAGAATCTGTTTTTGCCATACAAGCGGTGGCCAATGTAGACCCAAGCGCACCCTCCCAGGCCAATGATTTCGATCTGTTAAACTATCCGTATGGCACAAGCAGTCCATTTAGTTGCTGCGGGTTTTATCAGCCGTCTGTTGATCTGGTAAATCATTATCGCACCAATCCTACAACTGGCTTGCCTTACCTGGATGATTACGACGCACACCCTATAAAAAATGATATCGGTATATTATCAGCCAATGATTTTGTACCCGATGACGGCGCCATTGATCCTCGTTTGGACTGGACCGTTGGTCGACGCGGAATTCCTTATCTTGATTGGGGAATCCATCCGGGTAATGACTGGATCCGTGGTCAGGATTATGGCGGCCCTTATTCGCCAATAAAACATGTTTATACCCAGGCTAACCAAAATACAGAAGGCGACCAGCACTCTTACGGGCCAGGTACAGCCGTAAACTATAACATCATTCGCTTTGCCGATGTTTTATTAATGGCTGCCGAAGCAGAAGCGCAATTGGGTAATTTATCAAAAGCCGAAGATTATGTAAACATGGTGCGCAACAGAGCCGCAAACCCGGATGGATTTGTTTTCAAATACACGGATGACTCTAACCCAACCGGTGGTGTATCCACTACGCCGGCTGCCAATTACAAAGTAAGCCCTTACCCTCCCGGCGATTTTACAAAAGGATTAACCTATGCCTTAAAAGCCATCTATTATGAAAGGCAGATAGAATTGGCTATGGAAGGGCACCGCTTTTTTGATGTGGTAAGATGGGGGATAGCAGATCAGGCGCTAAATGCTTATTTCCAATATCAGGGAAAAATCACCAGCGATGTAACCCAGGGACACTTTATAAAAGGAAAGAACGAGTACTATCCTATCCCTCAGATACAAATTGATTTGAGTACAAAAAATGGCAAACCTGTGCTTAAACAAAATCCGGGATATAATTAATTATAAAACTAACCAAAACATACAGGGGTGACCCACCCCTGTATGTTTTTTTAACCACAGCTTATCATCGCTCCTGTTTTAAGCATTAAAAAATCTTAATATTAGTTTTTATGAATAAATCATCAACGCGGTTTTTATCGTTGGATGTGTTTCGGGGAATGACTATTTGCTTTATGATCATTGTAAATACCCCGGGCAGTGGCGCGGCCGCCTTTTCGCCGCTTGAACATGCCGCCTGGCACGGCTTTACCCCTACCGATCTTGTATTCCCTTCCTTTTTGTTCGCAGTAGGCAATGCCATGAGTTTCTCGATGAAACGTTATCAGGAAATGGGCAACGCGGCGGTTTTAGGCAAAATATTTAAACGTACCCTCCTGATTTTCCTGATAGGGTATCTCATGTACTGGTTCCCGTTTTTTAATTTCAAGGGCGGCCATATTTCCTTATCACCTATTGCAGATACCCGTATCATGGGTGTATTACAGCGCATAGCCCTATGCTACTGCTTCGCATCACTTATGATCCACTTTCTTTCAAAGCAATCGGTTATTATTGTATCAATCCTGTTATTAATTGGCTATTGGGTTTTGCTCCTGGTTTTTGGCGACCCTAACGATCCGCTGAGCATGACCGGTAACGCCGGTATATTCCTGGATAAATTTATCCTGGGCGACAACCATCTGTATCATGGCGAAAAAATAGCCTTTGACCCTGAGGGCATCCTCAGTACCCTGCCCGCTATCGTAAACGTAGTTATTGGCTATTATGCCGGCAAATTCATACAGCAAAAAGGTAAGGGTTATGATACCATAGCAAAAATGCTGCTTACTGGGGCACTGTTTATATTTCTGGCTCTGTGCTGGAACATGGTATTCCCTATCAATAAAAAATTGTGGACAAGCTCCTTTGTATTGGTTACCACCGGGCTCGATCTGGTGATCCTTTCCTTCCTGGTTTACGCACTCGAGATCAATAACTGGAACAAAGGAAACTGGACACGCTTTTTCACTATCCTGGGTAAAAACCCGCTGCCTATCTATGTGCTGTCAGAAATACTGGTGATATTTTTTTACATGCTCACCGTTAAAGGAACCAGCTTCTATGACTGGATAAATACTTCTGTATACCAGGTAATAGCTCCGGGAGCTATCGGCTCACTGCTGTTTGCCATAAGCTACATGCTTATTTGCTGGTGTGTAGGCTGGATATTGGATAAAAAGAAAATCTATATCCGGGTTTAAATTTTTCAACCTAAATATATTGCTAAAAGGGGCTGTATCATATATCATGATCAGCCTCTTTTTTATTTGATTTATCCGGATACTCAGCCAAGAATTGATGTATAATTCTGGGTTGGATAGATCGGCTCTATTAGCAAAAAAGTGGGTTTACATGGTTTACACATTTTATGGTTTACATTGATTTATATTGCTTAAAATCAATTAGTTATGAATTTATTTGACAAAAAAGTGTAAACCCACTTTTTGCATAAATATCACCGGCTTAAAGTCAATTCACAGGTGACAAAATATCAGTGAGAATCAATTCGATTTATGATAAAGCCTCTTTTTATGTCATACCCCTTGGTCATCAGCCTTGTTTGCCAATGAGCTTGTATCCATCGGCCATATCTGGTATTTGATCAAAGGACATACCTGCATACCGCTTTTCTATCCTGCCAATATGAGTGCAGGCATGTTCCAGATATTCATCGTCAATAACTTCCTGTATCGTATCTCTTATACCTTCCCGGCTCAAATTTGCCGCGATGATCATATCAGATGCCCAGAAACTGGCCGAACTGGATTGGGTCATTAATTTTTGAATATTGGCCAGCGTGAATAGCGTAGCTACAAACACATTGCCATTTTCAAGTATAATATGAACATCGATATTGTCATCAAGTTCATTGGTTTCATTATACCCTGCCGGAAAAGTGATCTTAAAATCCATCATTATCTTAAAAAGAGTAAAGATAAAACTTGGCCAGCCATTAATTTCAACTAATTCATTTATAACTTTTCAGCACAAAAAACAACAATTACATAAATAAAGAATTAAAAATTAAAATTATTAAGCATAAATTCAGTTAAAATGAAAATTTGATATAAATAATTGAATTTTTTTATCAAAAATTTGCTTTTTTATCAAAAACACTTTATAAATTACATTTTTAAAAATAACTGATTGATAAATTTCTAATTAATTACGATTTTATATGGAGGAATCAGCTTATTTTAACAAATACGACCCTATTAACGGCGTATGGGATGAAATGTATGGCGCCAATTGCAGCGTTCGCGATCATTATTTGAAAGTAATCGAATATATCTCGAAAGAATCTGCCGATGATCTGAACAAAAAGGAAGAACTGGCCAAGAGCCTTTTCATGAGCCAGGGTATTACTTTTACGGTTTATAACAGCGGCGAGGGTATCGAAAAGATATTCCCTTTTGATATTATCCCCCGTATTATTACTGCCAGCGAATGGGCTTTTGTAGAGAAGGGCATCAAACAACGACTGACTGCCCTTAACCTGTTTCTGAAGGACATATACAACAACCAGTTTATTGTAAAGGATGGTATAGTACCCATTGATATTATTTACTCCTGTCCGCATTTTTTGCGTGAGATGTACCAGCTCAAGGTACCTTATGATATTTATGTGCACATATCCGGCATCGATCTGATCCGCGATGAAGATGGCACTTTTTATGTACTGGAAGATAACCTGCGTACCCCATCCGGCGTAAGCTATATGCTCGAAAACCGGGAGATCACCAAGCGCCTGTTTCCCGATCTGCTGCCGCAATGCGGGGTTCGCAGCGTAACCGAGTATCCAACCATACTGTATAAGAACCTTTTGGCGCTATCGCCGAGGCAAATATCAAACCCAACCATTGTATTATTAAGTCCGGGTATATACAACTCGGCTTACTTTGAGCATACCACCCTGGCCCGCCTCATGGGCGTTGAACTGGTGGAGGGCCGCGACCTGGTGGTTAATAACCATAAAGTATACATGAAAACCACAACCGGCCTGCAGCAGGTAGATGTGATATACCGCCGTGTAGATGATGAGTATCTTGATCCGCTGGTATTTAACCCCGAAAGCATGCTGGGTGTTGCGGGCATTATGGGCGCCTATCGCAAAGGCAATGTGGCTATAGTAAACGCTATTGGCACCGGCGTTGCCGACGACAAAGCAGTTTACGCCTACGTGCCGGATATGATACGCTATTACCTGAACGAGGAACCCATCCTTAAAAACGTGCCTACTCACCAATTGGGCAACCCCGACGAACGCGAACATGTTTTCAAGAACCTGAACAACATGGTAGTTAAAAAAACCAATGGCAGCGGGGGCTATGGTATGCTCATGGGCCATGCCGCGTCTGAACAGGAAATTGACGACTATAAAAAAGAGATCCTGAAAGATCCGCGCAATTTTATTGCTCAGCCAACTATTAGTCTTTCGGCGGCGCCTTGCTATATGCAGGGTTTATTAAAACCCCGCCGTGTCGACCTCCGCCCCTATGCGCTTTACGGCCCGGACGGCATTGAAATAGTTCCGGGCGGATTAACACGGGTGGCCCTTAAAGAAGGCTCACTGGTGGTAAACAGCTCGCAGGGCGGCGGCAGTAAGGATACCTGGGTGCTCGCCTGATTTGGGATTTCGGAATTTTGATTTCGGATTTAGTGGCAGTCCATTACTTTCATAATTTAAACTCCGCAACCCATCAGGCACAATAAATAATCAAAATAAATCCGAAATAGAACATCCGAAATAAAAAAGACATATGTTAAGCAGGGTTGCAGCAAGTTTTTATTGGTTAAGCCGTTACATTGAGCGCAGCGATGGCATGCTGCGGATGCTCAAAATAAACTATGCCTCATCGCAGGATACCGTACAGGAATTTACCTGGGAACCGGTGATTAGGATATTTGTTGGTCTGCATGAGACCGATGCCGACACACTGGATAATGATAGCCGGTCGGTTTTAAAGTATATGGTTACGGGCAAAAACAACCCAAATTCCATACTCAATATTATTACACTGGCCCGTGAAAATGCCCGGGGCGTTCAGGAACACATCACCAAGGATCTGTGGCAATGTCTCAATGAGTATTATCATACCGTAAAAGATCCGCGGATAGAGCGTGCTTTACAGCGGGAAGACCCTATTGGCGTACTCGATGTTCTGATCAAACAAGTGATGCTCTACTACGGCACCGTCGAGATCACGATGGAACGCGGCGAAGGACGTAGTTTTATGAATATCGGCAAATACCTGGAACGGGCCATACAATCGGTCGATATCCTGGATACTAAGTTCAGTTCCGTAAGTGATAACCCCAACCTGCTCACCGATACCACTTATTGGAAACACCTCTTACTTTCATTGGGCGGCTATGAACTGTATCTAAAAACCTACCGTGAAGGCTTTGAAGCCGAGAATATCCTGGAGCAAGTAGTGCTCAACAATGATTTCCCACGATCGGTTATTTACGCGGTAAACAATATCCAGCGTTATTTCGACAGGTTGAAGAACGATACCAATGTGGATACCTACCGGGAAATGTCGTTCCAAATAGGGCGTTTGCAAAGCCGGATTAAGTATAGCTCGGTACGCAGCATTAAGCAGGAAGGCCTGCACGGTTTTTTAACCCAGATCCGGACCGAATTGTACAATGTCGGTAACTCGCTGAATGAGTACTATTTTGCCAATTCATAATTTAATTTGACAATTATGCCTGAATTTAAAATACAACACATCACCCGCTATACTTACGAAAGCCTGGTGCGCGACAGCGCCAACCAGATCATTCTTTTCCCCATAAAAGATGAATACCAGGATGTAATAAAGCAGGAACTGCACATCACCGGCAACCCGGTTGTTGACACCCATATTGACTATTACGGCAACGAAGTAGGCAGTTTTACCTATAGCGAACAGCATTCCCAGCTAACCATAAACTCCAAGCTCGATGTAATTACCCGCCAGCGCCCATTGCCCGTGAATGATATTTTCCCCGAACAGCAATGGGAAGATCTGAAACGCCTGCAATACAGGGTACCCTATATTGATTTTTTAAAGCAGGAATATTTTGAGGGCCTGCCCGAGCTGCAGGTTATTGTTGAACAGGAACGATCAAAGGACGATACGCCTTACCGGATAGCGCTCCGCTTTTGCAATTATGTATACCAAAACTTCGACTATATTAAAGGCGTTACCACTGTTGAAACCACGCTCGACGAGGTATGGAAATTAAAGGCCGGTGTTTGCCAGGATTTTGCCCATATTTTAATGGTGATGCTTCGCCTGCTCAAAATACCGGCACGCTATGTAAGTGGTTATATATGCACCCACAGCAGCTCCATGCGTGGTGAAGGCGCCACCCACGCCTGGGCCGAGGCTTATATCCCGGATTATGGTTGGCTGGGTATCGACCCTACCAATAATTGTATAGCTAATGAAACCCATGTACGCCTGGCCGTTGGCCGCAGCTTCCCGGATTGCTCACCGGTAAAAGGTGTTTACAAAGGATCATCGGGGCATAAGCTGGAGGTTTCTGTAACGGTTGATGATGAAAATTCTCCGGCTTACGATAATAACGCTATCCATGAAACCGCCCCGCTGCAACCAGTAACGGAGTACACCAAAAACAGCTATCAACGGCATATGGAAATCATTCAACAGCAACAACAGCAGCAACAGCAATGATGTGCGGATGTGCAGATGTGTGGATATCTGCACATCCGCACATCTACAAGCTTAAACTTTTTTAATAGCCGCCATCAGTACAGGGATTGTTGGCACCCTTGGATATGTCTGGGATAATTTGCCATCACGGTCATAAATAGCGATAAAGGGTGTTTGTCCTATCTTATAATATTTTTGTACTAAATAAGTATATCCCTCTGTACCTATAGTTATGTTATGATATTGGGCCAAGTCAAAATCTCGCTGAAAAACCTGTATTGCCTTTAGCCTGAGCACAGCAGAGATCATAACTATCTGTATATCTTTAAGATTTTTTAATTGCGGCTTCAGGTCATACATCAAGTGCTGGCAATGACCGCAGTCTGGCATAAAATAAATAATCATTACAGGTTTATTCTTTTTTAGGTTGGCCGGCGTAACATAGACGCTATCAGTTGTTAGTATGTGATAAGGAGGTATCCCCGTATTAGGGGAAATAGTTTGAGCCTTTACCTGTGAGTTATTACCCGCAATGAAAGCCACAATACCTAAGTATGCGAATAGAACTTGAATAATTTTTTTATGTTTCATATGATTAAAAGTGCAAATAACTTTAACGCACATTAGTTAAAGTTATTTGCAAAGGGTTGAGAAATCTAAAAATTTGATTTAATTTAAAAAGGTCCAGTTATCATAGATTCCGATGGGACTTTACAGGCTACCTGAATCATCTCCAGGCAATTAGCAGTCGCCTCACTTCTATTATCTGCATAGAGCCCCCAACTATCCCCTGAGTTTGTACGACAAACGTACAGACCCGGACCGTCACCACCGCCGCCGCCGCCCCCATCATTATTGGGGAATGGCATTTTTAAGTCTCCTCCTAAAACATCTTTCAATTGCGATCTGGTAAGCATTATTCCATTAGAACTAAGAGGAATGTCTTTTAATTTAGATTTTTTCATGTTAAAAAAATTTTATTATTTAATTTATTTTTAAATATAAATATATTAAAAAATAAACCTCTATGCGTATAAAGAATATTAGCTGAAATTGATGAGGTTAATCAACTTTGTTAATATTTTTAACTTTCCAGCAATTCCAGCTGCCAGGCTATCTGCTCTTCGGTTATAGGGAACAACGCGTTTTCCCGCACGGTATGATAAACCGCGTCAAATAAACCATTATAATTACCCTTGTCTGACGCAATCCATTCTACGGATTTCTGATTATCCACCCCCATCAGTACCAATTTACCTTCGCTGCCTTCGGGTTCAATACCAAAACCCGCGTCGGTTGGCTTCATCCCCGCATCCAGCTGCGCCTCTTGTACATCGGTACGCAGCTTCACAAAGCTACCCAGCGTTCCGTGGATCACAAAGCCAGGCAATTGCTCAGCTATCAGCAAACCGGAGGTTAAGTACACATTGAGCTGATTAGGGTACGACAGGTGGATATTAAAATAATCATCAACCTGCGAACCGGGCCGGTGCGAGGCTGTTGTTTTTACATAGCTCAACGGCTTGCCAAATATGCTGATGGCATTATCCACCAGGTGCGCGCCCAAATCGTAAGTAAGCCCATTACCAGGAGTATCTTTAGTCTCTTTAAATACCTTAGCTCCAATTGGCATACGGTACCTGTCCAGCCTGAAATGTACTTCGATGAGTTCGCCCAGGCGACCGCTCTCAATTACTTTTTTTACCGATATAAAGCCACTATCATAACGGCGGTTCTGATAGATCATCACCTTCAGATTGAACTTTTTACCCAGGTCGAACAAAGTTTTCACCTCTGCCGAAGTTACTGCAGCCGGCTTTTCTATCAGTACATGCTTACCCCCGTTTAGGGCTTGTACGGCATAGTCAAAGTGGGTATTGTTGGGTGTATTTACGATGATCAGTTCAATTTCGGCATCGTTCAGCAGTTCATCGGTAGTATTATAACTGATCACCTCAGGATAAACCTTTCCGGCCTTTTTTTCGTGGCGTTCTACCACCGCTTTAAAGGTGAAACCCGGGTTGGTGGTTAAAAATGGCGCGTGAAATATCCGGCCCGACATGCCGTAGGCCATAAGGCCCGTTACGATTGGTTTTGATGACATAGATAGATAATTATTCCGAGCCGAAAGTTCCAAGCCGAAGGCCGAAAGCTTTGCTTATTTATTTTTTAGTGTTATTATAAAAATCAAACAACGTGTATCTCAAAAATACTTTTTAAACCTCAATTTTTAACAAATTTCTGGTCGAAAACAGCATAAAAACATCTCAAAATTCGCTCAAAACCATCGATTTTAACATTTTTTAACAAATTTTAACGCGGTTTTAACGTGTTTCAAAAACCTTAAAAAGTATTAGATTATTGAAAATCAATAAAATACATTACAAACGGTCGATTTTTGAGCCTTTTTATTCCTTTAACCAAACAGCCCTGCTTACATTTTTCAAAGCAAGCAGGGCCGTGGAGGTGATACACCTAAAGATACGATCTTTTAAAGCTAAATCCTAAGGTTTTAATCACTAAATTCTAAGTTCTAAATCCTAATTTTTAAAACCCAAACTTTAAATTCGAACCCGAGCACCCGAAATCGAAACAAATCCGAAATCATCTGTACATCTGTAATTTGCACATCCGCACATCTATATTATTTCATTCCTTTTTTAATGGCTTCTATTTCGGTCAGGTGACCTTTTATAACCGGCAAGGTACTGGTTGCAAACGCTTTCAGGTCGGCATCTTTGCAGTTTTTAGCCGCATCCTCAAACATCGCGATGGTTTTTTTGTGCCCATCAACCATGGCATCTACATAAGCCTTATCAAAATCGGTTGTTGATTTGGCCGAAAGATCTGCCAGTTCCTTTTTCTTGTCTTCGCTTGGTTCGGCAGGCAGGGTAATGTTCTTGGTTTTCGCGATAGTAGCTAACTCCTCATTGGCTTTGCTATGATCTTTTACCATCATCTCGGCAAATTTTTTCACTTGCGGATTAATGGCTTTTTGTTCTGCCACTTTGGCTACTGCAACTTCGGCCATACCGCCGTTGGCAGCATCAGTGGCAAATTTAGCGTCATCCTTATCAACCGCGATGCCTGTAGCACCGGTTGTGGTGGTATCCTTAGTATGATTTGCGCTGTCTGCACTTTCTTTACTGTCTGTCTTCGCGCCATTATTACAAGCCTGGAACATCCATGCCGATAGCACAACCATCATTATTAAACTTAACTTTTTCATAGGTGAGTGTTTATATTGTTTTTATAGTAACAGTTTTCACTCAGATAAGTTTCATTTTCTTATTTGTAAATTTTTTTACCTTTTAATATTGCGGATTATTTAAACTGGAGATATCTATCAAAGAAAGGGAGCACTTCTGTGTAGACTCTTCCATCTATACCCGCCAATTGATCTATATGCCCACCTCTGTACTCTTCAGCAAAATGGCTTACGCCATATCTTTCCAAAACCTTGCTGAACTCTGTGCAGGTTAGTGGTATATGCCTTCCTTCATCATTTCTCCCCCAATCAAACTTAATGGCGTTCATGCTTTTCAAAGCCTTCAAATGGCCCAGGATCATTTGAGTGGGTAAATTGACATTCCAACGCGCAATCACAGCCGTATCCACAATCATATCATCGTTAATATAATTTGCAGGCATATCTGCATAAAATGGTGGTTTGTTGATATCTGGCGAAAAGCTGCGGGCCAAATCCACCATCAGTGTTGCCGGAAAACTTTTAAATATATCATGTTCAGATTTTGCACCTGCAATCTCTTCAAAAGCTTCACTGCTGGTATTGTTTCCATCCGACCAATTTAAAACTGCCGGACTCATGGCGTATACAGCACCAAATACATCGGGATAAAGCATAGATAATTTTAATGCACCGTGCCCTCCCATCGAGATGCCTGCTATTCCACGACTATCCCGATTGGCTATGGTTTTGAAGTTGTGATCTATAAAGTTAACCACATCTTTTCCTATAAAATCGGCCCAATTACCATTTAAACTGGAATTGGTATAAAAGCTACCTTTATAACGGGTGTTACTATTAGGTAATACAATGATACACGGCCGTATGTGATTGGTATTTAGTGCGGTATCCATTAACTTATCCAGTTTAAGGAACGCTAATGTCGAGGTATCCGTTCCGGTATATCCATGTAAAAAGTAAATCACAGGATATTTTTTCCCATCCTGATTATATCCCGGAGGCAAATAAATGGTGACACTTCTTAGGGAATCTTCCCCGGCCGGGTTACCTTTGAGTGATTGCGAAAGAAGTTTCATAACCACTACCCTTCCTTCCGGCACTTTCTGGCCGAAGGAAGTAGAGGCTATACATATCATTAAAGCTATAAGGAGAGATTTCATCTTACAACAAAGCTAAGCTTTTACCTTATCAGGCTCTCTTTCTGATAGTGAAACTATTGAAAAAAACGTCCCCTCAAGGTCGCCTGCAAGTTTAAGTTAACCCATAAAATTGATCAACTTGAAATTTCAACGGGAGGCACCTACGGAGCCAAAGAACGTGCTTTTTTAGAGCTATAAACAGGTGGCCCCGCTGGGGCCAGCAATGCTTTATACTATAATCAGTATACCTGGAGTACCATTCGGCCTCAGAGAGGCCACCTGTTTATAGATAAAATCTAAAGAAATACCGGACTCCTGCGGAGTCTCCTGATCCTGAACTTGCCTTCCGGGGACTCTTTAGTTCATATTTAGATTTTATGGGTTAACTTAAATCTCCGAGAGACCCTGGGTAGACAAAAGTCGGAGATTGCCACGTCGTTCCTCCTCGCAGCAATGACGCGTGGAGGAACGAAATTATTTAACATTAAATATTGTCATTGTTTTTAATTCCCTCCACGGGAGAGGCGTGTTGGGTAGGTGTAATGGCTGGGAGGGGTTTATACGCGCAGTAATTATCCTATTCCATAAACCCCTTCCTCCCCTTCCCGCAATGTCATTAAGTTAAGCACATATAGCCCCACCTAAATCCTCCCCGGTAGGGAGGACTTTAAAAAATTGAAGCTAAGTCTCCCCTTCCGGGGGAGATTTACATGAGGGCTTCGCCGTTTAGAGGGGGCTTTTGCGGAATTGCTTTTGCGTTTCCCCTTAACTTAATGACATTGCCCCTCCCCGAGGGAAGGAATCGCACGGGGCCTTGGCTTTTGACCGGGATGACTGGCTTTTCGACCTCTACCGGTGCTATCTTTTTGTTCCCTTCTCAAGAGGGGAATCGAACGAGGGCTTTTCCGCATATTTAGCTTTAAACCCAAAAAGGCCGTCATGCAAGCATGGCGGCCTTTGTAAACATATAAATGAAAATTATTTCAACTTTGCTAAAGCAGCTTTAACACGTGGTATCAACTGTTGGATATCTTCCAGGGTGCTGGCACCTACTGAGGCACGGAACCAGTTTACTTCATCGCCGGTACCAAAGGCAGAAAACGGCACGAAGGCTACTTTTGCTTCTTTGATAAGGTAAAAGTTAATATCGGCCGAGTCTTTCAATACGGTTCCATCGGGAGTGGTTTTTCCGGCGTAGTCAATTTTCAGCGTTAGATAGATAGCACCCATCGGTTGGATAGAATCGACCTGGAAACCTTCGGCTTTTAATGCCTGGAAACCTTCGTGCAGCGTATTCAAGCTAGCTTGGATTTTTGCTTTGATATCTGTCAGGTAAGTATCAACCGCAGCTTCATTGGTAATAAAGCTGGCCATAGCCACCTGCTCGGCTTTGGGCGACCATGCCCCCATGTGCCCCACAATCGCTTTCATATTATCAATAACGTGGGCTGGACCAAAGCCCCAGCCTACCCTTACACCGGTTGAGGCGAAACATTTGGATGCACCATCGATAAATATGGTATAATCTTTCAATTCCGGGCGCAATGTAACCGGATCAAAATGCTCGAAGCTTCCAAAGGTAAGTTGCGAATAAATCTGATCGTACATCAGGTACAGCGGTTTTTCGCCGGCCGCACGACTTTTATTTTCGGCAATAACCAGGTCGCAAATTTCTTCGAGGTCCTTTTTGCCGAACATGGTACCTGTTGGATTTAATGGCGAGCATAAAGCCAGTAATGCCGCGCCTTTTAAATGCGGACGGATCTCATCGGCTGTAGGCATAAAGTTATTTTCGGCCCTGGTAGGTATCATGATGGCTTCGGCGCCCAACAAATCGCTGTAGTGGTTATTGTTCCATGATGGTAAAGGGAATACTACCTTTTCGCCGGGGTTAACAACCGCCAGAAAAGTAGAATAGATCAACGGACGTGAACCGCCGGAGATCAGTATTTCATTATTGGCCGAGTAATCTAAATTAAAACTCTTCTTTAAAAACGCAGAAACACTTTGACGCAAACTAAGCATACCATCGGCCGGTGGGTAGTTGGTTTGGTTTTGGTTATATGCCGCTACAATACCGTCCTTCAGTTCGGTTGGGATGGGATAAATGTTGGAGTCAAAATCGCCGATGGTTAAATTAGCAATATTTTGGCCTTGTCTTTTCAATTCGTTTATCTCGCCTGCTATCTTGATGATCTCAGAGCCGCGCAGATTTTGAGCTAATACGGAAATACTCATGGAAATATGAATTTTATGAGCGGCAAATATACGGGGAAAAGCCGAAAGCGAAAGGCCTCAAATAAGCCTAAAGCTTAAGGCAGAAAGCGGAAAGCCCAAATTTGGTGATGAGACTCACCCGATCTGGGTTACATATTTCCTATATGTCATTGCGAGGAGGCACGACGAAGCAATCTCCTCGCGTTCTTACGAACAGGAATAGCTACGAGATTATTAATATCGTTAATCGTTTTTTTAAGGCATTAATGAGCTCCCTCCGGTCGGTTATCCGCGCTACGCTCAATGACATGGTTTTGTTTGCGCTTCGCTGGACATCCCTCTTTCCGCCGCGGGCTAAGAGAGGGATGTCCAGCGAAGCGTAGACAGGGTGAGTCGATTATACGCCAGGCATACGGAGAGGCGCCTAAAGCAGAAAGCTATAAAACAAAAAAGCGAAAAGTAAACATCCGGAGACTTCACTTTTCGCTTTAAGCTTTTTGCCTTTGGCTTTTAGCTTACAAATATGCTTTTCTTAGTTTGATAATGCGCATCCAGTGCATGAGTTTCATGACCGGGTAAACGGGATCTATCTCAAACCATTTTGCACCAAAGTTGGCCCTGTTAGGGTTTTTGTGGTGATTGTTCTGAAATAATTCGCCCAGCATTAAAAAGTCAAATGGAGTAGTATTTTTTGATTTGTCGCCATTGTCAAAATTGGCATAACCATATTTATGACCGCACCAGTTTACGATAGCACCGTGGATAGGGCCCATTAAAAAGTGGATCGGGATTAACAGGTACATCCACCATTGGGTAGCAAAAACCACATAAAAAGCGATGTACAATATCCCGAATGAAATACGTGAAACAGCTGATGAGCCAATATAATCAACAAAACGCCATTCAGGAATATTGCCTTTAAAGCGCTCTTCGGGTTCTTTTAATTTTTTAACATGCAAACGATAACTTTTAGCCGTATAGATCATCATCTGGAAAACATCTTTGAAAAAATGCGGGGAATGCGGATCTTTTTCGGTATCACTGTAAGCATGGTGCTCGCGGTGCATAATAGCGTAAGCCCGGGGATTTAAAAACGAAGAGCCCTGGCAGATATAAGTAAGCAGGTAAAATGTTCCTTCGTAAAACTTGTTCGTAGTGAACATTTTGTGAGAAGCATACCTATGTAAAAAGAACGTTTGGAAGAATAGCGACAAAAACCAGTGCGCTATAAAGAATATGATGATTACCACTGAATTGAATGAATTAGAATTTGAATGTTATTTATAATCTTTCCAAAGATACGATTAAAACCCAAATAAAGTTTTTACAGTTTCAGAATGATTACTATCTAACGCAAAAAAGACTGTTCTATGTTTATAAGAATGGTCTTTTTTTATCAGTCGGCAGGGTATATTCTTCGCTACCGCTCAGGATGACAACTTTTTGTGTTATAAAACCAATTTTGTCATGCTGAACGAAGTGAAGCATCTATTGTGCGACATCCTTGTTGAAAAAGATCCTTCGCTGCGCTCAGGATGACAAGCTGTTTTTTGAGGCTATTACAATTCAAACTGTTTAGCCAGCAATTCATATGATTTTAACCTGTCATCAAAGTTTTCGGTGATGGTTACGGCCATAATTTCATCCACATCATAATCTTCGGCCAGCCAGGTAAGTTTTTTCTTTATTTCCATTGGCGTGCCGGTAATTACCCGGTAGCGGTTTTGTCTGATGCGTTCCAGATCGCTGGGAGTATATACTTCATCTTTTACATCATCGTAACTTAACGGTACAATAGGTCCGCCTTTTTCAAATTGTAAAAAGCGATGATCCATTACTGCCTGGTGCTGCTTTATTTTTTCCTCATCTTCCGAGCAAAAAACAAATATGGCCACATTAACCTCCGGTTGCGCCAGATCATCAGACGGCTGAAAACGCTCGCGGTATAGCTTTACATTGAGCGGACCACCACTAGGGTTTATAAAATGCGCGAAGGAAAAGCCCATGCCAAAGTGCGCGGCAAACAAACCGCTTTGTCCGCTTGAGCTCAGCAGCCATTTATCGGGTACGGTTTTTACCTGCGGAATGGCCCTTATTTTGGCCTGTACGGTACCGGGTTCATAAGTATCATGAAAATAATTATTCAGATCGGTCAGCTGCTCTACAAAATCATCTTCCCTGAACTGGTTTGACGGATTGAGCACAGAAGCGGTAATACGGTCGGTACCTGGTGCGCGGCCCATGCCCAGGTCAATACGGCCGGGGAAAAGCGCTTCGAGCATCCTGAAGTTTTCGGCAACTTTCAGCGTACTGTGATTGGGCATCATGATACCTCCCGAGCCAATGCGCATCCGTTGGGTTTGCGAGGCCAGGTAAGCGATCAGTACTTCGGGTGTTGAGCCGGCCAGGATGCCGGTATTATGATGCTCGGAAACCCAGTAACGGGTATAGCCCAGCTGTTCGGTATATTTTGCTAATTCGATGGTTTCTTTTACGGCTTGCTCGGCAGTGGCGCCTTTTCTTATTGGCGACTGGTCGAGCACGCTTAAACGGATTTTCTTTGTGTCCATAATGATGATAAACACAAATGTAATGATAGGGTTGCGGCCGGGGTTTAGGTGCGGCTTTTTATGGCATTGGGATTACTTTGGGAGAGTGCGGGATCGAGGTACGTGGATCGGGGTGCGTGTAAGAAATCAGGAAAACCCGATCCACGTACCTCGATCCCCGATCCTTGCTCTCAATCAATAAAATGATACAGAAAAACCACATCACCGGCAAAGGCGGGTTTCTTTTGGCCTTCAATTTCCAGCTCGATGGTCATGGTGGTTTTTGTAACGCCGCGTAAATTGATCAGGTTGGAGAGTTTAACTTTCAGTCGTACTTTGTCATTTACCAACACTGGTTGCGCAAAACGCAAGTTTTCGATGCCATAGTTGATCTCCATTTTAAGGTTACGGATATCGGCTACCTGTTTCCACAAATATGGGATGAGCGACAAGGTCAGATAACCATGCGCGATGGTAGTTTTAAAAGGGCTTTCGGTTTTGGCTTTTTCCGGATCGGTATGGATCCACTGATGATCAAGCGTGGCATCGGCAAATTTATTGATCTGTTCCTGGGTAATGGTATGCCATTCAGACACCCCTAAATCTTTACCTAATTGCTGCTCAAACTCGTTATAGTTATTGATAATGATCATCGGTATGCTGTTTATAATTTGTACAGCAAAGTAATAAATTAATTATGTGAACTGATATTAAATTATCAATCGCCCAGCAAAGCCCTTAAACTCTCCAAAGTATCGGCCTCCTCTTTGGGTTTATCATGCCGCCATCGCAGTATCCGCGGAAAACGCAGGGCGATGCCCGATTTATGCCGCGTTGACCTGTTGATGCCTTCAAACCCTATCTCAAACACCAGCTCGGGTTTTACGGTACGCACAGGGCCAAACTTTTCGATGGTGTTACGCTTGATGAAATAATCAACCTTGCCAATCTCGGCATCGGTTAAGCCCGAATAGGCTTTGGCAAAAGGCACCAGTTTATCGCCATCCCAAACGGCAAAGGTATAATCGGTATACAGATCGGCCCTCCGGCCATGGCCTTTTTGCGCGTAGATCATGACGGCATCAACAGATAATGGGTCAATTTTCCATTTCCACCAGTCGCCCCGGCGGCGGCCCACCTGGTAAGCGGCGCTTTTTCGCTTCAGCATAATACCTTCGGCAATCATGGCGCGTGCTTGCTCCCTGATTGTCCCCAGTTCATCCCAGGTATCAAATTTTATCAATGCCGAAATCCTGAACACTTCCGGATATGGCGTAGCCGCCTGCAATTGTTCCAGCACAGCTCGTCTTTCCGTTTGGGTTTTATAACGAATATCTTCACCCGCATACTCCAGGCAATCATAGGATATCACGGCCACCGGACTTTCTTCCAGTATCTTTTTACTCAGATTTTTGCGACCAATGCGGGTTTGCAGCACATTAAAGGGCATGGGTAAACCGTTTTGAAAACTCAGTATCTCGCCATCTATCACGGTACCATCGGGCAGGGCATTTAGGAACGGGTGCAACTCCGGAAATTTTTCGGTAGCCAGGTCTTCACCCCTGCTCCAGATAAATATTTCGCCGTCGCGTTTAATCATCTGGGCACGGATCCCGTCCCATTTCCATTCGGCCTGCCAATCGGCGGCATCACCAAGCGCAGCGCCTACCTCCTGGGGTGTTTTCTGTTTTTCGGATGTTTCCTGTATGGGATAGGCCAGGAAAAACGGATATGGCCGTGATCTGTTTTCGGCTATATCCTGCTCACCCATCAACTGGGTATATGAAAAAGTTTCGGGCATCCAGCTCCCCATGATGCGGTGGGTAAGTACGGTAGCTTCCAACCCCGAAATATCTGCCAGCGCTTTGATCACCAGGTTTTGTGATACCCCCACCCTGAAACTGCCGGTCAACAGTTTGTTAAATACAAAACGTTCCTGGCTATCCAGCATGTCCCACGAATCCAGCAACCATAGCTTTTTTTCCGTCTCTGTTTTATTATTCAGCCCGTTAATTTCGGCTATCCATTCGGTAAGGGTTTTATTGCTGCTGTTGGTGGTTTTGGGCATCAGTAGCGCCATGGTTTCGGCCAGGTCGCCTACTACATGATAGCTTTCTTCAAACAGCCAGGCGGGTATATTGGAGGCCTCGATGGCCCAGTTACGCACCAGCGTGGAGTTGATCTGCCGTTTGGGTTTGCGCCCCGTGAACAGGGCCAGCATATGCATTTTGTCGGTATCGGGAACACTGTTGAAATAATCTTTCAGTACCCTGACCTTTTCATTGGTCTTATTGGTTTCATCTAACGACAGGAAGAGTTGAGCAAAGGCTTTCATGATACCGGGCCTCCAGCCTCACCTAAATCCTCCCCAAGGGAGAGGACTTGATCTGCATTTTTCTGCTTTTCATCACCCTCACTTGTCTGCTCCCGCTCCTCTGAAGAGGGTTGGGGCGAGGCTTCTTCGTCATCCCCATACAATGTATGCACCTCATGGGCATCAAAACCTATTTCATTCAAATATCTTGAAAACGATGCTGTATAGCCGTGTGTGAGGTAAACACTTTCACATCCCGTGGCATCAATAGCGCTGATGAGGCCATTCCAGTCGGCGTGATCTGACAGGACAAAGCCCCGATCGGCAGCCCGGCGGCGTTTAGCGCCCCGAATAGCCATCCAGCCGGAGCAATAGCCGAAGCTATAGGGCTGAAATTTACGCATCCAGGTTGTACCAACAGACGATGGCGGTGCCAGGATGATCCCTTTTCTAACTTCTTCTTTAATCGAATCGGGCGTTATCCTTTCCGTTGGATTTAACAACACCCCGTTACGGCGCAAGGCATCGTTGGTATTTTCAATAACGCCATGGGTATATACTTTGCCGTTAAACAAATCGAGGTTTTGTAATATGCGCTGCGCTTTACCTAGTGAATAACCTACCAGAACCGTAGCCATGCCATTGTGTAAATTAGTACGCCACCAGTTATTGATATCCTCAAATATCTGCACCTGTGGTTTCCAGGTATAAACCGGCATGCCAAAGGTGCATTCCGAAATAAAGTGATGACATTTTACAGGTTCGAACGGGGTTGATATACCATCATCCTCTACTTTATAATCGCCAGATACTACCCAGACTTCGCCCTGGTATTCTACCCTAATCTGTGCCGAACCGATGACATGGCCCGCCGGGTATAGCGAAATAACTACACCATTCTTCATCACGGTTTCGCCATATTCCACTGTTTGCAGCTGAATTTCGCCCAGGCGGTAAAGCAATACTTCTTTTGATAAATGGTGCGCCAGGTAATGTTTGTTTCCCGGGTAGGCGTGATCTGCATGTGCATGGGTGATCACGGCATCATCAACGGGCTGCCAGGGGTCAATATAAAACTTGCCCCGGGCGCAATAAATCCCTCTGTCGGTAAACTCCAATAATGGTTTTTTAGCCATGGTGTTAACATAACCCACGGAGAGCCAATTGGTTTGCCCTCTAACCCCCAATAAAAAATGTGCAGATGTGCAGATTTCAGATGTGCGGATTTTATATCCTGCTAATCCTAATCATTCGCATATCTGCACATCTGAAATTTGCACTTCCAGCCTTTGGGGCTTATTGTTTTATCATCATGCCGGTGCTTGTTAGTTTAGGCTCCAGGCTAATGTAGTCGGTCATGATCTGGCCGGCTTCTTTTTTTACAAAATCCAGGTCCTCATCTTTTGGCTTGGCCTGTCCTTTTTTAAGCGCCGGTAAACCGAAAGCTATCCTGCGCAGATTATTGCGTTCAAATGCTTTCTTTTCGTCGGCATCGCGTTGTTTCTTTAAAGCGGCTTCGTTTAAGGTTACGCTGTCTTCAGCATCGTGTTTTTTGAAATCGGCAATGTCTTCCAGCATATATTTATAGCTTTCGCTGGTGGTCATACGCTGATCATGCAATTTCTGCAGCTGCGGTAAAACCGTATTAAAGTTGCCCACTTTGGTATAATCCGTTTTAGCAATGATGTCAAATGGCATAGCCGAAGGCTCGGTATCCTCACCATATTTATCCAGCGGAATTAATGACGGGAATGAAATATCTGGTGTTACCCCTTTATGCTGTGTTGAATTACCACTAATGCGGTAAAATTTGGCAATAGTGAGGTTAAGCTGGCCGTAAGTGCTTTGACTACCTGTTGATATTGCTTTCTTGCCTCCGGTTGCTGCGCCAGCCAGTTGATTAATTTTATCGCGTATCGGCGAGCCTAAGACCCTGTCCAGATCGATAGCGCTTTGAACAGAACCCTTACCATAAGTTTGTGAACCCATGATAATACCACGACCATAATCCTGTATCGCTCCGGCAAATATTTCGGATGCTGAAGCACTGAAACGATCGACCAGGATACTCAACGGACCTGAATAGGCTATTGCAGGATCATCGTCTTTGTCTACCTCTATCTGACCCTGGGTATCTTTAACCTGTACTACCGGACCGGTTTTAACGAATAAACCCGTAAGCTCAATAGCTTCCATTAAAGATCCGCCGCCATTTTCGCGCAGGTCGATGATCACGCCATCCACATTTTGTTGTTTCAGGGAGTCCAGTATCAGCTTCACATCGTGGGTGGTGCTCTTGTAATTGGGGTTACCTGCTTTATAATCGTTAAAGTCGATATAGAAGGCCGGGATAGATATCACCCCTATTTTAACGGCTTTACCATTACTGTTATAAGTACGTATTTCCTTTTTAGCAGATTGATCTTTCAGGATAATCTTCTCGCGCACCAGTTCAACAATCTTAGGTTTGCTGCCGGCACCTGCACCTGCTGGTAATATTTCCAATTTTACTACAGTACCTTTTGAACCACGGATGATGGCAATAGCATTATCAACCCTCCAGCCTATGATATTCTGAAATTCGCCGGTTTTGCCCTGGGCCACACCAACTATACGATCATTGATATTAACCTGGTGGCTTTTATCTGCCGGACCGCCCGGAACTACCGTTTTTATAGTCACGTATTCGTTCTCGGTAAGGAGCGAAGCACCGATACCCTCCAACTGGCGCGACATTTCGATATTAAAGTTTGCCGCGTTTGATGGGTTAAAGTAATTGGTGTGCGGATCAATAGCCTCGGTAAAGGCATCCATAAAGTACTGGAAAACATCCTGGTTGGATAGTTTATTGGCCTGCGTTAATAAATTCTGGTAGCGTTTTTTTAGTGTTTCTTTATTTTTAGCCATATCGCTGTTGGCTAATTTCAAATTCAGCAAATCGTATTTAACACGTTGCGTCCACATGGCATCCATATCGGCTTGGGTTGCAGGCCATGGCAATTTATCGCGGTCATAAACAAAGTTTTCATCTTTATTGAAATCAAAGTTTGAATTGATCTGCGCCAGGGAATAGTTTACATGTTCCAGGTATCTTTTTTGAAATACATTAAATATATAAAACGCGTCATTTAAATTTCCGCTCTTCAAATCGTCGTCTAAAACGGTTTTATATTTTTCAAAATCTTTGATATCAGATGCTAAAAAATAACTGTGGTTTTCGTCCAGCAGTTTAATGTAACGATCAAAAACCACGGTTGAAATAGAATCATTCAGATCAACCTTTTTATAGTTGTGGTTCAATATCAATGAGGTGATCTGCTTACAAACAACACTTTGCTGTTCATCGGGTTGCAGATCGGTTGAGCCTGGGACTTTTATTGGTTTTGACGGCGACGCTTTACAAGCAAGTGCGGCAGCCAATAGCAATACTAAATATACTTTCTTAAACATATCTTTTACTGTAGTTAAGTCGGGGTTTGTGTAAAACATCAATACTTGTGCCTTTTATTAATTTGCTAATGTAAATAAAAAGAGACAGTGAAATACTGTCTCTTAATTACAATAACAATTATACGATAATGTTTTGCTTGTAGTATATAACTACCCGCATTTTACGCTATTGTTACATAAAAATTTTACTTTATAGCCGAATTGCCGTCACTATCAGCCGTTTCGGCATAGCGGATCTCGGTTTTTAGGCGGGTTTTGTTCTCTTCCAGGTAGCGCATTTGTTTATCAACCGCGGCTACATCCATACTAAGCCCTAATGAACTGGCCAGCGTACGGGCTTCTATCAGATCCTGTTTGGCCTGCGGAAAATCGCCATAACCGGTTTTTACCGCGGCCAGGTTAATGAGGTTGGTGATAGTATGCCGGCTATCATTTTGCTGGCGCGATATCTGCAGGCTTTGCAGTAAATACCATTTAGCCTCTGATAACCTATTCTGTTTCAGGTACATTTGAGCCAGATCACTAAAATTATAGCTGGCCGAATTATAAACCCGGAAACGCATATTATGCTGCGCCGTTTTCATCACCGAAGCCTCCATCAGAAAAAGGGCGTATGGCGTACGCTCTATTTGAGCATACATAATCTTGGGTTTAGCAATCTGTGCAACGGGCAATCTTTTGATAGAATGATCCTTCAAAAGCGCAAGTTGCGGATAGCGTTCATGCTTCTTGAAAGGGTTGTACTTATACCACTGTGCAGATGCAGAGAGGCTAAGTGAACATAACAATACGAGTAAAGTGATCCTCATCTAATCTTTTTAACTTGGCTTAATCAATTTAATCAGCAAACAAATATAATAATATATATTATTGTTATGCAACATCCTGTATGTGGGCTGCTTACATAAACAGCTTCTTTAACGCAGGAAAGTGACCCAATGTTATAATTAATTATTTTAATTTATTCAAAAAAGACCATTTGAATTTGATTCAGATTATTTATATACCATGTAAAAATCATTGCCGTTGACTAAAGTCAACGGAATAGTGACTGAGAAACAAATGGCTTTAGCCAAAATACCGCTTAGATAATTGGGCTGAAGCCCGCCTTAATACTTTCTTTTTACCGTTGACTAAAGTCAACGGCAATGAATAATCTTCGTTTTAAACAGTTGCTTTATTCAAAAACCTCCACATCGCCATCATGCAGGGCCCAAACCATATAAGGATGGGTGTCGGCATGATAAATATGACCATCGGCTGATATTCCAATGATGCCGGCAAACCCGTCAAAAGGTTTTAATTCATCGAGGGATTTGTGGGTAGCTACCGATATAGGCATGCCATCTGTAACCCGTGTAACAATTTTTGAAGCAACAGAACCGCTTACAATATCTTCGCCAACACCGGTGCAGGAGATACCAGCATGGGCATTGGCATAATTACCGGCAGTAGTAGCCGAATCGCTCACGCGGCCGGGAATCTCAAAGCCTTTGCCCCCGGTTGAGGTAGCCGCCGCCAGATCGCCGTAGATATCAAGCGCTACACAACCTACGGTACCCAGGCGGATAGAGTCGCGCAGTTTTTGTTCATATTCCTGGCGGCGCTGCGGGGTTTCGGGGTTATAATAGCCTATGCCATTTTCGGTAGCAAAATCCCGTGCTCCCTTGCCGCTCAACACCCGATCATCATAAGCCAATAACTTTTCGGCTATACATATCGGGTTCTTCACATCCTCAATATTGATCACGCCCGAAAAGCGCTGTGTTTTACCATCCATCAGTGAGGCGCTTAACCTAATCCTGCCATCGCTTTGTATTTGTGAACCGGTACCAGCGTTAAACAGGTCGCAATCTTCCAACAGCCTAACCGTGTACACTACCGTTTCCAGCGCGTTATGCGTTTGCAGATATTTATGACCGGCCTCTACTATTTCTTTTAAAGCCTGTTGTTTGGCCTGCTTTACTTCCTGGTTGGTTCGCGATTCACTAAAGAAACCGCCGTGTATTATGATCTTCATAGTAGGTTGAGTTAATTGATCAAAACTGTATAAACTATAACTCTTTTGTGATGGGTTTATTTTGAGTGGCACGAAGCCCTGCCCAGCCCCCTCTAAACGGCGAAGCCCTCATGTAATAATCTTCCCCGGCAGGGGAGACTTTTGATTGTCTTCTTGTTTTAAAGCCCTCCCTTCCGGGGAGGGTTTTGGTGGGGCCGGTTTATTGTAACAGGTCGCTATCAGGCGCCTGTATAAAAACGCCTTCTTCTACTTTAAGTGTTTTTTTTATAATTAAACGGTGCTGGGAAAGGTCGTATATATCAAATATCGACATTACATGTACTTTAAGGTTATCGATAGATACCGGCGAGCCCATCTCCACATCGTAAATATTGGTTGCTACAATATTACGGCCATCTACCAGGATAATTAGTCCCGAGCCTATAGCTTCCATCATATTGCCTTCGGTGATCAGCAAGCCAGTATCTTCGCCTAGTCCAATACCTAAAATGCCGGGATTAGTAGCCACCGCGTACATTAAACGGCCAATACGGCCACGCTGTACAAAGTGGGTATCTACTATGACCGAGTCGATAAAGCCTAAACCGGCTGTGATCTGCACTTCGCCTTTGATCAGGGCTTCGTTACTTTGACCCCGGTAAATCATATGTGTGGATGCCGCCGCTGCGCCTGCAGACGTGCCTGCTATCACAAAATTTTCGTTTTGATAACGCTGTTTCAGTATCTGTAAAAATTCGGTACCGCCAAAAATAGCTGTTAGCCGCAACTGGTCGCCACCGCTAAACATCACCACATCGGCTTTGCGAATCCGGTCGAGATATTCCGGGTTAGCCGCATCTTCTCGATTTTTAATATGCAATACGTTTACATTGGTTACATTTAATTGCCCAAAAGCCTTTACATATTCGTCGCCAACCAGCTCCGGGATCTGCGAGGCTGTGGTTATTACTTCAATTAATGAACCTTCATGCTTGTCAGATTCGGTAATAATTCGCTTTAAAATTCCCTGTTCAAAAAATTTAATATAATCGGGCTGCAAAATATGCTCCTGGATGGTCACGTTACTTCCCATGTCAACAGCGCCGCCTATAATGATTAGTTTTCCTTTCGGGACAGTCATAGTTCTTTTGTTTAGTTGAAGGGGCTGATTGGGCTATATCAGGCCGACCGAGTTAGCCTAAATTGGGCAATATCCCATAAATAACCACTTACTCCGTCAACTTTTTCACCTAATCAACCGGTTTTAAATACAAATTAAGATAAAAACCCGCACAAACGCAGGCTGTTGTGAACATTTAATGCTTTTTACCTGCAAAAGTTTTATTTACACTATTAAGTTTTATAGTTTTAAAGAAATTAAGCCGGCTTAAATTTTTGTAACCAAGGTATGAAGATCGAGAATATACAAGTGTTACGCGGACCAAACATCTGGAGCATCCGTCGTAAAAAATTAATACAAATGCGGCTTGACCTGCAGCAGATGGAGCATAAGCCCACCAATGAAATTGAGGGCTTTTATGACCGGTTGGAGAGGCTGTTGCCAAGCCTGTACAGTCATCGTTGCTCACCAGGCGTACCGGGCGGATTTTTTCAGCGGGTGGTAGCAGGCACCTGGATGGGGCACGTAATAGAACACATCGCATTAGAGATACAAACCCTGGCGGGCATGGATACAGGCTTTGGCCGCACCCGCGAAACCAAAAGCAAAGGTGTATATAATGTAGTATTTGCCTACCTGGAAGAAAAGGTGGGTGTTTTTGCCGCCGAATCGGCCGTGCGTATAGCCGAAGCCTTAATAGCGGGCGATGACTATGCCATGCAATTGGAAGATGATATACAACAGATGCGCGAGATACGGGAAAATACCCGCCTGGGACCAAGCACCGGCTCTATTGTGGAAGAAGCCATTGCCCGCGATATTCCCTGGATCAGGTTGAATAACCAATCTCTTGTACAGTTGGGTTATGGTAAAAACCAGGTACGCTTCCGGGCTACCATGACCGAAAAAACCAGCAGCATAGCCGTTGACATTGCCAGCAATAAAGACGAAACCAAACGTATGCTGCAGGAACAGGCTATCCCTGTTGCCAAAGGCATCACTATATCTTCTCTGGAAGGTGTTGCCGAGGCAATACGCAAAGTAGGTTTCCCATTGGTATTTAAACCATTGGATGGTAACCACGGTCGTGGTATCTCCATCAATATTAAAACTGAGGAGGATGCTATCGCAGCTTATGAACATGCCGCTAAAATATCGCGCCGGGTAATTGTAGAGCGCTTTGTTTCCGGTTATGATTTCCGCGTACTGGTGATCGATAACAAAATGGTGGCGGCCGCCCTTCGCGATCCGGCACATATTATAGGTGACGGCACCCTCACCATACAGGAACTGATTGACAAAGAAAATGCCGACCCACGCCGCGGCTATGGACATGAGAAGGTTTTAACCCTCATCGACATCGATCGCGATACGCTCGACCTGCTGGAGAAGAAAGGTTACACACTGGAGACCGTACCCGCAAAAGGCGAAAAGATCTTTGTAAAATCAACTGCCAACCTAAGCACCGGTGGTACTTCTGTTGATGTAACCGACCATGTTCATCCGCAGAATATTTTTATCTGCGAGCGCATTTCCAAAATTATTGGTCTGGATATATGCGGTATTGATATTATGGCCGAAAACCTCACCGAACCGTTGACCGAAAACGGCGGTGTGGTGTTGGAAGTAAATGCCGCGCCGGGCTTCCGGATGCACATTGCACCCAGCGAGGGCCTGCCGCGCAATGTAGCCGGGCATGTGCTGGATATGCTTTATCCTACCGGCAAATCGGCACGGATACCCATTATTGCCGTTACCGGTACCAATGGTAAAACCACAACCACGCGCCTGATTGCCCACATTGTAAAAAACAATGGCCACAGGGTAGGTTTTACCACCTCAGATGGCATTTACGTACAGAACAACATGATGCTGAAGGGCGATACAACCGGCCCGGTAAGCAGCGAATTTATATTACGCGACCCTACGGTTGATTTTGCCGTGTTGGAAACCGCACGCGGCGGTATTCTTCGTTCGGGTCTGGGTTTTGGTTTTTGTGATATTGGCGTAGTGACCAACATACAGGAAGATCACCTGGGATTGGCCGATATCCATTCGCTTGATGACCTGGCCCGTGTAAAAAGCGTGGTACTGAACTCCGTAAAAAAAGATGGCTGGGGTGTTTTAAATGCCGATAACGAGCATTGCGTGCGCATTGGCAACAAGGCTGACTGCAATATTGCCTATTTCAGTTTAAATGAAAACAACCCCATCATCAAATCGCATTGCCGTAAGGGTGGCATAGCTGCCATTTGCGAAAACGGCTTTATTACCATTCAAAAAGGCGACTGGAAGATCCGCGTGCAGCGTACCATACTGATCCCGCTAACCTTTGGGGGTACGGTTCCATTCATGATCGAGAACGTCCTGGCCGCTACGCTGGCCTCGTTTTTATGGGGATTCAAGACCGAGGATATTAAAATGTCTTTGGAAACCTTTATCCCATCGGCAGCGCAAACGCCGGGCAGGATGAACATCTTTGAGTTCAAGGATTTCCGTTTTATGATCGATTTTGCGCACAATCCAGATGGCTATAACGGGATCAAGGCGTTTTTAAGCCATATCGATTCTCCACTCAAAATAGGTATTATAGCCGGCACCGGTGACAGGCGCGATGACGACATCCGCGAGTTGGGTAAATTATCGGCCGAGATGTTTGATTACATCATCCTGCGCCAGGAAAAACACCTGCGCGGCCGTACTGCCGAAAACATCATTGGCTTATTGAAAGAGGGTATAGCGTCTGTTGATGTGAATAAGCCTGTAGAGATAGTACCTAAAGAGGTCGACGCCATAAAACATGCCATGAGTCTGGCCAAACCCGGCACCTTCATTACCGCCCTGAGCGATGTGATAGACAACGCCATCGAAACTGTACAAAACTACCAGGAACAAGAGAGGAACGGGCTGTTTAACGTGTAGAGCGGCCCCTTCTAAATCTCCCCCGGTAGGGGAGACTTTTGATTATCTTTTTATCTTAAAGCCCTCCCTTCCGGGGAGGGCTGGGTGGGGCTGGTGTTCGCGCGCTCAGGTAATAATGCCACAGCAACATACTCGCCACCGTACGGTATGGCACCCATTTTTCGGCTATGGCTATCACCTCCTCGCGGGTAGTTTCTTTGGGTAATGATTTTACTCTTTTTAGCGCATTCACGGCGGCCAGATCACCGATGGGGAAAATATCGGCGTGTTGCAGTACAAACATCAGGTATACATCGGCGGTCCAGTTACCAATGCCTTTGAGGGCGGTTAGTTTGGTACGGATAACATCGTCGGACAATTGTTCCAGTTCGGTCAGGTTGATCTGCCCGCTCAGGATGGCCTCGGCCAGGTATTTGGTATACGTAGTTTTTTGGCGACTGAAATAACAGGCTTTAAATTCCTCATCCTTCAACAGCAATACCCTTGCCGGGGTAATTTCCTGTATATACTCCTTTAATTTATTTAACGCCGATAAAGCAGAGGCCAACGAAACCTGTTGCTCCAGGATAATGTGCACCAAAGTTTCAAACGTATTGGGCCTCGACCATAATGGTGGATAACCATGCGCCTTGATGATATTGGCCAGGTCGGCATCTGATTGGGCAAGCTTATCGCAAATAGAATGGTAGTTGGAATGGTTAAACTGTTTTAACATAGGGATGTTGATCAATTGATGCTTTTCACAAAATAAATAATTATTTTAGCATTAAATTCAATGGTATGGACATTCAAGCAGAAAAGTTGAGTCTTTTACAAACTATTTTAAACTCCAACGATGAGGGTTTAATTATGGATGTGAAAGCCTTTTTATCTGGCAGAAAAGCCGACTGGTTTGATGAACTGGGAACTGAACAACAAAAAGACATATTGGAGAGTATATCAGAAGCCGATCGTGGCGAAACTGTTCCTCATGCCGAAGTGGTAAAACTATTCGGAAAATGGGGATTGAAATAGTATGGACCCAAAAAGCTGTTGAAACATTTGGCAAAAGAATAGCTTATTTACAAGAACACTGGACAGAAAAAGAGATATTTAACTTTACAGCCCGTGTAAACGAATATCTCGAAACATTGCAAACTCAACCTTTAATGTTTCGTAAATCTGTCAGGATAAAACATACACATATCGGTGTAATCATAAAACAAGTTTCACTCGTTTACAGAATAAAACCTAAAAGTCAGCGCATTGAACTGATTGCGTTTATTGACAATAGACAAAATCCCAGGAAAAACAAAAGTTAAACACCGATTAAATTACTAATTTTTTTAGGATTTAGCATTTAGTTTTCTGAATTTTACCTTTATGAACAATCTGCCTCCTTTAGCCGAACGTATGCGCCCGGGATCGCTCGACGATTATGTGGGCCAAAAACACCTTGTAGGGCCGGGTGCGGTTTTACGTAAAGCCATTGAATCGGGCTCACTGCCATCCATGCTATTCTGGGGGCCTCCCGGTGTTGGTAAAACTACTTTAGCTTATATTATTTCGCAGTCCTTATACCGGCCGTTCTTTTCCCTGAGTGCCATTAACTCTGGTGTAAAAGATGTTCGGGAGGTGATTGAAAAAGCATCCCAGTTGAAAGAACTGGGCGAAACCTTACCCGTATTGTTTATTGACGAGATCCACCGCTTCTCCAAATCGCAGCAGGATTCATTATTAGGCGCTGTAGAGCGCGGCATTGTAACCCTCATTGGTGCAACTACCGAAAATCCATCGTTCGAGGTGATCTCGGCTTTGCTCTCCCGTTGCCAGGTATATATCCTGCAGTCCCTCGCAGAGGAAGACTTGCTCAACCTGCTTGACAAAGCCATGAAGGAAGATGTGGTATTGAAAGATAAAAAGATCGTCATCAAAGACCATGAAGCACTCCTCCGGCTTTCCGGCGGCGATGCCCGTAAACTGCTCAATATATTCGAGCTGTTGGTAAATGCCTTTGATACCGATGAAATAGTTTTAACAGACGAGGTAGTGCTGGAACATGTACAGCAAAACATGGCCCTGTATGATAAAACCGGCGAGCAGCATTATGATATTATTTCGGCCTTTATCAAATCCATGCGGGGATCTGACCCTAATGGCGCGGTGTACTGGCTGGCCCGCATGATCGTAGGCGGAGAAGACCCTTTATTCATCGCCCGTCGTATGCTCATCCTCGCGTCCGAAGATATTGGCAATGCCAATCCCAATGCTCTTTTACTGGCCCAAAGTTGTTTTGAGGCTGTCAATAAGATCGGCATGCCTGAGTCGCAATTGATATTATCACAAACGGCTATCTACCTGGCCACATCGGCCAAAAGCAATTCGGCTACCACGGCTATTGGGGCGGCTATAGCATTGGTACGTCAAACCGGCGATCTGCCTGTTCCACTACATTTGCGTAATGCCCCGACCAAATTCATGAAAAACATTGGCTATGGTAAAGATTATAAATACGCCCACAGCTACGAAGGCAATTTTACCGATCTGGATTTTTTACCCGATGCCATCCGCGGTACTCAGATCTATCAGCCCGGCAATAATGCCAAAGAGAATGAATCAAAAGAAAAGCTCAGAAAACTCTGGGGCGACAGGTATAAGTATTAGTTTGGAGAATTAGGATATAAGAGCCAGGAATCAAGAGAGAAAAAGCGGTTGATGCCTTTCCTTTGTCCTGATTCTTGACTCTAATATCTTGCCTCTATTTATCCTTTGTGAAAAAAAACCTGGATACGTTTTCGTCACCTAAAATTTTTGCACTCGAAACAGTAACCAGTTTCCAACCATCAATATAATAGGGTTCCAATAGCTTCATGATCTGGTTTTCATGGGCCGCTTCTACATCTTTCGCTTTAACCTTGAGATTAAATTCCACATATTTCTGAACTTGTGCCGTATCATCCCGGTTAATGAACATATTTGGATCATGCCCCCGTCCGGAGTATGTTTCTATAATGGAGATGGTCATATGCCTGGTTTTAGTACTTTGCTGGGCAAAGGCATGATAAACCGAACCGATAATCAATATCGGGATCAGAATTGCTGTTTTCATAGTTGAGTTTGAGTTGTTGTTTAATTGATAGACTAATTCTTTTATATTGGTTTAATGCACTTACAACTAATATTTTAAAGACACTTGCCAGCCTCTGCAAGATTTACAGGGATTGTTTTCCTTCTCTCTTGATTCTTGACTCTTATATCTTAACTCTTATTTTGTATATTGAGCCCTTACTTAACCTAATACTTTAAACAGCCCATGGTATCTACTTTCATCAGGCACGAATTAAAAGCTTTCTGGCGATCAAAAAACACAGGTAAAAGCGTTGCTATACGCGTGGTCATGGCGCTGCTCATTCTCTATTTATTTTTAAATGTATTATTTGTAGGCATCTTTTTAGACAAGCTTCTGGGAGAAATATTCGCCAATGATGACCTGGTTAAATCATTTTGCGGTATCCTGCTCATCTATTTTTTGTTTGATTTGCTGATGCGCCTGCAATTACAGGAATTACCTACCTTAAGGGTACAACCTTATCTGCATCTGCCCATTAAAAGAAATACCCTGGTAAGATACCTGGCACTGACCGCCGTTTTTTCGGTATTTAACCTGTGGCCTTTTGTATTGTTTCTGCCCTTCATATTCAAGATTATTGCTCCAGATTCTGGTTTTGTTACCGCTCTTGCTTTTATTATAGCCATTGCGGGGCTCACCGTTTTTAATAATTACCTGGCATTGTACATCAAAAGAAAATCGAACTTAAACGGCTGGGTTTTCCTGGTTTCGGCAGTTGTATTGATATTGATCACCTCCTGCGATTTTAAATGGCACTTATATTCCCTGCACGATATCTCTTATGCTTTTTTCGGTCGCCTGGTTACTTTCCCTGTTCTGGCTATTGTGCCATTAGTTTTAGGAATTGTGATGTACTATTTTAATTTCCTGTACCTCAAACAAAACATGTACCTGGAAGAACTTACGGCGCATAAAGTAAAAATATATAAAAGCAGTACTGATATTCCGGTACTGGCCCGCTTTGGCGCCGTTGGCGACCTGGCTGCAAACGAAATAAAACTGATACTCCGCAACAAGCGGCCACGCTCGGCCCTGGTTATGGGTTTGTTCTTTATGTTTTACGGGCTTATATTTTACACTAACAGCCACTACGGCCAAAACTGGTACATTTTTGTGGGCATGTTTATGACCGGTATATTCATTATTAGCTACGGCCAGTTCATGTTTAGCTGGCAGGCCTCACATTTTGACGGTATCCTGGTAAGTAACATTAGTTTTTCTGATTTTTTAAAGGCCAAATACCTGCTGTTTACCATGGTATCAACAGTAGCCTTTTTATTAACCACGCCTTACGCTTATTTTGGCTGGAAGATAGTGGTAGTACATTTTGTAATGTATTTATGGAACATCGGCATCAATACCACGATGGTGCTGTTTTTTGCCAACCGCAATTTTAAACGCATCGACTTATCAAAAGGCGCATCATTTAACTGGGAAGGTGTTGGTGCAACCCAATTATTATTGTCGTTCCCGCTTATTTTAGCACCATATCTTGTTTACCTGCCCTTTATGGTTTTTAAACATCCCGACATGGGACTGATAGCTCTGGGAGTTATTGCCACTTTATTTATACTAACCCGTAATTATTGGATAAAACAACTGGAAGCCGATTATTACTCCAAAAGATACCAGATAGCCGAAGGCTTCAGAAACAAATAATATGATTGAGATAAAAAACCTAAAAAAAGTATATAACGACGTTACTGTTGTTGACATTCCGCACTTGACCATAGCCAAGGGCGAAAGTGTTGGTCTGGTGGGTAACAATGGCGCGGGTAAAACCACGCTGTTCCGCATGATATTGGATTTGATACGCCCGGAAAGCGGTGAAATACGATCAAACGGCGAAGTAGTTGCCGGACACGAAAACTGGAAAACTTACACCGCATCGTACCTGGATGAGGGCTTTTTGATTGACTACCTTACCCCCGAAGAGTACCTGTATTTTGTTGGCGGTTTGCATCAGCAAAACCGCGCTCAGGTTGATGAAACGCTGGCTGCTTTGGGCGATTTTTTCAATGGCGAGATATTAAACCGGGGTAAATACATCCGCGACCTGTCAAAAGGGAATCAATGTAAAGTCGGTGTAGCATCGTGCCTGCTGCAAAACCCACAATTATTGATGTTGGATGAACCTTTTGCTAATATTGATCCCAGCACACAGTTCAGGCTGAAAAACATGCTGAAGGACGCGAATAAGAGCAAGGGCATTACCACCATTGTATCCAGTCATGACCTTAACCACATCACCGATGTCTGCGATCGGATCCTGCTGATGGAAAAAGGTGTGATCATTAAAGATATAGCCACCAACTCATCTACGTTAAGTGAGTTGGAAGATTATTTTGGAGTAGGACAAACCTTGGGCTCGGTACCGGTTGCAGGTATTGACGAAGAAGAGAATCATTAAATGAAAAAGTTTGTCATCCTGAGAAACGAAGGATCTATACTATGCATAGCTGAATAATGGATTCTTCACTTCGTTCAGAATGACAAATTTTATATTTTACTTAGAAGCCTCTCCCTTCTCCGCCAGCAAATCCTTAGTCAGCTTTTCAAACTCACTGATAAACTCGGTATAATATTCGCCGGTTCCGGGGCCGCTGAAACCGGTATGTATCTTGCGTACATCGCCACTTTTGTCAATAATAATGGTGGTAGGGAAACCCACTACTTTGGCCAGCATAGGCAGGCTTTTAGCCGTTTCGGCCTTGTTACTCGTGTAACCGGTTATCAGCAAAGGATAAGGTACATTAAACCTGTTTTTTACCTGCTGCAAAGCTTTTTTTGATTTTTCAAAATCATTGGTACGCTCGTAGGCCAGGCCTATAACCTCCACGCCTTTCGGCTGAAACTTTTTATAATAGTTTACCATATAAGCCGTTTCGTCCATACAGTTGGGGCACCAGGAGCCGAGTATCTGCACAATTACTACTTTGTTTTTATAACGGGCATCCTGAAGGGAAACTTCTTTGCCGTTCATATCCTTAAAGCTGAAATCTATTTTCTTATACCCTGGTTTTAGCGCGGTAAGTGAATAGGCATCGGGCAGTTTAGCGTTCGCGTCTTTTACTGCTGTCCATGATTGTACCGATGCTACACTTATAAATTTACCCTGGGTTATGGTTTGCGCATCCTTAACCGTTGCCGTAAAAGTGTAAGCATGCCCGCCATCAAAACAGGAAAGATATAATTGGTTGCCAGATACCGATCCTTCCAGGAAACGGTAATCGCCTGTAGTGGTTAAAAAGGTACCGGTAAGTTTATTGCCGGTTTGCTTAAACTCGCCAACCGTGGTATCGGCCTGTTCACCCTCACCAATCACAGCCGACCAACGCCCGCTCACATCAAAGGTTGCCTTCTCCGGTGCAGTCGCAAAACGCCAGGAAGTATTTGGGGTGGCCGAAAATTCGATCAATGCATCGCGCTCACCTAAATGCCTTACCCAGTTCCCTTTTAAGTTGCCGGCTTCCAATTTCAGTTTAAATTCTGAATCAAACAAGGGCATGTGGATGAATACCGAATCGCCTTTGGTGGTTACATCGGTTACTTTCAATCGCTCGGTACTGTTTATTACAAACAACTCTTGTTTGCCGGCATTATCTTTTACCTCAAAATTAAAGGGAATATCTGTACCTGATTTTGTTTTAAGGGCACCGCGCCACACCCCGGTTTTAAGTTTGGTTTGCGCAAATGATGCCTGTAAAGTTAAAACGAGTATCAGTGCTGTGATGATCGATTTATAGTTCATTTTTAAAAATAGTCTACTAAGTTGATATACTTTGTCAAAAGTATAAAAACTGCCCGCTATTTCAAAACCATTTAAGCTCTCCCACACTTGAGAGAGGCTAAAACAGTAAACTATTTCAAAACTCCGCGTGAAATTACAATCCGCTGAATTTCGGATGTGCCTTCATATATCTGGGTGATCTTGGCATCGCGCATTAAGCGCTCTACATGGTATTCTTTTACAAAACCATAACCACCGTGTATCTGCACCGCTTCGACGGTAGTACGCATAGCCACTTCAGATGCAAAAAGCTTGGCCATGGAACCTGCCTGTGTGTATGATTTGCCATGATCTTTTAACCAGGCTGCTTTAAGGCACAATAAGCGGGCAGCTTCAATCTCGGTAGCCATATCAGCCAGTTTAAACTGGATGGCCTGCAAGTCGGCAATGGTTTTACCAAAGGCCTTACGCTCTTTGGCGTATTGAACGGCCAGCTCATAAGCGCCGGAAGCTATTCCTAATGCTTGCGCGGCAATACCTATACGGCCGCCCTCTAAAGTGCTCATGGCAAATTTAAAACCGAAACCCTCATCCCCTATGCGATTCTCTTTAGGTACTTTCACATCGGTAAACATCAGGGAATGCGTATCAGAGCCACGTATGCCCATTTTGTTTTCTTTTGGGCCTATTGTAAATCCTTCCATGCCTTTTTCCATAATAAGGGCATTAATACCATGATGTTTTTTGGAAGCGTCTGTTTGAGCCATTACAATATAAGTCGACGCGGAATTTCCGTTGGTGATCCAGTTTTTGGTGCCATTAACCAGGTAATAATCGCCCATATCAATAGCGGTGGTGCGCTGTGAGGTGGCATCCGATCCTGCTTCCGGTTCCGAAAGGCAGAAAGCACCTATCACTTCGCCTTTAGCCAGGGGTACCAGGTACTTTTGTTTTTGCGCTTCTGAACCATATTTCTCCAGGCCATAGCAAACCAGCGAGTTATTTACAGAAACCACTACTGATGCCGACGCGTCAACCTTGGAGAGTTCCTCCATCACCAGCACGTAGGATATGGCATCCATACCACTCCCCCCATATTGCGGCGAAACCATCATTCCCAAAAAGCCCAGCTCGCCCAGTTTTTTTATTTGCTCGGCCGGAAACTTTTGGTGTTCGTCGCGTTCTATCACTCCCGGCTTTAATTCTGTTTGTGCAAAATCGCGAGCCGCCTGGCGTATCATGAGTTGTTCTTCTGTAAATTCGAATTGCATAATATTTAAAAAAATAAATATAGTAATTACTATGCACGCATAGCAAATTTATTGCATAAAAAAAAGAGAGCTCTTTTCAAAGCTCCCTTTCCCCTAATTAATTTAAACTATTGATTAAACCCAAAACAAAGAACAAAAAATCTCAACTTGGGCGTCTGAGAATTCAAAAAAAGTTTTTCATTGGTAGATGATTTTTTAATTTTTTTCACAGATCAAATGCAGGGCGAGTTGTAGTAAACAATTTTGTTGCCACAATTCTTAATTTCGCTAACTTAAACGTCAGTAAATATCTGTTCAGACATATATTATTATCAATATTTTTACGCAATTTTAAATACTTATAGTTATTTATTTTTTCATAAGCGCAATTACCCGATTTATAAACCAAGCCGACACGCTATATGCTACTTACTGATTTTGAATACCTTAACAACTCCGACGAAGCCTTTAAAAAGAAAGTAGCCCTGCAAATTAAAAACCTGAGAAGGCAGAATCAGGTAACTCAGGAAAAATTCTTTACCGAAACAAACATCAACATAGCCCGTTTAGAATCAGGTAAAATTGATATCAGATTAGATACTTTAAGGAAAGTTTGTTACTATTTTGATGTTTCTTTAGCCGGTTTTTTCCAAGGCATTTATTAAACAGGTATTTTTTTTATTAAATTGCTATTTCAAATTCTATTATTCCATACATCCGTTGTATTTTATAACATACACACTCAAAAATTTATGATCAAAAGAACATCCCCCCCGGCAGCTATCGCAATTGCTTTTGGCTTGCTGGCGCTTACCGCCTGTAATGATAAAACCAAGACCTATGCCGATAACGATCCCGTTTTTAAAAACATGGATACAACCGTAAAGCCTGGCGACGATTTTTTTAAGTATGCCAACGGTGCCTGGCTCAAAAAAAATCCCATACCCGCGGCCTATGCTTCCTGGGGAATAGGCAATGTGGTGGAAGAGGAGTTACGCAACCGCATGAAAAAAATAAATGAGGATGCGCTTAAAGCCGATGCCCCCAAAGGCAGTAATACTCAAAAAATTGGCGATTTTTATTACAGCGGCATGGATACTGTTGGTATCGAGAAGCAAGGTTTATCGCCCCTTAAAGAAGAGCTCTCTAAAATTGACCAGGTAAAAGATATTAAAGGCTTAATAGAAGAGTTTGCACACCTGAATACCATTGGCGTTACTACGCCTCTGGGCACTTACGCTGGTCAGGATGCTAAAAACAGCGGCAAAATCGTTCTGCAACTCGGCCAGGACGGTATTGGTTTGCCAGACCGTGATTATTATTTTAATACAGATGCACATAGTATTATTGTACGTAACGATTATCAGCAAAAACATCTGCCTACCCTGTTTAAGCTGATTGGCTTGCAACCTGATGCGGTAACTATAGCAACCAAACAGACCTACGCTCTTGAAAAATCACTGGCCGATAGCAGTCGTAAACTCGAAGACCTCCGCGACCCCTATCATAACTATAATAAATTGCCGCTGGCTGGTTTAAGCAAGCTGGTGCCTGAGGTTGACTGGAAACCGACATTCGAAAAAATGGATTATAAGAATGTGGACACTGTTATTGTTGGTCAGCCGGAATATTACCGGGCGTTCAGCAAAGCGCTTCATACCTATAGTATAGACGACTGGAAAAATTACCTCCGCAAAAACCTAATCTCCAGTTTCGGATCTTACCTGAGTAAACCTTTTGATCAGGAACTTTTCCGCTTTTACGGAACTGTGCTTAATGGTAAAAAAGAACAGCTCCCCCGCTGGAAACGTGTACTGGATACCGAGAACGGCGTTATGGGCGAAATACTGGGGCAGATATTTGTAAAAGAATACTTTCCCGAAAAAACCAAGGAACGTTATGTGAAACTAGTGGAGATCATGCGTGCTACCTTTAAAGAACATATTGAAAGGTTGGACTGGATGAGTCCGCAAACCAAAGAAAAAGCATATTATAAACTAAGCAAAGTAATGCCAAAAGTAGGTTACCCGGATAAATGGAAAGATTTTTCAAGTCTGGAAATTAGCCGTGGCCCCTATGCTTTAAATGTAATGCGTGCCAATAATTGGTGGCATAAATACAGCGCAGCCAAACTGGGCAAACCGGTCGACCGTACCGAATGGGGTATCACTCCGCAAACTTATAATGCCTATTACAATCCATCAAATAACGAAATTGTATTACCTGCGGGTATATTTACTATCCCGGGTGCCAAGGATGAAGATATTGACGATGCGGTTATATACGGTTATGCAGCAGCTTCTACCATTGGTCACGAAATGACTCACGGTTTTGATGATGAAGGCCGTCAGTTTGATGCCGAAGGTAACCTGAAAGCATGGTGGCTGCCGCAAGATTCGGTAAAGTTTACTCAACGCGCCCAAATGCTGGTGAACCAGTTTAATGGTTATAGTATTTATGGTTTGCATGTAAACGGTAAAGCCACACAGGGTGAAAACATTGCCGACCTTGGCGGTATAGTGATTGGGCTGGATGCCTTTAAGAAAACCGAACAATATAAAGAAGGAAAAACCATTAACGGGTTAACCCCGGTACAACGCTACTTCCTGGGTTATGCACTGGGTTGGCTTGGGCAGGATCGTCAGGAATCTTTATCTAGCCAGATACTCACCAATCCACATGCTCCTGGTTTTATGCGTGTAAACGGACCATTTACCGATGTGCCGGAATTTTACGATGCATTCCATATTAAAAAAGGCGATAAAATGTGGCTGGATCCGGATAAAAGAGTGAAGATCTGGTAGCGAGCCCCCCAGCTCCCTAAAGGGGGAGCAATAAGCCCCACCCAACCCTCCCCAGAAAGGAGGGCTTTAAAATATTTCCAAAAAGTCTCCCCTTCCGGGGGAGATTTAGAGGGGGCTTATCTCGCTTTGTACCCCCCATCAATACTTTTACAAACAGCAGTAAATGAACAACTTGTTTTTATTTAAATTTACCAAAAAACACATACCCCATATGATAAAACTTTACAAAACAACTCTTCTGGGCTGTGCCTCTGTAGTTCTTTTAACATTAAGCGCCTATCAGATTAAACAAGCCGAAACGCCTAACGATCCGGTTTATGATAACCTGGATAAATCTGTTGATCCGCGTACCGATTTTTTTAAATATGCCAATGGCGGATGGCTCAAACGCAACCCTATCCCCGCAGCATATTCCAGCTGGGGAATTGGCAATGTGGTGCAGGAAGAGATCCGCAACCGGTTAAAAAAGATAAATGAAGATGCCTTAACCGCCAATGCGCCAAAAGGCAGCATCACCCAAAAAATCGGCGATTTTTATTATAGTGGCCTGGATACTGTTAACATCGAAAAGCAGGGCATAAATCCTTTAAAAAGCCAATTGGACCTGATAGATCAGGCCACTGATATTAATGGCATATTGAATGCCGCAGCTGTTTTAACTACTACAGGTACCCGTAATTTTATTGGCAGCCGTGTTGGCCAGGATGCAAAGAATAGTTCAAAAATGATGTTGCAACTAGGTCAGTCAGGTTTAGGCTTACCTAACCGTGATTATTATTTTAAAACCGATGCCCGCACTACGCGCGTACGTACCGATTATAAAACCAATCACCTGCCAACCATGCTTAAAATCAGTGGATGGGATGAGCAGCAGGCTGCTAAAGGGGCGGAAAGCATTTTTAAGATAGAACAGTTTTTGGCCGACAGCAGCCGTAAACTCGAAAACCTGCGTGATCCATATCGCAATTATCATAAAATGACTATTGCGCAGTTAAATACCCTTACCCCCAACATCAACTGGGCATCCGTATTTAAAACGCTGGAGTTAAAACCGGTGGATAGCGTAATAGTTGGCCAGCCTGAATATTACAGGGCAGTTAATACCGCATTGAAAACATTCCCGCTTGATGATTGGAAAGCTTACCTCCGCTGGAAACTGATATCATCTTATGCTGCCTATTTGAATGCTGCTGCTGAACAGGAAAGTTTCCGTTTTAGCGGTAAAGTAATATCTGGTCGAAAAGAGCAGCTACCCCGTTGGAAACGGGTATTGGATACCGAAAATGGATTGATGGGCGAGGCCTTGGGTCAGCTGTTTGTGAAAGAATACTTCCCGGCTACAGCCAAACTACGTTATACCGAAATGGTAGAAGCCATCAGACAGGCCTATCGCGAACATATTGCCAAATTGGATTGGATGAGCCCTGAAACCAAGCAAAAAGCATTAATAAAATTGAACGCCATTCATCCAAAAGTGGGCTATCCGGATAAATGGAAAGATTTTTCGACTATGGTGATGGACCGCGAATCATACGCTGGTAATGTGATGCGTGCCAGGCATTGGGCATATACGGTAAATATTAACAAATTAGGCAAACCCGTTGATCATACTGAATGGGGCATGACACCGCAAACCTACAATGCCAGCTATAGCCCATCCAATAATGAGATCACGCTGCCTGCTGCCCAGTTCACCATTCCCGGAGTTAAGGATAGCGAAGTTGATGATGCCGTGGCTTATGGCTATGTAGCGGCATCAACCATTGGGCACGAGATTACTCATGGTTTTGATGATGAGGGCCGCCTGTTTGATGCCAAAGGCAATTTAAAAACCTGGTGGACCGCTACCGACTCCGTTAAATTCAACCAACGTGCTAAAGTACTGGCCGATCAGTTTAGCAGCTATATAGTATTAGATAGCCTGCACGTAAACGGGAAAGCTACTCTTGGCGAAAACATCGCCGACCTGGGCGGTATTGTTTTGGGTATTGATGCCTTTAAAAAGACTCAGCAATATAAACAAGGCAAACTCATTAACGGATTGAGCCCTATGCAGCGTTTCTTTTTAGGCTACGCGCTGGGCTGGCTTGGGCAGGAAAGGGATGAGGCACTGGCTAACCAGATATTGACGGATGTACATGCCCCCGGCTTCTTACGCGTTAACGGCCCTTTTAGTGACGTACCTGAATTTTATCAGGCATTTAAAGTTAAAAAAGGCGACAAAATGTGGATAGACCCGGCTAAGCGGGTAAAGATTTGGTAGGTTAGGATATAATAATGTGCTGTAAGGGTTTAGTAGGTTAGAATCTCTTTCGCAACGGCGAGTCATTCTCCGTTTAGCTATTCATTTTAGCAAAGGCTCTCCGTATCTTTGCTATGTATGCCAAACGAACCTACGCAGATTATCCGTAAAATTATCCATATTGATATGGATGCTTTTTACGCGTCTGTTGAACAGCGCGATTTTCCGGAGTATCGTGGCAAAGCGCTGGTGGTTGGCGGTTCGCCGCAAGGCAGGGGCGTGGTAGCTACAGCCAGTTATGAAGCGCGTAAGTTTGGGGTTCGGTCGGCCATGTCATCCAAAAGGGCCTTACAGCTTTGTCCTGATGTCATATTTGTACGGCCACGATTTGCGGCCTATGGCGAAGTATCACAAAAGATCAGGGAGATATTTAGCCGGTACACAGACTTGATTGAGCCATTATCGTTAGATGAAGCTTACCTGGATGTAACCCATGATAAGCTGAACATAGGCTCGGCCATTGAAATAGCCCAACAGATAAAACAGGCCATCAAAGACGAATTACAGCTCACGGCATCGGCAGGCGTTTCCATCAATAAGTTTGTAGCCAAAATAGCGTCGGATATCAATAAGCCCGACGGGTTAAAATTCATAGGTCCATCCAGCATCGAAGATTTTATGGAGCAATTGCCTGTTGAAAAATTTTTCGGCGTAGGGAAAGTTACTGCTCAAAGAATGAAACAAATGGGCCTGCACACCGGCGCCGATCTGAAAAGGCTAACTGAAGAGGAATTATTAAGGCATTTTGGCAAAACCGGCAGGTTTTATTACCAGATAGTACGGGGGGTAGACAACCGCGAGGTACAACCCCATCGCGAAACAAAATCATTAGGTGCCGAAGATACTTTTGTGTATGACCTTACCACACTGGAAGAAATGAATACCGAGCTGGATAAAATAGCGCTCACAGTTTATAACCGCTTGCTTAAATATGACCTGAAGGGCCGTACACTTACCCTCAAAATAAAATACAGCGACTTTAAACAGATCACCCGTAACCAATCATTTCCCGAAGCTTTTAGTGATCTGGAAACCATCAGCCAAACGGCTAAACAAATTATGGCAGTAACTTATACAGAGGAGGCTAAAGTAAGGCTGTTGGGTATATCCCTGTCCAATTTTGGCGATGTGGCGCCTAAATCTAAACAAGAAAAAGAAGCAGGCCCGGGCGATCAGTTGACGTTGGAATTTTAGTCCCCTCCCGCCAATGTCATTATTTAAGCATACTCCGTAGGAGTAAAAGCTTTGTAGCAAGCAAATAATAAGCATTTAGCATGCCGTAGGTATGCAACCTGAGTACAGTACCTACTGCACTGAGTATGAATTGGCTTTTTTCTACAAAGCTTTAACCCCGATGGGGTTACAAAATCTCTTAATTTAATGACATTGCCCCACCCCTAAATGGGGAACTAAATCAACTTTTAATTAAATAATAAGCCGTGTTAACAATTATTTAACAGAAAACACTTTCAAATAAAGTAAATTCTCATTACGTTTGAATTTTTTGTTGATGTAGCTTCTATTAATTTTTTATCAAAAGTTAATGTTACGCGTCGACAGTACCAAACCATGCCAGATCATTTATGCCATTGCCCGGCATGAGTATTTGTCGTACGTTATTGAGCCACACATCGTTCAGCTTAATCCCAACGGCGAATTTTCATTAACCCACCAGCGTTTATTCTCCAATACAGCCAAAGAATTTATCCATTGTTTGGATGATACTGATATTAAATTGATCAGGATATTGGAGGAAATGGAACAGGGTAACGTGATCAAGCGTTACTACAAAAAGCCTATCCGCCCTTTTGAGTTTTTCTCTAAGATATTTAACGAGCAGCTTTTTGATACCATCCGCCCCAAAATGGAAAAGCGTATGGCCGAAGCGCTAGCGTTGCTATGCAGCAAACAGGTATACCAGATGAGCAAGGAAGGCTATCCGGCTGAGCGTAAGCTGCAGATAGCTACCGAAGCCGCTTCGATATTGTTTCATTTCAGGCGTAACGAGGAAGAGATCAGGTATTTCCCTACTATCAAATACCAGGGCATGCGCATTGAATTCATGTTCAAAAACGCCGAGATCATTTGCAACCACCCGGCCTGGATGTTGTTGGACGATACGCTGTATTATTTTGATAAAGAGATAGAGGGTAAAAAGCTGGTGCCTTTTCTTAACAAAAGGTTTATTGCCATACCCCGATCGTCAGAGCAATCCTACTTTGAAAAGTTTGTGGCGCCGTTAATCGAAAAGCATAATGTATATGCCGAAGGTTTTATCATCAACACCGAAAAGTACGATGCACAGGCGGCGCTGAAACCTATCTATATCGAGGGTGGTACCTCACAGCTGCAATTGTATTTTAAATATGCCGGCTATATTTTTCCGTATGGCGATGGCAGGCATGTATCCGTGCGGATGGAAAAAAATGGCGATGATTATATCTTTCACCGTATTAAGCGTTCCATCACCTGGGAAAAGAACAAAATGCAGCAGCTGGAGCAAATGGGCCTCAAAACGGCATCGAGCTTGTTCCAGAACCTGGAAGTGGATAACCATGATGAGGATGCCGACCATTCTTTCTCGGTTTTTGAGTGGCTTAACCAACACCACGACCAGTTGATTGAGCAAGGCTTTGAACTGGAACAGCCCGAGGGCCAAAAACGCTATGTATTTGGCAACAGTAAAATAGACCTGGAAGTAAAAGAAAATAACGACTGGTTTGATATCCATGCCATTGTATGGTTTGGGCCGTACAGCATACCATTCATCCAGCTTAAGAATCATATCCTTAACCGTAAAAAGGAATTTACACTACCATCCGGTGAGATTGCGGTGATTCCCGAAAAATGGTTTTCGCAATACGGCAACCTGCTGCATTTTTCTGAAGGTGGTAACGATCTGAAGCTGCGCCGCCATCATATAGGCCTGGTAAATGATTTGGCAGAAGGCGAAATGGCCAACGTGACCATGACGCGCAAGCTCCAGAAACTAACCGACTTTGAGGAGCTGGAAGAGGTGGAGATGCCGCAACATTTTGCCGGTAATTTAAGACCCTATCAAAAAGCCGGGTATAACTGGTTCCACTTTTTAAAGAACTATCATTTTGGCGGTTGCCTGGCTGATGATATGGGGCTTGGTAAAACCATACAAACCCTGGCTCTGTTACAAAAGCATAAAGAAGATACCGAGGCGGCAGATAGCAAAGCTACATCGCTGGTAATTATGCCTACCTCACTCATTTATAACTGGCTTAACGAGGCTAAAAAATTTGCACCACAGCTTAAACTGATGGTGCACACCGGCACCATGCGCTACCGATCGGCCGATGTGTTTGCCAATTATGATGTGGTGATCACTACCTATGGCATCAGTCGCATTGACATTGGCATGTTCAAAGAGTACTTTTTTGATTACGTGATACTGGACGAAAGTCAGAACATCAAAAATCCATCGTCCAAATCGTTCCAGGCGGTTAAGCAGCTTAAATCGCGCTTTAAACTGATACTGAGCGGTACCCCGGTTGAAAACTCGGTGAACGATTTGTGGACGCAAATGTCGTTCATTAACCCGGGCTTGCTGGGTGGGCAGCAGTTTTTCCAAAATGAATTTGTAACGCCCATTGAAAAGAAAAAGGATGAGGATAAGGCCCGCAAGTTGCAGGCCCTTATAAAACCTTTTGTTTTGCGCCGTACCAAGGAGCAGGTAGCCACCGAGCTACCGCCAAAAACCGAAAACCTTTTCTATTGCCAGATGAGCGAAGAACAGGCATCGGTTTACGAAAAAGTTAAATCGGAATATCGTAACGAACTGCTCAAAAGTTTGGAAGACGGCACTTTTGCCAAAACCCAGATACAGGTATTGCAGGGCTTGATCAAGCTAAGGCAGATTGCCAATCATCCAATCATGATAGATAGTGATTATGAGGGCGATAGCGGTAAATTTGAAAACGTGGTGCATACCCTGGCCAACGTATTGGATGGCGGGCATAAGGTGTTGATATTTTCGCAGTTTGTAAAACAGCTGAGCATTTATCGTGAACATTTTGAGCGCGAAAGCATACCTTATGTATACCTGGACGGCAGCACCCAAAACCGTGGCGACGTAGTAAAACAATTCCAGGAAGACCACAAAACACGCGTGTTCCTAATCTCGATAAAGGCAGGTGGTGTAGGACTAAACCTTACCGAGGCCGATTATGTATTTATACTTGACCCCTGGTGGAACCCTGCTGTGGAGCAACAGGCCATTGACCGCACCCACCGCATCGGGCAAACCAAAAACGTATTTATCTATAAATTCATCACTAAAGATACGGTGGAAGAAAAGATACTGGCCCTGCAACAACGTAAACTCAGCCTGAGCCGTGCACTCATCACCACCGAAGAAAGTTTTATCAAATCGCTTACTGCTGATGATATCAGGGAGATATTGGGGTAAAAAACATTTCTTGTCATGCTGAACACAGTGAAGCATCTGTTATACAACTAGCATATCGAAGAAGATCCTTCGTGCCTACCCATGACATACCGGCTTTACAGATAACCCTTCAAAGCCTCTTCCAATATCGCAACCAATTCCGGATCATTAAATTGGTAGTTGTCTTCAATATCCAGTATTACCAATTGTCTATCGCCTATATCAAAACGTTGCTTTAACAGTTGCTGATGTTTACGTTCCATTACAAAAATAATGTCGGCCCGATCAATCATTTTCTGATTGATACGGATGCGCGCCTTATCGCTGGTGCCGGCAGAATATGCTTGGTGCACAGGGTGGTTCCTGAATAAAAGCTCGGCTGTTGGGCTTCGCCATTGATTTTTACTGCAGATGAAGAGGAGGATAGACAATTTAAAAGCTAAATTAAATTATCAGAGACCATTTTTGGGGACCCAGGCCTGGCTTTTGATGAGCCATTTATCGCCTACCATGCGGAGTACAAATGAAAATGCGCCTTCTTCATTAAATGGGTCGCCATTAATGGTTCCAGTATATTCAACGGGAACAACCAGGTAGGCTACTTCTTCGGTTTGCTGAAAAACTTTAATGCGTTTTACATCAACCTTAAAATCCTTTATTTTAAAACCCTTTACAGCTTTTTGTACCGAGTTTATCCATTGTACACCTGCCAATGGGCCCGCCCAGGAAAAAGGTGGCTGTTCATCGCTTATTACAGCATTAGGTGTATAAAATTCAGCTACTTTTTCGATATTAAAAGTATAGGACGCTTTCAACACCGTGTTCACAATTTCCAGAACCTCGGGCTTTAATGTTTTTATGGTTTTTGCAGTATCCACACTATTGATGCCTGTGGCATATGTTTTATGCCCAACCGAAAAGGTTAAAAGCAAGCCTGCACATACTATCGTGAATATGTTTTTCATTTCAGGGAGCAATTAATATGATCTGTACTATTTACCATAGCTATTCATATAGTCCAAAGTTAAGTTACAAAGGGCCTTAACTCCTAATGTAAATCCACTTTCATCAATATAAAAATCGGGCGTGTGGTGTGATGGCGCTTTGAGCGGGTCCTGGCCTTTGGGCATTCCGCCTAAAAAGAAGAATAGTCCGGGCACTTTTTCCTGGTAAAAGCTAAAATCTTCGGCGCCGGTAACGGGTGGGCGCAGTAGCACATTTTCGGAGCCGGCGGTATGTTGCAGGCTGGGCAGCATTTTTTCGGTTAGCTTAGGATCATTAAAGGTAACCGGGTAATGGTTGCTGTACGGGATCTTCACTTCGGCGGTAGCCCCCTGTGCTTCGGCGGTTTTGGTGGCTATTTGTTTAACCCGCTCAATCAGTAGCTTCTCATCGGCCAATGTAAAAGATCTAAGCGTACCCAGCATTTCTACCTGCTCGGGTATAATATTTGATCGATTGCCTCCTTTAATAGCGCCAATGGTAACCACCGCCGGGTTTTGTGTTACATCAATATTACGACTTACAATGGTTTGCAGGTTATTAATGATCTCGGCCGAAACCACTATCGGGTCGATGCTTGACCATGGGTAGGCGCCGTGAGCAGATCGTCCTTTTACAATGATCTGCATATCGTTAACCCCCGCCATTGTTCCACCCGGGCGATAGGTGATCTTACCCACCTCGGTTTGGGAATTGATGTGCAGGCCAAATATGGCATCAACCTTTGGATTTTCCAGCACGCCTTCTTTCACCATTTCTTCGGCACCGCCTTTTTGACCAGGCTCTACCCCCTCTTCCGCAGGTTGAAAAATAAATTTTACGGTACCGTGCAACTCACTTTTCATGGTGGATAGCACCTGAGCAACAGCCATCAAAATAGCCATATGCGAATCGTGCCCGCAGGCATGCATTACACCAACTTCCTGTCCGTTATAGGTAGTTTTTACTTTGGATGCAAAGGGCACTGGTGTGCGTTCAATTACGGGCAAGCCATCCATATCGGCCCGCAAAGCAACAACCGGTCCGGGTTTATCGCCTTTTAAAATACCTACTACACCGGTGGTAGCAATCCCGGTTTGTACCTGTATACCTAACGACTGCAGATGTTTGGCAATAATACCCGAGGTACGCACCTCATGGTTCCCCAATTCCGGGTGTTCATGAAAGTCCCGTCGCCAGGCAACAATCTGGCTTTGTAAAGCATCAGCTTTGGTATTTATTTGTGCGGTTACATTGGTTTGAGCAATAGCTTGCAGGCTGCTTATGGATAGTAATAAGGTGTAAAGTTGTTTCATGCCGTATTATTTACTCTAAATATAAGCATAAACAATAAAAAACGGCTGTATTTTGAAATGTAGCCGTTTTTGTGGATAGTTATATAAAAACTTAATTGATGCTGATAAGATCTATCGTAAATATCAATACGGAGTTAGGTGGTATCGGGCCATTGGCCACATTGCCATAACCTAATTTGGATGGGATAAGCAGGATAATGCGCCCGCCTTTTTTTATAAGAGGCACACCAATGGTTAAGCCAGGTATAGCTCCCGATAAACTAATTTGGTAATTAACTTCGGAATCAAAAGGATTGTCATTAAGCAGCTTGCCGGTAAAACTAATCGTAACGTTTGATCCTCCCGATGGATTAGCAGGTCCTGTTCCGGGGTTAACAATCTGGTAATAGAGGCCTGTTGTAGTGTCTTTGGTAGCCGTAATATCGGTATGCGCAGCCAGGTATGTTTTTATGGCCGCATCATCGGTGGCTGCCTGTGTCGCAGGGTCAACCACAACGGGAGGCTTCTGTGGATCTGTTTTTAAACAGGCTGATAAAGTGATGATGGCCAGGCCCAATAGTACAAAGTATCTTTTCATGTTCATATATCGCTAATAGCAGTTTTTTAAATCTAATATAAATTTAACTGTTTATTAAAGCGAAAAATTCTTGAAATTCAATTCCTTATACAGAATAGTATTAAACAAAACAGGCCCGGGGAAATTCCGGACCTGTTTTGTTTAAAGACGGATGTGGTATGATCAATTAAAGCCAGTTAGCCCAATAGTAAATACCAATACTGAATTTGCGGGTATATCGGGGCCCGGCGAGGTATTGCCGTAGCCCAATCGTGAGGGTACAATTAATAAAATACTGCCCCCTTGTTTTATAAATGGTAAACCAATTTGCCAGGCAGGAATTAAGTTGGATAAAATCCCGGTAAATCCGGTGCTTGAACCAAATACAGATCCGTTTAATAAACTGCCGGTGTAAGAAACCGTTACGGTTGAGTTGATAGTTGGGCTTGTAGTACCTGTACCCGCATTAAGTATCTGATAATACAAGCCGGATGTATCTTTTTTTGCCTTGATGGTTGGGTTCGCCGCCAAATAGGCTACAATTGCAGTGCTGTCAGCTGCGGCTTGTTTTACAGGGTCAACAGCAACCACAGGATTGACGACTTCTTGAGGATCTGAATTTGTTTTTAAACAGGATGATAAAATAATGGTTAATAAACTTAAGAGTAAAAAATATTTCTTCATAATCGATCTTTAACGTTATAACAGATTTTGTGACCAAAAATTATAGTAATTCAAGGGAGCTCGGGCATAAAAATGCCCTCTTCTCTGATAAACAGGTTTAATTTACTACGTTGACCTTGTTATAGCTGTTTCGTATCGATAATGTTACCTGACCGGGGCATTATTGGCTGCCCGCAATAATGATTTATTGAACGCTGATGAGGTCAATATCAAATGTAAGTACCGCGTTTTCGGGGATCGGGCCGGCACCATTTACACCGTAGGCCAGGTGTGAAGGCACATACAGAATCATGTTACCACCGGGTTTTAAATGAGGTACCCCTATTTGCCATGCCTTAACCAGGCCGGATAAAGGACTCGAGAAATTACTGCCTTTGTCATACAGCTGCCCACCCATGAGGGAGCAGGTATAATTAACGGTTACGGTTGAGCCTTCGGTAGGTGCAACACCGGTACCCGGTTTTACAATTTGATAGTACAAGCCCGACGGGTCTTTTACTGCCTTGATCTGCGGATTGGCTTTCAGGTATACGCGAATCAGGGAATCATCAACTTTGGCCTGCTGCGCCATCTGGCCCGACATGGAACCGCCGCACGAGGTCAGAAAGATAACAAACGCGCTTAATAGTAAAATGTATTTCTTCATGGTAGTATAATCAAAAAAGCTCCCTCCAAATATCAGCTAAAGCGCGGAATTTGAAGAGAGCTTTTTTGATTTTTATTGTTTTGATTTAAACCCTCGCTACCGCGAGCGCCCCGCTTGTGCTTAACTATGATTAGTCAATTCATTGCCAGTGTCCACAAGCGGGACTCGTACGGCAGCGGGGAGGATGATGCCCGTGCAGGGCCGATTTGGTATGCGTTCCAAACCGGCCTTGATCAAGTTAGCTAACTGATCGTACGCGTGAGCAGATTTGATGTCGTTTTCAGATCTGGCTAATATACCCGCCTGTAAAAGCTATCATAATATCCTGGTATATCTTCTGCAATTCGGTCTCGCCTTTCGCAAATATCATTAGCCCTGCCATTTAGTGATCTGTTTGGGAACTTCTTATTCACTGTAAAACATCCATAGGATTTTCCGCTTCTATCTAGTATTATTGGTGGGTATTTGGCTTTTTCATTAAAAACAGAGTAATTACTTGTTTTACTGCCATATTTCCCATCGGGGTTCCATATGGAATTTGCACTATGTATAATACCATAATCACTGTAGGGGCTCCATATCGAATTTAGATCCTCGTTATCGCAAGTTAGGCAACCCAAAAACTGATCGTGATTTTTACCTCCGTAAATTTTCAATTGCTTTTACATTAAGGGGAGTAAAAGCAATTAAGGAGAATAATATTAAGAGGTATTTCATTCTTTCAACATTGGTAAACAAAGCCGAATCACAAGTGTAAAGTTTGCGTTAATGCGTAAATATTTAATATGGCCATATTATTATTTTTTATACTTAATGCCGAACGCCATTTTATAATGACCAGGTATGTCTTCTACAATTTCGTCTCTCCATTTGCAAATATATTCGGTCATCCTGTTCGAGGCCCGTTTGGGAAACTTTTTATTGACGGTAAAATAACCATACGGTTTTCCGTTTTCATCTAATATTATCGGTGGGTATTTGGCTTTTTCGTTAAAAACGGAGTAATTACTTGTTTTACTGCCATATTTACCATCAGGGTTCCATATCGAATTTGGATTATGCATAGAGCCATAATCACTATAAGAACTCCATATTGAATTTGAATCTTCATCATCACAGGTCATACAACCTAAAAACTGATCGTGATTCTTGCCTCCATAAATTTTGAATTGCTCTTTAGGGCTGTGAGATATAAAAGCGATTAAAGCGAATAATATTGTTAACTGTTTCATGATTTTTAATTTATGGTGAACATTTATGTCCTACAGAAGTTCCTTTAGTAACATCTCGTTCGGCATCGTTATAATTTTTAAATAAATCAGTTTTGGTTTGAATAATGCCTGTTTGAGCTAATGCTAATGCTCTATCAGATGGAAAACTGGGATTGTAAGCAAGAATAGCATCCCGAAGCCCGTTTACGAAATAATCGGCCATTGTTAAATGGTCTTTACCCACAATTTTTGTTTGATACGCGGGATCGATATAATAATCGTATTTGTCGGCATTTACTACCTGAGAAAAATTTTGTCTTGGGAACACATTTATCATGGGGTATTTGGAAGCAAACGCAGCATCACCTAAAGTAGTATGCTCTGAATTTAAAAACGCATGTAAAGCCTCGTGATACAATGTTACTAATCTATACTCATTTGTTGAATTTGCCAATACCGCAGGATTAATATATACACTGCTAATAAGGACACCATTAACTTTATCCGTATTGGTATAACCATCTTCATCAGCATCGGTACCGGTAAAATGAGCAGGATCTCCCTCAAGGAATATGATATCATTACTGGTGTTCGTGCTAAAGGCCTGATAAATAAGCTGGGCGATATTGGTATTCAAATTTGGCAGTGCGGCTATCAGTACCTTGGTACACGGATATTTTTTGCCCAAACTATCTACTATAGTAGGCACTGGTATGGTTATAGTACATGGAGTAGATGGCGGCGGCGGTGGTGGCATTGTCGGCGGTGGGAAAGTTCCGTCGCCATCACCAGGGGGTGGTTGTACCACATTTTTGTAAACAACCAAATGCCCATCCGTTGATTGCACTTTTAATGTGCTGGAATTAGTACCGGCACATGGTGGTGGCGTTGGCTTCGATGGTGTAGAACCGGCACTGCCTGCTCCTCCGCCACTGCCGCTCGGAGCACCTCCTTTACCACTATTATCGCCACCACCTCCAGAGTAATCACACGTCGGACCGAGGTATTTTACATCTACTACAGTACCATCCACCTCCGAATATTGGTACCAGTCTGTACAGTTTACCTGGGCTAAATCCGGATGCAGGCTTTGTACCTTTTGACCACCGCCCGTTGCAGCGCTGCTATTGGGTTGCATGGTATGGATAATGCTGCCATTTTTATAAAACCAGCCGCTTACAAAAGTCCCTTTGGGTGTACTATATAAAACTACCCCGCTAAAATCAGTATCTCGTTTATTGTATTTGTTATGATCTAGCTTGGTCATGTCATTTTTAAGATATGCTTCATCAGCAATAACGGTCATGATATAGGCATTGTACTGCTCCCCATCTTTTAATAACAGGAAAGAGCTACGGCTGTTATCTTTGGAATAAACAATACTATTGGTAGTCATGTTTTTCATGGACTGTGCAAATTTAGCCGATGGGTCAATGGGTATTTCAAGTACTGGTTGATCACCTCGCTTATAACTGGTTGTATGTTGCCAGTCGGGTTTAATAATCTGACTTAGGTCAGAATTTGTACCCGCAGCCTGATTAGATATTTTGGGCGCATTCACGGGGTACGCGCTTTCGTACCAGCTTTTTGCTTGTGCGATGGCCGGATAAGTAACAGAATTTTGTTGATCAGTTCGGGAGTCCTTTTTACAGCTATTGATAATAACAGCAGCTAAACACGCAGTGGCGAGTAATAGCCAGGAGGCTTTTTTTATAATGGGTCTATGCATAGAGCAGCTGGATTCATTTCTTATTAGTAATATGCCTAATATGTATTTAATACTCTAGCGCTGCAATAGGTGAAAACACGGTATTTGAAAAAACTTATAAATATAAAGTATCTGTATACGGCCCCGAGAAGAGGTGTTACCAATGAGCTTGAAAACTCATCGGTAATAGAAGTATTTTAATCAAAAAAGCTCCCTCCAAATATCAGCTAAAGTGCGGAATTTGAAGAGAGCTTTGGTTATTTTTATTGTTTTGATTTAAACCGTTGTTTTGATCTTGAGTTCGGTCATTTGCGCATCGGCGATGGTGGATGGCGAATCGATCATTACGTCGCGGCCTGAATTGTTTTTCGGAAAAGCGATCACGTCGCGGATAGAATCCAGTCCGGCAAAAATAGATACCAAACGATCGAAACCCAATGCTAAACCACCATGCGGAGGTGCGCCGAATTCAAAGGCATCCATCAAAAAGCCGAATTGCTTTTGTGCTTCTTCCGGCGAAAAACCAAGGTGTTTGAACATCAGCGATTGCATAGCGCGGTCGTGGATACGGATAGAACCACCACCAACTTCGGTACCATTGATCACCAGGTCATACGCGTTGGCGCGTACTGCTCCCGGATCGGTATCCAGCAGGGCAATATCCTCTGGCTTTGGTGAAGTGAACGGATGGTGCATCGCATGGTAACGGCTGGTTTCCTCGTCCCACTCCAACAGCGGGAAATCGAGTACCCATAGTGGTGCGAACTTGTTTTTGTCGCGCAGGCCTAAACGGCTGCCCATCTCTAAGCGTAGCTCATTCAGTTGCTTGCGTACCTTATCGGCATTGCCGGCCAGTACCAGCATCAAATCGCCTTTTTCGGCGTTGAAAGCGGCTGCCCAGTTGGTGAGCTCGTCTTCACTGTAAAATTTATCAACTGATGATTTCAGTGTGCTATCCTCGTTATAGCGGCAATAGATCATCCCGGTAACACCAATTTGCGGGCGTTTTAACCACTCGGTGAGTTCGTCTATTTGTTTGCGGGTGTAGCTGGCGCAACCTTTAGCGTTGATACCTACTACCAGTTCGGCGTTGTCAAAAATGCCAAAGCCTTTACCTTTAACAATGTCGTTTAGTTCTACAAACTCCATCCCGAAACGAACATCGGGCTTGTCTGATCCATACAAACGCATGGCATCAGCATATTGCATACGCGGGAAATCGCCCAGGTCGATACCTTTTACGGTAGTGAACAGGTGGCGGGTTAATCCCTCAAAAATATTTAATATATCTTCCTGGGTGATGAATGATAGCTCACAATCTATCTGAGTAAACTCCGGCTGACGGTCGGCACGTAAGTCCTCATCGCGGAAACATTTCACGATCTGAAAATAACGGTCGAAACCGCTTACCATCAATAGCTGCTTAAAAGTTTGCGGCGATTGCGGCAGGGCATAAAACTCACCCGGGTTCATACGGCTTGGCACCACAAAATCACGCGCGCCTTCGGGTGTTGATTTGATCAGCACCGGGGTTTCTACCTCAATAAAATCCAGCTTATCTAAATACTTGCGAATCTCCTGTGCCATTTTATGGCGCAAAACCAGGTTGTTGCGTATTGGCGTACGACGCAAATCCAGGTAACGGTATTTCGCACGAAGCTCTTCACCACCATCGGTTTCATCCTCAATTAAAAACGGGGGCAGCTTGGCTGCGTTCAGTATTTCAATATCCTCAACAGTAATTTCAATTTCGCCTGTTGGTATTTTGGTATTCTTATTAGAACGTTCAAGCACCTTGCCCGTAACTTTTATTACAAATTCCCGACCAAGCTCCCGGCTTTTTTCGCGCAGATTAGCATCTGAATCGGTATTGAATACCAATTGAGTTAAACCATAACGGTCGCGCACATCAATAAAGGTGGTACCGCCCAAATCGCGCGATTTTTGTACCCATCCGCACAAAGTAACCGATTGGCCTAAGTTGCTGATATTTAATTCGCCGCAGGTATGAGTTCTAAGCATAACAATTTTGTATAAAAGTCTGCAAAAGTAAACTTTTGATTTCGGATTTTTCACTGCTGTTTATTTTTTAAAGGTGTTCAAGGGGGCATTGCCGTTTCGGAAGTTCGATTTCGAAATTTAAATTTTAGAAGTAACTTTAAATTGGTTAAGGGTGTGGCTGAGTGGAGAAGGCTATTGCTGAATAAGCGGTATACTTGTAAAAGAGTTCCGGGGTTCGAATCCCTCCATTCTTAACTTTATATTAATCTATCTGTTTCGGTACAATCAGGAAATCCGAAATCCCACATTCGAAATCCAAAATCAAACCCTATCTTTGCCCTATAATTTTCTCAAGGGGGTGCCTTGCTTTGAGCAATCAAACTGAAAGACAGGCTGAGATCAAACCCATTGTTTTGGAAGTAAAAAGTAAAAAGTCAAAAGCAGTTAAGCGACTTAAGACCCGATACTTAGAACTGAATACTTAAGAAACATGCACCTGATCCGGATAATGCCGGCGTAGGGATAGGTAATAAGTTAAGTGTACTGCGTATTTACCCTGATGGGCAGATGGTTTAACTATTTTTAGTTTATTAGTTATTTTGAAAAATTTGTTTGCAGCCATTGCTGCTTTGCTGTTGCCTGTTGTGGCATCGGCCCAGCTTTCCATCAGCGGAAAGATCACCAACACCGTGGGCGAGGCGCTACCTGGCGCTACCGTATCTATTAACAACCCAACGGCCAGCGCTGTTGCCGACGCCACCGGTAAATATCATTTTAACGATCTGAAACCAGGGAACTATACCCTAAAAGTAAGCTACATCGGCTATCAATCCCTTACTAAAAATGTGGTTTTAGGAGCTAATGAGATAGTAAACATTGCCCTGAGTAATGGTACGCTCACTGCCGAAGAGGTGACCGTAAGCTCTACCCGGGCCATTAAAAATTCGCCCACGGCTTATACCAATTTGAGTAAGAAGGATCTGGCGAAAAACAATTTCGGGCAGGATCTGCCTTATATGCTCAACCAAACCCCATCGGTAGTGGTTACTTCTGATGCCGGGGCGGGGATTGGTTATACCGGTATCCGTATCCGCGGATCAGATGCTACCCGTATCAATGTTACCATCAACGGTATTCCGTATAACGATTCAGAAAGCCAGGGCTCGTATTTTGTCGACCTGCCGGATATCACCTCCTCTATCGATAACATCCAGATCCAGCGCGGCGTAGGCACTTCCACTAATGGCGCGGGCGCTTTTGGCGGCAGCATCAACGTACAAACCACCACCCGTCGCGATACCGCTTATGCCGATATCAACGCTTCGGTGGGCTCCTATGGATCCATCAAAACTACGGCCAGCGCGGGTACAGGTTTGCTGGGTGGACATTTTAGCCTGGACGGCCGGGTATCACGCATCCACTCCGATGGCTATATCGACCGGGCATCATCCAACCTTAAATCGTTTTTTGTGAGTGGTGCCTGGTACGGGAAAAACAGCACTTTAAGGGCCAACGTGTTTTCTGGTTACGAAACCACTTACCAGGCCTGGAACGGTATTGCCGATTATGTGATTGGTGATAATACCCGTTCAGATAACCGTACCTATAATGAATTGGGATATATAGATGCAACCAACTCGTTCTATAAAAACCAGGTGGATCATTATACCCAAAACCATTATCAGTTACTGTACGATAAAAAAATATCCAACAAGCTATCCTTTAGCGGGGCCCTGCATTATACCAAAGGCAAAGGTTATTATGAAGAATACCGCAATGCCGACTCGCTAAAAAACTATGGTATAGCCCCTATTGTGGTTGGCGGTAACACCATCAGCGCTACCGACCTGGTACGGCGGCTTTGGCTTAATAATGATTTTTATGGCGTAACCTACGCCCTTAAGTATCAGCCCCAAACCAACCTGAACATGACCCTGGGTGGCGCTTATAACCAGTACAAGGGTGCGCATTATGGCGATGTGATTGATGTCTTTACGCCTATCGGTCTCCCATCCAATTATGAATACTACCGCGATAACGCCAAAAAGAACGATTTTAACATTTTTGCCCGTGCCGAGTGGCATTTGGATAAAGTTTTGCTGTATGCCGATATGCAGTACCGCCATATTTATTATTCATTTTACGGGATAGATAAGAACCTGAACAACGCGCAGCAAACCGCCGAACTTAACTTTTTTAACCCCAAAGCAGGTATAACTTACCAGTTTAATGAGCATAGCAATGTATACGCCTCCTTCGCGGTAGGTAATCATGAACCCAATCGTGATGATTACGTCGACTCGCCGCCGCAAAACAGACCAAAATCTGAAAACCTGAAAGATTTTGAAGCCGGTTACCGCATCAGCGGCCCCGTATTTACAGGTGGTATCAACGGGTTTTATATGTTGTACAAAAATCAGCTGGTATTAACCGGGGCGTTAAATGATGTAGGCAGCCCGGTGCGTACCAACGTGAAGGACAGCTACCGGGCCGGCTTGGAGTTTGATGGTAAGGTAAAAATTGTCAACCAACTTTACTGGGGCTTAACCGCTACCTGGAGCGCCAACAAGATCAAGAACTATCAGCAGTTTTTTGCCAACGAAGATGGCGGTCCTTTAGTAGGCGAAACGCTTAAAACAACAGATATTGCTTTCTCCCCATCGTTAACAGGTTCAAGTGTCATCAGCTATAACCCGGTAAAAGGCGGCGAGATTGCTTTCATCAGCAAATATGTAAGTAGGCAGTATATCGATAATACCTCCAACCAAAACCCGCAGGGCTATACTATCACCCCGGAAAACGCGGGTAACCCGTATGCTGCCAACCGCTTATTAAACAGTTACTTTGTGAATGATGTACGGATAAGGTATACCTTTAAGGTGAAGGGTGTAAAAAACATTGGACTGGGCTTGCAGGTGAACAATATCTTCAGCGAAAAATATGAAGCCAATGGTGCTACCTATGCCGATGTTAAAGGAAATAATATCCTGAATTATAATTACTTTTTCCCACAGGCGCCACGCAATTTTATGGCCTCGGTGAGTTTGAGTTTTTAACGGACACTAATTGCACGAATTACACGAATGGGATGCACAGCTTATTAAATCTGTTTATTGAACAAATACGGGAAACCACCTGGGTACAATGGCTTGCTGTGGTACTGGGTGTTGCCGAAGTGTTGCTGGCGCGGGTAAATAACATCTGGCTTTACCCTGCGGGGATACTAGGCACGGCCCTATCCATCCTGTTATTGATGGAAGCCCAGTTGTACGCAGAATCGCTGCTTAATGTGTACTACATTGTGATGAGCGTATACGGTTGGATATACTGGATAAAAAAACGCGATCAGCCATCGGTGAAGGTTACATGGTCTACAAAAACAGAATGGATCATCAGTTTATCCATATCATTGGGTGGTTGGGCAGTACTGTATTTTTTGCTCCGGTATTTTACGCCCTCAAATGTGCCGTTATGGGATGCTTTTGTATCCTCAACCGCCTGGGCAGGCATGTGGCTGCTGGCCCGCAGAAAAATAGAAAATTGGATATTTTTAAACATATCCAACCTGTTTGCTGTGCCGCTGTTGTTTTATAAAAAACTACCCATGTTTGCCGCACTAACCATATTTTTATTTATAGTGGCCTGCTTTGGCTATTTTGACTGGAAGCGGAAAGCGGTGAAAAAAGATATGAGATTTGAGACATGAGATTTGAGATCGGGCGGTCGATTTCCTGGCAACATCTTTTAATTATTAAGCTATTATTTTTTTGTCTCATATCTCATGTCTAAAATCTCATATCTAATGAGTCATCCCTCAACCCACCTCAAACCCGAATGGGTAAAAATAATAAGGGAGGCGGTACCCGCGGCCGAGAAGGCGGGAATGCTGCAACCATCACAATTGGAGTTGGTTCATGAACAGGGCTGGTTTAAGTTTTTGGTACCTGAGGTTTATGGTGGCTTGCAACTGTCGCTGCCTGATATGGTGAGGCTGGAAGAAAGCCTGGCCTGGGCCAATGGCAGCCTGGGCTGGGTGGTTACGCTTTGCGCCGGAGCAGGCTGGTTTGGCGGATTTTTATCGCCCGGGATTGCTCCCCTCATTTTTGCCCATCCTCTATTATGTCTGGCTGGCAGCGGTGCGGCAACGGGAACAGCAACGATAACTGAAGGCGGATACCTGATAAACGGTCACTGGAAATATGCCAGTGGGGTACATCACGCTACGCACTTAACGGCAAATTGTATCATTAAACAAGGAGAAGAAACGGTATTGAACGATGATGGCACACCACTGATATTACCTTTTATTTTCGATCGTAAAGATGTCAGCCTGATATCGGCCTGGAAGTTTATGGGAATGATGGGTACAGGCAGCGATGCCTATGAAGTGCATAACCTCTTTGTAGAAAAGAACCGGTGTTTTAAAATCGACCCGGACAATGCAGCTATCGGCGGGCCTTTATATCAATACCCTTTTATGCAACTGGCCGAGGCAACACTGGCGGCCAATATATCGGGTATGGCGGTTCATTTTACCGATCTGTGCGCTGCTGTTTTTGACGAAAAGCCGGAGAACAAATACCTTAACGCCAACAGGCGGGCGAATATCAAACAGCTGCATGAAAAACTAACCGGCAGGTTAAACGCGGCACGCCTGGAGTTTTACAGCACCGTTGATGCTTCCTGGCAGGGTGCACTGATGGGCAAAGCCACGCAACTACAACAAATTGGTCAAAGCAGCCGCAAGCTAGCCCGTACAGCGCGGGAATGCGTAGACGAGCTATATCCCTACTGCGGTCTGCAAGCAGCTAATCCCGATACGGAACTCAACCAGGTATGGCGCGATCTGCATACCGCCAGCCAGCATTCGCTGCTGGTGTTTGAAGATGTCTGAACCAGGATTAACTCCGTTGAGAGCCACGTCGTTTACCGAATTTTGGAATTAACAGAATGTTTTTAGTTGCACTCTTTCAGCCTGTGGCTGGTGCTATCACCACAGGCTAAATGGGACGAAAATGAAGGATAAATAGCTATGGGCTTTAGCCTAATTTATTTGCTTTCGTTTTTCCGAATACCTACCATAAGCTGAAAGATTGAAAATTAGGCTTTAGGCCTTCCAAAAAACAAAACATAGCCATCAGCATCCATTACTTCAAATCCGCGCAGCCCATCGCTGTTGTCATGAATAGGTTTCCGAAATGTAATACCGGTTGAACTAAATTCTTCAAATAAGGTATCTGGTTCTTCGGTAGAAATGTACGCATCCCAGGAGGCCCATTCATGCCGGGTATGATTGGGAATGGGTTTTATGTCGTCAATAATTACCTTTAGCATAATAGAAACAGAACCCCGACCCACCATAGCCCAATATGGACTATCGTCAGGGCCAGTATACCATACCTCAAAGCCAAGTTTATTTTCATAAAATGATACCGAATCTTTTAAATTCGAAACAATAAAAAAAGGCGTAATGAAGTTAAGTTTTGACATCGTTTTGCGTTTTTTATCTTGAAATAAACAGCTAATAAATACGGCGTTGTTACAAATATCGGGAGTTGAAAGAATGAAAGCAAATCAAAACTTTTACTGAATACGGAGAGCGAATTGTAACAGCCCGAACGGAGTCACCACCCAACAGTTATATTTAACAAAAAACTATACTGCATTTTAAAAGCATTGTTGATATTTGGGCTTCTCCAAATTCATAAAAAATGAAGCTTAAACATCTGCTTTTTATTCCTCTCTGCCTCGCTGCCGTTTCGGTATCAGCACAAAAAAAGAAAGTTAGTATCTCACCTGCTAGTGCATCATTATCTCACCCCAAATTGGTAGTAGGCCTGGTGGTTGATCAGATGCGCTGGGATTATCTGTACCGGTATTATGACCGCTATCAGACAGGAGGTTTTAAGCGTTTATTGAACGAGGGTTTCACTTGCGAAAATACCAATATTGATTATATACCAACCGTAACTGCTGCGGGTCATACCTGTATCTATACCGGATCAGTACCGGCCTTGCATGGCATTGCCGGCAATGATTTTATTATACAGGCCACCGGAAAATCTATGTACTGCACAGACGACAGCACCGTGCAGGCAGTGGGCAGTACTTCAAAAGCTGGCCAAATGTCGCCGCGCAATTTACTGGTTACTACCGTGACCGACGAATTAAGGTTAGCTTCCAACTTCCGCTCCAAAGTTATCGGTATCGCCCTGAAAGACAGGGGTGGTATCCTACCCGCCGGGCATACTGCCAATGCCGCTTACTGGTTTGATGATGAGAGCGGTAACTGGATCAGCAGCACTTACTATATGACCGATCTGCCGGCCTGGGTTAAGAAATTCAATGATCAGAAAATAGCCGAAAAATATCTGAAACAGGATTGGAACACACTGTATCCTGTGAATACCTATCTGCAGAGCGCACCAGATAACAGCCCTCGTTATGAAGGTAAATTTGGCGGCGCAGAAGCCCCAACCTTTCCCATTAAAACATCCGAATTATATAAGGGTAAAGTAGGGCTAATTCGTTCAACGCCGTTTGGAAACAGCATGACGCTCGACCTGGCCCGCGCCGCGGTTGATGGCGAACAATTAGGCAAAAACACCGTGACCGACTTTTTAGCGGTTAGTTTGTCTTCTACAGATTATATTGGTCACCAGTTCGGGCCCAATTCGGTGGAGGCAGAAGACACCTATTTAAGGCTGGATAAAGACCTGGCTTCATTTTTTAGTTACCTGGATGCTACTGTTGGCAAAGGCAATTACGCTGTTTTTTTAACGGCCGATCATGGCGCTGCCCATAATCCAACCTTTTTAACCGATCATAAAATACCGGCCGGTTTCTGGGATGACGGAAAAGCCGTTGTGGATATGGAAAAGCTGATGGAGGATAAATTCAAAGTAAAAAACCTGATCCGCAGTATGGCCAACTATCAGGTTACTTTTAACAACCCCATTATCAAAAAAGAAGGTTTAAATATTGACGCACTGAAACAGATTTGTATCGATTACCTGCAAACACAACCGGCCATTGCTTTTGCTGTAGATATGCAAAAGGCTCAAACCGCCAATATTCCCGAAGAGCTGCGCAGCCGTATCATCAACGGGTATAACGTGGAGCATAGTGGTGTGATACAGATCATCCTGAAGCCGGGATATTTTACAGGGCATGGTAGTACAGGGACAACTCACGGTTCCTGGAACCCTTATGATACCCACATCCCACTGGTATTTATGGGCTGGGGTATTAAGCACGGCAGCCTTACCCGTCAAACACACATGACGGATATTGCCCCTACCGTAGCTTCGTTATTACATATACAAGCGCCAAACGGCAACATTGGTAAAACCATCAGTGAAGTCTTGACGCAGGAGAAATTGTAGTTTGGAGCGAGTTGCGGGTTATGTGGATCGAGTGTTTTAATGTAACAAAAATTAGAACAATGCAAGGATGTGTTACGACATCTCTGCATTAATAAATACAGGATACCGGAAACCCGAACCTGGCAACTAAATCAAATGAAAAAATACATCTCCAAATTTCATTACCTCACGCAGGATCTGCCCGATCGCAGCCACGTACAGCAAGTACAGCTAGCCTGCGAAGCAGGGGCCAACTGGGTACAATACCGCTGCATGACCAAGGCCGAAGATGAGCTGGTTGATGAACTGAACGAAATAGCCGGCATCTGCGATGATTGGGGCGCAACACTCATCATCACCAATCATTACCATTTACTGGATAAGGTAGATGCCCAGGGTGTGCACATCGAAGATCCCCTGGCCGATCTGGCAGCTATACGCGCTACCATAACGGATGAAAAAACATTGGGCGCATCTGCCAGTAACACGGACGCCCTGTTAAAAATACAAAATCTGGGCGTGGCCGATTATTGCGGCTTTGGCCCCTTTGCGCATACCCATACCAAACAAAACGATTACCCGCTGCTGGGTTTCGATGGCTATCGCCAACTGGAAAAATTACCCATAGATATCCCAGTGATAGCTGTAGGCGGCATACAGTTGAATGATGTAGAGCACCTGCTGCAAACAGGCATTTATGGCATAGCCGTATCAGGAGCCATCAACCTTGCGCTCAATCCTGGGGCAGCGTTAAAAGAGTTTTACAGGAAGGTTTATTGAAAGCTTATTTGTTGTAATGGATTTCCTTCACTCCCGCGAGATTAGCGCAGCGTATCTCGTGGGGGGGGGCATGGTTAAAGCTTCCAGCTTTAGTTCAGCAGAAAGCTGAAATCATGAAAAACAACGGGTCTAAAGTCCAGGCGACAGAATTTAAATCAGTTTTTTTGACTTATGACTAAAAACTTCAGACTTAAATACCATTCCCCAAGCTTGGCATTCTGTCCGATATTTCGTATCTTTATATAAATCACAGCCCGGCTTTCTTTTTATAGAGAGCCGGGCTGTTTTATTAAGGGATAAAGCAGCCCAAAAACCGGCTGCTTTGCGTATAGATACTTGATAATCAATAAATTAATACTTTTTAAACTTTTAAAAGCGCATCAAAATAGCGTTGAAATTTGTTAAAAAGTGTTAAAATGGGCATTTTGGGGTCAATTTTTGAACAGTTTTGCCCTGTTTTTAAGCAGAAAAGTGTTAAAATTTAAGGTTTAAAAAGTTTTCGTGCGTAGGGGTACTAGTTTAACACTTGTTGTTTTAACACATTCATTAAATATTCATTTATTCTATCTACTTTTAATCGATGTCTTCTCACCATATTGTAAGGGAAAAACAGGAACCGGCATTATTGGTGTTGGGGCTTGATGATTTTCCGGAGGAGTTATTGGGTCAGTTGCTGGAGTGGAGCCCCACGGTAATAACCACCCCCCATACCGCCGAAAAGCTGAATATGCTGGGTATTAAGGTTGATTGGGTGATTGGTAACGGTGAAGAAGACATGGTACAATCAGATGTAAAACTGATGTCTCCTGGCAATAATACGTTGGCAGTAACGGCATTAAATTACCTGATAGCCAACCATTACCCGGCCGTAAACGTAATAACAGACGAACCTGCATTTGATGATCTGTTAAATTACGCCGGGAAAATTGACTTGGTGATATTTCAGGGGCTTCAAAAAATTTATGCCATAAGCTCCGGTTTTAGCAAATGGAAACCGGCTGGTGATGAAATACGGGTACTAAACAGTACAAAAGGACTAAATTACACCGGTTTGGAGCAAATAGCTCCTGGCAGTTTTAAAACCACACATGATGGTTTTTTTACCCTGAGCTTTGAACAATCCTTTTTATGGGTTGCAGAAGGGCTGGATTAGGTCAGAAAAATGTATAATTGAGCTGTTTTTACAGCAAACTACTATATTGGTGTACTTTTTGTTAAATATAATTAAAAACGCGTTAAACCGTTTAATCATTTATTAGTCTATATACTTATATCAGCAAAGAATACCAGGCTGATTAGTTAAAAAATTTTCATCATGAAACGCACATATAAAAATTTATTCACACTTGCTTTAGGAACTCTGTTGAGTTTGTCTTTAGCTTTTACCGCCAATGCACAGCATAGAAGTGGCGGTGGTGGTGGCGGCGGTGGCGGCTCAAGATCATCTGGTGGTGGAGGCGGAGGTGTCTCCCGTTCATCTGGTGGTGGCGGCTTTTCACGTCCATCATATGGTGGTGGTGCACAACGGTCGGCAGTAGCCGCGCCTCAGCGTACCTATGGAAGCAGTGGTTTTGCTTCACGTACTAATGTTACCGCAGCTCCACAACGTACTTATGGTGCCGGAACGCGTACTAACGGGAATGTTGCGCCTGGTCGTACCAGTGTTAATGGAGCCACTCGTAGCTATGGTTATGGAACCCGTGGATATGCCAGCGTGAGCAGAAATTCATATGCCGGTGGCCGTGGTACTTACTACAGAAGTGGTGGTAACGGTTATGGAACCCGTGTTTATTCTAACTACCGTTACGGCGGTCGTGGCGGTTACTTCGGAAACCATTACTGGTACCCATACCATAACTACTATAACTCATACTATTTGCCAAGATTAGGCTTTAGCATAGGATTTTTGCCTTATGGTTACTACCCATTTTTTTGGGGCGATTATCAATACTACTATAGTGATGGTTTGTATTACCAACAGGTTAATGATCAATATACTGTAGTTGAGCCACCTGTAGGTGCCGAGATCAAGAATCTGCCAAAAGATGCGCAGTCTATCATGATCAATGGCGAGCAGTATTACGAGTCAAATGGTGTTTACTACCAACCAATTACTAAAGACGACGGCACCGCCACTTATGTAATTGCAGGTAAAGACGGTGAATTGAATACTGATCAGGGTGGTAACGGTAATGTTCAGCAAGCACCTCAAATAGGTGATATAGTTGGCCAATTACCACAGGACAGCAGAAAAATAAAGATCAACGGCGAAAAATTGTATGTATCTCCCGATGGCTACTACTATCAGGATACTACCGACAATAATGGTAACAGGGCTTACAAAATTGTAGGTACACCATCTGATGACCCTGCGGATCAGAACCAGCAATAAGGCGTATAAATTACCTTAAATAGCATATAACGGGCTGCCTCTTCATTGAGGCAGCCCGTTTTTTTATAAATTCAGGGAACACTGCGGCGGTAAAAACGTTATAGGAGTATTTGACCGGTATCCGTAGAAGCTAATTTTACGCTATAACTTTAACCTGATATGATAAAATATATAGCTGGTTTACTTTTTGCCCTACTGCTGCAGCTATCCTACAACACCCATGCAGCAATCCCCAAAGCAGCCTTAAAATTATACAAGGCCAATAATGCGTACATACAATACGTAGGGCGTATTGACTTTACCAATCCGCTAAAACCCAGAATGTGGTCGCCGGGTGTTTACATCAAATTGCGCTTTGAAGGCAAAAAATGCGAGCTATTGATCAATGATGAAGTGCTGTATGGCAAAAGTCACAATTACTTGGAAATAGCCGTTGATAATAATGCACCGTATCGCATACAAACTACAGGCAAAACCAATGTGATCACGGTGGCTGATGGATTGACGGAGGGCGAACATACGGTTGTTATTTGCAAAGACACCGAATCGCAGATCGGTTATATTGATTTTGTAGGTGTGAAGTGTACTAAACTTTTATCGCCACCTGCTCAGCCAACTCGTAAAATTGAATATATTGGAGATTCTATTACCAGTGGAGCCGGTATGGATCAGTCGACTACCCCATGTGGGAAAGGCGAATGGTACGATCAGCATAATGCTTATATGAGCTATGGGCCGCGCACGTCTCGCAACTTAAATGCCCAATGGCAGCTTACTTCGGTTGCAGGTATTGGTATGGTACATAGTTGTTGTAATATGAATATCACCATGCCCCTGATATTTGATAAAGTTTTCCTGCGCAATGATTCCGTCGCCTGGAACTTTAAACATTACCAGCCAGATGTAGTAACCGTTTGTCTTGGTCAAAATGATGGCTTTGGCGATTCTATCCGCTATTGCGATATCTATACCAAGTTTATTAAAACGGTAAGGCAAAAGTACCCCACAGCCGATATCGTATGTTTAAGCAGCCCCATGGCCGATGACAAGCTATCAGCCGCATTGCAAAACTACCTAACTGCTATTACTGCCGAGGCCAATAATAGCGGCGATAAAAAAGTATATAAATATTTCTTTTCCAGGCGATATTATCAGGGCTGCGGCACACATCCGGATATGAAAGAACATGAATTTATAGCTGACGAGCTAACCGCTTATCTGAAGCAGCTTAAAGGTTGGTGAATCCGCCTAAATAAATCACGTCACTGCGAGGAGGAACGACGTGGCAATGACGCCCCACGCAACCCTCCCCGGAAGGGAGGTCTTTAAAATTTGCTACCGCGCCGTTGTTGGTGTTGTCACCAACAACTTATTATCACTGACCGAACAGTAGAATGTTGGTGACAACACCAACATTGGCGATAGAGCAAGGAGTGGAGATGAGCGTAGTGCGAAAAAGAAATCTTTTACAGTATACAAATCCTCATTGCAAATCCTAGAAGATTTCTCCTCGTACCTCGTTCGAAATGACACTCTTTTTATTTCTTCCGAACACCAACATTGGCGAGTAGACTTTTAGAAAATTTTAAAGCCCTCCCTTCCGGGCTACTGTGTGTACACATCTTTTTAGTTATAATCTTGAAAGAGCAGCCATCCTTCATAAACATTATAGAATTTAGCCAGTCCTTTTTGGAGTACAATAGGACCTGGTTTTCTTTGAGAGATATATCCTTTCCATCCACCCATTCTGGCAATTATCCAGGTTGCCCATTTCAGGGTGTTTACTTTTGCGGGATTTCTTAGCTTTTCGGTTGTCCCGTCCATTTTTTTACCGATCATTTGTAAACAGTCTTGCTCTTTTTTATCAAATACCTCGTCTATAGATTGCTCATTATCATCTAAATAAGCAAGCATCATCTGCAATATTCTAAGGCTTGCCATCATCGCCAG
>NZ_FTMG01000005.1:0-225758 GCF_900155965.1 Mucilaginibacter lappiensis
CTCCTCCTATGTTTGTCAATAATTATACTTGTATGATTTATGAGTGAAAAAGAATGAGAGCACGTTACTCCTAAATAGCTATAGGCATATTGTTTGCGAGATATTGCCTCATTCTTTACACTTTCTTGAGTTTGAACAGAATGTAAGGAATACTGCATAGCGGTATATCCAGGATAGCCAGCAGGAGGAAAAACGAAGGAAGGTTTTCACTTACGAAGTGAACAGTCACAACTATTTTATGGTAAAAAGATTATTAAAACAAGTGGTCGGTATTGATGTAGCTCAAAAAGAGCTTGTCGTATCCTTAGGAAAGATGGACGAAGATGCCCTAAGCCTCATTTATGCGTTTAAGACTTTCTCCAATAACCAAAAGGGATTCACTGCTTTAGTACAATGGGTAGCAAAACAAACAGTAGAAGCCTTTCCGTTACGGTATGTTATGGAAGCTACAGGAGTCTATCATGAATCACTAGCTTATTTCTTAGTAGCCAAAGCCTATCGTGTAAGCATTGTTATGCCTAACAAGATCACCAACTTCTTCAAAACTCTGGAAACTAAAACAATAACGGATAAATCTATGGCAGAAGCCATTGCCTTATTTGGATTAGAAAAAAAGCTTGATGATTGGGTTCAGCCAAAGAAAGTATTCAGAAACCTAAGGCAACTAACCCGTGAGCGGGATCAGTTAACGGTTGAAAGGACTATGCTAAAGAATCAGCTGCATGCAGAGCAAACAGAGGCTGATCCAAGCGAGACCGCCATTGAGCGGATGAAATTCCGCACCAAGGTAATCAATACCCAGCTCAAAGAAATAATGGCAGAAACAAAAGCCATAATTGATGATGATGTAGAAATAAAGCGCACGGTAGAACTGATCACATCTATACCCGGAATAGGCCCGCTAACCGCTGCTGTAGTGATAGCTGAAACCAATGGCTTTGAATTAATAAGTAGTAAAAAACAGCTAACCAGTTATGCCGGCCTGGATGTTAAAGAGAAGGAATCGGGCACATCGGTCAAAGGTAAGTCCAAAATATCTAAAAGAGGAAACCGATATCTGAGAAAGGCGATGTATATGCCAGCTATGGCTGCCATAAGGCATTCAGAGAGGTATAAGGCTGTCTTTGTGAGAATAGTTTCCAGAAACGGCATTAAAATGAAGGCATGTGTAGCCGTGCAGCGAAAATTGCTGGAGATGGCTTATACCATTTATAAAACCAAAACCCCTTATCAAGCGGATTATTTGCAAATTAGGACAACAGAATGAACCGGCATTAAATAATTAGAGCAGCCGCTTTAAAAAAGGGCCGCCCTAAACAGGCTGACATAAAGCCGCCTAAGACTCAAAGATAAAATAAATCCCCTCAATTAATTGCATATCAACACAGAATCTCGCAATGACATATCTTTTAAATACTTCAGTGAAACTGGGGATTTAAATTCTTTACAAAAAACCCCACTGCCAAACTATCAACCTTTAAATGCACCAGATGCCTGTTCACGCTTACGTCATCAGTAAAATAAGTTGGCGCTTCTTTTTTTACATCATCAATAGCTTCTTGCAGCATCACATAATGACCTGTTTTGCCTGGGTTTATATAGCATTGCGAACCTTTGATAAGCTGATGGTAGCGCAGGGCGTTGGTTTTTACCGGGGCAATACTGTCGCTTTGTGAACCAACAATATAAACGGGTGTAGAAATATTTTTATCAGAAACAAAACCCGGACCTAATGCCGGTGAAATAGAGAAGAAAGCCTTGATCCGTTTGTCGTACAACTTCGGGGGATTTTTTGCACCGGCCAGCAAGGTGCTGTCATCAAGATATTTGGCCAGATTAGGGAATTCGGGTAAGTTAAGTTGTTGCCTGCCGGTAGTTTTATAATAGTTCAGTAATGACATAAAATCAAAACGTCCGCCAGCCAGCGCTATAGCTGTATAGCCCCCGAATGAAAACCCGGCCATACCAATTTTATCGGGATTGATAACATCCTTGATATCTGGTTCGCTTAACAAACTACTAATCACAAAGCTCATATCCAGAGGGCGTTCCCAGGGTTTTAAAAATTCGAGGGGAATCTTATGGTCATAAGTATTGCCCCAATGATCAACGGCAGCCACGATAAAACCCTTTTGTACCAAGGCATCAGCCAGCCATTCCAACGAAAGGCGGCTGCCTCCAGTGCCATGCGAGATCAGGATGAGCGGTAATTTATCTGTCGGGAATTTCCCATCGCGTACGGTTTGAGCACGCGTAAACGGCGAAAAAGCTTTGTCGCTTTGTTTTAAGGTATCGGTTGTGGGGTACCAAATTTCGGTGGTTAAGGGGCGGTTACGTTTTTCGTCCTTAAAATGAAAGGTGCGTTCGCCAATGTGCGTTTGCGCACAAATGGTATGGTGAAACAGGGCAATGATGAGCGTAATATAAATGGAGCGGTGCATATGGTTATCAGATTTAGATACAAAGCAAGCTAATAGCCCCATGAAAAATATTGACAATAGTCAATAAATCATTTTTTTGATTTGAGGCGGCTCAATGTTTCCTGCGATATGCCCAGGTAATCGGCAATAATTTTGCTGGGTAATCTTTGTATCAATCCGGGTTGTGTTTTCATCAGGATGTTATACCGTTCTTTAGCATCGAGGGTTATCAGGCTTTCAATACGCTCAATGGAGGCTATGTAATCCTGCTCCAATCCCAGGCGGATCATTGTTTCCCAGCCGGGGATTTCCCTCAGCAGCATTTGCGAATCCTGGCGACTAATCATGAACAGCTCCGAAGCTTCCATACTTTGTATAGCCGCTACCGATGGCTTTTGCTGTACAAAACTAGGAAAGGCTGTGCCAAAATGATCCTCAAATATCAAAAAACGTGTCCACTCGCTGCCATCCTCTTTAGTTAAAAAAACGCGTAGACAGCCTTTTACTACAAAAAATAAATACCGGGCAACGCTCCCTTTTTCGAGCAGTATCTCTCCGCGTTTGGTCAACCGGGGTTTATAACAGCTACTTACCAGTTGTTCCTGTTCGGCAGTGAGGACGATTTTTCCTTCGATTTGTTTTTGTAACGCGGGGTGCATTAGGCTAACATAAGCATTATTTATTTGTTGCTCAAGCTCGGTTTAAGCCACAAAAATAAGACCCATTAAACTGATTGTTACCCAATTGTAAATATTACGACACTATTAAACTATTTATAATCATATCAGTCTTAACTAGTAAATTCACTTAAACTTATTGCCCAATGAAAATCCTGAATCTCCTTTGCGCTTTTATCGTAATCGCCGGGTTAAACATGAATAAAAGCCAGGCCCAAACCAAACAGCCTGCTGCTATTACTTTTAAAAGCGCGGCCAATTTACCCTATCCCCTCACGTGGACCACCAGCGTTACCGATGGCACCTATATTTATACCATATCGGGCTATAAAGGTTTTGGCGGTTTTTCATCCGAAGTATTAAAATATGATCCGCAGGTTAACAAATGGTCGGTTTTGGCAAATATGGGAGGAAACAGGATACAAACTGCTGCGGCTTATGTACCTGCTACCGGTAAAATTTATGTAATGGGTGGAATTGGTGGTTTAGGTGGCTCACGTGGTGCAAGTCAGATATTTCAGGGTGTGCAAACGGTAGATGTTAAAACCGGCAAGGTAGAAAACCTTCATATTTTAAATCCTATGGCCAGCACATACGGTAGCGCAGTAGAATGGAACAACAAAATATACATTTTCGGTGGTACCAGGGATGGAAAACGCACCTTAAATTCTCTGTACCAGTTCGATCCACAAACAGCGAAATTCACGCAACTGGCCGATATGCCGGAGAGCCTGCAGGCTGCCGGTGCCGTGGTTGATGGCGTGATATATACCTTTGGCGGCTTTGATGCTTTTACTAAGCGTCAATCATATAGCATCAACGCGTATGATATAAAAAGCAATACCTGGAAAAAAATGGGCAAACTCCCTGAATTTTTAGCAGCCAACAGCGTATCTGCCTGTGGCGACAAAGTATTTGTAGTTGGTGGTTATGATGATGAGGACTTTATTGGTTACTACGATACCAAAGCTAATCAGTTTGTAAAGCTCAAATCAAACATGGAGCAGCGCAGGGCTACCGCATCGGCAGTGTATAATAATTACCTGTTTGTTTTTGGCGGTTCAACCCGTTTTAAAGCATTCAGAAGCTCCACACTACAAACCACTCAGGTGGCTAATGTAGCTCCGTTTTTGAACAACAGCGCGAGTAAATAATTAAATTTATATCTTATATATAACAAGCCATTCCGATATTATCGCTGAATGGCTTGTTAATTTTATTGGGTTAGCAATTACTCCGCCGCTTCCTCGCCTTTAGAACCCAACTTTACAATATCGCCTTTTTGGAACAAAATAGCCTGTAAGGTTTTACGCCAAACCGGCTTTTTACGCAGCAGAAACTCCAGATCCATACCAAAGTGTTTAAACTCTTCCTGCTGGGCATTTTGCATAATGGCTTTGGCTGCCTTGTCGGTTTCAACAGAGATACGTTGCTCGTACCAGTTGATGGCTTCAGCCTCTTCGGTTAAGGATACGATCATCCGTGCAAAGGTCCTGGTCTCGGCGGATAATTCGTTGGCCGGTTCGTGATATTGATCAAATGACATAATATTTTTATTTTGAAAAGGTATGGCACTACGCTTTTGTTTTGATATACCGATATTTAGAAAGGATACAGATTAAAACCAGGATACCCCAACCTGTGTTACATAACTTTGCTCATGAAACCAGAAGAACCTCTCATAGCGCAACCCGCCATTATATCAGCATGGAAAAAGTACCGGCATCTTTGGAAGTATACAGAGGTACCAGCCAAGTACCTGCTTTTAAAGGAGGGCGATATTAGTCGTAAAGCCTTTTTAATTGAAAAAGGCAGTATCCGCACCTGGTTTTATCATGATGGTAAAGAGATCAGCTTTCAATTCTTTTTTGAGGGTGATGTAGTTTCATCACCACAAAGCATGCGCAGACATACGCCAAGCCCCTTCAGTATCGAAACGCTGGAACCTTCCACCATTCGTTGGCTGGATGCCAGAGATATGGAAAAGGTGCGCAAAGATCCTGTACTCTACCAGTTTATTATTGAACAAGCTGGCGATAAACAAGCCGAATTTATGCAACATTTTTTCTCGTACCTAAAAGACAGCCCAACCCAACGCTACGAAAACCTGTTGCGGCAAAAACCGGAGGTGATCAGGCGGGTGCCCTTGCAGCACATTGCCTCTTATTTGGGCATTACGCAGGTATCCCTGAGCCGTATCCGCAACAAAATCAAGTGACCTGTGTATTATTTATCTTTTGTTAAATGATCCCCCACTAAAACTCCGCAGATTTGTTTAATCACTAATACGATAATCAAATGAGTTTATTAAAAATAATCCCCAAGATCATTTATAAAGATGTTCAGATAGGCGTTAGACTTTTTGCCGCGCTTGGTTTTGAAACCAAATACTCTGAGGACGGATTTTACATTATGGCCCGCGATGGCGTTACTATTTATTTAGTAGCCAGCGAAGATGATTTTTATGTGAATGACCGCCCGGAAATGAGGATAGATACCGATGATATTGAAGGGTTTTACGCGGAAGTCACCTCCAAACATCCGGAAATATTGCATCCCAACTTAAAAGTGATCAAAAACCAACCCTGGGGTTTAAAAGAATTTGCCGTGCTCGACGAAACAACCGTTTGTATCATTATTCAACAGGCTATTTAATTATGAACCAAGAAGAAACATTTTCAAATGAGCGGGATTATAGCAGTATTAGTCCTTCGGCACGATCGTTATTACTGCTGAAAGGCTTTACGGATATTCCCTTTGCGCTGGAGGCAGCCAAGCTGATCAGTCGACCTGATCATTACCAGCCGGATTTTAGTATTAAAGAGCTTGCTTTCTGGGGGCGGCTATTACACTTTGAATCGCGTTACAAAAGTATTAACCAATTGCTATCCGGCTTGCCGATTCAGAATATTTTGGAAATATCTTCCGGTTTTTCGTTCCGCGGATTAAGCTCGGTAATCAACAGGGAGGTTTATTATATCGATACCGATCTGCCGGAGGTAATTACCATCAAGCTGAGTTTGCTGGATGACCTATTGCAGCACGAGAAACCTAAAGGCGAACTGGAAACTTTAGCCCTCAACGCGCTTGACGAAGCTGCCTTTACATCCATAACCAATCATTTCCCCAAAGGCGAAGTAGTGATTGTAAACGAAGGCTTGTTGGTTTACCTGGATATGGATGAGAAAAGAAAATTGTGCAGCAACATCCGCAAGGTGCTCCGACAGCGGGGCGGTTACTGGATCACGGCCGATATTTACATTAAATCCCAAAATCGTTTTCCGGACCTTCAAATGAACGATAAACTGCAGGAGTTTTTCCGGGAGCACCGTATTGAGGAAAACAAGTTCAATAGTTTTGAAGAAGCCGAAGCGTTTTTTAAAGCCGAAGGTTTTATCATCGACAAAGAAGCTGAAGCAGAGCACCAAAACTCCGGCTCGCTAAAATACCTTCTGGCAAACGCCACCCAGGAGCAATTGGAAAATATGCGTCGTGGCGGCCGTATCCGTGCATCGTGGCGATTAAAGCTGGCAGATTAAATTTTATATTATTAAACCAAATTATAAATTGCAGGTCATATCAATAATACCATATTAATACGTTTAGTATGGTATTATTATTTAACAAACCCTGCATATGAAAAAATTACTCCTTATCATCATCACTATTCCTTTTATTATTACCTCCTGCAAAAAGGATAATAAATCGTCTATAGTAACAACTTCTGAAGACCCTAACTGGATCAAATTGGAAATACCCAATGGCGACGCAGCCTACGCTGTTGCCGGTAATATTGATGGCTCCCTACTGGTTACTACCAAAGCCAAAGCCTATTTTACCACGGATCAGGGAAAAACCTGGCAGGAATCAAAAAACTTTAACGGCCCAATACAAGGCTTATATGCCAACAAGGATACCGTACTGGCGCTATTAGCTACCGGCGGGCTGGAATTGGAAGGTACCCTTAAAGCTTCGATAGCACAATTCTATACCCTTGATATGGGCAAAAGCTGGAACCGTTACTTAGATTACCAACGGGCACAGAAGATCAGCAAACCCATTGGAATTGTTCAATCAGCACAAAATAAAGTAACCTACGAGCTAAAATATAATACCAAGCCCGTTTCCGCTAATAGCAATGCTTATACACATGGGCCAACAACCATATTAAGGGATGGCAAAAGTATCGGCCTCCCGTTTAAGGTCCGGATCGAGAATTTGTATATGGACAGTAACGATCGCCTGTATGTAGCCGCTTCCGGTGGTGTTTACAATCAGGAAAAAGATGCGTTTACCTTCAACGCGAGCAATACCCCTGCTGTGATTTATGTGTCGCGCAAAGCGTTACCGTAGGTGTTGATTTCGCTTAGTTTCTGACTTTAACCTCCAAAGGTGTTACATTCCTGAAAGCGTAAGGATCAATATCGCTGATGCTTACCTTCATTACATCCTGGGTGTTTTTGATGGTGACGTTCAGGCTGCCATCGGGATTAAGGGGTACGCTTACGTAGTGTTTGCCGTCGGCTTGTGCCGTGGTCGCGCTTCCTTTCAGCAGGTTAACGGTTAAGGCTACCGCGATAATGGTTAATACAATTTTGGTGTACAGATCTGTTTTCATTTTATATTGCTTTAAGTTTTAGATGGAGAGCAATATAATTAAAATCATATTATTTCGGTAAATAATAACCAACACTTGTCATTTCGAACGGAGAGAGAAATCTTATACGAGCAGTGCCCTCACGTAAAAGATTTCTCCTCGTACCTCGTTCGAAATGACAAATTGTGGTTATCCTGTTTATACTCCTTCGTGCTTTTTAATCTTAATGAACACCAATTTTGACGTGGGCGTATTGCTTTTCTCGGCTACGCTGTCTATGGGTATCAGCACGTTGGCTTCGGGGTAATACGTAGCCGTATTTCCTTCGGGGATATTATAAGGCACAACCACAAACAGGCGGGCTACACGTTCAACACCACCATAGTAATTAAACAGATCAACCTTCTCGCGCGATTTAAAGCCGGCTTTACGCATATCCTGCTCATTCATGAATATCACCCGGCGTTCGTTATGAATACCGCGATAACGATCGTCCAGGCCGTATAAAGTAGTATTAAACTGGTCGTGACTGCGGATGGTACCCATGCGGTATTCATCAGCGGCTATATCATGTTTAGGTAATTCGGTGATAGCAAAACCTATTTTAGTACCATTGAGTTTATTTTCAAACTTACCGGTGCGCGGGGCATTGGGGAGATAAAATCCGGCCGGGATACGTACCCGCTGATTGTAATCTTCAAAACCGGGTATCACCTTGGCGATATCATCGCGCACAGCATCGTAGCTCATGGCGTATCTATCCCAGTTAACAACAGAACGATCACCAAAAGTAGCTTTGGCCAGGTTGCAAACGATCTGATTCTCATTCATCAGATCGTCTGAGATAGGCTTCAGCATCCCTTTTGACATTTGTACTACACCCATCGAATTTTCGCAGGTGATGAATTGTGCTTCGCCATTGATCTCATCTTTATCACTACGCGCGAGTGTTGGCAATATCAAAGCCTCTTCGCCATGCACCAGGTGACTGCGGTTGAGTTTGGTTGATACATGTACCGACATTTCGAGCTTACGCATAGCCTCGGCAGTATAAACAGTATCCGGCGTAGCCGAAAGAAAATTACCACCCATCGCAAAAAACACTTTCAGCTTACCCTCGTGCATGGCCTGTATCGATTCCACCACATCGTAACCATGCTCGCGCGGTGGCTCAAAGCCAAACACCTCTTTCAGTTTATCCAACTGTTTAGGCGAAGGTTTATCATATATCAGCATGGTACGGTTGCCCTGTACGTTGCTGTGCCCCCGCACCGGGCATAAACCGGCACCGGGTTTACCAATAGCTCCTTTTATCGCGGTGAGGTTAACAATCTCCTTAATGGTATCAACACCATTTTTATGCTGGGTTATACCCATGGCCCAGCATACTATAATGCGGCTTTTATCTTTCAGCATTTCAGCAGCCTCTTTAATCTGGGCTAAAGGTACACCAGCTTCATGTGCCAGCTCATCCAGATCATACCGTTTTAAACTCGTCAAAAAAGCCTCATAACCATCGGTGCTGTTTTGGATAAACTCATGATCAAATACTTTGCCCGGGTTTTCCAGTTCGGCTTGATACAATAGCTTTTCAAGAGCCTTTAACAGGGCCATATCACCGTTTATTTTTACCTGAAGGTAAAGATCGGCCAGGTGCGAATCAATCCCCAGGATACCCTTAACCGTTTGCGGATTTTTAAAACCCATGAGCCCGGCCTCGTGCAAAGGATTTATGGCGATGATTTTTGCGCCCCTCCTTTTGCCTTTTTGTAATGCACTGAGCATTCTCGGGTGATTGGTGCCCGGGTTTTGCCCCATAATGATGATCACATCGGTATCGTAAAAATCATCCAGGGTAACGGTTCCTTTGCCTATGCCGATGGTTTCGGTTAGGGCCACTCCGCTTGATTCGTGACACATGTTGGAGCAGTCGGGCAGGTTATTGGTGCCGTACTCGCGTACAAACAGCTGGTAGGTAAATGAGGCCTCGTTACTGGTACGACCAGAGGTATAAAAGGCGGCCTCATTGGGTGATGGCAGGCTATTCAGTTTGTCGCCTATTTTTTTAAAGGCATCGTCCCAACTAATGGGTTGATAATGCGTAGCGCCTTTGGGCAGGTAAACGGGCTCGGCTATACGCCCCTTTTTACCTATCTCATAATCATTGAGTTTGGCCAGATCAAACACAGAGTTCCGGACAAAAAAATCAGCAGTCAGTTTTTTAGTGGTAGCTTCCTCGGCAAGGGCCTTGGCGCCATTCTCGCAATATTCAGCAATCGGCGAGCGATCATCATCCGGGTCGGGCCATGCACAACCAGAACAGTCGAAACCGTCCTTCTTGTTCATTTTAAATAAGCCTTCCATGCCGCGTACAAAACCGGCCTCCTGTATAATATCAACCATGGCGACTTTTACCGCAGGGATACCTGCCGCCCAATGTTTTTGTTCGGTTATTTTCAGATGCAGCAGTTTCTCAGGATTTTCTGCTGCCGGTTGTTCCTGCTCTTTCTTGCTCATATCTTTTTAGCCGCTAAAGGATTGGGGTAATTATCGCTCTGGTCTTCGACCACGTTATCCAAACAGGTAAAATCTTTTTCAACCAACAAGTGCAGATTGCCGTGCGTTCCTTCAAAACCCACTTTGTCGGTATCGGCAAATTCCTGTATCAGTGTTTTAGGCACGTATACGGTGATGGCATCATCCTTAAAAGTTGCAGATAGCTGTTCAGCATCTACTACCTGCAAAACATAAAACAGCTGTTTGCTGCCAAAATCAACCGACTCACGCAGATGCCCCTCCTCTGCCAGGAGTGAAGTATCGGTGCGGGTAAGCCTATATCTTAATGAATTGCCTTTAATACGTATTTTCATTGGTGTAATTATTCGTTAATAAGTTGTTTTTTAAAGGTAATGAAGCTAACCTTCGCCGGTTTACTCATTCCGGTTTGTGAGCTGCACTCATGATGGTTTCATAACGGGGTATTTGTACGCGGTGTGCCGCGGTATATACATTAAAACGCTCATCGCGTAAAAAACCAATAAGGGTGATGTTAAATTCCTGGGCCAGTTGCACGGCCAGGCTTGATGGTGCGCCAACCGATGCAATGATGTTGATGCCTGCCATGGCTGCTTTTTGTATCAGTTCAAAACTTGCCCTGCCGCTTAACAATAATATGGTTTGCCGCAGCGGTAACCAGTTATAGTTTAATGCGGCACCGATAAGTTTATCAAGTGCATTATGCCGGCCCACATCTTCGCGCAGCAGCAATAACTCGCCCATTGTAGTAAACAAGGCCGAAGCATGCAGTCCGCCGGTATCTTCAAATATCCGCTGGTGTTTGCGAAGTATTACGGGCAATTGGTATAAAACAGAGGATTGTATAGTATCGCTATCCTCGGGCTCAACAACAAAGCTGCTTACCGTGCGGATGGCATTAATCGATCCTTTTCCGCAAACCCCACAACTGGAAGTAGTATAAAAATTACGCTCGGCATTTTGTAAGTGGGGTACAATGTCGGGTGCCAGGCTTACCTGTATCACATTCTCCTTATCTTCGGCGCAGGCAATAAAACAATGCTCCGTTTTAGCAATATCCTCCGAATTTTTGATGATACTCTCTGTAAATAAAAAACCGTTTGCCAGCTCGGCATCATGACCGGGGGTACGCATGGTAACAGAGATATTCTGCACCTGTCTTTGCCCGTCAGGACCATGCTCCAGCCTGATTTCCAGGGGCTCTTCAATAGCGAGCACATCGATAGCAGAAGCTACTTCAGCAGCATTAACCTTGATGATCCGAATACTATGTGTGGAATTGGCACCCATACATCAAATATACAATTTACTTTTGGAGCAAGGATCTCTTTGATTAAGGATAAAAGGAGCAAAGAACAAGGATTTCTTATCAACTCATATTTACATTTCGTTCAGTCCTTGCTCCCCAAATCCTTACTCCTTGTTCCAAAAAATCCTTGCTCCTCAATCCAAAAATCTTTATTCCCCTAATCCTTGCTCCATATTTCCTTTCTTAACTATTTTGCCCTAATTTTGAGTATGAAGATTAATGTGCTGGCATTTGGTGTGGCAAAGGAGATATTTGGAAATTCGCAGGTTAGCCTTGAATTGACAAACGATGCCACTATATACAATTTAAAATACCTGCTTGAACAGCAATATCCGCGATTGAAACAACTGGCATCCTACATGGTGGCTGTAAACAACGAGTATGCCCTACCAGGTGATACCATACATGAACGTGACGAAATTGCTATTATACCACCGGTAAGCGGAGGGTAATTTGGGGGGCTATTGGACTTGGGGACTATTGGATTTGGGGACAAAAAATAAGCTATAAGCGGACAAAAAGTCCATACTCTTTGCTCCTTGATCCAAAAATCTTTAATCAAATAAAAAACATGTCTATCAGGAAAGCTACCCTGGCCGATCATCCGGCAATATCTAAATTATTGGAACAATTGGGTTATCCGGGGACGGAAGCTTATTTATCCCGAAGCCTGGAGATAATGCTTAACCAGCCCTTATCAACCGTGCTGGTTTACGAGTTTGATGGCGGGGTGGCGGGGTTTATCGCTTTTGATTTTATCCCGCAGTTAACCACCCGTGGCGATTATGCGCGGATAAGCTGTTTTGCTGTTGATGAAAATATACGGAGCAAAGGCATCGGCAATGCGCTCGAAGAACATTTCACCAAATTGGCTACTGAAAGAAAATGCGACCGGATAGAAGTTCATTGTCATTTACGCAGGGTGGACGCCCATCGCTTTTATGAACGACAGGGCTATACAGAATCGCCAAAATATTTTATAAAAATGCTACCCAATGAATAATACACAAATCGTGCTTTCTGCCGAACCACTAAACATTCAATCCTGCATTGATTGGATCATGTCGCCTGAGTCGGGGGGCATTGATGTGTTTATTGGTACCGTGCGTAACGCAACCAAAGGCAAAGCTGTGTTGAAACTTGATTTTGAAGCCTATGAGCCCATGGCCATCAACGAAATGGAGAAGATAGCACAACAAGCCTTTGAAAAATGGTCGGTACAAAAGGTGCTGATCCATCACCGTACAGGCACTTTACAGGTCGGCGAAGTGCCAGTGATCATTGCGGTGTCGGCAGCCCACCGTGACGCCGCTTTTGCGGCCTGCCGCTACATCATCGATACCCTGAAACAAACGGTACCCATCTGGAAAAAAGAAGCTTTTGAAGATGGTGAGGTTTGGGTAGCGGAACATCCATAAGATTTGGGAATTTGGATGTTCGATTTGGGATTTATTCTGAACCACGATTTACTTAATGAAAGGATTAATGGATTTTTTGTCTGACTAGAATCATGACTATTCAATAATCCTTTGAATCATGGTTCAGACAAAAAGCAAAATCCGAAATCGAACATCCAAATTCCGAAATCATAAACTACTTCTCCAAATAAGCCCTCAACCCACCCTCTAACGAAAAAACATTAGCATCGGGAATGCGTTTCAAGATGAGCTTTACGGCTTCTTCGCTCCGGTTACCGGTGGCACAGTAAAGCACTTTGGTTTTAGGGTCGGTAAAGTAGGCCAGGTAGCCTTCCAGCTCCTCAATGGGGATATGGATGCCACCAATGTCAAAGGCATCTCGCTCCCGTTCGGTACGTACATCTACCAGGTCGATAGAATCATCGTCCATATGTTCTTTTAATTCCAGTGCCGATATCAGGGGAATAGTTATCGTTGCAGCCAGGCTCCTTACAGGCGTTTTTGAAGTGGTGCCGATTTTGATGATCCGGCTTTGCATATTTTGCGCGTCAAATATCAATATTTTGCCAACCAGCAGATCGCCGGTTTTGGTGATGTATTTGATCACCTCGTTAGCCTGCATACAGCCAATAATGCCAGCCAATGTAGGTATTACGCCTCCTTCGGTGCAATTCGGTATCTGTGTAGGATCAACCTTCGGGAAAAGGTCGCGATAATTGGGCGATCGTGTATTTTCGTCATACACTATGTTCCAAACTGCTACCTGTCCTTCAAACTGGTAAATGGCTCCATAAACCAGTGGCTTACCGGTCATCACACAGGCATCATTCAGCAAATAACGAGTCTCAAAGTTATCTGTACCATCTATTACAATATCATAATGCTGTATAATGCCCAGCACATTATCGGAGGTGATCTTTTCGACATGAGGTACCAGTTTGGTATCAGGATTTTGCTCTCGCAGGCGTTTAATGGCAATAGCCACTTTGCTTTGGCCTATATCTGCAGGTGAGTACAATATTTGCCTGTGTAAGTTACTGGCTGATACCACGTCATAATCTGCAATACCCAGGGTACCAACCCCGCTTGAAGTTAAATACTGGGCTGCGGGGCAACCCAGACCGCCGGCACCCACTATCAATACCCTGGCCTGCTGTAATCGTATTTGCGCCTGCTCGTTAAAACCGGGCAGGGCCATTTGGCAACTATATCTTAAAATATCGGGTTTCATTAGTTTGTAGCTGTTTTTTGGTGGATAACCCTTTGTACTTTTTCCAGTTCATCTGGCGTATTCACATTGGTTAATGCTTCTGGGTCGGGGGCATTAAGCAGGTTGATCTCGCTATTGATAAGCACCTTGCGCGGGCACGAATATCCCTGCGCCAAAAACGACAATAAGATGGGATAGCTTTTGGGTTCCCATATGGCTATCAATGGTTCCGGGAAATCGGTCACCGGGCTGTGGTAAGCTGTTGCTACTGCCGAACTATCGCGCCAGGCAGCAAGGTTACGCAACGTCGCCTCATCCATCAATGGTAAGTCGCACGCTATTATCAGCCAGGCATTATCAGGCTTTTCACGAAAGGCCGACAGGATAGCCCCAAAAGGACCAAGACCCGTAAAGGTATCCTCCAAAATAGGATATTGAACATCTGTTTCATTATTATGCTGTCCGGGCCTTTGGGAAATAAAAACCTCATTACAGAAAGATTTAAGCATATCGGCCATGTGGAACCGTTGCGGTTTGCCATGCCAGTTCACATTGCCCTTATCAAAACCCATTCGCTCGCTTTTACCGCCGGCCAATACCAATCCGTTTAAAACCGGGCGCGACAGCTTCAGGCTGGTTTCAAAAAAACCGATGATCCGATCCCTGTCTGATAAGCGGTAAACGGGTATATCCTGCCAGTGCGGAATGGCTTCCTGTATAAAATCAAAGATCTCATCAGTATTATCGGCCAGTAAAAACAACTGTACATTGGTTAACTGCTCCAGCCGTCTTTGTAAGGAGACCTTTTTGTTGATATCGATGATCACCACCTGTGCTTTGGCCAACTGGTGATTGCCGTTTACCAGTACCAGATCGGCATTGGCAAATTGCTGTTTAAGCTGATAAGGCCAAATTGGATTTTGAAAATTGAATTGCTGATAATTGATCTGATCGGTATAATCAAGCATAGCTCCATTGGTAAGCCTACCCGGCACCAGGGTAATATCATCATTGTGCGATGTATCGGCATAAGCGCATTTGTATACGGTAGATAGCGCCCCGATCACATCATGGGCTAACAATTTGATCACGGTACATGGACTACCTACAATGGACCATTCGTTACGCCCGAAGTTACCCGAAGCTGGCCGGGCTAGTTTCGCGTGTTTTTTATGCTCGTTTAAAGTCACGTTTACCTCCTGTTTTTGCTATCAGTTTGGTTTCTTTAATTATAATATCATGGCTCATGGCCTTGCACATGTCATAAATGGTAAGCGCCGCTATAGATGCACCAACCAGGGCCTCCATCTCGATACCAGTTTTAGCGGTGATGCTGGCGGTACAATCTATCACAACCTCCCGCTGTTCATTAACCTGTATAACGATGTTACAATTATCCATCCCCAGCGGATGGCAAAGCGGTATCAGGTCGCCGGTCTTTTTGGCTGCCATGATACCAGCTATAATAGCCGTTTGAAAAACCGGACCTTTCTTACTCACCACCTCGCCATTGCTCAAATATTGCAATACCTCTTCAGGTAAAACAACTACACTGCGCGCCGTGGCGGTGCGGTTGGTAACCTGTTTTTCGCTTACATCAACCATGCTGGGGTTGCCTTGTTTATCTAAATGGCTTAACATTTGTACACGATTTAAGGACACTTAAGATTAACAGGATTTTTTCACTTATGTTCAATCATGATAATCCTGAAAAATCATGAAATCGTGTTCAGAATTTTACCACCCTGAACACCTCTCCTGCTTTAAAATCCGTCCTCTCCAGGGGTAATTCTAAAAAGGCATCGGTATCTGCTAAGTTAGCAAAATCGCCCGAACCATTTCCTTCAATTGGCCAGGCCATCAGTTGCCCATGCGGGTTGCTTTGCAGTTTTACCTGTAAAAAGTATTGTAAAGGCGGCTGAAACTGAAAATCCTTAGCTAAAACGGCGTATACCGGCGATTGTTCTGTCGTACCCAAAGTAGCCCTTAACCAGTTTAAAAAGTATTTGTACAGGCACATAAAAGTAGCCACAGGGTTACCTGGGAAAGCAAAAACAAGATTTCCGTTCGCGTGTACACCAAACCAAAAAGGTTTACCCGGGCGCTGGGCTACTTTATGAAATATCTTTTTCACTGCTGAATCTTCAAGTGCCTGAGGGATGTAATCAAACTTCCCCATAGATATACCACCACTAAGTAGCAATACATCATAATTTTGCAGGCAATGTTGTATTTGTTGTCGGGTAATTTCTGGGTCGTCAGGAATATGGATCATATCTGATTGCAGCCCCTGTTTCTGTAGTACCGCTTTTATGGTATAGCCGTTTGATTTCCGGATCTGGTATGGAGCGGGTGTCTGGTCAACCTCAACCAACTCATCGCCCGATGATATGATCACCACCCGGGGTAGCTTTTTAACCAGTAGGTGCGTTTTACCCACAGACGCAGCCAAACCAATAATGGCAGGTGTGACCATTTGTCCAATCGACGCTAATACATCTCCTTCCTTCTTATCCACTCCTTGCAGGTGCAGGTTTTGTCCCTTTTTGATGTCCTGCACTTTTACCAAAGCCAGGCCACTGGTTATTTCCACATCTTCATAGCGGATCACCGTATCTACCGAAACCGGCAACACCGCGCCAGTCATGATCTCGATACACTCCTCAGGATGGCTAATAGCAACGGGCTCATCACCAGCTGCCTGGGTGGCTTTGATGTTAAAACTAAGGATGCCGCTTACGATAGACTGGTAATTAACGGCTATACCATCCATTGTTACCCGGTTAAAGGGAGGCAAATCACGATCAGCTTTAATAGCTTCGGCCAATACGCGACCAACAGTCTGCTCAAACGGCAGGCTTTCAGTACCATAATCTCTTAATTGCGCCAGTATCAGTTTTTCGGCTTCTTCAACAGTGGTCATATATTAGTTTTTGGTATCAAGTAGCTAGTATCAAGTATCATGACAGCTGCATTTATTTTATAAAACATTCAAAATCTTGATACTTGATACTAGCTACTTGATACTTTTTATCCTCCAATAGTCGCCATAGATTCGTGTATTCCCGGATGTACTACCCGGGTACGCTCCGCCTCCCAGCCATCTTTAGCCCGATGATTAACGGCATTTAGCAATACGGTCTGCAATTCATCATCATTGGCACCAGTCCGCATCATGGCCTTCATATTCAGCCCGCCATCATCATACAAACAGGTTTTCAGTTCACCCTGTGGCGTTATCCTGATGCGATTGCAGGTACCACAAAATGTACGCGAATAAGCCGCTATAATACCTACCGTACCCTGGTGACCTGGTATTTGATAGTTATAAGCCGTTGAATATGATGGATCCGGTAATTTCTGTATCTGCGGATAGTGGCTTTTGATCTCCTCCAATATGCGGATATAATCCCATTGCAAACCGGTGTAAACATGACCATCGCCATTAAAAGGCATTTCTTCTATAAAACGCACACTTACCGGCAGTTCTTTGGTCATTTGCACCAGGGGGAGAATATCCTGGGTATTTTTTCCGTCCATCACAACCGCGTTTATTTTCACTTCGATGCCGTGTTTTAGCAAAGCTTCCAGCGTTGCCATCACCTGGGCAAATTCATCACGGCGGGTAATGGTAAAAAAACGGTTGGCATCCAGCGTATCCAGGCTCAGGTTTACCGAACGCACCCCTATCCTTTTCAATTCAGGAACATGCGGCGCGGTGAGTACACCATTGGTAGTGAGGCTCAGTTCTTTCAGACCATCCAACTCTGATATGGCCGTGAGCAACTGCATAATATCCTTGCGTACAAAAGGTTCGCCCCCTGTAATCCGGATCTTTTCGATACCCATTTTTACCAGCAGGCTGCAGCTACGGAGCATTTCTTCATAGCTCATCAATTCTGTACGCGAAAGCCAGTGCAAACCATCCTCAGGCATGCAGTAAAAGCAACGTAAATTGCATTTATCTGTTACGGCAAGACGCAGGTAATTGATTTTCCGGCCGTGGTTATCTATTAGCAATGAACCATTCATATGTAAAAGCAGCCCCGAAGGCCACATATTGTAAAAGTAAATATTCCAAATGGTCGTTATGTTTTTTAAATGTACTTTTTGAGGTGATACATTGTAGATATCAGATACAACACCGTTATTAATATTTTGATTTATATTTACGTTACCTATATTACCTGAGTTATGAAAATTGCTACTTGTTTGTTATTGCTTACTATTTATTCCTTTAATCACAAATTAAACAACAATATAATTATAGGCGATCATGTTGTATTAAATCAGGAGCCCGATGTTTCATTAGTCAATTTAATAGCCAACCCAGATAAATATAATGGAAAAAAGATCAGGGTGATAGGCTACTTACACCTTGAATTTGAAGGTAATGGATTATATCTCCACAAAGATGATTATGACCATGCTATAAGTAAAAATTCAATTTGGGTTAGTATTGGACCGAAACATCCGGAGGTTAGCAACCTGAAACAATATAGCGACCATTACGTAATTATGGAAGGCACTTATAACAGTGAAATGACTGGACACATGGGAATGAATAGCGGCAGCATTGAGAACATTACGCGTTTAGATATCTGGGAGCCTGCTAATTGGAAACCCATCAAGAAGAAATAATTTTAAACCAATTGTGAAAGAACTACAGGACATCGTACAGGCTTTTGACCGGGCTCATCAAACAGGCAAGCAAACTGCCCTGGCTACGGTGGTGCATGTAGAAGGCTCATCATACCGCCGCGCAGGTGCCCGAATGTTGATTACCGAAGATGGACAGCTTATAGGCGCCATCAGCGGTGGTTGCCTGGAAGGCGATGCCCTGCGCAAAGCCCGACTAGTAATGGCCCAAAACAAACCCATGCTGGTAACCTATGACACAACCGACGATGACGATGCTAAATTTGGTGTTGGCCTGGGTTGCAATGGTATTATTCATATTCTGATCGAACCGATATCTGCAACCAAGCAAGACAACCCAATACAGCTTTTTAAACTATTTTTAAGCCGGCGCGAACCAGTGGTGCTCATCACCATTTTCACCATGAATGATAAGCAGGCTCTGCAACCCGGCACCTGTTTGCTATTAACGCAGGAAGGGAACATCAAAGGTATCTTCCCGGATGACACGATAAAAGATATATTATTGGCCGATGCCAACGATGTACTGATCAATGGCAACTCTGTTACTAAAACCTATGTCTATGGCGATAAATTCACCTGTTTTATTGAGTTGCTGCAACCCACCGTATCGCTCGTTATATTTGGGGCAGGAAATGATGCCATACCTTTGGTACAGCTGGCTTCGGTACTGGGTTGGCATATTTACATGGTGGATGGGCGCTCCAATTATGCCATACCTGAGAGATTCCCGCTGGCCAAAAAGATCATTACAGCCAAACCAGAAAATGCCCTGTCGCAAATAACTATTGATGAACGCACCGTCATTATCCTGATGACGCATAACTATAATTACGATTTGGCCGTATTAAAACAACTACTGCCTTTGCAGTTACCCTATGTTGGAGCATTAGGACCTAAAAAACGATTATACCGTATGTTGGATGAACTCAAAAATGAGGGTATGGAAATAACCGATGAACATTTAACCAGCATTTACGGACCGGCTGGTTTGGATATCGGATCTGAGAATGCCGACGAGATTGCTTTATCCATTATTGCCGAAATGCAGGCGGTATTAAAAAACAGAACCGGCACTTCCTTACGATATAAAAACACGATCCATAACCGCCATTCAGAGCAAATTATTACGCAAACCATGCAATAACTCTTATGACCGGATTAATCATATTAGCAGCGGGCTCATCGAGTCGTTTGGGTACGCCCAAGCAAAACCTGGTTTACCAGGGGCAAACATTATTGCAGCGTGCCATTCAAACCGCACTTACCTCCGTATGTCATGAAAATGTGGTGGTGGTATTGGGGGCTAATGAGGGGATAATACGTCCGGGGATATCCGATCAGCTGGTGCATATTGCTTATAACACCCTTTGGCAGGAAGGCATGGCATCATCTATACGGCTAGGAATTACTGAATTACTGAACATACAACCTTTAATAACCGGTGCCATATTAATGCTGTGCGACCAGCCCTTTGTTGATCCCCTGCTGATATATCAACTCACCGAGAAAAAGGCCGAAACCGATTTTGGCATTATTGCCTGCGCCTACCGGGACACATTAGGTGTGCCGGTATTGTTTGAGGCGTCCTATTTCCCCCAATTATTAATGCTGCAAGGTAAGGAAGGCGCAAAAAAACTGATCAAAACTTTCCCAAATGACGTAACGCAGATCGCATTTCCTCTTGGAGCTATTGATATAGATACTCTGGAGGATTATGAGCAGTTGCATGGGCACTGAGATAGCATATTCTCTTAACTTGTCATCCTGAGCGATAGCGAAGGATCTATTTGTGAACTATGCACCCGTAGAAGAGATTTTTCACTTCGCTCAAGAAATTGTTCTTAGCTATCGCTCAGAATGACAAACATTTTATTATTCTTATTAACACAAACGGGTTCTGTCAATTAACAGAACCCGTTTGTGTTATCGATATATCTTCCCGACTTATTTAACTACCGAAAATTTATATAACGATTGTGTTTTATAAGTCTGTCCAGGTTTAAGCTCTGTTGATGGAAACTGTGGCTGGTTTGGTGAATCAGGATAATGCTGTGTTTCCATCGCGAATGAAGTACGGAACTCATCCTTGATACCACGTTTCATCACATTTTTGGCCTGCATAAAGTTACCGCTGTAAAATTGCAACCCGGGTTCTTCGGTAAATACTTCCATTTTTATACCGCTTTTATCACCAACTACCGTAGCTATCGGTGTTTTGATATCATGCTTGTTTAGTACAAAATTATGATCGTATCCTTTGCCATCTTTTAGCTGCACGTTGTTATCATTGATGCGTTTGCCAATAGTTTCTGGTTTGGTAAAATCAAACGGCGTACCTTTTACGCTTTCTATTTTACCTAAAGGGATCAGTGTTGAATCTACCGGAACATAATTATCAGCATCAATCTGTACTAAATGGTCAAGTATAGTACCACTGCCTTCGCCATTCAGGTTAAAAAAGGCGTGATTGGTTAGGTTAACCACTGTATTTTTATCGGTTGTGGCCTCGTAAACCGCTTTAAATTCGTTATTATCAGTTAAACTATAAGTAACCTTTACGTTCAGATTACCAGGGAAGCCCTCTTCCATATCTTTTGACAGATAGGTAAATTCTACGGTAGATGAATCAATTTGTTTGCCATCCCATACTACGCTCTGATAGCCATTTTTGCCTCCATGCAGGGTATTGGGCGTGTTATTGATAGACGACTGGTATTCTTTACCATCAATTTTAAACTTGCCTTTGGCAATACGGTTACCATACCTGCCAATAGTTGCACCATAATACGGCTCGGTTGATTTTTCAAAACCCTCTACACTTTCAAAGCCCAGCACCACATCGGTAAGCTTACCATTTTTATCCGGAACCAACAGGCTCACTATACGACCGCCATAGTTGGTAAAAGTAGCAGTGATACCGTTTTTATTTTTAAGAGTGTACAAATGAGTTTGTTTTCCATCGATTGTTTTCTCGAAGGCAGAAGCTGATGTTTGGGTGCTATCCGTCATATTTGTTTTTTTCTTGTCAGATGATTGATTACAGGCTGCTAAAGATACACATGCCGGTAACATGATTAATAAGAGGTTTTTTGATAAATGTCTCATAGTTTTCGTAAATAGTTGGTTGATACCGTTTAGTTTGGTTGCCCTAAATTAGTATTTTTTGCTTATCCCTTAGTTTTATAATGCACTTCGCTTAAATTCCTCAATTTTTCGGCCGCAAATTCGGCAGTAATATCTCTTTGCGGGTTGGCCAGCATCTCATACCCTACCATAAATTTTTTAACTGTGGCTGATCTTAACAAGGGCGGATAAAAGTGCATATGCCAGTGCCAATAAGGATGATCGCCCATATTTACCGGCGATTGATGCATACCTGCCGAATACGGAAATGAGGTTTCGAACATATTGTCATATCGTACCGTCAAACGTTTAATAGCATCAGCAAGGGCAGTTTTTTCGTCGTCAGTAAAATAAAGCAGACTAGTGATATGTCTTTTACTCATAATCATAGCTTCATAAGGCCAAACCGCCCAAAAAGGAACCAGCACCGCGAAATGTTCGTTCTCAAAAATAATGCGTTCCTGCTTTTTGAGTTCCAGCTGCAGGTAATCTCCTAATAGGCTCCTACCCTTTTGCTCAAAATAGGCTTTTTGTTGTTGGGTTTCCTTAGCCACCTCAACCGGGATACTGTTTTGTGCCCAAATCTGCCCGTGCGGATGCGGATTGCTGCAGCCCATAATATCGCCTTTATTCTCAAATATCTGGATGTGTTTTATCCAGGGGTAAGTAGCCAGATCCTGATATTCGGTTTGCCAAACATCCACTACCTTCCTGATGTCGGCAGTTTCCATCTCGGGCAATGTGAGATCATGGCGGGGTGAAAAACTAATCACCCGGCAAATGCCGCGCTGGCTGTTAGCTACCAAAAGTTCCTCATCATTCAATCCACCATCCGGGGTGTTTAATAATAACGACGAATAATCATTGGTAAAAACATAACTGGCTTTGTATTCCGGATTCTCGCTTCCATCAGCTCTTTTGTTTCCGGGGCATAAATAACATATAGGGTCATATGGTGGCCGCTGATCAGCCTGCGTTGCTTCTACCTTGCCCTGCCAGGGGCGCTTGGTGCGGTGTGGCGATACCAATATCCAGTCGCCGGTCAAAATATTCAAACGACTATGCGGATGTTCTTTCAGATCAAAGTTTTCGTTGTTCATCACGTTTAATTAATTCAGGTTTTGGGGTGCTGACGCGCCTGTAGGCATGGGGTTAAATGCTCTTGTTGAGCCAAAAGTAAAAAAACAAATGTTAAGTTTACATTTAAAATAAAATTTATTTGTCAGATAGACATTTTTAATGTCAAGTATGAGTACTCCGTAGGAGTAAAAGCTTTGTAGCAAACAAATCATAGGAATTTAGCATGCCGTAGGTATGCAACTTAAGAGCAGTACCTACGGCACTGAATTAAGGCTTAGCTTTTTCTTCAAAGCTTTAACCCCCGATGGGGTTTACAAATCTCCGCGTTATTCGAAGTCAAAGACTTTGAATAGGAGTAAGCGTGAATGTTTAAATGAGCAAAAAGTCGGTTAACACAAAATTGTTGAATTTTAAATTAAACAATTGACTATCAATAAATTAGATCAATGTTAAGCATAAAAAGTGTAAACCATGTAAACCCACTTTTTAAGAAATTCGCGTATATTCAAGAGGGTGCCCCCACAACCTTTAACCTAAAGGAGATGATCCTTTTTGCTGTAGATTAAAACCCCAGCTCACCATACTCAACCACTGCCGAGTCGCAGATGTAGGTAGGCACTATACCTGTGGCGTTAATGCGATTCTCCGCATCCATGGCCTGGGTATTACCGGAGAGTACCAGTACCGTATCCAGGCCAAATTTATTGCCTCCGAGGATATCAGTTTGCAGGGTATCGCCAACCATTACAATATCTTTTTTGCTGATAGGCCCCCCTTGCTCACGCAGCAGGTCGAAGGCAAACATAAACATCTGCGAATCAGGCTTACCAAAACGGATAAACTCCTTCCCTACAATTTTTTCCACCATACTGGCTAAACCACCTACGGCTATGGATACATCATGTTTGGTTACCGGGTAAGCATGATCGGTATTAGCTACTATGACAGGAATGGGGCGTTTTCGTAATATATTCACGGTCTTGTTCAGATCCTCAAACCAGTTAAAACCCTCATCATCCAAAAAAATCAGGGCATTTACTTTATCAATGTTAGAGGCATCTATTTGACTTACCGGGAGCGTATGCAGACCCGAACTATCAATATAATGAGCAGAATCAGGTGTGCCCAGGTAGGCCACTATCCCATCATTTACTTTCAAATCAAGATAATCTTTAGTAAGCATCCCCGAGGATATGATATGATCGGGGGTGATGGTGTGCAATCCCTTGATCTGGTAGGATTCAGCCAGCTGAGCAGGGCTGCGCGAGGCATCATTGGTAACTATGTAATACTCTTTTTGTTGCTGCTCCAGATAGGCGAATGTTCGCTCAATACCCGGTAGTAAACCATTATAGTTCTTCAGTACACCAAAAGCATCAAAAAAAACAACTTTGTATCGGTCAATGATGGATTTAAAGTTATCTATTCTGTTCATGCGCCTGGTTAATTATTGAATTATTGATTTAGTAAATTAGTGACTTATTTAGCATCAAAATCTTAAAAGCTTACACGGAAAAAACTTGATACTTGATACTAACTAATTGATACTATCTATTACTTTAATTTTAAGGCTTCGATGATTTTTTCGGCATCAAAGTCCCTGTCAACCGATGGAAGATAAACATTAAATGCTTCGGCCTGCAATTTTTCGGCATATTGTTCGCTAAAAAAGTGCTTGCCATCCTTAATTACATAATTCAGGATAAAAAACCGGTAAGCTTCTTTCATAAACCTGATCTCGTCAGCCGTAAGCGGGTTTACTTTGTGATATTCTTTCAGGAAAATGATAAAACGGTCTTCCATCATGGTATTGATCACGTAGCTGAATACCGTACGATCGCCAATATCAGATACCACGCGGCTAAAAAAGTAAAAGTCGAGCACGCGATAACTCATCCGGAACCAGTCATAATCCCAGCGGGAGTATAATTCCAGATTAGGGGTAACCGAAAAATTACCAATATTCCAGTCAATAAATACCGGGATGATCTCGAAGGAGCTCATGTTATATTTAGAGCGGTTCTTGAGGAAAGTTTCGCAATGATATTTCAAAAAGTCGGCTTGCATAGCCGTACCAAACTGCTTTTCATCTGCATTAAGCTGGGTCAGTAACGAAGATATATCCGTGCGCAGTGTTTTTGACGATTTTGGCAATACATTCTTTACCCTCGAACAAGCCTTATGGAACTTACCCACCTGCTGGCCCAGCTTTTTGATCTGATTTTCATCAAGCCGGCGCGGCAAACGCTGTAATATGCGTGTAGGGTTATAAAATACTACCCAGGCATCTGTTTTACCATGCTTGTAATGATAAATGTAAACGCGGTTATTCTTTAGTAACGAACGGGCCAATAAATTCTCGAACGGGTAAAGCAGGTTATTGGCCAGGGTTTGTATAATACGGTGGTCTTCTTTAAAATGCTCAAACTTACCAAAGTAAGATAGTTTGGCAATAATGATATCATCGTCATCAAAAGTGATGCGATAAACGTGATTGGTTGATACCATAGCACTGATATCTTCAATAACCTTAATGGTTTTTGAAGAATCATAACCTTCCCAGGCTTTGCGTACAATTAAAGAAAAGTCCATTCTGATGGTTTATATTTGGAATTTGCGGGTGCAATATTAAACAAATTGTATCATCTTTTATAGGAGTATAAGTTGGACTTAAATAATCTCAAAGTATCTTTTCAATTCCCAGTCGGTTACATGTTTAATATATTGACGGTGCTCCCAAAGGCGGGTTTGTGTAAAGTGCTCTACAAAGCCTTCGCCAAAAAGCTCTTTGGCTATAGGTGAGTTTTGCATCATTACCGAGGCGTCATGTAAGTTGGCAGCCAGCACACCGTTCTTTTTATCCTGGTAACCATTACCTATTGTTTGAGGGATATCTAATTTCAGCTTGTTTTTGATGCCATACAAACCCGAAGCCAGTGCAGCTGCCATAGCCAGATATGGATTTGTATCGGAACCCGGTATACGGGTTTCCAGACGCGTATAAGCCGGTGTGCTATTAATCACTCTAAGTGCTGTGGTACGATTCTCTACCCCCCATGTAACCGTGGTTGGTGCCCATGCACCTTCAACCAGCCGTTTGTAACTATTAATGGTTGGCGCATACATAGGTAGTATATGAGGTAAGCAATATAATTGCCCGGCGAGGTAGTGTTTATGCAGCTCGCTCATTTTATGTTCATCCGCGGCATCGTGGAAAAGATTCTCGCTTTTATCTTTTGTCCATAAGCTTTGGTGAATATGACCGCTGCAACCGGGTAAATTTTCGTTCCATTTGGCCATAAATGAGGCCATGATACCGTGCTTATAGGCAATTTCTTTTACAGCGGTTTTAAACAACGTTGCCTTATCTGCAGCACTTAAAACCTCATCATGTGCAATTGCAGCTTCATAAACGCCTGGCCCGGTTTCGGTGTGCAGACCTTCAATAGGGATATTGAACTGGGTAAGCAGGTTAAACAGGTCGTAATAGAAATCGCTATTCTCTGATGTACGCAGGATAGAATATCCAAACATACCCGGCGTAAGCGTATTGATATTGGTAAAGTTTTTATCGTTGATGGACTGCGGTGTTTCCCTGAAATTGAACCATTCAAATTCTTGAGCAAACTCAGCATGATATCCCATATCTACACATTGTTTGGTAATGTGTTTAAGCAGGCTACGCGGGCAGGCGGGCAAATCGTCGCCCTCGGGATTACTATAATCTGCCAGGAAAAACGGAATATTATCCTGCCAGGGAATATTTCGTAAAGTAGACAGGTCGATACGGCAAAGCTTGTCCGGATAACCGGTGTGCCAGCCGGTAAGCTGTACATTATCATAACAAACATCGCTACTATCCCAACCAAAAACAACATCACAAAAGCCATAGCCGCTTTGCAAACCATCTATAAACTTTTTAGGGTGAATTACTTTGCCACGCAAAATGCCGTCGATATCAGCAAAAGCGAATTTTATCTTCTGTATATTATTTTCTTCTAAATATGCTTTGATCTGTTCGTGATTCATAATATAAAATGTAAACGCAGGTTACTATAGCAAGGTAGCCATTAATCATGTAAACATAAAAAAATGCCCTGTGTGTTTACATCATTTCATACGAATTTGCTATTACCTTTGTTTACAATATGAAGCCTGTTTGTTCGCATTTATTTGTTTACGGCACCTTGCTTGATAGCGGTAACAGCTATGGAGCGTATCTGCAACAGCACTGTACCCTACTAAAAAAAGGCAAGTTCAAAGGAAAGCTTTATGATATAGACGAATACCCAGGCGCCATTGTTGACGAAAGTACCGATCAATATGTACACGGCAGCATTTATCAGATGGATGAACCCGAAAAAATATTGAATTTTATTGATGATTATGAGGGCTTTGGCGATGATCAGGAACAACCCAATTTGTTTACTAGGGAGTTAACCAGCATTGAAACTGATATGGGTACAGTTCAATGCTGGATCTATTTATATCATTTATCGGTTGCCAATTTACCGCAAATACCATCAGGGCGATATTTTAAATAAAAACAAAAAAAATCCCCCGGCCTTGTGGGCCGGGGGAAGAAGTTAAAGTATATAAGGGGGATTAAACTTTCGCAGATTTTACTGTTTTGATAATCACTGCAGCTACTTTGTATGGATCTGCAGCTGAGTTAGGGCGACGATCTTCCAAGTAACCACTCCAGTTGTGATCAACTGCATAGAGTGGGATACGGATAGAAGCACCACGGTCAGACACACCATAGCTAAAGTCATGGATGGAAGCAGTTTCGTGTTTACCAGTTAAACGCTGATCATTATCGGCACCATAAACAGCAATACATTCTTTTACCGCCGGACGGAATGCTTCGCAAACTGCTTCAAATTTCTCTTTGCTATTTGCTGTACGCAATAATGTGTTTGAGAAGTTAGCGTGCATACCAGAACCATTCCAGTCTAATTGACCTAATGGTTTGCAATGCCAGTTGATAGCAACACCATAGCTTTCGCCGATTCTTTCTAACAAATAACGGGCAACCCAGATTTGGTCACCAGCCTCTTTAGCGCCTTTAGCAAAGATCTGGAATTCCCACTGACCAGCAGCTACTTCGGCGTTGATACCTTCAACATTTAAACCAGCTTCTAAACAAACGTCTAAGTGCTCTTCAACAATTTCGCGACCGAAAGCGTTGTTTGCACCTACCGAACAATAATATGGACCTTGTGGAGCTGGGTAACCCCCTGCCGGGAAACCAAGAGGTTTATCGGTTTTAGGATCCCATAAAAAGTACTCTTGCTCAAACCCAAACCAGAAATCGTTATCATCATCCTGAATAAGAGCACGACCATTTGACTCGTGAGGTTTACCGGTTGAATCTAACACTTCGCACATTACCAGGTGAGCATCTTTTCTTTGTGGATCAGGAACAGTGAAAACCGGTTTCAGGATACAATCAGATGAGCCACCTGGTGCTTGTTCAGTTGATGAACCATCAAAGCTCCAGTTATCTAAATCTTCAACTTTACCGCTGAAGCTTTTAACAATTTTAGTTTTGCTGCGCAGGCTTTGTGTTGGTTTGTACCCATCAAGCCAAATGTACTCGAGTTTAGTTGCCATTTTTAAGTTAGTTTGTAAAATTTATGGTTCTAATAATAGTTTTATCTGTTATTCTGACTAATTATGAAGGCGAATTTAAATTATTTTTATAAAAATCATTATAAAATTGTGATTTTTTTATAAATTTTTTCAACAAATCACATTTTAACAGGCAAAATATGCAAAAAGCAACTCAACAAAAATTCATTTTATCATTTTTGCATTTTTACAACAGCAAATAGTCTGTTTTTTATCAAAAATGCAAAAAATATAAAAACAGAACATTCCTACCCCACTATCCCAACATAAATCAAGATAAAAGGCTTATAATGTAACTAATTATAAAACTATTTTATTAATAGAATAAGATTGGGCAAATAGCAGCAATCCCATCGCTTAATCAACAAGCAAAGCATGCCAATTAAACATGGAACAGCAATTTACTATAAAACTATGCTTGATGCGGAGTAAAAACCAACATTTATAATGCTAATTTTTAACTATCAAACTTTTCAAGCTGCTTTAGAAGCGTTTCAAAGTCTTTAGGATAAGGGGCATGTATGGTAACCTCTGTTTCGGGATTTATTTTAAAGGTAACTTCATAAGCATGCAAGGCAAAACGTTTCATGATTGGGAGCTCTTCCTGATCTTTACCCAAATGATATTTACGTTTTATTTTTGATAGGAAAACTGGTTCGCCTTTGTACATCTCATCGCCAGCAATAGATGCCCTTTGGGTAGCCAGATGGATACGAATCTGGTGCATACGACCGGTAACCGGCCTGCACTCTACCAAGGTATAATGTTTAAAGTATTTTAACGACTGAAACCAGGTTTCGGCTCTTTTACCCTCCTGCCTGCTTATAGTCACGTTACCTTTACCTACATTTAAAATAGGCAGATCAACCAACAGATTATCAAAAGTGTGCGTACCATCAATAATGGCATGATAAACTTTTTTAACCTGGCGCTTTTCAAACTGCATGGATACAAAGCGATAAGCTTCGGGATTTTTTGCTATAATAAGTGCCCCTGAAGTTTCTTTATCCAGGCGGTGGCATATCTGTGCATCATCTGTGTAAGCTTTTGCCAAACGCAGTAAATTAACCTCCCCTCCTTCACGCTCATCCAGGGAACTAAGGAAAGGCGGCTTGTTTACCACAATCACGTCATCATTCTCAAACAATATCAGGTCGGCAAATTTTGGAAACTTCATACTTTAAATATAGCCGGCAAAAATACGGTTTATAATTTAAAACAGCAGTTAGGTTTGCTGATCATAAAATACCAATTGTTAATTGGTTGTAAAACAAAGGTTAATCATAATGGTTAAATACATCAATTAACATATATCTATCTAAAAAAACAATCATGAGTAACAAAGCAACAAAACCCGAAGAGAAAGGATTTTTTGAAAAGGTTAAAGAAACAATTGAAGAGTTTTGGGACAGCACAAAAGACAAAGCCGAAGAATTAAAAGATAAAGCCGAAGACAAAATAGATGCCTTAAAAGAAAAAGCCGCTGATGAAAAAGCAATTGTGGCCAAAAAAGCTTCAGAAGCTAAAACCGCCGTTGTTAAAAAAGCCGACAGCGTTGCCGCTAAAGTAAAAACAGTTGCAGCAGATGTAAAAGCAAAAGCCGATACAAAAGCAAAAGCTGTAAGCGCAAAAGCTAAAGACGAAGCCGCTACTATAAAAAAAGCAGCAATTACTGCTAAAGCCAAAACCACTGCGAAGGCTAATGAAATTGCCGATACTGCAAAAACTAAAGCTGTTGATGCTAAAAAGGCAGTAGCTACAAAAACGGCCAAAGTGGCTACAGAAGTAAAGAAAAAGACTAATGCAGCCAAATAAACCTATATTATAGGTTTTGAAAAAGCGGTGGGGTTAAATACTCCACCGCTTTTTTTATATTATTGATACAGTTGAAATTATAGCAAAATATAAACCTCACTTCAGTAAATAGATTGAAAAATAAATTTTAACTTTAATTGTAAATACCTAAATAAATCAATTATTCATAATTAAGGAAAACATCATGAGCACTACACCGAACGAACCAGAAGAAAAGGGTTTTTTTGATAAGATCAAAGAATCTGCCGGAGAATTGTGGGAAAACGCAAAGGATAAAGTTGGAGAAGAAATAGACGAGTTAAAAGAAAAAGCGTCGGAATTCTCAGGCGACAAAATAAAGGGCATAGTAGACGATTTAGAAACTAAAGCTTCCGATAAAATAAAGGATGTAACCGGTAAAATTACCGGCTAAAAGCTAAAGTGAGGTCATTTCATAAAAAAGCGACAGGAAAAATCCTGTCGCTTTTTTTTATTTTATTAGGAAGGGATAATTTAAGCTTCAAACTTATATCCTACACCTTTTACGGTAGCAACGCAATCGTCGCCTAATTTTTCGCGAAGTTTGCGAATGTGCACGTCAATGGTACGGTTAGTAACCACTACAGAATCTTCCCAAATATTTTTCAGAATCACTTCACGGGTGTATACTTTACCAGGTTTTGAGGCCAAAAGATAAAGTAATTCAAATTCTTTTTTGGCTAAAACTACCTTAACTCCATCTTTATAAACTAAATATGCTTCGCGATCGATAACCAGGTTGCCTATTTCCAATTTATTGTCAGGAGTATCCTCAGCAGGAGCATTACGACGCAGTATGGCGTTTATGCGACTTACCAAAGCACGAGGTTTTATAGGTTTGGCTATATAATCATCTGCCCCTACGTTAAAACCGGCAATTTCAGAATATTCTTCGCTGCGGGCAGTTAAAAACACCATAAAGGTATTTTTAAACTCAGGCATTGTACGCATAATACGGCAAGCCTCAATGCCATCCATTTTTGGCATCATAATATCCAGTACGATAAGATCAGGCAATGATTTTTTTGCTTCTGCAACGGCTTCCTGTCCGTTACGGGCCAAAAACACTTGATAACCTTCTTTTTTCAGATTATATTCTATCAGCTCTAAAATGTCCGGTTCATCATCAACAATAAGTATTTTCTGTTTTGAAGAGTTGCTCATGGCACGTTAAATTTTTTGTATAAAAGTATACGCTTTACAAAAGCTAAAAGTTAAGTTAATATTAACAAATTGTTAAAGGTTACCTTATATTAACGATTTATTGAGGCTTACTAAATGTTTTGTTTAAAAAAGCTTCCAAATCGGCGCCAGTGATGTTCTTTGCCACTATATTTCCCTGAGGATCAATAATAAAGTTTGACGGTATAGCCTCAATATGGTACAGTGTTTCTGTTGGGCCCTCAAATCCTTTCAGATCAGATCCGTGCGTCCAGGTCAGTTTATCATCAGCAACGGCCTTTTTCCATGCACCTGTCTCTTTATCCAATGATATGCCTAGGATGTTAAATCCCTTTGATTTAAAGGTATTGTATTGTTTTACCACATTAGGATTTTCTTGGCGACAAGGCATACACCATGAGGCCCAAAAATCTATCATTACATATTTACCTTTATAATCAGATAGTTTTACAGGCTTGCCATCAATACCCCCGGTTGTAAAATCTGGGGCTTTATGACCAATAGAAACGGGTTTTACCTTTTCCATTTGTTTAATGAATTGCTGTACCCCAGGATTATCCTGGAAACTGCCTTTAATCTCATCGGCATAAGCTACCAGCTGTGGTTCGTATTTAAATACATCCAATGAAGTAGCCGCATAAAAACCAGCCAATGATTTTTTGTTATCGTTCACGAATTTGAGTACTGCGGTACCATAATCGGCCATATTTTTTTGAAATATGGGCATATATACCTTAAGCAGCGAATCTGATTGCTTACCCAGTGCCTGAGATTTTTCCTGGTATTCGGCAACCACTTTGTTGTTTTTTCCGCCGTAAAAATTACTAATCTTGTTAAATTCTTTAATCTTGTCAGAATCATCAGATCCGGTAATCACATAGGAATGGGTACTATCTTTCAGATCCGTACTAAAGTCGATATCATCGCCATTTTTCGCAATCAGGTCATAAACGGCATCAGCTACACGTAGTTTATATAGGTTAGCATATAACGTTTGGTGTTTGAACTGAAATTTACCATTTTCGCTCAAGGTGGTCGAATCGATCACTTTTACCTGTGAGCTGTCGGCTTCCAACAGGTAAACCATTTTCAGAGCCGCGGGGTTCTTGATAGCGCCCGAAATAGTAAATGACGATTTATCCTTACATGAAAACAGGAAAACGGCCAGTAAAAATACGCCTGATGCAATAATGCGGTTCTTCATTTTATTTTGATTCTAATTCTTTTATCAACAGCTGGTTTGTTTTCTGCGGATCGATCTTCCCTTTGGAGCTTTTCATGATCTCGCCCATAAACAAGCCTAAAACGCCTTTTTTCCCTTTCTGGTATTCCTTAACCTTATCCGGATATTTGGCAATGGCATCGCGTATAAAACGACTTACATCATCGGTATCTGCACTAATCAACAGGTTAAGTTCTTTAGCCAGATCATCGGGGGTTTTACCCGGTTCTTTGATCATGGCAGGGAATAATTTGTGCGAAGCTACAGAATTATTTATCACGCCACTGTCAACAAGTTTGATCAGCTCGGCCAGATGCTTCGCTGTAACGCCAAAGTTACTGATGGTAACATCGTGATCATTTAAATAAGATTTTACAGCGCCCATAATCCAGTTGGCAGCCGCCTTGTAATGATCGGTATGTTTAACGAGTTCTTCAAAATAAAGAGCCAAGTCGCGCTCTGCTGTTATTACCGAAGCGTCGTAAGCCGAAAGACCCAGTTCTTCTATATATTTATGATACAACTGATTTGGCAATGCTGGCAAACTCTTCCGAATATTTTCCAGGTATTGTTCGGTGAGCTTTAGTGGGGGCAGATCGGGTTCCGGGAAATAACGGTAATCATTGGCCATCTCCTTTGAGCGTAAAACTGATGTTTCGCCGGTATCAGCATTAAAGTTTAATGTATTTTGATCTATCCGACCACCATTTTCAATGATATCTACTTGGCGGACAAATTCATGCTCAATGGCGCGCTGTACGTTACGTATAGAATTGAGGTTCTTTACTTCGCAACGGTTACCATACTCGGTTGCGCCGTGAAGCCTTACCGAAATATTGGCATCGCAACGCATGCTGCCCTCTTCCATGTTACCATCACAAATATCCAGATAACGGAGTATCTTACGGGTTTCGGTCAAAAACTGACCAGCCTCCTCAGCACTACGAATATCAGGCTGTGTTACGATCTCGATCAATGGCACCCCTGCCCTGTTCAAATCGATGAGTGAATCGGCATGGTGCTGATCGTGCATACTTTTACCGGCATCCTCTTCCATGTGGATGTGGTGGATGGCGATATCTTTCTGCTTACCCTCGGCTAATCTTACAGGTACGTATCCACCCAAACAAACCGGCGCCTGATCTTGTGTGATCTGGTAACCTTTAGGCAAATCCGCATAAAAATAGTTTTTACGGGCAAAGCTGTTATTTAAATTGATGGTACAATTACAGGCAAGGCCCATTTTTACAGCATACTCCACCGCTCTTTTATTCAGGAACGGCAGCGTGCCCGGATGCCCCAACGATACGGCACTGATGTGATGGTTAGGTTCGGCACCAAAGGCGGCAGAATCGGCCGAAAATGCCTTACTTAAAGTGGACAACTGCGCATGTACCTCGAGGCCTACAACCAACTCGTACTTGTCACTTATCCCGTTTGCGAGAACTGTCATAAAATAAAAATTCAGCTATAAATTTTACTGATTGTAAGGTCAAATATATAAAAGTTAATACAGTATAATTACAATTTAACTATTAAACAACGCATAAAATTTATATTAAAGCAGCACTTATAGCTATAATGAGCTTAACAAGCCAAGTAAAACTATTGATTTTATATAGTTTAAACGGATTACCTGGTAAGTGTGGTTTTATTGGAGCGCTTAACCATACGCAAATGAATTGTGAATAAAATATTTTAATGCTTTAAACCTTTTAGATACAGACTCGTCTATCAGTACAAATAAGCATTTATATCCCCAATATATATTAACAATTAAAAGACCGTCTATTACGCGGTCTTTTTTTTGTTTGATATGATGAGACACAAATAAGTGTCTCTACAAAATACAGAGACACTTATTTACGCCTTAAATTAAACGTATCATTAACTAAGTGCCATACCCCCGTCGATCACAATATCGGCACCAGTAATATAAGCTGAACTATCTTCACATAAATGAACTACCGTTTTTGCTATCTCTTCGGGTTCACCTTTCCTTCCTAAAGGGCTTTTAGCCATAATGCCTTCGTAAATTTTGTGCTGCAATTCAGGATCAACACCAGCCCGGGTCATTAGGTTGGTATTGGTTGGGCCCGGGCTTACAATATTTACCCTGATTTTCCTGGCAGCAAGCTCTAACGCTGCAGTTTTAGCGATAGCATTTAATGCCGCCTTACTTGCAGAATACACCGAAAACAACGGCGCGCTTACCTGTGTTGCTATTGACGATAAAAAAACCACCGATGCGCCATCATTTAACAAGGGTATAAATTTGCTCAGCGTAAAATAGGGCCCTCTGGCATTAACGTTCATTACCTCCTCAAAATTAGCTACAGAACCATATTCTATCGGAAATACCCCCCCGGTCATCCCGGCGTTGATAAACAAGAAATCAATCTTGTTATATTGGGCTTTGACCGTTGCTGCCAGCTGATCAATATCGGCAAGGCTACCCTGATCGGCTAAAATACTGTGTACCCCTAATTCTTCCGCGGCCCTATCTAGCGCATCTTTGCGGCGACCAGTTATAATAACGGTAGCTCCGCGTTCTTTAAACTCTTTAGCGGCGGCATAACCTATACCACTGTTTCCGCCGGTTATTACGGCTGTTTTATTTTTAAAACTGTTTGACATGATTAAGTAATTTAATTAAACAATACACAAAGCTATTTTGCAAATGCCATAACTTTACAGATCAGTATACCGCAGTATACCTTAATAACACACTGAGTATGTGTACCTGGCTTAGATCTTGCAGAACAGTAACAAAGAAATATGCCTGATAATGACAAACATATGAAGATAATAGGAAACAGAACAGCCAGCTGCAATCAGAACGATCTTGCCCTGCAGGATACCATTTATATAATTAGCAGTAAATGGAAACTACGTATTATTAAATCTATATGTGTGGGCAATATCCGTTTTAGTGAAATTGAGAAAAGTTTAACCGGCATAACCAAAAGAACGCTTTCCAAAGAGTTAAAAGAACTGGAGATCAACCAGCTTGTAACCAGAAACGCATATCCCGATCAGCCTTCTAAGGCCGAATATAAATTGGCCAGTTATGCAAAAACAATGATTCCGATGATCAATGAAATGGTACGCTGGGGTATTGAGCACCGGCAGATGATCATTAAAAGGCAAAAGACAGCGTGAGATCTTTTGCCAATTTTGTCATCCTGAGCGCAGCGAAGGATCTATTCGCAGACATGCATATTAAAGAGCAGATTCTTCGCTCCGCTCAGAATGACAAATTGGTTTATATTTAAACGTCAGTAATCGTTTTTTCTGTAGAGACGCATTACATGCGTCTTTTCTTATCCAACAAAACTTTTAGCCTTGGCCAAAGCCGCATCTAAGCCGCTGGCATCACTGCCGCCTGCGGTTGCAAAGAAGGGCTGACCACCGCCACCACCTTTGATTTCTTTAGCCAGTTCACGTACAATATTACCAGCGTTCAATCCTTTTTCCTTCACCAGGTTTTCGGCTATCATTACGGTCAAACTTGGTTTGCCATCAAAATCGGCAGCCAGTACCAGGAACAGATCAGTTACGATATCTTTTAGCTGGTAAGCCAGGTTTTTAACCGCCTCGGCATTTGGTAAAGCTACTTTTTGAGCGATAAAGTTGATACCGTTAATCGATTCCACCTTTTGTGCCAGTTCATTTTTTAAGCCTGATGATTTTTCGAGGATCGATTTCTCGATCTCTTTTTTCAGTTTGGCGTTCTCATCCAATAAGCTTTCCACGCTTTTGGCCAGATCTTTTGGATTTTTAAGCAGCTCTTTTAACTGATCTATCAGTTGGTTTTGATTGGTGATATAAACCTCGGCAGCAACACCAGTAATGGCCTCGATACGGCGCACCCCGGCAGCTACAGCGCTTTCGGCCACAATTTTAAAGAAACCTATCTGTCCAGTAGCTTTTACATGGGTACCGCCACAAAGTTCCTTGCTAAAGGTATCTTCGAAAGTGATCACGCGCACATATTCACCATACTTTTCACCAAACAGGGCGGTTACGCCGCTGGTGATGGCTTCGGCATATAGTACACTGCGCTCTTCTTTCAAGGGGATATTTTCGCGTACTTTTTGATTTACGATAGCCTCAATCTGTGCTAGCTCTTCGTCGGTTACTTTGGCGAAGTGCGAAAAGTCGAATCGCAGGTAATCGGAGTTGACCAATGAGCCTTTTTGATTTACGTGACTGCCCAAAACCTGTTTCATCGCGGCATGCAATAGGTGCGTAGCCGAGTGGTTACTGTTGGTTTGGCTGCGCAGGGCAGGATCAACAATAGCGGTTAAGGCATCATCAATATCCTCGGGCAGTTTATCTACAAAATGTACAATAAGGCCATTCTCCTTTTTAGTATCGGTTACTTTTACAATTTCGCCATCCGGGAAAACCAATTCACCTCTATCTCCTACCTGGCCACCGCTTTCGGCGTAGAAAGGAGTTTTATCCAGCACGATCTGGTATTGCTCTTTACCCTTAGCGGTTACCTTGCGGTATTTAACCACATGGGCAACGGTTTCAGTTTCGTCGTAACCGGTAAACTCAACATTATCATTATCTCTTAAAACCACCCAATCGCCGGTATCTACAACTGATGCCGCGCGAGAGCGTGTTTTTTGTTCTTGAAGAGCGGCTTCATATTCAACCATGTTTACGGTAAATCCTTTTTCACGTGCCATTAACTCCGTTAAATCTATCGGAAAGCCGTGAGTATCGTTCAACACGAAAGCAAACAAACCCGGGATAACATTTTTATTTGTCACGTTTTCTTCTCCAAACCCACTAACATAGCTTACAGAACCAGATTCGTGTATTTTACTATTATGATCTTTTATAAGATCCTCGAATAAAGTGATACCTTTTTCTAAAGTCCTCAAGAAAGAAACCTCTTCCTCCAAAACCACCTTCTGCACAAAATCTTTTTGACTATATAAATTATCAAAAACCCCTTTAAACTGATCGGCCAGTAAATGTACCAGTTGATTCAAAAATGGCTCTTTGAAACCTAAGTACTGATAAGAATAACGCACCGCACGACGTAATATCCTGCGGATCACATAGCCCGCTTTATTATTTGATGGCAGCTGTCCATCGGCAATAGCAAAGCTGATGGCACGGATATGATCAGCCAGTACGCGCATGGCTACGGCTTCGTTCCAATCGGCATCGCCGGGTTTGGATTTGCTGTTATATTGTTTACCACTTTTGTCGGCGATAAACTGGATCATCGGTTGGAAAACATCAGTATCGTAATTTGAGCTTTTACCTTGCAGCACGCGTACCAGACGCTCGAAGCCCATACCAGTATCTACATGCTTTGCCGGCAATGGCTGCAATGCACCGCCTTTTAAACGGTTAAACTGCATAAATACGATATTCCAGATCTCAATTACCTGGTCATGATCGGCATTAACGAGGGTGGCACCATCAATTTCGGCACGCTCGCTATCCGGGCGACTGTCATAATGGATCTCTGAACATGGGCCACATGGACCTGTTTCGCCCATTTCCCAGAAATTATCTTTTTTATTGCCACGCAGGATGTGATCCTCTGCAACCAGGGCTTTCCATAGCTCATGGCTCTCGGTATCTTTTTCCAGGCCTTCCTTGTCGTCGCCTTCAAAATAGGTAATGTATAGGCGGTCTTTAGGCAGTTTATAAACTTCTGTCAGCAGCTCCCAGCCCCAGGCAATGGCTTCTTTTTTAAAATAGTCGCCAAAGCTCCAGTTACCCAGCATTTCGAACATTGTATGGTGATAGGTATCGATACCTACCTCTTCCAGATCGTTATGTTTACCGGAAACACGCAAACAGCGCTGTGTATCAGCCGCACGGGGCGCTTTGGCGGGTGCTTCGCCTAAAAATATATCTTTAAACTGGTTCATCCCCGCGTTGGTGAACATGAGGGTAGGGTCGTTTTTTATTACAATAGGTGCAGAAGGCACAATGATATGCCCTTTGGAAACAAAAAAATCAAGAAAAGCCTGTCGTATTTCGGTAGCTGTCATAGAGTGCAAAGATAGAATTATTTGGATTTCGGATTTCGGAATTTCGATTTCGGATTTAGAATTTTGTCTAAAGGCCTCTACCCGCCGGTCTTCGACGAGCTCAGACTGACAGCCTGCGCTCCTCCAAAAAACTTTTTAAACCTTAAATTTTAACACTTTTCTGCTCAAAAACGGGCTAAAAACAGCTCAAAATCACTCAAAAAATCCTCATTTTAACACTTTTTAACAAATTTTAACGCAGTTTTGAGCAGTTTTAAAAACTTTAAAAAGTAATAATTTATTGACTATCAAATAACTAGACACCAAACAGTCGATTTTTGTTCTGTTTTTCTCCTTAACAAAACAGCCCGGTTTTCCTTTTTGATCAGGAAAACCGGGCTGGTGTATATACAAACATACACAATATTGGGCAGAATATCTACTCCAATGATAGGCTTACTTTAATGAGCTCAGGTCCAATTTCTTTAAAAAGTCCTGCAAATCAGAAAGACTATAACCTTGGCCTTCTAAGGTAACAGCATAGCGCTCCTTGTATATAAACTTCAAAGAAGAACTTACTGTGGTGCCATTTTTAGTATCTTCTGTAGAATAACGCACGCCATCTACATCGATGTTTTTGCTAACGGTACCGTTCGATTCTGCTTCCGTTTGCATACTCAGTCCCATGGCTAATAAACTAACCACAGCGCTACCAGATTCGCCGGCGCCATCTAAAATACTTACATGAATAGTCTTATTATCTTCTTTTGAATATTCCGCATCAGCAGCAACAATATCGGCCACGGTACCGCCTGCGCTGTAACTTTTTCTTTTGAAATCGCCTACATTTTCGGGTACTACAGCTTTCAATTCCTCTGTAGTTGCCGGTGTTAGTTTTTTAAGTTTCTCGGTCTGCTCTTTCAATTTCTCGCCCGACTTTGCAAATTTGCTTAAATTGCCGGCACCTTCTGCTAATTTTTCAAAACCTGATTTTTCTTCTTCTTTTTTTTGAGAGTTACCACAAGATGATAACGCGAGAACTACCGCTACGGCTAAAAGTGTTTTATTGATCATAAGGATTAGATTTAAATGTTGTCAAACTTAATAAATTATTGATAATTCGCATAAAATTTTCGCCAAGGTTGCAATTTTCTAAAATCGCAAATCCAAAATAAAATTTATCTTTGCATATGCCTTATAAAGACCGCGAAATAAGCAAGATGTATTACACCATGGGCGAGGTGTCGGCCATGTTTGATGTGAACCAGTCGCTTATTCGTTTTTATGAAAAGGAATTTGATGTGCTGCAGCCCAAAAAGAATAAAAAGGGTAACCGCTATTTTACTCCCGAGGACATCGAAAATTTCAAGATCATCTTTCACCTCATCCGCGATAAGGGTTACACACTTAATGGTGCCAAAGAGCACCTCAAACATAATATGAGCGATACCAAAGAGAACCAGCGCGTGATCGATTCGCTCGAAAATATCAAAAAATTCCTGCTCGAAGTTAGGGACGAACTATAGAATAGATATGAGATGTTAGATATGAGATTTGAGATACATTTCTTTCTTAAAATCGGCACCGGATATTCTGTCTCAAATCTCATATCTAACATCTCATATCTGAATGTATAAAGGCCAAATCCCGGTTGTTATTCTGCTTATACCTTTTTTACTGGGTTTGGCTGCTGGGATGCAGTTGATGTCGGATATTTATTTGCCTGCCTTAGCCATTACTTTTATCTGTCTGGCTATCGTATTTATTACGCTGAACTTAAATTACCAACGCCTGGTTATTTATAAAGTCCGCTGGATCGGCGGTTTATTGATGGGTGTTATTTTATTTTCGGCCGGGTGGATCAGCGTAATCAGTTATAACGAATTGAACAACCGGCATCATTTTTCAAAAATACAATCACAATACCTGGCGGTAAACATCAGTAACGAGCCACAGTTTAAAAACGGGTTGGTACGATTTACAGCTAGCGTTCATCAAAGCATCAACCAACGGCAAACTGCGGATGCTAACGGCACCTTACTTCTCGCCCTAAAAGATAGTGATGCCATTGCCCTGCAATATGGCGATGAACTGCTGGTACCGGCTAACTATACTCCTATCGACCCACCTTTTAACCCAGCCGAGTTTAACTATAAAAAATACCTGGCCCATCAGAACATCTATTACCAGGTATTTTTATTTCCCGGCCAATACAAATTGTTAAAGCACGATACTGGTAATCCATTTATTGCCTACGCCTTAAAGCTGCGGCAGCAAATGGTGGTGTTATTCAGGCAAAAGCTGCATGATCCAAATGCTATAGCCGTGGCCTCCACCCTGATACTGGGCTACAAGGCCGATTTGAGTAATGATATTTTACAAGCTTATTCCAAAACAGGCACCATCCATGTATTATCGGTATCGGGCGCGCATGTGGCTATTATTTATTTGTTAATGCAATGGATGCTGAGCTTTTTAAACCGCTACAAATATGGCCGGCTTTTAAAAATGACCATCATGATACTGCTGATAAGCTATTACGCTATGTTAACAGGTTTTTCGCCGGCCGTTTGCCGGGCCGCTGTGATGATCAGTATGGTTATTATCGGTAATACCTTTGTGCGGCATATCAGCATGCTCAACATCCTGGCTATATCGGCCCTGTTGCTGCTCTTGTACGATCCGTTTTTTATAACTGATGTGGGTTTCCAGCTTTCCTATCTGTCGGTAGTAGGCTTGATCGTATTGCAGCCTGTGGTATATGAGTGGTTCAAATTCAAAAACAAATGGGCCGATAAATTGTGGGCGCTGTGTTCGGTATCCATAGCGGCGCAGGTAATAACTTTTCCTTTAAGCGCTTATTATTTTCACCAGTTCCCTGTTTATTTTTTGCTGAGTAACTTGCTCATCATTATCCCTACCATGATTATTATGTATAGCGGTATAGCTTATCTGCTGCTGGCCTGGGTGCCCTGGCTCTCGACTGTACTAGCCTGGGTATTGGAAAAATCGATACTGTTTATGAACAAAGCGTTAAGCATTATTGAACACGCCCCATTCGCCAGTATTAATAAAATATGGTTCACTACAGCCGAATACCTGCTTACTTATGCTTTGATCATTAGCCTGTTTTATTTTTTGTACGATAAAAAATCCTGGTTGCTTAAATTCAGCATAGGTTGTATGTTTTTATTATGCGTAAGCATTAGTATAAAAACATACCGTGCTGATAACAGTAGCTCTGTTGCTTTTTTAAACCTGCGTAAAAATACCGGTATCGTTTTTAAAAATGGTGACAGGGCCGTTGTGATCACTAATCTTACTGATACCGATAAAAACTATAAATATTCGATACAGCCGTACCTGGATAGCTGCAAAATAAGTCATGTGGAATTGTTCACCCTTAACCAGGGCATCAGCAAAAATTTCATTAGGAAACAAGGAGGCCTTATCCAATTCAATCATCAAAAGATACTGGTATTTGACAAACAAATGCTCAACTTACAGCTACCGGAAAAATTAAAAACCGATTATTTGTACATCACCGGTAACCCATACGCCGACCTGGACCTGATCAACAAGAATTATGATTATCAAACACTTGTAATTGATGGCAGCAATAGTACCAGGCTTATTGACCAGCTTGAACAGCAAGCAAAGAAAAAGCGTATAAATTATAGTATATTAAAGCGTAACATTTCGTTAATTGCCGTATCTAACTGAAAAAAATTAAACCAAGTACCAATAAATTTGTCTTTTAATCAAAAACAGGTAAATTGGTATAAATCAAACTAACACTATGAACATTAAATTTTTTAACGTTGCCCTGGGCCTGGCTCTTACCGCAACAGCCATGAGCGCCAGCGCGCAGAAAAAATACACCCAGGGTACTGTTAACTTCACTACCAATATGAGGGGTCAGGAAGTTAATGCGAAAGGGTATTTCCGTGCCGACTCCAACGCATTCACATTTACTGCAGGTCCTGCTACTATAAAAATCTTAACCGATGTAAGCGGAAAATCAATGGCCATATTGGTTGATGTGCCTGTTGCCAGCATTAAAAAAGCAGCTATCGCTACACCTGACGAAGTAGATCAGGCCCAGGCAGATATGCCAACCTTTACTTTTGCACCATCTACCGAAACTAAACAGATCTCGGGTTTTAACTGCAAAAAAGTAGTAGCTACAGATGCAAAAACTAAAAAAACTTATGATATCTGGATCACCAACGATGTGGTTGTTCCGATAACTGGTATTGCCAAATATTACCGTGAAATAGGTGGTTTCCCGGTACAATACACTTCATTTAGCCAGGGACAAAGCACTGATGTTACCGTTAAAAGCATTGTAGATGAGAAAGCGCCGGCGGGTACATTCGGCATCCCGGCTGACTTTGAAAAGATATCACTGGATGATCTGAAAGCAATGAGCGGAGGCAGATAAGGCCTTGCTGATGAGTTATTAGATTTTGAGACTATGGGATTATTAAATAAGGAATAGAATTATTCATCCTGTCCAATAGTCCAACAATCCCATAGTCAAAAGCTCACAAGCGCATTCACTAACAATTCTTTAAAGGTTTTTTAACATAAAGTACTACTTTTGTCAGCTTTATGTTAAGAAACCTTTTTAGTATAATCAGATTCTTTATATTCTGGCTATTGTTCTTCGTGATCACACGGCTCACGTTTGAATTATACTTTTTTTATAAAATACGTGGTGCCTGCTTCGGAGATATCCTGCAGACATTTTTTTACGGTTTTCGTTTGGATGCTTCGGCTACGGCCTATATCTGTACCATTCCTTTACTGGTGTTTATCATTAACTGGTGTATCCCTTCAAGCCGCATCAAACCCATCTGGCTCAAAATTTACGTGGGTATTATCCTGTTTTGTATTTCCTTAAACACTATACTCAACTTTAATATTTTCAGAGAATGGGGGACTAAAGTTACCTTCAGGGTATTCAGCTCGTTTTATCATGCACCTTCAGAGGCATTGGCATCATCGGGTTCATCGCCGGTGGGCAAGTGTATCCTGATAGGCATACTATTACTGAGCTCGGGCGCTTTATTATCTTATTATGTTATTGATTATAATTTCAAGAAGCCCGCAGCCAAACCCGGTCTTAAAATAGTGCTGATCTGTTTGCTGGTATTCGTAAACTTCCTTTTTATGCGGGGTGGTTTGCAAACGGAGCCTATTAATCAAAACGCGGCTTATTTTGCTGACAAGGAGATCCTGAATCAATCGGCATTAAATACCGAGTGGAACCTGTTCAATAATATATTTGAGAATTTCCGTAAGCCCTACAACCCCTACACGTTCATGAAACCTGCCGACGCAGAAAAGCTGGTGCATGATTCCTATACGACCAGGGCCGACTCCTCATTAAAAATGCTAACCACCGACAGGCCCAACGTGGTGATCATCCAACTGGAAAGCTATACGGCAAGCATTATTGAATCATTAGGTGGCGATAAAGGAGTAGCACCTAACTTTGAAAAATTCATTCAACAAGGTGTCCTGTTCAATAACATTTATTCCTCGGCAGATCGTACCGATAAAGGTATTATATCCATCATGAGCGGTTTCCCATCACAAGCGATACGCACCATTATTGCCGATACCTTGAAACAGCGGAAACTCCCTGCGCTATCGGTTGTATTTAAAAACGCGGGATACCACACTTCCTATTTTTATGGTGGCAAAAGCAGTTACATGGATTTTAATATCTTCATGAACAGTCACGCGATAGATCAGATCACTGATGAGAGCGCCTTCGCTCCCGCACAGGTACAAACTAAATGGGGTGTTTATGATGATGTACTGTTAACCAGGCATCTGCAATTTGCGCAGCAGCAAAAACAGCCCTTCTTTTCATACCTGCAGACCTCAACCAATCATGAGCCTTTTGTATTGCCTGTAAAAGCGCATTTTCCGGCTGATGAGGATGGCGATGCCAGCAATCAGTTCAGGAGCACGGCTTACTTTACCGACTCCTGCCTTAACGCTTATTTTGAACAGGCCAAAAAACAAGCCTGGTATAAAAACACCCTGTTTATATTAGTGGCCGATCATGGGCACCGTCTGCCACGTAACGTTGCAGAGGCTTATGATCCGGTCAAATACCATATCCCGCTATTGTTTTTTGGCGATGTGATTAAACCGGAATACCGGGGTAAAAAGATCAATAAATTGGGGGGACAAACCGATATTGCGGCCACATTGTTAAGCCAGTTGGGTGTGCCTCATAACCAGTTTACCTGGTCGAAAGATCTGCTTGATCCAGCTAGTAAGGACTTTGCCTTTTTTACCTGGGATAACGGTTTCGGATTTATGACACCACAGCAAAGCATCTCCTATGACAACTCTGGTCGGAGGATAGTTTATAAAGGCAATAAAAACGCGGGTGAGGCGGTTACAGCTAAAACCCTACAGCAGGGCAAAGCTTTTTTGCAACTGGTTTATACGGAGTATATGGCCTTTTGACCGTTGATGGGATTGATTACGTTGATTTCGCTGATTAAAAACTCCTTGTCATTCTGAGCGCAGCGAAGAACAACTTCTTGAACGAAGTGAAAAATCTATTATCAAACTGACTAATCATATCTAAGAATAAATCCTTCACTCCGTTCAGGATGACAGACAGGATATTTTTTGACTTTTTACTTTTGAATTTTGATTTAGCTCAGCGATTTCCCCAACTGCTCTACCCATTGATTAAACAAACGGGTTTCAAAATCTACGGCCTTGTTGGCATGGCGTTCCCAGTCGGGTGAGAATTTGTGCAGCTGGTTCAGCATTTCTTCCAGGTGGCCTTCTTCTTCCAGGATGATCGATTTTACATTTACTTTGCTGCCGGCCTCGTCAAGCGCATCCTGGTAAATGGGGTACAACTCATCGGCACGAACTTCAATGGCATAGGTAACCAACAGATAAGCTGCAAAACGCAGTTCGCTACCGCTTAAGCCCAAGTCTTTTTTCAAGTAACGGCAAACATCCACGTCCAGTTGGTTCAGGTAATATTTGCTTGAACCAGGAGCTAGTAGATATTCTGCTGCATAGGTTGGCAGTTCCACACCGGTTTTTTCCAACTGTTTTTTCAGGTAGAAAGCATGGCGGTGTTCCTCGGCTGCATGTTTTAGGATGATATAAGTAACGGTATGCGGATCTTCGCTGGCTGATATTTTACGCGCGCCGGTATTTTCCATTAGAGACAGCGTGTTTAACCAGCGGGAGTGCAATTCGTTATCAGCTATTATTTGTGGTAGTAATGTGTTTAGCATAATTATATTTCTTCAAGTGCCTGCTCAATTTTGCTGTAAACATAACCGAGTTCGGCATCAGTAATGCAATATGGGGGTAAAATATATATCACGTTGCCCAGCGGTCGCAATATAATACCTTCGGCCAAAAAATACTGATACAATTTATCACGCAGGGAGCTAAAATACGAGGTATTATCGCCGGTTTCCCATTCCATGGCAATAATGGTACCCGTTTGCCTTATGGTTTTTATTTTAGGATGATGTTTTATTTTAGCAGCAAATTGTTGGTGCGATGTCTCGATGCGTTGCATATTAGCTACGGTGGCCGGCTCCAGGAAAAGATCCAGACTGGCCAGCGCCGAGGCTATAGCAACCGGATTGGCTGTAAAGGAGTGCCCGTGAAATAAGGTTTTCAGCTTATCATCCGATAAAAAAGCATCATAAATCTGCTGGGTACAGGTGGTTAAGCCAAGTGCCATGGTACCGCCTGTAAGGCCTTTAGAGAAACACATAATATCCGGCTGCACCTGCACATGATCGCAGGCAAAACGTTTACCTGTGCGGCCAAAACCGGTAAATACCTCATCGTCTATCATCAGCACGTTTTCTTGTTTGCAATGTGCCATGAGCTTGTTCAGATACTCAGCTTCATACATGATCATACCGGCTGATCCCTGTATCAATGGCTCAAAAATAAAACAAGCTAATTCAGATTTGAGATTTGAGATTTGAGATTTGAGACTTTCTATATTATCCTTATTGGGCAGGTCTATAAACTCCACCTCAAACAGCAAGCTATCAAACGCGGCAGTGAATGCGCTGCGACCGCTTACTGCCATGGCTCCAAAAGTATCACCGTGGTAAGCATTTTTAAATGCCATGATTCGGGTACGCTGATCACCTTTGTTGAGCCAGTATTGCAGGCACATTTTTATGGCTACCTCAATAGCTGTTGAGCCATTGTCTGAATAAAATGCTTTTTGCTGGTTATCGGGTAAAATGGCCAGTAGTCTTTCGGCCAGTTCAACAGCGCCTTCATGGGTAAAACCTGCAAATATTACGTGCTCCAGCTTAAGCAACTGCTCCGATACTTTTTTGGCGATATACGGATGCGCATGCCCGTGAATGTTTACCCACCAGGATGATACCGCGTCGATATACTTTTTGCCTTCTTCATCAAACAGGCCGGCTCCCTCGCCACGTACTATGCCTATGGGCGGTGCAGCTGTTTTCATTTGGGTATAGGGGTGCCATATTACTTTAAGGTCGCGTTCGGTTAAATTCATAGTTCTGCTCTTAATAGTTCTACCACACGTTTATCGGTAGGGAAAGTGACATCATCAGTGGTTAGATCAGTTATTTTAACCCATCTGAAAGCCTGCAGCACGTCGCCTTCGCCATCAAAATCAAAAGCGATGGTTTTTATAGGAAAATTTAAGGGAGTGGTATTTTTAACTTTATAGTATACGCTGATGATCTGCGAGTTGTTAAATGCCGACCGTACAAAGAAATCAGTGGTATAAAAATGACTAATGATCTCTACTTCGGCTTCACACTCTTCTACAAATTCGCGTTTCAGCCCATCTATCAATCCCTCGCCTATCTCTAATCCACCACCCGGGAATTTGATAAAACGATGGCCATATTCCTGCTCATCACTGATCAGTATTTCGTTATTTTCGTTGATCAACAGACCGTATACCCTTACGTTAAAATACTCCTCCATTATTCAAAGTGTTTTTTGTTGCGTACTACCTTATCCATTGTCCAGGCTATAGTTTCTGTTTGCGGTTCAGACCGTATGGGGCAATTGGGCATGCTGCAGTAGTGACAGCAATCGGGTACGCAAGGGTCTGAGTGAATAAACAATTCCGTTTTGATACCCACCTCTTTATTGATCATTTTATCAACCAAAGATACCTCGGCATGCACATGATTCAGGTCGAAGTAATTGGGCAGGGTCATGTGGCAGTCGATATGCAATTCGTTGCCATATTTCTGGGCACGCAGGTTGTGTACATCAATCCAGGATTCACGGCGTTTTTCGCTCAGTACATTAATAATATCGGTTACCACCTGAAAATCGGCCTCATCCATGAGTCCGGCAACTGATTTACGTATCAGTTTGTAGGCGCTATATATAATATATAAAGCCACCAGAATAGACAAAGCACTATCAAGCCATAGGATACCCGTAAACCGGATGAGTATCAAGCCCGCTACCAGGCCAATACTAGTAACCATATCAGCTATCAGGTGCCGACCATCGGCATCGAGGGTGATTGACCGTAAGGACTTGCCTTTTTTAATCATGTAATAGCCTAAGGCACCATTAATAAGCCCAGTAGCACCAATAATAGCAGCACCTACAAGCAGGTCATGGATAGCATTGGGATAAAATAAACTATACGTAGATTTAATGATAATGATCACACCGGCTATGCCGATAAGCGAGCCCTCGATAAAAACAGAGAAGAACTCCACCTTGCCGTGCCCGTAGGGATGGTTTTCATCCCGGGGTTGTGACGAAAGGTAGATGCTAAAGAAGGCAAAAGCGCTGGCAATTACGTTTACAATGCTTTCGGCGGCATCGGTCAATACAAAATTAGATGCTGTTAAAAAATATGCTCCAAACTTCGCCAGCATCAGCACAATGCCCGTAATCAGCGAAATTAATATGATCTTTTTTTGTTCTTTCAAGCCAATCGGTATTAGGCGACAAATTTATAAATAACAAGCGTAAGTAGCAGTAAAGTTATTTTCTATATTTGCCGCGATAACATAATTTATATGAGCGCATTAAGTACCCGGATCAATAACTTATCCGAATCTGCAACAATTAAGATGGCCAAATTAGGCCGTGAACTTGCCGCTAAAGGTGTCGACGTGATCAGCCTTAGCTTTGGCGAACCTGACTTTCATACCCCTGAGCACATCAAGGAGGCAGCGAAGCAGGCCATGGATAAAAACTTCACCTACTACACTCCGGTGTCCGGTTACCCTGACCTGCGCAAGGCTGTTGCCGCTAAGCTGAAGAACGAGAACAACCTTGATTATGATTTCAGCCAGATCGTGGTATCAACCGGTGCCAAGCAAGCTATTGCTAATGCTGTATTGTGTTTGGTAAATCCGGGCGAAGAGGTGATCATTCCTACTCCATACTGGGTATCATACTCCGAAGTAGTAAAACTGGCCGAAGGTAAAAGCGTATTCATTAATACTACTGTTGAACAAAACTTTAAAATAACCCCTGAGCAACTGGAAGCGGCTATTACGCCCAAAACCAAGTTGTTCATGTTCTCCTCGCCTTGTAACCCTACTGGTAGTGTTTACAGTAAAGATGAGCTGGAAGGATTGGCCAAAGTATTTGAAAAACATCCGCAGGTATACATCCTGAGTGATGAGATCTACGAGCACATTAACTTTATTGATAAACATGAATCGATAGCACAGTTTGATTATATCAAAGACCGTGTAGTGATCATCAACGGATGGTCAAAAGCGTTTGCCATGACCGGCTGGAGAATTGGTTATACCGCTTCAAACTCTGAAATTGCCGCAGCTTGTGACAAAATGCAGGGTCAGATTACTTCCGGAACTTGCTCTATTACCCAGCGCGCCGGTGTGGCTGCCTACGAAGGTGGCTTAGAGTCTGTACTAGAGATGCGTGCTGCATTCAAAAAACGCCGTGACATTGTTTATAAATTATTGAGCGAAGTAGAAGGTGTTAAAGTTAACCTGCCCGATGGCGCGTTTTACTTTTTCCCTAACGTTACCTCTTTCTTTGGCAAAAGCTATAACGGCCGCACCATTAAAGATGCCGATGAACTGAGCATTTATCTGCTGGAAGAAGGCCATGTAGCAACTGTAGGTGGTGATTCGTTCGGTGATCCGTCATCTATCCGGATCTCCTATGCTGCTGCCGAGGATAAACTGATAGAAGCCGTACGCAGGATCAAAGAGGCCTTGGGTAAATTGAAATAACCATAAAAGTTTGTCATCCTGAGCGGAGCGAAGGATCTATTGATGAACTTGCACACTAAGATATGCACATAGACTAATGGATTCTTCACTACGTTCAGAATGACAAAAGGTAAAAAAAGAAAGCCCCACAGTAAAATACTGAGGGGCTTTCTTTTTAAATGGTTGTTGTAAAATTACAGACCAAATCCGTAAGCTATACGTAAACCAACAGTACCATAGTTATTGCTCTGGCCCGAGTAGTTTTCATAACGTACACCTACATCCCATGATTTAGATGCATAACCTAAGCCCGGAGCAAGAATAAGCTTCGTATTCTTTGAACCATCGCCATTCGCATAAAAATCTTTGGTTTCAAAACCGGCACCCACTTCGGCACCAAAATATAAGTTATTGGTAAAAAATGCTTTGATACCAGCTTTAACGGGAACCATACCAAAAGATGGGTATTTAGCATCCGTACCATCTCCTATTTTCTTACCAAAAAAGTTATAGTAACCAGAAGTAAGCGTTAATGCCAGGTTATTGGCTATTCCATATTGTAAACGCGCTGTACCACCTATACCTACGTTAGAGATATCATGCAGGTTACCTGTTGGCAATAAGCCTTCAACACCTACTCCAAAACGCAATGCGTCTTTTGGTACCGACTGCGCTTTTACATTTGTTCCGATAAATATAGCTAAGGCAGTAAACGCTCCGGCTATAATTTTTGTCATTGTTTTCATAATTGTGCTTTTTAGTACTAACTCTACAATATTTTTATTGTATTAACACCATCTTAACAAATACTTTGCCACTATCATAAATTTTGCACGCCAGTAGTCAGCCCTTCATGATTACTTCATGATAGCAAATAGATTTAAATCCCCCTTACCAACTGACTATCAAACCATTTAGACCATAAATCAAAAATCAATACCTTCAGTTACAAATCTTAATTCCAGATTAAAAAATCATAAAAAAGTAATCACTGACCTGGTATTTAAGTGTAGGTAAACGCCGAATTTTTGTTTGGTTTTATTAAAAAAGTCAAAAATAAGGGCAGTCGGTCAGGGCTTATCAGAGGCCCCGCGCACAGAGGCCCATCCACCATGCTTCGACGCCGCAATGTAACACGTCATTTCATCTTAAGAGGCCCCGGATTTTAAAACTCAGCATAACATCCAATTTATCTGAAACAAAAAAGGAGAGGCGTTGCCTCTCCTTTTTTGTTTATTTCCAAAGATATTTTAAACCTCGGGTTCGTGCCCTTTATGCGGATCATAGTTCTTCTCCAACTCTGCTAGTTTTTCTTTACCGTAAGCAAATTTGGTAATGATAAAGAACAATACCGGCACAATGAATATAGCCAGAGAAGTGGCTGCAAGCATACCGCCGAACACTGTCCAGCCGATAGTTTGACGGGCTACTGCACCTGCACCTGTTGCAAATAACAATGGCGTCACACCTAATATAAATGCCAGCGATGTCATGATGATCGGCCTCAATCTCAAACGTACAGCATCTAATGTCGCTTTCTCCAGTTCCATACCGCTATCCACACGTTCTTTGGCAAACTCCACGATCAGGATCGCATTCTTGGCCGCCAAACCGATCAAGGTTATCAAACCTATCTGCGCGTAAACGTTGTTATCAAGCTTGGCGTGGAACGATAGGAATAAAATAGCCCCGAATGCGCCGAGCGGTACAGCTAATAGTACCGAGAACGGTACCGACCAGCTCTCGTACAAAGCGGCCAGGAACAGGAACACGAAGCCGATTGACAACATAAAGATGTAAATGGTTTTTGATCCCGATAATTTTTCCTCACGGCTCAGGCCAGAAAACTCGTAGCCATAACCTTGCGGCAATGTTTTGGCAGCTACCTCTTCCAAAGCGTTCAGCGCATCACCGCTACTGTAACCCGGTGCGGAGTTACCATCTATCTCTGCCGAACGGAACAGGTTATAGTGTGATATTAACGGGGCGTTTTCTATTACTTTATACGTTGTTAAAGTACTTAGAGGTACCATGGTACCCGCCTGGTTACGCACAAAATACTGACCTATATTCTGGATGCTGGTTCGATAATTTGTATCAGCCTGTGCCAGTACACGGAATGTACGACCATATAAGGTCAAGTCATTAATGTAAGTACTACCCATATAGGTTTGCAGAGCCGCGTTTACATCAGACAGCGCCACACCCAGTCTTTTGGTTTTTTCCCTGTCAATGGTGAGCTGATAAGCCGGCGTACGCGCAGTGAAGAAGGAGAACGCTTTGGATATTTCCTTACGTTTACCTACTTCGGCAATAAAATTACGCATTACCGATTCAAAGTTCTTGATATCGCCCCCGGCTTGTTTTTCTTCCAATATAAAGGAGAAACCCGCGGTATTACCTAAACCAGGTATAGCCGGTGGTGGAATTACCACCACACTGGCCTCTTTAAACCGCGACAAGCGTTTTTGCAGCATACCTACCAACGGGAATATGGTATGCTGTTCGCCTTTACGCTGATCCCATGGTTTTAGCTGCACAAATATGGTAGCACTGTTTGATTTGGTTGCGAAGGTTACCGCATTCAAACCACCCAATGCTGCGTAATGGCCTATTTCTGGAATACTATCCAGGGTGCGCATCATTTCATGCAGTACTTGTACAGTACGCTGTGTTGATGATGCTTCGGGCAAATCATAAGTGATATAGATACGACCATCATCCTCTGTAGGGATAAAGCCGCTCGGTTTACGCTGAAACAAAATAATGGTACCTACAATAATACATACCAGTATAATGATGATGAATTTAGAGTTTTTGATACTCTTATCAACACCGTTACGGTATCTGCCAGTAACACGATCAAACCACGCATTGAATTTAAAGAAGAACTTATCAAGGCCTTTTGATTCCTGGTCTAATTTACGGGGTTTCAATAAGATCGTACAAAGGGCAGGCGTTAAAGAAAGCGCTACAAAAGCCGAGATCAATACAGATATAGCAATGGTGATAGCAAATTGTTGATACAAGCGCCCCACAATGCCCGGTACAAACCCTACCGGCACAAACACCGCCGCCAATATTAAGGCAATGGCTATAACCGGCGCGGATATATCACGCATGGCGTGTGTCGTAGCGTCTTTTGGCGACATCCCCTCTTCGTCCATATAATGCTGCACCGATTCTACCACCACAATGGCATCATCCACCACAATACCGATGGCCAGTACGAAACCAAACAACGTCAGCGTATTAATGGTGAAACCTAAAGGTATAAAGAAGATGAATGTACCGATGATAGATACCGGGATAGCCAATACCGGGATAAGCGTGGTGCGCCAGCTTTGTAAAAACAGGAATACCACCACAATAACCAGCACCAGCGCAATAACCAGCGTTTCTATTACCTCTTCTACCGATACCTTTACAACCGTTATAGATTCAAAAGGCACTACATAATCCACATCAGCAGGGAATGATTTTTTTAACCCCTCCATTGTAGAGTATACATTATCAGCAGTTTCAAGGGCATTACTGCCCGGAGCCTGATAAACCAGCAGGTAAGAAGCGCGTTTGCCATCGACAAAGGAGTTACCGGCATAGTTAAACTTACCCAACTCCACGCGGGCCACATCTTTCAGATGCACAATAGCCCCGTTACTGGGTTGTGTACGAACAATAATATTTTCAAACTCTGCCTGGCTGCTTAAACGTCCTTTCACCAAAACCGTATATTCAAATGGCTGCCCGTTTTCCTGCGGAGTTGAACCTACCGAACCGGCAGCTACCTGGGCGTTCTGTTCGGCCAAAGCTGCTGTTACATCACCCGCGGTCATACCCAATGCGGCCATTTTATCTGGCTTAAGCCATATACGCATACTAAAGTCATCGGCACGTGTAAAAACGTCGCCCACACCTTTAGCACGTAAAAGTGCATCTCTAACAAAAACGTTGGTGTAGTTATCTAAAAAGGTAACATTATGTGAACCCTTGGGGGCGTACATAGCCACCAGCATCAAAATGCTTGGATTACGTTTACGTACGGTTAAACCCAAACGTTGTACCTCTTGCGGCAATGTTGGTGTGGCAATCCCCACACGGTTCTGTACGTCAAGAGCGGCTATATTAATATCGGTACCCACCTCAAAGTTAACGGTCATGCTCATAGCGCCATTACTGGTACTGTTACTTTGCAAGTAGGTCATGCCCGGTGTACCATTCACCTGTACTTCTACAGGGGTGGCAACCGTTTGTTCAACTGTTAGCGCGTCGGCACCGGTATAAGTACCGGTGATGTTTACCGTTGGCGGTGTAATTTCCGGGTACTGACCTATGGCCAGGCTACTTATTGCCAGGATACCAACAATTACTATCACTAAGGATATAACTATAGCGGTAACTGGTCTTCGTATAAAGGTATCTGCTATCATTCTGGTTGTCTTTTATAAAATACCGGTTACTTTCCTTGTTGTTTTCCCTGTGCTGGTGCTCCCTGACCCAGGGCAGGTGTTTTAGACGGATCGCCCAGTACAATTTTACCGCCATCGCGTAAACGCTGGAAACCTTCGGTAACCACTTTGTCGCCAGGTTCAACACCGCTCATGATCACTACATCGGTACCTACACGCGGACCTAAAAGAACTTTATGCTGTTTGGCAATGAGCGCTTCTACCTTTTCGTTATTTTTAGTTGTGTCAACAAAAGAAGTATCCTTACTTACAAACACAAAAAACTCACCCATTTGTTCGGTGATGGCTTTATAAGGAATTTGTACCCTATCACCAGATTGATTGTTGAGCACCTTAAGTACACAGCTCATACCGTCTTTTAATATACCATCCTCATTCGGAAACTGGATCCTTACTTTAATGGTACCTGTTTGGTTATTTACACCACGGTCAATAGCTAAAACCTTACCCGGTTTATTATAAGTGGTTACCCCATCAGACATTTGCAGTTTAAAGGTTGTATCGCTGCTTGCCTGTTGCAATTTATAAAAGCGTTGAATATCCTGTTCGTTCACCACTACGTCAACGCCCATCGGGTGCTCGGCAGATATGGTGTTCAATAAGGTAGAACCTGCTGTTACCTGCGTCCCCAGCCTCACCTGTGATATACCTATACGGCCGGTAAATGGCGCCGTAATAGTAGCATAAGAAAGATCGGTACGTGCCGATGATACCGCTGCTTTAGCCACAGCCACATCAGCTTTGCTTGTTTCATAAGCTGCAGCAGCCTGGTCAACTGTCTGACGGGCAATCGCGTCATTCTTCAACAGCATATTATAACGGTCGATATCTTTTTGCGCTTTAACCAGGTTGGCCTGCGCGCTCAGCACGTTGGCTTCTGCCTGTTGGTAAGCAGCTACGTATTTGCGTTTATCAATTTCATATAATACTTTCCCCTTCTGCACCACATCACCTTCTTTAAAAAATATGCCGGTCACAAAACCGGGCACCTGGCTCCTGAGCTCGGTGGTATTGATAGAAACCACCGTACCCTGGAATTGATCGTAATAGATGGCCTCAGCTTTTTTAGCTTCGACTAAGTTTACAGGAGTTGGCGGCAATGGCGCATTTTGTGCACTTTTACCTTTGCAAGAAGCTAATGCCAATAAGGCGGCAGGGGCTAACCAGTATATATATCTGTTTTTCATCGTAGTGATTATTCGTTGGTTGTTTGTTTCTTTAGCGGTACTCATGAGTGCTGTGCCGTTATTCGTTGGTTGTTTGTTTTTTTAAGGCGATCCTATCTTTCAATTATTCAACATTTAATGTTCCCAAAGCCTTTTGCAGATCTATTTTGCTTGATAACAATTGGAACAATGCATTATAATAGTTTAACTCTGCAGTTCGCAGGTCTGATTGGGATACAATAACATCAAGATAAGTTTTAACACCTTCGCGATATTGCAGGCTTACTACTTTATATACGTCTTTAGCCAAATCGACGTTTTGCCTGATCAGCTGGTAGCTGGTGTAATTACTTTTGTAACTGGCCAATGCCTGCACATATTCGGTATTGATGGTATTTTTGCTGTTTTCCAGATCAAGATCGGTACGTTCAACCTGCAATTTTGCTTTGCTTAAATTCTGCAAGCGCTTTGTCCCCTGGAAAATTGGAAGATTTAAAGTAAGACCAGCATAACTTGTTGGATATGCCTGTTTGTACAGATCAGAAAAATCATGACTTAAATAGGCCCGGTTATAACTGCCCACAGCAGACAGGGAAGGTAAAAATCCATACCTGTAATAATTCACATTAATATTCTGTAGTACTTTATTAGTTTGCAGCAAGCGGTATTCGATACGGTTGTTTACATCTAACTGTTGATTGGTATCAATAACGGCAGCTTGTTCATAACGCGTTGAATCATAAGCCAGCGATAAATCTTTTGCTCCGCCAATGCCCATGATCTGTTTTAAATAAGCCGTTTTACTTTTGATGGCCTCTTCGGTTTGTTTACGCGTGGCTAACGAATTGTTAAGCGATATGGTAGCCTGTTTGTAATCTGTTTTATCAGATACTCCAGCCTGATACCTGTTATAGGCATCTTTCAAACTCCTTTGCAAACGGGTGATATCTTCATTGGTGATGTTCAGTTGCTTTTGAGAAAGCAATACATCAAAAAACGCTTTACTCACATCAGACACTACATTGATCTGACTGCTGAGGATGTTTTGTTTATAATACTGACGGGAGTATTTTGCTGTTTTAGCCGCCAATAACACATCATTATTATAAATAACCTGGCTGGCCTGTAAGCCCAGCGTTGAAAGATTGCGTATCCCGGAACTGGCCGGAAAGTTGGCACCTGATGCCCCGGCCTGTGGCGTACCCTGGAAATAATAATTATATATACCCGATCCGGTTATCTGAGGCAACCAGGCAGAAAGCCCTATCCTGATGTCTTTTTCATTGATCTGCTCATCAATAGAAGCCTGGCGTACAGCGGGTTGGTTTCGTAAGGCGAACTCTACACACTGTTTTAAGGAAACAGGACCGTTAATACTATCAGCTACAGTTTGTGACCAGATTGGCGAATGTAAAATTAATGTTAAGGCGATGGTGATGAAAAATACTAAATACTTATTTTTTTTCATAGGATGGCTATAGGTGACGTTCATTGTCCGCAAAAAGAACAAAAATTTAATCTTATAGTTTTTGTTGATTTGCACAGGGGAAGTGCGAATATGTGATTAATATTACTAAATTAAAATCAAGAACAAGAATTTTACGTAGATTTTATAAAAACATGCCAAAATCATATGTTTTTGGGCTTTTTACAAAAAAATGAAAAATTGTGGTACGAAATAAATAAAAAATTTAATTAATTTGCCGTGATAGAATTTAGAATGTTTCTGGCCTTTTTGAGTTCAGGAGAAGCATTTTTTAAAAAAATTACATTTACCATATAGGTTATATGCTTATTCATGGTATTTTTACACAAAATTTAAGCAGGGTTAATACATGGTTAAAAAACTACATGGGAAAATCGCCGAGTTCCAGGTTGCAAATATGCTCCGGGAGAAGGGATTGTATCCTTATTTCAGGCCTATTGAGTCTGCTCAGGACACTGAAGTAATAATAGATAACAAAAGGGTGTTAATGTTTGGTTCCAATTCCTACTTAGGGCTAACCAATCACCCAAAGATTAAAGAAGCTTCAAAGAAGGCAATTGACAAATACGGTACAGGCTGTGCCGGTTCACGTTTTTTGAACGGGACACTTGATATTCATATTGAGTTAGAGAACAGGCTTGCCAACTTTGTTGGTAAAGAAGCCACCGTTTTGCTCAGCACCGGTTACCAGGTTAACCTGGGTGTGCTTTCATGCATTACAGGCCGTAATGATTATATTATATTAGATGAATATGATCATGCTTCTATCATTGACGGTAGCAGGTTATCATTTTCAAAAGTGATCAAATATGCCCATAATGATATGGACGATCTTCAGCGTAAACTGAGCATACTGCCTGAAGAGGCTGTGAAGGTTATCGCTGTGGATGGTATATTTAGCATGGAGGGTGATATTGTTAAATTGCCGGAGATAGTTAAACTGGCCGACCAGTTTGGTGCCAACATTATGGTTGACGACGCTCACAGTTTAGGTGTTATTGGCCATAAAGGTGCAGGTACAGCATCGCACTTTAACCTTACAGATGACGTTGATCTGATCATGGGTACATTCAGTAAATCGCTGGCATCATTAGGCGGTTTTATTGCTGCCGATAAAGATACTATTGATTATATTAAACACCGTGCACGTTCATTAATGTTCAGTGCCAGCATGCCTCCAGGTTCGGTTGCCAGTGTAATTGCGGCTTTAGATATTATTGAATCTGAGCCGGAGCGTATCCAGAAACTTTGGGACAATACCAATTATGCACAAAAGCTTTTGTTAGACGAAGGCTTTGACCTTGGCCCTACAGAAAGTCCGATATTACCTATCTATGTACGTGATAACGAGAAAACGTTCCTGGTAACCAAATATCTGCAAGCTGCAGGCGTATTTGTTAACCCGGTGGTTTCGCCAGCTGTACCTTCAGATTCATCATTGCTGCGTTTTTCATTAATGGCTACCCACACCTTTGCTCAAATTGACGAAGCTGTTGAAAAACTTTCAAAAGCGTTTAAAGAAGTTGGTGTATCTGCAGCCTCTGTTAAAGAAAATATCTAATTAAACAAAAAACGTCCGTGTGCGCATAGCTATTTATTAAAATAAGCTTCTGCACACGGGCGTTTCATATTTACGCCTTACGCAACAATTTTATAATACTACTCATGATAAAAATTGTAACTGTTAGTTCTAAAAAAGAATTAGCTTCATTTATTGATTTTCCACATGATTTGTATCAGGACGATCCATACTACGTCCCGGAATTGTTCATAGCTCAACGTGACCTGTTAACCATCCACCCTTTTCATAAACATAACACTGTACAAACTTTTTTAGCCTATAATGGCGATAAAATTGTTGGTCGTATCGCAGCTATACTCAATAATGCACACAACAAATTCAACAACACCAACGATGGTTTTTTTGGTTTTTTTGATTGCATTAATGACAAAGAAGTAGCCACAACACTTTTTAATACCGCTACCGATTGGTTGAAACAAAAAGGAGTAACCGAAAAATTGATCGGCCCTGTTAATTTTTCTACCAACGAACCCTGCGGTTTATTGATAGAAGGTTTTGACAGCTCGCCGTTTTTAATGCAGACTTACAACGCTCCTTATTATGCCGATCTGATAGACGGATTTGGCTTTATTAAAAACGCCGATCTGATTGCCTGGCATTGGGACGATAAAAGTTACGACGATAAATCAGTTCGTTTATTAACCGCATTAGAAGATCGTTTAAAACGCAGTAATATCATAATCCGTACATTAAACATGAAAAAGTTTAAAGAGGAGGCGGTAAAGCTGCGCGAAGTTTACAACTCGGCCTGGGATCATAATGAAGGATTTGTTCCTTTAAGTAATGATGAGTACGATTATCTGGCCAAAGACCTTAAACTGATTCTCGACCCTGACTTTGTATTGGTTGCTGAACAGGAAGGTAAAATAGTAGCCTTTGGCTTGGCCCTGCCCAACTACAACGAGATATTCAAGAAAATTAAACGCGGGCGTTTACTGCCAACCGGTATTTTCAAAATTTTGTTCGGCCGTAAAAAAATACAAAGCCTGCGGATATACGCGTTGGGGGTTATTGATGGGTATCGTAAAATGGGTATCGAAGCCTGTTTATATGGCTCTATTATTAAAGAGTACAGAAGAAAAGGCATGAAACAGGCCGAAGCCGGCTGGACTCTGGAAAACAACGAGATGGTAAATCGTGCCATAGAAGCCATAAACGGTAATCCGTATAAAAAATACAGACTATATGAAAAGGCCATATGAAACAGCGGGTTTTAATAACCGGTGCGAGTGGCTTTGTTGGGTATCACTTAATTGAGGAAGCGTTACAAAATGATCTAGACGTTTATGCGGCAGTGCGCAAAAGCAGCAATATTGATCATCTAAAGCATTTTACTATCAATTATGTGCAACTCTACTATAAAGATCTGCCTACTTTAAAACAACAACTCGCTGATATTAAACCAGATTACATCATTCATGCAGCCGGTGTTACCTCTGCCCGTTCACAAGCCGAATACAATCATATCAATGCTACTTATACACACAACCTGGCAACTGCAGCAGCTGGGGCCTGCCCCAATTTGCAAAAGTTTGTATTGATAGGCAGTTTGGCAGCTATTGGGCCGCTTAAAACACTAACCGGTATTATAACCGAAGCTACCCCTCCTGCCCCGGTAACGGCTTATGGTCGGAGTAAACTCCTGGCCGAAGAACAATTAAGAACGGTTGAAAATTTAAATTATACTATACTACGCCCTACCGCCGTTTATGGCCCAAGGGACACCGGCATATTTATATTTTTCAAGCAACTGGTAAAGGGGCTTGAACCATACATTGGCAAAACCCAGCAAAAGCTAAGCTTTATATATGTAAAAGATGTGGCCAAAGCGGCAATAAAGGCTCTATACGGCGGAAATCATCAAACCTATAATCTGAGCGACGGAAATTTTTATGACAAGTATGAGTTGGGCGATCTGACCAAAGAAATACTGGATATAACTACCTTTAAATTTCATTTGCCTGTAAATTTTGTAAAAATAATAGCCGCTATATCAGAAAAAGTAAGTTCTTTGAGAAATAAAGCCGCCGTAGTGAATATCGAAAAGATAGATGAGCTTATGGCAGTAAACTGGTACTGCGACAACGAAAGTGCAAAATCAGATTTGGGCTTTTATCCGGCTTACAACTTGAAAACGGGTTTAGCCGAAACACTAACCTGGTACAAGGCCAATAAGTGGCTTTGATATCAACAATTAAATAATTTATTAATAATAAAAGTAAAAATTCTGTTGTTTATAATCTATAACTTAAACGTTTAAGTTATTTTTGAACACGGAATTAATAAAATAAGAATTAATCCTGTTCGGCACTACTTAAACGTTTAAGTAGTGCCGAAAACTAAAAATAGTTTAAAAACCTGGGAATTGAGCTAACCACGCTTACCCTACTAATTAATAATAAATAAGTCAATGAAAATGAAAATTTCACCCGCCGAAGGCAAACTGGGTATCCTTATCCCAGGTTTAGGAGCTGTGGCAACTACACTAATTGCCGGTGTTGAAGCTGTAAAAAAAGGTATCTCACAACCCATAGGTTCACTTACCCAAATGGGGCATATCCGTTTAGGCAAAAGAACGGAGAACCGCAATCCTAAAATTAAGGAATTTGTGCCACTTGCCAATCTGGGAGATGTAGTTTTTGGCGGATGGGATGTTTACGAAGATAACGTTTACGAAGCTGCTACTAATGCCAAAGTTCTGGAGCTGGGGTTATTAAACTCAGTTAAGGCAGAATTGGAATCTATTAAGCCAATGAAAGCTGCTTTTGATAAAAACTACGCCAAAAACCTCAATGGTACACACGTAAAACAAGGTACCCGCTATGAGCTTGCCCAGCAGGTGATGGAAGATATCAAAAACTTTAAAGAGCAAAACGGCTTAGACAGGGTTGTTTTGGTTTGGTGCGGCTCAACCGAGATCTATTATGAGGCATCAGCTATACACCAAACATTGGCCGCTTTTGAGCAAGCCTTGCTTGATGATGATAAACTCATAGCGCCAAGTATGATCTATGCATACGCTGCTTTAAAATTAGGCATACCTTTTGCAAACGGAGCCCCCAACCTAACTGTTGATATCCCTGCATTAATTGAGCTTTCTAAAGAAACTCAAACTCCAATTGCCGGTAAAGATTTCAAAACAGGACAAACCTTAATGAAAACTATCCTGGCTCCGGGCCTGGCCGCGCGCTCATTAGGCGTACATGGCTGGTTCTCGACCAATATATTAGGTAACCGCGATGGTTTAGTACTGGATGATCCGGACAATTTTAAAACCAAGGAGGTATCTAAATTAGGTGTGCTGGAAGATATTTTTAAGCCCGAAGAAAACAAGGAACTTTACGGCGAGATCTATCACAAAATCCGCATCAACTACTATCCTCCGCACGGTGATAACAAAGAAAGCTGGGACAATATTGATATTTTTGGCTGGTTAGGCTACAAAATGCAAATCAAAATCAACTTCCTTTGTCGTGATTCTATCCTGGCTGCTCCTATCGCTCTTGATCTGGCTTTATTCTGCGATCTGGCTAAAAGAGCCAACATGAGCGGTATACAGGAATGGTTGTCGTTTTACCTGAAATCGCCTCAAACAGCCGAAGGCCTTCGTCCGGAAAATGATATATTTAAACAACTCATCAAGTTAGAAAATACTTTACGTTACATGATGGGCGAAGATCTGATCACTCATCTTGGTTTAGATTATTATGAAGAGGTTTACGCGGAAGCGTAAAAACAGCTAAACAAAATTCTTATAAAACCAGTTGTTTTACAGATTAAACTGTATACAACTGGTTATTTTTTTGCTTATAATTGCTCCCGGTTAGCTAATACCTCACCTATAATACTTAAAGCCTTAATTTATTGATTGTGTAAAATATTTGTTATTATCTGGTTAAACATTGTTGTATTTGATAACAACTTATGCCGGCCTGTTCCAAAGCAATCTAAAATTCAACACTTTACGTAAATTATAAAACAAACAGTTCATAAACAGGCTCATAATATATAAGGCATAGCGCCGTTTTCAGTGTAATATAATTTAAGGGTAATATTTAACAGATAAACGTGGTTTAAACGCTTTCCACAGGGAATATTTGACTTTTTGACCACATTAGTCTGTAATAAATTTTTCTACCTTTGAAGCGCAATTACAAGCTAATGGGATAGCTACGCCAGTGCAAAATAAGCTTTGGCGAACTATTCCTGCCGTTATACAGGAGGTAAAGAAATATCGATTTAATTGGTATTAGTTACGACGATTTGTGCTTTAAAATAACAATTAGCTGTCCGCATCACTACAAATGATGCAGATAGTTTGTCACAGATAATAAGGGGATTGGAGATAAAACAAAGAGTTTGTATTTGCATAATTGCATAAAGTACATGGATTTTAAAAATTTTTATAAAAGTTTATTTCTTTTAATACTCTTTTTTTCTGCTTCATCATTATTTGCGCAAACTACTGTTATAACCGGTACGGTTACTGATGCCAGTAATAAACAAACACTTCCTTATGTCGCCGTTTCATTTACAGGCACAACAATTGGTGTACCCACCGATAATAATGGTAAATACCGACTTTCGACCACAAACGCTACACTTAAGCAAATAAAAATTTCTTTTTTAGGTTATAAAGATGCTTTTTTATCTGTTGAGCCAGGCAAAGAACAGGTCATTAATGTAAAGCTTTTCCCTTCGGCCAAGCAATTGAACGAGGTGGTTATCAAATCGGGAAAAAAACCTAAATATCGTAACAAGGATAATCCCGCTGTGGAATTGATACGCCAGGTTATTGAAAACAAACCCAAAAACCGCCCTGAGGCTTATGACTATGTAGAATACCGCGAGTATGATAAAATGATGTTCGGGTTCATCAACGTATCAGCCGCGTTTTCAGACAGAAAATTCTTCAAAAAATACAAGTTCATTATCGACAACCGTGACAGTAGCATTTTACCCGGAAAATCGATATTACCGGTTTATCTCGACGAAAAACTTTCACAAAACTACTACCGCAAAAACCCCGAAAAGAAACGCGAGGTGATTTTAGGCCAACGTGGGGTAAACTTCGGTCCTGCAGTTGATAATGAAGGTGTTAAACAATATTTTAAACACCTGTACAACAATGTGGATATCTATGACAATGATATCTTTTTAATTACCAGTCAGTTTTTAAGCCCGATATCTAATAATTCTCCAAACTATTATAAATTCTTCATAACCGATACTATTACCGATGCCAAGAACCAAAAATTGGTTGAGCTGAGCTTTACGCCGCGTAATAGTAACGATGTACTTTTTGAAGGGATGATATATATTACCCTTGATGGTAACTATGCGGTACAAAAAGCGGTGTTGAAGATCAATAAACACATTAATATCAACTTTATACGCTCTATGGAGGTTGATCTGGATTTTGAACAAAACCCCGACAATCGTTACCACCTGAGCCGCAGCAATACCATAGCCGAGTTTGGTGCTACCAAAAAAGAGGGTAAAAGCGGGCTGCTGGGTATGCGCACTATTACGTATAAAAACTACGTAGTGAATCATCCCCGACCGGATACGGCTTACACTAAACAATCAGAAGAATCAACAGATGAGGCAAAAAGTCGACCTGCTTCATTCTGGGAGCACAATCGCCTGGATACCTTAACAACGGCCGAATCTAAAGTTTACAAGAACGTAGATAGCCTAAGGAACATGCCATCATACAAACGTACGGTAGATATTGCAACACTTTTGCTCGCTGGTTATAAAGGCTTCGGCAAGTTTGAGATTGGCCCTGCCAACACGTTCTATAGTTTTAACCCCGTTGAAGGTTTGCGCTTGAGAATTGGTGGCCGTACCACACCTGAATTAAGCAAGCGCTACTATTTTGAAACTTATGCCGCCTATGGTTTTAAGGACGAGAAATGGAAATATTTTTTAAGTGCTACCTACTCGCTTAACAACAAATCTATATACAAATTCCCGCAAAATTATATCAGGGTAAGTTACCAGAAAGATACTAAAATACCAGGTGCAAACCTCCAGTTTGTGCAGGAAGATAACTTTTTGCTGTCATTTAAACGTGGTACAAATGATAAATACCTGTACAATGATTTTTATCGTTTAGATTATGTTCATGAGTTGGAAAGCCACTTGTCATTTAGCGGTGGATTTAAAAACTGGAGACAATCGCCGGCAGGTTCGTTGTATTTCAACAATACCATAAATGGGCAACCTAATTCAATAAACGCGCTTACTACTACGGAGCTTACCGGCAGTATACGCTGGTCTCCGCATGAAGAATTTTATCAGGGTAAAATTTACAGGGTACCGATCCCGAATAAATACCCGACACTTGAGCTTGATTACGCTGCTGGTGTTAAGAACCTTTTCAACGGCCAGTACAACTATCAAAAGCTTGATTTCAGGATCGATAAGCGTTTATACTTATCGCAGCTTGGTTATTCAGACATTAGTCTTGCAGCCGGTAAAATATTCGGTACAGTGCCATTTCCGCTGTTAACCATTCACCAGGCTAATCAAACTTATGCTTATGATATTGATTCATATAACCTGATGAACTTTATGGAGTTTGTTAGTGATCATTATGAAAGCTTCAGGATCGATCATCACTTTGGCGGTTTCTTTTTTAACAAAGTACCGTTGTTGAAAAAATTAAAATGGCGTGAAGTTTTTTCGGCAAAAGTACTGTATGGTGGTTTAACCGACAGAAATAATCCAGCATTACATCCATCATTATACCAGTTCCCGGTTGATGATAAGGGAGTGCCTTTAACCTATACATTAGATCGTACTCCTTATGTTGAAGGTAGCGTTGGTATCGAAAATATATTTAAATTTATACGGATTGATTACGTGAGGCGATTTAATTATCTAGACCACCCGGATGTACCTCGTGATGGTATCCGTGTTCGTGTTAAATTTGATTTTTAGTTTTGTACAGCACAATAAATACAAAAAAATGGAACAGCAAACATCCATAAGAACAAACCTACAGTTAGGCATTTACAAGGTTATTGATCCCTTTGTAAAAATTCTTATCAAGGTTGGGTTAACCCCAAATGCAGTTACTTCAATTGGTTTTGTATTAAATGTAGGTGTAGCCGCCATATTTATATTGGGTGCCGAAGAGGGCAACAGAGGCGACCTAAGTTACGTGGGCTGGGCTGGTGGCTTAATCTTGTTTGCGGGCCTGTTCGATATGCTCGACGGACAGGTAGCCCGTTTGGGTAATATGAAATCAACCTTTGGCGCTTTGTATGATTCTGTATTGGATCGTTACAGTGAGTTGATCATGTTCCTGGGTATCTGTTATTACCTTGTTGCCCATCATTATTTTGTAAGCTCCATAGCTGCCTTTATTGCTCTGATAGGTTCCATGATGGTTAGTTACGTAAGGGCCCGTGCCGAAGGCTTAGGTGTAGAGGTTAAAGGGGGCTTAATGCAAAGACCAGAGCGTGTAGTAACCATTGGCTTATGCGCCGCTTTAAGTGGTATAGTAGCGCAGTACATTGGCGGTAACTATAAATTGTTTATACCCGGTATTAAGTTTCACGTGTTTGAAACCATATCTATATTCACCATTCCATTAGTGATACTGGCTGTACTTACTAATATTACTGCGTTTAACCGGTTAAGAGAGGCTAAAAGAGCTTTAATTGAAGCAGAGAAAAGATAATTAGTTTTAAGTGGTAAAGTTTTGAGTGATGAGTTCTCAAAATAATTACTCAAATCCAAACTCAAAACTCGGCACTCAAAACCGGGCTAAATATCATATCTTCGTAACAATTTAATAAAGGTATTTACATGTGAGTAAATCTTTATTAAAATTGAACCTGGTTAGGTTTTACTAACTTATATTATTAAAAAGACAATAACAGGCAGAGAAATCATTAAAATTTTAAAACCTGATATGCTATGAAAAAGAATTATGTCTCCAATTCTCAGGAGTCTGTGAGAATGTTTAAAAGCGACTTTTTTGAAGGTTTATCAAAGGTACATTATACCGTACCCTTGTATATTTTTGTGCCTGTTATTTTGGTATGTACTTACGAAGCCTTTTTTGAAGCAGGAATGAACTTTTTTCTATATGCTGGTTTATTTTTAGGCGGTTTATTTGTTTGGACCATTGTGGAATACATTATGCACCGTTTCGTTTTCCACTACCAGCCAAATGAAAATTGGAAATGGGCGCAAAGGCTGCATTTTATTATGCATGGTGTACATCATGATTACCCTAGCGATGCCAAACGTTTGGTATTGCCACCTTCATTAAGTATTCCACTGGCTACCGGCTTTTACTTTTTGTTTAAAGCGTTGTTACCTGTAAACTATATATTCGGTTTTTTCCCAGGTTTTATATTAGGCTATTTATTTTATGATATATCGCACTATGCTATGCATCATTTTAACTTTAAAAGCGGCCTCTTCAAAAAAATAAAACAACACCATATGCTGCATCATTACCAGGATCCTGAAAAAGGTTACGGTGTGAGTTCGCCGCTATGGGACAAAATATTCCGTTCAGGCTTTCTAAAAAAATAAAGGTGGATAATACCGGGCATCATAGCGTAACAGTTAATCCAAAAAGCATACTCACTGTTTCACTTCTTTCAATAGGTTATTTACTGATCTCTTACTTCCTTATCGGCTATAACTCCTCTGAACTGGTTCTAGTAGCAATATTTAACACTCTCTTTTACCTATCTGCCGTTACGCGTAAGTTCATATTAGGCTTCAGCATATTCATTGTATACTGGATCATATTTGACTACATGAAGGCTTTCCCCAATTACCATTATACCGCCGTTCATATAGCCGATCTGTACAATTTTGAAAAGCACATTTTCGGGATACATGACAATGGTAAATTGTTAACTCCTAATGAATACTGGCGCATTCATGGCACAACGTTTATAGATGTAGTAACTGGACTATTTTACCTGTGCTGGATACCTGTACCTTTAGGTTTTGCCGCCTTTCTATTCTTTAAAAACAAACGGCAGTTTTTATATTTCTCGCTCACTTTTGTACTGGTGAATTTGTTGGGTTTTGTAATTTATTATACCTTCCCGGCTGCACCGCCATGGTATGTTCAATACTATGGTTTCCATTTTACACCGCTCACAGCGGGCAATGTTGCTGGCCTGGCTAAGTTTGATGCTTATTTTCATGCAGGTATCTTCAAATCCATTTATACCAAAGGCTCCAATGTGTTCGCGGCCATGCCATCGCTTCACTCCTCTTACCCGGTTATTGTTTTGTATTACGGTATAAAAAACCGGTACAAAATTGCCAGTATTTTCTTTGCCATTGTAATGCTGGGTATTTGGTTTACTGCCGTCTATGCCAGTCACCATTATGTATTGGATGTATTGGCAGGCATTACTACTGCTACAGTGGGTATATCCCTATTTAACCTTTTAATGAATAAGGTAAAATGGTTGCAGATGTCTATTAATAAATACGAGCAGGTAATTTTATAAATTACTGTACTATTTACTATACCATCCCCACTTTGCAAAAAGATGGTCTCTTCTACCGGTTAATGTTTAAGATTAAACTTGATTAGAAAAATATCTTTAAGGTATAAAAAATTACAAATCGCTCAATATCACCTGTATTTAGATTAATAAACAGGAAACAGGCACGCTATTTGAAGGGGTATATTCAAATTAACTGTTGATACGATAACCCTTACATGAAGAAACTGATTACCTGCCTTTTTATCCTCCTAGCCGGACTGCGATTATCAGCGCAGGCACATGATCTGGATAGTCTTAAGCAAAAGCTGCAAGTCACCAAAGATTCGTTAAAAGGCCCCATATATATGGAGATCGCTAACCAGTATTTATTAAAAAATGATACGATCAAAAGCCGGCGCTTCAGGTATTATAACCAGTACGAGGCCCTAAACTATACCATGCTGGCCCTGCATAATTTCTCCAATCTTTCAGACTCCCTGGGTTTACGTACCTGTTATAATAATCTGGCAAAAATTTATCGTCAACAATACAAATATGTCCAGGCCAAGTGGTTCATTCTTCAATCGAACGGCATATCCCGTCAGAAAAAAGACGCACCTAACATCATTGCGTCCTTAATTGAGCTTTCGGCTATAAAGGCTGATATGAAAGATTACAAATGGGCCATGCATGATCTGAATGAAGCACTGGCACTTTCCATTAAAAACAAAGACCCTAAAAATGAATCGGCCGTGCAGGTAGGCTATGCCGGCTTATACCGGCAAATGAACGATTTTGATAAAGCCTCATTGGCCATAAAACGGCATGAGGAGATTGATGATAGCCTGCACCAGGCAGAAATTGACCGCCTGGCTCGTATCAATACACAGGATTCCATCCAGGTTAAAAAACGAGATTCGGTCATCGTCAAAAAAAAAGCACTTACCTCCAACAAGAAAAAAACCTCCAAAACAAGCTCCGTCAAACGCATAGCCTCGTTGTAGTATTGGTTATATCGCTTGCGCTGATCTCAATAGCTGTGATCATTTATTCAAGGCGTCGCAAACTCAGTAAATGGCGGTTACGCATAAGAAAAACACGATCATAACGTTGCTTATATCGCCAGGATACTTTAATTAAACCACTTCCCCGGAAAATTGTCATACTGAAAAGATATGAGGAAACTGATCGTTAAAACCATTTTTACTTTTACTACATTACTTACATTTTGTACAACTTATGGGCAAAGCAGGCAATTTAAAAATGAGTTTTTATACCGTATAAACTTAATCAGGCAAAAGGGCTGTAATTGTGGTATAAAATATTACGCTCCTGCCCCAGCTTTAACCTGGAATGATGACTTGCAGGATGCTGCCGAAGGACACGCCAAAGACATGGCCCGGCAAAATTACTTTGACCATACCAGCAAGGATGGCCGCAGTATGGAAGACCGTATAGTTGCTGCTGGCTATAAATTTAAGGGGTATAAAAGTTTTGCCATTGGCGAAAACATAGCCGCCGGGCAACAGAGTATTGCCGAAGTAATGGACGGCTGGTTTAAAAGTGAAGGGCATTGCAAAAACCTCATGAATCCCGACTTTAAGGAAGTAGGCGTTGCCATGTACCGGAATTACTGGGTACAGGATTTTGGCGGGCGCCAGTTATTTTCGCCCGAACAGCAAAAGCTCATCAAATCTGGCAAGTACCATATGGTTCAGCAACCGGCAACAGGGCATGATTAGATCGATGTGTGGATGTGCAAAAAATACAGATGTGCAGATTATTGAATAGCAACGTTGATTTAATCTGCATTACCAGCTTTTATCCTGCATGATATAACCTTCTGTACAAAAGTGTCGAAATACATCACACCTATCCGCGGCAATCTGAAAGTCAGCTTTTCAAAATTCCCCAAATTCAAAGTGCATTTACACATACTTTTGTTAATTTTGGAATAATGCTACCCGCTACCAATCATACGCTTGAAAAACTGGAAATGCTGCTTAAATCGGCCGGATACAAAGTGCGGTATGAGAAAGGCAATTTTAAAACGGGTTCCTGCCTGTTGCTCAGCAGTCGTATGGTAATTGTTAACCGTTTCTCGAACCTGGAAAGTAAAATATTAGCCATCGTTGAAATGTTGCGTGAACTTGAAGTAGATTACAAACTGCTTGACGAAAAACAGGTTGCGTTTTTGCAGGAGATCAAACAAACTAAACTGCAGCTGTGACCATAACATTTTTAGGAACCGGAACTTCACAGGGTGTACCTGTTATAGCCTGCGGCTGTGAGGTATGTACATCAACAGATACCCGCGATAACCGCTTACGCACCTCCATTTTAATAGAGACTGAGGATAAAACCATAGTAGTTGACTCCGGGCCCGATTTCAGGCATCAAATGCTGCGCGCCGGCGTAAAGCACCTGGATGCCATTGTATTTACCCACGAACATAAGGATCATATTGCCGGTATGGACGATATCAGGGCGTTCAACTATAAACAAAACAGTCCGGTTGATATTTACGCTGATTTAAGGGTACAAAAAGCACTGGTACGCGAGTTTCCTTACGTTTTTGACGGAACTGGGTACCCTGGCATACCTCAGGTAGTGGTACACCCGATTGACCTTCGTCCCTTTCCAATCGGCCATACCATATTTATCCCCATTGAGGTTTTACATTACAAACTGCCCATATTAGGTTTCAGAATAAAGGATTTTACTTATATCACTGATGCCAAAACAATACCAGGAACGGAAAAAGAAAAGATAAAAGGAACAAAAATCCTGGTGATTAACGCCTTGCAAAAGCTAAGCCATATATCTCATTTCACCCTTGATGAGGCCATCAATTTTGCAAATGAAATAGGTGCCGAAAAAACCTATCTTACACATATCAGCCATCGTTTAGGTACTCATTTCGACGTTTCAAAAGAACTACCGGAGAATATTGAACTGGCTTATGATGGCCTGAAACTCATTATCTGAGCAAGTGTGTTAACAACGCTGGTGTTTAACATTTTACTACAAATAAGTAGAAAATAAGACAATTTTCGCACAAAAAAAAACAATATTTGCAGGCATCCGTTTGCGTACATAATATGTACTTATTCGGATAGCAAGCCCCTATTAGATGGAATATATTGTTTACGTAAGCACGGCCAAAAGGCTGATGACTGAAGACGAGCTTTTAGAGTTACTTACTATCGCACGCACCAAAAATAAAAAGTACAACGTTACAGGCATGTTGCTGTATTGTCAGGGTACGTTTATGCAGGTTCTGGAGGGCGAAAAAGGTTCCATTGAACTGATTTACAAGGTTATTGAACTAGATATCAGACACAAAAACATCATTAAACTGGCTTCCGGAATTATCGAAAAAAGAAACTTTCCGGATTGGTCAATGGGTTTTGCCTCTATAAATTCAGAAACGCTACAGGAAATTGAAGGATTTCTCAGTTCGCCTGACTTAAACTTGAATGGCAATCCCGAACATATTACTGTTAATATGCTTAAAACCTTTGTTGATAACAATAAATTATATATTTCTTTTTAACCTCCGCTTTTATAATAATTGCCCCTTTTGCGATGTATTATTAACGGTAAAACAATAAGTGCTAGCTAATGTTTTATTAAAACAGCTTATTTTTTAATTATAACTTAACAAACACTGCTTGCAAATTTATAATTAGTTATTTACTTTATCAAAAATTAATAAAATTTACAATTTGATTATAGCTTAATAAAGCTCACCTTTTCTATAGCACCTTTATATTTATTTAAGTGCCCGGTATTACGAACATTAATTTTACCTTTTATAGTAATGAATCGTTTATTGATCTGGGTAAATGTTCCATTATTGTATTCAAACAAGCCTACCCGTGTACCGGTTAAGTATAATGGGCATTCCTGGCTAAAATCAACCCAAAGCGCCTTTTTTAAGGAATGATCGGCAAAGAGGCTATCGTTTAATAAGGCTGATTGCTCAACACCCTCTACATATTTCCCGGTAACCTCCACGTACTGACCATTATAATTTTTAAGATGATTAACCAATTCTGTAAATGCAATCTTCTTAAAATCTATTCCATCATTACAATTGCTCTCAAAAACTTTAGGCTGCTTGCTGCATGACAGCAATAATATCGGAAGTATGGCAGGAAAGAACAGCTTGTTTATTTTACCAGATACCATCACATCAAAAAAAATCAGTTTTATGAATATAACGAAAACATTTTCAGTATAGTAGTGATATTCCTTACGTATCCTTATTATTACACAACAAGTATGATTGGATAGAGATACTACAATCTGTGCTAAATGCTTTTATAATATTATAATTAAGCACTACATTTAGCTACCAATCATACCAACTATATGAAACTGAAATTAATATTTATAGGGTTGTTGCTTTTTGCAACGACAGCAAAAGCACAGCAAAAAATCATCCAATTGTACCCCGGTGCGGCTCCGGGCTCCGAAAATTGGAACTGGACCGAAGGTGAAAGTGAAAATAAGGCGTATAATGTTAAGTTGGTTTACAATGTAGTACACCCTTCTATGGAAGTATTTTTGCCCGATCCCACTATTGCCACAGGCACGGCAGTTGTTATTTGTCCGGGTGGTGGTTTCGAGGTATTATCTATCAATAGCGAAGGCAATGAGGTAGCCAAATGGCTTAACCAGCATGGCATTGCCGCCTTTGTATTAAAATACAGACTGACACAAAGCCTCACTGACGACCCGATGAAAGAACTTGCTACCAACATGGCTAAAAAGGATTTTGAGCAAAAAATAAGTAAAATAATCCCTTTATGTATTGCTGATGCCAGGCAAGCCATCACTTACGTACGTGAGCATGCTGCTGAATATGGCCTGTCGCCATCACGCATAGGCATTATGGGTTTCTCGGCAGGAGGCACTTTGGCCGCGGCTTCGGCATATAAATACACACCTGCCAACCGCCCCGATTTTGTGGCACCAATCTACCCATATTTTCCTGCCGTCCTGCAATCCGCCATCCCTGCAGATGCACCGCCTATGTTCCTGACCGCGGCAACTGACGATGATCTGAACCTCGCTCCACATAGTGTTGACCTGTATTCTAAATGGCTCGCTTCAAAACACAGCGCTGAACTGCATTTATATGCACAGGGAAGCCATGGCTTTGGGATGCGTAAACAAAATATCCCTACAGATACCTGGATAGAACGCTTTCACGACTGGCTGGGCCTTAGGGGCTTTTTAAAACCGATAGATCCCAAGGCGAAATCGCCGCAGGAAAAACAAGAACAGGCAGAGATCAATCGTAAAAAATATGATGAACAGCTGCATAAAGACTGGGCCAACATTAAACGTTATGCTGCCGATAATGATAAAGTAATTGCACTGGAACCTAACCCGAAAAGTGTAGTTTACATGGGCGACTCCATCACCGATTTCTGGATCAATAACGACCCGTCTTTTTTTGCAGGTAAATCTTATTATAACCGTGGTATCAGCGGTCAAACTACTACCCAGATGCTGGTGCGTTTCCGCGATGATGTGATCAATTTAAAACCCGGCGTGGTAGTGATACTGGCAGGAATTAATGATATTGCCGAAAACAATGGCCCCATCAAACTGGAAGATGTTTTTGGCAATATACAATCCATGGCTTTGCTGGCTAGAGCAGCCGGTATCAAAGTTGTTCTATCATCGGTATTGCCTGCATTTAATTTCCCCTGGCGCCCGGGGATGGAACCTGCCGAAAAAGTGGTACGCCTGAATACCATGATCAAAGATTTTGCTGATAAAAATCACCTGGTTTACCTGGATTATTTTTCAGCCATGGTCGATGAACGCAAAGGTTTACCCAAAACATTATCAGGTGATGGCGTACATCCCAATCTGGCCGGTTACAAAGTCATGGAACCACTGGTAGAAAAGGCCATTACTGAAGCTTTAAAACGCAAGTAGAAAGATAACGGTTACCTCTCTTCTTGCTGGGAGGGAGGTAACCTTAACCCAATCTTATCAAAACGATAACGCTATTTATATAAATTTGCACATATCGTTTCGTATGAAAAAACTCATCCTATTCATTGCAGCACTTTTGCAAGCTATAATCGCATTTAGTCAGGCAGATACCGTTCAGAAAATTACCACTGGTCGTAAAAACAGTGCCAAACAACAAAACAAGCCGTACGTCATCCTTATTTCGGCAGATGGTTTCAGATATGATTATGCTAAAAAATACCAGGCCACACACCTCCTTGCTTTAAGTAAGGAAGGAGTTAGAGCTATATCTATGATTCCGTCCTATCCGTCAGTTACTTTCCCTAATCATTATGCTTTGGTGAGTGGCCTATATCCTTCTCATTCGGGTTTGGTTAATAACGCTTTTTATGATCGTGACCGGCATGATTCTTATTACATGGGGGCCAAAAACAAGGTAGCCGATGGTTCCTGGTATTATGGCTCCCCATTATGGGTGCTTGCAGAACAGCAGCGTATGCTTTCGGCCAGTTTTTACTGGGTAGCTTCAGAGGCGGCTATACAGAACATCCGCCCAACTTATTATTATACCTATAATGAAAAGATAGATATTCATGATCGCATCGATGCCGTAGTTAAATGGTTAAAACTGCCACCGGCTGAGCGCCCCCACCTGATCACTTTTTACTTTCCGCAGGTTGATCACGCCGGACACATGTATGGCCCCGACGCACCAGAAACAGCCCGCGAAGTACATTTTGTAGATTCGGCAGTTAATGAACTGAATAAAGCGGTAAAAACCACAGGAATTAAAGCCAATTTCATTTTTGTATCAGACCACGGCATGACCAATGTAGACAAAGAACACCCCATCAGCATTCCCGCAGCTATTGATACCTCTAAATTTCTGGTTTCCGGCGATGGCATCCTGGTTGAGCTCTATGCCAAAAACAAAACCGATATCGATGCCACCTACAAACAACTAAAACAAGAAGCAGTTGATTACGACGTATATCTCAAAACCAATATCCCCACCAGGTTACACTACGGCCAGGCTGATGACTGGCACAATCGCATTGGCGATATATTGCTAATACCCCATTATCCTAAAGTGTTTAACTTATCCAAAAGAAAAATAAACCAGGGCTGGCACGGATACGATCCTACCCTGGTTAAGGATATGCACGCCACCTTCCTGGCCTGGGGCCCTGCATTTAAAAAGCATACCACTATTCCATCATTCGAAAACGTAGCGGTTTTTAACCTGGTAAAAAGTATATTAGGGCTTCAATATACCGGTAAGGTAGATGGCACCGATAAACTGGCGCATACCATTCTGATTAAAAAGAAATAAAAATAGCACTTGCTACGCATGACTAATATTTACATACCCGAAGCTACCGAAAACCAAAGCAGGATCACTGCGGGTAATATTTCGTTTGTACATTACCAGGAACAGGATAGTCTGCAAAATAGCCGGGTAGTATTTAACTGTTATGCCATCAGCTTTGTGATCAATGGTGAAAAGGCCATTTATCGCCCGTCTGATAACACCGTAGTAGCCACAGGCGAGGGTATAGTAATACCTCAGGGCAACTCCATTATGGCCGAGCATACCCTTAACGAACATCAGTATAGCAGCATCCTGGTGTTTTTCCCGGTGAGTGTGGCTACTGCTTTTTTAAATAAACATCAACTCAATACCAAAGCTTCCGCCACACCGGATTATATCAAGTTCAGGCAAACCAGTTATTTGGCCGGTTATATTAAAAGTTTGCAGGCCTTGATACACGAGGAGCAAAACTTGCCTTATGAATTGGCAGTGAACAAAGTAGAAGAGCTATTACTGGTTTTACTGCAAAGCCACCGGTCGCAATTGATCGCTTTGTTACAAAGCAATGCACCCTCACCCGCCCAGTTGTTAAAAAATGTAGTGGAGAACAATCTTTTCAATAACCTTACCCTCGGAGAACTGGCGTTTCTGGCCCATAAAAGCCTGGCATCATTTAAACGCGACTTTGAAAAAGCGTACCAGATTGCTCCAGGCAGATACATTCGTGAACGCAAACTGGAAGTAGCCCGGCAGGAATTATCGCAAGGAAAAAATGCCACATCTTTATATCTCGATCTGGGTTATGATAACCTGTCGAACTTTTCATCAGCCTTTAAAAAGAAATTCGGCGTGAGCCCCAAGCAATACCAGCTTAGCGCGCAATAAAAATATTACGAGAGACACATGTAATGTGTCTCTACAACGCAACCTGAACGTAAAGACGCTTTACATGCGTCTCATTTTATGAGCTTTTTTCAATAGTTTTTGAGCCTGCAACAATAACAGCAGAGCCTTAAAAAGCTGCATTTTTGGGTAAATAAATATTATCCAAAAGATCATGAAAACATTCATCTTATTTGTGCTGGCTGTAAGCCTTGGTTCCGTTGTAAATGCACAAACTTTTACCCTTAAAAGCAAAGACCTGGGTGGCCAGTTCACCAACGAGTTTACTTCCAATACCTTTGGCTGCAGCGGTGGCAACAAATCTCCTCAACTGGAATGGCAAAACGCACCGCCGGGCACACAAAGCTTTGCCGTAACCATTTATGACCCGCAGGCGCCTACCGGCAGCGGTTGGTGGCACTGGGTTATTTTTGATATTCCGGCGGACGTGCACGAACTTAAACAGGGAGCAGGCAGCCTATCGGCAGGAATAGCACCAACGGGTAGTATCCAGGGACTTACCGATTTTGGTGTTCCCGGTTACGGAGGCCCCTGCCCACCAGAAAATGACGCGGCCCATGGCTATGTAATTACAGTTTATGCGCTAAAATCAGCTAAACTTGCTCTTGATAATAAAGTCTCGGCGGCCTTAACCGGTTTTATGCTTAACCAGAATGTGATAGCCAAAGCATCATTGGTGGTATATTATAAAAGATAATACAAACCTAACTTGTTACATCTGCCCTTTATTTGGGGGTGGATGTAATTTTGTACATACATAATCGGATTGGCTATTTTTAATTAGCTAAATATTTTGTTATTTGTAATAGCTTAAAATCCCACCGGTTATGCACAGAAGAAACTTCCTGAAAACAGGCTCATTAGCAGGTTTAACAATATCAACTTTGGTTGCAGCGTCATGCAGTCAGCCGGCCGAAGAGAAAAAGATCGATGAGGCTGCCAACAACAAGGACGACCTCTTTGAACTATCGGAAGTTACCATCTCCTATCTGCAGCAAAAAATGCAGGCCAAAGAGTATACCTCGCGCCTCATTACCGAACTTTACCTGAAACGTATTGATAAAATAGACAAGAATGGGCCAAAGCTCAACGCTGTCATCGAACTTAATAAAGATGCACTCAACATGGCTGACGCTATGGATAAAGAACGCGCACAAGGCAAAGTACGCGGCCCTTTGCATGGCATACCCGTGCTCATCAAAGACAATATTAATACCGCCGACAATATGCACACCACTGCGGGAGCGCTGGCACTGGCTGATAACTTTGCCAAACAGGACGCTTTCATTGTGCACAAACTGCGCGAAGCAGGTGCGGTGATACTGGGCAAAACCAATTTAAGCGAATGGGCCAACTTCCGCTCAACGCACTCTACCAGTGCATGGAGCAGCAGGGGTGGCCAAACCAAATGCCCATATATATTGGATCGAAACCCGAGTGGGTCAAGTGCAGGCTCAGGATCGGCAACAGCTGCCAATTTGTGCACTGTGGCTATCGGTACCGAGACTGATGGGTCTATCGTATCGCCATCGTCGGTAAACGGCCTAGTGGGCATTAAACCCACCGTAGGTTTGTGGAGTCGTTCGGGCATCATCCCCATATCCAAAACACAGGATACCGCCGGCCCCATGACCCGAACGGTTAAGGATGCCGCCATCGTTTTAGGCATACTTGCCGGTATTGACCCACAGGACAGCTACACCCTTGCCAGTAAAGGAAAAGCAGCGGTAGACTATACCAAATTTTTGGATGCAAACGGATTGAAAGACAAACGACTAGGGGTAGAGAAATCGGCATTGGAGGGTAACGCGGCCGTGGTGGCTTTATTGAACGATGCGCTCAACACCCTGAAAAACAAAGGTGCCATCATTGTTGAAGTAGAACTGAACAAAGTGCTGAAAGATATCAGCCGGGGTGAGTTTACCGTATTGCTGTATGAATTTAAAGATGGCGTTAATAAATACCTGAGCACAGCCAACAGTAAAATGAAAACGCTGGCCGATGTTATCGCTTTCAATAAGCAGAACGAAGCCAAGGCCATGCCCTTTTTTAAACAGGAAACGTTGGAAATTGCGCAAAGCAAAGGCGACCTGAATAGCAAAGAGTACCTGGAGGCCTTGAAACAAACCAGCGACGGTACCCGCAAAGCCATAGACAAAATACTCACAGATAACAAACTGGATGCCATCATTGGCCCAACCAACGGGCCTTCTATTTGCATTGACCTCATCAATGGCGATTATGATAACGGTTTTTCATTCTCAGGGCCTGCTGCTAAAGCCGGTTATCCACATATCACCGTACCTATGGGTAAGGTACATGAATTGCCGGTGGGGCTGTCGTTTTTTAGTACCGCTTATAAAGAGGCCGACATCATTACGCTGGCCTATGCCTATGAACAGGCCTCGAAAAAAAGGGCCGAGCCTGTCTTTAAGACAGACTTGTTTGCTTAACTTTGGTATCATGGCAACAACACCCATTCCTAAAAAGATACTGGCCAGGCAGCACGAAATAACCGGCGACTTTTTGAAAGCCGTTGATCAGCATCTGGATGACCTGTTGCAACATAAGGTAATGGATATGATGGAAATCCGCGACTTTGCCGATCAATTGCACATCCACCCTACCCATTTAAGCAATACTATCAAGTTAACCACGGGCCGTGCCCCTTGCTTTTTTTTTGAAGAAAAGATCATGCGGATAGCTAAAAAGATACTTGAGAGCAGCACTGCACCCGTTGCCGAAATTGCCGCCCAGCTTACTTTTGATCCATCTAATTTCACCAAATTTTTTAAGCGTTTTGAGGGAGTTACACCCAAACAGTACCGTGAAGGGATATTGATCAAACAATATGAACAGGTGGACTAGAAGGTGTCATGGAGCATCTATATAAAAATATGTCATTGCAAGCGCAGCGTGGCAATCTCATCGCGTTCTCATGGATAGGAATAGCTACGAGATTGCTTCGTGCCTCGCAATGACATAAGGGAGTCAGTGTGTCATGGTGAGCCCGTCGAACCATGGTGGACAGGCCTTTTTACACCACGAAATGAGTACCATTTAATCTGAAACAGTTACCATTTAAACTGAAGTAGTCACCATAATTACCATACTATTTAACTGCAACTTTGTATCATAAACTTTAAACAAAAATAAAATGAGCACAAATAAAATAGCTTTGGTTACGGGCGGCAGTCGCGGCTTAGGCAAAAACGCGGCCCAACATCTGGCCAAAAAAGGAATTGATGTGATCATCACCTATCGCAGTAAAAAAGAGGAAGCAGAAGAAGTTGTTGCCTCTGTTGAAAAAAGCGGTCAAAAAGCCGCCGCTTTGCAACTGGATACTGGCATCGTTAAATCATTCGATGGTTTTATCAGTCAGCTTACCACGGTATTGCAAGAAAAATGGGGGCGCAACACTTTTGATTTCCTGATCAACAACGCGGGTATTGACGCAGCCTCAAAATTTGCCGAAACTACCGAAGAGGATTTTGATAACCTCGTGAACATACACTTTAAAGGTGTTTACTTTTTAACCCAAAAAAGCCTGCCAGTTATTGCCGATGGAGGCCGCATCATCAATTTTTCAACCGGTTTGGCCCGCTTTGCTACCCCGGGGTATGCCGCTTATGCTTCTATGAAAGGTGCTATTGAGGTGTTGACCAAATACCTCGCCAAAGAGCTTGGCCCGCGTGGCATTGCGGCCAATGTGGTTGCACCAGGCATTATTGAAACCGACTTTACCAAAGAGGCCTTTTCTCATGAAGGTATGCATGACAGGATAGCCAGCATCACCGCTTTAGGTAGACCAGGTATGCCAGATGATATTGGCGGTATTGTAGCCTTTTTATGTACCGAAGAAGCCCGCTGGATCAATGCGCAGCGTATTGAAGCTTCGGGTGGCATGTTCTTGTAATTGCTTTACAGATCAACAAAAAGTGGGTTTACATGGTTTACACTTTTCATGGCTAAAATTGATTTATATATTTGATAATCAATTAATTATGTATTTTTCTCAAAAAAATATGTAAACCCACTTTTGTGTAAATATTATCGGCTAAATTTCAATTCATAGGTGACACAACACCAAGGGTGGTCAATTTGATTTATGATATAGTCTCTTTTGTATAAATTCCACCTATTCTAACAAAATCCTATCTTGCATAAAATAATACATCGATATGGAATTTGGCCGCGTTACCCCGCAAGAATTAGCTTCTGTAGATTTTACCCTACCGCCTGATACAGCGCTTACTTTAAGCACTTTGGCAGCTGCAAAAAGCACAGAGCCATTACAGGTTCGCGTGGGTTGTGCCAAATGGGGCCGTAAAGAGTGGATAGGTCAGATCTACCCCCTTAAAACTAAAGAAGCCAATTTTTTGGATGAGTACGTAAAGCATTTTGACTGTATTGAACTTAACGCCACCTTTTATAATGTTTACGGGCCCGATACCATTTCCAAATGGAAAGCCAAAGCCGATAACAATCCCGATTTTAAGTTTTGTCCAAAATTTTCGCAAAGCATCAGTCACATCCGAAGGCTAAAAAACGCCGAAGATATTACCACCAATTACTACGAAGGCGTTCTGGCTTTTGGCGATAAACTGGGCCCCATGTTTTTACAACTGAGCGATAACTATGCCCCAAAAAGCTTTCCGGAGCTCAAAGCATACTTGGAGCAATTACCTAAAGATGTTCCTGTTTTTGTAGAGCTGCGGCATAAGGAATGGTTTTCCGTACCCGAAAACAGCGAAAAGGTTTTTAAACTATTGCATGATCTGGGCATCGGCGCAGTAATTACCGATGCTACCGGCCGTCGCGATGTGGTACACATGAACCTGCCTACACCTCATGCTTTTATTCGCTTTGTGGGTAACGGACTGGTGGATGGCAATTTTGATTCGGACAAAGCCCGTTTGGATGAATGGGTTGCCCGTATTAAACAATGGCAACAACAAGGCCTAAGATCGGTATGGTTCTTCATGCACCAGCATGATGAACGCTACTCGCCTATACTAGCCGATTATGTAACCGATGAACTGAATAAAGCATTAGGAACACAATTGCTTCGCCCTAAATTCATCGAGGCACAAAGCAGTTTATTTTAGCTGGATACCAGGCCCGATATCACGTTGATACCCAATGCTACAATGGCTGTATTGAATGCGAAGGATATCATACCATGTATCCAGGCCAAACGGCGGATCTGGCGGGAAGAAATCTCCACATCAGATACCTGAAACGTCATGCCAATAACAAAGGAGAAATAAACAAAGTCCAGATAATCTGGGTGCTTTTCGTCGCCGGGAAAGTCAAGGCCACCTAATGTTTTTTTATTATTATCATCGTCCACATCAGTGGTATAATACATATGCGCATAGCGTAGCGTAAATATGGTATGTACCAGCACCCAGGAAACAATAACTGATGCCATACTCAGCAAAACATGCTCGGTTACCGCTTCTGGCGATAGGTGTTTGGATGATTTAAGCAGGAAAAATATAGCCAGCGTACTCACCAATGAAGCTATGATCACGAACAGGAATATCAATGTACGGCTGCTATCTTGAATACGGGCTATCCGGCGCACTTCCATTGGGTGGGACGACAAGATGATTATCCAATCCATGATGATAATTGCTAACGCGAAAGCTATCCAGATAATCAATATTTCTGCAGGCGCGCTAAAATGCCCCAGTGACAAAAATAACACGATACCACTTATCACTAACGAAATAAGCACCCGGTAATGAGCATCCAACCGAAACCAAACCTTTGATTTTATTTTATTTGCAGGCATAAGAAAAGTTTATCCCGTAAATATGGCGATGAATTGTGTAGAATTAATGAATTATGTGAAAAGAATCAAGAGATAAGAGTCAAGAAAAAATAACTGCAAGCCAATCTGATCAACAATTTTCGCACTGTCTTGATTCTTGACTCTTATCTCTTGACTCTCTCCTAATCTTCCTCCTCTACTATCCAGGCCACACGACCAACCTGCCCGTCATCTAACAGCACTTTGATACCCCGCGAATGATAAGCGGAGTTGGTAAGCAGTCTTTTTACAAAACCGCGCGTAAGATTACCTGTACGCTGATCTTTTTTCAGGATAATGTCAACCTCCAGGCCTGGATATATATCGCTTCTGTTTTGTCCGTTCATATATATAAGTGGCAAATATCAGTTTTTTGCCAGGTAATTGGTTATAAAAGTTTTTACTATCTCTTCGTTGCCGGCATCAAAACCATCTATTTTTTTTACTATTTGCCTTTTATTATTAACCAGGTAAATTTGAGGCACCCATCCTAAGTTATATTGTGCGTTGGCCCGGTTAACCTGTTTAGCGGGTATAATTAATTGCTGCCATGGCATATTCTCTTCATTCACGGCCTTTATCCATTCGGTCTTTTGATCATCAATCGATACGCTTACAAATCTCAAATTATCGTTTTTACAGGCAAATGCTATTTTTTTTAACGACGGAATCTCGCGCTGGCATGGCCCGCACCAACTGGCCCAAAATACAACCATGTTCAATTTCCTGGTAGTATCAACCAGCGTTACTGGTTTTGCATTTTGATCAGCAAAAACACTATTTGGAAACTCGTTCTTGTTTTTGGGCTGGTCATCAAGAAATTGCTTGATATTTTTGCCTTGGTAAGATGATTTTACTTCATCATTAAATTCATCAAAAATACTTTTAATCTGCTGATGATTTAAATCATACTTGAAATCATTAAATGCAAAAAGCGCCCAATAAGCATCGGGGGTATCCTCAACCAGCTTTTTTATACGTGCAGCTTGGGCCGATCTTTTAACACTATCCTTACTAATTCTGATAAATGGCAGATCTAAATTTTTGAAATAAAACTCATTCTGATGCCCCGCTGTTATGCTTATGCCTTTGTTATTTGACAGATCTCCGGTAAGCGTCGTCAAACCTGGTTCCATTATAAAAGCGGCATACAATGATGGCTTGCTTTTATCTGCTTTATAAGGGTCAGCGACGCTCAGGAAGTTACTTTTACCTTTTTCATCTTTATATTTCAACAAAACCAGGTCGGCTATAAACAGGGTATCAGGATGGCGGACAAACTCAAATTTTCCATTAATAACTTTTGCTGAATCAATTGGAAGAGAGCCTATTGGATAATTGGATTGTAAGTATACCCATTTTGCATTTAAACCCTTAATATCACCTTGAATGGTTATACTATTGTCATGTTTACAAGAAACAAAAGCCACAAGCAGTAAGAGTGATACAACAAACAAGTTTTGCAGGTTTTTCATAGGTTTAAGTGATTGGTTATTATGCAATAACAACATAATAACCAATTTATTGTGTCACCTATTTCACCAGCTCTTTTATCGCCTTGTCAACCTTTTCAAAATCAAAATTGGTCAGCAGTTTATTAAAAGAAGCCGTAATTTGCTCGTTACCGAGGTTGCCTATACTGCCTTCGTGGGTATGATTTACAGTTTTGTCGGGGTTAAAATCACCCTGTTCTATGGCCAGTCCTATTTGTTTGTAGGCATCACGGAAAGGGGTACCACTCAATACCATACGGTTCACTTCTTCTACACTGAAGAGGTAAGCGTATTTCGGGTCTTTCAGTATATCGGCGTTTACGCTGATGTTTTGCAGCATAAAGGTGGCCATATGCAGGCAGCTTTTCAGATCGGCAAAAGCGGGGAATAACAATTCCTTCAGCAATTGCAGCTCACGGTGATAACCCGATGGTAGGTTGGTGGTCATCATGGCTACATCGGTTGGTAGTGCCTGCAGGCGGTTACATTTGCCGCGCATAATTTCCCAAACATCGGGGTTCTTTTTATGCGGCATAATACTGCTGCCGGTAGTCAACGTATCCGGATAGCTTACAAAAGCAAAGTTCTGGCTCAGGTACAAAGCCTGGTCCATAGCCATTTTGGCCAGGGTAGCTGCTACAGACGATAAAGCCTGTGCTATGATTCGCTCAGTTTTGCCGCGGCCCATCTGGGCGTATACCACATTATAGTTCAAACTATCAAAGCCCAGCAATTGGGTAGTTAAAGTACGGTTTAAGGGAAACGACGAGCCATAACCTGCCGCCGAACCTAACGGATTTTTATTGGTGATACGGTAAGCCGCCAAAACAAGCTCCAGATCATCGGCCAGGCTTTCGGCATAGGCACCAAACCACAAACCAAATGACGATGGCATAGCTACCTGCAAATGCGTATAGCCAGGCAGCAAAATGTCTTTATGTTTTTCGCTGAGTGTTATTAACTGGCGAAACAACGTTTCCGTTTCTTCAACTACCAACTGTAACTGGTGGCGGAAAAATAGTTTCAGATCAACCAGTACCTGGTCGTTCCGGGAGCGGCCGCTGTGAATTTTTTTGCCGGCATCGCCTATGCGCTGGGTAAGCAGCATCTCTACCTGCGAGTGCACATCCTCTACCCCATCTTCAATGGTAAAACCGCCTTTTTCAATATCGGTATATATGGCTTTTAGCTCGCGCTGTACCAGGTCCAGATCAGCAGCATCCATCAATCCTATGCTTTGCAGCATACGGGTGTGGGCCAATGATCCTAACACATCAAAGGCTGCCATTTGCTCATCAAATTCCCTGTCGCGGCCAACAGTAAAACTCTCTACCAGTTCATTCACATTGGTAGTTTTTTGCCATAACTTACTCATGATGCAAATATGTGCATTAATGAGAAATAATGGTTAAAAAATATCAAGACGGGTTGACTCACCCAAAAAGAACAAGGATCCTTGGACCAATGAGCAAGGATAAAACCCCAAAAGTCTTTGTTCCTTAATCCAAAAATCTTTGCTCATTATCGCCTGTCAAAACACAAGAAAATAATTTATTTAAAATATTCTACTAAATCCATAGGAATTATATAAATAGTTTTTATATTTGCAGGGTCAACAACGACAAATAGTTCTTTATTACGCTTATCAAGAAAGACTGAGGGAAAGGCCCAAAGACGTCTTAGCAACCTGTACATCCGCATAATGTAAAAGGTGCTAATTCCTGCTCCATACCAGGAGAAAGATAAACAAGATCTTACCCTTCCATCTTCCATAAGTGATTTATAGTTTTTTTTAAGAAAGTCGCGTGACCGAGAGGATAGGTTAAGGTCTGCAAAACCTTCTACGGCAGTTCGAATCTGCCCGCGACGTCAAATTTTCTCTACCAGCAGTTATCCTGAACTTGTTTCAGGATTTTGCCAGATAGCCATTATTCAGCATATAGTTACAAATACACCAGCCCTTTAAAGCCGCCCGCTTCATAATAAAACGGCTCAAAGTTTTCGGCTTCGGCCAGTTCGCAGCTTACCTCCATGGTGGTAAAATTAATATCGCCAAATATATTGGCTATGGCCGTATCTGCAGCATCCCGGCCGGTGGCTATCTTGATCAGCCCGTTGAGCGGCACCAGTTTTGTAGCATCAAAAAGCACCCAGTTGCCACCCAGATAAGCCTCAAAGCAGGCGTGAAAATCAGCTGGCTTTAAGTGATAAGCATAACCTGTAAAATAACGCGCCGGTATGGTGAGTGCCCGGCATAAAGCTATGCCCAGGTGGGCAAAATCCCGGCATACACCTATCTGCTCGGTCACCGTATCAAAAGCCGATGTTTGTGCATTACTATAACCACTCAGGTATTGCACATTTTGATGTATCCAGTCGGTAAGTGTGACCACCTGCTCAAACGGATTGGTGATGTACCCAAACAGGTTATGCGCCAAACGGTATAACTTGTCCGACTGGCAATAGCGGCTCGGGTTCAAATAATGCAGCACGGTGGCAGGCAGTTGCGAAACCAACGCTTCGGGCAAATGGCTAAAATCATGCAACTCATAACAATTATCAACCAGTGCACGGTAAGTAATTTTCAATGAGCAAGGTTCGGTCAGTTCAACCCTCATTAGCCTGCTTTCGCCTTGTATGGCTATTAATTCTTCGGCTTTAAGATATGGATCGATGGTTAATTCTTCGCTAAGCACCAACTGGTTTGGGGTACGCAAGGCATGAATATTTAATACCAATGTGCCTTCCGACCTTGCCTCATATTGCATTTGGGTAAACACATTGAACTTCATAACTAATGAGTGATTTAATGAATTAGTGAATTTTTATAGTCCTGGCCCCAAAAAATCCTGGCTCCTTGTTCCAAAGATCCTTTCATCCTGTCTTAATTTTAATTTCGTTTAGTTTTTCAAAAGCAGGATCCATCCAGGCATCGGAAACGTGGTTGAGCGCGTTCTTTAGTTCTTCGGCCCATTGTGCCGATATAAATTCCAGGTCTTTTTTCTCATAGCGCTGCTCTACTACCTCAAAACTGTCTTTTTTATACAGCACTACATCAATCGGAAAATCCACATTATTGGCGCTTACCCGGGTTGAATCAAACGACAGGAAACCGGTTTTAAGAGCCAGCTTCAGGCTTGAATTTTCTGTAAGTGTGCGGTTCAAAATAGCCTTGCCATGCGCCGCGTTCCCGATAACCACATAGGGCGAACCTTCGCCCAGCTCCACCCAGTTACCTTCTGGATAAAGTAAAAACAGTTTGTGCTCATCGTCGTCACTTAGCTGCCCGCCAATAATAGTATTCAAATCGAACTTAAAACCCGCATGCTCCAGCGCCACTTTATCTTCTTCGGCTGCCAGTTTTACCTGTTCGCCAAAGGCGTTTACGGCTTTGTAAAGCTTGTTAAACTCGCGGGTTTCCAGTTGTTCTGTAAAATAGGTAATAGCCTTATCCCGCACCGAACGCAAGCCGCTGGTCATGATAAAAAGCGAAAAATGATCCTTTTGCGCTATCGTAATCTTCTTTTTTACAGTAGTATCGGTTCCAGAAGTAATACGGGTATCGGCAATAGCCAGCAACCCTTCTTTAACTTTAATTCCCAGGCAATAGGTCATCTTAAAAAACGTAACGCGTTAAAAATTCTGAAACCACCAAAGTAATTAAATAAAGGGAGATTATGGGAATGATGAATAAATAGATGGTTAACCGTAACCAAATTAACATGTGAAGGATAATTTAGAAAAATTAATCCACTAAGAACGACCATCAATATCCAAAAAAATTGGCTAAATCGTTATTATTTGGTATTCTTGGACCTTTGCGCGCAACCCCGGCGCACCTGCTTTTACCAATAAATAAACACAATGACCGAACACAAACTCCAACCTGAGATCTTAAAAACTAAACAGCATTTTGAAATTTTAGATGGCTTGCGCGGAATAGCGGCTTTCGCGGTGGTGATCTTCCATTTTATGGAAATAGCTTATTCTGATTACAGCCAAAACTTTATAGGTCATGGTTTCCTGGCGGTCGATTTTTTCTTTTGCCTGTCGGGCTTCGTGATTGGGTATGCTTATGATGATCGTATAGGGAAAATGGGTATCATGGAGTTTTTTAAATCCAGGATCATCAGGCTGCATCCCCTGGTTATTTTCGGTTCGGTACTGGGCTTGTTAGCCTTTTTGTTTGATCCTTTTGGCGGCCACCCCGAAGTATACAGCGCAGGCAGGCTGATACTGCTATTTTTACTATCTGTATTGCTTATCCCCTTCCCCGTGATGTCAGACCGCTATTTTAACCAGTTCGGTTTTAACGCCCCCGCATGGTCGCTATTTTGGGAATATATAGCCAATATTGTTTATGCCTTTGTGCTTTGCCGTATTCATAAGCGCTTGCTGCTTGTGCTCACTATATTGGCGGCACTAGGTATTTGTTTTGTGGCTTCTCACTCCGGAAACCTGATGGGTGGCTGGGGTAAGGGCAACTTTTGGGATGGCGGCGCTCGTATCGGTTATTCGTTTTTAGCCGGTTTGCTGATATACCGCTTCAATTGGATCATCAAAAACAAGCTGGGCTTTTTAGGACTGGCGGTGCTGCTGTCTTTAGCCTTCCTGATGCCTTTCTCCAATAAATGGAACTGGCTTACCGAAACACTGGTAGTGCTCTTTTATTTCCCGCTGTTGATCGCCTTAGGTGCAGGAACTGTCTTAACTCAGGGGCTGAAAAAACTGTGCGTATTCTTCGGAAAAATATCATACCCGCTATACATGACGCATTACGCGGTTATGTGGATGTTTGGGAACTACTATGCTGCCCACAAACCCGGTCCTGCTCAGTTGGGATTGATTATTTCGATATCGGCGATACTACTGGTTGGTATAGCTTACCTGGTGATGAAGATTTATGATATCCCGGTACGCAGATATTTGACTAATAAAAGGAAACAAGCTTGAGGGATGCAATAGGTATTTTTTATACCTTAAGGGACTTTTAAATAAGTATTTATTCCTCATTCAGTCATAAACTTTACACCATTACCATTAATGCCCCAGAATCAGTTAAATCCGGATATACTTAAAACCAAACAGCACTTTGAAGTACTTGATGGTTTAAGGGGGGTAGCCGCTTTAGCTATTGTACTTTACCATTTTCTGCAGGTAAATTATGCAAGCAATTTCTTAGAACATGGTTTTTTAGCGGTCGATTTTTTCTTTTGTTTATCCGGATTCGTGATTGGCTACGCCTACGATAACCGCATCCAAAAAATGGGTATCATGGAGTTTTTTAAATTACGCATTATCAGGCTGCATCCATTGGTTGTTTTCGGTTCTGTATTGGGTCTGTTAGCTTATCTTTTCAACCCTTATAGTGGCAATCATACAGAATTATACGGAACGGGCAAGCTCATTTTGTTGTTTGTAAGCTCTATATTACTTATCCCACTCCCACTAAGGTATGATCATTCTTTTCCTTTGTTCCTGTTTAACGTCCCTGCCTGGTCGTTATTTTGGGAGTATGTGGCCAATATCGCGTATGCTTTTATTCTTTGCCGTATTGGGCAACGGCTTTTGATTTTATTAACTATAGTTGCGGCAATCTTCATTTATCAGGTAGCTTATCATTCCGGAACCCTGATTGGCGGCTGGGGTCTGGACACCTTGTGGGATGGCTGTGCCCGTATCTGTTACTCATTTTCAGCGGGCTTGCTCGTTTATCGTTCCAAGTGGATAATTAAAAACAAACTCGGTTTTATTGGTATGGCTTTATTATTGGTACTGGCATTTACCATGCCTTTTTCAAAAGGATACCGCCTGGTACAAGTGCTGTCGGTATTGATTTATTTTCCCTTATTAATTACACTTGGAGCGGGAGCTATCTTAACCCCGGCATTAAAAAAATTCTGCATTTTTTTGGGGGAAATATCATATCCCCTTTACATGACCCATTATACGGTTATGTGGATATTTGCCGACTATTACAGCAGTCATAAACCCGGCCCGGGCCTATTTACCCTTATCATTACTATTTCAACCATATTGCTGGTAGGTGTGGCCTATCTCACCATGAAAATTTATGATATTCCTGTACGCAGATACCTCTCCAATAAAAGAAAAAGTGATATATAACTAGCCCACCAAAGAGCTAAAAAACGATGGAGTTACCTATAAATATGACACAGATTGAAGCCCTTGCTGATGAATATTTCCATGGTTCTGAAAATCATTAGTACACTCTAGCCCAATCCATTTTCTACAGGTTCTGCTGCGAACCGCAGACTGATTTTTGGAAGTTTATCAGCCATATAGGCTATCCAAAAGAGTACTACCGGCATCATCACATCAAACTGCCGCGCATAAGCGCTAACCAGCCCGCTGATCAGAAAATATAACACAAAAATGAGCATGATGAATTTTATCGCGTAAGCAATTCTTCGCCGGTTGATAACACTTAGTATTAGAGCAACTACACTGGCCCAAAACACCAATGAGCCGGTAAGGATATTGATAATGGTTTGCGGGATCTGGTATGAATAGGAATACGGAAAATCAAATAACATGCGCGAAAGGTTATAAAAGTAATTTTTGATAAACTTTTTTGGCGTCGCCCGGATATTTCTGATCGCGGCCTTTTTAAACAGGTCATCCTGCTCAGCCCCCTCGTGTTTTAAGATCGACGCAATCTCGGCTGAATGATTGGCCTTCAGCAATGAATCCCCCTCAGTAGTATTAAAAGGCTGTGGTGATAGCAAATTGGTTAAGCTGGGCAACTTCCAATCGCCGTATTCCAGGTTATCTGGCGTGCTCATCCAATACAAGCTCATACCACCAGAGTTTCCCCAATAAAAAAACCTGCCGGTAAGGTTGTAAGTATACAAAAGATAAGGTGCCGTAGTTATAAAGGCAATCAGGATAATATACAGGGAGTTTTGGTAATTCTTTTTTACCTTACCCAAAACCAAAAGTATAAGACATACCAGTAAGCTACTGAGCAGCACGTACCCAAAAATGATTTTTGTTAAGGTTAAAAAGCCCAGCAAAAAGCCCGAAAGTACAAGGTGCTTAAACCTACCGCCATTATAAAACAATACCACACTGTAAATAAATGCCGCGATGAGGAAAGCCGAAAATATTTCGGTGAGGATAGCCGGTAAATAAGTGTAGATATTAAAATAAAACGCCCATATAATAGCAAAAAAACGGGCTATCTTTTCGCGGGCTACACAGGTTAAAGCCTTGTAAAGAAAAATAATGGAAAGGTAATAAAACAACGCATTAAGCAAAGGGTAAAATATAATGGGTAAATGCAGTGCTGCAAAGGGCATCAATGCGATGGGATACCCGGGGCCGTTCCACAAATTAATAACGGGAGCCGGCGGCGAATAAAAGCCATGCAATAGGTTTACCGCAAAACTAATATAACGGGGTTCATCACCATATAAAACCGGCCATTTGTGTTTCAGGATATAATAAACGTAATACAGCAGGAATGGTAAAAAAAGAAGAAAAGGATTACGTTTAAATTTAATGTTCATACCAGGTTAGCAGGTTCCGTTACGCCATGAAGTTAGGGAAATTTAACGCTTTTTCCTGAAGATAAAGAGAGCCTTATTTTTGATCCTGCGCATGTGGCGCTGTGGTAACACTGGCCAAAGTCCATTTTTTCACCTATTCAGAACTAAAGTCTTCTGATTCAGTATTATTTTTCGTGTATTTATAACAAACGACAGCCCGGCTCTTTTTCAAGATACCGGGCCGTTTGGTTAAGACAACAGGAGAGTCAAAAACCACTCGTTCAGTAGCAATCAATTAACTATTAACTACTTATTACTTTTTAAACCGTTATTATAAAATATAGAATACCGCCTGTTTTTGTTGCTGATTGTTGGTCACCATATCGGTCACTTGTGGCATTTCGTCTTTTAGCATTTGCTTCAGGTCCTGCTCAATTTTCCTACTGATGGCGGTTGTCGGAGTATCTGTTGGCATATTCTCAAATGGATCCTGCAAATGGATAGCCATTTTTTCGATCAGGAAAAATGCCGATGAAATAGCAATTACCAGGGGCACCTGTAATATGCCAAAAGACTCCATCAGACTAAAAGGTAGCAGCAGCACAAAAAACAGTACCAGCCAATGGATATACACACTGTATGTAACCGGGAATACGGTATTCTTGATCCGCTCGCACCCCCCCATGGAGTTCATAAAACTGGTCAGGGTGCCATCCATAGTTACCTGCTGATACTCGTTAACCCAACCCAGTTTATACAAGGTGCGCAAATCATGCCCTTGTAACTCATTTAAAGCCAGCGGCACATGATCTACATTACGAATATTCCGGACATCATCATCGCTTAAAAACGCCTCCAGGTTTTGTTTGGCATCTTGTTTACGCAGGTGGCGGCTCAAACTGTAGCACCAGGCTATCTGCCGTTTTACAATCCGTTCTTTGAGCGCCCATTTCTCGTCGCCGTCGATACTGCTGTCAACAAAGGTGAGTACCTGGCGGGTAATTGTACGGCAATCATTCACAATGCCACCCCACAAAATACGGGCCTCCCACCAACGACCGTATGCCTGATTTGACCGGAAAGCCAGTAACAGGGATATAATAGTACCCAATATGGTAGGTACCGTTAACGGGATGGATACTTCTTTTAAGTCATAGTACTGATGCACCAGGTAAATGGCCGAGGCATAAATGGCCACCATGATGAGTTCTTTTTTTATTTTTCCGAATACATATGTAACCGGGATGTTTTCTTTTAGTAGCATAATATTTTAATAATTAAGGGGTTAATTACTGTTGTTCTGTTAATTCTGGCTCTTGAGCAATAAGGTTTGCTATTACGCCATCTGTTTCTGGGTTGGCAAGTACCCGTTTACCGCATTTTTCAATTAGTATTTCGGGGTCGATGCTGTTTTTAAATAACAATTGATAATTATCGTGCGGGGGCACAATGGCATCCACATCATGCGCATCCAGGTAGTTATTAAAAACAGCTACGGTACTGCCATAAAAAATATCGATATGGATGCGGTTGATCAGATGGCTGAAATCTTTTTCGAGATCGCGGCAGCGGATATAAAAATTATCAGGAATCTGCCTGTACTCGGTCGAACGGCGCGACAGCATTAGCAGTTCGCCTATGTTATCAGTAATCTTCAGCATGTGTACCAGTCTTATATCTACTTTTTGCGGATAGTATTGCTGAGCTATGGTTGGAATGCTTTGGAGCGATTGGTACGTAAAATCTGTGGGGATGAACAGCGTTTTCATAGTCGTAATTATTTAATGGTTTAACTTGTACTGCTTTGTTTGATACAAGTGTAGCCCCCAATAATTAAGATGATCTAAGAAAGTTATTAGAAATTGATTAGAGTTTTATGCCGATGCCTCTAAAGGTAAAAACACTTTGATCTCGGTACCTTTACCAACGTCTGAACGGATACCTATACTACCCCTGTGCAAACGTATAATGTTAAGTGTTAAAGGCAAGCCCACCCCGTGCCCCTCATAGCTATGCGTGTTGGAGGCCCTGAAAAATGGCTCAAAAATATGCTGCAGCTCGCTTTCGGGTATGCCGATGCCCTGGTCGGTGATGGAAATGATCACTTTATTGTTTTCGGCCAGCAACCTTATTTTCACCATGCGGTTGTCCGAGTATTTGCAGGCATTGCTGATGATGTTGGTAACGGCCAGGCGCAGTAAGTTACTGTTACCACTTACGTAAAGCAAGTGTTCGTCGGTTGGCATATCTTCCAGATCGATTTGTATATTGCTATCGGTATTGATCCTTTTAATTGATTCTGAAGCGGTCATCAGGAGTTCATCCATCCGGATACTTTCCCAGCGCTGTTTTTTGCCGTCAAAACCCGATTGGGCAAGCGTCAATAAACTATTTAATATTTGACCCAGCTTTTCAGATTCTGAATAAATAGTACCAAATATCTGGCGCTGCTCCGGGTTCGCATCGGTTTTACTTAGTGCCAGTTCGGCTTCGGTACTAATAATGGTTAAGGGTGTGCGCAACTCATGCGAGGCATTGCTTACAAAGTTATTCTGGGTTTCAAAAGCTGTTTCCAGGCGGTTAAGCATATCATTGAAGGTATAGGATAGTTCGGCTATCTCATCCTTACCACTCAGCTCATCCAGCCTGAAATGCAGGTTATTAGCTGTTATATTTTTAACATTATTAATGATACGCCGTACCGGCTGAAAGGTATAAAAGGAGAATATTTTACCTACAAAATAAACCAGTATCATGGCTGCCAGAAAGCCATAGACCAATATCCTCTGTAGGTCTTTCAATTCTTGAAAACCCGACGGATCAATGGCCGAAACGATAACTATATATCTACTGTTACCCTTTGTAAATACCTTACCGGCATAAAAAATATTGTCAACCTTGTAGCGTGCTGCACTATCTTTTAAGATGTTTTTAATAAAACTGCTTTTAACGTTAATTCCACCGTTTATATTAATTTTGTTAAGCGTATCCGTACTAAAAAAATATTCTTTTTCTGATTCCAGTTTTTCCAGATAACGATTCCTTACTTCCTGGTAAGCCTGGCTTTTGGCACCAGGAAACAGGCGCACTTCTGCAGATATATTTACACGGGCTTCCAGCCGTTTAAAAAAATCGTCGAAACCAAACCTGTATACCAGGTAAAAAATAGTGATATTGAGCAATACCAATATTACACCCGACAGCAACAGGAACAGTAAGGTTATTTTACTTTGTATTTTCATCGGGCTCTCCCTCCTTCATGATATATCCCATACCAAAAACCGTGTGTACGAGTTTTGAACCACCGCCCTTTTCCAGTTTTTTACGCAGATAGTTTACATATACATCAACCACATTAGTCCCCATATTAAAATCAATATCCCACACACTTTCCAGTATCTGGATACGTGACAGTATCTTTTTTTGATTCTTTACAAAATATTCCAGCAATCGGTACTCTGTAGCCGTTAGTTTTAATGGTTCCTGGTTGCGGTAAGCTATTTTTGATTCGGCATTAAGCTCCAGGTCGCTAATGGTAAATATATTGTTTTTAGGCTGTTGATCGCCGCCTTTACGACGCAGCAGGGTACGTAAACGGGCAGCCAGTTCGACAATTTTAAAGGGTTTTACCAGATAATCATCGGCACCGCTATCCAAACCGTTCACAATATTTTCGGTTGAGTCAAGGGCGGTTAGCATAATAACAGGCATGGTTGTTTTTTGCTGCCTGATGAGTTTACACACCTGTATACCATCCATTACGGGTAACATTACGTCTAATATCACCAGGTCAAAATCATGATCAAGCGCCATTTGCAGACCAGTTGCTCCATTGCCCGCCACGCTTACTTCGTAACCAAATTCTGCAAGTCCGCGTTTTATTACCGATACCACATTGGGTTCATCCTCAACCAGCAATATCCCCATAATATTATTTATAAATTTTAAGCTCCGAACATTATAGCGTATTAACCGCGTCCTGAGATATAGTTAACGGCAAGGCCAATTATTTCTTTGATATAAAAGCTCCATTTGTTTAGTGAATCGGCACTGGGTACAAACTCACTTAAGCTAAAGTCGCCGGTTCCGGCCATATAATTACAGGGGTATGGCATTACATCAACACCCATTTTTTTAAAGATCCGTACCGAGCGACGCATATGAAAAGCAGAGGTTACCAATAAATACGGGCCTCGCTGTCCGTGCTTTTGAAGCAAGCTTTTTGTTAAAGATGCGTTTTCCAAAGTGTTGCGCGACTGATCTTCTATCAGGATACAACTATCGGGTACCTGTGCGGCCTTTAGCTGGTATCTGGCCCAGGCCCCTTCCCGGAAAGCGGATGGATTTAAATTGCCATTACCCCCCGAAATTAAAATGTATTTCACCCGGCCGGTCTTTTGCAAAAGAACCCCTTGTATAAACCTGTCTGCCGCAGGACCGAACATACCACGACCTTCACTATCGTCTGACGCAAAGCCCCCAAGCACAATGGCTGCGCTATATGTTTTGTCTTTCCCCAACTCAACGGGCGCTATGTCCCAGGCATGAGCCAGCCGGTTGATCAGGAATGAATTAGAAAAAAAATAAAGCACCCCGATACCCCATAAAAGGTATTTGCGTTTACGTTTTGCATTTTTCGCAAAAGCCGCCACCAGCAGTAAAACAAATACATACGACAGCGGAAAAAGCAAGAACGCCAATATTTTTGACAGGATAAAAAACATATACCGGTATACTTTTGCCGTAAAAGTAATTAAAATTTAGAGTCAAGATATTAGAATCAGGAATCAGGAGACAAACAGAAAATCATTTGTTTGCCGTTAGTATATACAAAGTGGGTTTACATGGTTTACATATTTCATGGTTAACATCGACTTAATTTATTGATAATCAATATACTAAATACATATTCCTGATATAATGTGTTAACCTTGATTTTCACTTAACCCGGGTACGTAACAAACTGGCATCATCATTGTCATACAAACAATAAAAAAACAAAATTATGGGCTTACTAAAATTTCTTGTCGTTGGTGCAGCGGTTGCTTACGGCATAAACTATGTGACCAAAAAGGGGCCGAATGGTAAATCGATCATTGACGACCTTACCGAGAACGGGCCTGAGTGGATGGATCGTGCTAAAAAATACGGAGAGCTTACCTTAGAGCAAATAGCTGTCCGCACCCAAAACTTCAGGGATAACAACAGGTTTTAAAATAGCTGTTACACTGTCATGCATCATATTCCTTTTTTGGCGACAGCCTTACGGCTGGCTATGGCCTAAAAAATGCCAAAACAGAGTCGCTCCTGGCTTTGATATAGCAAAAAACAGACGCGGTTATTATAGTTTGGACTACTCCTGTTACACCTACCCACGCCTCAGGACAGTGAGGGTTGCGTAAGCAGAAATATCGGTTTAACATTGCTGTAAGCCCTTAAATTATCTTGCTTACCTTTATAAACCGCTTTATTGCATTATATGAAACTACTTTTATGTGAGCGCAGGCTTTACATGGCTTTGCTATTTAATTTTTTTGTTATTACAGGCTTCGCCGATACACCAGGCAAAGCAACCGGTTTACAATGCGAACACCTCGTTAATCCTATTGGTATTGATGCCAAACATCCACGATTAAGCTGGTTACTTATGGATGAAAGGCATGGGGCGGCACAAACTGCTTATCAGCTTATTGTTGGTACCGATTCTGTTGGTGTAATTAACGGTAAAAGCGATAGCTGGCAAACCACTAAAGTTGTGTCTTCAGTAAATTTGGTTAGCTATCAAGGCAAACCTCTGCAACCATTTACCAAATACTACTGGCGCGTACTGCTGTGGGATCAGGCCGGTAAAAAACTTACGTCATCAGCCATAGCCAGTTTTGAAACCGGGATGATGGATATGCGCAATTGGAAAGGTTCCTGGATAAGTGATAATAAAGGCATCGCGGTAAACCCTGCACCCTACTTTCGGCATACCTTTAAAGTAGCCCGGCAGATCCGTTCTGCCAGGGCTTATATCGCCGTAGCGGGTCTTTATGAATTGTATATCAACGGACAAAAGATAGGTAATCATCGTCTCGACCCGATGTATACCCGGTTTGACAGGCGCACCTTGTATGTAGCCTACGATGTTACCGCACAACTGCAAAGCGGCAAAAACGCCATTGGGGTTTTGCTGGGCAACGGCTGGTATAACCACCAGAGTACAGCCGTGTGGTATTTTCACCAGGCACCGTGGCGTGGTCGGCCAACGTTCTGTATGGATCTGCGGATTACTTATACTGATGGTTCTGTAGAAACCATAACCTCCAACACCCAATGGAAGACCTCGTTAAGCCCGGTAGTTTTTAACAGCATTTACACTGCCGAACATTATGATGCCCGCAAAGAACAACCGGGCTGGAATACGCCTAGTTTTATAGATACTGCCTGGAAACAGGTCATTAACCGTTCGGCTCCCTCACAAAACATTGTTGCGCAGAGTCTGCAGCCTATTCGTAATGTAGAAGAGATAGCTGCCAAAAGCGTAACCAAAATTGACAATAACCTGTGGGTGTTTGATATTGGGCGAAATATATCCGGCGTAAGCAAGATCACCGTCAAAGGTGATTCAGGTACCGTGATCCGTTTAAAACATGCCGAGCGGCTGAACAAAAATGGGCATGTGGATCAATCCAACATCGACCTGCACTATCGCCCTACTGATGATAAAGACCCCTTTCAAACTGACATCTTTATTTTGAACGGCAAAGGCGAAGAAGTCTTTATGCCTAAATTTAACTACAAAGGCTTTCAATATGTAGAAGTTAGCAGCAGCAAACCAGTAGAGCTAAACAAAGAAAGCCTGAAAGCTTATTTTATGCATAGCGATGTAGCCCCAATCGGCACCATAAACTCATCAAACAAAACCATCAACCAGATCTGGAGTGCTACGAATAACTCCTACCTCAGTAACCTGTTTGGCTACCCTACCGATTGCCCGCAGCGTGAAAAAAACGGATGGACAGGTGATGCTCACATAGCCAGCGAAACTGGTTTATATAATTTTGACGCCATCACCATTTACGAGAAATGGCTGGCCGATCATCGCGACGAACAGCAACCCAATGGTGTTCTCCCATCCATTATCCCAACCGATGGCTGGGGTTACGAGTGGGGTAATGGCCCCGACTGGACAAGCACCATAGCCATTATACCCTGGAATATTTATTTGTTTTATGGCGATAGCAAACTACTGGCGGATAGCTATACCAGCATCGAAAAGTATGTAAATCACATTGATGAGCTTTATCCAAGCGGGTTAACTACCTGGGGTTTGGGCGACTGGGTGCCGGTAAAATCCGTGTCTCCGGTTGAGTTGACATCTTCAGTGTATTATTATACCGATGCCAGCATCCTGGCTAAAGCCGCCAAAATATTGGGCAAACAAGCCGATTTTGTAAAATATTCGGCACTGGCCAATAAGATCAAAAATGCCATCAATATTAAATACCTGAATACCCAAACCGGTATATATGGCAAGGGATTACAAACCGAACTGAGTGTACCGCTTTACTGGGATGTAGTACCGCAAAATCTGAAAAGCAAAGTGGCCGCCAACCTGGCGCAGCGTGTAGCTGCCGATAATTACCATCTGGATGTGGGAATCCTGGGCGCCAAAGCCATTTTAAGTGCCTTGAGCGATAATGGTTATTCGGATGTGGCTTACAAAATAGCATCACAGGAAACTTTCCCTTCCTGGGGATGGTGGATGGTGAACGGGGCCACTACCCTGTATGAAAACTGGAAGATCGATGCTAAATCAGATATATCCCTCAACCATATTATGTTTGGCGAGATTGGCGCCTGGTTATATAAAGGCATAGCAGGTATCCATACAGATCCGGATCATCCTGGCTTTAAAAACATCCTGCTACAACCCCATTTTGTGGCCGGACTTAATGAATTTATGGCCACACATGATGGCCCTTACGGCAAAATAATATCCTCGTGGCAACGTAACGATCATGGCATAACTTACAGGGTTACTATACCAGCCAACTCAACCGCGACCATTACTTTACCGGCCGGCAAAACTTACCTGGGTGGCAAGCTGATCACGGGTTCCGGCCCTTACCAGACAGCCGCCGGAAGCTATATTTTTGAAGTGAAATAATCAACACTTTAATTGACATAGATATTTCATATTTACATTCGCTTAACATCAAATGACCTTTTGCTGACAAGCCGGTTCACCAACCGGCTTGTTTTGTATATACTTTTGTTACATTATATCGGCTCTATATCATGTACAAAAAAGTCACTTTATTAGTCCTGCTTGCATTTTCGTTGATCAACATCACCCATGCCGATGAACCCTGGGCTTTAAGTACTAATAAAGAGGGTGTTAAAGTTTATACCAGGCATGTACCAGATTCAAAGGTAAAGGCTATTAAAGTTGAATGTGAGTTTAATGCTTCGGCCGCCCAATTGGTTGCTGTATTACTGGATATCAAAGGCAGTATTGATTGGGTTTATCATACCAAGTCTGTTAATATGATCAAACAGGTATCACCCTCAGAATTATATTACTATTCCGAAGTATCCATACCCTGGCCTTTACACAACCGCGATTTTATTGCCCATATCAAAGTTACCCAGGATCCTAAAACCAAAGTGGTTACCGTTGATGCTCCATGTCTGGCAGATATGATAGCACGTAAAGATGGCATAGTGCGTATTGAGCACTCAGTAGGTAAATGGATAATTACACCGATAGACAGCAGCCACGTAAAAATTGAATATACCCTGCACTTAGATGCGGGTGGTAACGTACCTGCCTGGTTACTCAATATGTTTATTACCCAGGGCCCTACAGAAAGTTTTAAAAAGCTGAAAGTACAATTGCAGAAACCCACCTATAAGAACATCAAGCTCCCTTATATTACGGATTAGGTCATTGGGCCATTACGTTATTTAATTGTTTACTGGTTCAGCAGAACAACCATGAGAGCGAAAGCATTAATAACAATGCCCCAATAACGCTAATTACCATTAATCATTTGCAAAAAAAGCTGATAACAGTTGCGTGCTATAAACGTAATTTCGTTGCTTAGCTGTAATTGTTTATGCTGTTACTGTAATACTTGCAGATACCTGATGACAGTTTTACAATTTATAACCGCTAACATTGCTTTAACCAATTAAAGTAAACACTATAAAATGAAGGTAGCTTTATTTGTACCCTGCTATGTCGACCAGTTTTACCCCAAGGCAGCTATTGCCACGCTGGAACTGCTGGAGAAACTTGGCGTTGATGTACACTATCCTAAAAATCAAACCTGTTGCGGGCAACCCATGGCCAATTCTGGCTACGAACACCTTACTACCGGCTGCAATAATTTGTTTATTGATAATTTTTCGGGCTATGATTATATCGTATGCCCCTCGGGTAGCTGTACCCTGCATATCAAAGAACATTTACATTCACCAGAAAAAGAAGAACAAGCTGTTGATATCCGCAAACGGGTTTATGAGCTTACCGAGTTTTTAGTTGATGTATTAAAGGTGACGCAGTTAAAAGCTAACTTCCCGTATAAAGTAGGCTTACACCAAAGCTGCCACGGATTGCGCGGTCTGCGGATATCGCAAATGAGCGAGCTGGTTGCTCCTGCTTTCAGCAAACCAGCGCAATTATTGGATATGGTACAGGGATTGGAACTGGTACCCTTAACCCGGCAGGATGATTGCTGTGGCTTTGGCGGAACATTTTGTGTTGCCGAAGAAGCGGTATCCTCCAAAATGGGGAAAGACCGTGTAGATGATCACATTGAACATGGCGCCCAATACATTACCTCGGCCGATCTTTCGTGCCTTATGCATATGGAAGGCATTTTACGCCGTCAAAAAAGCGATGTCAAAGTAATTCATGTGGCCGAAATTTTAAATCACTACAGCCATGAGTAACGTTACAGGAAAAAGCCATGCCGAGTTGGCCAGCATCTTTAACCAGGATGAACCACGAGTTGACTGGCACGACGAAACCTTGTGGTGGATACGCCAAAAACGCGATGTCCAGGCGCATAAACTGCCCGAGTGGGAACTGTTAAGAGAAACCGCATCACAAATCAAGAACAACGTATTATCAAACCTGAGCACATACCTGGAACAATTTGAAGCCAACGCGATCAACAATGGTATTATAGTACACTGGGCTACCGATGCTGAAGAACATAATCAGATCATACACCGCCTATTACAGGAGCGCGGCATCAATCGCATGGTCAAGAGTAAATCCATGCTTACCGAAGAGTGCCATCTGAATGAATATCTCAAAGAACAAGGTATCGATGTAATTGACTCTGACCTGGGCGAACGCATTGTTCAGTTAGCCAATGAACCGCCAAGCCACATCGTACTGCCTTGTATCCATAAAAAGAAAGAAGAGATAGGCGATATTTTTCACGAACATTTAGGCTCCGCCAAAGGTGAATCAGATCCAAAAATCTTGACCGAAACCGCCCGCCAGCATTTGCGTGAAGTGTTTTTGACCCGCCGAGCAGCACTTACCGGCGTTAACTTCGCGATTGCCGAAACCGGCGAGTTTGTGATATGCACCAACGAAGGCAATGCTGACATGGGTGCCCATTTGGCCGAAATCCATATTGCCTCGATGGGAATAGAAAAGATCATCCCGGAAAGAAAACATTTGGGTGTTTTTTTAAGGTTGCTGACCCGCAGCGCTACCGGTCAGCCTATTACCACTTATTCCAGTCACTTCAAAAGACCACAACAGGGTACAGATATCCATATTGTGATTGTTGATAATGGCCGAAGCATACAATTAGGTCGCGAGGATTTTCGCAATTCATTAAAATGTATCCGTTGCGGGGCTTGTATGAACACCTGCCCAGTATATCGTAAAAGCGGCGGTCATAGCTATCATACTGCCGTTGCTGGCCCTATAGGCTCGATACTGGCGCCCAACCTGGACATGAAAAAGTATGCCGACCTACCCTTTGCCTCTACCCTTTGTGGCTCCTGCAGTAACGTATGTCCGGTTAAAATTGATATCCACGACCAGCTTTATAAATGGCGGCAGGTTATTGTAAAGGAAGGTTACAGCCCTACAGCAAAAACTATGGCCATGAAAGCGATGGCCTTTACCCTATCCTCACCCACCTTATACCGGTCAGGCGGTAAAGTTGGCCGTTTGGTATTTAAATATGCCCCGTTTGCGGTAAATAATAGCTTAAACCCATGGTACAAACACCGCGAAATGCCCAAAGCACCAGAACAATCATTTGGCGAATGGTACAACAAAAGAAAGGAAGGAAAGCAATGAGCAGGGAAAAAATATTAACAGCCGTTAAAAAAAATCAGTTTACCCATGCCCCACTGCCCGATCTGGAAATATTAAACAGCCTGACAGCAACCGGGGATGATTTAACACCGCAATACACCAGTGTGGCCAGCGCAGGGGGTAGCTTTGTTTATGAAGTAAAAGATTGGGAAGCCATAAAAACCATCCTGCACAAAGAATTTAAACCCGGTGTAAAGATCATATCGGGCATTCCCGAACTGGATGAGTATACCTACGCCGGTAATGTACTACAGGAATCATCACACAGCTTTGCCGATGCAGAGCTGACCATACTATCATCAAACCTGGGTGTTGCCGAAAACGGCGCCTTATGGCTTACCGAAAGCCAGATGAATATACGGGTGCTGCCATTCATCAGCCAGCATCTGGCTGTTGTGATCAGTAAAGATGCCCTTGTACCTACTATGGCGCAAGCCTATGATCAAATAGGTAATGCTGATTATGGTTATGGGGCATTCATCTCCGGGCCATCAAAAACTGCCGATATTGAACAATCATTAGTAATTGGTGCGCATGGCCCAAGGAGTTTATCTGTGTTCATTCTTATCTAACCCCTTCTTATATAATACATCATATGCCGGCCTGTTATTGATATAACAGGCCTTATTTTTGTTACCGCTACCTTAAAGCTGGTGTCTTCACAATGATGACACAAGGATGAGTTTTGCCTATTGTATAAATATACCGATTGGTATATTTTTGTCCTGTTGAAATTAATCATCAACACTAAAACAAAATGAAAACTTCACAGAACACTGTACTCATAACCGGTGGAAGCGCCGGCATAGGATTTGAAATAGCCAAACAACTATCAGCTAAAAATAATCATGTAATTATTATTGGCCGCAATCCAGAGCGTTTACAAAAAGCCGCTGCCCAGTTACAAAACGTAACGGCCATCAATGCCGATATCTCCAACGCTGCCGATGTTGAAAACCTGGTTGCCAAATTATTCAGCGATTTCCCACATCTTAACGTAGTGATCAATAATGCAGGGGCTGCTTCTATAAGTGATCTGTTAAACAATACCGACACCTTTGAAAAAGCAAGTGCCGAAATGCATACCAATTACCTATCTGTTATCAGGCTGAACGAAAAGCTGTTGCCTCTGCTTAAAAACCAAAGTGAGGCCGCTATTGTGAATGTGTCATCCATAGTAGCATTTGTACCCGGTAAATTAACCGCCACATACTCAGCCAGTAAAGCAGCGTTACATTCTTATACACAAGCCTTAAGAGTTGCCCTGACAGATACAACCGTTAAAGTATTTGAATTGATGCCACCATTGGTTGATACTGAATTTTCGACCGAAATTGGTGGTCACTTGGGTATCCCGCCATCACAAGTTGCCGATGAATTTTTGGCTTCTTTAGAAACCGATAATTATGAGATCAGGGTAGGAAATACCGAACAGCTTTACCAGTTATACCTATCATCTCCAACTGAAGCATTAAACTTTATGAATGCGCGCAAATCATAATTTGCCTTTATGATCTTTAGTAAAAGCATATCGTTTGATATGCTTTTATTGCTTTTACAAGTCATTATGTTACAGGCATTAAACAAAATTGCAATATTAAAATACCAATTGGTACATTTGTATTATGGAAACGGAATTATCAAAAGCTGCAAGAACCCGCCAGTTCATCGTAGAAAAAACTGCGGGTATCTTTAATAAGAAAGGATACGCGGGTACTTCGTTATCGGACCTTACCGAGGCTACAGGGCTTACCAAGGGTAGCATATACGGTAATTTTAAAAACAAAGAAGAAGTCGCCGTAGCTGTATTTGAATACAACTCCGCAAAAGTACGCAAGCAAATCAAACACTTTATTGATCAGGCGTCTACCTATCATGATAAACTTATGGTTTATGCCCAGGTTTATCACAGATTTAACGCCGTAAGTTTTCCCGAAGGCGGCTGCCCCATATTGAATACGGCTGTTGATGCCGATGATACCAATCCAGTATTAAAAGAAAAAGCCGCACAGGTAGTTATTAACTGGAAGAAAAGGATTGAAGACCTGATAGAGGGCGGCATAACAGCCGGCGAATTTAAAACAGATATTGATATCCCACAAACAGCCCTTTCTATTATCGCGCTGATTGAAGGGGGTATTATGATAGCCAAGGTAACCAATACCCCGGCTAACCTGGATAAGGTATTAAAAACAGTAGATACTATCATCACACAGCTTAAAACAAGCATGTAACCTAATTATTACAGCAATAATTGGGGGCCTAAAAACAAAATTTGCTAACTCAACGTTATAGAGGATACCAATTTAATAATATGCCTAAAAAAATCTTAATCCTTGATGATAGCGAGGATGTACTTGACGTGATGAAAGAAGCGCTCGAGATGGAGGGCTACGAAGTTCAGGGAATTAATTTTACCGATGACATATGCAAGGCAGCTATCAGTTTCAATGCCGATATGGTTATCCTGGACTACATACTATTTGGAATAAACGGTGGCGAGCTTTGCCATATGCTTAAAACCACGCTCGAAACGGCAAACATCCCAGTAATCATGGTATCGGCCTATCCCCGCGTATTGGAGTCCTTGGGTAATTATGGTTCAGATGCTTTTATAGCCAAACCCTTCAATCTTTCCGATATAACGGATACCATCAAAACCTGTTTCCTGAAAGCCGGTAATGACGTAGAACATGCCGATTGCGATTTTTAGCCGACCCTACTCTTACTATTTATTGATCTTTAAAAAATCTTCCGACTGTCGTTGCTCAGCCGGGATTTTGAGAAATTCCTTATAACTGGAGGTTAAATAATCTAACAAATTAAAGCCTTTACTATTATAGGTCTTAATACTGGGAATATAAAGTGTAATAAAGTTTTTTAGCTCCTGATTGCTGATAGGTAAATAGTTTTGAATGTTTTCGGGACTGAAAACTTTTGAGATCTGAACTTTTTCGTCCTCGTCCAGCAAAAATTGCTGCTCCCTTATTCTTCTATTTTCATCTTTATTCCAATCATGTATCATGATTTTGATCCCTCCTATGGGACGACCAGCAGCATCCGTTTGGTACAATACTGTTTCACTATTAAATGGCCCTTTTGATGGGGCAGCTTTTAACGACCCTGTATGTAGTTCGGAAGAAGTTACTTTAACTTCCTGGAGAGTCTTGGTCTTTAAATTAAGGTAGATCTTCAAATAACTCAAATTCGTAATATAAATAGTATCCGGCTGATAATAAGGCGATGAAAAAGACAGCAGGTCGCCAATCTTCGCGCCAATGGCAAAGCTGCCGTCCGAAGCCGAAATTTGTTTTAAATGAGAACTTAAGTTTTCTATGTTAATTCCGGAAAGTGGTATTTTGGTATTGTTCTCAAATATCTGTCCGCCAAACTTACCTTGAGCATAGCTTGTTCTACAAAAGCACCCAATTAGTATTATTATTAACAGGCTTTTCATGATCAATGTATAACCGTTTTTGAACATTATTTGATTGGTAGTTTTGTATGAAATTATAAAAAGCTATTATTTAAATATAAACGTCTTTTTTTGTAATTCTTTATCCTTTATGTATAATAGGATGAAACATTTTTCTGAGCTTCTCACCAAAGCAAAGTTGAGCTTCACAGCAAACCTACGCCCCTCCTTTTACCCCCACCTTTGTTATGTAATTAACAGAGCAAAGAAAAAATGAAAAAGATTATATTAATAACCGGCGCGTCTGCCGGCATGGGTAAAGAAATGGCCAGGCACCTGGCACAGGATGGCCACACAGTTTACGGTGCGGCCCGTCGTACAGAGAAAATGGCCGACCTAAAACAGTTTGGCGTGAAGATATTGTCTATGGATGTAACTAATGAGGCTTCCATGATTTCCGGTATTGAAACTATAGTAAAAGCCGAAGGTAATATTGATGTTTTGATCAATAACGCAGGGTTTGGTTCATACGGAGCCATTGAGGACGTACCCATTGCCAATGCGCGCTATCAGATGGAAGTGAATGTTTTTGGCGCGGCTCATTTAACACAACTGGTGTTACCATATATGCGTAAACAGGGCTCTGGTACAATCATTAATATATCATCTGTAGGTGGCAAATTTGCTATGGGGTTTGGTGGGTGGTATCATGCCAGCAAGTTTGCGCTTGAGGCCCTGAGTGATAGTCTGCGTAATGAGGTAAAACAATTTGGTATTAATGTGGTGGTGATTGAACCCGGCGGCGTAAAATCTGAATGGGGCAGCATCGCGATGGATAACCTGCTTAAAATTTCGGGAGATACACCCTATGGTCCCTTAGCTAAAAAAATTTCTGATAACGTACTGAAAATTAGCGAAAAAAATGCCGAGCCGATAGTTATAGTTGACCTGGTGAGAAAAGCTATAGCCGCCAAACAGCCTAAAACCCGTTATCATGGCGGCTATATGGCTGGCCTGATATTATTCATGCGCAAAATACTACCCGACCGTACATTTGATAAAATACTACTGGCTCAACTAAAGTAGTTGTATATTTAAATTGATCATGGAAAATAAAAGCCACGTACTGTTTAACAACCTGATGTACTCCTGCGTTGATAAAAAACAACGCAACAACGAGTCATTTGTACCCGAACACGCTTTCGGGTACATCATATCGGGCGAAACGCACCAGAAAACCAACGAAGGCACGCGCATATTCAGCGCCGGCACTGTAGGGGTTGTACGCCGGAATCAATTGGTAAAAACAGAAAAAATTCCTGGGTTGGATGGAGAATTTAAATCAATCAATATTTTTTTAGATCAGGCATTTTTACGCAGATACAGTGCCGAGCATAAACTCGCGCCGGCCAAACCTTACAGCGGCGAATCCATTCACCTCTTACAGCCAGATCCCTTCATTAAAGGCTATTTTGATTCTTTAATGCCCTATTTTGATCATCCGGAAAGGGCCACCGATAACATGGCCGAGCTGAAAACCAAAGAAGCCGTTGACCTGCTCCTGAATTTCAATCCCGATTTTTATGATTTTCTTTTTGATTTCACTGAGCCTTACAAGATAGATCTGGAAGCCTACATGAATCAAAATTTCATGTTTAATGTACCTGCCGCTCAATTCGCCAAGCTCACAGGCCGAAGTCTGGCCAGCTTTAAACGCGATTTTGAAAAGGTCTTCCGCATATCACCGGGACAATGGCTGCAGCAAAAACGACTGAATGAGGCCTATTACCTCATCAGGGAAAAGGGCCAAAAACCATCAGAAGTATATCTTGATGTAGGTTTCGAGAATTTGTCGCACTTCTCGTACACTTTCAAAAAGACTTTTGGAATAGCGCCTTCAAGGGTTTAAACCCATGCATAAAATTATCTTTCAAATCCTGCTTTTTAATGATTTGTTTTGATAGTTTTATCCTGCTTACCCTAATAGTTACTTACTAAATGACCTCAGCCGAATTTGAATTCACCGGTGGTGCCACATATGGCGTGATGAATGCCACATGGCCCTTTGCGGCACTCCGGGTTAACAAAAATGAACTGGAACTCAATATCTCCTTACTTGGAAACCTGCATTTCAGACCAGAGGACGTGGTATCTATAACCAAGTCGGGTATGAGTTTTTTTTCGAACGGCATCCGCATTAAGCACAAAGTAAAAGGATACTATTCAACTGTTATTTTTAAATCATTCACCAATGCTGATTCTATTCTGCAACAAATACAACAAACAGGCTTTTTAGATAATAAAGTACCTTTGCCTCATTATGATGATACGGTGATTACCTCGATGCAGGAAAAAGGTGGTTTCACCATGAAAATTCCGGCAGCCATCGCCATTGTGGTGATCTGGAATCTCTTGTTTCTACCCAATTTTGTTCATTCATTTCAGAACAATAAAGTTCCATTCATAGGTATGCACCTGGGATTAAGTTTTATGCTGTTGTTATCCCTTACGCTTTTGATATCCGAACCATTCCGGGATTTACTATTGAAAGAAGGCCGTACTTTAAAGCATATTAAAACATTTGTATTGTTTATGATATTGATCTCAGCATTAATACTGGGCATTTCATTCCTGCTTCCCCAGTTTTAGGTCTTATTTGTTTTGAGCTTTTGTTTTAGATAGATTTATACTGGCAAACCTAAAACCCCTAATATGAATTGGAACCTCATCCTTAAACTCTCGGTATTTGGTCTGGCCATGGGCCTGGTGACAGCATTTTTTATTCCGAGTAACATTGAGGGAGCTATCTGGCCGGTTATTTTTATCATCTGCGCTTATATTATCGCCAAAAACTGTACACAAATGTATTTTACCCATGGCTTTTGTCTTAGCCTGATCAATTGTGTATGGATTATTGCAGCGCATGCTATTTTTTATAAAAACTACCAAGCCGGTCACGCGCAGGAAGCGGCCATGTATAACGGTAACCCCTACCATATCCCGCCACAAGCGGCCCTGGCAGTTATAGGTGTTGTAATTGGTATAGCTTCTGGACTCGTACAGGGGCTGTTTGCATTTATAGCCTCCAAACTCGTTAAGAAACGGTAATGACTTTAACGCAACTCTATAACTTTTATCTGCAAAAGGACGAACCCATCCGGGGTTGTTTACTGGCACTTAAAGACATCATCCTGAAACAGGACCAAAACATATCGGCAGAATGGAAATATGGGATGCCATTTTTTTGCTATAAGGGTAAAATGTTCTGTTACCTGTGGGTACACAAAAAATACCACCAACCCTACATCGGCATTGTTGAAGGACAGCGATTTGATCATCCCGGCCTCATCATTGAAAAACGTTCCCGTATGAAGATCATGCTTTTTGAAGCCGATAAAGATTTGCCGGTAGAAACAATAAATAACATTTTAAAGCAGGCCCTTGATCTGTACAGAACCGGGGTAATCAAATTAAACAGCTGATATATTTAACAGGTAATCCATCACTGTCCCTTCTTTAAGCTCTGCCGCCCGATAATTCCACATCAATTTATAACATGGCGAAACCTTATGATCAATATCCACTTTTACCTTCTCTGTTATTGGGTTAAACAATCCGGCAAATTGCAAACCATGTGGTATGTCGGCACTTATTTTAGGTGTATCATTCCATAGTTGTTTTACCTTATTGTCCTCCAGGTAGTTTTTCTCAAACAAATAATGGAACCAGAAATAGGGGTGTATTCGTAACACCCTGGTAACAAAAGGCCGAAACCAGGTTTGAGTACCTAACAACCGCAAACATTTATTCAAAAACTTCCACTTTGAATTTTCAATAAAAGTCATCCCTTTGTTTTGGTTCCAATAATCCAAAACTAACTGCTTAAAAGTGCCGGTTATATGGTTATTGGCTGCTGATGCTATAAACCAACTGGATATCATTCGATCGGGCCCTGGTCTTTCAAATGCAAAAAAGCCCCGATGCATATAATCCGGCAACCAGGAATCTAAAGGCTTTGTACAAAAACAGGTTGCATCAACCCATACGCCGCCATATTGTGCAAGCAAATTGATCCTCAGGATATCTGAAAATGCCTGCTTGGTTATTTGCTTATATTCTGCAGAAAAATAACTCTTAACTGAGGTTTCATCCAAAAAAACAATTTGCCAGTCGGGATTATGTTTTACCCACGATTGGTAGCATTTAGATACTACAAAGGGGGCGTTCTCCATTCCCTGCAACCACAAAAACCAAATTATTTTAGGGGGATAATGATCAATCACAGCAAAACTATTTTTCAATGATACGATTACACCCAAATATAAATTATTCATGGTGAGCTGCGGACCAGGATCAAATTTGTTACAAAATATGGAATGATGATGCAGAAATTACGTTCATGTATTTTTGCAGATTCCATACCCGGATAAACAATTGAATGTATATCTTTGCAGCAAATGCTCCCGTAGTTCAACGGATAGAATTATGGTTTCCGGTACCATCGATATGAGTTCGAATCTCGTCGGGAGCACTTTTTAAAATTGATACGGTTTGATATGATTCAAAAATCAAGCCTTAATTCAATAAAAATGCAACTTGCTAAATTTATTAGCATAACTTTGTAGCGTTATTAATCGGTTATTTTAGACACCCATTAGACACCGTTACAAAGTTATCTAATATGAGCATTAACTTAAAAGTCAGACTATTCAAAGGCAAGACTCATGCCGATGGAACACACCCAATTCAGTTGCAATTTTATTTAAATGGCAAGGTAAAGAAAAAAGGCATCTATTCCTGTCAGGAAAGTGATTGGGATTATAATAAAAACCGAGTTAAATCAAAAGTTCCCAATTCCGCCTATATTAACAATTTGATCTCTGAAAAATATACTGAATATGAGCGAGAGCTAATAAAGGTAATAAACGGAGAAAGTCCAGCCAATTTCTTTGAAGAAAATAAGGAACTCACTTTAGATTTTGTCCTACAACAGGAACTCATTCGGTATAAAAAGGAGGTCAAGCCGATGACAGAATCTAGGGTAAAAGGATACAGAAACGAACTGTATCATTATTTTGATTCTGAAAATACACTCATAAAAGATATCAACTTACGCTGGTTCGAAAGATACGCTGCTTTTTTGACCAATGACCTCTTGATTGATGGAAAGTTGATCAGGCCTGGTAATATTGGTACGACGTCACAAAAGAAAATTAAAGACGTGAGACGGGTTATCGAAAAATGGTCGTCTTCCCCATTAACCGATGACGTGAAAAAGTTCCGAATTCCGACCAAAAAGCCAATGAAGCAAAAATTAACAGCTTCAGAATTGCATAGTATAGAATCACTGGTTTTAAAAGAAGGGTCAATACTGGCAGTTTCAAGAGACATATTTCTGATGCAAGTATACTTACGTGGTTGTAGAATTGGAGCCCTATTACAAGCTTATTCTAGTCAATTTAAAGACGGCAGATACACGGCTGATAATACAACCGGCAAAAACAATGTTGATTCTAAGCTAATACCTAAGGCACAGCAAATAGTCAATAAATATAAAGGTAAATCTCAGAGGTTATTTCCTCTGTTCAACTTAACCCATGATCCGAAATTGAGTGAGTTCGATAATCAAAGAAGGACTTTTAAGCACAAGCAATCATGTACTACCATCGTAAATAAAAATCTAAAGGAAGTCGCAACCAAAGCAGGTATCAACAAGCCCCTATCTTCCCATATCGCCCGACACACCTTCGCGCGTATGGCAATAGATAAGATTAATAACCCCATGGTAACTATGGAATTGTTGGGGCATTCGTCATTAGCTGTACATCAGCAATATTTAAATGATATAAGGAAAGAAGATGTTCTGGATCAGGCAGCAGATGAAATTTTTGGATAATACTTTAATCAAGCCATGATATAAAATACCGTGTTTTCACCTATTGCTACCCTGAAATATTAAATACATATTGGGCATATATATTAAATATAAAATAAACTCCTGCTTCTATGCCTAAACTCATTCTAAAAAAAGCCTCCTGGCTAGTACTCGCCACTGTGTGTCTAGCTGCCGTTATTATTAATAGTTGTAAAAAGGACTCGCGAACTGATCAACAAAATTCCGTTACTGATCCAGTCATCGCCCAGGCTAAAACCTGGTACGAAAGCACTTACCCGGTAAATGCGACCAAGGTAACCACCCAGGCTAACGGGACAAATTCCGAGCTGAGTCAGATTATTAAACCCGACTGGCAGCACAATGTCAGTTACACCCGGTTCAACAAAAAGGTAATTGAATTGCCTTTGGATCCCTCATCAAAATTTAACCCGGCCATAAAAAATATGACTACTGGCCGCAGCAGTAATAATACTTATAGCCGAAGCTCGTTTATTTTAATAAATAACGGTGGTGGTTATGATGCCTATGTAATGACCCTAATAGCCGATTCGGCCTATCTCAAAAATGACCGGAGCAAGCTTGATCGCAATAAATACAATAAACGTGATGCTGATTATAGTGGCTTGGTGCTATATTTTACCCCAAACGGTAAATATATTGGGGGATGGCGTTATAAGAATGGGCATATTGTTACGCCGGGAAATCCTGGTAGTTCATCCGGAGTAAAAGTACAAAGCTTGGGTACTTCAAAGCTAAAGCCGATGTCTGAGGAATGTTATGATTATTGGTTAACCAGTGCCCCCGATGTAATGATCTATCTTTTCACCATGTGCTCGGGCGGTGATGGTGGTGCGAGCGGTTCCGGCCCCGGAGGTGGTCCGGGCAGCATCGGAGGAGGAGGTGATGGTGGCGGCGGTAGTAGTGGCCCCAGTGATGGTGGCCCATCTACAACAACACCACCTCCGCCTTGCAATGATGCTGTTCATCCTGGCCCTGTACCAATCATTAATTCAAGCGGAAAATTAACCGTAAATGATGTACCACCTGATGGTGGTGATGGATTTCCGCCGCCGCAAGGGCCTTGCTATGTTGAGACACCTACACCAAAAATCATAGATAGCTTAAGCAAAAAATATCCGTGTGCAGGGGCGTTGATATCCTCGTTGCCCAATATGCAGTCTGATATTGCAAAGCTTATTTACCAAGCTTTTGGTTCAAAAAATGGTGATGATATAGTTTTCCTAGAAGGTGATAAAGCTTATTTTGCAACACATACCAAAGAAGATGGTTATACAGAATATGACAATGGCGTTGGTAAAATATATATCAATCCCGATGTATTAGCCAATGCATCAAATGAGTATAGATTAGTTACTTTATATCATGAAGCCCTTCATGCATATTTAGATTTGCAGTTACTTAATTTGGGAGAGGATGGATTCAAGACTAAGTATCCAGCAATAAATATTGTGCAAAGACCTAATTTTTCTGGCAATGTAAAGAATCAATATGATTATTATTTTGATCAAGGAACAACAATGGCCCAAGTAGATCCGAAACACAGAACAATGGCAGATTATTTCACGGATGAACTCAGAGATGCTATATTAGCTTATAATCCCAATTTTCCTGTTGATAGAGCCACTGGACTTGCAAGAGGGGGTATATTTTTAAATGATACAAGTAATCAATATTTTAACACCTCAGAAAAGGACGTGACAAAGGGTAATTCAGTAGGAACTAAATGCACACCATAAACATGATAATTATGAAAAAGTTAGCACTATTATTCTCGATAATTATTTTCATTTCATTTAACGGAAATGCTCAATCTAAATTAAAAATTTATGGAGGTAAAAATTATGATCAGTTTTTGGGCTGTATGACATGCGATGATGATGAACCAAATTCTATATGGAGCCCATTAAGTGATTACGGATCTACTCACAAAGCAAAGTCCATATGGAATAAAAACGGTGTCTATGGTAGTGAAAAAAGTAATTATTCTCCATATAAGATAAATGCAAAATACCCCCCTCGTGTTATTGATGGAAATGGGAAAGTTGTTGGTTACTTAACTATAAACAAGAGTAATCCCAATCGATTAAAGGGATCGGTTGCTGATCTGATTTGCGATAAGAGAGATATGGTTTTAAAGGACGGAGTAGAACGTTATGCTAAAATATTCAGTAGGGTTAATTAATCTGAAATCACAAATCAAATTATCCTAAGCTGGCGCACGTATACGCCAGCGGCGATCCAGTATTATGAAACAGCTAACAATATTATTCGCTTTAATCGCTTTTATATCCCTCAACGCTAAGGCGCAATTTAAAATTTATGGCGGCAAGAAGCACAATCAGTTTTTGGGTTGTTTAAATTGCGGTACTGAAGATCTAAATTCGATATGGAGTTCGTATAGTGACTACGGTATTATACATGGTGCTAACTCAATATGGAATTCTGATGGTAATTATGGCAGCAAAACAAGCAATTATTCACCATTCAATGAGAAAGCCAAATACCCTCCCGTAATACTAGATAGAAGTGGGAAATCCTATGGGCATTTCACAATAAACAAGAAATCCCCGAATAGATCTTTAAATGGTTTGGTTAACGATATTTGTGAAAAACGGGAACGAATTATAAAGGATATACCAGGCTACTATAATAGTATTTATAAGAAAGTTTATTAGTTATAGCCTGAAACACACTCAATTTCTATGAATAACTGTTTGGTCATCATTATTGATCCACTGACTGAGAAAAGTAGAACGAAAACGAGTCGTAGATAAAAGCATGAAAGTTTAGCCAAAAATAACATTTTGCATTTTGCTATAAATATTAGCAATTTTACATAATGAAAAAGAATGGCCCAATTCCGTATTCCATAGAGAGACGGTTGCAGGAGTTTAAAAATTATATTGGTACTCATCAGGATTTGGTAATCAATAAAACAGAAAGCCAGCGGTTAAATGAAAATAAGAATCAGGTCATAAAGGAGCTATTTCCAGATATTTATCACCTGGTAGTAGATCAGGAGGGATAGTGACATGGCTGGCAATTATCGTAAAGAAAGGGACATGAAAGCATTTGAAACTCAAATGCGAGAAGAGGATTTAGCTTATAAGCGAAAACTGGAAGAGGAAAAATATGTCCGTGAACATTATCTACGTATAGCAGCAAAAGCCCGAGAAGAAAAGGTGTGGATATTTGATCCGTTGGGTAAAGAATGGTATACACCAGATGAGTTTGAGGCTACTTTTAAATTGTATATAAAGAGTCCGGAAGATGTGTACGCCAGAATCAAATTTAAAGACCCCTTTGAAGCTATAGTGGAGGCCCATACCAAGACTGGTGAATTTATACAGCGTGTTTTGGATTATGCAAAAAAAATAAGCTCAGAAAATGAGGTTAACAAAAAGCCTAGTCAGAAGAAATAGCGTTCTTAAATTCGATTAACCGATCATAGCAAGGAGCACCAGGTTTACTGTCGATTCCATATGATTTTATTACTGTGAATTGAGTTTCAAGGAATAGTTTAACGTCTACGATATTAATACCTCGGCTAATCCGGAATGATTTCGGTAAATCGACATCTTTAAAAAATGCTTCAAGTTCCTCGATTGACATGTTGGCAAAGGTAAAGATCGAAAGCCATATATTAATATATTAGTGCTAAGTGACACCATCCCAATCTGTAAACAAAAAGGGATAGTTAAAAAACTATCCCTTTTTGTTTACAGTGGTTAATCCTTATATTTTGAAGTATCGTTTAATTCCTAAAGCTAGAACTGCAACAAAGGTTATGGCCAGTATCAGCCAGATGATGAGCCACTTTATTGTTCCCAGCGATTTAACCGGCCCCCTATGATCAGACACACGTTTTTGAGTGGTATCTGACTTCAACTCCAGGCTGCTTTTAACCTTTGATTTAGAGTTGTCGGTTTTGGTAATATCGTATCGAGTGGTCAGCCTTTCATGATATTTAAACGGTATTTTCTTAGGCTTAGGTTTCGCTGTAGCGGATATCTTACCGGTATTCTTATTAAATGACAGATCGAGATCAACGTCTCCATTTTCAAAATGCTGGTTAACAATACCGCTATCTCCCGCCAACCCGGTATCAATTTCGCCGGTGACAGCTTTACCAGTGACGGTAACGCTTGTATCAGCTGTTCGCTCGATCGTTATTACTGACTTATCCACCAGCTTTAAATTTTGGCTTCCGGTACTATCAACCGATTTCTTTTCCGATTTTGAAGCTTTTGAGCTATCCAATAGATGCGTTTTCTCCGCGCATCCGGATAGGAAAATAGCTATAAAGGCAATAATTAAAAGCTTCTTCATCTCTTATCGATATAATTAGCCACCACATAAATTGATTTGGTCAGCCGACGTTTGCGGTATACACCATCACCCTCACGTGAACCGGCATCATTGGTGTTGCCTTCTACAGTTATCACATATTTGCTTTGCCATTCATCAACAAAACCAACGTGGGCGACGCGGCCTTTCTCCGGAAAGTAAAGCCCCCATACATCACCTTTCTGGGGCGCCTCATTATTGATCTTTATTCCGCGCTTATAAATAACATACCTGGAGGCAAACAGATCTGGACAATACCCACTCTTAGGATTTTTAACGCTGGCTTGCCCATAGGCCCAGCATACAAAGGACGCGCACCACGGATTACCTTTTGGAAGGCCAACGTAGTGCAGATAGGTTTCTACCTTAATTCCGTCATTATGGCCGGTCTTTTCACGAACACCAATTTCAGCGGTATAAGCCTTTTGTACCCGATCCCTTACAGGATCGCCACTAAAGCTGCTAAAAAGGCCAATACCACAAATGAGTAAAAGCCGATATAAATTTTTATTTTTTGCCAAGGTTGTAAATTTTTAAAGTCAGTAGTAAAATCAGTATTAGAATATTCGGCAAACACTGGCCATATCGCTCGTATAAACCACCAGGTAACTGAAAGGAATATTAAGACCGATACTACGGCCAATAAAATTCCGCTCAATGCGCCGGCGTCTATAGGTGCTGCTGTTGGATCGTAAAGACGAATGATAGGTGGGAAGATTAGCAACAGCAATAAGGCTACGGTTATACCAATATACTCTGTGTGTTGAATGGCCAGCAACTTCATTTTTGACCGAAGCATGCGTAACGTTTGTTTAAGATTGTTCATTTGATATTTGATTTTGTATACTTTCTAATTTTGATTCCAAGTTTTTGATAGTTGCCTTAAGATCCTTTATCTCATTTAGATAATGCCGCTCTCTCCTCTGCTGAAGATTAATCACCTTTATGTTTTCAGTCTCTTTCTCCTGAAGATTTTGAATCTGTTGAGCTTGGTTTTTAATCTGTTCGCCCTGCATGTTTATTTGCGCTCGCAAATCGCCCAACATGGTACTATATATTTCGGTGTTGAAAAGATTGGTTTCTGCCTTTATTTTCTTTCGTGTGGCCCAAAGCGTTACCACGGTGCCAAATCCAACCGAGCAAAAAACAGTTACAATGTTGTTAATGGTATAGGTTTCTAAAGTCATGAGAAATTGATATCATGCTCAAATTTACCTCTATACAAAATCAAGAAACCGTTTGTAAGCTTACGTATGGGGAATGATAAAGAGGTGGTTAAGGTTATGATCCTGTGCCTGGCCCTTTACGAATGGATATACCATTTCTGAACTCATTAAAATAGTTATTGCCATCTGCACCTTTGTAGACTTGAATAAAGGATTGGCCGGGGGCCCCTCCTGAAACTACATCACCACCTATGTAAAGAGTTCCATTATCGATCCAAACGGCAATATTCTTAAGTATATCAGCACCAGCTCCACCACCACCTTGTGCATTGAAATAAGCGGCAACATTTTGCTCTCCAGAAGGCTCCTCATTTCTAAATACTGCCACAGTATTGAAAGTATTCGATATACCAGTGCCTATGCTTGCCTCTTTAATTTTACCGTCAGGGAACGTACGTATTTGCCTAATCTGAGCATCTTTGTTTTCGGTATTCACCAAACCATTCTGAGAAATAGTCCAGTTGCCTATATTACCTTTTGTGGCAACCATACTCCCATCATCCAACACCTTAAATTCATCATTAGCCCCGGCCGCAAACCTTATCGACTGTGAGCCCTTATCAGTTATTCCAGATATACGTGCATTGATCAAACCTGCAGAACCAACCTGTACAACTTTAGCAACCGTAAAACCGCGAATTGTCAATGTAGCAGGCTTCGTGATATTCCAATCTAGGCCATTATCCGAATCACCCAGATTAAACTCACCTGCATTCAAATCAAAATAGTTTTGACCGGTTATATCTTTTATCCGACCGGTAGTTATCTGATCACCCACAATGTAGGTCATGCCCTTGGTAAATTCAAAATCACGGTACCCATCTGTATTTACCTCGTAAAGTATACCTACGTTAAAGGCATAGTATCCAACGATATCATTTGCATTAACGGGCGTTTCAGATATCTCCCAAGTTCCGGTAAGCGCAACCTTTGAACATTTGGCATATACATAGTAAAACTTTGCAGGATTAAGCCCTGTCCATTCGTTCGGTTCAACTGTCCAGGTATAGCCCAATCCATCAATTTTATAAATCCGGTGTATCAACTGGCCTCCTGATATCGTTAATGCGTTAACATCGGCGCCATGATTGGGGGAAAAAGTTACATTGTTGAGGTTGAAGTTTTGGGAATCATAACCAAATGTGGCCATGCCCGCAACTAAACTATCAGTACCGGTAAATAATGTACCATCCGGATTAAAGATCCTGCTTTGAAGTTTTTTTAAGTTCAGAGCATTAAGTCGCGCCTTTTCAGCACTGGTGCGGTTCACAACTTTTATATCATGCTGGTTATCGATTGTATCAGAAATTACCCGTTCAGTTGTGGTATAGGGTATGAAGTTCGCGATTGTCGCAGTGATCTTAGTATTAGGCGTTATGACATTCGGAAAGTTAACCGGATAACTGATACTCGTAACCCGTATCAGTGCATTAATCCCCAATGCATCATGTTGAACTGTAATTTTATCGCCAGGCTTTAACATGATATTATTGGCACGGGCATACAGCGGGTCAAGCTCCAGATTGTATAACACCCGAGGAACTTTATTTTCATTTGACCAGGCCTGAGTTTCATCCTTTAGTTGTAGCTGAGCAGCAGTAAGACACTCAGTAGGCAGGTCCATATCAAATAACGTATACGTGTCACCAACAACGGGGCGTATTACATCAGAGGGTAGTGTATTATTAGCAGCATCTGTAGCTACCTTTAACTTGATAATCTTAGTGGCCTTATTGTATGATAGAATCTCAAATTCCTGCCCTTGTAACTGTCCGGATGTAAAACCAACCTTTGGCGTATCAGAAGTAAAATAAGTATTTAAATCAAAGGCTAGTCCACTGTCTGTGATAGTAAATGCAGTAGCATTCGGGTCGTATGCACTCACCGCAGTTACATGACCATCAATTTTGGGGTAGATGTCTTCATTTACATAATCCCCCTCCCTGACACCGTAAAGATCTACATTACCATCAATATAAAATCCATCAAACATTAATTCTGTAGCACCATTGCGATAGTTTTTAGGCAGGTTGCGACTGCTACCATACCCAAATGCCCTAGTGACAATATTTTCATCATTTTGGTATTGGTAACCCAATGAGTACAAACCGTTACCCCTACCATATTTAAATACGAGCGTAGTTAAACTTCCGGCCTGCTTAACGAAATTGATCGTCTTCCCAATCCCGGACATGTACCATTCGCATGAGAACGCCTCGGCAATCGTATCGAGAGCTGTACGGCAATTATGCTTATCGAAATTTACAGATTTAAGCCCTAGATTGTCACAAAAGCCAACAGACCAGCCCGAATCAATAGAGTTTATATTATCAACCACGAGATAAGCTAAGCTCGATAGATCCCCGTAAAATGTGAAGGTTTTATTGTTGAGGTGTTTAAACTTTTTATTGTATAATTTATATAATTCCGCCTCAAATGTAATGTTGTATGTGTATTTAAGCCCTGATGCATCTCCCGTCATCTGAGGGCTTGGGATAGTATTGACTGTATATTTTTGTCCTCTATAGATAATGTACGCGCCAATGGGACAATGTAAAGTACCTGGCAATTCAATAATTGCAGGTATTTCATCCTCTGCCATTAACGCCCTGTTTATAGGTAGGTCATCATAAACAGGGAGCTGTGAAACTATCTGATTGTTAAAATATATAGGTAAATACATTAGTTCTCGTCCTTGAATAGTTTAACATCATCAGGTCTGTAAGGAAATTCTTGATGTGTGACCTCCAAAATGACGGATAATGTGCCATCAGGATAAATACTATCAATCCTTCCCACAAGTCCAGCGTCTGGATTTTCTGGAAATGTATCTACCAGGTCATCTATTTTTAATACTTCGTCTTCCATGTTGATTATTCTTTTATCCAGGTATTCGCTTTTAATGAGCCGAATAGATTTATTATAGAGCCGTTAGGGATCGCAGTAACTGCATTACCAGCTACATCCTTAACCGTACCGGCGGCGAAGGTCCAGGCAAAACCCGCAGCTGTGTTATAATTTATGATCTTGAAGCTCTTACCATCCGTAATTGCAGGTGGAGTATATACCCTGTTGGCAGTAATTTGTGACAAATTTTGACCATCAGAATTAGCAACGCCGGTTGTATCTGCGTCAACAGTATCTATCATGCGGCGGGCAGGCGTACCGCTCGATATGAACTTGTTTTTTTGTCTGATGTAAGTTTGCGCTGAATTTAACCCTAACATAGTATGCCCAGCATCATTGTAATGCGTACCATCGCCACCCACATATTGATCAGCATTACCTGAACCGTTGGGAGCGCCGGAATTTCCGTTTCCTGTGATCAGTCCTGACTCATCAATAAAAATAAAACCATATTCAGCAGCTTTCGCTTTCAGCACAGCATCATTTGTTATCTGTTGTGCTGGTGTGTATTGCGGCCCTTTATTACGCCATGAACTCATTACTATGACCTCTTTTGCAGATGTGACAGCTTTTGCCTGGTCAAATAGTGCTTTGACAGCAACGGTGAAAGTAGCTGTTGGTTGTGCACCGTCATTAATGCCTCCGGCCAATACAATAATATCCGGCTTGAAAGCCGCAATGTCATTGGCGAAACGGTCTCCGAACTTAACTCGACCTGCAGGCCCAGGATTAACATAACCGGTGCCGCCAGCTCCGGAAGCAACTAGGTTCCAGGCCAACATTTTACCCATGATGAAGGCATAACCTTGCTGACCTGTTGTGCCGGTTGGCTCGCCAAAGCTATCGCTCAATACAAAAACCAATAGCATACCTGGCATACGAGAAAAGTAATGAACAGCCGTACCTATGGTAACGTTATCAAGTATCGCAGTCCTATCAGATGGTGTAACACTACTACCAGTAGGATACCTGATACCTCCGAAGAAAAACCCAAGAGCACCCTCAATAGTAATACGGCGTTTTTTGGAAGTCGCAAAAGTTATCTTCTGAAAATAGATATTGCCGTTTGCGGCTATTGAGGTAAAGGACCTACTTACAAATTTCCCATCGACTAGCAGGCGGAAAACCTGTCCTTGCCCCATAGTCAGGAACTCAAAAGTACTACCAGTAAAAGTAAACTCAATAGTAACAGGAGGATTTAGGTTAGCCCCGGTTGCATATCTCGGCACACCGTATCCACTTTGTGGATAGCCCGTAGAAGCCTGTGTTAAAGCTCCTCCTAAAATTGATATGATCCCGGTATTCCAGCCTACAGTCGAAGCGGTAGAGAAGGCAGAGGCCGTTGAAATTGTTTCAATAACGGGCACATCAGGATCAGTCATTAAATCAGGTATTGGTATTAAAATTTGATTACCTGTGGCTTGATTTATTGGAGATAGCGCGCTATTAACTTGGCTAAGAGGTACGGCATCAGAATCGTTGACCGCTGTTTTTAATCCTGTTAAATTTTGACTATTAACATTCAAGCCTACCGAGAGCATTGCGCCTGAAGCCGGATTATAGGTAAACCCTGGTACCGTCCTAATAAATCCGTCCGCACCTAAAGTTAAAAACGGGATGGCTGTTGCTTGATCACTGTCCGCACTAACAGGTTTCGGTTTTGGATTTATCGGGGTGCTGTTTACAGAATTGACATATGTATAGCTAAAAGGCACCCACGGTTTAGCAGTTGCACCATAATTAACCATCAATGCATCAGCTGCGGTTACCGGATTAGTTTCGCTCTTACCCACAACCTGCCCAGCAAAAGCGTTCGCTGGAATAACAATATTTAATACCTGATTTTGGGTATTTCCTATACCCGCATACCCGAGAACGTTGTTTAAAGAATCAATAAACCGATATGCTTTAGATCCACTGGCATATATACCACTGATGGAAATGAAACCTTTAGCTGGATTTACAGGGAAGGTATACACTCGTGCACCGGCTGCACCCAATAAGCCTCCGGTATCAGTTCTAATTGTAGTATTATCCTGATATGTAGATTTGTCTACCAAGTTATCAGTATAAACAGTCTCTGTGCCTAATGAGCTGCTATCCAGTTTTGCATCATACTGCGTTAAAAGGCTTGACCACTTAGTTGATGTTCCCGGAATGTCCGCTGCGGTGGTAGCCGCATTCGCATACCAAAACTTGCCAAGATTGCTAACCTGGTCATTTACGCTATATGGTTGTGGTGCCCAGGGAGCAATTTTATTGGATGCAGCAGGTAAAGGCCCCTCCCACCATGACGGAACCCAAAAAGAGCCTGTCCATCTGGCTTTGGCTTCAAAAATACCGTTTCCGGCAGCAGGTACTGGTATAACTATCGGCGTTGCAGCCGCTTTTAACAAATTTGTATATGTACCTTGTGGTTTAGAACCGTCTCCTGTTCCTATTAAATTAACGGTCTGGTTCAGTAACGGCCCAACCGGTGCGGTATCTGTGGTTTTAAAATCGCCTAAACTATTCCTAACAATACCGGCCAAAGGCACGCGGATATCTTGCCCAGCGGCTGTCAGCCCCACTACATTAACCCCGGTTAAATCGGCAATAAGAGGTAAATCCTTAAATTTCTGCGTCTTTGCCATTATTTTATATAATTTTCATTATCCTCTGTTAAAAAATATTTCCCGTTATCACCGATGTAATAAGTTAAACCTCCACCATTACCATCGTTCTTAAAAGGAGCATCCTGTAATACTTCATCGAACTGCATCGACACCTCAGTGACAATACGAGGAGCATCTAAGGGCGTTAATCTATTCCACTTGATAGAACCAGGCTTCAAACGGGCGTTGACTTGTATTCCCTGTTCAGGGTCTTCAAACGTCACGTAGTTCTGATAAATGATGCCTTGCAACGCCGTTTTGGATGCCAAATAATCGTCAAGATTATCTACAACCATCCATCCGCTCATTTGAAACACTCTCGCAACCAGCGTGGGTATGGCATTTAGATCGTATTCTGTAACCCCATCTTCCCACGTATGTGAAAAGACAGGGTTAACATCATTAGGAGCTTCAAAACTACTAGTAGTAGACCTGTCACCATTTAATATTATAGCGACACCCAGATATAGATCATAACCGTTTATTTTGCTTATCATCCTAGCCCCGCGCCTCTCATTGATGTACCTTTTGTATTATTGATGATCTCCTTAAGAGCAGGGATTAATCCATCGGTATTATCCGCCCCCCTGCGTGTATTTTCCTCAATTTTCACCAGTTGAGCAAAGTTACCCTGTGCAGTTTGGTATAGGTCACCGATTGTCTTACCTTGTGCTGATAGTATGTCCCTGACTTGAAGTGTGGCCGTTTGGGTACCGGCGAATACACCGTATAACCTTGTCGCAGTATCTTCAGTTATAGAAGCTTGTATCTGGCCTTTTGCCGTTGAAGATGTATCATTAGGATCAGGCAAATAATCCTTAATAGCTTCCAAACCTTTGGTATACAATTCGCCTTTTTCTTGAATCGCCTTTTTCCAGGTATCAAAATCAAAGCCTACTACACTATTGTCATGCTGTTTTGCATACTCGGTCAGGTCATTAGTAAAATCGTTGATGATTGGATCAAGCAATTTTAATTGCAGGCTATTTTTAACCGCGTTAACGATAACCTGGTTGAAAACGTCCTCGAATTTCTTGGCTGAATCCTCTCCGGAGGCAAAAGCTTCCTCAAAGGCATCAGAAAGCGATTTTGATAAATCTTTAAAGGTGGTCTGAATAAGGTTCTGACTGATCGATTTGTTGATATCCGCAATCTGATTTGGTATATCAGCTATCTGATTGTTATAATCATCAATTTTGCTCTGATCGGCCCTTTTCTTACTCGCCTCAGCATCCCGCATCTGAGTTAACTTAGCTTGCTGAGCCTGTAAATTCTTGATCTGGGCCTCCTGGTCTGTATACACACTTTCACCAACGGCACTAGCCACGTCATGATCAAGTTGTTTGTATGCTTGACTTAAGGCATTTAACTGCTTTTGGTAACCATCAATTTTCTTTTGAAGGTCTTTGTCCTTATGGCTGAACAGACTGATGGCAGAGGTAAGTAGACCGATTGAGCCGGTAACTATGTCAATCGGATTTCTTGTTGATATGCCTTTGGCTAGTGTACCTAATCCACTGACCATGCCCTGAACGTTCTTTAACGTGTCCTGTAATCCCTGGCCACCTATACCCAGTTGTTCGAAAGAGGATGAGAGCGCTCCTATTACCTGATTAGCACCATCGGCCCCAGCTGATATTGCGGAGAACAAGTCCAATAGCTTCCTTTTGGCACCTTCGCTGTCCTTGCCAGTGAATTTGACTTGATCCCTATAATCAGATATGGCTTGTTTAATTCGATTGAATACATTATCACCTTTTATATTATTAATTGAAGAATTAATATCACCCATCAATTTTGCCAACTGATCAGCCGTTAATTTACCCTCCTTATATTGTTGCTGATATCCGGCCTTAATCAGTTCTAACCTTTTTAATATCTCACCCCGCGTTAGTTCATCATAATGATCCATGAGCTTTTCGTATCCACCTTTGGCATAAGCATTGGCCTCATTCTCGCGCTTTATACGCTCATCTCTTTGTAGCTTAAGGTTGTCAATCTGCTCCTGAGTAGCATCCTTGTCCAATGCTTTAACCTTATTCTGATAATCTGACTCGATTGCTAACAACGCCTGTGAACTAGTCAGTGCCGCCTGGTAAGCTTCAGCATATAGGTCATCGTTCTTTTTCTGAATTAGAAGTTTTTCAGCAGCAATCTCTTTTTTGAGCAATTCCAGCTTCAACTTATTGGCAGCGTTATCAGTATCAGCGCCGCCTTTACTTTTTTCAGGATCTGTTAACGCCTCCTCCTGGGCCTGTAGGTTTTGCAAGTAAGTTTTATCAGTATCGATCAGGCCTGCATAACGTTTTTTGGCATTATCTTCTCCGACCTTTGTTTTATAAGCCTCATAGTCATCATAAAGCTTCTTTTGTGAATCAAGAGTTACTTTTAGTTTCTCGGTATCCTGTTTATCCCTTAATGCTACCAATTCATTATCCTGGGCCCGATTTAATCCCCCAGAGTCTACACGCAACCCTTTTTTCTTATTTTCAGGGTCGTTATTGAAGGCGACCGCAGCCTCCTTCATCTTTTTATACCTGTCCCTTACAGACTCTACTTCCTGCTCATCTGCGGTTAATTGCTTATCAGTCCCCTTTTTTGTCAGTTCATCAATTTTCGACTGTAGGTCATTACGGGATTTTAAAGCTGATTTATATTGATTCTCGGCAGCTATAGCTTCTGTATCCTTACCTCCATTTGCCAGCTTCAATTCTTTTTTAAATCCTTTAAGCTGCTCTACGTAGTCTTTGTATTGTTTACTGGCAACATCAAGTGGCTTTTTCAACTCTGTAACACGTTTGATATCGGCCTTGATATCATCTACAGTCCTGGTAACAGGAGTATCAGCATCACTGTCACCATCGCCTGTAATAGTTGCATTCTGTTTAACTTTCGGCTTAGGCTTATTTACAACTTCGTAATAATTGATTACGTCTTTTTGAGCCTGTGTTAAAGTACCGCCCAGCGTCCTAATGGCCTTAGCAGCTTCATATGCCTGAGCTGATAATGTTGTAATATTGTCTTTGGTAGCCTGAACACGTTGTTTCTTAATATCACCACCAAAAAGGTCCTGAAACTTATCTATAATATCTCTTGGCCTGCTTGACTCGTTAACAGCTTCGCTTTTTGCAATGGGTAAAGCTGCCTGAGCATCATTGAATTGTTTGGTTGCTTTTTTTAGGGCATCCCGGTTCTGTAATTCCAGTAAATCACGCTGCGCTTTTGTTAATTGCTCAACCTTACCACGGTTTATATCAATCGCATTACCATAATTGTCAAAAGCGTTAGTTACACCAGGTAATAATTCGCCGATTTGCGCAGTTACCTTTCTTAGCTCGTCTTGTTCGATGCTGCTTAGTTTTGATTTTCCTTTTAACTCATCATAGCGTTTAACAATTGGATTTAATGAAGATTCCAGTTCATCAAGGCTATGCTTATTATTAAGGTAAGCATCGGATAACCGTTCAGCCTCTGTTCTATTATCGGTCATCCCATTTAAAAGCTCCGCTAACCTTCTGGAAAATGATGAATTGGTGAATGAATTGACAATGCTATTCTTAAGTTTATCAAAAGACCCGGCTAAGCTGTTATTCGCTAATTCAAAGTTGTGGGCAACGCTGGTACCATCTTCATAGCCTTTGTTGGCGATAGCTGTTTTTTCAGAAAGCTGCTCCTGAGCTTCTGCTAAGGAGATAACAGTCGTTTTAACACGACCGGCAGTAAGGTGCAAGGTTTCAAGTCTATCCGCCGTCTCAGTTTGAGTAGGATTACCGGCTTTCAATCCACGAAAGAATAACTCGAGAGCCGCTTTGGTATCGGTATTAATCAGTTTAGTAAACTTTTCAAGAGTTAAAGTACTATCAGCCAATTGAGCAATGGCAAAATATTTATCCCGTTTAGTGGACAAATCAGATATCAACCTGGTAACACCGGTAGCGGCGGTCGAAGCCTGAACACCAGCTTTTGATAATACAGCACCATACGCAAGTATCGTAGGCAACGAAATACTAGCAACCTGAGCTATACTAGCGGTTTTTAATGAAAACTCTTGAAGATATTGAACTGTCGCGCCACCATTGTGAGATACTTCCAATATGGAACTACCCACTTTTCTTAGTGCATCTTGAAGAGATATCCCCTCTCGTTGAGTAATTTTATAAACTGATATAATTTTACCTAATGCAGTAACAACAGCATCAGCGCCCCCTGGGAATTCCTTTTTCAGTACTACAGCAAGTTCATCAACCTCTTGAACGAAACCAACCAAATCATCCTTAGCAACGCCTAACCGTCCACCAATAAATCCGATATCCAAAAGACCTTCTAGCGGGGTTCTGGTGTTTATTTTTTTTAGTTGTTCTCCTAACCTATCTACTTCATCGGCAGATAATTTAGCGGTACGCTGAACATCAACAAAATTATCTGATATCTCTACGTTATGAGAAAACGCAGCTTTTAAAGCGGTCCATGCAGCGGTTATTAAGGCCAAAGGCCCCAATGTTCCCAGGATGCTGCTTTTAATGCTATCAAATAATCCTGATATACCGCCTCGGCTGCTTTTGGTTTGATCCTCAAGATCTTTTATTTGATCTCGTACCCCCTTTATTATATTGGCCATCCGGGCACCCGCAGCAGATTCTCGTTCTGCAACCGATAACCTTCCGTATGCTATTGTTAGCCTCTCTAAAGCAGCCTTTCGTTGCTCTAAAGACCCCTTCGCATTTAACATTTCGCGGGCATTATTCTTTAGCTCAGCGGTGGCCTGTTGTTGCTTATATTTTTCCTCTGCCAAAGCTTGCGCCAACTGTTTTTTACTCAAAACATTGGTATTTGTAGCAGTAGTTTGGGAATTGACAGATGAAACGTAGGATGAGCCGGCTACCGACAAATTATTTGTTGTGGCCGCTTGGGCGGCGGCGGCGGCATTTGCCTTTACACGAGCTACTGTTTCTGCATTTAGGGCTGTAGTATATGCATTTATTACATTTTTAGACCTATTGTATGCATCTATCTCAGCCTGTGAATTAGAAACATCCGTTACACGCTTAATCGGGTTCTGTGCTGCCTGCTGAGCAGCTAACCTGCCAGCTGCAATCTGCGTATTGATTTGCTCCCTGGCCAAACGTTCTTGCTTCAGGGCATCTTGTAACGCTAAAGACGCAGACTTATCTGCCGCAGCCTGTGCCGCCTTGTCTTTTGCGAGATCAAGTAGCTGCTGCTTAATTTCCAGTTGTTTCTGCTGGTATTCGCTCAAAGGCTTAATAGCGGCACCATCAGCTGCTGTTTGGGCGGTTCTGGCTGCAGCCTGCGCCTTAATTGCATCTGTTACTCCTTCGGCTGCTGTCTTTTGAGTTTCAGATGATTTAGAAATCCCGTTCGCGGTTACTGTGAGATCCGCGAGCGCCTTATTAAGAGTTTTAGCATCTTTTAAAGCCTGGTTTATGTCCAAATTGGCTGTAAAATTCAATCCACCGCCTTGCCCACCTGTTACTTTTACTCCCCCCATCTTAATATGTTGTTTTATTTTTATGAATTATTTTAACTATGGAATTGTCCAGGGCTTGATGTGTCACGTTCGCGTTGCCATAGACATTAATAGCCACTTTACCATTGCCAGAGGCTACCAAATCAACTGTGGTATCGTCAAAGCAATCGATCATGACAAAAGCATTTTCAGAGACATGAATCGCACTGGTAGATCGGTGTTTTATGAAAATTTCCGTGGCCGAGAAACCAGATTTATAAATTTTGCCAGAACAATCACCCAGCAGCACAATGAAGTCCTGAACCGGGCAATCAATAACCGCATCCACATAAATACCATAGGCTTTAAGCTTATGGCCGCCAAGTCTTACCAGATCTTCATTTGATGGAAAATTCTTTTCTAAACAGAAATCTATTCCTTGAACATACATTGCAAGCAGGCTGTCAACGTTATCCGTTTCAGATATCTGCTCAGCCCAAGGCTCGCAGATATCCGCCTCCCTCGCTTTTTGGAGTATATAATTACTTAGTTGTCCCATGGTTAAAATAGTTCTGAGGCATCCTTTACCTCTAATTTTGGTTTGGCTGCTTCCTCCGAATCATATCGTGGGATAGAGGAAATGTAAAGCATGTAGTTTTCCCATGTCATTTTCCATTTGATATCCCATTCGGTTTGGTGGAAGTATTTCATTGCTGAGCCGATGGCTGCATGTGGGAGGCTATCTACTCGCTCCCGTCCGTTGGACTTGTCTTTGGTTTTAGAATTTTTACTGTTCCTTTCGCCAAGACAATAGAATTCAAAAAAGATTGCATGTATACATTTTCGAGTACATAATGCAAAACAGTATGTAAATCCTGATTATCAAAATTCCGCTCAATAAACTTTATCAGGTCAGCAGATGGTTCTTCATGGTTATTTTGAATACCAGCAGCCACGATATATACGATGGTTTCCAGATGATCATTAATCAGCGGCAAAACGACCTCGGCCAATTCTCCATTCTTAATTTCGTCGGGTAATTCAGTCGCTGCACCGGCAACGCGCCACATGTTCGCCACCTTGCATGGGTAAATTGTAAATGTCTCTTCAGTTGGGATGGGCTCCGGTTCAATCTGTACAGGTTTACCGCGGAACAATCTTTCAAACAATGATCGCTTAACCGGCGGCACTGGTTCAACTTCTGGCCGCCAGGATATCGGGATTGTAATCGTATATTTTGGCTTCTCCGTGAAGGTATTTACCACACCTTGGTATATTTCTTTGTCTTGCATGAGTAAATAATTATAGGTTATTAAAAAGGCCGCATGTAATCAATGCATGCAGCCTTTTAAGTGCTAGGGATTGGAGAAATTATCCAGCGGGTGTAGAATCAATCACGGTACCATCGGCGTTAACGAACTGCTTAGTATAAACTTTATCTTTAGTGTCGCCCGCTTTACGGTATGAACCAATGTTTGCTGTTAATGCCAACTGCTCAACTGCGTCAGAGGTAATGTTGTTATCATAGCCAGTTTGTACATCATTGTTGTAAATGGTTATGATACATTTACGGGAATCCTTCATTGGCACCGTGGTGATTCTGATTGCTAAATGAGCAATTTTCTCACCAGCATAATACTCAGTGGTTGTAGTTGCCGCGGTAAAATCAACATCAAACAACTCCTTGACTAAATCTGGATTCTGCTCTAATAAACCGATTGTTAAAGTATCACCATCAGCTGGCTGAAAAACGTTTAGGAATGTTTTATTACCATCCTCCTGTTTTATCGAAGTCTTAGAGCCGATGTTCTTAGTCATCTTAACACTACCAACTGCAATATTTGGCATTGGCTTCCATGCTGCAGGTAATATTACGCCAGTTAATGATGCGGGGGCGTATTCAATTTTTTCAATCCCGCCTACTACGAATGTTGACATAATTTATTTGTTTGTTTAATGCCTTTCGGCGGTTTTTAAATGTTTTTGTAATTAGTTTGGATTGACTGGTAGCTTAGTTGCATACTCACTAACCAATTACCATCAGCGTCTTGTAACGGCGTGCCGGGGTCCGTTACTTTTGTGTTGAATGTTGCTCTGAACTGGGACTCAACTAATGGTGTTACAACTTTCACAATTGCGTTTAATTTCGCGTAGTCGGGCAGGTATTGAACACTGTTATCCTCCTGTGTAGTCCGGATACCTGGTGCATAAATGTTGATATTAGCAGTACCTTTTTGAAGTTGGTTATTGTTAACCCCCAAAGCATTGACCACGATATCAACCTTATTCGTTCTCCCTATCGGCCGGGTACCTGGATAGATCTTTCCATCAATAAGCGATAAAACTGCGGGTACATTGATCAAAGAGCGCACATCGTTAATCATATCAAATCCATTTTTCATCTCAATAGTGCTCTTAATGCATTCCCTATGTTATCACCTACTACGTGTGTAATCACATCACGCTGCTTTCCCTGGTAACCTGTTCGTTCAACTAATACCGCGTATTCCATACCGGCAACAATAACCAACTGGATACCTTCGTGCATGTCGATCAAGGCGGCTATTTCTCTCGCGTAATCCTCACCAGTAGCTGATCCTTCTTCGCCCGTTTCCAATGGTGGAAAGTACGTTTCGATGATTTCACCATTATAGATGATTAAGTATCCAATGGAACTGCGCAACCTCCAGGTGATATTTCCGAAGCCTCCATCATCTCGCGTTTTCGCCCGTGCTTTATCTACTAAATCGCGGCCGGTTATCCTGAAAGGTTCAATAAGCGACTGAAACCACTTTTCAGTTTCAGCCTTGATATATTCCTCAACATCCTTAGTGCTAAAATTTGCCTGTATACTAAACATCAATCCTATGGCTTAACTGGCCCCTATACACATCCTGAACTTTACCTTTAAACTGTCCTACGACTTCGATCTGATCACCTACTTCTGGAAGATCTACGCCAGCATCAAGTCTGATTTGGCCGGTTTGATTTACAGTGGTGTTGTCTTTGTTTTTAAAAACCTTAACACCACCTAAATGAAATCTACACGGCACTGACTTAGCGATTCCTGGTATTCCAGGTAAGGGATATCCGGTTTCGTCATCCGTACCGCCTGGTGTGTCAGGAGTAGTCCAGTTCATGATATGTGGCCTTGTCGTTACCAAAATGCGATCTTTTTAACAGTTGGTTTTGCCGGTGCCAACACATCAGGCAAGCCCCATTGCTTGCACAATGCTGAATAGACTTTTAATAAGACATCCCTTTGAGGCAGCTTGATCCAAACATCATCCTCAGTAACATCGGCACTGGTGATCAAAGTAAAAAGAAGCCCAGCCATGCACACTCCTACAGCCCTTGCATCACTTTTAGCGTAGGGATTGGTTCCAATCAGGTCACCATCAATTAACGCTTTCTCGATCGCGGAATCCGGCAAGGGAAAGTTTACAGTACTGGTCAGGGCTTCTTTTATGGTCATTAGTTATATAGCTTCGATCAGTTTACGGTCCAACAGGTCGGCTTTACGTTCATCATCGAAATGTGAAACATCGTCTCCAACTTCATATAGCTTATCCCAGTTGTTTTTGTCCCTGAATTGGGTGATCACAACATGGGCTTTGGCTTTTTTAGGTTTTGGTGTAGACTCCGGTTTATCATCAGTCGGATCAGCGGTGATAGCTGCATATACTTCCTCGACCTCATCGGGAGTAAATCCCTTTTCATCTTTGGCTATTTCGGCCTTTACCTCGTCGGCAGTTTTACCTTCGGTATGTAAGGGGCCGTAAGCTTTTACGGCCGCCTTTATTGTTGCGTGATGTAATCCCATTATGCTTGTATAGTTGTTGTGTCCTGTAAATAAATTTCATCTACATTAGAGATAACCGGCACCACACGAGCTTGCATTTTAGTGTATTCTGAAACAGCAGGCTCATTTTTACGATACTTAGAAATCAAGATGTAGCCATCTACCAACTCATAAGTAACACCTGCAACGGGGTGGTTTTGCTCGGCTAATTTGGCATAAACCAATGAGCCAACCTGACCAGCGGAGGTATAAACGATTGAACCGGCTTTCCATGGCTTTTTAGTCTGCCTTTTGCCGTTCTTCTCCTTACGAATAGATCTGTTTACTGGAGCAAAGACAAACCCATATCTTTTCTTAGTAAATGCATTTAATTGGTCGATGTCGGGTGCTGGAATATTGTTGCCAACAAAGTTCTGACCGAACGCATACAATTGCTTTGTTTGGTCTAGCGCAGCGATTAAGTTAATCGTTGGACCATCCGTATACGCAACCTGGATAGCGTTACCATCAAGAGTTGCCTTGTCAACAATTTTTTGCACATCATCCCAATACTTATAGGTTGAATCAGTCAAGAGCTTGGCAACCCCGAATTTATTCTCCGATAAGTAGCCATAGTCCATTCTGATACCTGTCCCTACATTGTCAGCGTCGGAGACTATGGCTTGACCGGTTGATAAAGCCTCTAAAAATGTAGCTTCATTAAGCTCATATGCACCGCCTAATGTTTTCTTGGTATCCTTAAATAATTCAGCTACGATTTGAGCATCGCTACCATTTTGAGCAATTAAGCTATCAAGATCAGTTAACTGCTTTTCGTTCAACCAAAGCTCCATTGCCATTTTAGGGATTTCGCCACTCGCTTTGCCCATAGAATCACGTTTCTTTAACGGAGCGGACGAATCCATCGCAACATAATCAGCTGATACCAATACGTTTTCCTGAATTAATGCTTCCCATTTACCATCAACCGAAAATTGCGGTTTAAGCAAAGTTTTGAAAAGATATGGTAACGGATTAGAAGTGTCATTAAGCGTTTTGATGATACGAATTGTAACACCTGGGAGATACTTAGCTACCCATTTTACAAATGCTGATGTTTCCATATTAGTCTGCGCGTTGATCGATTAGTGGTACTGCTGCCTTAAATGCCGCCGCTATTGTAGCGAAGTCATTAGGACAAGCGACCGGGTTGATTGTGCCTTGGGTCATAATACCGGCAAAGGCTTTTTTGGTTAATATGCTGGCGATTAATACGCCCTGGTAGGTATGGCCAACTGGTAATGCGCCATATACACCTACATTTGATTCAACGGATGCAACGGGAACCGACGCTCCGTTCCCGGTACCACCTGCATATTCAGCTGGAACACTAAGCGAATCACCCACTTTGTAACCTGAACCGCCTTTAGTTTTGGTTACAGTAGTTACTACGGTACCGGCAACAACAACAGTTGCTAAAACACCTTTACCTGATCCACCTGATAACGGTACGTTGGTATAGGTCCCATTTGTGTATGCAGCACCTGGTACTACGGTACCTAATGTGGCGACACCTGCAACCGAATCAGCTGTGGCTGGCAAAGGCTTGTAATCACCTGTCGCGGTTTCTTTGATTATTGGGTGGCCTGCATAAATCACTTCAGGCGTGAAGCCAGAAACGTTTAGAGAGCGACCACCCCTTACGGTAGCGAATACATCTACGATAGCGATATTATCGTTACCTGTGATTATTTGCTCCGAGTCGTTGGTTAAATTGACTTCTGCCATCTTTAGTTTTGTTTTATAAATTTTCCATTACAGCATCCAATTCTGTGTCAGATGCTAATTTTGTTTTGGCCGTGTCGCCACCTTTACCACCAACAGGTCTGTCTTTGCCTAAATCGCTGTTTGCATCCTCTTGAATGGCGGCAGCATGATCTTCTTTGGTATCTTCAAGGAATGTGTTAAAATCCTCGTCGTCTTTAAAGCTGATCCGGTCGAACCTTTTAAGTTCGCGCGCCTGATACTCTTTTGGAGTTCCTGCCATCGCTTTGATGAACTGCTCCCTGCGGGTGGTTGTCACTTTTTCGCCCTTTATGGAGGCTATTTCCTGATTCTGTTTGTCCAGCTTAGCCATTAATGCCTTTAACAGCTTGTCGGTTGAGCTTTCGTTCGGATCGGGTTCTGGCTCAGGTGTTTTCCCCTCCTCAATGGCTTTCAATCTCGCAGTTTCTTTATCGGCCTTTTCCTTCGCGGTACGTGCTCTTTCGTGATCATCAAGCGCTGCTATTTCCTTAAATGGAGTAAGCTCGTTGATGGTATCGAGGTTGGCGTCAATGGCGGCATCGTCCGATTCGTCCGTTAAGCCCTTTTCTGCCCGTATTACAATAGCATCGATTCGTTTCTGAGATAGATTTACTCCTGCTGCTTTCGCCTTCAGTCGTGCTGCAATCTTGATTTTTAGTGACATAATGTTTTGAGTTGTTGTGTGTTTTGCTAAGTTGAATCCGTTAATTACTCGTCTACACCTTGCTGATCTGATTGAACCCAAAAATACCCATGAGTAGGCGGGTGATAAAGTTTACAAGCTTACGTGTGAGGGTTAGTAAGTGACTTAAACAAAATGGGGTATAGCGAAAAAGTCTTGCACTAAATGGAAAGACTTCGTATATTGTTATTAATGGATTACGAAAAGGAAATAAGGCGTGTACAGTGGACTGCGATCGCAATCGTTGCCACCCTTGTTGCAATCATGTGGCTTGCTAGTTTAGTTTTCCCTCCTAATCACAATGGCAAACCATTACCTGGTGGTGAGCAATTTCCAGTGATGGACCCTGGACATTAATCAAATTTATTACCAGAGCTCTTGGCAATAATGGTTTTTAAAGACTTCTGAACTTAGGTTTTAACTGTAATATTAGTTAGCTAAACTTGGAATAAAATTATCGGTGAAAACACCTATTGTTTTAGTTCACCTTATTTTTTTCATTTGCGGCCAGTAAATAACAACTTAAACCAAATAAAAATTCATGAAAAAGATTCTACCAATCCTAATGCTCTTATTTATTTTATTTTCCTGCAAGAGGGAGTCTCCAGATAAGAATCTAAAAAATACGACTTTGAGTCATGCTTTAGCGGACAAGCCATTAACAACTTTAGGAACTGCTGTTACTACAACCACAGTTATTCATTGGGAGGATATCCCCTCTGACGAAGCTTTTGCACATTCAGCACCTTTTTCAGTATCTGGCGTAACAATTGTTTCTACCAACGGTGCGGTATATCATCAAGCGGGAGCCAATGCCGTAACTATGTTTTATGACGGGTCAGATAACAATCGTTACGGGTCAGGCTTTGCAATCCAGTATCCTTTTAAGAAAGGAAAGTCGTATAAAATTTCAATGGGAACTAATCAGGTGACACCTGCAGGTAATACATATAATTTAGGCGCGATTCTAGAGGGCCAATTGACAAATAATATTACTCAAGCGGCTCAATTATATAGCCGTACTAGTCCAAATGTGATTTTTGGAAATGACAAGCCCAAATTTGATTTTAATATTAGTCAATCACCTGGTACTAAATCCATTGAATTTACACCCGATCAATGCTTTGAATATTTATGGCTTTCTCTTCAATCAAACGGTAACAATCATTACCCCCAAGTAGTTGTTGTAGGGAATATCTCCATTGCGGAAACCCCAATTCTGGCAATTAATGGCCCTGATTTAATTGAACCTAATCAGCCAACGGTTTATGTAGTTCAAGCCAATGGATATACAATATCAGATTCATTTCAGTGGACAGTAACTGGTGGGCTTCAAATAGTCGGTAGTTCTTTTGGACCTACTGTTTCTGTAAGCGCCCCTGGCGACACTGGAGGAAATGTTATAGCCAATATAGGTGGGTGCTTATCAATGGTAACCAAAACTGTAGCACCAAATGTTTTGGTAAAGCCAATAATTAGTGGGCCAACTTCAATATTAGCAGGCAAATCTAATGGTTATACTATTACTAATCCTTCGCCAAACGCTACAAGTTATACTTGGACTATAACCGGTGGTGGTGAAATACATCCCAATGGCATTTATGCTGGAGTAATTTTTGAAGATATTAAAACTCAAAAGTCTGTAACTATTACAGCTATAGCTAATGGTCCTAAGGGGTCATCACCCGCAGGTACGTTAAATGTTGCTGTAAAAGCATGCCCAACATGTGCTCAGTAATAGGTTAAATTTTTCAATTAAATTTGCTAATATATTTAGTATTTTATAAGTTTGCAACGCTGATAAAACATAGTATAAATAGACAGGCTCTACTCAATCTAAATAGTAAAGCCCGGACAAGGGGTTGCTTTTAAGGCTTCCCCGCTATGTTTTATCAGCAATATCACATTGCCGTCCGGGCTTATTCTCATTCAAATAACAATCGCCCACGCATAAGAACGGTTTGACTAAATAATAATCAAACCGTTTTAGGTGTTCCAGATGCTAATCTATAGGGTAATTTGATGTTAAGACCTCAACTTTTCTTTTAAGATATCCACTTTTTTGGTTTACTGTGACACCCTTTTCCACTGACCACATATACCAGTTATTTGCTTTTGAATATCTAGTAAGGATATCAGAGGGGTAAGACGACAACAAGAATTTACCCTCAATTTTACTCGCCTGTATCAAAAGATTTTCAAAATCCTGCTCTGAATAACCGTCATAGTGGCCACAATCACTATTAAAGTAGGGAGGATCAAGATAAAAGAAACTATTTTTCGTGTCCCGGCTTCTGATCACATATAACGCATCCGCGCTTTCCAATTGGACGTTCTGCAGCCTGATGGCATACTCCTCAGTAAAGCGGTCCCTATTGTTAATAATCTTTTTGGTGGTTGTTTGATGTGATTTATCATAACCAAAAGAACTGTCTAACTTAGCACTGAAGCTCTGACTACTTAATATCCAAACGGCCCAGGCTCGCTTAATATCACTAAACATGTCAGGGTAATTGTAAATTACAGATGCTTTTCTAAACAGGTCACGACTATGCAGCGTTATCCTGATTTCTTTCTCTAGTCCTACAAATTCATTTTGAACGGTCTTGTAAAAGTTCATTAATTCACGATTGGTATCGTTTAAAACCTCAATCAGTGATGGTTCTTTGGCAAAGAATATTGCACCACCACCGATAAAAGGTTCACAGTAGAGCGTATGCTCTGGTATCAAAGAACAGATTTTTTTTGCTAGTGATTGCTTTCCGCCGTAATAACTAATAGGCGTTTTTAGATTGATTTTGGACATATAAATAAACTTAGTTGAGTGTTAAAGGCTGTTTAAGCCTGGTTGCTCTACCAATCTCAAATAGTTTATGTCATGCGTTAATGGCCCAAAAGTACTATATGCCTTGTTAGGAATAAATTATCAAGGCTTACCGGGGGCGCTTGATAAAACGATAAGGTGTATAAAACGCAGTAGGGGATTAAAAATCGGATTCTGATTTTTGAGCCATGTAGGTGGTCGCTGAGCTAATTAAATTTCGAATGCCAACATCGGTAGCGTTAAACAATTTTGTGAATGGCCCGTTGTAGGTATCAGTCGCCCACATTTCAACATATTTTACGTCTAAAGGCATAGGGTCGCTACCTATTAGAAAGTCCTGGATCATTGAAATATCGGTTACGATAAACTTATATTTAGCGTCTTTAACGTAGAATTTTCCTTTAAAAAACACATGACAACCAACAGTGGATATTTTTTTAACGTCATGCTTTTTGTTGAACAGGGTGTCAATATAGACAGTAGTAGCATTGCCGGAAAATAACAGCTGGCCACCAGCGCGATCCGATACATCAATAACGGCTTTGGTATTTTTGAATGTCGAGGCAATCCAGCTTTGAGCTTTGCTAAACAAATCATCTTTAGAGCCCGTCTGGTTTATGATTACTTCGTATTTGACTTTTGATGTTGTACTATCTATACTTACTGGGCTTTTGCCAGTTTGAGCGTGAGCAGTCAGGAAACAGGAAATTAGTAGAAATAAAAAAGTAGCCTTCATGTGTTAAGATTTAGGCTACTAATCTAAAAGTTTTTATTTAAAAATGTAATTGCCCCAACTCGGGTTGGTGGTTATTGTTTTTCATGGTTAGATATATAAACGTTTAACCGCTTCTAGATCACTCTCCATATCTGAAATTAGCCTTTGAACTGCTGACCTCCTATCTAAATACAATTTTCCTATGGTAATCTGGCTTATCCATTTATTTGCATAATCGCTCGTACCATAAGTAAGAAGTACCGATTTTATTGTATTGCTCTTGTCGGGATAATGACAGGCTATAACGTATCTTCTTACATCGTTATTTTCAACCTTGTGAACTTCTGAACCTATTGGAAGGTTCATTAATTGTTGAATGCTTTTTACTCGGTTTGCATCTTCAGGTTTTTCAATTTCTTTTTTCATGATTAAATTGATTTAGGAGGGGTTAACCAGCTTGGCTATATGCTTAGATAGCGACCATTTTTTAAGGTCTTTAAATTTCATAATTATTGACATTAATGAATACTATGCCTTATGTCATAAACCGTTGCCGAATCAGCACTTTTTAGGTACTGTTTATATGCTTTTTTCTCCTCCACTTTGTAGTGGTGGACCTGGCAGGAGGCGAGTGTGAGTAGGGTAAGGATGGTAAAAATTGCTTTCATGGTTATTCGCCCCGCATTGTTTTCCAAAACTGCCAAACTGCAACACAACCAAACGTTGCTATGGCAATTACAATTACGCATTGTACCGCTGGATGGTATTTATCAAAATTTTCCATGTTATTGCTCCCCAACCGGCTTTTCGTAGTGATAATCTACTGCACTAAAATGCTGCCCTGTCATGTTAGCCACATGAGCATTGATTTCCTCACCCAGGTACATACCAACATTCTTTTCGCATTTCTTTAGAAGCTCCGCTGTAGCAGTGCGCTCTTGATCAAATTTGTTCGCGACTTCCAATGCCTTGTCAATGCTGATAACCCCGTTAACAGCTGTGTTTTTTAGTATTTGTTGTATGGTTTGCATTAATGGTATATTTACTTGCTTAAATTTTTCACTATGAATTGCATTCACCTAATTATTAATCTTTCATCTGTTATCCTAAGTCTGATAAGCGCATACCTGATGTATAAAAATTCACCAGAAAACATCGCAATTATAAGAACTGACCTAGCTATGGACAATTGGGGTAAAGTTCAAAAAACAGCCTCATGGAAAAATGATAAACTTAAAATTGCTTTTTTCTTACTAGTCATATCTATAATATTACAGGCTATCTCAAACATTATTTAACTATCCCTTCCTCCGTTTCACCTTCGCGTTATGTGAATACCGTAGACGGTTGCTACGCTTTGAGCCACCATTGCCATAACGCATGCCGTATTCTTTGGGTGATAAACCGGGGCTGAATAAATGGGGGAAGTTTAGTCCTCCGGTGACATCATTTACTGATATCTTTTCCTTAGTAGCCTTACGCTCTGGCGTGGCTTTGTACTCAACGGTGCTAGCTGGGGCGGCGGCCAATGCATTCGCAGATGCAACCTGACCAGCGCTAGCTAATCCTGCCAATGCTGCTGCGCCCATGATTAGGCCTTTTGTGAAATTTCTACGCATAATATTGGTTGTTTCTTACTACCAAAGGCCAGCTCAATGGCTGACCTTATAATATAATATGGGAAGTTGTCGATGTCTTTCCATCAGTCAGCTATTCCCACCATGGCGCTGTCATGTATTACCTTGCTCGCGCGTTTATCAATACCAAGTATAAATTTTACACCTGTGAGGGACTCGGTATTTGCATTATGGTGGTTCTCATTGCATCAAGCGGGATGCACACGGTTAATGAGCAAAAACCTCACAGTATAATGAGGCGCAACCCCGAATCGACGGACCCTATCCTGCCGCGTCCGACAGGCTTACACAACAGTGCTCTGCGCCATATATTATAAAACAGGGTTATCACTTTCGCATACTTTGTACCTAGTCGTTTTATGAACTCTCAAGGCTCAACCTGTTTTATTTCTTTGAAACCGACTTACAAGGATTGCCCTAAGCGGTTTTTATAATTTTTGAACCATCTCTTTAATATTCCTCTTGTGTGCTTGCCTATTCAAATCATCATGCCATAGTGCAAGAACTATTGACCATTTTATAAATCCAATCAAGAAAAACCATAAGAATAACAACATATATTCCAACGCTATCCAGTGTTTTTAAATTAAGGATGGCGGCTGGCGTAGCGCATCCATCCTTTCAATTTGCCAGTCCGTTTAACCAGGCTTTAACCTTCTTTAATATCTTACCCCGGCGTAGATGGAAGATCACCGGAAATAAACCGGATAAGAAACCATCCCCTTGCTTTAGATCTTTTTGATTGAGCCTGGTAATCGTGTTGCGGGAGCAGGACTCGAACCTACGACCTTCGGGTTATGAGCCCGACGAGCTACCGACTGCTCTATCCCACATGTTTTTTACAAAGTAAGACCAGTGATTCCCTCACTGATCTTACCCTTTCACCAATCCTAAACCAATTATGAATCAAATATATAATTTATTTCTGTAATTAATATATTAATAGTTTTATTTTTAAAAAAAGTTTTACAATCCTGTTTTATAGCTAATTACAATTAATTCCCATCTTCAAATTTAGATCAGGTTTAGTTGATATTTCAATTTCGTAGTGATCACTTCCTGTTGCTCCCTGGGAAAGTTCATAAAGCGTACCGGTTGGCCTGATATTAAAGGCCACAACCATTCGTGGGAGCTGATCAGGATCTGTTTTGAGATAAACTATATCTCCAAATGTGTGGGTTGTGAAATGACTATGCATTAACACCTCCTGTAGCCGGGGTAGGCACCAACTTAGCAGCCTCAGCCGCTTCTGCTTTAATCTTGTTATACTCAGCAACAGGGTCATCCGTGAAAGCAAGCAGCTTGATGGCGGTGTCCTTGCTCATTAGCCCGGCGCCTACCAGGCTAACGATATTCGCGTACTCCTCGGTAGTGTTGCGTGGCAATTCAATTTTAAACTTTGGTTTTACCGGCATACTAATACTGGGCTTAACGGCCACATTGATAACAGCCATACATGACTTCAACAAATTCATGTGCCGCTGCCATTCCATGCCCAAATCACCATCCTGATTAGACTTAGCTTTGTTGGTTGCCGGTAAGAACATTAGTTCAATTGTTACACCTGGTATGTTAGCGGTACCGGTGATCTGCTCCATTGATATCTGCGGGGTGCTGGTTTCGTCGTATATATCCCGGCGCAAATTCTTCCGTTCGTCGGTTGCTGATTGCTGCGATCCCTGGGCCTCTACATACTTCAGATCGGCTCGTTCTCCCTGTAGCTGGAATGTCTTTCTGGTATTCTTTGCGCCACCACCAGTTGAATCTACTATATCACCAATAGCTGCCAGGATAGGAAACGCGCTGATTTGGTTTTCGTCGGCTGTATCACTGTCAACTTCCTCAACACGCTCAATCTTTGGCAAAACATCTGCATACTCTGGTCGCTTTTGCCCGTGATAGACAAAATTAGCCTTACCGTATTTTATTAAAGTTTCTTTATCCTGCCTCCAACCATCAGTACCCTCCACATAGGTGATATACTTATCAGAAAGGAATAAATCCATCTTGTTAACATCCTTGCTATCGATAACAACAGTGTATTGCTTGGCGCAACCGATCATCTCTTTATACTGGTTGTAAATCGGGATGATAATATCACCATCTTCAGGACTAAAAACGGTGCATCGCATTTTATACTTACACGTGTCTGGAGCGATGCCTTCCCAGAATCCATCTTCAGCAGCAACAGAGTACCACACAACTAAGGCCTGGGTATAATTCTTTTTAAGCCTGTCTATTTTCTGAGCTACATAATCAAGTTTATTATCCTCCCATGTTCTTTTAAGCATGGCCAGCATAGTTTCATCAGTTGCCTTGGCATTTTCCCTAATAGTAGCATCGATTTCAATGCCGCCGCTCAAGTTCATGCGTACTGCCCAGTCAAGAATCTGCTTTTGCGTAGATGATGGTATCCTATGTACGTCCTTAGACTCCTTCCGGTAGGTCATATTACCATCAGTATCCAAAACACCTGTAGCAACATCGACCTCTTTCATTGGCCGGTATTGTAAGTCATCAACTACCTTATGTTTTTCAGGTTCCAGGTGAAATACATATTCAGGTATATCAGGGGCTAACGCCTCTAATGCCGGAATAAGCTTTGCAGGGTCTGAAACGAGGGCTTTTAGTTCGGTTAATTCCATTGTAAACAAAAATACCCATGCTGGTAGGCACGGGTATAGCGTTTGCGTTTACTAAATGTGATTGGTAAATATTTAATATCTTTAGATTTTACTTTATCATGATAGTACAAACAGTTAGAACACGATTGGGGAATCGAGAAGTTAAAGTAGTTTCACTTCCAGATAAATGTCCACATTGTCATTTAGGTTTAGTCCCAGAATATATTTTCGGATACGTAAATAAATCTTTTTTATATTTATCGTTCAATTGCCCAAGAGAAAGTTGTTTAGGATACTTTTTAGTGGTATATCAAGCAGACCACAATAGTCATTACCATATCGACTGTTATGTTTTTGGGAGTCCTGAGCCAGTGAAACACCCTCAAATTATTAACACTATTTCGCCATCATTTGTCGATTTATATAGACAGGCACAATCTTCCCAAGATTACGGGCTCAACGATGTATGTGGAATGGGATTTAGGAAGGCGTTAGAATTTCTGATAAAGGATTATATCGTCTTTAAAGATCCACTACAAAAAAGCACTATTGAAAAGAAATTGCTAGGTCCATGCATCAAAGACCACATTGATAGTCAAAAGATAAAGGATATTGCAAATAGGGCAGCATGGTTAGGAAATGACGAGACCCATTATGTGAGAAAGTGGGTAAACATGGATGTCAATAATCTTAAACAACTAATCCAGTTGACAACTCATTGGATAGAGACTGAATACTTAACCGATCAAATGATTCAAGCTATGCCCTGACAGGTTAAATTATTAACTAATATTATAAAATTTAACCTCAACTCTTATCTTTGCACCTCATTACCGCCATTCTGGCGATATTGTGATAAGGTTTAGGTTAAAGCCCGGAGCAGCGAGTGTTTCCGGGCTTTTATTTTTTTTTATTTAATTTAAAAGCGTTTTACTATCTTCCTATCACTAATTATTTAAACATGATGATCATTACATGCATAGGCGCCAGCTGCTTGATTTGCCTGTTCGCAGCACAACTATTGCCACGTGAGCGATATTTCGTAGGCTCCAGTAGACGATTTCCCTGGTTATTTGGCCCTTAATCAATTACTGCAATTTTTTTATTTACATACTTTGCCATTTCGGAAGCCCTTTCCTAAAATCGTCTTCAACTTTCTGCGGATATAATACTACTACTTTATGACCATCATGGCCAACATCCTGTGTATATGGTCTATTAACCTCATCGGTGTAGTAAATCAAATACTGCTTATTAAATTCAGATGGAGCTACATCAGTAGCAATTTTTATACTCAAAGTGGTAAAATCCTTTTCAGGTAAAACAACCTGAGATGGGCGATACCTTGGACCTAATATTTTACCATTAGAAGATATTGGAAATATTTCTACATCCAGTGCTTTATTGTTCCTAAGGAACAACTGATAATTTGTAAATTCTAAATCAGGCCCATCCCATGTACCATCTCCTAGAGTTAAACCAGAAAATTGAGGCAAAAGCTCCCGTCTGTCTTTCTCCAAAGCGATAAAGTTTAACTTTTCCTGTGCCTTGTTTATTTTCTTTTGCTGATGAAATGTCATAGCAACATAAAGTGTTCCGGCTAATGTAATGACAACACCGGCAATTGAGCCTACCGCCTGTATCGCATTAACATCTCCCGCCCAGAAATCATTTAAAACTTTACACCAACTCATAATTGCATAGTTAATTCCTCACCAGTTAAAACAAAGTAAAGGTTTTGAAGTTGGTGAACGAACATGACCCAAGTAATACAGTTTCCTTCAAAAAACACGGGGTGCTCCCCATCTGAATGCAAATTAATAGTCAATCTTTGATAACGAAAATTGTACCTTACCGAACCATTAGAAGATGCTTCATCTTTTGAAAGGCCAAATTTAATCAACCAATCTTCAGTTAATTCAACTGGCTCAATCCCCTTACCCCCACTCCATGTCGAGCTAGTACTTCCTTCAGAATGAAATCTAATACCACTTACATCATCATAAGATATACTGTAAACCTTACAGTAATCTGTTGTAATGCCCTTCACTATGTTACCTAATCTTAAATCTTGTGCTATCATGATTACACCAATTCCAGTTCGCTCAATTCTTTCCCAATGACCTTGACCTCAGTTAGTATCCTTTGCACCTGCTTATGGGATGGCTTCTTTATTCCATTGACATATTGTGATAACAAAGTATTATTGATGCCAACGCGCGCGCTCAATGCCTTCGCGCTTATGACTGGAAAATACTCGAAGAATGATGGTAAATCAAACTCAAACGATATTTTTTCAGCCGTTATGCTTTTCTTCCCAGTTTCTTCTGCGTAAATGTTATATGCCTCCAAAGCATTTATTTTTAACTCGGCGATTGTATCGCCGGTGGTAACAGCAACTACATTGCCGTTATTCTCATAGTAAGCATCAAAACCTGTTGATGTCTTACCTACAGTAAATTTAATTGTTGTCATACAAACTTTTTTAAATGTGAATCATTCGACTTGTTTATTATCGCCTACAAGTACGGCTTATGACAATTAGTAATATGTTAAAGGTGGGGCTATTTAAGCCCCGCCTGTTTCTTTAATTTGTTTGCTAATCCTGTGCTTACTTCTTTTGAACCATGGTTAGCAAATATTAGAGGTTCGGTGTGATCAGGATGCCTTAGTACAATGTGGCTTCCTGTTTGCCTGACTTCCACCCAGCCTGCTTTTTTGATTAATCTTAGTAATTCTGATGATTTCATTACCTCCTTTTTGTTATAACAAAGGTATAAAATAGTTTACCTTTTACCAAATAAAAAGTAAACTATTTTATACCTTTATATTGTTATCTAATCTTATTAAAGCTCAATTGGAAATTTTTACTATCAACCAGGATCATGTCATGCTTATTCACCTCAGTAATTTTATAAGTTTCATTGATCATCGGCATTTCAACCCGCAGGTACCGACCATCAGATTTCTTTAGCTCAGTGAATTTGGCGTTGTAACCTATGCCTTTGGTATTTTCAATTGCCCAGGTCATGGTACGATCACTTGATGTCCAAATACCAGTTAAATCATTTTTAACGGGTTCGATTTGATAGTCTTTAACGCAGGCCGATACAAACAGGGTAATTAATAGCAGCAGGAGTATTAATGATTTAGGTTTCATTGATGCAAAATTAATAAAAGTTGATAAAATATTACTTAAAGAAGCACAAGGCTCGAAAACCTTTGCGCTGGTAGGGGTTGGTTAAAGGCTAATATTCTGTTTTTTCAAGTTTGATAAATTCAATTGCCGTATTTATACCCTCTATAAATTTGTCTCCAGACGAATCTATTTCAGCTATTGATTTTATGGTTTCCAAAACTTTAAGTAAATGATTTCTATCTATTAAATCTTTACTCATACGATCTAAAAATCTTTCTGCACTCATGTTGCTAATTGTGTGTGTTGATTAATAACTCCAAAGCGTTAATCCATTCGCTTCACACCAGTTACGAGCCATGCCTAATACAATCTCCATATCAGAATCTCTCACCCATTCTTCTACTGTATTACCAGTGCTTAAATATTCATAAGTGACGTACACTTTATTATCTTCTTTTACATCGGCTATGGCCACATACCGGCCAAATTCAAATGATTTTCTGTTCTGTATGGTTTCTGTTTTCATAACTTAGATTTAAGGGATTAGGTTATTAAAATATAAGGTTCTCAATTCTGCATGAACGCCAGCCGGCAGCATCAAGATCAAAGTAAGTCAGCAAACCGTAGTTAACGACCTTCTTGCCTGTAGTGACTGGGACTCCATCCAGTGTACCAACTGCCTCCCTTACACTTCCGTCAGATACTTTGATATACTTAAACCTAACTAGGGCCTGAGTGCAAAGCGCATATTGCAGCTTAATAACTTTCCATGCGTGAGCTAATGCCTCAGCGAAGCTGTTGAATTGATCTACAATTGACCATGCGATATTAAATAGGCGCCTTTTCATTATTTCACCAATCCCTTTCCGCGCAATAACGCTGCTTGCAATGCCGATAATCCGGCAGGTGTACCATTTTGACGAGGTATGATTACTGTTAGTTGCTTGGTGTAGTTTGATGTTTTCATGATCGTTATTGTTTGATAATGTAAATATATCATGATTAAATTACATTATCAAATTTATTTGTAAATACTCCATGATTATTTTACATTTGAACATGAACAAACAGACTTCCTTTATTTTTGCAACCGTCCACGATAATGAAGTGATCTGTTTTGATACCAATTTGAAAGGCTTTCATAAACAACTGACAGATATGTTTCCATCGATTAATAACTATCAATGGTTTTACCGGAAGTTTGGCACTGATCGAAGGTTTAGTTTACCCATTGGTGATAAAGAATACTACTTTCAAAAGCTGACATAGTCACCATTAAACACCGCTGAGCGCCTTTAATCCCAATCCTTTTTTCTTATTCGTAAACGCCAGGTATTCCGCAGCAAAATTGTGAGTTATCACATACCTCTTACAATCAGTAGCGTGTCCAAACTCCTGATACGGAACTTTCGTTACCGGGTGTTTCTTTACACTTTTAAAGATCGTACCGTCACTGGCCTCTTGGGTATACTGATAATCATAAATTGATTTCTTACAGTTTTCATTGATACCTATGGTAATACCTGATGGACTGTCACCGGAATAAATCTCATTAATAAAGTTGCCAGACTGCACAACAGATGGATTAACTGACTGAATCTTTAAGACTGGCCGGTAATCCTTCAGGTCCTTCATGATATCGGTAAAATAGTTTTCACCCTTTTCTTTCTTTGTATCCTCCTTGATCGAAGTACGGTCACCACCAACAAATAACCCTGAGACTTCAGATAAAGGGTAACGCTTACGAAATTCCAAACAAGCATCCTTTACCCGGTTGCGGGGATCTTCCAGGAATATTTCATCAATCTGTTGCGCATGCTTACCTTTAAGTTGCCAAACTTGCCATGGTAGATATGGATTAACGTTCTCATCGCATGATAACCAAATCGGCAATGATTTATCCCATCCAATTTTATTGACGTGCTGTGAAGCGTTAAATTTCTTCCAGAACTCACCACCTGTACGAATCTTACCCCAATCACCCAAGCCATAGATACGATAGTATTCATAATCATTAGCCTTATCCTTTTCAAAATCATCAATGGTATGTTGATCCACGAAGTTCGGGCCAACGATATATTTGTTGTCCAGGTAATTGGTTTTCATGATCACCAGGTTACCCTTCTCATTAACCCACATACCAGCGATATCGGTTTGTTGCTCGGTTAGGGTTTCCAGATCAAACACCTTTGTCTTGATCCAATGCTCTTCCGATACCGGGTTAAATATGCCAATGATCTGCTGGCCAGCGCGCCCCCTCAGACGTTTCCTGATCTGCTTGAGATCCTGTTCATCAAACTGGCTTATCTCTTCCAATACCACACGTTTGAAATTAGCCAGGCCTTTGATCTTTTCACTATCATCTAATCCACGAAACCTGACGTAGGACCCGGTGATCTTACAAACAATATAATTTTGCTGGCAGATGAAATAATCATCAAGGCCCCAGCTGGTAATTATCCCTTTGAAGTCTGAATAAATCGAGTCTTTAATATCGACTGCGTACTTACGCAGCACCATTGTATTTTCGTCTCGGGCCTCAAGCATTCGGATAATGATAAGTTGCACCACCGAATAGGTTTTACTGGCAGATGAACCACCATAAACCCAGATAAACCTGATAGCAAGATTTAAAAATGCTGCCTTCAGGTGCCAAAAAACGTTATTAAAAATGTCCGGATTAAAATCGAACTTAAGCTCCTTTGTTGCTGTCGCCATATCCAACCTTTACCACTGTGTCAACATTTAGGTTTATGTCGACATCTTTATCACTCATCATTTTCCGGATCTTTGCTAGTTGCGCCAGGGCATTGTCAGCCGGATACATTTCAACCTGTATACCGTCTTTTGTGTGCTTAACGGATTTAATAATGCCGCGCTCTTTATCTTCAATCACTTTCACCAGGTCAAGTCCGGCCTCTTCAACCATGATCGTTTCGCCATCAACGATACGGTACGCATAAGGGTTATCTGCAAGTTCAATTTCCCAACGAAGTATTTTATCCCTTGAATATTCCAGCTGCTTTTGAAACTCATCATAATCATCTTCAGTAAGCCCTTTGATCGCGCAAAACTTTTCCTCTCGAAGTATGTGCGCCTGCTCCTGCTCAATAAGGCGTTTTAAGCCCACTTTTATCTGTGGAGTATGAGGAACAAGCTTCTTTGTCATATAATCGCTCATATTACCTCTGGCAAGGTTTGTAAAGCGTTTGGTAATCTCACCAGCTTCCATCGAAAGCGCATCAAGACGATTATTGATTTCCGTTTTTATATGAGGTTTTCTGAGGTTCTCATATCCCATCTCAGCCGCGGTATCAATTGAGTAACCCGCCCTGATAGCTGCCTGTGTCGCGTTAAAGTCAACCAGGTACTCCTCAACGAATCTCTTTTGCTTTGCAGTCAAATTAGCCATAATTAAAAAAGCTCGATTTGATTACTCTTAACAGAGAACTGCTGAAACCCTAACAAAATGTTAGCAACCTTCTCTTTGAACTTTGGACCTTTGATATAGGCTCGGGATAGGTCGCAATAATAATTTACGACTGGTGCATCATTCCATCCCATGACCTTGCACATAGTTTGACGTATACCGTTAGGTGCGCGATCAACACCTGATGCTAATAGGCAGGCTGGTGCATATGCTGTGTAAACTGTTGCAGCGAAAAGAATAGATTCATCGGTCCGATCCAATTCGGGATAGGTTTCCTTGATGCGCTCATGTATAGCCGGTATGATAGATGGCTGCGATAACATGGGTTGACAAAGCTTAACAGCCTCCCTGTACTGCTCTGGTGAATTTTTGGCAAGCACTTTTGCCACTGTAGATAATTTCATAGTTTTTTTAATTGTTCGTAATCGTTACTAAACTCTAATTGCCCGCCTTGGGCTATGTATTCTTTGGCAGCATGTATCAGGATTATTGGATATCGTTGCTCCCAAACTTTTAGGATTGTACCTGGTTGCATGTTATCGAGATACTTTTTAATCGCTGGTGTAAGTATGCCTGACATTCTATTATGCAGCCTTTCTCTGCTGCAATCGTTTTATTTTTAAAGCGCTGAGCTCTTCCCGGTATAACTCCACGTTTTCAGCGACTGAATAAGGCGAAATGAACCGATTGAAGCCATGTAATGATTTGCCTTGAATAATGTATGTCACGAAGTAAATTATCTGCTCAGAAGTTCGGAAAACGTATGTGTCAAGTCCGTGAACCTTGTGCTGGGCATGAATTAGCTTTTGTTCTGAACTTATAGGTCCGTCGTGATCCTTAACCTCTATAAGGTATATTTTACCTTCCCAGATAAAATGAAGATCTGGTATGCCTGGAACGACTCCCTGTCCCTTTAGGATTGAAGCGGTTCGTTTATCGCGAAGCCCTCCGTTTGGAACATGATATAAACAACCGTACGTTTCAGGAAATTTGTTTCTGATTTCTGCAACAGCTAATTGTTGAATTTTAGCTTCCGAAAAATTAGTTTCAATGCCCGACATGGTTAGAAATAAGCAAGGTTTTAATTACATAACAAAGATAAGACTTATTTCTATAATTAATATATTAATAAGTTCGTTCCGTTAAATAAAAGTTCGTTCCAGAAAAAAGCGGGTTTAATGCATCAAAAAGGCAGATTTTGAATTTATGGAACGATGGAACGAAGAATTTCTCTATTGTATCTTACTTATGTAGAAACACATTATTGATGTTTGTATATTAAAATTTATAAGATGTATGTCTTTATTAAAAATACAATAGATACATTTAAATAGTAAATTATTCGTTCCATCGTTCCAAATAGATAAAAAGTGTATTTAAAGTATTATAGAGGCACTTTTTTTAGAACGAAGCTTAATTAAATGTTCGTTCCGACTTCGTTCCGTGATGATGAAGTTCGTTCCAGAAGGGACAAAAAAAATCCCCTATTGGGGATTATGTAATTATCTTAAGAAAATCAGTCCTGAGACTTAAACAGATATTTCATCACGAAGTTAAAGATGAATATTACATTGGCCGTAGACGTTGTTAAAAGTGCAATTATTACATTGTCAGAATATTGGAGTTTACCCATTCCATACCACATAAAAATAAGCAAGACGAACATTAACCAAATAGCAACCAGCGTAAAGACTGAGTCTGCATATTTCTTTCTTTCTCTTCTATCTTGTCTTTGTCCTTTTAGCCTTTCTTTTGCGGCGGCCCTAATTTGATCAGCTTCAGCATTTCTTCTAAGGTTGTCGATGTAGCTAATTTCTTCTTCAATCGGTTCGTTAGCAGTAGAGTCCCCTTGTAAATTTAACTCTTCAGGATTTCTTGGCTCGGCCATGATCAATAAATAATTTCCTTGAAATACTCTTTGATTCGTTCAGAATCAATAATGATAGATTGATCTCTGGGGTTGTAAACTTGCTGCCAAGGTGATCCAGGTAAATGTGTCCAATTAGACAAGCTGAATGCCGTTAAATTACCAGTAGCTTTCCAAGTGTAATCTAGTGCATCTCTTAGATCATCATCGAAGTCAATGTGGCACTTGCCTAATAAAGAATAAGAATTTAAGGCTTTTTCAAAATCGGTTATAGGGTTATTTCCATATAACTTATAATCATTGTAAATCACTGGAACAACTGGCCCAAATTTCCAAGCCTGAATTTCCTCTTTAAACAGCTTCTCCTCCTTCCTTGCCAAATTGTAACCCTGAGCGAAATATGCCATCTTTTGTAACTTCATCTGAGTCACTGGATTACCTTCATCAATTGCTTTTTGAACTATGGCTGCGGCTACTGTTGATGCTGAATACATAATGCAATTATACTAAAATATTTAGCAACAATTTAGTAAAAAAAACTTAACTACCAAACTTTTATTTTACATGACGTAATTTTTATTTACATCTATCTAAAAAGGACTATCACTCCCCCCTGCCCTTATAGCATCAATATCAACCTCACCAAACAATCTGCATTTAAACTCCCCATTAACAAACCTTATTTTCTTATCTGTAATATAGGATATTTTATTATGGTCAGCATAGGCCTTTATAGCCAGGTTAAGCTTCGCAGATGATGGCCAGTATGTTTTATGGACGTGGTTATCGTTATAGTAGGCCTCCATTGTTTTTTTAAACTCTTCATTGGTAATAAATCCTTTTACAGTCCAATCTTCCCAACTATTTAAAACAAATGATGTAGCGTGGCCAAATGTCTGCTCCCATTGCTTCTGCCATCCTGTATTTGTAAGCTCGGTAGCAACAAGCTTACGGCCACCGGCAATCCATTCCTGAATGCTGGTGGCGATCAAGTTATCATACCCTGCATAATCGTTTTCATCCCACTCATTAGGGAAGTGAGCATTAAAGTAAACATCCAGGCCGCCGGCTTTTGTGAAAAAATCGGTAAACTCAAGTGGTATGATACGGCGAGCCAAACCGCCATCAGTATTATCATAACTAAAATTAGTTTGCACAATAAACTTTGGTGCATCTTTAACATCAACCTCAACTTCATCTTTGAAAAGCTTTTTCCAAATGAATGAACCAGTTGATGGCTCTTTAAGAAATGCGAAGTCAAAGTTTTTAGGTACGTCACTAATACCGAATATCTTTTGACCATTCCAGCTTTGAAAAAACTTTTCATCAAATTTCGCTTGTGAGCCAGGCTTGCTGGTGTAAGTTGTTGTAAGCTTTAGCAAATTACAAAACACGTTTTTACCGCTGCCGCCTCCTTGTTTAGGATCCGGACACTGCTCAGTCAAAACAATGATATAACCGGTAGTCTCATCTTTAAACTCATGGGCGAGATATCCTAATATCTTTTTAGCCTGATTAAAATCGGTTACAGCTAGCTTTACATACTCAATGTATTTACCATCAGCTCCATACCTATAATCACGTTTTTGAATGTTATGATCCCATATGAACCTATCCATCATATCATAACTGCAAAAATTGATATCATTAGCATCGATAGACAGGTACCCATTTTTATAAAGCTTGTAAGCATTATCTTTTGTATCGCTCAATATCAAATTCTTATCGATCTCGTTAAGCCTGGTGATGGTGAATGAACCAGCACGTTGAATAAAGCTTTCATATGCATTGCAAATGTCTTCGTACAGATTAGCATCCTCCTCACGGATATAGTCCTTCAGGGAATCATAGTAGTATCGTTCAGTTCGCTTATAAATAATATTACCTATGATCTGGACTATATCTCCATTGAAGGTTTTAAAACCCAATCCGGCAGATACCTGGTAAATACCCTCTCTACTTATGGTAAACTTGTCCTCCTCATCCTGCTCCCAAAATAAGCCGTACGGGTGATCTTGCTCGAGCGTTTCCCTTATTGACTCAAACTGAGCTTTAGCATGATGACTAAAGTTACTTGGTATAGGCTGGCCCGCAGTCGCGCGTTTTTTTACAACCGCTTTTTCAATAGATGGCTTAACCTTACCAAATCCGCAAGAAACTAGGTATTGATACGTAGCACGTTTATCCCCTGCAAATTTCAGTTCAGCCAAAACTGTAACTGGATGATAGCCTTTTGAAGCCTCCAGCTCTGTGGAAGATGTAAAAATGTAAAAAATTCGCTTTTCTACATTCCATGATGCTGATACACCTTTAGTTTTACCAGGGCGCGTAAACCATATAAAGTGGCCATTACTTTTAAACTCCTCCCAGCCAAACTCCTTTAAAAACTCTACGGGGTTACATGATCCATTGAAGTGATCCCAAGGGTTCTCTGTATAGTACTCGCTTTCTGACTTTGTAGGTTTATAAGCAGGAGCAATTTTAATTACCTCATTGTATGTCTCACAAAGTGATATTAAGCTACATCTTTCCTCCCAGGTTAAAATTGGAATAGGTCTATCCTTTGAAACTTCATAACCCAACGATGGAGGGCAAAGCACATAGCCTCCTTCGCCACGTGTTTCAATAAAGTTGTATGTTTTATTCTTTGGTCTTTCCTCTAATTCCTGTTCAGTTGCTTCTCGGCCGGCAAGCTTTAAATTACCTGGAATGGTGCCATCGGAAACCCTGTATAAAATATGCCATCCTCCCGATGGTGTTTTATGAATCCTTAACTTGACAAACAGTTCAGGATAAATGGTTTTGATATCCTGAAACAATATTGCATCGATACCACCACGGTATTTTACATCAATGTCAATTGCTTCCAGATTTCCGCTCACCTTTCCACACACAATGCCTACGGCCTCAGTCTTATGGTGCTCCATGAGAGCCCACAGCTCACTTTTGCCTATTGGCTTTTCTTGATACCTTTTCCAAGACCCAAAAGGAGTTTTAGCAACGCGCCCAGATTCCTCATCATCCTTATCACGAACGGGTATAACTGAAATCCCATCCAATATAAGCTTCTCAACTTGACTCCAAACAGCGGATAATGAAATACTCATTTATATTATTTTAAAACGATATCTAAAAATTCAATTCTTTCTTCTGGTATTGGCTGATGATCAAGCCATCCACTTTTATACCCCATTGAGGCCGCGAACTCTATTAAAAACCCTGGTGTTACCTGCTCCTGGGATTTAGCTACTCTGATCGCAAACATCTTTTTGTTTTTTAGATTGGCGTATAGTGACAACTCTTTAGGTGTTAACTCGCTAATCTTCTTACCCGCGATAGCATCGAACCTTTTAGTTACATCTTCTGCTATTCCCGGTTCAACTATCCTGGGCTTTTCTGGAATCAGGAACCCGCAGTATTTACATTTCTTTGCGGATACTGATATCATGCTTTCGCATTTCGGGCATGTGGTCATTGCGGCCGCATCCTCTTTGGAATTGTTTTTTAATTTTTGATCCCACATATCCTTCCATGGATGATCAGCGAAGTATGCGCCGTGTCTGTCAAAGTTTGATCCGTAGTCAAGGCATCTGAAAAACATGCCTTCTTTTTTCCTATCACCACGGAATAACATCTGTAGGTAGATAATTAGCGAAGTAGTTGCCCTATACAGGACTATTAAATCAACAAGTGGAAAGTCGTAACCAGTAGTCATTCCCCCAACACTAATAATGATGTCTGTTTCGTCTAGTGTATCAAACCTGGCTACCTGGTAAACAGAATCTTTACGTTTGGTATGATTTATTGAACATTTGAATCCTGCAGTGGTCATTCTAGCGAAAACCTCGTCGGCATGTTCTATACTTGCGCAAAACAACATGCACTTTTTAAAGGGATATTCCTTCAGATCGTTAAAAAGCTCCTGGTAATGGGCTTCAGTTCCAAAAAACTTGCGTTGACTAGTAGCAGTAAAATCACCGGCTTTTTTTTCAAGTTTATCAGTACCTTTTCCAGACTTTCTTTGTATGTGCTGATAATCACAAAGTATATTTTTATCTATAAACCATTGCACTGGGTGTGTGGTGACACAGCTATTATAAAACTCAGGTAGATGCTTAGCATATCTATAATCAGGTGTAGCGGTGAATCCCAATCGTTTACCTTTAGTTAATTTTCTTAAAACGTTACTATATCTACCTGAATGACATTCATCAATTATGATATATAGATCACATTGTAACTTGTTGAACTGATCAATGATCGATTGCCTACGTTCCAAAGTCTGGGTCATTGCAACATAAAAACAACCTTCTTCGATATGAACAAATTTTGGTGATTCATCGTTGATACCGACTGCAGCAGCCTCATTGAGGTTCTGGTTGTAAACATTTTTACGCTCTGTAAGGATTAGGGTAACACCTCCTTTATTGCAAACTTGGGTACCGATATAAACAAAAGTCTTTGTTTTGCCAGTACCGCCAGGTGATTGGCCAATGACGTGATCATGCTCCTTACATGCTAGAGCCATATCCTTAACAAGGGCCTGTTGGTAATCGTATAAGGTATAATTTAACACCCTCATACACTACCTGTTTATAATTACCAAGCCTGATGGACTTTTAACCCTAGATAGCGCTGTATAAAGTTGACCTTTACTAAAGCAGTCACGGGATAGATCTATTGTAACCTCTTCAAAGGTCAATCCCTGGCTTTTATGTATTGTTAATGCATAGGCAAGGCGAATTGGTATCTGAGTGATGCTTCCCACCTCTTTAAGTTCTAAACCATCCTGCGCTGCATTTAATACATATTCTTTTTTGGTGAATTGGATTGGCTCTAATGGATGCTTAACGCCATTTACATCTATAAATATGGAATCGTTAATAACACGGAAGATTCCAATTTTACCGTTTACAAGGTTGTTGTTTTTAGAATTGATCAGGTACATCACAGTTGCGCCATCCTTCACAACAACTTTTGATTCAAGGTTAAAATCAGTGATTTTTACCTTTCCTGTAATCATGGCATCAAAAACATACTCTTTGCTATTAATTGCTCTAAGGCCATCAATATTATATTGCGTAACAGTTGCTTTGTGTGGCGCAAGAATAACGCCCCTTGTTTCAGTACCTATAAACCTTCTGAAATAATCACTTTTGCCACCATCACGGATAATATTTAGATTTTGAATAAACTCTTCATCAGTTTGCCTCAGCACTTCATCAAGCTCAATATCTTCAACTGCTAGTTTATCATAGATCTTGGAGTTGAAAAATTCCGACCCATCATATATGCCAAATAATACGCTGCGCATATTATCATCAATCACGGCGGGTAGCTGCTTAAGGTCTCCAATAAATACGATCTGAATAGATTTTAGACTTTTACATCCATTCTTAACTAATGTCCAATTTATGGCATCGAGTAGATCAGGCCTCAACATGGATACTTCATCAATGAAAATAACATCGATCTTTTCCATTAACCGGCGCTTTTCAGACTTGAAATAACGACAGGTTTCATATGTCAGTACCCCAAACGGATCAAGAGAAAACATGGAATGTATCGTTTGTCCACCTATATTATTTGCAGCAATCCCGGTTGGAGCCAGGGCTACTACATTTTTTTTCTGCTTTTTTAATAACTCAATTGCGAGATTTACCACGAATGACTTACCAGTGCCGGCCTTACCCGTTAAAAACACATTTTTCCCATCAAGAATAGATGAAAGAAAGAGTTCCTGTTTTTTAGACAATTGCATATTTAGGGGTGGTTAATTACTATTAAAAAACATCATTACCCCCGCAGGCAATAGTTTAGCGACTTTGGAAACCCGCAAATGGATGCGTGGTTGACCTACGGAGGTAATGATTAAATATTTTGTGGTTTTGGTCGCTAAACCGTGTTTCAAATATACAAAAACTTATTTCTACAATTAATATATTAATAAGTTTTAAGCCAATTTTAGAAAAAAAGTATCGTTAGAACGTTGCCCGCTGATCTTTCCTTTGAAAGTACTACGGTTCATTCCGATAGAATCAGCAGCTTCATTATTTGAAAAATAGTAGATACCTGTTATCTGGTTCAGAACGATCACCCGGGCGCGATAATTAAACCTGACTTTTTTTAACGCAACCTTTTGCTTTTTACCAAGTTTCAAGAACTTTGCGCGGCGCTTAATAACTAATGTTGAGCAAGCTAAAACTTCTGCCATTTGCTGAATAGCCAGCTTGTTCCAGTTATTGTATATAAACCAATCTCTGAATCCATAGTTAACTTTAGACTGCATGATCATTTCATGAATAACCGGTGCACAGTAAAGATTTATAATGGCTTCAATCGAGCTTACAGATATACCGGTGGTATTTGATATAATTGAAGGTGTTTCTTTCATGCCTATGTATCTTTCGATGATTTCTGCGTTGCGTTTTAGGAGTTGTTGAGGTGTCATGGCTTTACTTTATCATAATCTAATTAACATTCCTGGGTGAAGCCTTCACTATTTCTGTTATTGAAATAGGTTATAAAATATTTCATATCTTCATATTGGTTAATTACTATAAAAGCATGAAAGAACCATTTGACGAAATAGAACTCGACCGTAGAAATCAACTTTTTAATGCATTGATATTTATCCTTAGAAAGCAACATTATCCAGAGATTACCGACAATTTCATTGCCATTGAAGGAGAACCGGGTAGGCAGGGGAACGAACATGCTACCATTTTTTTTAATCCTGAAATTAGCGACGATCACCGGAAAGAAATTCAAAAAATTTACCGCTCTGTGTACAATTATTAATCTCATGCTGCAACACTTTTAGTCTCTCTATAAACCTTCCGGATAACAGGCAAATTCTTCCTCACTAGTTTCAATATATCATTGTGATGCGGGGTTGGTAAATTCTGTAAGCCTCTTGACTGCTTTATTTTCATTTCATCGAGTGCAACCTCAATCGTTTCCACTGGTTTGCCGTCTATGCGGGCAGAAAGAATGAGAGATTTTTCCTTTTTGAAATATTCGTTCGTAAAAATACAATGGTGTAATTTCAAACCTTCCTCCGCGAACTCTGGAACACTTTCCAGTACCTTAATGGTTATCGTTCCATTTGTAAACGCCAAACCGAAAAAAGCTTTCTTAGCTGACTCGTATGCCTCCTGCATTTCAATTGCCTCTCGACGCCTCCGTTCAGCTTCCCTCAGCTTTTGAACTTTCTGTTTTTTAACTACCAGTTGATCATGAGCTGATTTCAAATCGGCTGGAAACAGATAGCGTGGACTGTTCAGATCTTTATCAAAATATTGAAGTAGTGCCAGGTAATCCAACCAGGTAATAACATTTTCCGGCTGGATGATGATATTATTGCGGATTGCGATCTTAATGCTATTCCAATACCGGTATATATCATTTTCTCGATTACTAACACAAGCTTCTAATAAACCAATCTGTCCGGCTTTGATCAGCGTTTCTGATTTGGCGCTGCGCAGTATACCTTTCAATATTTTATATGATGACACTTCATGAACTGGGTAGGTATATCCATTTCGGGCAAAGACCGGTAATACTTTAAATTTCGGATAGGTTTTATCTGTCCACAGATCGAATTTATTACCGTGCCATCCGTCAGTACCTCTGATTTCAAGGTCACCATGGAAGTTATCGTAATTCCCCATATGCCCCCGATTTCGAGCAACAACATGCATATTCCCATCAACTTGAAAGAATTGCTGCACCACCTCCCTGAAATATTGTAACGGTGTTTCGCCAACCTTATGGTAACTTGATAATTCAAATATTCTAACCACCTGGTAGTCTATCCGAACGTCCAATACACTCATATATTTACGAACTTGATCAAACTTTCTTTTAAGCGTGTCCTCAATAGTTAGTTTGGTTTTACATGATGGGCAGGTAATTTTATTACCAACTTTTGGGCCAGCCCATGTATGACCGCAATCCAAACAGGATATACCTTTCTTATTGCGATACCCAATATGCTGCAGGCAGTGTTTAAAGGCGTATGCCCGTTGGTGCTTTGTCACTTCAGGCAAAGAATTACTGAGTGCAAGTATCGCATGGTGTAATTTTGTTCTTGGTCTCATGATCAGAAAAGAGCTGTTTGGTTTTCAATTACTTTGCTAACTACTTTTTTAACAGGCTTAGGTTGTGGTGTTGGCGTATCCCTAAAGCGCTGAGCGGTTTCAGAAACCACAGGTTTTGCCGGGGCATCCACATGATGATTAACCACTACCCGAGCATTAACAGTTTTACCCACCTCAATAACATCCTCATCATAGTAATGTACTGCCATACCGAAGATCTCTGCATCGGCAAATCCGACTTGACCGCTCTTTTGTACCTGATTTAGAATGTAAGTTGTACAGTCATCAATATTCTTATTCGGCTTATTAAGCGTTTCAGCGAACAACGGATCATTTATAGCCAGACTAAGCAAATGATCACTGATGATAGTTTTAAATGAATCTGAAGCTTTCATAAAAAAATTCGTTTGTCTTTTACCACCAAATCCCCGCTACTTGCGCAGCGGGGTGACCTTTATCACCATTTTATCCCACAAAAAACACCCGGCCTTGCAATGGATCAACCAATCATCATATCTGCGTATCGTGCGGAAAACCGGTTTTACTTCAATCACCTGCGAAACATGACCCTCTGGCGTATGTGTGTACCTTTCGCCTTCCTGTAATGTATGGAAGGCCACGCGCTCAGTTATGTCTACAGTTGGTATTGTTTCAATAAGTCTATTGTTGAATGGCATTATTTTATTTCGTAAACAGATTCTCTTTCGATTACAGGCATTGCGAGTATGTAGATATGATTTTTTGAAAATAGAGTTGCTGACTCTATACTTTCCTGGCTAACCAAATCAAGATCTGACAAGTCGAAATATTTACAGAGTTGATAAATCTTCTTCACGATTAAAGGCGAAAAGGTTGATTTTCCTATAGTTATAGCTTTAGAGGCGTCAGGAATAAGTTTCCCATTCGCATCGTCTAATGAACCGTTTCCATCACAAACCGGACAATCATCATCAGAAGTGTAATCCCGGCCTTTGTAAGTGTATCTAAACTCGACCTGACACTCTCCTTTGCAGGATTCACATTCTTTGTCCTCTTTAACCGTGGGCACTGCTTTCAGTGCGATAAGAATATCCTTTGCTGATATTGTTTTTAAAACTTGCCCAGATTTGGGTATTACCTTTAAAACGTTATCCTTATCGTATCCCTCTAAATCATGAATATTCGGAGCGAATTCTGAGGGTATTATCAACATTACATGCCGATCAGTAGCATAAACCTTATCTCCTATTTTAAAAGGAGTGCTACTCCAATCGCTTCCACCATCGCTATCGGTAACGAATAATTCCAGAAGTGAATTAATATCTTTCATAAATGAATTTTAAGGCCTGTACTTACATGTACAGGCCATTGTTAGGTTTGGCTATTAGAATGGAAGGTCATCGTCGTCAGTAAATGTCTCTGTACTTGCAGCTCCAGCTGTGTCATTTACTGATGTACTCCAATCTTTGATATTACCCAGTATTGGAGATAACTTTTTAGCCTCTTCCTTTTGAGCGTCGTTTAGACCTTTCCAGATGTTAGTGTCAGTAGTTTTGGAAATGAAGCCGTTCTGACCAAACTGATCTGCTTCCTCCTTCACCTTTACTTTTACAGACATATAAATTGCCTTTTCCTTTTCAAGTAATAGGTTTGCGCCGATAGGAATAAATATGCCACGGACGGGGCCGTTTTTCCCTTTTGCGTCCATCATCACATGGACTAATTTTGTAAGCGCAATGCTCCCTGATAGATCTTTGTCTATACTCATTTTTGATTTGATTTTAATTGCCTTTCGGCGGTTGATTATTTGCCTCTCGGCAGGTTAAATTATTTCGATAGTGGTGATTACAACTTCCGAATCCACGGCGGTTGTAATCTCATAGGTGGTAATTAACATTACCTGACTTTTTGTAATTGCTTTTTAATATTGGTATTGATAGAGGCCAGGTTGTTTTTGATATACTCCTTAAGCTCCCCGTGAGCTTTATTTTCAGTATAAATCCACAGCAGGTAACTATCAGGAACATTGGCCATTGCTTTGCCTTTGTGCATCCCCCAGGGCATAGGTGTGTTATCTGTATACATAATTAAGCTGCTTGAAGTATGTATTTACTATTCTCAACCAGTTGATCAATGTACTTTCTGCACATTTTAACCCTGATCTTCAGCTCTTCGATTACAGCCCGGTCTCGCTTTACAGTAAATATTTTCAAACGCAGATTTGGACCAAGATTAGAATAGGTCATTTCCTTATGAACCCTTTGGCGGATCTCATCAGTGATCAGGCCACGATGACCTTCCTCCCACGATAATGAGCGCATTTCTTTTTCCATCACGTTCAAAGGCGCATCCATTAGTGCGTAGCATAGTATCGCGTCATTAAAGTCAATACCATAATCGATGCTAACCAGGTGCAAATAAACCTGCAGCTGTATTTTATATGCCTCGTTGGGTATAATATCATCGAACAACGGCAACGTAAAACAGTCCCATACGTTTTTCATATCGATGACAGTTGGCGTAAACATCTCTATGATATTATTATCCTCTACAACTTCCTGTCTGTACAACTCAGTAATAATATCCGGTGTGCCTTCCATCCACTCGTCACTAAACCACTCTTCGTTTTTGGCAACTTGCCCCCAGCCCAATGATTGGGCCGCAAACTCTATGCTGTCATCTTCGCATGCAATACCTTTCTCCAAATACTTATTTGCAAAGTTTTTCCGGCGATCGTAAAGCTTTTCCTTAACCCATTTTTCGCAATATGATTTGGCGCCGGTTGGCAGTTCGGGATTGTTGAGCTTATAGTTTAAGGCTTCTAATTCAGCCTCCATATTTGGAGTCAATGGTTTAATACCCTTTTCACCGGTTTCAGCCGCTTTTTTACGATTTGATAACTCATCCCGCTTAGCCAGCTGTACATCTGTTAATCCAATTGAACCGGCGAGTATCTCACTGGCTGCACTGGCCCTAATTTTGAACTTTGGTAGTTGCATGAGATTTTGGTTTAGTTGCCTGCTGATTTTTCACAGCAGGCATTAGTAAATGTTGTTTAATTTGAAAGGCCTCGGATTGGTAGTATTCAGCTTCCTGGAACTGAATAAAAGCATCTTTTGAATAGGACATTAGGCGGCGATAGGATCTGATATTTCCGGCATAATACTATCAGCGGTATCGTATTGTGCCTGGGTGAAAGAGAATGCTTCCTTAGCCTTACCGTAAACATCTTTGTCGCCGGCCTTAATTTTATCACATAATTGTTTAAACATTTTATCAGTAATGGCTGGCAGTTCCTTTACTTGGGGCTCTAATGGCATTACCTCATGGGGGATATCAATAGTTTCCATTTCCTCTGGGGTATATACTGGGCCTGAGAACACATCAGGGCAATACCACTTAACTCCATTGGAAATTGCACGGGCAAAAAGCATATTTTTGGGAAACTTATCTATGTTTTTGGTTTGGGCCTTTTTGGCATCATCAATTGTGAATTTGCTTTTGCCTATTGATTTAGTGCCTTGGAAAAACTCAAGTTCGCAAGCTTTGTCATCTAATTGGATAACATTGTAATCATACTTACCAGATCCCTTTACAGTTGATGCAATTAATCCGGCTCCTATTGTAGGCTTGCCCTGTATAATATGTATGCCACTCATAGCGGCGAATGGAGGTATTCCAATTTCCTGACCGGCTTGTATTTTAACGAATGCCTGGCCCATTTGCTTGGCATCCGTGAACATTCCGCTGTCAGCGAAGGTTTGTGCCATCGTCATTATATCTGATACCGGCATTGATTTGATAGTTGCTAATTCAGTTTTCATATGTTTTATTTTATAGTGTTTTTACTTTTTATTTAATATTTCCAATACCTCTACCTTAACCTCTTCCATAGCGATCTGATCCTCGACCTTTGAAATGATATCGTGCCGCTGGTTGTAAAGGCTGCGTACGCATGGTATGTCTTCCAGGCAGTCAAATAGGTTTAGTAACCGAATATGCTCTGTAGTTCTATCCAGTTCATAGCTAATCTCACGCATCCAGTTACGAAACCTAGTGTGGGTAAAACCGGCATTCTTATCGTAGGATAATGGATAGATTGTTTTAGCTATCTTGGGGGCTAAGCATGATCTGTTTTTCACCTTATGCACTAGTCGCTTAACCCTTCCAATAGTTCGGTATATTGCTTTAAAAGTGGACCTAACAGCTACCTTGAAGGCGGTAAAGTCAGGGTTAGTAGCCAACCAAGCATTATATTCTTCAATGGTAGTTTCGTGTGTGATGATCATGCTATTTTCCTCCTTGATGATTTGGTTTTAAAATAGTTTTGTTCCATGTAGGCCTCGACGTCTTTGCGTTTGAATCGGATGCATCCGCCTACACTGGAATACCCAATATCTTGTTTGTTAGCCATTAGCCAGGTCTTACCAAAGCCTGTAATCTCCATAGCCTCATTTACTGTTAAATATGGCTTTCTAGCTTCGGCCAGTTCTGAAATGGTAGACATCACTACAGACCTCAATCCCTTTACCTCACCAATCAACGCCTGTAGTGTTTCTGTTTCAACGAGTGATATACCTTCCATCTTAGTTGTATTCTGTTAAAATTTAATTGGTTAGGGATGATTTCAGGACTGCACGTTTAACTAAGTTCAGGGCCACATTTTGCTCTGCTGGCAGGGCATCCTGGATAAACCATTTTAAAGGCTCGTTAATAATGATACGATCAGTGTAAGTGCGACCACTGTGGGTGAACTTGGTTCCTTCATAACTATTCAAATCATTAGCCGCAATGATCTCAGCAAACTTTGATATGGGTAACTTATACATTACCGCATCACCCAAATCAGCAACCTGGTGTTTATTATCTTCTAAGTAAAGCGTCAGGAAGTTCTCAGAAAGCTCGTGATCAGCAATTACAATCCTGTTAGTATCAAAATTTGCGGAGCAGAATAATGATAATAAGCTGATGTTGGTTTTTTGAAGTGTTAAAGTTGACATTGCAGGTAGGTTGTAATAATTATGATTCTCGATATACCCAGATTGCTAACAATCCATCTCTTTCCTCTTTATTGGCTACATATACCCTGTCTGGGTAATTAAGCTTTACTCGTGTACTGATGGCTGGCCTGATAGAACTCTCTTTATCCAAAGGGAAAGGTCTCGCATGTTCTTTTCCGATCAATACAATGTCTGCAATCAGACTAGGCCATGAGGTGCCTCTTTGTGGTGTTAATACTTGCATAAAATTTAATTGATTAAACCTTTCTTGATACCGAAGTAAACCAGTTGCCGGCCATCCTGAAGTCCAGTCTTTTGCCTTATGCTTTTCAAGTGCGATAGCACAGTGTAATAGCTGATATTTAAATCCCAGGCAATGTTCTTGTCTGGTAACAGTGATCGCTCAACGATCTCAATTTCTCTTTTGGTTAGTATGCCAACCTCAAAGTTGATCTCAGGCACACCGTAATTTGTTATTAGCTGATTCATGGTAGTACTTATTTGCTATATGCACGTTTATTGTTTATGTTTATCTTTGTTGTTATTGAACAATACAAATGTAATCATTATCTAACATTTGTCAATACTTTTGTTAGATAAAATATATATTAAATCACAATAAATTGGAAATCAGAGGAATAACTTTAAAGCAAGCTTTACAAAAAGCAAAAATAAAGCAAGAAGAAGCGGCTATAAGACTTGGAATTTCACGCCCTACACTAAGCGTGTGGTGCAACAAAGATTATTTATCAGAAGACTCCATAACATTAGTAAAGACAAAACTTGGAATTGACTTGACAAATATTAGCGAATTTCAAGCAAGTGATACGCCTATAACAAACAACCCATCGATTAACAAAGAAAACAAGGGTGTCCCTTATTTTGATATTGACTTTATTGGAGGGTTTGATTTAGTATTCAATAGCCACCAAGTAAATCCTTCATTCTATATCGATTTTCTTCCATTTAACGATGCTGATTATTGGGTTAATGTCACAGGTAAAAGCATGGGGCCATTAATAGCGCATGGTGACATTATTGCCTTAAAAGAAGTTAAAGAATGGAAAAGATTCCTTTTAGAGGGAGAAATATATGCTATTTTAACAGACAATGGATTTCGAACTGTAAAAATCATTGGCAAAGGTCCAGACAATGATCATTTCATGTTAATTCCCTATAACAAAAGTGAAGACTATAATCCCCAACCAATTCCAAAGGATGTGATAACTCACGTCTTTAGAGTAAAGGGTGCTATTAAGAAGTTCTTCTGATACTCAAAAACCATCATATCATACTTATCACAAAATGAAAAAAAGACTATTAATTATACTATTGTCCATAGGAATTGGCTTTCATGTATTCGCGCAAAAAAGCGATTATAAAGCGCGTCTTACTAAGGTTGAGGTACAGGGCAAGGTAACAGCTGACAGCAGTAACATTAAAGTTGATAGCACAATCAATGCCTTCAATCCACAATATATATTTACCGACAAGGACATCGATATAATTTGGCTTTACGCACTAACCGAGTTTGATTTTATACTAACCAACAAATCAGAACAAACAATCAAAATAATCTGGGATGACGCTGCATACATTGACAAAGACGGAACAACACATAAAATCTTCCATAAAGGTGTGAAGTATCTCGATAGGAATAATTCTCAGCCCCCGAGCGGTATTATAAAAGGCGCTAAAATATCTGATCTCATAGCACCGACAGATTATGCCTATTATTCAAGTGGTAGTTATGGAGGCTGGCAACAGACTAGGTTATTCGAAAAGCCAAAAAGACACCAACCGGCTTTATTCGATAACATAACATCAAGAATACTGTTGCCTATCTCTTTCAACGGTACCACGATCGAATACATATTTACCTTCTCTATAAATTGGTTTGAAGAGGTAAAAAAGAAGAAAGGATAAGTATGGCGAGCAGGCTCAAACCAAACAATCAGGCTAAATTCGATCTAATAAGCTCGGTGTGCGATACAGCGCTCCGTATTATACATAACAGTAGTTTTTACGGCAGTGAACTGTGGCCTACTGGTGGATTTAAAGCCAACAGTCAAGGCGGAACCGATTGTATAGGATATTGTGTTAATGCTTTCGGCTATGAATTAACTCCTAAAACAGGACGATTCGTGATATATATGTGTGATGACTATGACGAAGAGAGAAAAGAAGACCAGTTTGGCCAAATAAAGTTACTCCTAGACTATGCTTATTATAATGACATTTTATTTGAAGACGAATTCAGAGGAGTAACAGTTAGACATGATCACCATTGGTTCAAATTTACTTACACACCAAAAGCAGAATAATGACGACCATCTCAAAGATTAATGACATCGACCTGGCGAACCGCCTAAAGGTTTTTAGAACTACTTATATAGATAAAAGCCAGAATAAGGCGGCGAAAAAGCTTGAGGTTTCCCAAGGTAACCTTTCCAATATGGAGCTTGGTAAAATACCCATTCGATACGATTTTGTAAAAAAACTCGTAGATAATTATGGATTAAATCAGGAATGGTTCACATCAGGTAAAGGAAAAGCGGCTGATAAAGGAACCAGAAAGAAAACTGTAATAACCGATATGGAAACCCTGAATACTGAATTTGAGACATTAAAAAACCTGATGAAAATCTTAGAAGCCAATCAGAATCATTTAATAGGAATCGTGGAGCGCCAGGCTGCACAATTGAAACAACTTGAACAACAATTATCTAATAAGTAGACACCAATAGAACACCTTTTTTATAAATCAAACACAACAAACTGATATATAACGATATAAAACATTACGCATAAATCTCGTCGGGAGCACCCAGCAGGACAACGTTAAATTTGAGTCAGTTGTCCTGCTTTTCTACTTTAGCAACACATTGTTAATCAGGTAAATAAATTTAAAAGAATCGTTTTAATATATGCCCCGTATGGGCCTGGAAAAATATAGAAAGAACAATTAAACACTACCGAACAATGGAAACAGGAAGAAAACAAATGATTAAAGCAGGTGTATCCCTGTTGTTAATGCTTTGGGTGATTAAGCTTTCAGCTCAGCAAAATAATTTTTCGGAGAACTACAGTGGTTATCTTACTGAAACAAGCAATTATTATAAAAATCAACCTGCTGCTCCCCGAATCGAACTAACTCCGGCAATTATTAAGGCATTCAGACAGGTGATTGATAAGCAGCCAAGACACACTTTACTTACGCCATCTGTTGAAGAAATTGATGGGCCTAACGGAAAAATAGGGTTACGGATATTCAGGCCAGAAAAAATCAATGCCGTTTATTTGGATATACATGGCGGAGGCAATATTTATGCAAGTGCGCGGTTTGGTGATTCGATTAACGATGTGATGGCACGAAAATGTAATATTGCAATCGTAAGTGTGGATTATCACCTGGCGCCAGAATTTCCGTATCCGGCGCAAATTCTTGATTGCAACACTGCTGCGAAATGGCTATTGAAAAATGCCCGGGTGAAATTTGGAACTGAAAAAATATTTGTCGGTGGTGGTTCTGCCGGAGCGCAAAACGCAGCGGCCACAATTATTTATATCCGGGATTCCTTGAAGTCAGCAGATAAAATTCTTGGTGTAGGGTTACAATATGGTATTTTTGACTTGAGTAAAACGCCGTCACACCGCTTAATTACAGAAAAAACACCTGTTCTAAACAAATATACTTTAGAAGAGATGATGAAAGCTGCGTATGGTCAATTTTCGATAGCGCAGTTGCAAAATCCGCAATTGTCGCCGCTATATGCTGATTTAAGAAATTTGCCGCCTGCATTTTTTATGTGTGGCATGGCCGATGCTTTTATCGATGATACTAATTTTATGGAATCCCGTTGGCGAATGGCAGGCAATAAAACTTACCTAGCACTGTTTCCGGAAGCGGCTCATGGATTTAATTTGGAGCCAATTAAAATTGCTGAGGTTGCAAACAATCTGTATTTCGAATGGATTAAAAATCTGATTGCAAACTCAAAGTGACCTCACTATCCTTTCAACAATGCAGTGTTGCGTCATGAGCAATCGGATATGGTTTTCGATATCAGCTCAATCGTCACAATGTGAAATATGATTCATATTTAAAATGGCATCTACCTCCTGGAGAAAATGCTGATGCTCCATTTCTTCTACCTCAAGCTGCGTTAAGCCGCTGTACTCTGCTTTGTTTTTATGCCTGTTTCTAATGATGATCACAATAGGTATGCATACCTGTATGATCATAAAGGCTACCGTAATCTGGAACATATAAGTGACTAATGTATCCATAATAGTAATACAAATAAGGTATCAATTGGTGTTGTTAATTTAACGATTTTTACGCGATTTTAGATGCGTATTTGCCACTTTTTCCACTTTCCTAACCAATTAATGAGTTTATAACATTTTATATAATAAAATGCCTCAACAGCTAAAAAGCTGATATTTTTAACCCCATTTGCCGCCAATCTGTTTACCCGTTTTTACCTAAGGCGTAACGTTTTACCTATTTTCAACGTAACTATTATTATATTTTTTTAATAATGCTTGACTAACCAAAAGGCTTCTTTATATTTGTAACCAAAAGGTTTCATATTAATGGTTAAACATCTATTCCTTATAATCCTGTATATTTATGTTAGAGACAATTCAACCCAAACCTAAAAGTAAAATATCCTCTTTTTTCTCTGTTTTAAAGCAATCACTTAAAGGCGCCGAAGTTGACCTAACCTCCATCAGCATTAAAAGAGCCATTATTTTGTTAGCCATCCCCATGATGCTGGAGATGGCCATGGAGTCGGTATTCGCATTGGTCGATCTGTATTTTGTGGGGCATTTGAAAAACAGCAGCCTCGCCATACAAACCGTGGGTTTAACAGAATCGGTATTAACGGTAATATATTCGCTGGCTATAGGTTTGAGCATGGCAGCCACAGCAGTAGTTGCCCGTCGTATTGGTGAAAAAAATCCAGAGGCGGCCTCAAAAGCGGGTATGCAAACCATTATTATTGCTGTAATTATCAACCTTACCATTAGCATTATTGGGCTATTACACGCCCGGGATATCCTGCTGACCATGGGTGCCTCTGCCGAAACCGCAGATCATGGAACAAACTTTGTCCGCATCATGATGGGCGGAAGTATCATTATCGTGATGCTGTTTTTGATCAACGGTATTTTCAGAGGAGCAGGTAACGCCGCTATCGCTATGCGAAGCCTTTGGATAGCCAACATCGCTAACATTATCCTATGTCCTCTTTTTATCCGGGGTTTGGGACCTATCCCGGCTTTTGGCTTAACCGGTGCCGCCATCGCTACTACTATTGGTCGGGGACTAGGTGTTAGCTATCAGGTTTACAATTTGTTCAACGGGAAAAATATCCTAAAAATACGGTTAAGCTATTTTGTGCCCGACTGGCAGCAGATTAAAGCTATCATCAAAATTGCCGCACCTGGTATTTTACAATTTGTAATAGCCAGTTGCAGCTGGATATTCCTGGCCGAGTTGGTGGCTACCACAGGCGGCGAAGCCGGCTCTGCAGGCTATCAAACGTCCCTGCGGTTAATGATGTTTTTCCTGTTACCTGCCTGGGGCTTAAGCAACGCAGCCGCGACGCTGGTAGGACAAAACCTAGGTGCAGGCCATATAGACAGGGCCGAAAAATCGGTATTTCAAACCATTAAATACACCATGGTGTTCCTGGGCATTGTAAGCATTTTGTTTTTAACCTGCGGGCATTTATTCGCGTCGTTTTTTACCGAGGACATAGCGGTTATAAAAGTGGCTACACGCTCCTTACAAATTTTAAGCGGGGGCTTTATTATTTACGGGGTGGGAATGGTTTTAACCAGCGCTTTCAATGGCGCCGGCGATACCTGGACACCTACCAAGATCAATATTTTCACCTTCTGGGTATTCCAGATCCCTTTTGCTTATTTACTGGCTAAATACTTTGAAATGGGCCCAACAGGCGTTTTTATTTCTATCCCGGTTGCCGAAGTGGGGCTTACCTTAGGGGCCTATATTTTATTTAAGCGTGGCAGGTGGAAAAAAATTAAGGTTTAGAGGGAAGTCGGGAAGTCCATAGTCGATGGACCATAGTCCATGAAGTCCGCAAGTAAAAAAGTCCGAAAATTTGGAGAGTGTAACCCTCCAAACTTTCGGACTTTTCTTTTGATCTTTATGTTTATATCTTACTGACTATGGACTTCCCGGCTTATTTTCTTACGGCACTTTTACTGCCTGGCGCGCCAGCAATTGCCATTGCGTTTTATTTTTAACCCATACCAGCAATATACCCAGCTTGGTTATTCCAGGGCCTTTACCTTTATCATTAGTAGCCGCGGTTAGTATATGGCGTACAACAGCCGTATTACCTACTACCTTAACCTCTTGATCGGTCAGGTTTATAGATACAAAATGAGATGCGCCAGTAGCAAGATCACTTATAAATTCTTTTTTAGTTTGCAGTTTGCCGCTTGAATGACCATAGCTTAACTCGCCCGATGTCAATTTCTCCAGCGTAACGGTATCGGCATCAACCATGGCTTTACGTAATTGCTCAGTGGCTTGTGTTACCTCAGCAATCAGCTTTAAATTTTGAGCAGAAGATTTTTCCATATGGAGCATAAAGGTTACTGCAAAGCAAAGCAAGGCTTTTAATAAAAAAGATTTTTTCATAGGATTTTCAAATTTGGTGTTTAACAAATATAATGTTAAACGTTAAATCTGAAGTGCATAATGTCGCCGTCCTGTACAATATAGGTTTTTCCTTCAATAGCTAGCTTGCCATTCTCTTTGATAACAGCTTCTGAGCCGTTAAATTTAACAAAGTCGTCATATTTAATCACCTCGGCGCGGATAAATCCTTTTTCAAAATCGGTATGGATCACTCCTGCAGCCTGCGGTGCTGTAAAGCCCTGGGTAATTGTCCAGGCACGTACTTCCTGTACACCCGCGGTAAAGTAAGTAGCCAGGTTAAGCAATTTATAGGCTGCTTTGATCAGCTTATTTACGCCCGATTCTGTCAATCCCAGATCATCCAGAAACATCTGGCGTTCTTCGTAAGTATCCATCTGCGCTATTTCCGATTCTATCTGTGCCGAAATCACCAGTACTTCCGCATTTTCTTCTTTAACAGCAGCTTTTACCTTTTCTACATAAGCGTTGCCGGTATTTACCGAGGCTTCGTCAACATTACAAACGTACATGACAGGTTTTGCGGTAAGCAACCACAAATCGGCAACATATTCCTTATCCTCTTCAGCAACCGGCGCGGTACGGGCCGATTTACCTGTTAGCAGGTGCTCCTTGTAAACGGTTAAAACATCAAAGGTTTTTTTGGCTTCTTTGTCGCCACCGGTTTTGGCCATTTTTTCAACTTTCTGGATCTTTTTCTCTATCGATTCCAAATCCTTTAGTTGCAATTCGGTATCAATGATCTCTTTATCACGTATCGGGTCAACCGAGCCATCAACATGTATCACATTGTCATTATCAAAGCAGCGCAATACGTGTATAATAGCGTTGGTGGCACGTATGTTGCCCAAAAACTGGTTACCCAATCCTTCGCCTTTGCTCGCTCCTTTAACCAAACCTGCTATATCAACAATTTCAATAACGTTGGGTACAATGCTTTTGGGCTGTACTATTTCGGTAAGTTTGGTTAAACGTTCATCCGGTACCGTAATTACGCCTACGTTTGGTTCAATAGTACAGAACGGAAAATTAGCCGCCTGTGCCTTGGCATTTGATAAGCAATTAAAAAGTGTCGATTTACCTACGTTTGGCAAACCCACTATTCCACATTGTAAACCCATATTTTATTATAAACAGTAAATTCTAAACTCTAAATTCTAAACCCCAAAAGTCAAATTCTGAAAATCCTTTAATTCTGAAAACTACGAAGTACTCTTGAACGCCTTAAAAAAACAAGCAACAAGTGAAAAATTCTGATTCAGACTACCGATAAAATTCGCGCAAAGATAACACAAAATTTTGCCTATAATTTGAAAAAATAAACGACTTTTGCCATCGTCAAATCAAGGCAAAACAGATTAATAATAACATGTAAACAACAGGGGGACATTTATGAACGAAATGGTTGAACAAATAGAATTGTTGCTGGAGCAGGAAAACAATAAACAATTAAAGGAATATTTGAACAACCTCAATATATCAGACGTTGAAGAACTGATAGGTGAATTACCCGAACATGGCCCCCGATTTATTGAAACACTGTCGCTCAACCGGGCTGTTAACGTTTTCCGGATACTGGACTCTCCTACCCAGGAACGTATCATCAAAAAGCTTTCCGGTCAAAAAGTTGCCGACCTGATTAACGCATTACCTCCCGATGACCGTACCGCCCTTTTTAGCGAATTACATGGCGATGCTGTTAAAACATTGATCCTGCACCTGTCGCCGGATGATCGTAAAGAAGCACTCTCTTTATTAGGTTACGAGGAAGACAGTGTTGGCCGTTTGATGACACCCGATTACATTGCCGTTAAGAAAACATGGGATGTTACACGTGTACTATCCCACATCCGCCGCTACGGTAAAAACTCCGAAACCATTGATGTGATCTATGTAATAGACGAAAACGGCGTACTGCTTGACGACATCAGGATACGGGAAATATTATTGGTTAAACCCGAAACCAAAGTAAGCGACCTGATGGACGGGCGCCTGATATCTCTCAGTGCCAGCGATCCGCAGGAAGAAGCTATCAATATATTCAGGATGAATAACCGTGTGGCCCTGCCCGTGGTGGATAATGAACATATATTGCTGGGTATTGTAACTGTCGACGATATTTTATGGATAGCCAACGAAGAATATACCGAGGATATCCAGAAAATTGGTGGTACCGAAGCATTGGACGAGCCGTACCTGGATATTAACCTGTTCCGGCTGGTTAAAAAACGTGTTGGCTGGCTTATCATTTTATTCCTGGGCGAAATGTTGACCGCTACCGCCATGGGATTTTTTGAGAAATCAATTGAAAAAGCGGTGGTACTGGCCCTGTTTATCCCGCTTATTATATCAAGCGGTGGCAACAGCGGTTCACAGGCTTCTACCTTAATTATACAGGCTATGGCCCTGGGTGAAGTTACTGTTATGGACTGGTGGCGGGTAATGCGCCGTGAGCTATTGTCGGGCTTAATGCTGGGCCTAACACTGGGATTAATAGGATTTATGCGTATTTACATCTGGACCATGTTTTCGCCCATTTACGGGCCACACTGGATATTGGTAGGCTTAACCGTAGGATGCGCCCTGGTTGGTGTTGTATTGTGGGGATCACTGGCAGGCTCCATGCTACCACTTATCCTGAAAAAACTTGGTGCCGACCCTGCAACATCGTCTGCTCCATTTGTGGCTACCCTGGTAGATGTTACCGGCCTCATCATTTACTTCAGCATCGCTGTGATGATCATGAAGGGTGTGATGTTGTAATGAGGGAACGCTTTTGCTCAGCTCTAGCCAGGTGATTGCACTGGTAATGCAATTTTAGCCGAACGATATATTGAAAAGGGGGAGCTTTCGCTCCCCCTTTTCAATATATAAATCTTAAATTTATAAAATAAAAAACCTAAATATCTTTATCACATAACGATGAATAAAAAAAGTGAAACTCAAATATCTCTTGTCGATTCTATAAAACAAACCGGATTTATTTTAGAACATCAAGTGGCTACTATGCTTGAAGAAAAAGGATGGGCAGTTATTCATACCAGATATTATCTTGATGATGTCATTTCACAACAAAGAGAAATCGATATGGTAGCCTATAAAGTTCAAATAAAAGATGACTTTAGACTTGTTACTGCCTTAATCATAAGTTGTAAAAAAAGCGATCTATATGATTGGATTTTTTTAACTAGAAAAGCACCCGCAATGAATTACAATTTAAATTTATTCCCGGTGACATTCTCATCCAATATCGATGAATTTAATTACGAAGTAAAATTAGTCAATTGGAATGAGGAGTTAAAAACGCAATCAGATTCTTTGCCCCAACTAATTAGAAAACTAAATCAATACGATGAAACGATATTCGCATTCAAAGAATTTAAAACAGATAGCTTAAAAGGTCGTTCAGATTCTTCAATTTTTGATAGTATATCATCATTAATAAAGGCCCAATCATATGAGATTAAAAGTCTCAAAAACAGAAGAAAGACAACTGAAAAGTATATTTATAATTTCAATTTATTATCCATATCTGACGTGATTTTCAAAAAAGTATTATTTGATAAAGAAAATATTACTGAAACAACTATAGATAGAATTAATTATATAAATCGATTTCTAATCAATAATGAAGAACAATATTCAAGAATTGATTTCATAACTTTTAAAAAATTAAAAAATGCCATAGATGATTATGACAGTCTCCATCAATTGAACCTCCAATTTTGGGATACATTAGAAAACAGATTCTACGATAACGTCTGGGACGTTAGTAGAATAAATGACATAATTGAAAAAAATGGAAATAAATTCCTTTCACAAGTTAAATCGAAGATTTATGAAAGCAAATTGATTAATGACTCAGATTTTAAATCCTTAGAGTTTGATAAAAAAGAAAATAATCTAATAATTGATTGTTATTGCTCTTCTAAAAGTAATGAATACCTTAACACAAAACCACACATTCAATCTTTTACCAAATCTTGGTTAAAAAAGATTTTCAGATATGAAGGCTCCTTTACTTATGAAGATATCTTCCCATTTTAACTTTTAATTCGTCTAACTCATATACGAATTTACATTACTGTAATCAATATTGGTTACGTTGCTGTAATCAGGCACAAAGCTATCCTCGTTGCTGATGGCCATGTCCAGTTCAAAACTTGAGGGGTATGGCGTATTCAACAGGCTGCCTTTAGGGATGTAAGGGAACAATTCTGCGTAGGTTTGTATCTGACTGTGGTTGATTCGGCGATAGATGAACATACGGTGCAGATCGCATGGTTTTACCAGGCCGGCAGCCCCTATCATTTGTATGGCACTACTTACCGTTTGGTTATGAAAATTGGCCACCCGCACCTTTTTATCGTCAACCACCAAGCCGCGCATCAGACTTTTATCCTGCGTGGCTACTCCGGTTGGGCAGGTGTTCATGTTACATTCGAGCGCTTGTATGCAGCCCAGGGCAAACATCATTCCGCGGGCGCTGTTGCACATATCGGCACCGAGAGCGAAATTCTTCACCAGGTCGAACCCAGTAGCCACCTTACCCGAGGCGATGATCTTGATATATTTTTTAATGTCGAAACCAGTTAAGGCATCATAAATAAAGGCCAGAGCCTCGCGCAGGGGCATGCCTACGGAGTTCGAGAATTCCAGCGGTGCGGCTCCGGTACCACCTTCGCCCCCATCCACGGTAATAAAATCGGGATAGATGCCAGTTTTCACCATAGCCTTACATATCGCTAAAAACTCACTCTTATGGCCCACACAAAGCTTAAAGCCGATGGGTTTACCGCCAGATAGTTCGCGTAGTTTCTTGATAAATTGGGTTAAGCCGATAGGATCATTAAAAGCGGTATGATATGGAGGCGATACCACGTCCTGTCCCATCTCTACCAGCCTGATCCGGGCAATTTCCGGTGTAACTTTAGCAGCGGGTAATATCCCGCCATGACCAGGCTTGGCTCCCTGCGAAAGCTTGATCTCGATCATTTTTACCTGCGGCAAAACGGCACGCTTGGCAAAAGCATCATAATCAATAGTACCATCGGTATGGCGACAGCTGAAATAACCGGTACCTATTTGCCATATAATATCGCCGCCAGGCTGCAAGTGATAATCGCTCAGGCCACCTTCGCCGGTATTATGCGCGAAGTTGCCCAGCTTGGCGCCACCATTCAGGGCCAGGATGGCATTCTCGCTCAACGAACCAAAGCTCATGGCCGATATATTATAAACGCTGGCCATATAAGGTTGCTTACAATCGGGACCGCCTACTTTTACTCTTGGCGACAGATCAAGATGATGATGATCAACCGCCGCGATGCTGTGGTTAAGCCATTCGTAGCCATTTTCATATACATCCAGTTCGGTACCAAAGGGACGCGTATCGTCAACCTTTTTGGCACGCTGATATATCACGCTGCGGTTTTGGCGGTTAAACGGCGTTCCATTGGTATCGCTCTCAATAAAATACTGGTATATTTTGGGACGGAGGTCTTCCATCAGAAAACGCAGATGACCAAACACGGGGTAGTTGCGCACTATGCTGTGTTTTTTTTGCACCAAGTCATAAAAGCCCACGGCATATATAGGTACCATGATCACGAACGACCAGGCGGCCGGCTTCCATAATATAGTCCACCCGATGAGCGCGGCGAATATGATAATGAACGAGGTAATGAAAAGCTTCTTCATAAATAGATTATTTAATATAAAAATAACTCTTAAAGTTAAACATTAGCGCAATTGTATGGTTAAACTTGTACTTGATTGTCGGCGAATTGTAATGAAATAAAAATAGATGTTTAAACATCTATTTTATTATTATCTTTGACTCAACAAAACAAATAAAAAAAATCATGGCAACAGAAACAGCAACAAAATGGGTTATCGACCCAATGCATTCAGAAGTACAATTTAAGGTAAAACACTTAGTTATCTCAACCGTAAGTGGTTTTTTCAAAAGCTTTGGCGGTGAAGTAATTACCGAAGGAGATGATTTTGACAATGCCGAAGTGGATTTTTCACTGGACATTAACAGCATCGACACTAACCAAACCCAGCGCGATGAGCACTTAAAAGGCGGCGAGTTTTTTGACGCGGAAAAATATCCAAAGATCAGCTTCAAATCAACCTCATTAACCAAAACTGATGATGAGGAATACGAATTAAAAGGCAACCTGACTATAAAAGACGTTACTAAACCAGTAACCCTTACTGCCGAATTCGGTGGTTCAGCAGCCGATTTTTATGGCAACACCAAAGCAGGTTTTGAAATTACAGGTAAAATAAACCGTAAAGAGTTTGGTTTAACCTGGGATGGAGTAACCGAAGCAGGCTCTGTTGTAGTTGGTGAGGACATTAAATTGCTTATCAACCTACAGTTGACCAAACAAGCTTAATTGTTTTAATACTGTTGCTGTGTTTTAACATTTAAAAGCCGGCGTTGTTGCCCAGGTAGCAACCCGGTTTATTGAAAACGCTTCAACGGGTTAAAATATATGATGATGATGAAGTCATTTGCCTTTGGCAAGTGACTTTTTTTATTGACACGCTTAAAGGATTAGCAGGATTTTAATAGATCAATAAAAATAGAGGTAATCCTGAACTTGAGTGATAAAGAAGCGATCTACTCTCCCTAAAATTTCGTATATTTACATATATAGCAGCCCGGTTCTCTTTTTATTAGAGAACCGGGCTGTTTAGTTAAGAGAGAAACAAGGGCAAAAAGCGTCCATTATTAAGTCAAATAATTGAATATCAATATTTTAATACTTTTTAAAGTTTCAAAAATGGCCCAAAATCGTTTTAAAATTTGTTAAAAAGTGTTAAAATTGGTGGTTTTGAATGAATTTTTGAACGTTTTCATCCCGTTTTTGAGCAGAAAAGTGTTAAAATAAGAGGTTTAAAAAGTTTTCCTTACCCCCAAATGTTAAAATCCTGGCGGTCGACATTTAACACCCACCATTTTTAAACCAACTTATAAGTATATTTGTTATACATCATGCTTATTAAAATATATCCCGAAAATCCTAACCCTAAAGCTATAGAGCAGGTGGTTGAAGTATTACGCAAAGGAGGCCTCATCATATACCCCACCGATACCGTTTACGGCCTGGGTTGCGATATTACCAATCATAAAGCTATTGAGGCCATTTGCAAAATCAGGAACATCAAACCCGAAAAGGCTAATTTCTCTTTTATATGCTACGACCTGAGCCATATATCTGATTATATCAAACCGATTGACAATACCACCTTCAGGGTGCTAAAAAAGGCTTTACCAGGGCCGTTTACCTTTATATTCAATGCCAGCCATATGGTACCTAAGCTATTGAGCTCCAATAAAAAAACGGTGGGTATCAGGGTACCGGACAATGAGATAGCCCGTGAGATTGTGCGGGTTCTGGGTAACCCTATCCTCTCTACCTCTATTAAGGACGATGATGATATTATAGAATACTCCACAGATCCGGAGCTCATCTACGAAAAATATGAGGACCTGGTTGATATCGTGATCGATGGTGGTTATGGTGATAACATCGCCTCTACCGTAGTTGATTGTACCGAAGGCGATTTCGAGATCATCCGCGAAGGTAAAGGGGATCTGGAATTGTATTTGTAGGTTTTGGATTTAGGATTTTTAGATCAAGGAACGAGGATTTCAGATCACCGTATAAATAAAAGTCCTTATTCCTTCCTCCAAAAATCCTTGATCTATCTCATGCTCTGTATAAAAGCGGGTATTTTTTCCATATAGCCATCTTCGGCCAGTAGTTTTACAAACTTACTGCCTACAATAGCGCCGTTGGCGTACTCACAGGCCTTGGTGAAGGTAGCATTATCTGAGATACCAAAACCAATAATGGTTGGGTTTTTAAGTTCCATAGCCTTGATGCGCTTGTAATAATCCTCAATACTATTGGTAAGCTGCAAACTGCCACCGGTTATTGACGATGACGACAACAGATAGATAAAACTATTACTCAGCTCATCAATTTTGCGGATCCTATCAGACGATGTTTGCGGCGTAACCAGGAATATATTACTCAGGTTGTTATTGATAAAATGAGTCGAATACAAGGCTTCATATTCATACATGGGCAAGTCGGGCACAATAACGCCGTCTACACCCAGTTCAGCTGCTTTTTTGCAGAAACGCTCGATGCCGTATTGTGCAATAGGGTTAAAATAGCCCATGAGCAGTATGGGTATGGTAACCCGTTTACGCAGTTCTGTTAACTCTTCAAACAGATGATCGAGCGTCATGCCATTGATCAACGCCTGCTCGGAGCTATGTTGTATGGTCGGCCCATCGGCTACCGGGTCGGAGTATGGGAAACCCACTTCCAGGAAATCGGCCCCGGCTTTTTCCAAAGCCTCGGCAATATCCACCGTAGTGTTCAAGGCAGGATAACCCGCTGTATAGTATATCGATAACAGGTTATCTTTCTTTGATGCAAAAAGCTGGTTTAATCGGTTCATTGTGTAGCTTATAGTTGATGGTTCATTGTTCATGGTATCTCTTGTCTTATAGTTTATGATCATACTCTTTTTTCACTATGATCCATGAACTATTAACCATGAACCATCTAATAATTAAAATATTTGATAAACGTATCCAGATCTTTATCGCCACGGCCCGACAGGCAGATCACGACGTTATCTGTTAGATTAAATTTCATTTTTTCGAGCTGTGCCAGTGCGTGCGACGACTCAATGGCCGGGATAATGCCTTCCATTTGCGAGCAAAGTAAACCGGCCTTCATGGCTTCATCGTCGGTAACACTTACGTATTGAGCACGGTTTATTTTGTACAAATACGCGTGTTGTGGCCCAATGCCCGGATAATCCAAGCCCGCCGAAATGGAGTACGGTTCAACCACTTGTCCATCGGGTGTTTGCATTAATATGGTACGACTGCCGTGCAGAACGCCTTCATGGCCCAAAAAGGTAGTAGCCGCCGAATGGCCACTGTCAACGCCTTTACCGGCAGCTTCCACGGCCACCAGCTTAACCTGTTCATTATCTAAAAAATGATAGAACATGCCCATAGCGTTACTACCGCCGCCTACACAGGCCAGTACATATTCGGGCAATTCCTTGCCAGTATGTTCTACGAGTTGTTTTTTAGTTTCTTCGGATATGATCGACTGGAAACGGGCTACCATATCGGGATATGGATAAGGGCCAACCACCGAACCAATAATATAATGAGTATCAACCGGATTGGCTATCCAATCGCGCAAGGCCTCATTGGTGGCATCTTTGAGCGTTTTACTGCCCGATGATGCCGGTCTTACGGTGGCACCCAGCATTTTCATGCGGGAAACGTTGGGCGCCTGGCGGGCCATATCAATTTCGCCCATGTAAACCACGCATTCAATACCCATTAGGGCACATACGGTAGCAGTTGCTACACCATGCTGACCTGCACCAGTTTCGGCAATGATGCGTTTTTTACCCAAGCGTTTGGCCAACAATATCTGCCCGATGGCATTGTTGATCTTGTGCGAGCCGGTATGGTTTAAATCTTCGCGCTTGAAGAATATGTTAGCGCCGTATTTCTCCGAATATCTTTTGGCATGATACAGGGGCGAAGGCCTGCCTACATAGTTTTTGAGCAAATCATCAAACTCCGCCTTAAAATCCGGATCATTAATGATGTTGAGGTATTGTTGTCTTAGTTCTTCAACGTTTGGATACAGCATTTCGGGGATGTAAGCACCACCAAAATCGCCATAATAACCATGTTCGTTAACTCCGTATTTCATCTCTAATCGTTTGTTTTTTGATAATATCAAATGCTTTTTCCAATTTTTGGATATTTTTCAACCCAGGCTCGTCTTCAAACCGGCTGTTCAGATCAACCGCGTAAAATTGCGGATGTGCTATATTTTTTACTTCTTCTATATTATCCAAACTTATGCCGCCAGATAAAAAGAAGGGAATATCTAATGTATATTTATTTAAAATGTCCCAGTTAAAAGCCTTGCCCGAACCACCGTAAATACTCGTCTTGGTATCGAACATAAAATAATCTACATGACCGGCATAAGCATTCAGCTTGCCAAAATCAAAGTCGTTATCAACCCCAAAGGCTTTAATAACCGTTACTTTACCTTTAAAGGCACCACCAAATTCGGGACTTTCATCGCCATGCAATTGTATGGTGTCAAAACCATACTGCTCAATCAGCGAGCTGATGTTTTCGGCGGTTTCATTTACGAAAACCCCGGCTTTATGAATCTCTGGGGATATTGGGACCAGTGCATCTGCAGACAAAGTATCAATATAGCGTGGCGTACGCTCGTAACAAATAAAGCCCATATAGTGCGGTTGTAAAGCGGCTACGGCTTTGATGTTTTCGGGGTGCTTTAGGCCACAAACTTTGATCTTCATTGTTAATTCTGCAATAAAGTATGGAAACTATTCAGGGCTTTGCCAGCAACAAGGGCTTCCTCTGCTTCATAATAACAATCAGCAAAGCTTTTTTCAGGGCCAATGGTTTTAATAGCTAGTGCAGCGTTTGACAGTACTACATTATTCTGGGCAAATGTACCCTGATTGTTAAGTACATCTGTAAATATCTTAGCTGATGCAGCCACAGTATCTCCACCCGTTATTTGTTTGGGATCTAATTTTTCAAAACCCAGACCTTCAACCGTATTGATCTTTTCGCCTTCGGCAGAGAACGTTTTGAAATCGCAGGTAAGCGATACTTCGTCGTAGCCTTCCAGTGCGTTCACGATGGTGTATTTGGTGGTCGATTTTTGATACAGGTATGCATAAACGCGGGCGAGTTCCAGGCTAAATACACCAACCAACTGATTCTCTGGCTTAGCCGGATTAACCAGTGGGCCCAGCATATTAAAAAATGTTTTTACACCCAATTCGCGGCGTATAGGGGCCACCGTTTTCATAGCCGGATGAAACAGAGGCGCGTGTAAAAAGCAAATGTTTGCTTTATCAATACTGGTCTTCAGCTTATCAGTATCATTAGTAAACTGATAGCCCAGGTATTCGATCACATTGGATGAACCGCAACCCGATGATACCCCATAATTACCATGCTTAGCCACTTTATAGCCCGCACCAGCTACGACGAACGATGCCAGGGTTGATATATTGAATGTATCCTTACCATCGCCGCCGGTACCGCAAAGATCTATCAACTGACCAGTTTCCAGATCAATGGGTAAACAAAGTTCCAGCATTGCATCACGAAAGCCTTCCAGCTCATCAACCGTGATACTGCGCATACAGTATGCCGTCATAAAGGCGGCCATCTGCGAGTTGTTATACTGCCCCTGCGCAATGTTTATCAAAATATTTTTTGATTGCTCCCGGGTAAAGGTTTTGTGTTCAAAAAGATGATTTAGTATCTGTTTCATAAGCCCTATCCCCTACAGGGAGATTTTTATGATTAATTTTTCTTCAATTTACCCCTCAAAAAAATGAGGGCAACAAAAAAGGGTTACCTTATGGCAACCCTTCTGAATATTATGTTAAAAAACAAAAAACGGAATTGCCTTACGATTAATCGTTAAGCCACCACCAGTTATTGTTTGATACTATCATTTTCATTTGTGCCACAAATATGGAAATAGTTTTTACTAAAAGCAAACAGAATGATAAATTTACGCAAAAGCCGAAAAGCTTACACTCCAAATGAACCATAACACACGAAAAGTAAATCCGGAAGACGACCTTGGCTTTGGCACACAGCCGGTTATAAAAAGTCAGCCGGTAATTAATAAAGACGGATCTATCAATATAAAACGTACTGGCCTCCCCTTTTTTAACCGGTTGAACAGCTACCAAACCCTCATTAACATGAGCTGGCCAAAGTTCTGGCTGGTTGTTTTAAGTGGTTATATGGTAGCCAATATCATCTTTGCCTGCATATATGTTGCTCTGGGGCCAGATAGTCTTGACGGTAAAAGCGGCGCTACACTTTTTGATCATTTTATGGATGCCTTCTTTTTTTCGGCACAAACCATATCTACTGTTGGTTACGGGCATATTAGTCCGCAGGGGATGGCTGCCAACTGTGTTGCAGCATTGGAATCCATGATGGGTTTATTGGCTTTTGCTTTAGCTACAGGCTTACTTTACGGCCGTTTTTCAAAACCTACCGCCAAGATCAAATACAGCGAAAACATCCTTGTTGCCCCGTATAAAGGAGATAAAACCGGACTCATGTTCAGGTTGGCGAACTCAAGGCATAACGTATTGATTGATTTGCATATTGAAGTAAATTTTTCCTATAATGAAGAAGTAAATGGTAAAACAGAACGTAAATTTTATCCATTGGTACTCGAACGTAAGGCTGTAAGCATATTATCCATTAACTGGACTGTAGTACATCCTATTGATGAGGATAGTCCGCTGAAAGATTTTACGCCGGAAGATTTTGAAAAAGCCCAGGTAGTTTTCTCGGTACTACTAAGAATATTCGATGATACCTTTTCCCAAACCATCCACTCCCGCACTACCTATACCTATAAGGATATGGTATGGGATGCCAAATTTAAACCCACATTTGACCGCGACCAGGACGGCCGGGTTGTATTGCATCTGGATAAGATCAATGATTTTGAGAAGATTTCATAAGTTCAGTAGCGAATTAGTTTTCATTCTCCTCTGAGCTTTTTTATCTCTTCAAGCGCCATTACATCTATTTGATCCTTTGGCCTATTGATAACTTTTTTATTTTGAATTAATTGATTTATATGGAGGAAAGGAATCATTATACCATCAATTTCCGCCACAGAGGCCATTTGCAGGCATTCATCAAATGAATAATTTTCAAGGCCCTTCATTTCTGTAAGAATGTCCAATCGAAGGTCATTATTCAGGTGAAAGTCTGTCCATCCGGCTATAAATTGCATGTGCTCTATCATCGGATAGTCACCTATATTACACTCTATAAAAACTTTCCGAAGTTGTTGACGGTTCAGCAGGTCATCCTTTAACCAAATGTCCAAGTCACCCGTAAAGCGCTGATAACCGTGCATATTTATGGCGTATCCGCCAATCATAATATATTGAACCTGGTGGTTTTGGAGCGCTCTCCAAAAACTTAATATGTCTTCGTCAAAAACATCCACAAATTATTTGCTAATAAAAGATTTATGTAAAATCGATGCTTTACTTAGGGTTTGTTGAATTTTATATAAACGGGTGGTCATTTGAAAACGCTCTTTGTAGCTTCGTTTTAGCCCCTCTTTTAAAAGCTCTATCTCAGCCTCACTAAAAATCTTTTCAGCCTTTTTCATACAATCAAATTTAAACAAAATGCCATCAACAAACAATGTACATACAAGCCACTTCTATTAATTGGGTTACTCCCCTGCAAATAAGCTCAATGAGCCAATAAACTATTTCAGCAACGGATTTTTCTCTTTTGAAAAAACATTATAAACCATCTTATCCAAAAATGCCGGTAAAAACTTACTAAGGGCTACGGTCAGCTTACCTTGTCGAGTCATGATAAGGGTTCGCGAGCGGTTTTCGATGCCATCAGCGATGATCCGGGCCACTTCTTCGCTGCTCATCATTTTATTTTCGTCCATAGAACTTTCGCTCTGCTGACTACCATCTTTCGTCAATGCCGTGTTACGGATATTTGATGTAGTAAAACCCGGGCAGGCCGTAAGCACATGAACACCAGTCTTTAGATTCTCCACCCTAATCGAATCCAGGAAGCCGTTCATGGCAAACTTAGAAGCCGAATAGCCTGTGCGGCCCGGCAAGCCTTTATATCCGGCTATAGACGATATACCTACTATACTGCCTTTCGTCTTCAAAATTTCGGGCAAGGCATATTTAGTACAGTATACCGTTCCCCAGAAATTAACATCCATCACAGTTTTTAATACATTCAGATCTGCATCCTGAAACAAGGCCCGCATGGAAATACCAGCATTGTTGATCAGCACATCTATTTTACCAAAGGTGGTTAATGTTTGCTTGATCAGATGTTCACAATCGCCCTCAATAGCTACATCGCATTGCACGGCAAGGGCTTTAATATTGTATTGCTTTTCCAGATCCTGCGCTATTTCACAAAGGGTAACATATTGACGGGCAGCCAATACTACATTTGCCCCGTGTTTAGCACATTCAATAGCCAGCGATTTGCCAATGCCCGATGAGGCGCCTGTGATGATAACGATTTTATTATTCAACTTCATATGATGGAGGGTAAAGCTGCGGTAAGCCCTCCACTTTTATTTCGGGCACCTTAAACAAGTATTTTGAGGCGAATATAATCATCGCACCATAAAATTCCCTGATATAAGTATAGCTAAATTTAGCCTTACCCTTTGTATTAAAGTTGATGATATATGTTTTTGGAAAATAGTAGTTTTTAAACCCGGTAAGCCTTACCCGATACGATAAATCGATATCGTATCCGTAAATATGGAAACGTTCATCCAGCAAACCAGCCAGGTCAAGGGCCTCTTTACGGTACAGCATAAAAGCCCCATTCAGCACATCGGTTTCGGAAGTTTGAAATTCCTCTACCCAATCTTTACGCAGCACATCGGTCAGGCGCGATTTTGAAAAATATTTAGCCAGCCCGGTCAGTTTAAAAAATATACCCCAGGGTTTGGTGAAGCCATGTTTTGACTCTTTCAGGAAACGGCCATCAGGTGTGATCATGCGTATACCAAGTCCGCCGGAGTCGGTATGCATGTCCATAAACTCCAGTGTTTTCTCTATGGTCTTTTTGCCTGTAATAGTATCCGCATTGACCATTAAAACATACTCTCCCGAAACCAGTTTCAAGGCCTGATTATAGGCTTGAGCCATACCCACATTTTTGGTATTCTCGATCACCTTTACCTCCGCAAATTCCTCCTGGATCATAGCCAACGAGCGGTCTGTTGAGCCATTGTCAACCACAAAAACCTCATTCGTGATGTCCTGGGCGGCTCTTACTACAGAGTTAAGCGCCAGGCGGAGCATGTTGCAGGTATTGTAATTAACAATGATAACCGATAGTTTCATCTTTCTACTTTGTCAGTGAGTTTTCATACGGAACACGTGTAGCAATGGATCGCCCTAAGGTAATCTCATCAACGTACTCCAACTCACCTCCAAAAGCTATGCCACGGGCTATAGTTGAGATAGTAATATTAAAGTTTTTTACTCTTTTATGAAGATAGAACAAAGTGGTGTCGCCTTCCATGGTTGCGCTCAGGGCAAAAATGATCTCTTTGGTCTCATTTGCCTTCAGTCGTTCCACTAAAGTATCCACCTGTAAATCTGATGGGCCGATACCATCCATAGGCGATATCAAGCCGCCCAGCACATGGTACACGCCGTTGTACTGGTTGGTATTTTCAATAGCCATTACGTCGCGGGTATCCTCTACCACGCATATCAGGCTATGATCGCGTTTATGCGACGAGCAGATCTCACATACCGATTGGTCTGAGATGTTATGGCAAATACTGCAAAACTGTATCTCGTTTCGTAACTTACTGATAGTCTTGCTAAACTGCTCCACCTCCTGCTTATCCTGATTCAATAAATGCAGCACCAGGCGCAGGGCGGTTTTTTGTCCTACTCCCGGCAGTTTGGCAAACTCCGCTACGGCATTCTCCAGCAATTTGGACGAAAAATTCATAGCACGAAGTTAATGAATAACCCGCAATTCAGAAAAACCGTGCACGTCCTCAATTCGGCTTTAAAGTGCTTATAAAAAATTGGTAGGCCATCTCGCTAACCTCCTGTAATTCAGCTGGACGCTCATGGGCCAGTTGCGGTTGGGTATAGTGACCACGTTCACCGGGTAAAACAATGAGTTTTCTGGCTGTGGGTATGTTTTCTGTGTAGTATACCGCATTTAGTTCCTTTGGAGCTATCAGGTCGGCATCACCTACTACAATTTGTACAGGCACGGTGATACTTTGCAAACTCCCCTTACTAAACGCATGTCCAATAGCAGGTCCCAGCGCGAAAACGGCCTTGATGCGCCTGTCCCGAAAGGAATTGCCTTGGTGTTTAGCCGATTGGATCATCACCGGGTCGGTTTTAGACAGGGCTATGAGCCGGTTAATGGCAGTGCGAATCTGGGCAGGTGGCTCGGGTTCACTTTTTACCAGGCTATCCATATTAAATATGGGGCCCGCCAGCCAAATGGCCGTTGCCCCGCCTAGTGAAAAACCAGCCACAGCAATTCTACTGGTGTCTATCCGTGTTTTAAACTCCTTGTCCATCAGTATTTTATCCATCACTACCGATATATCCCGGGGGCGCTCCCACATGCAAAAATCAGACAAGGTACGGTCGTTTTCTGTTACGCGACGTTCTTCGGGGGTGGTGCCATTATGAGCCACAATGACCGCTATAAAGCCCCTGGAAGCCAGGTAATAGCCCAGCAAGCGCATTTGTACCGGATTGCCCTGCGCGCCATGCGATATCATGATGAGCGGATATTTACGTTTACCAACTATGGCAGCATCACGATATACAGTCACCGGCGAGGCAAACTGCTGTGGATCATCAATTTGCTCCTCCACTCCCCCATTGCCGGCCGGATACCAAATCACCGTACGGAGCGGCCGCGGACCGGTGCCCAGCCAATTACTGCGGCGGCTATCGACAAAATCACGAGTGGCGGTGCCTACTTTGGCGAGTTTTACCGCAGCCGTTTGCGCATGGGCTATTTGGGCGGCCATCAGCAGGCATAAAATAAGTACAATATTTTTCATTGATCCTTACCCGGGAGTTTTAATTTATCCTTGTCCAAATATCCGGCGGCAGAGTGGTGATCAATTTGACAAAAGTCAATAAATGAAATTTGTTAAAATTGAGCTCTGGGGACTTTTTAAACCCTGGATTTTAACACTTTTCTGGCCAAAATCAGGGCAAAAACACTTACTTTTTGGGCACTTTAACTAAATTTTAACGCCATTTTAACACTTTTTAACAAATTTTTGAGCGGTTTTAAAAACTTTAAAAAGTATTAAAATATTGATTGTCAAATAACTGCATACCAAACGATCGGTTTTTGGTCTTGTTTTGCTCTTAACTAAACAGCCCGGTTACTCTTTTTGCAGGGTAACCGGGCTGATGTTTGTATAAAGATACGAAATTTTTGTGGGATGGGGAAATGAAGGCTACGGTGCAGACTACTGGCATAATCGTCGAAGTCTCTGACTTCGGACAGCGTGTTTCCTACTAACTGAAACACATAAAATAAAGCAATATGCCCCCCTACCGCAAGCGTCCGCAGTCAGGGATTTCGTACAGCGTGGATACTCGTAGCCCGTAGAATATGTGTGTTATTTTTAGCGGAACACTTCCGTTATTACCTGGAAAATATCGCCACGGTTATGCTGACGCTCGTCCCGTTATTCTGCCTTTTCAATTCATTAACATCATTCCCTTTTACGGTAGCTAAGCGCTACGCAGCCATTTTTGAAAGTCCGGGTTTCTACCAGGTCCAACTTAAAGCTTTTCGGGAGACTGCCGGCATCGAGTAAATGCCGTCCACCACCTGCCATAATGGGGTGCACCACTAAATAAAATTCATCAATCAGGCCCGCTGCCATCAGCTCCGGCAACATGCTTACGGTGTCTACCGAAATTGTTTTGCCGGGCTGCTGTTTCAGTTTCCGTAGTTCAGCTGCCGGGTCGTTCCGGATGATTGTTGTATTGCCATCCACGCTTTCCAGGGATCGCGACACCACCACCTTATCAATGGCGACAAGCCTTTCCGCGAATCGGACCTCAGCGGCAGAACCGGAACGGTCTCTCGCAACATCGGCCCAGTAGGGAAACATGAGCTGATACATAACCCGACCATAAAAAAGCAGATCCACATCATCCATCATTTCTGTAAAATACTCCATCAGCTCTTCACTGGGTTCGCCCAGGGTGTGGTCGCAATAGCCATCCAGACTAATGTTCATGCCAAATGATACTTTTCTCATATTACAAAAATAAGCGACGTGTCTCATACAGGTCAGGGTTACCCGCGACAAAAAAAGGGTATTTTACGTCAAAGAAATTAGGAGATAAACCTAATAACCGCTTAATTTAATTCTTCTACAGTTACCGGTTCCGGTAAGTAAGGCATGATATTGCGTAAGGCCCGCTCCATGTATTCTTCTTGTTCGCCAACCGGCAGCACGTAGCTTAGTGCATTTTTGGCGGCCTCGATGCCTTCCAATCGCGCTATGATCCAGGCAGCCAGATAATGCGAAGCCAGGCAGCCACCCACTGTAGCTATATTACCATTGGCAAAAAAGGGCTGGTTTAAAACATCTATACCGGCAGCTACAACCCATGGCTTGGTTTTCAGGTCGGTACAGGCAGGTGTGCCATTTAATAAACCCAGCTTAGCCAAAATAAGCGCGCCGGAACATTGGGCGGCCAATAATTGCCGGGTTGGATCAAATTTTAAGCGGGCCATAATTTCCTGATCTTCAACGACTTCTCGGGTCCGTTTTCCACTACCAAAGATAACTGCATCCGCCTGGCATGCTTCTTCCAGTGTGGCTTGAGACTCAATAACAACTCCATTCATAGAGCTAACCTTAGCTGTTGGACAGGTAATAGAAACCCGCCAGTCGGGCTTCTTAACGCGGTTAAGAATACCCAATGCAATGAGTGAATCCAGCTCATTAAATCCGTCGAATGTAAGAATAGCAATATGCATACCTTAAAGGTTTTGTTATAAAAAAATACTATAAAGTAAATATAGATTGACGCCTGTAGTTTATTCAGTATCAGTTTTACAAAGTTTAATGGACACAGTCAGGTTTCCCTCACACCAGTGTCTCGCTGGCGGCAACATTTATAAGCCTTTACCCACCCTTTCGACGACAATTTCCCATAGTTGAAAAAGCTCATAAATTTTTCTTTCGGGTTTGTGCTTTATGAATATTATAAATAGTATGTTTATCACATATTATTTAAACCCATTCATTTATCACTCATGAAAAAACTCTATTTTTTTCTTCTTATTCCCTTATTTTGGTCATGCAAGCGCCAAAGCGACATTTCACCTTCCAAAAACAATACTCCCGCTACCGACGGAAAACTTCAAACCCGGTCTGGCGGCGATGGTAAGTGGGATTTATTAGGCTACGGCCTGGATGTTACCGGCGATTTACTGAACGCTTCCAGCGTATCTGATGCCCCTATTTTTGATGTAAACAGATTTGCAACCGACTATCTTACCAGAATTGATGTAAATACTACCACCGAAGGTACAGAGCAGTACTACGGCGGAGCCACCGCCTGGGACTACTTACAAGATGTTAGTTCAAAAAAATCATTCGACATTAATGGCAACAGCAATCCTAAAATTGAAGGTGCTACGCCAAAGAGCTCTACAAATCTTTTCACCGGGAGCTTGAGTGTAAACAGCTCTGACGAAAACAAAACTTCCTATTCAAGCAGATACTCCTACTCAACCTACGAAGTATCGCAAAAGATAAAAAGGATAAGATTTACCGGTGACGCTACCACGGCCTTATTAACGCAATATTTAACCCCGGAATTCATCAACAATGTAGCCACGCTTACAGCCGACCAGTTAGTAGCCAGATATGGTACCCACGTAATGCTGGATATTAGTATAGGTGGCCGTTTAAGATTTAATTATAGCGGTGCTACACTAGGCGAAACTGATTATACCAAAAAAACGTCGGACGTAAAAGTAGGATTAGGTGTTAGTGTATTGAACATCATTGGTGTTAATTTGAGTGCTGATAAGAGTAAAGAACAAGTAACCCAAATTACAACAGCCACAAGCCAGAAAGAATATACCGTAAAGTTTTATGGCGGAACAAATTCAGGCAGAACTATAGCTGTTGATAAAGACGGTAACACAAGCGAAACCGTTAATATCGGAAGTTGGCAAAGCAGTATCAGTGTTACTAACGCTGCTTTGATTGACGTAGGAAACGCGCTTTATCTGTATGATTTTATAGCCGATCCTGCTAAAAAAGCACTGGTTAAGGCGGCTGTCGACAAACATATTAGCGATAAACAGATAGTACTTGCGCCGCAGGAGGTTTATGACTTTTATACCAATAAACAGGGTAGGCATGCTAATAACTTAAATCCTAATATGTACCAGCAGTATTTAAGCGATGGCTGGCATCCAAACGGTCAGCCGTTTAAGGCATATTCTACTCCTTATAACGGAGCCGTTCCCATTTATCAATATTATAACCCACAATTAAACGATCGTATACTTTCGGCAAATCCCAACCCAGGATGGGGAGCATGGGCGCAAAATGGCATTATACTTTATGCATACGCAACAAATGTTGCAGGAACTGTGCCTATTTATTCATTCAGAACACAGGGCGGCTCTGGTAAAAATGCTTATGAGGATCATTATTTCAGTCCGAACAAAACGCCGTACGATGGTACCTGGACAAATGATGGTGTTGCATTTTATGCTTTTTTAAACTAAAGTAAATTAGTTTAAAAAAGTATTCAAAATCTCTTTAACCAGTGGTCGGTGTTTATCACCAGCCACTGGTTTATTCCTTTTCATTACAAGCGCGAATCATCCTTTTGAATACTCCAGCAGATCGCCCGGCTGACAGTCCAAGGCCTGGCAAATGGCCTCCAGCGTACTGAAACGAATGGCCTTGGCTTTGCCTGTTTTTAAGATAGAAAGATTGGCCAGGGTAAGATCAACCTTTTCGGACAATTCATTTAATGACATTTTTCGTTTAGCCATCATCACATCTAAATTTACAATGATTGGCATGGCTTATATAGTTAAATCGTTTTCTGCCTGAATTTCGACACCTCTTTTAAATATCTGCCCGATTACAAAAAGGGTAACGCTCATAAACAGCCACACATCGGCACCACCCAGCCGCAAATATTGTACATCGGGCATGGCTATTCCCAGCCTAATCAACCAGCCGGTATATTGAACACCCCACCACGAAAACAACCCGATCATGAAGGTAATACAAGCTATATTAAAAATAAACCGCCTCACATCCCGATTGAAAGGCTGAGCCATATCGAGTTTTTTATCGTGCAAAATTTTAATGATCAGGTAAAACAACCAGGCTTTCATTACGGCTACAACGCTCATCAATAACATCTCCGCAACAAAATGCCACATGCTATACTGATAAAGGGTCGACAGATCGGCTTCGTGCCAAAGATGTTTTACAACAGCCGGATTCACCACTGCAAAAAAAGCGTTTAAGATAAACCCGCCGGCCTCAATACATACGCCAACAAATATTATCCAGGAAAGGACGAACAATATGGGCAGCGTCCGTTTGGTAGTAATTTCCATAATGGTTTCGTTTTTAAGAAAAATTACACAATTATAGATAACATTTATCGATAAACAATAATTTTTTATTGAAATACTCAAGCCATCTTGGCCAGATTGCCCAATTGTTTGAGTTTGAACTTGAGCTCGTCTGACCAGCGTAAGCCGATGCAGAGCCGCATGCAGTTTTCAAACTGATCCTGCAGGGTAAACATTCGCCCCGGCGCAATGCAGATACCTTGTTTAATAGCCAAATCATACAATTTCGCGGTATCAATTCCCTTGTTAAATTCAACCCAAAGTGAAAGTCCACCCTGGGGCCTGCTGGTTTTAGTGCCCTCCGGAAAATATTGGGCTATAGCCCGTAGATAGTTTTGATAATTGTCTTCCACCGTACGGCGAAGCTGGCGCAAATGATTTTCATATTTACCCGTAGTTACGAAATTGGCTACCGCTTCCTGCATTATGGACGGAGAGGATATGGAATGAATCAGTTTTAGCTTGAGTAATTTTTCTTTGTATTTACCCGGCGCCACCCAACCCACACGATAGCCCGGCGCTAAAGTTTTAGAAACCGAGCCGCACCATAAAACATTGCCTTCTTTGTCAAATGCTTTGCAGCATTTTGGGCGTTGTGTACCAAAATACAGGTCGCCATAAATATCATCTTCAATTAGCGGAATATGATGTTTGGCCAAAAGAGCAACCACTCCTTTTTTATGCTCATCGGGCATACAGCTACCCAGCGGCGTGTTGAAGTTAGGCACCAACAGGCAAATATCAATCCTGGGAAGGGCCTCTTTTAAAGCATCAATCTCTAAACCGGTAACAGGGTGTGTTGGCAATTCCAGTATTTTACATCCGAGACTTATAGCCAGCTGCAGAATGCCGGGATAACAAGGACTTTCCACAGCTACAGTATCACCTGGCTTTACCAGGGCCATTAAGCAAAGCGAAACCGCGTTCATGGCACCGCCGGTAGTCACCAGGTCATTTTCATGCAAATTCCCTCCCCAGGCTAAAGAACGGACCGCGATCATTCTTCGCAATTTTACATTGCCCTGTAAAGGCTCGTAAGCTGTGCCGCCTTCCCTGAGTTCCCGTGTGGCATGCACTATTTCCTTTTTTAGCTTAGCCAGGGGTAACAGCTCGCCGGAGGGCGCACTGATAGAAAAAAGCGTGAGCCCGCTATTCCCCATATTGCCATATACTTTACTGATCAATTCGTTGGGTTCGTTACTGTTAGCCAACGATGATGGCCGGCTTACTTCGGGGAGGGGAAGTTTTTGATAAGGTAACCTGCTCACAAAATATCCCGACTGCGGTTTGGAATCGATCAATGATTGCGCTTCCAGTTCCAGGAACACTCTTTTGGCGGTGTTCATGCTGATGCCATGCTCCTTACATAGCATTCTTACCGAAGGCAACTTGTCTCCGGGTTGTAAAACCCCTCCAGTGATCTGGATGACAATTCCATTTGCAATTTCATTGTAAAGAAAATCCCTGCTCATGCTGCAAATATAACTGTATCCATCAAAATATACAAAACTGAGCCTGTAACCTTTATTATTCCTTATTTATTTTTGCCCCAATAATAATTAACCATCATACCATGATCAGTAGTAAAGCAATTCCTCATAAATTAGCAGCAAACAGTAACAGTGGCTGGATCAATGGATTCATCGGCATACTGATATTCAGCGGTTCGATGCCTGCCACACGTGCCGCTGTGCAGGGTTTTAACCCCCTATTTTTAACGGTTGCCCGCGCAACCATCGCGGGTTTGATTGCTCTTTGCGTTCTGTTGATCTTTAGAGAGAAGCGCCCGGCAAGGGAGCATATTTTTTCTTTGGCTATTGTGGCTGTAGGCTGTGTTATTGGCTTTCCGCTACTATCAGCCCTAGCCCTACAGCACATCACCTCGGCACATTCTATTGTGTTCCTGGGGATGCTGCCGCTTACCACAGCCATATTCGGTGTTATACGCGGCGGCGAACGCCCTAAGCGGGCATTCTGGATATTCTCGATACTGGGGAGCTTATTTGTTATAGGCTTTGCCGTTTTACAGGGACTCTCCGCATCGCCCATTGGAGACATCCTGATGTTACTGTCCATTATTTTATGCGGATTGGGCTATGCCGAAGGGGCAAAACTTTCCAAAACGCTGGGCGGCTGGCAGGTAATTTCCTGGGCCCTGGTGCTTTCGTTACCTTTTATGGTACCTATCCTATTCTTCCTGCTTCCGCCGTCATTTTCGGAAGTTGGGACATCTGCCTGGGTGGGCCTGGCTTATGTTTCGGTATTCAGTATGCTCATTGGCTTTGTATTCTGGTACCGGGGATTAGCCCAGGGAGGTATTGCTGCCGTGGGTCAATTACAATTGTTACAACCATTTTTTGGCCTGGCCCTGGCAGCTTCCTTATTGCACGAAAAGGTAAGCATAGGCATGGTAGGCGTTACCATCGGGGTAATTTTGTGTGTTGCCGGCTCAAAGAAATTTGCCAAATGATTAATTGCTATCTACAGAAAAATAAATAAATACACCTGTATAACCGTCACGCTTTCCTGACTTTGAGCAAGGCGGTTATCGATAAAAACAAAAACAAAATGAAAAAATCCTTATTACTGCTTTCAGTTTCATTACTGATTGTAACTTCCTGCAAAAAAGACAATAACAAACAACCAGACAAAAAAGAAGAAACCTGTTCATTAACAGAGGGTACCTATACTGCTAAACGTACAGGCGTAGGACAAGTTGGCAAAACCACTTATACTTATGACGATAAGGGAAGAGTAATTACTTTAAAGTGGGACTCTGCCAATGACCCTTATCTAGATCAATATACTTATGCAAATGATCAGATAACCGTAAAAAGAAGCAATGGGGCCATCATTACCTATAAATTAGATAATAGCGGCAGAATTATAAAAGCAATTTATGCTGATAGTCACCAAGAAACAAATTATACCTATAATACCGATGGCTATTTAATTCAGGAGGTTTCAACCGATGGGTCCTCATCAAAATATACCTATACCGATGGCAACCTCACATCCGATGCTTATACAGACAGCAACCCCAACTATAGCCATACAGCTACTATTCAGTATACTACTGATGCAGCAAAAAATAACTTGATTGATGAACAACTGGTGAATTGGTTACCGCAGCACTATAATAAAGCTTTAAAGGCCTATTTTGGTAAAACCTCCAAAAATTTACCCTTAAAAAGCTTTGATAGCAATGGTTTCTATGAGAATTACACCTATGACAAAGATGCCAAAAGCAATATTGTTAAATTTACCACTACTGATAAACATGAGTTTGGCTACGTGCTGGATATGAAATATAATTGTAAATAAGTAAGTATGGGTTAGGGAACAAATCTCTAACCTTTATTTACTTATTCCCATTATTTAGCCGTGGCTGGTGTTATCACCCATCATAAAAACCCACTTGCCATAGCAGCGACTTTTTTATAACTTGCTGAAAGTTGTTTTATGAAATCACCTCGCAGCCTATGCTTTCCATTTCTGCTTATTGCATTTTTATTTAGTAATGCACCATCAGTTTTTGCACAAGTACCTAGTAAAATACAAATAGATAGCATAGCCCAAAGGGGCATGCGGCTGTTCCAGGTGCCGGGTTTGGCTGTCGGGATCATCAAGGACGGAAAATTGATATACAGCAAAGGTTTTGGCGTACGCTCCTTGCGTACACAGCAGCCTGTTACCTCAAAAACTCTTTTCGGAATAGCCTCCAATACCAAAGCGTTTACCGCGGCCGCGCTTGGCTTACTGGTTGATGAAGGGAAACTTCAGTGGGACGATAAAGTGATCAAATACATCCCGGAGTTTAAACTTTACGACGCTTATGCTACCCAGGAATTAACCATTCGCGATCTGCTATGCCATCGCAGCGGACTGGCAACTGGTGCCGGCGACCTGATGCACGATCCTGACTCCACGGATTTTACTGTAAAGGATATCATTTATAATCTCAGATTCATTAAACCAGCCTACTCTTTCAGAAGTAAATTTGCTTATGATAATAACCTTTACCTTGTTGCTGGAGAAATTATTGCCAGAGTATCAAAAATGCGCTTGGAAGATTTTATAGAACAACGGTTGTTACAGCCATTACAAATGAACTCAAGCGCGGCATCGTACAATGACTGCAAGCTGAATACCAATATAATTGATGCACATAATAAAGTAAATGATACGATGAGGGTAGTTACGCGCTATACTTCTACTAAAGATGATGCTGCAGGTGGCATTTACTCCAACGTAGAGGACCTGAGCAAGTGGGCTCTGATGCTGATGAATAGTGGCAGGCATGGCGATAAACAGTTATTAAGTGAACAAACGGCTAAGCAATTGTGGACACCCCAAACCAATATACCTGTTGGTAACGGTGGTATTTATCATACGCACTTTGCCGCTTACGGTTTGGGCTGGTTTGTTCTTGATGTAAAAGGCTATAAACAGATATTCCATACAGGTCAGGATGTGGGGATGGTATCAGAAATATCCATGATCCCTGAAATTGGATTAGGCATTATAGTATTGACCAATAACGAAAGCAATGCCGCTTACGCTATTGCAGATCAAATTACAGATGGCTATTTAGGCGTTACCGGTACCGACAGATGTGCAGAGGACCTTACCCGTTCACAAAATAATGAAAAGAAAACAGCAGAACGAAAGGCCGAGGTATGGAAACAAGTACACCAGGAACAAGGGAATAAAATCAGCGATATAAAAAAATATACTGGTAATTACCATGACAAATGGTTCGGTAATATCAGTATAACCTTACGCTACAATCGGCTTTGGTTTGCTTCACAGAGGTCTTCACAATTCAAGGGTTGGTTATATCCATACCAAAAAGACACATTTGTCTTCAAATGGCAAAATTCGGAAATAGATGCCGATACGTTTGTTTTGTTCGGTAATGGAAACAAAAGGACCATTACCCTGCAATCTATTGTAGCAGGCGGGGGTTATAATTTTGAAAGTTTGCTTTTTGAAAAGTTACCGTAGTTTTGGAAAAATAATTTAGTGATTTTATAATGTGTGAAACAGGATTTGATTTTGCTCCGTGGATAGCTATTGTAATCTCTATAATTGCCTTACTCGTGGCTTTATATGTAGGTTATTATACAATAAGATTGCAAGTAATCTCAGCCATAGAGAATAAACTAACAATCAAAGCTAAGGAGTGCAATAAGTACATTATAGACGATGATCAAAAATTCCCATTGCAAACACATTATGCGTCAGCTATTATATCATCAATTTTATATGCCACTCATATACTGGATTTGCAATTTAAGACTTATAATGTCTTTTTGTGGAGAAGTAAAAAGCAAGGGTTTAAAGATATTTTTTATTTAGAATTGCATACCTCGATAAGTGACTATGTTCATAGGAACCAATTAGAATTGATACCTGATGATCCTACATTACGACCAATAATTAATCGACAATTACAAGATGCTCATGATTTCTTAGAAGAATCAGATTCGAAATTCAGGTTTAAATAAAAATAATCTTTAGTCTGTGGTCGGTGTTTTCACCACCGGTGTTCGGAAGAATCAACATAAGTACTAAACATCAGATTTGGCTAAAGCCAATAGCGATTTACTTGTAATCCGTTGGTTAAAACCAACGGCAATAAATGGTAAATCAATAAGTTTTCCATTCATTGCCGTCCCATTTATGGGACGGATAATAGAAGTATTTGATGGCTTTAGCCAAAATAAGAATCTTCCGAACACCTATGGTGATAACACCGACTATAAGCTGGAATCTAAAACAAAAAGCCTCCCGCTATACAACGGGAGGCTCGGGATTTAATAAAGTAAAGGTTATTGTATTTTAACCGACGACACTACATCATTAGCCGTGGGTGTAAGATTAGGAAAATGCGGAGTGTCGGCATTCAGCTGCCATGCAGTACCCTGAAAATTATCATCGCTGTACATGGTCACTGTCCAGCCATCAGGTATACTTGCCGATGATGCCCAGTTATCAATAAAGCCAAAAGTTTGTAGCTGGGCCAAGGTATAGTTGCCTTTAGGAATAGGCTTGGTAGCGGCGCCGCCATACATGGTATTGGCATAAAATGTTACTCCCGGCGGAAACAGGCAAACATTTTTGGGGAACAACTGCAGGAAAGTAACCAGACTGCTGGCTTCATATGATTGGATGTAACCGGTTGGGCAGGTTACCGCATAATTGCGGTAAGTAAGGTTACGGACCCTGTCGCGGTTTAACCAACCGGTGGTTAAATTTTGTTTGATCCAGTCCAGGTATTGAGTTTGACCACCCTCGTTTACCAACGGCATCAGGTAATCGGCAAATATGGCTTTCATAACGCCCTGCTCGTTAAAGTCGCCTTCGGCAGGTAGGATGCCATCGGTGCATAGGTTGTTTTTTACGTAGTCGGCATATCTTTTGGCATCAGCCAGGTAAGCGGCATTATGCGATTGTTTATAAAGCAAATAAGCAGCGCCAATGGCCGTACCGGCATTATAAGTATAAGCCTGCCCACACGGAGGGTTGCTGCCGATCTTATTATCATAAACCTCGCCTGTACTGGCATCCGTAAGGTTGCTTTTTGCCCAGGTATAAATGGATTGTGCTTTGGTTAAATAAGTTTGATCATGGGTTATATTATACAGGCGCATAGCCCCTATAACGGTTGGGAAATTGATGCAGGAGTTTTTACCGCTATGGTTAAAATCCCAAAACATGCCGCCATCAACCGGATCGTAAGAGCCAGCCCAAACCCGATCGAAACCAGCTTTGGCATTTTGCAGGTAGGCAGCGTTACCGGTGAGCTGATGGGCACGCGCCAGGGCCATTACCCACCACATCATATCATCATATATAAACCAGGTGGTGGTATTGTTCCAGTTGTAGCCATCGTACTGATTAAAGCCACCCTGGTACATGGCATTTACGCGGGCCAGTTGAGCTGGTTTATGGGTACGATTATACACATCCATAGCCATATCCCAGTAAATGGCCTGCGTCCATATAGCGGCTATACCGTCCTTGTTCGTGGTGCTATAATATAAATTAGTATTGGAGTTAAAACAGGCCGCATTAAAAGCCGAATAAGCCGAATCTGCAATGGCATCGTTGGAGTTGGAGCAGTTGAGTACATGGAGTTGTTGCTGTTTACTTACCGCATCGGTGTTAGCAGTATTTGGTGGGATAGTCCTGGCTTTGCTACAACTCAGCAAAGCGGTGCATGCACCCAAAACCGCAAAAAAGAAAGTTTTTTGTACGCTCATAAATTTAAGTATTAAGGTTTAACTATTGGTTATTATTTATAACAATAATAAGGCGAACTCGTGCTTAAATAATGATTAAACCCTATAAAAAAATCGTTAACCCGTTTGTTAACCGGGGCATTAACCCGATATATTAAACGTAATAGCATTATTACCCGGTTTAAATGAAAGTGATCTTTTGTTTTTTTTAGCTTAGTGATTATAAATATCCTAACTATGAAAAACCTGTTTTTATACCTGCTCATAATGGGGTGCTGCATCGGCAAGGTTGAGGCTCAATCTAAAAAGTTTAATCAAGCTCTTGCTGATAGCCTGATCAAATGGGCTTCTGTTGACCAAACCGTTGCCGGCTTTACCAGTACACAGACCAATAAATTACCGCCTGAAAAATGGCAGAAATACAAAGACAGCATTTTTCAAACACATGGACGCTTGCTCAGTAATATTTTGAAACACTATGGCTACCCAGGTTACGATTTGGTTGGTGAAAAAAGCAGTAATGCTTTCTGGTTGATGGCTCAGCATTCTGATTATGACCCGGCATTACAGGAAAGGATATTGGCAGCAATGAAACCCGAATTAACCAAACACAATGCCGATCCTAAAAATTTTGCATACTTAACCGACCGGGTGCGCCTCAACACTGGCCGCAAACAACTATACGGCACCCAGGTTACTTATCGTAATGATAGTTGCCAGGCTATACCCCGTGCATTGACTGATAGCCTGGCTGTCAATGCGCGCAGGAAGGAGATTGGCCTGGAACCCATCGAATCTTACCTGAACTGGATATCGCAGATACATTTCGAGACGAATAAATCTCTTTTTGAACAAAAAGGGATTCATAAGCCCAAACTCCTACCTCTTCCAAAGCCGGGTGCTTAAAGCTGAATATAAAAACCGGCACACCGATAAAATCCGAACCCCAACACGCGAATTCCGAAATCAAAATTACCTTTTGTAAAAAAAGTTTCCGACTTTCGGATTAAACAGAGATCTGAACTTCCGGAATCCCCGACTTTCGGTCTTGCAGACTTAAAACAAACATATGTCGCCCGGAATACTACTTTCATTTATCATTGGTTACTTTTTGGTGCTATTAGTTATATCATGGCTTACTTCAAAAAAATCATCGGATAACGATACGTTTTTTGTGGCCAACCGCAACTCCAAATGGTATCTGGTGGCTTTCGGGATGATCGGCACGGCGCTTAGCGGGGTAACTTTTATTTCGGTACCGGGCAAAGTCGGCGCCCCCTCTGGCGATCAGTTCTCTTACTTTCAGTTTGTATTGGGTAATGCCGCTGGCTTTATCATCATTGCCACAGTACTGCTGCCGTTGTATTACCGGCTTAAGCTCACCTCCATTTATAGTTATATCGAAGGCGCATTGGGTACCTGGAGCTATAAAACCGCAGCAGGTATATTTTTAATCAGCAGAGTTATCGGCTCCGCATTCAGGCTTTATCTGGTGGTTATTGTGCTGCAAAAGTTCATTTTCGATAGTTACCATATCCCTTTCGCCGTTACTGTGCTCATTTGTTTGCTGTTGATCTGGTCGTACACGTTCAAGGGCGGTTTAAAAACCATTATTATTACCGATAGTTTGCAAACTTTTTTCCTGGTGCTATCTGTATTCTTGTCGATATATTTTATTTGCCAGAGCCTGCACATGAATATTTTTGAAGCTGCCAATGCCATTAAAGACAGCAGCTATTCCAAGATATTCTTCTTTAACGATTTTTTGAGCAGCAAGCTCCATTTTACTAAGGCTTTCCTGGGTGGTTTATTCATTACCGTGGGCATGACGGGGCTTGATCAGGACCTGATGCAAAAGAACCTGAGTCTTAAAAACATCAAAGAAGCGCAAAAAAACATGTTCAGCTTTACAGGCGTGTTTGTGGTGATCAATATCTTTTTTTTAAGCGTGGGCGCTTTGCTTTGGATATATGCCAACAAATATGGCATCCATGTAGATAAAACCGACTATCTGTACCCTACCATCGCCCTTAAATACCTGGGCATAGTACCGGCCATGGTGTTTATGCTTGGCTTAACGGCAGCTACTTTTGCCACTACCGATTCGGCCCTTACAGCGCTCACCACCTCCTTCTGTGTCGATTTTTTAAACTTCAACAAAAAAGGCGACCTCAACAGCAAAAAAATGGTAGGCATCAGGCATGGAGTGCACATCGCTTTTTCAGGGCTAATGTTTTTAACCATTGTGATATTTAATGCCATTAATAATGATGCGGTAGTAAGTAAACTCTTTGAGGTGGCCTCTTATACTTATGGGCCGCTATTGGGCCTGTATTCCTTTGGTCTGTTTGTGAGCAACCGGCAGGTACGCGACAAGCTGGTGCCGTTTATTTGTCTGATATCGCCGGCGGTATGTTACTTTTTGAGCAGAGAATCAGCCACGCTTTTAGGAGGCTATGTTTTTAGCAATGAGCTGATCATTGTAAACGGATTAATTACTTTTGTGGGATTGTTGCTTACCTCTACATCAAAAAAACAAAATAGCAACGTTATAGTTAATTACACTACAGAATAAGATAATGACAGGCGAAGAAAAAATAAGACAAGCGTTTGAAAACAAAAACTGGCAGGAAATCAAAGTGACCGATTCCTGGCAGATATTTAAAATAATGGCCGAATTTGTCGACGGTTTTGAGAAACTGGCTAAAATAGGCCCATGTGTATCCATATTCGGATCGGCGCGTACCCATAACGATAACAAGTATTATCAACTGGCCGAAGATAGCGCCCGCCTGCTAACCGAGCATGGCTATGGCGTAATATCCGGTGGCGGCCCTGGTATTATGGAAGCAGCCAATAAAGGCGCCTTTGAAGCTGGCGGTAAATCGGTGGGTTTAAATATCGAATTGCCGTTTGAGCAGTTTCATAATAAATACATCGACAGGGATAAGATACTGGAGTTTGATTACTTCTTTATCCGCAAGGTAATGTTCATGAAATATTCGCAGGGCTTTATCATCCTGCCTGGTGGTTTCGGCACTATGGACGAGTCGTTCGAAGCGATCACATTGATACAAACAGGTAAAATTGCCCGTTTCCCTATTATTTTTGTTGGGGTAGAATACTGGAAGGGCCTGTTTAACTGGGTGGAAGAAAAAATGCTGGCCGAGCAGCACAACATCAACCCCGACGATCTTAATCTGTATCGTGTAGTTGATACCGCCGAAGAAGCCGTGGAGCATATCACCCGTTTCTACAACAAGTATGTATTGAAGCCGAATTTTTAATAATTGTAAAAAAGAATGCCACGCTTCGGGTGGCATTCTTTTTTTATTAAATATTTTATTTACCCCCTACCTGGGCCAATTGCGGCTCATTAGCCAGATCAATCATCGTACTGATTTCATCAACCAGATCATCTGCCGAACCCTCAAAGCCTACTTTCTTAAATCTTATAATCCCGTTTTTATCAATAATAAACTTTGTTGGAATGCCAGGAACGTCAAACTGTGATACCACTTTTGCTTGCTTTCCGGCATCATTCTTTTCGTCAAGCAGCACATTAAAAGTATATTTATTATCAGCAATGAATTTTTTAACTCCGTCAACGTAATTAGCCTCACGTTCCCATGTGTCGATGAATAAAAATTTCACATTGGGGTCATCCTTATACTTATTTACGGCCATTTGCATCCCGGGAAAGGATGCCTTACAAGGGCCGCACCAGGTAGCCCAAAAATCGACTATTACGGTTTTACCTTTTAAACCAGCTAATGAAACCGTATTGCCATCCAAATCTTTTAATGAAAAAGGGATAGCCGGTTGATTGATCATTTGTTTGGCAAGCTCTTCTATTTTCTTTTTATTGGCAATAGCCATCAACGGCGCCAGGTATTGGTCGTAGCCTGCTTCACTCTTGTTTAAACCAATATAAGCTTTCTTTAATTCCTCTTTTAAAACAGCCGAACTATTGTTGCTTTTTATAGCATTTTCAATTATCGGTTTAGAAGTCGCATATTTACCCAATGCATTTAATATCAGCACATAATGTTCATTTATTCCGGTACTATTACTGGTATTGTGGTCATATACGCCTTGTTGGTATTTTAGTGCTTCGGCGTATTTACCCTCTTTATACAAAATAAATGCGTAGGTATCGGCATACCCATCATAAGTTTTGTTATTATCTTTAATTACACTTTTAAGAGAACTATAAGGTCTGGCAACCGGCTTTTTCATACTCTCCTGCATAATATCCAATGATTGTTTGGATAATTTTTCTGCTTCGGCTAGTTTTGCACCTTTCTGGGCCCACTCATAGGCCACATTATTCAGCCCTCTTGCCAACCCTAATTTATCCTTTACCTGAGCAGCATATTTATTACTCTCCGCAATATTTCCATCTTTCAGATAACCCGAGACCAATTGCATTCTGATATAATCAAGGTAAAAATCTTTCACATCAGTTTTTTCAGGGTATTTACTCATGTATATTTTTAACAGTGAATCTTTTTTACTTAAATCCTTTTCCTTTAACATGCTCATCGCATCTGCACTTTTCACCGTCTCACCATTCGGGAATCTTGTTTTTATGATGGCTTGTAATGAGTCATTGGCGGCTCTTCCCTTACTCCATGCTAATAGGTTTAATGCAAATCTTTGATCTTTTTCCTGATCACTTTTTTCAAGTAAGGCTATTTTTTTGGTAACTATTTCCTCTGATTGCGGATCTTTTTTTTCTATTAACAGCCGATAATACTCCTCATCGAATTTCTTTCAGTTGCAGGGAATAATTCCCTTTCTTTTATCATCAGCGTTAAACCAGCTTCGTTATCTTTCTTAATTTTAGCAAAATGAGTACCTAAGCCGCTCGCCAATATAAAGCCATTGCTTTCATAAGCACCTTCAACCGGTTTTTTATCTTTATAAATTAAAAATACGTAGCCCTTATCATTATTATTATCAATAACATCGTCACTAAATATTTTAACAAAAAATGCTTTCGCAGTTGTTGGTATAGTAAACTCACCGGTTAATGTATTGCCATCTGCTTTAAGGTCAACATCAACAGCAGGATAGTCCTTACCATCAATATAAAAAACTTCTGCACTAATATCCTTTTTCCCTTCAACCGGCGTTCCGACCGGGTTATAGCTTATTTTTATTTTTTCGGCAGCGGCAGGGTAACTATCGGATAAGGAGAGGTGACCAACCTGAGCAAAAGCGTTTTGAAGCAGCAGCAAAGCCGGCAAAACAAGGAGGAATTTATGATTTTTCATAGCTTAAACTATATTTTTAGTTAATTTATGAACAAAATATTATATATCCAGTTTTTTTAAGAATATTTAACATTAATTAAGAATATTTAACATTAATATTTTGAACCACTGCCATTCAATGGCAACCAAATACTATCATTGTGGATATCTTCTCTGTAACAAATAGTACATTAGTGAGTCTTTTCTATCTTTAAGTTTCTTACCAATACTTTTTAATCACCTAAAGGATATCATTATGTCACGATGCACCCCTAAATGTGTCGTAATAGCCCCTTTCAGGTTTTAATACAGGAAGGTAAATTTGATCTGTAAATAATTTGCAAAAAACATATACTCATGAATACTAAAGTTAAACCCCAGGCTGCCTTAGGATTTATTTTTGTTACCCTGTTGATAGATATTATTGGCTTTGGTATTATCATACCTGTTTTACCCAAACTGATACAACACCTTATTCATGGTAATCTGAGCGATGCTTCGCGTTATGGGGGATGGCTCGCGTTTGCCTATGCCTTTATGCAGTTTATCTGCGCCCCGTTGCTGGGTAACCTGAGCGACAAATATGGTCGGCGACCAGTACTGCTGGCATCCTTGCTGGGCTTTAGTATCGATTATACATTCCTGGCCTTTGCACCATCCATAGGCTGGTTGTTTGTGGGCAGGCTTATAGCCGGTGTTACCGGAGCCAGTTTTACTACAGCCTCAGCTTACATTGCCGATATCAGCACTCCTGAAAAACGTGCGCAAAACTTCGGACTTATTGGTGCAGCGTTTGGTTTGGGTTTTATCATCGGTCCGGTATTAGGAGGCATACTTGGGCAATACAGCACCAAACTACCATTTATTGCGGCAGCTGTATTGGCGCTCATTAATGCGCTATATGGCTTTTTCATTCTGCCAGAATCACTGTCGATGGATCATCGCCGCAAGTTTGAGTGGAAAAGGGCAAACCCCGTTGGTTCGTTAATGCAATTAAAAAAATACCCGGCTATAAGTGGTTTGGTGGTATCATTGATCCTGATATACATAGCTGCACAGGCGGTACAAAGCACCTGGACTTTTTTCACCATGGAAAAATTTAGCTGGAACGAGGCCTGGGTAGGTTATTCGCTGGGCTTTGTAGGAGTGATGTCGGCACTGGTACAGGGCTGGCTTATTCGTATCACTATCCCCAAACTGGGTCAGCAAAAAAGTATATGGATTGGTTTATTATTTTATAGTGCGGGTCTTTTCCTTTTTGCCTTTGCCACTAAAGGCTGGATGATGTTTGCCATACTGGTTCCCTACTGTCTGGGCGGTATAGCAGGCCCCGCATTACAAGGCCTGATAAGCCAGGAGGTGCCTCCTAATGAACAAGGTGAGTTGCAGGGCGGGTTAACCAGCCTCATGAGCGCCACCACCATTGTCGGGCCGCCAATGATGACCAGCCTGTTCGCTTACTTTACCAGCAAGGGCGCGCCAGTACAATTTGCCGGGGCACCTTTTATGATGGGCGGTGTATTGATGCTGCTGAGCACGATATTGGCCATACGAAGTTTCAGAACCGCTAAGAAGCATCCGGTAGAGGAAGTAAAGGTAGAATCGTTGCCATAAAAATCATCAATTTTTGAAACCTGATTAGCCGGGTAAAAGTGCAAAATGAGTTATGTCAAAACTTTTATCCGCTTTAACCCTTTATACCTTTAATGACCTCTAAACCTAATAAAAAACACTCGGCAGCGCTGGGATTTATATTTGTTACCTTATTTGTTGATGTGCTTGGCCTGGGGGTTATTATACCGGTAATGCCTAAATTACTGGAAACATTAGGCCATATTGATGTAAGTACCGCTACCCAGTACAGCGGTTATTTAACTTTTACTTATGCTTCCATGCAGTTCCTGTTTTCGTCTGTACTGGGTAATTTGAGCGACAGGTATGGCCGCCGCCCCGTACTGCTGAGCTCGCTGCTTGGTTTTGGTATCGATTATATTTTTATGGCCTTTGCCCCTACCATAGGCTGGCTTTTTGTTGGGCGAACCATTGCTGGTATTACCGGGGCCAGTAATTCAACCGCTACAGCTTATATTGCCGACATCAGTACAGGGAAAAACCGGGCGGCCAACTTCGGGCTGGTAGGTGCGGCATCCGGACTAGGGTTTATCATCGGCATAGGTTTGGGGGCATATCTTGGTGATCTTAACGTAAAATATCCCTTTATGGCCGCCGCTGCTTTTGCTTTGATCAATGCTGCTTATGGTTATTTTGTACTGCCCGAGTCATTGGCTCTTAAAAACCGTCGCCGCTTTGAGTGGAAAAAATCAAACCCCATCAGTTCTTTACGCAACCTGGGCAAATACCCGGCGCTTACCGGGCTCGTAGCTTCATTTTCCCTGGTTTATGTGGCCCAAAAAGCGGTAGAATATGTTTTATCTTTTTTCCTGATCGAAAAATTTAACTGGACGCTAAACAGCATCGGCACCCTGGGTATTTTTATCGGTGTAGTGTTGGTGGCCATACAAGGAGGCCTCATCAGGTACACCATCCCCAAATTCGGGCAGGAAAAAAACATTGTGGCTGGTTTGCTTTTTTACACCATTGGTTTAACGCTGATAGCTTTTGCAAATCATGGCTGGCTCATGTACCTGTATATGATACCCTATTGCCTGGGCGGCATATCCGGACCGGCCTTACAAGGCCTAATTACCGGCACCGTATCGCCAAAAGAACAAGGCGAATTACAGGGCTCATTAACCAGCTTAACCAGCGTGGCTGTTATTATTGGCCCACTGTTAATGAGTTCTGTTTTTCACCTGTTCACCCATCGAAATACTACAGCCTATTTCCCTGGCGCACCGTATATCCTGGGAGCAGTGTTAATGCTGATCAGTGTGTTTTTAGCCATCAGAAGCTTTAAAAAGAGCAAAAGCGGAAAACCAAAGGCTCAAAGCGAAAAGCTTAAAGCTGAAGGCTAAAAGCGGAGAGCTCATTTTTTACACTAACCGAAGGTTGCTTACTCAGCTGCCAATCAAAGCTTTTGCTTTCAGCCTTAAGCTTTCGGCTTCAGGCTTAATGATCCAGTCCACTTACTCCGCCGGAAATGACGAACTTCATCATGTCGGCTGCGTTTTTGTCCAGGTGTTTAACCTTGGTGGCGGATATGATCACCACCTGCCCTGCAAAAGAGTAGGAATAAGGGAAATAAACAGCTACTTCGCCGGGGAGGTCAAGCGAGGTTAAATCTTTTTGTACAATGAACCCTATTTTCTTTAACCCGAATTCATTTACCTCTACAATAACAGGTTCATTGAATTTCTTCTCCTCCCCAACAATGGCTTCGGTCAGATCTTTAATAGAGGAATATAGAAATTTGATGAGCGGCAAACGGTTAAGCCAGCGATTAAACCAGCGTTTTATAGGGTCGGTAACTACATTGGTCACTAGTATACCCGCTATCAGGATAACTACCAGCACATTCAGGATACCTAAACCGGGAATATATACGTGTTTGCCTTCTTTATCAACCCAAAGCACATCACTTAAGTTCAGCGCCTTATCTATAGTTGATACCGCCCAATAAATTAAAAAGAACGCCGCACCTATGGGTACCACCACTAACAACCCTTTTACAAAATACCTTAATAAAGCGCCCACTAATCTGTTCATATCTTTTTTAATAGAGCCAAGAAATAAGAGTCAAGAATCAAGAAAAATAAATCAAGGAAGTCTTAATTCTTGACTCTTATTTCTTACTTCTCTTTACTTATTCATAAAAATACACTCTTTTTACCCTTTGTGAAACATTAGTTAATATTTCATAGGGAATAGTGCCTATTTGTTTAGCTAGTTCTTCAATGCGGTTTTTATCATCAAAGATAATCACTTCATCCCCTTCGCTAACATCCAGGCCGCTTACATCCAGCATGCACATGTCCATAGTAATATTACCTACGGTAGGTACCAACGTACCTTTTACCAGCATTTTACCCACCCCATTGCCAAAGGCACGCAGGTAACCATCTGCGTAACCAATGCGTACAGTGGCTATTTTGCCATCCTTTAACAGGCTGCCACTACGGCCATAGCTAATGGTATCTCCTGCTCCTATTTTTTTAACCTGGGCAACACTGGTTTTTAAGCGTGCTACAGGTTGCAAAGCCTGATCGGTGGCCGGTACCGACGAATCGATACCATACAAACCAATACCCAACCGCACCATATCATAATGAGCACCCGGGAAACGGATAATGCCGGCTGTATTACAAATATGCTTGATCACCTTATAGCCCAATGTTCTTTCTATCTCCTTAAAAGCTTTTTCAAAACTCTTGATCTGTTTTTTGCTAAACTCATCGTGTTGGGGGGCCTCACTGGCTACCAGGTGCGAAAATACCGACTCTACCCGAATATACCGGTTTTGCTCCAGCATATCGCACAGCATATCTATCTCAAAGCCCTCAAATCCCAGGCGGTGCATACCCGTATCAATTTTCAGGTGCACCGGATAGCCTGACAGGCCATGATCTCGGCTATAGGATACAAAATCATCCAACAGGCCAAAACTGTAAATTACTGGCTGCAGTTTATGTTCGGTTAGTTTATCAAATGCCGAAGCTTCGGGATTAAGCACCATCAGCGGTAAATTGATACCAGCCTGGCGCAAGGCCACTCCTTCGTCAATATAGGCTACGGCAAGGTAATCGGCTTTGTTGTATTGCAGCATATTGGCCACCTCAAAAGTACCGCTACCGTAAGAGAATGCTTTGACCATGGCCATTACTTTTACGCTCGGTTTTAATTTGGAGCGATAAAAGTTAAGGTTACCCAATAGGGTATTCAGGTTGATCTCCATGATGGTTTCATGCGCCTTTTGGGTCAATGCACTGCTGATGCGCTCAAACTCAAAACTGCGCGAACCTTTGATCAGGATAGTCTCTTCTTTAAAATTGAGCGTCTTGAGCTGCTGTACCAATGCATTAGTATCGGCAAAAAAGTGCTGCTCGGGTAGTGCAAAACAGGTTTGGTTATTGATGAGGGCAGTACCTACACCAATAAACCTATCGATCTTTTGAGTGCCGATAAGCGTAGCTACCTGGCAGTACAACACGTCCTGCTGCAAACCCGATTGTAAGATATCTGACAGGATAAGCGTTTTTTTCTGATGCTGATTTTGCTGCCCCAGGAAGTTAAGCGCAATTTCCAGCGATTGCAGATCGGAGTTATATGTATCATCAATAACCGAGCAATTGTTAATGCCATTCTTCAACTCCAGGCGCATGCTCACCGGGTTAAGGCGTTCAATTCGTCTGTCCACCTCAGCCGGACTATAGCCAAGGGCCAGCATAGTGGCCCAGCAGGTAATCGCATTTTCTACCGAAGCCTGGTCAGAAAACGGAATGAGGCATTCTATTTCCTTCTTTTGATAGTAAGCCCGCAGGTAATATTTTTTGGAGATCACCGTCTCGCTGAAAACATACAAATCGGCCACTTTAAACTTGCGGCTCCAGGTAAAAGTCTCTTTTACGGGAATATCTTTCTGATAATCGAGCAAATCCTCATAATGATAAATCAGTTTTTTACTCCTCTTAAACAGCAACAGCTTCTCCAGCACCTTTTGGCGTCTGTTGGTAAAACCTTCGTCATGCGCCGAACCCAGGTGAGTCAGTACCCCTATCTGCGGCCTGATGATAGCCCAGAGCTTTTCCATTTCGTTTACAGTGGAAATACCTGCTTCAAAAATTCCCAGATCATTACGGCTGTTGATCTGCCATACCGATAGCGGCACACCTATTTGCGAATTATAACTTTTGGGGTTACGTACAATATTTTTATCGGCAGTAAGTAATTGATATAACCACTCTTTTACAATGGTTTTACCATTACTACCCGTTATGCCAATCACCTGTAACTTAAACTGGCACCGATGAGCTGCAGCCAATGCCTGTAAAGCGGCCAGCGGATCTTCAACCCGCAAAAAATTGGCTCCGGGTAGATTAAATTCTGGCCCGTGTTTCACCACAAAATTACGTACACCCGCGGCATAGGCCTCGGCCACAAACTCATGCCCGTTGCGCCGGGCGCTCAATGCAAAAAACAATCCTTCGGCCGCGTTGCTGATCCGGCGGCTATCGGTAAGCAGGGTGCTCACGATACTGTCGTTTACAATGTTACCTTCGGCGTTAATGATCTGCTTAACTTCGGTGATGGTGTATTGATTGTTATGCATGGCACGAATTTGAGTATATTATCTAACAATAGAAGAATTTTTAACGAATTTTGACATTGATGGACGAGCCTAAAAAAATTAAGATAAGCAACCCGGAAGTAGCATTGGCCAAGGCCGAACATTTTTGCGCCTACCAGGAACGCTCGCAGCAGGAGGTCCGTGACAAGCTTTACGAATGGGGACTTTGGCCCGATGCCGTTGAACAAACTATCGGCCGACTGATAGAGGGGAATTTTTTGAATGAGGATCGTTTTGCCAAAGCCTATGTAAAAGGCAAATTCAACCAAAAAGCCTGGGGCAGGATCAAAATAAAACAAGGCCTGAAACTAAAACGGGTACCCGATGTACTGATCAAAAAGGCGCTGCTCACCATTGACCCTGACGACTATATGGCTGCACTGACCCGCTTGCTGGAGAAAAAAGCAACCGCTGTAAACGAAAAAAATGAGTTTAAACGTCGGTACAAACTACAGCAGTACGCCATGAGCCGCGGATATGAAGCCGACCTGATAGCTGAAGTTTTGAAAAACAGCGACTTATAAAAAACTTTAAAATATTTCATTTTTGTATTTGCAGAATATGGTTTTCTGTCTATATTTGCACTCCCAACGCGAAAGTAGCTCAGTTGGTAGAGCACGACCTTGCCAAGGTCGGGGTCGCGAGTTCGAATCTCGTCTTTCGCTCAAAGCCCTTCCTTCAAAAAGTTGGGCTTTATTTTTAAAAGGTTAACACCTGCTCAGATGGTGGAACTGGTAGACACGCAGGACTTAAAATCCTGTTCCCGTAAACGGAGTGCGGGTTCGATTCCCGCTCTGAGTACAAAACCCTGATACATGCCCGTATCAGGGTTTTTGTTTTTTATATCTTTTTTATTCCGGTAGTCTGAAGACTACAAGCATAGTGCATCCGAAGTCAGAGAGTTGGATGCACTATGCTTGTATTTCAACGCTGCACCAGCAACATTTTATCTTGAAGATCAAAAGTTATTCTTTTTCCTAACCAGTTGATCCAGATAATACCATCATAAATAAGGCCGTTCACAAATTGAACTGAAAAGTCTTTTACATTAATGGTTGGTTGGTCGTCCGCGGCCAGGGTTTTTAGATGTGTTATGTAAATTGTAGAAGCGAATGCCTCATTCATTTCGCTTTTCTTTTGTATTTTCTTCACCTTTAGGGTATCGGCTATATCTACATTTAAAGGTTTAAGGTATTTGGTATTCAGCCTGTAAATATCCTTTCCTGCTCCGGCGTCGAGCGCAAGTTGTAAATTCAGCTTATCATTAATTTTAAAGTATGAAAAAATAACAAGGGACTTTTCACGGGATTGTTCCAATTGAACAGGTAGCTTTTTAGCCGTTCTTTTTATCATCGCGAGATTAGCCGGCGATTCAAGCCTCAACACCTTTTTCTCAAAGTCAATAGTAAAGGGCCTGGACTCTAATAGCTTCAAAGATATAATTCCGTCGATACCTGCAATGTCAAAGTCTGCGTAGCTTATTTCTTCTTCGGCCTTCTTCAAGCCCCCAAACTCAAAATCAGCAACCCGGTAGAGATCCAGATCCACGCGTTCTCCGGTGGCTCTAAAGGCTGTATAACCGCCATCTTCTAACGTAGTGTGTACCAGTTTTTTAAAAAACGTTTTGGTAAATACGGTTATCCCTGCTCCTGTATCAAAAATGAAGTTACCTTGTACATTATCTATTTTTGCTTTAACCAGGATATGCCCCGATGGTAGTAATTCGAAAGGAATTTCGTCTTTATTAACAGACTGGCAAAAACTGTGAAAAGGCAGCAGCAATAACAAGCAAATTACGTAATTGACCTTCATGATATTCTTTTTTCATTTATTCATAAATATAGTAGAATAAATTGAACTCAACTTTTGGAGATTTCCCGGATTATGCTTTCTTTCCGGGTTTGTTTTTCTTCTCGGGTTCAATAACTTGTTCAGGTTGATGTATCTGTTGCGGTTCATTTGATTTTGCTAATGAGATCAATCCACCCATCGCTCCAAGATTCATGGAATCCAATGCCGAACTTGGCACAATAACCATAGATCCTTTTTCTTTCAAGCCTTCAAATAACATATTCATCCCTCTCAGGTGCAAGGCTACGGGATTATTAACATATTGCAGGCTTGCCAAAGCGAATTTTTCGGCAATTTCTGTTTCGGCTGTCCCCAGGATCACCCTTGCCCTGCGTTCTCTTTCGGCCTGGGCCTCCTTGCTCATGGCATCGGCTAATAATTGAGGGATAACAATATCTTTAATACCTACATTCTGGCAGGTTATCCCCCAGGGGTTGGTATGCTCATCCAGCGTTCTTTGTAGTAAATCCGTTACCTTATCCCGTTCCTGCAATAGCTCAGCCAGTTCATGTTTGCCTATTACATCTCTTAATCCTGTTTGTGCGATGTAAGCAATAGCTACTTCATAATCCTGCACCTCAAGCGCGGCTTTTTCAACATCCCACACAGTCCAATATACTACAGCATCAACATTTACAGGTACGGTATCTTTTGTCAGCGTCTGTTCGGCTTTAAATTCTGTAACTCTAACCCGCTGGTCGATATAATTATCTACTTTGTCAATTATGGGGATAGTAAAAAATATGCCGGGCCCTCTTAGCCCCGTGTATTTACCCATACGCAAAACAACAGCTTTTTCCCATTGGTCGGCAATATTTACCGCATTAGCAATAAACAGGGAAATGATGAGAAATAAAACGAGTATTACGGCATTAATGTATCCTGTGTAATAACCCCAAATAGAAACTCCTATCAATACAAGACAAATCATTCCTGAAATTGGATTAAACGCCAACTTGGTATTTTTTTTAGTATTTATCATATCATTGTTTTTTAAGTTGATTAATAATATCATCTGTTGAAAAACCATAGCTAAATGCAATGGTGGAGAACTCGTTACAGATGTCTTTTAATTTGGCGTTTCTCTCATAGTCTGATATCTGAATTTTTATTTCACTTATAAATGTGCCCGTCCCCTGCTGTGTTTCTAAAATCCGCTGAATTTCCAATTCTTTGTATGCCTTCGCTACCGTATTCAGATTTACTTTCAAATCCACGGCTAAAGAACGTACAGTTGGTAATTGTTCGCCCGTTTTCAGATTTCCTGCTGCTATTCCAAATGTAATTTGATCAATTATCTGCCGATAAAATGGGGTGCCTGTTTTAGGATCTAATTTGAACTTAATCATATTAAAATACTATTGTACTATACATATAGTACAAACATACAACAAGTTTTTAATTTTCAAAATTTAATTTTCGTCATGCTAAAGCATATCAGAATTATTTTGCAAATTATAATCAAGATGACTTTAGTTAAAAGGTAAGGTAAAGGAACCTCCGCCACTGCAAACGAAATTCGGGTTCAGTTCCTGTTCCGCATAAAAAAGCCCCGATACTGGCGTGAGGGCACCCCTTTCATTAGTTTTTTTACCCCTGATGAAGTATTGGCTTTAGCCCATGAAGCTGGCTTTAAGGATACCAAAACAACATCAACAAAAGACATGGAACAGCTTTATTTTACAAACAGAACTGATAATCTTTTACCCGCAAGCGGGGAAATATTCTTGTTAGCGACAACAAATTAAATAATATTCTTTTTCAATAGTTTCTGCCGGATTGGTCAAGTGGATAAAATAGTCCGGCGAATTTCCAACCTTAAAAGACCCTCTCAAAAATCAAAAAGAGTTATTCATTAAATATTCATTAAACCTTCTTAACCGGCAATCGTCTCTATGAAAAAAACAGACTATGAAAAAGATATTAAAAAGCATTGTTTTACTTGTAGCTTTTACAATCGTAATGCCGCAGGTTTACGCACAGGTAAGTTTAGGTATTAATATATCAGCACGTATTGCACCACCAGCTTTACCTGTTTATACACAACCCGTTTGCCCTGGCGATGGCTACATCTGGACACCCGGTTATTGGGCCTATGCAGATCCGGATGGTTACTACTGGGTACCTGGTGTTTGGGTTAGGCCTCCACACGTAGGCGTATTATGGACTCCCGCATATTGGGGTTATGTAGGTGGTGTTTATGGCTTCCATGCCGGTTACTGGGGCCCTCACGTAGGTTTTTATGGTGGGGTTAATTATGGCTTTGGTTATGGTGGTGTTGGTTTTGGTGGCGGTGTTTGGGCCGGTAATGTCTTTAGATATAATACAGCTGTAGCTAATGTAAACACTACCGTTGTACATAACACCTATATCAATAAAACAGTGATCAATAATAATACTACTATAAATAATAATCGCACCAGTTTTAATGGCCCGGGGGGAGTTAATGCAAGTCCAAATGAGCAGGAACGCAGTGCTATGAATGAAAACCACATGCAGCCTACATCAAATCAGATGGATCATCAGCAAACCGCTAGTCGCGATCATAATCAGTTTGCATCTGTTAATCACGGCGCACCGGCAACTACTGCTATGAATAGAGTAAACGGACGCAGCTTTAATCAACAAGGCCGTATTGCCAATGGTATATCGTCTGGCAAACTAAATGCCGGCGAAACTAAAAACCTCGAAAACCGCGAAGCTAACCTGAACAAAGAAGTTCGTACAGACAGGGCGGATAATGGCGGGCATTTAACCGGACAGGAACGCAATCAGGTTAATAACCAGCAGAACAAACTAAGCAATTCTATTGATGCAGATAAGCATAATGCTAACAATGCCAATTATGGTAACAATGAAGTTGGGCAAAGAAAAGCTAATCAGCAACAAAGAATAGCTCAGGGAATCCGCAACGGACAAATGAATGACAGGCAAGCTGCAAGGACTGAAAACCGCGAACAAAACATTAACCGTAATGTTAATACCGACAGGCGAGCCAATGACGGACGATTGACTGCTCAGCAGCACAGACAGATCAATCATCAACAAAATAGAGCCAGTAGACAAATCTCCCATCAGCGTCACGGGTAATTTCCAGTGGCAAATAAAAGAGCCATCGTTTAAAACGATGGCTCTTTTATTTTATATTATTTAAGCCTGACTTTTATCACCTTTCAAATTACATCCTCATTGTTAACTGGTTATAAAATTTGGCAGGCAATATCTAACTTTATATCGCAAACATAAAACGTTAATTTTGGTTAACCAATAATATTTGATCATAAAGCATCCATGGTCTGAATTGAAAAAATCAAATCTTAGTTTTATTTACTTATGAATAATTTTTTAGAGGAACTGCCGGCTTTCCTGGGTCCTGATTTCAAGATACCTCAGAGTTTTTTTAAACCTAAATTTAACGACGGCGAAAGTGCATTTTTTGTTGTTGATTGTCACACCAATAAACTTTGCTACATGCAAGGCCCCCTTGTAAATGAAATTGGTTTAAATGAAGATCAATTTAAAGCCAAAGGCTTTGATCTTTGGGTATCACTTATCCATCCGGATGATGTTGAAAGGGTGCTGGCAGCATACGTTGATTTTACTCATGCCATTAACGAATATCACCTAATTATTCCCGGTAAAAAAAACAACAAACAAGTAGTGGAGTTTAGGTTTAGGATGAAGGATCAAAATTACTTATGGATACGGGAGACAAAAGTAATTGTTATTCATAAGCACCAGCCTGACCAAACTAAGGCTGTTGGTAAACTCACCGATATTACTCAACAAAAAAATGATTATCAATCGAGCCTGGAAAAATTTCGCCTGAAAAAAGAGCAGGATAATGTGATGGTAAAAGCCTGGGCCAAATTACTCGAATCTAAAAACAAACCAGGTGCCGATCAAACTTTGGTTGATCAGTATTCAGCAGATCTGGACGTGTTAACTAAAAGGGAAAAAGAGGTTTTAAAATGTATTGGTGAAGGACTTTCATCAAAACAAATTTCGGATAAGCTTTTTATAAGTAACAATACAGTTGAAACACATCGCAGGCATTTATTGGAAAAACTAAAAGTAAAAAACTCAGCCGAACTGATCAGTCGTACCGCCAGGGTTTCATAATCTTGCCTCTTCTTTCCTGGCAAATTTTCCGGCATCTTTCATAATTGTATTTAAAAATCATCATTTTCCGTGATTGTTGCATGCTCTATTTTAATACAATTTTGCCTCCGTTCATTAAAAAGGGTAAGAAGACTTTATGAAAGACGAGATAATGGTATACGATACAGTTGTTATTGGAGGCGGACAAGCTGGTTTAGCCATGGGATATTATCTAAAAGAACAACAGCGCGATTTTCTGATCATTGATGAAGAAGAGCAAATAGGTAACTCCTGGCGTAAAAGGTGGGATTCGCTAAAATTATTCACTCCTAAAATTCATAACGAATTGCCGGGATTATTAAATGAATTTGAAACCTCGGGTCGTACATCTAAAAACAACATGGCAGATTATCTTGAATCATATGCTGCCAAATTGAAACTCCCCATATTATTAGGCACACGTGTATGGAGATTAGATAAAACCAGATTGGGATATGCTCTAATTACCACATCCGGAATAATTAATTGCAAACATGTAGTAATAGCCACAGGAGCAAGCCATATTGCTAAAATCCCTTCGTTTGCAGAAGAGCTTAATAAAAAAATATTTCAGATCCATTCATCAAATTATAAAAATATAACATCCCTACCAGATGGAGAGGTACTTATAGTTGGTTCGGCTACCTCGGGTGTTGAAATAGCATTGGAGATACCTGCCAGCAGGAAACCTACCCTTGCAGGTGCGCCAACAACGGTTTTACCGGCTTTTCTTTTTAAAATTGGAAGATTTTCCTGGTTGATCTTTAAAAACATTTTCACTATCCGTAATCCGTTGGGCAGAAAAGTGAGAGTAGGTTACCTTAAGGGAGGTGCAATATCTCCGTTATTACTTGGCCGGCTCAATCAATCTGCGGTTATCTGTAAACCGCGAGTGGTAAGATTAAATAATGGTTTCCCGGAATTGGAAAATGGAGAAGTGGTTTATCCAGACATTGTGATATGGTGCACCGGCTATCAGCCTGATTTTTCATGGATAAATTTTTACTTTAAAAAGGAAAACGGATGGCCCATTGCGCCCAGAGGGATTGTACCTGATCAAAAAGGTCTTTATTTTATCGGAATGCCTTTTCAATATAATTCAACCTCGAGCCTGGTGGGTGGCGTGGGCCCTGATGCAGCATATATTGCAGAACACATCAAAAAAACAGGCTGATACAACTCAATTTAAAGGCTGCGGCTTCGAATTGTCGGTTTCTAAGAGCTATCTAAGCTTTTATAAACTTTAACCATCCCCAAAACTTGCGATGTTTTAAATAGCTACTGCTGGTTTCATGAGCGTATGCCTCACGTTCAAAAACAATATTCAGGTATGCTTTTTCATGATCATGATATCTGATCAGGTTAACTAAATAGTTAGCCAGATAAAGAATGTAAAAGGGTATGATCAACAGTTCCAACTCCTGCATTAAATGAATAGTTTCGTGCCTGATGAGCTGATCATCGTTTTTTAAATCCTGGTGTTTTACCAGGACAAAAGGAAAAATAGCCATACCACTTACCTTAAGAAAAGGAACAACAATAATGATGGGGAACAAACTCAGCTTACTCAATATTTATCTGTTATTGGAATATTCGTTGATCCAATGAAAGTCCCTGTTATTTTACTAACAGCCCAATTACTCTGCTTCATTTGTATAAGCCAGTAGAGCTATCAGTTTTTTATTAAATTCGGCAGCACCTGCACCTAAAGCTGCGAAAAATAGACGGTCAAAATCCTCTACTACTATCACCGCTTGTTTGATCACCTGCTTACCTGTTTCGGTAAGGGCAACGCTCTTGGCTCGGGTATCTGTGGCATGCTCCTGTCTTTGCAACAGTCCTTTGGTTTGTAAGGCGCGTAACACCGTTGAAGTTGTCATTGGGTCGATCTTGGTGTGTGTGGAGAGTAAAACCTGGGTTACATCCTGTTTTTGCAAGGCTAGCCAATGTGTACTTGCCAACAACACATATTGCGAATGAGTAAGGTCATATTTTACTAATGCTTTTTTAATTTCCCGTTGCCACAAATTGGTAACCTGCCACAATAAAAAGCCGCTGCTATCTTCGGCTTTGTCGACACTAAAGGTGTTATCAGTCGATTCCATTTTTTATGTTTTTAGCCGGATGGGTTAATCTATCCGGGTAGATATTATAGTTTTTTGGCAGCCGCAATTTGTTTTTGCATATCAGTTGGTGTGTCATCAACAATTTTTTGAGCCACCAGTTTCACCCAAATAAAACTTAACACCCCGGTTACCCAAATGGTATTGGTTATTTTTACACCCTCGGGTGTATCTTCAAATAAGTGCTCATCGTACATTTTGGCCAGCGGGAAATTAGTTACATCAATGTATTTATTATTCTCGATGGTTTCAAGCAGCTTTATTTTCACATCAGGGCCACCCTTTGGCCGCAATATAAAACTATTGCCGGCTTCAAACCGGCCATCTATTTTGGCAAACTCTATATTGGTATCCCAGTTATGCCAGTTGTTTACATCTGCAAACAGTTTCCATAATTGTTCTCTGGTGACTTCTGTTGTTACGGTTGAATAGGTTCTTTGCCACATGATTTTAAGATTTAGTTTATTGTATGTTCAAATATAATAAGTATACATATTATATGCAAATTTAATTTAAAATACTTCTTCAGATTTTTTTCAGCTCTTATGATCATGTTTTCTACCTAACAGTTTATAGCCACAATGAGACGTAATAATTACACCCTATAATTGTCGTAATTGCCCCCTGCGTTTTTAAAGATGTTGCCCTACCTTTATTTTATCAAAACAAAACATCAATTAAAAATGGAAACAGCAAATAACATCGCAATTACTGTAGAGAGTATCGTAAATGCTCCTGTAGCAAAAGTTTGGGAATCATGGACAAAGCCCGAGCATATTACCAAATGGTGCCAGGCATCTGATGATTGGCATGCACCTTATGCAGATAATGACCTGCGCGTGGGTGGTAGTTTCACAACCACTATGGCAGCTAAGGATGGCAGTTTTAGCTTTGATTTTGGGGGTATTTACACCGCTGTAGAAGATAATCGCCTTATTGAATACACTGTTGGCGACGGCAGAAAGGTTTCGATCATTTTTGAAGACCAGGGTAACAGCACTAAAGTAATTGAAACTTTTGATCCGGAAAGTACAAACCCTATCGAAATGCAACGCGGAGGATGGCAGGCTATTCTTGATAATTTCAAGAAGTATACCGAAACTCTGTAATAAAACTTTTTTTATAGCGATCAGGATAGATTTTCTGTTCTGCCAACAACAAAGCCCGATATTATATCGGGCTTTGTTGTTTATGGGGTGATATATTACCTTAACTGGCTTGGGGCTACCCCAAATTTCTTTTTAAAGGCAGTACTAAAATGCTGAACGGATGAATAACCCAATTCAAATGCGATCTCAGTAACTGATTTATGCGCCTCTAGCAGATCAATTTTGGCCAGTTCCAGGCGGCTTTCGGCCAGATATCCAAATACGGTGGCACCAAACATCTCTTTAAATCCCCGCTTTAATTTATACTCGTTAATACCTGCTGCACGGGCTAATTGGGATAAACTGGGCGGTACTTCCATATGCTGCATCAAATAATCCCGGGCATATACCAGACGTTCCTTATCATAATCTGTTTTAGCGTATATTTTTATCGGGCTAAGTAATTGATTATATGATTCTGCTTGTAAAACCAGTATTTCGATGGCTTTGGAAAGCAGGAACATCTTTTTCAACGGTCCCACAAATTTGCAGCTAACAACCGCATTAATACAGCTTTGAATGGCCAGATTGATACTTAAATTATCTGCAGATAACGCGGCCGGCTCTCCTTTTAATATTTTGTCAGCAAACCTTTTCAGTGTATCGTTACCATCGCGCGTGATGTTCAGGAAAGCATCTTCGGTAAACTGGATCATGAACGATCGCATTTTTAATTCCTCTACCTTCATCTTACCTTCTGCCTCGTTCCCATAAAAAAGATTGTGCTGATTAGTGTTCAACTCAAACTGCTTGTTCAGGTACTTGTCTACCATAAGCAATTTGCCTTTCAAGCTAAAGTACATGGTTACCATTTTCATATCGCCCCGCCAATCCAGGGTAATCTGCTCCCTGAAAACAGATTCTGAATAACTCATCCGGATACCATTAAATATCCAGATACGCGTTTGTATATCCCCAAACGGTAAATTCAAATTAACCAATTCTGTTTTTAACTCATCCGTATTAAAGCCTGCCTCATTAAGCGCGTGGCTATGCAGAATATTATTACTGGCCGCATCTTTTAATTCAAATGGCATTGCTCCGTATTATATAAATCATACTCCTTTTGATGTAACAGGCGACTGCCAGGTTACGGGCACCTTTGTAATACAAAAACTGATCAAACCCAGGCTATCAATAGTAAGATACAGAAAAGTACTTCTTGTTACTGACGCCAGGCATAGTAATCAAAAAATGAATTTTAAAAAATTAAGACAAATGATTGAAATAAAAGGAAATGGGAACATAGTTTCCAAAGAGATACCCGTAAGCTCATTTATCAGGCTACACCTGGCAGCAAAAGGGCTGATAGAATTACTGCCATCTGATGAAGAAAAAGTAATAATAGAAACCGACGAAAACCTGTTTGATTATTTTGAAGTGGTTAACTCGGGCCGTACACTGTATATATCATCTGAAGCAAAATTCAGAAAACCATCTTTTACCAAGTGTATCATCAAGGTTTATTTACGCCAGATAGACACCCTTTATGTACGCTGCGATGGAGGCGATGTAAACTGTAGTAAGGCCATTACGCTGGATAACCCGCTTGAAATAAAAATACAAAGTATTGGCAATACCAACCTCAACATTTGTGCCCCTGCTATAAAAGTACTAAGCCAATGCTCCGGAAATGTTACCCTTAAAGGTAAATGCGGTACACTGACTATCAAAAATCAGAGTGAAGGAAATTTATTTGCCCTGGAAATGGATGCAGATGAGCTAAGTATCAGAAATATGGCAGAGGGTAATGTAGAATTGTACGCTAACAGATCGATCAGTATTGCCCATTGGGGCCAGGGCGATGTGCATTACGCCGGCAACGCTGTATTAACAGATGTAAAACAATACGGAAACGGCATGATTAAACACGTTAAATAAAATAAGATGGAAACTAACCATAAACCCGTAATTATTATAGGGGCCGGGTATGCTGGCCTGTCCCTGGCTTTGTTTTTGAAAAAAGCGGGCATCACTTCAACTGTTTTTGAGGCATATCCCAATGCAAAGAACATAGGTGGCGGTATAGGTCTGGCCCCAAATGGCATAAATGTATTGCAGGAGCTTGGACTAAGCAAACAAGTAATCAATGCCGGAAAAATCGTTGATTATAATAATTTCAGAAACTATAAAGGAAAATTCCTGGCCCGGATAAAGCTCAATGCCATCAAAAAATTTGGACAACCATTCGTGATGATCCCGCGGGCAGCTTTGCAGCAGATACTTTACCAGGAGGTGTTTGAACAGGGCATTGAAGTAAATTTTCAAAAACGGCTAAAAGACATTAATGAAAGTACTGAAGGAATAACCGCCATTTTTGATGACGAAAGCAGTTTTGAAGGTGCGTTGATCATAGGTGCCGACGGCATCCACTCCGCATCCCGGAAAATCATCTTTAACGATGCTTTCCCCGAAGAATATACCGGTTTTTATGGCGCCGGTGGCTTTGTACAAAAATCAACTATTGAGCAATACCTGGGCCAATATGATCATGATGCACTTAACTTGTCATTTGGGTTAAGTGGGTTCTTTGGGTTTAATTTCCAGACTACAGATGAACTCATGTGGTGGTGTAGTGTGGAATTAGCGGAGCAGGATGCTAAACAAACTTTAATGAAGCTTTCGAGCGGGGCACTAAAGAATAAATTAGCAGCAGATTATAAAGATTTTTATTCGCCTGTACCCCAACTGGTAGCCAACTCAGATCATATCATCAAAACCGTAATGTATGATATGCCCAGTTTACCCAAATGGTACCAAGACAAAACAATTTTAATAGGCGATGCCGCACATGCGGTGAGCCCCACCAGCGGCCTGGGTGCATCGTTAGCTTTGGAAGATGCCATGCTATTAGCCAAGCTGCTCAGAAAACATACAATAACTGAGCATTCTAAAGCTTTTTTCGATTTTCAATCAATCAGAAAACCACGAACAGAGAAAGTACGTGCCGACGCCAATAAACATAATACTGATAAAAAAGTGCACTCGCCTGCTTCGGCCTGGATTAGGGATACCATCATGTCACTTTTTCTCAAACTATTCGGATTAGGGGCGGTCGACTGGAAGTACAGCTATAAAATTGAATGGAATGATTAGCAAAAAAGCCTCCCGGTAATAATATTGGGAGGCTTTTTTATTTTTAGGAGCTTATAGGGTTTTAAACAGTTGCCACAATAAACAATCTCGGAAAGGGCAACAATACCGAACCATCTGGGTATTGAGGATATGCTTTCGCTATTCCTTCTTCATATTGAGCCAGAAAAGCCTTGCGTTCGGCATCATCGAGTGGCTCAATAAAGGGGCGCAGACCAGTTCCTTTAAACCACTCCACAATTGCCGCGGCACCACCATGAAGCGGGTGATGATAAACTGTACGCCAGATATCCAGTGTAGCAACCTTATCTCGCAGGTTACGATAGTACCATTCGGCTGTTTCCCTTTTTATTCGTTTTGATGCTTGGTTTAATTTAGCAGCCCAGGGACCGTTTTCGGCGGTTTCGCGCATGAGACGGTGCGCGGGCTCCTCAAAATTATCGGGCATTTGCACAGCCAGGCAGCCTCCTTTAGCAAGCTTGCTGATCAATGCTGGGAATAACGTTTTATGATCAGATACCCACTGCAAAGCCGCATTCGCCAGGATAACATCATAAGGTCCAGGATCGCGCCATGTTGAAATATCATCAACCGCAAAATGTACATCGGGCATACGTTTACGGGCCGCTTCAATCATATTTTCAGAACTATCCATACCCATTATTTGAGCATGAGGGAACCGGTCTCGTAATAATTCTGTAGAATTACCAGGACCACATCCTATGTCTGCAGCAGTATTTACCTGGGTTATCGGGATATTAAAAAGCAAGTCTCGGATAGGACGGTTTCGTTCGTTCTCAAATTTTGAATATTGTTCTGATGACCAACTCATATATTTTTATGTTTACTATTAAACATAATATGAGCAAAAAAGTTGTCTTACACACTCTGTTCGTTATTAGTTTAAAATGACGATCAGCCTCGATATTTCTTTTAATTTTGCTCATCACACTTATATCATGGAACACCTGCTCGATAACCCCATCTGGAATGCCTTAATTTCAGGAAACAACAATTTGGCCTATGGCAACAGCCAGGTTAAATATTTTGCCCAAAACGTAGCCCCTTTTGTTGGCTTTGAAAACTATTCAGTCGCTAATTTTAATACCCTACACGATCTGGTAACAGAGCAGCGGGTTTTAGCTGTTGTTTCGGCAGAAGAGATTACCATTCCTGCACAGTGGAAAGTATTGAACAATATGAAAATATTACAGATGGTATTTGATGGACCGATACCACCAGAGACTTTAAATCATGAATTGATTACCTTACAGGATCAACACATACCAGCCATGCTTTCATTAACCAAAATGACCAATCCTGGGCCTTTTACTGAGCGCACTATTGACTTTGGAAATTACAAAGGCATCTTCCATAATGATGAGCTCATTGCGATGGCAGGGTATCGTACGCAGCCATCGCCCTATATAGAAGTTAGCGCCGTGTGCACCCACCCCAGCTATCATGGCAAGGGCTATGCCGGCACGCTTATTAATTATCACATACGCCAGATTATAGCAGCATCAGGAATCCCCTATCTTCACTCACGTACTGATAACGCAACAGCCATTAAGCTTTATCAAAAACTGGGCTTTGTAGCTAGAAAAGAAATGACCTTTAATATTATTCAGAAAAATTAAAGAATTTATATAACTATTAACAAAGAGACCCGACATAAAAATACCGGGCCTCCTTATTTTACGATAACGGCTGTATAAGTTATCTACGAATTGCCTTTGATGAGTCTTGAGATCCATACCAGTAACACGGCACCCAAAAAGGCTGTAATAAGATAGCCAATACTCCCACCCCAATGGATACCAAGCCATCCTAAAATTTCACCACCAACCCAACCGCCGACTAAACCCAGCAGAATGTCGATGATAATTCCATAACCATCCCCCTTCATCACCTTCCCGGCGAGCCAACCGGCAATACCGCCTAATAAAATTTGAAATAATAAGTGCATAATTATATGAGTTTAAGTTAAAAATTGATAAATGAGCAATTAGGCTATATTGCGTTATACACTATAGGCCATGAGTATTGTGAAGCGTGTTTTAATAATTTCATGGGCGAAAATGCCCTTATTCAATTATTTAGGTTTACATAAAGGTATCTATAATTTTGTAATACTTATTCATATCATGTACAATTATTTAAAACTGACATTCAACACATTAGCACTACACAAGATATATAATTGTATCACACCAGTTTTTTTATGATGATGGTTTTATTTCCTTATTTTGATAAAAGTCCATTGATAACTTTAAGCTTTTTTGTGGTACCAAAAATTTCAAATTCATTTTTCTGCTTGCAGAATATGGTTTTCTGTCTATATTTGCACTCCCAACGCGAAAGTAGCTCAGTTGGTAGAGCACGACCTTGCCAAGGTCGGGGTCGCGAGTT
>NZ_FTMG01000005.1:225848-361318 GCF_900155965.1 Mucilaginibacter lappiensis
TAGACACGCAGGACTTAAAATCCTGTTCCCGTAAACGGAGTGCGGGTTCGATTCCCGCTCTGAGTACAAAGCCCTGATACATGCCCGTATCAGGGCTTTTATTTTTGATGGTGTGGTGATAATACTGGCCATAGACAGGATAAACCGATGATCCATAGATTTGTAGTCTGCTCAGTCGTCCACATTGGCGAAAAATTATTTTTTCAGCGATCCAACGTGTTTATATGTATTGATGAGTACGCCTGTAGGGGTGGCCTTCGAGTCAACAAAAGCGAGTTCGCGTGCGTCAAAGCTGTCCGAAAACAGGCGCTTGCCCTGGCCCAGCAAAACCGGGTATACGAGCAGTATAACCTCGTCCACTAGTCCCTGGTCGAGCAACACTGATGTCAGTGTCGAACTTCCCAAGATGAGCAAATCGGGGCCGTCTGTTGACTTGAGACTGCGAACACCGGCTACGATGTCTGTCCCCAAGTCCTTTACTGGCCCCCATTCGAGGCTGTCAGGTCTGTGGGTCGCTACGTGTTTGGTCGCAGAGTTCATACCGTTCGCCATCGGATGACTTCCGGCCTTAGGCCAAAAATCTACCCAGGCATCGTAAGTTCGGCGACCAAGTACTAGGTCAAAGTTTGTACCGTACTCATCAAGGAGCATCTGTAGCCCGGCCGGGCTTCTAAACGGCCCCGACCAATCGCCATAAGTGTAGTTTCCAGCATGTTCGATCACGCCATCCAGCGAGATATGTTCAACAATCCTGATCTTTCTCATTTTGTTTACTATTAGTTTATGTTTATGCTAAGGTAGAACGGATGAGGTACGCGCACAAGGGTCAATCGTGACAATTAGAGGGGGGATTCACGACCACTTGCATTTGTTGTATGAGCCAGACGGATCAAAGCTTCCAGCAATACCCCTTAGCCTACAAAATCAGGGGCACCAGTAAGAATGATACGCAGTTTTGAAACACTCTTATAGCCAATTGAATGCTGTTGCATACAAAGTTTTACAAGTGGGTTTACATGGTTTACACATTTTATGGTTAACATCAAATTATTTAATTGATAATCAATATATTAAGTAAATATTTCTGTTAAATAATGGGTTTACATGTAAACCCATTATTTAACAGGGTCCTCTGCGAGAAATTCAAAATTCATTATATTCCCTCGTATCTAAGCATCTCGGGCAAATTGGCTTTACATTAATTTATTATCTAATTCTCTGTGAGGCAATACCTAAATAATTTAACTTTATGAGCAATCTTAAACCAAATGATGAAAATATTAACTGAACCAATTGGGAGCATTCCCCGTCCGGCTTATTTACAACAGGCGATGAGCGCCTTTGGAGCCGGACAAATTAAAGCCGAAGAATTAAACAGATTATTTGATCAAGCTACCCAGGAAACTATCAAAGAATTGGAAACTACAGGTTCGCCGGTAATTTCTGATGGCGAGCAATCCAAACCAAGCTTTGTTACCTATCCTTTGCAAGGCTTTAAAAGCTTTGCCCCTGACGGAGTGATCATTCCTTTTGCCGACGGGCATACCAGGCAATTGCCAAAACTTACCGCAGGCCCTTTTCGCTATACTACTTTTGCTAATTCATATCTGCAAAAAGCTAAACAATTTTCGTCACTCCCTATAAAACAGGCAGTTATTTCCTGCTCGGCAATGAGTTTACTTTATCCGCAGGAAGGTATTGATGGCTATTCACGTGAACAATTTTTAACAGATCTGGTTAATGATGCGGCCTATGATATCAGAACGTGTTTAAACAATGGCGCATACAATGTGCAGATTGATTTTACAGAAGCCCGCTTAGCTATAAAATTAGACCCAAGCAAGCAGTTACTTTCTGCATTTATTGATTTAAATAACCAGGTATTGGACAAATTTACGGCCGAGGAGCAAAAGAGAATAGGTATTCATACTTGTCCCGGTGGTGATCATGACTCTACACACAGTGCTGATATTCCGTACACAGAGCTACTCCCTCTGTTATTTAAATTACACGCGGGTAATTTTTATCTGGAATATGCTGCAGAAAAGGATAAGAAGACCGTTCTTGAGTCGATCAAAGCAAACCTGAAACCCAACCAACATGTGTTTCTGGGCGTTACCAATGTGCTTGATCCACGGGTAGAAACAGCCGAGCAAATAAGTGACCTGATTCTTGAAGCCGCGCAAATTATTCCCGTTCAACAATTAGGTACTACAGATGATTGTGGTTTTTCTCCTTTTGGAGATGATACTTCTACAGCCAGGGAAATCGCTTTTTCAAAAATCCGTGCCCGTGTAGATGGAACCAAGTTAGCAGAGAAAATACTTTCCAATTAAGATTAATTGTCAAGAGCAAAAAATTGATTATTGAAACAATAAGAGTCCGGATAGATCCGGGCTTTTATTGTTTTTGGGATAATATGACTAATTCTGTACAGTAACCGTTGGATCCCAATAGTAGTAGCCAAACAATATCGGATCGACAAAATCTCTATGGCGAACATACAGCGCAAACTGAACATTGTAATATTCTGTTCCGGTATTGATCACATTGGCCTGGTTGAACCAAAAATTCTGTGTAGAAAATCCAACTGGGAGTGCATCACGGTCAACAGGTAAAATACCTTGCCTGGTATAAACACTAAAAGTTAAGTTATTAAATACTGTGGTTCCCCCAAACTGGGCCAGGTTGTAAATGACTACTGCCGAATCGAAATTGCTGTATTCAGATACAGCATGCCAACGGATAATATCACCAACATTTGCCTTTATACTTATGTTTGCTGTCCCAGATCCGGTAATAACATCACTCCTGGTAGCCACCATGTACATATAATTGTGCGGTAAACCGGTTGGTTTCGCGGGATCTTTACTTGGCTTCGGATAATCTGTAGTGATTGCATCGGTATCAATAACTATCTGGATGTTAATTATTTCCTGCGAGGAAGAATGAAGCTCATTATAAATTGCCACAATGATAAAGTTGAAGATATACGCCGGTGTGTTTTAAGCTTAACAGGGAAAAGACCACAATGTCAAAGTCAACCTTGCTCATTTCCCGTTATTATACAAACCTGGCATTAATTATCCAGCCTGCTTAGCGTATAAATACGGTATGCAAAAAATGAGTATTTATACGTTCAACAACTTTTGATTTACCTTTGAAACCCAGCACTTTTCATGCCGGGTTTTCTTATTAAAATTTACACGTTCAGTCCTTCCGCCAAAAAAGAAGAATACTGGTGATGATCATTACCAAGGCTGTGCCGCCGTGTATCATCAAGTGTGCTGTATCATGTATTCCGTTGGTTGTTAAAACAATGAGCGCATCGGTTGTGGGCACAATAATCGCAGTGGTAAATACCCAAGCCGTTACTCTACGCATACGCATCCATAAAAAAGGTAACAGTACCAGGCCAGAGAAGGCATCACGAATACCTTTGATCTTTCCATAAACGGCATCCCCGGTGTTTGAAAAAGAGATACCAAAACCTGTGGCACCCACTTGTGGAATTATCATAAAACGGATGCCTATAAAAATAATACCCGCAGCTAGTAATAAAGTGATCCACCAGGATACAGAGCGCAGCCCCCAGGGCGTAATGTTAATTTGTGTTTTCATTTTTATTTTAATTAATGTCACAAATTTCGGTCGCTCAAAATTCCTGTTCATGCACCTGAGTTAACAAATAAATTTTGGCAGGATCCAGAAACAAACGTTTGCGTGAAGATAAACGGCTTTTTAAGTTCTTAGAAGCCCTATCTTTTTCAATAAACCAATGCTTAAATTGCCAGTTTAAAAGCATTTTACTAATTTTAATGATTACTAAAACTGATAATGACCGGAAAACCAGCCACCATAAAAGAAATAGCCAAAATTCTTAATGTTTCTGTATCAACAGTTTCCAGGGCTTTGCACAAACATCCTACTATTGGTATTACTACCCAATTAAAGGTGCAGGCATTGGCCGAAAAACTGGGTTATGAGCCTAATCAGAACGCCATATCTTTTCAAAAAGGAAAAACCTATACTATTGGTGTTATTATCCCCGAATTGTCTGAAGCCTTTTTTTCGGCAGCTATCAGCGCTATTGAGGATACGGCCTACAAAAGAAATTATACCGTTTTGATAGCCCAATCACATGACAACGAAGAAAAGGAGATACAGCTAGTTGAAAAAATGAAAAATTCCCGTGTAGATGGTTTGCTGATATCTGTAGCCAAAACCACATCGTCATTTGCTCATTTCGATATGCTGAAGCGTTTTAACATTCCCGTGGTATTTTTTGATCGCATCCCTCCGCTTAAAAACATACATTATGTGGCCTGTAATATGGAAACCGGCAGCATTGAGGCTGTAAACTACCTATTACAAAAGGGGCACCGTAGCATAGGCCTCATCAATGGCCCGGCTACCCTTGCAGCCAGCGGCGAACGCAAGGAAGGCTACATTAAGGCCATGACAAAGAACAGGCTAAAGTTCGACCCTTCGTTAATAGTAAGCTGCAACTTAACTGAAGAAGGCACCAGGGCCGCTCTGGATGGCCTGCTGGCCCACAAACGCCGGCCAACAGCCATTGTTACCTTTAATGACTATGTGTCTTTATATGCCATAAAACATGCCCGCAACCTGGGTATCGATCTGGATAAAGACCTGCAATTTGTGAGCTACGCCAATTTACCTATCATCAATTATATGGACTATGCCCCGGTGGCATCGGTTGAGCAGTTCCCATACCTCCAGGGGCAAAAAGCTGCCGATATTTTATTAGATCTCCTGTCGCGCAAAGAGCAATCGCCAGACGGAGTGCAGGCTTATTACAACGTAATGGTGGAGTCGCAGCTGATAGAAAACAAAACCAAAAACAGTTATTGAAATTGTGGATATCACACCATTCAAATCAGTCACCTGTTTTGAACTTATCTTAAAGGATTGTCAATAAAAAAAACAGGCAAACGTTTGCGTGAAAAGTTTAGCAGTTTATTAATTAGGTTTGGTTTAAGCATTCAAAAAACCTTAAAAAACTTAGTAAATGTTTGATGTTATTCTAAAATCCTTTGACCTTATTGCACACGATTATCATATTGAAAAATTTGGCGAAGGGTTGATCAACCGAACCTGGAAAATAACTGGTTTTAAAAACGATAACGAATTTATATTACAGCAGATCAATAAAAACGTTTTTAAAACACCTGAACATATAGCCCAAAATACCAACAAAATAGATAACTATTTATCAAAGCGCTATCCCGATTATTTGTTTGTAGCATCGCTGCCAACCGTAACAGGCGATTACATGGTAAAGTATACCGACAACGAGTATTACCGGCTGTTTCCATTTATCAAAAACTCCATCACCTTAAATACAGTACAAACCCGTGATGAGGCATTTGAGGCGGCCCGCCAGTTTGCCAAATTCACCAATTTGCTGGCGGGCTTTAACGTAAGTAACCTGCAATACACCTTGAGTGGTTTTCATGACCTGTCTGGCAGGTTTGAAACATTTAAGCGCGTGGTAAAAAATGCCGGTGCCGAGCGATTGACTGAAGCCCGTGACACCATCGATCAGGCTTTTGGGCACCGGGATATTGCAGATGTGCATCAATCCATCATGCACGACCAGCTGATACCTCTGCGCGTTGTTCACCATGATACCAAGATCAGTAATATTTTATTTGATACCGACCATAAAGGCCTCTGCGTCATTGATCTGGATACTGTTATGCCGGGTTACTACATCAGCGATGTGGGTGATATGATGCGGACCTATCTGTCCCCCGCCAACGAGGAAGAGCAGGATTTTTCCCTTATTGAGGTACGCGAAGACTTTTTTGCAGCCATTGTGGAGGGCTACCTCTCGGAAATGAACAGCAACCTCACCGAGGGCGAGCGCGAGCTGTTTGTATACTCGGGTAAATTTATGATCTATATGCAAGCCATCCGTTTCCTGACCGATTATCTGAACAATGATATCTACTACGGATCCAGCTATCCCGGGCACAACCTGGTGAGGGCACGTAACCAGTTCACCTTACTGGAAAAATACATAGCCTCCGAAGATAAATTTATGCAGATGGTATCCGCAACCCAAAGTCAGCCTAAATGATGCTGAAAAAACTTTTTAAACCTTAAATTTTAACACTTTTCGGCTCAAAAACGGGGTAAAAACAGCTCAAAATTTGTTCAAAACCTCTCATTTTAACACTTTTTAACAAATTTTAATACGATTTTTATACGTTTTGAAAACTTTAAAAAGTATTAATTTATTGACTATCAAATAACTACATACCAAACGGTCGGTTTTTGTTCCCGTTTTGCTCTTAATCAAACAGCCCGCTTCTCTGATAAAAGAGAAGCGGGCTGTTTCAATTATCGTAAATATACGAAAATTTTGCGGGATTATGATAAGGTTTAGGTCTTCTGTTATACCACCAGCGACAGGTGTTTGATCATATCGCTGGTCATGGTTTTCTGGTCAAACCGGGCCTGCCAGCCCCAGTCTTTTTGGGCTTCGCTATCGTCAATTGACCGTGGCCAGCTGTCGGCTATTTGTTGGCGCGGATCGTTTTCGAGATAATTGATGGTAAAACCCGGAATGTGTTCGCTGATCTCGATGGCCAGTCCGCCGGGTGTACAGCTAAAACCAGCCAGGTTATACAAGCGGAATACTTTTAGTTTTTCCAAAGGGGTTTGCATCAGCTCGATGGTACCGCGGATAGCATCGTCCATATACATCATGGGCAGGCGCGTATTGGCCGAAAGGAAACATTGGTAGCTTTCGGTAGCTATAGCATCGTGAAATATCTGTACCGCATAATCGGTAGTGCCACCACCCGGCGCGGCTTTCCAGCTGATGAGGCCAGGATAGCGGATGCTGCGTACATCCAGGCCGTATTTTTCGCGGTAATAGTTGCACCAATGTTCGCCGGCCAGCTTGCTGAAGCCATAAACCGTTTGCGGGTCTTTTTCGCCAAATTGCGGGGTATCATCTTTGGGCGAACCCGGACCGAACACCGCGATAGAGCTAGGCCAGAAAACTTTTTCGACCCGGTACGCGACCGACAGATCCAACACATTGAGCAGCCCATTGATGTTGAGATCCCATGCATAACGGGGTTTGGTTTCACCGGTGGCAGATAACAAGGCAGCCAGCAGGTACACCTGTTTGATCCGATACTGCTCAAAAATGGTTTTCAACCTCTCCAGGTCATTCACATCGGCTTGTACAAATACGTCGCCTTTCAGCTGTTCACGTGGTCTTATATCGCAGCTAATGACCTGATAAGCAGGCCAGGTTACCTTTAACGCGTCAATCAATTCGGTGCCAATCTGCCCGTTTGAGCCTATTACTAAAATACTATCCATGTCGGTTTAAAAACCGAAATTAGACATCATTGGTCGAAAAAGAAGCTCGCGGAAGCTTCAATTTCTACACAAACGTTTGATAAACAAATGTTTTAATAAGTAATGATCAGTAATTTTAACATAGCCGGAAGCTTGTAAAAAACCGTGGCTTCAGCAGTTTTCGTACACTCAAGGTATCCTAAAAGGATGAGTACTTTGATGAAACCGGCAAAAACCAAGATAAACATTGATACATTATATAATATCGAAATAATACTATCCAAATAAGGAGCATATTATTTTGCATTCTAAATCAGAATAATCAAATGAAAAAAAGCTACCTAATCCCATTGCTTTCGGCACTCGTGCTTTTAAACTGCAAAAAAGCATCATCATCTTTTTCATCAGACAGTATAAAGCCGGTTAAAGTCCAAACAACCCTGGCAGCCGGGGCAGACTCCATTACACTGAAAGTTTTGCAACTAAACATCTGGCAGGAAGGCACATCAGTGAGCGGCGGTTTTGATGGTATAGTTGATGCCATTATTCAATCAGGCGCCGATCTCATCACCTTAAGTGAGGTTCGAAATTATAACAGCACCAAGTTTGATGAACGCATTGTAGCGGCTTTAAAAGCAAAAGGTTATACTTTTTATTCGTTTTATGACTACAATGTTGGCATCGTATCAAAATACCCTATTGCTTCATTTAAAACCAATATTTATGGCAATGCTTTTGATAAAGCCACTGTTAATCTGAGCGCTACCACGCAAGTTACCCTATACTCGGCCCATTTAGACTATACCAACTATGCCTGTTACCTGCCAAGGGGCTATGATGGTGTAACCTTTAAAAAAATAGCCGCGCCGGTTACCAATGTTGACAGCGTTCTGGCCGCCAACCTCAAATCAACCCGGGATGAAGAGCTAAGTGCCTTTGTAAACGATGCCAAACAGGAAAGAGACAATGGACGGATTGTTATATTAGGCGGAGATTTTAATGAGCCTTCGCACTTAGATTGGGTTAAAGCACAAAAAGACCTGTTTGATCATCACGGCACCATTGTACCCTGGCAAGGCAGCGTTAAGTTATATGGGGCAGGCTATCAGGACTCGTACCGGGTTAAAAATCCCGATCCGGTAAAATATCCGGGATTTACCTGGGCGGCTTTTAACACAAGTGCCAAGCTATCTTCGCTGGTATGGGCACCGGATGCCGATGAGCGCGACCGTATTGATTATATTTATTATGCCGACAATTATAATAGGGTAAACGTAAACGAATCTATCGTGTTTGGGCCATCAGGTTCAATTGTAAAAGGCCAGGGATATGAAGATGCCATTTATACCAATCCTTTTCTTAAGCCAACGGGAACATGGCCTTCTGATCATAAAGGTGTTATAACTACTTTTTCAATAAAGACAAGCCCAACTCAGGCAAACATCATTTTAAATAAAACAAAATTTTCGGTCGGAGAAACCATTACCGTGAATTTTGCCAATGGCTCTGCCGACCCTAAAGCGTGGATCGGGATCTATGAAACCGGCAACGTACCCGGCGCAAGTAATACGTATGCCGGTGCCTGGAAATATACCAATGGAGTTGTATCAGGGAGCTTAACTTTAACATTACCTTCCGACAAACCTTCAGGTTCTTATTATGTTGCCTATTTTGCCGACAATGTCTATACTGAAATAAGTCCCAGGTTTTCATTTACTTATGGCAACTAAGTCCTGCACCTGCAAGACCTTCGCTCCCGCGAGCTTTCAGCTCGCGGGAAACGTGATTTCTGCTGAACAAGAAAGCCGAAGGCTTTGACCATGCCACCCACGAGATACCTATCGCTAATCTCGCGGGAGCGGAGAGTGTGGTCGAGGTTAATTTTTCAATAATTCCTTCAATTCCAAATCCCCGTCATCTAATAATTCAAAAGCTATATTTCCATCGGCATTGGGTATATTTTTATCGGCACCGGCTTGAAGCAAGATCTTTACGCATTCTAAGGTATCGGACGAACTGATTGTACCGCAATTCTTTAAACCATGAATGGCCCAGAAGAGCGGGGTGGATTTAAAATCGATACATAGCTTATTAATTTTTGCGCCATTCTGCACCAGCTTTTTAACCACTTTATCTCTTCCGCAGTACGCGGCCCAATGTAGTGCAGTACCACCATGGCACCCAGCATGATTTAAAATGGCGCCATTTTCTATATACAAAATAGCCACCTGGTCGGCATACAGGCTTGCAGCGGCAACAAGCGGGGAGTCCTGTTTTTCTATCAGCTCATTGCCATTAACATTTGCTCCATGTGCTAAAAAAATCCTGGCCATTTGTACAGCTTCGGCATCGGTATATGTTCCGGAAAACACGCCGTCACAAATCCGGTGCAACGGGTGCGCCTTGGTAATGTTCACACTATCATATGGAATGCCTTCATTAGCCAAAGCCGGATTATTGGATAGTGCCTGCTCTATACCCTGATAATCTTTATGGTCAATAAGTTCTTTCATTTTTGTCCTCCCACATTTATATACATTGAATATAACTATTTGTTTATAAATAGGTCATCCTGAGCATAGCGAAAGATCTTCTTCGCTATGCTCAGATGTACAATAGATACTTCACTGCGTTCAGCATGACAAATTTATTTTCTGTATCTCTCTTTACTCCAAAGTAGTTTTACCGCTGATGGTTTTAGCTTCGTTTAGGTGGAAATCAAATACTATAATTTCATTATTTCCTTTTTTGAGCCATGACGCCGGGCAGTACAACCTTTGCTGCGGGCCTGTGTTCCAATACCTGCCCAGGTTATGACCGTTCACATAAATAATGCCCTTGGCGTAATTGCTCAGGTCGAAATAAGTGTCGCCGGTTTCCTGCAGATCAAACGTGCCTTTAAAGAACATACCTTTGGCATCAGCTTCGGCCTTTGCCGGTTTTAGTGTCTTGATAAAGGCTTCAGTCATGGGTAAAGGATAGATCTGCCAATCCATCAAAGTCATGCCGTTGAGGGTAACCCGGTCGGTAATACCTTTACGGTCTATGATGTACTGGGCAAAGTTGATGTGGCCCATGCCTTCTACCAAAATATCCAGTACCGGGTCTTTACTGCTGCTTTCGGGGATTTTGATGTTCCACTTGCCGCCATCGCGGTAAACGGTATCAATCAGTTTATCATCCACAAATACCATGGCATAATCATGGGGTTCGGTAATGGTGAGTGTGCCTTTCTTATGACCGATGAGCTTGGTGCGGTAAAGCATCAAACCCTGGTTTTGGTCGTAATATTCCATTGGCTGCGGCTGCGGCGAAAGGAAAGGTTTGGGTAGCTGCTGCCAGATACTGGTAAACGGCGCTAAAGTAATAGCCGGTATGCTGATAGCTTTAGGAGCCTGCGGTACGGCCGGAATCTTATATTTTACATATTTGCTGATGAGGTTACGCAACATATAATATTTAGGCGTTGCCTGGCCCTGCTCGCTAATGGGCGCATCGTAATCATAACTGGTGAGATCGGGTTGGTACTGAGTAGTCGAAAACGCGTTGGCACCAGCGGTAAAACCAAAGTTGGTACCACCGTGGATTACGTACAGGTTAAATGATTTATGGTTCTCCAGTAAGTAGGTAATTTCTTTTTTCAGACTATTGGTATCTGGTTTGGCGAATTTCTCTTTCCAATGCGTTAACCAGCCGGGATAGGTTTCGCTGCTAAAAGATGGTACGTTGGGGTTGCGTTTGGTCGCCTGGGCAAAATCCTCATCACTGCTGCCACTGTCCAGACCAATGGCCGCTCCATCAATGTTACCGGCTTCCAGCATGTAAGGTGTCGCGCCATCGGCAGTATAAAAAGGTACGTTAATTCCGTTTTGTACCCATAGTTTACGCAGGGTTTCCAGGTAGGTTTTATCGTTAGCGTAGCTGCCATACTCATTCTCGATCTGCGACATGATGATCGGGCCGCCATTAGTACATTGCAGGGATTTAACTTCGGCTGCCAGATGAGTCACGTAACGGCTTACCGCGCTCATATAACGAGGATCCATGCAGCGCACTTTTATATCGGGGATTTTTAACAGCCACGATGGCAATCCGCCAAAATCCCACTCGGCACAAACGTACGGTCCGGGGCGTAGCAGCACCCACATTCCTTCTTCCTTACAAATACGGATAAATTCGGCGATATCATGATTCCCTGTTTTAAAGTCGAAAACACCCGGGGTAGCTTCATGGTAGTTCCAGAATATGTACGCTGCGATGGTATTACAGCCCATGGCCTTGGTCATGCGGATACGATCGCGCCAGTATTCACGGGGGATACGGGCCGGGTGCATTTCGCCGCTGATGATCTGGAAAGGTTTGCCATCCAGCAGAAATTCGTTTTTACTCAGACTGAAAACATGTTTATCCTGCCCAAAACAAAATACGGGTAATAAAAAGAGTAAGGGTAAAAGGTATTTTTTCACGGTTGCTGTTTTATGTTAGTATCAAGTAGATAGTATCAAGTATCACGACATTTGGCATCATCGATTTTGCTGCCACTGGAAAAGATAATCTCGTTACTTGATACTAGCTACTTGATACCATTTACGGTAATTTATTAAAATCAATGGTTGGATGAGCTGCGCTTGATTGCTGGCGGCTAAGATCGGTTCTTAGTGTCGAAAAATCATTAAAAAATCCACAATTTCTGAGGTAAAAATGATCGCCCTGTATACCACCACCGTAATCCTTTCGGTATTTGATGTTTGCGGTTGCATCGCCGGTAAAAACAGCTTTGGTCAATGGATACCATTTGCCATTAGTATCTACCAGCCAGCCATTGCCAAAGTTCACCCTACGCTCGGTAGTACCCATTTCGGGATCAAAATTCTCCAGAAACGAATACAAACCTTTCAAATAAAAGCCCGACATGGGGCGTTTAAAGCTGGCCACCAGCTGCCAGGTAGTTTGATCGGCGGGTTTAAAGTATGCTGTAAATATGGTGGTTTTAGCCGAGGCATCCGCTTGGGCATGTATCAAAAAGGCATAGGTTTTACCCGCTACCCAGGGATAGTTCATATAACTTTGTCCTCCCGAACCTTCGCCGCCAAACTCACCGCCATGTACGCCTGCACCTTTCTTTAACAGGTGGATTTTTAAACTGTCCGGGATACTTTTTGGATCATCTGTATTGTAGGGGCTCCAAATGGAGAACAGTACATGACGCTCGGTTGGTGAGTTTACTTGCATACCGAAGTAGCCACCCGTAAAGCCATCGGCCATAAAATAGGACCCCAGCACATCGTTACCTACAGGTACGGTCACTTCATTGTAAAACCATTCGGCGGTAGTTTTGGCTTCATCGGGCAAAGGATAATTCAGATGCACCGACGGGCCTCTCCTGCCCCAGTAAAAATAACTACCATGGTTGTCTTTGGTATACTCAGCCCCATTGGCCGTAGCCGGACCGCTCAGCAACAGATCGCTTACGTGAGCGAAGACCCTACCGCTCTTTTTCAGACCCTGCAATTTTATCTGTACATAGCCCGGGGCTTTAATATGAGCGGTACCGAAATCAACAACCGCGTTTTGCTGGTTAGATACCGTTTTGGTTAAAACACTTTGCCCTGCCGATACTTTGATGGTACTGCTGCCCTCCTGCACCTGTAGCCGGAGCGCAATTTTCAAGTCGCCGGGAGCTTCCAGGCGTACGTATACGCTTACTACATCAGCATTGGAGCTCCAGTTGCCCAGGCCAGCGCTGTCAATAATAGCCTGTGCATTTTTATTTACCCAGGCGTTGCCGCCCAACGGTACTTTAAGCGCTGTATCTGCCGGGAGTGTGGTGGCATGGCTGCTCAATTGCAGCAATGCAAAGAAGGATAATAACCAAGCAGTTTTAGTGGTGGTGATTATTTGGTATTTTGTCATATCAGGTAATTATTTCAGAGTCATTATTTGTTGCAGGATGCGTACGATGGTATCGCTGGTATCTGCTTTTTCGGCCGATCCATTTTCAAAAACCTGCTGGCACCATTGTATGATATCGTTATCGGGGCATTGTTTAACCTGCGCATCCAGCCACGTGGTGGCAGCAGCTTTACTATCCAGTTTTTCCATAGCCCAGGCCGTTACCAGGCTGTTGGCCGGTAAAAAGTTCTTAACGGTATTGTCGGTCTTAGGTGTAAAGGCAATGATCTTTTGCAGGTACTTTCGCGCTTCGGCATCCTTGCCCTGTTTGGTATAGCAGAGGTAGGTCAACCAGTCTTCTGCCCTTTCGTCAATGTTTTCCGCATAAGGTTTGCCGGCACCCAGGTTAAGCGGCCATAGTTTGGCATCGGCTGTTAAGGTAAGCGCAGCTGCATAGTTATTACTTCTTATTTTTTCTATAGCCAGCATCAGTTTGGCTTCGCGATACAAATCGCGACCAATGGTAGCGCCTTCAAAAGGTAATATATTGATGACTGATAATAGTTTGGCACATTCTGCATAGCGTTTATTCAGCAGCAGCGTTTTAGCATACAGCATCCCGACGATATAATTTTCGGAATGTTTACGGTAAAAAGGTTCCACCGCAGCTAAGGCCTCGGAATACTGGTTATGAGCTACATAGTATTCGCCCAATAATTTATAATAACGCCATTCATTAGGTTCCAATTTCAGGGCTTTTTGCAAATCGGTCAGATCAGAGGTTCCCATCAGCATGGCCGCCCGGGCCGCATAAAACGGCGCAAAATCAGGCTGGTTACTGCATTGGGTAAATAGGTTTTTGCTTTCGGTTATGCGGTTGCGGTCTTTGTACAATAGGGCCAGGTAGTATTTTGGTTTCCAGCTGTTGCTTTGCTGCATGGCCCAGGTCAGCACTTCTTCGTCATCAGCCCTGAAGGGGAACACAAAAGCGGGCGAACTGTTATTGGCCTTATCCAATTGCTGCGTAAACGGCTTTCCTGCTTTATGTTGTAAAAAGGCCAGCCAATAGTTGGTCAAAGCATTGGCTGGCGAAAGTTCTAGCACTTTGCGGCATTCCTCCAAGTATCCATACTGATAATAAACGTTGGCCAGTTCCAGATAGCTTTCTATCGGCTGTTCGTTCCGGATAGAAGCGGTGAATTGGGTTTTGGTAGAGGCATCCCACAAATATTTTTCGAACCCGGCAAAATGATCAAGTGGATTAAAGGCCAGGATCTGGGTCAATACCTGCTCTGCATTTTGCTGTTGATGCAGGTAGCGGTAAGCAATAGCCTCCACTTGCAAAGCCGACAGATCATAGCGATTAAAGTCGAGCGCCTTGGCAGCATATTCCAGGGCTTTGTCATAGCTTTTTTCCCGCAGATATAAACCAGCCAGTCCGTTATATGCCGCTGTGCGATATTCCATGGATAAAGCAGCTATATCAAAACCATCTTTGGCATCGGCTATATGATTTAGTTTGGTATTGATGATACCAAAATAATAATTCGCGCCACCGTCATAAGTGTCGATGCTTAAGGCATCTTTGGCCAATTCCATGGCCTCGGCGTATTGCAGGTTGCGGTAATGCAACTGGGCCATTTTTACCAGGGCCGGTACATAGTTATGATCGAGATTTAAAGCCGCTTGTAGTTTTTCCCCGGCCTGTGGATAGGCTTTTTCGTCCATCAGCTCCTTGCCCTGTATATACAGGCCGTAAGCAGTATTCCAGTTAAAATCTTTGGGCGAGTTAAGTGGCCTGCTCAAATCACCTTCGTCAGGTTTTGAATTGTAGATGATCTTATCGCGCCCCAGCGTAACCAACACATCGCCTTTAGCCGCATCCATTTGAACAGAATCAGCAAAAGTTTGAAGCGGATCTAATTCCAGTTTCTTATTATAGATGATGATTTCACCCTGTTTAACAATCAAACTATCGGCAATTTTTTGTACCGGGCTCAGCGCCAGTTTCAGCCAGCCGTTTCCGGTCTTTACGTTGAGCGCCCCGTAGTTGTTGGCCTCTACAAAGCCCTTGGTTTTAAGTACAGGGTACCAATATTCTGTCCATACCGAAGCTTCGCCGGGTGCAAAGCCTTTGTGTTTAAACGGGGTGAAGGTACTCTCTGGTGATGTTTGATTAAACAACCTGCCCGATTGAATTTCGGAGTATTGTCCGTCGTTATCGGTCAGCAATTTTTCCCAGATCATGCCCTGATCAGACAGCCCCCAGATCCAGATCTTTTTGCCAGCCTTATCATCACGACCCGAATATCGGGCCATACCCAGTTCATCGTCATGCCAGTAGGCTCCAAAAAAATCGGTGTACTTGCCAAATACGTGGTATGATTTATAGCCGCCAAAATCGTTGTTATTATAAAAGGAAACGTCCTTGCCGTTTTGCTTGTTGATGGGCCAGTCGCCATGCTCACCCTGGTGCCCCAGGAAACCGGTGCCTGGGTACATATACTGCAGGTTGCCTTTGGTTTTGATGCCGATGTTCATCCAGTGGTAATACGGCTCATCCAGCGTATTGGAATTATACCAGGTAGATTTGGTGGTGAAATAGGCTTTATCTTTAGGCAGGTTGATCTCCATGGCCCAGGTAGTGCTGGTGAGCAGGTCAAGCACGCTGATGATGCAGCTTACGCTGCCATCATCATTATTGTGTACTATGTAATCAACTGGAGTAACTGAATTGGGGGTATGGCCTATAATGCCATAATTGGGTTCGATGCCGCCGCTTGTCCAGGGGCCGCGCATGGCAATGTCCCTGAACTTTACTACGTGGTTCTCATAAATGAACCCTTTGCCGGTCGACCGTTCCACAGCCGACCAGATCTTACCGCCTATCTGCGGCAGCACGGTTAAGGTGATATACTTGTTTTGCAGTTCCACCACCTTCCACTCCTTCTGCACGGGCTTATCGGTAAAGCCATCGTACCTGAAGTAGGGATAAATATTGGTGAACGCCGGTATCGGGTTAGGATCCGAGAACGGGTAGGTTGTGATCACTTTGTTATACTCCCGGTAACCCGCCTTCTCCTGGGCCTTAACCCAGCTGGCCGATAAACATATCGCTAAAGCAAGCAGTCCTGTTTTTCGCATAGCTATAGGCATTATTTAATGATCAGCAACCAGCCTTTGGCTTTTTCAACCGGGATTTTATCGTTCAAGCCAAATGTTTTGGCATGCTGGAATGTCCTGATCTCCGGTGCGGTGATCGTGGCTTTTACCGGGTCGATACCTAATTTTTTCCAGTCTATTTTTAACTGGATCTCGGTATCCGTATCCTCCCAGCTGGCTATCGAAATCAGTACGGCGCCATCTTTTTTGTAAATGGTGGCCAATACTTTATCATGGTCGGTTTTTACCGGATTATCATCAACCCAATAGCCTATCATTTTGGTGCCTTTGATGCCAAAATCGTCCCAAACTTTCCATATCGGGCGAGGGTCGGCGCCATCGCTCCATGGCATGCGGTTGGTCATACCATAAACCATACCGCGCCACTTGTTACCGCCGCCTTGCAGCATTTCGCCCATCAAACCGAATGGGATACCGCTTACTTCGGTCAGGAAGAAATCGGGGTTATTTTTTTCGTAATCAAAATACTCTCCGAACCACAGGCGGTTGAGGTATGGAAAATGCTCCATGTACAGGTTGGCGCTGTTGTTAAAACCATCGCTTTTGTTGTACTGGTTGGCCGAGTGCAGGTCGATAATACCCGGGTGACCATCCTTGGTCAATACTCTTTTAACCCGTTTCATGGTTACGCGGTCAAAGGCTACATCGTCCAGGTAAATACCGTCGATACCTACATTTTGGGTCAACCAGTTCATACCTTCCACATAGTAGTTGTGCCAGCGGTTCATACCGCTGTTGATGATGGCAGCATCCTTAATTTCGGGTACAAACCAGGCGGCTATGTAATCGTCGCCTATGTGTTCCTGTAACCAGCTGAAACCACCGCCTTTACCCGGCGAATAGATCTCATGACCCAAACTGCGCAAAGCAAATGTTTCATAAGCGTGGTTAGACAGCTCGCGGATGGTATTGTAGATCTTCACCTTTAAACCCGCGGCATGCGCCGAATCGTCATAAGCCTTCATGGCCTTCCAGGCGATAAAAGGATAATTGATATTAGGATTGATAGCCGTGGCATGGTGAATGTTGATTACCGTAGCGCCAGCTTGTTTTATGGTATCGATAGGTTTGTAGGCATGATAAAAACGGGTAGCCCACTGAAAATCGGTATTGATGGTATGGAAAGGTGTGATAAGCAGGTTGAAGTTATAGTACAATACATCGCCTTTGCTCAGCTTGCGCTCGCCGCTGTAGTTGTTGGCTAATACGGCTTTGCCATCGTCTTTTACGTTGAGACCTCCCTTGTCGCCATTACCCCATGATGATGGCAGGATGAGTGGTTTTTGCAGGTAGAAATTGGTATTCAGCGGACGAACATATTTCTCGTCGCGCAAAGAGTATTGCAAACCGGCATTTACATTACCTATCCAGGCACCATCCTGGTTTTTATGGCTTACATCCCATTTCCATTCAAAGTTTTCAGGACGATAGCCGCCTTTCTGGCCCAGGCCCATCATATATTTAGCCACATCTCTTTTAAAAGGAATGTGCATGGTAATGTCTTTAAAACTCACATCCTGCAAGGCTTTTACTTTGACGGTATAAGCTATAAAACCATCGAACTCCATAGAGGCGGTTACTTCCATCTGCAGGCTGTCGTTGGAGCTCGTGGCCGTCCACTGTACGGTGCCTGGCTCCTGTTTGGTAAACTGCAGGCCCTGGCTTTTTAGTTTGATATTTTTACCGGCAGTATTCAGGAAATGAAAATGAATAGCTTCGGTTAGCAGGTTATTAGGTGCATCGGCATATTCGGTCATTTCGGGCGTGAAGAACGTTTGGATCTGTTTTGGGAAACCATCGCTGTTCACCTCCACTTTTCTGCCCAGCAATTCCACCGTGTTATTTTTTACTACCAGTGGCTTATATGGCGCTATCACGGTATTCTTTTGTGCCATGGTAGAGTTCAACCAACCCAGGCGGGTCATTTTCCAGGGTTCATCAACACCACCGTTTTTGGCCAATGTTGGACTCACATTTAAAGATAATTGAATTTCTTTGGAAGTTTTACCGTTGATGCTGATGGAAGCTTTGCCGGCATACACGGCGGCTGTAGCGCTTGCAGGCACATCAATGCCGCACCATAAAGCCTGGATAGTGCCGGCTGCTACGCTTACCGTTTTAGTTAGCGATGAACCGTCATAAGCCGTACCACCCGTATTGATACAGAACAAGGCCGAAGCCGGAATTTTTTTACCCGTAGCCGTTTTCAGATCACTAAAGGTAACTTTCACATCATCCAGGTTTTGCAGGGCGTATACACCCAACTGGAACGAGAAGTTTTCGCCACGCAGTGCAGCAGCGGTATATTTACTTTGTGGACCAAGTTCTATCCAACGCTGTGGCAAATCTTTAGTCATGCGGATAGAGTTTAACCTATCCTCTGGGAAAACCAGAAACGATTCACTCTTATGTTTGGCGATCAGCGCATCCGTTTCATTTTTGGTGGCGATCACTTCCATCGGATAAAAGCTATTAAAAGCATCTATCGACTGGAATTCTTTTACCGTAGCCGCAGGGATATTAGCGTTTAGGCTATTTAACCATGCAGGTGAAGCGGTATTTTCCGGTTTCAGATATATACCCCTTGGATAGTTGGACCGGCCCTCATTTTTATAAGGCATGTAATACACAAAGTAGGTCCCCTTGCCCGATGTGGGTTCAAAAACTACCTCGCCGCTTTCGCGGGTAATAGCGCTCAATTTAACATTGGTAACTTTTTGCCTGGTTTTGGCATCTTCTATAATCACCCGTTTGTTTTCCGGATCATTATCCCTCCTTCTCCAGGGGATAATTACTTTGGCTGCCTTACCGGTACCGTTAAAAGTTAAAACCACCCGGTGGTTCCCTAAGGAATCGGGCACCCAGCAGTTTTTACAATTTGTATAAGGTATTTTTTGGGCTTGTGCCGCAAAAGCAGGTAGCAGGAGGAGGAGCGCAAAGAGTTGTTTTTTCATGTTCATTGGTCAATATCAGTAGTATTCAAAATTTAGTAAGTGGGCTTTAATCTTTTACTTTTCCAGTAATCGGCAATTGGTTTGTATGGCCCGTATTTATGTTGTGTTTCTGAAAAAGGATCGTTAAAAGGCCCTTTGTCGTAATCAATAGCTTTTTCATCGGCATGAGGATATTGCACCTCGGTTACCCCTTTTGATGGCCGCGGATGTTTTTCATCATCGTTTATAAAAGCAGCTAGGTCAAGCGCTTCGGCATCAGTGAGGAATGGTTTGTTATGCGTTACCTTATCAAAAGGCATATTGGCCACCAGCCATTGCGCCAGTTTTACCACCCGGTGCATACTTGATCCCTGACGGTATGCTTTTGCCCCCCACAACGGCGGGTAGGCGTAGGTTACCTGGTCAAACTGCATTTGTCCTTCGCCGGTTGTGCCGTGGCAGCGGGTGCAGTGCTGTGCATATAGTTTTTCGCCCTGATCTGAAGATGCTGCCCTGTCGGGAAAGCTGACCTCCATATTTTTCAATCCTTTGGTATGGTTATTTACGCTGGCTGAGTCACTGAGCCATTTAAGGTATGACATGATCGAGATCATTTCCCGCCCATCCAGCGGCAAAGGCCGGCCCAAATTTGGGCGCATCACACAGTTATTGATCCGCTCGGCCAGCGACAGAATCCTGCCTTCCCTTGCCCGGTACTGTGGATATTCCTTAAATGAATTAACCAGGTTAAACGCATAAGGCCTTGTACCTGCATCACGATGGCAATTGGTACAGTTCATTTTGTTGCCGGTATAATGCCCGTTTACACCATCGGGGCCAATGTAATAAGCGGTACGCAGCATCAATGCGCGGCCATATCTTACTGCCTCGCCAAATTTATCATGCGGTATTTTGAGCGTATCAATGGTCACCAGGTTATCATTGGCAGCAGGACTTTTTAAAGTCGCCGCGTGGTCTTCGTTACAGGAACTGACCTGCGCCAGGTTCCACAGCACAAATACCGTTACCAGCCAAATGATCAAATATGGATACCTTTTGTTCATCACGGTTTTAAATAGGGACTAAGCTCGCTGCTCTTTACAAAAATAGCCCTGTAAGTAGGTACTGCCGTCTCCATCGTCCATAATAATACCCCTTTACGGTCGCTAAGCACAACGATATGCCTTTTGGAGCAGCAACAGAGCACACTGGTATCATTGATCATATAAGCACTGCCCATACGCCCGTTAAATACTTCTTTGGGCAATTGGATATGCAGATCGATTGTTGATGTTTTTTGCTGTTGATCCAGTTTCATGGCAAATACACCCGACTGGTGCTTTTCGACGCCATTATCAAAAAACATCAAATTACCCTCACTGTTGATGTGTGCAGCGTGGGCTTGAGTAAAGTTACATTCGGCAGGCATGGCTATAGTACCGCCCTTGCCAAATTTCCAGATCACCTTACCAGTATGGGCGTCAACCTTCCAGATCTGACCGTTGTTGTAGAAAGAGATCAAATAATTACCATCCTTGTCGTAATTCAGGCTGTTGGCATGCATCCAGTCCTTTTTGGTTTTAAGTAGCTTGGGATCTTTAAACGGGTCCATCACATCAAACACGCTCCATTTCCAGAGTTGCTTGCCGGCTTTATCCATCACCATGATGCCATCGCCGTTCACGGTATCTTTTTTACCCCCGCCAACGGTGCTCAGGTCCATGATCTTTTGATCAACAAACAGAGTTACAATCTGGTTACTGGTATTCTTTAAAATTTCGTGGTGGATGGTTTGTTTAAAATCGCCCTGGCCTTTTTTCAGGTGCAGCAAGGTATCACCTTCCAGGTTTATCTCCAGTATCTCGCTGCCGTAGCTGGTAGGCTCGTCGTTACGACCGAGGATAGAAAGCAAGGTATGGTCTTTGGTAAAATGGATCACCTTAAAACCCAGGTTATCGATCATGTGGTACCATTTGATCTGGCCTTTGTAGTCAACCAGATAAGCTACGCCGGGAGCATACCGTTTATTGATGAGCATTAAGCCATCTTTAAATTCAGCAGGAATATGATTTTCAGACGCGCTTTTAGCCGTGAACTGCTCCTGTAAAAACAAAGGCAACTCATGCGAGCTGAAAGTATAGGTTTTGCTTACCGTTTTAGCCCCATTAACTACCGTGACAATATGATAGGCGTAATTGGTTTTTGGGACGATGTTACATAGTACCAACCTATGTTGAGCCGTATTTTTTGATACGGGCGAAACCTGTTTGGTGGTATCTGCACCCTTATCAACCCAATACTCGGCATAGGCATCTACCGGCGAACCGGTGAGCACATCTATTTGGATCTTTAACTCGTTATTGTTGTGTAGACCTACCTTTATTTCTTTGATAGCAGTGCCATTATTGCAGCCTGCAAAAACCGCCAAAAAAGTCAGTAGGGCTATACCTTTAAAGAAATACTTCATCATACCATTTACAATGCTAAACAGGTTTTGTACCATCTGTTTTAAATATAAAGAATATACAGCCTTTTTGGGCTGTATATTCTTTTTTCAGAAAGGTATACTAATTACTGCTGCCTTCCGGAATTATTTAAGTTAGGGTTAATAGTAACCTGGTTTAAAGGATACGGGAAATACTGATCGCGCGGCATTTGAACGGTTGGGGTTTGACCCGTACGTTTCAAATAGGCATTTACCACATCGGCATATTTACCAAAGCGTATCAGATCTGCCCGGCGTTTACCTTCATAGTAAAGTTCCCAGCCACGTTCTTGTAAAAGGGCATCGTTCAGGCTTGCTTGTGTATAGCTTCCGGCAACCAGTAATTTAGCATGAGAACGTGCTTTTACCTGATTGATCAGAGAGATAGCCTCAGCTGTTGGACCGCTTAGTTGATTTATAGCCTCGGCCCTGCTCAATAATACATCGGCGTAGCGTAAAATATCTACACTGTGACCGTCATAATAAGTATTGGCACCATTGGGGTCGGCATATTTCATGGTAGCTACATCAGGCATATAAAAAGCGCCCTTCGGCGGGGTAGCGCCTATTGATGGCGCTTGCTGATGCACCAATTTATCAACACCAAGATATGATGGGAAAAACATTTTTTTACGGTCATCCTCGTCACCATAGCTATTGTAAAAATCCCAGGTTACAGCATAATATTGCCATCTATCAGTCAATACGGGGTGCTGCAATGGGCCAAAGTGGTTCAAAAGTTCAGTACCGTTTACATTGGCATCGCTCAATACCGAAAAGATATTTTCTGAACACCATTTATTTGCTTCGGCAAATAGGCCAGAGTAAGTAGGATATAGCTGATAAACATTCATATCCATAACCTGTTTAGTTAAATCAACTACTTTTTGCCATTGCTTTTCACGGAGGTAAAGTTTAGCTAGCAAAGTAAGCGCTGAACCTTTGGTAGCGCGGCCCACATCATTGGTTGTGTAGATATCGCTTTTTGTATAATCAACAGGCAATGTATTACCCGCATCCGTAAGATCGCTTATCAATAGCGCATCGATCTGATCAACAGATGTTACTGGTATTGGAGCTGTATAATTTGGATTAGTTTGCTGTTTCTCCACATCTTTTTCAGTAAGCAATACAACAGGACCCCAGGCATCAATTAAATCCATATAGGCCAGTGCACGCAAGAATTTAGCCTCTGCTAAAAACTGCTTTTTTTGCGCATCGGTAAGAACAGTCATCTGGCTGATATTATATATCGCGCTATTGGCATTGGCTATCAGCTTGTATATCTGCCTCCAGTCTTCGGCTATTAAACCGTTAGCCGAATTCCATTGTACTAATGACAACTGCCCCGGATCGCCACCATAAGTACAGTGCCCAACATCGGTAGTCAAATCTGTAAGAGCAAAGTGCCTTACTGTCCAATAATCAAAATTATCACCTACCGACGGACCTTTTAAGCGCGCATAAACCGCGTTTACTGCAGCAATAGCGTCGGATTTTGTACGGAATGCATTGGTGGTGGTTAAACTGCTATATACCTTAGGATCGAGATTCTTATTACAGGAAAACTGTACAAAAACCATCATCACCATAAGAAGAATACTGTATTTTTTCATCTTTTTTAATTTTATGTTGAACCTTAATAAAAGGTTTATTAGTAATTAGTGAATAGAAGCTTTTATACCAAAAGTTATAGTTCTGAACGCAGGGAATGAGCCAAAATCTAACCCGCCAGCCAGGTTATTGATTGTACCTAAGTTTTGAGTGCTTGGAGAAACGGCGGCGGCGTGAACATTAGCTTCCGGATCTGTACCCTTATAACCAGTTATGGTGAACAAATTCTGAGCTTCGGCATATATTCTTATCCCCTGAAGAATTTTCATATTCTGGAATAATGATGATGGGAAGCTATAACCTAATGAAACTGATTTTAAACGGGCAAAAGAAGCGTTCTCAACAAACCTGGAGTTCACGTAACCTCCATAAGTACTTAAAAAGTAACCTTCTCGTGGTACTTGCGTGTTTTCATTTTTACCGGCTACAAAGCGGTTTAAAGCATCAGCACCCGTTGTTGACTCCAATACTAACCTGTTCATATCAAACAACGAATAGCCGAAAGCTCCCTGAATAAAAATATTCAGGTCAAATCCTTTATAGTGAAAATCATTACCTAAACCTGCGGTATAGTGCGGATTTGAATTACCTAAATAAGTTTGATCATCAGGCGTAATTTTACCATCGCCATTAACGTCTTTATATTTAGGATCACCAGGTTTTGAATTTGGTTGAGGCGCGTAATGTTCCCCGGTTTTTATTACACCTTCGTAAACATAGCCATAAAGCTCTCCTAACTCAACTCCAGGCACCAGTTTAGTAAATGGCTGACCAGAAACGGTACCACTTGGATTAGCCGTATTGGTCAGGATCTGCGGAACATTTTCTGCCAGTTTTAAAGCTTTTTGTTTGTTATAAGCGATATTGAAGCTGGTATTCCATGAAAAATCTTTTGTTCTGATATTATTTGAACTTATAGATAACTCTATACCCTTATTTTCAACAGAGCCTGCATTGATCAACTGGGTACTAAACCCAAAATATTGGCCAACAGGAACGTTAAGGAGTAAATCGCTGGTTCTTTTCCGGTAAACGTCAATGGTGGCATTGATTCTGCCATCAGCAAATCCCATATCTAAACCGGCATCAAACTGCGCGGTACTTTCCCATTTCAAGTTAGGGTTTGGCAACAAAGATGGTTCAATACCCACCTGTAAGGCAGAACCATCAAGCGTAGTACTGTAATTACCAAATGTGGTTAAATACCTGTAGTTGGGGATACGATCATTACCGGTAATACCATAACTTACCCTAAGTTTTAAGTTAGAAAACGTATTTAAATTCTTGATAAAATCCTCTTCGGTAAATTTATAAGCTATAGCTCCTGATGGGAAAATACCATGGCGAAAGTTAGGTCCGAACTTAGATGAAGCATCATCCCTTAGAGTAAATGTTGCTAAAATTTTATCTTTATATGCATAATTAAGCCTTCCGTAATAATCGGTAAGACTTGCGTCTTCTCTAAAGCTATTATAAGCACTGTAACCATTACTTGCATAGGCAGCTGCACCTGCGCTCAAATTATAAAACAGGAAAGCATCTGTTGAGAATCCTCTTGCCCCTGCATTTAACGACTGATTAACATCTTTTTGATTAGAGTTACCTATTAATAAAGTAAAGTCGTTATTTTTAAAACTATACTTATAAGTAAAATAGTTCTCCACCAACCATCTAAAAGAGCTATATGTTTGCTCACTAGCCAAACCTCCGTTTTTAGCCCCTGCTACCAACGTTGTTGGAGTGTACTGACCTGCAGTTGTCTGGCTATATTCACTACCGGCACCAAGGTGATAGGTAAGATTTTTGATGATCTGATAGTCTAAAGCGATATTTCCGTTAATGAGTTTGTTACCGCTGGTATTGGTTGGCTCTAAAAGGCTGGCCAACGCATTGTTTTTTCCCTGGTAAACATAGTAGGTACCATCAGGATTATAAACCGGGATATTGGGTTGCGCTGTTAAAAGGCCAAATAACGGCGCTGTAATATCGCCTGAATAGGATTGTTGATCCTGGTTGGTGCTTGCGCCATAAAAGTTAGCACTTAATTTAATGTTCTCATTAAGTGTTTTTTCAGAACCTATTCTGGCGCTGTATCTTTCCAGATCGGTATTTTTCAATACACCAACCTGTTTAATATAGTTACCTGATACATAAATTTTTGAATTTTTATCGCCACTGCTTATGCTTACAGTCCTGTTTTGAACGGTAGCGTTACGGGTGGCAGCCTTTAGCCAATTAGTATTAGCTACAGGAAACCCAGCTGGAAAAAGCGGAGGATTTCCGTCCTCAATAGCGGTAGCATTCTGGATATCTGTATATTGCTGTCCTGTTAATAAAGCCGGTTTATACGTTAGGTATTGTGTGCCGTTAGACACATCTGCATCAATAGATACTTTACCATTTTTACCTTTCTTGGTAGTGATCAAAATTACACCATTACCACCACGTGAGCCATAAATAGCTGTTGCCGAAGCATCTTTTAATATCTGGATGTCATCAATATCATTTGGGTTTATCAAGTTACCGTTATCGGTAATAAACCCATCAACTACATATAATGGTGCATTACTTGTACTGATTGAGTTACCACCACGCACCGTGATAGAAATGGCGCCTCCCGGAGCAAAGCTTGATTGCTGTACTTGTACACCAGCGGCTTTGCCTTGTATAGCCTGCCCCAAATTTGAGGTTGTACCGCCTAAAATCAGGTCATCGCTCTTTACCGAACTTACCGAACCGGTGAGGTCGCTCTTTTTTACGGAACCGTAACCTACTACCACTACTTCATTCAGCTTATTCAGGTCTTCTTCCAGAACAACGGATACCTCGTTAGATGAGCCTACCGTTACTTCCTGCGCTTTATAACCTATATAAGTTACCGTTAAAACGCTGGATTTTCCTTTAAGGGTTAATTTGAATTTGCCATTGATATCGGTTACTGTAGAATTTTTGGCTCCTTTTTCGGATACTGTAGCGCCAATTGCGGCTAAACCCTTGGTATCTTTTACGGTACCATTAATTACCGTTTGGGCATTGGCCCAGGTTGGTAACAATACAAACAGATAACAGCAAACCAGTTTTAAAAAAGGACTGACATAGGAGCGTCCCTTTGAAAAAATACCTTGCATGAAATCCGAGCTAAGTTGTGAGTAAATTTTAATCATACATTGTTGGTGTTAGTATTAATTAATCAATAAGTTTTTAGTTCTTTTTTTATGTTTTTTGGATATTGGAAATTAGATATAAGGCCCTAACAAAGCAAAATTGAAGCCCCTTAAACACAACGCAAACGTTTGTTTTACAAAAACTTAAACAACGCAAACGTTTGATAAACGACGAAAATTCATAGATATTCGAAAGAAAAGCCTTATTAAACACTGGGCTTTACGGTTTTACAGATTGATAATTTGGGGCTTATAGTTCAAAAGCTTCCTGTTTTGGGCAAAACAGGAAAATATTTGATTTTTGGCGATGTAATAAACACATTTTTAAGGCGATAGCTCTAATTGTTATAACATATTTATACAAAGAAAAAAAGGGATTATTAAGAGATTTTACAAACCCCTTCGGGATTGAAGCTTTGTAGAAAAAATCAGTTTCAGCATCAGTGCCGTAGCTACTGTGCTCAGGTTGCATACCTACAATATGCTGAATTCTTAATGTATGTTTGCTGCAAAGCTTTTATTCTTACGGAGTAGCTGTGACTGACTAACACGGAAGTTTTAGATACCTTTTAATAAGGGCACTATATAACGATATACCTTCTCCATGCTTTCCGCTGGGCTCTCTGCGGCAGTGTGAATAATCAATTTGGGGTTGGTTGGGGTTTCAAACCCTGAACTAATCCCGGTAAAATGTGTTATTTGGTTTGCCCGGGCTTTTTTATATAGGCCTTTAACATCGCGAGCCTGGCAAACATCCAATGAACATTCTATAAACACCTCAGTAAAGAGTTCACCTATAATACCGGCTGCCAGGTTCCGGTGTTTTTGAAGTGGTGTAATAAAAGAGCAGATGGTAATAATATTATTTTTCAGCATCAACCGGGCAATTTCGGCAGCCCTGCGGATATTCTCTTCCCGGTCGTTCTCAGTAAAACTCAGGTCTTTATTGATACCCGATCGCAATTCATCGCCATCCAAACAAACCGCAAAAAAGCCCTCTTTCTCCAGTCTCTGCTTTAATAACAAGGAAATGGTTGTTTTACCAGCGCCGGATAATCCGTACAACCAAACAACCATTCCCTTTTGATCAGATATCCTGCTCATTTTTTGCCTTTTAGTTCATTCTATATGAATTTTACTCAGGCAATTTAAAACTATTATTGCTACGGTCAATATCGGGCAATTGCCTGTCGGGATCGGCTATAACCGAAGTTATTTTTGATGTGGTGTTACATTTTAATTTCCACTTAGCTCCTTTTTGCCAAACTTCAACCGGGAGATTGATCAATTGCGTTTTACTGTTTTGCTCTGTTACCTTTAAGGTTATGGGCAGGGCCATTTCCCCTAAATTTTCAATGGTGATAATGGCGCCGGAGGCCGGATCGTTTTTGTTATATTTTACATCGGTAACCGCCTGATCAAGTTTCCAGGTGGTATAAAACCATTCTTTCCAAAACCAGTTCAGGTCTTCGCCAGCCGCATCATTCATGGTACGGAAGAAATCCTGCGGTAGCGGGTGTTTATAAGCCCAGCGTTTGATGTACATGTTGAAGGCATAATCAAACCTATCGGCTCCTAAAACCACATTACGTAAAATATTCAGGGCCAAGGCTGTTTTGTAGTAATACTGACCACCATCGTGCATTACTTCGGGCGCGGTCATCAGCGGGTCTTTCTCGTGCATCAGGCTGCGGGTCATGCGTACAGCCATGCTGCTGGTGTCGCCGTATTCACCGTGGTTGAACCAGTTAGAGGCGTAACCATTAATAAAGGTGTTCATCCCCTCGTCCATCCACATAAAGCGGCGCTCGTTGCTGCCCACGATCATCGGGAACCAGTTGTGGCCCATCTCGTGCGTGATATCATGCCACAGATCGTCCTGTTTAATTTGGTAACTGCAAAACACAATGCCCGGATATTCCATGCCGAGCGCCACACCAGCCACCACAAATGCCGAATGCCATGGATACTCGAAATAGTTTTTGGAATAAAATTCGATACTGTTTTTTAAGTATTGCGCGGCACGACCATAGCGATCATAGCCACGGCTCTCAACCGGGTAAACTGCATTGGCCAACCCTTTTTTACCGCCAGGCAGATTAACCTTTGCCGCATCCCAGATAAAGGCCTTTGATGCCGACCAGGAAACATCGCGCGTATTGTGCATTTTATAATGCCAGGTAAGCGTACCCTCATGTTTTGGCCTGATTGCAGCTGTTCCTACCTCAGCCTCGGTAATAATATGTATCGAACTGTCGCTTTTTGCGGCTGTTGCTAAACGCCTGTTTTGCTCAGCGGTTAATACCTGTTGCGGGTTTTGCAGATCGCCGGAACCGGCTACGATCATATCTGCGGGTGCAGTGATAAAGTAATCATAATTGCCATATTCGCAGTAAAACTCGCCTGTGCCTATATAAGGTAAGGTATCCCAGCCATTCACGTCATCGTACACACACATGCGCGGGTACCATTGGGCCAACTGGTAGATCACACCTTGTTTAACCCCTAACCTACCCATACGATCGGCACCATAGTGGGGTACATAAAAGGAATAGTTAACTTTTATGTTGATCAGGTCGCCGTGTGGCTTTACCACAAAGGGCAGGCGCAATTGCATACGGGTATCGGTAATCGTAGGTTTGATTACATAGTTTTTACCCATATAGGTAACTGAAACTACGCCAATATCATAACCACCCTTGGTATAGCCTTTGGCATCGAAACGGTCGCCGCTAACCGGGGTTGAGGCAGCGCCGCGCGAATCGGGTTTAAACAGGTTCTGATCGAGCTGCAGCCATAGGTAATTGAGCGTATCCTGACTGTTATTGGTATAGTTGATACTTACGTTGCCTTTGATTAGGGTGTCTTTTTCTACCAATTCGGCATTGATTACGTAGTCGGCTTTATTTTGCCAGTATTTGGGTCCTGAGGCGCCATTAGCACTGCGGAATTCGTTTCCATTATAAGTAAAAAACGAATGGTCGAAAACCTGGAGTTCGTTATAAGCCGATTTGGTTTGGGCCATGGCCCAGAATGGCATCATGGCCACACAAAAAAGCCATAAGTTGATCTGTTTAAACTTCATATTGTATTGGATGTATTAGTTGGTTTGCTCTAGCGAAAATGAAAGATAGGGCGCCAAAACAACCTTTACATGATATTGTTTAACGCAAACGTTTGATGGTTCAGCCATTTAAGCAACCTTATTTTTAATATCCGCCAAGATCTGTAACTGCAATTCGCGACGGTCCAAATCTGATTGCCGGGCGTTGCTCAGTATCTCTTTTTTTAGTAGCCCATTTTCGGCATTATAAGCTTCGATAGCCTCCGGCGTTAGGAGTTCTGTATTGTTTAATACTGTAAATAAAGGGTAATCCAATCGGGTTAAAACCTGGTGGCTCAGCAATTCAAATATTTCGATTTCCTGCGGTGTCAATTCCTTATGAAACTTGCCCTTATTATTAGTCATGATGGGCTTCTCGAGATTCTGCCACATTTCACCAGCGGCTGCAGTGGCTTTTGACTCGTTGGAATTGTAAAAACTCAGCATGTTATCGCTGTAATCTATCTCCAGGAAACCACATAATTTCCGGATAAGCATTTCGGGTTGGGTGATGAGCGTTTCGTAATTTAGGGCGAAGAAGCGATCGTCGCCAATACGTTCAGCCAGATCGATACAAGCTTGCTGGTCGTACACCCACTGCTGGGCCAGGTGATAAATATGTTTTTCGCCGACAATTGCTTTCTTAAACGATACAGCTACATCCCGGCCATCGCGATAAAGGTAAATGTATTTCAGGCCCGGGTTATGTTTTTCCAGCTCATCGGCATAATGCACATTGGCCATGCTTTTGCAGCACCAATACCTGGCGTTTTTGGCCATAGTTGCCTGCTCATAAATCAATCTGTTGATTTCAAACAGGCTGTATACGGTTGAGTTTTCAAAGATCCAATCCCTGCTGAGGCTGATACCTTCCCAAGGGACAGGATTGGCCTCTACATAATCAACCACATCGTTAATGAGTATCTTATAGGCGTTTTCATCCAGCGGACCGTAAAACTGTAATAAAGGCACAAACGTAACCAGTATATGTGGCGGATGCGGGGATGCGATAGCTTCCGACTGATCTAATATCACCCTTAGTAAATTGGAGCCAGACCGTTGCGTGCCTATCATCTGGATGCCTTGAGGTTGGTAAAATTTACTCATATGCTATAAAACTTTGCTACTACTCCAAGTGCTATGGAGCCTATAATTAAATAAACCGGGTTCATTTTATACTTGAAACTCAGCAACAGGGACACCAATCCCACGGCTACAAAAAGTACAGATAAGTGCTGCTGAAAGAATATTTTAAATGCCGATGAAATGATCAAACCGATAACCACTACCTTAATGCCAGATACCATATCTTTCACCAGGCTGTGATCTTTATTTTTTTTGAACAACTTGCTCACCACAATCATTAATACTGCCGAGGGGCCAAACATAGCCACTGTTGCCAATATAGCCCCGGCAATACCTGTTAGCTTGTATCCGATAAAAGTGGCGCTTACCAGGATTGGCCCTGGTGTTGCCTGGCTAAAGGCTATGGTATCCACAAATTGCTGGGCAGTAACCCAATGCAGATCTTTTACAAATAAGGATTGCATAATGGGGATCATCACATAACCGCCACCAAAAAGGGAGAGGCTTATGCCCGAAAACACCACGCCTATTTTTAGCAGTATACTGTTGATATTTTTATAGATACCGCTGATAAATACACCTTCGTTAACTAGCAGCAAACCAATCACCCCCGAAGCAAGATTGATCTTAAACCTGCTTTTGAAAGCGGTAAGTACAGCTATATTCTTATACTTATTCCCACTCATAAAAAGCCCGGCTACTGCCCCGGTTAAAATAAGCGCGATGGTAACCAGATAGCTATTGAACCAGGAAATAATTACTATAGTAAACAGGCACAACAGCGCTTTCGCGTAGTTTTTAGCGATCTCTTTTTTAAACAATTGCATTCCTGCCGACAGAATAATGGCGCTTACCGCGGCGGCTACGTATTGCATGATCTGCGCCCATTCAATTTTGTATGAATAGGTAAAGTATAGCCATGATAATAACAGTATCAAAGTGCAGGCAGGTAGTAAAATAGCCAGCATGCTGATAGCAGCGCCGGCTTTGCCCTTTAAGTGATAACCTATATAGGCCACAATATTTACTGCCAAAGGGCCGGGCAGCAGGCTGGCTACGGTAACACTATCCAGGATGGTATCATTATCCAACACTTTATCCTGATCGACCATTACTTTTTGAACCAGGGCAACCAGGGCCATATAGCCGCCAAAACTTACACAACCTATTTTCAGGAAAGTAAAAAACAGGTATTTTAAGTTGGCCTTAACCTTTTGCTCTTGTGTTATATTGATAACTGCCCCATCCATTAATATGCCGCCGATTTGAATTACACCTATGAAGTTAATGATTAACTCACGCTGCCTTAATAACTAACTCCACACAAACGTTTGTTATAATCCTAATTACTTTAAGATCAGTTAATTTTCAATACCGATATTTTGCGGCCTGAAGGCGGTATTTAAACCTCTATTTTACCTTACACAAAAAGCCCGAATTAAGCAGCGAAACCTTGTTATACAGAAAAGGTCCGCCATTAGGCATAGTCATTTTTGCGCCGCTAAAAGTAGCTATGGCTTGGCCCGCGGCGGTATCCCATTCCATGGTAGGGCCATGACGGTAATAAATATGGGCCTTCCCTTCGGCTATCAGGCAAAACTTAAGCGAACTACCTGCCGAGATAGTCTCTTTTATAGGGTATTGGCTCAGTACGGCAGTTTCTTCGGGTGAGGCATGTGAGCGGCTGCCGGCCGCTATCCAGCTGCTGCTATTCACATCGGCATGCAGACGGGTGGTTGCTCCACCCTGGGTTTCTTTCCAACTGCCGATGTTTTGGCCGCCGTAATATAGCTCGCCGGTAACGGGAATGTAGATAATGCCCAAAACCGGGGTATTTTGATGGATGAGTGCGATGTTCACGGTAAACTCACCATTATGCTTAATGAACTCCTTGGTACCATCCAATGGATCCACACACCAGAAATATGGCCAGTTTTTGCGGATTTCGTATGGAATATTTTTTCCCTCCTCGGAGATAATAGGAATATGCGGCGTTAATGCGGTCAGGGCCTTGAATATCACCTCGTGGGATAGCTTATCAGCAGCAGTAAGCGGCGATTGATCGTCTTTTAGGGTCAGTCCAATATTTTCTGGCGACAAGTTATAAATGCTGAGTATGGCAGCCCCAGCCTTTTTGGCTATCTGGTTAATTTGGGTTAGATCGATGGGCTCCAGATCCTGGTAAGTAAAAATCATTTTGATGGATATGTTGTTTTTATGATCGGGTAAATATTTTAACAAATTACGGCTCTAAAAACTTTTTAAACCTTAAATTTTAACATTTTTCTGAGCAAAAACGGGCTAAAAACACTTGAAAATTGATTCAAAACCATCGATTTTAACACTTTTTAACAAATTTCAACACAATTTTGAGTGGTTTTTAAAACTTTAAAAAGTATTAATATTTTGATTATCAAATAATTACATATCAAACGGTCGATTTTTGTTCTCCTTTTCCCTTTAACAAAACAGCCCGGTTTCTCTGGTAAAGGAGAACCGGGCTGGTATTTATTCAAATATACGGAAAATCGGGTGGATAAACAAGCCTCACCTAAAACGGCGAGGCTCTCAAGACTCTACATCCAAAGCTTCCGACTCCGTCTCAATCTTTTTCACGTACAGCTCATCCACCAGTATCATCACAATAGCCAGCAGCGGAACCGCCAGTATAATACCCAGCACACCTGATAGCGTCCCCATCAATACCTGCGACAATATGGTGAGGGCAGGCGGCAGATCGATCATCTTTTTCTGGATAAGCGGGGTTACTATATTACTCACAATGGTTTGCGAAACAATATAAATCAACGCTACAATAATGGCTGTATTGGTACCAATGGTGAGCGCCAGCAGTACACCGGGGATCATGGCTGCCAGCGAGCCAAAGTTGGGGATCAGTTTCAGCAGGCCCGTGAGCAAGGCCAGCACCAGCGCCACCGGGATGCTCATGATGCTTAAACCTACACCTATCAAAATAAACACTAGAACCATGGATAGCATCATCCCCTTTAGCCAGCCTTTCAGCGCCGTACTGATCCGGTCGATCACGCATCGTCCCATCTCCTTGCGGTCTGCCGGTATCAGTTTAATGATGCCATCTTTATATAAATTGGGGTTGGCAGTAAAAAATATAGCCAGGAACATAATGATATAGATATTGCCCAAAACGCCAAAACTGGTATTGAAGAATTGTTTGGCGGTGGCAAACAATTTGTCGGAATTATCATCAGACAGGTAAGATAATACCTTATCGCCCAAAGGATATTCAGACAGTTTTGCCTTAACGGTATTTACTGTTTGGGGCAGCGAATCGCTCAGCACGGTGATCTGCTTAGAGATCTTGGCACCCATAAACCAAAACAAAACCGTGAGGATGATAAAAGTGCCTGCTACAGAAATGCTCATAGAGAGCCGCCTGCTCCATTTGGTTTTGCGCTGTATCATATCGCCCAGGCCATGAAAATAAACCGATACCAGCACCCCCGCCAGCACCATCAACAGTACGTTAAAAGCAACACGCGCTATCAGTATCACCACTACCAGCAGGGCCACAATAGCCACCGTGTGCCATACTTTCTGTATATAAGTCAGTTCCTTTTCTACAGTTTCTTTTGCAGGTTGTTTGTGCTGTTGGGTCATAGTTTCTTAAAGGTTAATTCACACTTACATTACAATAATTAAACATAAAAGTTTTGTTGATCGGCATCATGGCTATAAGGGTATACGGTATACCCCCTTTCAAATAAAATAAATGTCATTTCGAGGCCTTGGAAGACAGGGAATAGCAGGGCAAGGCAGAGAAATCTTCTGCTTCATGCTTACTCTAGTTAAAGCAGGGCGTAAAAGGTTTCTCCTCGCCCCCAATACACAAATCCCCCTGGCTCGTTCGAAATGACATTGTTGTTATTATAAGATTAATATATGATAACGCAATAGTGCATGAGCCACGGCTATGTTTTTAGTTATATTTGCTTGCTTCATTTGAATAGCTGCAATGAATTACACTGAACCACAACTCAGAACCATTAATGTGATACGCTATGTTACCCCGCTGCGCGAGGGCGGCTCTCTGCCAGCCATTGCCGAAGGTGACGACGAGTTTTTATATGTACTTAAATTCCGGGGTGCAGGCCAGGGTGTAAAAGCGCTGATCGCTGAGCTTATAGGCGGCGAAATTGCCCGTTTGCTGGGTTTGCGTGTGCCCGAGCTGGTATTCGCTACCCTCGACCCGGCCTTTGGTCGCTCCGAAGCTGATGAGGAGATACAGGACCTGCTTAAATTTAGTGTGGGCCTTAACCTGGCGCTGCATTACCTGCAGGGCGCTATTACGTATGATCCGGTGGTGACCACGCTTGATGCCAAAACGGCCTCGCAGATCGTATGGCTGGATTGCCTGCTCACCAATGTTGACCGTACCCCGCGCAATACCAATATGCTGGTGTGGCATAAGGAGCTTTGGCTGATCGACCATGGTGCTTCGCTGTATTTTCACCACTCCTGGTATAACTGGGACGAGCAGGCTATACGCCCTTTTATGCCCGTAAAGGACCATGTGCTGCTGCCCCAGGCTTCGATGCTTGATGAGGTTGACACCGAATTTTGTTCGATCCTGACTGATGAGCGCATTCTGGCCATTGTTAACCTGATACCGGATGAATGGCTCACCGACGATTCGGAAAACGGCACACCTGCCGAACGCCGCGATGTTTATTATCGTTTTTTAACCACACGCGTAGAGGCGTCTGAAAATTTTTTAAAAGAAGCACAATATGCAAGAGCCATACTTATTTGAGTACGCCGTAGTACGCGTTGTGCCGAGGGTAGAGCGCGAGGAATTCATCAACGTGGGTGTGATCATTTACTGCCCAAAACAGCAGTTCCTAAAGGTTCGCTTTGTGTGGAACGAGGCCCGCGTAAGTGCGCTGGCCCCGGGACTGGATATGGATTGCCTGAAAGATAATATCAACTCCTTTGAAAGGATATGCCATGGCGATAAACACGCCGGCCCTATTGCCAAACTGGATCTCGCCTCCCGTTTTCGCTGGCTTACGGCTACCCGCAGCACGGTGGTACAATCATCAAAAGTGCATCCGGGTTTATTGCTGGATGCTGAGGCTACATTGAATAAATTATTTGAGCAATTAGTATCGTAGATTGACTCACCTTTGGTCGTCGCTGCGCTTGTCCACCCTCACTTTGGCCTTGCCGAAAAGAGGGGATTTCTCTTATTTTTGTCATCCTGAGCAAAGCGAAGTATCTATTTTACAATTGAAAAGTTCAACAATAGATGCTTCACTCCGTTCAGCATAACAAGTTTAGTTTTTATACCTAATTACCCCCCCCATGACCATGAGCACCCCTGAAAAACAACATTGGGAAAATGTATACGGCACCAAAGCCGAAGATGATGTAAGCTGGTTTCAAAGCTATCCTAAAACTTCGATGGATTTTGTGGAATCGCTGCAGGTGGACCTGTCGGCCAATATCATTGATATCGGTGGCGGTGATAGTCGTTTGGTGGATGCTTTACTGGATAAAGGTTATCAAAATATATGGGTACTGGATATTTCCGCAGCATCTATCGAAAAGACGCAAAAAAGACTAGGTGCTAAAGTAGCCAACGTGCATTGGATAGTATCAGACGTTACCGAATTTGTACCGCCTGTAAAGTATCACGTTTGGCATGACCGGGCTGCTTTTCATTTTTTAACCACCGAAGATAAAATAGCCGGTTATGTGTCTATAGCGGAAAAAGCCATTCATTCAGGGGGATATCTGGTATTGGGTACGTTTTCAGAAAATGGGCCTACCAAATGCAGCGGCCTGGAGATCAAGCAATATTCTGAAGCCTCGATGGCTACCAGGTTTGCCGATTCCTTTGAAAAATTAAGATGCATCACCGAGGATCATCAAACGCCTTTTAATACCACGCAAAATTTTACTTTCTGTAGTTTCAGGAGAAGATAAACGAGCAGGTAATATCGAATAATGAATTTTGAATTTCCAATATCGAATTTCATCATTCGGTATTGGGTGTTCAGTGTTAGATATTAAAAAAATCTGTTTTAGTTCCATCCCCACGGGAGGGGTGTGGCTGGCATGAGCGCAAAGGCAGGGAGGGGTTTACGCACCTGGTATAAATTTGCAAACATCAGAAACCCCTTCCTCCCCTTCCCGAGGGAAGGAATCGCACGGGCCTCCGTTTTTTAAAAATTTCATTGAGTGGATAGCATCTCAGGTTTTCAGGGTCTTTTGCTTATTAAGCAGCATGATGAGTGCTTTATCGGCCCGAACCTTACGGGTATCTTCCTGTTTGGCCGATCCTACCCAATCACAATACCCTTGTTTGTAAGATTTGGAAAGGCTTTCAAAAAATTCATTGGCTTCTGCGTTCTGGTCAAGCAGGGCCTGCAGCTCGGCAGGGGTGCCTTCAATATGTTCGCCTTTTTTGAGCATGTTTATCTGTTTCGAGCTAATATAAATAAATTTTGCAGCTCCAGATGCAGCTTTAGAGCATTGTTCCAAGTTCTCACCCCATGGGAGGGGTTTGGTTGACGGTGCTTGGCAGGGAGGGGTTCATACGCCCTGCATAAATTGCAAATTTCAGAAACCCCTTCCTCCCCTTCCCGCAATGTCATTAAGTTAAGGGGAAACGCAAAAGCAATTCCGCAAAAGCCCCCTCTAAACGGCGAAGCCCTCATGTAATAATCTCCCCCGGAAGGGGAGACTTAGCTTCAATTTTTTAAAGTCCTCCCTACCGGGGAGGATTTAGGTGGGGCTCCATGTGCTTAACTTAATGACATTGACCCTTCCCGAGGGAAGGAATCGCACTTGCCCATTGCTTTTGAAAATCATTTTTAATATAGGCAAAAACGGCATGTCAGTCTGAACTCGTCGAATACTCGGGCGCATAGGCCTACCCACCATTATTCGACGAAGTTCACCATAACTACATCTTTGCCGTGACCGCCTTTTTCTCCTTTACCTCTATCCATGGGTAACTGAAGGTATAATCGCCGGAACCAACGCTGATGGTAGCGCCGTTATCATCCATATGTGCCGTATCCGGGGCTAGGGGTTTCCCGTCCAATTTTACCTCCTCGGCGTGGGCCTTCGGTAAGGTTATATCGGCCGTGGTGTTAGCTGGTATGTTCACATGGATCTGCATGGTACCATTATTTACCTCCCATCCCGACAATACCTGGCCATACATACTCTGGAAGGTAGCTTTAACAAAACTGAATTTCTGATGAGGTTCGGGTTTAATAATGATATGCTTATAACCGGCCTTACCCAATTGTAACCCGGCCATTTGCTGGTACATCCAATCGCCAACAGCACCGTACGAGTAATGGTTAAAGGAGTTCATGCTTTTGTCTTGAAAAGTACTGTCGGTTTTGATGCCGTCCCAACGTTCCCAAATAGTGGTAGCACCCATTTTTACCGGGTACAGCCAGGAAGGATATGTTTTTTGCAACAGCAGATCATAAGCCACATTACTATAACCATTTTGCGACAGTACCTGGCATAAATAAGGTGTACCTAAAAAGCCGGTAGACAGGTGATTATTACGGCTACGCACATCTTCAACCAGGTAAGCAGCGGCTTTGGCTTTCAGACTGTCTGGTATCAAACCAAATTTCAGTCCCAACACATAACCTGTTTGCGAGTCGGCAAAAATGCGTCCCGTTGCGGTCATATAGTTGCGCACAAAGGCTTTTTTAACCTGCTCATATATTCCGTTGTAGTATGTTTCATCAGCGGTATTACCTAACACTCCGGCCGCCTGGCTCAACAGTTTGGAGGAATAAGCATAAAAAGCGGTAGCGATCAGGTCGGGGTTGGTATAGCCATTGGGCTCCGAAAAATCATAAATTCCTGGTCGATAAAACAGCCAATCGCCAAAAACGCTGCCGTTATGCCATATATATTTATCACCGGATTGCTTAATGATATAATCAACATAGCCCTTCATACTGGCATATTGATTTTGAAGGATGCGTTTATCGGCATAAACCTGGTACATAGTCCAGGGCACAATAACTGACACATCGCCCCAGCCGGCTGAGGTAGCATGATTGGTATCAAAAACATTGGGTACCACAAAGGGCACCCTCCCATCCGCCGACTGATCGGCAGCCACATCTTTTGTCCATTTGGCAAAAAAGGTAGCCACCTGCATATTGAAGGCCGCAGTGCGCGAAAACACCTGGGCGTCGCCTGTCCAACCCAGGCGCTCATCACGCTGCGGACAATCGGTGGGGATATCCAGGAAATTACCTTTTTGTCCCCATTGGATATTATGCTGCAACTTGTTGATCATGGTATCGGAACAGGTAAACTGTCCGGTAACCGGCATATCGGAGTGTACTACTACGGCCGTAAAACTCTCCGGTTTCAGTTCACCCGGAAAACCTTCTACCGCTATATAGCGGAAACCCATAAATGTAAAGTGTGGCTCAAATACCTCAGTCCCGTTACCTTTAAGCGTATAATTAATAGTTGCCGTTGCCGAGCGCAGGTTGGCGGTATAAAATTCACCAAATTTATCCAGCACTTCGGCATGGCGGATCTTTATGGTTTGGCCGGCGCTGCCGCTTACTTTTAAGCGTACCCAACCAGTAAGGTTTTGCCCAAAATCAACAATCTGCGTGCCTTTGGGGCTTTTAAATATAGCAATGGGTTTAATCTCTTGTATTTTGTGCACGGGTACACTTTGTACCCCTACCAGTATTTTATTATTAAAAGAGGCCACATCTACGAGTTCCCAGCCGGCATCGTCAAAACCTTTACTGGCCCAGCCGGATATCTCTTTGCGGGCATCATAGTTTTCACCATCATAAATACCATCTAGCCGTATGGGGCCTTCATTTGTACCCTTCCATGAACTATCGGTATTGATATTTTGGACCGTACCATCGGCGTAAGTAATCTGTAGCTGACATAACAGGGCCAGTTTTTTACCCCAAAATCCCCATTGGTTAGTATAACCTGTTGTTCCGCGGAACCAGCCATCGCCTACCATGGCTCCTATTACATTATCGCCTTGTTGCAGCATGGCGGTAATATCATAAACCTGGTATTGCAGGCGTTTTTTATAGGAGGTCCAGCCGGGAGTGAGCACCTGGTCTCCTACTTTTTTGCCATTCAGATACAGTTCATATAAACCATGCGCCGTAGCATATGCACGGGCAGATACTATCTTTTTGGATACGCCGAACTGTTTGCGCAGCATGACTGCCGGTATTTTGCGCGCTGTCGAATCCTGTTTAGGCTGTATCCAGCTGGCCGTCCAGTCGGCAGGCGAAAACATACCTGTTTCAAAATAAGCCGGTTTGCTCCAGGCAGATGCGTGGTTGTGGTTATCCCAGATCCTCACCTGCCAGTAATAGCGGGTGGCCGGTTTTAAGGAAGTTCCCCCGTAAGTGATCAGGATAGAAGAATCGACATTTACCTTGCCCGTGTTCCAAACAATTTTAGATGAGGAAAAAGAGACATCGGTTGCCACCCTGATATTGTAGGCCTGCTGCATCGTATTTCGCTGGGGAGTATTGATCTTCCAGCTAAGGCGGGGGGTTACAATATCGATACCTACAGGATTGCTAAGGTATTCGCAGGTTAAACCATCGGCTACCGGGGTTTGTGCCACGCACATTACCGGTAAAAGCAATAAGAGATAAAAGAATATAGGTTTCATTGATGATAATTGGTAAATCAATTATATCAATTGCATTTTATGATGGCAACCCCTTCTGTCTTATCTGTGAAAAAGGATGCCCTGCTGAGCTCCGTCGAAGCATGGTAGGCAAGCCTCTGCGCTCAGCCCTTCAACTGAGCTCAGCAGGGCACCTCTCTTTTAACACATTTCTTCATGTTGTTTTATTTTTTCATTTATAAAAACCTGCTGACATAGGGTTGTCACCATTGGGTTGTTACTTTGAATCATCAAACAATAACGATAAAACAATAAAGCCATGTCAGCCATCACCCTATTATTAAAAGAAATGGACCAGGAAGCGCAAACGACCCGTAAAATGCTGGAACGTATCCCAAATGATAAATTTAAATGGCAGCCGCACGAAAAAAGTTTGAACATACAGCAATTGGCTAATCACATTGCCGAACTACCTGCATGGGTAACCATGACTTTAACCTCCGACGGGTTAGACTTTGCCGCCAAACCTTACAAACCCATACCGAATAATAACACTCATGACCTGCTAGATTATTTTGAGGAATCATTAAAAAGCGGTAAAACTCACCTGGTTCATGCAAAAGAAGCCGACCTAAATAAAAAGTGGACTTTGCGCAATGGTGACCAAATTCTGAACGAATCGACCAAGGGTGATGTGATCAGGATGGCCTATTCGGAGATCGTTCATCACCGGTCTCAATTGGGTGCCTACCTGCGCATGCTAGATATACCTTTACCAGACAGCTACGACGAAGATGCTTTTTAACTAAAAACGAACCTATGAAAAACAAAAAAGCCATTGTTTAATAACAATGGCTTTTTGCATGAGGTATAATTAATACTAATGCCTGTGTTTTGATAAATTGCTTACGTTAATTTCTTCCAGGAAACCATCTTCGTTGATGGCATAGCGGGCATACTCGGTATTGGTATCAATCTTATACACGGGCTTTGATCTTTTCCTGAACTTTTTCCGCACAACCAATAACGGAAGAATGATTACGGCAAGCAGGGCGGTAACTTCTAATAAAATAATATACATGACTTTTTCTTAAAAAATTTGCTTGAAGACATTGGTTATCAACAACAAACAAAGCAATAGTTTTATCCTGTTTCCTGGTTTGGCCTCCGTCTGATAATCATACAGCTAATTATGTGCCATAATTTTCACTAAAATAAAATATTGCACTTTTATTATGATCTGGGTTATAAATACTTGGTAAAAGCTTGTTGTTAACCACAGGGGCATTGGTTAATAACGCATTAACTATTAAGGTGCGTTAACAGTAAAATAGATGTATATCTGTATCAATCAGCCATTCTCAACAGAAGATTACCGTGCTGCTACCACGGTACATAGATACTTACTTTTATTTTATTTAGCAACAAAAATTTCAAAATGATAAAGGTGTATCATTTTGAAATTCAAGTTTATAAATTGTAAAACAGTGTGGCATTTTTGCCCCAGAATAATTCCTGCTCCGTTGCAGAGAGCCCTGAGCAATAATTATTTATCACCTGCATGGTACCTTCATAACCGCCAGCCAGCAGGCAAACGGGCCAGTCGGAGCCAAACATGACCCGGTTGATGCCAAAAGCGTTGAACACGACATCCAGGTAAGGTGTAAAATCTTCGGGTTTCCATGATTTCCAGTCGGCTTCGGTCAGCATGCCCGATACTTTGCAATGTACATTAGGGTGTTTGGCTAAAGCGAGGATATCTTTTTGCCAGCTATGCATATTTTGATCTTTAATAGGCGGTTTGGCCAAATGATCAAGTACAAATTTTTGGTCAGGGAAACCTCCGGCCAGTAATTCGGCATAAGGCAGATGTTCGGGGTATATCAGTATGTCATAAGTATAGCCGTACTTCTGCAGACTGGCAATCCCCTTTTGGAAACGGGGTTGCAGCATATACTGCTTGTCGGGCTCCGATTGTAAAATATGACGAAAGCCTTTTAGCTGATCAAACTGTTTAAAATATTCCAGCCGTTCCTCCAGATTATCTGCTTTCAGATCAACCCAACCTACTACGCCTTTTACAAAAGGGTTAGCGGCGGCCATCTCCAGCAGAAATTGGGTTTCCTTTTCGGATTGATCGGCCTGAACGGCGACACAACCGTCGATGCCGTTTTGTTGTAGCACTGACAGCAGGTCGGCTGGTAAAAAGTCACGTTTGATCACCAGCATTTCATCGTTGATCCAGCTATCACGAACCGGGTCAAATATCCAGAAATGCTGGTGCGCATCAATTTTAGGCATAAGCTACCACGTTTTGTTTTGATTCGCCTAGGCCATCGATGCCCAATTCAACGACGTCGCCTGGTTTTAAATAAAACGGAGGTTTCATCCCCAGGCCAACACCGGCAGGTGTACCTGTCGAAATAATATCGCCGGGCAACAGTGTCATGAACTGGCTGGTATAGGAAATTAAATGGGGCAGATTAAAAATAAAGTTAGAGGTCGTACCATCCTGTAGTATTTTACCATTCACTTTAAGCCATAAACGCAGGTTATGCGGATCGGCAATTTCATCGGGCGTAGCCAAAAACGGACCAAGCGGCGCAAAGGTATCGCAACCTTTCCCTTTGTCCCAGGTACCGTTGCGTTCTAACTGGAACTCGCGTTCAGATACGTCGTTGTGCAACACATAACCGGCTACATAATTCATGGCATCAGCTTCATCAACATAGGATGCTTTTTTACCAATCACTACCGCCAGCTCTACTTCCCAATCGGTTTTTACCGAATTTTTCGGGATCACGATATTATCATTCGGGCCCACAATAGCGGTGGTGGCTTTCATAAATATCACCGGCTCTGGTGGTAGCGGCGCGTTGGTTTCCTTAGCATGATCGGCATAATTTAAACCGATACATACAATTTTTGACGGGCGCACTATCGGGCTACCCAAACGTACACTATCCGCAACTTCGGGCAGTTGTTTATCTTTTATAAATGCAGCCAGACGGGCCACACCGTCGGTTTCAAAAAACTGTTCGGTGTAATCTTCGCCAAAGGCAGATACATCATATTTTTTATCGTTAAGGATCACTCCTGGCTTTTCTTGCCCAATTGCTCCAAATCGTATCAACTTCATATTGATTGTTTTTTTATGTTTTACGTTATACGTCGTACGTTTTACGTTTCTTATTTTACGCAGTTGACTTATAACGTCCAACGTAAAACGTACAACCTCCTTAGTTATTCAGGGTGATAAATCCGCCATCAATAGGATAATCGGTACCGGTTATAAAACCTGCTTCGTCCGAGCAAAGGTATAAAGCTAGCGCTGCTACTTCTTCCGACCGGCCCATCCTGCCAATAGGCTGACTTTTGGATAATTTTTCAAATATCTCATCCTCTTTACCGGCGTAATTTTTGGCGATAAAGCCATCTACAAACGGTGTATGGATGCGTGCCGGCGAAATACAGTTGCACCTGATATTGTCATGCAGATAATCGCGCGCTACCGAAAGTGTCATGGCGTGTATGGCGCCTTTACTCATGGAGTAGGCAAACCGATCGGTAATACCCACGCTGGCTGCTATAGATGCGGTATTTAATATCACACCACCTCCATTGGCTTTTAACACCGGGATCACCGCGAAAAGGCAATTGTAAGCGCCTTTTACATTCACATTAAATACACGTTCAAAATCTTCGGTACTGGTGTTATCGGCCTTGCCGATGTGGGCAATACCTGCGTTGTTTATTAAAATATCAATTTTGCCTATTTTATTAAAAGTATCCACCACCTGCTGCTGACTGCTTACATCGCAGGCATAGCCGGTAGCTTTTCCGTTAGCTGCTTCAATTTCGCTTACGGTTTCGGCCGCGGCCTTGTCATTTAGTTCGATGATATGAACGTTAGCACCTTGCTGCGCAAACAATACCGACATGGCCTTGCCTATACCGCTGCCCCCGCCTGTAATGACTACCGATTTATTGGTTAGTTTAAACATAAGCCCCCTCTAAATCTCCCCCGGTAGGGGAGACTTTTTAATTTTATTGGTTATTTAAATAGTTTAGTTTCCATACTTTTAAAAGCCCTCCCTCCCGGGGAGGGTTTGGCTGGGGTGGGGTTACAACGACACCCCTCTTTTCCAGGGTATAAAATCATCCTGGCCCAGTTTTACCGATTTGGGTTCAACCTCGCCGCTGGCCAATTGGATCACATAATTTAATATGCGTTCACCTGCCTGCTGAATGGTTTCATCACCCTCGATGATCGTTCCGCAGTTAATATCGATAATATCCGGCATACGTTCAAACATAGCCGTATTAGTTGATAATTTAACTACCGGGGTAATAGGATTTCCTGTAGGCGTACCCAAACCAGTAGTAAACAATACGATATTGGCGCCCGAACCTACCTCGGCAGTAGTGCTTTCCACATCGCTGCCCGGAGTACATAACAGGTTTAAACCGGGTTTGGTTACTTTTTCCGGGTAATCCAATACGGCCGCTACCGGTGATGTACCGCCTTTTTTTGCCGCTCCTGCCGATTTAATGGCATCGGTGATCAAACCATCGCGAATGTTTCCGGGTGATGGGTTGGCGTAAAAACCAGAACCATCTGCCTCGGCACGGGCGTTGTAAGTGGTCATCAGCTGCATAAAACGGTTGGCCGTTTCTTCATCCACACAACGGTCGCTCAGTTCCTGCTCCACGCCGCAAAGTTCCGGGAACTCGGCTAATATCACCGAACCGCCCATGGTTACCAGCAGATCGGACACATAACCCAATGCGGGGTTTGCCGAAATACCCGAAAACCCATCAGAACCACCACATTCCATACCAATACACAATTTGGATAATGGCGCGGGCTGGCGTTGATTTTGATTAGCCTGTACCAAACCGGCAAAAGTTTGCTTGAGCGCTTGTTTCAGCAGCTCGCTTTCGGTGCCTACTTTTTGCTGCTCCAGCACCACCATAGGTTTGTTGAAGTTGGGATCGCGTTTGGCAATCTCGGCCTGCAAAATACTTACCTGCGCATGCTGGCAACCCAGACTTAAAACCGTTGCGCCGGCCACATTGGGATGGGTAATATATCCGGCTATCAGCCCGCATAGCGCATCCGAATCGTCCTTGGTACCTCCGCAGCCCATGCTATGATTCAGAAATTTAATCCCGTCGATATTTTTGAACAGTCGTTTGGAATCCGCTTTTTCTGCCGATGCCTGGATATCAGCATTCAATATTTCCTCAACAGATTTACCCGCCTGGTAAAGCTCCATCAGCTGCTCTACATCACCCTCATAACTTTTAGCTTTTTTGTAGCCCAGTTTATCAACCAGGGCCTCTTTTAATACATTGATGTTGCGGTTTTCGCAAAATACCAACGGCACCACTATCCAGTAGTTGGCGGTACCTACAGAGCCATCGGCCCGGTGGTAACCATTAAAAGTTTTACTGTCAAAACTACGGGTATCGGGTTGGTGCCAGTTTAATTTACGCTCGCCCAGACGAAAGCCATCTGATGCATGATGCACATTTTGTGTGCTCAGCAAGCCACCTTGGGGTATGGTGCTGGTGGTTTTACCCACCAGTACGCCATACATATAAATTTCCTGACCGGTTTTTAATTCATTGATCGCGAATTTATGTTTCGCGGCAATACGATCGGCTAAAGTAAAGGTATTACCCTCAAAATTAATCTCTGTTCCCTGCTCCAGGTTTTGCAGGGCTACCAGCACATTATCATGCGGGTGTATCCTTAAAAATGTTTCTTTTTGTATTGACATTATTTAAAAGTCCTTAATCCTTTTATCTATATTCTTTGATCCTAATTCAAGGTCAATTCAATTACAGGTATTTCGTAATTTGGTTTTTTAACAGGCAGGGTTAATTCTACATCCTGACCTGCGGTTTTGCTTAAAAGCTCTGAATGGTCATTTAAAAACTGCGCGTATTTAATTTTGCCGTTATAGCCTGGTAAGGTTAATTTACCATCTTTAGGATAATCAAACAAATGCACATATAAACGTCCGTTTACTTTATTATACGTTAGTTTGGTACCTTCTGGTATCTTATAGCTATCGGGTGCAAAAGTACAGTTATAAATAGACTGATTGTTGGCGTGCATCCAGTGGCTCAGGCTATCCAGCGCGTTGGTTGCGCGGTAATCAAACTCACCACGGGCGGTTGGGCCTACATTTAATATCAGGTTACCACCGTTGCTGGTTGAAGTAATTAACAGGTCAAGCAGCTGGCGGTGTGTTTTCCAGGTATTTTCGTCGCGGTAATAACCCCATGAGCCTGAAAAAGTTTGGCAGGTTTCCCAGGTTTTACCACGGTATTTCGCCAGTTCGGCAGTACTCACCTGCTCAGGAGTTTCAAAATCGGCGCCGTCTTTATATTCTTCCAGGTTCAGGCGGTTATCTACAATGATACCTGGCTGTAATTTGCGGATCAGTTTTAACAGTTCCACAGAACCCCATTCATCTTTACCTTTTCCGTGACCATCCTTACGCGGGAACGAAAAATCAAGCCAAAGGATATCAATTTTACCATATTTGGTTAATAGTTCGGTGATCTGGTTACGCATGTACTGGCGATATTTGGCCATGTCGCGGTTCTTGTTTAAAGCGGCATAAGAGGCGTCGCTTTTATCTTTTGGCGATTGTGGGTGAATCTCATCAATAGTATAATCCGGATGGTGCCAATCAAGCAGGGAATAATAAAAACCTACTTTAAGGCCTTGCGCGCGGAAGGCATCTACATACTCACGCACGAGGTCGCGTTTGGCTTGGGTGTTGGGCGCTTTGTAATCGGTAAATTTAGAGTCGAACAAGCAAAAACCTTCATGATGTTTAGTAGTCAACACCGCGTATTTCATTCCTGCCGCTTTGGCTTGTTTAGCCCATTTTTGAGGATCGAACAGGTCGGGATTAAACTGATCGAAATATTTTTGGTAGCCCGCGTTATCAATCTTTTCATTATGCTTTACCCATTCGTGCCTGGCCGCGCCCGAATACAGTCCCCAGTGAATAAACATCCCGAAACGGTCATCCGTCCACCATTCCATACGTTTTTGTTTCTGGGCATCGGTCTCCGTGCCGATCATTTTTTGTGCAAATACCGGTGAGAGGGTCAGGAGCACCAGCGCAAATAGCAATTGAGTTCTTTTAAACATAATTTATTGAGTTGAATTGGTTTACAAGGCAAATATTTTATCCATCAAAACCCACTTTTCGCCCTTCACTGCTCCCTTTACCGGTTGCTGATATTTCCACATAAGGGTTTCCCATTTCTGTACTTTTACATTCGCAGCATCTGCGGCTGCTTTCTTTTCAAAACTGAAGCTATCATCGGTTTCCATGATCATAAATAAACGCACATCAAAACGATAGATCTCCATATTGGTAATACCAGAATCAATGATACTTTTACGGATCTCGGGCCAGATGGCCTCGTGGTATTTTTCGTACCCGGCAATCAGGGCATCGTCATCAACCAAATCAAGTGTTAAGCAATATCTGTGGGCCATAGCTATTTTATAAAGCTGGTTACATTGGTAATACAAAGAAATAAGGTTTGGCTTTAAATAGTTATCCCGAAATCATCAAAGTGTTAAGCTTTTTTGGCATGGGTTATAGGAGTAAGGATTTTGGGAGCAAGGATTAAGGACAAAGGATAGTAAGACTGATTAGTTCCCTCCCCACGGGAGGGGTGCGGTTGGCATGTGCACAAAAGCAGGTAGGGAATCGCACTGGCCATTGCTTTTGAAAATCAATCGCGCGTTAAACTACTTCTCTCTTATCCGCTTCCAATAAATCATAGTAGCGGTTAACCCTCCATGGGGTTTCAAGGCATAATCCGGAATGATGCCGGTTAAATTGAAACTTTGCTTTTCATATAGCCCGGAGGCACCTTCCTCCTGCGCGGTGTCAAGCACTAGCAGGCTGCGATTATGTTCTATGGCCAGTTGTTCGGCGGCTTGTAATAGGGCTTTGGCTATTCCCCTACTCCGGTAACTGATGCGGGTCATCATTTTGGCTATTTCGGCACGGTGTGGTTGGTTGGGCGGCAGGCTGAGTAATAATGTCACAGTGGCTACCAGTTCATCGTCATCAAAAGCTCCCAACACAATACGCTCTCCACGATCAGCGGCGGCTAAAGAGCTTGTCCAAAAGTTATTGGCTTCGGCTAAAGTTAAAGGGTGCATAAAACCAACTGAACCGCCATTTGCTACAACTTCAACCAGTATGGTGCTCAGCGCGGTAAGCGTTTCAGGCGTATTGTTTAATGGTTTAATTTTTATTTCGGACATAGCTTTCTGCTTAACGTGCCAGGTAAAGTTCTCTCCTTTGGAGAGGATTAGGTGAGGCTATTCATTCCTCAATGAGGACGTAGGATTAGTAAGCGCCGCCCTGAACGTGAGATAAAAAGTGGTGCCTATGGCTATAACCACCAGCGCCAATATGGGCAATGCAAACTGCCACCAGGTAAGTGCCACTTTAAATGCATAGTGATTAAGCCACTGGTTGATAAAAATATAGGCCACCGGCAAAGCAAAAAGGCTTGATACCAGTATCAATTTCACCACATCCCATGTAAGCAGCGAAATAATGCTTTGTACCGATGCACCTAAAACTTTACGAACGCCTATCTCTTTGGTACGACGCGCAGCCGAGTATGCGGTTAAGCCAAATAGACCAATACAGGCAATAAATATAGCCAATGATGAAAACAGCGTAAACACATGACCAAACTGGGTTTCCTGATTATACTGACGATTGTAAAAATCATCCAGGAAAAAGAAATCAAATGACGATTCCGGGAAATTATCATTCCAGGTGCTCCTGATGTTATTCACCATTTGTAGCATGTTGTTCTGACTCACTTTAACTGAAAAATAATCGGCAGGTATCCATGACAGGGCTGGGTCCATAAACAATATCACCGGGGTATACTTTTGTTGCAGCGATTGCTGATGATAATCTTTAATGACACCGATCACTTCGTTGGGATGTTTGTCGACTGTTTCAAGCCATACTTTTTTTCCAACAGCATCTTCCGGCGAACTAAAACCAAACTGTTTTACTGCCGATTCATTGAGGACTACTCCGATGGAATCCGCCGGACGCGAACGGTCAAATGCCCTGCCTGCAATCAGCTGCATACCGTACGCCTGCATAAAATCATGATCAACCTTGAGCATTTCATAGGTGCGTTCCTCAGATTTTGGCGCACCGAAACGCCTGTTGGCCAAAAACTCACGCACTTCCCTACCTGGTACAGCGCCCGAAAGCGTAACCGCCTTTACACCAGAGAAACTCAGTAATGTATTTTTAAAACTATTGATCTTTTGAGCGTAGTTACTGGTATTTACCGGCGTTTTAATTACGATGGTTTGGTTAATATTTACACCCGTATTTTGGCCGCTCATGTAAACAATCTGCCTGTAAACCGCAAAAGTACCGGCAATAAGCAGTACCGATGCCATAAACTGAAAGGCCACCATTCCCCGGCGCAGCAATATCCCGCTTTTTGAAAACGCGAACCTCCCCTTCAATACCACGATAGGTTTTAACCGCGCCAATACCATAGCCGGGTAAATACCTGATATTAAAATACTACCTAAAAACACCGCGCTTACTTTTATTAACAGGGCGCTGTTAAACAGCAACCCATAAGTGTTGCTGTCATACAAGTAATGCGACAATCCGTAACGAGCACCTAATACCATTACAAAGCTCAACAACAAGGCTGTTATGTTAATGATGAATGATTCCATCAAAAACTGTAGGATAAGTTGTGAAACATGCGCCCCGCTTACTTTACGGATACCTACTTCCCGGGCACGATCAACCGATTTGGTGGTTGCCAGGTTAATATAGTTGATGCAGGCTATCACCAGGATGATGAAGGCTATTATATTTAAAAAATTAACCGCGAAACGGTTACCTTTTACCTCTATTTCATAAGGCTTGGCCGGGTTTAAATGAATATCGGTAAGTGGTATCAGTTTTACGGCCCACTTCAATTCTTTTAATGATGGACCTGTTTTATATCGCTCAGCCAGGGCAGGAAATTTAGCTTCGACCGATTGAATGGTAGCGCCCGGGTTTAATTTTACAAAAGTGTAGCTTTCATGCTGGTACCAAAAATTTTGGACAAACTTAGATGAAGTTGCCCAGGACATGAGGAAGCTAAACTGCATAGTTGAATTAGCCGGAATATCTTTAAACACGCCGGTAACCATGCAATGATACTTATCGCCAAGCGTGCTTACATCCAGAAATTTACCCATCGCATCGGCATTGCCAAAATATTTTTTTGCTGCCGATTGTGATATAACTATAGTGTTTACTTCTTTAAGTGCCGTTAATGGGTCGCCTTTTACCAATGGATAGGCAAAAAAACTAAAGAAGTTACTATCAGCAAAGCAAACATGTTCTTCCCGATATTTGGTGTTATTATATTTTACAACCCGCTCAGAATTGGCCCAGCTAATGCGGGCATAGGAAGCAATCTCGGGGAAATTGGCTTTCATAGCCGGGGCATATCCATTGGTACTGGTTGGCCAGCTATCGGTAAGCTCATGCCCCCGGTAAAACTGACTTTCAACACGATAGATATGAGGCGCATCGGGATGTAGGCGATCAAAGCTTTTTTCAAAATTCACAAAAGCCGTGATGAGTATGAACGCCGCCATACCCAACGCCAAACCGGTTACATTAATAAAAGTATATATTTTGTTTTTTACCAGATTGCGGTAGGTAACCAATAGAATATTACGAATCATAATTTGAAAAGGTTGGAGGCTAAATATAAGGATAATTGCCTATTTATCAAGCCGCCGCTACACCAATTCAGGAGAAATTACCTTTGTTAAAGTGGGTTTACATGGTTTACACTTTTTATGGTTTACATTTATTTATGTTATTAATAATCAATAAGTTAAGTAATAAAACTCATCATAAAGTGAATTTACATGTAAACCCACTTTATGATGAGTTCCTATCCTCCTACGGATTTTTAGTAAATTCTTTTTGATACATGAGCGGGCTTTTCCCGGTTACCTGTTTAAAGTGCTTATGAAAAGTCGAAAAATTATTAAATCCGCTATCGTAACAGAGTTGCTTGATATTCATCTTATTCTCAATCAATAATTTACAGGCATAACCAACCTTTATTTCAATAATAAATTGCGAATAGGTTTTACGGGTTTTTGATTTAAAATACCGGCAAAAGGAGTTGGAGCTTACTCCCGCTATTTCGGCTATCTCGTCAAGGTATATCTTTTTTCTGAAATTACGCACCGAGTATTCATATATATTATTGAGCCTGTCGTTTTCCGATTCGTTATGATCATACTTGAAACCAATAGAAGTAAGGTAGTTACCCGGGTTGCTGATAGCCACAGCATTGAGTGCTTTAAGCAACGTGATGATCCTTTCGGCACCATCGGTATCCAGCATATCCTCCAACAATTTGCTGAGTTTTTCTTTGGTGCTTCCGCTTATCTGCAAGCCCCTTTTTGATCGTTCCAGCAAAACTTTGATGAGCTTGTTTTCGGGTAGCTGCAAAAAATGGTCGCCCCAAAAATTTTCGCAAAAATGCACTACAATTATCTCTACTTTTTCGTGCCCGTTATGATCAAAATACACATCATCAAAGCGCCAGTAATGCGGCAAGTTTGAGCCAACCAAAGTCATATCGCCGGCTTTAAATTGCTTAATGCTGTCGCCGACAAATTGGGTACCGCCACCTTTTTTAAAGTAGATCAATTCAAGTTCAGGATGACAGTGCCAACGGTTATTGATATCGGGCAACACATCGCGTCTTACACTAAACGAATGTGCGGGTCCCGAAGAAACTTTCAGTAAAAGCGGTTTCATTCAAGCTATTTTACAATTGATAGGGTAAATGTATATAAAAAATGTACAAATAGCTTAATTTTATAACAGTCAGCCATATAAAATAATTTTATTGCTCAATAAAGATCGTCATTAATGAAGTTTTAACCAGGTTAAAAAAGACGCAAACTAATGCCATTGATTTTACGTATAATAACAAAAAAAAGCGTTCCGGTATCTCACCCCCGGAACGCGCTTTACTGATTAAATCAATAACATCAACTAAATCCAGATCAATCTCATGTTTGATCTTTCTTACCAGCTTTCTCAGGGATGGTAAGGCCTTCAATGCTTTATCTCTCCAACAAGGTGGCGGCTTCTGGCCGTCACCGGGAAGTTGTTTGTATTTTTTAAACTTTATTCAGAGGCAACAAATACGAATGTAGTTTATTTAGAAATAAAATTACAATAATCTTATTATCAATAATATACATTTATAAACACAAAAATTTCCTCCTAGTCCTCCTGATATTACCATCTTATAATTAGATTTCTCCTCTTAATGTAAATCATTGGGCATAAGTTACCCAATTTAAAAATCATGCGTATTTTAGCAAAAGCAATTTTGCTGGGTTTAGTGCAGCGCAATATTGTGCTCATTAAACTGTTGAATAATAATAGCTAATTTTAATACATGCAAACGGTAACTGTATCCTGGCTAAAATCGCTCGAAGCATTTAATAACGTACCCGAAGACCAACTGCAATGGCTGCTGGATAATAGTATAGATAACTTTTTTGAGGATGGTGAGTTCCTGATGCAACCCGGCGAACCCATGAGCGGCCCTCATATTATGGTTGAGGGCGGCATGCGTTTTTTTATGATGCAAGGTGGTTCCAGACGCGAATTTACAGTTGTAGATAGTGGCAATATCACCGGCTATCTTCCCTTTTCAAGAGGAAAGATATCTAAAGGGTATGCACAGGCCGTTGGAAAGCTACATATACGCAGCTTTGATACCGACCTGATACCAGATATGATCAGGAATCATTATGAGCTAACGCAATCGCTGGTTAATATCATGACCACCCGTGTACGTGATTTTACGGCCATGCAGCAGCAAAACGAAAAGATGATGGCTCTGGGTAAGTTATCCGCGGGATTGGCGCATGAGCTTAACAACCCGGCATCGGCCATCGTGCGCGACTCGCTTACACTAAAAAAACACCTGGAACAGGAACCAGAAAGCGTTAAGGCCATTTTCACCATGAGACTTGAACCTCAACAGGTTACCGGAGTCACCGACCTCTTATTCCAACAAATTTCACAGCAAAATGCAACCCGCTTAAGCCTTAAGCAGCGTACCCATCGCGAAGATGAAATAATAGAGTGGTTTGATGAGCATGAGATTGAAAATGGTTACGATATTGTTGAAAGCTTTGTTGATTTTAATTTCAGCACGGATACCCTTGAAAAATTTAATGCTCTTGTTGCACCCGAAAACCTGTCGGATATATTAAACTGGATAAGTGATGTGCTGATCTCCGAGAAAATGATCAGTGATATACAGGAATCTGCCAGGCGCATTGCCGAGCTGGTAAGCTCCGTTAAAACCTTTACCCACATGGATCGTGGCCAGGATAAACAATATGCCGATATACACATTGGCATACGCAACACGCTTACCATGCTAGGTTATAAGATCAGGAAAGGCAATATCAACGTTATTGAAGATTTTGACGAAAGCCTGCCCGAAGTAAGGGCGCTGATAGGTGAACTTAACCAGGTATGGACCAACCTGATTGATAATGCCATTGATGCCATGGCCGTTAATGGTACGGGCACATTAACTGTAAAAACCCGGCGCGACCGCGAGTTTGTAGAAGTTTTTATTGTTGATGACGGCCCAGGTATACCACAGGAGATACAAAGCCTGATATTTGACCCCTTTTTTACTACCAAGGAAATGGGCAAAGGCACAGGCATGGGTCTGGAAGTAGTGCAACGAATTGTAAAGCAACACCGCGGCTCCATCAAAGTAAAATCAGAACCAGGCAAAACTGTATTCAGCGTTTGTTTCCTGATTGACGGATGAGCTCTTTAGTATCAAAATATTAATAATTTTACCCTTAGAAAAACACCCCTATGAGCCGCCCTATAATATTCTCCATCGATGATGACCCGCAGGTACTGCGGTCCATAAGCCGCGACATCAGGTCGCAGTATGGCAAAGAGTACAAAATTTTGAGTACCACATCAGCAAATGAGGCCCTGGAAAGCCTTACCGAACTCAAAAACAGTTCGGACGTGGTTGCTTTGTTCCTGTGCGACCAGCGCATGCCCGAGATGGAAGGAGTAAAATTTTTAGAGAAGGCAAAAAAAATATACCCTGATGCTAAACGTGTTTTGCTTACCGCCTATTCAGATACTGAGGCCGCGATAAAAGCCATCAACGATGTACAGCTTGATTATTACCTGATGAAACCCTGGGATCCACCCGAGGAAAAGCTGTACCCGGTAATCAATGATCTGCTTGATGATTGGCAAAATAATTACGTGCCCGAGTTTGTAGGTATTAAACTGGTTGGATTTCAGTTTTCACCGCAATCGCACCAGATCAAAGATTTTTTGGCAGGTAACCTGATACCGTACCGCTGGTTTGATATCGAAAAAAATATTGATGCAGCTGGTTTGTTAACCTTAAATAATTTAACCACCGACGATTTGCCTTTGGTAATTTTTGAGGATGGTAGTCATATAGCCAAACCAAGTATAAGAGCTATTGCCGAAAAATTAGATAAAAGTCCGCAGCAATTGACTGATGTTTATGATGTTGTGATCATAGGTGCCGGCCCTGCAGGCCTTGCAGCAGCGGTTTATGGTGCATCGGAAGGCTTAAAAACCTTATTGATTGAACGTAAGGCACCAGGCGGTCAGGCTGGTACCAGCTCACGTATTGAAAACTACCTCGGTTTCCCAGCAGGTTTAAGCGGCGCCGACTTGACCAGGCGTGCCATAAGCCAGGCCATGCGTTTAGGAGCCGAGTTTTTATCGCCCCAGTCTGTAAGTGACATCAAACAAAAAGATGGTTACAAAACCATTATTTTGGATGATGGCCCGGAAATTATCAGCCGTACCGTGGTAATTACCACAGGTGTTGATTATCGCAAGCTGGAGGTTAAAGGAGTTGAAAACTATACAGGAGCAGGCATTTATTATGGCGCGGCTACTACCGAGGCTACGGCATGTACAGGTAAAGAAGTATATGTAATTGGTGGCGGTAATTCCGCAGGCCAGGCAGCTATGCACTTGTCCAAATTTGCTAAAAACGTGTATATTATTATCCGTCGCGATGATCTGGTAGCAACCATGTCGGCATATCTCATCCATCAAATAGCAGATACACCCAACATCCAAGTGGTGCCTAATACGGAGATAGCTGAAGCCTATGGTACCAATTGTTTGGAAGAGCTAACCCTGTTAAACTGTAAAACCCAGGAAACAGAAAAAAAGGTAGCTAATGCCCTGTATATTTTTATCGGCGCGAAACCTTATACAGATTGGATCAAGCTCGATATTATCAAAAACAATAAAGATTTTATTGAAACCGGGCGTGAGTTACGCAGCTATGAAGGTTTTGGCAAGATATGGAAGCTTAAACGCGACCCTTTTTTACTGGAAACCAGTTGCTCGGGCATATTTGCTGCCGGCGATGTACGTGCCGGGGCGATGAACCGCGTGGCATCAGCCGTGGGTGAAGGATCTATGGCTATCAGCTTTGTACATAAATATCTGGCAGAAGTTTAATAAAATAAAAATGATAGAAGAGGAAACATGCCAGCATTTGGCTGCTGTTAAAGATATCAAACAACCACAGGATTACATTTGCGAGGAGTGTGTAAAAACACATTCCTCGTGGATGCATCTGCGTACCTGTCAAACTTGCGGTGTTACGCTTTGCTGTGATAGTTCGCCCAACACGCATATGACCAGGCATTTTGAACAAACCGGGCACCCGGTAGTTATCTCAGCCGAGCCCGGCGAACGCTGGCTTTGGTGTTATGTAGATGAATTAGCTACAGGATATTAGCCATCTGAACCTTGATTTGGGCGATTGAAGGGTTACCACGATTCCTCCCAGGAAGAATTTACTGTTTCTCTGAAAGATACTTATCTAATGATATAGGCCCAGACCCCAGGATCATGAAAAGCACCAGTAATACCAGTGCCACAATAGATGGCCATGCCAGAGCATTGATAGGTTCCTGAAATATGCTTGTTAAAAATACCGCGCCCAAAACAATAGGTATTTGTATAATACAACCCAAACGGGTGAGTATGCCTACCGCTATCAGTACACCGCCAACCATGTGGGCAAACGTTACATAATAAACCAGCGCCATCAATACACCAGGTGTCAGATCAACCACATTCTGACTATCAATAAGACTTTTAAGGTAAGCCGTATTTTCCATAAAGGCTATACCTTTCAATAATAAAAATACGCCCAGCGCAATACGTATCAGATCAAGGGCCTTAGGGTGATGAGTATCTCCCCAATTTTCAATTTTATGAACCAGGTTCATGACAGCCTCCTTTTTTTAAAGGTTAATTGGTACACAAGGCAGCGGCTTTATTGAGTTAAAGGTGCATACCTTATTTTAATAAATATAATAACAAACGTGCTATATATGCAAATTGTTTTTTCGACAGGAGGATATGTAAGTAGTTGAAAGTAAGGGCAACCCAACAATTATCTGGCAATTGATCACAAAGCGTGATCTTTTAGCCATCCCCGCAATGTGGATAAGTCTTTTTGTACAGCAGTGGTAAACTGTTGTTTGCTGATAGTTAATTGTTTGGCACCATCCTGCGCACCACCCAATTCATATTCACAATGCAAACTCATGGGCCCGCCTATGCCTTGTTGTTTAACAACTTCAAAGTAATTCTTAAAATCAACCATGCCTTCGCCCAGCGGAACGCTTTTCACCTGCCATTTGCCATCCTTTTTCTCCCAGTAAAAATCCTTGATGTTGGTGGTTTTAATAAAAGGGACAAGGGGCTGTATCGAAGTAGCCCAGGTATCGGCACCTTCGGTGGTAGCATGCCTGATATCATACTGGCAACCAATGGATGCCGGATCAAGATCTTTAAGCGCCAGCCAAAGATCCCAGACAGAGGCGCCAAACAGATCGCCCGAATGGTTCTGATAAGCGCCGTGCATATGGTATTGTTTATTTAAAGCAGCCAGGCCAGCAAGCTGTTTACTGATTACCTGCAGGTTTACTGGGACGCTGAGAGCTTTATCATAATTAAACCAGGCCGTACGGTAATATTTAATACCCAGTGCCGAAGCCGCTTTTAAAATATCCGCAGCATATTTTTCATCAGCCTGTTTAATATTGGTTACTATGGAATATACTTTTAATCCGGCTTTTTCAACCGCGGCAACCGCCTTTGGCAGATCGGCGGTAACATTCTCGGGCAGTACATGACCATCGGGACGCACGGTAAGGTCAACGCCATCAAACCCCATTTCGGCAGCCAAAGCAGCCATATCGGTATAATTAAGCCAGTGCAAATGCTTGGAGAAGATGCTTACCCTGATCTTTTCGGCAGCGGGAGTACCTGTGTTGTTTTGGTCGTTAAAAGCTAGGTGATCAGAAGATGTTTTTCCGAGGGTATTTAATCCCAAAGGCACCCCTACAGCTGCCAGTGCGGCCGTAGTAATAAACTTTTTGCGACTGATGGTTTTCATAGGCTTTATCAATTGGTTATGCAATATAATAAAGCTATACTGAATTTTGACCGGCGAAAGTTTAATCGAACCCGATAAACTCTTTCTGCTTTACTTCCAATGATCCGAATGTGTTGTTGCGGTTAACATATACGGCTATATGATAAAAGCTGTTGTCAAAGAGGTAAATATTATTTGCGGCGTCGGCGCCCTGGATATTCATTTTTAACCCGGCACTTTTGGCTTGTGTTATTAAATTAAACAGATGCTGAGGGGTTTGTGATTTATAGGTGACCGTACGCAACATAGTTCCGTTGCTGAGCTTATAACCTTCGCCTATGATCACGGTTTCCTGGGTTTTATTGCCTGCAATTTTGTGCAGGTGCTCTACGGTGTGGCCATTAACATCCTGCAGGTACTCGTTTTTAAATCCTTTGCCATTCACCAGGTAATTATGGGCATCATCATTGGGCATGTTGGAGATATTGATCAGGTCGTTCAGTGTAATACTTTGACCAAATACATCAACACTACAACATGCCAGTAAGGCTATCAGGAGATATTTCTTCATTTTTTTGATATCCAAATATACTTTTCAGTCCGTGGCTTAATCGCCAGGATGGTAGGTTTTCTGAGCGTGTTTAAGCACATCGCTCTTATAAAATAACACATCCTTAAATTTGCCGTCAATAAATCCCTGTGCCTGATCGGTAAAGTTTTTTGATGTAACATCAAAAGACTGTCCGCCGGTTATAATGCTTTTGGCCTTTATACGCGGGCCAAATTCAACAGCTGCTACAAAGCTATTACCCGAATAACCATAGCGTTTTTGCGTATTCATGGTACGGCTCTGGAACGATGGCAACTGCCCAAAGCCCGATCCGGTTGCCCCTACAGGAATACTCGATAGTTTATCATCAAAGGTAATGCCATCAACAGGTCGCTGGTAGCGGTTTATGTCGCCCCACTGTATTTTCCACGTGCCAAAGCGGCTTTGCAGGTTTTTTAAAACAGCTGTTAAAAGTCCAAGTTGCTGACCGCCACTCATCTGAGCAAGTTTTTTCACACGTTGGGTAATAAAAGTGCTCTGCTGATCGGTTTGGGGCGGGGGCAAATTTTTCATCATTGCCGTACCCCACTCAATAGCCAGGCTGCTGGCTATCGAATTTGCAGCGCTATACTTATCCCATTCCCTTAATAATTGTACAGGCTCACTAAGTAACTGTTTAACAGAATCAGGCGCGTTATCATAAGCGGTGAACAAAGGCGGCAACAGATCGTCGAAGGCGGCGAGATAATGATCATAACCTTTCGCTATCAGGCTGTTAAGCGTAATATGATTAGCATCTTTAAGCAGTTTAATAGCGGTAATGGCCCGATAGTTTTCTCCGTCAGGAGCCATGTAAACAGGATACTCATTTTTATCCGGACTACTACTTCCTGAGGCCGTATATGGTGTGGAATTACAATTCTGTATCCAGCCGGTAGCCGGGTTTATATCAGTAATGATATCTTTTAGGGAATGTACACCCTGCCACTCGGTTGCAGAGGTACTACCGTCAACGGGCAGGCTCCAGTCAAACTTCGGATCCCGTTTGGGGATATAGTTGCCATACCAGAAAACAATATTACCCTTATCATCGGCATAAACCGTATTGTTTGAAGCGTTGGATACCAGGTCCATGGCCTTTTTATACTCGGCCAAATTATTGGCTTTGGTGATCAACCATGATTCCAGCAGGGCATTATAGGAACGGTTGTTGGCTTTTAGCGCTAGCCATTTACCACCGCGACTACCAAGAACAGGCCCATGATGCGTATAATACCCTGTGATTGTTTTTTGTTCCAACTTATCGCCGTTTTTAATATTCAACACCAGGTTGCGGGTAGTAACCGGCCTAAGTGAGCCATCATATTCATAATACCATTTGCCGTCCTTCTTGCTCATCTTTTCGGCATATAAATCACCAACATCGGCGTAGCTGCTGGTGTGCATCCAACCGCAATGCTGATTAAATCCCTGGTAAATAAAAAATTGCCCCCAGGTAACCGCACCATAAGCATATAGTCCCTCATCGCTCACTAGCTCTACCTCACTACGGAAATAAAAAGGCACATGCGGGTTAATATATAACAAAGCATGTCCCGATGCCGATTTGGATGGCGCTATAGCAAAACCATTTGACCCGGTTTCACGCTCATTCACCATATCATAAATTGGGGTTGGTTTGCTGTTCAAGGCTCCCAGTCTTTCACCCTTGCCATTATAAAATCTTTCTGTTTCATTAAGATAGATCCCTCCGGTTTCGGTAGCGGCAACACTGCCATCGGTAAACATTAAAGCATACCAGGGTTCAAAGCGCTTAAATACCTGTGGTTTTACCTCTGGGTGCTGGTACAGGTAATAATTGATACCATCGGCAAAAGCATCCATGAGCTTTTTAAACCAGGGTGCGCTGGCTTTATAATCTTTAATGGCCTCGGCACTATCGGCTATTAGCTGTAATTGTACATCCGTATATAGCTTGCTATTCCCATCCGCTTCAGTTTGCCTGCCTAATTGGTACAGGTAATTACGCTCAATACCTTTAAAATTATCTTCGCATTGAGTGTACATTAGTCCAAAAACTACCGCTGCATCTGTTTTTCCATAAATGTGCGGAACTCCCCAATTATCACGTATAATGGTAACCGTTTTTGCCTGTTCTTTAGCTCGTTTTATTTCGTTTTGGTTAAATATTTGAGCAAAAGTTACTATCGGGAAAAATATTAAAACTATAGTTATATAAGGTTTCATGGTAACGATATTTTTACTAGTCAATTTGACTTTTTGATTATAAAGTTTAAAATGTTTTCATAATAATTACAGTAGATTTGCCGTTCAAGCGTACAATGTTTACAATGCAAAGGCGTTTCCATTCAATTATTCATAATTGGATACTTAACTGATCAATCTTACCGCTATAAAACAGCATACTTACAAAGTAATAAAGTTTTGTTTACCAGACGCTTTTTTGCCACGGTAAATTTATAAGAGCTTAGATACTCATTAAGCATGATATCTGAGATTTAGTTGATACAATATCATTTGATGATATTGCAGTGCGTTCCGGGGGTGAGATACCGGGACGCATTTTTTATTTTAGTTCATTGGATCACTTGCTTATTAGTTTATTTGTATATGTAGGTAAAATCTGTCAGGCACTAATGAACCAATGAACTAACCCAATTTTTACGTTCCTGGGCCATCACCAGCAATACCATCCGGTTATAAGTTTCGAGCCCTTTAGGCTGATTATTCGCTTTTAAAAAACTATCATAAAAAATACTGCTGATGGCGTTGAGCTTATTTTCGTAGGATAGCCAGTAGTTATGTTCGATGGCATAATCGTGGCGTACATCCTTTGATATGGTGGCTTTCAGTGCTTTATAAGCTACTGTATCACGCCTGCCCAGTGAGTACATAAATTCGCTGACAGCCAGGTGGTAGCCCGAATAGCGTAACAGCCGGTCATTGGAGTGAATGGCAACCACAAAGCCGGCAAAATCGGCCTCATCTTCGGCGCCGTAACCCATCTGGTGCGACATCTCGTGGCAGGCCACAAAAGGTCGGTTAAAAACAGGCATCTGATAATTGATCTGTGCTTCGGAGGTAAAGGGATTATAATAGCCAGACGTACCCATAAAGTTGAGCAAAAAAGTCAGCATTGATGGCTTAACACCCGGGTGCCATGTACGAAAGCTAACCGAACCAGCTGATAATGACTTCAGCGCACGTTCGGCTGTTTGGTAAATAGTACTGTTGCTTTGTGCCAAATCGGCTGTGGTAACCCGTGCCCGTGCTACATTTGCACTATCTATAAGCAGCCGGGTTACTGCACACAGATCGGCAGTTGTAAAAGAAGTATCCCGTAAATTAAGCCGCTCAGCTGCAGATGGCCGAAAATAATTCATCCCCCAAAAAAGATAAAATGCCAATATGCCTGCCTGCACTCCTATAATTAACCCCAATAACATCATACCTGCTTTTTTAAGCTGTTTTTGAAAAAGGACCTTAAAGAAGCTGATAGTTTTATAGATGAGGTAGACGATGATGGCTATATATATAACATCGCCCACACTAAAAGGAAACAAGTTAAAAACCGGGTGTAATACGCGGCAAATAAATATGTAAAATCCCTCTGAGTAATAACGCTCAACCCATGCTGGATGATCTGCTAACTGCATCAGGATAAAAATGGCCAGCGCCAGTAATAATATGACTGCTATTTTTTTTAACAAAGGTTTTTCGCGAAGATTATAACGCATCAGGGATGTAAGTATAAGCCAATAGTAATTTACTAAATTACTATTAAACAGTTATTCGGGTTACCCGGTTATGAAAAAAGCCCCTCAAAGGGGCTTTTTTCATCAGGTTAATTAAAAAAATCTTATTTTATGGAAACCGGCACTTCAAATGTATCCCATTTCAGATTAAAGCCGTTTTTGGTAATTGTATAAACAAGGCTTTCACTTTTAGGTGCGGTTTTGCCCTTAACTGTTACGCGTAAAGCATCATTACTTTCTTTATAAGTATAAGCTCCCCATTGTTTAGGGTTCTTGTCGAAAATAATAGTCCACGTTCCGCTTTTAGATGGGATAACAAAAAAAGCATATCTTCCGGCAGGAAGCGCTTTGCCTTCTATCTTTATAGCTTTACTGGTTGTAATGCTGGTTGCGGAGTCGGCTCCTGCACGCCATACCTTATCAAATGGCACTAATTCGCCCAATATTTTGCGGCCTTTTACATAAGGGCTGCCATATTTAATTTTGATAGTTGAACCGGCCACTACAGCTGTTGTACTGTCATGCGGGCTTGCCGGCTTCTTATCCTGGGCCAAGGCAACCGACGTTAAAAGCACAAATGCAAAAAGCAATCCTGCTTTAAATTGTAATAATCTTCTCATAGTCTGTTTTATAGTTTTATCGGTAAATATAAGATGAAAATTGTATGCTTATTCATTTACCTGGTAAATAAGTTAGTTTAACACATTACCTGTAAAATATATGCAAACAGCTAAAACTAATTGACTGTCAGCAAGGTTCCTATATTAGGAATGCCACATTGCAGTTAGGAATTGATCTTAGGGGTTCATAGCCTTAAGATTAAACAATTGTTGTGGTTTTTTACCCTTGCCGCAAGGCGGGGGTTTTTTATACTATCTTTTCCATCACTAGACGATAAGCTTAAACATTAACATCGTCTTCGAACTGTTCCCAGTAAACGGTTTCGAGGTATATTTTATATTGAATGGCTACCCTGGCCTTTATTTCCTGCAATTCGGTCTTGATCTGTTCGGCGGTATGAGCGCTGCTTATGGAATGATAATAAATTACATAACCAGTTTTACTGTTTATAAATTTATAATGTTTATCAGCGGGTTTCATAAATAGTGAACTTATATAAACATAATAAAGGGTGTGGGCATATTGTTTTATCCACCCTCAAATGTTACAAAGTACTTTATAAACCCTTAGCTATACAGTGCTGCTAAGCCTTCCTGAAACGTAATGCCATTTGCGATAGTTCGTCATCACTAATGGTGGTGGGGTCTTCAAACTGCCGAAGTACAATATGGGTTGGGAAACTAATGCTCCCTCCCGAAGTTTTAACCATGACACCCGTATCAAACGCGCTATGATTCTTGTAATCGCCTATCAAATAATTATGTTGCGATAGTCTTATCAGCAGCTCAACAATAGCATAAGTAGGTAAATGATGCTTGGGCATGCAATAAATATACGTTAATTAATAATATTAAATTAACATTACATTAACAATAACATGACCTTTAAGCGCAAATTAATATCTACATTTAGCCAAAATATTATTGAGGACTTAAGCAAGTTAATCAGCTAAAATTCAACATTTTAGTTTAATGATATTAAAAAAGGATCATAAAGTTTAGTGTATGTCGATACTTCCAAATTCTAATAAGATTTTTTATGACCTGTTTAACAAGGCAGCAGCCAATGTGGCCGAAATGGCCAAATTGCTTGACATAGCCGTAAACTCAAAAGATGTTTTTGAGCAAAAGTACAACTTTACCCATATTGATAAATTAAAGATCAAAAGTTACGAGCTTACCCACCAGGTATTCTCAGAATCGGGCAAACAGCTGGTATCTCCATTTCAGCGTAAGGATATGTGCGATCTGGCAGCAGCTATTGATGATGTAGCCGATAGTATTGCCATGGCGTCGCGCCGGATACATTTATATGATGTACCTAAAATAACATCTCCTATTTTAAGCCTGGGCAATTTAATACTACAAACCAGCACTGAGCTTGAAAAAGCGATCAACGCTATGAGTAACCTGGGCAACTCTGCGCAAATATTTGAGCTTTGTGCCAGCATCAAAAAACTGGAATACCAGGCCGATACCGTTTATAATAAAGCTTTTGCCGATCTGCTGGCTAATGAAACAGATGCCATACAGCTGATCAAATATACCGACGTATTTATGGCAATGGAAACCGCTACCGACAGCTGCGAGGATGCTACCCTTATTATTGAAAGCATCCTGATCAAAAACGGATAACAACATATAGCTCTTTTCTTAAAACTGCTAAACAAAAAGCGATGTTGAAATAAGTTCAGCATCGCTTTTTGCTTTACTTGCTTTTTCCGCCGCCGCCGTTATTATCTTTAGGTTTTTCTGTAGGAGGGTTATCAGAGTTGTTATTCATGTTATCATCCTCTTTATTGTCCCTGTTATCTTTTTTAAATTCAAGCTTGCCAAATTTGTAGCTCAGGCTGATGCCAAATGACTGCACCGGAACCAGTCGCAGGTTGGTTTGATAAAAACCGTTTCCGAAAGTTGTTGAACTCTGGCTAACATATTTGGCGAACGGATTTGATGCTGTAAGCCCGATACTGGCCTTTTTGTTCATGAACATTTTACGCATGGCCAGGTTATAGAACACAAATTTAGGATTGGTACCCTGTATACCTTTCTGCGACGAATTGTAGTTACCAAAAAACTCCGCGCTCAGGTCATGTCCAAAGCTGTATTGCGCATTCAGGTTTAAACGGTAAGCAAAAGCGCTTACACTTGTAAAACCCGGGTTATTACTGGTTCTGTCGCTAAAGATCATATTGGTGCGCAAACTCAGTTTACTGGTAACCGGTACAGAAGCATAGATGTTGATACCCGTACGTATCTCTGATCCTAAATTGTATCGTTGATTATAGGATACATTAGTATAAGTAGTGCCATTTACATCCAATGTGGGGTAAAAGGTTGTAAACGATTGTATATCATCTGTATTGCGGCGATAAAAAGCAGCAATATTGATGTTAGCTCCTTTATCATAGCTTTTATTATAACCCAGTTCAAAATTATCACCCTTTTCAGGTTTCAGGTTCGGGTTGCCGGTGCTGATGTTATGCACATCGCTGATATTCAAAAATGGGTTCAGATCGCCATAGTCTGGGCGCTGTATCCTGCGGGTGTAACTTAGCTTGATGGATTGTGTAGCATCCAACTTATGGGAGAACACCAGCGATGGCGCCAGGATGTTATAGTTAGGAATATTAACTCCCTGAAAATCAGAATTCGTAACGGTGTATTCATCTCTTAAGCCACCTTTTACATCCAAAAAATTATTAAATAGCGATGCGGAAGCCGACAAATAGTAGGCGTATATTTTGCGATCGTACTTAAAGCTATATGTTTGAGCAGCACTTGGTTCAAATACCCCATCTGGCGATAATATAGAAGTAGCTACGCTATTATTAATGTTATTAAAATCGAGTTTGCCGCCCGTTTCAACCGTAAAATTTTTACTTACCGGATGGGTGTAATCAACAGAAACCGTGGTTTCATGATCTTTACCGGGGTTGGTATTTGATATCCCCGTTGAAGGTTTAACATTGTTTAAATAATCCTGCTGTTGAAAAGAGCTGAAACTATTATTACCAAAGCTGGAGGTGTATAGCACATTAAGCTCCTGCCCCTCTTTATCAAACGTTTTTTTGTACCCAACGCTTACATCGGTAGAAGTGCCGTTGAATTTACTGTTGGAATTGCGAATATCACTCGTATCTGATAGCAAACTACCGGTTGCGCTTGTTTTACGCGAATCTTCATTGGTTATGCCATTACCATGGTTGCCAAAATGGTTAAAACCGATAGAGGCGTTCAGATCATCATGTTTGGTAATGTTCCAGGTAAAATTCAGACCGGATTGATATCCGTTGCGTCTAAAGTTATTACTACCCTGTTGAAATAGATTGGTATTGTTATTCAATGAATCTTTTGAATTACGGTTACGTGTATTGGGCGCATTAGTGTTAATCTGCGCGTTACCACTAAAAAAAGCATTCACGCCAAAATTACCTTTGCGCACGTTCAGGTTAAATGACCCGTTTTCGCGGCGTGTACCTGCTGATAGGTTAACGCTGCCATTTACACCTTCTACCCTGCTATCCTTTAAAATAATGTTTACGATACCACCGGTACCGGCAGCATCATATTTAGCACCCGGACTGGTAATCACCTCGATACTCTTGATCTGGCTGGCCGGGATACTGGCCAGTGCGTCGGCCAAACTTGCCCCAAAAATACTGGAAGGTTTACCGTTGATTAAAAAACGGATATTGGCATTACCCTGCAACTCTACATTGCCATCAATATCAACCGTTATTTGTGGCACTTTTTTTAATATATCGATAGCCACACCGCCCTGCGCGCTCAAATCATTTTGAGGGTTGTACACCATTTTATCTATTCTGTTTTCTACCGTAGGTGTTTTAGCGGTGATAGTGACGCCTTGAAGCTGGTGCGGTACGGGACTTAATTTTATTTCACCGATAGATACATTACCATCCTTTACAATCACATGCTCAATAGTAGCCCGCTGATAACCTAAAAAATCTGCTGTCACTTTATACTCGCCTGCGGGGATATGATCTACCGTAAAATTCCCTTTAGTATCAGTACTGATCCCGTTAAATGGCGATGTGCTCCCCTGTTTATAAACAGATACGGTGGCATAGTCAACCGGCTGCTTATTAGTGGCATCGGTAACTTTACCACTTATTTTGCCCTTGGCAACGGGGTTAACCTGGGCCTCGGCATTTACAAAAGAAACTACAAATAAAAATAGTATATAAACAGGCTTCATTACTGTGCTAAAAGGATTATTCAAGCCGCGAATTTGCCAAGAAAGATTGGATTAAAACTGAATTTTATCAATTGTTGTGTATTTGTTACAATATGATTAACCCCAAGTAAAATATCTGGTATAAACCATTAAAAAATAAGTACCAAGGTTCCTCCGATAATGAGCAAAGCACCCGAGGCGGTTTTCCAGCTAAGGGGCTCGCCTAAAAAAACTACGGATAAAATAATGGCAAGGGCCACACTCAGTTTATCAACCGGCGCCACCTGCGATACTTTACCCAATTGCAGCGCCTTAAAATAACAGATCCATGAAAGCCCGGTAGCGCAGCCCGAAAGCACCAGGAATGTCCAGTTTACTTTGCTTAAACCGCTGATGCCCTGATTGCTGCCTTTAAATAGCACAATGCCCCAGGCTAATATCAGTATCACTACGGTACGTATGGCAGTTGCCAGGTCGGTATCAACTCCTTTAATACCTACTTTGGCAAATATGGCGGTAAGCGCCGCAAACAAGGCCGAAAATAAAGCATATATCCACCACATAGTTTTAAATTTTGAGTTGTAAGTTTATTGTTATGAGTTTAAATATTCTGGAGTATAGCCGGCATAAACACATCCCCAAAAACTTTTTAAACCTATTATTTTAACATTTTTTTGTTCAGAAAGGGGGCAAAAAAGCCCGGTAATTATCCGTTTTACCTAAATTTTAATGCCATTTTAACACTTTTTAACAAATTTTTTGCACGTTTTGAAAGGTTTAAAAAGTATTAAACTATTGGCTGTCAAATAACTACCTACCAAACGGTGGGGTTTGGCTTGTATTTTCCTTTAACCAAACAGCCCGGTTTCCTTTTTTATCAGGAAAACCGGGCTGTTGTATATACAAAAATACGCAATATTTTACTGAATACCTAAGCCCGACACACAAAGCTCCTGATCAAAACTGTAGTAAATCTGCTTAAATACAAAATGTCTACAAATTGATGCTATAGCTTAGCTCACGTATTAGTTAGAAATCGTTAAAAATTATAAAATATTATATCAAAAGAGTAAGGGTAAAAACGGCAATAAGTGTTGTAAATGAAAAAATAATAACAATTAATTTAATATGATAAAAATTTTCAGCACTTTCGGGAACGCTTATTATTAAGCCTTTTCATGGATCTGATATAGCAAAAACACCATTAAAATCCCTACAGGTGTTAATGCAGTTGTTTATAGCCTGAGTCTACCAAGTAAATTTTAACGGGAGCCGATTTACTACCCGTTTACAGCATATTATGCTTAAAGCATTGGTGTTCAGGTATCGGCAAAGTAAATTTTATATAAAATATTCGTGAATTGTTGATGAATTTTTGACCTTTGACGATAATTTTTTACTAAAAAATGATAGTTTCAACACGTTATTGTTATATTTAACGTTTACATTTTATATGATTAAGAAAACTGATTTTGTTTATTCCCAGGAGTCTGAACCTCATCGTATCCGCACAAAAAAAATATTAAAGCAATTTCCAGAATTACGTAAGCTGATTGGCAAAAACCCAAAAACCATATGGGCTATCATTGGCCTGGTGGCATTTCAGGTGGTTTTAGCCTGGTTTGTTCGTGACCAATCCTGGTGGATTATTTTTGGTGCAGCTTATTTATTAGGTGCTTTTGCTGATCATGCCTTGTTTGTGATGATACACGAATGCACCCACCAACTGTTATTTAAAAACCGCAATGCCAATCGCTGGGCTTCTATGTTTGCCAATTTACCGCAAATATTGCCAAGCGCCATATCGTTCGAAAAATACCACATCAAACACCATTCTTTTCAGGGTGTACATGAACTGGATGCCGATTTACCCAACAAATGGGAAGCAAAACTGATCAGCAATTCTTTTTTTGGTAAAGCTATGTGGTTGTTATTCTTCCCGGTTTTCCAGCTTTTCCGTTTATCAAGGTTAAGAGAAATACACCCTTTTGATGGCTGGATACTCACCAACTTTGTACTGCAAGTGGTATTTACTACTGCTATATGGTACTTTATGGGCTGGCCTGCAGTTGCTTTTTTATTGTTAAGTTTTTCTTTCTCAGTTGGCTTACATCCACTGGGTGCCCGCTGGATACAGGAACATTACCTTACCCATAGTGTTGAGCAGGAAACTTATAGCTACTATGGCAATTTTAACGTGGTAGCCTTTAATGTGGGCTTCCATAACGAGCACCATGATTTTCCGTCAATTCCCTGGAATAAATTACCCGAGATCAAAAAAACAGCACCCGAGTATTATGATACCTTACATTATCATACTTCGTGGACAAAATTATTTTTCCGCTTCCTGTTTGATCGTGAAATATCTCTGTTTAACCGCATCCTGCGTAAAGAGCGCGGCAAAGTTGCGTTAACTGATATATCAAAACCAGATATCGATATGACACGAACCGAAAGCGCAAAACCTAAGCTTGAACCAAGCCAGGTATAAGGGATGCTATCAAAGAAGGGCCTCAAAGGCCCTTCTTTGATAGACAGACATGGTTGTTTTATTGATGCCAAAAGCATTCTTTAAAAATGAACAAATGATGAAGACGAAAAGATCAACTATTTAAAATATGCTAAATTAATTTACCTTTAACTCCCTATTAATTTAATTTAATAAATGGCTGAATTGCGCTCCTTTTTCTCACATCACGAAGATTTAACCCAGGTAATTTTATACGCAGGCATCATTACCAGCTTATGGTTTGCCGAAGTTATAGCTTCATCAGAAGGCACCCTAACCAAGTGGAAACACTCTACTGTAAACGCCTCATTTATTTTTACAGCGTTACCTATACAACTGTTATTAACCACCTTTGTTATCCTGATATCCAAATGGACCATCGCTCATCATTGGGGGTTGATTAATTTTATTCCATACCATAATAATCCCTGGGTATACTACACCAGCCTGTTTGTACTGCTTGACCTGTGCGAGTATATTTATCATGTTACCATGCACAAGGTGGAAGCATTATGGAGATTTCACCTGGTACATCACAGTGACCTAAATGTTGATGTATCCACTACCACCCGCGAACATCCTCTTGAAACCGGCATCCGTACCTGTTTCCTGATGCTTTGGGTATTTATTTGCGGCCCGGCTATCGGTGTTTTAATTTTACGTCAAACATTTCAATCTTTCTCCAATATCGTTGCGCACACACAATTCAGGCTGCCCGAAAAGGTTAACCGCATTGTAGGCCTGGTATTTATTACCCCCAATCTGCACCACGTGCATCACCACTACCAGTTACCTTATACCGATTGCAACTATGGCGACGTATTAAGCATCTGGGATAGGTTATTTGGCACTTTTGGCAAACTAAGCAAAGAAGAAACCGTGTTTGGTATTGACACACACATGGACGAGAAATTGAACGGAAGTTTTGTTGGTGCAGTTAAAATGCCATTTCAAAAATTTGAACGGAAACCGCAGCAGTTAGATTAAAAAAGCTTGTCTGCAGAAAGTAATTAAATCTGCTAAAAAGCACCTCTTAATCACTGGCCTACAGTCTCTAATTTATTGCTCTCCAACTACTTCCTTGTGAACTAAGGCGATTTAATTAATGCTATCTTCATAATATTTTGGTTAATTTGCGTTATTATTTGTAACAAATAAGATGACCAGATCAAAAAAATTAAAATTAATAGCACCTTTAGTCATCCTTATTTTTGTAGGAGCCTTTGCCAAGCACAGACTGTTTGACAAGGTTGCTCAAGCTGGTACACTCAACAGTAAACAAATGGACGAGATATCGGGCATAACCGCCTCATCCATCAACCCAAACATTTATTATGTACATAACGACAGCGGCGATACCAGTCGTTTTTTTGCGATAACGCCCGATGGCAAATTAAAAACCACTATTTACTTTAATGGCGCTAATAACATCCCCCTGGGTGTACGTGACTGTGAAGATATTGCCGTGGGCCCCGGACCAGCCAAAGGCAAAAGCTACGTTTATATAGGCGATATTGGCGATAATGCCGCCAGATGGCCGTACATTACCATTTATCGTATCCGCGAAAAAAAATCATGGGCTACGGACAGCCTTACCCATGCAGAAGCGGAACCCCTTTATCTGAAATATCCGGATGGCCCTAAAGATGCCGAAACCCTGATGATTGATCCGATTGAAAAATTATTGTGCATTGTAAGTAAAAGAAAAGATACCGTATCGGTTTATACTACGCCTTTAATGTACACGGCTAAAGATACCGTTACCCTTACCAAACGGACCAAATTATTTTTCTCGGGCTTTAAGCCCTTTAAATGGATCACTGCCGGCGATATATCCAAAGATGGAAAACAGATATTGCTAAAAAGCTATGAAAAGGTGTATTACTGGAAACGCGAGCCCAAAGAACACATTTGGGAAACCATGCGCAGAAAGCCGGATGAACTGAGTTATAAGGTAGAAAAACAAGGCGAAGCTATTGGATTCACTCCTGATGGAAAGGCTTATTATACCACCAGCGAAGGCGTTTTCTCCCCTATCTATTATTACGAAATACCGCAGTAGCGTTTAAATTTTTTTTTGATTTGTCATGCTGAACGTAGTGAAGCATCTATTATGCGGCTTACCTGTTAAAGAAGATCCTTCGCTACGCTCAGGATGACAAATTTCTAATTACTTATTTCTCCACCCTGATGAGCATAACGCCATGCGGCGCTACTTTGGCGCTAAAATCTTTACCGGTAGTAATTACATACTTTTGCTGCCATACATCCCTGAATTTGGTATACCCTTTTAAAGCAGGATCGTTTTTATCCAGGCTGATGGTTTGGTACTTGTCCGACAGGTTAAATAAGCCAATGGCTTTACCGCCGTCTTTAAGTTCTTTTACCCAGATCTGGTAATCTTCTTTTTTCAGGTATTGGCTTGCCCCTTTGCCCAAAGCATCCTGATCAATGGCCAGTACTTCGTCGTTAGTAAGCAAGTTAAGTGTAAACCTATCCAGATGCCCCATATCACAACCGATCAACAATGGTGATGAAAGCAAGCTCCACAAACTGATGTGGGTATATTGCTCATCGTAAGTGAGGCGCGTATTGTGCAGACTTGGCCCCCAGCCTACCTTACCAACTACCAGCATATCGGGGTCGTTAAAATGGCCTGGCTGCGAAAATGGCGCCGCTTTATCCTGGTTAAAACCGATGGACGATAAACTGCGCCAGGTATCCTGGATGTCGCCCGTGGTGCGCCAGCTGTTACCGCCTACTTCGGCACCCCACTCCCATACTTTACCCCAGCCATACTGGCAAAGGCTGTACATGATATCGCGGTTTATTTTATCTAAAGAGCTGCGCATTACCTGGTAAGGTTTTTTCAAAGCCGGCAGATCAGGGTTTGCGGGAGTTACTTCAGAGTACGAACACCAGTCGTATTTCAGGTAATCGATACCCCAATCGCCATAAGTTTGCGCGTCCTGGTCTTCATGCTGCCAGCTACCCAAAAATCCGCCGCAAGTGCGTGGCCCCGGCGATGAGTATATCCCCATGCGTAAACCCAAACCATGTACATAGTCTGTGAGCGCTTTCATATCCGGAAATTTGCTGTTGGCTATGATTTTGCCATCGGCCTGACGCTGTTCAGCCTCCCAGCCATCATCAATATTAATATAAGCCCAACCATGCGCGCTTAACCTGTCGACCATGGCTTTTGCCGATATACGTACCTTTTTATCATCCACACTTAAACCCCAGGCATTCCAGCTGTTCCAGCCCAATGCCGGTGTCAAACCAATTTTATCGCCAATAATAATGGTGAACGACTTGGTTTTGCTGCCCAGCCTGTTACTGACGGTGAGCGTTACTGGGTAAGAACCTTTTTGAGCTACTGCGCCTGTAATGATACCTGTTGCCGCATCCAGCTTTAAGCCATCGGGTAAACCCTGTGCTTTATAAGTTAAAGGCTTTTGGCCGGTTGCCGGTATAAGGTATAAAAAAGGGTGATCCGGACGTGCACCAAAAACATCGGCACCATTTATTTTTGGTTTGGCCGATGGATATGGTGTAAGCAAGTACGGTGTGGTTTCGGTATGGGTTATTTCTTTACCAGATTTTTCATCGGTAAACGTGTAAACAATAGTATATGATTTTTTCTCTAAACGGGCTATCTCAAACGAATAGGTAAAAGGCCTGCCCACTGAAAACGCGGCATCGTTTGTTTTTTCGTACAAAACAGCCTTGGTTTCCGGGTCGGTAACTTTGAACGCTAATTTCCCTTTGTAATCATAATGGTTAGTAGTAATGAGTTTGATGGATTTACTTAAACTGTTGCGTTCGCCGTAGTTAAAATCTGCTTCGGTATTTACAGTTACATGATCCATCACATCGGCCATGCCTATGCTAAAGTTGGTGCCATAAATACCGCCATCGCCGCCGGTATCAAAAATACGTACAGCCAAAACATTCTCTTTGTCCCACAAAATAGCCGGGTTATTTGCCGCGATGGTATACGTGCGCGGACCATAAAAGCTACCGGTTTTAATATCGCCGGTTTTACCACCAAACCGGCCGATCAATTTACCGTTCAAGTAAACCTCATCATTATCATCAACACTGCCCAGGTTAATGCGCAGGCTATCTTTCAAAAATGCATTTTGTTTTAATGACGACGGGATCACCACATGAATACGGTACCAGCCAAAGCCGTCATAACCGGGATGCCCTTCCTGCTCCCAGCTTTGGGCCACATTAACAGCCTGCCAATGCTGATCGTTATAAGTAGGTGAGGCCCATTGTGCAGAATCGCCAATGGCTAGTTTCCATCCCTTGGTTAAGGATACATCCTGCGCACGGACGCTTAAAAAGCCCGCAGCAAGTAAAATAAGTAAAAGTAATTTTCTCATTCAAAGTAATTTATTAGGTAAAACAGTTCTCTCTTTACGAAAATTCAGGAGCAACTAAGATACATGATTACGCAATAAAATGTATGCTTAACAATTATTGTTTTAACAATTATATAGCATTGGTTATACTGAAATTTAACCTGTTGTTCACCATGAGTTATAATAGGGATTTTACCTTTAAGTATTAAAAAACAACCATATGAAAAGGACAATTTTAACAACCGCCCTGTTAATTTGCTGCTTTTTAGCCAGTTTTGCAGCTATCGCCGATTTCTCGGGTATGTGGACAGGCACCTTAAAAGTTGAAACCGGTGAGGTATATCCCCTCCTTTACAATTTTAAAATTGAGGGTGATAAATTAACCGGCACTGCCAAAACCCCAAAAGGGGATTTGCCTATTGACGATGGCAAAATAACCGGTAATGATTTCAAATTCACCATAACATTAGGTGACATGGAGATTGCCCACACCGGCAAGTTTTATGCGGATTCTATCGGGGTTGATATTGCTGTGGGTGATACCAAAGCGCATACAACGTTGTTGAGGAAGAAGTAAAAGCCCCCTCTAAAAAATATAAAAATGTCATTGCGAGCGCAGCGTGGCAATCTCCTCGTGCGCTTTTAGATGTGCATAGCTACGAGATTGCTTCGTCGTTCCTTCTCGCAATGACATGATTGGAATTTGTGCCTTATTTCTCCTCCGTTGTATCCCTTTCTACCAATTCCATACCGCATTTGGAGCAAACACCGGGTTTGTCAAAACTCAGGTCGGGGTGCATGGTGCAGGTGTACTTGCTTTTCTTTTGATGCTTTTCAGTGGCTTTATCGCCGTTGCTGCAAGCCGTGATGGTTCCTAATGACCATACAGCTAAACACAAAATAATAATTGACTTTTTCATAGCTATTTGTTTTTTATAAAAGCGGCAAAGCCAAACAGCGATGCCACCAGCATACCGAGGGCGGCGAGCATACTTACGATATCGCGGATATCCTTACCGGCCCAGCTCATACCGAAATACTTGTGCAGGAAGATGAACGATAAGCCCTCGGCCCTGTCGATACCGGCAACTTTGGTAGCCAGTTTTGATGATGTTGTTTCGATATACCAGTTATCGCCATTGGGGTAACTCACCCGTGCAACCGGCAGGCGTTTGTTGATAAAGCCGTACTCGTTATTAAACTGCTTAATCACATCTACTTTCACCCGGCCTTTATATGTGGTTAAACCCGATGTGGGGGTATGATAATAAGTACTTAAAAAGCGGGCATAATCCTCATCGCCCAATTCGCGCTCATGGCCTGTTTGGGTATCAAAATAAAGCACCTCTTTTTTGTTATCAACTACCTGGTAAAAAGTATTGCCGTTAAAGCTTACCAAGCCGGTTTGTTTTATGGTGCTATCGGCGATGGGTAAGGTAAGGTTTGAAACTGTTAATTGCTTTCGGGTGATCACTTGCCCATAATCAGCTTTGGCTGGCTCATTGTGATACAGCTTTACTATTAAATGAAAGGCCCCACTTACCACAAAGGTGAACATCACAAAAGATACGATGAGCCCTATCTGCCGGTGAAAGCGGTGTACAAAGCGTTTGTCCTCGGTGCCTTTGGCTTTGCGGTTTTGCTGTATGGTTTTAAACTTTTTCCAGAACAGACCATAGATAGTTAAGCCGCTGATCAACGAAAACAGCATCACACACATAATAGCCAACAGGAACACATTCCGGAATGTATCGCCGGCAATATCCGCCAGAAACTGCCAGGTGTGGAACTGCTCAAATACCCAGAGCATGATTTTCCGGGTATTGTTATTAAATGTGCCCATGCGGTTATGGCCTGTTTCGATGTAAACATCCATACCATCGGGGCGGTTAAAGGAAACCTTCCAAACGGGTAACAGGTGATTGATGGGCTGGTATTGCGCGTCGAAAGTGGTTTGCAGCAGGATGCTTTTCAGGGTAGATGTAGAGTCCTGTGTAAAAAAACGGGCGAGGTATTCAGCATATTGCACGTCGCCGTTGGGCAACAATATACCATCGGTAGCCGAGTAATATTGATAAACACTATCGCGCCCCAGCACCTGGTAAAAGGTGCCTTTGTTGAAATGGATGAGGTTAAAGTTCCGAAGCTCGTTCAGGTTGTTCTTATCCATTACTTGCTGAAGGGATAGCGCCGGCTGCATTTTGCTTTGCGATAAAGGTTTAAAAACTTCTTTGGCAATAGATGGCCTGAACCAGTTTGACATAAAAGGGTGCGAAAGTCCGCTCAATGTCCAAAAGATCACCGGTACCAGGCCTATTAAGCCCAGTACACGATGCCATTTATAAAAACTACTTTTTATTGCTGATGATGCCATGATCAATATTTTGAAAAAGAGTAACTAATGCCTAGGGTATAAGTACGCGGCGGCGCGGCATTATACGTATCGCCGTATTGGTTGCTGGTTACCGTAGTGGCATACAGCTTATTGGTTAGGTTCAACACGTTAAACCAGATGCCGGCACCCTTGATCACACTGCTTTTGATATCATAACCCAAACGCAGGTTATAAATATCGTAACCGCTGTAAGTTTTGGTATTGGCCGGGTTAGTATAGTACTGGTTGATGTGTTGCCACTCGGTAGCTATCCTAAAACCCGGTAGATACTGAGGTTTGTACGTAAGCTCCGAGTTGGCTATCCATGCGGGTGCATTGTTCATGCGGTTGCCATTATAACTGATCACCGTGCTGGTTCCGTTACTGGTGCGTACTTCGCTGTATTCTACATAGGTATGCCTGGCGTTGGTACCGCTAAACCTGAAGGTAAGCTCTTTAACAGGCGCTACGGTTACGGAATACTCCACCCCGCGGTGACGGGTTGCTCCCGCGTTTTGGTTTTGCGTGGTATTATCGGGCAACAGCTGACTAATAATCTCGTTGTGGCCTTCCATATCAAACAAACTCATTTCAAAGTATAGCTTTTTGTTGAACGCCGAAAACCAACCACCTACTTCATAATTATCAAAAGTAGCTTGTTTCAATGGTGTTAACTGGCGAGAGCTGTATAGGTCGCCGGTTTCTGGCGGTTGAAAACCTACACTGTAATTGGCGTAGAATCCTTTATTATGCCCCAAATCATACGTTAAACCCAGTTTTGGCGCCACGATATTAAAATTATTGGTTTCCTGTTGCTTGTATTTGGTTTGCCCAGCCGGAATGCTGTTAGTAAAATCATAATGCACCCTGTCATAACGCAAGCCGCCCACAATCCGCAGGGCCTCTACCGGTTTTATTTCATACTGTAAGTAAGCAGCGGTGTTGAACAGTTTGATGTTATAATTATCAATATACCTGCCGGTATTGGTAAAGCCCGTGTAATAGTTGTTCTGTACATCTTTATCGATGTTTAAATATTGGGCATAGTACGAGCTCGGACTATCATCCATATAAACGCCACCAATTAAACGCGAGTGTAGAAAATCAATGTCGACACGGTGTTGGGCCAGCAAGCCGTAGCTCTGGAATTTCTGATCATTTACCTGTCCATTTGAACTTACGTATTTGCCGGCATTATCCCGCACATCGGAAATATAATAGCTGGGTAATTGCGCGGTAGAGTTATCACGGAAAAACAGGGTTACAAAAGTGCTGTTCTTATCATCCCATTGATGATCCAAACGGGTACTGGCCCTGAAAGCCTTCACTGTACGATAGGTAAAACGCTGATTTGCTCCATACTTGCGGCTATAAAAATGAGCACTATCCAAACTACCTGGTGTTTGGGTGTTTAGGTAGTTATAAGCAGCAGCCGTGGTTAAACGGGTGGTGGCATTAAAATCATAAGTGGTTTTAAAGTTTACCGAGTATTTATCAAAGTCGGAGTAATCCTGCCAGCTGTTTTTCTGATGGGCCACATATCCTCCCACATATAAACCAAACTTACCCTGACTAAAACCACCATCGGCATCAACCCGGCGGTAATGGTAATTATCGCCCTGAACAGAAACATTACCCGCATAACCCGTAGGCGGTCCCTGCGTAATAAAGTTAACCGCTCCGCCAATAGAGTTACTACCATAAAGCGATGAGGCCGGGCCTTTGATCACCTCAATATCTTTAACGCCCGACATATTGATCTCATACAGCGAGTTATGGTTAAAGATCCCCGTAGGGCGTATCGGCAGACCATCTTCCATGTATAAATAAAGTGCGTTATAAGTAATGGGCTGACGGATAGCCATCGTATGCTGTTCATTTCCCAGGTTCACCATGTATACACCGGCTACCTTGTTCAATAACTGGTAAAGCGCGGTGGCTTTGGCGTCTTTTATTTGGGTGGAATTTATTTTGCTGATGGCGATAGGTGCATCCTGCCGGGCCTGCCCTTCCCTGCTGGCAGTTACCACTACCGGTTGCAGGTCGACGGTTGAAGGCTCCAGGGCGATGTCAAGTTCCTGCCCTTTTAAGGTAGCCACATCTACCATGCGGGTATTATAACCTACCATTGCAAATTTAAGTTTGGTAATACCTTGTGCATTAATAGTAAAATGTCCCTTAGCATTGGTCATAGCCAGCTTTACACCAGTTACGGCATCGGCTTTACATATAGAAGCGCCTACCAGGGCCTCATGCGTATTGGCATCTGTAATAGTTCCTTGTAAGGTGGTTTGGCCGTATGACCGGATAAAAAGTGATATAAAAAGTATAGATAGAATTAGATATTTTTTCATGAATAAGCAATCAGGAGCCGAAGCCCCGGTATAAAATTGAGTATAGGACAATGGGATTCCCGGAGATGGATGGTTGGTCGTCTACAACTAAACCCACTATGTCATTGCGAGCGCAGCGTGGACAACCGACCAGCGGGAGCTCATTAATACCCTAAAAACAATTAGCAGCATTAATAATCTCCTCACTATGTTTGCCTTTTATACGAGGAGATTGCTTCGTCGTTCCTCCTCGCAATGACATAGTTATAATGTATAATGGTGACAAAATATTTCTACACGCAAAAGCGCATAGCAAAGCCATCAATCCAAAAGATCCGGGAATATAAAATGGGAATTATCCTAACTGGGGAGGCTGGAAGATGGTACCGTCTGGTTTAACCGGAAGGGTACAATCATAAGGGGTTACAATCACTTGCAACAAGCTGGAGTGAAATTTAATAACCGTTGAAGTGGCTACATAAACTTCCTGAAAGAGACTCTTTTGCGATTGCCTTTCATCGCTGGCCTGCTTTTCCTCTGCCTGTTTTATCTTTTTCGCAAAATAACATTTACCATCGCAATGCAACCAGGGTTTATTCCGGTTTTCGCAAAGCTTGGTGGCAATGTAGTTTCTGTTCAGTTCAAAACCCGCGTAAATAAAGAACCGCGAGAAATTAACCGTGATTAGCGAAACGATGAGTAAATAGGCTGTAAAACGTTGCAGCATGTTGCCGCAAAGGTAGTAGCTATACGTTTAATAAGCAATGCCTGGGGAAAAATAAGTTTTAATTGGGGCCAAAGCTAACATCTATAATAATGTTTTAGGCTAAAGCCAATAGCTTTTCATTTGAAATCCGTTGGTTAAAACCAACGGCAATGAAAGTTAAATCAACCCACTTTCTATTCATTGCCGTCTCATTTATGGGACGGACAATGGAAACATTTGCTGGCTTTAGCCGAAACAACCATTTCAATTACAAAGACTAACTCCAATAAATCCAATTAGGTTTGCCCTATTTAATTTGCCCGTTTAAGCACCGTGTTTAAATGCTCTCCTTTATAAACAATATGCATCTGGATAGAATCCGGGTAAATTTTACCGGTATGGGGGGCGTTGCCATCAGGCACGGGTACATTGAAGGAGAAATCACTGCCATTGATCATGCCATCGGTAATTTTAACATCACCTTCCGGCATGTGTGCTGTACCGGTAAGCTTATCACTATCCACTTTAAAGGTATAGCTTAATATAAATGTAGCATTATTAGGTTGCTTTAGCTTACCTGTCCATTTTCCGTTAATGTCCACCATCGCAGCAAAACAAACCATCAAACAGATAACCATAACTGCGGTTGCAAATATCTTTCTTTTCATGGAGCAATGCAGACAGGATTATTGCCTTCCTGCTATAGATATACAAACTTTTAGTTAATTGGTTTAACTAAATAAAAAAACCTTACTCATAAGCAAGGTTTTCATAGCGAGGTTTAAGTATGAAAATACTTTAAGGTTATTTCTTTTCTTCTGGTCTTTTTAATACAGAGTGAACTTTTGCACCATTGATCTCCAGGTCGATACCAGTTGAATCGCCATAGAATTTGCCGGTATGCGGAATATCCATACCACCAGTAGTAACAATGAATGAAAAAGTGGTGCCATCTGTTTTACCATTAGCTATCTGCACATCACCATCTGGTGTTAAAGCCGTTCCGGTTAATTTATCGCCATCAACTTTAAAATTATATAGTAATGGGTACTGTGAACCATCGCCCAAAACTAATTTTCCGGCCCATTTGCCATTCAAGTCGGCGATGGCTGCCAAACAAACCATAAAGCAACCTACCAACATCGCGGTAGTAAAAAACTTTCTTTTCATAACGGATTTTTTATTTACCTAAGATAATGTGTTTTTTGTTAAAAATCAGTTAAGTACACATTATTTAAACCATACAAAAGTTAAGATAAAATAGCGGTTTAAACAAATTATACGCTCTTTTATTTTTACATATTAACTGAATGTTATTTAGCGGCACAAATAATTGTTTAATTTTGACCCGATGAAAAAGGTGGAAGTATTAAAGCTGATGGACTTGGTTGAAGACATCAAAAAATTGGATGAATTGATTGTTGCCAGTCGTAAAAAAAAGACCTCAGATTTTGTGCTGAACCAGTATGAGGCTAAAAAGATCAAGATGGTAGGTTCTATCATCAATGAGTTGGCTAATCCTCCTATTCAGTCTATAGAAAGTTACCTACTCATCAAAAAGATCCTGAATAAATACTACCCCAACATGCCCGAAGAAGAGCTGATGAGCGATAGCGACATTGGTAAAATTGTGGCTGTTATTGAAGGCTAAGCTTAATAGATACCGGCTATGGGTTCTTCCATTTCGCCACCTTTCCAGAATATTGTAGTTGGGTGAAAATGTTTCCAGGAGCGCCAGTATTCCTGGTATGCCTGTACTTTGCTCAGTCGCTGCCCTTTTTGAGTGCCCGATATACACAAGCCGTCCCAATCCCAAACCGAAGCCGTTTCCAGATCGGTCAGCAGGCCATCATTGCCCAGATTAAAATGCAGTTTTTTACCATTTACTACTGTATTCCAGGCATGGTAGGTAAGGCTATCGTGCTCAACACCTAATAGCAAGGATTGATGGTTAAACTCGTCATTAAGCAAGCGTTTGTTATTTAAATGCCGCCAATCATAAGCCTTGGCTTTGCCGTTGATAATTACACCCACTACCCAGCTTTTACCAATCAGGGAGTCTTTGTTTTTCAGGGTACTATCCCGATCAACAACCTGCACCCGGTCGTAATTCTTCAGATCGGCATAATCGTCAGTATATAGTTTATCAGGCTGCATGATCAATGTGGCAGGATGTTTTTGCAGCCATGCCCCCAGTGTTGATTGCTCATAAGGCAATTCCTGTAGCTGATGACCTTTCAATTCACCCACAGCAGCAAGACCCGTAGCCTGGTACCACCAGGTTTTAGTACTTTCATCTTCTATAATAGCATTGTAATGTCTTGCTCCTACCAACCTAAAATGTTGCGTGACACCATTGATGACCGGACTGTATACCCTGCCGGTACGGCACATGGTACAATAGGTTATCAAAACGGGCTGTCGCCCAACCTCGTCCTGTACTTTATGATGATAGCCCAGGTAAACCACCGGATAGGCCCTGGCAGCGCCATTATTCACCACTCCTATAATTAAGTAGTTTAAAGGAACTTTATTGGTGAAGCCGTTAGCAAATTTCACCCTGCTTGTTTCTTTAAACATGGCCTCAGCTTTGAAGGCCACATCGGTAAAATAAAAACTAATAAGACAAAGCACCAATACAGTTATCTTTACAAGATTACCCCTTTTAGTATCTTTCCCGTAATATTTGATCAGGAACCAAACCACCAGCAACGTACCGATAACCCGTAAAGGATTAACCAGTTTTTCGAGATAATAACATACGGTAATCGCGTCAAGATCCTGGCTGCCCGGAAAAGGCATCAGCAGGTAAGCATGCACCAACCCCGGTACGATCAGTAAAATAACACCCAGCCAAAATATCCACGATCTATTCTTATATGCCATTACACTTCGGGGTTTAAAGCTGCGTATCTGTTTGGTGACGGCAAATAGCCACTGCTTTTTAATATACCAGCAAGGCGATCATAAAAAGCAGGATCTGTTGGGGTTACACTCGCCAAGCCATCAACATAACGATTATATAAGCTAAACAATGCAGCAATCAATACGGTATCATGTATTTCCAGATCGGTAACACCGGCATTACGGGCCTTGTCAACCAAAGCCGAAGTCACATTTTTACCGCTTACCTGTGTTTGGCGGGCAATTTCAAGCAGGTACTTCATTTTTTCGCTTACGGGAGCGTTATCCGGGTCGTTCTTTACCTTTTCTGCTGTTTCTGTTTCGCCCAAAAGCACGTTAGCCGCAGCAGTATGCGCATTGGTACAAAACTGGCAGTCATTTCCATTACTTACTACGGTAGCTATCAATTCGCGCTCACCTTCAGTCAATGTCGATTCGCCCCGCAACAAAATCTGTGTAAGTTGCCTGATCGGCAAAGCAGTGTCCTGACGGTAGTTCAGTAAACCTGTAATTCCGGGCAGATTTTCGTCTAATGGTATATATGGCATATCAATAGTTCAGCGACCAGCTTATACCGGTCAATAAATTTCCAATAATCGGGTATATAATCACTCCGAATTTATTAAAAATTACTTTTATAAAGAACAGACACTACCGTAATAATTATTTTTACCCAAAAAGCTTGCCCATTAAGTAGCTACTATTGCTTTTTACCGTTCTCCACACTTTTGATCTCTTCCTTGCGGTCTTTTGCAAAATCAAAATTGTTAAAATCAGTAGTTTGAGGTACGTCCAGGGTAAAGCTGCTTAGCGGATCAATTTCAACAGTAATATCTTCGGCTATCAGATCTACCACGTGACCACCGAAAGCTTTATCTGTTGATAAGAAGTGAAAGTGGTAACCGGCAATGTGCGGGCCTTCCATAAACTTAGGTATCCGGAAGCCAATCAGGTCGCCGTTCATATCGGCATGGTCAAAAAAGTGTTGCCTGTCCAGCATGGAAGCCAATGGCAGGTACGGTTTTTCAACCGGCGGGAAAGCCCTGGTTTTTACCCGTTTAAATTTGCCGCTGATATGGATGGCATAAATACCATTCTGATTGGTGAGTAAGCTATCCAGGTAACTGTAAAACGCGGCCTTGTTTAATGTACCACTATGCTTATACACTTTTGTGGCGTTAAAAAAGCAAACTACTGCGTACGGCGTTTTCCCGGTATCGGCTATCTCGGTTGTTTTGCCGGTTGCCTGTGTTTGATAAAGATGCCCCTTAAAAACAAGTAATTCACCATCGAGCCGGGCCGGGGCACCCAAGCCAAAATTGCCCTGTTGCATCAATTGTTTATAAGGATAGTACGAATCATACAAACCACCAATAAAAGCCGAAGCTAAACCGGCGCTGAACAAATTGCCATTACTGGGATTGATAACTTTTGCTTTTTGCTGCGCCGATGCCGTAAAGCTGTAACAAATAACAGCCAGCAAGAAATAAATAGGGGATTTTTTCATAGCTAAATAACGTATTGTAAATGTGGTAGCAAAACAATTGTTTTTTTGGCAGCCCGACAAGTATTATAGAACATATTATTAATAACCTGTTCTAAATTTTACTTTGCTTTTACTACAGAGTGGCTGAGCTATATTAACTTTACAGATTCTAACTAAGAAAGAAAAACATGAAAATAGAGATATGGTCTGATGTGATGTGCCCGTTTTGTTACATCGGCAAACGCAGGTTTGAGGATGCACTGCAACAATCAGGACACCAGGAGCAAATAGAAATTGAATGGAAAAGCTTTCAGCTTAACCCGGATATGAAAACCGACCTGTCTACCAATATTAACCAGTACCTGGCCGATGCAAAAGGCTGGACACTGGATCATGCGGCTCAATTAAATGATCATGTAACCCAAATGGCAGCAGAAGTAGGTTTAACCTACAATTTCGATCGTGCTGTAGTAGCCAATAGTTTTAACGCGCACCGTTTTACGCATCTTGCTAAAAAACACGATTTAGGTGACGCCGCTGAAGAAACCCTCTTTAAAGCCTATTTTACCGAAGGACAGAACATTGACGATAACGATACCCTGATTAAACTGGGAGTAGCTATTGGCTTAAATGCCGCCGAAATAAAACAAGTATTAGAAAGCGATACCTATACCGATGAGGTAAAATACGATATTGCACAAGCGCAGCAATTAGGTATCCGCGGCGTTCCTTTTTTTGTGATGAATAATAAATACGGCGTATCTGGCGCGCAAGCGGTACCCGTATTTCTGGAAACTATTGAAAAATCATTTACCGAATGGAATCAGGGAAACCGGAAACCTTCATTAACCATTATTGAAGGCGAATCCTGCTCGCCTGATGGTGACTGCGGATAATTTTTACACCACGCGTAAATCTTTATATATAAGGTAAATCAAAAAACGATTTAGCCTGTTCATGTTGTAACATATTTATTATACCTTTGTGTATATGAATCATAGTGTACTTAATACACTTACATAAATATAAATGATCGACGCGCCCACTGTACCTCTTCCTGTATCAAAAAAAGCCCTCCGCATTGCTGTTGGAGCCATGTTTTTTATGGCCGGACTCAGCTTTTCTAGCTGGGCATCGCGCATCGCTACGGTACAACAAGACATGGGGTTATCTGATGCGGCACTAGGCGCGGTACTATTCTCTCTCCCGGTGGGCTTAATGTGCTCCCTTCCATTTTCAGGCTGGATCATCACTAAAATAGGAAGCCGTAAATTGCTTATCAGCGCTTTGTTGGTGTATTCCGTAGCACTGGTAACCCTGGGACTCGCACAAAACCCTTTCCAGCTGATCATTTGTCTCATATGTTTCGGATTCAGCAGTAACGCGGTTAATATTTCTGTGAACACCCAGGCTGTAGTCACCGAAGAATTATATCAACGGCCTATCCTGGCTTCATTTCATGGTTTATGGAGTTCGGCAGGATTTGTAGGCGCAGGGGTCGGTACTTTCATGATCGCTAATCACGTGGCTCCTTATCAGCATTTTTTACTGATGATGGTAGTGATCATGATTGGTGTAATTATAGCTGCACGCTACCTGAAAGATGATAAAGTGGCCAATGCTGGCCCTGTTTTCGTAATGCCCGATAGTTCGCTGATCAAGCTGGGAGTTATTGCCTTTTGCTCTATGATCTGCGAAGGCGCCATGTTTGATTGGAGTGTTATTTACTTTAAAAAAGTAGTACTTGCCCCAACAGCCCTTGTAGGCGCCGGTTTTACCGCCTTCATGGCGACCATGGCCGCGGGGCGGTTTTTTGCCGATAAATTCGCTCATCGCTATGGCTTAAAACGTACGTTGCAGGTAAGCGGTACATTAACTGCTACCGGCTTGCTTATCGCTGTGGCATTCCCCTATATATACTCGGCCATGGCGGGTTTTTTACTGGTAGGTGTAGGTGTATCATCCGTAGTACCAATGGTTTTCAGTGCAGCCGGTAAGTCAAAAACCATGCAACCAGGTGTTGCTTTGGCGGCGGTATCAACCATAGGCTTTCTGGGATTTTTGGTAGGGCCCCCCATCATTGGTTTTATAGCAGGTTTAGCCACCTTAAGAGCTTCCTTTATTCTGATAGCTTGCATGGGCGTATCTGTGGTAGTGGTATCTACCAAAGCCAAAATCTGATGGTGACGGGTATAGCGAATGGTGAGTAGTGAATGAAAACCATGAACTATAAACCATGAACCATAAACTAATTCCTTAATTTAGGGGCGATGCGGCAAAAAACTCCTATTGAAAAAATTACGGCACCAGTACACAAGTTCATCCACCAGGAACATACCAGTGGTATTGTGCTTTTTATCAGCGTGGTAGTGGCCATTATATGGGTTAATTCGCCCCTGGAGCACTTTTATCATGCTTTGTGGGACCTCAAATTTTCGTTAGGTTTTGGTGCCCACATCCTTGATCATTCCCTGCACTTGTGGATAAACGACGGATTGATGGCCATATTCTTTTTTGTAATAGGCCTGGAATTGAAGCGGGAGTTTATGGCCGGCGAACTTTCTTCCCTCAAAAAGGCATCCTTACCCATGGTAGCTGCTTTAGGCGGTATGCTGGTGCCTGCCCTTATTTACTTTTTCATTAACAAGGGCACCCTATCTGAGCACGGTTGGGGAATACCGATGGCTACAGACATCGCTTTTGCGCTAGCTTTGCTTTCTATTGCCGGTAAACGTATACCATCATCTGTAAAAGTATTTTTATCGGCACTGGCCGTTGCCGATGATCTTGGAGCAGTGCTGGTGATCGCTATATTTTACAGTTCGCATATAGCGTTACTGCCTTTAACCATTGGAGTTTGGCTGCTGGTTATCCTGCTTATCGGTAACAAGATGGGGGTACGACACACTGCTTTTTATCTGGTGATCGGTTTTGGGGTTTGGGTAGCCTTTTTACTTTCGGGCATACATGCAACCATTGCCGGTGTATTGGTAGCTTTTACTATCCCGGCCCGGACCCGAATCAACGAAAAAAGCTATGCTGATAACCTTCGCAAGCTTTTGCTCAATTTTGAACAGGCCATGCCCAATAACAGCACCTTAACCACCCCCGAGCAACACGATACCATCGAAAAAATAAAGAAATTGAGTATGGATGCCGAAACACCACTGCAAAAGGTTGAATTTATGCTGCATCCCTGGGTTGCTTTTATAGTAATGCCGCTTTTTGCTTTAGCTAATGCGGGTATCGTGATTGGTGCCAACTTTTTTTCGTCGCTGGCCAACCCGGTGAGCCTGGGGGTAACCGTTGGCTTACTGGCCGGTAAGTTTATTGGCGTGCTGCTGGCTACCTGGCTCATGGTAAAATTCGGCGCACAGTTGCCGGCAAAATCTACCTGGAAACAAATCATTGGTGTAGCATTATTGGCTGGCGTGGGCTTTACCATGTCGCTGTTTATATCAGGGCTCGCCTTTAGTCATCCGGAGATGGTTGATCAGGCTAAATATGGCATCCTGTTAGCTTCATTATTGGCTGGTGGGCTTGGGGTATTGGTACTAAGGAAGACCTGATAGTGAGTTTTGTATGAATCAAGGTTATCAGAACTCGACTAATTTGTTCGGCCTTTTTTTTAACTCACCACTTACCAACCGACTCCCCTGCATTCCGCTTGCCGTACACACCCAGCGGGGTAAGCCTATCCTGGAACATCACTTGCGGACTATTATAAAATTTCACAAAATCATCGGCACTTATCTGCCCCAGATAAGGTACAAAATAATGACTTGTAGTACCATTACGCCATGCCAATACGTATGATAATTTATGTTTGGCAAGTGTAGGTAGTAAAATTTTTGTCCACCAATCGGCCTGGGGTATTTGCTCATAACCGGTTTCGGGTAAGCAGGCTACTTTGTGATGTTTCGCAACTACCCCATCTAAAATGCTAAGGCGCTTAGCCAGTTTGGTTTGATACTCGGCAACATTCTGATAACAATAATTATCAAAGCCCACAAAATCCACATAATCATCGCCGGGGTAACGCTCCAGGAATTCTTCTTCTGAGTCAAAATCGGCGGTTGAATATACAATGAGCAGGTTATGGAGTTTCTTCTTTTTACGCAGATAATCAATAGTAAAACGCCAAAGGGTTTTAAATTCATCGGGCGAGCTGGTGTTTTTGCCCCACCAAAACCAATTGCCGGTAAGCTCGTGAAAAGGCCGGAACAATATGGGAATAGCTTCGCCGCCTGAGCCTTTTAAATCGGCCATATAAGCTGCGGCTTTATCCAGCCAGGATACATAAACATCATGATATGCTCCTCCCGGAATCAGCTCTTTAATGGTATGTTGAGTGGTATCCCAGGCCGTTTTGCCATTGGCCGGGTTATCCATATGCCAGCAGAAGGTATTGATGCCTCCGCGTTCATAGGTCTCTTTTACCAATTGCTTTTGTAGTTTAAATGGTACACCATTAATATCATTGATGCTATCATGTTCAATTTTGGCCAGATCCCAACCATATATAGCGGGATAAGAACCTGTAACACTTTTTACGTCTGACGACCCGTTAGGCTCAAACTTCCAGTTAACCCCATAGGCGGTATCATCATGATGACCAAATAAGATACCGGCACCCAACAAGCGCTGCATACTGAAAAAAAGAGCGCTGGTTTCGGCCGTGGCCTTTTTATCACTTGGGCTATATAATTGCGCGCTGGCAAACAAGTTATAAAACAATAAAAATAAAGCGGTAATGGTTACATACCTCAAAACTGGATGCATATTTTAAACGATCAGGCAAGCGACTAAATTAATATTATTAAAACGCATGCCACTAACCTATTTGTTTATAATTTCTATACAGACAGGGCTAATATCATCGTGGCTGATAAATTTTACACTCCATCAACTATATTTTTCTGGGTGCATTATTCAATATAAATTATAACTATTAGGTTTGCAGCCAATTGTGAGTTTAACTTTTTACCCTAATGGTCAGAAACTTAAACTCAATTTAATATGTTACTAAACCCGGTCTCCTTAACTTACGGAAGAAAGATCCGGTAATTTTTGGTTTGGCTTGTAAATTGTATAATGAATTCGACTTTGTCAGGCAAAAACATGAAATTGCCATATAATATACAAGGTTCAAACAATTGCTATAAGTTATTGTAGAGTAACCATAATTAATTTGTACAAATACTACTATATCATATTTAATGGATACAGCAGAAAGCGCAACAACGGTTAAAAAGAATTCGAAGTTTAAGCAAAGCCTCATCAACTTTTTTACCGACCTGTATAAGATCAACCAGTTTATTTTACGTTTTTTCAGAGAGGCATTTGTACCTCCGTTTGAACTGAAAGAAATTGTGCGGCAGTGTTTTGAAGTAGGTGTACGTTCCTTTACACTCATATCCGTAACAGGCTTTATTGTTGGTGTAATATTCACCAAACAATCGCGCCCCTCGCTATCAGAGTTTGGGGCGCAGTCATGGCTGCCATCCCTGGTATCCATTGCCATTATGCGTGCACTGGCACCTTTGGTTACCGCGCTTATAGCATCGGGCAAAGTAGGTTCAAGTATTGGTGCCGAGCTTGGCTCCATGCGGGTAACCGAGCAAATTGATGCTATGGAGGTATCGGGCACCAAACCTTTTAAATTTTTGGTGTGTACGCGTGTAATAGCTACCACCCTTACTATCCCTATCTTATCAACCTATACCGGTTTGATAGCTATACTGGGCGGCTATTTAAACGTAAGCCAGAACGAAGGCACCAGCTGGAGCACATTTATACAGCAGGTATTTGAACCTTTAACTTTTGTTGATTTTGTGGCCTCACTTATAAAATCAATAGTGTTTGGTTTTACTATAGGTATTGTAGGTTGTTACCAGGGCTATAATTCAACCAAAGGCACCGAAGGTGTTGGCAAGGCCGCCAACGGTGCGGTGGTTACCGCCATGTTCCTGGTATTTATAGAAGAAGTTATTATTGTGCAGATAACCAGCTGGTTCCGTTAATATGAAAAAGACAAAAACACAGGCAGATCATAGCAATCCGGTTATCAGCATCAGGGGACTTAAAAAAGCCTTTGAAGATTATGCCGTACTGCGCGGTATCGACCTTGACCTTTACCAGGGCGAAAACCTGGTGGTGCTTGGTCGTTCGGGTACGGGTAAATCTGTACTGATCAAGATCATTTCGGGCCTGCTGAAACCTGATGCGGGCGAAATAACCGTATTGGGCCATAACATGGAGCAGATCAATGAGAAAGAACTACAGGAACTACGTGTGAGGATCGGTTTTTCGTTCCAGAACAGCGCCTTGTATGATAGTATGACGGTTCGCAAAAACCTGGAATTTCCACTGGTGCGCAACCGTAAGGGTATTACCCGGGCTGAGATCGACAACTCGGTTGAAACGGTATTGGATGCCGTTGGCCTGTCGCAAACCATTAACCAGATGCCTTCTGAATTGTCTGGCGGTCAGCGTAAACGTATTGGCATTGCCCGTACACTGATCCTGAACCCAGAGATCATGTTGTATGACGAACCAACAGCCGGGCTTGATCCGATAACCTGTATCGAGATCAATGACCTGATTAACGAGGTGCAACAACGATACAATACCTCATCTATCATCATTACCCACGATTTAACCTGCGCCAAACAAACGGGCGACCGCATTGCCATGCTGCTCGACGGGCAATTTCAACGTACCGGTACTTTTGATGAGGTGTTTGACACGGATGATAGCCGGGTTAAACCATTTTTTGACTATAACTTTATTCACTAAGAACAGATATTATAACCATTATCATGGATGCAACAGAAAATAAAAAAGCAATTATAGTAGGCATATTTTTAGCACTTGGCCTCATCGTATTTATACTAGGGGTATTCACGCTTGGAGGCCAGCAAAAAAGCTTCGTGAAAAATATAAAAATAAGCTCCGTTTTTAGTGACGTGGCTGGGTTAAAAAAAGGAAATAATGTATGGTTCTCCGGAGTGAAGGTGGGTACCATCAGCAATGTTAAATTCATTGGCCCATCACAGGTACAAGTGTTTATGAATATTGATGAAGCTACACAACAATATATACACCGTAATGCTGGTGCCAAGGTAAGCTCCGACGGATTGATAGGCAACAAGATCATTGTGATTGATGGCGGTAGTCCGCAGGCACCCATAGTACAGGATGGCGATGTGTTACAGGCCGAAAAAATGCTATCGACTGATGATATGCTCAAAACCTTACAGGATAATAACCAGAACCTGCTGGCCATTACTACCGATTTTAAAGCCCTGAGCCATAAAATACTGGAAGGCAAAGGCACCGTTGGCGCCTTAATGGCCGATAGTACCATGGCCATGCAACTGCGCGCCTCCATGCGTAATTTGCAGGCTGCCACACAAAGTGCGGCAATCATGGCGGTTCAGCTTAATAATTTCAGCGCTAAAATGAATACCAAAGGCGGCTTTGCCGATAAATTATTGACCGACACCGCCACTTTCAACAAAATCAGCCAGTCGGTGGGTCAACTACAAAAAGCGGCTGCTAATGCCTCCACTCTAACCGATAACCTGACCAAAGCCAGCAATAAACTGAATACTACCGATAATGCTATTGGCGTATTATTAAATGACCCCAAAGGCGCTGCTCAGGTACAAACCACATTAAATTACCTGCAACAAAGTTCCGTTAAACTCAATGACGATTTGGAAGCTGTACAACACAATTTTCTGCTGCGCGGCTTTTTCAAGAAGAAAGCAAAAGCCAAGGCTGATAGTTTAAAGGCACAATAAGTATTGGCATAAGTATGAAAACGGGCTGTATGGTATTGGGAATTATTGAGGCTTGTGCAGCCTTATTGCTTATTTTTTTGGCGTACCTTATTAAATACAAAAAGCAGGTGGAGATCATTGCCGGCTATGATGAACGAACCTGTAAAGATAAAGACGGCTTGGCCAATTGGATAGGCGGAAGTTTACTGGTCACCGGCCTGCTATGCCTTTTATTAGCCATAATAGCTACCCTGATGCCCAACCACACCGACCACATGATGATAGCCTTTGGCGCCGTAATACTCCTTTGGACTATCATTGCCAATATCGGCGGGCGAAAATTTAAAACATGATCTTTTACGCTCTCCCCTTTCAATAGGATTAGATGTGGCTTTAAATAATCGCCTTTACCCCTGGTATCCTAACCAGCAAACTGCCTAAAGCAAATGAACCAATAACAGCCAGCGGCGCTACAAAAAGCAGCTTAATAGCGGGATCAGCATTCCATGGTCTGAACAGCATGGATAGTGATATCAATACCAGCGGATGAAATATATACACCGCAAACGTGGCTCTCGACATATTTTTCATGAATGCCGATTGGCTATTCCATTTTTGCCGGGCAATGCCCAGTAAAGCTACGATGATAAATATTCCGGTAAACTGTTCCCAGCAGGCATACATTAACGATTGCCAGTGCCCGTCGCCATTAAATGTTTCCAGAGGACTGTTGGTTACTATTTTTATGTAATAAATTACCGGAAACAATACTACAATCATGAAGGCAACCATAGCAGCAAAACCCTTACCCATTTTATAACTTACAATTTGGAGCCATTGCCCGCGCGAGGCTACTATACCTAAAGCAAATAAAGCGATATACTGTACAAAGTGCCCCAACTGAAAACCTACTGGTTTCAATACCCAGCCAACCGGGAATACCGACCTCACCAGGTAGCTACCCAAAGCCAGTGTGAGCGCAAATAAAACAATAGTGTATACAGATGGCAATTTACCTAACTGAGATGGCTTGTTCCGTTTAAATAGCAACATGATTCCCACATACAACAAGCTGAAGAGCAGCAAGGCGGCTACAAACCATAACACCCCAAAATCTATCCAGGGATGAAAACCGTGCAGGTAATCTATATAAGAAATATCATGCCCCAGTGCAAAACGATAAACCAGATAGCTCAATACAGGCGACAGGATAAAAGAGTAAAATATAAGGGGGATACCCAACCGTTTTAACCTATCGACAGTAAAACGTGCAGCCCTTTTTTTATGGAAGGACGATTCGGTGAAATAAGCCGAGATAAAAAAGAAAAAGCCCATAAAAAAAGACTGATTAGTGGCCACAAACAAGGTCATGGGTATCAACACGGCAACATGAGTGGTTTTTTCGGTATAATACCAACTCCCAGGGCCTCCATAAGTAATAAAAGTATGGTGCAATACCACCAAAACGGTAAGCATTACTTTCAGATTATCAATATATACAATTTTACCGGTTTGTGTATTACTGCCAGCGGTAATGGGTGATACAACGGATTGAACTTGCATTGGTATAGGTTAAAGCGATGTTTTATAATTTGATATAGCTAAAGGATGCTTTTTTTTCAAATTAGTTACACCACTTTGCAATTATTTGATTAATTGCCCTGCATTGCGTTTATCAGGAGGGAGTGCGAGGTAACTTTTATAACTGGCACTTAAATAGTTGGTGAGGTTAAATTCACCGGCGGTATAAACTTTAACCGATGGGATGTAAAGCAAGATAAAATTATCTAACTCAGGGCCCTTAAGAGGTACATACTTGGCTATATTATCTGCCGTAAATACTTTGGCTATTTCATCGCGGGTTTGTTCATTCTCTAAAAATTCAGCCTGTTTCTTTTTATCCTTTTCGTCTTTGTTCCAGTAATGCAAGCGGAGTATTACGCCGCCTTTGGGATCGCCTTTAGGATTAGCTGCGCTAGGTGCATTACGCTGATAGATCATGGTTTGCCCATGAAATTCCGGATCAACATAACCACTCGCGGGCTTTTTGATCTCTACATTAGTTACCTTAACTTCTTTCAGTTCGGTTTGTTTGGCCGTTACAAACACCTGTCTTTCACGCAGGTCGGTTACCAAAACACTATCTGTGAGGTAAAAAGAACTTTTAAACAGAAGCAAGTCGCCGGGTTTTGCCGGGATACTGAATTTACCGGCTTTATCGGTTGCAGTAACTTTACCATTAGTTGAATTTTCCACCCGTAAACCAGCAACTACAGTATGGGACTTAATCTCATAAACAACACCTTTCTGCACACCCTGCCCATAGGCCAGTGCCGAAACCAAACAAGCGATCAATATGAGCAGGAACTGACGAGGCATATATAAAGTAACCAAAATAACAAAACGCAAATTTACGGATAAACTTTTTAACTTATTTTAACATATCGACAAACCGGTAAAACAAAGAAGAGCGCCGGTCGGCGCTCTTCTCATTGACAGGATACGTGATATTAAACGTATAACTTATTACTCACTTTTTCCCCCTTCATTTTCCTTCTGTAATTTTTTGAGCATTTCGGTGCCTATCAGGGCATCTATCATACCGTTACCACCACCATCTTTACCGCTCACCAATATTTCAGGTACCAATTTAATACCGTTGCTGGCCAGGGCTTCGGCTACACGTACAATGGCGTATTGTTCGGTACCCATGGCTTCGGTTTTTTGTTTGGTAACCTCTGCTTCGGCCAAACCGATAGCTTTGATCTTGGTACTTTCGGCAATACCATTCACCTCGGTAGCGTTAGCATCGGCTTTGGCGTTCACTGTTTTGGCTTCGGCATCAGCTTTAGCTATGGTAATCCTTACTTCGGCATCTGCTTTAGCGTTAATGGTTTTAGCTTCTGCCTCACCATGTGACGCTGCAACTTTCGAAGCGGCCATCTGGGTATTGATCTCTACCTGGCGGGTTGATTTTACCACCTCTGGCTGCATATCGGCACCGGCACGGGCACTTTCAAACTCCTTACGCTCAATTTGGGCGTGGCGTTGTATCTCGTAAGTCACCTTTTCCTGTTCGGCTATTTTACGATCGGTAAGGGTTTTCATTAAAGCTGCAGGAGGAACAATATCACCTATCAGGGTATCAACACCAACCACGTTATAGGTTGCCAGCACCGTGCTGATATGATCCTTAGCGTCGTTCTGTCTTTCTATACGGTTGGCCAAAAATCCTATCACATCACTCTTTTGTGCCGAGTTACGGAAATAGTTGGCGATGGTAGGTTCCAATACCTGCGATACCAGGTTTTTCATCTTACCAAAACGGGCTATTACTTTTGGCGCTTCGTTACGTGGCACATGGATGATCTGTGACACATCCAGGTTGAATGTAAAACCATCTGATGACCTTACGGTAATGGTACACAGGTTTTTATCAAGCTCATGCGCCTCGGTACGACTATCGGCCCAGTTCAACACAATGTTGGTTGTTGGTACAATTTCAACCGCGTGGGTATAGATGTTGATGGGGTGTTTACCCGGATCAAGCGGTTCTTCCCAAACACCTTTTTGACCACGGTGAACTATGTTACCATGTTTAAAGGCATCGCCGCTGGTATCTTTACCTTCCGGGCCCACAAAGGAGTTCACCACACCTACATAACCGATAGGTATATAGGTCATATCTACCTGCTCCACAATTACAAACCATGGGTTCAGGTAATAAGTACCGGCCAATATCACATCCTCCTGCAAACCTTTACGACCACCGGCGTTAATGAACGCGATAGGGTCCTGATAGTTTTTATGTCCCGATACAGATTCACCGGCAATCTCGCCTTTATCCAGCGGCTCACCATCAAGCGTGGTTACAATACCTACTTTGTTTTCGTGGATCTGGGTAATAGGCACCATCTCAATCTCAAACAAAAAGGTATTGATACGATAACTACCCGGCGTAAGGAAAGCAGCCTGCGGACCTTTCTGACCATTGTTGTCCAAAAAGGCAATAGCATCCTGAAACTTATCACAGTCAACCGGCTTACCCAGCACACGACCGGTGTCAAACGATGCACCGTCCCTGGCCTTTACCAGCCCAAGTTTGTTTTGTTCAATAACGGTAAACGCCTCCATGGTAATACCATACTGCCATGGCCACAAGCCCCAGTACAAACCCGGCGCAAGCGCTTTGGCCTGCATACCAGCCTCGCCATGAATAGCAATGATACGGCCATCGGGCAAACGTGCTTTGCTCGACAAGGTAAACTTTTTGACCACCAGGCCAATACGATTATCCGGCACGATCACCATACCGAAAAACACGCGCAAAACAAATTTGTACATCAACAAAATCAGGATGACAGGCACAGCCCACCAAAGCATAACAATTAGATTGTTGTTCATTTTTTAAAGATTTAATTTTTTGATTTTTTAACGGAACCCTTAAGGTGCGGGCCCTCACAATAACTTATAGCTTAAACTGGATTGGAGTACCTTGGCTATATAGTGTCATTAAGACAGTTGCAATTACAGGATGTTACAACTTTTTCAAAAAATATTTTTGACAGCTGATTTTTTTGATTGGTTTGAATCATGATTGGTTTAAATTAAGGGTTATAGGATTTTTACCTAAGATGTTATTTTCCAGTAACAATTCATAATAAATAATTGTAAACAATTCAGTTAACCGGGAGTTAAAACAATAAGTATATCTTACTTAACCTCTTTGATCATGAATACTTCAGCATCAAAAAAAACCGGTAAAAAAACTACAGTGCCCAAACCAACAAAGGAATTACAAACAGATCCACCCATCAGCGAAAGGGACGAAGTAAAAAAAGCTGAGGAACGGACAAACAAGCACCAGAAACATAAACCTTGATTTTATACTTTAACAGCAATTGCATAGCTTAGATAAAATTAATGCTATCATGAAATTTCACGGCTTTATATTATTTGCACTGGTGTTAGGTGTTATGGCATCGTGCAAACCCGCAGTTACCACCCAGGCCCTTACCGGCAAATGGAAATATATTAAAATAGAGCATCCCAATGCCAGTCCACCGGATACGATGAAAAAGGCTGAGCTGGATGAGGTTGTACCCTACATACAGTTTACGCCCGAGATGAAATATCTGATTGTTTGGGGTGGCAAATTCCTGTCGCATGGCAGCTTTACCCTTAACGGCAGCAATATGAATGTAAAAGAGGTGCTGCCCGATGGTAAGACCCGCGATTTTGTTTTCTACGTATCCGAACTGACCGATGGTAAGATCGTCTTTGAAAGCACCGGACCCGAAGGATCAAAGGTTACGGCTTTGCGGGCAAGTAAGTTTTAACCCTTCCTTTGTCATGCTGAACGCAGTGAAGCATCTATTATGCAACGAGCATATTGAAGAAGATCCTTCGCTATACTCAGGATGACAAGGTAAGTGAATCCAAAAATCCCTTGCTCCAAAAATCTTTCATCTAAAAGGTGATATATCTGTTATAATTTACACATCGTAATAAACAGCGAACAATGGATGCAGTTAATTTAGAAGAGCAGGCTGCAGAACGGCAGCAGCTTTTCATCACATTATATCAAAAAGTTTTCCCGGCAGTGGCCCGCTATATAAGCAAATGCGGCGGATCATTTGACGAAGCCAAAGATGTTTTTCAGGACGCCTTACTGAGCTATTACGAAAAAAGCAGATCGGCCAAGGCTGATATCAACAGCAGCGAAGGGGCTTACATTTATGGCACCGCCCGGTATCTGTGGATCAAGCGGTATAAGGAAGGCCAGCAAACTACGCAACTGGACGACAGCGCCGCCGCGGATCTGACCATGGAAACCACTATCCCCCTCTCCGAAGATAAATTATTGCATTTTTTAGAAACTGCCGGCAAACGTTGTATGGAGCTGCTCCGCTCCTTTTATTACGATCAGTTACCAATGAACAAAGTAGCGCAACTATTCGGCTTTTCGGGGGTGCGCTCCGCAACCGTGCAAAAATATAAGTGTATTGAAAAAGTAAGGGAATCTGTTAAACAAAAAGCATTGACCTATGAGGACTTCCTTGAATAAGATAGCACAAACCGAAACCTATCTACTAAAAAGGTCGAACCCTGCGAGCTCACTGTTGTTCGAGGCCAAAATGCTGCTCGATCAGGATCTGCAGACGCATGTATCTGCACAACAACAGGTTTATACCCTGGTACAGCAATATGGCCGTAAACAGGTAAAGGCCGAGATAGAAGCCGTTCATCAGCAGTTATTTAATCAACCCGAACATCTAAGTTTCAGACAAAAAATAGCCCGTATATTTAGATAAGAGTCAGGAATCAAGAGCCAAGAATCAAGACAATTACAAAGTTTAAAATGATGTTTTGATTCCTCACTCTCGACTCTCGCTCCCTCGATCACTAAAAACACAAAAATTTATGAATATTGATAAACAGGAATTCCGCAAATATGCGGTCATGCACCACGCTATTGCCGGTACCCGGGTAGATAGTTTCATTTCGAAGGTCGAAAAAAGCGCCCTTCCCACCGCCATGACCCCCTACATCACCGAAGAACGCGAAATGCGTGTAGCCCAGATGGATGTTTTTTCACGCCTGATGATGGACAGGATCATTTTTCTTGGCGAGGCCGTTGACGATCATGTAGCCAACATCATCCAGGCCCAGCTGCTCTTCCTACAGTCAACCGATGCCAAAAAGGACATACAAATGTATATCAACTCCCCAGGCGGTTCGGTTTATGCCGGTTTAGGCATTTATGATACCATGCATTTTATAGGACCCGATGTAGCTACTATTTGTACAGGCATGGCCCTGTCAATGGGATCTGTGCTGTTATGTGCAGGCGCTGCCGGTAAGCGTGCCGCGCTCAAACACTCCCGCATCATGCTGCACCAGCCATCGGGTGGCGCGCAGGGTATGGCATCGGATATTGAAATAGCATCCGTCCAGATCAAAAAAATGAAACAGGAACTGTATGAGATCATCGCCCAGCACAGCGGTCAGCCTTACCAAAAAGTTTATGATGTATCCGATCGGGACTACTGGATGATAGCCAGCGAAGCCAAAGAATTCGGCATTATAGATGAGGTCTTGTAAGACTTGGGGACTTTGGAGTAGTGGACTTTAGAAAAAGACTTTGAGATGAAAGATAAAGAAGAAAAACCGATTAACTAACGGATTATTCCTTATCCTTTATCCAAAAATTCAATAGTCCCCAAGTCCCTGATCTATAATCCTAAAATCCTTTATCCAAAAAATCAATGAGCTATTATCCCCGAGTCGGCCGATGCTTCAACTTTATGCTTAATAAACCGTTTGCCTATCAATAAAGTTAGCAGCGCCACAACAGCTGATACCGCCATAACCGCTGCCATAGGTAGCGGACTTTGGCTTTTAATTAAGGCAATACCAAACGACGCCAACGCGCCGATAGCCATTTGAAACGCCCCCAAAAGCGCCGATGCTGAACCTGCATTTTTGGTAAAAGGAGCCAGCGATAAAGCTGCCGTGTTGGGATAACTGATACCTACACCACACAACACACCAAATATCATAGTAATGGTGCCACCAATACCAAACCAACCGTTAAGCGACCCTATTAAAAAAATAACAGAGGTGAACACCAACCAGATCAACGAAGCGTATACCAGTTGCTCACTTTTGTATTTTTTCATCAGAACGCTGTTTAACTGGCTCGAGCCGATGAACCCAACAGAAAGACCGGCGAATATCCAGCCGAAGCTTTTCTGACTCACTTTAAAAACATCAATAAATACAATGGACGAAGACGATACATAAGCAAACAAACCTGCGAACGCGAACGCGCCGCAAAGCGAATAAGTTAAAAACTGCTTATTTTTTAGTACATGTAAAAAGTTACCGATAATAGGTCGTGGTTTTAAAGAGTACGATGGATCGGGCTGGTAACTTTCGGGCAGGAAAAATATAACAGCCAGCAATATCAGTACGGCAATAATGGTTAATATCAAAAATATCACCTGCCATTCAAACGCTGCTGTAATATAACTACCAATGGTTGGTGCCAGCATAGGCGAAGCGCCCAATACCAGTATCAGCAACGAAAATACTTTAGCGTTCTCTTCAACCGGGAAAAGATCGCGCACCATGGCCATAGCCGCAACACTGGCCGCGCAACTGCCTATCGCCTGGAAAAAACGCATCACAATCAGCATCTCCAGCGAGGTAGAAAAGAAACAACCGATAGAGGCTGCAATATAAAGGCCCAACCCAAAATACAAGGGGTTTTTACGGCCATATCTATCTAAAAGGGGGCCATATAACAATTGGCCAACCGAAATACCTATAAAATAGCTTGTCAAGGTTAGCGCCATCTTATCGCTGGTGGTACCTAAATATTTAGCGATGGCTACAAAGCCCGGCAGGTACATATCTATAGAGAACGGGCCCAATGCCGTTAATGAACCCAGAATAAGTATTAGTAATACGTAACGTTTTTTTGTCATGTGATTTTGGTGGATGGTCGGTTTTGACCAGGGTAAACAGAATAATTACAGGATATTACCGGCGAGGTACAGAAGGATTTTTTACTACGAATGGCCGGATAAAAACATACCGCGAAAATAAAATTTAAATTCCAAAACACGTATCGTTATTTTGTCATTTATTCATTTTAGTCCAGGGACCATAGATCATATATGATGGACTCCTACACTTGAACTATCAACTATGGACTATCAACCATGGTCCATGGACTAATTAAAAAGTTTCGCCCAAATTAAGATAGATGGCATTGTAATTTTTACTTGCACCGTAATCCAAACTAATATTAGTTCCTGAGTTTTTATTAAACTTAAACCGAAGCCCCGTACCACCTGCAGGGTGCCAGTAAACAAAAGCGTGGGTGTGCGGCTCCGTAACGGAGTTTATGTTGGCAAACAAAACAAAACCAAGTAATCCATTACGGGTAATATCACGCCGGTATTCAGTTTCAAAATAAGCCAGTCGCTGCCCGCGGTACCTGTTTTGTACAAATCCCCTGCCCGATCGTTGGGAAGGCTCCCAACCCAGGCTGGGCAGATTGAGATACGGGGTGCCCGGTGTAAGTGATGTCCAGAAATAAGACCAAAATGCCAGCACATTTTTAGGACCGTAATCGGTTAAGGATATATACTTACGCAAATCAATATATAAAGAGCTCCAATTGGTATTACTTCCCAGCATTTTGGAGTTTACCCGATAAATTATGTTGGCATAGGCACCCGGCAGCGGGTTAATGGAGTTTTTGCGGGTATCATATAATAAATTGAAAGTTACGCCCGATGAAAAAACATTCTGATCTGAAGAAGTGCCATATTTATAGTTCGTAAAACTATGCAGGTTAACATCACCATCGCTGTCAATATCCTGGTAATAATCCAAATCGTAGCCTAATCCTGCATAAAAATAAGGCTCTATTCTTTTAAGCACCGTTTGATAAAAACGTCCATAATTATAATTCACCAAAAACCGGCGATCTTCTGGCTGCTTGCCTCCAAGGCCCCAGGTATATTGGGGATATACCAGCACGCGCGTATCGCCAACTATATTCCATTGATTGTTATTAAGCCAGATATTTGACCGTATAGGCAGGCCATACCTCCCTTTAAAGTTAAAGTAGGGGGTAAATATAAAGCTTGACAGGTTAGTTGTTTGGGGATCGCCGAGATATACCGCCAAAGAAGTTGATGTAAAAAGTGCCTTACCACCACTCCGGCCATCCGATGAAGATATAGGTAAAATAGAGAAGTAAACCTTCTTTTTCTCGGTAGCAGATATCTTGCGTGGTTTTATTTTAAACAAAGATCTGGCTATATCTATCAAATCTTTTTGAGCCACCGTATCGGCACGAGTTTTAGTTGTATCGGCAATGGTAGCCGTGCTCTGGGCCATTACAACAAAAGGAAACAAACAAAAAAGTAATGCCGAAAGCGCTTTAACCATTATGTATTAAACCTAATATTGAATGTTACTGTTTGTAAAATGCCTGTTATATTAACGCTCAAAACGGGATTTAAATTTTCATTTCGATTACATATCTCAAATTATCCGTACAGCGATTACTGTTTTAATACGAAATTGATGTACCTGAAATAACAATTGCTATTAAGCTAATATAAAAAAGCCCGCGGTTTAAATAAATCGCGGGCTTTTTTTATCAGTAACGTTTAGTGTGTGGTGGTTTTGGTATAATGATGGTGATGTTTGGGGTGTGCTCTACGCCATGCGGCACGGCGTTTTTTCTCGTCGGAACGGCGTTTTTCGTTACCGATAATGTAACCGCCGCCGGCACCTATGGCTCCACCAATTAATGCACCACCTACGTTATGGCCAATAAGTCCGCCTGCAACGGCTCCACCGGCACCACCTATAATGGCGCCTTTACCTTGTGGGCTAATACCCTTCTTTTTAGTTTGCGCCTGCGCGTTAAATGTTAGCGTAAGCAGAAACGCTACAAACAGGCAAACATATATCATTAACTTTTTCATAAAATATGTGCTGATAAGTGTTAAAAAAATTATCTCTGAACATATTCATGCAAATAGCAAGCCGCATATACCAAAAGGCCCTTTAAATAAATAAAAATGACATTTTACTTCAGGAAAGCAAGCACAGCTGCCGAAAACTGTATAGTTCTGGATGCACTATTATGATCGCCGGGAACATAATTGAGCTTTGAACCGGGAATTAGTTTGTTAAGAGCCGTCTCTGAGCCATTATCATGGTCGTCGGTACCGCAAATGATCATCACAGGTATTTTTACTTTGGCTAATTCCTGCGGACTTGTGGAGGGTTGATATTTTTGCTGCAGAGCCAGGGCCGTTACATCAAATGCCGGGTTACTATGAATATAATTGATCATGCCATCTACATCATGAAAAGTAGTATCGCCCATGAGCGCCTTGTAGGCATGTATGCGCCTGGGCCATTCGGGATTGGTATAGGCGTCGCCCATGCCCCCCATCACCAGTTTTTGCACGCGTTTATCCAATACCAATAACCGTGAAGCAATAATGGACCCGCGCGAATAGCCTATCACATTATATTTCTTAAGCCTAAGGCTGTTTGCCAATCCCATAATATCCTTAGCCTCAGCATCATTGGCATAGGCAGCATCGGTGTGGGGCTTGTCTGACCGGCCATTACCCCGCTGATCTAAAATGATAACCTGATAACCGGCATTTAATAGATCGGTATAAAGCTGCCCTTTTTTCCAGCCCTCTCCTGTACCCGAAAAACCGTGCACCAAAATCACCGGGAAACCATTCCCCTTTACCTCATAATATATTTTTGTACCATCAAAAGAAGTATAATAATTACCTACCACTTGCTGTGCATGGCTGTTATAACCAGTCAGTAACCATAGCATCAGGATATTAAGAATGATGATACTTTTTTTCATGACAGCTGAGGCTACTATTTTACAAACTGGTTGATGATCAAAACACCTATTAAACCAATAACTGAAACTAACGATTCCATCATCGACCATGATTTGATAGTATCTTTTATACTCAGGTTAAAGTATTCTTTATAAAGCCAAAAGCCAGAATCGTTCACATGCGAAAAAGCAAGACTGCCAGCACCTATTGATAATACCATTAAATTAGGATTCACATGGTTTTGCACTACTAACGAAGCCACAATACCCGCAGCTGTTAACCCCGCCACCGTAGCCGAACCCAGGCTGATGCGGATGATAGCAGCGATAACCCAGCCCAAAACAAGCGGTGGCAGGTTCAGTTGCTCTAACTGGGCGGCTATCTGACCGCTCACGCCACTTGCGGTCAATACTTCTTTAAAAGCGCCAGAACCCGCAATGATCAATAAGATCAAGGCAATATCTTTAATAGCATCAGTATAATTAATGGCCAGCTGACTCATGCTCCGGCCTTGTTTTACACCCAAAGTAAAAGTGGCCACAATAAGAGCAATCAACATAACGATGGATGGATCGCCCAGGAAAGCTACTAATTTTAACAAACCCGGATCTTTGATGCCCAGGTAAGGAAAAAATGCGGTGAGCATCAGCAGCATCACAGGCAGCAGGGCGGTAAAGAAACTATTGAAAGCGCCGGGCAGTTTTTCTTCGGGCAATTCTTCGGCCCTGAAGGTAGCTAACGGCTCCGACGGTATCTTTTTCAGGAAACGGGCAAATACAGGTCCCGCCAGTATAATGGCAGGGATGGCTATCATCAAACCATAAATAAAAGTGGTGGCCATGTTAGCATGAAACAATACCACCAATGCCGATGGCGATGGATGCGGCGGTAAAAAGCCATGTGTTACAGACAGTGATGCCAGCATAGGTAAGCCTATATATACCGCCGGTAATTTGTATTTGTACACCACCGAAAATATAAGCGGAACCATCAACACAAAACCGATACCATAAAACAACGGGATACCGATAATAAAGCCAGCAATTACCAGGGCCCATTGTATGTATTTTTGACCAACAGCATTAACCAGCACTTCGGCAATCTTTTGGGCAGCACCGCTTACAGCTACTAGCTTGCCCAGCATAGCACCCAGGCAAATGATAATAAGTAGCTGGCCCATGATATCGCCCATGCCTTTTTGTACAGAGGCCGTTACTTTATTGATGGGGATACCCAACATTAAACCGGCAGCAATGGATACCAAAAGAAAAGCTATAAACGGATTAACCTTTGCCCAGCTTACCAATAAAACAAGCAGGATAATACAAATCAGTATAGTTAATAATGCCATGATTTAAACGGTTATATACAGGTAAGCAACATGGTGAAGCCACAGTCGCCTGTCATCTGCCTAAAGTAATAACAATATTTGAGTTTCGGATTCTTATAGACAAAACCGTTACAATTAACGGATCGATGATTACAAAAGCTAGTTCGGATCAGTTTGTAAAGGCAGCAGGAAGTAAAATTCGGCACCTTTACCCTCTTCGCTTTCCACAGCAATTTTACCATGATGCAGCCTGATGATCTCGGCCGATAAATAAAGACCAATACCAAATCCTGATAGTCCCCGTGTGCTCTCATCCTCCACCCGGTAAAAACGCTGGAAAACGCTTTGCTGATCTCTGACTTTTAAACCAATACCCTCATCTTTTACACTTATCCGCAAATTTTCGCTCAATTTTTTTACTGCTAAGGTTATAGCGCTGCCTTTGGGAGAGTACTTTACAGCATTGCTGATAAAATTACCAATCACCTGGGCTATCTTTTCTTTGTCGGCGTTTATCTGTATAGTTTGTCCGCTTTTAAAGGATAAAACATGATCAGGCGCTATAAGCAATTTATCGGCTATTATTTCGTCAAACAACTCATTAATATCAAATGCTTGGGTATTCAACTGTAATTTACCAGATTCAATTTTTGACATATCCAGGAAACCATATATCAACCGGGCCATTTTGTTGATCTGGTTTTCGGATTTTTCAAGGGCATTGATAAAAAACTCATCGCCCGCTTTTTTAGCTTTTGATACCAGTAACTGTGTATAAGCTTTAAGTGAGGTAAGCGGTGTTTTTAATTCATGACTGGCCATGGCTATAAAATCATTTTTCATGATCTCTTCCTGCTTCCGTTTGGTAATATCAATGGTAGTGCCCAGCATACGTAAAGGCTTGTGGTGGTCATCATACAAAACCTTGCCCGTTGTTCGTATCCAACGGATTGATCCATCGGCCCAAACTATCCTGGTTTCACATAAATAAATACTGCTTTTTATGGCTTCTTCAAAGGCCATGTCCACTACACATTTATCATCCGGATGTACTGCGCCGAATAGTTGCTGATAAGTCAGCGTTTCATCGGAATCATAACCAAATATTTCTGAAAGCCTTGACGATGCTATAACATCATTGTTTAACAGATCCATGTCCCAATTGGCTATACCTGTAGCCTCAATGGCCAGGCGCAGGCGCTCTTCCGCCTCTTCCAGAAGCTGTCTTGCCACTACCTGTTTAGTTACTTCGGTGGCCACAACCATCACCCCAACCGTATTATTACTGCTATCTTTAACCGGTTTGTAAACAAAATCAAAATAAAATAAATTGTTATGCCCGTTACGGTTAAGCCTTATGGGAGTTTCATAACCAAAATGAATATGACCACTTTTATAAACATCCTGTACTGACTTTACATAATGCAGCTGCCCGGGAGCACTAAGGACAAAAGCAAGTGGCCGGCCAATAATATCAGCCTGTTTTTCCCATAATTCCAATATATGGGAATTCGCCGACTCAATAACGAGGCTGTTACTTTTTAAAAAGCTGATGGCTACGGGCGCCTGTATAATCAAATCATCAGCGCTTTGCCTTACAGCTATATTTTGATCTTTTTTTTTCAAAACATTAATTAAAACAAAAAATATATGAAGGTTAGCTATTTTTTATAATTCAATGATATAAAAAATAGTTAAGTTTGTGTGTTATTTACCCGATAAAGTTTTTAGCCCTATCCATAGCTTTTTTGCTATCTATATATTAGTTTTACGTACTTGAGCACCTTTCCGGCCTTTTCACTTTTTAATATTTTTTATGTCAAAACGTATTTTAGTATTGGATGATAATCAGGACATATTAGATATTGTACATGAAACCCTCACCTATGAACAGTTTGAGGTAAAAAGTACTTCGAACAGTCATGATGTATTACCTTTAATGGAACAATTTCTCCCGGATCTAGTCATATTAGACTATAGGGTTTCCGGTACTACCGGAGGTGAAATTTGTAAAAGTATTAAGCTTCACAACAAATTCAATAACGTACCGGTTATCATATTCTCGGCCTACCTTAATGGCGATGATCATTTACTCAATTATGGTTGCGACGGTGTTATCAACAAACCTTTTGATCTTTCTGAACTGGTTGAAAAGGTGAATAACTTAATATAAGTTTTTTAAATGTCTTCTCGTGTATACCATATGCCTGTAATTTTATGGCATATAAATACTTTTATTTTCCTCCAAACCTGCTCTACCTACCAGTAATCATTAACAGACAAATAAAAAACATTCCTCAAAATGTCCTTTTATTATCATATCTATTAAAATTTTACTGAAAAAATTACGTTTAATTAATAATCAAACACTTTGATTGAAACATTGACAATTATTATTAAATTTGTTAGTGACAGATGTTAAAGGATATTGATATACAATAAACCCCTAATGGTATATGGTTATTCCAGTAAATTCAATTGAATCTATCGGGTCTAAAGGTAAAAAACTCCCCCTGTGCCCAAAATGTAAGGCTCAACTTGACGACCGCGTACCAAGAGGCTTTTTCGTAAAAACCATACTTTTCTTCCTACCCTTAAAACGTTATATCTGCTACAGATGCCAGCGTAAGACTTATATATTACAATAATTAACTTAATATTATTTTTTATCACTTTAAATTAATGTAAACATACCTATTAGTATGTTTACATTAATTAACACCTTATATTTATAACAGGTATTGTAATTTGCACACTATTTTATTTATAGTGGCCGACCTAAATTCAAGTATCAAGAGAAAAAAAAAGTATCACTGCTCAAAATGCGGTGAGCCTTTCCATTTCCAGTTAAAGAGAAACTGGTTTGTAAAAAGAGTATTATATTTTTTGCCTGTAAGAAGATATTTCTGTGCTAAATGCAAAAAAGCATCCTATGTTTTTATTGATAAATCCCCTTCATAGTTGTGGAAGGTGTTTATTTAAACAGGCATTAAAAACCTTTTGTATGCTGCCTAATACCTTTCACGAAAAAAAATCGCTTTATTATTAAGTATAAACAGCAATATTAAACTGTACTTTAAGTACTTAACTATTACTTTGGTACAAGAATTGCTAAACCTAACATAACTTGCTTTTTTACTATTTGAAAGCAATTTGTAGACGATACTTAAAGATAAAATATGAGAAGGATATTAGCGGTTGATGATGACAGCGACATACTGGAGGTTTTACAATACATATTAGAAGATTCTGGTTATGAGGTGATAACCTTAGCTGATGGGCATCATCTTTTTGACAAAATAAAAGAAAGCCAACCCGATTTGATATTATTGGACATCATGCTAGGCAACTTAGATGGCCGCGATCTTTGTAAAAGTGTTAAAACCGGTATGGAAACACATGGTATACCGGTTATCCTCATATCAGCGAGTCATGAAGTTTCCAGAACATTAAACCAAACCGGCGCCCCTGATGATTTTATAGCCAAGCCTTTTGATATTGATGTTTTGCTCAGGAGCATTAACCGGCAGTTAGATAACGCTGCTTAAGATATAAAAACAAACCGGGCTGCTTAATTAAGCAGCCCGGTTTGTTTTTATGCCCCATTATATTCAAACATTAATATTAAGTTCCTTTTCTCTTTTGGCACGGTTGCGCAGTTTGAAAAACACAATCAGATTCATAAAATGCATGCCACCCAGTATTAGTATAATCCATCCCACTTTGTAGCTTAAAACCTCCACCACTACCTGCGCGTTGTCAATTCTGCCGGTTTCTTTCAGTGCCAAGCTCATATAGCCTATATTCACCAGGTAAAACCCCACTACCAGCAATTTATTTACAGAATCGGCCAATTCATTATTGCCGTGAAAAATGTCAACTAAAAATATCCGACCGTTTTTAAACAACACCCTGGCCACCCATACGGTTAAAGCGATGCTTACCAGCAGGTAAACAATGTAAGTTAAAATAAAGTAGTTCATGATTGTGATTATTTATGTATTATTAATTATTGAATTTTCAGTAAAAAATGAAATTTATGATTAAAAAAATATTACTTGAATATCTTAAATATCGAACCAAAAAACCAGTTCTCTTCGGCTTTTAGCATCGTGTCTAAAGTTTTGTTTACATTATTAGCCAATCTGCTGATGTCGGTTACCGATGAATGGAATGCTTTATAGGCGGAATCTTTTTTATCCCCCTTCACCTCTGTTAGCTGACCTAATATTTTAATCACCGGATCAAGTTCCCGTTTTTTACGCTCTTCGGCTACTCGCCTGGCAATAATCCAGGTATCTTTTTCGGCATAAAAGTATTCTTTACGCTCGCCGGTTTTGTGTTGTTTTTCAACCAGACCCCAATCTATCAGATCGCGCAGGGTCATATTGGCATTACCACGTGATATACTCAGCTCGGCCATTACTTCCTCGGTGGTTAAAGCTTCGGGCGAAACCAACAGCAGGGCATGTACCTGGGCCATGGTGCGGTTAATACCCCACTCCGACCCCAGTTTACCCCAGGCTTCAATAAATTTCAGCTTTGCCTCTGCCAATTCCATATACAAATATAAATAACTTTTTAAACTTTCAAAAATAAATGAAAGATTATTTTTGAATTTCGGATTGGGGAGGTTCGATTTCGGATTTATTTTTTCGAACTTTTATTTAATAGAGTTATGCGGATTAAAAAAGTTTGTCATGCTGAGCGCAGCGAAGCATCTATTAAGCAGAGGCACTACGAAGAAGATCCTCCGCTGCGCTCAGGATGACAACGTTAGTTTAGTTATTTACTTCAAATCTCCCAGCTCCTTATCTATCTTTTTGTTCCACTGCTCCTGCACTGCCATGTTCATGCCATGGGAGGTTTCTGTATCATATTCATCCTGCATTACATTCATTTCATGAAACGATTCCAGGTAAGCCACATTGATTGGGCCATCATAATTATCTACCGTAAATTTTTCAGCTTTCAGTTTTTGCTTAAACCCTTCTATGATGATCTTTACAATATCAAAATGCCGCTGTTCGTGGTTCAGGCTGTAAGTATTTTTACTATCGGTTTTTACCCAGCAGGCGCTTTTGGGTACAAAGGCCTTTAAACTCAAATGTACATTTACTGTACTTTTACTTACGCTTACATCTTCATTATAACCAATGCTGGGTAAAACTTCGGCTCCAAACCGGCTATTGCTGAGTGGCTTTGCCTTAAAATCGTCCCAAATTAAGCGTCTTTTAGGCGAATAATAGATAGTATCGCCTTCGGGTTCTTCCTGGTAATCAGTAAAAATAATCTTTACATCCCTTGCCAATTTAATATTGGTACCGGCTTCATTGTTTATCCAGGAGTTAAAAAAGGTTAGACTATATTCCAACGCATGGCGTAATACCATTTCGATATCAACTTCCTGATTAACAAGCCGGTTATAACCCGCACTGGCATTGTAGTCTGTGAGGTGAATATATTGACCATCTCTTTGCAAATAAAAAGACAGCGATATTTTTAATTTACCTTCTACATGGTTACCTGGCAGCAGTGTTTCATCGAGCCTAAATTTTTCAATATGGAAAATAACCGGTCTTAATGTTTTATCAGGCGGAAGAGCAGCATTCACAAACTGTTTAATGGAGGCTAATGCACCTCCTTTAAGGTCGACCGTATATTTTGCCACACCGGGTCCTGGTGGCACTAACCAAGCCACGGCAGTACGATCTGGCCGATTATCTACTATACCGGCTACATAAAATTCTTTGGCAGTTACCGGCAAACGCTCATTATTTAAAACAAGCGGGCCTGTTATTTTCTGAGCCTTTAAAATTGATGGAGCAACTAAGACAATGATTAATAGCACCTTGCTTCGCAATCCCTTCCGTCGCAAAAAGCTGGCTGTAAAAAACACCATTACCACAACACCACCTACCATACTATATCACGCATAATGTTCAAATAAATTGTCCGGAAATGTTCTATTTGGTTACCTTTGGCCGTCGATGCCAGTACCATGGTTTTTGTTCAACAATTTTAAAGTTTTCCACACACATATTGTCTTAAGTATTACCTTCGTTAATTAAACGTGTTATCCACATTTGTTAATTACTTATGTTAATAGCTCTTTTTCGTTTCGCTAATTTAGCAACATCGTTAGTATGCGCTTTATGATCAAAATAAGATACATTTCCCTATTAATCCCCGTATTTATTGTTTCAACGGCCAGCGCGCAGCAAAATCCATCCTTCCAGGTATACCGCACTTATCATACGGCTATGGACCTGATGGACAAGGGTAAATTTGCCTCCGCTGCCGAGCAATTCCGCTCCGTTGAAACATCACGACTTAAAACAGCCACCCAGCCCCAGTTTGAATCGGAGCTGTCGCTGGTTAAAGAAAACAGCCAGTACTACGAGGCTTTTTGCGCCCTTAACCTGGGTAACGACGATGCCGAAAGCATGTTTCTGCGCTTTATTAAGGAGCACCCCGAAAACCCGCTAACCAAGCTGGCTTACTTCCAGATTGGTAAATCGTATTTTAAACAAGGTAAATATGAGGATGCCATCCGCTGGTTTGATAAGGTACAGGCCGGCGAGCTTAACGGTCACGATAATACCGAATACAAATTCCGCAAGGGCTATGCTTATTTCTCTCTTAAAGATTTTAAGAATGCCCAATTGCTTTTTGCTGAAGTAAAAAACAAACGTTCGGAGTTTACCGAGGATGCTACCTATTACTTTGCGTATATAGCTTACCTCAACAAAGATTATCACCTGGCACTGGCCAACTTTGAAAAGCTTAAAAACTCCAAAAAATACGAGCGGAGCTATCCCTACTATATATCGGCAGTTTACTTTCTTGATAAACGCTACGACGATGTGATCAGCTATGCGGTGCCTATTGTGAACAGCACCCATCAGGAGCACGAAACAGAAATGCTGCGCATTATTGCCGCCTCCTACTTTGCCAAAGCCGACTATGATAACGCGGTTAAATATTACGACCGTTTCCAGAGCGGCGACCAGGGCAAAACCCAAAACACGCAGGACAGTTATCAGATTGGTTATACTTATTACAAGGTGGGTAACTATGCCAAATCGGCTACCGAACTGGAGCGTTTAATAGAGCAGGGCGATGTGTACAGCCAAAGCGGTAACTACACGCTGGGTGATGTTTTCCTGAAAATGAATAACAAGCAAAGTGCCCGTAACGCGTTTTTAGCGGCTTCTAAACTTACCTACGACAAGCAACTACAGGAAGATGCTTTGTACGAATATGCCAAACTATCTTACGAGCTCGATTTCAATACCGAAGCGCTGGCGGCTACCCGCTTATATTTAAAGAATTATCCGCGTTCGCGCCGTAACGACGAGGTGAAAGTATTGCTGGGTGAGGAACTATTAAACTCCCGTAATTACAAAGAAGCTGTAGAGATACTGGAACCGATACCCAACAAATCAGAAAGTGCCCAGATAGCTTATCAAAAAGTGACTTATTACCGCGGGTTGGAATTTTATAACGAGCGCGCTTTTGAAAACGCCATCGGTATTTTCCTGCGTTCGTTAAAAAACCCCGTCGATCCTAAAACTCAAGCATTAACTACTTATTGGATGGCCGAAGCCATGTATGAAGTACGTAAGTATGGCGAATCAGTAGAAAACTTTGAGGCGTTTTTAAGCATGCCCGAAGCCAAAGAGACCGATCTGGCCAATTATGCTAACTACGCACTGGCTTACGCTGCCTTTTATGGTGAACAATATAAAAAAGCGGCCAACTACTTCGAAAAATTCCTTCGGGGAGATGTAAAGGATAAAAATACTGAGAACGATGCGATAACCAGGCTGGGTGACAGCTATTTTGTATTGAAAAGCTACAGCACCGCGCTTGATTATTATAACCGCATTATAGCTATGCACAACCAGGGCGAAGATTACGCCTTGTTTCAGCGTGGTATGATACAGGGCCTACAAGGCTCGCTGGATACTAAGATCAGCACCCTGAATGATGTGTTGAACACCTTCCCGAATTCAGATTATGCGGATGACGCCTCATTCGAAATAGCGTATACCTATTTCCTTAAAAATGATGGCGACAGGGCCAAAACCGATCTGAATGCCATGATCCAGAAGTATCCGCACAGCAGTTATGTACCACGGGCGCTGGTTACCATTGGTTTGATAGACTATAATGCCGGTCATGACGACCTGGCTGTAGAATCATTCAAAAAAGTAGTTGCCGATTATTCCTCAACCGATGAGGCCAAACAATCGCTCAAACAAATTGAAAAGATTTATACCGATAAAGGCGATGCCCAGACGTTTATCAATTACGCGGGTACTACCTCTATTGGTAATTATACCACCTCGCAACAGGAAGATATCATGATCACTGCAGCCAACAACCTTTATTTAAAAGGTGACTGGCAAGGGACCGTAGGTGCGGTTAATGCCTATTTAGATAAGTTCCCGGCTAAACAGATCTATGAAAAACAGGCCCGGTTTATACGTGCGCAAAGTTTGGTTAACCTGAACAGATCACAGGAAGCCGTGGTTGATTATAACATCATCCTGAATGACTGGACAAGCGCCTATACTGAGAAATCATTGATAAGCATGGCTAAGCTGTACATTTCGCAGAAAAAGTATAACGAAGCCATTGTGTTCCTGAAAAAACTGGAAACCAATGCCGAGTTTAAAGAAGATTACTCTTTCGCTATCAATAACCTGATGCTTTGTTACGCGCAAATGAACATGCCCGATGATGTGCTGAACTACGTAAAACAGATCAGGGGTAATGATAAGGCAGCCCAGGAAGATAAATTCCGTACCGGCTTGTATGCTGGCGAAGCTTACTTGCTAAAAGGCGATACCACTGCTGCAGTAAAAGAATTTGATTACACGGTAACCAACACCAAAACCGTAGCCGCCGCCGAAGCCAAATACAACATTGCTAATGTAGAGTACTTAAAAGGCAGGTACAAAACATCGCAAAAAATGTGTTTTGACCTGGCTAAGGAAATGCCAAATTATGATTACTGGGTAGCCAAAACCTATATCTTACTGGCTGATAACTATGTAAAGTTGAAAGACAATTTCCAGGCAAAAGCCACACTGCAAAGTATTATTGAAAATTATAAGGGTAATGACGATATACTATCGACAGCCAAACAAAAGCTGGGCGTATTAACGGGCAAGCCTGTAAAAATAGAGACTCCGGTAACCGATACAAGTGATAATAAACCGGCCCCGGCTGATACTACCAAAACCGGTCAAAACTAACAGGATGGCAAAGAATAATATAAAAAGACAAGCAATGAAATTAAAATATATCTATACGCTGCTTACCTTAATACTAGCATTATACTTTGTCCCTGCACAAGCGCAAACAAAGAAACCGGCCAAAAAAGGTACTACAAAAACTGCTGCAAAAAAGACTCCGGCAAAACCGGCAACCAAAAAGCCTGCGGCAAAAACTACTGCTCCTAAAAAAGCCAGCACATCATCAAAAAACTTAGGTGATGCCGCGGCTCGTGCTGCGGCCGATACCACCAAAAAAGGCGGCAATGGCAACAACGCTGATAGTGGTGGCGGTCTTTCTGAAGAAATTGTAGTAACTACCGCTTACAAACCGGTATTGGCCGATGCGGTAAAAATACGCCGTAACCCAGATTTAGAGGATAAAGTTCCGTTTAAAGCACCATTGGTTTACACTCCGTTGGATAAAAGACAGGAGCAAAACTCCGAGATAAGGCAGTTGGAAGCTATGAAGAGACCGCCCGAGCAAGACTCCATTCTACTCAACAATTATGTTAAAGTAGGTGCCGGAAACCTGAAATCTCTTTTTGGCGAAGCATATTTTTCTAATGGTCGTGACCAGGCATTGCAGTTTGGCGGATACCTGAAACATTTTTCACAATCCGGCTCGTTAGAAAAACAAAGCCAGAGCAAGGATGATGTTGGTGTATTTGGCAAAAGCATTCTGGGTGATAATAATATCAGTGGTCGTATTACCTATAACCGTATGGGTACCAATTTTTACGGGTTCGACCAAACGGCTCCCCCGCTAAGTACATTTATCCCCGGCAAACAACACTTTAACACCATTGGAGCCGAAGCAGAATTGGCCAAAAACTATAAAGATGTAGAGAATGATTTAACCTACGCTCTTAAAATAAAAGGTTATGCCTTTAGCAATGCTTACCAGGCCAGGGAAAACAATGTAGTAATTTCGGGCTTTATCAACCAAACCGTAAAACAGTTTTATGCAGGTTTAAGCGGATCGGTTGATCTGAACTCGCAGAAGGATAGTCTGTACAAACTCAGCAACAATATTTTACGATTAAACCCTTACATCAAATTTCAGGGTACCAATTATAAAATTGACGCGGGTGTAAATATCGAGAAGGAATTTGGCGACTTTGGCAAGTTCTACATTTTCCCTGCCGCTAAATTAGAGGTACAGGTGATCCCGAAATATGTGCGTTTGTTTGTAGAAGCCAAAGGCGATATCAACCGGACATCCCTACATGACCTGGCTTACATCAATCCTTTCATCGGTCAAAATATCGACATCAAAAATTCGGTTGATCAGCTGGATATTAGTGCTGGTTTAAAAGGCACCCTTGCTCCGGGCTTAAGCTTTAAGGCATCTGTGTTCCGCAACAGCGTTAAAAACATGCCGTTACTGGTCAGCAATTTCGATGCTGAAGTAAACAAATTCAAGGTGATATACGATGATGGCAAAGCTCGTGTAAACGGCTTTAACGGCGAGCTTGATTTTAAAGCCAGTGATGATTTTAACATTTTTGGCCGTGTAGAGATTAAGGATTACCAATTGGCATCCGAAGTACAGGCATGGAACCTGCCTAAATTTTTGCTAACCGCCGGTACTTCCATCAATATTAACAACCAGGTAAGTATTACCGGTTCATTATTGTTCCGCGGATCAACAAACGATAGGACATTTACCACCACCGGTGGTACATCAACTATGGTTCAAAAACCGATAGCCTCATTTGCCGACCTAAGCGGCGGTGTTCAATACAAGGCTACCCGTCAAATAACCGTATTTGTACAGGCTAATAATATTTTAAGCACCAGTTATCAAAACTGGTTATACTATCCTAACTACGGATTTAATATCTTTGGCGGTGTTGGGTATTCGTTTTAGATCGGGAGCGCGGTTCGGGGAGCAGGGTTCGGGTGACAAGCCGCGAACCACATAACACGAACCCCGAACCGCGCGACACGAACCAATTTGCCCCGAGCGTTTTGATGTTTTATAATTAACCGTATTTTTAGCGAATGGATATAGCCAATTATTTAAGCGAACTGTTAGGCCGGCATGGCAAAGTAAGTGTGCCGGGCCTTGGTTTTTTTACACAAGTACGTGTAAATGGTTATTATAACAACGCTGAAGGCAAGTTATATCCGCCCGGCTACCAGGTACAATTCAACTCCGAACCGTTTGACGATGATACTTTGGTGGAGCATATTGCCCAAAAGAAAAACATATCACTGGCATCATCCAAATACTTCACCGAAAAATATATTACAGGCCTAAAACAAGAGGCAGCCTTGAAAGAAGTTCCTTTTGCTAACCTGGGTTGGTTTTATATGAACAATGGGGAGATAGCTTTTAAACCCGGCGATAACCATAACGAAGGACCTGATTTTTATGGTCTTGCGCCAATAGCTATCAAAAAGCTGAATCAGCCAGAACCGGAAAAGCCAGTTCAACCTTTACCTTTTACGGTTGCGCCACAGCCAATTATTCCAACTACACCACCCGCACCAACAGCCGATCAGCCAGAGGTATATGAGGATGAAGAAACTGAAGAAAAAACACGTTCGGGAAGTCCTTGGCTTATCGCGCTCATCGTTTTGGTGGTTATCGCCGTAGCAGTATTCGGGCTTTATAAATACAACCCGGCATTGTTTAATTTTATGAAACAACCGGCAAAACCCGTTACCGGGCAACCCAAAACACAACCCGCCGCCATTGCAGACAGTGCCGACGATAGCAATAAAACTGCCCCTCCGCTTTTGGATACGGCATCAAAGACAATTTCTAAACCCGATACTGCGTTAAAGAAAACAGTGGCTACTGTCGCCGATACCACAGCCAAATCTGAATTTGTGATATTTGCCGGCTCATTTAAAACCCAAACCAAAAGTGATCTGGCTGTTAAAATTTACAAAAGCGTTGGTGTTGATGCCCGCGCATGGCATGGCCCTGGTTCTGGTAAGCATATTAAAATAATCATTGGCAGTTTTGCCACATCTGCAGAAGCAGAAACCGAAAGACTTAAATTAATAAAAGAAAAAAAAATAAGCAAACTCTCATACAGCCAAGAAATTAACGAAAAGAAATGACATTATTATTGATACAGCAAATAGCAGATACCGCGAAACACCTGGCAGACACCGCCGGTCACATTACTCAACCCATCACCACACAGCCCGAAGAGCTGCGTTTTGGCGATTTATTGATCAAGGGTGGCTGGGTAATGGTTCCCATTGGTATTTTGGCTGTTTTAGGTTTAGTGATATTTTTTGAGCGCTATTTTACCATCCGCAAAGCTTCAAAGAACGAGGCCAACCTGATGTTACAGGTACGCTCAAGTATCCATTCTGGTAACCTAGAATCGGCTATAGCACTTTGCCGCAATAATAATTCGCCATTGGGTCGTATGTTGCAAAAGGGGTTACTGCGTATCGGTCGCCCCATCAAGGATATTGAGGGCGCTATCGAAAACGTAGGCAAGCTGGAAGTATCCAAGCTGGAAAAAAATATTGGTATCCTGGGTATCGTAGCAGGTATTGCACCCATGTTCGGGTTTCTGGGAACTATTGCCGGAGTAATCAAAATATTTTATGATATATCCAAAACAGATAACATCAGCATGGGTGTTATATCTGGTGGTTTATATGTAAAAATGGTTACATCAGCTGCCGGTTTGATGGTAGGTATCGTGGCCTACGTATGTTATCATATTTTGAATATGATGGTAGACAAGGTAATTTTGAGCCTGGAAACTGATGCTATTGAATTTATTGACCTGTTAGAGGAGCCAAGCAAATGAATTTAAGAAAAAGACATAGAGGTGCATCGGCGGAGGTTCATACATCGGCCATGAACGACATTATGTTCTTCCTGCTTTTGTTTTTCCTCATTGCTTCAACAGTTACTAACCCCAATGTGATCAAACTGGTATTACCCAAATCATCAAGCGGGCAATCGGTATCCAAAAAAACCATTACGGTATCGGTAACTAAAGATCTGAGGTATTACGTCGACAAAAAGGAAGTTCCGGTAGATGCCCTGCAAACTACCCTATCCGGTTATAAAACCCTGGCTACAGAACTCACTATAGTTTTATATGTAGACAAAACCGTAGCCATACAGGATGTGGTACAGGTAATGGATATAGCACAAAAATTAAACATCAAACTGGTTCTGGCAACGGAACCCAAGGGGTAGCTTAGAGGTGCGAGTGCGAGATCAAAGAGCCTGTTTTAATAGCTCTGCAAAATTAGCTCCCGCACTCGCAACTGGCACCCCGCACTAATAAAAAAATGGACTACAGGGAAGAAAATAACTATCCAAAGGCATTTGCGGCAACAGGCATTATTTTGGCTGTGCTTATTGCTGCCTGTTATTTTATTGTGTTTAAAAATCCACCAAAAATGGAGGATGGTACTGGCGGTATACTGGTAAACTACGGAACCGTTGACGAAGGTATGGGTAGCGATTATATGAGTACCGAGGAACCCTCGGTTGCCGAAAAAGCCAATAATACCAAGCCGGATAAAGTTACCCACGAAAAACCGACCGAGGATAAACCAACCCCGCAAACCAGCGACAAAACCGTAGTGACCCAAAATACCGAGGATGCCCCAGAAGTGGCCGCCCCAACAAAAAAACCAACCAATACAGTAGCTACCCCACAGCCAACCAAAACACCGGCCAAGCCTACCGTGAACCAGAATGCTTTGTATAAAGGTAAGGCTACAACCGGCACCGGCGAAGGTGACGGAACAGGCCATACCCCGGGGAATCAGGGTAAACCAACAGGAACAACCCTTACCAACAACTATAACGGAACAGGATCTGGCAATGGGGGCAATTTAAATTTAACCCAGCGTAGTTTTGTTTCGCGCCCCAGCGTTGACGATGGGAATCGTCATAGCGGTAAAATTGTGGTAGATATCCTGGTTGATAAAGATGGCTATGTAATACAAGCCACCGCAGGCGCACGCGGTACCACCATATCTGATGCGAGCCTGTTACAAGCTTGCGAGGATGCCGTGCGTAAATCAAGATTCAATGCCTCTGATACTGCTCCCGAAACTCAAAAAGGCACCATGACCTTTGTGTTTAAGGTAAACTAATTTTGAGTTGATGGATCATAGTTAATGGTTCATGGCAATATTTTACAATAACAGGAGTCTCGATCAAACACATCCGTATTACCTTTGCGCTCATTAGCGGTTCATCAGGCGTTCCTATGAACCATCAACTATGAACCATGAACTACCAGGAAACCATCCAATACCTATACACCCAGCTCCCCATGTTTACGCGCGATGGGGCCTCGGCTTTTAAAAAGGACCTCACCAATACTATTGAGCTTTGCAAACGACTGGGCAACCCGCAGCATGAGTTTAAAAGTGTGCACATAGCAGGTACCAATGGTAAAGGTTCCACATCGCACATGTTGGCGGCAATTCTGCAAATTGCCGGCTATAAAACCGGCTTGTATACATCGCCCCATTTGAAAGATTTCAGGGAACGTATCCGGGTTAATGGCCAAATGATTAGCGAGCAAACCGTGATTGATTTTGTGGCCGCTCACTGTGCCGATTTTGAAGAAATAGCCCCCTCCTTTTTTGAGATGACTGTAGCCCTGGCTTTTGATGTTTTCGCTAAGGAAAAGGTTGATCTCGCTATGATTGAAGTAGGCTTGGGTGGGCGCTTGGATTCCACCAATATCATTACCCCACTCCTGTCGGTTATTACTAACATCGGCTGGGACCACATGAATATGCTGGGTGATACCCTGCAACTAATAGCCGGCGAAAAGGCAGGCATCATCAAACCTGGCATCCCGGTGGTGATCAGCGAAACTCAACCCGAAACAGCGCAGATATTTATCGATAAAGCTAAACAGGAAGGCAGCCCGATTACTTTTGCCTCGGAGGTTTGGACCATTGAAGAAAAGTCAAAAGTCAAAAATCAAAAATCAAAACTTTTAGAAATTGAAGTTAAAAACTCAATACTCCATACTCACCACTCTCCACTCACTATAACGCTCGATCTCACCGGTACTTATCAGCTTAAAAACATCAAGGGCGTTTTATCTGCCGTGGAAGAGTTACGTAAACAAGGCTTTATAATAACAGACGAGCACATCATTACAGCGTTGAAACAGGTAAAAACCCTCACCGGCCTGCATGGGCGCTGGGAAGTTTTAAATATCCAGCCGCTAACCATTTGCGATACCGGCCATAATCCTGATGGCATACAAGAGGTAGTCAAAAATATTGTCGCTGTTAATTACCAGCAATTACACTTTGTGATAGGCATGGTGAATGATAAGGACATTACCAAAGTATTAGCTCTGCTGCCAACAAAAGCCATCTACTACTTCTGCAAACCCGATATCCCAAGAGGCCTTGAAGCTGAAAGCATGCAGCAGCAAGCCAACATTTTCGGTTTACACGGCAATACCTACCCATCAGTAAAAGTAGCCTTAATGGCTGCTCAGGCCAATGCAACTGATAATGACCTTGTGTTTGTAGGCGGCAGTACATTTGTGGTGGCTGAAGTGGTGTAAAGCAAGATTTTGAATTGTCATCTCGAATGAGATGCGAGGGGAGATCTTTTGCGAATGGATAGCTTCTAACCAACGTTGCGACGGCGAGGGCGAATATGTGGGTTTACATAAATTTATTGAATTTCAATATAAATAATTGATTGTCAATAAATTAATCACATGTTAACCATAAATTGTGTAAACCATGTAAACCCACTTTTTAACAGAATTGCCCACCTCATTGTTGGCACAGGTTTTAGCATATAAATTTTCACTTAACAAATAATTTACTTCCGTTATCTACATAAAATTCTATTTTTACTTTTCAATATAATCCCCACATTTTATATGACATATCTACCATCAGCAGACAGATACAAAAAAATGCAATACCGCCGCTGCGGCCATAGCGGCATCAAACTTCCGGCTATTTCGCTGGGCTTGTGGCACAATTTCGGACATGTGGATGTAACCGAAACCTACCGCAAAATTTTACATTTGGCTTTCGACAGCGGCATAACCCATTTTGATCTGGCCAATAATTACGGTCCGCCTCCGGGCTCTGCCGAAGAGAATTTCGGTCGTATATTAAAAGAAGATTTCCGCGGCTATCGCGATGAGATGATCATCTCCAGCAAAGCCGGCTATACCATGTGGGATGGCCCTTATGGCGACTGGGGTTCCAAAAAATACCTGGTAGCCAGCTTAGATCAGAGCCTGAAACGCATGGGTTTGGAGTATGTAGATATATTTTACCACCACCGTCCCGATCCGGAAACGCCACTGGAAGAAACCATGACTGCGCTTGATCTCATCGTTCGTCAGGGTAAAGCTTTATATGCTGGTATTTCTAACTACCCTGCTGCAGAAGCTGCGAAAGCTATCGCGATATTAAAAGATCTGGGTACACCATGTTTAATTCATCAACCTAAATACTCCATGTTTGTACGCGACCCGGAAGAAGGTTTACTGGATGTGCTGGGTAAAGAGGGTGTGGGCTGTATCCCCTTTTCACCATTGGCGCAGGGCTTGTTAACCAATAAATACCTGCATGGCATCCCTGAAGATTCAAGAGCGGCTAAATCAACTGGCTTCCTGCAAAAGGACCAGGTAACCCCCGAAAGGATAGCCCAAATAAAACAACTGAACGACCTGGCATTGAAACGTGGCCAAACACTGGCACAAATGGCACTGGCCTGGCTGTTGAAAGACAGCCGCGTAACCTCGGTACTGATTGGTGCAAGCCGTGCCGAACAACTGGCCGACTCGCTTAAGGCGTTGGATAATATCGTATTCTCAGCTGATGAACTTAGCCAGATTGAAAAAATATTAGCCCCCTAACCCCTCAAAGTGGGAACTGTCTTAGGTTTATTATCAAGACAGTAAATCGGTGAGTTATTTAGTTATAAATTGAATTAAGATATTAAAAAGCCTCCCCTTCAGGGGGAGATTTAGAGGGGGCTTATATGAGCAATATTAACTGGGGTATCATCGGTTGCGGCGACGTAACCGAAAAAAAAAGCGGACCAGCATTTAAAAAAGTAGCCAATAGCGACCTGTTAGCCGTGATGCGCCGTGACGCGGCCAAAGCTGCCGACTATGCACAGCGCCACCTCGTAGACCAATGGTACAGCGATGCCGAAAAACTGATGAACGAGGCTGGCGTCAACGCCATTTATATAGCTACTCCTCCATCTTCGCATCTGGAGTATGCGCTAAGCGCTTTAAAAAAGGGGCTGAATGTTTATGTCGAAAAACCGGTTACCCGCAATGCCTCCGAGGCGCGTGCCATGGCCGAAGCTGTAAAACAGAGCAATGCCAAACTAACCGTTGCCCATTATCGCCGTGCTGTACCCATGTTTTTGGCAGTTAAAGAATTAATCGACACTAAAAAAATAGGTGATATCCGTACCGTACAGATCAGGATGTGGCAAAGCCGTAAACCAGAACTGGTTACCAAAACCAAAGACAACTGGCGGGTTAACCCGGAGCAATCCGGAGGCGGCTATTTCCATGATTTGGCCCCGCACCAACTCGATCTGATGCTGTATTATTTTGGCGAACCCGAGCAATATCATGGATTTTCGCTCAATCAATCGGATGCTACCCAAGCCGACGACCATGTTTGCGGGCAGATCTTATTTAAAAACAAGGTAGTGGTAAACGGCTCCTGGTGCTTCAACGTTGCCGAAAGCCTCACCACCGATACCTGTGAAATCATCGGGACCAAGGGTAAGATCACGTTCCCCTTCTTTGGTAATTATATCAGCTGGAAAACCGATACTGAGGATGAAACTATAACTTTTATCCATCCGCAACACATACAACAACCCATGATCGAAAAGATAGTGACTTACTTTAAAAACGAAGGGCCAAACCCCTGTAGTATTGAAGAAGCCATTGTACTCATGGACATTATGGACTCATTTACGGGTCAAGGGTAAAAAAACGCTGTTGTTTAAGGCAATAGCGCTTTTAATTAAAAAATCTAGCTCTTCTTTTTGGGTACCTTGGCTCCTTCTTTACGTGCCTCTGATAAGCCAATAGCTATAGCTTGCTTTTTGCTGGTCACTTTCTTGCCGCTGCCGCTTTTAAGCATGCCTTCTTTCATTTCATGCATGGTTTTTTCAACCTTTTCGCTTGCTTTTTCTGAATACTTTGCCATAGTTTTAGTTTTTAAGTAGATCATTTAACTCATGCAAAATATTTGCCAAAACTATCTTTCTGAGCAGCTATTACGGACAGTACAAAATCAACCATCGATAAATTCTGCATTCACAAAAAATAAAAATGGTAAATTATTATTTGTAATTATTGCTTAACTTCAAACATCCGGGCGTGCTATACGTTACCAACTGAAAATTATCCATATGTCAACCAAAAAACTGATTGCACCATTTTACGAACGACTTGCATTAACATTAATTGGTTTTTTGGCACTTGGCTACCTGATCATTATAGGTAAAGACTTGCTTGACCCCATGATATTCGGGTTCATTTTCGCAATATTACTGCTACCGATAGCTAACTTTTTGGAGAAGAAATGCCGGCTGCCACGCGGCGCATCATCCTTAATATCTATATTACTGCTTATTGGTTTTGTTTACGGTGTACTATACCTGGTAGGCTCACAGATATCAAAAGTGGCCAACGACTGGCCTATGCTTAAAAACCAGGTAACACAATCATTGCAAGACCTCCAGCAGTGGGTACAAACGGCATTTCATATTAATGCCGAAAAACAAATGAACTATGTACACAGTACCGCAGATAAGCTTATGGCTTCGGGAGGCGACGTTTTGGGCACCACCTTCGGGGCCATTTCATCGCTCATGCTCTTTTATGTATTCATTCTGATATTTACCTTTTTTATATTACTCTACAGAAGATTGTTGCTACGTTTCATTATCTGGGTTTTCCGGGATGAAAACCAGCATATTGTAATGGATATAGTGGAGAATATTCAATCTATACTAAGGCAATACATCCTGGGCCTGCTTCTAGAAATGGTGATTGTGGCCGCTGTGGCTATCAGCGTTTTCCTGCTTATTGGTATCAAATATGCCGCATTGTTGGGCATTATCGTAGGCTTGTTCAACATCATACCCTACATCGGTATTTTTACGGCCTTGCTACTTAGCGCCATTATTACTTTTGCAACCGGGAACATCAGGGATACTTTATTAGTGATGGGCAGCGTGATCGGCATCCATGCGGTAGATGCCAACTTCCTGTTGCCAACCATTGTTGGCTCAAAAGTAAGACTTAACGCGCTGATATCATTTGTAGGGATTATTGTAGGCGAAATGATATGGGGTTTGTCGGGCATGTTTTTATCCATACCGGTTATTGCTATTTTCAAGATCATATTTGACCGTATCGAAAGCTTAAAACCGTGGGGCTATCTGTTGGGCGGCGATAATGAACAAAAAAAATCTACTCCTATTAAAGCAAATGTAGATTAACAGCAACTTAACAAAAGTTTAACATTTCTTTAGAAGGCAATTCCGGGCTTTTACTTTAGGTTTGCATTGTATTAATCGCCCCAACTAATGCAAACTATTAATTCTCCTCAGCGCCCTGTGTACAGGTGTCAAAAGTGTAATGAAGTACTTGATATACGTCGTAAAAGAAGCTTATTCATCAAAACATTTCTTTTTTGGGTCCCCTTAAAAAAGTTTTTTTGTACACGCTGTCTTAAAGTGCGCTATCTTTTTTAATTATCCTCTGCTTAATGCCGTAGGATAATTAATTTAGTGCCTCTTAGTTGCAAGGTTTGCAATTGAAAACTTACTGAATATGCGCATTAAGCAAACTTTATTGATCATTACCTATATTTTACTGCCTTTTATTACACTGGCACAACCTAAAAACAAAACTGCTTTTCGGATGGTGCCTTTAGGTGTGCTTGGCGGTATTGATGAAAGCAACTTGTCAGCTTATATGCTGGCTGCCGCTGGCACTGATCAATATATTTGTTTGGATGCGGGCACCTTGCATGATGGTATTCAGAAAGCCATAGCTAACAAAGCTTTCCGGGTTTCTGGCGAAAGAGTATTACGGCAATATATTAAAGGATATTTTATATCACACGCACACCTTGACCATATAGCCGGGCTCATCATCAATTCGCCTGAAGACAGCAGCAAAAACATTTATGGCTTTCAGAGTACTATTGAAACCGTCAAAACTCATTACTTTACCTGGGCAAGCTGGGCCAACTTTGCCGATCAGGGTGAAACACCCGCATTAAAAAAATACCGTTATAAAGTACTTGATCCCGGTACTGAAACCGATGTCGAAAACACCTCTCTTAAAGTGCAGGCGTTTCCGCTAAGCCACTCTAATCTTACCAGCACTGCTTTTCTGGTACAAAGTAATGAGGATTACGTTCTATACCTGGGTGATACCGGACCCGACGCCATTGAGAAAAGCACAAACCTGCAAAACCTGTGGCAGGCCATTGCCCCACTGATAAAAACCAAAAAGTTAAAAGCTATTCTTATTGAGGTATCCTTCCCTAATGAACAGCCTGATAAAACACTATTTGGTCATTTAACACCACATTGGTTCATGACCGAAATGGATAAGCTAGCCAGACTGGTAAGTCCGGCTGAGTTAAAAGGATTAAACATTGTGGTTACGCATCTTAAGCCTCCTGTAAGTAGTATTACCCGGATTAAGGCTCAGCTCAAAGCTGCCAATCAATTACAGCTAAACCTCATATATCCAGTACAGGGTAAAGCGCTTAATTTTTAGATAGTATTTGGCTAACGCCGAAAATTACCTAAATTTCCGTCGACCAAAACTAAACCGCCTATCTATGAATACCATTCAGAAATGCCTGCTGTTTTGCTGCATCATATGGGCTAATGCCTCATTTGCGCAACCACAGGGCAAAGTAATTGAAGAGCAAACCGTTAAAAGCAGTATTTTAAAGCGTAACGTAAAATATACTATTTACCTGCCTGCCGATTATGAAACGGCTAACCGCAGCTACCCCATTGTTTATCTACTGCATGGTTATACTGATGATAATACCGGCTGGTTACAATTTGGCGAAATAAACCGCTATGCCGATAAAGCTATCGCCGAAGGCACCATTCCGCCCATGGTTATTGTGATGCCCAATGCCGATTCGAGCTGGTATATTAACTCCTATGATGGTAAAGAGAAATATGAGGACTTTTTTATTAAGGAGTTTATGCCTCAGATTGAAAAGATTTACCGCATTAAGGCCGATAAAAAATACCGTGGTGTAGCAGGTTTGTCAATGGGTGGTTATGGAACATTGATTTATACTATCAAATACCCTCAATTGTTTGCGGCAGGAGCGGCGTTGAGCGCAGCGGTATTTCCAGATGACCAGATGGTGGGCATGCCAGACGAAAACTGGGATAGGGTATTTGCACAGCTATACGGTCACGGGCTCAAAGGTAAAGACCGGCTGAATAAGGCCTGGCAAGCCAATTCTGTTTTGAGCATGGTGCAGGATAAAACTACAGAACAGCTAAACACCGTACGCTATTGGATTGATTGTGGCGATGATGATTTTTTAACCAAAGGCAACTGCCTGCTGCATATTGCGCTGATGGAGAAAAAAGTACCGCATGAATTTAGGGTGCGGGATGGTGCCCATACCTGGACCTACTGGCGCACCGGCATTACTGATGCACTGCAATTCATCGGCGACAGTTTCAGACAGAAATAACTTTTTGATGTGCGGATGTGCAAATTACAGATGTGCGGCTGAGAACGAATATATCCAATGAGAAAATGCCTTGATACTTGATACTAGCTACTTGATACTCCTTATCTACTAAAAATCTATGAAAATATACTTTAAGCTCTCGTTGCTTTTACTACTTTTAAGCACTGGCACTACATTTGCCCAGCATATAGGTAAAGTGATAGACGAGCAAAACATCAAAAGTGACATTTTAAAGCATAACGTAAAATACGCTATTTATCTGCCCCCTGATTATGAAACATCAAACCGGACATACCCGGTGGTGTATCTGTTGCATGGCTATGGCGACGATCAAACCGGCTGGCTGCAGTTTGGCGAGATAAACCACTATGCTGATAAAGCTATTGCCGAGGGTAAAATACCACCCATGATCATTGTGATGCCGGATGCCCAGACCACTTATTACATCAACTCTTACGACGGGAAACAAAACTACGAGGATTTCTTTTTTACGGAATTTATCCCGGATATTGAACGAGAATACCATATCAAAGCCGAAAAAAAATACAGGGGTGTAGCCGGGTTATCCATGGGTGGCTTTGGTACGCTGGTGTATAGCATCAAACATCCTGAAATGTTTTCGGCAGCTGCTGCTATGAGCGCGGCCGTTCGAAGTGATGAAGATCTTATGGCTATTCCGGATGCGCGCTGGGCTGAGGTATATAGTAAAGTATTTGGGCCTGACTTAAAAGGACGTGAACGCTTAAACGCCACCTGGCAAAACTACTCCATACTTGGTCTGGTACAAAGCAAAACTACCGAAGAATTAAATACGGTGCGTTATTGGATTGACTGCGGTGATGATGACCCATTGAGCAAAGGCAACTCCCTGCTCCATATCGCCCTGATGGAAAAGAAAGTTCCTCATGAATTCAGGATACGCGATGGCGGCCACAACTGGACTTACTGGCGTACCGGTATCACTGATGCGCTGGAATTCATAGGCGATAGTTTCAGGCAGAAATAGCTTGCGGATGTGCAGATTTCAAATGTGCAGATATGCAAATGATCCGCATAAATTGATTATCGAAACCATCTGCACATTTGAAATCCGCACATCTTCAAGGAGTCGGGGGGCTTAAAATATCTTCGCAATTCTTGTTTAGTTGGATAAGGCGGGTAGGTAAGGTATCTATCCCATGCTGATCTTTTATATTGCGATAAAGCAGCTTGATCAGATTGAGTGTTTGATCATCCGGATCACAGGCCTGGGCTTTTTCCAGGTGAGGCAGGGCCTTTTTTATTTTACTGATATAGGCTGCATTCACAACTACTTCATTCGCGGGCTTACCAGAGATATCCTTGATATACAAATACCCTAAAGCCCGGTGAGCTACATAGAAATTGGGGCGTGCAGCCACTACCTTGTTGTAATATAGAATAGCATTTCCACTTTGTTGATCACCTTCGTAAACCTGGGCCATAAAATTATAAAAGCTGGTACGTATGCCCGGTTTCAGTTTAGCAGTATCCGGAAGTATTTGTTCGCCAAGAGTCATGGCTTTCTCCATGTTGGCATTCAGAAACGCTTCGTTAAAATCGACATACTTGTCATACACCTCGTCGGCGGTTTGTGCGCATACCGTTCTGCCAGCTATAAGTATAAATAGAATAAAAATGGTTTTCTTGAGCATGATGATAAGATTGGCTAAATGTACTTAGCCAATCTTATAAACGCAATAAATCCGGGTTTAATTATATTGGGGATTCCCCTGTTTCCATTTTCTGTATTCCGCGGTCATACAATGCCCGCATGGGCGATATCCCAAACTTTCGGCCTCTGCTTCCGAAGCAAAGAAAACACGGTTCTTTGGTTTCATCCGTTTGCCTGAATTACAGCTTATTGTACCATAAATTTTAAGCCTGGCATTCCCGCCGAGTTCTATCTGTTTACTATCGAGCAGTTGTTTTAGCTTTTTGCTGCGGGTGAAGGCGATGTCGCCCAATTCAAGATGTCTGATCATTTGGCGTCATGGAAAATAACGCCCATGCTTCGGCGTTTACCCGAAGTGATTTCGCCCACACCATGTTTCATATTTACGCGGTGATAGCCCGTGCTGCCTTTTGCCGGGCGATAACTGGTTGTAAATAACAGCATATCACCCTTTGCGGGTTTCAACACCATGGCGCGCGATTGTGCTCTTGGCTTTTGCTCCATCAGAATAAACTCACCACCCTCATAATCCTGGCCGGGTTCATCCAATATAAAAACCAGTTGCATCGGGAAAAATACTTCACCATAAAGATCCTGGTGCATGGCATTGTAGCCACCCCGGGTATATTGTAATATCAAAGGAGTTGGCCTCAGCTGTTCATGCTCATGGCAATGCTGCAGCAATTCTTCCAAAGTATTAGGGAAGCGTTGTTCTTTTCCCAAAAACTGCATCCAGCCATTGGCAATGGGCGCCAGTTTGGGATAAACACTTTCCCGTAACTGTTGGATAAGCGTGGGCAGTGGGTATTTGAAATATTTATACTCCCCCAGCCCATACTGATGATGCTCCATCACTATGGTTTTGCGGTATAACTGCTCATCGGTATATTGAGCCGTAAGATTATCGCATTCATCCGTCACTAATACATTTTTCACCAGTGCATAGCCTTTTTTATTCATCGATGAGGTGATATCGGCCCAATTCAGACTGTCAATTCTTTCTTTAATAATCATACTTGTACTATTAAACCTCTGTGTTAACTAAAGCGGCTTCCCAGCCAATGATAGCCGATTTACGGGTTGGACCCCAATGATAACCACCAGATTCGCCTGTTGATTTGATAACCCGGTGACAAGGGATCAGGAAAGCAACCGGGTTGGCCCCTATCGCGCTGCCTACCGCCCTGCTGGCATTGGGTTGATGTATCTGCCTCGAGATGTCGGAATAAGTACTCAGATCACCCATAGGAATTTTCAACAGTGTTTCCCATACTTTAAGCTGAAAGCTGGTACCCTTCAAGTGCAGCTTGATCTTGGATAACTCCGACCAGTCCTTTTTAAATATATGCAGCGCATCCTGCTGGGCAACATCCACTACCTGGGTATAGGTAGCATTAGGAAACTGTTCCAGAAGCCTACCAAAAGCATTTTCACGGTCGTCGGCAAAGGCCATGTAGCAAATACCTTTGGGTGTTGATGCTACAATAATGTTACCAAATGGGCTTTCGGCAAAGCTGTAGTTAATGTTCAGCTCCTTGCCGCCGTTTTTATATTCAGCCGGGGTCATGCCTTCAATATTGATAAACAGATCATGCAGGCGACCGGTACCTGATAAGCCGGTTTCAAAAGCAGTATCAAACAAAGTAGCCTGTTTATCTTTTAGCAGATTTTTGGCATAATCCAAACTCAGGTATTGTAAAAATTTCTTGGGGCTGATGCCTGCCCAGTCGGTAAATAAACGCTGAAAGTGGAAAGGACTTAAATGTACCTTTTCGGCCACATCATCCAGATTGGGTTGATGTTTAAAGTTCAGCTTTATATAGTTGATCGCCTCAGCGATACGGTCGTAATTGATTTTTTCTTGTGTGTTCATCGTCTTGTTTATTAATTATTGATAAACAAATTTACCCCGATATCAAGCCCTATAAAACCCGAAACTTGCGCTGTTTGCCTGTTAAGAAGCCTTATACATTTTTACTATAGGCAGTACTTCACCATCCGGCAAAGGCTGTTCTATATGCTCCAGCGGGCGATAGCCCATCACCTCATAAAGCGGTACGCCCGGCAAAGTAGCCCCCAACTGAAAACTGGTAAAGCCGTTCTCTTTAGCCGCGTTTTCGCATACCTGCATAATATGTTTGCCAATACCTTTCCGGGCCCAATCCGGGTGTACAAAGAAGGCCCGGATGCGCGCGGCATCTGTTGCCGGATCAAGTAGCGGATCTTCCACCTCTTTATGCTGATCGCCGCCGTACAGCGTATTACGCTTGCTCCAGCCACCACAGCCTACTATAGCATCACCAACCTGGGCCACATAATAGGTTCCGTCGATGATCAGTTGAGTATCAATACCGAAAATATATTTGATGGCGCTTTCTATCTGGTTTGGGGTATTGTAAGCAGTGCTCAAACCGCGTACAGATGCCCCTATCAATTGTTGTAAAAAAGGTATATCCTCAAAAGTAGCGAGGCGTGTAGTAATAGTCATAGGTATAATGTTTGATCAAATATCATGAAATTCTTAATAATTGTTCAGAATGGATGCAATTCAAATTGTGGCGTAGAGGGTTAGAAAAACCATTTGTCATGCTGAACGGAGTGAAATATCTATTCTGCGGCTTGCAAGTTCACGAATAGATCCTTCGTTCCTCAGGATTACAAATAGTATGCCCCGCCATTGCGCTGCTCATTTTGCAGCAAAAAGTGGGTTTACATGGTTTACACTTTTCATGGTTTACATCAATTTAAATAATTGACTATCAATTATTTAAATTGATAAACTCGTCAAAATCGCGGTTTATATGTAAACCATGATTTATAACTTTTCAAAAGAGTAAGGTGAGGTTAAACATCACCAAATTCCTGGCTTTGGCTTGTGGCATGTCGTTTGGTTATCAGCAAACCAAGGCTCAGTATAATACTGGTGCCCAAAACTACCACAAACAATAAACTGGCGCTAACTTGAGGGATGCGCAAATTGGCCGGCAGGTTATAATATAGTAGTACATTGATCAGTCCGCGGGGTACAATAAAAAGTTCGGGCATCAGATCGGTTTTGGATACCAGCTTAATGTACAGGAATCGCACGACGTAAATGGAAAGCAAAATAGCCCCGGCACTTAATAAAACCGGCATATGGTTCAACTCGCGAATATTCATGGTATAGCCAAAAACAATAAAAAAGAAAGTACGCATCAAAAAAGCGCTCTCGGCCGAAAGTTGATGCAGCTGCTTAATATCATGTTTAAAGGCCGGATAGATAAACGTTTTCCGGAACCAGGAAAAGTTGATCTGGTTGGCATTGTTCAGGAACAATCCTAAAGCCAATACAATGATGAGCGCCGATAAATGATAAGACTGACCAATAGAATAAACCAGGATGAGCAATGATATGATCAGGAACGATTTGATATGATGTTTTAATCGCCCGATAATGTATAACAATGCCAGGCACGATAAAATAGCCACCAGGATAATACCCGTAAGCTCCCCGCCCAATTTAGCAAATGATCCTATATCAATCTTAGGGTTTCTCACTATAAAATTAAACAGTACCACGGTGAGTATATCCGAGAAGGAGGATTCATAAATAATAAATTCCTTTTTGCTTTTGATTAGATTAGCCGCGGATGGTATGGCAATAGAGGAACTCACCACGCAATAAGGGATGGCATTTACAAAGCACTTATAAATGCTCTCGCTGGTTAAATAGTATATAATACCGGTGATGACCACAGCACTCAGCAGCAATATACCCAATGCCGAAAAGAATGCTTTTTTGATGATGGCATTTTTATCGCTGTTGTACCGCAGTTCCAAAGCCCCCTCAAACACAATCAGTATCAAACCCAGTGTGCCCAGCGTAGGCAAAATGAGCGAGAAATTGAGCATCGGAATATTAAAATACTCTACCACTTGCTTTAAACCGATCCCTAACAGCAATAATAAAATAACCGAAGGAATTTTGGTTTTACCGGCAAGCAGATCAAACAGGTACGAGAATATGACCAGTCCGCTGAGTATAATGAGGGTTGTGTATGTAGTCAAATTAGGGTTGCTTTAATGTTCGTCCGTAAATGAGCCTTAACATACGAAATTTAGGTATTGTTTTGGAGATTGTGGCGTTTAATGACACATTGGATGGATTTATTACTCATTGATATCATTAGTAACTTATTCTTTAGCGGTTAGACTATCTCTGCAAAAAATCCCCCATTTTTCCCTATCTTTTCATTGGGCTTTCCGCTTTTCGCTTCCCCATCATGTATTTTACAAAACAGTGAGGCACTTACCACTGTTAGTTATCATATTTACAAGAAAAATCACCTATGGCTCATCTATTCTCGCCTTTAAAAATAAAAAATATCGAATTAAAAAACCGTATCGCGGTATCGCCTATGTGCGAGTATTCCAGTGAAGATGGTTTTGCTAACGACTGGCACCTTATTCACTTGGGCAGCAGGGCTGTTGGCGGTGCCGGGCTCATCATCACCGAAGCCTGCGCGGTATCAGCCGAAGGCCGTATCACCTTTGCCGATCTGGGTATTTATCGTGATGAACACATCGAAAAATTAAAAACCATTATCGATTTCATCCACGAGCATGGTGCTGTAGCGGGTGTGCAACTGGCCCATGCCGGGCGCAAAGCCAGCCATGAAAAACCATGGAACGGCAACAAACAAATACCATCGAACCAACCCAATGGGTGGAAGTCGGTAGCGCCAAGTGCCATACCCTTTATCGAAAGTGAAGAAGCTCCGCTCGAACTGGATAAAGCCGATATTGAAAAAGTAAAAGCCGATTTTAAAGCCGCTACTAAAAGGGCTATAGCCGCCGGTTTTAAACTGATAGAAATACACGCTGCACACGGATACCTGATACATCAGTTTCTGTCACCCATCAGTAACAAACGTACAGATGAATATGGCGGATCATTTGAAAACCGCATCCGTTTGCTGTTGGAGGTAGTGGAAGCCGTTAAAGAGGTTTGGCCAAAAGAAAATCCTTTGTTTGTACGTATCTCATCAACAGAGTGGACTGAAGGCGGCTGGACCGCTAATGATTCTGTGGCGCTGGCGAAGGTACTCAAGGACAAAAGCATCGACCTGATTGACTGCTCAAGCGGTGGAAATGTGGCCCATTCTAAGATACCGTTAAAACCAGGTTATCAAGTTGAATTTGCCGAGAAAATTAAAAAGGAAAGTGGTATACTTACAGGAGCAGTGGGTTTAATAACTACACCCTACCAAGCCGATGAGATTATACAGGAAGGTGAGGCCGACCTGATATTCCTGGCCCGCGAAATGCTGCGCGATCCGCATTTCCCCTTACGTGCCGCGCATGAACTTGGGCATGAAGTAAAATGGCCTGTGCAATATGAACGTGCCAAATGGCAATAGTTCATAGCAGATGGTTCATAGATCATGGTTGAAAAAACATGATCAGATGCATGAACCAAAAAACTACTATGAACAATGATCTATGAACAATGAACTAAATAATACATCACTTAAACAACAACTATGAAACGTACAGCAAACGCCCATTGGAACGGCACTTTACAAGCAGGTCAGGGAGAAATCACTACCCAGAGCACCGTATTGAACAAAACACAATATTCATTTAAAACCCGCTTTGCCGATGGCATTGGCACTAACCCCGAAGAATTGCTTGCTGCTGCGCATGCAGGTTGTTTTACCATGGCCGTTGGCGCTGCTTTAACTCAGGCAGGTTTTACGCCTAACGATTTGACCACCGATGCTATATTGGATCTGGACATGGTTGGCCTGAGCGTTACCGGTATTCACCTGGAACTTAAAGGATCAGTTATTGACGGTGTTGACGAGGCTACCTTCAAACAAGTTGCAGAAGGCGCTAAAGCCAATTGCATTATTTCAAAAGCACTAAATGTGCCAATTACTTTAAACGTTACTTACGCTTAAAAACTTCTCATACATGTCATTGCGAGATTCTGTGTTGATATGCAATTAATTGAGGGGATTTATTTTATCTTTGAGTCTTAGGCGGCTTTATGTCAGCCTGTTTAGGGCGGCCCTTTTTTAAAGCGGCTGCTCTAATTATTTAATGCCGGTTCATTCTGTTGTCCTAATTTGCAAATAATCCGCTTGATAAGGGGTTTTGGTTTTATAAATGGTATAAGCCATCTCCAGCAATTTTCGCTGCACGGCTACACATGCCTTCATTTTAATGCCGTTTCTGGAAACTATTCTCACAAAGACAGCCTTATACCTCTCTGAATGCCTTATGGCAGCCATAGCTGGCATATACATCGCCTTTCTCAGATATCGGTTTCCTCTTTTAGATATTTTGGACTTACCTTTGACCGATGTGCCCGATTCCTTCTCTTTAACATCCAGGCCGGCATAACTGGTTAGCTGTTTTTTACTACTTATTAATTCAAAGCCATTGGTTTCAGCTATCACTACAGCAGCGGTTAGCGGGCCTATTCCGGGTATAGATGTGATCAGTTCTACCGTGCGCTTTATTTCTACATCATCATCAATTATGGCTTTTGTTTCTGCCATTATTTCTTTGAGCTGGGTATTGATTACCTTGGTGCGGAATTTCATCCGCTCAATGGCGGTCTCGCTTGGATCAGCCTCTGTTTGCTCTGCATGCAGCTGATTCTTTAGCATAGTCCTTTCAACCGTTAACTGATCCCGCTCACGGGTTAGTTGCCTTAGGTTTCTGAATACTTTCTTTGGCTGAACCCAATCATCAAGCTTTTTTTCTAATCCAAATAAGGCAATGGCTTCTGCCATAGATTTATCCGTTATTGTTTTAGTTTCCAGAGTTTTGAAGAAGTTGGTGATCTTGTTAGGCATAACAATGCTTACACGATAGGCTTTGGCTACTAAGAAATAAGCTAGTGATTCATGATAGACTCCTGTAGCTTCCATAACATACCGTAACGGAAAGGCTTCTACTGTTTGTTTTGCTACCCATTGTACTAAAGCAGTGAATCCCTTTTGGTTATTGGAGAAAGTCTTAAACGCATAAATGAGGCTTAGGGCATCTTCGTCCATCTTTCCTAAGGATACGACAAGCTCTTTTTGAGCTACATCAATACCGACCACTTGTTTTAATAATCTTTTTACCATAAAATAGTTGTGACTGTTCACTTCGTAAGTGAAAACCTTCCTTCGTTTTTCCTCCTGCTGGCTATCCTGGATATACCGCTATGCAGTATTCCTTACATTCTGTTCAAACTCAAGAAAGTGTAAAGAATGAGGCAATATCTCGCAAACAATATGCCTATAGCTATTTAGGAGTAACGTGCTCTCATTCTTTTTCACTCATAAATCATACAAGTATAATTATTGACAAACATAGGAGGAG
>NZ_FTMG01000030.1 GCF_900155965.1 Mucilaginibacter lappiensis
TGCGGTGTAGTGATGCAGGATGGCTTTATTTTTTCCGACACGATAGAACGTAACATTGCCGTAGGCGATGACTATCCGGATAAAGCTAAATTGCGGCATGCTATAGAGATAGCTAATATTCAGGATTTTATTGATGGTCTTCCTTTAGGCCTCAATACCAAAATAGGTTCGGAAGGAAACGGCATCAGCCAGGGACAGCGCCAACGGATGCTGATCGCACGTGCTGTTTACAAAGATCCGCACTATATATTTTTTGATGAAGCCACTAACGCATTAGATTCCAATAATGAAAGAGTGATCATGGATAACCTGCATCAGTTTTTTGAAGGACGTACCGTTCTCATTGTAGCGCATAGGCTAAGTACCGTAAGTAATGCCGATAATATTATTGTTTTGGATAAAGGGCACATCATTGAACAGGGGACTCATCATGAATTAACAGCTTTGAGAGGTGATTACTATAGGTTAGTTAAAAACCAATTAGAATTGGGAACTTAGTAACTCGGGTAGGCCATAAAAAAAGCATTGTTTAAAATTAATCCGCAGAATTGAAAAATCAATTTGTAACTTATTTAGGAACTGACCATTTTTTACCTGGCGTGCTGGTATTGAATCATTCCCTTCGTTGCTGCGGAGGGTACCGTCTATTAGTATTAACCACTGAACATATCAGTGATGCCGTGCTGCAATTATTCACGCGAAATGCGATAGAGTACCGTCCTATCCGGTCCATCGTTAACCCGAATGATTTGCGGGAAGACCCTCGAAACTACAAATACACTTATACTAAATTAAGGGTCTTTGAGCTTCGCGGTTTTGAGAAGGTCGTTTACCTGGATGCGGATATGATGGTTTGCACTGATCCCGGCGAATTATTTGATTATCCTCATTTTTCGGCGGTCGTTGCCGGAAGTTTATTACCGCGAAACCAATCCTGGAAGGATTTAAACTCCGGACTAATGGTTTTAGAACCATCACCGGCTTTGTTTGACGACATGGCTGCCCTTTTTGAAGAGACACCCTCGGGTGACGGAGGGGATCAGGGATTTTTACAAAATTATTTTAAAGCGTGGCCACAACATCAGGAGCTGCATTTACCTCATAAGTACAATGTTCCGGCCGGGTTCCTCAATGAATATTGCCAGGATCACGGATTCGACTTTTCGTATCGGCGGAAAAAATTGAGAACCAATGTCTCAGTTCTGCATTTTTTTGGTCCTTTGAAGCCCTGGGATATTAAAAGAAATTGGTTTGTCCGCAGTACAGAAGATAAACTGGAACAGGCGCTTTTGTTATGGTGGGACACCTACTTATTGGTTTTGAAATCACTAAAAACAACTTATAATGCATTTTGAGCCTGAAAACAACCCCACTCGAGCTATAAGTATTTCTTTCTGTACGGTGTGTATGAATCGCTTACATCATTTAAAACAAACATTACCTCAAAATATTAAAGATAATATACACTACAAGGAGGTCGAATTTCTGATACTGGATTACCATTCATCCGACGGTCTTCAGGAATGGATATTCACCTGTTATCCTGACCTCATTTCTTCGGGAACAATTAAGTTTTACCGCACAGAGGAACCGGACTATTTTTTAAGAAGTCACTCCCGCAATATGGCATTTAACAACGCAAGCGGAGACGTACTTTGCAATATAGATGCTGATAATTTTACCGGCCCTGCTTTTGCTGATTATATCAATGATTTTTTTGCTGCCAACGAAAACTGCTTTATCACCCCGGCTTATACCTCGCGCGATGTTATGGGCAGGCTTGTCGTTAGCAAAAAAGATTTTCTTAAGGTACGGGGCTATAATGAGCAATTGGAGGGATATGGTTATGATGATGTGGAAATTTATAAAAGACTGGAAACGAATCATCTGCGTCATGCCTATATAAATGATAACAGGTATCTTTCGGTTATACATCATTCCCACGTCGAAAGGTACGAAAATGAATATCTTGCGCAAAATGTCGTGAAAATGATGATCTGCTATCTACAGCCCGACCGGTCCCGGTTGTGCTATTTTTACAAAGACGGCAGGTATGAATGCGGTGAGATTATGGATCCGTCAGTGATGAGTTACGAGGCAGGGCAGGGAGGTGATGATATTGTGCTGGACGGCGACTGGGAGGAGGGCCTATGGAAACAGGAGAAACATTCAATTACAATGGTGAAAGCTAACCGCTCCACAGAATGGATTAGAAATCAATTGCAGAATAGTTATTCGGATGGGCAAAGCGTTTTTTTTGAGATTACTGAGCAGGAATTATCCGATCAGGTGGTGTTGATCAGGACGGAGATAGCTAACCGAAAAATATTCACTGATAACCTGAAAAGAACTAAATTTCAAATAATAAATCCTGATGGTTATGGGAAAGGACACGTTAAACGCTGTTATGATTCTGAATAAAAATGAGCTGATACGTGCGGCTTTATATTATTCTGCTTATGAGTGGGAATGCCTGTTTGATCGCTTTCTTAATCCTTTTATGGAAGAAAACAAGGCTGACCTGGTAACTTATTATATATTTCTTTCGAATTATAGGGGGGATCATGTCCGTCTGATCATGAAAGCAGTTGTAGGTAAGGAACAATTGATTATTGACAAGCTCACAAAGGGTTTCGAAAACTTCGTTAATGTTAACCCGTCGGGTGAGCCGTCATTGCCTTTCCAGCCAGGTAAAGGCCTTTGGATGAATTTTTTGAATAATTCAATGGCGATGAATAATTTCGATGCAATGACTCTACTACAGGTGTCGCTGTTTGATGACTTAGCCGAGTTGCTTTCCAAAATTATTCAATATTATGCAGCCCGGGCCGTCGCCAGCGATATGGAAAGCAAAATTGAATTTTCCATTTCTTTGCTGATCCATCTATTTAAACCATTTTCCTTTGATATCGCCATGGAATTCCTGCAAAGTTTGATGGAGAGTGGCATCCAAACATCAGAATTAAGCTTGTTGCCGGATGTGGTGCGTGATGGAATGGCAGATGCGGCCGTTACAGCTGCAGAAAACTTTGATTTGTTGACAGAGCTACAAACGTCAGAAATGACCGTTACCGATCAGGGTGATGAATTATGTCGTTTATGGTTAGCGGCCTGTTCGTCTAAATTAAACAGCGATTCCCATTACGCTTCTGTGCTAGCCATGGTCTTGAATCAATATACCCAGCAATTCGGCTTTGATGAGTTATCAAAAATTTACCTTTGGCAATTGTTGAAGACATTTTACTCACTTACCATCAGTAATTCGATAAGCTGAAATGATCTTAGGAAATTGTTATGGACTGCAAATAGCTATGATCGGGGTGAAATGAAGTAAGATGGATTTGCAGCTATCCTAACAAAAAAATTAAGAAGCTATATAAGATTTGCGCTGGTAAGCAAGCCAGCACCTATAAAAATCAAACAAAGCCCCAAAAAAGCCGCCTCATTCAAAGCGGCTCTTAAGAAATATTTAACGTACTACTGGTGGACTTTCTGGGGATATTGATCATCTGGTTCTGGAAATGCACGGTAAACAATTCTGCTACACTTCGATCATTTTAAACGATTGAAGAGCCCTGAGAGGAATCGAACCCCTTAGCTAAGCTACCTTTCAACTATTTAAAAACTTTAGTTGTTCTACTAAGTAATTCGAATTCTGCACAGTATGGATACAGAGAGCACCAGGAAGTCATTCCGGAATTTGTACACTAATATTGCAATAGTTATGATGAGTGTAAAATAAAACAAAAAAACGGCAAAAGCAGCTTTTTTGCTTTATAGAAGCATCACAGTAATTAAACTAAGGGTATCCCTAATTTCTGGCGCCAGTAATCGGTTACAAATATCTGCCTGGAATCTACTTGCTGTCTCAAATTCATCCAAGTGTGCCACTTGGGATATAATTTAGATAGATAAGTTGCGACTGGCATACCATTAACAGTGTCAGGAATGTATTTTCCCCAGTGTGGGCGGTAGTTAAACGGTGCGAATAAATCCCAGAAATTTTGGTAAAATGTTGCAGGGTCGCCCTGATTATTACCATACCAAAACACATCTATCCGGATAACATCACGATTATAAGCTGGACTTAGCCAAAAAGGACTTTTTTTGGCCGCATAAATTTCACAGCTAAAACTAAGGTCAACAGTTATTGGCTGGACATCATAATAACCCTTTAATGCTTGCATCACTTTCTCTGTGTCGCAAATATCTATCCAAAGCTCTGTAAACCAAACCGGCATCAGTTTATCGCTCATCTGGTTGTCCATAGGTATACCTGTGTACCAAAGGTCTGAAAACAACTGCGGTCCTTTATTTTTATTGGTAGGTGTATCAACGGCAACAAAAATGTCCATTATTGCGGGGAATATCTTTGTTGCATAATTGCTCTCTACCAAAGTTTTAATAATTTCATACTCTGCAGGCTTATCAGCCAGAAGTTTTTGCAGCCATGTTGGCCACTGGCCAATAGCATTATATATAAGATTAGCAACAACATTTGCGGGATCAGGGCTGCTAAAAATATAGGGTACTTCTTCGTAAGGTTTTAATCCGTCGGCAGATGGCTGAACACCCATTAAGTCATAAGCATGCGCTGCCCAGGCTTCAGCTCCGGCCTTATCTGTACGTTTTGCCTGCCAAACCACCATTCGCGACAGATCCTGCTTATTATTTTGCTGCGGCCACCACATTAACCGTGTGTATTCTGTTTTCTCTAAAAAAGTTTGCAGGCCTGGTAATTTGCTCGGCCAGGGTCCGAACAGGTTGATCAGTGAACATTTATCGGTGTATTCAATGGTTTCTGACCCCTGAATATAAAATTGAGGAATACACTTAAAAGTTGCAGAAACAATAATACCCATTAAGCCCATCGAAGCTAAACCCGTCGAATGAAATTGTTGTGGAACGCTAATATTATATTCATATAAATAAGGAACCGCGTAATCTCCTTCTGCCATATATGTAACTACCTCTATAGAATCGAGCGCATCTTCAAACGAATATTGCGTTGAACCACCCGATGAACCAGTGGACAGAAAACCACCAATAGTTTGATGCGTTATCCCACCCAGGTCAGGAAGTGCGAGCCCCAAGTTATCTAAAATATAACACAGGGAGTTGTCAACGGTGGAGGTTTTTGTAGGATCGAAAGGGTCATGACCGAGGTGGCAGCCTGCCTGAACTTTTACAGTGTTCGCATCAATCATCGTCACAGCGTACATTTTGGAGAGCATAATGTACTTGTAGGGCCTACCGGTTGATGATATTTGTTCTTTTTCCGTAGTTCCGATTAATGGAAATGAGTGGCCTGAGCCGCGAACACAAATGATCTCATTTTTGTCCAGGGCCTCCTGCACCAGTGCAATTACATCATCGTTGCTTTCCGGCAGCCAATAGGTTGCGCCATTTACAATTATTGTATCCATTGTTTAAAGGTTTAAGTTTCAACTAATAGTTATTTTAATACTACAAGATAATTAAATAATAACCGCACCTTGATGTATCATTCTGTTCATTTTCTTTCGTCCTTTATCTATGAATCACTGGTCAGTGTCAGCGGAATATCCATGTATGTTGCTGGAATACTTCGAGAATCATTTTGGGCTTTTCAATATTCCCGGTTAATACATCTTTCATGGCCTGTGCCGAAATAGGAAGATCAGAGTAATTCAGAATCTTTTTAACATGGAATATATGCTGTTCAAAAGAATCAAGATATTGGTTTAGTTCCTTCGTTGCTTCCTTTGCTCCGCTCGCCCGGCCCGCGTTGGCATTCCACCTCGATTGTTCACACCTGCGCTTGGTGGAAAGCTCTACTGCCTTTCCATCCACAGTGATTTTCGCATAAATAAATCTGGTGTTTTCTTCTTTGTTTTTGGGTTGCTTTAAAAAGAACAATAACCCAAACGTTTTTTCTAACATAAAACATAAATAAAAGTTAAACAAAAGTACATTTCAGCCATTTGGTATACAAGATGCGCGCCTCTAGAACATGCTGTAATTCAAATGGTTATAAGTCATTCGTGGCGTCTTTTTGTTTTTTAGTGCGATTTTGAAAAGACGCTACGAATGACGCAATAGAGTTATGCGATTATTTGCGATTTTTGATAGGTAGTGTAAAAGAAAAAGCCCCTTAATCTTGCAATTAAGGGGCTTTTGACACTTTTGTTAATGTAAGGAGCGGAGAGCTAGGGATTCGAACCCCAGGAACCTTTCACAGTTCAACAGTTTTCAAGACTGCCGCAATCGACCACTCTGCCAGCTCTCCGGCGACAAAAGTACAAATCCGGACTGAATTACCAAATCTGTTTACCGTTTTTTTTCAATTATTTAATATTGGTGAATAAGTTTTTGACACTCAGTTGGTTAATTTTTAGAAGCGTCTGTTTTTTTGTTCCGGAAGCTGTTATAACGAGGTTTTACGATACGAATGTTGCGTTTTGAAAGCTCAATACTGGCGTTTAATTCAAATCCGATGAGCAAAATTAGCGAATTGAGGTACATCCATAACATCACCACAATGAGTGTTCCGATAGATCCGTACACCTTGTTATATGATGAGAAATTGTTAATGTAGTACGAAAATCCTAATGAGGTTAACACGGCCAGACCGGTAGCTAAAATTGATCCTGGGTTAATAAACTTCCACTTTTTTTTGTGGGCAGGGGCGTAGCGATATAAAAATGAAACCGTAACAAAAAATATAACAATGATCACTATCCAGCGAAGCAGAAATATAGGGTATATCCAGAAATGGCTTTTACTATCCAGGTGGTGTCTTATAGAGCTAATAAGGCCCTGTCCGGCTATCATAATGCCTATGGCAATAATAAGAGCCAAACTAATAGCCATCGTCAATCCCAGGGCCACGCCACGCCTTTTTATCCAGCTGCGCCTGTCTGTTATCAACGACGACTTATTAAAGGCCTTCATGAGGTTCGTTACGCCGTTGGTAGAAAAGTATATGGTAGAAAGGAAACCAAAGGACAGTAACTTTCCATTTTGATTCTTGATGATATCAATAATCGTGTCGTTAAAAGCAAGATAGGCATTTGTAGGCATAATGCTGGCCAGTATACGCAGCAGCTCCCTTTGAAAATTATGAATAGGGATATAAGGTATCAGCGTAAACAAAAATATGGTGGCCGGAAAAATGGCCAGCATAAAACTATAAGCCAATGACGATGCACGGTTAACCAGCGAGCTGTTGGTGATCTCTTTAATAAAAAAAACGACCACAGTATACAGGGGCAAAGGGCGAAAACCCGGCAGGATGATAACCTTTGTCCAGTCAACAATGTATCTGTAAAAACTAAACCGGAGCAGAAAATGGTGCAGCCATCTCATTAAACCAAATCTACTTAAAAAACGGTATTAATTTATCAATGAAATCCTGGGGTGGCAGGCAGGGGCGATTTGTTTTCATGTTGATGAATACCAGCAATGTTTCACCCTGGTTGATCAGTTCGCCTTTAGGGTTACTTAACTCATATCTGAAATGGATGCGGATGCCGGGCATTTTGTCCATGACCACCTTTACGCTGATCTCTTCATCATACAGTGCCGGTTTCAGGTACTTACATTTCAATTCCAATACGGGCATCATAATACCCGATTGTTCCATACCGCTATAAGTTAAACCCAGGCTGCGCAGCATTTCTACACGGCCAACCTCGTAAAACTCGGCATAATTGCCATAATACATATAGCCCATCTGGTCGGTTTCGCCGTATCTGACACGTATTTTAGTAGTATGCTCAAACATTAGCGCATGATGTTTCGCTCGTTAAGCGCCTGCTGAAATTTATGCGCGTTCACCAAATGATCGGCCACGTTGGTGGCAAAGGCATGATAGCCCGAAAAATCGGCCTTGGCACACATATAAAGGTAATCGTTCTTCTGATAGTTCAATACCGCTTTTACCGCGGCAACCGATGGCATCATGATAGGTCCCGGAGGCAAGCCTTTATGCAAGTAAGTATTATATGGTGAATTATATGACAGGTAACGGGTTAATACGCGCTTAATAGTAAAATCATTCAGGGCAAAGATTACAGTAGGATCTGCGTCCAGTGTCATGCCTTTTTTTAGCCTGTTCAGGTACAAACCGGCCACAGCAGGCATTTCATCATCATGCAGCGCTTCAGCATCAACAATAGAGGCTAAAATAGACACATGGGGCAGGGTTAAATTCAATGCAGCGGCCTGTTGCTTGCGCTCGGGTGTCCAGAATTTTTCGTAATTGGCGTACATCTTTTCAAAGAATTTCTCTGGTGATGTATTCCAGTACAATTGATAGGAGTTGGGCATGAATATGGTATACACATCATCGGTAGTAAAACCATATTTAGATACATAGCTGGCGGAATCCAGAAGGTTGATGATGGCGGTTGAATCAGGCTCAATCTTTTTAGATACAAAACCAGCAAACTGTTCCTTTTGTCTTAAGCCATGAAACTCCAGCTGAACGGGTTCCTGCGTACCCGATGCCAGCATATTGATGAGTTTACGGTTACCCATACCCCGATGCAGGTGATAGCGACCTGGTTTTACCCGTTTAGGATAGTTCATATTTACAGCCGCCCAATTAAATGAGGCGGTATCTTTAACCATATCCTGCTCCTGTATGGTTTTTAATACCTGGTCAAAAGTGGCGCCGGTGTGTATATATAGGTATTCCTGTTTGCCCGTAACATTGGGGCCAAAGTATTTTAAGTAATAATTGAAACCGGTAAAGCCCAGCAATACAATAATAATGAGCACCAGGGCTATGATGAATTTTTTGAGTATACCCTTCGACGGCGCTTTCTGTTCTGTCATGATAAATAGATATTTATAGAGTCAAGATGTTAGAGTCAGGGATCAAGATCTGAATAATATTAAAATCTGGGCAAAATTAACCCATTGTAATTGCTTTTCTTGATTCTTGGCTCTAATATCTTGATTCTTGATTTAATTATTTTAGTTTTTGGAGGGCTATCAATCCGCCGCTTAAATTTTTAACATCAAGATAACCATTTTGCTGCAATATAGTTTGTGCTGTTTTACTGCGCAAGCCAACTTTGCAGATAACGATAATCTCGTCTGTTTTGTTGTAGTCCCAGTCACTAATCACTTCTTCCAGCTTGAGTAAAGGAATATTGAGTCCGCCTATATTATAAGTATGGTATTCCATTGTCCCGCGTACATCTACCAGGTTCAGCTGCTCACCATTGTTCAGGCGGGCTAATAACTCAGTAGCATCAATTTGTTGGGGCATCGGGCGTTTTTGTACCTTGAGTTACGGTTAAATTAATACGGGTACCTATGCTGGCTTTACTTGCCGAATCGGTTTTCATAGGATACTGTGATACTACAACCACATTGGTGGAGTCCGTAATGCTTCCCTGGTAAGTAATGGTACCGATGGTAAGACCAGCTCCCTTAATGGCAAAACGTGCTGCATCCAGATCAAGTTTAACCAGTTCCGGGATCTCCACTTCGCTGGCACCTTCACCATCGCCCAAAACCAGGTCAATTCGTGAACCTTTTGGTATTTTGGTGCCTGCTTTGATCACTTGACCGCCAAAACGAACTTCCAGGATACGATCTCTTGCAATATCAGAGCGATAAGTAGTATCGCCAATTTTTAAACCATAGTTTGACAGGGTTGCCACCGCCTCGCGGTAACTGCTTTGTTCCAGATCGGGTAGCGAAATGTTGGGCGCTTGCAAGGTTACCATGGTGAGGTAAATAACACGGCCTTCCTTTACGTTGGTGCCTGCGTCAGGGTCTTGCTCTACAATAGTTCCTGGAGCTACATCCTGTACATAAACCGAGTCTATCTTATAATCAAAACCCTGTTCTTTTAGCATCGCGGTAGCCCTGTCAATCAGCTGTCCCTTGAGTTTTGGTACAGGTATGCCGGCTCCATGATGGGTATAGTATCCGAGGCAATAAAAAGCTATTAAAACGATGACTATTACCGAAATAATAGCCATGATAATGTTATTGCGAAATGATTTTGTTTTTAAATAAGCCCCAAATTTGCTCATTGGTATTTGCTTCAAATTAAGTATCAAACATAGCAATAATTTCGGATTTCGGATTTGAGATTTCGGAATTAAGGAAGAGTCATTTAGGAATTTTGATTTTCATTTTGGTATATTTCAGACTATTATCCTAATTTCGGAATCGAAAATAGGAGGCTTTCGGAGGGGATAAAACAAATAAAAAATCCCAAATTGAACATCCGAAATCCGAAATCAAAATAAATCGAACATCCGAAATCCGAAATGAAAAAAAACATAGCCCTTTTGGCCGGTGGTTTTACCGGTGAATATGAAGTATCTATAAACAGCGCCAGGAACATAGCGAACACTTTGCCTGCCGAAAAATATAAGGTTTATACCTTATTAATTAAGCGCGACAGGTGGTTTTATGAATCGGAGAACGGCCCGGTTGATGTGGACAAGAACGATTTTACCATTACCGTGAACGGCGAAAAGATCAAATTTGATTTCGCGTTTATTACCATCCACGGCACCCCTGGTGAAGATGGTAAGCTGCAAGGTTATTTTGATATGCTACGCGTCCCGTACAATACCTGTGATGCTACCACATCGGCCATCACCATGAACAAGGCTTATACCAAAACCCTGGTGAATGGTATACATGGCTTACACACCGCTCATTCCATGCGCCTATTTGAAAAGGATATGCATGATGTGGCTATTATTGCCGCTACGTTGAAATTTCCGCTGTTCATCAAACCTAACAATGGTGGCAGCAGTGTAGGCATGAGCAAGGTTTATAATGTGGCAGGTTTACCAGATGCATTAAAAAAAGCCTTTCACGAAGATCAGCAGATATTGGTAGAAGAGTTTATAAAGGGCCGGGAATTTAGCATTGGTATAGCTCGCCTGCATGGCAAAATAACGGTTTTGCCAGCTACTGAGATCATTACCTCTAAAGACTTTTTTGACTATGAAGCCAAATATACCGCAGGTGTAACAGAAGAGATAACCCCGGCCGACCTGACTACTGAGCAAAACGAACGCATAGCCAATATCGTGACAGAAGTGTACAGTCGCCTGAATTGCAAAGGCATGGTGCGGATAGATTTTATTTTGCTGGAAGGATCAAATGATTTTTATTTTATTGAAGTAAATACTACACCAGGACAATCGGCAGCCAGTCTGATACCACAGCAGGTAAGGGCCGCAGGCATGGACCTGGGTGAGTTTTACAGCGCGTTGATTGAAGGAGCGATATAAAGAATTTCGGAATTCGGATGTTCGATTAACTTCGTTGAGGGCTTCGCCGTTTGGGATTTAATTATTTAAATGAGTAATTGTAGAGACGCATATTTGCGTCTCTTTTTTGTAACAAAGGTTCGCAGTTTATCATCAAAACGTCAATGCTAAAATTTATAAATTTCAGAAAGCTATATGGAGGCTTTCCTGCACTAAAGATTGATGGGTTTTCCATTGATTCGGGTATATACTGGATAAAAGGGGTAAATGGATCGGGGAAGAGTACACTGCTTAAATCAATAGCCGGTATATTATCTTTTGAAGGCGATATTTTGCTGGATAACAGTATCAGCATTAAAAAACAACCGGTTGAATACAGAAAGCTGGTGAACTTTGCCGAAGCTGAACCCATATTCCCTGAATTTTTAACCGGTCAGGAATTGATAGCCTTGTTTGCACAAGCCAAAGATGCGCCGGTAGGGCAGGAGCAGCATTATATCGATACCATGCAGATGCAAGCTTATGTAAACCGACCGGTTGGTACATATTCCAGCGGGATGCTCAAGAAACTATCGCTGGTACTCGCTTTTATGGGAAAACCTAAACTGATCCTGTTAGATGAGCCATTGATCACCATTGATACAGCTTCTTTAAAAATACTCAATAGCTGGATAGCCGAGCGTTATAACCAGGAAGGAACGAGTTTCCTGCTATCATCGCATCAGGCCCTGGAACATGCGGAACTGCCCATAGCCCGCGAATTGCTGGTAGAAAACCAAACCCTCCAATTTATTGCCTGATGCAACAGCCACTCACCAAAGTACTGCTCAAAATATTTGCCGGTGGCTTTTACCAGGTACATGCTGCTATATTACTGGTTGTGTTTTTTATCATGATTGGGGCAGTACCAGGCAATATGCTTGTTACTTACCATAAGTCCTTAATGCTGGCTATGACCAGCAGTCCAGTGATGCTGGCTTTGGCAATAGGGTGCTGGTTTGTTTATATATTCAAAAGCTGGCATTATGTAGGCTCCCAGCTTTTTGCACCCGATAAACAATTTCTGTTTTACAGCAGTACAGCATTGAGCTCTTCCGAACAGCGTAAAAGCTGGTATTATGTACAAGCTGCTATTTTAGCGCCTGTTATTATTTATGCACTGCTGGCTGTTGGGGTAGGGCTGGCACATCATTTTTATATACTGCCTGCAGTGATCTTATTATTTTTAACCGTAATGATCTGGTGTAGTGCCCTGATATATGTGCGCACGATGAACGGCCTGATTGATGGCAGTAAGCAATCGCTTTTGCTTAGATGGAGTAGCAAATGGCGTAAACCCTATTTTAGCCTATATGTCTATCATGTTTTTGACAATAAAAAAGTGCCTTACTTTATCACCAAAGGATTATCATGGCTCATCATTAGCGGGGTATTTTATTTATTTGCTGATGTAAGTACCGATACGAGAGTAGCAGGCATAGCCATACTGGCGGTGATCACGGCACATGTGGTGTTGATATTTGAAGAACGCCGTTTTGAAGAAACCAAACTGAGCTTTGCCCGTAATTTACCTATCAGCAGGCTCCGGTTGTTTTTAAACTTTGCCGGTGTTTATTTCTTTTTGCTGCTGCCCGAAAGTGTTTGGCTTTTCAGTAAGTTTCACCCACTAATGGCTCTGGAGCTATTGCTGACCGGATTAAGCATAGCCCTGCTGTTTCACAGCCTGCTGTATTGGTTTGGCCTTAATATGGATAGATACCTTCAATGGATCCTCGGTCTGTTTATTGTGCTGTTTTGGATAATTATGTTCCGCCTGCTTTGGGTGCTGATACCGTTGAACCTGATGATAGCTTACCTGCTTTTCTATAATAATTATTACAGGTATGAGGGGATGGTGAGCGACAAGTAGGTTGTACGTTTGACGTGATACGTTGTACGCAAAAAGGAAGCTTAAACGTATAACATATTACGTCAAACGTATAACTTATATCTGGTAATGCTCAATCACATCCTGTGGGATCTTAGCTCCGCGACCGGTGGCCATATCGATCATCACATAATCAAAATAACCATCGCAGCTTATTTTGCCGGTACCTTTATTGGTGATGCTGAATTGTACCCGGCAGCCTTTCTCGTTAATGGTTTCGATGCCTGTTTTTACAATAAAGTAATCGCCCATGGCCAGGGGGCGTTTGTAATCGACATGGGCAATGCGTATCACCCAGCCAAAACCGCGCTCCATGAATTTTTCCATGGCCATACCATAGCAGCGTTCCATCTGATCGTACCGGGCAGCCAGCACATAATCAAAGTATTTGCTGTTATGCACATGCTGAAACATATCAATATCATCGGGGCGTACGCGGAGTTCGGTTTCAAAGGTGGAATACATAGTAAGTCAAAAGTAAAAATTCAAAATTCAAAAACTCTGTTATTTGAAAAATATCAGAGTTTATCAAAATGTATATGCCAAATTAAGTGTGGTTTAACAGGTAGAGGCTTTTGAATTTTTACTTTTGAATTTTGACTTAATTCACTATCTTTGCACCCACAATTAATTAATCATTCACGCTTTAATATTATTCAAGTAATGTATTTAGGTAAAGAAGCAAAGGCAGAGATCTTTGCAAAACACGGTAAAGGTGCTACAGACACAGGTTCTGCAGAAGGACAAGTAGCATTATTCACCACCCGTATTGCACACTTAACTGGTCACCTGAAAAAGAACAAACATGATTTTTCGACCCAGTTATCACTTCAAAAATTAGTAGGTAAACGCCGTGCATTACTGGCATACTTATTCAAAAAAGACATTGAAAGATACCGTGCTATCATCAAAGCTTTACAGCTAAGGGATATCATTAAGTAATTATCTCCGTTTTTATTTAAAAGCCATCCTGATTTAGAGGATGGCTTTTTTACTTTTGAACAAATTATTATACACACATAAAAAACCGGTGCGCTCCGAAAGATGAAAAGCGCATCACAACAAAAACAAGATGAGTTTAAACGTAATTAAAAAGGTTATTGATTTAGGTGACGGCCGCACCATTGAGATCGAAACCGGAAAACTGGCCAAACAAGCCGATGGCTCTGTAGTAATTAAAATGGGTGATACCATGTTATTAGCTACTGTAGTATCATCACTCGAAGCGAAAGAGGGAGTTGATTTTTTACCCCTTTCTGTTGACTATCAAGAAAAATACGCTGCCACTGGTCGTATACCAGGTGGTTTTTTACGCCGCGAGGCCCGTTTATCAGACTATGAGGTATTAATCTCTCGTTTGGTTGACCGCGCTTTACGCCCTATGTTCCCAGAAGATTATCACGCTGATACTCAAGTGATGATCTCTTTAATATCTGCCGATAAAGATATTATGCCTGATTGTCTTGCCGGTTTGGCAGCATCAGCGGCCCTGTCGGTTTCTGATATCCCTTTTAACGGCCCTATCTCTGAAGTTCGTGTAGCTAAAGTTGATGGTCAGTTAGTGATCAACCCAACTTTAAGTCAGTTAGAAAATGCAACTTTAGAGTTTATTGTTGCAGGTTCTGAGCATGACATCAATATGGTTGAAGGTGAATCAAAAGAAATTCAGGAAGCTGAATTGGTTGAAGCCATCAAATTTGCGCACACTGCTATTAAATTACAGTGTTTAGCTCAAAAAGAATTAACCGCCGAAGTTGGTAAAACTGTAAAACGTGTTTACAGCCATGAGCACAGCAACGAAGACTTGAAAAAAGCGATCTACGCTGCTACTTATGACCAGGTTTACGCTATCGCTTCTTCTGCATCAGCAAAAGACGAGCGTTCAGCTAAATTTAAAGAAGTTCGTGACACTTACATCGCTACTTTAGGTGAAATTGATGATGTTACTAAATTCCTGGCAAAAAAATATTACCACGATGTTGAGTATGATGCTATCCGTAACCTGGTATTAGACGAAGGTAAACGTTTAGACGGTCGTACAACTACTCAGATCCGCCCGATATGGAGCGAAGTTGGTTATTTACCATCTGCTCACGGTTCTGCAGTATTCACCCGTGGCGAAACCCAATCATTAACCACCGTTACCTTAGGTGCTAAGGATGATGAGCAAATGATTGATGGTGCGTTCATCAACGGATACCAGAAATTCCTGTTACACTACAATTTCCCTGGCTTCTCAACCGGCGAGGTTCGTCCTAACCGTGGTGCTGGTCGCCGCGAAATTGGTCATGGTAACCTGGCTATGCGTTCATTGAAACAAGTATTACCATCTGAAGACGAAAATCCATACACTATCCGTATCGTATCTGATATCCTGGAGTCAAACGGTTCGTCGTCAATGGCAACAGTTTGTGCCGGTACATTGGCGCTGATGGATGCTGGTATCAAAATCAAATCTCCGGTATCAGGTATCGCGATGGGATTGATCACCAACGAAATGGGTACCAAATATGCTATCCTTTCTGATATTTTGGGTGATGAAGATCACTTAGGTGATATGGACTTTAAAGTAACCGGTACTGAAAAAGGTATTGTCGCTGTTCAAATGGACTTAAAGATCAACGGCTTGTCATACGAAGTGTTAACCAACGCTTTGAACCAGGCTAAAGATGGTCGTTTACATATCCTTGGTGAAATGGCTAAAACCATTACCCAGCCACGTGAAGATTACAAACCACACGCTCCGCGTATTGTTACCATTAGAATCGACAAAGAATTTATTGGTGCAGTTATCGGGCCCGGTGGTAAAATTATCCAGGAAATGCAGCGCGAAACAGGTGCAACCATTTCTATCGAAGAAAAAGACAACCAGGGTATTGTTCAGGTATTTGCCGATAACAAGGCTTCTATCGATGCAGCTTTAACCCGTATCCGTAACATCGCTTCAAAACCAGAAGTAGGTGAGATATATGAAGGTAAAGTAAAATCAATAATGCCGTTTGGTGCATTTGTTGAAATTATGCCTGGTAAAGATGGCTTATTGCACATTTCTGAAATTGATCACCGTCGTATCGAAACGATGGACGGTATATTCCAGATTGGCGACGAGGTAAGGGTTAAATTGCTTGATGTTGATAAGCAAGGAAAACTAAAACTTTCAAGAAAAGTATTACTGCCGAAGCCAGAAGCGCCAAAAGCTAACTAATTATTGAATTTTTGCATACAAAACCCTCGTAACGAGGGTTTTGTTATTTAGTCTGTTTTGTTCGTGTTTTTTTTGAAAAAAAATTAAAACAAAACAGGCTTATTTGAACTTTAGTAAAATTGAGAGATAGTTTGATAAAACCATACAGTCCGATCCTGCTTGAGAGAAAACATGACTTCTTCTACTAATGATCCTTTAGATTTTCTAAATAACAATCCGCATGGAATACAGTCGGGCGCGCAGACTGATCTTGTCCAGCTGTTGTTATATGAGATCATTAGGGTAAAAGACCTCATTGTATATTACGACTCCATCCCCAACGGAGGCGGCCAACTAGGCTCATCTATCCTGAACGAACTGGTATCCGAAGCCTACAGCTCACTGGTCAATTACGATACCATACTCATGAAAAAATACTACGACTTGCTGCTTAACTGCGATTAAGCCTTCTGCTCCCGAAGGGAGAAATGTTTGAATTACATTTCTTTTCTTAACCCTTTTTGTCATTCTGAACGCAGTGAAGAATCTATTCTACACCTTTTCTTCCGGTTTGCATAGTTCACTAATAGATCCTTCGTTCCTACCCATGACATACTTAATTAAGCAGGTACAAGTTTCATATCTAATTCGAGGGCTAACTTTTCTAAGCGCTTCTTTTTCTGCTGGATAAGGATCGTTTGATAGGCCTCCATACCTCTTTCAACGAACTCGTTTCCCTTGACGATCAGGCGCCAATATTGAGCGGCAAGTTTTCTTGCAGTAGCCTTTATGGCGACTGCCGGCCCTTTACGTCCCCTTAGCCGCCTGGCAAACGCACCCCAGCCAATGTATTTGCTGTTCAGCAAGCCCTGGGCCATTTGTTTGAAGATCTGACCGACGGCAGGTTTACCCTTACTTTTACTTTTGTTCTTCTTG
>NZ_FTMG01000004.1 GCF_900155965.1 Mucilaginibacter lappiensis
CACTGGTAAAGGTCTCAAACCAGCGTACCGGACTGTTTTCCAATCCTACAAATACCTTACGCGAGCCGATATCTATACCGGCTGCATGATGATGCATCTTTTCCATCCTGTTGACTTATCGTTAATAAGCCGTGCCCGAAGGAGTGTAAAGAAAAAGACAGGCTACCCATCGGACAAACACAGTTAGTGTTGTACCATACCCTTAGACTCATTGCTTCAGAACCATACTCAGGGACAGGCAAAAATGCACTATAACTTAGACGGCCACACTGCACGGCTTTGCAAAGATAATGTCATTGAACCCTTAAAGGCCCCCGGATTTTAAAACTCAGGATGACAAAATAGGGGTAATGTTTAATCCTTCGCCAGTATCGGTATGGTATTATCCCGGCGGTGCTTTTTGCTGATGATGTTAAAGCGGAGGAATAGCAGTACCGAGGCCGTTGCCAGTCCTAAAGTTAAGCCATACCAAACCCCATTAACCCCCAAATTAAGCTTGATGCCTAAGAGGTAACCTACCGGTAAGCCTACTACCCAATACGCCAAAAAAGTAAAAATGGTAGGAATGTTTACATCGCCCATGCCGCGGAGGATACCCAGGCCAACCACCTGCGCGCCATCAAATAACTGGAAGAATGCTGCTATGATAAGTAACTGTGCTGCAATATTAATTACGGCCTGATCGGAAGTAATTATCCAGGGTAGCAGATGCCTGCCAAAAGTAAATATCAGCGCGGTAGTAGCCATAAACGCCAGTACGATGTGGTAATTGGAGATAGCCGACATCCGGAGGTTTTGATGATGGCCTGCGCCAAAATAATTGCCGGATTTGATAGCTGCCCCGGCAGATATACCGCTGGCCATCATGTAGGTCATGGCGGCCAAACTAATAGCAACCTGATGCGCGGCCTGCTGATCGAGCCCGATAACGCCTACCAAAATAGCTGCCCCGCCAAAAGCGCTCACTTCAAAAGTGTATTGCAAAGCTACCGGTGCGCCGATCTTCATGATCTGGATACCCCGGATACGGTCGATATTTCTGATGGCAAAGCTTTTCAGGTACTGCTTAAATATAGGCGACCTTAAAACATAGATGGCCATCACTATCGCCATTACACAACGGTCTATCAGAGTACTGTAACCAACGCCTTTAATGCCCATTGGATGCACGCCCAACAAGCCTTTTACAAAAATTACCCCGAGGCATATATTGAGCAGATTGCCCCATATAGAGATGAGCATAGCCTGCTTGGTAAAACCAAGGCCTTCGGCAAATTGCTTAAAGGTGGCAAATACCAGCAGCGGGATGAGCGATAAACTGAGCAGGAATAAATAAGGTTTAGCCTCGGTCACTACCTGCGGCGATTGATCCAAATGACCAATGAGCAACATCGTTCCAAAATAGATAGCAGCGAATAACAGGATACCGCTAATCATGTTTAAGAATAAACTATTGGAAAGCAGCAGTCCGCATTCTTTAAAATTTTTACGACCATTATTTTGCGCAACAAGGGGTGTTAAACCATAAGAGATACCCAGGCCGATAACCAGCGGGGTCATGAAAAGACTATTTACCAGCGCTACGGCAGCAAGGGAAATTGTGCCGGCGAAATGGCCCACAATAATAGAATCGGACATTTGAACCAGTGTATGCCCCAGCTGTGATATCACTACGGGAATAGCCAGTTTAAGGCTTTCGCCATAATAAGGTTTGTATTTCAGGAAAATGCTTTTCATTACTTTAGGTACAGGAGAGCAGAAAGCTTAAGGCAGAAAGCCCAAAGCTGCATTGCTGATTATTAGCAAACTTACTATAAATCTTTCACCTTCTGCGTCAGCAGCAGGCAATACTTGTAGTTTTCTACCTCAGCTTTTCACTTTAAGCGCCTCAGCTTACGGTATAAAACTCTTCTTTTTCGGTGGTATTGATGCGGATAAGACCCGATAATATCAGATCAACCAAGATACGCTGCGCCCGTCGTCTGCCAATTTTTAACAGTTCGGCACATTCCTTAATGGTAATGCGCGTGTGTAACTCCAAATATTGCAGTAACGACTTTTCATTTTCAGAATATTCAATCAAAACACCTTCATCACTTGACGATCGTTTGAGCACTTCCAGTACAATTTTACTGGCCAGTACACTTTTATCTTTTACCCTTACGTATGCCCACCATTTACCGTCTTCGGCCAGGGCATAGTGTGGTTTCAGGTCACTGGCTGGGGTATCAACAACTAATACCAGTTTATCATCTACATAAACCTCATCAAATATGGGCTCCAAAGCCGGGCGTGCAAAAAAGTGAGCCGCTTTGGTGATCATATAGCGTTCTTCATCTTCAGATTTTACGCCTTTAATAGTACCATCATCGGCAACGCCTATCAATAGTTTACCGCCCTTGTTATTGGCAAAGGACACCATGGTACGGGCAATTTTTTCGCAGCTAGTAATTGTTTTTTTAAAGTCGAGTGTTACACCTTCGCCCTCAAATATCAATTTTTTGATATGGTTCATGTTAGCGCTGTTATCCTGTCTGTTAAACTGACTATTGAGGTTTAATATAGGGGGTATGTATTTCCATCCACACTTCCGGGCGGGCTACCTGTACAAATCCAAATTGGCTATACAGGCCATGTGCGTCGGCAGTGGCTAACGACCATCTTCTTAATCCCTGCAGATCGGGGTGTTTAACAATAGTTTGCACCAGCCATTTAGATAGGCCTTTTTGGCGGAAATCCGGTAAAATAAAAACATCGCACAAGTAGCCAAAAGTGGCATTATCGGTAACTACCCGTGCAAAGCCGGCCTGAACATCCTGCTGATACACACCAAAGCACATAGAATTGGCAATACCTTTTTCCAGCACGTCGCGGCGGATACCCTGGGCCCAGTAGGAGTCGTCGTTCAGGTAATTATAGATCAGATCAACGTTAAGTAAACTTTTATCGGTAGATATCAGGAAGCCTTTTTTTATAAAGACCTCATCGTTCATATAAGTAGCCATTAAAATTGAATTATAAATTAGTACTTGTAAAATTTAAATTACGCAAATACACCTCAATCGTTACTGATACACACATTTCGCCATCCTTATTATAAATCTCAATGGGGTGGTGTACCATGTATTTGCCTTCTGTGTTTAGTATCATTTCGGCATGTTCAATTTCTGCATCAGTTAAAGCTATGGTAAAATAAAGATCAGACGCGCCCGGTTTTAAATAATGTATGGACGATGATTTTGACCACACCTTTAATTTATACCCCTTTTGAATAAGCAACTGGTGAAATAACACCGGGTAAAACGGATCAGCCGCCGAAAAAATGGTGCCACCGAAAATAGCATTGTTATAGTTTTTATTCAGGACGCTCTTAACGATCTTTACCTGAACGCCTTTAAATCCTTTATCAAATTTCACCACCCAGATACGCTGAAATAAAAGGGGAGGGTAGAAACGCATCGCCCACTTTAACATTCGTTCAGATACTACCATAGCCCTTAAATATCTGAAATTTATAAGAAATTAATAGCATTTGTTATGTAAAATTAGCGGTTTGGATAGCATCTTAGATGCCGGATGCCTTTTTAACTTAAACAATATGGTTGCTGTATGGTTAATAATAGGTTCGAAATAAAATGGACAATTCATTCAAATACAGATAACTATGAAAAAGCAAATTTTAAGTCTGGCACTTGTCGCGACCATGATGGGTGCAATAGCAACAGGTTGCAGTTCTGAGAAAAAAGCCGGAGGCTCTGATAGCACCAGCACCGACACCTCAAAAACAGCAACCCCGGCTGCTACTGATACGGCCAAGAAAGATACCTCCGCAAAGCCAGATACTGCTAAAAAAGACACCACTAAAAAGCCGGTTCATTAAAATAGCTTGATAAATAGGCCCCGGATGAGCAATTCATCCGGGGCGTATTTATTTAGAATGCGCTTTTGATAACGCCGCCATCGGCTCTTAGCAAAGCCCCGTTGGTTGCTGATGACAGCGGGCTTGCGATATAAGTAACCAGGTTGGCTATCTCATCAGTCTCGGTAAAGCGCTGAATGATCGATGTACCCCGCATACTTTTAAAAAACTCAGTCTCCATTTGACCGGCGGTCAGGTTTTTCTCAGTGGCAAGTTTGTCAATAAAGCCGCCAACACCTTCAGAACGGGTAGGGCCGGGTAAAATGGAATTTACGGTTACATTAGTGCCTTTGGTTAATTCGGCCAAGCCACGTGCTATGGCTACCTGTGCGGTTTTGGTCATGCCGTAATGGATCATTTCTTCAGGTATCTGTATGGCCGATTCGCTGGAGATGAAAATGATCCTTCCCCAGTTTTTTTGCAGCATCTTATCAAAATAAGCCCTGGAAAACCTTACACCGCTCAGTACGTTCACTTCATAAAATTTAAGCCAGTCTTCGTCGGTAATATCTTTAAATGCTTTGGGTTCAAAAATAGCCACGTTATTGATCAATATATCAACCTGGGGCAGGCTACTGATGATTCGGTCGATATCGCTCTTGTTGGCCATATCGCCGCTTAGGCCATGAATATCGCTGTTGCCGGTTTCTTTTTTAATCTGGTCTACCGCACTTTTAACACGCTCATCGGTACGGCCGTTCACATATACTTTTACACCTTCGGCAGCTAATGATTTAGCTATGGCATAACCAATACCGGCAGTTGAACCGGTTACTAAGGCTACTTTGTTTTTGAGTTGAAGATCCATGTTTTTTCTATAGTTGAATTGATGATTAAAAGTACCCAATGTTTCGTTGGCATATATCATTACAAACAAAAGATGGAATGGTGCTGACAAAATCGAAATTCTTTATTTAGTAAAGCAGGGGTGTATTTATTTAAAACTGTGACAATACAATTATAATAAATAATACCAATCGGTATATTTTTACTTTTACAAATGACCAGTTGATCATTTGAATAATAAAAACTAACATGAAAGCCATTCAATTTAAAGAATACGGAGCATATGATACCCTGAAAGTAGTTGACCTGGATATACCGGAACTAAAAGAGGGGCAGTTATTGGTTAAAGTCAATATAGCCGCGGTTAACCCGGTTGATAATATCATCAGAAAAGGATTGATACCGCAGGCTAAAAAGCCACCCATGGTTTTGGGAAATGAAGCCGCCGGGGTAGTTGTAAAAGGCAATAGTGAATTTCCGGAAGGAGCAAGGGTTATAATTTCGCCCTTTACAACCGATGGCTTGATCAGGGGCATCATCAGCGACGGAACCTGGCAGGAATACCTCGCTTTATATCCGCAAGAAGTGATCAAAACACCGGATCATGTATCTGATGGAGAAGCTGCCACATTTCCGGTAGCCTTTTTCTCGGCACAAGCCAGTTTAAATAAAGGCGATTTTACCAACAGCAAAAGTGTATTGGCATTAGGAGCGGGTGGCGCTGTTGGTAATGCCGCTATTCAATTATCGTTGGCTTATGGCTCACCTTTGGTTATCGCCACGGCAGGATCAACTCAAAAAGCAGAGGCGGCAAAATCAGCAGGTATTGAAAACGTTATTGATCTTTCTAAAGAAACCATCAGCGAGGGTGTATTAAGAATAACCGAAGGGAAAGGGGTAGACCTGGTGATTGACAGCATCGGCGGAAATTTGACCGGGGAAGCGCTTCATTCCCTGGCCCGCAATGGTATGCTGGTTACCATTGGCTACTCGGCAGGTACACAATTTACCGCCAACGTAACTGATTTTGTATGGAAGGGCATACAAATGAAAGGGCAAAGCCTTTCCGGATGGTTTAACGCTGAAGAACAGAAACAAATATGGAATCAATTGCTGCCATTGTTGGCCGAAAGGAAAATAAAACCCCTTGTGGCCAAAGTATTTGATATTGCCGATGTTGCCGAAGCGCAGCGTTACTTAATGGAGGAGAGGCCTTTTGGCAAAGTGCTCCTGAAGTTTTAAGAAGAACTTTTTAGTTAATAACAAGGGTGTTTTGATAGAGAGGGGAGGGTTCTATTTTACATAGAGCTGCTCCCTTTTGTTTATCCGGGCTATTTAAACTAATGAATAGCAAACGTTTGTGTGAAGAATTATAGTCGAAATACGTGCCATTTACCCTTCAGGATGATATCTTCATACTATCATGAAGAAGATATTGATACTGATGATAGCCTGTTTGGCATATTGCCAGGTCCGGGCCCAGGAATATAGCCAGGTTCAGCAACTGATAAGCAGGGAGTTTCCTTTTTTAAAAGGGAAGATACAATTCCGGAAGATAGCCATAAAGGATAAGGGCGATGCGTTCCGGCTTTATCAGCATGGTTCTTCGCTGCTTATCGAAGCGAATACGGTATCTGCTGCTGCTTATGCGGTAAATTATTACCTGAAATATTATGGCCATATGTCGCTTTCTCATTATGGCGATAATCTCAAATCCATAGCAAAACTGCCTGCTGTTCCTGATACCGTCAGCGTAAATACGCCTTTTCAAATCCGGTATGCTTTAAATTATTGCACCTATAATTATACCTATAGTTTTTATAACTGGAAGGATTGGGAAAGTGAGTTGGATTGGATGGCTCTCAACGGCGTAAACACGATGCTGGCACCTATAGGTACCGAAAAGGTGTGGCAAAAAATGCTGACCAATCTAGGCTACACAGATAAGGAAGTGCGTGCCTATATCCCTGGCCCAGGCTTTAATGCCTGGTGGCTGATGGGTAATATGGAGGGCTGGGGAGGTCCGGTGAGCGATGGTATGATTAATAAATGGGTTCTTCTGCAGCAAAAAATACTAAAGCGGATGAAAGAACTGGGTATCCAACCCGTGTTGCAGGCATTCACAGGTTTGGTGCCCGATAACCTGGCTGTTAAATATCCCAAAGCCAAAATTATACGGCAAGGTAAATGGGCGGGTGGCTTTCAGCGCCCGGCGTTTTTAGCCCCATCGGATAGCTTGTTCATCAAAATGGCCCGTCAGTATTATAGCGAAATGAAAGCTCTGTATGGTAATGACATTCACTATTTTGGCGGCGATTTGTTTCACGAAGGCGGTAAAGCAACGGGTATTGATGTTCCGGTTGCAGCGGGTGATATACAGAAGATCATGCAGCAGTATTACCCTAATAGTACCTGGGTTTTGCAGGGTTGGCAAGACAATCCTCGTAAGGAACTGCTTGCCGGGCTTAAAAAAGAAAATGTGCTGATCCTGGATTTAAAAGGAGAGGAGTTTAACGAATGGGAAAGCAGAAACGCCTTTGAGGGTACACCTTACGTATGGGCTTCGGTGAACGACTGGGGTGGTAAGATCACCATGATCGGCGATCTGAAACGATTAGTGAGTGAGCCGCACAGGGCATACGCATCTGCTCAAGGTAAGTGGATGAAAGGTATTGGCATTATCCCGGAATCAATCACCGCCAATCCCGTTGCTTTTGATCTGGCCCTGCAAACAGCCTGGTCGGAACCTGGAACTGATATGGAAAATGTGATCAAAAAATATATCAGCTATCGCTACGGGGCTTACAATAAAGATGTTGATGAGGGCTGGCAATTATTGCTCAGCTCTTTATATAGTGTACCTGATTCCAAAGGAGCCGAAGCTATATTTTGTGCCCGGCCTTCAGAAAATGTAACCAATACATCAACCTGGGGTTCTGATTCAATACAATACGACGCTCAAAAACCGGTGCAGGCATTAATGCTTTTCCGCAAAGCTGCTACTCAGTTTCAAAACTCTGCTACCTATAAAATTGATATGGTAGATCTGGCGAGACAAGTGATGTCAAACCAGGGCAGGGTAATTTATGCCAATTGCATGAAGGCTTATAAAGCAAAAGATGTTAAAACTTATCAAAAATGGAGAGACCTGTTCCTGCAGATGATCCGCCTGCAAAATGAATTATTAAATACGGAGCCCAATTTTATGCTGGGGCCATGGCTGGAGCAAGCCAAGACCTATGGTATTACCCCGGAAGATAAAAAACTTTGTGAATGGAATGCCAGAGTACAAATAACCTACTGGGGCCCGGATTATAATCCGAATACTGATTTGCATGAATACGCCAATAAAGAGTGGGGTGGAATGCTGGATAGTTTTTACCTGCCTCGCTGGGAAATGTTTTTTCAGGAGCTGAATAACCGGCTTAAAGGACAATCCGCAACAACGGTGGACTATTTTACTTTCGAAAAAAATTGGGCCTGGCAGCAAAACAGCTACCCAACCAAAGGAACAGGCAATTATTTAACCGAAGTTGACCGGGTGATAAAGCTGATAAGCCAGTAAGCTATTATAATATGATGTGTTATTTATGAATAACAAACGTTTGTGTGCTATTTTTTGCTGATAATGCCATATGTGTAGGTTTATGTTGTACAAGTTGTTGTTATTGTGAACTATTTTAGATTAAAATTAAGATATATGGTGATTATTAATGACTAATTTAATAAGACTCAACTTGCTTTCCTGCGCAATCAAATGATTTAACACAAACGTTTGTGTTACAAAAACAAATGTTTCCCTAACATTTAATATTATCTTGTTGTTGTAAGCCAATAAATAGTTGAATATTAATTCGTTGTATCGTAATTCGAAAACATTGTTTTGTTTTCGCTTATGCTGATTTTTTTAAGCATCATAGCTTATTCATGGTGATGTATATTTAAGGTGTCTATTGGTTTGTAGAATCGTTTTTTCTATGAATAACATATATTAAATATTAACAAACCAATTAAATTACCAAAATCACTATGAAAATGATGTTAAACAAACTCGCAACAATTGTATTGTTATGCGGGACTGCATTTGTATGCTCCTGTAAAAAAGACCTGGTAGGTACTTCGGTCAACGGGGCAAAGAAATCAAACCCCCAAACCAAAGTAGTAAGCGGCGACTACACCTCAGAAAACGCCTACAGCCTCAATGTGGTCTATTTTGTACCCTCAGACCGGACTGCCATTACCGATTATCAAACCCGTTTAAGTAAATTATTACGCTGGGGGCAAGAGTTTTACCGGTCAAACATGATCCGTAACGGTTATAACACCACGTTCGGTATGTTTGTGAAAACAGCCGATACCTCATCTGTTCGTATTGTTGTTATTAACGGGCAAAGTCCGGCAAGTTCTTATACTTATAACAATAAAGGCACGGTTGAGCAGGAAATCAACAGTTATTTTACGGCTAACCCTACGCTTAAGGCCAGTGATCATTATTTAGTTATTATGCCCGTACCAGATATTAATGCTGCCGACGTACCCTTTTACGGGACCGGCCGATTTTGCTATGCATTGGATTATGCCAAATTTGATATCCAGTATATGGGGCAGGCCACAACCGATGGCAACCTGCTCACCAAATGGTTTGGCGGTATGATGCACGAGCTTGGTCATGGCTTAAACCTGCCGCATTCGCACGAAACCAATACCGAGCATACAACTTTAGGTACCAACTTAATGGGGTCTGGAAATTATACACTGGGTTCGGCACCTACATTTATAAATCGTGCCGGCTCTGCTATTTTAAATAATTGCCAGGTGTTTTCTAAAACCGTAAAAACATTTTATAATACATCATCAGCGTCATTGACCTCTTTGAACGGAAGTGTAAGTAATGGCAATTTTATAGTTTCCGGCACTTTTACTACAACAGACGTTATAACTGCGGTTAATGTTTACCAGGACCCGGGACCTACCTATGGCGAGCCAAACAATAATTATGATGCAGTAGCCTGGTCGGTAAATCCAACAGGAAACTCATTTATGGTGACCATGCCTATTTCGGAGCTTCAAAAAACTACGGGTGACTATGAATTATTTGTATCATTAATTATGAGTAACGGAAACCGGACTACGGTAGGCTATTTGTATACCTTCAGCAATAATGTACCGGTGATCGGCTTTAATTTTGATCAGACAACCGCACTAACTGATGGTATATATGAATTGAAAGCGGCCTGCGCACCCGGCCGCAACCTGGATGTAACCAGCAGCGGAACAGCCGATGGCACCAACGTGGCGGTTTATACCGATGGAAACACCAGTAATCAACGCTGGCAGATAACCAGTATTGGTAACGGATATTACAAGCTTGCTCCACAACATACTTCTGGAAAAGTGCTTGATGTGACAGGTGGTAGCAGTGCGTCAGGGGCCAATGTGGATATTTCTACGGACAGCGGTTCCAGTGCGCAGCAATGGAAAATTGTGAGTGTTGGCTCGGGCTATTATAAATTACAGCCGGCCTGTGCACCAACGCTATGCCTGGATGTTACCAGCGGAACAGATGCCAATAACAATGTAGAAATCTATACAGATAATGGAGGAGGTGCCCAACAGTGGCGATTTGAAAAGATCAATTAATATATTGCACTAAGTACAAAAAGAGGGGTTTCGTCTTGCTGACGAAACCCCTCTTTTTTGTACCTGGTTTTAATAATCTGTCTCCGGAGCGTAATACTTCTCTCTCTTTATAAATCAAGTTAGGCTTTAATAAATGATATTATAATACCTATAAGCAGTAGTGCTGTATGTATATACATACAGCACTACTGCTTATACTACTATTGAATTGGCTGTATTTTAACAATTTATAGATATGTTTTTATTTGCATCAATAAAATTTCTTCATGAGAAAGTAAAGTTCATTATTTATTAATCTAAAAGAAATACAAAACCACTTGTTGTTATATAAAAATATCATACATTGCGCTTATTATTTACCTAATAAAACGTTTTATTAAGTTATTATAGGATAATATATTCTAATTTATTTGTTTATGGTGCTGAAAATTAGCCATATGGAATTTTATTGTCTAATAAATAATTAATAAAAATTTATACAAACCAAATATTAACCATTTCTAACTTAAAAACATGTCCAACAACGTCACTTTTACTAAAGGTAGCGGCATTCGCCTCTACACCCCTGAAAATGAAGAGTACATCGACGGGGCTTCAGGAACATTTAACCTCTCACTGGGCTACAGTCACCCCGAATTGGTGGAGGTGCTTAAACAACAGGTTGAAAATCTGATCCATGTATCATCGGCATTTACCGCCGAACTTGCGCAACAGGTACTGGATTGCATTTTGGATGAGGCGCCGGAGCATATTACCGATGGCTGGATGCGCGATATTATCGGTTCAACCGCCAATGAGGGCGCAGTGAAGATCGCCAATAAATTTAACGGTAAAAACGAGGTAGTTAGCCTGTCGCTTTCTCATCACGGGCAAACGTTGTATACCACCAATATTTCAGGTAATGCATTCAGGCGAAAATCTTTTTCCAATACTATTTCTACCAAAAACGCCATTGTGCCTGCGCCATATTGCTATCGCTGTCCGTTTTCTGCTAAAGGGCCGGGTCAATGCGGTTTTTTATGTGCAGAGGCCATTTATGACTATGTAGAATACGGCAGTTCGGGCAGTGTATCGGCCATGGTGATGGAGCCTATACTGGGTAACGGCGGCAATATCGTACCTCCGGATGGATACTTTGAAAAAGTAAGACAAATCTGCGATGAGCTGGATATCACCCTCATCGCAGATGAGGTGCAGACGGGTATCGGCCGTACGGGTTATATGTTTGCCAGTGAGCATTATGACATTAAGCCCGATATCATCACGCTGGCAAAAGGCCTGGGCGGTATTGGTATCCCGGCTGCTGCTATCCTGTATAAACCAGAGTACGCGGTACTGGAAAAATTCGAACATTCTTATACCTCGGGCGGTAATCTCTTGTCGCTAACTGCATCACAAAAAACAATGGAAGTGGTATCCAGAGAGGGTTTCCTGGAAAACGTACGCAGCTCCGGAATCGTTCTCGGCGAATTACTGAACAAGCTTAAAGAGAATTACCCACGCATCATAGGCGATGTACGTGGTATAGGTTATATGTGGGGACTGGAGATCATCGATAAAGATGGCGCTCCCGATCCGGCTTTAACCAACAAGATCATTGATATCGCTTTTGAAGATCACAGTCTCATTTTAAGGGGCTCCCGCTATGGTTTTGGCAATGTAGTTAAAGTGCGCCCGGCGCTTACCGCCACTGTTGATGATATTGAAGAGATCTATTCCCGTTTAAATAAAATTTTTAGTCAGATATAAAAAATGAAAGCAATTGTGTATAGCGGAGCCTGGGATATTGATATACAGGACAAAGCAGAACCGGAAATTACATTGCCTGATGAGGTGATTGTAGAAATTAAGGCTACTGGTATTTGTGGTACAGACCTCAGTATCATCTCGGGCGAATACATGGCAAAACCCAACGTGATCATCGGCCATGAATCGGCAGGTGTTATTGTAGCCAAAGGTAGTGGGGTTGAAAGCTGCGAAGTGGGGCAGCGGGTGATCATTGACCCAACCTATTTTTGTGGTTATTGCGAAAATTGTCGCAGAGGGCAGCGCAACCATTGCCTGCATAAATCAAGCACCGAAGCAGGTGTATCTATCGATGGTACTTTTACCAAGTATTTTAAAACTACCAAACATTTTATTTATCCGCTCAATGACAATATTCCGTTTGAACAGGGCGCCATGTCTGAACCACTGAGCTGTGTACTCACCGCTGTAAAAAAACTGGCGGTAACACCCTTTATGCGTACGGCGATATTGGGCGGCGGTCCTATTGGTTTGTTGTTTTACATGGCCCTTACACAGCATGGTGTACAGGAAGGCGTCATCTATGAAGCATCGCGTCAAAGGATCAAGCTGATAGAAGAAAACAACGTTTTATCTAAACATTGGAAGATAGAACCGGCCTTTATCCCACAAAAAAATCAGTACGACCTGATCATCGATACTACTGGTTCTTTGCTCGAAAAATCGATGCAGGCCATCGCCGATGGTGGTAAAATATCCATGATGGGCTTGCGTAATAATCAGCAGACTATTAATCCGCGGGAAATAGCCGATCGCAGTATTTCTATTATTGGATCAATTGACTCGATGGATACCTTTAAGCACGCGGTTGATATGATCAATGGCGGACGAATGGGCCTGGAAAAGATCATCACGAACGATTATAACCTGGACGATTTTAAGCTGGCCATTGAACACTTAGGTGTAAATGTCGGCACGCGTGAACGCAGTAATAACATTTCGAGCTTAAAATCGGTAATCACTATTTAACAATTTTTTAATAATACCCTATTCAAATCAAATCATGAGATATATTATATTTGATATCGACGGAACACTAACCGATACTACAGAAGTTGACGACCGTTGTTTTACACAAGCTTTAGAAGATGTATTTGGTTTTAAAGGCTTTGAAACCAATTACGGTCATTATGTAAATACGACAGATTCTGGTATTATTGATCAGTTATTCCAGGAGCAGCATCAGCGTAGCTTTACCGAAATGGAACGGGACGAGTTTATCAGTCATTTTTGTAAATTGCTGTATGAGGCTTACATGCAGGAAAAGCATTGTATGAAAGAAATACCCAAAGCTGCCGCAATCATTAATACGCTTTGCGGACAGGAGGGGGTAAGCATTGGTTTAGCCACCGGTGGCTGGCGCGAATCTGCTTTATTCAAGCTACGTTGTGCCGGTATAAATATGGAAGGCTGTGTTGCAGCTTCCTTCGCCCAGGATGCCAAAGCCAGACGTGATATTATTGGCAATACCATCAGGCAGATGAACGACCTGCATAACCTGGAGGTACCTATGAGCGATATTGTTTATGTGGGTGATGGTCGTTGGGATTATGAAGCCACAAAGCAACTGGGTATCCGTTTCATTGGTATCAACAATAAAAAACTGGCTGAGATCAGTGATATTGTCAAGCTCAATGATTATGAGGAAATCCATCAACATCTCTGGAACCAGACTGTACCCGCTTAATAATTAATTTATGATACCTGTCCGGAATAATTAAACACTCCGGACAGGTTATTTTGATACCGCCCTTTGGGTTTTTAAATAAATATATGTTGTCATCATTATCCACTCCGTCTGTTGATATCAAGCGCTCGCATCGCATCGCTACCTGTATATTTTTCTTTATTTGTGGTTTAACTTATTCCAGCTGGACCTGTCGAATCCACGACCTGAAATCGTTTTTTAGCTTAAACAATGCCGAACTGGGAAGCGTATTATTTGCTTTACCCATAGGTTTACTTACCAGCTTACCCATTTCGGGCTGGATGGTAACCAAGTATAAAAGTCGCAGAGTGCTGATAGCTGCGGGAATACTCTTTCCGTTGGTTTTATGTATGATTGGTTTGATAACCCATATCTGGCAATTGGTTATCGTGCTGTTTTGCTTTGGGTTTTTAAATAATGTTTTTGAAGTAGCTATGAATACCCAGGCTGTAGGCATCGAATCTTTATACGGCCGCTCTATCATGGCTTCATTTCATGGTTTGTGGAGTCTGGCCGGTTTTAGCGGTGTGGCGATAGGTACGCTGGCTATAAACCTGCAATGGCCACTCTGGATGCATTATGTAATCATTGGTGTATTATGCTGGATCATGGTCATAGTTTCCTATAAAAACCTGCTGCCAGAGGACGAAGCATCAGAATCGCAGCCCCTGTTTGCCAAGCCCGATTATAATATCCTGAAATTGGGTTTTATCGCTTTCGCCAGCCTCATAACAGAAGGAACGATGTTTGACTGGAGCGGGGTTTATTTTCAGAAGGTGGTGACCGTACCCGAAACCCTCACTACTGTAGGTAGTATAGCCTTTATGGCTACTATGGCGGCGGGAAGGTTTACTGCCGATGGATTAGTAACAAAATATGGGGTCAGCAAAATTTTGCAGTTCAGCGGCGTTATCAGCACATCGGGTTTGTTGCTTGCGGTTATCTTTCCTAATATCTATACGGCAACCATAGGTTTCTTAATGGTAGGCATAGGCGTATCATCAGTAGTGCCATTGGTGTTGGCTATAGCAGGTAAATCAAAAACGCTGGCACCCGGAATTGCTATTGCGGCAGTATCAACAGTTGGTTTTTTGGGTTTTCTGATAGGGCCTCCTTTGATTGGCTTTATTGCCCAGGCAACTAGTTTGCGCTGGTCTTTTGCCCTGATCGCTTTATTAGGTTTGGGTACAAGCTTTATGGCTGGTCAAATCAAAAAGATGATATGATGATCATTCTGTTCTCAAGCTCTTTATAGGATTAACAATGGCTGCTTTTATAGATTCATAACTAACCGTAAGCCACGCAATACTTAAAGCTGCCAGGGATGCGATGAAAAATACTAACCAGCCCACATGGATATGATAAGCAAAACCTGCCAGCCAGCTGTTTACCGCGTACCAGGAAAGAGGTATGGCGATAAAGATTGCGATAAAGATGAGCCTGGTAATACTGGCTGACAATAAATAAACCAGGTTAAATACAGATGCGCCCAATACTTTGCGCACGCCAATCTCCTTGGTACGCTGCTCGGCCATAAAGGCAGATAAGCCGTATAAGCCCAGGCAGGAGATAAAAATACCAAGAGCAGCAAAAAGATTAAAAATGTTACCCATCTGTTGTTCTCCCTTATAGAGATTAGATAGGTCCTGGTCAAGAAAGTCAAATTTGAAAGGATAGGCTGGGTTAAGTTCCTGACTTATGCTTGATAGCGCCTGTACGGTTGCGTTGGTTTTACCGGGTAATGTTCTTATCATCACATAGCCACCTATTTTATTAAAAGGCATTACCAAAGGTTCTATAGCCTGCTGAACCGGTTTAAAATTAAAGTCTTTCACCACACCAATGATGGTACCCTTATTACCCCAAAGCGTTAATGATTTACCTATTGCTGTACTAGCATTTAAACCCATAACGCTCAGCATTTTTTCGTTAACCATGTAATTATTTGAATCAGCCTTAAATGCTCTTGAAAAACTTCGGCCCGCCGCTAACTTCATCCGGAATGTATGCGTAAAATCCTCGTCTACACCCATTACCGGGAAACTTAATTGCGAGCGGGGATCTTTGCCGTCCCAGTCTACACTAACCGTCCAGCCGCCCAGGTTGGTGGGCAGGTCGGTAATAACGGCAAAATCACTGGTGAGCGGGTTCTGTTTTAATTCATTTTTAAAAGCTTGTTGTTTCTTCCAGATATCGCCGGTCATCGGTACATACAGGAGATTAGCTTTGTCAAATCCGGGATTTCTGTCTCTGATAAATTTAAGCTGATTGTAGATAACTACGGTGCCTACGAGCAATACAATGGAAACCATAAATTGGATGACGACCAAAGTATTGCGAAAGAGCAAATTGCCGCCCATTGATTTTACATTCCCCTTGAGCACTTTAACCGGATTAAAACCCGAAAGGAAAAGGGCGGGGTAGCTGCCAGAGATGAGACCGGTTAGCAAAGCTATACCCAAAAGACTTATCCAAAGTTTTGCATCCGATATATCGATGGCGAGTTTTCTGTTGGCCAGTTCATTGAATATTGGCAGAAATAAAATAACAATCCCAAGCGCAAACAATAAGGACAGAAAGGAAATAAATACCGACTCGCTTAAAAACTGGATGATTAACTGCCCTCGTATAGCGCCTGCAACTTTGCGTAAGCCAATTTCTTTAGCCCTGCGTGCCGAACGTGCTGTAGCCAGGTTCATAAAATTGATGCAAGCTACTACCAATATCAGAATAGCGACAATAAAAAAGATGTTTACATATTGCGCATTCCCATGTCCCGGCAAATCGCCCTGCTGTTCAGGGGCCAGGTGAATTTTGGTTAAAGGTTGTAATTGGAATGTGGCCTTCATCGAATCATGTTTGCGAAAGATTTGATCAATTTGTTTTTCCAACCTTAATAAATTGGAAGCAGACGGATCAAAATTTTTATCTAATTGAACGTAATCGTAAAAATTAAAGTTATTCCATACACTATTTTTCAAATCATTATTGGTTCTGGCTAAGGACGTCATTGGAAGAATGAAATCAAATTGCAGATCGGAGTTAGGAGGGATATTGGCCAAAACGCCTGTTACAATTACGTTTTCTTTGTTGTCTTTTCGTATTACCTTGCCAATAGGATCTTCTTTGCCAAAGTATTTTGTGGCCATTTCCTGTGATATTAAAGCGCCATCTACTTGTTTTAATGCTGTGTTCCGGTCGCCCTTCACCAAGGGATACGAAAACACATCCATGAAACTCGGGTCGGCATAAAACACGCGTTCTTCCTGAAATTTTTTGTTGCCTGTTTCCAGCAGGGTAGTGTTGCTTGGTTGTATACGAACTGTGTTTTTAACTACCGGCATTTCTGCTTTCAAACCGGCAGGCATACCTGCCGGGGTTCCTACAGTTTTAGAATCAACCAGATTACAGCTTATACGGTATATCTGGTTGGCATTTTTGTGGAACTTATCGTAGCTGAATTCATTTTGTACCCAAAGCAAAATTAGGATACTTGATGCCAGGCCTACCGCTAAACCGGTTATGTTAATAAGAGAATAGGCTTTATCCCTGATGATATTCCTGTAAGCAAGTTTGAAATATGTTTTTAGCATGGCCTGGCCGATTTAAAATGTATCGATATTTTAGGCATGCCAATAACGTGCCTTTATTTAAAACTGTTGATTATTAATGATTTATATCTTTTAAAAATGATCGATTGTACGGAAATGTTACAGTTACCGTACGTTGCCGTACAGAAATAGTTTAGGTAAATTTAATTAATAATAAGGAGTTGCTTGATGTAGCGTTATGTTATTTGCTGAACCCACTGACTACGCCAGACGGGCGCCTCAAAAGCGTCTGCGAAATACTGTGTCTCGTGCACCACTTTACCGTTACGGAACTCCATAATGCTCACTGTATATGCTAATTGCCCCTGGTAATTGATAGTGTATTCTGTGATCCAAAGCTCGCCTTGTCCGATAATGCGTTTAACCTGGAAGCCCGATGGTTTACCCGGATGATGGCTTCGCAAGGCTTGTAAATTGCTTCGTCCGAGGATTCGCTCGCCCGATTGGGGATAATCACAGATGGCATCGTCGTCATAAATATCATGTTCGGCGTTTGCATCGCCAACAGCGGATGCCTGCCAATGCGCATTTAGCGCTTCAAGTATTTGATCTTCTTCCATGGGTCATTAGTGTTTAGTTTTTCTCTTCAAATTAACTTGTGGAATGAAACCGGGAACACCTGTATTCACTACGTTGTTGAGCCTTTGCCTGGTCTGAATACTATTGATCTCATCAAACGCCTCTTGTGGCAGGGGAGAGATGTCGAAATTCTCTTTGGCACGGGCCGCAGTTTTGGGTGTAGTAAGCAAAGCAGTGCCGCGTTGCAGCGCCCAGGCCAATAGCACCTGGGCCGGTGTTTTTCCAATCCGTGAAGCAATGTCTACAATAACCGGATCTTCAAGCAGCCCGGGCCTCATTCCGTGACCTAATGGTGCAAAAGCTAAAAACACAATGCCTTTCTCCTGGCAAAATTCCAGAAGCTCTGTTTCCGGTAAATACGGATGTGATTCCACCTGCACCACTGCTGGCTTAATTCTCGCCGCTTCGTAAAGGGGTAACAGATCTTTCAAGGTGATATCTGACAGTCCGATAGCCCGGCATTTACCACCGTCTACCAAACGCTCCATCGCTCTCCAGGTGTCGAGCAAAGTTATTTCACGGTCGTAAATAACATTACCGTCCTGATCTCTCGGGTCCTGGTCATCTCCCGGCTGAAATGCATACGGCGTGTGAATAAGATAGAGATCCAAATAATCGAGTTGGAGTCTCTCTAAACTCGCTTCGAATGCCGGTTCTACACGCTCGGGCCGGTGATTGGTGTTCCACAATTTTGTGGTTACAAAAATGTCTTCGCGGGCTATGTTTCCAGCGGCAAGTCCAGCCTGTAGCGCTTCGCCAACTTCGCTCTCATTTTTATATCGTTCTGCAGAATCAAAGTGCCGAAAGCCGGCTTCCAACGCATCTTTGGTAGCGCTTATAGTCAGGGCTTTATCGGGAATCAAGGTGCCAAAGCCTAGCCAAGGCATATGAATGGGGTTATCTGTTGTCTTCATTTTTTTGATTTTTTAATTATATAACGAAGTACGATAGAAAATTTTAAGGGACTGCGTGACCTACATCACATTTGAACAACGGGGGATATTTATGTGACGTACATCATTTTTTAAGTATGACAGTGATTTTAAATACTTGTTGTTTGATAATTCTTATAAATTCACCTTGTTATATTTATTAAAGATGATTACTAAGTTACCAATATTGGTTATTTGCATGTTGTTTATAGTATCAATAGCTACGGCTCAGCAGCTGCCTGTTGCAACCAACGTGCAAAAAGCATATGCAAAGGGGACCCGCAATAAAACTGGAATACCCGGAAAATTTTATTGGCAGAATAAAGCTGATTACGTCATAAAAGTTAATTTTAACCCGATAACCCGCGAGCTTAAAGGTAGGGTAGGGATAGATTATACCAATAATAGCCCTGATACGCTTCAATTTATACTGTTTAAGTTATACCCCAATTTGTTTCAGGATATTGCACCAAAAGCAATTGCAATTGCCAAAGAAGATCTTACCAATGGTGTAAAGATTGAAAAACTAAGTCAAAATGGGCAATCGCCCGACTCAACAAAATACACTATCCGGGGGACAAACCTATTTGTACGCACAAAAAAGCTACTTCCAGGTTCTAAAACACACTTTGATATAGCTTATTCTTACATCCTTAACAAAGGTTCATTTGTACGTACAGGGCAAATAGATTCGGGCGCATTCTTCCTGGCCTATTTTTTTCCAAGGGTTGCCGTTTATGATGATATTGATGGTTGGAACATGTTTCCGTACACCGGGCAGGTAGAGTTTTATAACGATTATGGTAATTTTGATGTAGAAATAACGGTGCCGGGCAATTACCAGGTTTGGGCCACAGGCTCGCTTAAAAACCAGCAGGAGGTATATCAGCCGAAGTTTTCGGCACTCATCAATAAAGCCGAACAGAGTGATAGTGTGCTGAATATTATTACCGATGCGGATTTAAAGGCAGGGCACATCACTAAAGATAATCAACAAAATACCTGGCATTTTAAAGCTGACAATGTCACCGATTTTGCTTTTGGTATCAGCAATCACTATGTGTGGCAATCATCAAGCTTGGTAGTTGATGTTGAAAATCAAAGACGTACAAGGGTAGATGCCGTATACAATCCCCATGACACCACTTATAGGCCCGTTATTGATTATGCACGTAAAACAGTGCAGGCCATCAGCTATCAGTTTCCTAAAATTCCTTATCCATATTCTCACGAAACCATATTTGATGGGCCCGACGAAATGGAGTTTCCCATGATGGTTGATAATAATCCATTTGAACGAAAAAAGGATGCTATTCAGTTAACCGCGCATGAGATATTCCACACTATCTTTCCGTTTTATGTGGGTACAAATGAAACCAAGTATTCATTTATGGATGAAGGTTGGGCAACTATGGCTGAGTTTTACCTGCACCCTATGATAGATCCGTCAATTCCGGTTGATTATGACATGACTGATATTAATACCAGCTCGGGTATTGAACAGGATGTTCCCGTGATGACGCTGACACCCCAGTTGGCGGGTGGTGCCAGGTTTATGGATAAAGATCAGAAGCCGGCATTAGCTTATTTTTATGTTAAAGAAATGCTGGGTGACGAATTATTTCTGAAAGCCCTGCGCGTCTACATCAATAGTTGGAAGGGCAAACATCCTACACCTTATGACTTTTTTAATTGCATAAACACCACATCTGGCAAAAATCTCGACTGGTTTTGGCAAAATTGGTTCTTTGAAAAGGGAGTCCCTGATTTGGCTATCAGTAAAGTCATCTTAAAAAATAAGATATGCAGTCTGGTTGTGAGCAATGTAGGTACCGAAGCTGTCCCGGTGCATTTGACCGTGTATTTTGCCGATGGCAGTAAACAATACCTCAATTCAAGTGCCGCCTGCTGGATGAATGGTGCCAAAACAAAAGCTTTTAGCTTTTCCACAAGTAAGCGACTTAAAGAAATTACTTTAGGAACTGCGTATGACGCTGATATCAATAAACAGAATAACTATTGGAAGGCGCCATAATTATCACATAGCAAACTTTTATTGAGGTTGCTGCTGAGTTACACAATGTATCATCCCGCCATTGGCATATAAGTTTCTCACATCTATCCCAACTACAATTCTATTGGGGTACAGACTTTGTATGATTTTGTTTGCCACCGCATCATTAGGGTCATTATAATTAGGAACCAAAATCCTTTTATTTCCAATATAATAATTTACATAGGAGCCTTTGTAATACAATTTTTTGCCATAAGCTGTTTCTACATTGTTTTGAGTTAACGGAAGTTTCACTATATGATATGGAGCCCTACTTTTATTAGTGGCCGCATAAAGCGTATTAATATCTTCTTCAGGAACTTGCCAATCTAGTAAATCATCATAATCCATTGTTACCAGGGTTGTTGCATTAGCAAATCGTGCAAATCCATCTATATGCATGTCGGTAATTTCTAAACCTGCTTTTCCTTTTAGCCAAATAAATTTGGTTACCCCCAGATATTTAGTGAAAATAGCTTCCGCCTGCGCTTGCGTCATACCCGGATTTCTGTTATTATTCAGGATAGCGCTTTTAGTTGCCAATAAAGTTCCACTTCCATCAATTTCAACAGCCCCGCCTTCATTTATCATAACAGCGTTTAAATCAATTTTTGAAATGTTTTGATCATTAGCAATTTTTGTAGGGATAAGATTACAATTTTGATAGTCTGCTTTTTTACCCCAGCCATTAAACCCCCAGTCTTCTATAATTAGCTGCCCTTTTTTATCTCTTACATAAATTGGCCCGTTATCTCTTATCCAAACATCATCAGTTGGGTAAATTTTAAAGTTCACATTAGTGGGAGGGATGCCCGCTTTAAGGAGCAAGCCCATAATTCGGGTCCTTTCTGCTTCATCGTAAGCAATAATGTGAACTTTTTCGCTTTCTACTAGTGCCGAAGTCATTTTCACCCAGGTGGCATCTAATCTGTTGCGATAGGTAACACCATACTGATACTGATGTGGCCATTGAAGCCAGGTACCTTCATGTGGTGCCGATTCCTCGGGCATTGTATACATAACTGTAGAAGAATCTGTTGGGTGAATATTTTCTTCTGCCTTTTGACAAGAAGAAAATATAGTTAATAATGATATCATTAAGAATAGCATTTTGTTCATCGTTTTAAGTTTAAACCAGTGTTTTTTTACAAAAAAAGGGATAAACCGGGTAAGTATGTTGTCCAAAATTGACAACTATTTCTTTTTGATTGGGATAAGGATTTCTGTAATATAATCATGCACATTTTCTGCCCTAATTTCATTTTTTATATAATGTTCTATAATTGGAGAACTATCAAATTCCAAAGCAGAGTTAAAAAGCCAGTCTATATAAATACGTCTGTATGTATCTTCAATTAAACTATAGCTACCTTTATGAATATATTTAGCGTATCTACAACCCAGAATGTAGGTTGAAGAAAAGTCTTTATTTACGGGGTCTTTGTCGATACAGGCCTCATATCTGCATTTCAATTTATCCGTAATTAAAGGTTGATCAACTATAATCCCAAAATAGGCCGACGTAGTATTTTTTGCAAAAACTGTATCAATTTTATCCCACAATAGCTCTATCTCGGTATTATTGTAGTTTTTTGTTTGGATGCCAATATAAAACACTTTGATTTTCTTTAAAAAGACTATCTCATAATCTATACTTTTATTTTTTTCAGGGTAGTTATTAATAAAACTTTCGAAAATAACTTTCCTTTCTTTTCTGGCCTTAATAGGTGAAACATTAAACTGTTTTTTAAATGATTTAGAAAAAGATTGCAGACTATCGAAACCAACTGAATATGAAATGTCGGTAATCGGGTCGCGGGTATAGATTAATTTTTTATAAGCATTTTCAAGCTTCAGTCTTTTTTGAAAAGTCCCTAATGATTCATGGAAGATATTTTTAAACACACGTTGGACATTCCTGTATGAATAATTAGATAACTGTTCTAATTTTTGAATTGAAATATCTCGATTGTAATTTTCTTCAATGTATTTAATTATATGCTGAATTTTTTCAAGGCTCATATGTTCTTTCCCTGTTAAACAGAACCAATTTAAAACATTTTAAAGTATAATTAAGGAATAGCTTCTTGAGTAAAAGAATTATTGTACATTTTTCACATAATTAACATTATGTTAAGTAATAGAATTAAAAAGAGAGGCTTTCTAAAAAAGCCCCTCTTTTTAATTCTATCTTATTGACCGCTTAATGCGTCAATTTTCTTCTTGGTTGCTTCAGCATTAACATTGTCTTTTTTTCCTAAGTAATAAGTTCTCAGGTTTGTTAAAGCATCCACAGATTTTGGATTCAGATCAGCTGCTTTTACCAAATATGGTTTAGCTAAATCAAATTGTGCGTTGGCTTTAGCTATAGCTGCATCATATTCTTTTTGTTTGTTGGCTGGTAATTTATTTGCAGCATTGTAAGCATCAATTGCCGGGTTAAGAATTACATAGCCTAAATTTAGGTTGGCCTCAAAATAGTTTGGATCTATTTCCAGAGCTTTTTTGTACATCTCAGCAGCTTTATCATAGTTTTCAACCTTTTGCTGTTGCAAAGTGTTTTTGGCTGCGGCGTCTTTAGCTTTGGCTTGCTCTTTAATAATAGCTTCGGCAGTTTGTGAGTAAGTTAAACCTGCATAGTAATACAAGGTTTTGTTTTTAGGATCTGCAGTTAAAGCAGCCTGTATTTTTTGAATTACTTCTTTTTCTTTTCCCGTTTGCAGGCTTATTTCGATCTCTCTTTTACGCAGATCTGTATTTGAAGGATATTTGGTTATACCCTCGCTAACAGATTTAAGCGCGTTGGTAGTATCCTTATTAGCCAAATAAAGCGAAGACAGATCCATATAAACACCCGCGTTTTTGGAGTATTTGGTGGTAACCAGCTTGTTGTAATTAGTTATTGCTGCCGGATAGTTTTTGGAATTGGCTGCTGCTAAACCTGTATAGTAAATAGCATTGGTATCCTCCGGTAAAACGGTACGATAGTAATCAAATGAATGATAAGCCTGGTCGTATTTTTGAGCACCATATTCAGCAACACCTTTGGTTAACTGGTATTGAGCCAGGTTTAAATAAGCGTTATCAATCACTTGTTTGTTTTCGCCTTTGGTATCCAGTTCTTTGGCTTTTTTTAATGACTCATCGGCAGTTGTAAATAATGGCAATGAGGTGGCCGCAACAGTATCCTGAGTAGCCAGTGCTGCATAGATAGCTCCTTTTAAAGCAAAGGTTTGCGGTAAAGCTGATGTTTTTTCGTTAGCCGCTGCTTTGTCAATAGAGGTTTTGGCCGTTCCAAGGCTTTTAACAGCCACGGCTAAAGTAGCTTTTGCTCCTCTTAGTCCTTCATAATTGTCATATTCACTTTTTGCAGTGCTTAATTCACCTTTTTGTGCAAACGTTGTTGCTGAAACTAAGCCTAAGAGGCCCGCCATCAAAAGTTTGATTTTCATAGTTTATTTTAGTTGGTTAACTGTTTTAGTTTACTGTTTATTTTATCTAGTTGATCTTTATTACCGGTTTTTGCATAAACCAGTTGTAGTGCTTTTAAGCCCTGTACATTATTAGGGGATATTTCGTTAGCTTTTTCAAGCCACTGTACTGCACGGCCTACATCTTGGTCTTCACTCCCCCCCTTTGCGTTGGCGCTTTGTTTTAAATAAAGCAAACCTAAATTAAAAACGGGATCATAAGCAGAACCATTTAATTCAATTGTACGCAGGTAAAGTGACTCCGCTTTATCAAATTTATTCAAATGATCGTAACAATTGGCTGCTACAAATGCAATATCGGCGTTATTTGCATTAATGTCAAGCAATGGGCCTATTAAGGGCTCCAGGGCCTTATAGTTTTTCTGATTATTGTAGATGTTGGCCTCATCAAGTAACAGGAAACGGTCGTTCGGCAATACCTTCCTGCCTTTTTGAAGTATCTCTAAAGCTTTGGATGTATCGCCTAGTGATTTATAGATGCTGGACGCTGTTTCTATATATTCAGCTCTGTTGCTGTCAACTGCTAATAACCTGCTGTAGTACTTGGCTGCATCTACCAGGTTACCGGCTTTATTATTTGAATAGGCGATGTAATCATTGATCTGCTTAAAATTCGGGGCGTATTTGCGTGCATTGTCAAATGCCTCCCTGGCCTTCGTGAAATCTGAATTATTGGTAAACTCAAACCCTTTACGGATGTAAACATTCGCTAAACAACGTTTAGCATAATCAATCTCTGCCTGAAATTTATACTCCTTTTTATTCGACGAAAGTTTATCGACCAAGGTTGAAGTCTCTGGCAATAATTTTTCAGGCTGGTTTAGTTTATTGAGCGAATCGATATACAGAATGCTCGAATTAACTAATGCCCGGTAGGTGTTTTTTTCCAGATCGGCTGTATCAGATTTGGTAATGATGAGGCTATCTGCCGATTTTTTGGCCGCTGCCAGGTATTTCAGATCATTTTTCTGCTTATAGTAAGCCAGATTATTAACTACAACCTTTAACGCTTCGCTTTGTGCAAAGGCAAAGGATGTAGTTATTAATGATATTAAAACCGCCAGGATAATTTTACGGTAACCCATATTGTTTATTCAGTAGTTTCGGTAGTTGATTCTTCGCTGTTATCAGTTGCGTCATCACCATCGCCGGCACCATTTACTGCATTTTCATCCAGTTCCGCTTCTTCATCCTCGTCATGCTCAATTTTGGCAACAGATGCTATCTCGTCATTACCTTTTAAAGTAATCAATCTAACACCCTGTGTGGCACGGCCCATGGTTCTCAGCTCGCTAATCGCAATACGTATAATAATGCCCGATTTGTTGATGATCATCAAATCTTCTTTATCTGTAACACCTTTTATGGCCACAAGGTTTCCGGTTTTTTCGGTAATATTTAAAGTTTTTACACCTTTACCACCGCGGTTGGTTACCCTGTAGTCGTCAATATCGGTACGTTTGCCATAACCTTTTTCAGATACTACCAGAACCGTTGTTTCGGCATCATCAATACTGATCATGCCTACCACTTCATCGTTATCACTGTCCAATGATATACCACGAACACCGGTAGCGGTACGTCCCATCGGTCTAACAGTCGACTCATTAAAGCGGATGGCCCTACCCGATTGTAATGCCATTACTATTTCGCTGGTGCCTGTAGTTAAGGTTGCTTCCAGTAATGAATCACCTTCGTTAATGTTGATGGCGTTGATACCATTGGCACGCGGACGTGAGTAGGCCTCCAGCGATGTTTTTTTGATGGTACCTTTCTTGGTACACATGATAATAAAGTTATTCTCCAGGTAGTTCTGGTCTTTAAGGCTGATGAGTTTAATATAAGCCTTGATGTTCTCTTCCTTAGGGATATTGATGATGTTCTGGATAGCGCGTCCTTTTGAGGTACGGGTACCTTCCGGAATTTCAAATACCCGGAGCCAGTAACATTGCCCCGACTCGGTAAAGAACAACATATAGTTGTGGTTTGATGCCACTAACAGGTGCTCAATAAAATCGGCATCGCGGCTGTTGCTGCCGAGAGAGCCTTTACCACCTCTGCCCTGACGACGATATTCGGTTAAAGGTGTACGTTTAATATAACCTTCGCGCGATATGGTGATCACCACATCCTCATCCTCAATAAAGTCTTCCGTTTGCATTTCGGCCGATGAGTGAACCATTTCTGTTCTGCGCTCATCCCCGTATTTATCTTTTATTTCTAACAGCTCATCTTTAATGATCTGCATCCTTAAGCCTTCGTCATTTAAAATAGATCTTAAATAATCAATCAGCTTCATTAACTCCGCGTACTCATCTTTGATCTTATCACGTTCCAGTCCGGTTAACCGGCGCAGCGTCATATCCAATATAGCACGGGCCTGTATGTCAGATAAACCAAACTGGCTCATCAAGCCTTCTCTGGCTTCGTCAGGTGTTTGAGATGCGCGTATCAGGCGAATTACTTCGTCCAGGTGATCCAGGGCAATCAATAAGCCTTCTAATATATGGGCCCGTTTTTCTGCTTCGGAAAGTTCAAATTTGGTACGGCGTACAACAACCTCGTGCCTGTGCTCCACAAAATGGTGAATCAGATCTCTCAGGTTAAGCATCATCGGGCGGCCATTAACCAGCGCGATGTTGTTTACACTGAACGATGTTTGCAGCGCGGTATATTTGAACAGGTTATTCAATACAATAGCTGCATTGGCTTCCCGTTTAATTTCATAAACTATACGGATACCTTCACGACTTGATTCGTCCCGGATGGATGATATACCTTCCAGCTTTTTATCATTCACCAGGTCGGCGGTACGCTCAATCATCAGAGCCTTGTTTACCTGGTAAGGCACTTCGGTAACTATAATGCGTTCACGATCGCTGCCATGTGTTTCAATTTCGGCCCTGGCGCGGATCACTACCCTGCCCCTACCTGTTTCCAGCGCTTCGCGCGGTCCCTCAAAACCATAGATGATACCACCTGTAGGAAAATCCGGACCTTTAACATATTTCATTAACTCAGCAACCTCTATCTGGCGGTTATCAATTAATGCTATGGTAGCGTCAATTACTTCCGACAGGTTGTGCGGTGCCATATTAGTAGCCATACCTACCGCGATACCGGATGCTCCGTTAACCAGCAGGTTGGGGAATTTGGATGGCAATACAGTTGGCTCCTGTAGCGAGTCGTCAAAGTTTAATTGAAAATCAATGGTATCCTTATTGATATCGGCCAGCATCTCTTCAGCTAGCTTTTGTAGGCGGGCCTCTGTATAACGCATAGCCGCAGGCTCGTCACCATCAATTGATCCGTAATTACCCTGGCCTTCCACCAGCAGGTAGCGTAAGCTCCATTCCTGGGCCATACGTACCATAGTATCGTATACAGATTTATCACCATGCGGGTGATACTTACCCATCACCTCCCCTACAATACGGGCAGATTTTTTATAGGGCTTGTTATTATTTAAACCCAGGTCGAGCATGCCGTATAAAACACGTCTGTGTACGGGTTTTAATCCGTCGCGGACATCGGGTAATGCCCTGGAAACAATCACCGACATTGAATAATCAATGTAAGCCGATCGCATTTCCTCGTCAATATTTATCGAAATTATCCTGTCTTCCTTGTGTGAATTATCGTTTTCTGTTCCTTCGGCCATTTTTATTAATTTGTGGAATCTTCTCTTATAATTGCGCGTTAAAAAGTGTTTTTTAAACGACCTGCGAAGTTAAGAAAATAGTTGGTTATTGAGCCATTTTTGGCAATAATATGCACATGGATTTTATGCACACAGGCTAATTTATTAACGTTACAGGAGGTATATCATTTTACTTTAACCCAATGGTCTTCGATCTTGTTACCATTGGGTAAGGTAGTCAGTAATTTAAGTGTATCATTACTAATTTTATAGCTGTATTTTACAGTTTTGCCTAATAGTTTGGATGGCTGGTTACAATAGATTTGTGTTTCAAAACAAGTATCGGATTGTAACCGGTAATCGCCCTTTTCGTAAATAAAAGTTTTTTGTCCTTTTTCAATTACTTTGGCCTGATAATGCAGATCGTCATACGTACGCTGCAATTTATAGCTGGTAGATACAGTATCCTGTTTGCCATTGAAAAGCCCTCCCCTATACTCCCAAATACCTCTTAACGGACTTTTATTAGGAGTGAACGCGCAAAACAGGGTTGTCAGTAATAAAGGGAAGATCGCTTTTTTCATGGTATCTATTTTGGAGTATCAAGTAGCTAGTATCAAGTATCAAGATTTTTTGCAATATTCAATATCACGTTTAGAAGTCGTGATACTTGATACTAGCTACTTGATACTAATTATTAGGCCCAGTTAATACCTTTTTTGAGTAAAGATAGTGTTCTTTCTTCTTCACTGCCTGCTACTGGCTGATAGTTATAGAGCCATTTAGCGGTAGGCGGCAAACTCATCAGTATAGATTCGATACGTCCGTTGGTTTCCAGACCAAATTTGGTGCCGGCATCATATACCAGGTTAAATTCGGTATAACGACTTCGGCGCTGGTATTGCCATAGCTGCTGCTCTTCGGTAAAGGCTGCGTTTCTGTTACGATCAACCAGTTCGGTATAAATGGGTATGAACGACCGCCCCAATGCTTTTGAAAACTCAAAGATGCTATCCCATGACAACTCCTCATTGGCGGTTAAACGGTCATAGAATATGCCGCCTATACCCCGGGTTTCGTTACGGTGTTTGATATAAAAATAATCATCGGCCCAAAGTTTAAACCGGTGATAAAAATCGTGGTAATAGGTATCGCAAACTGCTTTAACGCCACTGTGGAAATATTGGGCATCAGCATCAACAATGTAATGAGGTGTAAGATCGATACCGCCGCCAAACCATCTTATTGGCTGCTGTTCGCCTCCAAATGACGATGGCATTTCAAAATACCTGATATTCATGTGGATGATGGGCACCATAGGATGGTTTGGATGGATCACAATAGATACACCGGTTGCAAAAAAATCGTCAGACTCTACCTGCAGAGCTCTTTTCATATTTTCGGGTAGCTGACCATGCACGGCAGAAAAATTCACACCGCCTTTTTCAAATATATTACCGTTTTGAATGATGCGTGTACGCCCGCCGCCACCGCCTTCACGTTCCCATTTTTCTTCTTCAAACCTTGCCTTGCCGTCGGTTAACTCCAGCGCCGCGCATATCTCGTCCTGTATTTGCTGGTAATCGGTAGCTATTTGTTCTTTGCTAATCATAAGATGTAAAAATACTTTTTTAGTATCAAGTAGCTAGTATCAAGTATCAAGATTTCTGGTAGTTTATAAATATGCTTTTCAAAAGTCGTGATACTTGATACTAGCTACTTGATACTTTTCTCAACATCAGCTTATTTCCACATAATCCAGATCTTTGCCAAATGTTTCTTTGAGCTGACTTAATGAGAGTAAGGCGACCAGGGTTAATATCCCCATCATGATATACCCGCTTGTGATAACGCCATAATTTACTTTAAAGGCGTTAAATGCCAGCGTTATTGGAATAAGTGAGCCCCGAACAAAGTTGGGTACCGTTGTAGTAACAGTTGAACGGATGTTGGTGCCAAACTGCTCAGAAGCAATGGTAACAAAAGTAGCCCAATAACCAACAGTGCAGCCCATAAAGAAGCTGAGCCATGCAAAACGCGCGGGGGTAATACCTGTAGCACTCAGGTAGAAGTATACACTTACCAGGGATAATAACAGAAAAATCGCCATAGCTAATTTTCTTGATTTGGTGACCTGAGCCAGCAAACCAGCGAAAATATCGCCAACCGCTATGCCTATATAGCTATAAAAAATACCATCACCTGGTTTTATAATTGTTTTGGCGCCCAATGCTATTCCAAACTGGTCAGAGAAGCTGATCAGTACCCCTACTACATACCACAGCGGTGCACCTATCAGTATACAGAAAATGTATTTTTTGAACCTGCCCCAATTGGTGAAAAGCATAAAGAAATTTCCTTTCGTCACCTTGCTTTGCTCTATGTTCTTGAACATTCCGGATTCAAAAGTTCCTATTCTCAGTAGCAGTAAAAGAATACCTAATCCTCCGCCCACAAAGTAGGCGTTTCGCCAGCCAAACTTAGCAACCATATAGGCAGCAGTAGCGCCAAACAAGCCGATAACAGCAACTATCATAGTGCCGTAACCTCTTTTTTCTTTACTTAAAGTTTCGCTTACCAGCGTAATACCAGCTCCCAGCTCACCTGCAAGACCAAGGCCTGCTATAAACCTCACCAATGCATAGGTGTTTACATCATGCACAAGTCCATTGGCAAAATTGGCTATGGAATATAATAGGATTGAACCAAAGAGCACTTTAATACGCCCCAGTTTATCCCCGATAACGCCCCACAGAATACCACCAAGCAACAGACCAAGCATTTGAACATTGATAATAAATTGCCCTTTACTTGTAATTTCCTGGGCGCTTAAACCAATATCCTTTAAACTGTTTATGCGTACAATTGAAAAAACAAGCAGGTCATAAATGTCAACGAAATAACCAAGTGAAGCAACAAGAACCAGGAATATCATGTTCCTGGTGGCCTTGGCAGAGGTAGCTGTAGCGGTTGTCATAAGTTTTTATAGGTATTTGAACGGCTAAAGTAGCAGAATTATATAAAATCAAAAATTTAAACATAAAAAAACCCCTGTGTATGCAGAGGTCTTTTTTTAAGAATTTTGGTTAAACTATGCTTTTTTTACGTTTACAGCCTGTAGTCCTTTTCTGCCTTCTTCCACTTCGTAAGTTACGTCGTCATTATCTTTAATGGCGTTTACGCCGCCTTGCACGTCTTTAAAGTGTACAAAAAGATCTTTACCGTCTTCGGTAACGATGAAGCCATAACCTTTTTGTGTGTTAAACCATTTTACTTTTCCAGTTTTCATAATTATAATTCGTATTAAAAAAAATTCGTTTATAAGATTAATACTAAAGCCAAACTGAAAATAAAATGGTTTTAATAATCAGAAGGAATAGATAAATCCACCTTTCCCAAATATATAAAATTATTAATAAACCAAATAAAATTATTTGTTTGGTTGTGGAGTTATCCTTAAATAGGGTTTTATAGCTTTATAACCCTTTGGAAATTTGGCCGGGATGTCCTCTGTTTTGATGGCCGGTACCACAACTACGTCTTCTCCGTCCTTCCAATCGGCCGGTGTTGCTACACCATAATTGGCGGTTAATTGCAAGGAGTCAATCACGCGTAGTATCTCCTGGAAATTACGACCGGTTGATGCCGGGTACGTAATGATGAGCTTAACCGCTTTGTCCGGACCGATAATGAATAACGACCTTACCGTGGCGTTAACAGAAGCATTGGGGTGGATCATATCATAAGCTTCGGAAATTTTGCGATCCTCGTCGGCAATAATCGGGAAGTTTACTTCTACGCCTTGTGTTTCGTTGATATCCCCTATCCAGCCGTGGTGCGATTCTACCGAGTCTACGCTTAGTGCCAATACTTTTACATTACGTTTGGCAAATTCATCTTTTAACGCGGCGGTTTTGCCCAGCTCGGTGGTACAAACCGGTGTATAATCGCCGGGATGCGAAAAGAGCACGCCCCAGCTGTCGCCAAGGTATTCGTAAAAATCAATATCACCTGCTGATGTTTTTGCCTGAAAATTGGGGGCTTTATCGCCTAATCGTAAACTCATGACTATGTTGTTTTATATAAAAATAAATGACTACTAAGTTACTATACATTGTTTGATAAATCAAAATGTAAAAAGTGTAAACTGGTGAAAATTTACAGAATAATGTGATGAGCCTATTTATAGGTTGGTGATAGGTAATGCCAGATTGAATTTTAATAAGATCAATTTTGCGCAGGGAGATTCTTCTTAAGGGTTGATTGCAAGCTTATATCCTTTGCCGCGTATAACAACAATGTTCACATTCGGATCAAGTTCCAGTTTTTTTCTAAGTTTTGATATGAACATATCCAAACTCCGCCCCACAATAACACCTTCATCTTCCCATATCTCTTTTTGCAGCCGGCTTCGCTCTATGATCTCATTAGGAGATAACGCGAAAATGCGCAGTACACGGGTTTCCGTTCCGGTCAAGTCTATTGTTTTTCCGTTTATGATCAGCTTCCTGTTCTTCGCATCGAACAACACCGAGCCAAAAGTTAACATATCAGTATACTGACCTTCAGGTAAAGCTTTCCGGGGCTTAGCAGATCTCAAAAAAATGAAACCAACAAGTGCTAAAAATGGCAGGCTGCCCAGGAGATATCCGTTCTTTACTGTAATTAAGCCTGCCGGTTTAAATTTAATGTTGATCATGTAACAGGCTCTGGGTTGCTTCCTGCCCTTGCATGGTACAATATCATCTTTTTTATTTTTGGATATAGCGTATCCATAGGCTACACTGGAGTTACCACAGTTCAGAACGTTAACAACATAATCACCTGCGAGTGGGTCTTTGGCCAACAAACGCTGGGTAGTATTCACCAGAGAGTCCGGTTGAAAAGTCAGATCATTTTCAAACCTGATCTGGTATTCATTTTCTGCGATCTTTTTTACCGGAAGCACCCTTGATTTATTGTCGCCCGATTGTAAGAGCAGCTCATGTCCGATCCTGCGGAGCAAAATCTCTCTTCTTGCCATATCAAAATCGTTACTGCCGGTGATACTGAAAGCCACGCAGATTACAGAGATAAACGCCAGTGGTATCAGTGCGAGTAGATACTTGCGTTTCCCGGAGAGGAGATTTTGGCTAAGGTGCATAGTGTCAATATTTTATTTACAAAGTTTACAATTTTATTTACAATCCAAATTCCTCCGGCCGAAAAACATCAAAGTAGATTTGCTGAATCAAATTTAAAGGATATGAAACCATCATGAGCTAAAGGTTCACAAACCAGAACGAGTAAAAACAGCTCATGATAGCTTCATATCCTTTAAAAAACAATTTACTCTAATGAAAATTAAAAAAATGAAAAGATTATTTGTGTTTGTTCCGACTACCCTGGTGGTATTATTTCTACTAAATTCTTTTGTACTGAAAGAAAAGAAAGCAGTGAAAAAAGCAATAGAAAAAACTAAATCAGCGCCTGTAGCCATCGTTTTGAGGTCTGCCGATGGCGGACAAACATGGCAGGACATTAGCGAAGGGTTACCCGAAAATTTGCGGAGAGCAGGTGTGTGGAGTCAGGGTTTATTTGCAAATGACCATGGGCTCTATTTACGTGCTGGAAATGGAGTTTATCACAATGAACCAAATTCCACAACTTCCTTTTGGACAAAAGAGGTTGTGCCTGATGGGCAGCGTGAGATCGCCCCTGCCAGGAATGGAATATTTGCATATAATTTCAGGGGGCAGTTTTTACAAAAAATAAACGGGAAGAGTGATTGGTTGCCCATGTACATCAATTTTCAGGAGCAAGCCGTACGCATTAACAAAACGGTAGATTGGATGTACAAGAATTATAAAGAGAAACAAGTATGCAGTGTTTTTGAAACTACGGGAGGCACAGTTTTCATCGGCTCCAACAACGCCCTTTTTAAATCCACTAACAGTGGCAAAACCTGGGAATATGTGCATGTTAGCGGCTGGGTAATGAAGATGGTAGAGTTAAACGGTGTACTCCTGGCTGCCAGCACACAGGGAATATTAAGATCGACCGATGATGGTGAAAACTGGGATTGTGTGATTAGTGAAGGGGGAGCTGGCATCGCTGTAGAACGTATAGATGGTGGGTTTGCTGCTATAGTAAACAACGCCATAACCCAAACAAACAGCATACACATTTCACTGGATAATGGAAAAACCTGGAATGCAATAGGTGAAGAACTTCAGCCTTCCTGGAGTAGTTTATTAATGAAAAAAATAGGTTTACTTCAATCTCCATTGAATATTTCATCCATCAAACAAGTGGGTAAATATTTAATATGTGGTCGCTCAGATGGTGTATTCCGGTCATCGGACATGGGCAAAACATGGGAAAAACTGTTACTTCCTGCTATAGGAAATTATGGCTTCAATTTATCTGTTTCAGGCAATGTGATTTATGCCATACCTAATAAAGGGTGTTGAAAAACTCCAAATCCAGCAATAATGTGTTGCGGTTCGACATCGCCAGATAAGCTGAAAATGCACCAGCCAGCAATTGCAAAGCCCATAAATATTTTGTATATTTATATACAACAAACAACGGCCCCGCTTACTTTGAATAGTGTAAGTGGGGCCGTTTGGTTAAAGGAACAAAATAGACCCAAAACCGATCATTTATTATGTAGTTATTTGAATGTCAGTAAATTAATACTTTTTAAAGTTTTCAAAACCCGTCAAAAATTTGTTAAAAAGTGTTAAAATAGATGGTTTTGAATAAGTTTTCAGCAGTTTTTGATTCGTTTTTGTCCCATTTTTGATCAGAAAAGTGTTAAAATTGAGGTTTAAAAAGTCCCTCGCCCCTACTTCGTTGTTTGAATTTTATAATAAGGCTCAAAAATTAAAATCAATTGTTTATCAGGCTGAATTTCAGGCTTTGAAATTTTGCCTCAACATTACGCGGCAAATATTGTTGAACCTATTGACTAAGCACATAATTGCATGAGCAGACATACCTACGATACCGGAATAATTGGAAATTGCGCCTTTTTGGCCCATATTAATAAAAATACTAATGTGGACTGGCTTTGCTGGCCCAAATTTGATAGTACATTTATCTTTGGAGGTTTACTGGATAAAGCCAAAGGCGGCGAGTTTTCTATCCGCCCGGAAGGTGAATATACTTCGGTACAGTATTACCTGGAAAATACTAATGTACTGATAACAGAGATAAGCCCTAAAAGCGGTGGTAAATACCGTATTACCGATTTTGCACCAAGGTTTTATCAACACCAGCGGTATTACAAACCCTTAATGCTGATCAGGAAGATTGAAGCGATAGAAGGCTCACCAAGGGTTATTGTGAAATGCGAACCTGTATCTGAATATGGTGCAGTAAAATTAACCGTTAACCGGGGAAGTAACCATATACAATACCTGGGTGGCGAGGAAAATATTCGACTTACCACCAATATACCCATTAGTTATGTATTTGATGAGCAGGCTTTTGTATTGAATGAAACTAAATACCTGGCCTTAACCTATGGAGAACCACTGGAGGCCGCTTTGATATCCACAGCCGACCGCTTTTTGGCCGAGACTGTTCAGTACTGGCGTACCTGGATCAAACATTCATCTATCGCTACATATTACCAGCCATTCGTGATCCGTTCGGGACTGGCTTTAAAAATACACCAATTTGAGGATACTGGGGCCATTATAGCGGCAAGTACCACCAGTTTGCCCGAATCACCGGGAAGCGGTCGTAACTGGGACTACAGATACTGCTGGCTGCGCGATACCTATTATGTAATCACAGCGCTAAACCACATTGGGCATTTTGAGGAAATGGAGAAATATTTTAGCTATGTTACGGATATTTCTTTTTCTGAAGATGAGCGCTATCAGCCGCTTTACGGCATAACCGGTAAAAGAAACCTGGTGGAGGAGATTTTGACAGATCTGGAGGGGTATATGGGTAATCAGCCCGTGCGTATTGGTAACCAGGCTTATGAGCATATACAAAACGATATTTATGGGCAAGTGATGATCTCCCTGCTCCCGCTGTATACTGATCACCGTTTTGTTTTCTCGGAACGGAAAGATTCTGTCCGTTGGATCGAGTCGCTACTGAATAAAATTGACCGTACCATCGATGAAAAGGACGCCGGGATCTGGGAGTTCAGAAATATGGCAAATATTCATTGCTATAGCAATTTGTTTCAGTGGGCCGGAGCATCGGCTGCCGAAAAAATGGCTCGCACTATCGATAATAAAGAACTCATAGATAAAGCTATTGAGCTGAAAGAGCGGGCCGCTGCGCATATTGAAAGCTGTTATGACCCGATCAGAAAAGTGTATACCAATTCGGCCGGCAGCTCTAACTTGGATGCAAGTACGCTGCAACTGATCATGATGAATTATCTTGACCCTGAATCACAAAAGGCAAAAGATCATTTACTTGCACTGGAAAAAGAGTTGAGAACACCTAATGGATTATTTTACAGGTATTTATATACGGATGATTTTGGAAAGCCTAAGACCACTTTTCTGATATGTGCCTTTTGGTATGTGGAGGCATTGGCCAGCGTTGGCCGTCTGGATGACGCGCAGCGAGAGTTTGCCAATCTGCTGCAGTATTCCAATCACCTGCTGTTATTCAGCGAGGATGTTGATGAGCAGGACGGCAGTCAATGGGGCAATTTTCCGCAGGCCTATAGTCACGTAGGTTTGATGAATGCCGCCTATCGTATCGCCATCAAATTAGACAGACCGGTATTTTTGTAATTATTAATTAGTTGATTAGGTTGATTGAGTTAGTAGTTGATTGTGTTTATAAAGCATAAAACACTTGTCAACTGTGAAAGTTCCAACCTAATCAACCTAATCAATTAACCTCAACCGTAGTATGCTGAGTAAAGCTGGTGAGTAACTTACGTACCTCTGTTGGGTTACGGAGATAAAATTTAGCTGCCGATAAATTGCTGCCTACCTTGATAGTAATGGCCGCTTCGGGCAGGGCTTTAAATATATCTTCGTCGGTGTAATCATCGCCAAAGGCAATAATAAAATCATAGTCTTTGCCCTCGGTTAGGCTTAAAGCAGCTTTGCCCTTGTTGATGTCCATATTCTTTACTTCCAGTACCTTATCCCCTGCTAAAAGTTGTAACCCTTTATCGCTGGCCAGGTATTTCAAGTTGTTCATGAGTTCGCTTGCTCTAAGCTCGCCTAAGCCATTTTGTGCCTTGCGATAGTGCCAGGCTAGTGAATATGTTTTTTCTTCGATAAAAGAGCCCGGAGTGCGGTCTACATAGGTTTCCAGGATAGGATAAATATCGTGCTTCCATTGATCGCTCAAGCCCGTTATTTTATGCCAGTGGGTTTCCGGTCTTTTAAACCAGGAACCATGTTCAGCAATCAGGTATATATCCATGTGTTTAAACCAGGCGTCCAGGTTTTCATGCTTGCGGCCGCTAATCAGTACTACCTGGTTGGCCGGGTCTTCGGAAAGCTTGTTAATGATGTTATATAATTCTTCATCGGGGCTGGCCTGATCAATGTTCGATTTGAAGCTTACCAATGTACCATCATAGTCCAAGAAGATGATCCGCTTTTTGGTTTTGATATACCGGTTAATGATGGATTGCTCTGTAGCAAAACTTACGTGCCTTGCCTGCATCGAGCGTTGCATCAGCTTAACCTCTTTTAATCGATCAAAGAAAATTTTGACCCAATGCGAGATGTTAAATTTAGAGACTAACTGCCGCATGGGTATCATGCGTTTTTGCTGCTCTTCCAGCGGCATACTAATAGCTTCTAATATAGCCCTGCAAACTTCGCCGGTATTATTAGGATTTACGATGATGGCATCTATTAATTCTTTAGAAGAACCTGCCATTTCGCTTAGTATCAATACACCATCGTTGTTTGTTCGGCTGGCAATATACTCTTTGCTTACCAGATTCATGCCATCGCGCATAGGGGTTACCAGGCATACGTCGGCTGTATGATACAATGCTGAAAGCGTTTCAATAGGGAACGACCGATAATAATAATGGATGGGCGTCCAATCCATGGTACGGTATATGGAATTGATATTACCTACCCTTTTGTCTATTTCTTCGCGCAGGTGGGCGTATTGTGGAACGGTATCTCTTGAAGGTACCACAATCATGTAGAAGGTTATTTTTTCAATACACTCGGGGCAAAGCTCCAGCATTAGTTCAAAGGCCTGCAGGCGTTGCAATATGCCCTTACTATAATCAAGGCGATCGATAGAAAGGATGAGTTTAGTGTCTTTAAAATTATTTTTTATCAGTTCAATCTGTTCTTTGACATCGTCCTGTAGCGGCAAAGTGGCATACTTTTGCTCATCTATTCCCATTGGAAATGATTCCACCACGATAGAACGCTCATCCATGGTGATGATGTTTGATGAGGTATTCACAGGCAAAATTCGGGAGGTAGCTCCCAAAAAGTGCCGTACATCATCAAAGGTGTGAAAGCCGATGAGATCTGCACCTAACATGCCTTCCAGTAGTTCAGATCTCCAGGGTATCAACCGGAACATCTCATGCGATGGAAATGGGATATGCAGGAAAAAGCCAATGGAAACATCCGGCAGTTCACTCCTTACCAAAGCGGGTAAAAGCAATAACTGATAATCATGGATCCATATGATATCACCGGGCTCGGCAATACTTAATATGATGTCTCTAAATTTTTGATTTACAGCCTGATAATAATCCCAATTGGATTGTTTGTAATTGGCGTATGTAGAAGCATAATAATGAAAAACGGGCCATAATACCTCGTTTGAAAATCCTTCATAATATTGGTTGATCTCCTCCTGATCGAGGAAAACGGGTATGAGACTAAGTTCTTTTAACTGTTGGGAAACATGGTCTTTATCCTGCTGCTCGGTGATTTCGATACCGGGCCAGCCTATCCAAACGTTATTGTCTTGTTTATATATTGAACCTAAACCAGTTGCTAAACCTCCTTCACTGGGCGATAAAACATACTCGTCATCCGCTTTTGAAATTTTGATAGGTAACCGGTTAGATACAATGATGGTCTTGGGCATATCTGCAAATTATATTAATAAACTGTACTTATTAATAAAGACAGAAAGCCCTAATTTGTTTGCTTAATAGTTACAATGGATGGCAAAATAACAAGTTTGTGACATAAAAAAGCCATCCTGAAACATCAGAATGGCTTTTTATAAAAACCTTTTAGAATTATCTTACTTGTTGGAAAAACTCCAGGTTAGCTTGTTGAGTGATTCTTACCAATACTTCATGAGAATCGTTTTTAAGATCAACAAAGTATGAAGTTGGATCGATGTTGTCATTCAGGTCAGTATTAGCCTGGTAAACGATCACCTCGCCTATTTCGTAACCCTTGTAATCTTTAGCAATTTGTTTTAAAGTTTTTGCTGGGATAGCTTTAGCGTCAACTCTTTGAGTTACACCTAAAAACTCACCGTTAAGATTGTAGAAAGCGGTTTTCTTAACACCATCAATGGTGAAGGTAGCTTTCTGGCAATTTTTGGTTACTGTCCAGTTTACTTCTTTTGCATCAGCAAAGTCAACTGTAAAACCATGTAAGGCAATGTATGAAACATTAGTTCCACCATCGGCTACTTTTTTAGCGCCATCGGCAGCAAATACATTAACACTTAATAAAGCGGCAATTGCGGTAGTTATAAATATCTTTTTCATGTTCGTTTAAATTTTAAATCCATAACAAAAGTATGCTAAGATTAGCAATGTGACAAATAAAATTTAACTTTTATGAATATTTTATAATTATATGACTTTTATGATGAAAAATTTAAATTTTAACAATGTACTTAGTGTATAATTTACAATATGTAAATTTAAAAAAGCATAAAAAAATCGGTTTGCAGTTAGCTAAACCGATTTTTCACATTTTTTTAACCTTAATTTAACCGTTATCTGCGAAACCCGGATACAAAGTCATGCCTCCATCCATAAAAATAGTGGTACCGGTTATATAATCAGCCTCGTCAGATGCCAGCCAGGTGGCCAGTTTGCCAATATCATCGGGCTTACCAATGCGGTTATATGGTATGAGGGTGAGTAACTTATCCAATGCTTCGGGTGTATCCCAGGCACTTTTATTAATAGGAGTTTGTATAGCACCCGGCCCAATACCTACTACCCTTATTTTATGCGGAGCCAACTCCTGGGCTATACTTTTCATAAACATGCTGATGCCTCCCTTACTTGCAGCATAATTAACATGGCCTCCCCAGGGAATCACTTCATGTACACTGCTCATGCAAATGATCTTACCGGCGGCCCTGCTCCGATCTTCAACTACACCCCTGCGTATAAATTCCCTTGCCGCTTCACGTGAGCATAAAAACTGACCGGTAAGGTTAATACTGATCACTGTATTCCAGTCATCCAGGGTCATGTCTACAAACCGGGAATCCTTTTGTAAGCCGGCATTGTTCACCAGTATATCAATAGTGCCGTACTGTGCGTACATCTGGGCAAACATTGCTTTTACCTGATCTTCGTGGCTTACATCGGCCTGTACGGCAAATGCTTCGCCGCCGGCTGCTTTTATTTCGGCAACAGTAGCCTCGGCAGCATCGTGATTGTGAGCGTAGTTGATGACCAGCTTTGCACCTGCACCGGCCAGTGCCAGTGCCACGCCTTTACCAATACCACTATCGGCGCCGGTAACCAGGGCCGCTTGTCCTTTTAATGATGGGTTCATTGATTCACAGATTTAATTGTTTCAATATAACCAATGTATTTTATACCATAAGGTTTTAAAATGTTAAAAATGTGTAAACAAAAAGAGACGCCAATACGCGTCTCTTCAATAGGAAAAACAGGGCCGTAGCTCCTTACAATGCCTTTATATAATCTAAAAACATATAAAGCGCTTTCTTTTTTCCGTCAGTAAGGTCAAAATCTATCTTGTGCATTAGGTAGTCCTGGATATCAAAATCGTCCCGCATAGGTAGTTCCTCAAAAAGTTCAGCCCGGTGATCGAGACCATATTTCAGTGCCGCGTTAAACTCGTTCATAAAATCTTGTGGAATTGGTTTATTAGCTATCCATCCTGCAAACATAAAAGGAAGATCTTTAAAATTCTGCCATTCTTCGGCAAGATCGTAGGCATATTTATATTTGTTCTTTTTGCCAAAGGTACGGTCGCCAATTTGTACAAAGGCGGTGTTGGCTTCTGTTGATTCGCTGTAGTCGTCGGCGTCTTTAATCAATTCCGGATACACCTTCCAATAGTTTTTTAATAAAACCCGGGCCAAGTTATTAGATGACCGTGATTGGGGATCAAGTTGCAGGTATTTGATGTCCTTAACATCGCAATTACTAAAAATAAATACGGAGTTTACCGCTCCAACGGCGCCGATGCAGTATTCAGATACTATTTCCCAATGGGGTAAATTCAAGGTGGCTGCTACAGGAATGAGGCCGATATCAACCACGTCATCAATCAGTTTTTGAGCGCAGTCTGAGGGCATATCCAGGCTCAATTCAATTTTATCTAAAATGCCACTATGTTGGATGCCGTATATAAAGGGTTTGGTGTTGGTATAGCTTACAGCTGATATTCTTATTTTATTCACAGAAACGCTCTCTTTCAGGATTGTTTTAAATGTTCGGAGTTATTAAAATCGACGATCTCAAATTTTTCGCCGTCATATATTACTTTATATAAAACCAGGTTTTGGTGCGGAAAAGTATCCATTTCGGTAAGGGATTTTCCGCTTAGGATACAAAGCAACAAGCGCATGGCGCGACCGTGCATACATATCAACACGGTTTTTTCTTCGGGATGGCTCATGATTACGTCAAGGGCTTCCCGTTCGCGTATTTCCACCTCATTCGGGCTTTCGCCACCTTCAAACTTGCTGTCTAAACGGCCATCAAGCCAGTCGCGCATAATTTGTAAAAAGGCAGCTTTGTTTTGCGCAGTTGCAGGTTGCCCCTCATGTATTCCCCAGGCCAGTTCGTCTAAACCTGATAATTTTTGATATGGAATACCCAGATCAATAAAAGGCTGAATACTTTGCTGAGTACGCTTTAGGGCCGATATGTATATTTTATCAAAGGGTATGCTTTTGTAAGCTTCATAAAATTGTGAAGCCTGCTTACGTCCTTCATCATTTAAATCGGTATCCATTCCCCGACCCTGCACAACTCCCAGTCTGTTAAGCTCTGTTTGGCCGTGTCGTACTATATATAAGGTTTTTTGTATCATTCAGTCTTAAGCCCAAAGCTAAAAGCCGAAGGCCTAAAGCTTTATTTGCTTGTTTTTTTATTGCTTTAGGCTTTTAGCCTTCTGCTTTAAGCTTTTCACCTAATTAATTACCGGTAACTTGTAATACTGGGGTTTGGGCTCAGTTTCTGGGAATTCAAAGTTAGTAAAGTCGGTTACCACATTATATAATGTGTCACGCTCAATTGGCTGCCGGCCTACATTTTTTATCAGCTCTACCAGCTGTTTGGTACTCATGCCCGGGTGTTGTTCTTCGGCACCCGCCATGGAGTATATTTTAGTGGTATCATCCAGTGTACCATCAATATCATCAACCCCAAAATTCAGGGATAGTTGCGCGGTAGTACGACTGATCATGGCCCAATAAGCTTTAATATGATCAAAATTATCCAGGTAAATACGCGCCACTGCATAATTACGCAGATCCTCCACCACCGTTGACTCGGGCACATGCGACATCTGGTTATCCTGGTTACGGAATTTTAGCGGTATAAAGGTTTGGAAACCTCCGGTTTTATCCTGCAGTTGGCGCAAACGTTCCATATGATCAACGCGGTGCCAGAATTTTTCAATATGCCCGTATAACATGGTAGCATTGGAACGGTTCCCCAATTTGTGCCATTCTTCATGGATGGCCAGCCATTGGTCGCCGGTACATTTATCTTTAGATATCAAGTCACGTACCTCTGGGTGGAAAATCTCGGCACCACCACCAGGTATCGACTGTAAACCAGCTTCATGCATCAGGCGCATACCTGTAGCATAGTCAATTTTAGCTTTTTTAAATATATAATGATATTCAACCGGTGTTAATGCCTTGATGTGCAGCTCCGGGCGATGCGCGCGGATACGGCTAAAAAGCTCCTGGTAAAAGGGTACGTCATATTGCGGTAAAACACCACCTACTATATGTACTTCGGTTACCGGTTCGCCATCATATTTGGTCACCATGTTAAACATCTCGTCCATGGTGTACTCCCAACCTTCCGATTTTTGTTTCAGCAAGCGAGAGTATGAGCAAAATTTGCAGTCATAAACACACAAATTAGTAGGCTCGATATGAAAATTACGATTGAAATAGGTTTTAAGCCCGTGCCGTTTTTCGCGGATGTAATTGGCTAAAACGCCCAGATAACCCAGGTCGCCCTGCTCATACAAGATCACGCCTTCATCAAAGGTGATGCGTTCGCTGTTAAGAACTTTTTCGGCAATGTGCTTTAAATCAGCGGATAGATCCGGATTTTGTAATAATAACTGTAAATTACCTTCAGCTTCCATGAAAAAAACTTTGCGCAAATGTACTAAAAAGCATAAAACTATGCTTTATGAGATAATTCATTGCAAAGTGGATGGAAGTAAATGACACTAAAATTGCACAGAGGTTATTGCGCCTATGGTTATACCGTTAAAACAATCATCCTGGCAGCCTTTGGGGACAAAGCCGCAACTCGATATCATACCCTTGTTTTTTGTTTCAAAATAAATATCATTGGATTTCTTATCGGCTTTTAGCCAAATGGTTTTGGCTTTTTGATAAATATCATCTAAAGTAAGTAGTTCCCCACCTTGATTAACATGGGTATTTAAGCTCGATTTTTCCTCATGCCACTGGGCAACAGTATCCTGTTTATTAGTGCCGTCCCGACGTAGTTGAACAGCGGTAAAATCCCTGGAAACAATTGTTCCATTAATTATTGCAATTTTTGTTTCACTACCATAGCCGAAAACAGACCCAAAGTTAGTGGTATACTGATACGAGCTATGCGATCTATTCTTAAAGCTTATCCAGGCGTTATAGCTTTTGTTAAAGTCGTTTTCATTGGCGATGCCATCTTTTTTGCAGCTGGTTATTGCAATTAAAATAATGATAATAGATAAGAATAGCGTTTTCATGATGCAGGTTTTAAAATATTACGGAACAATTATTCCCTCCGTTACATCTTATAAAAATAATCTTATTTAATTTGGCCAAATGAAGATTGAAACTATAGCTATCCACGCCGGGAATAAAAAAGATGAGTCATCAAAAGCTGTTATACAGCCTATTATATTATCTACCACTTTTGAACGCGGTATCGATGGTGATTTCCCTGGCGGGCATATCTATAGCCGGTCATCAAATCCCAATAGAGCGTCACTAGAAAATGTATTAGCTCAATTAGAGTGCGGTGCTGATGCGGCTTCTTTTTCATCGGGTAACGCTGCTGGTATGTCTGTATTCCAATCACTGCCTACCGGTACACATATCATAGCGCCTGATGATATGTATCATGGTTTGCGTAACCAGCTTAAAAACCTGTTTGTGGGTATTTTAACCTTTGACTTTATTGATGTAAACAATACTGATGTATTGCAACAATATATTAAGCCCGAAACCGGACTGATCTGGATAGAAACACCGTCAAATCCACTGCTTAAAATAACTGATATTAAGAAGATTGTAGCTGTTGCAAAAACCAGAGGGATTAAAGTAGTTTGCGATAATACCTTTGCTACTCCGATATGTCAGCAACCGCTTGCTTTGGGTGCCGATCTGGTGATGCACTCCGCAACAAAATATTTTGGTGGCCATAGTGATCTGATGGGGGGCGCGCTAATCACTGCCGAAAAAAGCGAATGGTGGCAAAAAATACGCCAGGTACAGGAAATGGGCGGTGCTATCCCCTCTCCAACCGACTGCTATTATCTGGCCCGCAGCATTAAAACACTACCTTATCGTGTTAAAGGTCATGTTCAAAACGCACAATTGCTGGCAGAGTTTTTAGAACAACACCCTATGGTAGAACGTGTGCTATACCCGGGTTTGCCATCGCATCCGCAATATGCCATAGCTAAAGAACAAATGCTGGCTTTTGGTGGTATGTTATCCTTTATCGTTAAGGGCGATGAAAACGATACCCACAACATCATTAACAAACTCAATTTATTTACCCGTGCCACCAGCCTGGGAGGTGTTGAGAGCCTGATAGAGCACCGTGCAACGGTAGAAGGGCCGGATACTAAAACGCCACGTAACCTATTGAGAGTGTCTGTTGGATTAGAACATATTGATGATCTGATAGCGGATTTAAAGCAAGCCCTGGCCTAAGCAAGAAACACAAAGCTTAAGACTGAAAGCGATAACCCGCTTATCAAATAAGCAGGCTTTTTGCTTTCCGCTTTTAGCCTTTAGCTTGTTTAATAAAATTTAATTTGGAATTTCAATATATATCATCCTATATTTGCAACAATATTTGGTAGCGATACCATTGATCAATTCTCCGCGATAGTTCGGGTTTTGATTTATAAAGAAGCGGCGAGAGATCAGGCTCAATGACCCGCTGGCAACCCTCCAAAATTGGAGAAGGTGCCAATTCCTGTCCCGGAAAATAACCCCGGGGAATATAAATTTATAACCATGAAAAGTTTAATTAAATTTAATCAGTACAACATTTTTAGCACCTTAAACGGTAATATACAACATATTAGCTTAAATATTAGCAGTATTTGTATGTGTTGCTGCTGCTGATCGACTTAACACGTCCTCTTTTTCCGATCCCGAAAAATACACGTGTTGCAACAACTGGTAAAGAGCATTTACCAGCCAGTTAAAAATCCATCAAATCGTTAAAAAATTAATTAAACACATTTCAATCTTACAACTATGTCTGCCAACAATTTAAAATTCGAAACTCTACAATTACATGCAGGTCAGGAAGCTGACCCAACCACAGGTTCACGGGCTGTACCACTTTATCAAACCACATCCTACGTATTTAAAAACGCGGAGCACGGGGCCAACCTCTTCGCGCTGAAGGAATTTGGTAATATCTACACCCGTTTAATGAATCCTACTACAGATGTGTTTGAAAAACGTTTAGCGGCTTTAGAGGGCGGTGTTGCGGCTTTGGCCACAGCATCTGGTCAGGCGGCACAATTTATAGCCTTAAACAATATCTTGCAGGCGGGCGATAACTTTGTTACCTCCCCTTTCCTGTACGGGGGTACATACAATCAATTCAAAGTAGCCTTTAAGCGATTAGGCATAGATGTTCGCTTTGCAAAAGATGATAGTGCCGAAAATATTGAATCTTTAATAGATAATAAAACTAAGGCCATTTACCTGGAAACCGTTGGTAACCCAGGTTTCGCGATTGCTGATTTTGAAAAAGTAGCTGCTTTGGCTAAAAAGCATGATTTGCCACTTATTGTAGATAATACTTTTGGTGCTGCAGGATATTTGTTCCGTCCGTTGGAACATGGAGCCCATATCGTGGTAGAATCAACCACCAAATGGATAGGCGGCCATGGTACCAGTATTGGAGGTGTTATTGTTGACGGTGGTAATTATAACTGGGGTAACGGGAAATTTCCACAGTTTACGGAACCATCTGAAGGTTACCACGGATTGGTATTTGCAGATGTATTTGGTATTGATGGTCCGTTTGGCAACATCCAGTTTATTATACGGGCTCGCGTTGAAGGCCTGCGTGATTTTGGCCCTTCACAGTCGCCATTTAACTCCTGGTTGAACATTCAGGGTTTGGAAACTTTGTCATTACGGGTACAACGCCATGTAGATAACGCACTGGAACTGGCCAAATGGCTGGAGCAGCATCCGCAGGTAGCTAAAGTTAGCTATCCTGGCTTGCAATCGTCACCATATCATGCGCTGGCAAAAAAATATTTAAAAAATGGTTTTGGGGCAGTCTTATCATTCGAGATTAAAGGCGACAAACAACAGGCAAGTCATTTTATTGACAGTTTGCAACTGGTAAGCCATCTGGCTAACCTGGGTGATGCCAAAACATTAATTATTCAGCCATCAGCCACAACGCATCAGCAGCTTTCTGATGAAGAACAATTATCAGCAGGTGTTACACCAACGTCATTAAGAGTATCGGTAGGTATTGAGCATATTGATGATATCAAGGCCGATTTTGAACAGGCATTTGCCAAAGTAGAGCAGCTTGCTGCAGAGTTAGTATAACAGGCTCCACCCAAACCCTCCCCGGAAGGGAGGGCTTAAAAAAAGTCTCCCCTTCCGGGAGAGATTTAGAGGGGGGTAAATATTTTTTATAAAATAATGAATACAGAAATATTTAAGTACACAGAAGCATTTGAATTCGAATCGGGTCAGGAAATACAGGATCTGGAAATTGGTTTTCATACCTATGGCAGGCTGAATAAGGCAAAAGACAACGTGATATGGATCTGTCATGCCCTTACCGCCAATGCCGATGTATTTGACTGGTGGAAAGGTCTGGTAGGTACCGGCTTCCTTTTTAATCCCGAAGAACATTTTATTGTGTGCGCGAATATTTTGGGTTCGCCTTATGGTACAAGTAATCCTTTAAGTATTAACCCGGTAAGCGGACAGCCTTATTACCAGGCGTTTCCACAATTTACTATCAGGGATATCATAAAGGCTCACCAATTGCTTGCTGATCATTTACAGATAGATAATATCCACATCCTTATAGGCGGTTCACTTGGTGGGCAACAAGCGGTTGAGTGGGCTATTATAGAGCCGGAACGGATCAAAAACCTGATACTGATTGCTACCAATGCGCGTCATTCGCCCTGGGGGATCGCGTTTAATGAGTCGCAACGTTTGGCTATTACTACCGATCGCACTTTTTATGCCAATACGCCAGACGGTGGTCAAAAAGGACTTAAAGCCGCAAGAAGCATTGCCCTGCTCTCCTATCGAGGATATAAAACTTATTCCATAACCCAACAAGAAGAGAGTGACGATAAAACGGATGATTATCGCGCCTCGACTTATCAAAGTTACCAGGGGCAAAAGCTGGTGAACCGGTTTAATGCCTACAGTTACTGGTATTTAACCAAAACAATGGATTCGCATAACGTAGGGCGCGGACGTCACGGAGTTGAAAAAGCATTGAGCCAGATCAAAGCCCGTACGCTGGTGATCGGTATCCACTCAGATGTATTGTTCCCGATCGAAGAACAGCAATACCTGTTCCAGCATATTCCTAAATCAGCTTTTGCTAAGTTAGACTCGTTTTATGGACATGATGGATTTTTAATTGAAACAGAAGCATTAACAAATATTATCACATCGTTTTTCAAAACTGATGTAAAAGGAAAAATTATAGAACTACAACGTACAGCATAATGAGTAAAAAGTTAAATATCGGATTATTTGGATTTGGAGTTGTTGGACAAGGACTTTATGATATCGTTAAAACTAAAAATTTAAACATTGAAATTGTAAAATTTGCCATCAAGGATCCGCATAAGGAACGTTCCTTGCCTGCACATTTATTTACTACCGATCGAGACGAACTGTTGAATAACCCGGAGATTAATACCATCGTAGAGCTAATCAATGACACTGAAGCTGCCTTTGAAATTGTATCAAGGGCATTAAGTTCAGGTAAAAATGTGGTTTCGGCCAGCAAGAAAATGATCGCCCTTCATCTGGAAGAATTGATCGAATTACAGCATAAACATGGTACATCTTTATTATATGAGGGTGCAGTTTGCGGTAGTATCCCGATCATCCGTAATCTGGAAGAGTATTATGATAATGAATTGCTGCATTCCATCAGTGGTATTTTTAATGGTTCATCAAATTATATACTTTCAAAAGGTTTTATCGAGGGGCTTGATTATGATAGCGCCTTAAAGCAAGCGCAGGATCTTGGTTTTGCAGAAACCGACCCTACCAGTGATGTGGGTGGGTTTGATGCCAAATATAAGCTCGTAATAGCCGCAGCTCATGCCTATGGTGTAATTGTACAACCTGATGAGGTGTTTAACTTCGGTATACAAAATCTCGGCGCTCAAGATTTGCAATATGCCCGCGAGAAAAATCTGAAAATAAAGTTGGTTCCTGTAGCTAAAGAACTGGATGAACGTCATGTAGCCTTATTTGTACTGCCTAAATTTGTAAACGAAACGGAGTTTTTATACAACGTAGAGTACGAATACAACGGTGTAACCGTGCAAGCGGCATTCGCCGATCAGCAATTCTTTTTTGGTAAAGGCGCAGGTGGCCACCCTACCGGATCGGCTGTATTGTCTGACATTGCTGCCTTACGTTATAACTATCAGTACGAGTATAAAAAGGCTAAAGAAAAGACCGACCTTAACTTTACCAACAATATTGAACTGAACGTTTACCTGAGGTATGATGACGAAAGCCTGGTGGAAGCTTTGAATTTTGAACACATACAAGAACGTTATTACTCGGGTAGTTATAAATTTGTTATCGGAAAAGTGAATCTTCAAAATCTGATAGATAATCAGGATCTTATTTCTGAGAGCAAGGCTTTTATTGCTTTTGCTGATCAGCTTACAGGTGTGAGTTTGGCGGCAGAAAGAAAGCTGGCAGCCGAGGCTGTATAAGTTGATCTGCTACAATAGTATTAAAGGCTCCGGAAACGGGGCCTTTTTATTTAGACTTTAGCAAAGTAAGCCGCTATGCGTTTACCGAAAGCAACTGTGATAATTCCTATAAACAATCTTGAACAGGAGGATATTACACTTTGCTGATCAGCAGCATTAGTAAGATTATATATTCTGTAGATCAGATCGGGCAGGGTATTAACAATCAGTAAACCACCGATGATCAGGAGCGCCATTTCATAAATCACCTTCCTGTCGGCAAATAATTTTGCATTTTCCTGGTAATCTGCCGAATTGGTGACTATGCGTGTAATGAATTTTGTTTTAGCTATGAGAAAAATTGCCAGTATGAGTAATAAGACAAAGCTCAGACCTTCTATCCATAAGGCGTTAATCTGTTCTGTAGGTTGCTCTGCATTTATATTGCCACCATGTGCACTCAAAAAAGTTAGTAAGCTGGGTAATTTGGAGATATCTGCCACAAAAAGATAAATACCAAGAATTTTTATGGTAATTTCATATACATCAGACTTTTTCATCTTTTAAGTGGGATAAGGTTTATTTATAGTGCAACGAATATAAACAAATACCTCACATACAAAAGATATAGTATGTTAATCCAGGTAATAATGCCTTATCTGATTCAAACCCTCATCAAGTTCATATACCCAGGGAGTAGCGGTAGGTATTTCAAGGTTGCTTACCTCTTCATCGCTCAAATGGTCAATATATTTAATTAGGGAGCGCAGGCTGTTTCCATGTGCAACCACCACTACCTTTTGATTACGGCGCATTGCTTTTACAATACGTTCGTTCCAAAAGGGTAAAACACGGTCCATAGTTTCTCCCAGGTTTTCTGTTAGCGGCAATTCACGTTCCGTTAGGCCATTATACCGAAGATCATGCCCTGGATAACGTGGATCATCACGTGTAACAGCCGGCGGATGTTCATTAGGATCGCGCCGCCATTTTAGCACCTGCTCCGATCCATATTTAGCTATGGCATCATCTTTATTCATGCCCTGTAGCGCGCCATAAAAACGTTCGTTTAGTCGCCATGATTTTTCAACGGGTATCCAAAGGTGGTCTAACTCTTCCAATACCAAATGCAGTGTTTTAATAGATCGTTTGAGGTATGATGTAAAGCCGACATCAAAGTTATAATCGTTCTTTTTAAGTATGCGGCCAGCATTTTTGGCCTGCTCATAACCATTTTCAGATAAATCAACGTCTTCCCAGCCGGTAAAGCGATTCTCCAGGTTCCAGGCACTTTCGCCATGGCGTATCAATACTAATTTTTGCATAGGTAAATACTTAACACAAAAGTACCCGTTGAGTTGCAAAAATTTGCTTAATATTTATAAATCTGTTAGATTGCGGTGAACCAATTAAAAAATCTAACCTATTATGATTCCTACAACACCCGTAACTGTTAAAGATGGCATTGCCAACCCCGCTCCTCTTGGTCTTTGTGCCTTCGGCATGACCACCGTATTATTAAACATTCACAATGCCGGTTTTTTTGAAATGAACACCATGATACTGGCCATGGGTATATTTTATGGCGGATTAGCACAGATAATTGCGGGTGTAATTGAAGCCAAAAAGAATAACACTTTTGGTTTAACGGCTTTTACTTCTTATGGTTTTTTCTGGCTGTCGTTAGTTGGTTTAATAGTGATGCCTAAACTAGGTTGGGGCGCAGCACCATCAGAAGGTGCCATGTGTGCCTATTTAAGCGTTTGGGGAGTATTTACTTTGTTGTTGTTTTTTGGAACGTTGAAATTAAACCGTGCGCTACAGTTTGTATTTGCATCCTTAACCATACTGTTCTTTTTACTTGTTGCCGGCGATGCTACTGGTAACAGCAGTATAAAACATTTGGCCGGGTACGAGGGTATCATTTGCGGTGCATCGGCTATATATACCGGTATAGCCAATGTATTGAATGAGGTTTATGGCAGGGTTGTATTGCCCATTGGCCCTGTTAATGTTTAATTTAAAAAGCTAAAATTAATTCTGCTAAATTGCGCAGGTGAAAGATTTTAAAAAATATTACAGCATACCGGCCACTCCCGAAGAGATTTATATGGCCTTAACCAATCCTATTACCTTAGAATTGTGGACAGGTGAAACGGCCGAGATGTCGACCGAACCGGATTCCGAATTTTCTATGTGGGATGGTAGCATTACCGGGAAAAACCTGGAATTTGAGCCTGGGAAAAAAATAGTACAACAATGGTATTTTGAGGGCGAATCTGATAATTCCATAGTAACCATTAAACTACATCCTGATAAAGGAGGATCATCGGTTGAACTACGGCATACTAACATTCCGGATAACGACTTTGATGATATGGTTGATGGCTGGAACAACAGTTATTTTGGTGGTCTGATAGATTTTTTTGAAGGAGAATAAAACTTAAGCCAAAGGAGAGTATAACAAAATATAAAGCTAAAACAGCAAAGCCGCTCATTTGAGCGGCTTTGCTGTTTTAGAGATTATATCTAAACTGAAATCCAACTATTAATATAGTGTGAATTCAACCCTGCGGTTTGCCTGACGGCCAGCAGCTGTTTTGTTAGATGCAATTGGTTGTGTTTGACCATAACCTGTAGCCTCAATACGTGATGCATTAGCACCTTTGCTTACTAAGTAAGATTTGATTGATTCTGCACGGTCTTTTGATAATCTCATGTTCAAATCTTTAGAACCTGTGTTATCAGTGTGACCAGCTAATTTTAAGCTGAAGTTTCTGTTGATCAGCAAGTTAGCAACTCTGTCTAAGCTTGGCAATGAGTGCTCACGGATTGTTGATTTACCCAAATCGAATTCCAGGTTTTTAATCGCATCCCTAACCACTTTTCTGTCTTCTTCTGTTACAACAATAACCGGTTTAGCTAATGGACAACCTGAACCATCTACCTGAGTACCAGAAGGTGTGTTTGGACATTTATCATTAATATCCAGTACTCCATCGCCATCACTATCAGTTGTTAATTTGGCAAGGTTAGCATTAGTAGTGTTCAAATCATTTCTTAACTGGTCGTTTTTAGCTTTTTCTGCATCAATTTCTTGTTGTAATGCGGTTTTGGTTTGTTGATTTTCCCATAAGTATTCCTTACGCATTGATGATACAGGGTTGTGTGTTGCCATCTGAGGTTTTTTAGGACTACCTAAAGCAAATTCCAAACCTATGTGTGCGTAGGAGAACCTGTCATTGGTTGATCCGTAGTTATAACCATCAAAGTTATCAGATTGTACAAAGTTAACCTGGTAACCTAAATCAAGATTTACACCTGGTGCAATATCAAATTTCAAACCAAGACCTATCGGGATAAAGATTTCATTAATTGAACCCTTTCCGTCGGTTTTGAAGTTAGTTTCCTGACCACCAGGGGTAGTGATTTTAGGTGTGTAATTCATGGTACCAGCACCTACGGTTAAATAAGGCTGAATAAATGGTTTGTCATGGCGCCAGTTAATGTTCGCCAATGTAATGTTAGCACTCAGGGCTGCCGACCAGTTAATGTTGGTAGAGTACTGGCTGTAAACCGTGCCATTAGCACTTGTCTGACTGTTATCACCTTTTACTTTACCTCTTAGGAAATCGGCTTGGATACCTAATGATGGTAGTATTTGGTCTTTAATGTAAGCACCATATCCAACTTGTTCTTTTGGATTTTTAAAATCCTGTCTGCCGTTGGTGCCAAAAATGGTGTAGGGAGTTAATAAACCACCATGCACACCTACAGACCAGGTGCGTAATTTATCACCACCTGAAAAAGGCTTTACATAATCGTAACTTGAAGCTGTTGTGTCAGGTGATTGGGCAAATAGTTTACCACCTACCATAAGTCCTGTTAGCAGCAGCGTGGTTTTTTTTAAATTTGATTTCATATCGTTGTGTTTAATTAGTGGTTTACTGTTCAATAAACCATACCCCCCCTTAGGCAACATTAATGCCAGCAGGTTTTTTTGGGAGAAGTCATGCAGGATAAAATTATACTAATCTTTTAAATTTTAGGGCTAAAATTTAAGTATAAATGACTGATAGAACCCGTTTTAAGAGTTGTAAATGGACAAAAGAGAAACCCGTGTTTTAACGGGTTATAATTGTGAGTTACTGATTTTTTGTACCATATAGTTAATGAGTTAAAAACAGTACAGTCTGTATTAAAAAACTTATTTTTGTATATATTAATCTATACAATAGCTAATTATCAATGTATTGTTTATAAAAGGAGAAAATGTTGAAGATGAAATTTGGATGAAATTTCGTTAGTATGGGTATTTTTTAATTTATTATTAAAACGAATAACGAATGTATATAATACTTATTGTGATATAATAATAAATATGATATGATCAGGCCATCACGGCAATGGTGTCAAATACTTTTTCTCCGAATTCGTGATTACCTTCTAATACGGAATTTTGAATCCCAATTTCCGGAGTGATGGCCTTTGTGAAAAGCTTCCAGGCAATATCTGGCTTGATGATTACTTTACTATCAGCAGATTTATTATTTTCATTTACAAAGCCCCATTTATCCGCACCTTTTTGAAGATGCCAGGTGCCACCAGCTTCGCTTTCTATGATTACTTCAATTAAAGTATTATCCGGTGCCTGTACAAAGTGATAAGTATGCGGCAAAGCATACATAAAAGTAGCTATACAAGGATAAAAGAGTTCGCGGTGCATAATACCCGGCCTGTTTACTGCATCGCGTATCTGTTGCTGGTGATGCCATTTTTCGGTGTACTCCCTGGCCATATGAAACCAATTGGCCGACTGTTCCTCTCCTGCCCAGGCCACTGCATATTTAGCCACGCCAAAAGGGTCTAACTCCGCTAATTCGCCTGTGAACTGTGGGCCTGTTGTTTCAAGTAACTCTATAAGCAGATCGGGACTTACCTGTTTCATGGCTTTTACCCAGATCGCATTTTGCTCATTAAGAAAATTAACCAGATCCCGGTAACTATTGATCACCGGCGGTGTATCTCCAGTGAATGATTGTTTGGAGGAGATAGTACGCACGTTGCCATGCAAAAGATGAGCCGCGATATCCTTTACCGTCCAATGCTTGGCTACAGTAGGCTTGTTCCAGTCATCGGGCGACAAAGATTTAAGTAGTTCGATAAGCAATTGATCCAGAATAGGAAAAAGATGTATTGTTTGTATGGGTACATCCCTGCTTATCATAAAAATTAATTGATCCTGCTATACTTATATAGCAGGATGTACAAAAACTTTTGATTTAATATCTGCGCCTGCCTTACCCAAGGTGGCTGCCACAGAGCAATATTTAGTTAATGACAGTTCAACCGCGCGGGCAGCTTTATCCTCGTCAATATCACCGTATAAATGAAATTCAATTTCAACATCCTTCCATAATGAAGGCTCTTTACCTGCTTCCCGGTCGCCGTTAACAACCATTTTATAATCCTTTACATCCTGGCGTTGTTTTTTCAGGATACTGATCACGTCAATGGCCGAACAGCCTGCAAGGCCCATTAAAAGTATCTGCATGGGGCGAACACCAAAATTATCACCACCGCTCTCAGGGCTGCTATCCATTTTTACGGTATGGCCGTAGGCGTCAACCGCTTCAAACCCAAAATCACCATGTACACGTTTAAGTTCTATTTTATTAGGCATATTGAATATATTGTAAGGCTAAGTTAGGTATTTACACCCGCTTAATAAAGTACGCTGGGGATGCTTTATATGGTTTTTTTATAAAAATGATCTTAAACTGATGGTTGCCTGTCTTTTACAGGTATCACTAGTTTTAAACCCGACCATGTTTCATCTACCGCGCAAATTTTAATATCAACCAGCCCGCTTTTAAGGGCGGTACCCCTCACCAGGTCTTCGGTTACATCCGTTACCACTTTGGATGCTTTTTTTGGCCATGAAACCCATATCATACCATCTGGTTTAATTTGCCCTTTCAATAACGGTAACCTGATCAATAGCTCATCCTTATTCAGGGTAAAAAAATGTATAAAATCCTTTTGCAGACTCAGTGTATCATCAAAATAGAGCTCTACTGGGAGGTCGGTAAACAATTCCATGTAATGATCTGGTGCATTGATCAGCTTGATCCTGAACCCCGGTTTAATGCCCAGCTTTTTTGCCAGTGGTGTTCCTGAATATCCGCTCATGGTATGGTCTGATTTAGGTGATGCTTTTAAATTTTGTTACGGTGAAAAACTTTTTAAACCTATAATTTTAACACTTTTATGCTCAAAAATGGATGAAAATTGATCGAAAATCACTTAAAAAACATCGATTTTAACACTTTTTAACAAATTTTAACATGGTTTTGATGTGTTTTTAAAAATTTAAGAAGTATTAAATATTTGATAATCAAATAATAACATATCAAACGTTCGGTTTTTGAGCCTTATTTTCTCTTAACTAAACAGCCCGGTTTTTCCTTTTGATCAGAAAAACCGGGCTGCTTTATGGATATAAAGATACGAAAAATTTGCCTGAATTTATAAATATCCAGTTATGATAAAATTTGCCCCTGGTGATGTTTTAAATGCTCCAGATAGTCATTGGCCAGCCATGCCACCGTTTGCAGGTTGGGTTCTAGTTTGCTATTGTCGCAGCGGGCATCTACCCTGTCTAAAGGGTAGTTTTTTAGTACACTGATAATTTGTTTATTCAATAATGTCCAAAGGTTAATCAGGTCTTTAATATCAGCTTCCTGATAACGCTGTACCGTTACCCATGCGTTCTGTTCATAAGTGAGCCTGAAGTTTTCTTCATAAGTACAGCGTATAAACCGCTGCAAGTTGATTTGCGCGCTATCGATCAAATGACCTAGAATCTCTTTTTTTGACCATTTATCGGGTGCCGGTCGTGTTTCCCAATCAATTGCCCGCGACCGGATATCCTGAAACTCATTAATAGTATCGCTTAATTCTTGTACAACGTGGTTCATTTTGTCTTAATCAAATAGTATTTAAAGATTGTTATTTCATATTAAATAACAAAACCATTAACTTCAAAGCCTTAAACATAGCCGATGGTTCTTAATTATATCTGGATAGCCTTTTTCTTGATCGCCTTTGTAGTTGCCTTTATCAAACTGATATTTTTTGGTGATGCAGAAGCATTTAAGTTATTGGTTGATGGTATATTCAGCTCATCCAAATCATCGGTAATGGATATCGCTTTGCCTTTGGTTGGCGCCATGGCTTTCTGGCTGGGCATATTGAATATTGGCGAAAAGGCCGGTGCTATTAATTTTCTTTCGCGTATTGTTGGACCTTTCTTTAGCCGGCTTTTCCCCGAGGTGCCACGTGATCATCCGGCAACGGGGCAAATGCTCATGAACTTTTCGGCCAATTTATTGGGGCTCGATAATGCGGCCACCCCATTGGGTTTAAAAGCCATGGGTAGCCTACAGGAGTTAAACCCGGATAAAGAATCAGCCTCCAACGCCCAGATCATGTTTCTGGTGTTACATACCTCCGGATTACAATTATTACCGGTTACCATTATAGCCCAGCGGGCCATATTAAATGCGGCCAATCCTACCGATGTATTTATCCCTTGTATTATTGCCACTTATGTAGCCACGGTTGTGGGTTTGCTGGTGGTGGCTGTTAAGCAGAAAATAAACCTGCTCGATAGGGTAATTATTACCTGGCTGGGGGGCTTAACGGCTTTCATAACGCTGTTGGTTTGGTGCTTTACCCATTACTTAACCAAGGGGCAAATCAGTGCTGTATCAAACATTGGCAGTAACTTTTTGCTGTTTAGCATACCCGTAATGTTTATTTTGGGCGGTTTGATTAAAAAGGTTAATGTGTTTGATGCTTTTATTGAAGGTGCCAAAAGTGGATTTGAAACTTCAGTAAAAATAATACCTTACCTGGTAGCCATGCTGGTAGGTATCAGCGTTTTCCGTAGCTGCGGGGCGCTGGATTATATGAATGATGGTTTGCGCTGGGTATGTACCCAATTTAACCTCAATACCCGTTTTGTGGATGCCATGCCTGTGGCTTACATGAAACCCCTGAGCGGATCGGGTTCAAAAGCCATGATGATCAATACCATGCAAACCTTTGGTGTGGATAGTTTTGCAGGGCGCCTGGGCTGCGTATTCAACGGTTCGGCAGATACTACCTTTTATATTGTGGCCTTATACTTTGGTTCGGTGGGTATTAAAAGGTCGCGTTACGCTATCCCGGCAGGCTTAATAGCCGATTTTGCCGGTATCATTGCCGCTATCCTGGTGGCCTACTTGTTTTTTGGTTAACAATTTTATCTTTAGCGATTTACGAAATTTTCTGACAGGTTAATTTTCCCTCATATTCTTCTCCTTTTTTTGTAACCAGTAGGAAAAATATTCCGTATAAGAGTACGGATTCGGCAATCGTGAAACCTGCTTTATGATTGCTGTAATTGGTTGATAACTGTTTTACCCCCAAATTCACCTTATAGGAGGGTGAGTTAAGAAGCATTTGATCATTGTGAAACCAATTTTTAATGAACATAAAGTACACTAAAAAAATATTTTTTTTAGCACTTCTCTGTCTACTTGTGTCATCAGCCGCAGCACAAACTATTAACGTTGGTAATGTGGATGCGGGACCTTATGGCCCAGGTTCAACCATTAGTATACCTATAAAGTTGAGCAATACTTCTGGCTGTTTTGCCACCAATAATGTATTTAACCTTTATCTGTCAGATGCTAACGGCAATTTTGGTGCTCAACAATTAATAGGTACCATCAGCGGCTTTTATGCCACGTTTGTGAATGGCATTATCCCCGCCGGAACGCCATCTGGAACTGGGTATAAATTACAAGTAGTATCCACGGCGCCTGTTATAACCAGCGCTGCCTCATCAGCATTTAGCATTAATAATTCAGCAGGAGTTGTTGCAGCGGTAAGTTCACAGATTATTAATCCGCAATATCCGGAAGTATTCGGAACGTGTAACGGCACGCCCAATACCACCACAAAGTATACTTTTTTAAATCAGTCCACATCCGGAGCATCAGTTATCGCTACCTTTTTTAATGACCTGGCACAAGCAGCCGAGGGTGGTACGGTTACTGTTTCGCCCAGTGCGGCTTTTAACGCCCAGGCTGCAAACTATACGGTAACTGTTAAAGCGGTGAATGGCGGTATTGTGGGTACAAAATCCTATTTACTGATGAACAACGTAGCCAATAGCGGGCTTGGTGCAACAGGTATTACCTCTGTATGCCTTTCAAACGGCAGCGGCGAGCTCACCTTTAATGCCGATGTCACCTCACCGCAAACCGGTTTGCAAAATAATTACCCGGGGCATACTTATAAGGTAACCTGGGGCGATGGGGCAAGCAGCACCTTTACACTTTGCGAGATCATAGCACAAGGAGGTAAAATTGTTCATACTTACAATGCATCATCATGCGGCAGTATTTTTAATAATATTAAGAACGTTTTTGGGGTCGATCTGCAACTTACCAGTGTTTACTGTGGCGATATCGGCACCCCGGCAACCAAGTATGCCCAGGTGCTTGCGCCACCCGTAAATAAGTTTTCAAATGTTGATGCAGGTTGTATAAATGTGCCTGTAACGTTTGCCAATACCTCCTATCCGGGGCAGTCTGCCAGCACCACCACCACCTCGGCCAGTTGTGTTAATACCGATGCAAAATATTCGTGGTATGTTGATGATGTATTACAGGTACAAAATTATGGGGCTACCCAACCTTTTGTTTACACATTTACTACAACAGGTGTACACACTATAAAACTGGTTTTACAAAATACAGCGGGTATTTGCGGGACAGCGGATGTTATCAGGACTATCTGTATCCAAAACCCGCCAAAACCGATATTTAATTTCCCGGTGAAAACCGGCTGCGGGCCATTAACTTTAATACCCGATAATACATCGGTAATTGATGCCAATTGCGACAACACCAATGCATACCAGTGGATAACCGCAGGCCCGGCGGCGGTTACTTATGCAGATAATACCACTGCTAATAGTCAGCAACCGCATATGGTTTTTGCAACGGCCGGTGTTTACCGCGTTAATCTCATCATTAATACCAAAAGCTGTGGTCCGGTTTTAGGTACCGAACAAAGTATTACGGTTGATGCTACACCAACAGCCCAATTATCGGCAGATGCATCAGTATGCGGTATTAACCAAAGCCTTAAATTTAATACCGATGCCGGCATTACCCACACCGTTTTAGGTGGTATAGGAGAACTTAAGCGCGATTCTTATACCTGGACAGTAAGCGGCGGCGCGTTTGATTTTACAGGAGGTACCACGGCCAATTCCCAATATCCGCAGATCTTATTTCATGATGCGGCAACTTATACCATTAGTGTGGCGGTAAAAAACGGATGCGGAGCACCGGCTACCGCTACTCAGCATCTTACTTTTCAGGTATCGCCAACCATCAGTGCCGGTAGTCCTTTTACGGTTTGTGCAGGGGCGGATATCAACCTTACCGGAACAATTCCAAGCGGCACTGTAACCGGGCAACAATGGATGGGTGGTACAGGCACTTTTAGTAACCCTAATGCATTGGTTACCACCTATACCCCATCTGCAGCCGATATAGCAGCAGGCAAAGTAACTTTTTCGTTAACGGGTACCACTTCATTAACGCCACCTTGCGATAAGGTGGTAAGCACCGTTACCATTACTATTCAACCGCAAACGGTTATTACCAGCGCAGCTGTTATTAATAACCAATGTTCGGGAACCGCACTTAATTATCATATACTCTCTACTCCCAGTGGTACTTATACCTGGACAATTGACCCTACCAAAACATCACCATCGGTTACCGGTTATGCAAGCGGAAGCGGCACAATTATCAACGATGTGCTCACCAATAACGACCCCTCAAATTTTGCTATAGCCACTTATATTGTACAGGCTACCGGCGGCAACTGTAACGGCGATCCGTTTACCTTAACCGTTCATGTTCTACCCGCGCACCTTACCGCTGGCTTTACGGCCAGTGTAACCGAAGGCTGCGGAGCTTTAAATGTTCAGTTTACCAATACCTCTGTACCGCTCAGCGGGAGTTTTACCTGGGATTTTGGCGATGGCAATACCTCAACCGATGTTAGCCCCTTACATACTTTTGCACCGGGCACTGATGGTAAGGATAAAATTTATACAGTAAATTTGCAGTTACTCAACTCCTGTGGCAATAATATAAATGCTACACCCATACAGATCACGGTGCACCCGGCAGCACCAGTTGCGCTTATTCTTCCAAGTCCGTTAAGTGGTTGTTCGCCATTTACTGTAACTGTTCAAAATGCATCGCCGGGTAATAATAAGAGTTATACGTACCATTTATACGACCCAGGCACACAGCAGGATGTTCAGCCTGCGATAACGCATACAGATAAAACTCCGGCGGTTTTCACTGTAACTTCAACACTCGCCAAATTGTACAAATTATACATGGTAGCCGAAGACATTTGCGGTAACACCACAAAAAGTATAGAATGGCCCATCTCAGTATCGCCCCCCGATTTTGTAGCAAAAACCTTTGTGACCGATAATAACAGTACAGGCTGCGTTCCTTTTGCTACCAGTTTTGTAAATGCCTCAACCGGTGGCGATACGTTTACTTATAATATATATGACCCAGCCGGTAATGTTACCCACATAACAGCAGGTGGTTTAGGCAGCACGCTTCCTTATACCTTTAGCCAGGCGGGTGTTTACCATGTTTCTATAACAGCGACTAATGGCTGTTCGTCTATCGAGTCGGATAAATTAGTGGTCACTGTAAATCCGCTGCCATTGCCCGCTTTCTCTGCCAATGTTACAACGGGTTGTAAAACGCTGTTAGTTAATTTTACTAACAATACACAAGCGCCAGATGCCAATTCAAACGCAAGTTCATACCAGTACGATTGGGATTTTGGCGATGGTAGTGCGCACGCGATGGAGCAAAATCCAGCCCCGCATTTGTACAGGTTTAGTAATACGCCGTTTACCGTTACATTACTAGTTACCAACCCGGTAACCGGATGTACGACCACTGCTGTTAAAAATAGTTATATCACTGTAAATCCCCCACCCTTTACCGCTTTTGGGGTGAAACCGGATACCACTATCAGTATACCTAATTATCGGTTTACGTTTGTTGATCAAACCACCAACGGGCCCGAGCGATGGCTTTGGTATTTTGGCGACGGGCAAACCTCCAGCAATCGAAACCCTGCACATACCTATGCCGATACGGGTACCTATACTGTAACATTAACAACCTATCGGGGCGACTGCGATAGCGTTATTTTGCACAAAGTTCACATTACGGGTATTCCCGGTCAGCTTTATTTGCCAAATGCGTTTATGCCAACCAGTGGCTCAACAGAGCTCCAAAAATTTATAGCCAAAGGTTCCGGCATCAAAAAATGGCACCTGCAGGTATTTAATAATTACGGGCAGCTGATGTGGGAAACCGACAAACTAACCGATCCGAAAGGTACACCGGTAAATGGTGATGGCTGGGACGGTACATTCAGAGGGGCGCCGGTACAGCAGGGGGTTTATATATGGCAGGCTTCGGCAACATTTATAAACGGAACGGAATGGAAAGGTATGAGCTACAATAACTCCTTACCCAAACGTACAGGCACCATCAATTTAATACGATAGCAGATGCGCAACTACTTAAAAAAAGGCATTTTATTTTTTGCGGCACTGCTAACAGGTATCGTAACTTTTGCCCAGGATCATATGTACTCGCAGTTCTTTAATTCGCCGGTTTACCTTAACCCGGCTTTGAACGGCCAGTTTCCTGGCGATTTGCGTATGAACCTTATTTACCGAAACCAGTATACATCGGTGCCGGGTGGCTTTAATTATTTCACCGCCTCAATTGATTATAATATCCCCCGGTTTGGTGGTGGCGTGGGCTTATTGTTTACCCGTGGCAGCGAAGGTGCAGCGGGGCTTACTAAAAATAATATAGCAGGTATTTATTCTTATAGCGTAGGTTCCGATGATTTTGTATTATCGTTTGGTTTACAGGCGGGTATTACCAATCGTACGGTTAATTATAGTAAGCTGATATTCAGTGATCAAATCGACCCCCAATTTGGTTATATACCAGGTAGCCCCACCGCAGCAGAACCACCGCTTTTTGATAACCGCTATTATTTTGACGCGGGTGCGGGTATCAACCTGGTGGTCGGCGATTTTAACATCGGAGGGGCCTTACAGCATATTAACCGGCCTAATGAATCATTTACGGGTACCCCGGCTAAATTACCCATGCGGGTCACCGCGCATGCCAGTTACCGGCTTGACCTGAACCCCTATGCCAACCTGGATGAAGACGAAAAATCATTTCTCATCCCCTCTGTAATCCTGTATAAACAAGCCGGTGCGCAATCCATCAATGCGGGGATGCAATTTAAGCGGAGAAGCATCAACGCGGGCTTGTGGTACCGTACCGGCGGATCGGCAGGGCCAAGTGCTGTGGTACTCTCACTGATATTTGACATATTCATCCACCACGATGGCGGCGAAAAGCTGCGTTTAGGTGTAAGTCATGATGCTCCTTTCGGCGGTTTAAATTACAGCAATACCAGCGGATCATCAGAAGGAAGTATTGGGTATGAAACTACACTCCCATCCCGCTCGGATACCTACCGTAAATTTGAGGGATCACGGCGTTGTTATGATTTTTATTAAGCAGGCAGTTCATTTTAATCATGTAACTCATTTTGCACACAATTTAGGGTAACTATACTGGCTTTTAGTATATTTACTCCTGAATTTTCCCCCTGAAGTTTAGCGGTTTTAATTGATGATGTATTTTTTTAAAAAAAATTATTGGTGCAGGCAACCTTTTCATACCGGGCTACGTGATAACTGTAAAAATGATAAAGAATAGTACAATTTAACCCCATTTGAACCCCCTTATATGGGAGAAGCGGAACTACAACAACTTATTGCGGGCTGTTTGCAGCAAAGCCGAAAGGATCAGAAAATGCTTTATAAGGCATTTTATGGCTTTGCTATGAGCATATGTTTGCGATATGCCGGTAACCGCTATGAAGCTGCGGAGATCATGAATCAGGGTTTTTTAAAAGTATTCACTAATTTGCACAAATATGATACGGGTCGTCCGTTCATTGCCTGGGTTGGCCGCATTATGATGAATACTTCGGTTGATTATTACAGGAGCAACCTGAAACTATCGCTCAATGATGATCTGGATGCTGCCGAAGATATAGGTCATAATGAACTACCCGATCAGAAACTAAATTATGATGACCTGCTGGGCATGATACAGCAGCTGCCGAATGCTTACCGTACCGTATTTAACTTGTTTGCTATTGAAGGTTTCTCGCACGAAGAAATAGCAACTCAGTTGGGTATCAGCACGGGTACATCAAAATCAAACTTATTTAAAGCGCGGGAAAAACTAAAAACAATGGTACTTAACTCCGGTCGTTTGCCGGACAATGGTTCCGAAGATATCCGGCATAAAATTATTGCCATAGGTGCGATGAGCGTTGGACTATCACACTTGATTGAATTAATAATGCGATGAAAGGGAAAAACGAAAATAAATTAGATCAGCTATTCAAAGACGGGTTATCCGGCTCTGAGGATCATATTGCTTTTCGTGAGGAGGATTGGGCTTCTATGGAGCGCCTGCTGGACAATAAACCCAGCAAAAAGGCAGTCATCAGGAGGATAATTTATTACTCGGCAGCAATAGCAGCTATTTTACTGCTGGCTGTAGGTTTGTTCTTCTTTAACAGGAACGATAAAGCAAAGAATGAACTGGCGGTTAAACCAAAAATAAAAACAGATACACAGCTACCTGTCCAAAAAAATAATGGACAAAATAATCAGCCTGCTGTAAAAGACTCAGTTAAAAATACTAACCCGGGCATCGAAAACCTGGCTAAGAATAATGTGAATGGTGGCAAGAATGAAGCGGGATCGGCCTTAGGTGTAACTCCGGGTAAGCGTAGTCAGCAAAATAATATACCGGTAAATCAAAATCCGGTAAATCCGATTATACCGGGCAATAAAACCATAAAGGATAGTGCAGATAAAAACAAGACAGTTGTTCCTCCGGTAGATAATAATAACAATGTAGTAGATCCGACTAAGGTAGCTGCTACAAATACACAAAAACAAAATGATCTGGCTGCCAATACAACTAATCCCGGCCAACCAGATACTGCTGGTAGTAAAACGGCACCTGTGCAACAGACTAAAAAAGATAAACCATCTCTTAAACCGATATTAAGGACTGGGCCACGCTTTACGCTGGCCATAATGGCTGCGCCGGATCTGAATGCCGTTAATTCGTTTAACCGGAATCAGGTGGGTACAAACTTTGGGGTGCAGTTAGGCATCCATTTGTCTAAAAAATTGAGTATATCAACCGGTGCATCATATGCGGTTAAGCCTTACCAAGCTACCGGCAGTCAATATAACTCTATTGCCTGGCAGGGTAAATCATCAAATGATCTGCCTGATTACGTAAGTGCCAATTGCAAAGTTTTGGATATACCGTTGAACCTGAACTATCAATTTTATGCCAAAGGGAGAAACAAGTTTGCTATAGGCAGCGGTTTATCATCCTACATTATGCTGCGCGAGAATTATCACTTTTCGTTTGCCGATGGCTCGAAACCATCATATGATGTTCAGGTTGATGGCCGTAATCAGCATTGGTTAGGTGTATTAAATTTAAACGCTACGTACGAACGCAGGATCAACTCCAAGTTCAGTACCATTATACAGCCTTATATGAAACTCCCGGTTACAGGTATCGGCGTTGGCCGGGTTGACCTCAGGTCAACAGGTGTGGCGGTTGGTGTAAGCTGGAATATTAACCCGTTCAGACCTAAATAAAAGAGGATTAAAAATAAAAAGTCCCGCTATTTTAAAAATAGCGGGACTTTTTATTTTTTAATTCTTACCGGTTTTTAGCCAGTAAAATAATGTCTTTTCCTTCTATAACCTGCTTACCATAACCATTTTCTGTAATGTTGATCATGGCATGGGACAGCTCTTGCAAAGTAACAAAGCCTCCGGGATACAAGGCCCTGCCAATGGGGAACAGCCAGTTGATGTATTTATAGTAATTATGGGTGTTTGACAAACCCTTGATCGGCTTGATAAAACCAGGACGAAAAGCAAATACCTGCTTAAAGGGGAGTTTCATCAAATCATTTTCGGTTTTTCCTTTAACAGCTGCCCAGCCTTTGCCCTTTTCGTTGCTGTCGGTTCCGGCTCCGGAGATATAACAGAAGGTCATACCAGGGTTGAGTTTACTTAGGGTTTCGGCTACATGTATGGTCAGTGTGTAGGTTAATCTGAAGTACTCTTCGGCTTTCATTCCTACAGACGATACACCTAAACAAAAATAACAGGCATTATACCCTGATAATTCGCTTTCAATAGCCGAAAGATCAAAAAAGTTCCCATGGATCACTTCTTTAAGTTTGGGATGTGTGATACCCATACTTTTCCTGTTGATCACCAGAACCGCTTCAATATCCGGGTGCTGTAAACACTCGTGCATCAACCCCTCACCTACCATGCCGGTAGCGCCGGTTATAATAGCTCTTATTTTTGTTTTCATATTAAGCTTGGTTGACTAACATTAACCATGTCAGGTCAAATGCATCGTTAATGATCTGTTCTTGTTTATCTGCGCATAGATCGCATTTCACCAGGAACTCATACATCCCGTTGATCTGGCTCCAGGCAAGTGTGGCGATCAGCTCGGTGGGTAAATTTTTAAATATTCCTGCCTGTACAGCACCCTCTAAAAGTTGTGTATGTTGCCGTGAATGCTTGGCTATATCCTCGGCCGGAACCAGGGCCAGGTGCGGCGAAAAATGGAATTGTTGGAGAAAAAAGAATTCTTCCGGGCGTGCCACCGCCCATTTTAATGAGTACACAAACATATTCCTGAACTTGTCTTTAAAGACTTCGCCCTGGTTGATCTTTTCAAACAAGTACGTGTTCAGCTCCTCTTTTGTTTGGCTGTACAGGGCCACTACCAGCTCGTCCTTGGTTTTAAAATAATGAAAAAGCGTACCGTTGGATACACCGGCCTCGCTGGCTATTTTACTAGTAGGCGTACCATGAAAACCATATTGTACAAACAGTTTTAAGGCTGTAGAAAGAATTGATGCTGACTTATCCATATATAAATTGACTAATCACTCTACAAAGCTAAATAAAATCCGGAACCCGCAAATTATTCCCTTGTCCATCAGGGCTTAAATCATAAAATATTAAAATAAAACGACAATTCTTAATGTACCGGGCAACCCTTTGCTAAAAAGCAACGATATAATAATAGACGCTTATGTTAGAGCCTGCAGGTGTACCCACATTCTGTTGATGGCGTTGCAAAAGCTTGGTGAAATTTAATTATCTGCACATGGTACCTGTTTCAGTTGTGATCATCACTAAAAACGAAGCCGAAATGATAGGCCGCAGCATTACGATGTTGAGGCAGCTAACTGATGATATTATTGTTGTTGATAATGATAGTACCGATCATACCGTTGATATTTCGATGGAGAACGGTTGCCGGGTTTATCAGAAAAGCTGGGACGGTTATGGGGCCAATAAAAACAAAGGTATCGCGCTTGCGCGTTATAACTGGATACTGAGTCTCGATGCCGACGAAATACCCGATGCAGCTCTGCTTACGTCTATCAATCAACTGAAACTGGATGATTGTAATACTGTTTACGATATACCTTTTAAGGCCTATTATGGTAATAAACCCATCAACTTTGGCAATTGGGGGCGCGATCATCATATCAGGTTATTTAACCGTACCCAGGTTAAATGGTCAGAACCACCCGTGCATGAAACGCTGGTTATGCCGCAAAACATGCGTGTTCAAAAATTGAATGGTCATTTGCATCACTATTCGGTTAAAAACGTGCAGGAACATGAAGCCAAAATTGTGCACTACGCCCGGCTTAGCGCATTAAAATATCTGCAAAGTGGTAAAAAAGCCAGTCTGGTAAAATTATACCTTGCTCCTTTGTTCCATTTTGTAAAAGCTTATGTATTTTTATTAGGTTTTTTAGATGGCAAAGAAGGTTGGAACATTGCCCGGATGGCCTTTAAAAATACTTGGTTAAAATATTATTATCTGCATAAAGCCAAACAGAATCCCATTCTAAAGAAAAACTTTTATGAAGCACCTGTTATGGCCTACGAATTTAAAGCCAATGCCCATAGCGAGTAAGGCAGGGCGCCGCCCATGAAAAAAAGGCTGATTCAAAATCTTTCAGCCAATACGCTGCAATTGGTGATTAACCAATTGTTTGGGGTATTGATGTTTTATGTGCTCTCGGTAAATCTATCTAAAGATAGTTTTGGCCTCCTTAATCTCGCGCTTACGGTAGTATTTACTGCATTCAATATTCTTTCTTTTGGTATCGATCAAACGGTAGTAAAAAAGGTAGCCAATGGCGATGATGCCCGCAGCGTGCTATCCATTTATACATTCCACGTAGTTTTTACCGGGATCTTATTTTACGGTATTCTGCTATTGGGCAAACTGTTTTTTACAGGCGAGGTATTCCTTTACAAACTTATTTTATTTATTGGTGCAGGTAAGCTCATGATCTTCTTTTCCACCCCACTAAAACAAGTATCCGGCGGAATGGAGCGGTTTAAGCTGCAGGCTTATATGCTGGTGGTGTCAAACATAGTAAGGGGCAGTGCTTTGGTAGTGCTGGCAGTAACACATTTGCTCAGCATCAACCATATCCTATGGGTATTTATAGCCGGTGATACATTGGAATTGCTGTGTTCTGTTTACCTGTTCAAAAAATACATCAGCATTTCCATCAAGCCGCGCTGGAATAAAACCGCATACGGTTTGTTGGTCAAACAATCGTTACCGCAGGTGGGCGTTGTACTGATTACCTCGGCACTGGCCCGCTTTGATTGGCTGTTTATAGGCTTTATGGTATCAGCTATAAAACTGGCCGAATATAGTTTTGCCTACAAAGTATTTGAGATCTCTACCCTTCCCCTGCTGGCTATAGCGCCCTTATTGATCCCCAGGTTTACCCAATTGTTTAAAGATGAAAGCTATACCGGCGATAACTTGAAACTACTGATCCGGACCGAGATGATCATAGCCACGTTTACCGGCTTGCTGCTGAACATATGCTGGAACCCGCTGATTGATCAGATTACCGGGGGTAAGTATGGTGTAGTAAATAGTAATACCATTTTCATTCTGTCGTTATGCCTGCCCTTCATATACCTCATGAACTTTTTTTGGACGATATATTTTGTACAAAATCGCCTAAAAATGATCCTGCAGGTTTTCCTGGTAACGTTTGCTGTAAACGTTATAGGCGATCTTGTGTTGATCCCCTTTTTTAAAAATGAAGGCGCAGCGATTGCTTTCCTGGCATCATGCGTTGTACAGGCTATTTTGTTCAGCTCAAAAAATAAGCTCAGCGAATTGAATGGCAGCTTGCTGATTTTGTTAAAGTGTACTGCCTGCGCGCTTATCAGTGGCATATTAGCTAAATTTCTTTTCCAAACCTTCTGGTTAGCTTTATTAACCTCGGTAGTTTTTTACTTCCTGGCTTTAAGCCTTACCCGCCAGATCAAAATTGCAGACTATAAAAATTTCCGTAAAATATTGGGTAAATAGGTCAGGGTGCTCCGTAGCAAGTGTAAACGTATCTAAATAAGCAAAGATGAATATAGGAGGCTCCTTTAGAGCCATAATATTTCTTCATTTTACTATAAACAGTGTGCTCCTACGGAGCTATGTTTATTCAAACTCCGTAGGAGCATCCTGTTTATAGTTCGTAATATATTAAGTGTTTTGGCTCCGAAGGTGCCTCCTGCATTACCATTTTTATTATTCATGCCCATGCATATTTTCGCGTATGAAATGGCGCATTCCTACAAAAAGTCTTGATACTTGATACTCACTACTTAATACTAATCACCCAATTCTTTTTTAAAATCCACCCAGGCAACCAATCCCATTTTCGGGTCGTAATGATTATAAAGAAACCGGAGAATGTTGACCAGAGCAGTGGCTTTTTATAGAGATAAAGTAAAGGATAAGGTGGATTGGAAACTCCTCATCTTTTTGCTTTTGTTTTTAAATGTAAAGCTGGCCATAAAAATTCCAGTTATTATTCTGTTTAGCTTATGGCAATTCAATTTTAAATTCGGATTCCGGTTTAAAGACTCCCGGCTGCCGCTTTTTTATCCGCTGATCATCGTCATTGTTTTAGTCGATTGGGTTATTTATCAAGGCTATCTCAGTAGTCATTATAATATCCTGCTGCTTACAGGTATTGGTTTCTGGCTTTTGTGCATATTGGCTATGCACCAGATTAAACTGGCGGTTGATAATAATCCTGCCGAAATAGTACACCAAACCATAACAATCTTCTTTGTTATCAATGCCCTGGTATCTGTATTGACGCTTGCTGTTATCATCCTAAAAACGCATACTATCAACCCCTATACCTTCCAGGGAGAATACCAGAAATATTTTATCAATACCGGCGATTATATCAGAGGGATAGCATTTGATACTTCCATCACTAACTCCACGCTGAATGCTTTTGGGGTCATTTACTTTCTTACCCGCAAAAACGCCGTTATGCTGCTGGTTTGTATGGCTATCCTGTTGCTTACCGCAAGCAATTTTATCAATGTGGTTTTGTTACCCATATTACTGCTGCTGTTTGTTTTTAAAACTGATCGCTATCAAAAAAGCCTTGTGGTTGTCTGTCTTGTTTTTCTGGTTGTTTTTATGGCGAAAATATCACCCCAGAATAATGAGTATGCCACCCAAACCCTGATTCATTTATTTAAAAAGGATAAACCGGTACATATCGCTGCTGTGCCTGTAAACCTGATGGCAAACTGGCGCATTACCGATCGGCCCGATAATACACTTACCCCAGAGGAGCGTAAACAAAAGATAGCCACTTTATATCTGGACAGCGTAGGCCGGATACTGGATTCGATACGGGAGAGCAAGCGCCCCAAATATATAAAAAACGTTTACCTGGCCAATGGCGGACGTATAGCCATTACGCAGCCCAATCTTAACGATGATTATTACCAATACAAAAAAGAAACACCGGTTGAACTGTTTCAACTGATCGGTTTTATAAAATCGCACAAAACAGCCTTGCCGATGTCAGGAAGCGGAGAGTATACTTACTCTATGCCCGGAAAAGCTGTAGGTTTTTTGCAAACCCTTTCTTTTTTTCGCGCCCACTTAGGTAAGATTCTTACCGGAACCGGTATGGGTAACTTCTCATCCAAATTGGCTTACCGCGCTGTAGGATCTGGTTTTGCCGGGGGGTACCCTTCTGCTTACGATTATATTAATCACGATTTTTTGGTAAATCACCTGGATCTGTACCTCTATTTTTACAGTAAACAAACGAGCTTCCATTCCATCAGCAATAGCACGTACTCCGTTTATGACCAATTATTGGCAGAGTACGGCGTGCTGGGTCTGGTCTTGTTTATCATCTTTTACCTGGGCTTTTTTGCCAAACATTATCAAAAGCTTACTTACGGCTTACCCATATTGTTTTTAATGCTGGCCGTTTTGCTGACCGATTACTGGTTTGAGCAATTATCGGTACTAGTATTTTTTGAACTGCTTTTACTGCTCAATATTAAAGAAAATCAAACCGTTAAACCAATTCTCCAATGAATTTTGATACACCCAAAATAACGGTTTTAATGCCTGCCTATAATACAGGTAAATATATAGCCGATGCTATTAAGTCGGTTCTGGAACAATCATTTACCGATTTTGAACTACTCATTGTTAATGATGGCTCAACTGATGATACTGCTGATGTGATCAACTCCTTTACCGACCCCCGGATAGTGATGATATACCAGGACAACAAAGGCGTATCGCTTGCCTTGAATACCGGTTTAAAATATGCCCGTGCCACTTACATAGCTCGCTTTGATGCCGATGATGTTTGTCATCCGGAGCGCTTACAATTACAATATGATTTTATGATAAACAATCCCGATTACAGTATTATAGGCTCTGGTGCCGACTATATGGATATGGAGGGGACTTATCTTTTTACCTCTACCCCACCAGCGTTCAGTAATGAAGATATTCAGCAATTGGCACCCTCGGTTTGTCCCTTCATGCACCCTACCGTATGTTATAAAAAAGAGGTGATTGTAAAGGCCGGCGGTTATAATGAATATGCTTATACCTATGAGGATCATTTTTTATGGGTAAGTATCCTGAAAGACCAAAAGGCCTGCAACTTTCCGCAGGCGCTTATCAAGCACAGACTAAACCCGGAATCCATCACCATTGATGAAAAATGGCGACCACGAAAATTCCTCAAAATAAAATACAGCACGCTCAAAAGCAGGGTTGTTACCGCAGATGAAGGCACTCAGTTAACCGCCATGGGCCAAAAGCAGCAACTGCGCCGGGTTAAACATGGTGCCTATTATGCCTTGTGCGCCAAAAAATTATTGGTCAATAATTTCCATCCGCAAAAGGCCCGCGTTCATGTAGCCAAGGCTATCAGCATATCCCCTTTCCGCCTGGATAATTACCTGTTATACACCGTTAGCTTTTTGCCCGAAAAACTCATCATGTGGTTGCATAAATTAAATTCAGGGAGGCTGGCACAATGATCAAAGTAGCATTTATAACCCGGTCAACCATATACACTGTTCCCGGCGGCGATACCATTCAGGCGGTACAAACGGCTCGTCATCTTACAGAAATGGGTATTACTGCCGATATCAGGCTGGCTAATGAAAGTATTCTTTACAGTCATTACGACTTGCTGCATTTTTTTAACCTTACCCGTCCGGCAGATATTCTGTATCATAGCCAAAAGGCCGGTAAGCCCTATGTGGTATCAACCATTTTGTGCAATTATGGTGAGTACGATAAATACCATCGTAAAGGCGCTGGTAGGCTGCTGCGTTACCTATCGACAGATACGATAGAATACCTTAAATCCATAGCCCGTTACCTGTTGGGTCGCGATAGTTTGGCAAGCTTGTCATACACCTGGCTTGGTCAGCGTAAAAGCATCAAGAATATATTGAGCCGGGCCGCTATGATCCTGCCCAATTCGGAGTCGGAATATAACCGGGTGATCCAATCGTACGAGCGGAAGGTGAAACACCTGGTGGTGCCTAATGGTGCCGATCAGAATCTGTTTCAGTATGATCCGGCCATCAAAAAGGATGAAAAACTGGTGATCTGCGCTGCGCGGATTGAAGGTATCAAAAATCAATTGAACCTGATACGCGCGCTAAACAATACTTCCTACCGTTTACTGCTCATTGGTACGCATGCCCCTAACCAACTGGACTATTACCAGGAATGCCGCGAAATTGCCGCGGAAAACGTAGGCTTTATTGATCATATACCGCAACATGAGCTGGTAAAGTATTATCGCCGGGCAAAAGTGCATATCCTGCCCAGCTGGTTTGAAACAACCGGCCTGAGCTCGATAGAGGCCGCACTTATGGGTTGCAATATAGTAACCAGTGACAAAGGTGATGTTCGTGAATATTTTGCCGATGATGCTTTTTACTGCGACCCATCATCACCAGAAAGTATCCTGGCCGCTGTTGAAAAGGCGAGCATCACTCCTTATAACGAAACTTTAAGGCATCGCATATTAAAACAATACACCTGGAAACAGGCGGCTTCACAAACATTAAAAGCATATCAATCAGTATTATAGCCATGAAACTACGCATAGCCATTTTAGGAACCAGGGGCATTCCCAATTATTACGGCGGATTTGAGCATATATCTGAATATGTTTCGGCCGGTTTAGTAAAACGTGGGCACTCAGTAACCGTTTATAATTCGCACAACCACCCGTATACCCATAACAGCTGGAAGGGTGTGGAGATCAAACATTGCTACGACCCCGAATACCTGGTAGGTACCGCCGGGCAATTCATTTACGATATGAACTGCCTGCTGGATGCCCGCAAAAATAAATTTGATGTAGTGCTCATCATGGGTTATACGAGCAGCTCGGTTTGGGGTAAGTTGTATCCCAAAAACAGCACCATTATCACCAACATGGATGGCATGGAGTGGAAACGCTCGAAATATTCCAAACCTGTACAACAGTTTTTAAAATACGCCGAAAAACTGGCCGTTAAATACAGTGATTACTATGTGGCAGACTCCCGGGTGATCAAATCATACCTGGCCGATAAATACAACATCAACAGCGAATACATTCCCTACGGAGCCGATGTTTACTCGGACGTGGAACGTGAGCAGTATGACTTTAACGAGGCTTTAAAAGAAGATTATTTCTTGCTGATGGCACGCATGGAACCCGAAAATAATATCGAAACCATTTTGGATGGGTTTAATAAAAGCAACTCGCGTAGAAAGTTTAAAGTTTTGGGCGATACCGGCAACCGCTTTGGCAAGTACATCACCAACAAGTTTAATAACGACGAGCGCATAGAATTTAAAGGGTCTATTTTTGATAACCCCAAAGTACGTTCGCTGCAAAATAACTCTTACCTGTATTTTCATGGGCATAGCGTTGGGGGGACCAATCCATCCCTGCTGGAAGCTATGGCCAGCGAAGCGCTCATCGCCGCGCACAATAATCCATTCAATAAATCGGTGCTGAATACCGACGCCTTTTATTTCTCCAATGCCGGTGAAGTACAGGAACTGGTAGAAACCGTGCAGCGGAAAGATCCGGAAAAAAGTATGGTGATGAATAACCTGCATAAGATACAGGATCAGTTTAACTGGGAAAGGGTGATTGACCAGTATGAGGAATTTATTGTTGAAAGTTATAAACACGCCAACCATGAAGCAATTATTGCTCATCAATGATATCACTGCCAATAAGATCAGTTATTACCATGTACTGTTGCTCATGGCAAGTTTACCTTTTGATATGTTTTACAGCCATATCATCATGATCAGTTTTACCTTGCATACGCTCATCCATTTAGATAAAACACGGTTAAGATCCCTGCGTTCATTTAAACTGCTGGTACTACCCTCTGTTTTGTTTATTACCATCCTTGCTACCATTTATACCATCAACCCAAAGGCTGCCTTTACGGAATGGACGCTGAGGATCCCGCTTTTGTTGTTTCCGGTTGTGTTTTCATTGAACGGATTAGATCTGAAAAAATACCGGGAAAACCTGTTGATGGGGTTTTCGCTGGTTTGTGCCTTGACTGTTTTTTACCTGTTCATGGTAGTTTTGGTAACCATCAGGTTTTATCATATGCCCTTGCGGGCCATTTTTAGCGAAGGTTTTACCAATCATAATTTTGCGGGCCCGATAAACATTCACGCCACTTTTTTTTCATTTCAGCTAGTTATAGCGTTTGTTTACTTTCTATCCATTTTAATTAAAGGCGGGGCATCCCGGTTAATAAAAGTGGTGTGCATCATCAGTTGCCTTATTCTGGTAAGCGGGATGATTCAGCTGAGTTCCAAATCTATACTGATTATTCTGTTCGTGGCTGTAAATGTGGTACTTCCCCTGTATTTATTAAATGGAAGGCAACGCCGGGGTTATATACTCACCGGATTATTAATCACTGTAACAGGCACCGCGGGTATTTTGAGTATATCAACCTTCAGGGATCGCTATGTAACCCTGCTGAAAGAAGATATTTCATCGGATAAAACCATCCCCCGTAATTCAGATTCGCGTTTTGAACGCTGGCGGGTTGCTGCCGCCCGGATAAAAGAGAAACCATTATTAGGGTATGGATCAGGCTCGGAGGTTAGCTTGCTGAAGGATGATTTTTATAATGCAAAAATGTACAGTTCCTTTCTAAAAGGCTTGAATTCCCATAACCAGTATATCAGTTTTATGCTAAAATCAGGTATATGGGGATTGACTATTTATTTACTAACGCTGATTTATGGATTTAAAATAGCCTTCAAAAGAAAAGATGTTATGTTCATCAGTTTTATGCTCATCATAGCTGTTGTATCGCTTAGTGAAAATATACTGGATGTAGATAAAGGAGTGATGTTTTATAGCTTTTTCTTTTCTTTTTTTCTGTTCTCAGTTCCTGATCATGAAACCAGTATCAAAGAGCAACAAAAACCTGATGAATATTTAGTTCCGCTGGCAACCAACGCATTGGCTGTTACGTCATAATAGTATACATAAATATACCGCACCGTGGCAGAGATCAAAAAAAACATATTAGCAACACTGGCTTACTTTGATGTGTTCAACTATCCGCTCACGCGGGAAGAGATAAGTTTGTTTCTGCCCGTTAAATGCGACCCTGTAACTTTTGATATGGCTATGAGCTGCCTGGTAGGTTGCAGGTTAATTTACCGGTTCGACAGGTTCTATACTTTAAAGAACGATCCCTACCTGGTAAAAAGAAGAAATGATGGGAACCGGAAAGCTGCTGAGATGATAAAAACGGCCCGCAAGGTGGGTAATATCCTCATCCGTTTTCCTTATGTGCGTGGCATAGCTATTTCGGGCTCGTTATCAAAAAATTATGCCGATGCCGAATCAGACATCGACCTGTTTATTGTTACCGCGCCCAACCGCATGTGGGTGGCCCGTACCTTGATGCATTTTTTAAAAAAACTCACCTTTCTAGTTAACCGGGAGCATTACTTCTGTATGAATTATTATATAGATGAGCAGCAATTGGAAATTGCCGAAAAAAATATTTACACGGCCACAGAAGTTGTTACCCTGATCCCGATACAGGGCGATACTACCTTTGCCGATTTTTTTACCGCTAATGCCTGGACGCGCGATTATCTGCCTAATCATATTATGCGGGTATCAACCGCCAAACCTTTAAGCAGGTTTCTATTAAAAAACCTCATAGAATGGCTCCTGAACAATCGTCTGGGTGAATTACTGGACAATAAATTAATGAGGATAACTGCCAGCCGCTGGGATCAAAAGACCCGGGAAAAAAGATTAAATGATCATGGCATGCTGCTGGCCATGGCAACCGGTAAGCACTATGCCAAACCCGACCCCAAGAATTTTCAGATCAACCTCATCAGCCGCTACGAAACACGAATAGCACAGCTGTTGGTTGAAAATCAGCATAGCGTAGCGAATTAGAAACGGCTAAAAACACTTGCGCACGTTTGCAACGAGTGCTTAATATGGGTTAGCGTTTAAAACGCGAAACCAAAATCCAACAATACCACATTCATCATTCCCTCTTCACCTGAATAATTTGCGGCTGAGCTATACTGGTAATGCTCAGATACAATAACAATACCGGCCCTTACAGGATTATTATGAATATAATCCAGCTTCTGTGAAAGTATGCTGGCGTTGTCGCAGGCTATTCCGTGATAACCATCTTGCCATACTTTGTAATCTTGAACCCTGCTACTATATTTTGTATGGTATTGAAACCTGTAAAGTATCCAATCTCTTCTGCTCTCAGGCTCGTTTTGGATTAGTTTAACTATTTCCTTACTGGTATATTTTTTAAAATCACGAATAATGTCCGGTAAAGTGGCAGGGTGTTTGGCGGAAACAAGCAGGTGCAAATGATTTGTCATCAAACAATAACTATAAACCTCGAGTCCTTTTTGTTGTTGACAGTAAATTAGGGATTCAATTATAAGTTGCTTATAGGAGGGTCTGGTGAAGACGTCAACCCAATCAACAATGGTGAAAGTTACGAAATAAACTTCTTCAGGGTTTCTGACACGGTATTGATCTGACATACAAGATAAGGTTTCAACTAAAATATGGAATATTTTTTAGAAGCGATGCAATCGCTTAACCATATTAAGCACTCTTTGCAAACGAGCGCAAGTGGATTTATGTTTGTGTTATACTCCTACTTCTTTTCCAGCGAAATGATAAAATAATCGCCCATGTATTTCCATGGCCAATGACTTTTTAATTTATCCTCTTTGTTTTTCAGGAATTGGTAAGCCTTGGGATGTTTTTCAGCAAAACCTTCTATGTACGATGGTGGTACAATGGTGCAAAGGCCTTCTACGCTCAGTACTTTATATAATTTACTTAAAATATTGATAATGAATGATGTATTGTAGTAAAAGCATTTGAAATAAGTACCCTCAATATGCGCGGTACGCCCCTTACTACTAAAAAATCTGCGGAAGGCCGTTTTAAATTTACCTTTAAAAATCAACAGGGTTTCCCACAGGCAAAAGCCGGGAATAATTACCAGGGTTACCTTGCCGCCGGGTTTTAATAGTTGATTAAAAGACAAAAGAACTTTGTCCAGTTCGCCGGTGCAGTTGAGGCCGCCAAAGTTGGAAAATATATGATCAAAAGGTCCCTGGTTTTGTAGTTGCTCCAATTGGGTAAAAGAACAGATTTCCGAACTGATTTGATCCCGATATGCCTCTGTTTTTTGACGCAACACCTGCTGCATTCCGGTTGATATATCGGTAGCGTGTACACGGTGACCATTTTTAGCGAAAAACAAGGCATCTTCGCCCGTACCACTGTTGAGTTCCAGGATACTGCTATTGGGCGCCAGGTATTGTAAAACGTGCTGCCGTACCCTCGTCCGTTTATAGTTAACAATGGTATTGGTGGAGTAGATCTCATCAAAGATGACCGATTGGCGACTAAAAGCTGTCGACGCATCGGTTTCATTATCATTCATTATACTGATTCCGCTTATCATGATGCTTTTTCCAGTTGATTTAGTTTAAACCGCTCTATCATCATAGCCGGTGCATGGTATAAAACCGACGCGGCTTTCCTGAGGCGTTTTACACTCGGTTTAAAAGGATTGCTCAACAGCTGCACCAGGTTATGTTTAGCCAGGTGCGCATGATAGTTCTGATGCACATATTTGTGCAACTGTTTATAGTAAACTGGTTTAAAAGTATTGCTGAACATCAGCGCCATCTCGTCAGAGTCGGTCCAGTTCGTTTTTTGTTGCAGATCGGCCTTAACTTTTTCGTAAAACAAGGTGCCGGGTAGCGGATACGAAACCGAGATACCAATTTCATGTGGTAAAAGGCTGTTGATCATGTGGATGGTTTGCCTGATATCCTCCTTAGTTTCGCCCGGGTAGCCAAACTGTATAAAAAAGGATGGTTTTATGCCATGCTTTTTCATCATTTGAGTAGCCGTATATATCTGTTGTATGGTAGTACCCTTATCCATGGCATCCAATATTTTCTGCGAACCGCTCTCGGCGCCTATCCAAACATTATCGCAACCCGATGCTGCTAAAGCCACTACTGTTTCATCATCCAGTAACAGATCGGCCCGTGATTGCAGCTTGTACCTGAATTTCAGCCCCTCCTGCTTTGCCAATCTGGCAAATTCAATCACCCAGCCAGGTTTCAAGCCAAAAATATCATCACAAAACCAGATATGATCCATGTTGAACATCTCCTTCATCAGTTTCAGTTCCGTGATCACATTTTCAGGACTGCGCGAATTATAGCGGTTGCCGTAAATAGGTTTAGCGCACCAATTACATTTGAAAGGGCAACCACGAGTGGTACCTACATTGAGCGAAAAATAACCTTTATGCTGTAGCCAACATTCGCGGTATGGCGCAACGTCAACCAAATCCCAGGCAGGTAAAGGCAAGCTATCCAGGTCTTTAAGTACCGGGCGACCCAGTGTTTTAACCGGTATGTTGTCCTGGAGATAAGCAAGGCCCTGTATGTGTGAAAAATCTTCTCCCCTTTTTATGGTGCTAATTAGTTCTAATAAGGTATGTTCAGCTTCGCCAATGATTACAAAATCAGCACCCTCGGCCAGGTATTCTTTAAAACGGTCGGTGGAATCTGAGCTGGAAACAATTACCGTACAGCCACGCTCCTTGGCCAGTTTGCACATGGCAAAAGCTGCCTCGCGCATATTGGTGAGGCACATTTTGGTGAGGTAATTAAAACCATCGTCATAGATCACAAAAAAGCCGGGACGGGTTTTATCCAGCAGATCCGTAATCTCCAGCGGGGTATGTCTGAACATGGTATCAAAAAGCGACACGCTATAATCATGCTGACGCATCAGCGAGGCGGCATACAAAGTGCCTAATGGTGGATATGGCTGTCCCTGCGCCCATTGCTTGGGATCAAAACGCAAAAAATAGGAATGCGTAAAAAGTATGTGATTTAACTGTTCCATAGATTAAGCTACACTGGTTAATGGCGACAGGTTAAGCGAGCAAACGCATTTTACACAGGTAGGATGCCCGGAGGTATCCAATGCCTTGCGGAAAGCGATAGCCTCGTTGCTATTGATGATCTGTTTAAGCGGGGTATCCCTGATATTGCCCATGCTTTCCATAAAAAAGCATGGCCGTACAGCGCCATCGGCTTCTACTACTGTTGATACCCAGGGGGCATTACATTTTTTAAAAGGAAAGGCGTTTAGGCCATAAAAAGCGGCGTAATAGTGATAAATGTCCCTGATCTTCTCCCTGCTTTCAGCAATAAAGCGATTATCAAATTCGGCGGCGTATTCGGTTATCAGGCAATTGGTCACCTCGTTTAATTCGGGCAGTTCGCGCTCTGCTATCAGTATTTCATCCTGACGTGGCTCTTCCCAGGCCTGCTGGCGGTTAAATGCATGACTGCTTACATCGGCTGGTAAAAAACTCACCTGGTCGAGCCCCATTTTTTTTGATTCGGCAATAATAGCCGGCCAGTTATGGTAATTGAGCCTATGTATCACTGTACGACCGGTAATGCGATAAGCCGGGTTTAGTTTTTTAATATGCTCCACCCCTTCCTTAAGCTTACGAAAGGCATTCGGGATGTTCCGGATGGCATCGTGCAGGGGCTCATCCCCATCTAAGGAAACAATGAGGTCGTCAACCCAGGTCAATAGCTGTTCCGCATTACTTTTTATAGATAAGCCGGTGGTCAGCAGTGTTACTTTGATACCTGCATTTTTAAGGATGCGGCACAGCACAAAGAAATTGGTGTTCAATAATGCTTCACCGCCAGACATGAGTACCTGTTTGGTGCCCAGTTGTTTTAGGGATGTCAATAAACCGCTGATGTCTGCCTCTGTTAATTGCTTCAGATTCTTATTATCCTTCCAGATATCACACATCACACAACGGCAATTACAGGCGCTGTGAGGCATTAATATTACAATTGGTAATGCTGATATCCTGTGTGTTTGCAGCGTGCGGTAGCGCTTAAAAGTATCATATAACGACTGGCCTGACATAACTAAGGTTTCCTTTAAATCTTAAAAACAATTAAAAACCCTGGATCTCCGGCTGGCGGTATTTCCAGAACCTTTGCAGTAGTTTTATTTCGTATGGGTACTTGTATAGGTTTGTTTTATAACGCAGGCTCGACAAGAGCTTAATTGATTTCCGCTTGAGCTCATTCATCCTGATATCGGTAACGGTAGGATAAACCCCATTCAGTACGGTTTCAAAATTCCTGATCTTATCTATCATTTCTGGTTTAATCCAGGGTGTTAGTGGATTCTTGCGCAGGTCAAAGCTTTCCCAGGCCGGGCTTATCCAGTCTTCTAGTATTTGAGGGTATGCAAAACCCTGCTCCTGAACCTGTTTAAATAGTTCTGATCCCTCTGTGGGCACCGGTGTATAGGTGTAAATAACAATCTCGGTTTTAGGATTAACGGCCTTTACCTGCTTAATAAAATTGATCTCGAAATCTATCTGCTTCTGCACTTGCTCTGGCGTTGCCGCTGGCATGCCTAATACAAAAGAATATTCGGGAATGATGTCAAATTTCTTCATGCGTTCCGCAAAGCGTATGATCTGCGCGCCGGTTTGTGTGCCACCCTTATCCATCTGCCCCAGGATCTCATCATTGCCGCTTTCGGCGCCGAAGAAAATACATTTGCAGCCCGATTCACGGATGATCTCCAGCGATGAATCCTTAAACTTATCCATGGTATCGATGCGCGCCATGCCCCACCAGGTCATATTTTCGGGCTTAATGAGTTTGGAGAAATCTACCGCGCGTTTTTCAGATACAAAAAAATTATTGTCGTGAAATTCAATGGCATCTGCGCCCCATTTATCTTTAATGTATTTAACATCCTTATAAACCGTTTGTGCCGATTTGGCTTTCCAGCGGGCTTCATAAATGGGAACCACCGCGCAAAAAGAGCAGGTAAAAGGACAACCTATGCTGGAATGATAAGCCATAGTATGTTCGCCCAGGTAGGTTTTACCCAGGAATTTACCCAAAGGATAAAAGTTATTTAACTTATCATAAGGTAATGGCGGCAGCGAATCCTGATCCAAAAGATCCTCTTTGATAGTTTTGGTTATTTTACCATCGGCTTTGTAGATCAGGTTTTTGATAAACTCGTAGGGTTTACTGTTTTCCAAGGCATCTATCAGCAAGGGAAAAGCATTATCGCCGGGACCGTTGATGATAAAATCAACATACTTGGAATCCAAAACCACTTTGGGCTGGTTGGAAGGGAAATATCCTCCCCAGATCATCGTAGTATACGGATATTTTATTTTGATAGCTTTGGCTATTTCAATGGCTTGCTTTAACTGTGGGCCAGGCATCACGGTGAAACCGAGGTAGCCGTATTCGCCGGTTCGTAAATAGCTTTCTATTTTCTCCATCGGGTCGGCTTCACAGTTACCATCAATAATGGCCCATTCATACTTTCCTTCTATGGAGGCGGCGATATTTAAAATAGAATTGGGTATACGGTATTTAGCTATAGCACTTCGGGGGTTAAACAGTATTACCTTATTAATTTTTGCCATACATATTTATTCTTGACGCATGAATACTTAAAAAACGGATTCTTTTTACGATAAGCGATGGGCTTTTACCCCCATCGCTACACAACCCTAAATCATAAAAATTATAAACCGTTCATTATACAATACGCTGGGTTTTATGTGGTGGTTGCCTGGGAGAGCAATAAAAAAAGCACAAGCAACCCCGGGCCGGTTTACACCGTATTGTTATAAAGATGAATACCATGCTGGCAACCATAAAAAACTACTTACAAAAGAAAAGATCATTAGCCGCAGTAACAGAAAAAAGCGCGACGGAGGCGTATGACATATGGGCCGGGAGCTATGACAGCCAACCAGATAACCTGATGCTGCATTTGGATGGTCAGCTGTTTTCGCAGCTCATCAATAATGTTGATATCAAAAACAAACAGGTAGCCGATATTGGCTGCGGAACCGGCCGACATTGGTCCTTGCTATTTAGTAAAGCGCCCGGCACGTTAACCGGGTTTGATGTATCCGGTGGGATGCTTAAAAAACTCAATGAAAAATACCCGCGGGCCCATACCCACATGATTACCAATAATTTGTTTTCCGCAATTCCCGACGAAAGCTATGATGTGATCATATCTACCCTTACCGTGGCTCATATTGAAGATATAGATGAGGCTATGCAGGCCTGGGGCCGTTTGTTAAAAAGCGGTGGCGAACTGATCATTACCGATTTTCATCCGCATATACTGGCATCTGGCGGTAAACGGACATTTAAGCACAACAACTCCGTGATGGCCGTGCGCAACTATGTACATCCCATTTACACCATTAAAGACGCTTTGTTCCGGAATAATTTTCAGCTGCTTCTACAGGAAGAGATCAAAATAGATGAAAGCATGAAGCCTTTTTATACCAAACAAAATGCCCTGCATGTGTATGAAAAATATAAAGGTTTTCCGGTGATCTATGGCATTCATTTAAAAAAGGGATAATGATACTCCATGGGCTGCGAATGGCCGATGACGGGCAAAGTATAAACGTCAGGATCAATAAAGGTAAAATTGATGAGGTGACACCCGAGCCAATTACAGAGGGCTCCGCTGATTTGCAGCTACGTTTTGATAACGCCATGATCTTTCCCGGACTGATCAACTCGCATGATCATCTTGATTTTAACCTTTTCCCTCAGTTGGGTAACCGTATTTATAAAAATTATACGGAATGGGGCGCCTATATTCATCAGCAATATAAATCCGAGATAAACCATGTATTGCGAGTGCCCGCTCCGCTGCGCATCCGCTGGGGCATATACAAAAACCTGCTTTGCGGGGTTACAACTGTTGTTAATCATGGCGAGCCACTGGCTCTTGATGATACGTTGATCACTGTTTTTGAAGAAACGCATGATCTGCACTCCGTTGGCTTTGAAAAACTATGGTGGCTCAAATTAAATAACCCATCGAAACGGCATTTGCCTGTAGCTATACATATTGGTGAGGGTACCGATGATGTAGCATCAACAGAAATTGACAGCCTCATCCGCTGGAATAAATGGCGCCGGCCCTTAATTGGTATACATGCGGTTGCCATGAACGGCACGCAGGCCTCCAATTTTAAAGGAATCGTCTGGTGCCCCGAATCCAACTATTATTTGCTCAATAAGACGGCTCCTGTTCACCAGCTAAAACAAAATACCACTATTTTATTCGGTACCGACTCTACCCTTACCGGTAACTGGAACATATGGGATCATATGGCCATGGCCCGTAAAACGGGCTTGCTTACCGATGAGGAATTATATCAATCCCTGAATAGCAACGCGGCAAAAGTATGGCAGATGAACACTGGTAGTATCAGCATAGGAATGAATGCCGACCTGGTGATAGCCCGCAGAAAAGACGAGGTAACCAGAATGCGTTCTTTTTACGGCCTTACCCCTGCTGATTTGCTCCTAGTGATGCACCAGGGTAATATCCGCCTGTTTGATCAGGAGTTGTTACCGCAACTGGCGCCGGGATTAAAAGGTCGTGGTTTTAGCCTGATCAGGATAGAAAAAACTTATAAATATGTGGAAGGTAACCTGGGTGAATTGATGGGACAAATTCATTCGTATCTACCCGAATTTAATTTTCCGCTTGAATTTATGGATCATCAAATATTTTAAAAGGTGAGTGAAACAGTAATAAAAATATAAAGCCTGGGAGGTGCGATTCCCCTCTTGAGAGAGTAATAGCCCATGAGTAGACATAGTACATCAATAATATCACAAAAGGCGGGGCTGTCACCCTGAGCATCGTCGAAGGGCGTGCGTAGAGGCCTGCCCACCATGCTTCGACGGTGCTCAGCATGACACCCTTTTTAGGCAAATGTCTAATGATGGGCTATTACTCTCTCAAGAGGGGAACATGGAATCTTTCAAAAGTTTCAAATATTCTAAAAGATGATAAAGCTGGTTGATCTTACTTATTATGCGCATATCAACTATACTCATGCCAGCCAGGTGACGGAGAATCATTCCCCTGCCCTGGCTTTTGCGCCTTATCTCATCAGTAAAATCGATTTTAGCTTTGTAAAGCATACCGCGTTTGAAGAGCATGTTGTTATGGATGGTGTACCTTATCATTTTTTTAAAGGTAGCAATCGCTTTTGGTCTGTAACTTTAAAAACGCACCAGTACATCAAAAAGCTGAAGCCTGATATTGTATTGGTGCAGGGATTTATTTTCCCACTACAGGTTATTTTCCTGCGGCTATTCTGTGGTAAAGGTTTCAAAATTATGATCCAGCACCATGGTGGACTACCTTTCAACGGGGTTAAAGGCTGGCTGCAAAAATTGGCTTGTAGCTTTGCTGATGCCTTTATTTTCACGGCGGCCGGTAATGCCGGGATCTGGAAAAGAAAAAACATCATCCGGCAGGATGCGCCCATATTTGAACTACTGGAAGCATCTACCCATTTTAAACAGCAGGACAAGCAAATAAGTAAGGCACGCACCCAAATGACTGGCGAAACCAATCTTTTATGGGTAGGCAGATTAAATGCCAATAAAGATCCCATCACTGTTTTGCTGGGCTTTATGCAGTACCTGAAAATAAAACCATCGGCAAAATTGTACATGATCTATCAAAGTGATGATATGATCAATGAGGTAATGGCATTGTTTGCCTCTAATAAGTTGCTGGCAAACGCGGTGGTACTGGTGGGCCGTGTTGCTAACCACGAGTTACCTTATTGGTACAGCGCGGCTGATTTCTACATCTCGGGCAGTCATAAAGAAGGCAGCGGTTATGCCCTGTTGGAAGCTATGGCCTGTGGCTGCATTCCGCTGGTCACCGATATTCCCCCCTATCAAAAAATAACCGGCAGTGGTCAATGCGGCTTTTTATATCCCTCCGGCGATGCGAATGCTTTGGCCCGATTGCTTTACACGGTGAATAACGCGGATAAAAAAAAGCTTTCTGACGATACCTTAATTTATTTTCATCAAAACCTCACTTTTAAAAATATCGCTGATGATCTGGTGAATATCTGCTGGCAAGTAATGGCCAAATCTACTAACATTGCGCCCATTCAAGCGAAGGACGCGTGAACTGCCTGAAAAAAACACGTCATTGCGAGGTACGAAGCAATCCCCGATGGGCAGAGTCGCTCTGTATAGCATAGAAATTGCTTCGTACCTTACAGCAATGACGCGTTGAATAAAAGCTTCGTTCACTTTCCGTCTCGGAGAGGGTGGTCCAGCGTTTTTTAGCGCAAGTCTTGTGTGGTTGCCGTTGCGTTGATGACTTGTGCTAATGAGCAAGATGATTTCACAAGTCATCAACCTACAATGCTATAACACAAGACTTGCGCCAATAATGGGGTAGTTCAAGCGAAGGACACTTGAAGTAGCTATAAAAGTGGGTTTACATATAAACTCACTTATTGTTCTGTAATTTTATATAAAAATTTGATTATTAATTATTTATATAAATATTAATCATGAAAAGTGTAAACCATGTAAACCCACTTTTTTTGTCTTCTTAGGGTCTCCTGAGAGACACACCGAGTAGAGTAATTATGTCATTTCGAACGAGGTACGAGGAGAAATCTTTTACGACCTGCATAATAGGTATACTTAGCGAAAAAGATTTCTCCTCACCCCATCCTCGGTCACCCCATGTTCGTCGAAATGACATTCGGTTTAGTTAAATAAATGATTCTTGTTAACACCCAAATAACGCGGCAACCCTGTTGGCAATGGTTTCTACAGGATAGGCCAGTACGGGCTCATGAAGCAAATTAGGGTCGTGCAGCAGTTCTTTAATTAGCGCCGGTATATTTTCAACGTTACCGGGCACATGGTGCTGTGGCGGGCGCGAATCCATGCCCTTAACTAAACTTACCACATGGCAGCCCGCATATAAACCTTCACTTAAAACCGTGCTGTAGCCCTCGTATGCAGAGGTATGCAACAGTATTTTGGAGCGCTGCATCAATGCCAGGACTTCCGGATGCGATAGCTCCCCTTTGAGTTCGATATGATCTTCCAGTTTTAGCTTGCTAATCTGTTTTTGAAGAACTTCCATTTCTGGTCCCTTACCGCAGATTACCGCCTTTATTTGCGGAAACTGAATTGTCAAACTTTTAACTACCTGGATAAATAAGTTGTACTGCTTGAGTGGTATAAGCGAGCCTACCCCAATAATGTCAATCTCCCTTATGTTGGGCATCGAACCAAAAAGCGAAGTGTCAATACCTGTAGGAATAGTATGTTGAGGCTTGATATGGTAATTGATGCTGAACTCCCTTGCTAGAAAATCAGATATGGCAATTAATTCACCGGCCTGTGGTTTTACCTGTTTTACATAATGGTTACCCGCTTTAGCATCCTGGCCAAGCAGCCAGGTATATTGCGGCAGGTTATATTTTTTAGCAAAGCGTTTCCCCATATAAGCAGCCTCACCCATCCAAAAGCTTAATAGACCAATTAATTCATACCGGCTATGTAGTTGTTTTAGCGTTTGCCATACACGTCGCCAGGTCATTAATCGATATAATTGACCTTTGCCCTTTCCCGCCAGCGCTATCACCTCAACCTCGTGCCAGTTATATCGTGCGGCTTTGAAGGGATATTGAAAACTAACTACTACAATGTGCAGATCAGGTTTATTTTGCTTTAATCCCTTGACAAAGATCTGCATAGACGGTATACAGGTAGTATCGTTTTCATCAGCCGGGAAACCGGGACTTAATATCACTATGGTTTTTTGTTTGGTCATTCCAGCGTTATCAGTTTGTTGCAATAGCCAAGGCTTGCGGTATTATGGGTGATAAAAAGGATGATTTTGCCCAAAGCGGCCAACCGTTGCAGTTGTATCAAAATTGCCTCTTCTGCCCGTTGGTCCATCTCGCCAAAGGGTTCATCCAGTATCAGTACATCAAAATCATGGTAAAGCGCCCGGGCTAGTAATATGCGCTGCCGCTGTCCGCCGCTTAGGTTTTTGCCATTTTCCCTAATCACCTGGTGCAATCCTTCGGCATTGCCGTTCAATAATGGATTCAATCCGCATATGGCAATGGCTTCGGCCAGTTTTTCGTGATCACTTTCTTCATCACTCAGCGTAATGTTTTTGAGGATAGTATCATGAATAAAATAGCCCTGCTGCTTTACATAAGCTATTCTGTTCCAATACCGCTTCCGGGTGGTAATATCTGTTACCTGGTCATTAATCAGGATATTACCTGCATCCGGCGCCAAAAATCCCAACAGCAGGTTAATGAGTGTTGTTTTGCCCCTGCCAGACACGGCCGATATACCCGCCAGATCGCCCTTGTCGATATTAAAATAGCTATTTTTTAGGATCTGATGGTCTTTGTACCGGAAACTGATATCATTGAATTTCATGGAAGTGATAGCCTCACCCCGACCCTCTGCAAGGGAGAGGGAGCTAAAAAGGTCATTATGTGAAGTCCTCTCCTTTGGAGAGGATTTAGGAGAGGTTTCTGCTTTCAGCAGATCATTCAGCGTAAATTCGTAAGTCTTTATTTGCCCTGTACTGTTGAGTATTTTGATGATACCGGGGATTATCTTGTAGGCGGCCGCCATAAAAACGCCAATCGTCAGAAGATCAATCACGGGTGTATCTGTCCAATATTTATTGATGAGTACCAGTATAAAGAAACCAAATACCGCGAATATTTCTACCAGTCGCGATGGTAAAGCCTGTAAGGTTTGCTGCCCGGCCAGGTTATCATTGAGCTGTTGCTGATAGTTATGATACCGATTGGTAAAGAAATTGCTTTTGTTATAAACATTGCTCTCCACAAAGCCTGCTAATGATTCCTGCAAGTGCTGGATGGTTTTTTCGCTGGCTTGTTTTGTATTTACCCTGATCTGTTTCGACCGTTTCCGGATAAAGTAAGCCAGTAAAATTACCGGAGGCAACAACAGTAACAGCAACAATAAAAACAATACGGGCTGATAGATCAGTATAGCGCAAATCGAAAACAGAATAAGGATAATCTGCGAAATAACCTGCTGAACGTTGGTGAGTATGTAATGACTAAACTCAATAGGTTGCTGACTAATCTGCCGGATATGGATAGATGAATCGACATTTACAAAATTCAGATAATCACTTTTCAGGTAATTGATAATGTTCTTTTTGGATAAACGCGAAGCTACCCCATAAAAAAAATGGTGCTGAAAGCGCATGATGAGATAGCCTATCCAGTTTTTAACGCTAAAAAGAACCAGGAATATGCTGATAAGCAGCAGAGAGCTTTTATTGAGCCAGTTTGAATGTAAAAAAGCAAGACTCGTATTGATAGCTTTGGTTGAAGTGTAAATACCGATCACCAGTACCAGCATCCCCAGGAAAGCGATATCAAGCGCGCTGATCAACAGATCGAGCAGGATGAGTTTGCCCAATTGCTTTTTCTCCTGCCTATTCAGCAGCGTTAAAATGCCTTTTATAATATGCTCCATGCCGGTATAAGAGTCAAGAATCGAGAGTCAAGAATCAAGAAAGCGACATGGCTGTTTTTTTCTGTCTTGATTCTTGACTCTAGCCTCATGACTCTATTCATTACGGGCCAAAAAGCTTAATGGTTGCCCCTGTAAAGCATAAAAGCCCGGTAATTTAAATTACCGGGCTTTTGGTATGGGTTTGAAAAAGCTTAGTTGTTAAGCTTGATCTCTACGCGGCGGTTTAAAACCCTGCCGTCTTCTGTGCTGTTATCTGCAATTGGTTTGCTTTCGCCATAACCTTTTACAGTGAGGTTGTCGCCGTTGATACCGCTGTTTACCAGGTATAATTTTACCGAATTGGCTCTTTCAACAGATAGTTCCATATTGTGTTCAGGCGTACCTTCTGATGAAGCGTTGCCGTTCAATACAAATTTTACGGTTTGATCTTTCTTCATCTCGGCTGCAGCCAGATCAAGCGTTTGGTAAGATGATGTTCTTAGCACAGCAGAGTTAAACTCAAACTGGATATTGTTAAAGTTATAGTTTGGTTTGGCCGGTGGCGGTGGTGGAGTTTCTTTTGGTGCAGGTTTTGGAGCCGGAGCCGGTTGCGGCTTTGGCGCGTAAGTTTGTTCGTTTTCAACCGGTACGGGTTTTTGAACCAGTTTTTTTGATTTACACGAAATTACGGTGATAGCGGCTAACGCAAAAATTAAAGTAAAAAAGGGTGTTTTTAAAGCTTTCATAGCTAAGTTTTGTTTTTTTGTAAACATAAAAAATATTCGTGATTTCAACCTCAATTGAGTATAATCCATGGCTAAATAAAGCGAATATCAGGGCACTGCAGTAAACTCTATTACAGCCGAGCTTTGATTGAACGGGAATTTTGCGGCATAAGTATTCAGAAAGTTCAATTAGGTGATGTGAAATAGATTATCGGGACTGTTGTAATGATCTTGGCAGCGCTTAAGTATTCTGCCCTATATTGCGTATATTTGTATATATACCGGCCCGGTTTTTCTGATCAAAAGGAAAACCGGGCTGTTTGGTTAAGAGGAAATACAGCCCCGAAACCAATTGTTTGGTATTTAATGTGTTCAATATCAGTAAATTAATACTTTTTAAAGTTTTCAAAATGCATCAAAACCGTGTTGAAATTTGTTAAAAAGTGTTAAAATGAAGGTTTTTAGATCGATTTTGAGCCGTTTTTACCTCGTTTTTGACCAGAAAAGTGTTAAAATTTAAGGTTTAAAAAGTTTTTGTACAGCCTGTGTCAAATTTTGATACCCGGTAGGTATCACATTTTAATATGTATTTATTTGCGATATCGAATTTATAAACCAATGCACAACACATTACAAAACGATCTGGATAACCTGGATTATCTATTATCCCTAACTAAAGATAAAGCAGCCGCCTATCTTAATGATATAAATGATAAACCCGTAAGCATCAATAACGTTCAGGGAACAATCCCCATCAATCTACCCGAGAATGGCATTGGGTTGGAGGATACCATAAAAGCTTTTTATGAGCAGCATCAGGACAAGATATTGGCATCATCTGGTCCGCGGTACTGGGGATTTGTAACAGGTGGCACCACTCCTGCCGCTATTGCGGGCGACTGGCTAAGCGCTGTATTTGATCAGAACCCACAAGGCCTCAAAGGCGCGGGTGATGTATCTGCTAATATTGAACTGCAAACCATTAACTGGCTTATTCAATTGTTTGGTTTGCCATCCTACTTTAAAGGTGGCTTTGTAACAGGCGCTACCATGTCAAACTTTACCAGCCTGGCTATCGCCCGTCAATGGGCTGGTAAACAAAAAGGTGTTGATATTGCGCGCGAGGGCATTAAAACAGAGATTAGGATATTAACGGCCACCCCGCATTCATCAGCTATTAAATCATTGGCTATGCTGGGTTTGGGCAGCAGCAACATTATTGCTATAAAGACTGCCGACGGTAACCGGGAAGCTATGGATACGGCCGATCTGGAAGTTAAATTGTTGGAGAATAAAGATTTCCCGGTAATTGTGATCAGCAGTGCGGGAACTGTTAACACCGTTGATTTTGACGACATGCAAGCTATATCCGATTTACAAAAACGGCATACTTTTTACTGGCATATCGATGCGGCCTTTGGTGCTTTCGCTGCCTGTTCCGAAAAGTACAGTCATTTACTAAACGGCTGGCAATTTGCTGATAGCATAACCGTCGACTGTCATAAATGGCTTAACGTACCCTATGACAGTGCTATATATCTTGTCAATGAAAAACACTCGGCATTGCAGCTGCAAACATTTCAGAACAGTAATGCCCCCTACCTGGGCGATCCGGCTACTGATTTTAGTTTCCTGAATTTCGGCCCCGAAAACTCCAGGCGTTTAAGAGCGTTGCCAGCATGGTTCGCACTGCAAGCCTATGGGCGTAACGGATTTGGATGGATAGTGGAAAATAATATTGTCCTGGCTAATCAGTTTGCGCAACTGCTGGAGGAGAAAACGATATTTAAACTAACCGCACCAGTAAGGTTAAATGTAGTTTGTTTTAGCATTGCGGATGAAAAAAAAAGGAGTGGCAAATTGGCGCTTGTATTGGAGAAATTGAAATCATCTGGTAAGTTGTTCATCTCACCAACATCCTACAAAGGGATACCCTGTTTACGGGCCGCCTTTGTAAACTGGCGAACCACAGATGAGGATATTTTAATAGCTATTGATGAATTGATCAAGGCTTCCTGATCGGGGAATATCACCTAATTAAAAATGTTTAAGTTAAATTATTTGTTTATTTTACTTTTAAAAGTAGCAGGTAATTAGGTTATTATGAGCTTTAGTTAATGGATTAGTGCCTATTTGTTCGCTGATGTTTATAAGCAGATAGGTGATTTTTGCTTATTACATCTGAAAAAAATTAACGTTATATTGCAATAATCCATGAGTTGAATATACGTCAATTGGGGAAGTAAAAATTGCATTATAAACCTGTTTACTGTATGAAACATATATCGATACTGGTTCCTAAACGGGCCATACTCGGAAGCCTGGAAGGGTCGCGTCAGTTGCTTACACAAGTGAACCAATTTTTTATGGCGGCCGGAAAAGACCCTATTTTTAAGGTTGAATTGGTTGGACTCACCATGGAAACCCCTGTTAGCGGCGGCTTATTTACCGTTAATGCCAATAAGTTGATTGGGGAGGTACAAAAGACCGATCTGATCATTATTCCGGCTATTGATGGCAATATCAGCGAAGAAGTTGAAAATAATAAAGAGTTTTTACCCTGGTTAATCCAGCAATATAATAATGGCGCGGAGATCGCCAGTTTATGCATGGGAGCTTTTTTGCTGGCTTCAACCGGTTTATTGGCTGGCAAAAAATGCGCTACGCACTGGATGTTTGCTAATGAATTCAGGAAGATGTTCCCGGATGTTAACCTGGTTACAGAAAAGATTATTACGGATGAGCAGGGTATTTATTCCAGCGGCGGGGCTTTCTCTTATCTGAACCTGATCTTATACCTGATTGAAAAGTATGCTGGCCGGGATATCGCTATTTTAAGTGCTAAGGTGTTTGCCATTGAAATGGAGCGAAATAGCCAATCCTCATTCATTATTTTCCAGGGACAAAAAGATCATGCGGACGATCCGATTAAAAAGGCTCAGGAGTTTATTGAGAAGAACTACCAGGAAAAAATCACCGTGGAACAACTGGCCTCTATGTTTGCCCTGGGCCGCAGAAACCTGGAACGTCGGTTTAAAAAAGCAACAGCCAACACTGTAGCCGAATATATACAGCGTGTGAAAATCGAGGCAGCTAAAGTAAGCCTGGAAACTTCACGCGAAAACGTGAATGAAGTGATGTATAACGTAGGCTATACCGATACCAAGGCTTTCCGTACCACATTTAAGCGCATTACGGGCCTCTCGCCTATTGATTACCGAAATAAATATCAACGGGAATACGCCACGTAATTACAGGTCTTTAATATACCTTGAAGCTATTCTAGAAAGCATCAGGGCATTACTGAAGGCTTCTGAGAAAAGATATAATTAATACGTTCCTGTTGATGTGCTGTGTCGATATCTTTTATTAATTTTTTGCCCGTAAATCGTTGATAAATAGTAGTTATACTCCCGGTATTTGAACTGATTATTTTAACTACCTCAACAGATAACAGATCACCCGGAATCTTAGCGCCAAACCAACGGTCATCATCTTGCTGACTCCAGGTAACCAGTGTGAGGTTTTCTCCCGGAGGATAGCTTGTTGTACCTGAAATGGCAGTTTTTAAGGCTAGGTCATTCCCATAAAGTGTAGACATGGTTTGCTCTTTTTTGTTGATGGATGAAGTGATCACTTTTAAACCGGCTTTGCTAAAGTTGAATGAAGCGGGTATAGCAGCTTTCTTATTCAAAAGCTCTTCGCTTGGTTTGCGGTTATTACAGGCCGATAATACAAAAACGGACGCTGCGAATAATATATAGGTAATTTTCATGATGGGAGTCCTGATTTAATTAATGTTCAATCGGTGAGGTAAAAACAAAATCTGTATTACTTAATGGTTTATGACAGCTAACACATTCTGTAGTGAACATGGCTGTTTTACCATAGGGTACAAGCTTATCAGTTTTAAAGCGGGCCCAGCCCCACCCTGCGGTAGCCGCGTACTTTTTATCGTCTTTGATCATATATTCTACCTGTTTAAACGCACCGGTATGTACATTGCCACCTTTATCGGTTATTTGGTCCCAGGCTACTTTGGCAAATGTTGTTCCGTTGGGCCAAGGGTTAATATGATGCTCTCGGATGGCCTTAATAGCCGTCGGATTACCAAATATTATCCGCATGGTACCATTATCAAAGCGTTCGGTACTGCTGATGCTTTCCCAGTTTTTATAGTCAGGGATATAAGTAATGCCGTTTAACGCTTTTGGTAATTTAGCTTGGTCTGCGGTAGCTTTTTGCCAATGGACATATTGTTTATCGGCTGCGTTTATTTTGGCTGTATCTCCCGAAATTTGTTTGGGCGACATGGAAGAAACGTACTTTTTCAATACTTCCAGATCGCTTTTAGAAACAGCAGCCGATGGATGAACCAGTTCATAATCTTTTATAGGCATAGCACCAGCGGCTATCTGGTTTACGGCTTCCCAAAGTATGGCTTTTTGATCGGCTGGCGCCAGGTTTTGCCAGTTAGAAAAATTTAAGTGCTTACGGCCCGTATTCACGTGGCTGGCTACTTTCCAGTAAACAGGTGATATCTGATCATACCAGCGAAGGTTAGTTTGGTTCGAGTGGCAATCATAACAAGCGCGTGTGAGTATACTTTTTACCTCTGCTGGGGCTTCTATCTCCGCTTTTACCGGTGGATTTGTAATTTGTGGGCGGATGAATTGAATGGATAAAAAGCCGATCAATAAAATGGCTGCTATGATGATGGGTTTTCTTTTGAATAATTTGGAAGGCTGGGCATTCATAGTTCAATGATTATACCGTAAAGTTGCTTAATAATAAGCATTTATACACATAATCAAGCCTGAAGTAGACAAACGTAAGGGTGAACCAGACATTAGAATAGCTGAATTAGACTGAGGCTCACTTACCCGATCTCAAAAAGGTATGGATAGTTGTTTTTAACCGGCCTCTGCTGCTTTATCCAAATCCAATTGGAAGGTTTTATCGGCATCACTTATTTCAATATCCTTATCGGCCTCGAGGTTAATAATAGTATCATTATTTTTAAAAGCCATGGCTGCATGCAAGGTATATTTACCCCAGGGTACCTGTGTAGCCGTAAATTCCGAACTTTGATCATCGGCAGGTTTTCCCAGGGTAATGATATCTCCGGTTAGCGGTTTTAGAGTAACAACTGCTGTATTAAATCCTTCGTCAATAATATCAGCAGCTTCCGGCGTCGATAGCATGGCCTGGGCTAATTGCAGGCTTATGGTTATGTTTGCTGTTTTTTCATCTGTTTTATCAATATCATTGGTTGTAGCGCTATCATCAGTTGTAGTGCTGTCGGTTGAGCCTAAGGGTAATACCAGATCTTTTAACCTGTCAATAAATTTCATAACACGACCTGAAAAGAATCCTGAAATAAAGGAGAATAATAAGAGCCCCTTACCTACACTGATATCTGTCATTTTGGTATTACTGCCAGCCAGTAAATTATACCCAAGTACTAAAATAAGGGCACACACGGGAGCATAAAACATTTTTGATACTTGTCCGGATATTTCAGCAGGGTCAAATGGCCCCGTATCCGCGTCCCCAGCCACTTTTAATGACTGACCGTTAGCAATACTTACATAATAAATCAAACTCACTAAAACGCCTATAAGAGCCCAAAACAAAACCTCGGCATAAGTTCCTGTTCCAACAAACCAGAAAAAATCATTAACGATGATCTCCGTATCGGTAAGATATGCTTTGGTGTCTTTATTGTTCAGGTTAATCAATAAGCCATCCATGCGTTTCAGGCGATATTCATCGATGCGCCCATCGTATTCATTTCTTAAAAAGTTAAACAGGGCATGATCTCGTTCTTCGCGTTTTGCTAATACCACTTTCTTAACCGCGGGATCTTTTGAAGCTAATTGTGCCGAATCAGGATCTGGATATACAGCAATCACGTTATCAATATTTAACAGCTGCATATTATCCAGTTTTTTATGATCTGTGCCTTTATAGCAAAGATGAAGCGCTGTATAAATCATCGCTATAAAAACAAGTAATACGCAAAGAGTCAGTAACCAGCCGGCACCGCTCCAGGTTTTTGCTTTAAAAAGTGACAACATGATCTTTTTATGTTTATGGTTAAAAATGTTTAGGATAAGTAGCTGCTGAATACCCACTCGTCTGCCGTGTTACTTATTTTGCTCCATTGATTGGTTGTGGTATAAACAGATACCTCTGTACCTTGTGTTAGAGTTCGCAGAACCGGAAATGATGTGCCCGGTCCCGAACGTACGTTCAGTACACTCGCATTTACAATCCGGGATGTGATTGGAGGTGCAGGGGTTTCATTGAGCTGCTTTATTTTATTATCAATCAGGGGGAAGAAATTAGCTTCCGCCGATGTAATGGTATTGGTACCAAAAAAAGCGGTACCCGGACAGGTTTTCTGCTGGTTGCCTACCTGGTTGTTATTAACCACACTTTCCGGAAATCTTTTACCTGTGCGATCAAACCAATGGTGGTAAACCACTTGTTCTTTCACCGGTTTCAGATTAAACTTTATACAAAGCACAGCATTTAAAAATACAATGTTATCCTTATGTGGTAGTGTCATTTGGTCATGTCCTGCATCAAAGTTACCTAAGTTTTCAATACAAATAGCACCAGAATTTGCTCCAAAAATGCCTGCGGGCGTAATATTTATTGGCCTGCATAAGCCAATATTGCCGGAAGGAAAAGTAGTTAGATTTTGTGCAATGTCACTCCATCCATTATTATGGATATGATAATCTCTCATCGACTCGAGCCAATACATTTCTCCCTGATTGGCGCTTAATGAGCTATAATTGGGTTCCCAGGTATGGTGGTTCTGTATCATTTTGATACTTCTGGAAAAAACGGTATTGACCAGATATTGCTGAAAGTCCTGTGGTGTGTAAATATGAAATTGTGCTAAAGCCATGTTTTTTCCTCCAGTTATTTATTTTAATTAACTCATGGTACGTTCTTCTTTGCGATATTCTTTTCTTATTGCCTCTATCAAATCGGCATTACGAATATATTGATCATCTCTGGAAATAGATTGCAGTGCGGCATAATGTATAATATTGAGTATTGCCGCTCCGTTTAGTTCATATTTATCAGCAATATCCCGTAATTGGATGGATGGTTCTGGTTTACATGAGGCCGGGAATGCTTTTTCCCATAGTTTTAGCCTTTCCTGGGCATTTGGCGCCGAAAAATGTATGATGGTATGGAAACGCCTTAAGAAAGCATCGTCCATATTACTTTTTAAATTAGATGCCAATATCAGTAAGCCTGGAAAATCTTCAATGCGCTGCAATAAGTAGCTCACTTCCTGGTTGGCATATCTGTCGTGGGAGTTTTGTACGTTGGTACGTTTACCAAATAATGCGTCCGCTTCATCAAAAAACAAGATCCAGTTTTTGTTTTCGGCTTTTTGAAATACTTTTTCCAGATTTTTTTCTGTTTCACCAATGTATTTACTTACAACCTGCGACAAGTCAATACGATATACATCTTTGTTAAAGTGTTTGCCTAATAAAGATGCTGTTAGTGTTTTACCTGTTCCGGAAGGGCCGTGGAACAGCGCCCTGTAACCTGGTTTTATTTTTCGTTTCAGCACCTCATCCTGCATCAGTGTTTCGTTATGTTTTACCCATATCAGGATTTCATTAAGCTGATTCTGGGTATAATTGTTCAATACCAGATCGTCCCATGACATCGCTGTGGTAATGTTTTTTGCCGGAAAATCGGGACCGAACTTTGGTGTGGTTTCGATGCCTGTAAGAAAGCGATTTACCCACTCATGGTCGAGTATGAGCCGGCCACTCATTAATGGTTCACCTTCTTTAACAGATTCAACAGACAATAATTTATGTTTAACCAGGATGCCGTTGCTAAGGAGATGTTGTACGGTGATACGTTTTTCCAGATCGTTGCCACCTAAAATAAATTGCACCGTTTCGCCGGTGGGCAATAAGCCACGGTGATTGCTGCCCTTTACTCCGCCAAATTCAAGGAAATCACCTCCTGATGGTAAAAATTCCAGTATAATGTTCTCAAAAAAAGAGGTATCTAAATGTGGCACTAAGGCAGTTAGCAATATAATGTATTCCTCAAGTGGCAGTTGATGATCAATTATAAATTGATGGAGTGAAGAACCATCCTGATCCAATTTAACTGACGGGAAATCAATGGCTGCATTATTAAAATGAGATTGTAGCCTGGAATTGATTACCTGGTACAAGGTTTTAAAGGAATTGGCTATAGGTAAGGCTTGCATTTTTTTATTTTTTATCTGATGCCTTTGCATCACAATCTTTTATGATCTCGGTAGAGGGGTGTAGCCCAATATCCGGTAAATTACTGGTGCCTAAAACGGTTATGGCTTTTTGGCAATGCTCATCAACCCTTGTTCGTAAGGATTTGGGGTAGTGCCATTTTTGTGTATCCCTGATCCTGGTTTTTGAAGCCAGACACCAGAAGTAATTATTCCATTGATCGGGGTGAACGCCGATTTGTTTTTCCAGATATTTATTAGCCTGTGACTGAGATGAGAATTTTTTTCCGGCTGCGCTATTCACAGCATCCCTGAATTTAGCCAAACTTAGGTTGAATGCAAGGGTAAGGTCGCTGCAATGCTCCTGTTCCCCCTCCTTGATCTTATTTGAGCCGCTTTGTGTTATCTGCCAATGCTTATCATAAGTACCCTTTGGGCAAAAATGGTTTTCTTCGCTGCTACCCCCATCCTGTATAATAACACTTCCTTTATCCTTAAATGTTTGCGGCAATAAGTAAAACGAACTAACCGGCATACCGGCAACGGTTTTTTGCAACTCACCATTTTTTAAAATAGCCTCCGGAAATGTAACATCATCCCGGTTCAAAGTGGTTTTTCCAAATGAATCATCAGTGTTACCTGATTGATTCAAAAACTGATCGATAGTAATACCTTGCGGATCACAATTGGGGCCCGTACTAGCTTTGATCTCCGTGGGGTTCACTTCATCCTTATTCTCTCCCTCCTGTTGAACAACTCCATCTTGAGGCAATATTTCAGCATGAGTGACCTGGGTGGTTTCTGCTTCAACCGGGCCAACAAAAGCGTTAATCTGCTTCCGACCGTCAAGCTCAAAGCCATGGCTTCGCCTTGTGCCAAAGAAAGAAGTACCTGGTGTAGGTATCCTGCCAGATTTATCCTCACTCAACATATTGATATATCGTTTTCTTTCAAACATCGCCAATTTGTTATTAAGGGTTTATTGATTCCTAAAAACTGCTTGTTGCCTATCTCATTCATCCCCAATTAACATATATATAATTTGTTATACTTTAAAAGTCGCCTCTTGTTGGGTTCCAAAATGTTGCCCTTGGTGCAGAGACATCCAGCCGTCCTCCCGGTAATGCTTCATTTTGACATGCGGTGGTGCAGTCAACATTTTCATCGTTAGCTAAATCCCTGCCCAATTCCTGGTTGTTTACATCCTGGGTATAGCTATCGTGGGGCTGGCTGTCGATATATTCCCTGTAATATTCCCTACTCCGTCCGGCTAAATATGCAGCGGTACCGCCACACCTTTTCTTGGCGCAACATCCTGCAAAACAATGCCCATAGGCGTCCCAAACATTGCTCGGAACGTCGGTATGGGTTTGATTATAGTACCATAACCTGAAGCCCCCAGTTCTTGCCGAGTTACCAAAAGTAGCAGTATACATAGCAGGTTCACAGGGCTTCATACAATTATATTTCCAGTAAAGATAGGCTGCTCCAAGAACAGCTGCACCTGCTGCAACGGGTACCCAGGGAAAGGTCTTAACTTCGGCGCCTTTACCTTGCTGTACCACATGGGTAAGCTCATGGGCCATTAGCCGTTTACCGCTATTACTCTCAGGTAAATATTGCCCCGCGTTGAAAACGATATTATTGCCCGCAGTATAAGCCAGTGCATTGATAGATTGAGCCGATCTTTCTGCTTCCGAGCCTGTATGGATACGCACAGTTGAAAAATCGCGCCCGAAACGAGGTTCAAAAAACTGGCGACTGCTTTCTGGCATGGCCTGCCCCGATGAACCTAATGATCCTACGTAATTATCCAGTTGATAACCACCTTGTACTTCACCACCGGAGCTTTCCTTACGATGTAGTTTCTCCTCGTCTTCGCAATGCTGACATTTACGCTGAATAGCATCTGTAGCCGGTTTAAAAAAAGCATTACCGTTATGATCAGGCATAGTCATACGCATCACATGATCGGCCATAGTATCAGCCTCCTGCTCATAAATGTCGCCGGGTTGATTTACGGTGAGCTTAGCCTGAAAAAAAATCTGATTTGAACAGGTTGTTTTTTTACCCTGGTTATCAGCTGGTTTATTTAAATATTGATTCATTTCATTGTTTTTAAGGGCATGTACCAGATAAAGCATTACTTACGGTTGTCCGTTGCGATGAGCTATTCATCACACTTAACAGTGGGGTGACTTTTGTTTGTATACTTGATAAATCACTACTTGAGGTACCAACACAACAAATTCTGACCATGGCAGCAACATCACGATCGGTAATCCAGGTTTCATTAAGCAGTACCCTCATCCATCTTACCTTCTCTTCCCATGAGATACGCGCTAACATTGCTGAACCAAAAATTTCAACCCGCGATAATATTTCTGTTTCAGTAGACCCAACACCTTCATTGGCATTTCCCATATTTTCATTCAAGGTGTTCGGATTGTCTATCGCAGGTATGTAGGTATAAAAAACAGAAGTTGGTGCGCTTGTAGAGCTTGGTAAATGATGTCCCGCAGCAGTAACTACTTCGGATGCAAAAGTGGTACAGGTATAACTTCCTGTTCCTCTTATATAACCATAATAATGACCTGTACGACACATATTTTGCGCAAAAGAGAGCCCGGCAGCATATTGAGCGGCTGTCAAAAACATAGTTTCCGTTCGATCGGTACAAGCGTCGTGAGAGGTGTCGGGGTGATTTACACACCCAGGCACACTCGGAGCGTTTTCAGTTGGTATTGTTGGGCCTGGATAAAATCCGTAAGTATATTGTGTGCCATTGCTTTCATAAAACCTTATAAAAGTATGACCGAAATTTTGAGTACGAACAGCAGCTTCCCAGTCACTTTCTTCAATGTCGATATTGACATCCATGGCCCACCAGGTGCTGGCGGTCGGGGTTCCAGTTACTGTAGTATCCGGATTATTACATTGATCAGTCGCACAACAGCTCCTCGCGGCCGAACAATTTGGGGTTCTTCTAACAATATTACTATCGCCTTGCTGAATTACATGTGTGAGCTCGTGGGCAATTAATTGCCGGCCGTCGTCACTTTCGGGTGAAAACTGCCCGCTATTGAATACAATATTATTACCCGTTGTATAAGCTAATGCGTTAATAGATTGAGCCGATTTTGCGGCTACAGTGTCTGTGTGAATGCGTACGTTTGAAAAATTCCGGCCGAAACGAGGCTCAAAAAATTGGCGGCTGCTTTCGGGCAGGGTTTGACCTGAAGATCCTAAGCCCCCTACATAGTTGTCCAGTTCCTGGCCACCCTGTACCTCAGTATCTGAGCTTTCTTTGCGATGTAATTTTTCTTCCTCTTCGCAATGCTGGCATTTACGTTGCACAATTGCCTGAGCTGGTTTAAAAAATGTGGATTCCCCTGCGGGCATACGCATAACCTTATCGGCCATAGCGTCTGCTTCCTGCTCATATTGATCACCAGGCTCGTTCACCTCTAATTTAGGCTGTACCAGATGACCGAGAAAAAAAGGCGCATTATTTTGTGCCTTTACAGCATTTTCGGGTTGTAATTGCTTAGTTGCTAACATAACTTTATTTTAATACCAGTCAACATTTAGTATTTCTTGCATCCATGGCAGCTTTATAGTTGAATATCCCCAGGGTAGCTTCCCTAACAATACATCAATAGTTTTTTGTTCAACAGTTAGCAGCCAGCCATTTTCTTTTTTTGTTAGTTTTCCGTCCCGTTCAAAAAAAGCATTCTGCAAGCCCTTAATCGATGTGTTTTTTAACGGCGTCCAATAATCTATAATGGCTTCCAGTAGCCTTTTTGATTCTGTTTTTTCTTTTCTTGTTAAGATAATAGCAGCCGACAGGGTTTCCGTAATAGGATAGCCGCATAAAATTTTAGAAAGTGTTAAATTAAATTCAGCTGCTTTACTTTTCCCTGTTGTCAGATAATAAAGTAATAATACCGCCCGCTGATGAGCTGTGTCATTTTTAAATTTTCCATTAGCTAATAATTCCAGATCAGCAAAATATGGTGATAAAAAATAATGAAGTATTACAATCCCGCTACCTTTTACATATAAAGTCTCTGTTTCTGTAATACCTTTAAGCGTTTTATTTTGAAATGGTGATTGCTTCGCTTTATTTGTATTTTCCTTTTTATCAGATCCGGCCATGTCCGACCCTCTTCTCCGTTCTTCGGCGTTTTCTTGAGGATTTAAAAATACCCCATCTTTAGTAGTGTTGGGGGTATGCTCTGTTTGGGTAGTTTCCTGCTTTCCGGCACTGTTTTCACTTGTATTAACATGTGGCTTTTTTGGATCGTTATTTTCTAATAACATATTCCCATTCACCAAAGCATCTTTATTTTTAGTTTTAATCTTGTTTTTTTGACTGCTTATAGGATCTGTATTTTCAGGCCGTTTTTTTTCTGCGTGTTTCTCTTTGTTTGTGCTTATTTCTTCGCTGTTACCAAGAACATTATTTAGCCAGGCTTCTTCATTTTGACTTCCAGGCTTAGATTCGTCTATATCCTCTCCAAAATCAGTTTGTGTGGCTAAATGCGAAAGGAGTTTTTTAAACGCCTTTTTTACGATGTTTGTCTTAAGTTGCTTATTTACTTGGTTTTTCGATAATGCGGCTATATCCCGGTCTGATAGATTAAAATGTCCCGCCAGTAAACTCAAGGTATAAAATAACCACTCACTGTCTTTTTTATTTGATGAGATAAGGTGATTTTCTAAAAAAGAATCGTTTAAAACTAACTGGAAAATGTGCTGCCATACTTTATCACGAACTGGTGACCTTTTCTTTATGAAATTACTGGTCAAAGTTTCCAGGTCGTTATAAATATCTCCCCAGGATTCATCTGGTAAAGGAGCAACGATTGATAATACTTTCTCCAAAAAGGCATTATCAAATTGCAAAACAAGTCTTTGCAATATGATCGGTTTATCTGCATAATTATCACGGAGCCAGTTAAAGAAATATTGATTTTTATTTTCTGAAAAAGCATTTAAGATTTCGTTGCTCCAATTAGCCATATTTTCGACAGTGCTATACCATGGTAAATAACCATTCTCCAAAAAGTAAATGAAAGCTTTTATAAATGATTGCTCAGGGCTTAATACTTCTTCGTTATATTCATCCTTTAGCTTACTTTTTTTAGACGATAGACTTTTTCTGAGCTCTTCAATAAAGTGCGTTTTAAATTCCTGCTCAAAATTGTGCGTTTCAATTTTATCTAAAAAAAGATGCAATGAGTCGATACGTATTATATCGGTAGTTGGAAACATTTCATCAAAAACAGCTTCCATGCTGGCTGATAGTTCATTACGCAGTAAGTCACTCACACGATTTTGATAGGCGTGTGCCTCTTCCCGTTTGGGAAGATTTAAATTGACTTGCTGCTTATGAACAATATGAGTTGCCATTGTGATGTTACTTTATTGATTAGTTTAACTTTTCTTTTTCCTGGTAAAAAGTTTCTCTATAGCCCCGGGTTTTTTAAGCGAAGCCGGCGGCCCGTCTGAAGGTACGGGGCTGAAGCCTATTGAGCTAACATCCAACTCCATTGAGCTTGTATATGAATTGCAATTCCCGTTTGATATGGTTAATGAAACTTCAACTGTTGAAGCGCGCACATTCACCACTGATGTATCGTATGATATTCTAACAACTCCGTCGGTAGCCACAGCGCCTTTGACGGCATTTGCAGAAACCTTCCAATCATAGGTAAACCTGTTATCCCTGACGTTAGGAGTAAATGTTGCACTTACAATACCTTTAGTAACAGCAGCTTTCGTAGTTACCTCTGCACCCTTAACCCTATTGCCAGACCAATCATTGATAAACGTGAACCTGCTATCAGGAACGGGAAGTACAGTTACCACAAATGGATCGGAACTTATATTATTTACGGTATAAATTATCCTATATGTTCCGGCTTTTGCCAAGGCCGGGATAAAGGTTTGTTTGACGGGATCAAGACCTGGCACGGTATTAAAAGTTCCCCCAGGGATGGATACTGTAATAGGCGCAGGATTGGTATCATTATCACAGAAAGTATTACCCATTGTAATAACCGGTGCCGGAGGTGGCGGTGGTGTCATTTCGGCCGAACTGCGTTCTATTGGCGAACCAATGTAAGGAACATAGAAATCAGCAATAATAATTTTATTGTTGATGTTATAGTTTGGTTCTGGTACCGGGGTATCTCTCCCTGCCAAAATATCTATTAACCTCATTTTTTCAGTATCAGATACCCCTTTACTTTCGGTCACCATTTTCCTGACCATATTTAACGTGTTTTCGTCAAGATTAGAGGATAAAACGGCCTTTTGTCCTTCTGTTGGCGCAGCTGCCATGCCTGCAACCCGCGACGCTGTATCACTGGCTTTAAAGATTGAGGTATTGGTGCTTTTTAAGCCGATGGCGTTAAAATTGGGGATATAGTTTTTATAAACTAATACTAATGTACCGCCTTTGGGTACACCGGCTTTATGTTCAAGCCCTGGGTTATTTTTATAATAATTTGAAAATTTATGTTTATCGGCGTAGCGGGAGTATCTATTGTCAGCTTCGTGGGTTAATTCCCATAACCGATCATCAAGATCAATATTAATCAGTGTTTCAAACGCTACAATTAAAACATCCAATTCATAATTCTCAATTAATGATATCATGGAGGCATCCCTAGGGACTTGCGTTTTTGCCACGGGGCCTTTTAAGGTAGCGATAACGTTATTAATGGAGTCGTAATAGTTATTAAATATAACATTTTGACCTCTTACGTCGATGTTCAGAATAGAGTCGGTATTGCGTAAATACACCATCAACTCTTCGATAGCATCAATAAAATTAAAAAAATAGAAATAAAGCTCGTCTATACTACCCGGTTGATGACTGATTATCGGATTAGTGAATACCCCGGTGCTGCTTAATGCATCGAGGTAAGCGCTACCTATTGTGTTAGGTTGTGGTGGACAATAGATGCGCATAAAATCACCTTTACTATAATTGTTGTAATTGGTATTCGATGAGCTTACCGGTTCAGTACCACGGATAACGGTTGTTTTAAACTCCGAAAATCTTTTAATTGGGTTATCTGTTTCTACAGAAAACCTGCCAGGTATATTAGTTCCCGTAACGATTTTAAGAACATAGGGCAAACCCGCAACAAAAGCAAATGGATCTAATATCTTATTTTGAGCTTCAGCTAATATTAATTTGTAATCAAGTTCTAAGTCCTGAGTTTCAGCATCGGGCAATGTCATATTCGAAAAATCAAACTGCTCATCTGCAATTGCTATTACATCAAATGGCAAATTATAGGTTAAGCGCTGAATTAAGATATTGGATAAAACATCTTGATAATTTTGACCTATATGACCTTCAACCCTAAAAAAGTTATACTTTTCTATATCATACAAAAGTGGTTGTGTTACTGCGGTGCTATTGTTATATAAACCCGAATTGTAACCCAGATTTAGCGTGGCATTCCCACTATTGGTTTTGGCATAGTTCCATGATTTATATAATTCGGCGCCGCTTTCATTTACTGTGTAATAGTATGGGATAGCCCGTTCTGAAAGCGGGAAATGCGTATACTGGCTCGGGGTGATCTTTATAGTAAATTTGTCTGACTGGGTTGTGTCTGGAATGGTAAAATCTTTAATCAGCAGTACCATCCGGCTAAACAGCAGGAGTACTTCGGCTGATTCAATACCCATTTTTGAGAATAGCGGTGAATAAATAAAGTAGTTACGATAACTGTCTTTTACATAATCATTAGTTGCCAAAGATGCATCACCTAAAATAAGATGTAAGGGAAATAGATTCTCATCTGGGCACCCAGTGGTGATGATATGAGATACTTTAGCAGAAAACTCGTTATATGCTTTGATCAGATCATCTATAAAATCATAAAAATATTCAATTGATAATGGGTTTTGTTTTAAGAGTAGATCAAGGTAATTTTTCAACACCGCCAGCATATCAGAAAAGGGGTTCGATGTAATGTTTAAAATCGGCCCGTACTGCTGATAGCAGGAATTATAAGCATCTGTTAGCTGACTTAATGTAGCATCATCAACCAAATTAACAAAGGCATTCAATATATCATCGGCAGTTTCCAGATCAGTGTAGGGTACATTAAACCTTTTAAGCTGTATTGGAGAGCCTAAACTCAATTGAAAGGGTTTAAACGGAATATTTAGCCCTGAGGATATTTTAGTTACGGTGCGTATCCTATCAACACCGCTGATTGTATTAGCATTATTATTATACAGGTCATTTTTTGCAACAAGTAAGGGCCTTACCTGTAAAACCATTTTTTCACCTTTGTTATTGCAATCTTGTGTGTCGCAATTCTTCAGGTCGGTTTCCCGTATTTCTAAAAACAAGGCAACTACGTAGTCGCTTAAAAAGTTGGCCGCTGCAGATGAAAGTGTTTGCGCATTTACCTTTTGTGCTGTTTCCAGCGCATTGAACTGATCATCAGTAAGTAATAACCAAATATTTTTATTGGTGCAAAAAGGTTTGTAAAATGGAAGATCGCCATTATTATAAACAAAGGGCAGATCAACGGGAACATCAACAGCTGTATACGGCATATAATAGGTATACTGATTGGTATCCTGCGTAATCAAATACCCTTGCGATGTGACTCCGCAACCTTTGTTAATTTGAATGATACCTGGATTGAGCACTATATCCAGTCCGCAAACAATACCAATACCTATCAGTTTGTTACGTGTCCAGCGATTTTGCTGATCGAGGTAGTTAAAAGTTTCATTGAGGTGATCGTTAGTAAGTACCTGATCTGGTTCAAACACGATGTATTCTATTGGATTTGCCATATATCAATTTTTTAAAGATCCTAAAGTGGTTTTGCCCAGCATTACCGGGTTGGTGTCCTTACTTTCAGCACAATCATGCAAAGTGGCTACCGGGTATTCGCTATGTAAATTAAACAGCAGTTGTATCAGGGTATCATTGGCTTGCTGCAGATCATCTATTTTGGTGTTATCAGATGAATAGTTTGCTAAAGCCGTTATCCATGCTTTATAAGCATTTTCAAAATCATAAATCGACTGGTCATTTATCCAGCAGATTTTCACCATAGTGTGCGCGGGTGTTTCTTGCCGTATAATATCTTCAAAATAATTTCGGAAGGCTAAATTCCGGAAGTGCAGGGGCCAGTAAGGTAGCACTACAGACATTTTGAATGAATAAGGGTCTTGTTCGCCGCAAAAATCACAGTTCTGATCCAGGCATACCGGTGCAAAGTTGAATTGGTTATTCCGTGGTCTTAAAAGTAAATGCTCAATCAAATGAAGCCCGTCGGCATCACATTCCTTATTAAACTCTGTTACAAATTGCGCCATAGCTACATTTGCATCTGCAAGGGATGTAAAATCATTACTTATAGCAAGGTTATTATTCTCATTATCGACAACGTAAATATTCCAGTTGCTGCTGGTTTGTTTAATGGCATAGTGTTCATCAGTTAAAACAAGATCCATAAATGCGGGTAAAGCGTTATTCAGTTTATCCTGTGTATTGTAAATGGCTACTGATGTTAACACTCCCCCGTTTTGGTTGCTGAATGAAAACTGATATTTAGCTGGTGTATCACTCGTAGTCACAATAGTGACGTTGCCAATACAGTACAAGAACCGGCGATAAAAATTATTGATACCGCCCAGGTGGCATAACTTTTTTTCCAATCCTGACACATTATCTGTATCCCATAATTTACTGGTATCAATAGAAAAGTCGGGTTGAGGCGGAAAGTAGTTTTGCGGAAAGTAATTAAATGCCCTCCCCCTTTGATAGCCTATAACCGGATAATCCTTCAAAAAGGAGATCTTGCTATCGATCATATCAGCAGGTGTTAAATTGGATTCCTGTTGGGTTGCATAATCAAGCGAATAATTCAGCAAAACATAATCATTGAATGATTCGCCAAAACGGCTCATCAGGTGATCGAGGAAACGGTTGCGGCGGTCTGTGAAAACTTCATTTGATTCATATAAGTTTTGCCAGTTGTTTGCCGGAACAACGGTTGAATCCTGGTTTTGCATCACCAGTTGTTTAATAGTATGGGCTGCCCCATCTTGTTTATATATCGGTTGAATATTCTTAATATCCCCCAGGAACTGTGCATAATAAGTTTGCACGATATTGTCAGTTGAAAACAATTCTTTTGCACCGTTCAGCTGTGAAAGGAAATCAGCTAATAATTGATCAAATAATAATAGGTAAGCCTGTAACTGTTTGGCTTGCCCCTTTCTTTGATCACTTTCATTTGCTGAAAGCCCTGCCGAACCTACACCATAGGTTTGAGGTAAAAGGTATTCAACAGAAGTGTAATTGCTCAATGGGTAGTAGCTACCGGAGGGAATAGCAAGGTCGTCGGTATGACCAGAAAGTTTATTACGGGCTTTTACAGCACGCAGCCATTTGAGGGTGTCGCGCACCTCGATTAGAGATGGTAAATAAGGGAATTGATTTTTATAGAAAAGGAGTTTTGATTTTGTTTCTGAAAATACAGGTTTACAACCTGTTGTAATGGGCATACACCAGTTTTTTCCAGTTAAACCAGTAACAGGTTTATCATCAGCTCCATATTTGGTCATCATAAAGTTTCGGGCAGCCAGCACGCCATCGATATCCATGATCATACTGATGATATCCGAGGCATATACTTCCTGACGTAATTGAGTCTGCTCCAGTTCGGTTGTATCAATAAATCCATGTTGCAGTGTGGGGCCTTCAAATATGGCATCTGTTGTATAGCCTTTATCCTGTAATTCGCTCAACAGGTAAAAGTTCACCGATGGGTTAAGATATTCTTCAATAACATAAAATACCTGCGCCTGTATCTGTTCCATATCTGCAGATGGCGAAACTTCAATGTCGCAGCAAATGGCTACTTCTTCATCTTTGATAGTATTAACACTTACAAAATCCTCGCATAGATTCCTGTTTTCATTTAAGGTACGGATAGCCGATTGAACAATCCTTTTTGCCTGTTGAATTTTCAGCAGATACAGGTTAAGTACCTGCACGGTAAAATCGGCACTAAAGAAAGCCTGAATATCGCTCAATTGTACCAATTGGCCCGACGGTTGCAGGTCTACATCGACTATGCCTGCTATTACAGCCGAAGAATTTGAACCCCCAGAAGTGTAATTGAAATCAATTTGAATAGTAATATTACTTCCAGTTGTAAAACTGGCAATAGCACCAGAAACAGATGCAGGATCAATGCTTAATAATGAAGCTACACCCGGATCATCCCATACAGGAAAAATGAGGGTAAGACTAACATCTCCACCTTTGAATTTGCCGCTAGCCGGATTTAAAACCTGCAACTCACCATTATTCATATCGCCGAATTGCTGATCTGAATCCAGATCAAGTAATACTCTGTATAAACCTGACAGATAGACCGGGTGTGGTGTTTGATCGTATGATAAGGCGTCCTTTTTACAATCTGCATAAAGCGCTATTTCCCCGGCTGGAACGTTGTGGTCGTTATTGATATAGTAGTCGTCATACAAAAACCAGGCATTATGCACACCTACTATATCGATCAATAACTTGCGATAATCATTAACCGTGAGCGGCGATTGAGTCAGTATATTTTTGGCGGTATATAAAGTTTGTGAAGATGCTATTTGACCATCTGCTCCGGTAAGCAGATCTTCCATGGGCATCCCAGTTCTGTAGCCTAACTCGGTTATAGCATAACAGAGGGCTTCCAAAATAGTAATACCCGGATCATGCTCGTTATAGTCTGTCCAGATTTTACCGCTAAGCTTTTCAATATAATACAAGCCGGCCCCTCTGAGAAAAGCATAATTTTGATCGTTGGTTAAACCCGGATTTTTGCTGATTACTTTTTGCTTATCCATTACAATCACAGTTAGCTGGTGAATTAATTAAGTGTTTTACTTTAGTTTCTTCATTATAGTAGGATACCAAAATGGATCTGGCTGTACTTGCTACCGCCTCATCTATATCATATTGAGCCTGTATGACTACCTGACCCTGGCGAAGTATAATATGGTTCATCTTTAAACAGGTAATAAAGTCTACATAAGGTCTTTCTTCAATAAAGTTAAGTACTACCGATTTTTCAATACTATTACCGAATTGAATTGCCTGTGGGTTGCCAAAAGCCCATGGAGTTAAAAATTGCTCAATTTCATCGTTTAACTGGTTTGAGAAATAGACGGGATCGATATTTTCGCGGAACGTAACACTAAATTCAAACTGTACTTCTTCAAACAAGGGGTTACTGAGGTGTAGTTTTACAAATGGCGAAGTCAACGTTACAATGTATTTCTCTATTTCAGTCAGCAAGCCTATGCTGGTATATGGCCTGAGTGGATTAGCATTATTGAGGTGTGTAAGATCCGGAATGGTTATTATCGTTACGTGCCCTGCCAGCATCTCGCTATATTTTTGCTGATTGGTGTTCTCATCAGGCAGAAAACCGGTATGATCAATACATTTTACCTTGAAAACCTGTGGAAAATACTGTAGTATCAAACGTTCATAATCCCAGGTGGTAATAGCTCTGTTTTTATGGCGCAGGCGTTCACTAACCCTTTGATAAAACTGATCATCAGTTTCCTGCACACGACCGCCAAATGAAGTATATGGTTGTTGTGTTTTCTTTAATGCAGCGTCTGCAATGGCTGGTTTACTAATTATGTTAGGCGACAGTATCTGGGTAAATACGATGTTATTGGCAATATCCTGCACAAACTGCGCCTTCGCGGCATTTGCATCAACAGCGATTAAATTACATACAGCGTCTGTATCGTGTTGCACACCTGCTTTTATCCAGATCAATCCATCATCTGCGCGGCTATTAGCGAGCGTAGCATCCGCAGGAATACTAAATATCACTAAACCCGAGCTGGTTAAATTGTTGGTTTGATCGGTAACTGACTGTTTGTTAAATGACAGCCAGTTGTTGTTGCTTAAATAATACCAATTAACCTGGGTCATGTTTTTTAGTGGATTGGCACTGCCATCCGAGACTTGAAACAGGACTGAGAATGTTTCGTCGGCTTGGGCATTAGTCAGACCTATCCATAATTCGCCACCATCATCTGTGGGTATTCCATCCTCAATATTAAAAACCGGCAATAATGTAATTGCATCAGCAGTAATCGCGGGGTGCATCTCACGGAAACCGAATGGTTCCAGATGATAAAAGAAATTGCTACGATCAATAAAATCCGTATTACTGAAAACAACACTATCCTCAGCCGTATATTTTACGTTTATTGATTTTAAAACCGGATGGTTTGGTATTGGTGCGGCGGCGGTATCAACGGTATAACCAACAATTTTATTGGGGTCTGTAGTATCATAAACAACCTTAACCGATGGTTGTGGTATGTTTTTTTGAAACGTATTTAGGCTATAATCATTACCATTGAGCTCCAGTTTTATATAACCATCAACGGAGGTTATACTATAGTCCTCGTTAAGTGTAAAATCTTCAGGCGATTGTACCACGCGTTCTAAGCCGGTAATATCAACCTCTTTCGGCCCTGCTGCAACGTAAATATATGTTGGGTCAGCTATTATTATGTTAGGTATTTCGTTTTTAACAACCTTGTTTGGATCAAAGGATAAACCGTTGTTTATTATGTCTTTAACATTAAAGGGTTGATCCTTTTGAGCCAAATTGCTCATATTCATGAATAGAGCATTATTAGTTTCAAATTCTAAACCTTTATTTATTACCGAAGTAATATCGGCGGTTAAATTATTACGTAAATTGAGGTCATTAAATATTTGAGGATTGAGTATTCTTCGTTCCAAGTCGGTAATAACAATGCTTGATGCATATAAACTCGTTGCATTTGCAATGGCCGTCCAACCGCCTTTAGCTAAAGAAGATATGTTTACTGTTGTTTTGGATAATGGAACCTCTTGCCACTCGAAATCTATGGTTAATTTAGTCAATTGTTTTTGAAATATCTCCTTACTGCCAATGATAAATGAGGCGCCATTTTCTGGGAAATCACCAAATGGTTTAAATGGTTTTGCCGGGTTTATTTTGCCATCATCGTTTTGAAGTATTAAATTCTTAATGGCATCAACGGTTACAGATACTGTTACCGCATTTATCCGGGGTATTTTTATTTTTTGATAGGAGGCATAGCTGTTAAGCAACACCTGCACCATTGGAAGCATAACATCGAAATTTCCACCATGTATTTTTGGCGAATATGGAACTATAGAAGGCGCATCACCCTCCAAAACTACGGTTAATGAAAAGGTGGTATTATTAATAACGGAAGCTGTGTACGCGGGGGCTGTATACCAGCTCTTTTTTCCCGTTAGCTGTATGCTGAATATTCCGGAGAGATCGGTATAACTGATACCAGCTAAACTGTCGCAAGTAAAGGTTAATGTTATAATTCGGTTACCTTCATTTAAATATAATACGTTTGCTGCTACCGAAAAGCCTATGGATGCCTGTTGAATGTTCTTAGGGTTGCCAAACGGAAACCATGAATTATCTGCGCTTAGTAATTTACCTCCCTGTCCGTCTTCTGAATTAGCTATAGATGAAGCATACAGCGTTGCGGGAGTATTATCTTTGTTTAAATAAATAGATTTTAGTGCCTGTACACTAGCTGTTTGAATCACAAGATCATCTGTGAGCGAGTAGAATAAATCCTTATTATTGGCATCTTTGCCAGCCTTAAATGAAGTGCCTTTAGGTAATAAGTGCTGATCTATATTTTTTTGCAGCTCAAAAACCAGGTGCACAAAATCGGCTTCGGCCACATTATTACTCAGTTGTAAAACCTGTTTATAATAAAAGTCAAGGTGCTTTTTGGTATACTGGTTCAAATGTTGCTGGGCAAAGCCAAATAACTTTATGAAAACCAGGTAAAGTGCATAATGAGGTGCGTGGGTTGGATAATTGTCTAATGCTTCGGATAGATAAGCCGGTGTACGGCTTACTATGTTTACAACTCCCGAAATAAATGACTGCAGGGCTCCTGTAAATAAGTTATGTGTAAGGATATGGTCAATATCTTTGTGTAAGGTGCCTGTTAGTGTTATCGGGAATGCGTTAACGGGAGGATTAACTGTAAAAATATTATCCAATTGTTTCTGGGAAGAAATAACAAAAACGCCCGCCAACGGATCAAAAGTGAAATTTTGTGAAAAAACAATATCATCAACCGGGGTTGAAGCATCTGTGTATGTTGAAGCAGGATCAATAAGGGAGCCAGCTACAAATGTTTCATAATATTGATACAGGATGCTTAACGGCGCTGCTATTTTTGAAACAATGGAAACTGATAAAAAGGTTTTATAACTCAGGTCATCAGCTAATTGTTTATAAGCATCATCAAGCGCGGCGGTTATGGAGAAAATAAAATCAAAAAGAATCTTAAAGTTATTCTTCGCATCGGTATCATTAGGGGCATTAACTATGGTGTCATTTAAGTATTTGATAAATGATGCATAATCATTTATTCTCCAGTCGGCAATTGCTGCAATTACCACGGCAATATCTTTGCCCATGAGCTGTTGCCAATCGCCATTGATGGTATTGGTATTATCGTAATAGTTTAACCAGGCACTATACTTTTTTGTAAGCAAAATGAGGTCTGCATCTGTACGCTCATCAACAAGCGCACATTTAGCCAAAAGGGCATCCAACGCACGCTGCGCCTGGCTGGTGCCGTTATAGGATAAGAGTTTGGTATCGAAACAATTATTTGCCATTAGTGTATTTCTGTTCCTTCTTTTTTATAGTAAGGATATACAAAATTGAACCTTGAATTTGTGGTGCGAACGGTGTAGTTCAGTATAATCAGAATAACCCCTTCTGTTTCGCGGCTGTCATCTACCTGTATCGAACTCAGATCAATCCGGGGCTCATAATAAAGTATGGCTGTTTTGATCATTTCGCGGATATAGGTTTTAAAGGTGGTGGTCATGGGCTCAAATAACATCTCATCCAAATTGCATCCATAATCAGGTACCATTACCCGTTCGCCCTTGCGTGTTGCCAGTAATATTTGCAGACTGAATTGTATATCAGCCTCATCGCTGGTCATGATCACCGAGTTTGCGGTGGAATCAAATGTTGGCGGAAAACTCCACCCTGTTCCTAAAAATGAATCTGCCATGTTAACCTCCTATAATTACTGTTGGACATCCTATTATAATTGAACCACCATGCGCCGTTGGGTCGCCCATACGAGCCGCTGGTTTACCCCCTATCAATACTGTCGCAGAGCCATTTGCTATTACATCTGGCGGACCTGCACAGGTGCACATATCACCTACACATGCCGCCGGTAACCCGCCTATTAATACGGTAGGGCTTCCAGGTGGCAGTATCGGCCCCCCCACATGAGGCACTGGCCCTGTAAACATAGGGCAAACGTGCATATCTGAAATTCTTGCTGCGAGTGGCATAACTTGTTTATTGGTTTATTGACTTCATCCAACCCTCTCCAAAGGAGAGGGCTTTAAATATCTTTTTAAAGTCTCCCCTATCGGGGGAGATTTAGAGGGGGTTCACCCCTAACTAATTAATCATAACTATACCGCCTTTTATGGTGGCAGTACCAGAACCTTCCACCTTTACAGATGGAGCCGATATGGCAGCACTACCGCTGTCAGCTTTTATAGATGAACCACCAGCGCTTACCGAAAAACTCGAAGACGGACTAAGCGAAATGTTTACAGCTTCGATGGTAAGATCACCGGTTGCTTTAAGCTTAATATCAGCTCCACTTTGAAGGCTTATGGCCGATGAATCCATAGTTACCTTGTTGTTATTCTCATCCTCCAACTGTATATAGCCTTCCTTCTCACTGATGGTTACCTTTTTACCAGCCGGTGTTTCAATTTTTAACGACTTTTCATCATCGTTAAAGATCATTTTCATGCCACTGCGGGAGGTATATCCTTTTTCATCGTTTTTATTAGCCGCTTTTAATGGAGCAGGTTTAGTACTACTGTTCAGCATACCTAATACTACCGGGTGCCTGGGGTCGTTATTTAAAAAACCAACAACTACCTCATCGCCAATTTCCGGACGGAAAAAAGTCCCCCGGTTATTACCAGCATCCAAACAGGCTATACGTGTCCATATACCATCTTCAGCCGGATCAATGATGGGTAACCTTACACGGATCCGGTCTTGCGTATCCGGATCATTTTCCAGATCGGTCACAATCCCTATCTGTAAGCCTTGTATGGCGGGTAGCATATCTACGGCCGGTGCAGAATTTACATCCGGTTGGCGGGTAAATAGCTCATTTGATAAACCAAATTGTACATCAGTAGTCCAACTTCCATTTACTATTTCATGACGCACACCCGATACAAATACTTTCCCATTAAAGCGATCACCCACGCCACCTATATTGATTAAATCGCCAGGATTTAACTGACCACCATATCCACGAAACCGAACCCGCCCACGGCAGCGCGACATGCGCGCTTTTTGAAGACGTCCATCAGCCAAACTCTGTAATTCATCACTTGTAAGATCTTCACCAGAGTACAAATCATACTCTGATACACTTAACACCGCCCCCAGATCGCTGCTTGAAATATTACCATTCTCTTCAAAACCAGGTTCGGCAGCACTTGCGGTGGCTATTTCCTGGGTAGTATAATCCCATGTTTTGGCGGTAAGGCTTTGATATTGATTACGCGCATCCAGGTCGGCATCAAACTCCAGCATAGTAGCCCCAAATAAAGCGTCAAGTACGGTTGTGGAGCTGAAGTCAGGTTTCTTTGCGGTTATTTTACCGTTATCAACTATACAAAGCTTTCCGTTAGCTTCCATGCGTGATACCATAAAATCCCAGTCGGTACTGTCATACTGAACAATGGCTTTTAGTGTAGTGCTGGTATCTTCTATGTCAGTACTTAATCCGTAATTACCTATGATCCCCGTAATAGCGTCACTGTCTTTAGTATCATAAAAATATTTATTCTTACGAGCTACAGTCATTTTTATAGCTTTATCACGACAATCCAGGATCAACATGGGCGAGCCGTTCCCTCTTATTTTTAAGCTATGTTTTAAAATAATGCCGTTAAAAAGAGTTGCTTCGTCTGCATGATAACCAACGGCTATTTCAATTTCTGCGCCCGGAACTAACGTAGGTTGGTTACTTAGTGCAAAATCCTGTGCTGATGCATCTCCATCGTATATCAACAGTTTAGCTACCGGGATACGGTTGATCTCTTTGCTAAAATTCATGGAAGCCACCTGATAGGATGCGCCTAATACTGTCCCGTTTACCTTGATAGTGAAGGTAACCAGATCGGTATTTTGTGTTCCTGGTAATGTTTGGCTTAGTGACATGGCTTATTTTGCAATTGGTGGAAAAATGATCTTGGTTCCGGCTGTTAATTTTTTAAAATCGGTTAGTCCGTTGTATTGTGCTACCTGGTAGTAAAACTTACTGTCTCCATACTCTTTATAGCACATTAAAGGAAGTGTATCACCCTTAATCACCGTTCGAATATGTGTCAGATCCGGAGACTGTCGATTTTCAATGGCTGCCAGTTTGGTTTCGTCAATTACTCCCTGAAAAGTACAATCAGCTTCTGCTCTTAATGGTGTTCCATCTGGATTGAACAGTTTAAAAGTTAAGGTCATGCGGGTCATCTGACAATTGTAAAGCAGTGGTCCCCATTGCAGTTGAACATAGCGTGGCTGGTGTGTGGTACCGTCGTAGTCATAAACCACGCTTTTAAACTTTTCAAAGTCCTGAACCACATCCGGTTTATCTGCCGGCAATCCCTGTACAGCTAAGCCTGATAACAATCCGCCACCTCCCCTTTTTATCACGCCCGTACCATCAAACAAGAACTTGAAGGTGAGCGATTGTGCTGATCTTTTACTAAAAGAAGTAATACTTTCACTGGAGCCCTGGGCACTTTTTTGATTTACCTCGGTTCCATAAGTCAATGCATATGATTCTGGATTGATCAATACATCGTAATCCAATCCGTCGGCTTTCGTGTTAAAACTGATATCCGTATAGGCAACCAGCTTCATCTTTTTTAATTCACCCAGGCTCATTAGCGGTCTGTTTTTTCTTTTAAAATTTCCAATACCTGTTCAACACATTTGGCAATAATATCTTCCCCACCAGTAGCAGCAGGTGATGACGACGGTGTACTAGCACCTGTATTCCCACCTTCGGTTATTATTGTGGTAATTTGCAATTCACGTATTTCAACTGGCATTGGTTTACTATTAAATGGTTTGTTAAAACATATTGATCATCCTACAGAAATACTTGCACTTGCACTGGCTCCTCCAAATAGATCGGCCACGGCCCCTACTGCAGCGCCAACCGCTGCTGATAGATTGAGTGTCTTATAATATTCATAACGAAGTGTCATCGATTCAATAACTATCGAGTTTGTTTCTGCATTAAATGAAGAAAGACTGTATTTGATTGGTATGGCATTAGTAATGTACCATGACGATACCGGTAAATGATCTTCGTTTAAAAGCGATATCAGCATATTGGTAGGCTGATAATTGAAATTCTCGATAGAATCAAGACACCACGCCGTTACACCTGATACCAGTGTCATCCCCCGTTTTAAAACAAGGTCTGAATACGTGTTACGCCCGGGTAACCGGTGAACAAAGCGGTTCTCGCCACCTTCCTTATAAGTATCCAGACCCACGTCGACAGTTAAACCTGTTACCTCCTGAAAACGGAAGTCATTGGGCACCTGTGGAAATATTTCAAATACTACCAGGAAATGGAAGCCGGTAAAAGGATAATCAAACATGGCTATTCGTTTTGCATTGTTAGGCCTTCGTGTGCCAGTTCAAGTGTTTCAATAGCAACCTCATTACCATCGGCTTTTAAGTCGGTGGATGTAACTTTGGTTGGCCAGGCATTTTTTACTTTCCATACCACTACAGGTGCCAATGTTTCATCAAGCAAACTAATGGTGATATCGCGGCGCTCAACAGTATTCATATTGATAGAGTTATGCCAGTTATAAAACTCATTGTCTGATTTAAACACGCCACGTTTAAGTGTTATATTGCTGAATTTGCGTTGTCCCGGCATCTTTATTTTATGATACTCCGGGCTTGCGCCGTCGCGGTATTCAATTATATCGTTTGTTATATCAAGTCCGCTTACGTCAGTGAAGCCGATGCGTGTGCCGCCCCAGTCAACACTAAAATGGAATTTCGGAAGTGGGTAATTAGCCATAATATTTAAGTTTTAGATTGATTGATAATTAATTTTTAATAAACGTTACGATTAAGCTTGTTGCTGGATCTGAGAGAAACGCAGGATGATAAATTCAGCAGGGCGTACCGGAGCCATACCTATTTCAATGATCATTTTTCCATTCAGGATATCATCAAACGTCATAGTTTGCCCCAGACCTACTTTTACATAAAAAGCTTGCTCGGGTTTCGGTCCTGCCAAAGCCCCCTGACGCCATAGATTAGTAAGGTAGTTTTCGATCATGGCACGTACCCGTACCCAGGTATTACCATCATTGGGTTCAAATACAAATTGCATAGCTGCTTTTTTAACAGATTCTTCAACCATGATGTAAAAGCGGCGCACAGATATGTATCTGAAATCGTTGCTGTTACCATCCAGTGTTCGTGCCCCCCAAACCAGGATACCTTTACCGGTAAAAGCACGTACGGCATTAACTGATTTACCAGAGTCTGTATCAATATTCAGGTCTTCCTGAGTATTATCGTCGATGTTTACCAATGGTTCTACTATAGTATTAACACTTACATTGGCAGGTGCTTTCCAAACGCCTCTTGTACCATCAACCGATGCGTAAATACCAGCCAGGGCGCCACTTGGAGGTACTACAATGCCTTGATTTGCAATAGCTACTGTAATGTTGCTGTATATGGAACTTGAATCATTCAATTGAATTTCGAGATTTTGCAAACGAAGGTTCACTTCATTGATGAATGCCATCACAGAATTCACAACACCTGAATACAAATTATTAACCCTTGATCTAATGTATTTTACTGCAGTGGCAGCGTCGGCAGGTGCTGGTGTGCCGTATATGGTTGGATCTGCCACTACACCTGCTGCATTTGGGAATGCCGGTGTGAAATTCGCTGCGATTGCTGCTCCTACCGCCCCACCCGGAAAACTTTCATCCAAAAGGAGAAGTTCACGAATCAGTTGATCCATTGGTGAAATATCAGTTGCGTCGGCCCCTGCTCTGATGTAGCTGCTGTGAATATCTTTTGTTGTGCGGCCACCGTAGATGTGACTTGGGTCAGAATCAGTCAATGTGCTGTTTAAAGCTACAAAACCTAATATCATATCCTTGATATAAGATAATCGTAAGGTCATTTCAGGCTTATCGCTGGTTGAAGGTATCAATCCGTAAGCATCAGTTATTGCCCCGGTGTAAGGTGCCACATTGAACGGAGCTCCAAAACCAGGAGTATTAACAAAAGTGTTGATATGCGTATTCAGGTCAGTTACTGCTCTGTCAATTTGTGTTACAAAAACATTATTAGTTACAATATCTTTTGTAGGCACATTGGTACCGGCTGGTTTTTGTACCTGGATATTTCGATAAGAAAAAGAGTATGACAAACTTGAACGTAACCACGGGTAATAAGCGGCGCCATAATTCAGGTTGGCCGAACCTATACCGTTTCTGAAAACGGTGATGACATCTGCATTGTCATAAGATCTTTCCTGATCGCCATTAAGTATATCCAGTATCGTAAACCTGTCCTGCAGATCGGCACATGCTTTTAACGATGTTGTAGCCAGATTATTAAAATCATTGACACCAAACAAAATAGCGTCAGGAATAACTATCAGCGTTGGCTCATCCTCTTTACGCAAAACTTCAAAAGCTCTGATCTTGCCGGCGTCAATAAAGTCAGTTATAAGAACGGAGCCGTCATTTTTGTAAGTGCCTACAGAAATAATATAGCAGTTAATTCCGCCATTACTGTAAAACATTCTTACCGCGTTATACAACTGGTATCGTGGCGATATACTTACCGTATCTACGCTATTATCTGCATTAAGCGCAACATTAGCGGTTAGATTAGGAAAGTCGGCCCCAAAATACTGTACATATTGAACAAGCGAAGAGATACGTATGGCCTGATTAACCACACTCTTTCCATTTCTTGTTGCAACTTGCGAGTATCCGATAAATATCGGAACCGCAGTGGCCACCTGAGCGATAGATGGCGGAAAGGATGGAATTTCATTCACATAAACCCCTGGAGTTTTAATTGTGCTTTCGTTTATTTGTGACATATTTATCGGTTTTTAAAAGTTTAAAAAAATCTCTGAACATGGATAAGTATCGGTGCCCTTTGTAATTGTGACGAGCCTCTGAGGATCTGCACAAGCAATTGGAGAATAATCATGATTATTTAATGTTAATTTTAAATTCAATGCCTTATTGCTTAGGGGAATTGGTGTAAGTGAGGTTATTACACTTGCGGGATTAGCAAAGTGATATAAATTTGCGGTGTCATTAATATTTCCGGGTTGGTTACTTGCCAGAATATATTTCCAAATAGTTGCCCGACTTAAAAAGCAAATGTTATAATGAGGGGCTGGATTGAGAAGGGCGCCACTATCATCAAGTATGGCAGATGAAGCTGGTGCTGTATCATTAAAAATGTCAATTACGGCAAAGGTTTTACCATCAGTAAGTTCGTCATTAATGTAGATCCATTGTTGGGCTCCGTTAATTGTCAATGAGTATTTTCCTGGCTGTAAAAAACTCAGGTCAAGCGTAAATGAGGAAGCCGGGTTTGCAAAAGCTATCGTTTTTGAAAGTACAGATTGGGTATAAGCAGTTGTAATGCTATCATAACCTAATACAGATAGGTTGACCGATGGTTGTGGAGACCCTAATTGATATAATGATATGGAAGGCATCCATTGTAAAGCATCATTTTCCGAAAGATACTGATTGCTATCAACGGCCATCCAATGATCGGTATTTGTAAGATCAAAACTATTGCCGGGTTTACTGCTGCTAATAGCCCGGTATGTAGTGCCAGTACCATTTAATGCTAAATCACCTGGGGCATAGGTATTGGCGGCATTATAAGCCGATATTTTGCTGGATAGAAAAGTTTTTCCACTATTTATATTATTATTTCTATTGGTGAAATAGTAAATTTTGCCGGGCGCCGTTGATGATAAATTGGTATAGTTAAAAAATACAGGATTATTAAGTTGCATAAAGAAGGTAAACTGGGTACCTTCTTCAATCGCTATAAATGGTTTTGGTGGGTTTACTTTGCCATCACAGTTTGCTCCGGCAATTAGTTGGTTATAATACTGCCTGGTTATTATTTGATGGCCACTTAAAGTTTTTACGGTTTGGTTCGAAGCCGAAATATTAAAGTCGGGACATAGTTGATCCTTATAGTAACTATGCAATAGTTCAACCGTGAACAGGTTTCCAAAATTGATATCTATCATAACGTTTGCAGCGTTTTGTCGTTAACAATAATTTCGTGTAACAGTGGAGCATTGCCCTGTGCAAATTCTTCACTTATACTGATCATCCGCATTTTATACATTACAGATGGCAGGTATTTTGAACCCAGTATACCCCATAAATTGTTCATATCTTGGAACGATAATGTATTGAGATCCATGATCAGTTTTTCGACTCCGGCAGGTAAATCGGGTGAGCCGAGAGGTGTAAATACATTTTGGTATTGGAAAAACTGGATGATGTAAGAAAGCCGCTTTAATGACTCTGTATAAGATGACAGGTTAACTGCGAACAGTACATAAAGGTTAAGGTATATTTTAGGATTCTTGTAGGTGGTTTCACTTCCCTGCCGAATATAATTTTCGGGTGATTTACTAATCCTGTCCTCTTCAATATTTACCAGTGTGATGAACGCATTCGAAGGGCTGTTTGTTCCGTTAGATCCAGAGGTATCACTATCATTCCAGGCAATATTGGCTACCTGAATGAAAGAGTTACTATTGGCGGGATCCAATTTTAACCTAAGGTAGCTATCCAATTGCGTGTTCAAGAATGTTAAAACCTGATCTATCATGGCGTTATAAGGTTTGTCGGTTAAAAGTTCTGTTTTATAAAAAGGATGTATAAAACAGCAGGTTAATAATTTCAGGGAGAATTATTATGATATAAAGCTAGGTGCTTAATTATTAATTAACGCGCGTACTTTTACGAAAAATACCTTAAATGACTGCGTAGTTTTACGCGACTTTATTGTGTCGCTATGACAACTATTTATTCTGTTATTGAGGTAGTTAGCTAATATTTACATCCGTTGTGAAGGCATGAAAAAACTAGTTCACTTGGCATTATAAAAAATGATTGATAACAAAAAAGTCGGAAGATTTAATCTTCCGACCATTCGTGGCTGTAGGCCCCCTTTTTTGTTATCAGGTAAAGAGTATAATTAATACCCTGGGTTTTGATACATTTTAACCGGGTCTAATTTGGTTTCATTAAATGGTATAGGATAATACCTGTCTTTGGTTGTAAAATTTGAAAGTAGAGCAGAACCAAAATCAGCTTGCTTTTTGCTGTGGAAGTATACTACCAATTCATCGGTAGTAAAGCTCCGTAAAAGATCGAATAAACGATGGTGCTCAAAAGCCAGCTCAACACGACGCTCGTGTAATATAGCCAGTTTAAGTGTAGGATATTTGGAACTGTAGTTTTGATCCAGCGAAGAAACCTCATAGGTTGGCATTCCGGCTCTGTCTCTTACCATATCCAAATATTGGATAGCCACTGTAGTATTACCAAGATACATATTTACCTCGGCCAGCATCAGAATCACATCGGCATAACGCATCAGGATCCAGTCATTTCCGCCATAACCGTTTTTACCTGCACCTGAACTTACGTCCCTGAACTTGGTTACGAACCAGTCTTTAACTGTTGCATCGTTTGCAAATTTAATGGAGAAGGTTCCGCGTGCATCGCCGGTTTCATAGTCGTTCACCAAGTCGTGTGTTACATTATTACCCACGCCAGTTGATGATTTTTGAGAGTTGATAGTTTCACCCTTAGCCTGGTTATTAGCTGCTATACTTGAACTATAAATAGGATCGCCTTGTATATTTACAATTTGCCAGATCAATTCTGGACAAGTAGATTTTTTGGTTACATCAAATACATCGGTATATGGGATGTCCTTTAAGTTAGCAAAGGTTTTAGCGTTATATGCTGCAGTAAGATTAGTTAAGGCGTTATTTAAGTTAGCAGTTTTGTTGGCTGGATCCTGCGTGGTGGCCATAGTTAAATATACTTGCCCTAATAAGGTATTTACTGCTGCTAATGATATGCGACCAATGGTACCCGTAGCCTGAGTGGTTGGCAACGGACTGCTTAATGCATCTTTTAAGTCGGCTACTATTTGAGTGTATACTGCAGCCTGAGGTGTACGGAATGTATTTGCTGCAACATCTTCTTTAGTAATTAATTGCTTGGTAACCAGTGGTACATCGCCCCATTTTCTTACTAGGCTAAAATAGATATAGGCGCGGATGAATTCGGCCTCTGCTTTGTACTGTTGCTTGGTGGCGGGTTTTGCAAAGGTTACTTTATCTATATTGGATAATAATATATTACAGTTTGATATAACAGTATACATAGCTAACCAGTGTGTATACAAATAACTATTAGTAGGCGTTAATGAAAAGTTGTTGAAAGCAAAAGGTTCGCCGGCATTTGATTGATTGTCGTTGGTGCCGGTATCATCAGAACGCTGATCTGTCCAAAGGTCACTACCCTCACCTACTGTATTGCCACTTCTTAGTAATGCATAACAGCCATTCACAGCTAACAGTACATCGTTTTCTGTTTTGAAAGAGTTTGCAATTGTATTGGCATCAGGGTTAGTTTGCTGCAAAAAATCTTTTTTGCATGAGCCAAGGGACAATAGAGCCACCAGGCATAATAACTTAAAATTTATATTCTTCATTTGCTTAAGAATTATTGTAATTAAAAAGTGGCTTTAACACCCAGATTATATGAACGCACCAAAGGATAAACACCATAATCAATACCAGGTGAAAGGTTTGCACCTTGTGAGCCGCTATAAGTATAATTGTAGTTAACCTCGGGGTTATAGCCTTTGTATTTGGTAATGGTAAAGCCGTTATTTACCGCACCATATACTTTAAGCCCGCTTAAACCCAAATTACGGGTTATGTAATCTGATTTAATGGTATAGCCAATGGTTGTATTAGTATTTCTCAGGAACGAGCCGCTCTGTAAATAAAAAGTTGATAGCCTGGTGCTGTTACTTTGTGTACTACCGCGTGACGCACGGTAAACAGAACCATCGCCAGGATCTGCAGCATTACGGTAGCGGTTGGCTACGTCTTCATATTGGTTACCTGAACCTTCCATGTTGTACAGGTAATAATCCTGTCCGTCAAGCACCTGGTTGCCATATGAGCCGGCAAATGCCGAACTGAAGAAGAACCCTTTATATGTTACATTAATTGCAAAACCATAAGTAAACTTAGGATATGGGCTACCGATAATACCGGCATCTTTGCTATTAACAACGCCATCACCGTTAACGTCTTTAAAATAAAGATCACCTGCCTGTAACGGGGTGGTTGAAAATGTAGAAATAGGCGGCCCCTTAATTTTATAACCTGCCGGATAAGATTGTGTAGTTGGGTTATAGTTAGCTTTATCAGCGGCTATATTAGCAAGATCTGCCTGGGTAACTATACCACCCACTTTATAACCGTAAAACATACCTATCGGTTGTCCGGATTCTGTAATGCTGGTCAGATAAGAACGTTCGGCTCCAGCGCTGATGATTGTATTGTTACTGCTTAAGCCCAATACTTTATTACGGTTGATAGAAATATTACCACTTAGATTTAAAGTGAAATCTTTATGAGCTATTACTTTGCCGTCTATCTGAAAATCAAATCCTTTGTTGCTTACTTTTGCGCCATCTAAATTAGTTAGGATAGTTGAACTACCAGAAATTGCAGATATCGGCTGGTTAAATAACAGGTTATAAGAGTGACTTATATAATAGTTGGCGATCAAAAACAGGCGACCTTTAAGTAAACCAAGATCGGCACCAAAGTTATATTGTGAAGTGCTTTCCCAACCTAAGCTACCATCAGCAATAGGACCCGCAGTAAGTGCTGGAGATAATGCTCCTGTACCAAATACTACGCTTGAAGGAGTGTTATATACACGTTGTGTATTATAGTTACCAATGTTATTATTACCGCTCAAGCCCCAGCTTGCACGTAGTTTAACAGTTGACTGATCTCCCAGCCAACCATGGTAAAATGATTCGTCAGACAGATTCCAACCGGCAGACACCGAAGGGAAAGAAGCGTAACGGTTATTGGAACCAAAACGTGAAGAACCATCTGTACGGAATGAAGCGGATAGAAAATATTTACTGTCGTAATTATAGTTTACCCTTGCAAGATAAGACAAAAGCGTATAAGTTTGATCCTGAGTTGGTTGTACGCCCTCAGGAGCGCCACTGGTTATCAAGGTTATCTGGCTTGGGGCAGCACCTGTTATATTAGGTACATTATCATTCTGGAAACCTGTACCTTGTACTGTAAGTACATTATTTACAGTTTTTTGTGCTGTATAACCTACCAATCCGTCAAAGTGATTTTTACCTAATTGCTTAGTATAATTTAAGGTGAACTCACCTAATTGGTCACGATAATCAATGGTTTGCCTTACAGCTTTTGCTGCCTGAATGGATTGAGATGAACCCGGTGGGTTTGCACCATTACTTATATTGGTTGGCAAATAATAGTTGTAATTTTCGGCATAAGTTTGCATGCCCACGTTAGCGTTGAATGTCAATCCATCCAAAATGGTATAATTAGCATGCGCATTGTAAGTTGCACGATCACCAACCCGGTTTATTTTGATCAGCGTAGCTGTTGCAATTGGATTTTCGATAGATTGATAAGCATAGGCTGTTGATTGTGCTGCAGCTACGTTTGTTGCTATACTTCCATCTGGATTGTAAGCCGGGAAAAACGGCATATAGATTAATGCACCAAAGGCCGGGCTATGATCCCATCGGCCATCCTGGGTTTCCTGATTTGTAGTTTGTGTAAAGGATATGTTGGCCCCAACCTTAAGCCTTTTACCTATTTGACCATCCACATTGGCACGCAGGTTTATCTTTTTCTGCCCGGTACCCAGCATAATACCAGGTTGATCCTGGTAACCCGTACTAAAATAATAGCTGGTACCATTGGAGTTACCGGTAAATGATAGGTTGTGGTTTTGTGTTAAAGCGTTACGATACAATTCGTTCTGCCAGTCGGTATTAACCGTTTGGTGAATAAGTGATTGCGTTTGAAAGTTGTATAAGTAAGGGGGAACACTCACCGAACCGGCATTACCCACATTGGCAATACGCGTTGCATTATTATCTGAGTACATGGCATCGTTCCAGGTATGACCGGTGGTAATCCAAAGATCATGGTATGAATTATTACGACCATCGATAACTAATTGCGCAAATTGGTCAGAGTTTAGCAGGTCAACTTTTTTGGCCAGTTGATTAATTCCAGCCTGGTAATCATATTCAAATTTGCCCTTGCTATTTGCTTTTGAACCATGTTTAGTAGTGATCAGTACCACACCACCAGCTGCTCTTGAACCATAAATGGCTGCTGATGCAGCATCCTTTAATATATCTATGGATTCAATATCATCCGGATTGATAAATAGATCGTTACCGGCTGCGTAACCGTCAATCACATACAGCGGATCAGAGCTGGCATTGATAGATCCAACACCGCGCACACTAATTTTGGTGCTTTGATAAGGAGCTCCTGTTACCTGCGATACTTGTACACCGGCAACCTTACCCACAAGCGCCTGACCTACTGTTGGAGCGGTTAAGTTCAATTCTTCTGATTTAACGCTGGCAATAGCACCTGTAAAATCGCTTTTACGTACAGTTTGATATCCGATAGCCACAACCTCGTTCAGGATGTTTGTTGATGGTAATAGTTTAACAGTTATTTCAGTATGTTCGCCTACAACTATCTCCTGATTCGTATAGCCTACAAATGCAAAAACCAATGTTGTTCCTGGTTCTGCAGTAACAGAAAACTTACCGTTGATATCTGTAGCCGTTCCTTTATGTGATTTTTTTTCATAAACGCTTACACCAGGTAAGGGTAAGCCTTTTTCATCAACTACGGTACCCGATATTTTTACAGGTGTCTCAGTAAACCTGTTACTGATTATTCTTCCTTGGCTGTAGTTTGCATGTACGGGTTGTAAAAATGCAAACACTATAATTAAAACAGCGTTTATCTTTATAAGATTTCCTTTTAAAAGATTGCGTGTAATCTTTTTATACATATATTTAAATATTGATTGTTAATGGTAACTCATGAAAGCATTGCAACCGCTTTTCCAGTTATTTGACAATTAATTACAGACCGGTGGGATATGAGGTATTCTCCGGTTCGTCTTCGTCGATTTCATTTTTTTTAATAGAACAGTTTTTACATAGGCGATTTTTTAAGTATTATTAATAAATCGATTTACTAAACTAAAATATTTATTATTTCATAATAGAATAATAATATAATTGAAAATATGATAATAAAAAGCCAAATCTAGTGCTATAACCTTAAGTCAATGATGCCTGTAGGTTAAGTTTATATTAACTATACAAAGTTTATGAACAATGTACCAATACATTGAGAAGACTGAATAGGCAGATATGAAAATCTACCAGGATGTATTTGTAAAGGTTACATTGTTTTTTCGGGAAGAGGATACTGCGATGCCTTTACCAGCATCTCCTAAGAATGAAAAACCTTCCAACTCATCTTGTTTTCCATCAATATTTATTTCTCTGATTACTTGTTGCGTACCTGTTTCAATTGATTTTTTAAGATCTATATAAGTAAAACGCCACATCCTACCCTCCTTTTGATTTTGAATAAGGACTAACGTGTTTTTTGAGGCAATCCAATGTAAGTTTTGAACCCAGGCGGTACAAGTGAATTTTTTATATAATACGCCCTTTTCGCTCGTTTTAGAAGCTGCTCTTAGCACTTCCGGATCGTATAACCTAATTTCGTTGCCATTATTGCCATAATCCGCAGTGGCTACATACCACTTATTATTGTATTTTACATATTCAGGTCTTGTGCCCTGGATACAGGCATCATCATCAATTGTATTCATCAGATTACCATCAAGTGTACCGGTTTTCAATAACCCTTTCCAGTTAATGCAATAAATTACGGCCCTCCATTTGGTGCCCTCTTTATTTAAACGGATAGAATTTCCCATAAAAGTGGGCCCGGTTCCATTATAGGCTATACCCGTAGGATGGTTGATCACATCCTGTCCATCTTGGGTCAATTTGTATTCTTTGTTGATATAGGTAAGACTATCCCCTACCAGTTTAAATTCCCGTATGATGCCTACCTCACGATCGCCATATAAAAATATCCGTCCATTTTGATAAGAAATGCCCTGGCAGGCCCCCAATGAATCGATAGTTATAGTACGGGCGATGGTCATGTCAACCGTTTTATTTAAGAATGCAAAAAATCCCAGGCATAGTATAGTTATTGAAGTAAAAAATAATTTCTTCATGATCATCTTTTTATGTGTTCGAAAAATAGTATCTCTGATAAAGTGACCTGCTATGGATCAAGCGGTTCATCATTATCAATTCGTAAAGATTCAATAGTTGGATAAAATTCCTGTTCGGTATCTGATAAGCGTTTACCCAGCTTATAAGGCACATAGCCCAGCTCCTTTTCACAGCGGGCGGCCATGTTTGATATAAAATAGCTTTGTGATTTATCCGTTGAAGTAATATATGGCTTGCTGAATGGCATTCCATAACGGAATATAATACGTGCACAATTACGCATATTGGTAGTGGTATGCCGTGCATGCGGATCAACCAGTATGACGTTTTCAGGTACATGCAATTTTTCTATCATATATTTTTTCATTTCATCCGCCTCACAGTATTTTGTTTTATACGGATGAACCTTGCCGCCCGATGTCATGATAAAAGGCGCCAATCCTTCAAAATAGCGTAATGCTGCAACCCGGCATCGCAACATTCCTTCGGCACTTAAAGCTACCCCCTCAACATCCGGACCTGCTCCTGGTATCAGAATCAGGGTGTATTTATATTTGGCCCAATTGATCGTTTTTACACGGTTATAAGCATTCTTATTAATTCCCGAGATCATCGGTTCATCATTGGCCGCGTCATCTCTTTCGTTTATTTCCAGACAATGTAATGCGTAATTCATGGATGGTACAAAAAAAAGCTTTTCATTTTTGCTTTCATCCCATATGGTTGCCGAGGCATCATAAACCAGGTTAAGGTACGATCGGTTTTTTACATTAAAGCTGATAGAATCAATAGCCGGGTAATTGGGTTTACGGCCTTCGGCATATACTTCAATGGCATAGTTAACCGCTTTAGCATCTTGTTCCCATGCATTAACAAGTATTTGAACCGGCGACAAGCTATTGAATTGCTGGTAAGTACCAGAAGGTATTACATGTTGTTTTACCAGATTGTCCAGAACATTACCTGTTTTATACAAATTGGTCAGTCGGTCACTAACGGTTTTGATCTCATCATCACTAAACTTCAGGGTTTGTGTAAAGCACAATGGATCTTTACAAGTGGTTAGTGACGATTTAATATTGTCCAGCCGGGTTTGAGTTAATTTAACCAGTTCAGGATCGTTGCTTAATAGTTGTTTTACCGCGGCATTATTTTGAAATAAAGTGAGCAGATAATAATTCTTGGTCTGTATAAAATTGCTGCCTACCAGTTTGTAGTTTTGGTCTGCTGTTTGGCCGTAAGTGTAAAAAGCGGTAAAGCTTAATATCAATAAAAGCAGTATAGAGTAAAGCTCTCTTTTCATGGTGTGAAATAACCCCCTTTATATTAATCCATAATTAAGTAAAAGTAAACATAGTGTTTGATGGCTTTTGGCTATGACTTTGTTACAAATGGCGCCCTCAGGAAAATGATAAAATAAAGTTCGATGAAACATCGCTTTGATAATCAACCTGTTGGGTATTCTTCGCTCTGCTCTAAGATGGTTAACACATTATATGATGTTTTTGTATTTAACTACTTGATTTTAAGTAGTATAAATCAATGTTAACCATGAATTGTGTAAACCATGTAAACCCACTTTTTAACAAAATAGCCCTGCCTGTAAAGTTAAAATATCTCAAATAAATAATGATATCTTTTGCTACTGACAAACAGCTGTCATTCCCAATCATTAGTTTTAATTTTAGAATCTATCAGGAATCATGATGAAGAATAACCACATGGCTACACAACGAATTTATAACCAACAAATTTATAACCCTCAATTTAGTGCACCTGAAGACGTTGTTAAGCACATGGTGGCTATGCAGGCCCAGGATTATGCAGGAGCCAAATGGGCGATAGCTTTGCGGACGCATAACGTCAGCGAGGATGCTATAGAACAAGCTATAACGAATGGTAAAATATTACGTACCCATTTGTTACGACCTACATGGCATTTTATTTCGCCACAGGATATACGATGGATACTTGCGCTCACAGCGCCACGCATTAATGCTATTAATGCAGCCATGAACAAAAAATTTGAACTCACCGACCATGTTTTTGCTAAAAGTAATGCAGTATTGGTAAAAGCTTTAGCCGGAAATAAACAACTTACCCGTTTGGAATTGGTGAATGTATTTGAGCAGGCAGGGATAGCTAGTGATGAACTTAGATTTACCTTATTATTAATGAAAGCAGAGTTAGACCAGGTAATATGTAGTGGCGGAAGAGTTGGCAAACAATTTACGTATGCCTTGCTTGATGACCGGGCACCCATAACGCCGGTTTTAACCCAGGAAGAAGCGCTTGCCAAACTGGCTCTTGGCTATTTTAATAGTCGTGGGCCTGCTACTTTACATGATTTTGCAAACTGGTCGGGTTTAACCGTGACTGATGCTGGCATAGGACTTGAACAAGTCAAATCACAACTGATTAGTCACGTAATTGAGGGGCGTACTTATTGGATGCCAAATAGCATGGCAGATACGCTATCTCAAAAAACAAAAGCCTATTTATTGCCGGCATTTGATGAGTTTGCTATCGCCTATAAAGATCGTGATGCTTTAATTAATCCCCAATATCTTAAACAGGCGCGACATGTGATTTTTGATCCGGCAATAGTGGTCGATAATCAGGTAGTAGGTACCTGGAAACGAACAATCAAAACTAAATCAGTTGATGTCCATTTAAATCTGTTCGGCCCATTAAATAAAACACAGGAAAAAGCTGTGGAAGCAGCAGTTTCCCAATACAGAAAATTTCTTTTTCTTAAGTGAGAGCATATGGCTGGGAAAATTGTCCATGTACTAACGAAATTCATCCATGTTACAGCGAAGCGCTTGTATGCAACTTTGTATTGTCAATAACGACAAACTAAAAAGACAAAACAATGGCACGTTTAAAAGCAATAAATCCTGACGAAGCAACAGGTAAAACAAAAGAATTATTTAGTGCAATACAAAGTAAATTAGGCGTAGTACCTAACATGATGCGTACAATGGGTAGCTCACCAGCGTTACTGCAAGGTTACCTTGATTTGAACAATACCTTATCCCATGGCTTATTAGGTGCAAAAAACAGCGAGTTTTTAGCGCTTTCAATAGCAGAGACGAACGCTTGTGATTATTGTTTATCGGCACATTCTTATATCAGCGAAAAATTGGTTCATATTGATACCAACAGCATTGTCAATGCCCGTCATGCAAATTCAACCGATGCAAAAACCGACGCGGTTCTAAAATTTGCTAATGTATTAATCGCTAAAAACGGCCTGGTAAATGATAATGATGTTGAAGTTGTAAAAGCAGCTGGATTGTCAGATGGTGAAATTGGTGAAGTAGTTGGCCATGTTGCCTTAAATATATTAACTAACTATTTTAATAATACCGCCGATACTGAAATTGATTTCCCGGTTGCAAAACCACTACAGGAAATTGAAGCTTAATGATCATATTCAGCTAACAGTAAAAGTCAACAGCAAATGCTTTGGCTTTTGCTGCATTGTTTAACTTTACTAAAACTAATGTTATGAATTATCCAAAAATGGCTTTTACCGATGCTGTAAAAGATTTTCAGGAGCGTTATGGTAGCCGTGCCAGTTATGGTCGGATGGAAGAACATCGTTACACTGATGGATTAACAGAAAGCGAAGAAGAATTTATCGCCCGTCAGGATAATTTTTATATGTCGACCATAAGTGAAAGTGGTTATCCTTACATTCAGTTTCGTGGTGGGCCAAAAGGTTTTTTGAAAGTGGTTGATTCGGAAACACTTGGCTTTATTGATTTTGGCGGTAACAAGCAATATATTTCAACAGGCAATTTAGTAACTAATAACAAAGCGGCGTTATTCCTTCTTGATCAGGCTGCCAGGACACGGTTAAAAATATTTGCCGAAGCCACCATACCCCCAATTGAAGGTAATTCAGAGCTGTATGACAAGCTTAATCTTGAGGATTATAAATTTAAAGCCGAAAGAATAATATTGTTTAAAGTGAAAGCGTACGATTGGAACTGCCCTCAACATATAACGCCAAGATATACCCTGGAAGAGATTCAGGACGAATTTATGGCTCAGCACGAGTATATCAATAAGTTAAGAAAAGAAAACGCCGATTTGAAAGCACAATTAGCTAGTACTACCAATAACAAATGAGCAATACGCAAAATACATTTACACTGATTGATGAACCAAAAGGGAACCTCGCCTTCAAATTATTTTGGTTTGATGACAATAGTCACTTTGATCATTTGCAGCGTCATAATTATTTCTCACTTATTTGGATCAAAGAAGGATCTGGCATATTAAAATCAGATTTTTCTGAATACAGCTTTGAAGCCGGACGGATGCTTGCCTTTTCGCTCTATCAGCCTTTCATGTTATTGGCGCAGCAGCCTATCAAGGGTGTAGCCATTCAGTTTCACCCCGATTTTTTTTGTATCCTGAAACATCATAAAGAAGTATCATGCAGCGGTATTTTATTTGATAATATATACAGGCCACCATATGTAATGGTTGACACGATAAATGAATCACTCTTAAATTTACTGTTGGAACAAATGAAAGCCGAGATGCTGAATAAAGCGCTCGCACAGTATGAAATACTCATCTCTTACCTTAAAATTTTCCTGATAACCACCTCCCGCTTAAAAACAGAGCAGCAGGATATTTTGTATGAGCTTGATAAAGACGCCAAGGAACCTTATATATTGCAGGATCTTAAGGATGCAATCGAAGCTCATTTTAAAACCAAACATAGCGCCAGTGATTATGCCGACCTGTTAAATATATCGGCTAAATCGTTGGCCCGCATTACTAAAACACATTTTAATAAAACTATCAGCAACCTGATTGCCGAACGCATTATTATTGAGGCCAAACGTGAACTGTACTTAACCAATAAACCTATTAAGGAAATAGCTTACGCATTAGGTTATGAGGATGAGTATTATTTCAGCAGGTTTTTTAAAACAAATGCCGATGTGTCGCCGCAATTATACCGGGATACTGTTGGTTATGGTCGGGCAAGCGCTTAAATTAAAACTTATCCTGTTATATTTGGTATTCATATTAAATACCTGTAATCATCATGCCTGAATTACCCGATCTGCAAGCCTTTAGTTACAACCTGGACAAAAAATTAGCTGGAAAAACAGTTAAGCAAGCGGCTGTTATTAACGCTAAAAAACTTAACGTAAGCCATCAGGAACTGCAAGATACGCTGGAGGGCCAAAAGCTGGATAAAGTGTATCGGGAAGGCAAAGAGCTTTATCTTAAATTTTCAAAAGGCGATGTTCTCGGTCTGCATCTGATGTTGCATGGTAAACTATTTTTATTTGAAGGTAAAAACGAGCATAAATATCCCATTATTGAGTTGCATTTTACAGATGGTAATGGTTTGGTATTAACAGATTTCCAGGGGATAGCCAATCCTACTTTAAATCCGGAGGAGAAAGAGTCGCCCGATGCTTTATCTCAAGATGCTGGTGTTGATTATTTAACCCAGCGTTTGCAAAAAACAAAAACCAATATTAAAACGGTTTTGCTTGATCAAAAGATCATTCGGGGTATTGGCAATGCTTATGCCGATGAAATCTTGTGGCATGCGGGTATATCCCCGTTCTCCATAAGTAACAAACTACCTGGCGATAAGATAAAAGATCTGGTTAAATCCATCCACATCGTACTTACAGAAGCTGAAAAAGCTATTCTTAAATCAAACCCCGATATCATCAACGGCGAGATCAGGGATTTTATGTATATCCATAATTCAAAAAAGACACATAGCCCTAAAGGCGAGGAAATCAAAGTGAAAGAAGGTACGCGTAAAACTTATTATACGGAAGAACAGGAATTGTATACTTAATTAGTATACCTGGTTTGTCATTCTGAGTGTGGCGAAGAATATCTTCATGTACATGTATAACGCATAATAGATTCTTCGCTACGCTCAGAATGACAAAGTTATTTAATAATCTTATTTCAATTTTTTCACCAGTACATTAAAATCAGCCCCGACAACGGGTATTTTTTTCCATTCGGTATCTGAGTTCTTTTTATAATAAGTGCCACCATTGAGCAGTCCGCATGAAAAACCAAGAGACTTATTGGGAATGGTATTTAAAAATTCAACAGAAATAAGGATATCGCCCTTAACGTCAACTTTATAAGGTGAAAGGTCAACACTGATCAACTGGTTGTTCATTAAAGGGCCACTGGGATCTTTTTCTCTTATTATTGATCCCTTTATTTCTTGTTTAACCAGATTATCACCTTGCGGCAATTTATCACCCATAGCGTATACATTCACCTTAAACGGAATAGTATCCTTGCCCAGATTGTCGACATGAAAACTCAATTTTAATAACTCAACTGGTCTATGACCAGCATTCATTCGGATCCCTACCTGTGCGCCCTGTACTACGCCAAAACTATTATTGGTTGTTCCTGATCGGGATTTATGGCCTATCGTTTTTGTCTTATCCTGCGCCAGGCCACTGAACGCGGTAAAACAAATAAGACAGGTAAACAGTAATCTAAAAGTTTTTGATAGAGGCAGGCAGTAGTAATTGATCATAAGAAAGTTTATAAATGATGTTTAATAAAAGGAAGACGAAGTCTGCTCCAAATTGGTTGCACGCTGATTGCCTTTTATTTTCTGATCATTTTATAATGCCAGATACCGGCTTCTTCAAACTCCGGACCTGTTTTTTCAAAACTAAACCGTTCGTAAAGGGATACAGCCTGCGTTTGAGCATGCATGTAAACATATTCCGCATCAGCAGGCAGATCATCCAAAACAGTTTTTACCAGGGCCTGCCCTATGCCATGACCGCGGAATTTTTTTAGTACGGCAAAGCGTTCCAGTTTATAGCCCTTATCTGTTTTTCGCCAGCGACAGGCTCCAGCTGGTTCTCCATTAATAGTTGCCAAAAAATGGGTTGATTCATCTTCAAACTCCCATTCTAATTCAGGCGGGCAGTTTTGTTCAACTACAAACACTTCGCGCCTTACGGCAAAAACTTTATCAAGCTCGGTTTGCTCAGTTACTTTTCTTACTTCTAAGTTTGAGTTTGTGGGCATTATAATGTGGTTGGGTTTTAAGTATAGTTAGTTTAGCGTTGTGGTTCTCTTCGGCGGCATCAATGGAGTGCGTGCAGGTGAGATCATCCTCCCGTTCGGCCAGTTCTGACAATTGTACGTAAAATTTATGCAGTTGGTCAAGTTCTTTTTCATTCATATCCTCAATATCCACCATCCGGTTACTGGCACCTTGGTGCGAAGCCAGTAATTCATTCAGTTTTAAATGTATGGCTTTTGAATCCTTGTTTTGTGATTTCTGGATCAGGAAAACCATCAGGAAAGTAACGATAGTAGTCCCTGTATTGATAATGAGTTGCCAGGTATCAGAATAATGAAATATAGGTCCGGTAATGCCCCATACAACAATAACAGCAATAGCCGTTAAAAAGGCCCCGGAGCTGCCTGTGGCAATGGTTGCCCAGTTAGCAAAACGCTCAAATAAATTCTTCTTTTTTTTAGCGGTCTTTGCCATACATTATAATTTAATTTATTAGGTTGGGAAACGCTTATAACAACAAAGCGCCATTACAACAAATGTAATAGCGCTTTGTTAGTTTATGATGAATATTATAATTTGCTATTTACATCAACACAATTAAGGTCTTCAAAAGCAATGGCTAACCTTTTTACAAAGGTTTCTTCACCTTTACGTAACCATACGCGTGGATCGTAGTATTTTTTGTTTGGAGAATCTTCACCCTCCGGGTTACCTATTTGGTGTTGCAGGTAGGCCTCTTTTGATTTGTAGTAATCTTTGATGCCTTCCCAGTAAGCCCATTGCATATCGGTATCAATGTTCATTTTGATAGCACCGTATGAAATAGCTTCGCGGATTTCTTCCTGACTTGAACCAGAACCACCGTGGAATACAAAATTGATTGGTTTTTCGGCAGCTAAACCAAATGTCTTTTTCACATACTCCTGAGAGTTATGTAAAATAACCGGTTGTAATTTTACATTACCTGGCTTGTAAACACCGTGTACATTACCAAAAGCAGCAGCTACCGTAAAGCGTGGACTTACTTTTGATAAATGCTCATATGAATAAGCAACATCTTCTGGTTGAGTATATAAACGTGAGCTGTCAACATCAGAGTTGTCAACGCCGTCTTCTTCACCTCCAGTTACACCCAATTCAATTTCCAGTGTCATACCCAATTTAGCCATACGGGCCAGGTATTTTGCCGAGATTTCAATATTTTCTTCAATAGGCTCTTCAGAAAGATCGAGCATGTGTGACGAGAATAGAGGTTTACCTGTTTCGGCAAAGAATTTTTCACCATGATCAAGCAAACCATCAATCCATGGTAAAAACTTCATGGCAGCGTGGTCGGTATGTAAAATCACGGCCACACCATAATGCTCGGCCAATAAGTGCACATGCTTTGCAGCCGATACCGCACCTAATATGCAGGCCTGAAGTTTTGAATTATCTAATGACTTACCAGCATAAAATTGTGCGCCGCCATTTGATAGTTGAATAATTACAGGAGAGTTTACCTGTTTTGCTGTTTCCATAACCGCGTTAATGGTATTGGTACCGATAACGTTTACGGCAGGTAAAGCAAACTGATGCTTTTTAGCAACTTCAAATAGTTCCTGCACCTGATCGCCGTGCAGAACACCTTTATAATTTTTTAAATTCATGAGCTTTTATTTGGGCCTCGAAGTTATAAAATTTCTTGGTTTTAGTATAAGTATCTGATTATTTGTTACGATTTAACCGTTTAGCTACTCACTTACTGTAATTTATACACTTTGCTGGATAAAAATATTTTAACAAATAAAACTGAACATGGATTACTTACTACTTGTTATAATATTTTTCGTTTCTTTGTAGTCAATTGAAAGAGCTCGACATAGATATGGCATGGTTTAAACGAGAGTTGAAAGGGATAATTACGACTACAGAGGAAAAGAAAGAAGCCCCCGATGGGATCTGGAATAAATGCCCTAATTGTAAGAAACCCCTACATTATTCTGAGCAGGTTGAAAATCAATATGTTTGCCACTATTGTGGCTATCACCTGCGTATAGGTTCAAAAGAATATTTTGCAGTATTATTTGATAATAATGAATTTACAGAGCTATTTCCTGACCTCACATCGGGCGATCCTCTGCATTTTGAGGATACTAAAAAATATACCGACCGATTGACCGAAACTCAATTCAAAACCGGCTTAAAGGATGCTATACGCGCCGGAGTAGGTAAAATTGACGGACAAGACCTGGTTATTGCCTGTATGGATTTTAATTTCATCGGTGGTTCTATGGGATCAGTAGTTGGTGAAAAAATAGCTCGTTCTATCGATTATTGTATCGCTAACAAAGTTCCATTCCTGATGATATCTAAATCGGGTGGTGCAAGGATGATGGAAGCAGCCTTCTCGCTAATGCAGATGGCTAAAACATCAGCTAAATTGGCTTTATTGTCGCAGGCTAAAATTCCTTACATCTCTTTACTGACGGATCCTACTACAGGTGGTGTAACTGCATCATATGCTATGCTGGGCGATATTAATATTGCTGAACCAGGCGCGCTGATAGGTTTTGCAGGCCCAAGGGTTATTAAAGAAACCATCAAAAAGGATTTGCCAAAGGGTTTCCAAACCGCGGAATTTGTTCAGGAACATGGTTTTCTTGACTTTATCGTCGATCGCCGGGAAATGAAAGAAAAGCTGGCTTCATTTATTAAAATGATGGCTAATTAAAAATATCGTTTAATTAAATCCTAAGAAAAGGCTATCCATTTTGGATAGCCTTTTCTGTTTATAATGAAATCAATAGGTTATTTGGTTGTCGCGCCAGCATTTGCACCCCCACCTTCCACATGTTGGTCGGGAAGGTCGGCGAAACTGCCATCAATATGAAATACCTTGAAATCACCTCTGTGAGGGCCATATTTTTCAATGTATCTTTCATTTTGAACGGTGCCTGAATAAGTATTCAGGTAGGTTGATCCTACTCCTTTGTTATTGCCCGGATTCGTGCCAGGTCTTAAATAGCTGTTCATCGTCTTATCCTCCTATGCTATAAATAATCAAAGTATTGATTAGATACCCTCAGTACCCGGCTCGTGGCCTATCATACGGCCGGTGGTACGGCCTTGTGGACGGCTTTCGAAGTCGGTTTTAGCGGGACCTTCGGATGGGAACTCCTTTTTGTTTGGTGGTGTTACGTCGTTTTTTTCGCTGTATGAAGTATCAGCGCCACGCATGGGCTGATCAACTTCCGGTTGGCTATAATAGCCTGAGCCTTCTTTTTTTATTTGACCTTCTTCAGGTAGCTCATTATCATTGTCTTCTTCCGGAACTTCATCGGGGCGATCATATTCCTCATCCTCATTATTTAGGTCTTTTTGATTAAACGTGGGTTTCAGATCATTAGTATAAGCATCCTCATCCTCTTTCAGCTCATCGTCATCCAATTCGTTGCTATTAAAGACATCTTCGTTTTGGCGTGAGAAAGAGTTGCTGGTATGGTCGGAATTGTTACGATTATTATCCCGGGCATCCCAGGCTTCTTCTTTATTAGTTATCATAGGTTTTTCAATTTAGTGGTTAATTGATAAACCAATCGGGAAGTGATATTGTTTTTTATATTATCAAAATAGGATAATTTGTTTCTATAAAAGAAATTTTAAATAGGGAATTTTCTAGCCTCTCTAAAACTTTTTAAACCTTTAATTTTAACACTTTTCGATACGAAAACAGGCCAAAAACGGGTCAAAAATCATTCAAAACCATCGATTTTAACACTTTTTAACAAATTTCAACACGGTTTTAAGTGATTTTTAAAGCTTTAAAAAGTATTAATTTATTTATTGTCAAACAACTACGTGCCAAGCGGTCGGTTTTGGGCCTGGTTTTGTCCTTAACTGAACAGCCCGGTTACCTTGAAAAGGCAATCGGGCTGCGAGTTACATAAATATACTAAAATTATAGGAAATCTTAGTAATGAAATTGGGAAATTACGCGTTCACGGGGCAAAGTTCACGAACTTTAGCAACAACGTAATCAACTTCTTCTTTAGTGCTGTATTTGGAGAACGAGAACCTTACGGATGGTTTTGATGAGCTAGCTCCAATAGCTGTAAGCACATGCGAGCCAATATCGGTACCGGAACTGCAGGCGCTGCCACCTGATGCCGAAATACCGGCAATATCCAGGTTAAACAATAGCATATCCCCCATTTCCATTTCCGGGAATGCTACGTTTAATACTGTATACAAACTTTTCTCCGGATCGGTTTCGCCATTAAAGCTAACACCCGGTATCTGGTCTGTTAGTTTACCCATCATATAAGTTTTCAGGTCCTGTATATGTTTACGGTGCTGCTCCATTTCGGCATAAGCCAGTTCAAGCGCTTTGGCCATGCCCACTATACCATAAATATTTTCGGTGCCGCCACGCATGTTACGTTCCTGGGCGCCGCCATAAATAAATGGTTTTATTTTAATGCGGTGATTCACGTGCAAAAAGCCCACACCTTTTGGCCCATGCAGCTTGTGGCCTGCGCAAACCAGGAAGTGTGCCTTCAGCTTGCTCAAGTCGTGTTGATAATGACCCATGGTTTGTACCGTATCACAATGATAAATGGCGTTATATGCTTCGCAAAGGTCGCCGATGCGGATCATATCAGACAGGGTGCCAATTTCGTTATTGGCATGCATGATCGATACAAAACTGCGCTCATTGTTTTTCAATAAAGTTTCCAGGTGATCATAATCAACATTGCCCTTGCTGTCTACATTAACAAAGCTTAGTTTGATAACACCCGATTTTTCCATCGCTTCCAATGTATGTAACACCGCGTGGTGCTCAATAGGACTGGTAATGGCGTGGGTAATGTTATGGTCAACAATACCGCAGCGAATAGCTGTATTATCGGCTTCGGTACCGCTTGAGGTAAAAAATATCTCGGCAGGTGAAGTGTGCAATAAACCGGCTATGGTTTTACGTGCCCGTTCAATCAGTGTGCGTGCTTCGCGACCGTGAGCATGGATAGACGAAGGATTGCCATAATGGTTCTCCATCACTTTGTACATTTCTTTTAAAACTTCCGGATCAAGCGGTGTGGTGGCCGCGTTATCAAAGTAAACACGCATCTCTCTACAATTATTGATTTATTGAATTAGTGAATTAGTGATTTTGGAATGGATTCAGGCAGTATCCGAACCTACTACTCACCACTCCCAGTTCACCACTCACTTTAATATTTCTTTTATGTCGGCAATTATTTTGTTTGCCAGGCCGTTTGCTACCGTTTCCGAATTACCTTCAGAGTATATCCTGATGATGGGTTCGGTGTTTGACCGGCGCAAATGTACCCATTCTTTGTCAAATTCTATCTTCAGGCCGTCAATGGTGCTGTGCGGCTGTTTGCTGTATTTCTGCTCTACTTTAGTTAAAAGGGCATCTATATCCATTTCAGGTGTCAGGGTTATTTTGTTTTTGGAAATAAAATAACCGGGATATGACATACGCAGTTGAGAAATAGATTTGCCGTACTTAGCCAAATGGGTTAAAAACAACGCGATACCCACTAAAGCGTCGCGACCGTAATGTAATTCGGGATATATTACCCCACCATTACCTTCGCCACCTATAACGGCGTTTACTTCTTTCATTTTATTAACCACATTCACCTCGCCTACTGCAGCCGCGTGGTATTCACCGCCTTCTTTTTCGGTCACATCGCGCAAGGCACGGGTTGATGACAGGTTTGATACCGTATTGCCTTTATTGTTTTGCAGCACATAATCAGCCACGGCCACCAGCGTATATTCTTCGCCAAACATGTTACCATCTTCGCAAACAAAACAAAGGCGGTCAACATCCGGGTCAACGGCTATGCCTAAATGGGCTCTTTTGGCAGTTACTTCTTTTGATAAAGCTACCAGGTTTTCTGGTAATGGTTCCGGATTATGCGGGAAGTTACCATCTGGCTCGCAGTATAGTTCATGAACAGTATTCACACCCAGGGCTTTAAGTAAAGCTGGTACATAAATGCCACCTGTTGAGTTTACACAGTCGATCACTACACTAAAATCGGCCTTTTTAATAGCTGCTACATCAACCAGCGGTAAGGCCAATATCAGGTCGATGTGTTTTTGCATCCAGCTATCGTCTTGAGTAACTTTACCCAGGTCGTTCACATCAGCATAATCAAAATCGCTGTTCTCGGCTATTTCCAGTACTTCTTTACCATCGGCATCGCTTATAAACTCGCCTTTAGCATTTAATAATTTAAGCGCGTTCCATTGTTTAGGGTTATGGCTTGCAGTAAGAATAATGCCTCCCGCTGCCTGCTCGCCGGTAACGGCAACTTCTACAGTAGGTGTTGTGGACAGGCCCAGGTCAATCACGTCGATACCTAAACCTTGTAAGGTACCGATAACCAGGTTATTGACCATGGTACCCGATAAACGCGCATCGCGACCGACAATGATTTTTTTGATACCTGACTTTTTTACAGCCCATGCACCATAAGCCGAAGTGAATTTAACAATATCCAATGGTGTTAAACCGTCGCCAACAGCACCTCCTATGGTGCCGCGGATCCCTGAAATAGATTTTATGAGTGTCAAAATTATTTGGTTTTGAATGGCAAAAGTAAAAATATTTAAATGATAAGCGGCGTATAAACGAGTACAATTTGTAGGTAGATCGTGATTTATAAGTCACTTTTTTCACGCAAACGTTTGTGATAGCCTGCTTTTAAAATGCAATTGTAAATGCAACAAAGCTACATTATGTACTTTGATTGTAAATTATCCGTTTATTTAGCGGTATTAGCCGTACCGCATCAATGTTGTTTTAAAGTAATTGATAACTTTGCTGCCTAATTGCGGCTTCATATCAATGCGGCTTTTATCCATAACATACAAACGGCAATGCCTGAACATCTATTACAACTCGACCGGCATTTATTCTATTTTATTAACCACGATCTGTCGAACCCGTTTTTTGACTGGATCATGCCTTTGCTGCGCAATCCTAAATTCTGGATTCCGTTGTATCTGTTCATCATAGGTTTTTGTATATACCGTTATAAAAAAACGGGTGCTATCATCATCGTATTGCTGGCTATCACCGCGGGCTTTGCCGATTTTACCAGCGCCAGTATCATCAAATATAATGTAAAAAGATTGCGCCCCTGCCGCGACCCTATTGTTTCGCAAACAGACATCAGTCGTGTACCCTGTGGAACAGGTTATAGCTTCCCCTCTACCCATGCTACCGATCATTTTGCCATGGCTATTTTTCTGAGCCTTGTATTTTTCAGAAAATGGCGCTGGATATGGCTTTGGGCCATACTCTGGGCCGGTGTTATCAGTTTTGCCCAGGTATATGTAGGGGTGCATTTCCCGGTGGATGTTACCTGCGGCGCCATTTATGGTGCATTGGTGGGTGGTTTATTCGCCTTACTGTTTAAAAAATTACAACCTGCTTTTTAATGTCTGTCTGGAAAATTTGTTTGCTATTCTTTTGTGCCTTCTTTGGCGGCACCTCTGTGTTTTTCTTTAAGGGTGATAATCATAAAACTCTTAAGCTGGTATTATCATTCAGCGGCGCTTACCTGTTTGGTATTACCGTGCTGCATTTAATACCGGATGCCTATCATGGTAATGATAACTGGGTTGGTGTTTTTATACTGGCGGGCTTTTTGTTCCAGATCATCCTGGAGCAGTTCTCTGATGGTATTGAACATGGTCATATGCACAAACCCAAGCATGACCTGGCTATTTTCCCGGTGGGAATAATGATTAGTCTTTGTCTGCATGCGTTTTTGGAGGGGATGCCGCTGGCACAAGGCAACCAAAATCAGTTGGTTTATGGTATTGCACTGCACCACATACCAGCCGCTTTTGCATTGGCTACGGTTTTGTTAACCAATAAGCAGAGTAAACAGAATACAATCTTATTCGTGGCCTTGTTCGCCGTGATGGCGCCCGCGGGTTATTTCTTCAGTACCGCGCTCAGCAATGGAAATATAGGTAACTTACAACATTATTTTAACCGTATTATGGGGGTGGTTATTGGTATATTTTTACATATCTCCACCACCATCCTGTTTGAATCGAGCAGCGACCATCGCTTTAATCTGCGCAAAATGATCGCGGTGTTGTTGGGTGTTGCTATAGCCTTGGCGGGTTTTGTGGGAGAGCTGTAGATGTGCGGATTTTAGATGTGCAGATATGCAAATGAAAACTCTATGTAAATCTGTGAAAACAAACTCATTTGCACATCTGAAATCCGCACATTTGCACATCATTAATTAATACTTTCCAACATTTTAATGTATAGATCAATACCTTCCCTGATCTCGTCTACAAAAACAAACTCATCGGCAGTATGTGAACGGGCCGAATCACCAGGGCCTACTTTAATGGATGGGATATCCAGCAGCGACTGATCTGATGTAGTTGGTGAACCATAAGTGGTACGGCCTAAAGCGATACCGGCCTGCACAATGGGATGTTCTCTGGGTATAGATGATGGTTTTAAGCGGATAGAGCGCGGATTAACATCACAGATAACATGCTGGCGGATGATCTCCAATACTTCCTCATTGCGGTAAGCATCGGTCACCCTTACATCAACCGTAAATGTACAGCTGGCGGGTACCACGTTATGCTGCGAGCCCGCGTTGATGATAGTAACCGTCATTTTTATCGGCCCAAATACTTCTGATTCTTTTGGGAATGTGAAACTGCGGAACCACTCGATATCCGTTAACGCCTTATAAATGGCATTGTCGCCCTCTTCACGGGCGGCATGCCCCGCGCGACCATGGGCCACGCAATCCAGCACCATTAAGCCACGCTCGGCTATAGCCAGCTGCATCAAAGTAGGCTCGCCTACTATGCCGAAATCCAGTTTGCCTAATTCGGGTATGATCAATTCTAGCCCATTTACACCAGAGATCTCCTCTTCGGCAGTAGTAGCCAGGCAAAAGTTGTATTTTAAATTTTCTTTATCATGAAAATAAAGAAACACTGCTATCAGCGATACCAGGCAACCACCGGCATCATTACTGCCCAGGCCAAAGAGCTTGCCATCTTCAATTTTAGCGTCGTATGGGTCGCGGGTATATCCCGAATTAGGTTTTACGGTATCGTGATGTGAGTTGAGCAAAATAGTAGGCTTGGCGGCATCAAAATGCTTATTCCAAGCCCATATGTTATTCATTTTACGATGCGTTTGCACACCGCGGTGCTGTAAAAACTCATTGATCAGATCGGCTGTGCGATCTTCCTCTTTACTAAACGATTGTATGGATATCAATTGCTGCAGTAAAGATACTGCCTGTTGAAATAGATTATTGTTATTGGCCATATATGTAGGCATATCCTATGATGGTAAGCGGGCAAAATTAATACTTTTTTCTTCAAACCTGCATCAGGTTTTGGTAGCAAGTAGTTAGTATCAAGTATCAAGATTTTTGAAATCTCCGTAAAAACAAATGCAGCAGTCTTGATACTTGATACTAACTACTTGATACTAAATTATTCATCTTCTATTTTGGAATGTTTGCGTGTATCGTTCATGGTAATGTATAAAATCAGTGACAACGCGATGCAGACGGTAACGTACCAGTAAAACCATTGCTGGTGATGCTCGTTTTTGAAAAGTAACGCTATGTACTCTGCCGAACCACCAAATATAGACACGGCTATAGCATAGGGAAAACCTACCCCAAGGGCACGTATGTTGGCCGGGAAAAGCTCGGCTTTAACAACCGCATTGATTGATGTGTAACCACTTACAATGATCAGCGCGCATAATATCAGCGCGAAAGCTACCCAAACATCCTTGGTTTCGCTTAAAAGCGTCAGGATGGGTACAGTGGTAAGCGTGCCTAATACCCCAAAACCAATAAGGAGCGGCTTACGGCCTATTTTGTCAGAGAGCAGGCCAAACGCGGGCTGTAGCAGCATAAATATGGCAATGGTAAGGGTTGATATCAGGGAAGCGCTGCTTTTGCTGAAACCCGAAGTATTCACCAGGAATTTTTGCATATAAGTGGTAAACGTATAAAAAGCGAGCGTGCCGCCCGCTGTTAACCCAATTACCGTAAACACCGCTTTAGGATGTTTAGCCAAAGCCTTTAAAGTGCCCTGCGCCGATTTGGATTTACTGTTTTCATTGGTAAAAGAGGCCGATTCCTGCAGGCTGCGTCTTAAGTACATGGTGATCACCGCCAGAAATGCGCCGATACCAAACGGAATTCGCCAGCCCCAGTCGTGCAATTGCTGTTCACTTAAAAAAACGCGTTGCAGTAAAATCAGCACAGCTAATGCCATCAGTTGGCCCATGATCAACGTTACATATTGAAAACTGGAATAAAAGCCCCGGTGTTTTTTGCCCGCCATTTCACTCAGGTAGGTAGCGCTGGTACCGTATTCGCCGCCTACGCTTATGCCTTGTATAATGCGAGCAAGTACCAGCATTAACGGTGCAGCCACGCCAATTGTGCGGAAACCTGGCGTTATCGTGATAATGAGCGAACCTACGCTCATCAATAATACCGACGCGGTTAATGCTTTTTTACGGCCATACCTATCGGCGAAAGTGCCCATGAGCCAGCCACCTACGGGGCGCATCAGAAAGCCGATGGCCAAAATGCCCGCCGTATTCAAAAGCTGTACAGTCTGGTTATCCGAAGGAAAAAACGCATCAGAAAAATAGAGGGAGAACGCGGTGTACACGTACCAGTCGTACCATTCCACCAGGTTACCTAACGAGCCGCCAATGATTGATTTAATGCGCCCGGTGGTTGTTTTGGGTATGGATTTGGATTCATTGATGGATGGAGTGTCCTTGGTTTCTTCTTTCATAGGTTGCGGTAAGCGTATCTGATTATAAATGTAAGAGAATTTGGTTGATCATATCCGAAATCGTGGTAATCGTTTAATCTCGTAACAAAATCTAAAAAATCATATCCAATCAACAGTCAAAATAATTACCTTGTTTGATGCTTTTTACCGAAGACTTTTTGCACTATGTATGGAAATTCAGGCTATTTGCCCGCACCGATCTGAAAACAGATGATGGTGAGGAACTGGAGATCCTTTCGGCCGGCATGGCCAATACTGATTCTGGACCTGATTTTCATAATGCCCGTGTGCGCATAGGCGAAACGGTTTGGGCTGGGAATGTGGAGGTACATCTATCCTCGTCCGACTGGCAAAAGCATGGTCATAACGCCGATAGCGCTTATGATAATGTGATACTGCATGTGGTTTACCGTAATGATGTGCCGCTTATTTTATCCAACGGTCGACAAGTACCTACCCTGCAACTAAAAGATCGTATACCCGACGAGCTTTACAACCGTTATCATCAAATGGTATTCGGCGAACAAAGGATCATTCCTTGTGAAAAAAGCATTGCCGGCATTGATGGGCTTATCATGAGTAACTGGCTTACCCGCGTATTGGTAGAAAGACTGGAGAAACGTTCCACAGCGGTGACGGATTCACTGAATTTAAATCATAACGATTGGGAAGAGACTTTTTATCAGTTCCTGGCTGCCAACTTTGGGTTTAAAACCAATGCCCTGCCCTTTGAATTACTGGCCAGATCGTTACCGCAGCTTACCCTGGCTAAGCATAAAAATAATCCTATGCAAATAGAAGCCCTCATATTTGGGCAAGCCGGTTTCCTGGAAACAGAACTTCAAGACGAGTACCCACTAAAGTTAAAAAAAGAGTACGATTTTCTCCGGAAGAAGTACAGCCTGCAACCAATCGAAAACCATCTGTGGAAGTTCATGCGTCTGCGGCCGCAAAATTTTCCCACTATCAGGCTGGCGCAGTTCGCGGCGTTGATTGTGCAATCCAATCACCTATTCTCTAAAATTCTGGAGATAAAAGACATCAACGCGTTACGTGCCTTGTTTACCGATATTAAGGTGAATGATTACTGGGAAGGTCATTATCGTTTTGATGTAAAATCAAAACCGGTGTCGAAAACTTTAGGGGCGGCTTCGATAGATATATTATTGATAAACACTTTGGCCTTGTTTTTGTTTAGCTATGGAAAACAGCACCAGAAGCAGTATTATATTAACAGGAGCTTGAGATTATTGGAAAATTTACCGGCCGAAAAGAACAATATTACCGAAGATTTTATTACCTTAGGGCTGAAAATTAACAATGCTTTTGAGTCGCAGGCACTGCTGGAGTTGAAAAATAATTATTGTAATTATAAGAAATGCCTGCAATGTGGCGTTGGTAACAAAATATTAAAACTTGCCTGACATGATACAGAGAATCCTTACTTTTTTTGAACGATACTCCTTTGGTGTATGCACCTATCTTGGCGAAAAGTTTAACGTTTCCATCTCAAAGATCCGTTTGTTTTTTATTTACTCTTCTTTTCTGGCGGTGGGCTTCCCGCTGATATTTTATTTCTTTGCCGGTATCGTACTGGATATCCGCAATTTTGTAAAACGTCGTCACACCGGGGTTACAGATTTATAACCGCTGATTTTATCTGAACCTTGATCTACCTGATTAAAAGATTATCAGGATTGAAATCTAATTTCAATGGATATATCATTCTTAAAATCCAAAATCTCACAACAGTCTTCCTGTTTTCACAGCATCCTGCAAGTTGCTGATCTTAAACTTAGGTTTGTAGCAATATAGAGCCAGTTGTTTTGCCCAGGTGCTGTTATAGCCAAACATGACCTTGATCATGCGTACCCTGGTTGAGCCTTTGGGATAGCCGTATTTGTACCAGGTGAATTTGGATTGGTCAACCTTAAATTGATCAGCAAAATCGGCCAGGAAAAGATCTATCTCGATATCAAAAATATCCAAGTCCAGATCAATGCTTGTATCCAGGTTCAGGCTGCCCGGATCAACATGATTCAGCTTATAGCGATTGCAATAATCAACAATAAATTCTTTTAAGGGTGGCAGTACTTCTTCCATTTTAATCGAATATAGTTTTGACCATTTGTTGTATAGGACGTCGTTTTAAAAATTAGGTTGCATCAATGGAGACATTATTTTCAAAAAAAGGTTACCACAAATCCGCAAAAAATAAACGCCGTATGATTATTATTGCAGTCTATTAATAAAAGCACATGAAACTGAAGGTTATAGCTTTTGATGCCGATGATACCCTTTGGGTAAACGAGCCCTATTTTTTAAAAACCGAAGAAAAATTTTGCAGTTTACTGGAGGATTTTTTACCCCAGCATACTATATCAAGCGAACTTTTTAAGATCGAGATAGCGAATTTAGGCTTATACGGTTATGGCATAAAGGGATATATCCTGAGTATGATAGAAGCCGCGTTAAAAATATCCGACAAAAAGATAGGCCTTGATGCAATTGAGCTAATTATGCAATACGGCAAGGAAATGCTCAACGAACCCATTGAAATGCTGGATGGTGTAGAAGATGTGCTGGCAACCCTAAAAAAACATTACCGGCTTGTAGTGGCCACCAAAGGTGATCTGCTTGACCAGGAACGCAAGCTCAAAAAATCGGGCTTATCACATTATTTTCACCATATCGAGATCATGTCTGATAAGCAGGATGACGATTATACTAAACTGATCAAACACCTGGATATCAAACCTGCTGAGTTTATGATGGTAGGTAATTCCTTAAAATCTGATATAATGCCCGTACTCAATATCGGCGGTCACGCTATTCATGTGCCTTTCCATACTACCTGGGCCCATGAACATGTTGAAACTAATTTAACTCACGAAAATTTTAAACAGGCTGATACACTTCTGGAAATTCTGCCGTATATATTAGCATGAAGCATAAATTAAATATTGATACCTGGGCGCGCAAAGAACATTTTAACTTTTTCAGAGGCTTCGAAGAGCCGTTTTACGGTGTTGTTGTCAATGTTGACTGCACCCGGGCATATACTTTTGCCAAGGATAATGGAGTGTCATTTTTTCTATACTATCTGCACAAATCATTGACTGCCATTAATGAGTTGGAACCATTCAAATACCGCATTTATGGCGACGAGGTTTTTGTTTATGATCGTATAAATGCCGGGCCAACTATCGGTCGTGCCAATGGTACTTTTGGTTTTGGCTATATCGATTTTCACTCTTCGTTAGATACATTTATAGAAGGCGCCAAAAAAGAGATTGAGCGCGTGCAAACTACCACTACCCTTTTCGCGCCAAAACTCGATGATGATATTGTACATTACTCCGCCATGCCCTGGATTGATTTTACCAGCCTGTCGCATGCCCGCAGTTTTTCGCTCCCGGATAGCTGTCCTAAAATATCATTCGGGAAAATGACGGAGGATAATAGAAAAAAAAGCATGCCGGTATCTCTTCATGTAAATCATGCCCTGGTTGATGGCATGCATGTGGGGCAATATTATGATCTTTTTCAGCAATTGATGAGCAGCAGTAATTAAACTACTGTTTTTTCCATTACAATGAGTTCTATCAATTGTTTGGGACTGCCAAAGCGACCATGAGCATGGAATGGTTGAATCTCCCCGGTAAATGCATAGCCCCGGCGCTCATACCAACTAATGAGTTCTGCCCGGGTTCGGATCACCGTCATCGTCATGGTATGGCAGTTGAACTGTTTAGCCAACACCTCAGCCGCTTCCAGCAGGGCTCGTCCTACCCCTTTTCCCTGCAACACAGGTGATACGCTGAACATACCCACATAGAGCTTTGATTCTTTAACTTCCAGGTAAACACAGCCAGTGATCTGACCCTTATCATCAGTATGTTTTAATATAGTAATAGCTTCATTGTCAAAATATGTCTTTAACATAGCCTCATCAATCCTGAGACCGTCTAACATATCAGCTTCTGTCGTCCAACCCTTTTTTGATTCTTCACCGCGATAAGCACTGTTAACCAATACGTTTAATTCGGGAACATCTGCAAGTGTGGCTTTAGTAATGGACATATCTGCTTTTTATTTATTGGGAGGGCAAAATTAATATTTAGTGGTATTAAAAAGAAGCATCGCTACATGTATCCTAAATAAATGGCGGTGAGCATGAAAATATCATAAACAATATGAAAGAATATCAGGTACCAAAGATTGCCTTTAAACTGTTTATAAAGCCATATAACAAAAATGGCCCCTAGGAATATGCTGATCATTGCGCCAATACCCTCCTGATAATGGTATAGTGTAAATATAATGCTGGTGATTAAACCGCTGATAGCGAAGCTATATTTACTGCCCGCCGCCATTGCTTTTAGACGGGTGAAAATAAACCCGCGATAAACGATCTCCTCAAACGGGATCACCAAAAAACTGGCTATGGCAAGTAATATCAGTAACTGCGCAAAGTTATGCCTGATGTAATAAAAATCGGATACGTTTGCCGGGGTAAAACCCAACCAGGCTAACAGAGGGCCTACCAGCCAATACATCAGCATGGCAAAACCTAAACCGATTGATCCGCCGAGCCAAAAGGATCTAAAGCTAATATCCCTGAAACGGAAACCGATATCGCTAAATCCTTCCTGATATAGTTTAAGATATCCCCCTATAAGGAGTAATAACAAAATAGCAAAAGCGTACATGGGTAATAAACCCATATGAGGAAAGATGATCAAAACGATGATCAGCAGGATATCGGATATGATTCTTTTGCCTTTGTTAACTGTCACCCCTTTTTGACTACGCCGGTTAACAAAAGTTACTAAAATTTAAAATCTTCGCGTACGGGATCAAATATATCTACCAGTTTACAATCGGTAATAGCCCTGCCACCATGTATTACGTTTGGAGGAATAATGGCGTAAGTTCCTGTATCCAGTATTTGCGATACACCATCAACCGTTAGCTCAAATTGACCCTCAATAACAAAAGCACATTGGTGATTGATATGCTGATGCATGGGCGAAACAGCACCGGCTTTTACCTCTAAAAAATTGATGGTATTGCCGGCGGTATGAATGATCCTGGAGAAATAACCCGGTGTCATTTCCCTGGTCTCGATATCTGCAAACTGATTAAATACTTTGTTATCCATGATAGTGTTTGGGCCTTTATAAAAGCTCAGACGTAAAAGTATAAAAATTACACTTAAGCGAATGTCCCCATTTTAATTTACTTACGATATCGAAGTAGTTGGTCAGAGCTAGTACCCTCTTTTGATCAGCTTATAGTCAGAATAGCAGGTAAAAAATGCGCTATCTCAAACTAAGCCGTATATTTAAGGGTTAATTAAATTACACTACATTCTACGCTTGATATGGCTTTTATTGATTACTATAAAACTCTGGGTCTTACTAAAACTGCTACCGATAAGGATATTAAAAATGCTTACCGCAAGCTGGCCCGTAAATATCACCCCGATCTTAACCCGGATAACGCAGAGGCCCACAAAAAATTCCAGGAACTTAACGAGGCCAATGAGGTACTGAGCGACTCTGAAAAACGTAAAAAGTACGATAAATATGGCGAAAACTGGCAGCATGGCGAAACCTATGAACAGCAGACAAGGCAACAGCAAGGTGGTTATGGCGGTGGTGGTTTTGGTAATTTTACTGGTGATGAAAGCTTCGGCGGCGGTGACTTTTCTGACTTCTTCAAATCAATGTTTGGTGGTGGTGGTAGCAGACAAACCAAATATCGTGGGAAGGATCTTAATGCCGAGTTACAATTAACGCTGCTGGATATTGCAGAAACCCACAAACGCACTTTAACAGTTAATGGAAAGAATATACGCATTACCATACCTGCCGGTATCGAGAACGGGCAAACTATTAAAATAACCGGTCATGGTGGTGCAGGCGTAAATAACGGCCCTGCCGGTGATCTGTATATCAAATTTTCGATACCAGACGATCCCCGCTTTAAGCGTGACGGACGCAATTTATATGCTACTGTAAAACTCGAACTTTATACTGCTGTGCTTGGCGGCGAAATTACTGCAGAGACTTTAACCGGCAAAGTTAAAGTAAAGGTGAAACCTGAAACGCAGAATGGCACCAAAGTAAAACTAAAAGGCAAAGGTTTACCCGTTTATAAAAAGGAGAATGAGTTTGGCGATCTGTACCTTACTTATGATATCCAGATCCCTATTAATCTTACTGAGCAGCAGAAGCAATTATTTGAAGAACTATCCAAATCATGATATAAATTAAAGAAGATGAAAACAGCAGATTTAATATCAATCAATGATTTTTGTTTGTATCATAACGTGGAGTATGCCTTTGTAGAATCATTATATGAGGCTGATTTAGTTAAAGTTACCCTAATCAATGAAATCACTTATATACCTGGAGAGGAATTGAAGAAGGTGGAAAAACTGATCAATCTTTATCAGCTGGATATTAACGTAGCTGGTATAGAAGCGATTAGTCATTTATTGCACCGCATAGAAAAAATGCAGAATGATATGCAAAACCTTAAGAATAAACTGAGGTTGTATGAGGATGAATAAACGATAGATCGATTTATTCCATGTACTTCAACATCATTCGTTCGCTTACAATGTTAGCGTCCTCAATTACAGAATCCGGATACCCCATGGATTCTAATATGGCAATACCATTGCGGCTTTTAAGCAAGCCCTCTTTCAGTTTGTAGTCAAACACCAGACTGCCACCCGATTTTGAATCCTCGAAAGAATAAATAGCAAAGTCCTCATCGAGTAACTCGGCCAGTTCAAGATCATGCGTTGAAACAAAAACAAAATTCTGATTGGCGGTGATATACGATAATACAGATTTTGCGGCAGCGATACGCTCAATGGTATTGGTGCCCCTAAAAATTTCGTCAATAATAACCAGACTTTTTACCTGTTCAACCTCGTTGCTCCGGCTCATGATAGTGAGTATGGACTGTGCCTGAGCCTGGAAATAACTTTTTTGTTCCTCTATACTATCGCTGGTTTTAATACTGGTCTGTATCTTTAGAAAAGGCGCTTTATATTCGTTTGTACAGCTGGTAAACAAGGTTTGAGCCAACAAGGTGTTAACGGCTATAGCCTTAATAAAAGTTGTTTTACCCGACATGTTTGAACCCGTTATCAAGGCACCTTTGTCGGCACGGGTGTACAATGAATTGGTAACGCATTTATCAATCAACGGATGGTAAAGATCAGTAATGTTCATTTGTGCATCGGTATCAATAAACTGGGGCTTACTGTAATATGGTAACCCCTCTCTTACCGATTGGATAGCTACCAGCATGTCAATTTCGGCCACATATTGATAAACCAATTCAATATCTTCCCGATACTTTTCGATATGTTTTATAGAGCTGGCGTAAATGCGGGGCTCTAATAAAAATAATGTTTTAATGAGTTGAAAAACGGCGTAGCTCAAATCACCAGCCCCATTGATCAGCTTACTTTCTAAGTTAATAATGCTTAAAGATCGTTTTAGCCCTAACAGATTTTTTAAACTGTTCTTCACAGATTCATTATCCTCTAATCCAGAATTTTTTACCAGCCATACCGCTACGTTGTGCATGATAAGCAATTGGGGCAACGAGTTGGTATAGGCACTTATTTTTTTCTTGTTGGCATAATGCAAAACCACATTATAACCCACAAAGAACAATAACAATAAAACACTGATGGGATTAGGGTAAACAACCATCGACACAATAAGGGCAATGATCACCAATGGTACAAACCTGATATAGAAATTCATGATAGGCACAAACAGCGACTCATGAGTTTTTAAAAACAGATCGGCAATATAATAAGCATATGTATTGTTGAGTTTTGATAATTGCAGTTCAATCAATTCCCGGTTGGGTTTATCTTGATTAATGGCCTCAACCTTAGTATCAAGCTCTAATAGTTTTTCGAGGTTTGTTTCGGGGAAATGCAGCTTTTTATATAAATATTGTTTGCCTGGCTTTGAGCTTGTTCTGTCGATATAGTTAAAAATACTCTTGAGGTCGATATCTTCTGCGGTAACATCAGATAACCTGTCCCAGCTTTTATCGGCGCTTAGGTAGGTTTTAATCAAATCGAAATTGCGCCTGGTATTTACGGGCTTACCCCATTTACTTTTTATTTTATCAAGCTTTTTTTCTTCGGCACGTAATTTACCGTAGTAAGAGCTTATCAGTGAAAACCCCAGAACGATGGCCAAAAATAGCAACGTAAATAAAAAGTAATACATGCCTTAAAAATAAAAAAAATATACTAAACCTCAAGTAGTATTTATAGTCTATAAATATAAAATAACTACAGTGTTAACTTAAGTTTTAAATTATGAAACTCATCAAATTTTCAGTTATAGTTTTTGCATTGCTATTTTCAGTTCAACTTGTAAAAGCTCAAAGTATATCCGTAGGTGCTTCATTTGGTTATGGTTACCCACATTCACGCGTGGTAGTTGCGTCTAATTATCCGGCATACGGTTATTATGACCGCCCCGTATATTATGGTTATGCACGCAGGGCTTATTATAATCGTCCATATTATTATCCAGGCCGTTATTATGCCCGCCCTGTTTATTACAGAGCACATCGCCATTACAGGTGCTGGTAAGTACTCCCGTTAAAAAAGAAACGCCCGGCAAATACCGGGCGTTTCTTTTTTAACGGGAGGTACCGAGGTGAAATAAATCTTATCTGTTGCCGCTCAAAAAGCGTTGTAATGCTTGCTGGGTAAAGTCAGAAAGTACCAGTTCGCCGCTAATGGCTGCACGTTGGGTTAATAATTCGCCCCAGTCTTCCGTACCTTCCCATAGGATCTGTTTTAGTCCGGTGAGTGCTTCTGGATTATAAGAAGCTAATTTTTTGGTAAGCTCATCTACAGCTGAATCGAGTGAGGTGATGTCTTCGTATACTTCATTATACAAACCATGGTCTTGAGCCCATTTGGCAGTTTGAAAATCTGATGCCCTGATGGTTAACTGAGAAAATGCAGTTAAGCCAACCTTGCGGGTTACTGCAGGCGATATCACAAATGGCCCTATACCGATAGCCAATTCACTTAGTTTTATAGAAGCAAAGCTGGAAGCCAGGCAATAATCGGCAGCAGCAGCAAGGCCGACTCCGCCTCCAACTGCCTTGCCCTGAACACGGGCTACAATTATTTTAGGTGATTTACGGCAGGCGTTGATAACTTTGGCAAAGCCCGAAAAAAACAGAGCTCCGGCTTCTTTGTCTTTTATTTGTACCAGTTCATCAAAACTGGCACCTGCACAAAAAGTACGATCGCCGCCACTCTTTAAGATGATCACCCGTACTTCCGAATCATTACCTGCCTGTATAATACATTCGCTAAGATCATTTAAAAGACCGGTTGGCAGGGAATTTTGTGCGGGATGATAAAAACTAATGGTTGCAATACCGTTTGCACTCTTTGTAAAAAATACGTTACCATTATCAGTAGATGGCATAATTTAGAGGTTTATTGTAAGAAAATGCCGTGATTTAGTCACCAGCAATCAACCCAATATCAGAAGTATTTGGCTTACCTGCAATTTTCGTTTAAAATAGTTTCAAAAATGGTTTGTCAAATAATCAAAGGTAGTTCAAAGTAAAAGGTGGCCCCTCTACCTAATTCGCTTTCTACCCCTATTTTGCCCTGATGATTATTAATGATCTCGGCACTGATGTATAACCCCATCCCCAGACCGCTTGTCATAAATTTTTTATCCTCAACCCTATAAAAACGTTCAAATATCCGCTCTATTTGTTCTTCGGATAAACCGATGCCATAATCGCTTACCGATACGCGTACCACATCCGCATTTATGGTGGTTTTCAGAATGATTTTCTTGTCGGCCAGGGAATATTTTACAGAATTATTTATAAAATTCATTAAAACCTGCTCTAATCGTTCGGCATTACCCATAATACGGATACCCGGTTGCAATTGACTATCAAATTCATGTGAGGGGTAAATATGCTTTGAGTTTTCGGTAACTTGTACCATGAGGTCAGATAAATTAACCTCGCCCATAGCATATTCAAGTCTCCCCGCTTGTATTTTACTTACATCAAGCAGATCATTGATTAGTCGTTGTAATTTATTGATAGCTACGCTTGCTTTTTCAATATACTGCTTTACCACAGCTGGTACCTCTTCTCTCTTATATGAAGTGATGAGTTGTAAATACCCTTTTAAACTGGTTAAAGGCGTTCGAAGTTCATGACTGGCAATGCCAATAAATTCATCCTTACGATCCATTTCCCTTTTCTGGTCTTCAATATCAGTAGCGGTACCCACCCAAAAAATAATCGCGCCTTTATCGTCCCTTAACGGAACTGCCCGGTTCAGGTGCCAGCGGTAGGTATTGTCCCATCGTTTGTAGCGGTTCTCCACCTCAAATATATTGCCCGTTTTTAAAGCCTCTATATATTTGTCTAAGGTATTTGGCAGGTCATCCGGGTGTACTACATGCTGCCATCCCCAACCTACACTGTCAGCATAACGGCTCCCTGTATAATTGTACCATTGCTGGTTATAAAAATCAACCTCGCCAGCAGGCAGGTTTGTCCAGGTCATTTGCGGTATATTATTGGCCAGTAGTTTAAAGTGCTCCCGGCTTATCAGCAGGTCATTGGTACGAGCTCTAACCGTGTCTTCCAGTTCGTTATTGAGTTTTTCTGCGGCGTTTTGGGCAGCGAGTAATTGCTCATTTTTTACTTTCAGTTCCCATTCTGTCTCTTTTTGAATGGTAAGATCAGTTAAGATTAGACTTAATGCGGTACCTTCATCGAGGTCAAGTGTAGTGCAGGAAAGCAGACAGGGGGTTAGTTTTTTTTGTTTATCAGCCAGCAATATTTCACCCTTGCAATCCTCTTTCCAGCCTTTGTGTATCAGATCATTGAATTTCTCTGCTGATATTTCCGGAATGAAAAAGGCAAAGTTTAGCCCTATCACCTTTTCAAGCGGTAGATTCATCATGGTGGCAAACCGTGAATTACTATACAGAATAGTTCCTGCACGATTTAAAGTAACCGCGCCTTCATTCATCTTTTCAATAAAAACGCGATACGTTTGATCGGCTGTTTTTAATGTGTATAGTTGATGACCTTCAGCGTCTTTTACAATAAGCGCGTCAACCTGGCCGGTACGAATGGCGTCAATGGTGTCATTGGCCTCCTCCAGCTGTATCCGAAGCTCTTCGTTTTGCAGCAGTAACTCTTCATATGTATATTTAGTCAGCTCCATTAATTTTCTGTTTGTAAACCAAGACCTTTTAATACTTTACTTGTATTGGACATATCACCGATGAGACGGCGCTCCATACCCGGTGCTTTTTTGATGAGCATGGGTAAGGCTATAATCTGCTCCCGCTCAACAATGAGTGGCTGTTGGTAAACATCTACTATCTCCAGGTCATAATTGCCTTTTAAATGGGTTTCGCAAATATATTTGAGGTTGGTTATAGCCCGCGATGAATTTGGCGATGCCCCTGTTACAAACAGGCGTAAATGATACATCTGCTGTTCCTGCTCATTTAAATAGTTATCCTCAGATAAAGATGATTGATCCTTTTCGGCCATTTTTTATAGTTTAACGGGGGCGTATATCTAAGCCCACCAATACTTTTTCTTCATTTGACAGATCTCCGATTATTTTACGGATGGGTTCCGGAACTTTCCGTACCAACGTAGGGATAGCAAATATCTGGTCGCCTTCGGCCAATTGAGGTTTTACTAAAAGGTCAATCACTTCGATAGAGTATTGCCCCTTTAAATGTTCTTCACAGTATTTTTTAAGGTTAGATAACGCGCTGACAGATTTTGCCGTTTTACCCGCAATATATAACCTTAATTCATAATTTATTACTTCGTCTTCCATTACTTTTTTTCTTTACCGGGATGTCTTCTTTTACCCCTCTTCTCATTTTCGTTATCTCATCCCGGTTTTTGTCCATTATTTGTTGTTTCAATTCATCTTCGTAGTATATCCTGTTCAGCTCTTCTTCTACCGATTCAAACTCAGCCTGTAAGTTGGATATCTTGGATTCCAGCATGGTGCGTTTGCGCGTAATTTCTTTGTCTTTCCGGGATACGGCAAAATCGCGAAGTGCTACACCCGTCCTTTCTTTAAGCTGTTGCGCTTCTCTGGCTGATCCTGTTAATACACCTTCCGGCCCCAGGTAAACGTCAACCAGGTCAAGCCCTTTATCAGTGATGATAAACTCACGTACCTGGTTAGAGTGTTTCATACCACGCGATTTCATGATATATAAACCCCGGTTACGCTCGCCATTGTGCTCAATATCACGAACCAGCATCCAGGTATCAACCAATGATGATACGCCTTCGTCAGTTTGTTCGTTGACTACAGTATTGAGCGATAATGCCGTGAACATCACTGTGATTTGCTCGTTCTGTAAGAAGTCTATCAACCGTACCAGCATCGATTTTACTTCGCTTACCGAACCTACAGTGATCAAATTAGTTATCGGGTCAAGTATTATGGTATCGGGTTTAAATTGCTGTATCAATTTATATATAGCTACCAGGTGCATCTCCAAGCCATATAGGGTGGGCCGTGAAGCGTGAAACCGCAATAATCCGCTATTCACATATGGCTGCAGATCGATATTGATTGATCTCATGTTGCGGATGATCTGATTGGGTGATTCTTCAAAAGCAAAATAGAGGCATCTCTTTTTCTGTTTGCAGGTTTCAGCAGCAAAATAAGCGCTGATACTGGTTTTACCGGTTCCGGCGGTTCCGGAAACTAAAATACTGCTTCCCTCAAAAAAACCCTGCCCACCCAGCATGTAATCTAATGCAGGGATACCTGATGATATTCTTTTGGAAGAAACTGCTTTCTCGAGCCCTAAAGAAGTTACCGGTAACACGGAAATACCATCCTCATCAATTAAAAAGGGATACTCGTTGGTGCCATGCTGTGAACCCCGGTATTTTACAACACGGAGCCTACGGGTTGATATCTGGTTAATAACCCGGTGATCGAGCAGGATAACACAATCCGATACGTATTCTTCTAATCCTTGCCGTGTTAACGAACCACCGTCTCCTTTTTCGCCGGTTATAATGGCGGTAACACCCTTGTTTTTCAGAAAAGTGAAAAGCCTGCGCAGCTCGGCCCGCAAAACAATTTCATTGCTTAAACCTGAAAAAAGATTTTCGAGGGTGTCGAGCACTACCCGTTTAGCACCAATGCTGTCAATGGCATGCCCTAACCTGATAAACAATCCTTCCAGGTCGTACTCACCGGTCTCTTCTATTTCACTCCGGTCAATGTGCACGTGGTCGAGTTTTACTTTTTTTTGCTCTTGTAATTCGTACAAGTTAAAGCCGAGTGAAGCTACATTCATAGCTAATTCGTCAGTCTTTTCTTCGAAAGCCATAAAAACGCCGGGCTCATTGAATATCATTGCCCCACGAACTATAAATTCAAGCGACATAAGCGTTTTACCACAACCTGCTTCTCCGCAAATGAGTGTAGGGCGGCCTTGAGGTATTCCCCCGCTAGTTATTTCGTCAAGACCGGTGATGCCTGTTGGTGTTTTAGGCAACGATTTTATGTTGGTCGGTTGTTGTTTTTTATGAGATTTAGTCATTGTAAACAATTGTTTTTTGTCAATCCTGGATTATGTAAGCCCAAGGGTTGGGTTATTTTCATGCTAAATGGTTAATAAATACTTTTGGGCCTAAATTGTTTTAAACCCGATAATTTATAATAGCATCATTAACAGAAATTGAAATTGTTGGTTTTGTGAAGTGATAGAAAATAATACTCCCAATTTGAGTATCGATTGAATATGATGTTGATTACAATTAAAAACATTAACTCATTTGTTATGTTTATTAGTTATAAAAATAATAATCATGGGAGTTTTACAACATGTTCAACATCAGATATCGTCACTTAACGATCTGATCAAAATAAATAACGACCGTATAGCGGGTTATGAAAAGGCTAATGAAAGCACTAATGAAATAGGTTTAAATTTACTTTTTAAAGAATATATTGATCAAAGTAAAGCCAATGTTTCTGATTTGAAAGAATACATTCATGTTTTGGGTGGCGATCCTACTGATGGTACCAGTTTGTCTGGAAAGCTTAATAATACCTGGATAGATGTTAAAGCGGCTTTTGGGAGCAAAGACAGGCATGGCATATTAGCTGATTGTGAACGCGCCGAGGATGTTGCTAAGAAAGCATACCGTGCTGCATTGGATGATAAAGAGCTGATTTGGGAAGATCAACAAGTTGTATTTATCCTCAAAAAGCACCTGGAAAGCTTAATAGTTGCTCATGACACCATTAAAGCTTTGCGAGATGCTGAAGTCAATGCATAATATTTATGCGCTGGCATAGTTAAGCAGATTAAATCTGGTAGATTATTGACTAACCGGTTTTACTGAAATAACACTATCTACAACAAATACGCTTACCCCGCGCCACGGTAACGAGTGCAAGTACTCCTTGTAATGTAGTTCAAGGAACGAACCCGTGCTGCTGTTCAGTTTTTGTGCAACTTTCTCATCGGTGACCGAAAACATGAATTCGTTGGAGGAGATATTCCCACCACCTTGCGGTGGTGTTTTAATACCGCTTTGTATTAAACGCCCTTCATAAGTTTTAAACATGTATCCCTTTTTTACAAAGTAGTTCATGGTGCCAGCCTTTGCCCCTTCCCCAAAAACAAAGAAATAACGCTGATAAGTAAATCCGGCGATTAATACTAATATTACGATTAAAATAATTGCTTTGGTACGGCCTTTCATAAGATATATTTTTATCTAAACTACAAAAACTTCATAAGTAAACAATATCTAAGTGAAACTTATGCCGTGGTTGACATCAGTTACTACCAGCAGGAGTAAGCTTTACATTTTTATAAGATGAAAGCATGAAGTTGATCAGGTCGATAATATTTAGCGGAGGCTCATTGGTGTTGATGCTCAGTTTCTTTTTACTATCAACAAAATCAATGGCAAAGTAATAGTTCGGCGCGTCTACTACTTGGTTGCCTTGCTGCCAGTCGTTCATTTTCTTTAGTTCGCTATGTTTTAGCCAATAGTTTAATGTATCCAGTTGACTTTGGCTCAATTTTCCGGTGTAATCGCCTTTATAGGGGGCGGCATGTTCGCCGGCTTTCAAATGATAATCACCATTGGGCCATATCTCGATACCCAATTGCGGGCAATCGCCAAAGCAGGTAGAGGATAAAAAATAGAGCTTAGAGAATTTGATATTTTTATCGTAGCTGTTTTTGAAGTTGAAGAACTCGTAAGTAATAGTACCAGCTAATTTAATGGCGTTAGGTTCAACTGCTTTTAAATACATGCGATTATAGTCGGCATGTCTTATCAGAAATTTAAAGTCGTCCCGGCGCTGTTTTTTAAAATTATCGGCACTGCTCCTGAAGATATCTGACAGGATCAACGTATCATTCACAATGGCATAATGATCTTTAACACCAGCGTTGCCTACAAAATTATAGTATACTTTTTTATCGGCGAAATAGAGGTGGCCCAGATCCTTTGTTATCCATCGTTCGGCGTCCAGTTGTACTTTTTGAGCAAATGATACATGAGTGACCAGTAGAAATATCAACAGAGAGAGTCCTCGTTTTACCATTGGGGTTATATTTTAGGGGTAGATGAAATTTGGCTAACGCTTTAAAAACTCACAAACTCATATAATATTTTGTTAATGATTTAAAATCATCAAACTTCAGGGCATAATCGTCTGTTTTGCCAAAACCATAAGTTACAAATATAAATGGTATCCCAGCCATACGTGTCTGTTCAGCGTCACCATTGGTATCACCTATATAAACCGGGTGTTTTAAATGGTGCTTATCAATCAGCAATTGCATGTTATGATGCTTGGGCATATTGTTTTGCCCGTAAGCTATGGAATCGGTAATATCATCCTCAATTTTGGCCCAGCTGATAAATAAAGGGATAATGCCTACAGCGCAATTGCTGAGTATAAAGATTTTGTATTTGGTTGCTAATTGCTTAATCCCCTCTGTTACCCCATCGTACATGATACCGCCGCTGGTGGGGAGTATTTGCCTGCGGGTTTCATTTACATCCATATAAATGCCCTGTGCCCTATCCTCATCAAAATTGGGCATGAGTACCTTGGTTAGTTTTTTGCCTTCCATACCCATCAGCTGCATCAGGTCATCGCGACCGATAACACGTTGAATACTCATTTTTTCAAATACGAGGTTCCAGGAGTTAGCGTAGGTGTCAACGGCATCCCAAAGGGTTCCGTCCATGTCAAATATCAGGCTGTCGGGTTTCTGCATATAAGCAATATTGTTTTTTGCTAAGATGTAAAATTTACACCAAGCATAAAACAGAAGTTCATGTTTTCTTCATTATTAATCTTCACCTTAGCAGTGTGATAAGGTTAATGTGGGCCAGCTTAGCAGGAGGTTGGTTCCATAGGGCCTCTACCGTAAAAGGTAGGGGCTTTTTTTATTTTACAACATTTTATTTGATAAAAATATAGAACCGAAGTCTGGATACGGCTTCGGTTTTTTGTTTTAAATAATATTTTTGTGTTTGATTATTAGATAGTTATACTGTCTCCAATCTGATAAACCTGATGGAATTTAATTCCCAATTTATCAAAATGCTTCACATAAGCTGCGTAGCGTTTCTGAATGAAAAACGTTTTGGCATATCCATCATGAACGGGCAATATCTGTCGCGGTTTTAACGCATCGGCAAAGGCGGTTATCATCACCTCGCTTGCAAATGGCGCCATGGTTACCATAATGAGTAATTCTATATCTTTGAATTTCAATAATTTATCTACCATTGAATCAGCCGGGTGCAATACTTTGTCGTTGATGAGGAAGCCCGTCATTTGAGGTAAAGGGTTGTCCATGATCAAGGCATGCTTTACCGGGAAGGCCTTCAGTTTAAATGGGCCAAAATGTTCAGTGCCTTCTTCCAAGATAGAATATTTTATTCCTGCTTTCTCTAATTGTTCGCCAACCTGGCTGTTGGTTACCACATGCGCACCACTAATATTTACAATTTTCTGTAAAATATCTATTACAAAGTGATCGGGATGGATATGGGTGATCACAATAACATTGACGTCGGCAAACATTTGCGGCGTTACCAGGCCTTCAATAAAAGAAAAATCGCCGGGATCAAATAAAATTTTATAGCCATCGAGCTCAAATACAAGACATGAATGGAGATATTTTGATATTTTCATATAACGGTAGTTTGGTATCAAGTAGCTAGTATCACGACACCTACATTTGCCTTGTAATGCATTCAAAAATCTTGATACTGGCTACTTGATACTAAAATTACAACAATTCGTTGGCCAAATTGGCCAGTTCGCTCCGCTCCCCTTTTTGCAGCGTGATATGCGCGTATAAGGGATGCCCCTTAGCTTTATCTATCAGGTAGGATAAACCATTGCTTTCGGCATCCAGATATGGTGTATCTATCTGATAAATATCTCCTGTAAAAACAAATTTACTGTTTTCGCCAGCACGTGATATAATGGTTTTTACCTCATGCGGTGTAAGATTTTGTGCTTCATCTACAATAAAAAATATTTTGCTCAGCGTACGACCGCGGATAAAAGCAAGTGGGGCTATCGATATTTTATCGTTGGTTACCAGTTCATCAATTTTGGCCTGCATTTTTTCATCGTCCATAAACTGGTCTTTGATAAATTTCAGGTTATCCCATATTGGTGCCATATACGGGTCAATCTTTGATTTGATATCACCAGGTAAAAAACCAATATCCTTATTACTTAAAGGCACAATTGGCCGCGTAACAAAAATTTGACGATAATATTTACGCTGCTCCAGTGCGCTGGCCAGGGCCAGCAGGGTTTTGCCTGTACCCGCATTGCCCTGTATGGTTACCAGTTTAATATCGGGATGTAATAAAGCATGAATAGCAAAAGCCTGCTCTATATTTTTGGGTAATATGTTAAATACCGGTTGTTCGATAACCTTTTCAAGCTGACGGGTTTGTGTATTGTAAAAACCCGGGACATCACTGTTTTTACCCTTTAATATATAGAAGTGGTTATTGGTATATGATGCTATATGCAAACTTTCGGCAGGCAGGTTTTCTTGTTTATTGAGCTGGTTGATCAATTTTTCGGTGACCTTGTTTACATCAGTTTGCCCGGTATACAATTCAGCCAGGTTTTTAATCTTGCCTGTTTCGTAGTCTTCCGCATGAAGGTTAAGGGCTTTTGCTTTTAGTCGCAAGCAGATATCCTTTGATACCAGTACCACTTTTTTACCTGGATTTTCTTCCTGTAAACCTAATGCCGCGTTTAGTATGCGGTGGTCTGTTTTATCGGAACCAAAAATCTCTTCGGCATCAATAGCGGTCGTTTTAACATCCATAGCCACCTTAAAACTGCCTTTGCTTTTGCCATTGAGTGGGATCCATTCATTTACCAGGCTATTGCGCGACAGATCATCCATGAGCCTGATAAAGCTGCGAGCTTCAAAATTGCGGGTATCATTACCATTTTTTTTGTTATCCAGTTCTTCGAGTACCTGTATAGGTATGGCCACATCATGTTCCTGGAAATTCTGAAATGCATTGTGATCGTAAAGGATCACTGAGGTATCTAAAACAAATATTTTATTACTTACAATAGTCCCGTTCTTACCATCTTTATTCATATCCGCCTAATTTAAGGAATATGCCGTTAGTTTCAAGCACAAAGATCATCTTGGATTTGGGAATTAACTTCTTTGAGAATTTCGCCGTTTGAGACGCTGGCGAATGTGGTATGCCTGATATTAGTTATTGTGAGTTGCTGTTGCGAAAGTAAACAGGCAGAGAAGACTACAAAATCTTATAAACATGAAAACGGGAGTCTTTTCTTTCGAATTGAGCTCCCGTTTCCCGACCACTGTTCTGCCATAGCTTCCCAGTAGCACCAAGTTTTGTGTATCATTACCGGCATGACCTTGTCCGTCGTTCTTTCGAACTGTCGACTCCTCCAATGTCATTGGTTCTGTTGCGGTTCTCCGTGAAGTTCCTGCATTTTCCCAATACCTCTTTTAATCACAATCTTTTTTCAAAGACTTTCGTTTTTTCATTTTTTCATGTGACTCAAGCACTTCTATTGTTCTTTAGTTCTCCCGAAGGCTAACCCGATTCAACTTCTGTAATCCTGAAAGGCTGTCAATGTACGTCGTTCTTGATGATTTCAATATCGGGACATATGGATGATTTTGCAAGGATTTTGTTTATTTTTTATTAACACGTTATTAACATTTATAATTAGTTTATAAACATTTACTAAGTGTTGTTTATCAGTTAATTATTTGTTTATTGTTGAAAAGTAACAACGGTTACAAACAATAGGTTTATTCACAAACAATATGGAAATCAAGGGTTTTTCTCCTCTGCAAAAATCGTAAAATTGAAAATACTCTAAATTTTCTCTGTTAAATGCTTCCAATAACGCTTGGGAATATGCCTTAAATGTAACCTGGTATTTTTCCTGGAAACGATATTTACGCTAGTAAAATAGTTTTTCCATAGGTGCTGATAAATACTTTCATCATCGCTAAATGCTGTTATTACATTCGTGGGGTTGTTCACTTCAGAAAAATCAAGCGAAATGTATTGTATATCATGCAGATCATAATACAATCCATACCCGCGCTTAATATCATAAATGATCCATTTTTGATCGGTATACCTATTTTTAAAATGCCTGATCAATAATGGTAATACATTAAAATCAGGTTCTACAGCCGAGTAAAATGTTTCATCCTTTAGTTTTTGGAAACGCACGAATGCCTCCATCCGGTGTTTTTCGCGACGTACCATTTTGATGATCTCGGAGATGCGCATCACATATTTGTTTCCATAATCCTCTTCAACATTCTGATCTGTATCAAAAACGTAGCGGATAAAACCTACAATCGCGCTTTCTTCATTTGCCATTTCGGCCATATGGGCAATATATAATCTTTGCAGCCCTGCGGCTGATAACTTTTTACATAATCCCTTCAGTACCCTGTTGGCGCGGTTTTCATCGGTAATAATCTGTAATACCTCTTCAAACAACGCGCTGGAACGCCATTCTCCTTTTATTAATTTTACGTGGAGCAGCTTACGATCGTATATTTCAAATACTGCAGTCAGTAAACCTTCAAATGTTCCATCGTAAATTAAAGAGTACATGATCAAAACAGGTTGAGTTGGGTTTGGGTATTTTTAATGTACTTACTTTTTGATTCGGCCAGGATAAACTGCTTGATGTTATTGCCTGTCAGGTCTCTCCGCTCAAATTCATTGCTTTTACATATAATAAAATACCGGGCCCGGTTAATGGCTACTCCTATTTTTTTAAGTTGTTCCCAACTCAATTTGGCAAACTTGCGGGCGCTTACAATTTTTTGTGCCGATAACAAGCCTATCCCCGGCACTCGCAATATCATTTGCAGATCGGCCTTATTTATATCAACAGGAAAAGCCTGCATATTACGGATAGCCCAGCCCAGCTTAGGGTCAATATCCAGATCAAGTAATGGTTGTTGCTGGTTTACAATTTCATTTACGTGAAAGCCATAAAATCGCATGAGCCAATCGGCCTGGTAGAGGCGGTTTTCACGCACCATGGGCACTGCTGTGTTTAATGCCGGTAAGCGTTTATCTATCAGCACCGGCACATAACCGGAGTAATACACCCGTTTTAAATTGAAGTTTTTATAAAAATAATTAGCTGATTGCAATACCTGTTGGTCACTCTCGGGTGTAGCGCCAATAATTACTTGTGTGCTTTGGCCTGCCGGCGCAAACATAGGGGCGTTTTTAAATAGCTTCTTTTCTTCGGTTCGCTGAATGATCTCCTTTTTCAAAAAGCTCATGGGGTTGATCATATCCTGACGGTTTTTATCAGGAGCTAATAATTTTAAACCGGCCTCTGTTGGCATTTCCAGGTTCACACTTAGTCTGTCGGCGTAAAGGCCAGCCTCCCGCATCAATTCATCACTGGCGCCAGGAATTGATTTAAGGTGTATATAGCCGTTAAAATTATGCTCGGTACGCAATTTTTTGGCTACCCTAACCAAGCGTTCCATGGTATAATCTGCATCTTTAAAAATTCCCGAACTTAAAAACAAGCCCTCAATATAATTTCGCCGGTAAAAATTAATGGTCAGATCAACAACTTCCTGCACTGTAAAAGCCGCCCGTTTAATATCATTATTCTTACGCGACACACAGTAGGCGCAATCAAAAATACAATGATTGGTAAGCAGAATTTTCAGTAACGATACGCAGCGGCCGTCTTCTGTATAGCTGTGGCAGATGCCATTACTGGCATTCCCAAGTCCCTTATTTTCGTTTTTGCGTTTACTGCCGCTTGATGCGCATGATACATCATATTTAGCGGCGTCTGCTAGTATATTCAACTTCTCTGTTATTCGTTCTGCATCCATATGAAATCAAAAATACTAATAATTTTAGCATGTTGATATTTAATAAGAATATATTTCAGCACTTTAGGTTGTAGTATGGAATGAGTTCTCTATAGTTCAATAACAAAAAAGGCCGCCCCTTACGGAGCGACCTTTCTAAAAAACCAAACTAACTACTTTATGAAAACAATCTTTAATTATTTAATGGCTATTTCTCTTGATTGAAATTTAGCTTCTTCTTTTTTGGTTACAATCAGCTTCAATACACCATCGGTATAATCTGCTTCAATTTTTGAATGATCAGCGCTTTCTGGTAAAGTGAATGATCTGTTGAAAGAGTTATAGCTGTATTCGCGTTTGCTGAATTTTTTACCTTCTTCTACGCTCTCGCTTTTCTTTTCGGCCGAAATGGTTAATACATTTTTATCCAGGTTGATCTTAAAATCTTCTTTCTTTAAACCAGGTGCAGCCAATTCAATCTGAAATTCGTTTTCAGTTTCGGCAATGTTTACCGCAGGCACACGGGCTACTAATTTATTACCAATGTATGAGTCGTTCAATAAAGAGTCCAATACATCATTAAAGAATGGGTTTACCGCGTTATTTTTTAATCCGTTGTTGAATTTTACAAGTGTCATTTTTAATGTCTCCTTTAAGTTTTTGTTTTTGTTAACTTCGTAAGCTATTAATCAAGTGTTGTACCAAGCTATAAAATCAATACATAAGCGACAATTTGTCATTATAAATTGATTTAATACAGACAAAATGACCTAAATGAGCGAAAAAATTACAGATTACAAGTATAAAACGGCCATCCCCATCCGTTTTTCAGATATAGATGCCTTCGGGCATGTGAACAATGCCGTGTACTTAACCTATTTTGAAATAGCCAGAAGCAATTACTGGAAAGAGATCATTAACTGGGATTGGAATCATGCGGGTATTATCCTGGGCCGGTCAGAGATCAACTACCTGAAACCTATTACCATTAATGACCAGATAGCCTGCTATGTGCGTACCGTACGTATCGGCAACAGTAGTTTTGATGTGATGCATGTATTGGTTAGGATAACTGAACATGGTGAAGAAATTGTAACAACCGGCAAAACTATTTGCATTAGCTATGATTACAGTGCCAATAAATCAGTATCTATCCCCGCCAATGAGCGCCGCAGTATGATTGAGTATGATGAACCAAGACTGATATTGAATACGAATTAAAAAACAGCCACCACAGAGCTATGCGGTGACTGTTTTTTAAATGTTAGCGTATAGTTTTCGTAGCATCAACTACTGTATAGTTTTTATTATAAGTTGTCGAGAATAGATTGATATAAACACCATTCGTACCACTATTGGCATAGCTTACCAAATACCAGTACCCCAATGTTGAATAAGTAGTGGTGGTGCGTGATTTTGGATGAACAATGATCAGGTTATTTCTTGAGCTTTCCGGCTGAGTGATAGCTATATCATTACCTGGAATTCCATCAAAATCCTGAAAGCCATTGGAAAGTATGGCCCAGCTTCCGGAACCCATAGGGTACGAATTCATTTGCCCTGTTTTAGCCGTAAATATTATGAGTTGCGACCCACTTACTATGGTTATTTCGGCACCTGGTACTCCATCCAGGTCGGTAGTACCACCCTGCACCACCGCCCAATTTCCGGAACTGATAGGATAAGATGATTTTGTGCCTGTCCTTGCTGTTATAATGATAAGCTGACTACCGTTAACAATAGGTATTTCTGCACCAGCTACTCCATCCAGATCGGCAATACTGCCAGGCGCGGCCGCCCAGCTTCCGTTGCCGATGGGGTACGTGGAGGTAGTACCCAGTCTGTCATTAATGATAAGCAAGCTTCCGCCAATATTTACCGGAATCTCAGCGCCGGCAACGCCGTCCAGGTCTACTATACTGCTGGCGTTGCCAAATAATAATGCCCATGCGCCACCGCCTACAGGGTATTGATGACTTAAACCAGAGGCACGCACTACAGTTATGAAGGATCCGTTATTATAAATGTTATCGGGAACGCCATCGCCATCAACATCAATAGTGCCCATAAGTACACCGGAGTTCGAACTAACTTTTGTTTTGGCGGTGGTTAATGATTGGGGTGAAGAATTTGGCGAGGGAATCTCATCATTTTTTGTTTTGCACGAATAAATACTTAGCAGACAGAAAACGGTGAAGGTGACTTTTGCAATAGCAATAAGACTTCTTTTTGCGGTAAATGAATTTTTCATAGATAATGATTTGGTTTTAGTGATATTATTATTAATATGATAATAAACGGATGTTTGCTTTTGTAAGTCCTCTTCACTCAAGTAACCTTAGTGGTTTCCTATACTGCCATGTAATATTTACATTGATTATGAAATAATATATGGTATAAAGTGTTAAGATTGAGTAAGGATTAGTTTGTGCATTGCTAAGTTGAGCAGATAATAAAGCAATTGCAAAATCGGAGACTCAACATTACTACATCAGATTTTTTTATTTTAAAATACGATATTTAATTATTTAATAATGAGATTATTGTGAAATAATTAAAAAAATACATTTTAATTATCAATAATAAGTATGAGAGCCAATGATGTAGTATAATATGCTCTTGTATAGGTGGGAAGACACTGAAAATAAAAGCAGAGCAAAAAATCAGATGCGCAAAATGTTGATACCGTCTGCGCATCTGAAACGGCGAAGTCCTCAGGGAGTTAATTCGCACATTTGTTAAAATATCTTTCCGGGGTTTAGTATCCCGTTCGGGTCAAATACTTTTTTTATGCCTTTCCATAAGGCAAAATGAACATCAGAGTATTTTATCGGCATAAACTCTTTTTGAACCAAGCCTATACCATGTTCGCCGGATAGCGTACCGCCTAATGATACGGTTAGTTCAAATATTTCTCGGATGCCGAACTTGAGTTTATTTGTCCAGTCGCTATCGCTCATTTTGGCTTTAACAATGTTTACATGTAGGTTACCATCACCGGCATGGCCGTAACAAACAGATTCAAAACCATATTTAGAGCCTACTTCTTTGATGCCTTTTATTAATTGTGGCAATGCAGCACGGGGTACTACTGTATCTTCCTCCTTGTAAACAGAATTTGATTTTATCGATACCGCCATGGTACGCCGCAAACGCCAAAGTTCTTCTTTTTGTGCCGATGAATCTGCAAACAGCACATCGCTGCAATTGTAGTTTTCTAAAACCGCGTTGATCTTTTCGCAATCGGCAAATATCACATCCTGGTTGTTGCCGTCAACTTCTATCAACAAAAAAGCTTCAACACCATCTTTTAGATCAAAAGCAATATCATCATACTCCATTACCCACTCCACTCCCCTGCGTTCCATAAACTCCAATGCTGATGGTACAATACCTGCCCTGAATATAGCAGACACAGCCGCACAGGCAATTTCATTACTTGGAAATGAAGCCAGCATCAGGGCATCAACGGTTGGCAAGGGTATAAGCTTAACCACAATTTTGGTAACGATGCCCAAAGTGCCCTCTGAGCCTATCATCAGCTGGGTTAAATTATAACCTGAAGCATATTTAAGGGTATTGGCACCCGTCCAGATGATCTCGCCCGAAGCCAAAACCACCTGTAAGTTCAATACATACTCACGTATAGTACCATACTTTACCACGCGTGGCCCACCCGAACCATGCGACACATTGCCGCCAATAAAGCAGCTCCCCTTACTGGCTGGATCAACCGGGTAAAACAAACCTTTGGCGGCCACCTGGTTCATGAATTCCTCGGTAATTACGCCGGGTTCTACCGTAGCCTGTAGGTTTTGCTCATCAATTTCCAACACTTTATCAAAGCGTTCCATGGCAATCAGTAAACCACCTTTAACGGGCAGTGCGCCACCGCTTAAGCCTGTACCAGCTCCTCGCGGTGTAACCGGTATGCGGTGCTTACTACATAGCTTCAATAAGGCGGCAACTTCTTCCGGGGTCTGTGGCTTGGCGACTACCTCGGGGTAGTAAACCAGGTCCTCGGTTTCATCGTGGCTGTATTTTTCAAGATCATCATGCTGCACAATAACCGCGTCGGCACCAACTATAGTCGTAATAGCTTCAATTACAGGTGGTGTTATGATATTATAATTCATGTTGTTGGTGGGTAATTAATAGTAACGCTCGACTGGGCTACACGTCCCGTCAACGGGGGATTTAATTTTTTGATCGTAACCTGGATGGTTTTTACAAACGGATATTTGTTTTGGATACGATTAGTAATGGCTTGTCCTACAGTTTCTATCAGTTTGCTGGGGATTTTCATCTCCTCGCAAGCTATGGTATATACTTTTTCATAATCAACCGTATTATGCAAACCGTCTTTCAGGTCGGTTACCGGTTCAAAACCTACGGCAATATCTACCAGAAAACGGCATCCTATTTTTTGTTCCTCCGGATAAAACCCGTGATAGGCAAAAAAATCTGCACCCTGCAAGGCTATGTTTATCATGCTCCAAAAGTAATTGATTTTTTGATTTGGCAGGCCTGTTTACACCTGGTGATCATTAAAATTTATCAGGAATGACCAGTTAATGATTTTTCTTAAAAAAATATAATTTGCAAAAAGCAGGTTTAAACAATCTAAACCTAGTTTTTGGAATAAAGTGGCTTCTGGTATTCAAAAACAGCGATTTGGGTTTAATCAACTCCACCCTAAATCATCTATATTTGCCCACCAACTATAACATTATGGCTAAAACAGATCTATACGAAGCGCCTGATTATTATCAATTAGATGAATTGCTAACCGAAGAACATAAGCTCATCCGTTCATCCGTGCGCGACTGGGTGAAGAAAGAATTAAGCCCCATTATTGAGGATTATGCGCAAAAGGCTGAATTCCCCAGTCAACTTATAAAAGGTCTTGCCGAGATAGGTGCCTTTGGCCCAACTATACCTGTTGAATATGGTGGTGCCGGTTTGGATTATATGGCTTATGGTATCATCATGCAGGAAATTGAGCGTGGCGATTCTGGTATCCGTTCCACCTCATCTGTTCAAGGTTCCTTGGTGATGTATCCTATTTATGCCTATGGTTCTGAAGAACAGCGTAAAAAATATCTGCCCAAGCTGGCATCTGGCGAAATGATAGGCTGCTTTGGCCTTACCGAACCTGATCATGGCTCAAATCCAAATGGAATGACCACCAATATTAAAGATGCCGGCGATCACTATATTTTGAACGGTGCCAAAATGTGGATATCCAATGCGCCATTTGCCGATATAGCCGTTGTTTGGGCTAAAGATGAGAGTGGCAAAATACGCGGAGTAATTGTGGAGCGTGGAATGGAAGGTTTCAGCACCCCTACTACGCATAATAAATGGTCACTAAGAGCATCCGCCACCGGCGAATTGGTTTTTGATCATGTAAAAATACCCAAAGAAAACCTATTACCCAATGTGGCAGGCTTAAAGGGGCCATTAGGTTGCCTTAACCAGGCCCGCTACGGCATTGCCTGGGGAGCGCTTGGTGCAGCTATGGATTGCTACGATACAGCCTTGCGCTATTCCAAAGAACGTGTTCAGTTTGGCCGACCTATTGCCGGCTTTCAATTACAACAAAAGAAACTAGCCGAAATGATCACCGAGATCACTAAAGCTCAGCTATTAGTTTGGCGTTTAGGGGTACTTAAAAACGAAAACAGGGCAACACCTGCTCAAATATCCATGGCTAAACGTAACAGTGTAGAAACTGCTATTAACATAGCCCGTGAGGCCCGCCAAATGCTGGGTGGCATGGGTATAACCGGAGAGTACTCTATTATGAGGCACATGATGAACCTGGAGTCGGTGATCACCTACGAGGGTACACATGATATTCACCTGCTGATAACCGGTATGGATATTACGGGGGAAGACGCGTTTAAATAGATGTGCAGATGTGCGAATTTTAGATGTGCAGATGAAGACATTATTGGTAAAATGCCTAAATTCTTTTCATTTGCATATCTGCACATTTGTAATCTGCACATCTATTTTACCCTTCTGATAAAAACTCAGCGTACCATTTGCCGGATTCCTTAATAATGCGTTGTTGTGTACTATGGTCAACATAGATCAACCCGAAACGAGGATGGTAACCTTCGGCCCATTCAAAATTATCGGTCAATGTCCAAACAAAATAGCCATTTACCTTGCAGCCTTCGTTTTTTGCCTTTAAAACTTGGCTTATGTAATTCTGAAGATACCGCAGACGCCTGGCATCATCAACTTTGCCTTCATTCAGTACATCCGGGAAAGCAGCGCCATTTTCGGTGATAATAATGCTTTTTATCTGCGGGTAAGCATCAAACTTTTTGATCATATGATAGATAGATGGCGGATAAACCTCCCAGCGCATAGCGGTAAGCTCTTCTACCTTTCTGTTTTCGGCCTTTACCATTTTGGCATTGATATAAGGCGTGAAAAAGGAATATTTTACAATTTCCCGGGTATAATTCTGGATGCCTATAAAGTCAAAATCGAAGTGCATGTTGTCTTCGTCGCCCGGCAGTACGTATTTTTGGATGGTCTTCAGTATAGGTAACTCTTTTACAGGATAACCCATGCCTAAAATAGGCTCAATAAACAAACGATTTATCAGCGCATCAGCTCTTACAGCGGCGGCAACATCACGTGGTTTATCGGTAGCGGGTTCAATTTGTGAGCATGAAAATGTAGAGCCTATTTGTGCTTCGGGCACTAATTTCCGTAATATTTTAGCCCCAGCGGTTATACTAAGCACTACATGATGTATTGCTGGGATAAAATTCCGGATGCCACTCTTGCCGGGAGCATGGATACCAAAAAAATAGCCAGCACCGGTAAAAACAACCGGCTCGTTCATCACCATCCAGTGTTTTACACGATCGCCAAAACTTTTGGCGCACAGGGTCGCAAATTCACCGAACCAATCAATAACTTCGCGGTTTGTCCACCCTCCTTTTTGCTCCAGTATCTGGGGCAGGTCCCAATGATAAACGGTAACCCAGGGCTCTACCCCTTTTTTGATACAATAATCAATAACCCGGTTATAATAATCAATACCAGCCTGGTTTACTTCGCCAGTGCCATTTGGTAAAAGGCGCGACCAGGATATAGAAAACCGGAAATTAGGGATATGAAGCTGTTTAATCAGGTCAATGTCTTCCTCATACCTGTTATAAAAATCACAGGCTGTACGGGCATGGGCTGCATTTAGTATTTTACCTTTCTTAGCAGTAAAAGTATCCCATACGGATTCACCTTTGCCATCGGCATCAGGAGATCCTTCTATCTGAAATGCAGCGGTTGAAACGCCCCAAGTAAAGTCGGGGCCAAAAAGTTGTTGTCGGAGTAATGTATCTTGATCAGTTAGTTCCATTAAATTGAGCTACGCAAAGCCCAAAATTGCGATTATATTTATAAAAGAAAAATTTAACGGACAACTTAATGTATGAAAGATGATCTCATACTCTTCAGGATCATCCATTCGCGAACACTGCTGATCAACCTTGAAAAAATCGTGATGAATTTCATAACTATGTTTTTAAATATATAGTTAAAGGTAACATACTGGTATAACCTTATTGTAACAGTTATATTATCATATTATTAAACCCTGGCTGTTGTACGGTTTAACTAAACGGTATGTTTTACTTAAAGTTAGTAATTTATTGTGAAACAAGTACTTATTTAAAGAATAAGTTTTAAATACTATATGTTTTGAAGTAAACAGGATAAAAACAGATAAAATTCTGATTTTGAGTTTTGCAATTTAAGCCGGATACTTGTTTACCGTTATCTCTCATCTCATGAAAACACACTTTATTAAACTGTTCAATTATAACCGTTTTGCCAATGATCTGTTATTGAACGCCATAACAGATGCTCATGTGCCTCCTAAGCCATTACAGCTGTTTGCACATTTGCTAACAGCCGAGCAGATTTGGTATAGCCGCTGTCATAGCTTGCCCAACAAATTTAGTAGCCCCTGGCTTGACTATGCCATTGAAGAGTGCACGCAGCTTGTTCCGGAATGTCACGATCAATGGATAAGCTATTTAAATGATTTAACCGAGGCCGATTTTGATAAGATAATTAAGTATCAGAATTTCAGAGGAGATTATTTCCAGGACTCGCTGGCAGATATATTAACCCATGTAATTAATCATGGTACGCATACCAGGGCACAGGTTGGCCAGCAGTTAAGATTAGCCGGTGCAGAAAGTTTACCTATTACTGACTATAGCTATTATTTAAGATTATTAAGAAGCGGCATTTAACCTGTTTATTTGCCATATTTGCCAGTACATACTTCTATCGAGAAAGAGACCCATGAAAAAAATTAGTTTAGTGATTTTAACAGCTGTTGCTTTATGCGGCTGTGGAGATAATAAAAAGCAGGAAAAATTACTTTTAGACAGTGTTATTGCCATTCATGATAAGGTAATGGGCAGCGATGAGCAATTAATGAAAAATAAAATGATCCTGGATAGCATTATCAAAAATGCTCCGGCCGCTGTTAACCAGGACTCAGCTAAAGTTTATCTGAAAATTGTTGATGATGCTGATAATGCGATGAGCGATTGGATGCATAAGTTTGATGCCGAAAATAGAGGCAAATCGCACCAGGAAGTCATTGATTATTTAACCGATCAGAAAAAAAAGATAGTGGTTATTGACTCGCAGATAAACAAAGCAGTAACCATTTCTAATAAATACCTCAATACAACCCCTAAAAAATGAAAAACATCATCTGTGCATTAATTGTCATAGCATTTTATAGCGCCTGCAAACCAGGTAGCGGAACCACTAATACGCTCCCTATTTTGGGCAACAGGGAGCCAGTTATCAAAACAGTTGATGGTAAACAAGTTACCGACACGGTTTATTCAACCATACCGACATTTAAATTTGTGAATCAGTACGCTGATACCATAACCAATAAAAGTTTGGATGGCAAAATATACGTGGCCGATTTCTTTTTCACCACCTGTCCTTCTATTTGTCCGGTAATGCACCGTAATATGCTTAACGTGTATAAGGAATTTAAGGCTGATGATAATTTCAGGATCATATCCCATACCATCGACCCTAAATATGATACTGTGCCGGTATTAAAAAAATATGCCGACAAAATGGGCATCAGCGGTAATACCTGGTGGCTTTTACATGGCACCAAAGAAGAAACCTACCAGATAGCCAAAAATTACCTGGTGTCGGTACAGGAAAAAAATCCTCAAGGAGAATATATACACGATGGCTATTTTATTTTGGTTGATAAACAAAAAAGGCTCCGTGGCACCTACGATGGTACCGACCCGGCACAGGTAACCAAGTTAATTGCTGATATTAAAACTTTAAAAACCGAACCCGATCAGGTTGCAGCTAAATGAAATTAGCGTTTATTACAGGCATAGGCTTACTGTTCATCGTTGCCCTGGTGGCGTCTTGCCAAAGCGATGAGCAGGTGGAGTTTAACCGTTATTATTCTGGCGGTAGTGTTTTGTACCTTGCACATTGCCAAAACTGTCATGGCGAAAAAGGCGAAGGCTTGCAGGCGCTAATCCCTCCTCTTACCGATTCTGTTTTTATGAAACAAAACCGACCATCGCTGGCTTGCTATATAAAAAACGGACTTAAAGGAAAATTGAGCATCGTCGGTCGCGAGTTTGAGGGTGAAATGCCGGCTGCGGCTGATCTGTCGCCCATTGAAATAGCTAAAGTATTAACCTATGTTACCAACTCCTTTGGGAATAAGCAGGGTTTGATAGACCTGCAACAGGTACAGGCTGATCTGAAAAATTGCAGGTAAGTAAGGTATCTTATTCGTGTTATGATGGTCATGCCAGAGACTTTATGTCGGTCCTATAACCATAAAGAGGGTGTCATGCTGAGCGCCGTCGAAGCATGGTGGGCAGGCCTCTACGCTCGCCCTTCGACGGAACTCAGGGTGACCCCCGTTTTTTTAGCAACTTATTATTACTGCTTTTTACTAATAAACTGCACATTGGTTTTACTGTCAGATCTCAGCACACTTTGCTGTCTGAACCGATGTATATACAGTTGAGCAATGCTATCCAACGCTGCCTCCCGTTGTTTGCTTGGTTTTCCAAAAAAGGTAGCCACTTTGGTAGGTTCTGTTATGGTTACTTTTGTTTTGGTGTCCTTCCAGCGGCCGTCGGCATTCCATTCCGTATATCCTTCGGGGAAAAAGTGACTGATCACACTGTCGCTAAAACTTTTCCATTGTTGTTCGCTAACCTGCCCGCCATCGGGGATATCCCTTCCAAAAAACAGATCTGTTCGCTGATAAGTAGCGCAAGAAGCCAAAGACAGGCAAAAAAACACAGGTAGCATGAGATGGCTATTCTTTTTCATAGGTGTAAAAGGTTTTGGTATGCATCAAAAATAATAAAAATAAAATTTAATTATTGTGCATATTGTTTAATTAATGATTATAAATAGCCTCACCCAACCCTCTTCAAAGAGTAATAGCCCATGAAAAGACAGCCTGATTATTAGCAGCTTAAATTCCCTCCCTCGGGAGGGGTGCGATGGATTGCGCGGTAGCAGGGAGGGGCTTATTCGTGATGCAGGCAGTATAAAACCCCTCCCTACCCTCCCAAGGGAGGGAATCGCACATATCCCCATGCTTTTAAATTTAATCCTGTCATATGATGGGCTATTACTCTTCAAAGGAGAGGGCTTTAAAGCACGTTTTTGAAGTCTCCCCTTTTGGGGGAGATTTATATGGGGCTCCTTCCACAAAAAAAATCCCTACCTTTGCTCCTGCAAAACGTTCTATCGCTGCTGTCTTGTACAGCGGAGGAAAGTCCGGGCAACACAGAGCATCCTGCTTCCTAACGGGAAGGCGCCGGCAGCCGGCGACAGCAAGTGCAACAGAAAATAAACCGCCACGATTTATCGGGGTAAGGGTGAAACCGTGAGGTAAGAGCTCACGACGTTTCCAGGCGACCGGAAATGATGGTAAACCTCAGGAGTTGAAAAACCAAATAGGTCCCGGAAGTGGAGCTGCTCGCTCCCGCAATGCCTTCGGGTACTACTCCGGGATGGGTAGGTTGTTTAAACCTGTCAGCAATGGCAGGGCCAGATTAATGATAGAAATTGCTTTTAAGCAATACAGAACCCGGCTTACAGATTTGCTGCTGAATTATATAACCCTTTCCTGCAAACAGGAAGGGGTTATTTTTGTTACAAGCACAAGTGTTTATTTTTCTATACAAAATCTTATATATTAGCAAGCTGAAATGAAGTCTTGAGTCCCGAGTTTTAAGTCTGAAGTCTATTCTTAAATAGTCTTCAATTGATGACTTCATACCTAAGACTAAAGACTTCGGACTTTAAAAAAACTACCTGATTTACTTTAATAAAAAAACATGGCTAAAATTTTAATCATTGATGATGAGCGGGCGATCCGTAATACTTTGCGTGAAATATTGGAATATGAGGACTATGAGGTTGAAGATGTTGACAATGGGGTTGACGGATTGCAGCTGATAGAAAAAAATGATTACGACCTGGTACTGTGCGATATAAAAATGAACCGCATGGATGGCATGGAGGTGCTTACCGAGGGTTTGGCCATAAAACCTGATCTGCCTTTTATCATGATATCTGGTCATGGCACCGTTGAAACCGCCATAGAAGCCAGCAAAAAGGGCGCATTTGATTTTATATCAAAACCACCTGATTTAAACCGTCTGCTGATTACTGTACGCAACGCCCTTGATCGCGGAAGCCTGGTTGTAGAAGCCAAGGTTTTAAAACGTAAGGTTTCAAAAGTTCGTGAAATTTTGGGTAACTCCCAGGCTATTCTTAAAATAAAGGAAACTATCGACCGGGTGGCCCCTACCGATGCCCGAGTTTTAATCACCGGAGCAAATGGTAGCGGTAAAGAATTAGTGGCTCGCTGGTTACACGAAAAATCAAACCGCTCATCCGCTCCTATTATTGAGGTTAACTGCGCGGCCATTCCGTCAGAATTAATTGAGAGTGAGCTTTTCGGTCACGAAAAAGGTTCCTTTACATCAGCAATCAAACAACGCATTGGTAAGTTCGAATCTGCCAGCGGCGGTACACTTTTCCTGGATGAGATTGGCGATATGAGTCAATCGGCACAAGCCAAAGTTTTACGCGCTTTACAGGAAAGTAAAATCACCCGTGTAGGCGGCGAAAAAGAAATAGATGTTGATGTACGTGTAGTTGCTGCTACCAATAAAGATCTGCTTAAAGAGATTGAAGCCGGTAATTTCAGGATGGACCTTTACCACCGCCTGAGTGTGATACTGATACACGTACCGCCATTGGTTGAACGTAAGGACGATATCACTCTGCTTACACAGAGCTTTCTGGATGAGATTTGTAATGAGTATGGTATGCCCATTAAAAAAATATCTGATGCAGCCCTTGATGCTCTGAAAGCTTTACCATGGACAGGCAACATCCGCGAACTTAGGAACATGGTGGAACGCCTGATTATCCTGAGCGATAAAACCATTACAGATAACGATGTGAAGGCATTTGCCAATCCTTCGGCGCCTGCGGCGGCGGGCGGCGAGAGTGGCGGTGGGGCACAAACGGATTTTGATCAGTTTAATAACTTCCAGGAATATAAAGATTTTGCAGAGCGGGAGTACATCAAATTCAAACTGGAAAAAAACAACTGGAACGTATCTAAAACAGCCGATGACATTGATATACAACGCAGTCATCTATATAGTAAGATAGAAAAATTCGGTTTGAAAAGAGGCGAATAATAAACTTTTGAAATAATTTAAAAAAGTGATTGAACTTAAGGCTCAATCACTTTTTTTATTGGGCTAAAATATCTACAATTGTAATAAACCCTAACACATTATGAGAGCCACATTTTTACTATCGTTTTGCATTTTTGCCATTGCCGGCTGTACACAGAAACCTGCTGAAACAGAAAAAGGCGCACCACAATCTCTAATTGGCACCTGGCATTTAGTATCAAGCAAGAGCATTATAAAAGGTGATACCACGGTAACTACTCCACCAAAAGATCAGGAAATGGTTAAGATATTTAATGGCTCCGATTTCGCCTTCTTTACCCATGACTTAAAAAAAGGAAAAGTTGATCAACCCGTTTTTAGCGCAGGCAGCGGCACCTATACCTTGCTTGGTAACAACTACGCAGAACACCTGGCTTATTGCAATGCCCGCGATTGGGAAAACCGCGATTTTAAATTTACTGTGGAGTTTAAACACGACACCCTAATACAAAAAGGTATTGAAAAAATAGACAGTTTAAAAATTGATCACGAGATCATTGAAACCTACGTTAAGCTTCGCTAAGGCTTAGGATCTGTTTAAAAAATTTCGTATTTTTGTATATGCTACAGCCCGGTTTCCTGATCAAAAGGGAAACCGGGCTGTTTTGTTAAGGAGAAATGCATCCCAAAAACTGACCGTTTGGTAACTAGTTATTTGACAGTCAATAAATTAAGACTTTTTAAAGTTTTTAAAACGTATCAAAACGGGACTGTAATTTGTTAAAAAGTGTTAAAATGAGAGGTTTTAAACAAGTTTTGAGCAGTTTTACCCCATTTTTGAATCGAAAAGTGTTAAAATTTAAGGTTTAAAAAGTTTTCCCCGATATGGTGAGACCGTTAATAGTCTTAGCCTCCTGGTAAAAAAGCTAAATAGCGAATTTGATCAGAAACTGATTATCTTTGCAATAGCCCTATATGAACGCACTATTGTCAAAAACAGCTAAAATGCTTGTGTCCTGTAAATTTACTGTCGTTTTATCCCTTACTCTATTATTTTTCAATAACTGCCGGACAGAAAAACTTAAACCCACAAATGATGGCCCGAAAACTCCGGATGGTACCGTTATTTCAAAAGACACAACAACCGATAGTTCGCTCCTTCCGCACAGTGTAGCTTTAAAAAACATGTTCGGTATTAATGCTTATGAATGGAATTTTTTGCAGGATCCCGCTAATCCTAATTTGAAAAGCCATATTTATGAGGCTAATATGGCGGTTATCAAGTCCTTTAGTTCGGTAAGGCATTACATGAACTGGAATAAGCTCGAAAACACCAAAGGCGATTACACCTATAACCCAACCAATAACGGCAGCTGGGATTATGACCTCATATACACCCGTTGCAAACAAGAGGGTATTTTGGTTTTGGCCGATCTGAAAAATTGCCCTACCTGGTTGGAAAATACCTATCCTCCCAATTTACAGGATAATGAAAATGTACCAGCTCCTTATGGACTGGATAAAAGTGACCCGTCAACCTATGCCGATCAGGCTCGTACCGCTTTTCAATTTGCCGCAAGGTACGGCTATAACGGTAATGTAAATAAGACCCTGGTTAAGGTTGACAGCCGCCCGCGATGGACAAACGATACTCCAAACGAGGTTAAGATTGGCATGGGGCTCGTAAAATATATTGAATGCGATAACGAGCGCGATAAATGGTGGAAAAGCGCTGCTACACAGCAAACCCCGGAGGAATACGCAGCAAATATGTCGGCATTTTATGATGGAGACAAAGGTAGATTAGGCAATAACGCTGGTGTAAAAACCGCCGACCCCAGTATGCAGGTAGTGATGGGAGGTTTGGCCACCTGCGATGTAAATTGGGTTAAAAGAATGGTAGAGTGGTGCCGCAAAAACAGGGGCTACAAAGCCGATGGAACTGTCAACCTGTGCTTTGATGTGATCAACTTTCATTTTTATAATAATGATGGCAATATACTTACCCATGCCAGGGCAACTACCGGGGTGGCGCCAGAGCTCTCTATGGCTGGCCAAATTGCCGATTCATTTGTAAAGTATGCCAACACACTTGCTCAAAAGCCCGAGGTTTGGGTAACAGAAACAGGTTATGATATTAACCAGGGCAGTTATCAAAAAGCTATCGCTATTGGCGATAAATCAGTCCTTTTAACTCAGGCCGATTGGATACTAAGAACATCCCTTTTGTATATCAGGCATGGTATCAAAAAAACGTTCTATTACCAGTTGCTGGATGATACCCCCGATGTTGATGTCCAGTACGCTACATCTGGTCTTGCCACAGACGCTAAGTCAAGACCAGCGACAGACTACATACTACAAACCAATACACTGATGGGAAATTATGCCTATCAAAGTACTATAAACGCTGATCCTGTGGTTGATAAATATGTTTCCGGCGGTAAAGTAATGTACGTTTTAATGATCCCAGATCAAAAAGGACGTACGGCTGATTACACCCTTAACTTAGGTTTACTGGCTTTGAAAGCTAATATTTATAGTTTAAAAGCAGGTGCAAATGCAGTTGTCAAAACCCAGGTTTCCACAACATTGGGTAAGGTAACTGTAAAGGTTTCAGAAACTCCGGTGTTTGTAGAAGCTGCTAATTAAAACAGTATATCAAAATATCATCCTAAAAAGCTATTTTTGCGGTTCAATGGAGCATATTCGTAATTTTTGTATCATAGCACATATTGACCACGGTAAGAGTACACTTGCCGATAGGTTATTAGAATACACCAATACTATTACCCAACGCGAATCGCAGGCACAATTGCTTGACGATATGGATTTGGAACGCGAACGGGGTATCACCATAAAAAGCCATGCCATACAAATGGATTATGTGCTTGATGGTCAGAAATATACACTGAACCTAATAGACACCCCGGGCCATGTGGATTTCTCTTACGAGGTTTCCCGTTCTATAGCAGCTTGTGAAGGCGCCCTGCTTATTGTTGATGCGGCTCAGGGCATACAGGCCCAAACCATATCCAATCTTTACCTGGCGTTAGAAAACGACCTGGAGATCATCCCTGTTCTGAATAAAATGGATCTTCCCGGCGCTATGCCAGAGGAAGTGAAAGATCAGATCGTAGAGCTGATAGGTTGTAAACGCGAAGAAATATTAGCTGCATCGGGTAAAACCGGCATGGGTGTTCATGATATATTGCGTGCCATTGTTGAGCGTGTGCCTGCCCCGGTAGGTGATCCTGAAGCACCTTTACAAGCATTGATATTTGATTCAGTTTATAACTCCTTCCGTGGTATTGTAGCTTACTTTAAGGTAGTTAACGGCGAGATTCGCAAGGGCGATAAAGTAAAATTCTTTGCTACCGAAAAACAATATATTGCTGAGGAAGTTGGTACTTTAAAACTCAAACAACTACCAAAAGATGTTATTAAAACTGGCGATGTTGGTTATATCATATCGGGTATAAAAGAATCGCGTGAGGTAAAGGTTGGTGATACCATTACCACTATTAACCGCCCTTGTGAAAGTGGCATACAAGGTTTTGAAGAAGTAAAGCCAATGGTATTTGCCGGTATTTACCCGGTTGATACAGAGGATTACGAAGAATTGCGCGAATCGATGGCTAAACTGCAGCTGAATGATGCATCTCTGGTTTTTGAACCGGAATCATCAGCGGCATTAGGCTTTGGTTTCCGTTGCGGTTTCCTGGGCATGCTGCACATGGAAATCATCCAGGAACGTTTGGAGCGTGAGTTTGATATGACGGTAATCACTACAGTACCTAACGTATCTTACCTCGCCTACTCCACCAAAGGAGAAGAAATTATAGTAAATAACCCGTCTGACCTTCCGGATCCAAGTAAAATTGACCGCGTTGAAGAGCCGTATATTAAAGCAACTATCATTACCAAATCTGAATTTGTTGGGTCGGTAATGTCACTTTGTATCCAGAAAAGGGGATTTATAAAGAACCAATCTTACTTAACGTCTGACCGGGTAGAGCTTGTATTTGAAATGCCAATGGGCGAAATTGTATTTGACTTTTACGATAAGTTGAAAACAATTTCTAAAGGCTATGCTTCATTTGATTATCACCAGATTGGCTATCGCACCAGTGATTTAGTACGTTTAGATATCAAGTTAAATGCCGAACCGGTTGATGCTTTATCGTCCTTAATATTCAGGGGTAACTCTTATGACTTTGGTAAAAAGATCTGCGAAAAACTGAAAGAACTTTTACCGCGCCAACAATTTGAGATCATTATACAAGCCTCTATCGGTGCTAAGATCATCGCCCGCGAAACGGTAAAGGCTTTACGTAAAGATGTTACCGCTAAATGTTATGGTGGTGATATTTCCCGTAAACGTAAGCTATTGGAAAAACAGAAAAAAGGTAAAAAACGCATGCGCCAGGTAGGTAACGTAGAGATACCTCAATCGGCATTCATGGCGGTTTTAAAACTGGATTAAATCTACCATCTACTAAACCTATAATTTATCATCCTAATGAAAAAACAATTTTTGAAGATATTTCCTTCAATCGTATTATTATTAATTACTGTACATCATATTGAAGCTAAAACACAATATGATGATTTATTGACTAAAACTAAAAAAAATTCTGCTTTTACAATAGCTCAAAAACCTATTATTGATTCGGCTTTTGACTTTATCCCTGCAGATTCAGTCATATTTTCAGACAATTTTACCGGCAATATGTCTAAAAATTGGAAATCAAATGGGCTTGGTAAGGTAATAACATTGCCGGGTATTGATGGTAAGTGGCTGACATTACAAAATTTTTGCTCTTATAAGTTAACCAATCCACATTCGCTGCCAGCAAAATTTACTATTGAATTTGATATTGTTGCTTCTGCTGATAAAACGGAGGACCTATCGCCCGTAATATTTGGTTTTGCAAAAGATAATAGTGTAAGCCAATATGTACCGGATGCTTATAATGCTGGTGGTATAAATGCTGTCAGTATAAGATATTCTAATGGCGATGAAGTTAATATTGCCAGCAGCGCTACAAATTTTGATGCTTCTACCAAGCTCGATCTGGTTAGCTATGCTAATCAAATTATGCACGTTTCCATTGCTGTTGATGGCGACAGGATGCGTGTTTATCTTGATAAAGCCAAAGTGGCTAATGCTTTGCTGTTTAATAAAAACAGGGTAAAATATTTTTTCCTTAGTGCTCCTATTAAATCAGACAATAAAAGCAAGGTGGTTGTTAGTAATTTTAAGATAGCTACTTATAAATCACAATCGAAGTAAATTAATCAAATTAACATATACCAACGTTTTACGCTGTTTACTGTTATTTGATTCTTTAATATAGTATATAAAAGCATTATTAATACTTGTATGCAATTACTTGACGGAAAGTACGTATCAGAAAAACTTAAGGTTGAAGTAGCCGAAGAAGCGGCTAAAATATTACAACGAACCGGCAGGCAACCGCACTTGGTGGCCGTATTGGTTGGTCATGATGGTGGCAGCGAGACCTATGTGGCCAGCAAAATGAAAAACTGTGAAAAGGTTGGTTTTAAATCAACCCTGGTACGTTATGAGGACAATGTAACTGAAGAAGAACTGTTAAAGAAAGTAGAGGAGCTAAACGCTGATGCGGATATCGATGGCATCATCGTGCAGCTTCCCCTACCTAAACATATCGATCCGGAAAAAGTAACCGAACGCATTGATCATCGTAAAGATGTGGATGGATTTCACCCGGTAAACCTGGGTCGCATGCAACGTAATTTACCTTCATTTATACCAGCTACGCCTTATGGCATCACCCTGATGCTGAAAGAATATGGTATCGATACGGTGGGTAAACATTGTGTGGTTGTTGGTCGCAGCAATATTGTAGGCTCGCCGATGAGCATTTTAATGGCCCGCAATACTACGCCTGGTAATTGTACGGTTACTATATGCCACAGTCGTACTCCTGATATTAAAAGCATTACTTTACAGGCTGATATTTTGATCGTAGCTATTGGCAAAAAGAATTTTATCACGGCAGATATGGTAAAAGATGGTGTAGTGGTAGTTGATGTGGGTATGAACCGCGAAACCTCTGCCCTAACCAAATCGGGCTACAAACTATATGGCGACGTTGACTTTGAAAACGTAGCTCCAAAGTCGTCATGGATAACCCCGGTACCGGGCGGCGTTGGCTTAATGACCATTATAGGTTTGCTTAAAAATACATTGGCTTCGGCTAATAAAGAGATTTATCAATAAGCGGATTAAATTAAGTGAATAGTTGATTGAGTTAAATAGTTCTAACTTAATTCAGCTCAATCAACTATTCACTTAACCTAACCCTTATTTACTTCAATATCTTCATTTCGGCAAGATCAACCTGCATAGCTTGTCTCCGAATAGCTTCGTCACTGAATTTTTTCTCTTTTCGGATTTGATAAAGTTCCTTTCGCTGATGCTGATAAATATCTTTTAGCGCTTTTCGATAGATAGCCCTTTGTGTTTGGTGGGCATCTCCATGCTCTAGCGAGTCCAGGCGTGCGGTGGCGTGTATAACATTATTTTGCAATTCGGTTTTTAATACCTGTAGTAAATGGTTATTCTCTATTTCATCAAAATAATGCTCATCGAGTCTTTTTAGCGCCACCTCTGTCAGCCTGATCTTGATGGTCATTTCCTGCTGATCTTCGGGTACCGTCGAATCCATATCTTTTATATTCATCCATTTAACCAGCACCGGCAATGTAAATCCTTGAAATACCAGCGTTACCAATATCACCACGAATGTGATAAATATGATGAGGTTACGATGTGGGAACGCTTGCCCTGCATGAGTTATTAGTGGCAATGAAAGCGCTGCTGCCAGCGAAACCACGCCACGCATTCCGGCCCATCCTACAATAAAAGGGTTCTTCCAACCCGGATCAGGTTCCGTTGTGCGGATACTTTTGAATAGCCAGCGGGGCACGTAAGTACCGGGATAGATCCAGATCAATCTGATCAAAATAACCACTGCGCTGATGATCAATCCGTATCGCCAGGCTTCAGCTTGTGAATAGCCGTCCAGTCCTTTCATAATAGTGGGCAGTTCCAGTCCGATGAGTATAAAAACCAATCCGTTAAGAATAATAACCAGGGTTGACCATACATTGATGGTTTGCATACGACTTTGCCCGTCGGTAAATATTTCATGCGACCGGTAAGATAGAAATAAACCTCCGCTTACCACCGCCATGATGCCGGAATAGTGAAACTGTTCGGCTGCCAGGTACATAAAGTATGGCGATAACAGCGTAAGCGCAGCATCTATACCCGCAGTTGTTGGCAAAAAACGGTGAACAACATACATTACATGGGCTACAGCCAGACCAATCACTATCCCCATAAACGTAACCACAAAAAACTCCGAGACTGCCTGATTCAAAGAAAAGTGCCCAGTTAGCACTGCCGCCAAGGCAAACCGTAGCACAATTAAGCTGGAAGCATCATTAACCAGGCTCTCGCCTTCCAATATAGTTGTTATTCTTTTGGGTATCTTAATGTTCTTTAAAACCGAAGTGGCAGCAACAGCATCTGGTGGTGATATGATTCCCCCTAATAAAAAGCCCATTGGAAGGGTAAAACCCGGTATAATGACGGTAGCCAGAAAGGCAATGATGGTTGAAGTAAAAATAACCAATCCAAATGCCAGCAAGCTTATTGGGCGCCTCCATTTCCAGAAATCGTTCCACGACGTATACCAGGCGGCCTCATATAGCAATGGGGGTAAAAATATCAGGAATATCAGGTCGGGGTCAATGGTTATGACAGGTATTTTGGGTATATAGCTGATAACCAGGCCGGCCAAAACTAAAAATATAGGATAGGCTATATTGAGCTTTTTTGCCAGCATAATGAGCATAAAAGCGGCAAATAATAATACCAGGAATTGCAACAGGGAATAATGCATAGCTAAAGATCAATAAAACTTTATGAAAAATTTGACCGGGTTTTACTTTCCACTTAGCCGATCCCAAAAAGACTTTATACCTACATAGATACCATCATCCCGGATATCAACCAAATAGGTTGTAACAAAATCGTTTTGCCCCTCTCCTCCTTTACCCGTTTCCAGATTGTAGGTATACCGGTGATATGGGCATACGATTTTACCTTTTACACACAAGCCTTCGCTCAAATCGGCTCCGGCATGTGGACAAATGGCCAAAAGGGCGTAAATCTGCCCTTCAAAACCAACCAGGCAAATACTCTTGCCCCCAATCTTTACTTTGGTAATAAATGGTTCATTGGTATATGGAACCCCAGGTATCTTATACCACTTCATGAAATATACGTGTTGAACTGTAAAAGTAATGATTGACCCTAAAAATCAATCTTTAAATTCATTACCGCCGGGTTTTTAATCACCTCGTCCATACTGGTAAGCAGTGTTACGCTGCGTCTGTCGGCAGAAAGTATGGCTTTAGGGTTATTTAACTTTTTAACCGGTTTGGCAAACTTTAGGATCACTTTATAAGGCATATCTATCAGCATAGCTTTGGCCATCATAAAGGTTGATTGGGTTTTCTTTAAGAAAGCATTGAATTTTACCTTATCAATTATACGATAAAACTTATGCGGTGTGATATCATACGAATAGTAATCCTGACCGGCTACCATTTGCCGGGCATCAAAGCTTTTACTAGCTTTATCGGCACTGGCAAATGCATTGATACGACTGTTGAGGGCTATTTTTGAAAGGTTTTGAAGATAGTATTGTAAATCAGCGGCATTTTTAGCTACATGGGTGATATTTACTTTCATGATACTTTTTTTAAGGTTCATGCTAATAGAAAGATCACTGGTTTTGGCCATATTGGTTTCTTCGATACTCATTTTTTGCTGAGTACTATCGGGCATCGCGCTATAAAAATTAAGTGTGGTATCCTTAACCAAACTAAATTGAGGTGTTTCCTTTACCGAGTCAGACATCAGGTTTACCAATACGGATACTGCCTTGCTCATATCAAAACCATAAACAACATTACAGCTGCCATCGGCTTTAAAATCGTATTGTTCTTCAATATCGACACATGAGCTCAAACATAAAATGGCCAGAAAAATTAGGGGTAAGTAGATTTTTTTCATCGGCTAGTGGTTTTAGGTTTATGAGGTTTTCATATCAGTTAAGTTAAGCCGGTATTAATTCGGTACCCGCTATTAAAATTGAAGTAATAATAAATATTATTAATCGTATTAAAAAGAACAAATCACGTAAACGTTTTACCTTACGCTTACCATTCGCCTTTACGCTTTCAGCTTTAATAGGTAACTTCGCAAAAATTATGGCACACCAGATTCCAGACGATGGCACGCTGCTCCCTTTAATGGAGGAGTTTTATACGATACAGGGCGAAGGATACAATACAGGCAAAGCGGCTTATTTTATACGCCTCGGTGGTTGTGATGTAGGCTGCCATTGGTGCGATGTTAAAGAGAGCTGGGATGCCGAACTGCATCCACTTACCGCGACAGATCAAATAGTGGTTAATGCCTCTGTTCATCCCTCAAAAGCTGTTGTGGTTACTGGCGGCGAGCCGTTGATCTACAATTTGGATTATCTAACCAGTCAATTACATGAAAAGGGTATCAAAACTTTTATAGAAACATCAGGGGCCTATCCGCTTTCGGGCGATTGGGATTGGATTTGTCTTTCACCCAAAAAATTCAAGGCGCCTATGCCTCACGTAGCCGAAAACGCCCATGAGCTAAAGGTGATCGTATTTAATAAATCAGATTTTGAATGGGCCGAGTATCATGCCAAAATGGTATCGCCAGATTGTAAGTTATATCTACAGCCCGAATGGTCAAAATCAAAAGAAATGACACCGCTTATTGTTGATTATGTGATGAACAACCCGCAGTGGGAAATATCATTGCAAACGCATAAATATTTGAATATTCCTTAATATTTGTAACTTACGGTAACATTTATCGTATCAAAACAGATGTAACCTTAATGAGTAATTACTCATGATAGCCTCATCTCTGTTTAACTACAAACTATTGATGAAAATTGTAACCATCCTGATTTTATCAATTTTTCTTTCTGTTGCTACCCGGGCGCAGCAGAGCCAATATACTACCAGCAAAAAGGAAGCGATAAAGTATTTTGCCAAGGCCAATCAAAACCTTGATGATCATTTATATGATGAGGCCATTGCAAGTCTTCAAAATGCTATTAAAGAAGATCCGAAATTTGTGGAAGCTCATGCCCAGCTTGCTGATGTATTTCGATTAAGACATTTATATAAACCGGCCATTGAGGAATACTTAAAGGTTATTTTGCTCAATCCAGATTTTAACCGTTCGGTATATCTCAAAATTGGTGAAGCCGAAATAACGGAAGCTAAATATTCCCAGGCGCAGCAGCATCTGGAAAAATATTTAACTTATCCCGACATCACCCCTGCCAATAAGTTGTATGGGCAAAAACTTATTGCTGATGCTAAATTCAGTATCCAGGCAATACAGCATCCGGTAGCATTTAAACCCGTGAATATGGGGCCAGAAATCAATACGGCTAATGATGAATATCTGCCGGTTGCAACAGCCGATCAATCTTTGTTGATATTTACCCGGAAGATTAATAATAACGAAGATTTTTATAAAAGCGCCAACATCAACGGAAAGTGGCAAACCGCTACTTATCTGAGTGATCAGATCAACACAGCACAATATAATGAAGGGGCGCAGTCTATTTCGCAGGATGGTAAGTATTTGTTTTTTACAGGCTGTAACCGCCCAGATGGGTTGGGTAGATGTGATATTTACATTGCTCAGAAAAAAGGCGACGACTGGGGTAAACCGGTTGATCTGAGTCCACCGGTAAATACCTCCGGATGGGAATCGCAGCCATCCATTAGTGCTGATGGACGTACACTTTATTTTGTAAGTAACCGGGCGGGTGGCTACGGGGGGTATGACATATGGAAATCGACCTTGAGTAATAAAGGCTGGGGACCTGTAGAAAATCTCGGGCCTAATATTAATACAGCCTATAATGAGCAATCCCCCTTTATTCATGCTGATGATAGTACACTTTATTTTAGCTCCAATGGGTGGCCTGGCTTAGGTAATAAGGATCTTTTTGTAAGTCGTTTAGGTAAAGATGGTAAGTGGCAAAAGCCCGAAAATTTAGGCTATCCCATTAACTCTAATGGTGACGAAAACGGACTTACCTTAACCGCAAACGGCAATATCGCTTTTTTTGCATCAGATAACCTCAATGGCTATGGCGGTTATGATGTTTATACCTTTGAATTGCCCCTAAATGTAAGACCGCATGTGGTAACTTATGTAAAAGGAAATGTGCACGATGCTAAGACCAATCATCCGCTGGAAGCAGCCGTAGAGATCATAGATCTGCAAAGTAATCAACCAGTTTATCAGGATTATAGCAGTGATGATGAAGGCAGCTTTCTGGCGACCATTACTTCGGGTAAAAATTATGGTTTGAATATCTCCAAAAGTGGTTATATGTTTTATTCAGAAAACTTTTCGCTGATCGGGTATAAAGCTAAAAATCCGTTTAACATTTCCGTTTCATTATCCCCTATTGATGTGGGCAATAAGGTGATCCTGAAGAATATATTCTTCGATACCAATAAATTCGACCTGGAGTCCGAATCAAAAGCGGAGTTGATGAAACTGATTGAATTTTTAACCGTAAATCCGTCTGTACATATTGAAATATCAGGTCATACCGATGATGTTGGGCCCGATCAGATCAATCAGACATTGTCCGAGAGCCGGGCTAAATCTGTATATCAATATTTAATTACCAATGGTATTACTGCCACCCGTTTGGTTTATAAAGGTTATGGTAAAACACAGCCAATAGCGCCTAATGATACCGACGAAAACAGGGCAAAAAACCGCCGTACCGAATTTAAGATCATTTCTAAATAAGAAAAGTGCTGCGCTCTGGTAAAGCTTTTGGTTTTAAGAACGCAAAGTTCGACCGATTATACCCAGATTTATGGTGAATAATAAATGCAATCAGACATAAAAAAGCTTTTAGCAATCCGCTAAAAACTTTTTTTATTTTGGTTGTTTTTAGTTGCCCATTTCTGATATGAACTTGATGCGCATTAATTGTACCTCTTCACGGGTATAATCATCGCCTCCTAATTCGGCTAAGGCGTCATCAATAGAGTCAACTTCGGCCGTGCGGAAGTAATCAAATACTTCTTCCTGTTTATCCTCATCTATAACTTCATCGATATAGTAATTCAGGTTAAGTTTTGTGCCTGAGTTAACTATAGTTTCCACCTCTTTCAATATCTCTTCGTAGGTGAGCCCTTTGGAGGCTGCAATGTCGTCCAGATTTAAATGGCGATCAATATTTTGAATAATAAAAACCTTAAGAGCCGATTTATTGGCAGCGCTCTTGATCACCATATCAACCGGACGGTCGATATCATTATCCTCCACATACTTTTGTATCAGATCGGTAAAAGGTTTACCAAACTTTAAAGCTTTGCCTGCACCCACTCCCGAAATTTGTTTTAACTCCTCGGTAGTGATCGGGTAGTGCGTACACATCTCCTCTAATGATGGATCCTGGAATATCACAAATGGAGGCAAACCCTTTTGCTTAGCCAGCTTTTTACGCAAATCTTTAAGCATTTGCAGCAACTGCGTATCTAATGCACCGCCACCTTGTTTAGGGCCGTCTGCGTCATCATCATCATCCGTTGCTTCCATAGGCTTGTTGAGTATAAAGCGGATGCTGTGCGGGTTATCAATAAAGCTGTTACCGGTTTTGGTTAAACGAAGTAAACCATACTGATCAATATCTTTAGAAAGATAGTTATTGAGCAAAGCTTGCCTTAACAGCGAGTTCCAAAGATTTTCGCCCTGTTCCTTGCCCGATCCATAATAATCAAGCGCGTCATGCTCATAATTTTTGATCTGAGCGTTCTCCACCCCCATCAATATGCTGATGATATGCTGATCATCAAACTTTTCGCCAATATGCCTGATCAGGCTGAGGGCCTTGTGTAAATGCTCCTCGCCATCGAAGTGTTCTTTATGACCGCAGCAGTTATCGCACATATTATTACAGCCTGCTTCATTGAAATTCTCGCCAAAATAATGGAGTAATTGTTTACGGCGACACACGGAGGACTCGCAATAGTCAATCACTTCTTTTAATATCTGGGTACCGATTTCCCGTTCAGCAACCGGTTTATCCTTCATGAATTTCTGAAGCTTATCAATATCTTTTTCAGAATAAAAGGCAACACATACACCTTCACCGCCATCGCGACCCGCTCTGCCGGTTTCCTGGTAATAACCTTCCATGCTTTTAGGCACATCGTGGTGTATCACGTAACGAACATCCGGTTTGTCGATACCCATACCAAAGGCAATCGTAGCTACAATTACCTCCACATCTTCCATCAGGAATTTGTCTTGTGTATCGGCACGTACTTTTGGATCAAGGCCAGCATGATATGGCAAGGCTCTAACACCATTCAGGTTAAGCGCTTCTGCAACTTCCTCAACTTTTTTGCGGCTAAGGCAATAGATAATGCCCGATTTGCCCTGGTTCTGCTTTACAAACTTCACGATCTCCTTAATCACATTGCGTTTGGCACGAACCTCATAAAATAGGTTGGAACGATTAAAAGATGACTTATATACCGTAGAATTGTTCATTTGCAGGTTTTTCTGTATATCCTGCTGAACTTTTGGGGTAGCTGTAGCTGTTAAAGCGATGATAGGAATATTTTCGCCGATATTGCTTATCACCTGGCGTATTTTGCGGTACTCGGGTCTGAAATCATGCCCCCATTCAGATATACAGTGCGCTTCGTCAACCGCTACAAATGACACTTGATTAAGTTTTAAGAAATCAATATTCTCCTGTTTGGTCAGTGATTCGGGTGCAACATATAAAAGTTTGGTTTTTCCGGCCAAAACATCTTCCTTAACTCGGCCTATATCTGATTTGGTAAGTGATGAGTTTAAAAAGTGAGCTATACTGTCTGAGCCTCCAAAAGCCCTTAACTGATCTACCTGATTTTTCATCAAGGCTATCAGTGGTGAAATTACTATGGCAGTGCCTTCGCTCATTAATGCCGGCAACTGGTAACACATGGATTTACCACCACCGGTAGGCATGATCACAAAAGTATCATTACCCGCCAGTATGTTAGTTATAATCGCTTCCTGCTCCCCCTTAAAGTTGTCGAATCCGAAAAAATTCTGGAGATTATCAAATAGCGACTTCTTAGTTTCTATCATTGTTTAACGTGCTCTTGAATTGTATTTAAAAGTTTAAAGTAACAAAATTTAATGAATAAACGATGGATTTACTTTTAAATTTTATACAAATATGATTATTAAATGAAAAACAATTTGTTCATTTAGCGCATTTAAATTGCGGACAATTTAGCTATCCAATTATTTAGTTTTATTTCACACATATTTAACAGATTATTGTACACTTTTGCGCTGGCTACGCCAAATAAAAACTCTTTTTACCACATGAATAAAAACAATTATGCGATCATCATGGCAGGCGGCATCGGGAGCCGATTTTGGCCGATAAGCCGTTCATCGCATCCTAAACAATTTATAGATATCCTGGGAACGGGTAAAACCCTGATCCAAAACACCTATGAACGTTTTCTGAAAGTATGCCCCCAAGAAAACATTTATGTAGTAACCAACGAGAATTATACCAAACTGGTAAAACAGCAGCTACCGGATATGGCCGATGGCCAGATACTAACTGAGCCGGTGATGCGTAATACCGCACCTTGTGTGGCTTATGGCTGCTTCAAGATTGAAAGCCTGAACCCGGAAGCGGTTATCGTGGTAGCCCCCTCAGATCAGCAGATTTTGGACGAGGAGGCATTTGTAAATGCTATTGAGAAATCATTGCAAACGGCAGCATCAACAGATAGTTTAATCACCCTGGGTATCAAACCATCGCGTCCGGATACAGGTTATGGGTATATCCAGTATACCGATCTGGCCATTAACCAGGATTTTCATAAAGTAAAAACATTTACCGAGAAGCCCACGCTTGAAATAGCCAAAACATTTATCCAGAGCGGTGATTTTTTATGGAACGCAGGCATCTTTGTATGGTCGGCACGGGCTATTGTCAAAGCTTTTGGTCGTCATCTGCCCGAGATGCATGAGATCTTTGCGGAAGCCAAACCAGTGTATAATACCGAAGAGGAAAAGAGCTATATACATAAAGCCTACCAGCAATGTATTAATATCTCGATCGACTACGGGATTATGGAAAAGGCGGATAATGTATATGTACTGCCCTCGGCCTTTGGCTGGAGTGATCTGGGTACCTGGGCCTCCATCTATGACCTGGCGGAGAAGGATTATGTAGGCAATGCGGTGATTCCATCAGAAAAGGTGATCATGTATGATTCTTCCAACTGTATGGTGAATGTACCGGGCGAGAAACTGGTGATATTACAGGGCCTTCATGATTTTATCGTGGTAGAATCCAACAACACGCTGCTGATCTGTCCGCGGGATCAGGAACAGAATGTGAAACAAGTGGTGGCTGATGTAAAAGCTAAATTTGGTACTAAGTATATTTAGTGCAAAGTGAGTGGTTGATTGAGTGAGCAGTTTATTAAGTTAGACAGGCTTTCACTTAGGAAAAACCAATCAACCACGCACCTAATCAACTACTTAACCGCAACGCGCTGTCTTATCGCCTCATACAATATCACCCCGGTTGATACCGATACGTTAAGTGATTCAATTTCGCCAAACATGGGAATCTTGGCCAGATGATCTGCTATACGTATGATCTCGTTGCGAATACCATCTTCTTCAGATCCCATAATAACGGCCGTTGGGGCGGTATAATCGGGTTTATAAATATCGTCTTGCGTTTTTTCGGTACAACAAACCAGTTGCAAACCTGATTCCTGTAAAAAACGTATCGTTTGCATAAAATTATCATGGCGGCAAACGGGTATTTTATACAAGGCCCCGGCTGATGTTTTAATAGCATCAGGGTTTATTTGCGCTGAACCTTTTGCAGGGATAACAATAGCATGTACACCCGCGCATTCGGCGGTACGGGCAATAGCGCCCATATTGCGCACATCGGTAATGGAATCTAAAACCAGTACCAACGGAACTTCCCCTTTTTCAAATACTTCGGGGATAATATTTTCGATCTTTTGGTAAGTTATAGGCGAAATAAAAGCCACAGCACCCTGGTGGTTTTTTGCGGTAAGGCGGTTTAGCTTTTCAACCGGTACCTGTTGCGCGGAAATGTTATATTCTGTAAGCAAAGCCTTTAGCTCGTGCGACAGGCCACCACCAGCCCCTCTCTGGATATATAATGCTTCAATTTCTTTACCCGAAGTGATAGCCTCCATGATCGCCCTGATACCAAAAACCATTTGGTTGCTTTCCCGCTGAGGTCTTGAATTAAATGCCATTTGTAATGATCTGTTTTTCTGCAAAAGTAGCTATATTAATTGATTAAGCACTTATTGAACTGATAACCCTTTTCGGTTTTTTCAAAACATAGGCCGATAATAGTTAACATTATAAAACTTTATGAACATAGGTTTAAATGTTTGTAAATCAGTATAAATAGTATTCTATTAGTAAGTTATCAACATAGGCGTGTTTATTAAAAAGCTTTAAATTATAACGCTGGATATGATTGTTTTAAAATCTCAATACACTATGTTGATTGAAATGTAGCTCCGCAAAAGTATTTTTTGTATATTTTTGTCGCCTTATGAATTTTGAGAACGATAACCTACAGAACAAGCCGAACACTAACGATCGTCGGAGCCGAATCACTACCCCAACACCGTATAGCGGACTGGGGAAACTTCCGCCCCAGGCAACCGATCTGGAAGAGGCTGTTTTAGGAGCGCTGATGTTAGAAAAAGACGCCCTGTCATCGGTTATCGATATTTTAAATCCCGAGGTTTTTTATCGGGACAATCATCAGAAAATATTTTCGGCTATAAAACAATTGTTTGAAAAATCTTCTCCGGTCGATATTCTTACCGTTACTGCCGAACTACGTAAACTGGGCGAACTGGAAATGATTGGTGGCGCTTATTACATTACTGAACTAACCAGTCGTGTTGCCTCCGCTGCAAATATTGAATTCCACGCCCGTATCATCATTCAAAAGTACATTCAGCGCGAACTGATCCGTATATCTACAGATGTTATTCAAAGCGCTTACGAAGATACGTCTGACGTATTGGACTTGTTAGACAGGGCCGAGAAAAATCTTTTCGAAATTGCACAGAATAACCTAAGGCGTGATGCCCGTAAAATGGACGACCTGGTTCATGAGGCTTTAAGGGATATAGAAGCACTCAAAGATAAAAAAGATGGCCTTACCGGTGTTGCTTCAGGCTTTACTGCTCTCGACCGGATGACCTCAGGCTGGCAAAAATCCGATTTGGTTATTATAGCTGCCCGTCCTGCGATGGGTAAAACGGCTTTCGTATTGAGTTGTGCCCGTAATGCCGCAGTTGATTTTGATAAACCGGTTGTTGTATTCTCACTCGAGATGTCCTCTGTTCAGTTGGTTAACCGTTTAATATCCGGCGAAACTGAAATTGAGCAGGAAAAGATCCGTAAAGGAACTTTGGAAGAATGGGAGTGGCAACAGATTCACTCTAAGATTGGTCGCCTGGAGCAAGCTACCTTGATCATCGATGATACTCCAGCGCTTAATATATTTGAATTCAGAGCCAAATGCCGCCGTTTAAAATCGCAGCACGACATTCAGCTTATCATTATTGACTACTTGCAGTTGATGCATGGTAAAGGCGAAGGTAAAGCCGGAGGTGGTAACCGTGAACAGGAAATTGGTAGTATCTCAAGAGCCCTGAAATCTGTAGCAAAAGAATTGAATGTACCCGTGATCGCCCTGTCGCAATTGAGTCGTGCGGTTGAAACCAGGCCGGGTAACTCCAAAAGACCAATGCTTTCGGATTTACGTGAATCTGGTTCTATTGAGCAGGATGCGGATATGGTATTATTCTTATACCGCCCAGAATACTACGGTTTAACGGAAGACGAAGATGGTAACCCAACCAACAACGTGGGTGAAGTAATTATAGCTAAACACCGTAACGGTGAAACCGGTACGGTACGATTGAAGTTTGTGGGTAAATATGTAAAATTTGCCAACCTGGAAGAGAGCATGGACGGCTTCCCTCCTGCTGCCGGCAGCGCATTCTCGGGTCTGGCACCATCGCAGGATTTTGAAAAGCAAAGCAACTTCATTATCCGTCCATCACGAATGGATGATATTGATGACGAACCACCGTTTTAATATCGGATTTAGGATGTTCGATTTCGGATTTTTTTATTTTAGATCTACTTAAAAAGATAGGCAACTCCGAAATCAAAAAAATATTCCTAGCAAAACCCCGATGATGATAATTACCGGGGTTTTTATTTTGGTAAAATGTAGTAGTAAAAAAGTGCCTGCCATAAGCCCGTAGGCTATCCAGTTACCGCCAAACGGCCGTACTAATAAAATAAAAGCTGTGGCCATAAAACCTACCGCTACTGCGCTGATACCGCTTAATGAGTTTTTAATACGGGTTATTTTTTTTAGGTCCTCCCAAAAGGGTACAATAAATAGGATGAGAATCAAGCCGGGCGTATTTACGCCGATAACCGCTACAATACTGCCAATGATTTGTCCGCCAATGCCATATCCTTTATTGCCTAAAGTAATACCTCCCAAAAAAGAGGTAAAGGAAAACGTTGGCCCTGGGAGCGCCTGCTGCAAGGCATAACCAGAGAGGAACTCCGAATTGCTGAGATAGTGCTTAACCTCTACAAACTCGGTATACATGAGGGGGACCATTACCTGCCCGCCGCCAAATATCAAGATACCGTTACGATAAAAGTTCTCAAATAAGCGAATGGGTAAACTAAATGGGGAGGTTTGATTGATGATAGCACCCAAAGCAGCAAAGAATAACAAAATCCCAATAAAATAGGCCACTTTATTGGGGTTTACATTGGAGTACAGTTTAACACGTAATTCATTCTCCTGGGGCTGCGTTTCCATTGCGGATGATATGATACCACCCAGTAAAACCAATAACGGAAAAGCATAGGCATTTTGTAGAATAAGCGTTGCTATGAACGATGCGATAGCCAGCATAGTGCTTACCCTCGTTTTCAGGAATCTGTGCGCAAAGCTGTAAGTAGCATAGGCCACAATTCCCACCGCCATAGGCTGTATATAGCTAATGATGTGAGCAAATTGAGCATGGTTGGCAAACATTTTATAACTGATAGCAGCCATCGCCATAATGGCGGCCGAAGGTAATATCCATATCAGGAAGGTAATAAGGGCTAATTTCAGTCCTCCTACTTTCCAGGCTATGCCCACCAGGGTTTGGGTTGATGATGGCCCGGGTAACACTTGCGACAGAGCATTAAGCTCCATTAGCTCATCCTCCGTAATATAGTGTCTCTTTTCAACAAATTCCCGTAGTAATACAGCTATGTGCGCTTGTGGGCCGCCAAAAGCCGTAAACGTATAGATCAATACATCGCGAAGAAATAGAAGGTGCCGGTTTTTCATTAATTGTTTAGTTCATAGTTGATGGTTCATTGTTCATAGTGATAAGTGAATGATATAGTACTACTACTATAATCCATCAACTATGATCTATGAGCTATTTAATAATCATCGTCGTCTTCTTCTATGCCTTTCGCTTGCCGATAAACAGCCTGTAATTCCGAAAACGCGTGGTTATCGCGCTTCTGTTTGGCAATGGTCATGCCGTTTTCGTAGGTGGTTATGGCATCCGGTTTACGGTTCAGGGCCTCGTATAACTTACCTAAATGATAATAAGTGCCCACATAAGCAGGGTGATTTGTCACCAGATCCTCATAATAAGTCAAAGCCTTATCTGCCTGATTCAGACGTAAATATTCGGTAGCGAGGGCGTATTTTAAAAATTCGTCCCCCGGTTCATTCTTTATAAATTCTAATAGCTTATCCAATCTGCTCAACTCCATTTTAAACTCTATCTTTTTTAATTAAATTTGCAAAAACCTATTGATATGAAGATCCTGGTATGTGTAAGTAATGTTCCTGATACCACCACAAAAATAACCTTTACAGATAATAACACCCAATTTAATACAAATGGTGTTCAATTTATACTAAACCCTTATGATGAGATAGCGCTTTCGCGTGCTATTGAGTTAACCGATGGTGGTAAAGGTTCGGTAACGGTTATTAATGTTGGTGAAGTAAATACAGAGGCCACTATCCGCAAAGCACTTGCTATCGGTGCTACAGACGCGGTGCGTATTAACGCCAAACCTCATGATGCCTGGTACGTGGCGTACCAGATAGCGGAGTATGTGAAAGCCAATTCGTTCGACCTTATTTTAACCGGCCGCGAATCTATTGATTACAATGGATCGAAAGTAGCTGGTATGCTGGGCGAACTGCTCGATCTGCCCTCGGTATCTATCATTAAAAAACTGGATGCTTCCGATAAGGAAGCTACTGTTGAGCGTGAAATTGAAGGCGGTAAAGAAATCCTGACTATTCCCTACCCTTTTGTGGCCGGTACAGCCGAAGGTGTTGCGGAGCCAAAAATTCCCAATATGCGAGGCATCATGTCGGCCCGTACCAAACCATTAGCTGTTATTGAACCGGTGGACGTAAAAACGAATTCGGAAGTGCTCAGTTATGAAACTCCCACCCCTCGTGGACAAGTGAAACTGGTACCTGCTGATGAGACCGCCAAACTGGTAGAGCTTTTGCATACCGAAGCGCGTGTTATTTAATTAATTCAAATCTATTCCAAGAAACACATAAGTATATGTCAGTTTTAATATATGCGGAAAATGCCAGCGGTAAATTCAAAAAGTCAATTTTTGAAGCAGTTACCTATGCCCGTGCCATTGCCGATCAAAATAACACCAACCTGGTTGCCATTTCCATTGGCGATGTAGATGCTGCAGAGTTGTCTGCTTTAGGTAAATACGGCGCCGAAAAAGTGCTGAACGTATCTAGCGATAAACTCAAGAACTTTGTGAACCAGGCTTATGCTTCTATCATTGCCGAAGCTGCTAAAAAGCAAGGATCCGATATTGTAGTATTATCCAATACCTTTTCTGGTCGTGGTTTAGCGCCAAGGTTGGGCGTAAAGTTGCAGGCTGGTGTTGCCGATGGCGCAGTAGCACTACCGGAGCAAAATGGTGGTAAATTCACTATCAAAAAAACAGCGTTCTCGGGCAAGGCATTCGCTATTGTGGAGTTAACATCTGCCAATAAGGTTATCGCTTTGGTACCCAATTCTTATAAAGTGGTGGAAACCGGCGGAACTGCCCAGGTTGAAGATTTTGCTGCTGAAACCAAGGATTCTGATTTTAAAGCGATGATCAAAGAGATCGTGCGTTCAACAGATAAAATATCCTTACCGGATGCGGAAATTGTTGTTTCTGCCGGACGTGGCCTTAAAGGACCTGAAAACTGGGGCATGGTAGAAGAACTCGCCGAACTACTTGGCGCTGCCACAGCGTGCTCTAAACCAGTGTCAGATGCCGGGTGGCGCCCGCACAGCGAACACGTTGGTCAAACGGGGATAGCTGTCAGTCCAAATTTGTATATTGCGATAGGAATTTCAGGTGCTATTCAACACCTGGCAGGTATCAGTTCTTCAAAAGTTATTGTGGTGATCAATAAAGATCCGGAAGCTCCATTTTTCAAAGTGGCAGATTACGGTATTGTTGGCGACGCATTTGAAGTTGTACCTCAATTAATAGCAGCCGTTAAAGAATATAAAGCTTCAGCATAAATTATTAAGTGCGATGGGTAATAACATGAAAAAAATTAAGCTGGATATTGTCGGGTTATCATATAGTCAAACACAATCGGGCGCTTACGCTTTAGTTTTAGGCGAGGTAAGCGGTCGCCGCCGGCTCCCTATCATTATCGGCAGCTTCGAAGCACAGGCCATAGCTATCGAGATAGAGAAAATGACCCCAAGCCGCCCGCTTACGCACGATCTGTTCAAGAGTTTCGCGCAGGCTTACCAAATAGAGGTTCAGGAGATCATTATTTATAACCTGGTGGATGGGATATTCTACTCTAAATTGATCTGCAATGACGGTAAGCGCTCTGTCGAGATCGACGCCCGCACATCTGATGCCATCGCGGTAGCTGTAAGGTTTGATTGCCCGATTTTTACCTACGAGTTTATTCTTTCTACCGCGGGTATTGTAATTGAAGGTAATGATTTTGTTTATCTCGAAAATATCAACGAAACGCAGGAAGAAAAATCTGTAGGTGCAACCGTCGGCAGCGGATTTGCTTCGTTAAGTATCGACGAGCTTAAAACCAAATTACAGGAAGCACTCGCCGAAGAATCATACGAAAAAGCCGCGAAAATCCGTGACGAGTTGAACAAGCGAAAAGCTTCATAAGCAAAAACAGATAAATGCGATGTCAATAGTTATCTGGCAATCGTTTTATTTTGAAAATCAATTATTAGGCAAATGTAATTTTAGAAAAACCGTGTTTTATAGTTTTTTGATTTACATTAATTTCACTACTTTCCGTTTTTAATTTAACACAGACTATTATTATTTAAACCAGGCACCCTATGAGTATTAAGTTTCGCTTAATAGTGATGAATTTTATGCAGTATTTTATATGGGGTTCATGGCTGCTTACTATAGGAGTATACTGGTTTCAAAATAAGCACTGGTCGGGCGAACACTTTGGCGCCATTTTTTCAACCATGGGTATTTCGGCTATTTTTATGCCTGCTCTCACCGGTATCATTGCCGACCGCTTTGTAAATGCCGAAAAGCTATACGGACTGATGCATATTTTAGGGGCAATTACCTTATTTTGTATCCCGTTGGTAAATAACCCATTCACTTTTTTCTGGGTAATGCTGCTTAATATGGTCTTTTATATGCCAACCTTGTCATTATCCATAACTGTGGCTTTTTCAGCGTTAAAAAATAGTGATACGGATATCGTAAAAGATTACCCGCCTATCCGGATATGGGGAACTATCGGCTTTATTGCCGCGTTGTGGACGGTCAGCCTCACCCATAACGAAACCTCGGCCAATCAATTTTATATTGCTTCGGCTATGGCGCTTACACTGGGTATCTATTCGTTTACATTACCAAAAGCTCCTCCTCTTTTAGCTAAGGTTGCCAATAAATCGTTTGTAGAATCATTAGGTTTAAAAGCCTTCACTTTATTCAAAGTACCAAAGTTTACTATATTTTTTGCTTTCTCGTTATTATTAGGCGCGGCCTTACAGCTTACAAATGCCTACGGCGATACTTATATTCATGATTTTGCTAATGTGTCTGCATATAAAGATACTATAGCAGTAAAATACCCCGCCATTATCATGTCGATATCCCAGATCTCCGAAACGCTGTTCATCCTGGCTATTCCTTTTTTCCTGCGTAGATTCGGTATCAAGTATGTGATGCTGTTTAGTATGTTGGCCTGGGTATTACGGTTTGGGCTTTTTGCCTTTGGCGATCCGGCAAGTGGCTTATGGATGATCATTGGTTCTTGTATCGTATACGGAATGGCCTTTGATTTCTTTAATATTTCGGGTTCATTATTTGTGGAAACGCAAGCCTCTCCCGAAATAAGGGCCAGCGCCCAGGGGCTTTTTATGATGATGGTGAACGGATTTGGCGCCTTTTTTGGAAGTATTGGGAGCGGATTTATTATTGACAAATTTTTCACCCATGCCGATCATAGTAAAAACTGGCATGGCATCTGGCTTACATTTGCAGCTTATGCCCTGGTTATAGCGGTTATTTTCCCATTCATATTCAGGTATAAGCATAACGCGGCATTAAAACATGCCATTGCACACGCGTAAAACAAAACAATCATAAAAATAAAAAGCCGGTTTTTAAGCCGGCTTTTCTGTCTGTATAAAAATTTAGGTTGATAATACTATTTCTTTCCAATCGCGTATTGTATTCCACCCAACAGATGTTTCAGATACAAAGGATCAGCGTATGATTCATCGGTGTGGCCCAACTCGGTATAAAAAGCTCTGCCGCCATCAAAGCTGTGATACCAGGCCATAGGATGGTTATCGCCGTTTTCTCCGCCTGTATAGCTTTTCTCGTCTATTTTGATTAGGACGTGCAAATCGTCAGCTATCCATTTATAGTTGTACCATTCGTCCCAGCGTTTCCAGGTTTCGGGCAAATGTTTGGTAGCTATAAAATTACGGTCGACCACATTCAGCGTAGCCTCCTGCTGTTTGGGATGGCTTTTAAAATAAGCACCTACCAGTTTACCATACCAAGGCCAATCATACTCGGTATCGGTAGCCGCATGTACGCCGACAAAGCCACCGCCTGCTTTAATGTATTGCTCAAAAGCTGTTTGCTGAGTATCATCCAGTACATTTCCAGTGGTGCTTAAAAATATTACCGCGGCATATTGTTTTAAATTAGCCGTGGTAAACTTTTGGGCATCAGTGGTGCTGTCCACATCAAAGTTATTCTCCTGCCCCAGTTTCATAATCGCTGGTACACCAACAGCTATCGAGTTATGATGAAAACCAGCGGTTTTGCAAAAAATGAGCACTTTGGGTTTTGCCTTTGCATAAAGAAATATCGGACTTAATAACAAACAAATAATAAGTAACTTTTTCATGGATGTTTTTTATATGTAGAGACACATCACATGTGTCTCTCGGTTATAGATTTGAAATTCAAACTATCAGGAGACACATGTGATGTGTCTCTATAAATACGTCTAAATATTCCCCTTTTTCAATTCTCCAACAGCAAAATTTGCTGCGCGGGCGGTTAGCGCCATATAAGTTAATGATGGGTTCTGGCAGGCTGATGAAACCATGGCTGCTCCATCGGTACAGAATACATTCTTAGCATCCCAAACCTGGTTATGAGCATTCAAAACAGATGTTTTAGGATCAAGACCCATACGGGCCGTGCCCATTTCATGGATACCATCACCCACGTTATGACCACGGTCATGCGTTTTTACATTTTTAACACCCGCGCTTTCCAGCATTTCCTTAGCCTCTTTTACAATATCAACCCGCATTTTATGCTCGTTATCCCTGATGATAGCATCCATGGCTAAAATAGGCAGCCCCCATTTATCCTTCCGGCTTTTATCCAGGGTGATCTTATTATCGTGATAAGGCAGCAATTCACCAAAACCACCAATGCCTATTTCCCAGTCTCCGGGTTCGGTTATTGCGTCCTTGTATTGCGCACCTATGTTTAGTTCCGCTATCTCCCGGCTCCAGCCTGTACGGCTCGCTCCGCCCTGGTAGCCAAAACCACGCAGGTAATCACGTTTATCGCCAAATAAATTGGCAAACCGTACCACGTATATACCATTAGCCCTGCGGCCATAATAATATTTGTCCTCAAAACCTTCTACTTGGCCAGATGCACCCAGGTTATAATGATGATCCATAATGTTGTGCCCCAGTTCGCCGCTGCTGCTGCCCAATCCATCGTGCCAAACATCGGTTGCGGAATTCATCAACACCCAGGCACTGTTTAAGGCCGAGGCGTTCAGAAATACAATCTTGGCGTAATACTCATAGGTTTGATTAGTTTCAGCATCAAGCACTTCAACGCCTGTTGCCTTTTGCGTATCCTTATCATACAATATTTTGGTAACTATAGAGTATGGCCTAACGGTTAGGTTACCGGTAGCCAAAGCCGCCGGTAAGGTAGACGATTGCGTGCTAAAGTATCCGCCAAAAGGACAACCTTCCCAACACCTGTTACGGAACTGGCATTTGGTACGACCTGGTATAGCCGCGGTAAGATTGGCCACACGACCGATGATCATGTGTCTTGTATTATTATAATTCTTTTTAAGGCGAGCGGCAACATCCCTTTCTATCCAGTTCATATCCATGGGCGGAAGGTAATGCCCGTCGGGCAATTGCTCCAAACCCTCTGATGAACCGCTTATGCCGGCAAATTTCTCTACATGATCATACCAGGGTGCAAGATCTTTATAACGGATGGGCCAGTCAATTGCCCAGCCATCTTTGGCATTGGCTTCAAAGTCATGATCGCTCCAGCGGTAGCTTTGTCTGCCCCACAAAATGGAGCGACCGCCTAACTGGTATGATCGCCACCAATTAAAGGGTTTAACCTCGGTATAAGGTGCATCCTGCTCATTGGCCCAATAATCCATAATGGGTTCGTAAGCACCCCAGCCACGTGATATTACCGGTCTAACCTTGCGTTGGGCCTGTGTGGGGCTGCCACGATGCGGCATATCCCAGGGATTGTTGCTGGCGCTTTTATAATCCTTGATATGCTCAAAATTACGACCGCGTTCCAGCATAATGGTTTTCAGGCCTTTTTCGGTTAATTCTTTAGCCGCCCAGCCGCCGCTAATGCCAGAGCCAATAACTATGGCATCATAGGTATTATCGGCTTTAGCCTTGCCGTTTACATTGTTTAATGGCATAATTTCAATAAAATTAAAGGTTGGTTTTGCAATTGGATAAACAATTATATCAATTAAAACTAAACAAAACAATGAAGTGTCAATAAAAAACAATCGATTGTAATTAAGGAGTTACAATCGCCTCCTGGCAAAATATCATACAGATCACATATAATCATATTCTGGCCGGGTTGCCTCGCAAAACAACGGCAGTTTTTCTATTTTTACGTTCCTTTAATTCCTGCCTATGCTTACTGTAAGTGAACTATATATTTACCCGATAAAATCATTAGGAGGCATATCATTACCATATGCAGAGGTTACCGATCGCGGTTTAAAATACGATCGCCGCTGGATGCTGGTTGATGAGCAAAATCGTTTCCTTACCCAGCGGGAATATCCACAAATGGCATTACTAAAAGTACAGGTTGAAAGCAGTGGGCTATTGGTTACCCATCATCTGAACGGCTCGGTTGTGATACCACTTGAACAGCACGAGTCTAATAAACAGGAAGTAGTGATTTGGGACGATACCTGTGCCGGCGTATTTGTAGATATTGAACTGGATAATTGGTTTAGTGCTGCCCTTGGGATAAAATGCAGATTGGTGCACATGCCCGAAGATACCCGCCGTGAGGTAGACCAACGGTACGCACGCGCAGGCATGATCACTTCTTTTGCCGATGCCTACCCCTTTTTAATGATAGGCCAGGCCTCGCTTGATGATTTGAACAGCCGCATGACTGAGCCTTTGCCGATGGACAGGTTCAGACCCAATATTGTTTTTACAGGCGGGGATGCATTTGATGAGGATCTGATGAACCATATACAAATAGCCGGTATTGATTTTTATGGGGCTAAACTTTGTGCGCGCTGCGTACTCACCACCATTAATCAGCAAACAGCTGTTAAGGCTAAAGAACCATTAAAAACATTAGCTAAATACCGTTTGATGAACAACAAGATATTGTTTGGACAAAATTTAGTTCATGAAGGAACAGGCGTGATTACTGTTGGCGACACTTTAAACGTGCTAAGTACCCATACCGAAGAAAGATTCATGGTACCCCAAAAATGAAGAGACATATTGGACATATTGCTTTAGTAGTCGCCGATTATGACGAAGCTATTGCCTTTTATACCCAAAAACTTGGTTTTGTACTCGTAGAGGATACTATTTTAAGTGAAGCAAAAAGATGGGTATTGATTGCTCCCGCCGAAAATGCGCAGTGTACAATTTTGCTCGCAAAGGCTGCCAATGATAAACAAAAGCTGGCCATAGGCAACCAATCGGGGAAACGGGTATTCTTGTTTTTATATACCGACGATTTCTGGCGCGATCATGAGGCGATGACAGCCAAAGGCATCAACTTTGTGCGGCCACCCCTTGCCGAGGATTATGGCATAGTTGCCGTTTTTGAGGATCTTTATGGTAATTTATGGGACTTGATACAACCAGCTGAGAAACAACAAACCACATGAAACCAACCGTCACCATTGAATATTGCCCCAAATGTAACTGGATGATGCGTGCAGCTTACATGGCACAGGAACTGCTCACCACTTTTACCGATGATGTGTATGGTGTAACCCTGCACCCAAGTGATACAAGCGGAAAATTTACCATCAGCGTTAATGACATGGTATTGTTCGACAGAAAAGAACAGGGACGCTTCCCGGAGATCAAAGAATTGAAACAATTGGTACGCGATAAAGTAAACCCGGATAAAAGTTTGGGACATTCTGAAAAAGAGAGGCAAGAATAAAGAGTCAAGATGAGTAATGGTGATGGATTAACTTTCCCCTTGTCCTGATTCTTGGCTCTTATTTCTTGATTCTGTATCAATATACTTGTATCCTATAGTATTACTCGATATTTTTATTTATAATTAACAAAATTGTTATTTACCTTTGTTAGTTTTATTTTAGAAAATGCTATCCAAAAAAACAAAGTACGCAATTAAAGCATTGGTGATCCTGGGCAAGAACAGAGATCAACCGCCAATGCAGATTTCAAAGATCGCAGAGGCCGAACGTATCCCCAAAAAGTTCCTGGAGCAAATACTGCTGGATTTGCGCAACGCGGGTTTCCTGTACAGTAAAAAAGGTGCAGGTGGTGGCTACAGCCTAAACCGCGATCCAAAAGATATTTATCTGGTAAGCATTATGCGTATAACTGATGGCCCTATTGCTATGGTACCCTGCGCCAGTCTTAACTTTTATCATAAATGCGATGAGTGTCACCAGGAAACTACTTGCGGCATCCGTGATGTATTTGTTGATGTGCGCGATGCTACGTTAAAAATACTTAGCGAAACCAGCATAGCTGATATCATCTCCCGGGAACAGACGCTTATCCACACTTAAAAAATCTCACCAAACTGTAAAAAGGTAACTTTTTTCAATTAAATTCTACCAATTCTCTATAGTATGTATATATTTGGGGAATGAATACCCTCAATAAGAATATTTACTACAAAAATCTGATGTGTTATTGCGTGAGAGACAATAGGACTTGGCTATAATTTTTGTATTAACCATATACGCCTCTTTAGCCTAAGCCAAAGAGGCTTTTTTATAATTGATTAAACGATAAGATATGCAAAGCTTCAGAACGGAACTGGAGAACCCGATAGTTGAGAAAGATATTATTGATCTTGAAAAAAAGATCAGGGCCTTTCGTGAAGGCAAAATTCACGATGAAAAGTTCAGAAGTTTGCGCCTGGCCCGTGGTATTTACGGGCAAAGGCAGCCGGGTGTTCAAATGATACGTATTAAACTACCATTTGGCAAAATTACTTTCAAACAGTTAGTGCGTATTGCAGATATATCCGATGAGTATGGAAGCCGTAACCTGCACCTGACTACCCGCCAGGATATCCAGATCCATTATGTGAGTCTGGAACGTACGCCTGAGCTTTGGGCCAAGCTGGAGCAGGATGATATTACCCTGCGCGAAGCTTGTGGTAATACCGTAAGAAACGTTACCGCCTCCCCTGCTTCGGGTATCGATCCGCAGGAGCCATTTGATGTATCGCCGTATGCGCATGCTACTTTTGAGTACTTTTTGCGTAACCCGGTATGCCAGGAAATGGGTCGTAAGTTCAAAATCTCTTTTTCATCAAGCGATGCCGATACGGCTTTTTCCTACATCCATGATATCGGCGTTATCCCCAAGCTGAAAAGCAACGGCGAGCGTGGTTTTAAAGTGCTTTTAGGGGGTGGTTTGGGCGCACAGCCCTTGTTGGCCAGCATTGTAGAAGAGTTTTTACCAGAGGATCAACTGATCCCCTATATCGAAGCTATTATCCGGGTATTCGACCGTTACGGCGAACGCAATAACCGTAACAAGGCCCGCATGAAATACCTGATCCAGAAAATTGGATTGGAAGAAGTGCTGCGTCTGGCCGAGATTGAAAGAACAGCCATCAAAGTAAAAAGCTACCCTATTAACCGCGATGCGGTTCCTCAACCTGTGCTTCCGGAGCAAACCACTTTTGCCGAAGTAAGTATCAGCAATCCGTTCCGTTATGAACAATGGCTCGCTACCAACGTATTTGAACAAAAGCAAACGGGTTTTTATGGTGTGTACATCAAAGTTCCGGTTGGCGATATCTCTTCAGATACTGCCCGTGAGTTGGTGAAGGTTTTACAGCCATTGGTTGCCGATGAAATCCGTGTCACCCAGAACCAGGGCTTATTATTAAAATTCGTGCGTAAAGAAGCATTGCCTGCTTTATATGAAGGTTTGGCTAAACTGGAGTTGGCTGCTCCCGGTTTTGACAGTGTGGCTGATGTGACTACCTGCCCTGGTACCGATACCTGCAACCTGGGTATCTCCAACAGCATGACCATGGCCCGTGTACTGGAAGACCTGATCTATAACGAATACGAAGATTTTATTTATAACCGCGATATCAAGATAAAAATAAGCGGTTGTATGAATTCCTGCGGTCAGCATGGTTTGGCGCATATTGGTTTTCATGGCAGTTCGCTTAAAGCCGGCACCAAGGTATTGCCTTCTGTACAGGTGATGCTGGGCGGCGGTACTGTTGGTGACGGCATTGGTCGTGCGGCTGACAGGGTGATCAAAGTGCCATCGAAAAGAGCTACTGATGTTTTAAGAACTTTGCTTGATGATTATAAAGAACTTTCAACAGAAGGCGAACTGTACAACGATTATTATGACCGTCAGGGAGGTAAAGATTATTTTTACCGCCTGCTCAAACCCCTCGCCGATCTCACCAGCCTTACCGATGATGAGTTTGTTGACTGGGGTCACCAGGAAACCTTTGTTACCGCTATTGGCGTTGGCGAGTGTGCCGGTGTGATCATCGACCTGGTAGCTACCCTGCTGTATGAGTCGGAAGAAAAGCTGGGCTGGGCTAATCAATCGTTCCAGGCTGGCGCATGGTCTGATGCTATCTATCATTCCTACAATACGCTGTTAAGCTCAGCAAAAGCGTTATTGCTGGATAAAAGCGTTAATACCAGTACACAGGCAGCGGTTATTCGTGAGTTTGATGCCAATTATGTAGAAAAAGGTGAATTTGATATAGAAGGCAGCTTTAACGACCTGGTATTGCAGATCAATCAGCATGAACCTTCAGAAGAATTTGCGACTGCTTATTTAGCGCAAGCCACCGAGTTCTTAGAAAAAAGTAAAGCAAAAAGAGAGGCTTTGGTACAATAATAAAGACCGTTAAAAAGTATAGTAAAGCATGACATTATTGCCCAAAGATAGCAACATAGCCAAGGTTCAGAACCAGGATACCGGGGGCAATCAATTGTTTCCTGTGTTTTTAAAGCTGAACGATCTGCATACCGTGCTGGTGGGTGGTGGTCATGTGGGTTTAGAAAAACTGACCGCTATTTTAAATAACAGTACACAGGCTAAAGTAACCGTAATATCCCGCGAGTTTTTACCGGAGGTACACGAACTGGCTTCACAATATGAAGGCTTAACCATTGTGCAAAAATCATTTGCCGATGATGACCTGAACGATGCGGAAGTGGTAATTGCTGCCACTAACGACAGCGATCTGAATAAATACATCCGCCAGGCAGCTCATGACCGTAAACTGCTGATCAACGTGGCCGACAAACCCGAGCTTTGTGATTTTTACCTGGCATCAATCGTTCAAAAAGGTAATCTGAAGCTGGCTATATCTACCAATGGTAAATCGCCAACTATAGCCAAACGCCTAAAAGAAGTGCTCAACGAAAGTATCCCCGATGAATTGGATACCACGCTGCAGCAAATGAGCGAGTTGCGCAATACCCTCACCGGCGATTTTGCCGACAAGGTTAAAACCCTGAATAAAGTAACCTCAATACTGGTTGAGCCTAAAGTAACCGTCAATAAGAATTTTATCTGGCTCATTTGGTCAACCATTATCATTTCTATAGCCGTTGTTATCGCTGCCTTATATTACAGGGAGCCTCAGTTTAAGTCATTTGTAGAAGGTGTACCACCACAGTTCTATTACTTTTTGGGAGCTGGCTTTTTGTTTGCGCTTATCGATGGCGCTATAGGCATGTCATACGGCGTTACTTCTACCACTTTCTCCCTGTCAATGGGTATCCCGCCGGCCTCGGCCAGTATGGGTGTCCATTTGTCAGAAATTATGAGTTGTGGTATTGCCGGCTGGATGCATTACCGCATGGGTAACATCAACTGGAAATTGTTTAAACTCCTGGTGATACCGGGCATTATTGGCGCTGTTACAGGTGCTTATCTCCTATCCTCATTAGAGCATTACAGTCAGTATACCAAGCCTGTAGTGTCTTTATATACATTAATACTTGGACTGGTAATCCTGTCCAAAGCATTCAATGTTAAACGTAAAAGATCGGCCGATAAAGTTAAACGTATTTCATTATTAGGTTTAGGCGGCGGCTTTATTGACGCTGTTGGCGGCGGCGGCTGGGGATCTATTGTGCTGTCAACTTTGATCGCCGGTGGCCGTAGTCCGCGTTTTTCATTGGGCACGGTAAAATTATCCAGGTTTTTTGTAGCTATCATGGGCTCCTTAACCTTCATCAGCATGGTAAGCAGCGACCATTGGCCTGCTGTGGCTGGTTTAATATTGGGCAGCGCGCTGGCATCACCTATCGCGGCTCGTATCTCTAATAAAATATCAACAAAAACCATCATGGTTTCTGTGGGCATTATCGTGATACTGGTTAGTATCAAATCGATAATTTCCTTTATTACAAAGGTTTTGTAACATGAGTGAAGTAATAAAACATATAAAACACATTACTGCAGGTCTGGAACCTGCTGAAGCTTTGGCTAAATTGGCAGAGCTGTTTCCCGGCGAAATCGTATTCTCTACCAGTTTTGGCTGGGAAGATCAGGCTATCAGCCACATGATATTTGCCAATAAGCTTCCTATCAAGGTTTTTACATTAGAAACAGGAAGACTCTTCCGTGAAACATACTCCGTTTGGAACAGTACCATGGACAGGTATAAACAGCCTATCCATGCCTATTACCCCGACCGCGACCTACTGGAAGAAATGGTGAATAAAAAAGGTCCTAACAGCTTTTATGAATCGGTAGAGAACCGTAAAGAGTGCTGTGGTATCCGTAAGATAGAACCCTTAAAACGTGCGCTGAAAGGCAATAAATTGTGGATTACCGGTATCCGTTCCGATCAGTCGGCCAATCGTCATGACATGGAAAATGTAGAATGGGACGAACAAAACCTGTTGGTTAAGTTCCACCCTATTTTCGACTGGACACTGGAGGATGTAAAGGCTTATATCAAACAATACAACATTCCCTATAATTCACTGCATGACAAAGGCTTTCCCAGCATTGGCTGTATGCCTTGTACACGTGCTGTTGCCGAAGGCGAAGATTTCCGAGCCGGCCGCTGGTGGTGGGAAGATCAGTCCAAAAAAGAATGCGGTTTGCATGAGGTAAAACAACATTGATAAAGACATTTTTAATAATACACTAAAGCCGGACAACCAAATAATCTTCCGGCTTTTTGTGTTTTTAGTCTGCTTTCCAAAATTCCATCATGTCATTTCGAACGAGGAACGAGGAGAAATCTTCTTCGCCATACAATTGGGGCTTTGTATGCAGCAGAAGATTTCTCACTATCGTTCGAAATGACAGGGGGGAGAATCCATCCCCCACAAAAAAGCGGATGAGCATCGCTGCCCATCCGCCTTAAAAACTATATAAAACGTATTAAAAAAAGCTTATTTAGGTTGCTGTCCGCTCAGGAGGCCATCCAGGGTAACAGACACATAGTACAGGCCACCCAAAGTTGGACCGCCAGCGTACTGATAATATCGTTTGTTAAAAATATCGGTGGCGCCTAATTTAAAGGTAGCATAGTACTCCGGTACGCGGTAGGTAACCTGCGCGTCAAAAGTACCAATAGCAGGTACGTTTCCGGTAACCAGTGGGCTCTCCCACAGGAATGATTCCTGCCATTTGTAAACTACATTGAACCCAAAGTTTTTAACTACTTCACGGTTACCGAATGATACGTTGCCCGACCATTCTGGTGTGTTAAAGCCAGTCACAAAAATATCAGAAGCCGATTGCGATTTCAACTTGTTAAAACTCACGTTACCAGATATGGTGTATCTTTTATAAAAGTTATAAGTGATACCAGCAGATGAACCGTAGTTATTGTAGATGTTCTTGGCATTGGTGTACACGCGGTATCTGGCCTGACCCTGACTGGCTGCATTGGTTGAAGTTGCGGTAGTTGGGTCGCGGTTAATGTCCAGCATTGATAATACGGCCGCGTTTGTGCCCACGGTAGCGCCATTGGGTACAAACACCTGTACCTGGCCCAAAAAGCCATTGTAGCGGTTGGTATAGGCATCTATGTCGATAAATATTTTGTTATCCGCTACAATGCCTTTATAACCTACTTCATACGAGGTGATCTGTTCCGGACGAGCAGGCGGCAGGTCGGCCACTTTCAGCAGGTTCTTGTTGGCCAGGGCATTGGCATCTGTACTACCGCCCGGCGCTGCGTTTACCGCTGCGTTAAAGTTGGTTACCGATGTTTGAGTATAGCTGTTGCCTAAATAACCCAGGCCATCGTTTATAAATGGCAAGCTACCCACACGTTTCACGCGACCATTGTTTACGTACGACAGCGCTTCAAACAATGACGGGAACCGGTAACCGTTCTGGAAAGTGAACCTGAAATTATGGTTCTCATTCACGGTATAAACAGCGGCTAAACGAGGGGTAAACTTTGGATCAAAATAAGGGTTGTAATCCCAACGGATGGATCCGAATAATTTTAGCTTTTCGTCAAAAAATGTTTTGGTTACTTGTGTAAAGGCGCCATATTTTTTGTAGATCACATCTTTACCAAAACTTCCGTTGGCCAGTGGTGTGTTACGGTCAGCAATCGGGCGACTAAAATCAACAAAGTTGTTTCCATCCGGAATGATAGAATATACACGCACATCAGCGCCAGCCAGCAGGTCAACCACTTTTACACGGCTACTCAGGTCCCATTGTGCCTCGGCATTATACATATGGCTTTTTTGTATCAACGCGGCACCACCAGTTACCGGTGCATTTGGGATCAGACTCGATTTGATGTCCCAGTTGTTGATGCCGATGATGGTTTTACGCAGATCGTTAAATGCCTGAGTACCGGGTTCTACCCTGCCTTTATCAGCAGCGGCTCTCGCAAACTGCTCTGCAGCAGCCAAATTAGCTGATGTTAAAACACCTCCAGCGTATGATTTAAGGGCATTGCCATATAAAGTGGCCCAGGCCGAGTTACTGGCGTGGTTCAAATCAAGGTTATCTGCTAATGGCTTTACGTTGAATGAATTACCGGTATTTTCTATCGATTCGTAAGCACGAACCAAAAACTCCTTGCCTTTTAACTCTACTTTATGATTTTGTACGGTAGCGCCATCCAATGATATTTTGTTACCGCGTTGAAAAACACCATCCATACGGCCATAACGGTAAGTGTATGACAATATAGTGTTTGGGGTTATTTTGTAGGATAAAGTACCATCCAATTTCAAGTTGGTCACATGCGGATCAACCAGGTCAACCTCGTTATAGCCGGTACGGGCCACAGTAAGGTTTGGACGCGCAACACCATTAACGCTGATGCCTTTAATAACCACGGTATTGCTACCGGCAAGGGCGTCGTCGCCATATTTATTCCAGCCGTCATAAGCCGCGTTGCTGGTACCTGTCAATTCTGGATAGGCCGGATTGGCGGTTTTCAAGTTACCGGGGTTCTGATCTTTCTGGGTGTTTGATTGCCAGTCGGTGCCCTGTAAATAGCTAAAGTTTACTTTAAAAGCGAATTTATCGTTAAAAGCCTTGGCATATCTTAAAGCATCTTCGGTTAAGGAACTTGCACCCAAAGCATCATTACCCACATGGTTTAAAGCCTGGCGATGGTAAAAGCTCAGCCCTTGGTATTTAAAAGGATCTTTGGTGAATAAGTTTGATAAACCGTTGATAGCGTTGGTACCATACAAAGCGGCAGCAGCACCAGGCGTAATTTCAATGCTGGCAATATCCAGTTCGGTTGGGCCGATAGCATTACCCAGTGGTACACCCAAAGTAGCCGATTGCATATCAACTCCATCTACCAGTTGCATAAACCGGAAGTTGTTGGGGCTGTTAAAGCCGCGGGTATTAGGCACTTTAAGGGTGATACTGGTGGTGGTCATCTGCACGCCTTTTACGTTCTCCAGCGCGTCATAAAAGCTCGGGCCAGGCGATTGTTTTAGGGCGTTAATGCTCAGTTTTTCGATGGCCACCGGCGAACGCAGTAATTTTTCTTCCTTGCGCGACGCTGTAACCACCACTTCATTGATCAGTAATGATTGTGAGGTTAACTGGATGTTTAAAGGGCTGTTGGCGTTTTTAATATAAAACTCCTGTGGTTGAAAACCTACGGCGGTAAAAATGAGCGTATACGGCAGTTTAGCGCTCGTGGTTAAAGAAAACTTACCGGCACTATCCGTAGCCGTTTTATTGGTAGTGCCTTTTATGCTAACGGTGGTGCCCACTAAAGGCTGACCATGCTCATCGCCTACTTGCCCGCTTAGGATATACGAACCATTGAGTTGCGCATGGCTGATGGCTGGTGCAACCAAAAGAAAAAGTATAATAAGTTTTAAAGAATTTGTAAAAATTTTCATGTAGTAAGGTTGGTGGTGGAAATTGAATTAGGGTTGATTAATGTTTTGATAGATGTAGGGTCAAAAGCACCAACAACACGCAGTAGAGCACTGCATACTTGTAAGGGACATTATAGTAATTTTATAATAATGATACATTGTCTATAGAATTAGTCGACAAAAATAGAAAAAAAAAGTGTTTCCCAAATTTTTTTTGAGTTTAATTTTTGAGACACTTTATCAGGACTTATTATTTCCGTATCTTTGTACATACAACGGCCCGGTTTTTCTGTTAAAAAGGAGAACCGGGCCGTTTCAGTTAAGGATAAATAAGGCCAAAAATACACCAATTTAAAGTCAAGTATTTGTATATCAGTGAATTAATACTTTTTAAACTCTTCAAAACCCATCAAAAATTTGTTAAAAAGTGTTAAAATGACGTTAAAGGTTTGTTAAAATGGGTAATAACTAAGTCTTTTTATGTTGTTTTTGACTAAAAAAGTGTTAAAATTTAAGGTTTAAAAAGTTTTTTCCCGGCGATTTGTTAAATTATCTAATCAGCAACAGGGCGGATATCCCTCCTATCCTTTGACATTATTCATAGGGATAAGCCTCGAATTAAAATGAGAGACTAAATAATGATTTTGGCCTAATTTATGATTAAAATCATTTGATTTAAATTAAAACTACCTATTTTTTATTAGTAATTAGGTATAAAACAATATTAAACCCATCATTATGGCCTGTTTTTATTTAAATAGGCTAATTTTTCTTTATTTCCATCTTTTTTAACTTAAAACTACACTTAAATTAGTAAAAATTAACTATTTTTGAATCGAAATATCACCAGTAGGAAATGGCCTTCAACTATCAACGCATCATTATCAAAATAGGCTCTAACGTTTTTACCCAGGAAAATGGCTTGCCTAACCTGCAGCGTATAGAGCACTTGGTTGAACAGATAGCGGCGATCAAAAAACAGGGCAAAGAAGTGATTCTGGTATCATCAGGAGCGGTAGCTTCCGGTCGCAGCCTGATCACTATTTCCGAAAAATATGACGCCATCGCCGCGAGGCAGTTACTGGCTTCCATTGGGCAGGTAAAGCTGATCAATACCTACTCCAGTCTTTTTGAACGTTTTGACATTCTTTGCTCGCAGGTATTGGTCACTAAAGAAGATTTCAGGGATAGGATGCACTACCTGAATATGAAAAATTGTCTGGAATTGTTATTACAACACCAGGTAATACCCGTTGTAAATGAAAATGACGTGGTATCTGTAACGGAACTTATGTTCACCGATAATGATGAGCTTGCAGGCCTTATTGCCTCTATGCTGAACGCAGAGGCACTTATTGTGCTAACCAATGTTGATGGTATATACAATGGCAATCCAAGTGCACCGGGATCGGCAGTAATTGAAGAAGTTAACGGTTCTGTGGTTGATTTTGCAGAGTTTGTTTCCTCAGGCCGATCGCAATTTGGCCGTGGTGGAATGATCACCAAATCAACTATGTCGCAAAAAACAGCACAACTGGGCATTGCGGTGCATATTGCTAATGGTACCCGTGAAAATATTTTAACTGATGTGTTGGAAAATAAAGTGATACATACCCGCTTTATCCCTACAAAAAAAGCATCAGGCAAAAAGAAATGGATAGCTCATTCCGAAAAAGCGGCTACCGGCATTGTGCAGGTTAACGATGGCGCCAGGGTTGCTCTTACATCCAGTAAAGCCACCAGTTTATTGCCGGTAGGCATTATCAAAATACTAACCGACTTTAAAAAGGGCGATATTATTAAACTGGTTGACGAAAAAAACAAGCAAGTGGGCTTAGGTATAGCCGAATACGGGGCTGATAGAGCGCGGGAACGTGTTGGGCAGAAAAATCAAAAGCCTTTGGTTCATTATGATTATCTTTATTTACAGGGTTAACAGCAATGGAATACGATAGCTATTTTAAAAAGGCGCTTATTGCAGGCAGAAAGCCTACCCTTGCTCCTGCCCTGATTAACCAGGTACTGCAAGATGTGGCATCCGAAACTATTGCCCAAACGGAGTACCTATTAGCAGAAAACCAGAAAGATCTGGACCGTATGGAAAGCACCGATCCTAAATATGACCGGTTGAAACTTACCACCGCCCGAATTGAAGCTATAGCCGGCGATATGGTTAATGTAGCACTGCTGGATAGCCCGCTGGGTAAGCAGCTTTCCAAAACTAATATGCCTAATGGTTTGTCCATCACAAAGATTAGAGTTCCATTAGGAGTTGTTGGGGTTATTTATGAAGCCCGGCCTAATGTTACGTTTGATGTATTTGCGCTTTGCTTTAAAACAGGAAACATCAGCATATTAAAAGGAGGCAGCGATGCCAAGTTTTCTAACCAGGCAATTATCTCTGTTATATATAAAGTATTGAGTAAACATCAGTTGGATACTGATATTGTGACCTTATTGCCAGCTGATCGTGAAGCTACCGCAGCCTTACTAAATGCAGTTGGTTTTGTAGATGTGCTGATACCAAGAGGAAGCCAGTCGTTAATTAATTTTGTAAGGGACAATAGTAAAGTACCTGTAATTGAGACCGGGGCTGGCATTGTTCATACTTATTTTGATGAATCGGGCGACCTGGAGAAAGGTGCAGAAATTATAGCCAATGCTAAAACACGCCGTGTAAGCGTATGTAACGCGCTCGATTGTTTAATTGTCCACACATCGCGTATTGCTGATCTACCGAGGCTTACCCATATTTTAAAACAAAAGCGGGTAGAGCTATTTGCCGACGAAACTGCCTACGTGGCATTAAAAGGCAACTACCCTGATGATCTGCTAAATAAAGCAACTCCGGAGCATTTCGGTACCGAATTTTTATCTATGAAAATGGCTATTAAAACTGTAGTCGATTTTAAACAGGCACTTGAACATATTGCGTTAAACGGTTCAAAACATAGTGAGGCCATTATTAGCGAGGATGCAGAACATATAGCTACATTTTTAAATAATGTAGATGCTGCTGCGGTTTACGCTAATGTTTCAACTGCATTTACTGATGGTGCCCAGTTCGGTCTCGGTGCCGAAATTGGTATCAGTACACAAAAACTCCACGCCCGTGGGCCAATGGGGCTTGATGAATTAACCAGTTATAAATGGTTAGTCAAAGGCGATGGTCAAACCCGAAATCCATAATTATAAACCTATACCTATACTTTGTTGCAAAAAAAAGGTGCTCGAAAGAGCACCTTAAATTTTTCCTCACTGTTCGGTCTGTGTAGTTATTTAATCAGGTAGTTTGCTATAGCAACAAAACAAATAATCACTAAAATTACTCCTTGCAGTTTTTGCTCTAATGTTAGCTGGCTTATCATTTTAAATTAATTAGGGTATAGCAAATTTAAAATGTAAACATGATGTTACAATAGTGCAACGCACTTTTGCATTTTTTTTAACAAAAAACTTACATGTTTTTTACAATGGTCAGCCGTACATTTATTCATTAAAATAATTGCAAAAAAATGCTTGCCCTATTAAAATTCGTTTAGGGACTAAACATCGCTAGAATGTTAAATTTTATGCCTCATGATTAATTTATCTGCATTTTTTAGCTAGTTTTCGAACTATGTATTTTTTTACGTTTATAACGTACAGGAATATTAAAGAGTAAATTAGCTGTAAATATTCTTTAAATAACAAGTTTTTAACTTGATTAATATAATAATCTTAAATAAAGTGAAGCTTTATGTGATTGATTTAAGTATTTGATTATTAATATTAATTAACCAATGATTAATTTCTGGATTTTGTACTACCTTTCCATTTTACCCTCGGCTGACCTAATAACATATCAACATCAAAATCAAAAAGGTATCTTTGCCAGATTATGAGTAAGCACGGTAGGATCTTAGTGGCAATGAGTGGTGGTGTTGATAGTTCGGTAGCAGCAGTAATGTTGCATGAGCAGGGCTATGAAGTTATTGGTCTTACCATGAAAACCTGGGACTATGCCTCATCTGGTGGTAGTTCAAAAGAAACAGGATGCTGTAGTCTGGATAGTATCAATGACGCCCGTGCTTTAGCGGTAGGCTACGGTTTTCCACATTATATATTAGATATCAGGAACGAATTTGGCGATTTTGTGATCGATAATTTTGTGGATGAATACCTGGCAGGCCGTACCCCTAATCCATGTGTGTTATGCAACACGCATATTAAATGGGATGCTCTTTTAAAGCGTGCTGATAAACTCGACTGTGAATTTATTGCTACAGGACATTACGCTAATATTCGCTTACAGGATAACGGGCGTTATGTGATATCAAAGGGTAAAGACGAAAACAAAGATCAATCGTATGTATTATGGGGGGTATCTCAGCAAAATCTTGCCCGCACAAAATTTCCTTTAGGTAGTTTCTCTAAACCCGAGATCAGGCAAATGGCTATGGATATGGGGCAGATGGAACTTGCCAGTAAAAGCGAAAGCTATGAAATATGCTTTGTGCCTGATAACGACTATAGAGCCTTTTTAAGGCACAAAGTTGAAGACCTGGACGATCGTATAGGCCCGGGTAACTTTACGCTTACCAACGGTAGTATAGTGGGCAAACACCAAGGGTATCCGTTTTACACCATAGGGCAGCGTAAGGGATTGGGTATAGCGTTGGGTCATCCTATGTTTGTTACGGCTATAGATCCGCACACCAATACCGTTGTTTTGGGGACAGCTGATGAGCTGGAACGTAAACAAGCCTGGGTTAAAAACCTTAACCTGGTTAAATATGCCAATATTAACGAGCCTATAGAAGCTATTACTAAAATACGCTACAAAGATGCCGGTACGCAAAGCAGCATTGTACAAATGGGCGAACATATGAAAGTTGATTTTCATCACAATGTTTCAGGTATAGCACCCGGCCAGTCGGCTGTATTTTATGAAGGGAATGACCTACTGGGTGGCGGTTTCTTAATGTAGCCTCTCTCCTGTTATGTGCCAACGATAAGCTGTTACTCTGTGATTTTCATTATCAAAGCATCGTAAGACGTTGCTTTAATAATAATCCTGCATTCCAACTATTTATCAGTTTAGCCGTAAAAGCTTCGGGGCTTTTCCGAAAACAAATTTGCGTTTCACTTTCTTTATGTTTTATTTGCAAAAAAATAACTGCTTAAATGGCCAAAAACTTACTCATAGTTGAATCTCCGGCGAAAGCCAAAACCATCGAAGGATATCTTGGGAAAGACTTTACGGTTAAATCAAGTTACGGTCATATCCGTGATCTGGTGAAATCTGAAGATGCAATAGATACAGCTAATAATTTCACACAGAAATATGAAGTGCCAGCCGATAAAAAGCAAGTTGTTAGTGAATTAAAGAAATTAGCAAAAGAAGCCGAAATGGTTTGGCTCGCATCGGACGAGGACCGCGAAGGAGAAGCCATATCCTGGCATTTATTTGAAACACTGGGTTTAAAAGATGCCACTACCAAACGCATTGTTTTTCATGAGATAACCAAGCCTGCTATTCTAAAGGCGATTGATACACCTCGTAAAATTGACTATAACCTGGTTAATGCACAACAGGCCCGTCGTGTATTGGATAGATTGGTGGGTTTTGAACTCTCTCCTGTTCTATGGAAAAAAGTAAAGCCATCTTTATCTGCCGGTCGGGTTCAATCAGTAGCTGTAAGGCTGATTGTTGATCGCGAAAGAGAGATCAACAAATTTAAATCGGAAGCGGCTTTTAAAATAGTAGCCATATTTGGTAAAGGTAAAGAGGCATTCAAAGCCGAGCTCGCTGAGCGTTTTAGCAAACAGGAAGATGCCGAAAAGTTCCTGAGCGATTGTATCGGGGCCGATTTCGATATCCGATCATTAGAAACAAAACCTGCAAAACGCTCTCCTGCAGCTCCCTTTACAACATCTACATTACAACAGGAGGCCAGCAGAAAATTGGGTTATTCGGTGGCCCGCACCATGCAGGTTGCGCAAAAGCTATATGAATCTGGTAATATTACCTATATGCGTACAGACTCGGTTAACTTGTCAGAAACTGCGTTGAATGCCGCGCAGCAAGAGATTGTTTCAGCCTACGGCGAAAAATATCACCAGCACCGTAAATATAAAACCAAAAATGCCAGTGCCCAGGAAGCACACGAGGCAATAAGGCCAACTTATTTTAATAATCATACCATTGATGGCGATTCTTCAGAAAAACGCTTGTACGAACTAATCTGGAAACGCGCTATCGCTTCGCAGATGAGTGAAGCTCAGTTTGAAAAAACAACTGCGAAGATCAGCATCTCCAGCCGTAGAGAGGAGCTGACTGCTAATGGTGAAGTAATGAAGTTTGACGGTTTCCTGAAGGTGTACCTGGAATCTGCCGACGATGAGGAAGAAGATACGCAACAGGATGGTGAAAACGCTATGTTGCCTCCTTTAACAAAAGGTCAACGCCTGGCATTGCAGGAAATGTCGGCAACCGAACGCTTCTCACGCCCGCCTGCACGTTATACGGAGGCCAGTTTGGTTAAAAAACTAGAAGAGTTAGGTATTGGCCGACCATCGACTTACGCCCCTACCATTTCAACCATACAAAACCGTGGTTATGTGGTTAAGGAAGAGCGTGAAGGGAAAATACGTAACTTCAGGGTATTGACTTTAAAAGGAGATGCTATTGTTAAGGAAAACAAGACCGAAAATACTGGTGCTGAACGGGGAAAACTATTCCCTACGGATATTGGCGCGGTAGTTAATGATTTCCTGGTACAATATTTTAATGATATCGTTGATTTTCATTTTACAGCAAGCGTAGAAAAGCAATTTGACGAAATAGCACAGGGTTTAAAAGAATGGACAGCGATGCTTCATGATTTTTACAACCCTTTCCATAAAGAAGTTCAAAGCACTATAGAAACGGCTGATAAAGCTACAGGTGAGCGCGAATTAGGAGCGCATCCGGAAAATGGTAAAAAAATATCGGTACGTATTGGTCGTTATGGCCCATTTGTACAGGTAGGTGATAGCGCTACAGAAGAAAACGACGAAAAGCCACTTTACGCGAGTTTAAGAAATGGCCAGAGCATAGAAACCATCAGTTTGGAAGAAGCTTTAGAGCTTTTTAAATTACCAAAGGTTGTTGGTGAGTACGAAGGCAAAGTAATGAAGGTGGCTATTGGCCGTTTCGGACCTTATATCAGTCATAACAGCGCGTTTGTTTCCTTACCAAAAGAAATTGATCCACTGGATGTAACTGAAGAACAGGCAATCGAGCTGATCAATGCTAAACGTAAAAAAGACGCCGAGAAATTAATCAAATCTTTTGACGAAGACCCTGAGGTTAAAGTGCTGAACGGTCGTTGGGGGCCCTATATTGAATTTGGTAAGCTAAATGTGAAGATCCCTAAAGATAAAGATCCTTTGACCCTTACTTACCAAGAGTGCAAGGCACTGGCTGACGCTATGCCAAAGGATGCTAAAAAAGGGCGTTTTGGTAAAGCTGCCTCAGCAAAACCTGCAGCTAAAGCGCCGGCAAAGAAAAAAGCTGCAGCAAAGAAGAAATGATTTTTAGTGAATGGTTTATTAGGTTGATTAAGTGAATAGTTGTTCTATCATTTATTTAACTTTTCTCCTAATAGACCACTCACCTAATCAACTAAAACATGATAAAAGACCTTCCCGAAAATAACGTACAGGATATTGCAATAGCAGTTGCATTAGAGGGTGAAAATATAGAAACCAAGATTTGGTATGTATACCTCATCAACCTAAAAAATGAACCTATAGAAAATGTACTGGTTACCTCCAAAGGTTATGGTGAAAAAGACGGTGTACAGGTAAAAACCTCAACGCTTAGACATATGTTTCCCGAAGTTTCCGGGCAGGCATTTAAGCTTATTGAGCCTATTGATGAGCAAACATTCGGCCTTAATAACGAATATTGGCTTAGTTATTATATTGGCAAGAACATCTACGATAAAAAGTTCATTTTTTTGCCTGAAAGCATCGTTGAAATGAATTTTATCAAGCTGCCTGTTTTGAATAAACCAGGCGTTATGATACTATAATTTCATAAAATAAGTTTCCGTTTAAATTATTTATTCTCATAAATTTTATAATTTACATGATTATAAATAAACCTATTCTATGGAGAACGGATATACCAGATTCCGCAGACGCAAAAGCATTATTACTATAGGCGCGTCACTTGCGCTCATCTTATTAGTTGTTTACATTATTGCCAATGGCCGTAAAAAAGCGGTAGTCGATCCGGCCTTTAGTAAGTATATTGAATCCTATACCACTGGGGTTATCTCCAAAGAAAGTACCATTCGCATACGTCTGGCCGGGCAGGTACAGGTTACTCACCAGCAAAACGAACAGCTTAGTGATGACCTTTTTGATTTTTCTCCATTAGTAAAAGGTAAAGCCTATTGGGTTGACACGCGGACCATTGAATTTAAGCCCACAGGCAAACTTGATCCCGAAAAAAACTACACGGTAGATTTTGACTTGAGTAAACTGATTGAGGTGCCGCATAAATTTGATCATTTTAAGTTCGGCTTCCAGGTAGTAAAGCCCGATTTTAATGTAAACTTTGATGGTTTAACAACCGCTACAAATACATCCGTTGATGAAATGAAATTGGGTGGAACTATCCAGACTGCCGATACGGAAGATCCATCACTTGTTGAAAAACTATTAACTGTTAATTACGAGTTCCCCGTGAAAATTAGCTGGGAGCATAATACCGGAACCAAGGCACATCATTTTAAAATAACGGGGCTAAAAAGACAATCGAACAAGGTAACCCCGGTTACTATTAACTGGGATGGTAATAGCCTGAACGTTGATAAAAAAGGCAGCCAACATTTTGATGTACCTGCTATAGGCGATTTTAGGGTATTGAATATACGTGCCGTGCAGGATAATGATCAATATGTATTAGTTCAGTTTTCTGATAATATACTGGTTGGACAGGAACTGAATGGCCTTATAGGCATCAATAACATTACCGACCCTGCCTACACCATTGATGGTAGTACGGTGAAAGTTTATTCGCCCGAGAGCCTTCAAGGCAATTACAGCGTATTTGTAAATGAGGGGGTTGAAAATATATCGCACAAAAAAATCACCAAAACTTATACCGCCAGTGTCTTTTTTGAGAACCGGCTGCCAGCTGTAACCATACCTGGCAAAGGCGTTATCCTCCCCGACTCCGGTAAATTGATGATGCCTTTTGAAGCAGTGAATTTGAATGCTGTTGATGTAAGTATCATTAAGATATATGAAAGCAATGTACCACAGTATTTTCAGAGCAACGGTTTTGATGGTGGGCAGGAATTACGCCAGGTTGGTAAACCAGTAGTTCAAAAAACCATTAGGCTTGATAATGATAAAAGCCTAAACCTGAACAAAAAGAATCGTTTTATGCTCGATCTGGATCAGATGATCCGCACAGAACCTGGGGCGATATACCGTGTCGTGATTGGTTTCCGGAAAGAATACTCCCTGTATAATTGTAGTGTTGCCGGAGCTGGTGTAAAAAGCAGTAATAGCAATGGAGATGATGAAGGATATGATGGAGGGGAATATTATAACGATAACAGCAAGGTAAATGATGAGGATGATGATTTTTGGTCGCGTTATGATAATTTTTACCCTGAAGGCTATAATTGGCAGGACAGAAATAACGCCTGTACCCCATCCTACTTTACCAAACAGCGCTGGGCAACACGCAACATTATAGCTTCCAACATTGGTCTTATTGCTAAGCGTGGTACCAACAATAGCATGTTGGTGGCCGTTACTGATATTTTAAGCGCTCAACCCATGGATGGTGTCGATCTGGAGTTATTAGATTATCAGAAACAGGTAATTTACAAAACCACATCCGGTGAAGATGGTATCGTGAAGTTTGATCTTAAACGCAAACCTTATCTACTGGTTGCCAAAAAAGGAGCTCAGCGTGGTTACTTGAAATTGGATGATGGAAGCTCTCTGCCCCTTACCCGTTTTAATGTAGGCGGCGAAGAAGTGCAGAGCGGTCTTAAAGGTTTTATTTATGGCGAACGTGGCGTATGGCGCCCGGGCGATTCCATATACGTATCCTTCATATTAGAAGATAAATTAAAAACACTTCCGGCAGATCATCCCGTTCAGTTTGAGTTATATGACCCGAATGGTAAGTTATACAGGCGTATAAGCAAAACAACGGCTTTGGATGGCTTTTATAGCTTCCATACTGCTACGGAAACCTCATCACCTACCGGTAACTGGACAGCTAAAGTAAAAGTTGGCGGAGCTTCGTTTGAAAAAAAGATCAAGGTAGAGACCATTATGCCTAACCGCATGAAGCTGAACCTTTCGTTTGGCGGTGCTGCGGAGTTAACTAAAGGCAATAACGCCAATGGCAAGCTGAGCGCGCAATGGTTATTTGGAGGTGCCGCGCAAAACCTCAAAGCTAAGGTCGATGCGTTTTTAACCCCCCAAACTACAAGCTTCAAAAAATATGAGGATTATGTCTTTGACGATCCTACATTGGCCTTTAATACACAAACTCAAACCGTGTTTGATGGTAAGCTCAGTGCCAATGGCGTGGCGGATGTGGATGCCAACATCAATGTAGAAAAACAAGCGCCTGGACAGTTACGGGCTAATTTCCTGGTTAAGGTATTTGAACCCGGTGGTAATTTTAGCATACAACAAACTACATTGCCTTATAATGTGTATCCAGGCTATGTCGGTATTAAAACGCCGCAAGGCAGCGAGCTTTCGGGCATGTTAGTTACCGATCAGGATCATCAGGTTGATATCGCCGATGTAGATGTACATGGTAATACGCTGATTGGCACCCGTACCGTTCAGTTGGAGCTTTACAAAGTACAATGGCGCTGGTGGTGGGATCAAACCAGCAATGAAACAAGCAATTTTACGCAGGATAAGTACAATAAGCTTATTAAAGCGGCTACCGTACAAGTTACTAACGGGCATGGTAAATGGACATTACGCGTACCTAAAGCCGATTGGGGACGATACCTGATCAAGGTGAAAGACGAACAAACAGGGCACTCTACAGGAAAATTCATTTATGTGGATTGGCCAAACTGGTCGGAAAGGTTACAGCAAACTAATCCTACCGAAGCGGCCATGTTGTCGTTCACTTCCGATAAACCTACCTACAAAGTAGGTGAACAGGCCACATTAACTATACCAACTGCTGCTGATGGTCGCGCGTTGATCAGCTTTGAAAATGGCAGCAAGGTTTTAAAAACCACCTGGATTGATACCAAAAAAGGCCAAACCCAGTACCGCTTTACGGTTGATGAGACTATGGCTCCTAATGTGTTTGTGAACGTTACCCTATTGCAAAGACATTCGCAAACGGTTAACGACCTGCCTATCCGTATGTACGGCGCTATCCCGTTACAGGTAGATAATCCTGAAACCATTCTGAAACCGGTGATCAGTATGCCGGATAAAATACGACCCGAAACACAGTCGGCCGTTACCGTATCAGAAGCATCGGGTAAGGAAATGACTTATACCATTGCCATAGTTGACGAAGGTTTACTGGATATCACCAATTATAAAACACCCAACCCGCATGAGGCTTTTTACGCCCGGGAGGCGCTGGGGGTAAAAACCTGGGATTTGTTTGATTATGTAATAGGTGCTTTTGGGGGTGGTTTAGAACGTATTTTAAGCATAGGCGGTGATGGTAACCTGGGCAATAACAAAAATGTGTCTGTAAACCGTTTTAAACCCGTTGTAAAATTCCTGGGGCCATTCCATCTGGGCAAAGGCGAAAAGCAAACCACGCCCTTTAAACTGCCTCAGTACGTAGGTTCTGTTAAAGCTATGGTAATTGCCGGGCACGATGGCAGCTATGGTTTTGCCGATAAAGCTGTGGCCGTTAAAAAACCACTCATGATATTGGCAACACTACCCCGTGTGCTTGGCCCAACAGAAAAAGTGCAGTTACCCGTAACCGTATTTGCTATGGAGCCTAATATAAAAACGGTTACGGTATCGGTACAATCAAACGCGTTCAGTAACCTGGCAGGTAATAACACCAAAACGGTAACCTTCGTTAAAACTGGTGACCAGCTGGTTACATTTGATCTTGACGTTAAGGATTTTGTAGGTGTAGGTAAAGTAAAGATTGTAGCCAAAAGTGGTTCAGAAATTGCCGCTTATGATGTGGAGCTGAATGTGCGTAACCCTAATCCACCGGTTACCCGTGTACTGGAAAAGGAACTCAATCCGGGTGAGGTTTGGAATACGGCTTATCAGGCTGTAGGTATTAACGGAACTAATAAAAATACGCTCGAAATTGCTTCGATACCTCCTTTAAACCTAAGCAAACGGCTCGATTATCTGATAGCCTATCCGCATGGTTGCGTAGAACAAACTACATCTTCGGCGTTCCCGCAATTGTATCTGGGGCAACTGCTCGACCTCTCACCTATCCAAAAAGCCGAGGCTGAGCGTAATATCAAAGCCACTATCAGCAGGCTTAATGGCTTTCAGGTACAAGGTGGTGGCTTGAGCTATTGGCCAGGTTATGGTGATGCAGATGAATGGGGAACCAATTACGCCGGACATTTTATGTTAGCCGCCCAGGCCAAAGGTTACAGTATGCCCATTGGTTTTATGGAGCAATGGAAAAAATATCAAAAACAAAAAGCGCAAACCTGGGCACCGGATCCGCATAAATTTTATGGAGATGACTTGAACCAGGCTTATCGCTTATACCTCCTGGCCCTGGCCGGTGCACCTGAATTGGGAGCAATGAACCGGCTCAGAGAGTTTAAGTATTTAAGCATTGAGGCTAAATGGCGCCTAGCAGCAGCTTACAAACTTGCTGGACAACCCGAAGCCGGCTTAAGAATGATTACAGGCTTGCCCACTACCATAAAACCATACTACACCATGTATGGCACTTATGGCTCCGACTTGCGCGATGAGGCGATGATCCTGGAAACACTTACGCTACTCGGCCAGCAACAAAAAGCAGCTGGATTACTACGTGTAGTAGCCGCTAGATTATCTCAAGACGATTGGTACAGTACCCAGACCACAGCTTACTCACTTATTTCCATAGCACAATATTGTGGACAAAACAAAGCTGCCAGTAAGCTTACTTTTAGCTTTGATGGCGGAGTATCAAAGGGTAATATCAATTCCTCTTCTTATATATGGCAATCTGGTTTGGCAGCAAACGGCGGAAAAGCGATGGTTAAGAACAATGGCACCAACAAGCTATATTTAAGACTCATACAAAAAGGACAGCCTTCATCCGGGCTTGATGTAAAAACCTTTATTGATCCGCAGGTGATGGAAATGAGGGTTGGTTATTTTACGATGAGTGGTAAGTCGATTGATCCAACGACCTTAAAACAAGGCACAGATTTTGTTGCCCAGGTGAATATTAAAAATCCGGGTAGACGCGGCCGGTATGATAATTTAGCGCTTACACAGGTATTTCCATCTGGCTGGGAGATACTAAACAGCAGGATGCTGAACAACGACGAAGCATTCAAATCTTCGCCATCTGATTACAGGGATGTGCGGGACGATCGGGTGAACACTTACTTTAGTTTAGTAGAAGATAAAGAAGTTACCTATTATGTGATGCTGAATGCTGCCTATGCCGGCCATTACTACTTACCTGCAGTATATTGTGAGGCTATGTACAACAACTCAATCAACAGCTTAATCAAAGGACAGTGGGTTGATGTAGTAAAGTAAAATAAGTCGCATTAATGTTTATTGAACATTATTTATTCAAAAAAAAGACCCGGCCATTTAGCGGGTCTTTTTAATTCAAAGGTCGTTTTCTATTTATAGCGAAAATAATTTATAAGCCAGGGCAAGGCTAAAAACGTTTACTCGTGTATGTGAATTACCATCACCGTAAGCAATTTTATTTAAACCGCCTTCATAACGTAAATCAACAGAAAAGCTTCTGATATCAACACCGGCACCAACCTGAAAACCATAATTGGCACTTTTATAATTTAAATGGGTAGCCTCACCAGCAGATTCTGCAAAACTTTGATTTTTATCTACAGCAAACGATAGCACAGGCCCACCATAAAAGCGACCACCTAAGCCAAATGCACCTATTTTACCACCTAATAATAGTGGTACATCAATACTGGTAAATTTAGCTTTGTTCTCAGGCTCATTAGGAGCATTCACATTAATATTCTTGCTGGTGAGATAAAGTTCTGGTTGGAAATTAAAGCCCAAACCACCTACTCTGGCCCAAAAACCCGCTAAATAACCGGCACGGTTATTATTGTTAAATACTCCGTTTGAAGGAAAAGAGGCATAGTTTAAACCTCCTTTTACACCAAACGAAAAATTGGGTATTACCTGGGCAGAAGCCATACCAATAGTAAATAAACAGATACTTAAAGTTAAAATAATTGTTTTTTTCATGTTTTAGAGTTGTTTTTAAGGTGATTGATGCGCATGCGTTAATGCTGTTGTAAACTAAACGTTTTATAATTAGCAATATCCGGCTCATAATGTTTTATAATTTTATATAAAACGCTATGAGCCGGATATCAGGATTTAAAATCTGGGAATAAAAATATAAATTTTTTACAGAATCAATGTAATTCTATTTACCAGGATAGTCGTCCCATATAATAATCAAGTACTTTATTATAAATATAACAATCGTACCGGGAGTTAATAAGATTGATGTTGGCCTTGTCAAAGTTATTTTTGGCTACTACAAAATCAACTGAAGTTAGTACGCCCGCATTGAAACGAATCTCGGCTGTTCTGAATGATTCTTTGTATGCTTTAACCTGTTCTACCAATACATTATACCTATTATAAGCCAGCGTCATATTCACATAAGCTTGCTCTACATTCTGGCGTAAAACATTCTTGGTGTTTTCTTCTATGTATTTTGATTCCTGTAGATTAATTTTAGCAAGCTTCACCTTATTCTGGTTTTGAAAATAGTTCAAAATAGGTATGGTCAATCTTATACCGAACTGCGTGCCATAGTTGTTTTTAAACTGGTCATAATAACCTATGTTTTTGTAGGTATTATCATACTGTGTTGTATAAACTGTGCTTTTGCCTGTAGGCGTATTAATAAATTGCTTAGTTGGCACAATAGATGAATCGCTAACTGTAGCATTTTGTGCGGCACTGGAGTAGTTAGTTGTTATTCCGCCGAATAAAGAAATTGTAGGTGACAAAGCCCCTTTGGCTACCTTTACGCCCTTTTCGGCGCTTTGCCGTCTCAATTCAGCAGCCTTTACATAAGCCAGCTGCTTTAACGCAGTATCAAATACCTGGTCAGCATTTTCACCGGTTTGTTTAGCAACATCCTGCACACTTATAGGTTCCAGTTTTATGTTTCTGTTGTAAGGAATATTCAGTATTTGAACCAGGCTTAATTTTGATGCCTCCAGATTATTCTTGGTATTTACTAAGTTAAGTTCGTTATCTCCATAGGTGCCTTTTAGATCATATAAGTCCGAAGGCAATTTGTTAGCACCATCCTTTTCTAATATCTCCAGCCGTTCAACTTGCTTCTTTGATACATCAAGCTGATTGTACGCCTGATCTAATAGCTCTGTATTATCTAATACTAAAAGATAAGCGGTTATCACATTAATAGTTACCTGGTCTTTTGCCTGTTGAAAATCCATTTTACCAGCCTGATAGGCTAATGACGTTTGTTTAATAGCATTTAAGTTTTGCAGACCGCTAAACAGGGTTAAACTAGCATTTAGGCTGTAATTGCCAGCTGTATATGACTGAGTCACATAACTATTCGTAAAAGGATTGATACTACGACCACTGTTAAGACTATGATCAACCTGACCGTTTAATGATGGCAAAAGATTCTCTTTAGCCTGAGTATAACCTACCTGCAGGCGCTGCATTTGAAGAGCATTTTGTTGTACTACCAGGTTGTTTTTTATAGCAACATCTATACATTGCCTTATGGTTGTTAAGGTATCTGTTTGTGCCTGGGTTTTGAAAGCCGATAGTACTATCAAACCAAAAAATATAAATTTAAAGTATCGCATTATTGTATAATCAGAGTTGTTTTGAAGATTCGATTTTACCATCTAAAAGATTAATGATACGCGAACCGTATTCCGCATTTTTTTCAGAGTGAGTTACCTGAATAATAGTAACCCCATCTTCTTTATTAAGCTTACGGAATAGTTCCATGATCTCCTCCCCTTGCTTAGAATTCAGGTTACCTGTAGGCTCATCGGCCAGTAATAATTTAGGTTTGGCTATCAGCGCACGGGCTATACCAACCAATTGTTGCTGCCCTCCGGATAGTTGTGCAGGGAAAAGATCTTTTTTACCTACAATATTAAAACGATCTAATATATCAGCTACCATAGCTTTACGCTCAGCCCCCTTAAAATCCTGATAAATTAAGGGTGTTTCTATGTTTTCATAAACAGTAAGTTCATCAATTAAATGGTAAGCCTGGAAAACAAAGCCGATATATTGCTTGTACAAAGCAGAACGCTGTTTTTCTTTCAATTGATGTACCGCATGACCGGCAAAATAGTGGTATCCTTCAGATGGTTCGTCAAGCATACCGATGATATTAAGTAAGGATGATTTACCCGAACCCGATGGGCCCATGATAGACACAAACTCGCCTTGGTCAATTTCAAGACTAAGATCATTAAGAACAAAATTTTTAAGCCCGCTTACCTGGTAATATTTCGAAATATGTTGGAGTGATAGCATTTTAAATAATTGTTTTGGTTAGTACGTATAAGTTTTTGTTTAAAAATATCAATTCATTTCATGCAATTAAGTATCAATAACATACCAAAGTATTAATTATCTAAAAATCAATCAATTATATCAATCATTATCATGAATACTGTTCGCTTACGTAACACGGAGCGTACGGTTATGATACAATGAAAAAGCCGAAAGCTTAAGGCAGAAAGTTAAAATCTTTCTTGTCCTAAGCTTTCGGCCTTTTGCTTATTCGCTGCGTAAACTTTTTACGGGATTAGTTACCGCGGCTTTAATAGCCTGGAAGCTGATGGTTAAAAGGGTAATGGCTATTGCCGCCACAGCCGAAATGAGAAAAACTCCTGGCCCTATGCTTATACGGTAATCATATTTTTGTAGCCAGTTTTGCAAAAAGTATAAAGCCAGCGGCGATGCAATAACACAACTGATGATAACCAGTAGTACAAAATCTTTAGACAACAGAAACCATAATTGACTCACCGTTGCACCTAAAACCTTACGTACACCTATTTCTTTAGTACGTTGCTCCGCGATGTAAGCGGCTAGTCCAAATAAACCTAGACATGATATAAAAATGGCCAGGCCAGCAAATATGCCTGATAATTTTCCGATCAATACCTCCTGACTAAATTTGCGATTGTAATCGTCATCAACAAATCGATAGGTGAAAGGATACGCTGGGTTATATTTAGAAAATATCTGGCCAATTTTTTCAACAGCATTATGCGGATTTACGTTTGGTGAAAGACGATAAATAATATTGTCCTGCGGATAAGTGTTGTACAAAAACATGGTTGGATCAGGTTTGGCAAACGGCGAAACCATCAGCGCGTCCTTTACCACACCAATTATTCTGTATGTTTTTTTCTCGCGTGTAATTAACTGATTGATAGGATCTTTTAACCGTAATCGTTTGATGGCAGTTTCGTTGAAAATTATATTTGAGGTGTCTGATGCTGCCGAGATAAAATTCCTACCTATCAACAGGTTCATTCCTAAGGTCTTGAAATAATCATCAGCAACATCTATATTCCCCATTTCCACAGTTTCACCAGCCAGCTTCCCTGGCCATTGATCAATATTGAAATGCGAGTAAACGTCTGTTGCCGGGCTTGATGAATTAGTCATACTTTCTACCACCCCACTTTGCAGAAGATCATTTTTTAACGCAGCATAATTTTTAACCAAGTCACTACTCATATTGGAGGTTAACAGATGGTTGATACTATATCCTGTTGGCCGGTTTTTAGCATACTGTATCTGCCTGTAAATAACGACTGTACTGATGATAAGTGCTATGGAACAGCTAAACTGCGTAACTACTAAAATTTTTCGGGAGAATGTTGCGGAACGTCCTACTTGTATAGTTCCCTTTAATACCTTAACCGGATTAAATGATGATAAATAGAATGCCGGCCTGCTACCCGCAACAAGGGCCGTTATCAGTACACAACCCATCATCACCAGCCAAAAAACAATGCTGCCGAATGGAATGCGGATCATGGTTCCGGTGAGCGCATTGAATGGGCCCAATGCTATTTGCACAAAAAGCAAAGCAAATAGAAAAGATACAAAAGTAGTTAATGCCGATTCTGTTAAAAACTGAAATATAAGGTGCTTACGCTGAGAACCTATAGCTTTACGAATACCTACCTCTCGTGCACGTTTCTCTGATCGTGCTGTAGTTAAATTGATAAAGTTAACACAGGCTATCAACAGCACTAAAATACCAACAACGCTAAATATGCGTATATATTCAATAAACCCACCGCTGGCTATTCCGTTTTTATATTCCGAATATAAATGCGAATCCTGCATGGGTTGCATGATCACTTCAGAGTTTTTAGCATTGACGTTATCCTCACTCTTCTCCATGTTTTTAATTTTAGGAGCTACCTGGGCATAAGAGGTACCCGCTTTTAGTTTGGTATATATTACAAAACTATTCCATCCAAAACTTCCGTGTGATCCTTTTACCCATGCCTGGGTCTGTTCCATGAAACTGAATGGAATAACATACTTAAATTGTAATATCGAATTAGAAGGCACATCCTTAATAACTCCAGTTACTTTGAAGTTATATGCATTATCAACTTTAACTATTTTATTGATTACATCATCAGTACCAAACAAGGCTATAGCTGTGGCGCGTGAAAGCACAATGGAGTAAGTGTCTTTTAATGCCAAACCGGCATTTCCCTGTAGCATGGGATATTTGAATACATTGAAAAAATCACTTCCCGATAGTATACCATTAAGGTAAATCTTTTTGTCGCCTACCATCAAACCATGTGAGCTCCCCCCGTCCGATTCAGCAACATATTCAATTTCAGGAATAGTGGTACGCAATGCATCAGCTAATTTGAGCGATGTAGAACTGAATGTAAGTGTTTCACCATTACTATTAAAATTGCGTCTTACCTGGTATGATCTATTCGAGTCTGGTAAAAATTTATCATATGAATACTCATTATTTACCCAAAGGGCAATGAGCAATGCAACCGCCATCCCGGCAGCCAGTCCAAGTATATTTATGGCGCTGTAAACTTTATTACCTACCATATTGCGCCAGGCTATTTTTAAATAATTTTTGATCATATTTTATAAATTCGAAACTCTAAATGTTAAATCTTAAGCTATAAAACTCTTTATTCTCTACTATTCACTCCGTAAACTCTTTACAGGATTAGCAGTTGCCGCCATAACGGAGCGATAGCCTACTGTAATAGAGGCAATAATAAATGTAGACAGGATAGATGTCAGAAAGATACCCGGCCCAATGGTTATACGATATTTAAAATCCTGTAAATAATTGTGCATAGCCCACCAGGCTAATGGTGCGGCAACTACAAAAGCGATGAGTAATAAATAAGTAAACTCTTTACCAAACAACCATAATATGTGCATGGTATCCGCTCCTAATACCTTACGTACCCCTATTTCTTTGGTTTTGCGTACAGCCATAAACGATACCAGGCCATATAAACCTAGGCAACCTATCAATATGGCTATACCGGCAAATGCCTCAACTAGTTTTAGCTGTATATTATCCATTTCGTAAAACTTGCCAACGCTATCGTCAAGAAACTGGTAGGAATAAAGTTCTTCGGGGAAGGTTTCGTTCCATATTTTTTCAAATGCAGCTAATGAAGTTTTAGCGTTACGCATGTTTATTTTAACTGCCAATGTAGAATATGACCGGTAATCGGGCATGATACAAATGGCTGATATTTCGGTATGAAAGGAATAGTTATAAAAATCCTTTACTACACCTACAATGGGGGCCTTAATTGTTTTACCATCTATGGCTAGCATTTTACCGATCACGTCCTGAGGTTTAAGATTAAGTTTTTTCACAAAGGTTTCATTTACCAAAAACTCATGGGTTGTATCAGCTGGAAAAAAGTTTCGCCCGGCAACCAACTTCATCCCAAAGGTTGATAGAAAGTTTTCATCACCTTGTTTGGTATTGATACCCCAGTGCTCATCTTCGCCCCGATGATTGAAATTAACGTCGGTGCTGTTATTTGATTGAGCAGCAGGTGCCTTATAGCAATAAGATGATTTTTCAACACCCTGTACTTCATTGATCCGATTACGTAAAGTACTCAGCTTAGCTTTATCCTGCTGCGGTATGGGCAGCAATACAACGGCATCTTTGTTAAAACCCAGGTCGGTAGTTTGGGAATAATGTAATTGTGATACAATAATTATTGCCCCTATAATTAATACCTGTGAAATGGAAAATTGGGTAACTACCAGTATACGACGTAGCGAAAACCCGCCTACGTGCTTTTGTGAAAGCTTGCTCTTAAGTGCCAGTATAGGTTGAAAACGGGCCAGTACCAAACCCGGATATGATCCGGATAAAAACACAACCAACACACTTATCAGCATAATAAATACCGAGAGCTGAAAAAGCTTAAAAGTCATTTGTGATTCAAACAAATTATTGATTGCTGGTAATGCAATAAATGACAAACCTATTGCTAGAATAACTGCAACAAAGGTAATTAAAGCAGTTTCGGCAATAAACTGCCAGAATAACTGGTGAGGAAGGCTACCCAAAACCTTTCGCACCCCTATCTCTTTGGCCCGGTTTAAGGCTTGAGCGGTAGCCAGGTTAACAAAGTTAACGCAGGCTGTAATAATCAGGAACAAGCCTATAAAAAATAAAGCCCATAAGTATTTTTTATCGGCATAACCATCCAGATCCGAATTAAAGTGGATATCTGAAAGTGGTTGTAATTTAAATTTCCATACCTGTAAATCGCGACCTGTGTAGTGTTTTTTAACAATAAGCGCCATAGCACTATTAGCACTTTCCATTGTGGTTGATGGCTTTAACAAAGTAAATACTTCACTCCCACTAAAAACGCCTCCCCAATTGTCCTCGCGCTTTTTACTACCAGTATATTCGTCCATGTTACCATAAGAAACATATACTTGTTGTTTACGATCTGTATTGGCGGGTAAATCTTTCAGCACACCGGTAACGGTAAAATTAACCTTATTATCCACGCGGATAACTTTACCTATCGGATTATCATCACCAAAATATTTTCTAGCAATTTTTTCGGTTACTATAGCCTCACCAGGCTTTACCAGTACCGTTTTTTTATCACCTTTTAATAGCGGGAAATTTAAAATATCGAAATATTCCGGCTCCGTAAAGGCCACGCCATTATCTTCCTTAAATTTTTTCACCTGATTTCCTTGAGTGATAGTAATCAGATTATCGTGAAAGCTGATCACACGGGCTGTCTTCTCTGCCAGCGTAAAATCATTACGAAAGGTTTTTCCTAAAGGTTGGGGTACCCCATGCGATCTGCCAATACCATCATCATGCCATTCAGTATATAGCCGGTAAACCCTATCTGAGTTTTTATGAAAATTATCAAAGCTGAGATGATAAGTAATGAGTGTAAAAATCAAAATACCGCAGGTAATGCCCAGTGCTAATCCTGCAACACTGATAAATGCGTAAGCCTTGTTGCGTTTTAAATTTCGCCAGGCTATTTTGATATAGTTTTTGATCATAATTAAATTCTAAATACCAATTTTAAAATACTAAACAATAAACTGTGGTTACTCGCTACGCAAACTTTTTACCGGATTTGTTAATGCCGCTTTTATGGCCTGGAAACTGATAGTTATTAATGTAATTACAATAGCTGCTATTGCCGATAATACGAATACAACCGGGCCAATAGTTATACGATAATCATATTTTTGCAACCAGTGTTGTGGAAAATAAAATGCTACCGGCGATGCGATAATACAGCTTATGCCTACCAATAAAATAAAGTCTTTTGACAGCAACAACCATACCTGGCTTACTGATGCGCCCAATACCTTACGTATGCCTATTTCCTTTGTTCGTTGTTCGGCAACGTATGCGGCTAATCCAAATAAACCAAGGCATGATATTAAAATGGCGAGGCCCGCAAATATTCCTGCCAGTTTACCAACCAATATTTCCAGATTAAATTTATGATTATATTCTTCATCAACAAACTGGTATATGTACGGATAGGCTGGGTTATAGGAGTCAAATATTTTAGTAAGGTTTTTTATTGCATCCTGCGTATTGGCATTAGGCAATAAACGGTACATAATATTATTGGCCACGTGACCATGACTAAAAATAGCTGGTTCAACCGGTGTAAACGGCGAGTCCATCAGGGCATCTTTTACTACTCCAATAACGCGCACAGGTACAGTGTTACCATTCCAGGTTACTAGCTGATTTATTGGATTTTTCAAACCAATTCTTTTTACGGCGGCTTCATTAAGTATAACACTGGTGGAGTCGGCTGTCCAGCTGTGGGTAAAATCACGGCCTTCTTTAAGTGTCATTCCCAGGGTTTTAAAATAATCGTCAGATACAAAAACGGCAGCAATGTTCACCGCTTCATCACTGGCGCTTTTGCCCGGCCATTTATCAAGAGACATATGGCTGTATATATTGGTAACCGGGCTGGAAGCCGCAGCAACGCTTTCTATATACCCACTAGCTAGCAAATCGTTTTTTAAAGCATCATATTTCGTATTCAGATCCCCGCTCATATCGGTCATCATTAACCTGGCTGCATTATAACCCGTTGGCCTGTCTTTGGCATGTTGTATCTGTTGGTATACAATGATTGTACTAATGATTAAAGCAATAGAACAACTAAACTGTGTTACTACCAATATTTTACGAGGTAAAGATGCCGATTTACCTTCTTTAATGGAGCCTTTTAAAACCTTCACCGGGTTAAATGATGATAGGTAAAATGCGGGCCGACTCCCAGCCAATAAACCAGTTAGCAGCACATAAATTAACATGATGCCCCAAAATATTGAATTGGTGTATGGTATACTGATGGCGCTGTCAACCAGCGAATTGAAATATGGCAAAGCAAGCTGTACAAATAATATCGAAAATAAAAAGGCGATAAAAGTAATTAGCATAGATTCGGCCAAGAACTGAGTGATCAGGTCACTGCGCTGAGAGCCGATCGCTTTTCGTACCCCAACCTCTCTGGCTCTGCGTTCAGAACGAGCGGTTGAAAGGTTCATGAAATTGATGCAGGCAATAAGTAATACCAATATACCAATGATGCTAAACATCCGAACGTAATCAATAAAACCGCCAACCGCCTTGCCATTTTTAAAATCAGAATAAAGATGCCAATCTTTTAAAGGATGTAAAATCACTTCTGGTTTTCCCGGTCTCATTTGCGGACTATGTTCATATACCAGATTCTTAATTTTAGGCGCAATTTGTTCAACAGTTACACCTGGCTGTAACTCTACGAAAGCATTGAATGAATTATTTGTCCATGTGGTACGGGCGCTTTTCATCCAGCTTTCTGTTTGTTCTTTAAAGCTAAATGGAGTTAGAAAAGTGAACTGTTTGGTAGCGTTTTTAGGAATATCCTTTATTACACCTGTTACTTTTAAGTTCTGCTGATTATCAATACGGATGAATTTATTTATCGGATCGGCATTACCGAATAAGGCTTTAGCGGTCGACTCATTTAAAACAATAGAATAAGGATCGGTTAAAGCATCTTTAGCACTACCTTTAACAAAAGGATATTGAAATATCTTTAAAAAATCAGGAGCCGCTGCACCCCCGTTTAAATAAAGCTTTTTATCACCAACCACTAATGAATGCCACTGCCATCCTACCCAGTCTGTTTCGGCAGCGTACTTTATTCCGGGTATCTCTTTTCGCATAACATCAACCAATGGAATAGCCATAGCGGTTTGCGTATGTTCGCCATCGTGCTGAGTAGTAAAGTTTAATTCAACCTGGTATAACTGTTTATAATTGGGCAAAAATTTATCAAACGAGTATTCATTCACTACCCACAACCCAATGATGAGCGCAACAGCCATACCGGCTGCTAATCCCAATATGTTAATGGCGCTGTAAACTTTATTGTTGACGATATTACGCCATGCAATTTTCAAATAGTTCTTGATCATGATATTTTAAAACTTTAAATCCGAAATTGAACATTCGAAATCCGTTTATTCGTTCCTTAAACTGTTCACTGGATTAGATAAAGCAGCTTTTACAGCCTGAAAACTGACTGTTGCCAGCGCTATCAACATGGCCAGTATGCCGGCAGCCGCAAAAACCATCCAGTTTATAGTTATCCGGTATTGATAATTCTGTAACCAGTTGTTCAACGCCCACCAGGCAACCGGGAAAGCGATAAGGCAGGAAATTCCTACAAGTTTTAAGAAATCTTTTGACAGCAGACCTGTTAAACCGGCAACAGAAGCCCCAAGTACTTTTCTGATGCCAATTTCTTTGATCCGCCGCTCAGCTGTGTATGCCGCCAATCCAAATAAACCAAGGCACGAGATAAGGATAGCCAGTGACGCAAATACGCCTGCCAGTTTACCTGTTAAAGCTTCCGTTTTAAATATTTGGTCAAAATCATCATCCATGAATTTATATTCAAAAGGATAACCAGGATTATTGGCTTTAACGATAGCGCCAATTTTTACCAGTGCATCCTGCAAATTCACATTTCTTTTGATATGAATACTTAACACATCTGTTCCGGTTGGATTGTTATATAGTACAAGCGGAGCGCTTACTGCGTACATATCGTTGTAAAGGAAATCTTTAACTATACCAGCTATCTCATAGCTTTTGTTACCAACATTTCTGATAATTGCTCCTACATGCCCTTGTTTGCCCATTTGTTTGGCAAGCGCCTCATTAATAATCACGCTATTGCTATCCAAAGATGAATTAGGATAAAAATCTCTGCCGGATGCCAGTTTCATCCCCATAGTCCGTACAAATTGAGAACTTACATTTTCAAAGGAAATCAGCGGATTTTGTGCTGGCTGTTTCCCCTCCCATGAGTAATTATCGGTATTTTTCCATATCTGCAAGACCGGAAAATCGCTTAATGAGGCATCCTCAACCACACCACTTTGTTTAAGTTGCTGATAAATGCTTTCAAAATGTGCTGAAAGTTTACCTTGTGTGCTTACATAAATCAGGTCATTCTTATTGTAACCCAAGTCCCTGTTTTTTACGTGCTGTATTTGCTGGTAAATAATGATGGTACCAACAATGAGTATGATAGAAATAGAAAACTGAATAACCACCAATCCTTCTCTGATAAAACCTGCACCAGTTGGTAATTTCATACTCTTTAGTACCGCGATAGGGTTAAACGATGAAAGATAAAACGCAGGGTAACTGCCTGCCAGTAGACCAGTAACAACGCCAATAGATACTAAATAAGTAAGATGAAGTGGCTCAGAAATATTAATAGACAACTCTTTTTGAACCAGATTATTAAATGATGGCAGTATAATATACATAAACCCAATAGCTATAAATACTGCTATAAAAGACATCACAATGGCCTCACCAATAAATTGAGCTATCAACTTGCCTTTACCCGCACCCATCACTTTACGTACACCAACCTCCTTGGCCCGTTTCTCTGACCGGGCGGTTGAAAGGTTCATGAAGTTAATGCAGGCTATAATAAGAATTATAAAAGCGATGATGGAGAATAAACGTACATACTCAATGCGCCCGCCGTCCATTTTTCCATTAACAAAATTATCATGCAGGTTCCAGTCGTTCATGCCAAAAAGAAAGCATTCTGTTTTGGTGCCGTTATTTTTGCTGGCTAAATAATGTTGTAATTTTTTATTAACCCCGTTAACATTAGCTGATGATACCAATTCAACATAGGTAAGTGTCCAATTGGCACTCCATTCCATCATCCAGGGCATTTTGTGGTCAATATTGGCTAATGGAGCCAGCCACTGAAACTTAAATGTTGAATTCTTAGGCAGATCAGTAAAAACCCCGGTTACTGTATAGTCTTGTTCGTTATTTATTTTTAACGTTTTGCCTACCGGATCTGAATCACCAAAAAACTTTCTGGCCATGGTAGCATTAATAACAACCGAATGTAATTCAGTAAATGCGTTGGTGATATCTCCATGAACAAATGGCATTTTCAGCATTGAAAATATTTCGGGATCCGCGTAGCTCCCCTCTTCATTAATCGTCTTTTCGCCCAATGAAAACAATAAATTATTGGTGCCACCTGTACGGGCAATATTCTTTATCTCGGGTATTTCGGCTTTGATTGCTTTGGCCATCGGGCCTGGTGTTGCATGAAAGGTGGACATTTTACCTTCGTATGTTTGGTTTTCATAAATGGTATACAGGTTATCCCGCTTCTCAAAATTATGATTGAAGGTCAATTCGTCTTGTACCCATAAAAATATGAGCGAAGCGCAGGCTATACCTGTAGCTAAACCGGCAATATTTAAAAAGCTGTAAGCGCGGTTTTTGAGCAGGCTACGAAGGGTGGTTTTAAAATAGTTACCTATCATTGTAATAGTTTTAAGTTTTATGATTATTCGTTCCTTAAACTTTTAACAGGATTTACCAACGCCGCCTTTAATGCCTTGTATCCTACGGTGATCCATGCGATAAGAACCGAAGATATAATAGCCAGTGCAAATACCCAGACACTTAATGATATCCGGTAAGCAAAGTTTTGCAACCAGCCGGTCATCAGGTACCAGGCTGTTGGCATAGCAATAACAAATGAAATGGCTATCAGCACCATAAATTCCTTGGAAAACAAATAAATAATACTGCTTACCGATGCCCCCAATACTTTACGGATACCAACCTCTTTGGTACGCTGTACCGCCATAAATGATACCAGGCCATATAAACCCAGACAAGATATAAAAATGGCTATACCGGCAAATATTTTGTAAACCAGCGCCATCTGATTTTCCTGCTTATAAAAGTCAGCAATATTTTGATCCAGGAAATATCCGTTATATGCGTATTCGGGATAAGTTGTCTCCCACGTTTTTTGTAATTGCGCAACTGTTCTATTCAGATTTGTTGTTTTGATCTTAATGGCTACCTGCGATTCATAAGTTTTCTGGGCCGATATAACAATAGGTTTTACGGTTTCGCGAAGAGAATTAGTTTTAAAATCTTTAACCACACCGCTAATGGGCAAAAGAGGCCCTTTTCCTAAGCGTACAGTTTTACCTATAGCTTCCATGGCGTTTTGAATACCAAGCTTGTGAATAAAGGTTTCATTAACTACTACCTGCCTTGCGGTATCACTTACGTCATATTCCTTACCCGCAGCAAAACGTAATTCATAAGTTTTGAAATAGTCGGCATCGCCATATTTTAAAAATGTGCTAAAGCCTGGGTCTTTAATGGAATGATTAAAATAAAAATTAGTGGCCGAATTATTTTCAGATGATGGAGCATCTGATGAAAAACTTACCGATTGTACTTGTGCATTTTGCAATAACTGTTGTTTAAAGGAATCCATCCTGCGTAGGCTCAGACTATCTGTATAGCCTGGTATAACCAATACAGCGTTTTTATTAAAACCAAGATCGGCTTTGTTTACAAAATCCATCTGGCTTACCGCTACAATGGTGCCTATAATAAGCAATTGAGAAATGGCAAACTGCCCTACTACCAGGGCCCTGCGTAAAGGAATACCACCGATGGATGCCGCAGTGATCTTGTTTTTCAAAGCCAACACCGGTTTAAAGCCTGATACGATTAAAGCCGGGTATATACCTGACAGCAGGATCACACCAATCATTACTATTACCGAAAATACAATGTTATCGATGGTAAACAATCCAACACTCTCAGGTACGCTGGCTATATGCTTTAGATAAGGCATAGCCAGTTTTGCTACAATGAGCGCCAACAAGACCGATCCAATTACAATTAAAGTGGTTTCTCCTATAATTTGTATAATTAGTTGTTTCCTGGTGCTTCCCAATACCTTACGGATACCTACTTCTTTTGATCGACCTACTGATTGTGCAGTAGATAGATTTATAAAGTTAATGGAGGCCATAATGATAATCAATACTGCAATAAATGATAATGTACGTAAGGTGGCTATACTCATGATATGATCGCCAGTAGTATTACCAAAACGCGTATCAAAATGTAACATCGATAATGGTTGTGCGAAAATAAGCTTGTGTTTGGTACCAGTTTCATAATGCTTTTTGGTAAAAGATATGAGCTGGTTGTCTATGTTATTTAGGGAGGTATTAGGAAATAACATAAATACCTGGTGGTTACTGCTGATAGAACCCCAGTCATTATCATAGCCATAATCTTTTGGATATTGTTTCCAGGTGATGTAAGACACCATTATTTTAAATGGGAAATCTGTATTATCCGGTTGATCTTCGGTAACACCTGCTATTTTAAGGTCAATCAGATTGTCCAATTTCAGGGTTTTACCTATGATGTTAGTCCAATTGCCAAAATATTTAACAGCCGTACTTTTGCTGATAACTACCGTATTGGGTTCGGTTAAAACAGAGGGGGCGCCGGCAATCCATTTAAAACTGAAAATATCAAAAAACTGAGGCTCGATAAACGTTACCCCAATGCTTTCTGTGAATTTTTTATCTCCACTACGTTTACCTGAGCTTATATCTGGTACAGTAATCTGGCTACCATAGCTGGTGTTTAATGCAGCTACCTTTGCCTGCGGAAAATCAACCCGTAAAGCATCTGTGGCTGGAGCGGGCAATCCCGGAGTGTATCTAAATCCATCTTCGTGAATTTGTTTAATTACAATATGGTAAATGTTTTTAAAATTGGGTTGGCTCGTATCAAAACTCATCTCATAGCGGATGATAATGAATATCAGCAAACAGGCAGAAACGCCTAAAGTTAACCCCGCTATATTAATAGCCGAGTACCCTTTATGACGAATTATGTTTCTCCAGGCTATTTTAAAATAGTTTTTCAGCATTTTTTGTAGTTTAATCTATATTAATGATTAAAACATATACCAAAATACTAAATATCTGATTGTTAGTAAGTTAAATATTGATTTAAGAACAAAGTGTACGTAAGTGTAACAACACGTGTACGGTTATGATACAGTGTTACTTAGGTAAGTTATCATAACACTTTTCAATATATCCTACTCATCCCGTAAACTATTTATCGGATTTGCTATAGCTGCTTTTATGGATTGGAAACTTACTGTGATAAATGCTATAAATAAGGTAAGTATGGCAGTAACTACAAATACCCACCATTGCATATCAATGCGATAGGCAAAGTTCTCCAGGTATTTGCTCATCATGAGCCATGCTACTGGTGAAGCTATGACCACCGCAATAAATACCAATTTCAAAAAATCAACCGAAAGTAAAGCTGTGACATGTGTAACTGATGCGCCAAGAACCTTACGGATACCTATCTCTTTGGTACGTTGCAAGGTTAAAAGAGAGATAAGTCCCAAAAGTCCTAAACAGCTTATAAAAATGGCTATGGCCGCACTCGATTTGATTAGTTTATTGAGCAGGTCTTCCTTTTTATAAAAATCTGTTATCTGTTCATCCAGAAAATGATATTCAAAAACATTGTCAGGGTAAACTGCCTGCCATTCTTTTTTTATATGGGCTAAAATTGCCGACGGATCATTTGAGCTGATTTTAACCCCTATGTTTTGATAAGAACTTCTGAACGTGGTAATATATTCGGGTTCAACAGCCGTGTACAAAGATTTAGAATTGAAATCCTTAACCACTCCAACAATGATACCTGGATTATCAGAAAGATCGCCAGCCGCCAACCGATGTCCGATAATTTGTTGCAGATCCTTAATACCTAATTTTTGAATAAGTTTTTCATTTACCAGGTATTCTTTAGCGGTATCACCTTCCGCCAGATTTCGCCCGGCAACTAATCGTAATCCAAATGTTTCCACATACCCTGCATCTCCCATAATTGTTCTGCCTACAAACTTTTCCCAAGGCCGGCTATCATATTTTATACTTCCGCCCTTATCGGCAGTTGATGCAGGTGCCTGATAGCAAAACGTTACATTATTTATGCCTGGGTAAGCTAATAACCTGTTACGCAAAAAATCAGTCTTACTTTTGGCGTTATCAGGAACAGGCAACATCAATACCGCGCTTTTGTTAAATCCAATATCTGCAGTTTTTAAATATCTTACCTGCAAAGTGATCAGTATGGTACTAATGATCAATACCTGTGCAATAACATTTTGAACCACGATCAAACCTTTACGTGCTAACCCGGCTGATTTGGCATTTTGACCAAGCTGGTTTTTAAGGGCATTTACCGGTTTAAAACGGCTTAACAACATAGCCGGATAAAAACCAGCAGCCATGATAATAAACACCAACAACACAAGCACAAATACAGCCAGCTTAAAGTCATTAATAAGGTTAAGTGTTAAACAGGTTGCTAACCAGTTATTAATTACAGGCAATGTTACCCATACCCAGAGCACTGATAATAAGGCCCCAAAGAAGGTAATACTGGCAGTTTCGGCCATAAACTGGAAAAATATAGCCGATGGGGTACTACCTAAAACTTTGCGTGTGCCTATTTCTTTTGCCCGTTTAAAACTTTGGGCAGTAGCCATATTTATAAAGTTAACGCAGGCAATTACAATTAATAACAAACCTATCAGCGCAAGTGTAACCAATAATGACCGTTCAATAACTCCACTGTAACGGCCATCAAAATGAACCTCGCTTAAGGGCTGCAATTTAAAATGAAAAGCTTTGGCTCTGTCGCCCAAGTCATTCACAGTCATTTTTCTGATCATGGTTTCCACACTTTTGGGCGAAACATGATCAGGTAATAGAAAATACATGGCCGTGGTAGTATTAACCCATCCCCAATCATTCTGTAAAGGTTCGGCAACATCCGGATAAATGTTTTTCAAAGTCGATAGCGACAAAAACATATCGGCTTTTATATCCGTATTCGCCGGATGGTCTTTTATTACACCGGTTACTTTAAAATTATTTTTATTATCGATCCTAATAACCCTGCCGATGACATCTTGATTGTTAAAATATTTCTGAGCCAGGGTATGACTTAATACAACGGTATTGGGTTCACTCAGTGCTATATTTTTATTACCCTGTTCCCATTCATAATCAAATAGGTCAAAAAAGTGATTATCCGTTATGGCCACATTTTCATGTTCGGCAAATAATTTGACAATTGTATTTCCCGGCTGGGTTAGGGCGACTGTTGTATTGTGAATCCGTAAAACCGCAGCAGCCTCTTTAATTTGAGCGATGTTTGTCTTCGCCTTGAGCATAGCTAAAGGCGAACCTTGTTCAAACAAAACACTGCCATCGTCTAAATGTAATTCTGTAACTACCTTATAAAGCTGTTTGGCATCGTGATGATAAGTATCAAAACTCAGGTGGTACGTTATAAACTGAAATAAAATAAGGCTACAACCTATCCCTAATGATAAGCCGAATATATTGATCAGGGTATAAAACTTATGTTTCTGAAGGTTACGCCAGGCAATTTTAAAGTAATTACGTATCATACCAAATTGTTTATACGATGATAACTAAAATGCCTTAACTAAGTAGTTAAATAGTGTTAAAGTTTAAAACAGCCCTAGTCCGTAACTACTCAAGCCACATTATTCGCTCCTCAAACTTTTAACCGGGTTGGTAATTGCTGCCTTAACCGTTTGGAAGCTCAAAGTGCACAAAGCAGCCAGCAGCATACCGGCGCCGCTCAATACAAATATCCACCAACTGATGGTTGTGCGATCGGCAAAGCTTTCCATCCATTTATGCATGGCATACCAGGCCAGGGGCGTAACCAAAGCAAAAGCCAGTACAATAAGTATGATCAGCTCAGTTGATAGCAGAGTAACAATTTGAGTTACCGAGGCACCCAGAACTTTACGTACCCCTATTTCTTTGGTACGCAAATTAGTGGTGTACATGGCTAAACCAAGCAAACCGAGGCAACTGATGAATACCGACAATCCGGTGGCCCAGGTCAATAAAGTTGACGTGTGTTGCTCCGCATCATAGAATTTGGCAATATTTTCATCAAAAAAATGATATTCAAAATCATCTTCAGGATAAATCTCTTTCCATGCCGATTCCATTGCCGAAATTGCTTTTTTCCAATCATTACCACCAGCCGATTGTGGTTTTAATGCGATATGAAATGTGCCGTTATTATAACGCTCTTTACTGGTTAAAATAGCCAAAGGCCTAATCGGCGAATGCAGGGATTCATGATAAAAATCTGCAACCACTCCAATGATTTCCATTTTGGTATCGCCATTGAAATTATCTATTAGTTTACCTACTGCATCTTTAGGATTTTTAAATCCAAATATTTTTGCACAAGTAGTATTAATTAAGAAACCTCGGGAGGTATCCGCTAATCGTAGATTACGGCCAGCAAGTAGTTTGATCTTATATACATTAATGTAATTTTCGTCGCCATATTTTTCTTCCAGATTTATTTTGATATCCTTTTTCCCGTCTTTATAAGTAGCTTCTGTTGAATTACTTGAACTAGAAGATGGGGCATCCTTACCCACGGCTATCATCTCAATCTGAGGTATCGCTTTTAGTTTGTTCATAAATACCTGGTTACGACTAGCTGTACGGTTTTTCCAGGGGGAGTTAATTACTATAATAGCATCTTTTTTAAAACCCAGATCCTTATGTAGTGCGTAATATATTTGTTTGCTGACCAGTATCGTCGCCATGATGAAAAACTGGGCTATAACAAACTGTAAAACTGTTAATGATTTACGCAACATCGCATTACGTGTTTTATTACTATTAGCAGCTGTTTGATTTTTAAGTACCAATGCAGGTTTATATCCTGATAATAAGACAGCCGGATAAAACCCAGATAAAAGGCTCACCATAATTGTTAATAAGAATAGAAAAATTATCAAATCCGGATGTCCTAATATATCTACCTTAATACCTTCCGGAATAAAATCAGCAAACAACTTTAGTATAACAGGAGCCATAGCTACGGAAACAATTACAGCAATTAAGGTTATTAAAAATGTTTCACTTAAAAACTGGATAATAAGTTGTACGCGACTACTACCCATTGTTTTACGGATACCTATTTCTTTAGCTCTTTGTGTAGCCTGAGCGGTGGTTAAATTGACAAAGTTGATGCAGCCTAATAACAACAGGAACAAGGCAATCACCAGTAAACCATACAATGTAGTTTTGTTCGCACTACGACTGGCACCGGTATCAAAAGTTCCGTATATTCCGTTAAAGTGTAAATCGCTTAGTGGCTGTAGTGTGAAATTTCGGGTATTGCCTTTATCTGATGGTTTGGGTGGATTGTTTTTCTTTAACAACTCATTTAATTGTTTTTCGATGTGGGCAACAGTAATGTTAGGTGATAACTTGATAAAAAGTTGAGAAGCAGATGTTGTCCCTCCCCAGTTTTTTGGTCTTATTTCATTCAGAAGGGCCTTATTGGAATTTATGGAAGCATGAGATATAAAATCATGAAAAGTAAAATCGTTATTGCCTTTTAAGGGTTCTACAATACCACTAACTGTTGTGGTTAAAGTATCATAAGTAACCGTACGTCCCAACATTTGATTATAAGAAAGTGAGGGAAAGTATTTTTTAGCTTGATCTGTAGTCAATACAACCTGGTTAGGCTCATTTAATGCGGTTTTAGCAGAACCAGCTCTCCAACTATAATTAAACAAGTTAAAATAATGGCTATCAGCAAGAACTACATTGTCCTGAATCTTAAATTTAACCGGGACACCCGATTTTGAGGGAATAAGTACATTGGGTTGATTGAGGGTGAAAAAAGGTGCCGAAATAGCTACTCCACTTACAGATTTCATTGCTTCGGGCAAAGCTCCGGTAACGCCCCTGTTATGGGCCTCCTGGCCAGAAAATGTGTAATTAGAAACTATACGATATATCCTGTCCCCATCTGTAAAAGATTGATTAAAGGTGAAATCAAAATGTACGATCAAATAAATGACCAATGCCGAACTTATACCAATGGATAACCCGATGATATTGATCAGCGTAAACAGTTTATGCTTACTAAAGTTGCGCAAGGCAATCTTAAAATAATTTTTGATCATAATGATATATATTTAAAAATCTAATTTCTAAACAGCCTTAAGCTTTCTGTATTTAGCTTCTTATTCGCTGCGTAAACTCTTTACCGGGTTGGCTGTAGCTGCTTTGATAGATTGAAAACTAATAGTTACAAAAGCGATTACTATCGCAATAACACCGGCCATTACAAATACCCACCATTGTATACTGATACGGAAAGCAAAATCGAGCAGCCATTTACTCATGGTATACCAGGCGATTGGTAAAGCAATCACCGAAGCTATGAGTACCAGTTTTAAAAAGTCTTTAGATAGTTCTGTTACAATCTGAGGGATACTTGCTCCAAGCACCTTACGTACCCCTATCTCTTTAATGCGCTGGCTAATGGTAAACGCCGAAAGACCAAAAAGTCCGAGACATGCTATAAATATGGCAATGAAAGAAAATATGGTGAACAAGTGGCCTTGTTGCTGTTCGCTGTCATATAGCTTTTGAAACCTTTCGTCCAGAAACGTATATTCAAATGGCGTTTCTGGCTGTAATTTCTGCCAGGCTTGCTGAATTGTATTTATAGATGAGTTTATATTATTGCCTGCAATTTTTATGGATAATCTGTCATAATTTTCGCCGCCTGAATTATTGTGGCCTGGCATACGGAATAACAAAGGAATTATACTTTGATGCATCGACTCAAAATGAAAATCGCTAACTACCCCAATCACTTTACCCCTTACTCCGCCATATGCTAGATCTTTTCCTACGGCATTTTCAGAGGTTTTCCAGCCAAGAACTTTTGCAGCAGCAGTGTTGATAACATAGTTATTGCTATCGGTACCAAAATCACGCGAAAAATTGCGCCCAGCAGCCATCTTCATACCAAAAGTAGGAATAAAGCCATAATCTGTATTTACATATTTGACATCTGCCTTAACCGGTTGTGATTTACTCCCTTCAAAAACTGATATATCCCGATCATCCAATAATCTGCCAGACGGAATGCGTGATGAACGGCCCATCTCTTTAACACCCGCATTTTTAGTTACTTCATTTTTAAACGTTTCGAATTGGCTATTGCTGAATGGGTTACTCATTGTGATAACATGCTCCTTATCAAAGCCCAGCGACTTTTGTTGGATATAACTCAATTGTTGAAATACAATAGTAGTAGCAACTATAAGCACGATAGAAACAGAAAACTGCACCACCACTAAAACCTTACGAAATGATATACTACCTGTACCTATTTTTAATATCCCTTTCAATACTTTAACAGGTTTAAATGACGACATGAACAGGGCAGGATAAATTCCACTTAGGATACCTATAAAGAATGGCAATATTAATATGGTCAGTAATAAACCTGGCTGATACAAACTGCTGAAGTTCAATCCCAGGTTTGATAATCCATTAATAAACGGTATTAATAACCAGGTAAGTACTAATGCTAATATCAATGAAAAGAAAGTGATCAATACCGACTCACTTAAAAACTGCGTAATTATTTCTTTCCGCTGGGCCCCTATAACTTTACGGATACCGATCTCTCGCGCCCTTAATGCCGAACGCGCGGTCGACAGGTTCATATAATTGATACAGGCTATCAGCAGGATAAATAAGGCTATTGCCGAAAATATATAAACCCGCTTAATATCGCCATTGGCTTCTATTTCAGAATCCAGGTGCGAATGCAGATGTATATCCAATAACTTTTGAATATGCAACTTACTGTTTTGTGACTCCCGAAAATTTCCTGGTTGTCCGGGGAAATGAACATATTTATCTAAAAAGGCCGGAAATAATGATTCCATATGCTCTACATTGTAATTGGGTGGTAAAAGCATATACGTATAAAAATCATTGTTGCCCCAATTGGTATGTAGTTGTTTATCGCCATACAACGTACTATCCTTTAAAGTAATGAACGATAAAAGCATTTCCGGGTGAAGGTGCGCATTAGCCGGGAAAGGCTTATAAATACCAGTTACCTTAAAGTTAAACCGGTTACCCAGTCTGATCTCCTTATTCATAGGGTCCTCGTTGCCAAAATATTTACGGGCCATGTCTTCGGTCATCATTACCGTGAAAGGATCAGAAAGAGCGGTTTTATGATCACCCTCAATGGTTTTTACGGTGAAAACATCAACAAAATTTTCATCAGCAAAGTAAGATCCATTTTCATTAAGTAATTTATCCTTATAACGCATGGAAATGACACCGTTCCCCCGTAACCGGGTTATTTTCTTGATGTCGGGAAATTCATTTTTTAATAACGGGGCGAATGGTGGTGCTATTGACCCCAGGAAAAGCGTTTGAACACCATCTACGGTGTTAAAGCTCCTGGTTACCCGGTAAACATCCCTGGCATTGGTATTATATTTATCGTAGCTCAGTTCATTTACAATATATATGAGGATAAGCATACAACAGGTTAAGCCGATGGTTAAGCCAAAAATATTGATGAACGAAATAAATTTATGTCGTGTGATATTGCGTACTGCGCTTCTTAAATAATTCTTTAACATGCCTGTAAATCTTAAATTATAAAACTTGATGTCCTCATCTCAACCTCCCTCTGCTTAAGTGATTAAAACATGTACCAATTATATAAATTACTAATAAAGAGGCGATTATGCAGAATTTAATATTTAAACTGTTCGCAGGCGTAACAGTAGGTGTCCGGTTATGATACAGTAAAGAAAAACAAAAAAGCCTGTTGGATTAATTTTCCAACAGGCTTTTTCATATGATTAATAGTTAATCAGTTAACATTCAGATTAACCCGGCCATTCCCTCTTACTTCCACCAATGAACCGCCGCCATTGAGTTTGCCCCTTACTCTATCTTTTTCTTTAGTTCCATCAAAATTTCCCGTAAAATTGGTTTCTACCTTTTCACCCCGAAGGTCCAAGTCAACACCTTGTTTTGATGGCAGATCCAAATCAATATGACCGGAACTTACATCTATCTTAACATACTTACCCACGCTGTTAAACTGCGCATGAAAACTACCCGCGCTGGTTGAGGCCTCGAGTGCGCATGACAATTGAGTAAGGTTGATACTGCCACCGCTGGTACCGGTGATCAGCTCGCCATTAATACTATTACCATGAATGCTGCCGCCACTTGTTGTTGCATCAATATTACCCTGTAATCCTTCTAATTGTAACGAACCTCCGGATGTTTCTAACCTGATGTGTCCAATGCAATTAATCGCAGCGATGCTTCCGCCACTTGTTGACAGATCAATATCCTGACCAGAATTGCTTACATGAACACTGCCACCTGAAGTTCTGCCATGTATGGTACCGGTTAATCTGTCCATATGCAGGCTTCCTCCACTGGTCTGAAAATCTTGTTTACCGGTTAAATTATCCAGATTAATACTACCGCCGCTGGTATTCAAATCCGTAGTTACCTGTTTAGGCACAAATACTTTAAATGATATATTAAGAGAGTTATTCCAGTTAAACAAGCCTTTACTCTTAGCTTTTGCTATAGCTTGTACTTCGCCATTATTAACGGATACATCTAATGTATAATTCTCTAAAAGCTTTTTTATTTCATCGTTCGAGATATCATGATAACCATTAGTTCCGCTGATATAAACCTCAACCCGGGGCTCTTCGCCACTTCCGCCGGTAACAGCAATGCTACCACCCGATGTTTTGACAACAACCGATCTGATTGCGGAGCCTGATAATGATTTAGTCATATAAGGGGTTTGCCCACTACGCTGAGCAAAGGCTACACAACTTTGACCGGCTACAAATAACAACAGTAAATATTTTTTCATGGTTTTTTGTTTAGTTCAGCTATAAGACCAACTTTTATAGATTTTGGTTGCACCCAGTCTAAAATATATCAAATTCAATAACCGGTTTCAAATTTAGTACAATTCAAAACCTGTTAACCTTATTCGCTCTTTAAACTTTTTACCGGGTTGGCCAATGCCGATTTGATAGATTGAAAACTGATGGTTAAAAAGGCTATCAAAATAGCTCCTGCACCGGCCAATAATACTATCCACCATTGAAAGTTAACTCGGTAAGCAAAACCCTGTAACCATTTATGCATAAAGAACCAGGCCAATGGAGATGAGATTATTATAGATATGAATACCAGTTTAATAAAATCTTTGGTGAGCATGGTTACAATAACGGCAACATCAGCTCCCAACACTTTACGTATACCAATCTCTTTAGTACGTTGCTCGGCGGCATAAGCGGCTAAACCAAACAGGCCTAAGCAAGCAATGGCTATAGCGAGCGAAGTAAAAACCACAAATATTTTTCCAACACGCTCTTCGGAACGATAGGTAGCTTCAAAGTCCTGATCCATAAAGGAGTAGACGAAATGTTGATTAGGTACCAGCGATTTCCATTTGTTTTCTATCTGCGCCAGCAATGTTGATACATTTTGCGCATGCACCCGTATGCTTAAAGCTCCGCGGTCTTCTTCAAGAAACAAAGTAACAGGTGAAATATTATCCCGTAACGAGCTGAAATTAAAGTCCTTAATAACGCCTATGATATTGAATTTCCTGATGTTTTTACCCGAACTATCCATTGGACGGTAAATCGACTTATTTAAGGGTGAAGTAAGTCCCAATAAACGGGCAGCGGTTTCATTGATAATCATGGATGAAGAATCGGTAAGCAGCTGTTCTGAAAAATTGCGACCGCTGATCAGTTTGATACCCAGTGTATTGATATAATCCTCATCGACCGACCATATTTGTGGTAAAATACCTCTCTTTTGGTCGAGGGTGGGATCCTGGAACAAGGCAGAGGTATTCCGGTCATCAGCAGTTGGCAAATATCCGCTCATAGTGGCGTTAACTACTCCTGGAAGTTGTTTAATCTCCTGCTTGAAAATTTTTGCTTGATTACCCAACGCACCCGTGTTTTTTACAATGAGCACCTGATTTCGATCATACCCCAGGTTTTTATGCTGAATATAGTTAAGCTGATTATAAATAACCAAGGTGCCAATGATCAGGATAATAGATATGGAGAATTGGAAAACTACCAGGAAGCTACGGAGCCTGCCTCCTTTAAAACCCGTTGCCAGCTTCCCTTTAAGAACATCAACAGGTTGAAATGCCGATAGGAAAAATGCCGGATAGAAACCAGCTAAACAGCCTATACCTAACGATATGGTGACGATGACCGGCAATAACCAAATAAATGATTGTGAAGTTATAGCCAACTCCTTATTAGCCATTTGATTAAAGAAAGGCAGCATAAGCCATGCTAACACCACGGCTATAAGAGTAGATAAAAATGTTACTAAAACAGATTCGGTTAAAAACTGGGCCACTAATGAGCTACGTGCAGAACCTAACACTTTACGCACCCCAACCTCACGCGCCCGGTTTGAGGAGCGTGCTGTAGAAAGGTTCATAAAATTGACACAAGCTATAAGCAGGATAAATAGCGCAATTGCTGAAAGTATATATACATACTGAATACTGCCATTCCGCCCCAGCTCACCTATCCGGTCGGAGTGTAAATGAATATCGCTAAGCGGCGTTAAATTCAGTCTGAAATAATTACCTGCTTTCTCAAATTCATCCATGGTTAAATGTACCATGCTTTGTAACTCGGTATTGACATGCCTGCGTAGTAAAGCCGGAAGCTGAGCATTCAATTTTTTATAATCGGCACCTGGTTTTAATAATACATAGGTGTTAAAATTATTGCTTAACCAGGTTGTTTGCCTGCTTTCGGGAAATGAAGACATGGAAAGGAAAAAATCATAATTGAAGTGCGATTGTTTAGGAATATCCTTAATAACCCCGGTAATTTTATAGTTGTCTTTATCGTTAAATAACAGTGTTTTACCTACTACATTGGTGCTGTTAAAATATTTTTTAGCTGTGCTCTCTGTAATTACCACACTATTGGGCTCTACCAGGGCCGTTGCCGGGTTCCCGTTAATCATAGGCAGGGTAAAAATGTCAAACAAACCAGGATCGCTATAGATCATCATATTTTCCTGGATGTTTTCATTATCTTTTTTTACGCGCACCCCTCCTCTTGCTTGCATGCGTACCGTATTCTCTACATCCGGAAATTCAGCTTTTAAAACCTGTGCTAAAGGAGCCATGGTTTGGGCATATATGGAATTATTGCCGCCAAATTTCAGTTCAAAATTCACACGTACTATGCGGTCGGCTTTTTTGTTGAACTGATCGTAACTCAGTTCGTCGATCACATAAAAAACAATCAGCAGGCAAGTGGCTAAACCAACAGACAGGCCCAGGATATTAATAGCCGTGAAGCCTATGTTTTTTCGCAGACCGCGAAGAGCGGTTTTGATGTAATTTTTTAACATGATTTTTAATTTTTGAATACTCTATACTAAAATTCACCCCACGCTTCTAAAACTCACCATCTACACCACATACAACTCAGAATTCATCTACCCCTATTCGCTTCTTAAACTTTTTACCGGATTTGCCAAAGCAGCTTTTAAAGACTTAAAGCTGATAGTAAACAGGGCTATCAAAAAGGTTAAAACTGCCGCTAAAACAAATATCCACCAGTGTAATGTGGTACGGTAAGCAAAATTTTGCAGCCATTTATTCATACAATAGTATCCAATTGGCATAGCAATAACCGTGGCCAGCAAAACAGGCTTCAACATATCTTTTGACAACAGCAGCAAAATATTGGTTACAGATGATCCAAGCACCTTGCGCACACCTATTTCTTTAGTACGTTTGGCTGCCGTAAATGAAGCTAAACCAAATAACCCCAGGCAGGCAATAAAAATGGCTAAGCCAGAGAATATACTCAACATGGCTTGTTGCCTGATATCATTTTTATAAGTGGTATTAAATTGCTGATCCAGGAAGCTATATTCAAAAGGATAAACCGGCGCTACTTTGGCATATATTTCTTTAATGCTGGCCAGTGCGGCTGGTATATTTCCGGGTTTTAATTTGATCACTGCCACCCTGCGATCATCGTTGGGTGCAATCACCAACGCATCCATATTTTCTTTAAGTGATAAAAAGTTAAAATCCTCTACAACACCAACTATGGTACGGGGTTTATCGTCGCGCCCATTATTCCTTATCCATTTGCCCAAAGCTTGTTGTGGTGTGTAACCCAACTCTTTAGCCGCGGTGCGGTTAAGCAGCACGGCATTAGTGGTATCCGTAGCAAATTGTGTCGAAAAATCCCGACCGGCTATGATCTTTAAGCCCAGGGTTTTTACATATTCAAAATCGGCAAACTCAGTTCTCGACCTAAATACATCATGCTGACCTTCGGCAGTGAAAGTATGCGTATCAAAAAAGCCTCCCGGCTGACCTGACATGAGAGATACTGATGATACAACACCTGAGTTTTGAAGCTCGTCTTTAAACTGGCGCCGATGGTCATAAATATCATTATTGTCAATGCTTACAATAACGGTTTGTGCTTTATCATAACCCAATGATTTACTTTTGATATAATGCATCTGGTTCATGATAACAATGGTACCGATGATGAGTAAAACAGAGATGCTAAACTGTAACACCACTAATGATTGCCTCAGCAAGGTCCCCCCTTTGCCCAATCTTAATTTTCCTTTTAACGCCTCGATTGGTGAGAATGCAGAGAGAAAAAACGCCGGATAACTGCCTGCTAAAAGACCGACTATCAATATCACCCCTACCAGGAATAAATAAATAGGCGGCTCATTCCATGCAACAGACAGTTTATAACCTAATAACTGATTATACCATGGCATTAACATGAGCAGTAAACCAACAGAAATAGCGCATGAAATTAGTGCCAATAAAAGTGATTCTCCAATAAACTGTATAATTAAATGGTTACGTAATGCACCCATTACTTTGCGCATACCAACTTCTTTTGAGCGTTCCACCGCGCGTATAGTTGATAGGTTCATGAAATTGATGCAAGCAATAAGCATGATGAGTACGGCAATAGATATAAATATGAATACCACAGTTTTATCACCGTGTCTTACATTATCAAATGATGAGGCATCTTCAAAATAAATACCTTTTAAAGGGGTGAGTTTCAAATCGAACTTAGCGCCAAAACGCTGCATATCCTTGCTCATGTACTTATCCATAAACTGGGTGAAATGACTTTCGAGCGCCGATTGTGTACTATGCTCGTTTAGCAAAAGATAAACAAACAATCCGTTATTGATCCAGACATTAAAGCCTGCGTCTTTGGTATAATTAGCTATAGGAAAAACAATATCAAAGTCAAGATGCGAATTTGAAGGTACGTCTTTTGCAATGCCGGTAACCTTCAATTGCAGGGTTTTATCTATTTGAATTACCTTGCCCATGGCGTTTTCTGTGCTGCCAAAATATTTTTTGGCTGTAGTTTCGGTAAGTACTACACTATTGGGGTTTTCCAATGCTGTAGTTGCATCTCCCTTGATAAGCGGAAACGAGAATAATTTAAAAAAGCCTGGGTCTGTTGCGTATACCTTCTGTTCGTTAAATGCTTTTTCACCAAATGAAACCAAATTGTTTTGTGGCCTTACCCGTACTGCCATTTTGATATCCTGCGGATAATCATTCAATAAAGCAGGCGCGTAAGGCCCTGAAAGATAAGCCGTACGAGGTTTCGCCGGATCGAAGCCCCGCATCACCCTATAAATATTTTTACCTTGTTTATGGAAACTGTCTACACTAAACTCATTGGTAATGTACAGGAATATCATCAGGCAAACGGTAATGCCCATGGTGAGCCCGAGGATATGTATAAGCGAAAATGTTTTATTCTTATAAAGATTTCGCCAGGCTATTTTGATGAAGTTTTTAAGCATGATATTTTAAATTCTAAAATCTAATTGTCGAACTTTAAATTATTTATCCTTTTGCTCACTACTCCCTTACTCGTTCTTTAAACTTTTTATCGGGTTGGTAAGCGCGGCCTTTATAGATTGAAAACTAACCGTTGCTAAAGCAATGATGATAGTTAACAAACCGGCTGCTATAAATACCCACACCTGGATATTGATACGATAGGTATAGTTTTGCAACCAAACGTGCATACCATACCAGGCTATGGGCGATGCTATCAAAAATGATATCAATACCAACATTAAAAAGTCCTTAGATAATAAAGTAGTAAGATGGGAAACCGATGCACCTAATACTTTACGTACACTGATCTCTTTTTGACGATTTTGGGCCATATAAGCCGCCAAACCAAACAAGCCAAGGCATGATATAAATATGGTTAAGCCCGCAAACAAGCTTGCTAATGTACCTGTCCGTTTTTCATCATTAAACTTCCGCGCATATTCTTCATCGGCGAAATGATATTCAAATGGATATTCCTGGTTGTACTTTTTAAATACATCTTCGGCCCGTTTTAGGTTCTCGGTGGTACTGTTAGCCGGGTTCAGTTTATAATGTATTACACTAAACCATGATTTTGGACCTTGGACAATCATCGGACGAACCGGTTCATAAGGCGATTCGATAATAAAATCCTTGATCAGGCCTATAATATGCCAATCATGGTTATCGCCAGTTTTTACGATCTGACCTATTGGGTTTTTAAAACCCATAACTTTGGCGGCGGCCTCGTTCAGTAGCATAGCTGTTGAGTCGGTTGGATAAGTGGCAACGTCGATATCCCGACCGGCTAAAACTTTCAATCCTATTGTTCTTACAAAATCCCCATCTGTATTGTAAACAATAAAGTCAATTTTCTGGCTTTGATCTTTCCCTTTCCAATCAAAGCCCCAGCTATCACTCCACCGTTGCGTAATGGGCGAGCTCGTTTTAGTTACCGACGTTGCTGCCCCGCTGCTGATCAGCTCACTCCTGATCATTTTATAATTCTTTTCAATGTTTCCCATCATCATGGTATAAACCAGGTTATCTTTTTTATAACCCAGCTCGCGATCCTGTGCATATTGCATCTGGTTGCGAACAATAATGGTACAAATGATGAGTACTATGGCAAAGGTAAACTGTATAACTACCAGCAACTTACGCGGAGTAACTAAAGCATTTGCTGCCTTAAACGTTCCCTTTAACACGCTTACCGGCTTAAAGGAGGATAAATAAAATGCAGGATAACTACCGGCTATAGCGCCGGTTAACAACACAAACAAGAGGCATACAAACCAAAAAACAACACTACCAAAGGGTATAAATAACTGCTTATCGGTTAATTGATTAAAACCAGAAAGGCTGATTTGTACAATAACGAGGGCTAATATCCCGGCAATAAGGGCCAGTAGTATAGATTCACCCAGGAATTGGCTTATGAGTGAACCTCTTTGAGCCCCTACTACTTTACGGATACCTACTTCCCGCGCGCGTCGTTCACTACGGGCAGTGCTCAGGTTCATGAAATTAATGCATGCAATGAGTAAAATAAACATGGCAATTATTCCAAACAACTTTACGGTGTTGATGCGACCGCCCATTATTTTACCATTTTCGAAATTTGAGTATAACCGCCATTTACTCGCAGGGTGCATAAATACTTCCTCATCCTTCTGGTCGGAGTGTGATTTGGTTATATTTAATACCTGTTTATTTAAGGTAGCTTCAGACACATTGGGTTTGGCCAACACCCAGGTTTGTACCGAATTGTTGCCCCAATATTTTTCGTCAACTTTTTCTGTTTTTATTAAATAACTCCAAGGCACCAGGTATTCAAAATCAAACCGGGTATTGTTGGGCAATGCCTTTAACACCCCGGTAACAGTAAAATTATCAACGCTATCTATCCTAATAACCTTGCCCATAGCGTCATCATTACCAAACAGCTTTTTGGAAAGTTGTTCGGTTATAACTATGGAACTGATGGTATTTAATGCTGTTTTAGAATTTCCTTTGATCAATGGAAAACTAAACATGGTCAGGAACCCCGGATCGGTAAAATTACCCGGAATGTTCAGGTGTTTTTCGCCAACAGTAAACAGGAAATTGGCCGATGTAGTACGTGCAGTTTCTTCTACACCCGGATATTCCTGCTTTAAAGTTTTAGCCATTACTTTAGGTGTAGTTGGCCAACACCATAGCTTACCATCAAAAACAGCCCGGTTATAAGCCAGGTACAATCGTGATTTATTGCTGTGGAACTGGTCGTAGCTCACCTCATTCTGTATCCAGAATAAAATAAGAGCAGCGCTGGCCATCCCAATAGCCAGTCCGGCTATGTTTATCAGCGAAAATGATTTGTGGCGTAATAAATTTCGCCAGGCTATTTTTATAAAGTTTTTGATCATAAACTCCTCCTAACCTCCCCAAGGGGAGAAATTGTAATTACTGTTAATTTATTTACCTCCCAATATATCTCCCTCTCCCTTGGAGAGGTCTGGGGTGAGATTATTCATTCTTTAAACTTTTCACAGGGTTTGCTATCGCAGCTTTAATAGCCTGAAAACTGATAGTTATAAAAGCGATAAGTACAGCCGCCAACCCGGCAATAGCCAGTGTCCACCAACTTAGCTCTGTGCGGTAAACGTAATTTTGCAACCATTTATTCATTGCGTACCAGGCTATTGGGGATGCGATCAATATGGCTATGAATACCAGCACCAGGAAATCTTTTGAAAGCATAGCCGTGATATTAGCTACGCTTGCGCCCAATACTTTGCGGATACCTATTTCTTTAATTTTAACCTGTGCAGTATAAGTGGCCAGCCCAAATAATCCCAGGCAGGAGATAAAAATGGCTATCCCCGCAAAAACATCAAAAAGAGATGCTGTATTTTGCTCAGAATGATAGAGCTCATTATAATCATCATCCAGAAATTTGTATTCGAAGGGATAGGTAGCGTTGTATTGTTTCCATAATTTCTCAACGGTTTTAATGGCCATTGGAGAATCTTTACCCGTAGTTTTAATAAACATTTGCCAGGTGGTTGGTCTGAAATTAAAAATAGCCGGTTCAATAGCTTGTTTTAGCGATGCAAAATGAAAGTCTTTCACTACGCCAATGATGATGCCATTGGTATCATGAAACTTAAATCGCTTGCCGACAGGATTTTTAATTCCTGCAAGTCTTACAGCGGTTTCATTCAATATCCAGTGAGCTGTATCTGATTTTGAACCGGTAAAGTTATTACCACTAGTGAATTTTATTTTGAACATATTAATAAAATCTTTATCAACACCATATGGGTGAATAAGGAAACTCATGTTCGGGTCCTTGCCATCCCAATCCGTATCACTGGTGGTGCTACCGCTGCTTACTATATTACCATCGCCGGTGGTAACTCCGGTTATTTCCGGATGATTAAGCAGATCGGCTTTTATCGCCTCATAATGATCCTGCATCCCATGCAACTGCAAACTGAAAACATACGACCGATCGTATCCTAACTGCTTTTGCTGTATATAATTCAATTGCCGGTTAATGATGATGGTACCTACAATAAGACCGATAGAAAATGCAAACTGGCAAACAACCAATACTTTTCTGAAAGTGGCATTACCCGTACCGGATATTTTTCCTTTTAGTGCATTGATGGGTTTAAAAGATGATAGTAATAATGCAGGGTATATACTTGATGCTATGAGTGTAGTTATTACTGTAAGAGCAATAACCTGCCAAACTTTTACATCAAATAAATTAAATTGCATCTGCTTGCCGGCAATACCATTATAAAATGGCATTACGGCATATATAAGTCCAAAGGCTAATAACAGAGCTACTGCAAAACAAAGCAGCGTTTCAATGATGAACTGCATAAACAAGTGCTTTCGTTCGGCGCCTATTATTTTACGTACGCTTACTTCTTTTGAGCGTAACATAGCACGTGCGGTTGATAGGTTGATATAATTGATACAGGCAATCAACAAGATCAATATGGCTACAATTGAAAATACCTTCACTATCTGCACACCGGCTGATGATCCATCCGGATTATAGAGGTGAATATCCTTTAATGGTTGTAACTGGAATATTCCGTCTGTTGGTTTTATACCTTTTTGGTGTTCAAAATGAATTTTGGTGAGTTTATCACCAATAGCCCGCGTTGATGCATCGTTACGTACTTGTAAAAAAGTAGAGGTATAATAATTCCCCCAATCTTCATCCATTGCTTTCCAGTATCCTTTACCGTTATATTGTTTTTTCTTTTGGTTGATGGAAAATAGCATATTCCCGCTGATGCTTGAATTTGCCGGAAAATCGGCCAGTACACCTGAAACTACGAAGGGATCTTTACTATCGCCTGTAATAGTTTTGCCAATAGGGTTGGCATCGCCAAAATATCTCTTTGCGGTACTTTCTGTAATTATGACCGACTGATCATTCGGGAAAGGGATATTTATATTCCCCTTTAATAGTTTATAATCAAATACTTTAAAAAAAGAGTCATCTACATAGGATAGTTTTCCATAATCTTCCTTTAGTATTTTATCATTATATTTAAAAACAGAGTAATCATAAGAAGTTATCACCCTTACAGCGTTAACAATACCGGGAACTTCTTTCAAGGCATAAACGGCCACAGGAGCCGGTACCCCACCCCATACCTGCTTACTTACCCCGCTGCCAATAGAGGCATTAACTTTGTATATCTGACTAACCTTAGAGTTAAATCGATCAAAGCTCAGCTCGTCTTGCACCCATAATAAAATAAGTATCCCAACGGCCAAACCAATGGTAAGCCCAATAATGTTAATGGCGCTATAAAACTTCTTGTTAATAAGGTTTCGCCAGGCGGTTTTTAAATGATTTCTGAACATGAGCTTTAATTGAAGTCTACTATTCTATTCGTTTTTGAGGCTATCAACCGGATTAGCAATTGCAGCTTTAATAGCCTGAAAACTTACTGTAATAACCGCGATAAATAACGCGGCCACGCCAGCCAGTACCAAAACCCACCATTGGATATTGATCCGGTAGGCAAAATCCTGTAACCATTTATTCATCAGGTACCAGGCCGCTGGCGTGGCTATCAAAATAGAAATGAATACCAGCTTAATAAAATCTTTAGAAAGCATACCCGCAATGGCCGATACACTTGCCCCCAATACCTTCCGTATGCCTATTTCTTTAGTGCGTTGTTCTGCAGCATAGGCAGCTAAACCAAATAAACCCAAACAGGCAATTACAATGGCCAGTGAAGTAAATACTATAAATATTTGACCGGTACGTTGTTCTGTACGGTAGGAAGCATCAAACTCCTGATCCATAAACGAGTAGTTGATCTGTACATTTGGCGATAATTCTTTCCATCTATCTTTTATTTGAGATAGTAACGCCGGCAGGTTTTTGGTATCTACCTTAATACTTAGGGCACCTGTATTTTCTGCCAGTGTCATCACCACCGGACCTATGCTTTCACGCAGGGAATTAAAATTAAAGTCTTTTACTATGCCCACTACATGATATTGCTTTACGTTATCCAGCGTATTTTTACCTCCCAGGCCTCTGTACAAGATTTTATTAACATCATTAAAGCCCAGGAATTTTGCTGCCGATTCATTTAGTATAATACCTGCAGAATCGGTAGGCATATCCTTGGAGAAACTACGCCCTGCTACCATCCTCATATCAAGCGTTTTTACATAATCTTCATCAACTTCCCAGCTTTGTGGAAATAGGGATTTTTTTTGGTCAAGCGTAGCATCTTTATAATAGATAGCGGTACTTTTCCAGTTGGAAGTAGGCAGGAAACCCGTCATGGTAGCATTCATAACTCCGGGAATTTCTTTTACTTCTTGTTTAAATACCTTGGCTTGCTTGTTAAGCTCAAAAACGTTTTGGACGATAAGTACCTGGTTGCGGTTGTAACCTAAATTTTTTGTCTGGATGTAATTTAACTGGTTATATATCACCAAAGTACCGATGATCAGGAAAATAGATATGGAGAATTGAAATATCACCAGAAAACTCCTAAGCCTGCCGCCTTTAAACCCAGCAGCTAATTTACCTTTCAAAACATCAACCGGTTGAAATGCCGATAGGTAAAAGGCCGGATATGCCCCCGCGATGGCACCAACAAATAGGGATATGAATAATAATGATGGAATTATCCATACTAACGACTGGCTGTTAATCGCTAATTCCTTACCAGATAATTGATTAAACAGCGGTAATAAAAATAAGGCTGCTATAAACGCTAATATGGTAGCTACAAAAGTGACCAGAATTGATTCGGTTAAAAATTGGGCAATAAGATGTTTACGGTCAGAACCCAAAACCTTGCGTACCCCAACCTCACGTGCCCGGTTTGAAGAACGCGCTGTAGAAAGGTTCATGAAGTTTACGCAAGCTATTAAAAGTATAAAAATAGCTATTGCCGAAAATATATAGATGTACTGCGTGGTACCATTTGGGCCCAGCTCACCACTCAGGCTCGATTTTAGGTGAATGTCAGTTAGTGGGATCAGGTTCATCCTGAAAAAGCTGCCGCTTTTTTCAAAGGCCTCAATGCTCATGTTCATATCCGCCTGCATTTGTGCCCCGCTGAATTTTCTTAATAATTCAGGAAAGCTGGCCGCGAGTTTCTTAGCATCCGACGGATCCTTTAATAAAACATAGGTATTATAATCACTGCGTAACCACTCATTGGAGCGGCTATCTGCCCAGGTAGACATTGACAAGAAGAAATCAAAATTGAAATGTGACTGCCTGGGTATATCACGAATTACGCCGGTAACTTTAACTGGGGTATTATCATTTAACACCAATGTTTTACCCACAACATTAAGGCTGTTGAAATATTTTTTTGCTGTAGTTTCGGTGATTACAATACTGTTAGGTTCTACAAGGGCCGATGACGGGCTTCCTTCTATCATCGGCAAGGTGAAAACATCAAACAGCGAAGGATCGGCATAAACCAATTTGTTCTCCAGTATGTTGGAATTTCCTTTTTTAACATGCCAGCTGCCGGCATTTTTTAAGCGGACAGCATTTTCAACGTAAGGATACTCTGTTTTTAGGGTTTTAGCGAGAGGGGGCATGCATACTGCATATTTTACGCTATTGTCACCAAGTTTAAGATCTTCATTTACCCTATAAATTCTGCTGGCCTTGGTATTATAGTGGTCATAGCTTAACTCATCAACTACATATAAAATGATGAGCAGGCAGGTGGCCAGACCTAAGGCCAGACCCAGGATATTGATGGCGGTAAACCCTTTGTTTTTTTGAAGACCGCGGAAAGCTGTTTTTATATAATTCTTAATCATTTACGTAAGCGTTAAATATTTAACTATTATAAAACATCAATTCTTCCTCTTCTTTAAAACCGAAGGTCTATCACATGCTATTTTAAAAGTTAAAGGATGTTTTGAACTATCCTGATAGAAATTAAAGCATAAAACTCAAGCTAACCCCTCCAGATACGGAGAGGATAGCGAGGCACTTACTAACTTATATAAACTATTTTCTTTTTGGGAAGAGGTTTTGGTTTAAACCATAATATTTTCCATTACGCTCTGACCATCCAACAAGCGGATAATACGGTGGCTATAACGGGCATCATGCTCAGAGTGTGTAACCATAATAATGGTAGTTCCCTGCTCATTCAAATCGGTCAGCAGTTCCATTACGTCATTACCGTTACTGCTGTCCAGGTTACCAGTGGGCTCATCCGCCAGTATCAGTTTGGGTTTGTTAACTACGGCACGGGCAATAGCCACACGCTGCTGCTGACCACCTGATAACTGTTGCGGATAGTGGTTACGACGGTGCATGATCTGCATTTTATCTAAAACCTCTTCTACCCTTTTTACTCTTTCGGCTGATGCTACACCGGTGTATATCAATGGAAGCTCCACATTTTCAAACACGGTAAGCTCATCAATCAGGTTAAAGCTCTGGAATACAAAACCAATATTATGCTTGCGCAGATCGGCACGTTTACGCTCGGTAAAATGGGCTACCTCAATATCATTAAAAACATAGCTGCCCGCATCCGGATCATCCAACATCCCCAATATATTAAGCAATGTTGATTTACCGCAACCTGACGGACCCATGATAGCCACAAATTCGCCGGTAGCAATTTCAATCGATAGCTTATTTAAAGCTATGGTCTCTACCTCTTCGGTACGGTAGAATTTTTCGAGATTAGTAATTTTTATCATTGGTGCCTCCTGCATCATCCCCGCCATGTGGCGGATAGATTTGTTTTTTTAAGTTTCGTTAAGTTAATTAGTTTTATATATGATGTTTTACAGCTGCTTTTCGTTGCAGTTTTGTTCATTTATTTTTTCAATACCAGTTCCTGTATATCGCCATAAGTTTCATAACTTGAGGTAATTACCTTGTCGCCCGGCTTCAAACCATCGGTTATCACAAAGTAATCCGGACTTTGTCTGCCCAATTGTATATCTACTTTATAAGCCTTGGTACCATCTTCGCTTACTTTAAATATCCAGTTGCCGCCGGTTTGCTGGTAAAAGCCACCTTTAGGAACCAATATAGCCGTGGTCTCGTCGCTCAAAGCCAATCTCACCTGTAGTGTTTGTCCTTTCCTGATACCTTTAGGCACTTCACCTACAAATTGCATATCAACCTGGAACCTACCAGCAGTTACCTGGGTGAAAACCTTTTTGATCACCAGATTATAAGTTTTATCGGCAAACTGAAAATCGCCTTTTAAGCCTGTGTATATACGTGAAAGATAATGCTCGTCAATATCAACCCGTACTTTATAACCCGATTGAACATCAATCTGGCCCAAATGCTCACCTTGTTTTTTGTTTTGACCAACTTCTGCATCCATTGATGTTAACTGGCCATCAATAGGGGCTCTTAAGATCAAACTGGCCACCTTTTTACGCATCAGTTCCAGTGTAGTTTTCATGTGTGCATATTGTTCCTGTGATTGCGAAGCCTGTTGTTTAACCAGTGAGGTGTCCTGCACTAATATTTGTTTGGCTAATTTATAACGGTTAACCTGATAGTCATACATATTTTTATCAGATTGATATTGTTGTAAACCAATAGCTTTTTGGTCGTAAAGATGTTTATCCAGTTTATAAACCCTTTCGGCTTCCTTATAAGCGTTCTCAACATCGGCCATGGTGTTTAACTTAGTAATAGTATTTTGCTGCGCGTTGTTATGCGATATCTGCATCTGGGTTTGCTCGGCATATACGGCAGTTTCCTGATTGGCCAGGCTCAGTTCCAGATCGGTATTGGACAGTTTTAAAATCGGATCGCCTTTTTTCAGGTTGGCCCCATCTTCTACATACTTATCTTCAACCACACCACCTTCTGATGCGTCAAGATAAATAGTGGTCAGCGGCATTACCACACCATTAACCGGGATAAACTCCTGGAAAGGGCCTTTAGTGATAGTGCTGATGGTTATACGTTCGGTGTCAACATCCAATTTGCTTTTACCAGATGTAAAATAAATACTGCCGCCAACTAATAAAATAATGCCTGTTATGCCCGCAATTGTTAGTATCCGTTTATTATTCCAGGTCTTCTTTTCAATTTTTCTGTCCACTGTAGTTTATTATATTTTGAATAGTCATAACAAAAAGACATGCCACAAATTAAATTACTGTATTTCAATGCATTAAATAGCAAATAAGCAATTAAAGCGTACGCTTCTGTTACAGCAAGTGTTCGGTTATGATACAGTGATGTAATTTTGTTATATCCGTTCATTATTGATTTACAGTTTAATACTTGTATTATTATAACTGGTATGAAATTTAAGCAATTTAGTTCAATTGTTCATTAGTTCATTAGTTCATTGGTAGCAATAGTCTGTTATATTTGTCGATACAAGTAAACGAGGCTCAATGAACAATTGGTCTGATGAACAATTGAACTAATGAACTACATATAAAAACATGATATTAAAAAAAGCTACTATTTTAATTGTTGATGATGACCCGGATGTGCTAACCGCCGTTAAGCTTTTACTGAAAACAGAAGCTCAGGAAGTGATCACCGAGAAAAACCCGGAGAATTTAAATTGGTTATTGCAGCGCAATGAAGTCGATCTGGTTTTGCTGGATATGAATTTTAATAGCGCTATTAATACCGGTAACGAGGGTTTATACTGGTTACGAAAGGTAAAAGACTGGAAACCAAACGTTTGCGTGATCATGATAACCGCTTATGGCGATATTGATTTAGCCGTACGTTCCTTAAAAGAAGGCGCTAATGACTTTATAGTAAAGCCATGGCATAATGAAAAGCTGATAGCCACTATAAAAGAGCTCCTTGATAAAAAAGAGGGTGTAAAAACTACCAAAACAGCTGTTAAAAGTACGGCTGGTGATACTTCTATCCTGGGTGAATCAGAAGTGATGCAGGATATTTTTTACAAGGTGAACAAAATTGCCCCTACTGATGCTAATATCCTGCTTCTGGGCGAAAATGGCACAGGCAAGGACTTGATGGCCAAGGCTATACATGAACGTTCCCTGCGTGCCGATAAACCTTTTATAAAAGTGGATGTGGGTGCCCTTACCGATACTTTGTTTGAAAGTGAGCTTTTTGGTCACAAAAAAGGCGCATTTACTGATGCCCGGGAAGATCGTACGGGCCGGTTTGAAGATGCACAGGGCGGTACTTTGTTCCTCGATGAAATTGGCAACATTAGTCTGCAGCAGCAAGCTAAGCTTCTTACCATACTCCAAAACCGGCAGGTAACCCGTTTGGGCACCAACAAAGCCGTTGATATCGACATCAGGCTGATTTGCGCCACCAACGTGCCCATGCATGAACTGGCCAATGAAAACCGGTTCCGTAAGGATTTAATATACCGGATTAATACGGTCGAGATCAATATGCCCCCATTGCGCAGGCGTAATGAAGATATTGCCATACTGGCCCGGCACTTTGCCAAGCTGTATGCCAGCAAATACCTTAAACCTTCGATGGATTTTGATGCCGCGGCTTTACAGAAATTAAAATCATACAATTATCCCGGTAACGTACGCGAACTGCAATATACCATTGAACGGGCCGTGATTATGGCCGACGAAAATATACTGCGACCAGACGACCTTATCTTCTCGATCCTGGAAACAGCGCCCGAAACCATTGCAGATGATGATAACATTCAGCTGAGTACGCTGGAAAAGAATGCCATACTTAGGGTTATTGAAAAGCACAATGGCAACATAACACGGGCCGCCAAAGAACTGGGATTAACCCGCACCGCCCTATACCGCAGATTAAGCAAATATGATATTTAACCGATATGAATGGCGGCTGTTGCTGCGCGTATTTCTGATGTTCCTGGCCCTGGTTGCCGCCGCTTTTGTTATTGTTAGCGGTAAACCGCTGTACCTGGTTATTTTTATCCCGCTCATCGTATACGCGGTTATTGAAATGATTCGTTTTCAGAAAAAAGCGCAGGACGAGGTAAACCAGTTTGTGGAGTCGATACATTACCGTGATTTTTCACGGCATTTTGATGTTCGCCGTGCACCCAATGAGCTAAAACCGTTACGCAAAGGGTTTAACGATATCAATACCACCTTTAAACTCATTAGTCGCGAGCGCGAAACGCAGTACCATTACCTGCAGAAAATATTGGAACTGGTTGATACCGGCATCCTGTCGTTCGAGGAAGAAACCGGTAACATCAGTTGGATCAATGAGGCCTTTAAAAATCTCATCGGCATACCTTATCTTAAATCTTTACATTCCCTCGAGAAACGCGATCCGGCTCTGTATCATGAGTTAACCATTGTAAAACCTGGCGACAGCAAGATTATCACCATTACACGCAACCAGCAGCTGGTTAAAATGCTGATCACCGCAAGTGTGATGCGCAGCGACAATGTATTATACAAATTGGTAGCTTTCCAGAACGTAAGCGAAGCCCTGGATGAAACAGAATCAAAAGCATGGTCGAAACTACTCAATGTAATGACGCATGAGATCATGAACTCGGTTGCCCCTATATCGTCATTGGCAGACACTTTGAAGAACAGGCTGCAAAGCCCCGAAATAACCGGAGCCATTCAAAGCAGCGAACTGGAAGACCTGGAACTAGGCATCGATACCATTAAAAGACGAAGTGAAGGTTTACTCAAGTTTACCGAAAGCTACCGCAGTCTTAACAAGATTACCAAGCTCGATCTGAATAAGATATTGGTGCGCGACCTGTTCGAGAACCTGGCCAGCCTGATGAGGCCAACACTGGAGAAAAAACACATCGAGCTGGAGATCATTCTGCGCGATCCTACGTTGGCTATACAGGCCGATATTAACCTCATTGAACAGGTGATGATCAACCTGCTGGTGAATGCCATAGAAGCTGTAAAAGACCGCGAAGAGCCCCGCCTAATATTATCTGGGGAATTGCAGAACAACAGTAAAACACTGGTAAAGGTGACTGATAACGGATTAGGCATGCCACCCGAATTGCTCGATAAAATTTTTATCCCTTTCTTCAGCACCCGTAAAACAGGCAGCGGTATAGGTCTTAGCTTGTGTAAACAAATCATGTTGCTGCATAAGGGCAACATACAGGTACAATCAACCGAAGGCAAGGGGTCATCATTTATTTTGCAGTTTATACCGTAGTGCCCCCAAAGGGAGAATTTTTGATTAGCATGACAGTAATTTACAAGGTTATAAAAGCTTTGGAAAAGCAATGTAATTTCGAACAAGGTACGAGGAGAAATCTTCTACGATTTGCAATCAGAGCCTTGTATCTCGCAGAAGATTTCTCCTCACCTCGCCATTTTGCCCATCGTTGTTTGTCGAAATAACATGGAGCTTTATTATATCAAACTCACGTTAAATTAGCCATTCTGTCTTAATCTACCTTGTTTAAAGAGCAATTATTACCTTTGGTACAGTGTTGCTATTTGTAAATAAAGGTAGTACAGTAAGTATATGAGAGTATATAAATTTGAGGCGTTCACTTCCGACATTGTGAAAAATATTCGCGACGGAGTTTATAAGCCTGGTCATAAATTGCCCTCTGTTCGGGATCTGAAAAAGCAATATCATACCAGCATTAGTACTATTCAAAGTGGCTATGAGCATTTAATTATATTGGGCCTAGTCATTAGTATTCCTAAATCAGGCTATTATGTAGCAACGCTATCAAACCCAAAGAAAGAAAACATTTTACAAAACACGCCTGTAGTCAGGGATGCCATTTTTGAAAAGAATGTTGAACTAATAACCTCGTCCCGGGGCAGAAAAAAGTTGATAGAGTTTAATGTGGCCACGCCAGGCGATCTTATTATTTCTCAGAAGCTATTATTGAGAACCATGCAGCAAATTATAAGAGAAAAAGGAGCAGGTTTGTTAAGATACTACCCTACCAATGGATCCGAAGATTTAAAAACCAATATTATAAAACATGCTGCCGGGTATCAGACCCGGATCAACCCACAGGAATTACTGATTACCGACGGCGCATTACAGGCGCTTTATATCGCGCTCTCTGCGGTATGTGATGCAGGCGATGTAGTTGCTGTAGAAAGTCCTTGTGTTTTTTCTATATTGGAGGTTATCAGGGTACTTCATCTCAAAGTGATAGAAGTCCCGGTAGATTTGATGAACGGCTTTGATGCTGACTTTTTTAAAAAAGCCTGTCAGAAAAACAAAATAAAAGCGGTTATCATTACGCCAAACTTTCATAACCCTACGGGCATATTACTTTCTGATGAAGTTAAAAGGGAGTTGGTTAAAGTAATACAGCAACACAATGTCGCTGTTATTGAAAATGACATCTATGGCGATTTAAACTTTAGCGGAAATCGCCCGTCTACGCTGCGAAGCTATGACGATAGTGGTTTAGTGATGACCTACTCATCATACGCCAAAACTCTTGCCCCAGGCATCCGTTTGGGCTGGCTAGCTGCGGGCAAATTCCTGAAGCAGGCAGAACAAATTAAATTTTCCATGGGTAGTACAGTTTCACCCATTTACCAGGAAACGGTTAATCGTTTATTAGATACCAATAGTTATGACCGGCATATCCGGGCTTTCAGGATGCAGCTGGCAAAAAACGCGCATTTTACCATCAATCTTTTATCAACGCATTTTCCTCAAGGTACTTTCATTGTACCGCCTGCAGGTGGTTATAACATATGGGTAAAAATGCCCGGTCATGTAGATATGAATAATTTTTACAATCAGTGCGAAAGAATTGGTGTTAAATTTACGCCTGGCTATATTTTTTCTTTTTCGGCCATGTTTGCCAGTAATTTCAGAATTGTATTCGCAGATAAATATTCTTCGTTAAAAATCAAAGCACTCGAGCTCATGGGCGAAGCTGTATCATAGTAACTGTACCGATTATTTTTACATAATCTGTATCTGTACCGACTATGTAATAGGGTTTACTTTTGGCACCATAAAATGTCAAAATGAATTCAAAAATCATAACCAAATTTACCATTGCTACACAGCAGGGCATGGATGCATTATTGTACCTCACCCAAACTATTGCCAGGGAAATTTTTTTGCCCCTGCTCCCACAAGAACAGGTTGAAAATTATCTTTCTGGAAACTTTAATGAAAAGGCGCTGATGGTAGAAGTTAACAGTATGTCCAATCAGTGGCTGGTTGTTTATGCAAACGATAAACCAGCAGGTTTTGCCCGGATTACTTCTAAAGGAGAAAGACCAAAAGTTATAGCGCAAAAGCGCGTTATCCGGATTGCTGATTTTGGTATCATTAAAGAATATACCGATCCTGCTATCAGGCAATCATTATTTGATAAATGTTTATCCGTTTGTAAACCATACGAAGCCATTTGGATCAATGAATATGTAGAAAATCCCTTCATTAGTCTTTTTGAATCGGAAGGTTTTACCAAACAGGATGGAAAATCCAAACTGGACAAACTCCCGCTACAGTCCGTTTGTCTGATAAAATTCCTCTCCTAAAAAACGATCAGCAGCTTTCGTCATGCCTTTTATACCGGTAAAAGCAAAGCGATTTTTATCCCTATGGAATGAAAAACCATATTTATGGAAAGCTTTTGCCTACCTCCTTCTCAAAATATATCAAAAATGAAATCAGATCAACAGCTAACCGCTAATCCCCCATCAATTACAAATATTATTGCACCACCAATGTTCCTGGTAGTTATTTTATCATTGGGAACTTTCATTATTTTCTTTCAGGGATTTATGGTCGCACCCATTTTGCCTGGTCTGGCCATGTTGTTTCACGTGTCTGTGCGTCACGTAAGTTTTATTGAACCTGCTTACTTATTGGGGTATGGTTTAGTAACCTTAGTTTACGCGCCATTATCTGATAAATACGGCAGGTTTCCAATTATACTATTTTCATTGAGTTGTTTTATCGTGTTGACTGCCTGCACGGGCTTTTGCCACTCCATCACACAGATGATTATACTTCGATTATTGACCGGTTTTGGTGCGGGAGGTGTGGCTCCAATTACCATTGGATGGATTGGCGATAATTTCCCGTATGAAAAGCGTGGCCACGCTTTAGGTGTTTTTTTCGGGTTTATGGCTGGGGGAATGGCATTTGGCTCCAGCGCAGGCGCGTTGCTTACCGCTCAGTTAGGCTGGCAAATGATGTTTTGGGTTGCAGCAGCTGTAGGCGCTTGCGTTTTATTAGTGTTGATTATTAACGGAAAATATTTCTTATATAGAGATGCTAAACACGCCGGCGGCTTCCGTGTTATGTACCAATCGCTTAAAGAGATCTTTTTTCTGCCCCGAGGCTGGAGAACTTATCTTTTTGTACTGTTCAACGGCATGTTTCATAGTGGGGTTTTCGCCTGGACTGGCTATTTCTTTTACAAAAATTATCATCTTAATGAGCGGGAAATTGGCCTCGCGTTAATGGGATATGGGATACCCGGATTGTTATTCGGGCCTGTGCTGGGCAAGCTTGCCGACAAATTTGGACGCAATAAAATTATCCCCATCGGAATTTTAGTGGGGGCTCTGTCTGCACTATCATTGAGTATTAACTATTCACTGGTTATATCCTGTATTTCTATCGCGACTTTATCCTTAGGCTTTGATTTAACCCAACCTTTATATGCTGCCATTATTACCACACTTTCACCCAAAAAGGGAGCAGCCACTGGTTTATTCGCCTTTTTCCTTTTCATGGGATATGGCTTGGGAAGCCTGGTTTTTAGCCTGATTGTAAATATCGGGCTGAATCAAACCTTTAGGTTATTTGGAATAGTTGCCGTTGTTGTTGCCGGTATTGCTATAAGCAATTTTAAAGAGGAAAAATAAGAGAGTAAGATTTTAAGGAAGCGGAAGGTAAATGACCATCTTTTATTTCTTCTAAACACATATGGGTTCCGGTCAAGTGACCGCTATAAAAAGAACGACTATCTTTGAGTCGAGCACATATAGAATATTATAATGAACAAACCATTTAAAACAGATGATACGCCCATTTTAAAAGGAACACGGATACTTGCCATTTCTGGTAGTCTGCGCTTTGGTTCATCAAACCATCACATTTTAAAATACCTGGCCACCCAGGTTCCTGCCGATGTTAACTTTACTATATACGATGAACTGGCTCTCATACCACCTTTTGATCCGGGTTTGGATAATGATAGTCCGCCAGAACCCGTGGCAAACCTGCGTGAGCTTTTAGCAGCTGTTGATGGCGTGATTATTTGCACGCCAGAATATGCCTTTGGTGTACCCGGTCAGCTCAAAAATATGTTGGATTGGCTGGTATCCAGCAGTTCGTTGGTCAAAAAACCCGTAGCACTCATCACCGCCTCCTTAGGCGGCGAACATGCTCATGCTTCGCTCCTGCTTACACTGGGTGCACTAAACAGTAGTGTTATTGACGGCGCTACGCTGGTTATTTCTTTTATACGTTCTAAAATAAACGCGGAGGGGCATATTATCCATCAAGGAACCGAGGAGAGCTTAAAAATAGTACTACATAATTTTTTAACTTTAGTGACAGATTCACCTCAATAATTTAGGCCCATGAAAAAGATCATTTTGTTATTCTTTGCACTGGCGATTGGACTTAACAGTCGCGCACAAACAACTAATCCATCTGCCGATGAAGTATTAAAACAGGCTTACACACAGGCTGCCAAAGAGCATAAAAAGGTAATGTTGATATTTCATGCTTCCTGGTGCAGTTGGTGTAAGAAAATGGAGGCTTCACTGAATGATCCATCGTGCAAACAAATGATCGATAACAACTATGTGATTACTACGTTGGACGTACTGGAACAACCGGCCAAGAAGAACCTGGAAAACCCGGGATCGACAGAAGCTTTAGCAAAGTTTCATGGTGAAAAAGCGGGATTACCATTTTGGTTGATACTGGATGACAAAGGAAAGGTCTTGGGCGATAGCCAGGTAAGACCAAAAGGTGCTTCGCTGGATACCTATGGCGATAATGTGGGCTGCCCGGCCAGTGAAAGTGAGGTAACTTATTTTGTTCAGCTGTTAAAATCAACCTCTAAACTAAGTGATGCTGATTTGGCTGTTATCGGCAAACGTTTTGCCCTAAACCAACCTGCCCCGGCATCAAAGCCAGCAGGTACAAATTAAACTTTTAACCGATACAAATGGGCATTTGATGATGCCCCGGAATTTTCGTATCTTTATATCATTAGCAGCCCGACTCTCTTTTATTCAGAGAGCCGGGCTGTTTAGTTAAAGGGCAAAAGGGCTTAAAAACCGATCATTTGGTATGTAGTTATTTAATAGTCAATATTTTAATACTTTTTAAACCTTTCAAAACGCTTCAAAAATTTGTTAAAAAGTGTTAAAATCGATGGTTTGGGGTCAAATTCCGGGGTGTTTTTAAGTGATTTTGATCATTTTTTGACCAAAAAAGTGTTAAAATTTAAGGTTTAAAAAGTTCCTGATTCAAAATTTTAACATTTTGTAGGGCGACATATCTTCAAAATTCTTTACTGACAATTTGACAACATCACCATCTTTGGAACAGGCATTGATGGTTACAGATCGAAAATCATATTAAATCAATCATATAAAATATTATGCAAGAAAAAGGCAGTATTTCGATTCACACCGAGAACATTTTTCCGATCATTAAAAAATTCCTTTACTCTGATAATGAGATATTTTTACGCGAGCTGGTATCAAATGCGGTAGATGCTACCCAAAAGATCAAACGCCTGGCCTCCCTGGGCCAATACACCGGCGAACTGGGCGATCTGCGCGTTGAAGTAGCTTTTGATGCAGACAAAAAAACCATCACCATATCAGATAACGGCCTGGGTATGACCGCCGAAGAGATCAAGAAATACATTAACCAGATCGCGTTTTCGGGCGCTACTGAGTTCATGGAGAAATTCAAAGAAGCTAAAGACGCCAATGAAATCATCGGTCGTTTTGGTTTAGGCTTCTACTCGGCCTTCATGGTAGCTGACAAGGTTGAAATTCAGACACTTTCCTACCAGGACGGCGCCGAACCTGCTTACTGGGTTTGCGATGGCAGTACCGAGTTTGAAATTGGTGAAGGCTTACTGGAAGAACGCGGTACCGAGATCACCCTGTATATCAACAGCGAATCGGAAGAGTTTTTGAATGAACACAAGCTTCAGGAGATACTGGACAAATACTGTAAGTTTTTACCTGTACCTATTAAATTCGGTACCAAAACCGACCGTGAAGAAGATGGCGTGGATGAAGAAGGCAAACCAAAATACATTGAGGTTCAGCATGATAACATCATCAATGAAACTAATCCTATCTGGACAAAAGCACCTTCAGAATTAAAAGATGAGGATTATCTTAACTTCTACAAAACGCTTTACCCCTTCAGTGAGGACCCGTTGTTCTGGATACACCTCAATGTAGATTATCCATTCAACCTGACCGGCGTATTGTACTTCCCTAAACTGAAAAATGACTTTGAGGTTCAGAAAAACAAGATCAAACTATTTAGTCGCCAGGTATTTATTACCGATGAGGTAAAAGATATTGTACCTGAGTTCCTGATGCTGCTTCATGGTGTTATTGATTCACCAGATATCCCACTTAACGTATCACGCAGCTTTTTACAGGCCGACAGCAACGTTAAAAAGATCAACAGCTATATCACTAAAAAAGTAGCTGATAAGTTGTCAGAACTGTTTAAAACCGACCGTAAAGCTTACGAAGAAAAATGGACAGACATTGGTTTGTTCGTAAAATATGGTATGGTGAGCGAAGACAAGTTTTATGACAAAGCCAAAGACTTTGTTTTGGTGACCAATACCAAGAGCGAGAACTTCACCCTGCCCGAATATAAAGATAAGGTAGAAGCGGTACAAACCGACAAGGACGGTCAGCTGGTTTACATTTACACCAATGACCCGGCTAAACAGGATGCCTTTATCCAATCGGCCGGTAAAAAAGGTTATGATGTACTGGTCATGAACTCTCCTATCGACAATCATTTCATCAGTCAGCTGGAGCAGAAACTGGATAAAACATCACTGAAACGCGTTGATGCTGATGTTGCCGATAAGCTGATCAAAAAAGATGATGCACCTGAAATTGTTTTAACCGAAGAACAATCTACCAAGGTAAAAGATATCTTTAATAAAGCTATTAATAAACCTGCGTATAATGTTCAAATAGAAAGCCTTAACCCGGATGAGTTGCCTGTAACCGTTACTATGGACGAGTTTATGCGCCGTATGAAAGATATGGCAGCTATGGGTGGCGGTATGAGTTTTTACGGCAATATGCCCGACAATTATAAAGTGATTGTGAATGGTAACCATAAATTGATCAACCGTATATTACAGGAAGAAAGTGAGGATACCCAGGCACAGTTATCAAAACAAGCTTTTGATTTAGCCCTGCTTTCTCAAGGTTTATTGACCGGTGCTGAGCTTACCGAGTTCGTAAATCGCAGTGTAAATTTGATATAATTTATAAGTAGTTGATTGATTTAGATTAGGTTATGTTCTTTTAAAACTTAATTTAACCATTCACTCAATCAACTAAAACATAAGCCATTCGTATAAAACGGATGGCTTTTTATTTTTAATTATTTTAGATTTGGTGTAAACAGTTATAAATCAGCAAAAAAGAAACACGCTTAAAATGTCAAAGTTCAATCCCCAATTTGATGAGTATATCGAAAAATCTGCAGATTTTGCAAAGCCAATTATGGAGTATTTACGCCAAATAATTCATGAAACATGCCCTGAAGTTGAAGAAATCATTAAATGGAGCATTCCGCATTTTGATTACAAAGGCGACATGATGTGTATCCTTGCAAGCTATAAACACCATTGCTCATTTAGCCTTTACAAAGCAGAAAATATGATCGATAGCAAAATAGTAGAGAGCGTAAAGGCGGGACAAAAGATGGGATATATGGATAAACTAAAATCGTTATCAGATCTGCCGGCAAAGGAAACATTGATAGCTTATATCAAAGAAGCTATGATTTTAAATGAAAATGGTATAAAAAAAGCAAAGCCTTTATCTGAAAAACCAAAAGTAATAGAAGTGCCTGATTATTTTACTGAAAAGCTCGCGACCAACTCCTTAGCGAAAGAAGTTTTTGAAAGTAAATCCTCATCTTTTCGAAAAGACTATTTAGTTTGGATAACAGATGCAAAAACAGAAGCCACAAGACAAAAAAGAATGGAGCAATCACTGGAATGGATAGCCGAAGGAAAAGGCAGGTTTTGGCAATATGAAAAGTAAGTCAATTTGATGAAAAATTAATTCGGCTTAATTCATTGAATTTGTATACAATCACTCGCAAAAAACGAGTGATTTTGTTGTTTAAATAATGCTTAACTTTAGTAGTAATTAAACCTAAGTATCACTTTATCGTCTAACCAATAAATACTTAATTATGAAATTATTAAAGAATATATCAGCATTGTTTTTCCTGATTTTTATCAGCATTAATATAGCTAATGCACAAAGCGCTGGTAATGACAAAAAAGCAGCCCGTGCCCTGGCTGTAAAAAACATGGTAGAGGCTCAAAACTATGTATTTAATGCCAATTATGTGATGCCAATGCGAGGCGTAGGCCGGTCGTTAACTTCTGAGTATGATCTGACCGTATCTAAGGATACCGTTGCCGCGTTTTTACCTTATTTTGGCAGGGCCTATACTGCTCCTTATAACCCTACCGAAGGCGGTATTAAGTTTACCAATACCCACTTTACTTATACTTCAAAAGCTGGTAAAAAGGGTGGTTGGAGCATTACCATAAAGCCAACCGGTAAGGACAAAAATATCAGCGACTGGCGGGATGTACAAACCTTAAGGCTTGATATTTCTGCAGATGGCTATGCGTCATTGCAAGTAACCAGCAGTAACCGCGATCCGATCTCTTTTAATGGAACTATCGAAAAGCGCGGGAAATAAACTTTTCCGTCTTCTCCGGGTCTTCTCTGAAGAGACAATGTAATAAATTTTGAATTTTTCGCAGACGACTCTAAGGTATAAAGTGGGTTTACACATAAATCCACTAAATGACCAAGAAATAAATTTAACTATTAGATTATCAATTATATAATTAAATGTAAACCATAAAAAGTGTAAACCATGTAAACCCACTTTTTGTCTCCTAGGGTCTTCTTTTGGTTTTCTCAACTTTCCAGTAATCCGGCGTTATCCTTAAGCATGACGCCGGATGATTTCCGTTTAAAGGCCTCGCTGATAAGATAGAATATTTTCTTAGTTGCTTCAGCGTACGATAAACCGCCTGGTCTGATGTTGGATACGCAATTACGAGCCTCATCGGTAAGACCAGGTTTAGGGCCATAAGTAAGATAAACGCCCAGGCTATCCGCCGAGCTTAGCCCTGGCCGCTCTCCTATCAATATCAGGGAAAGTTTCGCCTTTAGTCCGTGCCCAATGTCGTCACCGATAGCTACACGCCCCTGTTCAACCAGGCTGATGGGGGTTAATTTAAAACCTGCTGCAGTTAATTGCGGGATAAGTACCTGTAATAATTCCAGAGAGTTTTTATTGACGGCAGTTGCCGATAAACCATCGACTATAATAACCGCTATATCTGTTTCGACATAATATCCCTGCTGAAGAAGATCAATAGACTCCTTGTTTAATCTGCGGCCCATATCTGGTCTTTGCAGGTATTGTTCGCGATAACCAACCCTGCTTTGCAGATGCAAAACTGGCAAACCGAATAATTTAAGTAAATCAGTTAAACTATTGATATCCAATTCAGAATATACCGCGTCTCGAGCATGTGCATGGGCCAGTTTAAACTCCAGTGATTGTTTTAAAGGGATGCTGGTGCCTACCCGTCCCAAACCTATCCGGGCGGGTGTAAACTCCTGCAGCGCTTTTAAGGGCAATATTTCCTGGGGGATATTCCTTTTCATGCTATTTGATCATGGCATCCAATAAACCATGTGATTGACTCACTGGCAACATATTTCCACTGCTATCAACTATTCCTTGTTTAATGAGCCATTTTTCAAACTCGGAAGCGGGCTTTAAGTTCAATACTTTGCGCAGGTACAAAGCATCATGAAACGAGGTTGACTGATAATTAAGCATAATATCATCGGCTCCGGGGATACCCATTATAAAATTGCAGCCCGCTACCCCTAATAAAGTAAGTAGGTTGTCCATATCATCCTGGTCTGCCTGGGTATGATTGGTATAGCAAACATCAACACCCATTGGTAAACCAAGCAGCTTTCCGCAAAAATGATCCTCTAAAGCTGCCCGAATAATTTGCTTGCCATCATATAAATATTCAGGTCCGATAAAGCCAACTACGGTATTTACCAGTAGAGGTTTAAATTTTCGGGCAACAGCGTATGCCCGCACCTCGCAGGTTTGCTGATCCACCCCAAAATTGGCATTGGCTGATAACGCACTACCCTGCCCTGTTTCAAAATACATCACATTATGACCTATAGTTCCCCGATTTAAGGACAAAGTAGCTTGGTAGGCCTCATCAATTAAACTCAGGTTAACACCAAAACTACTATTAGCTTGCTCTGTTCCTGCTATAGATTGAAAACAAAGATCAATGGGGGCACCTTGGTTAATGAGCTCTAAAGTAGTGGTAATATGGCTTAACACACAGGTTTGTGTAGGTATGTCAAACTGATAACGAATATTATCCATCAGTTTGAGTAGGTTATTTACGGCAGATGGACTGTCTGTAGCAGGGTTAATTCCAATACAAGCGTCGCCGCTACAGTGCAATAAACCATCAATAATACTGGCTGCTACGCCTTTGGGATCATCGGTTGGATGATTGGGCTGTAAACGAGTACTAAAATGCCCTTTTAAACCAATGGTATTGCGAAAACGGGTGATCACCTCGCATTTTTTACCTATAGCTATCAAATCCTGATTACCCATTAGTTTAGATACCGCCGCAGCCATTTCGGGTGTAATACCAGCAGCAATCCGGGTTAAAGTAGCTGTATCAGTTTCATCACTCAGCAGCCAGTCGCGCAGCTCGCCAACGGTTAAATGACTTATAAGGCTAAAGCTCGTAATATCATGACTGTCAATAATCAGTCTGGTTATTTCATCCTGCTCATAAGGTATTATGGCCTCGTTTAGGAAGGTTTTTAATGGTACATCAGCCAGGGTTATCTGGGCAGCCACGCGCTCCTCATAGCTTTCGGCAACTACACCGGCCAGTTCATCGCCAGATCGGTACGGTGAAGCCTTGCCCAGTAAAGTTTTCAGATCTGGAAACTTATAAACTTTATTGCGTATGGTGTGCTTGTAGGACATTTATTTTTTAAATTATCATTAGGTCATTGGTTTCGCCATTTAATTTAATGACTGAATGACCGAATGCCTTAATGATTATATTCTGGTGCGGCCATCATTTCATCAGTCAATGCTATTTTATGCTTTCCCATCCATACAAAAATCGCAATTACAACAGCCAAACCAGCAAAGAATATACCGCTTACCTGCAAATTAAACCAGATGATGGCGAATAGGCACACTGTTGATATAATGAGGGCTGTAGCCGGGAATATCGGGTAAAAGGGCGATGCAAAAGGTCTTTCTAATTTTGGCTCCTTTTTTCGCAGAATAAATAAGCTCAGCATGCTCATCAAATACATCACAATGGCCCCAAGTACCGATAGTACGATGATTTGCGCTGTAGTGCCACTATAAATGGCTATAAAGCTAACCATACCTCCAGCAACAAGCGCCCAGTGCGGTGTTTTAAACTTATGATTGATACCTGCCAGCCCCCGCGGAAGATAACCGCTACGTGCCATGGCAAATACCTGCCTTGATGAGGCCAGTATAGTGCCGTGCAATGAAGCAATAAGTCCAAACAAGCCAATACTGGCGAATACTTTAGTGAGGCCGCTCGCTTTGCCTAAAACAATTCCTATTGCCTCCGGTAGCGGGTAATCCAGATTGCTGAGTTTGCGCCAGTCGGTTATTCCACCGGTTAATACCATGACTCCCAAGGCTAATGCGACTAAGGTAGCCAATGCTGATATATACCCTCTTGGGATATTTTTTTTAGGCTCCTTAACCTCTTCAGCCACCATGGCCACTCCTTCGATAGCCAGGTAAAACCAAACCGCGAAAGGCAAAGCAGCAAATACACCAGCCCAACCAAAGGGCATTGGGTTGCTCAAGTAATTATCCATTTTAAAATGGGGCGATACAACTCCCATATATAGCAGTAACTCAGCCACAGCAAGAATGGTAATAACGACCGAGAACGTAGCCGATTCCTTTACACCTGATATATTCAATATAATAAAGGCTACGTTGAATAGCATAGCCGACTGCATAATGGGTATAGCCGGATACAAAAAATGCAGATAACTCCCCAATGAAATGGCTATAGCAGGCGATGCCAGTAAAAAATCAATCAATGTAGCATAACCAGCTACGAGTCCCCCGATAGGTCCCATAGCCCTATAAGCATAAGCAAACGCCCCACCTGCATGCGGAATAGAGGTGGTAAGCTCTGTATAGCTAAAAATGAAGGTGATATACATTATAGTAACCACCAGCGTGGCTATCAAAAAACCAATAGTCCCGGATACTGCCCAACCCAAGTTCCAGCCAAAATACTCACCGGATATAACCAGGCCAACGGCTATTGCCCACAAATGAACAGGTTTTAATACGCGCTTTAACTGTTCTGCCTGGGGTGCTGCCATGTTTTTGTTTTAATGCGGCTTTAAGATACTTAAAGCCGCTGTTAAATCAAAACGATGACATATTATGGAATTGTTAAGACAAACGTGTCATAGAAGTCATTAGGTCATTGTATCTATTAAATGACCTAATGACGCGAAGCAAATGACTTAATGAACGATTACACCTTCAAGGTATTTTTCAGATAGCCAATACTGCTGGTAATACTTGCCAGCGGATCTTTGGGCATATCATGCTCTACAAAGAAGTGTTTCATTCCGGCGGACGATGCCGCGGCGAAAATGGGCTTAAAATCAATAGTGCCGCTACCTACGGGCAATATGATTTGACGGGTGGCATCCAGATCCTTAACATGCCATAGCGGGAAACGGCCGGGATGCTGTTTAAACATTTCAACCGGATTTTTACCGCCCTTTATGGCCCAGGCCAGGTCGAGTTCCATTTTTACGTTTTTGACGTCGGTTTCACTAAGTAGCAGATCATAAGGAACTTTGCCGTCAACGGGATGGAATTCCATATCGTGGTTATGATAGGCAAATTGTATACCTACTTTTTTAGCAGCCTCCCCTGTTTTGTTCAGCACCTCGATGGTCGATTTGATCTCCTCCGGTGTACCTGTAGGCGAATTGGCACAAACCAGGTATTTGATTCCTCCTTCGGCAGCATCGTCAACCAGTTGCTGCATGTCGTCGCGCAGGTTTTTCATAGGTGGTATCACCAAAGGCTTTCCATCAGCCCCTACCGGCATTTTTGCTCCCGGAGGAAGCTTAAACGGCGCTCCAAGCACATGGTGGGATGTCCAGGCCATACCCAGGTCTTTAGCCATAGCTTTGAACTCTTTTGGACTCATGCCATAGTAGCCACCTTTTTTGCTAAAGGCCGATTCCAGCTCCTTATAGCCCAAACCGGCTATCTTGGTGAGCGTTCCTTTTACATCTTCGTCAATAACTCCAAAGAATGTAAATAACTGTAAACCAATAGCGTGTTCACCTTTTACATTATTGAATAGTGAACCTGCTTTGCTGGATAACGCCATGGTGCCAAGAGCCAGTGCCCCAGCGCCTTGGATAAACTTTCGCCTGTTGTAATTCATGCTGATAATTTTTAGTTTTTAATAAGTGGTACAGTAAAACTAAATAAATTTTATATCGAATTAAACTTTATTGTGTCTTTTTAACACAATAATTATTGGACGATCATTTTTCTACCAGGTATCGCAAATTGATTGTGGCAAAAAACGGGATATTTTTGATCCGTTAGCCCGGTCAAAAAACTTTTTAAACCTGAAATTTTAACATTTTTTTAGTCGAAAACAGCATAAAAAGCCTTAGTTATTACCCATTTTAACAAGACTTTAACGCCATTTTAACACTTTTTAACAAATTTTTGATGGGTTTTGAAAGGTTTAAAAAGTATTAAATCATTGATTATTAAATAACCACATACTAAATGGTCGGTTTTGGGCCTTGTTTTTCTCTTAACTAAACAGCCCGGTTCTCTGTTAAAAAGAGAACCGGGCTGCTATTGATATAAATATACGAAAAATTTGCCGGACTATCAATCTCCACGATTACATATACAGACAATTAGCGATCAATCCCGTCCAGCCGGTTTGGTGGGATGCTCCTGCTCCGCGGCCATTGTCGCCATCAAAATATTCGTAAAAGAGAATGTAGTCTTTAAAATTTGGATCGGTTTGCATTTTATGATACTGGCCAAATACCGGACGGTTACCGTTCTCATCGCGTAAAAACAATTTGGATACCCTGCGGTAAAGTTCGTTAGCCACTTCTTTAAGACTCATATAATTACCTGAACCAGTTGGGCATTCCACTTTAAAATCATCGCCATAATATTCGTAAAAACGGTGCAGGCTGTCAATGATTAGATAGTTGATGGGTATCCAGATAGGGCCACGCCAATTGCTGTTGCCACCAAATAAACCACTGTCGCTTTCGGCGGGGATATACCCAATTCCAAAATCAACACCATTTACGGCTACATGAAATGGATTATCCAGGTGATATTTGGAAAGCGAGCGGATACCATAATCGCTCAGAAACTCTTTTTCATCAAGCATGTATTTCAGGATAGATTTCATCCGGAAACCACGCAGTAAACTGATGAGGTGTTTGCCGTTGGCGCTTTTCTCGTTCCAGCGTGACACCAGCGAGGCCAGGTCGGGCCGGTTCTCTGCAAACCATTTCATGCGGTCGCGAAATATAGGACTGTCGGTAATATCACTCTCATTAAGTACTTCGGTTGCAAATAATGGGATAAGTCCTACTATGCTGCGTACCTTCATTTTGATGGATCCATCATCCGGAAAGCTAATCTGATCATAGAAGAAGCCGTCTTCATTATCCCAAAGCCCTTCATTGTTTTCGCCCAGGTTTGACATCGCCCCGACGATATAAATAAAGTGCTCAAAAAACTTGGAGGCTATATCTGAATAAGCATCATCCCCTGCGGCCAGCTCGGTAGCTATACGCAATAAGTTAAGAGAATACATGGCCATCCAGCTGGTACCATCGGCCTGTTCCAGATGCTGACCACCGGGCAGGTGCATGTTGCGGTCAAAAACACCTATATTGTCCAAGCCCAGAAAGCCCCCTTCAAATACGTTATTGCCCGAAGCATCTTTACGGTTTACCCACCAGGTAAAATTGAGCATCAGCTTATGAAATATCCGCTCCAGGAAGTAAGTATCGCCTTTGCCGTTATTAGCTTCCTTATCTGTTTTATAAATGCTCCAGGCCACCATAGCATGCACCGGTGGGTTACCATCGCCAAAATCCCATTCATAAGCCGGTAGCTGCCCGTTAGGGTGCATATACCAGTCTCGGGTAAGTAATATCAACTGATTTTTAGCAAAGACCATATCAATGCGTGCCAGTGCCAGGCAGTGAAAGGCCAGATCCCAGGCGGCAAACCAGGGGTATTCCCATTTATCGGGCATAGATATCACATCCCGGGTATTCAGGTGCATCCATTTGCTGTTACGGGCCGTTTTTCGTTGTTCTGGGGGAGCCGGTTGTGCCGGATCGCCGCGGAGCCAATGCCGTATGTCGCAATAGTAAAATTGCTTGTTCCACATCATACCGGCAAAGGCCTGTCGTTGTATCAGACTGCGATCAGTATCGGGTTTACTGCTGTAGATATCCTTATAAAACTGATCAGCCTCGGTAATACGGGTATCAAATATGTGGTCGAAATCTTCAAAGCTGTAATTGGCATCTGGCGATAAACGTAATCGTAGGGTAACGCTTTGTTTAGCGGCTATGGTAATATCATAATTAACAGCTGCCTTGGTACCTGTATTGCGGGGATTGAGGGTATCGGCACCATGCACAATATGGTCATTGATACCATCCTTATGGTATTTGATGCCGTTATCATAATTATAAAGCCGGTTGGAATTGGTTTCGTTATCGCAAAATAACAGCTCAGGCGAGCCCTCGGTGTGGAGCCAGAGCTGATCGAGGTCTTTATGTGATACCTCTATCCTGCCCTCGCTGTTGGCCGTTAAATAGGGTTTATAATCATCATAGCCCCAGCTCCAGGTATTGCGAAACCACAGGGTGGGCATTACATTCAGAGCAGCGTCCTGATCGCCCCGGTTGTGTATGGTTATTTTAATGAGTATATCGTCCTGAGCGCTTTTGGCATATTCGGTAAATACATCAAAATAAGCATCGTTGTCGAATATCCCAGTATCGATGAGTTCAAATTCGGGATCTTTACGGGTGCGGCGTTTGTTTTCGGCTACCAGCCATTCATACGGAAAAACCTGCTGCGGATATTTGTACAGGGCTTTCATGTACGAGTGTGTTGGTGTGCTATCCAGGTAATAGTAAATCTCCTTTACATCCTCACCATGGTTACCTTCGGGGTTACTGAGGCCAAAATAGCGTTCCTTGATGATGGGGTCTTTCTTGTTCCACAGGGTTATGGCAAAACAAAGGTTCTGCTGCCGGTCGCAAATACCAGCTATGCCCTCTTCGCCCCATCGATAGGTTTTGCTGCGGGCCATATCATGTGTTATATAGTTCCAGGCATCGCCATTTGCACTATAATCCTCCCGTACAGTGCCCCATTGACGGTCACTTACATAAGGGCCCCATTTTTTCCAACTGGTATCTTTTAACCTTGATTGTTCTGCATTCATGATAGATGATAATGCTTTTTTGAAGCAAGTGTTTGCAAATTAGGCTTATTTAAGGAAAGATAATACTATTGGATGGTTTGTTTTACATGGGGATGAAGAAAAGGATTTAGAATTGATAAAGGAGCAAAGACAAAGGACATTCTTGTCATGCTGAACGAAGTGAAGCATCTATTATTCAATATGCAAATTGGCAAACAGATCCTTCGCTACGCTCAGGATGACAAACTCTATTATTTTACTTAGCCCAAGCCTTTCTTAAAAACCTCAGCCAGTTGCCATGCATCATATTGTCGATGTCATGATCGGTATAACCGCGTTTTTTGAGCAGAGCGGGTACTTTTTGCAGATCGGCAATAGTTTCCAGATCGTAAGGACATTGCTCGCGACCGAAGGCTCCATCAAGATCGGAACCCATACCGATGTGCAGGGCGTTGCCAGCTATTTGGCAGATGTGATCGATATGATCAACCATCACTTCCAGGTTGCAGTTCATGCCTTTCGGGGTCGATTGTCCTCTCACCCAGTTGGGTACCATCATCCAGGCATCCAGTGCGGCCCCTATCACAGCGCCACGATCAATCAGAGCTTTGATCATCTCGTCGCTGTACTGACGGTTATGGTTTACCAATGCACGGCAGTTATTATGACTGGCCCAAACATGACCGTTAAAATGATCGAGGGCCTCCCAAAAGCTGTTATCGCATAAATGGGTGGCATCCAGGATGATATTGAGGCGTTCCATTTCTTTGAGCAGCTCCTGCCCTTTTGGCCCCATGTAGCCCGTAGCATCGGTACCCTGTGCGTAACGCCCAGGGCCGTAATGTGCGGGTCCTACAGCGCGTAAACCATAGTTATAAGCACGTTCCAGGTGTTGTACGGTAACGATGGAATCGGCACCTTCCAGACTGAGGATGTAGCCAATGGGTTTATGTTCTGTGGATTGTCCTTCGCTCCAAAGCTGCAGGTGTTTCTCCAACGATGGCAGGTCATTTATCTGTACCATTTCGCTGGCATCTTCCATGGCTTTGTACCAGGCTACCTGTCCTTGCGTTTGCGCCCAGGCCTGTTCGGGTGAATGCCAGCCAGGCAATGGATTGCCTGGCGCTACGTAACGTCCTATTTGCGTACCTACAACCAAACCGATATTTCCTTTGCGCAGCTCGGGTAAAGTAACCACAGCTTTGGCGCGGTCGGGCTTATCGGTGAGACCTTCTTCGCGCTGGTTAACTTCAGCCAGCGGACGGGTAAGGTCGCGGTTCCACTCGAGCGCATTCATGCTCAGGTCCAAATGGGCATCAATTATAAACATATCAAATCGTTATTTTTCTGTCGCGGGCAGCATTGAGCCATTCGCCTTTAAGTACATTATTTTCAATAGTATAAGCACGTTCATATAAAGCTACAGTTGGGCATATATGGTGAGGTATACCATACAACACATCGCCAATCTGGTAGCCATGATCTTCGCCTGCTTCCACCACTAAATGCTCTTCGCTTTGACCAACTGGCACCAATTCCGGGGCATTTAAAAAATAGATACGTTTGCTCAGTTCATTCTCTGCCGATACGGATTTATGCCCCACATCCAAACAAAGCTTGGTAGTGCCGGGCAAGGATATTACCCTTGATATTACCAAGACCGCTGGTAAAAAGCCTTGTTCGGCCATACCCAATTGGTAACCTTTGTCCCAGTAAACAAAAGTACCGGGACTACATTCCACCACCCCTCTTTTGGCATGAATAGGGAACGTGGGCGACCCACCGGCTACAATCAGGGGCTCGGCATAACCACGCTTTTTAATATCCTCCTGTAGTCTTAAAACCGGTTCAAAACTGGTATTGCAGCGTTCGGTACGGACAGCCAGATCAGTATCGTGAATATGCCCGTCATAAGCGTGCAGGCCAACAGGATTTAACCCCGGCAATACGGTGCAATCCATGTACAGCTGCAGTGCCTCAAAACCGGCTTTTATACCCGTGCGGTTCATGCCTACATTAATATCAAGGTAAACATCAACACGCAGCTTGTATTTTTCGGCAACCTCTGATATTTCATTCGCGGCTGCGGCGTTATCAACCAGGCAAGAGAATTTGGTTGTCGGGTACGCGTGCATCAGCTTTATAAAGCGGTAAAGCTTTGGGCCAACCGGCTGATAGGCCAGCAGCACATCGGGTGCTTTGCATATAGCCAGCAGTTCTGCCTCGGCAATGGTGGCGCATTTGAATTTTTGGATACCGGCTTCCAGAAGTAATAGGGTAACCTCTTTATTCTTGTACGTTTTTACATGCGGGCGCAATCGGGCCACATCATCAATCATGGTTTTAAGCAATTCGATGTTGGCTTTTACCCTATCCGGATAAACCACCAAAGCTGGGGTATCCAGCTTTTCAATATTATCAATGGTGTACCAGTTGTGGTTGTCTGAACCTTGATTCATCAGATTATAGGATTAACATGATTATTGATTAATTAGTCCTATACCCGGACGTTATTGCTATTCAAACTATTAAGCTATTCAAACTATTAAGCTAATTCAAACAATGCTTCAATTTCAACTGGGATATTATCAGGTAACGAGCCCATACCTACGGCGCTGCGTACACCGATGCCGTTCTCTTCGCCCCATATTTTGGCAAAAAGTTCGCTGGCGCCGTTAATGATAAAAGGATGTTTCTCAAAATCGGAGGTGCAATTCACCATACCCAATACTTTAATCACTCGTTTTACCTTATCCAGGCTGCCGATATTGGCTTTAATAGTGGCCAGCATGGCTAAACCAACCTGGCGGGCAGCCAGTTTACCGTCTTCCTGCGAAATGGTATCGCCGATGCGACCGATGATCAATGTACCATCATCCTGTACAGTACCGTGACCCGACAGGTAAAGATATTTGCCATCAACTAAACATGGTTTATAAACGCCAAGAGGCTTTGGTGCAGGCGGCAGGTTTAAACCCAGCGCCGCGAAGTTTTCTTCGGGAGTGTTCATAGCGGTAAAATTATAAAGTTTGCGCCATAATTAACAATAAAAAAGCCGGGGATCTCACTCCCGGCCTCGATTAATCAACTATATGGTACTCTACTTAAATTTAAAGGTAACGCCAACGTTAACGGCATAGTCAGCAAAAGCGGCATCGCCCTGGGTATATACACCTGTTTGCTGTGTAGTAAGTTTATCCGGTACGCTTTGTGTACGGTCGCGTTTCAGGGCTACCGGAACAAAGGCATATATAGACAGCGATTTAAGGCGATACGTAACACCCGGCTCGGCCGAGATGATATAACCCGGTCTTCTGAAACCGTTACTGCCGCCGATCAGATCTTTTACGGGCAAGCATTCGTAACGCACACCTGCCGAAAAGTCGAACTTACCCACACCATAGCTGGCACCTCCCCTTATCATGATTTGATCTGGTACGCTCATCACGTCACTACCATTAGCTACTGCTTTGGGACTTGGTGCACTGCCGCGAGATGTGGATATGCCGTTTTGCTCACGCGGACTGATGAGGTAATAAAAGCCGCCATACAAGCCAAACTGATGGGTGAAATTATAATAAGCGTTGATCTCGGTAGTAATACCTGTTCCGCCATCGCCCAATTGTATCGATTGATCAACAGGGCCCAGCGTACGGGTATCATTTGCTCCGGTATGGTAAAAATAATCCTGGTAATTATAGTTACCGGTAGGCAGTTTAAGGCCTAAACCTACCTGAATATTTCCTTTACCGGCTTTGGCCGGATTAAGCAACCAGGCATAAGCTGTTAAGCGGATATCCCCTAAACCAAACGAATGGGTACTTAAACGCTCTTTGCCACCGTGCTCATACAATGATGACCGGCTGTTATCCAATATAGGCACATCAACCGCAAACGACCAGCGATTGTTAAAGATGCGGGTAAGCGTAAGATCCTGGGTATAAGAGTGATTAATTACATTGGTACCCTGGGCGATACGTTGTTTTTGTTCCTGGGTACCAATAAAGTGTTTGTATGAACGAAAATAGCGGTTATTACTATTCAGTAACCAGCTGCTGTTGGTATTGGTACTATCGGGATGTTCGTCCATGGTACATAAACCGCCGGTACTGCGAATAGCTACACAGCCCTGCGCGTTTGCTTGGGTATTGGTGAAAAAGATGTAAAAAGTGATAGAAAAAAGTAAGCGTAAAGTTAGTTTCATATTTATTGGGCTAAATTATTTTATGGCAATCTGTTTAAATAAAGCCAGGTTTCTCAGGCCTGGCTTTCACCTGCTCTCCTACAGGATTTTTATTAATCAACTAAATCTCAAATCTTTGGTGTTTTTCCAGGGGAACACGATAAACCCCGACGGCGCCTTTTTTAGTGCGAACCATAAAGCCAGCAACACGCCATAACTGCCACCACGTTCTATCCATTCAAATATTTCGTAATGAGGATAAAATAGTTCGCTTGCTATTTTCCAGATGATAAATACGAGCAATAAATTTTTAAACGGACGAATCAATATGGACAAGGCAGCCAATACTTCAAAAACGCCAACAATAAGCGCGGTTTTAGCCGGGTCATGAAAACCAAGGGATTGATACTGTTTCAATAGTCCGGCTTTTTGTATCAGGTTTAGCCAGCCGTGACCCAATAACAGTAAAAATGAGATTACCCTTAAGCTGTTTATCACCGTTTTTAATAATGATGGTTCAATTACTACCTGGTCATTCATGCGGGCAAACCATTGCTTTACGGGTATCCTGATTCCACCCTGCACGATCAAAAGCATCAGCGGGGCGCCAAAATTACCGGCACGTTCAATAAACTCGGCAAAAGGTTCGCCAGATAATGGGCGGAACGATGCGGTAATGATACCCCATATGACCAGCCAGCCAGCTACAGCACGTGTAGGGTAAACCAATACGGATATACCCAGCAAAATGTCTATGGAACCTACAACCGGCATTAAACGATAGGCGTCATCATGTCCTATACCCATCACCGCGAAATAGTTACACCATATTTGTTTGGTGATAATGCCAAACGCACCATGCCCAATAAAACACATAGCGCAGGCCAGCCTTAACGTGAAATAAATTTTCTGATCAGTTGTAAAACGTAACATTTATTTTGATTAAAGATTTTGGGACTATAAGATTTTGGGACAAAAGAAATTGTATAGATCATTTTGTTTAATCCTTTATCCAAAAATCTCATAGTCTAAAGGTCCTAAGGTTCTATTTATCTGCTCCATCTGCTTTTCCTCTTAGTACAGCATATTGACCCACTTTAGCTCCTGTTTGCAAACCAACCTCGCAATCGCTGCGGTAATGTATGGCGCCATATAACCGGGACATGGCTGCGTCATGAGCCAGATCGGTAAACTTGGTACCCCTATCAGGCAGCAAATAGGTTAATACCGCCGCTGCCGCTGCGCTAAAATTGGAGTGCCCCGAAGTATACGCCGGGAAATTCGGCACCCCTGTCAGCGTTTTAATATTAGGGTTAGCCTGCGACGGTCGTTGGTTAAAATAGAAATATTTGGTGTCCCAGCATACGATGGCGGCATCCATTTCGGCCATATTCAGTAATGCTAAGTTTCGGGCCCAGCGTACCTCACTAAAATTCTGTTTTACAAATTCATCGGCAGCTATAGCGTTCCAGTGACCTGGAGGTGTATAAGTACCAATTCCATCGGCCCAAAAAGCAACCTGTGTTTCATGATCGCGGGAATGATCATTACTAAAGGCCAATACTTCTTCGGTTTCTTTCTTAAACTCAGGTGAGTTGGTTAAGTAAGGAGGGCCTGGTCTTAAAGCAACCACCGTAAGTGTATCAAACAAAAACGGTAAAACCTTTGAAAACAAGGGTAACATCGGTGGCCGTTTTGGTGTTTCCAGGCTTATCCAAAATTGTTCGCCTTTGGCAGTTGTTGCTGTTTCAAATCCTTTCCAGATAGCCGGTGTGCCGATCGCTTTACCAGCACGGTCGTTACGGGCACGGTTAGCAAATATGGCGGCCACCTGTTTGCCTAATGCTTCGCCGGCATTAAGCTCACCACGGGTATTAGCACCAGCCATGATGCGGTATTGTTTTTCTTCATCAGATTTTTGCTGTATATATGCTATTTCTGTAGGGAATAATAATTTCATGATCTCCACGGTGGTTCCGGCTACAACTGCATCCTCGCTCGGGTACGATGGCAGATCCGAAGTGGGTACCAATGGTTTTACTCCGGTATCATTTTTATAGGGAGCTGTGCGCTTATACAAGTTCTTAAAATGCCAGGCCGCAATCAAGGCATCGTACTGACTTGCACTAACATAAGCATAAGCCCTTGCTGCATACGGCGGGTTAGAGAACGGAAACTCCGGATAATTGAACGGATTAGCTGAGTTTGGCGCAGGATAAGTACCATCCGGGTTTTGATACGGAGCTACATTGTGCTTAGCTACCAGATCACGTAATATCTCGTTCCATCGCAAAACCGAGCCTGCGCTCCAGTATTTGATAGTCGCTTTCTGATCATCAGTTAAACTGCGCTGCAATGCTTTGATCTCGTTAATATCAGCAACATAGGCTGGCGAAGTTATCGCGTCGGGAGCAGCTACGCTCAGAGTGCTAAAATCAGTTACCAGTAACGGTTTCCAGGTATCGGCATTCAAGTCGATATTGGTTGGCGCCAGCGCAGGGTACAATGTTGTACGATCTGTAATATCCTTTTTGCAGGAGCTTAAAACAACAGCACCTGAAAATAGAATTGGGGCTATATAGCGTAATATTTTTTTCATATTGATCATCGTTAAGTATTAACCTGCTTATTTCTCCTTCTTAGTACTAAAAACGTAATAAACTCCACCATAAAAGGTCCGGGTTTGCCCCACATTACGGCCACTTAAAACATAATTACCGCCGGCGGTAAATTCCAGACCGCTAATAGATTGGAGGCTATATTTTAATATTACTCCGGCCAGTGTCGAATTCATTTTATTGCTGGGGAAAGGCATATCGTTTTTACGAATGTCAAAACCGCCGAGTGTAGTTACTTTGGTTAATACAGCTTCAGCATTAAATTTTAAGCTTCTGTAACCCGAGCTCACAAAAAAGTTGGTCATATTCGGCATTTCCACCTCATTGGTATAATGCAGTTCGGTAGTGTAATAAGAATTTCTGTCGATAGTAATATTGCTCCGGCGGATGTACTGACCGGCCCCGGCAACAAAGAATCTACCGGTCTGGTAATTCAACAAAGCACGCAGGGCTACATTTTTACTATGAAGACCAATAGATAGTGGTAAATAATCGGCTTCGTAATTACTTAATGGTATCGATCCGGATAAGATAGCATGTAAGCTGAACAGACCTCTTCCAATTTCTTCTTTTAAAGCCATCCATTTGATAGAAGCGCTTAGGTCCTGAAAATTATGTTCGCCCCTTAACGTACCGGCGGTAGCATTGGTGGTTACATAGGGTACCATGAATAATAGGTTAATACGGTTGGACAAGCCATAGTTACCGCCCAGGCTGTATACATTGGAGCTTACCGTGCCCAGGTTAAGATTGTCGCGTTTAAAAGTGCCTTCCCAGTAATGATCCCAGCTACTGTGGGTATATATACCCGCAGCACAAAAATAATTCTTGGGAATCATCAATGCATCAGCATCTGTTTGTGCCCTGGCAAAAGGCAATAAAACAAGGCAAAAAGCTATAACTAAACAGCATCTGCAGAAAAGTTTTGATAAATTTTCTATCATATATAATTAATTAGGGTGAGGCTAATAAATCAATCTGTAACCGGGCTATAACCCGGCGAACGGGTATTGATAACCGGTTTTTATAACCAATCAGCAATACAAAAGACAATCAATCCATAAATTGTGCTTACAAGTGACCCATATATATTCCAAATACAACCCAAACAGCAGTTTAGGCTATAATCAAATACACTTGCAGCTTTAAAATAAAGCATGCAAAGACATTTAATAACATCATTTAGGATTGGTGATTAGCAAGAAAAGTTTGGGGGCTTGCCCGGAGATTCGATGAAGGGTGAACTCAAATGGTAAGATATAGGGTTCATGTTAGCTTTAAGCGTAGTTGAAAACGCCAAAAAATGGTAATGCATCATTTCACAACTATATTCGCTACCGAAGGTTACTTTTTTAACAGGCGCTTCGTGTCCCTTTTTACTCAGAGGTACATCGCAAAATTCTTTAGCGATAATTAAATTGGCGGTAACCAGCCGGGTTTTTACACTGTTTGCTATGCAAATGAACGACATGGTGTCGCGGGTTACCTTATATCGTAAATAATTATAATAAACTCCTTTGAGTTGCAACTGGCCATGGTCAACCACATAATCATTCCAGTCACGAATGCCTGGTAAGTGAACAGGAAGCTTTATTTCGACAAGTTGTGTGGCATCTACTTTATTTTCGTAGATCTGTTTAACTATCTGAACTTCTGAACGGTGAATTAAATACTTAAAAACCAAATTGTACCCGCCCAAATTGAACAGATGCACATTCAGTAAGAGTATGGCTATAAACTTTTTCACCAGAAAGAGACAATTAATAGGGTATAATCTATTGTAAATATATTGATACGCTTCATAAAAACAAATAAAAAATCAATAATTCCTTAACCAGTAGTGTATTGCTCACACAATAAATATCTTTACCATAATATAGCTATCACGTATCATGTTGGATATTTTAAAACAACCATGGCCCTGGTATGTGGCCGGCCCTTTAATTGGCCTTGTAGTACCTGCTTTTTTGTTAGTGGGTAATAAAGCGTTCGGTATATCATCATCATTGAGGCATATCTGCGCAGCTTGTTTACCTGCAAATATTTCCTTTTTTAAGTACGACTGGAAAAAGGAAAGCTGGAACCTGTTTTTTGTTGCCGGTATTGTGCTGGGTGGTTTTATAGCCACCCAATATTTATCGGGCAATCACCCTGTCAAAATCAATTCATATACCACTACCCTGCTCAAACAGCAAGGCATTACAGATTTTAGCGGCCTGCTTCCGCATGATATATTCAGCTTTAGTCAATTGCTAAGCTTAAGAGGGTTTATTTTTATAGTTATCGGAGGTTTTATGGTAGGCTTTGGTACTCGGTATGCAGGCGGTTGTACATCAGGACATGCTATTATGGGTATATCCACCTTACAATGGCCCTCTGTAGTGGCTACCTGCTGTTTCATGGCCGGTGGTTTTGTCATGACTTGGTTTATTTTACCTTATCTTATCAGCCTTTAAACTATGCGTAATATAAAATACCCCATCATAGGGATGCTTTTTGGCATTGTGCTGATTAAATCGGAAGTAGTATCCTGGTTCAGGATACAGGAAATGTTCCGGTTGCAATCGTTCCATATGTACGGCATCATAGGCAGCGCCATTGTAGTGGGCCTTATCTCTGTTTTGCTCATCAGGCGTTTCCGGCTAAAAACCATATCCGGAGAAGCGATCATTATCCAGGTTAAGAAATTCCATTGGGGGAATGTTTATGGTGGATTGATATTTGGCTTGGGCTGGGCTATAACCGGTGCATGTCCGGGTCCGCTATTTGCCCAGATAGGCAGTGGTTTTTGGGTAATTATAATCACCTTATTCAGCGCTATAGCAGGCACCTGGGTTTATGGATTGTTTCGGGACAAACTTCCGCACTGATTTACTGTTGATCAGATATGGTAGAGAAGAAAAAACTAACCGTTGGTAATATCATCTATCTACTATCGGCGGCTGTTATCGTTATTATGCTGGTTAATCCCACAGCAAAAAGTTTATTAATAAGAGGTTTGATAGGTATCGGCTTTTTTAAACCCGAAATTCCTATCCAGGTGTCAAAAAAAGCATTAGCCGATCCGTTTAATATAGCCTTCAGAGATAGTAGCGGCAGAACTTTAAATACCGATGATTTAAGGGGCAAAGTGATATTTGTAAACTTTTGGGCCACTTGGTGCCCACCTTGTATCGCGGAAATGCCTACCCTTGACGATTTCTATAAGCAGTATAAAAATGATCCTAACGCGGTTGTCATAATGGCTGATGTAGATAACAACTATGAAAAAGCCAATGCATTCATGAAAAAGCATCAATATGTTTTACCGGTTTACACACTGGCTAGTAACATACCGGAAGATATTATGGACGGAACCATCCCAACTACGCTAGTATTTAACAAAAAAGGTGAACTGGTATTTAGGCATACCAACACGGCGAATTATAACAGTACCGGGTTTAGAGATTACTTCAATAAGCTGACTAAGGAGTAATTTAAACAATTCCATTAATTGTTTAAATTACACAAAATAAAATCACTCTTTCAAATAGATTTTTTTTAAATTAATTGTTGTTATTTTAACACTTATTAATTTTTTTTCTTTTCTTTACAATTCCAATATCAAAACCTCATTCAATGAAAAAGAAAACACTTACTCATTTATTTACCTGGTTATTTTGTCTCGGTTCAGCTACTGCTTTTAGCCAAACCGGAACCATTACCATTAGCAACAATTCAAACACTACTATTAACAAAAATATTTACGGACAATTTGCTGAGCATCTTGGTCATGGAATATACGGTGGTTTTTGGGTAGATAAGAGTCTCCCGGTAAAAAAGCAAGATCGTATCAGGCTTGATGTTGTTGAAGCCTTGAAAAAGATAAAGATCCCAAACCTGCGCTGGCCTGGTGGTTGCTTTGCCGATGAGTATCACTGGCGCGATGGTATAGGTCCAAAGGCACAACGCCCACGTATGGTAAATACCAACTGGGGCGGCGTAACCGAGGATAACAGCTTTGGCACACATGAATTTTTGGAACTTTGCAGTTTATTGAAATGCGAACCTTACGTAGCGGGTAATGTGGGTAGCGGGACGGTGGAAGAAATGTCGAAATGGATCGAATACCTGAACTCCAACAGTACCAGTACCGTGGTACAGGAAAGGGCAAAAAATGGTCACCCAGAACCGTATAAAGTTACTTTCTGGGGTGTTGGCAACGAAAGCTGGGGTTGCGGTGGCAACATGACGCCAGAGTTTTATGCCGATCAATTTAAGCGTTATGCTTCTTTTGCCAAGGATTATCCCGGTGCAAGGCTTAAAAAGATTGCCAGCGGCCCAAATTCCGATGATTATAATTGGACGGAAGTATGTATGAAAAATATACCGCAGTATATGATGTACGGCTTATCACTGCATTACTATACCATCCCAACTGGTCAATGGGGTAAAAAAGGATCTGCAACTTCGTTTAGCGAAAGTGAATATTTTAACACGATGGTAAATTGCTTGAAAATGGAGGAGTTGGTGACCAAACATTCGGCTATCATGGATAAATACGACCCTGAGAAAAAAGTGGCTTTAATAGTTGACGAATGGGGTGTTTGGACTGATCCTGAACCCGGTACCAATCCAGGCTTCCTGTTTCAGCAAAACAGTCTTCGCGATGCGCTGATTGCGGGCACTACCCTAAATATTTTTAATAATCACAGCGACCGTGTTAAAATGGCTGCATTAGCACAAACCATTAACGTTTTACAATCGCTCATTTTAACCGATAAAGAAAAAATAGTGCTTACCCCTACCTATCATGTATTTGACATGTATAAAGTGCACCAGGATGCGAAATATCTGCCTATCAAATTAGACGTGCCCGATTACGAAGTTGATGGAAAAAAAATAGCGGCTGTGAATGCTTCTGCTTCGCAGGATGCTGCTGGTAAGATACATATTTCGTTGGTTAACCTGGATATTCATCATCCAATAACCATTACAACGGCTTTACAGGATATCAAATGGTCGGCAGTAAGCGGCCAGGTCTTAACTTCGGCCAATGTAACCAATATCAACACTTTTGCCGATCCCAACAAAATACATCTGAGCAATTTTACCGGTGCTAAAAAAGATGGCGATAAACTGGTGGTTACGTTACCTGCCAAATCAATAGTGACTTTGGAGTTGAATTAATCTTGTCATCCTGAGCGCAGCGAAGGATCTATTCTTCGATATGCATGTGTGTAAATAGATCCTTCGCTGCGCTCAGGATGGCACTTTTTTGTAGCTATGATATCATCTTACTTTAATCCCCCAAATATCACTTAGCGCTTTTTTTGCCGCATGATAACCACACATACCATGTACCCCACCTCCAGGTGGGGTGGAGGACGAACAAATGTAAAGCCCTTTAGCTGATGTTTTATAAGGCGACCAACGCAGGGCTGGCCGTGTAAACAACTGCCTGATGTCAATAACTCCGCCGTTGATATCACCACCAATATAATTGGGGTTGTATTGCTCCATCTGGGTAGTATTGAAAGTATGTTTGGCCAATATGGTATCTCTAAAACCAGGTGCAAAGCGTTCCACCTGTTGTTCAATAATGGCTGTCATATCTTTTTCGGATCCATTGGGCACATGGCAGTAGGCCCAGGCAGTATGTTTACCCTTGGGTGCACGTGAAGCATCAAACTGACTTTGCTGGGCTAGCAATACAAATGGTTTTTCTGGATGTTCACCTTTCCATATCCGTTGTTCGCTCTCTGCTATTTCTTCAAAGGTATTACCTATATGCACGGTTCCGGCCTTTTTAACCTGGTCTGCTTTAAATGGGATTGGTGCATCTAGGGCCCAGTCTATTTTAAATACGCCCATCCCGTAGCGATAGCGTTCCAATTGCCACTTATACAGGGGTGAAAACCGGTGCCCGGCTATTTTTAAGAGTTGTTTCGGTGTGATATCGAACAGTACAGCGTGGGTGGATGGGAGTTGACTTAGTGATTCAATGTAACGGTCAGTTTCTATTTTACCCCCTATCGAAATAAAATAGGAAGCCAAAGCCGAGGCTATTTGTTTTGATCCTCCTTTTGGTACTGGCCAGCCTTTTAAATGCCCCTGTGCCATCAGTACTAACCCAATGGCAGAAGTTGCTATATTACTTAAAGGTTGAATAGAATGAGCTGCCATCCCGGCAAATAAGCCCTTTGCGGCCTGTGTTTTAAAACGTTTCTCTAAAAATGTTGCTGAAGTTAAACCATCGAGGCCAAATTTGGCCATAGCCAAAGGATGTTTTGGAAAATGCAGTGGACCTAATGCATCAGGAGCTATGAGTGGCCAGTTTTTTACTAAAGGTTTGATGAGTTTAAGATAGGCTTGTTCGTCTTCGCCTAATAAATTGGCAGTTTGTTCGATTGATTTGGTTAATATAACGGCCGTGCCATCATCAAATGGATGCGCGGCCGCTATTTCGGGATAAATATATTCAAGTCCGTGCTGGTCAAGCGGCAGTGTCTCAAAAAATGGGGAAGCTGCTGCCAGAGGATGTATAGCCGAACAAATATCATGCATGTAACCAGGTAATGTGAGTTCTGCCGAACGCAGGCCTCCTCCTATCTCTTTTTTACCCTCGAGCAATAATACCGATAAACCATTTTGCTGCAATAATATAGCTGCCGCCAGACCATTAGGCCCAGAGCCAACAATTACGGCGTCATAGTCGCGTTTTTCAGGCTTCATGTATACGGTAGGTGTTTAAGAACTCACTAAGATATTTAAATAAAGCTTTTATTATCTTAATGAATTTAAAAACCCAACCGTATTTTCCGGATCAATTCAAAACCTCACCGGCATGAGTAGCTTCCGGTACCTCGATCAGCTTGCCGGAGTGAACATCATAAATGTAACCGTAAATCGGAATGTTTTTGGCTACCAGTGGATGCTGCCTGATACGTTGAACATCTTCGGTAACGCTTGCTTCCAGGTTTTTAAAGGTCAGGAAAGAGATGTGGCGAGCCTCGTTTGATCCGCCACTTTCTTCGGTATTGCGCCAGCCATGTTCATCAACTGTAGCCGTTTTTAAACTTTTGGCCAGCAGGTCACGAATAATATCATCAGTAAACAAAGCCATTCCGCAATCAGTATGATGAATGACGAACCACTCTTTAGTTCCCAACAGCTTGTGCGATATCACCAGCGAGCGAATGGCATCATCACTAGCGCGGCCACCGGCGTTACGGATCACATGCGCATCACCCTCAGCTAAACCTGCATACTGGGCCGGATCAAGCCGGGCATCCATACAGGTTAAAATGGCAAACTGTCGGGCGGGCGGTATCGTCAACTCACCTTTATCGCCAAAGTGCTTGACATATTCCTGATTAGCCGAAAGCACTTGTTGGTGAACTTTCGATCTGATTTTTTGCAATGGATCAATTACGTTTGACATAGCTTTAGCTGTTTTAAAATGATCAGGCAGATTTTCTGCTGTGGTTAATTAATGCTGATTCATAAACCGAAGCAATAATATCATCGGCCGAAAATGTTCCTAATAAGTCAAAATCAATGTGACTATAAACAACCTGTTTGGAAGGTTCAACAATGTAAGTAGCCAAAAGCGGCGCGTTCACATCAATGCCCGAAAATCTGTTCCAAACCGGGTCTTCATCAGAAAAAATCCTGAATGCCTGTGCTAGTTCTTTTTCCTCGTCATAATAAAAGTTAAGGGTGAAGCTGTGCTCCCAAGCTTTCTTTTCCAGGTCCTCAGTACGCTCATCGCTTACGATCAGCAGGTTTCCGCCGCTGGCTTTTATTTCATTATGGATATGGTTAAGCTGTTTAAGCAATGTAAAACCGTGATCGCGCCAGTGTGGGGAGTAAAAAGCAATTACCAATGGCTTATTCAAAAGATGTCTTAATGAAACAGGGCCATGTACTTCGGCTCCGTTAAAAAACTGCTGCCAGCGACTGTAATTACTATATAGTTTAAGATCCGGCACATAGTTACCGGCTTTAACTGGTTTTAAAGGTTGGTATGGCTTAAACGGCAGATCAGCATCAGCAACAATCTCTGACAGATCAAAAAATGGATATTTGGTATTATTTGTAGTTAACATTTTAAATAGAATGAAGATTAAACGAATTGTAATTAATTGTCACGATGATAGCTCAGCATCAACAACTGCACAATCCGTAAATTACAGGGTAGTCAGTTAATAGCCGGACGATTGCGGACTTGTTTAATTGATTTACCAGATAAGCGTTCATAAAATATATGTTAAATAATGAGATCAGTAAAATAGGAGAGTAGACGGGATCGACAGAAGGTATAATTCAACAACAGCAACACATGACCTTTTTGCTATCGATACGATGCAAAAAGAGAGATGTATTTAATATAAATTTACTGCCCGACATGATTTTGAATGTTCTGAAGTTCAAATATACTACAATGTCTATATATTTAGTATATATTTATAAATTATTTTTTTGTCTTTTGTTTTTTATCTTTCAAGCAAAAAATAAACTATGCTAAACAGGCGGATAAAACAATATACTCTTCTGATAATCATTGGTATTTCCATTCTGTTTAGTTGTAAGCAAAATCCCAAACACCGGGTATCAAAAGCCGATTCTATCAAAAAGAAGATTGTTAAAGAATGGAATAAAACTATCCCGGGAAGTTTTAGCGATCAAACTGAAGCAGTTTTCGACAGCTTACAAATAAATATTTTCCTCAAAAAGTATCCGGCTTTTGATGCCTACGCAAAGGATATTAACCTATTTTATAGCAAGCGTAAATTTGCCTATGCCTGGTACGCCAAGAGTATATTAATAGAACAAGCTGGCAACCTGGTTGACAGATTAAACAATTTACAAAACGAAGGCATATATAAGGCCATCCCCTACCCAAAATCATTAGACTCACTCGTGTTTGATGCCCACCCCAAAGCAACTAAGATCAAAGCCAAAACAAATATTACCACCGAATTGATGCTTACCGCGCAGTACTTTGTTTTTTCGAAGCTGGCATTTCAAGGTATGAGCGATTCAGTTACACGGGCAGTAAACTGGTATCTGCCACGTAAAAAGGTATCCTATAACGATTATTTGGATAGCTTACTGAAAAAAACGGGGAAATCAAGCAATGTTTTATCCGAACCCGTTTATCGCCAATACGATCTGTTAAAAAGCTTTCTGGCCAAATACCGCCATCTGGATACGATAGATAAATGGCAGCCTATTATTCCTGGTAAAAAACTTAAACCAGGTGATTCCTCAGCAATAATATCCTTAATCAAAAAACGACTTTATAAACTGGAGGATTTTAAAGGTGATACCTTAAACAATGTATATGATGATGATCTGAAAGATGCCTTTAAACAATTTCAGATGCGACATGGACTTACTGCCGATGGCGTTGCCGGCGCAAGTACTATAGCCGAGTTAAATATACCTCTGAAAACCCGGATGCGGCAGATCATCGTCAATATGGAGCGTTGCAGATGGCTTCCTGTTAGTTTAAACACCGATTACCTGGCTGTGAATATACCTGAATTCAAACTTCATGTTTATCATGCTGATAGCTTATTATGGAGTTGTAATGTAGTTGTGGGTCAAAAAGTTCATCAAACGGTAATATTCTATGGCGAGATGCAGTATGTCGTTTTTAGTCCATACTGGAACCTACCCGAAAGTATTATACGAAATGAAGTATTGCCCGAGATTAAAAAGAACTCAAACTACGTTAACGAGCATAATATGATCATTACCGGAAAAGAAAATGGACTGCCTGTGATCAAACAAAAACCCGGGCCAGCCAACTCCCTGGGGCTGGTTAAATTCCTTTTCCCTAACAGTTATAGTATTTATTTACATGATACACCATCCAAATCACTATTTGGCGAATCGTCAAGAGCATTCAGTCATGGCTGCATCCGTGTTGGTGAACCCGCTAAACTGGCTTCATTTTTATTAAAATACGATACGACATGGACGGCTGATAGGATCAGTAAAGCTATGCACCTGGGTAAAGAACAGCAAATAACCCTTAAACATAAAACCCCCGTTTTTATAGCCTACTTTACTGCTTTTACAGATCGTAATAACAAACTTAATTTCCGTAAGGATATATACAACCGGGATGAGCAACTGGCATCCATGATTATATCTGGAAAAGGCAGGTATTAAAAATAACAACCGATCATAGATAGAATGAAGCATTCTTTTTATTTGTCATTTTGACAATAAAATTTGCTATTAAGCCATTTTAAGGTTTATAATACTGGCAAATTAAAAAAACAAAATATTTTTCATGGGTTTGTAGGCAATAGTTAGAATTTAATTGTCCACCTCTTAAATCACTTCATGTGCCGGTCCTAGTCCGGGGCAATTAAGTGTGAATTTAACACCAACATTGATTATTAAAACCCGAAAAAAATAGGCCTATGTAAAAAATGCTTACTAACCCTACCAAAGCACAATTACCCGGCGGGAAATTGCTGCTCCACAGAATGATTTTTGAATGTTTATAAATGCAAGTGCAATCGACAGCGCTTGTTATTAACTCCCTTTAAATTCAGTAAAATATGAAATTTTTAAAACACCCAATGGGTGTACATAGGCCATGGATATCCAAATCTTTGCCCTTATGTAAATTAGCCCTTGCAGGTATAGTTCTCATAAATACGCAAACAGTGGCCCATGCCAGTCCTAAGTTTACCAACAAGCTTAATTTTAATATCAACAGTAGCATCGCAAAGATCAGTGGTAAAGTTGTTGACGAAAAAGGCGAACCCCTTGTTGGTGTAAGTGTCAGAATAAAAGGCACTACAACAGGTACCCAAACCGATGCCAATGGTAACTTTACATTGGATGCCGATAGCAAAACAGTTTTAATTGTAAGCTATATAGGTTTTAGTACCAAAGAAGTGATCGTAGGTTCAAAAACATCATTAACTATAACCCTGTTAAGTAACAATAACTTAAACGAGGTGGTGGTTACGGCTTTGGGTATTAAGAAAGAATCAAAAAAGCTGGGTTATTCGGTTTCAACAGTTAATGGTAATGCTTTGGATAAAGCCAAAGAATCAAACGTTGCCTTATCATTAGAAGGCCGGGTAGCTGGTTTAAGTATAAGCGGTACTTCTGGCGGTGCGGGATCATCTGCCCGTATATTATTGCGCGGTGTTACAAGCGCTAGTGCAGGTTCGCCATTGTTTGTTATTAATGGTGTGCCAATGGATAATACTCAAAGAGGCCAATCTGGTGAATGGGGTGGCGCTGACTATGGTGATGGTATTGCCAACATTAATCCTGACGATATCGAAAGCATGACTGTACTGAAAGGGCAATCCGCTTCCGCTCTTTACGGTACGCGTGCCGTAAACGGCGTTATTCTGATCACCACCAAATCTGGTAAAAAGAATTCAGGCTTTGGTGTTGAATATAACACCAACTATCAAATGGATAAGGTTTATGATAACACAGATTTTCAGGATCAATATGGACAAGGTGAAAATGGCTTAAAACCTACATCAGTTGCCAACGCATTGAGTTCTGGGAACCTGGCCTGGGGTGCCAAATTAGACGGCTCATCTGTTATACAGCTTGACGGTAAACAATATGCTTACTCTAAAACAAGTGATAATTATACCAAATTCTATAATACAGGTAAAACGTTCACTAATACTGTTGCCTTAACCGGTGGTGGCGACAATGGAGCATTTCGTTTGTCGTTATCTGACCTGAATAATCACGCTATTACCCCTAACAGCGGATTAGACAGAAAAACCTTCAACTTTAATGGTATGCAAACCGTTATTAAAAATCTGGACATCAACGTTGTTGCCAATTACATACTTGACAATGAAAAAAATCGTTCAGGTTTGAGCGACGGTCCGGGTAACCCCAATAACGTACAGTTTTTAGCGCCAAACGAGCCCCAAAGTATGTTAGCTCCTGGTTATAATGCAAGTGGTAAAGAAACATCATTTACTAATGATATTTATGTAACTAATCCTTATTTTGCGGCTTATAAATTTGTAAACACTACAAAAAGGGAGCGTTTAATATCATCATTGTCAGCCAAATATAGTTTCCTGCCATGGGCATATATTCAGGGTAGAATTGGCTATGACAACATTCATGATTCTCGCTTGAATATTGAACCAACCGGAACTGCCTATGTAAGCGGTAATGGTAACATGAATACTCAAACTTCAGAAATTACCGAATTCAATACGGACGTATTAATTGGAGCAAAGCATGATATCGTTAAAGATTTGTTAAACCTGGATTTATCCGTAGGTGGTAACATTCGTAAAAATACCTTTGCTGGAACTTATATTAACGGTAGTAACTTTATTATTCCTTACTTCTATGATCTGTCAAACTTCCCAAGCAGATCAAGTGGTAATTTACAGCCCCAAAATTTGCAAGTAAATTCAGCCTATTATACTGCCGATTTTTCTATCAAAAACTTTCTGGTATTAAGCACAACCGGCAGGTATGATGTTTACAGTAGTATTGCTGATAACATAGGCAGAGGTATATTTACCCCTTCTGTTTCGGCCAGTTTTATTTTTTCTGATCTTACGCACATTGAGGGGCTTGATTTTGGAAAACTTCGTTTATCATATGCCAAAACAAGTAATGGTGCACCCAACTATGCCAACCAGGTGTTTTATAGTGTAAGCAATTCTATAAACGGAGTAAACGCGGGTAGCTTTGGCTCAACCTTACCAAACTTGTTCTTAAAACCATTTACATTAAGTGAATATGAAGTTGGTACCGAATTAAAATTCTTTAATGACCGCCTTGGGTTAGACGTAGCTTATTTTGCAAGAAAAACTAAAGATGAAATCATCCCGGCTACACTTGATAACTCTGCTGGTTATACCTCTTATTACGTTGCAACAGCAAGTACTCAAAACAGAGGTGTAGAAGTTGAAATACATGGTACTCCGTTTAAAACCAGTACTTTTTCATGGACACCATCATTCAATTTTACTTATGTTAAAAACAAGACCTTATCCACAAATGAGCAAAATGCTAATATTGGTCTAGGTACTTATCGTCCGTTAAATGCAACAACTGCTTTCGTTGTAGGTATGTCAGGTCCACAGATTATGGCCAATGACTACAAACGCGACGCTAAAGGTAATATCATATTTGATGCTACCGGAAATGCCGAAATAACCGGACGTATACCTGTGGGTAGTGTAACACCTAAATTTTATGGTGGTTTAAATAACGATTTTAACTATAAGAATTTCAACATGGGTTTCCTGATTGATTATCGCTATGGTAATAAGATTTTATCCGCTACCAGCTATTACAGTATCTTCCGCGGTTTAAACAAAATGACTTTGCCAGGTCGTGAAGGTGGCGTTGTGGGAGTAGGTGTAACTGAAGCCGGCACTCCAAATACTGTAAATGTACCTGCCGAAACTTACTACCAGAACTTAGCTAAAAATGTATCAGCATTAAACGCACTGGATGGTAGCTTTATTAAATTACGCCAGGTTACTTTAGGCTACACCATTCCTAAAAATGTGTTGGGCAGCACTCCCTTTAACTCTATAACGGTATCATTGGTTGCCAGAAACCTGTGGACGATTATGAAACGTTCAGATAATATAGATCCTGAATCTAACTTTGCACCTGGAATTAATTATGCAGGTATCGAAGGTACAAGTGTACCAGCGGTTAGAACTTATGGGTTTAATGTTAACTTCAAATTTAAAAAATAACTCAGATGAAAAAACGACTAATATATAGTTGCCTGCTTGCTGGTGCTACCTTAATGGCGGGTTGTACTAAAAACTTCGATAAGATCAATACCGATCCTACTAAAGTGACCGGAGCTTTGTTTAACCCGAATTTTTTAATGGCGCAGGCTCAGATACAATTCTCAAACCTGGGATATGGCCAATTACTATACCAAAGCATGTGGAGCCAGGCTTTAGCCTCTACTTATGATTATTATGGTAATGGCGACAAATACGTATATCGCGGAAGCTTTGATAGTTATAAAGCTAACTTATGGAATAACGGCTACAACGCATCCACCCTTATTGATGAGATGAAAAACCTGATTAAAGGTAATGCAACCTATAACAATCTTGATAACTGTGGTACTATTATGCGTATGATGATATTGGAGCGAGTAACAGACACTCATGGTGATGTCCCATTTTCACAGGAAGGACAAGCAAAAGCGGGTATATTTACCCCTGTATTTGATAGCCAGCAAAGCATTTACGCTTCTATGCTTGATCAATTAGATAAAGCAACTGCTGCTCTAGATGCTTCTCAGGCAGGGCCTACCAGTGATTTGTTTTATGGGGGTAATATTGCTCAATGGAAAAAGTTAGGTTATTCGTTAATGTTAAGAGCGGCTATGCGTTTAACAAAGGTTGATGCCACTACCGCTCAAAAGTATGCCGAGAAAGCTTATGCAGGTGGTACCATGAGTTCTATTGCTGATAATGCCAAAGTAAAAGCTGATTACACTAACGGTAATGGTAATGCTGATGCTGGTTCTTTGTTAGTAACTGACGATTTCAGGGAAGTACGCTGGGGTAAAACCCTGTTCGATTATATGAACAGTACTAATGATCCACGTATTAATGCAATAGGCGAAATTTCTGCAGGTACTGGTAAAAAAGCCAATGAAACAGAAGTTGCCGGCATTTTACCTGTGGGTATACAAGTTGGTATGCCAAATGGTTATGACTTAGGTGGTGGTGCAACTGATATTTCGAAGGCATCAAATTATCCGGGTACAAGCCCTGCGGATCCAACGGTTACTAATGATGCTCCTGCTCCTGTTGGTAACTACTCCCGTCCAAAATTTGCTGTATACGATGATCGTAACCGTTTTAATTACCTGTTAACTTATGGTGAAACCGAGCTTTTATTAGCCGAAGCATCTACAAGAAACTGGAACACCGGTACCGCCGCTACCCATTTTTCAAACGCGCTTACTGCTGATATGCAAACAGTAGGTCAATTTGGCACAACATCTGTTAATGCTGCCGATATAGCCACTTATGTTGCTGCACACCCACTTAATCCAGCTACCGCTATGCAGCAGATTAACATGGAATATTATGTAGAGACAGCGACTGTATTTAACTTTATTGAAACATGGTGCAATTGGAGAAGATCTGGTTACCCGGTTTTAACAGCAGTTGTATATCCAAATCAGTTTGCTACAAGTATACCAAGAAGAGTACCATATCCAGTTACTTTACCATCTACCAACGGTGCCAACTACACCGCTGCTGTTGCTAAACTTTCTGGTGGTGATACTTTTACCGCAAGGGTTTACTGGGATAAATAATATCCTTATAACATGTTAAAAAAACAAGGCTATGGATTCATAGTCTTGTTTTTTAATTTTTACACAAAAAAGGGGTATTGATATCGGCTGCAATTGCATATCAAATGCTTATTTTTATAATTACCGTACATCATATAAAATCGGCTCATTAATGCATTGTTCCTTACCGTTTGTTTCCCTTGTAAAAAGGCTACTTAATCATAAATGGAGCATCATACTCCCGCTGTGTTTTAATGCTCTTTCTACAAAAGCTCAGCAACCACTTTTTAAACTATTACCCCCTGAGCAAACCAACATAACTTTTAGAAATGATCTTGTTGAAGATGAGCATCTAAATGTTTTATCGTACGAGTATTTGTATAATGGCGGCGGTGTAGCTGTAGGAGATATCAATAATGATGGTCTCTTGGATCTTTTTTTCACGAGCAACCTTGGCCCCAATAAACTTTATCTTAATCTGGGCAATTTCAAATTTAAAGATATTACCAAAGAAGCCGGTGCTGAATTGGCCGGGCGACCAGGTGATTGGAAAACCGGTGTTACCATGGCCGATGTAAATGGTGATGGCCTACTGGACATCTATGTATGTTATTCAGGTCTAGGCGATAACAGTAAACGCCGCAATCAATTATTCATCAACAAAGGGAATAATAAGTTTGTTGAACAGGCTAAAGAATATGGCTTAGACGATCCTGGCTATAGTACCCAGGCTGTATTTTTTGATTACAATAATGACGGCAAGCTGGATATGTTCCTGCTTAACCATAATGTAAAAAAAATAAGTAACCTGGAATTTGCCCAAAGTAAAAAGGAAACCGACGTATTAGCCAGCAATAAGCTTTTTGAAAACCAGGGAGGGCATTTTGTAGATGTTTCAAAAAAAGCTGGTATCATACAAAATCCACTCACTTTTGGCCTGGGTGTTACTATTGCCGATATTAATAAGGATGGTTTTCAGGATATTTTTGTTACCAATGATTATAACGAACCCGATTATATGTACATCAATAACGGGGACGGAACTTTTACCGATAAAAGCAAACAGAGTTTACGGCATCTGTCGCAATTTTCGATGGGTGTTGATATTGCTGATATAAATAATGATGGTCTTCCAGACATTATGACCCTGGATATGTTGCCACCTGATAACCGCAGGCAAAAGCTTTTACAGCTACAGGAAAATTATGAATCGTTTGAGCTGATGTTGCAGCAAGATCTGTACAAGCAATATATGCGCAACATGCTGCAATTGAATAATGGTGATGGTACCTTTAGTGAGATTGGCCAATTAGCAGGTGTGTCTAATACCGACTGGAGCTGGTGCCCGCTCATGGCCGACTTTGACAACGACGGCTACAAGGATATTTTTATCTCCAACGGTTATTTCAGGGATTATACCAACAAGGATTTTTTACGGTATTGGGGCGATTATAAGCTTAAAAAAGCTATGGATCGTGAACCTTACTTACTGATGGATCTGGTGAAAGCCATGCCATCCACTACCCTATCAAACTATATTTTTCAGAATAACCACGATCTTACCTTTACCGAAAAGAAAAAGGATTGGGGTATCAATAAACCCGGCATATCAAGCGGGGCAGTTTATGCTGATCTGGATAATGACGGCGACCTCGACCTCATTACCAACAATATCAACAGCGAAGCTTCCATTTATCAGAACATGACTATGGAAACTTCTAAAAAGAATTATGTGGCCGTTAATTTAAAACAAGGCGGTCCAAATGTAAATGCCATAGGCGCCAAAGTCTATGTTTATAGTGATAAACAAATACAATATCAGGAGGTTAATCCTAATAGAGGTTATCTATCATGCGTATCAACCATTCTCAACTTTGGTCTTGGAGATCAAAATAAAATTGATTCCATCCGGATCATATGGCCCGATCAAACAACACAATTATTAACTGACATACAGGCCAATCAACGTTTAAATATTATTTATAAAACGGGGATGGCGACCTACAAACCAATAGGTAAAAGTAATAAAGCGCTTTTAAGCCTTGCAAAACCAATTATTGATTATAAGCATACAGAAACTACCATAAACGATTTTAAGCGTCAACTACTGATGCTTTTCATGGGTTCTAAAACAGGCCCGGTTATAGCTAAGGCTGATGTCAATAAAGATGGGTTGGAGGATCTGTTTATTGGTGGTGACCAGAATACACCGAGTAAAATATATATCCAAAAACCAGGTGGTACATTTACCGCTATCGAAATATCGGATCTGAATCATGAAAACACCTCTGCTGCCGTATTTTTTGATGCCAATGGCGATGGTTTTCCGGATCTTTATGTAGCTAAAGGCGGTTACTCCTTATTAGAGCCAAACACACCTGATTTACAGGATAAATTATATTTCAATGATGGCAAAGGAAATTTCACGCTGTCAACAACTTCCCTACCCCAGCTTAATGCCGACAGTAAATCATGCATACGTCCGTGTGATTATAATAACGATGGCAAAATAGATCTCTTTGTGGGTGCCAATATTGTCCCGGGGCAATACCCGGTAATACCCAAAAGTTATCTCTTAACCAATGCTGGTGACGGTCGCTTTACCATCACAGACGTACCTTTTACTGCCTGCGGCATGGTCAAGGATGCACAATGGGCCGATTTAAACGGTGATGGTCGTAAAGACTTGATCATTTGTGGTGAATTTATGCCTATCATGGTTTATATCAATACCACCAATGGTTTTGTGGATGAAACTGCAAAATACTTTGATCATCCGGAAAATGGCTTTTGGAATACTTTGGCCATCGCAGATATAGATGGCGATGGTAAACCAGATATTATTGCCGGCAACCTGGGTAGCAATACACAAATACATGCAACAGCTACGGAACCCGCGGAAATGTATTATGCCGACTTCGATGGCAATGGCTCTATCGACCCGTTTTTTAACTTTTATATTCAAGGCGTAAGTTACCCGTTTGTAAGCCGCGATGAATTGAACGAGCAGATATACCCTATGCGTAAAAAATTCAGCTCGTACAAAGCTTATTGTGATGCTACCATGAAGGATATTTTTAGTCCGGATGATCTGGCAAAGGCTACAAAACTTACCGCCAATGAGGTACAGACCAGCTGTTTTTTGAACAGGAATGGCAAATTTGTCAAAGTGCCGTTACCAATAGAGGCGCAGTTTTCTATGGTAACTCAAATAATTACTGCCGACTTTAATCACGATGGTAAAATCGACCTCCTTTTGTTAGGCAATCACTCTGATAACCGCTTGAAACTGGGTAGTTTTGATGCTAATTATGGCTGCTTGTTAACCGGCGATGGTAAAGGTGGTTTCAAATATCAAACGCAGTTATCATCAGGATTATCTGTTACTGGAGATGTAAAATCAGCGGTAGAAACAAAAATAAATGAATCAAAATACATATTGATAGGTGTATCCGGTCAGCCACTACAATTTTATAAAGAAAACTAATGATCAAGATTATATCTGTTTTTTTCCTAATACTGTACAGTGCAACCTTAGGTTATGCACAAAAAAATAAAAAATCATTACCTGACTATTTACAGTTAGATAAAACTATCAACGCAATATCGGCAGTAATGATACATGATGTGGTGAACCCACCCGCAGCAGCCCGCTATTATAATTATGTAATGTTGGGCGCTTACAACCTCACGGCTTTAAATAACAAAGAAATCGTCCGGCTTGCTGATTTTGTAAAAACCTATAAAGATGATAATCAGCTCAACATTGAAAAAGGTAAGTACAATTATCAGATAGCGGCAATATATTGCATGCTCGAAACCGGCAAACAAATGCTCCCCTCGGGCTTCATGCTTCAAGATACCGAGGATAAATACATTAAATTACTAAAGGATAATAAAATAGATGATGATATCATCAAACAATCCATAGCAGCAGCCGTGGAAATGACCGCCAAGGTGATCAAGTACTCCAAAGGTGACAATTACAATAAATTAAGTGGTAAGCTAAGATATACACCTATAAAAGGTGGTAAAAACTGGTATCCAACCCCTCCTACCTATATGGAAGCGATTGAACCTAACTGGAAAACCATCAGGCCTATGCTTATTGATTCGTCTAATGAGTTTGTACCGGTACGCCCAACACCATTCAGCACCGATAGTACAAGCGAGTTTTATAAACAGGCTTATGACGTTTACAAGGTTTCCAAAAATCCGCCAATGGAACAGGTTACTATCGCCAATTTTTGGGATTGTAACCCTTTCGCAGTCACTACATCAGGTCACATGATGATCGGGTTTAAGAAGATCAGCCCGGGAGGTCATTGGATGAACATTGCAGGTATTGTAACAAAAAAAGCCGGGCTAAGCTTTGATCGTTCTGTAACCGTATTAACGCTTGAAGCTGTGACGCTCATGGATGCTTTTATCAGCTGTTGGGATGAGAAATACCGCAGTAATGGTATCCGTCCGGAAACTTATATTAACAAGTACATCGACATTACCTGGACGCCCTATTTACAAACCCCGCCATTTCCGGAATATCCAAGCGGTCACGCCGTGCTTTCAAATGCGTCAGCGGGAGTTTTAACATATCTATTGGGTGATAAATTTGCTTACACTGATGACTCAGAGGTTCCATATGGCGTTGGCCCGCGCAGCTTTAAATCATTTTATGAGGCAGCCGAAGAAGCCTCCATATCCCGATTTTACGGGGGCATTCATTTTAAAGATGCTATAGTTTTTGGCAATAAGCAAGGGCGATTAGTGGCAGCTAAGGTTATTGAAAAAATAAAGGCTGCAAAAATCCCCCGGCAAAATTAATCCCATATGAATATAAGAGCATTTATTTTAACTGGACTTTTTGTTTTAACTGCTCTTATTTGTCTTAATTCGTTTACTGCCAAAAAGAGTCCATCACGTGATGATGACGGTAAAATACTTTTTACCAGGTATTGTACCAATTGTCATATGGCTCCCGATCCGGCCAGCTTAACTAAGGAGATCTGGCAAAATCATGTACTTCCTATTATGGCAAGCCGAATGGGGATCATCTATCCCAATTATGATCCTTTAAGGGGGTTAAGTGATGAGGAACGAGAGATCGTAAAAAAGAACCACATCATCCCCGATGAGCCGATATTGACCAATGAAGAGTATGGTAAGATCGTAAATTACATACTCAGTAATGCCCCCGATAGCGTATCACTGGATGAAAAAAGATTAACACGAAATAATCCGCTAAAACAATTCGAACGTCAGGATATACAAATAGCCGAAAAAACACCATCATTAATAACCGGCTTAGAATACAACACATCGACCAACACTCTTTGGATCGGTGATTTTTATAAAAAAGTATACAACTGGCAATATAACAAAGGCATAACCCGGGTTATGAACAGCAATAGTCCTGTAGTTGATTTTAACTTTTACAAAGGAGATACGTATTTTACAGAAATAGGCAAATTATACCCTACGGAGCTCAGCACCGGATCTTATTCGCAATTGAAGGACAGTATAAGTTCAACTTTAATTGCAGCCTTACATCGCCCTGTTCATGCCGAAATAGATGATCTGGACAACGATGGCGTGCCTGAAGTTGTAGTTTGTAATTTTGGGAATAAAATCGGCTCACTTTCTTTGTTCAAAAAAGACAAATCAGGAAAATATACTGAAGATGTATTACTACCATTAGCAGGTGCCATTAAGTGTTATATCAAAGACATGGATGGCGACGGCAAAAAGGATATTGTGGCTATGTTTTCGCAGGGGGATGAAAGTGTGTGGATTTTTTATCAAAAGGACAAACTAAAATTTAAGGCTAAAAGAGTTTTACGATTTCCGCCAAACTATGGTACAACCGATATGGTTTTGGTTGATTACAACCACGATGGCCTTACTGATATTGTAACTGTTCATGGCGACAACGCCGATTATTCCAATATCCTGAAAGCTTACCACGGCATTCGCCTCAACATCAATCAGGGAAATGGTGTATTTCAGGAAAAGTTCTTTTACCCGATATATGGCGTTACCAAGGTATTAGCGGAAGATTTTGACAAAGATGGAGATATTGATTTTGCTGCGACAGCTTTCTTTCCCGAATTTGGAAAACTGGTTGATGAGTCATTCGTGTACCTGGAGAATATAGATCAGAATAAATTCACTTTTAAATCATACACGCAAAAAAGTGAAGTCCCTATAAAAACTTTAACACTTGAAGCCGCAGACGTTGATGGAGATGGTGACCTGGATATTATAACTGGTAACTTTGCACAAAGCCCTGGCCCTGCCCCTGCGGGCCTTGATCAGAAATGGAAATCGGCTAAATATGGTTTGAGTATTTTCTTTAATCAGCTTTATAAAAGCAAGAGATAAAAACTTGTCATTCTGAGCACAGCGAAGAATCTATAAAGCGATCAATAGATTCTTCGCTGTGCTCAGGATGACAAATTAGTGAGCTGCTATTTTAACACCGACACCGCTTTGTTGGCATCACCTACACCCCAAACCGTTCCCGGTTTATTGCCCATAGTAATTATCAATTCGCCGCCATTGATGATGTCTTTGTGTGCAAAGTAGGTTTTGTTGTAAACCTTGCCATTTAACAACATAGCATTGATGTACTTATTTTGCGGACTATTGTTTTTAACCACGATATGGAAGGTCTTGTTGCCTTGCAATTTCAAAGTAGCTTCATTAATAACTGGGCTGCCGAAAACATACAGTCCGTTTGCCGGATTGGCGGAGTAAAACCCAAGTGCTGATAATACATACCAGGCCGACATTTGACCGACATCTTCGTTACCAATAATACCATCTGGTTTATCCGTATAAAAATCATCGAGGATATACCTTACTTTTTCGGCAGTTTTCCAGGGCTGGCCCGAGTAATCGTAAAAATAACTCATCGGGTGGCTTGGCTCATTACCATGCGCATACTGACCGATCAGACCAGATACATCGGGCGATTTGAATTTCCCCATATCGCCCTGAGCTATAAATAACGAATCGAGTTTGGTGTTGAACTTTGCTTCGCCGCCTAAAAGATTAATCAAACCTTCTACATCCTGTGGAACCAGGAAAGTATATTGCCAACCGTTGCCCTCTGTAAAATCGCCATGCTCATGGATAGAAATAAAGGGACTGTATGGTGTACGCCATGAGTTTTCTGATAGACGACCGCGCATAAAGCCAGCCTTAGGATCATAATAGTTTTTATAGTACTGACCTCGTTTGCTGAAGTAATCGTAATCGGCCTGTTTACCTAATTTTTTGGCAACCTGTGCAATACACCAGTCGTCAATAGCGTATTCCATACCCATGGAAACAGACTCTGCAGTACTATCAGCAGGAATATAACCCAAGCTTTTTACAAACTTAATACCACGGGCATCCTGCATGGCGGTGGTTTTCATAGCCTCATAAGCCAGATTAGCATCAAAACCTTTATACCCTTTTAACAAAGCATCGGCCACAACAGGTACTGCGCTGTAACCTACCATACAATTGGTTTCGTTGGCCATTAAATGCCAAACGGGCAAACTACCCTGTTGCTGATAAATAGCCAGCATAGAGTTGATCATGTCATTGGTATGTTCCGGATGGATAATGGTCGACAGTGGGTTATTAGCCCTGTAAGTATCCCATAAGGAGAATGTGGTTACATTATTGAATCCCTGGTTTTTATGTACCTTTTTATCCGTTCCCCAATACTCGCCATTCACATCATTAAATATTGATGGGGCTATCATGGTATGGTAAAAAGCGGTATAGAATTTTTTAAGCTGAGATAGCGAATCGGTTTTAATAGTAATTTTTTGAAGTTGGTTATTCCAGGCTTTATCAGCATCAACAACTACCTTATTAAAATCCCACCCTGGTATCTCGGCTTTGATGTTGAGCATAGCATTCTCGGAACTTACCGGCGATATACCTACTTTGGCATAAACAACCTCGCCTTGAGTTGTACTGAAGCTAATTACCCCTTTAACCTTGGTACCTTTTAACTCTGTACCAGCCGCATTGGAGATACTGTCATATACCGCGAAGGTTTTGATTGGCTTGGAGAAAACCGCGGTAAAATAAATACGCTGATCAACCGCCCAACCTTTTGAAAAGCGATAGCCGACAATGGTATTTTTATCAACCTGTTTAATATAAGTTTCCATTGGTCTGTCCCAGCCTATGCCTTCCTTTAGGTCGATTACAATATGCGCATCTTTTGTAGCCGGAAAAATATATTTATGCATGCCAACCCTTGTGCTTGCAGTAAGCTCTACGCCTATACTGTAACGTTTTAGCTTAACTTTATAATAACCTGGCTTTACTACTTCATCATGATGACTGAACAGTGAAGTATATCCGCTCTGCAGGTCTTTTATATTGCCTTTGGTTACTTTGATAGGGCCCGTAGTTGGCATAAAAGAAATATCGCCCAGATCACCTATACCGGTACCGCTCAAATGAGTGTGCTGAAAGCCAATGATAGTTGAATCTGATATATGATAGCCAGAACACCAATCCCAGCCCTCGGAAATATTGGTTGGCCCTAATTGTACGGCGCCAAAAGGCACACTGGCACCCACAAAAACGTGCCCATGAAAACCCGTACCGATATAAGGATCGACATATTGAGTTAAACTACCTGGTTTATTTGCATCGACCGTTTTATGCGCCTGACTAAATGAATTTGAACTAAACAATGCCAGTAACCCGGCCAAACAGATTTGTTTTTTCATTGAATGATTTTATAGAAATAGTATTGCGGTTTATAATTCTAAGCAAACATAAACCCAATACTTAATAGTTTATTAATAAACGCTTAATTCGGCAATTGTAATACCATTTCCCGCAATTACATGAACAGCCTCAAATTTAAAATATCTCGCTTTAATTGACTGTTTTAAAACAACAGGTTGTTCTATTAAACTTGCTTTAATATTGGAGAATTCGCCAGAGGCCATCTTTTGCCATTCCTTACCATCATTGCTGGTATAGAATACATAGCTATCCACAATTCCCTCAAACTGTTTATCCTGACGTGGCAAATATCCAAAAGCCTTAATCTCTTTAACACTGCCCAGATCAATGCTGATTTGCTGTGGAAAAGATGTACTTTCTTGTTTTAAAGTACTATAAAGCGAATGGCTATTTTCGTCAATAGCATTTTCAGCCTGGTTGTTATTACTTGCATCAATAACCTTCCAGTCAGCTTTGGCATATCCTAAGGAAACAAAAGCAGTTTCACTTTGCTGATCTTTTCCTTCAAAGCTGCGTGCTTTTATTACCGCATCATCAGTTGCAGTAAAAGAGCCTTTATACAATGATGACTTTAACGTTGGTTCCTGCCCGTTTAAGGTATAGTGAATAGAACTTACAGGAGCTTCGGTAGTGATGCTTATTTTACCGACTTTGTTACGGCCGATTTTTGGAGGAGTTAAATGAACAGGCTCTTTATAAATACCAAAATCACTCAAAGCTATAGCAGCTTGTGAGCCGGTGATTCGCAACCTTAATTTTGCAGCTGTAATGTTTTGCGTTAAGCGGATAAGGCGGTTACCTCCGATACTGGTTGCTGAAGCAATTTGCTGCCATTTGTTATTGATAAAAGCATCAACAGAAAGTGAGTCGATACGTTGTCCTAATTTGATATTTTCACGTAACCTGATCACATTAAATGTTTTAGAGCTGTGCAAATCAATAATTAATTGAGGTGTAGTTATTTTATCATCCGTAGCCCAATAGGTGTACCGGTCATTATCTAATAAAAACTGTGGCCCGTATTTAGCCTTATTATTACCGCGAACATTGCTGGCTGTAAGCGTTGCCCCTTTTGCCAAATTTACTGCAAAGGTTTGTTTCAACAACTCACCAAATTCTGTAAGCGATTTTACATCTATCTCATTAACAATCCCCCGCTGATCTGGGGATAATCCCAGATCAAGCGCCGCACCGCGACCAACGCTTTTGTAATAGAGATCAAGTAAAGTGTAAGGTGATTTTACTCCTCCATCCTGTGTTTTATGATAAAACCATCCGGGTCTTAATGATACATCGCACTCGGCAGGCATCCAGTATTTACCATCACGGGTGCCTTCAGTACCTTCATAGTCCTTTACATATCCATTACCGGGTTCTTTACCTTCATCAGGGGCATGTGGAGTATAAGTGGCCCAACAGGTTTCACCTGCATGCCCCTCTTCATTACCTACCCAGCGTACATCCGGGCCTACATCACCAAATATCACAACATTGGGTTGTAGTTTACGGGTAATGCCCCAGGTGTTTTTCCAATCGTAATAAGTTGAACGGTCAATTTTACGCACTTCTCGTTTACCACCATAGTAGCCATCGCCTCCATTAGCACCATCATGCCATGAAATAAACAGCGGGCCGTAATGAGTGTATAATTCTCTTAATTGTTCCTGATATATTTTTAAATATTCGGGCGTGCCGTAGTTGGGGTTATTCCTGTCCCATGGCGAGCAATAAACCCCCAGCTTCATTCCTAATTTATCACAAGCCTCACGGTATTCTTGCAGTATATCCCCCTTCCCATTTTTATACGGACTTTGTGAAATATTGTGCTCTGTTGTTTTAGTTGGCCAAAGACAAAAGCCATCATGGTGTTTTGCTACCACAACAACACCTTTAAATCCGCCAGCTTTAGCGGCAGCAACTATCTGCAAAGCGCTAAACTGCGATGGATTAAGCAATTTAGGATCTTCGTCACCATAACCCCACTCCTTGTTGGTATAAGTATCCAGACCATAATGAATAATACAATACATTCCCATTTCCTGCCAGTTGAGTTGCCCCTGGGTTGGTAAAGGTCCGTAAGGTTTGGGCGGTGCCTGACAAAAGCCATTTACGCTAATAATAATAAACAGGGAAAGTAAACCTATAATTTTCTTCATTGTTGATATTTAATTTTTAAACCATTCGGCAGGGATATCTTGCCGGGCCGAACCATTTACACTGTATTGTAGTTTAAGGGTAAAACCACCACCACCTTCAATAAAATCAAGCGCGAATGGATGTAAACCCATTTTTAAGGCTATCTGTCCGCTCCTTTCCTGTGCGGAGTGGTTGCCATCGTTATCAACCACCAATGTAGGACCGATTTTTAATACAGCACCATCATCTGCGGTTAAATAAAAGCTATAAATACCATCAGCGGGTACATCTATGTATCCTTTATAAGCAATACCAAATGACGGGGCTTTTACCGTTGCAGGCACCTCGATGGCAGTAGTTGTAAAAGTGCTATCAACCCTGGTTTTTTTCATCAGGGATGTTTGTTTGAAGTAAGCCTTGTAATATTTGCAATCTAATCCTGGTTTTGTGCCTCTGACTTTTACTGGGCCAAGCATGTATTGCTTCGTGTAATTCAAATTATAAACATCACCCCGTGTACCATTTGCAGTGAAAGGGGCCACCCTAACCAATTCATTATTAGTTATACTTAATACTGCAGGTAACTCACGTGATTTTGTATCGGGCAAGGAACCATCAGTTGTATAACGAATTATCAGAGAGGGCAATGGCTTGTTGATGCTTAAGCTTCCTTCATCGGTAAATACATAATTGTTTAGAAGTCTGGGAAGATCAGGTAAGCGATAGTTAATGTTCATGGCATCCATACGGCTATACTGCTTCACCAGGCGTTTTAGATAAGAATCATATTTATCAGGTTGGTTTGTCCATAGCATTTCTGCCAGGGCAGTAAGGCGGGGCATATACATATAATCCGCTCTTTTTTCAGAAGGTATCATTTCCGTCCAGATATTGGCTTGTGCACCGATGATAGATTTGGCTTCTTCGGCATTTAAAACCTTAGGAATAGGGTTAAAATGATATACCTTATCAACTGAATACTGATCGGGTTGATTATCAAAATATAAAGGCTCCCCTGGGGTCATGATAACCGTGTTGCCATTTTTAACCGCTTTTACCGGGGCATCTGGCACCCAAGTGCGCCAGTACATAATTATAGCTGTTGGACTAATACCACCTTCAATGATCTCGTCCCAACCAATCAACTTGCGACCTTTGGAGTTAAAGAATTTCTCCATGCGGTTAATAAAGTAACTTTGCAAAGCAGGTAGGTCTTTGATCCCTTCACGCTCCATTAATGCCTTACAATCTGCAGATTTACCCCAATCTGTACGATCGACTTCATCACCGCCAATATGGATGTACTGCGATGGAAAAATATCCATGATTTCGCTGTATACATTTTGTGCAAATTCGTAAGTAGATTCCAATCCCGGGCAAATAGGTTTGGTGAACAACGTGCCCCAGGAATTTTCACCATTACAGGTTAAAAAAGGATAGGAGTTAATAGCAGCCATCATATGACCTGGCATATCAATTTCAGGGATGATGTCGATATGACGGGCGGTGGCATAAGCTACCACACCTTTCATTTCCTGTTGGGTATAAAAACCACCGTACATGGTTTTACCATTACGCTGAACAATGTGTTCTTTGTCAATAACAAAATCAGGGTTGTCCTTTGCTTTTTTCATACAAGCCGAATCCTGGTTATTAAAAGTACGCCAGGCACCCTCTTCGGTTAGTTTTGGATATTTTTTGATCTCGATGCGCCAACCTTGATCATCAGTCAAATGCAGGTGAAGTTTGTTCATTTTGTAAAGCGCCATCCTGTCTATAAACTTTTTCAGATAGGCTACCGAAAAAAAATGCCGTGATACATCCAGGTGCATTCCACGCCAGGCATAAGCAGGCTGATCCTGGATAGTTACGGCCGGTAATAATAAAGTTTTACTTACTTTGTTCTTTTCGACAGAAACTGGTAACAATTGGCGAATAGTTTCAATCCCGTGAAATATACCAGCTGCGTCCTTAGCAGCAATGATCACCTGCTGTTTACTAACGGTTAACTTATAGGCTTCAGAGGCTGTTAACGAAGCATCATAAACCAAATTAATAGTACCGGGTTTATTGCTTTTGGTTATAGGCAATTTTCTGCCTAAACCTTTTAGCAATAACAGATCAAGTTGATTGGCTTCGTCGGTAAATTGTTTAGCAGCTACAATACTGGTTTTGTTACCGATAATAAAAGTCCCTTTACCGGCTACCAATTGCGTTGGGTAAGGTATCAGTGGAAAGCGGCTTGCTGTTTCCTGTGCGAGCGCAGCACTAAAACAAGTAAATATTGATGCCCCTGCCAACAAATATTTTGAAATAATTTTCATTTCTCTGTTTATTATTTATTTATAAATATTGTTCTTTCACCCACATTCCAGCCACTAATAGTTACAGCGAGATTCTTTTTGGCAGTGTTTTTATAATCAATGATGATTTTCTTTTCTTCGCCGGGTAACACGGTAACATAATTATCGCTGTAAAAAGCAGGTAATACCCGTTGTTTGGTATCCACATCTGTTAAAGACAGCCTGTTAAAAAATACCAACGGGCCATTACTAGTGTTAGTTAAGGTTACTTCTACCTTATCTGAACTTAAGGATTTAGCCGAAGCATTCAAGTTTCCTTTAGGCATGTTTTGTAAGCCAGAATAATTTCCGTTTCCGTCAGGCAACCAGTAAATATTTTCGCTGAGAGTCTTTTTGTCTTTATCTAATAATTGCAGGCAAAGGAATGCGCCTTTATCTTTTGCTAATTTATCCATTTCTCCCTTTAGTGAAAAATAGCGTTTAACAGTGGTTGGCGTCACATCAGAAAAAACCTGGGTAAGCATTTTTTCTTTGCCATCCATATCGTAGGCTTTAGCTACCAGCATCATATTGGTGTGGCTTTTAAAAGTATTGTTAGCTACCATCACCATACCATCGGTTGGGTCATACATAATGTGCAGAGGCTCGCTGCCGTTGTGTAAGCCATACAGGCAAGCGTTAGGATCCAGGTAATAATCATACATCTGCCCTCGCATAGCTGTCCAGGGGTTCTGAGTTTTCCATATAATGGTACCGGTGTACCACTCCCACATATGCGAGCTGAAACCCTCCATCAAACCGCGGTACTGATCATAATTAACCAATTGCGCTTTGGTTGCAAAGTCTTCTACATCTTTAGGTTTGCCATATTTATCAATAAAACCATCGTAACCAATATATTTATGATAATCCCAAACAGAATCGGTTTTAGTTTTACCGGTAGCCTCGTCATATTCCGGTAATACCATATTTTTAGCCGGGATAAATCTTTTGAGCGATTCATAATCACTTACACCCACCGAACCAACTTCGGAATTAAAAGGATAGGTTTTATGTGCCCAAAAAGTTGATAAAGGCTGAATACCGTAAGGCCCGTCGCCATTACCGCCCAGAACGTTACGTGACATTTCTTCGGAATTAGAATAAGGAATAAACCAACGGGTATTATCCAACTTAGGCATGATACTATCGCGCAAAGATATCAGCATATCCTCGGGTGGCGTAATCTCATTACCACCGCACCAAATAGCCAGTGAAGGATAATTACGTACCAATTTTACCTGGTCTTCAATTGATTTAAGATATAAGCCATGATCGTCAGGATATTTTCGGCGCGTCCATTGATCATCCAATTTCATCTGATCTGTCCAGCGACCGTTACAATCACCCGATCCCCACATATCCTGAAAAACCAACATACCATACCGGTCACACGCTTCGTAAAACTCTGGGCGCTCAATCAATGCTCCACCCCAAACCCTGATGAGGTTAAGGTTCATGTCACGATGGAAACGAACTTCGGCATCATAACGGGCATCTGAAAAGCGTAACATCTCATCAGATACTATCCAGTTGCCACCTTTGATAAATATTTTTTGACCATTGATATTGATCTGCCTGCTCTCTGTTCGGGCATTCCACTCTGTGGTAATCTGTCTTACTCCTACTTTTATATTATCCTGGTCAGATACCTGGTTGGCACCGGTTATAAACTGCAGATTCATGGGATACAGATGCTGTGCACCATACCCATTAGGCCACCAGAGTTTCGGATTTTTTAAAGCATAATCATTGAGTTGTACCGTTTGTGTTGAATTGGCTTTCAACGTAATTTTTTTTGATACTATGTTGCCATCCAAAGTGTACTTTAGCTCACCAGTAACAGGCACGTTGCTTGCATTTTGCAAGTCTGCCGATACCTGGACAATAGCGGGTTGCTGCGGGCCTTCCGACTGCCTTACTCCCGGTACCAGAGTTATAATGTACGGATCTTTAATTCTTACTGCTCCTGTTTTTTCTATAGTTACTTTATCCCAGATACCGGTATTGCGATCTTTAATCGGTTGTATCCAATCCCAGCCGGCAGTATATTGAATACCCACATTACGGGCAATAGTACCGTCCCCCCCCTGGCCTCCGTTAGGGTTGCCTACTACATCAGGAGGATAAACAATAACAGCTATCCGGTTATTGCCGTCTTTAGCCATCCATTTGGTAATGTTGTATGACTGGCGTAAAAACATACCTGTATGTGGCTTATCATTTAATTTATGACCATTTAAAAACACATCACAGCTGTAATTTACCCCTCTAAAATTCAGATAAACCTGATTGCCTCCAATAGCCTGCGCTTCTTTAAAATCTTTTACAAACCAATAAGTATAATAACCGCGACCTGTTCTGTAAATGTCTGGGAGCTGTTCGTTATTCATGCCGTAAAATGGATCTGGCATTTTATGAGCTGCTACCAGGCTGGTTAATACTGTGCCTGGCACAATGGCCGGCATCCACTTGCTGGTATTGTAGGTTGTATGCGAAATATCTGTTCCTGCTTCTTTTACATTACTTATTGGGGCACATTTCCATCCTTCATTTAGTTCATATTTATTTTGCGCATTTGCCGTAATGCTTTGAAAAACAGCATAAAACATGAACAATGTTACTATTGAGGATTTAAAAGATACAGATCTGACTGCAGGATAATTTTTTTTCATTATTAGGTGGGGTGATTGTTTCAAAATTAAGCACTGCAATGAACGCAGAATTATATTTGTTTGGTAATTTAATGTGGTTTTTTATCCTATTATTTAATATTCCAGTTTAAAACAGGCGGCATCATTTAAACCGCTATTTTGTTGTAAAACCACAGGGATGCTGATCACTATTTCATTATTTTGTTGTTTCCATTTCAGGTTCTGTTTGCTTCCTAACAAAATTACTTTTCGTGACTTACCAGCTTTGATCGAAACGGTTGCAGGCAGTGTTACCTTCTCCTTATCTGATAACATAAAAGCATATATAGCTTTATCATTTTTTGCCTTGGTGTAAAAAATATTCCCCGTTGAATATGGAGCAACCGATTTGGAATTGTAAATGCCTTCTCCATTTATATTTATCCAGGAGCTTATACCTTTTAAGCGTTCATAGGCCACAGGATCCCAATCACCGTCAGGACCTGGGCCGATATTCATCAATAGGTTGCCCCCACGCGATACTATTTTAACCAGTAATTGTACAATTTGCTGCACCGATTTATAATGATCGCCAGGCACATAGCTCCAGGAGTTACCCATAGTAATACAGCTTTCCCAGGGATGATTAAGTGGTACTTCGGGTACTTCCTGCTCGGGGGTTGTATAATTTTCATATTGACCTGATACCGTACGGTCGACCACGATAAGACCAGGTTGTTTTTGCCTGCCCATTGCAGCAATTTTAGGCATATCAATATCCTGATCATATTGAATCCCCCTTTGCCATTCCACTGTACTATCGATACTTTTCTTAGGACGCACCCATCCCCCATCAAGCCACAGAATATCTACTTTTCCGTATCCGGTCATCAGCTCGCTGATCTGGTTATAAGTAAAGTCTTTAAATTTCTGCCAGCGCTCGGGATATTTTTTGGGGTCATAGTTCACATTTCTATCTTTTGGTGGAAAATAGGGCCACCAATAATTTTCCGTATGCCAATCGGGTTTTGAAAAATAAGCACCTATCATGAAGTTTTCTTTACGAAAGGCGTTGAATACCTCTTTAGTAACATTGCTTCTTGGGTTAGTTGAAAACGGCGTTTTTGAACTAGTAATCTTATAATCAGTTTCTTTAGTATCAAACATGCAAAAACCATCGTGGTGCTTTGTTGTAAATATCACGTATTTCATACCGGCATCCTTTGCTGCCTGTACCCATTTTTCGGGATTAAACTTTACCGGGTTAAATGTGGTCTGCAAGTTTTCATAAGCAGCTTTATAGCCATTATAGGTAGCCCCGTATGGGCCACGACGTTGAGTCCAGCCCTCATCTTCGGGACAAATGCTCCAGCTTTCAACCACACCCCATTGGCTATAAGTTCCCCAATGCATAAAAAGTCCGAATTTAAGATCCTGCCATTCCGTTAACTTTTGTTCGACCAAAGAATCTCCGGGAGGGACATACTGCTTAGAAACATTATGTTTTTGCGCTATTAGGGATGCGCTAAAAAAACTTAGAACAAGAAACGTAAAGGTTTTTTTCATGTTAAATGGAGTTTAATATAACTGACAACAATAATAGGTGTATTGCTTACACTTTTTAAATTTTTTTAATAAATATTGATACTTTGCCAATAAAATTTCTTTTTTAGTAATTAATGTTTTATTATTGTTAGACCGATATTAAGATTTAAATTTAAGTGATTAATTAAAAATTCCCGGGTTTTGAAAGACAGAAAGGTTGATACACTAAACTTGTGGAAACTCATTTGCAACAATAATGATGAAAAAGCTTTTGAGCTTTTATTTCATTTACTAAATAATTCACTTACCAAATTTTGTATCCTGTACGTTAATCAGCGGGAGATAGCGGAAGAGATTGTCTCTGATGTATTTGTTAAATGCTGGTTAAATCGAAAAACCTTAACCGAAATATTAAACCCTGAAACCTATCTGTTTGTAGCTGTAAAAAACCAATCCTTAAATCACATTAAAAAATACTCCAGCATCCACCTGGTACAGATCGAAGAAACTAATTCTGTTGAATTTGTAAATACTTACAATCCGCAAAGAGAAATCGAGAATAAAGAATTGATCTTCAGAATGGATAAAGCCATTACTGCTCTTCCTCAGCAATGTCGTATCGTGTTCAGACTGATCAAAGAGGATGGAATGAAATATAAAGAAGTTGCCGAAATTTTAAATATATCGCCACGTACCGTACAAACACAGCTTTTTAGGGCTATTAAAAAATTAAGTATAGTTCTAAGTAATTATGATAAACTTAATAATCCAAAAGTACATACAAGCAATATATTCAAGGCATTAAGTGTGATTATTGGTATTTGGCAACTATTTTTTATAAACTTGTAGGTATTTTATTAAAAATAGTTGTCCACCTATAAAAAGCACGAAATATCAAAAATGGGCAATGATAGATTTATAGAGCTGGTTAGTAAAAAATTAACCAATGAAATCAGCTCTGAAGAAAGCGAAGAGCTTCAACATTGCTTAAATTCCGACGAAATAAATCGCCGTGATTTCGAGTTCCTTAATATTTACTGGAATAGTAATGACACCGAATTTGCGGATAATGCCCTGGCATTTCAAAAAATAAAAACAAAAATCAAAAGTCAGGAAGTTGATTCGTCTTTAACTTCAGGTTCAAAAAAATCTTATTCATATGTTTGGCGCGCCGCTGCAGCCGTTGTTTTACTTGCCGGTTGTTCCTGGTTTTTTTATTCCCGCTTTGTTAGTAAAAGGATTAACCTGCTTACTACTACCCCTAATGCATGGCAAAATAAAAATACCGTTAAACGTGAAAAATCAACTATTGTACTTACCGATGGCACACTAATTACTTTAAACTCGCAAAGCACACTTAAATACCCTGCTGTATTCACTGGTAAAACCCGCGAAGTTTATCTAAGTGGCGAAGCTTTTTTTGATGTACATAAAGATCATGAACATCCGTTTATTATTCATACTGAAAAAATGAATATTAAGGTATTGGGCACCGCTTTCAATGTAAAATCTTACCCAAATGACCCTCAAAGTGAAACTACGCTTATTAGGGGTACTATAGAAGTTACGCTTGACGACAGGCCTTCTGACCGTATCATATTAAAACCAAGTGAAAAACTCATTGTAAAAAACGGTTTGTTTACAACCAGGCACCGAAGTACAGCCAAACTTAAACATGCTGAGAGCAGTTCAGGTATGCAATATGTACTTACTACCTTTACCCGTCTGCAACAAGATGATAGCACCATAGTTGAAACCTCATGGACACAAAATAAATTCATTTTCCGGGATGAAAGTTTCCCTATTCTGGCTGATCGGATGGAAAGATGGTATGGAGTAGATATCAAATTTAAAAATGATGCCTTAAAGCAATACCGTTTTAGCGGTGTTTTTGAAAAGGAAACTATAAGCCAGGCCCTTAACGCATTACGCATGACTGAAAGTTTTAATTATAAGATTAAAAACTCAACTATTTATATTTATTAGATTGCCTATGAAATTAAAGTTTACTTAATATTTAAAGAACGAGGCCTGATGTAACAAATTTCCGGGAAACCGACAATTGTTACATTTTTTTTATATAATTACCTCCACCTGTACGGGGCCTGCAGACCCATCTATTCCTTATTAAATTTTATGTAAATTTAAAACACAACGACAGTGTAAAGGCAAATATTGACTATAATGTCCTTATTGATAAATGAAATTAACTTGTACTTTAATCATATTCTTTAATTTTCTGATCTTAAGTTCTCATGCCCAAACACGTGTAAGCATCAATCTGCAATCGGCCGATTTTCGTAAGCTATTATCAATAATTGAACATCAAAGCAGCTATCATTTTGTTTATAGTGAGCGCAAGGTACCGGTAATGAAAAAGGTAACCATTGATGCAAAGGATGAAGAGGTTATAAAAGTATTAGATGAAATTTTACTCAATTCTGGCTTTGCGTACACCGAACTGGCCAATCACCTGGTGGTTATAGCCCCAACCACTGAGATTATTAATATAACTAAGATAAGTGGTCATGTGACCGGTGAAAAAGGCGAACCACTAGCTGGCGCCACAGTGATGGTAAAGGGTTCAACAGCGGGTACCCCAACCGGAACAGATGGTTTTTTCTCATTTGAAGCGCCGGAGCATTCTATCCTAAGGGTAAGTTATGTGGGTTATCAGACAAAAGAAGTAAGAGTATCAGGAACTACTCCATGTGTTATACAATTATCTGCTAGCAATGTGCTTAATGAGGTGGTTGTAACCGCGCTAGGTATAAAAAAAGACGAGAAAAAGGTTGGATATTCTGTAAGCACTATTAGTGGTGATTTGCTTGATAAAGCAAAAGAAACTAATATTGCCTATTCGCTCGAAGGCCGGGTTGCGGGTTTAAGTATTAGTGGTGTAAGCGGTGGACCTGGTTCATCTGCGCGTATATTATTAAGAGGAGTAACTAGTTTCGGCGCTGCGTCACCTCTATTCATCATCAATGGTATACCTATTGATAATACTCAAAGAGGTACCGCTAATGAATGGGGAGGTGCTGATTTTGGTGATGGTATTAGCAATATCAACCCTGATGATGTGGAGAGTTTGACAGTTTTAAAAGGACAATCCGCTTCTGCATTATACGGCGCCAGAGCGGCCAATGGTGTTATTTTGATCACAACAAAAAGCAATAAAAAAAATGCAGGCTTTGGAGTTGAAGTAAATAGTAATTATCAATTAGATAAAGCAGTTAATACCTTTGATTATCAAACTGTTTATGGACAGGGTGAAAACGGTGTTAGACCACAAAATATAAATGGTGCCATATCTACAGGTAATTTAGGTTGGGGCGAAAAACTTGATGGCAAACCAACCATTCAATTTGATGGTAAATATTATCCATACTCTGCTGTAAATGATAATATCACTAAGTTTTACCGAACAGGGGCATCCGCAACAAATACCATTGCTTTTAGCGGTGGAGGCGACAATGGAGGATTCAGACTTTCACTCTCAAATCTTAGTAATAACTCTATTGTTCGTAATAGTGGTTTATCCCGCAAAACCGTAAATCTTACCGCAAATCAAAATGTATCTTCAAAACTCAGCTTAAACGTTGTAGCTAACTATATTCAGGAATCATCAAACCTTAAGCCAAATTTAAGCGATGGACCGATGAATGCCAATAATATACAATACCTTGCTGCTAACGAAAATCAGGCTGCGCTAGCGCCTGGAACAAATGCCGATGGTTCGGAGCTACGCTGGAATAACAATTCTTTTATCACTAACCCTTACTTTGCTGTATATAAATTTGTCAATAACATCAGTCGGCAGCGACTTATTGCAGCCATAGCAACAAAGTACAATTTTAATAATTGGGTGTATGCACAGGCAAGGCTTGGTAATGATGTTTTATACGATAAAAGATTAACGATCATACCTACAGGTACTGCTTATAGCCCTGGGGGGGCGGGTGATATTGATGAACAATCAGAAACGCAACGATCAGAGCTAAATACAGATATACTAATTGGTGCGAAACATGACATCGTCAAAAATCTGCTTAATTTTGATATATCTGGAGGGGCAAGCTTACGTAAAAACAGTTATGAATATACCAAGCTTTTTGGAGGTCCTTTCATTATCCCCTATTTTTATAGTTATGAGAACTTAACGGTAAAAAACAGTAGTTACAGTTATAAAAGCAGCGAAACACATTCAGCCTATTATACTGCAGATTTTTCTATCAAAAAATACCTAACGATCAACAATACAGGGAGGTTTGATGCTTACTCTACCCTTCCTGCGGGTCATCGTGGCATATTTACGCCATCAGTATCGGCCAGCTTTATATTTTCGGAGCTTACACATATACCAGCGCTTGATTTTGGTAAACTTCGCATTTCATACGCTCAAACCAGCGGGGAACCTTCCGACACTTATATAACCTCCCAATATTATACCATTAATAATTCTGTTAATGGTGTTCCTGCGGCTGGTTTTTCTAATACTCTGCCTAATTTATTTTTAAAACCTTATACCCTAACCGAAACCGAAGTCGGTATCGATCTTAAATTTTTGAATGGCCGCTTAGGTTTAGATGCTGCTTTTTTTCATCGAAAAACACGAAATGAAATAATTAAGGGTGATCTTGATATATCATCAGGCTTTACCACACGGTTCATTGGTACAGGGTCAACCCAAAATAACGGTATCGAGATTGAATTAAACGGAACCCCTTTTAAAACAGCCAATTTTGTATGGGCCCCCTCTTTTAATTTCACCTATGTACAAAACAAGATACTCCAAACCGATGGCACTCCTCAATCAGCAAATATCAGTTTTGGAACTTACCGGCCACTGAATGCTACTACAGCATTAGTTAAAGGACTACCTGGGCCACAAATCATGGCAAATGATTATCTGCGCAATGCAAGCGGGCAAATCATATTTGATGCTAATGGGTTACCTCTGGCAGGCCCACGAGTACCAATGGGTAGTGCCGTACCTAAAATTTATGGTGGCTTTAATAATAATTTCACCTATAAAAACTTGAATCTTTCCTTCCTGATTGATTACCGGTATGGGAACAAAATTCTATCTGCCACTAATTATAACAGCATTTACCGGGGGTTGAACAAATTAACGCTTGTTGGTCGTGAAGGTGGCGTTGTTGGTGACGGGGTGACACTAACGGGGGCCAAGAATACAATATCCGTACCTGCGGAAAACTATTATCAGGCGTTGGCGCAAAACATATCAGCACTCAATGTTCTGGATGGCAGCTTTATTAAGCTACGACAAGTTACCCTTGGATATACTTTTTCAAAAGGTGTTTTAAGAAATTCTCCAATTGAAGGTATAACCGTATCTTTAGTGGGTCGTAATCTTTGGACAATTATGAAACACTCGGACAATATCGACCCTGAATCGGGCTTCTCGCCCGATATTAAATATGCAGGTATTGAAGGCGCAAGCTTACCTCCTACTCATACATATGGAATTAACCTTAATATTAAACTTAAAAAGTAATCAGAAAAAAATGGCTCCAACCATAAAAAACCTCATCAGATTGTCAGCCGTTACGATGGCAATATTGTTCATTAGTATTGCTACTCAGGCACAACAAAAACTTTTTTATAAAGATGTTTCGCAATCGATTGAGATAAGGGTAAAAGATCTTTTATCCAAGCTTACACTAGAAGAAAAAATATCCCTTTTAGGTTATCGCAGCCAGGCAGTGCCCCGCTTAGGTATACCGGCATATAATTGGTGGAACGAGGCGCTGCACGGTGTTGCCCGCGCCGGAGAAGCTACTATATTTCCTCAGGCTATAGGTATGTCGGCAACATTTAATGACGAACTTTTGAAGGATGTATCAACGGCTATATCGACAGAGGCCCGTGCCAAATATAACCTCGCTATAGCACAGGACAGGCATTTACAATACATGGGGCTTACCTTCTGGACACCTAATATTAATATCTTCCGCGATCCGCGCTGGGGCCGCGGACAGGAAACTTATGGCGAAGATCCATTTTTAACCGGCCGTATGGGTTCAGCTTTTGTTAAAGGTTTGCAGGGAGATGATCCGCGTTACCTAAAAGCCTCTGCTACCGCCAAACACTTCGCGGTTCATAGCGGCCCTGAAGCGGAACGTGATCGATTTGATGCGAAGGTGGATGAAAAGGACTTGCGCGAAACCTATTTATACGCCTTCCATGAACTGGTAGATGCTGGCGTAGAATCAGTAATGAGCGCTTATAACCGCGTAAACGGCGTACCCAATTCCATCAACAAAGTATTGCTTACTGATATATTACGCAAGGAATGGGGATTTAAAGGACATGTGGTTACCGATTGCGGCGCCCTTGATGATGTTTATTTGACCCATAAAACTTTACCAACGGCTGTCGAAGTTGCCGCGGCTGCCTTGAAAGCCGGTGTAAATTTAGATTGTTCATCTATTTTACAAAATGATGGAATGAAAGCCATTCAACAAAAACTGTTAACGGAGAAGGATGTGGATATGGCATTGACCCCAATTTTACGCACCGAGTTTAAACTTGGTTTTTATGACGATCCGAACCTCAACCCTTATCATAGTTATGGTGTAGATAGTATTCATAATACGCAGCATATAGCCCTTGCCCGTAAAGTAGCCCAGCAAAGTATGGTGTTACTTAAAAACGATAAAAATATTTTACCATTGACTAAGGCCAATGTATCCAGTATTATGGTTGTGGGCCCAAATGCTGCATCTCTTGATGCCATGGTGGCTAACTATCACGGTACAAGCAGTAAGGTAATAAACTTTGTGGAAGGTATCACCGCTGCGGTTAGTAAATCAACAAGGGTTGAATATGATCTGGGTTGCGATTACAAGGATACTACTCATTTTGGCGGTACTTGGGCCGCTGGTAATGCTGATGTTACCATAGCGGTGATCGGATTATCGCCAGTATTAGAAGGCGAAGCGGGTGATGCGTTTTTATCAAACAGTGGTGGCGACAAAAAAGACCTGAGCTTGCCTGCCAGCGAGATCGCATTTATAAAAGCTTTGAGAAAAGGTGTTAAAACCAAACCCATTATTGCTGTGATTACAGCAGGTAGTGATGTAGATGTTTCGGCTATTGAGCCTTATGTTGATGCGGTTATATTTGCCTGGTATCCTGGTGAACAAGGTGGTAACGCCCTGGCCGATATTGTATTTGGCGATGTTTCTCCTTCGGGCCATTTACCGCTTACATTTTACAAAGACATAAGCAACCTACCAGACTATCAGAATTACAATATGAAAGGTCGTACCTATAGATATTACGACGGTCCGGTTCAATATCCGTTTGGCTTTGGTCTAAGCTATACCTCATTTGCCTACATTTTGGAGAGTAAGCCTAAAACTCTCTATAAAAAGACAGACACATTATCCGTAACAGTTAAAGTACAAAACACAGGCAAAATGAATGGTGACGAGGTTGTTCAGGCATATATTGAATACCCAAAGCTTGATAGGATGCCCATTAAGGAATTAAAAAGTTTTAAGCGTATCAGTCTGACAAAAGATAGTGAAGGATCGGTTACTCTAAAAATACCTGTACAGGATCTGCAAAAATGGGATATGGCCTCCCATCAATGGAAAATATATCCGGGCAAATACAAATTAGTGCTTGGCTGTAATTCTGCTGATGAAAAAGCAAGCGTTGATTTTACTATAACTAAATAAAATATAATGAAGCTTAATATCCAGAACAGTTCAGGATATTAAGCTTCATTTACAGATACCATAGCTTTTATTACGCCCATTTCAGGATTTAGCCAATCGGCAAACTCATCTTTTACCTCATTAAATTCAACCCGGTGCGTAATGTAGGTCAGTGGATCTACCAATCCGTTTTTCATGGAATTTACCACATGTTCAAAATCTGCCCTTGTAGCATTTCTGCTGCTCATTAATGTGCCTTCGCGTTTATGAAACTCTGGGTGACTAAAGTTAATTTCTCCTTTTTGCAAACCAATAAGTATATACCTTGCCCCATGAGCCATATATTGGAAGGAATTATTGATAGCTTTGAGATTACCCGTTGCATCAATTATAACAGTAGGCATATTACCTTGAGTTATTTCCATTAATTGCTCCGTTACGTTATTGTCTTTAGCATTTACGGTATATGCAACTTTCAATTTATCTTTACAAAATTGTAAACGCTGTTCATTAATATCTAAGGCAATCACCTTTGCACCGGCAATCCTGGCAAATTCCATGGTTCCTAAACCAATAGGTCCGGCACCAATCACCAGCACAAATTCATCTGGCTGTACACTAGCCCTTCTGATACCATGAGCACCTATAGCCAATGGCTCTATCAATGCCAATTCATCAAAGCTCAACCCGTTTCCATGAACCAGTGATGACGAAGGAACTGATAAGTATTCGCTCATGCCCCCGTCAATATGCACGCCGCAAACTTTAATACTGGTACAGCAATTGGGTTTATTATTAACGCAAGCGATACAAACACCACAATTGAAATACGGTATAAAAGTCACCGCCTCGCCGATTTCAAAACCTGGAGCATTGTCAACCTCAACTAATTCACCGGAAAGCTCGTGTCCTAATATGCGAGGATAGGTAAAATAGGGCTGAGTTCCTTCAAAGGCATGCAGATCTGTCCCACAAATGCCAATACGTTTTATTTTAATAATAGAATGGTCTTTAGTTAAAACAGGTTTATCGGTCTTTTGATAGGTTAAAAGTCCAGGTTCAGTACAGCTTAGTATATCCATTTTTTTGTTATCAGCTTAAAAAATCAACTCCATTTACGCCTTTTATCTTTTTCAGTTCAGCAATCACTGTCATTACGGTTTCTTGCTGATTAAATTGTTTCTGTATGGTGATCTTGATCTCATCATTCCCATCTCCGGAAAGCAAACTGATTTCCCTGAAAGGAATATTGTTTATTTTCAAAACTCCTTCTATCGCTTCAAAATCTACCTGCTTTTGTTCTAAGGTCATTCTAATATTACGATACCTGTTTTTCTTGAAAAATCTATTTTCAAAAGGCTTAAATACGGCAAGAATAATCAAAGCAATAAACGTGGTACTCACTGCTTCTATGTATAAACCACCACCAACAGCCAAACCAATTGCTGCTACCGTCCAAAGACCCGCTGCTGTGGTCAAACCTTTTACAATCTCGTTACGCAGAAAAAATATAGTGCCGGCGCCCAGAAAACCAATGCCACTCACTACCTGAGCAGCTACCCGTGAAGGATCAAGCTCGATACCTGGTTTACCCACAACATCATTAAAACCATAGGTTGAAACCAACATGATGAGCGCCGAGCCAAGACTAACCATCATATGGGTTCGTAAACCGGCTGTCCACTGTCGGCGTTCGCGCTCCCATCCAATTATACTGCCTAACAGTGCGGCTACTAAAAGCCGTAAAAGCATATCGTAAGTACTTATCATATTATTCAAATGAATTATAGTGGCATTCAAATATACATGAACATTAAAAAGTCTATCATAAAAAATGAAGTTGAATTGATTTTTTAAATCGTACGCTATCAACCAGGTAAAGTTTTCAAAATAAGTTCAGCAAAAATATAATCCCTAAACAGGCGGACATTTTTTTTTCAAAAGTGGGTTTACATGGTTTACACAATTCATGCTTAACTTTTATTTATATAATTGATAGTCAGTAAATTATATAAATTTATCCTCATATAGTGGGTTTATATGTAAACCATAATATATTATTTAAATAAAGCCTCATAAAGAATTAATTATCAGTAACTTAATGCTTTATGAGGCTCTCAATATTGGAAACTCATTATTTGATATAAGTTCCCTTAGTAAAATTTCCCAAAACAATTCTATACACCTTTTGTCTATAAATTAAAAAATCATTCACTATGATTACCAGCGGCATTACAATTGGGATCAATAAACAAGATGGCACTTCAATGAATATTGCCATTGACCCGGTAAATACCAATAAGACAGAATCGGGTACAGCAAATACCGGTACCTATAAATTATATAGGGATATCGATAGCGCTAAAACTTTTGATAAAGGATATCTAGGTGCAATATCTTTGGATGGTGCAGACAATAGCTACCATTACTCCGGCGGTACCGAGCTTACCGACTTTGAGCTGAAACAACTAGCCGATTTTATACGCGGCTATCACGCTACTGGAAAAGAATTGGATGATCATAACCGCGACATCACTACCAAGTGATTAGTTCCTATTTACAAAAGAACTTTATTAAACTCACGGATATACTTATCAATATAATTTTGTTTTGATTTTGCCTTATACTGCATAATATACCGGGGATGTTCTAACGCAATGATCTCTTTAAAAAAGCGTTTCTCATCATTTAGCTTTCGTAAAAAGGCTTCATTTTTTCCAGTTCCAAAACAAAAACAAACATCCGTTTCAAAACCTATATCTAGTTGCTTCTGTATATTTTCTATAATGAACGGATATGCCGCCTTTTGTAATGCAGGGGTATCATAATAGTTGTAATTCGTTTCTTTTCCGTTACTGCCGGTAATAGTAAAACCCAACGGACAAACAGAGTGGATATAAAACTGCTTATAAAACTCCTGTATGCCGCCAAACGCACCTATCATGTCGTAAACATACTCTGATGATGGTTCATGTGTCAGTGGGCCTTCAAAAGGGATCTGGCATTGAGCAATCATTCTTTTGGGATCGGTAAATGATACTCCCGTCATACCGGAGCCAAATCTTCCCGGATTAATACCTAGTATTAAATGCCGGGGATGGTCGTCACTATAATACTTACGGTAAAACTGGGTAGAAACCTGCATGGCAGATCCGCTTTCTTTAAACGGGTTCATAATGCTAATACCGGGAGGCAATGCTCCGGTAAAATCAAGCTGCTGGTTAAAGGCTATTATCCTATCGGCAAAAGTGCTCATATTAACCGCTAACTTATTTAAAAAGAACGGTACAAAAAATAAAATCCCGGCTCCAATAGGTAACCGGGATTTATAAGCATCAGTTAATCAATAATTACTTCATATATTCTTTATCCAGGAACAGGTAACGTGTACGGTTCACTTCGGTTTTAAGCTGACTTACAACATCAATAGTCATAAATTTCACATGGTCATTATCCTTAATGGCTTCCCATTTAGGCTGACCGTTACCATTCGGGTTACCCGTTTTTATAAAATTGGCAAAATAGTTTTCCATGGTGGCTGATACCTTGTAGTCATCGGGCGTCCAGGCATAAACCTTATTACTGGCTAAATTTCCCATTGCATATTCAATTTCTGAAGCATGAGGAGCCCCTACCGCCAAGGGTTTAGGAGCGGCTGCTTTGGAGCCATCACCTTTTACAACACCACCGGCAAGACCGGGTGTCGCATTACCCATTTGAGCTGTCATAGCCGGTCGTACGCGGGCAAATTCATAGCGATAAACTGGCTTACCGCCTGTTTTTACCTGCAGATCGGCCCATTTCCAGGTACTGTAAACTATAAAACGATCACTGGACAAAGCCGTTGCAGAACGGATTACCTCATCGTTTGTTGATGCGGGATATAACTTTAAAACTTCTTCGGCCCGATCGCCATAAAGTTGTTTTAATACTTTAGTGTAATTTTCAAGAGTTGGTGCATCGCCCCTGAACACAAATTGATAAGGCACTTCTGCAGAGTTCCACCCTACCAAAAGAGGCACATGTGCCTGCTCACCAGCTTCAAAAATTTCGGGTAATGATTTTGGCAGTAAATAACCATCAATAGTAGCTGAGGTTGCGGATGCACCTGCAGAAAAAACAGAATCAAGTAATTGCTTTGCTGGTAAAGCTCTTAGTTCAGCCAATGAATTGGCTTTTAAACGTGCGGCAAAGGTTGTACCTCTTTGTTCACCCTCAGCCAATGGAATAGGGTAAAGTGTTGGGTTTATACCCGCTCCGCTTTCGCCAATAGCACCCGCTATCAGGTCTTTTGATAAGGGAGAAGCCATTTGTACAGACACAGAAATAGAGCCCGCTGATTCACCAGCAATCGTAACCCGTTTAGGATCGCCACCAAATGCCGCGATATTTTTTTTTACCCATAACAAAGCGGCATGTTGATCAAGATACCCGTAGTTACCGGAAGAATGGTTGGGCGATTCTTTGGTTAGTTCCGGATGGGCAAAAAAGCCAAATATACCCAGCCTATAATTTACGGTGAGCGCCACAATACCTTTCTTAGCCATGCTTTCCCCGTCATAGCGTGGCTCAGATCCATCACCAGCGGCCAATCCACCACCATAAAAATAAACCAATACCGGAAGTTTCTCTTTACCGGTTTTAGCCGGTGTCCAAACATTCAGGTACAAACAATCTTCACTCATCCCACCCGAACGGAAACCCATATCACCAAATATTGGCTTTTGCATTGGATTGTTTCCAAAATGGTCGGCCTTTAATACGCCCTGCCAGTTTTGAGCCGATTGGGGTTCTTTCCATCGCAGATCACCCACCGGGGGTTGTGCATAGGGAATCCCCTTAAATATCAGAATGGATGATCCAGCTTCCCTTGTACCCTCTACTACCCCATTCTGTGTGCTTACCTGGTTGCCTGTTTGGGCAAACACTTTTACGGTAATAATTTGTGTAAGCAGCCATACTGCTATTAGTGTTTTTTTCATATTGGTTATAATTGCTAATTGGCTTAAAATGAATAGATTTAAATTATTGTATCATTTTGTTACAATAATAAATTAAATTTAATTAAACATCAATTTTTTTGTTAATTGCTTCCTGATTTTTTACTATATTTAAATGAACAACGAGTTTATAAAGCAGGAAACGAATGTTACCGGCGAAGGCTACTTACCCGGTTTAGCTATTGATACGGTTATTTTTGGCTTCCACGATGATAAACTTAAAGTACTGATCCTTAGTTATAAGGATACGAGCTTATATGCACTTCCGGGTGGCTTTGTGCACACTGAGGAAGATGTTAATGAAGCTGCGCGTCGCGTTTTGTTTAGCCGTACAGGGCTAACCAATATATTTCTTGACCAGTTTTATGTATTTGGCGATAAAAGTCGTTACGATGCCTCATCACTTAAAACTATTATGAAAGCCCGCGGTTTCACGCCCCCAGAAGATCATTGGTTATTAAAGCGCTTTGTATCGGTTGGCTATTATGCTCTTGTTGATTTTACCAAAGCTATTCCTACCCCAGATAGTATATCTGACAGTTGTGATTGGTTCAGTTTGGATAAACTACCTCCATTAATGCAGGATCATCGGCAAATAATTGACAAAGCATTACAAACCCTGCAAGCCAACCTCGATCATAAGCTCATTGGCTTTAATCTGTTGTCTGATGACTTTACCATGGGCGATTTGCAACGCCTTTACGAAACTGTTTTAAATAAAAAACTGATCCGTGCCGCTTTTCAGCGTAAAATGCTCGGTTTAGGTATACTGGAACGGATAGCTAAAAAATGGACAGGGGGAGCACATAAAGCCCCTTACCTTTATCGGTTTATTGCCAGAGATTAGCATTATGTCATAATTAGCCCTTTAATTGTCGTATTCCCCCCCTTCGCTTCCTGTTTGATGAAGGTAAATTTGATCTGTAAATAATCTACAGATCAACAAATACTTAAATTAAGCACAAGATGATAACAATTAACCCTTATTTGAATTTCGCGGGCAATACTGAAGAAGCTTTCAACTTTTACCAGACGGTTTTTGGAGGCGAGTTTGCAGTCGTAATGCGCTACAAAGACACTTTTGAAGCTGAACGCACAGCTGATGCCGATAAGGATAAATTAATGCATGTAGCACTGCCTATTGGTCAAGGCAATATGCTGATGGGTACCGATGTTTTAGGTCAAATGGCTGAGGATTTAGTTCAAAGCAACAGTTTTTATATCTGCATGAATGGCGAAACACCAGAACAAACGGAGAAACTATTTAATGCACTTGCCGTTGGAGGTAAAGTTGTATACCCGTTTGATAAAGCTCCATGGGGTGGTTATTTTGGACAATTGGTAGATCAGTTTGGTATTCAATGGATGGCCGATTCCATGTCAACTATCAACCCTTACCTGAACTTTGCGGGTAATACAGAAGAGGCATTTAATTTCTACAGGTCAGTTTTTGGCGGTGATTTTTTCATGCTGATCCGTTTTAAGGATAGTCCAGAGGCAGACCGTACTCCTGAAGAAGACCTTGACAAACTAATGCATATATCGTTACCTATTGGTGAAGTTGGAAAGGGTAATGTATTGATGGCTACAGACGCTATTGGTAAAATGGGTGAAGGCTTAGAACGCGGCAATAATTGTCACCTTACCATTAATGGAGGTGGCGTAGAAGAAACAAGGGCATTATTTAATGCACTTGCAGCCGGTGGAGGATCAGTTATTTATCCGTTTGATATAGCGCCCTGGGATGGTAGCTATTTTGGTATGTTGACAGATCAATTCGGCGTTCAATGGATGGCAGATTCTGCCGGCAAGCAGCAATAATTAATTATAGACAACTTTTAATCAGATCTATATTATAGAACCATATTTATAAGCAAGGTTCTATTTAATGAGGCCATCGCACTTAAAGAAGGTAAATATGAATGTTGAAGTTTTTAAAACCAATGTAAATACCCGCCGCTACGCTGATAAGCTGGTCAATCAGATACATAAAGCTTTTCACATTATAACGCTAACTTTGATCTGGACGATTGCGATAAAATATTGCGTATTGAGTGCAATAAAGGTGTTATTGGATCCAAAAAACTTATCGTTTTTTTAAATGACTATGGTTGTCATGCAGAGATCCTACCCCATTAATATTTTAACCGGGCAAACAAAAATCTATAAGCTTAATTATTAATTAATAAAACAAAAGATCATGTTAGAATTTAATAATGCATTTAGCGGTTTTTCAGTAAATGATTTACCACAGGCAAAAGAGTTTTATGGCAAAATCCTTGGCCTTCATGTTTATGACGACAAAGAAATGCCTAACCTGTTGAATCTTCAATTAAATGAAGAGAATATCATTATAATTTATCCCAAGCCGAACCACCAGCCAGCCACCTTCACCATACTTAATTTTACTGTAAAAAATATTGAAAAAATGGTTGATGAATTAACAAACCTAGGCGTAAAATTTATCATTTACAATGATGAAAATTTTAAAACCAACGAAAAAGGTATCCTGAAAGGCGATCATCGTGGCCCAACTATAGCCTGGTTTAATGATCCGGCCGGCAATATTTTGTCGCTTATTGAGAAACCTTGAGCAGTTGCGCCATTTTCCTTTTAATACAAAAGCGTAATTATTGCTTACATGTAATTTCAACTCATAGTAAATTTATTCCCTAACAGGGAATAAATTCCTCACTTTATCCACTTCCGGGTAAATAGGGTATCCCTATCCTAAAATAGGCTTGGTACATACATGGCCCTCTATAAGCTTAATATGGGTGTGTTAATAAATAAAAGCGCCTCTTGAAAGCAGGGCGGACATTATTTCCGTACTTTCGGTATAGTAATTGAATATGTATCCAAAATTGAATATTAGTGCCTGATTTTTGTATTTCGTCAATAATAACAAACCCTGGATACTGTTTCAACGTAAACCTGATTGTTTCTATTGATCATAACAGTAATCTTTCCATCAGAAATTAATAAAGCTCGCTCACTGATCATTCACTATTAAAACATGTTTACAATTTAATTAATTCAGGTTTTATAAATCTTCAGGAATGAAAAAAACCCTACTTATTGTTGATGACGATTTAAGTATTTTAAAGTTACTCAACTTTATCCTTTCAAAGGACTATGATATAGTTGTTAAAAATAATGGGATTGACGCCTTTGGATGGCTTGAAGATGGCAACATGCCTGAGTTAATTATTTCCGATCTTCAAATGCCTTACTTTGATGGGCAGTCATTTGTGAAAAACGTAAAGATCAGCGGATTTTATCGTGATATACCTGTAATATTGCTTTCAGCTGCTCATGATCTTAATGAACAAGTAAGTAAGATGCCTTTTAAGGTTGATGCTTCCATTCACAAACCATTCAAGCCCAGTGAGTTAAAAACAGCCATTAACCAACTTTTACAAGTTTATGAATCACCAAACATCTGATTGGAACGAAAATTCAGGCGCTCATGTCAAGATTGCTTACGCAGGTTTGGCATTGAAAGAGTTGGTTTCTGCTGGTCTTCATGAGAATTTTAATGTAGCATATAATAATTCCATTGCCGAGCTTGAAGAATATTTGGGTAATCAATCCATTTTAACCGTTCCTGATATTATTTTAATGGAAGTTGACACCGATGGAGAATGCTTTAAAATGATTCAGGAGATCAAAAAAAGCTTTTTACTCAATGGATCGATCATCGTTCTTTTATCATCAATTGATGATAAAAGTCTTAAACAAAAAGCGATGCAGTTAAAAGTGCACGATTTTTATAGCGTTCCTTTCCTGATCGATAACCTGCGAGAACGCCTTAACTTCCTGGTTACTTTTAAATTGATCAAACCAAGATTGCTTGAACTTTCTAAAGAGGTAGATACCACTTATAAGATGCCATTTGGCAAACGTTTGATTGATCTGGCTATATCGTGCAGCATGCTGTTTGTGCTGTCACCAGTATTCCTGATCATTGCTATATTGATTAAATTGGATTCAAAGGGGCCTGTTTTTTACAAAAGCAAACGTGTTGGTACCGGTTACAAAGTATTCGATTTTTATAAATTCAGATCGATGCGCACCGATGCTGATCAGCTACTGGCCAAATTATCAACAGAAAGTAATCAATATGCATCTGAAACAGGAAGCAATAAGGCCGCATTTGTAAAGATCAAGAACGATCCACGCATTACCAAACTCGGACAGTTTTTACGCAATTCGAGCCTTGATGAATTGCCCCAATTGTTTAACATCCTGGTAGGCGATATGTCTGTAGTAGGTAACCGTCCATTGCCGGTTTATGAAGCAGAAATGCTAACCTCCAACGAGTGGTCAATGCGTTTCCTGGGGCCCGCCGGTTTAACCGGACTTTGGCAGATCAGTAAACGAGGAAAAGAAGACATGTCTGAGCGTGAACGGAAAAAATTAGATAATTTTTATGCGCAAAAATATTCTATTTGGTTAGATTTAAGAATTATTATGGGAACTATACCTGCACTGTTTCAAAAAGAAAAAGTATAAAACTAATGAACCAAAATATTATCAAGCTTTCACTTTTATTAACTTTTATTGTTTTTACAAATAATATATACGCCCAGGAATCTTTTATTAAAGATATCTCCTATCCTTATCTCGAAAAACTGATAGCTACTGCTAAGAAAAACTATCCGGAAGTTAAACTACGGCAAAGCCAGGTTAATGCTGCTAAAAGTAATTACAACGCAACCAAATTCGCCTGGCTCGATGGTTTAACCGCTTCTTATATTTATAGTCCGCAAAATTCCATCAATCTTTCTACTCCAACTATTTTTAAAGGTTACCAATTATCCGTATCACTTAATATTGGTCAATTACTAAAAAATCCGGCTACAACCAATGCAGCCAGGGAGACGTATAAAGTAGCAGAGTATCAGCAAAGCGAATATTTATTAAGCCTTGAGGCCCAGGTAAAACGCTTTTATTTCGCTTATCTGGAAGCCCAGGCTGAACTCAGGTTACGCTCAAATGCCGTACTTGATGCCGAAGGTGCAGTTAAACAATTAAAATATGCCTTTCAGAAAGGTGAGACTACTTTTCAGATCTATAACGAACAGTTAAACAGTCTTTACAATCAAAACTCATTTAAAGTACAAGCTGAATTGGCGACATTTACAGCAAAAACCAATCTGGAAGAATTATTGGGTACTAAATTAGAAGAGATTAAATAATAATGGAGATAGCTAAGTTTTTTAAACTTCTACGTAAATATAGAAATACACTCATCATCATTCCGCTGGTAACGGTAATTGGTTCATTTTTCCTTGTTAAGAATCTACCGAACAATTATATATCCCATGCCCAAATAGCAACCGGTATTGTTGATGCTTCCAGGCACCTGTTGGATAAAGACGACAATGTAAATGCCCAGGAACAACAGGTATTCCGCGAGTTTAGCAACCTGATAGCTATTATGAAGCTCAAGAAACTGATCAATCAGGTTTCTTATCAGCTCATGATTCATGATTTGAGCAGCCCTACTCCATTTCGTAAATTCAGTAAGGAATTATTGGCATTGCATCCTTATGAACGCGATAGAGCCTTGATGCTATTTAAAAATAAATTCCAAAGCATGGAACCTTTATCTCTTTATGATAAAGAAGAAGATAAACTCAACGACATTCTCATATCCATGAAATATGATGAGCGTTCGATAATAAAAGAGCTTACTATAGCACGTGATGAGGATAGTGATTTTATTTCGGTAAGTTTTGATTCAGAAAACCCGCAGTTATCTGCTTTTATAGTTAATACTTTATGTAATCAGTTCATCGCCTATTACACCCAAAATGTAAGGCAAAATGAAACTAATGCCGTGAATTTCTTATCTAAATTATTAGAAGAAAAAAAGAACGCCTTAAGTAAAAAGACAGAAGAACTGCAGAAATATAAGATACAGAACGGCGTACTTAGTCTTGACGAACAATCTAAAGCTATATTTGGCCAGATCATGGTTTATAACGACAAAAAGTTACAGGCCGAAAAAGACATTATCTCTTACGATGGGGCTATTAATGCGATCAACGGCAAGTTTGAACCAGGCGATAGGAAATATGTAGAAGCCTCGGTTAGTAAATATAACCAGGCCATTACTACAACTCAAGATCAGCTTCACATCCTGGAGGACAGATATGTACGCAGCGGATTTAACCCGCGTTATAAAAACACGATAGATTCTGTTCAAAATGTTCTTACCGGCCAGATAAATCAATCATCAGATAAGTATGTTACCAATCCGTTAGTAGCCAAGGACGATCTGATCCATCAAAAATTAACACTGGAAATATCAAGGGATCTGGCTAAATACAGCGTAAAATCAATTGATAAGGAATTGGCCAGTTTGAATAGCAAATTTTCGCGCCTGGTTCCTTTTGATGCCACGGTAAAAACTTATGATTTTAACATTGATATTGCCGGCAAGGAATATCTCGACGTTTTAAACAGATATAACGAAACTAGCCTAAAATCCAACTTCTCGATCAATCTGCGGCAAGTTGAAGTTGCTACACCTGACGTAGCTCAGCCCTCAAAAAAAATACTATTGATTGCGCTTAGTGTTATATTAAGTGTATTTGCCTGTTTGTTTGTGTTATTTGTATTGTTTTATCTGGATAGAAGTATTCAGGATCCCTCAGATCTGGTTAATAAAACACAATTGCCTTTACTGGGTTACCTGAATCAGATCAAAGGCGAAAACCTCGACCTGAAAAAACTTTGGGATGTAGAACACCGGGATAAAATGAAGCAATTTAAAGAATTGATCAGATCTGTGCGATTTGAAATTGATCAGGAGTTACAAGGTGATAAAGTCATCGCCGTAACCAGTTTAAATGCAACGGAAGGGAAAACATTATTAGCCATTAGTTTAGCCTATTCTTATTCCATGATCAATAAAAAGGTATTATTAATTGATGGAAATTTCGATAATCCTACCATTAGTAAAACAGCTTTGCCAGGTGTTTATGTTGAGGATTACTTCAAAAACAACCCGCTTAATACACAGGTGGTAGATAGTAGCACAGCTACCGTACTTGGAAATCATGGCGGAGATGTTACCTTATTTGAAATCGGACATGACGCTTTTATAAAAAGCCGCCTTGATGACCTTAGGTCGAAGTACGACATTATTATTATTGATACAGCTCCATTGACTTCCTTAAATAAATCAAAAGAGTGGTTATTATTCGCTAATAAAACCCTTGCAGTTTTTGAATCAGGGAAAAGTATCACCAACGGTCAAAAGCCTGATATAGCCTATCTGCGTAGCCTTAATAATAAATTTGCGGGTTGGGTACTTAACAAAACTGATTTCAATCAAAAAAAAGAATCAGCATCATAAACTAAGGTCCTTCGGCTGGTGTTAATATTGATTTAAAACTACATTACTATGAGGTTGGAACCCAAGAAACAGGAACTTGACCCATTTGAAAATTTAAGTCCCCTGCAAAAAAAATCACGCAAGGCTGCTATTGTTGTCGCTTTTATCGGAACGTTTGTTTGGGTAGTTAAAATTCTATTTTTTTAAAACTATAATAACAGCAAATGCTGAATAATGTCAACAATAGTACTGAAACAAAGCCATCACTTTGGAAAAGCATGTTAATACAAAAGCTATCCAATAAAGTGGTGATATTGTTACTGTTGCTAGCCTCGTTATTCTTTAGTTATATCGTGTTTAAATTCGGAATAATTGGAGGTGGTATAGTTTTAACACTATTGGTTGGCATTCCTATACTGTATGGCATTGTGGCCTACCCTAAATTCGGAATAACAATCCTTATCATCGCCTCATTTTTTATAAACTATGTTTCGGAGATGGTCCCGGAAATTGCCCCTATAGGTACACTGCTTGATGCCATAACGTATTTATTGATCCTTGGATTTTTCATTAAACAAAAGGGGGAACATGATTGGTCGCGCTTTAAAAACCCAATTAGTTATATTATTTTAATCTGGCTGGCATATAATTTCCTGGAAGTCGTTAACCCCTGGGCCGCATCAAGACTTGCCTGGGTATATACCGTACGTACAGTTGGCTTTATCATGATGATGTACTTTATATTTGTATATCATATCAGGTCTGTTGATTTTATAAAGTTTCTTTTAAAACTATGGCTTGCTTTTTCCTGTATTGCTGCCATATCCGCGTTTCAACAGGAAAATATTGGTTTTTTTTGGTTTGAAAAAGATTATCTGTACGCAGATCCTTTACGTGTAAGCTTGCTTTTCATCAATGGGCATATGCGTAAGTTTGGCATTTTCCCTGATCCGGTTACTTTTTCATACAATATGGTGGTTGCGGCTTTGCTTTGCATCGCTTTAATTATGGGGAACCATAGTTTGCGTAAAAAACTAGCTTTAGGTTTTATGGCAGCCTTCTTCCTCTTTGTAATGCTTTATTCGGGCACCAGGGCTGCTTATGTGCTTGTACCTGCATCGCTCCTGATGCTTGCTGTCCTAAATTTCAATAAAAAGGTGATGCTATTTGCTGTAACAGCAGGTTTAATGCTTGGCTTTTTAATAGTAATGCCTACTTCAAACCCATTGATCAAACGGTTTCAGACGGCGTTTAACCCCTCCGATGATCCATCATACAATGTAAGGGCAGAAAATCAAAAACGAATAAAGCCTTACATTTTATCACATCCCATTGGTGGCGGACTTGGTTCTGTTGGTGTTTGGGGGCGGCGGTTTTCACCAAATTCAGAATTATCAAAGTTCCCTCCGGATAGTGGTTATGTACGTGTAGCGGTTGAAATGGGGTGGATCGGCCTGATTCTTTTTTGCACATTAATATATATCGCCCTTTATAACGGTATTAATTACTATTACCGGATCAAAAATCCGGAGCTCAAAAACTACTGTATGGCCATGATATTGATCATTTTTGCTTTCAATATAGGTAATTTCCCGCAGCAGGCATTAGTACAATATCCAAGTAACGTCTTGTTTTATTTGGCCATAGCTATCATCGTAGCATGTATGCGTTTGGATAATGAAGAACAGGCAAAGCTTATAGCTCAACCTCTTGGGAATGAACATAAATTACAAAAATGGAGTTAAGTAAATGACGTTAGTATCAACAATAAAGTCGAACCCCGGTTTAAAGCGCTTTGTACACTGGTTAATTGTACGCAGTGGCGAAGCTAAACCCAGGTTATGGGTGCGTTGGTTTGTTAATCCATTTTTTCATAAACGGGGCAAAAAGTCGGTTGTGAGGTTTAAGGCCCGTATGGATATATTTCCTTTCAATAAATTCGCCCTGGGTAGCAACAGTATTATTGAAGATTTGGCCACTATAAATAACGGAGTTGGTGATGTTATTATTGGTAACAATTGTGGCATTGGCATTGGCAACGTATTAATAGGCCCGGTGAGTTTAGGTAATTACGTTATGCTTGCTCAAAACATTGTGCTTTCGGGACTTAATCATGGCTATGAGGATATTACTACTCCCCCTCGTCTACAAAAGGTAACCACCAAACAGATCACTATTCATGACAATGTTTGGATAGGCGCCAATAGTGTGGTAACAGCCGGCGTTACCATTGGTAAACATGCCATTATTGGGGCAGGTAGTGTAGTTACTAAAGATATACCACAATACAGTGTAGCAGTTGGTAATCCCGCAAGAGTGATCAAAAGGTATAATTTCACAACTAACAGCTGGGAAAAAGCATAACAACTGATACATGAGCTTTTTAAAAAAAGTTATTAATAAGCACACACTTTCCTTAGCTAGTAACGCTATTATGCCGGTATTGGGGATGGCCATACTATCGTTGATGGCCCGCTATCTTTCCAAGGCAGATTTTGGCGATTATATCTTTTTCCTGATTGTATTTACCCTGGCCGATACCTTTCGTACCGGCTTTATGCAAACATCGCTTATTAAATTTTACGCAGGTACTGATAAAACACGGGCAGCTAACATAGCAGGTTCGGCATGGTACCTGGGTTTCATGATCGTATTGGCGTTTGGTATAGGTAATTTGCTGATGTACTTTTTCTACTTCGGTAATAATCCGAATATGTTTATGATCATCAGATGGTTCAGTGCTATATTTTTTTGTACCCTGCCTGCAGCCATAGCCATGTGGATACTACAGGCCGAGGAACGCTTCGATAAACTATTCCTGTTACAATTGATAAACCAGGGTGGATTCTTTATACTGATATTGTTATTGATTATTTTTCATAGGGTAAGTTTCCAAAACGCCTTATATAGTTATCTTATCAATAATGTGGTAAGCAGTATAATCACCATTATTATAGGCTGGTCAAAGGTAAAAACCATCAGCAGTAAAAGCTGGACATCAATCAAAGAGCTGGCACATTTTGGTAAATTCAGTGTTGGTACCTCCATCAGCTCCTACCTCTTACGCAGTTCAGATACCTTCATTATTAAGATGATGTTTCCATCTGAGTTGCTGGCTGTTTATTACATCCCCCAGCGTCTCATGGAAATATTTGAAATACCGCTCAGGGCCTTTATAGCTACAGCCCTACCTGTAATGTCAGCAGCGGTTCACCGTGATGATAAAAGGTATGTTTCTTATATCATGAAAAAGTATGCGGGTATGCTCACTATTGCCCTAATACCTGTTGCTATAGTTTCGTTCATCGCTGCCGATCTGATCATAGGGTTGCTTTTTGGCGGCAAGTATCAACATTCCGATGCAGGTAATATCTTTCGTATCTTCATGTGTTTTGTAATGCTGCTACCCATCGATAGATTTTTTGGAATTACGCTCGACATCATTGGTAAACCACAGCTAAACATGATTAAGGTATTTATCATGTTGGCCGTAAATGTAGCAGGTGATTTTGCAGGCATATTCATCTTTCATAATCTTTATGGCGTGGCCATTGCTTCTATATTCACTTTTTTTTCAGGAGCGATATTTGGTTACTGGGCCCTTAAAAAACATCTGGAATTTAAGATCGGGGATATATTTAAACTGGGTTATATCGAGCTCATGGAATTGTTAGGCATATTGTATCAAAAATTGCAAAAAAGGAGTTGAAGCAAGACTAATCATGGAGTTGAAAAACAGGCACATCATTATATTCTCGCAAATGCAGTTTGACGGCCGCCTGGAGTCAACTAATTATACCATGGCCAAACACTTGGCTAAAGACAATTATGTATATTATGTAGATCGGCCTTTTACCTGGAAAGACTATATCAAGTTTAGAGATACCAAAGAGTACAAGATACGAAAACCGCATTTTTTTTCATCGACCAACAGTTATATTCAAACCGATATTCCGAATCTTAAAATTATCATTTCTCCTCCGGTGCCATCCATTAACATGCTACCCGAAGGTGTATTTTATCGGGCTGCAGTCAAATTCAATGAGGGTATTGTAGCCAAAAGGCTCAAGAAGGTGATTAAGCATCTGAATATCAAAGATTATATCTACATCAATTCCTATAACTACACCTACCCTACTTTTCATCAACTGATAAAACCGGTATTAACGGTTTATCATTGCGTTGATCCCTTGGTTGAAGAGTATCAGATCAGGCATGGACTGATATCAGAAGATATTGTTGTAAAAAGTGTCGACCTGGTGATCTGTACCAGCAAACAGTTAAGAGACAGCAAGAAAAAGTTAAACAGTAATTCCTTTTTCATTCCAAACGCCGCAAACATCACTCACAGTCAAAAAGCACTTGATCCGCAATTATCGGTAGCTGCTATTTTAGCAGACATCAAAAAACCGGTGATCGGTTATTTTGGAAATATAGAACGACGCATTGATTATGATCTGCTAACCGAAGTATTGCAGCAAAATCCGGATAAGAATTTTGTTTTTGTGGGCCCCATTGACATCGACTACTCAGACCATGCCATCTTCAAGGCACCTAACATATCACTAAAGGGCGCCGTCCCTTATGAGGAGATGCCAGCAGTTTTAAAAGGATTTGATGTTGCTATTATTCCATTCAAAAAAGATGGGGTGAGCAATGCTATATTCCCGTTAAAACTATTCGAATACCTGGGATCTGGGCGGCCGGTAGTATCAACCGATTTCAATATCGATCTGCGCGAATTTACCGGAGATACGGTAGCCTATTGTAGCAACGCAAATGAGTTTTCGGAAGCTTTGAACACAGCGCTTAATGACACTTCTGATCTGCAGCAAAAAAGACTTGCAATAGCTGCAGAAAATACGTGGGAGCACCGGATCTTAGAAATCGAAAACTTGTTGGCATTAAATTTAGATAGAGTATCTAAATAGTTAAATTTATAGTATAACGCCTCATAGATAATACACACATGGATATTATAAAATTAATAGCAACAGTAATTATGGATGTGCTTTTTATATACCTGGGTGTATATTGCATTTATCTATTTATTTTCTCAGTTGCGGGGAAATTAATACCCATTAAGCAGCCGCAGGTTGCTTCTTCGTTAAGTCGGTTTGTAATTTATATATGTGCTTATAAAGAAGATGAGATTTTATTAAACTCTGCCGCAAGTGCCTTAACTATTGATTATCCTAAAGATTCGTTTCACGTTTGTATTATTGCCGATTCACTAAAACCTGAAACCATTGCAAAATTAAAGCAGATGCCTTTACAGGTTCTGGAGGTTTTTTTTGAAAATAGTACTAAGTCTAAAGCACTTAATAAGGCTATCGAGAACACAGCCGATGGTTTTGACGCTGCTATAGTTTTTGACATCGATAATGTAGCAGCACCCGACTATCTGTACCAGATCAATAACTGGTTACAAGCCGGAGAAAGGGTAATACAAGGCCACCGTATAGCCAAAAACGCTAATACCTCAGTAGCTGTACTTGATGGCATTAGCGAAGAGGTTAACAACCACATTTTCAGGAAGTCGCAATGGGTATTTAAACTATCTGCAGCTATAATTGGCTCCGGAATGGCACTGGAATACAAGCTATTTAAAGAAACCATGACTAAAATAGATGCTGTAGGTGGTTTCGACAAGGAGATGGGATTAATACTTACCCGGCAAAAAATAAGCGTTGCTTACGCTGAAAACGCTTTGGTTTATGACGAAAAGGTAAGTAATCCTGAAGTATTTAAAAAGCAACGCAAAAGATGGTTATCGGCCCAATTCAATCTACTGCGCAAATATGGTAGCAGCGGATTTGGCCAACTGTTTTTACACGGCAACTTTGATTACTTCAACGAGATATATCAGATGTCCATATTACCACGGGTATTGATGTTGGGTTTGATGCCTTTTATGCTACTAATCTCCCTGTTGCTTCCCGGCATAGGTCCGCACTGGTACTTATGGCTTATCGCAACATGCTGCTGTTATATTGGTATTGTTGTTGCTATACCCCGGGAATACTTTAATAAGCAATTATTTAAAGCAGCTTTAAAGTTGCCGATGATATTTTTTACTATGCTATTGTTATTATTTAAATTAAAAGGTGCCAATAAAAAATTTATACATACACCGCACGATCATACTGCCGCTTAATTACGTATATAACACTTGAAGTTGATTATTAACCGGATAAATAATTAAATGTCTCACGATGGCTGTTCCAGTAAATACAGACGCTATAAATACACTAAACAATACCCAGGTTCATTATCCGAAAGATAAGGCGCTCCATCATCTTATTGCTGATCGGGCTGCACAAATACCAGATCAAGTAGCGGTGGTGTTTGAAAATCGTTCACTTACTTTTAAACAGGTAAATGAGGCTGCCAATAAGCTGGCCGCGCATTTACTTACCTTCCATATACAAACCGGCGATATTATTGGTTTATCAATTGATCGCTCACCTGAAATGGTTATCGCATTGCTGGCTATTCTTAAAACCGGCGCTGCTTATGTACCTCTTGATCCTGAATATCCAAAAGACAGGGTTGAGTTCATGATGGATGATTCATCAGCCAAAATATTGCTTACTTCTAAAAAATTTAAAGGGCACTTTGTTTCAGGGGCCCGGGAAGTTTTGATAGAGGATGCTATTGATAAATTTAATACTTACAGCGCCAACGAACCTGAGACTATAGTTACCGGAGATGACCTGGCTTATGTTTTATTTACATCAGGTTCAACCGGTAAACCCAAAGGAGTACAAATCAAACACCATAACCTGGTAAACTTTCTGCTCAGCATGCAAAAAGAACCGGGCTTAAAGGCCGGCGATAACCTGCTTGCGGTTACAACCATCTCATTCGATATTGCCGGACTCGAAATGTTCCTGCCGTTATTAACAGGCGCCAAATTGATTATCACTGATGCCATCACTGCAAAAGATGGCCGGGCGTTGATTGATCTGGTTGCTGATCATCAGATAACCGTAATGCAGGCTACTCCTTATACCTGGCGCGTAATGTTAGAGGCCGGCTGGGAAACAAAGTTCCCGCTCCGGATATTGTGCGGAGGCGAGGCTTTACCAAAAGACCTGATCAATAAACTCATTGCCCGATGTTCTGAACTATGGAACATGTATGGCCCTACAGAAACTACAGTATGGTCAACCGTAAAACACATTACTAATGATGAGGATATTTCCATAGGTAAACCCATTGATAACACCCAGGTTTATATTCTTGATGAAAACCTGAACAACTTTACAGATGGCACCATTGGTGAAATATATATTGGCGGTGATGGTGTTGCAAAGGGTTATTTAAAACGCCCCGAGCTTACAAACGAACGTTTTGTTGATGATATTTTCTCTGGTATCCCCGGCAGCAAAATGTACCGTACCGGCGATTTAGGCAAGATACGTGAAGATGGAGAGATTGTTTGTCTCGGTCGTATTGACCACCAGGTGAAAGTTCGTGGTTATCGCATTGAGCTGGAAGAAATAGAACAAAATCTTTTAAAACAGGACAATGTAAAACAGGCAGTTGTAATAGCCCGTGAAGACACACCCGGTAACCCACGATTGGTAGGTTATGTGGTCATCAACGAACAAAAAAGTGACGGTGATCTTCGAACCCAATTTGGTACCTGGCAAAGGGGTTTGCTGGAGGTATTACCAGAATATATGGTACCCGATGATTTTGTGATCATGGAAACCATTCCGATTACCCCAAATGGGAAAATCGATCGCAAAGCTCTACCAAAACCAAACTATAGTAATATACAACGGGCTGGCGAGATAGTAGCTCCGCGCACCAGTAACGAAAAACTGGTAGCTGATATCTGGAAAGAGCTAATGGGGGTGGAAACCATCAGCATTCTTGATAATTTCTTTGAACTGGGTGGCCGATCATTGGTGGCTGTTAAGATTATGGCCCGCCTGGAACAGGAAACAGGTAAACGCCTGCCGTTGGCTACGCTTTTTGAACATTCTACAGTAGAGAAACTGGCTGCCCGGCTCGAGGTTGATGCTACCTCTATTACCTGGGAGTCATTAGTTCCGATAAAGCCCGATGGTACAAAAATGCCGCTTTATATTGTACACGGTGCGGGTCTAAATGTATTATTATTTAATGCCCTGGCCATGAATATGGACGCAGAACAACCAGTTTATGGTCTTCAGGCTAAGGGACTTAACGGTATTGATGAACCCTTGGATGTAATGGAGGAGATAGCAGCTAATTATATCGCTGAGATCGTAGCCAAAAATCCAGATGGGCCCTATGCGCTTGCTGGCTACTCTTTAGGTGGCATCATTGCCTACGAAATGGCTAATCAATTGATGGCTGCGGGTAAAGAGGTTAAAATGCTGGCCATGTTTGATACTTATGCTGATTTGTCGACTGTTAATGATCCCCTGTTGAAAAAAGTATTTAACAAAGTAACATTGGTTTTAAAACAGATAGGTTACAGTCTGGTATTACTTGCAGAAGACCCTAAACGCACTATTGAATATAAAAGCCTGATTCTCAAACGAAAGATTATTAAACTCTTCTGGAAAATAGCTCCCGGTAAAGACGAGAAGAAAGAAGGCTTTTTTGCTTATGATAATGAGATAGACGAAGCGAGTGAAAAAGCACTGCGTAATTATATTTTAAAACCGTTGCCTATCGCCATTGAATTATTCAGGGCAAAAAAACGCACTTTTTATATGGCTGATTTTAATTTTCTGGGATGGCGGCCATTTGCCAAAAAAGGCGTTCATGTACATGAAATACCCGGCGAACATAATACCATTTTTGCTCCACCAAACGATAAGGAGTTTGCTGTGGTACTACAAAACTGCCTTGATCAGGTATCAAAAAATTAAAAATTAACTATACTATTAACTGATCTGTCGCCCAATAATATTAATTTATTATTGGGTGATTTTTTGAAAGCGTTTTTTGATCTTCAAAAATGGCTTTTCGTACCCATAATAAGAAGCCGAAGCCAGGGCAATAGTCCCTCCTATTGTTGCTACATAAATTATTATATTTTCGGTAAACATTCCCCCGGACGGCTGATACTTTTTAACCAGGTACAACACCAGGAAAAGCACAAACTTGTGCAACAGATATATGCCATATGAAATTTGACCGATATAATCCAGGTATCGATGATTTAATGAATAGATGCTTGTTTTAGCTTCGCAAAGGTTCACAATAAGTAAAGATGACATAAAAGCGATCAAAACATCCCCATGAGGGATATCATAATTAATATACGCCCCCAGATAAATAACATAGGTAACCAATAATAAAACCTGGAACCATTTTTTAAAGATCACATCAAAGAGCGCCTGAAATTTAAAATCAAATTCTGGGTGTTTGGTATTATAGTAAATAACTGCTACTACCCCTCCTATCATCATATTATCATACCGGGCGTAGTACAAAACTAAATGCAGGGTTTGATAAATAGGATTTTCACCGGCCAATTTTCCAAATACCAGTTGAATTGTTATAATCAGAACTATAAAAAGCAGCAAAGCGTAAAGAATATGCTTCAGCTTTTTAATCCTGAAAAAATGTGGGTGAAAGATATAAAACTGCTCTTCTGTACCAATTGACCATATCGGATCCATAATAGCAGGTAACAGATTCAAACAAAAGGCAAGATTAGGCAAAAATAACACCGAAAGCCATAATGCGGTGCCTGACCCACCCGGGTAAATAAAAAAACCAAACAAAACTACCAGGAAGTATAAAGGCCATATCCTCAAAAGCCTACGTATATAAAATGCTTTAAAATTAACAGCCTTGAAGTTTTTCTTTTCTTCGAGCAATAAATAAGTTATTAAAAAGCCACTCAATGAAAAAAAAATGGTTACACCGATCTTTCCTAAATTAAGCACGCTAAAATGTGGGATACGGGATATGTTAAAATTAGCCTTGTGTAATTCAATATGTGCTACAACTACCATCAGTGCAGCCAAAGCCCTGATCCCATTCAAATTGGGGAAATGTAACTTGGGGTGATTTTTACTCAATGAAACTTGTTTCGTTCCATCATCCATAGCTATTCTATATTATAATTTAACTTTTAGATAATTTTTTCCGATTAAGAAACAACAGGTTAAACACTTCTGTATCAATAATGATGATACCCATATTGCAGCTCATTAAATAATGCCAATCACGGTTTGCATTACACGTTTAACCTTGCTATGGCTTAACTTTTGTGTATATTAACACGTAAAACAATCCATATTCGGTGCTAATCATTGTACATGAAAAAAGTTTCTATTGTTACTGTAAATTTTAATCAGTCGGCTGTAACTGAGGATTTGCTTGAATCAATAGAAAAATTGAACAGCTACAAAAACATACAAATTATTGTAGTTGATAATGCAAGTATAGCAAATCCCTTACCAGAGTGGTCTTTAAAATATCCACACATAGTTTTTATACGTTCGGAAGTTAACCTGGGTTTTGCAGGAGGAAACAATCTGGGTATTAAAGAAGCAACCGGCGATTACCTTTTCCTGGTTAATAACGATACTGAATTTACTTCTGGATTGGTCGAAAAATTGCTTCAGGTAATGGATGCTAACCCTGAAGTGGGTATGATATCTCCCATGATCAAATACTACAGCAATAAGCAGCTTATACAATATGCTGGTTATACGCCCATGAATTATTATACCTGTCGTAATAGTTGTATTGGGTTAAAACAAAAAGACATGGGTCAATATGATCATATTACGGGCCCTACAGCATATTGCCATGGCGCCGCGATGATGATCAGGAAAGAAGCCACCGATAAAGCTGGGTTAATGAGTGAGAGTTTTTTCCTATACTATGAAGAAGTTGATTGGTGCGAACATATCATTAAAGTTGGGTATAAGGCCTGGGTTTGTACTGATGCCCTGATCTATCATAAAGAATCAGTTTCTGTAGGTAAAAAAAGTAAACTAAAAGAGTACTTTATGAATCGAAATCGAATACTCTTTATACGTCGGAATGCATCTTTGAGCAAAATGCTGATCTTTTATATTTACTTTTTACTTCTTGTGGTGCCACGTAACTTAATAGCTTACCTTAAATCGGGGAACCGCAATTTTATACCTATGCTTTTTAAGGCTATTTGGTGGAATTTTACACACTCAAAAAACAGCAATAATTTAGGTTATCCCATTAACACCATCAAATGAAAATCACATTATTCCTAAGCCTGATCATTGTATTTTACACCTTTGCCGGTTATGGGATACTTTTGTATTTCATCATTCGTGTTAAAAGGATATTTAAGGGCATTAAAACGGTAGCAGAGGATCTGGATAATTTGCCTACATGTACGCTGGTAGTTGCCGCTTATAACGAAGAGGGGTTTATAAAGGATAAAATAGCGAATACGCTTTTACTAAACTATCCTGCTGGAAAACTAAACCTGCTTTTTATAACGGATGGTTCATCTGATGATACACCAAACATCATAGCGCAATACCCACAAATCCAATTACTACATCAACCACAACGAGCTGGTAAAATAGCAGCTATACACCGTGCTATGGAGTTTGTGCATACCGATGCTGTTGTGTTTACAGATGCCAACACTTTTTTAAATAAAAATGCCTTAATAAAAATATGCAGGCATTATAGTGATATCACAGTTGGGGCGGTAGCCGGGGAAAAACGTGTACACTTTGATGAAAATGCAGATGCGAGTGCTGCCGGCGAAGGTTTTTATTGGAAATATGAATCAGCTTTAAAAAAATGGGATTCTGAACTTTATTCTGTTGTTGGGGCAGCTGGTGAATTATTTAGTGTAAGACGATCGCTTTATCAACCCGTTCCACCTGATACCGTACTGGACGACTTTATGATATCTATGCTGATAGCAAAAAATGGATATCGTATTGTATATGAACCTGAGGCCTATGCCACTGAAACAGCCTCGGAAAACGTATCAGAGGAATTAAAAAGAAAGGTCAGAATAGCAGCCGGAGGAATACAGTCTATTTTGCGTTTAAGAAGTCTATTTAATCCTCTTCGTAACCCAGTACTTTCATTTCAATATATCAGTCACCGGGTTTTACGATGGACCATAACTCCCTTTTTATTGATAATATCATTTGCACTAAATATCATATTGGCGCTTGAACCCGGAGCAACCGGATATCAGTTGCTTTTATTGGCTCAAATATTGTTTTATATATTGGCGCTGTTAGGCTTTATCATGGAAAAGAAGCAACTGCGAATAAAAATATTATTTATACCATATTATTTTTGCGTGATGAACTATGCGGTTCTGGCTGGTATTATCAGGTATTTCACCAGCAAACAAAGTGCGGTTTGGGAAAAGGTACAACGTAAGCAATAGTTAACACTTAAGCGGAAGTTTAATAAAAACTCTCAAAGTGGTTAAATTATTATCACCAGAGATTAAATACACGCTTAATTAATTTTATTTCGTTAAATTAAAATATAGCTATATAAAACATATAAAATGGCTATCTTGAACTGGGTTAAAGTTCCTGCAAATAACTTTAAAAACCATTAACAAATGGTCTGACCGGCGCAGATAGTCACCCTTGTCAACTCATGAACAACAATAACAGCAACGCATCGACAGAGGGTACAGATCATATTTCTCTGATCCACCAGTTATTTGAGCTTCAGCTAAACAAAACACCTGATGCCGTAGCCATTGTTTATAAGGGCGAAAGTATTACCTATGCAAGCTTAAATCAACTATCAAATAATTTAGCAGCCGTAATCTTAGCTCAATCTCCGGCTTCGGCAATAATTGGTGTGAGTACCCGCCGCTGTATAGAAACTATCATTAGTGTATTGGCTATACTCAAAGCCGGCAAAGTATATTTACCCATCGACCCTGACTATCCGAAAGACAGGCTTGTACAAATCATAACAGACTCAGGTATAGATACCTGTATAGTTACCAATGCTCAGGAACATTTTTTTAAGGAATTGGCGATCAGTATCCTCTTGAGTGATAAAACTTACCCTGAAGCAGATTCTTTACCACCTATAGAAACCACAGCCGGAGCCTATGTCTTATATACCTCCGGATCAACCGGTAAACCTAAAGGTGTTTTGATGGGCCATGCTGCATTAGTAAACCTATTACTGTGGCAAAAAGATAATTCTATAGCTGCATCGGACAGCCGTACTTTACAGTTTGCGCCGCTTACTTTTGATGTATCTTTCCAGGAAATATTTGCCACGTTAAGTACAGGTGGTACACTGGTACTCATAAACGATGATCTGCGGATTGATCCAGTTCAATTATTACATTATATTGAGTCGAACTCCATAAACCGGATCTTTTTACCATTTGTTGTTCTTCAGTATCTAACAGAAGCTGCTATTGCCAATAACCATATCCCTGCTTGCTTACAGGAGATCATGACTGCTGGGGAACAGTTAAAAATAACACCGCAGATTGTTAAGTTTTTTAAGGCTTTACCAGGCAGTGTATTGTATAATCAATATGGCCCCACGGAAACGCATGTGGTAACACAACTGAAGTTAGATAGTGATGCTTCGTTATGGCCATTTTTACCAACTATTGGAATCCCTATCAACCATACAGACATCGTAATACTTGACGAAGAGTTACATAATCTACCTGAAGGAGAAACGGGCGAACTCTGCGTTGCCGGTATAAGCCTGGCTGAAGGATATTTAAATAAGCGGGAATTAACAGCCGAGAAATTCATCAACTGGCAGGAAAATGGACATCAAACTACCCGTATTTATTGCACAGGTGATTTAGCCCGTTACTTGCCCGATGGTAATATTGAATATCTGGGCAGAAAGGATACGCAGGTAAAAATCAGGGGAAACCGGGTTGAACTAGGCGAAATAGAGGTATTGTTAAATCAACTTGAAAACATCAGGCAGGCTGTAGTATTTGCACAGGAAGATGCTTCCGGTCAAAAGCGGTTATTGGCTTACCTTGTTGCATCTGACGAGTTGCCAAACACAGATAGAGTACGCCAGCATCTGGAAAAGCATCTACCCGATTTTATGCTTCCTTCTGCTTATGTGTGGCTAAATGAATTACCAAAAACAACCAGTGGAAAGGTGGATCGAAAAGCGCTGCCTAAACCTAACCTGCAAAGACCGGATCTTTCTACATTGTATAAAGCACCATCTACCTCCATAGAAAAAAATATCACCTCTGTTTGGACAAACTTGCTGCAATTGGATAAGATTGGCTTGGATGATAATTTTTTTCAGATTGGCGGTAATTCCTTACTGGCCCTAAAAACAATAGCCGAATTAAAACAACAATATAACTATACTATTGCAGTAACCAAGCTTTACCAATACCCTACCGTAGCCGGCTTAGCAAGTTTGCTCAGTGGTACAAATAAGACAGCATTACTTCCAATACGTAAGAAAAGCAAGGAGAACAATACCAACCGGGATGTGGCTGTTATAGGTATGGCTGGGAGATTCCCTGGGGCTAATACTATAGATGAATTTTGGAAATTATTAGCCGAAGGTCGGGAAACAATCAGTTTTTTCAGTACAGGTGAAATAGACAGAAGTATTCCAATCAATATTAAAAACAACCCAGCTTACATAAAGGCCCGTGGCATTATTGATGGAGCCGACGAATTTGACGCTGAGTTTTTCGGTTTCAATCCCCGCTCAGCTGAGCTAATGGATCCCCAGCACCGCGTGTTTTTAGAAATAGCCTGGGAAGTACTGGAAAAAACCGGACATCTGCCTCAAAAATACTCAGGCACCATTGGTGTTTTTGCAGGATGCGGATACAATACTTATTATGACAACAATGTTTTAACCAATCCTGAGATCGTAGAAAAGACAGGCCCTTTTCAGGTAAGATTACTAAATGAAAAAGACTATATAGCCACCCGCACAGCCTATCAGCTAAACCTACAAGGTCCGGCGGTAGCAGTTTATGCAGCTTGTTCTACATCCTTATTAGCAGTAGCCCAAGCGGTAAATAACATACGTGACGGACAGTGTACTGTAGCCATTGCTGGCGCATCATCGATCACATCGCCTATAAAAAGCGGGCACCTGTACGAGGAAGGATCGATCATGAGTAACGATGGTCATTGCCGCCCCTTTGATGCACAGGCTACAGGTACCGTTTTTAGTGATGGCGCGGGCATTGTTTTACTAAAAAGTCTGGAAGATGCCCTGCAGGATGGCGATACGATTTACGGTGTTATAAAAGGCGTTGGCATTAATAATGATGGCGCAGTAAAAAGCAGCTTCAGCGGCCCAAGTGCACAAGGCCAGGCCGGTGCTATCGCTATGGCTATTGATGACGCCGGAATTGAACCTTCTTCTATCAGTTATGTGGAAGCTCATGGAACGGCTACCCCTATTGGCGATCCCATTGAAATAGAAGGTTTAAGCGTTGCTTTTGGGGAACAGGACCAAAAGCAGTTTTGTGCTATTGGTTCCATAAAAAGTAATATGGGTCATCTTACCGCGGCTTCGGGTGTGGCTGGTCTTATTAAAACAGTTTTGGCTTTGCGTAACCGGCAAATACCACCATCGTTATTTTATCAGCACATTAATCCTAACATTGATATTGCCGACACGCCTTTCTATGTGAATACAGAGCTGAAATCCTGGGAGACTAACAATATCAGGCGTGCCGGTGTAAGCTCATTTGGCGTAGGCGGCACCAATGTGCATGTGGTTGTAGAAGAGTACGAAACTGAACTTGCACCTACAGGAACAAATAATCCCTGGAAACTGATCTGCTGGTCGGCAAAAACAGAGAATAGTCTTAATAACTATGCTCAAAAACTGGGCAAACATATTTCACAGCACACAGGTGTTGATTTGAACGATGTTGCCTATACCCTGCAAACCACAAGAGCAGGGTTTAATTTCAGGAGGTTCATGTTGGTTGCTGATAATCATGAACTGCTAACTAAATTAAACACGTTACAAACTGATGCCTCAGCTTACAAAAACCTAAAAGCGGAGATCAGTGGTGTGGTATTTATGTTTCCGGGCCAAGGTTCGCAGTATTCGGAAATGGGGGGCGATCTTTATCGGAACGAACCTGTTTTTACGAACGCAGTTGATGAGTGTATAGCCTTACTACAAGGAACGATACATGAAAACCTGTTACAGATCATGTATCCTGTAGCACCGGATAGTCAATCGCACGAAAAAATAAAACAGACTATAAACGCTCAACCTGCCATATTTATATTGGAATATGCCATGGCCAAATTATGGATGAGCTGGGGCATACAACCCGAGGTATTCATTGGCCATAGTATTGGCGAATTTGTAGCGGCGCACCTGGCCGGGGTTTTCAGCCTTCAAGATGTTTTGATATTGATATCTGAAAGGGCAAGGTTAGTAAACAGGGTGTCTAAAGGCAGCATGCTATCGGTAAGATTAACAGCTGATAAACTCAGCGAACTATTGCCCGAAGGTTTATCCATCGCTGCCGTTAACAGTCATAAATTATGCGTTGTAGCAGGGCCGGATGAATGGATCAATAAGTTTGCTGATGATTTGTCTGAAAAAGGCATACCAAGTCGTTTACTGGTAACCAGCCATGCCTTCCATTCATCTATGATGGATGAAGTTATTGCTCCATTTGAAAAGGTAGTAAGATCGATAAAACTAAACGCACCGGTAAAACCATTAGTATCAACAGTAACCGGTAATTGGATAACTGAGGCAGAAGCTACAGATCCAAAGTACTGGGCACAACATCTGCGTAAAACTGTTCGTTTTGCCGATGGTTTAGATACTTTATTGGAGGATGAAAACAGACTTTTCCTGGAAGTTGGCCCGGGAAATATATTAGCTACATTAGCCCGGCAACATACTGCCGGCAAAAATGTTGCTATCATATCAGGATTTGAAAAAACAGAAAATTTAAGCGAAAACTATTCTGTACTTAAAGCTCAGGGACAGCTTTGGTTAAACGGAGTAGAGCTTAATTGGGATGCTGTTTATCTGGGTCAGAACAGGAAAAAGATCGATTTGCCAACTTATGCCTTTGATCATAAGCGATACTGGCTTGAACCAGCAAATATTATTAATAAACTTGAAACAGCAGCCGATACCTTTGTACAGCAAAACACTATCACACCAACTACACCGATGAGAAAAGATATTTTAATTAATAAACTAAAAGAAATATTTGAAGATGCGGCCGGTATCGAAATTGATGCGGCAAACACCGGATTGAGTTTTATTGAAATAGGATTCGATTCCCTTTCGCTTACACAAATTGCAACAAACCTAAAAAAGACATTTAATATACCTATTACTTTCAGAAAGCTGTTTGAAGAGTATAACAGCTTAAACTTGCTGGCATCGTATCTCGATGCAAACCTGCCCTCAGACGTATTGCAACCGGAAGCTATTGCCTCTACCGCGGTTCAACAACAAACATTTACCCCACAGCCTATAAATAATAGCACGGAAAATAACGACCTGATCATTAGGTTGATATCACAGCAATTGCAGTTACTTACTAATCAGTTGGCACTGATACAAAACGGCAGTAGTATTCAACCATCAGCAGCTATTCAAAACCATGGTACACCAGCTATAACTCCTGCAAAAACACAGTCGGTAACATACGAGCTTACACCCGAAGAACAGGTAGAGTTAAAAAAGCCATTCGGAGCAACTGCGCGCATCGAAAAGCAAAAGTTGGAATTAAATGACAAACAAGCGGCATTTTTAAAAGCGCTCACCACTCAATACAATGCAAAGACGGGCGCGAGTAAAGCACAAACACAAAAAGACCGCCCGTATATGGCCGATCCACGCGTGGTTAGTGGTTTTAGGCCTTTAACCAAGGAGGTGGTATATCCATTGGTAGTTAATCGATCCAAAGGTAGTCGTGTATGGGATATTGAGGGCAATGAATATATTGATGCTTTGAATGGTTTTGGGTCAAACTTTTTGGGGTATCAAACAAATTATCTGAAAAAAGCAGTTCTGGAGCAAGTTGAAAAAGGCTACGAAATAGGGCCACAACATGAACTTGCCGGCGAAGTTTGCAAGTTGATCACCGAGTTTACCAATTTTGATCGTGCAGCCCTCTGTAATACAGGCTCTGAGGCCGTTCTGGGTGCCATGCGTATAGCCCGTACCGTTACAGGCCGATCGCTTATCGTGGCTTTCAGCGGATCTTATCATGGTATTAATGATGAGGTAATTGTTCGCGGCACTAAAAAATTAAAAACGGTACCAGCAGCGCCAGGCATAATGCCCGAGGTAGTTCAAAATATGCTGATACTGGATTATGGCACCGAAGAATCCTTGAAAATAATAGCCGAACGGGCACATGAACTGGCAGCTGTACTAGTAGAACCAGTTCAAAGCAGAAGACCGGAGTTTCAACCCATAGCTTTCTTAAAGAAGGTACGGGAGATAACCCGGCAATCAGAAACCGTTTTAATATTTGACGAAGTGATAACTGGTTTCCGGATGCATCCTGGTGGCGCACAGGCTTTGTTTGGGATCAAGGCTGATCTGGGAACTTACGGCAAAGTTATAGGTGGCGGAATGCCTATTGGCGCAATAGCCGGCATTAGCAGGTATATGGATGCTTTAGATGGCGGTAACTGGCAATATGGTGATGACTCCACCCCGGAAGCCGGTGTTACTTACTTTGCCGGGACGTTCGTTCGGCACCCATTAGCATTGGCGGCAGGCCGAGCTTCGCTATTATATATGAAAGAACGGGGCCCTGCACTTCAAGAAGAGCTTAACGCCCGTACTAAACGATTGGCTGACGCTTTAAACACCATTTGTGAGCAATATGCCATTCCATTGTATATACCTAACTTTGGTTCGTTATGGAAGATAAAATTCAAGTATGAACTCGCTTATGGGGAACTGCTATTTACCCTCATGCGCTTAAAAGGCATCCATATCTGGGATCTTTTCCCTTGCTTTTTAACTGCAGCGCATACAGACGAAGAGGTGGACCAGATCATCAATAAATTTGGCGAAAGCGTTGTTGAATTGATAGAAGCTGGATTTATGCCTTCAGAAAAACCACAACAAATCAGTATTACACAAAATGGATTATCCACAAACCCTCCTGTTCCTGGCGCAAAACTTGGGCGGGACAAAGATGGAAATCCAGGCTGGTTTATCAGGGATGAAGAAAACCCGGGGAAGTATTTACAGGTAAAAATTAGCAACAACTGATTTGGACATCATCTACACATACGATACCATTCCGGTTGAATTTGATCCGTTTGCCGGCCCCGAATTGCGGAGTTTGGCTCATCCTACAGAATCACAATTGGAAATCTGGACATCATGCCTTATTGGTGGCGATGAGGCTAACTGTGCTTACAATGAATCCTTTTCATTATCATTTTCGGGTATTTTTAACCAGGATGCCATGCTCCAGGCACTTCAGGATCTTGCTAACCGGCATGAGGTACTCCGGTCTTGTTTCAGCGCAGACGGCAAATACATCTGCATTTATAAGGAGTTAACTCTTGGGATCGATTACCAGGATATTTCTGATCGTTCGACCCAGGAACAACTAGATTTTATCGAAGATAAAAATCAACAAAACGCTTTAACGCCTTTTAATCTGGTAACCGGCCCTCTGTTTAAAACAACGTTGATCAAGTTAACTAACGACAAGCATCTTTTAACCTTCATCGTGCATCACATCGTTTGTGATGGATGGTCAATAGGTATCATGATGCAGGATCTTGGTAAACTATATAACGCATATATCAGCAACCAGCTTCCACAATTGCTGCCAGCGCCTCTTTTTAGCGATTACGCGGTAGAACAATTAACATTTGAGCAAACTCCAGAATATAAAAGTACCGAAGCCTATTGGCTCAAACAATTCAGAGGTAGCAGTCACACACTAAATATCCCTACCGATCTGCCACGCCCTACCCTGCGAACCTACAAAAGTCATCGTGATGATTTTAGTGTGGACAGTAAATTAGCTTCCTCACTCAAGCAATTGGCTAAAAACAACGGCAGTAGCTTTGTTACCACCTTATTGGCAGCATTTGAAATATTTCTGCAACGCTTGACCGGACAGGACGAGATCATTTTAGGGCTACCCGCAGCCGGGCAATCAGCTACGGGTAACTATAGATTAGTTGGGCACTGTGTTAATCTACTCGCGTTAAGAAGTTATCCCAAGGGAGAATTTTCATTTAAAAGCTATTTAAAGCAACGTACCTCAGCTATTTTAGATGCCTATGAACATCAACAATATACATTTGGCAGCCTGCTCAAAAACTTAAATATCGCTCGGGATGCTTCCAGGATACCCCTGGTACCGGTAATGTTTAATATTGATATGGGGCTCGACGATGATGTAAAGTTTGACGGCCTACAACATCAGTTGATAAGCAACCCGCGCGAATATGAAAACTTTGAAATATTTGTAAATATATCTGGGCGCGATGATTCGCTCATACTAGAGTGGTCATACAATATCCAGTTATTCAAATCATCAACCATTCGCAACATGATGGATGATTTTGAGTTTTTATTAAAGCAACTAGTAAAAAATCCGGATATACTGATTGGCGATATTCCACTTAAAAACTCCGAGGAACTTATCAGTCAATTAAATACCTGGAATAACACATTTGCTGTTTATCCAAAAGCTAAAAACCTCCATCGCTTAGTTAGTCAACGCTCACAAAAATCTGGTGATCAGATAGCTATAAAGTTTGCTGAGCAATCACTAACCTATAAACAATTGAATGAAAAGGCCAATCAATTGGCAGCATTACTGATTAATGAAGGAGTTAAGAAAGGTGACAAAGTAGCATTTGTACTTAATCGTTCGGCACAATTGATTGTGATCATGCTAGGTATCATGAAAACTGGCGCTGTATACGTACCGGTTGATCCACAGTTTCCTTTAAACCGCATTAATCACATGCTGAACGACTCAGGTGCTGTGTTACTCATTACATCAGAGGACTACAAAGAACGTTATCAATCGACTGCAAAAGAATTACTGATAGATAGTATATGGCCCAGGCTGAATCAATACCCGGTAACCGATGTAGAAGTCGACGTAAACGGTGATGACCTGGTTTATGTATTATATACCTCCGGCTCAACAGGATTACCCAAGGGCGTACAGATAGCCCATCACAATCTGATTAACTTTTTGTACAGTATGCAAAAAGCTCCTGGAATAACGGTAACAGATAAGCTTTTGGCAGTGACTACTGTAAGTTTTGACATATCGGGCCTGGAATTATTTTTACCGCTGATCAGCGGCGCCCAAGTGATCATCGCCAACAGCGCAGAAGCTAAAGATGGTCGCGCTTTACTTGATATCATCAGGAAAGAAAATATAACCATAATGCAGGCTACGCCTTATACCTGGCGCATCATGATTGAGGCCGGCTGGAATAACACAACTCCACTAAAAGTTATTTGTGGAGGCGAGGCATTACCGAAAGAATTGGCCGAAAAAATAATCACAAGGGCAGAAAGCCTGTGGAATGTATATGGGCCTACGGAAACTACTATATGGTCAACCGTAAAACAAATTAAGGCAGATGATGGCCTTATTACTATTGGTCGCCCTATTGATAACACCACAATTTATATTTTAGATAAGTATCTGAACCCATTACCGGCAGGAACAGCCGGCGAGATTTACATAGGCGGCGATGGTGTTGCCAAAGGCTATTTAAATCAGCCTGAGTTAACTGCTGAAAAGTTTATTAGAGATCCATTTTCCAATACGCCAGGTAATAAAATATACCGGACAGGTGATATGGGTAAATTCATGGAAAATGGAGAAATAGAATGTCTTGGCCGTATAGATTCTCAGATAAAAATACGGGGCTACCGGATTGAGACCGGCGAGATCGAATACCACTTGGTTAATCAGTATAATATCAAAGAAGCCGTAGTGATGGCTCAACCGGATAGTAATGGCATTAATAAACTGGTGGCTTACGTAGTTGTTGGCGATGAGTTTAAAGCCGAGTTTGAAGCAGATCAAATAAAGGGTTGGAAAATGACGTTAAAAGCAGCGTTACCTGATTATATGGTACCGGATAATCTGACCATTGTTCCGGCTATGCCTTTAACACCTAGTGGTAAGATAGATAAAAAAGCGCTGGCCAATAATCATGGCAAGCTGACTGAAAGTATTCGCCTGCTTATAGCTCCCCGAACAGATGTAGAAAAATTGATAGCTGATATCTGGTCGGAATTTCTGGAAATTAAAAACATAGGGATTTACGATAACTTTTTTGAATTAGGCGGCCATTCACTTATTGCAGTGCAGGTAATGACCCGCATTGAAAAACTCACAGGTAAACGATTACCCCTTGCTACTCTTTTTGAAAACTCTACAGTTGAAAAACTAGCATTGATGTTAGAGATGGATGGCAAATCTATCGTGTGGGATTCCCTGGTACCTATTAAACCTTCGGGCAACAAGATGCCTTTATACATTGTACACGGTGCCGGACTTAATGTTTTATTATTCAACACCCTGGCATCAGGCATGGATGCAGATCAACCGGTATATGGCTTGCAAGCTAAGGGTCTTAATGGCATTGATGAGCCTTTAAGTAATATTGTGGACATAGCGGCGCATTACAACATAGCTATCATGGCACAAAATCCAACCGGGCCTTATGCTCTCGCTGGTTATTCATTCGGAGGCATTATTGCTTTTGAAATGGCTAAACAGCTTGAAGAACAAGGTAAACAGGTAAAAATGCTGGTCATGTTTGATACTTATGCCTACCGTTCCCCTCGCTTTGATCCGTGGTTAACTATGCAGGTAAAAAGAGGTAAATTTTTTGCACGCAAACTATTGTACAATCTTACTTTTCCAAATGGTTTTGTGAATACCATGGTACATACGGGTAAAGTCACCAAACGAGGATTAACCAAAGTATTCTGGAAGTTATTCAAAGACGAAAAGCAGGAGGGCTTTTTTGGTTACGCTAATAAAATTGATGAAATGAACGTACTTGCCGAAAAACATTATAAATTAGAGGCCCGAAATATTGCTATTGAATTATTCAAAGCTGAGGATCGTACTTTTTATTTGGACGATTTTGAACACCTTGGCTGGAAACCGTATGCATTAAAAGGAGTTAACGTTCATCAAATACCAGGTGGGCATAATTCAATTTTTAAAGCACCCAATGATAAAATATTTGCAAGTATATTACAAAACTGCCTAAACAAAGTCGCCCCAAAATAATCATATTTATGTGTTTAATTAAAGTTCATATCAAATACCAGGATGACATTAGTTGGCAAAACGGGGCGGGTTGTGATTATAAATTAAAAGATGGTCAAGTTGATGTTTGGCGTATCAGGATTAGCTCCAACCTGGTACTTATTGATGACTTTTTTAAAGTATTGTTGCCCGACGAAATAATAAGGGCCAACCGTTATGTACAAAAAAAAGACAAGCTCCGGTTTGTTGTAAGTCGTGGGGCGTTGCGTTGTTTATTAAGTAAATATACCAATCAACCGGCCACCACTATTAAATTTGTTATCAGCGCTAATAAGAAACCCTATATACAGCAACAAAATTTAAAGTATAATGTATCACATGCTGGTGATTGGGTTTTAATAGCCATATCAAACACGGAGGTTGGTGTTGATACTGAAGAAATAGATCACTCTTTTAGTTATAAGGAGATCCTCGCTGATTATTTCAGTAAAGATGAAATCAATTACATTGCTCACCAGGGTTCCAGTAATAGCTTTTTTTTACTCTGGACGCGTAAAGAAGCCTTAACCAAAGCAACCGCCATTGGTTTAGACAACAACCTAAAACATATCCCCAGTTTAAACGGTGATCACGAATTAGACGGGGGCTTATTGGCCTCAAGTGGTAATTGGAAAATGAACAGTTTTAAAACAGACGAAAATAATATGGCAAGCCTGGCCACCGAAATAACAGCAGGACATATCATGTATTGGGATGTTAACTTTGAGAAATTTTTACCGGGCTTTAAACAATCCGTACTTTAATATACAGAATATTGCTCTGACCCCATCTTTCCACCCTATCTTTTTTCCTTCTTCGTAAGTACGACCATAATAAGATATGCCAACTTCATATATCCTGATCTTGGGAATCCGCGAAACCTTTATGGTAACCTCCGGCTCAAAGCCAAAACGTTTTTCGGTAAGTGAAATACCTTGTATCATTTGGGTGTTAAACAACTTATAACAGGTTTCCATATCGGTAAGATTCAAGTTGGAAAACATATTTGAGGCGAACGTAAGCCATCTATTACCTATGGTATGCCAGAAAAATAATATCCGGTGAGGATTGCTGCCCATAAATCTTGAGCCATAAACTACATCGGCAAAGCCAGAAACCACCGGTTTTAACAGATCATTGTATTCCGCAGGATCATATTCTAGGTCAGCATCCTGAATAATGAGATATTCACCTGTTGCTTTTGATATACCGGTATGTAAGGCGGCCCCTTTGCCTTTGTTTACCTCGTGTTTAAAGTACTGTATATTAAGGTCTGGGTTAGTCTGCTGATAGGTGGCTATGGCCAGCTCTGTATTGTCCTTTGAACAATCATTCACAATAATAATCTCTTTCTGAATATCATTTACAAGGTTTACCTCTTTAATTTTATCCAAAATCAAATGTATCGTGTTACCTTCGTTATAAGCAGGGATGATAATTGATAATTTTTGTAGTGTCATTATTGTTTTTGTGGTCAAACTTTGCTTTGTTATATATTTATACTTCGGTATAAGCTTATTATATCTTTATTGAAAATATTTTAATGCAAGCTGTACTAAAACAAGTCAAAATTTACTTAAAAAAACCAAAAGTAATATTTATACTCATATTCCTGACTGTTTTAACCCTGCTATTTTGGTTTTGTTTGCCAAATCCTTTATTTAAAAGTCCTACATCATATGTTATTGACGATAGTAATGGTCAATTACTGGGTGCATCTATTGCTACAGATGGTCAATGGCGTTTTCCTTACAACGATAGTGTGCCCTATAAATTTAAGCAATGTATCATTGCTTTTGAGGATAAACGCTTTGAGCATCACCCCGGTTTCGATCCCCTGGCCTTTGGGCGGGCTATAAAACAAAACATCTCATCCAAAAAAGTAACCAGCGGTGGCAGTACCATTACTATGCAGGTTATCAGATTGGCTACCAGACATAAGCGAAGCATCTGGAATAAGTTTTTAGAAATATTCATGGCCTTGCGGTTGGAATTTACACACAGCAAAAATGAGGTATTGGCACTTTATGCCAGTAATGCACCCTTCGGGACCAACGTAATAGGTTTGGATGCTGCTTCCTGGCGATATTTTGGAAGAGGGCCGGATAAATTATCTTGGGGTGAGATGGCTGCGATGGCCGTTCTGCCTAATTCACCATCGCTAGTACATCCTGGCCGAAACAGGCTTGTACTACTCAAAAAACGAAACTTACTACTTCAGCGCCTTTATAAAAATGGGACTATAGACAGCACTACAAGGGCACTGGCCGAACTGGAACCTGTACCTGATCGCCCGGTACCTTTGCCACAGCAGGCTCCCCACTTGCTACAACGTTTTAAAAACGACCATCAACATCATCCAGATGGCGATACCCGATTACAAACCAGTATTAACTCAGCCTTGCAACAACAGGTCAACGATATTTTAGAGCAACATCACCAGGTTTTAAAAGCCAATGATATCAACAATATTGCCGCTATTGTTTTAGATGTAGAAACAGGTGCTACACTGGCCTATGCCGGTAACATAGCTCACCGTGAAGATCCGCAGATGGAAAGTGATGTTGACGTCATTGATGCGCCACGCAGCCCAGGCAGTACCCTAAAACCCCTACTGTATGCCTCGATGTTACACAGTGGTTTGATATTACCTAATAGTCTGCTACCTGATGTGCCTACACTAATAGCAGGCTATCATCCGGAAAATTTTGACCTCGGCTATGATGGCGCTGTACCTGCATCTCGTGCATTATCACGTTCTTTAAATGTGCCAGCAGTGAAAATGCTTCAGCAATTTAAATACGAACGCTTTTATGATTTTCTGCAAAAAACGGGTATCACTACTTTAACAAAACCGGCAGATCATTATGGCCTGTCATTGATATTGGGTGGTGGCGAAAATACCTTATGGGAGTTGAGCGGAGCCTATGCTGATATGGCTCGTGTGCTTAATCATTACAACCAGTACCGTGGTCAATATAATCCGGCTGATTATCATAGCCCTGTTTATAGTATGCCTAAAGAAACTATAAAACCTAATCTGGAAAAAACCGGTTTGCTGGATGCGGCTTCTATATATTACACTTTTCAAGCTATGGAAGAAGTAATGCGACCTGGCGAAGAAATGCTATGGCAACAATTTAGCTCTACCCAGCGTGTAGCCTGGAAAACAGGCACCAGCTTTGGCTTTCGTGATGGCTGGGCAATCGGAATTACCCCCCGATATGTAGTTGGCGTATGGGTAGGTAATACCGATGGAGAAGGCAGGCCGGGGTTAACTGGTATTAATACTGCCGCTCCTGCCCTGTTTGAGATCTTCAGATTATTACCCGTATCGCGCGATTGGTTTCCAATGCCTGTAGGCGAAATGGTGAAAATAAAGGTATGCCACCAAAGCGGTTACAGGGCCGGGCAGTATTGCGACAATACAGATGATATGCTGGTACCTAAATCAGGACTCAAAGCACCGGTTTGTCCCTATCACAAACTGATACATCTATCTGCAGATGGCAGGTACCAGGTAAACGGAAACTGCGAATCGCCGGATAATATTGTAAATAAAAATTGGTTTGTGCTCCCGCCTTCTATGGAGTACTATTATAAAGCAAGGGATTATCAATACCATGTATTGCCGCCATTTCGTCCGGGTTGCTCGCAGACAGAGAATGGCAACGCTATGGAAGTGATATACCCCAAAGATGGCGCGAAAATATATGTTCCACTTGAAGCCGACGGTAGCCGAGGCCGGATGATCTGCAACGCTGCGCATCGTGTACCGGGTATGAAAATATTCTGGCACCTGGATGATCAATACATTGGCGAAACCCAGGATTTTCATCAAATGTCCTTAAATCCACCACCCGGCAAACATATACTTACCCTGGTTGATGGGAACGGCAATACCATAAACATTGGCTTTGAAATATTAAGTAAATAACCCTCACTTTAATAAATGACTGATTGCTTAAAATTTGACTGATCTGTAAAAATCATCAATACTACCCAACGTTTTGGGTTATGGATACGATGATGCAATAAAGATAAATTACGTAATCAATCAAAAAAATGAAAAACTTAACTTACGTCCTTGCGGCCCTTGTACTATCGGTTTGTTTTATCACAGCGTGCAAAAAGGCCGAAAATCCAGTTGCTGTTGACAAAAAATCAACAACCAGCAAAGCTAATGCAGCCAACAATGGTGGTAACCCGGCTGACACAATAGTTCTTGTTCCGCTTACCGGTGATCAGATTACCTTAGCACCAGGATTTTCACCCAGTGCAGTTGGCGACAGCGTATCTATTAGCTTTAACGCCCATACAACTAACTTATATTGCGCTCACGGCACGTTACAGTATCAAGCCATTATTGACTACAATAAAAATTTCAGTATTGATTTTTTTAATGTGAGAGAACCTAGTATTTGCCCAGTAGGTGCCAAAATACCTATGGTAGCAAGCCCTGTTTTAATCAGACACGCAAATCTTGCTAATGGTAATTATCCACTCAAAGTTACCTTAAACAGCACTACTTACACGGGCAGTATTACCGTCACGTCAGCAAACATAACCTTCAATTGGAATTACACATCTGGGGTTGTTATATCCCCAAAAACTTTAACCCGCTAACTTAAACCCTAAAACAGGAGAGATCAATCCGCTTATGGCGGATGATCTCTCATTAAAATCAAGTATTAAAAAAAACAAAAAATTATTTCCATTTTTACCCAACGTTTGAGTTACTACTTACGAAGAGCCTGTTAAAAGCACTTACTGTGTGAATTTCTTGAATGAATCTTTCTAAAAAGCAGGCTGAAAAGCTGGTAAAAGACTGCATCAATAATAACCGCACGGCCCAGGAAGCTTTGTACAAGCTTTTTCATGCCGAAATGTTACGGGTATGCTATAACTATTTGCCTGATAAAGAGCTTGCCAAAGAAGCTTTTAATACTGGATTTCTTAAAGTTTTCCAATCCATAAAAAACTTTGATAACGAAAAAGGGGGATTAGGCGGATGGATCAGGAAGATCATGATCTATACTGCTATTGATCTTTGCCGCAAAGAACTAAAATTTAATGTTAAAAACCTAGACGAGCAGGATTCGGATGATTATTTTATTAGTCCGTCTGTATTGGAGAAATTGTATTTTGAAGATATTTTAAAAAATATCAGAACCCTACCATTTGCTACTCAAACAGTCTTTAACTTATCTGTATTGGATGGTTTTACACATAAGGAAATAGGCGAGCAATTAAATATAAGCGAAGGAACGTCGCGCTGGCATTTAGCCGAAGCAAAAAGAAAATTAAGAGAGCTACTGGAAGCATTGGCAACAAACAACAATCTGCCCAAAGAAAGGAGTGAAAAAGCAAAATGAAAAATTCATTGAACTACCTTAACCTTTGGCAGAAAAAGAGAAATGAATTACCTGTAACTGACGAACCAAAACAGGACTGGTTGGCTATGCAGATACTCCTGGATGCTCACTTACCCCATCCTACAGTAAAACATAATGCAGCGTCAAGAATAACTAAAGTTATAAAAGCGTCAAAAACATGGCCAATCATATCTATTGCGCTACCGGTAGCGGTATTGGTTTGTGTTTTAGCTTATGTATATATCATCAAGCCTAAACCTACGGCTCCTCCCAAAAAACATAAGAAAGAGAAGGTGATAATTCATAAAGACAGTTTGCAAAACCTTAATCCAGATTCCTTAAATAAAACAGATACCGTATTATTTAAGACTGATAGTACATCGGCAATTAAAGAACTATCTGATACTGTTGATAATAAAAATGAACCAACAAATACCGGATTGACAAACATGGCTGATCCATCGAAAAGCAAGCCTTATGTAGCATCATCATCAAATACCCCACAAAATAATCGTAATGCTAACGCTGTTATGAATAACCATAACAAGGGAGTGTTCTCTCTTAATGGAATTCATGCGGCGCATGGCAGTAACTCCGGACAAATGAGCAATCCTAACAGGTCAAATAAAACTAATAATAGTGTACTTGGCGATTCCTTTTCTACCCAGGGTACTAATCCAGCTGATATAAGCAACAATAAGACACTTATACAAGCATCAAATAGTTATATAATGCAGCACTTGATCAATAACATTGATAGTGTTTTCAATGATCGTAACAGTTTCTTTGGGTCTAATACAGCAAATTATATATCGACAATAAAAGGCAGTAATATGCAGTATAATACCGCTGTAAGCATAATCACAAAAGATCATAAAAAAACAACTTCTTCTGGTACGCGTACAAAGGATAAAAGCCCAAAGACAAAATCTGTAAAAAACAGGACCGGTATTTCAATGCCATCAAATATTGATTATGGGATTCTTATTGGTTTAAATGCACCTAATAGCTTTACCACTAAAGCCCAAAATAGCAATTTTTATGGAAGTTTGCCGGTTGATATATATGCTGGCTTATATGGTACTTATAAATTCAACGATAAGCTGGCTATAAATATACAAGTGAAGGGTCTAAACCCCTTACGTTTTAATGGATCGTACACTCACCATAATGAAAGTAAAATAGATACCAATCAAACATTAAGTATAAGTGATTCACGAAAGGCCTACTTTGTAAATATTCCCGTACATTTTGTTTACCATATTACACCCAATATTCATATTAAAGGCGGACCTCTCATTAATATACCGGTAAAGCAGGTGAATGGCAGCACCAATTATCAAACATCAGGTGTAAAGAAAGACACGCTTGGTTATTATAATACTGTTTCGGGCAAACTAAACGCAACAAGGTATGATCAGAAGCTTAATTTTGGATTCTCCGGAGGTGTTGGCCTACAGTACCGGCGCTGGATGTTAGAAGCTACCTATAATAAAAGTTTTAAGGGTTACCATGTAGCATCGGATTTGGGCAGTTACAACACAAACACGGGTTCTGTTCAAATTTCTATTGGTTTCCAACTCAATAAACCTAAAAAGTAGTTGTAATAAAATTACACTATTATAGATAAAAACACCTGATTTAGGCGAAATACAAGTACAAACATTTATTATATTGGCAAATCAATTTTAATCGCAATGCTTGAACAGTATGATCTGCATAATTTAATGGTAATTGATATTGAAACCGTACCCCAATACAGTTCGCATGATCAGGTACCCGAACATCTGCAAAAGTTATGGGAACGTAAAAGCCAAAATATTCGCAAGGATGAAAGCGCCGAGGATTATTATAAAAGCGCGGGTATCTGGGCCGAGTTTGGTAAGATCATTTGTATATCCGTAGGTATATTCACGAGCGGGAAAGATGCTGGTTTAAGAGTAAAATCATTTGCGGGTCACGATGAAAAAGATCTGCTCAGCCGGTTTTCGGCACTACTGATCAGTCAACCGTCGAACCTGGTTTTATGCGCGCATAATGGTAAAGAATTTGATTTTCCTTACATCTGCCGCAGACTACTTATCAATGGACTGCCGTTTCCGCCCCAATTACAAATTGCCGGTAAAAAACCATGGGAAGTTGTACATCTGGATACGATGGAACTTTGGAAATTTGGGGATTATAAAAACTACACCTCTCTTAACTTGCTTACAGCCATTTTTGATATCCCTACTCCAAAAGACGACATTGATGGCAGTATGGTAGGAGATGTTTACTGGAACCTGAAACAGCTTGACCGCATATGCACTTATTGCCAGAAAGACGTGGTAGCTACAGCGCAATTATTGAGACGTTATCGGGGCGAAGAATTGATAAAAGATGAATTAATTACCCTAATAGGTCAATAAATGCTGCAGGTAAACGATCTATCGGTCAATTTTAAAACCGCCAGCGGCTTATTCAAAGCGGTAAAAAATATATCCTTCAGCTTAAAAAAAGGCGAAACCGTAGGTATTGTAGGCGAATCTGGTTCAGGAAAATCGGTAACATCGCTTGCGCTGATGCGTTTATTGAATACCGATCAAACAGTGATTAACGGTGAGGTGTTATTAAACGACACCCGGCTGTTCGATTTACCCGAAGCTGATATGCGCCAAATTCGCGGCAACCGGATGGCCATGATATTCCAGGAACCCATGACTTCGCTTAATCCAGTGCTTACCTGTGGATTTCAGCTCACCGAGGCCATAAAACTTCATTTGGGCCTGAACAACGCCGAAGCTAAAAAGAAAACTATAGAATTATTTAATGAGGTACAATTGCCTCGACCCGAAGCCATATTTGACAGTTATCCGCATCAAATATCCGGCGGACAAAAACAAAGGGTAATGATAGCGATGGCCCTGTCTTGCAATCCGGAGATACTGATAGCCGATGAACCCACAACGGCTTTGGATGTAACTGTTCAAAAAGCTATCATCGAGCTATTGCTAAATCTCAAAAGTACACGTTGCCGAAGTTTGATATTCATATCACATGATTTAGGAGTGATCAAAGAGATTGCCGACCGGGTTTTGGTGATGTACAAAGGGCAGATTGTGGAAGAAGCTACTGTAACCGATCTGTTCAACAATCCACAACACGCTTACACTAAGGGCTTATTGGCCTGTAGGCCATCCCCCGATCAGCATTTAAAGAAACTACCGGTAATTGCCGATTTTTTTGATGCTAATGGCGCTTCAGATACCCGATCGGCAACTATCGAAAGTATCCGTACCAAATACAGCTATTCTGAAACAGAAATGGCTGATCGTAAAAAGGAACTCTATCAGCAACAACCCTTATTAAAAATTGATAAGCTCTCTACCTGGTTCCCTATCAATCCCGGTTTATTGGGCCCATCCGGACAGGTGGTTAAAGCCGTGAATAATGTGAGTCTGGAAGTTTATCCCGGTGAAACACTGGGCCTGGTAGGCGAATCGGGTTGCGGTAAAACTACCCTGGGCCGCACTATTTTGCGCCTTATTGAACCAACGCACGGCACCGTAAGTTTTGAAGGCAAAGACTTGGGCGGTTTAAAAAAAGACGCCCTACGTGAAATTCGCAGGGATATACAGATCATCTTTCAGGATCCCTACTCCTCTTTAAATCCACGATTAACCGTAGGGCAATCCTTAATGGAACCTTTACAGGTGCATCAGTTTTATAGTAACGACACCAAGCGTAAACAAAGGGTGTTGGAACTATTACAACGGGTAAATCTTTTACCGGAGCATTTTAACCGCTATCCGCATGAGTTTTCTGGCGGGCAAAGGCAGCGTATTGTGATAGCGCGTGCTTTGGCCTTGCAGCCTAAATTCATTATTTGTGATGAATCGGTATCCGCGTTGGATGTATCGGTACAGGCACAGGTGCTTAACCTTATCCGGGAGCTTCAGGATGAATTTAAACTCACGTACATCTTTATTTCACATGATCTGGCTGTTATCAAACACATATCCGATCGTATGGTGGTTATGAATAAAGGCGAAATTGTTGAAACCGGCTATCCTGACGATATTTATTATCGTCCGCAACAGGATTATACCAAACGGCTGATAGCGTCTATTCCGCAAGGTTGATTTTTTAGAGCCAAGAATAAGGACAGGAAGAACAAAGAAAGAATCCTTGCTCAAAAAATCTTTATTCCCAGAAAACTTGCTCTCCTAAATCTCCATCTGCTAATGCCCAAATTCCGTATCTTTGACCAAATACTTATGTATGTCTAAAAAGAAAAACAATTCTTCTATAGTTCAGGTGCTCACCCAAATGGTGCTTGATATATTTGAACAAAACGGTAATACACCGTTAAACTACAAACAAGTTTCTGCTAAACTAAACGTTCGCGACCCGGAAGCCCGCGAAATCATATTTGATATATTAAAAGACGAAGCCAAAAAATCGGTATTAAAAGAACTTTCACCCGGTAAATTCCAGCTCCTGGAATTAAAAACATTTGTTGAGGGTAAAGTTGATCTCACCAATGATGGCTCGGCATTTATTGTTACCGATGACGAATTTGAAAGCGATATTTTCGTGGCTCCCCGTAAACTACGCAACGCCCTGAACGGCGACCGCGTTAAGGTATACGTATACGCGAAAAGTAAGGGAAAACACAAAGAGGGTGAGGTTATCGAGATCCTCCAAAGGGCTAAAATGGAGTTTACCGGTATTGTAAAATTATCGGAACGCTTCGCTTTTTTCATCCCAGACGATCGTAAAATGATGCATGACATCTTTATACCTATCAGCGAACTGAATGGCGCTAAAAATGGAATAAAAGCTGTTGCCGAAATTACCGACTGGCCAACCGAAGCCAAGAACCCAATAGGTCGCATCAAACATGTATTGGGCACTCAGGGCGAAAATGATACAGAAATGAATGCCATACTTGCGGAGTATGGATTCCCGCTTTCGTTTCCTGGCGAAGTAGAACATGAAGCTGAAGCCATATCTGGTGTTATCTCAGAGCATGAAATAGCCAAAAGACGCGACTTTAGAAATATCACTACGTTTACCATCGATCCTTTTGATGCCAAGGATTTTGATGATGCCTTGTCATTCAAAAAATTAGACAATGGCAATTATGAAGTAGGTGTGCACATTGCCGATGTATCACATTATATAGCACCCGACTCCGCTTTAGATAAAGAAGCCCTGGAGCGTGCAACTTCGGTTTACTTGGTCGACAGAGTGATACCTATGCTGCCCGAACGTTTATCAAACGGACTCTGTTCTTTACGGCCAAAGGAAGAAAAGCTATGCTTTTCCGCAGTGTTCGAACTTGACGAAAATGCCTACGTTATTAACGAGTGGTATGGTAAAACCATTATCTACTCTGATAGGCGCTTTACTTATGAGGAAGTACAGGAAGTGATCGAAAATAAAGCCGGCGAGTTTCTAGATGAAATTTTAAAGCTCAACGCTCTAGCTTATAAATTACGCGAACGTAAATTCAAGAATGGGGCTATCAGTTTTGAAGCTACTGAAATTAAATTTAAGCTGGATGAGCACGGTAAACCAACCGGCGTTTATGTAAAAGAGCGTAAGGATGCCCACAAACTCATTGAAGATTTCATGCTCCTGGCGAATCGCAAAGTAGCCGAACATGTAAGCAAAATGGGTAAAGGCAAACATAAATACACTTTTGTATACCGTGCCCACGACTCCCCAAAACCTGATGCCCTGGCAAATTTTGCGCAATTTGCTGCCCGCTTTGGTTATAAAATAAATACCAAATCGGACAAGGAAACGGCCAAATCCCTTAACTTTCTGATGGAAGATGTGGAAGGTAAAAAAGAACAAAATGTACTTACCCAACTGGCTATCCGGTCAATGGCTAAAGCTATTTACACCACCAAAACCAGTAGCCATTACGGACTGGCCTTTGATCATTATACGCATTTCACCTCTCCTATCCGCCGCTATCCGGATGTAATGGTACACAGGCTTTTGTTTCATTATTTGAACGGTGGTCAATCAGCCAATGCCGAGCATTATGAAAAGCTATGTTCCCATAGCTCTCAAATGGAGAAAAAAGCGGCCGATGCCGAACGCGCCTCGATAAAATACAAACAGGCCGAATATCTGAAAGACCAGGTCGGCAATATGTTTACCGGCATCATATCGGGCGTTACCGAATGGGGTATGTATGTGGAAATCATCGAGAATAAATGCGAAGGTATGATCCGTTTACGTGATATATCTGATGATTTTTATACGCTCGATGAAAAGAACTATGCCATCATCGGTCAGCGTAAAAAGAAAATATACCAGCTTGGTGATGAGGTACAGATCAGGGTGAAAAATGTTGACCTGACCAAAAAACAAATCGATTTTTCATTAGTACAAGATTGATGTCCTAGTGAGTGGTTGACTGAGTTAGATTAGGTTGAATGGTTCAACGCAAGATTAACTTAATCTAACTCGATCAACCATTCAACCACTTAACTAAAAAAATGAAACAACTTACTGATCTGCAGGAATTTATAAATGAGGCCCTTGATAAACTAACCTTCCCTCAACAACCTTCCGACTTATATGAACCTATAAGTTATATACTGTCTTTGGGCGGCAAACGCCTCAGGCCTGCACTTTTACTCATGGCCTGCGATCTTTTTGGCGGCGATGTAGAAAGCGCAGTTCAACCGGCTCTCGCTATAGAGGTTTTCCATAACTTCACGCTGATGCATGATGATATCATGGATAACGCTCCACTCCGCCGCGGCCAGGTAACCGTACACGAAAAATGGAACGCCAATGTGGCCATACTTTCAGGTGATGCCATGATGGTAGAATCAAATAAGCTGATGATGCAGGTTCCTGATACCATTTTACGTCATGTGATGGATGTTTTTAACGAAACGGCTACCGGAGTATGCGAAGGCCAGCAGATTGACATGAGTTTTGAACAACGCAGTGACGTGATCATTGACGAATATCTGAACATGATACGCCTTAAAACCGCTGTATTATTAGGCGGTACACTTAAAATAGGTGCCATTATAGGCGGGGCAGCACCAACTGACGCACAATTATTATACGATTTTGGTGTAAACCTCGGTATCGCATTCCAATTGCAGGATGATATATTGGATGTTTATGGCGATCCGGAAAAATTTGGCAAACAAGTAGGTGGCGATATCATCTCCAACAAAAAAACATATCTCCTCATCAAAGCCCTTGAACTGGCCAAAGATCACCAGGCATATGAGCTGAACAAGTGGCTAACCATGCAACTGTTTGATGTAGCAGAGAAGGTAACTGCCGTTACAGGTATCTACAACGAGTTACAGATAAGGAAATATGCCGAAGAAGCTATGCACAACTTTGCCGACAAGGCATTTAAGGCACTGGACAATATTAACCTGCCCGAAGAGCGCCGCCAATACCTGCGTCAGTTTGCCGATAGTTTACTGGTGAGGGAGTACTAAATTTCCTGAACAAAAAAGGCATGCTTTTATTATTGGCTATAAGTCTGTGGCAAAAGCATGTTTAATATCAGGATTCCGGCACAGGATTTTTTGTTTTCATAGTTGCTCCCGCACTCGCTATAATGATCAGTGCCACTGCTATCCATTCATTTAAAGAAAGGTACTCATGAAGAAAAACAAGACCGGAAAGCGCCGCGACGGCAGGCTCCAGGCTCATTAAGATACTGAATGTTTTTGCAGGGATCCTTCGCAAAGCACTCATCTCCAATGTAAAAGGAATGGCACTCGAGAGCAAGGCTAGAAGAAAGCCCGACAGCAACATATGAGGTCTGAAATGAGTAAATAATCCACTGCCTATGGCCACCGGTAATACTACAGCAGAAGCGAAAATCATACCGATGCTCACGGCTTTACCTCCGTCCATTATTTTTGAGATACGCCCACCCAACACAATGTAACCTGCCCACAATGCCCCGGCAAGTAAAGCAAGTAGAACACCGATAACATCTAATCCGTTATTGCTCCACGGTGCGATCAGGGCTATCCCTGCCGCCGCCAGAATTACCCATAAAAAGTCAATAACCCGTTTAGAGCTGGTCATGGCAAGCACCAGAGGCCCTATAAACTCCAGGGCAACGCCCAGCGCCAGAGGTATACGGGCTATGGCCATGTAAAAAATAATATTCATCGCTCCTAACGTTAAACCATACCAGGCTACCGCTTTCCATTGCGTATTAGACAGACTTTTTAGGTTGGGACGGTTAAAAACAACCAGGATAATAGCAGAAAAAATGATTCTTAATGCAGAAGTTGAAGCAGCGCCTAATACAGGAAAGATACTTTTAGCAATTGCCGCACCGCCTTGAACACTTATAATAGATAATAGTACAGCAGGTATTGCCGGGACTTCAAGCCTCTTTTTATTCTTCATTTAAAGATGTTTAGCGATAAAAATAAAAGATTTGCCCCGCAACGATGTCAAGTTTGTGTAAGTTCAGCCATCTCGTGATAAGATAAAAAAAGCCCTGGTCAAATTGACCAGGGCTTTTTAATATCTGTTAAGCTTAGCTAATTATTCAGCTGCTGCTTCTTCAGTTGTTTCAGTATCAGCTTTCTTTGCTTTTGGAGCTGCTGCTTTTTTTGCTTTTGGAGCTGCTTCAGTAGTTTCAACTTCGGCTACTGGTGCTTCAACTACTTTCTTTTCTGCTTTTGCTTTTGGTGCAGGAGCTGCAACCTCAGCAACCGGTGCTGCTGCAACCGGAACTACAGAAACGTATGAACGATTATCAGCTTTTTTTCTGAACACTACGTGCCCATCAGCTAATGCAAATAAAGTATGATCTTTACCAATACCTACGTTAACACCAGGATTGTGTTTGGTACCGCGCTGACGTACGATGATGTTACCTGCAATTGCTGGCTGACCACCGAATATTTTGATACCTAAACGTTTGCTATGCGACTCACGGCCGTTTCTGGAACTACCGGCCCCTTTTTTGTGTGCCATTTCTAATATTTTTTATGGAATTGATGAACAACTCCAGGTTTAAACTTTAATTATAATGTAATACCAGTGATCTCGATCTTGGTAAATTGCTGACGGTGACCGTTTTTCTTTTTGTAACCTTTTCTTCTTTTCTTTTTGAAGATAATTACTTTATCACCTTTTAAATGAGACAAGATCTTAGCTGAAACTTTAGCACCTTTCAAATCAGAACCTAATTTGAATTTACCTTCGTTTTCTGCTAACAATACACTGTCAAATTCAATACTAGCGCCCTCATCGCCTTGTAGTCTGTGTACAAAGATCTGCTGGTCTTTTGCAACTTTGAATTGCTGTCCGGCTATACTTACTATTGCGTACATGTTTGTTAATTATTGTTTTAAAATTCGAGGTGCAAATATAGGGATTGATTATTAAATAAACAACACCATCTATTTTATTTCTTTAATCTTTCTTCGGCGGCATATAAACTCTGCTCAATTTCTTTGATCAGGTTTTTGTTGGCATCAATAAGTCTAACGTCACCTACATAGCCACTATCATACACTACCCGCTTGCTTTTTTTCTTATATCTAAATTCAATAATGTAGCGTATTGACCTGTTTTTGCCTTTAGTACTATCTGCCAGTTCTTTTACCGGAAAATCCCAGAAACCCAGATCGGCAGCCTTATGGTGCAAATAAAGCAGATCATCGCTGGTTAGGCGCAGATGCATTTTCACTAAGGAGTCTTGCTTATTTACATATTGATAATCGCCTGTTTTGGAGTCATATTTATTGATTAGGCTATCCACAGGGCCAAACTGTATCGACATGGAATCAAAATCAGAGAATCGATATGGGGCGTTTTTGATCATCATGCCATAATAATAAAAGCAGTATGCCAAAAACGGAACTATAATAGTAAGCGCGAAAAATATTTTCTTGGAACGATCAGACATGGATTAATTATTGAATTATTTCCTAATAAGCTGCAATTTTAAAGATAATTCCCTAATTATCTAACTCCCCCTCCCATTTACTTACTACTGCAGCTGCCATGGCATTACCTAAAACATTGGTTGCCGACCTACCCATGTCTAATAATGGGTCAATACCGATCAGTAAAAATAAGCCAGCTTCGGGGATATTGAACATAGATAGCGTGGCGGCTATTACTACGAGTGAAGCTCTTGGAACTCCGGCCACCCCCTTGCTGGTAAGCATCAATACCAGCAGCATGGACAATTGATGCCCGAAAGATAAATGAATATCATAGGATTGTGCCAGAAATAAGGAGGCAAAAGTCATGTACATCATAGAGCCGTCCAGATTGAATGAGTAGCCTAACGGCAGTACAAAACTTACAATTTTATTACTACAGCCAAAATTTTCCAGTTCAAGTAATACTTTAGGATAAGCAGCCTCACTAGTTGAAGTACTGAAGGCTATCAACATGGCATCTTTTATACGGCCTATTAATTTAAACACAGGCTTCTTCAATACTATGAAGCCAACCAAAACAATGACCAGCCAAAGCATGATCAATGAAAAGTAAAACTCACTGATAAAAATGCCATAGGTAGATAATACACCCAAGCCCTGCTTGGCTATCACGGCAGTAATTGCTCCAAAAACAGCCAAAGGGGCAACTTTCATCACATAACCCGTAATTTTTAATATCACATGGGCAATGGCATCCATCGCTTTAATCACGATCTTACCCTGCTCGCCTATGGCCGCTGTAGCTACGCCAAAAAACATCGCGAACACTACAATCTGTAAGATTTCATTGTTGGCCATGGCCTCAAAAATGCTTTTAGGGAAAACGTGCCCCACAAAATCAATAAATGATAGTGCTGTTTTCTTGATACCCGTGCTTAAATGACTGTCGGGCAATGGCAAGTGCATGGCTTTACCGGGTTGAAACAAGTTAACCAATAGCATTCCCAACAACAAAGAAACTAAGGTGGCACTCAAAAACCAGAGCATAGTTTTGCCACCTATACGTCCAACGGCTTTAATATCACCTACTTTGGCAACTCCAACCACCAATGTGGTAAAAACCAATGGCGCCACGATCATTTTAATCAGTCGTAAAAATATTTCACTTAAAATGGAAAAACCCTCCAGTTTATCCTCGCGGATAGAATTGTTATCTTTACTGATCTTTAATTGTTGTACTTTTTGTGCTTGCAGTGCAATGTGCTCGGTAGAAGTAGTATCGTTTAATAAAACCAATTTGGTGTTAATGGTTTTGATATTAGCATCGGCCGTATTAATTTTCACGTTGATGGCATTAATTACGCTTACATTATAAATGTAACCGGTTATTACACCTAGTACAAGGGCGATAAAAATGTAGAGAGTCAGGTTGTTTTTTGGCATATAACTTATTGCAGGGCGCTAAACTACAAAAATTAATAATTTTAATAGTATCACGTAGCTAGTATCAAGTATCAAGACCACATTAAAAATGGGGTTCTCTTTGCAAATACATTTATAAATCTTGATACTTGATACTAACTACTTGATACCAAATTATCCTAAGCATGAGTATTACCACTTACGGTTTACAGCATATAAAAAAAGAAACTCAACACCTGTCGCAAGAGCAGTTATCAGAGCTTTTGCTCCGTTTGGCACGTTATAAAAAAGAAAATAAAGAGTTGCTGGCCTATTTACTATTTGAAGCTCATGACGAGGCCGCTTTTATTGAAAAAGTAAAGGGCGAAGCAGGTTTTATGTTTAGTCAGCTATCGGCCCTGAGTTATCATGCCGCAAAAGGTATGCGCAAAATTTTGAGGCTGCTGAGCAAGTACACTAAATTTGCCGGTTCAAAAGAAGTCGAAATTGAATTACTATTGAGTTTTTGTGTTAATTACCTGGAATATGCCGACAGGCGCACTACTTACAAACCCATCAGGTTGATATTAACCAGACAAGTAGAAAAGGTACGCGGATTAATAGGTAAACTACATGAGGATTTGCAATTTGATTACCTGGAGAGTTATAATAACCTGCTTGATGATGCCGAAAAAAAGCTAATTTGGTTCAAAAAGAATGATTATCAGTTGTAACATATAGCCTTTACATTAATCTAACATATAAAAACCTATTAACGCGTGGCCAACAAAGAAGCAGCATTCAAGCAAATATATGAAGCTAATTCTAAAAAGATATTCCATTTATGTTATGGCTATACCGGCGATGATGATGCCGCGAACGACCTGCTACAGGAAACTTTTTTAAAAGTTTGGCAAAATCTAGAGAAATTTCGCAACCAGGCCATGATTTCAACCTGGATATACCGCATTGCTGTAAATACTTGTTTAACCTACTTACGATCAGAAAAAAGACAGGCTAAAGATGAGTTAACCCCTCTGATAGCCGAAACCAAAAGAGAAGAACTATCGGATAAAAACGAGCAGGTGGCTTTGCTGTACAAATGTATCTCCAAACTGGAGGAATCAGAAAGAATTATAATAACCATGGTGCTCGACGAAGTGCCATACCCCGAAATAGCTGATATTTCGGGTATATCAGAAGGAAACCTGAGGGTGAAGATTTATCGTATAAAACAAAAACTAACAGAATTATTTAACCAGTATGAAAGACTTTGATCATTTGATGTCGGTTTGGCAGGGACAGCCAAAACCAGATCAACTTTCAGTGGATGATGTGCTGAAACAGGTAAAGAAGGGGATTAGAAGCATAACTACCAAGTTATACTGGACAATTGTGGCCATGGTGGCGATAGCGGCATTTGCTTTTATCGTTACGTTTTTCCTGGCCTTTAAATCGTGGATTACTACAGTGGGTATTTTAATAGTGCTGGTCACTATGCTCATGTACTTGTCGCTCGTAGTAAGGCACTACCATATTTTGAGCAAGCGCGATGCCACTCAAAACCCATCGGAGTATCTTGACAGCCTGAAGGCTTACCAAAAAACAAGAACCAAAATTATCGGATGGTTTTACTACATCTACATATTACTCATCAGTGCCGGCCTGGCACTCTACTTCGCCGAAGTATTATCAACTTCCTCCCTCCTTTTTAAACTCATCACTTACGGTTCCATCATTATCTGGTTTTTATTTACCACCTTTTATTTGAAACCGCGCATGTTTAAAAATGAGGAAGAAAAGCTTAACCTGATGATTGATCGCCTGGTACGCCTCAAAGAACAATTTGATTAAGCCCATTATTAGATTTGATGACTGACCATAATATCATAATACAAAAAGCTACCATAGCCGATGCTGATACCCTGTTAACTTTCGGCAGAAAGACATTTTTTGATTTCTTTGCACATTTGAATACACCAGAGGATATGGAGGCTTATGCTTCAAATGCCTTTACACCACAACGCATACGGGCTGAATTGAATAACCCTGGCTCACACTTTTATTTTGCCATGCTTAATGGACACATCACGGGGTATATCAAAATAAACCGGGGTACCGCGCAAACCGACCTACAGGACAGTGATGCCCTTGAAGTAGAACGTATTTACGTTTTGGCCGAATACCATGGCAAAAAGATCGGTCATAAATTATTAGACTTTGCTTTTAAAATCGCGCAGGAAAAAGGCCTGCAATATGTTTGGCTGGGCGTTTGGGAACATAACCAAAAAGCTTTAAGCTTTTATGAAAAACATGGCTTTAAAGTAATTGGAAGCCACCCATTTATGTTGGGCAGCGATAAGCAAACCGACCTGTTAATGAAAAAGGAACTATGACCCTATCTTTGATTAACTAACAAAAATATTACCTGTTCCCGTAATTGCCTGCTTATAGGCACCTGATGCTGATTAATATGAAGCATATTACCTTCAATAGCTGTAATTTTTTGAGTTGCCACAATAAACGATTTATGCGTTTGTAAAAAACTTTGCTGGGGTAATTTTTCCAGTAATGCTTTTAATGTAGTATGGGTGATAATACGCCTGCCGGGAAAATGTATTTCCACATAGTTCTCCATTCCTTTGATGTATAACACATCGCCAAACACAACCTTTTCCAATTTTCCCTCGCTTTTTACAAACAGGTAATCAGCCTCCTTGATATGATTGTTGCGTAATTCAAAATAATCCTTAGCTTTAAATGCGGCTTTCATAAACCGCTCAAATGGTATGGGCTTCAGCAAATAGTCCAACACATCCAAATCAAACCCATCCGTAGCATATTCTTTAAAAGCTGTGGTGAAGATCACCTTGGGTGGATCGGGTAACGACTTAATAAAATCAACTCCGGTGAGATGCGGCATCTGTATATCCAAAAACAAAAGATCAACCGATTGCTGAGCCAATATGGCCCCCAGCTCCATGGCGTCCTCACATTGCGCTTTCAGGTCAAAAAAGCCTGCTTTTTTGACATACCCCTCTAAACCTTTCCGGGCAAAGGGTTCGTCATCGGTAATAATACAACTGATCTGGTTCATGTTCTAAAATTCTAATTCTAATTGTGCAATATAGCTACCCGCCTCGCCACCAGCTATTAATCGGTGCTTGTTTGGATAAAGTAGCTCTAAACGCCTTTTTAAGTTTTCGTGCCCAATGCCACTGTAATTATCCTTTAACTTCATTGTGGTCGGAACATCATTATATACTTTAAATAACAGACCCTTTTCATTGATAAAGATTGATATATCAATTTTATAATCACCGCCAACATACTTAAATGCATTCTCGACCAGCGGAAGCAAAAGTAAAGGATACACCAGCTGATCGGCGAGGTTTTCGTCAAAAACCACATTCAAACGCATTTTTTGACTAGCCCTTATCTTTTGAAGCTGGATGTAATCCTGCAAATATTCCAGCTCCTGTTTAATGGGCACCTGTTGCTGCTGGTCATAAAGTTGGTACCGTAACAGACTCGAAAGCAGCTCCGTACTTTTTTTAGCGCCGGCCACATCTTCGTCCATTTGAAAATAAATAGTATTCAGAGCGTTGAACAAAAAATGTGGATGGTATTGTGCTTTCAGAAACTTCAGTTCGGTTTCCAGGTGATCATTAGTTAGTTTTTCCAGTTGCATTTTATTATTTACATAGGCCTTTAGCCAGGTTCTGCTACGCGCAATGCCGTAATAAACAATAGCGTACAAAGTGGGTATCATATTAATATCGGCTACATCAGCCCAGGGGATTGGTTCCTTGTGCTGGGTTATGTGCAGGGTTATATCCATTGGAACAAATACGACGTTTACCAATACGAGGTCTGCACATACCAATATGGTCAACTCCCGTACTACGTCGTGATAGGATAGTTGAACCGGCCAGCGCCTGTCATAGTATCTGAAAAGCCATTCAAAAAGATAGATCGCCAAATAACCTACCAATATCGAACAGGCCATTTCAATACCATTGATATAAAAATCCCTTTCCCAAAAGAGTTCCCCAATATCGGTATCGTGAAGCAACCTGATGGTAAAGTATACCAGCAAACCGTACAAGGCTGGGAAAATGTATTTTCTGAAAAAATTCATACCGTTAAGTTATAAATTTCAGGCAGAAAGTATTACAGTGGGTTGTATTTCTTCTGTAGGGGCCACTATCACAGGTTTGGGTTTATCCTTAGGTTTCATACCGAACAGGAATCGTGTTAAAGCGTAAGGGCGTATAAGCAAATGATAGGTTAACACAGTAACAAAAAAAGTAATTCCCACAGTATAAATGTATTTGGACAAAATGCTTTCATTTTGAACCTGCACAATGTAATAAACTATCAGTACAATAACCGTTTGATGTAAAATATAGAACGGGTAAACCGCCTGGTTCAGATAGTTGAGCACAACGTGTTTCCGGTTCAGATAATGTTTACCATAACCCACCAACGCCAACACCCATCCACAGGCAATAGTTGGCCTTAACGCAGTAAAAGCATACGAAAATATAATATGATGGAAGGGCCATGCAGCATGATCGGGTTCTATTTTATTCCATCTCATCACTTCCCATGTCATCAGGCTCAGAAAACCGATAGTTAGTGCGAAGCGGCGGTTACGCTCCAGGCTATCCATCAACTTAGGTTGCGTAATACATATAAAACCCATTAAAACAAAAAACAACCAGTAAACAAAGTAGCAGCCATCATGAATCAAATCGTTTGTTTCGGGATAATCCCAGCTGGTGAAAGTAAACCAGATAATACCTGGCAGCATTAATAGGTACACCCATTTACCCCGAGCCAGCACAGCAAGCTTTTGTTTAAATGCATCACTCTTGGGTGATATCATCCAGGTAAATACAGGAGCAAATATCAGATCGTAAATAAACAAATAGGCAATAAACCATAAGTGGTGCCAACTGAAACTACCGCCGTTCGGATATGGTACAAAATTAAATACACTCGGGTACCAATCCCAAAAACTGCCTTTGTAGCCATGTGCCAATCGTTCCATATAGATCTGCGGCGGAACAATAATAAACATGCCTACTAACAGCGGAATAAACAACCGGCGAAAACGTAGACCGATAAAGCTTAAGGTCGACCGCCGCTGCATCATATAATAACTCACGGTGCCCGATATAAAAAAGAGCAGTGGCATCCGGAAAAGGTGCAAAAAATGGTTCGATTCCATCATCAGATTACTGGTTTCCGCATTTTTGATATGCCAGCCATCTTCGCTAACAAAGGGCATAGCCGAATGAAAGAATAATACCCCGGCAATGGATAATATCCTTAACCAATCCAGGTAGGTTTGACGTTGTGTGGTTTCCATCATGTTTTCTTTTTTATTCAAAAGAAACTACCTCATATCACTTCCTAAAAATAGTTTGACCAATGGCATTGCCTCTTTGACCAACAGTAAAAATTTCAACCTTTCATAAACGGATTAAAATTGCGCGTACCTATTTCCATGCCGGCGGCGCGACAAATAGTTTTATCGCCAAATTTAAAATTTATCCTGTCCATAGCCTGGTAAAGCCTGATCTGTTCTTCGTTATCCTCAAATAAATTGATCTGGTAACTGCCTGTGCAAAGATCGCTCAGCCTCACACCTATCAGTCTGACGGGTCGGTGCTGATTCCAGGCTTTTTTGAGCAGATTTTTAACACCGGGGATCAGGATATGCTCGGCGGCGGTCAGTGGTATTTTTTGTTGCTGGGTATGAGTTTCAAAGTTCGCATATCTGATCTTGATAGCCATGCAGGAGGATAGTTTATTTTCCCGGCGCAGTTTGCCCGATAATTCTTCAGTCATCGATACCAGTATATTTTCTAAGGTACGAGGATCGTTTACATTACTGCCAAAAGTATGCTCAGTAGATATCGACTTACGGTCACTATGCGGAATAATCTCACTATGATCAATGCCGTGAGCCTTTTCCCACAAATATGTACCTGCCTTGCCAAAAACAGCCTCCAGGAAACGAATATTGGTTCGTTGCAGATCGCCGATCCTTTCAATACCGTATTGATACATTTTCTGGCAGGTGCTTTCACCCAAACCCGGTATTTTACCAATGGGTAACGGCGCTAAAAAAGCGCGTTCCTCGCCATGCTTAATATATAGCTGCCCATTAGGTTTGGCCTGGTTGGTAGCCATTTTTGCCACAGTTTTGCCCGATGCCATACCAAAGGAAATGGGCAAACCAGTTTCACGGATCACCTTTTGGCGCAGGTTGCTGGCTATCTGGTAACAATCATAAAACCGCTCCATGCCTGTCAGGTCAATATAAAACTCATCAACAGATGTTTTTTGATAAAGCGGCACAGAGTCATGGATGATCTGGGTAACCTCACGCGAGGCCTCCGAATAACGGCCATGGCTGCCGTGAAGCACAATAGCATGCGGACAAAGCTTTACCGCCTGCCGGGTGGGCATAGCCGAGTGCACACCATAGGCACGCGCCTCATAGCTGCATGAAGATACCACTCCCCTGTCAACCGAGCCGCCAATGATCACCGCCTTACCTATCAGGCTGGGGTCAAACTTACGCTCAACCGATACAAAGAAGGAATCAAGGTCGATATGTACAATATGCCGCTTAACATCCATGTACAAATATGAAAATAAATTTAGTATTTTACTAAAAATATTAGCATTTTTGTTTAATCAAAAACAAGCAGCTATGTATATGTACGAAGACTATTTATTCCTGCTTTCGCCACCTGAAGCTATTAAGCAGGAAATCTCCCGTTATAAAAGAGCTTCGGCTAAATTAATTGGCAATTATAAAAGCATGGATTCACCGGCACATATTTCTGTTCATCACCTGGAACGGCAGAAACCCTTCATGGAAGAAACCAATCTGAACAAGATAGAGAAAGGCCTGAATGAGCTGCCTCCTGCTTTATTACATGTAGATGGGTTTAAGTTTTTCCAACACCTACATAACCGGATGACCATTTATGCTCATATCCGGGTTACACCCGCTGTTGATGAGTGGTTTACACAACTCAAAAGGCTACTTAAAATTCGTAAAACCATCATTCCGCACATCACTGTGACCCGCGATGTTGCCGGGCCCGATTTTGAACGTCTATGGCCAAACTTCCGCCATAAAAAACTGGTAGAACCATTTTGGGTGAATGAGCTGATAATGCTTAAACGTGAAACCTTTGCACATGAACCGCAATGGCAGCCTTTTAAGATTTTTGAATTTAAGAACAAGCAGACAATGGCTAATACTGCAGAAGCGATCCTTTACAAACAAGCCGCCGCAGATAACCAGATCCAGGATCAGATAAACCTATTTTAAACCAATCTCCATGAACAACAAAGATTATCTTACCGTTATTTCTCCGCCGGAGCACGTGGATAAAAAAGTTGGCTCGTTTAAACAGGAATGTGTTAAACGCATCGGAAAATTTCCGGGGATGTATGCGCGGGCACACATTACTATCGAATCCTTCAGGGATGAGGTGCATCAGCTTACGCTAAAACCCTTGCTCCTTACTCCTTTTTATGAAATGATTAGTTTTAAAGTTAAAACCATACCCCAGCATAAACTCCGGATCAATGGCTTCGACTTTTTTAAGCATGGCCCCAATTCCAGAACCATATATGCCAGGGTAGATCTGGATAAAACCACCGAAGATTGGTTTAACCAGGTTAAAGGCGCCTTGAGAATGAAAACCAGGAGAATTACGCCTCATCTCACCATAGCCCGCAATATACCGGTAGCCTCATTTAACAAATTATGGCCATATTTTCAGGAAATGGAATACCGGGACACCTTTTTAGCGGATTGCTTAACCATACTGGAAAAGGAAATAGATAACAAAAACGACCGATATAAAGTGCATAAAACGATCCCTTTTGGTAAAAATCCGCTGGCGGCTTAACCTGTATTTGTATCAATTGGCACTACAATGAAGGCTAATTATCTAAACGTTAATCAATTATCTTTTTTAACAATTTATTAACCATAAACAAACCTTTTTCTATATTTGCGCTGGGGTAAGTCTTTTACGGCCAGCTCCTCTTGAACTCCCCCAGGGTGGGAACACAGCAAGGGTAGAGAGTTGAGCGGCGCGATAAAAGTAGCTTACCCTTTTTTTGTGCCCTAATTTTTGGAAATGAGTAAATCTCAAAGACTAAATTCCAATATAGAACACCGAATAAGGAATTTTGAATAATGAAAATCCTTTAAATGCCACCTCTCTTCTAAGTTCTGTATTCAAAATTCGATATTAATCAAAATATAAAGCCAGCTGTCATCCTGAGTTTTAAAATCCGGGGGCCTTTAAGGGTTCAATGACATTATCTTTGCAAAGCCGTGCAGTGTGGCCGTCTAAGTTATAGTGCATTTTTGCCTGTCCCTGAGTATGGTTCTGAAGCAATGAGTCTAAGGGTATGGTACAACACTAACTGTGTTTGTCCGATGGGTAGCCTGTCTTTTTCTTTACACTCCTTCGGGCACGGCTTATTAACGATAAGTCAACAGGATGGAAAAGATGCATCATCATGCAGCCGGTATAGATATCGGCTCGCGTAAGGTATTTGTAGGATTGGAAAACAGTCCGGTACGCTGGTTTGAG
>NZ_FTMG01000027.1 GCF_900155965.1 Mucilaginibacter lappiensis
ATCACTTTTAAGCAAATGATCCTTTAGGTCATTTACTGTGTACAATGCAAGCTTTTTACCAAGCTTGCTGAATTCCTCGCGGTAATCGTCGAGGGTTTCATTTAATAATTTAGAGATAAAAAGATCTTTGATCTCTAAGGATTTGGATAGCTTCTTCTCGGAAACGTAATGTTCCGTATCAAGGTAAGCTCGTTCACTTTTGTGGGAAATACAAATTTTTACATTGTAGGTTTCGTCACTTCTTTTGTGGTGCTTAAACACTTTGGGGCTAAGCGTTGCCATAATTCAATAATCTACTCGACAAAGCAGCTACTGTTTTGGTCACAAAATCGCGTTACATTGTGTAACATTTTTTCCATTTTGTAACACTTTTTCGACTGGTTAAACAAAAAAACCTGTGAAACTCGAATATTGAAATGATAGCCTCTAAAAAGTCTGATTGACTAAAAAGCGCGTTTAAACGCTAAAATAGGCTATTTTGATGAAAAAAAAAGCCCCGCAGACGTGCGGGGCTTGTGCTCCCCAGACTGGGCATTTTTCGAACCATTTCATTGAAGAATTACGACGAATTGGAAATTTAGGAGAGAATTTTACAATAATGTAAATTAATCACTCAATTACTTTAGAATCCCCCGGTTCTTTAAAAAAATAATTATAAGCAATGGTACCACCCTTCAATCCGTGTGGTAGAGTTCCTCAGATGTACATAGGATTCTAATTTAAAAGAGATTGTTTTTTTGTAACGTTGATTAATTCAATTTTGTCATTCACCCTAATCTTAACGTTATGATCCAAACAGAATCTGATCTTGTAACTGGTCACTTCAGCGTCATTCCATGTCAACCGTATAGTTATCCTTCGCCTTAAAATGTATTGATCATTATTGTATTTGCAGGGATTGGGTCCGGAAGGCGTCTAATGAGGCATGTGAGCTGGGCAGATCGGTTATGAGCGTATGCACCTCAGAAATATCAGCTACTTTAAAATACTCGATGATGCCGAGTTTTTGACGGTCACTTAGTATTGCGGTTTTTAGTGCCGAACGGTGCATGGCCTGTTTCACTTCTCCATCTTCACGGAGGAGTGCGGTAATACCCATTTGACTGTCAACCCCACAAGTTCCCATAAGGTACAAGTCTGCCACATATTGTGCCGTATTATCACAGGTTTGCTGCCCCGCATTGATTTCTAATTCCCTGTAATAAATGCCGCCAAGAACTACAATCTCAATGTTGGGAAAATGAGACAGTATCGGGAGAAGCGCAAGATTATTGGTAATCACCCGCAAATTAATATCGACAGGGAAATGTGTTGCCACCGCGCAATTGGTTGTACCACCATCCATAAATATGGTTTGACCGGGCTTTATAAACTGCTGGGCTTTCAGCGCGATGATTTTCTTTCCCTCGTTGAACTCCTTTACACGATCCAGGAATGCAAAGGGTAATTTTGACCGCACAGCTGCTCCCCCCCTTATCTTTGAAAGAAGGCCCATTTTATTCAACTGTTCAATATCGCGCCGAACTGTATCTGACGAAACGTCAAGTTTAAGTGCAAGATTATCAAAACCAACTTTACCATCAGTTTCGAGCGCTTTAAGGATCAGCTCATATCGATCTTCCTTTGCCATTGCTTAATTATTACTTCCCATTTTCATCCGGCGGATTCCATATGCAATGGTAACAAAAAATAGTAAAATACCCACAACACCAAGCGCAACAGGCAGGGTAAAATGTTGTGCGATAAAGCCCAAAAATGCCGGACCAGCCAATTGCCCGCCGTAACCTAAGGTGGCAATAACGGATACCGCCATCGCAGTACTCACGCCTTTCAGGCGACCTGCCTCGCTGAAGAAAACAGGCACTACATTGGCAGCACCTAAACCGATCAGGAAAAACCCAAATAAGGTGCCGGCCAGCCAGGGTAGGATGATGGCGATAAACGTGCCCGTTCCTGCAACCAGTGAGCCAAAAATGACGGTGCGGTCACTCTTTAGCCGAGCTACTAAACGGTCCCCAAAAAGGCGTGTTGTCGCCATTGCTACAGAAAATGCCGCATAACCGGCACCTGCCAGCGAAGGGTCAATACCACGATATTCTTTCAGGAAAAGCGCTGACCAATCCAACATGGCCCCTTCCGCCAGAAACACGGCGAAACAAAGCACCCCAAGAAATATTGCCACTGGACTAAACCAGGCATTGGTCATCCGCCCGCTTATACCGTGCACTACTAACGAAAAGCGCTTGATAGCCGCAGATTCTATATCAAGGCTTAAAAGAGAACGATAGCCAATAATTGCAATCAGCAATAAACTCAAAGCAATAATCACAGCGGCGTAGAATGGCTGCGCCCCCAACCGAATCAGGAAGCCCAATCCCAAAGACCCTAACAACCCGCCCACGCTGAAAAGCCCATGCAGCGAAGACATTATTGGCTTGCCGTATAAATTTTGTACCTGTACGCCGTGTGCATTCATTGCCACATCAATCGTTCCAATACCCGCACCGAAGAAGAATAAGGCAATACCAAGTGTCAATGGTGTGTTCAGGATCAATAATAAAGGTAAACAAAGCGCGATCAACAGGGCAGCTATAAAAATGAGCCGTCGGCTGCCAATGCGCCCCATCAGGATACCCGTCAAGGGCATCATGGTTACAGAGCCTGCGCCTAAAAGCAACAGCAGCCCGCCAAGTTCAGCATCGTTGAGGTGCAGGCGGCTTTTCGCGAATGGTACCATGACCGCCCAACTGGATACGCCAAAGCCGCATACCAGGAATATGGCTTGCGTGGCTAATTTCGCCCGGCTTACTAATTTAAGATCAAAAGTATTATCAATTAAATTCATTTTGCAATATTATGCAAATTTGCATAATATTGCAAAATGAATTAATGAAGGCGAACCACCGTTTCAAGACAGGTGTAAAATTTAAACCATAAATTATGTTAAGGAAAGCACTTTTTTTAATTGCACTTTCTATTGCAATCATTTCCTGCGGTGGCAGTATGGCACCACAGAACGTTACTGATAGCACTAAATCAGCCAGCCCGAAATTGGGCTCAGACAATGCCGACAGCGCTGTATCCTACTCACCGGTTGTTACGCTGGCAACATCTTCGGACAAAGGGGCACTTCTTATTATTCAGAACGACTGCCGGAATTGTCATAGAGAACGAGAGAAACTAATTGGCCCTGCTTTCAGTAGTATAGCAGTGAAGTATACTGATAAAGACATTGACCAACTTGCTACCAAAGTAATTAAAGGAGGTTCAGGGATTTGGGGTGATATTTCTATGGCTCCTCATCCCTCACTCACTAAAGAAGACGCAAAGAAGATGATCGCTTTTATCTTCGAAATAAAATGATCGTGAACAGATTTTGATCATGTAAGCAAGGCGTCAAATATTAACCAATTAATTTAAATTAGAAATGAAGACTAAGAACAGAAGAGTAGTAATGTCAGTCACTGTGATGGCATTAATTATTAATTGCTACGCAATGGTTGGCAATAAGGACAATGAACTTACGCCTGCTGAAAAAAACGCTGGCTGGAAGTTGTTATTCGATGGACAATCGACAGCGGGCTGGCATCTCTATAACTCAAAAGGCCCGTTCACCGTTTGGAAGGCTGGTAATGGTGAGCTTTTTTGCGATCCGAAAGATAAGTCTGAACCGGGTGACCTGGTAAGCGATAACGAGTATAAAAATTTTGACCTGAAGTTTGACTGGAAGCTGCCAAAAGGGGGAAATAGTGGTGTTTTCATCAACGTCATGGAAAGAAAGGATATACCAACCGCATGGGCGTCCGGTCCTGAATATCAGCTTCTGGATAAATCGCATCTTGATTACCCGCAGCCAAAATCACGCTCAGGTTGTTTGTTCGGTTTTTTCCCGCAAAAAAACCCAATCAAGAATAAACCCACCGGCGAGTGGAACCACTCTGAGATCAGGCAAAAGAATGGCAAAATCGAGTTTTTCCTTAACGGGGTTCTTACCTGCAGCCAGGATCTAAAATCTGGTGACTGGAAAAAAATTGTTGCAGCCTCCCATTTCAAATCCTTTCCTGAATTTGGGAAGCATTTCAGCGGCAGCATAGCTCTACAGGACTGGTCCACCGGGATTTCATTCAGAAACATAAAGATAAAAGAGCTATAGGCCATTGTAAAATTGACGGGAGAAGTGTGGATTTACCAGTCCGCAATTTTCCTTTAATCCCAAAGCCTTTCCATCGAAATGTTATTAGTGATTTTAAACAGGTCGATCCGCTCGATATCTGGTATCAGCGCCAACTTAAGAAACTTATTTTTCAACTTGTAACACTCTAAATTATGATAAATAGAAAAACTTTTCTGCAACAAGCCGGCATGATGTCTGCAGGAATGATGCTAATGCCTGGTTTGTTGTCTGCAAAAACAAATCGACCTTTTGGTTTGCAATTATTTGCTTTCAGGGAACAATTGCCGAAAGATGTTAAAACGATCATACCCAAAATAGCCCAGGCTGGCTACAAACAGGTAGAGCCCTTTGGTTATTCTAAAACCAATGGCTTTTGGGGGCTCTCTGCCGTTGAATTTAGAAAACTCCTTGACGACAATGGGCTAACTGCACCAAGTGCGCATTATTCTCTTGATACATTCCTTTCATCAGGCGATACAACACAGGTTGAGCAGGCAATAGAGGCGGCAAAGATACTCGGACAAAAATACATAGTATTACCTTACCTGGGAGAGCAATTTCGAAACAGTGCAAAGACCATGGAGGACACTATCAATAAAATCAACTTGGCGGCGAGCACGGTTCATGAGGCGGGATTGAAAATGGCTTACCATAACCATGATTTCGAGTTTAAAACCGTAGAAGGACAAAGGTTATTCGACATGCTGTTAAACAACACCGATACCGAGCAGCTAAATTTTGAATTGGATATTTACTGGGTGATTAGAGCGGGAGAAGATCCTTTGAAATTGCTTAAGACATATCCAGGTCGTTTTAAGCTTATTCATATTAAAGATATGGACAAAACGAACCCGGTATTGAATACTGAAATTGGAACCGGAAGTATAGATTACAAAACAATACTTAGTAAAGCCCATTCTGCCGGGGTGAAATATTATATTGTCGAACAGGAAAATTTTAAAATAGACCAATATTTAAGCATCCAGAAAAGCATAAGTTATCTTAAAGAAATAGGCTAATTTTTATTGCCCCAAGCCTGCCACAGCCTTAAGGCTCTTAATAAGAACCACCTTAGGTTACACTATTTTAGTGGAGAGGTAGCAAACACAATTTCGCTGCCCTATTTTATCATATCCTATCAAAAAAGGAAGGATCAGCGATCCAATCTATTACAACCTATCACATTGGCTATATGGATTAATTGCCGGAGATTTTAATGCGTGGAAATCACTATGTAAGGATTTAAAAAAGCCTTGAAAGGCATAAATGCCGGTTCGATGTTCCAGTAGCTGTGCTATTACTACGCTCGGACCAAAATGTGCCACTATTGGCTTTAAACACATATTTAAAATTGGCTGAAAATTAAAAACGGCCTTAGCGGGTATGCTAAGGCCATTTCCTCCTTAGGCTGGGCTCAAACCAGCGACCCTCTGCTTTACCTGCAGCTGAGAAAGATCGATCCAGTGCCTCCGTAAAGGAAATTCCAGGTTTTCCCGGACAGTCATCGAGTCATAGAGGGCGTTAGCCTGAAACAGGAAACCTATTTTACTCCTTACCTTGTCCAGGTCATCAGGGCTCAGATCAGGTACATTATCCCCGAAAACCAGTATTTTGCCGCTGTCCGGTTTTAATAAGCCAATGACACACTTGATCAGCACTGATTTCCCGGCACCGGATTTCCCTAACACCACGACATTTTCTTCCCCATGCACTGTCAGATTAAAATCCTTCAGCACTACATTCTTATCAAAACGCTTAAATAAATGTTCTATAATGATTACGGGAGCTCCTTTTGCTATACTATCTTCCGGGCTGAGTTCAGTTTTTATTGCTGAGGTCATGCTGATTAATTTAAACCTAATAAATTGGTGAACTGAACGGCCAGCAGATCAATAATGAATATCAACACCGATGATAATACGACAGCTAAATTTGCCGATACACCGACGCCCTGTGTTCCTTTACTGGAATTGAAGCCCTTATAACAACCGATTATGCCTACCGCGAGACCGAAGAAAAAAGTTTTGGTAATGGCCGGTAAAATATCGCTGAAACTGAGGCTTTGAAATACCTGTGTAAAGGAGAAATGCAGGCTGGTTACCGAACTCAGGTTAACACCTATATAGGCACCGAATAGGGAAATCGCATCGCCTAATATGGTCAGCACCGGCAGCATCAGGGTGGTTGCCAGTACCCGGGTAGCTACCAGATATTTATACGGATTTGTGCCATGGCATCTATCTGCTCGGTCACTTTCATAGAGCCCAGTTCAGCGCCAATACTGCTGCCGATTTTCCCGGCAAAAATCAAAGCGGTGATCACCGGGCCTATTTCCCTGACGATAGCTATGCCGACCATCACGGGCAGTTCCGACTGTACGCCATAACTTACCAGTGAAGGACGTAACTGCATGGTCAACACTAAACCCATAATAAAGCCGGTAAGGCCTATCAGCGGGAATGATTTGTAGCCGATAGTATAACATTGGGCAAGAAATTCCTTTATTTCAAACCTGGGCCGCAACCCATGTGAAAAGAAGTGGCTTGTAAATTTCGCAATGCTGCCCGTTTCATCGAGAAATGCTTCGGTATCTTTTATTAAAGCCATATTTTGTGATTTGTATTTTATAAAAGACTTACATCACCGGCCATTCGACCAAAGATTCTGCCGTACGGCCAGATGCCACAATTCCATGCAGGTCGTCATAGATCTGAATACGGAAAGCCTCTCTTGCCTCAATCCATGTTTGCTCCAGCTGACGAAGTGTTTCCTTTTCATCTTCATCGGGTTCGATTTTTTGAACGGTAGTATGCAAGCAGTATAAAGCGGTATTGAGATCGTGAAAATTACCTAACAGCTTGGTGAAGGAATCTATTTCTTCAAAGCCGGACAAAAGCTTGTACGGCGACAATTCACTCATTTCCAAATTGATATACGGTGATATGTATAACAAATTCTTCAGATGCTTCCTTGCTTCGTGAAAGGATTTATCAGCAGGAAAAACTGGCGATAGCAGTTTTTCAATCATGTCGCTTTCCGTGCGGACGAATTCCAGTATTGCCTCATGGCTAAGCTGATCAGGCAAAAGCTTCAACAACCTTTCTTGCTCTTTTTTGAAGGGCTGTGTACCATTTATATGTTTACTTACATTCTCCATATGCCCAAGGATCTGGTCGCTTATGAATTTTAAGTAGCTATCGGGCAAGCGGAACTGTTTTTCCTTTATCGTATGCTGAACATGATCCTGCTGCATTTGGAGGGCACGGATCGCTCCGAACAGCTGGCTAAGCTTTGCCATTTTTTGAGGAAGCTTAACGGAATGGCGGTGCGCTTTCGCGTTATTCATCAATTGGAGGCAAGCGCTCAATTTTTTCACCTTTACCCGAAATATCCGGATATCGTCTTCATGGAAATGCAGCCGGGCCTTATCAAAAGCTTCATTTATTTTTTCAAATCTCTTTTCAATAACCCCTTCTATTTTCGGATGCTTCATGATTTTATCTTTTGGTTTTGTGTATAATTAAAGACTTACCGTTACAGTAGTCTTTTTAAATAGTGGATCAATCCGTCACCTTCCCAATCACCGTCATACTTTTCGCCGTTGATATAAAAGTTGGGGGTGCCTGTCACGCCGCTTTGCTCACCACCATCGAGGTCCGCCTGGATTTTTGATGCGAGTACCTCACTCTGCGTATCTCGCCTGAATTTGTTAATATCCAAACCGATTTCGCTGGCATAGCCTAAAAGGTCATTGCTGCCCAGGTAAAGCTGGTTGGAGTAAAGCAGATCATACATTTCCCAGAATTTATGTTGAAGTGCTGCTGCTTCAGCCGCCATCGCCGCGCTAAAAGCGTCGGGATGTTCGGTTAAAGGAAAATTTCTGAATATATATTTTACCTGTTTACCTAGTTGTTGCTGAACCCTCTTCAAAACGAGATAGGACTCGCCGCAAGAAGGGCATTGATAATCGCCGTATTCCACCAATTCCAAAGGCGCTGTTTCAGGTCCCCGGATATGATCTTCAGCAGTTAGCGGATTTTGAAGTTCTACACGCATGTCTTGTTAATTTTATTAATCTTTTTGATTTTGCTTGTGAGCAGGATAATCTACCTGTTTTCAAAACGGCCTGTTTTTTTGCTGACGATGATCTTATACATGATCAGCTCTACTTTGGTTCCTACATCACTTTCCTCATCTACGAAACCATGTTCACGGGTAACGGAATCATCCATAATGTAGGGGGTAATGCGGTCAACCAGCTTTTGGAGCACCTTTTGTTTCTCATCCAGGTCCTGGATTTCCTCAAACTTTCCCCAGGCAATCACACTTTGCCAGTTGGTAATATCCTTGATCTTATCCACCTCAAAACAGACCTCGGGGTTTTCCCGCATCATATCTATTTTCATCCCTTTGGCGGAATGGCAATAGATATTCGCGCCGTCGTACACGTAATTTACCGGTACGACGTACATGGTTTTCTCAGAATGACAGCCGATGCGACCAATTACCTGGTCTTTTAACAGCTCTTCAATTTGGGTATCGTTTAGTTCTCTTAACATTTCGTTTTTTTTAAATATTGTACAGGATAATAGCCAATAATTTCATGCTAACTGGCCTGAAATTCCAGTTCCCGGAAAATAGTATCAACGGCCGTAAAAAGCTCTTTTTTTACCTTCTGGTATTCATGGGTAAGATTGATCATTAAATGGCCCACTTTAGCATTGGTCAGTGCCAATTTTTTTGAGTTCTCTTCCTCCTTATTTTCCGCTACCTGCGCTAACTGGTGCAGTTGTGCATCAACATGTGCCTCCGCCCAGAGGATATCGTCTTGTAGCTTTAACAGCTTCTGCCCTGCCTCTTGCAGTTCTTCGGTATGTCGGTAAGCTGATAAGCGGGTAAAATAATAATCCTGTTTAAGACGGCTCAGGAAGGAAGATTCGATTTTAAAAAATTCAAGGTCGGATTTCCAGCGCCCGGCAATCGCATGATATTCGGCGGATCTATCCGACATTTCAGTTACATTTTCCATCATTACAATTTTAAATATCCGCAAACATCAGCTGGATATTCGATTGATGTAAATGTCTGTAGAGTTACAGGCTTATGCCATGACGGGCGTCATATCAAAATATGACCCGCATCACTATCTGCGATGCGGGTAGAATTAATTAAAATAAAAAAGGAGCTGGATTATTTGAGCGCGATGGAATTCCTTAAGCTGATACAGCGCCTTTATCCTTAGGTGCTTCGGTTTTTAAATAAATAACGAATTTGCTGCCCTTGCCCAGCTCGCTTTCTACAGTAATATTACCGCTCGCAGCATGAATTATTTTTTTCGCCAGGTAAAGGCCGATTCCTTGCCCGTCAACCTCCTTGTGCAGCCTGCCATACATATCAAATATGATATCCATTTCGTTTTTTGCAATACCTTTCCCGTTATCCTGTACGGATAGAATAATATGCTCTTTGTTCTTAGCGATATCAATATGGATCAACGGTGTTTTACTATCATTAAATTTAATGCCATTAGACACCAGGTTAAAGAGGATGCTCCGAAGGTTTTTTTTAGAAAAAAGAATTTGCTTCACTTCAAGATTTTGGGTGATAACGGCACCGGACGATTTTATTCTATTTTCCAGGTTCCATTCAATATTCCTGATTACATCTTCCATGTCGATCATCTCCATGTTGAGCATATCTCCCTCCAGGCGGGCAATGACAGAAATATCTCTAATAAGCGTACGGAATTTCTTAACGGAAGAATTGATGATGGCTAAAAACTTCAGCATACCGGGGTCAGCAACTTTGATCAGGTTCATTACCCCAATACTGGTTTCGATATTGGCCAGCGGCCCTAAAAGTTCATGAGAAGCGGTATAAACGAAATTATCCAGGTCACTGTTGATCCTCGTCAAACTTGCATTTTTCTTGTCCAGTTCGAGCTGCGTGGATTTTAATTCTGTAATGTCATTAAAGGTCACGATGGCTCCGTTTCGTTTTTGGTCGGTCTGCTGTACATAGGGCATCGTCATGATCTGATACCATTTGCCATTATTGGTCTCGATCTCCTTGGTAATTACGATACCTTCAGACAAGACCTGCTTGATATCCTCTATGATGGTTTCAAACTTAATGTTGGTTGAGATATTACTCAGCGGCCGGCCGATATCCGTTTCGAGGAGGTTGATCTGTTTGACCGTACCCGGGGAGAACTTCATCAGCAGTAATTCATTATTGATAAACAACTGCCCGTTGATGTTACTCCTGAAATAATTGTTCAGGTCGTCATTAATCTCCAGCAGTTCTTTATTTTTTAATTGGTAGTCCGCGTTAATCGTATGCAACTCTTCATTAACCGACTGCATTTCCTCATTGGTACTTTGCATTTCCTCATTGGCGGAGATCAGTTCCTCATTGAAGGACTGCATATTCTCATTGGATGCATCCAGCCTTTCATAAGCAGTATGGAGTTTTACTTTGAGCTCCTTCAGCTCTTCCTCCAGGTTCAGGGTGTACTGGTCATGATATATTTTTTCATTAAAAACAATATCGTCACTGACCGGTGAAGTATCCGGGTTAAAAGTAACCATCATCAGCTTTTGCTCGTCTTTATTAACCTTAAGCGGACTTATGGATAATTTGACCTTAACGATAGTTTGCTCATGTTTTATTTTTATCCCGCTGACAGACACTAATTCTTTGGTTTGGCCAATCCGTTTGATCAGTGTATTGAATGCCACAGCAAGGGGCTTGGATAAAAGCTCTACCAGATTTGAGGTAAAGTTCTGCTGTACCAGGTATTTTTTTGTATCACCATAGGTTTTTACAACGCGGTTATGCTCGTCGATGCAAATCGCGAGGTAGTCCTGTTCACCCGCTAGGGAAACCTGCATCGCTTCGGAAACGGTATTCCCATAACTCTGGGAGATAATCTCATGGGCAATAACCGGTGTACGTTTAATGTCCAGCAGCTCCGGCAGAGAAAACACGTCAAAACTCACATCCCGCTTAGCTTTCAGATTTTTATAGATCTTCCATTTTTTATTGACCACCTCCAGGTTCTTCATTATCGGTATCGGGTTTTCGCTGGAGCCCAGGAACAAATAACCGTCCCTTTTTAACCCGAAGAGCATCATGGAAAATATTTTCTTTTGAAGGATGGGTGTCATATAGATCAGCAGGTTCCGGCAGCTGATAAAGTGAATGTTACAGTAGGGCGGGTTTTTAACCAGATCATGCTGCGCAAAAATGATCATGCTGCGAACCTCTGGTTTTACCCGGAAATACTCGCCTTCTGAAATGAAATATTTTTCCAGTCGTTCGGCAGATACACTTTTTTTTATTTCCTGATTATATACTCCTCTGCCGGCGTGCTCCAATGCGGCGCTGTCGATATCTGTCGCAAATATTTTCACTACGGTATCCTTGTGTTTGCCCGTTAACTGTTCCGCTATTAATATGCCCAGTGAATACGCTTCTTCACCGGTTGCGCAGCCCGCTACCCACATTTTCAATTCTTGATCTGCGGCCAGGCCTGCCAGCACAAGGGGCAGGATATGTTTCTGGATATAAGTGAATGCCTCTTTGTCCCTGAAAAAAGAAGTAACACTGATCAGGAAATCCTTGATGAGCGCTTCTACTTCAGCAGGAGTTGCTTTTAAAAAGTCAAGATAGCCGGAAAGCGAATTAAAATTGCCGCAAGCGGCCCTTCTTTTGGTTCTTCTCATTAAAGTCGGCAGTTTATAATCTGAAAAATCAAGCGGTGATCTGTCTTTGATTAAATTAATGATCGACTTGATATGGAGCTCATCATCTTTATCATCCGCGATCAGTTCGCCTCCCTGTTTTACATAATCTTCTATCGCGTCCGGCATTGATGCAGGTTCCAGTACAAAGTCAACCAAACCGGTTGCTATAGCATTCGACGGCATGCTGCCAAATTCGGTTGTTTCAGGATTGCGGGCGATCACCATACCTCCTGCTTTCTTGATCGCCTTTATTCCGTCCGAGCCGTCCGAGCCCAGTCCTGAAAGGACGACCCCAATCACTTTTTTGCCGTAATCATCCGCAAGCGATTTAAAAAAAGTATTAATGGTGAGGTGCGGCCCTTTAACGGATTCCTTGTCAGACATGTACAATTTACCGTCCCTGATCGTCATGAATTTATCATTCGGGATCAGGTAAACCTGGTTGCTCATGACTTTCATTTTGTCTTTTGCTTCATTCACCACCAGTTTGCTGTGCTTGGCCAGCAGCTCTACCATACGGCTTTTAAAATCCGAAGACAGGTGCTGAATGATGATATAGGAAACGCCGTCCAGGGGCGTATGATCAAAAAACGAATTTATTTCTTCCATGCCACCGGCGGAGGCGCCAATTGCGATAATATATAGGGGATCAGCTTTCAGCATGTCAGTAATTTAAAGAGCGGGTATTAAGTAGTAGGAATTCTTTTAGAGAGGTAAAAAAGACTATTGAATATATAACTATAATATTGCAAATAAGTTTCTTATAAAGCTATATAATAGGGACAACCATGATTTTAACAGGTAAAATCAATAATTAAGTCACACGAAGCTTAGTTATAGCCTAGCGAAGGACGGTTTACAATAGCACTCTCTTCTTTTTCAGGACTTCAAAATCTTCCTGGTGTGTGAAAGCTCTTCCATCATAATTCCAGTCGAGGGTAATTCTCCACTTGCCGGAACGGCAGTCATGAATCGGGATCTCCACGAGATTACTGAGCTGGCTGTCCACAAGTATGTTTTTGATAACAGGGTTTACGGCAAACAACTGCATGATGCTGGCTTTACCCTTAAATGGATGGTCAAAGTTAAATCGGAGGAATCTCATCGTTAATTAATAAAGGGAATAATTGGTCTTTATGCAGCCAAAAGTCGGGTTTATATGGCTTAAAAAAATGACCTGCAGCATAAAACACATTGATATTAATCACAAAACCAATAAAATCGGTTTTTGAAAAGAAAACCATTTCAGGGGTAGTATCATCTAAATTAATGACCGGCATCATTATTTGATTCGATAAGATTGACCAGTTTTACCATATTAAAACATCAATCGAGAAAATGAAAAAATTACTCTTTTTAACCGATTTTTCGTCAGCTGCTAAACATGCTGCCGAATATGGCTATCAATTTGCAAAGCAAATTAAGGCAGATATCGTATTAGGAAATGCCATCATCGTTCCCGCCGAAGTACCTCAGGCCGGCCTGGTCGCCTGGCCGCTGGAAGATAGCGAAACCCTGCTGGAAGACAGTGAAAAAGAGCTCAAACGATTAAAGGCACATATAGAACAAAATGACCATTCGGAAACTTTTCGACCGGCAATAACATTTGCCAGCGAAGCAGGAACCGTAACCAATGCCGTAGATTATTTTGTAAAAAGTCAGTATATAGATCTCATACTGATGGGGACACACCATCACGGGGGACTTAGTTCTTTCCTTTTCGGAGACCATTGCAAAAATGTCATAGACAGCACGAACAAGCCGCTGCTCCTCATCCCGCCGAAAGCAAAGTTTGCGCCGATTAAAAAGATCGCTTTTGCTACCGATTTTAAAAACCCGGATGATGACCTTAAGTTTATCTACTCTCTGATTTCCCTTGCCAAACAGCTTAACGCAGAGATCCTGCTGACCCATGTTTATGACGGCAAATACCAGTGGGCTGAGTTTGAGCACTGGATCAAAAATTTCATGGTGGAATTAGTAGATACGGCCAATTATCCCAATATCTATTATCGGATGATTAAAAGCGCAGGTACCGAAACTGGTCTGGACTGGTTAAGTGAACACGGGCAGGTGGATCTGCTGACTATGGTTCACCGGCAGCATGATTTTTTCAATGATTTGCTGCACGGCAGCGATACAAAAAAAATGGCCGGGCACGTTAGTATTCCCTTGCTTGTCTTTCAGGATTAAAGCAGTTTTAACCGAGCACCTGGTTATCGCAGTGAATGTTTAACATCAGTTTTTAAAATGACTGCTATCATTATTAAACCAACTGATATTCAGGAAGTTTGCATTGTCAATCAGAACAACTATGCAAAAGCCCATTAAAATAATACCCGTTTTAAAATTAGGATTAAAGGTCAGTGTCATCATTGGCGTTATCTTCTTTTTCCTGCAAATGTCCGGTGAAGTAAAAGCCGCGGTATCTCATTTAAAAACCAAATCTGTGCTTTCTGTTGAGCCGGATAGTTCCGTATCCTCAGCAATCAAAATTGCCAAAAATGCAGGATCGCTGCTTTTCCCACTGTCGGTTGAACGGTTTTATGCAAAAAACGGGAACAAGCTGGTATGGATCGCACCGGAAAAGATAAAAACTCATAACTGGGATGCTATGCTTTTGTTGGATTGCGTAATACAATACGGGCTGGTTCCCGCGGACTATCATCCAACGGAACTGACCTATAACCAATTGCACCTGCTGGTCGAACATCCTGAAAAAGTAACCAACAGTCAGCAGGCGGCTTATGATATCCTGTTAACAGATGCCATGATCACCTTAATCAATAATCTACATTTCGGAAAGCTTAATGTGAATTATCCTCCTGAAAAGCTGGACGCCGGGAATTTTGAAGGCTGCCATGCAGATATTGAACTGGCAAATGCCTTAAATCAGCAGGATTTTATAAGAACTGTTGAAAGTTTACAGCCAAAGACAAAAGCTTATACCAACCTCCAGTACCACATGCACCTGCTTACCGGGGTATATACAGGTGATAACTATGAGTTGTCTGAAACGGATGTTAAAAAAATGGCCATTAACATGGAACGCCTCAGATGGGCTGTAAATGATCAGGAGATCTACATCGCCGTTAACATTCCCTCCTTTACCCTTGAATTCCACCGGCCGGATATGGTTTATCAATTCAGGATACTGGCAGGAAAGCCTGTTACCCCAACGCCGTCATTTGCAAGCGCTATTGGTTCCATTCAGGTATCAAAAGGATGGAATACCTCATCCAGACGGATATACTTTACTTTTTATAACCGTGAAGGAATTTATCTTGGAAACACACCTGACCAGTTGTCTTTTAGAAAGGAAGACAGGGCGGTGAGTAACGGAACATTGAATGTGGAGCAAGCGCAAAAGTTAGCCGGGCTATTGCTGACTAATGACGGCAACCTTAAAAGTGTCCCATTGATCACAAAAGCCTTAAAGAAAAATGAATCGCAGACATTTATCTTAAAGAAGAAAATACCATTTGAAGTAACTTATATTACCTGCGCTGTGGATGAAGGAACCCTGGTAATCTACAATGATATCTATCAACTGGACCAGAATTTGGAAATGAAATTATATAATGTCACCAACTCACTGGCGCTGGATTTAAACACTAAAAACAAGTAAACGAGTGATTGCAAAACATATTAATTATCAGCAACATTTTAAAGACGAAAATGCAAGAAAGCGTACATTACCTGGCATAAGCGTATGTTGAGGCACCTGGGTACTAAAAGAACCTATGGCCACAATGTTAAACTGGCGACACTTCTTGGCGTGACAGCAGGCTTTGTCAATGCGGCGGGCTTTCTGGCATTTGCCGTGTTAACAACCAATGTAACGGGTCATGCTGCGCTTTTCGCGGAGCGGATCGCCATGGAAGACTGGAAGACTGCACGGGTAGTTGCGCTCTGGATGTTTCTATTTCTAGCGGGGGCTTTTATTTCCAGCTTCATTGTTTCCCGGCTCGGGCGTAACCAGCGCTATTCCTATGTTTTCCCGATATTGATTGAAGCCGGAATACTCTTAGCGGTGTCCCTGACGGGTTCGCGCTATGATTATAGTTTAGTTTCAAAAGAATTTTTCGCAGGAAGCTTACTATTTGCCATGGGTATGCAGAACTCGCTGGTCTCTATCGTTTCGGGCTCCGTGGTCCGCACCACACATCTTACCGGCACGTTTACTGACCTGGGAATTGAACTGGCCCAGGTTTTACAGAAAAAAACCGAAAACAGGACGGCCTTAAAAACAAGGATTAAACTCAGATTGGTCATCATCTTCTTTTTCCTCTTCGGTGCCTTAGCAGGTGCTTACCTGTTCCGCTATTTTCATTTTCATGCCTTTCTCATTCCGGTGGCTGTCCTTTTATTCACACTTCTTGCTGATATTTTCAGGATCAGAGCCACCCACTTTTACAGGAAATTGCAGTATGCGGTTAAAAATCCAAGGGGATGATTTATGAAGCCCCGTATTCGGTTTTAATGGGAGAAATTGTGTTCTCAATCACATAAAAGCGGGGCCGTTATCATAGTTTAAACCGGCTATTCAGGGCATCTTTACAGTATAAAAATATCAATTATGGAAACTGCAATCAATGTTAAATCCCCGTGGAATACAGCTGTGAATCCACCGAAATATAAAAAATCAAGCATTTATGAAAGGTGGCTTGCGCTGGAAGACAGCCAGGCTGAAAATAAAACCATGTGGTACCTGATTTCTATGGTGGCGCAAGGCGTATTCTTCCTGCCGATACCCGCCTATCTAATTTACTATTATAACGCTTCTTCCCTTGTACTGATCATCACGATGGTATTTTTCTTTGCAAACATCATAGCCGGGATGGGCGGTTATGGCATACGTGTTTTAATGTCCATTTTCGCCTTTAGTGTTTTCGCACATGTTTTGATGCTTGCGTTTTACCTGCTATAGGTGCACAAAATGCAATAATAACAACGACAAAAGGGACCTGTTTATCAGATCCCTTTTGCTGTGTTTGATTTATCGTATTTAACGTTTACTGATCAGGCTTCATCCGGCTTCCAATCGTCACTTAATCCCCCCATTAAAGGATGGTACATTTCGTCACCGGCATGCTGAGTAAATTCCACATTAAGCAGATCCGGTTCCAAGCCAAGTATTTCTTCACAGGCACCGATCAGTGCTTTGGCCAATTCAGCGCGTTTTTCCGGCGAACGGCCACGGCGTATATCACACATCAACACTGGTGCAGGTACAGGTACGCCATCCGTACAGCGCCATATTGACCCTGTTCCTAATTCGCGGATGCCCACTGTGACGCGCTTTACATTGGCCTCCATCAGACGTGAAAATATTTCACCAAGGGTTTTCGCCAGCAACTTCTTTTTTTCGGTTGGATAAGATTCATTAACCTCTAACTGCAAATATGGCATTTGATCGGTTTTAGTGATAAATAAATTGATTTATAATAAAGCCTAGCTGCACCTATCTGTAATAAAATCGATGAGATGTTTTTCAAGCAGTTCTGTATTAAATTCAGAATCCTTCGCATTATCAGACACCGTAATTTCATCGTCGGTAACCGTGATGGTCAATGCGGTACCCTCAATCACTTCCGGGAACAGCACATTGATCACGTCATAAACATGTGCGAAATCAGTACTGAGATTGGAATCTAATTTATAATTGATATAGTCGGTAAAATCCTTTTTTAAATGGATATAAAGTGTTTCGGCACTAATGGCCAATACGTTTTTAATGATGGTCATATATGTTCTTTTTAAGTTATAATTCTGCTATTAATGGAGTCGGACTTTCACTACAGAGATCTAGGTTTTTAATGGTCTGATCAGCAATTTCCTGAAGAGCTTCCTTAGTCAGATAAGCCTGGTGAGGGGTTATGAGGACATTTTTGCTGTTCATTAATTTTTGAAGCAAGGGGTCTTTATAGGTATCGTTTTCATGATCTTCATAATAGAGGTCCTTTTCAAATTCATAGACATCCAGCCCTAAATAACCCAGCTTGCCTTTTTCCAAAGCGGTGATCGCATCAATCGTTTTGATAATGGCTCCCCTGGAAGTATTGATCAGCATTACGCCGTCTTTCATTTGGTAAAGTGTGGTTTTGTTGATCAGGTGCCTGCTTGACGCTGATAAAGGAAGATGTAAGGATATAACATCGGCTTCGGCAAACAGCTGTTCCAATGTCACCGATCCGATCTCCGGAGCATTTTCCGGAAAGACCGGATCAAAAGCAATCACCTTGCAGCCCATACCGTTATAAATCCTGGCAACCGCCAGGCCCGTATGGCCCAAACCGACCAAACCCACCGTTTTACCAGAGAAATTGAAACCGATCAGGTTGTCATTCCTGAAATCAAACTGATGGCTGTCGCGGTCGGCTTCAACCAGGTGACGGCTTAAAGCGAGGGCCAGGGCCACCGCATGTTCAGCTATCGCCTGGGGAGAATAGGATGGCACATTAGACCACTTGATTCCATGCTGTGCAGCCGCTGCTTTATCGATCTGGTCCGTACCGGTAGAACGCGTAATAATATATTTAATGCCGAATAAGGCTAATTTGTCTATAACTTTAGCCGAAACATCGTCATTCGTAACGACGATCACGGCTTCTTTACCTGCCGCGTAAAAGGCGGTATCCAGGCTAAGGGCATTCGATATTAAAGTAATATCGTGCCTTTTCTGATTGGCAATTGCCAGGTACTCTTTTTCAAAGGGTTTGATACTATAAGCTACCACTTTCATTGGTGATGTAATTATTAAGACCAAAATTACTGCTAATGCATCGGGTAAAGAATGAGCGGGGTCAGCAATAAAAATGATACTGGTCAGTTTTCCGACCAATCAAAAATGCTATGTCTTTATTTTTAGAAAGCTTGCATTAACGGCAACCACGATGGTGCTCAGGGTCATCAGCGCCGCGCCCGCTGCCGGGCTCAGTAAGATGCCCTGGTTGTAAAGAACACCTGCCGCCAGGGGCAGTGCTACAACATTGTAGCCGGTAGCCCAAACCAGGTTCTGGACCATTTTCTTATATGTTGCCTTACCAAAACTGATCAGGCTAACCACGTCATTCGGATTGCTGTTCACCAGGACGATTCCAGCCGTTTCAGCAGCGATATCACTTCCCGAACCCACTGCAATACCGATGTCGGCCTGTGCAAGCGCGGGCGCATCATTGACACCATCTCCCGTCATCGCTACAAACTCTCCCTTTTGCTGGAGTTCTTTAATTTTTTCCAGTTTCTGACCGGGTAGCACTTCGGCTATAAAACTATCCATATTTAAAGTTTTGCTTACACTTGCCGCCACCTTACTGTTATCTCCCGTCAGCAATATAGCCTTTATATTTTCCTGTTTTAAAGCTTTGATGGCTGCTGCCGATTCCGGTCTTATGCGGTCCGATAATGAGATATATCCGGAAAGCTGATTGTTTATCATCACAAATACGACTGTTTCCGTATCATTGGCATTAAACCCATCGGGAAGCGCTATTTTATTTACTTTCAAATACCCCGGACTGACCACCAGGATCATTTTACCATTTACGGTACCCTGAACACCCTGACCGGTAATGGCTTTAAAGTTGACTATGGAAGGAACAGCCAGCTTTAGTTCCTTTACCTTTTGCAGGATTCCTGTGGCAATTGGATGTTCCGAATTTTGCTCCAGGGCAGCTGTTATGGTCAGAAGATCATTTTCCTTCAATGCCTTGTTAAGCGAAATGATGGCTGATACTTCGAACTTTCCGATGGTCAGCGTTCCTGTTTTATCAAAAACTACGGTGGTTATCTTTCTTGAATTTTCAAATGCCGACCGGTTCTTGATCAGCAGGCCATGTTTAGCGGATAACGCTGTTGATTTGGCGACGACGAGCGGAACAGCCAGACCCAGTGCGTGGGGGCAGCAGATCACAATAACGGTCACCATTCTTTCCATAGCGAAGGCCAGGGACTGCCCGGTCAGATACCAATATAAGAATGTGGAGATCCCGGTGACAAGCGCGATGATGGTTAACCATTTCGCTGCAGTATCCGCCAGCAGCTGAGTCTGCGATTTGGACTGCTGCGCGTCATTAACCAGCTTGATAACCTGCGATAGGTAAGAATCCTTGGCAGCATTGGAAACCCTGACTTTAAAAGAACCATTACCGTTTATGGAACCGGCGATCACCTTATCACCGGCAGCTTTTTTTACCGGCTTTGCTTCACCTGTGAGCATGCTCTCATTCAGATAGCTTTCTCCTTCAGCGACAATTCCGTCGGCTGCGACTTTTTCACCCGGCTTAATTAGTATAATATCACTTTTTTTAAGCGTATCCGTTTTTACGTCCCTTATGTTGTTTCCGACTACCAGATGGGCGTCGTCGGGCATTAGGGCCACCAGTAACTCCAGCTCCCTTGATGCACCGGCTACGGATTTCATTTCAATCCAGTGCCCTAAAAGCATAATCAGGATCAGGGTATCCAGTTCCCAGAAAAAATCCATCCCTTTCAGGCCAAATACAATAGCTACGCTGTAACTATAGGCAACGGTGATGGCAAAACCGATCAGGAACATCATGCCTGGAGTTCTTGCTTTTACTTCATCAAGCAACCCTGTTAAAAAGGGCCATCCCCCATAAACAAAAACGACAGAGGAAAGCGCAAATAAAATATAGGCCGAGCCCGTAAATTGCCAGTGCAGACCTAAAAACTGCTGTATCATTCCCGACAGCAGCATGATAGGAACGGTCAGAAAAAGCACCACATAAAACCGCTTCTTAAAGTCCGCGATCATCATTGCGTGGTGATCTGTGCCAGGATGGTTCATTAACATGATTTAGTTTTTCATTTTGACCAGGCTTTCCAGGTTCACAACTGTAATAGCGCTGCCTTTTTTCTCAATCAAACCTTCATCCTTAAAATCAGATAAAGTACGACTGACGGTTTCCGTGGCCATGCCGGTCATAGCAGCGAGGTCCTCACGTGTGATTTTAAAGCTTCCCCCGGCGTCACTCTGCTGGCTTTGCAACCGGACCATGGCATCTGCCATTTTTTTCCGTACAGAATTATAGGCCATTTGTAAGAGATGTTCTTCCTTTTCTTTGATGTCTTTAGCCAGTAACTTTATAAATTCCCTTGCCACATCAGGATACTGGTTCATGAGCTGCTCCAATGACTCCTTTGGAATCTGGCAAACACTGCTGTCTTCAAGAGCCGTGGCAGTGTCGGAATGAGGTTCATTTAGTAACATGGAATTAATGCCCATATAATCATCTGCCGCGTAAATACCGGTCATGAGTTCACGCCCGTCTGCTGCGAGTTTGATGCTTTTTGCTTTTCCACTGATCAGTAAATACAGGCCGGCCCCTTTATCGCCTTCATAATAGATGACCTGACCCTTTTTGAATTGCCTCGTCCGGCGTTCCTGTATGATTTTTTTTAATTCTGCAAGGCCATCCCTATTTGAAATAAGGGTGCCCAAACGGTCCAAAGATTTACTGTAAAATTCCTGCTGGGCTTCCTTTTTTTTAAGCCTGGTTTCAATGGCGTTTAGAAGCTCCATGTCATCAAAGGGCTTGGTCAGATAGTCATCTGCGCCCATCTCCATTCCCTTTCGGTGATCGAGTCTTTCCGCCCTTGCCGTCAGGAAAATAAATGGAATATTTGTGGTATCCGGGTTTTTATTCAGCATATACAATACCCCATAGCCATCTAATTCCGGCATCATGATATCACAGAGTATAATATCGGGTTTATGCTTCATGGCGAGCTCAACACCGGTCTTGCCGTTTTGAGCCTCATACACGGTATAGTTTGCCAACTGCAGTATTTCAAAAATATTCTCGCGGATATCATTATTGTCTTCAATGATCAGCACTGTTTTGCTCATGATAATGGAAATGAAATAGTAAATAATGTTCCCTGGTTGATAACGCTCTTGAAATCGACTATGCCGTTCATCAGTCCGGCATAGCGCGTTACAATATTTAATCCAAGGCCCGTGCCCGGAATAGTTCCGGTGTTATGCGCCCTGAAAAATGCTTCAAACAAGTGTTTCTGATCAGCTTCCGGGATACCAATACCGTTGTCTTTAACGGTGATGATACAATGGTGCTGGTTGATTTCCGTTGTGAAATCAATAAACGTATTCTCACCGGAATATTTGATCGCGTTGGTGATGAGATTATTGATGCAATTTTTCAGCAGTTTCTCATCCAGATTGACGGTGCTTTTAGTGCCGGTATGCTGGTAGATGATATTTTGGTTTTGCTTGGCCATCACCTGCATTTCTTCCGCGATTTCCTCTGAAAACTTAACCAGGTCAAAATCGTTGTAGCTGACTTCTTCTTTGCCGGCTTCTAATTTCTCCAAAGAGAGAAAGTCATTCAGGATGACGGTCAGGCTGCTCACCGCCTGCTTTATTTTATTTACATGCTTACTAACATTAGGGCTTGCCAGGGGTTGAGCATACTTTTCAATCAGGGAGGCCGAAAGTTTTACCGAAGTGAGTGGTGTTCGGAACTCGTGGGAAGCCATGGAAACAAAACGGCTTTTCAACTGCCCCAGTTCCTTTTCCTTTTCCAGAGACAGGCTGAGGTCCTCCTTGGCATTTTCTAAAGCTTTAACGGTTTCCTTCAAAGACATGGTTCGTTCTTCCACCAGCTCTTCCAGGTGTGATGCATATTCCTTTAACCGTCTCTCGGCTTCTTTTTCCTTACTAAGGTCATGAATAAACCCGGTGTAGATTTTTCGGCCTGCAAACTGCACCTCGCTTAACGCTAACCGAAACGGAAATATACTGCCGTCTTTTCGCAGGCCAACCACCTCACGGCCAATCCCTATGATACTCGCTTTGCCCGTTTGCCGATGGCGAAAAATATAATCATCATGCGCATCTTTGTCAGGCTGCGGCATCAGCATAGAAATGTTATTGCCGATCACTTCATCCGACTGGTAATCAAAAAGCGTACAGGCGGCAGGATTTATCAGTTCAATTATACCATTCTCATCGATTGTGATGATGCCATCAATGGCATTTTGGATAATGGCGATTAACAGCGCAGTGTTTTCCATAAGTGATCATGACCTGATGTGATCACATTTAACAAATATCATCATAAACTATTGTACATTATATGATTAAGTTCAGCTTAAAAAGTGATCTGCGTCATTTTTTTAATGAATGGCAGTCAGGGAAGATGACTTACACCTTGTTTTTATAATTAGTGACCATTATCATTTTTTACTATGCCGGCAGTCATTTTATAGCACTCGCTTCCTCCGTAGGTTTGTTTAAACTCTTTTAACATATGCAGACAGCAGCCGAAGGTCACCGATCAAAGAAGTATATCCTAAGTATTAACTGCGGATCTTCCAGCCTGAAATTCAGCCTGTATCATGCGCTTTCCACGAATCTGGAATGGGCCGGGTCAATTACCCGTATCGGTGAGGCTAAAGCGCACCTGGAGATTAGGGATTATTCCCATTACCTGCTGGAGCATCATGACAAGCACTATAAAAATTTCAACTCGGCAGTTACAGAAGTAATCGCATGGCTTAAAGATAAACAGGAGAAATATCCCCTGATGGCTATCGGCCATCGCATTGTACAGGGCGGCCCCAAACACTTTGAGCCGGTAATCATAACCGATGAGCTGGTGAAGACACTCGATGAAATGGTTTACCTGGCTCCGAATCATTTACCGGAAGAAATAGCAACCATCAAAACTTTTCAGGCTGCGTGGCCGGATGTCAGACAGGTAGCCTGCTTCGACACCTGTTTTCACCATGGTATGCCGTCCTATGTTAAAGATTACCCCCTGCCCGTAACCTATAAGAAAATGGGGCTGATGAAATATGGTTTTCACGGCTTATCCTATGAATTTATTATGCAGGAACTGGCTAAGCAGTTTTCGCCTGTTGCCGAGCAAAAAATAATTATTGCCCATTTAGGAAATGGCGCCAGCATGGCGGCTGTTAAAAATGGTTTCGGCGTGGAGACCACTATGGGGCTTAGCCCGCTTGGAGGCCTGGTCATGGGTACCCGGTCAGGTGATCTTGATCCCGGTGTGATCCTATTCCTGCTGAAACAGGCGAAGCTGACACCTGATGAGCTGGATGGACTGCTGAGCACGAAGTCCGGGTTAAAGGCAATTGCCGGTATAAGCGACATCCGGGAGCTATTACAGGCAGAACCCGAACATCCTTTGGCCAAAGAAGCACTAACGATGTTCTGTTATACGGCCACTAAATACATCGGGGCGCTTGCCGCAGCGATGGGCGGACTGGACATGCTGGTATTTACAGGTGGCATCGGCGAAAATTCCGCTATTATCCGTGAGCGGATCTGTCATGAACTGGGTTTTATGGGGATTGAGCTCGATAAGTCGAAAAATAAAAAAAACGAATTAATTATATCAAAATCTACAGGCAAGGTGTCCGTTAGGGTGATTAAGACCAATGAGGAATTAATGATCGCACGGCTGGTTTGCAGTGTCTTTAACTACGCTATTAAACAATAAACCATGGAAACAGAATTGATCAATGAGGTGAAAACTTTATCACACGAATTGCTGCAGAAAATAAATGCTTACTGGCGTGCTGCCAACTATATTTCAGTCGGCCAGCTTTATCTGCGTAACAACCCATTGCTGAAAGAGCCGCTGAAACTGGAGGATGTAAAACATATGCTCCTTGGTCATTGGGGCACCACCCCCGGTCAGAATTTTATATACACGCACTTAAACAGGGTTATCAAGGTGTATGATCTGAACATGCTCTATGTTTCCGGCCCCGGTCATGGTGGTCCGGCAGTTGTGGGCAGCACTTATCTGGAAGGCACTTATACCGAGGTTTATCCGAATATTACCCAGGACGAAGAGGGGCTGAAAAGATTGTTTACTCAATTCTCTTACCCCGGCGGTATTTCCAGTCACGCCTCACCCCAAACACCAGGTTCTATTCATGAAGGCGGGGAACTGGGTTATTCACTGAGCCACTCATTTGGCGCGGTTATGGATAATCCCGATCTGATTGTTGCCTGCGTGGTGGGTGATGGCGAAGCGGAAACCGGCCCTTTGGCCACCGCCTGGCATTCTAATAAATTTCTTAACCCGATCACTGATGGTGCAGTGCTGCCTATCCTGCATTTAAACGGTTATAAAATTTCCAACCCGACTGTTTTGGCGAGAATAACCCATGAAGAACTGGAACAGTTGTTTCACGGCTATGGCTGGATACCGTATTTTGTAGAAGGCGACGAGCCCGAAGCGATGCATCAGGCCATGGCCGCTGCGCTGGATAAAGTTATCGCACAAATCCACCAGATCAAAAGCGATGCCCTTGCTAAAGAAGATACCGCCCGCCCGCGCTGGCCGATGATCGTTTTAAAATCACCCAAAGGCTGGACAGGCCCAAAAGAAGTGGACGGCTATAAAATAGAAGGAAATTTTCGCGCGCACCAGATACCGCTTGCAGTTTCCGCAGCCACACCACCGGAGCATTTGCAAATGCTGGAAGACTGGATGAAAAGTTACAAACCGGAAGAACTTTTTGATCAAACAGGAAGACTCAAAGCGGAACTTCAGGAACTGGCACCCAAAGGAGATCGCCGCATGGGTGCTAACCCGCATACCAACGGCGGACAATTATTAAAAGACCTGCGCTTACCGGATTTTCGCAATTATGCAGTAACGGTAACGGCGCCCGGAACTGATGGTGAAGGCGACACCTATACCTGTGGAAGATTTCTAAAAGATGTCATCAAAGAAAACCAGGAAAAGCGAAATTTCAGGCTTTTCGGACCGGATGAAACGGTATCCAACCGGCTGGACCTGGTATTTGAAGCGACGAACAGGCAATGGATCGCACCGGTTGTTAAATCAGATGATTTTTTAGCTCCGGAAGGCAGCGTGATGGAAATGCTCAGTGAGCACCAGTGTGAAGGCTGGCTGGAAGGTTATTTGCTGACAGGCAGGCATGGCCTGTTTAACTGCTATGAAGCATTTATACATATCATCGATTCGATGTTTAATCAGCATGCCAAATGGCTGAAGGCAAGTTTGGAACTGCCATGGCGACGTAAGATTGCATCCCTTAATATTTTACTGACCTCGACGGTATGGCGGCAGGACCACAACGGGTTTACCCACCAGGACCCGGGCTTCATCGATCATGTGGTCAACAAGAAAGCGACGATTGTAAGGGTCTACTTACCGCCTGATGCGAATTGTTTATTGTCGGTGATGGATCATTGCCTGCGCAGCTATCATTATGTGAATGTTATTGTTGCGGGAAAACACCCGGCACCGCAGTGGCTGAACATGGATGAAGCGATAGAACATTGTACCAAAGGGATAGGCATATTTAATTTCGCCAGCAACGACCAGGAAGCCGAACCCGATGTGGTAATGGCCTGCTGCGGCGATGTTCCAACGCTGGAGATTTTGGCAGCCGTTAATATTTTACATGAACATTTACCGGAGTTAAAAATCAGGGTGGTTAACGTAGTAGATCTTTTTAAATTGGAAAAGAATACCGAGCACACCCATGGATTGAGTGACCCGGATTATAATGCTTTATTTACCACCGACAAGCCGGTCATTTTTGCTTTTCATGGTTATCCGTGGCTGGTGCACCGTTTAACTTATAACCGCGCCAATAATGTCAATATGCATGTCCGTGGTTATAAGGAAGAAGGAACCATTACTACGTCATTTGATATGACTGTATTAAATGAGATGGACAGGTTTCACCTCGTCATGGACGTGATTGACCGTTTGCCGCAGACCGGCACCAAAGGTGTATATCTGAAACAGCTGCTGCAGGATAAACTCATTGAACATAAGCATTATATCGGTGCGCACGGTAAGGATATGCCCGAGATACTGAACTGGAAATGGGATGCGATTAAAGGTGATAATGTTGTTAAATAAACAGTGCAGCCATGTAATTAATTTCACTCTGTATGAATATTCAAACTGATCCTCACCCAAATTTCTGGACCTACACTAAAGCTGATGCTTTATCAAAGTTGGCAACTGCTGAAGTCGGTCTCAGCCATCAGGAAGCGGCTAAAAGATTAAAGGCTTACGGCACCAATACCATTAACCCGGCTACAGGAAATAAGGGTATCCTTTTATTTCTATCCCAGTTTAAAAGCCCTATAACTATTATGCTGGCCCTGGCACAGTGCGGTGGAATTTAAACGGTACCTGCACCGGTTCATCCATGAATTTGTACGCATCAATACGCTGGCAGGCGTTGACCGTACGCCCTATAACCAGTTTGATTCTCTGGCCAACCATTGATCAAATGGCTTACCGAAAATGGCGTCAACTTTAAACTGGGATACAGAGTAACGGATCTGAATTTTAAAGATTCCGGAGATACTATGTTCGTTGACCGGATACAGTATGTTAAAGATGAAATCCATCAGCAGATACAACTCAAGGAAGATGACTTGGTACTCGTCACCATCGGATCGATGACCGCAGATTCCAGCCTCGGATCGATGCATTCCGCGCCAAAACTGATCACCGATAAAAAAGACGGAAGCTGGAAATTATGGGAAAACATTGCGAAAGTGAGCCCTGAATTCGGAAGGCCTTTTGTGTTTGACAGCCGGGTCGGCGAATCCAAGTGGGAGTCCTTTACGGTTACCTTCCAGGGAGATACATTTTTCAGCCTGATGGAACAGTTTTCCGGCAATGCTGCGGGAACGGGTGGACTGGTTACCTTCAAAGATTCCAACTGGTTAATGTCTGTTGTATTAGCTTATCAGCCCAATTTTATAGATCAACCTGAAAATATAACCGTTTTTTGGGCTATGGATTGTTTCCGGATAACAAGGGGAACTTCGTCCATAAAAAATGGCTGATTGTACCGGCGAAGAGATCATGACGGAATTGCTGTCCCATTTGAAATTCGATTCAGCAAGGGAGCAAATCTTAAAAGAATGCATTTGTATTCCGTGCATGCTGCCCTATATCACCAGTCAGTTTTTGACGCGTGAGCCCGGTGACCGCCCGCAGATTGTACCCGAAATCACCTCCAATCTTGCTTTTATCGGACAGTTTGCCGAGGTTCCCGATGACGTGATATTTACGGTTGAATATTCCGTAAGGACGGCACAGACCGCAGTTTATAAACTGCTGAACATTGACAAGGAGCCAACCCCTATGTATCATGGTGACCATCATCCGGGTGTTTTATTCGATGCAATGAAGACCATGCTCCGGTAGTGGCGCGGCGCCACTTTCAGACACGCATGAATGTTAAATAATTATATCATGAGAGAAACAGATGCAATTGTAGCGGAGGTCAGGGAAGCCCTGACTGCAAAACAGGAAGAAATAAATAAGGCAGGGGATGCCGCGATAGCCTATGTAAAAGAGGCCTTTAAGAAGCGTCAAAAAGAGTTCGTTCATTTTGAGCGGAATGCTGCTGGGTTAACTTGTACTGCTTCACAAAAGCCCTCTGTTATTGATAGCTATAAAAAAGATGCCGAAGTTTTACTGGGCGAGATCAGCAGAATTCTGGTTTAATACAATTTACACGCCCCCTAGTCATAAACTCACTCATTGGTGACGGCCATCATTTCCTGAAATGATGGCCGTCATTTTCTTTGCGGCCCTTTGCGTGCACCTTTGTTAGGAAATTAATCACCTCTTTATAATGAAAAACAATCAGGAATTAGCAAAGGACGTAGCAGCAGCCATAAAATGGGAACCTATCATGAGCGGCACAGACATCCATGTTACTGCCATAGACGGTGTAGTAACCCTTACCGGTTTTGTCGATGGTAACCTTAAAAAATATAAGGCAGAAGATGTCGCTAAGTCCATCGTTGGCGTAAAAGCCGTTGTAGAACATATACAGCTCAAGTTTGCAAATGACGATGAAAAAAGTGATGATGCGATAGCGCTTGAAATTATCAAAGCGTTGAAGGCGGACGTTCAGGTACCGCATGACCGGATCAAAATCAGGGTGGAGAACGGCTGGGTAACACTGGAAGGTGAGCTGCCCTGGAATTTTGAGAAACAGGCCGCCGCCGCCGCGATCAGACCCATAGAAGGCATTAAAGTGTTCACGAACAGCATCCGGATACAGCCCGATAGCCCGGATGAAATTGAACAGGAGGCTATTCTGCGCGCACTCAGGCGCAGTTCGGCCATGGACGATCAGGATATCCATGTCTACGTGACCGAAAATAACGTAACACTGAACGGCGTGGTCAATTCCTACTTCCAAAAGGATGAGGCGGAAAGAATTACCTGGAACGCCCCCGGTGTAAGAACTGTAAAAAACGAATTATCAATTGATTTAAAGAACTGACCGTCATGACCATATTCATGCAAATCCTCTGGCTCTTTTTGCTGGCTATCCCTATAGCGTGTATTGCTTGGACGGTTACCCATGAGGAAGTATTCCGGGAACCGAGGGAATACTGCATCAGACGCAGCAAGGAAGGTAAAACACTATTAGAGCGAAAGTTTTTTTACCTGTTTACCTGTGAATACTGCTTCAGTCATTACGTAACGATTATCTTTTTGTGCTTAACCCGCTATAAGCTATTGATGAATAACTGGATAGGTTACCTGATTGCCGGCTTTGCGCTGGTTTATGTGGCAAATGCCTACATGAGTTTGTTCGGGCTGATCCGTCAAGATATTGTCAGGGAGAAAACTGAAATAAAAGCAATGGAGATCACTTCAGAGAAAGCAAAAACCCAGGCTCCATGAAAAAATCAAAGAATGATGAACCTGATATCGCCCTATTTACCATGCGTGCTATGGTTATGGAAGTTCCCGGCCAGCCTTTAATAGAGAAAACATTGCCATTGCCTGTTCCATCGGATAAACAGGTGCTGGTGAAGATCATCGCCTGCGGGGTTTGCCGCACGGATCTGCACATTATGGACAGTGAACTGGATCAGCCTAAACTGCCGCTTATCCCCGGTCATGAAATCGTTGGAACGGTAGTTAAACTGGGTAATGAGGTTACGAAACTAAAAACAGGGGATCTGGTTGGCATACCGTGGCTCGGTTTTACCTGCGGTCATTGCAGGTACTGCAAAAGGGACCAGGAGAACCTTTGTGAAAATGCGCTGTTCACAGGCTACACGATGGATGGCGGTTACGCAGAATATACGGTAGCTTTCGAGGATTTTTGTTTTTCACTTCCCCCTATATATGGCAATCCTTCCGGTGCACCCCTGCTTTGCGCGGGACTGATCGGGTATCGTTCTTACTCGATGGCCGGCCCAAATGCGGAAAAGATCGGTCTTTACGGCTTCGGTGCCGCGGCGCATATACTGATACAGGTTGCGCTGCACCAGAGTAAGGAAATATACGCTTTTACAAAAGATGGTGACCTGGATGCGCAGAAATTTGCCAAAGAATTAGGTGCGACCTGGGCGGGAGATTCAACAGCCCCTGCTCCCGGATTGCTTGACGCTTCCATCATTTTTGCACCGGCCGGTTCGCTGGTTCCCAAGGCGCTCAAAGATCTGGACAAAGGCGGAAGTGTGATCTGCGGAGGAATTCATATGAGTGATATCCCGTCGTTCCCTTACCCGCTTTTGTGGGAGGAAAGAGTTCTTCGTTCCGTAGCCAATCTTACACGAAAGGACGGCCGGGATTTTCTTGAACTGGCAGCCCTGGTTCCAGTAAAAACCGAAACGAAATTATTCCCCCTTGACCAGGCTAACGAGGCATTGGCGGCTGTAAGGAATGGGGAGGTACGGGGAGCAGTAGTCTTAGTGATGTAAACATTTTTCATGAAAAAATACTTTCAGTTTTTTCTTCCCTATAAAAAGGCGCTGATCCTGGCCCCCCTGCTGGTGATCATTGATGTTATTTGTGAAATTGTGCAGCCGGATCTGATGTCCAAAATCGTCGATAATGGCGTTGGCCATAAAGACATGGCCTACATTCTTCAGGTAGGTGGCATCATGGTAGCTTTATCGGTTATCGCCATCGGTGCCAATGTGGGTAATATTTATTACTCTTCCCATGCGTCGGTTGGCTTCGCCGCAGAACTCCGCAAAGGCATGTTCGGTAAAATACAGGAATTTTCATTTGCCAACCTGGACAAGTTCAGTTCAGCGTCTCTTACGACACGACTCACTAACGATGTGAATATTGTACAGGAAGTGATCATGATGTCCCTGCGCTTATTGATCCGCGCACCGCTGATGCTGCTTTTTGCCGTTGTGATCGCCATCAGCATCAACGCCGGACTGGCAATCGTGATAGCAGTAGCCATACCGGTGCTGGCCATTTGCATGTATGTTATTTTGCGCAAAGGCTTCCCTTACTTCGAGCGTATGCAGAAGAAGCTGGATAAGGTGAATGCCGTTGTCCAGGAAAACCTGGTGAATATCCGCGTGGTCAAGTCATTTGTGAGAGAGGATTTTGAAAAGAAAAAATTCGGTCATACCAATAATGAACTGCGGGAAATGGCGGTAAAAGCCTCCGGCATGGTTGTTTTGATCTTACCGGTCATGCAGCTGGTCATGAATATATCTATCGTTGCCATCGTTTGGTTTGGCGGCAATGCCATCATTTCAGGGTCGTTCCAGGTCGGGCAGCTGATGTCGTTCATCACCTATATCACCCAGATACTGATGTCCCTGATGATGCTCTCCATGACCATTATGACGTTTTCAAGGGCAGAGGCCTCTTCAGACCGTATCCTGGAAATATTAAACACCAGCGTGGACATCGTTGATTCAGCAGCAGCGAAAGAAAAGAATTTACAGGTTAAACAGGGTAAGGTGGAATTTAAAGATGTTTATTTTAAATACCATCCCAAGGGGGATGAATTTGTGCTGAAAAACATTAACCTCGTCGTTAACGCGGGTGAAACGGTTGCCATCATCGGCGCAACCGGCTCTTCCAAAAGTACGCTGGTTCAGCTGATCCCAAGGCTTTACGATGTAACGAGCGGCCATGTACTGATAGACGGGATCGATGTCAGGGATTATACGCTCCCCAACCTGCGGAAAAACCTTAAGCTGGTATTGCAGCAAAATGAATTGTTTTCCGGCACCATAAAACAAAACCTGAAATGGGGTAACCAGCAGGCGTCAGATGAGGAGATCATCAGCGCTGCAAAAGATGCACAGGCGCACGATTTCATCATGTCTTTTCCTGAACAGTACGAAACGCTTTTAGGACAAAGCGGTGTCAATGTATCCGGCGGACAAAAACAGCGGCTGTGCATTGCGCGGGCCATTTTAAGAAAACCGGCCATCTTAATTTTGGACGACAGTACCAGTGCGGTAGATACCGCGACGGAAGCCAGGATTAGGGCATCTTTCAGCCAGCATTTGAAAGGCACCACCACTTTTATCATTGCCCAGCGGATCAGTTCCATACAGGGGGCAGATAGGATCATTTTATTGGATGACGGTGCTATTATCAGTTTCGGCTCACATAATGAGCTGATCAAAACCAGCCCGGTTTACCAGGAGATCTATAATTCTCAACAAATCAAAACTGATGACAATGAATGAACAGACTCCAATCAATAACACCCGAACCGCACCTGCCGGACTTCCCAGTAGACGGGGACATATTTCTGTGGAAAAACCGAAGAATGCAAAACGGGTCATTCTTCGGCTCTGGAAATACCTGAGCAGGCAGAAAATGCTGCTGCTTTTAATCCTTGCCCTACTGCTGATTAACATCGCAACTACGCTGCTTGGGTCATACTTTTTGCGGCCGATTATTAATCAATACATCATACCCCGTAATGTACCCGGCCTGATCCGGATGATCTTCGTGCTGCTCGGTATCTATATTGTCGGCGCAGCCGCCGGTATCTGGTTAAACCGCTTAATGATCGTTGTAGCGCAAAAGACCATCAACATTTTACGCGCAGATCTTTTCAGTAAACTGCAGTCGCTGCCGCTGAAGTTTTTTGACAGTAATAATCATGGCGATCTGATGAGCCGTTTTACCAATGATGTCGATAACGTCAGTGATTCTTTGAATACCAGTGTGCTGCAGTTATTTACCAGCACCATCACCTTATTGGGGATCATGGCGCTGATGATCTATATCAGCCCGCTGCTTACGCTGGTTACGCTCATCATTGTGCCGCTGATGCTCTGGATAGCCTCCGCCATTATCAAAAAAAGTAAAGGCTACTTTACTACCCAGCAAAATGCACTGGGAGCCGTTGACGGATATGTAGAGGAAATTATCACGGGCCAGAAAGTGGTTAAGGTCTTTTGCTATGAAGACAGCGCTGCAATGGAATTTGAAAAACTCAATTACGACCTAAGGGATAAAGCAACCCAGGCGCAGTTATATTCCGGAGTTATGCAGCCCATCATCCAGAACCTGAACACGATCAATTTCGCGCTTACTGCAACTGTGGGCGGTCTGCTGGCTATTTTTAGGGGACTCGACCTTGGCGGCCTTGCCGCTTTCCTGCAATATTCCCGACAATTTGGTCGCCCGGTCAATGAGATTTCCAGCCAGTATAACAGTTTACAGGCGGCCTTGGCAGGGGCAGAACGTATATTTCAGATCATGGATGAGGTCCCCGAAGTAGCCGACACTGCCGGTGCGGTCCGATTAATCAATATCAAAGGCGATGTTGAATTTAAGGCCGTCACCTTCGGTTATGATGCCGGTAAAGTTGTCCTTAAAAACATCAATATTCAGGCAAAGGTGGGTCAGAAGATCGCTTTAGTCGGATCAACCGGAGCCGGTAAAACGACCATTATGAACCTCCTGCCGCGCTTCTACGATATCCAGTCAGGGGTGATATCTATTGACGGTATAGATATAAAAAATGTACAAAGAAATAGTTTAAGGGAAACGCTCGCCATTGTTTTACAGGACACGCATCTCTTTACAGCAACGGTCATGGAAAATATCCGTTACGGGCGTTTGGCGGCCACCGATCAGGATGTTATAGCAGCAGCGGTACTTGCCGGTGCCGATTCCTTTATTCAGCGACTGCCAAACGGGTATCATACCCTCCTGCATAATGATGGTGGCAACCTGAGTCAGGGGCAGCGGCAGCTGCTCAACATTGCCCGTTCAACCGTTGCCCGGCCTTCCATTTTGATCCTGGATGAAGCCACAAGTTCCATTGACACGCGAACAGAACAGATCATACAAAAAGGGATGGATCAGCTGATGAAGAACAGGACCAGCTTTGTCATTGCTCACCGTTTGTCCACCGTACGCAACGCGGATGAAATCCTCGTGCTTGAAAATGGTGAGATCATTGAACGGGGCAGCCACCAGGTATTAATCGCAAAAAAAGGCAGGTATTTCCAATTGTACACCGGTCAGTTTGATTAGGCGCTGCTATCGCTCTATTGTCTGCTGTTCCGTTACAACTATCATCTTATTTCTCCTGCTATTCCTGTTTGATCTCAATCATTTTCAAATATGATGGGTGTCATTTCCTCCCCCGACTAATAGCCGCAAGTTTGTACCAATCAAAATGGTCTGATTATAAACCATTAAAAGAAAAAGAAACCATGAAAAGGAATGAAGAATTGCAAAAAGATGTACAGGATGCCATCAAATGGGAACCTCTATTAAACGCCGCTGAAATTGGTGTTATTGCTAAAGACGGCGTGATCACGCTTACAGGAACCGTTGACAGCTACGCCAAAAAGTCGGAAGCAGAAAAGGCAGCCAAAAGCGTAAACGGCGTTAAAGCTGTGGTAGAAGAAATTGAGATCAGGTTCGGTAGTTATGGTAAAAAAACAGACGCCGAAATTGCAGAAGATATCTTAAGTGCTTTTGCAGCAAACTGGGAAGTTCCTGATGATAAACTAAAGGTTAAAGTGGAAGACGGCTGGGTTACCATTGAGGGTGAACTGAAGTGGAATTTCCAGAAAGATGCCGCTAAAAAATCAGTTAATAACCTTGTTGGTGTAATTGGCGTGATCAACAATATCACGATTAAACCGGAGAGCCATGATGAAGTGGAAAGAAAAGGGATTGAGCGTGCGCTTGAGCGCAACTGGTCCATAGGTGATCAGGACATCCAGGTTAAAGTTTCCGGCAGTAAAGTGACGCTGAACGGTACCGTTCATTCATTTTACGAAAAGGACGAAGCCGACCGGATTGCCTGGAACGCACCGGGTGTTTGTATCGTAGATAACGAACTGGTTATCGAATACGCAGATTAATATTTCTACAAACAGAAGGAGGATATCCTTCTCCTGTTTGTATTTTTTTAAGTCACCAAAACTCGCAATTGATACCAAATCATTTAATCAAACTATCCTACGATGAATACACAGCAAATAGAGTCTTTCAGCGTTCTGAAAATGAAAAGCCTGGATCAGATTGCTCCCGAAGCAATCAACGGTGCATTAATACAAGCGGAAGCAAGGCTTGAAATCTGGCAAAAGAAAAGCTATTATGAAAGAGTAGCCATGTTAGCCAGGGTAGCGGATCAGATGTCCGATAAAACGGGTCAGTTGTCTCTGTTAATTGCTTTGGAAATAGACAAATTACTGGCCCAAAGCCACGAAGAAATTACCCTGATGTAAGCCTCGGCGCTATAAATAATTATTCACTTCACAAAAAAACAATCATGATGTATTATAATAATTACTGGGGCATGGACCTCATCTGGTGGTGTGCATGGATAGTCATGCTGCTTTGGATATTTGCTGTTCCCTATAATATTCCCGGACAGCGCAACAGGAAAGACTCCCCGCTGGATGTCTTGCTCAAACGATTCGCCGCCGGTGAGATCGGCAAGGAAGAATATGCTGAGCGAAAAAAGATCATTGAGATCGAAATGATCAGAGAAAGTTGAGCCATACATATGATTGTCTTAAAAATTTAACCTTGCCATGCCCGAACCACAATTCCATCCTGAAAAGAAAACTGTCATCAAAAACGATTTCAAGGAATGTAAGGCCAAGCTGCTTTTCGACCAAAAGGCGGGAGCATTGAAGAACCGGATACTATTACTGGAAAAGGAAAATGCTGAATTCATCCGGCTCTTAAAGAATGAAAAGGAACTTAACCTGGAAAAAGCGGAATCTCTTTCCACTATATCCCATGACTGCCGTTCGCCCTTAACCGGCATCCAATTGTCAGTCTCATTAATTGAGCGTTATTATGACCGGTTGGACAGGCAGAAATTATTTGGTCATTTAGGTAAAATAAAACTTGCGGTAGTCGAACTGACCGGCAGGCTAGATGAACTGATCAAAGTTTAAAGGCAGTAACAAGGCTGTCATATTGATTTCAATCACCTTTGAAAGTGACCGGCATCATTTCCCGGGTTAGGTTTATTAGGCAGATTTGTACAGGTAATTCAGGTGTAAAAGACGCTTGTAATCCATTATCAACAACCAATTATGAGTATTCAAACCATTAATCCATTTAACAATAAGGTTGTTAAATCATTTGAAGAAATGACACCGGCTGTCATAAACGCTGCGATAGCACAGGCGGAAAATACATTTGAAACCTGGCGCAAACGCCCGTTTTCCGGTAAGGCTGAGATATTGCACCGTGTAGCGCAGATTATGCGTGAAAGATCAGACCAGCTTTCGGCATTAATTACCTTAGAGATGGGGAAATTGTATGTGCAGAGTGAAGGTGAAATCGCATTAAGCGCAGATATCATCGATTATTATGCAACCAACGGCGAAAAGTTTTTAGCGGACGAAAAATTGAATCCCGAATACGGAGAAGCATACATCAAAAAAAGCCCTATTGGTGTGTTGCTCGGTGTGGAACCCTGGAACTTTCCGTTCTACCAGGTTGCGCGTTTTGCTGCGCCCAATATCATGATCGGTAATGTGGTACTGGTTAAACATGCCTCAAATGTACCGCAGTGTGCCCAGGCCATTGAAGATATATTTTTAGAAGCGGGTGCCCCAAAGGGATTGTACACTAACCTGTTTATTTCAGGAGGCAATGTTTCGGCCTATATATCCGACGAGCGTATCAAAGGTGTTTCTCTTACAGGCAGCGAACTGGCGGGTGTAAGCCTTGCAGCCGCAGCAGGAAAAGCGTTAAAGAAATCTGTATTGGAACTGGGAGGCAGTGATGCTTTCATCGTTTTAGAAGATGCAGACATCGATCAGGCAGTCGCCTGGGCAGTAATAGGTCGTATGAATAATACCGGTCAGTGCTGTGTTGCAGCGAAAAGGTTTATCGTGGTTGATGCGGTGGCGGACGAGTTTCTGACTAAATTCAAGGCAAAATTGACTGGTTTAAAAGTTGGTGACCCGATGGACAGCGATACCCAGCTTGGACCATTGAGCAGCGAGGGTGCAGCGGTACAGCTTGCCGACCAGGTACAGCGTTCTGTTGATGCCGGTGCTAAGCTTATCCTTGGTGGCAAACGCATTGACCGCGCCGGTGCATTTATCGAGGCCACTATATTAACTGATATCAAGCCGGGAATGGCAGCTTATCATGAAGAGTTGTTTGGCCCGGTAGCTTCCTTTTATCGGGTTAAGGATGAAGCGGAAGCCATAAAACTGGCAAACGATTCACCTTTTGGTTTGGGCGGTTCTGTTTTTACCGCTGATAAAAAAAGGGGAGAAGATGTGGCTGCGCTGATAGATACCGGAATGGTGTTTATCAATCATCCTACCTGGACACAGCCGGATCTGCCCTTTGGCGGAACAAAACGTTCAGGTTATGGCCGTGAGCTATCCAGACTCGGCGTTGAAGAGTTTGTCAATAAAAAACTGATCAGGTTCAGCGAATACGCAGACCCTTTTTAGCGCAATCCCGGGAACACCTGCGTAAAATGGGTGTTCCCGGTTTTATAAAAAACATAAAAATCCGCCAGGAGCCATGAACAAACACACAGCTAAGGAAAGCGCCGCACGATATGTGTTACAGAAAGTCCAGCCGGCGCTTCTTGGACTAATGGATGGTTCGGTATCCACGCTGGCACCTTTATTTGCAGCCGTAGGCTTGACCAACCAGACTCATAAAGCATTTTTTGTAGGACTGGCAGCCGCGATAGGAGCCGGTATCAGTATGGGACTTGCCGAAGCCTTATCTGACGATGGTGCTGTGACCAGACGCGGGAACCCGGTTTACCGGGGAATGATCACCGGGTTTGCTACGGCAATCGGCGGTATGCTGCATACCCTGCCGTTCCTGATCAAAGATTTGAACAGGGCACTGCATTTGGCCTACCTGGTAGTTATCATAGAGTTGGTCTGCATTGCCATGATCCGGTACAAGTTTATGAAGTCGCCGCTCTGGTCAACTATTCTGCAGGTGATTGTCGGTGGAGGGATTGTCTTTCTTTTAGGCATATGGCTAGGTAAACTGGGCGTATCGGATTAACACAATTTCATCTGTTCTGATTTACTGGTAACTCATCGGGCATATCCAGTCTTGCTGCTCCGATTCGGTTATCAGTCATTCCGTAATAAATATCAAAACGATCCGGGGTTCCCAGATCATTGCGCTGGTCAATGCCGGTCGGAAAAACCACATCAGCAATAATTCCGACTTTTTCTGCCGCAAGTTCCGGTGACAGCACCGGCTTAGGTGACCTGTAGAGGATTTTGGCAGGGTCGTCTTTGTCCAGAATCATTACGCCTGCCGAATATACCAGCTGATGCGGGTTTAAGGGATTGTCAACAATTTGACCTACGCCATGATACAATAACAGCCAGCCATGCTTGGTTAAAACAGGTGGCGTCCCGGCCCCTATTTTCAATTTTTCCCAGGGTAGTTCAGGAAGTGCAAGCGGACTATTTGAAGCAAATCTGGGCAGCTGATCTTTATTATAACCTGTTTTGTTCAAATGACTGTAGGATATCCAGATACATTCATGGTGATCCCGTATTCTGCGGTCTTTGGGATCAAGTATAATTTCTTCGGGTGCCGTTCCGGGGAAGAGCGGCCTGTGCAGCATGACCATGGAGTTATGCCCATGAGGGCTTAGCAGTTCCCTGGGAAATATACAGGCGTCCTTATTATTGACATGGTTAAATTCAATTTGTTTAAAAGGTGCGAATTTGGCAAGCCCTAACCGTTCCCATTTCAACAGGTCCTTTGATATCGCCAGTGCGATACGCGGGCCTTCGGATGAAAAGGCCGTGTAAGTCATAATATACCGCTTTAGCGGCTCAACAAAGCTGATCCTGGGATCTTCGCATCCACCTCCTGTCGGGTTCTTTTCATAATCAACTTCCGGTTCAAGCGCTATTCCCAAACGCTCGACACCGACAGGATCGCCTGTATCGTTAAAAAGGACTTTTGCGATACCGATGCGTGAATAATTGCCTTTAGCCACAACTCTTGGAAATAAGTATAGTGTTCCGTCCGGACTTCTTGCAGTCGCAGGATTCAGCACACCCTCGGCTTCCATTTCATTACCCGGCTCCGGTTCCATCACCACTCCCAGCCTATGTAATTTTAGTGTAGTCATGTTTTGTTGAAATTCATACTGTTGAAAAAGTCAAACGGCAGTTATTGACTAACACAATTAAGTGCGAATAGTTATAAGGATATCGTAATAGCCATGTTTTTCAACATAATTCCGGTTCGCCGAAAGTCACAGGCTAGATTCAGTGATCGTTTTATCTTTCTTGGCTTTGAGTTTTTTTGCTGAGCGGTAACCTGCAATATTGAACGATTTGGTTCATCAATAAGGTAGATCGTGCTGAAGTTGGCAATGTCTTCGTTGATATTATGAAAGTTTTTACCAGCGAACTTTGTAAAAATGCGACCAAAAGGCATTCCAAATTGGAGGCCTTATCGCTCATATTCAATCTACTCCGCTGGATAGAAGAGCGTAATTGATAATCAATCAATTCTTGAATCCGGCCCAATAAGGAAGGGCATCTCACCTACTGGTATTAAAATATATAAAAAACTCAAATTACCAATAAATTGGATATTCCGTGATGCTTGACCAGATGATTCCGTACGCAATAAAGCACTTAGTTGTGTAACAGATGGAATTAAATTAAGAGTAGAGATCAATAAACTATCATGGTCAAAATGTAGCAGAATTACCTATACCATATTTTAAGAACTGGCTGATCAACAGTCCCAGAATGCCCATCGTGAGTTCTTAATTCAACGAATACTTCTTTGGCTTCACGCCAATATGTGTTTCAAACAGTCTTGAAAAATGACTGAGGTTCGAAAAACCTAAACGATAACCGACTTCCGACACTGACAAACATTCTTCCTTGATCAGATAAGCCGCTTCCTTCATTCTAAAACTTTGATAATAACTGTAAATGCTGTTTCCAAAAATCTGTTTAAATAATCGCTTTAATTTGGATTCACTCATACCTGAAAGCTTTACAAACTCTGCAAATATTGGCGGTGTGTCAATGTTTGAAAGAAATTTATCCTTTACCTCATACAACTTCTTCACATCGGCCGCATTCAGCATTTGCCAGGTAGCTTCCTGCCTTTTCAGCAACGCCGCAAATAATAAATAGATCAGTTATTCAGCTTTTATTTGTAATAAAAATCCTGTAATTCTTCTGCGGGATCTGCCTTGATAATTTCAGCCGCCACTTCCTGTATTTTTGGCGAAATTATTTCTTCAAATAAAAGGGGCTGGTCGCCCGAAGTTATCATTTGCAACACCCTATTTTCCTTTGTCGATTTCAGCGATTCCTTTAAATAGTCAGCATGCACTGTAATCACTATTGAATTAACTTTTGTGTTGGCCGGAAGCTGCTCATAATTAAGTCCGGTAGTGACAACCTGCACCGAAGGGAGTAAATTTCTGCTGACCGATGGTTGCAGTTTCCTATTTTTTAAATCATCTTTTGATTGATAGATGCTGATAAACGCCTTATCCTTCCGCTTTCCCTTCGTCTTAGACCGATTATATTCCATCCGGCCATTCCTCACCACGTACTCCAATTTGAAAAGATCTACGGCGTTGATGCCGCACATATAGAAAGAGAGCATAAACAAGTCCCTGGCCATTTCTGCCCGGCTGCCTTTTCTTACCTTACAATCACGAATCAGCTTAACCTGCTCAATCTCAATGTTGCGCTTCCTGGTCTGTGGCGGCTCAATGATCCTGAATTCTTTAAAGGGGTTATAAGTGATCAAGGTTATGCCCAAAGACGGTTTATTGTAGTAGGACATCGCCGCAGAAAACAACCCTCTAAAGTCCCGGAGATAGTTATGCACGCCAGCATCTGATACTCCTTTAGCTTCGATGGTATAAGTTTTACCGAACTGATTCTTCCTTTCCATTTTTCGATCGCCCTCAAGTACCGCTCATAGGCATAGAGCGTCCTCACCGTAATTTCTTCCACCGGCACTGCCTTTCGCTTAAAAAAAATCCTCCAGACTATTCTTTAC
>NZ_FTMG01000014.1 GCF_900155965.1 Mucilaginibacter lappiensis
AACCCGCAAAATCCGGGTTAGAATTCACTAATTCATCCATCTCTCAAAACTCTACCTTTTTTCTCACAATTGTGTACACACAGTAGCCCAACGGGGAGGGTTGGGTGGGGCTCATTTCCATGCTGCGCAATGACACCTTCGGTGACAAACAAGCTAGTTAATCCTTTTTTACAAATACACCGTTTTCATCAAAAATCAGGTCGCCGCCTTTGATCTCTGCTTCGTAAAAAGTTTTTCCGACGGCATCGGTAACTTTACCGGCCTCTTTGATCTTTGCTCCATTATAATGTATCCTCACATAAGGCGCAATACTTTTGGGGAGATCGGTAAGGGGTATGGCCTTTACAATTTCTACAAAGGTCCCTGAGGGTGTAAAAACGGCAGAATTGTCTTCGCCCGACTTGCCGCCCCAGTTGGCTTCATAATTACCTTTTTCTTTTTCCCAGTTTACTTTGCTTACCGAAGGATACTTTGTTGCTAATGCAGATTTAACAACTGCAGGTACATCCTTTGGTTTCAGGTCCTGGGCCAATGCGGCATTAGCTATAAAGCCAAAGCCTATTAGCAGTGATAATGTCTTTTTCATGATAGTTTTACTTTACACAAGTATAAAATATCAACCTGTAGAAATACTGACCGCTTTTTGTGGGAAATCTGTAGAATGTATAAGAGGTAGTTAAATGATCTTACTCATAACTGTGCCGCTCAAAGTCGTAATCTGATTGTGAGGTAATGATCTTCTTTCGCCGTTCAATATCGGTGCCAACGGAATGGTCATAAATATTGTCAGTAACGGTATTTTCCCGTTCCTTATCCCGCTCCGCAAAATGAATATTGGCCTCTGCCGTTTTGCCTATAGCCACATCGTATGGCCCTTTTGGCGACATCAGCTTTACAAATACCGGCAAGCACTCAAACAAGATGAACAGATAGCCTATAAAAGATATCGCCAGGTAAGTATCCAGATCACGGGTGCCGTTCTCGTTATAAGTTAGCTGTCCCAGGGCCCAATTACGATCACTAAAGCCGGCAATATTGGTGAGGCTATCCAATTGATGTTCAGAGAAAAGGCGGGTACTATTCAAGCCTTCGTAGTCCTTTCGGGCGGCCAGGTATTGATCCATCTGCCCTAAATTCTGGGTTACTTCCTTCAGGCGACTTTCTTTTGCTTCCAGTACAGCCTGTTTTTGCTTAGCATAGGTACCATAGCCGGTTATGCCCGATGTTTGGTTAGTTTTATCGCCAAAAACCTCCTGGTTAAGCTGAAAACGAGAGCGGTTGATATCTCTTTCCAACGAGTCTTTTTCTTTCTTCAGATCGCCGTTCTTGCCCATCTCCATCGCGTATTTTTGCTGATAGGTTTTTTCGAGGGTATCAATTTTGCGATGCTGACCCTTCAGATAGGCTGTTTTTAGCTTCTGGCGTATCTCTTTATCAAAGATCTTAAGTTCCAACGGGCGCGAAATAACTATACCTATCATAATGGCCAGTAAAATACGTGGCGAAGCCTGCAATATCTGCTGATTGGTGCTGCCTTCCTTATTAATGCTCGATACAATGTATCTATCCATGTTAAAAATGGCGGTTCCCCAGATCAAGCCAAATAAAATGGCAAAGCCTACGGCAAAGGCGTCTCCGTTAAAAACAAAGTACATGGCATAACCGCCGGATAAGGAGGCAAACAATGCGGTGAAAAATATGGTGGCACCGATGCCTACATATTTATTATGTTCAATAGGATATTTTTTTAGGGTATCAATATGCGCTCCCGAACAAAACCAGAAAAAGCGTGTAACTTTTTTCATCTATTATGATTCATTTTATAGACGATCGTGTTGGGTTAATGTAAACCTTTTCAACGCTCATCTCCTTTTTTAGTGCACGTAAACGTAACAAAACACAAATATTGTGCAATATTATACATAAAACGCACTTAAGCATTGATTGTTACAAAAATCGGGCTTAATTATTTGATATAGAAAAAAAGCTACCTTTGGATTATAATTTTATTTAACATGAATGAGATAACCGTACAGGAACTAAAAGAAAAACTGGACAAAGGCGAAGATTTTCAACTAATTGACGTAAGGGAAGAGTTTGAATATGAAACCTCAAACCTGGGCGGACAATTAATACCGCTTGGCGGCATTTTAATTGAAGCCGATAAAGTAAGTAAAGATAAACCCGTAGTGGTGATGTGCCGCAGCGGTAAACGCAGTGCAGCGGCCATTATGCAGCTACAGCAATTAGGCTATAGCAACCTCACCAATTTAAAAGGTGGTATTCTGGCCTGGGCTGCCGAAGTTGATCCTACACTTAACGTATATTAATTATGGGTTTAAAGTTAGTGCTTAATGTGCTGTACACTGTAGGTATTGTATTATGCCTGTTTGTAGCCTACCAGGCAAACTCCAATAAAAACTTTACTTTACTGGGTGCTGCTATACTGGTTGCCGGGGTAGTTATTGTATTAAAAATAAGACTGTTAAAAGACGTAAGGAACTCGCAAAAAAAGCAGTAACTTCATTGCATGTTTATAGCAATTTTGGGAGTTATTGTACTCGTTGTGGGTATAGTGCTCAAACGCTCACCTGAGCCTGCCGGCCGCTTTAGCGGTACGGCAACCGCCGTTGGATTAGTCATAGTAGCCGTTGGTCTGTTACTATCCATATTTAAAGTAATTGAGCCCGGTAAAGTAGGTGTGCAAACCCTTTTTGGTAAGGTACAGGATAATGTGCTCGAAAGTGGTTTGCACATCATTAACCCATTGGTTGATATCACCACCTTTGATATACAAACCCAAACATACACCATGAGCGCCGTAAGTAACGAGGGTCAAAAGGAGGGTGACGATGCTATCCGGGTGCTATCAAGCGATGGGCTGGAAGTTACCATTGATCTTTCGGTGTTGTATAAAGTAAGCCCGGACAAGGCCCCTTTTATTTTGCAGAATATTGGCGAAAATTATTTGGATAAGATTGTTCGCCCGGTATCCCGGACTGCTATACGTGACAATGCGGTTAATTATGCCGCTGTTGATCTGTACTCCACCAAACGACAGGAGTTTCAGGACAAAATAAACCGTTATATAACGGCCAATTTTGCTAAACGCGGACTGGAGCTACAACAGATCCTGGTACGCAATATTACCCTGCCAGCCTCGGTAAGGGCCAGCATCGAATCAAAGATCAATGCCGAACAGGACGCTCAAAAAATGCAATTTGTGCTGCAAAAAGAGCGTCAGGAAGCCGAACGTAAACGTGTAGAAGCCCAGGGTATTGCCGATTATCAGAAAATTCTTTCAACCGGGCTTTCAGATAAACAACTCCAATACGAAGCTATCAAAGCTCAAAAAGAAATTGCCTTATCGCCCAATGCCAAAGTGATTATTATTGGCGGTAAGGGTAATCCTATTATGCTGAGCGATAAGTAATACCTGAACAGGCGGGTCATTTTTGGTGCAAATTGGGTTTACATGGTACATAATTTATGGTTTACACTATAACCGTAATATTTGATCATTTTAAATTACAATAAGCTGATTAATAGTCAATTGCAAAAGTGTAAACCATGAAAAGTGTAAACCATGTAAACCGTTCAACGCAAAGTATTCAATGTTATTTTCCTCAGTATATTGTTTTGATTTTATAATATCTTCGGGCATGAAATTATCAGTATCAGACCAGAACACCGGCGGCGATCTGTTGCTGCACCATAATGAACCGCAGCTTGACCGTTTGTTCTACACACGTGATTACGACTATAAATACTTTACCATAGCCTGGAACAGGGGCAATAAACAAACCGTAACCATTGATGGCTCGGCTTATGATTTTATGCCGAATACCGTACTGCCGCTCATGTTTAACCAGTCGTTTTATTTTGAGTACCCCGGCGATGTGGTGGCCTGGCAGTTTAACCGCGAGTTTTACTGTATTGTTGACCACGATACCGAAGTAAGCTGCGTTGGCTTTTTGTTTGGAATGAATGATAATGTATTCATCGACCTGGACCCGGATACGCAGCGAAAATTAAAGGTGCTGCTGGATGTATTTATTGAAGAACTCAATACCAAAGATGGTATCCAGACCGAATTGCTCATGATGCTTTTGAAACGGCTCATTATCATGATCACCAAGTTAGCAAGGGCCAGCAGTTTCCCCGAAGTAAAACTTACTGACGATCGCTTCCATATTCTGCGCAAATTTAATTTACTGGTTGAAATGAATTTCCGCGAACAGCACAGTGTGAGTTATTATGCGGGCAGGTTAAATAAGTCGCCAAAGACCTTATCCAACCTGTTTGCGCTGTATAATCATAAAACGCCCATCCAGATCATCCAGGAAAGAATATTGATCGAAGCCAAGCGCCTGTTGTTCTATACAGATAAATCGGCTAAGCAAATTACCTATGAGCTGGGTTTTGATGATGCCGCTTATTTCAGTAATTTCTTTAAAAAACATACAGCCTTGTCACCATCGGAATTCAGAAATAGTAAGAAACTGGTAGCCTAGGGAAATAATTACAAGTAGTCGGGAAGTATGCCCATTCCGCAGGTGTAATCGTTGCTGCACCTTTGTATCGTTGATTCAAACAAGAAATATCAACATACACGACAATGAAAACTCAAACTCTGAAAAACACATTCAAAACAGGCTTAGCTGCCTCCGCTATTATTTTATCAACTATTATTGGTTCAGCTCCTAAAGCAGAAGCTCAGGCTCCCGTAAAAAATATAGTATTGGTGCATGGCGCCTTTGCCGATGGTTCTGGCTATAAAGGCGTTTATGATATCCTGACTAAAAAAGGTTATAATGTAACCGTTGTTCAAAATCCTTTAACATCACTTAAAGACGATGTGGATGCCACTAACCGCGTTATCGACAAACAAGATGGACCGGTGATACTGGTAGGTCACTCATGGGGCGGTACCGTAATTACCGAAGCCGGTACAAATCCTAAAGTAAAAGCATTGGTTTATATCGCTGCCTTTGCACCCGATAATGGCGAAACTACTTTAAAACTGGTTCAATCATTACCAGCTGCTCCAGAAAACGGCATATTGCCTCCGGACGAAAAAGGCTTTGTTTATTTTAGCAAAGAAAAATTCCACGCCGGTTTTGCTGCCGATCTGAGCAAAGAATTAGCCGACTTTATGTACGCTTCACAAGGCCCTATCGCCGCACAAGGTTTTGTAGCCCCAATTACCGAAGCCGCCTGGAAAACTAAACCCAGCTATGGTATTGTTGCCACTGAAGACAAAGCCATTAATCCCGACATTGAACGCAACATGTACAAACGTGCCGGTGCGAAAGTAACCGAAATAAAAGCAAGCCACGTAGTATTCATCTCACACCCGGATGCTGTTGCCAAAGTAATTATCGATGCAGCAAATAACGCTGCCGGGAAATAATTTTTAGGCCTTGTGAATTTAACGCCGCATACCTGTAGGGGTATGCGGCGTTTTTATTTGTATTGTACCCGTTTACAATAAGTTGTCATGCTGAACGGAGTGAAGCATCCATTGTACTACTAACCTTACAACTTCGTAATCAAATACGACCCTCCTTTAAAATTTCCTTGCTGTTTGATCACCTGATGGGTGCCTTGATCAATCCAGATATAACCTTCGGTATCACCATGGGTAAAACGGATAACACTGTAGGTTAACTGATGGTCTGCGGCCAGGGGCCATACATCATCAAACAAGTAGGTGAGGGCGTACGGATCTGATGGGGAAGGGGTGTCCTTATTAAAATTATCAAGCGTGTAGGTGATTCCTTTTTTAAGTTCCAGGTAGCCAAATATGTATTCGATCATATTATCCTCAAAATAACCGCTCATCATCGGATAGGTTTTAACCGATGATACGGCATTACGTATCGCTTTTACAGTGGCTTGGTTATCGGTAAATAGCATATCATAATGTACTTTTTGCCTCAATGTTTCGTGCATGCTAAGGGGTTTAAATGACAGATCGGTTATAGAAGTATCTGCTGAAAAACTACCAATAGGTACCTGGCGCGACCGTATAAAGGTGATCTGTTTGTGAGCCTGATCAATGGTCGTTACATCATCCATCATAAACTCGTAAATGATCTTCCCGGAGGTATCCCGGATCACATTTTTATAAAAGTCATGCGAAGGTTTGATCCAGTCATTCCGGATGATCCTGTCGCCGGGTTTAATAAAGTTTTGTGCATGACCCAATGTAGTGATAGCTGCCATGAGCAATATTGGTATTATAGCCTTCATAAATAAGTGATTAAGTAAATAAGTTATCACAGTGGACACTGTTTTACTAATTTATTCAACCATTACATATAAATACTCAATAAATAGGCTAGATCAGCACTTGCTGCATTAATCAGAAATGCGGGCTAACGCCGTATCCCCAAACCCGCGTCATTGTTCAGTATATATTTACCATCAGCAAAATCAGGCATCTGGTAGGGATTATTGCTTACTAAAAACGGGCCGTCCAGGTCAACCCAGTCACTTTGCGGGGCAATCGTCAGTCCAGCAAGGGCGGCGCAGCTGGTTTCGGTCATGCAGCCTATCATAATCTTCAAATCAAGTTCATGGGCTCGTTTGATCATACGGGTTGCTTCATATATACCTGCCGATTTCATCAGTTTGATATTGATCCCGGTATAAACGCCATTGGCTTTATCTACATCCTCAAAACGCTGTACGGCCTCATCGCCAATAATAGGAATTGGGCTGCGCTCGGTGAGCCAGGCATTGCTGTCGGGATCAGTTTTGAGCATGGGTTGTTCTATCAGTTGTACACCCTGTTCCTGTAGCCAGTAGGTCATATCCAGACTCTGTTGGAGGTCTGTCCAGCCCTGGTTGGCATCCACATAAAGAGGGACATCGGTAATGGAGCGGATAGTGGTGATGAGTTCTTTGTCGTTATCCTTGCCCAGCTTTACTTTGATCACTTTAAAACCTTCGGCTTCTTTTACCTTTTTGATGATCATTTCGGGTGTATCAATACCAATGGTAAAACTGGTCACCGGCATTTTTGCGGGATCGCTGCCCAGCAGTTGCCAGCAGGGTTCTTGTTTGATCTTTCCATCCAGATCATGCAGGGCAATATCAATGGCTGCTTTAATAGCGGGATTGCCCGGAGCAATGCTATCCAGGTAATTGATCACCGCACCAAAATCAATCGGGTAGCTGAATCTGCTGATATCAACCTTGCTCAGGAAAACAGTGGCGCTTTCATGGCTCTCGCCCATATAGGGCACCATGGATGCTTCGCCATAACCGGTATAGCCTTCATGCTTAATTTGCACCAGCATAATTGGGGTAGAGGTGCGCGAAAACTTGGCTATGGTAAAAGCGTGCTTTAATTGCAGTTCAAAGGGGTGATATGTCAGTTCCATGCGAAAACTTCAAATGTGCGGATGTGCAAATATGCAGATGAAAAACGATGTGCGGATGTGCAAATTTTAAATGTGCAGATGAAAAATGATGTGCAAGTTATGTCAAAAAATCCGCACATCTGCATATTTGCACATCCGCACATCTAAAATCATCTGCATTCATCCTTATCTTTGCGCCCATGTGGGCACAAATTTATTCACCGTTCGAGCGTTTTAATTTCAGTAATAATAAGTGTTTCCTGAGCGGGGAGCCCTTAAATTCTGAGGAAGAAAAGATACAGGTTTTTCCGCAATGGCTCATGAGCCGCTATAGTTTGGAAGATAAGCCTTTTAAACTGCTCGACGAAAGCATGGCCACCTACAAAGATCTGAAGCTGCCCTGCACCGCCGCCATCAACGAGCAATTCCTGGAGCCCCTGGAAATTGAAATTGCCGCCGCTTTTGATGCAGGTTACGAGGCCGTAAAACAACTGGACGAGCTGAAGCTATTTCAATGGGCCGGTAAGCTGTTGTATGGCATCATCTTTAACGAAATACAATCAGGTATTAAGCTGCAGCATTCCCAAGGAGAGGAGTTTAACATGTCGCAGGCTATTATCCATAAGTTCAGCCACCTGCATTTGATGCTGCAAAGCCTCAACCTGCCTATTGAACTGGATGGTTTTAAGCCTTTCAGCCTGGTTCTATTTAAAGTGGATAACTCAGAAGACATTTTTGGCTACCGCGATGAGATCAATACCCTGACATTCTCGCTTCGGATCAAGGATTTTGGCCTGATCATTTGCCTGCAGGATAACGGTGCCAATGCCAGCTATCACCAGGCAGCTTTGGACAAAATAAAGAGTCAAACCCTGCATCCTGTACAGTTTGAAGAGGTTAACGCCCGTTTTTTTTATTCAGCATACCTGTTTAACCGCCTGCCCGAGTATAATATTTTACCCGTTGAAGATATCATTTATATAGAAGCTATGCCCCTGCGCGGTACCAGCACCAAACCCTTGTTTGATGATTGGGTACCCAAGGTTTACGGCCAGGTGCTGGAAAATTTCTGGAAAAACTGGGGCTTCCTGCTGTTTGAGATCATCAAAAAGCCCGAAGAGCCCATGAGTTTTCTTTTTGATGCCGATGGCAACACTATTAGTGCAGCATCGATTGAATTGCCCCGCTGATCTGTTGAATAAAGGCCGGTAAAACCGGAGGGTTAAGCAAAATGGTGATCAATAAGCCACTTAAAGCGCCGTACAAGTGGGCATCATGGTTGATACTGTCACGGCTGTATTTGGAGGCGTATGTACAATAAATTAAATACAGGATGCCAAATACATAAGCCGGTATCAGGATGGGTAAAAATATCAGGCCCATTTTGGCCAGCGGAAAATATAGTATTGCTCCAAATATTACCGCGCTTATGGCGCCAGATGCACCAAGACTGTAGTAGTTATAATTCTCCCGGTTTTTAAGCACCGAAGGCATATCGCTCAATACTAAACTTACTACATACAGCAACCCGAACTGCCAGTGCCCGATAACCTGTTCCAGCTGGAAGGCGAAAAAGTAATACGACATCATATTGAACAGCAGGTGCATAGTATCGCGATGGATGAGGCCGCTGGTGATGAGCGTATACAGATCTTTACCCCGCGAAACCGTATAGGGATGCAGCATCATTTTGCCTAACACGTTTTGGTTGTAAAAGGCATATAACGATGTGATAAGTGTAATAACGAAAATGACAGACGCTACAGGAGTTAATATAAGATATTCCATTTATTTAAGATCGAGTTTGGTATCGGTTAGCAGCCTGCCCACTGGGTAGCGCATAAAAGTTTTTTCAAAATAGGGTGAATTGCGGTAAACAAAGAATAATTGCGCCTGTGCACTGCCAGCCAGTTTAGGATCTTTACTTTTCGCTTCATCGAGTTTCTTTTTCAGTTCGGGGTCTTTTTTCAATAAGTTGGCAGCGATATCTTCAAATACATAATCCGAAAAATATTCTTTTTCGCCAAGCACCGAATCAAAAAAGTTCCAGGCAAAAAAGGAATCGACACCCTGCGGTTCCAAAGTTTCCACAATATAACGGTTAATGGGCTGGTTAGTATATACCACATAATCGCCGGCATAAAATTTAACCCGCATATCCACTGGGTTTAGTTTAACAGCCGAGTGCAGGTAATGTCCTTCATAGGGTTTCTGCGGGGTTTTATAATCTTCAATATAATACATCTGTAAACCCAGTGTGGTATCATGCGCCAGTTGCTGCATTTTAACGCCATTCAGTTTAAACAGGTCGATCACCTTGCCCCAGGCTTGTGGTATTACATAGGCCACTGGTTTATCAGCTGTGGCGGTAACTTTATAGGTGTTCCAAAAGTTAATGGTTTTGGTGTAGGGCTTGTCCCGGTCATAATACAAGCGGTTTAAGCCGCTTACTTCGCTGGTTTTATAATCTGCCTTATAGCCTTTAAAGGTAATTGTATCCACAGCCTGGCGGTCGACCGTCCAGTTTAGCGCGAAGGTTTTTTGTTGGGATACCTGTTCATCCGCCTTTTGTTTGAGTTCACCAATCAATTTGGCATCGCGCTGATTGATCTGAATAAGAAATTGCATAAACAAATAAGTAGCATATACCCTTTTATCAAATTCCTTAAGCATATGCGTTTCTGTTATATAGCTGATGATGTTATGCTGAGCGGCAAAACCTGTCGCAAAACGCGGTGTTTCCAAAAAACTTACAATACCCGAGTCGGGTAAACCTTCTTCACCGGCACCATAGGGGATCATCTCAAAGCCAGCCCATTTCATGCTCCTATATAGATAAGGCGTAAGCGTTTTGGCAGTATAATTAGCCAGGATGGGGGTTTGTTTATCCTTTTGGGTTTCAATCAGCGTCATCACGTACTGATAATCGGCACCATCACTGGTGTGGTTATCCAGGAAGATCTCCGGTTTCCAAGTAGTCAGTATTTGTGTAAACGCCTGGGCATTGCGGCTATCGGCTTTGATAAAATCACGGTTCAGATCCAGATTGCGGTAATTCCCCCTGAAGCCATAAGCTAAAGGCCCATTTTGGCTAACCCTGCTCAAACCGCGGTTCAGGTTGCCATCAATATTATATAAAGCAATAAGGCATATCACTACATCTTTTGGCAACTGATCCTTTTTAAGCAGATCACGAACCAGCATCATGCTGGCGTCTATGCCTTCGGGCTCACCGGGGTGTATGCCATTGTTAATGAGCAATATTCGTTTGTTTTGCTTTTTAATCAGCGCCGGATCAAAAATTTTGTCGCGCGACAATACAATGAGGGTAAGTGGTTTACCCACATCGGTAGTGCCATAATTAATCAGCCTCATTTGTTGAGGGTACAGCTTATTGAGGTTTTGATAATAAGCGATCACTTCAGCGTAGGTAGCTGTATAATTGTGGTCCTGATGTTGCTCAAACGGCGTTAATTGAGCTCTGGCCGACAAGGATATTAAGCAAATAAATAAAGCAGACAATGTTTTCTTCATCGGGATGTATTATTGCTCAAATATAGTATTTGAGAGCCAAGAGATAAGATACAAGGGCTAAGAGAACCTCAAATACTGTAATTAATCCTCATCCCTATATCTCTGCTCTTCCTTCAGCTCGGCCTGTAATTTCTTGGGTAAGCCAAGAATCACCTGATCATAGGAATGATCAATCATTTCACAAAGTTGCCTATGGGTTAGTGAACCATCCATATAAACGGTGTTCCACATTTTTTTGTTCATGTGGTAGCCTGGCTGTACTTCCGTATAACGCTCTCGCAGATCAACGGCAAGCTCGGGCTCGCATTTAACATTAAACCGGTTGCCGCTTTCCAGCCCGATCAGTAAAAATAGTTTACCGCTAACTTTAAAAACAAGGGTGTCCTCGCCAAAAGGAAAGCCTTCTGTTACTCCTGGCTTTTGCAGGCAATAGTCACGTAATTCTTCTATATTCAAAATCCGAAATCTCTTATCAGTTTATTATAAGATACTGTATTACCAAAATTGTACCGAAAACCTATGGTGAAGTGTGCATACTGGTCGGGAGCATTGTTTTTAAACTTAGCCGGCGGGTCATCGTATCCATCAAGCCCTTCGCCAAAGGTATAATTGTGCTCATAACCCAGGGTAATGGTATAGCCAACCTGATCATACGAATCATAAATTTTAAACTCATAGCCAAAGCGTAGCGGTAAAACCAGGTTAATACTTTTGTCTTTACCCTGGAAGCCTTCTTTAGTACCCAGCGGACCATGATAATAAGAATTACTGGGATCGGAGAACGCCGGTGGGTTACCACGCTGTATAAATTTCATATTGTTGGATATAGCACCGATCCCTGTACCTACATAAAAGTTTTTAATCACGTTTAAAAACCCGTTGTTGGAATAGTCAATAAAACTTCCAAACTGAGCATCGGCATGGAGCAATAAAGCTTTATAAGCATTTTTGTACATGCGCCCGTAAGCATCTTTATCGGGAGTAAGGCCACCACCCGAAAGTGTACCGAACTGGTATTCCAGGGCTACAGGTACATAGGGATTAAAATTGTAGGCTATATTAAGGTTATAAAGAGGATGATAATCCTGCCTTTTGGTATCGGCATAAGCCCTGCCATAGCCAATGCCGCCGCCTACCCCCCATTCATAATAGTTATATCCTTCCTGTGCCTTTACCGTAAACCCCGCAGCTGCTAAAACAAAAAACAGAATAAATTTTTTCAAAGCTAAATTTTAATCAATATTTACAAATGGAACATGCCGGGTACGGTTGCCGGTAAATTTTACTAATATTTAGCCCTATGAATTTCACTTCATCACTAAACTTCACCGTAACCGAACGCTTTTTACGTTACGTTACCATTGATACGCAATCAGACCCCTCTTCTGTTTCATTTCCGTCAACAGAAAAGCAAAAAGATTTGGCAAGGCTGCTGGTTGATGAGCTTTTGGACATAGGAGTTGCCGATGCCCACATGGACGAATACGGCTATGTATACGCTACTATACCTTCAAATACAAACAAACAGGTGCCTGTAATTTGTTTTTGCTCGCACATGGATACCGCGCCCGACTGTAGCGGAAAAAATGTAAAACCTATTGTTCATAAAAATTACCAGGGACAGGATATTATATTACCGGATGATGCCTCTCAAATCATAAAACAGGCGGAGCATCCTGATCTGAAAAACCAGATAGGTAACGATGTGATAACCGCCAGTGGTACCACCTTATTAGGAGCCGATAATAAAGCTGGTGTTGCCGAAATCATGGATGCTTGCTACCAACTGATGAACCGTCCCGAAATAAAACACGGTGATATCCGGATACTGTTTACCCCCGATGAAGAGGTAGGTCATGGTGTTGAACACGTGGATATTACCAAGCTGGGTGCCTATGCCGGTTATACCATGGATGGCGAAAGTGCGGGTAATATGGAAAACGAAACCTTCTCTGCCGATGGGGCAAGATTGACCATTAACGGCGTAAGCTCGCACCCTGGTTTTGCCAAAGGTAAAATGGAAAGCGCCATCAAAATTGCCGGAGAGATCATCGCCGCTTTGCCTGATAGCCTATCGCCCGAGCATACCGAAGGCATGCAGGGTTTTGTACACCCCGTAGCCATTGAAGGGCATGTAGAAACCGTTGGCATTGATTTTATCATCCGTGATTTCGATGCGAAGAAACTAAGTGACCATGCTGATGTAATCTGCAAAACGGCAGATGAAGTATTGAAAAAATATCCTGCATCAACGTATAACTTAGCGGTAAGCGAGCAATACCGCAATATGAAAAATGTGCTGGATGAGCATCCAGAGATCGTGGAATACGCTATGGAAGCCATCAATCGTACAGGTATTGCGGCTAAGCTTTGCAGCATCAGGGGAGGCACCGATGGATCAAGACTATCCTTTATGGGTTTGCCTTGCCCCAATATATTTGCGGGCGAGCATGCTTTTCACAGTAAACAGGAATGGGTGTCGGTTCAGGATATGCAAAAAGCCGTAGAAACCATACTGCACCTCTGCATGATATGGGAGGAAAAAAGCTAATAAGATTTGAATATGTATACAATAAGAACAGCGACCGTAAATGATGTGGAAACCATCATCCAAATAGCCGACCAAACCTGGTGGGTTACTTACAGTCCGATACTGGAAAAAGAACAAATCTCGTTTATGCTGAATGAGATCTATTCAACGGATAAAATCAGCAAACAGATTGAAACCTGTGCGCAAACTTTTATCCTGTTATCGGAAGCGGAAGAACCGGTAGCATTTGCCGCCTATTCGCCACGCGAAGAAAACGCTGATATTTATAAATTGCATAAGCTATACTGCCTGCCTAAAACACAGGGCAAAGGATATGGTAAAGTGCTCATCAATGAAGTGATCCAACGGACTACAGATGTAGGCAAAAAGGTACTGGAATTGAATGTAAACCGCTACAATAACGCCAAGGCCTTTTATGAAAAAATGGGATTCGCTGTTGCGTATGAGGAGGACATAGCCATTGGCCCGTATTGGATGAATGACTATGTAATGCGGAAGGAATTGTAACTACATTACTAAGCCTTACAACAATAATGTGTTGGTTGAATTATAAATAAAGACTGGCATGTTGAGTTTATCGGCTCTCCCTGCCTTCCACCGGCATAAACTGTAGTTGTTTTTGAAAATACACATCCCAGCTGTGCTGCTGCACCTGGTTGGTCATGTGTTGAGTATCCTCATCATAATCGGTATTCATTTGTTTGTATTTGTTATCGATACGATTAAACAGGTTCATGGCCTCGTATTGATAATTACGACTAAAACGGGTTTTACCAATTTCGCGCAGCAATTCCTGCTGCTCCAGGTAAGCAATGGTATAATGGCCCTGTTCGTGCTTTAACACCTCGACCAGTACCTGGTTGGATGTTACCCTGCTCCTGTCGAGCCATGATCTTTCGGTATTCAGCACCAGCTTTACAAAAGCATTAAGCATATATCCGCCATTTACACGGTTAGCCTGATACTTAAAATCAATGGTGCAGTTGGTATAAGCAACTACGCCAAGTGCATTTACACGCGGCGCGCCGCCAAAATCGTTAATGGTTAGTTGATGGAATTGTTGGGCCTGTGCCCTGGTTATCGTTATTAAAAACAGGGCTATGATGAACACCCCCTTCAGCCATCTTACATTCATGAAATACGCAGGTTAAAACTTTTACTTTTTAACACCTTTGACGACGTCATTCTGCAAAAGGTTTAAACTCATCATTTCTTTTAAAGTATGCTGCATCTGATCGGTTGATCCATCGAGGAAGATCACGTTACCTTGTGAGTTTTCGGCAAAGTGCTTGATTGACTCTGTCCACATGGTAAACATGATCACCGAAGTATCCATATTGGCCTCAGCCATTTCTTTAGCAGCCACAGTCATACCCCGGGCCACTTCCTCACGGAACAGGGCAATACCCTGACCACGCAACTGTGCGGCCTCACGTTCGGCCTGTGCCGATATTTTGATGGCGTTACCTTCGGCCTCAGCAGCTTTTGTTTTGGTGATCAGTAATGCCTGGCCTTCATTTTCGGCGGCGGCTTTCAGGTTGTTAGAAGCCACTACCTGGCTCATGGATTTCATGATCACATCATCAAATGTAATATCGTTCAATTGCAAATCCTGCAAGTGATATCCCCAGCTTTCCAGTATCTGGTCAAGCTGTTCTTTTACATGCTCCACAATATCACGTCGTAATATAAGCACCTCGCTCTGGCGTTTGGTAGCTACAAAGGCGCGGATGGAACCTTCAACCGTACGAATAAGCGCTTGCATGAGGTTACGCTCATCAACAAACTTAAAGGCTACGTTTTTAATGGTTTCTTCCTGCTGATCAAGCACCGAGTAAAGCAACATGGCCTTAAAATAAACATTGGCCTGGTCAAAGGTTACCGCCTGGAACTCCAGCTCCACCGAACGGTTCTGGATAGATATTTTAGAGTACACATTTTCGATAAATGGCAGTTTAAAGTTTAAGCCCGGGGTAAGTATGCGCCGATACTTCCCAAATACGGTAATTACCACTATTGTGCCCTGTTTTACAGACACAAAGGAAGTAAATATGATAATCAGTACGATGAACGCAATAATAAAAAAAGTGATCTGTCCGGTTCCCATGATTGATAATATTTAGATAAATAAATGTAGTACAAATTATTGGTGTGTTATTTGTTTTTATAAAAATGCTTTATAAAACAGCAATAAACTATCATGAACCTAAAACGAACTTTTGGAGCCATATTAACCGTACTTGGTATCATTGGCTTAATTTATACCGGGCTGGGTGTCATTAACCACAGCAACCAAACCACAACATTGGTTGTTGTAGGCATTATAGCCATCATATTTTTCTTTACGGGGATCAGTCTTATCCGTAACACAAAAGACGAAGCTTAAGGCTTCGTCTTTAAATTTTCCATGAGGAGACGCAATTATGCGTCTCTACAAAAATATAAAACGTAGAGACGCATAATTGCGCCTCCCGCTATCCATTGCACACATATCTATTTAGCGTCCGATCAATTCCCTAGCTTTGAAAGGTATTCATCCAGTTTTTCAACATTTTGTTTTAATCCTTCATCTGCTTTGTGTACTTTGACTACAGTTTCACGTATCTCCGCGGTATCGAATACCATCGTCCAGTTCATTTCTGTTTCTTCGCCTTTGGATTCAAAAAGGACTGTCGTAAAGAAATGAGGGTTGAAGTGTTCAAACACGATTTTCTTGAGCGGGATGATTTCCTTGTAAATACTTTTGTTGGGATAGTCGGTACCATCCGGACCGTGCATGGTCAGGTTCCACTCTCCACCTTCTTTAAAATCCATTTTGTGAATGATAGAGGTGAACCCATTTGGCCCCCACCAGTTGATTATATGCGCTGGATCTGTCCAAACTTCCCACATCAATTCAACGGGAGCCTTAAACGTTCTGGTTATCCGCATCTCGCGGGTTTCTGTTTTTTCCATGGTTTTTATCTTTTTGAATTTTTGTTATATAGTTTTCAAGATTATCAAAGCGGGCTTCCCAAATCACACGTATCTGATCCAGCCAAACATCAATCTCCGTCATTTTATCCATCTTGATCTGGTAATAGATCTCCCGCCCCCGTTGATTTGATTCTACAAGACCGCATTCTGTCAGTATCTGAATATGTTTGGAAATGGTAGACCGTGCCCCATTAAAATTATCGGCTATGGCACCGGCAGTAATCGTCTGTGAAGCTAAAAGCGCGAGGATAGCCCTTCTTGTGGGATCGGCTACGGCTTGAAAAATGTCTCGTCTTAATATCATCTCGTCGTCATTTGACGACAAATATATATAACGCCAAATGACGACGCAAATTTTATTGCATTTTTTTATAAAAGTTGATTAACGTAACCCATTTTATTATTCATAAAATACCATAATTAATTATATATCAATTACATACATCAATTCAAATCCACTTTTAGCTTCCTCTGGATCTCCTGCTCTCTCAGAATTCCTTCCGGATAAATCTGGGTTTACACTTAAACCCGATACATGATAATAAAATATAACTAACTATTTGATTATCAATTAAATAAAACAATGTTAACTATGAATTGTGTAAACCATGTAAACCCACTTTCTGGATATAGCCAACAAAAAAGGCGGATCAATTGATCCGCCTTTTCGTTTTACCTCTTCAATCTTTACTGCGCACTATTTCGCGGATCAGTCTTGCTTTTTAATACATATTCTTTTGGCGTTTCGGCACCAGCCAGGTTCTTTACAAAATAATCCCAGCGGCGGCGCATCATGTAGTACGAGTTCTGACCATAGCCGTGAGCATTATTAGGGAATACCACCAGGTCATAATCCTTGTTGGCTTTTTCTAAAGCTTCAATAACCAGCAAGGTATTGTATGGCGGCACGTTGTCATCCATTAAACCGTGGGCCAGCATCAATTTACCTTTCAGGTTTTTAGCATAGTTTTGATTGGCCTGGGCTTCGTAGTTGGATACCCCATCTGCCTGTGGGGTTAACAAACCAATGTAACGCTCGCCCCAATCATCCTCATACTCACGATTGTCATGGTTTCCTGATTCAGATATCCCCACTTTGAAAAAATCAGGAAAACGGAACATAGCCGCGGCAGTAGCGAAACCACCACCCGAATGGCCCCAGATACCCGCCTTATTGATATCGATGTAAGGATATTTTTGAGCCAGTTGCTGCATAGCAGTAATCTGATCTGGCAGTGTATTTTCAGACATATGACCATAATTCATATCATGATAGCTTTTGGAACGCAGCGGATTGCTGGTACCTTCAATCTGTACTACCACAAAACCTAGCTCGGCCAGTGCCTGGCAATCGCCATGGGCCGATGCAAATGACCAGCTGCCCACACTACCGCCTTGCGGACCTGGATACAGATTATTGATGATCGGATATTTTTTGCTAGGATCAAGCCGTGTGGGCACATACATTAAACCATAAATATCGGTTTGGCCGTCATGCGCTTTAACAGTAACCGGAACAGGCGCTTTCCAACCCGAAGCCAGCAGCCTGCTGATGTCTGTTTTCTCTAATGTACTGACCAGCTTGCCATTCAGGTCACGCAGAACGGTTACCGGTGGCGCATCGGCTTTGGAATAGCTATCTATAAAATAATTCTCGCTTGGCGACAGCGTAATTTGATGGTTCCCTTCTCCTGGGCTCAGCAGGGTAAGCCCTTTACCATTAAAGCCAACTTTGTACAGGTGGCTAAAGTATGGATTGCCCGGCTCGCGGCCATCAGCCAGGAAATAGAGCACGCGGTTCTTTTCATCTACCTTCAATAGTTCGGTTACCGCCCAATCGCCTTTGGTAATTTGGTTTCTAACTTTGCCGGTAAGCGCGTCATATAAATACAGATGCCCCCAATTGTCGCGCTCCGAAAACCAGATAATCTCATTAGTTTTTGCCAGGTACCGCCAGTTAATAGTACCCTGACCCGACTCATATTGCGTAGCTACGGTTTCTTCAAAAACCTCTTTTACGGCACCCGTAGCAGCATTGGCAATACGGAATTTTTCCTGTTTATGATCTCGGGAAGTGGATACAAAAGCTAGTTTAGAAGCGTCGTCGGTCCAGTCTACATCATCAAAAGTACCGCTGCTGGCAATATCATCGCTCAGCGTAGCGCGGTGCGGATCAGGAGCAACCTGTATATTGATCACTTTAGGCTCATCCACATTAATGATCACCCGGTGTATCATCGCAATTTCCTTATCGCCCGGCAATGGATATTTCCATGCTTTTAGTGTGGGATGGCCAACATTGGTAGTAACCAAATACATATCACCCACATTACGCTGATCCTGTTTAAAAGTGGCTATTTTTTTGGAATTGGGCGACCAGCGAACGATGGCTCCGTCTGATGATTTCCAGCCAGCATTATCGGTAGCATAACCAAAATCCTTTATCCCATCGGTAGTTAATTGGGTTTCCTTCCCTGTTTTTATATTACGCACCCATAGGTTATAATCTTTAATATAGGCAACCTGGCTACCATCGGGCGATGCAACCTCGTCATCGCCACCTCTTCTACGGGTGTACGCTTTACTTTGGCCAACCATGGCATTATCCTGCGTGCACTGATAAGTTTGCAGATCACATTTCCATGATTTGCCATCAGCAGCAAAAGAGATCGATTTCAGATCATCCAAAAAACTGAAGGTGCGGAAAGGCAATTGGTTAGCTTGATAGGTTTTGCCGGTAGCCGTTGATATGGCTGCCGCCAGTTTTTGTTGATCAAAAGCCTGTCCGCGTGTTTTTTTAGCGGGATCAACCAAAATAAATTCACTTCCTTGGGGTGTTAATGTCCGGTACCAGAATTTATCGCCCGGTAGCCAGTTGGGCATCACTCTGCCGTGATCAACCAATTGCTCGGTATTATAACCCAGGAAGCTTTCGGCATGGGCATAATCCTTATCGGTTAAAGTGTTTTTTTGCTGTGCATTTGCTGTCCAAACAAATGCCATAGCGGTTAATGATAATACATATTTATTCATACGCTGTTTAACGTGTGTTTAAAGGGTTATTTTTTTAAACGATTTGCAAATTAATGCTTTTTACCGGAGCTATTGGCTTGGCTCTGTAACTTTTGTGAGCGAATTATCAAACCGGGTTGTCGCGGTTATTTCCCCGCTGTCGGCAATGCTCAAACCGGCATCGGGAAAGTCAGTTTCGGTCAGCATCCGGATGCGGCGCATGGCCTGGTTCAGGGTATCCAGTACCAGTCCTTTATCATGTGCCTGCTTAAACGAAATAATACGACCGCTTAAAAATTCGCCTTTTTTATTTACATATACTTTAAGTAGGGGCGCCATACCGCAAATACCGCTTACACTTACACATTTATAAGTGCAAAAATTGCCAAGACTATAAGCTATCAACCGATTCTTATACATTTCCATGGCCCGGTTTACATGTGGGCCGTTACCAAATATCAGGTCGGCGCCGGCGTCAATGGCATTATGGGCAAAGGCATGCACATCACCACGTTTTTCGCCGATGAAGGACTCTACCGCGAAAGGCACATGTTCATAATCAACTCCCTCCCCACCACCGTGAAATGATACAATGACAACATCACAACGTTGTTTCAAATCGCTGATGATGCGCGCCGCACCTTTGAGGTCATGTATAGATACCGTATTGGCATTGGGAGCAAAAGAGCAAAAACCATAGCGCACGCCATTCACCTCAAACACCGTTGAGGGCTTAATGAGCAACCCGGCGTAGTTTATACCGAGGCTATCGAGTGTTTCTGTAGTGCTTTTACGTCCGTGAGCATCAAAATCATTAATGTGGTTATTGGCCAGGCTCAATAAATTAAACCCCGCATTTTTTAAAACCGATGCATACCGCGTAGGCATCCGGAATAGATAGGCTTTACTTTTTTGGTGAAGTTTAAAATGAGCGGGACCGCCTGTATCAACAAGCGCACCCTCCAGGTTGCCAAATGCCACATCGGTATTTTTTAATTCAGCAACTGCTGCTTTAAAACTATTGCGGCCACTATCGGGGGGCAGGGTGGTACTGTCGGGGTATGAAGTACCCAGCATAATATCGCCAACGGCGGCAATACAAAGTGAGTCGTGCTGTACGGGTGTTGTTTGGGGTGGTAAAACTTCAGCAGCGTGATGTTTTTTGTGTTTAACAACCGGCTGCCTGTTTTGGGCAGGGCTTTCGCAGGCCTGCAAAAACATTAATAAGCACGCTGTTAAAAGCAAAAACTGTAACCTTCCGACAAAAAAAAATCCCCTCATATTTTTGAAGGGACTAAATTAAATTTTTTATTTCGGATGTTACTAATTGATTTTTACCAGCTAAGTGGCTAAAAATCCGAAATCGAACATTCGAATTCCGAAATCCGAACTAATTATTCTTATCGTCATCAGTTTCGGTCGCCGAACCGGTAAATTCATTTTTGAACGATGCCAATAAACGACCGCCTTTGTAAAAATAACGGCTGTAGTAATTGTCATCAAGACTGCTGATAGCCACACCTTTTGATGAAGCATGCGCAAAACGGCCATTCCCAAGGTAAATACCTACATGCGAAATTCTGCGGCTGTGTATCTTAAAGAAAACCAGGTCGCCTTCTTTCAGATCATCTTTACCAACAGGGTTTACCATGCTGAAAATATCGCGTGAACTTCTTTTAATATCCAGGTTAAAAACCTCGCTGTATAATTCTTTTGTGAATGCCGAGCAATCGATCCCTCTTCTTGATTCACCGCCGAAGTGGTAAGGGGTACCTATCCAATCGTATACAAAGTGAAAAAGTTTCATGTTTGAGGTGGCGGATAACGCTACACCCATGATCTGAGATAAATAAGTTTTAGCTAAACTTTCCTGCTCATCAGGAGCCTTATCGGCAGTGGTGTTCGGAGTACTTGCAGTTTGAGCCTGTGAGGCTAAAACGCTGAAAAGTAGTACTATAGCAAGAGTAATTTTCTTCATTTAACGCGTTAGTTTGCTGTTAGGGGCAACAAATTGTTTATTAAATCAGACACTTCTGTCCACCAGTGGCTACAAAACTATCTATATTTTTTAAAATTGCAAATAAATGGCACTTTATTTTCAAAAAATATAAATATATTATTTGTATTAAAAATCTTATCAATCAAAGCCGATCACTATTACGCTTATGATACTTTTATGGTTATCTTTTTGTCTTGTTTTTTTCGTTTTTTGTAAAAATAGTGTGTCATAAAAACACCGAAAACAATTAAAAGTACCGTTAAAACGTATTATCAGGCGAAAAACGCTTCGGCAATACGAGCATATAACCATATAATGTTTGGTTAAACTTATAAAACGCGGTTAAGGCTGCTCATTTATAGCCCTTTCTTAAAATAAAAGATAAAACATCACAACAAATTCGCTCCGGTTTCGATATTTTCAAGGATATATTTAGATTTGCGCTTTACTCCAAGATTATTGATTGTTTTAATTACATGAGTTCAATCGAAATTAATAAAGACACTTACCTGATGTGGTACGAACAAATGCTGTTAATGCGTAAGTTCGAAGAAAAAGCAGGACAGTTATACGGACAACAAAAAATCAGGGGCTTTTGCCACCTGTATATTGGGCAGGAGGCTGTACTGGCCGGAGCCATGTCTGTAATTAAACAGGAAGACAGCATGATCACCGCTTACCGCGACCACGCTCATGCGCTTGCCAAAGGTGTAACCCCCAACGCGGTTATGGCCGAATTATATGGCAAAGCTACCGGATGCTCAAAAGGCAAAGGTGGCTCTATGCACATGTTTGACAAGGAAAAACACTTTTATGGTGGCCACGGTATTGTAGGCGGTCAGGTACCACTGGGTGCCGGTATCGCTTTCGCCGAAAAATATAAAGGTACCGAGTTTGTGAACATTGCCTATATGGGCGATGGTGCTGTACGTCAGGGTGCCTTAACCGAAACCTTTAACATGGCCGCTTTATGGCAATTGCCTGTAATTTTTGTTTGCGAAAACAACGGTTACGCCATGGGTACTTCTGTTGAACGTACTACTATCCAAACAGATATCTATAAATTAGGCTTGCCTTACGGTATACCATCATCAGCTGTTGACGGTATGGACCCTGCCGCGGTACACGTGGCTATGGACGAAGCGGTTCAGCGTGCACGCCGTGGTGAAGGACCAACCTTTTTAGAAATGCGTACCTATCGCTACAAAGGTCACTCGATGTCTGATCCTCAAAAATACCGTACTAAAGAAGAGCTGGAAAGCTACAAAGCCAAAGATCCGATAGAAGCCACCAAACATGTAATATTGGAAAAAGGTTATGCTGATGAGAAATGGTTTGAAGAGATTGATGCCAAGATAAAAGACATTGTTGACGAATCAGTTAAGTTTTCTGAAGAATCACCATGGCCGGAAGCTTCTGAACTATATACCGATGTTTATGTTCAGGCAGACTATCCATACATCAGAGACTAATCCTATATTTATATTAAACTTATTCTATTAAATAGTATATGGCCGAAGTAGTTAAAATGCCTAAAATGAGCGATACCATGACCGAAGGGGTATTGGCGAAATGGCATAAGAAAGTTGGCGATAAGGTAAAATCCGGCGATGTATTGGCCGAGATTGAAACTGATAAAGCTACCATGGATTTTGAATCGTACCAGGACGGCACCCTTTTATACATAGGTGTTGAGGAAGGCAGCGCTGTTCCGGTTGATGCTGTTATTGCCGTTTTAGGTAAAGAAGGCGAAGATTACAAAGCTGTACTTGCTCAGGATGGTGGCGCTCAAAAGAAAGAAGAGAAACCTGCCGAAGCCACTGCCCCTGCAAAAGCCGAAGACAAACAGCCTGCACCAGTTGCTGCTGCTGCACCAAAGGTTGATCTGTCAAGCATACCAGCTACGGTAATACGCATGCCCGCCCTTAGCGATACCATGACCGAGGGTATTATTGAAAAATGGAACTTTAAAGTTGGTGACAAAGTAAAATCTGATGATTCACTGGCCGACGTAGCAACCGATAAGGCTACGATGGAAGTAGTGGGTTACGAAGCAGGTACACTTTTATATATAGGCCCTAAAGAAGGCGAAGCCGCACCGGTTAATGGCATTATTGCCATTGTTGGTAAAGAAGGCACCGATATTACACCTTTATTACAGGATGCCGCAAGCGCACCCGCTGCACCAGCAGAAGAGGCTGCTCCTGCCGCTAAAGCAGAAACAACTGCAACTGCTGATGATGCTCCAGCTTCATCAACCACTGATGACAGCCGCGTTAAAGCATCACCGCTTGCCCGTAAAATAGCAAAAGATAAAGGCATCAACCTGAATGATGTAAAAGGCAGTGCCGAAGGCGGCCGCATTATCAGGAAAGATGTGGAAGGATTTGTAGCTCCGGCTAAAACAGCCGCTGCCCCCGCAAGTACCGAAGCCGCCCCAGGCGCCCCGGCATCTGCAGCCCCGACTAAAGCACCGGTTACTATCCCAACCTTTATTGGCGAAGAGAAATTTACCGAGAAACCGGTTAGTCAGATGCGTAAGGTAATTGCTAAGCGCTTAAGCGAAAGCTTATTTACCGCTCCGCATTTCTATGTAACCATGAGCATTGATATGGATCAGGCTGTTGAGGCCCGTGCCAAGATCAACGAGGTTGCACCGGTTAAAATATCATTTAATGATTTTGTTGTGAAGGCTTGCGCCCTAGCATTAAAACAACACCCCAATATAAATTCATCATGGCTGGGCGATAAGATCCGCTATAATGAGCATGTTAACATTGGTGTTGCCGTAGCAGTTGACGAAGGTTTACTGGTACCGGTGATACGTTTTGCCGACGGAAAATCACTAAGCCACATATCAGTTGAAGTAAAAGACTTTGCGCAACGTGCAAAAGCAAAAAAACTGCAACCGTCTGATTGGGAAGGCTCAACCTTTACCATATCAAACTTAGGCATGTTTGGTGTTGATGAGTTCACAGCCATTATCAACTCACCTGATTCTTGTATTCTTGCAGTAAGTGGTATACAACAGGTTCCGGTTGTTAAAAACGGAGCTGTAGTACCAGGCAACGTGATGAAAGTTACCTTAAGCTGCGACCACCGTGTGGTTGATGGCGCAACAGGTGCCGCGTTCCTGCAAACCCTGAAATCATTACTGGAAGAACCGGTAAGACTATTAATATAATTCGGATTTCGGATTTATCATAAGAAAAAGCGGTGAAGCATAAACTTCATCGCTTTTTTGTTTTAAAAGCAGTCGGTGTCTATGTTTTCTACCCCGTCAGCAGAACAGCTTCGGGTGAAAGAGGGCAGAACATGGTGGCTTTGTGCGTTTGGAGGGGCATCGCAAGTTTTTGCTGAAGCGAAGAACCGAGCGAACAAAGTGGAGCAAAATAATTGTAGCCCGTGGTTCTGTCTGCTTTGCAGGGCAAAGGCTATGTGCGGCAAAGAAGCCTCTCTGCTGACAGCCTTTTTGGTTACTTTTGTGGCGACAAAAGTAACTGGCCCTCCCGCGGCCAAGAGCGGGTCTACACCAAGTCAAGCGGCCCTGTACAGCATAGAGATTATTAATATTTATGATTGTTTTTTTATAAGTATTAATGAGCTCCCTCCGGTCGGTTGTCTTCGTATTTCGCAATGACGCGTGTGCGTTGCCTTCTTTCAAACCCCCAGATGCTCTATAATGTTCTTAAGCTGTTGCGTATGCCTTTGCGCATGATAAACAGCCTGGTAGGCCCATTCCAGGCGGGTGAGGTAACCGATGGTAGGAAACTCCCAAAGCTCACAGGTATCGGTGAGGTCCTTTGTTTCTACCAGGTAAATCAAGCTATTATATGCCGTTCTGAGTTTTTTAATCAGGATATCCCTGTCATACAGTTTAGCTGCCGGCGCTATAGAAGGCGCCGATTTAAACTTCAGGTCAAAATTCAAAAACATGTCTTTTACATACTGTACATATTGATCGGGCACCCGGTTGGTATCCCGGATCGGCCCATTGAACAAGCTTATAGAGCTTGAAATCGACAATACCATGTGTTCTATCAGTTCGGCGGCTGTCCAGCTTCCCTCAAAAGGGATGCGGTTAACTTCACTTTGTTTAACGGCTTCAAATAAATTCAGTTGTGCCTGTGCTACAGATCCTATCAGGACCGGCAGGGGTTGTACCAAAGCATTTTTTTGTTGTTCCATGATTTTATGATGTTCTTTGATACCTCTAAGTTCGGTACATCAACTTAAACACGTAGGTGGCAATAAAGACAAATTCAGGGTGATTTACGACAATAATCCCTTCTAAAGTGGGTTTACATGGTTTACACTTTTTATGGTTAACATACACATAAACAATTGCAAATCAATTATTTATATTCTATTCCATCAAAAAAGTGTAAACCATGTTTTTGAGATAAAAAAGTGTCATTTTTAATTCCCTCCCCACGAGAGGAGCGCGATGGGCGGGTGTAATGGCAGGAGGGGTTTCTACGTGCGGATTAGCCTATTCGATAAGCCCCTTCCTCCCCTTCCCGCAATGTCATTAAGTTAAGCACATATAGCCTCACCTAAATCCTCCCCGGTAGGGAGGACTTTAAAGAATCGAAGCTAAGTCTCCCCGTCCGGGGGAGATTATTACATGAGGGCTTCGCCGTTTAGAGGGGGCTTTTGCGGAATTGCTTTTGCGTTTCCCCTTAACTTAATGACATTGGCCCTTCCCGAGGGAAGGAATCGCACAAGGCTTTGGCTTTTTTATCAGCTGTCATGCTGAGCCCGTCGAAGCATGGTGGGTAAGGCCTCTACGCTTTACCCTTCTTTCGGCTTGTTATTTATTTTACCCAGCAATCACGGTGGAATGGTAATAAATCCGTTAACCAATTGTCAAATAACCATCCTCCTTTTACACCTTTTGCTTTTATTGTATATTCACAAAAAATTTATGTTATGACGCTTTATAGCTTTCTTCAGCATCTTCATTCTGGTTTCAGGTACATTGTAGTTGTGCTTGTTATTGTGGCAGCCCTGTTGGCGCTTCTTGGTCTTACAGGTAAAAAACCTTATATCGATGGAAACCGCAAGCTTAACCTGTTTGCCATGATCTCGGTGCATACACAATTGCTTATTGGTATTGTGCTGTATTTTGTAAGCCCGCTGGTACAGTTTAGTAAAGACACCATGAAAAACCCGGCGACCCGCTATTTTACTGTAGAGCACTGGGTTATGATGGTTATTGCCATTGTGTTGATCACCATTGGCCACAGCAAATCAAAAAAAGCAGCTACTCCCGAAGAAAAGCACAAAGCTATTTTTGTGTTTTATATACTAGGCTTGATCATTATTTCAAGCGGTATCCTATTAATTCCACGAGGCTAATAGGATTTAGCAAATAAATAATTTCAGAAAAAATTTGACAATTCAAATTTCTTTCTAAATTTGTGACCACGATGATTAAAAGCACTCATAAAAACAGCTGGTGGCACCAATTAAGTTTGGCAGCCGGTTGCGTTTTTAGTCAGAGATAACTAATCAATTGTAAACCTAAATAGGAAACCCGGCGACCCCAATTCGCCGGGTTTTTTTGTTTAATACACTTTTTGAAAATAACATGAACAAATTTAAAATAACTACTACCCATAAAAAGCTACTTGCCGATACCACCACGCCGGTAAGCATTTATCTGCGTCTGCGCGATGTATTCCCGAATTCGCTGCTGCTGGAGAGCTCGGACTATCACAGCCGCGAAAACAGCTTAAGCTATATATGTTGCGAACCTATTGCCGGCCTGGTATTAAATAATGGCATCCTCAAAAAAACATATCCCGACGGCAGCCAGGAAACCCACGAAGCAGGCTCCTTTGATCTGATCGACCAGATTAACCAGTTTATAGCCAGTTTTGATACTGATGCCAATCCGGGTAAGATCATTTCAAACGGGTTATTTGGTTATTTTACCCATGAGGCGGTGGAGCACTTTGAAACCATCAAGCTCAAAAAAAGCAGCGATACCGCCAGGCAGATCCCGGTGATGCAGTATCATGTTTACCGCTACATCATCGCTATTGACCATTTTAAAAACGAACTCTATATTTTCCATAACCAGGCAGAAAACGGTCCTACCAACGGCGGTATCGAAAAACTGGAATACCTCATCAAAAACAAAAACTTCCCCGAGTATAGCTTTAAGAGCAAGGATGCCGAGCAATCAAACCTCACCAACGAAGAGTTTATTGCCATTGTTGAAAAAATGAAGCAGCATATTTACCGGGGTGATGTGTTCCAGATAGTACCTTCAAGGGCATTTTCACGTACCTTTCAGGGTGATGAATTTAATGTATACCGCGCCCTGCGGTCTATCAACCCATCGCCATACCTGTTTTATTTTGACTTTGGCGATTTCCGCATTTTTGGTTCATCGCCCGAGGCGCAGATCACCATCAAGAATAACGTAGCTAGCATATTCCCTATCGCCGGCACCTTTAAACGCAGCGGCGATGATATAAAAGACGCCGAAATAGCCCGTAACCTCGAGAACGATCCCAAGGAATCGGCCGAGCATGTAATGCTGGTCGACCTGGCCCGCAACGATTTGAGCCGACATTGCGAACAGGTACATGTTAAGGCTTTTAAAGAGGTCCAATACTATTCACACCTCATACACCTGGTATCGCATGTAAGCGGCAAATTACTGCCGGGCGTATCATCCTTTAAAATTGTAGGCGACACCTACCCTGCGGGCACGCTGAGCGGCGCGCCAAAATACCGGGCCATGGAAATTATCGACGAAAATGAGAAAGCCAAACGCAGTTTTTACAGCGGAGCCATTGGTTACCTGGGTTTCAACGGCGATTTTAACCATGCCATCATGATCCGCTCGTTCCTCAGCAAAAATAACACGCTGCATTACCAGGCCGGTGCGGGCATTGTAGCCGGTTCCATAGCCGAAAGTGAACTCAGGGAAGTGGATACCAAAATATCGGCGCTCAGAAGAGCTGTAGAACTGGCGGAGGAACTTTGAACGGTTGCGGGATGCCGGTTGCCGGAGCTTGCATGAATAAGCAACGCAGTGAGCATTCCGTTGTTAGAATTTAGAAATTAGGATTTAGAACTTCCTTTTAAGGATTAAAAAATGAGCAAGATATTAATAATTGACAATTACGATTCCTTTACCTATAACCTGGTGCATTTGGTTAATGAGCTTGGCCTGCAATGCGAAGTTTGGAGGAACGATAAATTTGCCCTGAGCGATGTGGACGCTTTTGACAAGATCATCCTGTCGCCGGGACCTGGTATACCCTCAGAAGCAGGCTTGTTACTGGAGGTAATCGAAAAATACGCCCCTACCAAAAGCATATTTGGCGTGTGCCTGGGGCAACAAGCCATTGCCGAAGTATTTGGCGGCAGTTTGTACAACCTGAGTCAGCCGATGCACGGGGTAGCCACTCCCATCAAGGTAACCAACCCACAAGAGGAGCTTTTTAAGGGCCTTCCAGACAGCTTTAAGGTTGGTCGTTATCATTCATGGGTAGTGAGCAACAAAGATCTGCCAGAGACGCTGCAAATAACTGCTATTGACGAGGAGGATAACTCCATCATGGCCCTGGCTCATCGTGAATATGATGTACGGGGGGTACAATTCCATCCGGAATCTATACTTACCGAGTACGGCAAAGAAATGATGTACAACTGGTTGAGTTAATACAAGCGCAAAAATGATAACTTTGCGTTAACACAAATCCATGCGTCATTGCGAGGCACGAAAGCCCCACCCAACCCTCCCCGGAAGGGAGGGCCCTAAAATATTTTCCAAAGTCTCCCCTTCCGGGGGAGATTTAGAGGGGGCTTTCGTGCCTCGCAATGACGATTTTTAGTTTTTGACCTCATGAACATACTTGATAAAATAGTTGCCCATAAAAAAAAGGAAGTAGCATCTGCAAAAAAACGCGTTTCCTATGTTGAACTGGAAGAGTCGGAATATTTTCATCGCGAAACCTATTCCTTCAAAGAGTTTTTACTGGATCCGGAACGCAGTGGCATTATTGCCGAATTTAAGCGCAAATCGCCCTCCAAAGGCATTATTAATGATAAGGTAAGGGTCAGCGCCGTTACCAATGGCTATGCCGGCGCGGGTGCCTCCGCCCTGTCGGTTTTAACCGATCGCAACTTTTTTATGGGTCGTAAGGCCGACCTGGTAAAAGCCCGATCAGTCAATAATATCCCTATCCTGCGTAAGGATTTTATGATAGACGAGTACCAGGTGATTGAAGCCAAAGCATTAGGTGCCGACATTATTTTGCTGATAGCCGCCATACTTACCCCTGCCGAAATTGATACCATGGCCACACTGGCTAAAAGCATAGGCCTGAATGTGCTGCTGGAAGTACATAACCTGGAAGAGCTGGAACGCAGCATCCACCCTAAACTGGATGCTATTGGCGTAAATAACCGCAACCTGGCTGATTTTACCGTATCTGTAGAAACCTCATATGAACTGGCCAAACATATCCCGGCAGAGTTTATGAAAATATCTGAGAGCGCCATCAGCGATCCGGAAACTATCCGCCATTTGAAACTGGCGGGCTTCAATGGGTTCCTGATCGGTGAAACTTTTATGAAACAAGCCGACCCCGCGCAGGCCATGCGCGATTTTGTAGCCCAGTTATAAACAGGCCCGGAAAAACTTTTTAAACCTTAAATTTTAACAAATTCTGGCTCAAAAACAGGGTAAAATGGGTCGAAAACCACCTCAGAAACCTTCATTTTAACACTTTTTAACAAACTTCAACACGATTTTGAAGCCTTTTGAAAGCTTTAAAAAGTATTAATTTATTGATTATCAAATAACAGCGTACCAAACGATCCGTTTGTGCCCTTGTTTCTTTAACCAAAGAGCCCGGTTTTCTGAGTAGAAAGCCGGGCTCTTTGATGTATATAAATATACGAAAAATTGAGAGCTCGTACAAGCATATTCTTCAATATGTCATTGAGCGTAGCGTGGCAATCGCATGCTATACAGAGCGAAGCTCCGCTGCCGCGGGCTTTCAGCCCGTGGTGATCATGGCTTCAGCTTTCAGCCAAAACTAAAGCTGGAAGCTTTAACCATGCCACCCACGAGATACGCTGCACTAATCTCGTGGGAGCACAATACATAGTTCAATAATAGATCCTTCGTTCCTCAGGATGAGAAATCATAGTAAATCACCCTCTTCCCATCAATCCTCACCTGTCGGTTTTGTTCTATTTTCCCATTCCATGGGCATTTAATTTTGATAAAAAATAAAGATCATGAACAATCAGGAAAACACTAAAAAACAAATATTGGTACTTGGTGGTACCGGAAAAACCGGTAGTCGTATTGTTAGTAAGCTACAGCAAATGAACTGGCCCGTACGTATCGGCAGCCGTAACGCAGCCATCCCTTTTGACTGGAACGATCAGAACACCTGGGCTGCCGTGCTACAGGGCATCGATTCCGTTTATATCGCTTACCAGCCCGACCTGGCCGTTCCTGGAGCTACGGATACTATCCGCAACCTGACTCAATTGGCCGTTAAAAGTGGGGTTACCTACCTGGTACTGCTATCGGGCCGAGGCGAAGAAGAAGCACAGGCCTGCGAAAAGATCGTGATGGATGCCGGTGCCGACTGGACCATTTTACGCGCCAGCTGGTTTTGCCAGAATTTTAGCGAAGGCTATCTACTGGATCCTATCCTGGCCGGATATGTGTCCCTGCCCGTAGGCAAGGTACCCGAACCTTTTATTGATGTGGATGATATTGCCGATGTAGCCGTGGCAGCTTTGACCACTGACGGGCATGCCGGGCAATTATATGAACTAACAGGTCCCCGCTTGTTGACCTTCCGCGATGCCGTACAGGAAATAGCGGCCGCGCTTAAACAGCCTGTTCAATATCAACAAATTTCGATGGATGATTATAAGGCTATGATGCGGGAGTACCAGATCCCTGATGATTATATGTGGCTCATCAGTTACCTGTTCACCGAGGTGCTGGATGGCCGAAATGCCAGCCTGGCAGATGGCGTGCAGCGTGCATTGGGCCGCAAACCCACCGATTTTTCTGAATATATCCGGAAGGCTATAGCTGCAGGGATGTGGCAGGTTACGGCATAATTCAAACAAAATAAAAAGTGTGTCATTTCGACGAGGAACAAGGAGAAATCTTCTGAGACATGCAATTGAAGCCTTGCTTTACGCAGAAGATTTCTCCTCACTCCACCGTTTTGCCCATCGCTGTTTGTCAAAATGACACACTTTTTTTAAGTTGTGCTCGGTTCTATTTTTTCACCGGGTAAAGCGATTCGATAGCTACTACATCGCTCACCGTAAACGGACGGTCGGTGCCATCGCTGCAGGCTAGCATCCATGATCCGGGTTCGCCGCCTATAGGGGTGCCCGGTATATAAAAAGCAAGGCCGCCTTCGTCAACAGGTAATTTAAAGAAAGCCTGTAATATCCCTATCCACGAAGAAGTATCATAACCGCAGCTATAGGCCCTGTTTTGAAAATCGGTATGCCTGAAACCTATAGCATGTCCTATTTCGTGCGCAATAACGGTGGTGAGCTCGCCCTTATCCTGAAAATTTTTAGTATACCGGGAACTATTCAATGCAATAGGCGTTGCCGGTCTGCCGTCGGCCCCCGGAAACCCTGATGATTGGCCCAGAATGTTAGGATCGCCAAACTGTTGCCCCTGGATCAATATATCCTCCTTATCGGTTGAAGCCGAATCCAATAACGTAAAAGTAAGCGTTAAACCCAAGTCATTATACCGTTTGATGGCATTCTTAGCTGCCGTGGTAAATACCTGCAGCGATTCACCCGCGCTCACCTTCACCTTGATGGCATTAGTTAACCCCGTAACAATAAACAGGGTGCGATATTGTTCTGTTACGGGCTTTTTGAATATTACCTCGTTCACATGCTGGCTCTGAAAATCCAGATCGGCCTGTTTCAATAAAATATCCCCTTCCACAATAAAGCCCCCGTTAACCCTCACGGCGTTAACCGGCGAAAATCCGGCTTTAGCAATACTTAATTGCTCGTCCTGGGTAAGTGCTTTGCTTGCAACCTGCGGCCCGGCCGGGGTACTATTCTTTTTACAGCCAGCTGCTGCCATGATGGCTAATAAAGCCGCCAGAATAATTGTTTTTTGATGTAGTAATGATTTGTTTTTCATTTTTAGTCGGTAAATAATAATTCGTTATAATAAATAGACAATTACTTATAGAGCAATAAACATAACAATTTTTATTACACAACTTTAAAAATGCACAACTTGAATAAATATTAATAACCAATAGTTAATAAAAAAACATAAGATTAATCCCCTCTTGAGAGAGGGCGCGTGAGATTGTGTAGAAGCAGGGGTGTGTTTCATGAAGCGGAGAACACACCCCTCCTCCCTCTAAAGAGGGGAATCACACCGCCTCTTGTTATAACTATGTTTACCCTCGCTCATAATGTTAGATTACTCTAAAAGAATAAATTCCGAAGGCTTAAACTATCTTCGCGATTTATCATCCTAATGATATAATGGATGCCCTATTAATATCCATTTTTATATACCCCAAAATCCTGCACCATGAAACTCAAATCACTTTTTTTATTACTTATTTTATTAGGTCCCGCCCCATTTTGCAAAGCCCAGATCTTTAGCGGTGGCCAGCAATTGAGCACAAAACCTATCGATGTTACTAACGAACAGATCATGCTGTTCCTTTTTCTCAACGGCAATATCCCGGTTGATAATAATTTAAACGGCAAAGCACTTTACCGCGATCAGTTTGATGGTTTTGATAATACCGGCAAATTAAAATCTATCGGCAACACCACTTTTACCTATTACGACCGCTTTAGCTGGGAGGAGAATTTCGGTAAGATCAAATCCATCGGCCAAATACAGTTTACCTATTACGATCGCTTTGACATGGACAATATAGGCAAGCTTAAAACCGTAGGCGGCATCCAGATATCCTGGTACGACAGGTTTGACCGTACTGAGCTTTTGGGTAAGCTTAAATCAGTGGGAGATATGCCAGTAACCTACTATGATGCATTGGATGGCCGGGAAAATACTGGCCGGATAAGGTCCATTGGTAATACGGTATTTACTTATTACGGCAGATTTAATAATGATTATATAGGCAAGCTTAAATCCATCGGCAGCAATTTGATCACTTATTATTACAATGGTACTGATAGCAATGCTATATACAGTAAATTAAGATCAATCGGTGGTGCGAGGATCATCTATTTTGATGAGTATGACCCCGACGAAAGCCAGGGCAAGATCAAGGCTATTACCGGTTCTTTTACTGGCCCTGAGAGTCAGTTTTAAAACGCAGATTCATAGCGGCAATGGCCACAATAATGAGCGCTACACCCGCCCATTGTATGGGCATTACTATTTCGTTGAGAATGAAGTGCGCAAATAAGATGGATACGGGTATCTCTACCGAAGATACGATGCTGCCCAGGCCGATACCCGTTTTAGGCAAACCTTTGGTAAACAGCAGGGGCGGCAATATGGTACCAAACAGGGCCAGGAAAGCACCCCATTTCCAGATCACCGACAAATTAAAGTGCCGGATAAGCTCCACGTTCCAGAAAATAACGATGGCTAATAATCCACCCAAAACCAGGTACATACTCCGTTTTACACCGGGTAAATGCAGGGCAACTTTGTTTGACGAATACATAGCCACCGTATAGCTCACAGCCGATAAAAGACCGAACATTAAGCCGCGAACGTTAAAGGCTACCCGGGCATCAAAAATATTGGTGGCCAGTAAGGTACCAGCTATCACGATGAGTGCGGCGATGATCTTTTTGGCTTCGGGCACCTGCCGGGTAAGCACCCACTCCAGGATGATGCCCATCCAAACGGTTTGCATCAATAAAATAATACAGACAGATACCGGCAGGTATTGAACAGACAAGTAATAAAAAGTACTGGTAAGCCCAAGGGAAGTGCCGGCCAGCAACATTTTTAGCTGTGGATTTTTATCGCCGGCAGGTGCTACTGTCTTTTGCTTTTTGCCAAACAAGCCCATGATGAGCAAAACCACAAAGCCGATAAAAAATTGCGAAAAGGTGATCTCGCCGGTATGATAACCCTGGTCGTGAGCAATTTTTACAAAAGTGGCCAATACTCCATAACTTGCTGCTCCCAGCGCCACCAACAGTATCCCTCTTATCTTTTCCATAGTATGTTATCGTGGCGCAAAGGTCAGCCAAAGTCGCCACAAAAAACGTTTACAAATGTTGATATTTTGGGAATATTGCTTTTTAATGAAATGGGCAACTATTCTATGGGCTTGCTTTTGAAGCTGATGGAAAATTATACGCGCGTCATTGCGAGGCACTGTTGGAGTTGAGCTTGAATCGGTGAACTCAATAAAAAAAGCCTTCGGCATTTATACCAAAGACTTACTTTACGAAGACCAAAACAATTGGTTGCGATTTATTTAAACAGGGGTTTCTTTTCGTTTATCAGTTCCCTTTTTTAAGGCTTCGGTGGATGAGCAGATCCAGGCTGAATTTTCCGCCGCCGCTGATGATGAGGCCCGTAGCTACGCCTATCAACAGCAGGTGGTATTCAAAGCCTTCGCCTTTTTGATTGCCAAACCAGTTCATAAAAAACCCATTGGGAAGGTGCACATTTACAATCATGCCCAGAAAAAGAAGTACAAAAGCTATGGCGAACAGGCGTGTACCCAGGCCCAGCAAAATGAATATGGTGCCGAAGAACAAAAGAAAAATAACCAGGAAGGCTACTATCCACGGAAGTCCGGTGCTGGTAAAATAACCCATAGAACCCTGGAAACCATGCCCGCCAAATGAACCTAACAACAGTTGTGCACCGTGCGGCCAAAGTACAATAGCCAGGGTGAGTCTTAAAACCACTGAAGTAATATTTATTTCGGTTGCTAACGTTTGCTGCAATAATGCTTTCATATCTTTAATTTTTATGAATGCAAATTTACCTGTGCAATCGGCAACGTCCAATGAACTATATTAAGTAAGCATCTTAACTTAGTTTAAGATTTTTTGGCGGCTATACGGGTTTTCACCTTACTCAAAAACTCGGGCGTAATACCCAGGTAGGAGGCGATAAGGTATTGAGGTACCCGGTTTTCCAGGGCCGGATATTTTTTTATAAAACGCAGGTAGCGCTCATCGGCCGTTGTGCTCAGTACATTTAAAATACGTTCGTTTTGGGAGATGATGGCATTCTGATATAAAATCCTGAAGTAAATATTCAGCGCTGGTATTTTTGTAAACAGCTCTTCCCTGCCTTCCTTCCGGAGTTTTATTACTTCGCCCTCTTCCATGGCTTCTACATGATACTTGGAGGGCGCACCGGTAAAAAAACTTTGCAGATCGGTCATCCACCAGCCTTCTATCGCAAAGGCAGTGGTATGTTCAACACCGTTCTCGTCTAAAAAATAGTGTCGCAAACAACCCTTCGTAACAAAAAATTCGGCGTTGGCCGGGTATGGAGGTTCCACAAGCAACTGGCTTTTACGGGTTTTCCTCACTTCAAGGCAGGTGGATAATAAAGCTATATCATCATCAGATAAAGTGATGTGCTCCCGCATCTTTTCAACAATAACATCAAACATATGGTGAACCATGTATAGGTTTTGTAAAGGTAATTAAAGGATCAAGGATTTTGGGAACAAGGATTGTTTATTGAAGTAAGGATTTGGAGAGCAAGGAATAAGGATTTGAAAAGTTAGGGGCTATTTTATTCTTTGTTCCTCTTGTCCTTGCTCTCCAAATCCTTGCTCTTCTCCCCCTTCTTCCCTAATCTGTATCAGTATTACCCGGTTCTGTATAAATTATCCCGCAAGGGCCCAAATACCTTTGTACTATAAATTAATTCAAAAAACGAAAACAATGTCAAAGACAATTTTTATAACCGGAGCTTCCCGTGGATTTGGAAAACTTTGGGCCGAAGCATTTTTAAAACGTGGTGATAAAGTAGTAGCCACCGCACGTAACCTGGATACCCTTGCCGACCTGGTAAGCACTTATGGCGATGCCATATTGCCTATACAGCTTGATGTGAACGACCGCAAAGCCGACTTTGCCGCTGTTGAGCAGGCTAAACAACATTTCGGCACCATCGACGTGTTGATTAACAATGCCGGTTACGGCCTGTTTGGCACCATTGAAGAAACCAATGAACAAGAGGCCCGCGAGCAGATAGAAACCAACGTGTTTGGTTTGTTATGGCTTACCCAAGCCGTATTACCGGTAATGCGTGCACAAGGTCATGGTCATATTATACAAGTATCAAGCGTGTTGGGCCTGGCTACTTTGCCTGTTTTAGGCTTATACAATGCCTCTAAATTCGCGGTAGAAGGTCTGAGCGAAACCTTGGCTACCGAGGTTGCCGGTTTTGGCATCAAAGTGTCTTTAATTGAGCCAAACGGCTTTGCGACCGACTGGGCAGGTGCCTCGGCTACTCATACCCAGGTTTTACCAGAATATGAGGGAGTAAGAGCGGCCTTCCAGGCAGGAATGACAAACACCGATGCATTTGGTGTACCCGAAGCAACATCAGAAGCCGTGTTGAAGCTGGTTGATAGTGCTAACCCGCCGTTGCGCCTGTTCCTGGGTAAAGTAGCTTTACCATGGGTAAAACAAGTTTATGAACAACGCTTGGCATCATGGGAAGAATGGCAGCCTGTAGCAGCCGCCGCACACGGCAAATAAGCCCTGTTAATTTTACTTTAACTAAACTAAATAACCCGGCATAATTCATACTTTTAATAGTGTGAATTATGCTTTAATTATTGCCCATCATGAAACATTATAAAAGCCTGGCCCAATTGAGCTTCGACAATGGCTTTCCGCCACCAGAAAACCCGCTGCTTAACCTGATACATTGTGATAAAAACTGCCATATTGTGGAGCAGGAATTTACCAGCGATTTTTATTTGATCGGGTTTAAAAAGCTAATATCGGGTATGTTTTTATATGGCCGTACCACATACGATCATGAGAATGGCTCTATGTCTTTTGTAAAACCACGACAGATCATTGAGTTTAAGAACATGAAGTTTGAGGAAAACGGTTTCCTGATCTTGATTCACGAAGATTTTCTGAACGGGCACCCCTTGTATAACGAGATCAAAAAGTATGGTTATTTTGAATACGAAACCAATGAGGCCCTGCATCTTTCGCCTAAGGAGGAACAGATCATCTGGGGTTTGTTCAATGAAATTGAAACCGAATACAACAACAACCCAGATGAGTACAGCCGCGACATTATCCTGGGCCACATAGAATCTATACTGAAATACTCACAGCGTTTTTATAAAAGGCAGTTCATCAACCGAATCACCGTAGCCGGCAAAATGGCTTCGCGCTTCAATGACGCGCTTTCGGTATATTTTGAAAAAGGTTATTTGCTGGAGAAAGGTTTGCCTACTGTTAAATCAATGGCTGCCGAACTTAATCTGTCGCCAAGCTACCTAAGCGATCTGTTGAAACAGGAAACCGGCAAAACGGCTATGGAACTGATACACATCTACCTTATATCCGAAGCGAAAAACCTGCTCAAAGGATCGGACCATAACATTGCCGAAACCGCTTATACCCTGGGCTTTGATAATCTTCCTTATTTTTCGCGTTTGTTTAAAAAAGAGGTGGGCATCAGTCCTGTTCAATTCAGGAAACAGATCCTGAATTAATCTGCAGGCTGGTCACGCAGTAAACGCTCCTGCGTAATGATTTTTCATGAAAACATGAGATAAGTTTTTTATTTTCACTCATGAATAAAATCATTTTCTGCTTTCTGCTACTTTTTTGTTCAAGCCTATCCATATCATTTGCGCAAACCAGTCAAGATAGCGTTATATATATTGTTGATGGCAGCCCGATTATTGAAACTCCCAGCGATGATGATCAAATGCTCAATAGTGATGTTGATAAATTGGAGGTGGTTACCGATATATCAAAAATAAAAACAGCCGGTTATGCCGGTAAAGCAAACAAGATCATTTATATCACTACAAAAGCATATCTCACCCGTACACCCCAGGAAAAACTTATTGTATCAACCAAAGCAATGGTCAGAAAAAATGGGGCGTGGTACTTAAAAGATGCCGCTACACCATATACAGGCCCCTTTATTGATTATTTTATGAATGGCCGTAAACAGGGCGAGGGCATCCTGAAGGATGGCTTTGTTGAAGGGATCAGAACGGTTTATTACCCCAATGGCAACAAGCGGTATTCTTACACCTACACGAGGGGACTGGAAAATGGCGACTCGGAGGAGTATTTTTTAAATGGCAAGCTCAAGCAAAAAGGAACCTTTGCCAATGAAAAAGAAATTGGCCTGTGGCAGGATTTTTATTCTACTGGAAAACTAAAAAGACAATCAACATTTGTAAATAACAAACAGGAGGTACCCAAAGAGGATACGAAGTTTTATGCCCTTTTGGATAAAGCTTTAGCCTTAATGAAAGATGAGGATTATACTGCCGCGATTAAAAAGCTGGATGATGCGGCAAAAATAAATCCGGGTTATTCCGATCTCTATTTTTACCGCGGGACAGCGAAATTAGACAACTTTGATTTTGATAACTCCATAGCTGATCTGGATAAGGCCATTGAAATTGAGCCCTTATATATGGAAGCTATCAGTAACCGGGCTTTCGCCAGGTTGAGGAAATATGAATTTAAAGACAGCCGGACATTGAGAAAAACAAAAGAAGTAACCATCCTTGCTGCTAAAGACAAGGTACCCATACCTAAGGAAGATCAGGATAAAATTTGTGCCGACCTGAACCTGGGTTATCAATTAGGCGACCATAAATCCATGATAACCGATGCCATCAGCAGGTATTGCAAATAGCCTTTAAAACCTGGCGTTCAAGCACTGGGACTTAACCTAACATGTTCATGGTCAGCCTGATAATATCGTTAAAAACAGCTTTCTCACTGGTTGATTTCGCAGTTACCTGCATCCCCTTTACTGTGTTGGAGATGGAGCGGGCAAGCGCCCGTGCATCCTGCGTATAAGCAATTTCTTTATCGTCCTGGCCTTTTTTAATAACCTGGTAAAACATATCTTCCACCTGCTGGTCGTTCTGGCAAACCATTTCCTTCACCAAGGGATCATGGGGGGCAACTTCCACTTCTGCATTCACCATGAAACAGCCTTTGCGGTTACTATCGCCTAATAGCTCATCGGTAATAAACTCCAATATCTGTTTGATGGTTTCTTTGGCAGGCTGATTACGACTAATGATGTGGGTTATTTTAGTGGAAGCTGTACATCGATAGCATTCCAGCGCTTTGATAAACAGGTTATACTTGTCGCCATAGGTATCATACAAGCTTGAACGGCTGATGCCCAGCCCGTCTACAAGGTCCTGCATAGACGTACCATTGTACCCCTTTAACCAAAAAAGGTCCACTGCCTTGTTCAGCACCTCATTTTCATCAAACTCTTTAGTCCTTGCCATAACTGCAAATAGCTTTGCCTAATAATTAAGCAAAGCTATTAATTGAACGTCAGGAAACAAGAGACAAGAATCAAGAAAAAACCTGCTTTACCTTTAAAATAGATCATCGGGAAATGAATTCCTGGTTTTTGACTCTTGTACCCTGGCTCTAATCTTTACCGTACACCGCCGCCAGCCAGCAGGGTTTCGCCGGTTAACCAGCGAGACTCTTCTGAAGCCAGGAATACGGCTACCAGCGCAATATCTTCTGGCTGCCCGATACGGCCCAGTGGTGCGGTACGCTCGGTTTCGGCCTGAAAATCGCTGCCGATGAAGCCTGCGGTGTGCGTACCTTCAGTTTCTACCATACCGGGGTTGATAGAGTTAACACGGATTTTTTTAGGGCCCAGCTCTTTTGACAATACATGGGTAATGGCATCAACCGCACCTTTGGTAGCTGTATAAATAGAGCTGCCAACAGGGGCGATATTACTCACTACCGAACCGATATTGATGATGCTGCCACCATCGGCATTAAAGCTTTTCAATGCGCCTTGTGTGGTAAGTAATAAGCCCAGCACATTAGTATCAAACTGATTGTGAAAATCTTCGGCGCTAATTTCTTCAATAGCGCCAAATTTATAAACCCCGGCATTGTTCACCAGGATATCAACCGCGCCAAAAGCTTTGGTGGTTTCTTCAAACAAACGACTGATATCTGCGGCTTTTGAAACATCGCCCTGAACGGCTATAGCTTTGCCGCCATTACTCACAATTTCTTCTACCACCTTATCAGCACCGGCTTTTGCCGAAGCATAATTCACTACTACCGAAGCCCCTGCTGCTGCCAGGCTTTTAGCTATGCCTGCACCAATACCTTTTGATGCTCCGGTGATAACCGCTACTTTATTTTCTAATTTTTTCATTTTTGGAATGATTAATTTTCTTATTTGGAATAATCGTTCCGCAAATATATACCATAACGGAACAATCGTTCCGATTCAATTACAATATTATGCTGTCATGACAAATGGAGATTGTTCTTAATCATTTTTGGTGTTGATAACATCGCGGTAGCTACCAAAAGCCCCAATATTCATAGAAGGAAAATATTGTTCCGAAGTTAGTTGATCTTACTCCTAAATAATAAAAGCCGATCCTGATTTGAAATGTTCCAAATCAAGACCAGCTTTTAAAAACTGACAATAAATCTGTTAAGAGTATACTCAGTAACTAGTCTTTCCAATGCACCATATCATAAGGGTAATATGGATTATCTTTATAGCTGCTATCATCAAGTCCCATTATTTTGGTTATCGCACCGGCTTCCCAGCACCAGTACCCCCGATATGCCCGTTCTTTTTTATGGGCATCGTACCAGGGATCATCTTTATGCAGTGCGTACCAATTTTCTAAATAAGTTTTCATCGCCCTTTCGGCTTCGTTCTTGGGCAGTTTGGTTAACGCAAATATTTCACCGTACAGCTTTTTATAAATTACATCTTCGGGGATTTTCCCGGTTGCGTTTTTAGCGTTGATAATATACCAAAGCAAGCCGTCGGGCTGCCAATCGTCAAAGCTCGATCCTTCATCAGACTGGGAAACATAATTGACAATTTTTTTAAACTCTTCATCCGGAATGTTTAACAGATAACCCAAAGAAACCATATCAATCATATCGGCATAAAACGCATCGGCGTCCCAGCCAATCCCGTAATAATCAGTACCTTTTAAAAAATTATCATAACATGTGCTAATGTCGTTATTCATCGAGTAATTGATGTACACCAGATCAAGGTATTCCATTGCAATTGCCCATTGATTATAAGGCTTAAGTTTGCCTTCGCTTTTTAGCTTCTCATTATCTTCCGAATATATCTCCAGGTTACGCTGTTTCTTTTTGATCATTGAATCAAAAAAAGCCTCGTCCTTAAACTGAGCCCTGATCTGTTTGTTGGGTTCGGCCTTAGAATTTCCGAATATGCTGTTAAAAAACCCCATTGTTATATATTAATTTATGTTTAAAACCAACTTGCAATTGTTTTACCCAAACCACTACCGGCAATCCCGCCTATCACACCGCCAACTATCCCTCCTACAACTGTGCCAACACCCGGACATATAGCTGTACCTATGATGGCGCCTAACTCTGCCCCGGCTATTCCGCCAGCAAGCCCTCCGGCAGCGCCCCCAACAGCTTCTTTTGTTTTTTCGCCAAAGCCACCTTCCTCTTCGTAGGCCGAATATATGTTATAAGCATCAATTGCTACACCAACAACAATAAGGCCCCTCCCTGCAACTTTACCGGCAACGCTTAGTGCCGGCGACCTGGCAATTGCCTGGCTAGCTTTAAACAAGCCATCATTAGCCCCGGTGGCATATTTACTACTGCGAACAGCCTGGGAGAAATTTGACTCTGAAAGTGCGGTTAACGCCTTTGAATTTCGCAAAGACGACCGTACACTGTTCATCATACCACCGGCCCTTGATGTTTGGATCTCCAATGCTTCGCTTTGCCCGCGGGTAGCTTTAAAACCCCTGTCGTTTAAGGTTTCGGAAGTCATAGTACCATCAGGCTTTACCCGGGTTACTTCGCGGACAAGTGTTCCGTTATTATTGGCCCTTGCAAATGCCTCTTCATCGGCAGGATTAATGGCTCCATTATCAATATGGTTTCTTGTCCACCTGGTATCTAATTCGCGCCCATTATTTGTATTTGCTATAGAAGCGGTATTATACTTTGTGTCAGTCCCTTTAAGCGTGGTTCGTCTTGCATAAGCGCCATCTATGCCAGAGGCCGTAGGTTTATCAATGTTAATTACAGGGTGTTCGCTTCTTATATCCCGATAACCTTCCTGCCTGTGGTAAACATTATCTTTCATCTCCCCGTAATTACCATGCCTGCGGTAATCGGTTGGGCTGTTGGGGCGTACCAGGCTTATTTTGCCATTCTCTACATCATAAATGGTACCTCTTTGTAAAATATCTAAAGTATTGGTGTAATCGCCGTAAGTAAATACACCGGCGCCGGCGCCAGTGAGAGCTCCATTGCTGCTTCCGCTGGGAGCATTAAAGTCTACCTTTATTTTTCCTCCCTTTTTGCAAAGCAGGTTGGCATCTTCAAACAACAGTTTATAGCCATTAACCTTTACCCCTTTATTGGTTTTATCCCAATAAATAGGCTCAAACTGGCAAGCGCCGCCTGTAGCTGAGCACCTGCCCATTGGTTGGATATTTTCGCCAGGAATCATATCCATTTCACTGGCTAAGTACTCACCATATATTTTGGTATTGTTATGATGGGTAACCTTGAGCCTGCAGGGGCTTGAGCCTTTATCGCAGGTAAGGCAGCTATTATCCGGGATATATTTCTTTGACATCTTATATAACTTTAAGGCGGTGAAACACTTCCTTTATATTATACCATTAGCACATTATTTTTAAAAATATTGGCTTTTTTGCTACTTGATTTGGGTAATTCGGCTTGCGCTATCCGCTTACATTGATGCGCGTTTACTACGGTGTAAAATGACGGCACGTGTAACTGTAAATACAGATCGGCGCTTTGTAATACATTATTTTTAAATAGATATATCTCCTCCATTTCGCTTTGAAGATCAACTTTTAGATTATACATATTGGTGAGATCCTTCATCATCCGCACAAAAGATTTCCGGTCAAACTTTTCGTTATCGATCTCTGCGCTATTGGTTATTTTTATCCATTCCCCGGTCTGCTCGTTATGAGCGTTAATGATCAAGGGGAGATCAACCAAACCAAAAAAGCCTTTAAGCAATAGCGGATATTCTTCGGTACTCTCCAGCTCTTTATAAAAAGGTTGAAAAAAGCACCGGTAATGACTATAACCCATAAAGTTTTGCAAAAAGCGTTTAGGGTCTTTTAGCAACTTTTCGGTTTCGGCAAGCATTACCTGAATACCTTCTTGATTTTGGTATTTATTGGCGATTTTTGCCCGGTAGCCCTTATTCCATTGCATTATAAATTGGCTAAAATTATCAATACCAATAAATTTCCCTTCCAGATCGGTAATGATCTGTACCGGCGATTGCAGCCATTCCATATCGGCCGCCCATTCATGAATCAGTGCCGATCCTTCCATGGTTTGATCAAGCAAAGTATATTCAAAAATCCGCTGCTTCTCATCCTCGTTGATCAGTTGTATCTGTACCCACCTGTCCTGTACAAACTCTAATACTTTTGTACCGGCAATGGTACGGTTAGACGATGTAACCTGGTACCAGGCATTTTCAAAATCGGTTCCAAATGACAGCTTCATGATCAGGATTGATTAATTTCCACATCAGCCGCGATGATATGTGCCAGGTTACCACCATCGATATGCATTTTATCGGATGAGCTGATCTCGGCTGTTTTGCCCGAAGCTGAAATTTTACCCGCGGGTGCATCTATGGTTACATCTTTTGCTGTAGCCGATAGTTTTATACTCTCTGTTTCGCTGGTAAACGAAATATCCTTTTTGGCATTTGTCGTAATTCCTTCATCCTGAGCAGTAACCCCGATAGATTTTTTGGCTGTCATGCTAATAACACCCTCTCCGCCGCCTTCTTTAGCTGGTGCAGCCGTTATGTTTATGCTATTGCCAGCGTTTATATTAATATCTTTTGATACCAGGGTAATGGTGTTCGGGGCAGAGATGGTCACTGTTCCATCGCCGTTAAGGGTAACCACATTACCGCTCGGATCTTTAACATTAACACTGCCATTACTATCATCCAATATCACCGTATTACCACTGCGGGTAGTAAGCGCTTTTACTTTATTGTTTTGGTTTCCGCCGCTACCCGTTTTGCCGCTAAACATACTGCCTATAATAATGGGCCGCGCGATGTTACCCTCTTCAAACGCTACCAAAACCTGGTCGCCAACTTCCGGAATAAAAACAAAACCCCGGTTCTTACTTACTTTATCAGAACTGCCGGCATCCGGGGTAACTACCCTTAACCATTCTGTCACATCATTGGATTGACATTGCCATTTGAACTTTACTTTGACGCGTCCATGCCCATCCGGATCTGCATTATCAACTACATCAGCCAATTGCATATCCGGGTTAGGCTTAACGGCTTCATTCACCGGCAGGCGTTCCGTGTCGGCTGTTACGCCTTCAAAGGTATTCTGGTAGTGCCCCACGCCATCTATCTGGTGGTAAACCGCTGTTACCAGGAACTTGCCAAAATCCTGCAATTCGAAACTCGTGGCGCCCTTCATGCTGGTGCTCACATTTAATACCTTACCCAGGCCTACCTGCGGGTTATCCCCATTGCCTATAATGTTCACCAGCTCCGCTATCTGCGCTTTTTGCTCATTGTTTACAAAATCACTGATCTCTTTCTGCGAGTTCACCCGTACTTCCATCGGGCCATTGAAAACCTTGCTGAATACCTTATTAGAGGCATCTATCGCATGGGATACGTCCGGGTTACCTCCTGCGGCTCCCTGTGGTTCGGCTTTTAGCAATGTGTCCTGTTTGGGGTTATAGGCAAATTTGTTTTGTTTTAGCGGGGCTATCTGCATGGCATATTGCAGGCTATGCAGGTCGCGACCATAAATCAGGCTTACTTCTTCCAGTTTATCCGGTTTACCAAAGTTTAGTTTTTGTCCATCGTAATAAAACCATTCATAATACTCCGCCGATAACCGGTTAATAAAATCATAATCGCTTTCCCGGTATTGGATGAGATAATCTATCGGTGAGGTATTGGTAGGTTTGATATTAAACTTCAGATCGTTTTGCGGTGCATCCTGTGTGGCCAGTTGGATGATCGTTTTCAGATCTTTATTCAGATAAGAGCCCAGGTCGGGGCCACGGTCTATCAGTATACCCGGACTAAAACCACTTACCAGTATATCCCCATGAAAACCATGGCTCTGCGATAGTTCTACTTTGGTTACTATACCGCTAAATATGTTTTCGCTCCCGCTGGCTACCCCAAACTGTACCGTTATGTTTTTTCCGATAAAGTCTTTGGAGTTTTGTAGCGTTACCTGGTTGTATTCTTCAACCTGGTCGTGGTTAAACCGTAGCTGGAACGTATGGTGCTCGTTAAAACGCTGATCAAGGTTAAATGTTGAAAAGTGCGTTATCGAAGTCCCTTCTATGTTGATATCAACTATTAATTTCTTTTCCATAATTCTTAGGTATGTAAGCCACGCCCCCTAACCGGCAGCGGCAGAAATAATTTATAACTTTATATCACCTTGTTACCTCCCTCAAAGCAATATTACATTGAGGTTTTTTATAGCATTTTTTAGATTAACTATTTATGTTTCAACCGTTCATTTAATACTTTTAAATTATTGGCGGCATCTTTATCCCCCAGATCAGCGGCCTGCTGCCAATACTCTTTGGCTTGGTCAGGTTTTTCTTGATTCACACAGCATATCCCTAAATTAACAAGTGTATTAACATAGGTTTCTTTACTTAAATGATCTTTATATTTTAAGGCTTCTAAAAAATGCTTCTCCGCTTCCGGGAAATTTCGACTATTCATTTGCTGGGTACCCTTATTATAATCATACTGCCCAGATTCTACATCGTTTTTGATATTTTGAATATTAGTTGTACTATCATTATTAAACAAAATGGAATAGAATAACCGGCCAATAAGAATAAGTATAAAAATACTCGCTACAATTACAATTATCCTTTTCATATAAATATCATTATTAATGTTGCCAGTAATAATATAATATTAAAAATTTAGTTTTATATCGTTTTATCTTTGAGCAAACAGTCCAATTTTTTCTTTTGCCACCTCCTCCGGTTCAATTGAATCGAGTAGTAATTCTCTTTGCATGTGTTCTGTAATAAGATTGCTTATTATTTCTCCAATTATGGCTACCCAAAACAATTAAGTTACTTATAAAATTCTTCCTTTCTGAAATGGAATATTATTGTTGCTTAAAAACACTAAAAGCAAAGGATTAAATTCAGCTAACTCCTGTGGATAGTTTTTATCCATAGCCAGGTTTATCACATTGAAACGATAACCATCTTTAAATTCAAAATGAAAAATAAGATTTTGCATTTTTACTGATGAAATAAAATTGGCCGGGTAATCCTTTATTACTTCATTTTGCTGATTAGTAATAGTAAGATAATCTGAATATAAACTAAGTGTACCTGTTTTGGTAAGTCTGCGCAACATTTGCCAAGCGACGAATGCCCAGGGTAAAAACACAATAAACATTAATAAAATAATTGATATGTGCGCCGGATTAATACCTAAAACGGATGCTATACTATTCTGAAAAGCAAAAATTAATACTAATACAATCAAATAAGAAAAGATAAATATAAAACCAATCGTTAAGGTTTTTCCAATAGGAATAGGTAAACGTAACCTTATAGACGCGGTAGGTGTTTCCATTTGAATATTATTAAAATATAAAAATTAAGACATGCACGATTATTATAAAGGCAACATATCCCAAAAAAAGATTATTATGTTGATATCTTCCAGCTGCCCCAACACAACAGGCAATGAAGAGTAAAAGTGATATAAATGTAGCCAATACACCAAAGTATGTTTTATACACATATACATATGTATCAAGATAGTATCCTACTGAAGAAACAGGCTCCGATTTGAATTTTAAATACAAATAAGGTATCTTATCATCTGTACTATTTAAATTAGCCAGATCTTTCGCGGGAATATAAAATGTAACCAATCTTTCTTTTTTAGATTTAAGAATCGGATGTTGGTAATAAACATCTTCTATCTCACTTGGTGGTGGTGGCTGGTAAATAAATTCCCGTAAGTTGGGTGCTATAAGTCTGTTTATACCGGAATAAGAACGACTAAAAAGAGCTGGGTACTCCTCTAACTGAAAAACATCAACACGATCAGAACGGGCACCAGCCGATTCTTTTTTAAATTCCGCTATTGTACCCTCCTGCTTTACAATTGATCTATCCATCTGTATAACATGGTAAATAATATAGAAAAAAAATAATAGTGGGATCAATATAGTTCCCATCAAAAAAAGATTATACTTCATCCTCGACCACTGTAATAGATTTCCTGGATGCTACTTCGGCATTGGCCATTGCATCCATTAATTCCTTAATATCAGAAGCAACCAGCCAGTTGCCACCTGCCCTAATAGCATCGATCAACATATTTGTACCCATTCCTTTTGCAACACCTAACCCATATTTACCACTAAATGCTTTAAAAGATCCCGCCAATATAGTTTTGTTATTGAATTGGGTAGAGTATTCAGTAACGCTATTTATACGTGACATCTCTAACGTACTTGGAGTACTTCTTATAGTAGTTGCTTCTTGTACTGATGAAAGGTTGGAAGGGATACGAGAGGCGGAGGCAGAAGGGATAGCATTAGATGATACTGTTGTTGTTTGTGTTGCAGAAACTGTTCCTGGTGCTCTTAATGTTCCATCAGACGATGCTACAAAAACACTATTTCTGCTTAAAGTTTGGGTTGTTTGCGTAGTGGTGTTTAAAGCAGAGGTTTGATGTTCTGAGATTTCACCAGCACTACCAAGGGCATCAATTGGCGCACCTACCCTCTTATCTGTTGCAAAATCAACTACGTCATCTAATTTTTTATGATCTTCGTCATGTTCTTTATAAGCTTCCCCGGTGATATATCCATCAGCCCCCGTTTTTTTCTTGGTCCAATCATATAAAGAATTTGCACCATATGAAGCTCCACCTACACCAACGATGCCACCGATATGTAACATACCCGATACAAATCCATAAGTTAAAAAAGAACTTTTTACGGCAACAAATGCATTACCTGCTGCTGCCGCCGCCGTACCCGCAATAAATGCAATGGATGCAATAGCAGCAACGCCGGCTATTGTTTTACCACGGTTTAATGAAGCTTCTGCTTCAGCTGCTTCTTTTGAATACAACACTTTAATATTGCCGCCTAATATGCAGGGCACAATAGATTTTTCTATGAGTGCCTTTTTCTTTTCAATCAATACTTTAGGATGAACTGGCTGCCAATCATGTGGCATAGTCAAAAGCGCGCAAGTACAGGGCATCATTGCTAAGCCTAACCCCGCTCCGGCACCACCAACGGCACCTGCTGCCAGCATTACACCCAGTCCAACGGCTAAAGTACCGCCCGATAAAACCACAGCAGCAGCTATAAAAGCAGCCACAAGTACTCCGATAATGGCAAACGCCAAAACCATTTTGCCACAAACAAAATTGGCGCCCGTACGGTCTTTTATAGTTGCGGCTAACCTACCATTGGCAATTTTTATTGTACTTTGGCTATTTACCTTTATTTGCTGCGTGTGCATTCCATCTGAACAAACCAAATACGCTTTGTCCGGAACATATAGCTGTGTCATATTAAATACGTTTAATTGTATAATCTGCTTGATAGTATAACATATCATTAGCCTTTTCCCGGAGCGAGGCATTACACTCATTTATTAATCCACTGGTTGAATCTATATTATAATCAACCAGCAACTTATATTGATAGTTAAAATCAGGTCCACATATTTGCTTATACATTTCATCATAAAGTTTACCAAACTCTTCTTGAACTTGCAAATCATTAATTAGCGAAGCACTCTGCGTAATGTTAATGCTACCAGGTTTTATATCTGTAACTTTTTCTTTTAACTCAAAAGGAATTGATTTGGTTTGGAAAAGCTGTGAATTATATTCCCCTGTATCAACTATATTATTATCTCCAACGGTCTTTGTACCATAAAATGCACCAAAAAATATACTGTAAAGCAATGTTTCTTTTAATGCTGGCAATGTATCACTAAATTGAATGTCACCTTTTTGAAGAATTTCTTTGTCCGTATCCGCTTTTTCCAAAGGCTTAAGTGCCTCTTCTTTTATTTCTTCCCAACGCGAAAATATTTCTTCCTGATTTAGTACACGCTCAATTTTACCTAAAGACATTAGTTTTATTACCAGCATTTTAGTAGGATAGTTAAAGGCCTTCGCAAAATCCTGCATTTCATTCATTATAGGGTTACTATTAAATGTTTGCTGGTCTTCAACTTCTACATCAACCAAAGTGCCATTTTCAAAAGAATCAATTACTTTCAGCAACCAGATAGTGGATGTACGTACATCCACCACCATTTGCCCCATTGCGAAGAATCTGATATTATAGCTGATTTCAAAACGCTGATTTTTGTTGGGTTGCAACATAAGTGCAATTGATCTAATATCGCCCGAAGGGGGGCCAACTTTTTCAGATTTAGATTCTTCAAAAAACTTAAAAACACTCATAATAATTAATTTATATCTACCTCTGATCCGTGAATTGTATGCTTATCTTTTGAAGTTGAATCTATCGTGCTTGCGTTAATAATAACGCCCGTTTGGGCCAGTGTGCCAATTTTTACTGTACTACCAGTGTTTTTATCTGCATTGGCATTAATAGCATCTGTTCCTTGTATATTAATTGTTTTACCAACAAGATCTATTGTTCCGTCTTTATTTAGCGTTATTGAACTATCCCCTGTTACTATTTTGATACCAACTGCTGATTGTACGTTAATCATCCCTGTAAGTTCATCAACATGTATCATATTGGAAAGCGATGTGGCCAATGTTAAAGCGTGTTCTGCATCATCAAAAAACTTCAGGCTACTCCCCTTGTTTGATGTCATCCCTTTTATACCACTATTGGTAAAACCACCGCTATCTACGTTATTGCTATGATAAACACTGCCCATAACCACTGGCCGGGCAATATTACCTTCTTCAAAAGCAATAATAACCTGATCGCCTTTTTCAGGCACTACTAAGAAGCCCCTGTTTTTGCCAGTATCCCCATGACCTGCATTTGGGCTCATTACACGCAGCCACTCGGTATCATCATTGGATTGGCACTGCCATTTGAATTTCACCTTGATGCGTCCTTGTTTATCCGGGTCGTTATTGTCAGTTACATTAGCCAGCTGCATATCCGGATTTGGCTTTGCAGCATCATTCACCGGCAGGCGTTCCGTATCGGCTGTTACACCTTCAAAGGTATTCTGGTAGTGGCCCACCCCATCTATCTGGTGATAAACCGCCGTTACCAGGAACTTGCCAAAATCCTGCAACTCAAAACTCGTGGCGCCCTTCATGCTGGTGCTCACATTTAATACCTTACCCAGGCCTACCTGCGGGTTATCCCCATTGCCTATAATGTTCACCAGCTCCGCTATCTGCGCTTTTTGCTCATTGTTTACAAAATCACTGATCTCTTTCTGCGAGTTCACCCGCACCTCCATCGGGCCATTGAAAACCTTGCTGAATACCTTATTAGAGGCATCTATCGCATGGGATACGTCCGGGTTACCTCCTGCGGCTCCCTGTGGTTCGGCTTTTAGCAATGTATCCTGCTTGGGGTTATACGCAAATTTGTTTTGTTTTAGCGGGGCTATCTGCATGGCATATTGCAGGCTATGCAGGTCGCGACCATAAATCAGGCTTACTTCTTCCAGTTTATCCGGTTTACCAAAGTTTAGTTTTTGTCCATCGTAATAAAACCATTCATAATACTCCGCCGATAACCGGTTAATAAAATCGTAATCGCTTTCCCGGTATTGGATGAGATAATCTATCGGTGAGGTATTGGTAGGTTTGATATTAAACTTCAGATCGTTTTGCGGTGCATCTTGTGTGGCCAGCTGGATGATCGTTTTCAGATCCTTGTTCAGGTACGAGCCCAGGTCGGGGCCACGGTCTATCAGTATGCCTGGACTAAAACCACTTACCAGTATATCCCCATGAAAACCATGGCTCTGCGATAGCTCTACTTTGGTTACTATACCGCTAAATATGTTTTCACTCCCGCTGGCTACCCCAAATTGTACCGTTATGTTTTTCCCTATAAAGTCTTTGGAGTTTTGTAGCGTTACCTGGTTGTATTCTTCAACCTGGTCGTGGTTAAACCGTAACTGAAACGTGTGGTGCTCGTTAAAACGCTGATCAAGGTTAAACGTTGAAAAGTGTGTTATGGCCGTCCCTTCTATGTTGATATCAACTATTAATTTCTTTTCCATAATTTGGTAAATAATCCCTTAGTCTTTAAGCGGCCAGGGGCAGAAATAACTTATAACTTTATACTGGCCCTTTACCCTCCCAAACACAAAACCATATGAAGTTTCTTTGCCATTCTTTTGTTCGTACTGCTGCTGCAGTTCATATAAGGTACTGCCTTTGTCAGTTGCCTTTTTTAGTGTGATGTAGTAATTTTCTGTTGTTGTGTTATCAATTTCAGACAGATCATCCTCCCGGCTTTGGGGTATCAGCCGCAAGGCGTCTTTACTGAAAATAGTTCCTTCGTATTTCGGATATTCCGCAACACTCACCAGACCCTCTGCCGGATTTATGGTGGTTGCCTTCATATCTTCGGCAGTCCATTGAGGCTGTGTTTGCAGCGGAAAATAAAACATGTTTTTTAGCTGTTCTTTATCTACATTTTTTACCGAGGCTTTAAACTTCTTAAGAAATGCCCGAAATTGTTGCTCATCATTACTTTTAGTTGGGACACTGGTTTTAACCGCCCGATCAGCTTGCGGTTTATTAAGTGCTGTACTATCTTTGATTTGCACAGGCGTATTACCCTTGCAACCCATGGTAGCACAAGCCAGCATAATAAGCTGACAAGTCAAAACATATGTGATCTTTTTTATCATGATCAACTTCTTGGTATGCTGATAATGGCCCTGTCTTCCATTCTTTTTAGTATTACCGCGGCACCCAGTTGTTGGGATACGGCGTTGACGTCAAAAACACGATCCTTAACATATTTACCTTTGGTATAATGGTTAGAGAAACTCCATAGGTATGGGGTATGTATCCCCTTGCCTGCATAGCCAAAACCATTATAGCCTTCTAGCTTTTGCAGTATGAAAGGCAGGCTCCAATTGTTTACCTTATCGTATTTCATGAGCTTAAGGGCATCAACCGCACTCTCTTCGAAAGTAAACGGTGGACCATGCCCAACTTTAGGGCGGTGGGCCGGTACCTGTACTGTGTAACCAGTTAATGGATCGCCGTTATGTAAATGTTTTTTAAAGCTGAATGAGCATTCGAGGTAATGTACACAGGCAATAAAATACCAGGGGATGGAAGATCCACCGCCGAAAAAATTAACCGGCGAATAAACATCGCCGCCCAGTAAACTGGTGCTGTCAAAAAAATTATTTCCAAAAACAGTATTAGTTTGCGGCTGGGCTCCAATATTTAACAAACTATTTGGTTGCGATGCGCCAATTGTTGACAAGTTGAGCGAACCTGCACTAAACCTGTCAAAATAGGAAGTATAGCTGGACGCAAACAGGTTTTTGTTTGCCGGCGGAAATAACATGCCATTACCTAAACGAACCAGGCTTGATATGCTTTCATACCGGGTACGGTTTACGGTTACATGTTCATCAATCACTTTATCAACCTGGGCCATTTTTTCTTTGGCAATTACACAGGTATTAAAAAGCAACAGGTATTCCATAGCCGTTGGGATGGATGACTTTTTTACCTTTTTTTTAGTGGTAGGTACAGGTGCACGCGTTATTCTTTTCTTCTTTTTCATAGGTGTATCAAAGAAATAAATAAGAACAAACTAAAAAAATACGGAGAAAATACTTTTACTTACTTTCTCCGTATTTTCAGTTCATATAAAACAATGGCTTATTTAGGCCAATCGTTTTCGTGCTGGGCATTACCCATTTTTAGCTTACGTGCCGATATAACAAAGCTTAATGACATTGGATTGTTGCCAATGATAGATATGCCTTCGTTATACTGGATAATGTAACCTTCTTCAAAAGTCAACTCCTTCATTTTGGCATCTTCGTCAGATTTTTTGAAGGTAATGGTTCCGTTAATTGGTTTGTATTGATTATTAACCATTGATTCGATAACCGATGTATCCTCAGTTGACTCAACCTCAACTTGTATGGTACCACCGTAAACACCAGATGACGGACGACCTTTTGCGTCCACATCCCTGTTTAATGAAAAGCTGCACTGCAGCACATCAAATTCCTTTGATGATCCGAGACTAATTCTTGCTTTGAAAGCCATGATTTTAAAAATTTTAAATTAAAAAAATAACAGGGTGCCTAAAGCACCGGTACAATTTGGTCAAAAAAAATTAATTAATTTAATTTTTGCCCGGCCAGTCATTTACATGCTCGGCACTGCCTAATTTAAGCTTGCGTGCGGAGATCACAAATTTTAGGCTCATTGGAGTGGATCCAGTAATGTCAATCCCTTCAGAATACTTTACAATGTAACCATCTTCAAAAGAAAGCTCTTTCATTTTAGCATCTTCTTCAGATTTTTTGATCAGCAAAGTACCTGCAATAGGTTTGTACTGGTTGTTTACCATCGACTCGATGATGGAAGTGTCTTCGGTTGATTCGATCTCGATATCGATCGTACCACCATAAACGCCGGAAGATGGGCGTCCTTTTGAATCAACATCGCGGTTAAGCGCATACGAGCAAGTAAGAACATCGTAATCCTTGCCCGAAAAATTTAATCTTGCTTTGAAAGCCATAACGATAAATTTTAAAGGTTAATAATTTAAAAGAATACAGTTTTTCTGTATCCTCTATAACTACAAATAAGAATTATTATTGTTTTATGAATATTATTTTTTTATCAAATAAGTTTTAGCCCGAACGAATATAACTTTTGCAGCCATTTTTTGCTGTATTCGTTTTGCAGGGAGTATAAATGTCCTATCGTGCTGGTATGCACAGGTTTTATCTGGCGTTTTTCGAGGATTCCCTTTTTGATAGCCAGGTAAGTAGGATGTTGATTTTTTTGCCAATCTTCCCAGGCCGGCTCATCCAATATAGATATTATTCTGGCAGATTTTCCACTAAAGTTAATATCCATGCGCCCGGCAGGGCTTATAAATACCTGGTCGGGCATAAATATGCGGTCAAAAAAACCTTTAATGCGAGTATTGATGGAGTCTTTGTAAACAGGGCAAAAAATAGCGATATGCGTGGCCCATTTTAACATGTTAATAGATTGAATAAGATCGGGCTCTGTATCGGTATTGGGCAGGGCAAATTGTTTATTGGGGTTAAATTTCAGATCGGCAATAACCAGCTCCCTTACAACACTCCCTGCAGCCTCGGCCCCATCTTTATAAGCGCCGATCAATGCGGCTGTATTCTCGCCTTTATTAATGTCTGCATTAATAATCAATAGTTGCCTCATTGGCTACAAACATAGCCAGTATTTAACAATAAATAAAGCTGATGGCGAACTTAAATTAACATAAAACAAAAGAGCCATTTAACGAGTGCTAAATGACTCTTTTGTTTTTTACTATTGTTGTTTATACTCGGTATCCCAGGTGGTGCTGGCATCCTCACCCTTGTGGCCGTCAAGTTTCACCACGAAACTTTTAGCCGGGAAGTATGGTGTAATATTAATATCCAGATGGATGCGGTCTTTCTGCTGCTCATCACGTTCAAAACGTACTATCTTAAATCGCTCTATCAGCCTGTCGGGCCCCTGAATATTATCCAAAAATTTCACAATCTGCGAGCGCAGATCCTGTTCGGTTTTGGAGTTCCAGTTTTCAAAAGCGCGACGGTTCAAAAAGTCGAACAGTACTTTAGTGATATAGTCAAATACCCGGACTACAGAGTAGGTTTGAAGGCCGATATTATCGCCATTGAACAGTGTTTTGGCCGAAAATGCCATCACCTTACCATATTCATTAACCATAGGTACTAAACCTACGCGCTCGAGGTGTGATATTTCGCTTTTTTTCAGGTCAAACCGCACACCATCAACTTCATTTACGGCACCATGTTTTTTACCGGCGGTAACCTGCGACATTAAGGTATAATACATTTTACCGGCTAACGCCGCTGATCCTGGTATGTACAGATCTTCTTCTTCACCGGCTTCAGACACCTTGCCACGGCCCACCAGCCAGTTACAAGTCATGATGGTATTTGACTTAAAGGCATCACCTCCGGTTAAGTTAGCCGCGGTAAACAGATCCACTACGTCATCCGGTTGTTCCAGATCGGCAAAATCGGTAACTAACATTACCTTATTGTCATAAGCAATTTTTGACCAGCGCTCTACCACTTTATTGGAACCCAGGTAACCCGGGATAACCAGTATGGAATAGTTTTGGCGCAGATCCAAACGATCGTAATTTTGCTTTAGTTCATTAGCAGTAAATTCAATGAACCTTGGATTATCCAATTCTTTTAATTGATCAAGCGAGGCATTCATCACCACCAAATTTTTCAATTTATCAGCCTCGGTATTTTTATAAAACAAGTGAACCGAGCGATAAGCCTGCTCCAGCTCACGTGTGGCTTGCAGGGTATTCAGCAAATTCTTGTTTAAATTCTCTTCGGTACTTTGCAGGTTTTCGGTACTTTTTTCAACAATACCACTTACCGAATCGCCGTTTTCCAGGGCATCAATCCACTGGTTAAGCTTTAATTTTAACTCTTCGCGCTCTGTTTTCTTTTCATCATCGGTTAAAAATATCTGTTTACGGGCTTTACGCTCGGGATTAAGGTTCTGCAAACCTTCAATAGTAGCTTCCAGCAGGTCGAAACCACCTACACGTGAAAGTTTTTCAAGACTTGATGATAGCGATAGCTCCTCTTTTTCTTTGGGTTTATAAGCCTGACCAGATGACTGATCATTAAGTATCTGCTCGTTGGGTGTTGCCATGATCGTATTTTTATTTGTTTAGGTTATTATTGCTCCAACTCTTTAACTATGCCCCGTAGCGCGTCAATAAAAGCCTGTTTGGTTTCGGCATTATCAAGGGTTGTTTTTAACGTTTTGTTTGTTTTTAACTGCTTAATAATATTCTGATACATTTCGCGCTGAATATTGAGCTTACGCAGATAATTACTTTGCTGAACCAATCTTTTCGGAGCAAAATCGCCCAGGTTGGCAAAATGAAAAGTTTCGTTAAGGTTTGATCCGTCTATTTTATCAAACGCTACGTTAACTTTGGGCTTGTAGTGTCCAAATACCTCTTCCACATTTTTCAATCCTTCTACCTTTTCGGGTCTAAGCGGCTCGTTATCTGTTAGTTTTTGGATAAATAATGTTTTATTAGGGGCTATATCATTAAATGCTTCTGAGGTATCGACTTTCTTCTCGTTTCCTCCTATTTCGTAGTTAAACATAGTTTCTTAATTAAATGATAAGTATAGAATTGTAAATATTAATAATGTAATTACTTGCAAATTGTTTTACTGTGTCTTAATTCTTTCAAAAAGAGTTACTTAATATCCCATAACAGCTCATCGCTGTCTGTATTTTTAGTTATGATGACGCTATTCCCCTTTTTTAACTCCCCGGAAATAATATATCGTGAAATAGGCCTCCGCAGCTGATTACGGATCACGCCCGATAATTGCCTTGCGCCATATTTAGGTGTAAAACCTTTCAACGCCAGCATACTCTTGGCTTCATCGCTGATCTGCATACCGATGCCCATTTTGTCGAGCGCCTGAACCAGGCTTTTGAGTTGAATATCAAATATCCGGACTACATTTTCTTCGGATATCGGTGCAAATGGTACAATTTCAGACAAGCGGGCCAAAAACTCCGGTCGGAAATTTTTACCCATCACTTCCATTAATTGTGATGATGTTGGCATGTTGCCTTTTTGTATCTCCCCTGCAACCCATTCGCTACCAATGTTGGAGGTAAACAGGATCAGCGCGTTGGAAAAATCACCTTCTTTCCCCAGCCTGTCATGCATATGACCTTCATCCAGTATCTGTAAAAAGATGTCGAACACCGATGGATGCGCCTTCTCGATCTCATCGAACAACACCACCGAGTAAGGCTGCTGGCGGATCTTATTTACTAAAAGGCCACCTTCTTCATACCCTACATATCCCGGGGGCGCTCCGTATAATAAAGCCGCGGAATGCTCTTCCTTAAACTCCGACATATCAAAGCGGATCATAGCTTTTTCATCGTTGAACAAAAACTCAGCGATTGACTTAGCCAGCTCGGTTTTACCCGTACCTGTTGGGCCCAGTAAAAAGAACGAACCGATGGGCTGCCCCTTTTTATTTAACCCGCTGCGTGATTCCAGGATAGCATCTGATACGGCTTTCAACGCCTGATCCTGCCCCACTACACGTTTCTTTAAAAAGCCTTCCATGTTTAAAAGCCTTTCTTTTTCCTGCGCTTGTATCTTGCCTAAAGGGATACCTGTTTTATAGGATATAATAGCCGCGATATCCTGTTTATCAACAATTTCGGTTTTATTGCCGGCCAAAGTTTCCAGCTGTCCTATATTCCGTTCGAAATACGCATTGTACTCTTCGGGCGTTTCCAGGCTTTCCACCTGGGTTTCATCGTCCAGCTGCCCCAGTAACACCGCGCTAATCTTATTACGAAGTAAGGAATATAACCATTTGTAGGATACTATCAGCTCGGGATCATCCTTGCTGTTTTTAAGTTCCTCAAAGCGGGTGCGCAGTTCGGCCAGTGAGGTTACCGAAGTATCGTTCATTAAGCGGATAGCGGCCATAGTTCGGTCAAGCAAATCAAAGGCGGCATCGGGCAGGCGCCTGTCTTTCAGGTAGCGCTGCGCCAGGCGCACACATTCTTCCGCCGCATTGTCATCCACTTTCAGGTTATGATGCGCTTCATAGCGGGGTACCAGCTTTTTTAGCATTTTTATGGCTGTGGCCGTATCTGGCTCATTTACCTGCAATACTTCAAAGCGCCGACTAAAGGCTTGTTCTGGCTCAATAACCTTTCGGTACTCATCTATAGTAGTAGCACCTATCACCGTTATTTCGCCACGGGCCAATTCGGGTTTAAGCAGATTGCCTACGCCACCGCCAATCGGGCCCTTATTGTCTAATAAGGTATGTATCTCATCAATAAACAGGATGGCTTTATCCAACTGTTTTAACTCCCGCAGAATGTTCTTGAGCCTATCTTCGATTTCTCCTTTATAAGAAGCCCCGGCTATTAATGAGCCCAGATCCAACTCATACAGTTGTACATTTTTTAGGGAATCAGGCACCTGGTTATTTACAATATCCAAAGCAAAACCGTCAACCAGCGCGGTTTTACCCACTCCGGCATCACCGGTTATCATGACATTAGGTTTGGTACGGCGACTCAATATTTCCATGACCATGCGGGTTTCCCGCTCACGGCCAATAATGGGATCTATCTTATCACGCCGGGCCAGCTCGGTACGGTCGATGCAATATTTCAGCAAAGCGCTGTTTGATTTTGTTGGAGTATGACCGCCGCCATCTTTTTCATTCCCTGTTGTTTGTACCGCTTGCTGTATCTCCTCATTGCTCAGGTAAATATCCAGCAGTTCCTTCTCTTTTACCGGAAACGATTTGAGCTGGTTCACATCAAAGCCTACGTTGGGTTTAACCAATGCAATAAGTACACAAACCGGGGTTATCAGATCAACCCCAAGCTTAATACGCACATTATCGGCCTCTTCAAACACCTGCCTAACGGCGTTATTTCCCAGCATTTCGTCGGGCACGGTAATGGCCGGTGCATACTCTTCAATCCTCACATCGGCCCAATCCTGCACATAAGCAGCATCTTTACCCAAAGATTGTAACATGCCACGCAAGCCTACTTCCTGGTGCATTAGCCCCTTTAACAAGTGCGCCGGACCAAACTCTTTATGGTGATACTCCTTTGCAAGAGATTGCGCCACCCTAACGGCCGTTTTTACTGATTCACTGAGATTAACTACGTTCATGCTATTGCAGGTTGGCCTGGGTTACGTAAAAATAAGTTTTGCCGTTTGATGTAAAATGCTGGTTAACCAACACCGAACGTTTAACCTGTTCGCTGCTGTGCACCAAAAATTTAATGTATCCTTCAAACTGCGCCTGTGGCATATCCCCTCTTAAATCGGCCACTTTGGTATTCAGGAAACTATTTTTACCCGGTAAAGGCAAACCGGTAACTGTTTTAAAGTAGGTGCCCAGTGACATGTTTTTAATATCGCCCTTTGACATCTTTTGATTTAATCGTTTCCTGATGATATCAACATAATTTCTGAACAATTTTTTACGATAATCTGAAGCATCCTGCTGCAGGTTTTCACCGATCATTAAGGAAAGGATATCGGTTAACTGGTTATACTCCTGCTCGTTTAATATCAACAGGTACTGTAATTGCCCCGGATGCTGGCTTACTACATTTGCCGGCAACTGCGCATTAATAAAATACTTAAAGGCGTTATGCGGCATATCATTGCCGAGGTCGTTCGCAGCCGGGCTTACCTGTGCAATTACGCCTGGTTGTACATAACGGTTTTCGCGCCCGGTAAGTCTAAAGGCGCTATCCAGCGCGTGCACCTGGGTATTGATGTCATAATCTGTCTCCCGCATCAAACGATCAACCGATAAGCGCATAGCCTGGTTGGTTTTTACAACACCTTTGGGCGGGAAAACCACAGCGCCCTGTATCATACTGTTTTTAGGATAATCGAGGTAAAAGGAGATGGAATCAGAAAGCGAGGTATTAAACTGCTGTACATTGCTCAAGCCCTCGCCGGTAATCATGCGTTGTTTTTTAAGATCGGCCAGTTTTATAGCTGATTGAGAAACAATTCGCCTTGCCTGTATTACAAAATCATTATAGATAGGGTTATAATCACTAAATACCTGTATGGCCAGCAAGCGGGCATCTGCGGCAGCTACCTGATCAGCTTCATTAGCTATATCATCCGCAGTATAATCGGCAGACCCCGTGGTACCTATCAGCACAATCAGGTTGGTTTCGTTGGTATGCCCTTTAAACAGGCTTAAGGCCGTATTTATTCCTTCAAACACCGGCTGGTTTTGCAAGGTAGTACCGCAACCATTGGTTACGGATGCCTGTTTGTCAAAATATTTTACAAGCTCCCGGTAATCAGTTGTAAAGTTCATTTTATTGATACCTCCTGACGGGCAATCCTGCGCATTTCGGTATACCACGCCACCGTACATCATGTGATTCCCTTTTGCATGGGCATTAAATATGTTTTCAAATGATTGGATGGTACTGGTTATTCCCGAGAAATAGCTGCGCATAGTACTGCCGCCATCAACCACAAAAACAACATTAATGTGATGGATATTTTTGCGGATGTTCAGGTAATCCAGGTATTTGAGATGCCCACCCTTAACATTAAGAATGCTATTGTTTGATTTATCATATACATCTACAGCCAATCCGGTTCCTAATTTATCACCAGGGCTTAGTGCGTTCCCTGTAATTACCGGTAAACTCCGCAGCACCGGCTCATCCGACGTTATCAAAGGATCAAATTTAAAGTAGGTACTGGTAGCTGGCGGAGCGCCCACCAATATGGCCTGATTAATAGCTGTTGCAGCCGAATCATCAGCATCGGTAATATTATTTTTAGCCGAACCAATGTATAAACGGTTACCCCAGTTATGTAAAGCATCGGCCGCTACCCATCCATAAACGCTACGGGATGCGCTGTCGGCTACAAGCTGCCCTTCAGAACCTACCAGCATTTTCTTACCATCGTCTGATTTCTTGAATACATACACGATGTTATTTAACGCAAGTTTTGCTTTTTTACGCTCTAACTCCGGCGAGGTGAATACATACAATGAATCTGTTTTGTCATAATAAAAATCGGGCATCAAGAGCGGATTTTTACCACTGATAACCGCTATATATTTACTGGGATAGGTACCGTGATTAATAAATGCCGATTGCCATAATAAAACTTTCGACTTACTGATCCAACCATAACTCTGACTTGATTTTTTATTGGTGAGCTTGCGGCCCTGTACCATTCCAGGCTGATATTTGATGAGTTTTATATAACCATTTCTTTCTTCGCTTACATAAAACGGATCCATGAACTTTAATTTTTTCATGATCAGCGTACCTCCCGGTGAGGTGTAGGTATAATTCTCGTCGCGATCAGAAAAAACTATCCATGGCAAACCAGTCTTATCATCGCTGTTATAGATATTGGTATTTTCATTCGGCTTTTCAAATGCCGCAGGCAGTGTTACTACCTTCTTACTGATGGAAACCGGCGACTGCGCGTTCACCGAAAAACAGGAAAGCAGCAGTAACATTATTAAAATATTTTTCATTTTGATAGGTGCATATATTAGGTTCATTGATAATGGTTTATTATTTGGCCCGTCTTGGAGCGCCATTCGAGGTAGATGAATGCTGTTTAACAGTAAGCATACTTGAACAGCTTGATTTGGCTCTCAAGGTTACCTGAGCTTCATCAATATTAATGCCCCCGCCAAAAGTGAGGCGCATACAATACGAGTAAAAGTCGGTTTGTTTACTATCCCCATTGGCTTCCAGGTTAACGGTTACTTTTTCATCACCGCAGAAATATTTGTTAACGAGGTAATAGTAATTGGTATTAAAATCGGCTCCGTTGGCAATGGCTTGCAAGTGTGCCCGGATATCGTCAATCACTTTACGCTCGCCTTCGCCGGGTGTTACAATGGCGTTAACTGTCGAATCCGGGTTTGTTATCAGCATACGATGATAAACAGGGTGTTTACTTTTATCGGTACTGAGCTTTATAAAGTAGGTTCCGGGGTTATGATAGGTATATAAAGCAGTAGATCCCTTAACGTCAACCCTGCCGGTTTCGCCAAATGACCATTCATATATCCTGGCATTTCCCTGTGCTTCCAGCCTGATCTGTTCATTAACAATACCCTGCGTAGGCCCGTTAATAACCATTAGGGTATCAACAGATTGCACAATGGTATCTTTAACATTTACCGGAAACTGCTGCTTTAAAGTACCGTCAATAGTAATTCGTACAATGTAATCGCCGGGGCGTTTAAATTTATAACTCCCGTTTTGAAGGTTTGATTTATCGCCGTTGCCAAACTCCCATACCCAGCTTTTAGCATTCGCTGTATTGTCTGAGTATACCAGGTTTTCGTTTAAAAATATCTCGTCTTTTAACAGCCGGGCATTAACTGTTCTTTTATCAAATAATGAGCTTTTAAATAAAAAGATCAATGCGGCAATAATGAGTATACCAACTATAATATATAGGAAGGCATAGGTTTGCCTGTTGGTATCCACGGCTCGGCCGCTGTTGTAATCGTCTTTCATTGGTTTAAAGGTTTGTGTTTTTATAGTGATGTGATGTTTTGCGTTTATCTGCTGGATCCAAGGCTTTGCTGCAATTGCCGGGTTGATAGTTTACAATCGTCAAGCAGTTTACTAAGCCGGTTGATGTCGCCGTAATTGCCGGTGAGTTCGCGTTTATCATAAAACAGGTTCTCAAACAATTTTGAAGCATGAATAAAACATTTATACCGGCTATCATACGGGCGGCGGTTATAATACGAACGTATGGCACCTATGGAGTTTCTGATATCGTTTTCCAAAAAAAGTGCCTGTACATTGGGGTTAAACTTTACAATATGCGTATAGGTAGTATCAACCGTAGGTATAGCTTGTGTAACCAGGGTTTCAAACTCATCCTCTTCGGCTATCCGTTTGGAAAACTCATCTTTTGATATAGTTGCACCATCGTCATAGTTATAAAATATGGCCGTACACAATATGGATGATGTTATCAGAAACATTCCTAAAAACAAAAGGAACTTTTCTCTCCGCTCTTTTAAATTGAACTTTAGCATATAATTTAATAATGTGAAAACCGGCCACTAAGCTTGCTGACAGCCGATTTATTTATTTTATTACACGACTCCAATTGCGAACGAAGACTTTCTATCTGGAAACGGGTGGTAAATAACGAATCTTTAATACTGGCTATAGTGGCAATATGATTGCTTAATTTTTTATACAGATCGAAACTTTTAAGCGGATAAGGGTTGTTCTGGAGCTTATCAAGAATATGTTGATTACTCTCCTGAATATCATTAAGCAGGATATTTTGATTGTTTAGTTCCTCTGAATTCATTTTTGAATATTGCGACAACTGTTGCATGCGCATCAGAATCAGCTCGAAATTATTGTTGATATCATTACGGATAGCTACTAACTGGTCGGTTTGCTTCACTTTGGCATTAAGCAATACCATTTCGCGGCTCGAGGTGAAGAAAAAGAAATAAACGGTTACAACGGCAAATGCTAATAGCCCGGTCAGGTAAATTATAAAAATCCTGTAGGCACGATTTAGGTCGGTTATATTGACGGGCTTCATTAAATATATGTAATATTATTGTTAAGAGGCTATAATAATTTTTAATTATTCTGATTAGTTATCACTATAAACCATTCAGGATAAAGGGCGTAATAAAAATATTCTTAACCTTTAAAACATTTCTACAACTATTTTGCAAAAGAAATGTTTATGAAAAAGTGATTTTTTTTATTACTTAGTTATAAATAAAATATTTAATATGCCAAACCCTCTATATTTCAAGCCATTAAGATTCGAAAGCATTGGTTTGGGTCGAGACATGCAAACCCAGGATCTGGGGGGCTCTATTTCACAATATATAGAGTTGATCATTTTTACCAGGTATGGCGAACATCGCTATAACCCCGAGTTTGGATGCGAGATATGGGATATGGATTTTGAGTTGATACAAAGTGAAACTATTTGGGAAGAGAAACTACGGCAATCACTCCTCCGATCCATCAAAAAATTTGAAAAAAGGATATACGACATTGATATTGATGTACACATTAGCGAGATCAATAAATTTTATCCGTTAAGAAATGTAAGTGAAATAAAGAAACGGGTAGAGATTGTTATAAAAGGGAAGCTTAATAAAACCGGCGAGCATTATACTTTCACCACATCATTATTTTTGAGTCCTTTATCTGCATAAAAACCTAAACATGAACAAATTATTTTTCACATCAAAAGAAGAGATAAAGGGCAGGATGCTCCGGAATGCGATGGATTTCTGGAACACCACCAATATTAATGACATTGACCCGCTGGTTAAATTATTGATCGACGCACTCAGTACTGAGCTATTCAACCTTTCCAATGATGTTAAAAATCTGGAGAACCGGGTATTAAATAAAATCTCCAGGATACTTGCTTCAGATTACCTCACCGCTCCGCTCCCTGCCCATGCCCTGCTTAAGGGTATACCGGTTGAAAACACGGAAACTTTGAGCATCAAAAATCATTTCATTTATCGAAAAACAGTTTCGCCCGATGCAGGTAAAACAGCATTGGATCCTTTAGATATTTTTTTTACACCTATCGGCGAAAACAAAGTTTTTAAAGCCGAAATTAAGTACACGTTTAGTGGCAGGCAGCTTTGGGAGCACACGCCGGATATGCAAAAAACGCCGGTTGCCAGTTCATTACCACAATCTTTTACCGAAAATAACACCTTATGGGTAGGAATTGAAACCGACCCGAAACTTAATACACTCCAAAACGCCGGTGTATATTTTGAATGGCCCGGCTATACTACCAATAACGATTTTTATAACCTGTTGCCTGTTACCCGTTTGTACACCGACGAGCAAGAGCTGCATACAACAAGTGGATTAATATATGAAGAGGAAGAAGCAATTGAGAGCAAACCGGTATTTTATGATCAAAACATTATTAACCTAATTACCCGGGATGTAAAATCATACTACCAGACCCGTTTTATATCGCTTACAGACGATAGCTTAAATGATCTTGAACCGCTTAAGAAAAGCTATCCTCTATCATTTGAAAGATGGTTTGAGCCAACGGATCTGAAACGGCTTAAACCTTGTGTATGGATAAAAATGGTTTTCCCGGCAGTGATAAGGCCCGATGTGATCAGCGAATTACAGCTGCACCTGAACTGTTTCCCGGTTATGAGCCGTAAACTGCATGAGCAGAAATTCAGGGTAAAAGAGATGAATAACATTATCCCTATTAAGCCTTCGGCTTATGATCATTTTTTATCGGTTCAAGACCTGCATGACGATCTGGATATCCATTATAATGAAATCCCTTATAGCCAGGCTGATCAAAATTTTGAAGGAAGTTATTCTGTCAGGAACGGTGGAGCCGAACGTTTTGACTCCCGGAATGCACAACAGATCATAGAGTACCTTTTTGAATTGCTCAGGGACGAAAAGGCTGCTTTCGCCGCCTATGGCAACGACTTTTTAAACTCAACATTAAAAACGCTTGAGCAAAACATTTCGCTTATTGAAAAAAAATCAAACCAGGCTAAAGACAATCACGAACTCATCAATTATCTTATTTTAAAACCAGCCAATAAGGCTGGTATGTTATACCTTCAATTTTGGACCACTCTTGCAGACACCGCCAATAATATCAGAAAAGGCTCCAGGTTACAGCAGTTTGAAACAACAAAGCTAAAAGCAGATAATTTACGTTTGATGACTACCTCTATCGGAGGCAGAAATAGCCTTGGGGCCACCGAACGTATACAAGCTTATAAATATGGACTTACTACTAAGGACAGAATTGTTACCCAGGCCGATCTGACTAGTTTTTGTCAATATGAACTGGGTACCAAATTAAAAAGTATCCGTATCAGTAAGGGCGTAAGCATTTCCCCCAATCCAAAAGAAGGCTTTAAAAAAACAACAGACATATACTTAAAACCTCACGAAGAAAGTAAGCTATCGACAAACGAATGGGACACGTTACTAAGTCTGCTACAGTCAAAGCTGGAATCGCGGAGCATCATCAATTATAATTATCGTCTTTTTATTGAAAATTAAAACCATTTAATCACCCAGATACGTGGTATAACCCAGCCTGGCATTATCCTGCTGCGCTCCGATTATTATTTTTTTCGAAGCAGCCGTGGACAGCAAATTAACCTTTACCCCAGTCTGCATTGGTATAAAGTATGATAATAACACATCAATACAAATGGCAGATCGCTCGCCGGGTAAAAAGTCAATCATTTTTGAAGCGCTTAAAGGCCCAACAGCAACGTGCAATTCTTCTTCAGGCTCAATTAACTGCCCTGCTATAAAATCTATTCCCAGAGCAGCTTTGCTCAATGAGGTTTGCATACCTGTCAAATCTTTTTTCCCTGACCTGGTAACCAGTTTATAGCTGAGTGATATGGGCGTTTTGAACAGCATAGTTAGTATTTTGCCTATAAAAACAAGATTATTGCGCTGCTCATGTATAACGGGTAAAACATGTATTAAAATAAGCATTTGCTTATTGGTAAAACAGCTAAACTCTTTCCATTCCTTTAAAAATATGTTAATCAGATCGTCGTACTCATTTTTCTTGTCAAGACGATTCTCATAAAGCTCGAGGATCATTTTCAGGTGATTAACCTCTGCTTCAAATGGTGCAAAAAACCGACGCGTCTGTTTCTCCTCATCTCTCCTGTCCACAATATCCTTAACCATCTCTTCTTCGGTAATCATTAAACTAGAAGCAGGAGGCTTATGGAAGAGGCCTTCAGGCAACATATCATACAAGCCATCGCGGTTTACCTGAACCTGAAGTATCTTTTTGTTGGTAATATCGGTTTGGCTTACAGTAATACCCGCAATTTCTTTTGCAAATGCACGCTGTTGAGGGCCAACCGGTAATATCACAATACCATCAGCGTCAACCAATTCATTCTCAACAATTTCCGCAGCAATAACCGTTGCTTTAAAATCTGTATCGATAAGATTAGGGTTTTTGATCTTCATTTTTCAATATTTTTACTAATAATATTTAAAACAATAACCACAATTATTGGTAATTGATTAGACTTATGTCAAATTTATTTTTTTGATCCCGTTATAGACCTGAACATACAATTATATCATGGACGTTAAATCATTTTTTATACGTTATCTTATCTTCCCTCTCATCTTCGTGATTGCTGCGGCAATTATGACCATAATTAACAAAAAGAATAAACTCCTAAGCAATAAACGCCTCATAGTTATTATTCTGTTAACCGCTGTTATTTTAGGAATTCCTGGCTTATTGGGTTTTCTTGACCTGCAGTTTATGCCTTGGGGCTACTTGTTTTGCCAGCTTATTTACTTAGCCCTAGGCTCTGTTTACGTATGGCTGGCAGGTAAATATCAGGAGAATGAGCTACTCAACAAAAAGGGATTCTTTATTTTTTGCACGCTGATATCCTGCCTGTTGGGTGTATATCTTTTTAAACTGGGGTTTGATTGGCTAAATAACCTGCGGTATGGTTTGTGGGCTGCCACCAGTATATTCATATTTTTATTACCCCCCATTTTCTGGTGGGCATATATTGCTTTTATGAGTATCCCTCTGGAAATATACAAAGTATGGCAGTACCCCCGTACTCCCGAGGATATCAGTATGGAGCACCTCAATTTTGATAAACTGATGGTGCTGGAGCTTGATCTGTATAAAAATACCGATGATCCCGAGCCCTTGAAGGTTAAGGCCAAAGCGCCACCAAATATGAATTTTGGTCAATGGTTCCAGAAGTTTATAGATGATTATAATTTAAAATTTCCCAATGCACCGGTACAGTACAAAGTCAATAAAACCGACAGCTATAGATGGATATTTTATGTTAAACCATCTTTTTGGAAACGGAGGCAATTTATTGATCCCGACCTGAACATTGTAGAGAATAAGATCACGGAAGCAAACACAATATATGCCAAACGTGTTTCTGAGATTATAAGCGAGCCCGAACGCACCGGCGATCAGGCAGTTTACCTATAATATTATAAAAACAACTACCTATTAAAACATGATATGCTTAGTCCGTTAAAAAACAAGCCCGTAAACTGGATAGATGGAATGAAAATTTCCAGCGATCATTTTATCAGCACAGATAATTTTGTACATGATATTGTCAGGGATTCTAATTCCCTGCCACTCAATAACCACAACTTTGGTTTATTACCTCCTGTTGTTAACGAGTCTGTCGCACTGGATATACAGATCACAGAAAGGGCTTCAAATCAGGTACAGATTAAAATAAACCATTGTAATGCTGTAACAGCTGATGGTCATCGCATTGATATATCGCGAACCGGCCCTGAATTACTGTTTACCCATTACTTTGGCCAGGATAACACCACAGAAAACTCAGAAACCTATTACGTACTGCTTACTGTTAATCCGTTTGAACGCGTGGCGAGCGGCAATCCCGACCCTGAAGAGATTCCTTTAAGATATCCCGAAGTTGATAAGCAGTATAATATCACCATTATACCCGCATCGCAAATAAACGTTCGAAGTTCACATTTTTTGGAGGTGGGTAAATTCATTAAAAATGGTAATAATCTGCAAACAGATATCAGTTTTATACCTCCGTGCACATCTGTATTAAGTCATCCGGAACTGGTTAAATATTATGAAAGCTTCAGTAATCAGCTGAATAATCTGCAACTGCTATCGTTCCGTATTCTGGATAAAATAACTTCTAAGGAATCTGTTTCGACCATTGGCAAAAACGTAAAAATATTGTGCGAAAAGATGCTGGAGTATATTGCCCGTATCTATTTTTCTTATCGTAACATAGTTTACCAACAACCGCCGGTATATCTGGTATCCTGTTTTTCGGAAATGGCGCATATATTTTTCAGCACCGTAAAAAGCATACCCGGCGCCGAGCGTGAAGAGCTGCTTAAATATTTTTATGAATGGAAGGACGTTACTCCCGGCAACTTTGAGGAGCTGCTTGCACGCCTCATAGAGGTTGTTTATAATCATCATGACATTAGCGCATCTATGATAACCGTTGATGAGTTTCTGCGTGTAATAGTAGCTTTGTGGAATAAACTGAGCTCGCTGGAATATATTGGTCAGCGTAAAGAGAACATAGTGGTTGCTGAACAACAAGTGATACAAACCGTACAATCCAAACGCACCTGGACACTGCTTGATTAAGCAGTTAAAATGATTAACTCATATCAAACGGCCCCCTTAACAAGCGGGTCGTTTTGTTATAAAAGTGGGTTTACATGGTTTACACAATTCATGGTTAACATTGGTATATTTAATTGACAATCAGACAATTGCATAAGTTTATCGCAAAATAATGTAAACCCATTATTTTGTCAAGTTTAGGCCCCTCCATGTCATTTCGGCGAACAGCAACGGACAATGTGGAGGTGTGAGTAGAGACTCTCTCTTTGTTGATATAATACATTATTTGCCTTTTACTTTCTTTGAAAACTGATCCTGCAGATAGTTGATTTGCGAGTCGTATCCCTTCTCATCTATAAAAGCATCGGGGTTATAACCAGCTCCGGGTTTGTGCTTGCGTTGAAGCTCAAACTGACTAGCATGTGATGCTAACCAAATATCAAATGATAGTTTTTTCATTGCATTCAATGTATAGGCATAGTCGTGCGTAATATTAGGATAGGCAGGTATATCAGAGAAACTTTTATCTGTAACAATGGTTGGCATATTAGCTATCAATACCCGGTATGATCGCTTTTGATCTTTTACATCAAATAAAAAGCTGCAGGAACCTTTAGTATGCCCCGGGTGATGAAGCATAACTAAGCGCATGTTCCCTAACTTTATAGTATCGCCATTATTTAATACCCGGTCAACCTTTACCGGGGCATAGGTGCTTACATCGCCACTTAATGAATAATCAGAGCGGCCTCCATCAGTTACCACTCCCACATCGCCCGCGTCTACCATCATTTTAGCACCAGTCATTTTTTTTATAGCTGCCATGGCGCCCATATGATCAAAATGTGCCTGGGTAGTTAAAAGTATCTTGATATCCTTAAACTTAAACCCCAATGCTTCCATATTGGATTTTATAACAGGTGCCGAATCTTCAAGACCTGTATTGATGAGTATATTGCCCTGAGGAGTGGTAATAAGGTAGCAAGCCAAATCATAAGTACCCACGTAATAAAGATTACCTGCTATTTGAAACGGCGGATAAGGCTTGGACCAATTGGGATCGGTGCTTGCCGGCTGAACTACTTTTTGAGCAAATACTCCTAAGCTCAAACATATAAAACTGATTAATAGCGGGATCCTTTTAAGTTGTTGTACAAGCATATACCGATAAATGAGTGCTAAATATACAGGTTGTTCCCAGAAGTTAAAACACGGTTCCAGCTATTCCCTTTTATATGGTATATTTAACAGGGATCATACACTAAACAAAAATGATTGCATTATTTGATGAAAAGTTACTTACGATAAAGCGCTTCGAGCCAAAAACCATTTTGGTGAACGAAGGAAGTATTCCGAACGAGATGTTCTTTATTATTAAGGGCTGTATCAGGGCCTGGTACAATGCCGACGGGCAGGATATCACCTTACAGTTTTTTTTTGAAGGCGACCCCGCTACATCACTGGAAAGCTTTTTGAAAAATACCCCAAGCACCATAAATATCGAGACCCTGGAAGAATGCGAGGTTGGAATTTTGAAAAAGGCCGATTTTTCAGATCTCCTAAAAACCGACCCGAAGATCAGGGAATTGTTTTATGAAACAGCCATTGATAAACTGTTTATATACAGCAACAGATTGCTTTCTTTATTAAAGGATAAGCCCTTCCTTCGATATCAGCAATTGTTAGCCGAAAACCCGGGTATCTTTCAAAGAATCCCACAACATTATATTGCCTCGTATCTGGGCGTCACACCGGTTTCATTAAGCCGAATAAGAAACAGGAAATGATCCGTTCTTAACAATTGTTATCGTTGCACTCATTCCTTATTCCTGAAATTTGTTGTTACAAATTATAAGATATGAAAGCGTTAACATTTTTAAAGATCATCACCGTTTTAAACGTATTGATTTCAACAGGTTTTTCGGTAGCAGGAATATTCAATCCATTTTCAATTTTACCAGCCCATATAACTACCGATAAAGCAATAGCCATCACAACCCTTTACGCGGGCGCACGAACTATCCCAATAGCGACCCTGGCCATTATTTCCATATTCGGCAAACAATGGGATGCTTTTATTACCCTTGCGGTGCTGGCTGGCATCATACAATTTCTTGATGGTTTTATAGGCATTTACCAGCACGATGTATCTAAAGCTGCTGGTCCGTTTTTCATCGCAACGGTACAGTTTGTTGCCATTTACCTGGCAGGCAGGCGCAATGATTAAATTAACTATTAAAAAACACACTTTAAGCCAAACCCGACTCTTTTATCGTTGCTTTGCATTGTGAGGCAAGTTGAGCGAGTGTTATGGTGCGGTGATAACACCACAGATGTTCGGAAGAATCAACATAAGTACTAGATATCAGATTTGGCTAAAGCCAATAGCGATTTACTTGTAATCTGTTGGTTAAAACCAACGGCAATAAATGGTAAATCAATAAGTTTTCCATTCATTGCCGTCCCATTTATGGGACGGATAATAGAAGTATTTGATGGCTTTAGCCAAAATAAGAATCTTCCGAACACTTATGGTGATGACACCAAACATAGGCAGAATGAGCGCTACATATAACTGTTGTTATGGATACGGTAATCTTCTGATCCTTATAAATTTCTTTAAATGACTTAGAGCAGTTTGTTCACTAAATCCTGAAAACCAGGGCGGGTTGATACATGTTGGTTTGTACAGTTATCTCTTAAGACTGCTAATTTCAATAAAGACTCATCCGTATCAGCCTCTTTACATAAACTTAGCAGGTCATCCAGTAAATGACCATAGGCGCTTACTTCTAACCGTTCCAGTGCATAGGCCATTTCGGTATCAGACCTGTCATAAAAACCCGCAGCGCCAAAATCGCCGAAGAGCGTATTTCCCTCCTCATCTATCAATGTATTGTGGGCATAAAGATCGCCATGCATCACACCATTATAATGCAACTGTGCTGCCAAAGATGCTATGGTTGAAGCAATTTTCATCACCTGCTGCGCAGAAAGACTCATGCCCTCCTTAAAAACATCCCGGGTACAAGTGGCAAAGCTAGGCGGGTTACCCAAATTAAAAAAACGTTCTGGTATCAGCTCCATTACCAATCCTTCTTTCCCTTCCGGATGCGCCAATATCTGCCCGAGTAATTTTACCAGTCCATAGTGGTTACCCGCGGCTATATAGGTGAACATCTCGTCTTCAGGAAGCCCATCGCTGGTTACTGCGCCTTTAAATATCTTGATGGCCACTTCCCTTTCTTCATCACTATTGCGCCAGCGAGCTTTGGAAATAATGCCCGACGCACCTTCGCCAAGCCGGTGACTCACTTCCAGTTCCTGGTGATCAATCAAAGAAATAGCGGCTATAGTGGGCTTTACGTTAAACGGATTACCAGAAAATGCCAGCCAGGAAAGCTTAGGCATACTCAACAACCATTGCGGAAACCGACTTAACCTATTGGCAGAGATACGCAAAAGCGACAACTGGCGACAATTTTCAAGTTCAACAGGCAACTCCTTTAATCTGTTACCGGCAAGCATCAGCTTTTGCATACGGCTGCAACTCCCTATTTGAGCGGGTAGTTCTGTTATCTTATTGTTTGTTAGTATCAGCCAGCGAATATTTGGATTAAGCGCTTTAGCGGGTACTTTTTCTATCCTGTTTGATTTAAAACCAACAATATCCAACAGAGGACAATCAGCCAGTACCTCTGACAAAACGGTAAACAAATTTTCCGAACAAAATAAAATCTTCAGCTTTTTTAACCGGCCAAAATCCGCAGGTAATTCACTTAAAGCATTGCCAGAAAGATCAAGCATCTCCAGCGTATCCGCCAATTCGAATATTTCCTGCGGAAAGTGCGAAAGCCCTTCGGTAAGCTTTAATGAAACTGCGCCTTTAAGCTCTCCGTTCTTTAGTTGTTCAAGTGTTTGCATGAGCGTATAGAGATCAAGTACCCGGCCGAAATTATTGATCTCTCGCCGAAATTCATTTATATCGCAAAAGTAACTGTTTCGGCCAATTTTGTTAGCTAAAACAGCATGCAGATGCAATTCGTCTCTTTTATCATTCGCTATATTTTTCCCTCTAGCGCAAAAAAGCCTGTAATTATGGTCAATCACTGGCTTTAAATGTGGTCCTATCCGGACTAAAAGCAGATCGGCGAATTAGCAAATAGGTCAAGAAAATTGTTTATTCTTATCAATAGGAGGATTGTATAAGGGGTCTAAACCTGATAAAATACCTGGAAAAAAGAAAAGCCTCTAACAGAGGCTTAAACTACGCAACATCAAAGGCTTATTAGGAATCGAACGAAAGTGACAAATTTCAAAATAGGACAAGATTTTTGTGTCTTTTTATTTAAAGGGGGAAACTATAGGGGAAACTTTCGTCAATATACCAACGAATTTACTGTCTTAGCTCAATATAATTCCCCTACCTATAATCATTCAAATGACGTTCAATTAGGTATATCAAAAGAGGTCATTTGAGTTCAAATAGTGTCAATTTCGCTCAAATAAATTTCCCTATAGCCTTCAAATCGGCCCATTAAAGAATCAGCATTAAAATAATAATGCATATTATTTTGGTACTTGGAGTACGGCGTTTCAAATGTAAACGTTGTACCAATTTTACCCGTCATTACCCATATTCGCTTGAAGGGAGATCTTTTATATATGATTCACCTATAGTTCTGTGTAACTACTCAATTTTTGGCCAATGCTATAAATAACCTATTGTTGTTTTATGAACTCCGGCCTTTTAAAAATTATGAAGGCATTATCGCTTTGCTTTTGTGATATACTTTTGTTAATATAAAGTGTGACAATGAATTTTTCCTTAACCCAATTATAGGCGCTTGGATCTACTGGTTCAATACCTTGTTTAATTCCGAAATAGCTTGCGTTATCAAATATTCCATACTTGTCCTTTAAGAAATTTAATAAAACAGGAGTGTATTTTAAAGAAAAGAAAATACAATCAATCAATTTGAAGTCATCTACAGTAAAGCCAACCTTTTCTATAATTAGATTCTTTTCATAAAGTTGTTTATTATTAATCGTAAGTTGGCATGTAACTGTAAATGGATCAAAATCATCTGAACCATTCGTTTTCCTTATGTTCAAATCATGTTTTAATAAACTATCAATTGATTGGCCTAAGTGTAATTGATTGCTCCTGAAATTTACAGTAACAGCATCAAATACTTGCGCCTTTGATTGGGTAGTACAAGCTAAAAGAAACAAGCACACTATAAAATTTCTCATAGGAATGAGGTAGAAAAAAAAGCATTAAACACCGTCATCTTTGCCAGCTCGGCTTTATTTCCATAATAATCTAAAACTCCAACACCGTTTGATGTTATATTATCAATTGTTATGAGAGCATCTGATGGTGGTAATTCCAGATATCCATCAAAAGCTTCTTCTACTCGAGCTTTAATAAAAGAATAATTTTCAAGTTCTGAATCTAATAAACAAATCAGGTAATTATTTACCTGACTTGTTATAAAATGATTGACGTATTATAGAAATTGACTATCTTTTCATAAAAAGGCCACTATTTTCACCGTTAAGGAGAATATAAAAGCTCATTAGCAGGAATGTTAGATATCCTCAATAATTTTGTATTTTGATTATACTCCTCGAAATGTCGCATTAAAGAAATATCATATTTATTCTTTTCCCAAAGTAGCATATCAAAATCACCCAAATTATAATCCTTTTCCGAAACATTCCAAGGCATTCCCAATAAATCTATTAAGCCATTGATATCGCTCATTGAATCCATTTCAATAAGTATGTATAAACAGAATTGATCATTGTTTTTTAAATAACCGTACATCTGCATTATTGGTTTATTAAATAAACTATATAACCTTTGAGGATATTTAAGTCTTAAATTAATCTTATAATGACCAATTGTGTGTTTTAACGCATCTTCCTGATCGATTTTAAAAGAAATAAAATCACTTTTTATTAATTCTTTCAGGTAACCCTCCTTTAAAAATATATTATTCACCTCAATAGTTGATGATAAATTCATTTGTGAATATGAATGTTTAAATATCATGAAAAATATTAATGTAAAAATAACCTTTTCCATTAATTACAACTGAAAGGGAAAAACGAGCTTCGTTGTTCATCTTTGAAGATAATTTGATTACTTCCACTTCCTGTAGCTCCAGCTGTTCCCCGTTGTGTGGCCATACCGATTTGAAGCTGTGTTTTAAAATAGCTTATAACAGTTGCATCGCTTGGACTATAGGGACTATTCCTGAATTCCATGTAAGTTAACAATTTTACAGATTCTGTTATTTTTGCAGCTACAACCGCCGCTTGACTCGCAGAAAGTGTAGTGATGGAGCCATTACTATTTTGATATTGAGTTGGCAAACCAAAAACAACGGAAGGTACATATAATTCACGAACAGCACTGCCCCCACCAATCCAAACCCATTTTAATCTAATATTTCGTACACCTGCTTCTTGCCAATTAGCGGTGGAGGTTTTAGTAAAAGCGAAAGAACTACAATCAGTTGATACTGGTTTTCCATTACCATCTGTATCCTCAGTAGATGGCGTTGGATTCGGGGCTGGATCAGGTGCTGATGGACCGCCAGTTCCTCCTCCCGATCCTCCACCGCTCGGTGGAGGGTTAGTAGGAGGATTGGGTGGAAATCCACCGCCGCCGCCCGGATTACCGCCTGTCGGAGTTCCTGAAATAACTACCTCAGAAAGCGTGCCACCAAAGCCACTGCCGCTTGCAAGGCCGCTACCACTGGCATCCTGAACTCTTAGTCTTCCATCCGGGGTATATAAATAAGTGATTTCTTGATATACTGCAATTCCATTCGCATCTAAGCTATATTTACTTAGATAAATATCCTTGCTGTGGGTTGATTTTGCAATGGTTATATCATTCTGTTTAATGTTTCCGTTTTCGTATACAGCTCCTTCAGTCCATCTGAAGTTTAAATCACACTGTATAATCGCTCCATTGAAACCTACAATGGTGTTACTATGGAAGTTTTTAATCAGATTATCTAGTTCATGGTCGACGGGGTAATTAAAACCAACAAATTCTATAATTTTGCCATCGGTGATCTGGTTATTATTAGCTTCAAATACATATAATCGTCTTATATTTATTGATCTGTTGCTCACATGATCTTCAATCGTCGGCACAGCAATAAATTTAGTGCCGGGCTTAGAATCAATAGTCCAGGAATCCTTCCATTGAGGCTTTAGGGTAACAAAATTTTCGGTCTTTTGGTTAATAGCTGCACTTTGGGCAACTATTTTTTCATTCCAAATCTTTGCAGATTCTAAAAGATCTGCTGAAACGTTAGGGTGGTCATTTACTACTAAATTATTGATCTCTTTTCGACAAGCAAAAATCAATAAACATAAGCTGAAAAGAACGGTGATAAAGGATAAGGTTCGCTTTTTCATCTAAGATTGCGTTAAATTTTTAATTAATTACAGGATATGCAGGTGTTATTGTTTTGAGAATGCCGTTATCGACATAATGAGTAGCAGGAGTAATAAAATTTCATAAGATGCAGGTTATTGGTTATGACTAAGTTATAGTTTATTTTATTAAGTACAAATATTAAAAAAATTAATATCTAATATTAGGATTAAACAATTCGTTGTTTTGCCCCTGCCCTAAAAAGAAATCATTTAATCGCATTGAATCTAGATTATAAAATCTAATCGCAACGATTAAATTAGTAATGATAACAATCAACAATAAGATTATTCCTATCCGTTCCTTGTTTAAATATTTGCTCATTTTTTTTGATTTGTTTTATTTTTAAGGTTTTTTGTAATCGCTTCTATGCTCCATTACTGTTTTGATTTTCCTTTTTAATGTAATCGAATTTTCCCATACGAATGAATGATTATGAGTGTAGAAAGCAAAAAAACAGGTATAAATAACCGACATTCCCAAAACATAGCTCCTAAAGGATAATATCGAATTAGCTTTAACAATTATAGATGCTAATATAAAATAAATGCCAATGGACGACAGATAAGCATACCTATCGGCTATAGCCGAATATCTTGCCAGAGAAAATAGATTGCTTACGACTAGTATGTGTATCAAAAAAAATAAAGCACCAAAAAACATCCATTTTCTTAATAGAAAGCGTTTCAAACAAAACAATGCCACAGGGATGAAAAACGGATATACCCAAAGCCACATAGGGGATTTTTCTCCTATTTGAAAAGGATATGGATAGACATATGATAAATTTACCGGGATAAATATTTTGGTAAAATATTCAGAAATGGTGTAAAAAAATAAAAACATTCTGTCGGTAATCGGATAAAATTTTCCGCCCCCGAATACAACCATACCCTGTGATTGCAAACTAGCCAATGCGAAAAGTAAAGATAATACCACAAAGGGCAGCTTTTCATACCAGACAATACCTTCCTTGAAATCCCGTTTGTATGCAAAATCAATTAGCAGCATACATACCGGCATAGTCACAGCCTGTTCTTTTGCTCCAAAGGATATTATAAAACCAATAATAACCAGATAGAAGTAAATGTTTTTCTTCGTATTGATATATTTAATGTAGCTGATCAACGACATCAGATAAAACATAGCATATAAGAGTACTTTTGATGCAGAAACCCATGCAACAGGCTCCAGGTTTACCGGTGCACATGCAAAAAAAATAGTTGTAAAAAACGCAACTTGTGCATTTTTTATTGCAGTATATGAAAACAAGGCCATACTGATTTTACCAACAAATTTGTAAACAAGTGCGGCGTTTATTAAATGTATAACAAACCCACCAATGTGGTAATAAATTGGATTATAATCAAAAATTTCAAAGATTAAGGAATAATATAATTGATTTACCGGGGCATATTGGCCATGATAGAATTCTGTTATTATAGCATTTAAGTTTTTTCTGGCTAGTCCATCTTCAGTATAATGATTAGTTACGAAAGTTTGATCATCCCATCCTATAACAAAGCTGAAGTTATGAACCGGCCAAAATATCGCCATTAAAAGGATGGTGATAACCAGTAAATGAAGCCAGTTAAAATGCTTTGTGTATAACTCAAAAAATTTAGAAGAGTAAGCCATTAACGGTGAAAGGTTTATAATATGAAGTTAGTTTTTTTCGATATTAGTACAAATAAATTTATTATTTAATACCAAATCTAATATCAATGTTCAATTTGAGATATATCCTTCACAATCGAAAAAAGACTTTTGTACTTCTCTTGATCGGTGTTTTTATATTGTTTTTTTGGTGTTCCTGGACTTATAAGTTAGATATATTACCCGGTTTACATGGTGATGAGGCATGGTCAGGATTGAAAGCGGATCACTTTATCAAACATTCCTTCGACCAAATCAGCGGGATGAATCATTATTCAGGAATTTTACAGGCAAGCTTGACCCAAGCCGTCTTTAGTTTTTTTCCCATGAAAGTATTTTATCTCAGGATAGGCGGCGCTTTATTTAACCTTTTGGGATTAATCATTATATGCAGCACCTTGCTACGCCATAAGCATTATTACAGTGCTTTAGCTTTTTTAGCAATTTTTAGTCAATCTGCACTTTACTTAACATCGCCGAGGGTAGCCTGGGAGGTCAATACATTCACGTTATTTTTTCTCTCATTGTTGCTTGTTTCAGCAATCAATATTTATAAAAACAGTCCTCATAGGATATTTTGGGTATTCATCCTGTTACTTACTAATATCTTGGGCGCTTATAACCATATTATTTTTTCGGCTGTTCCTATATCCATTTTTATTGGGTTATGTTTATGGACCTTATACGGAGGTGATTCTAGTGTTAAAAACCTGATAATTGTGTTTGGTATCAGTATTGGAAATATAATTACATTATTTTTTTTGATGAAGTTTTTCCAATTCCCAATCTTATTATTCATTAGTTTTATCCCATTTGTCGTTGGTGGAGTGCTAATTGCTGAGTATTGGCTATTAAACAAGCTTTCTGATATTTCTTTAAAACTTCCGCCACCTGACTACTTTCAATTTTCAATCAAAGTTTTACTCCTGACCTCCATATTGCTTTTTTTTATATTCCATGGAAAAGCTTTTTTTGAAGTTCTAACAGGATATAAAATTTTTCTCCAAAACTATTCGTACGAAAGCTCCTTCCTTTTCCGTGCTTTGCTTATTGTATGTGCAGTCGTATTTGTCTTTTACCTTTTTAAATACCTATGGCAAGATCTTCAAAATAGTAGGTCGTCCCTATGTGCATTTTTGATAATTATATATTTAGGCGTAATCAATCTGTACACAATAAAAACATCTTTCAGATATTATCTCGTGATTTATGCTCTTGTTGGTATTTATATGGCGTTTAAGTTGAGTGTTAATGTTAAAGGGGCAATCCCGTTAATCGTCACGCTGGTTTTATCTTTTGGTGTAATGAATACTATTCAATTAGAGGTTTTTACAAGCAAAGAAACGCAGATACGAGCAGTTAATTTCAGAATAGGGAATGGTCAGATTGAAACCTCCGCCCATTTTTTACCCAAAGAACCTCTGCTACATTTCCTTCGAAATAACAGGGTTGGTTATATTAATTATCTTAATGATAATCCATATTTTCTGGTTTTGCCTATTGAATTTTATAAATTGAACCGGGATTGGAAGGAAGATATAAATAACAAAATATCTATTGATTATGATTATGTCAATTATAGGAATGGATATATTTACTATTTAGAGCATTAACTATTTAAACTCATAAACAAAGATCTGTGAATTATTTAGCGAAGGTTTATAGAAATTATAAATCATTGTAGTCAACTCAGGGATGTTTTGATAAACTTTTATCAGACCTATACTTTTCATAAATCTAAGCGACTGGGGGCCTGTAATATCGTTTTTATAAATTATTAAGAGGTTTTTGTATTGCCGCTTTTTATGTTCTAAAAGGTCGGATTGCCAAATATTAGTTATCCGGTCGATGTGTAGCCCCGAACTACTATAGTAGGAATTTTTTGGTATTACCCAATCAACATATGGGTTAATATCTCCATTCATTATTAGATTAGTCTTATCCTCTTTATAATTTCTGTGAATATATTCAGTAACTACCGTTTCGTTTAATCCAGCACCTGTAGATGCTATTGCGAAAAGACCGACAACGTTAATAACGAAAAACAAGCTCCAGATAAAGCCGATTACATATTTTTCATGAGCCGGCTTGAGTTTTATCCGGATTATATTTTTATAAAGCTTTTGGTAGGACAAGATTAATAATAAGGGGGAGAGATTAACTAAGGGGAATAAAAATCTTAACTCCTTGTGGGGAATTATTGAATGAATAATTATAAATGGTATAATAACCCAAAATAGCAAGTTTTTAGCATCGTAATACAAAAGCGTAAAAAAGGCAATAATAATTAATATACCGAACAATATGCTAGGAGCATTTAGAATGTAAAGAGCATATTGATAGAATGGAGAGGTTCCGAACTTATTAGAGACACCCTGAATTAAATTTACATGAAAATAATTATAAATAGAAAATGTGAATTTACCATACAGCCAATAGTCTATAACCAACCCTGTAGCCATTACCAATAAAACGGCAAGCAGGATTGTTAAGAAGTTCTGAATTTTGATCTTTTTGACAAAAACAAACCAAAAGAGAATGCCTATAACAAAAAGAGCGGATTGGTATCTGAAAATTATTGAAATGCCAAGAAGTAAGCCAATAATGAAATATGATTTCTTGTATTTCCGATAACGATATTTTTGTATGGCTGTTAAAGTCAGCATTAAGAATAGTCCTGACCAAGTCTCGGACGAAAAACGAATATTTATATAAGGTAAAAACCATAACAGGTAAGACAAAAAGATAAAGTATACCTGTAAAGATTTGGCAACACATGGCCTATAAGCCTCAACAAACTGCCTTATTACAATTACTGAAAATATAGCAGTAACAGCTCGAAGTAAAAACGCGAGGTCATAACCATCAGTTATTTTTAAATACCCAAACAACTTAAACAACACGTAACAGATCATTGGCTGTAATCCAGACCGTATTTCTGATCTAAATTCCCAGGCCAGTCTGTCAACTGGCAGTAAGCCAAGTTTATAATTTGCAAATTCAATAATTTGATAGTGTTCATCTGGCTGGATGTAACCAGAACTTTTGAAAGCTACAAACAAATAGAATAGCAATACTATAAAAACGAAAAAATTTGTTTTTTTTGTTTGGGGTATAAACATATTTGAAGATATTCCTTTCATTACTTAAGTGTCTTCAATCAATAATACTAAATATTTTTATCCTTTTTATATACAGAAGAGGCGTTTATACCTTTTATAGTAGATGTTGTTTTGAAAGAAACTCAAAAATCTAGGAAAAACGATTTATTTTGATTTTAAGTGAGATCTATTCGTATTAGGAATCGAACGAAAATGGTAAATTTCAAAATAGAACAAGATTTTCGTGCTTTTTTATTTGAAGGGGGAAACTATAGGGGAATTACAAATGGCTAATATACTTAATCGGATTGATGAAGCACGGATTTTATAAGGTCAGGTAGTTTTGAAAATGTATTTTGAATGGTGTTCTTTTTTAATTTACACCCCCATATTTCAATGATATTCCATTTTAATTGCCTTAGTGCCTCATTGACACGCATATCATTTTGCCGATTATATTGAAGTTTAGTAATCCAGAAGTCGGCATTCGTTTTTGGTATGGTAGCCTATTTACAGCTATCATGATTATGCCAAAAACATCTATGAATAAGAATAACCGTTTTGTATTTTGGCAAACTATATCGGGCTTACCCGGAAGATTTTTGGGATGTAATCTGAATCTGAAGCCTTGTGAAAATAAATATTTTCTGACCATCTGTTCAGGCTTTGTGTTCTTGCCCTTTATACGGGACATATTATAACTTACTTAGAATGCGTATCAGGCATATTGGGTTCAGTTACTGGTTATTAAATATAAATAGATGAATTCTTACAAAGTTATCTAAGACCGTAATGGGAACAAGGCTTTCGTTCATTTATAGTAATTTTCGTCAATATACCAACGAATTTACTGTCTTAGCTCAATATAATTTCCCTACCTATAATCACTCAAATGAAGTTCAATTAGGTATATCAAAAGAGGTCATTTGAGTTCAAATAGAGTCAATTCCGCTCAAATAAATTTCCCCGATAGTTTTCCCCATAACGCAAAAAAGCCAGTAATTATGAGGAATTACTGGCTTCGTAGTGGTCCCGACGAGAATCGAACTCATATCTAGAGTTTAGGAAACTCCTATTCTATCCGTTGAACTACGGGACCTTTATGCTTTGCCTGATGCGCACATCCGCAAACAGTTTGCAAAGGTGCAACTTTTCATTGAAAAATCACACCCTGTAGGGCAAAATTTTAGCTGTGTATCTACCTGATAACTGATCCGTTATGGAAATCATCTACCGGGGCTACAAAGCTTAGCTTTCCTTGGCTATCTTCGGCCATCAGGATCATTCCTTGTGACAGTATCCCTTTGATCTCGCGCGGTTCCAGGTTTACCAGTACACTCACCTTTTGGCCCACAATGGCTTCCGGTTCGTAATACTCCGCAATACCTGATACAATGGTACGCTCGTCAATACCTGTATCAATGGTTAGTTTCAGCAGTTTTTTTGTTTTGGCTATCTTTTCGGCGGTTAAAATGATACCCGTGCGGATATCCATCGTTGTAAATGTTTCGTAATTGATGTTTTCCTTCGCGGGCAGTACATCGGCCGATTTGGGTGCGGCAGCTTCTTTTTTAGCCTGCAGTTTTTGCAATTGGCGCTCAATTACTTCGTCCTCTATCTTTTCAAATAACAATGCCGAAGGGTTTAGCTGGTGCCCATTGTTAAAATAGATCTCCTGATCGTAAGGTATAACTTCATTAGGCCAGTTGAGCATGCCAATGATCTTTTTGGCGGTAGCCGGTAAAAATGGCTGTGCGCAGGTTGCCAGATGCCCTATCAGCACCAGGCAATTATGCAGGGCCTGCTTAGCTCCTTCAGGATCCGTTTTAATGGTTTTCCAGGGCTCTTTTTCGGTCAGGTAGCGATTACCCAGGCGAGCTACATCCATCACAGCCTGTAGCGCCTGACGATAGCGGTAAGCCTCGAGGTTCTTTTCTATCTCATCATAATAACCTCCCAACTCGGCCTTCAGAGCGGCATCTGTTAGTTCAATGCGGTCGGTTTCGGCTTCTACTTTACCTTCGTAAAACTTGTGCATCAGTATCATCACCCGGTTCACAAAGTTACCTAAGATGGCCACCAGTTCGTTATTGATACGTGCCTGATAATCTTTCCAGGTAAATTCGCTATCGCTGGTTTCTGGGAGTATCGAGGTGAGCACATAGCGCAACTCATCCTGCTTGTTTGGCAGCTCCTCCAGGTATTCATGCAGCCAAACAGCATGATTGCGCGAGGTGGACAGCTTATCACCTTCCAGGTTCAGGAACTCGTTGGCAGGCACATTTTGCGGTAAAATATATTCCCCGTGGGCATGTAGTATGGACGGGAAAGTGATACAGTGGAACACGATATTATCCTTACCAATAAAATGGATCAAACAGGCATTATCCTGCTCATCGGCCTGCTTTTTCCAGTATAGCTTCCAGTCTTTATTATGGTCGATAGCCCATTGTTTGGTGGCCGATATATAGCCGATAGGCGCATCCATCCAAACGTATAGTTTTTTGCCTTTGGCATCGGCCAGCGGCACATCAATACCCCAATCCAGATCGCGGGTCATAGAACGTGGTTGCAAGCCCTGTTTAAGCCATGATTTGCATTGCCCAAATACGTTTACCTTCCAGCTGCCCTCTTTGGTATCTATCCATTGCTCCAGCCAGGGCTGATATTTATCCAATGGCAAATACCAATGTTTGGTTAACTTCAAAACCGGCGGTTTTCCGCTCAGGGTTGATACCGGGTTGATCAGGTCGGTCGGGCTCAGTGAAGTGCCGCATTTTTCGCATTGATCGCCATAGGCATTTTCATTATGACAATTAGGACAGGTACCTATGATATATCTATCGGCTAAAAACTGGTTAAAATCTTCGTCGTAATACTGCTCGCTTACTTTTTCAATAAACTCATCCTTTTCATACAGGTTCAGGAAAAACTCCTGCGACAGCTCATGATGTATAGGCGATGAGGTGCGGTGATAAATGTCAAAAGCTATCCCAAACTGCTCAAAGCTATCTTTTATCTGCTCATGGTACTTATCAATAATAGCCTGTGGCGTAGTCCCTTCTTTTTTGGCCTTGATGGTAATGGCAGCGCCATGCTCATCAGACCCGCAAACGTATACTACATCCTTTTTTTTGAGCCTCAGATACCGAACAAAAATATCGCCCGGGATATATGCCCCGGCCAGGTGACCAATATGCAGCGGGCCATTAGCATAAGGCAAGGCAGATGTTATAGTGAAGCGTTTGTATTTGTTGAGTTGTGACATGAAATATGCGGCAATGTAAATAAGCCGCAAAGATAATTCATTTAAGTCGGAAAGTCCGGAGGTGCGGATTTCTTTGTCCTAAATTCTTTTATCAGACTTTAGGGATTGTCTTAAGATCCTTATTATGAAATTCAAACAGTCTAAAACTTTTTAAACCCTAATTTTAACACTTTTCTGCCCGAAAATAGGGCAAAAACACATCAAAAACTGTTGAAAACCTATTTATAACTATCTATTTTAACACTTTTTAACAAATTTTTGACGGGATTTATATGATTTAAAAAGATTTATATAATTGACATTCAAATAACTATATACCAAACGCTCGGTTTTTAGCCCTGCTTTTCCCTTTATGCGAACGGCCCCGATTACACTTTTCAAGTAATCGGGGCCGTTCGTTTGGTCTACTTAAAGATACGAAAAATGTTTGGTTTGTGCAAGAGAGAGAGAATCCCCAAAAAGCGAAGAAGACTCACCCCAACATCGCTGCGCTGGACCGGGAGAGTCGACTCTCCAACATTGATTTAGAAAACTAAACCAAAACTTTTATTATAATTGCTTATGCATAACCCAGCTGACACCGCTTCTTCCGGACTTTCGGACTTCCCCGCTTCCGGACTCCTTCCACCCTATTTGAAAAAAGGCGATAAGATAGCGATCACCTGCCCAGCCAAGAAATTGCCCCACCCTATGACAGATGCCGTAGCTCTGTTACAATCATGGGGATTAGAAGTGGTTTTAGGCGATACCGTAACCGCTTCATACCACCAGTTTGCCGGCGACGACGACCTGCGCGCCCATGACTTACAACGTTTTATTGACGATGACAACATCAAGGCCATTATAGCAGCACGCGGCGGCTATGGTACTATCCGGATGATTGACAAGGTTGATTTTGGCCGTTTTGCTCAAAACCCCAAGTGGTTGATCGGGTTTAGCGATATTACCGTGTTGCATACTCATCTGTTTGCCAATTACAGGGCCCAAACCATACACGGACAAATGCCGGTTAATATTCCCGATGCTTCCAAACATTCATTGGATACATTGCGAATGGCCCTGTTTGGTGAAGCTTTAAACTATAACTATCATGCCCACGGCTTAAATCGCAGCGGCGAAGGCTTAGGCATCTTGGTAGGCGGTAATTTATCTTTGCTGATAACGGTATCCGGCTCTGTATCCGACATCGACTATAGCGGTAAAATATTATTTATAGAGGATGTTGGTGAATATCTTTACTCGGTTGACAGGATGTTGCGCAACCTGAAACGGGCTGGCAAGCTTGCCCAGCTCGCGGGCCTCATCGTAGGTGGTTTTACCGATATGAAGGATAATGACATCCCTTTTGGGCAAACCGTACCCGAAATTATCATGGACATTGTACAGGAGTACGATTACCCCGTATGTTTTGATTTCCCGGCCGGGCATATCCCCGATAATTGCAGTTTAATATTTGGTAAAGAAGCTCGGTTATCTGTCCGGAATCAAGAAGTAAGCTTGAAGTTTGTTTGACGCGTTTTTTAATATCGAACACTGAATTTCCAATATCGGATGATGAATGGAAAAATCGATGTTGGATATTCAAAATTTTGTCTTGCGCTCGTTTGTAACCTCAAGTGTTGGGAAGACATAACCCACTGTCATTTCGATGAGCGGAAGCTGGGGCCTGGGAAGGAGGGTGAAGAGAAATCTTGTACGATTTGCTTATCTCTACGTATAAGATTTCTCCTCGTACCTCGTTCGAAATGACAACTTTTATAAAAATGCGGTCTTCTAAACATCTGCGGTTACAAACAAGCGATATTAACTTCCCGGTTCCCTCCCCACGGGCTACTGTGTGGACACATCTTTTTTTGATTAAAAAGTCCTCATTATAGTTAAAATAAACAAAAAGAGATGTCATTTCGAACGAGGAACGAGGAGAAATCTTCTGCGACTGATACGAACATTGCATGCCAAACACGTATAGCGTAGAAGATTTCTCCTCACTCCAGGCGCGAGCCCACGCTTGTTCGTTCGAAATGACATTTTTCAAAAAGATGTGTCCACACGGTAGCCCCACGGGAGGGGTGCGGCCGACATGAGTGCAAAAGCAGGGAGGGGTTTATACAAGCGGCATAAACCGGCAATGATGCAGAAACCCCTTCCTTCCCTTCCCGAGGGAAGGAATCGCACGGGCTCGGGCTTTTGCTCGTCATACCCATTTCCGTCCTGAAAGTATTTTTTATATATTAAAACCAAATTTCAACCCTATTAAACAAAACATTCTTATAATTTATGGCGATACTGAGCAATTTAAGCAATTACAAAAATTTTGGCCTGCTGGTCATCCGTGTGGGTTTGGGCATCACTTTTATTACATACGGATATCCTATGTTGATGGGCGGCGTAAGCGGCTGGAAAGACCTTGGCCACTCCACCAGGTATATCGGTATACATTTTTGGCCGGTAATCTGGGGGTTCCTCGCGGCGGCAACAGAAGCGTTTGGCGGCTTTTTGCTCCTTATTGGCTTTGCCTTTCGGCCGGTGTGTATACTCATGGTACTTACCCTTATTGTGGCCGCAAGCACCCATTTGGGCAAAGGTGAAGGTTTTGATGGCGCCTTACATGCTATTGAAGACGCCCTGATATTTGCAGGCCTATTATTTGTTGGCCCGGGCAAATACAGTGTAGATAAGAAATAGGCGGTTAAATTTTAATCTGCAATAAAAAAGGGACCAGCTATAATAGCCGATCCCTTTTTTATTATCTACATGTTATGGCTAATTATTTAGGCATAGCATTTTTATCAAAAAACAGCCTGGTTGTTACCACATCGCCGCCAATAGCCGCCGATGCTGCTTTATAATTAGCAGGGTTTACGTTGGCTTCATCAACCGGGTATTTGAACCTAACCGGGAAATCGCTAAATGCACCTGTTGCCGGTTTATGAAGTACAGGAAAATCGAGCCTGCGGGTTTCGATCCACGCGTCCCAGCCCCTGTTGTAATTGGCAATCCATTTTTGAATAGCCAGGTTGTTAAGACTATACGGATTAAGCGCTAAATAAGGAGATGAATCTCCAGCTTTCCAATAAGCAAATGATTGCTGAACACCTGTATTATAATAAGCGGCAGCGACTCTTCCGCTAATAAATCCTTTGGCCGCAGCCTCAGCTAAATAAAATTGAACTTCGGCGTTATCAAGTAATAAACCAGGTGCTGTAGTTGTTGTTAAAGTAGGCCCCACGTGCGAAAAGCTTTCGTAGTTTGCTTTTACACCAGGATCAGCACCTAAATATATTCCCGCATCGGTGGGTTTTGCTTTATAAAGGGTAAAAAATACTGCTGCGCGAGGATCCAGAATCCCGTTACTGTTATTTAACTGGTTTACCAATGTAGCATTGGCCACAAAATCATTTCTGCCGCTTTGAACAAGGTCAACCCAAATTGGGTTGGTATTTGGTGTTGCAGCCTGGTATACCAATGTAGCATTATCTGCATTGTCGGTAAAAACGCCTGCATCAAATGCTGCTTTCACTGTTGTTTGAGCTAAAGCCGCATCATAATCAGCAATGGTCATGCCCATTTTTAATTTAAATGAGTTGGCAAACTTTTTCCACTTGGCAATATCACCGCCGTAAATAATATCAGCGCTACCCAAACTGGCAGTACCGCTTAACGCGGCCACATCAGCATCGAGGCGTTTTAGTAAGTCTTTATAAATGGTTGCCGCATCGTCATATTTGGGGAAGTTATTTTTAGAATCAAATGCCTGTGAATAAGGCACATCGCCAAATGTGGTAACCAAATAATAAAAAGAATAAACCTGTAAAATATCCGCAATGGCAATATCATTCTTTTTTACAACATCTCCCACTACGGTAGGATCGCCGGGAATGATGTCTTTAGCTAATTTTAAATTATTCAGCACATCACGGAATAAGCTACCCCACATTTGCCTGTTGATGTTACGGGTATCAAAATTGTACAAACTTTCGTCATTATAAGTAGTTTCCTGCCATTGCTGCTCTACCAGCCTGAAAACATTATTATTTACGTTGGCTGATGTAAGGGCATTTGACAGTTGCCGCTCGGCCTGTGTAATTAATGTTGGCGCTGGTACGGTAGGGAAAAGCTTAGGGTTGGTATTCAGATTTTCAAAATCCTTTTTGCATGCTCCCAGCATAACCAGTGGAAGCAATGCCCATATATATTTTTTCATGTTGGTTAAAATCTTACTTTTAGGTTTAAGGTAAACATTCTGGCAGTTGGGAAAGCGCCACTTTGATAACCTTGAAGGTTACCTGCGCTCAGGGTTTCTTCAGGATCTGCGTATGGAAGGTTTTTATGGATGATCCATAAGTTTCTGCCGCTTACTGCCAGATCTACACCTTTAATTGGGCCCCATTTAGATGTCACGCTTTGAGGGAACGAATAATTCAACGACGCTTCGCGCAGCTTCACATAACTCGCATCATAAACAAAACCAGCAGCCGGGTTGTGCTCATAGCCATATAAGCCGGTAGCATCATTCCGTACCCTGATTTTATTTTTGCTGCCATCTGCTGCAATACCCTGTATAATTACCCCGCCACCTGTAGCAAGCGAGTTTCTTGATGGGTTACCCAGGTCATTGTTACCAACGGTTTCAGGATATAAACCTGTATCCATGCCGTAATAGTTATCTAACGAGAATACGCTGCCACCTTTACGGATATCAATCAGGAAGGATAAAGTAAAGTTTTGAACACGTACAGAGTTGGTGATACCACCAATCCAATCCGGGTTAATATTACCTAAGGTGCTGGTGCTTGACGATTGTTTATAATAACCTGCATTATCACCGGTTTGGTCAACCACCCGGCCACCATCTTTATTCACGTATGGTTTCCCGTTAATATCGGTATATGCAGTACCGCGAATATCGCCATAAGGACGACCTAGCGTAGCGTTCAATGATACACCACCCTGGAATGACGCCAGCAACAGGTTTGTTGCCTGCTGACCGGTTGGATCTACATAAAGCGATAAAACCTTATTGTTGTTTTTGGTGAAGTTAACGCCAACTTTCCAGGTTACCAGTTTGCTGCTTACCGGGGTACCATTTAAGGAAACCTCAATACCTTTGTTTTGCAGGGTACCGGAGTTAATATAGGTAGCATCATAACCGGTAGCTCTTGACAAAGCCACAGGCAAAAGCTGATCGCTGGTTTTAGACTCATAATAAGTGAAATCAAAACCTAAACGGCTGTTAAAAAACTGCATTTCTAAACCTGCCTCTTTTGATTTTGAACGCTCTGGTTTTAAGGTAGCATTGTTTTGAACAACGCCGATATAAGATTGCGGGTTTGAGCCAAACGGTGTACCAAAAGAATAAAAGTTTTTAGTAAGGAAAGGCTGACCGCCATTACCCACTTCGGCGTAGTTAACCCTTACTTTACCATATGACAACCACTCATATTGTTTAAGCAGTTCAGAAAAGGTAAAACCTAAATTTACGGATGGATAATAGTATTTATTACTGTATGATGGTAAAGCCGATGAAGCATCACGACGTAAGGTTCCGTCTAAAACCAACATTTTTTTCCAGGTAAAGGTGGCGCCTGTAAATAAACCATCTATCTCCTGCCTGATATCATTTTCGGTAGGAGCAGCCGGTGCATTTTTAGAATTTGCCAAAGCATAAACATTCGGGATAATTAAACCGCCGTTAGTGGCTGATGAAATTAACTCGTAACGATTTTTGCGGATGTTAACACCTAACAAACCTTTAAAATTCAAATCATTATTGATGTTTTTGTCAACCGTTGCCAGGAAATCTAAATTGGTTTCGTTAAAGTTGATATTCCTCCTGGTATAACTGGATACGCCCTGTGAACCAAAAGCACGTCTTTCTTCCTGAATCATGCTTGAATTATCAACAGTCACACGCCCTAATAAATTCAACCAATCGTTCACCTTGTAATTTAAGTTCACATTGCCAAAATAGTGATGGCGCCTGTCTGTTTCATAATTTTGGTAACGGGTAAAGTATGGGTTATCCTGAAAGTTAGGAACCAGATTGGTTGGGCTTTTCCAGTTCCAGGTGATATTTTTTCCGCCCGATGCAAAATAGGCATCTTTTTGTCCCTTAATATCGGTATTCATTTGCCACCATTGCCTAAAGTTGCGCACAATATTATCGTTCGAATAACCACTGCCATAGCGGCCAAGACCGTCGGTACGGGTGTAATTAATGCTTCCACCCGCCGTTAACTTATTGGTAATTTTGTAGGTACTTGCAAAATCAACGCTGTTTTTTAATTCATTACTGTTGGGTAAAAAGCCAGTTTGATTGTTACGGGTATAACCTAATTTGAAAGTACCGTTTTCGCCGCCATTGGTAATAAATAAACTCTGGTTATTGGTTACCGGGTGAACAAAGAAAGTAAGCGGATCATTTGCCGCGGCAACCCATGGTGTTGCTTTTCCAAAATTTGGAGAAGTGGACACGAAGGAATCCCATTGGTAAACCTTTAAATTAGGATCAAACCGATGGCCGTATGAGGCATCTTCGTGCATTGGAGCAACCAGGTCAATAACGCCATCGCCATTAACGTCCTGTGTCAGGAAATAACCGCTCGGGTCAATTCCATCTTTTTTATTATAAATAGGGCCATAACCAGCGCCATACTCATGCTGGTAAGTTGGTAAGGTTGATTTATCAACAGCACCAAAGCCAACACTACTGTTAAAAGTAATACCTAAACCCTTGCCTGGCTTTTTAGTGGTAATTAAGATAACGCCGTTGGCTCCTATAGAACCATATAAGGCGCTACCTGCCGCACCTTTAAGTACGGTAACCGATTCAATGTCATCCGGGTTGATATCTGAAATGGGCGACCCGTAGTCGTAACCACCTTTGCCTGTTTCAACGGAACCACCGTTACCAGATGTATTAGTTCCTGTACCACCGGCGCCGGCATTGTTGCTTCCGCCATTGCCAGAACCCGGGCCGCCATTATTCATGGGTACACCATCAACAACAAATAGTGCCTGGTTATTACCTAATAATGATTTTGTACCCCTTAAAACCACGTTGGTTGAACCACCTAAGGCGTTGTTTTGCCTGATCTCTAAACCGGCAACTTTACCCGAAAGGCCGCTTACAAAGTTAGAACCACGCTGCTTGCTCACCTCATCGCCGGTAACCTGCTGAGCTGCATAGGCCTGCTGATTACGCGTTCGGCTTAAGCCTAAGGCGCCGGTTACCACAACTTCGCCCAGTTGCTTGCTCGACATGGTAAGCCTGACGTTTACAACAGGCCCTTTTACCTGTACCTCTTGTGTGGCATAGCCAATAAAGCTAATGACCAGTGTTGAACCATCCGGAACACTTAACGTGTATTTTCCGTTGGTGCCGGTTTGGGTACCGGTTGTTGTTCCTTTTACCTTGATGGTAACTCCCGGGATAGGCAGGCCGTCTTCCAGGCCTGTAACCGTACCGGTAACTGCACGATTTTGTGCAAATGTTTGTGTAATTGATAACAGCAGGAAACACAAACTTACTAGTAGAAGTTTTTTCATTTTTGTGATAAGATCTGTTAATAGTTAATACTATGTGAATTGCAGGGCTGTATTATAATATATTTTGCAGAAAACTATAACACAACGTGGGGCTATATTACGTAAAATATTATAAAAGCCTGATTATTTTTTAAAATTATTTGCCTTTATTTATTGTATATATCATCTATAATGTCTACCTTATATATATTTTATTCAATCGTTTTGGGCGATAGTATTTTTGTGTAAAAGAAACACTTTGGCAGGCCTGCAAACCATCCCGGATACCCCGGCATTTACAATTTTTTTCTGGTGGCATAGCTTCATAAATACCGTGTAAACACCTATTGTTATCCCCACAGTATTCATGTATTTTTTATGAAATATATTGATATGAAAAAACAAATACTGTTGGGCCTCATGGCCATGATGGCGGGCTTTACTGCCTGCAAAAAAGATATGGTGAAAACACCGGATGCCACACCGGCTAAGGCCAGGCAAAAAACAGGCGCTATAACATACGCCTATGTTGATCTTACCCTACAGCCACGTAATCCGGGAGATGTTACGGATACTTATAGCGGGTTTTATGGTGCGGCAAAAATAATAGTTCAGGGTACACCTGCCTGGAATTTAAATGAATTTCCAACTCCTGCGGTAGGGATGCCACTGGTTGGCTTATCTATTTCTGCTGCCCCGGGATATAATGCCAATATAATTACCCCTCCAACAACAGAAACAGTTGGTATTTATGATAATGCATTTGCTGTAGCAGTGGGTGAGCTTGGTTCTTTTAATTACACGGCATTTTTTGGCGATTTTTCACAATTCCGCTCCGCACTTGATGCTTTTGAAGCTAATCCTGGCATTGTAACAAGACCAAATGTGGGCAACTTTGTGGGGAGCAACTACGCTGGCTCGTCTAAAATAGTGGTTACTTCGGGAAAATTGATATGGGTAAGCACAGGATCGCATATTGCTATCGGGGAGATCAAATACCCATATCCAAAGTCAACTGCGACTGCCCCCTCGATCAACACTGCTATATTTGTTACCGACCCTTTAAACTCTAATATTGTTTATGCCTTACAGGGTATAGAGGGCATCCTAAAATCGGGATATATATCAGGTGGTACAGGAGTAGCAATTACAGTAACTGGGAGTTACACTCCTGTAGGTAATTCTGAATATCATGCTACAGGAGTTATTACGAGAGTAGATAATACAACTTTTTCTTTTGATGTAATCGAAGATCCAAGATAATTAGTTATCAATAAGTAAATGAAAGTATTGTCATTGTGAGGTACTAAATAATATCTATGCAGTACAGGGCGTCTCTGCTAATCGGGGATTGCTTCGTACCTCGCAATGACGTGATTTTTTGATCTGCTCCCGCGGACTTTCGGATCGCGCAGAAGCAGGATAGCATAGGAAAAATATGGAATAAACAGACAAGGCTGGCTTATTAAAAATAAGCCAGCCTTGTCTGTTTCAGAGAACAATTATTTATTCAAATAATCTCCCAGATCCTTCAGATAAGCTTCGTTAATATCGTCATCGCCGTGCTCTTTATTAAAAGCTTTAAGTTTATCTGCGTCGGTGGCCAATGCTGTTTTTATTGATTTGCTCTTTAACTCCACCGGTTGCAATTGTTTGGTTTTTACGTTCCATATAAAATAGTGGTTTTCGTCAACATATTCATCGTAATTATTGCCCGATGAGGTTATGCCATTGGTAGTAAAATTGGCTTTTACCAGCTTGCAGGTCAACAACCGGTATATTTTATATTTATTACCGGTGGCCAATACCATACTGTAGTGCTTGGGATCAATAGCCGGTACCGCTTCGAACGAGTACGTTTGAAAAGCATCATCAATAAGTGTAAACGCTTTTACTTCCTGTTTATCGGCAGTAAAAACAGCGCGCTGATCTCTGGAGAACAGCACATCGCTCATGGTTTTATCGTAATTAAAAAAATAGCTGTTGTTTTGTATCAATGAGTCGGCATAACTTATGCCAAAACCATGCATCCATTTTTCTGACAGGAAACGACTGCCATGTAAATCGCCTTCTTGCCGTATATAATCCGACACCCGGGTAACCGCAGGCCCGGTTTGAGGCTTAAAAATGTCGGTAGAAGTATTGGTGGTTAAAGGCTTTCCGCTGGTACGTACAGAAATACCGGGAGCCATAACAATATTGATTTCTGTTTTATTATTGATAGCCACGGCAGTATCCTTAAAGCTGGTGGCCGAGGCTACTAACCTGGAGGCCGGGTCGACATTCAGGGTGTAACCTCCTGATTGATCGGTATAGGTTGCATAGCTATGTTGCGAATCGCGTATAAAAACAAAAGGAACCGGTTTACCTTGCAGATCATTCACCGTACCGCTTACGGTAACCGTTTGAGCAAAAGCAAAGGCGCTTATGAACACCGGTACTAAGCACAATAATATTCTTTTCATAAAGTATTTTTTGATTTTTCTCTAATATAAAATATAAAAATCAAGCAACCAATAATAATAGGTATCAAAGCTTTTACAATATCAGTTTATATAGTAGTGTTTTAAAATATCCACAAATAAAAAAAGGGCACCTACTAGGTGCCCTTTTTTTATTTTAATTAATTATTGTTTAGTAAATATATCTTCTACGTGCCTACCGGCGCCTGCTGAGTTAACAACATCGTATTGAAAATCAAATAGTGTCAACGCCTCAGCATAAGTATATTGCTTGCTCGGATCGGGTGGGTGTACAAAAGATGCCGGAGTAGTTACTGATATACCATTAGCAGTTCCAAAAATATTCTTAACATCATCCGCATTTAAGGTTACTGCAAACTTAGAATAGGTTGCAGTTGCACCATTTCCTGTTTTTGTAAAACTAACATCGTAGTGTACATTTAAAGCTGCGTAGCCAGATACTGCCTGAAACAGTGTAGGCGAAACAGGTGTCAAAGTAACTGGCTTATGAGGATAATCTCCACCAGCTGGCGTTCTAATAAATTGTGCAAAATAGGCACCTGCAAAATCATTACCTATTACGTGGTAGTAGTGAGTAGAGTTATTTGCCGATATAGTTAAACCAGGTGCGCTGGTAATACCTATAGGTAACATATAACTTTTAGAGGGATCAAGCAGGTTTTTTAACACGGTAAAAGTTAAAATTTTCAAGCGCTGGCCAGAAGGGATATCAACCACGGTAGTTCTGAAAGAATACGCATTTGTTGGCATCAGTTCGTATGCTATTGTATTATTACTGGCAAGGTAAGAGGTCAATTTATCCGGCACAACATCTACCGTGATCTTATGATCGGTAGTTGGTGTGCTTGACGATGCTATATTAACACCAAACTGGATCAGCGCGGTATCGGAAGTAATGGCATCCTGCGGAAAGCTATTTAAACCGCTCAGGGTAAGCTCTGCGGATTGACCTCCCTGGGAGAAATCAACGTACGTTTTGTCTTTAAGGCATGAGCTAAAAGCAATTGCCGTAAAACCAAGCAGAACACATTTTATATAGTTAATTTTTTTCATCTTGATTTATTTTAAATTATTTAGCCCAGAATATTTTTGAAGTGAACTGATTGATGGTTCCCTGAGCGCCTACGTTAGTAGCATTGGTTGAGTAAACCACAACCGGGTAAAATATACGGGTTACCTGGTTTGGTGCGTTTACACCCGGGTAAATAGATAATGGAATATCATTTGGATAGCCGGTTCTGCGAAACTCGTTAAATGCTTCGAGCATACCATATGGGTTCAAAGCCGCCCACTTTTGAACAATGATAGCTTTTATCTGCGCATCTGGAGTACCGTTCACAGGGTAAGCAACTGATGATTGGGCATAGTATGTACTGGCAGCTGTTGCAGCATTAGGCACACCATTATCTGCAAATGACGCGGCAATACCTGCATTGTATAAAGCTTGTGCATCACCTGTAATATAACCCCTTTCAACAGCCTCTGCTTGTAAAAACAAAGCCTCTGGCGATGCCAGGATCACAGCATCCATAGTGGCTGCAGGTATAGCGCCCGGACCCAGTTTACTTGGATCTTTCTGTGCTGGTATAGTTGCGGTACCGCCAAAAGCGCTGCCTATAACATTACCGTCTTTATTTAAAGCATAAACCCGTGATACACGTGGGTCATTATTGTTGTTATAAAAGTTAATACCATAAGTATTAGCCTGGTATTGTTGCTGACCCAACTGACCTGAACCACTTTGGGTATAACCAAAGTTGATGTAAAAAGGGCTTTGTTGTCCGCCAAAGGCATCAGAGTTAGTATAGCCCGGGTTAACTTTTGCAGCCAAACCTGTACCTAAGTACCCGGTTGATTGGGTAGCAGCAACCGCAGTTTTTAAAGCGCTTGTTTTTGCGGTAAGATTTGTTTGACGCAGAGCCAGCCTTAATTTAAGGGTATTGGCAAATTTTGACCATTTGGTCATATCACCAGCAAACATAATATCGGCAATACCGGGGTTTGCGTCACTGGCAGGTGCGCCTTTAATTAAACCTAAAGCAGCATCCAGCTGTTTCAACAGATCGTCATATATTGATGTTCCGGTATCAAAAGCCGGTGTCAGGTTCTTGGTACCCTGTAAAGCCTGGGTATAAGGTACATTATTGTAACTATCAACCAATATCTGGTAATCATACACCGTCATAATTTTAGCAATAGCTGTATAATTAGCGCCGGCATTAGCATTGATAATGGTATTATAGTTTGAAAGGTTGGCGTATGTTGGTGACCACACATCAAAATCGGCGGTGGTAAAAGCATACTGGTCAAAATTCGCAAAAACCTGGTAACCGGTACTTCTGCTTATAAAGCCCATATACCCGCCATATTGCCTGAAAAGTGAGCCGTTTATAATACCAGCTGTAGTTTTTAAGGAGCCTGATAAAAGCAAACTCGGAGATGCTACAGATGGCGTATTGGGATTATTGGTTAATTCGCCCAGATAATCTTTCTTACAACTGCTGCCAGCAATTGCAAGAACCGTGAATATAATTGAAAGATATTTTTTCATTTTATGAGTTATTAAAATGTAACATTAAGAGATGCTCCGAAAAAACGTGTTGGAGGAAGCTGATATGTATTGATGATACCTGTGGCGTTACCAGCCGTTGCTGAATATTCCGGATCGGTAAATTTATTTGATTTTGGTCTTAACATAACCAGGTTTCTTCCAATAATCGCAAATGAAGCCCTTTTAATGAACTTGGTTTTCCTGGTAAACTGAGAAATATCAAAGCTTAAGTTAGCCTCACGCAATTTCCAGAAAGCTCCGCTTGTTGTATAAGCGGCAACAGAGTTATAAAAGGCGCCGGCATTCCAGAAACCCTGGTTACCATCAACAACAGTTGTGCTGGTATTTGGAACATAGGAATTTGGACCGGTTTGAAGTACTGAATTAGGGAATATAAATGCCTGACGATCTGCAGAAGCCGAGAATTGAGATACGCCCGCTGCAGTAGCCGAAGCTAAGCCCTGGTTGTAAATAACATAACCGCTACGGAACTCACTTACTGTTGTAAGGGTTATAAATTTATAGCTGAATGTTTGGGTTAAACCTAATATATATTTTGGTGCGGTACGGCCAAGATACACCAGGTCTGATTTGCTTTCAGGGTAACCGGTTACTGGGTCAACAATAACATGGCCTTGCGGGTCGCGCTGAACATCGGTACCGTATAATGCAGGGAATGGCTGCCCTACTCTTGCCTGTATAAACGCTGATCCTTGTGATCCAACTGTAACAGAAGGGGAACCGTTGATCAATGATATTACTTTTGAATTTTGGATAGCCAGGTTACCACCTAAATTTAAACCAAATCCGTTTGACTCTTTAGTAAGTACAGCTACATCTAATTTAAACTCAGTACCTGTATTTTGTACCTCTCCAATATTCACAGAAGCATTTGAATATCCTGTTTCCGGAGCAGTAACAATTGATAGGGTTTGGTTGGTTGTATTACTCTTGTAATAAGTAGCACTTACATTAATGCGACTGTTAAAGAAGCTCAAATCTGTACCAAACTCAATTTCTTTGGTTTTTTCGGGTTTAATCAGTGGGTTGTTTAAGGTTGTACCTAAAGTTAAACCACCTGTATTACCATAAGGGAAGCCTGTTGTTGGGCTAAATGTATTCACCGTGCTGTAAGGAGCTACGTTAATATCACCAACCTGGCTAAATGAAGCCCTTAACTTTCCGTAATTGATAATGCTGTTGCCTTTCAATGCCGGAATAGCATCAGTGAAAATAAATGAGCCTTTTACAGATGGGTACCAGAATGAACGGATACCATTTCCAAGCCTGGAATCATGGTCATTACGTATAGTAGCTTCTAAAAATGCATAATCCTTATAGCCAATATTAAAGTCACCGAAATAACCAATTTGGCGTATTTTATAGGTTAACTGCGCAGTTGTAGGAGTACCTAAGATACTTCCGATACTGTAAAAATTGTTAACCAATAAGTTGGTGCTGCTGTTTGATATCTGGTTAAGATACATTTGCCAGATACTGCTACCTAACAACAAGCTTGTTTTAAAGTCGCTAAAGAAGGTTTTATGAAAGTTTAAGAAGAAATCCTGTTGTAAACGTGAATAACCTTGAGGTCCGGCGGTGCCACCACCTGCAAAAGGACCTGCTAAAGGAGCACCAATCGATGTTATTGAGCCATCACCAAATTGAGTAACATTTTGTACCTGGCCAGGTATAACACCAGTTGAACCACCGTATGACTGCGCTTGTGTGCCGTAATTGCCACCGGTAGGATCACCCAGCTTACCCAATGCGTAAGGGCTAAAATTAACCTGACTGCGTCTATATTGTTGTTGTGCGGTACCAAAGTTTCCAGACAAACGATAACTGGCATCAAACCAGTTGGTTGGTGAAAACATACCACCAAAGCTACCATTAAAGTGATCGCTGCGGGTATCAACACGGTCATTTTTAATGATCCAGTATGGGTTTACACCATAAGAGTTAAAGTAAGTATTTACGTCAGCGAAAGGGGCGTTGATATCTTTAAACTTGGTCAACGGTACCCATGATGGGGTATTGAATATAGCGCTGTATAATGAACGGCCACCATCTAATGTAGATCCGTCGTAACCACCGTTGCCTACCGTGTTAGTATAAGATTGAACATAACTGGCGGTGAAATCGGCTTTAAATTTTGAGTAAGTTTTAGAAGCTGATATACGAACGCTGCTTCTTTTGAATTTATCGTCAGGCAGCACTCCTGTTTTGAATAAATTATTGGCAGTTAAGTTAAAGCTGTTGCTGGCGTCGCCTTGCGCATAAGAAAGGTTATTTTCTTCACTATGGCCGGTAACAAAAAAAGCTTTTCTTGGGTCTGTTGAAGGGGTCGAATATGGATATTTCTGAACGGTTCCATCTTGCAAAGGGATACCCAGTTGTTGCAGGTGTCCGTCATAAGCAGGTCCGTATGATTGGTTTTCAAAAGGTGCCGGGGTTGTAATAAAACCCGTAACCGGATCTTGGAATGGTGGCCCTTCACCTCCGTAGCTACCAAATTTAGTTTGGAGATCCGGAAAATAAGCGACTTTCTCTAACAGGAAAGTATTAGTGTAGCTAACCTGTGGCGCTCCTGTTGAACTACCTCTTCTGGTAGTAATGATCAATGCACCGTTCGAGGCATCCGAACCGTATAACGCCGCAGCACCTGCACCATTCAAAACGTTTACAGATTCTATATCATCTGGATTGATGGTATTAACCTCGTTAGGAGAAATTGGAGTTCCGTTTAAAACAACCAAGGCATAGTTGTTACCCAAAATGTGGCGGTTACCACGTAGTGTAAAACGTGTTTGAGGGTTAATACCATTATCAAGGGTACTTACAACCAAACCTGCAACCTTTGCAGTTAAACCATTGGTAAAGTTAGTTGCATGAGCTTCAGTAAGTGTTTTATTACTAATAGTAGTTGCTGCTGCACCTTGCTCTTTAGCCTGGCGTTTGATACCCAACGCTCCGGTCACCACAACCTCACCCAAAGATTTGCTGGATGTTTCCAAGGCTACGTTAACAGCTCCAAGACCAACAGGCCTTTCTAGCGGGGCGTAACCAATAAAACTAAAAATAAGCGTTGAGCCTTTTGGAACAGATAAGGTAAACTTTCCATTGGAGCCCGTCTGGGTACCAACTGTTGAGCCTTTTACCTTTACTGATACTCCTGGGAGGGGTAGGCCGTCATCTTTGGCCGTAACCGTACCAGTAACTGTACGGTTTTGTGCAAATATCTGTGTAATAGACAACAACAGAATGCACAAACTTGCTAGTAGAAGTTTTTTCATTTCGTTAATAATAAGATCAGTTAATAGTTAATTAATCATAAAAGTAATGTTACATTATCAAAAAGTCAAGTTAAATCTGATAAATGCATGACTTTTTTTTAAAAAACTTAATTTTTGGTAACAATATTAATAATTATAGTACTATGTATTGCATAATACAATTTAAAACATATATCTTTGTATTATGATTGTAGAAAACACACAAACCCAAATGAGGAAAGGCATACTGGAGTACTGCATTCTTTCCATCATAGCGAAGGGCGAAATATATGCATCAGACATCATTGCTGAACTAAAAAAAGCCCAACTACTTGTAGTTGAGGGAACTCTGTACCCTCTGCTAACTCGTTTAAAAAATAATGGCCTGCTCACTTACAACTGGGTGGAGTCTGTTTCGGGCCCGCCGCGAAAGTATTATGTGCTATCGGAAGAAGGAAAAATTGTACTGGAACAGCTGGATAAAACCTGGCAGGAGCTCGTTTATGCCGTGCAAATGGCCATTGGCGAGAGAAAATAAAAACCTATAAAAAAATCACAGATCATGAACAAAACTATCATCATAAATATAAATGGCATCGTATTTCACATAGAAGAGGATGCTTACGAGGTACTTAAAGCTTATATGACCGACGTAAAACGTCACTTTTCGTCATCGGCCGACAGTCTGGAGATAACTACCGACATCGAAAACCGTATTGCCGAAATGTTTAATGAAATATTGGCCAACCAAAACAAACAGGTTATTGTAGAAGCTGATGTTAAACTAGTTGTTGAGCAAATGGGTTCGGTTGAAGATTTTGAATCTGCCGAAGATGATGCCAAACCAGCCGGCAGCAGCACCGTTGGTTATAATACAGAACGACGCCGGCTTTTCCGTGACCCGGACGATCACCTGGTGAGCGGAGTTGCCGCGGGTATTGCCAATTATTTTGATATCCCCGCCGTATGGATCAGGCTGGCCTTTGCCCTCTCGTTAATTTTTGCAGGCAGCGGACTTATATTATATGTTATATTATGGATAGTTATACCTAAAGCCACCTCACGGGCCGACCGCATGGCCATGAAAGGCGAAAAACAAGACCTGAAAGGCTTTAAAAAGAACTTTGAGGACGAGATGAGCATGGTAAAAGAAAACCTTTCCAATTTCCGCCAGGAGGCCCGCCCATTTGTTTATAAAGTGCGCGATTTTTTAGGTGATTTTTTTGAACATTTGGGTACTTTTTTAAGAGGTACCGGAAGTTTCCTGGTTAAACTCATCGGGCTTGCTATTTTACTGGCCTCCTTCGGATTAGCTATTGCCCTTATTGTTGTGTTTGTAGGCTTTATCGCTTTCGGCAAAACAGATATCTACCATATATTCCCGTTCAATATTGTTAACGAGGATACCAACCTGATATTCCTTACTGGTGGTTTCCTGCTTTTAGCTATCCCTTTATTAACATTGATTTTGGTTACCATTGGCTTTTTATTCAAAAATGCCACCTTTAACCGCTCTATCGGCACTACTTTATTATGTATATGGCTGGCTTCGCTGGGGGCAGTTGTGTATTATGGAGCAAGAGCCTCGGCCGACTTTAAGCAAGGGGCTAAACTGAGCAAAACCATTAACATTAAAGCAACACCCAACAATACCTATTATTTACAGTTGAATGATGCCAAGTATTTAACCAACGAGGACAGTACCCGCCTCCGCATCAAAGAAAGGTTTAACGGCATGATCATTCTTGATGATGATTATAATGGCGATGATTTCGACAGCCCGGATCGCGTACGCATTGATATAGAAAAAAGTGATGTACCCCAACCTGTCCTTGTTCAATCATTTACAGCAAGGGGTCGTAATGATGAAGACGCGCTAACCAACGCCCGTAACATCAGCTATCGTTTTATACAAAAAGACTCGGTATTAAAATTTGACCGCCACCTGGAAAGACTTGGGCGCTCTATGTGGCGCGGACAAGAAGTACACATGACCTTAAAAGTTCCACTGAACGCCAAATTGGTTATTGATGGCAAACTTGATCGCAACCTGGATCTTAACTTATATAATTGCGGGCAGGATAATACACCAAAAAATCCGGCTGGCTCTGTATACATTATGGCTACTGATGGTTTACAATGTAAAATAGACACCGCAGCCAGAGCTGCCGCGGCAAAAGCGGATAGTATAAAAAATCATTTGCTGCCTGATACTACAGCAAAAGCGTCTCAACAGTAAGTTCAACCTAAACCTATCATTTATTATATAATGAGATCTCTGATAAAATACATAAGCCTGCTATTGTTTAGCGGGCTTATTGTTCCCTTTTGTAATACTCATATTACCGACAAATTAATATCAAAAAAGTATACGCTACCCCTTAATATCTTATTTAAAGTAAATAGCCCGGACTCATTAAAAACCAACAGGTAACTTCATAATTGGCATCAAACTAAATCTATCAAAAAAATGAAAAGAAATATCCTGATCATGGCTTTCTTGTGTCTTTCACTTTGGGTAAAAGGTCAATCGCATACTACAGCTATACTTCCGGTTCATATTGACACTTTATATTCTGATATTTTAAAAGAAAAAAGACCCGTTTGGATTTATACACCATCATTTGATACCAGTTACTTTTCTAAACCTGCGTATCCTGTTCTTTACGTATTTGATGGAGATGGCTATTTTGCTTCATTGGCAACCCTGATACAACAGCTAAGCGCGGTTAACGGCAACACTGTATTGCCCCAAATGATCATTGTAGGCATTCCCAATACCCGTGGTCACCGTACCCGCGACCTTACACCAAGCAATAGCTCCGCTGATAAAACCTCGGGCGGCGGAGAGCAATTTACCCGCTTTTTACAAACAGAGCTGATACCTTACATTGATAAAAATTATGCTACGGCTCCTTACAGAACCCTGATGGGACATTCCTTCGGGGGATTAATGGTTATCAATACCCTGATAAATCATACTAATTTGTTTAATGCTTATATAGCCATTGAACCAAGTATGTTTTACAATAACGATGACCTTTTAAAACAAACCGAAATAGCCTTAAAGCAAAAGGATCTTAAAGGCAGTAAATTGTTCCTGGGGATAGCCAATACGATGAACCCTGGAATGGATACTGCGCAAGTAAGAAGTGACACCACCGAAATCACCCACCACATCCGTTCTATTCTGAAACTGACCGATAGTTTAAAAAAGAATTCATCCAACAACTTAAAATGGGCTTACAAATATTACCCAGATGATGATCATGCCTCAGTACCACTTGCTGCCGGATATGATGGTTTACGATTTGTATTTGCTAAAAACAGGTTCCCGCGCAACCAGCCTATGAATCAATTTTTTGATAAGGCCTACACAGCAAATGATCTAAAAGGCCTTATCATTGGCCATTATAACATGATGTCGGAAGAAATGGGGTACCAGGTACTCCCCTCGGAAGCTTTGATGAACATGTTTGGTTATGCTCTTCTGCAGCAAAAGGATAATGAAAAAGCGTATATGTTTTTTGATATGAACATCAGCTACTATCCTAAAAGCTTTAATGTATATGACAGCATGGGCGATTATTACCTCGCCAATAACAACAAGGCTAAAGCCGCAGCATACTTTAAAAAGGCCCTGGCCATTAAATACCGGAAAGAAATAAAAGACAAGCTGGATAACTTAGAAAAAAACTAGCATACGCCAGTATATTTTCGGCTACCAATTCCCTAAACACGCCCAGTATTAAAATTTTCAATTGACTGTAACCTTATTCCCACTTTTAGCATCTTAATGTAAAATCCACACAAAGCCGGGGTTTAACCTGGTTGGATGACATAAAGTAAAAGAGTTGTAAATATTCATCGGTATTTTCAGGTTGTTTACCGGAAGTTTAGCCGTTTTCGCCTAAAAGCATTACTAAAAAAACCAATCTCTTAGCACATTTGAACTATAAAAACAGCACAATGAAAAAAATCGCCTACATAAAATAATATACTAAAACCATTACCGGTTAACAGCCGGATCAACCAAAAACTTATTCATCCAATTTAAAAAGAAGCAAATTCTTTGATGGCTCACTATTGCCTAAACATTTTAACACCAAAAACATGAAAACTCTTACAAACAACATATTTTGCACCCTCCTGCTTGTGGCTATCAGCTGGAGCGCGTCCTTTGCCCAGGGCGGTAAATCAGGAGGTGCCAAAGTATCCGGTTCCTTACTGAATGAGCAGGGCAAACCGATGGATTATGCCACCGTAAGCTTGATCAGGGCCACGGATTCAACCGTAGTTAAAGGGGCTTTAAGTAATGATAACGGCGTTTACACCTTTGAAAACATCCGCTCAGGAAAATACCTGATTAAAGCTTCTGTGGTGGGTTACCAAAAAGCAGTAACCACTCCTTTCACCGTTCCTGAAAGTGCCACAACTGTTACTGCCCCGGCCCTGAGCATGCATGCTGGCAGCACCGAACTGAAAGGCGTAACTATTACAGCAACCAAACCACTCATCGAGCGTAAAATTGACCGCACCGTTATGAATGTTGAAAACAGCGTATTGGCAGCCGGCAATACCGCGTTGGAAATACTGGCCAAAGCTCCTGGTGTTACGGTTGATAAAGATGATAACATCAGCCTGAAAGGCAAACAGGGCGTTACCGTTATGATCAATGATAAGTTAACCTATTTAAGCGCCGCCGAGCTAGCTACCCTGCTGCGTTCAACAGATGGCAATACCATTAAATCTATCGAGATCATTACCAACCCATCGGCCAAATACGATGCTGCCGGTAACTCAGGTATCATCAATATCAAATTGAAGAAAAACAGCCAATCCGGCACAAACGGCAGTATTACTGTTGGTGCTGCCCGTGGCGCGTTTTGGAGAGATAACACCAGCCTGAACTTAAATCACAAAGAAGGCAATCTGAACGTATTTGGTACTTTTAGCCGTGGCGACAACAAAAATACCCGCGATATATCGATCGATCGTATTACCCGCGACAGCGCAGGCAAGCCTACTTATTTTAACCAGCTTACCCGTATGCCGCATGTTTATCATTATAATAATTATCGCATAGGTGCTGATTATGATGTGACCTCCAAAAACACTATTGGCTTTGTAGTAAGCGGATACTCCAACTCCGAACTGGATAATAACAACGGCAGCACTAAAATTGGCGCAACGCCTAACCGGGTTGACTCATCCTTAACCACCGTATCAACCATCGATCAATCTTACAAAAATTTTGCTGCCAACCTGAACGACAGGTTTAAAATCGATACCAGCGGCCAGGAATTAAGTGTCGATCTGGATTACTCTAAATTTAAAAACAACTCTATAGCTCAATATAATACTAATTATTTCCTGCCCGATGGCAGCACACCACACGCACCTCAATTGCTGCGTAACCAAACACCATCAAACATCACTATATATACCGCCAAGGTTGATTATACCAAACCGATATCTAAAACCATAAAACTGGAAACAGGTGCCAAATTCAGCAGTGTTAAAACAGATAACAACCTGCAGGCACAAATATTTAACGGCAATAGCTATGTGAACGATACTACCCGTACCAACCGCTTTATTTATACCGAAAAAATAAGCGCTGGCTATCTTAACCTGAATAAACAGTTCAAAAAAACATCCATACAATTAGGTTTGCGCGGTGAGTATACCCAATCAAATGGTAACCTTTTGGGCAGCACTCCTGTTGACCGCAGCTACTTTAACCTTTTCCCAAGCGCGTTTATCAACCATACATTGAATGATAAAAACGAAATCAGTTTTTCCTACAGCCGTCGTATCGACCGTCCGGGTTATGATGATCTGAATCCATTTGTATATTATCTTGACCCGTACACCTTTTCAAAAGGCAATGCTTTCCTGAAACCACAGTACACCAATAACTTTGAGTTTAACTATACCTATAATAAAAGCATCAACGTAAGTTTAGGTTATAGCCGTACAACTGATGTAATTACCGAGATCATACTAACCGAAGGACAAAAATCCTTCCAGACCAACCTGAACCTGCAAACCCAAAACTCTTACAGCCTTAATATCAACGCGCCATATACCATTACCAAATGGTGGACCGGTAACGTTGACGTGAACAGCTTTTACCTGGGCTTTAAATCAGATTCTGTTGGAACCGGTAAACTAAGCTCAGGCCAGGTAACCGTACAAGTTAAAGCCACACAAACATTAACATTTGGCAGCTACCGTTTTGAGATCAGGGGCGATTATCAGTCACCGCTTACTTATGGTATTTACAAAATAAAACCACGTTATGGTGTCGACGCTGGTGTAAGCCACTCTTTCGCCAACAAAAAGGCTAATATTAAACTGGCGCTTGATGATATATTCTTCATCCGTCGTAATAACGTAAGCAGCCATACACTAGGCAACGACTTTGACATCCGTCAGATCAACGATTCACGGGTTGGTCGCTTAACCTTTACCTACAACTTTGGTAACAACAAAATAAAAACCCGCGAACACAAAAGCGGTGCCGATGATGAAAAAGGAAGGGTGAAAGGAGCGAATTAAAAACAGATGTGCAGATGAAAACCACATAAACAAAAGAGGCTGTCTCATAAGTATGAGAACAGCCTCTTTTTCTTTGGTTTATTCGGGTAGGTGGTGGAGAACGTTTTTGTATAGATGATTCTCAGAGCCTCCATTTTACTTATGAGACAACCTCTTTTTTATCTGTTTCAAAACGATTGTATCATTCTATCATCTGCACATCTGAAATCCATCTGCACATCTTTTATTGCCCCACCATAAATACCGCGTTGCTGAACAGCAGCTTGCCGTTTTCCCAGAAACTGCGGAACAAGGGATCATCAACCATATAGATCACCGAACCCCGGCCTAGCGATTGTACACCCAGCAACGTACCATTAACAATCTTTTGTTTGGATTGTACACCTACAAAACCCGATACATAGCTGTTCTTTTTCACTGTGCCTACGTTCCAGCCATCTTCGCTGCCTAAATAATCATAGATATCGTCATTCAGTTTTAGGGAGTAATAGTAGTTGGGCAAACCAAAACCAAGCGGATGCGTATTGTCCAGCGTTAGTTTAAATATTGCGCCAGGGATCATGGAGCGGATGGCATCACGGTCGCGGTCACCATATATTTTAATGTTAATGTTTTCCTTTTCTTTGGCCTCTGCTTTCTCATCCTTCTTCTCCTCTTTCTTTTTCAGGGCGAAACCTTTTTTATCGGCCAGTTGCGCTACCGCATTATCCAATGCAATCAATTTACCGCCATCGCGGATCCAACCCTGCAGCTTTTCTGACGGAAAATCATCATAATTACCATCAGGAAAAATAGCTACATCAAAATCGGCAAGACGGGTACGGCCAAGGCTCTGGTAGTTCACCAGCGTAATAGGATAACCTAATTGCTGTTCAAATAAATGCCATACTTCGCCCATGGCTTCAGCATTTACACCTTCGCCAGATATCAGCATTACCCGTGGCTGGCGAATATACCGCACGGCATCCGAGCCCAGGTCTGATCCTTTATCAACAAAGCCTGATGCCAAAGGCGTTAATCCTTCATTTAATGCCGCGGCTGTTTGAGTAACTACCTGGTCAAAATCAGACCTGTCGTTACTGGCTCTGGTGATGAGCAATGAACCGGCCATGAATTTTTTACCGGCCGCTTCAAAAGGTTTTTCGGAATAACGTACTTTGATGTGTTTTTTGAGCAAGGCGGCTAAAAACCGCACATCATTAACTGATTGCCAATTGGCCACGTAGGCATAGGCATGAGTATTGGCCAGTGGCTGCGGCTCAACAATACCAGAGGTTGTGCTGGCCGGTTTTAGCGATTCTTTTACTCCATAGGTTTTTAAGCCATAAGCATAAGGAAGCGCCCAGGCGGTAATATCATAGGTATTGGAGTCGGCTATAAATGTTTTGGGCTCCAGCAATACATGCAGCAATATAGCCTTTGGCTGATGCGCATTGATCACCATATCATTAGGGCCTGCTTTATATTGCTCGGTTTTGCCGGTAAAGTAATCATACCCAATAACGGTTTTATTGCCTAAGCCAAAGCCATATTGGATACCATTACGACCCAGCATTTTGGCCAGGGTATTGATGTTATTGTTATTATCGTTTTTAATAACATAGGTTTTATACTCGCCCGGAGGGTTGTTACGATTATTATCATAGAATTTTTTAAACTCATCCAGCAGTTTTTGGACATTGGCCGATGCTATTTCAATCGTACTTAAACCCGTGGCATGATGATGCGCAATCCGTTGAGCAAAAGTAAGTGTATCGCCACTGCGGGTAAGTACCGCCAAACCACCGCTGATACCGCCCTGCTCATAGGTCATGCCGATGGAGCCATTATATAAAGGATAGGTATCGCCATAAGACGGGTAAAGCAGATCGAACTCCTGCTTGGTAAAATACATCCAGCCATTCTGATCAAAATATTTAGCGTTGTTTTTACCAATGGTCACCTGGAAATCGCGCTGCCATTTGGTGATATCCTTGTGGTAAGGCTCGGCAGCAGGTGCAAAATAATAAGGGGCATTGTATCCCTGTTCATGATAATCTACATGAACTTCGGGCAGCCATTGGTTAAACAGACCCACGCGTGCCTGCGTTTCTTTTTGTGCCTGCCAGGCCCAATCGCGGTTAAGGTCGAAATAGTAGTGGTTGATACGTCCGCCGGGCCACGGCTCTACGTGCTCACGGGCTGTTGGACTGGCATCGGGCACCGCACCCCTTACCGAATTATAAAAATGTACATAACGGTCGCGCCCATCAGGGTTTAAACAAGGGTCGATAACCACCAATGAGTTTTTGAGCCAGGCTTTCGTGGCGGTATTAGCCGGATCGACAAGATCATACAAGGTCCACATAGCCGCTTCGCTTGATGCAGGTTCGTTACCATGTACGTTATAACTTAGCCAGGTAATTACAGGAGCATTAGCGATAGCGTTGCCGCCTTCTATACCGGCAAGGCGCAGGTTGTTATGCCGTATCTCTTCCAGACGGCCAATGTTCTCGTCGGATGCGATGAACATAGCCAGCAGCGGGCGCCCCTCATTGGTGCTGCCAAACTGTTGCAGCTTTACATTTTTGGATACCTGGGCAATGTATTTAAAGTAATCAACAATGCGATAATGCGGTGTAAACTGGTCGCCCAGCTTATATCCCAAAAACTCATCGGGCGATTGTATTTTTTGAGCAAAAGCAGCTGATGCCGAAACAACAGCCATTAAAATAAGGAATAGCTTTTTGATCATAGTAAAGAAACGGTTAAGAGATACGCTAATATGCAGATAAAACCCGATATGCAGATGTGCAAATTTCAGATGTGCAGATGAAAAATCTGTTAACGTTGATTCAAGCATCATCTGAAATTTGCACATTTGCATATCTGCACATCTGAAATCTGCACATCTAAAGAATATGACCCCTCAAGAGGCCCTTCAAAAATATTTCGGTTACAGCAAATTCAGGCACCAGCAAGAGGCTATTATACAGCATGTTTTAAACAAGCAAGATGTGATGGCGCTGATGCCTACCGGTGGCGGCAAATCATTGTGCTATCAGCTGCCCGCGGTATTGCTCAACGGGCTCACCATTGTGATATCACCCCTGATCGCTTTGATGAAAGACCAGGTCGACAGTCTGAATGTAAGCGGTATCCCGGCGGCGTTTTTGAACTCGGCGCAAACACCTGAAGAACAGCGCCACTTGGTCGAAAAACTAAAACACAACCAGGTCAAATTGTTATACCTAGCACCGGAGCGTTTGTTTGGCCAGGAAAATAAGCTGGTACCTTTTTTAAAAACGCTCAACGTAGTACAGATAGCTATTGACGAGGCACATTGCATATCGCAGTGGGGGCACGATTTCAGGCCAGAATACCTGATGCTGGCGCAGCTAAAAAACGAATTCCCGAACGTGCCGGTCATTGCCTTGACTGCTACAGCCGATAAGCTTACCCAAAAGGACATTCTGGAAAAGCTGAATCTGCACCGGCCGGCGGTGTTTGTATCCTCATTTAACCGGGCCAATATCACTTACAGGGTTATTCCCAAAAAGAGCAGTTTTAAACAGCTCATCAGTTTTTTAAAGGAGCGCCCGGATGAATCGGGTATCATTTATTGTCTTTCGCGCAAATCAACCGAAGACCTCGCGGCCGACCTTAAAGACGAAGGCTTTGCCGCCGAAGCTTATCACGCTGGCCTCAACAACGAAGTTAAAGCCAAAAACCAGGAAGCTTTTCTGCGCGATGATGTTAAGATCATTGTAGCCACCATTGCCTTTGGCATGGGTATCAATAAATCAAACGTACGCTACGTGGTGCACGTAGATTTGCCTAAGAACATAGAAGGCTATTACCAGGAAACTGGTCGCGCCGGCAGGGATGGTTTGGCCTCGGAAGCGCTGCTGCTTTATTCGCCGGGTGATGCCGGTAAATTGCAACACTTCGCCCGCATTGAAGGTAACGAAGAACAAAGTCGCATTATGCTCAACAAGCTGAACGATATGGTGAAGTATTGCCAGCTGCAGTCCTGCCGCAGACAATACTTAATGAACTATTTTGATGAGGCTTTCCCTCCAAACTGCGGTTCCTGCGATGTTTGTTTAACTGAGTTTAAACGTTTTGATGGTACGTTGATCGCTCAAAAGGCATTGTCAGCCGTATCGAGGTTAAATGAACGGTTTGGGGTTAACTATGTGATCGACTTTTTACGGGGCTCAAAGAACGAAAAAATCCGCGAGGAACATAAGCAGCTCAAAACTTACGGCATTGGCGCCGATATCAGCAAGGTAGACTGGCAGCGTTATATCCGGGAGCTCGTTACCCTAGACTATCTGCTGGTGACTGGCGATGGCTACCCGGTATTGAAACTAACCAATCAAAGCTCGCTGGTGCTCAAGGGCATACAAAAGGTTGAATTTATTGAAACCCAAACCACCGAAGAGCACCATACCGAAGCAGCACCGCCACATGAGGCCGAATTACTGAGCCGCTTAAAAAACACCCGTCGCGATATTGCCGAGCTGGAAAACGTGCCGGCATATATCATTGTATCCGACGCCACCCTGCTCGAAATGGCTACTTACCTACCACAAAATTTAGATGAGTTAAGGTTGATATCCGGTTTTGGCGATGTTAAACTGGCCCGTTACGGCCGGGAGCTTTTACAACCGGTTAAGGACTATTGTAAAGCCAAAGGACTGGAATCAAAAATTGCCTATAAATCGCCCAAGCGGGAGCGCAAAGCCAAAACAGAACGCCCGGCGCGAGCTCCGCGCAGCGGAACAGACACCCGTACCGAAACTTTTAACTTATACCGTCAAGGGAAAAGCGCTATAGAAATAGCGGCTGCCCGTGGCTTGTCGCAGGTAACTATTGAAAGCCATTTAAGTCATTTTGTACAAACCGGCGACCTGGATGTTAAAGAACTGGTTCCCGAAACCAAGCTGCCCGTAATTATAGAGGCTGTAGAAAACTACGGTGCCGAACGTTTGGCGCCCCTGAAAGAAATTTTAGGCGATGCCTACACCTACGGCGAAATTAAAGCCGTGATAAGCTGGATGAACAAAAGTTAGTACATTGGTATCAAGTAGGGAGTATCAAGTATCAAGACAAAAAAATGCATAATTTTAAGGCGTTTTAATAAGTCTCAACATTTAAGAAAAGTCTTGATACTTGATACTCGCTACTTGATACTAAAATATGATGACCACTACCGAACAACTTTACCAGCTATACCTGCAGCATTCTGTGATCAGTACCGATACCCGGAAAATTGGCAGCGGTAGTTTATTCTTTGCCCTGAAAGGCGATAAATTTGATGCCAACACCTTTGCTAAGCAAGCAATAGAGGCCGGCGCGGCTTATGCTATTATAGATAATCCGGAGTATCAGTTAGGTGAACGGTATTTATTGGTTGACGATGTATTAACCACCTTGCAAGATTTGGCTCGTCATCATCGCAGGCAATTACAAATACCTGTTGTTGGGTTAACCGGCACCAATGGTAAAACCACTACCAAAGAACTCATCAACGCGGTACTATCCCAGCATTTTAAAACCCAGGCCACACAGGGCAACCTGAACAACCATATCGGTGTACCACTTACTATATTAACTATTGATGCCACGCATGAGGCAGCAGTAATTGAAATGGGCGCCAATCACCAGAAAGAAATCGAACTGCTTTGCAGCATCGCGCAGCCATCGCACGGAATGATCACTAATGTGGGTAAGGCACACCTGGAAGGTTTTGGTGGCGTTGAAGGTGTTAAAAAGGGAAAAGGGGAATTGTATGATTTCTTAGCCCCCCAGCCCCCTAAAGGGGGAGCTTTTGAAAAGCAAGATCGCATTGCTTTTATCAACAGCGACGATGCTGTGTTAATGGAAATGGCTGATGCCAGGCATTTACACCATGTTGTTTATTATGGCACACAAGACATTGATAACCTGATCAGCGGCGAGATCATCGAGAATGCTCCTTTGCTTACTATTCAATGGACCAACAACACAACCGGCCAAACATATACAGTTAAAACCCAACTCACCGGGGCCTATAATCTGAACAATATTTTAGCGGCTATCAGCATTGGTACTTATTTTAAGTTGAGTGCCAAAGAAATAAACGCCGGTATTGAGGGTTATCAACCCAAAAACAACCGCTCGCAAATTGTACAAACGGCCACCAATACGCTCATTTGCGATTACTATAACGCCAACCCCAGCAGTATGATGGTAGCTATTGAAAACATTGGCAAGATAGATGCTAAGCGTAAAGTGCTTATTCTGGGCGATATGTTTGAGCTGGGTGATGAATCGCCGGCCGAACACCTTATTGTTATTCAGAAAGCGTTGGATACCCCCGTTGATGAACGGATATTTATTGGGAAGGATTTTCCTGCAGCGGCTAAGTCCATGAACCATCAGCCATCTGCCATCGACCATTTCTATCTTACCGCAGAAGATGCCATTGCCGGGCTGAAAAAAAATCCTATAAAAAACTCCACCATCCTGATCAAGGGTTCACGAGGGATGGCTTTGGAAAGATTGGTGGAGTTGTTTTGAAGTCCGAAAAGTCTTAAGACTATTTCGGACTCAGGAGTTAAGACCCCAGACTTGGGGCTTAACAATTAAACCCGCCATCAATAGTAATAATAGAGCCAGTGGTGTAGCTTGCCGATGGACTAGCCAGGTAGGTTACCACCTCTGCTATCTGCTGCGGATCACCGTATTGTGGTATAGCCATTAAGCTGCGCAAATGATCGGCGTGGCTGCCATCAGCCGGGTTCATGTCGGTATTTACAGGTCCGGGTTGTACCAGGTTCACTGTAATACCTTTCGGTCCAAGGTCGCGGGCCAGGCCACGGGTAAGACCACTCAATGCCGATTTGCTCATCGAATACAGCGTTCCCTGCGCAGCAACAACTCTATCGGCCATATTACTGCCTATCGTAATAAACCTGCCCGCCTTTTCCAGCTTTTGCGCCGCGAAAATGGCAGCCTCAAAAATCGCTTTCACATTCACATCCATCGTTAGATTGTAATCTTGCAGTGTATGTTCTTCCATCGGCTTGCCAGCATAAATCCCGGCATTGTTGACCAGAATATCGAGCTTGCCAAACTTTTCAACCGTTTGTGTTAAAGCCGAGGTTATTTCACCCTCCACCGCATTATCTGCTTTAACAGCCGATACATTTAATCCTTCGCCGGTTAATTCATTTACAAGGCTCTGTGCTTTTTCTTTTCCGTTTACATAAGTAAAAACCACGGTGGCGCCGTCCTGAGCTAATTGTTTTACTATTGCTGCGCCCATACCCCGGCTGCCACCGGTAACCAGAGCTATTTTATTTTTTAATTTTTGCATTGCTGTATTTTATGTTGTTGCAAAACTAAACCATAACCCATACGTTTGTATATACTGATAAATTTGTATAGTACTAACATCAATGTAAGTATGAGAAAAGAAACCTCCACTAACCTGGAAAATGAAAAGCTGATTCTTGCAAGTTGCGGCACCTCCTATACGCTCGACCTGATAGGCGGTCGTTGGAAACCTCAAATTCTATGGCGATTATTATTGCAGGGTTGTATGCGCTATAGTCAGCTTAAAAACTCGATGCCTAATGTTTCTGAGCGGATACTGATATTACAACTGCGCGAGCTGGAGCAGGATATGCTCATCAGCAGACAGGTTTATCCCGAAGTACCACCAAAAGTTGAATACCGCTTAACCGAATTAGGCCTGAGCCTGAAACCTGTGCTTTGCTGCTTATCTCAATGGGGCGATGCTAATCGGCCAAATAGAGTTGTAAGTTCAGATTCGGAAGTTTTGAGTGAGGAGTTGTGAGTCCTAAGTCTTGAGTCCTAAATCTAAAGCCATAAGTTCAGAGATACTCCGTAGATGTATGGCGACGGCCTTTTTTCTTCCCCGTCAGCATATAAGCTTCGGGTAAAAGCGGGCAGAGCAATGATGGCTTGGCGGCAGGGACATAGCAGGTTTTGCTGAAGCAGGGGGTATTGAATGAGTGAAGCAGGGCAAATAATTGCAGTCCGTGGTTCTGTTTGATTTGCCTGGCAAAGGCCATGTGCGCAAAGAAGCATTTCTGCTGAAGCCTTTTTGGTTTGTGGCGACAAAAGTAAAGGCCTCCCGCGGCCAAGAGCGGGTATACGCGAAACAAATCGACTCTGTACAGCTTAGAGATTGCTTCATGCCTCGCAATGACGCACGGGTGAAATGGCTTATTCTCTCAAAGTTAATTCCGCTACTTCTTCCCCAACCAAACTACCCATGGCCACACCCATACCATTGCACCGTACTGCGCAAAACACATTGGGTTGTATTTGCTTTACTATTGGGGTAATTTCTTCGCCAAAACCCATGATCCCGCTCCACCAATAATCAATTTCAACATCCTGATTAGGCAGTATCACTTTATGCAGATAGCTGATCAGTTTTTCCTTTACGGTATCGGTATGCCCAAAATCCCAGGTTTCTTCGGCTTTATAATCCAGGTTACGGCCACCTCCAAATAATATCCGGTTATCAATATTGCGGAAGTAATAATAACCCTCATTAAAGTGGTAAGTGCCTTTTAGCTTTAAGCCGGGCACGGGCTTGGTAATCAGCACCTGCCCCCTACCTGGTATTACGTTAAGCTCAGGGTACAACTGACCGGCAAAAGCGTTGGTAGCCAGGATTACTTTACCTGCCTTAAAACTCCCCTGCGTAGTAGTGAGCCTGATATGCTTGTCTTCATGATCGATAGCTATTATTTCACAATTGTTTAATACCAGCACGCCTAAGCTATATACCTTATCTAATAGGGTACGCATCATTTTACCGGTATGTAGTTGGCCCTCAAAAGGGTTGTATATGACGTGACTAACATTGCCGAAGCCAAAATCTGCAATTTTAGCATCGGCCACTGCATAAATGTCAGGTTGGCCAATAGCTTGTTGTAATAATTTATTCAGATGACCAATCTGCTCTATACAGCTTTGGGCGATATCTTTTTCATGGCTCATAAAAAGTTCATGACCGCCATGCTGATAATAATCCATATGAGCATCGCCCAGGTTTTCCCGTAAACGCTGAAGCCCACGCCATTTATAGTCCACCAAACGCATGGCTTCCGCCTCCGACGATTGATTGATAACAGAAATTTGCTCGGAAATTGTACCAAAACAGGCAAAACCAGCGTTTTTAGTACTGGCTCCTGATGGTAAAAAGCCACGCTCCAGAACCAGCACTTTTAAATTGGGCTGCTGTTTTTTTAAATGCAGCGCGGCGCTCAGGCCAACCAGGCCACTGCCAATGATGATCACATCAGCCTGATCAATAAACGCGGTGCGCTCCCAGTATGAAAATGAAGGTTCCAAATTAAGTCAAAAGTAAAAATTCAAAATTCAAAAAGATCCTTCCTTAAATGTATTTTGATTTTTTGATGCCTTGTTGCACTTGTTCGGAATACTTTTTGAATATCATGCTATGAGCCTTTTTATTTTTCTGAAGCGTTGATTCTTTAAGAAGTTCAGGAACGTTTCGGGATTTTGAATTTTGAATTTTAACTTTTGAATTAAAAAATGAATCATTTATCATTAATTATTGGATATATCGGCTACAATTCGGCTTGGTTCCTGATGATCGCCATCGCCCTGATAAGCTTTATTGTACAGTGGCGGTTTAGAAGCAAATTTAAACAGTATTCAGAGGTCGCGTTACTCTCTGGTCTGTCGGGCCAAGAGGTAGCGGTAAAAATGCTGCGCGCCCATGGCATATTTGATGTACAGGTAATATCTGTTGAAGGACAGCTCACCGATCATTATAATCCCGAAACCAAAACGGTGAATTTAAGCCAGGACGTTTTTTATGGTCGAAGTATTGCCGCAGCCGCTGTTGCCGCCCATGAGTGCGGGCACGCCGTTCAACATGCCCAGGCTTATAGCTGGTTAAGTTTCCGCTCGGCTATGGTACCCATTATCAATGTAGCCTCAACCCTAACTCAGTGGACCTTGTTTATTGGCATTATGCTGCTTTTTTTCGCCCATAGCCCATATGTATTGGCGATAGGCGTTGCCGCGTTGGCGCTGGTTACCTTTTTTAGTTTCATAACCCTGCCGGTTGAATTTGATGCCAGCAGACGGGCATTGGCCTGGCTCGATAATAATTACAGCATTATGCAAACCGCGCAAGAACATGAGCAGGCCAAGGATGCCCTTTGGTGGGCAGCCATGACCTATGTGGTTGCCGCATTGAGCGCACTGGCTACGCTGGTTTATTACGCCTCGTTTTTGTTTAACAGGAGAAATTGAGGAAAGAGAAGTAAGAGGTGAGAGGCAAGAAATAAGAGCTCCTGTGTAGCCAATTCATTATAAACTTGTCATCCTGAGGAACGAAGGATCTATTCGTGAACTGTGCATGCTATAAAATAGATTCTTCGCTATCGCTCAGAATGACAAAACGTAACAGAAAAAAATTGTCATCTCGAACGAGGTACGAGGAGAGATCTTTTACGAGGGATATACCAAATGCAAAAGATTTCTCTCTTCGTTTGAAATGACAAATTGAGTGGAATTTACAAATTCCCCAACTTTAACTCGTTTACAGCAAAATGAGCCGCCCTTGCGGTAAAGGCCATGTAGGAAAGTGACGGGTTTACGCAGGATGAGGATACCATGAATGATCCATCGGTAACAAACACGTTTTTAGCATCCCAAACCTGGTTCCATTTATTAAGTACCGATGTTTTAGGATCGTTCCCCATACGTGCCGCGCCCATTTCATGTATAGCGCCTATATTTTTGCGAGCTATAAAACCTTTTACATTTTTAAGGCCGGCTTTTTCAAACATTTCTACGGCATCATTGATCGAATCGACTTCCATCTGGCGTTCGTTTTCCTTCAGCTCTATGTCGACAGATAAAGTATTGAGTCCCCATTTATCTTTAACCTGTTTATTAAGACTCAGTTTGTTTTCATGATAAGGCAATACTTCACCAAAGCTTGCCATAGACATCGTCCAGCTTCCGGGCTCTGTCAGCGCGTCCTTAAAATCAGCACCAATGCTCAATTCTGCAATTTCCCGGCTCCATCCTTCGCGACCTGCCGAACCCTGGTAACCAAATCCGCGCAGATAATCGCGTTTATCGCCAAACAAGTTGCGGTAACGTGGTATGTATATACCATTGGCCCTTCGGCCAAAATAGTATTTATCCTCATAGCCCTCCATCAAACCACTGGCCGCCCCACCTACGTGGTGATCCATCACATTATGACCCAACTCGCCACTGCTGCTGCCCAAACCATCGGGCCAGATATCCGTTGCGGAGTTCATCAATATCCAGGCACTATTAAAGGTGGAGGCATTTAAAAAAATGATCTTCGCGGTATAGGTATACGTTTTATTATTTTCTGCATCCAACACTTCTACGCCGGTAGCTTTTTGAGTATCCTTATTGTATAATACCCGGGTAACTATCGACCATGGACGAACTGTAAGATTTCCGGTGGCCATTGCCGCAGGCAGTGTGGATGATTGTGTGCTGAAATATCCGCCAAATGGACAACCCAGCGCGCACTTATTGCGGTACTGACAGTTGGTACGCCCGGGTAAAGGTTTGGTAATATTGGCTGTACGGCCAATGATCATATGGCGCTGCCCTCCGTATTGTTTTTTTATACGGGCTGATACTTCCTTTTCTACACAATTCAGCTCCATAGCCGGCTGAAACTGCCCATCAGGCAAGTGTGGCAACCTTTCGATAGAACCACTGATACCGGCAAAACGTTCCACATGATCATACCAGGGCGCTATATCTTTGTAGCGAACCGGCCAGTCGATAGCTATGCCCTCTTTGACATTGGCTTCAAAATCAAAATCGCTCCAGCGGTAACTTTGCCTACCCCACATCAATGAGCGCCCGCCTACGTGGTACCCCCTTCTCCAATTATAGGGCTTAACCTGGGTGTATGGATTTTCCCGTTCATTTACCCAATAATCTATATTGGCTTCAATAAGCCCATGAGCTTTATCCTGTACAGGATAATCTTTTACTTTTGATTGCGGAGGAACATCCCGGTGCGGCAATTCCCATGGAGCTTTAGTAGCATTGGTATATCCTTTTATATGCTCAATATTTTGTCCCCGCTCCAACATCAGTACTTTTAAACCCTGTTCACTGAGCTCTTTTGCCGCCCATCCCCCTGAAATTCCGGAGCCTACAACAATGGCATCATAATGATAATTGTCCATAAACAGTTGATGATAGTTTTAACTGGTCTTTTTGCTAAAATAAAAATACGGTTTGTATCTTTTGCATGTTACATGTATTTAAGACATATATTTAAAAGCTTACGAAATTTAGAAAATTTCACAAGTCTGACTACTGCTTAGCTAAACGCGCCACAGCATACCTGCTTATTTATCAATAACTTATACTTTCATGAAGCTTTGATGAAGAGGGATTAGCCCTTTGGCAAATCTTAATGTAATATTCATGTTACCCCGATAGGTTTGATTAAAATTTATTGACATGAAAAAGACATTTAGAATATTAATGGTGCTTTTGGTTACCTCATTAGCTACTGTTAAAACCTACGCTCAGATAAGTATAGGCGTATCGGTACGGATAGCTCCTCCTGCTCTGCCGGTTTACACACAACCAGCATGCCCCGTTGACGGCTATTTATGGACCCCGGGTTACTGGGCATACGCCGCAGATGGCGGATATTACTGGGTGCCGGGTGTTTGGATAGCCCCTCCCCGTGTTGGTTTTTTATGGACACCCGGTTATTGGGGTTATGACGGCTCCATTTACGCTTTCCACCAGGGTTATTGGGGCAGGCATATTGGTTTTTATGGCGGCGTAAACTATGGTTACGGCTATGGTGGCGCCGGTTATGTGGGCGGCAGATGGGCAGGCAATTCCTTTCAGTATAATACTGCCGTGGTTAATGTAAACAATACTGTGGTACATAATACTTATATTAATAAGACAGTTATCAATAACAACGTAACTGTAAATAACAATCACACCAGCTTTAATGGACCAGGGGGCGTAAGCGCTACCCCACGGCCCGATGAACGTGCTGCCGAACGCGAACAACATGTACAACCTACTAATGACCAGATGAACCATCAGCAGGTAGCCGGTAAGGATCATAATCAATTTGCGTCAGCTAATAACGGACGCCCTGCTACAGCAGCCATGAATAAGGTGGACGGTAATCGTTTTAATACAGAAGGCCGTAAGGCCAGGGCTTCAAATCCCGATGGAACAAATAACAATGTCGACAGAAACAATCGTCCGCAAGCTAACAACGCTGCTGATAATCATGCCAATCCCGATAATGCCAATAAAAATGCATCGCCTGGCGACCAGGCTCCAAGAGCCCCTCATCAGCATCAGGCGGTTAATAATCCTAATGGTCAGCCGGGTCAAAATCAACAACATAATAACATGGCCCGTGCACCAAGGCAATTAGTGAGGCACCCCGCACCAGGAAGGCCACACAACAACCCCAAACCGCAGGAGCACGAAAAGCATCGATAAGCGTTTCCCCAAACTTCAATACTATATATACGCAAAAGCCCGGTTGATTAATCAACCGGGCTTTTTTATGTCTTAATTCTTGATTCTAATCTCTTGATTACGAAACCTAATTCATCCTGTAGGGAGCGATCAAATAAAATTCCGGTATTTGCACATTAAAGGAAGTATTATCCATCAGGCGGTTCATCTGGTACTCGCCTTTCATGCTGCCCATATCGGTTTTGAGATTACAGCCCGACACATATTCGTGGGCATGACCTGGCTCAATAACGGGTTGCTGACCCACTACACCTTCGCCTTCCACTTCACGTTTTGCGCCGTTTGAATCAAAAATATACCAATGCCTGCTGATGAGCTGTATGGCATAGTTACTCATATTTTCGATATTCACCTTGTAGGCAAACATAAAATGGTCATTAGCCGGATTTGAATATTCGGGCTGATATACGGTTTCGATGGAAACCTTAACACCCTCAGTAATAGTGGTAACCATGTGAATTAATTCTGTTTAGTTCCAAATATAAACATCTAAACAAATATTACGCCATCTCAACAGCATATTTTTCGTCAATTTCTGCTAAAATTTCGTAGAGCTCCTCTAAAGTACCGGCGGTTACCAGTTTCATTCGATATTCTTTAAAGTTTTCGATGCCTTTAAAGTAGTTGGAGTAGTGTCTGCGCATCTCAAAAACGCCTGTTTTAGGCCCTTTCCACTCAATTGATTTTTGTAAATGAGTAGTACAGGCCGCAATACGCTCGGTAATGGTTGGCTTATCCAGGTGCTCGCCGGTCGCAAAGAAATGCTTGATCTCGCGAAAAATCCAGGGATAACCAATAGCGGCACGCCCTATCATCATACCATCAACACCAAATTCCATGCGCCAGTTAGCGGCTTTCTCTGGCGAATCGATATCGCCATTTCCAAATATCGGGATCTTAATGCGGGGGTTTTTCTTGATATCGCGTATCAAGGCCCAATCGGCCACCCCTTTATACATCTGTGCCCTTGTACGGCCATGAATAGTAAGGGCTTTTATCCCCACATCCTGCAGTCGTTCGGCAACCTCATATACGTTTTTGGTATTATCATCCCAACCCAGGCGCGTTTTTACGGTCACGGGCAGATGCGTGGCTTCAACCACAGCCTTGGTCATGGCTACCATTTTGTCAATATCCTGTAATAAACTGGCACCGGCACCACGGCAGGCCACCTGTTTTACCGGACAGCCATAATTAATATCCATCAGATCGGGCCCCGCAAGCGAAGCAATCTCAGTAGCCTCACGCATGTGGTCAATATCACTGCCAAATATCTGGATGCCTATTGGGCGTTCATACTCAAATATATCCAGTTTTTGACGACTCTTGGCTGCATCACGAATCAACCCTTCAGACGAGATAAACTCCGTATACATCATATCCGCGCCGTTTTGTTTGCACACGTAACGGAAGGGAGGATCACTCACATCTTCCATCGGCGCCAGCAACAGCGGGAACTCACCTAAATCAATATTTCCTATTTGTACAGACATGCTTATCTTTAACCTTGCAAAAATACGAATTTTACACCAAATGATAAAAGACCCCATTAAGGATATAAAACCTTATCAAACTGATATACATCCGATACTGCAACTCATGGTCATTCTGTTTTTCTTGTTTTTTGTCCCTATCATCGGTTTGCTCATAGCCAAAGGGATCATTACGCTGCTTTATGGGGCACAAACCTGGACCGATGTAGGTACTTTTAATATTGCAAACCCGAACCTCAAAAGCGGGCTTTGGATACTACAGATTTCAAGTATGACCATCCCCTTATTTGTCATTCCTGTACTTTTTGCACGCTTTCTTGTTCGCGATACGCAATCCTATCTAAAACCAAGCCTTCATTTTCCTCCGGTTTTATTTGCACTAATATTCTTTATTATGCTGTTTTCGCCGGCAATTATGGAGGTATTGACCAACATCAATCAAAAATTAACCTTACCGGCTCCGCTTAAAGGGTTAGAAGATCTGATGCGCGCCATGGAGCAGCAGGCCCAAAAAGCTACCGAAGCCATGTTGAGCATGAAAAACATCGGCGACCTCTTTTTTGCTATACTGACTGTTGGCCTATTAACCGCCATTGCCGAAGAGTTTTTATTCCGTGGATGCATCCAAACCATATTTATTAAATGGACCGGGAACACGCATGCCGCCATCTGGATCACCGCCATCGCCTTCAGTGCCTTTCATTTAGAATTCTTTTCGTTTTTACCACGTGTTGCGTTGGGGGTTTTCTTTGGTTATTTTGTAGCCTGGAGCGGCAGTATATGGACAAGTGTTTGGGCGCATTTTTTAAACAACGCATCAGCTGTGGTCATTACTTACCTGTACCAGCATAAAAGTATCAGCCTTAATCCTGATGATCAGCATGTATTTAATTATGGCGCCTATGCATTTAGCTTAATATTTATTTTAATTTTGCTTTACATATACAGGAATATAGCGCTCAAAAAGCCCATGTTTGATTTTTAATGGAAAAAGGCTGGATCAAAATTTTTACTTCATCCAATTTTTATCAATCAGAAATTGTTAAGCAAGTACTTACGGGCCACCATATTGATACGGTTTTAATCAACAAGCAAGATTCATCACATAAGGCCTTTGGCAATATTGAAGTATACATTCACCAGAAGGATTTTAGCAAAGCCATTGAGATCATGATCCTCAACCAAATTAGTTTATGAAAGTACGCGCCATTACCGGCTTCTTTTTTGTTATTGTAATGCTGGGCTCCGTTTTGTTGGGCTCTTATGTATTCAGTGCGTTTTACCTTATTCTTACCTCGTTTTGCCTGTTTGAGTTTTACAAACTGGTGCGCGAAGGTGGTTTTAAGCCCAGCCGCGAAAGCGGTCTCATCAATGGTTTCCTGGTATTCCTGTTTTTTGCAGCCCAGTGCTATTTTCCGGCCTGGAAGTTTATCTTTTTGTTGCCGGCAACCTTAAGTGCGGTATATATACAGGAGTTATATAAAAAATCACCGGCGCCATTCCCTAATTTGGGTTTTACCTTTTTGGGGATCCTTTTGGCGGTTGTCCCATTTTTGTTTTTCCATGCCATGGCTTTTATGAAGGGGAGTTTTAATTTCCATATCCCCATGGGCTTTTTGATCATGTTGTGGAGCAACGATACCGGAGCCTATTTGGCCGGTCGCGCGTTTGGCCGTACCAAGCTGTTTGAGCGACACTCGCCTAAGAAAACCTGGGAGGGATTTTTTGGCGGTGTGGTGATCAGTGCGGTAGCAGCATTAATCATGAGCCATTTTTATGTGGAGCTTTCCTGGAAACAATGGGTAAGCATAGCCGTTTTAATATCATGCTTCGGCACCATGGGCGACCTGGTAGAGTCCATGTTTAAACGAAGTATCAACGTGAAGGACAGCGGTGGAATATTGCCTGGCCACGGCGGCTTACTCGACAGGTTCGACGGACTTTTATTAGCCGCCCCAATTGTTTACACATACCTGTACTTCATTTCAAATTAGTAGTTTTGTAATAAATAACCCCATACTATGACTTTTCATAAAGAAGGATATACCTCATTGGCGCTAACTATATTGTTTTTATTGGTTTTAAACGCTGCTATCCAATTTTATCTACCGCAAGCACATACCTTAAAGTGGATAATCTATATTTTATCGTTTATGTTTCTGGCTGTGATTGTACAATTCTTCCGCAGTCCGTTTTTTGATATCAGCACCGACGAAACCACTGTACTTTGCCCAGCCGATGGCAAGGTGGTAGTGATAGAGGAAGCTGACGAAACTGAGTATCTGAAAGACAGACGCATCCAGTTATCGGTTTTTATGTCGCCGGTAAATGTACACGTCAACCGCAACCCTATAGCGGGTGTAGTAAGTTATTTTAAATACCACAAAGGTAAATACCTTGTGGCCTGGCACCCCAAATCATCAACCGAAAACGAGCGTACTACCGTTGTTGTTCAAAATAGTGAAGGGGTATCGGTATTATTCAGGCAAATAGCCGGCGCATTGGCCCGCCGTATTGTATGGTATGTAAAAGAGGGCGATATTGTTGAACAAGGTCAGCAATTTGGCTTTATTAAGTTTGGTTCGAGAGTTGACGTATTTTTACCCCTAGGCTCCAAAATACTGGTAAACATTGGTGATGTGGTTAAAGGTGGTCGTACTGTATTGGCCGAACTACCCAGCGCGTTAACGGCTGTTACTGCAACGGAAGGGCATGCCACCATCAAACCGGTATCTATAGAATCATTAACCGCTTCTGCACATGTGGCAGAACAAATAGCCGAAGAAGAACCAACCATTATTGAAAACGAGGCTCACCAGGGTGAATTACCGCTGGTGATAGATCATCCCAAAACCGAGGAGCCGAAAAAAACAGTAAAGAAAGCGGCGCCTAAAAAACCTGCTGCCGCTAAGCAAAAAGGCAAAAAAGAGTAATCACTTATTGCTACATATCGCAATACTCAAACCATATCATTGCGAGGAACGACGAAGCAATCTCATCAGAATACACACACAAGGTCTGTCATATTGAGTTGACGTGAGTGATCAGTATGATGAGATTGCCACACTTCGTTTGCAATGACATGGTGGTAGGCTTTACGTTGTCATCCTGAACAATAGCAAAGGGGCTTCTTCAGTGGATTTGTTGCACAACAAATGCGTCAATCGTTCAGTATGACAAACTTTGAAGTTGAAATTTTTCCCATAAAAAAGGCCTTCCCGAATAAAAATCCAGAAAGGCCTTTTGCAATATCAAATACTTTTCCGTTATAAACGGAGAAGGGAATTAAACTCTTTTTGATTTGATACGAGCTGCTTTACCAGTAAGGGCACGCAGATAGTAAAGTTTAGAACGACGCACTTTACCTACGCTGTTCACTTCAATTTTATCAATGTTTGGAGAGTTGATAGGGAAGATACGCTCTACACCTATGCCGTTTGAAACTTTACGAACGGTAAATGTTTCATTATTTCCAGTACTGTTACGTTGAATAACAACACCTTGATAAAGCTGAACACGTTCTTTATTTCCTTCTCTGATTTTATAATGTACACTTACAGTATCACCAGCCTTAAAGGAAGGAAACTGCTTTTTTTCTACTGATTGCTCTTCAACAAATTTTACTAAATCCATGATTTTTAGCTCTTAAAGCGATTTTTAGCCCGTAAAAATCGGATTGCAATTATAGGGATTTTTTTTAATATATAAAAGTCTATTTTAAAAATTTCCACATTTTGTATTTTACTAACAAAACATAGTTGGATTTTGGTTGATTTAGTTGATGGAGTGAGTAGTTAGGAATTATACAAGTCAAAAGAAATATTTTTAAATTAACCTAAGCTGCTCAATCAGCTTAATCTAACTTCACCCAATTATGCTCACCTACTCCAGCAAATCGGGCCGGCGGTTTTTGGTGCGCTCGAGCGCCTGTTCAAAACGCCATTTTTCAATTTCGGGCGTATTGCCACTCAGCAGGATGCCGGGCACTTTGTGGCCATTCCAGTCGGCCGGGCGGGTGTACACCGGGGCATCGAGCATATCATCCTGGAACGAGTCGCTCAGGGCCGAGGTTTCATCGCTCAGCACGCCCGGGATCAGGCGCACTACGGCATCCACCAGTACGGCGGCAGGTAACTCACCACCCGATAACACATAATCGCCAATGGAAATTTCGCGGGTAACATAGATATCGCGGATACGCTGATCGATACCTTTATAGTGTCCGCATAAAATAATGATGTTGCTCTTTATAGAAAGCTGATTAGCGATAGCCTGGTTCAGAGACTCACCATCCGGCGACATGAAGATGATCTCGTCATACTCCCGCTCGGCTTTCAGTTTTTCAATGCAAGCCGCAAACGGAGGAATAGTCATCACCATACCACTGCCGCCGCCATAGGGATAGTCGTCAACGCTTTTTTGTTTGCTGGTGGAGTAATCGCGCAGGTTATGCACATAAATTTTGGCGATGCCCTTTTTTTGGGCACGCTGTAAAATGGAGTGTGCAAACGGACTTACCAACAGATCGGGCAAAACAGATATGATATCAAAACGCATGTGCAAAGATAGTAAATCAATGTGCAGATGACTCGATAGAAATAAGAGTCAAGAATCAAGACCCAGGAAGTACTGTTCTTTTTGATCTTCAAAAATCAAATAGCTTTTTCAATTAGCCAGTGATGCCCAAAAGGATCTATCACTTCCCCTTGCCGGTAGCCATAATCATAATCCTGCACTGGCGATCTTACGCTGGCTCCCGCAGCTTCGGCCTGTGCTACCACCTCGTGCACATCGTCCACAAAAAGACCGATGGTTACCGTGGTAGCGTGGTATTTGTCCGGACTTACGGCTGTTGAATGCTGCGTTTGCTCGTGCAGATGAAACAAAGCCCCATTTATACTTAATTCCGACACATGGATAGTACCGTCATCATCACTAAAGCGCCGCAACTCAACAGCGCCAAACGCTTTGATATAAAAACTGATATCGGTTACTCCGTTAGGGATAACCAATTGCGGGGCGAAGGTTGGCTTACTTTGCATAATGGGCTGCTTTTTAATCTTCTTCCTCTAATATAAACACTTCTTCAACACATTTTCCAAATATGCGGGCAATTTTTAAGGCCAGCACAGTTGAGGGTACGTATTTATTACTCTCGATGGTATTGATGGTTTGGCGCGATACCCCTACCTGATCGGCCAAATCAGCCTGGGTAATATTTTTGATGGCGCGTTCTATGCGAATGTTATTTTTCATACCCGTAATTATTCTTTTATTAAACGATTATTCTGGAAGATCTTCCACCTGAAACGGATGATAAAGAAAACTACAGGAGTTAGCATATTTAATATAATGACCGGTAAAAGACCTATCCCTCCTATTAAAAAAAAGCACAATACAAGGATAATATAATTTATATAAACTGACCATTGCAAACTTTCGAGCCGCAATTGCGCTATTTGTTCATCTTCCACTTTTTCTTTTGAAAAACCAATAATCAGCAATCCCATTATTATTGCCCGAATACAGCCCCCGTATGCCCCCGCTACTTTAGCCACACCATTTATTTCATAAATATTATTAGCATAAGAAGGAGCTGTATACACCATAAAAAATGAGGTAATGCCAACTATAAATAAAATAAAGCCTACGATGCGGAACTTACGCGGAATTAAAAATCGTGATTTCATATTTGTAAAGTTTGATTTACCAAATGTAAAACAAACCTTACAAATGTCAAACATATTTGACATTTTATTTTAAAGCTTCTTCCTTAAACGCAAAATGCCTGTGAGGACACAGGCATTGGTTAAGTATAATGTTTTAATTGTTTTGTGAGATGCCGAAACAAGTTCGATATGACCGGCGTTTTTAGACTATTAGATGGTCCTTTATCCTTATTCCAAAAATCTTTGCTTCAAAAAGAACTATTCAGACAAATAAACATCCAATAAACCTTCGGGCAGGTCAACATAGATCTCGCCGCCTTCTACATCAATGCCTTTTATAATATCCAGGTTCAGCGGGAACATTACTTCCTTGTTTTTGTATTGAACAACGGCTATCAGTTGTTGCGGGTATTCCTGTACCTCCAGTATTTCGCCCAGTTCGCCGTGAGTTTCGTCAACGGCAATAAAGCCTTTGACATCGTTCAGTGTAAATTCGCTTTTTTTCTTTTTGGGCTTTAGCTTATTAGGCAGGTAAATGTCTTTTTTTACCAGCATGGCTGCTTTTTCAATAGCGTCTACATCCTCCAGATATAAATAGGCATTGTTTTTTTGCAGATACTTGATGGAGGCTACAAAATATGGGATCAGTTTGCCGGCTATATCCACAAATAAAGCATCGAACTTAATGGCGTCCAGACCATCAAAATCAACATATATCTGCATTTCGCCTTTCAGGCCCTTGGTTTTTAATATACTACCTACCCGGAAACAATCTTCGGTTTTCATAAAAAAACAGCTTTTAAAAACAAAGGCGAAGCTGGTTTGCTTCGCCTTTGATGAGAATTAAGAAGTTAGAGTTTTGATCTCTTGCTTCTATAAAAAAATTATTCGGCGCTTTCAGCAGCGTCTGTTTCAGCAGCAGCTTCTTCAGCCGGAGCTTCCTCTTCTGCAACTTCTTCAGCAACAGGAGCATTTTTAGCAGCAATAGCAGCAGCTTTTTCTTCTTTCTTTTTAGCTTCAGCAGCCAAAGCAGCTTTACGCGCTTCGTCTTTTGCCGATAATAAGTTTGTTTTTTTGCCAGTGATCTTACCGTCTTTTTGCTCAGTCCACTCTGCAAATTTAGCTGCAGCTTGTTCTTCGGTTAAGGCACCTTTTTTAACACCACCTTCTAAGTGTTTTTTGTAAAGCACACCTTTGTATGAAAGGATAGCGCGACAAGTATCAGTCGGTTGGGCACCTGTGTTAACCCACTCTAATGTTTTGTCGAAGTTAATGTCGATAGTTGCAGGATTGGTGTTTGGGTTGTATGAACCTAAACGCTCAATGAAACGACCGTCGCGTGGAGCGCGGGCATCTGCTACTACGATGTAGTAAAAAGGTTTGCCTTTTTTACCGTGTCTTTGCAGTCTGATCTTAGTTGCCATTTTTTCTTTTTATGTATTCAACATGTCCCCGGAGTACTTTCTGCGGGGATGCAAAGGTATAAATTATTTGTAATAATTTAAAACGCTTGTAATTAATTATTTAATTAATCTGAACGCGCTATGGGGTAACTGAAAAAAATCGCAATTTCAGGGCCATGAGTTTAAATAGAAAACTACGCATAGCCATTGATATGGACGAGGTAATGGCTGATACCATCGCTAAATTTATTACCTTATATGACGAACGCCATCAAACCAAAATATCGCTCGGCGATATGCATGGTAAGGAGTTCAGGGAAATACTTCCTCCTCACCTCAGTAACAGTCTAAGAGAGTACATCAATGAAAGGGGCTTTTTTCGCGATTTGCCAGTGATGCCGGGCTGCCAGGACGTGGTAAAGGCCCTGCATGAAAAATATGATGTTTACATAGCCTCGTCCGCAATGGAGTTCAAGTATTCTTTAGAAGATAAGCTGGATTGGCTTAATGAGCACTTCCCTTTTATCTCCTGGACCAACATTATTTTTTGCGGACACAAGATTTTAGATGTTGACGTGATGATTGATGACCGAATCAAGAATTTTGTGACTTTCAAGGGCCGCAAGCTATTATTCACCTCTCCACATAACCTTTTAATCAACGATTTTGAGCGTGTTAACACCTGGGATGATGTTGCAACTAAATTATTACATGAATAAGATGAACAACCTTTGAAATAAATATCCTATATTTAAGTGGTAGCCCCCCTATCACTAATTTAAAGGATGTTAAGCCATACCACTATTGATTCTATCGATTGTGTACTTGCTTTTGATATTCATGAGCAAAAGTACCTGTTTATCGGTCAGGGCATTGATGCTGTTTTGGGAATTACCGCCCGCGAGCTCTATCGGGACAACCGCCTGTGGGATAAATTGATCCACAAAGAGAACCTTGCTGGTATAAAATCCCTTATTAATACCCTTGCCGAAAACAGTAGCGTTGAATTAAGCTACCAAATAACCACTCCTCAGCAAACCACAAAGAACATTACCGACAAAAAAAGCCTCATTACCGATGCGGCCACCGGACACAAGGTATTATTAAGCACTATCAAGGCAACTCACGCTAAAACAAACTGCACCACCGCCTCATCAACGGGTGCAGAGCATAGTCAGCAGTTTTTAAACTCACTTATTGACTCACAAACCAGTTTTCTAATCCGTATAGATACCAGTGGTAACTACACATTTGTTAACCGGCAATATTTAAAAACACTGGGGTATAAGGCTAAAGATATTTTAGGTAAGCATTTTTCGGTAACAAGCTTATCGGAAGAAGCTCATTTGTGCGAAAATGCCTTTATGGAATGTTTAAACAACCCAGGCAAGGTCGTTCCGCTATTGCATAAAAAACCTGATGTACATGGCAACCTGCATGATACCGAATGGGAGTTGATATCCATTGTTAACGAGAATGGTGAGGTATGTGAGATCCAGGGCATTGGCCACGACGTAACAGCCAGGATCAAAATTGAAGCCAAGGTCAGGGACACCGCTCAAAAGCTGGATACCTTTATTGAAAGCATAACCGATTCGTTTTTTATTATTGATAACAATTGGCGTTTTGTGCGGGTAAATGCCGCTTTTGAAAAAATATGGGGAAAACCCCGTGCCCAGTTATTGGGTAAAGTAATATGGGACCTATTCCCCCAACTTATTAATACACCTTTTGAGATTGCGTATCGTGAAGCGCAAGCCAAACAGGAAAGCGTAAAGTTCATGGTATATTTTGCTCCATTGAATAAATGGTTCCGCACGGCAGTTTATCCATCTACAGAAGGCATAACTGTATTTGCCAAAAATGTTACTTATGAGATGCGCGCGCAGGAGGAAGCGCTATGGACTAAAAACAACCTGGAGGCCTTGATCAACAACACCAATGATAAAATATGGTCGGTAGACACGGATAACCGTTATGTTTATATGAACAACGCTTATATAGCGCAAATAAAAGCCATGACCGGCGTATCTCCTCAAAAAGGGGAGTATTCTTATAAAGACGTGGGCTTTCCACAGGAAGTTATTGATGAATGGAGTGCCTATTACAGGCGTGCATTAAATGGCGAAAATTATACAATTGTTTTAGAAAGTGTTGATGACGAGGCCAAAAATCCTGCGTTTTACGAGGTAAGCTTTAACCCCATTTTTGCCTCCAATGGTGAGATCAAGGGCGTTGGTTGTTTTGCCCATGATATATCAGAGAGGCTTAAAACCGAACAGGAGCTCCTGAGTCAAAATAAACGTATGCGCAATATTGCCTCGCTGAGTTCACATGAATTAAGAAGACCCGTTGCAAGTATGCTGGGCCTCATCAATATTATGGACAGGGAAAACCCCAATAACCCCGAAAACAAACAAATTATTGATTACCTGCAAATTGTGAGTACTGAGATTGACGATGTAATTCGCCTCATTGTTGATCACACCTTCACGGGAAACAACCATGAAGGCTAAAAATTTACATCGATAGTATTTCAACTAGTTTTAACAGATTAGGGTTGATCTCGATGTGATGCTTAATAGCGTGCTCAAACGGTGTATAAGCAATCTCGTTATGAATAATACCTATCATTTCGTTACGGTGACCATCTCTTAAAGCCTCTACAGCGGCAGCGCCTACACGGCTTGCCAATACCCTGTCCATACAGCTTGGCGCTCCGCCGCGTTGTATATGTCCTAATATAGAGATACGGGTATCATAGTGAGGAAATTTTTCCTGAACCAGACGACCAACTTCAAACGCCCCTCCGGCTTCTTCACCTTCGGCTACGATAACAATCCGGGAGGTTTTATCTTTACGGCCATGTTCCAGGCGGTTAAATAAACCTTCCATGCCTCCTTTGCTTTCGGGTATCAATATAGCTTCGGCACCGGCAGCAATACCTGTGCGTAAAGCGATCAGCCCAGAGTCGCGGCCCATTACTTCAACAATAAACAACCTGTCGTGCGATTCGGCCGTATCCCTGATCTTATCCACGGCCTCAACAACTGTATTGATGGCGGTATCATAACCTATGGTAAAGTCGGTACCCATCAAATCATTGTCAATAGTGCCGGGCAGGCCAATTACAGGAATGTCATACTCACTGCCAAATACTTTGGCACCGGTAAAAGTACCGTCGCCGCCAATAGCTACCAGGGCATCAACGTTGTGTTTTTTTAATTGATCGTATGCTTGTTTGCGACCTTCGGGTGTTCTGAAGTTATCGCAGCGAGCTGTTTTTAAAATAGTACCGCCTCTTTGTATAATATTTGAAACCGATTTACGGTTCATGGGTATAAAATCGCCTTTGGTCATGCCGTCATAACCGCGGCGTATACCAGTAACTGCAATATCATAGTATATAGCCGTACGAACAACCGCCCTTATGGCAGCGTTCATTCCCGGCGCGTCGCCACCTGAAGTAAAAAGTCCGATATTTTTAATCTGCGTCATTTTTTATCCTGATATGAGCATTAGGGGCTCTACCTTTAAAAAATTGAATAATTTAATTAAGTGTTTTTAAAGTAGCCCTTAAATTAAAAACGCGGCTAAGCTTTAAAACTTGCCGCGAATTTACATTTTATTTTTTAAGGCTGAGCCTACTTTTTGAAAGCCGCTATACCGCTATCTAAAAATTTAATGTAGCTGGCTATATCATAATCAGCTGGTGAAGTTGGAATATCTTTTCCTGTAGCATCTTTTAAAAAGCTACCTTCACTGTCCAGCATCACATATAAGGGTTGAGAGTTGGAGTTAAAACGACTGGCTTCCAGATCGCTCCATTTGCCTCCCAGGGTGGTTATTTTTTTACCACTATACGTTGATACAAACTGCTCTTTAGTATCCAGGGCTGCTTTATCATCAACAACCAGCTGAAGCAGCACAAAATCATCGCGCAAGCGCCTGAAAACTTCGGGATCCGACCAAACGTTGGCTTCCATTTTACGGCAGTTTACACAGTTAAACCCAGTAAAGTCAATCAATATGGGTTTATGTGTAGCCTTTGAAACCTGTAAAGCCTGATCATAATCATACCACGAATCAAGCCCACGGGTTTTTATGCGGGTATAGTTGCCAGCATACTTCTTTTCGCCAATACTCGCGGGAACTACAACGGTTGGTGTTGACGAAGGTGCCGCTAACCCTCCCGGAATACTCGACAAATTAAAATCCTGTGTTGCCTCAGGAGGCAAAAACGCGCTGATGGATTTTAAAGGGGCACCCCACAAACCGGGGATCATATAAACCACAAACGCAAATACGATGATGGCTAAAAAGGTACGTGGGATAGAAAGATACTTTACATCGCTATCATGCGAAAACTTTACCTTACCAATGAGGTAAAGTCCCATTAATAAACCAATAGCTATCCAAAGTGATAAGAATATCTCCCTGTCAAACCAGTTCCAATGATAGGCTAAATCAACATTTGATAAAAACTTAAGCGCAAAAGCCAGTTCCAGGAATCCCAAAATAACTTTCACACTGTTTAACCACCCACCTGATTTTGGAAGACTTTTTAATGCTGAAGGAAACAGCGCAAATATGGTGAACGGCAGTGCCAATGCTAATGCAAAACCAAACATACCCACAGCGGGGCCCAAACGATCGCCTTTGGAAGCTGCGTCAACCAGCAGGGTGCCAATAATTGGCCCGGTGCATGAAAAAGACACTACTACCAGGGTTGATGCCATAAAGAATATGCCAGCAAGGCCCCCTTTATCCGCATTTGCATCCAGCTTGTTAGCCAATGAACTCGGCAATGTGATTTCAAATGCCCCCAGGAATGATATGCCAAATACAACAAGCAGTAAGAAGAAAAATATATTGAATATACCGTTTGTAGCCAGTTGATTGAGGGCATCAGAACCAAAAATAATGGAGATTAACAAACCCAGGGTTACATAGATAATGATAATAGACACTCCATAAATAAGCGATTGACCGATGGCCTTTTTACGGCTGCCACTCTTTTTGGTAAAGAAACTCACCGTTAGCGGCAATAATGGATATATACAAGGCAGTATCACTGCAGTAAAACCACCCAAAAGCCCGAATATAAATATCTGCCAAAGTGTTTTAGGCTTTTCCGTTGATGGCGCCTTTTGCTGTTCCGCTTTTTGCTTAACCGAGGCCTGAGCTTTTGCTGCGGAATCGGCTGCCTTTTTCCTGATAGCTATGCTATCAGCAGCGGTAGGTATGTCAGTAAACTGCACGCCTGCAGTTGATACCGTATCGGCTTTAGTTTTTTGTACGGCCAATGCAGGTGTAACACCAACGGAACAAAAAATGGCCAATACCATTAATGTGGCCAGTACAATGCGTAAATAAACGCCCTTTTTTAATAGTTTCATTGCTGTTGTCCTTGAGGTAAAATTATTTGCCTAAAGGAATAGTGAAATCAACATCTTCTGGTGGAAGACACTTTTTGTCGTTACAGGTCATATAAGTAAGCTTACCGGTAACACTGGTGGCAGATGCAGATTTAAGACTTATTTTTTGTTGAAAAACCACTTCTTTTTCAAAGTAGCTTACATTCATGCTAAAAGCCTTCTCGTATTTGGTTACCGGGGTTGGCTCTGAGGTTTTGCCAATCGGCACGTATAATTTTGATGGTGTAAATTCAAATGAAGTTTTTATTGGTCCGCCATCCTTAACATTAAGCGAGTAAATATGCCAGCTGGGTTGAATAGTAGCCTTTAAAAACACAATGGCTTCTTTATCATTCAACTTTTTTGCCGCGTATGACCATCTTACCGGCGTTTCGATTTGGGCATAGGCCCCTGCGCACATCACTAATGCAACAATTACCAACAGTACTTTCTTCATTTAATTATTTATTTAAAAATTCAATTTGTTTTAAACTAAACTCTTGCTGCCCGTTATTATTTTCAACAACCAGCATTCCATTTTCTTTTACGTTTTTTATAACGCCATCAAAAACCTGGTCGTTTGACTTGAAACGCTTTACCTCGTTTAACCAATATAGTCGGGATAAGTACGTATTCCTTACAAACAAAAATTTACCGGCCCTTAAATTAAGATAATATGCTTCAATATGACCGCAAATTTCTGACAATATTGTTTTTAAATCATAATCCCTGTGTAAGATTTGCCTAAGGGATATAGCATTGCCTGCTCCAGGTTCAAAACTTTCCTGGTTAATGTTAAGGCCAATACCAATGATAGCATCCTTGATATTGGCGCCCTGAACATGCGTTTCTATCAATATACCACCGAGCTTTCTGTCGCCATAATAAATATCATTGGGCCATTTTATTTTAAGATTATCGCTCAGGTAAGGATGCAAAGCATCATAAACCCCCAGGCTTACTACGCGGTTCAAATCAAACTGATCGCTTATGGCTAAGAACGCTGGTGTCAGTAAAATACTGAAAGTAAGGTTTTTTCCGGGCTCGCTATGCCATTTGTTTTGCTGCTGGCCCCTGCCTGCATATTGGCTTTCTGCCATAATGACCGTACCTTCGGGCAATGGCTTGGAATTTGACAGTAATGTTTTGAGGAATGTGTTGGTTGAGTCAACTTGTTGAATTGTTACTAAATTTTGACCAACAAATAATCCCGAAAATATGTTATTTTGCAAAGTATAATAATTTTTAACCCAAGAACGTTCAAAACTAATTCTTTTTGATGGTAAAAAACAAAGTGTTAAATCAATCGGCCTATATTTCTGAACTGGCCATACATGGCATACAGGAAAAAAAGGGGAATGATATTATAAGGTTAGACCTCCGGAATTTATTGGGTTCGGTATCGGATTATTTTGTGATCTGCCATGCCGATTCAACAACACAGGTAAAAGCTATTGCCAATAGCATTGAAGAAGAAGTTTTTAAAGCTACCCAACAGGAACCCTGGCGCAAAGAAGGTTTGGAATACGGAGAATGGATACTACTTGATTACGTGGATGTTGTAGTTCACGTTTTCAGAACCGACAAACGTGAGTTTTACGGCGTAGAAGAACTGTGGGGTGATGCTGAAATTAAATATTACAAAAGTGCTTAAACTTTCGTCACAATTACCCTCCGGGTTGAGTCATGTACTAAACCTTTGTAAATTTTAAATTATAGATTGTAAGTTTGAGCTCGTAACAAAGAAATGAAAGATATTAAAGATAATAAATCAGAAAGTCCGAAACCTATCAGGAAAATACTTAATAAAAAAACACCGCCTAAACCGCCCAAGTTTAATATCATGTGGCTTTACGGCATTGTTATTTTAGCATTTTTACTGGTACCTACCCTTTTAAGCGGCGGCTCGGGTACGCAAACTACCTTCAAGGATGTTGAAGTGATGCTTAAACAAAATGACGTTGAAAAACTGATAGCCTATAAAAGCGGCGACCTGGTGACAGCTGAAGTTTACATCAAAAAAGAAAGCTTAACCAAACCCCAATATGCTAAGGCCGGCAAAGATCAGCGATTGTTTAATACTACAAACAATGGCCCTCAATACACTTTTACCGATGCGTCATATGAAAGCCTGAAACAATCTGTAGCAAATGCACAGAAAGACATGCCGGAGGATCAAAAAGTAACCTTGCAGTACGAACAAGGGCATGAAAGCTTTTTATCAAACTGGTTAGTACAGGGAGTTATCATGGTTATCCTGTTTGCGGGTGTTTGGATATTTATCATGCGCCGCATGTCTGGCGGTTCTGGTGGCGGCCCCGGTGGACAGATATTTAATATTGGTAAATCAAAAGCTACCCTTTTTGATAAAGAAGCGCAGGTATCTGTAACTTTTAACGATGTTGCTGGTTTAGAAGAAGCCAAGCAAGAGGTAATGGAAATTGTAGATTTCCTTAAAAACCCCAAAAAATATACTAATCTGGGTGGTAAAATACCCAAAGGAGCCCTGTTGGTAGGCTCACCGGGTACCGGTAAAACACTATTGGCCAAAGCCGTAGCTGGCGAGGCGCAGGTACCGTTCTTCTCGCTGTCAGGATCCGATTTTGTGGAGATGTTTGTTGGTGTGGGTGCGTCACGTGTACGTGATTTGTTCCGCCAGGCAAAAGACAAAGCTCCATGTATCATATTTATTGACGAGATTGATGCCATTGGCCGTGCCCGTGGTAAAAACAATATTGTTGGTGGTAATGATGAGCGCGAAAATACGCTGAACCAGTTATTGGTGGAAATGGATGGCTTCGGCACCGATTCAGGCATTATTATCCTGGCGGCCACAAACCGCCCGGACGTACTGGATTCTGCATTATTACGCCCTGGCCGTTTCGACAGACAAGTATCTATTGATAAACCCGATTTGATTGGTCGTGAGCAGATCTTCAAAGTTCACTTGAAACCTATTAAACTATCAGATGGTGTGGACGCGAAAAAGTTATCGGCACAAACCCCGGGTTTTGCCGGTGCGGAGATAGCCAACGTTTGTAACGAAGCGGCTCTGATTGCCGCCCGTAAAAATAAAGAGTCGGTTGATATGACCGATTTTCAGGATGCCATTGACCGTGTTATTGGTGGTTTGGAAAAGAAAAACAAGATCATATCTCCCGAAGAAAAACGCATTGTGGCTTACCACGAAGCTGGTCACGCCATTGCTGGTTGGTTCCTGGAACATGCCGATCCTTTAGTTAAAGTATCTATTGTTCCGCGTGGTGTGGCAGCATTAGGCTATGCTCAATATCTGCCAAAAGAGCAGTTTTTATACACTACCGAACAATTGCTTGATGAAATGAGCGTTTCAATGGGCGGTCGTGTTGCTGAGGATATTGTTTTTGGCCGGATATCAACCGGAGCCCTGAGCGATTTGGAACGTATCACCAAACTGGCCTATGCCATGACCAAAATTTATGGCATGAACGGCAACGTAGGTAATGTGTCCTTCTATGATCCGCAGGGTGAATACCAGTTTAATAAACCTTATTCGGATACCACTGCCGAGATGATCGATAACGAGGTACGCAAACTGGTTGACGATGTTTATCAGAAAACCAAAGTATTGCTGAACGAAAAACGCGAAGGTTTGGAAAATATAGCTCAGAAATTATTAGAGAAGGAAGTACTGTTTCAATCAGATCTGGAAGAAATATTGGGCAAACGTCCATTTGACGAACGTACCACTTATGATAAATTTGTGAACGGCGAGGCTGCTTTAAACCCTGATGTTGACAACAACGCCATTCCCGATAGCTTAACCAACCCCGAGCTTTCAAGAATTGACAGCGAAGATCCGAAATTATAATAAACACTAATAATATAAAGCCATCAGCCCCGCTGATGGCTTTGCTATTTTTACCATGAGGGATATTACCACATCAAAAGAAAAGCTGCTTAAAAAAATCCGTAAGGCCCTCCTCGAAAAAAGGGATAACCCCTACCCCCAATTAGAGGACCTGCCACTTTACGCATCTAATGAGGAGATTCCCGAGGTAATATTTGCCGAACAGTTTACTGCTGTTAACGGGCAATTTGTTTTTTGTGAGGATGAAGTGCAATTTATTGAAACGTTGCTCACCCTGGCCGAAGAGCGAAATTGGCGTAAAATATATTGCTGGGAACCGGGGCTACAGGAAATACTCACCCGTTTTGAATACCCCTTTTACGAAACCGACAAAGATTTTGAACAGGCCGACGTTGGTTTTACCTTTTGCGAAGCGCTGATAGCCCGCAATGGCAGTATACTCCTGTCAAACGGTAATATGGCGGGCAGGCGCTTAAGCATATACCCCCCTGTGCATATTGTGCTGGCCTATACCTCTCAAATGGTGCTTGATCTTAAAGATGGCTTTAAACTCATCAAAAAGAAATATGACAACCAGCTGCCATCAATGATCAGTAATGTTACCGGCCCAAGCCGCACCGCCGACATCGAAAAAACCCTGGTACTGGGCGCCCATGGCCCCAAAGAACTTTTTGTTTTTTTGCTGGATGACAGTAACTTGTCTTAAAATAATATTTTATATTTAAAATACCATAATTATCGATTAGAAGCTTTATAAAGTTTGTTCTAAATGCGACCAGCTAAACTTCTTTCTCGAGCAACATATTGTATTAATTATGTTTTAGTTTCATCTTTCCCATCACTATTTAATCGCTACTCACGTTTAAATATAGTATTTCAACCGTGACATTATCTTTGTTATCATTCATAACATTCATGTTTTATCCCATATATTTCTTTTTTGAATTATTTGCATTTATATGCTGTGCGTACGCTTACAGAAAGCTGGATAGTAATTTTAAAATATTCCTCCCATTTCTAACATTTGTTGTCATTTATGAGTTTATCAATATCTTCTTTATGAAATTGATTTTATTACATCATTCAAATGCCTGGTGTGGTAACATGGAAGGCGTTGTTGAACTGGTGGTATATGGGCAATTTATGGCCTCTTTAGATAAGCGAAAAGCGTACAAAAGGAGAGTATACATTGCCATTGCTACTGGCATAACTATAACCATTATTGACATTCTTTTTATACATAGCTTTTGGACTTCAACTACTGTAGCATTTTTATCCCAAAACATCATATTAGCCAACATGGCGCTCGTTTATTTATCTAATTTATTAAGTCATTCAGATAAATACCCCAATTTGTTCCGTTTCCCCCCATTTTTAGTGGCTACCGGATTGCTATTATATTCACTGACCTGCTTTTTTCATTCTGTAACATTTGATAACCTGTTGGCTAAAAACAACTACCATTTTTTCATGATCGCGTATTTAGTCAACGAAATGGGTTGCGCATTCATATATACATTTTTAGGCCTTGCGTTTTTACGCTTTACAAGAGTTAAAAGCGATACTAAGATTCAATAACAATTGATCGTGATCTAATATTTTATAATTCAAGTATTATTTAGCTATTATAAATTGTCTTCTGTTTTAAATATGACATTCGTAAAGAATGTTGTACAATGTGCGCTTTAATTTATTTTTTCAGAGTTTTTCAATCGTTAAATACGATTTCAAATAATATATTAATTCCAGCATTTATCTTTGCTGGTCGCAAAATAATATTAATGCTCTATCCATTATATTTCCTTTTTGAATTATTTGCATTTATATGTTGTGTATATGCCTATAAAAAACTGGATAACAACTTTAAAATATTTCTCCCTTTTCTGGCATTTGTTGTTGTTTATGAGTTTATGAACCTGTTCTTTATAAAGTTACTTTTATTGCATCATTCAAATGCATGGTGCAATAACCTGGAAGGCATTATTGAACTATTGGTGTATGGACAATTTATGGCATCTTTAGATGAACGAAAAAGGCACAAAAAGAGGGTTTATATGGCTGTTGCTATTGGTCTAGTTATATCCCTCATTGACATTTTTTTTATACATACTTTCTGGACTGTGGCTACCATAGCCTTTTCATCACAAAGCATTATATTAGCCACCATGGCCTTTGTTTACTTATATAATTTATTTAGCCATGCAGACGAATACCCCTACTTGCTCCGTTTCCCTCCATTTTTAGCCGCCATAGGCTTATTATTGTATTCATTGGCCAGTTATTTTTTCTTTGCGTCGTTTGACAACCTGCTGGTTAAAAACAACTATCATTTTTATCCAATAGCATATCTAATCCACGAAATGGGTTGTCTGTTTATATATGTATTTTTAGGCTTGGCATTTTTATGCTTTACAAGGTTCAAAAAGTTATACTGAGATCCATTACCTCTCACCTTATTTTGATTTATGCTTGCATAAGGATAATTTCTAAAAAAAACCTATTTTTGATTAATCTGTAATATTTGCGGGTTTTGTACTGATCTTGTTTACGTTTTTTCACCAACCAACTTAAGCCGATAATTTCTTGCTGATAAATTATACCTCTGATAAATTTAGCTATACTTTATCCAGGAAACAGACCGCTTAATTGAATAAAAACCACAATAATGAAACCTATCGATTTATCTATTGCCCAAAAAATGGTGGACCATTACGCTGCCACCCGAAAAAAATTAATTGATAAGGAACACAATATCAACGATACACAGTCTGTCTGGATGTCGCTTGATAAATTGAAATCCTTCATCAACAATCTACCCGAACATGCTACAGGGGTAAGAATTCATTTTGCCGCCTACGATCATAAAAACGAACATTATCCCAATCAAACTACGGTTGTATTGATAGGTACTGTTGAAAATCTTACTGAACATGCCGATGCATTAGAAGATGGCGTAGGTCCATTGGATTCTGAAGACCCTATGGGGCCTTTTAATCAAGGCCCGCTATGTCCACCTGTATGCAACTGACCTATCGTAACTATTTTTGTAAGGCAATATTCATCTAAAGGTAAATGCTTTAATTAAAGTATTTAACTTAGCATTTACCCTAATATGATCTTATGCTTCGGTATATCTTTTTTTATTTTGAGCTTTTCGCGTTTTTTGTTTGTTTATACACTTACAAAAAGCTTGACCGCAATTTTAAGATATTCCTCCCTTTTTTGGCGTTCATTGTAATTTATGAGTTTGCCAACCTTAAATTTTGGATGCTATGGCACCATACCAATGTATGGTGTTACAACCTAGAATCAATTCTCGAAACAATTATTTATACCCGCTTTATAAGCGCTTTTGATAAAAGAAAGCAATATAGAAAGAAGGTCCACATCGTGCTTTTTATAATAGTGCTCTTTTCTTTTATTGATATGGTTTTTATTCAGGGCTTTTTTATGCTGAACACCATTGCCATGGTTTTGCAAAACAGTATGCTTACAGTGCTGGTATGTTTATATTATTTTAATTTGATCAATAATGTCGATGAGAACCTGGATATTGTTCGCTATCCGCCATTTTGGGCCACGGCTGGGATATTATTCTACGCGCTTGCTTTTATGTTTTTCCATATAGCTTACAGCTATATGGCTTATAAACAAAACTATCACTTTTTTATATTGGCCCAGGTAATACCGGATATTGCCTGTCTTATTTTATATTCGTTACTGTCTGTTGCGTTTATATATCAGTATAAAAAGGCTAATTCCATTAATGCTATAAAAACATTGTAACATGTGTTTTTTAATTTATCTAACAATTGATAATATGATTAGCCCATTCAGGTATGCTGTTTAAGGATGAAGAAATTATTTTATTAATAATTGCCGGCACTGCTGTAGTCATGCTATTGGGTGTTTTTATTATTAGCTTTTTATTGGTCTATCAAAAAAAACAAAATAAAAACGCGCTGGAGAAAGAGCTCCTGAAATCCTCCTTTCAACAAGAGCTACTAAAAACCCGGATGGAGATCCAGGAGGAAACGCTTAATCATATTAGCCGTGAGTTGCATGATAATATTACCCAGGTATTGTCATTTGTTAAGCTTAACCTGGGCGTATTGGGCAGAAACCTGGGTGAACATGAAAAGATGAGGGTGAATGACAACCGCGAGCTTATTGCCCAGTCCATCAGTGACCTTCGTAACTTATCAAAAAGCCTCAGTTTTGAACATATCAGCGTTATGGGGTTAGTAAAAACCCTGAAAATAGAGGTGGAGCGTGTTAACAGAAGCGGCATTATCACCATATCGTTACTGGTTGAGGGTGATTATTACACACTTGGCGAGCAGCGGGAATTGGTACTATTCAGGATATTTCAGGAAGCCTTAAACAATGCCTTAAAATATGCACATGCGGATAACTTTAAAATGAGTTTGTATTATAAGGCACAAATGTTTAATTTAACCATCGAAGACGATGGTGTTGGTTTTGAGCCTGAACTGCTTAAAAATAATGGAGGTTCGGGTTTGCGTAACATTGTGAACAGGGCCGCCTTAATTGGAGCCGAAGCAATTATAAACAGTTCGCCAGGCAATGGCTGCAGCATTAACCTTTCGCTCAACCCTCTCGTACAAGAAACTTATGTTAACGGAACCTATTCAAATAGCCCTGGTTGATGATCATCGCCTTTTCCGAAGCGGCATTGCTTCTATGGTGGATAGCTTTAACCGATACAACGTACTGTTTGAAGCGGCACACGGCAAAGAAATGGTTGACAAAATAGCTTCAGGAATGGTTCCTGATATTGTTATTCTGGATATCAACATGCCTGTAATGGATGGCATTTCAACAGCGCAATGGCTTAAAAAGTTCCAACCCTCTATCCGTACCATTATCCTGTCTATGTTTGAGGATGCCGAAAAGGTACTCACCATGGTTAAAATGGGTGTAAAAGGCTACCTGCTTAAAGATGCCGAACCGCATGAGTTTGAGGCTGCCCTGCTCAAAGTAACCGAAGGAGATCTTTACTACCCTGATTTTGTAACCAAGCACTTATTAAACAATTTCAACAACGATAAAACGGCTATAGTAAAACTAAATCCGCGTGAAATTGAATTTTTACGTTTAACCGGCACCGAGCTTACTTACAAGGAAATTGCCGATACCATGTGCATCAGCGTACGCACTGTTGACAGCTACCGCGATCAGCTTTTTGAAAAACTGGGCATCAAAAGTCGCGTAGGCCTGGTATTATACAGCATAAAAAACAAACTGATTGACTTGTAATTTGCTAAAAATATTAGCAAATTTGTTGAATGGAACAGGATGATAATTCCGGCTTTTTTAAAGGACGCGGAGCGCAGCTAAACACCCACAACAAATTTTTAAAAAACAAGTACGTTGCCGAGCACATCGAAGGCATTGACGAGCCATTGCTGGAAAATACCGCCACACAGCTTTTTGAAGAAACACCCAAAAAGATAGTAAGCGAATCAAACAGTCCCGATTTGAGCCACATGTATTCTATAAACCCTTACCAAGGTTGTGAGCATGGCTGTATTTATTGCTATGCCCGCAACAGCCACGAATATTATGGATTTAGTGCCGGGCTTGATTTTGAACGCAAGATCATCATCAAACCCAATGCTCCAGAGTTGTTAGAACAATACTTTAATAAGAAAAACTACCAGCCGGTGTGTATCATGCTATCGGGCAATACGGATTGTTATCAGCCGGTAGAACGCCGTTTAAAGATCACACGTAGATTATTGGAGGTTTTTTTTAAATATAAGAATCCGGTAAGCATCATCACCAAAAACAATCTGATTCTGCGCGATATGGACATCCTCACCGAGCTGGCTTCCATGAACCTGGTACATGTAAACGTGTCTATCACATCACTAAACGAACAATTACGTCAAAAACTGGAACCGCGGACTGTAACGGCCACGGGCAGGCTTGCTGTAGTACAAAAACTATCTGAAAAAGGTATCCCTGTAAGAGTGATGGCCGCCCCCATTATTCCAGGACTCAACAGCAACGAGGTGCCCAATATTATCAAGGCTGCTGCCGACAGGGGTGCGTTGGCCGCAGGGTTTACCATTGTAAGGCTCAACGGCAGTATAGCCGAGATATTTAGCGATTGGATATACAAGGCTTTCCCGGATCGAGCCGAAAAGGTGCTGAACATGATACGCTCCTGTCACGACGGTAAGCTAAACGACAGCGATTTCGGCCGTCGTATGAGCGGCGAAGGTAAAATAGCACAGTCAATCCACCAAATGTTCCGGATGGCCTGTAATCGCTTCATGGCGGGCCGGGAGATGCCCGAATATGATTACAGCCTATTTGTACCCAGGAAAGGGAAACAGACGAGCCTGTTTTGAGATGTTGATGATTTTAACTAGCCTAATCTTATACCAGTTTCGATTTAAACACTACAAGGGTTTTAGTTTATAAAACCATATTCCCGCTATAATTATAACCGTATAGGCAACAAAAAAATTCATCATAAAACTGTCCAATCCAAATTGCCGGCCATTTAGAAACCAGATTGGAAGATAGGTAAGAATAATTCCTATCAGGGATAAAATCAGCTTCATCAAGTTGATAGCAATAGCCTGCTTGGCGAGGATCAGAACGCTCAGAAACAGAAGCAATACGCTGGGTATAGACAGTATGCCGCCAAAAAGCATTAATGCCCCGATGGCGTTAGATCCAGATGATTCACCGATGATCATCCAAAATAACTTTACAAGAACAGGAGAGATAAATACTCCGGTAAACCAAACTTTTAAGCTATATATCACTGCTTGTTTCATAATAAAACTGTTTATGATACTTTAATTATCCAATAATCGTCTGTGGTAATTGATCTGTCCCAAATGATATGACAAATGGGTAGCCAGGTGGGCCAAAAAGTATCCGATACTTACTTTACCACCGGTTACCTCCTGCGGATATTCTTCGGCCATTTGTTCATCGCTTAGTTGATCAAGTGTTGAAGCTATCACTTGGATTGTTTCATCTACGCTTTTCAAAAGGTCAGTTCTGGGCACGGGTCCGGATGAAAACTCCAGCGGTCTGTTTCTGATATAACCCGTTTTACCTAACTCTGTGCCAATATAGGTATTCAGGTTACCGATCAGGTGCAGGCAAAGGTTACCAGCCGTGTTAGTGATCTGCCTATCAACAAGCCAAATGTTTTGCTCACGTTGGTACAGTTCCAGTTCTGTTTTAAGCTTTTCTAGATCGCGAAGAAATAATTTCTTTAGTATTGCTATTAACATCGGTATTGGTTTATTACTGACGGCAAGATAATCAATTATTCAAGCAACAAAAAAGGGCGCCTGATTGGGGCGCCCTTTTTAATATATATAAGTTAAACTTATGCTTCTTCTGCTTCCAGAGCCATTTGCTCATCAACAAGAATACGTCCGCAATGCTCGCAAACGATGATCTTTTTACGCTGACGAATATCAGACTGGCGTTGAGGCGGGATCTGGTTAAAGCAACCTGAACATGAATCGCGTTGAATAGTTACTACGGCTAAACCATTTTTTGCATTTTGACGTAAACGGTTATAGGCGGTTAATAAACGCTCTTCGATATTTCCGGTAGCTTTTTCGGCTTGTGAAACCAACTCTGTTTCTTCCTTTTCAGTTTCGGCAGTAATGGTACCTAACTCTTCTTTTTTAGCATCAAGATCGCTCTTGCGTGCATCCAAATCAGCTAAGGCTTTTTCGTAGATCTGGGTTTTTGAAGTAATCTCGAAACCATACTCACGTATTTTTTTCTCGCTTACCTGAATATCTAATCCCTGTATCTCAATTTCTTTTGAAATGGCATCATACTCACGGTTGTTCTTAACTTCGTTAAGTTGCGTTTCGTATTTTTTGATATTGGCCTGAGCATCTTTGATCAGGTTTTTGCGGGTTACAATCTCATCTTCTACATCATCCAACTCGGCTTTGATCTTTTGAATGCGGGTTTCAAGACCAGCAACATCATCTTCCAGATCGGCAACTTCCATTGGCAATTCACCTCTTACCTGGCGAATCCTATCAATTTTGGTGTGGATGGTTTGTAGTTCGTATAAAGCTTTAAGCTTTTGTTCTACGGTTTGTTCCATTAAATAAAATATTTGACGGGGTTTGTATTTACTTCTGTTAAACGGACGGCAAAGATAGGAAATTTTTTCCGTATTATTTCATACAATAATTGCGCCGTAAATTGTTCACTCTCAAAGTGTCCGATATCCGCGATCACTATTTTTCCGTCGGCATCAAAAAACTCATGATACTTGTAATCTGCGGTGATAAAAACGTCGGCACCTGCCGATATGGCATGTTTTAATAAAAAGCCCCCGGCACCACCGCAAACAGCTACTCTTTTAACATGTTTACCAGCTAACGCCGTATGTCTGATCACGTGTGTGCGCATCTTATCCTTTACATGAAACAGGAATGATTCTTCGTTCTGCGGTATTTCCAACTCGCCGATCATACCCGCTCCCACTTGTTGATGTTGGTTAGTTAAAGCAAACAAATCATAAGCCACCTCTTCATAAGGATGGGCCAAAACCAGTGCCATCAGTATTTTACTCTCCAGGTTGGCTGGATAAACGGTCTCGATTCTCACCTCATTTTCCAGGTGACGGGTTCCTGGCTCACCAACATAAGGATTTGTAGCCTCATTCCCCTTAAAGGAGCCCGTGCCCTCGGTATTAAAACTCGTTTCACTATAGTTACCAATGTTTCCTGCCCCTGCAGCAAATAAAGCATCACGTACAGCATCAGCATGACTACCGGGTACAAAAGTCACCAGTTTTTTCAACAAATTATGTTTAGGCACTAATATCCGGCAGTTTTTCAGGCCCAGCGTATCGCAAATGCGTTGGTTTACGCCGCCCATAATATTATCCAAGTTGGTATGTATAGCATAAATAGCGATACGGCAGCGAATGGCCTTCTCAACCACCCTTTCAACGTAAGTTTTACTGTTAAATTTTTTAAGTCCTTTAAAAACTATGGGATGATGCGATATAATCACCTGGCAACCTGTAGCAATAGCTTCATCAACCACCGCCTCGGTACAATCTAAAGATAACAGCGCCTGGGTAATTTCCTGTTCGGGATTGCCCACAATAAGGCCGGCATTATCATAATCTTCCTGGTACACCAGTGGCGCCAGGCTTTCCAGGTATGCGGTAAGTACAGCTAATTTCATGAGCAAATATGGATATAAAGCATTTACCGGGTATATTTAATTACTCAAAATAGCCATCCGGTGGCTTTCATAAGCCATTTCTTTATTATACTTTAAAGTGAGCGATTTATTGTTCACCAAGTCAACAATTGTACCGATAATACAAAGCCCTCCGGTAAAAAAATAAAGAATCCCCATACCTATTTGCCCTAAAACAAACCGTTGTATCCCCGCGAAGCCAACAAAACCCAGCAAGGTAAAAATGAGTATTTCGTTAGCGTTTTTACGCTTACTCCCGTAAACCATGTAAAAATATTTCTTTTGGCTTTCGCTAAGTTCCCCGGTGGCTTGCTGTAAGAAACCCATTTCTTCGGGGCCCATATCGGCAAAGTTCATATAAGGGTCCTGGTACATATTCATATTGTAAGGCTTGTGGTGAGTGCTTTTTCAAAAATAAATATTTTATGCTATAAACCTATAGGGGATGCAAGGTAATTTGTTTGCTACCCATGAAACGGTACATTACAGAATTTATAATAACGCCTGCGTCACTTTTACCAGATAAAAAGCGTCTACATCATATTCACGGAATCTTAAAATAATGCACGATTAATATGAAAAGTAAAATATTCATAAGCACTACCATTTTAGTCTTTTTATTGGGGTCTACGAATGCCTTTTCTCAGCAACATGTCGTTAGTTATGATCTGTCGAAGTTACTTTCAGCACATCTGCTTAGCATTAGTAACCGGGAGGCAACAGTATTGCCCGGCCATGAAAAAAACGGCATTATGCTATCGGCCGAAGATGACGACGGTGTAGCCTGGATCAACGGAATTACTTTTACCAATGGCATTATTGAACTGGATATCCGCGGGAAAAATGTGGACCAGCAAAGTTTTTTAGGCGTAGCTTTTCATTTGGTGAATGCCAAAACCCTTGATGCGGTGTATTTCCGTCCCTTTAATTTCCTATCGGCCGACTCGGTTCACAGGATACATATGGTTCAATACGTTTCTCACCCTCAGTATCCATGGTTTGTTTTGAGGGATAAATTTAACGCGCAATACGAAAAAGAGATCACCTCCCCACCAGATCCCAACCAATGGTTCCATGTTCGGATAGAGGTACAATACCCGCAAATAACTGTTTTTATCAACGGCCGGAAAACGCCGTGCTTAAGTGTTAAACAGCTCAATGATCGTAAAAGCGGAAAACTTGGCTTATGGGTAGGCAACGGATCAGGTGGCGCATTTGCCAACCTGAAGGTTACTTTTTTAAAATAGATAAAATTTTCTGTGAAGACGTAGGGGTAAATAATCACCCGGGTGTAATACCGGTATGAAAGTATTAGTTACTGGAGCAACGGGCTTTATTGGCAGACAGTTAACCCTGGCTTTGGCTAACGCCGGCCATGAGGTAAAAGCTTTATGCCGCAATACCGATCATCCTTACCTTATCAAACACCCGAACATTGAACCAGTTTTGGGCAATATCCTGTATAAACAAAGCCTGGCCAGGGCAATGGATAGCTGCGAACAGGTTTATCATACCGCCGCCATGGCCAAAATGTGGTGCCGCAACACCGACGATTACCATGAAACCAATGTTACCGGTACCCAAAATGTACTGGAGGTAGCGAAAACATGTAAGGTGCAGAAACTTGTATACACTTCCACCTGCGGGGTTTGGGGGCCAACCATCAAACACCCCATGACCGAAACCGATCCGCGGATTACTGGTTTCCCCATTGCCTATGAGCGTACCAAATACCTGGCTGAACTGGAAGTACAGAGTTTTGTAAAACAAGGCTTGCCTGTAGTGATTGTGAACCCATCACGAGTGTATGGCGAAGGTCCCATCACAGATAGTAATACGGTTGGCAAAATGGTATCGGGTTATTTAAAAGGAAAGTGGCGTATTATTCCAGGTAATGGCGAACAGGTGGCTAATTACGCTTTTTTAGATGATGTGGTGGCCGGACATATCGCCGCTATGGATAAAGGAATTACCGGCGAGCGCTACATTTTAGGCGGTCATGACATCAGCTTTAATGACTTTTTCAAAACCTTGCAACAGGTATCGGGTAAGCAATTAAGCATGATCAGAATACCACTAAAAGCTATTGAGATTTACAGCAGACTGGAATGGTTAAAAACCCGACTTACAGGCTTATCGCCGGTGTTTTTACCGGAGTTTGCTGAGCGCCTTAAGTATGATCAAAAATATTGCAGCAGTAAAGCTGTAACCCACCTAGGATATACAATAACTCCCTTTGTAGAGGGTCTGCAAAAAACGGTTAATTATTTAAAAGAATCTAAGAATAATGTTTTTGAGATCAAGGACAGGAGAAATGAGGACAACGAGAGTCTTTTGGGCGACCATAAAACCAATCAATTATGCAGCAACTAACCGCCATTGTAACCGGGGCCAGTGAGGGTCTTGGAAAATCATTCGCCATTGAACTAGCAGGCCGAAACATGAACCTGATGTTGGTGGCCTTACCCGCATCGGGATTACCTGAACTGGCATCCTTTATCCGTAAAAACTTCGCGGTAACAGTTTATCATTTGGAAATTGACCTAACACATACCGAAAGCTATACTGAAATTTTTGCATGGTTGAAGGAACAGCGCATCACGGCGCATCTACTTATCAACAATGCAGGGCTGGGCAATTGGTCGTGGTTTGAGGATAAAAATATCGCTTTTTATAAAATGCAGATAGAACTGAATGTAATTACCCCAGTGCTACTTACCCGATTATTCCTGGCTCAGGCTGATGCATCCGTTACTTCTTATATTTTAAATGTGGGTAGTTTAGGAGGATTGTTCCTGGTACCTAAAAAACAGGTTTACGGCGCTACCAAATCATTTATCCGGTACTTTACCAAATGTTTGCAGCTGGAATTATATGGCTCAAACGTAAAACTCAGCTTGCTGAGTCCCGGCGGCATCAATACCAAACCCGAGCTGCTGGTAATGAACAATACATTGAAAGGCATTTCTAAAGCTACTATACTGGAACCCGAACAAGTAGCCAGAATAGCTATTGACGGATTGCTGAAAGGCAAAAAAGAGATCATTCCCGGCGCAGTTAACCGTTTCCTGGTTTTATTGAACAGTTTGTTACCGGCATATATAAAAGATAATATCATCAAACGAAGATTAAACACTATTTTAGTATCCTGAATTGAATATGATCCTATCGTTACCCATATACAGGCTTATCAAAAATTTGCGCAGCTACTTTAACCGCACCAGCAATACCTGTGAGGTAATTGACGATGAAATCATCATTGTTAATTCGGGCAGCCTGCGCGGGTTGATCCTGGAATTCCATTACAACTTCTGTCAGGTAAAGATTCGTGGACGGCTAAACCTCTGTATTGATATCACCCGTGACGTTTCCGTTGATGTACTCATGCGGATATTGGCAAGTCATAATATCATTTCGAGCCCCCCGGCCCCCTGAAAAAAATGTGCAGATGTGCGGATTTCAAATGTGCAGATGCTTTATAGTCCCTATAATCTATCATTTGCATATTTACACATCTGAAACGGCGAAGCCCTCAACGAAGTTAATCTGCACATCAAAAAGTTTGTTACTTTTGTAACTATTGCTATTTTATTTATGAGCGAAGAGAGATCACTGAACTTTTTAGAAGAAATTGTTGAAGAAGATATAGCTGCTGGCAAAAACGGCGGCAGGGTATTAACCCGTTTTCCGCCCGAACCTAATGGATATTTACACATCGGGCACTCCAAATCCATTTGCTTGAACTTTGGACTGGCACAAAAATATAACGGCAAAACCAATTTGCGTTTTGATGATACCAACCCTACTAAAGAAGAGACGGAGTATGTTGACAGCATCAAGGAGGATATCAAATGGCTGGGCTTTGAATGGGCCGAGGAGCTTTATGCTTCTGATTATTTTGATCAACTGTATGAGTTTGCTGTAACCCTGATCAAAAATGACCTGGCCTATATTGACGACAGTACTGCCGAGGAGATAGCCAAACAAAAAGGTACGCCGACCGAACCCGGCACTCCTAACCAATACCGCAGCCGTTCCGTTGAAGAAAACCTACAGTTATTTGCCGATATGAAAGCCGGTAAATACCCTGACGGCGCCAAAGTACTGCGGGCAAAAGTCGACCTGGCATCGCCAAATATGCACCTACGCGATCCATTGATGTACCGCATTAAACACGCCCACCATCACCGTACAGGCGACAAATGGTGTATCTATCCGATGTACGATTTCGCCCATGGCGAATCAGACGCGATTGAAAAGATCACCCATTCCGTTTGTACACTGGAGTTTGTGCCGCACCGTCCCTTATATGATTGGTTTATTGAAAAGCTTGATCTTTTCCCGTCAAAACAATACGAATTTGCGAGGTTAAACCTCAACTATACTGTAATGAGCAAGCGCAAGCTGCTGCAATTGGTAGAGGATAAACACGTAGAGGGCTGGGACGATCCGCGGATGCCTACCATTAGTGGTCTGCGTCGTCGTGGTTATACGCCTGCCAGTATCCGTGAGTTTTGCGAACGCATCGGCGTAGCCAAACGCGAAAACATGATCGATGTGGGTTTGCTGGAGTTCTGTATCCGCGAGGATCTGAACAAAACCGCCTGGCGCCGTATGGCTGTACTTGACCCGATCAAGTGCATCCTGACCAACTACCCGGAAAGTGAAACCGAAATTATGCACGGCGAAAACAACCCAGAGGTTGAAGGTGGCGATGGCAGTCGTGAATTTCCCTTTAGCCGCGAACTGTGGATAGAGCGTGAAGACTTTATGGAAGAGCCGCCAAAGAAATTTTTCCGTTTGGGGGTAGGCCTGATGGTGCGTTTAAAAAATGCCTACATCATCCGCTGTGACAGCTTTGTAAAAGATGCTGATGGCAACGTAACCGAGATTCACTGTACTTACCTGCCTGAGTCAAAATCGGGTAATGATACCAGCGGTATCAACGTAAAAGGCACTATACATTGGGTAAGTGTACCGCATGCCAAAACTGCCGAGGTGAGGCTTTATGATCGTCTGTTCCAGGTAGAAGATCCATCCAACGAAGATGGCGACTTTAAAGATTACCTAAACCCGAACAGCCTGCAAATTCTGCCAAAGGCCTATATCGAACCTGATCTGGCCAACGCCACACCAGGCAAAGCCATACAGTTTATGCGCAAAGGCTACTTTACCTTAGATAAATACTCCACTCCCGATCACCTGGTGTTTAACCGTACGGTGACTTTGAAGGATGGCTGGGTGAAGAAGTAACCCCCTGCCCCCTGAAGGGGGAGTTTTTGATTAGCATATTTGGCCCGATTCTGATGAATCGGGCTTTTCTTATCTCTGGAGTAAGGGTATATGCCTATTAAGGTGTTCTATTTTTATGAAAAAGTTAACGCTATCCATTCTACTGCTCGTATTCTTGATGAGCTGTAAAACCCAGCAAATATCCTTGGGGTTGTCTGAGCAGAAATTTACCAGAGAGCACCATTATGCCACCCGGATGGAACTCTCTGTGTATAGAACCGTTTACCTGGATAATCAGACTACTGAATTTTATTATTTTAAAGACAGCAAGCTATACAAAATGGACCATGGATTTACACCCTATGGGGCCACAAAACCGCAGCCTACACGTTAAGATTCGTTATATAAAGAGTTCCCCCTTCAGGGGGCTAATACTTTTTATACACGTTATACAAGATGTTCAGATCGAATTGCGTCATGGTTGGGGTTTCGTCGGTTTGAACGAAGTGGCGTTTAAAGGCTACGACGGCGGCGGTCAGGTCGCGGGTATCATAGCCCATAAGCTTGAGCGCTGTGGCATAGTCGAAACTATCGGGTGGAAGTTCCAGCAAATAATCTCGCCAGTAGCCGAATCCTTTTTCGGCCAATAATTTCCAGGGAAAGAAAGGTCCCGGGTCGGGCTTGCGCAGCGGGGCAATATCCTGGTGACCAATAAAGTTACTTGTCGGAATGCCATAGGCCTTTTTGAGTTGCGTTAACAGCGCCAGCAAGCTTTTTACTTGGGTATCGTTAAAAGGCTCGTGCCCGTTATTGTCAATCTCGATGCCGATAGAACAACTGTTCATGTCGCTGATACTGCCCCAGCGGCTAATGCCTGCGTGCCAGGCCCGCAAATAGTCGTTCAGCATGTGGTAAACTTTGCCATCCTTAGCCACCACATAATGGGCACTCACCTGCGGTTTTACCAGGGTGAAAGTTTTAAGCGTTTGCTGTATCGAGTCCTGCGCGGTAAAGTGGATAATCACATAGTTGGGTTTACGCAGATTAAAGTTCACCGTACCTACCCATTCACCGGGAATATTAGCACCTGCACTATCTACCAACATAGGCGGCTGCGTTTGCTCAATCACCCGCACCACCGAATCGGTTTTGCTGGTATACACCTTGTTGGTTAGGGCATACGGCCCCTTCGGGGAGCAGGAACTCAAAGCCGCCAGTGCGACTATGGAGAATATGGCGTAATGGTAGTTTTTCATGTATGTTGCTAATGTAAGCAAATAACACACGAGGGAGAAAAGCGTTTTAATTGATAACCACAACAATCCCCCCTATTCCAAATCCCCATTCCCAAAAGTATCACCTTGGTTAATCCCTCTTGTTATTTTGCATCGAATAGAAAAAAATAAAACTACTAAATTAATAGTCTTTTTCTATATTCGTAGAAATATTATGAAATCAAGTAGGGGTAAATCTTTAATATGTTGTAATAGCTGTAGTTAACATCACTAACAGTTGTTTCATTTCTATTAAATTTTACCATCATGATACCTGCCCTGCTCATCTGGCTCTTCAAAAAATACCTGGCCCCGGCCTTAAAGGATAAACATATTACCCCGTTAGCTTTTATCATGCCCTTAAAAAAAGCGGCGACCTTGCTGGCGCTGCTTTACTTTTCATCGGCACTGATGGCACAGGAGCAAATCACCAAATATAATGTGCTGCATAGCGGAAATGTGGTAGGCCATATGGATCTGTACCAAAAACGCGAGGGTGATGATCTGTCGTTGAGAATGATATCGCAGGTAAAAATGCGTTTCATTATGAGCATCCAGGTAGATATTCATGAGGAATCTGTTTTTCAGAAAGGTAAGCTTATCAGCTCCAGCATCTACCGCAAAGTGAATGGCAAAGAGAAAGCCAATCGCCAAACCAGGGCTTGCGGCGATTGCTACCAGGCTATAACCGACGGTAAAAGTAAACAGCTCGATCAAAAATTCATCGGCACCAACCTCATGCTGCTGTATTGCCGCGAGCCCGATAACAACGCACAAATCTATTGCGATAACTTTCAGCAGTTTTTGCAGGTAAAGCAGGTATCTCCACATGTGTACCGTATCGACCTGCCCGATGGTAATTACAATTTTTATTCCTACACCAACGGAGTATGCAGCAAAGTTGATATTCACCACTCGTTATATACCATTCAAATACAACTGGCCTGAAATTTTGTAATTAAGCCCTTCGCCCGTGAATCTGACCGCCAAACAAGCTATCTTTAACGCAAACTTTCACCCTTTTAAAGTGGAATATAGCGATAGCTCGGTCATCAATTTACTTAAGCAGGGCAGTCAAAGGGCCTTTGAATGGTTATTTAAAGAACACTTTAAAAGCCTGCATGCCTATGCGTATACATTTTTAAAGGATGACGAAATGGCCGAAGAAATTGTACAAAATGTATTTTGCCGCATCTGGGAAAAACGCGATAACCTTAAAACCGATGGCTCGCTCAAATCATACCTGTATCGCGCTGTACATAACGAAAGTTTGAACTATATAAAACACCAAAAGGTAAAGGCCAATTTCGGCCTATATTATGCCGGACAGTTACAACAGGACGAGGAAGAACAGGCCTCAGGCAAAGTAATGACCGCCGAACTGCAACAACGGATCGATACGGCCATGAGCGAGTTGCCGCAGCAATGCCGTACTATTTTTCAGCTCAGCCGTTTTGAGCAGCTCAAGTATCAGCAAATTGCCGATCATATGGGGCTTTCTATTAAAACAATAGAGAACCAAATGGGTAAGGCGCTGCGAATAATGCGCCAGAAACTGGCGGAGTTTTTACCAATTATTTTATTTTTATTAACCCGATGGCTGCACAATGAGTAGTGCCAATATACATATGGATGATGATCTGCTGGTGAAATACCTGGCGGGCGAAGCTACGCCTGCCGAGCACCAACAGGTAGAGGATTGGGTGGCAGCTGATGAAACCAACAAAAAACTTTTTGATGATTTTAAGCTGATCTGGGATCAGAGCCCCGTAACAGAGCGGGATGTAAACAAAGACGATGCTTTTATCCGTCTGCAAAACCGCATCAACAGTAATGTCGCTCCCCCGCGTGGGCCTATGATTAAAAAACTGAGCCGCAAGCAGTGGATCGGTATTGCGGCTTCGGTAGTTTTAATATGCACAGTGCTGTGGCTAACCTTTAACCATATTTACGATAACGGTTCGGTTTCCTTTGTGCGGATAGATAGTAAAGATAAGGTGCAGACCCAATCCCTACCAGATGGATCGGTGATCACCCTAAATACCCGTTCAACTTTGGTGTACCCGGGCAGGTTTACAGGCAACATCCGGCCGGTGAGTTTAAGGGGCGAAGCTTTCTTTAAAGTAAGTCCCGATAAAACAAAACCTTTTATAATTAAGGTGAATGATGTAACGGTTAGGGTTGTTGGAACGTCATTCAATATCAAGAGCCGTGAAGGTAAGACCGAAGTAATTGTAGAAACCGGCATTGTACAGGTAAGCAAAAAGCAAAACAGCGTTGACCTAAACCCTGGCGAACAGGTAACCGTGATCAAAGACCAGGACTTATTAGCTAAACAACAGAGCAAGGGCAAATTGTATAACTATTACCTTACCGGGCAACTGGTTTGTGATAAAACCCCGTTGAGCGAGGTAGTACAAGCATTGAATGAAGCGTATGGTGCGCACATTTCGATAGCCAATAAGTCATTGGAGAGTTTACCGATCACTACTACATTTAAAGGCCAGTCGCTTGATGAAGTACTGGACGTTATTAGCAGCACATTTAAGATCACGGTGGTTCGTAAAAACCAGCAGATACTTTTTAAATAATATATTTTGATTTCGGAATTCGGATGTTCGATTTCGGATTTAGATTAAAATAGCGAAGAGTAAGAGGATAAATAAATTAATCAAAAATTTGGGATGTTCGAGTTCAGAAAAATCCGAAATCGAACATCCGAACTCCGAAATTACCTTATGTATAGCTTACGCAGATATATCCTTTTCTTCCTGATCATTTTAGCCCTCCCGGTAGTTAGCCGGGGCACAGAAGGTGAATCTATCCTCGCCAAAAACATATCTGTTCACGTCAGTAATATGCGTTTAGGCACGGTGTTAAAAACTATCGAGCAAAAGGGAAATTTCACTTTTTCGTACAACAGCAATATTGTAAAAACCGATAGCCTGGTAACCCTCAATGCCGATAACTGGACCATTAAGGAAGTGCTCGACCGTATGCTTCTGAATCACTTTGAGTATAAGGAAACGCGCAATTTTGTGATCCTGCGCTATGCTCCATTGCAACTATCCTTAACTACCGAAAAAGCAATTACCGAAGACGGGGAATACACCATCAGCGGTTTTGTAACCGACGACCGCAGCGGTAAGAAATTGGAGAATGCCAGTGTATATGATCGCTCCCTGCTGCAATCCACCCTTACCGGTAAAGACGGGCGCTTTGAGCTTCGTTTACAAAACAATGGAAAACCTGTAATGCTCACCGTAAGTAAGGAGTATTATAGAGATACCACCGTCACCTTTCTTTCGGGTGTTACGGTAAACTCTAATCAATCTCAGCTTGACGAAGACGGCTACATGGTCAGTAATAATGATGATGGCATTGAGCACACCGTTCTGGGGGGCCTTTTCACTTCGACCAGGCAAAAGATACGCGCGGCCAATCTGCATGGCCTTATTGCGCAAGCCCCATTCCAGGCATCAGCCATACCGGGGGTAAGTACGCATGCTGAGTTTAGCGGGCAGGTGGTTAACGCGGTTTCCCTGAACGCGGTAGGCGGTTATAATGCCGGGGTTGATGGTTTTGAACTGGGCCTTATTTTTAACCTGGATAAGGGCGATGTAGGGGCCGTACAAATTGCCGGTATATTTAACGTAGTTGGCGGCAATGTAAACGGTATACAAGTTGGCGGCTTGTATAATAATGTACTGGGGAGTGTTCGGGGGATACAGCTTTCCTTGTTGCATAACAGCGTAAAACGAGACATGAACGGCATACAAATAGCCGGCTTATACAATCATACCTGGGGACAGGTAAGAGGTATCCAACTGGCGGCTTTAGGCAATATTACAGGGCAAAAATATAGTGGCATGCAAGTGGCCGGGCTTTTTAACTATGCCCGCAACCTGCGCGGCGTGCAGCTTGGATTGATCAACATAGCCGACACCTCATCGGGCTACAGCATCGGGCTCATCAACATTGTACGTTATGGCTATCATAAACTGGCTCTGTCATCCAACGAAACCTTGAATGCCAACATTGCCCTTAAAACCGGTAGTAAAAACCTGTACACTATGTGGATGGGTGGCCTCCGGGTAAATGATAACAGTAAATTGTATGCCTTTGGCTTTGGTTTTGGCCGCGAATTGGGCATGGGCAAGCACCTGGCTTTTAATCCCGAAATAAGCGAGCAATATGTTTACCAGGGTAACTGGGCACGTACCAATCTGCTGGCCAAGCTTGATGCGGCACTCACCTATCGTGTTGCCAAAGCATTTTCCATCAATGCCGGACCATCGCTCAACCTTTTTTATTCAGACCAGCGCAACGCAGTTAATGGATACGCGTATGTCCGGGATCTGCACCATAGCTTTATCAACAACAGCAACAACTGGACCGGCTGGGTTGGATGGACCGTTGGTGTAAGTTTCTTTTGATGAACTTACCCTGATCAGGCGGGTCATTTTGTTAAAAAGTGGGTTTACATGGTTTACACTTTTCACGGTTAACATGAAGCTATTTTATTGACAATCAGATAATTACTCAAAATACTAAGCCAAATAGTGTAAACCCACTTTTTTGTCATTTTTAGTCCCCTCAGGATCCCTTTCAGGTTTAAATTAACCCACAAAATTCACCAATCTGAATTTTAACAGGAGGCACCTACGGAGCCAGGGGACGTGCTATTTTGGGACACTATAAACACGGAGCCCCACTGGGGCTCGCAATACTTTATACTATAATCAATATACCCGGCCTGCCATTTGGCCTCGGAGAGGCCACGTGTTTATAGCTAAAAGCGCGCGTTATTTGGCTCCGTAGGTGCCTCCTAGTGAATTTTGTGGGTTAATTTAAACCTGGAAGAGACCTCGAGGGGGCTATAAAAATTTGCAGACCTTATCTTGTCAAAGTCCTCAACAAAAAACCCGGCCATTATAGCCGGGTCTTCTTACACAATCACTTTATTTAAATTTTCTTATTGCACCTGGAACATATTGTTAAAGTTTGTTCCATCTGGATAGTAGCCCGAGATAACCAGGTTGCCATTTCGCAGGTTGGTGATGGCTTTGTCAATATCAGCCACACTGTTGATGGGTTGTTTATTGATGCTGGTGATCACCGATCCTACGGGGATCTCAAAGTTATCAAACACTCGACCCGGACGCACCTGGGTTACCTTTACACCTGAGTTTACATGGAACTTAGCTTTTTCGGCACCGCTCAATGGTTGGAAACTTGCACCCAGTTTGTTAAACAATTCTTCTGCAGATTTAGAAACTACAGCGGTACGGTTAGTTGGGGTAGCATCTGCTTTAAGTGTTACGGCAAATGTTTTCTCTTTACCATCGCGCAATACGGTTACGTTCAATTTATCACCTGGCTGCATACGGCCAACATGCTCTTGCAGATCTGATGATTCATAAACCGGTGTTCCTTCCACTTTGGCTATGATATCGCCTTTTTTGATACCGGCTTGTTCGGCACCGCCACCAGGTACCACATCATTCACATATAAACCGTTGTTATTGGTGATGTTCAACTTCTGGGCAACATCGGGGTTAAGCTCGGTAAAGCTTACGCCTACAAAGCCGCGTTTTACAGTACCGTATTTTTTAATGTCGTTCAACACCTTTTTAGCCAGGTTAACCGGAATGGCAAAACCATAACCCTCGTATGAACCGGTGTGCGAAGCAATAGCCGCATTAATACCAACCAATTCACCTTTAGTGTTTACCAAAGCGCCGCCGCTGTTACCCGGGTTAATAGCCGCATCTGTTTGAATGAATGACTCAATAGCCTTGTTTAATTTTGGCCCGCTCTGCTGATTGCGGGTACGTCCAAACGGACTATCATCGTCGCCATTATCTTCGCTGCCGATAATGCCTATGTTACGGCCTTTGGCGCTTATAATACCCGCTGTTACGGTTGAAGTTAAGTTAAATGGGTTACCAACAGCCAATACCCATTCGCCTACCCGGGTTTCGTCGGAGTTACCCAATTTGATGATAGGCAGGTCGTTTGCGCTGATCTTGATCAGGGCAAGGTCTGTACTTGGATCTGTACCAATCACCTTAGCCTGAAAAGTACGGTGATCATTAGTAGCTACTGTGATTTTATCGGCCTTTTCAACCACGTGGTTATTGGTAACAATATAACCATCGGGCGAAATGATCACACCAGAGCCAGATGCCATCTGCGGACCACGCTGCGGTGCACGCTGGCCAAACATGTCGCCAAACATTTGCTCCAATTGATCCTGTTTCCCACCCGACTCGCTGCTATATGTGGTACGAATATATACTACCGCCGGGGTTGCCGCGGCTGCCGCTTCCGTAAAATCAAGCGATCCGGTTGATGATACTACCGGTGTTGATTTATTACTGGTAAAATACACTTTTTGCTTTTCTTCAAAGCTCATGTTATCCGAGTATTTGTTCTCGATCACCTTATATGCGCCTAAAGCAAGTGCACCTCCTACAAAAGCGGTTAATAGCGTTAAACCTATCTTTTTCATTTATATTTGCCTTTCTTTATTTTGTTTATATAATTTAACAACTCAAATTTAATACCATATAGACTACATAGTCAACCATTAGTTAAAGAGTTTTTTGTTAAATTTTGTTAAATTAAAATACTCCGGCTATTTTTTATGGCCTAAAGTTTGGGCTACCTTAAGTAGCTGATATTAAATGACATTATTGTGAATATACGATTTTATAAATACCAGGGCGCCGGCAATGATTTTATACTGGTTGATAACCGGGAAAACAAGATAGATCATTCGAACCCCAAGCTCATATCAACTCTGTGCGACCGCCGTTTTGGTATCGGGGGCGATGGCATGATGTTTCTTCAAAGTAAGGAAGGCTTTGATTTTGAAATGGTTTATTATAATGCCGATGGAGCCCCAAGCAGCATGTGCGGTAATGGCGGTCGTTGTATTGTTGCTTTCGCTAAGTTCCTGGGAATCATTGGCTCCGAGACTGATTTTTTGGCGGTTGACGGCCCACACCATGCCAAAATTTCCGAAAGTGGTGATTGGGTAAGCCTGCAAATGATCAATGTCGACCAGATCAATACCGATAAAGATGCTTACGTGCTCAATACCGGCTCTCCTCACTATGTAAAACAGGTAGAGGATCTGGAACATCGCGATGTGTACCACGAAGGTAAAGCTATCCGCAATAATGCTACCTATCGCGAAAAAGGAATCAACGTAAATTTTGTGGAACCCACCAGCGACGGCTATTTTGTACGCACCTTTGAACGGGGCGTTGAAGACGAAACCTTTGCCTGCGGAACCGGCGTTACCGCCGTAGCCCTGGCCATGGCCAGCCATAACCAAAAAACCGGGCACATCACCACCCCCATTAAAGTTTTAGGCGGCGATTTGAACATCCGTTTTAACTATGATGGAAAAGTATTTAGCGATATCTTTTTGGAGGGACCTGCTGTCCAGGTGTTTAGTGGTGAAGTTACCGTTTAATATCTTCATTATTTATTTTGACAACTGCCCGAATATGCTGAAATTGTAGTCTTCAAAAGCACATCGTGTATTTTACAAACTACTTTTTACAGGTTATTCTGCTATTGGGTGTGATTCAGGGATTAATCCTGTGCGGGATGCTTTTTTCAACACCTGGAACCCATTACATAAACCGTTTTTTAGGTGCAATTGTACTGCTGGTTAGCCTGGCCTGTTTAAATAGTTACTTTTTCCAGGCCCCGTGGTTTCAGGCAAGTCAATTATGCCGGCTGCTTGGCGCTGTTGTTCCTTTAGTAATCATCATGCCTGTTGGACCTCTTATTTTCTTTTATACACGCGCTATAATAACTCCCGGCTGGCGAATAGATAAAACACATCGGCGGCACTTCTACCCTACTATTATAGATCTTGTGCCTTATCTTGCGGCAATTATTTACCTTATTGGTTATTTTCTAAAAATGATAACCCCCAATCCAGCGCCATGGGCATTGTTCATAGATAATTACAATACCTATGCCGATATCCCTCGCTGGCTTTCCATTTCTGTTTATCTGTATGCTTCTTATAGACTGATCCAAGTAAATTCCGGGCAAAACTCAACCTATAAATGGCTGCGGTCATTTATCCTGGCATTTGCTCTTTTTCAATTCGTCTGGCTTTGTTTCATGATACCTTACCTTATACCCCGGTACAACACTCCACTTTTAGAACAGGTAGGCTGGTATCCGGTTATGATTCCAATGGTTGTGCTCATATATTGGATGGGTATTAAAGGGTTCCTGGTATTCAAGACCGGTGATAAGAATGCGTATAAAAGGACCCTAGCTCGAATAACTTCAGACGAAGTCAGCCAAACCCTCGTTTTATTAACCCGACTTATGGAAGAAGAGCATTTGTATCTAAAACCCGACCTCAATCTGGAAATGGTGTCAAAACATATCCAATTACCCCCCAAAACTGTTTCGGCGGTATTAAACAATCAATTACAGTTAAGTTTTAATCAATGGGTAAATGGTTACCGGGTAGCCGCATTTAAACAAAGGGTTGTACAGGCTAATTGCGGTCATCTTACTTTGGCCGGTGTGGCCTTAGAATGCGGGTTTAACTCCCAGGCCTCCTTTCAACGCGTTTTTAAACAGCTTACAGGTATGGTTCCCTCTGAGTACCGGGATTCTGTCACCTCATGATCCCGAGGTAAATAGCTCTCAAAACCAGATCTGAGAAGTGTTTCATTTAAATAGTTATGTATCAAAGGGCAATTTTACACGAAAAATTATTTGCCATGAAAAACTATTTATTTACACTATTAATTTTCTTTCTTATACCGCTAAACAGCACCGCCCAATCCCAACAGGATACATCGTTAACAAGAAAACTGGATGAATTAATTAAACAACGGTTACCATCCGTCGGTCCGGGATGTGTGGTTCTGGTTGCAAAAAAGGGACAGATCATTTATAAAAAAGCTTTCGGACTATCTGATCTTCCGTCCAAAAAACCGATGCGAGCCGACATGATCTTCCGGATCGGCTCCATGACCAAACAATATACCGCGATAGCTACGCTGCAACTGGTAGAGCTGGGCAAAATATCATTACAAGATACCATCCAGAAATATGTAAAGGAATTTCCATACAAAGGCTATCCGATCAAAATTGAAAATTTTCTCACACAAACCTCTGGCATTCAGGATTATATGACCCTTCAAAACCATGACCCGGCGAAGGAGCGAGATGAATATACACCAGCGCAAGGAGTTGATTATTTTAAAGACGCACCGCTGAACTTTACACCTGGCAGCAAATTTGAATATAGCAATTCCAATTTTTATCTATTAGGCTATATTATTGAACTGGTAACCGGCCAAAGTTATGAAAGCTACATTAAAGAGCATTTACTTAAACCCGCAGGGCTGGAACATACCTATTATCTTCATAAAGGAGAAAACGTCCCCAACCTAACTCCGGGCTATTCCCGGCCCGACGGTAAAAACTGGGAACCAGCCGAGCTTCAGGATCCAACGGTTATGTACGCGACCGGCGGCCTGATGTCAAACGTCGATGATCTATTTAAATGGCATCAGGCTTTATCGGCAGGCAAACTGATATCAACTCAAATGTTGAAAAAGGCTTATACACCATTCAGGCTTGCTGATGGATCATTATCAGAGTATGCCTATGGGTGGTTTATCAGGGATTTGGATGGCAGCACTACTATTGAACACAGCGGATCAACCGATGGGTACCAAACCGATGAGATCTATTTGCCACAAGAAGACGTTTTTATTGTCGCTTTATTTAACGGGTTTGAGTATGATATGGATTTTATTATGCTACCCAATGACATAGCGAGATTAGCAGCAGGTAAACCCTTACGCCCCGAACTGAAACTTACCGATGACAGCTTGAAACAATATACAGGTACTTATACCTATAACTCAGAACACCAAATGGTAGTAACTTTTAAAAATCATCAGTTATTTGTGGACGATACTTATCAGAAAGATAATTTACACGCCATTAAACTATATGCTAAAAACAACAACAGGTTTTACATTAAGGAGGCGCCAATAGATTTTGAGTTTGTACCCGATCCTTCTTCTAAAAAATTTATGCTGGTTACCTATAACGCGCATGGGAAAGATGCAGAGTGGAAACAGTGAAGGCCTAAAAAAAATAAAAGCCCCCCAGACTTGCTCCGGGGGACTTTCAACCTAAACCTTATCACAATTAAACCGGTAAGTTTACCAGTTCATATAGGGTAATACAATTACTATACCAAAAACCTCATTGGTTGTAAATTTTACAATTATGTAATTGGGATACCTCAACAATGTTCAAAATCTGATACACAGATTACACAACTGACTAATTGTATGGTCACTTGTCGGTTTTCGCAGACACATCGCCCAGCATAACTATAACTGCTTGGCAGTCTTTTTTCTACGCAGATAGGCATCTGTTAAAAACAAAGCAAGCACCACATCAAATATCAAAAACCACTTTACAAGCGGGCCGCTAAAAATGCTGTTAGTGCTGGGTAGCTTTACACCAGCAGGTAGTTTAATATCTGCAGCGCTGATATTAATCCCGGAAATATGAATATTAGCAAAAGTGAATGTAAGCAGGGCTAATATGGTAAATACAAAGAAAATAGCTATACCCAGGATAATGCGCTTATCAATATTGGCCTTCAGCGGCTGCATAGCATTTTCTGTGCGAATAGCCTTCATCACTTTATAAGTAAAGGCCATCGGCGGCTCATCCAATTCTATTGCTGCAAACTCCTGGTTAAGCGCCAGCAGCTCCTGATATTTTTGTGCATATGCGCCGTCCTGCTCAATAAGCCTGGCTATGGCGTCCTGTTCAGCCGGGCTGCAGGTTCCATCAATATAATTCCAGAGTTTTTCCTCAATCGTGTTCATATCAGTTCTTTCACCTCTTGTTTTAAATTGTGCTCCAGCTTCTCTTTCAAACGCTGGCGCGCCCTAAATAGTTTAACCTTAACCGTATTTGTTTCCATCCCCAATGCCTGGGCAATTTCTTCCAGAGACTGCTCCCCCTTATAAAAAAGGGTAATGATGGTAGCATCATCTGGCAGCAGTTGTGCGATGGCCTGGTTAAGATAAAACGACCTCGATTTATTTTCTATATTGTTGGTATCATAGCCCGACTCCCGGCTTTCCACCTGTATAAAAGTATTTTCATCGTCAATGGAATCTGTTGCTACCCTCTTTTTTCTTAAAAATGTCATCGCCGTGGTATAAACTATACTATACAGCCATGTACTGAATTTCGACTGCCCCTGGAACGATGCCAGCGAGCGGTACGCTTTTATAAAACAATCCTGGGCAATCTCTTCAGCATCTTCACGCCCCTTGGCAAAACGCATGGCCAGGGTAAATACAAAACGCTGGTGCCGCTTAACCAGATCGGCATAGGCCGATTGGTTACCCGCCAGGGTTTGTTCTATGAGTTCGATATCTGAAAGCTTGCTCTGCATGTGTTACAACCTCTCTGACGCCGCAGTTTTAAATCAGGTTACAGTGTTGACGTAAATTTAGTGAAAATTTAACTTGGGCACCCGTCTTCTATCGGCTTAAAATTCAAAACAAAGCTGTAGCTTTATACAGCCATAATAACCGGACCCAAACACAAATAAATTATAACACCTGTTACATATTAAACTTTTGGTACGTTATCATAGTCACATAACATATTATATTTATAAAATAACTATCACATGAAACCATCTTCGAACTGCTAAACAAACACAAACACAGTTCGTGATAGTTTCACCATCTAAAAACAATTTACCCCATGAAAAAGCTATTTATCCTTGCAGCATTACTTATGACAACTTATGGAGCCTTTGCACAAACGGTTGACCTGCGCCGAAAAATTGAAGTTACAGGCATTGCCGAACAGGAAGTTACACCCGACATTATATACGTTTCCATTTCCTTACAGGAATATATGAACGGTAAAAACCGGGTTACTATTGATGTTTTAGAAAATCAACTGGAAAAAGGTGTAAAAGATGCCGGCATTCCACGCGAAGATTTTACGATAAACGATGTTTCGGCCTGGAACAACACCTATCAAAAGAAAAAAACTCCCGATTTTTTGGCCGGCAAACAATACCTGGTTAAAGTTACCGACCTGAATAAATACAACCAGATACTAGCTAAGGTTGATCCAAAAGGGATCCAATCAACCAACATTCAGAGCTATGATTATTCAAAGATCAACGATTTGAAAAATGCGCTGAAATTAAAGGCATTATTATCAGCCCGTGATAAAGCCGCTTTCCTGGTAAATGGCCTTGGCGATAAATTAGGATCTGCCTTGAGCATTACCGAAAGCGATAACAGCAGCTTTCCTCAGCCACGTGTCATGATGATGTATAAAGCAGCCGCAGCCGATTCTGCAGGTCCTGCCGAATCAGACATCGACTTTAAAAAGATAAAACTGAGCTTCCAGATACAAGCTGTATTTGAGATAAAGTAGGCTTTTAAGGTAAAAGCCGAAAGGTAAAAGGCGAAAGGTTATAAATCTTTCGCCTTTTTTGTTGAGTTTTTTTCGCAGAAAAACCCTTCACCTTTGGCCTTTAACCCTTTACCTCACTTTTTTTTACAAATGGTGTAACCTGTTTAAAAACAGTGTAGTCATAACCTACAAATACACCACATTGGTGATTTAGAAACAAGAAAAATTAAATTAACTTATTAAAACTTAAATAGTATGGAAACTGCTCAACTGGGTGTATTAGCTGGAATTTTAGTACCCCTCGGCTTCTTCACCATGATCTTCGGGATCGTTTATCTGAACAAACGCGAAAAACTATCAATGATTGAACGAGGTATGGATCCTCGTAGTTACAAACCACAATCAGCGCCTTATCAGAACTTAAAATGGGGGCTATTGCTCATCGGTTCAGGTATCGGTTTGTTCCTGGCCTTTATTTTAGATCATACGATCTTCCGCTATATGGATGATGAGGCTTTTTTCCTTTATGTGGCCCTGATTGCGATATTCGGCGGAGCCGGATTGATCCTCTCTTACCGGATAGAAAAAAAGGAAGTGTTGGATAAAGATGATGTTACCCTGCAGAAATAATCTAGAGATATCACTGTCGACTTAAAGCGTCTGTTTCAACAGGGGCTTTTCGGCGTTTAGTGTATTTAGTTCGAAATATGATACTTCTCTTTAAAAGACTGCAAGTGATGTAACTCATGCCCGGCCATCATATAAACAAATGCCCTTACCGAAAACAGGTGATCACTGGCAATACCTGTACGCAGTAACTGCTCTTCGCTAAATCCCCTGACCATGTAAATATTTGATAACCGGGTGGCTTTAAACTCCGATGCCAGGTCCTGTATACTTTGGGCATTAAAATCAGTGTTGTTTACGTATATATCCTGATCAAAGCCTGGCAGTTCGATATGGTTTCTCGAAAAAACAAGGGCGCGGTAGGCAAACGTACGTTCGGTATCTATCATGTGTCCAAGCACCTGCTTCACTGTCCATTTACCTGGCGCGTAGGCGTACGAGGCCTGCTCATTGGTAAGTTTGCTTAACCGTTGATAGCTCGATTCCATTGAACGTTCCAACAGTTCAATAACATGAGCATCAGGAACCAGGCTTACATACCCAGCTGCAAATGGCGAATATTCTTCAGGAGATGGCTTGCTTATCATTACGTGTATTTTTTAATACGATTCTAAAGGTTGTCCCCTTACCCACTTCGGAGTCTTTTACAAATATCTGCCCGTTATGGTAGTTCTCTACCATACGTTTGGTTAGTGACAGTCCCAGACCCCAACCCCGTTTTCGTGTGGTGTAACCTGGTTGAAAAACAGTGTCAAATTTAGATCGTTGAATCCCTTTACCGGTATCGGTTACATCAATAAAAACCTGGTTCTTCACCTTGTTACCGCCTATTTCTATATGGATGCTCCCCTTACCGTCGATAGCGTTTACCGCGTTTTTCAGTAAGTTTTCCAATACCCAATCAAACAAGGGAATGTTAAGTCCGGCTTTGAGATGTGGATTGCCCGTCATTTCAAAGCCAATATTCTTACTTACCCTAACTTTAAAATAATCAACAAAATCTTTAACCACAGCATAAACGGCATGCTCTTCCAATACGGGTTTCGATCCTATTTTTGAAAAACGGTCGGCCACTATTTCCAGCCGCTGTACATCGTTCTCCATTTCCGCTATCAGCGTATCATCCTGGGCATTAAACTTTTCCTTCATCAGCTCAATCCAGGCCATTAATGACGATATAGGAGTACCCAGCTGATGGGCTGTTTCTTTGGCCAAACCAACCCAAACCTGATCCTGTTCCGATTTGCGCGATGAACTGAATGCCGTATAAGCCATCAGCAAAAATATTGCGATTATCGTAAGCTGAACATAAGGGAACAAGCGCAATTGTTGCAGCAAAGGCGAGTCTTTGTAATAGACAAACCATTGCTCGCCCAGCATTTTCAGCTTCATATTAATGGGCGCATGCTGTTTTTTCATATAATCCAGTTCTGACTTAAAATATTCCGGATCGTATTTTTTTGTCTTACTTCCTTCGGCCTGTAGCTTCATAAAGGCTTTGGTGGTATCTAACCCGCGTACATATTTAATATCGCCCTTTTCATCAATAACAATGGCCGGCACCGTTAAGCTATCGCGTACAGCGGTTGTAAACTGCAAAAAGTCGTCATCGTCCGAATTAAATAACTGTCGCATACTCATGGCCCAAACCTGCGCACGGGTACGCTCGGAGCGGGCTATATTTTTAACCAGGTAGCGTGTATAAAATAGAGAGCCAAAGGCAATAACTACGGCAAACGCGAGCAGAAAATATTTCCAGCGCTTTTTTTGTTGGTATGGGTTCATACTGGGCACAGTCCAAATAACGTAAAATTATTTGAATTGTGATGGTTACAGGTATGCAGATTTCAAATGTGTAGATATGCAGATAATCGATTGCCCGTCATTTTTCATCTGCACATCTAAAATCTGCATATCTGCACATAGTAAAAAACTTATCTTTGCCCCATCATGACCGATAAAAAAGTAAGAGTTCGTTTTGCGCCAAGCCCCACCGGTGGTCTGCACCTGGGTGGCGTACGCACGGTATTATTCAACTATTTATTCGCCAAAAAACACCATGGCGATTTTATTTTAAGAATTGAAGACACGGACCAGAGCCGTTATGTAGAAGGTGCCGAAGAATATATTTTAGATTGTTTGAAGTGGTGTGGCCTGCAGCCAGACGAAAGTCCGGTAGTTGGCGGCCCTTACGCTCCCTATCGTCAGAGTGAGCGCAAAGCGCTTTACCGCGAATATGCCGAACGCCTGGTGATGCAAGGGCACGCCTATTACGCCTTTGATACGGCCGAAGAACTGGATAAGAACCGGAAAGAGATCCCTAATTTTCAATACGGCCTGGCCTATCGTGATAGTTTGCGCAATTCGCTTTCATTACCGCAGCACGAGGTTGATGCCTTGCTGGATGCCGGTACACCACACGTAATCCGCATAAAAATACCTGAAGATGAAACGATCAGCTTTCATGATTTGATTCGTGGGCATGTGAGTTTCGAAACCAACCAGGTTGATGATAAGGTGTTGCTCAAAGCCGACGGTATGCCCACCTATCACTTAGCCGTAGTGGTTGATGATTACCTGATGAAAATTTCGCACGCTTTTCGTGGCGAGGAATGGCTACCATCGGCCCCTGTACACTTGCTGTTATGGGACTACCTGGGCTGGAAATCAGACATGCCGCAATGGGCGCATCTACCCTTAATATTAAAACCCGACGGACATGGCAAGCTAAGCAAACGCGATGGCGCCCGCCTGGGTTTCCCGGTATACGCCATGACTTGGTTTGATGCCAAAACAGGCGAACTTACCCCAGGTTTCCGCGAATTGGGCTTTTTGCCAGAAGCATTTTTAAACCTGCTGGCTACCCTGGGTTGGAATGATGGTACCGACCAGGAATTGTTTACACTGGATGAACTGATTGAAAAATTCTCACTGGAACGCGTAAGCAAAGCCGGGGCTAAGTTTGATTTTGAAAAAGCCAAATGGTTCAATGCCGAGTGGATTAAAAAGTCTGATGCCAGCAGTTTACAGTCGGCAGTGAGCGCTGTTTTGGCTGATAAAGGTATAGTGGTAACGAATGAAGATTATCTGCTAACCGTAATCAACCTCATCAAAGACCGCTGTGTTTTAATACCCGATTTTTATCAACAGGCCGGATACTTTTTTGAGCAACCCAAAGAGTACGACCTCAACGCTGTAAAACCCAAGTGGACCGACACCAAAACTGATTTTTTTAATGCGCTTACCGCTCTATTAAACAGCGATCAAGCCGCTTTAGAAGCCCATAGTTTTGAAGAGGCTTTTAAAGCTTTAATGGACGAAAAAGCCTTAAAAGCTGGCGATGTTATGCTGCCTTTCCGCATTATGCTGGTTGGCGGTAAGTTTGGCCCGCATGTGTTTGACATAGCTTCATTACTGGGCAGGCAAGAAACCATTAGCCGGATTGCCGGGGCTTTGGAAGCGTTTACTGCTTAAGCATACTCGCCATTCTACATATTAACAAATAAAAAATGCGTATTATTGGGATAACACAATCCTATAATCACATGAATAAAATTTACTTTAAAAGCATCAGCATTATCCTGATGCTTTTTTGCGTTATAAGCGCCTTTGCACAACAGACTGATTCCGTTAAATATATTAAGGCCGGTCGGTTCATTGATACCGAAAAAGGCAGGATATTAACCAATCAGATCATTGTGGTTGACCACGATACCATTAAAGCGGTTGGCGATAACATTAGCATACCAACAGGTGCAAAAGTTATTGACCTCAGCAATGCCACGGTTTTGCCCGGTTTAATTGATTGCCATACCCATTTAAGCCAACAACCCGGCGATAATTATTATGACGATATTTTCCGTAAATCGGCTGTTGACTATGCAGTAATTGCACCCATTTATACCAAACGGACCCTGCTTGCCGGCTTTACCACTTGTCGCGATGTAGGCGCTGCCGCTTTTATTGATATCGCCCTTCGCAATGCTATCAATCATGGCGATATTCCAGGGCCGCGTATGCTTTGCGCTACTTTATTTATCGGCAGTACAGGTAGTCATGGTGACCTCAACGGTTTTTCGCCATATTTAGACTGGGTTGGACCCAAGCAAATGAGCGGTGTGGCCAACGGTGTTGATGAGGTACGTAAACAGGTGCGTTACAATATTAAATATGGTGCCGAGGTAATCAAATTTGGCGCAAGTGCCGGTGTGCTCTCGGAAGAAGAAAGCGTAGGCGCGCCTCAATTTACACAGGAAGAAATGAACGCCATTGTTGATGAGGCCCATCTTTGGGGCCTTAAAGCTTGCGCCCATGCGCATGGAACAATAGCTATCAAGATGGCCGTAAAGGCCGGTGTAGCCTCTATTGAGCACGGCAGTTTCCTGGACGATGAAGCCATTGCTCTCATGAAACAACATGGCACTTACCTGGTTGCCGATATTTATAATGATGATTATATACTGAGCGATTATGCCAAGCATGGCACCCCCGAAAAGATCATCAATAAGGAACGCCTTGTTGGAAAAACACAACGCTTAAGTTTTCAGAAAGCGGTTAAAGCCGGAGTTAAGATAGCCTTTGGCACCGATGCCGGCGTTTATCCGCACGGCTGGAATGGCAAACAGTTCAAATACATGGTAAAATATGGCCTAACTCCCATGCAGGCTATCCAGTCGGCCACTTATAACGCTGCCGATCTGTTAGGCTGGCAAGCCAAGGTTGGTTCTATAGCTAAAGGAAAATATGCCGACCTGATAGCAGTTAAAACCGATCCCCTAACTGATATTACCAGCCTGGAAAATGTGTCCTTTGTTATGAAGGGCGGCGAGGTATATAAGGATGAATTACATCCCTAATCTAATTACTTTACAATAGTCAGAAAATATCGAAACAAACGAGATCAACACATCGTAATAAAGCCAAAGTGTTGAGGGTGACTATATATAGTCCTTTTATCAATATTTGGAATAGCAGCTCGGGTTTTACCTTCAAAGAAATTTATTTATCGCATTGGAAAATACTGGCTGTCAGGTTTTTAATAATAGCAAGGGGAGTGCTTTTTTTGTATCAATATTATTACAATCCGCAATAATATTTTGTTGGAATGATATTTAAAATTTAATTTTATGAGCCCCCTTAATTAATTGGTTATGATCCGCATACGATCTAAAAATGTACTATTGGTTGCAGCCGATACTTTTTCGGTTGATTTACTGTCTGACAATAAAATGTTCAGGCATATTTCCGCGGTAAACAGTATTTTCCCAACCATACATGAAACCAAACCCAACGTGGTGATATTTGACTATGACCACCTGGTTAAGGATATAGAAAAAATATTACGCCGCATAGGTACCAACCCTGCTTACAGCAAAATAAAAATATGCTGCTATAAAACCACGGCCCATACCAAAACCGACAGCCTGTTAAAAGCACTTGGGGTTGATCATATCCTCTATCCAGAAGACTTTAAAAAACCAGCGGAAAGCAAAAATACGCACAGCGTTTTATCAGCCATTTTTGAAGCTCCCATTATTAACAGACTAGCTAAAGCTTCTAACTAAATCGATCCTGATCAACTTGTTTTTAAATGTGGTTTGCTTAGCAAAATAATGCGCCATACTACTTCGGCACTTAGCAATGCCGCTACGGCAAACACCGCGGCCTTAAGGGCCTCGGGAGTTGAGGATAGCGCTCCACCCAGAGCTACCGCGTAAACCAGAAAAGGAAAAATCAATATCAGACACAGTCCAGTTATGTTTAACGGTATCCGGAATGGCCGGGTTTTAAGCGGCTCTTTTAATCTAAGCTTTACCAGCGCTATATATTCCAGGGATAAGCCTGCTCCATAAACCGTTACATCAATAATCAGCAGATCGGCAAAGGTCCATAGCACCATAAAGCTAACCACCAGCGAACAAATAATGATAGAGATATAGGGCGTTTTAAAGCGGCTATGCAACTTGTTTAATCCGGCGGGCAGCAAATTATCCTCAGACATTACCTGTGGTACCCGGGATACCGATAACAATACCGCCGCGTAGATACCCAGTGTACTGGCCATCCCTCCTGCTGCTATAGCAATCCCCAGCCATCTGCCGGCAATCAATACCCCCAGTGCCGGGAAACCGTCGTTGGTTAAAGTATCGTGGTTAATGCCCGATTGCTGGGCTACCCAGGTGATAAAAAAGTAAACCACCATCACCAGTAAAAAAGCGATGATCATGGATACCAGGTATGATTTTACAGGTTTTTCAACCTCTTCGGCATAGGTGGTGATATTATCCCAGCCCAGGCAATTCCACATGACGGTGTATAACGCCATCCCAAACGAAGGGAAAGTGATTCCTTTTAAGGAGGGTGAAGGCATACCTAAGCTGCCCGTATGACGATGAATAGCCAGCACAATTAAAACAATAACCGGCGCCAACACGGCACCGCTCAAAAACAGGGAAACCTTGCCCACAGGCACAATACCCAGTATATTTAACCCTGCCGATGCCCAGATGATGAGCAAACATACAGGTACCTGGTAATGCTGCAAAACCGGGAAAAAGAAAGCCGCGTATTGCACAAACAGCACAGGATATATAGCCAGATCCACAAAGGTGTACAACCAGGTCCACCAGCCCTCGTAGAAACCCCAGCGGGTTCCCAGCGCATATTTAACCCATTTGTAATAACCGCCGGTGATGGGCATCATGCTATTGAGTTCCAGCACGGTGAATATGGCAGGCACATCCCACAGCAAGGGGGTTATTAACAGGATCAAAATTGCGCCATGATCGCCGGCATAACTCAGTAGCGGCTCCAGGCCATAGGGCCCGCCGGATACCGTAAAGAAGATGACAGCGATGAGCTGTATCGGTCTGATTTTTTTTAAGGCTGCGGCAGATGGCATACGTTACAAAAATACAATTCAGCTTTATTACAAAAATCAAACAGCGTATATTTTTAAAATACTTTTTAAAGCTTTATTTTAACACTTTTCGACTCTAAAATCGAGTAAAACCAGCTCAAAAACCTTTCAAAACTGAGTCAAAACCATCGATTTTAACACTTTTTAACAAATTTTAGACAGGTTTTATATGCTTTAAAAGGATTTACAGGATTGAATTTCAATACACTACATACCAAACGGTCGGTTTTTTGGTCTTTTTATCCCTTTAAACAAATGGCCCTGCTTACGTTTTTCAAGTAAGCAGGGCCATGGTGTTTATACACTTAAATATACGGAATTATTTTCAATTTGTCTGAATCAGAATTTACAGAATTCAAGAATGCCCAGAATAATAAAGGCCCATTCTGTTAATTTTCAAATTCTGTAAACGGCTTTAGCCTTCTTGAACACCTGTAAAAAAATAATAGGTGAAAAATTCTGATTCAGACTATTGTAAACTCAGCCATTTTTTACGCACCAGCAATTGCTGCGCCGTGGCATTATCAACTGGTACAATTTTGTATTTAACCCTTGCGTTTTTCAACAAGGTAACTTCCAGTGTAAATGGCAATCCATCACGGATCACACCCACTTTTATTTTATCGCCTGCCTTTTTGCCGTTTAGCAGGGTAGCCGCATCGGTAACCGGGGCATCATCAATAGCAGCCAGTTCATCATTAACATTAATACCATCAATATAAGCTGATGTTCCGCGTGCAACGCTGGTTACAATCAGTTTCTTATTAGCGGTGGCAGCGGTAGTAACGCCCAATGCCGGATCATTGTTATCAGCCAGTTCGTCGTTTATTTTATAGCCCGCATAGCCCAGGTATTTGTTATAGTCAACCGGGGTTAAGCCATTGATATATTTTTTATAGAAATCATCCAGCTTTTTACCGGCAAACTTTTCAAAGCCCTGTTTAAACTCCGCATCAGTATAACCCCGTTTTTTGGTTTTATAATATTCGGTATACATATACCTCATCACATTATCTAACGAATATTTACCGTTGCTGCTGTTGATGATCTCGAGGTCGAGCATCATGCCGATGATTGCGCCTTTGTTGTAGTAGGATATAGTAGTATTGTTGGAGTTCTCGTTCGGGCGGTAAGCTTTTATCCAGGCGTCGAAGCTCGATTCGGCAACGGTCTGCACATTTTTACCCGGCAGGTTTTCCAATATGTTAAACTCTCCCACCAATACATCCAGGTAGTTTTCTGGTGGATACAGGTTGGTACGGCGAACCGCTATTTCCTGGTAATATTCGGTAAAGCCTTCGGCTATCCATAAATTGGTAGTATAGTTTTCAGTATCATAATCAAACGGTCCTAATACTATCGGGCGCAGGCGTTTTACATTCCATAAATGGAAATGCTCATGCGCCGCCAGGCCTAAAAAGTTTTGGTACCCTTTTTCGGTTCCATAAGCATCGCGCGATGCGCCTAAAACCGTCGAGCTTAAATGCTCCAGTCCGCCGCCGCCACGTAAATGATTGTGCACAATGAAAACGTAATGCTTGTTAGGGTTTTCGCCATAAATCGCCGTTTCCTGTTCTACAATGCTATGCAGATCTTTTTTCAGGCGCTCTTTATCATAATTACCGCCGCCATACATACATACCTCATATTTTACGCCTGATGCATCAAAACCAAAAACATCCTGATTACCCACTTCTATCGGTGAATCAAAAAGAATATCATAATTGGGCGATACACGGGTAAACGGATCATTATTCACCATTTCCAGACTGGTTGAAACCTTGGCCCAGTCCTTATAAGGCTTAATGTGGATGGTGGATGGTTGATGCAGCATATTGGCCGGGTAAATAAAGATGCCCGAGGTTGACAGGAAGCCATGCGATATATCGATATAGCTGGTTCGTACCGAGATTTCATTGGCATAAACCCGGTATTTAATATTTACTGTGGCTACGCCTTTGGTAGCAATACGCCAGGTGTTTTTATTGATCTTGGGCGATGGCACCGTTTTTCCGCCGGCATCGGCACTAAAAGAGTCAATGTTTTTGGCGAACTCCCGTACCAGGTACGAGCCGGGTGTCCATACGGGCATTTTAAGGTCGAGCGTGTTTTGTTTCAGGCCCGAAATATGCATTTCAATGTCAGCATAATGCGCCTGTGCCTCCGGAAAAGACACCGTATAGGATATATTAGCAGTAGTTTGCGCCTCACTGACAGACAGATTCATAAAAAATATGATTAATAAAAATGTAATGATATGTTTAAATGGTTTCATGGTGCAAGTTAAAAAAATTATGTATTCAAAAAACTGGCGAGTCGACTCACCCGACCATCACTGATTTGTTCAGAGAATTAAGGCAAAGGGAAACACCTGCCGAGAAAGTCCTGTGGCAACATCTCCGGAACAGGACCTTGTTTGATAAGAAGTTCTTAAGGCAATATCCCATCTGTGTTAAATCTACCTTTGGAAGAAATTTATATTACATTCCAGATTTTTATTGTCACGAGGCCAGTCTGGTAATAGAAGTTGATGGACCAATACACCTACTTAAAAGAGAATATGACAAAAATAGAGATGAGGTGCTATCGTCTTTAAATCTTAATATTCTGCGGTTTAAAAACGAGGATATATTAAATAATACTCAAGAGGTTTTGGCGAAGATCATGGAAATGTTGTAACCTGCCGCAGACGACTCACCCCGCCTACGCTTCGCTGGAAAGAGGGTTAGAGAATTTTATTTTTTTCCTTTATCATACCAACTCTTTTCCTCCACCCTCTTTCCGCCGCAAGGCGAAGAGAGGGTCGGTAAGCGGAGCGTGGCCGGGGTGGATCGTCGTCGCCATACTTCGCTCAATGCAGCTCCCCATCACATTCGGTAACCTAGAATTAATCTTGTAAAATGGTTGATACATGCAACTATTTATGATGTACACCGTTTAAGTTTGCACCCACATCACAATGCCGTTAATTGAACCCATATCCCGCAAACTGATACGCCTTGGTAAACTATACCAAAACCTGTTGGCTAAAAGTACAGAACACCTGGATGTAAACCGATATCATTACGTGTTATCGCTCATTTATTATCATGACGGGCAGCTATCACAAAAAGCGCTGGCCGAAATACTGGGCAAGGATAAATCGGCCATGGTAAGCATTATTAATCTACTCAGTGCCAAAGGATTTGTTTACCGGGAAAACAATCCGAACGACCGTCGTGAACAATTGTTGAAAGTTACCGAAAAAGCAAAGCGCGCTGTTCCGCATATCGTGGCCACCTTTAAAAGCATTAATGCCGATATCACCAGGGGAATCTCGGAGGCTGATATGAAAATATTTGAAAGTGTATTACTGCGTATGCAAAACAACATCAACCCGATAACAACAACCTGATCAAAAACTAAATCACAAAAATGCTCCATTTAATATGAGAACAAGGTATATCATTTACACCGCGCTGGCTTTGCTGGTTGCCTACTTAATTTACAACAAATTCTTTAGCAAAAGCGCCAAGGAATCTGCTGCTGCTATAGCTGCCGGAGGCAAAGGCGGTAAGAAAAAGAATGGTCCTGTTTCCGTAAACATTATGATTGTAAAGGATACCGCTATCAACAATATCATAGATGTAACCGGTTCCATTGATGCCAACGAAAAGGTAAACCTGGTGAGCCAAACCGCGGGCAATATTACCGGCATCTATTTTAACGAGGGCAGCAAAGTGCAAAAAGGACAATTGCTGGTTAAAGTTTACAACCAGGACCTGGAAGCATCGCTTAAACAGGTGAGTTACCAGGTAGCGCTGGCCAAGCAAAATGAATACCGCAACAAAGTATTATTGGAAAAAGAAGCCATCAGCCAGCAAGAGTATGATACTTCCCTAACTTCCCTAAACTCGCTGAAAGCCCAGGGCGATATGATCAAAGCGCAAATAACCCGCACCGAGATCAGGGCGCCGTTTTCGGGTACTATCGGCTTACGGAATGTGAGTCCGGGTGGTTACCTGTCGCCGCAAACATCTATCGCGCAGCTGGTCAATATCGATCCGGCAAAGGTTACCTTCTCTGTTCCGGAAAGGTACCTGTCTATAATTGGACCGGGTAGTAAGATCAGGTTCACTACCGCAAGCTCGAGGGAAAATTTCACGGCTACCGTGTATGCTATTGACCCAGCTATTGACGTGAACTCGCGCACGCTTACCGTACGGGCCAAAGCGCCAAACCCGAAAGGCTTGCTTACAGCCGGCGGCTTTGCCAAAATTAATTTAACGCTCGATCAGATACCTAAAACCATTTTGCTGCCCACCCAGGCCGTTATTCCCGACTTGAAAAGCAGCATGGTTTATGTTTACCACAATGGCCTGGCGGAGAGCAAACCGGTAAAAACCGATATGCGCACCGATACCAAAATACAGATCATTGACGGCCTGAAACCCGGCGATAGTGTAGTAGTATCGGGCATTATACAAATGCGCCCGAAGGTTCCTTTGAAAATTGCTAAAGTGATAAAATAGAATCAAGAACCGAGAGTCAAGAATCAGGAACTGGAATGAGAACAAAAAATTTAATTAAATAGAATCAAGAGCCGAAATGAGAACAAAAAAAATTGGTTGACAACAAGAAACCTTTAACAGCAAGGATCAACCTGTTATTTTTTTCTTGATTCTTGACTCTTATCTCTTGATTCTTAACAACAACTCTTAATAAAACCCATATGAGTTTATCCTCAGTCAGTATAAAGCGGCCGGTGTTGGCAACAGTAATGTCTGTAGTTATTGTTGTGTTTGGTATTATCGGCTATAAATTTTTAGGGGTACGGGATTTCCCTTCGGTCGATCCGCCTATTATCTCCGTATCTACCAGTTATGCCGGCGCCAATGCCGATGTAATTGAATCGCAGATTACGGAGCCGCTGGAGAAGGCGATCAACGGTGTTCCGGGTATTCGCAACTTATCATCAACCAGTTCGGTGGGTTCCAGTAACATTACCGTGGAGTTTGACCTGGATGCCGATCTGGAAACTGCCGCGAACGACGTGCGCGACAAGGTGGGCCAGGCACAACGCCAGTTGCCTCAGGATATTGACGCCCCGCCGGTTGTTACCAAGGCCGATGCCAGCGCCGACCAGATTATTACCCTGGAGGTTCAAAGTAATACCCGTAACATTAATCAGCTGGATGACTATGCCGAAAACGTATTACAGGAAGGCCTGCAAACCATTCCCGGTGTAAGTACCATTAACATACAGGGGCAGCGCCAGTACGCCATGCGTTTATGGATTGACCCTAATAAATTAACCGCACAAGGTGTTACCGCAACCGATATTGGCGCGGCACTATCCAAAGAGAACGTGGAGCTGCCAGCCGGTAAAATTGAAGGTAATAATACCGAGGTTACCATCAGGGCCCTGGGTAAATTATCAACCGAAAAGGATTTTAACGACCTCATTATCCGATCAGACAGTAACCGCGTAGTACGTTTGCGCGATGTGGGTTATGCCGTTTTAGGATCTGCCAATGAGGAAACCATTTTTAAGGAATCGGGCGTGCCGATGATCGGTTTGGCCATTGTGCCGCAGCCAGGCGCCAATTATGTACAGATAGCTAAAGATTTTTACAAACGCCTGGAGCAGATCAAAAAGGATCTTCCGCCGGATATTAAGGTAAACGTGGCGTTGGATAATACCAGGTTCATCAATCAATCCATATCCGAAGTGCAGGAAACACTCATCGTATCCTTTGTACTGGTGGTCATTATCATTTACCTCTTCTTTCGCGATTGGCTCATCGCTTTCCGTCCATTGATCGATATCCCGGTATCGCTCATTGGTGCATTTTTCATCATGTATATTTTTGGTTTCTCCATTAATATATTAACCCTGCTTGGCATTGTGCTGGCCACAGGTTTGGTGGTAGATGACGGTATTGTGGTAACCGAGAATATTTATAAAAAGGTGGAGGCAGGCATGGCCATTCGCCAGGCAGCTTTCCAGGGCTCTGCCGAGATATTCTTCGCGGTAGTATCTACCTCAGTTACGCTGGCAGCGGTGTTTTTACCTATTGTGTTTTTACAGGGTTTTACGGGCCGTTTGTTCCGCGAATTTGCGGTGGTGGTGGCCGGCGCGGTATTGATATCGGCATTTGTGTCCCTGTCGTTAACCCCGATGCTGAACGTAAAACTGATCCGCAAGAGCAACAAAAAATCGAAGTTTTACGAGCGTACCGAGCCTTTCTTCGTGAACATGACCAACTCCTATACCAAGACATTGGTTAAGTTTATGAAGGTAAAGTGGGTATCCTTTGTGATCCTGGGAGTATCCCTCATCATCATTGGAGTTTTGGTGCAGATCATCCCATCTGAGCTGGCTCCACTAGATGACCGCAGCTTGCTGCGTTACAGCGTTACCGGATCTGAGGGTGCTACCTATGAGTACATGACCAAATACATGGACAAGGTTTCGCAACTGGTAGAAGATTCTATTCCGGAGGCCAAGGTTAATTTCGAGATCGTTTCGCCGTCATTTGGCGGAGGCTCGGCCAACTCGGGCTTTGGGCGTATCGGTTTGGTTGCTCCTGATGAGCGTGGTCGCTCTCAACAGCAACTGGCCGATTGGCTCAGCAAAAAGCTTACCCGTATGCCCGATGCCCGGGCTATTGTGATACAGGAACAAACCATTAGCGGTGGCGGTAGCGGCGCCCGTACTTCGCTACCGGTACAATACGTCATTCAGAATCAGGATTTTGAAAAAATACGCGCGGCTCTGCCCAAGTTCTTTGCTGAAGTATCAAAAAGCCCGGTATTCCAGGGAACTGACGTCAATCTTAAATTCACCAAGCCAGAGCTACGGGTAATAACAGATCGTGACCGGGCCCGTGACCTGGGGGTGTCCGTTGATGATATTGCACAAACCCTGCAACTGTATTACAGTGCCGGTCGTTTGGATTATTTCCTGATCAACGGTAAACAATACCAGGTAATTGCCCAGGTTGACCGTGCTAACCGCGATCAGCCACTCGATCTGAAATCTGTTTATATGCGCAGCACCAAAGGCGGCCTGGTACAGCTGGATAACGTGGTAAAAGTTACCGAAGGTGCAACACCACCGGCTATTTATCACTTTAACCGTTATAAATCGGCCACGGTATCGGCGGGTTTAGCGCCCGGTCGTACAGTAGGCGACGGTATCAAAGAAATGGACCGTATCTCCAAAGAAATACTGGATGATACTTTCAGCACCGCACTGAGCGGCCCATCCCGGGATTATGCTGAAGGTTCATCAAACATTTTGTTTGCCTTTGGTTTTGCACTATTGCTGATATACCTGGTGTTGGCAGCCCAGTTTGAGAGTTTTATGGATCCTTTTATTGTGATGCTAACGGTACCACTGGCTATTTCGGGCGCGTTTTTATCCCTGTGGCTGTTTAATCAAACGCTCAATATTTTCAGCGAAATCGGAATCATTACCCTAGTGGGACTAGTAACCAAAAACGGTATCCTCATTGTGGAGTTTGCCAACCAGCGTATGGAACATGGCGTGGCTAAATATGAGGCAGCCATAGAGGCGGCAACAGCACGTTTACGCCCCATATTAATGACCAGCTTAGCTGTAGTGCTAGGCTCTGTCCCTATCGCGTTTGCTTTGGGTGCGGGTGCCAAAAGCCGTGTATCGCTGGGTATTGTCATTATGGGTGGTATGCTGTTCTCGCTGGTGCTTACACTTTATATTATCCCACTGATGTATGTGATCTTCGCCTCCAAAACCCGCCGCGACCCGGATCATGAACCGGAAGATGCGGAAGCAAACGAACCTAAAACACCACTATTGATTGAAAACCTTTGAAAGCTAAAAGCAGAAGGCACAAAGCCAAAAGCGAATGATTAAAATCCTTTGAGGACAAATTTTAAATCTAAAACAAAAGATAAATCCGAATTCGAACATCCGAATTCCGAAATAAAAAAAATATGATCATCAAAAAAATAGTTTTCTTTATTTTTTGCTACCTGATTTTCAGCATAACGGCCCGGGCACAGGATGCCCCTTTGCTAACGCTGAAAGATGCTGTAGAGATTGCGCTTAAAAACAACTATAATATCAAGCTGTCGCAAAATAATTCTGCCATAGCGGCTAATAATGTTACCCTGGGCAACGCGGGTGTGCTGCCACAGGTTACCGGCAATTTTGCCACCAACAACAGCCGGCAAAATACCAAGCAAACACGTAATGACGGTACCGTGAATGATATCAATGCCCATAACTCCAACAACAGCTATGGCGTAAACCTTAACTGGACCATTTTTGACGGCTTTAATATGTTTGCCAACTACGATCAGTTAAAAACTGTTGATACTTTAAGCGCTATCCGGTTAAAGGATACCATCCAAACTACCGTTGCTAATGTGATCACAACCTATTATGACCTCATTAATCAAAATGAGTTAATCAAAGCGCTCAAAGGGGCCATAGATATTTCACGCACACAATTGCGCTATGCTAATGACAAGTACAAGGTTGGCCGTGCATCAGGTTTGGATGTATTGAATGCGCAGGTTAACCTCAATACCGATACAGCTAACCTGGTTACACAATACCAGCAATTCAAAGCCATCAAGATACAGCTTAACCAATTATTAATCCGCGATCTGCAAACCGATTTCACGGTAGCCGATAACATCCTGATTGATGATAAACTAACCCTTGCCGAAATTCTTAACAGCGCCCAGTTACAAAACCCTGCCATTTTATCGGCACAGATCAATAAACGTTTGGCTGAGATTAATCTGAAACAGGTACGTTCAACCCGGTACCCACAGGTAGGTTTAACTTCGGGCTATGTTTTCTCCAACAGCAAAACACCGGCTGGTTTTACGCTATCGCAAAACGTACATGGTTTAAACTACGGACTAACAGCCTCCATCAATATTTTTAACGGCTTTAACCAGAACAGGCGCGAAAAGAATGCGAAAATCCAGATCGATAACGCCAATATCAGCGCCAAACAAACCCGGCTGAATGTAGAAGCACAGATCAATAACTTTTTTGTGAGCTATTTATCCGGGCTTGATCTGATTAAACTGGGACAAGCCAATGTAACCATAGCTAAAAAGAACCTGGATATATCATTAGAAAAATATAAGCTGGGTAATATTACACCTTTAGAAATAAGGGAAGCACAGCGTAATTACCTGGATGCGCAATCCAAGTTCTTTGCGGCTCAGTATCAATCAAAACTTGCAGAAGTTACTTTAAAACAGATCACCAGCAGTATTAATATTAATTAAGTACTAATAAGTATTAATTTATAGCGTATGTTTCTTAAATTGCTTTAAAAAGCTATTTTTGGAACGATGTTAGCCCCCTACAAAACCTGCCTGTTGATTGATGATAACTACATCGACAACTTTGTTACGCGCAGAGTTTTGGAAAACAGTAATTTTGCAGAACAAATCATTGTAAGACAATCGCCTGCCGAAGCCATCAATTTGCTCCGGGAGGCCACTATAAAACCGGATGTTATCTTTTTAGATGTTCGCATGCCCCTGATGAGCGGATTTGAGTTTTTAGAGGAATACGATAAACTTTTGATCGATAAAAAAGATATTAAAATATTTATGCTTTCTTCTTCCCTTGACCCAACAGATATGAAGGAGTCATCAGGAAACAAGTATATTACCCAATTTATACATAAGCCATTAACAGTTAAAGCGCTCGAAGAAATTTGTCCATGATCTTAGTTGCCGATAGCGGATCCTCGAAAACAGACTGGCTGCTCAGCCTCCCACAGCAGGAGCCGGTATCATTCAAAACCGCCGGATTAAACCCATACTTTTTAACCGAAAAAGAAATAGCCAAAATAATACAGGACCAGGCGCCCGATATGGTGGCACATGCCCATGATATTTCCGAAATATATTTTTTCGGGGCCGGCTGCTCCAGTCCGGATAGGCACGAGATTGTTTCAAACGCCATTAGCCAGCTGTTCAACAAAGCCTTTATTAGTGTGGATAGCGACCTTTTGGGTTGCGCTTATGCTACCTGCGGGCACGAAAAAGGCATTTGTTGTGTAATGGGCACAGGCTCAAACATTTCTTATTTCGATGGCGAAAACATACACGACGGTCAGCATGGCCTGGGTTTTGTTTTAGGCGACGAAGGCTCCGGCACCTGGTTTGGTAAGGCCCTCATCACCGATTTTCTGTATGGCAATATGCCTGCCGATATCAATGAGGCGTTTAATAAAGCGTACGGACTGAATAAAGAGATCGTGATCAAGAACGTATATCAGCGGCCGAATGCCAATACCTACCTGGCCTCATTCTCGCGTTTTGTAAGCGAAATAAAAACCACTCCCTACGGACAGGAACTGCTGGAAAGGGGCCTACTGGAATTTATTGACACCAACGTCAAATCGTACCCCGAATATCATCGCTATAAATGTCACTTTGTAGGCTCCATCGCTTACTTTTTTGCCGAAGAGTTAACCGCTCTTTGCCATCAGCAAGGTGTAAAAACCGGAAAAGTGATCAAGCAACCGATCAATGATTTGATGGCCTTTATTTTGAACAGGAACGAGGAGTGATTGGTTTAAATATTGTCATTCTGAGTTTTAAAATCCGGGGGCCTTTAAGGGTTCAATGACATTATCTTTGCAAAGCCGTGCAGTGTGGCCGTCTAAGTTATAGTGCATTTTTGCCTGTCCCTGAGTATGGTTCTGAAGCAATGAGTCTAAGGGTATGGTACAACACTAACTGTGTTTGTCCGATGGGTAGCCTGTCTTTTTCTTTACACTCCTTCGGGCACGGCTTATTAACGATAAGTCAACAGGATGGAAAAGATGCATCATCATGCAGCCGGTATAGATATCGGCTCGCGTAAGGTATTTGTAGGATTGGAAAACAGTCCGGTACGCTGGTTTGAGACCTTTACCAGTGATTTGGAATCGCTTAAGGATTAT
>NZ_FTMG01000003.1 GCF_900155965.1 Mucilaginibacter lappiensis
TTGACACATCGGTGCCGATGAAATAGGTGAATTCCATAACTTTGCTTTTGATTGTTAATAAATCAAGATTAACCTGTTTAAACACAATCAATACCTTACTAATGAGCCTGAGAACTCTAATTTCTATTTGATGCTTGTTTAAACAAACTGACAGAGGATTGAATCGAAGTATAGGCCTTTAAGCCTGGTAAGTCTTTTAATGTGCCTCTGTCAGTGTTAATCTTTTTAACAAAAATCGGAGTTGTTAACAAAGAAAAAGAAGCAAAAAGAAAGCTTCAACAATAATAACAACTCGTTTATTCTTGTTGAAGCTAATCTAAAGGTAAGTCTACTATTATCTGCACATCCTTATTAACTCTTAATTACCCGCTGTATCTCATCCAGCTTCATCAACGCTTCAACCGGGGTAAGGGTATTTACATCCAGGTTATTCAGAGTATCGCGGATTTTTACCAATACCGGATCATCTATAGAAAACATTTGCATCTGCACGGCTTGTTTTTGCACTTTGCGGATACTCTCTTTAATATGCTCGCCACCGGTACGCTCGTTTTCCAGTTTTTTCAAGATCTCATTAGCACGGCTCAATACTTTTGGGGGCATGCCCGCCAGTTTGGCTACATGGATACCGAAACTATGCTCACTGCCACCCGGTACCAGCTTGCGCAGGAAAATAATCTGGTGACCAACCTCTTTTACCGATACATTAAAATTCTTGATGCGGTTAAAGCTGTTGCTTAACTCGTTTAATTCATGATAGTGAGTTGCAAACAGTGTTTTGGCCTTTGCCGATGGATGGTTATGCAGGTATTCAGCAATTGACCAGGCTATGGAAATACCATCATATGTTGAGGTACCACGACCTATCTCATCCAACAGGATCAGGCTACGATCCGACAGGTTATTCAATATACTGGCCGTCTCATTCATCTCCACCATAAAGGTTGATTCGCCGGACGAAAGATTGTCTGATGCTCCTACCCTGGTAAATATCTTATCCACCAAACCAATCGAAGCGGATTTAGCTGGTACAAAGCAACCCATCTGAGCCATCAGTACAATCAAGCCGGTTTGCCTTAACAATGCCGATTTACCAGCCATGTTGGGCCCGGTAATGATAATGATCTGTTGCGATTCCGAATCCAAATACACATCATTGGTGATGTATGATTCACCCAGTGGTAGGTTCTTCTCGATCACCGGGTGACGGCCGCCTTTGATGTCCAGCTCCCGGCTTTCGCTCATTTCGGGCTTTACGTAATAGTTTTTAATAGATATGGTAGCAAAGTTCAGCAGCACATCCAAACGGGCTATCAGCTGGGCATTAAGCTGTATAGGCTTAATATATTCGGCAAGGGCGTATAACAAGTCGTTATACAAGCGTGTTTCCAGCGCCAGTATCTTTTCTTCGGCACCCAATATCTGTTCTTCGTATTCTTTTAGTTCGGGGGTAATATAACGTTCGGCATTCACCAATGTCTGCTTGCGGATCCACTCCGACGGCACTTTATCACGGTGACTGTGTGTAACCTCCAGGTAATAACCAAACACGTTGTTAAAGGATACTTTAAGGGAAGGGATACCGGTTGCTTCAGCCTCACGCTTCTGGATCTCCAACAGATAACCTTTACCACCAAAAGCGATCTTGCGCAACCTGTCGAGCTCCTCGTTGATCCCCTCGTTCATCACTGATCCTTTTACGATCATTACCGGGGGCTCGGGATGTAGTTCCCTCGCTATCTTCTCGCAAATAGAGCCGCAGGGATTCAACTGTTCACCTATCGCTTTAAGCGGTAAGCTCTCTGAGGTTTCAGCTATCTTTTTGATATCAGCGATAGCTAAAAGAGCTTTCTTGAGCTGACAAACCTCGCGTGGGTTGGCGCGTTGCAAACCGATTTTTGAAATCAGCCTTTCCAGATCGCCTATTTGGCGAATGTATTGTTGTAGCTCTTCTCGGAGTTTCTCCTGTGCTATCAGGTATTCTACCACACCTAAGCGATCGTTGATAGGTTTTATTTCCTTCAGCGGCATCACTATCCAACGGCGCAGTAATCGCGCGCCCATGGGCGAGCTGGTTTGGTCAAGCACATCAACCAGGGTTTTGGCGTTTTCATTAGCAGATCCAATTAGTTCCAGGTTACGGATGCTGAACCTATCGAGCCACAGATACCTGTCTTCTTCAATACGTGATATCGACGATATATGCTGCAGGTTACGGTGTTCGGTTTCGTTGAGGTAGTGGATAGCCACACCGGCGGCAATGATACCCAGGTTAAGCTTATCAATACCAAAACCCTTGAGCGATTTTACGCCGAAATGTTTCAACAAAGTTTCGTTGGCATAATCACCGCTATAGGGCCATTCGTCGAGCGAGTAGGTATAAAAGCGGTCGCCATAAGTATCTTTAAAATCGCGCGACCGGCTTTTAGGATAGATTACTTCACTTGGTGAAAAACTTTGCAGCAGCTTATCAATATAGTCGCTGTTACCTTGCGCGGTTATAAACTCACCGGTCGAAATATCAATGAGGGCAATGCCTATAGTATTTTTTTCAAAATGCAGTGAAGCCAGGTAATTATTGGTCTTCTGATGCAGTATATTATCATTGGTAGCCACACCAGGGGTAACCAATTCAGTAACCCCACGCTTTACAATGGTTTTAGTAGTCTTAGGATCTTCCAGCTGATCACAGATCGCCACACGCTGCCCTGCCCTAACCAGTTTTGGTAAATAGGTTTCGAGCGAATGATGCGGAAAACCAGCCAGTTCAATATGGGTACCAACACCATTACCACGACGAGTAAGTACAATGCCCAATATGCCTGAGGCTTTAATGGCATCTTCGCCAAAGGTTTCATAAAAATCGCCCACACGAAATAGCAGCAAGGCCCCGGGATACTTAGCCTTTATGGCGTTGTATTGCTGCATTAAGGGGGTTTCTTTGGTAGTGTCTTTAGCCAAGCGGTTACTCCTTTTGTTAATCGGGTAAAGTTAATGCATTGGCTGCGTATTTATGGGATTGTGGAAAAGTTACAGTGTTGTGGATATTGGCAAAAACCGGAACTTTAAGTGGTGAAAACTAATTGGGTTCAATATCCCTGAAACAAAGCTTAAAAGTCTTACTGACATCTGTTTGCAACTACCTACTTAACTCACCCATGGTTTCCTGGCCAGAAAAAGGTGATGGTGGTTTAATTCTTGCTTTGATGTAACACTCTATAATATCATTATAAATTTCCTTGTCATTCCCTTCTATCAAATCCGTCGATACACAGATACAGCTGCTTCTGATACCCTCTCCCTTTACGGTAAAAAAGATAGACAAGCCCTGCCCACGCATTTTACCGCAACTGATATCCGTAACATCTTCCCAGTAAATAACCTTATTTTCAATATGATAGATCAATTTTTCATGATCGATTTGTAGTGCGGCTTTATCTTGCAAATCATAAGTAAAACATTGCCTACAGTAGTAAATAGCTACGGCACTAAGAACAGCTATTACCGGTAATACGCCTGGCCAGTTATGATCATTAATGTCAGCAACACATATAAACGCAATAGCAAAGGGTATAATGATACCCACAAGCCACAAGGCTTTACTGCATTTATAAGTGATAATGTTCATTTTCAGTTTATAGTCAGTACTAAAATAAAAAAAATAATGAAAATAAAAAAAATTAATGTCAATATTACAGTTTTTATATCTTCATTATTAATTACCGTATTACAAACAGATATACGGCTGTTATTATACATTGGTTTGCTGGTATAAAAACATCTTTATAAAAACATTAAATATTTTCTGATAGAAATTGCACCAGGTACAAACAACTTTTTCCGGATGCTGTTAAAGCTAAAATTTACGTTATGAGCAACCTAAGATTATTAAGTGATGAGCAAAGCAACCGGATCAGGCTTTTTTATAAAACCGGCTTCCCTATCGGTATTATATTTATGCTGGCTTTTGGCATCCCTTTAACTATTGTTGTTGCTGCTTTTGCTGGTATTATAGCCTCTGTAGCGATGCTACTTTTAATTGCCGGTGGTATTTATCTTATTGTCAAAAAAAGAAGTAAAAAAATAACCCATGCCCTGGAAGTATACGAATACGGAACTGAAGAAGATATTTATTTCGATTCCATTGAGCTAAACTATAACTACCAGGTAAACGGCCGGCCGCAACAGATCATAAATATACGACGTGGTAGCGAGTTAATACAGGTTAAAACATTCAGCAGCAAGGTTTGTGATGCCTTTAGCCTGCCATCTCAAAAGGCCTACTTCTATGACCGGTACCCAGAGATTGTTTTACCATCTTCTATATTTTATACCACCATCAACGATAAACAAGATCCCCCTCAAAAAACCAGGAGTGTTAGCATCTAAATATTCGTCTCATCCAAGTAGCAAGTATCAAGATTTTTGACAGTAGAAATAAGATCAAACCAATTGTCTTGATACCTGATACTAGCTACTTGATACTAAATAAAACTTTTTAAACCTTAAATTTTAACACTTTTTTAGTCAAAAACAGGGTAAAAAGGCTTAGCTTTTGGCCACTTTAACTAAATTTTAACGCCATTTTAACACTTTTTAACAAATTATTGATGGCTTTTGAAAGCTTTAAAAAGTATTAAATTTATGATTATCAAATAACTACATACAAAACGATCGGTTTTTGGGCTCTGTTCTCCCTTAATAAAACAGCCCGATTTTTCTTTTTGATCAGAAAAACCGGGCTGCCCGTTTACTCAAATATACAAAAATTAAGGCGTAAATCCAATCCACAATTTCCATGAAAAACCTCTTCTTCCTTTTCAGATTTGGAAATACAAATTATTATTAATTACTTTGAATAACAAAGTACTTTTTAATGATAAAATCATATCGATACTTCACCCCCGCCCTGCTGCTTTTTTTATTGGAGGCTATCATAGCCTGGTACGTGCACGATAACATTATCCGGCCATATGGCGGCGATTTTCTGGCGGTATTATTCCTGTATTGCCTTATCAAAAGCTTTTTTTATATACCTCCGTTTAAAGCTGCTTTACTGGCATTGTTGGTAGCATACGCCATAGAGATATCGCAATATTTTCATTTGACCACGCTATTGGGCGTGCAAAACTCAAAAACGATCACTTTACTATTGGGCAGTTCCTTTGCATGGATGGATATATTGTGTTATACCAGTGCTTTTGTATTGATCATCATCATAGAACAATTCAGATCTCAGCCTACGGCAGGTAGGCCAGGAATCCGGAACCCGAAAAAATAAACTATGGAATATTTTGTAGATGAACGCTCTATAGTGCGAAAGATATGGGGCAAAGCCGATACCATCCTGTTTATTTTTGCAGGTGCTGCCGCCGAATTTGCCTTAAACAAGGCGGTAGACTGGTTATATTATACCGGTAAGCTACCAGCCGACCCATTGGACAGGTTATTCTCCACAGTGGCTTATTCCCGACAGATTATTTTTTCAGAGCGTGACGCGGCTTTAAAGGCTATTGACAGGATCACCACCATTCATCAGGGTGTTGAAACCAGCCGGGGTGCGCAAATACCCGACTGGGCCTATCGCGATGTATTGTTCCTGCTCATCGATCTTTCTATCAGCTCTTACGAACTGCTGGAACGCCCCCTTACCCTGTTAGAGAAAGCGCAGACTTTTGCCGTATTCAAGCGCGTTGGTACCCGCATGCAGCTTTCCGGCTTGCCTGCCACCTATTCGGAATACCTGAATATGCGTCGCGAACATCTGCAACAAAACCTGGTTCGCAGCGAATTAACGGTTGATCTGTACCATCAGTATCGCCATCATCTGGGTGCCGCGCGCTACCAGGTATTAAAACAGGCCCAATTACTGGTGGTTCAGCCAGAGGTACGCCATCACCTCCGTTTAAATACACTACCCTGGTTACGGCCAATATTATGGGGATATAAATTTTTAAAACTGTTAAAACTGCATACGTTTTTACGCAACGCGCTGTTACCTGCAGCGTACAAAACGCAAATTTTGAGTCTTGAGTCCGAAGTTTTGAGTAATGAGTCTTGAGTTCTAAGTACCCTGCTTGGCGCCTGGAAATATGCTTACCAGCACCACAGCTGGGCCATGGTAAATTACCAAAAGATAAGCTCCTGGGGCTTCCTGGTGATTGTGAGTTTTATTATCGTAGCCGAGTTAAAAATGCTGAAAGGCGGTGTTAAAGAATCAGCTTCACTCTCTGTGCATGAGTCATCGACAAGCTCAGCCTAACAGACACTTTTTGAAGTTATATAAAATCATGTCATTGCGACAGCGTGGCAATCTCCTCGCATTCATATTTTGAACGCGATGAGATTGCTTCGTCGTTCCTCCTCCTTTAGATTAGCATAATTATTATATTGGATTATTTTGATTGAGAAAGAAGCAGGGTAAACTATGCTTCGCAATGACATGTTATTTAATCAATTACTCGTACTGTACGAAGTCAGAGACTTCGTACAGTACATCAAGCCTCTGCGCGCGCATCTTCGATAAGCTCAGACTGACAGGCCTTTTTTAGCAATCAGTTTGCGGTGTTTTGTATTGACCTGATCTCTACATTGCCGCCTAATTCAAAAACAGGGCATTTGGCCGCGATTTGTTTAGCTTCAGTCAAATCGGCAGCGTTTATGATTAAAAATGAACTGACCAGTTCGCCATTGGTTATGTAAGCTGTTGTTTTAATTGGTTTATCTGTACTGGTCAATGTTGTGCCTTCTGAAGGGAAACGGTAACCACCGGAGATCTTACCATTCTTTCCTAAATCAGTCATCCAGGCTGTCCAATGCTGGATGTTTGTTTTGATAACTTCGGGAGATGCTTTGATATCGGCTTTTGAGCGAATAATAAAGACAAACTGGTTTTGCTTTTGCTGCGCAAATGCACAGGCTGTAAACAGGCAGATAATAATTGTCAATAAATATTTCATCGTTTTATTATTTTTTGCTTTTAACAAATAAAGCCATGATTAATGCGATCACTGTTCCGCAAACCGTTTGACCCACTAATGCTTGCAGCATTTGTCCGCCAGTTGTCCATTGTTGCCTTAAGCCAGGCATACTTGCTGCAATTTCGGCCGAACTTTTACCATCAGCTATCATCGCTTTCTTGCTTTCAGACAGCATATAAGCCGCATAACCCGGATTGATATAATCACAGTAGATGAACCCTACCAGCACAGTAATAATACCTGTGGTTAAAGCAATAATAAAACCAGCTAATAAAGCCTTACCAAAAGTCAATTTTCCGCTGTTACTTCTTTTAACGCTTTGCATCCCGGTATAAATGCCTATACCTAATATGATTAAAGCAAGCAGACCAGTAAGGCCACGGATGGTTGTAGTATTGACACCCCATGCAAAATGTTTGTTGAGGCTATCCGCTACGGTAAAAGAACCAATGGCAAAAATACTAACAATGAGCCCGGTAATAATGGCCTGTTTCCAGGGATACTTGTTGTTCATGTTGCAAAAGTGAATGGTTAATGCATAAAAATCAAATTCTGGCGGGTGGAGAAAGGGTTGATTTTTGGTTTTCGAGGTACTGGTGGTAAATCTTTGCGGCGTCTTTTCTGTTCTTCACATTAAGTTTAAAGAACATGTTATTGATATGCGTTTTTACCGTACTTATTTCGATATAGTTTGCCGAAGCGATCTCCTTATTACTTTTGCCGCTCGCAATCAGTTCCAAAATATGAAGTTCTTTTGCTGTCAGGATCTCAAGTGGATTACTGTTAGTCAGGTCTGCTGTTTGTTGCTGGTGATACCTGTTAGTTAAGATGACGCCGGTAACTAAGGCGGCAATAGCTATACCGGCTAAATAATATTCGTATTTAAAATAATGATAGACCAACAGCAGGTTGGTAAATTCATACAACAAAATGACGACGGCTGTAATTAAGCCTATCCCGATGGAGATCTTCAGTAGTGGTTTGGTCATTAACAGCTATTATTTCTACCGATAAATTTAATCTATTTCAGGGTAAATTAAAGACCATCATTTTTAGTTCCCTCCCCACGGGAGGGGCGCGTTGGGCAAATGCAGTGGCAGGGAGGGGTTTATGCACGCGATGATCATCCTATTCCATAAACCCCTTCCTCCCCTTCCCGAGGGAAGGAATCGCACCGGGCCTTGGCTTTTTGATTGGTATTTCATGGCCTGCGGAACCATGGTGGACGGGGCCCTTCACGCGTCTTCGACAAGCTCAGACTGACATGCTTTTTTTATTTGTGATTTCTACCATATTCATCCATGGTCTATCGACTATCAACAATAAATCTATCTGTAACATTTTCGATGCTTTGTTAACGGCGATAATAAGCCCTGATATCGTATCGTTCCTATCAGGAACCCCTTTCGCTATACAACATGAGTAAACAGTACAGTCAAGTTAAAATACGTTATAATACCGACAGTAATGGCCATGATCAATGCTGGCGCCTGATTCTTGACGGTGATGAAGTATTGGTTGAATCGGTACAGATTGATGCTCCGGTTTGTACTTCCCGGGATTGGATAGAATCCGTTGGCAAGTTTAAACACCATATCTCGGTTAGCGATTGCCACGTCAGCATCGATAAAGAGGGTACTGCCCTGATAACCACTAAGGGTTAACCGCATATTTTTGTTCAGCCACCAGTTTCCTGTTCACAATTCTATCAGTATAATCTTGTATGAGGGCTTTGCAGTCCATCACCCCTTTTTGCATTTCCGGATTAAGCTGGCCATTAGAAAGGCTCTTCTCCAAACCTTTATCGGTAACCGCGAATATACCGGTGATGTTTTTTCCATCGAACAGGTAAATATAATTGCCCTGCATCAATTGATAGATATTGCCTGTTGAGTTTATAATACGCGGCATTTCGGTTGGAAGGTTACTTACCAAACTCCTGCCCCACGACCGGAATGGCTTGTTATAACCTATTAAATCAACAACCGTTGGATAGATATCCATTTGCGAAGCCAAATCTGTACGCACGCCTTTGAGATTATAGTCGCTATTGGCGCTGTATAATAGTATAGGCACTGCAAAGCGGTTTATCTGTTTACTGTATTCGGGATAGTAAGTTTGGCTGGTATGATCGGCAGTGATCACGAAAATGGTATTATGAAACCAGGGCTGCGTTTTGGCATAATTGAAAAAGATCCGTAAGGAATTATCTGTATACTGAACACATTTATCAATAGCCAGCGGACCGCCTTTAAACCTTTCTTTATACTTTTCGGGCATTTGATAAGGATCATGCGATGACAGCGTGAACAGCGTAGCCATAAAAGGCTGTTTTTCCTGTGTCAGCGTACGACCCATAAACTGAAAAAACTGCTCGTCCCAAATACCCCAAATGCCGTCAAAGTCTTTATCATCGTTGTATTCTGTACGACCAAAATAGTGCTTATAGCCCAAAATGCTGCCAAAACCCTGAAAGCCCATAGAACCGTTTGCCGCACCGTGGAAGAACGAGGTTTCGTACCCCATGCTATCGCAAATGGATACTATCGACTGGATCTTTTGCTTGGCATAAGGCGATGATGTAAAAGCGTTCTGAAACGATGGTATACCCGCCAATACGGATGACATGGCATGGATGGATTGCCGGCCTGTGGCATAAGCGTTGGTAAATATAAGGCTGTTGTTGGACAATGAATCCAGGAACGGCGTATATGATTTAAACCCGGGTATACTTACCCCATGATTCATACTGCCCCAATACTCGCGGGCCATACTCTCCAGTATAATGATCACCACATTGGGTTTATTGGCGGGTTGCGAACTGTATTGTTTTACTGGTTTAATGCTTGTGCGGATATACCCTTCATCTGTCCAGTGCTGCAGTTTGTAGTTGTTGCTGCTTAATGTTCTGATAACAGAGAAGGGGGTATTCAGCACAATATCGCCCTGGTTAGGCACAGTAATATGCTTGTAGGCATCAACCATGTTAATAGGCCGGGTACTATGTGCAAAATCGCCCCGGATACCACCGATAACCAAGGTAAGGATGAGCAGAAATGATACGATAGATGATAAGAAATATACTTTCTTATCTGTTACCCTTGCTGGTTTTACCTTTACCTGTTTATATAGCCAGATCCAGCAAAACGAACACAGTATAAATAGGATGATCACATACCAGTAAGCCTCAGAAAAATGAGTAAACAACAATTTTTTATTACTCTCATCAGCCAATACATCCAATGTTGCCTTGGTTGAGCGTACCTGGCTAAAGCGATAGTAAATAATATCAACAAAGTTGGTGGCGTAGGCGAGCAAATTGGTAACAAAATACAGCATAGCCATCCCCTTTTGAAACTTAGGCTGCGTATTTACAGTAAGCGGCAAAACACTGAGCAGAATAAACAAGCTATTGATATAAAGCAACGCTGTGGTATCAAAGGCCATACCGTAGTAACACAACCTAAGCAATGCCCAAAAACTATCAACCGCAAACAGATGAGTATTAAAAGCAAAAAATAATACCCTTGCAATAAAGTAAAACAAATACCCCAAAAACAGCCTGTATAAAAGCACTTTATACTCAGCCAACCTTAATTTACCTTCCATGAAAAACACTTTGCTATTAATTTTCCCAGGTTGGATCGACGGGGTATAATCGATCTTTATTTATACCGGGAGCTTTTAAAAGGTGGAAAATAAAAAAAATCAGAATAACAATTAATTAATATTTAAATAACATAAATTTAATGACATTACATTGGCAAATAGCGGGTGCCGGAGAGGAAACTCATTCACCCATTATCCGCCCCATAAACAGAACGGCAATGAATAGAGATCAATTGATTTTCCCCTTCATTGCCGTTGCATTAGTTAGAATGTACAGGCTTGGTATCACACCACAGTCAGGAATTGCTCCTTCAAAAGAGTAATAAGACAGTTGTTCAAAAAAGGATGTCATGCTGTGCTCCGTCGAAAGGCGACACCCCTCTTTTTTATTTGTTATGTCTTTTCAAAAGCTTAAAGCTTTTTACTTAACCAAATCCTATTAAATAATAATTTTTCGTTTTCTGTTGAGTTCACCGTTAAGGTGATCTTATAAAAGCCTTCTTTAGGGAAATTAAACACACCGATTGGGTTGTTCACAAATTCATCAGTATAACTATCATGTGGCTCTACAACCACCTTCCCGGTTGGTTTTAATGATGCCGACAAGTTTTGATCGCTGGCGCTAATACTTATGGACATGCCTGTTTTTGAATCATTATGGTACGATAAATCTGCCTGATAGGTTCCTGCGGCCGATATGTAAACCTGCCAGGTAAGTACTCCATTTTTATCAATGATTAAATGAGCAGGGCGCACACCGTCAAACCCTACCTTTTTATATCCTACTGTGTTTTGCGATGCATTATTGCTGCTTAATGCCAACCCACCGAAGGTAGATTCAGCCACGGCCTTTTCATCCAGTTCTACCGGTTGGGCATATTGTAAAGCAATTACAGATACAAAATGATCTCCGGCAACGTCAGGTAATTGAATATGGGTATATGGGCCTGACTTTGTAAAGCTTAAGGCAACTTTACCAGCATCAGTTATCAGCTCGGCTTTTTCAGGTTTCGACAGAATCCCGGTTAAGCGTAATATCTTATCCAATGGCCAGTTGTACACTTGTAGATAAACTATCTGTTTGTTATCCAGTTTTTTGGTGGTTATTCTTCCCCAATCGTGCTGATCTGATCGTAATTGCAAGCCAGTACATCCATAAACAGATTCTCCGTTTTTGGATAGCCAGGCGCCCATATCATTCAACCGGGTTTGATCTTCGTACGGAACGGCACCATCTGCCCGGGGGCCTATATTTAAGGTAAATCCTCCGTTGAGGCTAACATTGCCTATCAACGACTGTAGTAACTGGCTGGTAGACTTATACTCATTCTCCAACGCATTATATCCCCATGAATTGGCAATTGTTCCGGATGTTTCCCATGGATGATTGGTATAAGCTGCTCCCAGCTGGTTATCGCCCATCGTTTCAAAATCAATACCCGGAGTATTTGCAGGTAAGCCCAGTCTGGAATTGATCAGACAAGCCGGTTGCAGTTCATGTATCAGCTTAATAACCTGATCCAGCTGCTCTTTTTTTACAATGGTTGTTTTATAATCAACCCACATATCAAACCAGATCATGGCAATGTCGCCATAATTGGTGAGCAGTTCGCGCAGTTGTGGTAAAACCTTTCCCTGCCAGTATTTATTGTATTGCTCATCGGTAATACGGCCGGTTATTTCCTGGTTATGATCCCAGCCATCCGGATGTTCCCAATCCAACCAATGCGAATAGTAAAAACCCAGCTTCATGCCATGTTTTTTACAGGCAGCAGCCAACTCCTTCAATACATCCCTATTGGTACCGCTGAGTTTGCTTAAATTATGTTCACTCACTTTGGAGTTCCAGATGGCTATCCCATCATGATGCTTGGCCGTAATGAGGATATATTTCATTCCTGCCTTTTTTGCCAGAATTACCCATTGTTCGGGGTCTATTTTATTCCAGTCAAACCGTTTGGCCAGTTTCACATACTCATCCTCGGGTATGCGGTTGCGGTAGCGGATCCATTCTGCATAATTATTACCATTCCTCAGGCGCTCGCCTTCCCATATCCCTTCGGCCGCACTATACAATCCCCAATGAATAAACATACCGAAACGGGCATCGGTAAACCATTTAACTTTTTCACTATCATTTGATGCAGACTGAGCGCTAACAGCACCTATAAAAGAAAAGAATAACAACAAAGCAAGTAATGTACGTTTCAGCATTTTACGGATGGGTATTTATTTGACAATTAAAAACGTTTATAACGGTTTATAAAAGTAATGATCGTTTATTGCTTAAAATTTCGCGAACTTATCATTTGACTGAGCGAAATTGGCACAAAAGATTACTATCCCGAGATGCTTAATCTGAAATTCTGTTCGCTTTGAAGTCCTGAATTAAGCTTGGTCTGAAGTAGATTTATAACTCTTTAAATATACGTTTGCACATCAGGACTTATCTTATCCAGGTAAATGTCGGGCTGGATGATCACAAAATGGATTAAACCATACTCGTCCTTCACCCGGTTACGGATCCGCGAGATAGCTTCATTGAGCTGCCCGGTATCCAGGTTAGGCTTAAATGCGATGATGAGCATGAGTAATATTTCGCTTGGCGATTGATAGGTTGACAGGATGTGCATCAGTTTCAACACATCTGTATCATGCTCCACAATTTCGGTAATCCTGGTTTTTGTTTGCTGGCTTATCCCCTCGCCCATTAATAAACTGCGGCTTTCCCGGGCCAATATAATGGATACCCCAACAAGCAATAAACCTACCAGCAGGGAGGCTACGCCATCCAGATAGTCGAGATGATAGTGGTGCCCAATGAACAAACAGATCATCACTATAAACAGGCCGATAACCGCGGCTCCATCTTCAAAAAGCACCAGGAAAGTGGATGGATCTTTACTATTGGTGATGGCCCGCCACCAGGTTTGATCACCTCGCAATTTGTTAAATTCTTTTGCCGATATAATAAAAGAAGTTCCTTCAAACAAAATAGAAGAACAAAGCACCACATAACTCCAGGTTGGGTTACCCGGCACATCGGGTTTGATGATGTGATTGATGCCCTGATAAATAGAAACACCGCCACCCAGGCCAAAAATAAGTATAGATACAATGAATGAATAGAAATACAATTCCTTACCGTAGCCAAAGGGATGCCTTACATCAGGTTTCTTTTTACTTTGGTGCAAACCCAGCAAAAGCAGCAATTGATTGGCTGTATCAACAACCGAATGCACACCTTCGGCAATCATAGCGGCGCTGTTACTTACCACACCCGCCACAAACTTAGTGACCGCTATCAGCAAATTGGCCGCAAGCGCGCTGTAAATAGATTTTTTTGACGACGCCATATCATAAACTAAATACTTATATCTGGTATTTGTTTGAATTAAAAAAAACAGGCGCATTTTAAGAATGTAAACTACTTACCACAAGACATTAATAATCTCATTATCAATAAAGTGGATTGATATTTTCGAATTTATTGAAACCATAACGGATTAGCAATGTTATCATATTAGTTAATTTATAAAACATTAAAGAAATTAATTATGAAGAATTCAAAAATAACAGCAGTGGCCATTGCACTCACATTTGCGGCTTCTGTGGTGCTTGCCGGTAATCACAAGGCTGATAATCTGCAAAAAGTTAATAGATTGAATATAAAGACGGCCACTATGGTTACAGATACCATTCCGGATAAGAAGAAGAAAAAAGCGCCAAAAGCACCGACCCCGGCGCCAAATCCTACTCCAACACCTACGGATCCAACCAATCCAAGTCCTACACCTATGCCAACTCCAAGTCCGGATCCAAATCCGAATCCTACACCAAGTCCTAATCCAACACCTACGCCAATGCCAAGTCCAACACCTTCACCTACACCAAGTCCAAGCCCTACGCCAACGCGTCCTGCTTAATAGTTTGATTTAGATTGATATAAAGTAAAAGGCCCGCTGCGTTTCCACAGCGGGCCTTTTAAATATGGTATGATGCAATCAATTGTTAATGATGCAGAATATGTATTTCTGATTTAACTTAAATATGAGATGAAAAACCCGTCTTAGTTGCTTACAAATGTATAAGGCAAATTGGTGAATGTGCCCGACAATATTTGTTGTACGTTAATGGATATAATATTACCGTTCTGGTCTTTATTAACTTGTTTGGAGGTAAATGAATAAGTACCTGTGATTACTTTTTTAACTGAATCGATAGCGGTTGTAGTAACCGATCCTGATCCTGGTTCTACAGTACCTATCTGAGTAAAATTACCACCAAGTGAAGCCTGGATATAATAAGCTAGCTGAACATTATTAGTAGCATCAACTTTATAAGTAGCAAAAGGAAAACCAGCGGTATTTATACTGTTAGGAACGGCTACACTAATGCTTACCTGTTGCTGAGTAGCGGTACCAACCACTGTAAAAGTCTTGGTTTTGGTGGCAGCATTATAGGTGATAGCAGCGCTTACCGTATCCGGATTCCACGCAGTACCGTTAATATCAGCAGACAGTATTTTATCGGAAATAGTAGAAGCAGAAGTAGTTACGTCCTTTTTACAGCTTTGGATACATATAGCTGATAAAAGTAACAGCATCAATAGTTGAATTTTCTTCATATATAAATTTTATGCAAATAACGCTTTTTACGAAGTAATAATTACAACCGAAGTTGCTTTTTTCACATATTTTAACATTCTCGATGAATGCATCACGTAATTGAAGTTTGCAAATTATAAAACAATTGATTTTAATTAAGCATATTAGGCCTTAAATTTTTTAAGCATGATTAACGTAAACGAATATTTTGAAGGAGCAGTTAAGTCACTGGCTTACACTACCGATCAGGGTCGCAGTACTATTGGTGTTATTGAAAAAGGCGAATATGAATTTGGTACATCGAGCCATGAAACCATGACCATTATTGAAGGCCGACTGGAAGCTTTATTACCCGGTGAAACTAATTGGCAGTTATTTACCGCCGGACAAACGTTTGAAGTAAATGCCAACACCGTATTTAAAGTTAAAACAGAAGAGCAGAGCTCATACCTGTGTACCTACCGGTAAAGCTACAAAGTTTAAAACCTGTAGGAGTGCCTGGTAAAAATAAAGTGGACATTATTTGTAATTATAAAGATGATGTTTTATCTAACTATAAAACATACTAACCATTAAAACGGTTAACCTAAACATCAATACCAATAATTAAAAAACAAATGGACACTTCACTTATTACTACCAGTACCTCTTTAGAGGGTTATCACGTTACCAAACATTTAGGCGTTGTTCGTGGCATTACCGTACGCAGTCGCAGCGCTCTTGGTAATATTGCAGGTGGCTTTCAATCACTTTTTGGCGGCAGACTTTCTATTTACGTGGAATTATGCGAAAATGCCCGCGAAGAGGCTTTCCAGCTTTTGGTGCAGCATGCGCAGGCATTAGGCGCCAATGGCATTATTAACATGCGTTATGATGCTAATGAAGTGATGCAGGGCATCACCGAAGTATTGGCCTACGGAACTGCCGTTGTGGTTGAAAAAGTATAAACTGATATATCTTTTGTTCAGAAAGGGGCGGCAATCAATGTCGCTCTTTTTTTTAAACGCACCATGATGATATCCGGGGATAAACAAAAAAACCGGCTTGTTGCCGGTTTATATAACACAATATCAGAAATACCTGTTCATTTAATTAAAATACGAAAGCGGGATAGTTTTCCACATGCCATTAGCCAGATGACCGATCAATAACTCGTAAATGAGGTAAAGCGGCCAAAATAAATAGTGTATAAGCAGCAATATCAGCGAGTGGTTATAATACCAACTGATCATAAGCGTGTATAAGCCTAATACAAGGTATAGTATACTGGTTTCTCTTTTCTTCATTATTATTTTAAGCTAATGTAGTAATTTGGCTTAATTAGTACAATTTTTCATGCTGTAAATTACACTATAATCGGCACCGGTATTGGTTTGCTCCCGGCCGGTTTTAGTATCATAGCTATAGGGTTTTTGAGCAAGGGCATTTCCCCTCAACTGAAATTCAACATTCATACTATCCTTTGAACCTTCCTGTGTAAACGTCCACACAGCTTTAATGGCGTTACCAGTAAGTTTGCCGGCGATGGTTCCCTTACGGGCATCTTTCTCTTTCGGGAGCCAACTCATTTTCCCGGTTACCTCGTCGCCATTGATAAGCATATTGACCATAGTGGTATCCTGAGCCCGTTTCCCATCGGTATGGTAAAAGCAATATTGCATGTTTACCACAGGTGCATCGGCCTCGTTGGCCAGCATCGTATCCTTTTTACCGCCTGTATCAAGTGTGTCAGTGGTATTGCTATGGTTGCCTGAGCATGAGGCAGCCATCATCCCTGCTACCAGCAGGCATAGTTTTATTTTTATGGCCATTTATAAATATCGATATATGTTATGACAAATTAAATAGCAAAAGGTTCAATATCTTGTTACGATATTTATAACCTGATTTACAACAGGTTAATAAATCGCGCTAATAAACAAGCTTATTATTACACAACAAATAAGCGTGTAAACATAAATGCCGTACACTTGCCGTAACCAAATAAACACGCAGAGGTGGTTTTGGCGCAAATGCCGTATAAATGCCGTAAGCCTGTCGCAAAGAAATAGAAATGGATAAAATACCTTTGCTCTACATCAAATAATTAAACAAATGAAAGAGACCGACCTATCCAAAAGAATTAAAGAATTACGTGTTCGTTTAGGATTAAGCCAGGACGAATTAGCCACCACATCACAATTAAATCTAAGAACGGTACAAAGGGTTGAAAATGGTGAAACTGAACCAAGGGGCGATACCCTGAAACGGTTATCTAATGCATTAAATGTTACGCCGAATGATCTGATAGAATGGACTGAGCAGGAAGACAGAGGTTTTTTAACATTTTTAAACCTATCGGCCTTAGCCTTTTTGGCGTTCCCGTTGTTAGGCATTATTGTACCCCTTGCACTTTATATGCTCAAAAAAGATAAAATTAAAAACATTGATTACACTGGTAAGAGGATACTCAACTTTCAAATATCCTGGTGTTTACTGATATTTCTGAGTTATATCTTATTTATTGGCTCGGTGATCTTTCATTTCAATATCCATATTCCGCAAGTTTCTTTTGCTGGCTTTGGCTTATTGGAACTTATTATGATATCTGTACCCCTGATTTTGTATTTGATTAATACACTTTTGGTGCTAATCAATGCATTCCGAAGCTATAAAGGCATACAAGTAGTTTATAAACCTGCTATACCATTTTTAAGGTAGGTACCTCTATTGGTGGGGGGGATTCTTTAAAAACAAGCACTTTACAATGGTTATGTAGTGTAAACAGTTGGTGCTACACTACATAAGTTGTAAATAGAAATTTATACTTTCTTTTCTGGCGGGGTCGATACGATTTCGCCAAATTCATTAACGTAAGCCATCATGCTTTCCAGGTCGCTGCCGCCGCTATTTTGCTGACGCTCTTGTTTACGCAGTTCTTTTTCTTCTTTCTTTTTCTGCCTGTTTTTTTCGAGCTGTTTTTTCATGAAGGTTGCTTGCGATTTAGCCATATTTATTAAAAATTTAGTTAAACAATTTGCCATTCCCGGTTAAAACCTGTAAAACCCTATCAACTGAACAAAAAGTTCTACATTAAACATGCATGAAGAGGAGGATCATCAATTTAATTTCCGGGCAGCAACGGTATCAGCGGGGATAAAAATGAACCCTGGTCAACAAGGATTGATTAGCGGTGGCTATATGGGAAATAGCAGTAAATTTTCCGTTTGTGGTACAAATATACGATTTTTTAGCAAAAATCACGAATGCACCCTCCCGATAGTTTGAAGGCCTTCCCGTAGCTATAGCATCTCCTAAATCCAAACTCACAACTTTTTTTTATATTGCTGCCTCAAATCCCAATTACCTATTATGAAACGCAGAAACTTTGTACAAAACTCTGTATTGGCAGGTGCATCATTACTCACAACCGGACTTTTAAAAACAGATCCCGCAGCAGCAGAGACCGCTGCCTCCGATACCGGTAAACCTTTTCATTTAAACTACGGCATTCATGATGGTATGTTTAAAAACCTTGCAGGCGATGATTTTATTGATCAGATCAAGTTTGCTTATGATCAGGGGTTCCGCAGTATTGAAGATAATGGTATGGCCCACCGACCGGTTGATCAGCAGAAAAAAATTGGTGATACGCTGGCTAAATTGGGTATGGCTATGGGCGTTTTTGTACAACCCGGTTTAGGTAATGACAACAACCTTTTAGCATCTGGCAAGGCCGAGCATCTCGACAAGTTCATAACCAGCTGTAAAGAAGCAGTTGAAGTTGCCAAACGCATTAATGGTAAACTGGTTACCGTGGTTCCGGGCGATTTTGTGCGCAACCTCCCCATCGGCGTACAAACGGGTAATGTAATTGAAGCCATTAAAAAGGGTACATCCATTATTGAACCTCATGGCCTGGTGATGGTGCTGGAGCCCTTAAGTGATAACCCCGATCTGTTTTTACGCACCCCCGATCAGGCTTACGCTATCTGCAAAGCGGTAGGCAGTCCTTCATGCAAAATTTTATATGATATGTACCATGTACAGCGCAACCAGGGTAATATTATCCCCACGCTTGATTGGGTATATGACGAGATAGGTTATTACCAGATTGGCGATAACCCTGGTCGTAAAGAACCCGGCACGGGCGAGGTTAACTACAAAAACATATTCAAACACATTTATGACAAAGGATATAAAGGCGTACTAGGTATGGAACATGGCACAGCGGGCGCCGGTAAAGAGGGCGAATTGGCCCTGATCAAAGCATACCGCGAAGCTGATAGTTTTATATAGACAACCGTCATCATAAATAATGAATTTCAAAACTCCTAAGCACCTATTGTTAACTGCCGCCTCCTGCTTATTGCTCACCGCCAATTTTGCAAAAGCTCAGGACACGCTGTTTGCCCGCAAAATGGTTGATACTTTAACTTCGCCCTATTTCTGGGGCCGTGGTTATACCAAAGATGGTGTGCATCGTGCAGCCAATTTTTTAGTCGCGCAGTTTAAGGCTTATGGTGTAAAACCCATGGATGGCAAAAATTATATGCAGGAGTTTAGCTACCCGGTTAATACTTTTCCGGGTAAAATGAAGGTGGTGATCAATAATATCGAGCTTAAACCAGGAGTAGATTACATTGTAAGTCCCGACAGCAAAGGCGTAACCGGTACCGGCAAGCTGGAGCAAATTGATAGCACACACTTTGTTGATAAGGAAAACCGGGTAGTTTTATCGCTCGAAGATAAGCTCACCTGGTCTGTGGAGGGTAAAGCGCTTGATTATACACTGATACAGATGGATAAAAAATCGGTAAAACAAACACCATCCACTATTCAGGTTGATATAGAGAACCAACTGATCCCTGATTTTAAAACAGCAAACATCTGCGGTATTGTCAATGGCACTTCAAAGCCCGACTCGATATTGGTTATCACCGCGCATTACGATCATTTGGGCGGCATGGGAAGCAATACTTATTTCCCGGGCGCTAATGACAATGCCAGCGGAATTACCCAATTATTAAGCTTAGCTAAATACTATGGCGCCCATCCGCAGCGCTACAGCATGGCCTTCATTTGTTTTTCGGGCGAAGAAGCCGGACTATTGGGTTCTAAATATTTTACCGATAACCCTTTGATACCTTTAAAAAACATCCGCTTCCTGATCAATTTGGATCTTGATGGCACCGGTATTGAAGGCATTACGGTAGTGAACGCCACCGTTTACCCCAAAGAATTTGCCGCATTAAAACAAATTAACAGCCAGGGTAATTATGTGGTAAAAGTAAACCCGCGCGGAAAGGCCGCCAATAGTGATCATTACTATTTTACAGAAAAAGGGGTTCCTGCTTTTTTCATATACACATTGGGTGGTATCAAGGCCTATCACGATGTTTTTGACATCAGCAAAACTTTACCCCTTACGGAGTATGCCGACTTGTTCAAGCTCATCCTGAAATTTAACAACAGCCTGATGACAAAACAAAAAACTACTATATCATCAGTCAATTAATTTATGCTTAACCTTAATTTTGATCCTTTCCCTGTTCTTACTACCGAACGTTTGATATTGCGAAGGTTCACTTTTGCCGACGCCCCAAAGCTTTTTGAGCTGCGAAAAGACCCGGTCATTATGCAATATATATCCCGGCCACTCTCAAAAACGCTTGATGATGCTATAGATCTGATAAAAGTTATTAACGATTTACTCAAGGGCAATAATGGCATTACCTGGTGTATTACACTTAAAAACGAGCAGGAGTTTGTTGGCAGCATAGGCTTTTGGCGTATAGAAAAAGAGAATTATCGGGCCGAGATTGGATATCTTTTAAACCCGGCCTATCAGGGCAGGGGAATTATGCAGGAAGCCATAGAAACCATCATTAATTACGGTTTTGGGCCCATGAGCCTCCACACTATACAAGCAAACGTGAGTCCTGACAACCTGGCTTCAATAAAATTGCTTCAAAAGAACAACTTTACACAGGAGGCTTATTTTAAGGAAAATTATTTTTTTAATGGGGTATTTGAAGATACACTTGTTTACACGTTATTAACAAAAACTTAAATGTGTTAACAAAATATTTACTTCAGGTATTTTGAATTAAAAAATTTTAATGCATGTTTACAGCATAAAAACCAATTATAGCTAAATGCCGAAACAATTCGGCTAAAATGGGGTTAACAATTATTAAAAACAAAAGAACTTATCATGGCAACAGAAAAAGGAAGCGGCATTACCGCGTATTCAGTAAAAACCAAAACTAAAAATGTACCAATGATCGATCCTGTTATTGACATCAAATCAGGAAGGTACATCGCAACAGGAAAAGATAGCGCAGGTAACAAAATGGCCGCTATCATGGGAAAAGCAACTGCCGAAGAGCATATCAAAAACGGTAACGCCAAAAAAGGCACTGGCTGGTAAATAGCACAATAAAAGCCCCGGTATTAATACCGGGGCTTTTATTTTACACTCCCCCTATTTATCTCTCCCTCTTTGCCTGGCTTTCACAGGCATTATCAAATAATTTTCAAGCTAAATTTATTCTTCAGGTACCGGCTAACCATGTGGTTTTTACGCATTTCGGGTACTTTTACGCAAAAAAAATGGGTGAAAACACCTATTTTCCTTCATTCCTATTTGTTTTAATTTTGCTAAACCTGTTAATTAAAACGAACGAGCCGATGTCTGTACGTATTCTTTGTATAAAAACCGATGCTAAACTGCACAAAAACCCTTATGTAGCTATTGATTCATTAGAGTGGGTAAATGAACGCATCAATGTAAAAGGGGTTACTGAAAGAGCAAAACTTTATGACTGGATAAAGGATGCTGACGGTGAAGCATATATTATTGATGAGTATGGTAATAAAACCACGCTGATCCCCGCCCTTTGCCCGGATGGTAATAAATATGTTAAAACCGTGTTTGACGAATCAAAACCGGATTATTTATTGGCCTTACCGCAGAGCGCTTAATATTTAGTTACTCAGTCCATCTCATAAACGGATTTAACGATAAAGCCGAGTTGTAATATTTTTTGTCACCGGTAACCTCTACAGTGATCCAGGATGGTAATTTAAACGTTTCAGCCTCATCTTCCAGTTCAATTTCTGCTACCAGCAAGCCCTGGTTATCACCTAAAAATTCGTCAACTTCCCACATCTTGCCTTCATAGTTAATACAATAGCGAGTCTTTTCCAGCTCTGATACTGCAAAATTATTCAATAGCTCTACCCCTTCATTAACCGGGATAATATACTCATATTCCAGGCGACTAATACCCTTTGTTTTCCCTTTAATGGTTATATAACCGTGTTCGTCGGTAACACGCACCCGGATAGTTTTAATATCATCACTTAAAATATATCCCTGGCGATAATGTTTACCCGCGGGTTTACTAAGCTGGTGCCATTGTTCGTGATCAACCAGAAATTTGCGTTCAATTTCAATAGCCATATTTTTTTATACCTGGACGGTAAATATAGGAATGAAAAGAATAACTATTAGGATGCCATCACAGCACTTTTCTAACCGCTATCAATATACCGGTAGCCCAGCATTGTTTGGTGAGCACCAGGTCTGTCCGTTGCTCCAGTACTTCCATCAACCGGATAGCTTTTTCATGATGACCATCGGGCCAGTTGGGCTGGGGCAGCATATCATCAATAATATATAAACCACCGGGATTAAGCATGGCTATAGCTTCATCAAGCAACAAATACTTACCATGCCAGGTATCTGCAAAAATATAATCGAACTTTAAATGTTTATTTTGTTCAAACCAGTTGGCGCCATCTGTACAAACCAATTCCAGCCGTTTATCATTACCCAGGAACTGATCGGCTATTTCTAAAAACCGGGCATCATTGTCGATAGAAATAAGAGTAGACGCGGCATCCATACCATCCAGTATCCAGGAGGTTGACAGCCCAGTACCCGTACCCAACTCCAGGAATTTACCCCCCGGCTTTGCAGCGGCAAGTGTTTTCAATAAAGAGCAGGTTAAGGCATCGGACGCCATGGTAAAACCCGATTTGATGGTGGCTTTATCAATATCGGTGTATGCTTTGGGATAGGCTTGTTTTATTTCCTGGTTCATTGGATATTGTTTTAGGTTATGATTGTTTTGTTTACAAGTATAGCTAACAAAAATATTATTTAAAACAATTTGGATATATTTTGTACCAAAAACCAATTTGGTATTTTGAATACATTATCAATCTTTACAGTCAAACCGAAGCATCTTACTTTATCGGATAGGATTGCAAGGCTCCATTAGCTAAGTTAAGGCAAAGCAACTGCTGCATGGGATAATTGAATTTACCCGCGGGTGTACCCATGAAAAATAGCTTATCACCATCAGGCTGTTTGTAAAGAAAGCCGATATCAGCGTAACCTGTGTTGGCCTGCCAGATAACCTTACCATCTGGCAGTATAGCCGTGAGCAATACCGGCGAGGTGTTCTCCATAGATGCTTTGTGCATCACGATCAGTCCCCCGTTATTTAAGCGAATGGGGGCATGAATATTATTATAATTGTTGGCAAATAGCCGATAGGTTTCATTATTAGCCAATGAATCAGTGGACAGCCTATAGCCTTGATGCGGATCGGTTAAAAAACCGCCGTATATATAAACAGCTTCGTTTACTTTTTTCCAATTACCGCTAAGCTTGTCGACAGGATGACTGTATAAGGACCTCCTCACCGACTTTTCCACGCTGCGATGCTGTACTCCTTCTATTAGCTTATTGGCTTGCAACAACTGTACTTCTTTTTCATCCAGCAAAACCAGGCTTTGTTTGCCATCGTCATAAGCCTGTACCATAAGACTATTGTATGAGGGTTGATTAGTCGGCTTAAAGTATTCATCGGAATTGATGATATGGATAATATCCGCTTTTAAGGTAACACCGTTGATGCTATAAAAAAGGCCGTCCGTACCTTTAAACAGCACGGCTTTTAATGAATCACTATAGGCATATTTGATATCACTGCTGTTATAAGATGTTAGTTCTTCTTTACTCATTTTATCCTTAATGGTTTCAAAATGATCATTTTGAGCAACCACCTCCCCTGTTTGTTTGTCAATCACATACAATTCATTCCGTAGAAAAAATAAATATTTAGAAGATTGACCCAACAATGCCGCATGGCCAAAATCCTGGTCGCGATTGTTTTTAGCGTCAAGCAGCACCCGCCACAGCCTTTTACCATTTTCTACATCGATAGCTTCGGCATACCTGTTGTTGTCGATATATGTTTCTGTCGCTCCAGATTCATGAGTTACAACGGTAGCCATTACCGTATGCCCGTTTGCAGTATAAAATAAGGCATCAGGCTGGGCATAAGTGGCGGCCCCAATATTGATGATGCTGATCACACCTAAAATAATACCAATTACAATCAATACGGGTAACAGAAAAAGCAATACGAGTCGCCAGTAATTACGTTGAGATGGTATTGCGCCAGGAGAAAAGTTGTGCTGTTGCATAAGGTAGTTTAATCAAAAACACGATAGCTTTTGATTTGTTTGTTCTACCATCTGTAGGAGTCAGATCCGCATAATGCCATATACGTTATGCGGATCTTTGTTTATTTTTTATTAAATGATGGCAGGATATATTTGCTGATCAGCTCATCAGAGGGCGATTTGGTGTTATAATTGCCGCCGGTTATGGCAACAACCAGGTCCTGATCTGGGAAAACATATATTTTTTGACCACCATTGCCCTGTGCTGCTTTTCCGTAATATCGCACCCCACCGTCGGCATCCAGGTATTTTAACCACCACAGATAGCCATAATCAACGCCCTGTACTACGGAGTGCTTTTGGAACGATGCCGTCACCCAATCGGCAGGGATGATCTGTTTATTATTCCAAACGCCTTTGTTGAAGTATAACAGCCCAAATTTGGCCATATCGCGCGGGTGAAGGTAGATCTGGCAATATTCATTAATGTTTGATCTGTCGGGCTTAAAATTCCATTTGTAGCCGGTAATACCCAAGGGGCCAAAAAGATTCTTTTGACCAAAGGCGGAAAGCGCCATATGAGTAGCTTTTTCAATAATACGCCCAATGGTGATGGGGTTGCCGGAGCAATACCTGCCATCGTTACCTGGTTTATCGATCATCGGCAGATCGAGGGTGAATTTAACCCAGTCGTCTGAGGCATCCATTGCTTCCTCACTGCCTTCCGATTTAGGATTACTCACATCGCAATCCAAACCGCTTTGGTTGGCCAGCATGTTTTCAATGGTGATGGTTTTCTTGATATCGGTATTATTGGCCAGATTATATTCGGGGAAGTAGGATAACACAGTTTCGTTTTTACTCTTGATAAACCCCTGATGTATAGCGATACCGGTAAGCGCAGATACCATACTTTTAGTAGCCGAACGCATTTCCTGCAGGCTATCTTTGGTATATTCATAAAAATACTCCTCAAACACCAGTTTGCCACCTTTTATAATTAAAACACTGTGCACATTGGGATATTTACCTTGCACAATCTTGTTCATCATTTTATCGAGTAGAGCAGTATCCAAGCCAACAGCTGTAGCATCACCGGGTTGCAAACCATCTTTTAGTTTGGCGGGCCTGCCATATTTATACTGATAGGTTTTAACATTAGCCACTAACCTGGGGTACCACATTTGTGGCGGAAAGGTAACATTCCTGGTGATGAGCTTATTGGTATCATTGCCTTTAGTATAACTTATGATTTGATTGGAAGCATTTCTTAAAAAGGTGATCTTATTTTTGCCGATATCCAAAAAAATATCTTTGCCGGAACCTTTTAACGGATATACACTTAACTTAATAATCGCAACCAAACAGGTATCCACCGGCGAGGCTGCGATCTGTAATTTATCCTCCTTGCCGTATTGGTAAACACCTTCATACTCCTTTAATTGCTGATAGGTTATTTTATAGGGTTGCTGTGCAAATGCATGCCTGGCGATTAAGAAAAAAAGGAATATAAATAAGTTGGTTTTCAGGCTTCTCATAGTTCAAGTTTTATATCGGTAACGCAATCTAAATTATTTATGTTACAATGCATCAGGATGATAAAACTAATATCAGCAATATTTAACCTTAAAGCCAAACCACCTTTTGTTCGCTCTGGTGCGCTTTTCTAATAATATCACCATATAATTCTGGCCTTCTGGCTTTGATGTACCGGTAACCGCCGGCCAGGGTTAATTTGTCTGCATGAATATCGGCTATGGTAATTTCATTATCCAACGATCTGCACTCCGCTATCACATCACCATAAGGGTCAACAACCATAGAACAGCCGTTTTTAAGCTGATCATCATCCATACCTATCGGGTTGGAGAAAATAGCGTAAACCGCATTATCATAAGCCCGGGCAGGCAACCATTTCATCAACCAGGCACGCCCTTTAAGTCCGTCAAATTCTTCGCGTAGTTGTTTAGCATTACTTTCTTTATCCTTCCATAATTGGGCATCAACAAAACCTGCACCTGGGCGGGTAGATGGCGTACACATGGTTACATGCGGCATAAAAATAATATCGGCACCCAGCAGTTTGGTGGCCCTTACATTTTCAATAACGTTATTATCATAACAGATCAGAATGCCGCATTTCCAGCCTAAAATATCAAAAACGGTATAGCTGGTGCCTGGCTGTAAATGCGGGTTTATAAACGGGTGCAATTTGCGATGTTTGGCTACCAGGCCATTTTTATCTACACATACCTGGGCCTTAAACAGGTTGTCGTTTTCGTCTTTTTCAAACAGTCCGGCCAGTATAACGATGTCAAATTCACGGGCATAGTCGGTAAGTGCCAACAGGCTTTCTCCCCCGGGAATTACTTCGGCCAGGTTAAGCATTTGTTGTTTATCCAGGTGCCGGGCAAAGGTATATCCGGTAACGGAACACTCATGAAAGGCAATCACATCCGCCCCCTGCTGTGCCGCTTTTTGCGACAGCTGTTTAATAATCGATAAATTATAGGCTTTATCGCCGCTTTTGTTCTCGAATTGAGCTGTAGCTATTTTAAAATTTTTCATATGCTTTGCATTTAATGTACAGCAAAGCTATGACTGGTTAAAGATGTTGCCTTGTAAAAAACCGACAATTATACAAGGGGCTAAACCTGCATAAAATTAATAGCCAGCAGATTATTTATTTTATAGGCTGATGGGGTTATACCAATGTTCTTTTTAAAATAGTTATTGAGGTGTGCCTGATCATAATAACCACTCTCATAAGCCGCATCGGCAATTTTTACATCCTGCGAATGCCTTTGTAAGTTCTTCAAAAAATATTGCAGCTTCACAATGGCTGTAAAACGCTTAGGGCCTATCCCAACAAACTGGTTAAACCGGCGTTCGAGTTGTTTTTCGGTTATGGGTAAAACATGGAGCAATTGAGCTACAGATATATTTCCCTTGCTGTTATCTATCAGTTTTAAAGCCCCGGTAAGTGCGTTGTCGGGGTACGAGCTACCCGCCAGCTTTTTGAACACAAAGTTTTCGATGTGTTCAATTTTGTTTGGGATACCGCTCTCGTTCAAAACCCGGTCCTCCAGATCCTCCGCATTGCTTTTAAAAAGTTCATTTAGTTTAATCAGGCTGTCGTTTAGTTCAACCGAGGCTACGCCTGATAAAGCATACAGGCCATAAGGCTGGAATACAACTACCAATATGTCTAACTTCCCTGTTGATACCAGGTCCTTGTATTGGGTTAGCTGTCCGTAAACAAAACTATTGGGGTGGGCGTATGCCTGATCTGCTCCTTGTTGCATCAGCGGTGTTTTGAAGTAAAAAACCATCCCGGGGTTACCGTCAGAAAACAAACGGTAATTAATTGGCTCGTTGCAATTGCTTTCCAGTATCAAATAGTGTTTGATAATATGAGCAAGATGCGATGATGGGGGTATTTGCATAATAAGCCTGGTAATTAGGCAAAGTTACCAATTTCTGAATAGATAGGCTGCGGATGCTGATTCAGATGTCCTTCTTTCAAAAAAGTAACAATCATGTTATGATGCCTCACACGCAACATATTGCTTATAACTTTCCGTTGATATAGCAAAAAGCTGTAATTTTGAGTGTTAACAGCACCTGAGTTATAAGCCCATCGCATTATTAAAATTTACCGTGATTGTAAAAAAATGTTAAATGACAGGTGCGTCCGGCACGCTACAACCCTAAATGTTTATATTAGCCCCTGTTAGCCGCTTTATATTATATTAATGATATCTAGAAAAATTTTACTCATAATTTCATTGTTATTCTCTTTTGGTTTTGCAGCTTCGGCGCAACAGGATAGCATACCTTTAAACACACTTATTCAAAAAACTGCCAAATTTCAAAGCAGTTACCCCATTGAAAAAGTTTATCTGCATTTAGATAAGCCTTATTATGCCGTGGGCGATACCATTTGGTTTAAAGCCTATGTAACTGTTGAAAAGCACCAGCCATCGGGTTTAAGCGGTGTGGTTTATGTTGATGTGATCAACAGCCAGGATTCTGTCATGGAAAACCTGCGTTTACCTGTAAAAAATGGCTTTGCCAATGGTAACATTACCCTTACCAGCGAAACCTATAAACAGGGACCTTACCGCATCAGGGCCTATACCAACTGGATGCGCAATTTTGATGCTGACTATTTTTACGATCATACCATTAACGTGGGTAATGCTATTGATAACCAGGTAAATACTTTTATCAGCTATAAAAGTTCGGCAAAAAAAGGTACAGTAAAAGTTGATGCGGACATTCTTTATAAAGACCCCACCAACGCTCCCTATGCCAACAAAAAAGTAAGCTGGCAATTGGTACGCAATGGCGATGCTATAACCAAAGGGAGTGGCCGTACAGACGATAAGGGCCATTTACTGGTAGATATACCCGAAAACGAATCTGCTACCATCACATCCAGTTCATTGGTAACCGCCATTGATATGGGCGAACGTAAATCGGTAACCAATTCATTTTCGTTAAGAGGCGCAGTAACTGCTTATGATGTACAGTTTTTTCCCGAAAGCGGACAGCTTACCAATGGTATACGTTCAAAAATCGCCTTTAAAGCAATCAATTCCAAAGGATTAGGAACTGATGTAAAAGGAACGGTAACTGATGACCAGGGTACCGTTATGGCATCTTTTACCTCTGCGCATCTGGGCATGGGGGTATTTGTTTTGACCCCCGAAAGTGGAAAAACCTATACCGCTAATGTTATCTTTGCTAATGGTTCTACAAGTACTTATAAGCTTCCGCGGGTACAGGCTATGGGCATCAATTTAGCCGTATTTAGTCCCGATGCTGATAATCTTACCGTTAAAATATCAGCTAACGAATTGTTTTTACAGCGCAAACAAAACAAAAGTTTTTACCTGGTGGGACAAAGCGGAGGGGTTATTTATTATGCAGCTCAAACCGTACTACAAAATGCCGCCTATACAGCCAATATTCCGAAAAACAAATTCCCAACCGGTATTGTGCAATTTACCCTGTTCTCGTCTGGGGGGTATGCTTTATGCGAGCGTATAGCTTTTGTACAGCATAATGACCAGCTAAACCTGGCATTAAGGCCCGATAAGCCATCTTACACCACCCGGCAAAATGTAAGGATTGCTGTATCGGCAAAAAACAGCACCGCTCCTGTTGAAGGTAGTTTTTCTGTAGCCGTACTTGATGATACCAGCGTACCTACCAACGAAGATTCAGAATCGACTATATTAAGTAACCTGCTGCTTACATCAGATCTGAAAGGATACATAGAAAAACCCAATTATTATTTCAACAAACCCGATCAGGAAAAACAGGACAACCTGGATATCCTGATGCTTACACAAGGCTATCGCCGTTTCTCGTACGAGGATATACTGGCAGATAAAAACCCTCCTATTTTCATTGCACCCGAACAGGGGATTGAAGTATCCGGTATATTAAGAACTACTACTGGACTACCGGTAGGCAAAGGCAGCATTCGTTTGCTGATACCTGATCGTAACTTTTCGGCAGAAACAGTAACCGATCTATCGGGTAATTTCAAGTTCAGTAACGTGGTGGTAATGGATACCTCTAAAATAACCCTGAGCGCCCGTAACAACGTGAACGGTAAAAACATGGTGATCAGTGTAAATGGTGAATTGTACCAGAAATTAACCAGGAACCCTAATCAGCCCGACGAAATTGTAAACATCGACAGCGCCATGCGCCCGTACCTGGATAACAGCCGCAGGCAATATCAAAACTCCCGCGTGTTGAAAGAGGTAGTGGTTAAATCAACCAAATTCGAGAAAAAACCAAGCCATAATGATTTTGGCACATTTGCCGGGTTACCCGGGCAAGCCGACCATGAAATATCGGGTGATCAGTTAAAAGATTGCCCCCTGCTGATCAACTGTTTGAGCACTATGGCTTTTGGTTTAACTTATGTAGATAATAACTTTTATATCACCCGCGATTATAATGCCGGTAAAAAAGTGCCGGTGCAAATATATGTAGGCAGTATGCCCGTTGATGTGAACTTTTTAACAAGTATGACAGGCGCCGAAGTGGCATCGGTTGAGATATTTTTAAAGGATGGTGTAAGTGGTCTTAATCGCATGAATCAAACAAACGGCGTTTTGATCATCAACAAAAAGGTGATCAAAAAGGAAAAAATAACCCTGGCCCAGTTACAGGCGCTTATCCCCAAACAAAACGTGGTTAATTTCGCCATACAGGGTTATCGTAAATCCAAAGAGTTTTACATGCCTAAGTATGATGTTACTAAACAAGGCGCACTTGGGGTCGATCTGCGTAACACTATTTACTGGAACCCTAAAGTGATAACCGATAAAAACGGTGTAGCCTCATTCAGCTTTTTTAACAGCGACGCCCGCGGAACGTACCGTGTAATTATAGAAGGCCTGGATGCCGAAGGCGACCTTGGCCGACAGGTGATGCACATCCAGGTGAAGTAATTTCTTGGAGTAAGGATTTTGGGAGCAAGGAACAAAGACCGGGGACAGAGTATTCTGTCGGTTCTTACTCCAATAATCCTTACTCCCAAAATCCAAAACATTTTGTTAATTTTATGATACACATAAACTTATCATTATGGACTTTTCACACATCAACTGGCTGGCCGTGGTAGCTGCCGGCGTTTCGGCATTTTTAGTTGGCGGTATCTGGTACTCTCCTTTATTATTCGCCAAACCGTGGATGGCTGATAACAAGCTTAATCCCGACGAATTAAAGGCCTCCAATAAGGGTCGAATTTTTGGCTTTTCATTTTTCTTTTCCATCATTATGGCGGTTAACCTGGGGATGTTCCTGGCTGATGCCAAAACCGACATATCCTGGGGTGCCACGGCAGGTTCTCTGGCTGGCGTATGGACATTTAGTGCCATCGCGATACAGGGCCTGTTTGAGCTAAAAAGCTGGCGCCTGATATTTATAAACGGAGGCTACAGCCTGGTGTCATTAACCCTGATGGGGACTATTATAGGCTGGTGGAGGTAAATATGGGGAAATGCTAAAGTCTAAAGTTTAAAGTTTAAATTCTAACTTTTAACCTACACCCGATGATGATCTGCACGCCAGTTTTTGATAGCTTGTTTAATTTCACTGGCCGACAGATTTTCTGCTATCACTCTTTCCATTAAAGGGATCAATTCGGCATCCGGCGCGAAACGCAGGGCGGCTATCTGCGCTATGGTAAGCCGGCTATCCAGTGGCTTGCGGGTAAGTATAAAATAACGCAGCCCCTCTTCGGCACGTATGGCCCTGTCTTGTGCCTTTAGCGGAAAAATGCGTACAAACAAGCCCATCAGTAAACAGCAGCCAAAAAGCAGCATAATGAGCAAGGCGCTCATCAAATTTGCCGTATGCCATTGCATCACCACATTAACCGCAGAAACTATCAATCCCAAAATGAGCATAGCGCCCAGCAAATAATGAAAGCCTGCAACATTGCGTTTATGGTTGGCGAAGTTTTGTACGGTCATGGCTTGTTTTTGGGCGAAAGATACTGCTAAATTGTTACCCCTGCATACGCCATTATTACAATCGGGTTATAATATTTTTAAACAATGCAAGCATATTTGAGTTGATTTTAATAACAACAACTTATACTATGGCAAACACTTTTGAAAAAACGTTCACATTAGGTGGCGACTATACCATAAATCGCCTGGGCTACGGTGCCATGCGCATTACCGGCCAGGGCATTTGGGGGCCACCAAAAGATAAGGATGAATGCATCCGTGTTCTCAAACGCGCTGTTGAGCTGGGCGTAAACTTTATTGATACTGCCGACAGCTATGGCCCCAATGTTTCCGAAGAACTGATAGCCGAAGCGCTTGCACCATACCCTGCCGGGCTTATCATCGGCACCAAGGGTGGTTTCCTGCGTACAGGCCCTAACCAGTGGAATATTGACTCATCCCCAGCTCACTTACAGGAAGCCCTGGAAGGTAGCTTAAAACGTCTGAAACAGGATCGTATCGACCTGTATCAGCTCCACAGGATAGATCCTAACGTACCGGCCGAAAAAACATTTGAGTTTTTACAAAAAGCACAACAGCAGGGTAAGATCAAACACATTGGCCTGTCGGAAGTAAGCGTAGACGAGATCAAACATGCACAGCAGTTTTTTGAGGTGGTATCGGTACAAAACATGTACAGTGTGGATAACCGCAAATGGGAAGCCGAGCTGCAATACACCCGCGAGCAAAACATCGCCTTTATACCCTGGTATCCACTAGGAGGCGGTAATGTAAAAGGCGAGCAGATATTACAGGGCGTAGCCGATAAATATAGCGTTACCATACATCAGGTGGCCCTGAGCTGGTTGCTGCACCACTCGCCTAATATCCTGCTTATTCCGGGTACATCATCTGTGGAACACCTGGAAGAGAACATGAAAACAGCCGACATCAAACTGGACGATGCCGATCTGCTGATCCTCGAAGGTCTAAAAGATGCAAAATAAATCGCCCCTAAACCGGGTAAAATTAAAGGGATGCCATAAAACACGGGCATCCTTTTAATTTTGTATCATCATTAAATACATGAAGAGCAAAGAAGAGATCCTAAACAGCTATAACACCACCGGCAACGATGGTTTACCCGAAATATCAGCTCCCGACCTGCTAAAGGCTATGGAGACTTACAAAGAACTATGGGCCGAGGCTGCCTTCAACGCGGCCCGCCAAATGAAGGACAGTGTATATGAGTTTACCACCTATGCGGATTATGTAAGTCATTCCTTGCAGGAGGCCTGCCAGCAGCAGAAAAGCCGCGATGAATTTAGCGAAGCCATTACCATGGTTGCCAATAGCATACTACCCCACTTTATACCTCATGCCCGCTCGGTGAAAGAGTTTTCGTTCAACTTTGACATGGAGGGAAAAACTTATACCGCCTTTTATAAAAAAGATGCAGAGGGATATTGGCAATTAGATAATTGGAACGCCCTCAATTAATATCCAGACAGACCAAACAGGCTTCATTTTTCTCTACGCGTCATTGCTGTAAGGAGGTGCGACGAAGCAATCTCGTAGCTGTTCTCATCGATAGACATCTGAGGAGATTGCCACGCTTCGCTCAATGACATGGTTTTAATTCTTCGTTCTGTCCTTAAACCACCGCCACCTTAAACGGCTTCACATCAACCGACTCCCATACTTTTTGAGTAATGTAAGGTTCGTTTTGTTTCCAGGCTTCCAGGGCTTCATCAGTTTCAAACTGCATGATCATGACCGAACCCATCATATTGCCCTCATCATTGAGTACGGCTCCGCCTATCAGGAAATTACTACTTTCTTTGAGTTCTTTAAGATTATCTAAATGATGCGGGCGTACATCCATGCGACGCTGCAAGGCGCCTTCATCTGTATAATCATAGCCCGTAACCAGGTATTGTTTCATATTACAATTATTGAATTAGTGAATTAGTAATTTTTTTATTGATGCTTATCGGGGTCAAAGGTGATCTTCCAATGGATCCCGAATTTGTCGGCCAGCATCCCGTAATGCGTGCTCCAAAAAGTTTCACCAATGGGCATCGTAGCCTCCCCTCCTGCAGCAAGTTCATTATATATGCGATAAGCTTCGGCCTGATTGGCAGTACTGATGTAGAGATAAAAATTATTGGCAGCCTCAGGTGTTAATCCCTGATACGCTTCTATACTATCACAACCCATAATAACCGTATTTGGGGCAATCTGTAAAGAAGCATGCATAATTTTTTCATCAGCCGAAAGCGGGAATAATTTTTTATCGGTTTGCGGCACATCTTTATAGCGCCCCATAAACAGGATATCGCCGCCAAAAACAGCTTTGTAGAAATTAAAAGCGTCTTCGCAATTATCTTTAAAAACCAGGTAAGGGTTTAGCGTTGTCATCTTTTTTTGATTTTTATATCGTTACAGCAGCGGGTCATTTAAAAAATTACAAGTCCCACAAAAAAATTACACGAATAATCCATTCCGGTATACTACTTTCGGCTGATACTTATCCAACAGGCAATAGGCTATTCTGTTTGCCTCAACTGCTGTAAAACGATATATTTAAACCTCCTGCCCGATCAGACCGGTATCTGAAAAAATTAAAAAATTCTATTTTAAATAAACTTTATAAATGTAAATTTGACAATTTTTACAATATTTGTTTTTTCCAAACAACTAACCTGAAATAATGAAGAATACTTTGCAGCAGGAATTTACTAAATTATATCATAAAGAGGCCGACGCCACCTATTTTTCTCCCGGTCGCGTAAACCTTATCGGCGAACATATCGACTACAACGGCGGCCTGGTTATGCCATGCGCCATTACTTTTGGCACTTACCTGTTAATATCGCCTAATGAAGATGGCGTTTTTCGTTTCAGGAGCTTAAACTTTACCGATCAGGGCGATATCCCTGTTCAACAACGTTATGAAAAAACGGGCGACGAATGGTTCAACTTCCCTATCGGTATAATAGATCATTTTGGTAAGGATGGGCACCAGTTAAAAGGTCTGGATATGCTTTTTTATGGCGATATCCCTATCGGCTCTGGTTTGTCGTCATCAGCCTCTATCGAGGTGGTTACGGCTTACACCCTCAATGATATTTTCAATTGCGGTTACAGCAAACTCGACCTGGTGAAACTGTCGAAATCTGTCGAAAATAACTTTATCGGCGTAAACAGTGGTATTATGGATCAGTTTGCCGTTGCCTTTGGCGAAAAAAACAAGGCCCTGATGCTGAACTGCGATACGCTGGATTACCAGGCGGTTGACAGTAACCTGGGTGAGCACGTGCTGGCCATTATCAACACCAATAAACCCCGTAAACTGGCCGAATCTAAATATAACGAACGCGTGCAGGAATGCCAGGAAGCCTTGAAAGCCCTGCAACGGGAACTGAAAATCAATTACCTGTGCGACATTAATGCCGATACATTCAAAAAATATCAGCACCTGATCACTAATCCGGTGGTACTGAACCGCGCTAAACATGTTGTTGAAGAGAACGACCGTGTAAAGTTGGCCGCTGTTGCACTGGCCGCTAATAACTTACAGGAATTTGGCCGGTTGATGTATGCCTCGCACGATTCACTGCGCGATTTGTACGAAGTAAGTGGTGCCGAACTGGATGCCGTGGCCGAATACAGCAAAACCAACCCTAACGTAGCTGGTGCCCGCATGACAGGTGCAGGTTTTGGCGGTTGTGCCATAGCTTTGGTTAAGGCTGATGCATTTGATAATTACAGTGCCGAAATAACTGAATATTACACCCAAAAAATTGGCTATGCCCCATCCGTTTATAGTTCGCTGATTGGTAACGGTGTAGGATTGCTGAATCTGTTGGTTAATTAATACTTTTGCGCTATTGAAAAGTCCATGGTTTTTAGTCCATGGACCATGGACTAAAAACTATGCGCAAATTAAAATTAGATGAGCTGAAACGAGCTTCGGTTGATGAATTTAAGGCACAGGATAAACTGCCTGTAGCGGTGGTGCTTGACAATGTGCGCAGCATGCACAACATTGGCTCTATTTTCCGCACTTCGGATGGTTTCGCGGTTGAGCAGATCTGTCTTTGCGGCATTACCGCTCAGCCCCCACATCGCGAAATCGAAAAAACCGCTCTCGGTGCCACACAATCCGTTAACTGGACCTATTACGAAACCCCGCTGCAAGCCGTTGAACAGCTGCGCAAGGCTGGTTACCGCATTATAGCTGTTGAACAAGCCGAAAACAGCACCATGCTTAACGAGTTTACCCCGCTCGACAATGAAAAATACGCCCTCATCTTTGGTAACGAAGTAAACGGCGTAAGCGACGAGGTAATGCAACACATCGATGCCTGTATCGAAATACCCCAGTTCGGCACTAAACACTCTTTTAACATCGTAGTATCAGCAGGGATAGTGCTTTGGGATTTTTTTGCCAAAATGGCGATGTAAGGTTATTATTTTATGGCCGTTCAATTCCCTCCCGTGGGAGGGGTGCGATGGATAAAGCGTAAAGGCAGGGAGGGGTTTAGCCCGCGTTAAAACCCCTTCCTCCCCTTCTCCAATGTCATTAAGTTAAACACATGGAGCCCCCCCTAAATCCTCCCCGGTAGGGAGGACTTTAAAAAATTGAAGCTAAGTCTCCCCTTCCGGGGGAGATTATTACATGAGGGCTTCGCCGTTTAGAGGGGGCTTTTGCGGAATTGCTTTTGCGTTTCCCCTTAACTTAATGACATTGCCCCTTCCCCAAGGAAGGAATCGCACGGGCCTGGACTCTTGACAAGCTCAGGCTGACAGCCTCTTCTTCACTCAAATAATTACCACCAAGCGTTTACCACTATCTACTTCCAGATCCCAAAGTTCGGCGATGTTTTCCAGTTTCACGGTGATGGTTTCTACCTTAAGCTTGCCTGCTGCTGCCAGCTCAAACATTTCAGGCAAGATCTGACTGAATAGCTGTCCAACCTGTGGTTTTGACCAGGCGCCTAATCCCGAACCTGTTAATTGCAGATCGACACTACGGAGGTTTGCAGCCGATAGCTGGATCAGATCACCGGTCATGGCACCTATGGATACATATCTTACCCTATTGGTAAATGAACCGTTACCTTTTACACAAGCCAATATCATTTCGGCGGTATGCCCCCACAGGTAATCAATGATCACATCAACAGGCGTGGCTGCATGAATTGCGGCCAGTTGCGTTTGGAAACCTTCATCATCCTGCAATACCGAAACTATTTCGTCGGCACCAAGCGATAACAGGTCATCCAGTGAGGCTTGGTTCCTGCCAGTTACGATCACTTTTTTGGCACCATAATGTTTGGCTATCTGCACCGCTACACGCCCGGTAAAACCGGTTGCCCCGTTGATGAGCACCACATCTTCTGGCTGGATGTCCGCTTTGAATTTAAGCCCCATCGCCGCACCGATCACTGCATTGGGCAGAGCCGCGGCTGTAGCATCGTCCAATCTATCCGGAATTTTCACGATACGATCTTTATCAATGGTCGCTTTTTCGGCCAACATACCGCTTACGCCCATGCCATACACCCGCGTTCCATCCTCGAGCACGCAAACGCCGTCGCCGCCAATCACTTTTCCGCTCTCTTTTGGTGCATCGCTCGAATAGTGCTTGCCGCTGGCCCTACTTTTATCCAAATGTTTGATGGCTACCGCCTTTACGGTAACCAGTACTTCATCGTCATGTTGAGCTATAGGCTCCGGGAAATCTGTATATTGAGGTAAACCCTCTTTTTGATACATTACTGCTGCTTTCATTTTATATTTTGTTTAAACAAAAGTAGGATGATCGCCTGCACCCAAACGATAACATATGTTATCAAGTTCAGAAATGTAATTTGCCTTTGGCCAGTTTGCTTTTGATTCGGCTCAGGTGTACGGTGCTTATGCCCAGGTACGAAGCGATGTAATGCTGCGGCACCCGCTGGATAATGTGCGACCGTTCGGTCAAAAGGTTTTGATAACGCTGCTCGGGTGTATCGCGGATAAAGGAAACAAATTCATTGATGTAATGCGTTTGCCGCTGAGCCGACATCTGCAGGATCATTTGAGCAAAGTCGGGCTCCTGGCTCAGTTCGTTCATCAATTGGATTACATATGGCTTGGGCAACAAATAAATAACCGATGGCTCAATGGTTTCGATGGTAAATTGGCTGGGTACATTATTAACGAAGCTATCAAAAGAGGTTAACCCTTCGTCCTCGAAAAAGAACTGTACTGTTTTTTCGCTCCCATTATTATTAAAAAATGCCCGTACACAACCTTTTTCTATAAAGATGTAGTTTTGCGATACTTTGCCTTCATCCAGCAAAATGGTTTTCGCCGGAATTTCCTGCCGCTTTTGAAAAGGCATGTATTTATCCCAGTAGGTATTCAGCTTCGGAAATTTATTTCTGAAATGAAAAAGCATTTTTTTGATTGATGAGCTAAGGTAGTAAAATGCCGGGTTGCATTGCAAACAACTCAGCTCGTCTGCGTTGCGCTGAACGCCCCTCTGACTTATAAAACCATGTCATTGCGCAGCGTGACAATCTCTTCGTTTGTTTAACGATCTGAATAGCTACGAGATTGCTTCGTCGTTTCTGCAATGACATACAGGAAACAAGCGCCTTTAACACAATTTGTTATTAAATTAGCTAAGGTAAAACCACCTATAAACCCATGAACGCCCTTGCCAAAAAACTACAGATGAAGCCCCGTACGCGCTGGTTGCTGCATAACGCGCCCGCCAACTACCTGGAAAGCCTGGAGCCCCTGCCCGATGATGTGGAGATAGTACATAACACCAGAGGTACATTTAACGGCATACAGCTGTTTGTTACCAATAGTGCGGAATTGACGGATGAATTGAAAGTAATCGTTCCGCTATTGAAGGTTGATACCGTATTCTGGATCATCTATCCTAAAAAAAATTCAGGCATCACCACCGACCTCGAAATGATGAGCAGTTGGGATGCCCCGGCCCAATACAGCATCCGCCCGGTGGCTTCGGCAGCGGTTAATGAGGTATGGACAGCCCTGCGTTTTCGCCCGGTTGATAAGGTAAAGGTTTCGGCAGGCCGTACTGACGCGGTGCGAAATAATGAGTACAGCACTTATATTGATGTGGATAAGAAAATCGTGACCCTGCCCGATGATATCAAGGCCGTGCTGGAACAACATCCTGGCGTGCTTAGCTGGTTTCAGCAGCTGGCCTACAGCCATAAAAAGGAATACGTGCTATGGATATTGACCGCCAAACAGGAAAAAACTCGCCAGGACCGCATGGTTAAAATGGTAGAAATGCTGATCAATAAAAAGAAGAATCCTTCGGATAAGTAAACGCGATTTCACTTGTTATGCCATCAGCCAGAGGCCGGGAAATAAAAGTCATTCGGCTGGAGCAGAGCAAAGGCAGCTGGATCGCCAATAAAAATAAATGTCATCTCGAACGAGGTACGAGGAGAGATCTTTTACGTCTGACTTATCGCGCGCAAAAGATCTCTCACTATCGTTCGAGATGACAAATACGGATAAAACCGTGGGGCTATTACGCCAAATTCCTACCCGCGTTAACGATGCCGTAAACGGTACGGATCACGAGCTTATCATATATATCAATCAGTTCGCTGTCATCGCTGCTATTGAGCTTCTGCAAGGCATAATGTTGGATGATCACGAGTGGCAGTACAATCTTCTCGCGAATGGCGATAGAACGGCGCTCAACAGGGTATTCTTCCATCAGCACCGTGCTGCCGGTCAGGTCGAGCAGCATTTCGCGGGTCAGTTCAAACTCGTTCTTCAACATTTTCCAGAAAGCGCCGAATTTTTTGTCTTTCTCCAAATAAGCGGTCACCCTGAAATCAGATTTCGACATAGACATGGCACAGTTATCCAGCATGGTTTTAAAGAAACCTGATGTTCTGTACAGCTCTTTTATTTCGAGCCAATTGCCGCTGTCTTTCATCTTTTTCAAAGCGGTACCCACGCCATAAAAGCCCGGGATACTCTGTTTGAGCTGGCTCCAGGAAGTTACAAAGCTGATAGCGCGCAGATCTTCCAGTTTCAATGGTGCACCGGCATTACGCTTGGTTGGGCGACTGCTGATATTGATACGCGACAATAATTTAAGCGGACTGAATTTTTCCAGGTACTCCACAAATAAAGGATGCGCGCGCAGGGCCATGAACAGTTCGTAGCTTTCGCTGGCCATTTCAGATATCAGGGCTTTGTGCCTGTTATCCAGCAAGTCGTTATGATTAGGGTGTAGTGCCGATATGATCCCCGCGTTAATCAACTGCTCCATATTGAAACGGGCAGTCTCTACCGAGCCGTATTGAGAACTCACGGTTTGCCCCTGGATGGTCAATTGGATATGATCGTTAGCGATCTCGTTACCCATAGAAGCATAAAAACGGTGTGTTTTACCGCCGCCACGTGCCGGCGGGCCTCCCCTGCCATCAAAAAACGCCAGGCTGATATCATATTTACGGGCCATAGCGGTTAGTTCCACCTTGGCTTTATATATAGACCAGTTAGCCATCAGGTAGCCACCGTCTTTGGTGCTGTCAGAAAAACCAAGCATAATGGTTTGCCGGTTACCTCGTTTTTTCAGGTGCTCGGCATAGTATGAATGTGTATATAACTGCTCCATGATCTCGGCCGCGCGTGAAAGGTCGTTAACAGTTTCGAACAGCGGCATAAAGTCGACACTCAGGCTGTCTTTTTCCCATCCACTCCATAAAAACAGGTCGATGAGTTGTAAAATATCAGATGCCTGCTGACAGTTGCTGATGATAAACCGTTGACAGGCTTTTTCGCCATTAGCTTGCTGAATTTCCTGCATCAGGCGAATGGTGTTCAGGGTATCCTGTGTCATGGCATCCGCGTCAGAAGGGCAATGAAAATCGGCCTCATTAAAGCTGATCTGCTTAAGTTTTTCTTCCTCATCCAGATCGGCATAGCCTTTAACGATGCCTGTTTTGATATTTTTTATACCATAATCAAATACGCTGCGCAAAACGCGGCTATCCTGCCTGATATCCAATGTGGCAAAATAACAGCCAAACAAGCGCACTTTCTGGATCAGGTTTTCTACAATATCTACAAACAAGCTATCGTGCTCGGTAATGATGGTTTGCTTGATAGATTGCAGCAGGCTCATTAATTCGCCCTGCAGATTTTTAGAATCGGGATGTTCGTTGGCATTTTTGTACAGCAGCTTCTCCAATTTGGCCATGGCCTTTTCCACTCCCCGAAAAGTGATACGGCGTTTAAGCACCCTAAAATCGCGGTAGTAACAACGGAACAGGCGCTGCCTTAAAAAGCTGGCTACCTCTTTGGTGGTTTGTGTGGTTACGTTAGGGTTCCCGTCCCTATCGCCACCCGGCCAAAAGCCCAATTCCAGTACACGGCTGCTAGCCGCATCAATATCAAATTCCTCTTCGAGCTTGGATTGTATGCCCGATACGGCATGGTAAAATATATTTTCCAAAAACCAGGACAGGCTAATGGCCTCGTCAACCGGTGTGGGTGATGTTTTGTTAAAGAATGGGGTTTTGCCTAACTGTTGCAGCAACACATCAATATTGTTGATATCATTGCTTTTTACGGCCTCAATCAGGTCGGTCATGATGCCCAGTACTGTGCCCGGGTAAAACTGAGTAGGGTGCGCGGTGAGCACCAGTCTTAACGAAAAGTCTTTTAGTTTCTCGCTGATCTTAGCACGTGTTTCCTCGCTGTTGGTAGCTTGTTGTAATAAACTTTGCAGGTTGCCCGAATCATCAAACTTGCCCAGCTTATTAAAAGATGAATCTTCAATGGCATCAAACAAAACTACCTGGCGCTCGATGTACTGGATAAACCGGAACATACGGTTAATCTGTTCGCGGTGGTCAATATCAGGTACGTACTTTTTAAAGAACGACTCAATAATATCCGTTGGTGAAGCCTGCTTAATGGCACCTTTTTCGCAATGTGAACTAAAAAACGGCAATAAAATACCGGTATCTTTTACCTGATAAAATGGTAATGTTTGAAATAAACTGTTATATAACTCAAACCTGGTTACAACTTCGTTATTAAAAGCTGTTTCCCGCTGACTGAGTTTTAAAGTTAATGACATAGTTCGAAAAATAATTGGGTTAAAATTGAGTGGTACCGGCTATTGCGCAAAACCGGGGGTGAATTTAATTATCTAAAATTAAATTTCAACTAAATTAATAAATTTAATAATATTATTATGAATTTGATATCAAATTTACTAAAACAAGATAAAAAAATTTAATTATTGTAAATTTACATCCTAATTTAGAATCAAAATGATATTAAAGAAATTATACGGTTTAGCTGCAAGCAAAGATTTTTATAACTTGCCTGTGTATTGCCCCGCAGCAGCCAAAAACAAACACTATTTTGATGAATATTAATACCAGGGAAATAAAAAGCTTTTTTTACAGCCAGTATTTTTCTGACGGTTTACGTATAACGGCGGGTATACTGCTCCCCTCGCTGATATTGCTGGAGTTTAACCAGTTTGACCTGGGGCTTACCTTTAGTTTGGGCGCGCTTTGTATTTGTGTAATTGACAATCCAGGTCCTGTTACCCACAAGCGTAACTCTATGGCTATTGGTAACTTATGCCTTTTCCTGGTAGCAGCCATTACCGGTTTTGCCCGGCTTAATTTATATACATTGGGGTTGGAGATTACCTTGTTCTCGTTCCTGTTCTCCATGTTTACGGTTTATGGTAACCGGGCTGCCTCGGTAGGTACCTGCTCCTTGCTCATCATGATATTTATGATGGATAAGGCCCAGCCAGCGGGCAACGTGCTATGGTATAGCGCCACCATTTTGCTAGGTGGTTTATGGTACATGGCTTTCAGTTTGATATTCTTTGGTATCAGGCCCTACCGCGCAGCGCAGCAGGCACTGGGCGAAAATGTAGCCGATATAGCCAAATTTTTAAGGATCAAGGCCGACTTTTATTTACCCGAGAAAGATATCGACGATAATTACCGCAAGCTGGTATCACAGCAAATACAGGTAAGCCAGCACCAGGACGCCGTACGAGAGTTACTGTTTAAAAGCCGGGTACTTGTTAGGGAATCAACCGGGGCGAGCAGGATATTGGTATTGACCTTTGTTGACCTGGTAGATATGTTTGAACAGATCATGGCTACACACTACGATTACAGTGAGATACGCGAACGCTTTAAAGATACCGGCATCCTGAATGAGATTGCCCGGATACTGCAGCACATGGCCGATGAGGTTGACGAGATAGCTTATATGGTATTATCAAATGTCAGGAACCGCCACCTTACCGATTTTAATATTGAGCTGGAAAAGCTAAAACTAAAGATAGACGACATTGGCAAAAACAATCAGGAAATCAGTAACCTGGTGCTCAAAAAGATATTGATCAACCTGCGCGATCTGAGCGAGAGCATCAATAATATATATAATTATTATCACTCTAAAGCCGCTGTTAAATCAACCGAACTACGCGGTGATGTAGAGTATTCGCAGTTCGTAACGCACCAGGATTATGCCCCGCATATCTTCTTTGATAACTTCACCCTGGATTCGGGCGCCTTTAAGCATGCCCTGCGGGTATCACTGGTTTGCCTTGTGGGCTTTATTACGGCCAAAACAGTGGCTCAGGGGCATCATAGCTACTGGGTGCTCCTCACCATCATCGTAATCCTGAAACCGGGTTTTAGTTTATCCAAACAGCGTAATTATCAACGACTTATTGGCACTATTTGCGGCGGGGTTATCGGTATACTCATTTTAAGTTTTATACCAGATACTACCGCACAATTTGTGTTTCTGATGGTGTTTATGATAGGTACTTATAGTTTTTCGAGGTTGAACTATGTGGTGAGCGTAATTTTTATGACACCGTATGTGCTTATCCTGTTCAAGTTTTTGGGTGTAGGCTTATTGAATGTAGCGCAAGAACGTATATTGGATACCGTCATCGGCTCATCCATAGCATTTATTGCTAGCTACCTGATATTCCCTACCTGGGAATTTGACCAGATACAGGAAACCCTGCGCGATGTGATAGTGGCCAATATCAATTACCTGATAACCATAGCCGAAAGCTTATCGGGCAAAATAACCGGCACCACTCTATACAAACTGGCCCGTAAGGATGTCTATGTAAAATCGGCCAATTTATCGGCTGCCTTTGAGCGGATGACGTCGGAACCTAAAAGCAAGCAGCGTAAGGTAAAAGAGGTACATAAGTTTGTGGTTTTAAATCACATTCTGTCGTCGTACATCGCCAATATAGCATCGGGGCTTGTAAAAAAAGAATCACAGCTACCCCATGCAGAAGCGCTTAAGCTGGTTAAGAAAAGCATATCCGTATTAAACGAAAGCAACAAAAAACTTCTGGGGCAGCCTATTGAGTTCAATATAGGCAAAACAACAACCGTTAGTGATACTGAAAAAGTTGAACTATCAGCAGAAGATGCTTTGCTAAAAGAACAGTTAGGATTTATCAATAAAATCAGTTACGATATTGCAAAGATAACTGACAATATCCTGCAATAAAGAACCAACTCCATGTCCGCCACAGATTTACAGCACTTTAACTGGTATGCGTGACCTTTTTTGTATGATTACAATTGTTTTTTACACAATGCTTAGCATAGGTTTTAGTACATACTTTGCCGCTTTTTACGTGTTTTTTTTCCAGGCCTGGGGAGTTAAAAAATAGCCCGCCGGTAATAGCCAATATGATTAAAGTTTTCATGTTTAGGTGTTTGGATGCTTATATGACGAGAGTAAATAGCAAAACGTTACAATCAATTTAAAAAAAAGTGATTTCGACATATCTACAATCAAGTAATATATTAATACACAGCAAGTTAAATACCCATATATAAAAAAAGTCAGTGACCTCGCGTTACTGACTTTTTAATTAACTATTAACTGACCAAATATCTTAACGAAAACTACTTGGCTACTACAAACATAGTGTGTAAATCAAAAACAGGATATGTGAAAATCACCCATAATGCTTATGTTTATAAGTTTCAACTTGTTCAAAACTTAATATATTATTAAAAATGAGCACTCTACAACTTATTCAGGTATAAATATATAATATATGCATAGACACAAGCCCGCCTTAAAACCTGGTATTTAGTTTAAAGGTGTAATAGATATGGATATAAAAAGAAAAAGCGACGATCCCTAAACAGACCGCCGCTTTTCTTTTTATAAATGTTTGATTACTACAAATCAAACCACATTTTATCGTAATATGTTGGTTGAGGCTTCGGAATATTGGGGTTTGCCGAAGTTTCATCAGGCGACAACGTGTATCTCCTGATTAGCGGTCCAGGGGTAGCGTCCTTAGGCAATGTTAATGCAGGAACCTCACTACCATCTGGTCCTGATCTTTTCCATTGAACAAATGCTTCTAATGGTCTGTCCATCAAATCTACCCATTGTTGGATATGAATTTGTTTTATAGCATCTGTGGCCGATAACGAGGTAAGATTAGGCAATTTTGTTGGGTCGTTTACATAAGCAGTTACAGCCGCAGGGTTAGCCTGATAGAAAGTCATAGCATCAGTAACACCTTGTTTAAACAGAGCCTCGGCCTTTGTCATATTCACACCTACACCCAAACCTCTGGCATAAGCTTCGGCCTGTAATAACTCCAGTTCCTGGTATGATAAAATAACAGAAGGTGCATCTGGTCTGAGTAAATAACTACCCAAGATAGCTGTTTTTTCATCAGCGTCAACGTTGGCAGGCACACCAATATAAGTGGTTTGGCCGGCTGGCAAATCAAAATATTGAGGTAACCTTGGATCATTTGTAGGCACCATCAAATCGGTAATAACTTTACTTGCATAAGTAAAAGGATTCTGGCCTAAAAACAATCTGTATTTAGGATTTTGGTTATTGGTTCCTGTTGTATATTTGGTAAGCCAAGTTTCGGCGCTTGATGAGATCATCGCATCTGGCGTACTCAAAAGGGTACCAATAGCAGCCGCTTTTGTTGGATCTTTATCAACCATTACCATTAATATTTTAAATTTGATAGAATTGGCCAGCTTTTTCCATTTGCTCATATCACCACCGTAGTAAATATCATAATCAGATATTTTCAATACACTGGTTGGGTCAATTTGTGCAATGGCTTCATCCAGTAACTTCAGTAAACTTTCCAATACATCCTTCTGTGCATCGTATTTTGGATAAGGATACTTATCTGGCTGAAAAGCTTGTGAGTATGGGATATCGCCATATAAAGTAGTGGCTTCATACATTAATTGGGCTAACACAATCTTGCACTGAGCGGCAGTATTATTATTTACCGGACTTGCAGCTTGAGCTATTGATATGGCCTGCTGTAAATTATTGCCGCCATTACTAAAATATACCTTCCAGGTATTTCCTATAGACAGGGGACTTACATTATATAAATTGGATGCGCCCCAGTTTTGAGAAAAATCGCCACCGGATGATAATGACTGACCTATAAAACCGATAGAGATATAAGAGTCACCACTATTTTTACTCACATCCCAGGCGGTAACCGCATATCCAAAAAGTAATTTTGGATCAACTTTGGTGGCCGTTAATGGATTAGTATTGATATCGAGATATTTTTTACATGACACACCAGATACCGCTACAAGCAGCAACATAGAGGCCAAAATTTTATTTTTAAATTTCATGACAATATTTTTTAATTTTTTATAGGGACACTCGTAAGTTCATACCAATTGTTCTGGTAGACGGGATGCTATTAAATTCAACACCCTCGCCAACGCTACCTGAACCAAAGAAGTTAAGCTCCGGATCAACATGTGGTACATGGCTCTTGATCAACCATAGGTTTCTTCCTTCTACACCAATCTGTATTCCCTTTACAAATGAAGCTTTAAACAATTTAGATGGGAGTTGGTAAGCAAATTGAACTTCTCTTAATTTGATAAAGCCCGCATCAAAAACACTTCCTTCGGTATTTGTAGTACTTCCTATCCAGCTCCAGTAATTTTGCGCGTTTATAGCTTTAGTATTTGGCACGTATGCTCCATTTACCAGATTGACACCTTTATCAACAATCAATTGAGATCTGTCGCCACCAGTTTCAGCAGCTAAGCCAGATGTTCTCAAGCCAGAAACTGTTCCTGAGAAAAATACACCACCCTTACGAATATCAATTAATGAACTCAGGCTAAAGCCTTTATATCTGAAAGTATTATTAAGACCTCCTGTCCAATCGGCATAGATACTTCCCAATCTTTTACCTTGAGTAACTACTCTTAAGCCACTTGTTGGATCAATGATATATTGACCATCTGGTGATCTGGAAAATTGCCCGCCATAAAGTCCTAAACTTTGCCCTACTTCAGCCTGTATCAGCAATCCACTATAACCGCTTGCCACACTATATAAATTCAAACCAGGGAGCAGTTCTTTTACTTTCTGATTGTTTTTAGCAAAATTTACATTTATATTCCATTCAAAATCTTTTAATTTAACAGGTACTAAATTCAATGTAGCTTCAATACCTGAGTTTTGAATAACACCCGCGTTTACTACTTTAGCAAAATAGCCGGTAGATGGAGGCACGGTAATAGATATTAATTGATTTTTGATATTTGAATGGTAGTAGGTAAAGTCTAACCCGATACGGTTATTTAAAAATTTCAATTCTGTACCAAACTCATACGAGTTTTCTTTTTGCGGCTTCAGAGTAGAATTTGGCAATGTCCGTGGTGCAGCAAAAGCTGTTGCAATTGGCCCTGCCGGAAAAACTATAGCATTGGCATCTACATATTGCAAAAATACCGTTGAGGTAGGTGAATACTGATAATCTAATTGGTACGGTCCCAAATCGCTACCTACAGAAGCCCAGCTAGCTCTTAATTTACCAAAAGATAACCAGTCAAAACCTTTATCTTTTAATACTTCAGAGAAAACGAATGAACCGCTAACTGAGGGGTAAAAATAAGAGCGGCTGTCAACTGGTAATGTTGAAGTCCAGTCATTTCTACCTGTTACATCTAAAAATAAATAATCTTTATATCCTATGCTTAAATCACCGTATAAGCCCAGCAACCTTCTTTTCTGATAGCCTAAAGTAGCAGTAGAACTTGCTGCGTTGCTATATGTATACAACTGATCAATAGTTAGGTTAAAGGCATCTACCTGGTTAGTTTGATTAAAACGTTGGTTGATGTTGCCGCCCACAAGCAGTTTAAATTTAAAGTCCTTAACCAGGTTATTTTGTTCAAACGTGGCCAAAAAATCATCATTCACTTGCTTACTTAACAGATCGTATTTTGTAAACTGACCCGGTAAATATCCGGCAGTACCTTTACGCAATATCAAGCTCCTTTTTTCGGTGTAAATGTCAGCCCCAAATGTATTGCTTAGCGTAACCCAGGTAACAGGTTTGTAGGTTAAGTTATAAGTGCCGGTAAATCTATCAACGCTGTTACTGTTCCTGTTATAATCCATGATCCAGTATGGGTTGTTACCTAAACGGCCAGGAGCCAGAAATTGCTGAACACCTGTTACAGGATCCACCACGTTATTCTTTAAAGCGTTAATATCAACCGTTCTTGGCAATCCATAAACTGAATTTATGATGGCATTTTGGTTGTTAGCACTTTGTGCCGGACGGCCGTCTGATACAATATTAGTGTAAGAACCTGAAAAACGGGATGAAAGTTTATCACTAAAGTTACGTCCGGTATTTACGGCTAAGGTATACCTATCTAAAGATGACTCAGGAATAATACCTTTTTCATTCGCGCTTGAAAAACTCACCCTATAATCAGATTTTTCGTCACCACCACCAAATGAAATATTGTTTATTGCAGAAACACCGGTTTGAAAAAAGTCTTTCACATTATCCGGATAAGCTACCAAAGGAGTTTGGGGAGATCCGGCAGTAAAGTTAGGAAACTGATTTACTGACTGTCCGGTTATTTTAGGTCCCCAACCATTTAATTGTGTATTGGCATACACTCCCTGGTTACCTTGCGCATATTCATTCTGAAATTTAGGCAAAACCAATGGGTTATCAAAACGTACGGACGAGTTGATATCCACTGAGAACGTTCCTTTTTTTCCTTTTTTAGTGGTAATAATTACCGCTCCGTCAAGTGCGCGGGAACCGTACAATGCAGTTGCGGCGGCTCCTTTTAATACAGTCATTGATTCTATATCATCCGAGCTTAAATCACCCATACGGTTACCAAAGTCAACGTTATTAGCAACCGTTCCACCACTAGAGGTATTATCACTTACGGTTAATCCATCGATAACGAATAACGGGGAATTACCGTTAAATGAATTCACACCACGTATAACAATTTTTGTTGATCCGCCTAATGTCCCTGACTGCGAATTGATACGTACACCAGCAACTTTACCAGCCATGGAGTTAAGCACGTTTGCATCTCTTGCCTTTGTCAGATCTTCTGATTTAAGGGTAGATGAACTATAACCAATGGTTTTTGCCTCTCTTGAAATATTTAATGCGGTAACAACAACCTCATTTAATTGATTACTGGCAGGTACTAAAACAACATTAACCACGTCGGCAGCTGGTTTTTCGATACTGACATACCCGATAAAAGAAAATACAAGCGTTGAACCTGTTGGCACGCTTAACGTATACTTACCGGTTGCATTAGTTTGGGCACCTGTTGTTGTACCTTTTATTTTTACTGTTACCCCCGGAATTGGTAAGCCATCGTCCTTGGCGGTTACGGTACCGGTTACGGTTCTATTTTGTGCAAAGGCCATTGAAGCCGTGCAAAAAAAACAAACCATGAAAATTTTAAGTAATTTGTGTTTCATGCTTTTTTTTATTAATTATTAGAATGTACTTTTTTAATTTTTCCACGTTTTAACCTTAATTAAAGTTTAATAACCAGAACAGGTTAAGTATCCGGCTGTGTTTGTTTATTTTTCATATTAATAGATTTGATTTACAGGAATTTGAATAACCCATCATTCTTAAATAAACAGAAGGTTTAACTTTTTAAAAGAAATACCAACTTGATTAAAAAGAACAATTAATTTAATTTATCTTAAAACGAATTCATTTTAGACGAACCAAATCAACATAGTAAAAAAATCAAAGAGAGCCTATTATGGTTAATGAAGGGGCGTCAACTGAGACAATCAATTGATACCTGTGACTGGTTTATGGGCATTTTAGTGATACCCCGGTATAACAGTAAAAACAGTGAATTAAGTAGGTGCTATTATCATAAGATATGTGTTTAATAGTTAATATTATATAAGCCTGACTTACAGCTTATACAACTAATACAAACACAATAATAACATATAAGCAAATAGGATAATATGCGATAATCACCATTTTGATCACTTTCGCACATTACCCTATTGAGTACAAACTTATTATTTATAGTATTATTTAATCTAAAAGAAACACCATCAGGCAGTTTGCCTATATTTTAAGGGGGTAATTTTATAATGCGTTTTAAATAATCTGATAAAAGAGCTTGGGCATTCAAAACCAATAAGGTTTACAACCTCATTAATGGGATACGTGGTGCTCTTTAATAAAAGCTGGGCTCTTTTTAACCGCAATTGTATTAAAAACTGATGTGGAGTTAAGTTAAATGCTTGCTTAAAAGTTCGTAACAAGTGATTTACTGACAGGCATGAATGCTCTGCCAGATCTTCCAGGCTTATATTCTGGTTGTAGTTACTGTACAAGTATTCTTTAGCGCGATTAAGCCTGCGTAAGATCTCTATTTTGGTGCTGGCATTTAAAAAATGAAGTTTTTCTGCTTTCTTAAATATCTCTTCATTATAGATACTGAAATAATTGATCAGGCAATGGTGCAGATACTCATTGATCAGCAATTCATCATGCTGTCCATTGTCCAGATATTGTTTAAGGTGATACACATTATGCATAATATCACCTGTAAAAGGGTAAATGGTTTCGTCAAACTCCTGAAATTGCTTTCCTTTATAAATACTCTTTACAGACAGGTGACTGTCGCCCAATACCCAGCATTCTTTAAAATCCTGTAAAAATTGCTGGTCGAAACTTATGCTGAATGATTGCACCGGGATATCTGAATCTGTATCGGTAGAATATTGTGTCCCTCTGTTCAATATTAAAAAAGAATCGGGATATATAGATAAATGCCGTTTACCTATATCGTAACGCTCATTTCCTGCAAAAACAAACCTCAGGCTAAAATCTGAGCTATACTGCTGATTTTGCTTCTGACTACTGGTACGGCTATATATTTTATTATTGTTCCGTAATGTTTTTGAATAATCCATCATATAAAAAATTTATATTTCTGTATAATTTCTTTCTTCTAATAAAATAAACCGGTTACCTGAGGGGTCTAAGAACTCAGCCGCAAGGCCTGTTGGCAGGTAACGCGGGACTGTGGAAAAAAACACACCCGCGGTTTTGTACAAATGATAATCTTTCAGGCAATCATCGGTATTTAAAATAATGCAGCTCTTAAAGGCGCTGCCACCAACAACAAGTGCTACATCCAGATTATCCGCCTGTAATACGGTATATTCTTCGCCTTCTGCAAATGACATATTACTGATAGGGTTGAAGCCTAACTTTTGCGTATAAAAGCTTATCTGCGCATCAGCGTCCTCTGCAAAAACAGGGATATATTTCAATTTCATATAGCAATAACTCTTATAAAAGATTTCTAAGGAAATCAACCCAATATCAATAACAAGTAGTTAGGGGTGACGATTTGGTGTGGGTTGCAGCCGATCAGTTAAAACTACTGCACATACCAAAGATAAGCCGGTAGCATAGGCAACGTATCCCCCAAATAGGGGGATTTATTTAATATCAAACAATAATAAATAAAATAAGGAATGCACTGAGAATTACTCAGTTACAGCGTAAGGCCTTGTGCTGATCAGATGAGTTTATTTTGTTTAGCCATTTTTATGGCATCTGCACGAGAGTTAACATCGAGCTTCACGTATATATTTTTGATGTGGCTACGTACAGTTTCCAGGTCGATAAATAGTTCTTTGGCAATTTGGCTGCGGCTTTTTCCATCGCCTATGAGCTCCAGTATTTGAGTTTCACGCCTGGACAGCGGAGATTCCTGATTTTTTTGGAATGAGCGTATAACCAACTTGGCAATATTAATGCTCATGGGTCCTCCACCATCTTTAACCTCCTTGATAGATTCAATTATTTTGGCAGAGGGTGTGTTTTTGGTAAGATATCCTGATGCTCCATTAGCTAATGCATTGAATATTAATTTCTCGGATTCATAAACCGTTAATATTAACACATAACACTGCGGCAACAGCTTCTTTAATTTGGGAATGGCATCAACCCCATTGGTACCGGGCAATTCAATATCCAATAGCACAACATCGGGATGGTCGGTAGCTATTTTCTTAGCAGCTTCGTCATAAGAGCAGTAGGTGCTCACTACCTCATAACCTTCGGTAGCGCCAATTAAGTAAGCATAACCATTTCTAATGGTTTCATCGTCTTCAATAATGGTTATTTTTATAGTGCGGTTCATTTCTTTTAATAATTATGCATCAATGTTTTTTCTGAACTTTAGCTCTACTGTGGTTCCCTTACCTTCTTCAGAAACAATAAGCAGCTCAGCATTAATACGTTTTGCTCTTGCTTTTATGTTATGCATACCATGCCCTTTTGAAATAGTATTGCTGCTAAAGCCTTTACCATTATCGGTAAGGCGCAAACTAATCACTTCTTTATCCACATAAGCCCAGTGTAATATAACCTGCCCGGCTTCGGCGTGTTTAAGCACATTGTTCAGCAACTCTTTATATATCATGGTGATATTACGGCTATACTCCATTGGTAGCTTAACCTGTTTCAGGTTATCATCAATTTTGTTAAACTCAAAATCAACCGGCATGTCCTGAAAAAGCTCAAGGCCAATTTCTTTAATGTGTATCAAAGTTTCATATAAATTATCGCTTTTAGGGTCAAGAGCCCATAAAATATCTTTTGTACCATTATAAAGGGCTGCAGCATTTTGTTTGATCTGATCAATAAGTCCGTGCTGATCTGTTTTAGATTGATCGATTTTGGCATTTAAAATTTCTGAAAGTATAGAAATGCGGGTAAGTTTATTGCCCAGATCATCATGAAAATCTTCGGCTGTTTGCTGCCTGATCTTTATTTTTTCTTCCTGTTTAATAGCCTCAATGGCCTGCTGACGCTGTAATTTGCTATGCTGCCAAATATTTTGCAGGCCAAAACCTATCAACACAAAAAACAGTACAGCTGATATTTGAAAGGTAAGCGTTTTATAAAACGGTGGAATAATTTCGAAACTGAAATTAGCCGTATCCGGCGAAACTTTACCATCCGGACTAATAGCCTTTACCCTAAATGTGTATTTACCAGGTGGCAACATAGGGTACTCAACAATATTGTTTTTTACTGGCGAACAAAAAGTGCTGTCTAAACCAACTAATTTATAGCGATATGATACACTTGTAGGATTTTTTAAATAGATGCCTAAAAAGGAAATAGCCAGGTGGTTTTGGTTATAAGTTAAGGTAGCTCCATCTGTTAAATAAGTAAAGGCGGTATCCTTACTCCTGCCTATCTGTGGCATCAGCTTTACATTTTCAATAATGATATGCGGAGGCGGTGAAGATTTTGTTTGTACACGGGTATTATAAACCAAAACAGATTTTGTGGTGGCCACCCAAACCTGATGATCTTTATAAAGTATGGCGTTTTGATTAGTTTCAAAAACTGGCTCTTTTGAGCCTGAATTATTAATAATCGTAAATTTATCTGCCGCGCGATTAAACTTCATCTGGTTAACGCCTTTACCTGTACCTATCCAAACATTATCTGTATCATCAGCTATCAGGCTATATATGGTATTGGCTTTAAGACCATCATTTACAGTATAGCTTTTTAAACGATTATTTTTCAAATCCCAAACAAATAAGCCCCGGTCATCAGTGCCTATTAAAATCTCGTTATGGTATTTGATCATGGTGAGGATAGCCGAGTTTTTCAGAAAGCTTTGGTTATAGGTCTGCAATACCTTTTTATTTACCAGTAACACTATACCATTTTGAGTGCCGATAAACAAAGAGTCGCGCCCTGCTGAAACTAATGATGAGGAATATTCAGGTACGCCATCCAACTGCTTAAGCAAACCCTTTTCATAATAATAACAACCAAGCGATGTTGCTAACCAGATAACTCCGTTGTCATCAGCCATAATGGCGTGGTAGGCTATTTCATCACTTCCTTTTATCTGCCTAAAACCTTTTTGATCATATTGCCATAACCCGGCCTGACTGGTACCTATCCAAATAGTTTTATTTTTATCGGTATAAAGGCACTGTATCCCTGCCAAATATTTTGAATTGGCTGCGGTTATTATATTGGTTAGCTTTTTACCATCATACCTTATTAACCCTCCCCCATCTGCACCCAGCACAATATGATCGTTCCAATCTTTAGTAATCGCCATGATTATTTTGGACTCAGGCAAACCTTGTGTACCATCAAAAGTTACATATTTACTGCCTTCACAACGATATAAACCATTACCCAGGCTTCCGAGCCACAGATTATTATCCGCATCTACATATATATCGGCAATAGAAATATCGGTAAGCCCATTTGATGAGTTGTAATGAACAACCTCATCATCCATCAAACAATAAGCGCCGTTATCGGTACCTATCCAGATATTCTTGTACTCGTCCTGTTCAATACATAATAGTTGCCCCTTTACGCTTGCCATTCGCACAGGATCATAAGGCATCACCTGGTTATTCTCTGTATAAAACAAGCCTTTCCAGGTTAATAAGTAAGCCTTTTGCCTATCAAATTTGTCAAATAACATCTTTCTCACGGCCAGTTGTTCATATTTCCCACTAAAAGGGGTAGAAGAAGTCCATCCGTTACGGGTAAAAGCATATATACCTTTTCCGTAAACGGCGGCATAAAGTCTACCACTTTTATCAACGGCTATAGTAGTTACCTTGCTGCTGTCATCAAATGTTACCGGCTCCATTTTATTGTCGGTAATTTTAAATAACCCATAACTCATCACAGCCCAGATAGTGCCATTTACATCCTGAGTTATGTCAGTTACAACATTGTGTTTTTGAGAGGCCGCAGGCTTGTAATTTTTAATTTTGCCATTGTGAAGCATAGCCAATCCGTCAAGTGTACCAAACCATACCCGCCCTGCACGGTCAGAAAAAACGGTACTTACATAGTTATTCGGTAACCCGTTTTGCCTGGAGTATCCTAAAAACTCCTTTCCATCAAAACGGCAGGCTCCTCCAAAAGTGGCTATCCACAAACGATGATCCTTATCCATCGAAAACCTGTTTACCTGCGATTGGATCAAACCATCATCAATATCATAATGCGCAAACGTATATTTTTGCCCTAATGCCGGAAATACCCACATTAAACAAATAAATACCACACACCAAAACACTCTCACCATACATAAAATATACTTGTTCACTTACGCCCTAATTAATAGTTTGCAGTATTACCGCAATTACATTCAAAATAAAGCTAAATAAAACAAAAAAAATCACCCTTTTGGGGTGATTCCTTCCTATAGGGTAAATTGGTTAAAATCCCCTATAATGTTTTATTATAAGATCAGTTTAAAAAACTCAATTTTTAGCGGTTACCGCTCCATTACTACCAGCCGGAGTTTCCAGATCTTCAAACATTTTACAAACCTGGGTAATTTTCCATTCCTGCGCATCATCCTTTTCAAGCACCAGATAGTTATGCTGTATACTATCATGATAACTAAAATCAACCCGGGCTATTACCAGTGCATCACTTTTAGCCAGCACTTCGTAATTTGACTGGCAGTTTTGCTGGGTACCTGCTTCCTTTTTCATAGCATCAACCAAACTTGATTTACTTTGCTGTATAACTTTATTTCCGCGTGGGATTTTCAGTGTATAATTTCCATCCAATATCTTGCTAAGCTCTTTATAATTACCATTCATGTGGCTGTCAATAAAGCTGCGGATCACGGCGGTGTAACCCTTATCGTCAGTTTTTGGACCTGTATAAGCGTAGATTGATGTGACCGATAATAAACTTATTAAGCAAGCCACCAAAAATTTATTTTTCATTGTGATATTTTTTTATCAAATGTCACTATGGTTGTAAAATAAAAATGTGTGTATAGCACCCTAAAAGTATGCGTATAACACCCTAAAAATATGCGTATAACACCAACGGCATTAATTTAAGAAGAGGATACAATGTCGAATAACGACTTTTGAATGCCCAACATCGATTTCTTCCTTCATTATTCGATATCAGACATTCATTATTCAATATTTTAAATAAATCTGGTGATTAGTGGTATTATTCAATTATAGTTGAATAGTACCATTTAAAATAAAAATAGTACCATTATAAATGAAAAATTGCTGCGTAATTTTGCTTCATGTTACAAAACATACCACTATATGATATCTGTTCACTGTCTGACATCAATCAGGATGACATACTGATAAGCAGTTTTGCACCATATCTTGATACACATAAAAACCTGTTTGCTACCCATCGCCATACATTTTACCACCTGGTATTATTTACTGCAGGCGCGGGTACACATACTATAGATTTTGAAAGCTTTGTGGTTAAGCCAGGGCAAATTTATTTTATGATACCCGGACAGGTACATTCCTGGGGTTTTGAGGGTGTTACGGATGGTTATATTATTAACTTTTCGACATCTTTCATCCAATCATTCCTGCTGCAGCATGGATACCTGGATAATTTTTCTTTTTTCAGCGGTAACCTCGCTGATGCAGTGATCAATTTACCGGCCGAAACTTACGCAGCTATCAAACCTCTTTTTGAAAACATACTTACAGAAGTTACTAACCCTGGCACATCAGCTGCCGATATGATCAGGCTACTGATGCTTCAAATATTTATCAGGGTTAACCGTGTAACTGCCATCTCGGCCGTAAACAATAATTCGTCATACAACCAAACCCTGCTCAAAAACTTTAAAAATTTAATTGAACATCATTATACGGATATCAGGTTACCAAAGGATTATGCCGCTATGCTGTATATAACACCGAACCATTTGAACGCGGTTTGCAAAGATATGATGGGTATCCCCGCTGGTGAGATGATCCGTAACAGGGTAATGCTAGAAGCAAAACGCATGCTCACCAACCCTCAGCTCAGCATCAGCGAAATATCATTGAAATTAAACTTTAGCGACAACTCTTATTTCACCAAATTTTTTAAAAAACTGGAAGACACCACACCCGAGGAATTCAGAAAAAAATTACTATACGATCATGGAAAACAACAACTATAAATTAGCGGCATGGCCGGCTTTTGTACATGCCAAATGTCCGCGTTGCAGGCGTGGTGATATGTTTGCCACAAGCATGTATGGCTTTCAAGGTCAGGAAATGCACAAGACCTGCCCGCACTGCGGTTTAACATACGAAAAAGAGCCAGGCTATTTTTACGTGGCTATGTTTGTAAGCTATGCCTTTAATGTTGCCGAAATGGTAACCGCCGCCGTAGCTATAAGCGTATTGACCGGAAGTCATAATCCGTGGTTATATGTTACTATTATACTGGCTATTGCGGTTATACTATCGCCTTTTAACTTCAGATATTCAAGGGTTATGCTATTGTATTGGCTTACACCAGGCCTGCATTATCACCCCGAAATGAGCCGCGACAAAATAAACTGATCTTTTGATGAATGATGATAAGCGTCGGTAGTGTTTTTCCTGCCGGCGCTTTTTTATGCGCTAATAATTTTGATGCTATTAAACTATGAGCTTTGCTTTTGGTCATAATTATATATAACTTCTATATTTTTTTGACCATGAAAGCGAAATTAAACATCATAAAAAAAGACCTCTATAATGTATTTGTAATGGGTAATGCCGATGAGCGGCAACTGGCAAGGATTTATTTTTTACTGGCCATCCCCTTTTTTACGCTACTCTTTACTTTTGGGCACTTCCCAACTTATAAATAAGGCTAATCTTTATTATTTAATCCGGGTTGCAGAAATATCATCGGCAATCAGACAAAAAACAAAACAGCCGTTACACTGCTGTAACGACTGTTTGCCAACTGTTTCCCTAATTAAACTAACTAAACTAAACGATCATTAATATTGCTGTGTGTACCGGCCCAAATGATTGATGGCCATTTGTACATTTTTTATATAAAAAACACTGTTGTAATCACATTGATTATCTGTCCACCTTCTTTTCTTTAAAAGGTTTCTGTAGTTAAAATTCGTAGTCGTAAAAAAATCTTTTTTCAGATCGGCTTGGGCGGTACTATCGGGCTGGTTAATATTTTGATTATCCTGCTGTTTTATCTCCGATGGTTGATTATTATATGATTTTATTTCATCATCTGATGAAAATATTTGGGCACAAGCAACAAGTACAAGGGAAACGAAAACAAAAATTAAAAAGTGATAAAAAAGTTTCATGATAAATAGCTTTGTAAATATTTGATTAGTTGCCCACTCAAACATTTGTCCAAAATTAATCTTACCACAACACAAATAACAGGGTGATAATACGGTATCGCCTACGTATTTCTACGCATTTTTACATTCCGTGGAATAAACTATTGCTTTATTGATAATAATCAATAATTAAAGTAATTAACTTATTAAAAACAAAGCAATAGCAATACGCTATCACAATTGTAATAGATTCCGGATAGTTAGCTAGTAATTAATAAGCTGTTGATTATTTACCGGTAACCGGCAGCCTGCAGGTCAAATAATTCGGCATAACGGCCCCCTTTAAGCAATAACTCCTCGTGACTGCCTATTTCTATCAGTTCTCCCTTTTCCAATACCAAAATCCGGTCGGCCATCCTAACGGTACTAAAGCGGTGTGAAATCAGTACCGCCGATTTACCCTTGGTTAGTTCGGCAAAACGCTCAAAAACATTGTATTCTGCCCGGGCATCAAGGGCTGATGTAGGCTCATCCAATATTAACAGCTGCGCATCGCGCATGTAAGCCCGTGCCAGTGCAACCTTTTGCCATTCGCCTCCGGATAGCTCTACCCCATCGGCAAAGCGTTTGCCTAATTGCTGGTCATAAGTACCGGGAAGTTTAGCCGCCAATATATCGGCCAGGCTTTGGCGGGCGGAGTTTTCGATGAGCGGCCGGTTATCTTTTTCGCTTATTTTACCTACAGCTATATTTTGCGCGAAGGTCATTTGGTAGCGCAGATAATCCTGAAAAATAACACCTACGTTAAGCCGGAGATCGGTCAGGTCATACTGTTTCAGGTCGATACCATCCAGTAATATCCGGCCTTCTGTTGGATCATACAAACGGGCCAGCAACTTTACCAGCGTAGTTTTGCCTGCGCCGTTTTCGCCTACGAGTGCCAGTTTTTCGCCAGGGTACAGTGTAAAGTTCAAATGCCGGTTGGCCCATCTGTCGGAGTTAATATACCGGAAGCCAACATTTTCAAAAGTAAAACCTTGTTGAATGGTTTTAGGAAAAGGTAACGCGTGTTCGGCCAGTTTAATCTTAGGTACAATCTCAAAAAACTCAAAAAAATCGCGCAGGTAAATAGCGCCCTGGGATACCGCCGTAAAACGGGTTAAAATACCCTCAAGCAAAGCACGAAGCTGCCTGAATGAGCCGGCCAGGAACGCCAGCTCGCCAATGGTTACACTTCCGTTCACTGTACGTACAATGATAACCAGGTAAGCTGCATAATAGCCCAGGCTGCCCAGCATGGCAAAAAAAGTACCCCATAACGAACGTTTTATAGCCAGTTGTTTATTATCGCCATAAAATTTATCAGACAGAAGCCTGAACCTATCAATAATAAAACCCGAAAGGTCAAATATCTTTACTTCTTTGGCTGTTTCGTCGCTGGCACCCAGGTAACGGATATAATCCAGCTCGCGCCGCTCGGGTGTTTGCCCTCGGGTTAAGGCATAACTTTGGTCGTTAAAGTACGATTCGCCTAAAAAAGCAGGGATAATAGCAATAAGCAGCAGTACAATAAGCCATGGATTAAAAGCCATTAAGCCTACGGCCAGGAAACCCATCGTGATCAAATCCTGTACCTGGCTCATGACCTGCGACAGTAATATAGTACGCCCCACGGTTTGCTGACGGGCGCGCTCCAGTTTATCATAAAATACCGAATCTTCAAACTGATCCAGATCTAATGTGGCGGCATGCTCCATGATCCTGACCGAAGTATAATTGCTGAACAGATCCCCCAAAAGGCTATCCATTAAGGTTATAGCCCGGCTAAGTGCATCGGTTAGTATAGCCAGGGTAAATTCCAACCCTACCAGTTGCCACAGATAGGTCATATCCTTCACGTGCTCATGGCTTACCATGACCACCTGGTCAATGATCAGCTTACCTATATATAACAGCCCTAGTGGCATAGCCGAGCGTATAATGCGCAGCAAGGCGTTTACTATCGTCATCCAACGGCTAGTCTGCCACACCAGTTTAAAAAACGCGGGCAAATTTCGTAGAGCCTCAAAACGCTCTTTTAAGGTAACTTTATTACTGATAGTATTTTTGGGTGGTCGGTCGGTCTTCAATATGGATGCTCTTTCTTGTTGATATAAGCGAATTTAACCAATTAGCGTCCTAACCCCCTAAAGGGGGGATTTATTTTACATTGCTTTGTTTTTTCATAAACTGCCTGTCAAAACAATAACCTGCTTTTTATTACTTTTGCCGGCACTATGGATACTTCACTACATAATCAATTCGACAGTATAATTTTTGATCTCGACGGTACCCTTTGGGACAGTACAGCCAATGTAGCCCTGGCCTGGCAGGCAGCTATTTCAAAAGTTGATTATATTGATGAGCCTATGACTGTAGAGCGTGTTAAGTCTATCACCGGGATGACCTACGATGCTATTTTCGATAAACTTTTCCCCAATCTCGATACCGAACAACGAAAGGAAGTACAAGCTCTTTGTGCTACCAGTGAGCTCGAAATTTTGCATACTAAAGGCGGCGATTTATACCCGCAGCTGGAAGAAACGCTAAAATACCTGGGCACAAAATACAAACTGTACATTGTAAGTAACTGCCAAAGCGGTTATATTGAGTTGTTCCTGGACCTGAATAATATGCACGCACATTTTTTAGGGCATCAGTGTTTTGGTACTAAAGGCAACCCTAAGGCTGATAATATTAAGGATATCGTAAGCGACCATCAGCTGAAAGCACCTGTGTACGTAGGCGATACCATGGGCGACTATACCGCAGCATACCAGGCAGGTGTACCCTTTATTTTTGCCGATTACGGCTTTGGTAAAGTACAAGACGGCATGGTAGCTACTGTAAATAGCTTTAGTGAACTGACAGAACTGCTCTAATATTCGTTCTATTGCATACTAGTACGGTTTCTTACCCTGTTGTTACTTGTTTGCGTAATCAGGGTTTCCATCTGTATGATTTGCGATGGCAGCGATAACAAACATATTTTTTTAGCGGCAGCCAATACAAAAAAACTCTTACAAATGGGCCTCGGGGTATGCGGTTAATGTTTGTATTATTACAACGCCTGCAATGAACAGCGTGTGAATGGCTTGGGTTTGTTCGCTTTGAGGAAGCAATGGAAAGAATGGATTTTTCTTCAATTTCAACAGTCATGATCAGTTAATTAGGGGATTTTTTACCTCCTGACCAAAATAAAAACTATTAAAAGTGCATACTTATCCAATAAGTTTACATTTCAATCAGGGGGCGATTAAAGTTAACTTAAAAACAATGAAATTCATAGCGCTTTTTACTTTAAAAAAAAATTTAATTTTGCTCCTCAAGCAATAATTGCATAAAAAGCAGATCGAGCCAGCGATTAAACTTAAAACCGACCTCTTTAAAGTGCGCAACCTGCCTGAAACCCAATGACTGGTGCAAATGATAACTGATTTGATTTTCGCTGTCGATACCGGCTATTACAGCATGAATACCATTTTTTCGTGCTATATCAATAAGCGGCCGGAGTAAAAGTTTGCTGATACCTTGTCCTTGAAATACTGGATCTATATAAACAGAATGCTCAACAGTATACCTATAACATGGCCATATCCTGAAATGCCCATAAGTGCAAAAGCCAGCTATCTTCCCGCCTGTTTCTGCCACCAATACCGGAAAGCCATTATCTATTCTGTCCTGATACCATGCCTGGCGCATTTCTGGCGTATGAGGCCGCTCGCTGTAAACGGCAGTAGTGTTTAATATGGCATCGTTATAGATGTACAGAATGGCAGGTAAATCGGCCTCATTCGCATTTCTGACATTTATTATACTATTCATATTGATGGTAAATTAAAACACCCCTTACTTTACATAAGAGGTGCTTTGAATGTTTTCAAGGATTACCCTTTTTTATCAGGAGTACCGGCTGCTGGCTGGCCGCCTGGCGCTGGTTGACCACCTGGGGGCATGCCTCCCGGACCACCACCGGCAGGTATCACAACCTCTGGATGGGCAGTACCACGATGGCAGGTATTACAGTTGATGCCAGATTGCATGATCATGCCTAATGAATCCTTTTTGGCATGAAAATATTTCTGGTTTATTTTATTCATCATCTTGTACATGTCACGGGCCATTTCCTTTTCGGGCTTGGCATCACTGGCCCAATCCATCTTTTTGGTTTCCTCATTACGGGCATGACAAAAGTTGCAATGTACCCCTAATGAATGCTCCCACTCTTCCATTACTTTATGAAGATTATCGCCAGAGATGTTTTTAGGTAATACTTTTAAATTTTTAAACCCTTCATCCTGGGGCTTTTTAGGGGTCATGGACGTCATGGCACCTAATACTACAACAGATAACAATCCAAGTGTAGCTACTATTTTCTTATTAAAAGGCATTAGTGTCATATTTAAGTCACCGAAAATAACTATTAACTTTTAATGCTACAATACCGGATTCCGTAAAAATGGGTAATTTTTAAGATACAATTTATGGAATCGGGATTGCAGGGTACAGAGTCAAGAACCGAGAATCAAGAATTAAGATAAAAAACTTCATTTTAATAAACGAACAGCAAAATTCATCTTGATTCTAGGTTCTTGACTCTCATCGCCTGTCTGCTCTTAGCCCGCATTTATAACCGGCCAGATCAGGTAACGGGAAAGAAGCTTTTCGCTGATAACCCAAAGCTTATTGCGCGATTCCGTGTCTGTAGCTATAACCGAAGTTTTGGCCACCTTATTTTTGATAAAATAGGCTCCGTTATATTTTTCGAGTTTTGCCGCTGTGGCCAAAAATATAATGGTTTCGGCACCTTGTTCGGCGGTTATCATAAACGGACGCGCTAATAGCATCATCATTTTATTCAAGCCTTTTACTGTTGCCCCAAAACCTGTTTTTACCAGACCAGGGTGTGCCGAAAATGCCAGGATTCCTTTTTCTCCATACTTTTCGGCCAGCGACTGGGTAAAATAAATATTGAATAGCTTACTCATGCCATAAGCCTTAAAAGCGCTGTAGAATTGTTCCCATTGCAAGTCATCAAACCGGGGTCTGCTCCATTTATGCGCTTTTGAACTTACATTAATAATCCGGGCCTGTCCTTTTTGCAGCAATGGCATCAGGCAATGGGTTAATAAAAAATGCCCCAGGTGATTAGTGGCCAATGTCATTTCAAACCCATTCTTACTTAGCTGGCGTTCTTCAAAAACACCACCGGCATTATTGATGAGGGTATTTATAGCAAATAGTTTTTCTGTTAATTCATCCGCCGCTTCACGTACACTTTGCAAATCGGCCAGGTCGCAACGCAGCACATATATTTCTTTATTGCCTGTTTTACCTATTATTTGATTTTTAAGTCGCTCGCCTTTGGGTATATTACGCACCAACAAATAAAGCGCGTGCCCTTGTGCGGCCAATGCCAATGCGGTTTCTTGTCCTATGCCGGATGTTGCACCGGTAATAACGGTTGTTTTTAAAGCCATGCCCTGTATCCTCTAAAAAGAAAACTTTCAGATTGGCAAGATACTTGTTTTTTGGCCCCCTAAAGGGGGAATTTTTTGATTTGCTTCAATACTTTTACAATTTTATTAAAATATCCGAATTTACAATCCGGGTTAAGCTTTTGTTACTCGCTCCTTAAACTCTTTACCGGGTTTGCCAATGCAGCTTTAACCGATTGAAAACTAATAGTGATAAAAGCTATTAATATCGCCATTAGTCCTGCCAATACAAATACATACCAGCCGATACTGATACGATAGGCAAAATCTTCGAGCCATTTATTCATGGTGAACCAGGCAGCCGGAATGGCTATAGCGATAGCAATCAGCACCAGCTTGATAAAATCTTTTGCCAGCAGGCCAATAATTTCGCTAACGCTGGCACCTAATACTTTCCGAACGCCAATTTCGCGGGTACGTACCTGAGCTGTAAAAGCTGCCAAGCCCAACAATCCTAAGCACGAAATCATGATAGCAATACCCGCAAAATAATTAAACAGGGTTCCTTCTCTTTGTTCGCCTTTATAAAGATTGTTAAAAATATCATCCAAAAAAGTATAATCAAAAGGGTATTGCCCGTTGTATTGTTTAAACTGATCCTGAGCAGCGTTAATAGCCTTTTGCGCATTACGACCATCCGTTTTGATGTATATTGAATTTAAATCCTGTGTATAATAAAAAATGGCAGGTGAGATCTTCTCCCGCATAGAAGCAAAATGAAAATCTTTTACCACACCTATTATGGTACCGCTAATTTTCCGCATCCTGAACCTTTTGCCTATCGGGTTTTTCAAACCAATTTCCTTAACAGCAGCTTCATTTAAAATAAAGTGGATGGAGTCGGCCACGGCCCCCGTAAAACCAGCACCCTGTACTAATTTCATTTTAAAAAAAGACATAAAATCCTTATCAATGGCCATTGGATGAACAATAAACGTTTGGTTTGCCGCCTTACCATCCCAATCAGTATCGCCACTTAAGCCACCAAGGCTTACAATGTTGGAGTTGGAGCGGGTAACACCCAATACACCGGGCTGCTTTAAAAGTTCGGCTTTTACGGCATCGTAATGTTTTGCCATATCCCGCATCCAGAAAGCCAACACGTGACTTTTATCGTACCCTAATTGTTTTGACCGGATATAGTTGAGTTGGCCGGTAATTACTATCGTGCCAATAATGAGTATAACTGAGAAGGTAAACTGGGTAACCACCAGTATTTTCCGGAAAGTAACATCACCCATCCCGGCAGAAACTTTACCCTTTAATGCTTTAAGCGGTTCAAATGATGAAAGCAGCAACGCAGGATAGATGCTTGATACGATCAGCGTACCGGATATGGTTGCCAATATAACAATCCATATATGATAATCATTCAGGTTAAATACCAGCTGTTTACCCGATAGCTCATTAAATGCAGGCATCAGGGCGTAGATAAGTAAAATGGCCAAACCTGCGGCAATTAAAAACAGCAGGGCGGTTTCTACAATAAATTGCAGGAATAGATGTGATTTTGCTGCCCCTATAATTTTACGCATGCTGATCTCTTTCGACCGTAACATTGACCGCGCTGTTGAAAGGTTTACATAATTGATACAGGCTATCACCAATATTAACAGGGCTATAACAATAAATATCCTTACTGTACTTATACCGCCATCGCTGCCATCAAGATGATACAAATGCATTTTTGTTAAGGGTAGCAATAGATATTCAACATCAGTATCTTCCTTTTTATGGCTGATGTGGATGTTAAACAGCTTGGTTTTTAAACTTTCCGGGGCAATACCCGGATTAAGCAAAACATAGGTTTCATAGCCAAAATTGCTAAAATCGTTATTTACATCCTTCTCGCCTTCCGCCAGCAGTTTGTTGGTATGGTAGCTCATGGGCATGATGAGCCCCATATTAAAACTCGAATTATCCGGAAAATCGTTAATAACACCACTTACGGTAAAGTTCGCTTTATCATCTGCTACAATTACCTTTCCAATCGGATTTTCATTGCCGAAATACTTTTTGGCTGTTTTTTTGGTAATGACCACTGAATTATCATTGGCAAAAGGCTTAGCCGTATTACCCTGCACCAGTGGAAAATCGAAAATGGAGAAAAACGACGGATCAGCAAAAACAACGTTCTCGTTACCAAAAACTTTATCCTGGTATCTGAACATCGAAAAAAACTCATTGCCCGTTATACGCACCTGATCTTTTACCCCGGTTAATTGCTGCTTAGCCAGTGGCCCCATCGGGGCTACATCTTGCCGCCAAATTTGCCTGCTGGCACCGGTGCCGCCAAAAATTGCCATCCTGTAAATGTTTGGTGTTTTTTTGTGGAAGCTGTCAAAGCTCAATTCGTTTTGCACCCATAATAATATCAAGATTCCGATAGCCAGGCCAACAGTTAAACCAACAATATTAATAATGGAGTAGAATTTGTTTTTCAACAAATTACGCCAGGCGGTTTTGAGGTAATTTTTTAACATGATTGGAGCATTTTAACCAACGTTAGCTAAGATTATGCCATTCATATAAACAATTGACTATTAAATAATTAAGTAAATCATTAAATACCCTCCCGTACGAATACATTATACTAATTGTTCGCACGCGGACGGTTTATCCCCCAATGTAGTGAAAAGATTGACATTGGAATGTTCTAAAGAAAACACCACTCCCCCCTTCCGAAAATAAAATAAAATAAAATAAATTTGGATTACTACGAAATATTCGTAGATTTACGAAACAATCGTAAATACAATGGAGAAATTATCGCAGCAAGAGGAAGAAGCCATGCAGGCAGTGTGGCAATGCGGCCCAGGTTTTATTAAAGATTTTCTGGATCAGTTATCAGAACCCAAACCTCCTTATACCACCCTGGCATCCACCATCAAGAACCTGGAGCGTAAAGAGTTTTTAAAAAGTGAAAAAATGGGTAACTCGCTCCGTTACATCCCCATTATTAAAGAAGAGGAATATAAAAAACGCTTTATGAGCGGTTTTGTGAGCGATTACTTCCAAAACTCCTATAAAGACCTGGTTACGTTTTTCGCCAACGAAAAAAAAATAAGTGCCAGCGATTTGCAGGAGATCATTAAACTGATTGAAAAACAATAAACCCTAATACCATGCCAGCATTGTTTGTTTTTTTACTTAAAGTAAATGTTGCCCTGTTGCTATTTTGCGCAGGATATTACCTGGTGCTCAGACCATTAACTTTTTATACACTAAACCGTATTTACCTGCTCGCAGCCATTATTTTTGCCAGTATATATCCCTGGTTAAATCTTTCGGCTTTTTTACAGCGGCACGAGGAACTGGCAAAACCCGTACAGCAAGTGGTTATTAATTGGCAGGCACCGGTACAAAGCCTGGTAAAACCATTGAGCCAACCCGATTACTGGCGCTGGGCCGAGGTTATTTTTTGGCTGGGAGCATACGTATTGGCACTTAAACTGGTGGTACAGCTATTCTCGCTGTACAGATTATATAAAAGCTCTAAACCCGCTACTATAAACAATCACCAGGTACGCATTATGGACAAGGATGCGGCACCTTTCTCTTTCTGGCAAAGCATTTTTGTAAACCCTTCAAAACATGAACCTGCCGACCTGAAAGCTATATTACTGCATGAGCAGATACACGTGAACGAGTGGCATACCATCGATATATTACTAGCCGAAATAAGCAGCATCTTTTACTGGTTTAACCCCGGCATATGGCTGATGAAAAAGGCTATCCGCGAAAATGTAGAGTTTATAACCGATCGTAAAATATTGAATAAGGGTATCGACAGTAGAACTTATCAGTACAGCCTGGTTTCGGTAAGTTTTAATAACCAGCAGCCCGGTATAGTGAACCATTTTAATATATCAACCATCAAAAAACGCATTATCATGATGAACGCTAAAAGATCTTCGAAAATAAACCTTACCCGCTACGCCTTCCTGGTACCCGCGGTAATTACTTTACTGCTTGTATTCAGCATATCAAAGGCTGATTTTGCCAAACCTATCCGGGTAAAATTGGCCAATGCGGTTAAACCATTGGAAAACATCATCACTGTTAACGCTTTGCCTAGCCCGGCAGGTAATGCTCCGCTTCCAAAGCTTAAAAAGCCCGCGCATCCGGCGGCCAAAACACTACCCGTTGCAAAACCGGATACGACTAAGAAAGTACTCATTATCAATAGATATGGCAATAAGGACTCCGTAATTTGTTATATTAATGGTATAAAAGGCAGTCTTAAAAATATTGATCCTGATAATATAGCCCAGATTACCGTTTTAAAAGGCGCCCCCTTGCCGGCTTATATTAGTAAAGATGATATAGATGATGCAAAAAAAGTGGGACTGATGCTTGTTGTCACCAAAGATTCACCAGATGGAAAAACACTAGAAAAATTAAAACAATTAAATGGGGTTGTAGTAACTGATAATAAAATAAAGCCTAATGTAAATTTAACCAGCATTACCGTAAAAACTGATCCAACCAGCTCTATTACTACTAGTACTAACATAACTGTTGATACTCCTTTAAAATCGAATATCAAAAACAATATAAAAGCTCATATTATAAAAGTATCGTCAGTTTCAAACGTATCTGTTGATGGCAAAAACACCTCTTCTCAAAACATTTCGGTTGATAATGACAAAGGCATGCATATCTCTTTTGATAAAGATAAAACTCCGTTGGTTATTGTAGATGGCAAGGAAATACCTGCAACTGACATGAAAAATTTAAACCCCAACAATATTGATTCCATGTCTGTTCTTAACGGTGAAGGCGCTACAAAAAAATACGGCGACAAAGCAAAAGATGGGGTAATACTAATCAGCACTAAAAGAAGGCCGCTTAAGGATTAAGGAAACTTTTGTACACTCGGGGCCCTCTGCGAGAGACCTGAAGGAACAAAAAGTGGGTTTACACTTTTAACCCATTATATGATTAAAAAATTTATAATTATCTTATTTTCAATTAGTTAAATAAATGAAAGCTATAAAAAGTGTAAACCATGTAAACCCACTTTTTGGGTAACACCATAGCCCTAACGGTCACAATTAATCATATCAACTAACTGGCTTCGGCCAGTTTTTCTGTTTCAAGCAGGTTAAGCAAGGCTTTTTCGGCCTGGTTGAGCTCGGCTGCTTTCACATCCTTTTCTTCGTCAAGTTCGCTGATGTACTTAAATAAGGTACCTTCCTCATAGCTTTTGATCACCGAAGGGTGTACGTAATACTTTTTACAAACCGAACGGGTGTTGCCTAAAGTAACGGCCACTTCATCAATTACACTGACGATTTTTTTACGGCATTCAGTTACATTTGCAAATTCACCGGCCGCTTTAAAAGCATATAAAGCGCTTACGCTGCCTGCCCAGGTACGGAAGTCTTTGGCCGTAAAATCTTCGCCGGTAATCTCTTTCAGATAATTGTTAATATCGCCCGAGTCAATGCTGCGGCGTTCACCGGCTTCGTCATAATATTGAAAAAGCTCTTTCCCTGGAATATCACGGCATTGTTTTACCAGCCGGGCTAGTTTTCTGCTTTGCAGGCTTACCTTATGCTGCACACCTTTTTTCCCCTTAAACTCAAACCTGATGGTTGATCCATCAATTTTAATATGCCGGTTTTGCAGGGTGGTTAAACCAAAAGAACCATATAATTTTTGATAGGATTCGTTCCCTATTCTAATGCTGGTCAGCTCCATGAGGCGCACCACAAGAGCCACCACTTTTTCGTGACCGGGATTGTGGCGGGCCAGGTCTTTATCTACCTGCTCCCGTATAGCGGGCAGGTAAGAGGCAAAAGTTTGCAGGCGATGATATTTGGATTGATTGCGGATCTGGTTCCAACCAGGATGATAGCGATATTGTTTCCGACCGGCAGCATCTATACCTGTAAATTGCAGATGGCCGTTTTCATAAGGCGATATCCATACGTTGGTATACGCCGGCGGGATCACCAACCGGGTAAACCTGGTTATTAACTCTTTATCTTTTACTAATTTGCCTTCGACATCGTAAAAACTCCAGCCCTTACCAGATTTTTTACGGGTATAGCCGGGTGTTGAATCTGATACATATCTCAAACCGACCGCCTTTGCAGTAATTTTGGGGTCGCGTCCAATTTTTTCCAGTTTTTGCAGCAATCGGTTCATATGGATGCTACAACAAAACCTATACCATTAGGTTTTGATGGGTACGGTAAAGACACTGAGATACCCTAATCAGATTATGTCCTCGCAGGGTCTCTCGGAAAGGACCCTGCGTTTGTGTTGACCTGTTCGCTGTTAACCTCAGGGTCCCTTCCAGGAGACCCTGAGGGGACGTAAAGGGACAAAAAGTGGGTTTACACTTTAAACCCGTTATATGATGATAAAACAATATAATTACCTTATTATCAATAAATTAAAATCATGTAAACCATAAAAAGTGTAAACCATGTAAACCCACTTTTGTAACAAAATGGCCAGTTTGTTCAGGGATAATGCTTAAGTCCATTAAGTAAGGGAAATTTGCCGAAATTATTTTGAAAAACCTCACTAATAATGATGTTTATATTTTATAAACATCAGATAGTTACTAATTTCACATCACAAGAAAAACCACCAACTAATGAAATACAATTTTTTAGGAAATACCGGCTTGCTGGTTTCTGAGCTTTGTTTTGGTACCATGACCTTTGGTGGTACAGGCTTGTACGAAGCCATTGGTAAATCTCAGCAAAAAGAGGTTAATGACCTCATGAAAACGGTTGTGGACTCGGGTATTAACTTTATTGATACCGCCAATGTGTACTCCTTTGGTGAATCAGAATCATTGTTGGGTCAGTCGATCAAAGATATGGGGCTCGACCGTAACCAACTGGTTATTGCTACTAAAGTACGCGCTTTTTTAAACCAGGGGCAAAACAGCGGCGGCCTATCCCGCTATCATATATTTCAATCGGTTGATGCCAGCTTAAAACGTTTGCAGTTGGATCATACCGACATATTGTATGTACACGGCGTGGATTACCACACACCTATAGAAGAGATCATGCGCTCCTTAAACGACATTGTTTTAAGTGGCAAAGTGCGCTACATAGCCGTATGCAACTGGCCCGGCTGGATGGTGATGAAGGCCATGGGTATTGCCGAAAAGAATGGCTGGCATAAGTTTATAGGTATGCAATGCTTTTACTCGCTGGCAGGCAGGGATATTGAAAGAGAGATACTGCCAGTTGCTATCGATCAAAACCTGGCTATGATGCCCTGGAGCCCGCTGGCTGGTGGTTTTTTATCGGGTAAGGTTACCCGCAACAACCAAAACGCCGAAGGATCGCGCAGATCAACGTTTGATTTTCCGCCAATAAACAAAGAAAAAGCTTATGATATCATAGACGTGATTGTAGAGATAGGCAAACAACACAACGTATCTGCAGCACAGATTGCGCTGGCCTGGGTGCGATTACAAAAAGGTATTGCGAGCACTATCATCGGTGCAAAAAACAATGATCAATTGCTGGATAATATCAAATCGACTGAAATATTATTATCTGATGAAGATCTGAAAAAGATTGATGAGGTAAGCGCGCTGCCCGTTGAATATCCAGGCTGGATCATTGATTATCAGCATAGGTTCAGATAGGCCAGAGGAGTTATCAGTTTTGAGTAAACCGGTACGCCTTAACAAACAAAAAAGGGAAGCCATATCATGGTTTCCCTTTTTATATCAGGCAGTAAAACTACAATCCAAAGCCATAAGCTACGCGCAAGGCAAATATGCCTAAGTGATCTTCTTTGTGAGTAAGATAGTCATAATGAATCCCAAAATCCCAGTGTTTGGTGGCATAGCCCAGGTTAGGAGACAGATCTAAACGGTGAGGCCCCCAATCCGGACCTTCCAGCTTCTCGAAAGCGACACCAATTTCGCCACCTACATATATATTGGGCAGAAAAAACTCTTTAACACCGGCTTTGATAGGCAGCTCACCATAGCTTTGATATCTTCTGTCTTGTCCGGGTATTTTTTTGGGAAAAAAGTGATAACCACCAGCAGTAAATGTGATAGCCAGATCATTGGTAACCCCATACTGCAGGCGTGCGGTTCCGCCTAAACTGAAATTTGTACCCAGTTTGGCAACTCCGGTAGGAAGTCCCGATTCAACACCTAAGCTTAAAACAAAAGCTTTGGCCGGGGTGGTTTGCGCTTTTACGTCGGTTGCAAAAAACAAAATAGCTGCCAGAAAAGCTACACCTATTAGTTTTGATAGTTTTTTCATTTGTAATAATTTTTAGTAAACAATATTTACATACATTACTATCTCATTTACAAATAGGTTGCCTCGCTTCCTATTTATTTTTTATAATCAGGCAGAAAAAACATGTTTCGATGGAAATTTTTATCACAGGCAACCTATTACTTAAACTCTTCGTATTTTTTACATGAGCAGTCATTTAACCGGTATTTATATGTATCAAACCAATAAAAATATTTCCATGAAAAAAGTTATCTATCCCACGCTGATCATATTATTCATCAGCTTTTCGGCTTTTATTGCAGCAACTACCTGGAAGGTAAAAGATCCCTATGAAATAAAATTTTCGAACGGGAAAATACACGGAGAATTTCAGGGACTAAAAGCAAATATTCAGTTTGATAAAGCACATCCCGAAGACTCCAAAATTTCGGCTACTATTGATGCCACCACGTTAAGTACCGGGTTTTTCATTAAAACCAGTCACTCTAAAGATGCTATCGATGTTGATCATTACCCTACTATCACTTTTACATCAACTGCTGTAAGCAAAACCAACGCGGGTTATGATGCCAATGGCAAGCTCTCCTTAAAAGGCGTTACCAAGCCTGTTACCATTCATTTTACTTTTGACGATAAAGGGAATGAAGGCATTTTTAAAGGTGATTTTAAAGTAATTACCAAAGATTTCGGAATCACCAAAAATGGATCTCCAGATTACCTGGACATTGCATTAAGTGTTCCGGTAGCCAAATAAGCTATTCAAGAATTTTGAGTTATGAGGGGGAAATTGTGTGTTTTATTTAATAACTCAAAAAGAAAGCCCGGAGCTTAAAAACTCCGGGCTTTTGATTTAATATCGTGTTCTTGTACTAGAAGCTTTTTAATACTTTGATAACGTGTTCTACCTGTTCGGGATGAACATCCAGGTGGGTTACAAAACGGATGCGGTGCTTATCGGTATCACTAGCTTTGATTCCATGTATAGCCAGCTTGGCCAATATAGCGGCTGCTGGTTCAACGGTATCAAACAATACAATATTGGTTTCCACAGGTACCACATTACTTACCCAGGATAGTTTGCTTAGCTCCTCGCCCAAAATAGCAGCATGGGCATGATCAATTTTAAGCCGCTCTACATGGTGATCAAGCGCATAGATACCCGCTGCTGCTAAAAAGCCTGCCTGGCGCCATCCACCACCCAAAACCTTACGAATACGACGAGCAAATTTGATAGTCGCTACATCGGCCAGCAAAACTGACCCTACAGGCGTGCCTAATCCTTTTGATAAACAAACTGATATTCCATTAAAATATTTGCCATAGTCAATAGCCTTGTCACCAGTGTGTGTTAGGGCGTTAAATATACGTGCCCCATCCAGATGAAGTTTTAAGCCTTTAGCGCGGCATAGTTCGGCAATAGGGGCAATATCAGCCAGTGTATAACAACTGCCGCCACCTTTATTTACTGTATTTTCCAGCACTACTAAACTGGTATGAGGGAAATGAATATTTTCGGCATTAATCTCGGGCTCTATCATTTCGGCGGTGATAATACCCCGGTAACCATTTAGCAAGCGGGTTGATACACCTGAGTTAAAGGCAATACCGCCACCCTCGTACCGGTACACATGCGCGGTTTGGTCGGCTATCAGCTCATCTAAAGGCTGTGTAAAGCATTTAATAGCTATTTGGTTGGTCATCGTACCCGATGGACAAAATAAGCCCGCTTCCATCCCAAAAATGGCGGCCGTTTTTTGCTCCAGTTCAATAATGGTTTCATCCTCGCCAAAAACATCGTCGCCTACTTTGGCGCTCCACATGGCTTCAAGCATGCCGGGTGTCGGTTTTGTTACGGTATCGCTGCGTAAATCAACAGTTAATTGCATGGTAATTTTTTATTCTTATTTTAGAAGTTCAAATCTAAATTATATGCGTTCAATTTTACTATTATCCGTGTATTTTATGGTTGTAACAAATATGTATCTATCATATTAAATGTTTTTAATTTACGTTCTCTGTTTTTAAACTTGTTATGCGTACAACTATACTCCTTTCATTAATCGTATTGAGCTTCACATCAGTTCAGGCTCAAAAATGGCAGCCTGGAACTTTTACGGATGTAAAAGGCAATCGAGAATCCGGTTTCATCAGGCTTGACCCTCCCGGTAAAGGGCCGATAAAAGATGAAGGCTTTATTGAATTTAAAGAAACCGAAAAAAATAATCCATATAAATTAAGTGCCAGCGACCTTCGGTCGTTCATCGTAGCTAAAGATAGCTTTGTGGTAGCTCACGCCCCGCAAAACGGTGCCTGGGGCAAAGAAGAGACTGACTTTGTAAAAGTGGTTTTGGACGAACCTACCAAGCTTTACGTTGCCCAGGGTGGTAAAGGCGGCGGCGGAAGCGGTTTTGGCATTTCGCCAGGGGTTGGCCTGGGTTACGGGACCGGTGGCTATGGAGGTGGCGTAGGCGGGGGTATAGGTATATCACTTGGTGGCGGCCGTGGCCGCAAGGGCGGCAAAACAATTTACTATTATGGTACCAACACAGCCGAAATGAAACAGCTTACAGACCAGAATTTTGAAGACATCATGACTGATATTATGGGCGATGAACCTGATGTGGTGGAGAAAATACATGCACACCAGTTTGGGTTAAAAAATATTGATAAGCTAATCACTTATTATAATGCGCAAATAGCTGCACATAAAAAATAGTAAATAAGAGAAGTCATATCGAAATAAATTCGGCATCCCACCATACATGGCTACACATAATTGAACCTTGCTAATGAGATGTTGAAACAAGTTCAGCATGATGCTATTCTTTGTTTTTACCTAATCAATCTTAATGCCCTTATAATATTCGGCATTCTGATAATCTTTCCGGAGTGGAAAACCGTCCCAATCATCGGGCAATAATATGCGGCGCAGATCCGGGTGACCTTCGAAAAATATACCCAGCAGGTCATAAGCTTCACGCTCGTGCCAGTCGGCTGTGCGGTAAACACAAGTTATGCTTTTAAATTCGGGTAATTCTGTACTTTCCCTGTCCTGCGGTTTACTTACTTTTAAGGTAAGTTGCGTTTTATAGGGAATAGAGGCCAAATGATAAACTACGCCATAACGATTATCCTCATCATTGTAATGCACCCCGCTCAGACTCGACAGAAAATCGAAATAAGTTTGGGAATTATTGCGCAATTCCAGACACACCGCTGTGATATCATCTGGATTGATCAACAAAGCGGGTTGTAGCCCGCCTGTTTCTTCGCCGATAATTACCGCCTCGCCAAATTTTTGAACAAGCAATTGCTTGATATCGTTAAACATCATGGAGCCAAACGTACTTTTTTCCAGCTTTTTTTATCAACTTTTTTATATAAGATACGGTCATGCAAGCGACTTGAGCGACCTTGCCAAAACTCAACCAATTGCGGGTTCAGGATATAGCCACCCCAAAATGATGGCTTTGGTACTTCCTTACCCTCATATTCAGCTTCCAGTTCGCCCCATTTTTTCTCTAACTCAGCACGACCTTCAATCTCCTGGCTTTGTGGTGAAACTACAGCTCCTATCTGGCTGCCTTTAGGCCTGGAATGAAAATACCTTTCGGAATCTTCCTTGCTCAATTTTTCTATCGTACCCTCAATACGTACCTGGCGTTCCAATTCGCCCCAAAAAAAAGTAATGGCTCCCTGCGGGTTCTTGGTGATCTCTTTACCCTTCCTACTTAAGTAATTGGTATAGAATATAAAACCATGCTGATTAAATCCCTTTAACAACACGATACGTGCCGATGGTTTTCCGTTTGTGGTAGCGGTAGCCAGGGTCATGGCGTTAGGCTCATGCAATTTTGCGGCTAAAGCTTCGTTAAACCATTGTTCGAACTGATTTATCGGGTCGCCTTTAGTGTCATTTTCGGATAATGTAGCGGCAGTGTAATCCTGCCTCAAATTTTGTATTTCCTGTTGATTCATTGAATGCAAACTTACAAATATAGTATCAAGTAGTTAGTATCAAGTATCATGGCAGCCATATTTTGTTTGATAGGGCGTTTAAAATCTTGATACTTGATACTAACTACTTGATACTAGAACATATTTTTCTTATGCTTGTTGTAATATTTAAAAACTGAACCTTATGCTAAGTCCTATTCCGGCCGCCGCTGGGCGTCTGCTCATTTCGGAGCCTTTTATGATGGATCCGAATTTTAAAAGATCGGTTATCTTACTAACAGAATACTCTGCTGATGGCGCTATGGGGTTTATTTTAAACCATCACAGTGAATATATGCTGGGCGATGTTTTACCAGATGTTTCTTACTCCGAAATGCCGGTTTATGATGGCGGACCAGTAGCTAAAAACACCCTGCACTTTATGCATTGCTGCCCCGAAAAAATAGAAGGTGGTATTGAAATAGCCAAAGGTGTATTTTGGGGCGGTGATTTTGAACAGGCAAAAGAATTAATATCAAATTACCAATTAACCGAAAACGAGATCAAGTTTTTTGCAGGATACTCTGGCTGGACGCCCCAGCAACTTGACGAAGAAATATTACAGGATAGCTGGATAGTAGCCGAAAAATTCAACTCGGAAACACTATTTTCCAACGATGAGCAAAACCTCTGGAAAGAAGTAGTTATAGGCCTGGGCCAACGCTATGCCCACATTGCTAATTTTCCGGAGAATCCGGCTTTGAATTGAATCTCATATTAAAAGAGATTTTACGTTGGGCGTGTTAAGTTGGACGCTTAAAAGAATATTTAAAAAACGTACAACGTAACACGTAAAACATATAACATTTACTACCCCTCCATTTCCCTTGCAGAATCTTCTACCTTCTTTTTAAGATCTTCTTTAAAGCTGATGAGGTTTTTAACCAGGTATTCGTCAGCAGTGGATAATATCTGAGCGGCCAGGATACCTGCGTTTTTTGCCGCATTAAGGGCTACGGTAGCTACCGGGATGCCATTAGGCATTTGTAATATAGAAAGTATCGAATCCCAGCCGTCAATAGAGTTGCTTGATTTTACAGGCACCCCTATCACCGGCAGATGCGTTAACGATGCCACCATACCCGGCAAATGCGCCGCGCCTCCGGCACCGGCAATGATCACTTTAATACCTCTATCGGCAGCGGCACGGGCATAGCTAAACATTCTATCTGGCGTGCGGTGTGCCGATACTACGGTGATCTCATACTCAACACCCAATTCTTTTAAAACATCGGCGGCATCCTGCATCACATTCAAATCGGATTTGCTGCCCATAATGATAGCTACTTTTAGTTCTTTATTGTTCATAGTTGATGGTTCATAGATCATAGTTCATGACCACTATTAATTAATTGAATTCTTAAGTGCTGTGATCATTTTTACCAGCACCTCGTATTCATTATATAATCTTTTGAAATTATCGTCCTGAAGATACCCTCTTTTTTGAGCAATAAATAAACAGCTTACAACCTCTATTGCCGATCTAAGTGAATACCCTAAAAACACTTTAAAAACAGCTTTACTTTGTCCGGTTGAGCCTTCGGCAATATTTAGTACTACGGAATCTGCAGCCCTTTTAATTTGAGATATTAGGATATAAATTTCTTCTTTAGGAAAGGTTTTAGTCAGCTGATTGATTTGTTCATCTAAGTCCATAGCTTTTTGCCACACCTGAAGATCTTCAAACCTAAATGCCATTTATTTTTATTTGATATGTAAATAACCTGTCTTACTATGAACTATGATCCATGAACCATGAACTAATACCTAACTAATTACCTTCAGCGTTTGCTGCACCAACCTTGCTTTTTCTATGGCTTTTTTCCGGTCAGCGTCAACAATGGTTACATGACCCATTTTGCGGAATGGCTTGGTTAATGCTTTTCCGTATAGATGCACATAAACGCCCGGAATTTTCAATATTTTTTCGATGCCCTGGTATATAGCCGGGCCTTCATAACCTACTTCACCCAAAATATTCACCATAATGGCATTATTGAGGCAGGCCGTATCACCCAGGGGTTGATTGAATATAGCCCTCAAATGCTGTTCAAACTGCGATACCACATTACCCTCAATGGTTTGGTGCCCGCTATTATGCGGCCGTGGCGCCAGCTCATTAACCAGTATTTTACCATGTTTATCCAGAAACATTTCAACTGCCAATATGCCTACAATTTTAAGGCTCTCAGCAATCTTTTTGGCAATTTGCTCGGCCCGTTCCAATATCTCGAAGGGTAAAGTTGATGGGGATATTAAAAACTCAACCAAGTTGGCCTGTGGATTAAATTCCATCTCCACTAATGGGAATGTACTTACTTCGCCATTTTCATTCCGGGCTACAATTACGGCTATCTCCTTTTCAAAGTCAATCCATTTTTCAATCAGGCTGGGTTCTTTAAACGCGCCAGGCAAATAGCTTTCGTCGACAACTTTATAAACGCCTTTACCGTCGTAACCATCCTTACGTAATTTTTGGATGTAAGGAAATGGTATAAAGCTTTGCTGTAATTGCTGTGGCGATGATATGATCTGGAAATCGGCCGTAGGGATGCCGTTTTCTTTGAAAAATTGCTTTTGCAAACCTTTATCCTGTATCAGCCTAATAATACGCGACTGTGGATAAACCATCACCCCCTCTTTCTCCAGTTGAGCAAGAGCGTCAACGTTCACCTTTTCTATCTCGATGGTGATCATGTCTACATTTTTACCAAAATTGTAAACGGTCTCATAATCGCTCAGGGAACCTATGGTAAACTCATCGCAGAGCTTACGGCAGGGTGCCTCCCTGTCGGGATCAAGAATTTTTATAGTAACGTTATAATTTATGGCCTGTTGTATCAGCATACGACCAAGCTGGCCGCCGCCCAGGATACCTAATTTTAAATCTCCGTAGAATGCTTTCATGTTGACGATGCAAGTTTACCTGAAATCTTTCAAAAAGCCATAAAATGCTTCAACATCTATAGCTTACTACCGCTTTTTAACCAGTAAATAATAAAAAATGGCGTGCACAACCAGGAATATACCGCCTGTCATCAAATAAACTACTTTAACAGGAGGACTTATTTTCATACTCAGTGCAGTAATGATAAACACAACCGATCCGCCAAAATACAGCAGAAATCGAACAATGCGGTTATTCCAGTATTGCGGGTTAACCAGGAACATAGCAGGCAGGGTCATCACAAAAATGATGATATTTAAAAAAGTAACATTTTCCATGATCTTGGGTAATGTCTTGGTATAATCGTCGCTCTTTTGCGCTATATTGTAATAAACGCAGACGGCCGCTATAGACAAGATAACTGAGAATAAGAAGACTCTGAAAAGTTGTTTAGGAATTGTTTTCATCTTGATATCAAATATAATAAATAAGCCCGGTTACACGCCGGTATTATGGCTGCAAAGAAACACATATGAGCCCGAAAAGCTTTAATCCTATTGTCACAAATTGGGATAGAATGATGCCCTCTCCTCCTGAATACCCCAAAAACAGCTACATTTGCACCGTTTTTACATAAATATAATTTTCAATGAGAACCAAAATAGCAGTAGCCAACGGTGATGGGATAGGTCCCGAGATAATGCAGGCCGTACTTAAAGTTTTTGAGGCCAATAATGTACCTCTTGAGTATGAATTTGTGGAGATGGGCAAGTCGTATTTCGACGCGGGACACTCCACCGGTATGACAGCTAAGGCTAAGGAAACCATTGAAACGCTGGGCATATTGTTTAAAGGCCCTATGGAAACTCCAAAAGGCAAAGGTGTAAAAAGCATCAACGTAACCGCCCGTAAGGTTTGGAATACCTACGCCAATCAGCGCGATTTCAGGACTTTGAACGGTGTTGATACTGTTTTCTCAAAGGCAGGCATCCCCATTAACCTAACCATTATCCGCGAAAATATAGAGGATACTTATGGAGGTATTGAGCACTTGCTTACTTACGATGTTGCTGTAGGCCGCCGTATCATCACCCGTCCTGGTTCGGCGCAGGTTATCCGTTATGCTTTTGAAATGGCAAAACGTAAAGGTTTAAAAAAATTAGCCTGCGGTCATAAAGCCAATATCATGAAATTGACCGATGGCCTTTTCCTTGAAACTTTTCAGGAAATAGCCAAAGAATACCCTGAAATAGAAGCATCAGACATTATTGTTGACGACCTGTGCATGAAACTGGTTACCCGTCCGGAAACGTTCGAAGCCATTGTTTTAACTAACCTGCAGGGCGATATTGTATCAGACCTTTGCGCCGGTTTAGTTGGCGGATTGGGTTTTGCCCCATCGGCCAACATAGGCGATAACATATCCATATTTGAGGCCGTACACGGTACCGCTCCTGATATTGCAGGCAAAGGCATCGCCAACCCTACCGCTTTGTTGCTTTCGGGCATTTCGATGTTGCGCTTTTTAGGCTTCTCCAAAAATGCGGCTGATATTGAAAATGCGCTATTATATACTTTAGAACAAGGCGTGCATACCGGCGATTTTGGTAACAAAGCTATTCCGGCTTCTAATACCAATGCCTTTACAGATGCCATTATTGCCAATATAGGCCAGGTACCTGCAAATGGTGGTGTTTTTTCAAACCCCGATTTTGAAGCCAGAGTGAGTCATCTGCAACCGATAAAAAACAAACTGACCGTTACCAAAAACATCAAAGAAGAAATGATTGGTGTTGATGTTTTTGTGGAAGCGAGGGTTCAACCCAATGAACTGGCCGAAATGGCAAAAAAGGTATTAACCGATAATTTTGAATTGGTAATGATATCCAACCGGGGTACCCAGGTTTGGCCAACAGGCTCTATTTATACCGAACTGGTTAACGAATACCGTGTACGCTTTGAAAAGAAAGCCGGTAAAGAGATCACCCAGAAAGAACTGCTGCATATTGCCGCTGATTTTTCTGAACTGGCCAAAGTTTGCTCTGTAGAGTTCCTGATGAATTTTGATGGTAAAATTGGCTATACATTGGCGCAAGGCCAATAAGCATCCGTTTATATCAATATGGAAAGAGCCTGTGATTGATCACGGGCTTTTTTTATGCGATTTAACTATTACTCGTATCAACCAGAAATTGATAAAAATGTGGGTTTACATGGTTTACACTTTTTATGGTTAACATGTATTTAAATTACTGTAAATCAATTATTTATAATTTATTTTACTCAAAAAGTGTAAACCATGTTTTTGGGATAAAAAGGCTGTCATGCTGAGCGCCGTCGAAGCATAGTGGGCAGGCCTCTATGCTCTACACTTCGACGGAGCTCAGGGTGGCAGCCCACCTTTTTGAACATTTTCAGCCTTTGTCTTATATCATGGAGCATTTAATCACGGGCGAGGTTTCTACGCGCGATGATTATCTTGTTCCATAACCCCCTTCCTCCTCTTCCCGAGGGAAGGAATCGCACAGGGCTTTGGCTTTTTGACCAGTTGTCACGCTAAATACCGTCGAGTCATGGTGTGTGCGCCTTGATAAACAGGGCAATTCGTACCCATCTGTGTAATTCGTACGATTTTTACTCCCTCTCCCTTAGCGGTTTAAGCATCTAATTCAATTATTTAAAAACCATTCGTTGTAATTATAAGTTATAAATCTACACAAACTGAAATAAACTATTAATTTAAACGATAATATATCAGAGAAACTGCTACTCATTTACATGCTAATTATGAACAAAATCAAAAGAAAGATGAACATGAAAAAGTCAGTTTTAATTGCCATTGCATCACTATCTATCGGTTTTTTATCAACCCGTGCAATTGCCCAAACACAACAGCAAGACACTACTAAACGCGATACAACTAACAAAACCGCTCCTGCCTCAACTGCTGCTCCTTCTGCAGCATCGGGCGATGTGGTTGGTGTACTTTCCAGCTCTACCACTTTTGCACCAATGGCCCTGGCCATCAAGAATGCCGACCTGGAAGCAACCTTAAAAGGTGCCGGACCGTTTACCGTTTTCGCACCAAATGATGTAGCCTTCAGCAAGGTGCCCAAACCTACTATGGACGATCTGATGAAAGATCACGCCAAACTGGCCAAGGTTTTAAAATATCATGTGGTAGCCGGTAAATACACCAAAACCGACATTATCAAAGCCCTGAGTGCCGGCAAGGGCAAGGCTGTTTTAAAAACTATCGATGGTGATACGCTAACCCTGTCCGTTAACGACAAGAGCAACCTCCAGATCGCCGATGCCAAAGGTAATGCTGCCCTGGTGATATCATTTGATACTATGGCCAGCAATGGTGTTATACACGGCCTTAACAGCGTGTTGATACCGCAATAAAAATCGTTTGTTTAATTAATTCTAAATCCAAAAAAGTCCCGGTATGCAGGTGCCGGGCTTTTTTATAGAGATTACTTTTTTAATAAAACATTAAATTTCCCTTGTTTCAAATGCCGGTCGGCTATTAACGCTACGGGTAGGCCCAGGCAAACAATCAGTACAGCTATACCGGTTATCAAAACCGGTAGTTTAACCACCGGGAATGCTTTTTGAGTGATAGGTATAACCACCAGGTTCATGATGATCCAGGCTGTAAAGCCGTACAATACTGCTATGAGATAAGCGTTTTTAAGCCCCTTTTTAAAAAAAGGGTATAGCAGGTAAAACGCGTTGGTAAACAAAATAGCTATGAGGTAATGGAACACCACACCGGCTACAACCATTTCGGCGCCTCCTTTAAAAGCTGCTTTGCCAAACGCGGCGCTGGCTATAAATTTAAAAATGATAGCTGGTTTTAATTTATAGTTCAATAACAAGGCGGCCAAACCGTCAAGCGTACCGGTTATTAATCCAATACCCAGGATATTGAGCAGCACATTGCTTTTACGAGGTGTAGTATTTTTTTGCATCAGGAAATTTGAACGGCTAATTTATGCTTTTTATAAAGTTACGATACGGACATTATTAAATTATTTTTTGCTTTTAAGTAAACTTTTGTAACAGATGCTTATTTTTATAGCAATGAATAATGACACCTGCCTTATTGAGGTTCCGGCTTTACTGAATAGAAAAACGAGCAAGATATTAACGTTTAAAACAGAAAGCCTGATCATCGAAAAACCGATGGGTTTAAAGTCGCCTGATTTTATACCTGCTGAGGCTATTACTGGTTTCCGGTATGGTGTTAGCTGGATACGGGGCTATGCTTTTACCTTCGGCAGGCAGTATTTTATTGAAATTCAAACCGATCAGCAAAAGGTGATCAGCATCAAACTCGGTAGTTATTATGGCATCCGTAAAAACCTGTATAATCAACTCTGGTCAGATATCATACACCAGCTTTGGCGCTATTACTTTGTAAATCAGTACAATTACTATTACGATCTGTATAAGATCAATCAAACATTTGAACTTTGCGGCATTTACTTTCACCCCAATGGTATCGGTTGGGATGCGCTTAACATTTTGCAATGGGGCGAAGTGGGTATCAGCAATTACTACAATTATTTCATGATCTATAACCGCAAAAACAAAAAACAGTATAAAAGCCGCAGTTTTGCCAAAGACTGGAACGCGGTAGTACTTCAGGCTATTTTGAAAGAGATAGTCGAAGAGAAAAAAGTATTGTTCTGATTACCCCCCGTTCAAACTTTTTAAACCTTTTATTTTAACATTTTTCGATCCAAAATCGAGTCAAAAACAGCTTAAAATCCTTCTAAGAATTTTCATTTTAATACTTTTAACAAATTCCTGCCCGGTTTTGGTGAGTTTTGAAAATTTAAAAAGTATTATTTATTATCACCTCAAGGTTGCCTGTAAAACCAGCAAGCTTCATCCCTCAGGGTCTCTCGCAGATTTAAGTTAACCCATACAATCTAAATATGAACTAAAGAGTCCCCGGAAGGCAAGTTCAGGATCAGGAGACTCCGCAGGAGTCCGGTATTTCTTTAGATTTTATCTATAAACAGGTGGCCTCTCTGAGGCCGAATGGTATTTCAGGTATACTGATTATAGTATAAAGCATTGCCGGCCCCAGCGGGGCCACCTGTTTATAGCTCTAAAAAAGCACCTTCTTTGGCTCCGTAGGTGCCTCCGTTGAAATTTCAAGTTGATCAATTTTGTGGGTTAACTTAAACTCGCAGAGAACCCTGAAGGAACATAAAAGCGGGGTTGCCACCCTGAGCTCCGTCGAAGGGTAGAGCGCAGAGGGCCGCCCGCCATGCTTCGACGGGGCTCAGCATGACACCCTTAGTATTCAAATACCGATTATTTAAGAATACATCTCAAATGGTCGGTTCTTTGTTCCATTTTTCCGTTTAATAAAACAGCCCGGATACTTGTTAAAAGACACCCGGGCTGTTGATATAAATATACGAAAATTTAGTTTACCCTTCCAAAATCACAACATCATCTGGGATGATCGATTTGCCGTTTTCGGCTTTCTTTTTAGTGAGATTATCAACCCTTCGCATTAAAAGGATACTGATGATGGATATCGCTACAATTACATAGCCTACTATGTTATAATGCTGCAGCGGCGCGCCTTTGCCCGGCTGCGTTACAATCATGCCTGCAACTGCAGCGGCAACACCGCCTGCAATTTGCTGTAACGAGGAGTTGATGCTCATGAAGGCGCCACGATCGGCCATATCGGGTATGGCGCTGGTTAACGCAGATGAAGGTATCATCCTGCTCATCACGCCCATCATCATTAATATATTGTAAAAAATAACCATCGGAAATGCGGTAACCCCCAAATTGGTATACAACACACACATAAACATCATCCATACGGTGGCAATTGCAAATATTTTAAACTTGCTGATCTTATCGCTCAGTTTACCTACCAATGGCATGATCGCCAATGAACTCAGGCCCGATACCATAAATAGTATAGGCAATTGTCCGTTGGTTAATCCCAGGTTATTGATAGCGAAAGCGCTGCCGAAAGGCATCATCATAAAACCTCCTATAGAAAGCAACCCTGTAGCCGCGAAGCCAACGCGATAATTGCTTTTGGTAACCGTGTGTAACAAATGTTTAAAAGCCGTTTTTTCGGTTTTGATCAGTAAATGCGCTATTACCGGTTTCATTTTAATGGCTATTAAGATTGCAATACTGATGCTTAACAGGGCTACCATCCAGAATGGAGCTTTCCAACCCAAGGCATTGGCTAAATAAAGACCGATAGGAATCCCAAGAACCTGACTTGCGCCAAAGCCCATCTGTACAAAACCCATCACCCGCCCGCGTTGCTGCAGGGTAAACAGATCGGTAATGATAGCCATGGATATGGAACCGATAACCCCACCAAACAGGCCGGTAATGATACGCGCGGCAACCAGCACGGCATAAGATTGTGCTAAACCGCAAAAAACAGTACCGGCAATAAAGCCCAGATAAAAGAACAGCAGCAGCTTTTTACGATCAAACTTATCGGCAAAGCCGGCGGTTAGCAAGCCTGATATACCCGCGCTGAACGCATAAGCCGATACGGCAATGCCAAAGGCCGAGGGTTTCAGGTTAAGCGATTTCATCAATATATCGCCAAGTGGCGACATCACCATAAAATCAAGTATCACGGTAAACTGGGTGATAGCCAGTAAAAATATAATGAGTTTTTGGTAGCCTGTAAAAGCTACCGGTTGTTGATTGTCCATAATTTAATTTAAGTTAGTTCACAGCATTTATAGCCATGATGATTTATGATTTCAATAATTTGCGTATGCGACAGTGTTTCTGATATAATCCGCAATACATAGTCGTTATCGTCCACGTCTATATTCCAGCATTGTACCGCGGGATGCTTATCCAGTATGTTATGCAGCAGTTGTTTACCTTTATTGCTGCTGATGTTGGTTTTAAATAGCAGGATATGATTAAAATTCAAAGCCGTTTCCATCAGTTTTACTTTTTTAGAGATTTTACAACCAGGTCAAACGCCCTCCAGAGTACTTCGTCGGTCATTTTAAAGGGCGTACCACCCAGGCTTTTTCCCTCCATATCAAAGCGGATAAGGTTATATAAAGTACCGAACGCGATTGACCAATACACCTCAAAAGGCATAGTTTCTATTTCGCCACGCTCAGTAATATTTTGCATAAACCTGGTCATGGCACTCACAAATCCGGGCATAAAGCCCGAAAGAAACTCTTCCTGGTAACTTGAACTGCGCAGCTGATCGAAAAACTGGCTCATCCTGGGTTTTTCCCTGGCATAACGGTAACGGTTTTCCCATTGCTTGCGCAAGCCTTGTTCAAATGGCTCTTCCGGATCAAAATCTCTGGTAAAAAACTCTTCCATCACCCTCAGCTCCTCCATAGCCACTTTCATGATCAAATCGTCGCGGTCTTTATAGTATACGTAGGGGGTACCCACCGAAATATTACAGGCCTTGGCCAGTTTATTCATACTAAAGCCTTCTAAACCATCTTTGATGATGAGCTCGATAGCTTTTTGCTTTACTAATTCTTCCTTATCTGTATCTCTTGATCGCATAACGGCTCAAAGATAAATAAATATTCATTCATTTATACTGATATTTTATTTATGTGACTATTTTGACAATGTGAAACAGACGTTTTTCTGTAAGTTCCTAACCTTTGTAGAAAAACACTATGGTCAATTTACTATAAAGTAACATTACCGCTTTACTTTTAAGAGCAAGTAAATGAACCATCATTTAAAACAAAAACCATGAAAAATTTAAAATTGAAAGCATTAGGACTGGGTGTTACCGAAATGCTTACAAGAACACAAATGAAAAAGGTAACAGGTGGCGCCAGCGGTCCTACCTGCAGTATTAACCAGGGTGGCTGCGCTACCAGCATTACCTGCGCCGGCGGCGAAATATGCAGATGCACTGAAGACCCATGCTGGTGCGGCTGCCGCGGTTAAGCTAAGATGCCTTAGTTATTTTCCTTTCTTCCCTTCGGGAAATTCTTAGGAAAAAATACTTGTCATACTGAACGGAGTGAAGTATCTATTCTGCGATATGCATATTGAAGAAGATCCTTCGCTCCGCTCAGGATGACAACTATAAACTATTCAATTCTCCCATTGCAGCAAGATCATCTCCTTGTTTCTCTTACCCTTAAATGTTTGAATTTTGTAAGTATAGCATTGATATTTGTAATCAGTTGCGTTGCATTTCTGAACATCTTTGTATGATTAATATAACTCAGCAAGATGAAATTAACCCATAATAAAATTCTGATTACCGGTGGGGCCAGCGGCATTGGTCTGGGGCTTACCGAAAGATTTATCAGGGAAAACAATACCGTTATCGTTTGCGGCCGGCGCGAATCCGTTTTACAGGAGCTTACCGATAAATATCCCACCGTAATAACCAAAGTATGTGATGTTGCGGTTGAAGCTGATCGTGTGGAACTTTTTAACTGGATAGCCGAACATCACCCCGACTTAAACGTGCTGGTAAATAATGCGGGCATACAGCAATGGATGAACATCACCGATGACGATTTTATGCAGCGTGCCAAAATAGAGATAGCCACCAATATCGAAGCGCCGCTTCATTTAACATCGTTGTTTATCCAATTAAAATCATTCACAACAGTGATGAATGTAAGCTCGGGCCTGGCTCTTGTGCCTTTTACCCAGGTGCCGGTATATTCTGCCACTAAAGCTTTTTTGCATTCCATTACACTTTCTACCCGTTTCCTGCTCCAGCCAAAAAACATTGAAGTGATAGAGGTGATACCTCCCGCACTGAATACCGACTTAGGCGGAATAGGCTTGCATGATGCACATCCACCGGTAAGCACCTTTATTGAAGGCATATTTGAGCAATTGAAAGCCGGAAAAACCGAATTGACCTTTGGCTTTAGCGAAGCGATAGCCAATAGTGATCCGGAGGGGTTGAAGGTTATATTTAATAGGTTAAACCCGGTTAAATAACTGTAATATCGCTTTTCCCATTCCCTCCCCACGGGAGGGGTGCGGCTGTTTTGCGTGGTGGCAGGGAGGGGTTTATGCACCCTGTAGATCAATTAACTAATCCATCAAACCCCTTCCTCCCCTTCCCCAGGAAGGAATCGCACGGGGTCGGGCTTTTCTAATCAACTGCTGCTATCGAATTTTTCTAACAAATTCGAAGTACTCATCAGGGTATCTTTTGGCTACTTTTAGCAGAATCTTTTCCCGTATCTTGAAACTATCTTGCATGACAGAGAAATCACTCCTTAATTTTACACCATTATAAACGTATTCAACATAAATTCTGGTGCAGCTTCTTGAAGGAGTAATATCTATTATTGTTGCACTAACAAAATCGCTGCTTTTTAATGCGGCTTCTTTCTTTTTATTATAAACAATACTATAAACTATCGATAGTGCAAACAGAACCAGAAGTAAGGTTATCTTAAACGCTTTAGTTTCTAGTATCCAGTAATACTTATTCATTGATATTTGAGCGATGTTGTATAGAACATAGTCAATAAATATCTATGGATAATCCTTTACGCCCTAACCCAATGTTCCTGCTCAATTTTCTTTTGCAGTTCCAGGATGGAGCCGATGAGGGCTTCGGGGCGTGGCGGGCAGCCTTGTACGTATACGTCAACGGGGATCACTCTGTCTACCCCTTTTACCACGTGGTAGCCATGCTGCCAGTATGGGCCGCCGCAATTGGAGCAGGACCCCATCGATATCACATACTTGGGCTCGGGCATTTGCTCGTAGAGGCGTTTAATGCGTTCGGCCATTTTAAAGGTAACGGTACCGGCTATAATGATCACATCGGCCTGGCGGGCTGATGGGCGCGGGAAAACACCAAAGCGGTCCAGATCATACGTTGAGGCCATCGATCCCATCATTTCAATGGCGCAGCAGGCTATTCCAAAACTTAAGGGCCACAGGGACGACAGTCGCGCCCAGTTGAGCAGATCATCCAGTTTGGTTACTACAACACCGCCGCTTTCACTCGTTATATCACTGCTCATTGGTTGGCTTTTTAAAAGTGGGTTTAAACATGGGTTTCCGGATAGGCACAGCCTCTACGGGTATTTCTGCAACAACTGCTTCGGCTACTAGCGCTTCATTACCCATGCTGAATGGTTTCACAACAAATTTCCCCTGCTCCATATTTAACTGTTGGTACAAAGAAGCGGGAATGGTTACATCGGTAACAGGCACCACGGGTTTGGCTTTTATCCATTCCAAATCGCCTTTGCGCCAAACGTAAACCAAGCCCAGGATCAGGATGCCTAAAAATATAAACATTTCGACCAGCGAGAACCAGCCCCAGCGGGCATCCTGCGCTATAATTTCATGACTACCAAATACGGTTGCCCAGGGAAATATGAACACCATTTCTACATCGAACAACAAGAATATGAGGGCGATAACATAAAACCTCGAATTAAAAGGCAGCCAGGCATTGCCGGTGGGTTCTTCACCGCATTCGTACGAGGTTAATTTCTCGTAATTTGGGTTTTTGGGAGCAAGCAGGCGGTTAATAAAAAATATTACACATACCATTATTATTCCGGTGATCAGAAAGATGAGTATCTTTCCAAATTCTGATATTTGCGAAACATCGGTCATGACTACAAATTTAACAAAACAAACCCATTTTGATGCAATAATTATTGGCGGCGGTGCCTGCGGACTCATGTGCGCCGTGCAGGCGGGCTTTTTGGGTAAGCGTACGCTGATACTGGAAAAGGTCGACCGTGTGGGCGCCAAGATCCTCATCAGCGGGGGCGGCAGGTGTAACTATACCAACCTGTACGCTACCGATCAGCAGTTTATATCGCAAAACCCGCACTTCTGTAAATCAGCCTTTTCACAATGGACAGTGGAAGATACCATCAGCTTTTTTGAAACTTATGGCATTGAAGGCAAAGAGAAAACCCTAGGGCAGCTTTTCCCGGTAAGCGATAAAGCTAAAGATGTGGTACAGGTTTTTACTGACCTATGCGCTGATATGGATCAGGAGATCTGGTGCGATGCCGAGGTTAAAATGGTTGAAAAAACCGACGATGGTTTTACTGTTCGGGCCGAAGTTAACGGCCGGCAGGAATACATCAGCGCATCCAGCGTGGTGATTGCCGCGGGCGGTTTGCCTATCCCTAAAATGGGCGCTACCGATTTCGGTCTGCGTACAGCGCGCCAGTTCGACCTTAAAATTGTGGATACCGCGCCCGCCCTGGTGCCCCTCACCATTACCGGGAAAGATCAGCCCTGGTATGAGCAGCTGAGCGGCAACAGTATTTTTTGCCGGGTTTGGAACGACAGGATCAGTTTTGAAGAGAACATCCTGTTTACCCATTGGGGACTGAGCGGTCCGGCTATACTGCAAATTTCCTCCTATTGGAAACCCGGCGAATACATCAACATCGACCTGCTTCCCAATCAAAACATAGCCGACCTGTTGCTACAAGAAAAGGAAGCGAACGGTAAAAAGATGTTACTGGCTTACTTAGCCGGTTTATATACCCGCAAATTTGCCGAGGCCCTAAGCGATAAATTACCGGTAGAGAAAAATCTGGCCTCGCTTACCAAAACCGATATCGAAAACATCAGCGAGCTGATACATGAATTTAAAGTAAAACCTGCTGGCGACAAGGGTTACGACAAAGCCGAAGTAATGCGCGGCGGCGTATCTACCGATGAGCTATCATCCAAAACATTGGAAGCTAAGAAAGTTCCAGGTTTATTTTTTGGCGGCGAATGCGTGGATGTTACCGGCTGGCTGGGCGGCTACAATTTTCAATGGGCCTGGGCCAGCGGTTTTGTGATTGCGCAAAATATTTGACCTCACCTCAATCCTCTCCAAAGGAGAGTACTTTGAACAACACTTTTTTTCATTCCCTCCCTTGGGAGGGGTGCGGTTGGGTAGCGTGCAATGGCAGGGAGGGGTTTATTCCTGAGGCCATCTTATCATGCTGAGCTCCGTTTTTTATCCTTTCTTCAGGTCATCAGCCCAAACTACCTCTTTACCGTTCTACTATTTCATAATTCCGGTACTCGCCGATGCGCCAGCCAGTGAGTTGCTCAACCCTTTGCAGGAATTTACGGCGGAAGGTCATGTTTTTGCGGAGAGCCTTGGTACTGAAATCTATCTTCCAGTTGGTGGCGGCTATGCGTTTTTGCATAGGTGTTGGGTGTGTACCGTTAAAGTGCACCAGTTTATCGGCATTGCCATAGTCAAACTCAAAAGTTTTGGGAAGGTTTTGCTCCATCCAGGCATCGTCGTGATAAAACTTATTGAAATTACGGATCTTATTATTCAACCCTTGCGGTGGTTTTGCCCAGCCGTAATGATAGATGTAAGCATCAATGAGTTTTACTTTGATCTTGCGATCATTAAGCCTGAAACCCTGCGCGTCACGATAAGCCCTGATCCCCTTAATATTCTTAACCAAACGTATCTCGCGGCGGTACCAGCGCCTGGAATCGCCATAGTAATCGTACGAACCATAAAAGTGCAGGTATTTGAACAATAGCCCTTCAATGTTGGGTTTGTTCAGCGCTTCTTCCATCTCTTTTTTAATGAGAGGATGATATTTTTCGTGCACGGCTTCGTCGCCCTGGATATAAAAGGCCCAATCGGTATCCGGCGATATGGCATCAAAAGCTTTATCGGTTTCTACAGCAAAAACACGTCCGCCATCTTTAAGAGAATCGTCCCAAACCGAATCAATGATCCGGATCTTGGGCGAACCAATGGCCTCTATCAACTGGCGGGTACCGTCATCAGAATTTCCGGACATCACAATAAATTCATCACACAGCGGCAAAATAGAGGCGATAGCTTCAACAATGGGGTAATCGTTTTTAACCGCGTTTCTGATAAAGGTAAATCCAGATACTTTCATTAAGCCAAAGGTATTTAAACAGGGGATAATTTTGGTAAAAGTAACGGGATATTTATTGCGTTCAAAAATCCCGTTGTGCATTTTGTTCATCCAATCTTCATATTGTTTTACAACCTTCAGATGCTCTTCTGCGTAACACAGTTAAAGCCCATCTACCTTCCTAACTTTAAAGAAATCAATTAATTATTAAGCTAAGGGTTTAATCTTTTACTAAACCTGTATCACCCTGCAACCAGTTTAAACATGGATATCATCAGACGAGACAACATTACCTACGAGGGGTTTATGGAAGAGCATTATAAACCCGGCATACCGCTGGTGTTTACCAATGCTGCCAAAGTGTGGAAGGCTAATGGGCTGTTTAGTCCGGATTGGTTCCGTGAAAATTACCCTGACCGTAAAACCGATTGTCGCGGTATCACCTACACCATGCGGCAGGTGATGGATATGGTGGAGGCTGCTACCGAGGAAAATCCAGCACCTTACCCTATCATCTTTGATATCCCTACCACCCTGCCCGAAGTATTACCGCTACTTGATCCGCTTGATTTGAACTATGCATCGCCCAACTGGCTGAAAAATAAAATGTTCAGCATTGGTAAATGGGGCGGCGCTACCGAAATGTTTATAGGTGGCCCGGGCGGCAGGTTCCCTTACATGCACATTGATTATTACCACCTGAATGCCTGGATAACCCAGTTGTATGGCGAAAAGCGTTTCACCGTTTTCCCACGCGGGCAGGAACATCTGCTTTACCCCCGTCCGGATGATCCCTGGCGCTCGGAGCTCAATGTATTTGAGCCTGATTACGAGAAATACCCACTGTTTAAAGATGCTACGCCCATTAATTTTGTGATTGGTCCTGGTGAAACGCTATTTATTCCCTTTGGTACCTGGCATACGGCTTATTCGCTTACACCTACCATTTCTGTTGCTTTTGATACCCTGAACAGCAAAAACCACAAGGAATTTATGAAGGATGTATGGACCTTTAAAAAACGCGATAGTAAATTGAAAGCTGTAGCTATGTATGCCTATGCCGCGGTGGCTACACAAACATCAAAGATTGGTGAAGCTTTGAGGGGCCGGTAGTCAACTCACCCCGACGTCGCTGCGCTTGTCCTCCCCTCTCTTAATTTTGTCATCCTGAGCGCAGCGAAGGATCTATTCATGAACTATGCTTCCGGAAGAATAGATCCTTCGCTGCGCTCAGAATGACAAATTTGTTCTATAACTTTTCAATTCCCCCTCTTTGCGCAGCAGAGAAGGGTGCCGCGCGCAGCGCGCAGGCGGGGTGAGTCGCCTCTGCACCACGTAAACACTACAATTTTTATAGATTTTTAGTCCGATAAAACCAAAAAAATGTTGATTTTTGAAACCTACAAAACAGCGCAACATTGGTTATCACAAATCCGAAATACGAAGAAGCTTTAAATAACTATCATAAAAAAATAGCTGAGGCCAGCGTGGAAGATATGGTGCTTAATATGGGGCCACAACACCCTTCTACCCACGGTGTTTTGCGTTTGGAGCTGATAACCGATGGCGAGATTGTAAAAGAGGTAATCCCCCATATCGGGTACCTGCATCGCTGTTTCGAGAAACACGCCGAATCTTTAACCTACCAACAAACCATCCCTTTTACTGACCGGTTGGATTACCTGGCATCCATGAACAATAGTCACGCTTTTGTGATGGGTGTAGAGCGGATGATGGGGATTGATAAAGATATCCCTAAACGGGTGGAGTACATCCGCGTGCTGGTATGCGAGCTTAATCGCATTGCATCGCACCTGATAGCTATCGGTACTTATGGTATTGATATAGGCGCTTTTACGCCATTTTTATGGTGTTTTAGGGATCGCGAACATATTATGGGGATGCTGGAGTGGGCCTCTGGCTCGCGCATGCTGTACAACTATATATGGGTGGGCGGCTTATTTTACGATCTGCCGGTAGGTTTTGAGGAACGCTGCCGCGAGTTTGTCGAATATTTTAAACCCAAAATGGTGGAGCTTAACCAGCTGCTTACCGATAACCAGGTATTTATATCGCGTACGGCCAATGTGGGTGTGCTGCCATTGGATGTAGCTATTAATTATGGCTGCTCAGGCCCTATGCTGCGGGCATCGGGTTTGAAATGGGATCTGCGGCGCATTGATAACTATTCTGCTTATCCCGAGCTTGATTTTGAGATCCCGGTAGGTACCGGTCTTATGGGTACTGTAGGCGATTGCTGGGACCGTTACAAAGTGCGTGTGGATGAAATAGAACAATCCCTGCGAATAGTGGATCAGTGTCTTGATCGCCTGCAAAACGAACTGAAACGCACTCCCGATTTTGATCCCCGGGCTAAAATGCCGCGCAAAACCATCCCCAAAGCACAGGATTATTATGTGCGCTGCGAAGGTGCCAAAGGCGAGCTGGGTTTTTACTTTATGGCCGATGGCAAATCTGAGATCCCTACCCGTGTAAAAGCACGCGGACCAAGTTTTAATAATCTTTCTGTATTACCCGAAATATCCAAAGGCGTACTCATTGCCGATCTGATAGCTATTGTAGGCTCTATTGACTTTGTGCTTGGCGAAGTGGACAGGTAGAGTGATTTCGGAATTCGGATGTTCAATTTCGGATTTGTTTATGTATAGAATCAAAGATGTTTAATTGAAGATTTAAATGCCTTTGCAAGTCAATAAATCCGAAATCGAACATCCGAAATCCGACATAAAAAAAAGAGGCACCTTACGGTACCTCCTTTTCAATTATTAATTTTTATTGGTTGGGCAAATTATTGATTGTAAACTTTAACCATGAAAACATAGTTTTTAAGTTTCTTTAACTGTTGGGGGCGACTTAAACCAGCCAGCGTGTTTTTGGTATTTAAAGTTAATGATTTACTTAATGAATCTGATGGGATATTCTGGATAGCTTTTAACAGATAAGCTGATTTTACAGCGAATGCCGCACCTGCTACCTGTGTTTGCTTGGCATTAATGATACCAACCACATTGCCTCTATCATCCAGCAGCGGGCCACCACTATTACCCGGGTTAACCGGAATGGAAACCTGGTATTCGGTAGTATCTCCCTGGTAACCAGTTGCTGAGGTTAATGACCCCAAACCATAAACCACCTTACTATCCGGATAACCAATAGTGAATACGTTTTCACCAAGATCTGTAGATGAACGCTTAAAGTTATAAGGTACTGCACCCAATCCTTCAAAGGCTTCATCATTGATCTGTAATACAGCTATATCATTTGCAGGTTCGGTATAGATCACCTTGCTGTGGAATGATTCGCCGTTTGCATTTTGCACATAAACAGAATCAGCATCCTTAATCACGTGGTAATTGGTAACGATATACCCGTTTGACGAAAGCGCGAAACCTGTTCCTCTGAAATTACCTGGGTTAGTAACTCTCTTACTTCCTTTGATATCGTTTATAATACTGTTGGTACGGGTATTCAGCGTCTCTTGGGAATGTTTAATCTTACCGATCTCCTGGCTTAACTGCTCAAAATTCGATTCATGACTATTCAGTTTACCAGTGAGGAATAGCGTACCCAAAATAGCAAAAATAGCTATAGAGGCGGCCACTGATATTTTAGAATGGTGATTTCTCCACATGCGCACTACCCAGGTTGGATGGATGGTTACTTCCTCTTTCAAGGCATGTACATCAATCTCGTCATGAATAGCATTTAAACGTTTTTCAAGCTCCAGGCGCTCACCGTATTGTTTTAGTAAACCAATAAACTGCAGGTGCTCGGTAACCCGGCTTTCTACAGTTGCATCGTTTTTGCGGAGCAATTCAAACTGGGTACCTTCTTCGGCGGTCATGCTGCCGTCAAGGTACCTTTCAATTAATTCCGTAAGTTGGTTATCACTCATCTCTTAAACTCCTTATTTCTGCTGAAAAAACAGCTTTTTGAGCCTTTGCAGGCATTTATATTTTTGTGTTTTGGCATTATCAGCATTAGTATAGCCAAAACGCTCGCAGATATCCTGCATTGATCTGTTATGTATATAAAAATCTTCCATAATGGTTTTGCAGGGCTCACCCAGCAATTGCAGGGCACTTTCCATTTTACTAAACTGGATATCCCTTTCATTATGGTCATCAACCTCTTCTTCTACCGGCAGGTATTCTTCAAAATCACGGATATCGCCCCCGTACCTGTTCATATGGCTCAATCTTTTAAGCCAGAGCCGGCGGCAAACCGAATAGATATAAGTTTTAAGCTTACTGCTCAATTCAAACTTGCCCGATTTGATTTTATTATAAAGAACGATGATGGCTTCCTGGTAAATATCTTTGGCATCATCCTCATCTCCGTTGTTATTGACAATTAACTGTAGTATCATCGGAAAATAGGTAGTGTATAACTTTTTTAACACTATTTCCGAGTTGTTAAGTATACCAAGAACTATCTCGCTATCTGTTGGTGCCGAAGTCTTTAACTCTTTATTCACTCTTAATACTATTTATACGAAATTGTAACCCATCATTATAAAAAATAATTTAACTAAAATAAATTATTAGTACCAACGCGGATATTTAGTGTTGTAACAATTATACGCCCGAATGTTTTATTCGTTTTTAATACTATAATTTAAACAAGGTAACCCAAGCCTTTTTTACCCCGTTTTTTATCAGGCGGCAAATCTGCAATAAAAAAAAACGGCCTCAAAAATATTTTGTTAATCAAAGCCCCTACACGCTATTTCCCTCCAGCAGCCAATTAGGTTACCTTTTTATTTTTATGGTATTAATATCAAAAACAAACAATTAAAACTTAAAACATATCCAAATGAAAAATTCAATCAAAACCGGCTTAGCCGCATTAGTTATTGCCATTTCTTTCTCAGCTTGCGGCGGTCATGCTTCAAAAACACCGACTGACTCAGCAAAAACCAGCGCTACTAAAATTGATTCAGCCAAAATTGATTCGGCTAAAACGCTTGCTGCCGACTCTGCCACAGCTGCTGCTGCCGACTCCGCTACGGCTGTTCTTTCCGATTCAACTAAAAAATAACAAGTAACCCACAAACAAATAAAAATCTTATACCTTTTTTTAACCTGTTTATCAGTTATTTACAAACAATAAAAGGTAATTTATATTTTTCTTGAAAAAACTTGGGTTACCTTTTATTCCTAAAAGTATTAACACTCGAAAACGATCACAAAATATTTAAATTTTAAAACTCACAAAATGAAAAATTCATTCAAATTAGGTTTCTTAGCTTTAGCTATCGCTGTTTCTTTCGCTGCTTGTAAAGGTTCTGGTTCAGCTTCAACTACTGATTCAACTGCTAAAGCTGATTCTACTAAAGTTGATTCTGCTAAAACTGATTCAGCTACTAAAGTTGACTCTACTGCTAAAGCTGGTGCAACTAAAGTTGACTCAGTTAAAAAAGATACTGCTGCTAAGAAATAATTTTACCACAATAAAAAAGGCTTTAGAAATATAATTTCTGATTCCTTTTTATTGATTTTTTAGTTATTCGTTAATTTATAAAAGGTAATCTGTAATTTTTTTTAAAATTATGGGTTACCTTTTGTTGTTTACTGTATTAACAACAAAACTATTAAATCACTTATTAAAAAATTAAACATGAAAAATTCATTCAAACTTGGCTTTTTAGCCCTGGCTATCGCTACTTCATTTGCTGCTTGTAAAGGTTCTGGTTCGGCAGCAGGTGCTGATTCAGCAAAAATGGACTCAGCTAAAATGGATTCAGCTAAAACTACTGCTGTTGATTCAACTAAAATGTCAATGAAAGATTCTACTAAAATGGATTCAGCTAAAAAAGACACAGCTAAAAAAATGTAATTTTTCTTTTTTTAGAAACAAAGAAACGCCCTGGTTTACCGGGGCGTTTTTTGTTTGATACCGGTTTTACATCAAAACAATTTGGATAGATATTGCTTCATATGGTAAGTTTAAAATCATATGAAATATTCGGAATGGCAATTACTCAGTAAAGACGAGCGCAAAACTATAGGCTGGCACCGGCACCCCCATATTAAAACGGCCACGCTTTTTAGCATCACTTTTATTATAGTTTTTATTGCGGTAATTTTTGGTATCAGCAAAAACAGTACGGTACACCTTAATCGTAAACCTACGGGCCAGGAAGCTTTTAATATGGCCCGGGGAATTGTAAAAGATCATTTAAAGCAACCCTCAACCGCCCTGTTTCCTGATCGTGATTTTAAGCCGTTGATTGACACTGCTACCAATAGCTACCAGATCCAATCAACCGTAAAAGCCTTAAACGCTACCGGCAAAACAATAAATTCTGTTTGGGTGGTGGATATGAATTACACAGGTGGCGATTGGTCTGAAAAAACAAGCTGGCAGGTTAAATCTGTAAGCATATCGCCAGAAAACTAAACAGCAAAGCTTCTTACATAAAAAAAGACCGGCCAAATGGTCGGTCTTTTTTTATGTAAGATTATCTTTTATTGAACCCGGTCGCGCAGGGCCTTTATTTCGTCATGAGCATCAAGCAGTTCATTCAATTGTGTGTTCACCACTCCGCGCAAATGAGCCGACAAAGATTTCTCTTCCAAAGCTTCACGATAAGCTTTAACAATCGCATCTTCTCCAAATTCGCATTCTTCCAGTATATCATGCGTATCATGAGCGGTAAATGCCGCTTTAACATCTAACCAGGTACGGTGAATTTTACCGCTGGTGGTTGTACCGTTATCGATATCCTGCCCTAATACCTGAATTTCGGTCCCCAACTCCAATTTAAACCGATGACTATCGCCAATCAGTGTAGTAAAAAGTGCTTTAAGATCGGTTTCATTTTCTTTCAGATCTTTTAAAGCGCGTTGGTATCCTTCAGTGCGATCATTATTAATCTGTACCAGGTCATTTAATACCTCGGCTGTTGCTTGTGTGTTTTCCATAGTTGTAAGTTTTATACAGAAGCAACGCACCAGAAATTAAATTGTTTAATTTAAAATATAAAATTTATCTTATTTATAAATAAAACCATCATGACTTTCCGCGGAACAAAGAGATGATCCAAATGAGTAGCAGGATAACTACAACTACGGCTATAATACCGACAACGGCGCCTGCTTTAAATATTCCTGTAATAACCGAACAGCCACTCATCGTGAACAGCAATAGGGCAATAAGTACTAAATGTGCATTTTTCATATGTTAATTATTTGTTGGTGATTGTATCTACTACAGTACTGCACAGTTTTTTGTTTGCCGTAATTTATTCCACTCAAAAAGCTATACCTATAAAGCCCCACCTATAAATCACAGCCAGTAATTTAAAAAAACAGCCTAACTTCCAGGCATATAGTTGTTCATTATTAAATATTAAGTAAAACAATATAGGTTTTTAAGACAGATAAGTATTTTTACTGCCTACTTATAAAGCCATGTTTAATATGCTTTTCTCCATAAATAATGCTACCGTAAGGTTTCTGACCAATACATTGTTTAATAACCTTACTTTCAAAATAAATAAAGGTGAACACTGGGCATTAATAGGCGAAAGCGGCTCAGGTAAAAGCGCCTTGCTACAAACTATAGCGGGGCGTTTTAATATTACCGGGGGAACTACTAATTATTATTTTCAGGACGATGTTCCGAATTTGCAGGTTGCCGAAAATGGCCAGAATTTACATAGCAAACTAATATCGTTGGTTGAACCCAAACACCATTTCAGGAATTTATCAAACACTACGGATTTTTATTACCAGCAACGATACAACTCCTCAGATTCTGAAGATGCGCTAACCGTTAATGATTATTTATTGTCTGTTAAAAGCATCCATCGCCCCGGTACACAGTGGACTTTGGACAAAACACTTACCCTGTTAAACCTTCACGCTTTACGCGATAAGCAACTCATCAAACTCTCCAACGGCGAAACAAAGCGTTTAATGCTGGCTGCGGCCTTACTTAAAAACCCCTTATTACTCTTGCTCGACAATCCATTGACGGGCTTGGATGTAAAAACCAGGCAGGAGTTTACTGGCATTATTGACCAGATAACAGCATCCGGAATCAGCATCATTATAGCTACATCTGTACATGAAATACCCGAAGCCATTACTCACGTAGCCGTTTTAAAAAACGGAAAAATTATTCATGAAAGTACCCGGGACGCCTTTAACCCGGAACTATTTACCATAAACACATCAGACAATATTGATCATCAAGAACTTACGGCACTATTAAATATCAATAAAAACCCGGTTGTTTTTAACCAGATTGTAACCATGGATAAGGTACATATTCAATATGGCGATAAGATAATTTTGGATGATATAAACTGGCAAATCAAAATCGGCGACAGATGGGCCCTGCTTGGCCCTAACGGCGCAGGTAAATCAACTTTATTGAGTTTGATTAATGGCGATAACCCGCAGGCCTATGCCAACAACATTATTTTGTTTGATAAAAAACGAGGCACCGGCGAAAGTATCTGGGATATCAAAAAGAAGATCGGTTTTGTATCACCCGAGCTGCATCAGTACTTCCCTACCGATAATAGCTGCCTGCAGGTAATTGAATCGGGTTATTATGATACGCTTGGCTTATTCAGGCCGAGCAATAAAGAGCGGGCAGATATTGCCTTAAGATGGATGAAAGCGCTGGAGATTGACCGCTACGCCCGTACCTTATTAAAAAATATACCAGCCAGCGCCCAACGCTTGTGTTTACTGGCCCGCGCGCTGATCAAAAACCCGGCTTTGCTTATTTTTGATGAACCCTGCCAGGGTATGGACGACCATCAGCAGCTCCATTTTAAAAACCTGGTGGATACCATTTGCAGCCTGAGTAATGTTACCCTTATTTATGTAACCCATTACCAGCATGAAATACCCAATAGCGTTGATAAGGTGCTGCGATTAGACAAGGGGAAAATGGTGAATTGATGGCAGTAAAACGCCACATCTACAATAGCATATTCTCATCATTACACTTAAATATTTCTTAATAGTTAAGTATAATTTTATTAATCTGTATCATATTTTTCTTTTAAATGCTATTTGTTTATTCATTTTGTTCATTACTTTAAACGCTATATCCTTCTGACGAAACGCACGTAATAACCCGTAAATTACTTATTAGTTTAATAGCTTATAAGAATATCTGTGGTTATAACCTGCGTTTTATGAAAAGCCTTTTACATTATTTGATATTGTTGCTGATACTGCTTGGTTTACAGGTAACAAATGTAAAAGCGCAGGTTACACATACATGGAATGGAACAAATCTTTCCGGAACACCCGCGGTATATGATTGGAACGACCCGACAAATTGGGTACCCGCAACAGTTCCCCAGGCTAATGACCCAGTTTTAATAAACGCCGCTTTAGCTGTTATTAATGCACCAACCGTAACTGGTACTGCTCAATGCGCCTCCATCTCTTTTAATGCACTGGTCGCGTTAGTTAATATCCCATTAACTGTTAATGGTATTTTAACTGTATCCGGGGTTATTGCACTGCAGCCTACATTACTCACCGGTTATAATGTACCGTTATCAGGTACAGGCACACTTAATTGCGGTTCCATACAAGTAGGGAGCGCTGCGGTTCTTTCATCCTTACTTGGTGTTTATGATTTACGTTTGAGTTCAACGATAGCCAATCTAAATGTTACGGGAGGTGTAACTATCTATTCACTTACATTAGTTCTTGGTTTAGGCAGGATAACCGGCGCATTTTCGTTACAAAATGGGACCACTACAATTGGTGGTCAGATATTAACACAATACGTTACAGTTCTGGGAGCCGCAGGCAGTTCCAGATTCAGCATTGATCCTCCTACTGGCTCTAATGCTATACTAAATCTTACCAATGCAGTCCCACTCACTACAACCCCTACAGGCGGCGCATCCTATTCAGGCATTATTGATTTTTACAACAGCACGGGAACCGGGCAAGCTACTGTTAACTATGCCTATACCGGTGCGGGTACACAAACGGTATACTCAACAACCGGCTTTAGTAACTTAGACGTAAGTCCGGCTTTATATCAAAATTTAACATTTACAGGAACAGGCAATAAGCAACCTAATATATCAACGGGCTTGCTAACCGTTGCTGGTAATATTGATAATTCGGCAAGCTCGCCTATTGATTTTGTGACTAATAAAAATACCGTTCAATTAACCGGTACTACCCAAACTATTGCAGGTGGGTCATACGCCAACACTGTCTTGCCAGCTTCACCAATTGGCACCGTATTTTATAACCTTACATCAACAGCCACAACGGCCACACTAAGCGGGCGTAATAACATAGCAGCGCTGGGAACTTTGGCTTTTTTAAAAACCAGCAACACCACCATGAATGTGGATGCTACAGCAACCAACAGCCTCACCCTGTTATCAAACAGTACCGGCGATGCCAGCATAGCCAGTTTAAGCGCAGATGCCAGCGCCACCGCCATCACAGCCACGGTTACCGGCACCCTTAACGTACAACGCTATGTAAAAGGCGGTGGCGGATCAACCGGGCCACGCCGTTATATGCTGATCTCATCGCCGGTTGCCAATGCATCGGCCAATGCTTATAACCTGCTGCCATTTTTTGCCACTACTTATATTAGCGGGCCGGGTGGTGCAGGCAATGGTTTTGACACTTCTCCCCAAAACAACCCATCCGTTTTTATCTATGACGAAAATGCACCGCTGACAACCAACCCCAACGTGGTAACAGGCAATGAATTTAAAGGCTTTGCTACCATTAACGAAACCGTACCAATGGGCAATGGGTTAGAATATTATTTCAGGGGCAGCCGTACGGGTGTATTAAGTTCTGCCGTATTTATAAGCCCCTTCCCTGCTCCAGACAATGCCACGTTAAATTTTTCGGGCGCTGTATATAAAGGCGCTGGTACCAATGGCGCTTTTACCGCAAGTATCATCAATTTTCCTGCTACTCCCCCCACCTATTACAGTTCATCAGCGGTTACGTTGTCAAACAATTTATCATATGCCAGTTCTGCTTCTACCAAAAAAGGGCTCAACCTGGTAGGTAATCCCTATCCTTCGGTTATCGACCTGCAAAAAGTTTACTCGGGGAACAGCAATGCTTACAGGTATTATTATATGCTGGTAAAAAATATCAGTACAGGCGCCAATAGCTTCTCAACTAAATATGCTGTTTATGATGCTACCAATTCCGGAACTCCACCTGCAGGAGCCAGCAGGTACGCTGTATCCGGACAAGGCTTTTTTATAACTGCTGCTAATGCAACCTCAACATTAACATTTAACGAGGGGATGAAAGTGCCTTATAGCTCCTATACATCACCTGCTTCAACCAGCCCGGTGTTTAACGTGATACGCAACCCAAGTGTGGTAGCTAAAACCCTGGCTGTTAGTCCCGATAAAGCCAATAATACACAACAGGTAACAGCTGCGGCCGCCCCGGCAGCGGCCCAAACCAATGCAGACCCCATGCCGCGATTACGTTTAGAGATGATGAAGGATACCAATATATTGAATACAGCCGACATTGCCTTTGATAAAAACTCCAGTGCTAAATTTGTACCCGGCGAGGATGCGCCATACATAGCAGCATCGGGTCAGGGCGATTTCTTTTATTCGCAATCGGCCGATTCTGTTGGTTGTTTTGCCAATTATATCGGTAACCTGGAAAAACTAAAACGCATCAATTTATTTATCGCGTTTTCGAATTTTGGGCAGTACAAAATTACCTCGCCTATTAAATCAAATATCGACGAACGCTATACCATCTACTTAAAAGACAAATACACTAACGACTCCTTAGATGTGGTGCATAACCCTGTTTATACTTTTAACGTCGATCAAAATGCAGCCAGTTATCCCCGGGATCGTTTTTACCTGAGCATTGGCATTGCTCCGGGGCATGAATATAAATTATTAGGCTTTAGCGGCAGTAAGGTAACGGGAGGCATTCAGCTAACATGGAAAACTGATAATGAAAGTAATTTCACGGGTTTCGTGGTTCAAAAAAGCACTAACGGTGGTAAGTCATTTGAAGTGATAGACACCTTACAATCAACCGGTGCGGGTAGTTATACCTTTACCGACCCTGCACCAGGTACCGGGCAGATCACTTATCGGCTGGCCCAAAGTTTGGTAACCGGTGATACCCAGCTATCAAAAACCCTCGTATTTGACTATAGTGGCGATCTGAATGTTTTAAAATTCATGGTATATCCTACCAACACGGCCCAGGATATCCACATTAAACTGGGTAAAACCTATAGTAACAACATCAAGATCAATATTATAAGCGCTACAGGTGCTATGGTAAAAACCTTAACCACCACCGACACCGATTCTGTACAGGAAAACGTGGGCAATTTGATCAAAGGGCTTTACATTGTTGAGGCTATTGATGCTACCACGGGCAAACGCATCGGGAGCGCTAAATTCTTCAAACAATAATCTGCTATCGTTTAAATTCTACCTCTCCAAATATTAAAATCTTTTTTTAAATCCAGGGTATACAAACGCTGCCGATCAATCTCTGCAATAATTTAGCAAGCCTGTCTTTGTTAATTTTTTTTTAAAATTTCTTTAAAAACGATGCTTTTGTTCATTTTATTCACTGACTTACATGTCTTTAGGGTATAAAAATGAAACTTTGACGAAATTTTAGCCGTATAAAGCCCTATTATTGTAAGCTTTAATACTCAAAACATTGTCACTCCCGAATTTGCCAACACGTCTACTCCAAGTTATCCTCATCGTTATTTTTTTGATATTTATCCAAAGCCGAACCTATGCCACGATAACTTTCGACTGGGATGGCAGCAATTCTACAGCCTGGACGCTGAAAGCCAATTGGACCATCACTGCAAACAATGGCGAAAATTTAACAAACGTAAATTATCCGGGTGAAAGCAGCAGCCGAACTACTGACATTGTGAGGCTTGGTGTTAATACCTCCGTTAGTGCTTTTGCTAATCAACCTACGCTTAGTGCAAGTGTAACCATAGCATCTCTTACGTTTGGATCTATACAAAACAGTAGTACTCCTTCCGGTACTATATTCTCAGGTTCTGTTTTAACAATCACATCGCCTGCTACACTAACCGTAAGTGGTGATATTGTTCAAAATGTGAGCACAAACAATACCACTATATTTAATAACATCAGGGGAACAGGCTCCATAACCTGTAATAATTTACAATTGGGTATTAACAATACCACGATAGTGTCTAATTTGTATTATTTAATAGTTGAACCTGCTGTTTTTTCTATAGCCAATAACGTTAATATATACGTGAATTGCTCCTCACAAAATGGTAGTGGCATCAGGCTCGAAGGTGGCACCATGACCATAAACGGGCAGATAACTTTTACCAACAGCGGTAGCAGTACCACCCAAAACTCCAGTTACTTTACTGTAAATGCCCTCACATCTTACAAAGGAAGCAATAATACAGCTACTAATCCAACAGTCATACTTAAGAGTACTACCCCTATAGGTCCTATACCCACACCTTATGCCTCTTGTAATTTTTACGGAGACCACGGCGGTAAGGCAACCACTATTTACCAGGGAGCTAATCCGCAGATTTTCACCTCTGCCTATCAAGGTTTCGGCCCAGGTGGCGGCGTCCCTATTGGATCGCCTTCTACAAGTCCTACTTATGATAACCTGGTTATACAGGGCAGCGGTACCGCAGTAATAGGAGGGCCAGGCGGTAGTAATCCAGCTTATTTAACTATTGATTCCACCTTAACAACAGCCAGCAATACTACTTTCAATACGGTTAATACTACTACCATCATCGGCGTTGTAAACGGTGCTACAGGCGCCAAATGGACAAATAATACAGGCGTAACCGTTACCGGGGGAGCAGGATCAATTGATATTAATGGCACTCTCAGCAATGCCGGAACCATGAACATGGGCACAGGTAATTTGAACATTTCCAAAGACTACACCAATACGGGCATATTTACCCCCAATACTACAGCGCTCATCACCTTTGATGGCGCAGCCGCACAAACTTTAATTGACAACACTGCAGCAGGTACAAAATTCAACAATGTAACTTTTACCAATGGTACAACGGGAGCAAATAGCAAGCGGATGAAATCGGGAAGTAATTTTTTTGTGAATCCTACCTACACCATCAACGTGAATGGATCTGGTATATTGACGGTTGAAAATACGCCTTCAACCTATACCTCTGCTTTAACCTTACTGTCCACTTCGGCTGGTGATGCCAGTATTGGCAACCTCACTGCCGGAAACATTGCGGGTAAAATTGAAGTGCAACGTTTTATAAAGGGTGGTGCACGCAGATATATGCTTATTTCATCGCCGGTTGCCGACACCACCAATACAGCTATTACTCCAAACACCATATCCAATTGTTACAGTCTGAAACCAATTATATTGCCCGGCGCGGCGGGAACCAGCACTATTGTTACAGGGATAAATGGCTCTGCAAATGGTTTCGACAGCGCGCCTTCTACGAGTAATAGCCCGTCTGTTTTTGTTTATAATGAAAATGCGCCGGCAACTGCCGACCCTAACCAGGTGGCAGGCAATGAATACAAAGGGTTAACGAATACCAGTGTAGCTATACCCATGGGCAACGGCATATTACTTTATTACAGAGGAAGCAGGGCTTTGTTAAACTCAACTACAGGAGCACCTTTTGTAAAACCCTTCCCTGCTGCCGACGATGGTACATTAACGTTTTTCGGTTCTGTTATTAAGGGGTCAACTGCTACCAACTCCCCGATGACGCCTAACATCATTAACTTGCCAACTACCACCGCGACAGATATATCAACCTACCCATTGGCAAGCACTAGCTATCCTACTACTTTATCATTTCATACTACCACCCCACTGGCAAAACGGGGATATAATTTGGTAGGCAACCCTTACGCGTCTGTTATCGACCTGGTTAAAGTTGGCACGGTTAACACAGGTATAAAATTTTACTACCTGCTCATCAAAAATGCATCAACCGGGCCAAACAGTTCATCTACCCGGTTTGTAGTATGTAACACTACCGTACTCGCCGCACCGATCATAGGGACAGGCGGCACTCAGTATGTGCTATCAGGACAGGGCTTTTTTGTAGCTGCACCTAGTGCCACAGCCATTACTTTTAACGAAAGTATGAAGGTATCTTATTCAACTTATACAGGCACAACACCTCCCATTTTTAATGTAAAAAAAGGGGGGCCCTCTGTGGTAAAAACTTTAGCTGTTAATGGAAACCATGACCTTGCAGCGGCTGCTACAGCTTCATCAGTTGCTGAAACGGCAACAACAACAGTTAATACCAATAATACACCGTGGATACGGCTGGATATGATGCAGGATTCGAGCACTTTTAGCTCTACCGATATTTTTTTCGATAAAACTGCCCACGATAAATTTGTTCCCGGCGAGGATGCTCCTTACTTAGCTTCATCTGGCCAGGGAAATTTCTTTTTTTCGCAAACTGCCGACTCTATAGGATGCTTTGCCAACTACACTACAGGGCTGGAGAAACTGAAGCGGGTAAATCTTTTTATTGCCTATACCAACTATGGCACGTATAAACTTACCGCCCCCATTAAACAAAACATTGACGAACGCTATACCATCTTTTTAAAAGATAAATTCACCAACGATTCTTTAGATGTAGTACATAATGCTGTATACACCTTCAATGTAACCACCGCCCCGGCTAGTTACGCTCGCGACAGGTTTTATTTAAGTATTGGCATAGCTCCCGGTCATGAGTATAAACTACGTGGCTTTAATGGCGCAAAACAAACAAATGGTATAAAACTAACCTGGCAAACCGACAATGAAAGTAATTTCACCACATTTGTTATTGAAAAAAGCGCCAATGGCGGCAATTCATTTATAGCGATAGATAGCCTGCGGTCAACTGGTGCGGGTAATTATAATTATACCGATTTAACACCCGGCAACGGACAGATACTTTACCGTTTAAAACAGCAACTAGTAACAAATCGTACAGATATTTCAAAAAATTTAAGTTTTAATTATCTCAACACAAACCCTATAAGATTTGTTGTTTACCCCAGCACCGCTTCACAAAACATCAATATCAACTTTGGCAAAACCTATAGCAACACCATTAAAGTGAGTATTGCAACCGCATCCGGAGGCCTTGTAAAAACCATAACAGCAAGTAATACTAATTATTTACAGCAAAATATTGGTAACCTGTTGAGCGGACTTTACGTAATAGAGGCAGTTGACGAGTCGACCGGAAAAAGAATTGGCAGCGCTAAGTTTTATAAACAATAACATCACCATGAAAATAACAGCCTTTGTAAAAACTATTTATAAATTTTTACCTGGGATATGCCTTTTATTGATCACCTCCAATTGTTTTGCCCAATCAAACCCTGGCGGTGGTTTTTGCGACGGATCTGACGGTGGACCAGATGGTTGCCCTTTGGATACCTGGGTAATTATATTGGTAGTTGCTGCCGCTGTGTTTGCCGCTGTCCATTTATATCGCCAAAAAAAATCCCTTCAGGCTTAGCGCCCAAAAGGATCATCATTATATTTTTTCTTGCAGGAATGAATGTGTTGTTTGCCTTATACTTTTCGCATTTGCGACGGACTGATCTGGTTTACTTGTAATTGTTTCAACACACCGTCAACCACTTTAGGTAATTCGTCAAGTGTTTTTTGCGGGTTGTGCAATTCGCCAACACCAAAACCTCTCCATACAATACGTCCGGTATTACGGTCAATCAGGTCGATGATAAGAGTGCCTTCTTTGTAGGGCACACGGGCATAAGTGCCACCGCCGTAGCCACCGTATGGGTAACCCCAGCCGCCCCAGCCACCATAGTAGCCGTAAAATCCGCGGGATCGCCAGCCCCAACCCCAGCCCCAGCCACCCCAGCCGCCCCAACCGAAGCCGCCATAGTAAGCCGGATAAAATTCAGTCTTCACACCCCTGCCGGTCACAGTAGAATAGCTTACCAGCAGATCGGGATTGTTTTCCTGTAGTCTTAAGCCTTTGGTTTGTAGTGCCGAGATAGTGGCATCTTTCACTCTTTCATCAGCGATCTCTTTTTTAATCACGCCACCGGCCTTGTTGCTTGTTTCGGGTGCTACCCAGGCAAATGTTCGGTAAGATGAGAGATCGGTTTTGTTACGGGCTGCTGTGTAGTAATTGTAACTGCTGCAAGCAGACAGGGCCGAAACCAGCAATATTGCCAGCCCTGTATACATAGTTCTTTTCATAGTTAATTCACTCCCTTATATTTAATCATTAGACTGTTGAGCAAACAAAGGTTTAATTTAAATAATTATTTATTTAAATTAACTAGCTGAGCGTATAACTTTTCTGTAGGCAAGCCCACTACGTTAGTATAAGAGCCGTTAATGCGTTCAATACCTATTAAGCCAATACGTTCCTGTATGCCATATGACCCGGCTTTATCAAGTGGGTTATATTGAATTACGTAACTTTCTATCTCCTGGTTGCTTAGTTTACGAAAAAACACTTCGGATACATCAAAAAAGTTATTATAACGCCCCTTATACAGCAAACACACCCCGGTAATAACCTGGTGCACCTTGCCCGATAGTATTTTGAGCATTTCAACCGCATGTTCCGGGGTTTCTGGCTTGCCTAATATCAGGCCATCTATGCAAACAATGGTATCGGCAGTAAGTACCACCTCATCGTTTATGGTACCATCAAACGCCTCGGCTTTTTTACGGGCGATGTAAACCGCAACCTCCTGTGGTGTTAAACCTTCGGGGTATGATTCGTCCACGTCCTTTAAAACAACTTCAAACTCCATATCCATCAGCCTGAGCAGGTCCTGCCTGCGCGGTGATTTTGATGCCAGAATGATCTTGGGAATACTATTCATTTGTTTTATCGATTAGAGATAAAGAACAAAGGGTTTTTGAATTTTAACTTTTGAATTTTGACTTCAATTTACCAGCTATAGGCCTGCTCGCTCATCCACTTGTCCTGCACTTTAAGCACTTTTTCGATAATATCGCGGGCGCAGCCCTTGCCACCACCATAAGGCGATACATAAGTGCTCACCGCTTTTATTTCTTCAACCGCATCGGCAGGGCAAACCGGTAAACCGGCCAGTTTCATTACCTCCAGATCGGGAATATCATCGCCCATGTATAAAACATTGGTAGCAATGATGGCTTTTTCTTCGAGGTATATTTTAAAACGTTGTGATTTGGTATGCGTACCCATGTAAACATCCTGAATACCCAGGCTGTTTAAACGGTATATAGCACTTTTTGAGCGACTACCCGATATGGCGCATACGTTGTAGCCGCATTTAACGGCCAGTTGCAGCGCATACCCATCTTTGATATTAAAGGCCCGGCTTTGTTCTCCACTGTCTGTCACAAAAACAGAACCATCTGTAAGCACGCCGTCCACATCAAAAATAAACGTGGTAATATCTTTTAATTTATGTAGAAATGATTCCACCAGTAATTAATTATTGAATTTTGAGTTAGTGGATTATTGAATCAGCAACTTTAAATGCAAACTGCTAACTACAAACCGCTAACCGGAATACTATTGATTATCTCGCCATTCGTAAACCCAGGCCGATTGGATTTGCTCCAGGTGTCCTTCTGTCGATTCGGCTTTTGTACCTGCAAAGTTAGGTAACGCTAAAACCCATTCCAGCAATTCGGTAAAACGAATGCGGTATATTTTTGATTCGTCAAAATCATCACCAAACTTTTCATAAAGTTCAATAGCGATGTCTTCGTGATCATTCCAGTGAATAGGCAAGGCAAATTTATTTTCGCTCATTTTTTGTGGTACGTTATACGCTCTTGTTTTGGTTATACGTAATACGTTTTACGTAGCACGTTTTTTATTCATTAATCATATTTACTTTTCACGTAAAACGTACAACGTTAAACGTAAAACCTCAATTAGTGCCCCAGGAATTGTGACTGATCTGGCAGGGTTACTTCTATATCACCGTCGATGATCACACATTGGCAACCCAGGCGCGAGTTAATACGCGGATTTACAGCCCGGTCAATAAAATCTTCCTCTTTATCTGATATTTCCTGAATATTATCCATTCCTTTATTCACATAAACATGGCAGGTACTGCATCCGCAAACACCGCCGCAATTATGCTGCAGCTCTATACCGTTCTCCAGGCAAACATCCAATACAGATTCTCCTTCGGCAATAGGCAGTTCAATTGGTTCGTGCCCTTTTTCCTCGAAATTTATCTTTACTTTAAAAACGTTCATTTAGGCAAAAGTAACAAAATTACTTGTCCCTGTGCCCTCCATTATTGTTTTTGATAATACCCTGACTTAATAAAGTATAGATCTCTTGCCAATACGGCTCAGCTTTAAGCATTTGCAGGTGAGCATTCATCGTAACCACGTCATTTCGTACAGCCGGACCTGTTTGTACACTTGCCGGAAGTTGTGTCTGCACTTTCTGCGCTGTTTCCAATATCAGGGGCTTCAGCATATCAAAATTCATTTGATGCCCCGCCAGCAGCTGTTGTGCAACAGCATAAAGATAATTAGGGAAGTTACAGGCAAATACAGCAGCCAGGTGCAATATTTTACGATCGGCAGAGTTAACATGGTATATATTATTACTGATCGTAGCTGCTAATTTTTCCAGATCGGTTTTGATATCATCATTAGCGGCTTCAATACATAGCGGCACGGCCCAAAAATCAACTTCTTTGGTTTTACTAAAGGTTTGTAGCGGATATAATACCCCTGCATTATCGGTAAAAGCCAGCAGATCTTTTAAATTGGTTGCACCAGATGTATGTACAATAATTTTTTGATATCTGGCCAGCGCCTTTACCATTTCTATAATGGCATCGTCCTTAACAGAAATGATAAATATATCGGTATCCGGACTTATAGTTGCCAGGTTATCAATAGCTTCAGCGCCCACATGATAGGCTAACAGGGCGGCATGCTGAGCATCGCGGCTATAAACCTGCACAATGCGGTGACCTGCGTTTTTTAATGCTGCAGCCAGGTGAGTAGCTACATTGCCCGATCCGATTAAGGTTATACGCATACTATTTTTACAATTAAAATATTTCGTAATCCATTGTAATTTAAATATTTCTGTATTTTAGCAATCATCATCTCTATCTATCCCTAGCCCCATGAAAATACTTAGAGTAAGTATCATCATTATCATGTTCCTGGTAGGAGCCTCTACCCTTATATTATATAGTTTTTACGAATATAACAATAAGGAAAAAAAGGCTTTAACCGATGTTGAACGCAAAAATATCGACGGCAAATTTATTAAATTAAGTCAGGGCATCACGCATTATCAGCTCGAAGGACCAGAAAATGGTGAAGTAGTGATATTGGTTCATGGTTTTAGCGTTCCGTATTATATCTGGGACGGCACCTATGAGTTCCTGGTGAAGAACGGTTACAGGGTGCTGCGCTATGACATGTATGGCCGGGGTTATTCGGACAGACCTGCCACTGTATATAATAAAAACCTGTACAACACGCAACTGCTTGATCTGATAGCTGCCCTGAAACTACAGGGGCATGTAAATCTGGCCGGCATATCATTTGGCGGCGAAATGATAACTAATTTTGCCTGCCAGCATCCGGGCATCATCAATAAAGTGATCCTGATAGATCCCGCGTATGAAAGCCTTAAACCAAGTGCACCCCGCTATTTTACTTTGTATAACGAAGCCGTAAATTCCAATAAAAGGGCTAAGGGCCAGCTGAATGATTTCCTGTACCCTAAAAAACACCCGGAATGGATAAAACACTACCTGCCGCAAATGGAGTACAAAGGTTTCCGCCATGCCCTGGTATCCACCATGTATGATTATGACCAGCATGGGCGACAAAGTAATATATGCCTCAACAATGCCAATAAACCCGTATTGCTGATCTGGGGCGAAAAAGACAGCACATCACCTTTCCGTTACAGCGATTCTATCCGCAGTGTACTCAAGGTTGATTTCTTCCCGGTTGCCGGAGCGGCTCACTTACCTTCTATTGAAAAACCAGATACGGTAAATAACAAAATTTTATCTTTTTTAAAGCAGGGGTAAAAATTGGCACTGGCCAGCATCCCAAAAATTTTGTAATATTAGGTGATGAAACCTAAATTACTCCTGCTTTTATTTTTATTGATGTACCTGGGTAGCTATGCTGACAGCAGGGAGTTAAGTTGTGGATTAGATACGATTAACCATCGTCAAAAGAAGATTATCTCAAAACAACTCACGCTAAAACAACTTCAAATATTAAACAAACGGCATAAGATCTGGTTTGATGACTGTGTATTCACCAGTCAATATACTATTGAACAGCGATTAAAGAAATATCCATTTTCAAAGGCTCATAAAATACTGGCAGTATCATATTGGGGTGGCGCCGAACCTAATCCGGTGATTTCTTTAGATACCATAAAACCCACACAAACATTAAGCTATAAAGAATTACAACAACAAAAGGGCTTAGTGATCATAAAAGACAGCTTAGATTATTCAACACTTATAGAAGTAAAAACCTTAGATAAAAATCAGATCATCCGGCTAACCAACATTATTTTTAATACTGATTTTAAAAAAACTGATGGTGCTAATCTCATGGAGCATGGAGCCTGCTTTGAGCCCCGCAACTCCTTTATCTTCCTCAATAAAAAAGGCAAAGTGATTCATCATCTTGATATTTGCTTTCATTGTCACAATTATGAGTCCGATGCTTATAAATTAGACATTGGAACGGTATGCACCCAGAAATACGATATGCTCAGAATGTTTTTTATAAGTGTGGGTGTCATTTATGGTACCAATAAAGATGTATCAGGATATTAAAATAACAAAACAGCCGCCGTGTTACAAGTGAAGCGTGGCAATCTACCCGGCAGCCTCTGGTCTAGAGATGTTCTGATAGTGATAATTCTATAAAAATTATCATTTCGATAGAGCATGAGCCAGTATGAGTGTTGTGCAAAAGAGAAATCTTCTGCATAATGCTAAGCCTCAATCTCAGCTTTATGTTGCAGAAGATTTCTCCTCTTAACTCGTTCGATGACAACCTACTTATCTCTTAAAAATGCATCTGAGCACACCAACAGCATTTGAGACCATACAGAGAAGGAAGAGATTGTCATATTCAATCTATACTTACGGCACTATGCTCCATAACTCGGCATCATACTGATTTTCGTACCATTGCTCTAATTTTGTTCCTGGTGTGGTATTGCTATTGGGTACATTGAGTGCCAGCAAGCTATGACAGTTAATGATCTTGAAATAGCCGCTGCCCATGTCCTGTACGCGCCATTCTTGTGCGGTACCGCCGATATCATTCCACTCAATCAGAATATTGCCCGCATTTAATGATGCGCCTGCATTATCCAAACACAAATTACTTGCTGTCGACTTAATTTTGTAGTAGCCATTGCCCAAGCTGGTAAACACCCATTTTTGTGCGATGTTGCCGTTATCCGTCCACTCCTGTAGCTGTGTTCCGGGGGTTGTTGAACCACTGGGTACATCCAAACACTGGCCGGTAACTTTCGACTTAATGCGATAGGTGCCATTAGCTACAGGCATGCTATAACTTGGGTCGATAGCCGGCGCTGGTATAGGTATTCCCTTTTCTATAGGGTAACCAAAGTAAGGCACATCGCCATCCCACGAAAACTGTTGAGTCATGATCCTCCTATCCCAGCCAGAGCCATCAGCATTCGCAGCATGATATACTATCCACCACTGAAGATTATCTGGCGATTGAACAAATGACGCGTGGCCCGGCCCAAACACATTACCAAACTTGGAAAATGCCGGTGTCGATAGCTTTGTCCATGATGCTTTTGACATTAAGTTACCATTGGTACAAGTTAAACGACCCAAGCAATAATCATTTGTCCAGCTGCCGCTGGCCGAATAGATGACATTCACTGTAGAGCCGCTTACCAGTGTTTCGGGGCCTTCGTTCACGGTTGGCGTACCCACTTTTTCCCAGGCATAATCTGGTCGCGAAATTTCAACCCTTTCACTGTTGATCGTATAGGGGTTACTCATGGTAGCGATATACAGGTATTGGGATACATTGGTATTACCCTCCCAGCCCGACCATATGAAATAGGTTACCCCGTTATAAACAAAGGGCGAACCATCAATGGCCCAATTATCGGTAGTGGCGGCTAATTTGGCTTTATAGTTATAGCCGCCATCCAGTGGATCATTAGCATCGCCCCCGCCTTCCAAAACATGCATGCGGTGGTTGTTATTATTACCATCATCGGCAGCAAAATATACGTACCAGCGACCACCCAGGTAATGCAGCTCGGGCGCCCAAAGATCGCTGGAATATAGAGTACCCGCGGGAGGTGTAAAAATGTAAGTTTTGGTTTGCTGCAGGATATTTTGCAGTGTGGCTGATTTAGTTATCCAGAGCCTTCCTCCATCCGAGCCGCAATAATAGTAATAGCCACCAGCCCGTATTACCCAGGGATCATAATAGCTGCCATTATCAGTTGATGGCAAAGCATTAGTAAAAATTGCCGATAGGCTGTTGCCATCTAGTTTTGATGCCTTTGCAGTGTCAGGAGTATTAATTTTTGATTTTTGGCAGCTATTAAATAATAACAGTGATGCCACAACCGAGAGGATAAAGAAGGTGTTTCTCATATTTTAAGTGGTTTTGGTTAGCATACTTAAAATTCAGGAACGATGCTTTTATCTACCTGCCTTATAAACCCGTGCAACCCATTTTATGGGCAATAAAGTCCCCATGATTTCATTTGGTAAATGAAACAAACACAAGGGTTTTAAATACGCATACGGATTTAAACCAGGAAGATGTTAAGCAATAGTTACTGTTTATAAATTGGTATAATGAAGCGCTGTTGATAATTGGCTTTATTAAACAAATAACTCAATTTATTTGAAAATTACTAAGTATCTGCGTATCAACAGTTAGCAAAATCGTATCAATTTTATGAATTGGGATGAGTATCGTGGTTAAATTTTCCTTTTTGGTGTAGAAACCCCTTCCTCCCCTTCCCGAGGGAAGGAATCGCACTAGGCCTTAGCTTTTATTGAATATTTATTTAAAAGCCCTCTCCAATGAAGAGGGCTGAGTGAGGTCTTAAACTGTTTTCAATTCTTTTTTACGGCGGAGGATCGACATAAAGAAGCCGATAACCATAATGATAGTACCGGCCCAGAAGAAGTTGATGTATGGGAACTGGATGGCCTTCATTACAATAAATTTCTTTTTGCTTTCTGGTTGCTGATATACCATGATCTCTACCTTCTTATTTTCGGGTATCACCTTGCTGAAACGTAGTTTCAAGCCGGCATCATCTACCTTGCGGGCAAAATCAAACACGTTACCATTTTTGATCATGTACACCGGTACCGCTTCATATTTTCTACCATGAGTTACAATTTCCAAATTAGCACCTATAGCTACGTCACTATCACTAAGCGGGATGCTTTGTACTTTGGCTTCTTTGTTCAGGCCTTTTAATAAAATATAGCCGTCGCGATATCGGATAGTATCTCCGGGTTTCACTTCGTGACTTACCGGTGCATCATAATTTTTATCATCATTAGCCTCGTCATGGCCACCCGCGCCATTCTCCTCTGCATCACCCTTTAAGGCAGACGGCACTGGATAAAACATGGTAATGTGCGTGTACATGTCATGAAACAGGTAGTGCTTGGTATCTGGCGATGCTGACATCTGTCCTTTATTGATCAATGCTTTGGGTTTCAACACAAATTCATCCTCAATTTTTCCAGTAGCATCAATTTTTTTATAATCAACTTTAAAGAACACGTTAGGGGTAGAAACGGAATCGCCTACGTATGTAACGGTATAATCGCCCATTTTTTGAGGCTGATTCAAGTAAACCAACACATTTTCGCGTGGATTTTCCTCTTTAGCAAACTCAGGCGAAAAGCCTTCGCCAGTATTATTAATGGATATAATGCTGCTGGTACCTGCTGCAATCACCGCACCAACCATCAGGAAGCCAAAACCAATATGCGCCACAGCCGATCCAGCCAGTTTGAATTGACCTTTAAAGGCATCAGCTAGTATTTTGGCGTTAGCCACTACCGAATATACCGAGCCCCACATCACCAGTATAAACACCGCGTTCAGCTTGTAAACGCCTGTTGCGTACACCACCAGGGCGGTTATTAAAGCTCCAAAAAGCAGGTACAAGCCCGTGGTGATAAAAAAGCGGGTTACATCGGTTTTCTTATATTTTAAAAACTGGGTAAAACCGGTGAGTATGGTTATTACAAAAGCAAACGACGATTGGATAACATTGTAATGCATTTTAATATTTGATGGCGGTGCCATTTTGGTACCAAACATGGCGTTCCAAACCGGCACAGAGGTTACCACCAGTAAATGGAAGCATGACAGGCCCAAAAATACCGAGCCTACAAACATCCAGAACTCACGCGAGTAAGTGTCTTCGTCTTTTTTGGTGATAGGCAATTGTTTCCACCTGGCCACAAGCAATACAACCGAAAGCACCAGGAATATCAGCACGCCGATAACCAGCTGCCAGAACATACCGTTATCAGTAAAGGAGTGTACCGAAGTATCGCCCAAAATGCCACTACGCGACAGGAATGACGAATACCAAACCAGCACAAAGCTGATGAGCACTAAAAACGTAGCGGTAAAGTAGGAATGACCTGTATTTTTAAATACGATAAGCACGTGCAGGGCTGCTACCATCGTGATCCATGGGAAGATAGAGGCATTCTCTACCGGGTCCCAGGCCCAGAAACCACCAAAATTAAGCGATTCATATGCCCAGAATGCACCCATAATAACGCCGGTGCCCAGTATCATACCAGAAAACAGGGCGTATGGTATCGCTGGCGCAACCCAGTCTTTATAACGTTTTTGCCATAAACCGGCTACCGCGTAAGCAAAAGGCACCACCATGGAAGCAAAACCCAGGAACAGTGTTGGCGGGTGAATAATCATCCAATAGTTTTGCAGGGATGGATTCATACCCTGTCCGTCTTTTATAAACGAAAGATAGTCGGGGTTTTGGAAGATAGGCGCTTCCAGTGCTTTACGTAACAACAGGAATGGCGAGCTGCCGACGCGGGTACCCAAAATTTCGACACCCAGCACCATAGTGGCTAATACCACCTGCGAAAAAGCAACCACCGTCATGACCGGGCGTTCCCATGATTTGGCCCTGCGAATAAGGATATTACCTAAAACAGCCTGCCAGAAGGTCCACAACAGGAAGCCTCCCTCCTGTCCGTTCCAGAAACCCGATACGATGTAGTACACCGGTAAGGAGCGCGAGGTATAGGCCCAGGCATAATGATACTCAAAATAGTGATTATAAATAACATAGAACAGGCATGTGCCCATACCCAGTATAGAGATAGAATTGATATAAAAGCCGATGCGGCCCAGGCGCTGCCATGAGCTATCATTTTTACCTGCATCCTCGGTGGTGGCAAAATAATAGCTTATAAATGATATAAGCGCGGCGCCAAAAGAAAGAACTATAAAAAACTGACCTATCTGGCCGGGTAAAAGGTGTTCACCTTTAAAAACTGTATCCATATTTTAAGTCAAAATTCAAAAGTCAAAATTTAAAAGTCAGGCATTTGTGTTTTTTTTGACTTTTGAATTTTGACTTTTAACTTTATTATATACTGGCCTGCGTGGCCTTTGCTTCTGTAATTTCTAACTTGTCCTGAGTGTATTTGGAAGGGCATTTCATCAGGATCTTGGAGGCGTGAAACTCCTGGCCAATCATAGTGCCGGTTAATACCAGCTGCTCGCTGCGCTCAAAGTCTTCGGGTTTGGTACCCGTAAAAACCACTTTACGCTCCTCGCCTTTATTATCTTTCATGTAAAACGAAAAGTAATTAGCATCCTTGGTGGCATCATAATACAACTTTTTTGTTGTATTCAGGTGCCCTACAATATGCAATTCGCTGGTAGTTTTTTGCGCGTCGCTAAAAGAACCATAGGTACTGGAGTTGGAGTAAACACTAATGATAACCGCTATAGCGATGGCTATAACTACAAGACCAAAAATTGCACTTTTCTTCATTCCGAGGCTTATAAATTATATAATAGAATGCAAAAATACAAAACATAGCGCTAATAAAGTTTATTACAAGCCATATGTGTTATTTAGAACCGTTCTTGATAAATTAAAGAGAGGCAAGAAGTGAGAGTCAGGAATCAAGATTTTTATGGAACGCGGGGTCGACTCATCCGGTCGGCGCCACACTGGACCACTCTCTCTTCGGCTTTTTATATCCACGCGTCATTGAGCGTAGCGTGGCAATCCCTAACTATACAGACCGGCTCTACAAATCGGGGATTGCCACGTCGGTCCCCCTCGCAGCAATGACGCGTGCTGGATACTTTTGGTATATTTACGTAAAACCACACAACCATGAGTAACGAATGCAGAATAAAATTGGAATGGGTGCCAGAAGCATATAAGGATACTACCGAACTATCTGACAAAAATTTAAAAAAAAAACCTATTGCCAGTAAATTTTCTTCGATGCTCCACGGCAAATCCAAAACAAAAACTGTTTATGGACGGAAAAACAAAGGGTGAAAGGGTATTTGATCTTATTCTTTAACCAAGTAACCTCGTCTGATAATATAATATCCAAACAGGCCCTTATTTACAATTACCATCACATAAGATGCACTATCCATCTCAGATTCATTACTTACCGGAATATTTTTCGTATACCCCTGATATTTAAAAGAAACGGACGGCCCAGACCGACGACCAGCCGGGTATTTATTATCAATCATTAATTTTAATTGGATGTCTTTAGAATTGGCAAACACACTATTGATAATTAAAGGAAGATTGATAAATAAAGAGCATATGCCAATAATCGCTATCACCATCATATCGCGTTTCTTTACCCATATCAACACAATAATAAGGCCTAAGAATCCTCCAATTATGATCAACCATTTCAAATCCATCAATACATTAGTAGAGTTGCTTAACATATATGCAAAAGAAATAATGGAGGGAAGCAACCAGCCTATTCTTCCAAGGCGCATTTTCCCTTCATCCAAGTCGTCTCTATCTATATCTATTAACGCTTTTTTCTTTTTTGTTCTACTCATCCACTTATTTTAAAGCCTGCTAAATATAAAAACAAAAGCGGCAGGTTTTTCAACCCGCCGCTTCAAGCTTTGCTCAGGATGACAAAGGAAATGTATTTACGGCCAAACACCAAGGTTTTGGTATGATACGGCTATTTTGTTGATAGCACCTACCATAGCTGCGCTTCGCAGGGTATCAATCTTTGGATTGTTTTTGTAAATCTCCCTAATCTCGTGGTATGAGCGGATCATGGTATCTTCCAGTCCGGAGTTTACCAGTTCCAGTTCAGACGCGCCTTTGATAATGGTTGAACGCTGCATTGGGGTTAATGATGTTCCGGTTATACCTTCTACCATGTTCACCAGGTTAAGATTAGAATTTTCTTCAAATCTGCGGTTCATGCGTCCAAAAGCTACGTGGCTCAGGTTTTTTAACCATTCAAAATAAGATACGGTTACACCACCGGCATTAGCATACATGTCAGGGATGATCAAACCACCATTAGCATAAAATATAGCTTCGGCTTCTGGCGATGTTGGTCCGTTTGCACCTTCGGCAATAATTTTTGCCTGTATGTTACGGATGTTATATTCGGTGATCTGGTTTTCCAGCGCGGCCGGTACCAGGATGTCGCATGGTTGCTCCAGCCCTTCCATAGTGTTAGCAAACTCGCGCAGGGCACCTGCATAACCTAAAATAGATCCGGTTGCTTTACGGTGCTGGAAAACAGCCTCGATATCCAGTCCGTCTTCGTTATAGATAGCGCCTTCAAATTCGCAAAGGCCTACAATGATGGCACCAAACTCAGCCAAAAATTTAGCTGAATAATAACCCACATTACCCAAACCTTGTACAATTACTCTTTTACCGGCTAAACCTGGTAATAAGCCTAATTTCTGCATATCCTCACCAACGCTTACGCACTCGCGGATGGCCATGGCCACACCACGACCAGTAGCCTCACGACGACCAGCAATACCATGCAACGCAATAGGTTTACCGGTAACGGCGCCCATAGCATCCAGCTGACCTGGGTTCATGGTAGCATACGTATCAGCTATCCAGCTCATTTCGCGCTCGCCCGATCCATAATCCGGAGCAGGCACGTCGATGCTGGGGCCAATAAAGTTTTTCTTAATCAATTCCACAGTGTAGCGGCGGGTAATGTTTTCCAACTCGCTTACGGTGTAGTTTTTGGGGTTTATTTTGATACCACCCTTGGCGCCACCAAAAGGTACATTAACAATGGCGCATTTGTAAGTCATTAAAGCGGCCAATGCCATTACCTCATCCTCATTCACCATTTCGCTGTAGCGGATACCGCCTTTGGTTGGCGATTGATGATGTGAGTGCTCTACCCTCCATGCGTCGATCACCTCAAAACCATTACCCCTACGGATAGGGAAACGGAAGCGGTAAACACTGTTACAGGATTTGATCTGATCTAATAAGCCAGCATCGTGTTTGGTAAACTGCGCTGCGTAATCGAAGTTTTTACATACGTCGCCAAAGAAATGGGTATCCTCGTCAGCAACTAAAATATTCGTAGCCATAATTATTATATAAATATTAAACTCTTAAAAAAGTGCACAAATTTGGTACAATTTTTATCAATATCGCAAATATTTTATTGTTAGTGTGTCAGATACACCTTATAACAGCGGTACAAAAACTATGTTTAAACAAGATAGGCAAATTATTTGAACTATTTTTCCTTTTCGATTTTTTTTAATCGGCGGTCCATCGAGAACAGATAAAGGGCCAATCCGGCAAAAATAATGGCTATAGTAAGCACTACAACGTATATTTTGCCCGAGCTGCGCAAGGCATCGGCCATTTCAACCTGCTGTGCTTGTTGTGCCATAACGGCGGTACAACTGATGAGCAGTAATAACGAAAAGATCAATTTCTTCATATTAATTGTCGTTCTTTTTATTCTCAACTAAACGGATACGGTAACGGAGCGTGGCTATCCACAAGGCTATAAAGCTCCAGCCTAACAGGGCAGGGTAAAAAGCTATCTTCATGCCGTTATCCAGGTCATATTTTCCAAACGCGGGGTTGCCACCGCTTCCGGGGTGTAAGGAATCCGTCATCCGGGGTAAAATAAATATCAGCACAATCATAATCGGGAAAGCGAAAATGTTGTAAATGGCCGATATTTTAGCGCGCTTCTGCTCCTCGTCTATCGAGTTGCGTAAAACGATGTAAGCACAGTACAGCAAAAAAGCTATCGCGGCACTGTTTTGTTTAGGGTCGCCGCTCCAAAACTCACCCCAGGTGTATTTTGCCCACAGCATGCCCGTTACCAAGCCAAGCGCGTAAAACAGTAAGCCGGTGTTAACACATTCCACAGCTGCCAGGTCATGCTCTTCTTTACCTGAGCTTAAATATTTGATGCTGAAATATACCGATACCACAAACACCGTGAGCATCCCCATCCACATGGGTACGTGAAAGTATAAGTTACGTATGGTTTCGTGGATGATCGGCAGGTGGGGCACCTTAAATAATAAACCGGTAATAAAGGTGGATAACACCATTAATACGGCTATCACTTTCCACCATGTTTGATAAATAAACTTCATATTGATTGATGGGCAAATGTAGGTATTTTGTATTAGTTCATTGGTATCATTAGTTTATTAGTTCATTGGTTCTTTGTAATTTTTCGCGGGGCTTTTACATTTTTTAAAAGCGATTAAAGCGCTTTGGTAAACAGGCGAAAAGAATAGACACATTTTAGACAAAAAAGCTATAACCCTCCGGATATAAAAAATGCGTTCCGTATCTCACCCCGGAACGCACCACATCAAATGTGTCAACTAAACCTCAGATCTCATGTTATTGATCCAAGTTCTTTACTGCTAAAGCAGTTTTTATATTACTCGCTTCTCAAGCTTTTCACCGGGTTTTCTTTTGCTGCTTTTATTGCCTGGAAACTTATGGTTGCTAATGCAATAATTGTTGCAGCGAGGCCGCCTGTAGCAAATAACCACCAACTAATGCTGATACGATAAGCGTAGTCCTGTAGCCATTGGTGCATGTAGTACCAGGCAATGGGTGTAGCAATGGCAAAGGCAATAGCTATGAGTATGATAAATTCTTTTGAAAACAAATAAACGATACTACCCGCAGTGGCACCAAGGACTTTACGAATACCAACTTCTTTTATCCGCTGTACGGCTATGAACGAGGCTAAACCATACAAGCCCAAACAACTAAGGAATATAGCGATGGCTGCAAAAATTTTATATAATGCTGCTAACTGAGTTTCCTGTTTGTAGAAACCTGCAATTTTTTCATCCAAAAACTTGTATTCGTAAACAAAATCGGGATAGGTTTGCTCAAATACTTTTTTAACAGATTCCAGTGTAGAAGAAATGTTTTTGGTTGCAAGTTTGACGCCGATCTGGTTGTACATGGCTTTGTCTGTGGTAATCAACAATGGTGCAAGAGTATTGCGAAAAGATCGGTCATTAAAATCTTTCAATACTCCCACGACAGGGCCATGCAGCACATCGTTCCATGTGCTGATGTCTTTGTTCAATATGTCCTCTGGATTTTTAATACCTAAATTTTTTATCAGGGATTCGTTTACTAAAAACTCTCCTACAGTATCAGATGGCTGCAAATTTCTACCAGCAACCAGTGGTAATTTATAAGTTGGCACATATTCGTTGTCGGCAAATTTGATAATAGTCTGAAAGTCTGCTTCTTTTACGGCATGGTTAAATCTAACCGTATTCCACATATCATTACCATTTTCAATCGGGGTGTTGGTACTTAAGCTTACGGCCTGCACGCCATTTACCGTCAATAACTGCCTCTTTAAATAATCCAGTTTGTTAAGGAGTGTAGTATCAATCCGGAAAGGGACATTGATAACAGCATCTTTATCAAAGCCTAAGGGTTGATCCATAAAATAATTCATTTGCTTTACAATGATGAGCGTTCCGATGATGAGCACCTGTGCAATAATGAATTGAAACACAACCAATCCCCTTCTTAATGAAATCCCCTTTGCATTTGATGTGAGTTTACTCTTTAAAGCATTAACCGGATTGAAACGTGATAAAACAAGAGAAGGATAAAAACCGGCGAATGCGGTTACAACAATGGTTACAATTAAAAGAAATAAAATAATTGCGGGATTGTTAAATATGTTAAACGATAACGAAAGTTCTAAAAGTTGATTGATATAAGGCAATGCAAGCATGGTAATAAGGGCTGCCAATATCACAGCGCTTGCCACTATCAAAAATGTTTCAACAATGAATTGGACCTGCAATTGGGATTTACTGCTGCCCAAAACTTTTCTTACACCAACTTCCTTTGCACGATTAACAGCTTGCGCGGTAGAGAGGTTTATAAAGTTTACGCAGGCAATTAACAGGATGAATGCCGCGATGAGCCACAATACATTGAGCAGTTGATGACTGATTGTTTTACTGCTGTAGTTACCTGCTTCTGCATCGTAATGTACCGCACTTATTGATTGTATAATATGACTATCCTTATTGTCGGGAGATTCCACCTTCCGGGAGTATGCTCTTAATTGCTGATTAAAATTATTGGCAGAAACATTCGGTGGCAACAAAATGTAGCAGCCAAAATTAGATACCGTTTCGACCCAATTGGTTGATTTTGACAGGTAATCTCCGGTAAAGCCTGTTCCAAACGCCACAACCATTTTTAGCTGAAAATCTGTATTTGCAGGTACGGTAGCAAGGATGCCCGAAACTTTCAATATGTCGGTACCGTGCTCAAATATATAGCCGCCTGCTTGCAGTTTAATGGTTTTGCCTATTGCCGTTTTCCAGTCGCCGAAATATTTTTCAGCAATCTCTTTGGTAAGCAATACATTGTTCGGGTCATTTAATGAGGCATAGGAGCCTGCAAGCAAAGGGAAATCAAATATTTTAAAGAATGAAGGCCCTGCAAAAAATACGCCCCGTTGCTCTTTAAATTTTTTCTCCGCACTTCCGTTATGATCAACTATCAACACCTGATCATTTTGGCTTGCAAAAGTTGGAGCCACCTGTTCTATTTGAGGGAAAGCCGTTTTCAATCCCAGGGGCATTGGAAAAGGGAGATCTTTCCCATAAGAAATATTTGCCGATTCGGCATGATGATATTCGGTTAACACCCGATAGATGCGATCTCTTTTGGAATGAAAACCATCAAAGCTTGTTTGATATTGGATAATGATAAAGATCACCATACAAACGGCAATACCAACAGCTAAACCAATAACATTAATAGCGGTATAGCTTTTATTGCGCACCAGGTTGCGCCATGAGATTTTTAAATAGTTCCTAAACATATAATTGCCGTTTAATTTTTCATGAGCCCATTTTGAAAGGGTTTCACGATGCAATATTACCGGCGCAAATTGGGATTGGCTTCCCAACTTATAAGATGGGCACTCTTTTTTCAGGTGATTTTTATACTCCAGCGGGCTTTTCCCGGTCATTTGTTTAAAAATGCGATTAAAAGTGCTTTGAGAGTTGAAACCCGATTCATATGCTATGCCCAGAAGCGTAAAGTGATCAAAAGCAGGATCCTTCATTTTTCGGGACACCTCCTGTACGCGATATTCATTAATGAAATCATTGAAGCTTTTTTTAAGCGCTGTATTGATGATCCGGGATAATTCATGGGTAGTCATCTCCAGCTTTTCGGCCAATGAGTTTAGGCTTAGTTCCGGGTCCCGGTAATACAGGTTGGCTTGCACAGCTCTCTTTAGCCAAATACCCTTTTGCTTGATTTCCGCTGGAAGCGCCGGCTTTAAAAACAAGGGAGGTTCGGTCACCATGCCATTCTCCAGCCTTAAAAAGGCTACGGCCGCTATCCAAATGGCCATTACCGCTAAAAGGAGATACAACGGATAATAAGCATGTATACTAAATTGATACTGGTAGTAAAAATAATCTATCGCTGTAAAAGGTATCCATAAGAACCATAACAGGCCGAAACCTATTAATAAATTATGCAGCCACCGCAACTCGTACCGGTACCTATCGCCCCCATTAAATTTCAGCCCCTGGTAAAAGCGTTCTATCTGCCTGTGAGATGCGTACAGGTAAGCGCCGACCGAAATAAACGTTAGCAATTGTAATATAGGGTTCAGCTGGTGAAAGATCGGCGTTTTATCAGTAGCTACGCCGTTTTTTATACTATCCATAACTTCCAATGCCTGGGCAGTGAATTCCAGCAACAAGGGACTAAAATGCAGCAGATCATTAGACCGGAATTTATATTCGGGCCGGGTTATTTTGAGAACATAGAAAAAGATTAACGGGCCAAATGCCAGCGAAAATTGAAGCGGCAGCCAGCTCCAATGAGAAAAACAGGATTCAAGTCCGATGTCCCTGCCTAGTACCCAAAGCAGCCACAGCACCATCGTAACCAGGGCCAAACTCAAAAAGCGATTTGCAGTCTGGTTGACTTTTTTGGCAAATCCTAATTGCAGCGCAAAAGAGAGCCCAATAAATATCGCCCCCAGGAAGGCCAGGTCATACAGGTTAATATGAAGTGTATATGTATTCAAGTAAATTAAATAACGCAATCACTGTTCCAAGTTACTAATTTACTGATAGATAGAAAATTACATTTTATTTAAACTGATTCCTGTAACGAAACCGGACATTGACCCGTTCGGTTTTGACTTGCACAGGAGCCCCAATGAACTAATGAATAAATTTAGTCCCCTGGTTCGTAATCTACCGGTAGCAGATCGGCCAGTTTGGCTTTGGACCACGTACCTTCATAAAGCGGACTTGGGTTTGATATCACAATACCGTTCATATCAAATAAAATATAGGCACTGGAAAGGCTTACAATGCTGGTTTCAAAGTTACCCATATCCAGCGGTCGGTAAACATCTCTAAACTCCGTAGTTTCTTCCTTTTTGGTGTATACAACGTATAACAGATGCGGAAATACAACAGCATATATACCTTTTTCTTGTGTTTTACGCAATATTTCGATGGATTGATAAGGAGTACGGACCAGGTTTTCCCTGTTCCATTTGGTAAGGTTGCTGATCCTATACCAATTGTTTAACGAATCGCGGTTGGGGGCTATATCCTTGTATCTTTTGATCTTTTGCAGTATCAGGCCTTCTTCCGGACGTTCCCGGTTCAGCATACGCGTAAAATCATGCGCCTCAAAACCTTCTTCCTTCAGCTTATCTTTATATAACGACCGGTAAAAATGTTGCGCCGAACCATAATAAGCCTGTTCGCGCTTCAGTTTCCAGGCCCTTTTTTGCTCTGCCGAACCAGGTAGTTCTTCAAACAGGGCTTTGCCTGCATATTGTATGGTGTGCTCAATGGCATCGCTCACAAAGTTTTTAAGCAGGAATTTAGTGCGATATCCCAATGCGTGGTTCTCTACCACCAGAAATTCATCACCAGAAGCTTCCAGCTGCTGTTTGTTGCGGTGATAGATCAAATTAAGGATGTGCGGATTAACCACCCGGCAAAGCTTGGAGTTTTCGGTAGTACCAATAAACTCGCGCCTAAACTGTTCATAGTTCTTTTTCCAGTCGGCCGCGCTGCTGATCACTACTTCGCGCAGCATCAGTACTTTTTGAGTAAGTTCGATATGGAGTTTCAGCGGTGCGCCGCTAACCTGTATAGTTTGCGAGAAGTCTTCATACCCAACGGTAGTAACCACCAGCTCATACTGCCCGGGTTTAACACCACCAAGGGTAAATGAACCATCATCAGAGGTTACCGTACCATAGGTTGCGTTACTTAAAAACACGCTGGCTCTGGATACCGGATTTTTGCCATTGGCATTAACAATAGTACCGGTAATAGTAGTATTTTGAGCAATTACTACAAACGGGCACACTATAAAAAGAAGAATGATCCAATAAGGCCGCATTAATATTAATAAGGGATACAATTTTTTTCCAAGATACTAAAAAACGTATTTTTTATGAACGCTTGATGAAATTGCACGGTATTTATTTATTGATACAATAAAGTTACAATGGGTATTGATGTGATAGTGCTTTTTTACTTGACCGGATCTTATGTTACTCATCAGATTTATTCCTTATCAATCCCTCCACAAGTACGGAAAAAGCAATAGCGCAGTGGTGATTACGATGGCATTAATGGCGAACAAAACGCCTATATTACCCAAGCTCAGGCTCCTGTCTATCCCATCCATCGCGTTTTTACTCAGGCGGATAAGTACCAGTATCACCGGTATGATAACCGGGAAGCTCAGGATAGCCATCAGCGTTCCATTATTACCCGCTTTGGAGGCAATAGCCGATATCATGGTAAACACGGTAGAGAAACTCAGGCTGCCCAGCAACACCGTTAAAAAGTAAAACAAAGGATCGCCAAGGGTATTGGTAAAAAACACCATATACACCAATAAGGCCAGTATACTTAACAAGGCCATCAGCAAAACATTGTATATGGTTTTTGACAGGATAATAGCTTGCGGACTGGCTATAGAATAATAATAAAGCAAACGGCTTTTGCTCTCCTGCATAAAGCTTTTGGCAATAGCATTAACCGAGGCAAACAGCATAATGATCCAGAACAGTACATTCCACACCACTTTATAACCATTGCTGCCGCTAAAACCCGGGGTAAGGTTAAACGAGATATAGCAAATGAATACCGTTGATACTACGTATAACAAAACACCATTAAAAGCATATTTTGACCGCCATTCAAGCAAAATTTCTTTTTTAAGCAGATGCCAGGTTTCGTTAACGAGTTTCATGGCGTCAAAGGTAATTATTTGGTTCATTTGTTCATTGGTTTATTGATTCATTGGTTTTGCAGGCTGAAGCCCCACCCTCTCCTTTGGAGAAGGTTCTAAAATACCTTTCTTGAAGTCTCCCCCTTTGGGGGAGATTTAGAGGGGGTTCCTCTTACCTTGCAATGACGTGTTTTTTATGAGATAGTCTTGACGCATACATTTGCTCAATTCCACCGATTGCCTTAAATTTGAAAAGAGATCGCATTGTCACCGGCAATCTATTATCAACCTGTAAAAATTAAAATTCATGCCCCTTGCTTATTGTAATACCCCGCTTGGCATCACCCGTATTATTGAAGAGGATGGTTTTATCGCCTCCATATCGGCGAGGGATGAGGAATATGAAATTACACCGGCTCCTACCCCATTGCTGCAAATGGCCATTGACCAATTGGATGAGTATTTTAAGGGCGAGCGTAAGGAATTTGATCTGCCACTGAAACAAGCAGGGACATCTTTTCAGCAGCAGGTTTGGGATGAATTACTGCAAATAAAATATGGACGCACCATAAGCTATGCCCAGCAATCAAACCAGATGAATAGCCCATTAGCTATAAGGGCCATAGCATCGGCAAATGGTAAAAATGATTTGTGGATAGTAGTACCGTGCCACCGGGTTATTGGCTCTGATGGTAGCCTTACCGGTTATGCAGGTGGTCTTTGGCGCAAGAAATGGCTATTGGAACACGAAGCCAAAGTGATGGGTATAGGCCAAACCAGGCTCGATTTTTAGCACTTATGCCTCAACTTTTAGCAACTGACTCATTTTTTCGTGTAGTTGGTACGGCTGAAATGGTTTTGCCAATACATCATTCATACCCGCGGTAAGGGCCTGTTCCTGCTCGTGCCCAAATGAAGATGCCGAAAGCGATATGATAGGTACGCTCCTTTTAGGTTCTTCAAAGTCAACACGTATAGTGCGGGCCGTTTCATAGCCATTCATTTCGGGCATATGGGTGTCCATTAAAATAAGATCGTATCTTTTGGTCTTCAGCTTCTCGATCAACTTGCGCCCGTTATCAACCATTTCAACTTCTACATTCCAATCCTTGAGCATTTTTGATAACATAAACTGGTTCACCATATTATCTTCGGCCACCAAAACACATACGTTGTTAAAAGGACTCAATACCCTATCTGGTTTATTACTCACTTTTTCAACGGGTTTAGCCGCTATGGTATGCCAGTTTATAAAGTTAAAAGTACTTCCCTTGCCTAACTGACTGCTCACCGTAAGCTCTCCGCCTTTTAACTCAGCCAGTTTTTTCACAATGGTTAGCCCAAGGCCGGTACCACCGTACCTGCTTACCGTATCCTCCTCGGCTTGTTCAAATGACTCAAAAATTTTGCTCAATCTATCAGCCGGAATCCCTATTCCGGAGTCCTCAACGCTATACTTCAGCTTCACCTTATCACCGTGTTTTTGTAGCACCGATACTTTAAGCTTTACATATCCACGCTCGGTAAACTTGATAGCATTACTCAGCAGGTTCATTAATATCTGGTTAAGGCGCAGCGAATCAACCATCAGATTTTCCGGTACATTATCCTCTATTTCCAGTATAAATTCGATATTGCTTTCGTCGGCCCGGAATTTGAGCAGATCAAAAACCGCTTTGATGATCTCATGTACATTATTTGGCGTACGCACAATGTTAAACTTGCCCGCTTCCATTTTGGATATATCCAGCACATCGTTGATAACACCCAGTAACGATTTTGATGAAGTTTCTAACAAATTAAGCATGTTTTTTTGCTGCTCATTTAAATCGGTGCGCAACAACAAACTGGTTATACCAATAATGCCGTTAACTGGTGTACGCAACTCATGGCTCATATTGGCTAAAAAAGTTTCTTTTACCTTTTTGCTGTACTCTGCATTCTCTTTCGACTTGATCAGCTGCTCCTGGTAGCTCTTTTGCGGAGAGATGTCGCTGATGTTTAAAAAGATGGTTTTATTGTGGTAGGATGCGCGGCACTCCACCCATATCACCCGTTTATCAAAGGTTTCAAACTGCAATTCAAAAACGGCAAAGTTCAGGTTATCCTTAATAATTTCGCCCAGTTTTTTACGAAACAGTGTTTGCTGGTTTTCAACCGCAAGGCTAACGATTCCTTTCCCCATCAATTCGGTCGATTTAAAACCCATAATGGTTTCAACCGCGGGATTAATATTACTGATACGAAGATTTTGCGCATCGACCGAACAAATAATATCGGCAGAGTTTTTTACAACTATCGCAAAGTTCTGCAATTCTTCGTTCTTTAACCTGATCTCGGCCTGGGTGCGTGCCAGGTGCACAAATGAATCAACTTTGGCTGATGTAATGTATGGGTCAAGAGGTTTATACAAATAATCAATAGCGCCGGTACCCAACCCTTTTACCGCATATTTAGTCTCTTTGGATATGGCGGTTACAAATATCACCATAATATCCCGCGTTCGCGGATTTGATTTGAGCATTTCAACCAGCTCAAAACCATCCATCTCGGGCATCTGCACATCAATAAGGGCAATAGCAATGTGCGTGTCCCAGGCAATTTTCAGGGCCTCATTGGGCGATGTTGTAGAAAATATACGAATATCATCGCGCTTTAATAATGCTTCAAGCGCAACAATATTTTCTTCTCTATCATCAACAATAAGAATATTAACGGGACTCATTTTGATGCTAATGTAAGTGAATTACTGTGTATGTAAAAGTTTAAATATCTCATCTGTACGTAATATATAACCGGCCGCTCCATTGTTAATAGCCGCCGCTGGCATTTCATCCATTTCAGCATCCTCTGGATGCTGGGCTATGGTAACGGCCCCGCTGTTTTTTAATTTAAGCATCCCTTCGGCACCATCCTGGTTTGCGCCCGATAATAAAATGGCCATGCAGCGTTCCTGGTAAACCTCGGCGGCACATTCAAAGGTTACATCAATTGACGGCTTCGAATACCACACTGCCTCTGATACATCTAAACTAAAATACCCACCCTTTTCTATCAGGGTGTGGTAATTGGCCGGTGCTATATAAATCGTATTTTTTTCAAGAACATCTTTATCTTCAATTTCGCGGAGTGACATTCTGCTGTTCTCTGCAAAAAGTTTCGCTATTTCACTAAAAAAGTTCCGTTTACGGTGAATAACAATGATCACGATTTTACCCAGATCGGCAGGAAGTAATTTTACCATCTGGAACAAAAGTTTAAACGACCCGGCAGAACCACCCAGTAACAATAATTCGGTAGTGCGCCAGCGTTCGAGTAAATTTTTATCAGGTCCCAATTTTTTGATAAATATTTTCCTGGTGATTGATCACCTTGAACTTTCGTTTAAAAGCATCAGACCGTATGGTTTCTTTACTGCCTAAGCATAAATAACCTAACGGGCACAGGCTTTTATAAAACAATTCTAATATCCGTTCCTGTAGTTCTGTTTCAAAATAAATAAAAACATTGCGGCAGCTGATGAGTTGAAACTCGTTAAAAACATCGTCGGACACTAAATTGTGTACCGAAAACAAGGTATTCTGTTTCAGCTCATTATGTACCGACGCCGCATCATACAAAATAGTAAAATTATCTGATATGGAGCCTTTTAAGCCCGTAAACTGATAATTTTCGGCATAACTTTTTATACTGCGTAAACTATATATCCCTTTACGGGCCTCCCTCAGCACTTCGGTATTGATATCGGTACCGTAGATGAATGATTTATTGCTGAGTCCTGCCTCGCGCAGTAATATGGCCAGGGAGTAAACCTCCTCGCCTGTAGAGCAGCCCGCACACCATATTTTGGCGTGCTGGTAGGTTGACAGGTAAGGTATTACCTGTAAATTCAACGCTTTATAAAACGACGGGTCACGAAACATTTCGGTAACGTTCACCGTAATTTCCTCTAAAAAATATTGAAAAAAATGCTGATCGTTAACCAGGGTGTGTTTCAGATCATAAAACTCCATTTTTTTCAATTGCATTATCCTAACTACCCGCCTTTTTAACGAGGCTTTGGTATAACCAGAAAAATCAAACCCATGCACTCTTCTTACCAGGTCAATCAGTTCGGTTATTTGGGTGGATGTTATAATAATGGAAGTATCACTCATACTAACTCTCTAACCACAACTGCATCAATGAAATAAGCCTGTCCATATCAACCGGTTTAGTAATATAATCATTAGCGCCGGCCGCTATGCACTTTTCCCGGTCGTCTTTCATTGCTTTTGCGGTTAAAGCTATTACAGGCAGCTTGGCCCATTTGTTTTGTTTGCGTATGTACCTGGTAGCTTCATATCCGTCCATCTTAGGCATCATGATATCCATCAATACGATATCAATATTGGGCACCTCCTCCAGTTTGGCAATAGCTTCTTCGCCATCATTGGCTATCTCTACAACCAGGTCATAGCTTTGCAGAGCGCTGCTCAATGCAAAAATATTGCGCATATCGTCATCAACAATAAGTACCTTTTTCCCTTTTAAAGATTCTTTTCCTTTTGAGGGTAGTTTTGCTTTGCTAAATGCCGGTGCCTGCTCATACTGAGCGTTGTTTGATTCGCTGATCTTATTGAGGAACAGGTTTACTTCGTCAATCAACCTGTCGGCAGATTTGTTGGTTTTTACCACCATGGCGTTGGCATACTGCATGAGGCGGTTAACCGATGCCTTGTCCAGCTCCATAGCAGTGTTAACAATTACCGGCAGCGAGGCAAAACGTTCCACCTCCTTAATCTTGTCCAGCAGGTCTAGTCCAGAAATATCAGGCAGGTTCAGATCCAGTATCACGCACTGGTATTCATTTTCATGCAGCATCCGGAAGGCCGACTCGCCATCAAAGGCCTGGTCAACCGTGATACCCTGACCCTGCATCATATCTTTCAAAGCCTGGCTCTGGGCCTTATGATCCTCCACCAGTAATATTTGCTTGAATTTGGTACCGCTTTGCAGCATAATATCGGCAAAAAGCTTATCCAATGTTTCGGTATTGATCGGTTTTTTCAAGAAGCTGATGGCACCTTCGCGGCGTACCCGGTTGGCTGCGGCATCACCTGCCGACATCAAATGCACGGGTATGTGCATAGTTGCTTCATTATGCTTCAGCTCTTTCAATATCTGCCACCCATCTTTACCTGGCAACATAATATCCAGTATCACAGCATCGGGCATATGTTCCTGCACTGTTTCAACAGCTGAGGTTCCCTCATGCACCATCACCGATTTATAACCATGATCGCGTGCGTAATCCTGCAATATGTGGGCAAAGTTTTTATCATCCTCTACAATCACTACCAATGGTTCGCGACCGCTGTCTGCAGCTGGTTTGGGGGCATGTGCTAAAGCTATGTTTTCAACCTTGAAGGTTTGAGCGGTTGGCAATATATCATCTTCATGCGGTGCCACCTGTATAGCCTTCAATGGTATGGTGAGCACAAACTCGCTGCCTACGCCTGGCTCGCTGCTCAAACTGATGCTACCACCAAGCAGCATGGCCAGTTCGCGGCTTATAGAAAGCCCTAAACCTGTACCACCATATTTGCGACTGGTTGATCCGTCGGCCTGTTGAAATGCCTCAAATATGATGCGTTGTTTTTCGGCGGGGATACCAATGCCCGAATCTTTAATGGCGAAGCTGATAGTCGCTTCTTTTTCGCCCGGCCTGGCGGTAATGGTTATAGAACCGTTTTCCGAGGTGAATTTAAACGCGTTGGAAAGCAGATTTTTGATCACCTGTTCCACACGTACCTTATCGGTAAATATAATTCGCGGCAGGTTTTTATTGATATGCGTGCTGTAGTTGATCTTTTTGTTGCTGGCCACTTCGGCAAACAGCATTTCCATATCGCCCAAAATATCGGATACCTTGATATCCTCATTTTGCATATCCAATTTGCCCGACTCAATTTTTGACAGGTCAAGGATATCATTGATCAGCGTAAGCAAATCATTACCGGCGTTAAATATTACACTGGCATATTTCACCTGGTCTTCAGACAGGTTCAGTGGCTTATTATCTTTTAATATACGGGCCAGTACCAGGATACTGTTGAGCGGGGTGCGCAGCTCGTGACTCATGTTAGCCAAAAATTCCGATTTATATTTACCCGTTACTTCCAGTTCATCAACTTTAAGGTTAATGGCCGCACGGGCCTGTTCAATTGCTTCGTTCTTTTCTTCCAGCAGGCTTGCCTTTTCTTCCAGCTCGGCGTTAATGGTGCGTAACTCTTCCTGCTGAACGCGCAACTCCTCTTCTGATGCCTGCAACATTTCTGTTTTGTTCATCAGTTCCTCGTTGGTAACGCGCATTTCTTCCTGTTGTGCTTCCAGCTCTTCGGCCTGTTGCTGAGTTTCCTCAAACAGATCGTGCATAATGGTGCGTGCCTGGGCGGTATTCACTGCAATGCCAATATCGTTGGCTACGGCCAATATATAATCATTACTGTTCAATGTCAGTTCGCCAACATAGGCCACTTCCAGTACCCCTTTTAACTTTTTATCAAAAAAGAAAGGAACAATAAAGTTTTCGGTTAATGTTTCTTTGATTACTGACGATTCCAGGTCGAACTTCTCATTCAGCTTACCTTTAACAACCGAGGCTTTTTCATTTTTAGCCACCTGGCCCAGCCAGCCTTCTGATAGTTGAACGGTCTTTTTAATAAAATCCGGATTATGAAAAGCGTACGAGGCATAAAGCTCCAAACGCTGATGGGTTTCATTGTACAGGTATAGTGTGCCGGCGGCGGCCTTGGTATAGGTACAAACTTCGGCCAGTATATTTCCGGATAGTTCCTTTTCGCTTTGCTGGCCCTGCATTTTTTCGTTCAGCTGCCCGGTGCCGGTAAGCAGCCAGTTTTTGGCTTCGTTTTCGGCAAGCACTTTCCCCAGTTCAATATTGGCTACCTTAATTTCGGCTTCAATTTTTTTCTGCTGATCAAAAGTGCGTTGTATGTAGAAGAACAGGATCAGGATAATAACCAGGAATATAAAAGAGCCACCCACAATAACCAGGATGGCCGTAGCTGAGGCTTTTTCGGAGCTTTGTTTACGTAAAGTAAGAAAATCATTCTCGGCATCAATAACATGACTAACAACCAACCTGATCATGTCCATGTTTTGCTTACCATTCAGCAACATATTATTGCTTATCAAAAAGTCAAGCCCCTTTGCCTCCCGGGTATCAATATTTGTTTTCAGGGTGATGCGTTGAGCGGCAACAAAAGATGTTAAAGAATCGATCCTTTGCTGCTGGGTTGCATTATCTATCGAAAGATCCCGCATGGATTGCAGATCGACCCCAATGCGTGGCAGCGCCTCATTATAAGGATCAAGAAACACCTTGTTTCCCGTAGCAACATAACCCCGCATACCGGTTTCGGCATCGATCATATGTTGCAACAGGCTATTTGCCGATTTAATAACTTTTTGGGTATGGTCAACCCAGCGATTATCATCCTCAAACTTACGGATGCTGTTGAAGGATAACACCCCAACCACTAAAACCAGAATGATGGATATCACAAAGCCAGCTAAAACCTGCTGGCGGAAAGAAAACTTTAACATGCAGAGCTTTTATTTATAATACAAATATGTTTAAAAAAAACCTTTTAATCATTTAAAAGGCTAATAAACATTTAAGGAATAGTTGATTGGAGATTAAAATCAAGAGCCGTGATATTAGAACCAAGAGCCGAGAATCAAGAGTCAAGAATGAAAATATCGGTTGATAATCGTAAAGATCGAAATCAATACTTTTGCTAACTCTTGATTCTAATTTTTTGATTCTAATTCCCTGCATCTTCGGCTGCCGGTGTTGGTTTAACATAGGCTTTGCGTTTACTGCTTAACGCGCCTGCTATTGAGAGTATCACTCCTGTGAACAGCACATACCAACCCCATTTAAACCTTACATGCCTGGTTAAGTAAGCATCCAGCTTTTTAAAGGGGATAAAACTAAAGGCGGTTTGCACTTTGAATATAGAAGCCAGTAACAGTAATACTACCAAAGCCAGCGCCATCCATGCAGCTGCTTTTATAATTTTAGGCTGATTTAAAAACGACGCCGCCACACCAACCACAGCTACCAGCGCCAATACCAAACCGTAGGGCTGATTAAGCTGATAAACATTCCAGTTAAATAAGCCAAGCGGGCGCAGCAAGGGGCAATAAGTACCGGCAAAAAGCAGCACAAAACCCAAAAATGATAAAATAGAACTGATACGCATGTTGGTGAGTAGTGAATGGTGAATAGTGAATAGGCAATTGTTTATAGCAAGCAGTAAGTAGTGAACAGGGAAAGAAAAGTGTAAAAGCTATCTCCTTTAAAGTTGACAACCACTCACCTCTCCCTATTCACCACTCACTAATTTATTGTTTTATCTCCATTTTATCGGCAAAGTGGGCGCAATAGTCGCGCAGGTCTTCTACGATATTGGTTTCGCCGGTGGCGCGTAAAAAGCTGTCGCCCATGGTTTGCAGGGTTTCATAAAAAAAACGTTTCATTTCATCAACGGGCATGTCCTTTGTCCACAAGTCAATGCGCAGGGTATTTTTGTAGCTTTGATCCCACAGGGCCAGCATCATTGATTTTACAGGCAATGCTTCTTTATTTTGCGAATCTGTCGATTCCCACAGGATGCTTTCCGGTACATTGTTATCATCAAGGCTGATGGTCAGCTTTATTTCAGCAGTTTTCATCTAAAAATAATTAGTGATTTATTGAATTAGTGGATTAGTGATTTCTTTATCCTTCTCTGTAAAAAATCATATAGAGGGCTTACAGATTAATATTTTTTTTAATAATTATTTTCCGGCCGCAAGTATCTTAATTTTTAAACAAGCGGCATATAATGGGTTTGTAATTATTTTAGTTTCAGCCAACCCTCTCCATTGACTCACCCCGACATCTCTCCGCTTCGCGCATAGAGGGGATTTTTTCTTCTTAGCAACCCTCTTTGCGGCAAAGCCAGAGAGAGGGTGGTAAAGCAAAGCGCAGACCGGGTGAGTCGGTTCGGCTACTTGTATTATTTAACCATGAAAAATATAATGGCAACTAATGCTATAAAACACAATTCCACTATCCACAGCTTTTTTAGCTCGGCAAAAAAGTTACGGAATATCAGGTCTAAAAAAAACACCACCGCCGCAAACAGCAAAAATATCCAGCCAATGGTAGTGCTCCAGGTTTCCAATGGCCTGCCCGCGATGTGGGCTCCATAGATCCAAATATAAACCGCCGCCACAATAAAAAAAGTAGTGGCAAAATTTAAGGGGGTAATGCGTAATTTCAAAACAATTAGCGAATTATTGATTTAGTGAATTATTATCTGCACATCTGCACATTCGCATATCTGCACATTTATTAATTATCGTTTTTTCCTGGATGATTTACTGTTCGGATTTTTTTTACCTACTTTACCGTAACGGGCCTTGTCCCTGGTGGCATCGAATTTTTTGCGCTGGTTAAGGGTTTTCTTTTCGTGAAAGGCGCCTTTAAAGTCGGGATCGTCTTTGCGCTTTTGCAAATCGATCTCTTTGTTCTGCTCCTGCCTTTCGTCGTACCCGGTTTCTTCCATAAATACATCATCAGGTATGGCCGATACGGGTATGCTTTGTTTGATCAGCTTTTCGATCTTTTTAAGGTAATACTCCTCTGCCGGACCACAAAAGGTAATGGCTTCGCCAGATTGCAGGGCCCTGCCTGTACGCCCAATGCGGTGTACATAATCCTCAATCACTACCGGCACATCAAAGTTAATCACATGGCTCACATCGCTCACATCAATACCGCGCGAAGCTACATCGGTAGCCACCAAAATCTTTACCTCATCGTTCTTGAACGAATTGATGGAGTTGATCCTTGTATTTTGTCCTTTATTGGCATGCAGCACCCGTACCCCATTTTCGCCGTATTTGCGCAGCAAAAATTTATACACATCTTCGGCAGCTATACGGGTTTTACAGAATATAATAAGCTTGGTGATATCGCCTTCCAGATCAAGCAGCTTTTTGAGCAGGTTGATCTTAGTTTTATTATTAGGTACATGGTACAAATGCTGGTTCACCGTTTGTGCCGGGGTAGCCTGCGGGGTAACCTCAATAATGGTTGGGTACTCCAGGAAATTATTGGATAGCTCATGGATTTTATCACTCATGGTGGCTGAGAACAGCAGGTTTTGCCTTTTTACCGGCACCACTTCCAATATGCGGTTTATCTGGGGCATAAAGCCCATGTCCATCATTTTATCGGCCTCGTCCAGTACCAGTACCTGGAGCGTTTTGGTTACGATATGCCCGGCCAGATAAATATCCATAAAACGGCCCGGGGTAGCCACAATAATGTCAACCCCTTTGTTAATTTGCTCTATTTGTGTTTTAGGACCCAATCCGCCATAAAGCACCACTACACGCAGGTCGGTATTAGCAGCAAATGTTTTTACGTTTTCCTCAATCTGCATGGCCAGTTCGCGTGTTGGCGAAATGATCAGTGCCCGCGGATTTTCACCCTGGGCATATTTTAGTTTCATCAAGATGGGCAATACATAGGCCGCCGTTTTACCGGTGCCGGTTTGCGCAATACCCATCACATCCTGCCCGTTCAGTATCGGGGGAATGGCCTTTTGCTGTATGGGCGTAGCTTCGGTATAACCGGCATCAGCTATCGCGTTCAATATTTGCCGGTTAAAATTAAATTCTTCAAAAGTTACAGCCATGGCGCAAAGATAAGCTTTTGGGGAAAGAGTCAAGAATTAAGAATCAAGAGGCTGGGATAAGAGTCAGGAAACAAGAATCAAGAGTCAAGATTAAGCATCGGTTTGCGGTGATAAACTTACTTCTCTGAAGTTTTTTCCGAGCGTCATTGCTGTGAGGTACGAAGCAATCTCTATGCTATACAGAGCAAGCATAATCAACCTGCTTCTGTAGAGATTGCTTCGTACCTCAATGACGCGTGAAGGATGCAGCGATGATCTATTTTCATATTTATATCCTAAATTTGCCCATATAACAAATCCGAAATCGAAAATCCCAACTCCGAAATGACGAAAATCCTCATCAAATCAGCAACAGTAGTAAACGAAGGCCGGCAATATGTAACTGATATTCTGGTAAAAGATGGTTTTATTGAACGGATAGATTCAAGCATTGAGACCCCCGCTGATGAGGTGATCAACGCCGAAGGATTACATTTACTGCCCGGATGCATTGACGATCAGGTGCATTTTCGCGAACCTGGATTAACCCACAAGGCCAATATCCATTCCGAATCGCGCGCGGCTGTAGCCGGGGGTATTACCACCTTCATGGAAATGCCTAACACAGTGCCCAACACTTTAACGCAACGGTTATTGGAAGATAAATATGAGATAGCCTCGCGTAACTCTCTGGCTAACTACTCTTTTTTCATGGGTGCATCCAACGATAACCTGGACGAGGTGCTACGTACCGATGCTGCCAATGTTTGCGGGGTTAAGGTATTTATGGGTTCATCAACCGGGAATATGCTGGTAGATAATCCGCGCACGCTGGATAACCTTTTCGCGCAATCGCCCATGCTAATAGCTGTGCATTGTGAGGATGAGGCCACTATCAAAAGCAACCTTAACCATTATAAACAGCTGTTAGGTGAAAATCTACCCGTGAGACTACATCCCAAAATCAGGAGTGAGGAAGCCTGTTATCTGTCGTCGTCGTTAGCGGTAGAGCTGGCTAAAAAGCATAATACCAGGCTGCATATCCTGCACATATCCACTGCTCTGGAAACCCATCTTTTTACCAACAAGATCCCATTGAAGGACAAGCGCATTACGGCCGAGGCCTGCGTGCATCACCTGTGGTTCAGCGATGCCGATTATGAAACCAAGGGTAACTTTATCAAATGGAATCCGGCTGTAAAAACCTCACAAGACCGTGATGCTGTTTTACAAGCTGTACTGGATGGCCGCATAGATGTGATTGCTACAGACCATGCCCCACATACCCTGGAAGAAAAAGAGCAACCTTACCTGCAGGCACCATCTGGCGGACCATTGGTTCAGCATGCGCTGCCTGCCATGCTGGAACTGTATCATCACGGCAAAATCACCCTGGAACAAATAGCCGAAAAAATGGCACATAATGTGTCCACCCTCTTCCGGATAGACAAACGCGGTTTTATCCGTGAAGGCTACTGGGCCGACCTGGTACTGGTAAATTTGAATAAACCCTGGAACGTAAACAAAAGCAATATCTTATATCATTGTGGCTGGAGCCCTTTTGAAGGCACTACCTTCCGCTCCCAAATTGCCTATACTTTGGTATCGGGTAATATAGCCTACGCTAATGGAAGTTTAACTGAAGGTAAAGCTGGCAAGCGTTTGAATTTTAATCACTAATAAAATTTATATTTTTAAATTACAGAATTTTCTGTAGCGGAAAATAACCTCAAAAGCACGTTATATAACTTATGTCATTGAGCGAAGCGTGGCAATCTCGTAGCTATTTTAATCGATATGCCTACGAAGAGATTGCCACGCTTCGCTCGCAATTGACATAATGTATTAGCTCCTAATCAACCTACTCCACCGCTACATAAATTTCCACCCGGGTATCATCCGAGTTGCAACTATTGCAGCCGTACACATCAAAATCGGCCGTGTATTTACGGTTTAGACTGCTGTTCCATATGTGCTGCCAGGTTTCGGCCACACGATCTGGCATCCAGCTATTTGCTGTGAACTTTGCATAAGTACCTGGCGCTACCGCGAGGCTAACCAATCCCTCCGGAATGTTATCCAGCGAGTTTACCTTGCAGCCCAGTATAGCGGTATAAGGCCCGGTATGGTCTGTTTCGTAATTGGTATATATGCAATGTACCTCATCACTTACCCTATTTTCAATTTGCAGTAAAACATTGTCGTCCATAAAGCGGCACCATAGGTCGCCAATGTCCTGGGCTGCCTGCCCATCATGATTGGTGGTGCGGGCGGCTATCCCCAGCAAAAAGAAACCTTTCACATCTATCTTATCCATAACTGAAGCTATCACTATTTGTTATATAGGTATATAATCAATTTTATACCAAATTTTTATAACGATTATATAAATTATTTATTTAATATGAAAATTACTCAATCATTTTCCGTAATCCGTCAAAAACCCCTTCCCAGTTTTGCTCCGAATGCGCTTTAGCCGCCTCGTCTTTAATATTATCCTGGGTAATGGCCAGGGTGGTTACTCCATCTTTTTCAGTCAGACTATAAGTAATGTCGGCATAGTTTTCGGGCTTATCTTCGGTGCCGCTCATGCTGCTCCAATAGTTATACTTTAGGTATTTACCCGGGTCAATTTCCAGTATGGTGCCGTGATCGCGGTAAGCTTTGCCATCCCATTCGCCACTGAAAACGATGGGCTCCCCTACCCTCCAGCTCGACTCCAGTTTAGTACCAAAAAAGTAAGCTTTTACCATTTCCGGATCGGTAAGGCCTTGCCAAACTTTGGTTATTGGGGCCTTAAATGTTAATTCGATGCTTAATGTTAAATTTTTCATAATATGGTTATTTATGGTTTAGACCTCACCCTCCCCTATCCAAAGGAGAGGGTTCAAAATTGCTATACTAAAGCCCTTTCCTTTGGAGAGGATTTAGGTGAGGTTATTATTAATTCTCCTGTAATCATTTGCTTTTTGATCAGTTCAAAATCCTTTTCGCCTATTTCCAGGAAACCAAAACGAAAAGGGTACCCCCATGATTTTTTATTGATGATAAAGTCGAGTTCATCAACAAGGGGAATTATAGGCACCTCGGTACTTTCATAAAATTGGATATTACGGCGCCAGGGTATAAAATCATCAAACATCTTATATTGATAAACTTCGTCGCCAACGGCCTGCCCTACGGTTGTAAAAGCCTTGCAGGGTTCAGTACCGTTCATAGTTTGTTTTGGTGAATAAAAGAGCACCCAATCGCCGGCATGTACCTTTTTTAAGGCAGCCTGTTTACCATGATTGGCCTGCATAAAGCCGCCTGCCATGCCACGGGCTATATGATCTTTTGAAGCTACGGTTATCCAGTATTTCATAATGCACCTGTTTATTTGTTAAACAAAGTAAACACCAGCTAATGACAACCCTATGTCAGCAGAAGAAAAAGAAGAATTTATTTATTTTTTTGGACGATGGCGGCCGCTATGGTTTTAACCTGGTCGATAAGTTCCTGGGGCTTCACAATTTCGGCATGATCGCCGTACATCATTAACCAGCGGGCAAAACCTTCGATAGACCGGGTTAAAAAAGTCATCTCGATCTTATTACCCACCATTTTTTCGGATACAAAACCACTGTAGTATTTTTGATGATCCAGATAGCTCACTATCTCTTTATCTACTTTTACAATAACCGTTTCCAATTGTTTTTCGTAGGCAGTTTGGGCTATATAAGCTTTTAAAGTGGGGTGATGACTATTGTTATAAGTAGTATCGGTAATCACCACCTTACGCATCCTGTCAACTCTAAAATCACGGTAATCGTTACGTAAGCGACAAAAAGCTATCAGGTGCCAGAAACCTTCCAGGTAAAAAATACCTACGGGCTCTACATCCCGTTTGGTAGCTTCCTGGCTGTGACCGGCAAAGTAATCCAAACACAACAATTTTTTCTGGATGATGCTGTCCAGTATAGTTTGGATATGATCGGTATTATTATCAGAACGTTTTTGTGCCCGGCTTTTTAGTACCTCAATACTACCATCAAGATTTTCCAGTACATCCTTTTCAGCGGTTTTGAGGATGGCCCGCACCTTGTACATCGCCGACTGGTGATGTTTCATGGTACTGGTATCCGTCATCTTCTCCACAAACTTCTCGGCGGTTAAAAAGGCGGTGGCTTCCTCGCGGGTAAACATTACGGGTGGCAAACGATAGCCATCCATGATAGAATAACCCACACCGGCCTCGCCCATGAGGGGGATGCCCGCTTCTTCCAGCGTTTTCACATCGCGGTAAACCGTACGCAGGCTGATATTAAAACGCTCGGCAATATCCGAGGCTTTCACAACCCGGCGCGATTGTAACTGTATCAAAATGGCCGAAATACGATCGATGCGGTTCATACATCAAATTAAGCAAAAAACAAGCTACCTTTGAACAATTATTTCGGATTTCGGATATTCGATTTGGGATTTGGTTTAATTTCAGATTTTTCTTCTCTAACGAAGTATGAATTTTCTAAATCCGAAATCGAACATCCGAATTCCGAAATCCAAATAAATCCGAAATCGAACATCCGAATTCTAAAATCAAAATAAACCATGGCCAACCCTGCTGAAGATAAGATCATCACCCTCGAAACCTATTACGATGTAATGCTGGCACACATCATGCGCACCAAGCTGGAGGATAATGGCATACCCTGCTTTATTGCCGATGAAAATACCATAGGAGCCAATCCCCTATATAACCAGGCTGTTGGCGGTGTTAAACTCAAAATATTTGAACGCGACCTGGAGCGCTGTCGCGAAATACTAGCTGCCGAGGGCGATCTGCATGATCAGGATCATATAGAAATTGATGAGGAAACCAACAATGTGATCATCTGCCCGTATTGCGCCTCCACCAATATCGGTCCGGCAGATCCTGGTAAGTTCTCTACTTTTCTTTCGACTGTTTTTCCGTTTTACAACACCAAAGCCTGGCATTGCTTTAACTGCTTGCAGGATTTTGAATAGAAATTAGAGCGGGTGTGGGGTGAGAGAGCGGGAAACCCGACTTTCGATTTGAAGCATTATAACTCTAATCTGTTACCTTGCTCCCGCACCGCCAGCCTCACTCTCGCACCCCGATCCTCGCTCCCACAACCCGCACTCACACCCACACGTACCCAAGTTTTTTATATATTAGCAGCATGTATAACCGCCGTAAGTTTATCAAAATATCAGCCGCGGGCGCTTCGCTTGCCGCATTATCCAACTCTGCTGTAGCCAAAGCCATTTCGTCAACTACCGATGCCGGTTTCCCTATCGTGATATCTACCTGGGATTTTGGCATCATCGCCAACAAAGGCGCCTGGAAGGTACTTTCAACAGGTGGTCGTGCGCTGGATGCTATTGAAGCAGGTGCACGCATCCCCGAAGCCGAAGATATTACCAACCATACGGTTGGTCGTACCGGTTTGCCTGATCGCGACGGTCACGTAACGCTCGATTCCTGCATAATGGACGAGAACGGCAACTGCGGTTCTGTAGCGGCCATGGAAAACATAGCCCACCCGATATCAGTTGCCCGTTTGGTGATGGAGAAAACCCCGCACGTGATGCTTGTGGGCGATGGTGCCACCCAGTTTGCAGTGGAGCAGGGGATGAAAAAAGAAAAATTACTGACACCAGAGTCCGAAAAAATCTGGAAGGAATGGCTCAAAACAGCCAAATACAGCCCGGTAATGAATATCGAGAACGGTAAAAAACCGGGCGATAAATACAATCATGACACCATCGGTATGCTGGCAATTGATGCCAAAGGCAATATATCTGGCGGTTGCACCACCAGCGGCATGGCTTTTAAACTGCACGGCCGTGTGGGCGACAGTCCGATCATTGGCGCGGGTTTATATGTAGATAACGAAGTAGGCGGCGCCACATCAACCGGCGTGGGCGAAGAAGTGATCCGAAATGTGGGCAGCTTTTTGGTTGTCGAACTGATGCGTCAAGGTTATTCACCCGAGGATGCCTGTAAAGAAGCTGTTCGTCGTATCATCAAAAAGAAACCCGAAACCGCCAAACAGATACAGGTAGGCTTTTTAGCCATCAACAAAAAAGGCGAATACGGCGCTTATGCCATACAAAGCGGTTTTTCGTTCGCGGTTTGCAATGCACAACAACAAGATCTGCTCATCAAGGGCAAAAGCTTTTATTGATTTTTAGTCCATGGTCAATGGAACATAGTCCATAGATTATAAATGTTCATCTTAGTAATTTTAAGGCCGGTCAAGGACGTTTCAAATACCATGAACCATCGACTATGAACCATGAACTAAATTAACAATCAAATACCATGGACCATCGACTATGGTCTAATACCCAACTAACGACTAACGATAATCTTAACCAACTATGATTAAACCCGTTACTCTTGAAGTTTGCGCCAATTCAGTTACATCAGCACTGGCAGCCCAGGAGGGCGGCGCTGTACGAGTGGAGCTGTGCGAAAATTTAAAAGAAGGTGGTACCACCCCCTCGCATGGGCAGATATTAATGGCCCGCAGCTTATTGCACATTAAACTGTATGTACTGATCCGTCCACGGGGTGGCGACTTTCTGTATTCCGAGCTGGAATATCAGATCATGATGGCCGATATCCGTTATTGCATCGAGGCCGGCTGTGATGGTGTAGTAATAGGTATGCTAAATCCCGATGGCTCTATTGATACCAAACGCTGCCTGGAAATGACACGGTTGGCCCGCCAATGGGGGTTGGGTGTTACCTTTCACCGCGCCTTTGATATGTGCGCCAACCAGGATAAAGCCCTGGAAGAAATCATTGAGATGGGCTGCGAGCGTATCTTGACATCGGGCGGCAAAAGCACCGCCATGGAAGGCGCCACCGTGATCAATCACCTGGTTCAAAAAGCCGCGGGCCGCATCAGCATTATGCCGGGTAGCGGGGTAAGTGAAGCCAACTTGGCCGATCTGGTACATTTCACTGGCGTAACCGAAGTGCATTCATCGGCCCGCATTAGCGTACAAAGCAAAATGCAATACAAAAACGACTATATCCTGATGAGCAACGAACCCGGCGATGAATACAGCATCGATCTCACCAGCGTTGACCGGGTTGAAAAGTTAGTGGCCTTGGCTAATAGCTGAGGGGAACAGAATCAAGATATAAGAGTCAAGAAATAAGATTTTAAAAAGCTGCCGTCGATCGGCTCCAGCCGAGTGTCAGCTATTACCCGGCCTCCGGCCGCAGTAAAAATCAGAGTTATATTTGAATCGCAGGCCAGAGGCCTGTAAATAATCGTCACTCGGCTGGAGCCAAGAGACGGCAGGGGTCTCTGACTTCAGACGATTATGCGCGTAGTCTTCAGACTACAGGCATAGTAATTCGAAATCGAAGACTTTAAATTGCACTGTATTATGATTCCAAATATTCATTTAGAGCCTTCCTTATAATTACATTTAGATCATCGCCATCAAATCTTATACTATCAAAAGCTCCTTTCGATGAACTAATAACCACGGTATAGACATTTTTTCCTCTCACTCCGTCATTTTTCAGTATAAAGATATCCCCAAGGCTCCCTATTTTAAAAAATACCTCCATTATCTGATCATTAGTTAGAATATTGAGGGGTTTTAACAGGGCTATTATTTCTTCCTTAATTTGCTCCATATTTATTACTTCATAAAATTTGCCAGGCTATCATGTTTTTTAAAGTCTCCCCTTCGGGGAGATTTAGAGGGGTAATTAAAAAAACGTCACCGGCAGTACCAGCTCTATCCTGTTACGGCCCGTACCGCCAAAAAAGTCATCATCCAAAAGCCTGCTATACCGGATGCCGAACGAGATGCTGTTCTGGTTAAAAAACTTGGTATCAAAAAACACGGCAGCTCCAGTCGACCGGAAGTTTTGTTTAAAGCCGGCACCATTGGTAAAAAAATTATCAGCAGTGGCTCGGGTATAATCAAAAAATAATTGTCCCCTTAAACGCAGCAGGTATACGATGTTGCCAAAACCGGCGTCGGGATAAGCAAAGGGGAAATGATAGTTAAGGCCAACCTTATTCATATCGTCCAGGCTTTCGGCGGTATAACCCTTACTAAAGGGAAAATCGTTCGAGAAACCGATCACATTGTTCTTACCTTTTTGCTGATGGGCCACATTGATCACCAGGCTGTGGTTAGTTGTCAGTCCGGGGAAATAAAATGTACCCTGCGCCAATAACTGTGTAGCCGCCCCGCCAGATACACCGGCCTTGTAATTGAGGCTGAGGCTTTGCGCCAGCATGGGGTATATATTTTGTTTAGCTACTAAACCCTGGTTGCTAAAGGATATATAATTGTTGAGGTAGGCATAGTTCCGGTCTTTAAACTGCTGGGCATTACCCTGCTGAAAATGCGTTTGGTTAAAATACAGATCACTGCCAAAGGTGAGGCCGGTAGAGTGTTTGCCTGCGCTGAAGTTAAGCGGCACCTCGAGTCCGCCATGTACCGATGTTTCGTTCCAGTACACGTAGCTGCCTTTGTAAAACTGGCGACGATCAAGCGTATAATCAACCCCGACAGATATAAAGGGATACAAAGCGCCGTAAATAGCATCAAAGCCAAATTGCTTGTAACCTTCGTTGCGGTTATAATCAAAGGAGATCTGCGACTGAAAAGTATTCAGCACGTTTTCGCCGGTAATGGCAAAAGAGTAGTTAGGGTCGCTGATGTTGGGGATGATGCTATGGAAATTGAACAAGCCATGCCCTTTGGAATAAGGGACAACCGGCAGCGGCTTATCAACTACTTCCGTTAGCATATCGGCAGACGAATCCCGGCCCAACGCGCTGATACCCATCGTAGGTAAATGACGCACATACTGCGGACCAGCATCTATCCATTTCAGGTCTTTTTTGTTTACCTCGTTAATCTGGTAGCCAAAAGCGGTAAAACCAACCCAGGCCAGTTTATTATTGGCCACAGCGGGCTGGTAATGACCTATACCGGTATCATGACCGGTTGGCAGTAATTCAAAGCATTGGTTATCCTTCAATTTCAACACAAACAGGCGGTCGTTCACATCCTCGGTTTGGGTAAAGTAAACGTCGTTATTTTTAACGGTGGTGAAACCAATGGGCCGGTAACTAAAAGGGACCAGGTATTTGGCATTGCCGCTGGCGATATCGATCAGCGCCAACGTCATTTTACCCTGGGGATTACGGACCGCAGCCACCAGCTGATCATCACCATAAAATTGCGGATAGGTATAAAACAGATGCTGCGGATTAGGCAATACTTTAATCAGCTGACCATCGGTGTTTAGCAAATGCAGCTCGCTCGCGCCCGAGGTAGCCACTTGAGCCACTACGATACGTTTACCATCGGGGCTAAAGGCGGGCGAAAAATATTTTGTTTTTTGGGTGATACGATGCTCTTTACCGCTGGCGATATCCAAAATCATCAGTTCGCTGTAATTTCGGTAGCCCCAGCGCGCATCAGGGCGGTAAGTCGCATAAACCACTTGGCCATCATGGTAATTAAAGTAATTATCAAGCGATGATGAACGGGTACTGATCTTCCGCTCCCGGTTGCCGGTAAGGATTACAAAAGCCGGGATATGATCATAGGGGCTCTTCATATAAATGAGCGTACTATCATTAATATAAGCCGGATACTCCCTATCAGCGTCAAAATGTTTGTTTTTGGCAGCAGGTGTTTTTTCATCATCCTTAAAAACCTCTTTAAAATGACTGAGCCCGTTATTGGTAAATGTTTTAAAATCGGTACCCGTGTATTTATTGATGGCCCGCTGAAATGGATAAAACCCGCCCTTAAAAGCCGCGGCATCGTGCGTTACGTTTTTCCAGAGGTTATCCCCATATTTTTCGCGCCCATAGGAAACCAGCATGTAGCCCAGTGGATAATGATCGGGCGTAAAGTCAACGTACGATCCATTGCGCAGCTTCATGTAGCTGTAATCACGATCGGCCGCCCATAGGGCCCTGTAACCATTAAAAAACCAGGGAAGGCGTCCGCGGCCCTGTCCGCTTACATGGGTTTCGTTAAAAACGGCATCGCCCTCAAAAAACCAGTTGGGTACGGATAGGTCGTTACCCAGGGCCTGCCCGCCTTCGCCAAAAAGAATGTGCAGTACGTGCGAAACACCTACGTTAAAATTATTATACTGTTGTACATGCCTAAACTCGTGAATGGCCAGCTGTTGTGCCCAGGGCAAACTGCCTATATCAAAACTGTTTTGCTCGGGTGTCAAGAAAAACTCGCTGCGGAAAGGCGCCAAACCTACATAGCCATTGGCAATAGTAGTTTGGTTTTGCAGCACAATGCTCACCTGTTTCTGTTTTAAACCGATGGTGGGCTTAATGAGCCCGTTCATTTGCTGCACAATATTGGCCACCCTCAACCCTGCCGAATCCATCCCCGCCGGGAAAATAATACGCGCCGCCGGTGTATTTACCTGCTTCCACTTTATCGACGGCGGATTACCCCCAAATTCCTGCGAGCGGGCAACGGTAACGGTGAATAAAAGCGCAGGTAACAGCAGTGTGGGCAAGATTTTTCTAACGGCGGAGGTTTTTTTCATAGGTTGCTCAAAGTAAGCACAATTTGTAATTTAAACAATTGGTTTAACATATTGGCGCCAACTCAGTCCTCTGCGCTTTGCTGGACATTCCCTCACCTATTGCGGAAAGAGAGCATGCTGAGTTGTTGACTCATGACGCAGATCTCTGCACACGACACCATTTAATTCGTTATATTTAGCATAAATCCAATCCGATCACAGACATGAAATTTATTTTAAGTTATTGCCTAATCTTTTTTGCATATCTAAATGTTGAAGCACAAACTTCGGGCGGGATAATAAGTAGAGATACATTGGTAAGATGCGTAATGGATCTTCGCAAAGACACAACTATTATAAATAACAAAGGAGCTGTAATAAATACTACCATATCTGGCACAGGCCTGTTTGTTCTTAGCGGAAAGGATATATATATATCGTTACCGCAGCTCATGTGGCTAAATCTATGGACTTTTCTTCTTACATCATTATGGGAGGCAGCAATGATGTACCAAGGAAAGTTTATTTACTCGACTTGATACAGGAACGTAAACCAATATGGCAGTTCCACAATCGAGCTGACTTAGCTGTATTAAAACCCTCCCCTAAGAGGTCTATAGCCAATAGTGGCCTCCTTCAGGGGAAGTTTTTACCTACTAATTATATTAGTAAAGATTCTTCAAAGGCAGTGTCAAGAGATATCCAACTAACTATAATTGGCTTCCCTTTGGGTATAGGGGTTGAAAAGCGTTTTTCTCCCCTAACATATCGCACATATCCATCAAGTGGATTTATTACCATGCAAAGGGCTGACTTGAAAACGATGTGTGAATTTCTACTTTTAGAAAATCCGAGCGTTGGAGGATATAGTGGAGGTCCGGTTTTTGACGTATCTCAGACAGTGATAAATTCAATGACTACTACCGGCTCTGGAACAATGTGTTACGGTTTTATACATGGTACACTTTCTGATGAAACTGGTGGCAAATTGGCTGCCATTACTCCAAGTTACTTTATGTTCGATCTTATAAAATAAGTATTTAGTTTCTGTCTCTTCTTGTTTCCAGAACGTGACTCGAAGATTGTCTCCCCAGCTTTTATCTCTCCCAAATTTTCGTTATATTTGTATACACCACAGCCCGGCTATCCGATCAAAAGGATAACCGGGCTGTTTAGTTAAAAGAAAAACAAGACCAAAAACCGATCGTTTGGTATGCAGTTATTTGATAGTCAATAATTTAATACTTTTTAAAGTTTTAAAAACCACTCAAAACCACACTGAAATTTGTTAAAAAGTGTTAAAATGAGTTTTTTTTGATCGGTTTTAAACTCTTTTTACGCTGTTTTTGAGCAGGAATTTGTTAAAATTCAAGGTTTAAAAAGTTTTTCTTCCGCACCCTTCATTTTCTTTAAAATAATTTAAAATGTTTTTGTCGGTCAATCGTCTTTATCTTTATAAGGAGTAAAAAAAATTGATAACCGCCATAATGCCCGACGATAAGAACAGCCAAATTATACATACCATAAAAGCGTATGGTAAAAGCCTGTTGGGTTTTATTCGCCGGAGGGTAAAAAACGATGCCGATGCCGAGGATATTCTGCAGGATGTCTGGTACCAGTTTAGTTCGGTGATCAATTCAGAACCTATTGAACAAACAAGCGCCTGGCTTTATAAGGTAGCACGCAATAAAATAACCGACAAGCATAAAAAAAAGACGGAAACCCTGTTGGATGATATGCTTACCGGTGAGGACGAGGAGGAGGATACAGCCGATTTTAAGGCTATTTTATTCACCGAGACTAGCACCCCCGAAACGGAATATCTGCGCAACCTGTTTTGGGACCAGCTATTTATTGCACTGGACGAATTGCCCAACGAGCAAAAGGATGTATTTGTATGGCACGAACTGGATGACATGTCGTTCCAGGAAATTGCCGATATCACTGGCGAAAAAATGCAAACCCTGGTATCGCGCAAAAGATATGCAGTGCTGCATTTGCGTAAACGCTTACAACAATTGTATAAAGAAATAACAGAATATTAAATGATGGCGGGCACAATGCCTGTCGCACAAAAAATTAAAGATCAAGAAAATGAAAAAAGTATTTTATAGAGGGCGTTTTATATTTATCCCGCTGGCAGTCGCCGCCTTCCTGTCGCTCATCAGCTTCGTAGTGATGCAGTTGTGGAACAACTTATTACCCGATATTTTGCATCTGGGGACCATTACCTTTTGGCAGGCCATGGGCATATTTATTTTATGTAAGCTATTGTTTGGTTTTGGTAAAGGAGGCGGACGCCCCGGTTGGGGCGGCGGCGGTTTTATGCGTGCCCGCATGGCCGAGCGTTTTAAAAACATGAGCCCGGAGCAACAGGAAAAATTCAAAGCCAAAATGCGCGACCGTATGTGTAACTGGAACGACCGTGACCGGGGCTTTGGAAAGTTTGATCGTGAATGGAACGACTTTAAAGCCGAAGGGGAAAAGAAAGGGGAATAGAGTCAAGACATTAGAATCAAGATTAAAGTTTGTCAGTATCATTTCACTCTTGATTCTTGGCTCTTAATTCTAACAATTAACAATATAATGCTATTAAAATGGATGTGCTGGTATTTTCAACAAGCGTTAAAGAACGGCGTCAGGTAAGCAGGGTAACAACCCTGCTTACCAAAATTCCGGCTATTATGCAATGGAACTTTGACCTGGAAGACTGTGATAATATATTGCGTATTGAGGCTGAAGGTGTATGCCCGCGCCGAATTGAAACGCTTTTACAAAAGGCCGGCATCCAATGCCAGGAACTGGAGTATTAAGAAGCAAGACATTAGAATCAAGATAAAAGCAAACACAGGCGGTTGATCTAAATATCTTTAGTAATTTAAAAAGGTCGAATTAACCTATTTTCCCCTGTCTTGATTCTTGACTCTAATGTCTTGCTTCTTATTCTTATTTCCCCTTTGCCGGACTATTGATCTCAATCCAATATCCGTCAGGGTCCTGAAAATAAAGCTGCAGAACGCCATCAGGCCTTAAGGTTGGCTCCTTGCTATCGCCTTTCCAATTGCCGTAAGGAATATGTAACTCGTTAAGCTTTTTGGCAAATTCTTTTACAGAACCTACAGCAAAGCAAAGATGCTCGGTAATATCGTGCTTATAAGTACAATTACCCTGTATAGCGTGTAGTTTTACATGGTTCCCCAAGCTGTACCACTGATGCAGCGTATCAGCAAATGGGTTGGGTACTTTTTGCAAGTGCATTACTTCGGTATAAAACGCGGTGCTTTTTTTAAGATCGCGCACACAAATAGCTATATGATCAACTACGGGAGCAGTATCAGTTGCCATTTGGGCCTGACAAAAGCGAGGTAAAACAAATATCAGCAAAAATACACCCCATTTTAGCCTGTCGGCCTTATGCGAACTTAAATTCAAAAAAATGCTCATGTGAAGTTTTGGTTTTAAAGCCTAAAGATATAGGTTTAAATGAGGTAGCAATTAAAGTCAGTGAATTGTTACTTAGCAGGATACCTGAGAGTTAAAATCGCGACAGGGAACATAATATAAAGAATTGTTACGGTTCCAGTCATCTATATCTATTAGCCCGGCCCGGGTTTGATAGTGTCTGTCGTCATTGGGGCATTTAACCACATAAAGGCCTGCCGCATCAGCTTTAATCACAGGGCGTGCCCCGCAAGTTTTGCAAAGTTTGCAGCAAATAGATTTGGGTATGGTCAAATAGCCATTCATAGCATTTTTTACGGGTAAACCCATGATGTAGTTACCCGCTTACCACAATTTACAGCTTAAAAATGAACTTATGGAAAAGCATTTTATTCATTTAACATATACTACAATTGCCTCCATTTAAACGTATGGGAGCATCAATTTCTTTTGTTACTTTTAAGATCATTTAAACTTTATGCAACCAACCTTAGAGCAATAACAAGCATGGAACAAAGCACATCTCCACACAAACCCAATAAACCTGCAACCATTTACGCAGCAGCAGCCGGACTTGTAGTATGGTTCGCTTTGATATTACAGGTAAGCATCTCGATACCGGCCTATATACAAGAAGGCCATACTTGGGCCGGGGCCGTTATACAAATACTAAGTTTTTTTACTATCCAAAGTAATTTAATGGTTGGCGTTTGTTTGGGGGTCTTATTATTAAAACCCTCGAACGCCTTTTACAGATTTTTTTCAAAAGGATACGTGCTCAGTGGTATCTGCTTATATATTATAGTAGTTGGCCTTGTTTACAACATTATTCTGCGTAGCTTATGGCATCCCGAAGGTCTGTTTAAAGTAGCCGATGAATTACTGCACTCCTTAAACCCACTATTATTTGTTATTTACTGGCTGATTTTTGCGCCACCGGAAAAATTAAAATGGATGCAATCTATAAACTGGCTCTGGTTTCCGTTCTTATATTTGGTATATACACTTATCCGCGGAGCTATAACCCAGCTTTATCCCTATCCTTTTGTTAATGTAGTTAAATTAGGATATGGTCATGTGTTGATCAACTCATTGGTATTATTGGTTGTTTTTTTAGGGCTGGGGTTATTGCTTGTTTTTATAAGCCGCATAATTAAAACAAAGCAGCTATCTATTTAATTACCAACAACAAATAAGGTTTGTAAGTGGGGCCATAAAATAAGAAAGCCCAGCTTAACAGCGGGGCTTTCTTATTTTATGGTGTATTAACAGGTTAAAAATTTGTATATATTATTGGGTGCTCAATCGTTCCACAAATAACTTTTGTGACCAGATCTGGCAAGTTTATTTTCTATAAAAAAATCTTCTTTCTGCAAACATTCATTGGTATGCACGTCTTCGTCGGCGTTTACTTTTATTACACTGCCGGCCACTTGAGTAACTATACTTGATAAAGTAGCTACTTCGCTATCTGGTATTTGAATTGTTAATATTGCCATAATGGTAGATGTTTGATGTTAATGTTTGGTATTCAAAAATATGCAATTGCTATTTAGGCAATGTTTAAAAAAAGTAAAATTAGAGCCATAATTTGATGACAATTTTACATTTTTTGCATTTTATAACTCAAACGCGTTGCTGGCTATGCGTATTATGCCTGCTATAGCTTTGTTACGCTTCTTTAACAAATTTTAACAACAAACTACTCCTTCCCTTTGGTAACCAGCACCCAATCAACAAACACTTTAGCTTCGCCGGCTTTTATCTTATTTACGGTGCTTTCTGAGATCCCATAATAGGGTTTGGAGATTTTGTTGTACCCGCCCGGGTATCCTCCACCCAGGGCGAAATTAAGGATAATGAATTTTTTGTTATCAAAAGCCCAGCGCCCATATTTTTCAACCATAGGTTTGGTCACTGTATAAGTTACCTTACCATCAACTTTAAATATCAGGCTGGTTGGGCTCCAGTCAACCGAATAAACGTGCCATTGGGTAACATCTGTGCCTGATGCAAAATGCGCCCGGTAAGCCAAAGGTGTATTACCAAAATAATTGGGACCATGCAGGGCGTGACTCACCCAAGTGGAATCGCCAATGGTTTCCATCATATCGATCTCGCCGCAATCGGGCCATTTACCGTTTCCCAAGGCCCAGAATGCCGGCCATAACCCGGCTCCTGCGGTCATTTTCATTCGTGCCGATGCTGTGCCATAGGTAAATTCCATCTTGCTACGGGTATTTATCCGACCAGATATAAAATCATAGCTTTTTTTCTCCTTACTCATAAAGCCAGGTTGATATATAGCTTTCAGCACCAACGCGCCATTTATCGCGCCTTCCGCATCCTTACCTTTTACCATATATATAGTAGCCGTCGAATCAACATACGCTTGTTGCTCGTCATTCACAGTCTGGCCTGTAACTTCTACATTCCATTTGTTCCTGTCGAGGTTTTGTTCATTGAAATCCTCAAAAAACACCGTATCGGTTTTGGTTTGCTGCGCGTTGGTATGTAAGGCTATTAATAAGCCTGCGGATAATAAATAGTATAGTTTCATTGCTATGTTTAATTATAGCTAAGATAAGAATCAAGAGCCCAGAGTCAAGAATCAAGACGCGGGTGTAACAATCCTGAATAATTTCTTGGTTCTTGATTCTTAACTCTTATCCACTTCTTTTTCTAAATTGCAGGTTAATACCTATTTATATGCACGGCAGTGGTTTTTTAAAAGTATTTCTCATTATTTCGGCTATCAGTCTATTATTCGACTGGTATATTTTTTCTGGACTTAAAACATTAAGTGCCGATTGGCAATCGCAGCTGTGGCGTAATATCATGTTATTTGGCTACCTGTTTATTTCTGTCGGGGTTGTTGCTTTGTTCCTGATCGGTTTTGGCAGTTTTAGTACGGCTAACGGCATGCGCCCTTTTCATGAGTGGATATTGAGTTTGTTTATCACGTTTTTCCTAACCAAATTGGCATTTGTTATTGTTTTATCGTTGGGTGATCTGGGCCGGTTCATTGTTGGTTTATTCAAGCTCGCCAATCGTTCTGGTAACCAACCAATATTCCCGGCCCGCCGTAAGTTTATCAGCGAAATAGCGGTATTAGTTGCTGCTATTCCGTTTACCTCCATGTTTTATGCCATGTTCAAGGGTAAATACGATTATAAGCTGCATCGCACCACCCTCTACTTTGATGATTTGCCAGATGCTTTTAACGGCTTTACGATAACGCAGTTATCGGATATCCATTCAGGTAGTTTTGATAATACCGAAGCCATGCAACGGGGAATTGATATGGCTAAAGCTCAAAAAAGCGACCTGTTTGTTTTTACCGGTGACCTGGTTAATAATGCTGCCTTTGAAATTGAGCCTTATATTGACCGTTTTAGCCAAATCAAGGCTCCACATGGACAATTCTCGATATTGGGCAACCACGATTATGGCGATTATATACACTGGGATAGTGATCAGGAAAAGGCGGCCAATCTGGATAAGCTAAAGCAACATCACCAGACATTAGGTTACCGCCTTTTACTGGACGAAAATGTGACCATTGAAAAAAGCGGTCAAAAAATATCACTTATTGGTATCCAAAACTGGGGGCGCGGCTTTATACAAATAGGCAATCTGAATAAAGCATTGCAAGGTGTACCTAAAGATGCTTTTAAGATATTATTATCTCATGACCCAACCCACTGGGAAGAGCAGGTTCGTTATAACGAAACCAATATTCACCTCACCCTTTCTGGTCATACTCATGGGGCACAGTTTGGTGTGGAAATTCCGGGTTTCAGATGGAGCCCGGTAAAATATCGCTATCTCGACTGGGCTGGCCTGGCCAATGAAAAAAACCGATACCTATATGTGAATCGTGGTTTTGGTTTCCTGGCATTTTCAGGCAGGTTAGGCATATGGCCGGAAATCACCGTTATTGAATTAAGGAAGAAAGCATAAACGGATTGATAATCGTTTTTTACAGACTAAAAAAGTGCAAAGCCGTTAAAATATAACGAGCTATTGATTATCGACAATCCGCAAAAATACTCCGTGAAAACACGGTGCCTCCATAAGTAAAAATACGGTGTTTTCACGGATTGACTCGTTAGCATTTATTTCAGAGTTTTAAAATATTCAAACCCTGATAATATTTAACGATGCCCTTACAAATAACCGGAGTAAACAGCACAACTGGTGAGTATGATAATCCTTACCTGGCTATTAACTCACTGGTGTGGGTCGATGACTACACACAAAATCGCGGAATAACTACAAGAGATGTGCTTTTTGACTGGATCAATGACAATGGTACAGCCTATGTTTTAGACGAAGAAGGCAATAAAGCCAAACTACTTACTGCAACCACTAAAAGTGGCTACAAGTATGTAAAAACGGCTTTTGATGAAACAAAACCCGACAAGTTACTAAAACTGCTGGCTACGAAATAGCAAAATACCTTAACCTTATCGTACTTGCACCCGTCATAAAAAATGGCGGGTGTTTGTTTTTTACAGGAATACCAAAATCAAACCTGTAACCTACTATTATCCCACTAAATCATCATAGTAGTATACAGCAAGTTTCGGGTTTAGCCGCTGCACTCAACAGCGTAGTTTTGAATAAATAAACAAACAGAATTAGGTAATTAAATTAGTATTTACCAACATAAAAAGATCAGACGTGCTACGTTTTAACTTCTTTCAAGCAAACACTTGCTAAACTTTTAGCAACCCTTTCTTTACCCTGAAAGATAATTAAATCAGATTTATTGCTGTTTCCAAAGGCATGATTCAAATTTCCGCAGCTCAATTATGCGTTCAAACACTAAATAGACACTTTTGTTGAATTAAATTCATTTTTTATTAACTATATTGAATTTAATTCACTAAATACTTAATATTACAGAATGAATAGCGAAACAGAAATCAATCTTGATAAAACCGACCTGCACATTTTACGCCTCATGCAGGAAAACGCCCGGATATCAAATGCCGACATGGCTCGCGAGCTGGGTATGGCGCCATCTGGCGTATTGGAACGTGTAAAAAAACTGGAGCAAAAAAATGTAATTCAACAGTATACCACCCGTATTAACCCAGCTGCCCTGCAGCAAAAACTGCTGGCATTTGTTTTTATGAAAGCATCCGACGGACCAGGTTATAGCGGCGCTACATTGGAGCTTGCCAAAATACCCGAAGTACAGGAAGTGCATCATGTGGCGGGTGACGATTGCTACCTGGTGAAAGTGCGCACTTACGACTCGGCTTCATTGATGAGTATTATGCGTAACCAGTTTGCCAAAATACCCAACATCATTAGTACCCGAACCACTATAGTACTGGAAACGGTTAAAGAAGAACAACAATTAGTTATACCCGAAAAATAAATATCATCATGGCCTTAACACCTCAAAAATCCGCATCTCCATTAATGGTTATCATCGCCTTTGCAACAGTTTATATTGTTTGGGGTTCGACGTATTTTTTTATAAAAATGGCTGTCGATGGGTTTCCCCCCTTGTTGTTGGGCGCTCTTCGTTTTCTTACTGCCGGTATTTTGCTATTGACCTGGTGTAAAATTAAAGGCGAACAGATTTTTATCAAACGCAATATTATTCATGCTGCTGTTACCGGCTTTTTGCTGTTGGTAATAGGCAATGGCGCCGTAATTTGGGTTGAACAAACGCTCCCCAGTGCTATGGTGGCCATTATGGTATCATCAGCTCCTATTTGGTTTGTATTGTTTGACAAACAAAACTGGCGTGTAAATTTCAAAAACACATCTACCATTGTTGGTTTAATTATAGGTTTTGCCGGTGTGGTGTTACTATTCAGCGAACAAATACGAGGCTTGTTTGATTCCTCAACCGGGCTCTCTAAACTGCCGGGAATGTTGCTGTTACTCATTGGTGCCATGTCATGGGCATCCGGGTCATTATATTCTAAATACAATAATACACAAGGATCAGCCTCGGTAAATACAGCCTGGCAGATGCTGGCCGCAGGCTTAGTGTTTTTACCATCGAGTTTTTTAACCCACGAAGTTCAAAACCTGCAATGGCAAAACATACCAACCCATAGTTGGCTTGCTTTACTTTACCTGATAATTTTTGGCTCCATTGCCGCATTTAGCGCTTATGTATGGCTTTTGCAGGTTCGCCCGGCAACTCAAGTAAGTACTTATGCTTATGTAAACCCGGTTATAGCGGTTATACTCGGGGTGTTGTTTGCTCACGAAAGCATTACCCTTTTACAAGTAGGCGGCCTGGTGATTATCCTGGGCAGTGTGCTGCTTATCAACCTAAGCAAATACCGTAAAGAAAAACAGGCAAAAATGGAACTGGCGTAAGCCGAGGGTCAAGAATCGAGATCCAAGAAAGTCCCATTTTGGTAACCATAGTCTTGATTCTTGACTCTAATCTCTTGCTTCTGCTTCAATTCTCCCATTTTCCAAACTCAAAGTATTTATTGATGTTGATGCTGATTTTAGTACCCTTGGGATATTTACCCCTATCGTGATTAGTTACCCGGAGAATAACTCCCTCGCGCTCAATGATCAGTTCTTCATAAAAACCTTTGAACAACACCTGCGTTACCAACCACTTGTTACCCAAAACACCTAACTTAATATGTTCGGCGTATATAACCACTACACCACGCCTGCTTTTGATACCGCAAACTTTGGCCTGGGTAGAGGTAAGCTGACTACAGCTAGCCAATATCTGCGAGGTATACAACAGTTTAGGTGAATGATACAATTGCTCCGGGCTGCCATTTTCAACTATCTCCCCTTCCTTCAGTACAATCAGTTCATCGGCCATCGACAGGATCTCGGCGGGGTCATGGGATACCAGCACCACAGTAACTCCCCATGCCTTTACAATGTAACGGATATCATGCTGCAATCCTTCGCGATAGGTAGCGTCAACCTGGTTAAAAGGCTCATCCAGCAACAATACTTCCGGACGACTGATCAAGGCTTTGGCAATGGTTACCCGTTGTTTTTCGCCGCCGCTTAATTTACCAAAGGGCTGCTCCTTCAACTGATAAATATGAAGCATATTGAGGACCTCGGTCACTTTTTGTATGGTCAGGCTTTTATCTTCTTCCTGAAGCCCGGCAGCTATCGTATCCCAAACAGACAATTGTGCATCCATATCGCTTCCGTTTTGGGTAACCAAGCGCATTACCTGATGGGCATGCTGTAGTCCATTATCCCTGCTTAAAACCTGCTCTTCCTTAAAAAAAACTTCGCCATGATCTGGCTGTAAGTGACCGTATAGCAAATTGAGCAGTGTAGTTTTACCGCTGCCGCTTTCGCCAACAATGGCGGTAATTTTACCCTTGGGAATAAATATGGTTATATTGTTAACACCGGAAGATTTATCACCAAAAAAGTTTTTGGTAACTGATATGGTTTCCAGTATCAGGTCATTGTTCATTTTGCAGGGGCGTTTTAATTAGCTAATCAACTCTTATACAAGCGAGTATATCACTACGAATAAAGTACCTAATCTATAAAAAAGTTCAGGACCAAAAAATGATGATCAGCGGATATTTTAAAATGGCCGGCAAACAGATCTAACTTTGTAATTGATGATAGAAACCGCACCTCCATCAGGGCTGAAAAAACTTTTTAAACCTTAAATTTTAACATTTTTTTGTTCGAAAACGGGGTAAAAACGATTGAAAATTGATTTAAAAACCCTCATTTTAACACTTTTTAACAAATTCCAGTATGGTTTTGATGTGTTTTTAAAACTTTAAAAAGTATCAAATAATTGACTATCAAATAACTACATACATAATGGTCGATTTTTGGTCTTGTTTTGTCTTTAACCAAACAGCCCGGCTTTCCTTTATATCGGGAAACCGGGCTGCTGTACATACAAATGTACGAAAATACCTTTAGATAAATGATTTAGGGAACAAGGATTTTGAGACGTGGAACAAATATTTTTGGAACAAACAGCAGGAATCTTTGAACAATGCAAAACACCTTTGTAAGTAACTCTTTGCTCCTTGTTCCAAAAATCCTTACTCTAAAAATACTTTACTCCAACAATAACGCGTCCTCGTCGTCCGTCAGGCTCAATTGTATGGAATCACTGCCGGCTATACCCTCTACGCTGCCTTTAATGTGTGCCGCGTTCAGCAATACTTTATCCAGTTGTTTCTCGCGCGATTTCCACATCTTTTCCATGGCATCACGCTCTTTTTGTATAGACAGGCGCATACTCATATAACCTTCGCGGATAGCTTTCCATTGTTCAGAAAATTCGCTGCTGGTTAAATAATCATACAGCAAGTGCATTTTATCGCCTTTGTTATCCTGCGATTTGGCTTGGTTGGATAGTTTGATCACTCCATCGCGCAGGATATAGGACACCGCTTTTACTTCATCAAAGCTACAGATCCAAACCCCATCCTTTTCGCCAAAGCAATCCATCCCTTTGGGGTAACATTGGGTAACAATTACGGCAACATCTACGCCTACACTGCGCATATCTTTTTTCAGCTTCTCGATCCAATCGGTGCCGAAGGTGGCTGTACGCTTACTTTCATAAATGATCTTCCCGCACTCCTGCCCAAACTGGTTACGTACGGTTTGAACACAATCGGCTCCCCGAACGCCCTTACCTACTTCACTGATCACATCAAACGGGAAATAATTACGCAGCAACTCTTCCAGTATCAGTTCCTGCGCCTCGCCCTGTAACTGCATGGAGCCTTGCTCGGCCTTTCGTTTCATTTCTTCGGCCAGCTTTTTCTGGTCGTCGAGCTGTTTTTCCAGCTCCTTTACTTTGAGCTGATATTCGGTATCTTTTATACTATGGCGTTCGTTTTCCTGCTTACGGATCTGCTCGCTCAGTTCGTTACGCTGCTCCTGCAATTTGCGTTGCAGGGCAAGCTCCATTTCCTCTTCTTTTTGCTGCAATTGTTTTTCGCGCTGTAAAAATTCCAATTCTTTCTGGCGAGATAGTTTTAGCTTTTCTTCGGTTTCCTGGGCCGATGTTTTAAGCATCGTCATCTGGTTCTCATAATCCTGACTGATGGATTTACGCAGGTTCTGCTCCATAGCCAATTGCAATTGCTTTTTTTCGTCATTAAGCCGCAACTCGAAAGCGTCCTTTTGCTGGCGCTCTTTGGTTAAATATTCCTCGTCTTTTTTACGGTACTCATCCTCTTTTTGGCGGGTATAATCCTGCATTTTAAGCCTAAGCTCCTTTTTATATTCCTCTGCCATCACTTCCTCTATCGGGAAACCAAAACCACAACTGGGGCACTTAACTTCTGTAGCCATATAATAAATACTGCGAAAAATAGTTCTTCAGATCAAAGATAATGTTTTTTGGAACAAGGATTTTTGGAACAAAGCGTAAGGATTCTTGTTTAGATTTCAGAAAGCCTTTTTTGTTCTCTCTTTGCCGCGAAACGGAAGAGAGGGTAGCTAAGCGCAGACCGGAGTGAGTTGTCAACACCAGGCAATTTCTGCCTGAAATTTTAATTTACATGCACACAACATACCGCGGTTGCAGTTATCAATTATAATGTCGAAATTTAAACGATGCAAATTTTACAAATAGGAAAGGCAATGTGGAGCTATGATTATGAAATTGCAGCATGCACATTGATTGACGCGGCTGGAGGGCTTTTTTCGCTCACCCCGCCCCCACACCATCGCGAAGGTGAAATTATATTAACTTCCGGCGCCCTGGTAATTGATGGTTATAACTATTTGGATATTCCCTTAAACCAGCTGGAACAGGTTTACCTGGGATTTGATGAGGTATACAAACGTTCGCTCATTAAAAATAATGGTACGTTTTGGCAACCCTTAAGACTTCGTTACAAAGTTGCCGATGGGCTCAATACTATATACCTGATGATTGACAATAGCCTTTTCGGCACCAAAAACCAGCTTTGGTTTGATACCTTGAAACAATTACTGGCCGACGAAGATATTTAGTTTCTTGGAGTAAGGATTTTTTTTAGACAAAAGGATTTTTAGAACAAGGATTTTTTCTTGGAGTAAAGACTTCCGGAACAATAATAAATACTCTATTTAAGTCTGTCCCTACTCCAAAAATCCTTAATCTATCCTTACTCCAAAAAAAAGAGCAAGGATCTTTGAAACAAAACAAAAACCTTCGTAAGTCAGTCCCTGCTCCTTGTTCCAAAAATCCTTGCTCCAAGAATCTTAAAGTCCTAAAAAATTATTTTGCTTTAGCAAACTCGCCGTTAGCTTTAATAGTTACTTCGTCGCTTAACATAGCAGCGCCAAATTTACTACCAAAATTAAAATCAGAACGTTTGATAACACCAGTTAACTGGAAACCTGCATCGTCAGCCTTGCTCATTGGGTTGGTAATGGTACCACGGTACCATAAATCAAATGTAACCGGTTTGGTAACACCCGCTAAAGTAAGATTGCCTTTTAGCGCATAATGTTTATCAGATGTTTTGGTGATACCTGTGCTGGTGAAAGTAAGGGTTGGTTTATTGGCAACATCAAAAAAATCGGCACTTGAAAGGTGTTTGTCACGATTTTCATTATCGGTACTTAAAGAAGCTGTTTGAACAGTAAAGGCAACTTTAGCATCGCTAAAATCGGGCTTTGCTGCAACTATGGTTGCATCAACGTTTTTAAAAGTTCCGTCAACATCGTTTACCAATAAGTGAGTCACTGTAAACTTAACGTTCGAGTGGTTTTTGTCGGCAGTCCAGGTTGTTTGTGCCGATGCAGCCGTGTATAAAAACGCTGAGGCCAACAGGATAAAGATCTTTTTCATTGTGTTTAATTTTTTTAAATTCCTTTTGTTTATGTACCAAAAGTATATATTTGAAACTGATCTTTTTCAAAATAAATGTTTAAACATCTTTTTATTGAAATTTAATGACAAATCTCTACTATTTTAGTGGACTTTATGTTGATACATATTGGTAATCGAATAGCCAGGGAGTATGTTATGACGATTCAAGAGAGACTAAAGGCTGTCGTTTTTAATTCCCTCCCCACGGGACGGGTACGTTGGATAGTGTAATGGCAGGGAGGGGTTTATACGCGCAATGACTATACTATTCCATAAACCCCTTCCTCCCCTTCCCGAGGGAAGGAATCGCCCGGGGCTTTAGCTTTTTTGGGCAGGTGTCATGCGTCTACCCTTCCTCCGGAAAATGTTCATCAATAGCTATCCCGATTTGTTCCAGCGGTATAACGGCTGATGATGGTTCATGTTTAATATAAACCCAATTACCGGCATCTGTTTTCCCAATGGTATAATTAATGTTTTTATTATAAACATCAAACAACTTGGGAAATATCGAATGAATGCTTACCTGATAAGCTACATTATTGATAGTTACTACAAAAGATTCCACGTTAACCGGGTTATAACTTATACTAAGTTAGTGTTTTTCACAGCTTTGGTAAAAATTAAGGATTAAATAATTTTTTGTGGTCAATTATATCCGTTAACTGTGCTCCGAATATATGCTATATGCACAAAACGATAACAAAAATTGCTCTTTATGAAAACTTTTTACGTGCAACAGCGTTAAGTGTGGAATAATTAACTAGAAAACACACTAAATTGTAAACTTACAAGGTTACTATGAACATCAACAATTATTACACAAAAGCAGCCATGCTGGTTATTTCATTAGGCTTGATTACAGCCATCCAATCATGTACTAAAAAAAGCGAACTCACAGATGCCACAGCAGATCCAAACCTGGTAGGTGCATGGAAAAGAGTGATACCCCGCACCCCACTGGGTGATAGTGTACAAACTATTGCTTTTTATGATGGAGCTCAGTTTGCAACCCTACAAACTGATGTTTATGCCACTCCGGTAACTAAAAATGCAACTAGTACGCTTTATAAAGGAACATATAATACCAACGGCACTGTAGTTTATCTTAATTTAAACCAAAAACTAAACTCTACAGATCCTAATAGCAGTGGTTCACCTATAAGTCAGCTCATTTTTGATAAAGCACCATATAAAATAAGTGGTAATTTAGATACGCTTACAGTTACTTCCGGAGGTACATTGAAGTACACTAAAGTTAATCAATAAACGCCGATAGATTTTCAGAGAGAAAGCCGGGCTTTAATAAAGTAAACTCAAAATTTAGACAAACTTAATTGAGCCTCTTTAATTAAGCCCTTTAAATACTGCGTAAATGAATTCATTCCGATATCTGCAGCGTCAGTTGATACGTCTGAAAATAGATCTTTTAACGCAACGAACTTTTTTAGCCGGGAAGGTTTCCAGCATCGATGATAAAAACATTATTAAAACAGTAAGCACCAATTATGAAGAGTTAGAAATTATTTTTTCACAGAAAATTTCACTAAAGCCCAGTGATGTGATCATTGATGTTGGTTGTGGTAAAGGCAGGGTATTTAATTATCTCTTATACAAAGGCTTTACAAACAAAATGATTGGTTATGAAATTAACCAAATGGTGGGTAACAAAACAAAAAAAAGGCTTAGTCGCTTCAAAAACGTGGAGATCCGTTGCGATAATATTTTTGATAATTTTCCCGGGCAAGGAAATATATTCTATTTATACAATCCCTTTAAAGAAGTCATGGTAACGGCATTTGCACACCAGATATTAGAAATAGCGGATAGGGACCCCATCATTATATATAACAATCCTGTTCATTTAGGGGTTTTTGATAACGAGAATTTTTCCTGTGAACTTTTTGATATCGCTGTGCCTAAATATGGTTACAGTTTTACCTATTCGATAATTAAATTAAGAAAATAAAAACAGGCCAGATTTGATTTAGAAATCATTTATTGCAGTAATGCTAACCCTGTAAATGCTTTTTACCAACTTCGAGCTTAAATACGGTGCTGTACTGTTTGTTCTTTTTCATTTACCCTGTCCTCAAATAGTGTCTAACTTTGGGGGCTGGGTAAATGATATAGCTAACTATCTTCCTTCCAGGTTATCACGATATTGTTTCAGAGCCCTTAAAATGGACCTGGCTATTTCATTTTGGCCCGCGCTTGAATTAAGATATTCCTCATCTGCGGCATTATTAATAAAACCGGTTTCAACTAACACAGCAGGCATACCACTTTGTGCCAATACCAGCACCCCCTGTTCCTTTACCCCGTGACTGTGCCGGTCATCTGTTTTTTTAAACTCATGATCAATCAGATCGCCAAATTGTATACTTTGTTTGCGATATTTTTGCTGAAAAGCATTTAATACAATGGTATTTACAACCGCATCGCTGCCATAGCCATTATACTTATCCTTATAATCCTTTTCAATATAAATAGAGGCATTTTCGCGCAGGGCTTCCCGTTGCTCCTGGCTCCGGTGAAAACCATATACGAGCAACAAAGTTCCACGCTCGGTACTATGTTTTTGGGGTGATGAGTTACAATGTATAGATATAAACAGGTTGCCATGATTGTCGTTAGCTATATCTGCACGTTTGTGCAACTCTACAAAAACATCGGTGCTGCGGGTCATAACTACTTTAACGCCACTCATTTCGTCGTTAATCAAGTCGCGTAGTTTTTTGGCGATACTCAAGGCTATGTTTTTTTCTTTGGAGTAAGCGCCATGTGCACCCGGATCTTTGCCGCCGTGCCCGGCATCAACTATTACGGTTTTAAACTTAAAAGTGCTTCTGCCGGTAACGTCCTGCTGTGCAAAAGCGGCACCTGCGCTAAACAGACCAGCTATAAAAAAAAGAAGAAAAGCTATATAATTACTTTTTAGGCAAATGGCAGGCATGAATAATATATTGGTATAGGTAGTAAAACATTTCCATCAATTTACATTGAGTAGAATATTGTTTTACGTGTATAGTTTAAAAGTATTTAAATTAATATGGCAAAGGTAATATTACTTAACGTGTTAGCACAGTTTTTTATATTTTCGGTTATTAATATATTTAAAGTAATTATACATTTACGCCCCCGGCGCCATAATTTTATCGCCGGATATATCAGTACAGTTAACCCTTATGAAAATTCAAAAATCACTTTGCGTATTAGTTGCTGGCTTATTAGGGGCACTTTCTGCCTGTAACGCCCAGGTAAAAACACCATATGGAGATAACGCAGCTGCGGGTAAATACTATGATATACGAGGCATAAAGTTATACACCGAAGTTTATGGCACAGGAAAGCCATTACTAATGATACATGGCAACGGAGGCAGCATGAGCAGTTTTGCTAAAAATGTGCCTTATTTTGCCGAAAAATATAAGGTGATTATGGTTGACAGCAGAGCGCATGGCAAATCAACAGATGGTCGTGATTCTTTAAGCTTTGAAATGATGGCTGATGATTTTGCAGGTTTATTGGATGCCATGCACATCGATTCGGCCTATGTTATTGGTTGGAGCGATGGCGGCATCAATGCGCTTGAACTGGCTATGCGCCATCCGGAAAAAGTGATAAAACTGGCGTCAACAGGCGCCAATTTATGGCCCGATTCTACAGGGATCATCCCCGCCTACTGGAAACTGGAGCAAAAGGATTACGAAGCAAAAAAAAACACGGTATTTAAAACAGCCAAAGAAAAAAACGACAGGAAGATATTTCTGCTTGATTGGTTTCAGCCCAATATCAAGCTTTCGGCTTTAAAAACCATCAAATGCCCTTCGTTGATTATCGGTGGCGATCATGATCTGATTCCTACGGAGCATACGGTACTTATTGCCCAAAACATCCCCAATGCTTATTTATGGATAGTACCCAACTCCGGCCACGGCACGTTGATTGAGCATAAGGACGAATTCAACAAAAAAGTAGATGAGTTTTTTTCAACTCCGTTTATTAAACGGGACCCTTTAGTTTTTCACTAAAATTTATAGGTAAGCGCCGCCAGTCCGGTTACCGATGTATAAAACGTGCCTCCGCTGTTGCTTTGTTTTTTTAGCGGAGCATAAAAGTTATAGGTCGACTCTACACTTACGCCGATGTGGTCAGTAAGCACAAAGATCAATCCTAAACGAGGCGCTACATAAAAGTTCTTACGTTCTGGTGTAACTACCGTACCAGATTGATCGTTATTGGGATCTAAAATTACATAGGAGTAATCGGTAAAATACCCGCCGATATTAGCACCGCCATAAAACCTTGCTCCATCTGCCAGATTAACATTATAAACAATACTTGCGTAACCCGAAAACACCCTATAGTTAGTAAAAAGTGTAACAGCGCTTTGATCCTGGACGTCATTAGTTGTTTCACCATTCCCAGCTTCAATAGTTACATTATTTGGATTGTAAGCATCCTTGGGTTGATAATTATGATAACCTACGTTAAGGCTTATGGTAAATTTATCCATAAAACGGGATACCCCTAAATTAAACGCGACTGCCGGCTTGTAAATATCCTTAAAATAATTCTGCGGGGCGTCAATACCGGCGCCAAAGGTGATACCATACCCCGATTCAAAATTACCGCCGCTTCCACCGCCGCCACCCCAGGTTAACGCTTCATGCGATCGGTGCTGGCCCATAGCCGTACCAAAAAAACAAGTAAACATTAAAATTAGAACCGTTTTTAAACAGCGGATGGCTCTAAACGGATAGCTATTGAATTGCATAAAGCCAGGGGTGCCAGGGTTAAATTGATTAAGGTTCATTTACAGTAAAAATATGAAAAAACCTTAATTCATTACTAAAAGTGAAAATATTACCTCATTTAACCATGGCAACAAAAAATAAAGCCCGGTTTAAATGGACCGGGCATAAGGGTATCGGACAAAATAGGTTTATAATTGGCTCGTATTATATATTTCAAAACTATAGTTAAGCCGGCTTTTCTGTAAAATAGCGATCAGGTGCCTGCTGGTACCTGTATATTAGTACCCCGTTCTTGCTTTTGATGGTACCAGATGCCTATGGTACAAATAATAACGGTTAATAATAAAAAGCCCTCTACATACAGGTGTGTCACAGAAATCTGCCTCACCGGGAATATAAATAGTGATGAAACATCGGGAATGAGTAATCCCAGCAGTGGGAAACTCGAGAATATTCTAAAAATCGCTATTTCCTCCATAACTAACAATTTGATACTCCTAATTTACACCTTTTAGGAATACGAAGCAAATTATTTTTCTTAAAAAGTAAAATAATATTTCAACAGGGTTAATTTTAATAGATTTTGTCGAAATATTTTAACTATTAACGAATAAAATTTACCAACATATGTCATATTTATCATTATTACCGGATATAACAATGCCACATATCCATTATTTGGAATATAAATCACTCACATTAAAGTATCATCAGGAAAATGATATGAATGAATTAGCTTAAAAAGGCATAGCCCTTACTAATTCAAACAAATTATTGCGCACAGCCGGGTCATTATCTATAATTTGCTCCAGCTCCGTATCCGAGGAGACGTATACAATGATGAAATTACAGGCCTGGTTCCAGAAATTACCGCTCAACAACACTTTACCCCTATTTTTAAGGTTTTCGTAATAGTTAATGCGTTCGTTAATACACGTATGCTGCTCGTTTAGAATTTCTTTCTCTTCAAAAAACAGCATTACATGGTGAGGTTCTTTATAAGCTGATGCATGTGTCATAAGATGAAATATTAAAAATTTTGATTTAACTTTCGATTAGTTGTTATACATGACAGGTAATTTCAGTCAACAGGTTTCCTGGGGCGTTAAAGTAAAAACCATAACTGCCACGCAGGCTACCAGGAGGATGTTCCATAGCGTAACCTCCGGCCAGTAACCGGTTATACATATCCATTACCTTATCGCGGTTTTCGACAAAAAAACCGATATGGAATGCGTCAGGATAAGCAGAATTCCCCTTGCGGTTAAAGCTATTGGCCATTAATACCAAAGTAAAACTATCGGAGCCTTGCAAAACTGCCAATAAGTTATCGCCTTTTATTTCTACACATTTAAAATTAAAGTACTGCTCAAAAAAAATGATGCTGGCGGCTACATCGGTTACAGGCAGATTAATATGGTTGAGTTTCATTTCTTATTTATATTATAAGTGAATGTTCATTTATTTAAATTGACAAATTTTTTAAGGTTTAAGCGCTTTCAGGACCAGCTCCAATGTTTGCATCATTATCCCTTCGGTAAGTTCAAATTTATTATTTACGTAGCTGTTACCCTGGTGATGGTGTTTCATTAATTGGTATAAAGGAGCGAAAGCTATTGACCAGTAAACCTCAAATGGCAATGGCACCAATTGCTTCTTTTGAATACCTCTTTCCATAAATGGCCCCAATGCAGATCCAAAACTAACGGTGAGCATTTTGTTTACCTCTTCATAATAATGGGTATAGCGCATAATTTCAATAAATTCCATTTCGATTGGGAAATTAATGAAATACTTCATCCGGTTTACCCATTGCACTTTAAGGCCTTCAGCAAAATCCATTTCCGGCGAAAAGTCTTCGAAACTATACTCCAGCATTTTAGAGGCTACGCCGATACACAATCGGGTAATCAGATCATCTTTGTCTTTGTAATATATATATATAGTAGCCGGCGATACGGTCGCCGCCTTTGCCAATTTATTTATACTAAACCCGTCAAGGCCATCAGTAACTATCATTTCAATGGCTTTTTGGCGTATCAGTAACTCCTTATTTTCGTCGCGTGGTCTCATATATCAATGTAAATATAAGTGAACGTTCATTCATTTAAAAATTTATTTTCAATTTATTATCTTCCATGCTCCAATAAACAAATACCTAGGCTTCGATTTATCTTTCCAGACTACCGAAAATTACTTTTTTAAAACAAAACTTTTTCGCTCTTCAACTGTAGTACGAATAAGTTTGTTTTTTTATTTAAATAATAATAAAATAATGCCTATCTTAGTATTATCATACTAAATGTTAATAATTATGGAAAAATTAATAATATTGAGAATGTTCTTTTGTTTTCCACTCTTTGGATTACTTCTGCCAGATGCCGGTATTTTAATCTCCAACAGCCCGGGTCATATCCCACTAATTCATTTCGTTATTGAATCATCTGCCATTTTTTGCATCCTGATTTGCACTGTCGTCATTTTCTATAATAAAAAACGGGACAAAAATCATACAGACGAAACAAACGAAGCATCCTATTTTTAATAATTTACTATTTCGCCCTTATAAGTTAATATTTACTAAAACACATTATTAAAAAAATTAATTATGGGGTTTTTATACCCCAAGTTTCGTTTTACCGATATAGTAAATCATTATTTAAAGTATATTTAGGGTGCTTTTATTTTCGGTATGGCCTTTGTTACATTTTGTATTGGTTTTACTGAAACTTGCAAACCAGTATTCATAAATGAAAAAATTCTTACTCCTTTTCCTATTTCCTTTAAGCGCATTTGCCCAAACTGCAAGTACTTATATACAAAATGGAAATGCCAGGGCTAATGCAAAAGATTACAACGCCGCTGTACAGGAATTTACCAAAGCCATACAGCTTAGCGAAAATAACAGTGACGCTTATTTTTATCGTGCAAATGCTTATGGCAACCTCAAAAATTATGAAGCTGCGATTGCCGATTATGCAAAAACCATCAATCTAAGACCAAATTTCTCAACAGCATATTATTATAAGGCCAATTCCGAAAGTAGTATTGGCGATTACCACAATGCTATTGATGATTTTAATAAAGCTATTTCCCTTGATCCACAAAACGCGAAAATGTACCAGTATCGCGGTAGTGCCAAATCAAATCTGCAGGATTATACCGGAGCCATTGCCGATTTCTCTTTTGCTTTAAAACTTAGCCCGGGAAACGCCGAGTTATATGAATACAGAGGCTTGGCCAAAAACAACAAAGGCGATTTTACAGGTGCTATTGACGATTATAATACAGCCATAAAACTAAACCCTCAAAAAGGCGACTTATTTAGATACCGGGCAGATGCCAAAGCAAGCAACAATGACTATAACGGGGCCATAGCCGACTATAGCACTGCATTAACCTTTAACCCTCAAAATGCCGAAGCGTACCTTTACCGGGCTAACGCCAAAGGCAATCTGGGTGATTATAAGAGTGCAGTTGATGATTATAAAAAAGCGGCAGCCATTAATCCCAGTCTCAAAAACTTGTTCTTTTACCTGGCCAATGCCGAAAATAAGATAGGCGATAGCAAAGGAGCGCTTGATTATTTTAATAAAGCCATTAGTCAGTATCCCAACAGGGCCGATGTATATTTATACCGGGGACTGGTAAAAAGCAACCTGAAAGATTATAACGGTGCTATGGAGGATCTGAATCATTCCATAGCGCTTAATCCTAAAAACGCGGACGCTTATCAAAACCGCTCCTTAGTTAAACTGGAACTCAACGATGGTGAAGGAGCCAAATCAGATGCCGATAGCGCAATTATATTAAACCCCAAAAGCTTAAAGGCATATATAAGCCGTAGCAAGGCAAAAATGGACTTAAAGGACACCGCTGGTGTAATAGCCGATCTTACCCAGGCCATCAATATCAACAATAAAAGCGATGAGGCCTATTTGGTTCGTGGTGATGCCTATCGTAACCTGGGCAACAGACAGGCGGCTATTCGTGATTATACCACAGCCATTCAGGTAAACCCCAATTATACGTATGCCTATTTAAACCGTGGTATCGAAAAGGATAAGACAAATGATCAGGCCGGTGCTGTAAAAGACTTTGAAAAGCTTTTATCGCTTTCTCCCCAGCGCCAGGATGTTTATACACGCTTAGGCAGAGTGACCGATTTTTATAAATACACCACCAATGGTGTATCGCTGTTTACAGCCGCCATTAACTTAAACCCGGCAAACTCCAACTTTTACCTTTTCAGAGGAGAAGCAAAAGCAGCTGCAGGAGATATACAGGGCGCTATGGCCGATTATGATGCAGGTATCGCCAAAAACCCTAAAAACATTTCAATATTGTTAAAACGTGGTCTTAATCGTGCCGATTTTCAGGATAATACCGGCGCGTTGGCCGACTTTAGTGCAGCGATAAAAATTGATTCAACTTCTGATTCATCAGCTGTGGTATATCAAAACCGTGGACACATACAGGCCAGGTTAAAAAACTATAAGGCAGCCCTGGCCGATCTGAATAAAGCGGTATCTATTTATTCAAATGACGAAACCTTCCTGTTCCGGGGTGATGTTAAATTAGCCTTAAAAGATTATGCAGGAGCTGTGGACGATTTTCATAATGCTACCTATATTAATTCCAGAAATGCCAAAGCCTACGCGCATAGCAGCATTGCCAAAAATAAATTAGGGGATGACCAGGGTTCAACCGACGATTTTGACAATGCCTTAAAATTTGGTGATGGCGCATATGTTTATACAGATCTGGCCGAGCTAAAACTCAGCATCAACGATGCAGCAGGTGCGCTCGGCGACTGCGTTACAGCCATCACCCTAAATTCTAAATATGCAGGGGCCTATTTACAAATGGGGCTTACAAAAATCGCACTCAACCAAAAACCAGAAGCCTGTACCGATTTTAATAAAGCCGTTGAGCTCGGTTTAAAAAAGGCCGCGGTAATAGCCAACCGTTACTGCCGGTAAAATTTAAAAAATACAAAAAGGCCATCCTGTTGCAGAATGGCCTTTTTATATCATTTTTTTCCATGTCGAATTATCCGGCTTTTTTTTCCAGATGCAATTGCTCGCGCAGTTCTTTCATCTCCATTTCGTAAGCACGCATACGGGCATGTAAAATATCAACTTCTGTACGCATCATCTGGATCTCGGTAATCAGTTTAGCCGATTCGGGTTTGTCTATTTTTTTTTCACCGGTACCCAAAATAAGCCATTCTGGTGAATATTTAAGTTGAAAACAAAGCTTACGGATCAAATAATAGCTGATATCCTGTTTCTGATTGATCACTTTACTAATAAAACCCTGATCAACCCCTATTGCACCTGCAAGCCCCAGTTGCCCGCCATGCTCCTTTACAATTACCTTTAACCGTTTTATTATTGCTTCGTCAGACATATACGACTGCAATAATAAACAATTTGTTCATTTGGCAAATATTTATTTACTTTTTGCGACTGCTGCTTAAATCAATACATAACAGAATTGTAAATCAACACCTTCCCTCTACCCTTTTTAATAATTCATTAAGCTGGCTATTATAAACCTGCATGTTGATCAGGCCGCAATTATAGTCGGTAGTAATTTTTTTAAGCTGGGCATTTATTTCACTTTTAGCAGTATTTTGAACCAATGCTTCATTTAACCGGTGAAGCTTTTGCCCTAAACTTTGCATAAGCAATAATGGCTGAACATCATTCGTTTGCTTTAAAAGCATTTTTTGCTTACGGCGCTGTTGTTTATCAAATCTTAAAATCAAATAAACTATTACCGAACCTATGATCAGAAAAAAATAAAAGAAGCTCATTACATTTAATACATGATAAATAATATGTTATTACGACATTTTTAATGAATAGGTTACTTATGGCTCTTAAATATTAGCATATACAAAATTTCATGGTATAAATTATATACCCAGCAATTGAAGAATTATGGGCTGCGCTTTTTAATTCCCGTTTAAAAAGCGGTACTTTGTAGTGGATAATGGCTGCAGACAGAATATAACACAGCCCCAAGCACATCATATCATGAAACCAGGAGACAAGGTAATTTGCATAAATGACAGGATTGATCCTGAAAAAAGCGAAGAGATAAGAAGGGATTTTGAGATCTGGATAACCAAGGATAAGGAATATACCATCCGCGAAATATTGGATAATAATGGCATAGTAACCGGTGTACTATTGGAGGAGGTACACAATTTCCCCAAATTTTTCAAATTGATTAATCGTTTCCAGGAACCTGCTTTTGCCCAGTGGCGTTTCCGTAAATTAAACTATGCAAGCCAACCTGCCGAGGCGATTAGTGAAGTGGAGGAATTGGTAGAGGCAGAACAGGAAGAAAAACAGCAGGTTAGAGTGAAGTAAAAGGCCCTTTCCGGATTAATTATACTATTAAGCGTAATTCATATCTTTTTAAGCCAAAAGCACCAAGGGCAGAGATATTATCCCTGCCCTTGATGCTTTTGCTAATTATGAATAAAATTCCATTTAGCATACTAAAATGCGAAAAAATAAACCTAATCATAAATGCGGGCAGCTTCGGTTTCAACAAGTTGGGTTAGTATAGTTTTTAAAACGCACTCCCGGGCCCATTGCTGTTCAATAATAGCAGCATCATCCTGGTACCATTTCAATGGCGCATTTATTTCGATACGTGCCTTGTAAACAAAGTTTTTGGTTGGATGCATCTTGTTACCCTCATAACTGTTCAGGCCGTCTGCCTTTATTATTTTAGCAAATTCACGTGCCTTAATATCAACCTGCAGGCATTCGTCCAGTGAGTTTTTGTAATCCTGTTTATCTTCCAGCCATAAGGTAAGCGTATCATCGTTCAGGTCGTGGTCAGCAATGGCAATCCGGCTGTAATCATAATCTACAGATATGATGAGCCACCATAACTGATCCTTTAATTTTTGTGCAATTTTTATCATGGTATTGTTGTTAAGGTTATTGAATAAAGTTTTTGTTGGTGGAGAGTTATCTGAAAGTTGGGGTCCATCCGGGTAGGTATTTTTGTATAGCAGCTATCTCTTTACTATACTTTGTACATGTTTCTACATATGCATAGTATCGTATAAGCTGTTCATGATTGGGATGGTGGAGATTGGAATGTTGTTGGTTGAGGTCGTCTTGCCCTTGAATGGCGGAGTAGGCTATATACATGGTAAAATTTGTTTACGGTTTTGGGTATTCTTGAAAGTTGATTTCAGTCGCTACAATTTTCTGTAATAAACATTCTTTAATTTCTGTATTAAATATATTTGTTATTACAAATAATTGTAGTACTTTAGCAGGATTAACAAAACAAATATACAGAATAATCTTTATAAAATTAAAGAATAATCTTTAAAAGTTATCAACATGGATGATGCACCAAAAGCCAATAAAATCAAAACTATTCGTCCGGAAACATTGGAGTTTATCATACTCTATAATCAACTTAAAGGAAAAGCGTTTATGGGAAACGCTCACCTATCGGAGACCCTTGGTTTTAACTCCCCTAGTTCTATTACTGAAATAATAAAGAGCAGACAGAACATAGATCCAGAAAAACTCAGAATATTTAAAGAAAAATACGCTGAATTTATTTCTGGAGTAAAAACAGACACAATTCAAGAAAAAAACACAGAGAAAAGAACAGAAGAAGGCATCCCAATGTATGAAATTTCGGCTACTGCTTCTGGCGTAGAAGTTTACAATGACATTAATGATTCCATGCCGGTTGGCCGCATGAATTTTCCTGGAATTGAGGATTGCGACTTTGCATTGCCGGTTTGGGGACATTCGATGTACCCCTACCTGGAAAATGGCTGCTGGGTAGCCTTAAAGGTGATACATGATAAAAAAATACTACCTGGCGAGGTATACTATATTGAGTGGGGCGAATACCGTATGTATAAAAGATTATTGGTTGGCGATAGCCCGGAAGAAGTATTTGCCCATTCAGACAATACTACTGAAATGATTGGGAATCGGCTTAAATATGCTCCCTTTCCTATTAAAATAGCTGATATCAAGAAACTGTGCCTGGTAAAAGACATTCATAAAAAGCATAACCACTAATATTGATCACCTAAGCTCTCGCGTAAATCCCGTGCTTATGGCATTTTACATAATAACATTTAAATAAGCGGTTTATTTCCTTGTTCAATCCGAAAAATCATGCAATCCAGATCTGTTTTTACACTTTCGAGGATCTCTCCAAGATCAGTTTTAGACAGATCATTTCTAAACTCATCGCGTTTGGTATTAGCCATATATTGCAGATATGTAGTGATCATGAGCGAATGCTTTTTATCTAAACGTGCACCATCATACGCAATTATTTTAAACAGCTGCTCTAAATGGATATAATAATTACGCACATTCAGTCTTTCGATATCTTCAGACTCTCGTTTAAGCCACTTTAAAAATTCCACGAGGGTCATAATTTATATATTTAAAGCGATTATTTGCCGTTTAACAGTAAATATAGAAACAATGAGATGATTATCACGCATTCAACCTTCACAGACTTATTCATACTGATATAAAACACTGTGCAGTAAAATATAAAATGACTATTTTTGACAATGTAAGCTATTGTAAAACAAAGCAATAAGACCCTACTAATTTAAACTTACCACAATTGATATGATGGCCCAAGCCCTACATTTCATTGATCACTCATTCAGTGTTGGCAATAAATTACAAAATATTGCATTTTATGCTATACTGCTGCTTATGATATGGGTTATCATCGTACAGCTAAAAACCAAACAACGCAAAACCCACCAATAGTTAAAAGGAATAGCTCCTTATCTTTTCCAAGATCATTATCTATTACCATTACAGGTTGCGGATATCATCAATAACAAGTTCGGAGCCCAAAGTCATACTAAGTACATATTACTTAAAAATTCTGCATGAATGGCTTATATTTTTATAATTTGGCTTTCGTTATACCACATATATACATGCTGATTCGTCTTGCCACCATAAAGGATATCCCTCAGATTATGAAACTCATTGCCGAAGTTGTACCAATGATGATAGCTTCAGGAAACCTTCAATGGGACAATAACTACCCTAATACTACCGTATTCACTGATGATATTAACAAGAATCAACTTTGGGCAGCTGAAGTGGAGGGCCAAATTGCAGGTGTTACCGCAATAACAACCGATCAGGAACCTGAATATGCCAAAGCTGGCTGGGATATCACAGAGGCCGCCATAGTCACCCATCGCCTTGCTGTAAGTCTTCAATATCGCGGGCTAGGTATAGCTGCAACTTTATTACTACAGCCCGAAAACGAAGCGCTGCGCCGAAACATAAAAATATTACGTATTGATACTAATATCAGCAACCAGGCTACTCAAAAACTATTTCCTAAACTGGGCTATTTATATGCTGGCGAAATTGATCTGAGCTTTAGACCCGGATTAAAATTTTACAGTTATGAAAAACGACTTTAGCGGTGCTTACAACGGCTTAAACGTAATATTATACCTCCTAAAAATAAACCGTCTTAATCCATATAAAACCATATAAACAGACAAAAACATGTATGTATTTTTTTTAACTAAGGGGCAAAATTTAAATACTTATCAACATTTCTGTGATTTATCAACATTATAGTAATAAGTAACATATAATACTCATATATTTATTTTAATAATTGCTGATAGCTCCACGCTTCAGTTAACCCCAGTTATAAAACTAAAAAGATGGAACCTGTAATGATGTTTGTAATTACCGCTATTGTTGCTGCAATACTTTTAGTTGTATTTAATAAACAGCAGGAAAACAAGGTGCGCAACCACCTGTACTCCAATGATGTACAAAAAATATACCTACTTACTGCCGCCGAATATAAAATTAACATCCTAGAAGAGAATCAGCGACAGTTAAACAATATTACTGCTGACTTAGGTATAGAAACCCCTAATATCACAGCAGAATTAAATCTGCTTACATCTGCATTCAAAAGTGGCGAAATACCGCTCGATGAGTTAAATCTAAGGCTTGATTATCTATTGGAGACCCTTAATACCAACAGCTCCTTGATGATTGAGGCATATTAATTTCCCCAAATGGCATAAATAATAAATAGAAGAGCATAAAAAAAGCCGGATTACCCGGCTTATATCAAAAAAGAATACTTTTATTTTAGCTTATACTAGTTACGCTTAAAACTGCCCTTGCCTGCGGTGTTACTATTACCACCACCATTAAAGCCAGGTCCCTTGTCTTCGGCAACATTAACGGTAATCCGCCGGCCATAATAACTTGCACCATTCATGCACCTTATAGCCTCTTTTGCTTCATTATCATTAACCATTTCTACAAAGCCAAAACCCCTACTCTCTTTTGTTTCGCGATCCTTAATGATCCTGAGCGATTTAACCGGCCCAAAATCACCAAAAACAGCTGTTAATTCGGCCTCATCTACTTCTAAAGGAAGCCCTGCTATAAATACTTTCATTAATCTCCTTAAAATTTCCGTGAAGGTACAAAAAAGGGGGCACATTCCGGGCATGAATGTAAATCGGAAGAGGAAATGTTAGTCTTTTTTACCTTTAAATTACGTAACAAAAATTAATTAAAGAATATTGAAAAATTCGGCAAAAAATTGAGGAGAGTTAAATTATTTAAGTTGGAGTTCAAAACTACCTTCAACCCTGTAAAAGGGCGAATTTACTTTATCGTCTTTGGCTAAAAACGTAAAGAAAGTTCCTTTAGCTATCAAATTATCATTATTGTATTTTTCAATACTAATCTTTCCGGAATCATCTTTACCACCGTATTTAGTTAAGGTATACTGTACTACTGGGTTTTTCTCATCTAATTTAAAAAGGAACTGACTACCCGCCACCTTACTATTGACATTAGTAGCAGCAAAACCTACAGAACTGATACCAAAACTCATGGTATGAGCTTTATTTATAGCCGTAATACCAAAATACTTGCTATCACCGCTATGTACATTAATAAATGCAACGGAGTCTGTAGCGGCATCAAAGGTATAGGTAGAATCTTCAATGGTGATCTTTAGCGTTCCTTTACCAGCTAAAAAATTCCCTGGTGTGTTGATGACGCCCATGGTTGACGCACTATCGGCAGCAGCGATTGACTTATTGGAATCCATACTCTTTACATTGTCATCTTTCTGGCATGACGAAACAGCCACCGAGATGAACAAAAGAGTAGAAAATAACCATTTAGTAAACCGAATACTGTTCATAGGCTAATATGATAGCTAAAATTAATAATAAATAGCTTCAGTTTTATCAATTTAGTAGCGTTAAACAAAAATTTAACATTTTTTTACAATTAATCGCCATTATTATTAACCTCATAAAAAATATTGTAATTACACATCCATAAAAAAGATAATCGTAAATAATATTTTTAAAATACTTCGCCTACGTTAATAAACAAGCCCCTGGAACCTTCACGACCGAAGCCATAATCGATAGCAATGTTGGTTTTAGATACTTTGTTGAGTTTAATCCGCAAACCAGGGCCAAAACCGGGCTGTATACTCTGCAATCCGGAGCCGGGAGCGGCCGAGAAAGATTGTGCGTTTATGAAAGCTACACCACCTAATAATCCGTTACGGGTAATTTTAAACCGGTACTCACTCTCCAGGTAAACCATTTGAGCTCCTCTAAATCTTCCCTGGATATATCCCCGTCCGGTTGTATTATTAGGATCGTAACCCGTAGCAGGCAAATCGAGATAAGCCGGGCGCCCGTTCAGCACCAGCCAATCGTATGACCAAAAAGCCAATACATTATCAGACTCTGCAGGGACTTTATAATACTTACGCACATCAATAATCAGGGAACGCCAGGGAGCCGTGCTACCCAAAAAAGAGTAATTATCGCGATACTGCAGCGATGCATAAAAGCCACGGGAGGGATTTATAGAGTTATCACGACTATCAAACAAAGCATTAAAGGTAATACCTGTTGAAATGGCGCGGGCAATAGGTCCGTATCTTTTATAATCAGATTCGCCGCCATTTAATTGTCCCCGCTCTGACATGTTCCAGCGATCATCAAAAATATAGCCCAAACCCGCGTAAAAGTTGCCGACTATTTGTTTCAATACGGTTTCAGAAAAACGAAAAAATGAATAATCAAGCGGATTTTCATTGCCCAGTTTAGAATGGCTCCCCAAGCCATAAGTGCTTTGCGGATACTTGTAAAACCTGAAATCGCCTATAAAATCATACTTGTTGTCTTTTGTCCATATGTTTGACAATAAGGGAATGATCACTTGCTTTTTTTGAGTATAGGCCGGGTTAATCGTAATTGTTGAGATACGGGTATTGGGAGCGGTTCTAAAAACCACATTCCCCGATAAGGTGACAGCCAGATCTGTTTGCAAGGTATAACCTACTGCCGGTACAATGGAGAACACTGGTTTTGTAGTTACCGAATCAGCCTTGCTTTCTTTATAGTTTTTATCAAATATTGATTTGATTACATCAAAAATATCTTTTTCAAAAGTTGTATCCGGATGGGCTACAATTAAGGTATCTTTAAATTTAGGATGGCCCAGGGGAATGTATCGCTTATCCTGCGCATATACTTTTTCATTACTGGAAAAGAAAACTACCAAAGTAAAAATAAGAACAAGTATTTTTTGTATGCGCATTATGATAGTACCGGGGTAGATAAATGATTATCAGGTGCAATAATAAAAATAATAAGCCAAATGGCTGTTTTAATAAACTAATTTGACAGCTATCAAACAAAGCATACAGCTAAATTTTCCATTATAAAACCATGTTTCCGAAATGTAAGACGCATAAGCGGGTATATAGTTACAAGAATTTTGTGCCCGCTTGATTATAGCGGGATAAATAATCTCTACATGTAAATTAATAATCTACTATCAGTTCCTTATTGCTAATTACCAAAAAAATTAGCATTTGATAAATTTATTTACGATATTTGTTTGTAATTATTCCAATCGTCATTTATATCATATTTTTTAGATCATAGATTTTGGGAACAAAGAGTAAGGACTAAATGCCGGAGGGTTTGCACGGTTCAGGAATCCTTTCTCTTTGTCCAAAAATCTTTACTCTAAAAATCCTTGTTCACCAATTCAAACATTAATTAATGAAAATTCATGCCTATCATTCAAAATCGGCGGCAGTATTAGCCAACCGTATTGAGCAGTATTTTAAACATATTGAGGGTACATCCCACCTAGAGCAAAAACCAGGCAACGGAAAAGATCCCACTTCAACAGCACAAAAAGTGTGGGATCGGGAACCAGAGTCTGCTACTATAGCAGGTATGGCCCTGTTCCTGGGCTTTAGCAGCAAACTGGAGTTTGAAGCTTATGAAGTTAGCGGTAAACATGCTTCCGTATTAAAACGTGGCCGCCTGCGACTAGAAGCCGCTTACGAATCACGCTTATATCAAACACCAACCGGGGTTATATTCGCTCTTAAAACCCTGGGCTGGAATGATAAACCGGAAGTACAGAAATCGAATACTAAAACCAACGATACGCTTAAAGTTGAAGTCGTAAACACAGGTCCCCTACCCGCCGGCAATGAAAAGGAAGTGGTTCTTTGATTTTGGATTTCGGATGTTCGATTTTTCGTAATTGTCTATTTTAAAGGCACTCAAGAGGCTTCGCTGTTTCGGGTCTTATCTGAACCATGATTTTCTTGGTAAAAGGATTAAAGAATATAAGACAGATTAGAATCTTATAATCCGTAAATCAAGATTTAGAAATCACAAAATAATTTTGATTTAACTAATTTTATTAGTAAATTTGAATTAGTTTATGCCAAATGGCATTTTTTACATAAAAACTCTTTGTCATCTCCGGCGGTGGGTTTCAACAAAAAGCTTCTTAATTCTATACATCATGATGAATGATATCAACGCACCTCCGGTTAGTGGCATTGGTGGCTCTGTCCTCTTCAGCCAAAACTTTTTTTCTACAGCTCAGGTAACTGTGAACCAGGGCGGCACCAGTTCGGGAAAGACTTACGCCATTGAACAGGTCTTATTCTGCCTGGCCTGTCAGACCTCTAAATTAGTGATCACCATAGTGGCACAGGATGTGCCTAATTTGAAAGTTGGCGCATTGCGCGACGCTTTAAACATCTACCAGGAATCCACCGCTTTACAAGGCATGGTGAAGGGCTTTAATAAAACCGACAGAGTATTTGAGTTTAATAATGGTTCCATTATCGAATTTAAAAGCTACGATAATGCCCAGGACGCCAAGTCGGGAAAGCGCGACTATCTGTTTGTTAACGAGGCTAATGGCATAACCTGGGATGTTTACCACGAACTGGCCCTTCGCACCAAGCGACGTATTTTTATTGATTACAATCCCAATACAGGCTTTTGGGTGCATGAAAAGTTGATAGGACAGCCCAATGTGCAGTTGATTATTTCTGATCACCGGCATAACCCTTATCTGGGTCAGGCTATAAGGGATAAGATCGAATCACTAAAGAACGATGATATGGAGCTTTGGAAAGTATATGCCCGTGGGCTTACCGGTAAAATTACCGGCCTAATATTTAACAACTGGTACCTATGTAACCAAATACCTGATGATGCCCGTTTGATAGCTGCAGGCCTTGATTTTGGTTTTACCAACGACCAAACCGGCTGTCTGCTGGTGTACCGGCAAAACGGAGAACTTTGGGTTAATGAACTGTTTTATGAAACCGGTTTAACCAATGCCGATATAGCCGACAGGCTTAAAGCCTGCGGCGTAAGCAAAGGAACAGAGATCATTGCCGATAGCGCCGAGCCGAAATCCATAGAAGACCTTAAACGTATGGGCTGGTACATTACCGGTGCTAAAAAAGGTGCGGATAGTATTAAAAACTCCATCGACATATTGAAGCGCTACAAAATAAATATAACCCGTAACAGCGTCAATTTACGCAATGAGCTTAACCGTTATAAATGGCGAATAGATCAATCGGGCAAAACCATTAACCAACCAGTTGATAAATGGAACCACCTGATAGATCCGCTGCGTTATGTAGCGCTAAACAAACTAAAGATCAACAATGAAGGGAAGCTGAAATCCCGCTTGCCTTTTGTACCCAGGTTTCAGTCAGCAACCGGAGTTTTTGAACAGATGATAAATGGTTCATAGTTAATAGATCATAGGTGTTTTGAAGAATCAAAATAAAGGCTAAGTACTGGGTTTGGCTAAAGCCCATAACTGTTTAATTGTAGTCCGTTGGTTAAAACCAACGGCAATGAACAATAAATCAATCATTTTTATTCATTGCCGTCCCATTTATGGGGCGGATTACAGATATACTTCCTGGCTTTAGCCAAAAACAATCTTCCGAATACCTCTAGACCATAGATCATCAACTTTAGAAAACCATGAACCATCAACTATGAACCATCAACCATAAAAAACTATGATCGAAAAAACACTCAAAACAACTACCGGTAAATTATCGGTAAAAATACCCACGGAGCTAAACGAGGTAACACTCGGGCAAATAATGGCCATGCAGCAAAAACCGGATCTTAACGATATAGAAGCTATCAGTATACTCTCGGGCATCATTACTGACGAATTATACAATGTAAAAAACATTGACGATTTCCAGGTATTTACAGATACCGTATTAGCCTTATCGCACCAGATAAAGCAACTGTACAACAGTGAAGTGATACCCAAAGAGGTTGTTTTTATTTTATATGACGCGCAGGACAGGCAGGTACAGAAAAATGTAAAAGTAAGCCATGATCTTTCGGTTGAACCGGCCGGGGCATTTATGGCAGCCCGGGATATTATAGCCGAGGAGATTAATAACCACATTAAACAACATGGCGACGAGGACTGGCAGGAGCGCTTTAATCCATCATTAAGCGCTTGTTGCCAGGTGCTGGCTCATTACTTTTTTTGCAGGGCCACCGGGCAAAAGTACAACGAATACGAGGCCGAGGAATTTTGTAACGAGATCAAAAAAATGCGGGTAACGGAGGCACTGCCCATTGCCCGGCATTTTTTTTCCTGTTATCCCAGCTTATCGAAACCGAAAACCAGCTGCTGGCATCGACTCCTACCGTGCTGGAAAAACGGGCGGGTATCCAGTCGTTCGAGAAATTTAAATATATCAACACAGTTAACTCACTGGCCGGCGGCGATGTAACCAAATGGGATATCATCATGAACATGCCCTACGAACGCGTGCTCACCAAACTCCTGCTCAACAAAACCGAAGCGGAATATCAACGGAAGTATAGTGAGGTGGTGAGTGGTTGAGTTTGATTTTTACCTGAACCAGGATTCATCTGATTAAAGGATTACTTTGATTTTTCGACAAACAGCCAAATAATTCCCTACCACTCACTAATTCAATAAATCACTAATTCAATAATTAAGCCCTATGCGCAATCAAATAGAAGCTATAGTACAAACCCTTACAGGCAACCCAACGTTTGCTTATGGTACGCAAACAGAACTCAACACCCTTGCCGATGATGTAACGGCCTTTCCGTGTGTGTTCATGTACCCTTTACAACCCATTGATGTATCGCCGCAGGTTAATGGCTCGGTCGACAATGTTTTTACCGCCTATATCGAATTTCTTTATCAAACTGAATTTGGACAGTACACAGCAGAAAACGAAACCTTTGTAAACCTGGCTTTACGCCTGGCTAATGAATTTATTGTGAAAGCCGCCAAACACCGCGACGGCGATGGCAGGTATTTCCGCATTAAGGCAGGCAGCAAAGCCAAGTGTCAACCGGTTTATAATAAGTTCGACGCTAATACTACCGGTATTGGTTTAACTATTTCTTTGTCGACCATGTACTTTGATACCTTTTAATTATTGTCTGAATCAGAATTTACAGAATTTTAAAATATCAAGAATGGAAAGGACTTGCATCCATTCCGTTAATTCCCAAATTCTGTAAATTCTTATTCAGACAACCACTCATCATCCACTAACTCAATAATTCACTAATTAACAAAGATGGGCATTTTAGCTAAAATAGAAGAAACTAACTGGGTAAGTACCTACCCCGATCAAAACGGGGGCGAGATTGACAGTGCCGACGTACTGATCTCCATCATTGATACCGATACCGGGCAATATACCAATGGCAATAACTGCGTGGTAACCTACCAGATCAACACAGATGGTTATTCCAGTACCGAAACCGTTACGGTACCTGGTCAGTCGGTAAAAATATATAGCGGGGTGTTGCGCGAAAGCCATTACAGTCCGCAGGGTGACCCGATATCCAGCACCTATACTACGTTTTCTATCCTTTCCTTACAACCGGCAGATGGTCCGCCACCCACTAATCCCGGCGTATGCGATCTGAAGATCAATTACGTTCATGTGGATAAACCGGAATCGGCAGTAGGGGCTTCCGATGCACAGATCACCATTAACGCCTCCTCAAGTTACGGTCCTATCCAGTATAGTAACAATTTTGGAGCCTCCTGGCAGCTATCACCCACCTTTACAGGCTTAAGCGGTGGACTGGATCAACCATCGGTTAAAGACAGTAATCCACTGGGCTGTTTGGCACAGGCTTTCATTACCATACCAACCACTTCGGGCTTATTGATCGATGACCCGTCGGTGAACCTGGGTGCAGGGAATATATCCCGTTGGAACGCGGCTTTTAACCCTATTGTATTCACTTATCAGCGTAAGGATTTCGGCATTATCAACATCACACAAGACAATGAAAAAGGGTACGCCAAGATAGCGGTAAATACCGCCCTGCTTGACTATCAAACGGGTAAATACAAAGTTAGCACTGGCGACAAGGTATATGTAAATGCGGGGCCATACCAGGGCGTATATATAATTGATAAGGTGGGTAATAATAACGAAATTACCATCACCACTCCTTATAATGGCAATGCAGCAGGGTATATCAATATTAACGGCATGCGGCCTTATTACAATGTTATTACCCGCATCACTTATCAGGATAAGCTTACCGGCCGGCAAAACACCATTACTTCTGTCAACAGACCGAACAATGAGGGCATTGTTAAAGCTGATCTGTCGAACTTTTTACAAAGTTTACTGCGCCCGGTTGATGCCAGCGATTTTACGCTGATCAATTTCAGGGACGACAACCTGAGTGCCAGCTACCAGATTGAATTCGCCGAGCATTATGATGACGGCACAACCGATGGTTTTACCTCAGTGTTTACGCCGCTACCCTACCCCTTTTATGTAACGTATGCCGCCAAGCAATTGGGTGAACGCTATGGTGGTAACCTCGCCGCTTATGTACCGTTTAAAACCATGAACAACCCGGCGCTGTTGGCGCGTTGGGTAACTGATTTTGCAGAGCCAGCCTATTCTATCGGTTATCCATTTGACATTGGATTTATCTACAGCGAGGATCTATTAGGCTTGCAGCTCTATTGCGAATTCATCTTATTGGATATTAACCGAAACCCACTTGCCGGCGGGCAGCAAACCAGCTATCTGCTTAATGAGGATGGCTCCTGGTTATTGAATGAGGATGGCAGTGCATTCGTCATTGCCCATCAAACCCAGGCAAACATGCCACTATCCGCCCAGCTGGGGCTAAACCGGTTACGTATTAACGGTAGCTTTCCCCGGGAAGCTTTTTATATGAACCTTACCCTCAAATACAACAACGATCAGAACGTTGCTCATACCATTGCACAAACTCAAACCATCAGGATAGATGATGCTGTTGACGATAATTCTGTTTATCTGCGCTGGATAGGTTTAAGCGGAAGCTGGGAATATTATCGTTTTGCTTTTAACCAGGAGCTAAGTCTGGATGTGCAGAACGCCGTGATCATCAAAAACTTTGTGAGTGACTGGGAAAACCAGGAAGGTATTGAACAGGTGATCAGCAAAACAGCCGGGCAAAAAATGAAGGTAATGGCCGAGGATCTGTCGGTTAACGACATCAAGGGTTTACAATCCATTAAATATTCGCCCAAAGTGCAGATGCTGGTGAATAAAAATCCGGTAAAGTGGCAAACCATTGTGATCAATACCGCAACCTACAGCGAATATGAAACCCGCAACGGCCAGGCGCCATTCAGTGTAACGTTCAACATGCCATCAATTAATATACAAACGCAGTAGGGATATTTGGGATTTCGGATGTTCGATTTCGGATTTTGAGGATTCACGATTTTTTGAATTTTGAGTAAATATTTAAATCCCAATTCCGAATTCCAAAACCAAAATAGATCCGAAATCGAACATCCGAATTCAGAAATCAAAATAAATCCCAAATCAACATGAACCAACTACAACTATACCTTAACAATCAACTGGTTGATCTAAGCGACGATAGCCCCATAGCGCTCACCTTACAGATCAATAACCTGGCCGAAGTGAAGAACCAGCAGGGCAATACCAGCAACCAGTTTAAGCTGCCGCTTACCCAGCGCAACCGGCAGATATTGGGCTTTCCGGATGATGTAGCCTTTACCACCAACCTGCCCTATGATAATTACGAAGCCAGGATCATACAGGATGGACTGGAGATTGTGCCATCAGCCATAGCCCAGCTTAACCTCATTGAGCAGGATACCGCCAGCGTTACGGTACTCAGCGGTAATGTGGATTTTTTCGACGCGCTGGATGTGAAGATCTACGACATGGGCGATAACACGACCGATATAGGCAAGCAGAATGCCTTTGGACCTTATCAGCATACCTGGGATCTGAATACGGTGGCTCATTCGCAAAACAACACCAGCGGCTTTATATGGCCTGTGATTGATTACGGCCGGATAGCTACCGACTTTTCAAATAACCCACAAATTGATGTACGTTATCAGCGACCAGGCTTTTTTCTGAAAACAGCTATTGAGCTATTTGCGCAAACGGCAGGTTATAAGATCGATCAAAGTTCGTTTCTGCTGAGGCAGCCCATGTACGATAAACTCATTGTACAGTTTGCCAATGATAACCTGGAGCATGGTACCGATTACCAAAACTCCACGGCCCTTGGTGTAAACGCGTCGTTAGGCAACGATTTGAATGAAGATCATCCCGATACACGGTACAATATCGGGACAATTATTTTTAATAACATCCTTAACAGCGACTCGAATTACCAGGCATCGGCCGGCACATATATTGCCAAAGCTGTTACGAAGGTTACCTTCACAGTAAAAATACCTTCCTTTTATTTCTACGGTAAGTTTGTCGGCGATTATGCTTCCAACCTGGATATCAACATTATTTACACCGATCCGGTAAATGGGGACACAACGTTAGCTACCCATAATTTTGATCTGAAAGACAATATCGTTATTGATAAACAGTCTGGGTTTTTTAATTTCTATGCTCATAAAAACACTACCGATCCGGTCACCCTTTCGGTCGATGCAGAGTTACCCATTGGCGGGCAATTGCATGTGGGTTATGAATTTAAGGGCTTTACCGGTTCGCGGTTTAGTATGCCCGGCACTACGGAGCTAACCATTAAGGCCGATAATCAAGATACCTTATTTGGACAGGACATCCAGTGCGAGCGCATTTTCCCGGATATTACCCAGAAGGATCTGCTGAAGGATACCCTGCAGCGTTTTGGCATTATTTGCCAAACCAATAATACCACGCGCATGGTTACCTTTTCATCCTTCCGCGATATTGTGAATAATATACCTGTGGCCACAAACTGGACAAGCAAATGTGTTGACCAGGGTAAAACCGTTGCCTTTCAGTTGGGTAATTATGCCCAGGTAAACACCATGACCTATAAGGAGGATGATGCTATTTTACCAAAAAACTTTGGCAACGCGCAGATCAATGTGGCCGATAAAACCCTGCCTTTAACCACCGCCCTGTTCGAGAGCCAGTTTGCCCCTACCCTTAACCGCCCTTACATTGGCGGCAACATGGCGCAGATATTGAAGATAGATACCTCGCAGGATGCCGATGCCGTTGATTTCAGCATCAGCACACAGCCCCGTTTACTGATAGATCAGAAGATCGACCTGCGCCAGCAAAACGGGGCGCCATCCGTTACCTTTACCGATGGCACCAACCGCATTACCGTGAATGATGTGATCTCGCTGCCCTATTTTTATAAACCTGGCGGCGAGCATAGTCTGCTCTGGGAAGATCTGCGCATAGCCTACTACCCCGAACTGGAGAAAATATTACAACAAACCAAAAAAGTGGTGCGCTACTTTCTGTTAACCCCGCGCGATATCCTGGAGCTTAACCTCCTTATCCCCGTTTACCTGGAGCAGGATGGGTGTTATTACTACATCAACAAAATTGACAGCTGGCGCAGCGGGCAGCCTACCAAGGTAGAATTGGTGAAACTGGGTTAAGAGAACAAGCCGTGTGTCATCTCCTCTACCGAGTCGTCTGCATAAAACAAAATGGTGAACGAGCCCGGGATCTGGGTAATAACCAATATATCCTCGCGTTTGATATGGTTTTCGTTAATAAAGCGGGTAAGGCGCTCATGCGTGCTAAAGTAATCGGATTTTAAAACGATCATACGGTTGATTTTTTCAATAGGATCATGAACCCGTTATTTTGTTACAGGCTTTGAACTGAGGCATTCGATCTTATCGTCGCATTATTCTCCACAACTTTAATTATTATTTGCAATTGAATATTCTATTGCTTATTTTTACTAAAATAATTAGCAATTATAACGAATTAATAAAACCTAAGCCGTTTTACTTTATGAAATTTCAGAACTTACTTTTTTTTTCAATCTTTTTAATGGGATGTAATACTACTCCACCGGTTAAAGTAATTGATCCCAGGCCAGCTACCGAATTAGCATTAATCAAAAAATTCCATGTCTCAGACTCACTCTTTACATCTGAATCAAATGAGATAAAGAAAAAAGAAGTTTATGATAAACAAAAAACTGAATTAGAAAAGTTTATCATCGATGCTTTACCTGCAGAAGTTAAGGAATGGCATGCAATTGTTTACAAAATTGAAGTTGATGACTATATTGAAGTTACATTATTAATTCCCGAAAGTGGGTCCTTGAATGAGAATGATAAATACCCACAATATGATAACATAGTGTTATTCTCTAACGAATCATTAAATGACTCTCCAGTTAAAACTTCACTAAAAGAATTATCAAAGGGTGACCAGGTTTTGGTGACAGGCTCTTTTGAAAAAGATGAAATTGGGAATCCTTATCTTGATAGTAATATGGATGACTTAGGTAATAGAAATGGGTTTATATTTTCTAATCCAAAAATTAATTTTAAGATTAAAAGTATAACTAAGCAAGAAGTCAGTAACAAATAAGGAGTCAAATTTTATTAGTTAACCTATACACCAAAGTCAATAATACAATTGACCAAATTAGCTATTACTATTTTTTACATATGCCAATTAGCATTCATTTCATTATATTCATAATAACGCAATGAACTGGTATTAATGATCCATCCGGGCGTCTTCAAGGGGAGAGCCCTTGAACCGATGAACACTAGTATAATCTATTCTGTTGTATAATAAAAGAGTAACAATCCCCCGTTTGCTGTATATATAATTTTCAGGACATCTTCTTTTAAAATATTGTTTTCATTAACAAACTCAACAAGTTTCTTACTAGCACCCCATACACCGAAAGCTTCGCATTTTAATTTTTTCATAATTATCCAAATCAAGTTATAACAATAATAATAAATTATAATACAATGGCAGATGATAACAAAATATCCATTGAAGTTACTGTAAGTGACGATGGACAAAAACAAATAGATAACTATGTCAAATCATTTGATAATCTGCGTAATTCTATTGGCAATTTGAGCAAACCTCTCAATGATATTCTATACCTCGATAGATACTCGTAATGTTCTTACTTCTAAATGTCCGATAATTATTAACACTATTTGATTTGTTCAAACTATTATTTATTTTTACCAATAAAATTAGCAAAAATTCAAATCACTACTTTACCTAACCTTCAATGTCAAACAAAAAGAAATATATCATACTTAGCATCGCAGGAGTTTTAATATTACTATCTGGTTTAGCGTCATTTAATCTTCAACTAATTAAAGCCTATTATTATAGGCAAAAACATGATCACTTTAGCAAAGGTGATAAGGTCTATGCTTACAAGTATTTTATAAATGATGTTTCTGTATCAAAATTAGAATTAATGAGATTAATAAAATCAGCAACTTCATCTGAATTTAGACTTATTTCTTCTGGAAAGACAATTGTAGATGATAGTCTTGAAAAATATAAATCTTCCTATATCGGTACATATATAGATTATAAGTTTTTGCCTTATATCTATAAAAACAAGAAAGCTATACAATGTATTTATTCCATAGAACCCAACTGGAAGGTTGTAAATAAAAATGATACAATTCCTGACAAATTGCCTAAAAACTTTGAATTTGCAGATAGTAGCTTTTATTTAAGTTGGGCAACTACGGCGGATAAAGATTTAAATGCATTTAAGTAATTAAAATCAGAGCAATTATAAAATTAGAAAAAAATCTTCTTTAATTATGCCAATTGGCATTTAAAACATTACATTTATTATGTCCAACCAACACAACAATACCGGTATTACCGATGATGACATTGCCAGAGCGAATAAATATAAAGATGCTTTAGACGCACTAAAAAATTCTATAAATGGAGTAAACAGTAAACTACCCGAATTTGCTGATGGCTTACAGGCTGGACTAAAGGCTATTGGCGAAAAACTACCTGAAGTAGTTGACCCCTCTGCTTGCGCACGCGTGTCGCGTGTGTCTATAATGAAGTTTGATTGCCAGAAATTGTTGAGATTATGGTTAAAGGCTGTACAGAATAGACACCTTATCAATTACAAATGCCATACATCCAACCCTCAGCGGATTTATCCCCAAGCTGGCGCGCTTTTTTTAAATCTATGCAGGCATTGTTTTTATCTTTCATGTCATTTTTCAATAACCCTCTGGATAAGTAGTAATAACCATAATTGGGGCTTAAATTTATAGCTTCATTGTAATCATTTAAAGCACCTTGTAAATCGTTCATTGCTATCTTTGTCAAAGCTCTTTCCGCGTAATTTCCTGCATTTTTAGGTTCTATGCTTATAGCCTTTCCGAAAAGCTGGAGTGCACCGGGATAATCCTTAAGGCTATGCTTATCACAAGCCATCCCAGAATAAGCATTCTTTTTAAGGTTAGGATCAAGTGATAGCGCTTTTTCATAATCACTTAAAGAACTTGAGTAATTATGCAAAGCTAGTCGAGTCATCCCACGGCCCGCATAGGCAAAAGCATAATCAGGTTTTAATTCAATTGCCTTAGTACAAAGATGCTCAGCTATTCTAAAGTTGCCTGCATGTATACTGTCAGCGGCTTCCTTATAATATGACTCGGCTGACCGTTTGCAAGAAAATATGGATAATAACAAAACAGAGAGTAGTAATAATTTTAGATTTTTCATATACAGTGACCAGGTTGTTTGCTAACAAATATAGCAATTTCAAAAAAACTGCAAAATCAAATTCTATAAAACAATTAATTAAATCCTTTAATATATGTCTGATCAAAAGAATGATTTTGAACTGAATACAAATGATGTTCAAAAAGTAACCGATTACGCCAAAGCATTTGACAGCTTGCGTACTTCAATCAATGGGATCTCCAATCCATTGAATAAACTTTCAAACAATATAAACTCACTGGACAGAGATTTGTCAAAGTTTACTGATTCTATAAATAAATTAAATAGCCAGAACCAGTCGCTTGCCGACTCAAGTAATAAAATTCAAACAGAAATATCAGACCTATCATCATCCTTTTCCTCATGGAAGGGCATATTAACCACTTTAAATACGGCGTTAAAAGGATCGGGTGAAACTCTTGGTGGTTGGGGTGTTGCATTATCCGCAGTATTAGCTGTGTTATCTGTTCACAGTGACGGAATAATAAAATGGGTAAAAGAATTAATAAATGGTACTACTACTTTATCCGCACTTAACAAGGTAATAAAAGATAATAAGATTGTATTGGATGCACTAAACCAGTCAAAAGCCGAAGGTGACAGGAACGCCCAACAAGAGTTGGTACATCTTAAATTACTTTATAACGCCACGCAAGATCATAACCTTGCTTTAAAGGAACGCAAAAAAGCCATAAACGAGATACGTGACCAATATCCTAACAACTTCAAAAACATATCTGATGAAACCATATTAACCGGGAAGGCTACCAAACAATATAATGATTTGGCAGCAGCTATTATTGCATCGGCAAGAGCACGGGCAGCTGAGGATATTATGGTAAAAAATCAAATAAGACAATTAGGTAACGATGATATTATTAAAAAACTAACGCCTCAACTTGAAAAGGTAAAAAAAGAGCTAAAAGCAGCCACCGACGAAAATGATAGCATCAAAAAGAAATCAGCCCAAATTCCTGGTTACAATGGTGCGTATGGCGGGGGATTGGATTCAAGAGACCCTGCGGGTGATATAATTGTATCAAGGCTCACTAAGCGGCGCAACGCCATACAAAAACTACTTAGCGATCATATTACCGACTCAAACCTTTTAGACAGACAAAACCAGCTATTAGCTAAATCAGTAGCTGAAAACACTGAAAAATATGGCACACAGATCATCACAGGACTTCATCGAATCTCTGAGGCTACAAACAATTTCAGAGCAAATAAAAAAGCAAAACAAGATCAAACCCGCGGCGCTGATTTACTCGAAGCCCAATCCATCACTTTTGCCAAACAAATTGAACTGGATAAGCAGCATTACGATACCGAGCTGGTTTTACTAAATGATCAGTTGGGTAAAAAATTGATCAGCCAGGACGATTATAATAAACAGGCTGAGCAACTGCAGGAAAAATTCCACCTGGCCATTGGCGATAAGGTACAATTTTTTACTAAAAATGATTTTGACGAAGCCAAAAAGAACATGCAAGACATGTTTACTGCGGCCGAGCAACAAAGATTGACTATAGATAACGACCAGAAGAACGTTGATAAAGCCATCCTCCCCGGCCAAAAACTGGATGCCGAAAAACAGCTGATCACCGATAAGTACAACTATGAAATAAGCCAGGCTGCCGGCAATGCCAATAAGATCAAGGAGCTGGAAACAAAAAAACAGCAGGAAATTACCCAGCTTACCCAGCAGTACGAGCAGCAGCGCCAGGATTTTGCCATGCAAAGCGCTCAACAGGTAGCCAACGCGGCGTTTTCTATCCTTCAAAACAATATCAAAAACCAAAGTGATGCCAAAATAAAAGGCCTTGAAAAAGACAAAGCCGCCGAGCTAAGCAATAAAAGCCTCACCGGCACCCAGCGCCAGGCCATCGAAGCCAAATACCAAAAGCAGGAAGCCGCCGAAAAGGTAAAAGCCTTTAAATCGGAGCAAAAGGCATCCATACTGCAGGCCGTTATCAACGGTGCATTGGCGGTTACCAAAGCTACATCGCAAGCGGGTATGCTGGCTGCATTTGTTATTCCAGGTATTATTGCTTCAACAGCTATACAGGTAGCCACCATTGCGGCCCAAAAACCACCGCAATATGCCCAGGGCGGTCTGCATTACCAGTCGGACGGACGAGGTGCCCTGCTGCCCGGTTATAGTCGTACCGATAATACCAACGCCTACCTGCGTTCGGGCGAAGCGATTGTAGTATCCGAAGCCATGCGCAATCCCTGGGCACGCAACCTGGTAAGCGCCATCAACGTAGCTCATGGTGGCAGGGATTTTTCGATACCCAACCCAAGCCGGGGTTATGCCATAGGCGGCATATTTACCGATGGCGGCAATGCCAACCGCTATTACAACCAGCCGGTTAATGATGTAAAAGAACTGGCCAACACCCTGGCCTACCAGATGATCAACAACTTCCCCCCTGTTTATGTAGATGTTAAAGACATCAACAACCAGCAAAACATCCTGGCCCAAACGGTGAATAGGGTAAATCTGTAGCCTTCGGCTTTAAGTCAAAAGTTAAAATTCAAAAGTCAAAACCTTCTGCTGCTGAAAGCATAATTATGCCAAATATCATACCAATCATTGCCTTTTGCCTTTTGCCTTTTGCCTTTTGCCTTTTGCCTTTTGCCTTTTGCCTTTTGCCTTTTGGCTTTTGACTTTTGACTTTTGCCTTTTGACTTTTGACTTTTGACTTCCCTCCTATGAACATTCAACTTGCCAACACGCTGTTTGATGAAGGCGTATTTACGGCCATGTATAAGGCCGGTTTCATCACTACCAAAATATTTACCTATCGCGAAATTTATCTGTGGGTAGACGCTCAGATGCAAACACGCGGCATCAGTAAAAACCAGGCGGTACTGGAGGCTGAGGTCAAATTCAGCAAAGATGAACGCACCATCTGGCGGGCGTTGAATTGCTTTGCGGAGTAATCCGGGTGCGTGTTTCGGGGAGCGAGGTGCGAGTAAGCTCAAGTTACTGACAACACGATCCTCGAACCCCTATCCAAAATCACCCACTGACAAACTATTGTCACCATGCTAATAAATAATTGTCCCGATATTTGAATATCAATTCGTCTGAATCAGAATTTACAGGATTTTAGAATGGACAGAATGATTTTGAAAATTCTTTAATTCTGTAAATTCTGATTCAGACAATCACCTACTGACAAAACACCGTCACCACCAAACTAAAAACAAATCACGATCTTTGAATTATGCCAATTGACATATTAAACACATGAGTCAATCTACTCAACTTTAATAACAGGCACAATCATCAAAAGCGCTTTCGGACTTATAGACTTGTTGGACTTCCGGACAAAATCTCCATACTCAAATCTCACATCTAATATCTCAACAAATGAGCTACAAAATTTATTTACACGATACCGAAACCGACTGCATTGGTTCGGGCACCTTATCATCAGCCTACATCAAACAACAATTGGAGGCAGCAGCCGGTGCCGATGTAGAAGTACACATCAGTTCGGTAGGCGGTAGCGCCTTTGACGCCATCGCTATTTATGATCTGCTTAAAAAATATCCCGGCAGGGTAACTACTTATATAGATGCGCTGGCCGCCTCGGCAGCTTCGGTTGTGGCAATGGGCGGCCAGCAGGTGGTGATGAGCAAATATGCCCTGCTCATGATCCACAAGCCCATGGTAGGCTCGGGCGGTAATGCCGATGAGCTTTTAAAAGATGTACAGATGCTGAACGTGGTACAATCGCGCCTGGCACAAATCTACATGGATAAATCGGGTCTGGACGGGCTTACCATCAACAGCCTCATCAATTCCGTAACCTGGATGACTGCCGACCAGGCCCTTGACCTGGGTTTTATTGACCGCATTGATGATTACAATTCGCCCATTACCAATAGCGCCCTCATCCAAAAATACACCGATACCGCCCCTGCGGTTTACCAGCGATGCATTAACAAAATCTTAAACAATAAAAACAACATGAACATCGAAAACAGAGAACTTATCGAGAAAACCACGTCGGTTTTGGATAAGATTATGAACTTCTTCAAAAAAGTGGTGAACAAGCAAACCGTTACGGACAAGGGCACACTGCATCATGCCGAAGACATTGACGAGGGTACCGAAGTGTACCAGGACGAAGACATGACCACCCCTGCCCCTGCCGACACCTATACCACTGCCGATGGCAAGAAGATAGCCGTGCAAAAAGGCCAGGTACAAAAGGTAAGTCCATGCGAAACCGATGCCAGCGACGAAGACGATGATGATGACCTGCCCGACGATAAATTTAAATCGTCAAAAAAAACTGTCGATGTGGAAAACCGCGTGCAGCAATTAAAAGCGAGGTTACATGCCCAAAACGCATTGCTCAGCGAAGCTAAAGCAGCCCTGGAAACAGCCAACAACAGCCTGCAAAAAACACGCATAGAGGTTAAAAACGAGATCAAATCAACCTTTACCCCCGAAGGCTCCAAACGCAGCAACAAAGCCAAAGCAGAAGCAACCCCATTCTTCGCCCCGCAAAGCGAAATAGCCAAGAACGCGGTTAAAAAAGCAATTTCAAAATAGTTGATTAAGTGAGTGGTTGATTAGGTGAGTAGTTTTCATTCGCCTGCCAGCACAACTCAATCAACATAATCTAACTCAATAAACCATTCACCAAAATTTAAAAATGGCTCAATTTACATTCACTAACAACACCTATGCCGGCGAAGCGCTGGCCGGGTTCATGGCAAGCACGCTGCTGGAAGCCGATTCCGTAAAGCGTGGCCTGCTCACCGTAATTAACGACGTAAAATCGCGCAAGATTATCCTTGATGTTGATGACGACGTTGTACTGCAAAACCCATCCGGCCTGTTTACCGATCAGGGTACTACGGCCCAGCAAATCGAAAGTTACCTTGACCCTGTAGTGTACGAATTCATGAAACAGGAACAATGGGACAAACTGGCCCAATCATGGGAAGCCCAAGCCCTGAAACCAGGTGCATTTATGGACTACGAAGGTATAGTCGATCTATCCGACTTTATGGTACAGCGCTATTTAACTAAAATACAGATAGCCAACGAACGCCTGTATTGGTTAGGCAAAAGCGCCACCAAAGAAGCCGCGTTCACCGCCGATTTCGCGGGCCTATTGCCAACTATAGCAGCCTCATCTGGAGTTTATAAAGTTGACCTAGGCAAATCAGCCACATCCATGGCGGCAACCGCAATTGACACATCGGGTATAGTAACCGTAGCAGATACAGCTTCTTTGCGTGATGGCGACGTGGTAACCATAACCGGCGTAACCGGCAGCAGCAAAGATAGTACTAATGGAGTGCCGGGAATCAATGTTCAAGGACAGTCGTATTTCATTAAAGTGGCCAGCGCTACAAGCTTTAAACTGGTACGTAATTTTAACGAGGTAAACAGCCGCAAACCGGCAACATTTACCGGCACATCAACAGCAGCTACCGTTAGCTACATCAATGCCAGTAACGTATTAGGCGTATTAGCAGGCATCTATGCGCAGCTTGACCCAGCCGACCGCAGTCAATCCGATTTTAACCTGCAGATCCCATTACACGTAGGCTACGCTTACGCCCAGGCACAAGCCGATAGAGCGGTTAATGTACTTAACGCTTTCGCCGATCCTAAAAAGATGGACTACCTGGGTTTACCATTACAACTCATGAACCACTGGCAGGCTAATACCATCCTGGGTGCACGTTCGTCAAATCTGTTCTTAGGAGTCGATCTATTGGGCGATGCTTCCGAGCTATCAACCGTTTACATGAAGCCCTACACTAATGATAACGTAGTGCGCATGAAGGCCCGCATGAAAGCCGCCGTAAACTACAAATTCGCTAACGAACTGTTTTACCTAAGCGCGTGAGATTAATTATTGATTTAGTGAATTAGTGATTTATTGAATTAAAACCAATCTGTATATCAATTCAATAATTAAAAACCTAAACCCAATCACTAATTCACTAAATCAATAATTAAAAACCTAACCCAATCACTAATTCACTAAATCAATAATTCAATAATTCAATAATTAAAATATGTCAATTTATAATAAAATAAATGCAGGGTTTAAGCTGGGTACAGCCGACCCGATCACCGCGGGTATCGAGGATGTGGTTTACATCTTCAATCAGAATGATGTTACCCTAACTTATGATATCACCAATCCACTCATCGTAACCGGTTTAACAGCGGTTAGCGCGGCCAAAGTTTACAAATTTGAAGGTACTAACAACAGTTTTGGAACTACCTCAAAACTGGCCAAAACCCAGGTTGGTCCACGCTATACTGAAGAAATAGATTTTAACATCGCGGGGCTCTCAGTTGATATCAAAACACAGTTAACTGCCATGGGTTATGGCAGGGTTTGCGCCATTACGGTTAATAACTACAAATCGAGCGATTCAGCTATTGAGCTTTTCGGAGCTGTGAATGGTTTGATCCTGACCGATGCGGAACGCAATGCGGCAGATGAAACGCTTGATGGTGGTTACAAATTAAAGCTTACCAATCCCGATAAGCTAAAAGAGCCCTACCCCCCACGCGCGGTATCAATTGCGCCCCAATCTGGCACAGCAACTTATGCCAGTACTATCGCAGCATTGGAGGCTTTGGTAGCCGCATAATCATCGCGTCATTCGGTCATTAGTCATTATAAAATGGCTAATGACCATCAAACTCATCAACATCAACTAATGACCTAATGACTAATGATCTTATGACAAAAAAATATATCCTAAAGCCCGGCAAGCACCAATTCGCCCCGGGCTCGGCGGCAGTACACAGCAATCATAATACTAGTGACGCAGAAGCAGAATGGTATTTAGAGAAATATCCGCACATAGTAAGCTTGTTTGCCTTTCCTGCCTCCAAAGTGGAAACTTCTGAAAAGGAAGATGAAGTAGAAGTTAAAAAAGCAAAGAAAACAAAAGGAGTGATTTCACTAACTTCGTCTTCTGGAGGTGAGGGAAGTTTATGAAAACCTATCTCCCGCAAATTGAGCGAAGAATATTGGTAAGGCCAAACCAAACCTATGGCATCCTGAATTATGATTTGGATAACGCCTATCCGCAGCGTATGCTGGAGCTGGTTGCCGCTTCGCCAACAGCAAAAGACTGCTGGAACAAAAGAGCAAAGTTCATAACTGGTAATGGTTTTGAAGTAAAAGCCCTGAGTAAACAAATTGTGAACGAAAAAGGGCTGACCCTAGCCAAACTATTAAAAGCCTTAGCCGCAGATAAAGCCCTGTTCACTGGTTTCGGTATTCATGCAAACTACAATGCTAATTTTAAAATATCGTCGGTAAATTATGTAAAGTTTGAAGATATACGCCTGGGCGATACCGATAATGAGGATACCGCTGATAAATACGCACTGTATTCGGATTGGGGGCGCAAAACCTGGAAAAACATCATGCGCAGCAAGATCACTTTTCTGGATAAATACAATCCCGATCCAACAATAATTCAACAGCAAGTTGCTGATGCAGGTGGTTGGGAGCATTATAAAGGTCAGCTTTTATACTTTAACCCTGAGGTAGATGATTATCCTTTGATTGAAGCCGACTCTGTTTGGGAAGATTTTGAGACTGAAGCCGGCATCAAGATTTTTAATAACCGTGAGGTTACCACAGGCTTTTTACCATCAACCATGCTATTTATGCAGGCCCGACGGGAAGAAGCAGATAATAGCCGGCCGGATACTGACGAATATGGAGGGATAAACACACCATCGCAACTGGAAAAAGATCTTGGCGCCTTTCAGGGGACAAAAAGTGCTCAAAAAATAATTGTTATAGAGTACGAGGATGAAAGCACTAAACCAGAGTTTAAAGCCTACCCCATTCAAAATAATGATAAGCTATTTGAAACAACAGAAAGATCGGTTGAAGCACGTATCATCAAAGGCTTTTCGGTACCCAAAGAGCTCATCAACTCAGAGAAATCATCTGGCCTGAGTAATGGCAGCGAGAAAAAAGAAGCCATTATTGAATTTAATGATAATACCACGCCCGACAGGTTGGAGCTTTCTGAAACATTTTCCGAGCTATTCAGTCATTTTCATATCAACATTAACCCGACTGATAACTGGAATATTATCCCTGTGCCATCCCTAATTGCTGATGATAATATAGGTGTTAAAGCAGGTAGCAGTATCAATGATCTGTTGCTATCAAATATTCCATCCAAAAACAAAATAGCTACCCTGGTGCACGCCTTTGGTTTTAAACAGGCAGAAGCCGAAGCTATGTGTCCCTGATCTTAAACGTTCATTGGTTCATTTTCATTAGGTCATTAATACCATTAAGTCATTGTTTCATCGATTATGAACAAATACTACAATGGACTAATAAACTGGCTCCAATGACCGAATGACACCAATGACTTAATGAACCAATAAACTAATGAACCCTATGATCTATCTTATCAATAAAACCACTTTTCAGCAATACGAGGATATTACTGTAAACATAAAGCCCGAACGCCTCAATGTGTTTATCAAAAAGGCCCAAGACCTGGATCTAAAGCCATTTTTAGGTCACGCGTTCTACTATGATTTCCTTACTTATTTTAACGAGGATGGCAGTCTGAAAGATGAAACCCCACAGCATTACAAAAACCTGCTCAACGGCGCCAAATACCTGGATCAATACGGACATATCATATTGTACGAAGGGCTGACCCCAACACTCGTTTATTTCACCTTTGCGCGTTTCATTGAAAACGACGCTATACACTATACCCCTACAGGTCCGGTAATTAAGCATCATGAAAACGGTGATCCATTGTCGGCCTCAGCCATTGTAAAACTGGTACAACAGCAACGCAGCACGGCAAATGCCCATGCTAATGAGGTAGAGAAATTCCTGTGGGAAAACAAAGAGAATTTTCCGCTTTGGCGATATAACCAAAAGAACAACAGCGCCCGACAAGCCGGGCCCCGCATCAGAGGTATCGACAAAACAGATTTCAACTATCCCGGCACTTATAACAACTATAATTTATCAATAACCGAATTTTTAAACTGATGGCAAACGATAAAAAAATAAGCGATTTACCCGTAGCGTCGACCATTAACGCAAACGACAATTCCGTTCTAATAAAAAATGGTACTGATTATCAATTTGCTTTTGATACGCTGCTCCAATTTATCGGTTCGGAGTTAAGCGTTGGCGCCAATATTACTTTTGGAAGTGCATTACCTCCTAATAATACAGGTAAAAACGGCGATATGTTTATAAATACAAGCACTGCCTCCTTTGCTCAAAAACTCATCAACACATGGAGCGTTGTTTACACCCTGCCCCAAGGGAATAATATCATGGATGGCACCGTTCTATACGGCAATAATAACCCGGGAGCATCTGTAGGCAACAATAACGATACGTTTATCAATACGGCAAGCGGCATTTTCTTCAAGAAATCGGCAGGGGTCTGGAACCAGGTGTTTTCCATGCAAACCGGTCCTGCTGGTCCGCGGGGTAATAGTGTACTTAACGGATCAATAGACCCCACAGTAGCTATTGGCCAAAACGGCGACTTTTACTACAACACAAGCACTCAGTATATATTTGGTCCAAAATCAGCCGGCGCGTGGCCAGCTGGCATTCGCTTAAAAGGAGCAAATGGCAATACCATATTACATGGCACCACCGCACCATCAAACCTTAGCGATGGAGTTGATGGCGATTTCTACATCAATGTTAGTACTTATAATATGTTCGGGCCCAAAACCGGGGGTATATGGCCAGCACCGTTTTCTTTGATATATGAGCTGGGATACACGCCGGAAAACTCCGCAAACAAGAATCAGCCCAATGGTTATGCAGGATTAGATGGTACAGGAAAAGTTGCCGCATCTCAGTTACCAAGTTATGTAGATGATGTACTGGAATTTGCCAGCTTCACTACTTTACCGACAATGGGAGAAACCGGCAAAATTTATGTCACACTTGATACCAATTTGGAGTACCGTTGGAGCGGATCTGCCTATATCCAACTTGTTGCCTCACCAGGCACCACGGATAATGTACCCGAAGGCATTACAAATAAGTATTTTACCGCTGCCAGAGTATTAAATACGCTTTTAACAGGCATTAGCTTTTTAACTAATACCGCTGTTTTGGCTACCGATAACATATTGCAGGCCATAGGCAAACTACAAGCGCAGTTTAGTGCACTGCTTAAAATACCGACAGGAGGAACAGCAGGTCAGGTTTTAGCAAAAACAAGCAATACCGATGGTGATACACATTGGATTGACATGTCTGATAGTGGTGGTGGTATAATTGACCCTTACCCAACTTTGCCAACAAATGCAGGTAAGGATGTAGAAGTATTTGGCACAAGTATTTCGGCTGGATATGCCATTAACCTGCCGGATTTCCCATTTGGAGCGCTGTTTGGTCAAATGACAGGCATGCAAACCTATAATAACCGGGCTCAATCTGCAACTAACAGCTTTTCTGCTTTAAGACAATATTATGCCAATATGCCTGTATTAGCCAATAGGAATGTTATCAGCCTAATTGAAATGGGATTTAATGATTTTCAAAATGCTGATAACGTTAAAAATTGCTCAAAGATATTTGGCTGTTTAAGCTCTGCTTTGGTGAGTAATTTTACAGAGGTAATAATTGCAGGTAATTACCCCTTCATACAGAAAACAGGAGCATGGACAGATTATGATACCAGCGTACACGGAGGAAAAGCTGCTTATATTCCTAATCAAGGCTCAACTTCAAAAGGTATTTCTTCCAACGTCGCAGGCTCTACCTATACAATTGGCAGCACAGGAGCACCTTTAGTTATCGGCACTTATGCAGATGATGGATCGGGAACTAATCCATTGGGTGGCTTTACAGTTTCCATAGGCGGTAGTGTTGTATGTACCTATTCACCAACGGGCAAAACAAACGGGATTACCGATGTACTTAATTATGATAACAGTATAACACCATACCCGGTATTAATTAAGAGCCAATACGTAGGTACTGAAATTAAAATCACCACAACTGACAACCTACCAACCATCATTGATTACATAGCCTTTTTAGGTGACTGTAATATATACCCACCTGCTTTTGTAGCCTTGGTGCCGGAAAGATCTGATGCGAACTATACCGCTTCAGCCGGACTTGCCAGTAAAACAAAAACAGCTGAAGTAAATACAGCTATAAAAAATGCCGTCGCTCAATTCGCCGGTTATCCGGTAACTATATATGATCCTAATAATAATGGATACGATCCAAATAGTACCAGTCATAGTGCAGACGGGATACACCCTACAGCCTTCGGTCATCAATTATTTTTAAAAAGTCTGTTAAATAAAACATTGCCGAGTGTAGGTTATCCTTTGCCCAGTTTACCTGGTGGCTCTACCGAAAAAGTAGTAAGTGTAGTGTCAACGGGCCCAGTGTTAAACTATGATGTAGTAAACATTTTTGTTGCACCTACTAATTTAACTGGAGCAGATTGGTCAACCGGCGTGGCAACAGTCCCCGGAGTTATAGGCCAGGAAAGCGCGGATAGCAATTATCGATATAAATGCATAGGGCTTAATCAATGGGTACGGTCATTAAATCTCCCCCCTTCTATTTTGGATTATTATATAGGGACTATAGATGACACCGGTGGCGATAAAACAAGCGCAGCCCTTCAAACAGCCTTCCCTTCGGCAGTAATCGGGCAGCATGTTCGGGGAGTAAACAAAATGTATGAAAAAATTAACAGTACAGACTGGATTAAAACCGCAATAGCAGTAGCATAATTATGGGAACAATGTATAAAACAGGAGGCCAATTATTAGGTATAAATGGCTCCATATTTAAATTCAACACGTCAAATGCAAGTATTGTTAAACCACTTAATCCACAACCAATATCCGGCTCTAGAGATATGTGTATTGATGCGCTTAATAATAGGCTGTTTGTGTGCGTTGGCGCAGAGGTGTGGGTATATGATATTACTACCTTAACTAGAACAAACGTTATAGACGGTTTTCAATCGGCTTACTTTATAAAAGTCGACCCAAATCCGGTTAATAACCGAATAGTGGTGTACAATTTTGGTGATGATTCTGTATTTAAATTTATTGACAGAACAACGTTAACTTTAAATAATAATGATAGCGTATTTATATCAGGTTATTTGGGTGGTGGATTTGAATTCGATCAAGCTCTAGAACGAAATCAAGTATTAGCAACGACGAATCAAAACACTATAGCAATTTTTGATGCTACTAATTTCTCCCTTAAGCAGCAAATAATTGATCCACTGTTTACGACTTTAGGAAAGGTCAGGCGTAACGCAAATAGACCTGACGAGATATTTATATTCACTAATGGATATCCTGACGTTATAGTAGTAGATATGGCAACTTTAACTTATTCTTTTAAAACAATTTCAGCAGGTGCCTTTGATGCTACTGCCGACCCTAACTTGCCTAACAATAGAATTTATACAGCAAATTTCGGAGCATCTTCAATTTATACGGCAACAGATTTTGGATATATACAAAACTTAAACCTTCCACCTGCGACCTTAGTAGTTGCTGACCCTGTTATATCTAATCATAGATTGTTTTTTGGTGGAGTTAGCCTTTTATACGCTGTTACATTGGGTTAAATACATATATTCGTGAATGCCTAAAGTTTTTAGTAACCCCAAACAGCATATACCTCAGGTAGATTATATTAGAGCTATAGCATCTTTGATGGTCGCAACTTTTCACTTAGGAGGTAAATCAGTTCCTGTACTAAAATATGGCTGGCTAGGAGTTCAGATGTTCTTTGTTTTATCAGGCTTTATCATATGTTGGGCAATGCCAGAAGGATATAATTTATCAATGGTTGGTAAATTTATTTATAAGAGGGTGATAAGAATTGAACCTCCCTACATTGTTTCTATAGGCTTGGTTTTGGTAGTTAACTCATTTTGGGTTTCTCAATATAAAATAGACTGGATTAATGTATTGTTTCATTTAGGATATTTAAATAGTTTCTTAGGCCGTCCGGGACTTAACCCTATTTACTGGACATTGGGTGTTGAATTTCAATATTATTTATTCATAGCTCTTTTCTTTCCATTGTTAGTAAAAAAATGGGGAGTATGGGTATTGCCCATATTATGTTTAATACCATTACTTGCTCCAATTCCAGGTACATTATTGTTTAATCTTCTCTCCTTTTTCGCCTTAGGTATACTCTATTTCTTATATATAAGGGGCATAAAAAGTTTACTAGAAGTAACTTTGTTAGCTTTGTTTGTTGCCACGATAGGAGCATTTAAAAACGGATTACTGGAAATAACGGTTGGTGTAATTGCAGTGGTACTGCTGGCATTACCTTTAAAGAATAATTCTATAGTCAGTTTTTTTTCAAAAATATCTTTTTCCCTATATCTCACTCATGATATTGTTGGTAGTAGAATGGTAATATATTTAGGAGGGTTATTACCCCATGGTTTAACTTCAAAAGCACTCGCATTTGTATGTGGAATGCTGGTAAGTATCGCAGTTGCCTACGCATTCTATAAATTAATTGAAGAGCCTTGTTTTAAGTTTTCAAAAAAAATAAAATACCCGTTACAAGCATAAAAAAAGTCACAAATAGTCTTATTTCCGGTTACATATAGCTTTTGCAACTTTACTTCTCAACCTTTTAATCAAGTTCAATTACTGGATTAAACATCTTCATGCCTGGGCAACAAAAAGCAATAAAATCGTTTTGCCGATTTTACAATTACTTTACTAGGCAATAAAGCAAACTTACCCACCGCTCCAAATTCACCCTTAACAGATACACATTTAATCAAAGGGCATTTCTCTCCAAATCAATTACCATGAAACGATATATAATTTTTATCGGGGGCTTCGCCATGCTTTCCTCGTGCGTGGCCCAGCGGCAGCACAAACTCGAGCATGCGGCTCTTGACAGTGTAAAAAAGCTCAATGTTGCCGGAGCTATAACCGATAGTATTTACTCCTTAAAAAATAAGCTATGCAAAAAACAACTTCAAACTTTTTAAGTCTAAACACTCAAGACTTTATTAAAGGCTTAATCGTAACTGTAATCAGCGCGGTATTTACCCTGGTTGCAGAGTCTGTTCAACAAGGTCGGTTTTCATTTGATTTCACCACTATATGGCATACAGCGGTAGCCGCAGGCATAGCTTACCTGGGCAAAAATCTGTTTACTCCAGCAAAAAACATAATACCTATACAATAATGAAGATTAGTAAAAACGGTATTGCCCTCATCAAAAGCTTCGAGGGCCTGGTGCTACATGCTTATAAAGACATCGCTGGGATATGGACTATCGGGTATGGATCAACAAGATATCAGCATGGTGAAGTGATAAAACCGGGTGATAAACTCAATAACGAAGCACAAGCAAATTCACTATTGATGGATACACTTGGCCAGTATGAGGCTGCGGTAAATAGTTATGTGCTTGTGCCGCTTACCCAAAATCAATATGATGCTTTGGTGTCTTTCACTTATAATTTAGGCACAAACGCACTGTTACATTCTACTTTATTAAAAAAGCTGAATGAAAAAGATTATGCTACAGCTGCTAATTGGTTTGCTCCGTGGAATAAAATTACCGATCCAAAAACTGGTAAAAAGATATTAAACAACACATTAACAAAAAGACGCGCTAAAGAAAGCGCTTTATTCAAACAACCATGACAACTATTGAACATCGCGAAATTAAGGGCATTACCCTTAAAAATATCCTGGTGACTGTACTCAGCACAATCAGCATAGTTATGTCGGTGATGACAACCTATTTTCAATTGAAGAGTGATATCAAAGATGTCCGCTCAACCCAAGAAATCCAATCCCGTGTCAATGAAATAAGATTGAAGGTTTTAGAGGGCCAGGTGGCCATATTACAACAAGATGTAAACAAACTTAAAGACAATAAAAAACGATGAGCTTAAACACATTTTTAAAAAAGATCTGGAACCAGATTGAAATCCTTTTTGGTGGACTTCCGTCAGAAATTAAAACTGCATTACAAATCGGGATCACGATAACAGAGAATATCAAAAACTTTGTTGATTCTCCTATTGCGGATATTTTCACGTCTATTATTCCTGGAACTGTTGATAATACGATTAAAGATAAGCTCCGGGTATCTCTCCCTATTTTCTTAACCGAATTAAAACTGGTTGAAAGTTCCTTAAACCTAACACAACCAGATCTTATTGTAAAAGCAGCAACCTCGGTTATACAAACTATGGACAAAAACATCAAGCCAGGGATTCTCCATCAGCTATCTATACTGGTGGCACAACTTGCGGCTGATGGGAAACTAAGCTGGAGTGATGGTGTACTTTTATCGCAGTGGTATTATGAACATAAATTCAAAGCGATTGAAGAATAAAACCAATGTTAGTATTTTGAGGTGTGCCCAGGAGCGGATTCGAACCGCCACATCCTTACGAATGCCACCCCCTCAAGATGGTGCGTCTACCAATTTCGCCACCTGGGCTTTTTATTAAAAAATAGTAGCCTTAAATAATTACTTAAGGCTACTCAATCAAATCAGGCGTGCCCGAAGAGAGACTCGAACTCTCAAGAGACAATTCTCAACGGCTTCTGAGACCGCAACGTTTACCAATTTCGCCATCCGGGCTTATTGTTTTGATGCTTCAAGATTGCCATGAAGCGATTTTCGACATCAATTAATTAACAAGCGTGCAAATATAATCGTTTCAATCAAATTGCAATCTAAATAATATAAAAATTGATAACTAATTGTCATTTGCCTGTTTTTCAATTAATTTCGGATAAAACTGCATTCTTTATCCTATTCTATGAAAACAAGATATCACCTCATTACCAGCATTTTATTTCCTCTCCTATTGCTATCATCAATTACAAAATCCCAAAGCATTGTACTTTTACAGCAAGATAAACCTACAAGTATTAGAGGTTTATCTGTTGTAAATGACAAAACAGCATGGATCAGTGGTAGTAAAGGATACATCGCCATAACCAACGATGGAGGAAAAACATGGGATTGGGAACAAATAAAAGGTTATGAAAAATCCGAATTCCGGGATATTGAAGCTTTTTCAGATAAAGAAGCGATCATCATGAGCTCTGGTGCGCCATCATTAGTATTAAAAACTATCGACGGCGGTAAAAGCTGGCAGGAAAAATATCGAAAAACTGATACCACTTACTTTTTTGATGCCATGGATTTTGCAAATGAACGACATGGGTACATCCTTGGAGATCCCATTAAAGACAAGTTTTTGCTGATGGAAACTAAGGATGGCGGTGAAACGTGGGCCAATGTATCTAATCCTCCTATTGCTCTGCCGGGTGAAGCGGCTTTTGCAGCCAGTGGAACTTGTTTCAGGGTATATAACGGAAATTTATTTATTGTATCTGGAGGTAAAAACAGTAGGATAATCTCCACCACAAATAATGTTACTGAATATAATTATGTCAATCTTCCCATGATTCATTCAAAATCCAGTCAGGGAGCATTCTCTTTAGCAGCCGGAAAAAATAAGATCATCGTGGTTGGCGGTGATTATGAAAATGATAAAAGAACAGATTCAGTAGCCACTATTTTCACTACTCACCCGCCTATTTTCAACAATCCAACTCAGGTGCCTTCGGGTTTTCAGTCATGTGTGGAATATATTAAAGATGATATATTTCTTTCCACCGGTACTTCCGGAAGTAATATTACTACCGATGGCGGTCGTACCTGGAGGCAGATAGACAGCACGAGTTTTAATGTTTGTGGCAAAGCCAAACACGGAAAAATGATTTTACTTGCTGGAAATGGAGGCAAAATTGCAATTTTAAAAATGTAGTTTATTGGCAATGAATGCCTTAAAAAAGACTTGCAAATTAATTCAAAAAAAGACTTGCGCCATATATCAAATACTCCTATATTTGCACCACTTTAAACGGAAACGATAACACTATCGAAGAAGCTAAAAGAAAGATTCCGTAGCTCAGCTGGTAGAGCATAACACTTTTAATGTTGGGGTCCTGGGTTCGAATCCCAGCGGGATCACAAAAAGCCTCACAAATGTGAGGCTTTTTGCATTTAAGACATTTTTAAACCCGTTTTCTATACTTTTCCTCTGATTTGTATTTAAGCCTTCATAATATAGTTCACTATTACTCCAACAATTGCGGCTGACGAAAAACTGATCAAAGTACCTACCAAAATATATTCTGTTTTTTTTTGTTCTCGATCGTCTTTATCACCAAAACGAAGTATAGATTTAGCTGCCATTAAGAAACCTAATGCTGTATATTGATTACTGATAATAAACGTTAATATTAAAACCCGTTCACATCGCCCAATCCACATGCCAGCTTTGCTTAAACCACCGGCATTCATACCCGCCTCTTTTTGCCACTTTTCGGTTGCTTTACCTATAGCAATCCCTAACGGACCAATTACCAAATAATAAGATAATACCAACGTCCAAAAATGAGACGAGTTTAGGTATTTAATTACCCATGTCGTTATCAAATAACTGTTAAAATAAACAGCTATCCAAATCAGAAAGATAATAGCAAGGTGCAACAGTTGATCAAATAGAAAATAAATAAAACTATTGGGGCGATAGCTTTTCCAAATATCTATCGCCAAATGACTTACCATTACAATGAGTGGGATATACCATTTGCTCCAATCCCACAAAAACACATAGGTTATTAATGTTATCACCAATACATGATAATACATTTGAGGAGCTTTCTCCTTTTTACTTTCTTTTGCTTTTACCCAACTCTGAGGTTGAAACAAAAAATCACCTAGCAGATGCGCCATCAGTAACCGTAATAAAATGCCAAGTTCCATTATGTAAAATATTGCTTGTTTAGATCTCTATTGATATAACTAATACCTTTTTCAACTTCTTTCCACCTTGCCGCCCTTAAGCTCTTGGCGATAGCCGGCTGACTCATTTTTAGTTCTTTTGCTATTTTGTCCTGCGTACTATCCTCTATACTTAATAGCTGATATATGGTTTCTGCTTGATTTATCGTCCATCCCTGCACAATCATGTTAATATACATCAGTATCACCTGGTATGTATTGGTTTTAGCCTCATCAGAGGTAGTGACTCTGATGATCTCCTCTTTATCCATTTTATCAAAGTTTCTTCCTGAAAAATGAAACGCTTCCCCATCCGAGTCCAGAACATTTTTACCAAGATACGCTATTTCACCAATTCCAATTGAAAGTCTGGTACCCAAGCGGGAAGGACTATCTTTGTCAGAATTCATTCTAAACCAACATATCAACCGTATACATTTATCTAAAACCTCGCCTATATCATTCACTATAAATTGATAGCTATCCCCTCTGAATATTGCAGCATCCAGAGGCTGCTTAACCATTGATCTTAATAACTGCTCGGTATCGCTAACTAATTTACCTCGTTTTTGATCTGATAATCTGGTGAAATTTTTAATATCTCCGGTAACAACTCCATATATCTTCATAATATCCGTATTAACACATACTAAATTATAACTTATTTTATTTATATCAAAATAAAATAACCAATTAAAGTTATATTTATACTATATAACCAATTATAGTTATAATTATTAATTATAACCTTTTTCTTAAAACAATCTATCCATAAAACCACGCTTGACTGCTTTACACATATTAATAACTTTGTGATATGTCAGCTTCTCAGAACATTAAAGTAGCCGTTGATGCGGTTGTATTCGGATATACCTCAAAAAGAAAGCCTACCGTGCCGCAGATGCTCACCGAGGGAAACATCAGTGATGAGCACCACGAGTTGTTCGATTTTATAATTAATAAATACCTAAAACACTAAGCCATGAAACGCGAAAATCTGATTCTTTTGGCTGACGCATATAAATACGCCCACCATAAATTTTACTACCCCGGCACCACCCAAATATACAGCTACCTGGAAAGCCGTGGCGGATTGTTTGATGAAACCATATTTTTTGGTTTACAATATTTTTTAAAAGAATACATACAAGGACAAGCATTTACCCAGCAAGATATTGACGAGGCCGACGGCTTTTTACAACAGGTATTTGGCAGGGACGATGTGTTTAACCGTGCCAAATTCCAATATATTTTGGATAAATATAACGGCCATCTGCCTATCAAAATAAAAGCAATTGCCGAAGGTACCGCTGTGCCAACTGGCAATGTGCTCATGACCATTGAAAACACTGATCCGGAATGTTATTGGCTCACCAACTTTTTAGAAACCCTGCTGATGCAGGTGTGGTACCCATGCACCGTGGCTACGCTTAGTAACCAGATCAGAAAAGTGATCACGCAATACTTCCAGGAAACCGCTACCGACGGAGCCGAAGCTGGGATTGATTTTGTACTGAACGATTTTGGTTTCCGCGGTGTAAGCAGCGTGGAAAGTGCCAAACTAGGCGGAGCCGCACATCTCATCAACTTCAGCGGCAGCGATAATCTGGCTGGTAGCAGCATGGCTATTACTTATTACGATGCCCAGAAAGTTTATGGTTTAAGCATTCCAGCAACCGAGCATAGCATTTGTACCCTGCTGGGCAAAGAGGGTGAGCTGGAGGTTTTCCGGCATGTATTGAAAAGCTTCCCTACCGGCACCATCGCCTGCGTGTCTGACAGCTATAACATATTCAGGGCATGCGAAGAGTACTGGGGTACCGAACTGCGCGATGAGATCCTGAACCGTAAAGGTACCCTGGTTATCCGCCCGGATAGCGGCGACCCAATCAGGACCTTACTGGAGATATTTGAGATACTTTTCAGCAAGTTTGGGTACACCGTTAATGCCAAAGGCTACAAAGTTTTACCGCCACAACTACGGGTAATACAAGGTGATGGCGTTAATTATAACGAGATCAAAAATATCTACAAAACACTAAAAGAAAACAGCATCAGCGCCGAAAACCTGGTGCTGGGTATGGGTGGGGCCTTACTCCAAAAAGTGGATCGCGATACTCAAAAATTCGCGCTTAAATGCAGCAGTGCCGTGATCAATGGCCGGGAAGTGGCTGTTGAAAAAAGCCCTACCGAGATGGACGCGCAAGGTAACATTACCGAAAGTTTCAAAAAAAGCAAAGCCGGTCGTTTGAAACTGGTAAAAATAAACGGCATCTTTAAAACTGTCAAAGAACAAGACTATACAGAACTAAGCGATCATTTACAAATCGTTTTTGAAAACGGTCAGTTAACAAATATCATCAGTTTTGAACAGGTAAGGGCAAACGCCAATTAATATCAATATGAAGAAGTTACTATTTAATATAACCGACTATGAATACCTGGCCGAAAGAGTATTAGCTTCCGGCCTGTTTGAAAAAGGCGAACTGGAAGTAAGCCACTTTACCGACGGTGAGCGTTACCAGCGTATCACCTGCAATATTGAGGACCGGGATGTCGTGCTATTAGGCGGTACCGTATCGGACCAGGCTACGTTGGAATTGTATGATCTGGCTTCCTCACTGGTAAGCTACGGTGCCAACTCACTCACCCTCGTTATACCCTACTTCGGTTACTCTACCATGGAGCGCGCGGTGTTAAGCGGCGAAATTGTGACTGCAAAAACTCGTGCCCGCCTATTATCCTGCATCCCCCGCTCTAACCGCGGTAATAAGGTTTTATTGTTTGATCTTCACTCCGAAGGTATCCAATATTATTTTGAACATGGCCTGTACCCCGTGCATGTTTACTGCAAAGATATTGTGATAGCCGCCGCCCGCGAATACGGCAGCAACAATTTTGTTATGGCCAGCACCGATGCCGGCAGGGCAAAATGGGTTGAATCCCTGGCTAATGACATGGGCGTAAACGCAGCTTTTATCTTGAAACGCCGCCTCAAAGGCGACCATACCGAAGTAAGCGCCATCAACGCCGATGTATCCGGTAAAACAGTAATTATTTACGATGACATGATCCGTTCTGGTGGTAGCATTATTAATGCGGCGCAAACCTACAAGAATGCAGGTGCGGGCGATATCTACGTGATTACCACACACGGACTTTTTGTAAACGACGGTATCAATAAGTTAAAGAACTCCGGATTGATCAAAAAACTCATTTGTACAGATTCGCACGTAAATACTCAGTATATAGCAGATGATTTTACGGAGATACGGAGTTTAGCAGGATTGATCAGTCAAAATATCGGCTAATCTATTCAAACCGGTTTATCAGTGCTTTTCATCGTAACAATTCCGTAGTTTTAGTTATCCAATTATTGTATAGTACCAGTTTTGCCCTGCTTTGTCGCAAAGCGCCCCTTTAATTGTCGGATATGCCCATTTAGCAATTAGCGTGGCAGCTGTACATTTGGATATAAAATTTACAACGATGAAAAGCACAATCAATAATAAACTTACCCACATCCCACTAATCATTATGGCCATGATAACAGCCGGCAGTGCGACACAAGCCCAAACAATAGCACAAGGTAAATATGCCAACGTGAACGGCATAAAAATGTATTATGAAATTCATGGTACAGGTAAACCATTGGTATTGATACATGGTGGCGGCTCAACCCTCAGCACTTCGTTTGCCCGCATTATACCCATACTGTCTAAAACCCACCAGGTAATTGCCGTTGAACTGCAGGCTCATGGCCATACCAGCGACCGCGACGCCCCCGAAACTTTTACCCAGGATGCTGATGATGTTGCCGAACTGTTACGTCAACTTAACATTACCAAAACCGACGTATTAGGCTTTAGCAATGGTGGCCAAACAACGCTTGAATTGGCCCTGAGGCATCCTAAACTGGTTGACAGGCTCATTATAGCCTCAGCTTTTTATAGCCGCGATGGTGTACCTACAGGCTTTTGGGAAGGCTTCAAAAACCCTAAATTCAGCGATATGCCAAAGATTTACAAGGACGAGTACCTGAAAATAAATGATCAGGCTGCCCTTATGAATATGTTTAATAAAGACGTTCAACGCATGAGCGTATTTAAAGGCTGGACCAAAGAACAAATCGCTTCTATACACGCTCCTACCCTGGTGGTCATTGGCGATCATGACCTGCCTACTCCCGAACATGCCGCCGAAATGTCGCGCTTATTGCCTCATGGTCAGTTGGCGATATTGCCGGGTCACCATGGTGAGTATTTTGGCGAGGCCTATTTTCCGAATGCCAGTAGCAAGAAGGTTGAAAGTTTCAGTCTGATTGTTGAGGACTTTCTCACAGCATCCAATTAAAAAAACACCTATTAAAAATATCGTATACCGAACAAGGAATACTGAATAATGAAGTAAAATTTCGATGTTCGATATTCAAAATCCTGCATTCAATAGTAAAATAAATTATAAGAACATGTCATTTCAAGCATACCTTACCACCATCAAAGCTAAAACCGGCAAAGACGCCGCAGACTTTAGAAAATTAGCCGAAGAAAAGGGCTTTACCAAAAAAGGCGAACTTATAGTAAAGGCCGGCGATATTACCAACTGGCTTAAGACCGATTTTGAACTGGGTCACGGTCACGCTATGGCTATTTACGCTTTGCTTAAAGGCATCAAGAACGAAAGCAGCCAGTAAAACGGCTACCATTATAATTCAAAAAATCCTACCACCATGCCCGTGTTTTTCGCGGGCTTTTTTTGTGTGAATACTTTTTAAACCTTTAATTTTAACACTTTTCAGGTCGAAAATGGGCTAAAAATTGGTCAAAAACTGTCGAAAACTCACTCAAAACCATCGATTTTAACACTTTTTAACAAATTTTTTGCATGTTTTGAAAAGTTTAAAAAGTATTAAATATCTGATTATCAAATAACTAAATACCAAACGGTCGGTTTTGGGGTCTTATTTCCCTTAACCAAACAGCCCGGTTTTCTCTTTTTTGAGAGAAAAAACCGGGCTTTGACATGTATATAAAGATACCGAAAATTGGGGAGATTAACAAGAACTTTTCTCCAGGCCTCCTTCCCCGCGCGTCATTGCGAACGCAGTGTGGCAATCCCCGACTTACAGAGCAGCCCTGCTTATCGGAGATTGCTTCGTGCCTCGCAATGACGTGTTTTAGATGCAAAGCGATGCCTCTCCGCAGGTGAAGAGAGGGTGGTCGAGCGAAGCGATGACCGGGTCGATTCTTCTGCAATAAAGCCCCTCTCCTTTGGAGAGGGCCGGGGTGAGGTCCCCATTTTTCCACATCCGTTGTAGCAACCGTTGGGTTTGTCTAACTTTCGCCCCTCAAATTAATTTTGAGACCTCCTGTACATGAAAGTTATCATTGCCGAAAAACCATCCGTAGCCCGCGAAATTGCCAAAGTATTTGGCGCTACCACCAAAAAGGATGGGTATATGGAAGGCAAGGGATATACTTTTACCTGGGCCTTCGGTCATCTTTTGCAATTGGCGCCTCCGCAGGAATATGGTTTTTACGGCTGGAGTGTTCAAAACCTGCCCATGCTGCCGCCTAAGTTTAAGCTGAGCATCCGCAAGGTTAAAACCAAGGATGGCATAGTGGACGACCCCTCTGTTAAAAAACAGCTGAACACTATCAAGGCCCTGTTTGATGAAGCTACCGAGATCATTGTAGCTACGGATGCTGGGCGCGAAGGCGAACTCATCTTCCGCTATATTTATTATTACCTCAAATGCAAAAAGCCCTTTAAAAGGCTCTGGATATCGTCACAAACCGATGAGGCTATTAAAGAAGGTTTCCGCAACCTGAAACCCGGCAGCGATTACGATACGCTGTTCAACTCGGCGCATTGCCGCTCCCAGTCGGATTGGCTGGTGGGCATGAACGCCACGCAGGCGCTCAGTATTTCGGCAGGTACCCGGGCAGTGCTTTCACTGGGCAGGGTGCAAACCCCTACCCTGGCCATGATCTGTTCACGCTATCTCGAAAACAAGAACTTTGTGCCGCAGCTGTATTACCAGGTCAGTATCCAGGTAGATAAGGACGGACAGGTTTTCAGGGCCATATCCACCGAAAGCTTTAAAACCACCGAAGAAGCGCAGGCTGTGGTAGATAAGGTGGAGGATGTGCCATCGGGCTTTCCTAATGGCGGGCATATCCTAAGTGTAGAGGCCAAACCCCGCAAGGAACCGCCGCCGTTACTGCATGATTTGAGCAGTTTACAGCAAGAAGCCAACAAACGCAAAGGCTTTACGGCCGACCAAACCCTTGGCTTGCTGCAAACCCTGTATGAGGGCAAATTGGTCACCTACCCGCGTACCGGCAGCCGCTATATTGGCGACGATGTATTTGCCACTGTACCCGCATTGGTAGAAAAATTTTATGAGCACCCGGAGTTTGGCAAACAGGCCGCCTTTCTGGCTACGGTAAAGCTTAACAAACGCAGCGTGAATGCCAAAAAGGTGACGGATCACCACGCTATACTACCCACCGGCGAAAAACCCTATCAGCTATCGGGCGATCTGCAGGCCATTTACGACCTTGTGGCCGCACGTATGCTGGAGGCCTTTCACCAGGAATGTATCAAGGAGATCACCAAGATCACCGTACAATCGGGTTCACTGTTTACCGCCAGCGGAACAGTGATCAGCTCGGCCGGATGGCGTTCGGTACTGAACGACCCCGACGAGGAAAAGAAGGACGAAGAAAACGCGAGCCTGCCCAAAGTGCAGCAAGACGAACGCCTGCCCATACCCGAAAAGACCCTGCTCGAAAAACAAACCAAACCCAAGCCACTATATAACGAAGCCTCGCTGTTAAAAACGCTGGAAACCGCCGGTAAAGAAATTGAGGATGAAGAACTGAGATACGCCATGAAAGATAGTGGTCTGGGTACGCCCGCAACCCGTGCATCCATCATTGAAACGTTGATTAAACGGGATTACATCATCCGCGAAAAAAAGAACCTGGTGCCCACCCCAACCGGACTCAGTGTATACCACGTAGTAAAAGATCAGAAAATAGCCCAGGCAGAACTGACCGGTAATTGGGAAAAACGCCTGGAAGAGATCCGCTCGGGTGCTTCTGTTGACGATTTTCAGCAGGAGATCAAAACCTATACCCGCAACATTACCCAGGAACTGCTGGTAGCAGGTAAAAGCCTGATGGCGCAACGCAAGGAGACCTCACCACAGCCCTCTCCAAAGGAGAGGGCGTAAAAAATCCTTGTTCTCGTTGTCATCCTGAGCATAGCGAAGGATTCATTATTGAATATACAAATAGCAGAACAGATGCTTCACTCCGTTCAGCATGACAAAACTTGTTTTTACAAGGAACGTTCCCTCCCCACGGGGCTACTGTGTGGACACATCTTTTTTTGATTAAAAGCCCTCATTATAGCTAAATCAAACAAAAAGAGATGTCATTTCGAACCAAGGGAGAAATCTTCTGCGACTTTTGATACGAACTTTGCATATCAACACGTTCAGCGCAGAAGATTTCTCCTCACTCCAGACACGAGCCCATGCTTGTTCGTTCGAAATGACATTTTTCAAAAAGATGTGTCCCTCCGTAACCTTGCGCTCGTTTGTAACCTCAGGTGTTGGGAAGATTAGTTTTAGGCTACAGCCAGGAAATTCAGCTATTATCCGTCCCATAAATGGGACAGCAATGAATAAAAAACAGCTGCTTCATCTTTCGTTGCCGTTAGTTTTAACCAACGGGCTACAAAACAAAAGTTATTGGCTTCAGCCAAACTCCTTTTTGGGTCTTTGTTTTCATCTTCCCAACACCTGCGGTTTGTAACGAGTGCTTCATATAGGTTTGCGTTTAAAACGCACGGGCGATGCAATCGCCGCTCCACGATAAGCACTCGTTGCAAACGAGCCAAGTAGATTTTTAAGTCTGATTTAAAACCAACTACCCTTAATTTTGATTTCCTTTGTTTAAGCACATTAATGATATAAGCTATATGATATCCTATTATAAACCCATTCGTATTATCCTTATCCTGTTTTTGCTGCTAATCTGCGGTAAAACCTCATTTGCTCAAACCGACAGTGTTACCGTTAATAACGACAAAACTGTGGTATTAACATCCAAGTTTTTAGGAGAAAAACGAACCATCTGGATACACCTGCCATCAGATTATAGCACTACATCAACCACCTATCCGGTGCTGTACCTACTTGATGGGGGCAATCATTTCAAATACGTTTCGGAAGCAGTTGAATATTTAGCGGGTTATGATCGCAACCGGATGCCTCAAATGATTGTGGTGGCTATTTTAAATGTAGATCGAACCCGAGATTTTACCCCCATACATTCTCTTCTTTTCGATGGAAAAGTGGATACCACCAAAATGGGCAAAACAGGCGGCGGGCCTAAATTTTTGCAATTCATTAAAAATGAACTGGTGCCTTATGTCGATAAAAATTACCGCACCGAACCCTACCGTATCCTTTCGGCACATTCTTTAGGAGGCATATTTGCCCTTTATGTCAAGGAGGCTGCTCCCGATCTTTTCCAGGCCAATATCCTGATAAGCCCGGCAATTTATGGGGGCAATACAAAAATCCTGACCGATTTTGCACCGTTCCTGCAAAGTCACCAGCAACTGAGAGGAAAAAACTTTATTTCGATAGGAAACGAGAACAGACAAAAGGTGGATTCGCTAATGCTGGTATTAAAAACCACTGCTCCAACCTCCTTTACCTGGAAATTTGAACAATATCCGGATGAAAATCATTTTTCGGTTACTTATAAAAGCGTTTATGACGGGTTGAGGTTTATTTACAGCAACTGGTTTATTGACTATTATAGCCAAATTAAAATGTCCATGACGGATATAAATGCTCATTTCAGCAAACTATCTGATGAGTTTGGTTATACGATAAACCCGAGCGAAGATCTCCTGAACAATTGTGGCTATCAGCAATTGAACTTAAAAAACATGGATGAGGCTATCGGGATATTTAAAGAAAATGTACAGAAACACCCAACATCCTCAAACGCTTATGATAGCCTGGGCGAAGCCTACATGAGAAATGGCAATAAAGTATTAGCCATCAAAAATTACAAAAGATCAATTGAGCTGAATCCTGGCAACACTAGCGGAAAAGAGACTTTAAAGAAATTAGAAAGTAATATGAATTGAGTAAAGTAGGTTCTAAAAGTATATTTTTGATATACAACCACTACCTATGAGCACCAACGCCACCCATTTTAAAAAGATCGATAGTAACGATGTAAGGTTTGCTTTACTGACCATGTTTTTGGTGTTGTTTACGCACGCTATTGCCTTTCTTTTGCATGAATATTCCCACTCGTTCCTGGCCTGGATCTTAGGGTTTAAGGCTAACCCTTTGGCTTTAGATTATGGCCCGCCAACCTTTAAAAACATTATACTATTGGGTGATGTAGAGGAAAATGTAGATTATCAAAAAATAATAGCCAGCGGCTATGGAATATGGGGTGGCATTATCGCCCTTGCGGGCGCCGGGGTTGGTAATGGCTTGTTATACTTTTTGTGTTACGGGCTAACTAAACTCAAACGGGTAAAAGCCAGCCGGGGAGCCATCACATTCCTGTATTGGCTATCCTTAATGGGAGCTGCCAATTTGCTGAGCTACGCCCCACTCCGCGTAATAACCGACCATGGCGATATGGCTATAGCAGCGCGGTGCTTTGGCATATCTACCTGGTTGCTTTTACCCTTTGTAACCGCCGGTACTTTTTATGTGATGTATCATTTCTTTTTTAAAATGTTCCCGCTCAATTATCGGCAGGTTGCGGCTAATTCCAGTTTAAAACTGGTGTTTATTATCGCCATGACCTCCTACTGGTATTTCGGTTTTTTCGGCAGCGACGGCACCACTTTTATTCCTATTATATCCAAATACTTTTTCATTCCGTTTTCGGCCATGTTCCTGGCATCCAGGTATCTTAAGTTGACTAAAAAGCTGAATGAAGAACAAGTATGATGATGAATTAATATCGAATAATGAATTTTGAATATCCAACACCGAATCCTCCCATTCATCATTCGATATTGGACATTCAATGTTCAATATTAAATCTGTTTCAGTGTGATTTATGGTGACAGATTTTGACCACTAAGAGTCTCTCGCAGAGGATCCTTAGTTATAAACTGGCTCAATGGCAACCTCAGGGCCCCTTTCAGGTTTAGGTTAACCCATAAAATCTAAATGCGCACCGAATAAGGCTTAATAAGTAAGTTTATGATTAGGAGACTCCGCTAGAGTCCACTATTTCTTCAGATTTTACCTATAAACACGTGGCCCCGCTGGGGCCGATAATGTTTTATAGTGTAAACAGTATGCCTGACGTGCTATTCGGCCCCAGCGGGGCCACGTGTTTATAGTCCTAAAGTGCACATCAATAGGCTCCGTAGGTGCCTCCTATTGGAATTTTAGGTTAGCGAATTTTGTGGGTTAACTTTAACTTGCAAAGGACCCTGAGGGGACAGGAATATCCAACATCGAATTTTCCCATTCAATATTGAATATTCAGTGTTCTATATCAAATCTTTTGCAGTAGAATCATTTACTTAGGCGCTCTTGCAAGTAAATACCCGCCTATCATACCAAACAAAATATTGGGTATCAGTACAGCAAAAATAGGTGGCACACCTCCGTTAACCGAGAAAACGATAGCGAACCGCTCTACAATTACATAAGTAAAACACAATATAATACCTAATCCTAAAGGTAAACCCACCCCTCCGCGTACCCTGCGGGATGACAGGGCCACGCCCAGCACGGTTAACACATAAGCCGATAAGGGATAAATAAAACGGTGAAATTTTTCGTAGTACAATTTATTGAGCACCTCGGGCCGACGCAATTTTTCTGTGGTGATGTTTTTATTGAGATCGCTTAATGACATGGCCGAGTATTCGTTGTCATAAGCAATAAAGTCGGTTGGGCGCATATCTAAAACCGTATCTTTTTTAACACCGCTGCTGACAAACTTTTCACGAAGGCCGTTAACGTACTTTACGGTATAGTTTTTTAATGACCATACCCGCTTTAACGAATCATAGGTTACTTGCTTGGCAATAAGCTTTTCACGAAGGGTATCATCATCAAACTTCTCCATAATAAATTGATAACCTGTGCGCACAGAAGGGTTGTACTGATCAAGGTAAACATAGGTGTGTTTATCAATCTGCATGTGCACCCGGCTTTTGTTTGGGTCGTTATCTCCAATACCGTTGGCATTTTCAAACCTGTTTTTCAAATGATTGGTATAAGGTATGAGGTATACATTGGCAAAAAATGACACGATGAATATGAGGGTTGCCGCTATAAAATAGGGGCGCAGGAAACGGTTAAAGCTTGCTTTTCCGCTCAGGATGGGCACAATCTCTGTTTGATTGGCCATTTTAGCGGTAAAAAATATCACCGCCAGAAAGTTAATGAGCGGCGAAAGCAGGTTGAGGTAGTAAGGAACAAACCCGGCATAATATCCAAATACAATATCATGGAGTTTGGCATGATGACTGGTAAAGTTTTCTAATTTCTCCGATATATCAAACACCACCGATATCACCATGAAAATAGCCATGGTGAATACAAATGTACCCAGGTATTTTTTGATGATGAACCGGTCGATAATCTTCAGGTGCCGGTGTATGAAAGCCCTCATCGGTAAATCATCATTTTTTAATGTTTAATTTAGGTTAGCAACGCTAAATCGCGGTTATTTATTTTTTATGTCGCATATAATTAAGCTATCCTCATAAAACCGGACATTAACTGTATCGGAAGCGAACATTTCTACGAGGTGTAAAAATTACAACAATCACATTATCAACAACTTAAAAATATGGTATTTATTTAGCAGTAAAATACCGATTATACCGGGGCACTCTCTTAAATTAATTAAGCCATGCTAAAAAACTACATCAAAACAGCCATCAGGAACCTTACCAGGCATAAAAGCAATGCGGTGATCAATATCGCTGGTCTTACCGTAGGATTCGCAGCTTTCCTTTTAATATTCCTGGTTGTTCAGTACGAACAAAGTTTTGATAGCTTTCATACAAAAAAAGACAAGATATACCGGGTTGTACGGATTGGGAAAAATCCGGTTAACCGCGAATACCGTACAGGTGTGCCTGTACCGGTAACATCAACTATACGTACAGAGTTACCGGAGGTTGCTAACGCAGCCGCCATCGTTAACACCGGTGACATGCAGGTGATTGTAACACCCAGGGACGGATCGGCACTGAAAAAATTCAAAGAGGCAAGCGGGTTCTTTTTCGCGGAACCTCAGTTTTTCCAAATATTTGATTTCCCCTTAGTCGAAGGCGATATCAAAACAGCGCTTACCGAACCCAACACCATACTCCTTACCAAGGCAAGCGCTTCAAAATACTTTGGCAGCTGGCAAGGCATTATAGGCAAAACCCTGAAAATGGATGGCGAGTTTGTAAAAGTGACCGGTGTGCTCGAAAATCCGCCTGCTAATACCGATTTCCCTATTAAAGGAGTATTATCCTATATTACTTTGTTTAAAGCCGACAATAAAAACTGGGGAGGTATTAATGATGGTAATTATTGCTTTGTTGAATTGGCCAAAAACCATACCGTAAACCAGCTTAGCAGGGCGCTTAGTGGCTTTACCGACCGGCATATCAAACCCATAAATTCGGGTTACAATCTTTCGCCCCAGGCGCTGAATGAGTTGCATTATGATGAACGGTACGGGAATTTTACCGGTCGCACTTTTAGCAAGGATCTGATACTTGCGCTTAGCCTTATTGGCCTGTTCCTGCTTATCGTAGCCTGCGTAAACTTTATTAACCTTACCGTGGCCCAGGCTGTTAACCGTGCCCGCGAAGTAGGCGTAAGAAAAGTTTTGGGGGGCAGCCGCTCGCAATTGATAGCACAATTCTTAGGCGAAACCGGCATCACCAGCTTACTGGCCATGCTCATTTCGCTCGTTATTGTTGTTATTGCCCTCCCAGCCGTTAATAACCTGCTCGAGATCAATCTTACTGCATCAACCTTATATAGCCCCCGATTGGTCATATTTCTGTTTGGTGCCCTATTACTGGTATCGTTCCTGTCTGGATTTTACCCGGCGCTGGTGCTTTCGGGCTTTAAACCGGCAAGTATTTTAAAAGGCTCCTCGGGTGCCGATCAAAAACAGGGCGTTATGTTCAGACGGGGGCTGGTTGTTTTTCAGTTTGTGATTGCGCAGACCCTCATCATCGGTACGCTGGTGGTAGCTTCGCAAATGGATTATTTCCGCACGGCAAACATGGGCTTTAAAAAAGATGCTGTTATTTACGCGACCTTCCCCAGAGACAGTGTGAGCCGCACTAAAGTGAGCTATCTGCGTGATCAGCTGGCAAAAATCCCCGGTGTTGAAAAAGTTGGCTTCAGTATGTTTTCACCGGTATCAGACGGGGGCTTTTGGGCTACCGACCTCAACAGGGAAGGCCATAAAGGTATTAATCCGGATATGATCGTGAACATGAAAATAGCCGACCCGGATTTCTTTAGTGTATATAACCTGCCTATTGTTGCGGGCAGGATATATTTCGCTTCTGATACCATGCGTGAGTTTGTGGTAAATGAAACCGTGGTACGAAGATTAGGTATCAGGAGCCCCAAGGATGCTATTGGCATGCCCATCAATGTAGGTGGAAGAACTTTACCTATAGTAGGTGTAGTGAAGGATTTTCATGCCAACTCGCTTCGCGATCCCATTGAACCGTTAGTGATGAGCAGCCTTAAAAAAGGGTATGGACTAGCCAACCTGCGGATAGATCTGAGCAAAGCAAAATCAATCACCGCAGCAATGGAAAATGTATGGGATAAGAATTTTCCGGAGTTTATACTCGAGTATAAATTTATGGATCAAACCATAGCTAACTATTATAAACAGGAAAACCAGCTTTCAGCTTTGTATACCATATTTTCGGGTATAGCTATTTTCATTTCCTGCCTGGGCTTGTACGGGTTAATATCATTTATGGCCATCCAACGCAAAAAAGAGATCGGTATACGCAAAGTATTGGGCGCACCTGTAAAGGATATCGTGATTCTGTTGTCCAAAGAGTTTACCATGTTGGTGATCATCGCGTTTTTGATTGCCTCGCCCCTGGCCTGGTATTTTATGCATCAATGGCTGCAGGGCTATACTTATCACATCATTATAGGCATATGGTTTTTCGTGGCCACTATTTTAGCTTCGGTATGTATTGCCTGGTTAACCGTAGGCTACACAGCTATTAAAGCTGCTCTGGCCAACCCGGTAAAGAGTTTAAGGACAGAATAGCATCCATTTTTATAAATTGGTGAAAGCATTTTTTTAATATACGATCATGATAAAAAGTTACTTAAAGATAGCCTGGAGAAACTTAATGAAAAATAAGCTTTACTCCCTGGTAAACATTGTGGGTTTAACTATTGGTATTGTTAGCTGTCTGCTTATAGGTATATATATCAAACACGAGTTAGGTTATGATCATTTTAATAAAAATGCCGACAAGATTGTACGCGTTACGATGGAATACAATAGCGGAGGTCCATCGCAAAAAACGTCGGTTACGGGTACCAAGGTGGGTCCGCAGTTTAAACGGATGTTCCCTGAAATAACAGATTATGTGCGATTGTATAAAGCTTCCCGGATAATTGGTTATCGCGATTTCTTGTTCAATGAAAAAAAATTCATATACGCGGAACCCTCATTTTTTAAAATATTCTCCTATAAGTTGATTAAAGGCAATGTCGACGAAGCTTTAAATTCTCCTGATAAAATCATCATCACACAATCGGCTGCTAAGAAATACTTTCATGATGAGGATCCTATAGGTAAGATTATGAAGTCGGAGCATCAAAATTACACCGTATCTGCTATCGCCGCAGACGCGCCATCTAATTCACAAATCAAATTTGATTTCCTGGTGCCATTCAATACCTTGAACCAGGCCAAAGAAGAAAAATATAACGGTGCTAACTATATCACTTACCTGCTATTAAAAAATAAGGAGCAAATACAACCATTGCAGCAAAAGATTAGTTCTTATATGAAAATGGTTGATAAAACCGAGCTGCATTTAACCGGTAATCAATTTTTAACCTTTTACCTGGAGCATTTAAAAAAGGTTCATTTATATTCAAACCTTCCAGGCGATTTGGAATCTGCTGGCAGTATGGTTTATATATATATACTCGTTATAGTCGCGGTATTGATATTGATTATAGCCTGCGTAAACTATGTAAACCTGGCTATTGCCCAATCGGCAGGACGCGGGGCCGAAATCAGTATCCGCAAAGTGATGGGTGCCGGCAAACCACAATTATTTACCCAATTTGTAGGAGAGGCATTACTGGTTACCGCCATCTGTATCTTGCTGGCCACCGGCATTGCTTATATTGCTTTGCCTTATTTTAACCAGGTTGCGGGTATCCAGTTTAAATATTCAGTATTTTTTGATCCCATCATTCTTGCCAGCCTCCTGCTCTTAACCGCGATTATCGGTCTAGCTGCGGGTGCGTATCCGGCGCTGTTATTATCAAACATTAAATTATCAAAGATACTGAAAACCGGTTTTTCATTTACCTCTGGCAAAAGTATACGCAAACCGCTTATTGTTTTTCAGTTCGTTATCTCTATATTTCTAATCATCACCACCGTAGTTATTTTACAACAGCTTTCGTTTATTCGCAACAAGGATATCGGCTATAATAAAAGCAATATGGTGGTTTTGCCTACTGGTTATAACCCGCAGCATATTGACGAACTTAAAAAAGAGATGCTTAATATTCCAGGGGTCGAAAGCGTAGCCTCTGCTAATAATGAGCCGGTAAATGTAATGTGGGGCGATGCCATACAAACCGCCGACGGCAAAAACCTTACTGTAAATGCGTTGCCTATGGATGAGGATTTTATAAAAACCCTGCAGCTAAAAATAATCGCCGGCAGCGAATTTAACCAAACCGATGTTTTACAAATTGACACCACCAACAATTATAAAAATTTCCAATACGCATTTATACTCAATGAATCGGCAGTAAGAGCTTTAGGGTGGACACCCCAACAGGCCATAGGAAAGCGTATTTCAAAAGGCGAATCGGGCGTTATCAAGGGCGTAGTAAAGGACTTTAATTTTAAATCGTTTCATACACCTATTGGTCCTTTGGTTTTATTTTTGGATCATTTTCAAACGGCGGCTTTATTTGCCCGCATAACCGGAAACAATACCTCCAATACCATCAAAGCTATACAAACATTGTGGAAACAGCGTGTACCCGATCGTCCGTTTGAGTACAAATTTTTAGACGAGGATTTTGACGCTTTATACCGTACAGAACAGCAAACGGCCAAAGTATTTACCACTTTTTCGTTTTTGGCTATTTTACTTGCCTGCCTGGGTCTATTTGCCATTACCGCTTATACAGTTGTTCAGCGTACCAAAGAAATTGGGATCAGAAAAGTACTGGGTGCCAATGTGTCTTCCATTATTCTGCTTATTTCAAAAGACTTTTTACTCATGGTAATCATTGCCATGATCATTGCTTCGCCTATAGCCTGGTACATGTCCTATACATGGCTGCAGGATTTTGCTTACCGTATCAATATTCATTGGTGGATATTTATTGCAGCCGGTGCCGCTTCCTTAATAGTTGCAGCTATAACCGTAAGCGTGCAGGCAGCTAAAGCAGCAATGGCCAATCCGGTAGATAGTTTGAAGAATGAATAAAAATTGGCCGACTTTCAATCTTACTAAATCGTTATCGTGAGTAATTTTTTATTAAAAAGATAATAATGGCCTATTGCGCTATGATTTTTTTTTATATACTTGCGCCATCTATAAGGTAAGCATCCTGCTTACTTATTGTGATAAGGTTTAGGTTGAAGGTCCCCGGCGGCGAGCGCTTTGGGGACTTTCGTTTTAAACAGCGTTTCAAAGGTATTGGATACCTCCTTTACCGGTATTATCGCAGTATTAAATTTTAAGTTATTTTAAAATACAAACCAGGACTTAATAATGCCTTAAAGTACCTACATTTGAAATAAGCATCTTATATTTACTGTTATACTAAACCTGCAATACCTATGAAGCTGGTCCAAAAAACATACCTTTTTTGCCTCCTTTTATTATTCATCCTTTCATATAGTTTGTCGTCAAAAGCACAATCGGGACTTCAGCAGTTAGATGATCGTATCATGATCGATCTGCAAAATCAACGTACACCAGAGCAAACGGGCGTATTTATGTTTCTGTCCCGTACGCATTTATATGGCGACATTGGCGTTCCGGTGGGTTTGCTGGCAGCGGGCGTGATCAGTAACGACAAACAAATGAGGCAAAACTCCTTATATGTAGCCAGCAGTACCCTGCTATCAACCGGACTCACCTTTTTGATCAAGCATATTGTTAAGCGCCCTCGCCCGTTTATACAGAATATTAATATTGTACCAGTTTACCGGGCTGGTAGTACCTCTTTCCCTTCGGGGCACACTTCCAGTAGTTTTGCTACCGCAATGGCCTTATCCAGGGCTTATCCTAAATGGTATGTGATAGCACCCGCATTTTTGTGGGCAGGCTCGGTAAGTTATTCACGCATGTACCTGGGTGTACACTACCCCACCGACGTTGCTGCCGGCGCTGCTCTGGGCGTGGGATCAACTTTTATATTACAGTCGTTAAAAAAATAGCTATTCGTTTATTAGTTTTTTTAACTATAAAGAAAACAACAGTATTCCAAGCTACGTAGAAATACGGTATAAAAATTTCAGGTATTTGTACGCTTAGCTACTCCATTACCATCTTATACATTTGTTATATAAAAACTAAACACTACTATGGAAGAGATTCAAACACTAAAATTTTTCTGGTTAAAGTACGAGATCAGCGCCATCCAGGCCCTAATTAACAATTCACCTGGCATTGATAGTTTTGTGTTTTCGTATTTTTTCGCAGCCACTGATGACGATAGCAAACCTCTGCAGCTGATATCCTACGCGCATATGTCGCCACCCAATCAGTACAGCAGCTATTACGATACATTAGAGGACTATAACAATAATGCCCTGGAGTTAAGCGGACCGCTTATTATGAGTAACAATATAATATCCCTGGCCGATATGTTGTTGCTTATTAACACAGCAGACCCCGATGGCGATAAACCCGATTATCTGGTATTTATACCAAACGTAAATGATACACGCCATATTTATTATGATGTTAATCGGTATAAAAGATCAGGTACAGGTGATGTGCATCAGCCAGATCCCAGTGCCCCGATTAACACCAATCCATCACCACCAGCAACTATTAGTTAACCACCTGACCATATTCCCGAATGTTTAAAGTATTTCAGATCGTTATAGATTGGTCAGAAGTTTGGGCGTTATTAATACCTATATCCTTATTACTATTGAAAAAACAGCCGGCTGTACTTAAGCCGGTTGTTTTTTACGTTTGGATAGCGCTTATAATTGATGTTGTTATCGATATCACCTGGAAGATCAGAACTATTTTGCCAGCTGACTATAATTCAAACAACTATCTGTACAACCTGCATTCGGTTATACGCTTTTTTTTATTCAGCACATTTTTTATAAGGCTTAAACAACCTTTTTTAACCACATTAAAAAAGATCATCCCTTTTTTCTTTGTAGTCTTTGTTGTTGTCAATTTTTGCTTTTACGAGAATTTTTTTGATTACTGGAAACTGAGCAGTCGTCTGCTATCGGTTGAAGCCATTCTCCTATTGTTTTATACGCTCCAGTACTACCTCTTTAAAATTAACGACCATGTAGATGTTAATATTTTTAACTCAGACTTTTGGATAGTTACCGGTTTGGGCATTTATGTTACAATTAATTTCTTTATATTTCTTTTATACAACGAGTTAACAATACGCCTGCAACACTTTGCAGTAACACTATGGAATGCACACAACATCTCCTATATTGTATTTAACTTGTTTATAGCCAAAGGTTTTTATGAATCAAGGGAGCAATGATATTCGTTTGTTACTGGTAGTTGGGATTGCCGCCATGTTGATGCTTTTTATAAGCCTCCTACTTATTTTCATATTCACTCAACGCAAAAAACTCCAGTATCAGAACGAGCTGCAGGCCATGCAAAACGTGCAGAAAAACCAACTGATAGAGGCCGCGGTACGCAGCGAGGAAATTGAACGCCATCGTATTGCCGAAGAACTACATGATGAAATAGGAGCCTTACTAGGCTCATCAAGCCTGCATTTTTATAGCGTCAATATGGACGATTGTGATGAACAGAGTCAACGTTTATATCAAAAAGGCCGGGATCTGCTTGATGAAGGGATCAATAAAATACGAAGCGTATCGCACAGCCTGCACTCCAGCATATTACAGGAGTTTGGTTTAAATGAAGCCATCAGTCATTTTTGCAGCAAAATATCGCACGAATCTATAGTTGAGATTAATACAACATTGGATAACAGCTACCCTACCCAGGTAGGGCAAAACGATATTAGTATTTATCGTATTGTACAGGAGTTTATTCATAATATAACCAAACATGCCAGGGCCACAAAAATATTTGTACGGTCTATTTATCTGAATAAAATGCTCATGCTAACCATTACTCATAATGGTAATGGCCTTACGCAACCTCATTTTGAGGAGTTAAGGTTTAAAAAAGACGGGCTGGGCTTAAAAAACATACAAAATCGAATAATTTTACTCAAAGCCAATCTTAAATTTTCGCACCACGCAGGTGGATACGCCATTGATATTTCGGTACCCATTGATTAGCGTTAAACTTCCTCATAGTGCTCATTTTTTTTTCAATCACTGCAGAAAAAAGTGTTCATGCTATTCATTTTTTACTTCAAAAGCTCAAACTATAGTATATATATAGTATATATAGCTTTTTGGAATATTTATTATTTTTTTTCATGAAAGTTTAATTATTTTTATGGCAATAACCTAAATAATAATGCAAAAAATAAAAGTAGCCATAGCCGATGATTATGCCATATTCAGAGATGGATTAAAAGTTGGGTTAAACCGGGATAAAAACCTGGAGGTAGTACTTGAGGCAGATAATGGCGAGGACTTATTGCAACAGATTGAACTCATACAGCCCGATGTTATTTTAATGGATCTGAAAATGCCCATTATGGATGGTATGGAAGCTACCAAACAAATCCGCAAGAAATATGATAATATTAAGATATTGATAGTGACCATGTATGATGAGGCTAAATTCATTATACACCTGATGGAGAATGGCGCCAATGGTTACCTGCTCAAAAATGCCGACCCCAAGGAGATACGCAAAGCCATCTACTCGGTTCATGAGGATGGATATTATTTTAATGATATTGTAAACAAGGCCCTGTTAAAAAAGCTGGTTATCAAAGGCAATGTTAAACCCTCCTTTAACCAGGACGTTGAATTTTCTGAACGGGAGCTGGATGTTTTAAAAATGATATGTAACGAAAAAACCGCTACCGAAATAGGCTCAGAACTATTTTTAAGTCCTCGCTCTGTGGAGGGCATCAGGCAACGCATTATTGAAAAGATTGGCGTGCGTAACACCGCCGGTTTAGTGATGTTTGCTGTTAAAAACGGGGTGATATAAGCACTCTTTTATTCATTAAATTTTAAGGTGAGGTATTTTTAAGCGGCTATAGTCACGTAGCCGCTCCATTTCTGTTACAAAAAATCGTGCACCCGTCCCCCTGCTTCTGCTGAACATTTGTCGCATCCCGCACCATTCCTATAAGTTTTAAGCTCAAAACAACAAATACATAACAAACTGATAAACAGAACAGTTTTCGCTATTTACTCCTGGCGCGTAAAAATACTTTATCTACTAATTAGGTATTTATACTGTGGTAAAACGCGCCATCTCTCCCGTACTTTATGTTGTGCAATGAAGCTTCAAAAAAGGCACATAAACCAAATTCATTTACATCTAATCAAAAAACAAAAAAATGTCAAAGTTAAGTTTAACCCATGCAGAATTAGCTGCACTTGATGCATTAATCGCCGAATTACAAGGTGAAGGCAAATCAGTAGAGGCAGAAGTAGGAAATGCTGCTTTCATTACTGCAGTAACTGCAGTAACAGCTAAAGTAATTAAAGTTACTGTAAAAGCAACTCCGGTTGTTGTACAGGTAGCTACTGCTGCTATCGGCGGCGCAGCGGTGAATGATGAAACAAGCAAAGAGCTTGCTAAGTACGCGAAAGAAGGTTTACCATTGGATAAACTGATCGAGCTTCGCAAAAAATTCAACTAAAAACAATGCAAGGAGGACATGGATGCGTGTCCTCCTTTTTTAAATCAAATCTTTAAAATTATGATGGCAAATTTAAACTCCACTGTTATTTATGAGTATATAGTAACAGCTTTCCTGGCCTGTTGGTTTTTGCTAACTATACTAAACCAGTTTAAGGATACCAAGCTTGCTGAGTTTATCAGGATTAAGATTGATGTATTTGCATTGATACCTCTATGGACATTTTTTGCACCACGCCCGGGTAAAAGCGATTACCACCTGTTGTACCGCGATAAAATTACCGAAGAACAATACAGTGAATGGCATGAAATGGACATCACTGAAGAGCGTACTTTTTGGTCGTGGTTCTGGAACCCTGAAAAACGCGACAAAAAAATATTATCAGATGTGGTTCAAAGCCTGGTATCCTGCATCCCCGATTACCGTAAAGCAACCGGCAATACCAATCTTCTGATGTTCTCGATGCCTTATATTATCGTGTTGCATGCGGTTAGCCAGTGCAAAAAACAATCACCAAATGTTTACAGGCAGTTTATGCTGGCAGAAACCAGCGGTTACCAGGAAACAAACCCTCCGGCATTGATCTTACTATCTGTTTTTCACCAAATATAAATTAGCCATGATCGTACTTACAAATATTACACAACTTGTACTCATGATATTGAGCGTTGGGCTTTTTGTTTCGACGCTGGAGTACATCAAAAAGATTCAAATTTTTGCACCTAACGGCTTACTTTCCTGGAATGTAATGCAGCTGAACTGGGGCCAGCAGGATCAAAAAACATTTTTAAAACCGCTTTTTAAATTATTCAGCCAATCGGGGTTGGCCACACTTTTTGTGATCAGATGCCTATTGCTGGTTGGTTTGGTATTTTTTCAATTACAATCGGTGTTTGGCTGGATATTGATCAGCCTACTGGCTGTGAGCTTATTAACGAGTTCGCTGATAACCAGGTATGGCAGCGATGGATCTGACCAAATGAGCATGCTCATTGTTATCACCCTGGTTCTTTGTCATCTGCCCGGGTTAGCCAGCCCAAGACTTGCAGATATAGGCCTGTGGTTTATTGGTTTGCAGGCTTGCCTGTCATATAGTGTGGCCGGTATTGCCAAATTAGCTTCGGCTGAATGGCGTGCTTCAACAGCTATCAGGGATGTATTTTCTACAAAAACCTATGGATCGCAAAAAGCATCTATGTTTCTTCAAAAATATCCGGCCGCTAATGGTTTCCTGTGCTGGAACGTGATGATCATGGAAACCCTGTTTCCTTTGTGTTTGTTTTTACCCTGGCCCTATGCCATGATCTTCCTGATCTGGGGTTTTACCTTTCATTTTTTCACCGCGGTTATCATGGGTTTAAACTCCTTTTTCTGGGCATTTATGGCAACCTATCCTGCGCTTTACTTTATCAATCATCAAATGCCATGGCACCTGTTTTAGATTACAGCAAAGATATTATCCTGTTTGATGGGGTGTGTAATTTTTGCAACAGCTATGTTAACTATGTAATAGCGCATGATAAGGCCAACAAATTTGTGTTTGCCCCGCTGCAAAGCCACACCGCCACACGCATGGCAGCCAGGTTTCAAACAGACTTTAAAGAGCTGAACAGTGTAGTAGTTATTCATGGCAATGAAGTATACACCCATTCGGCCGCTGTAATTCATATTGTAAAAAATCTATCTACCGTTTGGTTGCCACTGGCTTATTTAGCCTGGCTGGTACCACCTTTTATCAGGAACAAACTCTACACCGCTTTTGCCGATAAAAGATATGTATTGTTTGGGCAATCGGAAAGTTGTATGGTGCCAACTGCACAAGTAAAACATAAATTTTTAAACTAAGCATCTTATTATCAATAATATATATCAAAAAATTACACCCATGAAAAATCAAAAATTTGGCGTTATGCCTCCTACCGCACTAAACTATGGGTATTTTGTAAAGGCCGCTTACGATGTTTACAATGCTTTGCCAGATGTATTAAGCCCTACACAAGATCAGTACCCTAATTTCCCCAGCGGTTACCGTTTGCTTTTTAACATACAGATGAGCAATTTCTTCGGACCGATCTTAAAACCGGTTTATTTTGGATTTGCTGCTATTGACCTGTCAAACCCTTCCAGTATCGTTATTGCTATACGCGGAACTATAGGCTGGATGGAATGGTGGGATAACCTGCACGCTTATCCAGTACCCTGCCCGTTTGCGCCTAACTCTGGTAATGTTGTAGCTGGTTTCTTAGATCTATATAACAGTCTTAAGATCCTGGTACCCGGAGCCTCGTCAATTGATAACGCAATTGCCCTGAGAGAAACCGTAGTTCCTGGGCTAAAAAGTGTATTTAACCTGGATAATTACACCCAGGTAACTGTGGCCGGGCATAGTTTGGGTGCAAGCCTGGCAACTTTATATGGTTTACACATGGCGGCCACTAACAGCAAACGATCAGTTGTTATTTACACCTACGCATCACCATGTACTGGCAATGCAGACTTTGTTAAGTATTATAATACCGTTATTTCTGAGAGCTACCGAATATACAACGAACCAGATGTAGTGCCTAAAATTTTGTTATGGCTGGGATACAGCGCTGTACCTGTGGGTTTTGAGCTTAATTCCTTGCTTGATCCAAACGTGAAGCAGTCCATTGGATGTTATCATTACCTCACCACCTACCTGTACTTATTAGGCGCACCAGCCAGCATTTTGGGTACCTGCGCAACAACCTAAGCCCTTAATCTATCATATATATAATACCTACCCGTGAAAAGCAAAAGCCCGTAAATGTTTCCATTTGCGGGCTTTGTTATTAACATATAATTCACGATGGCTTAAACATGAGTTTGCAGTATAACGCTATTTTAAATCAAAAAAATGCGCATCTCGTTTCCTAAAAAAATGTTCCAGCAATTTTATGCCTGCCCGCTTGATCAGTTGGAGGAAGAACTATCCCGTTCCTCCATCCGGATGAAATTACAGGATGGTCCCAAAACCGATGAAGACCGCGCACATTATCAAAATGAGCTGGACCGCCTGAGTGTACTTAAATACATTAACCAGTTTCGCAAAGGTAAATTAAGCCGGGAAGATTTTAGTCTGAAGGTAGAATTGGCTGATACACAGGCATAAAAATTTAAAACCCTTCCGTTTTGTACAATTTTATACGCTACATTCTCTATTTATTTGTACTGTTTATTTAAAAGTTAACTGAATGTAATAAGGTATGTATTTAACTGTCAAAAACTTATTTTGCTTAACTTTATAAATATATTGTTTGGAATAGATAAATCATCCTGCGGGATATGTTGCAATAAAAACAATACATGATATTTAAAGAATTTGCTCCAAGTGAGCGGCTTAAGCCCTATATCAAATGCTTGTATTTTTACGAGTCGGGTTCGGCTGTGAACTATGATGATATCGTATTCCCAAGCGGCAACACCGAAATAATTTTTAACCTGGGGCAAGGTCATTGGCAAATTAAAAAAGACGGTGCATTTTATACCACCCCTCCTATTGAGCTCTGGGGACAGATCACCAAACCATTATCCATCAAATCAATAGGCGAAAACACGATGATGGGCGTACGGTTCTACCCACATTCGGCAGCATATTTTTTCAATGAAAGCGTGGCCGAATTTAACAATGAGGTTGTTGATGCTACCGACCTCATGGGCGCATCATTAAAAACCCTGCATGCCTGTCTGCTCGACATGAACGATCTGGACAAAAGAATAACCTTAATTGAAGAGTATTTATGGAGCAGGCTGGTGCTGTTTGATAAAAAGCATACCAAGATAAACTTCATTGGTCAAATTGTACATAGTTTATATAGCAACAACTCTGGCAACGAAAAAATAGAAGCTATCTCGGTTCGTAACAATATATCTGCGCGTTACCTCTATATGTTATTTTCGCAATATACCGGGTTGCCGCCCAAATTATTTTGTAAAATAAACCGCTTTCAGCATAGCCTCAACCTGGTAAATACCAACGGACAAAACTTAACCAACATTGCCTATGAGTCTGGTTATTTCGACCAATCGCATTTTATCAGGGAGTTTAAATCGTTTACGGGTATAACCCCTAACTCCTTTGCGGCACAAGCATCCCCTATTAACCAGGTGCTGGCTGGCAATTAATATTCCTATTTATTTTGCAGGTATTCAATTACCAAAGAAACTGCCCTTTTATGTAGAGACGCATTACATGCGTCCCCTGCAAGACGATCTAATTGCAAAATGTATAAAGACTTAATCTGTACCTAAGAGACGCATGTGATGCGTCTCTACATTTAAATAACTCATTGCCGATTTGTACAATTTCCCGAAATCCGGGCAGCATAATTTTGTATCAACAAATTAAAAAATCAGCAAAAATGAAATTAGCAAAAAAACCAGAAGAGGTGCACGCAACATTGGCAAGCGCCTTTAACACCGGAGATGTAAACACTGTATTAAGCATGTATGATGTTACCGGTATTATTGTTCCGGAACCCGGTAAACCTGTTTCAGGAAAAGACAGTTTTGAAGAAGCCATCAAAGGTATATTATCCATCAAGGGTAAAATGGATATTAAAACTGTTTACTGCATCCAAACCGGTGATATGGCTTTGGGTCGGTCTGAATGGAGTATTACCGACAATGGCGAGGTTAAAATAAGCGCCAAAGGAATTGAAGTAATGAAACAACAAACAGATGGCAGCTGGAAAGTTTTATTCGACCATGCCTTTGGTGCAGAAGCTAACCTTATCGCTTAATATCAGTATCGATAACACAAAGGGCCGACAAATACATCAGCCCTTGTGTTTTAATAATCCGGCATTTCCTTTTTGTACAATTTCCGGACTGCGGGCTATCCTAATTTTGTATCAACAATAATAAAAAGATCATGAAAAATAAATTTGAAGCGTTTTTAAGCCTTCATCAGCAAGCAGAGCCATTAATAATAGGCAATGCCTGGAATGTGCAAAGCGCTAAAGTATTTGAGCAGAAAAATTTTAAAGCCATAGCCACATCCAGTCTCTCGGTTGCCGAAACTTTGGGCTATGAGGACGGGCAGGATATGAACTTTGAGGATTATCTGTTTGTAGTTAAGCGTATCGCAGCCTCCGTGTCGCTACCTTTCTCTGTGGATCTGGAAGGTGGTTATGGCGATACGACTGAGCAAATAGTGGGTAATATTATTCAACTATACCATCTTGGCGTATCGGGTATCAACATAGAAGATTCTGTTGTAGTTAACGGACAGAGAAGTATCGAAAACGCCGAAATCTTCGCAGAAAAACTCAGGCGTATATGTGCGTTGTTAAATGCCGAAAATATAAAGATATTCATCAATGTGCGCTCCGATTCATTCCTGCTGGGTTTGCCCAATGCCCTGGAAGATGCACTTAGCCGGATAAATCTCTATCAAAATACAGGTGTGCATGGTTTATTTTTTCCCTGCATAACCCAGATACCCGACATGCAGCAAGTTACCCAAAGCTCAAAACTACCAATCAATGTGATGTGCGTACCAGGCTTGCCTAATTTTGAGCAATTGCAGCAAGCCGGTATAAAAAGAATAAGCATAGGCCCTTTTCTGAATAAAAGCGTATATCAGAAAATGGGAGCCACGATTGATCAAATGGTTGAGGAAGGCAGCTTTGACAATCTTTTTTAATTATATCCTTATCCATCAATCATATTAAAATAAACAAAGAGCGATCTGTTCCGGATCGCTCTTTGTTATTAGAAAATTTAGTCCTTATTTAAAATTTATAAGCAAAACTTAAAGCAAAGTTTCTTTGCGCTTGCGGGATTATTGAATAATTGCCGATATAATACTGTTTATTGGTGATGTTATTCAGGTTAAGGGTAATTCTGTAATTATCTGCACTATAAAACAAACTGGAATTGATCAGTAAATAACTTGGCAGATAAAATATACCGGTTACGCTACTATCTATTGATTTTTGTTCGCTCGCATAATTACCGCCAACACCAAAACCAAAATTTTTCAAATCCCCCCTGGTAAATTTATAGGTTGCCCATAGGTTTGCCAGGTCCGGAGGGCCCTGACCTCCGGGAGTTCTGCCCGGTTCATTATAAAAATCGCCGGCATTACCCTTTAATACTTTGATAGAATTATGGCTGTAACCCGCTAAAAGATTTAAACCAGGTGCCGGGTTAGCGTTCATATCCAACTCCAAACCTTTACTGCCTACTGTACCGCCTTGCAGGTAACCATTTATATTGTGTGGATCAGTATACACCCTGTCAGACACCCGGATATCATAGTACGACACGGTAATATTTAATTTATCTGAAAGCAGGTTAGTTTTCACACCTACCTCCCATTGATTGGCATGCTCTGGTTTAAATGATTGCGTACCAGGATTATTACCTAAAGAATCAGCCACTGAACGCGGATCGACATTGATGAAAGCGTTCATGTAGTTGGCAAAAATTGAAACCTTATCCATCACCGGCTGATAAACCAATCCAAATTTTGGTGATAGAAATGTTTGGTTATAGTTAGCGGTAGGATCACCTTTGAGCCCCTGGGACACATAATGATCAACCCTTAAACTGGCCATACCTGCCAAAGCCGGTGTAAAATTAATTACGTCTGAAACATAGGCGCTGTATGCACTATTGGTAGTGTTATTTCTATTTCCAGGCTTAGTTGCCAAAATATTATCAACCAGTGCCTGAGATAGATATACCGGAGGTATAGTATCAGTGGTATGGGGAACAGGATATGCCACTTCACCGCTTTGTGGAGTTACACGCCTTACCATGGCATAGCCCGATCCATTATTGATCGCATTACGGCTATAATAATCTAAGCCAATCAGTAGACGGTTCCGCATGTTCCCGATCTTGAAATCGCCATTAAAATTTTGCTGCACATCGGTTGTACTGGTTGTTTGCTGATCTTTATGGAGGGTTTGCCCAAAATACTGATCTGTTGGTACGGCATCCTCATAAATATAACTATAGTAACCATTCGATTTTACCGTCGTGCGCGAAAACACCGTTTGTGAGGTCCATTGACTGGATATTTTATACAGCATTTGCGCCTGCAAATTAAACCTGGGGTTTTTCATGGTCAAATCATTGCTGATGAATGATTCGTTGTAATTCAGGTTTAAATCCTTCACAGTTTTAAAGGGTAAGGGGCTCATCCTGTCCGACGGAAAGAATATCGGCGCCACCGCTCTCTCTTCCTGCATTATCTCCGTTAGGAAATGAAACGAAAGCTTGTCATTCACCTCATATATCAAAGACGGTGCTACAAAAAAAGATTTTTGAAAGCCAGCGTTCTGAAAACTATTTTGATCAGTATATGCCGCGTTTACCCGTAATGCTACTTTTTCTGTTTTACTTAGCGGTGTATTGACGTCGGCCGTAACCCGGTTTAAGCCAAAGCTACCTACGTTATAGGTAATCTCGCCGCCGGTTGTAAAATACGGCTTTTTGGTAATGGTATTGATCATGCCACCATAGCTTAAAAAGGCTCCGCCAAACAACGTGCCTGATGGCCCCTTGATCACTTGTATCTCTTCTACATTGGCTAAATCAAGGTCTCCGCTGGTTAAGCCAGATAAACCATTAACAAGTGTTGCCTGGCCTTGAAAACCACGTATCGCGAAATAAGCACCGCCATCTCCCCCCCTGCCTGTTGATCCCCACGTTTTGGCAATTCCGGGCACATTCCGCAGCGCATCGTCATATGAGGTAATGCCTTGCTGTTTTATTATTTCGGACGAAACAGTGTTATAAACCTGTGGGTTCTCCAGGTTTTTCAAGGGCATTTTAGCCACAATGGAATTTACCTTATTTGATTTTTTTGTTGAAATTACAACCTCTTGTAACTGGGTGGAATTTTCTTTTAATATAAAGTTAACCACTAGAGTTTCACCTGACCGTGTCTCTATGGTTTGTTCCCTTTTCTCGAGTCCTATAAAAGATGCCACCAGCCTGTGCGATCCCGGTGTTACCCGTTTAATCTGGTAATGTCCATTTTCATCGGTTAAAGTGGCTTTGTTAGTGCCTTTGATGGTTATACTCACCAGGTCGGCGGGCTTTCCGTCAGCTGTTTTTACAGAGCCGGTAATGGTTGCTGTTTGTGCTAGTAAAGTGAAGGAGGGTAGCAGGAACAGAAGTAAGCAATAAGTAATTTTTTTTATCATAGTTGGTGATTTTGATATGGGGCAAAAGTATCGTTTAAATCGCTCTCAAACAATACTGTTTAAAGCCGTTCCAAATAAGATTTTTCATTCATTTTGAGGGAGATGCACATCTGTTTCACAGATTTATAACGATTGATATTTTTAACAAATTAGACAAGTATTGACGGTTAGTTTGTAATTTAGAGATTATGAAAAACTTACCAATTACAAGCTACAAGGGTATTTCCCGTTTTATACGGGTACAAATGATTTTATCATTGTTCTTTTTTTCAGCCATCAGCGCCTCAGCGCTTTCATTTGAAAAAGCTTCGGATGCAGCTGTTATCGGGCGATGGGACATCACGATAGATAAGGCGGGCAAAAGCCTGCCGTCATGGTTGGAGGTACAAAAATCGGGAACCCATATCCTCATCGGTCGTTTTACCTACGCTTTTGGAAGTGCACGGCCTATTTCAGAAATTAAACCACATGATGGAAAATATAGCTTTTCCATTCCGCCTCAGTGGGAAGAAGGAAACCGGAATATGGATTTTGAATTTGAGCTGAAGGGCGAGGAATTAGTGGGTACCATGGTGTATACCGATGGGGTTACTTATCATTTTACCGGGGTACGGGCGCCATCGCTAATAAGAGCTAAAGATCCTGTTTGGGGCACACCTGTTAAATTATTTAATGGTAAAGACACTAAAGGCTGGCATGCCGACGGTAAAAATCAGTGGACTGTAGAGTCGGGCATTTTGCGGAGCCTGCACTCCGGCGCTAACCTGATCACTGATAAAACTTTTAATGATTTTAAATTACATATTGAGTTTCGTTATCAAAAAGGCAGCAACAGCGGAGTTTACTTGAGGGGCAGGTATGAAGTGCAGATCATGGATGTTAAAAGCGGCGAACCGGAACCTATCAACAACCAGTTCAGCGCTATTTATGGTTTCCTGCCTCCAAACAAAATGATGGCGAAAGACGCGGGAGAGTGGCAAACCTATGATATTACACTGGTAGGCAGGCTGGTTACTATAGTAGCCAACGGCACTATGGTAATATGCAGGCAGGAGATACCTGGAATTACTGGCGGGGCTTTCAATAGTAAAGAAGGCGAGCCCGGTCCTATTTTGATCCAGGGAGATCATGGACCGATCGATTATAGGAATATCGTAATAACACCTGCAAAATAGGGCTGTTGACAATCTTGAAAAAGCTTCAACTCACAAAGTTTTAAGCCTATCTTAACTAAAACCCTGTACTGATAACAGGTACAGGGTTTTAGTTTTATTGGAGATAGAATAGGTATTTTATCTGATAAGACCAGTAAGGGTGATCACTGAACGCGACGGAATAATTGTTTTTGAACCGTCTATTTTGCTGGCTTTAAGCTCGCCAGTCCGGGATGTTAAATACGAGTTAGTAAACTGAATTTTCGTATTCCCGGTATTGAGCCCGGTAACTACATCATCTGGATTAGGATTGATGATAACCACGACTATATTTTTTCCGCTTTTAAAGGCAGAAACAAGCAGGGGTTTATTCTCAGAAGATGAAACCTCTGCGTTAATTCTTATGGCACCGGGTTTGATAAACCTGCTATAGTTACCCATAGCCCAAAGCATTTTACTGGAGTAAAAATTCCCATCGGTTTTATTTTTATCGATGTAAATAAGACCATCTTTATAGTCATAGGCCGAAATGGCTGTCCACCATTGCCATGCAGAAGCATTAGCCACAGTAAGATCGGTATGGATCACTGAAGCTAAATATAGAGCGGCATCTATACCGAGATCGCGTTCGTTACCATCCATCTCCCCTGCATTGTCCCCTAAAATACAATACTCCGATTGCCAGTAATCAAGACCTTTTATGGCAGCTATGTTATCGGCTAGCGCCTTACGCGCCTTTATAGCTGTTGCCATGGGCGACGTAGTAAAATAACTGTGTGCCGATATGGTTTTACTTACGCCAGGCAGATCGCCAAGATAATTAGCTGATCCGGGCCTAAAAAAATCATTTATTTGATTACCCCTCCCCGGCTTATCACCTGGAGTAAATAAATAATTAATACTCCCGGCTTCCCCAACAAGAATTTTAGAGCTGATCTTTTTAGCCTCAAACTCTTTGCTGATGGATTTGATGACGCCGGCAATCTCCGTGTTGTTATACGGACATCCCTCCTGTCCGCCATTACTCCAATCCCATTGAGGTTCGTTTATTGGGCTTATATAATCAAATTTAATTTCACTTACCTGTTCAAGGCCTTGTACAACTTTTGCCAGGTATGCGGCAAAGGCATTGTATTTATCGGGTGCGATGTTTACTTTACCATCGTTTGCATAAGCCTTCTTGTTTATGGTGTACTGTACCGGCGGACTATTAGTAAAGCCTAAAAATTGCTTTACGCCACGTTTTTTTGCTGCTTTTAAAAACCAAACCTGCCCTGACTGATTTTGCCAGTTGTAAGTACCGTCTGCGTTTAAAAATGATTCGGCACGGCGCCATTCGTCTTGAATTTCGCTTCCATTTCCCTGCTGGGCGCTACCTGCCCCTATATTGAACCGCCATAACGATAAACCAATGCCTTTTGGCGAGCCATCAGCATAAGTATCATTGCTAAAAAGCAGATCCGCAATTTTGTTTCGCTTATCATCGGGCCAATTACCCGCAAACTGGCATGACCATGCATCAGATGCACCAAAATTGCTGATGGTTTGGTATGTTTTCGAAAAATCAATATGGATTGTCGCTTCCTTATTCTGACAACTTGCTAAAGAGTTATTAAGTACCAGGGCAATACCTGTCAGAAATATTTTTTTTGTTGTAGATATCAGTATCATCATTGTTCAGATCAACAATAAAGCAGGACCTTACGATCCTGCTTTATTGAATTTATTGTTGTACGATTTGCCATTGCTGGTTGTTGCCACCACCCCAAGGCCATTGTATAATACCCGCTCCGTTAGCGGTTGAGGCGCCATTAACATCAAGCGCCAGGCCACTGTTTCGGTTGATAGCTTTATATATACCAGCGCTGGTAGCCGTAAGCTGCCATTGCTGGTTATTGCCGCCGTTCCAGGGCCACTGTATAATACCAGCGCCATTGGCAGTAGAGCTCATGTTAACGTCCAATGCCTGGCCACTGTTGCGATTGGCTATTTTATAATAGCCCCCACCATTATCAGTAATTTGCCATTGTTGATTGTTACCACCATTTTGCGGCCACTGTATAATGCCAGCACCGTTGACAGTTGAAGCACCATTAACATCAAGCGCCTGCCCGCTGTTGAGGTTCAGGAACCGGTAATAAGCAGCAGTATAAAAAGTATCGGTACCACCAGCGCCAACCCCCCAGGCATATTGTAATCTACTCAAGCCAGATGCATTGGTGGTAGTAACCGTTGGGCTGGTGGTACTGCCACCTAGCTGTTGTATGGCATAGCCATCGCCAGTACGGATACCCGGCCAGTAAACAGCTCCCATACCTAATGTCCTAATCACATTAGTTAGCCCTTGTATATAAGCTATATCTGCACTGCCACCAATGGCACCGGTGTAATTTATGCCACTGTTCATGGTATCGCCAAACTCAGTAAATACAGCACGGTTACTGTAGTTCCCAACATTTCCTTTCACCCTATTTTCCCATTGTGCTGCGGTTGTAAGCCCCCCGTTGCTAAAAAAAGTATAATCGTGAATAGATAACAGGCAGTTAGTAAAACGGCTATCGGCGCCTACACCAGTAATATCCTGTGCATATGATGTTCCGTCGATCAGTATATGCCCTTGTGGCACCGATGGATATGTGCTCAACCATTGTGCGCAAATGGTTGTCCAGTCCGACAGGGAATAACCGTGCGGCTCGTTAAATATCTCGAAATACACATGCGCATTGCTGCCATATTTGGTGACAATGGTTTGCCACATAGACCAAAACTCGGTGGTGTTATCAATCTTACCATCTTCGGATGATTTGCCTTCCCAGTAACCCAATATCACATTCATTCCTTTGCTTACTGCTTTATCAATAACGCCGGTATAAGCGTTCCACCAGGCTTGTGATACGGTGGAGTAATTTACAGGCAACCTCACGGTATTTGCACCTGTATTAGTTTGAATGCCCGATAACACGGCATCGGCTTTTGCAGATACCGTAGCATAACTGTCTGACGATGTTAAACCGCTTAATACGAGTACTCCATCGCTGAAATTATCACCATCACATGCCCAGTTAACGCCCTGGAGCGCGCTTGCCGGTGTCGAATTAACTTTTATAGTTTTTGTTTTTACTTCGCCTATGGATGACGATCCTTTTACCGCGGTCATATCCTTTTTACACCCTGCCATCAAACAACACGCCGCTAATAATAAAATGCTTTGGTTTTTCATAATTTGGTATAGGTTAGTAGAGGGTTAAAAAAGGGGGATGAAAACATATCCCTCCCCCTTTGTAATGAGTAACAATATGTCAACTCAATTACGCTGCACTAAAACTATTAATTAGTAATACCTACCGTAAGGTTCGTCTGCGCATTGATAGAATAAACAGCCCCGTGACCATTAGCATTGTTGATAAATGTTGGTGTACTTCCACCACCATCTAAACGATAATTGTAAGTACCCGGACCGGTAGTATAAATACCTACGGTATATTGACCCGGAGTTATAGGGCCATAGCTACCTGTGGTTCCGGGAGCAACAGTAATAGTGTGGGTGGTTGGACCACTCAATTCTATGGTACAGGTGTAGGACGTTGTATTATAATAATTGACACCAATGCTAAATTTGTATGGGTGGTTTACAGCATGTTTTTCAATTTTCATAGACTGAGAAACGAAAAACGAAGAAAAACATAGGAAGAGAACAAACATTTTAGTTTTCATAATTTATGGTTTTTAATTAGTTTAACAGGAGGCCCTCACAGAGCCTCCCTAATTGATATAAGTATTTAGGATATCTAGTTAGTATAACCCGGATTTTGCTTTAGCTGCCCGTTTGAAGCCTGTATTTCAGCTAATGGTATCGGCAACCAATAGTGCTGTGATAAAAAGGCCCGGCCGGTTAACGCTATCTTTGATGTATAGCTGTAGCCGGAAGGACTGGCGCTATTTATGCCCACCGCAATGCCATAAGCCGGAACATTTTCAGTCTGCGAAGCAATTTGCCACCTGCGTACATCGTAAAACCGGTGTTCCTCAAAAGCAAGCTCAATCTGCCTTTCATTTCTAATAGCGGTACGCATATCATTTTGAGACAATCCTGACAGTGTAGGCATGTTTACAGATGTCCGTTGCCTGATGGCATTAATGGCCTGGTAAACACTCGCGTCAGGACCCACGGCTTCATTTTGTGCCTCGGCATAGTTAAGCAGTATTTCTGCGTACCGGAAATAGATCCAGGGTTGTGCACCTGCTTCGTTTGAACTGGTGATGGAATAAGCATCATTGGCGAACTTTTTCAAATAATAACCGGTTTTACTCGCGTTCTGAGGGTTCGGCCCCTGGTTACTGTCTTTACCACCCGGCAAAAATACCTGGACAATATTGTTTCTGTATGGAGCCCCATTGTAAAGGATGGTTGCATAAAACCGTGGATCGCGGTTAACGTAGGGGTTTTGTGAATCGTAGCCCGATGCCGGATCAGTGATGGATTTGCCATTATTCATTTGATAGGCATCCACCATATTTTGCAAGGGTACATTACCGCCATAACCACCATAGCTGTTAGGCCCATTATCCAGCTCTATCGGGAGGTGGGCCGCTGTAACCGGATAAAATAACCTTTCGAATATAATTTCGTTATTATCAGGCGTCAAAAATAACTGGCCATAACCACCCTGGAATAAACTGTATTTACCCAAATCCATCACTGCCTTAGCTGCCGCAGCGGCGGCCTGCCAGGTTCCTGCGTTATACAAAGGACTGGCGGCATATAGCAATAATCTTGATTTTAATGCCAGCGCAGCGCCTTTTGTTGCCCTGCCTAAAGCCCATGATGTGCCATTATCTACCGGGAGCCTTGAGGCTGCGTCGTCCAATTCAGAACTGGCATAAGTAATGGACTGAGCAATAGTAGCGCGATTGAAAAGGCTTGGGTCTTGCAAGTTATCAGTTAGTTCAGTTACCTTATCACCCATCAATACTACACCGCCATAGTTACGAATGAGATCCTGATACCTGAACGCCCTGATAAACTTAAGCTCGCCAATTAATTTATTTTTATGCCCTGCGCTTAGTGGTAAACCATTTATTATACTTAAGGCGTAATTACACTCCCGGATACTGCGGTAGCTGCGTGCCCAAATGGTTCCCGCATCACCAAGATTGTTAGGAGCTAACTGCCCTTGCTGGATCACCCAGGTGTTATCGTTGTTATTATATATAGATTCATCTGTCAATGAACTCCAAAATGCCCATTGAAACCCTCTGCCAAAGCCTGTATCATCATCTTCTTTATCCTGTAATTTAACACCGATATACCTGTTGATAACATAAGCTTCAAAAAGTGAGGTATCTGATAAAATAGAGGAATTGTCAATCCTATCAGTGGCCGGCACTGTCAGAAAATTCTTTTTACAGGATGTCATGGATACAACGCAAAGTACCAGGCAGCCTATTATATATTGTATAGTTTTCATAATGCTGAGTATTAAAATTTGATATTGGCGCCCAGGTTAATTATTTTTTGTTGCGGGTAGAATTGACCGCTACCATATTGAGCGCCGCCGAATTGGCCACTGCCGTTGGTTCCCTCCGGATCGTAGTCCTTCACCTTAGTAAACGTTAACAGGTTAAAGCCACTTACAAAAACCCTGAGTCCCTTGATATGAAGTTTTGATAATGTCTGTGCCGATAGTGTATAGCCCAGCTGAACATTTTTAAGTCTTAAAAATGAAGCATCGTTAAGCCAGAAGGTACTGTTATATAAACCACCACTTACCGCACTTGAAGCCCTGTCTGATACTCTTGGGTATGACCCATTTGGGTTACTTGGACTCCAGGCGTTATTGGCCCATGAACTATAAAAATTACCGATAACTCCGGATTCAGGCAATACATACTGACTTACCTCGGCCTGACCTGCAAATAAAATCGATAGGTCGAAATTTTTGTAGGCAGCAGTAAGGGTTAAACCATAAGTTATTTGCGGGATATTGCCATATTTTGATCGTTCCTGGTCGGCTGCTGTTATTTGCCCATCGTGGTTAATGTCAGCATAGATAAGATCCCCAACCTGTGCACCGGCAACATGTGGTGTGTTATCCAATTGTGCCTGGGTTCTGAAAATACCAATAGATTTATATAATAAGTAAGTATTTAAAGGATTACCTGTTTGGCGCTGGTAGGGTAGTGTACCGGCAGCCTCATCTATATAAATGATTTTACTTTTGGCATAGGTAAAATTGCCTGATACGCCCCAGGAGAATGTACCGGGATGGTTATAACCCAATGTTGCTTCGAAACCGCCACTGTTAACCTTGCCAATATTTTCTGCAGGCACTAATGGACTACCATCAATTGGGTTCACTATTCCGGAGGTGCCGGGAAGAGAACCGTTACGATATGCCAGGATATTTGACCGCACCTGGCGGAAATAGATGGCTTCTAAGGTAAAGTTTTTTAGGAACACGGCATTAATACCAATGTCCGTCTTTTTGGCTGTTTCCCAGGTAATGTTGGGGTTTGCAAGCTTGGTTTGATCGATGCCTGGTTGAGGTGAAGCACCCGAACCATTGTCCAGCACTACAGAATTATTAAAAGCGTAATTATCAATATACTGGTAAGGGCCTATATTATCATCTCCCAGAACACCGTAGGAAGCCCTGATCTTCAGGTCGTCAATAAATTTAACTTTGTTTTGAAACCAGTTCTCCTTAGATATGCGATAACCTGCGGATATGGAAGGAAAATACCCCCACTGATGACCGGGTGCAAAAAGTGATGAGCCATCTGCACGAAACTGGGCCTCTACTAAATATTTTTCGTCATAATTGTAGGCTAACCTGCTGATCACACTACGGCGGTTATAATTGTAGTTACCATTGTTATCACTGCTGCTGCCACCATTGGTAGCGTCGCTTGGAGCACTACCACCTTGTGAAAGCTCTGGCGTGGTAGCTGTTGGAAAATTGTTTCGTTGAGCCCAGAAAAAATTATAAGCATTTTGACTTTGTTCGTAGGCTACAAAGGCATTGATATTGTTTTTGCCTAACTGCCTTACAAAGTTCAGTTTAATATTAGACGTAGTGAGCGACTGATTAAGCTGTGACTCATACAAATAAGGAAGCCCGTTTGAGCCGCCCTGGGTGCTTGGTGTATAAATCCCGGTAGTACTGTTATAGGTATAAACGGTATAAGGCGTATTAAATGTTTTGGAAAATACGCCTGTTTTATCTGCCGAAAAGAAGCCGTCAAGAGAAAGACCCTGTATGCCCGGAATATCATAGCTTGCTCTGATTATACCGTTAAAAGTTTGCGTTGGATTATTGGTGGTACCGCCAATACTTGTTGGTGTAAGCGCCGGGTTGGTATTGTCGAAACCGGAAGTAGGCAAACCATTAGGATAAAAAGCCGCTACAGTTGGATATCCGCGGTAAATACCCCGAAAGTTATTAGCGGCTGATGTGGTGGGGAATTGCCGGTCTTCTTCGCGGCCTTGTAACGACAGTCCTATTTTAAATCCTTTGGCAACTGTAGCGTCAATATTAGCCCTGAAGTTGTATTGATTGTATTTTGCCGCGCCATTTTTATAAAGACCAGCCTGTGAAGTTGTACCAACCGAAGTGTAATATTTAACATCGTCTGAACCACCGGCAACAGTCAGATTCTGTTGGTTTTGCAGCGCATAATTCTTTAAGGTTAGTTTTTCCCAGTTAGTGTTGGGATAATTAAGCGGATCAGAACCATCCCTGAATTTCTGTATCTGATCGGCGCTGTAAACCTGGTTAAAGCCGCCAGCTGGATTATCGTAATAATTGATATCATTCAATATTTGCGCGTAGGTTGGCGCATCGGCCAATTTAGGCAAGCGTGTTGGGGAGCTAAAGCCCTCATTAAAACTATAAGACAACGCGGCCTTACCAGTTTTTCCATGTTTGGTAGTTATTAAGATAACACCATTTGCCGCACGATTTCCATAAACTGCCGCCGATGCATCCTTTAATACCGAAACGCTTTCAATATCATTAGGGTCAAGGCGCTCCAGGCCACCGATCTGGCCGGGGATACCATCAACCACCACCAGCACCGAATTGCTGCCGGTTGTTGCCAAACCTCGGATGGAGATATTTGAACCATCATAACCTGGTTCGCCAGAACCGTTGTTGGCAATAACCCCAGACACACGACCTGCAAATGAGCTTGAAACGTTGGGCTGAGGGCTTTTAACCAAATCGCCTCCCTTTACAACAGAGATGGAGCCTGTGAGGGTAGCCTTTTTCTGCGTACCATATCCTACCACTACCACCTCGTTCAATGATTTTGATTCGGGCTGCAATTGTACATTGACATTGGCCTGTCCGCTTAAAGTTACTTCCTGTGATACATAGCCGATGTAAGTAAACACCAGCGTACCCGATGAAGCGTTAGGTACATTAAGCGAGAATTTACCATTAACATCCGTTAAAACGCCTGTAGTAGTTCCTTTTAAGGTAACACTAACACCGGGTAATGTTTCGCCTTTTTCGTCGGTTACTTTACCGCTTATTTTCACATCCTGCACCCTGAGTGCATTGATACCATTGGCAAAAGCGGCCGAGGGTACCAGGCAGGTGATCAGGCAGGTAATGGTGATACTGGCAAGCAGCAGGAAAAAACGGGTTGCTCTTTTCCGGTGAGGAGAATCCTTTACATGTAAAATTAGTTTCATATATTTTTAATTGGGGTTTAAATTTGGTTTAAACCTTACTCTGCAAAAGGCACAGCTATGGGCAAACGGTTAAAGCTGGTTAATTGTCTTTTCAGCTATCCGTGTCAGATCAGTGCCAGATACAAAAGTTTAGTTTACACCTTGGTTATTGGTGAGACTAAAATGAGGCTAAATTGCAAGAGCAAGTGAGGGGCAAATTCGGATTTAAAACGGGATAAAATCATAAAAAAGGGCTTTTGTAGCGCTTTTTAAGCCTTTTTACACAGGGGGTAAACTCATATGATCTTTATTCTTAGTAGACACCCCACCCAAACCCTCCTCGCAAGGGAGGGCTTTTAAGAAGTTTGCAGCTGATTCTATCCTAAGCATAATCCCTAAACAGACGGGCTATTTCATTAAAAAGTGGGTTTACATGGTTTACACTTTTCATGGTTAACATTTTTATATATTATTGACAATCAAATATTTATATATAAACCATCACCATAAAGCGGGTTTTTATGTAAACCCACTTTATGGTCTCTCGCAGATTTAAGTTAACCCATAAAATCTAAATATGAACTAAAGAGTCCCCGGAAGGTAAGTTCAGGATCAGGAGACTCCGCAGGAGTCCGGTATTTCTTTAGATTTTATCTATAAACAGGTGGCCTCTCTGAGGCCGAATGGTACTCCAGGTATACTGATTATAATATAAAACATTGCCGGCCCCAGCGGAGCCACCTGTTTATAGCTCTAAAAAAGCACGTTCTTTGGCTCCGTAGGTGCCTCCCGTTGAAATTTCAAGTTGATCAATTTTGTGGGTTAACTTAAACTTGAAAGGGACGTCGGGGGCTGCAAACGCGTAAACAATGTTTCAAAAATGGGGATGTCACCCTGAGTTCCGTCGAAGGGTAGAGCGCAGAGGCCTGCCCACCATGCTTCGACGGAGCTCAGCATGACATCCTTTTTTAACTCAGGGGGTAAAATATTTTTTCAATGATCCTTAACCATATCACGGCTAACATTATAATTATTGTGAAAGGGTTTGCGATACTTTTTTACGTACTCGGAAGGGTTTAAACAAAAAAGCTTATGGAATTGCTCCCTGAAATATTTAAGATCGTTTATACCAACCATTGATGCGGTTTCGTATACCGTATTATCCGTAGTTAACAATATTTCTGCGGCTTTTCTTAACCGGATAAAACGGATAAAACCATTGGCCGACTGGCCAGAGATTGATTTGATACGCTTATACAAATTAGAATGACTCATCCCTATTTCTGAAGCCAGCGTTTTTATACTAAACTCAGGATCAGTTAAATGCTGCTCTACAATTTTGAGGCATTTTTCCAAAAACTCCTTGTACTCGGGAGAGATCTTTAGATCATTTGAATTGTTGAGGGTAATCTCGTTATAAAAATACTTTTGCAGGTTGTTCCTGCTTTTCAGGATGCCGTTAACACGGGCTATCAGTATTTCTTTTTCAAAGGGCTTGCTGATGTAATCGTCGGCTCCTCCTTCAATACCTTTAAGTTTAATTTCTGGCGATGAACTGGCTGTTAGCAATATGACCGGGATATGGTTTAAAAGCGGATCCTCCTTAATCCGGCTGCACAGCTCAATACCACTCAGGCCCTGCATCATTACATCGCTTATCACAATATCCGGCACCAGCTGATAAGCAAGTTCAAGACCATCAGTACCATTATCGGCCTCAAATAGCTCAAATTCATGGGCAAATATCTGCTTAAGATAAATGCGGATCTGCTGGTTATCATCTATCAGCAGCATTGTTTTGGTATCTGAGCTTAAAGCTTCAGGACTTTTAATGGTGGACATGGTTTCGGATTGATCTGCTACCAATTCACCCTTATTCTCCATCAATTCATCTAAAAACACAGAGGATTCAGCAACATCCTCAAAAACAAACTGCTCACCAAAATGATCTTTTCCTTTTAGGAGTGAAAGACTGAACAAAGTACCTTGCCCCTGCTCACTTGTATAGCTGATACTGCCTTTATGACTTTCAATAAATACCTTCACCAGGTAAAGTCCTATGCCAAAGCCGCCAGTCATTGCTGTTGTATTTTGCAACTGGTAAAACTTGTTGAATAGCTGATCGCCTATACCCTCGGCTATACCACAGCCGCTATCTTTTATTTCGATACTAACCTGATTATCATCGTCGGTTATGGTACAGCTTACCAGCCCATGTTCGGGGGTAAATTTTAACGCGTTGGATACCAGGTTGAATAAGGCTATTTCTATTTTTTCCCTGTCGGCAAATATTTCGATGAGTTCTTTTTCGCTCGAAAAATCAAACTGTATGTGTTTGGTACGGGCCTGGTGATTAAAACATAAGAACACTTCGTGACAAAGGGCTACTATATTTAGTCGTACTATTTTAAGCTTATCCGTATCACTCTCCGCTTTTCTAAAAAGCAATAGCTGATCAACTAAGCTCAGCAAACGGCGTGCGTTACGGTAAACAATATGTAAATTACCGGGGTCGCTATCCTGTCCACTCTTACCAAACAGCATATCCTTAACCGGATTAATGATCAGTGTTAACGGTGTACGGAACTCATGCGAAATGTTAGTGAAAAAAGAAAGCTTGCGCTCATTAAGTTCTTTATCCTTTTCTGCAGATAGCTGGGCAACTTTTATTTCATATTTAAGTTTAGTTTGCCTGGCTTTGTACAACAAATAGTAATAAATGATCAATCCAGCCACCACTATACAGATCAGATAAGCCCACCACGTTTTATACCAGGGCGGCATAATTTTTATTTTAAGGGTAGCACAATTTTCAAACCATACCCCATCCTGGTTAGAGGCTTTCACCTTAAATGTATAATCGCCAGGTTCCAAATAACGGTAGGTGGCCAGCCGTTGATTACCCACATAGTTCCATGATTTATCGAGCCCTTCCAGTTTATAGGCAAAGCTACCCTTTTGCGGATAGGTATAATTTAATGAAGCATACTGGATAGAAAATACGGATTGATCTGGCTGTAGCGTAATTTGCCGCGTTTCGCTGATTGCTTCGGGTAATACCGTCCGGTTACCATCCAGGGCACCCACCTCCACCTGTTTCCCAAAAATTTGGAGCCCTGTTATGATAACCTTTGGTTGATAATTGCTTTGCGTTACTTTTTCGGGATCAAAAAAATTGAGGCCTTCCGTACCGCCAAAATACAGGAGCCCGTTACCAGAGTCGCGCAAAACCGACCCGGCGTTAAATTGCCCCGCCTGCAAACCGTCAGACTGATCATAGTTTACTACTTTGTTAGTAAGGATATTAATGTTTGATATCCCCTTGTTAGTACTTAACCATAAAGAGCTATTAGCGGATTCTTTGATAGCCGATACCGTGTTATTAGCCAAACCATTGGTTTCATTAAATTTCTTAAAAACTCTTTTTTTAAGATCGTAGGAGATCAGGCCATCGCCCTCTGTCCCTAACCACAAGCGATGTTGCTTATCCGGATAAATTGAAAAAATTACCTGGCTGGGTAAATTATTCTTTTCATCGGCAGGTTTAAAATACCGGCTAAACTTATTTTGTTTAAAATCGTAAAAATCAAGGCCGCCGCCATAAGTACCTATCCAAAGATTACCATTTTCGTTTTCGGCTATGGAACGAATATCATAAGAGGTAAGCCCACTATTGGCAGGTGTATAATTGGTAAATGTTTTGGCATCGGTATTCAACAAACTCAGGCCGCCGCCATTGGTTCCAACCCATACGTTTTTACGACTATCCTGAAAAATAACCCGTACATCATTACCGCCCAGACTTTTGCTATCAGCCAGATTATGCGCGTAATTGGTAAATGAATCTGTTTTTTGATGATACAGAAAAAGTCCCTTGGCATAGGTACCGAACCAGATATTACCATCTTTATCATTATACCCATATAAAATAGCATTATCGGTAATACTTCCAGGTTTGCCATCGGCTTTATATTGTTTAATAAGATTGCCGTTATGGCTGGTTTTAAATATCCCTTCGCCATCGGTTCCGAACCATAAAAAGCCTTCCCGATCCTGGCACATGCCATAAAACCGTATCAAACTTTCCCCGCTGGGTTCAATCCTTTTCCTGGTGATTCTGGAAAACTTGTCTTTGATATTACTAACCATATAAATGCCGTCACCATAGGTTCCCACCCAAATATTCTTGTCTTTATCAATATAAAGCGCCTGAACGGAGCGTTGTGTAAGGTAAAAACCATCCTCGCCGGTTACCGGTTGCAATAAAAAGCTTGCTGTATTATAATCAGCACTCGCTCCGAGATTAACTTTATATAATCCACCGTCCTGCAGGCCAACAAGCAATTGCTTATTGCTATCCTCCATAACAGTAATATATCTTTTGCTTTTAATACCGGGCTGGCTGGTTTGCAGCAAGGTAAATTGATTTGACTGACGGTGATAGTATAAAAGCCCATTTCCGGTGGCTATCCAGATGTTATGAAAATGATCTTCAAAAATGTCATTGATCCGTGCTATAGGAAGATCTTTTATTGAGGGGATCAAGCTCTTCTTATTAGTTAATATGCCATTTTTATGTTCAAATACATTGATGCCGGTTTCCTGTGTACCAACCCATAACAATCCCTTTGAATCTTCAAACAAACTAATAACCCGGTTACTGGAAAGCTGTGGTAAATTGGCCTGGGTATAATTAGTGAACTTTGCCGACTTAATGTTAAAATAAGAAAAACCTAAACCATAGGTGGTTATCCATAAATTACCATCGCGGCTTTGTATAATATTCCCGACATCATTTTTAACCGCACGATTCGAGGATAATTTATAATGGATGAATTTCTCTGTTCGTGTATCCAGTTTACTGAGTCCATTTCTTGATGATACCCAAATATTTCCATGAACATCACAGTAAACCTTCTGCACATAGTTACTGGCCAGGCTTGCAGCATCTCCTTGCCGGGATTTAAAAACTTTAAAAGTGGTACCGTCAAAACGATTCAAGCCATCGTTGGTGGCAAACCACATAAACCCCTTATCATCCTGAGTAATGCTGTTGACAATACCGAAAGAAAGACCATTTTTTAAAGAATAGTTCAAGATCTTATTCTTTATCGGGGACTGGGCATAAGCCAGGGAAACGACCAACAAAAGAAAAAAACAAAGGGGGTATTTTTTTTCCATTAAAATAATTTCAGGTTGTCAATTACATTATAACTGGGGATTAAAACTACCTATTAATTGTTTAAAATACAATAATTATTAAGCCCATCTGCAATTTTATTTTTGCCATCCCTTTAAAAGTCCGTTACCATTTAACCTACCGGTATTTGAAAAGTCTTGCTAAAACATTTTATCTTTAATTAGACTCATTATAAATAATAATCTATATTTGCCGGTGTTTAAACTACACTAACTCATATTATTTTATTGATGAAACCCTTATTTATACTCCTGTTAATTTTTTTATCCCCCCTGTCGCTCCGTGTTTATGCTCAAACTAACGGCCATATCTCTGGTACGGTGACCATGGTTGATGGCCGCCCGTTGGCGTCTGGCTCGGTATCCCTTATTGAGCTTTCAAAAACCACACTTACCGATGAGCACGGTCATTATGCTTTTAACGATATTGCCGCCGGTACTTATACTGTCAAGATCCAGGTACTCGGAGCTGCCGAGAAAGACCTCCAGGTAAAGGTAACTGCCGGACAAACAAGCACGGCAGATTATCAATTTCCCAAAGAAAATGTAACCGCTCTTCAGGAAGTTACAGTATCGGGGAATAAGAATCGGTTTTCGAAAAAGGAAAGCGTATATATTGCTCGCCTACCCTTAAAAAATCTAGAGAACCCACAGGTTTACAACTCTGTTTCCAAGGAATTGATCCAGGAACAGATGGCTGTTGATCTGGGTAGTATTTCCAAGAACGTACCGGGAGCAGGTATCCCGATGATTGCCAATCAGGGCCGGGTTACTTTTCGTTCCCGTGGTTTTGAAACAGAACCCAATGCCAGAAATGGTGTGGCCGGTGCCGCGTTTGCATCTATCGATCCGGCAAACCTGGAGCGGGTAGAGGCTATCAAAGGTCCATCAGCTACTTTGTTTGGTACCAGTGTATCCAGCAGTTATGGAGGTTTGTACAACCGAGTTACTAAAAAACCCTACAACGGTTTTGGTGGCGAAGTAGCATACTTTGGCGGCAGCTGGGATTTTAACCGGATCACCTGGGATGTAAACACCCCGGTAAATGCTGATAAAACCGCACTGTTCCGTCTCAATGGAGCTACTTCATTTGAAAAAAGCTTCCAGGATCTGGGCTTTACCAATAGCGTAAGTCTGGCCCCGAGCTTCTCTTACCAGATCACAGACCGGCTTTCTTTATTGCTTGATGTAGAGTTTGGTCAGGCTAAAGGTACATCGGTGGTTCGTTTTAATCCTTTTACCGCCTACAAAACCCCTACAACACTATCCATAGCCGATATGGGTTTCCCGTATAAGAAAACCTTCCTGAGTAACGATCTGGCTTATTCCACCCAAATGCTGAATATCTTTGCACAGTTAAACTACAAGATCTCAGAAAAATGGACCTCGCAAACCATTATTTCCCGTGCCCGCTCAACCATCAACGGTTACATCACGGCACTTAACGGTAAAGCAGCAACTACAATTAGCCCACAGGTTATTGCAGGCAACACCTCATTTATTGCGACAGATCTGCAGCAGAATTTTATAGGCGATTTTAAGATTGGTAACCACCGTAACCGCGTAGTAGGTGGACTTGACTATTATAACAACTCCAATAGCTTTGACAGGGTAACCGTTAACCTTCCGGCAGTTGATTTTATTAATGTTCCATCTACCTATCGCGTCAGCCGTTTTAAGATCGACTCGTTAACCAGCAAAGGGACGTTACGAAAAGAAAATAATGGTGATGACACCTATGCAGCCTATATCTCCGATGTATTTAACATTACCGACAGGTTATTGGTTATGGGCAGTATACGGGTTGATCGTTATCAATATCACGGTGTTTATAATATAACTACGGGTATTACAGCCGGAGGTTTAGGTGCTGGGGGTATACAGGCAGGCCCATATGGACAAACCGCTATATCCCACAAATCGGGCCTGGTATACGAACTATTTAAAGATCAGCTTTCTGTATTTGGTAATTACATGAATGGCTTTTTCAACAAAAGCGGTGTTGCTGCCGATGGCGGTCATTTTAAACCGGAGCATGCCAACCAATTGGAATTTGGTGTAAAAAGTGATGTATTGGATCACCGGCTGGTAGGTACGGTGAGTTATTATGATATCAGGGTAGCTAATGTGCTGCGCCCGGACCCTAACGATCCCAACAATTACTCTGTACAGGATGGAACCCAGTTAAGCAGGGGAGTTGAGGTTGATTTGACCGCCAATCCTTTTCCAGGATTGAACATCGTGGCCGGTTATGCTTACAACAATAGTAAATTTACTAAAGCAGATCCATCTGTGAATGGCTTACGTCCGGCCTTGTCAGGACCAGCCAATACCTATAATTTATGGATCAGCTATCGCCTGCCTGCCGGCGATCTGAAAGGATTAGGCATGGGCTTTGGCGCCAACGCGGGCAGTTCGTCATACCAAACCAATACCGTAACGACTAAAATTGTTATACCATCATATACTTTATTAGATGCCAGCATTTTTTATGATCAGCCTAAATATCGTATCGGGTTCAAGGTAGATAACCTGACCAGCGAAAAAGCCTGGTCTGTACGGTTAACACCGCAGGCACCTGCCCGGTTTATTGGGAGTATGAGCCTTAAATTTTAATCATCAGACGATATAATTAAATAGCGCTATGAAATATTTAACATTAATAACCCTGTTCATTTTGCTGGTGGCAGGAAAAGTTAAGGCTGATTCTTTATGGATTGAAGCTGATGCCAAGGGTCAGATTGGTAAGGCGCAAACCATTAAGGTGATATTTGGCTCCTACAATCAATACCGCCTGCAAAAAGTAACGGGTGAGTTTCAGGAAGTAAAGGATTTTACCTGCTGGATAGTTAGTCCATCAGGCAAACATATTAGTTTACAGTTTACCCCAAAAGAAACAGACTACCAAGCCAGTTTTATACCAGCAGAAAAAGGCACTTATGTGGTACTGCTTGAAAATAAACAGCGTAAGGTAGAGGATTGGAGTAACTCCGCCACTAAGATCGGTGTTGCCAAGCAGCATTATTATGCACGTACAGTTATACAAGTTGGCCAGGAGCAAGTAAGGGCAAAAGAGACACTAACAGATCTTACCATTGTGGAAGAGCCTAAAAGCAAAACAGATTCTGTAGTGAACTTGCTGGTTTTATTACATGGTAAGCCGGTACCCAATGCAACCTTATTTATGCGTCATCCGGAAATGCCGGAACAGAAATTAATTACAGACCAAAATGGAAAGGTAAGTTTCCATGCACCCAAACCAGGCCGGTATTTTGCTTTGGTTACGCTAAAATTCGACACTCCCGGAACTTACAGGGGCGTACATTACGATGTATTCCGGGAAAAGGCTACGTTAACCACCATGTTATAATCTGGTGTTTTAACCACTATTTTATTGCTTGCTGATCAACCTTATTTAAGGGATCAGCAAGCAATAATTGCAACGATACCGGGTGCTGGTATAAGCCACACCCTTATAATTGCCGGGCGTAGGATCGTCCAAATCTTCCCTGATAATGTACAAACCGGGCATGGTAGTTTTGAAAAAAGCTTCTCCGCAATCATTGGTAAGCAATTCCTTCTCCCAGTTTTCCGGGTTAAAAACTCTTAGTTTGGTTTGATTTTCTGCAAAGTGTCCGTTATTGAAAGCCTGAACATTGATCAGGTCACCTTTACGGGTTACGACGATATCCAGTAACTGGGCAGGTTTTGATACTGCCCCTCCCCCGCCAACCTGGTAAGCCGCGCATAGATAATCGATCGGCCTCACATTCTTACCCCCGCTTTTGGAACGGTCCACAACCGGATGGCTATCGTTTATGCCTAATATGCGATAAGCTCCCTCATGCACAGGTATAAAATTACCCTCCCAGCAATCCGCTTTCCTCGAGATAGGTACCTGGATTATTTTACCTTCCTGGTCCAGTACACTTATTTTAAAATTCCCGGTGAGCTCCAGCTCGTTTCCTGTATCCCGGTGACGGATACTGAATTCATCGATATGGCCATAACAAACTTGTATTTGTACAGGCTCGTTTAATTTCCCCGAGCCTTTAATCTCCAGCCAGTATGCACTGGCTTCTCCGGTAAAAGGAAGAAAAAATAAAAACAGGAATATGATTTGTTTCATCGCAGCAAAGATAATCAATCCTGTTGCTGCTCATCATTTTCGATGTTAGTGAATTTTGCTATATAATAAAGAGATAATCAGAAAAGTGACCCCACCTATTCTTAATTATCTCTTTATCTTTTTGTTATTTAAAGCTCACTGGTTTTTTGAACCGGCGTTGCCTGTTGAGAATCATCATTTGTTTTCTCGGGGATGCTGATCACACGATAACTTGTTTGGTTGTCATGTACCACCTCTTCCAGGTAAATATCATCGGGAGTTACCCAATATTTCTTACCTTTTAAATTTACTTTATGCGAACCGGCAGGCAAGGCATCAGTCATGTCGCCTACCAAAGGCATCTGCTGGTCGGTCGAATTAGCTGTCGGTGTATTTTGGTCGGTATTTAATACCCCATCTTTCCCGGCTACAACGTAAACCGCTTTACCATCATCCTTGGTTATCTGTTGATAGTATACACCATTATACTCAAAATACTGGGTACCGTTTATAACAATGGATTGGGCGCCTTCCGGTAACGACGGAACTTCGGCACCAACAGGAGGGGCCGCAACTTCGTAACCGCCATTAGCGCCTGGCTGATAAAATATACCGCCATAGTAATAATACTGATTTGGCCCCCAGAAAAACGGATAATAGCCAAAGGGCAATGTATTTACAAACAAACCAATATTGGCATATACATAAGGGTGATAAAAACCACGGAAACCTGTTGTAAAACCAGCATGAACCGCCGGACTACGATAACCGAAACCTCCACCAAAACCTGCATGGCCAAATCCACCCCTAAAGCCGCCAAAATGCCCACCCCGCTGAGCATCAGCGGTAGTTGCAAGGCCAAATACTAACAAACCTGCCAATGACAGATTGATAAAGGACCTATTAAACGCTTTCATGACATTATTAAATTAAATTTTATGAATTTAAAATTGCTTTCTTTCTCCTTAAAAAGCTAATAGTTAGACGAGTAAAGAACGCTTAAGTTTAAAGCGAATATGTTAAAATTCATTAATTATAAAACAACATAAATATTTCACTATCAATAGTTTATCTATTTTCCGATACAAAACTTACTAAATATATTATCCAGAAGATCGTCTGTGGTAACGGCTCCGGTTATTTCGCCTAGATAGTGCAGGGCTTGTTTAATGTCCATCGACAGGAAATCGGAGGTGATGCTGCCGTCAATGCCACCCAACACTCTGATCAATGCCTCTTCTGTTTTTTGCAGGGCCTCCAGGTGGCGTATGTTGGTTACCAGTGTTTCGTCGCCGCTGAGTTGATCTTTGATAGCTGTACCGTAAATCTTATTTTTAAGGTCGTCTATATGTAGCTTTTCTTTGGCTGATATAAAGATGGTCTGTAGATCCGGAAGTCCGGAGGTGCGGAAAAACTCCTGGATGCTTTCCCGCTTTTTGTCCTGTTGTAACAGATCCATCTTATTGGCTACCAGCAGCATGGCTATACCAGGACTTTGCAGGCTTTCCAAGTCGCTTTTTAGCTCTTCCGGACTTATTTGCTCCGCATCAAAAACATAAATGAGCAGAGCGCTCTGGCTTATCTTTTCCATGGTACGTTGTACTCCTATCTGCTCAATGGCATCGGTAGCTTCGCGTATACCGGCCGTGTCTATCAGCCTGAAATTGATGCCCTGTATATTCAATACCTCCTCAATAGTATCGCGGGTGGTACCCGGAATATGGCTTACAATAGCTCGCTCCTCGTTCAGCAGGGCATTCAGTAAGGTTGATTTACCCGCGTTGGGCCTGCCGGCTATTACCGTGTTAACCCCTTGCTTTATAGCATTCCCCAATTCAAACGATTGTATCAGACGGCCTATAATGCGGGTAATATCCACGATTAATTGTTTGAGCTGATCGCGGTTGGCAAACTCTACATCTTCTTCGGCAAAGTCAAGCTCCAGTTCAATGAGCGAGGCAAAATTTACCAGTTGCTCACGCAGGGTTTGCAGCTGGCTGCTAAACCCACCCCGCAGTTGCTGCAAGGCTACCTGCTGCGAAGCTTTGGAATTGGAGGCGATCAAGTCGGCTACGGCTTCGGCTTGCGACAGGTCCAATTGACCGTTCAGAAACGCCCGCAGCGTAAATTCGCCTGGTTTGGCGCTTCGCGCACCTTTTTTGATGAACAGCTTAATAATACTCTCAATGATATAACCAGAGGCATGACAGCTTATTTCCACCACGTTTTCGCGGGTGTAAGATTTGGGCGCCACAAACAGCGATACCAGCACCTCATCCAGCATCAGGTCGCCATCCATAATATGGCCGAAATGGATAGTATGTGAAGCCTGTTTGGTCAGATCCTTACCTTTCCATACACTGTTGGCTATGCTGATAGCATCCATACCCGAAAGACGGATCACCGCTATTGCCCCTATCCCGTTTGGTGTAGCCAGGGCTACTATAGTTTCCTGTTGCGCGTGTTTTAAGTTGTCCATGGTCAATAGTCGATGGTCCATGGCAATCATTTTTGAGATTTATGGACCCGAGGTACAAAAGTAATACAAATTACCTTTTGCCTTCCCGTTTCATCGACTGATAGCCCGAGCTTTTACTTTGGCATGGCGTTAAAACTTTTTAAACCTCAAATTTTAACACTTTTCTGTTCAAAAACGGCCCATTTTAGGCTCAAAATCATCCCAAAAACATCGATTTTAACACTTTTTAACAAATTACAGTACGATTTCAACTTGTTTTTGAAACTTTAAAAAGTATTAATTTATTGATTATCAAATAACTACAAACAAAACGATCGGTTTTTGACCTGCTTTATTCCTTAACAAAACAGCCCGGATGCCTAATAAAAGACACCCGGGCCGCTGTTGATATAAATATACGAAAATTCGGGCAAAGGAGCAAATTAAAGAAGTCCATAGTCGACGGTCAATAGACCATGGCTCGGTGTGATTAACTTTTTACTATGGACTATGGGCCATCGACTATTGACTTCCCCCCAAAAGCCCTACCTTCGCATCAATTATGGTAACTTTTTTTGAAGCTTCGCTCGACACTATTTCGGTTCATCATGTTGGCAACCAGTCGCAGGAAGAAATGTATGCCCTGTCCACCCAGCCCCTGGAACTGAAGGACGATATTATCCCCAACCTGCTGATGCAGTATTTTTTAAAACCATTTGAAAAGACTAACGAGGTATACCACCTCATACACAGCAGCGGCAATCTGGCTCTGAACGAGATACACCATTTTGCCACGCAGGCTTTTGATGATAAAGAAAAGTTCCACGAAGCATCGGAACAGATAGCCAAGCATCTGTACAAAACCACCACACACCCCAACATCAAAGGCGGCGAGCTGTACGTGGTTTACTTTAACCAGGTACAAATTGAAGGCAACCCACTGGATGCCATCGGCATTTTTAAATCGGAAAATAAAGAAACCTATTTGAAAGTCTACCCGGATAAAGGCGGTTTCCAGGTTGATTATGAGCAGGATGCCATCAACATCAATAAGCTTGACAAAGGCGTGCTTATTTTTAATATCGAAAAAGAGAACGGCTATAAAGTGGTGGTAGTTGATAAAACCAACAGCGGACAGGAAACTGCCGTGTACTGGAAAGACAATTTTCTGCAGCTCCGTATTCGTAACGACAGCTTTAACCAAACCAATAATACCTTGGGCATTTACAAAAATTTTGTGACCGAAAAACTCGACGATCAGTTTGAAATGAGCAAAGCCGACAAGATCGATCTCCTGAACCGCTCTATGAAATATTTTAAGGAGAAGGACGAGTTTAATATGGATGAATTCTCTAACGAGGTAATCGGTAACCCGGAAGCCATCGAATCATTCAAGAACTTTAAAAACCAGTACGAGCAGGAGTTTGACAGCCCCATTGCCGATAACTTCGTGATATCAGACAATGCCGTAAAAAAACAGGCCCGCGTTTACAAAAGTGTGCTCAAGCTGGATAAAAACTTCCACATTTATATACACGGTGATAAAGAACTCATTGAAAAGGGCTTCGATGACGGCCGCTCCATGAATTATTACAAAGTTTACTTTAAGGAAGAAGCGTAGGTTTTCAATTAGTGATTTAGTGAATCAATAACACGAAGCTACTCATCCACATGTCATTGGAGCGAAGCGTGGCAATCTCCTCGCGTTCGCATTAGCGAGCATAACTACGAGATTGCTTCGTCGTTCCTTCTCGCAATGACATATTGATTTAAACCCCACCCTAACTTTGCCTCATCCCGAACTTGTTTCGGCATCCCATTAGTAAGGTGTGCAGCATGATGGTTTCTAGCAGAATGACATTGCACTAACAAGACAAATTGTTATTTCCTATAAATTGCGCAATCAACAGCACAACGAAAAGAGATCATGGCGAATGAAAACGAAAAACCGGAATTTTGGGAATCGGCCTTTGGCGAAAAGCAGGAAATGTGGGGCTTTGAGCCGGCAAAATCCGCTATATTAACAAAGGACTTTTTTGTTCAAAAAGCAATAAAAAACATCCTGATCCCCGGTATTGGTTACGGACGGAACGCGCAAATTTTCAGAGATAACGGAATTGATGTAACCGGTATCGAAATCTCTAAAACCGCTATTGAAATGGCCAGAAAACATTACGGAACGGACATGGTAATCTACCACGGTTCTGTAACGGATATGCCATTTGATCAAAATCAATACGATGGGATATTTTGTTATGCCTTAATTCATTTATTGGACAGCAGCGAAAGGGAAAAACTCATTGATGACTGCTACAAGCAATTGGCAGATAATGGCTATATGGTTTTTACGATGATTTCGAAAGAAGCCCATACCTATGGACAAGGCAAATTGGTGAGCCAGGATCGCTACGAAATATTTGATGGTGTTAAAATGTTTTTTTACGATAGAGAAAGCATCCAGTCGGAGTTTGGCAAAGCCGGACTATTCGAAATTACAGAGATTAGTGAGAGTCAGCCGTTCTTTTTAGTTAAGTGTAAAAAAGGAGACAACTAGGGTCGACGAACTTCTCTATTCACGTTATGCCGAACTTGTTTCGAGACATCCTTTTATGTTGCGAATATATATTACCCTTATGTCATTGGATTGGTTTTATCTAAAATTCACCTATTGGCGCAAGTCTTGTGTGATAGGTTGTGTGTGTGTAAAGGCTGACTTGTGACCTCGACAGAGCACAAGTCAACAACCCGTCGGCAACCGCACAAGACTTGCGCTAAAAGCGGGGTGTACAATATGATAGTCTTTAAAATTCACCACATACCTAAACCTTCCTGGTTTAGTGACGTCATACCCATATAAATTCGACAACATTATTTAACCATATCACCAACCAGCCATGAAACAATCATTTATTATTTTATCCTTCCTGTTTATTATAACTGGTTGTGCTACTCAAAAACTTCCCTATACCATTGGCATGAGCGAGGCGGATTTCAACGCAAACAAATCGCGCATAGATCTGGTAGAAGCTACAGCCAAAAGAACGGTTTATAAAAGAGACATCGAGTACGACAATAGACCCGGGGGAACTATGAAACCCACCGCCAGCATGTATTATTATTTCGTAGAAGGCAAACTCGTACGTATGGAACGGGTAGAAGTATTACAGCAGCCCGCCGTGGTTATTCAGCCGGCTGTGAGAGGTTAAGAATAACTATATAAAATAGCCCTTATCTGAAAACAACCGAATATCATTTACAAACTTTATCACCACACTTATGAAAAAGCTACCTATTTTAAGTCTATTGCTATTATTTTTTATGACAAGCTGCAAAACCCCCGTTTATTCCCTGGGAATGTCTGAAAATGAATTTACTGCCCATTACAAAGGAGCAACAACATTGGTTGAGAAATCTGCAGAAAGAACCGTTTACCGAAGGGAAAGCACCAGCATGATACCCAAACCTACAATGTACTACTATTTTGTGAATAGCAAGTTGGTGCGTATAGATGAGGGCGAACGTAAGCCTTATGTTATTGTAGAGCATACCTCCAAATAATAGGCCACCTGTAAAAAGACTTAAGTCTGATATGATCAGTCTACTTCCAAAACACCATTACTATACGTAACCGGGTCTATCCGTTTAAGGTGAACGTTGCTCACGGGTTTTACCACCAGCGGTATTTTTTCAATACGGGTTTCGCTGGTATCCAGGCCAAAGGCTTTGGCTTCTGACTGGGCCAGTTTTTTGATGGCGAAGTAACTGTTCAGGATAAATGCCTCAGATGTGCTGAACAGGTTATTGTACGACAGGAATTTCTCCATGATCACAAACCTGAAATCGGCCGCTATCTTGTACTTGTTCAATGATTCGTACTGGCTGGTAATGTCAATTTCCTTACGCTGCACCATGTCCTCTACCACATTCCTGAACAATACATTTACCCTTGGCTGTATCCGGAAACCTAAGCGAAACTCGATCCGGATCACCTTGCCGGGCTCTATCTGGTCAACGCTGTACTCCATGGTATAAGGCTCATCAGTACGTTCTATATGCACAAACCAGTAGGTATCGGCACGTTTAGGCCTGCGGCTCATGATCGAGTAAATGATCTTTTCTTCTATCTGCTTGCCGTTGTTGGCCTTGGTTAAATAAATTAAATGGGTGGCATATTTGTTTACCGTAGTATCGGCACTCAGGGCTTTCAACAATGGCAATTGTTCTTTGATATCGATAAAATGCAGGAAACGGTTATTGATCTTGCGAGCCTTAAACCAAACGTACATGGTAAATATCAAACCAATTTCAAAGCCTACAAAAAACAACCTATGTATAATTTTCACAGCGTTGGCTACAAAAAACGAGAACTCTACGGTTAAAAACACGCACAGTATCATGGTAACCATCCATACCGGCCAGTGCTTTACATAACGCATAAAGTAATACATTAAAATGGTGGTACTTAGCATGGCTATGGTGATACTAAAGCCATAGGCGGCCGTCATGGCAGCGGATGTTTTGAAGTACAGGGATACCAGGATACAACCTCCACAAAGGATCCAGTTGATGCTGGGAATATAGATCTGTCCGCGTATGTTGGATGGATACTTAATAGTAATACGCGGCCAGAAGTTCATGCTTACCGCTTCACTGATCAAGGTGAACGATCCGCTGATGAGCGCCTGGCTGGCAATAATGGTAGCCATGGTGGCCAACGCTACACCGGGGATAAGGAACTGGTGCGGTACAATTTCAAAGAAGGGGTTAACACCAGTAAAATCTTTACCCGGCGCTTGTGCCAAAACCCAGGCACCTTGTCCCAGGTAATTTAAAACCAGGGTGGTTTTTACAAATATCCAGCTTACCTGGATGTTTTTACGCCCGCAATGGCCCAGGTCGGAATATAAAGCCTCGGCACCGGTGGTACACAAAAATACCGCGCCCAGGAGCCAAAAACCTTTAGGGTGATCCATCAGTAAGCGTGCGCCGTAATACGGATTTAAAGCTTTAAAGATGGTTGGGTGGTGCATTACCTGCATGGTACCCAAAATGCCCAGCATCACAAACCACAACAGCATGATGGGTCCGAAAGCAGACCCTACCACCTTGGTACCAAACTGCTGAAAAAAGAATAGCAGGATAATGATACTGATCACGATGATCAAAATAAGATTATTACCCGGCACAATAACGCTCGCAAAGGCAGGCACCAGGTTAAGCCCCTCAATGGCCGATGTTACGGATATGGGCGGGGTAATGATACCATCGGCCAGCAGTGTGCCAGCACCAACAATGGCCGGGATAGCCAGCCATTTGCCATAACGCCTTACCAGTGCATAAAGGGAAAATATCCCCCCCTCCCCTTTATTATCGGCCTGCAGGGTGATCACGATATATTTAAAGGTAGTTTGCAGGGTGAGGGTCCAGAAGATACAGGATATGGAGCCTAATACCAGGGCCATGTCTACCTTGCCGCCTTCAACCAGTAAAGTTTGGAAAACATACAGGGGCGAAGTACCGATATCGCCAAAAATAATACCAAGGGTAACTATCAGACCCGCGAAAGAAAGTTGCTTAACGTGCGAATTCATTTAATGAGATAAAAAAGAGGGATTGATATGACGGAGCAAAGATTACCAGTGAGGTTTGTGCCATTGTTTTTATTTTTTTGATTGGCAACTTCAGAAAACAACACCGTCATACATTAATTTGATTGATGATTTACCCTAGCCAAAATGCGTGCCGGGAGAGTTTTTATTTAGATAAAACTTTGTATAACAGAAATATAACTAAAACTACATCACTTTCATTTCGGTTTAAAAACCTATCATTTTGATAGGTTTTATCATTTTGATAGAGTTATTGGCGTGCCCGATTTTACCAATAAAACTACCCAATATGTCATTGCGTTAGCGTGGCAATCTCCTCGCGTTGTCATCGGCAGGAATAGCTACGAGATTGCTTCGTCGTTTCTCCTCCTATGACATATGGAAGAGATAAATGAATGATTTATAAAACAGAGTTAAAATTGCACACCCCAGCGTTCTTCTATGCCGAGGCCGAAGAGGGCGAAATCGTATTTTACGGGGTCTGATGGGTCAAACTCGCGCAGGCGGGTGGTGAGTTCTTCGGCGGTTTGCCAATCGGTTTGTTTGCGGGTGATGAGGAGCAGCTTACGCGCCACCCTATCCACATGCAAATCAAGCGGACAGATGAGATCGGCCGGTTTAATACGGTTCCAGATCCCAAAATCAACCCTGCAATTGTCCTGGCGCACCATCCAGCGCAAAAACATATTCAACCGCTTACAAGTAGACTTTTGCGAGGGGGAAGATACATGTTTTTTGGTACGGTGCGGATAATCGGGCAGGGAAAAGAAATAGGAACGGAAGTGGTTCAGGGCCGTTTCAGCCCCAACTGCCTTGTCATTCTGAGCGGAGCGGAGAACCTGTTGCCGATTAGATCCTTCGCTATCGCTCAGGATGACAAATTCTTTTATAATTGCGGGCAAAAACGCATCCTCCAACGAATCAAATCTTTCGTAATGATATCTGAAAAAGGCAATGAAGTACAGGGTATCAATATCGTTAAAAGTGCGGTGCTTAAAATTGAGCAGCTTTTTCAGGTCTACTTCTTCATGATTGACGATAAAATCATAGGGAGCGCCATCCATGAGGGTGATCAGCTCCTTACATTTTTTGATGATGGTAACACGCTGCCCCCAGGATAAAGTAGCGGCCCAGAAACCCATGATCTCAATATCCTGCTTACGAGTAAACATGTGCGGGATGGATATCGGGTCGTTCTCAATAAAACCGGGCTGGTTATATTGGGCTACTTTAGCGTCGAGGAAGGCTTTTACGTTTTCGATCATAATTATGATAGAGTCAAGAGATAAGAATCAAGAGTCAAGAAAAACGTTGCAGCCAAATCTTAATTCTTGATTCTAACTTCTTGATTCTTTTCTAAGCTAAAGCTTGTTTCAAATCCTCCAGCAAATCCTCAATATCTTCTACTCCTACGCTCAGGCGCAGCAGATTGTCAACCACGCCGGCTTTTTCGCGCTCGGCTTTGGGGATGGAACCGTGGGTCATGCTTACGGGGTGATTGATGAGTGATTCAACACCGCCTAACGACTCGGCTAATGAAAATATTTTAAATGATGACGCAATGCGGAAAGTTTCCTGCAGATCGGCGCCTTTCAATACAATAGAGATCATACCACCAAAATCCTTCATTTGCTTTTTAGCAACTTTGTGATTTGGATGATCGGTAAAGCCCGGCCAGTATATCTTCTCTACCTTGGGATGTGTTTTCAGGAACTCTGCTATTTGCTTTCCATTTTCACAATGGGCTTTCATGCGCAGGTGCAGGGTTTTGATACCGCGCAGCACCAGGAAACTATCCATTGGGCCTGGGGTAGCGCCGCAGGCGTTATAAATAAACCACAGTCTTTTGTACAATTCCTCATCGCTCAGCATCAGGGCGCCCATCACCACATCAGAGTGACCGCCAATGTATTTGGTTACCGAATGCATTACCACATCGGCACCCAGGTCGATAGGATTTTGCAGGTATGGCGAAGCGAAGGTATTATCTACTACAAAAAGCAGGTTCTTTTCCTTTGATATTTTGCCGATCGCCTCAATATCCACAATTTGCATGGTGGGATTGGTTGGCGTTTCTATCCAGATGAGCTTGGTTTTATCGTTGGTATACTCGCGGATGATCTCGGGGTTCGACAGATCAAGGAAATGGAATTTGATACCGTAGTTAGCGTATATCTTGGTAAAGATGCGGTACGAGCCGCCGTAAAGATCGTTCCCGGTGATCACTTCATCGCCCGGAGCAAGGAGTTTCATTACCGCATCGGTAGCACCCATTCCGCTTGAAAATGCGAGTCCGAATTTAGCATTTTCCAATGCTGCTAAACAGTCTTCCAGCGCCTTGCGGGTTGGGTTGGTACCACGCGAGTACTCATAGCCTTTATTATCACCCGGCGATTTTTGCCAGTAGGTTGATGTCTGGTATATCGGCGTCATGATAGCGCCGGTTGTTGGATCGGGCTCCTGCCCTGCGTGTATAGCTTTTGTTGCAAATTTCATAATTGGTAGTTCATAGGTTAATGGATCATAGTTCATGGTTTAATAGTTTTGACTATGAACTATTAACCATGAACTATAGGCTGGCTCTAATACGCGCGCGCGAAGAGAACTCTTTGTTTAGAAGGTGCTCCTGTCAAAATACATTTACCTTCTTCCTGTTTGTTATCCAAAGGTATGCAACGGATTGTCGCTTTAGTTTCCTCTTTTATCTTTTGTTCGGTTTCTGGTGTGCCGTCCCAGTGAGCGCTCAGGAAACCTGGCTCTTCATCCAGCATGCGTTTAAACTCATCGTAGGTATCAACCTCGGTGGTATTTTCGGCCCGGAAATCGAAGGCTTTTTTGTAGATGTTATTTTGAATTTCATCCAGCAAAGCTTCAATATGCTGTGCTAAACCTTCCTGGTTCACGGTTTCCTTGGTTTTGGTATCCCGACGGGCAAGCTCCACAGTGCCGTTTGTCATATCACGGCTGCCGATAGCTACGCGCAATGGTACGCCTTTCAGCTCGTACTCGGCAAATTTGGCTCCGGGGCGGTGGGTGTCGCGTTTATCAAATTTTACAGAGATACCTTTTGCTTTAAGTTCCTTGGTTAAACCGGCTACGTAAGCGGCAATATTGTCCAGCTCTTCATCGTGTTTGTATATAGGCACAACTACTACTTGAATAGGTGCCAGTTTTGGAGGCAATACCAATCCGGCATCATCAGAGTGAGCCATGATCAAGGCACCGATCAAACGGGTAGATACACCCCATGAAGTTGCCCAAACAAAATCCTGAACATTCTCTTTGTTCGTAAATTTTACATCAAAAGCCTTGGCGAAGTTTTGCCCAAGAAAATGCGATGTACCTGCCTGCAGGGCTTTACCGTCCTGCATTAAAGCCTCAATACAATAGGTATCCAAGGCGCCGGCAAAGCGCTCATTGGCGGTTTTACGGCCTTTTACTACCGGCAGTGCCATCCAGTTTTCGGCAAAATCGGCATATACGTTCAGCATTTGCTCAGTTTCGGCTACCGCTTCCTCTGAGGTAGCGTGGGCGGTGTGCCCTTCCTGCCATAAAAACTCGCTGGTGCGTAGGAACAAACGGGTACGCATTTCCCAGCGCATTACGTTGGCCCACTGGTTCACCAGGATAGGCAGGTCGCGGTATGATTGTATCCAGCCCTTATACGTGTTCCAGATAATGGTTTCTGATGTTGGGCGGATAATGAGTTCTTCTTCCAGTTTGGCATCCTCATCAACTATGATATTGCCATTGCCATCGTTTTTTAGGCGATAATGAGTAACCACAGCACATTCCTTGGCAAAACCATCTACGTGACTGGCCTCTTTTGAAAAGAAGGATTTGGGTATCAGCAGCGGGAAATAGGCATTACTATGCCCGGTATCTTTAAACATCTGATCCAGTACGGCTTGTATTTTTTCCCATATCGAGTATCCGTACGGCTTAATGATCATGCATCCTCTAACCGGCGAATATTCGGCCATATCAGATTTTATTACCAGGTCATTAAACCATTGCGAATAATCTTCGTCTTTACTAATAACACCTTTACTCATATTGATTGGAATATATAATTTGACTTGTGCGAATTTGTATATTGCGCCAAATTTATAAATTAAAAAGTTATTTGAACTCGAACTTTTCACATACCTGCATATGAAACGGAACATTGCTATAGGAATTTTTCTGATCGGCGCCATGGCGTTGAGTTCCTGCTCCACAACTAAGCTTGCCAATACCGATACCAGCGATGACGTTTATTTTTCGAAAGCAAAGGCTGGTGACGAACCTACTTACGCCGCAGCCGATAATTATAACCCGAACGCGGCACAAGGCCAGACTTATATTGACGATGATGACGATTATTTTTACTATGATGATTATGCATCGCGCATCAACCGTTTCAACTATTTCTCTCCTTTTAGTTTTTATGACAATTTGTACTACGGCTACAGCGACCCTTATTATAACAATGGATTTAGCTTAGGCTTTAACTATGGCCCCTGGGGTTATGGCTACTCTCCTTACGGTTATGGTGGCTACGGCTATGGTGGCTGGGGGTTGGGTTATGGCTACGGCGGCTGGGGAGGCCTGGGCTGGGGTGGCTATGGAGGATATTATGGTGGCGGCTACTACGGCGGCGGTTATCCGGGAGGATATTGGGGTAGCAATTACTTCACCTCCGGCAGGCCACGTCCAAACAGGGGGCCGGGCATTCCATTTGGCGCCGGCGGAGGCAGGGGTATTCCCAGCGGCACACCGGGTTATGGCTCGCGCGTATCACCCGGTGGTGGTGGTATAGGCTATATACCAGGCGGCCGTGGCACCAACAACAATTATTCGCGCCCGGCACGTACAGATGCGCGTCCGTCACGTCCGGGATATCAACAAACAAATGCCGACAATGCACGGCCGGTTACACAACAGCAACCCCAGTATCAGCAGCCCCAGGTTGATCGTTCTTCTTCCGCTCCATCCAACAATTCTTCGGGTGGAGGTTCCAGAAGTTCCGGCGGTGGTGGCGGCGGCGGTGGCGGCAGACCAAGCAGACCATAAACTTTATCATCCTGAAATTCTATGAAAATAAAATATTTACTTAGTGTAATCGCTATAGTAGCTATTACTAAAACCAGTTTTGCGCAGTACTCACAGGATGTAGTCCGCTTTTCGACTTTTCAAAACGGTTCTACATCACGTATCAAAGCCATTGGTAACGCGGGTACCGCTATCGGCGGCGATCTGAGCTCTATTAGCGGCAACCCTGCAGGCCTGGGCTTTTTCACCCGTTCAGAATTCAGCATTACACCTGAATTTAATGGATCGAAAGTAAATTCCACTTATTTTGGACAAGCCGGTAACGCCAGTAAAAACAGCGGCAACTTAAGCAACGCGTCCATTGTGTTTTACCAGCGCCTCAATACGCCAAAAGGCAGAGATAAAACCAAAGGATGGCTCAGCATTAATTACGGCGCGGGTTACAGTCGCACCAATAACTTTTATGAGAATATAGCTTATAGCGGCAAAAACGCATCTAACTCCATATCTGATTATTACGCAGGTACGGCCAATAACCGTCCGGATGATGCGCTTGCACAATGGGCTTATAAAGATAAACTGATTGATAATTTTGGCACAACGCAAAAACCCGATTTTGCCAGTACGGTATCCGTACCGGTAAACCAAACCGGGATAATTTCGCGTATTGGTGGTCAATCGGAGTTTGATTTTGCTTTTGGCGCTAACTACAGCAATAAACTGTACCTGGGTTTAGGCGTTGCCATAACCGATCTGCGGTATGATTATTCTCGCCAGTTTATTGAAGATGGTACAGCCTCTATCACTAACGGTGGCACAACCGGCACCCCTACGCCATTTAATTCCAACTACGCGCAAAATCAATCGACCAGGGGTTCAGGCGCTAATGTTAAATTAGGTGTTATTTACAAACCTGTGGAGGCAGTTCGTTTAGGCTTTACCTTCACCTCTCCAACATTTTACAGCATCAGTGACATATATGCCGAAGGACTGGCAACATCGATTAACGGAAACCGTAACCAGCCAAACTCATCCGGCGATTATGCGCTTAATTACAACATGCGTACCCCGCTTAAACTGGCCGGTGGCGCAGCGGTATTTATTGGTAAATATGGTTTTATATCGGGCGATGTGGAATATATCGACTATTCAACAACCCACATCAGCAGCAACGACTCATACGATAATACCGATGATATCACTGCTATTAAAGCCAACTATAAATCGGCGGTCAATGTACATGTGGGCGCCGAAGCCCGCGTAACCAATATGTTTTACTTACGCGGTGGCTATAGCCAGCAAGGCAGTCCGTTTAAAAATAACACCGGTGCCACCGATGTAAGCAGCGATATCAAAACAGTTAGCGGGGGCATTGGTTTAAGGTTTGGCCAATATTACGTGGATGCTACTTATGCGCATGTTACCGGTTCCGAAGCATTCTCGCCTTACTTAATTAACAATGGGAACCCAACTGCCAATTTCAAAAAAACAAATGATAATGCCTTTTTGACTTTGGGTTATCGGTTTTAAATAAATATTGGCAATGACCACATATAGAATAATCGGCATAGTGCTGATCGTTATAGGAATAGGGATGCTTTTTCTTGGAGCATCCTTATTTACATATCAAGGCCCACCACTAAATCCAATTGTAAGTAAAATGGGAGAATATTCTTTCTTTTGGTGGTTGCCTACACTGATTGTTGGCATAGGTCTAACCTTTGGCTCAAAAAGGAAAGGTAAGTGATATTTTGGAGCATTTAGTGGAATAACAAAAACAAGCTGTCATCTCGAACGAGGTACGAGGAGAAATCTTTTACAGTGTGATAATACAGCGCAGAAGATTTCTCTCTCCGTTCGAAATGACATTCTTTTTATGGCTTATTAGAACCACCGTCTATATCCCCGATACATCAGCTATCTGCTCGGTTTTTACCAGTTTGCGCACGTCGAAACCTTTATCTGCGGCGCGTACTACCAGTTCATTATAGGTTTGCTCATCCAGCGTAGGGCGGCGGCTCAGTATCCATAGATAATTACGATTGGGGTGACCCACTACAGCGTAACTGTAATCTTTGGCCAGGTCAATGATCCAGTATTTACCTTTAAAGGGCCAAAAAAATTCTACATCGAGTTTCGCATTGGTATGATCGGTCACAAAAGCACGGCCTTCGGTCACTTTCAATTTGCCATTCTTAATACAACGGTTCTTGACTATCACAGAGCCATCCTCCGCCAGCCCATAAGTTGCCGATGTGCAGCTGCAGTCCTTTTCAAAAACCTGCGGAAAGGCAGCTATCTCAAACCAGGTACCTAAATATTTCTTTAATTCTACGTATTTAACAGTTTCTAAGGGTTTGCACCTGGCTTGCAGGGCCAAAGCAGCTAAACCTAAAACAACAGATGTTGCTAAAATCTCTTTTTTCATACAACAACAACGATTATAGAGTACAAAAAGTTTAGCCCAAAAGCGCATATTCTACGCATTTTTCCGCTTTAGATATTTAATTACCTTTGCGCCAATCCATTAAAATGGGTTCAAAAACAGGTAATGCCACGGAAAATGAACATCAGTATTTTAGGTTGCGGCTGGTACGGCCAGGCATTGGCAAAGGCATTGATCAGCGCAGGCCACATCATCAACGGTTCTACCACATCACCACAAAAAATGGATGGGCTGGCTGCTGATGGTATTGAGCCATACCTGGTGAATTTTTCACCTGGTAACGAACATTATGACAATGCATTTTTTGCCTGCGATGTCCTCTTTATCTGCATCCCCCCCAAAAGCAGGAGTGGCGAAGGGCCTGAATTTATTGATAAGATACAAGGTGTCATTAGCGCCATCAAAAAGCATAGTGTAAAAAAGGTGGTATTCATCAGCTCCACGGCTGTTTATGCCGATGTAAACTCGGAAGTTCATGAACTAAGCGATCCGCAGCCCAATACCGAAGCAGGCAGGATATTGTTCCAAGCGGAAGAATTGTTCAGAGTGGAAGCCACATTTAAAACCACCATTATCCGCTTCGCGGGATTGATCGGTCCGGGGCGTGATCCGGGCAGATTCTTTGCCGGCAAAAAGGATATCGCCAATGGCAATGCCCCGGTTAACCTTATTCATTTGGATGATTGTATTGGTTTGAGCATGGCTATTATTGACTGTCAGGCATTCGGTTATTTATTTAATGGTTGCTCACCTGATCATCCGGGCCGTTCGGAATTTTATACCCAAGCAGCTGTTAATTCGGGATTGGAGAAACCAGAGTTTATTAATGAATTGAAGGAATGGAAGGTTGTGCGGAGTGTGAATGTGGAGAAGGTTTTAGGGTATCGATATAAGGTGAGGATTGAATAATAATTGAATTCCCCTCTTGTAGCCCGGCCGTGTGCGATTCCTTCCCTCGGGAGGGGCAATGTCATTAAGTTAAGCACATGGAGCCCCACCTAAATCCTCCCCGGTAGGGAGGACTTTAAAAAATTGAAGCTAAGTCTCCCCTTCCGGGGGAGATTATTACATGAGGGCTTCGCCGTTTAGAGGGGGCTTTTGCGGAATTGCGTTTCCCCTTAACTCAATGACATTGACCGCACCCCTCCCACGGGAGGGAATTTAACTCACTAAAATTAGATTTTTTCACACCCTCGGCTTATCGCCCATCACAAAAATCAACCTCCCGCCTTTTAAAATATCCGTGTGACTGATATAATTTTTTAAATAAGACATGCCATTCAGGCTAATACTCTGCACGTATTTATTGGCTTCTGATAAACCTTTGGCTTCGATCACAAAACTTTTACCGTTAGCCAGGGCCATGCTTACCCTGCTCAGCTGCGGCGCGCCGAAAACGTACCGGCCATCAACGGGGTTAACGGGATAAAAACCCATGGCTGTAAAAATATACCAGGCCGACATTTGTCCGCAATCATCATTACCCGACAATCCATCGGGTTTGTTCTGGTAAAACTGATCGGTTATTTGGCGTACCAGGCGCTGCGTTTTGTAGGGTTGACCGGCAAGCGTATATAAATATGCTACATGATGATTAGGCTCGTTGCCATGCGCGTACTGTCCTATTAACCCGGTTACATCCAGCGTAGAACCTTTGCCAAACACTTTGGAGCTCATGCTGAACAAGGAATCGAGCTTAGCTATAAAAGGTTTTCTCCCGCCCATCAATTTGATCAGCCCGGGAATATCCTGCTGCACCGACCATACATATTGCCAGGCATTGCCCTCGGTATAATCGCCACCGATAGCCAGTTGTCCGCTATCCAGCTTGGCAAAAGGGCGTACCCATTCACCATTAGCCAAACGGCCGCGCATCAGGTTGGTTGACTTATCAAAGAGGTTATTATAGAAGTGCGCGCGCTTGCTGAAATAATTATAATCGGCTGTTTTATGCAGGGATTTGGCGAGCTGGGCCGCGCACCAATCGTCATAAGCGGCTTCCAGCGTGCGGGAAACGGCCTCGCGTTTCACAGAATCCGACGGTAAGTAACCATAACGCATGTAGGTATCCCAGTTGTATTTCGGACTTTTATTGTTAGTAAGCGAAGCTTTAATAGCTGCGAAAGCCTGCTCCCGGTTAAAACCTTTGATTCCTTTTAACGCCGCATCCACTATAGCAGGTACGGCATGGTTACCAATCATGGCGTAACTTTCCTTGCCCCACAAGGTCCATATGGGTAACAGTTTGGCGGTATTAAAATGCTGCAGCATGGTTTCTATAATCTGCCCATCCTTATCCGGACACATTAGCGTATAGAATGGCTGTGCTGCACGGTAGGTATCCCATAAAGAAAGTGTAGAATAATACACTTTATCTGCCGATTGATGGACTTCCCCGTCGGCACCGCGATATTGCCCGTCGACATCAGCAATATTGTTGGGTTGTATCAGGGCATGGTAAATGCTGGTATAAAAGGCAGTCTTTTGCGCGGTAGTACCTTCGGCTTTCATCCGGTTGAAATAATTTTCCCAAACTTTGGCGGCCTCAGCTTTAACCTGATCAAAAGTTTTATTCGCGGTTTCAGCAGCCAGGTTTTTACGAGCCCCATCGATGCTTACGCCCGATATGGCTACTTTAGCTTCAATGGTTTCGCCGGGTTGGGTATCAAAGTCGACTATCAAACGCCGATGATCCTCATCGATAAAATGAGAACCGGTAAAAGCCTTGCTGAACCGGGCGGTAAAGTAAACTTTCTTTTCGACCCATTGACTACTGAAAGCATAACCACTAACAGAAGCTTTTGAATCGACAGTGATGCTCCCTTCAGATACATGCTCTTTCAACTCTTCTGCATTCTCCACCAGTCCGCTTTGCATATCAATAAGCAGGTGCGATTGACCGGCTTTGTTGAATGTATAGCGGTGCAATCCGGTATGCGCGGAGGCGGTGAGTTGCACTTTGATGTCGTGATTATCCAGTATCACTTCATAATAACCCGGAGTAGCTTTTTCCTTCCTGTGCGAAAACCTGCTAACGAACAGCTGCGGATCTTTACCCTGAAAGGGGAAGAACAGCACATCGCCCAGATCAACACCACCTGTGCCGCTTAAATGGGTGTGGGCAAAGCCGGTGATCACAGTATCCTCATAACGATAGCCCGAGCAATAGTTCCAGCCAAAATTGCCCGTTTCCGGGCTGAGCTGCACCATACCAAACGGTACCGTAGCACCCGGAAAAGTATGTCCCGTTGCGGAAGTACCAATGAACGGATCAACGTATTGGCTATATCCCTGGGCATAAGCGCCAAAACATCCGCATAAACAAAGCATTCCGATCAACAGGTATTTACGCATGGCTTATTCTTTATATTCCAATGTTTTGGTGAACACTATATCTTCTGCCGAGCGGGCTATCATCACATCAAATGTACCGGGTTCTGTTACCTGCTTCATATCCATATTCCAGATGGCGATATCTTCGGGTGTGATGTTGAACTTTACCGTTTTGGTTTCGCCGGGTTTCAGAGCTATCTTGTCAAAACCTTTCAGGGCCATCACCGGGGTAGTTACCGAGTTCACTTTATTGCCCAGGTACATTTGCACCACTTCCTTACCTGCTACGCTACCACTGTTGGTTACATCCACCGAAACCTGCACTTGTCCACCTTTGCCAAACGATGTTGCCGAAACTTGCATATTACTATATTTAAACGAGGTATAACTCAAGCCAAAACCAAATGGAAAGAGCGGATCGGTAGATGAAAAAACATAATCCTGCCCGGGTTTATCCGGTGAGCCCGGGTTATGATAAAAGCCCCTGCCCGAACTCACATGATTATAAATCACCGGGATATGCCCTGTGGATTGCGGGATGGACACATTTAACCTGCCCGATGGATTCACCTTACCAAACAAGATATTAGCCACTGCCGCGCCACCCTTTTCGCCCGGGTACCAGGCTTCGAGTATGGCCGGAATATGTTCCTTTTCCCAACTGATACTCCAGGGCCGGCCATGCACTAGTACCAGGATCACGGGTTTGCCGGTTTTATAAATGGCTTGTAGTAACTGGCGCTGTACCCCATCGGGATTGATATCGGTCACATCATAACCTTCGCCGCAGGTAAACGGATCTTTGGGTTCGCTTTCAGGCGTGTGCCCGTTCCAGCCAATGCCCGAGAATACTACGCTGGTTGTACCTAAAACCACCACCACGGCATCGCTGTTTTTGGCAGCGGTAACCGCCTCCACAAAACCGCTAGTATCCTGGCCAGACAGCGTGCTGCCTTTAGCGTAATTTATCTTTATTTTATTTCCCACTAATTGTCTGATACCGTCCAATACGGTAGTGCCGGATCGGTTATCACGGGTGGAACTGTAGTCGCCGTATTGTACCTGGTTGGCGTTGGGTCCGACCACAGCCAATGATTTCAGTTTATTGATATTCAGCGGCAGCAATTGCTGATCGTTTTTAAGCAGGATGATGGATTCTTCGGCTATTTGCTGCGACAGGGCTACGTGCGCCGGGGTATGTACGCGCTTTTTAAGCTGTAAGGTATCAACCAAAGGTTTTTCAAACAAACCAGCCTTAAATTTGGCGGTCAGGATGCGGGCTACTGCGGTATCTATCTGCGCTTGTTTTACTTTGCCAGCTTTTACCAGATCTATCAGTTTACTGTATACATCCGGACTGGGCGCTTCCAGATCAACACCCGCACTGAGAGCCATGGGCGCAGCCGATTCGGCATCTTTAGCGGTCCGCTGAAAGCCATATAACATTTTCAATCCTTCGTAGTCAGAAAACACATAACCTTTAAAACCCCACTCTTTACGCAATACCCGTTCCAATAAAAACCGGTTGGCATGGGCTGGAATCCCGTCCATTTCGTTATAGGAGGGCATCACCGAGTAGATATTGGCCTTTTGTACCACATCGCGGAAGGGCGGCAGGAATATCGACCGGAGTTCGCGCTCGCCAATTGAGGCAGGCCCTAAATTAATACCGGCCACCGGGATACTGTAAGCGGCAAAATGTTTGGCGGTACACATCACTTTATCTTTTCCAATACCGATGAGACTTTGCACCGCATCGCCTTGCATGCCGGTTACAAAGGCAATTCCCAGTTGACTTACCAGGTAAGGGTCCTCAGCATAACACTCTTCTACACGGCCAAAACGCGGGTCGCGGATCAGATCGAACAAGGGCGACAGAGCCTGGTCAACTCCGGATGAGGAAGCTTCATAAGCGATAACCGAGCCCATTTGTTTGATAAGCGCCGGATTCCAGCTACTGCCCTGCGCTATAGCTTGCGGAAATATGGTTGCCCCCGCTGCCAGCTGTCCATGCAGGCACTCGCCTATTTGTATGGGTGGAATACCCAACCGTGTTTTTTCGCGGGCGTATTTTTTAGCTTTGATGGATAAAGTCGCTATTTCATTGATAGTAACGAATGGACTTTCACATGCGCCATAAGCAATGGGATTATCTAATGAACCTTTTAAGGAGTTCATACTCATCTGACCCACTTTTTCTTCCAGCGTCATAAGGCCAAGCAGGTCTTTGACCCGTGCGGCTACTGGAGCTTTCGGATTTTTATAAACCTGGGCATGGGCGGCAGATATGATCAAAAATGCCGCTACCGTTAAACTCCATTTTTTTTGCATCATGCTGATATGATCTATAAATGAAACAGGTACACCGGCGGATCAAGCAGTTTACCATTGGTATCCTTTAGTGCAAATAATGTTTGCTTGCTGTTGGCCTCATTGGCTGTGTAATATCCGCTAAACTCGTAAAAGCCTTTTTTAAGATGCAGTAATGCTTTTTGCGGCTCTACATAAGTATTCTTTTCACCTGCGATGAGCAATTCATTATCCAGATATAAGGTGGGGCTAACCTCAAAACCCGATGTTAGCTCATAATCACCTTCGGTGTCAATTTTAATCAGACCACTAAATTTAACCAGGGTCACATCGTCAGTACTTACCGGTAATATCATAGGAACGGCTGTTGTTATTACGGTTACCGAAACAGGCGTAACAGCTTCCAGCTTGGCATAATTATTTTCTTTAGCCTTGAAAATTTTATAACCCAACCCTGGTTTCAACTCGGCTATACCAACCTCCCTGGGTTTAATTTTTATATGTTTTATAGTAGCACTTTGTAATATATGCTGCGTGTTCAGATTCCATGTGGTATAGGTTTTCAGCTGCAGGCTATCCTTCAATGTAACGTCGATATTCAAAGGGAATGCCACTGCTTTAGCTGTACTATCGGGCATTTTACCGTTGAGCGAGTATCTTATCTGTGCTCCTGATAAAGGGTATTGCAGCGTTTGTTTAAATCGGTCGGCATTGGTAGTAATATGATCGATATCCACAATATCTGGCAGGCGCGCATTGAGGTTCCAGAGTTTAAAATAAGGGTACTGCTGTTTCATTTTGTATTCAAAACGATCGATGTTCTTATCTTCTTTGCTGCTCCAGGCCAGTTCGGCCACGGCCAGCGCACGCGGGAAAACCATATATTGGAGATGGGCGGCGTTGGGTATCTTTTCAGTCCAGATATTACCCTGTGCACCTAAAATATAGGCAGCTTCGGCAGGTGTCAACTGGCTCGATTGTGGTTCATAGTTATATACCATTTGCCAGGTAACCGGCGGGTTCCAGCCTATGGGTTCCAATTGTTCGTTAGCTTGCGGCGCGTCGAAATACATATAGGGCAACGGCGTCATCACTACGTGGTGGTGCATGCGGGCTGCTTCAATCCCCCCGGCTTCGCCCTGCCAGCTCATCACTGTTGCCGATTCTGCTAAGCCGCCTTGTAATATCTCGTCCCAACCTACCAGCTTTTTGTTTTTGGAGATCAGGAATTTCTCGATGCGTTTAATAAAATAGCTTTGAATCTCCTTTTCGTTCTTCAAGCCTTCTTTTCTCATCAGTGCAACCGCTGTAGGGCTCTTGAGCCAGTCGGCCATTTCGGCTTCATCGCCGCCTATGTGTACGTATTGATTCGGAAACAGGGCAATCACTTCGGTCAGTACATCTTCCATAAACTTAAAGGTATACTCGCTGGGGTCCAGCATGCGTACCCGGTGTTTGGCCCCTGTAGAATCCTTGCAGCCCAATTCGGGATAGGCAAATATGGCGGCTTCGCTATGACCCGGCATTTCAATTTCGGGTAATATGGTCACAAACCTGTCCTGCGCGTATTTGATTACATCGCGGATCTCGGCTTTGGTATAAAAACCATCGTTACCGCCGTCAACCAGGTTATCCAGTTTGCGAAACTTCCCTTCTTTGGCATAATAGGCTATTCTGGAGCCTACTTCGGTCAGCTTTGGATATTTATCTATCTGGATACGCCAGCCCTCATCATCAGTTAAATGCCAGTGCAATACATTCAGTTTATAATGCGCCATCACATCAATATATTTTTTCACTTCGTCCACCGTAAAAAAATGGCGGCATACATCAATGCTCAAGCCACGCCACTGAAAACGAGGTTCGTCACTAATAGCACAAACGGGAATCAATAGCGGTTTAGCGGCAACCGAAGGCAACAATTGGATAAGCGATTGCACACCATAAAAAATCCCGCCGCCCTTACCGGATATGGTTATTTTACCTGCGGTAACACTCAGTGCATATGCACCATCGGCTCCTTTGAGGTTACTGCTGATCAATCTTATAGCTGTTGATGAAGGTATCTGGGTATAAACTTTCAGCGTTAACTGCAATTTATAATATTGTGCCAGGTAGCCTTGTAAATATTTACCTATCACGGCGCTTTCTTTATCAACCCCAATAACAGCTTTACTGTTCAACACAAAGTTGCCTTTTTGTGTTGTTAAATGCAGCGGCTGTGGAATGACGTGTATTTGAGCAGTCGAGATTTTTACGTTTAGGCCCAAACAGGCTATTATTAAAAGCAGATATATTTTGCTGAAACGAATCATAAAAGAAATATAGGTTTAAATTTTAACCGTGATGTTCCTGCGGTACAGGATCCAAACCGGTATAAAAATGATGATCACGGTAAAGATAGCCGAAATAAGCGAGGCATTCTCTGGCGAAAAATTTGGCGTAAGCAGATGAAAGTACATATACGACCAGATATTGGTTTGGTGCCCATTGTCCGTAACCGGGATAATGGAAAGGATAGCGGGAATAACATCGGCCAGCACATAAGCCGCTATAGCATTACGACCAAAAGCCAGGAATGGTGGCAACAGTTTCCTATAACCCTTCACATCGATCAGCCAATAAGAAACTGCCAGGATAATGATAGCCAGGCCTGCGGTGAACAAGACAAAGGAGCTTGTCCATAAAGATTTGTTGATGGGGAAAAACGTGTTCCAGATCAATCCGGCCACAGCCAGCAACGCTCCTGCATTCGTTAACCGGATTATCTGGCTGCCGGTTTTCAGTCGATCACTTTTGAGCCAGGTACCGGTAAGTACACCGATGAGGCAGGTACCGATAGCGGGAATAGTGCCCAGTAAACCTTCCGGGTCCCAGGTTTTGGATGCGCCCCAAAGGTGGTTTGGGGTAAATATCAGCCTATCCACCCAGGCACCCAGGTTAGTTTCGGGGTTAAGATTGGCATGACCGAAACCGGGTACGGGAACCAAAGTCATGAGCAGATAATACCCGATTAAGCAAACTGCGGCAATAGTTATCTGTGTGAGGGTATTGGTTTTAATATACAATACCGCGGTAATGCCAAAAACAATACCGATGCGCTGCAGCACACCAGGGAAACGTAAATGAGTAAATTGAAAATCGCCGATGAGCGGTAAACATATCCCCAGCAGCACAATTATAATGGTACGGCGCAGGATGGATAACATCAGCTTCGGATGACCTGCCACATCTGTTTTTTTGGCCTGCATGGCATAAACTATAGATACGCCCACCATAAATAAAAAGAAAGGGAAAACCAGATCGGTTGGTGTACAACCGTTCCATTTGGAGTGTTCCAGCGGCCAGTAAATATGGCCCCAATCGCCGGGATCGTTCACCAGTATCATAGCCGCTACGGTAAATCCCCGAAAAAAATCGAGCGATAGTAAGCGCGGACGGTTAATACTAGTGGCTTTATCGCCAACGATGGTGTTTGCCATACTTTTATTCTCTGTTGATCAATCCTTAAAATCTGTTTAAAAACGATAACTATTCATTGCCGTTGACTTTAGTCAACGGTAAAAGAAAGCACCATTCCGGGCTTCAGCCCAATTATTCAAACGACTTTTGGCTAAAGCCGCTTGTTCTCAATCATTGCCGTCGACTAAAGTCGACGGCAATGATTTATATGGTTCATAATACGATCTAAATTAAATTTAGATAAGCTTCTTAGTTTACGTGCTTGCCAAAAGTTTTTAACGTATACACAAAATGGTAGGTGCCTGAGCCCACATTCAAATGTTCATCGTTCCCTATTTTTTGTATCCCGGTAATTTCCTTTTCGGTATTGATATCGAGGCCATTTTCGGTAATTTGGTCGGTTACCGATGGCAGCACAATCTCGGCTGTGGCATTGGGTGGCACAATAACATCCAACGTAAATATACCATTATCAATGCTCCATGCCGATTTTACTCTACCATACAATGTTTCCAGCTCGGCCTGTGCACTGGTCAATTTACCACCGGGGTGCGGAGAAATGATGATCCGATGAAAGCCCGGTGAGTTTTCGTCGGTATTGATACCGGTTATTACGCGGTACATCCAATCGCCAATGGCACCATAAGCATAATGGTTAAAGGAGTTCATCCCAGGATCTTCAAAACTACCATCAGGTTTGATGCCATCCCAGCGCTCCCAAATAGTGGTAGCGCCGTGTTTTACCGGGTACAGCCATGATGGGTACGATTCTTTCATCAGCAGATCATAGGCAATATCGGTATGGCCAAAACGGCTCAGCACATGGCAAATGTAGGGTGTTCCTAAAAAGCCGGTGGTGATATGCTCGTCATAGTCCTGGATATTATTTACCAGTCTTTTTGCTGCCGACTCGCGTAAATTTTCGGGCAGCAGATCGAAATTAAGCGCCAACACATAGGAGGTTTGCGTACCCGATATCATGCGGCCATTAGGGGTTACGTACTCGCTCTGGAAGGCTTTTTTGACATTATACAGTAGTTGGGTATATTTCTGCACATCATCGCCCCTTTTCAATATTCTGGCCGCGTTGATGAGTAATTGGGTAGAATAGGCATAGAATGCCTGGGCTATCAGGTTTTTATCGGTCAGTGCTGCGCCGTCCTCATAATTGGTTCCGGCATAAAACAGCCAGTCGCCAAAGTGGTTACCGGTATCCCAAAGGTAATTTCGGCTATGCAATTGAATATAGCCCACCCAGGCTTTCATACTTTCATATTGCTGCTGCAATACCTGCTTATCGCCATAAGCCAGGTAAATAGTCCATGGGGCAATGGTGGCTACATCGCTCCAACCCGAGGCGGCGGAAGAAACACTATCCAATACATTAGGGATCACATAGGGTACGGCCCCATCCCTATGCTGATCGGCGGAAAGGTCTTTTAGCCATTTGGTAAAAAAGCCAGCTACATCCATGTTAAAAGTGGCGGTACGGACAAAAGCCTGAGCATCGCCCGTCCAGCCCATGCGTTCATCCCGCTGCGGGCAATCGGTAGGCACGTCGATAAAATTACCCTTTTGCCCCCATTGTATATTATGCTGGAGTTGATTAACCAATGGATTTGAGGTAGAGAACTTACCCGTTTGTGCCATATCTGAATACAAAGCATAGGCGGCAATGTTGGTAGAATCAAGCGGCCCGCTATAGCCCACCACCTTTAAATACCGAAAGCCCTGGAAAGTAAAATGTGGTTCATAGCTTTCTACACTGTCACTTTTAAACACATAGGTGATCTCCTGTTTGGCAGTACGCAGGTTTTTGGTATAGAAATTACCTTTCTGATCAAGCACTTCGGCGTGGAATAGCCGGATGGTATCGCCTGTTTTGGCTTTTAACTTAAACTGTACCCAGCCCACCAGATTTTGCCCAAAGTCGATCACCTTTTCTCCGGCAGGAGTGGTGAACACTTTAAGCGGTAAAAACTTTTCGTGTTTTTTTACTGTTGGACCAATGGTAGTAATCAGGTTGCTTTTGATGCTTTCGTCTGTTTTTACCGTATCCCAGGTAGCATCTTTGTATAAAGGCTCTGTCCATCCGCTCTTTTCTTTACGGGCATCGTACACCTCACCATCAAAAAACGACGATGAGCGGATGGGCCCATAAGCTACCTTCCAGCTTTTGTCTGATGTGATCAGCTCACGTTTGCCGTTGGTATAAACTATCTCGAGTTGATATAACAGGGCAAGTTTTTTGCCGTAGACATTCTTTTTGCGATTGTACGTATAGCCCCGGTACCAGCCGTCGCCAATAGTTACGCCGGTAGCGTTTTCGCCTTTCCGGAGCAGGGAAGTAACATCATACACCTGGTATTGCAGGCGTTTGTTATAGCTTGTCCAACCGGGTGCGAAGTAATCGTTTCCTACCCTTTTACCGTTTATCTGTGCTTCAAATACGCCATGAGCAGTGATATATAAATGGGCGGCGCGTATTTTACGATCGAGTTTAAACGTTTTGCGGAACATAGGACTCGGGCCGCCAGTGGTATCAGACTGGTAATTATCCTGGATCCATTTGGCCGACCAGTCTTCCTGTTTCAGCAAACCCATTTTCCAGAAGTTCACCATGCTCCAGGGCGTTACCTGGTTTTTATTATTCCAAACGCGTACCTGCCAGTAACATTTTTCGCGGGAAGTAAGCATCGGACCACCGTAATACACATGTGCCGACTCATCCGAGGGAACCTTGCCCGATGTCCAGATCAGATCCTTGCCTTTGGTTAGCGATACCGCATTGGTACCTACCCGTATTTCGTAATAAGTTTGCTGTATGTTACGATCCTGGGTTATTAGTTTCCAGCTCATGCGCGGGTTGGCCGCGTCAACAGCTATCGGGTTAATTTTATATTCACATATTAAATTATCAACCCTAAAGTTAACAGGCACATTTTGGGCCTGTGCAAAACCCCGGCAACAAATAAAAAGTAATATTACGATACTCAGGCCCGCCTTTTTGAGCGCGCCTGTTTCGGCTATGTAATTCATGCTACTAAATATAGCTTAAGAACGGTTTTTGTTTGTATATATAACATATTTTTTAGCCTCAAAAGTAAATATGATGGCATTGTTACAAATACTGTTTACACTACATATAAACGTATTATGACCCCATAAAGGTTTTTCAGGGTCATAAATACCTGTTAATGTTCCAATTGTCCTTCGTTTAACGGATACTGGAAAAGCAAACGGATATTGGTATAAGCAGCTGAGTTTACATTCCAGTATGGTTTTTTAATCGCTTTTTCCCTGGCGCCATGGGCCGTCATTACCGCTACGGCTTTCCCGGTACGCAGGAGATCAAACCAGCGGTGGTTTTCGAAGCATAGTTCAATTTGCCTTTCATGCGCCACAGCCGTACGAAAATCTTCCTGGTTAGCCACGTTCAGCGTAGCATCGGTATTACCGGCGCTTTTATCAGGTAAGCCGGCACGTTCCCTTACCAGGTTTAAATATCTAAACGCATCACCGCCGCCTGCAAAGCCTTGCTCATTTAAACATTCGGCCAGCATCAGGTAAACATCGGAGTAACGGTATACCGGGAAATTATTACCGGTGATACCTTTAACCGCACCTACACTCTGGTATTTTTTAATGTAAGGCATGATGATACCATATTGGTCTGATGTAAAGGTTTCATCAACCGAAGCGGCTCTTCTTTTATCATCGGGCTCATAGGCATCCAGTAAGTCCTGAGTTGGTATGTTCCAGCCGTTTTGGGCACCATTATCCAATGTATGCCCAGTTACCGACGTATCATATACATCCCAGGGTGCAAACGTGTCAATAAAATCGCTGCCTAAACCATTAGGCCCCTCAATATACTGGATCTCAAATATCGATTCGGGGCCGTTCTCTTTGGTGAGGTCAAAATTATCGGCGTAATTAGCGTTTAAACTGTAAACATTCGAAGCGATAATAGCACGTAGCAGCGGCACAGCCAGATCAAATTTTTTCTGGGTCATGTATACTTCAGCCAACAGGGTTTCGGCTGTGCCTTTGGTAACCCGCCCCTTATTGCCTAAACCCGAATAACTAAGCGGCAACTTGGCTATTGCGTCAGTAGCATCGGCTATGATTTGTGTGTACACATCGGCAGCGTGCGCTTTGGTAGCTACTTTATAGGCATCTCCTACCGATTGGGTTTCTGTTAACACCAGTGGTACATCGCCAAATATACGCACTACGTTAAAATAATTAAAGGCGCGTAAAAAACTGGCCTGGCCACCTATAGTATCGGATATCGCAGCAGGCAATTTAGCTGCGGGTAACCGGGCCAAGATCACATTACAACGACCTATACCGGTATAGCTGGACTCAAAAAAAGCACCTACCATATCATTATTATTCAGTTCCCTGAACTCGTCTATCTCCTCCTTATTGGTACCAGAGCGATCGTCCGGGTCAAATTCATAGGAGGTATTGTCTGACCGCATTTCGCCCATGGCCCAAAAAGTACCATTATATAGTCCCTGTAACGGGGCATAAGCTCCATTGACAGCCTGGGTAAACTGGGCGGGTGTTTTATAAAAACTTTCGGCGTTTTGGGTCGAAGTAGGCTGACGGTCCAAATAATCCTTTTTGCAACCGGCTATCCCGGCAGCGGTAAGGATCAAAAAAAGATATATATTTTTCTTCATGACTTCAGTGTTAGTTCATTAGTTTATTGGTTCATTAGTTTATTGGTTTAGAAATCTTTGCTCTTTGTTCCAATAATCCTCTAAAAGGTTACATTACAGCCCACTGTATATACAGCCGAAACCGGGTAACCGGTAAAATTCACATTCGGTGAAAGCGATCTGTTCCCTTCCTGGCCATCGATACCCACCTCGGGATTACCACCTCTGTAGCCGGTAATCAGGATAGTATTTTGAGCGCTGAAATAAACCCTGAAATTTTTACTAAACTTGGTTTTAAAGTTGTATCCAAAGTCAATATTCTTCACCATGAGGTAAGAGTTGCTTTCCACCCAGTAAGAGGGATAATAATCGCGGGCCAGATTAGTATTGGATACCGTTGTTGGTAAAAGCCCAGCACCTGGCTGACTGGCAGAGCGCCAACGCTGTATAACAGATTGCTCCACATTAAATACCCCATCCAGATTGGTAGTAAATTGTTTGTATACGTCAAACACATGACCGCCTACAGAACCAGCCGAAATGATATTCATATCGAACCTTTTGTATGACAGGTGGTTGTTAAAGCCAAAGGTGAATTTTGGCCAGGGATTGCCTATAGTGGTTTGATCCTTACCATCAATCACCCCATCACCATTTACATCCTTGTACCGGATATTGCCCACCTGTTCGCCATCAAAATGCGGGTATTTGTCCAATTCGGCCTGGTTCTGAAATATTCCCTGGAATATATAACCGTAAAACTGCCCAAGTGGTAACCCTACCTTAGTTATATTGGTTGGGTTATCATTGGCAGGGGCATCATATATTTGTTGTGTTGGACCCAAACTCAATACCTTATTACGGTTAAAAGATATATTCATATCTGTACTCCAATTAAACCCGCTGCCCACAATATTTTTGGTGGTTAAAGTAAACTCCCAACCCCGGTTACGTACGTTGCCCACGTTTGATAAAGCGTAGCCATAGCCCGATACTATAGGTACCGGAATATATTGCAGCATTCGCTGGGTATAGCGGTTATAATACTCGGCAATTAAATAGATACGGCCTTTCAGCAGCGAAAGATCCATGCCTATATCCAATTGTCTGGTAGTTTCCCAGCCCAGGTCTGCATTGCCCAATGTAGTTATGGATTGGCCTGGTGCAAGGCCACCGCCAAAGGTGTAATTGGTTTGATCAATTGATCCGATGTAATCATAGTTACCTACATTATTATTACCGGCAAGACCATAACTGGCCGTGAATTTCACCTGTTCAATAGCCGGTATTTTTGGAAAGAAGGATTCGTCAGAGATACGCCATCCACCAGATACCGAAGGGAATGTACCCCATCGGTGTCCCGGGGCAAACCTGGAAGAACCATCACGCCGGATAGATCCGCTTAACAAGTATTTATCTTTATAAGCATAATTTACGCGGGCGATGAGTGATAATAACCGCCAGTCCTGATCATTATTAGCATCCTTTGGTGCTGTTATAATGGTTGCAGCCCCAATTGACTTGACAACATCATCCGGGTAACCAGTTCCGAAGGTAAAACGGTTCTGATCCGTTTCCTGTTGAATGGAATAATCGCCAAATACGGTTAAAGTATGATTACCCCATGTTTTTTTATAGTTAACGGAATTTTCATTAAGCCAGTTAAGAGAATTTACAGAGGTAACTGAGCCAATTGCCTTAGCCTGTGTACCATCAATATTATGATTATTGAATCCTCCCAGGAACGATGGTCTGAAATAATCCTGTGATTTGGTTTGGTAATCAACCCCAAAGGTTGATCTGGCGGTTAAACCCGGAATGATCTGCCACTCTGCATAGGTATTGGCTAGTACACGAAATTCGTTTCGTTTATTAGTGGTATTTACCAGTTCGCTTACCGGGTTGGCATTTTGAAATGTACCGGGCGAACCCACTACATTGGTATACGAACCATCGGGCTGCTTTACAGGTACCAGCGGACTTTCCAGATAAGCCTGACTCAATACCCCAGAAAGAAAGTGACCATCTGTTTCCTGTAAATTCCGAAGGCTGTAGGTAGGAGCAATGCTTAGGCCAACTGTTACATTTTTGGCCACTTCAGCATCCATATTCCCTTTTAGAGAATATCTTTTAAAACCGGTATTCAGCACCGTACCTTCCTGGTCAAAATAACCTAATGAAAATAGCGATCTAACCTTATCTGTTCCATTGGCAATAGTCACATCATAATTTTGCATTGGGGCCACCCGGGTAACCGCATCAAACCAATCGGTACCTTTGCCCAGTGATGCCGGATTTTTATAAGCATCTGGTATGGGATCATTGGTGCCATTAATCTTATTGGCGTCCTGTATAGCCTCCGTACGCCATTGCGCAAACTGAGAGGCGGTCATCATTTTGAGTTTGGTTTTTGGCAATATGGTCTGTATACCTGTAGATGTATTTACGGTAACTGACGATTCGCCTTTTTTAGCCCTCTTCGTGGTGATCAGTATAACGCCATTTGCCCCGCGAGAACCATATATAGCTGTAGACGCAGCATCTTTTAACACACTAATATTTTCGATATCATCGGGATTGATGGTGCTCAGCGGATTAGAATACTGGTCAAAGCCCGGAGAGATGGGAAAACCATCGATCACATATAGCGGATCGTCGCCAGCACCAACAGAGCCAGCTCCGCGAATATTGATAGAAACGCCACCACCCGGAGTACCTGTTACCTGGTTCACGGTTACACCAGCCAGTTGCCCTGCCAGTTTCAGATCAACACTGGCTGCTTTAATCTCTTTAATGTTAGACATTTTAACTGTCCCTACAGCGCCGGTTACATCTTTTCTTTCCTGATTACCATAGCCTACCACCACCACTTCGTTTAACTGCGTTTTATCCTCTTCTAATATCACATCGATAGAGGTTCGTTTATTTACGGGTTCTTCCTTAGTTCTGAAACCTACAAAAGTAAATTCCAATACCGCGTTATCATCAGCCTGTAAACTAAATTTGCCATCGATACCTGTGATTGCCCCTATGTTTGTTCCTTTTATTTTCACATTAACGCCCGGCAACGGCTGATTTTGGGAATCCTTTACCTGGCCAGTTATGGTTATGGGCGCTTGCGCCGGACTAACCATAATAACCGCCTCTTTTTTGTTGACAATGATGGTTTTATTGTCAATGGTATAGGTTAATGGTTCATTTTTAAAGCACTGTTGAAGTGCCTCTTCTAACGAGACATCCTTTAAGGATAAAGTAACGGGCCTGGCTCCTTTAATATCATGATATTTGTAAAAGAAATAGTACCCGCTTTGCTTTTCAATAGCCTTAAATACCTTTTCAATTGCCGTATTGCTGATACTTAGCGTAATGGTTTGCGAGAAGCTTTTGGCGCTAAGCTGCAAGCAGCCGATAATAACTAATAAGACCGTTAACTTCATGGTCAAAAACAGTTTTGAGGTTGATGTACGGGGCACGTAAAATACTTTACCCCTAAAGTTTAATTGCATAACTTCGTCGTGTTTGGGTTAATGTGTCTGTTAATGAAACTCAGTAAACTTGATCCAATCTTTTACGCCGGGAGTGTTGCCGCACTTCCGGTTTTTTTATGAATGATCAAGATGGGGAGACTGTTATTGGCTGGGTTGGTGGTTGATCATCATATTATTTTATTGCTGTTTAAAATTTGGTTAATTATGGGGTTACTGTTATTTTTTTATTCTCTACCTTAAAATGCACGTGGTTAAGCTGCAGTATATGCAGCACCTGCGATAGCTTTACATTACGTTCAATTTTACCTACAAACTCATCATTGGGTATTTTACCTTCATATACTACTTCAACATCATACCAGCGACTTATCTGTTTCATGATATCATAGATGCTTGCCCGTTTAAACTCAAAAAAGCCATTTTTCCAGGCAATCGTCTGCGCTACATCAACTTCTGCTATCTGTATGTTATCCCCTTTTACTATACCCTGCTGCCCGGGCTTAAGCAAGCTATTCGAGTTGCCGTCATGGAGTTGAACAGCTCCCTCCAGCAGGGTTGTTTTTATAGCGGGTTCGTCCTGATAGGCCATTATGTTAAAATGAGTCCCTAAAACCTTCACCTGCATATGACCAACCTTAACGGTAAAGGGACGGGAAGTACTTTTTGCAACTTCAAAATAAGCCTCACCCATGAGCTCCACATTACGGTTATTGCCTGCAAAAGCGGTAGGAAATTTTAATGACGATGCCGCGTTTAACCATACTTTGGTACCATCGGGAAGAATTACCTGGTATTGGCCTCCCCGCGGAGTGCTGATGGTATTCCAGGAGAGGGGTTCATTTTCTGTTTGCCCATCACCTTTATCCGCGGTGTACTGGAGTTGCCCGTCTCTGGTTTTTTGAATACTGATATATCCTTTTCTGGCCAGGGTTCCAATCTTAGCAGAGTCGAGCACCAGTTTGGTTCCATTTTCGAGTGTAAGTATGGCTTTGTTATTCCCGGGCTCGGCATCATGTTTAGCTAGCCGGGAATCTTCTGCCTGGAGTGTTTGTTTATGCGCATAGTAATATGCTCCAACCCCAATAAAAATTAATATGATGGCTACAGCAGCTACCTTACGGAATGTAAGAAAATGTCGAACTTTTGCTTTTTGCTGTTCACGTACGGCCTGTTGTAAACGGTTCAGCATTTTGTTTTCGAGCTGCTCTTTTACACCCAGCATCGATTCATCCCATTGATTTTGATTGGGTTGAAAACTTTCGAAAAGATTCAGCAATAACTGTTCTTCTTCGGCAGAGGCTTGTCCGTTCAGGTACTTATCAATCAATTGTAGTAATTCCTGTTGCTGCACGCGGATTTGGTTTTTAAGGGAGAGTGTAAAAAGCGATACATCCCCTACTCCATCAGTAAAAAAATTTCACCGGTTAATTGGCGGTTAAATAATATTAATAAATTGAAGAAATGCGTGTATTATACTGAATAATAGCTATATGGTGTAAGTTATTTCTCGAAATCGTAAACCTGTGGTGGTATTTTTCCCGTATCTGTGGTACACATCTATCTAAACTTCCTTTTATGGTACGCAGGTTCATTAATTTTGCAATAGCCACAGAAAGTTCTCTGGTTAAATGGAAAGTAAAAAACGGCCTTAGCATATTGCGGGTTTCTTTAGGCATCGTTTTTATCTGGTTTGGGGCCATCAAGTTTTTCCACGGGCTAAGCGCGGCCGAGGTAATTGCCGGGAAAACCATTTATAAATTAACCTTTGGACTTGTAAAACCCATTGTAGCGCTACCTATATTGGCCTGTTGGGAGTGCACCATAGGTTTAGGGTTGATATTTAAACGATGGCTCAGCTTTACTTTATTACTGCTCTATTTTCAAATGGCTGGAACTATGCTGCCTCTGTTCTTTTTTCCGCATGATACCTGGACAGCCAATATTTTTGTACCTACTTTACTAGGGCAGTACATCATCAAGAACCTGGTACTGTTATCGGCGGGTGTAGTTATTGGTGCAACGGTGCAAGGTGCCTGCTTAATGGAGAAAGATGAATTGATTAAAACCCCGGAAAGCCTGATCTGTTAGGTCACACCCCTATTTTTTAATAAAAAAATACAATAACAGTGGCAATATGCCTCCCATGGAAGTGCGCAGATACCGTAATGCCTTAGTGAGGTGATTTTCGACGGTTTTGGTAGATATATTTAGTTGCGATGCTATTTCTTTGTGGCTTAAGCAATCTTCACGACTTAGCTTGTATACTTCCCTGCATTTTTCGGGAAGGTTATTTACGATAGCGCTTACCCTGGTGCTCAACTCTTTATACTCCATGCTGTCATAAGCATCGGGACTACGGATATAGCTTAAAGCCTCATCAAAAATATCCGCCCGAATTGGCCCCTTGCGTATCTGCCGGTAAACCTCGTAACGAATACAGGCATACAGATAAGCTCTAAGCGAAAACATGATCTGCAATTGATGGCGGTTATTCCAAAGCTTGATAAACAGTTCCTGGATAATATCCTCACAGGCATGACTATCTTTTAAAACATGATAGGCCGAAGTGTATAATAGCTCCCAATATCTTTTATAAATAAGTGCTAATGCAGTTTCGTCATCCAGTTTCAGACGATCTATCAGCTGTATATCGCTTAAAGCTATTTTGGCAGGCATATTTATAACAAGGGCTAAAAGTTAAACCATAAGCTAAATTGAGTTTACATTAACTGAATATACATTTAAATAACTCCACCACAAAATCCACCTGTAGCACAATCAGTTACATTTTCAACAAATTTTATCCGGATTGGTTGCGTTAAATTAAAATGAATTTAAAATTCAGTTAAATAACTATCCAAAACAAAAGGGGCCGCTTTTCAGCGGCCCCTTTGTTACTTATTGGAGATATATTTATGATAAAATGCCGTTGGCCAAAGCCAGTTCTTCGGCAGTTACCGTGTGCTGCCGACCCTTATATATTTTCAGGGTAACGTTGGCGTTGAGCTTTTTTATCAGACTCACGGTTTCGTTTACGCGGCTCACGGGCACATGCGGATCAGGATCGCCGGTGGTAATGAGTATCGGTGTTTGATTAAAATCGCCCTGGTAATTTTCGTTCATCAGCTTTTCACCAATTAATCCCCCGGTAAAAGCTATCACACCTCCATACCTGCCGGCATTACGGGTCACATACTCAAGCGTTAAACAGGCTCCCTGGGAAAAACCGAGGAAATAGATGTTCTCCTGCAAGATGCCCTGCTGTTTTATATCCTCTACCAAACTACCGATCATCTCCAGTGCCGAATCCAAAGCAGGCTGGTTATTACTAACCGGTGCCATAAAGCTATAGGGGTACCAGCTATGTTCTGTAGCCTGTGGTGCAAAAATGGCATAATCATCCAACTGCAGGTGATCTTTCAAAGTAAGGATACTTACTGCCGATGCTCCGCGACCATGCAGCATGATCATAGCTTTTTTAGCCTGATCTGCGGGAACTCCCGCTGTAACTATCTGTTTACGATGTGTGTACATGACGTTATATTAATGAAGGTAACGATTTTTCAAGATCCTCGCGTATATTCTCATATTGTGCAGGCAATTTTAAACCGCTGCCCAATTGCTCAACCGGCTCATCAACAGAAAAACCCGGGTTATCAGTAGCCAGTTCAAACAATACACCACCTGGTTCGCGGAAATACAAGGAGTAAAAGTAATTCCTGTCTATCTTATCGGTGATATGTAAACCAAGCGCGGCTATCTTTTCGCGGTATTGCATCAATATCTCCTCGTTTTTAACCCGGAACGCTACGTGGTGTACCGAACCTCCGGCTACATGGCCAGCAACCTCACCCGCCACTTCAACCAGGTCAACTATGGCCGCGTTATCAACCGCATCAGTTACAAAACGGAAACGGTTTACATGCTGTTCCAGTAATTTATAGCCAAACACATCGGTTAGTATTTTAGCGGTAGCATCTATCTTATTGGTAGTTATAGTGATGTTGTGGAAACCACGGGTAGCATTTTCTGCTTTAACCTCTGTAGTTTCCCAGGGGAGTCTTTTATCGGCACCCTTGGGTACTATCAGTTCCAGCTTTAAGCCATCGGGATCCAATAAAGTAAGATATTGCTCGCCAAATTTTTCGGCCGGTTTGTTATACAGCACATTATTGGCTTCCAATCTTTTTAACCAAAAATCCAAACTCCCTTCGGGTACGCTGTAGCCAATTTCGGTAGCCTGACGTGCACCTCTTCTACCGGCTGTAATACCTTCCCATGGAAAAAACGTAAGGATAGTGCCAGGTGTACCAAATTTATCGCCATAATACAGGTGATAAGTTTGCGGATCATCAAAATTCACTGTTTTTTTAACCAGCCTTAAACCTAAAACACGGGTATAAAAATCATAGTTCTTTTTGGCGTTACCTGCAATAGCAGTAATGTGGTGGATGCCGTTTATTGTATTTTCCATTGTTGTCCTTTCGTGATCAAAAATTAATAATTGTTTTAATTGATGATTCAAAGTTACCGTGTAAAACAGGGTTTACACTTGATGTAGGATAAGAAATAAAAGGGGGGAGTTGGAACAAGGATTTTTCTTGGGAGTAAGGATTAGGGGAACAAAGAGCAAAAATTGTATTCAAACTAATTTGGATATATATTCAGGCCCTTTAACGTTATGTCTTTGTTCCCAAAATCTTTGCTCTTTACTCCAAAAGTCTACACCGCGTTCCTGGGCATGTAGAAGATAATAATACAGGCTCCGATCAAGGCCATAGCAGCGCCAATGATGTCATATTTATCCGGGCGGAAACCATCAACTTTCCAGGCCCATAGCAAGGCCAATACGATAAATATACCACCGTAGGTAGCGTATACCCTGCCAAAGTTGGCGGTTTGCCAGGTGGCTACAACACCGTAAAGGGCTAGGATTACACCACCCAATAAGCCATACCACAGCGGTTTGCCTTCTTTTAGCCATTGCCAAACCAGGTAACCGCCGCCTATTTCAAACAGCCCGGCCAGTATAAAAATAAGTAATGATCTGATGACGGCCATTTATCCCTCTGCCTTTGTACTAAATAAGAATACCGCCGATTCACCCAGGATCACCTGGTCGCCTTCATTCATGGGATGGCCGATCTGCGTGGAGTTCAGCTTGATCATTTTACCATCTGCGGCAATGTGGATCTTGGTTTTGTTACGTGGAGGCACACCGCCTTCATCGGCAAATATCATAAAGCACTCCGAGTCTTTATTCCACTCAATATGAGCATGCTGGCGGCTAATGAATTTATTGCTCTCATCCTTACTGTCTGCCGGAAAAACCAGTTTGTTTAACCTGTATGATCCGTTATCCGTAACCGCTTTTTTATCGCGCCCGATGTTTATTTTATCGTCGGTAGCTTTGATCATGTATTCTCCCTGCTCAGCCTCTCCGTTCAATATCCGGATATAAGCCACTGCCGATGAAGCATTATGCATTACCTGCCGACGGGTGTGCATCAGGAAAGCAGCATCCAGATCAGGGATCGGGGATGCTTCCAATGGAAGCTCATCAACAAAATCTACTTCAATTGTCCAATCAGACGGCAAATCAAGTGCATAATCGTCGGCTATTTTTTGTACTTCGTTCCTGAACTTTTCTTTATCGTGCACATAAACAGCCCCCTCATACAGGTGCTTATCTTCAGGACTGGCCGCTATATAAAGCAACAGTTCCTTGATATGACCACCCTCGCCGCCTTCTATTTTTTGCAATGCTTCTTTGATAAAACGCAAAAGGGCATCGCGTAGACTTTTCACATCCCAATCGCGTTTTTCGCCCTTATTTTTGAATAATTTAAATGCCATTTGTTAAATTTTAACCTCTAAAAGAGAAACTCTAAATTCTAAGAAACTGTTTTCATATATCCTTGCTCCTTACTCTCCAAATCCTTGTCCCTTAGTCCAAAAGTCCTTTATCTGAAAATCCAAAAATCTTTGCTCCCTTTACTGCGTGGTATCCTCCGGGAAATTTATTTCCTCCGATGGTTGTACTTTCTCACGAACCACTGCTTTTTCAGGGTCGAGACTTTTCATATAGCCTTTTTTCAATAAAAGCGGGATGATGTGATTACCCGCTAGCCGCACCGCATCTGACGAGCCCCGTGTAGATTCGATACGGATACAAACCACCATATTACCTGTGCCTTTAGCCTCTGGTGCAAAAAACACATACCAGCCATCATTTACGCTTTTGTTTTTCACAATCCGCTCGGGCGTACCGCTTTTACCGGCCACTGCTATATGCAATATAGGCACTTTCGGTGCACTTTGTGCTATCATATATTGTTTCAGCAAAGCGGCATACTCTGGTTTTTCGGCCAGTTTAAAGGCGGGCTTTACAGCTATTGCCGTATCATTGATCTTGAGTACAAAACGGTTGGGGTGCAGCATTCCCTCATTAGCCACACCCGATATTAGTCTGGCTACAGCTGCCGGTGTTGCGATCAGCTCCCCTTGCCCCCAGGCCATACCCGATATACCCTTGGCCCTGGTTTTATGGATATTGTTAGGGTCATAGCGCGGCCTGGTATTAAATTCGGTTTTACGCCACAAGCTGCGCCATTTCTCTTCCTGATCGGCATTTTCTGGCGGTTTATTATAGTAATAGCCGCCTACGCCATGTAAAAACATACCTGTTTTTAAGTACAGGTTCCCCATATACTCTTCCAGGTGTTGCTGATTGGCCAGTTTGATAAAATACACGTTGTTTGATTTGGCAATGGCCCTTGCCATGGTAATCATCCCTGTTTCATCGGGTTCAATACCTTTGGTACGGATGCGTTCTTCGGTACTTACATGGTACACCACATCGGCAGCGCCAATACCCAGCTTATTAAATGCCGACATAGCCGTGAGCACCTTCGCTGTTGATCCTGGTTGCGAGGCATAAGTAAAACCCAGATCAGTCGTGGTCATCCAGGTAGCCAGTTTATTCTGATCAGCCTGCGACATGGTCAATTGATCCCAGTTATGCACCGGTGGTAATGGATACACCGCCGAAGCCAGCACATCACCAGTATTGGCTTCCATCACCACCACCGAAACCCGGTTATCCTGTAACGACGTATCGGCGGCTATGGCCTGCTGTATGCCGGTTTGCAGCTCGGCATCTACCGTAAGCTGCACATCGCGATTCTTGTTTTTAAAGGCTGCTATTTCCGGGCCGTTAATATCAGCCAGCAACAGCGGAGCCAATGCACTGTAATCGCGCTTACTCACCGTCATCTCTTTCATGCCACGGGGTAAAAAGCGATCCTCCTGGTAGTGGGACGCCTTTACATTATAGCTGGTGATGGGCATCTTAAATCCGCGTAGCTCGGCAGCGTGCTCGTATTCGGCAAAGTAGCCGTTGGTGCTGCCGTTGAATACGCCCGTATTTTCGTCACCCGTCCAGAAGAACATATTTTCTTCAAAGGGATAATACCGCTCCAAACGCTTGTGCATAGCAGAATCCAGATCATAATGCATGATGCCTGTAGCAGCCAGTTTTTCTTTTTGCTTTTCTATCAGTTCCGGTTTGCTGGTAGCCAGTATCAATCCATTACGATCCAACAATGAGCCTGCCTGTAGTTTATTCATCAAAATGGCAATACGCGGATTATAGCTGAACATCCTCAAGCCACTTTTATCGGCAACCAATGCCGGTTTTACTACCCAATGTTTATTATCGGCGCTGTAGCGTGATACATTTACGGTGAGCAAGACCACCGCAGCCAAAGCAGCCGTAAGGGCGGGCACCAGGTTTTTATCCTGCTGTTTGGTGATAAAGCTCATTTGCACCTGCGTGCCTTTTACGGAAGATACGGACAGCAGAAATCCTGCCGCCACCATATTGATCACAAGTGATGATCCGCCATAACTTTCAAACGGCAGAGATACCCCAGACAAAGGCAGCGCCCCGATCGAGCCGCCGGCTATAAGAATGAACTGCACAAAACTACAAACACCTATACCCGCGCTGAGATAAAACAACAGCGGTGTACCTGTTTGCCGACCTATAATGATAGACCGATGCAAGTAGACCAGGAATAATATAAATATAGCGGCCATACCTGCCCAGCCAAACTCTTCGCCAATAGATGGCAATATCATATCGGTATGTGCCTCGGGAATAGTTTTGGCAAAACCCTGCCCTACACCAGTACCGCTTAAGCCACCACTGGCCATGGCCCAAAGTCCGTTAGCGACCTGGTCGCCGCCATATACTTCATTGTTCCAGGGATCCTGCCAGATGGCTTTGCGTTCTGTTAATCGTTCTACAGGGCCGGGAATGATCTTGTCCAGACCTGGTATTTTATCGATAGTTAAAAACGCAGTGATCACGATCAAAGCCATAAATGACGATTCGCTCAGTAAGCGGGGTTTTAAGAAACCTATAATACCCCATACGCCAAAGGTGATGGCCGCACTAATCCACACATTTTCAAAAAGCCAGGTGGCCAGTACAAATAATATTACGTAAGCGGCCATGTACATAAAATCGCCGCGCGAAAAGGAGAACAGGATAATGAACGTAAAGCAGATCACCATCGCAGGGCCTAAATCGCCCAGTACCAAAAACAGCAGCAAGATAATCACCGTAGCGATAAGAGCGAAGGAAAAAAACGCCCAGCGCTTACCCCAACTGGCATATTGACTAATAAATTTCTCATTAGCGGCAAAAAAGCCGGCCAGGAATATCATGATCAGGTATTTCACAATCTCGCTGGGCTGCACCCCCAACAGGTTCACCTTTACCCCGCTACCTTCGGGACCGGTACCAAATAAAATAGTGCCGAACAATAAAGCCATAGCTACCAACGCCCAGGGCCAGCCATTAGCCGCGCTGCGCGCGCCTTTAAAAAATAGTAAACGGTATAGCGTTGAATCGGCATTAAAACGGCGTAGGTTGAAGAATTGCAGGATACAGATACCAGCTATGCCGATACCTAAATACATTAAGGTATCTTTAGCCAAAAAACGATCGCGCAAAGGATCTTGCAAACTCAGTAAGGTGAGTATGGAAATACCGGTGAGCAGCATGATCAGCGGCAAAATCAATTGATCGGCCTGTGGATAACGACTGCTGAGCAACAGATGTACGATCACGAAACCTGCAAGAAAGCTTCCTACGATGATCCAGTACCATTCATTAAACTCCTCATGGGTACGTACAATGAAGGCGCCCTCTTTTTTCAGGATATTAAAATCGCGGGTAGATAATAGTTTTATAGTATGCGGAGCTTGAGTAAAATTGAGTATTTTATCTTTATCCAGTTCCACCACACCCTGTGAGCGGCCAAATTCAAAACCGGGCTGCAACGGCAACAATTCAAAGGCTTTACCCGTGGGCAAGTTTTTAAATGCATAATGGCCTTCAGCATCGGTACGGGCAAAGGCTGTTAGTGACTGCAGCTGGCGTTTTTTATCTGCATTGATCACATAAGTTTTTTTATAAGCGGGTGATGCTTGCGTGGTTGCCCCCCTTGACGTGGTTTCTTCATCGGTATAGATACTGTCCTGCGGTAGTATCATGTTTAACCTTACCAGTACGCCACCAATGGGTTGTTCTTTGTGATGAATAGTTCCTGATATGCTATATTCACCCAAACCCAGATCAGTTTGTGCTGATAATTGTGGTGGATGAATACGCTCCTGCGTAAACCGTGCAGAATCATCACCAGTATAACCCAATAAAGAACGGGATACGAGCACCCTTTTTTTGAAAGATTCGCCACCATTGATAAAAGCATCATCGGCATTTACATAATACCGGCGTTTGTTCAACTCGCCTGCGTTATCGATCACTTCACCTGCATTTACTTTGGAAGCAATGGTGGCGCGGATGTAGTCAACATCTTTAGGATCATCAAAATAATAACCCTTTTGTAACAGGGCGGCCACATTACGGGCGGTGTTAGGTGTGTTGAGATTAACAATAGTGCCATCCTGAAGCCGCTTATCCACATCAACAAATTTCTGTTGCAGCACAAAATAAAGCTTGCCAAAAAGCATAACCAGTATAATACCCGTCAGCAATAAAAACAACCGCTCCATTCCCCTTCCAGGTGACTTATCCATTTTGAGAATTAAAGTTAGAATCAAGAGTCAAGAACCAAGAGTCAAGAGCTAATATTTTGGAATTAGAGTAAAGAAAATATCTCATCATACTATTATTTTTTCTTGATTCCTGATTCTTGATTCTTGCTTCCCGGTAAGCTGTCTATTTTGAACATGCCTCCAAACAATCTGCCTGAAACCTGTTTATTGGCAGGGAAGCTGTACGATGTTTGCACAGGTGCTTCACAATTATTAAATACCACGTGTTTTAATACCAGGGCATCGTTATGCGTAGTAATTGTTATTTTGAACCCTTCAAAAGCTACGCTATCCAGCACGATAAACTTACAGGTAGCCGCCAATGTAAGCGCAGGTCCGTGATATAAGGAATCGCGTTTAAACAGTATGTTTCCTTTGGCTTTAATATACAGACTGTCGCCATCAATATGCAGGCTATCGGTTAAAACAATAGGCTCTGGGTAATCAGCAGCAGACAATATGAGCGTTTTGCCTTTCAATTTGTTGATAGTATCCTGCAGTTTGATTTCCTGTGCATTTTTTACTTTAACGTGTGTTACATACGTTTTCACGGGATTTTGCTTCAACTGATAATTAAGCCAAAACTGCCATAAAAAACCTGCTAAAGCCAGTGCAAGTAATATAAAAAGCACGATCATGCTACCTCGGTTGCTTTTTTGCCTTACCGGTATGGTAGCAGGGCCGTCGGGTAATTTGGGTTGTGCCAATGGGTCGACGATCTCATCGGTAACTTTCGCGACTGCCGTTGCCGGACGAGTTGCACTATGCTGCCGCGGGGCCTTGTCATTTTGAACCAGGGCTACGGTAACATTGTCTTTTCCGCCTTTGCTATTGGCGGCGTCTATCAACCTTTTGCCTTTCTCTTCAATAGAGTCACTACCCGTCAGTATAGCGGTAATAAGGCTTTTGTCCACCAGGTCGGTCAAACCATCACTGCAAACCAGCAGGGTATCACCGGGAAGAAAGGGTGAATGCCCGGTCTCTACAAAATCCGGATCTTTGGATATTTCGGGATTAAACCCAAGCGCCTTATTGATCTCGTTCCGTTTAGGGTGATCCATGGCCGCTTCTTCCGTCAATCGCCCGGAATCTTCCAGAAAGCCTACGAACGAATGGTCTTTAGATATCTTAATGAGCGTATGATCGCGGAGCAGATATAAACGAGTATCGCCTACATGTGCATAGTAAAACTGGTTGTTCTGAATATCGATAACAGCCAGCGTAAGCACACAAGCCATGTTCTCTAATTGCTTGTCCGTTTTCTTTTTGTCGTATATTTTTTGGTTGGCTATATTGATGGTATTTACCAGCAGAGGCACCACATCACCAGCAATATAAGATAACTGTTCCAGGATACACTCGCGTGCTATATCGGCTGCCACTTCGCCCCCCACGTAACCACCTACGCCATCAATTACGCAGGCAATAATAAAATTGCCGTCGCCGGATTTTTGGGCAATAAAGGTATCCTCATTATTATCCCGCTGCCGGCCAATATCTGTTATTCCGAAAAAATTATTTGCCATGGTTTTTACTGGAATTTTTGATGTCGATAAAATGGGCCATTAATAATAAAACGCCTATTGCCAACAGCCCGAATGATAATATTTGTGACATTATACTTCGGGTTTAAATAAGTTGATGCCAATGATGCCGTTCAACAATATTTTTGAGTTAAAAGGAAGATCTACCCACTGCGGCGCGTTTACATCGCTGCGGGGCACCTCCTTCTCGTTAATTAAGGTAAGCTCGCCAAAGGAAGCCAGGTAAAATTTACCATCGGCCTTGTTCAATCTGACACGCAGGTGCGGAGTATTTACCCAATCACTTGGCACTTTAAATATGGCGCGCTCTTCGCGGCTTTCTTCGTTGCCTGATACTACAATATCGTCATCCATTATCAGGAACTCCACTTTGCGGCCCACAAACTGTTTATCGGGCATAATGGTATCCAGTCGTGCTAATATCTTATCGCCGGGCCGGTCAATTTCTTTTTCTTTATGGTTTAGATCATAAGCGTAAGGCAGTTCATAATAACCTTCGCTATAATAAGTAAAGCCTTTGAGTATATCATTACTGATATCCAATGTTTGGGCCACACCGGTATGGCGGGGGATGAATGTTACCCGCAAGTTTTCTTCTTTTTTATCACTGCCGGGTAACAACTTGCCGATAAAACCTTTATCGCCTTTGGCATAATCGGGATGCGAAACCAGCCGGAATACCCATTTGGAGCTGGAGGGTTCCACCTTTTTACCTACTTCCTGATACTCGCGCAGCAGCTCGTAGAATTTTTTTACCGATTCATTAACGATGATACCAAAAAGACCAGAGCGGTTGTTGATAAACTCCTGGTAATCTTCTTCGTTAAAGCTGATGATAAATTCGTGGTAAAACACTACGCGATCAGCAAATGAAAGCTGACCGATAGATTCTTTAAATTTTTCGATAATGTATAAATAAACATCATCGGGTGTAAGCGCTTTTATAGTTTCGGCCGCCGCATTGGCTGGTTTCCCGTTTGGTAAAAACCAATCCTGCAGCCCTATCTTTTGCCAGAATGTAGATTTTGGTTCCATTCTTTATGTAATTCTAAATACTAAACTGTAAATTCTAAATCCTTGATCTTTACTCTCTAAATCCTTGATCTATTGAAAGCTAAAAATTTAAATTGGAGGTATCCTTGGTTTTGGCGCTATCGCGATAAAACTGGGGTTCCTCTTTTCCCGACTTCTTATATTTCATACCCTTAAGTATCGAGTCGGCCTGCGAATCAACCTCTGGCGGTATACCCGATTCATCATTAGCAGGGGTTGTTGTATCCTGTTGCTTTTCCGGTTCCTTTTTTTGAGGTAGGATAACATTCTTAGTAGAATCTACCGGCTTTTTTGACGATTTAAAAAGGCGGCTATAAACCCCATGATATATCTTGTCGCCATATTTGCTTAACACCACTGCCGAAAACACGGTAAACCCGCACAGCATGAACATAAACAATATAAAAATTGGTTTCGACATGCGCACCTGCTTCCCATCGTCTACAGGTTTTGCGGCCCCCTCAGTGATCACCGGCTGAACAGCTTTATTATTCTCAGCTTCCTGGTAATATAAAAGCAGGCCCTGCAAACGCTCGTTCTCTTTGAGTAATACGGACGAATTCCAGGTATCATCGCCCTGGTTATTGCTTACTGCCGATATACTACTGTGCATCAGGGTTTCTTGCAGCTCAATACCATCAGCAAACCTATCATCCGGATCTTTTTTAAGGCACTTGGCCACTATTTGCAGCAACCAGGCAGGCACCAGCATTTCGTGCTCTTTTTTCTTCTCCGTCCAGCTTTCTGGCAGGTTGTTTTTACGCAGCTCCATCACATCGGGCACCGGCGATTCCATATGAGCCAACATCACGGCATTACGTGAGGTTTCGCCATTATCACGCAGCGGGAACGGCACTTGACCAGCTATCAGTTCATACAGGATAACGCCATAACTGTACACATCCGTCTGAAAATACATCAGTCCTTCGTTTTGCTCGGGCGCCATAAATTCGATGGCTCCGGCGTGACGGATACTGGTACGGCGCTGATCATCAGACATGGCCGAAAGACCAAAATCCAATAGCACATAATTACCGGTGTGGATATTGAACTTTACATTATTGCTCTTGATATCGCCATGCTTTACGGAAACCTTATGACAGTGAGAGAGTGCATTGGCCAATTGATCAGCCAGTTTTATGATCTCTTTGATGGTAAAGATGGGCTCGTGCGGTGGTTTCAGCAGGTCCTCCAAATCGGGGCCATCAATAAATTCCATTTCGATAAATGGGAACGAGCCACTTTCTGTAATACCTGAGTTTAATATCTTAACTACATTAGGGTTGGGTTCTTCATTTACCTTTTTTAACTTTTCAACCTCGTTTTGAAAATTACGAAAATTCTTATCGTCGGTACTTTCGGTATGGATAGGGGTAGGTAATAACTTTACCGCGGTAATGATAGGGCCGTAACGCCTGCCTTTGTAAACTGAACCCTGGCCGCCCGTTCGTAAAGCGCCCATATTCTCCAAACCCTCGGTTATTGTAAATACTTTGCTCATGGAGTAGTTGTCCTCGCGGTGCTTTCGGTGTAAAATAACTTCATAATAAACATTATATTATTTCAACATAACGCACGCATTAGTGTTTGGTATAAAATTAGGAAAAAAAATGTGGATGGGGGGATTGATGTGCAGATGTGCACATCTACTTCACCATCAATTCATCCACCATTAGCCAGGCTTTAGCACCGGCAATGTATTCGCCTGGCGGAATAATGCCTTTATTGATCCCTTTTACCCGGATGTACCTGGCTTTTGTAGGTTTTAAATTCGCCCTTACCGCATTGATCCCATTATCATTAAAAGTAGTTTGGCGATAAGCTTCAGTATAGGTTTTGCCATCGGCCGATGTTTCAAAGGTGAGCAGCGTAGGCTCCCACATTTTTTGCCAGTGATATTTTAAAATATTGATACCCAGTTGTGATACAGACTGAACTTTGCCTAAATCAACCACCGCCTCCAGATCATCGCCATTGAAACCATACCATTGCCCGTCATTATACAGTTTACTGCCAAAAACTCCGTTCACCAGGCCAAATGTGTTGCCGGGATTATAACCACCTTGTGGTTGATTGACCAGCGTTACCGTTTTACCAATGGCTTTATGAAGATGAAAATCTTTTTCATAAACACGCCCGTATTGCTTTGCTCCGTTAAATACGACTGCCTTTATTTGGCCTGATGTGGATACTATAAACGGCTTATTATACCTTTTGCTTTTTAACCCAGGCACAGTCCCATCGATGGTATAATAGATTTGGCCGCTGGGTAAAGTACTTATCAGTGCAAGTTGTACCTGATGATCTGCCGATTCGGTTACGCTATCAGTAATTTCGTCAAAAGTATCAGCAGCATTGATATTTAATTGTTTGAGTAATGGTTGTTCGTAGCGCAGCCGTTTCAAAAAATTCGGATAGCTTTTATTTTGCTTCGCTGTCCACCCAATTTCGGCTAAAGCCAGTATCCGCGGAAATATCTGGTGTTCGGCTTGTGCTGTGCTGGCCAGGTATTCGCTCCAGGCGTTGGCTTGCACACCTTTAATATATTTGGCTTCGTCACCGCTCAATTCTTTGGTTATGGGCTCGTAATTATAAACTTTACTCAAAGGTGTATAACCTCCTCCGGCCAATGGCTCACTCGGGTACAAGGACTGATAATAATCCAGGTAAACGTATTTTTCGGGTGTCATGATAGCATTATGATGAAGCTTGGCCGCAGCAATGCCTCCCTCCTCACCTGTCCAGCTCATTACGGTGGCGCCCGGGGCAAGTCCGCCTTCCAGTATCTCGTCCCAGCCAATAATCTGGCGGCCTTTGCTGTTCAGGTACTTTTCCATCCGACCGATAAAATAGCTTTGCAACTCATGCTCATCTTTCAAATGCTCGTCTTTAATACGCCGCTGGCATTTAGGGCAGGTTTTCCATTTTGTTTTAGGGCATTCATCTCCACCAATATGAATATATTTTGATGGAAATAGCGGCAAAACTTCATCCAGCACATTTTGCAAAAAGGTAAATGTTTGCTCGTTGCCGGCACAATACACATCATCAAAAATACCCCAATAAGTGGCTGTTTTGTAAGGCCCTCCGGTACAGCCCAATTCGGGATAAGCAGCCAGTGCTGCCAGCGCGTGGCCCGGCATTTCTATTTCAGGGATAATGCTGATATGTCTTTGTGCGGCGTAAGCAACTACAGCTTTTACTTCATCCTGGGTGTAGTAACCGCCATAACGTTTACCATCAAACCGGTGCGGGCTATCCTTTTTATGACCAATAATGGTTTCATCACGATAGGCCGAAATACTTTGCAGCAGAGGGTATTTTTTGATCTCGATACGCCAACCCTGATCGTCGGTGAGGTGCCAGTGAAAAGTATTGATCTTGTAGAGAGCCAACATATCGATCCATTTTTTAATGGCATCTACTTTAAAAAAATGACGGCACACATCCAGATGCATCCCCCGGTAAGCAAACCGCGGACGATCCTCGATGGTACACCCTTGTACGGTTACCCTTCCGTTTGATTGATGCAGCAATTGCACCAGTGATTGCAAACCATAAAACACGCCTGCCTGGTCATGCCCGATAATGCTGATCCGTTTTGAAGTTACGGCTAAGTGATAGCCTTCTGGCTCTGTAATCTTACTAGAGTCGATATTTAATTGGATGGATGGAGCAGTCGTTTTTTTGAATGATAAGCTATACCCTGCCAGTTGATGAAAGTATTGGTTAAAAAAGGTCAAATTGTCTGGACTAATACCTTCTCCGATACCTATAGTCTCTGTGGGTGAAAACCTGAATGCTGCACCATTTTTTTGTATCTGATAAGGCTGAGGTATAATACCCTGCTCTTTGATCTGGGCATGTACTGCACTCATCAGTAAACAAAGGCATAGCGTATAACAAATATTTTTAAAAATGGCAGTGCAGGTATTGATCATCGGCGTAGAGTTGTTAAAGCCGAATATAGTTGTTTATGGTGATATTTTAATCTGATTACAGGACGGTATTGACTCCCCCCAACGTCGCTGCGCTTGTCACCCCTCTCGCCAATGTTGGTGTTGTCACCAACAACTTATTATCACTGACCGAGCAGTAGAATGTTGGTGACAACACCAACATTGGCGAGAGGGGATTTTACACTTTTATTTTTTTATACCCTCTTTCCGGCGAAGCCGAAGAGAGGGTGGTCCAGCGAAGCGTAGATCGGGTGAGTTGACTATACTTCATGCTATGGCCACTCAAATTTGATCAATGTCTGATCATAAACTCTCACCCCCTAAAAAGCCCCTATCGCTTTCTTATAGTTGTTAATAGCCCTGATGATGGACTGAACGATCTCATTTTGCCCCTCGGGTGAATTCAGATAATCCTCTTCCTCGGGATTATTGATAAAACCTGTTTCGATGAGCACGGCTGGCATAGCGCTGTGGGCCAATACCAATACGCCTTGCTCCTTTACACCGTTACTTTCGCGGCCATTGGTATCTACAAACTCGGTATTCAGCAAATCGCCAAAAAGGATGCTTTGCTTGCGGTATTTTTGAATATAAGCATTGAGGATGATGAGGTTGGACGGATCGCTTTCGTCATAGCTCTCATAATTTTGCTTGTAATCTTTTTCAATAAATATGGAGGAGTTTTCACGCACCGCTTCTTCCTGCTCTTTTAAGCGGTGGAAACCATAAACCAGTAATAATACGCCCTTTCTTTTGTGTGCTATGGCTGCGTTGCCTTCAGGCGATGAATTACAGTGTATAGAGATGAACAGGTTACCATGATTCTGATTGGCAATGGCTGATCGTTGATTGAGCGGAATAAAAGTATCATCAGTACGCGTCATGATGGTTTTAACGCTGGTGATCTGCGAATCAATAGCTGCCTTTAATCTTTTGGCGATGGCCAGTGTTACTGTTTTTTCATTAGAGTATGATCCGCGGGCACCTGGATCTTTACCACCGTGACCGGCATCAATAATAATGGTTTTAAATTTAAAAGTAGAAGTAGATGGAATAGTGTCCCTGCCAGGGGTAAACGAACAAAGGCTAAGAAGTAAAAATAATAGCCCGCAGTTGATACTGATGTAGAAAAGCTTTTTATTAAGGATCATTTTTTAACCGCTTTTTTACTGCATTTTGGGCATAAGCCGGTAGCATATAGGGTAAAACCTGTGGGTTCAAATCCAGGGGGGAGAGTTATTGTTGGCAGATGCAGTTCGTCCAGACAATAAACGTTTTTACAATTGGTACAATTAAAATGCAGGTGGTCATCGTGGTGATGACCTTCGTCGCAATTGGAAGTACACAGTGCATAATTAGCCGTACCATTTAAATCAAATACCTTATGGATAATCCCCTTTTCTTCAAAGGCGTTCAGGATGCGATAGAGCGTAACACGGTCAATGTCGCTCATCACACTTTCCAGATCCGGCTGGGAAGTAGCTGCACTTCTCGACGACATCATGGATAAAACCCTGAGCCTCGGCGCGGTCTTTTTTAAATGATGCTTGTTGAGCAAATCTTCAAAATGAAAATTATTGCGGGTTTGTGCCATTTACTTAGGGATAATATAAAGAGTACAAATTTAACAAGAATAACTAATGGTTTAAAATAAGGTTTGGTTAAATGCTAAAAGTTCACGGCTATAACCTATATCACTCACATACAGGAATTTAACCTTTTTATTTTATTAAATATTTGCAGGTACCGGTATATTTATAATTTATAAAATGTGCAGCTGTAATCAGCAATCCACCGGTTGGTACTATAATTACTTCGGGCCAGCCATGTACAAACACATGTCCCAACAAAATAATGGCAAAACCTGCTATCAGTAAGCATAAGGGTAATAATCGTTTGTGTATGCGCAGGTAAGACAAGCCTATAGAGTACGTTCCGATAGTTAACGCCAGCAGGATCATCCCCCATTCTATCCAAACATTAGCCAAAAACCCCAAACCTAACAGCGGCAAGCTGGTAAACAGCACCGGTACTATAGCGCAATGTATGGCACACAAAGTTGATGCTGTTATTCCGATATGATCAAGCCGGGACGCATTTTTGGGAATATTCATGCGCAAATATAAAACAAAACGCAACATCATTGCATCAGTTTAATTTCATATTTTTACAGGATTTATTTTAACTATTTAGTAACAAGTACTTAATATTGACGTCAATAAGTTATTTTTGAACACATTATCCATATATAAACTGTGCCCAATACCGCTCTATATAGATTAAAACAAAACTGGTTAACCGCTTATGACACCAGCTTAAAGCAAGTGAAGCTACTCATTGGCAGTATCCTCATAACGGCTATTATTAATATTATGCCTGGTTTTTTCAGAGGAATTGAAGACCGTAATGGCATAGTACTTAATGACTGGGTGCTTACCCATTTACCTGCTTATGATGTTTCGATACCTATTTTTGCCCTTATATGGGGCATGGGTATCCTGATGGCTGTAAGAGCTTTTTATAAACCAGCCATCTGCACTACCTACATCTGGACGATGATTTTTGTTTGTATTGCCCGTTTCATATCACTCACGTTGGTAAAACTTGATCCTCCTGCGGGCCTCGTTCCCCTGGTTGATCCGCTTACCAGCTATTTTTATGGGCATGCCGCTATCACCAAGGACCTCTTCTTTTCGGGGCACACCTCCACCATGGTACTCATTTTCCTTCACCTTGAAAAAAAACGGGATAAAATCATCGCGCTTATTGCAGCTTTAATTGTAATGGCACTACTACTTGTACAACACATCCATTACACTATGGATGTATTGGCCGCTCCGGTAATAGTTTACTGTTGCTACCGCTTTGCCCGGGCTTTTGACCTGTAATTATTAGAAATTCTATTCTTTACAGATAATTTATGTTTCTTTTTTTAAATGCAACATAATTGCATTTAAATTTAAATCACTTATATTTGCCTCAAATAATAAGCGATGGAAAAGAAATTACCGGTAACCGTTCTCAGCGGTTTTTTAGGCAGCGGCAAAACAACCCTACTCAATCATATACTGCATAACAAGCAAAACCTGAAAGTAGCTGTTATAGTTAATGATATGAGCGAGGTAAATATTGATGCTCAACTGGTGGCCAATCAAAAAACACTATCTCGCACCGAAGAAAAGCTGGTAGAAATGAGCAATGGTTGTATTTGCTGTACCCTGCGCGAGGATTTGATGATTGAGGTAGAAAAATTGGCCAAAGAAGGCAGGTTTGATTACTTGCTAATTGAAAGTACAGGTATCTCCGAACCCATACCCATTGCCCAAACGTTTAATTTTGCTGATGAAGAAGCAGGCATCGATCTGAGTCGTTTTTCGGTGCTGGATACCATGGTTACTGTAGTGGATTGCTTTAATTTTTATAAAGATTTTGGCAGCTCTGAACTATTACTAAACCGCGATTTGGTAGATGATCCCAACGATCGCCGTACCATCGTTAACCTGCTTACCGATCAAATTGAATTTGCCGATGTGATCCTGCTCAACAAAACCGATTTGGTATCATCCAAAGAGGTAAAAGTATTGGAAGCCGTGATCACCAAACTAAACCCCGGCGCTAAAATATTGTATACCCAATTTGGAAAAATCGATCCTGTGGAGATCCTGAACACCGGACTATTTGATTTTGATAAAGCATCACAATCGGCCGGATGGATCAAAGAACTGAACGGTGAGCACACGCCCGAAACCGAGGAATATGGTATAAGCTCAACCGTATTCCGATCAAAAAAGCCGTTTCACCCCGAAAGATTTTATCATTACCTGCACCATGATTTCCCGCAAAACATTATCCGCTCCAAAGGTTTGTTCTGGATTGCTTCAGCTCCTGATGATGCCTTGAATTTTTCGCAGGCAGGAGGCTCGTCGCGCCTGGAGAATGCCGGTGTTTGGTGGGCCAGCATGCCTTATCAAAAACGTATTAAGTTTCACGACTTTGTAGAGAACCGGGAGCTGATTGAAAAAAACTGGTCGAAAGAATTCGGCGATCGCCATAACGAACTGGTTTTTATAGGCGAGCACTTAAATAAAGAAGAATTAACACAAGAGCTAAACAATTGCCTGATCACCGATGCCGAATTTCTGGACCTTTTAGCTGGAAAAGCCTTCGCCGATCCTTTTAACCAATAAATCCCCCTTTTTAAATATCCAATTCATGCAGTCGGTGCATTGAATCCATGAGATCACGGTACAGCTTTTTAAACGTCGGAAATAATTTGCTGTACCGCTCATGGTTTTGAGCACTGGGTTCAATAACTGTCTGATTATCTATATGTGTTAGCTGTTCATAGCTTTCAGGGTGCAGTACCTGCACGGCGAGGTAAATGGCACCTACCGCCGATGCATCTTCCGGTTGCAATACCACCAGTCTTTTACCGGTAATATCGGCCAGAATCTGTGTCCAGGTAGCTGAACTTACAAAGCCGCCGCTAATGTTTACCTGGGTAATATTCACCGAGGCATCCTCTACTGTTTTCAATACATCGTACAAGGCAAAACAAACCCCTTCCAGCGTCGCCCTTAAAAAATGGGCACGAGTGTGGGCGGGTTTTATATTTAAAAACGCGCCGCTGGTCTGGGTATCCCAAAGTGGTGCACGTTCACCATATAAATAAGGTAAAAATATCAATCCATTGCTTGCGGCAGGGATGGTATCAATTGTCGCAAATAATTCGTCGTAATCTGCCGGGGCTAGTTTTTCCTTTTGCAGAAAGTTTTGCAGCAGCCAGTTTATGGTTATGCCTCCGTTGTTTACCGCGCCGCCACATACAAAAGTATCCTGGTTAAGTAAATAGTTAAAGGTCATGCCCGCGAAATTGTATACCGGTTTGGGACTGGTAATGCGTACCGCACCACTGGTGCCAATGGTAAGCGCCGCGATGCCCGGTCCGGTGGTCTGACTACCCAAATTGGCGCAACATCCGTCGCTCGCGCCAATAACAAAGCTGGTTTGTGGCGAGATATTCAGCAAAGCAGCTGTATCCCTGTTCAGATCGTCACGATAGTAGGTGGTATTTCTGGGAATTGACAATTTATTAGCTGAGATACCAGCCAAAGCGCAGGCTTCGGTACTCCAATCCAGTTTTAATATATCAAACAGGCCTGTAGCCGAAGCAATGGAATAATCAATTTCAAAACTTCCAAAAAGCTTGAACCAAATAAACTCCTTGATCGATATAAATTTATCCGTTGGTATAAATACCTCCGGTTTATGGGTACGCAGCCAAATGAGCTTACACAAGGGCGACATAGCATGAATCGGTGTACCTGTGATACGATATATTTCAGATCCTTGAGCCGAAACCCTCAGTTCCTGTGCAATATGCTCACTTCTCGAGTCGGCCCAGGTGATCATGGGCGATAGAGGCGCTCCTCTTTCATCTACAGGGATAATACTGTGCATGGCGCTGCTAAAACTTACCGCGGCAGGTGCATAACCTATCTGATCTGTAATTTCCTGCATGCATTTTACAAAAGCCTGCCATATCAATAGCGGATCCTGCTCACTGTAACCGGGCTCGGGACTATTAATGGGATAATGATTTTGTACCAAACCCAAAGCTTTCCCGGTTAAAGCTACGGCCACCGCTTTGGTGCTGCCTGTACCAATATCTATACCTAAAATGTATGGTTGCATATCAAGTCCTAAATTAGGATAAAAAGATAAAGGACGAAAAGATAAATGGTTTGTAACCAACAAATTTGGGGACGCCAAAAAGTCTATAAAGTGGGTTTACACATTTCACCATTAAAATCAACACAAATATCTGAATATCAATTAAATAAATAAATATTAACCATAAAAAGTGTAAACCATGTAAACCCACTTTTTATACCTGCTCCCGGCCGGGAGCCCCTCGGTGCTGGCAAGAGGTTATTTTATCGATCAAGCTCCCCTCTTGAGGAGAATCGCACCATCTCTCGTTCTTTTTCATCGCACTTGCGCTCCTTTGGAGATGGCCGGGTTGAGGCTCCCATGACAGTCCATGACAGTTTCAGCTTATTTATTCCATAAATTAGCTTTACCAATATAAACCTGTTCGTATATGCAAATCATCTTTGGAGTTTTCTTCCATTTTATCGGCGGCTTTGCCTCGGGGAGCTTTTATATCCCTTATAAAAAAATTAAGGGTTGGGCCTGGGAAAGCTACTGGATAGTGGGTGGAATTTTTTCGTGGTTTATTGTGCCTCCGCTGGCAGCCTGGTTAACCATTCCGGGTTTTGCAGATATCATTGGCCATACCGAAGGTTCTGTCATCGGATGGACATACCTCATGGGCCTGCTCTGGGGTGTCGGTGGCCTCACCTATGGCTTAGGGGTACGATATCTAGGAGTGTCTCTTGGTAGCACCATTATATTGGGTCTTTGCTCCGTTTTTGGCGCGTTGATACCGTCAGTTTATTACGATTTTTTCCCAAAAGCTGGCAAGGATACTTTTAGCATGATGCTACATTCGTCCTGGGGGCAAATGGTACTGCTGGGCGTTCTGCTATGCGTGGTGGGCATTGTAATATGTGGTAAAGCCGGTATGATGAAGGAGAAAGAACTATCTGCTAATGGAAGTATAGCACAAGAAAATAAAGATTACCGCTTTGGCCTAGGCATACTGGTGGCTATTGTATCCGGCGTATTGAGTGCCTGTTTTAATTTTGGTATAGAGGCTGGTAAAAGTATGGCCGATACCGCCAATCAACTTTGGCAGGCTTCGCATCCGGCACAGGGTAATTTTCTGTTCCAGAATAACGTTACCTACATTATTATACTGTGGGGCGGCTTAACTACCAACTTTATATGGTGTATGGTATTAAATGCCCGTAACAAAACCTTCGGCAATTACACCGATAAAAAAACGCCCTTGCTTAAAAACTACCTGTTTGCGGCATTGGCTGGTACTACCTGGTTCTTACAGTTCTTTTTTTATGGCATGGGCGAAAGTAAAATGGGCAACGGTGCCAGCTCCTGGATACTGCATATGGCCTTCATTATCCTGATAGCCAACATGTGGGGGCTTATATTAAAAGAATGGAAAGGCGTAAGCAAAAGAGCTTTTGCCACCGTAATAGCCGGCATAGCGGTCATTATACTATCGGTATTGGTAGTTGGCTATGGCAACTCAATCAAGTAATCAAAACATTCAGTAATCCAAATTATTAATTCATTAACTCAATAATTCAACAATTAAAATATATGTCTGTCAGAACAACACCATTCAAACACGTAAGCTATCTGTGGGATGATGCCGAAGCCGCCAGGTTGGCGGGGGATGAAGTTGCCCTGTTAATATATCGGTCGAACCTGTTAGGGGCCGATCTGCGACTTACCAATTACGGCGGGGGTAATACCTCCTGCAAGGTCATTTCAAAAGATCCGCTCACCGGTAGCGAGGTAGAGGTGATGTGGATCAAAGGCTCGGGTGGCGACATCGGCACACTCAAAAAAAGTGGACTGGCAGCATTGTACGTCGACCGCCTGCGCAGCCTTAAAAACGTTTACCGCGGAGTAGAACATGAGGATGAAATGGTAGAACTTTTTAACCATTGCATATATGACCTGGCTTCCAAAGCGCCATCTATTGATACCCCGCTGCATGGCTTTTTACCTTTTAAACATATCGATCACCTGCACCCCGATGCAGCCATCGCTATTGCAGCGGCTAAAGATGGCAAGAAAATAACCCAGGAGCTATTTAACGGCACTATTGGCTGGGTGGAGTGGAAAAAACCGGGCTTTGAGCTCGGCTTACAACTCAAACAATGCCTTGACGAAAATCCGGGAATCCGTGGTATTATGCTGGGGTCGCACGGGTTATTTACCTGGGGCGATACCGCTTATGAAAGCTACATGAACACGCTGGAAGTTATAGAACGCTGTGCCGAATACCTGGAAGAAAACTACGGTAAAAAAACCACGATATTTGGCGGACAAAAGATACAAAGTCTGGATGAGGCAAACCGTAAAAAGCAGACTGCAGCTATTGCACCTATCCTACGTGGTTTTTGTTCAAGCGAAAAACATATGATCGGTCATTTCACGGACGATGCCCGTGTATTGGAGTTTATCAACTCCCATGACCTTGCCCGTTTGGCTCCTTTAGGAACCAGTTGTCCGGATCATTTTTTGCGCACCAAGATCAGTCCACTGGTGTTGGATCTTCAACCCAACGAGGACTTGAGTGATGTAAAGGCATTACAGGCACGCCTGGCACCTGCATTTGCTGCCTATCGCCAAATGTATACCGACTATTACAATACCTGCAAGCATGATAACAGTCCGACTATCAGGGATACCAACCCCGTGATCATCCTTTACCCGGGTGTGGGTTTATTCTCGTTCTCTAAAGACAAACAAACCGCACGTGTAGCCGCCGAGTTTTATACCAATGCCATCAACGTAATGAAAGGTGCCGAAGCTATTTCTGAATATACTTCATTACCGCGCCAGGAAGCTTTTGATATAGAATACTGGTTATTGGAAGAAGCGAAACTACAACGGATGCCGAAGCCAAAAGCCTTATCCGGCAAAATAGCCCTGATTACAGGCAGCGCCGGCGGTATTGGCAAAGCCATAGCCAAAAAGTTTGTAGACGAAGGCGCCGTGGTGATCCTCAACGATATCAACACCGAACGCATGGAAGCTGCTGCCGAAGAATTTAAAAAGCAATACGGTAAAGACTCCTACACTACTACTGTGCTGAATGTGACCAAAAGCGAGCAGATCAATGCCGCTTTAGAAACTGCGGCCTTAGCTTTTGGCGGAGTTGATATTGTGGTGAACAACGCAGGCCTGTCCATATCCAAATCTATTGCCGACCATACCGAGCAAGACTGGGATCTATTATATGATGTGCTGGTGAAAGGTCAGTTTTTTATTACCCAGGCCGCTGTGGCCGTAATGAAAAAACAGGATATTGGCGGTGATGTTATCAATATAGTAAGTAAGAATGCCCTGGTAAGCGGTCCTAACAATGCGGGCTATGGCTCGGCGAAAGCCGCACAACTGCATCTGAGCAGGCTGAATGCTGCTGAACTGGGTACTGATGGGATACGCGTAAATGTGGTGAACCCTGATGCGGTGATCAGCGACAGCAATATATGGGCCGGCGGATGGGCCGAAGGCAGGGCTAAAGCTTATGGTATTACTGTGGAAGAATTACCAGCTTACTATGCCAAACGTACCCTGTTAAACCAAATCATATTGCCAGCCGATATTGCCGATGCCTGCTTTGCCTTTACCGGCGGCCTGCTCAGCAAATCAACAGGCAATGTATTGAATGTCGATGGCGGTGTGGCGATGGCTTTTGTGAGGTAGAGAGATAAAACCAACCATGTCATTGCGAGCGAAGCGTGGCAATCTCCTCACTTGTTTGTAAGCGAGGGAGGAGATTGGTTCGTCGTTCCTCGCAATGACATGGTTCTAACAATACATTATTACAAACCAATAATCATGCAATTAGAGAAGAGCATAATTGACGACGCCAACCACAAACAACAAGCCGCGCACCAGCGAAGGTTTGATTTTGTGGCTGCCGATATAAAAGACTTGGATATCATCCTCAAAAAACTGGGCAATTTTCAGATAGCTATACCGAGTTGGGCATTAGGTACCGGAGGTACACGCTTCGGTCGTTTCTCGGGCGGTGGTGAACCCCGCAGCCTGGAAGAAAAGATAGAAGACGTAGGTTTAATACATGCTTTAAACAAAAGCAGTAACTCCATATCCCTGCATATCCCCTGGGACATACCCGACAATGCAACTTCCGTCAAAGCGCTGGCCGCCCAGCTTGGTTTACATTTTGATGCCGTAAACTCCAATACTTTCCAGGATCAATCCTCCCAGCAACATAGTTATAAATACGGTTCCTTGCACCATGTAGATAAAGCAGTGCGCAAGCAAGCCGTTGAGCATAATATAGAGGTAATCAACTATGGTATCGAACTGCATTCTAAAGCTTTATCGCTTTGGCTGTCAGACGGATCAAACTTCCCGGGACAACTCAATATGCGCGGAGCGTTTGAACGTACCCTAAAGAGCCTACAGGAAATTTATGAGGCCCTGCCTGCCGACTGGAAGCTTTGGATAGAATATAAACCATATGAGCCTAATTTTTACTCGACCACCATTGGCGATTGGGGACAATCATATCTTTTGGCATCCAAATTGGGCAATCAAGCGCAAACGCTGGTTGATCTGGGTCATCATTTACAAGGCGCCAATATCGAGCAAATTGTATCCCTTTTACTGATGGAAGGCAAACTGGCAGGTTTTCATTTCAATGACTCTAAATACGGTGATGACGACCTTACCGTGGGCAGCATAAACCCATACCAATTGTTCCTGATATTTAATGAATTGGTAGAAGGTATGGATGCGCGCGGCATGAACCACGCTACCGGCATTGGCTGGATGATTGACGCTTCGCACAATATCAAAGATCCGGTGGAGGACCTGCTGCAATCTGTTGAAGCCATTAAAATAGCCTATACGCAGGCATTATTAGTTGATCAGCAAGCATTAAAACAGGCTCAGCAACAAAATGATGTGGTACTGGCCCAGGAAATTTTACAACATGCCTACCGCACGGATGTACGCCCGCTGCTGGCCGAATCGCGCTTAAGGGCTGGTGGTGCGTTGCAACCACTTGACGTATACCGGCAACAAGCAGTACGTAAACAGCTGATCAACGAACGTGGCGCGTTAGCCGTATCAACAGGTTTATAATATGGCGCCGATACCCGTTATAGCTGTTTTTGATGTGGGTAAAACCAATAAAAAGTTATTCCTTTTTGACGAGAACTATAAAATAGTTTTTGAAAGAACGGCCCGCTTTACCGAAACACATGACGAGGATGGAGATGCCTGCGAAAACCTGGACAGCCTACGGTTATCGGTATTTGATTCCTTGCGCGAGATATTCAAGCATAAAGAATTTGACCTCAAAGCAGTCAATTTCTCCACCTACGGAGCCAGTTTTGTATATGTTGATGACAGCGGCAACCCGCTTACCCCTTTGTATAATTATCTTAAACCATATCCGCCTGAATTAGGCAGGCAGTTTTATGAGACCTACGGTGATGAAGTCCGGTTTGCGCGTGAAACCGCCTCACCTGTTTTAGGCAATCTGAACTCAGGCTTGCAGCTTTACCGGCTTAAATACCAACAGCCAGAGGTGTTTAAAAAGATAAAATACGCGCTGCATCTGCCGCAGTACATGAGCTACCTGCTCAGTGGCCAGATGATAACCGACCTCACCAGTATCGGCTGCCATACAGCCCTTTGGGATTTCAGCAAAAACAACTATCACAACTGGGTTGAAAAGGAAGGCATCCTGCCTAAAATGGCGCCCCTTAAACCTTCAGATGCGGCGCTTCCGGCGATATTTCCGGGGAGTACCTACAGCGTGGGTATCGGGCTGCATGATAGCTCCGCAGCACTTATCCCCTACCTGGTGAACTTCAATATGCCCTTTGTGCTGATATCAACCGGCACCTGGTCTATCAGCCTGAACCCTTTTAATCAAACACCACTTACTGAAGATGAACTGAAGCACGATTGTCTCAACTATCTGCAATACAAAGGCAGCCCGGTTAAAGCGTCGCGTTTATTTAGTGGTTACGATTATGAACAGCAGGTAAAACGCATCGCCATCCATTTTAACCAGGATGCGATCAGGTACCGCACTATGACTTTTGAACCGGCTATTGTTACACAACTACAAACTCAAACAGCTTTACAGGTTCACCCCCAGGACGGCGAACTACAAAAATCAGTTTTTGAACAGCGCGATCTGCATGATTTTAAAACAGATATCGAAGCGTATCATCAGCTGATGATGGATATTATACAACAGCAAGCCATCTCAACCGGATATGTATTACAGGGCTGCAAAGTACAACGAATATTTGTAGATGGCGGCTTTAGTAAAAACACCGTATTTATGCACCTGCTGGCATTCGCCTTTCCAAATCAGGAAGTTTATGCCGCATCCATGGCACAAGCCACAGCTGTAGGTACCGCGCTGGCCATCCACCAGGCCTGGAACACCAAACCATTGCCACATGACCTTATCGAATTGAAATATTATTCGGGGGTGCAGAGTGACGCGACTTTAAAATAGAGGAAATTTTGTCATGCTGAACGGAGGGAAGCATCTTCTTCGCAATATCTATCGCACAATAGATTCTTCGCTGCGCTCAGAATGACAAATTAGTTTATCTGGTTCCTAATCAACTCCAAAACATCCTCTATCAGCCTGGGATCCTTGATGATCCTTTCATGGGTGGCATCCGGATATTCCTTAAATCCAATAATGGGATGCCTATTTAAAAGCTCCTGCGTGTAAGGGAAAGGCGCCATTTTATCCTCCTGATCATAAGCAAGCCAATGTTTTACCGCGATTTCGTCCTGATACATATCAGCCAGGTTAAAATAAGATGTAGGCACATTAAATATTTCATTAAAACGCTCAAAGAACCTATCCTGTGCAGCTTTCGGCACATCGGCACTGTTCATAGTAGTTATAAAGTTTTCCCTTAGTTTTACCATTGGCGTTATACTGATCAGTAACGAAGGTTTAATACCTGTTTGCTGAATAGCTATAATATTGGCCATTACACCCAGAGAATGACCAATCATTACATCAGGCGCGCCATAAGTTTTAATCACTGCTTCCGTTGACTTGGCAAACAGTATCAGGTTGGATAATTCACCTTCTGAACTGCCATTCCCCGGCGCATCAAAAGCAATAATCTGTAGATTATCAATAGTTCGGAGCGCGGTAATCAGGTCAATAAAATCGGCTCCTTTAGAACTCCAGCCATGGGTGATCAGCACTTTACGGTTACCGTTCCCCCATATAAAACCATTAAATTTTAATATGGATTGACTAAAATGAGGGTCGTCAACCTCCAGTGTAAATGGCGCTGCCTCATCGATTAGTTGTTGCTGCTGTAACCTTAGCGGGAATTTAGGTGAATAACAGATCAACTGCCAAATCAGATCAGTTACATCTTCGTTATCACCATGTTGCAGTTCCTTTACCCGGGTAAAAATTTCTTTTATTTTCTTCATAGGTACAGATTGGTATCCCAAAGGTATAAACCGGCCGCAAAAAGTCGCCCTGTAAAAGGCGACTTTCTAAAAATATGACACCATTACGAAAATTAAAGAACTCTATTTTTTACCGCTTCCCAGCCATAGCAGCGTATTCAGGATCAGCTTGTTTTGAATATCGTTATCAAAGGTTTGTGATTGCTCCTTGTTGGTACCGCCATCATAATCAATAGCATTGTGCCCCATATTAAAGTAGACCATGCGGTAGTTTTTGTTTGTCCATACTACCGGGTAATAGCCGCTGTGCCATATTTCATACGGTTTTGGCCCTGTGCCCAGCGGAAAGCTGGTAGAATCGATAGACAGCAATATTTTAATATCCGGGTTGGTGCGGAGATCCTTTTCCCAGCGGTACCACTCATTTGGCGATGCTTTGAAGGTAACGGGTAAACCTTTAGTAACCGAATGTTTACTATCCTCTACCCGTAAAATAGCCGAGGTGGGGTGCCAGGTATTGCTTTTATATTGGCCCGATCCCAGGAACTCATTATGGTACCAGTCCCAGTTTTGAGGATAATCTGATGGCGTAAGCGCGAATGCAGAGAAGTGAAAACCCATCCAGCCGCCCCCCTTTTTCATATATTGCTCAAAGGCAGCCCTTTGTGCAGGGTCATCGGCACGGGTATCTAAAAATATCACTACCTGGTATTTGGCCAGAAACTCCGGATTCATGTTGCTCCAGTTATTGGTAGAGTCATAGGCGAAATTGTACTTTTTGGCCATAGCCGGGAACCACCGGTTAGCCTCGTGCATAAAGCTGATATGCGCCTTATCGTTACGACCTGTATAAAAGGCTATTACCTTAAATTTCGGCTTGGTGCCTTGCGCCTTGGCACTATACAAACTAAAACATACAGCACATGTAGCAATGGCCAGTGCTGCAATTTTCCGGAGATCTGTACGGCTGATCATGGTTTAAAAATTGGTTTTGGTTAGAGCCATAAAACTAAATGATTTTTATATACCGCGTGCATCAAAACCGGACATGAGAGGTGATGTAGGGGCGGGAGGTAGAATCAAGAGATGAGAATCAAGACATAAGACCTTTACAATTTACTTTGGGGCATGCCCGGGTCTGATCTCCATCCCAAAAAACTTTTTAAACCTTAAATTTTAACACTTTTCTGCTCAAAACGGGCTAAAAACAGCTGAAAAATGATTGAAAAAAATCGATTTTAACACTTTTTAACAAATTTCAACGCGGTTTTAGCATGTTTTTAAAACTTTAAAAAGTATTAATTTATTGGCTATCAAATAACTGCATACCAAACGGTCGGTTTTGGGGTGGTATTTTCCCTTAACCAAACAGCCCGGTTCTCCTTTTTTGATCAGGAAAACCGGGCTGTTTGTATATACAAATATACGCATTTAAGTCGGCAGTTTAAGCACGGAGTGCGGGACCAAACATTTATTTAGCCAGCGATTTGATCCACAGGGCTATCTTGCGCGCATCTTCTTTAGGTACCTGTGGCATCGGCGGCATCGGTGTGGAATAATCGGGCCAATGCTCGGGTTTAGGGTTATGGATCAGCTGTATCAATTCAGCCACACTGTATTTCCGTTTAGCTACATCCATATATGCCGGGCCAACCTGCCTTTTTGTAGCATTATGGCACGATAGACAGGTGTTTTTCAGTAAAAGGGGCTGCACATCGGCATAGGTAGGAATAGCGTTTACCAATGTTCCGGATTTTACCGCTGCAGCTTTTTTAACGCCCCCCACTTTTTTAACACCTGCCGAAGCCGCTGTCTTAGCCGAGTTTACCGTACTCACTTCACTCATGGAAAGCTTTTGCCCTTCGGGGATATTGTTCAAGGTGTAATAGGCGGTGGGATGCACCAGGTTAAAATAACTCTCCTTATCGCGGACGGCGGCAAGCGTAATGGTATGGATATAATACCTGCGTAAATTATTAACGATAAGCCTTGCTTTTAAGCCATCTTCAGATACCTTAACACCTGCTATCGGGCATTTTTCGGTATTCACCGGCGGACTTCCATATACGCCATGATATTTATAAATAAAGCTTTCTATGGAGTAGGATGCAATGTCGGCCGCTACCTTTTTATCAACCGGTTTGGTAAATTCTATTTCAAAACCATCGGGCATGGCTCTGATGGCACGCATCTCAAATGGTACCCGGTTATTCCATACCAAACGCTGCAAGCCCATGGTGGCCTCTCCTGCCGATCCCCAGCCGCGGTTAGTTTCGCCGGCAGCCAATGAACCGTCGGGCAGCCAGGCCAGTCTTACTATGCCCGATTGAAAACCGCTTCGGAAAGCCCAGGCCGCGCCCTGGTATTCGCCGTTAACTTTTTCCAAAAAGATCCGGTCGATCATACTTTGCCCCTGGTCGCAGATGAGTAGTTGCCCCGAAAACGGGCCAAATGCACCTTCCGGTATCTTAACAATTTCGGAGTTGGAGATCCCTAAGATACCATGAGGTAACCAAACCGCAGGCAGTTGCAACTCCGGAAATTCTTTTTTAGCCTCAAACTCGGTTTTGAACTTTTCATTAACTACATCCTGCGGTTTTACAGGTTGTCCGTTTTTATCAACTTCAATTCGCGGATTGTTTTTGGCGAAGAATTGATCGGGCGTCAATTTTAGCGGTGAATTAGGTAGGCCTGTCCAAACCAGACTGGAAGGGTGCCCCATGAAAGCCCCTTTTTTGATGGGCATAATACTGCCCGATCCAACCCAATCGCCTTGGTTATCGGCATACCAAAGTTCGCCATCGATCATACTGATACCACAGGGCGAACGAAATCCGGCCGCCCATGGTGTAACCGTACCATCCTCCTTAATATTTAAGGCCCAGCCACGCCATGGTACAAAACTTTTAGGGTGCCACCAATCGGGAGGGAAACCCAGGTTCAGGGTTACAAAAAATGAACCATCAGGAGCAATTTTAGGTCCGAAACTGTATTCGTGGTAATTGCCCGATAAGGGCCACGCATAAATAGTTTCAAAAACATCGGCCTTGCCATCCATATTGGTATCCACCAGTTTGGTCAATTCACCGCGTTGCACAACGTATAAAGCGCCATCTTTCCAGGCAGCACCCAACACCTCATGCAAATCAGAAGCAAACTTGCGAAAAAAAGGATGCTGGCCAGTAGGATTTTCGACCATGAAAATATCCCCGCGACGCGTGGTTACCGCCAAAGTACCATTAGGCAGGGTACACAAACCGCCAACCTCCAATATGGTACCTTCGGGCGCGGGCACTTTCATGATCTTAAAAAAATCATCCTCTTTAGGCGATTCGGCCTGGGCAAAGGTATTTTTGATATCGCTTAACAGCGCGATAATGACAAGCGTACATAAAAACGCGCTCCTTTTTATCATTTGTTTTAAAGTATTATCCATGATCAAGGCAGCTTAAAGGATGATAGAATAGGTTAATTTTTTTTGAATAGGAATGATGAGTTCCTGCTTGCCGTTGGCATCACGAACAAGGGGTTTAGCCCCGCCCGCGTCATCAATACGGATGTAGTAAGATTTGTCATCAATAGCATATAATCCGTTTCCAAGTGTTTCGATATTACCCGAAGCCAGGTGATAAAACAGGCCATCTACACCATTTGCCAGCGTTATTTCCCGGTGGATGCCCTGTCCCTTATCCATCAATGTACTCGCATCATTTACTGGTATTCCATAAATTAGGTATTTAAAGGCAGGCACATCGTCGGCGTTTAATACATAGCCTTTAGGTTTATAACCTGTGCCCGCGGTATCCAAACCCCAGGCGGCATTGGCATCATGGAGTTTTTCGATAGCGGGTACCGGCTTACCAAGATATTGAACAGAACCGGCCGGACGGGATGAGCCATCGCCCCTGTCATGCCACATCGGTGTCGCATCCAAAAAGCCGCCGCGCCATATCTGTACGATCATCCCTTTATCCAGGTCGTAAGTATAATGCAGCAATCCTGGGCTGCCTACATTTACGCCATGGGTAACCCTGATACCTCCCGGCAGATCAGAGAAACTGCGAACTATAGTGTTTGAAGCAGCGCTTATTATAATAGGATCAACCGGGTCATTGTTACTTACGTTGGCATCGCTTAGCAAATACTCGCGTACGCCCGGGCCAGCTATAGTAAGTCCCAGGGCTGGTTTAGCCCAATCCACAGTTTTTGAATAGAATAACTCAAACGGATGATCCCCGGCTTGCAGTTGTACTTTACCTTGTCCCGCGTTTTCGCTCAATGCGACAACATCGGTACCGTTGATACGAAATATACCCTTTCCCCCCGGCACACTCAATTTAAAAGCATACACACCAGCTTCCTTAACCTGGATATTACCAGTGTACCGCAGTAAAAAATCATTATTCAGTTTACTCTGATTTGATGACAGTACAGGCGAAGTGCCTTCCGACTCGGGCTTTAGCTTCTTATATTCATCCATGGTAATATCCCCGCCTTTGTAAACCCAATATTTCAGGTTCGAAAGCATAGGCTGCGGTTTATCATAATTGATTATCCTGATATTACGGAAAGCCACCGCGCCGTGATCACCCTGCAAACGCAGCGGACCAGTTGCAGTTTCCCCCTTATCAAAAGCACCCCGGGTTGGCCCGCTCAGTTCTACATTGTCCTGGATCAAAACACCATTCAGCCAAACGTAAAGCACTTTGGCATTGGCAATCTTTTGCCCCTTGCCGTCAAAGCGCGGTGCCTGGAACGAAATTTTCATATGTTGCCACAAACCCGGTGCGCGACTGGCATTTTGCCTTGGCGCATGGCCATCATAACCTTGCTGCCCATCTGGTTTGCTATCATCCCAGCGCTCATAAATACCACCGTTATCACCCGATTTAGGATTTACTGTTCCCCAGCTATCCAAAAGCTGAATTTCATAACGGCCCTGCAAATAGATGCCGGAGTTTGATCCTTTGGCCATCATATAATCAAGCTCCAGATCGGCATCACCATAAACAGTTTTGGTAAACAGGTCTTTCGCGCCCTTTTTGCCTGGCAGGTTCACCAAGATTCCGGTACCATCTTTAACAGTTAAAACTTCATCCTGCACCATATCGGCCTGTGCACCGGCTGCAACTTTCCAATTTGATGAGGGGTTATCGAAAAAAGAAAGATCATTAAGAGATACCACGTTTTGCGCCCTGAGTTGCTGGTAACCCAACAGGCAAAAACACACTATCCAAAACTTTTTCCGGCCGGATAGTTTAGGAAATTGATTAAAGCAATCCATCGATTTTTAATATAATATGGTTTATTGACTATGGGGTATAATGGTACCCGACTTATACTGGTAATGCCAAGATAATTATTTTTAACAATCGATTGCGAAAAATTAAAAAATAAGCTGAATTTAATTTCACATTTGCTTAAATGCGAAGTATTTGCTCTAATCTTTCGGAACTAACAGAGCTACCGCGAGTTTAACGCAGTGTAACTCGTGGTATAACATGGTAAAGCTTTCAGCTTTACCCCAACTTTACTATCTTAACTCCCCAATGAGCAGCAATTATAAATTCCACGATCAGGAACGACCTTATTTTGTGACTTTTACTGTAATAAGATGGATAGACGATTTACAAGACGAGAATATAAAGAGATCATTATCGACAGCCTCAAATACTGCATCGCACATAAAGGACTTCAATTATACGCATGGGTGATCATGAGCAATCATATTCACTTGATCATCGGTACAAATGATAAACCGATGCAGGATATTTTAAGAGATATAAAAAGGCACACCTCAAAAACCCTCATAAAAGCCATCGACGAAAATATTCAGGAAAGCAGACGCGAATGGATGCTTTGGCTTTTTGGACGGGCAGGTAAAGCGAATTCAAATAATGAACAATATCAATTTTGGCAACAAGGCAATCATCCTATTGAGTTATGGAGTAATGAGGCCATTAATCAAAAACTTGATTATCTGCATAATAATCCCGTAACTGCGGGCTGGGTTGAGGAGTCTGAGCATTACCTTTATAGCAGTGCAAGGGATTATGCCGGAGGCAGAGGGTTGATTGACATTGTTTTAATGGGCTGATTTGGTTTCGTAAGCTGGAAGCTTACTCCATGCTACACCACGAGTTACGCTGCGCTAAACTCGCGGCAGCAATGCAGAGCAATAAGAAGTCATCCTGAACTTGTTTCAGGATCCCATAGGACAGGTTAACTATCATGTTGCATACTTAGCATATGGGATGCCGAAACAAGTTCGGCATGACCGGTCTTTTTCTTTTTTCTTGATTCCTGACTCTTATCTCTTGATTCTAACCTCTTTCCCCCTACCCCCATTGTAGCATTTCCATTTTGAAGCCTATTTTGTGCATTTCCCATACCTCAACGGCGTACACGCCAAATTCTTCCACTACTTTGCCGGTCATCCGGTAAAATCCGTCGCCCTGGAAAGTATAGCGCTTTAATGATTCGGGCCAGTGTACGGTGTCGAGCCAATCACCGTGGGGGTCAAGGAAAGTACCAAAATTCATGATCTCGTGCTTAATGGTGTTTGATTCTTTGATAGCCACCAGTTGCCCCAGTATCTTCACCGTTTGCCCTAGCTTGTTGGGCAAGTCTTTTACATAAGTGAGGCCCTGCTGATCGTCATCAACCATCGGAAAGATATCTGTAAGCGCAAAACCCAGGATTTCTATCTCGTCAAAAGCATCCTGCAGCGGGCGACTGCTCAACGCAGGCAATTTAAAATCAGCCACAGGCTCATGAAACAGGGCCACGGTAACGGGCTGCTCTTCCTGTTGTTTCTGAAAAAAGTTGGCACGCCACAGCAATTCCTGTTTGCTGGTGCCGGTAAAACGCAGCGCTCCAATCCGGATCAGGATATTCAGCTGCTCCATGCCGGGTTGGGTGCGTTCCATAAAATCTTCCATCGTGAGGTATGGGCCATGATGTTGGCGTTCGGTAATAATGGCCTCCAGCAAGCTGGCGGTTAGTCGTTCAATATGCACCAGGCCAACATACACATCTGTACCTTTAATATTGGTATAAGTATCGCTTTGGTTTACGCAGGGTGCATGCAGGTGCGCGCCGGTTCGTTTTAACTCGTGAAAATAGAAGGGGGTACGGTAAAAGCCACCAAAGTTATTGATCACCCCTACCATAAACTCCATCGGGAAATAGGTTTTGAGGTAAAGGCTCTGGTAGCTCTCCACCGCGAAACTAGCCGAATGCGCCTTGCTGAACGAATAACCGCTAAAGCTGGCTATCTGCCGCCAAACCTCCCTGCTGATGTGAGCCGGATAACCTTTCTCTTTACAGTTACTAAAGAACTTACCCTCGATCCTGATCATTTCTTCATTACCCCGGTACTTGCCCGACATGGCCCTGCGCAGGATATCCGCTTCGGCCATATCCAGACCGCCAAAGTGGTGCGCTATCTTGATCACATCTTCCTGGTACACCATAATGCCAAAGGTTTCTTTCAGCAGCTCTTCCATTTTGGGATGCAGGTATTGTACTTTATCCTGGTTGTGGTAATTGTAAATATAGGCCTTCATCATACCCGATTGCGACACACCCGGCCTGATGATAGAACTGGCTGCCACCAGCGTGAGATAATCACCACACTCCAGCTTCATGAGCAACTGGCGCATGGCCGGGCTTTCGATATAAAAGCAGCCTATGGTATCGGCCCGGCGAATCCTGTCGGCCACCAGCGGGTCTTTCATAAAATCATCAACCCGGGTAATATCTATATCGATACCTTTATTTTGTTTAACCAGTTGTATGGTATCCTTAATGTGTCCCAATCCCCGCTGACTCAATATATCCAACTTAATAAGCCCCACCCGCTCGGCACCAAACATATCGATCTGCGAGGTCGCAAAACCTTTTGGCGGCATTTCCAACGCGGTATATTGGTAGATGGGTTCTTCGGATATCAGCATCCCCCCGGCATGTATGCTCAGGTGGTTCGGAAAATCCTGCATGAGGGCGGCATATTTCAGGATAACTTTTTGTATGCTATCTTCCTTCAAAGTGGCATTCCGGTTTTTTACCAGGGTATCTATTTCTTCTTTAGGCAGCCCCAGCACTTTACCCAATTCGCGGATGGCGGCCCGCCGTTGAAAAGTACCGTGCATGCCCAGCAAAGCCACATGATTTTCACCGTATTTTTCAAAAATATAACTGATGATCTCGTTCCTGTCCTTATGACTAAAATCCATATCAAAATCGGGCGGTGAGGTGCGGAATTTATTCAGGAAACGCTCAAAGTAGAGATCCAGTTTGATGGGATCGACATCGGTTATTTTTAAATTATAGGCGATGATGGAATTGGCGCCGCTCCCCCGGCCTACATAGTAAAAACCTTTTTCGCGGGCAAAATTCACCACATCCCACACAATTAAAAAGTAGGCGTTAAACCGGAGGTCGTTAACCACTTTTAATTCCTTTTGCACCCTGGCTTCAATTACCGGATCATCGGGGTAGCGCTCTTTCATCCCGGTTAAAGCCAGGTGCTCCAAAAGCAGGCGATCTTCTTCTAACGACGGGGTATAGGTTTGTTTGTTTTTGTCGGATTTTGGGTCGATGACCATCGCTGTACCGCAGGCTGCTATTAACTGTAATGTGCGGTTGATGATAGCCGGGTAGCTGCTAAATTTGTCCATCAGTTCCTCTTCAGCCATCAGCATTTCATCGGGCGATGCTACCTCATCCGGTGATAATTTTGATAGCAGCGTATTCTCATCGATGGCCCTTAAAAGCCGGTGCAGGTTAAAGTTCTTTTTATCCTGAAAAGTTACCGGCTGGCGAATGATGAATTTTCCGGGATGATCTTTTACCCGTACACTAAACAACTTGTTCACCTCGTTTGCCCGCACACCAATCAATTCATTATCCTTCAATTCATAGGGCTGCAATGTGCCCAGGGCATAAATAATAAAAACATCCTCATCAAAAACAGGCCGTGCAGGAAAGGGTTGATCGGCCATTTTATACCGGGAAACAAAACGGTTAATCTGCATTAGTCCCTGGTCATTACGGGCTATCAGCAGGTAACAGAAGCGCTTATCGTTATGAATTTCGCAGCCTAAAATGGGTTTGATACCCGCTTCGCGGCAGTAATGTACAAAGTCCCAGGCATCGGGGTTGCCGTTAATATTGGTGAGGGCCAGCGAGCCAATACCCATTGCCTGTGCCTGCGCTATGAGCTCCCGTGTTTTGTAGGTGCCATAGCGGTAGCTGAACCATGTTTTGCAATTAACGTACATAACGCTCCTTTTCTATGGCGTTGAGCTGCTGGGCTATGGAGCGGTGCACAGCATCCTCGCCAAAGCGGTTGCGGATATGATCCATGGCCTGGTAAAGCCGGATATTTTCTACCGTATCATTAAACAGGTTAATCTGGTATTGCCCCTGCACCAGGTGACTTAAGCGCACCCCCAGCAAGCGAACCAGCTGGCGGCGGTCGTACACTTTTTTAAAAAGCTCTTTGGCGGTTTGCAGCAGCACATCATCAGACGAGGTATAACTGATCACCGCCTGTTTGGTTTCGGTATTAAAATCCGAGTAACGCAGCTTGATGGTAACGCAGCCACACAGCTTTTTTTGCTGCCGGAGCTGAAAGCTTACTTTCTCCGTCATCCGTACCAATTCGCGGTGTAAAAACTGGATATCGATGGTATCGTTCTCAAAGATCTCTTCGGTGCCGATACTTTTTTGCTCGGAATAAGGTATCACCGGACTTTCATCAATACCATGCGAGCGGCGATGCATTTCGATACCCGGCTTACCAAAACGGCTCTGCATCATGGGCTGTGGTATCTCACTTAAAATTTTAATGGTGGTTACCCCCATCTGCCTCAGCAGCGACGATGTTTTTTCGCCCACACCCGGCAGTTTCTGTACCACCAGCGGGGCCAGGTATTCCCGCTCGGTACCAAAAGGCACTTCTTTATGGCCGTTGGGCTTGTTTTCGTTAGTGGCTACTTTTGATATCAGTTTATTGGAAGCCAGAGCATACGATATAGGTAAACCTATCTGCTTGTTGATTCGTTGTTTCAGTTCGCTCATAAACAGGCTACAGCCAAAGTAGCGGTCCATCCCGGTGAGGTCGGCATAAAACTCATCGATACCTGTTTTCTCATATAAAGGGACCTGCTCGCGGATGACCTCAGTAACATCGCGGGAGAGCTGACTATAGCGATCAAAATCACCGCTTACAATTTCGGCAGCCGGACAAAGGCGCCGGGCTATTTTCATGGGCATGGCGGTGTGTACGCCGAAGGCACGGGTTTCATAACTACAGGAAGCCACAATGCCCCTGTCGCTCAATCCACCGACAATAACAGGCCTGCCTATCAGCTTGCTGTTATCCAACCGGGCCACGCTCACAAAAAAAGTATCCAGATCCAGATGCGATATAAAACGACGGTCGGCCAGGGTTGTCATGTTGATTGCTGTAAATACAGCGCTAAAATACTAATATTTTTAGCAACTAATATACAACCCCTATGCCATTTTTTTGTTAAATTATTGTTATTGAGGAGAATAAAAGTGGATTTATCAGATATAAGAAACGCGTCATTGCTTCGTACCTCGCAATGACGCGTTTCTTAGTAAAAGCCTTTATACTATTTACCCGGATAATACTTTTTCATATAGGCGGCATCGGTAGCCGTAATGGTGGTATTATTAGCAGCTATGGCTACATTATTTGTTGTAAACCTGGCCGGAACCGGGTAGTGCATAATGGATGATTTATCATAGGCCAGCAGGTTGCTTCCGGCTCTGGGGCCAACCCACAATACATTAAAATCTATTTGATCTTTAGTCCAGAAGTTAGGGGAGCCTTCATAATAAGCATACACGGCATCTGTGTTCCATGGGATGTTGGCATCGGGGTGTGCCTGCTCATGCTGTAAACCCAACACGTGACCAAACTCATGGGTGGTGGTTCTTCTGAATTCTTCGTCAGAAGTATTGTTGTCAAACCATCCAAAGTTAACCGATTGGGTTTGGCCACGGCCATCGGTACCTACATAGGCCCATGAGCCCGCGTCGCCATTGTGTTTAAAGCCAACGGTCAAATCGGCAGCCGCATTATCAGCCACAAACTGAAATACCAGGTTAGCGCTGCTTTCCCAGCTCTTGGCATATTGCTGCACTTTTCCGCGTACAAATGATGTTCCTTCGCCACTAATAAAGCGCACTTTGATGGTACGGCCGTTTGTCCATAATTTGTTGTTAGGCCCCCAGCTTTCGGTAACAGGGCCTCCCGTTACGGTTTTCATTTGACAGCTAAAATCGGCGTAAAGCGTTTCTTTTGCTACGGCGCTTTTTTGCGGCACAGTTTCTTCATTGTTGTTTTTTTTACATCCCGAGACAGCCAGCAGGGCCAGGGAGATGAGCAGGAGGTTTGTTGTTTTCATGGGTGATAGATTAATTATGATTTATTATTTAAGATATTTCAAATATTCATAAGACAGGGTTATAAGAAATTCGTGTATTGATCCATAAATCGTTAGTTTTTGAAGAAAATTGATCCATACATGATCCATAGCTTTATGAATCATTAGTTCATATTTTTTAATACTATCAATAATTAATCTATAATCTGGATTATAAATACCAAATTAATAAAATAATTATACGTTTTTATATTATTAGAAAAATATGCAATTATTTTATAAGGAATATTTAAATGGAGAGTATTATAAATATTATTCTGGTACAGATTACAGAGAATTTACACCTTTCGACGAAGCTCGGGGTATCACTTGCCTTTTTTATTTTGTCTCCGTAAAAGCCCCAGAGTGAACAAGGTTCACTCCTCACGGGAGGGATGCGATGGCGTGACTTGTGGCAGGGAGGGGTTTATACAATAGACACAACGAATAAACCCCTCCCGTTCGGAGGGAATCGCACCAGTCAACGCTTTAAAAAAATCAGCCATAAACCAACAACAGCCGCTACATTGCTGTAGACGGCTGTCTCTAAGTTATTATCCCTAATTTATAACTTATTATCTTTATCCCTTTTAAGGGATTATACTTACCTCCCGGTGATTGTTTACATTAGTATGGTTTTTGCGCATTGAATTCATCAGCGTATCTATTTGCAACCACTATTTATTTCTTAGAGGTTTTATAATGTCAAAGATATATGGCCTGGTTAACAATGTCAGCAGTGATACTACGGTATTACTATGTGGTTTTTACGCGAATTGCTACGCTTACTTTATGTTCAAAAATCGGCTTACCTCCTCGTATTTATTAATATTAATATGGTTTTGGTGTATAGAATTAGCCATGTTCCCTGATGCTACTACTATCCTGAATTTTGTTGCAGGTACCTGATAGCTATCAAGGAATGGGCCATCTGTGGTTATTCTGGTAAAGTAAAAGTACAGACGTACTTTACCTACAAAAGTTTCGTACGCGTAATTATAGTTATATTCATCATAAACACTTGGGAACGAATATGGCAAGGGCTGCCATTGTGTTACGTTTGGGTTGGGTTGAAAATATACTAATACCAGCCCCCTTTCTAACATACCGGCTGTAAGTAATGGGCTATTATACTCCACTCCTTTTGCATAACGAGTTATAACACTATCACCTGCTATATTAAAATTAACGTTATAAATGTTTTGGTTCCAGTCCGCGGTATTTACGGTAAAAACAACTGAATTAAGATCGGAATTACCTGATGGACCCCGTAAATTTACAGGTGTCCCCCATCCTCCACTTGTTTTAGGCCCATATAACAGGTAGTTGGTTTTGTCCAGATAATAATCGCCGTTGTTACCCAAGCTTGGGGCAGGCGTACCTGCCCCGCTTAAGGTAGCGCTTCCGGCAGCACCCGTTGCACCGGTAGCACCTTTTAATGACAGTCCGCTTCCCCAACCTGCAGCGGTTTTGGGGCCATACAATAAGCCGGTAGTGGTATCCAGGTAATAGTCGCCCGCAATACCTTTAGTAGCTGGCGGAACGGTAGTACCACTGTAGATCATACTGCCTGCTGCACCATTTGTCCCGGCTGGACCGGCAGGCCCAACAGCACCAATTGAGCCCTTATCGCCGGTGTCGCCCTTGGGACCTGCAGTGCCGTCTTTACTGCATGAGGCCGTGAACAGCATGGTCACTGCTGCTAATAATAGCAATGCACTATTAAAATTCTTCATGTAAATAGATTTTACAGGGTATTAAAAACCGGTATTTCAAAATTTGAAGTCTCGTTATTTGATATTCAGAAACTTGCTTACCTCATCATATTTGTTAACGTTAATGTGGTTTTGCTGTAATGAGCTGGCAATAGACCCTGATATCATCACTATCTTATATTTTTTTGTAGAGACCTGGTAGGTCTCAAGATCTGGAGGAACTGAATTTGGATTTACCTGACCAATGTAAAAATACAGTCTTACTTTACCTTCGTAAGTTTCATAAACCCAATTATAAGAAAATGCCGAAATATACGAATACGGAAGAGGCTGCCATTGAAACCCATTGGCATTTGTATCTGTTTGAAAATACACCAATACCAGCCCTGTATTTAATAAACTAGCAGTAATCAACGAGTTAGAATGCTCAACACATTTAACTTTATAATAGCTATTGGCGTCAATCTCATAATAATAATTATTATTGCTGTCGTCTGTATATCTCCAGTCTTCGCTTTTTACTGTAAAAGTATCTACCTTAACATTGGCATTCCCTTCAGGCCCCTGCGGCCCTGCGGGGCCCCGTAAGTTTACGGGAGCCCCCCACCCCGAGCCAGATTTAGGGCCGTATAATAGGTAGTTGATTTTATCCAGGTAATAATCGCCATTGTTACCCAAGCTTGGGGCAGGCGTACCTGCCCCGCTTAAGGTAGTGCTTCCGGCAGCACCCGTTGCACCGGTAGCACCTTTTAATGAGAGTCCACTTCCCCAGCCTGCACTAGTTTTTGGGCCATATAATAAGCCTATAGTGGTATTTAAATAATAATCGCCAACAGCGCCTTTAGTAGCTACAGGGGCGGTAGTGCCGCTGTAAATCATACTGCCTGCTGTGCCATTTGCCCCGGCTGGACCGGCGGGCCCAACTGCCCCAGTTGAGCCTTTATCGCCGGTATCACCTTTAGGCCCTGCAGCACCGTCCTTGCCGCAAGAGATCGTAAACAGCATGATAGCTGCTGTTAATATTAGTAATGCGTAATTAATTTTCTTCATATCCATATATCCAGAAACTTTGTAAAAAACAGCGCTTAAAAAATTGTCGTTAGTATTAATAATTTTTCAAGTAATATTTCATTTGCAATATTCCTCAAATCAAACAGACCGGACAATCGCAGAAAACAGTGATTTTTCAATAGATGATCGTAGGCCGCCAAACAGACTAAATACCTGATGATAGGTGTAGATGATAGCGGGGAATAAAACGCAAAAAGGAGACTAATGTCTCCCTTTTGCGTTTTATAAGAATATTTCGTTTTAGTTTTTTGCAGCCACCGGATGGGTATTCAAATACTGATATAGCTGGGTTCCTGTAAGCAGGAACGCACCTACCCCGTACACTTCGGTACTATTTTCAGTAACCGCATCGGGACTGGCACCTATACGCTGAACATAACCCAGCATCCCATCAGCATGAACCGAAGTTGCCAGTGCTGCCCAGGCCTTTTTTACAACAGGCCAGTAGGTTTTGTTATCCAGCAGACCATGGTTAAGGCCCCATAGCAAGGCATAACAATAAAAGCCGGTACCGCTTGTTTCTTTAACCGGGTAGCTTTCCGGATCGAGCAGGGAAGCGTGCCAACTGCCATCCGGCTGTTGCAGCGAGGCTACCCTGGCGGCCATATCACGATATAATTTTTCAAACTTCTTTTTGTCGGGATAATTGGCTGGCATGTTTTCCATCACCCTTACTAAACCTGCCAGCACCCATCCGTTGCCTCTTGCCCAGAATACCTTTTTGCCGTTCTTTTCTTTTTTATCCAGGTAACTGCCGTCTCTAAAGTATAGGTGTTCGGCTGGGTCGTACAGATAGTCGGTTGTTTTCCACCAGAGTTTGGCAGCGGTATCTAGATATTGAGGATTGCTGGTAGCTGTACTCAAATAGCTTAAAGCCGTAGGGCCCATAAACAGGGCATCGCACCAGGCCCATTCTCTCGAAGCTATATGATTTTTCCATTCCAATGGTTCGTCATGCTGCTTATTCACAATGCTATCGGCCAGTAAAGTAAAGGGCGCTATCATTTTCTTGTCCTTGTATTTGGTATATAACAAGGAGTAGGTTTGCCCTATACAATAATCATCGGCCATAAAACGATCGCGCCCGGTATTCCAGCCCAGGTCATTACCTATGTTCACCAGCGTGGTTAAATATTTCTCGTTGTTTTTGATAGATCCCAGCGCATAAATACCGGTATAACAGGCGGCGTTTGTCCAATCGACCTTGGCGTGTTTAAAACCATTGGTATTCCAGTCATTGATCTGCCAGTCGGCCACCCGGTGCATGATATTTAAGATATATGCTTTTTGCAGCAGGGAATCAGGTTTAACCACCGGCCCCGTGGCATAGGTTTTTATACCGGGCATCAAAAACAATAACAGTAACCAGGAGCGTTTGGATTTTAACTGGGTAATCATTTCAGGTATTTTTAGGTTAGGCTTTAAAGATAAAATATTTTGCCTGAAAGCTTTGCCTCCTATTTACTTTACCACTGTAGCTTCCAGTTCTACTTTTAGTGTTTCAAAAAGACTTTTCACTTCTAACAGGGTAAGCGATTGTTTAATACCATGTTTAGCCACCCAATCCTGAAAAATTTGGAAATTGGGCCAAAGCTCCGCGGTAGAGGTTGTGTAGATATTTAACCTCACGATACCTTCTGGTTTGTACCCGGCCTCACCGATCACTTGTTCCAGGTTTTGCAGGGCTTTAACTAATTGAGTTTTCATGTCGTCGTTACTGGATATGCCATCGGCGCTGATAGCTGTTTGCCCCGAAATGTATAAAGTACTTTCCACGTGTTTTACTTCAACGGCCTGTACATAGCTTCGCTTATCCTGCCATTGCCAGGGGTTAATGATTCTTTTTTCCATCTTATTGGGGGTTTGAGTTTGTGCCAAAGCAGGCACCGTAGTTATTGATAGTAATGCTAAAAGTTTTGCTATTTTTTTCATGATCTCTGTCAAAAATTCATAAGGCAAAACTGCGCATAACACCCGGGATGGACTGTTGACAAACCTCACGATTATTCTGTGAGGAATGTCACGCTATGAAGATAACCTGCTCAGTGTTTCGCGGGAAACACCCAGATAGGCGGCCAGCAGGCTTTTGGGCACCCGCTGAATAAGGGAAGGGTATTGTTTAAGCAGCTGTTCATAGCGTTCTTTGGAGCTTAAGGTTAGCCAGGATATGATGCGGCGCTGTGATCCGATAAAACCAAAATTGGCTTTTTCCAGGAAAAAACGCACCATTTTTTGGAGACCATCGCACAGCTTTTTGTAGTCATCGAGCGAAAGGCAGAGCACTTTGGTATCTTCCAGGCACTCCAAGGACATGGTAGCTTTAGTTTGCGTGTAAAAGGCATAAAAATCGCTTTCCCACCAGTCTTCCATCGCAAAAGAAACAATGTGCTCTTTTCCCGCCTCATCGGTATACACCAATTTTAAAAGCCCGGAGAGTACAAAATAGTGATACTTTACTGCTTCGCCTTCCTGTATCAGGAATTGGTGTTTCTTATATTTTTTGGCTGTAAAATGCGCCCATACAAATGCAAACTCTTCATCGCTGAGCGGTACTATTTTTTCTATATGTCTCCTTAATATTTCCTGCATAGTATAAGCAAGTACTATTGTTCGGGTGTGATGAACCTTATCCCATTTTCGCCGGCAATAATAGCTTTGGTAGCCATGCCATAAAACAGGGAATGCTCCACAATTCCGGGAATCATTTTTACATCGATGTTAAGTTGCTGCCATTGCGGCGTATGGTCAAAGCGAATATCAGCCAGCAGGTTACCGTTATCAGAAATAACAGTTCCATCTTTCTGATCGCCCATGCGTAATTTGATCTCGGCATCAGGATAGGCGGCCGACCGGAGCTTAGCCAACACAATCTGTAAAGCCTGGGGCAAAATCTCGATCACCAGCGGATAGGTAGTATTCAGCCGCGGTACAAATTTAGTGTCATCACCTATTAAAATGAATTCGGCAGCCATGGAGGCCAGTATTTTTTCGGTAGTGTGGATACCGCCGCCACTTTTAAGAGCATTCAATTGCTGGTCGAACTGATCGCAACCATCAAAGTAGATGTCCAGGTGTTTTACAGCAGATGCGGACTTTACATTTAAACCCTGCTCCTGCAGGTAGCTGTTAGTTTTGAATGACGATGATACCAAAACAACAGACCGGGCCAGATCCACATCCTGTCCAATCATATTAGCCAGGTGCAAAACCGTTGTGCCTGCACCCAGGCCAATTGTTTGTCCTGTTTTTATAAATTTAAACGCGGCTTTGGCAGCCTCCAGTTTATAATCAGCCATGTGTTTTAATTTTGCGGCAAGATACTTTATATCCCCGCAATAAAAAAAGCATTGATACCTGGTACATCAGAAAGATAAGTAGCCATACTTACTATTTTGCCACCGTTTACTTCAAAAACAATGGCTACCTGTTCGTCCAGTATCAGTTCCCCCCTGCTGGCCGTGTTATGCAATGACAAGGTGAAACCGGTAAGGCCAATCAGGATATATTTCAGATCAAAATTAACCCCGAAATGTTTCAGGCCCTGTGCCCGTTTGATAATGGCTTCGGCACCATTTGCCGGACCGGATAGCAAACTTGTTCCCGGCAATGTCCAGCTGGCATCGGCGGCCAATATGGATCGCATGGTATCCCAGTCATTACTCTTTAGCGAGGTAACAAAAATATTGGCCAGGGCAAGTTTTTCGTTGTCTGTTGGTAGATTGTTATTTGGGTTATCAGTTTTCATGGTGGATTAGTTTAACGGACCTAAAGTAAATATTTCTGGTATACCAGCTCGTATAAATGCGCCCCTTAAACAACTATAGTCCCAAACTTATAAATGATACTTTCCCGGTAAGTATCGCCGGGATTTAATACTGTTGAAGGGAAGTTGGGATGAGTAGGGCTGTCCGGATAATACTGACATTCCAAACACATGCCATCAAAGGGGCTATACCGCTCACCCCTATGGCCCGAATGTTCGCTTAGTAAATAATCGCCTGTATAAACTATGAGGGAGGGACAGGTCGTAAATATTTCCAGTTTACGCCCCGACTTTTTTTCGGTTAGCTCGGCCGCCAGTTTATGGTAAGTGCCGGGCTGTTCGTCTAATATATAACAATCATTTAAACCGGTAATATAGGTTTCGTTTACCAGCATTTTACTTCGGATGGCAGTATTCGAAAACTTTCTGCTCCCCACGGGCTCAATAAGTCCTGTGGGAATATAGCCCGTGCCATTTTGCAGCATACTACCTGCATGCACAGTAAGTGTATGGTCGAATATTTTAGCCCCGTTATTTGACAAGTTAAAGTAGGCATGATTAGTAAAATTGGCGATGGTTCGTTTATCTGTAGACGCGTAATAAGTGATGGCAAGCTCATTCAGATCCCTCCACTGATAATGTACCGTAAGTTCGAGGTTACCGGGATATCCCCCCTCTCCATCGGGGCTTTGGAGGATAAAAAATAAACCCTCAGCTGTGATGGCATATTTAAAAACCCGGGTATTAAAACCATGGTTACCACCATGGTTAGTATTTTCACCATCGTTATTTTCCAGTTGCCATGTAGCGCTGTCGAGCTTAAAACTGGCCCCTCCTATCCTGTTAGCGTAACGACCAATGGTTGAACCGATATAACAGCTGTCATCCAAATAGCCTTGTAATGATGGGAAACCCAAAACCACGTTACTATAAACGCCACGAGCATCGGGTACTACGACCGAAACCAATGTTGCTCCGTAATTAGTTAACTCCACATAGGCGCCATGAGTGTTCTCCATTTTAAATAGATATACTGGCTCACCGGCATGCTGGCCCCATTCCTGATGGGTTATTTGAGTAGTACTTTTATTCATTACTCAGTCCTGGATATTTAGGGAATGCTTTGCCATATCCAGATGAATCTTGCTTGCTGCATGCGTAGCATCGAGTCCCAGCACATGGTTTAACATTTTTTGCGCGGCATCGAGCTCCTGCAAGCCTAATGCGCCCAGGCCCTGTAAGAAGCTGGTATGAATTCGGTTGCGCAGGTTCAGATCGTCATCAAATATGAGCAGATTGGGTAGCGATACAGCGAAATAATCAATCTTCACTTCATCATTGGCGTGCAGTGCCCCGTAGTTAACCAACTTTTTAAATATGCTGTTGGCCCGCTCTGTGTTGCCCAGCTTTTTCCAGGCCAGTCCCTGGTAAAAGATCTTATCGGGCTGCTGATCGTTATAAAACACCGCGGCCGATGGCTCATCTAACCCAACAGTAGCCTGCTCAAAGTATTTTTTGGCCTGTTCGGGCTCACCGGCTGCTTCGTAAGCACAACCTATCCAGTAATCGATATCGTTTTCCTGGGTTCCATACAGTTTGCCCTCACCCAAATTATGCGGGTAAGTTTTGCCATTACGGAGGTAAGTAATAGCTTTTTCGTGCAGATCTTCTTCTATATATTTCTTAGCCAGTGCAATCAGACTAAATACATACTGACCGGATGCCTTACCTTCGCCCCCTTCCCATGGATGGAACTGGCGTGCATTCAACAGGTTCAAAGCTATTTCATGATCGCCCAAAAGATTGTATAGTGTTACCCTTTCCAGGTAAACATCATCGCGCTGGTTGGCCACCTCCAGATTATCTTCCAGGAGTTTCAAACGTTCCTCCGGCGACCTGTTTAGTCTTTTATACAACTGGTCAAGCTCCATGAGTACGCGGGCATCGGTTTTATCGAGCGCAAAAGCTTTTTCAAAATACTCCAGCGCTTTTTGCTCGTTATGTTGTTTATTGAAATACGCAATGGCGAGATTACGGAAAACAGTCGGGAATTTATCATCCAGCTTTGCTGAGCTTTCCCAGTAACTTACCGCATCGGTATACTGGCGCTTATCATAAAACAGGTTACCTAAATAATAAGGTGCTTTGGCATCGGTTGGGTTAAGTTCAATAGCTAATTCAAGAATACCGATCTCATCCAAACGGTTAGGGAAACACAGGTATGGATCTGCTTTGGCAGCTTTAGCCAGCCATTCGGCAGCCTCCACTTTACGGCCGCTTTGATGGCTCAGCCAACCTAATGTATAATAAACTATCGGGTTTGATTCAGCAGTTTTTACAACCAATTGCAGTAATTGCGATGCTTCGTCATACAAACCTGCAGCGGCGTAATCCAGGGCATACTCTATAAAATTCTGGTCGTCATAACGTGAAAGCGTTAACAGGCGATTCAGGCTCTCCTCTATCCTATCTGTATCATTGCTTATCCGGTAAGCCAATACTTTTTCAAATAGTGCCCCCAGGTTAAAGCCATCACGTTCCAAAGCAGTCTCAACAGTAGCCAACGCTTTATCTACCTGGTTCAATTTACGGTAAGCCGCCGCCTTGATCACGTACGATTTGCTGTTGCTGGCGTTCCTATCCAACGATTGATTAATATGATCCAGCGCCAGCGCATAATGGCCGCGGGCCATATCCAGCTGCGCCACGCAGAAAAAGCCGGTATCTTTCCAGGCATTGCTCCAGGTGGCTTTGTAAAATACGGTGTACGCCTCATCGGCCCGACCTAAATACTTTAAGCACAAGCCCAGGTTGTAATAAGGCTCGCTATCATACGGATTTGGGTTGCGTTGGATACTGGTGTCTACCGCCTGGCGTAAATAAGATTCTGCCTTGGTAAACTGCCCTTTACGAATATACCATTTACCCAGCGCGTTATTGTTACGTACATCGGTAGGCTCACGACGCAGTGCTTCTTCGTAATACTGAACAGGACTATACGTAGCGTGGCGATATTGTTCCAGGTGCTGAGCAGTTAAAAACAGCTGCTCCACACTTTCTACATCAGCTGGGGCCAGGGCCGGTTTTGCCGGTAGAGGCATCTCGTTTTTTTTGTTTTTTGCGGGTTCGTAACGCAGTACTTCCTGCTTGCTGCTGTTGGTGATGATCAGCAATAATTCATTTTCGCTCAGATTGGGTTTAACAGCTACTTCCTGTATAAAAACTTGTTCAGGATTAATATCCGTCGTCTGGGTAAATAATATTTCTCCTTTGTAGTTCAGCCCGATATTCAAACCATTTTGTACCGATGTTACCTGCACTTTGATGGTTACTTTATCGCCGTGCTTGCTTAGCGCCAGCAGGATATCTTTCGTAGCATTTTTCACCATGCCTAATTCACGGTAGGGTAAAAAGTATTGCGTAAAAGTTTTCTCCTCGTAAGGCATCAGCCAGCTAAAATCGGGCTGATTATCGGTGAACACACCGGTCATCAGTTCTATGTACGGACCGTCCTCGTCGGTCAAATTTCTGTCCCAGGCCTGGCCGAAATCGCTGTGGCCCCAGGTCCACTGTTTTTTACCGGGCGATACATGATGATTGGCCACATGCAGCAAACCGCCCTGTGAGTCATGTTCATAACCACCCACAAAATCATAATCGGAGTTGATAGCCATGTAGGAGGTTGGTACAGGAATATTCTTATACATCGAAATATCGGTACCCGGCGAATAATCTACCTTGTAATAAGTGCCCGTAGCAATAGGGAAATCAGATACATCGCGTTTGCCATGATCAAATACAGCGTTCACATCAGGCGGAAAAACCGACTGGTAATAATCATTAACCTTTACCGCCGGGTTTGCCCACCACAGGAAAGTTTGCGGCAACGAGGAACGGTTAAACAATTTGGCTTTGATCTCGATGTAAGCCGCATCAGGCCTAAGCGTAAAACCAGCCATCCCCTTAGTATGAAACATGCGCTCTACCTCGTTCACCCAAACGGTTTTACTGCCATCGGCGTGCTCTTCTAAGGTATAGTCAACCGGATCAAATGTGCTTGGGCGATGGTGCTGCGGCCAGTTAAACTCGATACCGCCCGAGATCCAAGGACCGGTTAAACCTACCAGTGCCGGTTTGATCACCTGGTTATAATATATAAAATGACGTTGTTTGATCTTGTCAAAAGCCATCTGGATGCGACCGCCCAACTCTGGCAGGATCATTATTTTCAGGTACTTGTTCTCCAGGAATAAACCAGTGTATTCTTTATCTTCTTTTTCGTCGGCAATTTTTTCGATCACCGGGTTGGGGTATACTACACCGCTGCTGCCCTGGTAAACACGCTTTTCAAAAAACATGGGGTTTTTATCGGGCTTGCCCACACCATACGTAGGGATCACAACTTTCTCTTCCCAAACGGATACATTAGACTGATTCATAATATATTAATTCTTCTGCTGATGATTAATGTCTGATTAAATTCTCTTCAAGTTCTTCCAGGGTTTGTCCCTTGGTTTCTTTAACACGCGCTTTCACAAACAGAAAACCCAGGAAACAGATAGCCGCGTACAGGTAAAAAGGTCCGTAGGTACCTAATTTTTTGGCCAGTATGGGGAACGTAAAAACCAATATGAAATAAGCACCCCATAGCGATACAATGGCTACCGACGAGGCTACACCCCTGATCTTATTTGGAAATATCTCTGAAATAAGCACCCAGGTAACCGGGGCCAGCGAAATGGCATAGGTACTGATAGCCAGCAACACAAATATGGATACCAGTCCGGCAGGGAAATGGTTTTGTAAGGCTACAGCCAGTACAATATACATAATGGATAAACCGAGCGAGCCCACCAGCATCAATGGGCGGCGGCCCAGCTTATCTACCTGCCACATGGCCAATAAGGTAAATACCAGGTTCACCACGCCAATGGAAACCGTTTCCAAAAGCTGACGGTTCAGGTTGGCCCCTACCGACTCAAATATGGTTGAGGTATAGTTAAATACCACATTGATACCGCAAAACTGCTGAAACACAGCCAGCGTGATACCCACCACAACTGCCGGGCGAACGGCTTTCTCAAATACCATTTTGTAGGATTGTTTGGCTGTGCTTCCTGCCAATGATTTTTCAATGGCCTTCATCGTAGTATCAACAAAATCTACCGATCCTATTTTGTTAAGTACCTGCTGGGCTTTAGCTACCTGGCCCGATTTCATCAACCATCTTGGGCTCTCTGGCAGCCAGGTAACCCCGATCAGGAACACGGCAGAGGGCACAGCACCCAAACCAAACATCCAGCGCCAGGCATCATGGCCATGATCGGCCAGAAAATAATTGACCAGGTTGGTGATCAATATGCCAATAACCACCGTAAGCTGGTTGATAGCTACATTACGCCCACGCACTTCGGCCGGGGAAACTTCGGCAATATACATGGGGCAAAGCATGGAAGCCATGCCTACGCCAATACCCGCTGCAAAACGCAGTACAATGAAATAAGTAAGCGTTTGCGCAAAGGCGATACCGATGGATGATACCGCGAAGATCAAAGCGGCCACCATCAGCCCGGGTTTACGGCCATATTTATCGGCCAGGTTACCGGCAATGAGGCAGCCAACGATACATCCTAAAGCTAATGAGCCGGTCAAAAAGCCTTCCCACACCGGGTCGAGCCCAAATTGAGTACGCAGAAATGGTAAAGCGCCCGATATCACCGCAAAGTCGAACCCGAAAAGGTATCCGCCCAGGGCCGAAATAAAGGAAATCCCGATAATATACCGGCTGTTAAAAGTTTTTGAACTACTCATTTTTCAGGATATGTTTTATTGGTTTAAGCATAATATCGGTATTTGGTCGCTTATTCCTTCACAGCGACTAATTTTATCATTACCGCGTCGGCAGGCGCGGTAATCAATTTAAATTTCATATCGCCCTTTTTTAATTCGCCCACTACAGCATCGGTCAACATATCTTTAAACTGATAAGTTTTGCCTGCATCCAGGTGCAGGGCCGTGCGGCTTAAAACCTGTTCAAATTTCTTTTGCCTGTCGAAATTGAACAGGGCCAGTAAGGTATTGTCCCCCGGCAGGTAAAATGACATCTGCTGATCGAACGTTTCGCCATCGGCAGCTTTCAACGGGATAAAGGCCTTAGGGTGACTAAAAAACGCGGCTATCTGCCTATTGTTTAAAAACGTCTGCGCACGGGATGCCGCCAGTGGCTGCCTGAAATCAGACCCGTCGCCCAGTATGCTCCCCATCACCATCAACGCGTATAAACGTACTTTGACATCCTGCTCACTCAGGTCGGGATTTTTCTGAAAGTTTTTCATGATGGTCACGTCCAGATTGGTATACGGGAACAGTGTACCCTGCATCCAGCCCATATGCGAACCGGTAGCCAGCGAAGCCCCGGTACTGCCATAATGCGGAAAACCCGGCTGATCATCCCGCAAGTGCGAATACACATCGGTTGATATAAAACGGGTGTGGGCATACTGATGCGGAAACATAGGCGAAATGGCCTGTGTAATAAAAATATCTTTACCAATGATAGAATCAACCAGGTGGCGCAGTGTCCGCATACCATAATCATAGGCCTGCATGCCTGTGCGTATATTTTTGTTGTAGCGGGTTGTACTTTCCAGCGCCCCGCCGGTCAGAAAGTCGATCTTCAGGAATTTAGCGTTAATAGCTTTGGCTTTTTTTAATTGCTGAATGACATACAGGCGAACGGCAGGATGTGTGGGATCCATCGCATAGGCTCCCCACTTGCCATCTTTATACATAATGGGTTTACCCTCGTTATCATGCAGCAGTACATCTTTTAAAGCATAATTTGATCCCGGTATTTTTTTATTGTCGATATCGTCTTTCCAGCTCCACATAGCAAAAGGGATAAAATAAAAGCCCATTTGCTGATCGTTCTTAGCAAAATATTTACCCAAACTGGCCAGTACTTCGTTTGAATAAATACCCTGATCATAAGAGTCGATACTCATGACTGGTTTGGAGTAGCCGCTGAAATTATGAAGTGTATGCACAAAATCGGAAATCTTTTCAACCGCGGGTGGCATCATCACACCCTCGTAACCCAACACCCCTTCTACCCCAAAGCTGTTCCAGTATACAGGGGCATAACCACTCCATATACGTTTACCATTGATGGCCGAGTTTACCAATCCATATTGTGTAAAAGCCTCGTGCAGATCGTCCATCGCGCATAAAAATATAGGGGGCGAACTTACTGACTGTCCTATTGCGGTACCATGCGCCACCAGGTCATGCGTACCGTCGTTACCGCCATAGGCCGGGGGGAGTTTAGAGTCATCGGGGGTAGATGCACCACCAAAAACTTTGAGGGAATCCACATAACCCAATTCGGTGGAGGTTTGATAAGCCAGGCCAGTTTTCCAGAAATCGTGCTTTACACTGCCGATAACCAGTCCCGAATTTTTCAGCATATCATAAATAGCCGCGAACTCATAAGTGATCCCCGTAGTTTTAGGTGAACCTGCTTTGGGCCAACTCCTTTCTAATGTAGGTGTCCAATCGTCATTATCAAAGGGCACATCCAGTATGCGGGGTTCGGTACCGGGAATGTATAACCGGCCTTTATATTGGGGCAATATGGCTATCGGGCTAATATCACGGGTTTCTAAAGGCGCCGCTTTTGAGTCTTTATTTTTCGCGGTTAAACTGATTAGGATATAAGGACGCCCTTCATAATTGGTAAAACGCTGTTCTAATATAAACCGATGCTTATGGTCGCTGTGCGTAATGATCAACTGCCGACCTATGCCAATATTGTCGTGAATCTTAACCGTAGTATATTGATGATCGGTAAAATCGGCCGTTGAGGTAATGCCTGATTTTAAGTCATTAATGTAGGCAACTGTATTTTCAATCCTGATTCCGTTCGGGAACACATAATTCACCATACCGGTATGTGCATCCAGTTTAATAGTAATATGACTGGTGGTCACTTCCAACTTATCCACCGTGGTAATAACTTTTTGTGCAAATGTTCGCTGACCAGCTAATAATAAAACAGCAACAGTAAACGGGCCGATTAATATTTTCATCATAGTTTAATACCGGTAAATCATATTATCAATCATGAGCAGGCAAGCCGTAATTTATAATACGGCAGTACAGTTACTCTTAAATATGAATAATACGTTCAATTGGTTACGATGTAAATCTCAAGGATTAAAATAGATTAAAAAATAGTGAATGTTATGATAATGATGGATTTTTTTACGACAACTATTATAATTAACATGGAATAACCATTTATCCTTTATTTCACTAATTTCCTGCTTTTTGATATATAAAATAGCTCTCATCATTTATTATTCGCACAATCGCAACTATTGTAAAATGAAATATTTTATGCTATTTTTATTTTTTTGAGTAACGTTGTGCACCATATTTCAAACCAATTATAACACACATATTCCCCCGTAAAAAATGACAAAAAGCACAACGTTAAGACGGCGGGAAGGTTTTGAAGGACAAAAGCTTATTGTATTACCAAAAAAGATCATTATCAACTTTTTAAGTAAGGATCCGGTTACCAAACAGACATACATAACTGATATAGGATATTATCCCAAAGCCAGCCATCATTATGCCGAACGCCCCAATGGTATCAACCAGCATATTATCATTTATTGCACAGAGGGTTATGGTTGGTTGGAGATCAATAAAAAAAAGGTAGGGGTTTCACCATCACAGTTTATAGCTATACCGGCCAATACCCCTCACAAGTATGCCGCCAACACAAACAAACCCTGGACTATTTACTGGATACACTTTAAGGGCGAGATATCGGCTTTTGTTATCGACCTTATCCTTCAAAACTCAGAAAATTACAAACCCTATTTATCTTATAATGAAGACCGTATAAAACTATTCGAGGACATTTGCTACAACCTTGAAAAAGGTTACAGCGATGATACCTTACGCTATGTAAACATGATATTTTCGCATTTTTTATCCTCATTGATTTATGAAGATAAATTTAATCACCTGGAAGAAAAAACGGATAGCAATGTAGTGGAGAAAACCATTAGCTTTATGCAGGATAACATGAGCAAGATCCTCCGCCTTGATGATTTTGCGGCCTTTGCCAATTTATCAACCTCGCATTTTTCTGCGCTTTTCAGAGCTAAAACAGGTTATGCCCCTATTGAATATTTTAATCAGCTCAAGGTACAGAAAGCGTGTCAGTATATTTCGTTTACAGCTATGTCAATCAAAAGCATAGCTATTAGCCTGGGCATCGAAGATCAGTATTATTTTTCCAGAATGTTTACCAAGTTGATGGGAAGCTCGCCTAATGAGTACCGCAAAAAGATTCGTTCCACACCATAAATCATTATTTTAAACCATTAAGGCAGGGTTTGGATCGCATGTATGAGTAAACAAACGCCTAAAAAAGGACGCTATTTTATCCAGCAGGGTTTGAGTTTTTACGGGAGTGATTAATAATATATCCTCTTGTGTGGGTTCATCCGGAAGATCGTTGCCCCCTTGCATTTCCTCCAAAATACTTTCACGTATGGTAGGATCACGGTTCACAATCGCGTCCAGTTCCGTAAGCTCGCTAAAGGTGGCTTTACCGCTTTTTTGTCGTTTTATTAAAATATCAAAACGATCCTGGTTAAACGTACGCCGCTCCAAATATTTGCGCTGTTTCATAATAATCTACCTGCTGCAATATTGATATCAAAGCAAGTGCCATCGTTATATTTACTTGACTATCAATATATTAAAATAAACAACAATTCAACATGTGCTTTTTTGATACAACGTATTGTTCGTTTCCGGTCGGTTAATAGCCATTGTAAATTGAGGTTTCAAACTTCCGATCCCTTAAGTGGTATAAGTTAGCTTTTAAAAGCCCGGGCATGAACCTGGAGCTTATAAATATAAACAGGGAATTTAACCCGCGATTGACCGTTTTGAAAAGCTGCCAGCCGGTTAACCTGCCCCGCGGGTATCCATAAAAAACCTTTGTCATCTATCCAAAGCGCATCGGCCCATAACAGCCTTTTGTCCTCTATAATAAGCTCGCTTGTACCATTGGGCTTTATTTTGATGATGCGCAGGTGGTCAACATCTGATAGATAGATATTACCATCAGCATCCATTGCGGTACCGCCGGTTGTAGGCGAAGTATAGTATTTAGTTACATGACCAGCCAATTGAGCTGCGCTTAATTTGGCATCGTTGAGATATGTTGTCTCCACTCTGGCCAGCGGACCAGACACCGGTTGAAAATAGAAATATTTACCATCTGGCGATATCCCTAACTGATCGGCATTTACCCTTAACTCCCTGCCATTTTTCAGGTGTATCACTTTACCCTCTGCCACAAGGGCTTTACTATCGGTGGTGGACCAGTGCTTTTCCAGTACCCTCCTGCCCTTGCCGGTTTGTTTATCTAATATTACCAAGCCAGGTTCGCCGGCATCAGTAATGTAAATATGTGAGCCGTAAATACGCAGATCATCCATAAAACTATTGGGTTTCATGACGCCATCCAGTGGGATGATACGGATAACCTGATTGCTTTTCACACTGATCACCACAATTTTAGTGCCTCCCGGCAGAGCTTGTTCTCCCAGCTTTGGCGAGCCGGTATCCATCACCCAAAGGTTGCCATCGGGTCCTATTCTCAGGGAGTTGGTACGGATAAATTTTTGCGCCGTGGCTTCGCCTTTTGCCCAGTTGTTCCAGCTTTTGGATGGGTAAGGTATAATGTTTCCATTTTTAACTACTTCGCCAATACTCACACCACTTTCGCCTTCCAGGCGCGGGAAACATACAAATATTCTGCCATTGCTGGTTGTGGTTACCCCGTTCCATACTTGCGTAGATGAACTGGCTACAGATATCAGCTGTGGTTTGGTTTGAGCCATAACCGCGCTGCCAAACAGCACGGTTATGAGTACTAAAATTTTCATTTATTTGATTTAAAACATTTCCATTAAACGGTCACCACCACTTTACCCCGGGTTTTACCGCTGGCAATTTGCTGATGGGCCGCTGCCATCTGATCAAACGGAAATACCTGTGATACATGCGATTTAATGACACCCTGCTCCAGCCATTGGGCCAATTGTTTCATATCATGGCCATTGGATTCTACCAGGAAAAAATAGCCATGTACCCCTTTTGCCTTCGCTTTTTCCGTTACGGTTTCGCCTATACCCGATGGTATACTGATCACTGTACCCCCTTTTTTGGTTACCTCGAGAGAACGATCGATATTATCACCGCCAATGGTATCAAATACCAGGTCGATATCATGCAGTACCTCTTCAAAACGTACCGCTTTATAGTCTACATGTTCATCGGCGCCCAGGCTCAGCACAAAATCTTTATTGCCGGCAGACGAAGTACCGATGACATAAGCACCCAGGTGTTTGGCTATCTGCACCACATAATTTCCAACCCCGCCAGCTGCCGCATGCACCAGTACTTTTTGACCTCGTTGTACATTGGCTTTATGGGTTAAACCCTGTAAAGCTGTAAGCGCAGCCAGGGTTGCGGCAGCGGCTTCTTCGTGACTGATATTGGCTGGTTTTAGTGCCAGATGATTGGCCGGGGCGGCTACATATTCTGCATAAGCTTTACCGTGGCCCGGAAAATTCACCATGCCAAATACAGCATCGCCTACCTCAAACTCCGTAACCGCTCTCCCTTTTTTGGTTACCACACCAGATATGTCCCAACCCAGAATAAGGGGGTCTTCATCTTTTAAGCGGCCCGACATACCTTTACCGATAGTTGTTTTTACATCCACAGGGTTTATGCTGATGGCTTTTACCTGTACCAATACTTCGTTATCTGCTATTTCGGGAACCGGCAGTTCGATGGTCTGTAAATCATCAGCACCTCCAAATCCTTTTAATATTATCGCTTTCATGATCTTTTTAAATTTCATGATACAAAATTATACAGATCATACAGGTTAATATTTGTACAAATAACACCAAATGCTGTACATTTGTGTACATGTACCAGGAAAACTTACACCAGGAATTTGAGATAGTTTATAAAGAGCTCAACGAAAGCCCTCTAAAAGCGCATCAGCATAGTTTTTTTGAATTGATCTATATTATAAGCGGCACGGGTACACAATGCATTAACAAAAACAGTTTCGATTATCACGGGGAGCATCTATTTTTAATAACCCCGCAAGACTGCCATTCCTTTGAGGTTAAAACCACTACCCGTTTTTTCTTTATCCGGTTTAATGATATCTATATCCGCAACCAGCAGCAGGACCGTAAAGCCAAGAACGATTGGCTGCAGCAAATGGAATTTATTTTGCAGCATGCCAGCCACCAGCCGGGTTGTTTATTGTGCAATAATGGTGACAGGCCATTGGTAAAAATGCTGGTTGAAAGCATTATCCGCGAACAGGTAAACCGCGAAGCTCATTATACTGAATTGATTAAACAGCTGGTGAATACTATGCTTACCATTGTAGCTCGCAACATGACCATGATGCCTTCCACCTCTTGCCAGATCACAGGTCTGAGCAACGAGCCCGCTGTAGATATTATCCGCTACATACAAGAAAACATCTACGAGCCCGAAAAACTACGCACCGAACTTATCAGCGATCATTTTGGGATAGCGCAGGCCTACCTGGGCCGTTACTTTAAAAAACATACCGGCGAAAGTTTGCAGCAGTACATTTCTAACTACAAACTTAAACTGGTTGAAACCCGCCTGCAGCACAGCGATATGCGTATTAACGAGATTGTACGAGAGCTGGGCTTTACGGACGAAAGCCACCTGAACCGTATGTTCAAAAAGCACAAGGGCATTAACCCTTCATCCTTTCGAAAACAGAACAACGCGGCCTATCAGCCAGTACAGTCGTAACTATTTTAAAGCTTTGGCAATAGCCTGTTCCGTAACTGTTGCCATAATCCGATAACCGGCCGCGTTGGGGTGAACCCCATCGGTAGTGAGTTCTGGCTTTTGGCCATTGCGTTCATCAACCAGGGGGGTAAAATAGTCCAGCAGGATCAGGTTATTTTCGGCAGCGTAGGCTTTGATCAATTTATTGAGCGCCATGATCTTACCGGCAGGCTCAATGCCTTTACGCCATGGATAATCGAACACGGGTAGATAGGCGCACAGTATCACCTTGATATGATGAAGTTTAGCCAACTCCACCATGGAGCGGATGTTATTCATGATGTACTCATTGGTTAAATGACCATAATTAGATGCGATATCATTACTACCCGCAAGTATAATAACCGCCTTAGGTTTCAGGTCGATCACATCCTGGCGAAAACGGATCAACAGTTGTCCCGAGATTTGTCCGCTCACACCCCGGTCCAGGTAAGGTCTGTCTTTAAAAAACTCAGGTACAGTGGTTTTCCATCTTTCAAAAATAGAGCTTCCTAAAAAAACCACCCGATTTTCGCCGGGTTTGGGGTCACCTACCTGTTTATTTTCCCTTGCATAGTGCGACAAGGCGGCCCAATCATCACGTAGATCTTCTTTGGCAACGACAGTCGGTTTATTTTTCCCGGTGTCGGGATTGCTTTGCTGCGCGTAACCTGCAGAGGCCATCAGTAATCCGGCGGATAATAATAAGGTAAGTTTTGTATTCATTTTGAAGTGGATAGAAGTAAAACTTTAAGGTAAAATATTAACGCTTGTCTGCCTAAAAATTGGCGCATAAAACATATCCTAAAAATAGAACTATTTGTAACTTTTTTTTACGATTTTTCCAATCGCTTAAATACAGCTCAATGACTCCTGCTATCTCCGTTACAATGCCTGTTTATAATAGTGCTTCGTTTTTAAGAGAGGCTATGGACAGCATTTTAACCCAATCATTTACTGATTTTGAATTTGTTATCTTAAATGATGGCTCAACCGATAACTCCAAAGAAATTATATTGAGCTATAATGACCCACGAATAATATTTTACGATGGCAAAATAAATGTAGGCTTAGCCCATATTCGTAACAAAGGTATAGAGATTTCGCAGGGCAAGTATTTAGCTATTATGGATAGCGATGATATTGCAACTCCCGATAGGTTGCAAAAGCAGTTTGACTACCTGGAAAGCAACAGGGACATAGTTATGTGTGGGGGCTTTTTTACACCATTTGGCAATAAAAACTCTGTATTAAATTTTAACTGGGTAACGGAAACCGATCCGGAAATGGTTAAAATTAATTTGTTGTTTGATGGTGCTATTTGCCAGCCTACCGTTATGATAAGAAGCAGCACGTTAAAGGAAACCGGATTAAAGTATGAATCCTATTTTGACCCGGCAGAAGATTATAAACTGTGGGTGTCTCTATCAAAGAATCACCTGATCGCAAATATTCAAGATCAGGTTTTGAAATACAGGCTTAGTGATAATCAAATCTCAAATACAAAAAATCAAGTTCAAAGAGAGCGGAAATTTGAGGTAATTAAAGATCAGCTTAGCTGGCTCGGTATTACGCCAACGGAAGCGGAAATGCGGATACATGATCACATGTTTTTCGCATCCGCAATACTGTCCTATGACTACCTGCCCAAAATGAAGACCTGGATTGATAAGTTAATCAACGCAAACAAAAAATTTAAGCTTTACGACGAGCAAAAGCTATCCGACTATTTAAATGATTTATATATTCGAAATAAAACGGCATTAAAACAGGCGTTAAAAAACAGTTCGCCAAAATCTATCGCGGTGTTTTACTTTAAAACTTTAATTCGGTGGAAGTCTATAAGATAATTATGTATTGCTTAGCAGTGAGGTCCTAAACGTCTCTAAAACTTTTGCTCAAACCCCACTACCCAATCAATTATTTTTAAGTTAACAATTCCTTTACAGGCCGGGGTTTACTTTGTGGCAAATTATTACACCAATCCTGTTATCCATGAAAAAAACTTTATTAACCCTGTTCACTTTTAGTGCTATAGTACTTAGTGCCTGCCACAAAGACCACAAAGTAACTATAGCTCCCTCGTACCCGGATATGGCCGAAGCGGCTGATCCTGCCATTTTGATGACCACTGCCGATGGTGTAAAAGTATACAATGGCGGCTTTGGTTCGGCTATAGCTGCCGACCATAACGACCCTAATGTATTTTACCTGCTTACTGATCGTGGACCCAATGCTGCAGGTTCTGTTGATAATGCCATCATATTTGGCAAAGCCGACTTTACCCCTGAGATAGGTAAATTCCGGTTGAAAGATGGCAAGCTGGTATTGGAGCAAACTATTCAGCTTAAAAATGCCGCGGGGCAAAACTTAAACGGTTTACCCAACCCTGACGGACAAGGCTCTACCGGGGAAATTGCTTTTGATTTGAGTGGCAAGCAAATTGCACCAAGCGCCGATGGCATTGACTCAGAAGGCATGGTTTTAGCCTCCGACGGTACCTTTTGGATCAGCGATGAGTACGGCCCTCACATTGTGCATTTTGATGCTACAGGTCGTACTATTGAACGCATTAATCCCTTTGGAACAGGCACCGGTGGTCGTAAAATACCGTTGGTGTTTGCCAAACGCAAACCCAACCGCGGTATGGAAGGTTTGGCCATTACCCCCGATGGCAAAACACTGGTAGGCATGATGCAATCACCCATGCTTAACCGCAGCAAATCGGCTGTTAGCAATTCAACTATACTGCGTATCTTAACTTTTGATATTGCATCGGGTGCTACCAAACAGTACGCATATGTAATGGAAGATAAATCACTTACCGGAGTAAGTGATATTGTAGCCGTTAACGCTACTACATTTTTAACCGTTGAGCGCGATGGTCTATACGGCGGTGCGCCAACCAACACTGCTGCGTTTAAAAAAGTATTCAAGATAAGTCTTGACAACGCCACCGACATATCTGACCCCGCAAATGGTGCTAACGGCAAGCTTTACGGTGATAAAACCGTAGAAGAACTGAACAACCAGGCTGGCCTGCAGGGCGCTGGTATTATCCCGGTATCAAAAACGCTAGTACTCGATTTATTGAAAGATCTACCAACCGTTTATCCGCATGATAAAGCCGAAGGTCTGGCCCTGTTACCGGGTAATATCCTGGCTATCTCTAACGACGACGATTTTGGAGTAGTTGATAATAGCAAAGGCGGTTTCGCAGCCAAAACACTACCGGCTACCAATACAGTTGATCATAACCGCATTTACTTTGTGAAGATTAAACTGTAGAAGTAAGAGAGTCAGGAAGTAAGATAAAAGAGTTTGCATTTTTATAGGCCATCCCTGTACTCGGGGTGGCTTTTTTATTTTCGACCCTTCAAGTGAGGGCATTTGAACAACAGAGGGATAAAAAGTGGGTTTACATGGTTTACACATTTTATGGTTAACACAGGCACAATAAACTTATAATCAAACAGTTAAAAATAATCAGAGTCAATTTATGTAAACCCATTAATCAGCTTGGTATACTGCCCCCTTTTGCCTATTTAAGCGCCTGCGCTTAAATGTATAGCAGGTGATCGTCCACGCTCACACGGTCAGCATTTAACATGAGCGTGGACGTTTGAACTGACGGAGAGTGCCTTTTTTGCTTATCTTCATTAAAATTCCAATCCGGTGAGCAATTTCAGAGTAATCCTTATCTTTTTAGTAGTATTTGTGTTTGGCACTTTATCTACGCAAACCTTTGCGCAGACTTATTCGTTAAACGGCAAAATTAAAGGAGTTGATCAAGGTTGGGTCTTTGTTTTGCATCGGCAAACGGGAGTTACGGATTCAGGCCAGATAGTAAACAGCACCTTCACTATTCGAGGTAAAGCAAGTGCGCCGGAGTTTTGCAATTTTGGGCTATCGGCAAATGGGGTTAAAAATTATTACTTCGGGTTTTTCCTGATGAAAGGCCGGTTAACGCTTCAAGCGTCTAAAGATTCCCTCACTGATGTCGGCGTTCTATTTAAAGGCAGCCGGATAGCAACAGAGTTTCAGCAGTTTCAAAAATTAACCGGACAGATATATGGGGCACATGATTCAGAAGCCGCAACCAACGCCAAGCTTGGGGAATTAGCCAGCGTCTACACCCTTAAACATCCACACTCATACATTAGCGCCTTCGCACTCGCATCCTTCGGAGGCAATCTATCTCAACTTTCTCATCTTTATACTAGCTTAAGCCCTGAAATACAGACATCTTACTTCGGAAAACAGGTTTATAACAAGCTAAAACACCGCTAATTTTATTTTTGAAAATACGGTGTTTTCACGGATTGCGGCGACTTATAACTCTACTTACATTTGTATTAACGGGTTTTACTAAAACCGCTGATAATGAAACTAAGGTTAACTGATAAAGTACTTATTTTTTTTATCCTGCTGATGGCAATTTTAGTGCAACGCCCAGATTATCAAATGATGAATGCCATGGTGAGTGGTTTACATCCCAATTGGGGGTTGGTACCACACCTTAAATCATTCATCGCGTTGTTTACGAATATATCATACTTCCTTAGGGGAGTATATCAAGAATACCACCTATGAAAAGCACCCTGAGAAAGTGCAAAAAAGATTAAGTATATTGTTGGTGATATGCTTAGTTAAATGGTCCTGACCGGCCTCAATACAAGCATTACCTTTAACGAGGTAATGCTTTTTTGTTGGTGGGTGGCCTGCCATCCTGAGCCTGTCGAAAGGCGCGTGTAGAGGCCTACTCACCATGCTTCGACGGGTTCCTCATGACACCCGCGTCCAAGTGGCTTAAACCTTGATCAGCTTACCCCGTGTAAGAATCTTCCCTTTAAACATGATCACATAAATATATACCCCGGGACTAAGGTTCAATTGAAAAGTGTTTTGCAACTGAGTAATGGTCTGCTCCAGGCGTACATGCCCAACGGCGTCATACAGCTTAAAATCATACGTATTGATATCACCACTAAGAATATTAAGTTGGGTACTTACCGGGTTAGGATAAAGCGTAAATTGGCTGGCCTGTAAAAACGTGGCACTGGCCAGATTGGAGTAAGTGATCTTGCCGTCGTTAGTCTGGAGCTCTACCCGGTAATATTGAATACCGTTTTTGGGATTGGCATCTGTAAACTGGTAAGCCAAAGCTGAGCCTACCGTGGTTGTGCCCAGGTTAGCATAAGCATTGGAGCCGGTTTGTTTTTGCCAGGTGATGGATTTAAGATTGACTACACTACCTATTTGCAGATTAAGCACAATTGTACTATTCACCACATTGGCTAGCAGGGTTTTCACATAACATCCTACTCCCTGGTTATTAACATCGATAGTAAGGCTTTTTAACCCTTCAAAACCATCGCCTTGCGCGCTTACCGCAAAATAAGAGGAGGTTTGTAGCGCGGCAGGTATTATAATGGTGGTATCGGTAACGGTACTTAGCTTTTGCAGTAAATTATCCTTTACGGTATAAACAACGTAACCTTTACTACCTGGCTGCGCTTTCCAGTGCAGCAGTGTGCCATCGGTACAATTGTAGCCAACCTGCAGACTAAGAGGTTGGGAAAGCACAAAGCCCTTGCTGATGAATGACTGGCTGCCAATATCCATTTTAAGCATGGCGGTAGTAAAAACATCAGGGGCTGTCCAGTCGTAATACCTGTCTTTCAGGGTAACACTGCTGATGGCTTTCCAGGTGGCACCATGGTCATAGCTTACACTCAGCTGGCCGGATGTAGCACTGAACGAACTTTGCCAGCGCAGGTAGTTTTCACCAGCTGCAAAAAGCTGGTTCTGTCCCGATGGATAAGTCCATTCAAAACGATTTGCTACTGTAGCTCCATGTGCTATATAAAAAGTTTGCGTGCCGGAGGCTATTTTACTTCCCTTTACATGAATAATATAATTACCCGCTACCGGATTTTGCAAAGTAACCTGTTCGGTATTATTCAGGGTATCCTTACGGCGAACAGCAGGTTTTGTTAAAGAATCTGTGGAGGGATAAGCGCTCAAGCTCCATGGCAGCAGGTTTTGGCCATCGGGCGTGGTAACCGACAGGTCAAGATCGTTTATAAGCGCCTTGGGGGCATTCAGCGCCGCCGGCAGATCGTTCCAGGCTAATGATACTTTAAACAGGCTGCTGCCTGCCGGAACGTTGATGGCATAGTCGACTTGTTGCTGGTTACTTACGGTTCCTTTTTTAAAGCGGTTATCAGTAAGTGCCCGCAAAGCTTCCAGGGCATTCAGCTGCCCATAGCCTGTTTTATGATCTACATTGGGCAAACCAATATCATCTGCCGAATTGATGAGTATACTTTTGATTAACGCGGCCGAAGGTAACTGACTAAATTGCTTTTTGTAGGCCTGTTGTAACAGGGCCACCGTTCCCGAAACCAGGGCCGCAGCGCCGGATGTACCATCTTCGCCATTGGATACCAGCTCCGGTTTTACCCGGCCATCATAAGCCGGCCCGGCCGAGCTCAAACCTGCCGGCACGCCGGTTTGGTCTGTACCGCCAATAACCAATACATTTTTGGCCTGCTTAAAAGTTCCCGAAAGGTTGGCCACATTCGCTATACCATTATATAAACCTGTTGTGGGTGCCGTAGTACCAATATTACCCGAGGAGAACACATGGATAATGGAATCGTTCGCCATCACCTGTTGATCGTAGGCTACCGCTTCAACCCCATAATAGTTTTCGATGCCGGTACCGTAGGAGTGATTTTCAACGCCAATATCAAAAGCTTTAAAAATGGCGGTACTATCGGGCAGTAAACGGGCAAAATCTGAAGAAGTGAACCTCACTTTTGGTGCACTCCCCAATCCCCTGATAAATGAATTACCATTGCCACCTATCAAAGTAGCCATAATGGTAGCATGCCCCGAGGTAATAGTTGCCGCCGGGAACGAAGTAAAGGTGCGCCCCAGCAGATCGAGGTCATTGTCATAACGCTCTTCTTTAATAGCCACATTGATGCCACTACCATCGATGCCCGGAAAATTATCGGCAATAGCCGAAATCTGGTTAATACCCAAGTCAATATCATTGATCACCAGTTCGGCATGTGCTTTCCGGGTAACATTGGCAAAAGTAACATAAGGTTGTTGTAACAGATCGGTAAGGCGTTGTAACGAAATATTCAGGGTGACCGTATTTTCGGTTTGAGCGGTTATTTCACCGTATTTTTTTATATCACTGATCACCGAATCGCTATGGGAAGTGATTGACAGGTCTACCGATTGCTTACCAGAAGGATGTTTTTGCAAAAGCTGCACTAAATTATCAGTGGCCTTCCACAAGGCGTTTGCTGGTGTAACCTCCTGAATATTGGCGTCGGTTGATATATCTGCAGCAGTAGCTACTACGTAAAAATTATAGGATACCCGTTTTACCGGGCGAAGTTTTTTAATGTCGACTTTATCCGGTTCTTTAAATTTAACCAGGTAATATTTAAGCGTGTTGTTCCCGTTCAATGGCCGGGAAGTAGGCGCTGCTTTGTAAAGCACGGTCATGGTTTTATCGCTCGTTGGATTTTGGCCCCAGGAGCATTTAAAACATAAAAATATCAGTATAAAACAGGGTAATTTTTTAACCATACTGTATATTAAAAAAATAAAGGGGAGTTATGCTCCCCTTTATTTGTAAAACTACTTGATTGATCAATAAGAAGCAATATGATAAAGTTTTTTAGTACAAATAGTTCAGCGCTATTTTATCATTTGCGTTGAAGGTACGATCAGACCCATTTGAGCAGGCCAGCATCCATGAAGCTGCATCAGCAGTTGTTGGTGTACCCGGAATGTTAATCGCCCCAACACCTGCAGTGCCTTCGTTAGTTGCAGTTCCGCCGCAGCTGAAAGCACGGTTAAAGTAATCGGTATGACGCATACCGATACAGTGACCCATTTCATGCTGAATAACCGAAGTAACATAACCCAGGTCAGGATTACTTCCGTAAGCAGCTGCATTGGTATTCATCTGGATCTGGCTATAAGGGTTTCCTGCCGAAGTTGGAAAACCTGAAGAGCCTAAGGTAATGTAGCCACCGCTTGGACCTTGGTTAAAACCAATGATCTGGATAGCACCGCCACTGCTTACTACCTGAAATTTAAGCGTAAGGTTTAACGCATTGTAACGTGCCACGGCATTAGCTGTAGCTGTTGCGTAAACTGTTGGCAGGTTCGAAACTGAAACAGTAACAGTTCTTGGTAAATTTTTTACCAAGTTGGTTGTCCGGTATTGCTCAACTTCAGCAATTCTAAGTGTTGGGCTGGTGCTGGTTTCAGAAAGATTAGCCGGGGTTAGCATAATATCACCTTCTACCAGGTAATTATCGCCCACTTTACGTGCATTATCAGTACTAAAACCAAGTGCTGTAATTTTACTGCTTACATCTGCAGAGATTTGTGCAGATTGATCAACCTTTTTGTCGGCGCCTTGGTTGTTGTTTTTGGTACAAGCGGTTAGTAAGGATGATGCACATACAATGCATAACCCCATTTTTAGCAAGAGTTGTTTTTTCATTTGTCGGTACTTTAATTGTGTTAATAGTTAATTATATTTAAAACAATGTACAGCTGGCCAGCCCGTTGTTTATATGATAAAAATATTAAATTATATTAAAAAATTAACTAAACATTAAAAAATATTTTGCCAATAATTAATTCATATTACACATATAATATAAAATTGTATCAATACATGTAATAACTATATATATTATATCATAAATCAACAATTATTTTATCGCTCGCGGACCATGCACATCCGTGTTATAGCTCCAATAGCTATAATCCACGTATTTTTTTCATACTGCATATTAAAGAATAAAGGAGAATTCATACATTCCCCTTTATCAATAACATTACTTCATTGATCAATAAGGAGCAATACGATAAACGCGATAAAGTTTTTTAGTACAAATAATTCAATGCTATTTTATCATTGGCATTAAATGTACGGTCGGTACCACTTGAGCAGGCTAACATCCATGAGCCGGCATCAAATGTTTTGGTAGGTGTACCCGGAATATGTACAGCACCTGGATAATCCTGAGGATCGCTGCTGCTGTAAGTACTTCCTTCATTACCCCCTCCGTTTACGCCGCAGCTCAGATTCCTGTTAAAATAATCTGTGTGGCGCATACCTATACAATGCCCCATTTCATGCTGGATAACAGAAGTAAGGTACCCTACATCAGGGTTGCTTCCATATGCATCGGCATTAGTGTTCATACCAATGGCGTTATATGGATCGCCAGACGCGGTTGGGAAGCCTGAATAGCCTAAAGTGATAAAGCCATCAGAATCAACACCTTCATCAAAACCGGTAATAACCATATCACCACCGCTGCTTACTACCTGAAATTGAAGTGTAAGGTTTAACGCGTTGTAGCGTGCAACCGCGTTAGCTGTAGCTGTAGCATAAACAGTTGGCAAATTGGAAACTGAAACGGTAATGGTTCTTGGCAGGTTTTTTACCAGGTTGTGTGTTTGGTACTGCTCTGTTTCGGCAACCCTAAGAACAGGACTGGTAGTGTTGGCTTCAGAAAGATTGGCCGGAGTGAGCATAATATCACCTTCTACGATGTAATTGCTGCCCATTTTACGCACATTATCTGCACTAAAACCCAGGTTTTTAATTTTTTGCGCAACATCTGCGGAGATAGCAGTTTTAGGAGTGGCTTTTTTGTCGGCGCCTTGGTTGTTTTTAGTACAAGCAGTTAGTAATGAAGATGCACATACAATGCATACCCCCATTTTTAGCAAGAGTTGTTTTTTCATTTGTCGGTACTCTAATTTTGTTAATAGTTAGAAATAATTTAAAACAAACATGTTAACAGCCGGCCAGCTTGTTGTTTATGATTATAAATATATTAAAATACAACGACATTAATTTTTGATTTGATAAATACAAAAGCAAATATTATCATTAAAATTAAAATTTAGCAAAAAAATATACCCGTATAATAACTATAAAAAATCAACGTTATAGTTCATTTAAATTAACTCAAGATAGTTTTTACAGAAAATACAACTCCAGACCTAATGGGTGTAAACACCTACCGGGCAACCGGATAAAATACGGGTAAAATAAAAATGGACAACCCATGAAATTCATCCACGCTTGTCCATTTTTAGCTCTCCAGGTGAGTGCTCTTATCCTGATTAGCCGCTCTTAATACCTTAATAATTAAACAGGTATTCATTTATTATTGACCTGAAACCAACCACGCGACAGCTCAAATTTTGATCAGTTCATGCTTTATCGCAAAAAGAACTAATCCCGTCCGCGACTTAATATCAAACCTTTGGAACAAAGCTTCCCGGTAATTATCAATGGTATGCGGACTTAAATTCATCTTATCGGCAATTTCTTTATAGGTGAGTTCTAAACAACAAAGTTCCAGGAACCGCTGTTCATTGGCGCTGATGTTCATCACCGGGTCGCGGGACAAATTATTACTTTGAATAGCACGCAGCAATTTACCGGTAACATTATCATTGATAAAAAAACCCTGTTGAGCAATGGTTTTGATGGCATTCACCAGGTCGGTAGTTTTGGATTCCTTCAACATGTAACCACCGGCTCCGTTCCTTAGCATTTTTATAATAGGCTTTTCGTCTTCAAACATACTGAGTGCCAGCACATGAACATCCGGGTAATGCGTTTTTAGCCATAGGGTTGCTTCATAACCATCCATCACAGGCATGGTAATATCCATAATAACCACCTGGGGAAGCGTATTTGCCTTTATTCTTTCTATCATTTCTGCCCCATTCCCGGCATCAAAAACAATATGAATATCTTCAAACTCCGAAAGCAAGCGGGATACCCCCTGCCTAAACAGGGTATGATCGTCCACAATAGCAATATTTATTTTTTCACTTAACATATATTGGATAAGGTATAATGATCTGAACCGCAGTGCCCGTTCCCGGGGTCGAATCAAATTGTGCCGAACCATTTAACATGGCTGTTCTTTTTTGTATATTATGCAAACCCATTCCACCTTGTTGTTTTAAGGCCTCCGCTACGTCAAACCCTTTACCATTATCTGTAATGGTTAAGGTCAATGATTTCTCTATCTGAACAATAGCCACATGAATTACCGTAGCATTAGCATGCCGAATAGCATTATTGATGATCTCCTGAAAAAGGCGAAAAATGATGGTCTCGTTATCGCGCTGACCAGCTACGGAAACAAAACCATCATTTACAAAAGAAAGCTGATACCGCTCGGACTTATTGAGCCATTCCAACTCAAATTCAACCGCGCTTACCAACCCTTTTTTCACCAGCTCCTCGCCATGCAATAAACGCGACAACTGCCGCAGCTCGGCGATCGATCGTTTGATCAGCTCTCCGGCATCTTCTATTTTATGGGAAAGCATCGGCCGGTCATCAATATCTATAGAAGTGAGCGTAATAGCCGTAAGACTCAGTATTTGCCCAATATTGTCGTGCAGATCATAAGCAACGGTCTGCAGCGTTTGTTCCTGCACCTCCATTTGCGTTTTTAACAGTTCGCTGTCAAACGTCTTACGCAACCATATTTTCTCCTCCGCATGTTTCTTTTTACGCCGGTTATACCAACCAATGTAAATGATTAAAAACAGGGGCGCAATCAGAAAGACTATTGAGGTCAGTATGATAAGCGTTGCAACGTCCTTTGTCGATATCTGCATATAAAACTATATGACCAGCAACAATATAAGATGATATCTATGATGTTAAAAATCATGTATCGAACAGATCCTGATATCAGACTTTTATCTTCCATAAAATAATCAAAAAATATATTGCATGCGGTACTGCCAAAATAAAAAAACAAAACGCCATTAACCCACCAAAAGGGAGCATAATTACTCAGCTGCCTAAATTGTTCGTCCTTCAATATCAGATAATAAAAATTCAGACTGGCCAATACAAATATGATGGACATCAGCGTAGTTGTTTCAAAAACAAAATTGCTAAACTTCTCCGCAATCATTTCTGTTCCGTAACAAACAAAAAAGACGACCAACCAGATAATCAGCCATATGGGTTTGTATTGATATTGTTTATACAGGTAATAAAAAAAACAACTTATGGTAGTACACTCCAACACCACAAAAATATTGTACAACATAAAATTGGAAGTATGCCATACTTTACGGCATTGGATGCCTAATATTTCTACTATACAAGTAACCAGCAGGTATACGATGAAAAACCGCCATGCATTGCTTTTGTCCTTAAACAAGCAAAACAGCGCTACACCGAAGCAAATGAGCTCACTTACTGTATTAATGGTGAAGTATTTTAACATTGCCTACTGCACGCTAAGTAATGTGGCTCCTGTACATGGGTTGGGTGGCGGGCATAATTCTCCTCTATTCTCGGGGTTTACCATCAAAATGGAGCCTATGTTAAATTTGGGATCAGGCGCAGGTCCGTTGAAATAATAATCCTGATGGATCTTGGCATTTATACGATAGGTAGAAACCATCAATAACGTGTTATGCCCCCAGTATAAACTATCAGGCGTGTTTGGAAAATTCTTTTTGTAAGTAGTATCATAAGCGGCCAGATAAAACCGTACACCGTCGCCGCCTTCTTTATTCACTTTATTGATAAGCATTTGCAGCCTTTTTAAACTGAACCATATACAGCGCGTATTGGGTTGTTTTTTCTTGATCGCCTTATCCTGCACGCTATCCGCGGTTGCATATTTGGCGTAATTATGTACGTATTGTTTAGCAACCTCAATACTGATGGTATCCTGACTGGGAATAGTATCATTTAAAGCAACATTTACGGGGGAGTCTGATTTTTGTTTACATGCGTTAAAACAAATAATTAATAGCATTAAACCAAGTAGGGATCTGGTAATTTTCATGTGAATAGTGATTTAGAGTTTTTACTAAAATATTAAATAAAACTGACGAAAACCGTCTCGTTTTGTTGATTTGATTAAACTATTTATACGATAACTTAACTATTCAAAATTAACAGCAACCGCGCAATGCAAACAGGGAATTAGGGGGTTATTTTAAGGGTGATTTCACCCTTTCTACCTGATTTTATGACAGACCCGTAAAAAAGGTATTTACCCATACCGATTTACCTTCATATCCTTTACTCAGATCATTAAACGATAGCAAACGCATGCGCTGCCCACGGGAATCCCAGGTTAAAAATTGACGGCTATGGGTAAAACCACTCACAACCAATATATGCCCGGTAGCTGATTGCCGCCACTTTATAACAACAACCACCGGCCGGTTACAGGTCAGTTCTGTCATCAACGCTTCCTGGGAAACGGGATTAGGTATCGCCCTTTGTAATATACCCGCATGGTCAAGCGCCTCGCCTACGTACCAGGGGCGATTGCACGTACCGCACCCTTTGCCATTACAACAATATTCTTTGTTAAAAATCCCGGAAACCAATTTAGCCTGATCTCCGAAATGATCCTTTTGGTAAAAACGGGCCAAACTGGCTGTTACTGCCGCCCAGCACCAATTACTTTGCAATTGCCTGTCGATCATATAATCACTTATCCATAGCTCTTGTATAGATACTATCCAATGATTGCCGGCCATGCGAATCAGCAATTCGTTACTGCCTGATTGTAATTTATTGGGATCGATGGCCAGCATATTTAAATTATTATTTCCGTCATGACTAATCTCCATCTGCCCTAACCATTGTTGGTTGAGCAAGATGTTCAAAGCGCCGTTCCTGCCATTCTTTTTGGCTATGGCTTGGTAGCGCAATAACAGGTACATTGTTTTTTTAACTGCCGGACGAAAAGTAAAGCGGATAAATGATTCCGGAGAATTAAAACGATATCCTTCCGGCAATTTTTCATCAGTTTGTTGAGGCCCTAATGATAAATCCCGGATATGATCTGTAAAGTTTTTTTCTACTGAAAATAGAATACTGGCTTGCATAGAGTTTTAATTAAAAGAACAGGCTGCGTACAGCCTGTTCTTTTGTTAACGGTAACCGTTGCGGAATCAACCACCAGGGTTAACCACATGAACAATATCATCCGACCGCAGACAATTGAGCATACCAATAATAGCTCCGATATAGGCTATACCAGCACCTATCGCGCCTATTACTGGGCCGGCCTCGGTATCTTTAAACGCCATACCTCCCGCCGCTGCCGAGCCGCCGATGTTGGATAGTGTATCCTGGGTATATGCCCATCCACTTTCGTTATTAAGCGAATCGGCAGGCATCGCCATGCAGAAAATGATAATATCAACAATAGACTCGGCCCCTGCGGATATCTTTTTAACAGGAATAAATTTAAAGGCGATATCCTTAATAACGGCCAATACCCAGGTGGTGGTTTTTAAGATATAAGAATCATCATTTTGATCATCCTTTTTTATCGGAAAGCTCAGCGCTGCTGTGACCAGCGAAAACCCTAAAGATATTTTATCCAATGTACTCAGGCCCGGCTCATCGCCATCTTCAGCAAAAGCGATCAGGCTTAAAACACTTGCAGGTATGGCTGATACCGACGCAATGGAACCACCAATTTTAGAATAGGCCAGGGCCCCGGAGGAACTGCCTGCCAGGGTAAATGGCGAGACCTGGTTACCAAACAAATTGGCATAATAACCGGCATCTTTCATTCCATAATCACTATCAGCAAAAGGAGCCGAACCAGTAATTATCTTACTTACAAATGTGTAAGGGATAGCTATAATAAAGGCTATGGCATTTACAATGGTCAGATCCTCATCCTCGCCCATCAGTGCGCAAAAGAATTTGTACATGGTGGTGAGGAAAGGAATATCCAAACTCTCGGTAAGTAATACCTGAAAATCGCCGGTGAGGTCTTTCAAAAATTTGATGACCCCTAAAATGATGGTTTTTATAGGATCGATAACCAGTTTGATCAGATCGCCGATCATTTTATAGGCATCGCTGATATTTCCGGATAAAATACCCGTAAAATCTTTAAACACATTTTCCAGATCGGCAGCCAGACCCAATACCGTGGGCTCGATAATATCATTTACAAACTGCTCAAACGGGTTATGACTTACAGAACCCGACGAGCCGCCACCAAACAGATCATTATTAAAGATCTGCGAAAAGATCCAACTTCCAGCTGATGAACTTAAGGGATTATCAAACGATCCACCCTGGCTAAGGCTCTGACTGCCGATATTGGCTGGTAAAACCTGCTTCAATATCATATCCTCGGCATTATTGAAGGTTTTACTCAAAAATGCCTGCAGATCATCCAGCTTATCTTCTAACTGATTGGTACCGTAGATAACCGCATTTTTCATTAATTCGGCAATAACCTTATGGGTTTCCCATACAGCATCAAGCCCCAATAAATGCCCCAACCAGCGTAAAATAGCCTGCAGATCAATCCCGATTAATTTTAACACCCAGTTAATGGCTTTAAAAACCGTTAACATAGTATCCAGTACAATGGTCAGTATCCTATCGGCCAGCGTAAGCACAAAATGCAGCACATCACCTACTTTTTTAACTATAAAGCTTACGCCATCTTTCAAATAAGTTATGCCTTTATCTATCAATTTAATACCATCAACAAAAGCGTTTTCCAACCATTGAAATGCGTCGCCGGCAAAAATCAGGAAGTCATCAAACACACCACCCGCTTTGATAAAGCCTGTTGTATCTGTATGTGGTACCCAGGCCCCATTCTCCAGCTTCATGCCTATCATTAAATTGTCGGCTATATGGTCCAGGCTAAGTCTACCCGTTTCTTTAGTTCCTTTATCGGTAAGCGAAATAAACAAATGCCCGTCCTGCACCACACCTATTTTATGCGCGGCGGTGGCTGTTGTAAGCTGCCCTAAATCCCCGGCCACTCCATCCAATGTATCTGCGGATTGATCGGTGGTTAATACCGGTTTTCCGTCAGCATCTTTGGCATTTTTAATATCATCGCCCGAACTGATCTCCGAAAGTCCTTTTTGAATTTTTCCGTTTGGATAGATGTTGATGGTTTTATCCAAAAAGTCGGCTTCCAGGTGAAAAATGGGAGCCGCGATATGATCCGTCATCTGGATGATGTTGATCATCCCGCGGGAGTCTGTGGGCACAATAGCTGGGTTATCCTTGTCAAGACTATATACTTTACCATTGATGGTAGCAAATAACCACTCAGAAGAAGTAATGGACACATTTTGCGCAGGCAGGATCTTGCCATCCTGATCAGTCATACTGATTTGGGTAGTAAAGGAATCAAAATTAAGCAGGAATGCATCACTCTTGGTATTCAGCGTGCGCTGGCTCCATACAGTTGAAGTAGGATCCTGCCAGCAATGGATCAGGTTTTCGCTCTGATCAACCAGGAACAGTTCATTAGCCAGCGAGACCTTATTCCTTATAGGTGCAATGTGTATAATTCCCGAATTAAAAAGAATAGCATCATTCCAGGTGTAGCCACCTTTTGCCCTTTTACCGTATATATAATATAGCCTGCTGGGGCTGGCCATAGCCCATACCGAAATATTACCGGCATCCTCAGTTATATACAACTGATGAACATCTTTAATTTGATCGGTAACTACCTGAAAACCACCGTTTGATATCTTGCACCCGTTGAACAGGATAATACCCTGGTCTGTACCCACATACAGGTCGGATGAAATAAGCATCGGGTTTGTTTGCATACCCTGAGCTGTAGCCATGCAATTATAGGTGAGCTGCCTATATTTTTGAGGTATATTGGTATTACCCGGACTAAAATCATACGTTATACTGCCCTGAAATTTATCGGCAATAGTGGTACATTCCAGCGTTTGCGAACCGCCGATGTTATACAGGAAAAATTTGCCTTTTTGGCCATACGCAAAACCGGTTTCTATTTCTGTAGGCTGGTGTACATTTTCGGGTAGCTCTAATTTCACAGCAGTATAGTCCGTACCGTTGATCTGGTAATAATACTCATTGCTGTTAATGCTGCCCGAAACCAGGATCAGCGCGTTATTGTTGATATCTGTTGTACCCAAGCGGATATGATCGGCGGTAAAAGCAGCATCAATGCCCTGCACTTTTTTGCAGGAAGCGACAAACGTTGTCCAGTCAAAATCGCCCGGGAGGTTTTCGGCCACAAAGAGATCAGTAAAACCATTGTCTTTGCGTTTCAGAGCAAAAGCAATAGACACCCTTCCCTTAATATCTTCAGACAGATCAAAAGTTACAGTCTGTACATAGTCGGTAAGACTGGCAAGCAGATCCAGGGAAGTATATCCATCGGCAGATCCGTTGGTAAAGCGGAGCAATCTGAAAACGCCATCGGTACCGATGGTAAATATCAGCGGCTGTCCATTATTATCCTGGGCCACCAGGATATTATCATTAGGTTCAATAGGTGAGGCTTTAAGCTGATTTTTCATCAACTCGCATGATACCAGCAGCTGAACTGAATTTACATTGGGTAAACCCGCAGCCGGCAGGGAAAGCACATCATTTAAATGATTTTCCATAAAATATTTTCTTTTAAATACTGGTTAAACTAAAAGGGCCGTAAGCCGTTAATTCTCTGATTTGTAGGTAAGCTGCAGGTAGAAGTTACCTTCGGTATCAATAGATGGCGTTTTGAAATAAAACACCTGGCCACCCGGCAGCAAAATGGTAGTACGAACGGCATTAGAGATGTTTCCGAACGCGGCCCCGATATTACCTATGTTAGGTATATGCAGATCCATCAGATCATCAAACAGTTTGGTGAAGAATCCCTGATCCAGGCCAAGGGTAATGAGGTCAAGGATAGTTCCCAGGATTTTACCTATCCATTCAAATGCCTTGGCGCAATCATTCTTATCCGAATCGGAGGTGCAATTATCTATGGTGGTACTTTGGGTAAGTTTTAAAGTAGGATTCCCCAGTTCGTCCTTGGTCGATTCAATACTAAATTTACCTGTCCAATCAACCGTACCTCCGGCGTGTGCTTTAGCGGTGCAAAAGCCCATATTTTTATCCACCTCTTTATAAAGCTGAATATGCCCTTTAACAACAATATCTACACTGGTTGCCTGGTTATTGAGGGTAACATTCATCGTGTTTACATATTGATCGTCACCGCTGTTCACGTTAGAGATGGTATAGGAAATACCAGTTGCAGTTAAAGCTTTACCGTTTTCATAACTATTACCGCTGGATACATCAATATTACCGTTAATCTGACTGAACACACTGGTTTGCAGACTCTCATAAAGGGGTTTAAGGATCAGCGACTCTACCAGGTCGGTGTGCGAAATGATCATTTTGGCATTGATATCTTCATTATCGCCTATCCAGTTGGTATCAAATGTACCCGGTGAGCCGGAGATGTGCCCGAAACCACCCTTGGTAGCCAAAACAAAATTCAGATTACTTTTTGCCGGGTTCACGGCATCGGAATACATGGAGTAAGTTGTGCCTACCGGTTTAAGCGGATCGGGTACCACTTCATTGGTCGGCACCTCGCTTTGATCGGTCTGATTGATGGCGTAACCCAATACATAAGGGTTACCCGAAGCAATGAGCCATTTGAGGTAAAACTGCATAAAGAGCACCATTTGCTCAATTCCCACATCGCCAGATTTTCCGGCATTGGTATGCGTAGGGTTAAACTGGATCAGATCAACCGATTCAAAGTCCATTAAAAGCGAGTTCACCGAAAACATCTTGTCGGTAAAGTTTTTCAATTGGTCTTCCACTAATGGCGGAACGGTTATTTTTTTACCGATATCGTCCTGTTCCAGTTTAAAAAGATCCATGTTCACATCGATACCATAGCTCCAGTTATCGATATCAAAAGTGGTTAGTCTTGACAGTGGCCCGTTTCCAATCCAGAACGCCGCGGTGCCAGAAAGCATGTTCAATACAAAAGTGATATCCAAACCACTGCTTGAAATATTTACCTGCGGTAAAATACTGGCATTGATATAAGCCGAGTTGGGTGGAATTTGGCTTTCATCATCCAATACCTTGTACACGTAATTATTGTTCTCAATAACCTGTGCAAGGATAAATGAGGAATGGATGGTACCCGTTCTTAATAAATGGGTAAGCTGGTCATTAATAGTTTGCTGGCTCATGGAAACAACCATGTCAAACTGATTAAAAATGAAGGTATTTTTCATAAAAATAAGATTTAGGAATTAAGGTGATATGAAATTGATTATTGATTAATTAAGGGAAAGATCAAGGTATATATCGCCCTTTTGATCAATAGCCGGCGAGTTACCTGAGGTGCTTAAGTTATACTTTGACCCTGTTGGGGTTAAAACCATGTTGTTGATGGAGTTCGAAAAATTATCCAACCCGATAGTCAAATCGCCAATACCTGGCAGGTTGATGCTTAAGGCATCGGACAAGAGATTGGAGAACATGCCATTATCTGTCCAAAAGGTAAACACATCTAAAATTCCGCCGATGATGGCGCCCATCCAGCTAAATGCATCCGCACAACTGTTGGTATCATGATCTGAATTTTGACCGGTTATGTTAAAAGATTTATTAAGTTGCAGTTGTCCGTTAGCAATGCTGATGTTAACTACACCCTTCCACTGGATATCGGCACTGGCATGAGCCCTGGCAGTGCAGAAAAAACAATTTTTAGAGACCTCTTTGTAGATGTGTACTCCCCCGTTAAATTCCAGGCTTATAACGCCGCCCGCATTTTGTAATACCACGGCAAAATTATTCACGTACTGATCGTCGCCATCACTAACATTGGATATATTAAATGACCAGGCATTACCCTGTACAGATTTAGCCGCATCGTATGAGTTGCCTGCCCCAACATTAACATGCTGAGATACCTGCGCAATGGTTTGCTGCTGAAGGTTATTATAAAAAGGTCGCAGGATTAAAGCTTCCAGTAAACATTGGCTCGAGATGATCATTTTGCCAGCCGGTGCGCTATTTTGGTTAAACCAGTTACTATCCAGTGTAGCCGGAGAACCCGAAATTGCACCATGACCGCCCTGGGTAACCAGCGTATAGTTCAGGTTGCTTAAACCCGGATAGTTAGGATCCGAAAACATGGTATAATCTGTACCAACAGGTTTAAGCTGTGGCGGAACATCTTGCGAAAATGAACTGCTGCCACTTGCATTTGCGCTATAACCCAAAATGTAAGGGTTACCGGTGCTGTTCAAGTGCATAAAGTAAAAGCTCATGAACTCGATCATCTCTGCAGGGCAGGAAGTTTCTGCCGGAATAGTGGTTTTCAGATCAGATGATACAAAATCCAGAAAAAGGCAGTCGATAGACAAATTGCCGGCATTAAAGTTTTTCAATTGCTGTTCCACTGCCGGCGATGGCTTATGTGTACCATCATCTTTATAGGAGGTAAGGTCAAGATTTACATTAAAGCCATACTTCCAGTTGCTCATATTATATTCCTGCAGTTTGGCCAGGGGACCAAAGCCATTCTTATCGGCAAAATAGCCTTTGCCCGATATGAAATTGAGCACTAATACCACATTACTGCCAGAGTGATCTATCCGTATACCCGGAATAACCATACCGTCAATATACTCCGCTCCCTGTGGAACATCGCTGTTGGAATTTGCAATGGTGTAATCATAAATACCTTGGGCATTTAATACCCGGTAAAGAACTATTTCCTGTTTGATAGTTCCTTCATATGCCAGCTTTTTCAGCTCTGCATTAATGGCATCTTCTGTAAAGGAGATAACCATATCGTACTGATTAAAAATTAAGGTGTTTTCCATTTTTGATTTGTTTAGGTTGTTTTTGACTAAGCTTTTATAACTGATCCGGCCAATAAATAAAAGGAGGATGCAAATTCAGGTTAGTGTTACCTATCCTGATCTACTGTCCGAATATTCATTTTCCGATAGTCAAAGCTATAGGGAGGGGGTATTTTTAAACAGGGTGATAACAGCCTTTATCAAGGGGTACTAAAGGGGTAATAATTGGGGGATAAGCAATCAAAGTATTCTCAGGGAGCAATTTGCCAGGGCCTGACCGCTAGAAGAGAAGGCAGGAACATGCCTAGGGAGCTTACCCTTTAAAACAAGAAAGCCTGATCCGGAGATCAGGCTTTCTATCCAAAGTAGCTTTAATTAAAAGAATTATGCGTTTTTCTTTTCGGTTACTTCTTTACGGATATCGGTAGCCACAACTTTCAATTGTTGCATTGCGTTTCTTAAACGTGTTCCGGCTGCCTTGTTTCCTTTTTCATAAAATGCGGCAGCTTCTTTTTCTGTAGCGGCTACTAAATCCTGTAATGCTTTAAACTTTTCCATAGTATATTCTATTGCTTAATAAAGGCGCGAATTTAATGTTTTGCATTAATAAACAAATACAACTTCTTTAATAGCCTTTTCTTGCATTTAAATGAACGAACCCATGGGTAATTAATTAAAATTATTCAATTTATGATTTTTTACTTTCACAAACACATCAATTAACACCAAAAAAACATCAAAAACACTATAAATCAAACAAAAACAACCACTAATAAACCATTATCGCATCTAAAAATCACTAAAAGCTATTATAAAATAAAATTAAAGTAGTTTTTAATTTTTAAATTATACTATTTAAATTTTATTACATTTAAATTTTGATTTATAATTTTATTTTTATTAAATTTTATAAAAACATTAAAAATAATGACATTTATAATGTTTTTTACATGCATAAATTATGATAATTATTAATTAGCATTGTAAATACTGTTTTAAAAACAGATAAAATAGATTAAAATGAAAAAAAGTCAAAATATATACGATTCAAAGAGTTGTTTTTTACACATAAATTGCCTTGACGAGTGGAAGCCGGCAATTTCTGCACATAAAACAATCTACAAAGTAAAAAAAGGCGAAATCATTTTCAAAGAAGGCGATCCTGCAACGGGTATTTATTTTGTAAACTCCGGCAGTGTAAAGGTTTATAAAAAATGGGATAAGGATAAAGAGCTCATTGTACGCTTTGCCCGGGAAGGTTCTCTGTTCGGTCACAGGGGTTCAGGTAATGAAGGTTTTTATCCCATATCTGCAACAGCACTGCAGCCAACTGTTGTTTGTTACGTAGACACAGCCTTTTTTGAAGCCACATTGAAAGTAAACCCCAATTTTACCTACCAGTTGCTAACGTTTATGACAGAAGAATTAAAGCAATCTGAAAGAAAAATGCGTAACCTGGCGCACATGCCCGTTAAAGGACGCGTTGCTGAGGCATTAATATCCCTGCAAAACCAATTTGGCACTACTGCAGATGGTTTTATCAATATCGACCTGAGCCGGCAGGATCTGGCCTCTTATGCCGGCGCTACTTACGAAACTGTGTTCCGGATGATGAACGAATTGGTAAATGACAAGCTGATCAGCCTGTCGGGTAAAAGCATCCGTCTTATTAACCGCGCTGAACTTTTGAAACTGGCACAAGACATCGTTTTTGTTTAAATCATCTGCTAATCCTATAAACTTTTAAACTATTTTATACCCTGCATCAATTACGAATAAAATAGACTATAATTGATGAATTTCTTCATCAAAGCATGTCACAAAGTACCCCCATTCCCGAGCTATTTATACTGGGTGCCGGTCCCGGCGATCCGGAACTGATCACTGTAAAGGGATATAAAATTTTACAACAGGCCGATGTGATATTATATGACAACCTGGCCAACAAAGCTTTATTGGATATAGCTAAACCCGACTGCGAAAAAATTTATGTAGGCAAACATCCCTATGGAAGTTATACCCCACAGGAAACCATCCTGGAGATGATAAAGCACTATGCCTTTACCAAAGGGAGTGTTGTAAGACTAAAAGGCGGCGATCCTTTTATATTTGGCCGTGGCTTTGAAGAGATTATGTACGCGCGGGAACAAGGCATTAAAACACATTACATTCCTGGTATTACCAGTGTACAAGCTTCCGGTTTTTTAGACATACCATTAACTCACCGGGCTATAAGCGAAGGGGTATGGATCATTACCGGTACTAAAAAAGATGGCTCTTTATCTGCCGATTTAAAACTGGCCATGCAAAGCAATGCCACCGTGGCCATTTATATGGGGATGAAACAAGTAGATGCCATTGCCGAAACCTATATATCCGAAGGCAGGGGCAATACACCTGCGGCCATTATACAGCATGCCTCGCTGCCCCAGCAAAAAGTAGCCCGCGGTCTGGTTAAGGACCTGCGCCAAATGACAGACTCGCAACAGCTAACGCATCCCGCAATTATTATTATAGGTGAGGTTGCAGGCTTAAGTACTTAGCATATAGTAGCCCTGGCACGAAAAAGCCTTATGAACTTTGTTCATAAGGCTTTTAAATTATGCTGATAAAATAATCAGCAGCTTAAAACGCGTGCGGCTTGTATGTGTTTTTAACAGTACCATCCTGGTATAATTCCAATATAGCATAACCCGGAGGTGTTTCTTCGTAATAGCCATCACCGGCTGATTTATCATCCCCCTTACCCCACCAAAAACCGCTCATAGCGCCATTACAAAAATATTGTGTGCCGTTGTAAGAAGCAGTATCCAGCAAATGGTTATGCCCGCTTAAGCATACTTTTACTTTATCCCGGTGTTGATAGAATAACGCTTTCAGTTTTTTATAATCTGAGTGCATCCCTCCTTCCCAAAATGGTGTTACACCCAATATCGGGTAATGCGACATTATTAAAACGGGCTGATTTGCCGGTAATTGCTCCAGCTCCTTTTTTAACCAATCAAATTGCTGATCATCTAAAGTAATAGAAGGATTATTACCATCTAAAATGATAAAATGCCAGCCGGCTTTGCTAAAGCTATAGTAACGATTAGGTATCCCCAGGCGTTTTACTACATAATCTTTGCCGTACATTTCGTCAGTTTTACTAGGGGCGGCCCACCAGGTATCGTGATTACCGATACAGCTGTATACTTCATAACCTTTTAAACCTTTAAGGCAATCATCCCATAAATTCCATAGTTCGGTAACCCTTTCCCGTTTTACGCTATCATAAGAAGCATCAAAAATGGAATCGCCACCATTCAGAAAAAAGTCTACCTTTTCGCTTTTAATAGTTTCCAGGCATCTTTTGAACTTTTGAGGCGCATCAATATCGGGCCGGATGTGTACATCGGTTATATGGGCAATTTTTAATACCAGCTTATTTTTTGAACTTTCTTCTGCAGCCACCGCATTATTGCCACGTGTTATTAAACCCGCCGCTGCCAGTATGCCTGCTTTTTTTAACACATCTCTTCTTTTCATATTGTTTAATTTAGGTTGTAGTTTCTTTTTACCAACCCGGGTTTTGTGTTAAATTTTTATTGAGTAACAACTCCGTAGTTGGTATAGGAAAATAATAGTTTTTAGGATCGGTAAAGGTTTTAACCAGTGTGGGATTAACCACTACATTGCCACTGTTGCCATTACTTAAATAAATATCTTGACCTACTACAAAATAGGAAACGTTTGCTAAAGGGCTAGCCGGTTTGGCTGTTACCAGTGCAACATCCGGCTGCCCGTCACCATCCAGGTCATAAGTTCCTAAGCCAGGAAAATACATACCCAGAAAACGCTGTACCAGCAGCGGACCGCTTTTCCACCTCATCAGGTCATCATAACGAAAACCTTCGCAGGCTAATTCTACCCTACGTTCCCGACGGATCTCCAGCAATACATTTTGCAATGAACCAGATACATTAGGATAGGTTGCAGCCAATACCGGATCTAGCGGCACGCTCATTAACAGATGCGGCATGCCTACCCTGTCGCGAAGTAAATTAACAGACATATCCAGGTCGCCCTGTGAAAAGCTGCCTGTCCCGGAGCTTGCTAATTCGGCTTTTGACTCGGCATAATCTAATAGCATTTCACCGTAACGAAATATAATACCGGCATTATAATTAGTATTCCAGGTAGGTGTAGCAGGATCATAATATTTTATCTGCTGATATCCAGTAGGTGTTGTTCCTAATCTCTTGGAACCGATGAGGTTGCCATAAGTTACCGCAGGAGCTAAAACGGTCTGCGTCAACCTCGGATCACGGTTGGCTAATTCATCCTTGATCATTTGGGTATCATAACCCGGCAAAGCGGTAAAAGGAGTACCTGCTTTGGTCAAATAGGTATTCATTAAGCCCTTTGTTAAACTGTATCCGTATGCCGTCATATAACCATCAAGCGGTGTGGTAACATGAAGCGTGCTGCTATAATAATAGCCTAAGATTACTTCGGTATTCTGTAGGTCAGAAGGCGCGTAGAACAGGAATAAATTCAGATAATCTTTGTTAGGGTTTCCCGTAGTATACAATTTAAAGTTCCCGCTTTGCATCACCGCAAGAGCGGCGGTACTGGCAGTTTGTAAAAAAGGTTCCCAGCCTGCAATGCCATGGTATTTTCTGAATGTACCTTCGTGCAGGGCCACCCTCGCCTGAAAAGCCAGCGCCACCCATTTGGTAATGGTACCGGTCGGGCCGGTCGGGTTGATATTATTAACTGCAAAATTCAGATCGGCCATAACAGAATCCATCACCAATTGCCGCGGATCCCTTGCCTTGTTTAAAGAAGCTACATCATTGGGCTGAATAGTTTTACCATACCAGGGGACATCGCCATAGGCCTTTACCATGCGAAAATAAAACCAAGCCCTGAAAAACCGGGCCACGCCCACATAATGGTTTTTTACAGTCTGCGGAGCGTTTGCTTTTTGATAATTCTCTAAAAAATAGTTTACATGACGTAAAGAATCCCATTGCCATTTTGGTTGACCATTATTATCCGTGGCCGCGGTAGGGGCGATAAGCTGACCGGCTACTATTTTATTAAAAGGGTTGTTTTCGTAATTATCACTTTGCTGATCATCTAAAGCTACCGAAGTAACACCCGGAAGAGAAGGGTAAAAACCATTGCAGTAAGTATTGAGGTCATTGGCATTAGCAAAAAAGTTTTGCTGGGTAAGATCCGATACCGGTAAGCGGGTTAAAAAGCTATCCTTTTTGCAGGAGCTTAGTAATAATGCGCTTATCGTTAAACAAGACAGCATCATTATATATATCTTTTTCATTGTTATAAATTTTGTTTGAACATTAAAACTTCACATTAAGTCCGAATGAGTATCCGCGCTGGAAAGGGTATATTTTACCGGCACCAAATTGGCCTACCACTGAACCGGGCACATGGTTTAAGCCTTCGGGGTCAAATCCCTGCGGCAGGTGGTCTGATTCCCAAAGATCTTCGCCGCTGAAGTAAATCCGCAGGCGGTCAACCCCTATCTTACGCAGGAACGACAGGTTAAAGGAATATCCTACGCTTAAATTTTTCAATCGTATATAGGCCGCACTGTACATATACCTGGTTTGAGGAACGGCTAGATCTTTCCAGGCTCCGGCATCTCCCGCCCTCCAGCCTTTCAGACTAGGAAAAAAGGCATTGGGATTTTCCGGTGTCCAGGTATTGCCCACTATATTTTTATATACATTTTCCCAGGGAGCAAAAAACATGCTCCAATAATATCCGGTTGTTTGAGGGTTAAAAGTGGCCTTCCCTATCCCCTGAAAAAAAATACTGAAATCAAAATTATTCCAGGCAAAATTTCCGCCGAAACCAAAATTATAACGAGGTGAAGTATTACCAATCACATGAGCGTCGCCAGGGTTACCCACTGTACCGTCGCCATAGTCAATTTTACCATCGCCATTCCTATCGGCATATTGTATTTCGCCTGCTTTGTTCCAGGCATAATATCCTTGTAGTTTGGATTGATCAGGCTTGCCTTTTGCGGCAGCGTCTGATTGAAATATGCCCATTGTGGTTAGTCCCCAGATATCACCTATTTGCTCGCCTTCATAATAATCGCCTCCAAACCAGTATTTATTAGGGTTATTGTAACGGGTAATGATTGTTTTGCTATCCCAAAGGTTTGCCCGTACACTATATTTAAAGGGTTTGCCGGCTAGCTGAAACTGATCATTATAAGAAAGATTTAACTCCCAACCACGTGTCCGAAGGTCAGCAGCGTTTTCTTTTGGTTGAATAGCCCCTAATACAGCCGGTAATTGAAAACCTTTGGTGATCATGTCTTTAGTATCTCGCTGATACCAGTCGAAAGTGGCATCTAACTTACCAAACAGCGTGATATCCACACCACCATCCCTGCTATATACCTTTTCCCAGGTAATATTTGGAGATACCAATGTGGCCGGATATACGATGGTCGGCTGTGTACCACCTAATATATTACTGATCTTCCCGGAAGGTAGTTTAGGTATAAAATCATAATTACCCAAACTCTGATCATTCCCCAAAGAACCATACGAAGCACGAAGTTTAAAGTTTGTTACTACACTGCTTAGACTTTTAAAGAAAGGTTCTTCGGATACCCGCCAACCTGCCGAAGCTGATGGAAAAAATCCGTAATGATTATTCAGTGGGAAACGGGAAGACCCATCGTACCGCGCATCTACCTCTACCAGGTATTTATTATTATAAGAGTAGTTTAAACGGGAAAATATACCCCTTACAGCCCATTGATAACCATTACCTCCTACCGAAGGTGTGGTGCCGGTTGTTTGATCCAGATACCCTACGTTACTACTGATCAGATCATTATTTTGCGCTTCAAAGTAATTGTATTTGTTCAGCTCCTGGTTAAAGCCAATCATCCCTTTGAAATAATGTTTGCCAAAGGTTCGCTCATACTCCGAGTATATATTGATAGCCTGGTATGAATTATCATCGGCATGTGCAGAAGCCTCACTATGACCGGCATAGGATATTTGCTGATTAGGTCCCACTTCATAGGGGATGGCTACCCGATAACTCTGGTAATAATCATTAGTGGCACGAAAGGTATAATCTCCTTTTATTCTCCAGGTATTATTAAAGAATGAAGTACTGAACCCAACCGTATTTTGTGGCTGATTGGTTACCGTATTTGCACGACCACCTTGTTGCAAAAACCCTATATCAACACCGGATGACGTCCAGGAGCCATCAGGATTTTTAGGTATACCTAAAGTTCCAATACGTCCAACCTCGTGGTATAAATCGCCAGAGGTATAATCAGAGGTCCATAGCGAAGGCTCATTGTAAACCGTACGATTATAGGATGTATTGGTATAAATATGCAGCCAGTCGGTTACTTTAAAATCCAGTTTCGCACGCATGTTGATCCTGTCGTACTTATCCGGATTATATCGAAACACCCCTGTTTGTGTATTATAATCGGCCGAAAAATAATAAGTGATTCTGTCGCTTCCGCCACTCACACTCAGGTTGTGGTTTTGGCTGGCATTATCAGGCTTATATAACTCATCGAACCAATTGGTATTGCCTACATACATATAAGAAGTAGGATCTGCAGGATTAGGAATAGCAGCAGGCAAACTGGGGTTTTGCGACCGCTTTTTGGCATAGTCAACAAAGGTTGTATTGTATAAATTTACGCCATAATAACCAGAATAGGCCTGGTTCTTATAATCAACCACCGTAGCCGGGTCTGTTACTACATCGGGTAAATTAGCAATCTTGTGTATCGCATAATTCATATTGTAGCTTACTTTTGGACTGCTACCTGTTTGCCCGGTTTTAGTAGTAATCAATATCACCCCAAAAGCCGCTCTTGAACCATAAACCGCCGCTGCAGCGGCATCTTTCAATATCGTAGCGCTTGCAATATCATCCGGATTGATATTATTAATGTCGGTGGTGATACCGTCAACCAATATCAAAGGGCTGCCACCATTAATAGATGTAAAACCCCGGATATTAAAAGTAGCCCCTCTGCCAGGCTGCCCGTTATCAGAATTAATGTTCAACCCAGGCAGTTGCCCCTGCAAACCTCGGCCAACGGTAGAGAGCGGCCTATCTTCTAACACGCTTCCGCTTATGGTACCAACCGCACCAGTTAGATTTACTTTTTTCTGACTGCCATAACCAACCACCACAACGTCATTTAATTTGGATTGATCCTGTTCAAGAGTTACATTAATTTCTTTTTGTTCTTTAACAACAACCTCCTGCTTTTTAAAACCAACAAAGGAGAAAACGATAATCTCGCCGCGCTCTACTGGCAGCCTGTAAAGGCCATTGATATCCGTAATGGTACCTTTTTGGGCGCCTTTTACGGTAACATTTACACCAGGAACAGGAACACCTTTATCATCTGTTACCTTACCGGTTATATTTTGAAGCAGTGGTAACTGGTTTGATGATTTTGGTTTTTCATCGATAACTATCGTGTTATCCACAATGGTATAAACCAGCGGCTGATCTTTAAAAAGCATGTCCAGCGCCTGCTGAATGGTTGCGTTCTGAAGATTGATACTTACAGCAGGAACATTTTTTAACAGTTTACTCTCGTACCAAAATACGTAACCGCTTTGGTGCTTTATCTTAGTGATTACTTTTTCAATAGATACATTTTTTTCTGATAAACTGATAGTTTGAGCATCTGTATTGGCCGATGCGCGCAGGCAAAAAAGGATTATTAAAAATATCGTGATTTTCATAATCAGGAAAGTTTTAATTAATTGTCTTCGATTAATACGCAGAAGACCGGGGAGCGTATAAAAATTCATACTTTTGTTGAGTTTGGGTTTAATGCAATAAGTCCGTTACAAGATTTTTTTTTCGCTTTGGCGAGAGGTTAACCCAACATTTGCCGGCAGTGTTCGTACCACTTCCGGCTTTTTTATGAGTTACCTGAAAAGGTTATTGTTGCTTCATGTCAATTAATTAATTAGGGAGTTAAAGATTTAGTTATTGCTTTACTATTAGTCGTTTTCCTTCAACAGAAAACTGGATATGGTTCAGGGCTAATATTTTCAACAGACCGGAAAGGTTTGATTTTCTGGAGATAGACCCAGTAAACAGCCGACTGGAAATCTGTCCCTGGTACTCCACATCAACATCATACCATCTGGAAACCTTCCGCATAATACTTTTAATATCAGCATCATTAAAAGAAGTAATTCCATTTTTCCAGGCCACCGCATCATCTACATCAGCTGGCATAATTTTTATATCCTGATTAACAAGAGCCTGCTCTCCGGGCTTTAATATTTTACTTACATTGTTTTTGGTAATTTTTACAGAGCCTTCCAGTAAAGTGGTAATAACGCTGCTTTCTTCCGGATAGGCCATAATATTGAAATGCGTACCTAAAACCGTTATAGTTTGCCCGGCACTAATAACATTAAATGGCTTATGGGCATCTTTGGCTACTTCAAAATAAACTTCGCCGGTCGTTTCCACGTTACGCACCTTGCCGCTAAAAGTCACCGGAAAACGAATAGACGAAGCGGCATTAAGCCATGCATGCGTACCATCGGGAAGGATTACCTGATATTGACCACCACGGGGTGTAGTAATAGTATTGAATTCATTTGCTACTGCATCATTATCCGATTTATCAACCTGATAGGCAACAAGACTGTTATCCGTTTTATGAACCGTGGTGGCTCCTTGTTGAGCCAGATCGCCATTTTTAGCGCCTTCCAAAGTAATCTGACGGCCATTACCTAATGTAAGTACCGCTTTATTACCACCCGGAGCAATATCTTTTTTAACAGATGCTACTGTTTCGGGTTTCGCCGCCCCGAAATACAAATAGGCACTAATGCCAAAAGCAATCAAAACAACTGCGGCAGCAGCATAACGAGTAAAATAATTGATTCGTTTAACAGGGGTAATGGATGGGATATGATGTATTTCCCTGCGTATGTTTTGCAACATCAATTGTCGTAACGCCTGTTCTTGTTCGGGAGTTAATGTGGATTGATTGTTTTTATCCAGTCTTTTATAATATTCTTCCAGGAGGCTCTGTTCTTCCCGGGTAGCTTTTCCGGCAAGATATTTATCAATAAGTTCAAAAAAAGAATGTTGTTCCATGCTGCTTTAATACTAAGTACCAAAAGCAGCGGTATACCCTACGCTAAAAGAGTTTTTTTTGTAAAAAAGTTAAATCAATTAAAAAGTGAGCATAATTACGGCTACACAGGTACCTACACTTAAGCCGTTTCGAATATGATTCAAGGATTTGGATAGCCGTTTTTCGACGGTCTTTTCGGAGATGCTTAATTGAAAAGCGATTTGTTTGTAAGTCAGATTTTCTTCCCGGCTTAAATGGTAAGCTTCCCGGCAATCCTGTGGCAGTGTATTTATCAGCTTATTGAGCAATTCTTGCTGCTCCTTGTATAACAAAGGGTGGTCATGAATGATCTCTACAGTAACTTGCGCCAGGCGCTCATAAAACGCGTCATTTACTTTCTGCTCCCTGATCACTTTAAAAACTGCAAAACGTACCGCCTGGTGCAGATAAGCCTTTAAATTTTGGATGTCCAATTCGGACCGGCGCTGCCAGATGCTTATAAAAACCGTTTGAATGGTATCTTTCGCCAATTCGGTATCCCCGAGTATGTTATTCGCGGTGGTATACAATAAACTCCAGTATCTCAGGTAAATTTCTGTAAAAGCCGCCTCATGGTCTTGCTTTAATAAAGCTACCAGTTCCAGATCCGTAAGCGTATGTACTGCTGCCATCCAAGCACAAAATACGGATTAAAATATTACCTTACTGTTAAGCGAGTAATACATCGAAGATTTATTTTATGATGTACTTTCCGGCCAAGAAAAAACAATACCTAAGCCATTCAGGATTTCCTCAAACAGATAACTCCCTCATGACCAAGGCGTGGCATCAAAAAGATTGAAGAATCTTCAAATCAGTAAAGCGTGTTAACGATGTAATGATCTTTTACGCAAATAATTTAAAAGCTCTTTGGGCCGGTCTGTTTGTATAATGGTTGCTCCATGTGCAATCAGCCAGTCCCAGCTGTCTTTTGTATTTCCGTCATCTACGGCTGTATCATCATCATGCCCGGCATTGAGGCTTGCCCACAGGGAGTTGATCCATATTTTTGATCCGTGCTGATTGATAAAATGATTATCAGATAAAACAGCAGAAGTGTCCGTTTTAAAATTAAGTTCAAATGCCACCGGCTTCATATTTTGCTGGTAATCCTTGATAATTTGTTTGGCATCAGGTTTATCCAGATCAACTACCGCCATAAAAGTAATGCTATCCAAAATTTCGGGGTATTTACTTTTTACTGCATCATAAACCGCATCTGTTTTAAAAATAGCCTGCCTAAGGGTTCCGGTATTTTTTAATACCTGGTAGGCTTCATTATAATAAGGGTAGCTCTTATCCAGATTAATGAGCACTTTGCCTTTTACCAATAACATGACTTCTTCCAATGTGGGTATGGTATGGTTGGTAACCCGGCCCAGGCCATTGCGCAAATGAAATTGCTTGAGTTCGTTCAGCGTAAAATCACTGGGTTTACCTTTTCCGTTGGTGGTTCTGTCAATGGTTTGGTCGTGCATAATCACGATAACGCCATCCTTGGTTTTGTTCAAATCGAGTTCGATAACATCCACCCCCAAAGCGATAGCATTTTTAAAACCCTGTAAGGAGTTTTCCGGCGCGTTGCGCCAGTCGCCCCGGTGAGCGGTAACCATGACGTGTTTATCTGATGGATTGTGCAACTGATTAACCAGACTGTCAATTCTAGTCGTTTTTTGCGCACTCACCGTTTGTGTAGCCAGGGTTGCAAATAAAGCAATAGTAAAACCTCTTCCAGAACTTATCATATATCATTTCAATTAACCGCTGCGTCTTCTGAAAATGTTGGCAGCGGCCGTAAAACTGCGATTCAATTATTACAGTAATATTAATTTAATAAAAATAAAAAAGGCCCAAGCAATTTACAGTCCCCTCAGGGTCTCTCATAGAGGACCCTGAGGTATAAAATTGGGGCAGAAGCAACCCAAGGGCCCCTTTCAGGAGACCCTGAGGGGACGTAAATTTATCATAAATTAAAGACATACATGGACACTGAGTCGAAAAAAGGCTTCTAAAAGCGCTTAAATGAGCATACTAAAACTGCCATCGGAACGTGTTGTAGATTTTTAAAGGAAACTCTTTATCCCAGTCCACTTTAAGGTTCTTTTCGGGAAAATCATCATTTACCTGATATATCCAAGATCTTAGTAATTTGTTATTCTTGGTTTCGATTATTCTGACGGATTGAAAGAATGCACCATTGACATAATCAAAATAACACTCTTCTTCATAAACTTTGTCTTTAAAAGTTAACATAACGATATATCGATGCGAGCAAGGGTAGCTCGGTGCTAGGGGAAGAGGATCAATCGTGCCTTTTTCACCAGGGCGTAATACTGTAGCGCCGATAGGCAAGAGGCTGCGCTTCCAACAATCTTGATCTATGGCATTATACAACTTTTTATCACGCAATAATATCCGACTCTGCTTACAAGCTATTAGGCTATCATAATTTGCTATATAACCTTCTACATTGAAAGCTGGCTTAGAATTAAGGTTTATCAACCCTCCGATGATTTTTTTAGGAGAAAAAACAATAAATCGAAAAATTGGCACACTATCGGTTCCGCCTATTAGATCACTCAACTTAGTTGCTGATAATGCTAGTTGGTCTGAAGACTCTCTTTGCTTCTTTATTATCAAATTGCTTTGACTTTTGAAACCAATTACGTTTTCGCTACGGGAACTATCCAGTTTTCGTTTCAAGGTGTCAATTCTACCGTGGGCACTTCTTAAGCTATCATTTAATGCGAGAGTAGCTTTTTTACTTTCAAACCCCGAAAAAAGAACGCCTATAATTGATATTAAAGTCATAAAAACTATTACAAGTCGACTTCGTTTAGCATTCTTTTTAATATATAATCTCTTTGCCTTAAAACCCGCAGCTAGGGCAAGCGTACTTAATATGCCAGCTAACAGCAATGCTATAATTTGAAAAAAGCCGCTAACGCTTATTTGAATGTTTTCCTTAAGCCAGTTAAACATGGTGATTTAGTTTAATTACTCAAATCTACACCTTTTTCTATCCTATAACAGCGCACGGCATGCCCCTATTTTAGCACGTTAAAGTTGAAAGACGCTCTTAAAGTTGTACGGTGTAATCGGGCATTTTGTCCCTGAAAGTGTTGTCATTGATATTGTTGGAATTTTGTTAGAATGAAAGGACACATTCTATTAAATGCAGAAATTTCAAAAAGCACCATTTGTAATCCCCTCAGGGTCCCTTTCAGGAGACCCTGAGGGGGCCTAAAACAAAAGGTCTTAGCAAATTGCTAAGACCTTTTGTTTTCCCGCATGGGCTCGAACCACGATCGTCTGAACCAGAATCAGAAGTGTTACCATTACACCACAGGAAAATATAGGCAAATATAATACATACCGCTCCATTAACCAACAGGTACTTGTCAGCCTTGCGTTATATCTGTTATTGCCAGTTAGTTTATTTACCGATAGCTAATTGCAACAACCAATGTACCAGATCATTAGCTGCCTTGTCGTTTTCAAAGCCAGCTGGTAGCCTGCCATTTACGTATTCGTTATACAACCAGGGGTCGCCTACGGCAACCACTGTACCTTTACCATATTTAGCGCTGGCTATAATGGTAGCGCCATTGCTGTTTTTCAAAACAGACGTTGCCGGTCCTGTAAGACCGATGGAACATACATCCTTCATAAATATTTTATTGGACGTGGCAAATACCGGGTTGCCGGTGGTTTTTACAGCTCCATCTTCAAAATGATTATCATCAATCACATGATTTTGCAGATCGTCATTAAAGTGCATACCAAATTTGGCCGCCAGCGTGTTAAAATGAGGCAACTCTACATTAGCGCTGTCATTAGCCATCATTAAAAGTACACCACCTTTTTTTACCCATTTGGTAATTTCCTCCACATCCTTTGGCTGAATGTAGTTGGGATTAGGGTTTTCTTTTTTTGTATCCGGATCAACTATGATATAGATAGCCGTGTTTTTGAGATTATCCGCAGTAGGTGCCTGATCGAGCGAATCCAACTGTGCCCCGGCAGTTGTAAAAGAAGCGCCGAATGTAGAAAAGCCTGAATTTTGTTTCTCTCCCCACAAATAATGGAAACGCTCCTGCTGCCCGGCCTTATTTTTATGTACTTCGTGGTTAAAATAATAATCGAGCGTAACGGTTTGTGCGCTGGCTGCTAAGCCGGCACTCATCAACAAGGCTACTATAGTTAATTTCAGTTTCATAAAAATGTATTTATAATTTATTGAACACTTGTTAATATTGAACACCGAACATCCAATAATGAATTTCGAACAGTAAAATCAATCATTATTGGACATTCAGCATTCGATGTTCGATATTATCTGTTTACCAACAGGCGAGCTTATTCTTTGTTCTTATACCCCACCAAATATCGAGAAACCGCCATCAACGCAGATCATCGAACCGGTTACAAATGCCGAAGCATCGCTCAGCAGCCAGGTCAATGCGCCTTTCAACTCATCGGCATGGCCGAAACGTTTAAATGGCGTTTGCTTGATCACCAGTTCACCACGTTGGGTATAGCCACCTTCGGGTTTGGTTAGCAGGTTACGGTTTTGCTCGGTCAGGAAAAAGCCGGGTGCTAAAGCGTTCATCCTGATCTTATCGCCATAACGGTTAGCCAGCTCAACCGCAAACCATTGGTTGTAGCAATCAACCGCGGCCTTACCTATATTGTAACCCAATACTTTGGTGATAGCACGCTTAGAGTTCATAGATGATACATTCACGATACTTCCTTTACCGGCGGTTGTAGCAATGGCCTCGCCAAATATCTGTGTTGGAATGATAGTCCCCCAGGTATTCAGGTCCATTACTCTTTTCATTCCTGCAATGTTCATTTTAAAAATATCCTCTTCGGGGGCCAGTACGCCTTCGGGCATGTTACCACCGGCTCCGTTCACCAGGCCATCAACTTTACCAAAAGCAGCTACAATTTTATTTTTAGCGGCTATCAGTTCTTCCTCGTTCAGCACATCGGCTACTAGTGCTATGGCTTTGCCGCCATTTTTGCTGATGGCTTCGGCACGCTCTTCGGCCACTTCTTTTTTACGACCCAGTATGCCTACCGCACCTCCGGCTTCCACAATAGCGTTTACAAACGCATCGCCCAGGATGCCGGTACCGCCGGTTACTACAATAACTTTACCGGCTAATGAAAATGAATTTTCCAATGTCTTTTATATTTTATTAATCAATTGATCTTTATCTGATATCAGGTATAGCAATAGCATCCATATCGGTATAATCGAGGTTTTCACCTGCCATACCCCATATAAAACTATAGCTGGCTGTGCCGCTGCCCGAGTGTATGCTCCATGGTGGCGACACTACAGCATCATAATTACCCATCAGGATATGACGGGTTTCCTGCCCCTCACCCATATAATGAAATACTCTTTGTCCTGCAGGTACATCAAAATAAAAGTATGCCTCCATACGGCGATCATGCACGTGCGCCGGCATAGTATTCCACACACTACCATCATGCAGTATGGTTAAGCCCATTACCAGCTGGCAGCTTTTGATACCCTCCAGGTGAATGTATTTATTGATGGTACGTTTGTTGGCTGTTTCGATAGAACCAGTGTGTACTTTGGCCGCATCCTCATTAGTCATTAATGTAGTAGGATATACTGCATGTGCCGGAGCCGAAAGCAGATAGAATACCGCTGGCTGCGCGCTATTTTTACTGGTAAATTTTACACTTTTAACACCCTTACCTATATAAAGGCAATCGAGCTTATTTACCTGGAAGGTTTGTCCATCGGCTGTAACCTCGCCATCGCCGGCCACGTTAATGACACCTATCTCGCGACGCTCTAAAAAATAATCGGCACGCAGGTTAGGGTAATTTTCCAGCTCTACCGACTGAGTTACCGGATGTGCGGCACCAACGATCATGCGATCGTAATGGGTATAAGTACAATTCAGTTTATCGGCCTGTACCAATTGGTCAATTAAAAAACGTTCTCTTATTTGTGCGGTTTGATAACTTTTAAAATCTTCGGGGTGTACGCTATGTATTACTTTCAAGGCTTTATGATTTGGTAGGGCAATTCTACAACGTATCTTTTTTAAATCAAAAGTATTCGGCCCTTTATTCTACTCAAACGTTTGCGCTGAGGATCTTTGTTAACATAAAAGCAACAAAAAAGCCGCTGACATAAAATATCAGCGGCCTTAAAAATGATACTTGACCGGTGTATATTAGTCCTCGTTCACAAATGAACGCAGCATCCAGGTATTTTTTTCGTTAAACTGCATAAAGCGGTTTACCATATCGTTTGAGCCATCGTCGCCAGCCTCGGCGGTAATGTCCAGGATCTCTCTTTCTTTAGAAATTAAAACAGCAAGGTCTTCAATAACGGCCTTTACCATTTTGGTATCTTTTAAGCCAATAGTTTGGATCTCTTTGATGGCCGATTTTTCGATGTAATCATGAAAAGTGCTGTATGGTGATTTACCCAGGGTTAGTATCCTTTCGGCAAGCTCGTCAATGGTGGTTAACGCGGCGGTGTATAGCTCTTCGAACTTTAAGTGTAGGGTAAAAAAGTTTTGCCCTTTGATGTTCCAGTGGCAGCCGCGTACTTTTTGGTAGTAGATATGATAGTTGGCCAAAAGGTCATTTAAGTGGTCAACAACAGGTTTTACTTTACCTTCTTCCAGACTAATTTCTTTTGCGTTCATATATAAATAGTGATTTTTATGTTTAACATTTGCTTGGCAGCAATGTTTGGTAAATATAAACAGATTTGATTTTATTGCCCATATTTACACACTTTATGACACAGATGCTACCTTTTATTAACGAGCAATTTGACTGGCCCATCTGGCGTATGGAAATTGATAATATCAACTCCACTTTGTTTGTTGAATTACGTAACAGCGAAGACAAAAAAGTAGCTTTTGGCGCGGTTAGCCTACTTAACGGCAAGGTCTATTTTAAGGATGTAACCACACCCGAACGATGGCTCACAGGTATTGAAGCCGCTTATGATGGCGTACTATTGGTGCACAACTACCAATCGGCAAATGGCCCTATCCATAAAGGCTTGATAGCTATTGAGGGCATAAGCGGGCAAGCCTTGTGGAGCAATTATACTTTGGCATTTGATCATCTGTCTGCAAACGGCCCGATGGTTTATAATAGTCAGATACAACCTAAGAAATTATTTTTAGTTGATATGAAAACCGGAGAGCTTTTACGGGCCCATCAACCGGTGATAGATACCCCATTATACAACCATATTGTTGTGCCACAGATGCTCCCGGCAGAGCTTTTAAAAGAATTACCCTTACCTGCCGAACCATATGCAAATACCCTGCATTATTTGGAGCACAATAGCTGCAGAATTGTATCTTTGCACACGTTTTTTCAGGAAAAAATAAAACAGCACTTATATATTATTAACAGCGAAGGTGTAATTGTTTACCGCGATTTATTAAACAGCAACATACAAAAATTGCAACCCGAGGCGTTTGTAATACATAAGAATAACCTGATCTATTTAAAAGAACGATCAGCATTAATAGTTTTAAACTTATAAGTTACTGTATTATAATTCATTATGAAAGTAAAGATTTTATTAGTCATCGCTCCCCTACTTACCCTGTCCATATCCATTTTTGCAAACCCGGTTGTAGACTCTATTGGAGTAGAAAACCTGAACGGAAAAAAAGTTGTACTACACAAACTTGATCCTAAAGATAATTACTACTCTATCGGTCGCCGTTATAATGTAAGCCCAAAGGCTATTATACAATTCAATAACAATGCAGCACTTAAAATTGGCGGCATTATAAAAGTACCTACTGAGCAGTCGTTTACCCAAACTGCAGCAACTACACCTGCATCTGTTCAACAAAACAAGCCACAAGTGCAGCCACCGGTTCAGCAACCAAAACCACAGGTACAACAACCAGTTGTTCAACAGCCAAAACCACAAACACAGCAACCGGTAGTTCAACAACAGGCACCGGCAACAACAGTAGCTACAACGACCCCACCAGCCGATACCACACCTGCCAAACCATTGAACATGGATAATATACAGCAGTACAAAGTATCTGCAGGCGAAACGCTTTATTCTATAGCTAAACGTTTTGGTACTTCTGTTGAAGATATCACCAAATTAAACGGATTAACCTCCAGCACGCTTACCCCTAACCAGATCGTCAAAGTACGTTCGGGCATGCCACCGGAAGAAAGACCTGTAGCTAAACAAGATGCTGTAGTAACTACCCAGGATTCGACCGTTGCGGCTATTGACAGCGCGAGCAATAAGTTAAAAGCCAATCGTTTTGGCCTATATGAAAAAAATGAAACCGGCGTAGCCACCTGGATTGATGATACCAGCCTTGACCCTAAAAAAGAATTGGTATTACACCGTACCGCCCCTATCGGTACCGTGATTAAGATCACCAATCCCATGAACAACCATACCACCTACGCTAAAGTTGTAGGCAGATTTACTGACAGCGAGGCTACCAAGGACGTACTTATTGTAATGACCAAAAACACAGCCGACGCATTAGGTGCTTTAGATAAACGCATTCACGTAAACATCAGCTACGGCAGTCCGAACCCGAATGAATAAACCTTATATTATTGGAATTGCCGGTGGTAGTGGATCTGGCAAAACCTTTTTCTTGAAAAGTTTCCTGGAGCATTTTACTGCCGACGAGGTGTGCCTGGTATCGCAGGATGACTATTATTTTCGCGTGGCTCATAAGATGACGTCAGAAGAAAATAAAGTTTATAATTTTGATCTGCCATCCACCATTGACCATGAGCATTTTCAGCAGGATATCAGTAGACTTCTTAATAATGAAACCGTTATTAAGCCCGAGTATACTTTTAACAACCCTAATGTGGTGCCCAAAATGCTGGAAATAAAACCAGCACCTATTTTAATTGTGGAGGGTTTGTTTATCCTGCATTTCAGGGATATTGCCGATATGCTGGACATGAAAATTTTTATTGAAGCCGACGAAGAAGTTGCCATGGAACGTCGCCTGAAACGCGATCTGATAGAGCGCGGCTATTCGCGCGATGATGCTATGTATAAATGGGTAAACCATGTGGTACCAGCCTATAAAGAATTCCTGTTACCATACAAAGACGAATGTGACCGGGTGATCACCAACAACAGCCACGTTGCCAAAGATATTATTGCCGTAACCAAAGAAATATCGGAAGGCTTGCGGGAGAAGTTATTTTAACGGTTCATAGATCATAGTTAATGGTTAATGGCACTACTATGATCTATGATCTATGAACCGTTAACTATGATCAAATAACTATCTCCGGAATCTCTCCCTCAACTATCAACTTACCGGCAGTAGCATTTTTTATTTCCTCAACGCTTACACCCGGAGCACGTTCCAAAAGTTTAAAGCCGCCTTCGGGTAATACATCAAATACACCCAGTTCCGTCACTATTTTTTTTACGCAATGAACACCGGTAAGTGGCAGGGTACATTTAGGTAATAGTTTTGATTCGCCGGCTTTGTTTACATGCTGCATAGCTACGATGATATTTTCGGCTGATGCCACCAGGTCCATCGCGCCGCCCATGCCTTTTACCATTTTACCGGGAATCTTCCAGTTGGCTATGTCGCCGTTTTCGGATACTTCCATGGCACCCAATATGGTGAGGTTTACCTTTTTGGCACGGATCATCCCAAAGCTCATTGCCGAATCAAATATGGCCGAGCCCGGCAGCATGGTAATGGTTTGCTTACCCGCGTTGATCACATCCGGGTCTTCCTCCCCTTCAAACGGAAATGGCCCCATCCCCAGCAGTCCATTTTCTGACTGTAACACCACATCCATGGTTTCGGGTATATAATTGGCTACTAATGTTGGGATACCAATACCCAGGTTAACATAATAACCGTCTTTTATTTCTTTAGCTATTCGCTTTGCTATTCCTGTTTTATCCAACATAATTTCTTATTTATTTCCCCTTGTCATTCTGAGCGTAGCGAAGAATCTAATCGCCGAATAGATCCTTCGTTCCTCAGGATGACAAATGGGTGTATAATTCGCTCCTGCTTCGTTCCTCGCAATGACGCGCGGTTTTAGTTCAGGTTCTTTGTTCTTTACTCCTTCTATCCTTGCTCCTTCCCATTCTTACTCCCTTTATCCTTATTCCTTCGCCCTCACCGTCCTTTGCTCTATCCTTTTCTCATAATCTTTCCCCTGAAAAATACGGTGTACATATATACCGGGAGTGTGTACATGATCGGGATCAAGTTCGCCGGGTTGTACTAACTCTTCTACCTCGGCAATGGTTATTTTGCCGGCCATAGCCATAACAGGGTTAAAGTTACGCGCGGTCGACCGGTATACGAGGTTGCCCATGGTATCCCCCTTCCAGGCTTTTACAATGGCAAAATCAGCATCAAAGGCCATTTCCATCAGGTAATCCTTACCATCAAAATTGCGGGTTTCCTTACCCTCAGCCACCTCAGTGCCTACACCGGCTGGGGTAAAAATGGCTGGCATACCATAACCGGCAGCCATACAGCGGGTAGCCAGCGTGCCCTGGGGCAACAGCTCTACTTCCAGCTCGCCGCTGAGTAATTGACGTTCAAATTCAGCATTTTCGCCAACGTAGGAAGAGATCATTTTTTTTACCTGGCGCTGTTTCAACATCAGTCCGATACCAAAATCATCAACCCCGGCATTGTTGGAGATACAGGTTAATTCTTTCCGTCCCTGTTTCACCAGTGCGGTTATACAATTTTCGGGCAGCCCGCAAAGGCCAAAGCCACCCAGCATTAAAGTCATGCCATCCTGAATATCGCGGATGGCCTCATCGGCACCACTAACTACTTTATTCATGTTCAATAATTGGTTGGTCAAATTTAGATATAAGAGTCGAGAGTAAGGATATAAGAGGTAAGAATTAAGATAATTTTTAGGCCACAAAACGAACATGCCATTGCGAGCGATAACGCGGCAATAGGCCCCCTCTAAATCTCCCCCGGAAGGGGAGACTTTTGGAAAATATTTAAAAGCCCTCCCCTCCGGGGAGGGTTGGGTGGGGCTCCAACTCGCAATGGCATAGTTTTAAATCCCAATCCTGTTAATCGTATTTTACCACTTCACCTGCTTATCAATAAAGCCGATCAGATCATCGGCCATGGCCTGCTGTTCTTTGGCACTGGGATGTCCCGGGGTATTTTTGAAAGGGAAAAAATGCGTATAGATAGCTTTATCGTTCAGTGAGGCTACCGCCTTTTCGATATAACCCGGCCATGGCGAACCAGCTTTGGTAGCATCCATACTGCCCAGGGCGCAAATAATCTGCGTCTTGGGGTATTTTTTTCGAATATTTTTCACAAACTCCCGGTAGGCTTTGATGATTTGCTCGGGTTCGGGAGCTTTGGTACCAAAACGTTCTTTAAACTGCTGGTTGTTGGGCTGCTGAACTATCCAGGAGTCGTTCTGAAACAGATTGATAACCACCAACTCCGGCGTATATTTCGAAAAACTCCACAAACTGGTCGGATCCGTAGGATCGAGCCGGTTATACATTTCGGGCATGATAAGCGGGAACCAGCTTACCAGAACACCGATGCCACTTTTGGAGGTACACACATAATCTGCATCAAAGTGGCGGGCGGTAATAGCAGCATAGCTGATATAGCCATTTTCATAAGGAGCTGTGCCCCTGTCCTTCCCGGTGGTATCCTCAACCGCGTAACCGCAGGTAATGGAATTGCCAAAAAACTCTATGTGCCGTTTTTTAGCGGATGGCGCAGGTAAAACTGTAGCCTCTTTAGCCAATATAAATTGGCAAAAAATGGTTTTGCCCATTTCCCACTCTGTACGTTTAAATAATTCCAGGCTGTGCGAACCTGCTGGTAAACCTTCGGCAAGTGTATAAATTCTTTTAGTATTATCCAGGTGGATGGTGTTGATCACCTTACCATCAACAATTACGGTAAAATAGTTTTCGCCGCGTTCATCCTGTAGCAAAGCCGATGCGCCGGTACCTGTAAAGTTAATTTTAACCGATGAGCCAGTCCAGTAAAGCTCTGCAGCCTCGTCGGTCATGTTGATACGACCGGTATAACGGATATGTGAATCTTTACTTTTAAATACCGCGATTTGAGCATTAGAGCAGCTTAAACCGGCAGCAAAAATGAAGAACAGAATTACAGAGCAGATCTTACACATGGGTTGACTCAATTAACAAAAAGATGGTTTACATGGTTTACACTTTTCATGGTTAACATTCATATAAATACATGATAATTAAATACTTACATCTTAATTCCCCCAAAAAGTGTAAACCATGTTTTTGGGGTATAAATATCATTAGCTAAACGTCAATTCATCAATGACCACAGCATCAGTCCAAAGGGGTACCGAACTGCAATATATAGGCATTGTTATCAAAAACCGCGAACTCCCGCATACCATAGCTAAAATTTTCTATGGGATAGCAGATCACGGCTTTTTCCTTCAACTCGTTCCAAATCTCGTCTACATTATTGGTGCGGATGTAAAACGAGCCTGTGAATTTAGGCACAGTAAAAGTTTCGTGCTCATTGGGGAGTGCTATCATGATTTCAATATCATCCCTGTTCACGGTTGCCCAGCCCCAGTCCTCATCAAAACCAACGCAGGTAAAACCCAGATTACTAACATAAAAATCAACGCTTTCCTTAACACGAAGCGTATATAACATAGGAGTGATACTTTTTAATGCCATCTTTTTTGGACTATGTGATTTTTAGATTATGGGACTATTGGATTAGGGGACTTTGAGACCAGAGAGCAAAGATAATTGAATAAAAGATTTGGGTTTTAATCCCTAATCCAATAGTCCCATAATCTCAAAGTCCCATAGTCCCCTAATTCTTGATCCAAACAGCTAATTTACTTTAAATATGCATATGTTATACCATCTCCACCCCGGTCAGCGTGTTCATCTTCCAAACGGTCAACCTGGTCGTATTTTTTAAGGTATTGCCTGATCATTTTACGCAGGATACCATCGCCCTTGCCGTGGATGATCTTGAGGTTATTGAAGCCCATCATCAGGGCACGGTCAAACAGTTTTTCAATAGCATGCAGGGCATCTTCGGTGCGCATACCACGCACGTCAATCTCCGGACTAAAACTGGCCAGATCATTGGTATGCGAGTTAAAGTTCCTGCGGATATCTTTCGGCACCGACGATTTAGAAACTTTGATCACCCGTTTCCTTTTGGCCACGGTGCGCAGGTCGCCAATAGCAATTACTACATTGTCCTTGATCAGCTCGATCACCTGCCCGGTAGTTTCCGAGTCAGTTAGTTTTACCCAATCGCCGGGTTTTAACTCCTCGTCAGCTGTAGGGCTGGGTTTTACTGGTTCAACCTTAACGGTATTCTTTTTAAGTTCGATGTTTAGGTTTTCGCGCAGATTACGAGTAACTTCTTTATCGGCATTACTGCTTTTTATTTCGGATATGGTATTCTCTACCAGCTTATTGGCATTCAGGATGATATTTTTCGCCTGATCTTTAGCCTCTTTGATCAGCACTTTTTTATTTTCATCCAGGTAGCTTTTCAGCTTTTCATTTTCTGTTTGCAGCTCGTTTACCCGGCGCTGCTGCTTGTCCAGCTTTTGTTTGGTTTCAAATATCTCGCGTTTTTCGCGTTCCAGGTCAACCAGGAGCGTATCTACTTTTTTCTGCCCTTCGCTTATTTTATTTTTGGCCAGGTTGAGCACATTAACGGGTAAACCTATTTTTTGAGCAATCTCAAACGCGTAAGAACTGCCGGGCTTACCAATTTCCAATTGGTAAAGCGGTTTCATCTCCACGTTGTTAAACAGCATCGAAGCATTTTCGATTCCCTCGGTATTACTGGCAAATATTTTTAGGTTGGAGTAGTGTGTGGTGACCATACCCCTCACCTTTTTTTGGTTCAACGACTCCAGCACAGCCTCGGCAATAGGGCCGCCAAACTGAGGATCGGTTCCTGTACCAAACTCATCAATCAGGATCAGCGTTTTTCCGTTGGCGTCCTCCACAAAAGTTTTCATTTTGGATAAATGCGCGCTGTAGGTACTCAAGTCACTCTCGATCGACTGGTCATCGCCAATATCAACAAAAAGCTGCTTAAACACCCCAACCACACTCGCTTCGGCAGCAGGGATCAGCAAACCGGCCTGCACCATCATTTGCAGCAAGCCTACGGTTTTCATACAAACCGACTTACCGCCGGCATTTGGCCCCGATACCACAATGATGCGAGTACCTTCATCAATATGTACATTAAGTGGAACCACGGTTTTTTGTTCGGCCTTAAAATTCAGGAACAACAGCGGATGACGTGCATTGTATAGTTTTAAACGGGCTTCGTTAACTACCTGTGGCATTTCAGCCTCTATATCAATGGCAAACAGAGCCTTGGCGCGTACAAAATCAAGCTTGGTTAATAAGCTGTGGTACGATAGCAAAAGCGGCGTATAAGGCCGCAATTCATCCGTAAGGGCGGTCAGTATTTTAACTACCTCGCGGCGGCGTTCAAATTCAAGGTCGCGTACACGGTTATTTAAGGTAAATACCTCCTCGGGCTCCATATAAACGGTTTGACCCGATGCGGATTCATCATGAATAAAGCCTTTGAGCTTGCGCTTATTTTCGGCCAGTAACGGGATACACAAGCGCCCATCACGCACCGTGAGGGAGCCATCAGCTGTCCAACCGCTGCCGGATGCCGCTTTAAATATCTGGTCTATCTTTTTGCGGGCTTCCTGCTCGGCTTTGGCAATACCCATGGTAATTTCATTCAGCTCGCGCGAGGCGTTGGGCCTCATCTTGCCCTTGGCATCAATAACGGCATCTATCTTTTTGAGGATAGCCTTTTCAATAGGCAGGTGTTCAAATAAAGCTTCAAGATTGGGATATAGCCCTTCACGTTCGCTGAAATAAGCGATCACCGCGAATACAGTTTGCAGGGAGGCCTGCACCTGGTAAAATTCTTCCTCAGATAAAAATACACCCTCGATACGGGCTTTATTGGCTAAGGTTTTTATATCGAAAAAGTGATGAATGGGTAAGGCAGCATCATTAACCAGGATATTCTTAAACTCGTTGGCCTGGTTCAGGAACTTGTATATCAGATCGTAATTACTCATCACCTGTATCTTGTCAACCATTTGTTGACCCATTTCGCTCAGGCAATGTGCTTTTATTAATTCTTTTACCTCGGTAAACCCCAGCTTATCAACACTATTTTTTGGGTAAAGCATCAGGATGTTTTTGTTTTAACTTTTTTAGAGAATCAGCCTTGTTGATGGCCTTTGCAGGCTTTTGCGCAGCTTTTTTAATAGAATCGGCCTTGTGGGCCATTTTAATAGAATCGGCTTTTAAATCGTCCTTGCGTTTTTGGGCCGATATCTTGTTAACCGAATCGGCCAGGGCTTTAATCCGGTCATCAACCTTATCATATATATCCGTCAACTTATCCGGGTATTTGGCATAGTAATTCAGGCTCTTTTTAAACGTGCCAGAATCGGTATGGAACCGTTCAAAAGCGGCCAGGTAATTACCCATACCGTATTTATACAAGCTATCGGGAGTTTGTAAACCGGTATATAAGCGTCCGTCGATGATGTGAATTTCGGTTAGTAAGCCGGCCATGGCATCGGGTTTTATGAGTCCAGCAGGGACTTTATTGTTTTTACAGGCACATAAAAATAGTGATACTGAAAAAAACAAGGTTAAATATTTATGCATTCTGTAATTTAGCGGCTAATTAATTAAGCAAATTTACGGATAAATGAGCATTGCAGATAACATCAAAAGCTTAAAAAAAGAAACGGGGTCAGGGGTAACTTTATTGGCGGTGTCGAAAACTAAACCTGCCGCAGACCTGCAGGAGGCCTATGACGCCGGTCAGCGCCTGTTTGGCGAAAACACCGTGCAGGAAATGGTAGAGAAATATGAACAACTACCTAAAGACATTGAATGGCACCTGATAGGGCACCTGCAAACTAACAAGGTTAAATATATTGCCCCTTTTGTGAGCATGATACAATCTGTCGATAGCCTGAAACTGCTGCATGAAATTAACAAACATGCCGAAAAAACAGGCCGTATCATAGATTGCCTGCTGCAAATATATATTGCCGACGAAGAAACCAAATACGGATTGGGTTTTGACGAAGCCATTGAACTACTGCGTTCAGATGAATTTGCAACCTTAAACAATGTACACATTCGCGGACTGATGGGTATTGCCACCAATACTGATAACGAAAAACAAATCAGGGATGAATATTACGAGCTGAAGACATTTTTTGATGGTATTAAGCAAAGCTATTTCCGCAAGATAGATACTTTTGATACGCTGTCGATGGGTATGTCGTCTGACTATAAACTGGCCATTGAACAGGGCAGCAACATGGTACGGGTAGGCAGCACTATTTTTGGCAACCGCGTTATTAAACACTGGAAAAATAATTGATTTTTGATTTCGGATATCGGATATTCGATATCGGATTTAAATTCCAATGACTTAATGACCCACAGCGAATGATTAATGACAATAAAAAAATGAGCATAAATATAAGAGTTGCCCAACGCGAAGATTGCCCACGTTTAATGGAGCTGGTACATGAACTGGCCCTTTTTGAAAAAGCGCCCGAAGAAGTGACCGTGAGCTTACAGGAGTTTGAGGATGCCGGCTTTGGCCCTAAACCAATATGGAAAGCCTTTGTTGCCGAAGCGGAAGGGCAAATAGTTGGCTTCGCGGTTTATTATGTACGCTACTCTACCTGGAAAGGCTGTCGCCTGTACCTGGAAGATCTGATAGTTACAGAACAATACCGCGGTAAAGGTGTTGGTAAATTGTTGTTTAACGTGCTGATTGCCGAAGCTAAAGAATTAGGCTTTAGCGGTATGGTATGGCAGGTGCTCGACTGGAACGAACCCGCTATCAATTTTTATAAAAAATACGAGGCCAGTATGGAAGCCGGGTGGCTTAATGCCTCGTTGTCAAAAGAACAGTTTTTAAACTATTAAGCCATGAAAACCAGCTACCTGTTTTGTTTTATCGCCGTTAGTTTCGCTTTCGGATCATGCCAGTGGGGTGTTCCGGCAAAGCAAAAGGATACTACCAGTATTGACACCCTTTCCTATACCTTTAAAAATATACATGAACGGGCGGCAGATTGCGGCAACAAACCCGATAGCGCTTGTGCGGTTATAACTATCAAATATCCTGTTTTTACCGGTCAGAAAAAGCTAAATGACTCAATTACCCGAAAGATAAGAAACCTGTTTGCCATGGATGGCCACCCTGATAGCACCATCGAGCTCATGAATAAGGCTTTCTTTAAATCGTACAATGATTTGAAGAAAACAGAGCCCAAACTAGCTATGTATTATAAGCTGAGCAGCTATGCCAAGGTGATAATCCAGGATTCAAGTTTAACAACATTGGAGGTTGGAGGCGACACTTATCAGGGCGGCGCGCACGGCGCGGCTGCTACATTCTTTATCAATTGGGATACTAAAGCTAATAAAGACCTTTCGCTGGATGATATTTTCGCAGCTGGTTATGAAGATAAGCTAAGGCTTATTGCCGAAGGCATTTTCAGAAAAGACGAAAAACTGAGCCCTACCGCTTCGCTGGCCAATGATTATTTTTTCAAGGATAATAAATTCGCGCTGAATGATAACTTCCTGATCAGCCCTGTCGGATTAAAATTCTTTTACAATTCCTACGAGATCAAACCTTACGCGGCTGGTACAACAACCCTCATCATCCCCTATTCATCCATTAAATCATTATTACGACCGGGTTCGGTTGTGTCCAAATACATCAAATAAATGCTTGTTTTTAAATTCGGAGGTGCGTCTGTTAAGGATGCCGGTGGCATTATTAACCTGGCCAGCGTTGTTAAAAAATACACAGGAAATCAGTTACTTATAGTGGTATCGGCCATGGGCAAAACCACCAACGCACTGGAAAGCCTTACCCGTGCTTATGTTGATCAGTCAGACAATATGCACCTCATTTACGAGGGCATTAAACAATATCATTTTGATATCCTGCACGAGCTGTTTGAACCCAAGCACTCCGTATTTGACGAGATAGCGAACACCTTTGTGGAAATTGACTGGATGATTGAGGATGAGCCACAGGATGATTACGATTTCATTTATGACCAGCTGGTATCTATCGGTGAACTGGTATCAACCCGCATCATTAGCGCTTATTTAAATAAAGAAGATTTAAAAAATCAGTGGCTGGATGTGCGTGGTTATATCCATACCGATAACACTTACCGTGAAGGTGTTGTGCAATGGGACAAAACCTGCGAAAGTATTACCCGGGATATCCCTGCCTTACTGGATAAAGGTATCGTAGTAACCCAGGGATTTCTAGGCGGCACATCCGAAAATTTCACCACCACGCTGGGACGTGAAGGATCTGACTACACCGCATCCATTTTTGCGGCTTGCCTCAATGCCCAATCGGTAACCACCTGGAAAGATGTACCGGGCATCCTGAACGCCGATCCTAAGTTTTTTACCGATACTGTAAAGTTTGATGAGCTTTCCTATTCCGAAGCTATCGAAATGACTTATTACGGGGCAAGCGTTATCCACCCAAAAACTATCAAACCGCTGCAAAACGCACATATCCCCCTGCTGGTTAAACCCTTTACCGATCCTTCGGCACCAGGCACTGTTATTAAGGAAGATGGTGTAAATACATTTGTAAAACCGGTCATCATCTTGAAACAAAACCAGGTACTGCTGTCGGTATCATCTAAAGATTATTCCTTCGTTACCGAAGATCACCTGAGCGATATTTTTGGTCTGTTTGCCCAAAATCAGGTCAAAGTAAATGTAATGCAAACATCGGCACTGAGCTTTTCTGTTTGTTTTGACTTTTATGAAGAGCGCTTTGAAAAGCTGCTCAACAGTTTGCAGCAGAATTTTAAGGTAAAATACAATACCGGCTTAACGCTCATCACCATCAGGCATCATGCAGAAAACGCGCTGAAGGAACTAACCCAAGGAAAAACTGTATTACTGGAACAAGTAAGCAGGAACACCGCGCAAGTGGTGGTGAAGTAGTTAAAATTATTTCGGATTTCGGATATTCGAATCCGAAATATGCTTTAGGAAAGCTTCGCTTTTTTATCACTTGTTTGTCAATTCCGAAATCGAACATCCGAAATCCGAAATCTGTTCCCGCAAATATGCCTCCCTTTAGCCTCAAACGGCTATATTTGGCCATGGACGCTATAAAGACAGTAAAAGATGCAATAACGATCGGACTTGGAATATTATCTGCCGGATTTGGCTTAAAAGGCTTTTTATTATCGAGTCATTTTATTGATGGAGGAGCTACCGGTATAGCCATGTTGATATCTGACATCTCACACGTCTCTATCTCACTCCTTATCTTTATTATCAATGTACCGTTTTTGTGGTTAGGCTATAAAAAGCTGGGCTTGCAGTTTGCTATCAAAAGCACACTCGCCATTGGTTTACTTTCCATAGTTGTCGCCATTGTGCAGTTTCCGGATGTTACACACGATAAGTTACTTACTGCTGTTTTTGGCGGTGTTTTTATAGGCACTGGCAGTGGTTTGGCTATGCGTGGAGGAGCTGTACTTGATGGTACCGAAATTGCTGCCGTACTAGTGAGCAAGAAAACGCAACTACTCAAAGTGAGCGATTTTATTCTGTTGCTCAATGTATTGATATTTAGTATGGCCGCCTTTTTCTTAGGTGTGGAACCCGCTATGTATTCTATACTCACCTACATGGCTGCTGCCAAAATGATCGATTTTATTTTGAATGGTATTGAGCAATACTCGGGCATTACCGTGATATCTACCCATAGCGAAGCTATCCGTAAGGCCATTACCGAAACCCTGGGTCGTGGCGTTACCATTTACCAGGGCAAAAGCGGTTATGGTAAAGATGGGTACATCAATGATGCACGGGATATCGTTTTTACAGTAGCCACCCGCCTCGAGATTCCCTCGCTTAAACAAACCATTTTGGGTATCGATCCTAAGGCTTTTATTGTGCAGCAAAGTATTGATGATACTACGGGCGGCTTACTCAAACGTAAGGGACTGCATTAAAGACTAAAACAACAAAAGCGCCCTCTAAATCTCCCCCGGTAGGGGAGACTTTTGGAAAATGTTTTAGAGCCCCCCCTTCCGGGGAGGGTTGAGAGAGGCTTTTGCTTCATACCTTACAGCAATGACGCGTTTAATAGTAATTTTATAGCCTGTGTGGAAGCACTACATAAGCGGGGTATTTAACGGAGGCGTTTTACGCAGTTCTCAGCTTACCCCATTTTAGCAGGGTGGCGCCCCATGAAAAACCGGCCCCGAAGGCGGTTAGTATCATGTTGTCGTTATGTTTAAAATCATTTTTAAAATCCCAAAGACAAAGTGGTATAGTAGCAGCAGTTGTGTTTCCGTATCTTTCAATATTCACCTTTACACGATCGGCTGGTAAACCTAAATGGTCACCAACGGCATGTATGATCCGGTAATTGGCCTGATGTGGTATCAACCAATTGATATCATTAATGGTCATATGGTTACGCTCCAGCACCGCTTTACAAGTATCGGTCATACCGTTAATAGCAGCTTTAAAAACTACCCGGCCATCCTGGTGTATAAAATGTTTGTTGGCAGCAACACTTTCCGCCGTTGCCGGAACTTTGGAGCCCCCGCCCGGTACCAGTAAATGCTCCCGGCCTTTACCTTCGGTTTTAAAAACACTGTCAATTAGGCCGGTGCCATCAGTAGTGGGTTCAATTAAAACTGCTCCTGCACCATCGCCAAAAAGTATACAGGTATTCCTGTCTTTATAATTGATGATAGCGCTGTTTTGATCGGCACCTACCACGATCACTTTTTTATAACGGCCACCTTCAACCAAGCTTGATCCGAGGGTGTAAGCATATAAAAATCCGCTACAGGCCGCGTTAACATCCGTTGCCCAGGCGTTGGTCATACCTACTTTATCACAAACAATACTGGCGGTTGATAACAGCAAATGATCGGGAGTTGATGTGGCGATGATCACACAGTCAATTTCATCGGCAGAAACTTTAGTACTATCTAATAAATTTTTGATGGCCCAGGTGGCCATATCAGAAGTAGCGAGCGTTTTATCGGTTAAAATTCTTCGTTCCTTTATCCCGGTTCTTGATACTATCCATTCGCTGTTAGTATCAACCATTTTTTCTAAATCACTGTTACTCAGGATACTATCTGGAACATAACCACCAATACCCGTAATAACTGCGCTGCTCTTTAACTTCATAAATACTAAAATTCTTCAAAAAACAGGCAATTATACGGAAATTGCCTGTTTTTAATGGTCAGGAAACTGTTGTTTCTACAACTAACTGACGAAGTTGTTTTACAACCTGTTTCATATCCACCAGTACCGCCTGTGTTTCAGGTTATTTTCTGGGCTTCAAAACGCAGCCTGGGTTAATCTGTAATGTATGCCTATTTCGGCATATTCTCACGCCCCCATGCTTTCATGGCATCAATGATGGGCAATAAAGTTTGGCCATGCTGGGTTATTTGATATTCCACCCTGGGTGGTACTTCGGCAAAAACTATTCTTTCCAATACGCCATCCACCTCCAGCTCCCGCAATTGGTTGGTGAGCGTTTGTTTGCTTATTTCGGTGATAGCTTTTTGCATTAAACTGTACCTGTTGGTTCCATTCCTGATCAGATGTATAATCACCGGTTTCCATTTGCCCCCTATAATGTTCATACAATAGGTTACCGCGCAATTGGTAGGATTAAAATCTTTTGTCTTCCGGGCTATTGATTTTGCCATTAGTCTAAAATTATTGCCTAAGTATATAAATATAGTCTTTTGTAAAGGATTGGCAAAAACAGGAGACATTTACCAATGAAAAAAAACTAATAATATGATCAATAATCCAGATACAGGAGCTATAAAATTAAACCAGGCTCCCGGTGTTGTAAACTATCATTTTGAAACCTTTAACCTATTGGCTATTACCGATGGCAATGTTGAATATGACAGTAGCTGCTTTGCTCCTGATATACATCAAACCAAGTTGAAACAAATCAGGGAGAATCACCATATCTTATCACCGCACTTTATGCTCACTCATAATATCCTGGTGATTATTTCAGCAGATCGTATAGTAATGATTGATGCCGGCAATGGACACAAAGCCAGACCTGGTGCAGGCAAATTGGTAAGCAATCTACACGCAGCAGGGATTAAACCCGATGACCTGACCGACATTGTATTGAGCCATGCTCACCCCGATCATTTCAACGGCTTGATGAGCGATAGTGGCCAACTGGTTTTTCCAAATGCAAAGATCCATATGCATCAAAAAGAATTTGATTTTTGGCAGGATGATGACGCTGATTTCTCTAAAAGTAAAAATTCACGAGCTTCACTTCAGTCACTCCAGCAAGAGGTTAAATTTTTCTTCTCGCAGATAAGCGGAAAGCTACAGCTATTCCATACTGATGAGCCGCTATTTGATTTTTTGCAGCCTATACTTACGCCAGGGCACACACCCGGCCATTGCATGTTCACTATAACCTCTGGCAACGAAAAATTTGTTCATATGGCCGATATTTTTCATGATGAGATCGTGCTGTTCGCCAAACCAGAATGGGGTACCATCTTCGACATTGATTTTGATTTAGCAGTTCGTACCCGCCAAAGGATCCTTGAAAAATTTGCCTTGTCTAAACAACGCGTTTTCGGGTATCATTTGCCCTGGCCCGGATTTGGGTATATTGAAAAGCACAATGAGGGGTTTACTTGGGTGACAGAATGATACAAACATCATTTTATCCATTGACGATCAATTTCATCCAAACAGGATCAACTTGTGCGTGTTTGGCTTAACTAATTATAAATTTTGATTTGCCCAATGCTCAATATATTCATAATCCTCCCGTTCGCCCCTAATGGTGTGGATATGTAAATGAAATAAAGTGTAGTGAATAGTGTAGCATTGCAGGCGTTGCTCAAAATGGATCAGTGCCTTCGGATCATTTTTTATATCCTGTTTCCATATATCCATGTAATTTAACTGCGCGGATTCGGCCCAGGGTTCATTCATATGGATCAGATCGTACATCGGGTCGCCGAGCAGCATTTCTGCCCAGTCAATAACCGCGGCAATTTTATGATCGGCGGTCAGCAGTAAATTATCGTACCCATAGTCGCCATGTAATACGTGTTTCTCTTTGGGCAGGTACGGAAAATAGGTTCGCATACGCTCTGTTAAGCGGGCAAACAGCTCGCCGTTAAGCCAGGTGGTTTTAGCTAGCTCCTGCCAGGCGATGGTGTATTTACCGTTGTGAATAGCCAGGAGATATTCTTGCCAACTCCCGAAAATTCCGTCCCCGTTTTCGTTGGTATATCCCCAGCCCTTAAGGTTACCGGTATTGAGCCGGTGAATAGCCGACAGCTGGCATACTATGGTTTGGGTCAACAGTAAATCGGGTTTAGATCCTTGTGCATCTATAATTTGGTCTGAAGGGATGCCATCTACATATTTGGAAACACAGTAAAAAAATTGCGTATCGTATTTCCCGGCAGCTATAATTTCCGGAACAGGTATTTGGGCGCTGTTAAAGTGGGTGTAGGCAAAAATATCTTTCCTAAAATCGGTAAGATGTTTACTTATTCTGATAACCCGTGAGCCTTCATCTGTTTTAAAAGAGAAAACCTGCGACCACCAGCCATCCGCAATATGTTTAACATCGCTAATACCGGTAAATTGTTTCCGCAAAAAAACGTGTAGAGAATTAATACCTATGTGCATAACATCAGCCATTGATGATCAGCTTCATCCAAAGCGGGATCAATTTTTTACGCTCCTGCATCAACTGAAAAAACTCATCGGAAGTAAAATAATTCGATTGCAGCATGTGCGGGCGACTCAGGAACGGCGACATGATCATGCCGGAGATATTCCAAAACAGGTTTACCGGGTGATAATTGATATCGCCGTTGGTTTTCAACGCACGCAGTTGTTGGGCAAAATGAGAGTTAACCAATAGCCTCATGTTATTGATCATGGGTAGTTTGGTTAAACCACCCATTACCTCGCTCACCATAAAAAAAATAAAGTCGGGGTTTTCCAGTACCTGATCGATGTAGTAACCTACACAAATCTCTATTTTTTCATTAATGCCTGTATCTTCGTTATTCAATACTGGTTCTATCTTATCAAAAAGCTTTTTAATGGTTTCGTCCATAATAAAGGCAAACAGGTTTTCTTTACTACGGAAGTAGTAATTGATAGAGGCCACGTTGATATCCGCTTCGGTGGCAATATCCCTAATGGTAGTAGCCAGGAAACCTTTCTTGGTGAAAATTCTCCTGGCTGCATCTTTTATTTTTTCTTCTGTCGAAAGTTCGGCTGTTAGCGTCATAGTTGGCATTAATGGTTGTAAAGCTAACCATTAGCCAACAAATTAACCGCCACAATTAAATGCTTAATGCGACTCGGATACGGCTTTTTGTCCTTTTACAAACGGCGCCAAATAAACCAATGGAATGGCACATAACATCACAATACCTACTATCCAATAAGCATCATTATAACTTAAAAGCGTGCTTTGCTTTTGTACCGCGCCTTCTATGGCTCCGTAGGCCATGCGTGTGGCATCGCTAATGGATTTGCCTTTGGCTACAAAAGCCTGTACATATCCATTAAACCTCTCGTTATAAAAAGGATTGTAATTATTAATGTTTACCAGCAGGTTATTGCGGTGTACCGCCTGCCGTATGTGGATCATGGTATTTAAACCGGCTATCCCAAATGAACCGCCCAATTGCCGCATCATATTGTTTAAGCCCGTACCCTGCCCAATTTCCGCCCCTTTTAAGCCACCAATAGCCATTGTAGTAAGCGGCACAAAAAGCAGGGACAACCCAACACCGCGTATAGCCAGGGGCCAGAAAAAATCGCCGATACCGGATGATAAAGTAGAGTGGCTGAGCATGGCCGAAAACACAAAGAACAATAGCATCCCTATGGTGGCCATAAACTGGGCGGGTACGCCTTTATTGAGCATGATGCCCACAAAAGGCATCATTATAATGGTAAACATCCCACCCGGAAATAATATTTCGCCGGTTTGCTGTGCCGAAAAACCTAACAAGCCCTGGCAAAATACCGGGAACACAAACGTGGAACCATACAAACCCACACCCAACACAAAGGAAGTGACCATACCGGCCGAGAAACTCCGGTGCCGCATGATCTTAAAATTGATAATGGGGTATTCGGTACTCAACTCGCGCCAAATAAACAATAACGTACCAAAAATAGCAGTTACGGTTAATACGGTGATGTAAGGCGTGGCAAACCAATCTTCATCCTCCCCTTTTTCCAATATGGTTTGCAGGCTTCCTACCGCTATGGCCAGTAAAGCTATCCCCCACCAGTCAATGGGTTTTCCTTTGCCATCACTTGGCGTAGCCCTCACAAACATATAGGTGCACACCGCTGCCAGGATACCCACGGGTATATTTACATAAAATATCCAACGCCAGGCGGCATGATCGGTAATATAACCACCTATAGTTGGCCCGATGGTTGGGCCCACAATAGCACCCAAACCAAATAAGGCGGTAGCTGTACCTACCTGGTTAGGCGGCCAGGTTTCCAACAGGATAGCCTGCGCTGTAGAAATAAGACCAGCTCCGGCCAGCCCCTGCAATATCCTGAACATCACCAGCTCGGACAAACTTTGCGCGTTGCCGCATAAAAAGGAAGCTATGGTAAATACAATGATGGAGGCTAAAAAGTAATTTTTTCGTCCGAAGAAACTCCCCAGCCAGCCAGACATGGGCAGGATGATCACGTTGGCCACACTGTAACCGGTTACCACCCAGGCAGCATCGGTAATGGTGGCACCCAGGTTGCCCTGGATCTGGGGGATAGAAACGTTAACGATAGTGGTGTCGATCAGTTCCAGCAATGATGCTGTGATAACTGTAATGGTAATGATCCATTTTTTAAATCCGGTTTCAGCCATTTGATTAATGCTAAAAAGTTAATGATAAAACTTCTCGACAAATTAATCAAACGATTGATTAAAACATTTGTTTAAAATATATGTTTGGTTTATTTACACAGGTTTGACGGATCTGTGGCTTTTCATACAGACTAGACTATAGAGCAAACCAAACCCCATATCGAAAAATATGGCTGAGGTTTATGCAAGGCGAAAAGAAACGGGGAAATAATATTTAACAGTTACAAATCATTCAACCCTTTTCCATTGAGAATTTGCAGCATATATTTTTCGATCCTTGCCTCCCGGGTTTTGGATTGTTTGGGTTGAGAAAAATGGAGGATGTAGGCTCTTTGGCGTCCCGGCGTTAATGCCTCAAAGGCGGTTTTCAAGGCAGGGATCTTAGCCAGTTTACTTTGAAACTCTTCGGGAATGGGGAATTCCTCCGTTTTTTTCAGTTCTACCTTTAAACCGGCTTTTTCCACTTCTATGGCTTCATAAACATGGGCCTTCAGAATGGATTTCTGCTCTATAATTTCCAGAACATTGGTAAACCTCATCTGGCGTGCCGCCTGCACATTTTCCGTTTGCTGGATCAAAAGACCATCCGCATTATTTAACAAGGCCCCTTTAAAAAACAAAAGCGCGCAGTACTCTTTAAACACATGTATTAAAACGATATTGTTTTCCTGAAAGGTATAGCAAGGGCAGCCCCACTTTAATTCTTCCGTAAGCCCGCAGTCTAATACGATCATTCTTAACTGATCCATTTCTTCCTGCCACTTTTTGGCCTTATTAAAATAAAAATCAACTTTAGGATTCATGCTATTGTTTTAATTATGTGTTTATGAAACTCAAACCTTTAACGAGCCCCGGAAGCCCCTGGCAGCGTAGTAAGATTCGGCCCCGTTATGGTACACAAAAACAGTATCATACCGGCGATCACAAAAAACTGCACCACCCAATTTCCTGATATCGGCCGGAGTTTTTATCCAGCTGGATGTTTTGGTATCAAACTGTCCAAGCTGCTGCAGTGTCCGGTATTCTTCTTCTGTTAATAATTCAACACCCATATCATAAGCCATCTGCACCGCACTGTTTTCTGGTTTATGTTCTTTGCGGGCCTCCAGGGCTTCATGGTCATAACAAACACTTCTCCGACCTTTAGGACTTTCGGCCGCGCAATCATAAAATATGTATTCGCCGGTCTTTTTATCATAGTCAACCACATCGGGTTCACCACCGGTTATTTCCATTTCATCAAGAATCCATAATTTTTCAGGATTTGCTTCCAGCCTGGTCTGCACTTTGGCCCACTCTATACCTTTATGCCGGTTCATATTTTTCTCAAAACGTATTTTTAGTGTGCCGATCAGTTCGGTATATTGTTCTGGCGACAATTGCTTTTTATTATTTTTCATGTTGTTTGTACTTTATGTTTTGCAAATCTTTCGGATAGAAGAAAAATGCAGTGATCAAAATGTTGATTTTTAAAACATTTCAATTAGCAAAGTCAATGTTCATTATTTTTCTCAATGTATCGATCATAAAAAACACTTGTCCCTTTTGCATCGATTCTACCTACAATTACTTCTACAGAACTTTTACTTATGTCCAAATTCGGCCGTAAATGAATATGTTCTCTCGCTCCAATTGGAAGGTCTTTTACGGCATCTTGATTTAGGTCTGCTATTTTTATTAAAAGCTCCGCAAAGGATTTCAGCCCTTCGGGGTCACCGTGAATTAATATGTTTTGCCATTTCACTTTTTCACCTTCAAATTCATCTTCATTATCCGCAACAAAAATGTCCAAATGCCCTGTAATTTCTAATTTGTATTTCTCCATTGTTAAATTAAATATTTCAAATACCCGTTTTGTCTTCTCATTCTCTTCCTGCCATTTTTAGAATTTATTAATTAACCGAAATGATCTTTCTATCCGCAGGTCTTAAATACCACGATAAAACAGCAAAAACAGCCAGCATGAATGGAGCAACAATTTGGGCAGAGATATCATTACTGGCTATGTGCGAAATTATGGCACCCGTCATTGTAAAAAATATACCTGCATAGGCCCATTCCTTTAGCAATTTAAATCGTGGGATCAATATCGCAATTACACCCAGCATTTTCCAAACACCTATAATCGAAATAAAGTAAGTAGGATATCCCAGGGGCTTAAAACCCTTCACCACCCCTTCTACCTGCAGAGCCTGCGCCAAGCCACCCGAAAAAATAAAGAAGGATAATGCTACCGTAATTATCCAATACCAAAGCGTTTTTTTCTTTTCCATTTTGAATTATTTTAATTTGTTTACGATGTTTTGTAAGCGGTTATGCGCCATATTGATGCCTTGAGCAAATGGCATTTGCAATACCTGATCTCTTTGCGCTATTGATTTATATACAATATGCATGGTGAGTTTACTAGTATCACCCGTGAGTTGTTCAAATTCCAGAAACTCCAGCTGAACGGCAAATGGCGTGTTCTCCATTTCAAATGTCCGGGTGATCTTCTGGTTAGGAACAAACTCGTGGATTGTTCCATTGGCCCGAAAAACCACGTTGCCATGAGCATCAGATGTTTCAAATTGATAACCGCCGTGCTTTTTATTGTCCAGCTTAAGCACCTTTGTCCCCATCCATTGTTCTACAATCTCGGGTTCTTCATAGGCTTTAAAAAGCAATTCCAGCGGTAAATCAAATTCCCGGGTAATCACTAATTCCTGTTTGCCGTCTTCGGCATGGATCTTTGTTTTTTGTTCCATATCGGTTTATTTTTTGGTTTGATAGTTTTTCATAATGGCTTCCAGTTTGTTAAATCGTTCATCCCACATTTGGCGGAATGGTTCAATAAAGTCGGCTACAGTTTTCATTTTTTTCGCGTTAATATGATAGTAAATTTCCCTGCCGTTTTGTTTTTGTTCTAATAATTCGCACTCAGTAAGTATTTGCAAGTGTTTAGAAACTGTTGGTCTGGCGGTGTCAAAGTTGGCAGCTATGGCACCAGCTGTTAAGGCTTGCGAAGCTACCAGCAGCAATATAGCCCTTCGGGTTGGGTCGGCTATGGCCTGGAATACGTCTCGTCTTAAATTCATTGCGTAGTCATTTGACTACAAATATATATGTAGTTATTTAACTACGCAATTTTTTGTATGATTTTTTTTCGATTATTTTTAAATTCATTAAAATCATGAACACCGTAACCGCTTAAAATCTTTACAGACCCGTGTTTTGATCCCGATAGCCACCGTTAAATAAAACTTATCTTTGATATGTGTCACTAATCAGTTGAAACAATGGACTCACTAATTTCCTTATTTACCGAAAAGCTAGGGCTGGATAGAAACCATTTTGAAACATTTTATGGCGAGTTGAAGACAAAAGACCTAAAAAAGAAAGAGCATCTGATTTGCGAAGGCTCTGTTTGTAATTTTATCGGATTGGTATCTTCCGGAACGCTCCGGTCATATGTGCGTAACAACGAAGAAGAATTTAACAATGATTTTTATTTTGAGAATGACTTTGTGAGTGCTTACACCAGCTTTTTAACGCAGATGCCTACCAATTGCAATATAGAAGCATTAACTAACAGCACTATGCATTACATCAGTTATGAGAAACTCAACAAATTAATTGCCCAAGACAACGCCTTTCTGAAGCTGGCTAAATATATTTCTGATACCTATTTTATCAGGAAATGTAAGCGGGAAACCTCCTTTTTAAAACATTCAGCAGCAGAACGGCTCGAAGCGCTATCCTCCCTGTATCCGGGCATAGAGCAGCGGGTTTCCCAATATCATATCGCTTCTTACCTGGGTGTAAAACCCGAATCCCTGAGCCGGATCAAACTCTTAACATACATCAATAAATAAAGAATTTTTTAGGCGCAGCTTTATACTTCATTAAATATTGAAGCATGCCCATCATTAATTTAAAAGTAAGCGGTCAGGAAGATCCCGCTTTAGCGCAAGAACTCGCCAAAACTATAAGTCGTCTTACAAAAGATATTTTAAACAAAAAGCCTGAAGTTACAGTAGTCACCGTAACATTTGTACCGGATTATCTCTGGTTTGTTAATTCTGTATCACTAGCTCAATTAAAAACAAAAAGCTTTCATCTCGACATCAAAATCTCCGACTCTACCAACCTCAAAGCTAATAAGGCTAAGTATATTGATGCCGTACACTGTTCATTAGCCTCTATTCTCGGCAATATCCACCCGGTAAGTTATACCGCCATTCAGGAGATGAAAGCAGATGCTTATGGCTATGAGGGATTAACTATTGAGTATAAATACATTAACAATCAAAAAAAGTAATGAAACCTATAAAATTGCTATCCATTATACTGCTGATAACTATTCAGCAATCACATGCACAGCAGGCAGCAGATAATAAAAAAGAAATAAACAACATCATCACCAAGTACACACAAAGCGTAATTACAAAGGATTCCATTACGTTTTACAGTTTGTTTAATGACGGACCCGTTATCTGGTGCGGGGTCGTTAAGGACAGATCTCAAGCCAAAGAAACAGAAAAAAAGGGAGCAAAAGTGGGAAAGAGTAATTATTTCGCGGCAAGTTACAAGGGCTTTTTACGGGCCTTATTCAGCTATAAATCAACCCAGGATAAGTTTGATAATATACGAATAGTTGAGGACGGAACCGTTGCCTCGGTAACTATGGATTACAGTTTCTGGGCCGATAATAAAATGACCAACTGGGGCGGCAAATACCTGGGCCTAATAAAACGGGATGGGAAGTGGAAGATTACCAGTGTGATTTATTCATTAGAATTGACTGATTACTTTGAGCAACCAACACTTAAAGAAAGACAGGGATTATCCTCACATTATACTGTACAATAATCAGAAAACAGCGCTTAAAAACAGAAGGAGGAAAATCTTTTTGCAAATGTGCATGTGTGATAGCATGCACATTTGCAGGTTTTAAATTAGCCCTTTTTAAAATATCTGCTTTTAATAAAGGACGTGAACAGGATACCAGCAACACTACAGGCAACCAATAGATAAACAATCAGGATGTGTTCTTGCATTTTGGTTTATAATTTTCATAAATGTAACAAGTATGATACAAAATATGCAAGCGTTTTGAAAAATAATCTTTTAACCCGATGGGATAAAAAGTCAGTAAAACATCATTTAACGATCTGTCCTGTGTCATTATTCAGCCTTTATCTATCAGCTGTTTTATGGCTAGTTCCATATTTTCAATCGCTTTAGTTTTTCCTTCATGAAACATAGCGGTATGCTTATCGACTATCCCGGATAAAGCTCGCGTAATCACCACTTTGTCATCTGTATCAACCTGAGCCAGCACCATCCAAGTTACTTTATCCAACAAAGCGTTTAAATGGTTCAGGAGATCAATGCCCTCATTGGTTAGTTTTATTAAGCGTACCCTTTTATCTGCAGGGTCTACCCGTTCGCTGATGATGCCCACTTTAAGCATCCGGTTTAAAATATCGATACCGGTGGTAGGCTCCAGCAAGAGGTTAAAACTCACAATTTCGGTTTTACGGAGTTCGTGTCCCGCCGCTATGGCTTCCAAAAGGTAATACCATTCCAGTTCAAATCCGGGTATTTGCCGCAGGGCCAGTTTATAATAAGTTTTCAGGATGCTGTTAGTTTTGCCCAGCTGTTTGGCCAACTGCAGATCGGCCTGATTATTATTTGAAGCCTGTCCTTTATTAGCCGACAGATAATGATAACAAAAGCCTTCTACCCGGGCATTCGGTACCTGCTCGGTGTATTGCTGCCAGGCGGTAATGAGTTGTACTAAAGGTTGCATGGACAAATATACAATTAATTATAAAATCGTTGCATTTATATCGATTTCGTTTTATAATTGTAAAATATTAAAAAACAGTCATGAAAAATTATATCGTATTGTTCAGGGAGCCTGATGGTCGTGTTGATGAACATCCGGCCGAAGCTGTTAAAGCACATCAGGAAAATTGGGCCGCCTGGTTCAAACAATGGGGTGCAGCAGGTAAGCTGGCAGGTGGCAGCGGATTAACCCTGGAAGGCCGCATCATCAAAGAAAACGGCAGTGTTATAACAGATATTCACCGGATAGGCACCGAAATAGTAGGCGGTTACCTGCTGCTTAAAGCAGATGATTTGGATGAGGCTACACAGATAGCAGCCTCCTGCCCTATTTATGAATTTGGCGGTTATGCCGAAGTACGGGAACTGCAAAATCAATCGTAATACGAAGCAGCCGCCCCAGCAGAAGTGCGTTACCCGCCCGCCCAGCTTTTTTCTTTGAAATGTTTAACTTTGCACATGTCAACGTCTGAGTTAATTCAAAACATCATTTATAGTCACGACACCATTACCAGCGAGGCTGTTCAGTTCAGGGTTGCAGAAATTTGCCAAAGCAGCTGCGAATTAAGTTCTTATAATCGTCGCGATTTCTACAAAATTACGCTGTGGCTGGGCGGCAGCAGCCAATTAAACTATGCCAAAAGAGCTATCAACATTGATAAACCCGCACTGATATTTACCAATCCGCTGGTGCCATATTCCTGGGATTGCGACCATGCACACAGCGTTGGATATTTCTGCCTTTTTACGGATGAATTTTTACAACCCGGCAACCGGATGGAAAGCCTCGAAGAATCAACCCTGTTTAAACCAGGCGGCGACCCGGTGTATTTCCTGGACGAAATGCAGATACAATACATCCGCGGCATCTTTAACCGTATGCTGCAGGAGTTTGACAGTGAGTATACTTACCGGTACGAACTACTGCGTAACCACCTCAACCTCATCATTCACGAGGCCATTAAAATGCAGCCGGCCATTGCTTACTTCACACCGCAGAATGCCGCATCGCGCATAGCTAAACTATTTTTGAGTTTGCTCGAAAAACAATTCCCGGTAGATTCGCCAAGATACATGCTGGCATTGAAAAAAGCCGGCGACTATGCCGATAAACTATCCGTACATGTGAATCATCTAAATGCCGCGGTACGCGAAATAACAGGCCGGTCGACCACCACCCATATTAACGATAGGATACTGGCCGAAGCAAAATCGCTGTTAACGCATACCGACTGGAGCGTTGCTGAAATTGCCCGCAGTCTCGGTTTTGATTACGCATCATACTTTAATAACTTTTTTAAAAAACATACAGGACTTACCCCTATGGCTTTGCGCAAAACTCTTTGAAAAGTATAATTATTACTTTGAAACGTTTAGCAGGCGTTCGGGCCATCCGTCATAACTTTGTTTAACGAAAACATAAAATCAACAGTATTATGATACAAGCAAAAGCGTATGCTGCTCAAACGCCTGAAACCGATCTGGCGCCATGGGATTTTGAACGCCGTGAGGTAGGGGCCCATGATGTACAGATAGAAATACTTTTCTGTGGTGTATGTCACTCCGATCTTCACCAAATTAAAAACGACTGGTTCCCGGGTATATTCCCGATGATACCGGGCCACGAAATTGTGGGTAGAATTGTTAAAGTAGGTGATCACGTTAAAAAATTCAAAGTAGACGAGCTTGCCGGTGTTGGCTGTATGGTTGACTCCTGCCAGGTTTGCGAGAACTGTAAAGACGGCCTGGAGCAATATTGCCTGGAAGGTAACACCCAAACTTATAACAATAAGGACAGAAGCGGAGTGCCAACTTATGGCGGCTACTCCAATTCTATTGTGGTTCGTGAGGAATTTGTGCTGCACGTGTCAGACAAATTACCACTGGCCGCAACCGCTCCTTTGCTTTGCGCAGGTATCACTACCTACTCGCCGCTTAAACACTGGAAAGTAGGCAAAGGCCATAAATTAGCCATTTTAGGCTTAGGTGGCCTGGGCCACATGGGGGTTAAATTTGGTGCAGCCTTTGGCGCCGAAGTAACTGTACTGAGTACATCACCATCAAAAGAAGCAGAAGCAAAAGCTTTAGGTGCACATCACTTTGTAGTTACCTCCGATCCGGAGCAGGTAAAAGCCGTTAAAGGATCCTTTGATTTTATTTTGGATACCGTTTCAGCTGAGCATGACATGAACATGTACCTGTCGTTATTAAGAACAAATGGCACGCTGATTGGCGTAGGTGTACCATCAGAGCCTTATTCTGTTAGACCATTTGCACTTTTGGCTGGACGTAAAAGTATGGCCGGTTCTGGTATAGGCGGCATTCCTGAAACTCAGGAAATGCTTGATTTCTGCGCCGAACACAATATCGTTTCGGATATTGAACTAATAGATATCAAAGACATCACGGCCTCCTACGAGCGCATGCTGAAAGGCGACGTACGTTATCGCTTTGTAATTGATATGGCAACTTTGTAATTGATTAACTACTAACTAAACTAAAAGCGCCTTTCCGGTTTCCCGGAGGGCGCTTTTTAATTATTAAATTACTGATTTAGTGATTTCTTCTTCCCCGTCAGCAATGCTTCGGCCGAAAGCGGGCAGAACAATGGTGGACTGTGCGGTTGCAAGGGCATTAGCAAACCTTGCCGAAGCAGGGGGAATGAGCGAACGAAGTAGAGGTAAGGTTTAGCAGCCCGTGGTTCTGTCAGCTTTGCAGGGCAAAGGCCTTATGCGCAAGAAGCATTTCTGGTGACAAGCGTTATTCGCTGTTGTTTGTTTTTTGGTGCTCATTATCTCGCTATGCTCGGTCTTGGTTACTTTGTGACTACAAAGTGACTGGCCCTCCCGCGGCCAAGAGCGGGTGTACGCCATATCAGCCGAAGAACAGATCCTTCGCTCCGCTCAGGATGACAAGATTGATTTGTAATGATGCCATTCCTCCCTAAAAAGAAGATCTCCACATAAGCTTCTGATAAAGAATCTACTTATATTTGTATATCAGCTGCTTAAAACAATAATGAATTACCGCCAGTTATCACCGCCCGATTACCTAAAAAGCTATATCCGCTATTTCTGGACGCTGGAAAGCGACGATGCGGATGTGTTTTCCCGGTCATTCAGAACGATAGCGGAGGGTTGCCCTGGGTTGATCTTTCAGTCGCCCGATAAAGGGCCCATGTACCAGTTTGATAAAAAACTGCCCCATATTTTTATATACGGACAATCAACCCGCCATGCCGAAATCCAGTTTGGTAACGTTTTCAGCACCATTGGCATTTGTTTTTTCCCCAACGCGCTCAAAACCATATTTGGCTTTGATGCCCATGAACTTACTGATGATTGTACCTGCCTGGACCTGGTAGCCCGCGAAGACGGCTTTTTACTGTCAGAACAATTACTCGAAGCCGGTTCGTTAGATCACCAGATGGAAGTATTATGCGCTTACCTGCTTTTCAAACTGCAAAAAAACACCCGATTTGAAGATGAGGCTATGCAATTTGCCATAACCCGCATTGTTCAAACCAAAGGAAATATTTCTCTTAAGGAATTACAGGAATATCTGCAGCTTTCGGAGCGGAGCTTTGAGCGTAAGTTTAAACAGTATGTAGGTATTTCGCCCAAGCTATTTTCCAGGATCTCACGTTTCCAGGCTACCTTAAATCAGATCCGCTTTGGCCAACATAACCGCCTTACCGATCTGGCCTATGCGAACGACTATGCCGATCAGTCGCACTTTATACGCTCCTTCAAAGAATTTGCCGGCTGTTCGCCCCTGCAATATCAAAAGCAATCCATGCAGCAGGTAGAGAATTTTTATGAGAAGGTGGTGTAAGCGCTACAGGTATTTTACAAACCAACACTTACTTCGCCTGCCCGTAATAGGCTTTTACCAGCGTAGCCTTGCCATTTTCGTCAAGAACGGCTACATCGGCCACCAGTGCCCCGGTTTCCCGTTTGTAAATAATGGTGATGCCGTCGGTTCCGCTCAACATATCTACAAACTCAAAATACAGATTAGGGGCCAGCTCCAGGCCTTTTAAAAAATGCGCCCTTAGCTTTTCTTTCCCGATGATCTTTCCATCAGCAATACCCCATCGTTTGGTAACCGTGAGGGAGTAAAACACAACATCATCTGTGTAGTGCGTCATGATCCGGTCAATGTCCCGTTTGTTCCAGGCATCTATCCAATCCAGGGCGATGGCTTGCGTATCCATTCGGTTTATTTATATAACATAAATATACGGGTTTTAGTCATTAAAATACTTCCACGAACTCTTCGGATACCGGGCTATTTTTAATCCTGCTATCATTTATTTTAAAGATCAGCCCGGCAAACAAAATACACACTCCAATAACACCCAAGGCCACCGGCAGTGTGAGTAACTGGGCTATAAAACCGATAAGTGCTGGCCCTGCCAGTATACCGGCATAAGCCATAGATGTAACCACCGGGAGCGCGTAGGCAGGCGAAAGCCCCGGCATATTACCCGCCGTTGAAAACAGAATGGGGATGATATTAGCACAACCCAGTCCCACCATCAGGAAACCTACCAAGGCTAAACTCACGTAAGGAAAACAAACAGCGATAATTAACCCCACCGAAGCGACGATGCTGCCCCATATCACCACTTTCAATCGCCCTACAGCAGCAATTACACTATCGCCTGTTAAACGCATGATAGCCATGGATACCGAGAACATGGCGTACCCTACACCGGCAAATTCGATACTTAAATGCCGATTATTGGTTAAAAAAACAGCACTCCAATCCAGCATCGCCCCTTCGGCCAGGGCCGATATAAAACAGATAGCACCCAGGATTAATAAGGCAGCCGAGGGTAACGTAAACCTTTTGCGGGTCTTATCTTGTGTTTCTACTGCGTCATCGCTCATTAGCCCGGTGAATTGCGAGTAAGTAATCAGCACGAGTAAAACAGATATAAAAATGATGGTACTCATAGCATCTAAGCCGGCTTTGAGCAGTAGCCCGAAACCCAGCGAACCTACCAAACCGCCTATACTATATAAACCATGAAAAGACGACATGATATGTTTTCCATACGCTCGCTGCACTTTGATGGCCTGCGCATTCATGGCCACGTTAATTCCCCCGGTTGATGCCCCGAAGATGAGCAGGCAAATACTCATTTGATAGGTATGATCCAGAATCAACAACAAGGGCAGTATTGCCGCGATCAAAGTGCCCGAAACCACGATAACCCGTTTACTCCCGAACCGGGTAACCAGTTTACCTGTAAGCGGCATGGTGATCATAGCACCTACACCAAAAAACAATAGTAAAAGCCCCAGGCTTCCATTATCCAGTCCGAGCCTTGCTTTGGCTAAGGGTACCAGCGGCGCCCAACTGGCCACACCCAAACCGCAAACTAAAAACATTAAAGAATTGGCTATTCTGGCTTTTCTAAGATCGCTCATTATTCAGTTTTTAAAGGTGATTGAATTTTACATTGCAATATTATGCAATATAAAGCAAATTATTGCATTAATGTGCAATTATTTGCAATTAACTGCAATTTAAGGCACAGAATCAATTGCAGAGAAACAGAGCAGATTCAAACAAGGAAACGACCAATTCGGCTTCCTGATTGTCCATTTACCCAACTTAGTGGTTGAATGGAGGCCACATTAAACACAACTTTGTACTATAAAACAACACAAAATCATGGAAACAAAAAAAGAAATACTTGCCGGCATCATTATTATAGCTGCACTGACCTTATTAACCATCTCAACTTCCGCCTCAGCTCAACAGCAGGGCGTTAAACGTAACGATCTGCAGCGTCATGATCTCAGCATCCCCGGGTACGAAACCGTACAGGCACGTATCGACTTTGAACCCGGAGCACTGGCCATCAAACACAAACACCCCGGCGAAGAGATCATTTATGTACTGGAAGGTTTACTGGAATATCAGGTAGCCGACAAACCACCTGTAACATTGAAGGCTGGTGAGGTACTGTTCATTCCGGCTGGCACTGTTCACTCAGCCAAAAACGTAGGCACTGGCAATGCCAAAGAACTCGCCACTTATGTAGTTGAAAAGGGGAAACCTTTGGTTGTACCGGTTAACTAAGTACACTCCTGTTGTTAATGCAGCCCCTCGCTACTACAAACGAAACGTCTACAGTAGCGAAGGGGCTATTTTTATCCTGCACTAATTTGCAATTAATTACTTTTAGTCTGCAACAATCGTCTTATCGTAACTAAATGAGCGAAAAACACAGTCGGAACTATAAAGCCGGGCAGCCATACAAAAGGGAAATAGAACAATGCAACACTAGGCTGATCAAATGCAAACTGCTGAAAAGGAAGAGGTGCCGATAATACCGCGGTAACCACAATATTGGCCAGCAATAATAAACAGATAACATTCCAGGCCAGGAGTACTTTTGGGCTGAGCATTAGCTTAACGTAACCAAAATACCAAATCAGGGGCGCGGTTAATCCGCAAAGTATATCAAAGTTCCGGCCCTCAAATGTCATCACTTGCGGTATCACTTTGTGTAGGTACAGCCCATATAAAACCAGCTCAACCAGTATCCTGACCACATGGAGCAGGGTTAATATTTTTACATCAAAGCTGTCTATTGCCCTCAGGCTCTTTTTTATAAAAAACAGCACAATCACAAACACCGCCGGTGGCATCAGTAAAAGGGCAAACCTAGGCGGCACCCCGCTGGTTACCGTATAAAAACCGGATAAACTGACAACGGCCTGTAGTGCCAGCCATAACAGCGTAATGATCATTACCCATTTTGAATAATGAGTAGCTTTGTATAACAGCCACAAAGTAGTAATAGCGCCAAGCGCGAATACTATATAGATATCAATTGGTAAGTGTTCCATTGTTTATTTATTTTATGAAACAAAGGAAACTAAATAAAAACCGCCCCATCTTGCCAATTGGCAAGAAATGAACATCTTGCTATTTCTTTGAAAATTCTTTCCGAATCCTGCTGAGCGATGTATCGGTAATACCCAGGTACGAGGCTATGCTTTTTAAAGGTGCCTGCTGAAATATCTCGGGATTATTTTTTAGCAGATGCACGTAGCGTTCTTCGGCTGTTTCGGTGATCATAAACAGCATCCGGTTTTTCAGCTCCGAAAACCCTTTCACCAGTACCCATCTGCCAAATTCCCTAAACTCTGGCAGTGCATGAAAAAGCTGATTGAGCTGCTCGTAAGTAATATACCAGCCCTCGCAATCTGTTAACGCCTGGATATTTTCTTTTGACCGGGTACGGCTAAAAAAAGAGGAAATCTCTAATATGATCTGACCCGGCGAACAAAAACCTGTGGTAACCTCATTGCCTTCGGTATCGTGTGCAAATGTCCGCATATAGCCTTTTTCAAGGAACAGGTATTGGTCACTTATTTTCCCGGCTGCTAAGTGAAATTGATTTTTAGGAATGGCTTTGTGGCTAAATTGCTGGGCAATTCCTTGGGCCGAGGATAACGAAACCAGGTTGGTATTCAGCAAAAACGTGAGGAGTGTTTCTTTATCCATAAAAACGATACTAATCAGGTAGCTAATATACCAAAACCGTTACTATAGGCTTGGTCACTACACGAAAACGGGTATTAAAAATCATATAATATTGGTAACTTTCGGGTAAATACCAATCAGCGAATATCGACAATGAGCCTGTTTAACTTTTTCAAGAAAAGCCCCAAAGAACCTAACCTTCCTGAACAGGAAAGTAATATTTTACTGGCCATGCCCATGTTTAACAATGGCGATGGCTATGATGTTAATAAAATAATAGCAGACCTTGCATCTCACTGGGCTTTAGATGCCGCGGATATTGAGGGTGATGACAATGTTATCAGTTTCAGGATCAATGGAGAAAAAGTAATCATTGCCCATATGCCTATACCAATTCCCTGGGCCGATATCGAAGCTACCGCTCAATATGCCTACAACTGGTCAAAAGCAACAGAAGAGCTTAAAGAACACACAGGGCATGCCATAGTATCCATCCTGGCAGGATCAGGAAACTCTTTAGAAAGATTCAGCATTTTAAGTAAAGTACTATGTTCTATACTCCATACATCCAACGCTGTTGCAGTATATAAGGGCAGCCAATCGTTACTTATTCCCCGAACACAATACCTATCCTACAGCGAGCTGCTTGAAAAAAATGATATACCTGTTATGTTATGGGTTTACATTGGGCTCAGAAAGTTAAATACAGGAAATTGCGCCTACACCTACGGTTTAAAAGATTTCCAGAAACAGGAAATGGAGATCATTGATTCGGCCCAAGGCTTGGAGGAATTATATAACTTTATGTTGAATATCACATCCTATGTTATTGATCATAATGTTACTTTGAAAGATGGCGAAACAATTGGCAGTACCCCCGAGCAAAAAATAGCTATTACCTTTTCAAAGGGACAGTTTGTAGAGGGCGACTCCCTCAAACTTGAAATATAAAATGGAAAGTATTAATATAAATTAACAAATCATCACCTGTTTCTTCAATCTGTGAATCCTATGAACAAAGCAGTGCACAACCCGATCTCTAAAATTGTAAAACTCAACATAACCAAATTACTTACGGTAAGCTTTTTATGTATACCCTTAGTTTTTGCTGCAAATAGATGTGCCGCACAATCAACGCCAATACGCTCGCTGCTTGCGCTTTCCAAAGGCGATCATATCCTGGCCATCATTGACCCAGTTAGTCTGAAAGTTATCGCACGCGTACCGGTAGGTTCCGATCCGCATGAGGTTGTTGCCTCGGCTGATGGAAAAACGGCCTATGTTTCGATCTATGGCGGCGGGAGCCTGCATGAACTCAGTGTGATTGATTTGGTTGCTCAAAAGCCCCTGCCCTCTTTGGATACCAGGCCGCTTATGGGGCCGCATGGATTAACGTTTGCCAACGGTAAAGTATGGTTCACCGCAGAGGGTTCTAAAGCCGTTGGGACTTATGATCCGGCGACTGCTAAATTCGACTGGGCCATGGGAACCGGCCAGAACAGAACGCACATGATCTATGTAACCCCTAATGGAAAAAAGGTTTATACTACCAACGTTTCGTCAGCAACGGTGAGTATTTTGGAAGATAGTCTGCTCAAACCCGCAGCCCATCCGGCAGGATTTACACCTCCTGCACATCGTGACTGGGTACAAACCATTATTCCGGTGGCTAAAGGCTCTGAGGGTTTTGACGTATCGCCCGATGGCCGTGAATTGTGGACAGCAGGTGCCGACGACGGAATCATTTCCATCATTGATATCGCCGCCAAAAAATTAATCGGGAAAATCGACGCGAAAGCCGTAGGCGCCAACCGGCTTCAGTTTACCCCGGACGGCAAGCGCGTACTGATTACCAGCCTCAGAACCGGCGATCTGTTTATTTACGATGCGGCATCGCACCAGGAATTAAAGCGTGTGAACACCGGGCATGGTGCTGCAGGTATCCTGGTAGACGCTGACGGATCACGCGCCTTTATTGGCTGCACCGGCGACAACTATGTAGCCGTGATAGACCTCAAAACCTTAACCGTAACCGGCCATATTGATATACGCGGTGCTGATGGCCTGGCCTGGGCGGTTCGGCCGTAGCCTGTGCAGATTACTCAATTATTTTTTATCCATTTTTTCGAGCAATGCCAGAATTTTATCAAGCTTATCCGCTTCAATAGCGTTTAAGCGCAGTTGTAGTTCTTCAATTTCTTTTTTGGCTTCCACATTGGTATTGAAATCTTCATTGGCCTGCACCCGGTCGCGTTCATTCTGGCGGTTTTGGGCCATCATAATAATCGGAGCAGCGTATGCGGCCTGGGTAGAGAATAATAAGTTTAATAAAATATAGGGATATGGATCCCAGTGCGACACAATAGCCACCACGTTGAGCGCCATCCACACGACAACAATGATGGTTTGAATGATGATGAATCGCCATGAACCCATGCCGGTTGCTACAGAATCAGCCAGGCGCTGGCCGAAGGTCATGGACTCTGTATGTCTTTGATGCCAATTTTTTTTACCGTTTATCATTTTTTAAGGGGTTAAACTTTGTATGATAAATATAAAAAATTAATTGGCAGGAGCAGAAGTACGTTAGATGATAAAAAATGCTGTTACGAATACCTTAAACATCCTGCTTCAGGTCTTCGTAACAGAAATAAACATAGGTTTAATAGCCATTATTCACCGTTAACGGATAGGTATCAGCGGCACCTTGTACGCCGGTTCCTGTAGTCAATGTTTTGGTTAAAACAACCGGTTGGGTTATGGTGACATGATATTTCCCGCTTGCGTCTACGGTTACATCTGCTGTAGCAGTAGTGCTGCCTGAATCATATCTGGTAGAACCCGTGTTAACTGCTGTACCAATTTGGCATTGCACATTTATTAGTTTAGTACCTGGGCTGTTTAATACAAGGGTGGAAGTTGTTATGGTATATTTACCGGCACCAAGGGGGTTCCAGGTAAAAATTAAAGCGCTGCCCGAATAGGCGCCTTTATCCGCGCCATCGGTGGTGGTAACTACCATTACATTAAAAGCACTGTTACTGGTTTGCGAAGAGGCCCCTCTGTTATAGGTATAGGCTCCAAATTTCCAATTGCTGTCGCTGTTGGTAACTGGGGTGGTATCCTTTTTTTTACTACAAGAAAATACGCTAAATACAAATAAGCATATTGCTGTGATTAATGCAATTTTTTTCATGGTTTGATTGATTTTTAATTGATGGATAATAAATATGTTCATAAACCCTTTCGACAACAGGTGAATAATTACGGTTTGGATGGTGTAGTCAGAAACACCCTTTCTCCATTTTTAAAGGACGAAACAGCATCAAAGTTGATGGATTCTGAAACCCCGTCTTGGTCATAAGCAACCCTGCCCTGCCCTTCATTGATAAATACGCCTGTTCCATTTGTATTGTCGATATTGATGATGCCGTAGGTAACGTTTTTTAAACTCGTACCATCTTTTGTTCCGGATAGCAGGATCCCAAAATAGGCATACTTGCTTTTATCGGCAGAAACTGACTTTACCTTTCCGTAAACGGTAAAATTATTTCCGCTTCCCGAAATAGCCGTTGTAATGCTGGTATCCGCAGCATTGAGAAAGAATTTCCCAACTAATTTTATCCCAAAGTCGCTGGTACTTTGCTCAAAAAACTTAACGCTGGCATCATGAAAAACCTGACCGGTATAGTCGGTTTTGATATTACTATTTTTCAATATTAATGGTGCAATACGAAAAGCGCCCTCTACATTAGGCGGGGTTGTACCCTGGTTTACGACCAAGCCTAATTTTGCCAAGGTATCAATGTATTTCTGAGGCAGGATATCCGATATTTTTTTATTTAAAATATCTTGAGGACTTGGATTTACTTTATCACTTTTTGAACAGGAGATTACCATCATTGCAGATAGCAAACACAATAGAGCTAAGAAATTTTTCATAGGTAAATGAATGAGGATGATGTATAATATTTAAATGTCCTAGGGAGGAGTTCAAAATTATACATGTTCCTACAATGCATCCATACCTACATTCTGGTATTTATTTGTACCGGTTTTTAAGGTATTGGCCGGTGGCTGGTGTTATCCGCTACCGCAAGCGTCCCGATTATGGTCATCGTGATGGTAAGTGCAAATCAGTCTATCTTAAATACCACAAGCGGGATGCTTGCCGCGGCGAGGGAAATTTATTCATCATTTTTTTATAAATATATTATCTTTATTGAGTCAGATGAAACCTAAGTTATGAAACCTAAACAGACGTGTTACATGTGCAATGAACCAGCTACTTCAAAGGAACATGTTCCTCCGTTATGTTTATTTCCTGAAGAAAAAGACACTCCTAATTTAAACTTTAGAAAGAATCTGATTACGATTCCTTCTTGTGATAAGCACAACGGAAAAAAGTCACAAGAGGATGAATATTTGATGGCCAGTTTAGCCGGTGTTGTTGGAAATAATTATTTAGCGTTACACCATACAAGAACCAAAGTCAAAAGAGGACTTGATAAAAGCGGGATTATTTATGAAGATTTGGTACTTACTGCACCTCAAAAAGCTGCAATCAAACTTTCAGATGGAAAAACTCACGAGGTGTTTTTAGGTTTGGTGGATAATCATCGTTTGGAAAACTGCTTTAAACATATTGCATTTGGACTATATTATCACGAGTACAAAAAGTCATTTATTGGCAATTATATAATTGTTATTGACTTTGTTAATGATTTTAATGCTAACTACGAAACAGACAAAGCTAAAATAAAGAAAATATTCGACTTGCAATCGGTAAATTGGGAAATAAAAGGAGAAAATCCTGATGTGTTCAAATATCAGTTTGGTGAGCCAGATGAATTCGGTACTGCAGCAAAAATGACCTTCTACGGAGGATCTGACGTCTATATAGCATTTAAAGAAGCATAAAATGGGTATTTAAAGTCCCCCCCGCTGCCGCAAGCGTCCCGCTTGTGGTCATCGTGATGGTAACTGTACATTAGACTATCTTAAATACCATAAACGGGACGCTTGCGGTAGCAAAAGTTTGTCTTATATCTTGATTCTTAACTCTTGATTCTAACTCAACTAAGCGTATTAATAGGTTGTTGTTCCAGCGTATGTACGGTATCTTTCTGAAGCTGGGTTTTGCGCAGGAAACGGAAGTGCAGCAGGCCGATGATGAGCGCTACTATACCTTCCAGCATTACGGTATCGGCCGTACCTATCCATTGCGATACGGAACCTACCAGCAAACCACCTAGCGGCTGCATCCCAAAAAATGCCATGGCGTAAAAGCTGATCACCCGGCCGCGCATATCCGGCGCTACCGTAGTTTGTATCAGCGTATTGCTGATGGTGATCTGCGACATCATCCCGAAACCGGTAACCGCAGCAAACAGCAAAGCCAGCGGGTAACTGGGCATATGCGAAAAGATGACCAGTCCGGCGCCAAATATCAGGGTGTTAACTGCCAGTATCTTTTTAAGGTTATGGCCAGGTTTAAGCGAGGCCAGGTAAATAGCTCCCGAGAAAGCACCCAAACCTATCAAACTATCCAAAACCCCAAATGTGGATGCTGTACCTTTAAAAATATCCTTGGCGTACACCGGTATCAGTGTACTAAAGGGCAATACCAGTAAACTAATAGCGGCCAGCATAATGAGTATAGATTTGATGGATGGCGTATTGCTGATATATACAAAACCCTCCTTGAGCTCCGAAAAGATATTTTTATCGTGCTTCTTGCTTTCCATTTTAGGTAAGCGCATCATCAGTAAGGAACCTATTACAGCTATAAAGCTGATGGCATTGGCCCCAAAGCATACCGTATCGCCAAACTTTTCCAGCACCAGTCCGGCTATCCCCGGACCAATAAGTCTGGACAGGTTAACCATGGACGAATTAAGTGCCAGGGCATTGGGCAAATCGGCTTTGTTATCCACCATTTCATACACCAATGATTGCCGGGCGGGTACATCAAACGCGTTGATAAGACCCAGTACAGCACTCAGGGCGATAATCTCCCATACCACATAATGCCCCCAGAATATCAACGCGGTAAGTAACAAAGCCTGTATCATGGATGCCGCCTGGGTAGCCAGCAGTAAACGGTAACGGTTATAACGGTCGGCAGTTACACCACCCAAAAACGAGAATAAAAACGACGGGAACAAGCTGGCAAACAAAGTAAGTCCCAGCATAAACTCTGAGTGGGTAAGCGAGTAAATAACCCAGCTCACCGCGGTTTTCTGCATCCAGGTACCTACTAATGATATAGACTGCCCGGCAAAATACAACCGGTAATTACGACTCTTAAAGGCATTAAATGTGCTTATATTCATCGGGTATCTAATTAGTGAATTAGTGATTTCTTGCTACTCTTAATCAAAATCAACTAATTTGGTTAGGGGGGCAATGGCCAGTTTTAACAGTTCTTTTTCCTCGGCGGTACAGGTAGCATCCAATGCTTTGTTGAGCCATTCGTTGCGCTCGTTGCGTACCTGATATAACAAGTCGCGGCCAGAATCTGACAGGCTGATAATAACCTTGCGCTTATCTGTTTCAGAAATACGCCTTTTAATGAGATTCATCTGCTGCAGCTTGCTCAATATTTGCGACATGCTTTGCGTGGTGATCTTTTCCATGGTAGCCAGTTCATTGGGCAGCAATTCCTGGTGCTTATCCAAAAGGGCGATGATGGAACGCTCGGTGAGCGACAGCTTATCGGCCGAGGATGATTGTTTCCGCAATTTCTTGATCAGCCGCGTTACCACGGTACGCAGCTCAGAGGCCAGCAGGGTATCTTTTTGCTCTGTCATAATTCATTAAGTAAACTTATAAGTTTACCTTACAAAGGTAGAAATTGTTTTATCTGCTTAAAGTCATAAAGAAACGGACAACTTCCCCAATTAGTTCTATAATAAACGCGTCATTGCTTCGTTCCTCGCAATGACGCGTTGAGAAAAAAAAAGCCTTAAATAATTCAATCAAAAAATGCAACCATTCCCTTTTCCGTTGCGTCTTGCATACAAAACTATTATCTCACCATGCATCAACACCTTAAACCCATTATCCTCAGCTCCCTCCTACTCGGTTTTTACATACATAGCTTTGCACAAAGCGGCTTCTCCAACTCGCCCGACAGCGCCCGCTTTGTAACCGGCGATATCGACAATTTTTGGAAAGCTTTTGATCATTTTAAAAAAGACACCTCCATTAACACTTTTGGCAAAGAATATATCGACATCGGTAGCGATGGCGTAAAGGGTTTTACCCCTTACCGTATCCGAAGTGCCGATAACTTATACAAAATGGTCAAAAAACGGCAAGCTGATTATGAGAAAGTAAGGACCAGCACCCTGCGCATAAAAGAAAAGGAAAAACAATGCCGCAGTACCTTTTATGCTTTAAAATATCTGTATCCCCTGGCAAAATTTCCTCCGGTTTATTTTGTGATCGGGGCATATAATTCGGGCGGAACTTCCGGTGATCAGGGTTTATTTATTGGTGCCGAAATGCAAAACAATATTGATGGCCTGCCGGGGATTGTAGCCCATGAGCTAATTCACTTTCAACAAAATTTAACTGGCGAAAACCCAACCCTGTTACAGCAAAGTATAATAGAAGGCAGCGCCGATTTTATAGGCGAACTGATATCCGGAACACGTGGCGACGATGCCGCGAACAATTATGGGAATGCGCATACCGACCGGCTTTGCAAAGAGTTTGTGTCCATCATGAACGGCACCGAGCGTAACGATTGGCTTTACGGAACTTCCAAAAAAGACGACCGCCCCAACGACCTGGGCTACTGGATGGGCTACCAGATCACCGCCCACTATTACGCTAAGGCTACGGATAAAAAACAGGCCATTTATGACATCCTGAATATTAAGAATTACACCGTTTTCCTGAAAAAAAGTGGGTATCTGGATAAGTATTTGAAGTAAGCGGCTATCACCTCACCCGGTCATAGCTGCATTTAACTATACCAAACTTCGCCACCCGGTGTCCCAATAAATTTTCGTACATTGTATAAATCACAGCCCGCTGCTCTTTTACCCAGAGCAGCGGGCTGTTTTATTAAGGACAAAAGCAGGCCAAAAACCGACCGCTTTTCGTGTATTAAATTAACAATCAAATACTTAATACTTTTTAAAGTTTTCAAAACGTATTAAAATCGTGTTAAAATTTGTTAAAAAGTGTTAAAATGAGGGTTTTCGAGCAGTTTTCGACGTCTTTTACCCCGTTTTTGAGCAGAAAAGTGTTAAAATTTAAGGTTTAAAAAGTTTTTGAAGTGGCTTTCGGTCCTATTATCAGAAAAACAGATCTATCAAAAATTACTTCGACGTTAAATATTTGTCGACACAAAACCACATTTTTGTAGCGCGTAAAACATGAAGCCCAAGCACGATATAACCACCCTGGATGATATCAAACTACTGGTAGATACTTTTTATACCCGGGTAGCTGCTGATGCCCTGCTGGCTCCCATATTTACCGAGCGCCTGGGCGGGCACTGGCTGCCGCATCTACAAAAAATGTACACCTTTTGGCAAACCGTATTGCTGGAGCAATACACTTACAATGGGGCTCCTTTTCCGCCTCATGCCAACTTACCGGTGGATGAGCAGCACTTTGAGGCATGGCTTAACCTGTTCTCGGCCACGGCAGATAGCCTGTTTCTGGGACCAAAAGCAGATGAGGCCAAGTGGCGCGCAGGTAAAATGGCTCAGATGTTTCAGCTCAAAATAGCCCATATCAAAAATAACCCGCGCAATATATTATAGCGGAGTGATGGGCTTATCGGGGCATTTTTGTAAATTTGCAGCGTGTCACCTACCGAGAAAAAAGTTACCGAAATCCCAAACCCCTTTGTCCCGGTGAAAAAAAAAGCTCCTGCTAAAAGAAAAACCGCAACTCAAAAGAAAAAGGAGCAAAAAAATGTCATATACTGGCGAATAGCCATAGCCGGATTACTGCTCATCCTGCTTTCGCCCTTTTACTACGGTTATGTATTGCGGAGTTTTAGCGCCACCTGGCGCTGGGTATTGGATATTGGGCAGGATACCCGCTATCGCACCTATAAAAATTTTAATGTACGTATCCCGGCAGGTTTTACGGTTCACGGTATTGATGTATCATCGTACCAGGGCAAAATAAACTGGCAAAAGGTAAAAGCCATGAATGATGATGATGTACACGTCACTTTTGCCTTTATTAAGGCTACAGAGGGCGTTTTAAGTGTGGACCCCTATTTTCAACGTAACTGGCGCGAAGCACCTAAAGCCGGGATCATATGCGGAGCCTATCATTACTTTCTGCCGCAGAAAAGTGGTGTCTGGCAGGCCAGGTTCTTTCTGCAAACCGTAAAGATAGAAAAAGGCGATCTGCCCATGGTGGTTGATGTAGAACAGCTTTACAGAACAGCTCCCGCCAAAATGCGCGAGCAACTGACGTCCTTTATCAATCATATTGAAAATAAAACAGGTGTCAAGCCCATTATTTATACTAACATCAGCTTTTACCAGGATTATCTGCAAGGCTATTTTGATGATTATACACTTTGGATAGCGCACTATTATCAGCCGGTGTTAAATATCAGCAACAAAACCAACTGGCAGTTTTGGCAACATTCTGATAAAGCGCGCATCAATGGTATCAATCAAAAAGTTGATTTTAATATATTCAGGGGTGATAGCACCGCTTTCCGGAAATTGCTCATCAGTCAATGATTTTTTGTAACGGGGAAGCAGCTACAAGCGTCAATAAAATAAAAACCATGAAAACACCGACATACCGTTTCCTGATAGCTATAGCATTTTTACTATCCTGCATATTTTGGGGCAATAATGTACAAGCCCAGGCCACACAAAAACATGTGGACCAACAGTTGTACAATACCATTTTACATATGGATAGCGTTTGTTTTGATGCCTATAATAACCATGATATACAAACGTTAAAAAAAGTATTTTCTGAAAACTTAGAGTTTTATCATGACTTAGGCGGCCTCACCAATTATGAGCAAAACATCCAGGCTTTTGAAAGAATCTTCGTTCAAAATAAAGTCTCAGGTATGAAAAGAGAGCTGGTGAAAGGCAGCCTGGAAGTTTATCCGATTAAAGACTATGGTGCCATTGAGGTGGGTATGCACAGATTCACCCATATGGAAAATGGAAAAGAAGTAGTTGGCCTGATGAAATTTTTACACGTTTGGCAATACAAAAACAATGAGTGGAAAATTACCCGGATAATCAGCTACGATCATTGATATAAACTAAGGACTAAACAATTGCTTATTACGCCTTATCTTTATAAATGAAATAACCTAAGTCATCCTGTATATGAAGAAGTTCCTGCTGATCCTCATCATTTCAAACGTATCATCTGCCTACCTATGCTTCGCACAGCATACTGGTACGCCTCATTCTCAGCTTAAAAAAGCTGCCTGGCTATTAGGTAACTGGTAAAACAAAACACGAAGGGGTATAACTATGGAGAGTTGGAAAAAACTGAACGACTCTACCTATCTGGGTAAAAGTTACCAATTAAGTGGGCTGGATACCTTATCCGCCGAAGACGTCCGCCTGGAAGAGCATCATGGTAACCTGTATTATATCCCTACCGTTAAAAATCAAAATGATGGCAAGCCGGTAATTTTCACCATGACCACAGTATCGGCCGATGGTTTTGTTTTTGAGAATCCAGAACACGACTTCCCTCAAAAGATCACGTATAACCGCATGAGCAAAGACAGCGTGGCGGCCGAAATTTCTGGGACATACAAAGGGAAACAACGCGCCATCAAATTTCCGATGGGCAGGGTCAAATAAGTTGTATCCAGAGATCATACAGCCCCCAGCGTACTGCATTTTCATAATTTATTTTTTTTCTAAATGGGTGTCCAATTGGTGAAAGTCCGCTTGATATGGTGGTATAATTCATTAATCAGAAAACCATTAAAAATTAAAAAAAATGAAAGAGTACGCATTAATTTTCAGACATGAAGACGGCCAAAAAGTGGCCTCACCGGAGCAAATACAAATCTGGATGAAACAAACCATGGATTGGATAACCACCATTGCAGCCAAAAACAAATTTGTAAGCGGCACCGGGTTACCCTTTGATGACGCCCGGGTTGTGCATGCCAACAAAACAGTTACCAATGGACCTTTCGGCGAAATCAAAGAAACCATAGGGGGCTACATTATTGTAAAAGCTGATACCGTTGACGAGGCCGTTGAATTTGCAAAAGGCTGTCCTGTTTTACAGGGAGAAGGAAATACCGTTGAGGTTAGGACAATTGCCAATCACTAACCATACCGTTAATTTGGCAGACTTACCCAAAACAGAAAAACCGTTAGCGCCATGCCAACGGTCTTTCTGTTTCTATAAAATAAGGGATATTAATTTACTTTATTCACCCTGCCCGAGCCGGTGTATTTGGTATCGGCTATGGTAGCGTTTCCGGAGTAGGTTACACCTCCAGAACCGGTAATACGTGCGGATACGGTTTTGTTAGCGATGATAGAAATACTACCTGAGCCACTGATAGTAGCCGCAAGGGTTTCTGCAGTTAAGTCCCTGCCATTGATCTCGCCCGAACCGCTAATACGAAATTCAGCCTCGTTGGTACTGCCTTTAAGGTGAATACCTCCTGAACCGCTAATGCGCGTTTCTAAAGTGGATGCTTTTACGGCAACACGCATATTACCTGACCCGCTGAGTATTACTTTAACATTTTGACCGGTTAATACACCATCCAGATCCAGGTTGCCAGAGCCACTATTAGCTAATGCGCTGAGCGATTTGGCAGTAACATAAATATCACCCCGTTTAATGTTATGATTGCGTAACGAGAAGTTATTACGGAAGCCTATTTTTAAAACACCGCCTTCAACCTCGGTTTTAACGTCATTTATTACATCGTCATCAATGTCCAGACGAACGCTTTCGGTACCGGTAATTTTAATATGTACATTAAAAGGGCCACCCGATTCAATGCTGCTAAAGCCTGATACGGATCTGGTTTGCCCGCTTTGGGCGAAGCTATTTAAAGTCAGCATGGTCATGGCTGATACAAACAGGATAAAGATTTTTCTTTTCATAATTCGATTGTTTTTTAGAAGACGTTATATTTTGGCAAATAGTTGCAATAAATAATAAGGGATGGATATTTTCTTTCCGGAACAGGTTTTTGTATTATTTTGGATGAAGTTAGTATATAAAGTTCAGAAAATAAATGTCAGGCCAGCTTATCCATTTTAATAAAACCCGTATAGCACCTACGCCAAGTGGCTTTTTGCATTTGGGTAATATAATGTCATTTGCCCTTACCGCTGCACTGGCAAAGCAGCACGGGGCCAAAGTGTTGTTAAGAATTGACGATATCGATCAGACCCGAACTGATGAAAAATACATACAGGACATTTTTGACACACTGCACTTTTTAGAAATACCATGGGATGAAGGGCCTCGTAATGCCGAAGAGTTTAAGGATAGCTACTCGCAAATACACAGGCTGTCGCTCTACCTGGAGGCTATTGAACAATTAAAGGATAATGGAGTAGTGTTTGCCTGCACATGCTCCCGCAAACAGCTTGCAAAAGAAGCCTGCACTTGTTTCGACCGTAAAATCCCCCTGGATACCAAAGACGCAGCATGGCGCTTCCATACTCATAAAACCCGGGAGTTAAGCATTCGAGGCTACGACGGACAAACCATTACTACCATTTTACCGGCGGATATGCAAAATTTCGTGATCCGGAAAAAAGACGGGTTTCCGGCCTATCAGCTTACTTCAGTCATAGACGATCTGCATTATGGGGTTGATCTGATCATCCGCGGGCAGGATCTTTGGTCGTCTACTTTGGCCCAGCACGAACTAGCACTGGCTTTGGGTAAAAACGAGTTTCTGGATATTACTTTTTATCATCATCCTTTACTTACAGATGAGCTGAGCCAAAAACTTTCCAAATCGGCTGGGGCAACTTCTGTACTTTACCTGCGCCAAATCGGAAAAACCCCAGCTCAAATTTATACCATGATAGCAGGGATACTGGGGTTGGATATGGTCATCAACAACTGGGAACATCTAGCCGAAGTAATACTATCTTCTTATAAAAATAGCCCTACCCCACTAATTAGCGGAGCAGGGCCAAATGTTCAAATTTAGTTTGTGCTTATGCGGTGCACACTAAGGTTATCATAATAGATATAATCAGTAGTACTGGCTGTCCAATAGTCCTGACTCCCGCCTCTGAATGTGTGCCAGGTTAACTGGTCTATCATTCGTTTAGAGTCGTTGGTTGTCCACCGGATATCCTGGTCGAGCACAACAGTACCGTCAATCACGATCTGTGCGTGGCCATTGGTATTACTGCCCGTATTACTTTTAATGTATAAATGTACATGATACCATTGGCCTTTAACCAGGGCGCCGCTTGATGGATATGATTTACCAAAGGTATCGCCAAAGTTGTTTCCTGATGACGGGCCACCATTCATATCCTTATAATAAAGATATGGCTGAAAATAAACCCGGTTTGGATTGGAATCAGGCGAATACCACATTAACCGCAAGGTTCCGCCGTTACCGTCCCAGGCAGCGTCGCCGCCCGTGTTATGTTCGCCAATACCAAAACCAAAGCCTACTTTACCGCCACGGCTCCAATTAAACTGGCTATGGAATTTTACATCGTAGTCCATTTCATAGGCTGAACCTGCACCAATGCTGGTATTAGTCACCAGGCCGCCAGCGCCGGAAAGCTGACCAGGCAGTAGCGTAATGCGGCTGCCTACCGTGTTATCCTTACCGTTGGTAGTGTAAGCACGATCATTCCATGAACTGGTGTTCCCCAAATCGGCATTGGCTTGCGCCTGAGTGTAAGTAGCGCCGTTGGTACGGTTGTTCCAGTCCATCGCAAAGGTGCTATTGACCGCGTCTACAGCCAGGTTTGGGCCGTTTACAACTGGTTTGTCATTAACATTGTTTGGTGCATTCGCTCCCTTTTTGCAGGAGGTAAGCGAGAGACCGATAAGCATGATAGCTGCTGCTCCCGATCTTAAAACGTTCTTTTTCATAATACAGGTTTTAAATGATAAATTGGTTATAGTTAAAAGTTGATGATTTGCTGCAGCGGTTTTCAACTGTAAAACTCAAGCTCATTTATCTGCTTTTGTAAGGTTAAAGCGGATATAAATGAAATGTACAAGCATGGCAATGCCCTGCGAAATGTGTTACTTTTTCAATTCCGTTAAATTTTTAATTAATAATTTATTGATGTATTTATTGCGGTTTAAGCTCCAAATGAGTACTGACTTCCATTTGGTTAATTGATTATAGTACAGGCAATAAGCACTGTAACATCCTATCAAAACTATTTAACTAAAAGATAATATTGCAACAATTTGCCGATTTTATTTGCGCAATCGTTTTCGTAAAATACACTGTAACAACATCACTTAAAGTTAATTACAACAAAAAAGCCCGGAAACTATTGACTAGTAACCAGGCAGATATTGAATGGCGGGCAGATATCTATTTTTAGTATTATACTGCTATAATACTCCTTTTAATAATTCGTTCTTCTCTGCCTCGGTTATCATGATATTTATTAATACCCGGCACATAGCATCGATCTCTTCTTCTGTATTGTAATAATGTACCGAAGCTCTTACTACACTGCTTAATTGATACCTGTTCATATAAATAAGTGTTGATTTGGCTTTACCTACTGATACGTTGATCCGCTTTTCGGCCATTTTGTTTTTTACGGTTGCGCTATCCATTCCCAGTACTAAAAAGGTTACAATACCACATTGCTGATCGCCTTTATCGTGAACTCTTATACCGTCAATTCCCTCTAATTGTTTGCGCATGGAGGCGGCCAACTGCTGTATACGGGGCCAGGTACGCTGTACACCAATATTTAGTATATATTCGATGGCTTTACTAAAGCCTAAAAAAACAGCTTTATTCTTTTCTGTAAGCTCAAAGCGCCTGCAATCGTTTCTTATTTCGTAATCATTTTCTGAAACCCATTCTGCGGTGAAACCATCCATCAGTATTAATTTCAATTTATTCTGAACTTCTTTTCTGACGTACAAAAAACCGGTTCCACGGGGTGCGCGCAAGTATTTTCGCCCGGTTACCGCAAGCATATCACAATCTATTTCCTGTACATCTACCGGAAGCTGCCCAATACTCTGACAAGCATCAACCAGATATAATATCTGGTGCTTGCGCGCTATCTTCCCTATTTCAACAACCGGGATAATGGTACCCGCTGTTGATGCTATATGTGTAATAGCGATCAATTTAGTCCTGGGCGAAATAGCGTACTCCAACGCCTGTACCGGGAAATTACCCTGCTCATCGGTTGGTATCACAATTATCTTTACACCATGGGTTTTCTGCGCATTTATAAACCCCATTAAATTGCTCAAATATTCCATCTCCGAAGTAATGATCTCATCGCCCGCATTAAAAGTAATGCCATTAAATACCACACCCCAGGCCATACTTGCATTCTCCATAACCGCAACTTCATCCCTGTTGGCATTGATGAGTTTTGCAATCAGATCATAAGTATGCTCCATTTCTTTTTCATACTTATCTTCGGTTTCATAACCGCCATGAGTTGCCTCTTCCTGTAAGTAATTGATCACTGTTTCAACAACTACGTCGGGTGGTAAAGAAGAACCTGCATTGTTGAAGTGTATTCTTTCGGCAGTTCCTTTAGTTTCAGCCCTTAACTGCTGTATTTCCTGTGGACTTAATGGTGTAATTTCCATAGCAAGTAATTGAATAATTTTTATCATACAAAGTAATGGCTCAGATTAATAACAAAACAGATGCAGAATTATTAATTTTGGACATAACAGATTATATTAAATGGGAACAACAACCGTTTTTACCGATAATGAATTTTTATATGCCAGGATCTCCGGTCGTATTGAAAAACAGATTAGAGAAGGCCTGCTCAAAACCGGCGACAAGCTGCCCTCGGTACGCGCATTAAGCCAGGGACAAAATATCAGTATAAGCACGGCCTTTAAAGCCTATGTTGAACTGGAAAACATGGGCATGATTGAGGCCCGGCCAAAATCTGGCTATTATGTCCGGTTTTCTCCATCGCAATTAACCAGAGCTCCGGAAAGTAAACCGCCTATAAAAAGTCTGGAGCAGACTAATGTAAGTGAGCTGATATCCATGGTTCATACCAATATGACCAAAGAAAGTGTTTTACGCTTATCTCAATCTGCACCTCATTTAAGTTTGATACCTGTATCAAAACTTAGCCGCTCTATGATGGAAGCTCTGCGTAAAAACCCATCTGCCGGTACCAATTATGAGTATGGTCAGGGAAATATTTCTTTACGTAAACAGATAGCTAAGAATGCCTTTAACTGGGGTAGCCATGTTACCGAAAATGATGTGGTAACCACTCATGGTTGCATGGAAGCCCTGCTATTTTGTTTGCGGGCTGTTACCCAGCCGGGCGATACCGTGGCGATAGAAAGCCCTACTTATTTTGGTATATTCAATGTGATGCTAAGCCTGGGCCTTCATGTACTGGAGATTCCTGTTGATCCGCGTAATGGTGTGGATATAGATTATTTAGCTCAGGCTATAGATAAAGTAGCTATTAAAGCCTGCCTTTTTATACCCAACTTTAGTAATCCGGTAGGTAGCTGCATACCCGACCATCGTAAGCAACAATTGGTTACTCTACTGAGCAATAAACAAATACCTTTGATAGAAGATGACATTTACGGAGAGATTTATTTTGGTAAGAGCAGACCCCGTACTTGCAAAAGCTTTGATACCGAAGGCTGGGTAATGCTTTGTTCTTCTGTTTCCAAGTCAATTGCTCCGGGTTACCGGGTTGGGTGGTGTATACCCGGCCGCTTTAAAGATCAGGTCATTAATATCAAAATGATGCATACCGTAACATCAACCACGCCTACACAGGCAGCTATTGCCTTATTCTTTGAAACCGGGCGGTATGATTTACACATGCGCAAACTTCGTAAAGCCCTGCATACACAATGCCTAAGGTACACCCAAGCCATTACTACATATTTTCCGGCAGACATTAAAATAAGCCAGCCCCAGGGAGGTTATACTTTATGGATTGAGCTTAATAAAAAAATTAACGCATTGGAACTTTATCAGGCAGCCATAACTCAAAACATCAGTATTGCCCCGGGGCAAATATTTACTACGGACGCCCGGTTCACCAATTTTATACGCATCAGCTTTGGGATACCTTTTGACGACGAGGTAGGACGAAGTTTTGAGATACTGGGCGAATTGATCAGGAAATTGGGATAATCTGTTTGTATTTCAGTTATTATTTTTTGTATCTAAATATTTACAAAATAGTTTATAGTTAAAACTGTATTTTTACAACAATTAAAATTGTATTTTGAAATCGCGGAAACAAATCATAAGGCAATACATTGTTTTATCACTTTTAGTGATATACCAGGCTGCATCTTTGATCCATATCGCGTCTATGCCTAGATTCTATACCCAGATCAACAAATCCCTGTCATCTTCAAGTATAGATCTTCTTCATAAAAATCAAAGCGCGGGTAATGCAAGGATACTATTTCAACGAGGCATCGAAAACAATCGCAAAGCTTTAATAACTCCTCCGGATAAGATTTTTGTTTTTATTTTATCATTTTTTTTAGGCGGCCTCATCTCGCTGGCCATAATTAAAAAGCGCGACACTTATTTAAGTCAGCCGGGTATTCTATCGCCAAGTTCTTATCTGAGACTGTGTACGCTTAGAATTTGATCCACTCCTGCTATTTCTTCCCATAATTAATTGAAACATCTGATTGATAGAAATTTCAATTTATGATATGCCCGTATTTTCATTTTTGGAAAATAACGTGTCTGTCTCAACTCATTCATTTGGTTTTTAAAATTTGTTGCTCATAAAACAAGCAGGAAAAATTATCAACCGAAACATCTCCTGATAAAACTAAATATAGCTGAATAAAGCATTTAGTAAATGCACAAACAATATGTTTTAAAATGAATAAAATACATTTTAATATAAAACGCAACCTTTCCGTTGTAATCGCGGGTATGTTATTTTTATCTTTAAGCGCCCATGCGCAAAATGGTAAACGGAAACCCAAATCGTTCCCCGTTCCGGATAATATCCCGGATACCAATAAAGTTGGCTTTCCTGTTATGCCCAATGCTACAAACCCAGGCAACGGTGGCGATCAGTATCTAACATTGAAACAGTGTATCGATTACGCTTTGATCCATCAGCCAGCGCTGAATAAATCGCTGATCAATGTCGATATCGCCAAAACAACCAACGCTATTAATTTATCGGCTTGGTTGCCGCAGGCCAATGCCAATGGCAATCTCATCCATTATATACAGCAGTCCAATGCCAATATTTCAACAGGTGTAGGTACTGGCGGTAGCACCACAGGCAGTACAGGTACAAGCACCGGCTCAACCAGTAATGTCCGGTCAAGTTATTCCAATACATTTATCCCTGAACTGGCCATTACACAGGCCATAGTAAGTCCTAATTTATTATATGCGGCTAAAACTGCCCCCCTGCTGGTTAAACAGGCCCAGCAAATAACCGATAGTACTAAAATATACCTGGTATCGGCAGTGAGCAAGTCGTTCTATAACGTATTGCTTACCTTGCAGCAGATCAACGTTTTAAAAGAAGACACCACCCGCCTGGGTAAAAATCTTCGTGATACCTATCATCAATACAAAGGAGGGATTGTAGACGAAACAGATTATCTGCAGGCCACTATTACCCTCAACAATTCCAGGGCTCAGCTCAAACAGGCCAACGAGAACATTGTCCCTCAATATGCAGCATTAAAACAGCTCATGGGTTACGAGCCCGCCAAGGATTTCAATGTAAGTATCGACACGGTACAAATGATGAATGACATCCAGATCGATACTACACGGCAATTAGAATATGAAAAACGTATAGAGTATCAACAGATCAAAACCCGGAAAGATCTGCAACTTCAATTAAGCAGCTATTACAGGTATCAGTTTTTACCCACTGTATCCGGATTTTTTAACTACAGCGCTCAGTTCGCGAACAATAATTTTCCGAGTCTCTTATCCAAAGCCTACCCAAGTTCGTTGGTGGGCCTATCGATCAGCATACCCATATTTACCGGTTTTGCCCGTTTGCATAATTTGCACAAATCGCATTTACAAGAGCAACTGATTGGTTGGGACGAAGCAGATTTGAAACTGCAATTACATAAAGAGTACGCCACCGGATTAGCCGATTACAGAAGTAACCTTTACAACTTTAATATTCAGCAAAAAAATGTGGCCATGGCCAAACGGGTTTACTTTGTGGTCGACCTCCAATACAAACAGGGCATTGTGGCTTACCTGAATGTTATAACCGCCGAAACGAACTTAATTACCGCAGAAATAAATTACACCAACGCGCTGTTCCAGCTGCTTTCGAGCAAAATTGATCTGGAAAAAGCAATGGGAGATATTACTTATTAATATAAAAAACAAACTCAATGAAAAGAGTATTTTTAAATGCCATTTTTATAAGCCTTATTATTCTGGCAGCGTGCAATAAAAAGCAACCACCCGTTAATTCTGAAATTCCAGTTAACCTATTTAAGGTTAAGGAGAAGCATGTGTTGTATTACGATCAATACCCTTCAACCACCGCCGCGCTGAGCCAGGTTACACTGCTTCCGCAGGTTCAGGGTGCCGTAACAGGTATATTTTTTACTGAAGGTACTCATGTAAAAAAAGGTCAGAAGTTATACGAAATCGACAGACGTATATACCAGGACAGCTATGATGCCGCGGTAGCAAACCGCAAGGTAACCGAAGGTACTTTGGTACAGTCGCAGCAAGATGCCGACCGTTATGAATATTTAAATAAGTATAACGCGGTTGCCAAACAGCTTTACGATCACGCGGTAATTACGCTGCAAAATTCACAAAGCCAGGTTAAATCGGCAGACCAAGCTGTAAAAACAGCCAAAACAAACTTAAACTACGCTACGGTATATGCGCCTTTTGACGGCACCATAGGTTTTAGCCAGGTAAAACTGGGTAATGTGGTTACAAGCGGATCAACAATATTGAATACTATATCTACCGATGATCCGATGGCTGTTGATTTTGTGATCAACGAAAAACAACTACCCCGTTTTGAATTGCTACAGCAAAACAAACATCAAACTACCGATTCGCTTTTCACCATTTTACTGGCCGACAACTCACTTTACCCGGTAAACGGAAAAATTTCGGTTATAGATCGTGCGGTTAATTCGCAAACAGGCTCAATTACTATCAGGTTGGTGTTTCCAAATCCCAAAGGTATGCTTAGGGTGGGCATGAGCTGCGTGGTACGGGTTCACAACCAGGAGAAAGGTCCGCAGTTGTTGGTTCCTGGCAAAGCTGTGGTTGAGCAAATGGGCGAATACTTTGTGTATACCGCGAAGGATAGCTTGATGAATAATCCTAAAGCCGGCGCCGATTCCGCTATAAAAAAGGTAAAGAAACTGGTAGCCGTACAGAAAAAGGTTATGGTTGGTCAGACCATTGGGCCTAACATGATCATTAAAAGCGGTATTAATAGCGGTGAACGGATTGTGGTTGACGGTGTGCAGCTATTACATGATGGCGCGCGGATCACAACTGCTAATAAGATTGCACCATCAGCAGGTGGTAAGGGCGGACGTTAACAGCGTCGCTAAAAAACACAATCTGAAATTTTTAGAAAAAGTATTGTATGATTGCTAATACCTTCATTAAAAGACCTGTAACTGCTATAGTTATATCTATTGTACTGATTATTACCGGTACAGTGAGTATACTGCTTTTACCGATAGATCAATATCCGGATATTACGCCGCCTATTGTACAGGTGAACGGTCAGTTTACCGGTGCCGATGCGCAAACCGTTGAACAAACCGTAGCCACCCCTATTGAAGAACAGGTAAACGGAACTCCAGGCATGGAATATATGCAAAGTAATAACACCAATAACGGGCAAATGAGCATGAATGTGACCTTTAAAATGGGAACAGACATTGACGTTGCCGCACTTGATGTTCAAAACAGGGTGAGTATTGCTACTCCCCTATTACCGGCCGTAGTAAGCCGGCTTGGGCTTACCGTACGTGCGGTTAACCCCAGTATGCTGATGATGGTAGCCATTTATGCTCCAAAAGGAACGCATAACATCACCTTTCTGGATAACTATACCAACATTTTTATACAGGACGCTTTATTACGCGTACCCGGTGTAGGCAGTATCAACCGTTTTACGGATGATTTCAGTATGCGTATCTGGATGAATCCGGATAAAATGGCGGCTTATAGCTTAACACCGCAGGACGTGATCACCGCCCTGAATGCACAAAATGTGCAGGTAGCAGCCGGTACAGCCGGTGTGCCGCCACAGGCATCAAGTCAGACCTATGAGTTGGGTATCCTGGTGAACGGGCGGCTAAGCAAAGTATCTGAATTTGAAAAAGTTATTGTAAAAACGGTACCGGCAACAGGTCAACTGGTTTATTTGAAAGATGTTGCCCGAGTTGAATTAGGAAAATTTACTTTTTCAAGTAACTCCTTTGTCGATGGGCATAAAGCATCCTATCTGCAAATTTACCAGGCGCCAGGCAGTAACGCTTTGGAAACAGCCAATGGTGTATACGCAGCTCTGGCCAAATTAAAAACCAACTTCCCTTCAGATGTAGAATACCGCGTACCTTTTGAGTCAGTTACTGTAGTTAAAGTTTCTATGGAAGATGTGGTAGGAACGCTATTAAAAACCCTGGCATTAGTTGCTGTTGTAGTATACGTTTTCCTACAAAACTGGCGATCAACATTGATCCCGGTGTTGGCAATCCCCGTATCTATTTTTGGTACATTTTGCTTTTTTATTCCCTTAGGCTTTACCATCAATACCCTGACCATGTTTGGTTTTGTACTGGCCATAGGTATTGTAGTGGATGATGCCATTATCGTGGTGGAAGCCGTGCAGCATTATATTGACCATGATGGCATGTCGGCTAAAGAGGCTACCTACCAGGCCATGAAAGATATCTCGGCGCCGGTAATTGCCATCGCGTTGATATTAGCTGCGGTGTTTGTTCCGGTAGGTTTTATTCCGGGTATTGTGGGGCGTTTATACCAGCAATTTGCTATTACCATCGCCATATCGGTGATCATATCAGCTTTTATAGCGCTTTCTTTAACCCCAGCGCTGTGTACCCTGCTATTAAAACCATCGCATATTGATAAAGAAGCAAAAGGCATTAACAAATTGTTCTTTAAGTTCAACAGTTGGTTTGAACGCGTAACAGCCAGTTATACCGAAGGGGTAAGAAAAAGTATTAAAGCATCCCGCTTTGTGGTGATCATTTTGGTGTGTATTTGTGTTGGCACTTACTTCTTATTTCAGAATAAACCATCGGGCTTTATTCCGTCCGAGGATGATGGCAACCTGTATGTGACTTTCCAGTTGCCGCCGGCGTCTTCTACGGCTGCCTCCGTTGATGTGATGTCTAAACTCATGAAAGTTATCGGATCTACGCCGGGTGTAGCCCACTATGCTGCCCTCTCGGGTCTCAACGTGGTAACTAACGCCAGTAACTCCAACAACGGTACTATTTATTGCCAGCTTGCCCCCTGGGATGAGCGTAGCAAAACTACCGAGCAGGTACCCGGAATTATTGGTGAGTTGCAAAAACGTATTGCCGATGCCGGTATAAGAGATGCCAACGTAGAAGTTATACAACCATCGCCTCTTCCGGGTATTGGCACAACTGTAGGCTTTAGTCTCCAGATTGAGCAGCGTAACACCAGCGATAACCTACAGGATTTTGAAAAAGTAGTGAAAAACTTTGTGGCCGAGGCTAATAAAAACCCAGTAATAAGCAAGGCATTCAGCTTTTACACCGCACATACACCCAACTATAGTTTAACGGTAGATCGGGAGAAATGCGAAAAATTAGGTGTAAATGTGGCTGATGTGTTCACCACTATCCAGGCTTATATGGGTAGCCTTTACATCAATGATTTTACTACCTACAACAGAACATTTCACGTGGTGGTACAGGCTGATACAGCCTTTAGAAAAGTAGTATCTAATATGGATAAATACTATGTGCGTAATCAAGCAGGTGACATGGTTCCATTAGGTACACTCATCAGTTATAAACCTGTTGACGCGCCGCCGCTGATATCGCACTTTAACATTTTCCGCACTGCGGAGGTCGATGGATCTTCGGCCCCGGGACATAGCAGTGGCGAAGCTATTGCCGCCATGCAGGATCTGGCCAAAAGGATTTTACCACAAGGTTATGAGTACGAGTTTTCGGGTTTGAGTTATGAGGAAATAAAGGCTGGTTCAACCACTATTTATATATTCATGTTTTCTATCACCTTTGTATTCTTGTTCCTGGCAGCGTTGTATGAAAGCTGGTCAGTTCCTTTTTCCGTGCTGCTGGCAGTACCGGTAGGTGCCATGGGTGCAATTCTGGCCCTAATAATGGTGCCGAGTTTAACCAATAACGTATACGCTCAAATTGGTCTCATCACCTTAATCGGTCTTGCCGCCAAAAACGCGATCCTGATTGTGGAGTTTGCCAAAGTAAGGGTAGATATGGGTGAAGAGCTGATCAAATCAACATTGGAAGCAGTGAGCCTTCGTTTACGCCCCATCATCATGACCTCACTTGCTTTTGTTTTGGGGGTATTGCCTTTAGTATTGGCAACAGGTGCTGGCGCGGTAGCACGAAGGACTATCGGTTTTACCGTTTTAGGTGGCATGATCGCGGCCTCAACACTGGCCATATTTATTGTCCCTGTACTTTTTGTTCTCATAACCCGCTTCTCCTACGGTAAAGAAAAGTTGGAATATTTACAGGCCCACAAAGAAAACCTGCGTGAAAAAGCAAGGAAAGTTGAAGCTCAGAACATTGATCCGGAACTGGAATATGAGATTGCCAAATCCCGTGAATTACATAAAAGCTAACAAGGATGGTTTCAAATACATTTATAAAAAGGCCGGTAACCGCTATTGTTATATCATTGGTACTAATGATAGCGGGATTGATCTGCCTTTTCAATCTGGCGGTTGACCAATATCCTAATATATCACCGCCAAGCGTGTCGGTAAACGGATCGTATACCGGCGCGGATGCTCAAACAGTTGAGCAAAATTTAGCTACCCCCATTGAGGAACAGGTAAATGGCACACCGGGCATGGAATATATGACCAGTACCAACACCAACAGTGGCAGCATGGGTATAAGAGTAACCTTTAAAATAGGCACCAACGTACACATCGCAGCACTTAACGTTCAGAACAGGGTTGGCATAGCCACGCCCTTATTACCTTCGGTTGTAAGTAAACTGGGCCTAACGGTACGTGCAAGTAACCCCGATCAATTAATGTTGGTCGCGATTTACTCACCTAAACATACGCACAGCATTACCTTCCTGGATAACTATACGAATACCTTTATTCAGGATGCCATACTCCGTGTTCCTGGTGTGGGCGATGTTAGTGCACGTACTGATAATTTCAGTATGCGCATTTGGCTCAATCCGGATAAAATGGCATCTTACAGTTTAACGCCCGCAGATGTTACAGCTGCACTGGATGCTCAGAATGTTTATGTTGCCGCAGGTTCTGCCGGAGCTCCGCCTCAACAATCGTCACAAACTTTTGAAACAGGAATTTTGGTGAATGGGATGCTGAGTAAAGTTTCGGACTACGAAAAAATTGTAGTGAAAAGCATCCCCGGAACCGGGCAACTAGTTTACCTCAAAGATGTGGCCAGGGTTGAATTGGGTAAATTCACTTTCTCCAGCAACGCGTTTGTTGACGGAAACCGGGCATCAACCATACAGGTATATCAATCGCCGGGAAGTAACGCGTTACAAACCGCCGAGAATGTTTACGCGGCGCTTGCCAAACTAAAAAAATCCTTCCCAAAAGATGTGGATTATGTGGTGCCTTTTGAATCGATAACCATCATTAAGGTATCCATGCAGGAGGTAATAGGCACTTTGATTAAAGCCTTAGCTTTAGTGGCCATTGTGGTATTCTTGTTCCTTCAAAACTGGCGCTCAACGTTGATCCCTATACTGGCCATCCCGGTATCCATTCTGGCAACGTTTATATTCTTCATACCGTTAGGATTTACCATAAACACCCTAACCATGTTCGGTTTTGTGCTGGCCATTGGTATTGTGGTGGATGACGCCATTATTGTGGTAGAGGCGGTACAGCATTATATAGATGAAAAGGGGTTGTCTCCTAAGGAAGCTACCTATCAGGCCATGAAGGAGATCGCGGCACCGGTAATTGCGATAGCATTGATCCTGGCATCGGTATTTGTACCGGTGGGCTTTATTCCGGGTATTGTTGGCCGTTTATATCAGCAATTTGCCATCACCATCGCCATATCGGTTATGCTTTCGGCATTTGTTGCATTATCATTAACACCTGCCCTTTGTACTTTGCTGTTAAGGCCAACTCCCCCAGTAACCGAAAAATCAAACTGGCTCACCAAATTCTTTGATGCTTTTAACAAGAGATTTGAAAAAATCACCCTGAAATATACCAACGGTGTTCACCGCAGTATTAAAGGGGCCCGGTATATTGTGATCATACTGGTGTGTATTTGCGTAGGTACCTATCTCATGTTCAGGATTAAACCATCTGGATTTGTGCCGGCAGAAGACGGTGGGCGTTTATATGTAACCTACCAACTACCAGAGGCTTCATCAACTATTCAATCAGTTAATGTGATGGAGAAGCTGATGAAAATAGTAGCGTCAACACCTGGTATATTGCATTATACGGCCATATCTGGTTTTAATATACTTAATGGTGGGGCCAACTCCAATAACGGATCCATGTTTTGTATGCTTACCCCCTGGGATGATCGTACTACCCCGAATACGCGGGTACCTGGGCTCATGAATGTGATCAAACAAAAGATCGCCAAAGCGGGCATCAAAAATGCTAACGTAGTGGTAGCACAACCCCCGCCCATCAGGGGTATAGGTCAGGCGGCCGGCTTCAGTATGCAAATTGAGCAGGGAAATACCACCGACGATATTTATGCTTTTGAAAAAGTGGTTAAAAAGTTTGTGGCAGCAGCAAAGGCCAATCCTGCCACAGCAGGCGCTTATAGCTACTTTTCGGCACATACGCCAAGCTACGAGCTTAACGTTGACCGCGAGAAATGCGAAAAGCTGGGCATCAATATTTCGGATGTTTTCTCAACCATGCAGGCCTATATGGGTAGTTTATTTGTCAACAACTTTACCTTATATAACCGAACCTACCACGTAGTTGTGCAAGCGGATACTGCTTATCGTGCACTTATATCCAACATGAACAAATACTATGTGCGTAATTCTGTTGGACAAATGCTGCCATTAAGTACCGTGATCAGCTACAAACCTATAGTGGCAGCCCCGCTTATAACGCACTTTAATATCTTCCGCTCGGCCGAAGTTGATGGTTCTATACCTCCGGGCTACAGCAGCGGTCAGGCTATTGAAGCGTTAAAAGCATTAGCGACAAAAACGTTACCGCGCGGTTATACCTATGAATTTTCGGGCTTAAGTTATGAGGAGATCAAGGCGGGTTCAACCACCATTTATATCTTTCTCTTTTCTATCGTTTTTGTATTTCTGTTCCTGGCCGCGTTGTACGAAAGCTGGTCGGTACCTTTTTCGGTAATGCTTGCGGTTCCCATCAGTGCCTTTGGTGCCATCCTGGCGCTTACTGTTGTGCCTACGGTCACCAATAACGTATATGCCCAAATAGGATTGATCACATTGATTGGTCTTTCGGCAAAAAACGCGATCCTCATCGTTGAATTTGCTAAAATAAGGGTCGACCGTGGAGAGGAATTGATCAAATCGACACTGGAAGCTGTACGTCTGCGTTTGCGTCCCATCATTATGACCTCTCTGGCATTTATTTTAGGTGTATTACCGCTTGTTTTGGCAACAGGCGCCGGCGCCGAATCAAGGAATACTATCGGGATTACCGTTTTAGGGGGGATGATAGCATCGTCAACCATTTCCATATTTATTGTGCCTGTGCTCTTTGTGTTATTTACCCGTTTCTCTTACGGCAAAAAACAACTGGCTTATTTGCAGGAGCATCATGAAGAATTAATGGAAAAGGCCCGAAAAGTAGAGGCCCAGAATATTGATCCCGAACTGGAATACGATATTGCCGAAGCTAATGAAAAACACAATTCCGAAAAGCAGGCAGCAAACGACCATAACAAATAGCGTAGCGATCTATGAAAAATACACAGCTGATATCAGAAAATTTAAGACTGATCAATTATTTATACAATAAGAACCTTGCCAAAGAATTATCATCAATTAAGGTAAATCATCATTTTGAGGTATTGTTAATTTTGGCCCAACAAAAAGGACCGATCACCCAGAATAAATTAGCCGAATTATTACATGTTGATAAATCAAGAGTGGTGAGCATTGTTTTTTCATTGGAACAAAGAAAAATGCTGACCGTAAAAACAAACCCTGCCGACAGGCGTCAGCATTATATCTCTTTATCTCCTCATGCCTTACTGTCAATTCCTTATATCGAAAAAAAAGTAAAAGAGGTAAATGAATTGGCCAATACCGGCATCAGCGAAGAAAAACTGGATACTTTTTTTGAAGTAGCTGAAGCGATAATGCAAAACCTGACAAAAAACAAGCACTGAATTTGACTATGCTTTTCATAAAAGTATAATATTTTTCAGATTGTAGTCAGGGTAATCTGCTGTTAAATGTGTCATGGTTCCAAACATCTACCATGAAATATTTAACAGCAGATTTAAAATTCATCAAAAAGAGCCTATCACTCCTATCCTTAATAATCGCCCTCCTGCATATTGAACATGCACCATTACGTGCGCAATGTTTCTACTACCCTCGCGATCTGAAACAAGCCTTCAAAAACAAAACCAGGTCGATAGATGGTAAACCCGGAAAAAACTACTGGCAAAATCACGGCAGTTACAACATTACCTTAACCGTATTGCCCCCAAACAGAAATATCCGGGGAACCGAACAGATCGTCTACAGCAATAACAGCCCTGATACGCTGAAGGAGTTGAACATGAAACTGATCATGAATATACACAAACCAGGAGCTGCCCGTTTTGCTAATGCGCAATCCAACTATTTAACCCAGGGTGTTCAAATGGATAGTTTTTCAATAGATGGCCAGTCTGTAGCAGTAAATAATGAGGATGCTACAACTAATCAACCTATCGCCTTGCCAAAACCATTATTGCCACATCAATCTGTAAAATTGGATATTACCTGGCATTTTGAACTCGCTCTGGGTGCTGGTCGTGAAGGGGCTATTGATTCCACCTCCTTTTATTTAGGCTATTTTTATCCGAGGGTGGCCGTTTATGATGATTATAACGGTTGGGATAAACTCCCTTTTTTAGACGTTCAGGAATTTTATAACGACTTTAATGATTACACCCTGCGGGTTAAAGCACCAGCTGATTTTTTAGTATGGGCAACAGGCACCTTACAAAACCCAAAAGAGGTATTACAGCCGGAGTACGCCAAACGCTTGGAACGCTCCATAAACAGCGACTCTATCATACATATAGTTACGCCAACTGATCTTAGCCAAAAGAACATTACTACAAAAAACAAGCTCAATACCTGGGTCTGGAAAGCAGATAATATCAGCGACATGGCAGTGGGGGTAAGCGATCAATATGTTTGGGACGCCGCAAGTATAATGGTTGATCATTCAACCCACAGAAGAGCAAGTATCCAGGCGGCTTACCTGGATAATGCCGCCGATTTTCACTCAGCGGTTAAGTTTGGGCAATATGCATTAAAGTGGTTTTCAAACAATTTACCGGGTGTACCCTATCCATACCCCAAAATGACGATTTTTCAGGGCTATGCCGATATGGAATACCCTATGATGGTTAACGCCAGCCACAAAGATGACCTGAGCTTTGCTCAACTTTTATTGGATCATGAAATTTCGCATACCTGGTTTCCTTTTTATATGGGTACTAACGAAAGCCGCTATGGTTTTATGGATGAAGGATGGGCAACAACATTTGAACGGCTTATAGGCGCAACAGAGATAGGCCAGGAAAACACGGATGCCCTATGGACAGAACTCAGGGTGAAGCCATGGATAAGTGATCCGTCGGCTCCCGAAGACCTGCCAATCATTACGCCATCCAGCGAATTGAGAGATGGACTTTCTAATAATGAATATGGCAAACCTGCATTAAGTCATTTTGCTTTGAAAGATTTACTGGGCGATGAACTGTTTAAAAAATCATTGAAGGGCTATATGGACAATTGGCATGATAAACATCCGGTTCCCTGGGATTATTTTAATTCTATGAGTGACAAATCTGGCCGAAACCTCAATTGGTTCTTTAATAACTGGTTCTTCAGTAATAGTTATATCGATCTGTCACTCCAAAAAGTAAACAAAAGCAAAGACGGCTATTCCATCACCATTAAAAATACCGGTGGATTTTATATTCCGTTTGATGTTAAAATTACCTGCCTGGATGGAACCTGCAAAATTATTCACCAAACACCTGCTATATGGGAGCAAAATCCACAACTTATCTGTTTTACTTTTAAAACGGATAGGGTCGTAAAAGCCGTTGAAATAAATACAGGAGTATTTCTGGACGCCAATATTTCAGATAATATATTCGTGGTTAAATAACGTCACGCAAGTATATGAGACGATAGCTCAATTCATTTCTATATAATTAAAAAAGGATATTCATTAATGAATATCCTTTTTTTGTACTTAATTCTTTAAATACCAGGTAATACGATCTGTTATTATTTTACCATCCCTGTTCCCTTCTGCTCTTAACTCGTTGGTACCTTGTTGCAGGTGCACGTTTTTAAAAACAAAATCATGCGAAGTAGTACCAGTTTCAGGTTGACCCAATTTATTATTATTGAGGTACAAGGTAACATTTTGCAAATTGGAGAACACTTTTACCACTGTTATTGCTTCAACCCGAACTGAGTCTCTGCGGCCACTAATGTGAAGTACAGGATCCTGACTCCAGTTGGCTTTATACCAGTAAAAAGCATCTTTTTTCACTTTACGGTCATAGGTAACCAACCCCTTCATGTTACGGGCAGGTACGCCGCCTCCATTGGCAGACGGCACCGAAAAATCGAACATATTCCATACATATGAGGCAACCAGGTAAGGATGCTTCTCGATAATGCCCCATTGTATTTCATGAAATTTGGTTTGATAAGTTTCCGGCCAAAACTGCGCGCCCGGATCGCCGGTTTCACCAACATTTTCCTGCTGCTGATTTATATTGGCCTCAGTCCCATACTCAGAAAGTACCACTTTATAATCGGGATAGTTTTTTTCCAACCCGGTAACCCAATCTTTCAGATCTGATATTTTCCCTTCATACCAACCATAATACCTGTTGATGCCTTGTATATCGGCAGCCAGGTTTGACGGACGGTCAATTTCACCATATCCGCTTACACTTGCAGTAGACCTACCGGAGTCTTCCGTTTTGGCAATATCATTAAGTTCGCGCGTTAAAACCGGCACGAATCCATCTGCCGAGCTGGAATAAACTTCATTATGTAACCCCCAATTGTAAATAGAAGGATGATTATAATTTTGCCTGATCAATTCGGCAAGCTGTTGTTTGGCATTGTCCCCTTCCTGTGTCGACACCGCATTTACAAACGGAATTTCGGCCCAAATTACAAAACCCATGCTATCACATTTGGCATAAATATAGTCGGCCTGCTGATAGTGTGCAAAGCGGATGGAAGTTGCCCCTATCTCGTAGATCATATCGAGGTCAGACCTGTGTTGTTCATTGCTCAGGGCGCTTCCATAATCCTGCCATTCCTGGTGGCGGCAAACCCCATATAGGCGATAAGGTTGTCCATTGAGGTAAAATCCTTTACCCGGCACAATTGAAAAATACCTGAGCCCAAGAGGCTGGGTAACTTCGTCAATGGTTTTACCTTGTTTAATAATAGATGTAGTAAGCGAATATAAATAAGGGTCTTTTCTGCCGTTCAATAAATGCGGGTTGACTAACGATAACTGCTGAGCAATTATATTTATACCTTGCGGTCTTACTTTTTCCAGTTGCTGTGCCTCTTTCACTATTTTGCCAGCCCTATCTCTGATAATCGTTTTTACAGTTATCTCCTGTATCTGTGTTTCCTTATTCTCAACTTTAGCGGTTACGCTTATGTTGGCTTTTTTTGCACTTACATCCTGTTTAATATAAATTCCCGATGAGGCGTAATCAGTAGTACTGATATTGATCTTACTCGTAACAATTAAACTTACCGGGCGATAGATGCCCCCATATACCCCAAACAATTTATTATTGATGGGGATAACATCCGGGCGTTCCTCGTTATTAACTTTTACCAGTATAGTATTAACCGTATCGTAACGCAGCGAATTACTGATATCAAGGCAGAATGCAGCATAAGCGCCTTTATGCTCCCCGATCAATTTATTATTGACATAGACATCGGCCACCGTACCTACACCTTCAAAACGAATAAAAATACGCTTCCCTTTCCATGAATCGCTTGCTCTAAGATTTTTTTTATAAAAAGCATCGCCCATGTAAAAACCTTTTCCTTTTTGAATATCCTTATTATTCCAGGTATGGGGAACAGAAACAGTTTGCCAATCGGCGGTTGCCAATGCAATGTTGGTTTTATATGCCGCTTTTTTAAACTGCCAGTCGCTATTAAAAGGTATAACTTGTCTTGAGGATGCAGAACGAACTTGTTGCGCGTTGCCGCTCTGTACCTTAACGCAAACAACTATCATGAGCAACAAAGTGTATCTCACGTGGATCATATATTTCATATTCATTTGTAGTACCAACTTAGGTTTTTGCTTTTTCATATCCGGTTCCGTGGCTTTTACCTGTTTCACCAGTTTCCAAAACAATAACAAAAGGTTTTTTAGGCGTTTGTTGATGGAGATGGATAAAATAAGTGGATGTTCCTATTTCTTCCGGCGTATAAGTTTGCGTTAAGTTACCCAGATCATAAGCCTTATTAATCACGGTATGTAAAGGGGTAGTTACACGTAATAAGCCCGATACCGGTACATTAAATATCACCATATAGGTTTTATTAGTACCGGTGTTTTTTATAAAATATCCCCAATCTTGTTTGGCGAAACCTGCGTATTCGCCGTTATAGATAGCCTCTTTATTTACGGTCATCCAGTCGCCTATGGCTTTGGCCAGGGTTTGTTCTTCTGTCCTGAGGGTTCCATCTGGTTTGGGGCCAAAATTGAGTACAAAATTACCATCGAGTGAAACGCATTTCGCCAACATCTCTAATAGTTCATCGGCGGTTTTAATATGTCCACTCCATGTTTTAGCATAGCCCCACTGGTTTTCCGGAATGGTCATCACGCAATCCCAATCGTTTCCGTGAACATCCTCTATTTTTTCGGGAATCTTACGTTCCCAGCCTTGTTCATAGTCGCCCATGAGGTTACCGTTCGAATCGAAATGCCGCTTACCATATTCATCAGCGCGAAACCGGCTGCCGATAATAAGGCCTGGGCGCAATTTTCGCATCTCTGTTTCAAGCGAATCGGCAAAGGCTGCTTGTTTAACCCATGAATTATCCCAGGTACCATCAAACCAAAGCCCCTTGGCGGTTGGGTAGCGTGTTAGCAATTCAAGCAACTGGTTACGGGTAAATTGCTTAAACCGGTTAAAGGCTATACTATCATCGCGGGTCTTAATGTCGTAACGCCAATCGGGATTGTGCCAGTCCATTATGGAAAAATATAGGATCACATCTATTCCCTGCTTATTATAAGCTTTTACCAGCGGGCCTATAATATCCTTTTTGTAAGGCGAATGAGCGACCGTGAAATTAGTGTACTTACTAGGCCACAAACAAAAACCATCATGGTGCTTAGTGGTAATAGTAACATACTTAACACCCATCCGGCCAGCCACAGCAGCCCATGAATCGGGGTTAAACTTTATTGGGTTAAACCGGTAAATTAATGAATCATAGGCTTGGGGAGACACTTCTTTCCAGGTTCTGATCCATTCGGCAGCGCCGTTATAGATTTTACCATTCCATTCGCCCCCAGGTATGGAATACAATCCCCAGTGAATAAACTGTCCTAAGCCATACGCCCTCCATCGGGCCATATCTGCATCATTTCTGCGGCCCAACCTATGCGCTCCGTGCTGTAACGATATTTCCTTTTTCGCTGTCGTGGCTGTCTGCTGGGCAAATGTCTGCCTGGCATAAGAGCAACTCAACAAAACAATTATGATCAATAAATTTCTTTTCATCGCTGGTGATCGTTTTATCCCTTGCTATTACAAGAATAAATTATACCCGAAAGTTAAGTTATCAGCCTCCCATTTTCGGCATCCTGGGATACACAAATACAGCGCAAACGTTTGCTTTACTTAACGAACAAATTTTACAGTTCAAGACTACGATATGCAATCTGTCGCAAATCACCCCTAATTTGTCGTTTCTACCTGTTTTACGCGCATGGTATGCACGTTACTTTTGTATCATGAATAGCAACAACAAAACGACCATTACCGCAGAAGTAGAAATAGATGCCACAATTGAAACAGTTTGGGCCCGATGGACGAAGCCGGAGCACATTATGCAATGGAATAATCCAACTGACGAGTGGAGAACTCCTAAGGTGGAAAATGATTTGCAGGCGGCTGGCAGGTTCCTTTTTGTGATGGAATTAAAAGGTGGGAGCTTTCATTTCGACTTTAAAGGAACTTATGATGAGATCAAAATCCATGAACTAATCACTTATACACTTGACGATGGCCGTAAGTCAACAATAACTTTTACTACAGATAACGGAGTAAGAATAACAGAAACTTTTGAACCTGAAAACACCCAGCCCCTTGATATGCAAAAAGATTTTTGCCAGGCCGTATTAGATGGCTTTAAAAGATATGCCGAATCTGAAATTTAATGTCTATTGATAAACTATTACGCTAAATGGGCGGCCATTTTATTACAAAAGTGGGTTTACGTGGTTTACACTTATCAGCTATTATCACAACCCCATCTTACTTATGTAATCCCCCTTTTTCATCCTTTAGGTTGCAAAGATATTTTAAATACCCGGGTCACTTAGCGTGTTTTTTAATACTGACATTCTCTTTATAAAGTTGTTTCAACTTTTAAAAGCCACCACCAGATCCGCCTCCGCCAAAATCACCTCCTCCAAATTTCACGCCTTCGTCTGTCGGGGCCGATGGAGCGTGTGAAAATGTTTCGGCAATAACCAGCGACTCTATTTTCAGGTGATCCATTAGATGTCCATCCTCTGTTTCGGCACAGGTAAATCCGTGCTTTGGTATTTTAAGGTATTTCGTGATGGCATAAACAATACCAAGTACCAGCGCTCCTATAATAGTAAGGGTAATATCAACGGGCAGTACGTGATAATAGTTACGAAAAGTCACCGCAGCAGCAGTTATCAGCAGCAAGCCGGTACGCAGCAGTATCACATCTTTTTTCTTGATGCCCAACACTATGTAAATAAATGGCAATAGTACTGTCCATGCCCAGAAGAATGCTCCAAACGGAATTGGCCCCGTATGGTTTGCCATTTCACTGCTCAATTTTTGGATCGCGTAATAATTGCCCGCCGCATATAAGGCTACCAGGCCTACAACCTGTGTAATAACAAAAACGTTGTCATAATTAATGAATTTTTCCTTTTTACTATTGATACGGGAAAGCCAATAAATGCCACCTGAAACCAGCATCATTGCAAACGGAGCGGTTGATAAACCAGCAGGTACAATTTTTATCCACCCGAAAAACATAAACGCCAAAAAAGAAATACAACAAATAATGCTCGTTAACATATCGGCGAAGCGAATGCTCAGGTAAAGCATCAATAAGGAAACAATTCCTGACAAGGGCCAGTAATGGGTGCCATCATCCAGACGGGAGAACATCAGAACAAACCCTGTTACAAATAAGCATCCTGATATAAATAAAAGAGCGTCATCAACCCCTGATCTGAAATGATGGTTGCTGCTCACCATCAACTCCAGGCCAACATAACTGACCAGCCCTAAGAAAAAGAACCATCCAAAACTATCAATCAATCCTGAGCTTGAAAACAGCAAACTTATAAGGCCATCGCCAAATGAAACAATAATACAGGTTAGTATAAATAACCCAATCCGTGCAAACAAATTAGGCGTGTAAAAGCCCACCGGGTATTTTTCTGTAATTGATTTAAATTCAACGGGAGTGATATAGCCATGCAGCAAGTCTTTTTTTAAAGTTGCCTGCAATCGCAAATTAGCCAACCAGGTTTTATTATAGATGATCATGCCGTTTTAAGTTTTTTGTTAAGATTGATTAGCAGGAGTATAAGGCCAATGCCTGATCCGATAACGTAAATCAGCATCGAATACACTGCCCCGGCGGTATCACCCATTGAAAGGAAAACTCTTACAGCTAAAGAGCTTACAGCAATATAAGAGTACAGTATCACCAGGAGTAAAAAATAGAATGATTTGGATTTATAGGCATCTCTGTACATCAGTAATGATAATAGTAATATGCCCAACATAAATACCATGGCAAGGCCTGAATCATAATAATGAAAGTAACCGGCTAACAGTGTGATGTAAGCAACATGGATGCCGTAATGCTGATAGCTGAATTTGAAATGCTTTTTAAAATTGAAATGTTGTGTTAACCAGGCGCCTGTAAGCAGCAAAATGCTTAAAAGCAAGTAGGTATAAATGATAGTTCCACTGTTAAAATTATTATCTGCCAATAGTTGTTTAGGGGTAACTGATACACCCATCCACACAGCTAAATTGGCAATGGCCATATTAAGGATACCCAAATGATCAAAATAATAAGCAATGAAGAATAATACCAGCATAGGAACAAATGTGGCCATGCCATAATTGGTACCAAACACTCCATAAGCGAATTGTAGATAACCGACAAAGGTTACAAAGCTGAGACTACCCAACAGCAAAATATAATCAAAATAAGCGTTAGGTGAATTTACTTTTTCGGTATTAAATGGTAGAGCCTTTTTTTGGCAATAAGCAAAGCAACCAATACAGATGAGCGCTATTAGCAGCAAAACAAACTGATGGCCAATGCTGTCAATGTTTTCATAGATCAAAACACCTAAACCGGCAGTAAGCAGTAGTACACCTACATATAATAAGGTTTTGATTTCCCAGTGGACAGAAAACAATACAGGCTTTTCTTCTTTTTGTCGAAGCCTTTCGAGGGATTCATCACTTATTAAGGCTTCGGCATGTAGGTTTTTATAAAGGTTGTTGATCATTTAGGTAAAACTGATTTGTAACCAATGATAGTAAAGATTATCGGGATTTTCTTTTTTTTGCTGATGAACACGCCTGGAGTTGGTGTTCAAACGCTAATTTTTAGTGAGAATAGGCTTGTCTGGATAACTGTAAAACTCTTTGGCTACTAACTCCCGGTCGAATTCCCTTCTTCATGCTATCTTTTTGGACAAATATCTATTACGCTGAACAGGCGGGTCATTTCGTTACAAAAGTGGGTTTACATGGTTTACACATTTCATGGTTTACATTGATTTATATAGTTGAAAATCAATTATATAATTTTATTTTGTACTAATTTATGTAAACCATCATAACGCAGGTTATTTCATGCCGCCAGGGTAATGTAAATTTGATGTAAGGGATGAATGTAAAATATTAGCAAAAGGATTAGATCATCTCTTTAATGCAAACAAGTCCCGCTAATTAGCGGGACTTGTTTGCATACTTTATAATAAACCTCTAAACCATACATATCACTAAGGATACCCCATTTACAGGATAGAGCCTTAGTGATTATACGGCTTGTCGGTACTAATAAAAACTAATCCATGCCCGGGCATCAGTAGCATTAACTAAGTCATAAGTTTTGGGGCCAGTTGCGATAACATAGTAACCATTTGGATCAAAAAACTTATCAGAAGTTGCCTTTACAATTGGCGCTATAGCAGCTGGTGCGGTTCCGAATGATCCAAAATTGTTAAATACTATTTTTCCATTGGCAGGAAACGATGCAACAGGAGCAGGCCCGTAGGCCCCATAAGCATTATTAGAAATAAACCCAAGCCTGCTATATGTCGGCCGATAGGCAGGATAAAATAATAAAAAACCAAAATTTGGTATAGTGCTTACCTTATAGGCATCTGAAACATTATCCACAGTAAAGCCGGTATTTGAAGACCAATATGCTCCATTTGATGGTTTATTGAAAAATGTAGCAGCAGCAGTTAAATCATATTTCAAAGGTGCAATAGCCTCTTTTATTTGTATAGCATTACTATTTACCGTTAGATTGACCGTATGATTAACTGCATCACCAGTTATTTTTTCTATGGTTGTTATTGACGTTTTGCCGACTAAAAGAGGGGTACTCAGTACAATGTTATTAGTTGTACCGTCAATATAAAAGTTACTGGAAACTGTTTTAAAATTTGTGTTACCATCCAGATAAGAAAGACTTAGTATTTTATTTACTTTATCAATATTGAGTTCGCAATCTATGCCACCTATTGTTATTCTTTTAAAATAAGTTCGTAGTACGCTCAGTTTATCAAACACAATTGAGGTACCTGTTGTAAAAGAGGTGTATTCGGCTGCTGTCGCAGCTTTTACCAAGGTCAGTTTGCTTCCATTTTTATTGCCTATCAGGGTTATGGTATCACCGCTCATTTTATCAAACGAAAACTCAAAATCGGAAGAATAGCCCGAACCCTGATTACCGCCAGGTAAAGCTGGTGTAGGGTCTGAAAGCAGATGTATATAGGAGTAAGTATCAAACACTAATGATGGCGCTAGTAGTTGTTTTATACTATAGGCGCTTTGCACTGCGGTAGTTGATGTTTCAGCATCTATATCAGAAAGCATGGTTGTTCTGTTGTCGGCTCCAAACTTTATGGAAAATAAATATATGCCGCCACCATTGGGATATAAAATAGCTTTCCAGCCATTTGGGGCACTGGTTAATTGCGTCTGGTACTTGCTGAGCGCTGCTGTGCTTCGCTCGGTAGGTGTTTTGCCAAAATAGTCGGGATCATTTTTTTTACATGCCGATAAACTTGTTATCAGCAGTAATAATAAATATGCCGGGTAAATATATCTTTTCATTGTATGTCTTAATTAGTTTATTTTACATTATACTCAACGCTTTGCGCGTCATTAAACCGGTTATCATCTAATTATTGCTTATGGTGGCAATAGAGGCATGTACCCGTGTTTGTAAACTGTAAAAATCAATGTTGAAATTCTTCTTAAAATAATCTACCACAATGGCTTCTTTTTGCCTCATTTTGGCAATGCCCGCAGCATAAGCCGGATCGGGGATAAGCCGTTTCTTAGCCGGATCTGTTGGATCAATAATGGTTTTGTTCAAATAAGCCTCGTATCCATCCTTACCCCAAGTAAGCATCCATGAAACCATTTCGGCAATATCCTCTGTATATTTATCCCTTGCATATGCCGAAATAAAGCCCAATTGCAATGGAATCTCCTTGGCGGTGGCCCAGTTTCCGCTGTAATCCCCGGCAGATACCTTGGCATACTCAACAGGTATCACCTTTTTCTGGTTAAGGATATGGGTAAATTCATGGTTAATAACATGCACCAATTGTGTTACTGCGCCCTCATCTGTTAAATCTGTACCATTAACATTGGTCAATAAAATAGTGAGCCCTCCTGAAGCTTCACCCAGTACCTCGGTACCATCGGTATTTATTTCGGCACTTCCGGACAGGATCATTTGTTTGGGTGTATATATTTTCATGAATACATCGCTGCCGGTTTCGGCATTGTATGGATCAAGCCATGCTTTTTTAACGCCCTCCATAAAAGGCATGATGTTAGTTTCCTGGGGTGGTACCAAAATATATTGCTGGTCAAATAATGATTGATCCCATTTGTATTTAACTTCAATGTTATAGGGCTTTACAAACTGATCATTTAAATAAGTGTCAATAGCTGTTTTACCGGCAGTTTCGTTTCCTAAATAATTATCTTGCAATACCAGTTTATTATCCTTTTTACACGAAAAGAGAAATATCGCGAGCAAAAAAAGGACTAAGTATTTTCTGTCTTTCATCTTAATACTATTGTTTATTAGAATTAAATATTGTTTAATGTTCTAAGCGTCATCATTAGATTACTCCTATTACCTAACATTAACGCGGGTTAGGTGCAAGACCGGCCTGACTCTGCGAGGTTTGCGGAATTTGCATTACCTTGCGCGGGTCGTCAGCTTTAAGGTCGTAGTGTTCTACTACATTGCCCGAATTATCAAGTATAGTATGTGTTACCGGCAGGTGGTATCTCAAAATATCAAACCAGCGCATTCCTTCATCTACATATTCATATCTTTTTAAGTCAAGAATGGTGTTGATCAAGGCATCTTTGGTAGAACTTGTATTATAATATGCCAGGGCTTTTGCTATGGTAAGATTATTAGTACCAGGGTTATAATTATTAATAATTGTACTTAAATAAGTATTCAGACTGCTAACGGCTGCGTCATAATTACCTTGCATAACCAAAGCCTCGGCCCTGTTAAATAAAACCTCGCCGCTGCTCAATAAAGGAATATATATATAGGCGTTACCTATTTGGGTACTGCCTTGTACATAGATAAAGTTTTCCAAGAATTTATTAAGCCCTTTCATTTGTCCGGATGCTCCATAACTTCTTATATCTACAGCCAGGGAGCCATTTACAATTCCTGGTATTTTAACAATTGCAATTCTGATATTTGCGTTAAGACCATACCTGAAACCAGTCCAATCCCTGGCCCAGGTAGAGCCTGTAGTAGCCAGCAACAGGTTTGCCTTTTGGGTTGATTTTGTGTATATGGCCCGAAAATCCAGGTCGGTAATAGGTTTGTAAACTGTGTTCCAGGGCCTTAAATAATTAATGGTCGTACTACCCGGAAAAGCCAGGTCTGCTTGCTGAACCACTTTATCATACTGTTGTTTAAACAGGTAAAACCTGGCGGCAAAGGCATGGGCTGCCGTTGTTGTAAACCGGAAAGCTGGTACCTGGTAAGCATTATCGTCCAGTAATGGTATACCTGCCAGTATATCCTTCTCAATCATGTCGTAAACATAGGCTACCGTTTTACGATCATATTTTTTAAGTAATTGGGTTTCTGGCTCCGTTACATAAGGTATTCCCGGGTCGGTAGCCGCAGTAGCAGGGTTATAAGTTTTGGCATAAAGCGATACCAGCATAAAATGCGCGTAAGCCCGGGCCAGCAGAGCCTCGCCTTTATAGGCTTGATAGGGCAGCGGGTTTGCCGCTTTATTACAGGCTTCTAGCGCCTGGTTAGCAGCAGCTATCGCATTATAACACCCCAACCAGTAATTATCTGATGATCCTGAAATATTTGAAGGATAATCAATGTACTTGTAGGCATTTTCATTTATAAGCGGATCAAGTGAACCCTGGGTGGCATAGCCTCTGTCGCCGCTATTATCAGACAGCGATTCGCAAAAACTGATGTAGTCAGCTGCAGGATATGCAGAGGTAAGTAACTGCGACACTTTGGTTGGGTTATCCAATGTGGTACGGTTATCGGGTTGTTTATCCAGGTATTTATTACATGATGCTAATATCATGGTGCTTACCAATGCAACAATGAGCACAGGCAAACTTCTCATCGACATATTGCCACTTGCTTTTGATAACGCAGCAGCGGCGGTTCTATGAGCTGTTATATATTGTTTTAAAACTAATTTCATAATGTTTGATGTGTCTTTTTAAAATCCAACTTTTAAAGAAAGTACCAATTGTTTTTGCAATGGCTGTGCTACCCCGCCGGCGTTAAAAAATTCAGGATCCTGTCCGTAAAGATTTTTATCAGCAAAAAGCAGCCACAGGTTTGTACCCGAGGCGGTAACCGAAGCGTTACTCATGCCTATCCGTTTGGCAAAATCAACAGGAAGCTGGTAGGTGAAAGCCACATATTTTACCCTGACAAAACCGCCATTTGCTACCCTTGCTGATGAAAAATTATAATTATTATAAGGGTGCGCATCCTGATTTACAGTGTAATAAGTTTCGGCATCAAGTATAGATGGTACATTGGTTTTTGTTTCATCGCCAGGCACTTCCCATCTGTTGTTAAATTCTCTTGGAAAAGCATCCAGATCGCTGTACTTGGATTTAAATGCGGGGTTTAACCGTATTTTATTACCCGCCTGGTAGGTGAGCTGTACTGTTAACGAAACAGGGCCGTAGCGGAAGTTATTGGTAAAACCACCCGTATAAGGCGGATCAACCGGGCCTTCGTATTTCAGGTACTTAGTTACGTTTGATTGTAAATTAACAGCGTAGCCTGTTTGTCCGGCTTCGTTCACAAACTTCGGGATACCGGTGTAGTGATCGAGCCCCTTAAAATCAAGTGAGAACAGGGAGCTTACCGGGTAGCCTAACTGATTAGCCCCTGCAGGTGCCAGTTGATCAAAAATAATAGGGGTATTTTTATAATTTGTTATTTTATTGGTGTTGTAGCTAAATATAAAAGTTGATTTCCATCCCCATTTTTTCTGCTTAATAATATCGCCACCAATGGTAAACTCATACCCATGCGAGCTAAGGTTGCCATAGTTTCCCTGTTTTATTTCCTGGCCACCTATCCCACTTGTACGGATGAACCCGATAAGGTCAAATCCCCTCTTGCGATACACATCGGCGGTAAGCGTAAGCCTTCCGTTAAAAAAGCTGGCATCTACACCAATATTGCCCGAATATTGTTTTTCGAAGGTAAGATCGGAGTTTTGGAGATCTTTGATATAAATACCCGATTCAATATCCGAAGTATATTGTCTGAGTGTATTCTGAGTTTGCAAAACAACCGAAGAATTTGTTGCCACTCCCGGAGCAGCAGACAAGCCATAACTTGCCCGTAATTTAAGGAGACTGATGCTGGATACATTTTGCATAAAGTCTTCCTTATCTATATTCCAGGCACCGCTCAAGCTCCAGGTAGGCAGCCAGTGCAAGTTACTTCCTATTCCAAACTGGTTGGAACCGTCGTACCGTATCGAACCGGTTAGCGTGTAACGGTCATTATAGGTGTAATTTATATTTGAATAATACGATGCAAAACGATCATAGGTATAGCTCATGCCAAAATATGGATCATTTTGCTCGGTCCCTTTCTTAATAATGCGTGAGTCCACCAAAACAGTGCCTCCATAATCATACTGATAGCCATAGCCATTGTTAAAGGCATTTTGTCGTTCGGCATATTTTATTTCCTGACCTAACAGGATATTAATGTTACTCTTTCCCAAATCTCTGACATAGGATAAATGATTCCTTACATCATAACTTGATAATGAATTTTCTGTACGGTTATAAAGACCGCCTGACGGCAATACCACAACAGGCTCATTATTAGGAAAATCGGGATCTCTATATAGAAAACTATTACCCTGGGCTATAGTTGGGTTGATATAAGCCCGGTAGGCATTGGCCTGATTAGAGTTTTCATTTACCAGGTTTTCCTGGGTAGTTTTTACGTATCTGAACGCTCCTAAAAGATCATATCTTAAATATTTGCTTATCTGATATGACAAATTGGTTTGCAGTTTAACATCCAAAGCAGTAAGCCTGATCTTGTTGTTCTGCAATTCATTAATAATATTAAAAGGGGCGTAATTGCGTGTAAAATACTCCAGGTTCCCCTGGCTATCGTATGGGGTGATAGCCCGGCTGGTAGTTAATGCGAAATTATATGGATTAATATCAAAGCTTCGGGTTAACTGACCAAAAACCGGATCAGATGCACGGTTAATTGTGCCAGGTGCATCCTGTTGCCTTAATGACGCCGTGGTTATGATGCCCACTTTAACCTTATCTGAAATGGTGTAATTATTTTGCGAGTTAACCGTGTACCGCTTTACCCTATCGGCTATGGTCCATCCGTTGTCATTTAAAAAACTTACGGAGGTATAGGATTGCGCCTTATCAGAGCCGCCCGAAAAACTGAGCGCGTGCTCTTGCACTAAAGAATTACGGAACAGCACCTTGAACCAATTGGTATTGGCTTCTGCATAACGTTTTAAAAAAGCGTTGCGGGCATCGGGGGTATTTAATAAACCAAAGGTTTTTGTGGCAGGATCATACTGTAACGCATCATACATTTTGCCATAAATACCCCGATCAGGATTATTGCCGATATCACCTACATTGAGCAACCCTTTTCCATACATTTCTGAGTAAACGCTCATCTGTTCGGCCGAGTTCATAATGTTAAAGTTGCTGTAACTAGGGCGCAACGAAGAGCTAAAGTTACCAGTATAGCTTACCTGCAGAGGGCCTGCCTTGCCTTTTTTGGTATTAATAACCACTACCCCGTTCATGGCCCTGGCGCCATACAGCGAGGCTGCTGCCACGTCCTTTAAAATATAAATATCATCAATATCGTTAACGTTTAAACCGGCAACAGATGAACCGAGAAGCGTAGAAGCATCACCACTGGATAGTTGATCATTGGTAACATTGATTACATCCTCCAGCACAACGCCATCTACAACCCATAAAGGTTTATTGGCTCCGGTAAGTGAAGTAACCCCTCTGATCCTGATTTTAGGAGCCGACCCGAATGTACCTGATACGTTTTGCACGGAAACACCCGCCACTTTACCCTCCAGCAAACGGCTCACATCAGTTGTACCGTTCATTTTTATATCCTCAGCCTTTAACCTGGCCGCGGCACCAGTAAATTTATTTTTATCAAGCGTTTGATATCCTGTTACTACTACCTCTTTTAAGCTGGCAGCATCTTCTTCCAGCCTGACATACAGTACTGGATTTTCTGTCGAAACCTCTATTTCTAACCGCTTATAACCCAGCATCGAAAACAGCAGTTTGGCCCCCTTGTGTACCCGGAGTGTAAACTGTCCGTTACCATCGGTTTGGGTTCCGTTATTTAAACCTTTTTCTGTGATGGTTACGCCCGTACTTTTCTCATCTTTACCATTTTGCCGTCGCAAAAGCACTGTACCCTTCACCGTAATTAGCTCATCCTGGACTAAAGGAGTATTGGATGTGACTATAATATTTTTACCAATAACTTTAAAGGTGAGGGAAAATTTATCGAAGCAGTCATGTAAAGCCTTTTCAATAGTAGCGTCTTTTAAACGGATACTGATAGTTTTATCTGCCAGTTCCTTTTCATTATAAAAAAAATGATAACCCGATTGGTCACTGACCAATCTCAGGACCTTTTCGAGCGGGGTATTGATTTCCCGCAGGTTGATCTGGCTGAATCCCTTGGCGCTCGTCTGAAGAAGGGTAATAACCATCATGAAGGTGGTTAATTTCATAACTTTTAAAAATTTGCGAAAATACCATGCCTTCGGCACAGCAAGAATAAACGAATAAAAATTCATTACATTTGTTTAGTTTGGGTTAATACATGGAATAGCGAAACAATTCTTTTTCCCGTAAGGGAGGGTTAATCCAAATATTGCGCAGGAGTGCTCTAACACTTCTGCGTTTTTTTTGATCACCTTTTAGGAGGTTTGGGTAGTTATTTTTCCATAATCTGTTTTTTAGTTTTTAATAAATTAATTGATCATTCTGTAACCGTTATGGTTGTATCCTGGTTATTCTGTTTCATTTTGAAGTGCACCTTTAAATAACTTAATATGTCAAGCACTTCCGACATATTAACATTCCTGGTAATTTCACCAGAAAATTCAACGTCAGGTATCTTGCCCTCATAATTCACATTTACATTATACCATCTGGAAAGTTGGCGCATCACAGTCTGTAAACTGGCTTTATGAAATTTAAACAATCCATTTTTCCAGGCTACGGCCTCCGCCACATCGGCATTATCTGTAATTCTGAAACCCTGGCTTGTTGGCTGACTTGGAAATTGTGACTGCTGACCCGGTTTGAGGATGATGTTTTCTTTATTTCCACTGATCTTAACACTTCCTGCAATCAGAGTTACTTTGGTAAGCGGTTCATCAACATAACTATTTACATTAAACTGTGTGCCTAAATCTTCGATAACCTGATTTCCGGCTACAATTCTAAAGGGTTTAGCAGCGTTGTGCACTACTTCGAAATAAGCTTCGCCGGTAATTTCAACTTTCCTTTCGTCGCCATTAAAAGCTACAGGGTATTTTATGGAAGAAGCCGCGTTAAGCCAAACTTTGGTGCCATCAGCCAGTACCAAACTGTATTGACCACCCCGCGGTGTACTGAGCGTGTTGTATAACATAGCAACCGTTGGGTCTTGTTTTTCAGAAGCGGTGTAAAGCACTTTTCCATCTGCTGTTCTGTCCACGGCTACGCCACCTTGCTCTGCCAACTTCCCAACCTGATTGGCCGACAGAACCATCTTTTTTCCATTTGCAAGCGTTAAAATCGCTTTATCACTTCCTGGCGGAACATTATACGTATATTTTTCTGCAGCCTGTGGTAAGTAGTGTTTATGCCATAAAAAATAGCCCCCTACTGATAAACAAAGTAATAAAACAGCAGCTGCCGAAGAAATCCAGGGGATCAAGGATTTGATTTTTCGTTGAGGTAAGGCTGTTTGAATAGAAAGTATCTCGGCTAATTGATCATTAGTCAGTTCGGGCAATTTTTGGAATTCAAATTCGCTGTACCAGGATTCAAGCAAGGTTTTTTCAGCTTCAGTACATTTTCCGGCGTTGTATCGGTGTAATAATTTTTTAAAATCCTCGATATTCATTCCCTATTGGTGTAAAATATAACTGTAAGACAGTTATATCCCCACCCAGGGGCTAGTGGATTTAATAAAAATTTAACATTTAGTATAAATTCAACAAAATACTAACCATAATTAACAGTTCAAACTTAGGCCGTAGCGTTTTCAAGGCGCTTTTGATATGATTTTTTACGGTAAAAACAGAAATATTTAATTTATCCGCAATTTCTTTATGGGAAAGGTTCCCTTTTCTGCTTAAAACAAAAACTTCCTTCATTTTTTCAGGAAGAGCATTAATCTCTTTATCTATAAGAGCTACCAGCTCTTTTTCCCGTATTAAAAAGTCGGTTAAATGATTTTCGTCTGCAATAAATTGTATAAACGAAGAAGCATATTTCGATTCAACCTTTTTATGTTCAATGTAATTTAATATTTTATTACGAACAACGGTATACAAAAACCCGGCGAGATTCTTTGTATCAGGGATTTCATCTCGGTCTTTCCATAAAAAAGAGAAGGTTTCCTGTACTATATCTTTCGCCTCTTCAAAATCTCCAAGCTTTTTATAAGCATGTATAAGTAAGATGCCTTTATAGCGACGATAAATTTCGGTATAAGCTCCCCGATCTCCTGATCTAAGTAAGGTGATTAATTCAGTATCGTTCAAGGTTCTATATCATGCTATTCTTTAAAGGCTAATATAACTTATAAATCGATTTTAAAAAATTTATAGATGGAAAAAGCTGATCAGGTTGACTGATTACCTTGTTAAACCGCCCCTCTTAAGATCATACTATGGGTTATTGGTGTGGGTTGCTTATAGGTGTACGTTTTATACAGGGATATCTGCAAGGGTAAGTAAGTAGCATATTTGTTAAAATTTATTTTCTAACTTGCCTACCGTTCTTTACATATACCATCAACCGAAAAAGGCATTACTAATTTTAAATTAACAGAAAATTTTGTTCTACCACCAGAACAGGGGGGCTATAAAACTGTTATAAACCAGTAGATTTGCCTATTCCGATTGGACAATGCTTTTGCACTTGAAGTATTTAGTTTGACAGATGTTTATTTATCTCTCATGCTGGATACTTTCTTTTACCGGGTACTGTATTAGGAAGAATTTTTAAAGAAGAGATCATTTTTCGACCAATTTACCATGCAAACAAATAACCTTAAATCTCCGGGTCAAAAGTTCCGTGAGGCCCAGCGAAATGAGAAACCACTACAAATTGTGGGTGCTATTAATGCCAATCATGCTTTATTGGCACAACAGGCAGGTTTTAACGCCATCTATCTATCGGGCGGCGGAGTGGCTGCCGGGTCATTAGGAATCCCGGATCTGGGTATTACAACCCTGGAGGATGTACTGATCGATATTCAACGAATCACCAATGTATGCGACCTGCCGCTGTTGGTAGATGTGGACACCGGCTTTGGCCCCTCTGCTTTTAATATTGCCCGTACCGTAAAATCCTTAATTAAAGCCGGTGCGGCCGCGCTTCATATCGAAGATCAGGTAGGCGCCAAGCGCTGCGGTCACCGTCCGGGTAAAGAATTGGTAAGCAAAGATGAAATGGCCGATCGTTTAAAAGCAGCGGTGGATGCCAGAACGGATGAGCAGTTTGTGATTGGTGCCAGGACAGATGCTTTTGCCAGTGAAGGATTAGAAAAAACGCTGGAACGGGCAGTGGCTTATAAAGAAGCAGGCGCTGATTTTATTTTTGCCGAAGCCGTTCCAGACCTAAGCTATTACCGGAAGTTTGTAGAAGCAACGGGGATCCCCGTTTTGGCTAATATTACGGAGTTTGGCATGATACCGATGTACACTGTTGAAGAACTTGCCCAGGCGGGTGTTGAATTGATTCTTTACCCGCTGTCGGCATTCCGTGCGGCCAATAAGGCTGCCCAAAACGTATATAATCATATCCGTAAAGACGGTACGCAGAAAAACATTTTGGATACGATGCAAACCCGTGATGAGCTATATAAAAGCATCAGCTATCACGATTATGAACAAAAATTAGACGATCTTTTTAAGAAGAACCCAAATGGAAACTAATACCGAAAGTACCTTCAAACCTAAAAAAAGTGTGGCACTTTCCGGGGTTATTGCCGGAAATACGGCCTTATGCAGTGTGGGGAAAAGCGGCAATGACCTGCATTACCGGGGCTACAATATTCTTGATTTGGCCGAGAAAGCAGAATTTGAAGAAGTAGCCTATTTACTTATTTATGGCTCGCTGCCCAGCAAGTCACAGCTGGTCAATTATAAAACAAAATTGAAATCATTACGCGGCTTACCCAATGCCGTAAAAAACATTCTTCAGCAGATACCCGCGGCGGCGCACCCTATGGATGTGATGCGCACTACGGTTTCAGTGCTCGGGAGTATCCAGCCCGAAAAAGACGACCATAATGCTTCAGGTGCCCGGGATATTGCAGATAAGTTATTGGCATGTTTCAGTTCGGCATTATTATACTGGTATCATTATGCCCATAACGGCAGGATCATTGAAGTAGAGACCGACGACGACACCGTTGGCGCACATTTCCTTCACCTGTTGCACGGGAAGAAACCATCAGCATCCTGGGAACGGGCGATGCAGATCTCTTTGAACTTATATGCAGAGCATGAATTCAACGCGTCCACCTTCACCAGCAGGGTAATCGCGGGAACCGGTTCTGATATTTATTCGGCTGTTACCGGAGCCATTGGCGCGTTGAGGGGGCCTAAACACGGAGGCGCCAATGAGGTGGCCTATGATATCCAAAGCCGTTATAATTCTCCGGATGATGCAGAAGAGGACATTCGTAAACGCTTAGCCAACAAAGAGGTGATCATCGGTTTCGGGCATCCGGTTTACACTATCTCCGATCCGAGAAATGTGGTGATCAAAAAGGTTGCAAAAGAACTTTCGGAAGAATCTGGCGATATGTTGCTATATGACATTGCAGATCGCCTGGAAACCCTGATGTGGGATGAAAAGAAAATGTTTCCTAACCTGGATTGGTTCTCTGCGGTATCTTACCACTTAATGGGGGTACCCACTTTGATGTTTACCCCTCTTTTTGTGGTATCACGGGTCACCGGATGGAGCGCGCATATCATCGAACAACGACAAGACGGAAAGATCATCCGCCCAAGTGCTAATTACATTGGACCCGAGAATAAAGAGTTTGTTCCGCTGGAAAAAAGAAATTAATCCTGGTAGAGAAGCTTAAATAATCAGATAAGCAATTAGGCTAATAATCTGCAAATATTGCCAATATTTGCAGATTAAGATGGTTTACATAAATTTGCCGTATTTTATACTAAAAAATTGATAATCAATTAAATACATCGATGTTAACCATAAAAAGTGTAAACCATGTAAACCCACTTTTCTCCTGAAAAAGGGAATTAATCCCAGAGGGAAAGTTTAAATAATATAATCAAAAAACCTGAAATAATAATGTCATCCCATATATCAAACGAAAGACCACAACCAGACAAAGTGCTAACAGACATTGTGGACTATGTATTAAACTACGAAATTAAAAATGACCTGGCCTGGAAAACGGCCCAGTATTGCCTGCTGGATACTTTAGGGTGCGGTTTGGAAGCCTTAACCTATCCTGCCTGTACCAAATTATTAGGTCCTATTATACCAGGCACCATAGTGCCTAATGGCGCAAAAGTTCCGGGAACACCATTTCAGCTTGATCCTGTGCAGGCTGCTTTTAATATAGGTGCGATTATCCGTTGGTTGGATTTTAATGATACTTGGTTAGCTGCAGAATGGGGGCATCCATCGGATAACCTGGGTGGTATTTTGGCTACAGCCGATTGGCTTTCCAGAACAGCTGTTGCCAGTGGAAAACCTGCATTGTTAATGAAAGATGTGCTGGAGGCCATGATTAAAGCGCACGAGATCCAGGGGGTACTGGCATTAGAAAACTCATTTAACAAAGTAGGGCTCGATCACGTATTTTTAGTAAAAGTAGCCTCTGTTGCCGTAGTCGGAAAACTGATCGGCCTTACCCGCGACGAGTTAATTAATGCGGTATCATTGGCTTTTGTTGATGGACAGGCATTGCGTACCTATCGCCACTCTCCTAATACAGGCAGCCGTAAATCATGGGCTGCTGGCGATGCTACTTCAAGAGCTGTACGATTGGCCTTGATTGCCAAAACTGGCGAAATGGGATATCCTTCTGTACTTACGGCCAAAACATGGGGGTTCTATGATGTTTCGTTCAAAGGGAACGAATTTAAGTTCCAGCGTGATTATGGTTCTTATGTCATGGAACATGTATTGTTTAAAATTTCATTCCCTGCCGAATTTCACTCGCAAACCGCGGTAGAAGCCGCAATGACTTTACATGCTAAGCTAAAAGATGCCGGTATAGCAACGAACCACATCAAGAAAATAATCATCCGTACCCACGAAGCAGCTATACGCATTATTGATAAAAAGGGAGCATTAAACAATCCCGCCGACAGGGATCATTGTATCCAATATATGATTGCTGTTCCTTTGATCTATGGAAGATTAACGGCTGCTGATTATGAAGATAACATTGCTGCCGATACACGGATTGATGTACTGCGGGATAAAATGACTTGTGTGGAAGACCCGCAGTTCACTAAAGATTATCACGACCCGGAAAAGCGCTCCATTGCCAATGCCTTAACCATAGAATTGAATGACGGCAGGATATTGGACGAAGTAGTGGTTGAATACCCTATCGGGCACAAACGCAGGCGCGAAGAAGGCATACCGGAATTGCTGAATAAATTTAAGATTAACCTGGCCAGAGTATTTGCCGAAAAGCAGCAGCGAAACATTTTAAATATTGCATTGGATTATCAAACGCTGGTAAATACCCCGGTTAATGAATTTGTAGATCTGATGGTGATATAAGCCCAAAGTATACTGCCTGATATATTTGCGAGCACGGTGCCAAAACCGTGCTCGTGGTTTTTAGCATTTCCCTGTTGGATTAACAGACTAAAGATTAATATTATAGGAGTTTTTATTCTCGGACATAACAAACGTGCTATGCGTGCTTCCAATACTGGTTACTGATCCTAATTTGTTAAATACAAAATCCTGGTAATGCTTCATGTCCTTCGCATAAACTTTCAGCAAAAAATCAAAATCTCCGGAGATATTATAGCATTCAACAACTTCTTTCAACGCCAGGATATCAGTTACAAATTGATATCCTATACTTTTATCATGTTGTTTAAGCTTGATATTGCAAAAAACAATTAATCCATAATTGAGCTTTTCGGCATCAATCAACGCGATATATTTTTTGATATAACCATTTGTCTTCAATCTTTTCACCCGTTCAAAAACCGGCGAGGGAGAAAGGTTCACCCTAGCTGCTAATTCTTTTATAGTTACCTCGGAATCCTCCCCCAATAACTTTAATAGCTGGATATCTGTCTCACCTAAGTCTTCCATAGAATAAATTTCTTTTATCGTAATAATTATGACCTGCGCAAAGTGTTATATACTTTAATAATTGGCAAATTTAGATTTTTATGCTGAAATAAATTCATTAATGCAGTGATTAAATCTTTCTTGGTAGATTTGTTCAGAATTTAGCCCTATTGTAAGGCTGGATCATAAACAATAGTTCTTTTCTTTACTTTATCAACCGGAAAAGGTTTTCCCGTCAGCCGACGGGGAATTAAAAGGGAACCGTGTGTAAATCACGGGCTGTCGCGCAACTGTAAATAACACAAAAAGTTTTAGCCAGCAATGTCCACTGATCGCCAACCGACGATTGGGAAGGACGGCTGAAATGTTATAAGTCAGGATACCTGCCTGTTCTGGAAGGACAATGCTTTCGCGAAATAAAGCAAATGGTTTCATCTGATGGTTTTACTGGCTCACAATCTGTTTGCCTGCACACCCTCAGTACGCCCTATTTTTTCGAGAAGCATTGTAAAGTTTGTCAAAAACGCTTTTTAACATTTTCTAATTAAATCTTTTAAAGAAATGCTAACTCAAAACCTGGGCTATCCGCGAATCGGTAGCCAAAGACAACTTAAAAAAGCCTGCGAACAATATTGGGCAGGCAAGATCGACCAGAAAGAATTGAAAGAGGTTGCCCGTAAGATTAAGGAAGACAACTGGCAAACCCAGCTTGATGCTGGTATCGATCTTATCCCCTGTAACGATTTTAGCTTTTATGATCAGGTATTGGACACAAGTTTGATGCTGGGTGTTATCCCTCAACGTTACTCACCGGTGCTGTCACAAGTTAAAGCTAATAGCGAAATTGACCTTTACTTTGCGATGGCTCGTGGCTATCAGAAAGATGGTCTGGATATTACAGCTATGGAAATGACCAAATGGCTGGATACCAATTATCACTATATAGTACCGGAATTTACAGCTGGTCAGGAGTTCCGTATTTTTCATGAAAACGTATTTGGTGAGTACAACAGCGCCAAACAACTGCTCGGGCAAAAAGCCAAACCAGTGCTGGTTGGTCCGGTAAGTTATTTGCTGCTGGGCAAAGAGAAAGAGCAGGGATTTGAACGCATAGACCTAATTAAAAAGCTCGTACCGGTTTATGTAGAGATCATCAACCGTCTGAAACAACAGGGTACTGAGTGGGTTCAATTGGATGAGCCTTGTCTCGCACTTGATCTCACAAAAAAGGAGAAAGAAGCATTTGACTTTGCGTACCGCTATATTGCCAACCGGGTGAGTGGCGTTAAGCTTTTAGTAGCTACATATTTTGAAGCGTTATTGGATAATACAGAATTAGCCGTAAACCTTCCTATCAAGGCATTGCACATTGACCTGGTTCGCGCTCCGGAGCAACTGGATGAAGTACTTGCGCTGATCCCTGACCATCTTCAACTTTCGTTGGGTGTAGTTGACGGACGTAACGTTTGGAAGAACGATTACGAAAAATCATTGAATCTGATCAATAAGGCGATTGAAAAACTAGGAACAGACAGAGTGATTATTGCTCCGTCATGTTCACTGCTGCATAGCCCTATTGATCTTGACGGAGAAATTGCTATTGATTCGGAAATTAAAAACTGGATGGCATTTGCTAAGCAAAAATTGAATGAGGTAAGTGAATTAAAACAGATAGTCGAAGGAAATAGCGATTTGTTGGAAGCCAACAAAAAAGCAATTGAAGGCAGACGTTTATCACAGAAGGTGCACAAGCAGGCGGTGAAGGATCGTGTTGCGGGGATCACCGAAGCTGATGGCTCCCGTCAGAGTGCTTTCCTGGTACGGCAGCAATTACAGCATGAGCGCTTTAATTTGCCATCATTCCCAACTACTACCATCGGTTCGTTCCCGCAAACAGATGATATCCGTCAGTTACGCGCTAAATTCAAAAAAGGCGAGCTAACCCTTGAACAGTACGAACAAGCTATCGAACAAGCCACTATCGACGCGATCCGCTGGCAGGAAGAAATAGGCCTCGATGTATTGGTACATGGCGAATTTGAGCGTAATGACATGGTGGAATACTTTGGCGAACAACTGGAAGGGTTTCTATTTACCAAAAATGGTTGGGTACAAAGCTATGGCAGCCGTTGCGTAAAACCACCGGTTATTTATGGTGACGTAAGTCGTCCGGAAGATATGACGGTACGTTGGAGCAAATTTGCTGCTGCACAAACCCAAAAGCAAATGAAAGGAATGTTAACCGGTCCTGTAACTATTTTGCAATGGTCATTTGTACGCGACGATCAGCCACGTGAGGTGACTACCAACCAGATCGCTTTTGCTATTCGCGATGAAGTAGTAGCCCTGGAGCAGGCCGGTATCGGCATAGTTCAAATAGATGAGGCTGCCATCCGTGAAGGTTTGCCATTGCGGAAAGCCAAGCGTCCACATTATTTAGATTGGGCAGTGGGTGCATTCAGAATTACGGCAGGTGGTGTTCAGGACCGCACGCAGATCCATACCCATATGTGCTATAGTGAATTTAATGATATCATTGAACATATTGCCGCCATGGATGCTGATGTGATCACTATCGAAACATCACGCTCACAAATGGAGTTGCTACAGGCATTTGCTCATTTTGAATATCCGAATGAAATTGGCCCCGGTGTGTATGATATCCATTCACCACGTGTGCCAAGCACCGAAGAAATGGTATCTCTTTTGGCTAAAGCAGCTGACCTGCTACCGGCCAGACACTTATGGGTAAATCCGGATTGCGGTTTGAAAACACGTAAATGGCCGGAAACAAAAGCTGCCTTGGAAAACATGGTGGCCGCCGCCAAACAAGCACGAGAGCAGATCAGTACAGAAAGCGTAATTTAATTATAGGAAAGCGGGCTTCAGTGCCCGCTTTCTTGTTTAAAACAGGAAAGCTATTAATGATCATACATATTACGCGCAGGGAAACATTTAATGCAGCGCACAGAATGTACCGCGAAGAATGGAGCGCAGAGAAGAATGAAGAAATATTTGGTAAATGTGCCAACCCCAATTGGCACGGTCATAACTACAATCTTTTTGTAACCGTTAAGGGGGAAGTTAGTTATACAAATGGTTACCTGATCGACCTGAAACAGCTTAAAGCGATTATACAGGAAAATGCGATTGAAAAGCTCGACCACAAGAACCTGAACCTGGACGTTGATTTTATGCAAGGAAAAATGGCTACAACAGAACTGCTTTGTATGGAGATATTTAACCAGCTAAAAACGCCAATAGAAATCAATAAAGGTGTTTTTCTACACTCCGTGAGGCTGTATGAAACAGAAAATAACTCTGCAGAATATTTTGGAGGGTAAACAGCAGGATATATGGTATTATTTTTCTATCTAAATAAAAATAAATTTATATTTCAAAAAGTTGAACCGAAACTATTGATTGATACCTCAAAAATTCTAAAAAGCATTTTGAGGTATCAGTTGGTAAAACGAAACATGGCAGAGCTTGAATTCCCAAAACAGCACTGGTTACCTGAAATTACATTTTTCATATAAAACCATAGTCTTATTACCAAAAACATCGAACCCCGCCTGATTTAAATTACAATCACTTATTAGTCGCCGTTATAAACAAAAAAAGCAGTCATTTCAGACTGCTTTCAAATTAATGGGGCAATCATGGGTCTAGTTTCGAACCAATTTATAGCGGATTTACAGAAAATAGCACAGATTTGACGACGTTTATGATACTAATTTCGACCCGGTTTACATTCAAGGCAAATAAAAAATAAATGTCATTCCGTCATATTTGAAAATCAAGGGCCAGAAACCCTCTCGACGATCCCCGAAGGTGATACTCCGTAAACTTTTTTGAAAGCATGTGAAAAGTGAGACAAATTCTCAAAGCCAACTTTGAGATAAACCTCGGAAGGTCGCATTACGTTTCTTTTGATCAGCATGTAAGCTTCTTTCAGCCTCCGTCTGACCAGCCATTTGCTTGGAGTATCATGAAACTGTTCCTCAAAATCCTTTTTAAAGCTCGAAAGACTCCTTCCGGTGAGGTAAGAAAAACGCTCCACACTGAGATTAAATCTAAAGTTTGATTCCATATAAGATTTCAAATCAATCTTTCCGGGGTTCCCAAAATCGAAAAGCCTTGTGCGCATTTCAGGATGGAGTTTTAACAGAATGAGAGTTGCTTCCCTTAGCTTTGCATCAATCAAATCTTTAAAATCTTCTTCCGATCTGTTAATGTAAGGTGTGAGTGACTGAAAATAGTTGGTTAACAATGTCGTTTCAGGAAAAACAATGACCATGTCTTTGCCGGGGACCGGCCCATCTGCCGGTAAACAGGTCATGCTAAAGGTTTTCAAAAACTTTTGACTCAGACAAATGCAAATTGAACTATACCCTTCTGTTGGGGAAAACTTTTTTGTCCCTTTGGCCAGACTGTTGCGATTACTGAAAAAATATGTTCCTTCATTGATTTCATATACCTTTTTCCCATCGTCAATTATAGTCGATCCAAAGATCTGATAGCCAAATATGTGCTCGGGTATGAAGTCTTCGTTCGCCCAATTTTTGTTGTGTTTCAAACCATCGAAGTGCTGTAAAGTAGGAAGTTCCATATTTAAAACTAAGAAATATCTTCCAAAAGGAAAGAAAGTTATGCAGCGATTTTTCTAGGTAAGCTTTGATTGTTTTCTTATTCTGATTGCTAATCTGATTGCTGATATATTAAGGCTTTACCCATTTCCGTATCCGCGATCATTCAAAAGATGCTTTTAAATGGAAGATATTGGCCATTTTACCTTAGTCAACTCTTCTGACACCTGCCATAACTTATGTGACACCTGTGTATCCTGTGCATTGTCTGGAATTGTCGCTTCTGTTACAGGCCCACTCAAATGAGCAAAACCGCCCGGACCATAATATCCCCCTGCCAAAGCTTTAGGTGAGGTTGCCGCGAACAACGCCGGCCATGCGCCTTCTGCCGCAGACTGGCCCAACCAACTAAGAATGGTTATTGCCAGACGTGCAAGAAGTGCTATTTTTTCGGAACTGTTTTTGACCAGTTCTGTCCGGGCATAGCCCGGATGCGCAGCAATGACTTGCAACCCATAGCCATATTCCGCACTCCTCCGTTGCAATTCAATGGCGAACATCAAATTGGCCAGTTTAGACTGAGCATAAGTACCAATTGATGTAAATTTCTTTTCACTTTGAAGGTCATCAAAATTAATCTTCCCTCTTCTATTAGCCCCACTGGTCACCACCACTACACGCGCCCCGCCTTTGAGTAAAGGCAGCAAACGGCCTGTTAATGCAAAGTGCCCCAAGTGATTTATTCCAAGGTCCGCTTCGAATCCGTCGCTGGTAACTTGTCTTTCCGCATAACTAACGCCGGCATTATTGATCAGAATGCTGATTTGTTTACCATATTCAATTAACCTGTCTGTAAAATCCTTCACTGAAGACAAACTTGCCAGGTCAAGTTTTTCAAAATGAAGTTTAGCCCCTGGAACTTCCTGTAAAATACGTTTAATTGCTTCTTCGCCTTTGAACTGATCCCGGGCTGCCAGAACGACTTCAGCACCTGCCTTTGCCAATTGAAGAGACATTTCAAAACCGAGCCCACCGGAGGCCCCGGTAACAACGGCATACTTTCCCATTTGCGGAGTGATATCCGCTATTGTCCATTCGTCCTGTTTTTTCATAGAGTTGATACTTGTCGTATAACATTGCTAATGACTGGTTTAATCAGGAAAGATCCTGATGCCAGACTTTAAACAAAGTTAGCTGCATTCATACTCCTTAGCTTTGCTATAAAGTCTTTTTTGCTTTGTTAGAAAGTTAAACTTCTCAGGGCTTTTAACGGATCCAAACGATCAGTACCCATGCATAGAGTCTGATCGTAATCCCAAAAATGTAACTAAAAATCTGTTTCTGCCCCGCTGTTCGAAGTTTGTAACTTCGAACGACTATGCATGTAGTCTTCAGACTACCACAAACAAAAAGCGCCTTTCATTTTCATGAAAGGCGCTTGGGGTGGATAACGGTGCAAAATCCGCACCGTTTTGTTGATGAATTGGTTGAAATAGGCGGTTTTGCAAAAATTCTTGATCGAGATGATGCCTAAAGAAATATTAATATCGGGTCAGCGATTTTTTTCTGCTCAGTCATGTATCCCATGCTCAGATTTCGATGTATTTTAAATTAGGAGTTCGTATACTCAGCTTTATTTTCGTAAGTGTCGTAGACGCCATCACACCTTCAGCGGGCGCAGGGCAACAAGCGGGTTATATTTTGTCTATACCAATCATCTTGCAATTGCCATTTCATGACAGCGATGTTTTTACACGCTTTCGGTTAAACCACGCCGTATCTATTTAAAGCCGTCTATTTTTGGGGTACCGGAAGCCGTGTAATGGTAAATGTGGGTTTCGATAATTTATACAATAAGGTCAAATATCGGCTCAGTATTTCTTGATCGGCCGCACTGATAGTCTGAAAATCTTCTTTGAAATATTTGAGTCGTTCCAAGGTTATGGTATTCTTGCTTAAAGCTACCTCGAACAACAAACCCATCATCTGTTCAGCACCTTGCCTTTGCTCTGTACCGCTCAATGTGTTATAACGTGTATATTCCTTTTCGACAACGGTTATATTTTTTCACTATTAGTTTTAAACGCATGGTCTACATCGGATTTGGTATAATAATGCGTTTGATCGGCATAAATGGTGTCCTCATACAAAGCCACGGGACGCGAAGTAAAGGTGGTGTCCAGGCTTGGTAATCGCACATAGTGTATCAGAATAATCTAATTTTTATCATCGATTATTTTGGCTTCTTCCGTCGCCCCAAAGGAAGTTATCGGGTGTTTAAAGCGACAATTGCGAATAGCATATTCCGAAAATAGAGAGTCCTTGATGACGGGATCGAATCGGCTATAACCGCAAATTAAAATTCTTTTCCCATTCAACCAATACTCCCTTTTACTTTGACCGCTTTTACAGGAACAACCCGAAGTCTCTATCGATAATTGGGCCATTACACTATGAAAATTCATGGTAAAAAAACCAAACGTTGTATCATGCTATAATAAATAATTCTATCAACGCCAATCTTCTAACCATGTCGGCGGTTTAATGATCAATTAAGTCAGTGAAAATAATTTAAGCCAGCTTTCCAATACTAGTGCGAGAAACAGGTTACTTATTGCTGTAAAAAGTAATCTCACCTTCAAAACCGCTTCAAAAAGTCGCTTCAGTATGAAAGCACAAAGAAAAACGGTCAAAATTAATTAATATAACATGCAGGGTTAAGCGCCTCACATAAACTTAATAATGTTGTAGCTAATTACTTACAACGTATTTCAAGTTGTCAAATCCCCCTTCTCTCCATTTTCTATCGTTCACTACAATCTCCATACTTCACTTAGCCTCTACTTTAAAAGATCCCTTTACCGCTATCCAATCTCTTTGCCCTACCTAAACCGGGGTATCCTTAACATTCCTGTATGGCATTATTTTACATTATATTTAAGGTTTCCAAATAACCGTTCAATTAACTTCTTTTTATGAGTGATAATTTCGGCTGTTCCCTTTGCTTCAAAGTGAAAATTCAGAATTGATCCATAATTTGTTTTCAACCCGTTAGGAAATTCAAGCGTTACCATATACGTATTCATCTGTTGCAGACTGTTTAGCGGAGGAGTCTGTTTATTTGTGACGGCAGATATACGTCTCACAACCCCATGAATTGATCCATATTCTTCGTATGGATAATCATCCAATTTTACAATAACCTCTTGCCCTACATGCACTTTACCAGCCCCTTGGTTAGGTAAGAGCATTTGTCCTATTATACTACTCCCTTTTGGTATGACAGAAAAGATTTCTTGTCCGGTTTGTATGTAATCCCCATTTTTCCAAAAACTCAAGAATTCTATTTTTCCATTAACAGGAGAGATAAAAACATATTTATGTTCCCATTGACGTATACTTTCCCGTATCTCATAATAAGAATTTAATAAATCAACCTGTAGTTGCCTATCCTTTTCGAATCGCTGAATAACAAGCTGCTGAATTTTATTGTCTGCATCTTCAATACCATATCGATTATTTGACAATTGAACATTTAAGGATTTAAACTCTTGTTCACTGTTTATTAAAGACATTTTGGATTTCTCAAACTCTGCAATTGTGGTTACTTTTTCTCCAAACAAAATCGAATCTCTTTTATATGACTTGAGCGCGAGATCATATTTATTTTTTAACCGTGCATATTCTTCACATAATTCATTGTAGGATTGTCTTTGACTTACCGTAAGTTTTTTCAAGATATCTTTTTGTTTATCAAAAAGCTTTTCGTGGTAATAGTCAAGGTACTGGTATAAGTTATTTAAAAAGGTATAATAAACATTACTCATTTCACCCAATGAGACATTCTCTGGGAAAAAATGACGATATGCATTATAATCAGGAGCATGAATTTCTATTTTTTTTAACAATTTATCTATCAATATCACATCTTTTGTGTCTGCCGCATTATGCAATACCGCGATATATTCATCTGCATTTATTGTTCCATCATTGTCATGCAATAATTGTATGCGCCCGGAACCGGGTGAAGTTAAACGTATAGGTGCCTGACGTGTTGTAACCGTAACTTGTCCAGAAAGTACTTCGGGATATTTTATCAAAAAGCCAAATGCAAACAATAAGCATGTTAAACCCAAAACAATCAGAAGAACGTAAAAACCAAATCGAGTAGGCATGCGTTCAATAATAGCTGTCACTTCTTCTGTACGTTCGCTGTTTAGTGTTTTATCTATTGAAGTATCAGGCATACATATTTTCTCCCATTTGGGTTTTTACCAACTGATGATAATGTCCGTTTTCATTTTTCAATAATGTATCATGATCGCCTAACTCTACAATCATGCCGTTCCGTAAAACTATAATCTGGTCGGCTTTACGAATAGTGCTGAGCCTATGGGCTACTACTATCACTGTTTTATTTTTAAAAATATTTTCAAGGGCACTCACTATTTTTTGTTCATTGATACTGTCAAGCGCATTTGTTGCCTCATCAAAGAATAGATAATCCGGGTTTTTATATAATGCTCTTGCTATTAAAACCCGCTGCTTCTGTCCTCCACTCAATCCTCTGCCCTGCTCGCCCATCTTTGTCTGATAGCCCAAGGGAAGCTGTTCAATCTCCTGCGCAATATTTGCTGTCACAATAGCATTTTTTAATCTTTCGTGATTTATTTTTTCATCACCTAATACAATATTGTTGATGATCGTATCATTAAATATTTTCCCATCCTGCATTACCGCCCCACAGTTATCCCGCCATTGTTTCAGACTGATATTGTTGATATTCATATTACCCATCATAATTTCTCCGAAGCTGGGCTTGTATAATCTAAGTAATAGTTTAAGTAATGTAGATTTCCCGCCACCACTATCACCAACAATTGCGGTCACTTTCCCGCTAGGAATTTTTAAATGAATATTTTTTAATATCATCGATCCATTGGGAGCATATTGGAAAGAAACATTTTTTAAAATCAAACTTTTATCTTCCGGGTAATCAATATTATTATCCCCGGTCCCTTCATCTTCATCTTTCAATTGATGAATTTCATTTAGTCTTAAGAAACTTATTTTGGCAAATTGTGCAGATATAATAAATTGAATAAATTGCATAACAGGAGCAGTGAGCATGCCAATAATAAATTGTGTTGATATCATCACACCAAATGTGATCTCCCCATTTATCACTGCTTTTGCACAATAAAAAGTAATCAGAAGGTTTTTTAAATTATCGATAAACTGAGCACCCTGGGTTTGGAAATTATTAATCGATAAAACGGACGAATTTACCTTATAAAGCCGCGCTTGTATATTTTCCCATTTCCAGCGTTTACTCTTCTCATAATTATTGATCTTTATATCCTGAATGCCTTCTATAGTCTCGACCCAATAGCTTTGATTCTTACTGTTCAATTCAAAGTATTCCCAATCCAATTTTTTCCTTATATTAAGGAATAAAAAGACCCAGCCGACATATAGAATACTCCCAATTAGAAATATAAAAAATATTGCAGTATTATAGACGAGTAAAATAGCAGCGAAAATCCCGAATGTGAGCAAAGAAAAGATGAGGTTTATGGAGTTATTCATGATAAAACTCCTGATGCGTTCATGGTCATTGGCCCGCTGCAAAATATCTCCGGTCGATTTTGTTTCAAAAAATGAAATAGGCAGTTTCATTATTTTTATCAGGTAATCTGATATCAGAGCAATATTTAATCTTGAGGTTATATGCATCAAAATCCAGTCTCTGACAACATTACAAAGCATTACGCTGACGACAATGGCCACATTGGCTATTAAAACCAAATTGATAAAATTTATATCATGTGTTTGAATACCAACGTCAATAACTGCTTTTGAAATAAAAGGTAAAAAACCTTGAAGCACCGTAACTAGCAGCATGACCGAAAAAAGTGTAATCAGGCTTTTTTTGTAAGGACGGAAATAACCGAGAATATTCTGTAACGTTTTTCCTCTTTCTAATTTCTCGTCAGCTTCCCGTTGTTTAAAATCAGCCTGGGGTTCAATGGCAAGTACTACGCCTAATTGCTCATTTGCTTTATACCATCCATTGATAAATTGCTGATGAGCATATTTTAAAAGCCCTTTTGCCGGGTCAGAAACAAAAATGTTTTTTGATGTGGTTTTGTATACCACAATAAAATGACTATCATCCCAATGTATGATACAGGGCAGGGGCACACGTTGCAGTAAATTGATGTCTGCCTTTACAGAAAGGGTGCGCAGACCAATTTGTTCAGCGGCATGGCTAAGGTCCAGAATTGACACTCCTTCTCTTGTAATACCACATTTATCCCGCAGATATTGCAAACTGTAAAACTTACCATAATGCTTGGCTATAATCTTTAAGCAGGCCGGTCCACAATCCATTATATCAAGCTGACGCTCATTGGGGAAAGCTTTTAGCATATTATTAATGATAAAGGGGATAAATGACGATCATTATTTAAACTTCAGGGAGCTTAAATTATTCGCATAAGCGGAATGAATTAAACCATTTCTCTCATCCGAAAGATAAATGCAATAAGCATCTCCAAAATTATTTTTATGTAAAGCCACGACTAAACAATACTTATAATTTTGACCGAATTCTTTATTTAAATTAATAAAAGTAAACGCAGCCCAATCTGCCTGAAAATTATTTTTTGTCTGTTCCTCATTGATCGTAGTAAAATTTGCGGGAGGGCTACTCGATATATTCTTCAACAGCGAGTAGAAATAGGCTAAGTACGATGTATTGGGATCAATAAATACATCACCTGGCTTTTTGTTTTTCACGAGTTCATTATAGGATTTCAATTGCGTGTCCAATGGATTGACAATATATCTAACCTCTACGTTTTTATTAACATGTTTAACAGCATACTCATAAAGTACCTGTTTATTGGAAATAACAGGTATGGCGACAAAACTATCGGGGCGATTAAATAGCATATTTGCCTTCATTAACCGATCATTAAATGCCCTTGAAAAGGTGTCCTGCCCCTCGGCTTTAAAAATCGTGAAAATACATATAAGAATTAGGGTTATTTTTTTCATTAAACTTGCTGGCGATTGAGTTTAAACGATAAACTTTTACTTTATATAGAATCTTACTCCACAAACTTTAAAATACCCTTGGTTTGCCTTATTGCGCTTTCCAATTTGGGTTTATTGCCATCGTTATACCAGTAATATATCCAAATGTCTGCCCGATCTTTTTTGTGCAATAAAATTACCTGGCAATATGGATACTTGTTTTTATACGGGTTATTATTTCTGAGCTTAAAAGACAAAGCATTATCGGCATTAAATATTTTTTTCGACTCCGCGTCAGCGTAAAATTCAAGCTTATTTTCCTTCACATCTGCTTCGGTCTGAGCGGCTTGTAAAAAATCAAGGTTTTTACTAAAAGTATTTGAAGGAGAAACACGTTGTTTAAGAGAATCGTTTACATGTGATAAATCCAGTATAGTAAAATTGATAACCATGCTGTCACTGGTGGATTGTAGTTCATAAAAAAAAGAATTAAGTAACATTGAATTACCGGGGCGATAATAGCTATCGCAATCCACCACAGTAAAACCTTTAGGCGGGGTGAAGTTAATTTTAAGGCTTTTTGCATAGCCAGGAAAATTCTTTATATTTTGACAGAAAGATATTGTGTGGACTAAAAAAAATAACAATAAGCAAAGAAGTGTTTTTTTCATTTGAGTTGGATGGTAAATGGCAGGCATAAATAAATTTTTGCCTGCCATTAATATTATCAATCTGGAATTTTACCATATATGGCTTCAGCATATCCTCCGTAACCAACTTGAGAAGATGATAAAACTATTGTGGAGTTATGGTTAGAGGTGTCTATCCCGATGTAGTTCCCTGTATTGGAATCATAATAAGTTAAGGTAATTGCATGACTAATCCCCGGGGAGGTTTGATAGTCAGTAGATACAGATACGCCACTCTGAACCATGCTTCCTATTTGGCTATTATCAATATGGCTGGCATTAAATAAAGTGCTTGTAAAAGCCGTTGCCTGCGCAGCTGAAACATTATTATGAGCCCCGGCTCCGTATGCTTGATCGAACTGTGCTTCAAGACCAGTTAACGTGTAATTAGTACCGTACTGGCCGCTGTAGTAAAGCATATTATCAAAATAACAATGGGGAAGGGTAGTCATGACCCCTGTACCGCCTAAAATTGATCTTTGATCTAGTTGACGTACAACTTGCGCCTCTGTTTCTAACTGCTGTAGATTCAGCTTTTTTAGTGTTCTCATTATTTTAGAGTTAAGGTTGAAAATATTTTTCTTTAAAACTATTATTTTAAAATACGATATAAGGCTAATAAGTTATTACAATTTCTCATATTTTATTCCGATTTGACATATTGCAGATTTACTGTAAGGCACACGATTAGGTAATTCATGTGCAATGCTACAATTACCATTATACTTTATGAAATAAGTATTTCAAAAAATGATTATCAGACTTGATGACAGGCGCTGCTACTTTTTATTTTAGTAATGATGTCTAAAACAATATAAGTATTCTCGTTTTACATAAACTTATTCCTAATTGGCATAGCAAAAAATTGAATATCAACTCATAGCATCTTTTCTACCCATCAATTTAACTGATCATCACCTATATTATGATTCCAGATAATAATTATCGGAACACACCAACATAAAAACAGCGATCTATTCCTATCTTCTGATTAACAATTACTTAAATAATTTCTTACGCAAACGTTTGTGTAATTTAAAAATAGCGTATACATATTTTTAATATCTATTTTTGATATAAGCAGATATGATTTACGCATCAAAATGATTAGAATTTATGTTTATTGTAAACACCAGCAGAGTTAAAGAGCTACGTAAACAAAAACAGTTATCACAACAAAATCTTGCAGACGCCCTTTGTATTGAGCAGGCTACTTATAATAAATTAGAAAACGGAAAATCTCATCCTAGCGCAGACCTTCTTTTCCGCCTTGCAAAAAAATTAGATGTGAAAGTAAATGAATTAATGATGGAAATAAATGGTGTCACGATCATTAAGGGAAATAACCATGAGGTTCAAATAACCGATTTGGTTTCACTACCTACTGATAAACTAAAGCTGTTGCAAATACAATTACAACAAAGTTTACAGTTGATCCAGGCATTAAATGAAATGCAGACCAATTAACAATCAGGTAGCGTAGGTTTATTTAAAAGTCCTGTTTATAGATATAACCCATTTCAAATGATTTTTCTTTCTGCGCAACCCGATGATTTTTATTTTAGCTGGCAAATTGAATTGCAAATATTCAACTTTAAAAGTTGTGGTATTGAGCCTGGAAACATACATATCCTGGTCGGATATGATCAAAAAAGAGGATTGAGAAAGTCCTTCAAAGACATCATACTCAAAAACCCGGACATTAAAATATTTGCCTACCCGGATGAAAGAATCGAGAAAAAGTATGCCTCCTCCATTCGTCCTAATCTCATTAAGCAGCACTTTCAGGCGTTTCCGGAATTGGAAAATGAGGTTATTTTTTATCATGATTCAGATATTATTTTCAGGACACTACCCGATTTTCAAAAACTTACGGAAGGCCAATGCTGGTTTGTTTCAGACACCAAAAGCTACATTAATACCGGTTATATCATTTCTTCAGGTAGCCGCAAGTTGTTTTTGGAAATGTGTAATGCGGTAAACATAAGTCCGCAGACAGTCCTGGAAAATAATGCAAATGCGGGGGGAGCGCAATATTTGTTAAAAAATGTCACCTACGATTATTGGTGTAAAGTAGAAAAAGATTGTGAGGCGTTGTTCGCCATACTAACCATTTTTAACAATGCTAATGCTGAAAAAGAGTATACAACCGCCGGTAAAAAACGAAGTGAGCATAAAGGAATACAAGCATGGTGCGCCGATATGTGGGCAGTTTTATGGAATGCTTTGCTACATGGGTATGAAGTTAAAATTGATCATGAACTAGATTTTTGCTGGCCGGATGAGGGAATAAAAAAATGGCATGATTGTAAAATTTTACATTATACAGGAGGTTCAATATCTGCCAAGCCGAGGTCATTTTGTAAGGTAGAATACACGCAATATCCTCCTTATGATGAAGATTTGAGCTCTATAAATGACCAAACATGCAGTAAGTTCATGGTGGAACTAATTAATGATTACAAACAACATCAGCGAAAAGACAGAATTAATTTACGAGACACCAGCTTCCTGATTCCTGTAAGCATAGATTCAGATGACCGACTGGAAAATTTACTATTAGTTACCCGCTGGCTTGATAAATTTTTCGATACCAATATCATTGTTGGCGAATTTGGCAACGTCGAAAAAATACCACAAGATAAATTACCAAAAGATTGTCAATTATTTTTCTTTCCAGATGAAAACACATTTTTTAACCATGCATGGCTTAATAATCAATTAATTAAGAGAGCCAGAACCAATATAATTGCCATTTATGATACAGATATAGTATTACCCACACAACAAATTATTGACAGCGTTGCATTATTGAGAGATAATGAGGCAGATATGGTTTCTCCTTATGACGGAACTTTTATGGGTGTTGACAATCTTTTTAAGATCGCTTTTAACAAACTCACTGATGCAGATTTATTTTATCAGAACTGTTATAAATTCCACACAGCAACCAAACGTTCCTGGGGTGGTGCCATTTTTACAAAAAAAGATTTGTACACGGCATCTGGAGGAGATAACGAATTTTTCAAAAGCTGGGGACCAGAGGATATTGAACGCGTTAAACGAATGGAAAATTTGGGGTATAAAGTAAAAAGGATAAAAGGGCCATTATTCCATTTACATCATACCAGAAAAGAAAACTCCAGCTATTTAAATAGCGCTGTTTATATGAATTACATGGAGGAGTATTTAAAAGTCTGCCGTATGCATAAGAACGATCTGCAGGGTTATGTTAATAACTGGCCCTGGAAAAAATCGCTAACCGAGTAAAATCTATGGAAAAAATATTAGTTGAACTAATTAAGAACTATAAAGACAATGATCATTCCCCAGATGATTTAGGCCTAACAAACGGAAAAACAGGATTAGGACTCGCCTATTTTATACTATCAAAATATACAAAGGATCAAGCGTTTGCTGATAAAGGTTTTGATATGTTCGATGCCGTCACAGAAAATATTGCTCATATCAATGAGATAAATTTCTCAAATGGGTTAGCCGGTATTGGATGGGTAATTGAATGGTTAGTGCAAAATAATTTTTTTGAAGCCAATACCGATGAAATATTGGAAGATGTCGACAACGCCATATATAAAGCATTAATGTTTGCCCCGGACAATAATTTGTCCTTAGGGAACGGGACTCTTGGCAAATTGCTGTACTTTTTTAAAAGGATGCAAAGTATTAATGCCAACGTCAACCGGTTTAAAACTATTACACATGAAACCTGCCTGATTGTTTTAACTGATGAGCTTCGTGATAAGTTAATGGGAGATAATGGTTTATTGAAAAAACTTAAAGAAAATTCAATACCCATTGATTTCCGGTTTTTAGGCCACCTCATTGCTTTTTTGAGCGATTTCTTAAACTCGAAAATTAACGAACCTACAGTTGAAACGATACTGTATGAAACAATTAAAGTCGTTTCTGAAATATTAAAAGCCGGTGAACAGAATTTTAAAAAAAGGGAAACAGGCGATTTTGAATTTTTAGCCGTCTGCTATTTTATAGCAGGCAAAAATCACGCTCACCAGTATTGGCAGGAGCAGGCAAGAAATCATATAAAGTTGTTAAATTCCGTGAAATATATGTCATCAACCAATATAAACCTGATCATTCCACAGCTTAAAATTTATTCCCTTACTAACCAATACTTTCCTGAGATCTTAAATAAAAGTGATTGTGAAGAATTAATCTTTAAAGATATCTTAGGCACTGATTCTTTACGATCATCTCATATCTTTGGTAATTTGCTGCCTTTTTGCAATTTATGCGATTACATTGATGCTTCTGCAATTAGTGAGCTACAACTGGTTTATTATTAATTTTTAGAAATAAAGACCATCTGTTTCAGTATGAAACCAGATTGAAATTTCAATGAACGATGCGAGGGCTTAGTAAAGCGCAAAACGGCCCTGATGAGGTTGTGCGCATCCTATTGGATGCGAAAAATAAAGATGCGGAACTCTGCTACCAGTTATTTGCCGCATATGACGAAAGGCTATAACGAATAATCTGACGATTAATATCTTTCCCAAATGCTTAATCTCGGTTGGCGTATTGTATCCGAGCTAATACATAGTGTCGGATGTATATTTATATAAGGATATAAAATAAGTGGAGCTGATTCCAACTTCCGTAATATTGGCAATTATCAGGGCGTTATATACCGGAAACTAAAAATGGCTCACTTCCCACATACTGGCAGCGAAATTTATGGTGTATAAGGAAGCTTTGGGCTTCTATTTTTAGACGTTTTTTTTATGTTAACCTTTAAATTCAAGTCGTATTAAAGCTGCCGGGGACTGCAATATCGTACTATTTGTAACAGATCGTAATGCAAGGGTATTTAAAGAAGGCATGTACAGCGGCAACATAAACAGAACAAAATGAAAAAGATAATGTATTCGAAATTCGGGGGACCGGAAGTATTGCAAATAGCGGAAGTCCCTATTCCTGCCGTTCAGGAAACAAGCTTGCTGATCAAAGTTAAGGCGGTATCCATTAACCCGCTGGACTGGAAAATACGCAATGGGGAAATGAAATTAATGTCCGGAAGTAAATTCCCAAGAGGCATCGGCATTGATTTTTCAGGCATTGTCGAAGAAACCGGAACGGCAGCTACTAAATACACTAAAGGTGATGAGGTATTCGGTATAATGGATGTTTTTAAGGGCGAAGCCTTATCAGAATATATTACAGTTAAGGAAAAAGATATAACCGTCAAACCTCAAAGTATTTCTTTCGAACAGGCTGCGACCATGGCCGTTGTAGGTTCTGCCGCTTTGCAGATATTTAAAACTTTAGTAGATCTGAAAAAAGGTACCGAAGTTTTGATCAATGGCGCTTCAGGCGGTATCGGGATGTTTGCTACCCAAATCGCAAAAATGGGTGGTGCCATAGTTACTACTGTAGTAGGCGATAGTGGTATTCAAGCAGGCAAAGATTGGGGTGCAGACTTTGTGATCAATTATCGTAACGAAGATGTTTTAAAAGGGAACAAACAATATGATGTTGTCATTGACCTATCAGGTAAAATGCCTTTTAGTAAAGCAAAACAAATCATGAAGCATTCGTCAGCTTATATACATACCGCGCCCGGACCGAAAGAGATCATCAGCTCTTTTTTCATCAACTTGATTTCTGGTAAAAAATATAAACTACTCATGCTTAAACCCTCTCCAGAATACCTCGCCGAACTTGCAGATTATGCAGAAAGCGGGATTGCAATTGTGGTGAGTAAGGTTTATCCTTTCAATTCATTTAAAAAAGCTTACGCCGAGGTTCCGAACGGTAAATTTATTGGGAAAGCGGCTATAACAATGGATGGGCTGGTTTAAAAATTCGGCCGTTAATGAATTTTCACGTTAAGAAAAGCATTGGCGACCACCATGCCCTATCTTTGCTTTACTGGCGAATGAGGAATGTAAATAGATGATATGGTAGCTCTTTCTGGTTGTCATTGCAAGCGAATGTAGAAGTGGGAGACCGGCATTTCATAATTGTAGTTCGGTCATTTCAAATTCCAATAGAGTACGTAACGCTGTTTATCAATCTGGTAATAAGGAATCAGGGTAATGGGCCTGGCTGCCACGTCTTTCGTTTCGAATGTAAGCTGCTTCCCCACCAATGGTGTTAGCCACTCAGTCAATTTCCGTTTTTTTACAGTTAGCGAACTGATAACATCTTCAGGGATATTATATTTTACAAATTCCAGCTGGTCCCTGGCAAAAGGTGCAGGCGGGTTTATTCCGCCGGTACCCATATCTCCAGCCAGCAACAATGGGCCGTAAGCGATTGCGGCCACCTTTGCATTATCGTTTGCTGGAATCAATCGCAATGACATAGGAAAACTAACAGCCACTTCATCACCGGTTTTCCATACTCTTTTTAACTCAATATAACTGCCGGGTTTTTCTGATATTTTAACTGCTTTACCATTTATTGTAATCTTCGCACCAGACGTCGCCCAATGCGGATATCGGATATATAACGAAAACGGGATATGTGACGGCGCTTCCTTTACGGTAAGGTTAGTTACACTTTCTTCGGGATAGCGGGTTTGTTGAACAATTTTAAAGCCTTTCTCGCCCCAGTTCAATTCCGATGGGATAAACAGGTTAACATAAATACCATTATCCGTATGGTAATAAATACTTTCAGCATATTTAGCATGATTTTCAAAACTTGTGCCAACACAACACCAAAAGGAGTCGTCGTGTGAACTATAGGTCTTGAACAAACCAGGCTTTAATGATTGTAAATATGTTACCATACCAGACTCCGCTTCCTGTGATGGCAATATATGGTTATATAAAGCGCGCTCATAATAATCTGCATACTTTACGTCTGCTGTCCAGGCAAACAAGTGACGTGTCAGTTTTAGCATATTGTAGGTGTTGCAGGTTTCGGTGGTGGTGGCTGTAATATGTTTCGAGATTTGATCGGGCGTAAAGAAAAATTCCTGATCGCTGTTACCGCCGGTTGCAAACGTATGGTGATCGATAACCGTCTGCCAAAAAAATTCAGCAATCGTTTTTAGCGTGTCATCGTGTGTAAGTTCATATCCGCGCGCCGCACCTATTATTTTAGGGATTTGGGTATTAGCGTGAACCCCCGCGAGTTTATCTTCCTTATTTGCCAATGGGTCCAGAATAGCGTGATGATAAAAAAGTTCTGCCAATCTTTTGTCGTTCTTGTTTCCTGTTATGGCATACAAATTATAGGCAACTTCACTCATTCCGCCAAACTCAGTTTTTTCCATTGTAGCCAATTGTTGAGGAGTTAAAGGCTCAAGTTTATGAAAAGCCCATCCACTCATCTTTTCTGCAATATCCAAAGCCTGCTTGTTGCCTGTATACAGATACATATCGATCAACCCTGCCATCACTTTGTGGATCGTATACCAGGGTGCCCACACCCACTCACCCTTAATTGCCCGGTTGACAAATTGTTTTGGGAAAGCACTTAGGTAACCACCTTCATCCAAAACCTGCTGGCATTCGGCAAGTGCTGTCACCAACGAATCGGCTTTTTGTTTGTAAACTATCTCTCCTGTTGAAGCATACATCAACGCAAGCCCCGAAAGTATATGACCCATAGTATGTCCACGTAACTCACAATTTGGTGATTCCCATCCACCCAGGGGTTTGGCATTAGATGCGATACCCGCATTTAACCGCCAGGTATGCAATAAGCTTGCGTTACTAATGCTCAACATCCATTTGGCATCGCGTTCCATGTTTTGCTTGAAACGGCTGTCTAATAACCTTACATCCTGTAAATTAAAGCTTTGTGCCTTTGCGGTAATTTCAGACCGTTTGGTCATTTCTATTTGATACTGGCCGATATATTGTGAAAAAGCCGGCTTGCAAATGAGCATAATGGCAATAAAATGGCCGGCGATTACGATAGTTTTAAGTATTGTTTTTTTTTTCATATTGCAAATTTAGTAACAGGTATTATACCGATAATAAATAGACCAGATGGCCAGTTTAAATGTAACCCATCAACGACATTTTTCAATCGCCTCAACTTCGCCTGCATCCAGCATAGCTTACAGGCCGCTTTTATCCGCGTCGTTGATAATTATACTGATCGCTGCCTTCCTCGTATATCCCTCTACCGTCGCTTAAAATACTTGGATCCGGATAATCTCCCTTAAAGATGGGATTAGTAAAATAACTATCCCCTTTTTTACCGCGGGTAGTTTGTGCAAATGCCAGAAAACTCAACATTATAAATGGCATTACTGCCATGAAATTCATTATTTTGTTCATTCACGCATTTTTACTGTTATGTTATTGAATGCTTTGCTGTTTTCCTCAACCCGCTATTTTGGGGTTTGTAAACCAAATCACTTTTGGGTAATTCCCTTCCATTCATCTGTTCTGAAGGGCACGGCCGGCAGGCCTTCTTTGTTAACAAGGTTACAAACGGGATTGTCGGCCCAAGCGTAACGTACGGCTACGGGTATATTTACCTTATCCGAACTAACTATCACCTTACCTCCTTCGATCCTGGCCGATGCCCAATAGAATTTTTTATCATCTCCGGCAATCACAAATCCTTTTAGTGAAGCTGCATCGCGGGTTGCAAGTCCCGAACCTGTATCGGTAAACCTTATAATTATATCTTTCCCTTTGATAACGAAGTTTTTATACATAGGCCCCGAGGAGATAACATCTTTCCCATATACTTTTTTTTTCGCTATCAGCGCCAGCCTGCGTCCTACCTCCTGTTTATTTGTCGGATGAATACTGCCTGCATCGCCGATATCTATTATGCAAGCCATACCTGTATTGGGTTGTAACAGTGTTAGTGTTTGCGCTTCTCTCAATTCAGCCCATTCACTTTCAGCAGGAAGCGGATCTTCTTTTTTGAAGTTTGCCAACTGAACATATAAAAAAGGAAGATTACCCCGATGCCAGCGTTGTCGCCAGTCGTTGATCAACATTGGAAATAATTCCCTATAGCGGTAAGCCTCCGAATCATTCGCCTCTCCCTGGTACCAGATAACCCCTTTGACCCCAAAAGGAATTAACGGATTAATCATGGCGTTAAACAGCACCGCTGGGTAATTTTGGTAATTGTGGATTTTAGGAATGGCCGGTTCAACATTTATTTTATACAACCATTTCCCTGCTAAAGAGATCTTAGAATAACCATCAGTAATATAAATATCTTCGGCCGGAGGGTTCAATCCGCCGCCGCCCCACAGCATAGCCATTCTTATGGCAATGGTATTTTCCCCGTTTTTAACCAGACCGGCCCTAATGGTATAGGATTGCTTTGAATTGCTATTCCAAATTGTTTTACATATTTCGGTACCATTAAAATAAAGGGAGTAATTCATTTCAGGGTGACCAACATTCAGCACTAACTCTTTTCCTGCAAAAGATGTGGGTAGCACAATTTTTTTGCGTAACCAAATCATCCCTTCATATTTTCCGATCCCAAAATCCTTAACCAAGCGGGGCATCTCAACCGCGGTCCAGCCAGAATCATCATATTCCGGTAAGGGAACGGTCTTATCGGTATTGCCCTGGGGATGATAAACGATGTCCCAAAACCGTATCATATTTAAGCTGTCTTTTACAACATCATTTTGAGTCAGCGTATCACCTGCAAGCATTTTTGCCCTGGTAGCAGACGATGTAAGCTGCATTTCCCGGCTTGTCCATGTCTGTACCGGCGTTCCACCCCAGGTACTTTGAATGATCCCGATTGGAACGTTTTGTTCTTTATGTATTTTGCGGGCAAAATAATAGGCCACGGCAGAGAACTGCTTTACATTATTTGTGTCGCATAGTTTCCATTTACCCCCTAAAAAATCAGATTGAGGAGTAAACTTAATATCATGTTCTACCAAAAGAAAGCGAATTTGCGGAAAATCTGCTTTGGCAATTTCATTCGGAGCATCCCGCGCCTGCTGTACCTGCCATTCCATATTAGATTGACCAGAAGCCAGCCAGACATCTCCGATAAGGAGCCCCTTTAGTTTGATCGTGGATTCCGGCTTTCCTGATTCAGAAATCTTGAGATCATAAGGGCCGCCTGCCTTGAACTTCGAAAAATGCAACATCCATTTGCCGTCTTTATCGGTTTTTGCTTTTGCACCTACTTTACCAAGCGTTGCAACAATCAAGGAACCTGGAGTTGCGCTACCCCAAACAGGAATTTTTATGCCTCTTTGCAAAACCATATTATCGCCAAATACTTTTGGCAAAATTACCTGGGTATAACCGGATGTTTGAAAAAAGTGAAACAGTGTAAAAAACACTAATAATATCCGTTTGATTATTTTCATTGTTTTATTCGAATAGCGTGACTCTGATATTGTTGTTCGTTAATTCCTTAGGCTTTATTTTCCCGGGAAATGGAATATGTTATAGGAAAAAAGTCAAAGTCAGCCGCTCCCCCTATATTTTTTGTACCATAATTAAACAAAGCAAAACGATAGCCCATTGTGCTCATACAACCCTGTATCATAATACCAGCACCCAATGCAAGAGCATGTATTACCACTAAGATAATTTTAATTAAGCAACGATAGTTTTAACAAAGCGGCCCCGTGTGTATTGATTATTTTTTTATATCCTTTTTTAAAGGCACCTACATCTTCTTTTTCCCAAAGGTTCCGAACGGCTACCCTTCCGTTCAGGCCAAGTTGGGCAAAGTTTACCTCCACATCCTGCGGCTGTGCCGCCAGGTTGAATAAAGCGACATAAATATCCTTGCTATTGGGCACGTGCGAATACCAAACCATTGCATCATTAGTTTTGTATAACTGGCGCGGTTCAGTCCCATATTGGTTAACTGCTATCACCTCATCGTTTGTAAACAGTTTCAATTCCTGTTCCCTGTTTTCGGGCAGGTTGCCGCCCAAAATTAATGGTGAGCGGAAGATGGTCCAAAATGTCATGTGCGAATACTCCTCGTCTTTTGTAAAACGGCTATAACGTTCGGCACCTACAGGGCCCCGTTTTGACAACTTGCCTATCTGTATCATATCACAATCGGGCCAATGGCCGGGCCCGCCAACGCCTTCCCATTGTTTGCCATAATTAAACATTTCCAATACTGCATTCCACTCGTCCCAAAAGTCATCGGCCACCCGCCACATATTAGCATTTTGTTTTACGTTATCAGCTTTATCAACAGGCGTAGCCCCCGGTGATGTACTGAACACGATGGCCCTGCCGCAATTATCAATTGCTTTGCGGTAGCCCTCAACCTCCGCAGTGCTATAAGGCCTTGATAAGTCATCGACCTTAATAAAATCAACGCCCCAACCGGCATATAAGTTCAATATTGAATTCAGGTATGCCTGCGCACCGGGTTTAGCCATATCCAGGCCATACATGTGGTTATTCCAGGTGCATTTTGAATTAGTATCGGCTATCATATCAGCAGTTATGCCATTGGTGCCCATTACGGGTGATTTTGCCCATACCGCCTGGCGTGGGATGCCACGCATTACATGAATACCAAATTTCAACCCCAGCGAATGGACATAGTCAGCCAATGGCTTAAACCCCTTACCTCCAAATGCCGACGGAAACTTATTTGTATCAGGGGTTAGACGCCCCCATTGGTCCATTGTTAGCCAGGGGCTATATGAGCCATCTTTAAGTCTTTTTTGAAACGGGTCGCCACTTCGGCTATCAAAGGACCATAAAAAATCCACCACTATATATTGCCAGCCATGCGCCTTCAGGTTTTGCGCAACGTAATCAGCATTTGCTTTTACCTCATCCTCATGAACCGTCATACCGTAACAATTGTAACTGTTCCATCCCATAGGGGGGGGGGTTAGCGCAACATTCGTATTTTGCGCCTTTACAGATGTACAAAAACTAAATACTATTAAAAAAGTTAAGATTTTCCAAGTTGTGGTCATCTATCGGAGATTTATATTATAAATAACACGTAACTGGTTGCATCGAACGACTTATTAGTGTTTGTGATAACTGGTTTTACGCTTAAATCATTAATTTCTTGCTTACTGCATCCTGTTAATGTCAGGATGCCTAATATATAATTTAGAGTTTTTTTCATAAAAAATGGTTAAGTGTTAATTTAATGCGCCTTATTTTTCCGGGGAAATGGAATCTGTTATATGAAAAAAGTCAAAGTCAGCCGCTCCCCCTATATTTTTTGTAGCATAATTAAACAAAGCAAAACGATAGCCCATGAAATGCGGGAAGGTATAGGCCATTTTTAATTGTGTACCCAATGGGATCCACGTTTTCCCGTCCAGGCTATAAAAAAAGTTTGCCACGTCTTTTCTGTTCGTAAAATTGCATTCCGCCTTAAAGTATACTACCTTTTGGTTTAAGGGGATTTTCTGTGCTTCTAAGGGTTTTCCGGTGCTTGCATTGATCATCACGACAGCTTTGCTATCCCCGGTTATTTTGACACCTACCAACCCGTAATTTTTTTGCAAAAGGCCCAAACCCGCAAAATCACCATCTTTCATATTAGAAACGTCGAGCGAAACAGTCCCGGAGCATACCGGGCCGATAGTGCGTTGTGTCAATGAATTTCGAGCCGTCAGGAAATCGGCATCGATCCTGCCGGTGGTGAGTCGTAAATACCCTTTCCGCGCGGTAACAGACCACAAGCTATTATCCGGGTTATGGTTCCATTGCCAAATCAGTGGTAATGCACGTTCACCTTTTTTACGGGCAAACTCGTCTGAAGCGGCGATGCCCGGGATCAAACCTTTACCGGCCGGCAGATCGAGTGTTTCAGGCACTTTGCCGTTGATACCCAAAACGGGCCATCCATCCACCCACTTTACAGGGACCAAATAGGGAATACGGCCCACTGAGCCATAATCGCGAAACAAATAAGCATACCAGGCCCCATTTGGCGCTTCGACCAATCCGCCTTGCGCCACACCCAGATCCTGGAGGCCAATTCGTCCTTCGTACGGGCCGGTGATTTTATCTGCCCGGTGTATGATAACAGTGCGCATGCTGCCCTTTGGCCATGTAATATTGAAAAGGTAATATTTGCCGTTTATCTTGAACAGCTGAGAGTCCTCGGGACCGAGGCCGGTACCGCCCGAAGGCTCGCCTGCCTTTTTAATTATAATTTTGTCCGTTCCGCCGAGTTTTATACCGGAAAGATCGTTCTTTAATTCAACTAACCTTAAATCTCCGCTCCCGCTAATCATATACGCTTTTCCATCATCATCAAAAAACAAGGAGTGATCACCCAGGTCGGGGGCAAATGACCTGGCTTTCCACGGACCTTTTTCGATATTTTTAGTACTGTAAATGTGCGTTTTATTGGTATTTGCAGAAAATGTGCTTACATAATAGGTGCCATTATGGAAACGAATAGAACTTGCCCACGACCCCTGCCCATATGCGTTTTTGCCATTTGTGAGATTTAATGCATCAACGTTTCCTAAAGTATCATATGCATAACCCACCGTCTTCCAGGTCACCAGGTCGTTCGACTTCATAATCGGTACACCGGGACTCATGTGCATCGTTGTGCTGCTCATGTAATAGCTATTGCCTACACGTTCTATTGATATGTCTGGTACATCTGCATAAATAATAGGATTAGTGGCTTTTTGTGCATATAAACACGGCGCTATAAGCATGATAATTAAGGCCGTCATCCATAACCTGTAAATCGCATTTCTCATATTGACATTTGTTTTTTTATCCTGGTATTCTTACCTGGTTTTAATTACTTAGTTAACGTATTTATTTGAAGCACGCTTACTGAATATGGATCGAAAGTCCTTGTAAATTTAGCGCCGGCCACTTTTATTTTGGAGGTAACCGGAACTATTTTTACCGGATCGCTGATCGTGTTCGTATCTTCGGGGTTATCACCTTTTATTACCACGATAATACCTTCGGGAGAAAACTTTCCGGCCCCCTTCAAATCAATATCAACCTTTTGCGGCTTTCCTGTTGCATTTACTACTTTAAGAAACAGTTTTCCCGTTTTGGTGTCCTGGGTAGCTACATAAAACATGGCTGGTATAGGTTGGGGCATTTTATTGGCGGCACTGTCCTGTTTGGTGGCAGGCCGCGTTTGGGTTGGTATATTGGCGCCCGCTATAGGCACCACTTTATTGCCGATATAGCTATTAAACATTACTTGTACATAGTACGAGGGCGAACCAAAACTTGTCAATGCATCATAACCTATCAGGTTTGACTCCCATTGCCATGCTTTCGGCGCGGTTGCGGTAGTCTTATTTACATTTGCAAATAAAGGCGCGTAGCATGAGCGGATAACGAGGTCTGAGTTACGTTCCATACCGGTCATCCAGGCGGCATCACCCAGGGCAGCATTCAAATTGGTGGTGGGCTTGCCTTCCGTTGTTGCCCATTCACCTACAAACACTTTATATCCATTGCGATCGTAGTTATCATAATGTGCCGCATCCTCTTCCATTCCCCAGGCATTGCGATAATAATGTTCATCTACAATTTCGGGCTTGCGAATTGTTAATTTACCCCTGGTCCCAAGCCAGTCCTTACCGCCGATGCTTGCAATACAATGAAGGTTGGGGTATTCGGCTTTAATACCATCAACAAACTGGGCAAAACGTCCATCGTAACTGCCAGATGTGTCAAACCCGTCTTCGTTACCAATCTCCACATAGCTGAGTTTAAAAGGCGCCGGGTGCCCATCTGCCGCACGCTTAGCGCCCCAGTACGTGTGTACATCGCCCGTAACATATTCAATTTCATCAAGCGCATCGTCTACATATGGCTTTAAAAGCGGACCTGCGTCTACATGGTCGCCATCGAGTGAATAGCCGGCATAAACGGCAAGCAGCGGTTCCATTTTCAGGTCTTCGCACCATTCTAAAAATTCAAGTAAGCCCATTCCGTCAGTCGGGCGGTAACCCCATGAGCCGGTATGACCGGGCCGCCCCTCAAGCGGTCCCAAAGTAGTCTTCCACGGAAATGCATCGGTCAATTTTGGGCCTTCAAGGAAATTACCACCGGGGAAACGTAAAAAACGGGGTTTCATATCAGCCAATAATTTCATTATGTCTATCCGGTTCCCATTCGGGCGGTTATGATAAGTTGGCGGAAATAACGAGACGAGGTTAAAATAGTAAACCCCGGTACGGTTTGTTGAAATAACAAAACGGGCGTCAGTTGTTGGTTTAACATCAGCACCGGTTATTAATTTAAGCTCATATTTTTTCCAAAAGGCGCTTTTTATCAAATTAATAACCCCCGAAGCATATACCGTTTTACCGTCATTGCTTTCTATACTTACGGTTATAGGCCCGGCAGTGTTATCAGCAATTACCGGAACTGCAGTTTTAGGTGCGGGAGCCCATTGCTCGGTCAATGGCTTACTTTCCATACCTTTAATATAAAAAGAGGCATTATAAGTTGTATTAGGCAAAACAGGTATGCCCCAATAACCTTCATTTGCAATACCGGCCCGGCCACCGCCGGTATCCACCAATAATCTTAAACAAGTGGTTAACGCGCCATTAATTGCATGGCGCCGCTCATCTGCAGGTATATAGTTGGGGTTTGCGGCAACTAATTGCATTGTAGCCTTCGCCCCACCTTCCTTGATTACGCTCCATGCTTCCGGCGTATTGGGGTTGTCTTTAAATATCCTGTTTTTGATCAGCTCGGCATACAAACCCCCATCGTACGAATGGTTGATCTCTTCGGTCATCAAACCATACAGTTGTGGACTTACATTTGCGCCGGGTTTAGTTAAATCAAGCGTAAGCTTAGGGTTTTGCGCTTTTAAGCTTGTTGCAGCGAAAAGTAACAGGCATAAAATTGAAATGGGTAATAACTTTTTCATCGTGAAATTTAATATTATTTATTGTGTTCTTTACACTTATTTTATAAGATCAACGGGGCATTTCCATTGAAAATTATTTTGGAGTTTATCGGTATTCCGGATAGCCTGTATGTCCGGTTCACAGATTTTCCATAAACCTCATACGGCTTCTGAAATGACTTTATTTAACCAAGATTTTTACTGTTTTTGAAATATGGCGTGATGAATTACCTAATTGAAGAACAAATTCACCGGCTTCAACTTTCCATGCCTTTTTTAATTCGTCGTAAAATGCCAGATCAGCAACTTTCACTCGTATTTCTACTGTCTTTATTTCGCCGGGCTTTAAAAATATCTTTTTAAAACCTTTAAGCTCTTTTTCAGGGCGCAATACCGAACAAACCGGGTCGCTTACGTACAATTGCACAACTTCGGCGCCATATCTGTCACCTGTATTTTTAATCGTAACCTTTGCCTGGATTGTTTCATCTTTTTTATAGATTGATTTGTCTGCCGAAAAATTGCTGAAAGAAAAATCAGTGTAGGAAAGACCGTAACCGAAGGGGAATTGCGGTTCTATGTTTTTAGTATCATACCAGCGATACCCAACCAGTATACCTTCTTTATAGTCAGCCGTCAGGCCTTTACCCGGATAGGTATCCAGGTTAAATGCAGGTGAATCATGTAACGAAACCGGGAAGGTAAACGGCAGCTTGCCTGACGGATTGATAACACCCTTTAATACATCGGCCAGCGCGTTACCGGCTTCTGATCCGTTAAACCACGACCAAACAACGGTATGATTTGATTTTTTAATTTCATTCAGATTATATGGCGCGCCGGCCATAATGACGATAATGGTGTTAGGATTAACGGCGCTTACCGAATTAACCAGGGCCTGCTCTCCAAAAGGCAGTTCCAGGCTTTTACGATCATGGCCCTCACTCTCATATTCACGATTTGAGCCGATACACAAAATAGCCACATCGCTGGCCTTTGCCAGCGCTACAGCCTCATCAATCAGGTGCTGATCGGGTTTATCATAGCCGCGGTTTTGTTCGTCCGTTTTACTGGCCTGGTAATTGGCTCTGTAACCTTGCGCAAAACTGATACTGGCTGTTTTGCCGAATCTTGATTTTATGCCCTCTAATGCGGTAACCTCATATTTGGCCTTTACACCCGCGCCGTAACCACCCAAGGCAAATGTCCGTACAGCATTATCTCCGATAACAGCAATGCGTTTGATTGCGCTTGTTTTTAAAGGCAATAAATGATTGTCGTTTTTTAGCAGAACGATAGATTCTGAGGCGATATCATAAGCGGCTTTCGCGTGTTCCGGAGTAACAATAGATCCTTTGGGATGATGGGTACTCATGGAGGTATGGTACATGAGCCATAAAATCCTGCTCACTTTATCATCAATCGTTTTTACCGAAACCTGGCCCGCTTTAACAGCGGCAAGCAAGGGCTGGGCAAAATACCATTGATCATACGGCCCGCTTGATCCCATTTCAATATCCAGCCCATTATTTGCGGCCGCAACCGTATGATGTGTCCCAGCCCAGTCAGACATGACCACGCCTTTAAAGCCCCATTCATTTTTCAGTACCTTATTTAATAAAAAATCATTTTCGGAGCACCAATAACCATTCACCTTATTATAGGCCGACATAACAGTATAAGCATTCCCCTGCTGTACGGCTGCTTTAAATGCCGGGAGATAGATTTCACGTAAAGCCCTTTCATCAACAATCGTATTTACGCTGTCGCGGTCAAGTTCCTGGTTATTAGCAGCAAAATGTTTTATACAAGCAGCCACATGCTGGCTTTGAATTCCTTTTACTGATTGAATAGCCAATTGGCTATTTAAATAAGGATCTTCGGAGTAATATTCATAAGTACGGCCACAAAGGGGCATCCTGCAAATATTAAAAGCAGGCGCAAGCATCACATTCTTTTTACGAGCGTTAGCTTCCTCCCCTATTACAACTCCATATTTGTTAGCCATAACCGGGTTCCAGGTAGCCGCTATTGCCGAACCATTGGGTAGGAACATGGCAGAATCAGTTGTCCAGTTAGCTGAAGCCCAATCAAAACGCTTTATTTCTTCACGCACGCCTAAGGGGCCATCATCGCATGTGAGTTCCGGAATACCTAAACGTGGCATGCCTGCCGAAGAAAACAATGCGTTGCCATGCAGCATTCCTATTTTTTCTTCGAGTGTCATTTTTTTGATGATGCTGTTGATTTTTGTCTTAAGCGCAAGCTCACTTTTATTTTGTGCCGAAACTCCTCCGGCCACGAAAAATGCCATAAAACAGGCAATGGTATATTTCATAAATTATTATTTCTTTTCTTTTTGTCGATGCTATTTATCTGCGGCCGTAATTTTCAACACATATCCACATAACCTGTAGTTGAAATCTTATTTTGAAAGGTAACGCATCCCATAATGCTCTAAACATTTTTGAGTGAACTTCTTAATAAGAACCAGGCCCTCGTTACACATTTTTTTCGATTCCGACGTTACGATAGGGTTACTGAGGAAAGTTATGTGCTCCTTAAGCAAAATACCAATCGTATCAAAATTCTCTATCAAAGCTTTAATTTCACTTTCATCTAATTCTGGCGCTTTTGAAATAATTTGATCTTCCATATTCTCTTTTTTTAACCAGGTATCATTTGTCGCGGCAATCGTCATGCGTTCAAATAGATCACTGTTGATTTCCGTCATGTTGAAAACAGAATTGTCAGAGTTAAAAAAGTGCCGGGACCTCTCGGTAAAGGCCCCAGGCATCTACTTATAAACAACTAAACTCTCTCCTATTTAATTTTTGAAGTTTAGCTCACCAGAAAAAGGTATTGTCTAATATGTTCACAGCACCACTATTCCAGAAAAAGCTTTAATCCAACATTACTGTTTATATCCTGCTTTAAGAAAGGGTTAACGGTTTCAACGAATCGGCAGTAACAGCCCGTTTTGATCGAACATCTACTTATAAATTAAATAGTATCAATAAACCAGCAACCGGACTTAATAAAATTTCCATTCATCAAACAAAAACCCCTCCCCATTAAATACAAAATAGATATTCCCCACTCCCTTAGGTATGTTCAGTTCTATTTTCTTTGAGAGCGTAGTCCAGTCCTTCGCATCACATTTAAGGGAAACAAGAGCCGGGCCTTTAAGATTATTTACATAAACATCAATTGTACCTGTTCCTTTCACCCGGGCTTCGAATTTGGCAGGAATCTGTTTGCTGAAATCGGCTCCCCGGACCATAAGACATTGTTTATCTATTTGTCCTTTGGCAACCATATTACCCACAATACCAACAGTATCGAACTGGATGTGCCCCGAAGTGCCTGCCGTGGTTTCTGCTTGCTGCAGAACGAATGGATTTAATAGGTTAGTTTGTGACGGACCTTTAAAAGTTGCGTTGACCATGGGGATATTCACACCATTGCCTTCCTTCACCGGTGCTTCTTCGATACCCACATTACGAAAACCACCCGTAGTGTTAAAATAATCCTGTAAATACATGGCATGGTAAGCAAAATAATATTTCTGGTTAAACTTGAATAAGTGAGAGTGATTGTTTGTCAAAGGACCCACGTTATCACCTACGTTTTCGCCAGGATTCTTAAAGTAATTATCGCGATATTGCCAACTATTCGGATCTAAGGGTGTTTTACTCGTCATATAAGATATGTTGCATGCGGTTGGTTTAGCAATATTGCTATAAGGCCATACAGTGCGTGCATCCCAATTTGTACAATAGCTATAAACCCAGGTTCCATTGATAAAGTTAAGGTCGCTGGCCTCATTAAAATAAGGAGCGGGTATCTTAGAAATATTGCCGGCCAAACTGATCATATCTGCTCCTAATTTGACGATTCTGGCATTATCCGGCATATATGTTGTTTTAGGCGTTCCGGCTCCAAAAACCAGCCAGCCTGTACCTTGGCCGTCAATCACAACTCCGGGATCGAATGGAACATTGACATCCACACCGGGGACAGAGCGGTCGACTATGTTCTTTCCTAATGGGTCTTTCCAGGGGCCAACGGGAGAGGTGGAAGTAAGCACGGCTGAGCCAAAAGCGTTATTGGAGTAATACAAATAGAAGTGCGTCTTACCATCTACTTCCAGTCTGGATGTAATGGAAGGCGCCCAGGACGAAGCAGTCCATGGCGCCAGCTTTGCTGTATTTATGACGCCATGATAAGTCCAGTTAACCATATCAGCGGAAGACATCATGACCAGTGAACGGATGGACTCGGCACTATTTTTCCCATCTTTTCCTACCTTCTCATACTGTTGCTGATCATTTGTGGCATACACATAAACTCTTCCATTGTATACTATAGCTGTTGGGTCGGCCGTAAACATAAAATCTAATAAAGGATTCGCATTATTGGTGAGAAGTTTCGGCGAAACTTTTGCGAATTTTGCTTCCAGATCTTGATTATCTGGCTGTGAAACTTGAATTTGCCTGGCATCACCATTCGAGGATATGATAGTCACAATCGCCTCGCGGCCAGCCCCCGTGTTGTTAGCGTTCGCAATTAATTTAAGCGTAACATTGCCCGGGCCTCCCGATGACTGACTTATGGTGAACCATGGAGATGAGACGTTGGCTGTCGCTGTCCAATTACCATTTGTAGTGATAGAAACATCAGAATTACTTCCTTCCGACTCAAAAACAATTTGCACAGAAGAAACAGTGAATTGAGGCTCAATCCCTTTCTTCTTACAGGAAAAAGAAAGCAATGGAAACAAGAATAATAGGCCTAAAAATATACCGTGACCCTTTTTCATATTATTATATTGTTCATTTTTGTTATTTTATTTTATCTTTTCACAATCAATACCAATCACATACGTCAAGCAGAAAGCGGTACTGTCTAACCCGTTCACAGTACCGCAGTTCCAGTAATGCTTTTAATCCAACATTAATTTTTATATCCAGCTACGAGGGCATTAAACATTCGCTGGTCCTTTACCACATTATTAGCCCTGTCTAACATTTGCCCTACCTCCCAAAAAAATGGCAGCATACCATTCGTTTTAGCCGTTTTGGTCACATATTTTGTCCAGTAATCCACAGACCTGTTGTGCATCAACGTATCCTTAGGCATAGGCTTGTTGGGGTCAGTTCTCCTCGCGGTTGAATATTCACCCAGCACCACAGGGATACCTTTGTCAACAAAATTCTGTTTTATCCCTTGGAACTCAGTGGTGATCTGACTCTCGTCTGTTCCAGGGGGGGCATTGCGGTCTGGCTCTATAGTAGAAAGATTCCCAGCCCCCCAGTAGTAAACCATCTTGCCCCAGCTTGCATCTGCATCCATTAGAGTAAATTGAAAAGGCGTATAGTCGTGCACCTCGAGTATCAACTTGTTAGGTACCGGGTCGTGAGGCATAGTAGTCATCAAACTAGCAGTTTTTGTAGGATCAGCGTGAGGCCCCTGCACAACCAGCACCCGGTAACTGTTCCTGCCTCCTGTAGAGCGAACTGCTTTGATGAATGTTTCGTGATAACCATTGAGTATGGTCATCTGCTCGGCATTATCAGCCTTAGGTTCATTCGTGCCGGCAAATATAAGGTGCTCATCAAAATCACGCATGGTTGTAGCAATCTGCTCCCAGATCGCCTTTTGCATTGCATTAACGGAATCTTTCTTTAACGCATTGACATTATCTTCCAGCCAGCCAAGATCCGCGTGAGCATTTATTATCACATACACATCATTAGCCACACAATATCCAACCACTTGTTTCACCCGCGCAAGCCATGCAGGATCAATTGTTGCCTTTTTCCGATCGCTTAAATGAGTCCAAACCCAATTTAAGGGAATCCGTACAGCATTGAAACCTAATTTTTTTACAAATTTCACCTGCGCGTCGGTAATTTTACCAGACACCCAATCACCATCGTTTGGCGAGTCCATGGTATTGCCCAAATTTAGGCCCATTCCCGTTCCCATTTTTGCAGCCAGTTGCACGGCATTACTGGTCATTCCAGTCATGTCTGGCGCTATGGGCGATGTATTATAACCGGGGTATAAGGAGGGGGCCTGGGTAACCGTCACCCTTCTTGCCTGGCCGTTGGAACAATCTATATATAAAACACCAGAGCGGCTTGCCCCAGTAGCATTTTGCGATAATGTTGTTAAATGAATAACAGTGCTGCCGCTTTTGCCTGATGTTGTGTTTAATTGCAACCACGAATAAACAGGATTGCTGATACTCCAGTCTGCATTAGATGTAACGGATATATCCTGGGTACTTCCATCTGCCGTAAAGGCTATGGCGGATGCATTAACTGTTAATTGCGGGTCGGGATTATTAGCTTTTTTACAGGAGAGTAAAGATATAACTGTAATAAGAGATATCAATATTTTAAAAGAATGCTTAATCTTCATTTTTTTCTTCATTTTTTAATTAGTTAAAAAGCCCCACGGCGATATGCTGCCGCGGGGCTTTAGCTTATTTAATTTTTACAACTCTCAAGTTATCAAAAGCGCCATAAAAGCCGGTTGCTGTAGCGAAACCGCCATAGTTATGTAACCATATATAGCACGTACCATTTCCTGAACTATCCAGGATATCTGAAAATTTTGTCATTGGAACACCTTTGCCATCGCCCAGATCAAGATCTGTTTTACGGAACTCCGTAAAAGGAACCGTCAGTGTCATCCAACCTTTTGTAGTATACGCTACCGTAGTAGTCCCGGATTTTTTCCATGGTTCCCAACGATAAATAAATGTGTTATTACCGTTAACTTCAATATTAAGTGCTCCTCCATTCCATGCTTTCGGAATACTTATTTCAAATTTTAATGCATAGTTCTGAATAGAATCGCCCAAATTAGCTTGTGGTATCCATTGCTCCTTATCAAAGGCAAGTTGATAATCAGGCGGCCAACCATTACCATAACCTTCTCCCGGCTGCAAAATATTGGTTTTTAGCACAGCAAAGTTTGAAGTATTTCCTGGAAAATCAGGATTGTATGGCAGCCACGATTGAGCATTAGCAGGGTTGCCAGTAACCTGGCTTCCCCCATCCCAGCCTATCATACCCCACTTATCATTTTCCATATTGGCAATTATACCATGCACAAGATCGTGCACATTGTACACCGTAGTACCCGTGCCAAACTCTGTAGTAACAGATACCGGCCCGCTTTGCGTTAGCGTTGGCAAAACGAAGCCAACATAACTCCCATCTTTTGATGAACTATAAGAAGTAACTGGTGTACCGGCAAAAGTTAGCTTTTGAATATTTTTAAGATAGCTACCATAAATATAAACCGAATCACCCGGGTTGGCATTTTCATTGGAAATACCTGCTATGACCGGGGTCGCAATTAGTTTAAAATTCACCGCACCGATTTTGGTGGTTACCAATACCCGATCATTGTTCGTTGCAGCCGGCATCAAAAATCCGATAGAAGTCCCGTTAGTGTCTAATTTAAACGAGGGGATTGCGGTACCCCTATATGAAAAGCTTCGAACGAAAAACAGATTTGCACCATAAACATAAACAGAATCACCCGGGTTGGCATATATATTGGAAATTGTCCAAACTGCAGGTGCCGCCGGACCTAATTTAAAAGAAAACGTTGTTGATCCGGCTGTTGTAACATATTTCACTGTATACAGTTTGGCAGTATCAATTTTTGCATACTGTATGTTAGGTATTTGCACAACAGCACTGCCGGGGGCAAATAAAGCACCATTAAAAGGGGCGGAAACTCCGTCAAAATAAATTTGTGTTGCATTTTGCAAATTTTGCCCGGTTATTACTATCCATTGGCCCATTGCTACGGCGCTGTGTAAAACCGTGTCATTTGGTGAGGCTACATAACTTTTAATAGACGTAATAACCGGAGGAGCACTGCTGCCAACATCTGCATTCTTTTTACAAGCTGGCAGTAAGGCCACTATCATACAGAGAAGTGACAAAAAATACAAGCTTAAGTATGATTTCTTTTTCATAACAATATATTTTTAATATTTTAATTAATAATAGGGTACCGGCGGCTGCGCCAATTTAGGGTCAGTGGTCAACTCTGATGATGGAATTGGCAACGTAAATGAAGCGATAGTTGCCGGAAGCGTAACTGGCGGAGCAATAGTATCCCTTTTAGCTATCTTCGTTTTAGGATCATAAGTAAACGAAATCCGACCGTGAGTGGCATCCTGGTCATTAAGAAACTTCACCGCGTTAGTAGGATCGTAATAAGAATACCTAACCAGGTCTATCCAATATTGTCCTTCAAAAGCAAGTTCAACCCTTCTTTCCGTGCGCAGTAAAGCCGGGGTTATTGCAGTCACAATATCCACGCCGGCCCTTGCCCGCACAGCATTGAAATACTTTAGAGCATCACCATTGCTTGTAGTACCATCGTTACCCAAAATAGCTTCGGCATATACCAAATACACATCGGCCAATCTAAGAATTGCATTATGTTCGGGAGATGACCAAGAATCCATTGTGGGCAAGTTGTTATCTTTTTCGGTGCCAACAATGTGTTTTTTCAGGCCTGTATTTTTTGCCGTATAACCACCACCGGCTTGATTCAATTCGGGATAAAAATCTCCGGTAAGCACAATAGTGGCTTTACGCCTTACCGTATCCTTAGCCGAATACATCCGGTATAAATCGTAACTTGGCGCTATGCCCTCCCATCCTCCTTGTTGTTGAGGAGTAACGATATTATCTGGCGCAAAATATTGTTGCAGGGCATTGCCAATACCATAACCCACACCTCCGGCCCACTGGAGCGCGAACAATGATTCAGGGCTATCGTTGTTTTGCACCTTGAAAAGATCATAATAGCTGGGAAACAAATTTAGCCCGCTATTTTTACACACATTGCCCGCATATTTTTTGGCACTGTCCAGCAAGGCCTGGTCGCGGCTGCCACTTTTGCCTAAACCTGCCATCGTTAAATATACTTTGCCCAGCATTCCCTGCGCCGACCAGGTAGTTACCCGACCTTTTTCATCTGTTTTGGGAAGATATTGCACTGCGTAAGTCAGGTCTTTAGTAACAAATTTATACACATCCGAAACAATGTTGCGAGGAAGCAGCGGATCTTTTATCAGTTTGCTGTTATCTTCAACAATGGGCACAGCCCCCCAATACACCGCCAGGTGATAATAAGCAACGGCACGAATAAATTTTGTCTCAGCTATGGCAGCATTTTTGTCTGCCGACGAAATGGACGGATCAGCCTGGGTCTGTATGGCGTTGATAACGCCATTACATTGCGCTATAACATTGTACAAGCCAACCCAACCATTTGTCACAAGGCCATTTTGGGCGGTAATAGTGCGTGTAAAAAGCTGTATCAAATCGCCATTATAAGGAAAGCTGGCGGAACCGGCCAATACGTCGCCAAGTGGTATGTAGCCCTGTGTGTTCCATTGAAACCACTCTGAACCGGCGTACAGGCTTGCCGTAGCCAGCCGTAATTCGGAAGTGGTTTTGTAAAAAGTATTAGCACTGATCTGCGAGTTGGACGGACGGTCCAAAAAACTCTTTTTACATCCTGCTATTGCAGCAACACATAGCAGGATGGTGATAATCTTGTTAATTGATTTCATAAACAAATATTTTTAATCGGTGATCGTTTTATTATTTCAAGGTTATGTTTGCACCAAAAGTAAATACCCTTGGCAGCGGATAATTACCGACGTCCCAACCTGCCTGGAGCGGGTTCCACGAACCTATCTCAGGATCCATGCCTTTATATTTTGTAATTATAAATAAGTTGGATACATTGGCATATACCCTAACAGACCGCACAGATATTTTGGATAAAAGGCTTTCTGGTATCCGATAACCTAAGGTGATATTTTTGCATCGCAGGAATGAACCATCCTCAATCATTAAACTATTAGGTCGGTTATTGGTATTGGTATTATCATTTCTCAGTCCTACAACCGTTGTATTGGGGTTGGTAACATATACATTGTTAACATCGGTTGCAGAGCCCTTAGGATCTACCAGGGCCAATTTCGCATAATTCAACATCGATGTGAAAAAAGTGGCCTGACCTCTCGGATCGGTTTCCTGTATGGCTATTTGATTGAATACCTTGTTGCCATAACTGCCGCTGAAGAAAATATTCAGGTCAAAATTTTTGTAGTTAAATGTATTATTGATACCATACTGGAATTTCGGGATCGGGGAGCCCAAAAAGGTTTGATCTTTTGAGTCGATAACACCGTCGCCGTTCAAATCCTTGAACATACGGTCGCCGTACCAGATCCCCCCACCTGCCGAAGAAATTGGATAAGGGTTACCATTAGCGTCGGTAGGCCGGGCATGGTTTTGAAAATCACTTGGCTTTGAAAATATCCCATCAAATACATAGCCGTAAAATTCGCCAATGGGCTGGCCCACTACTGTTTTTTCGATGATATCATTAATTGTATACGATTTTTGGCTTAAGTTGGCCTGGTCTCCACCTGCACCTAAACTGGTCACTTTGTTGTTATTCCGCGATATGGTAAAAGTAGATTTCCAACTGAAATTTTTAGAAATAATATTGGTAGAATTGATTTGGAAATCAACCCCTTTGTTGCTTAGCGAGCCGACGTTGGCATAAGGCGCTTGCATAGCCCCCGGCCCCCAACCCGCTACGGTACCAGAGTATTCCGGAAGCGGCACCTGTAATAAAAGGCCGTTTGTTTCGCGATCATAAACATCTAATGAAAAACCTAACCGCCCATTCCAGAATGATCCGTCGATCCCGGCATTGTAATAATCAGTTTTTTCCCACTTCACATCTGGATTTGCCAAATTGTTTTGAAACTGCGCTGTACCTGACAAGCTGTTAGGCACCGATGTAAGTTGGGTTACAAAAGTATTGCCCGGTATGCCTTGATTATTAGTTAGCCCATAACCAAGCCTCAGTTTCAACTCATTTATAGATTTTACGCCTTTTAAAAACGCCTCGTTATTAATTTTCCAGGCAAATCCACCCGAATAGGTAGTAACCCAACGATGATCTGACGGAAAATTTGAAGAACCATCGTTCCTTACATTGCCGGTGAGCAGGTATCTGTCATCCCATGAAAAATTGATACGGCCGAACCAGGATTCCTGTGCATTGCCGCCAGTGGGGGTTGATTGTGAATTATCGCCCGAGTTTGTGGCCGTAGTAGCATCTCCGCCATTAATGGCCTGCACATTGTCTGAAGCAAAATTCCTTCGTGCGCCGTAAAGATATTCAAAAGTTCTCTCCTGCGATTCATGCCCCGCTAAGGCATCAACATGAAGCTTTTTGAAATTATGGTTATAAGTTAAAAAATTGCGTATTGCTATATAAAAATTTTGGCCGGCATTTGAGGAACCGAAATTACGGCTGATACTACCTTTGCCAAAACTATAAGTTGGTGAATACCTATTTTCCGTATTAAAATCGAAATTACCGGATAGTTCATTTCGCAGCGTCAGGTCTTTAGTAAACTGTATTTCGGCGTACAGATTGCCGAATATCTGATCGTTCTTTCTTTGGTCTTTTACAATTTGGGCTAATGCCACCGGGTTGGCAATAGGTGCTACCCAACCAGCGGGGTCGGTAACGCCGCCATAGGAACCATCAGGGTTTTTTACCGGAACATCAGGGGAAATGCTTAGCGCGGTGGCAATTACATTACCAGAGGTTGTATTTACACTTTCATTAACATGCGCCAATTGAAGGCTGGTCCCTATTTTTAGCCAATTAGTGGTTTTGTTATCTAAATTCAGCCTTACCGAGTATCTTTTAAAATCAGATCCAAGGGCTATCCCTTCCTGGTCAAAATACGAGGTTGATAGTAAATATTGGGTTCTGGCATCCCCGCCGCTTATTGTAATCGTGTGATTCATCATCGGAGCCTTCCTGAATAATTCTTTTTGCCAGTCGGTACCGGAGCCCAGGTATTGAGGGTTGGCAAATTGGGGCCTGGTATCAAAGCCCCAGACAATGCCCCGGGCATTAATGATAGTAGCAAACTGCTGCAAATTCACCACAGGCAACCGCTTTAGTATTTCCTGGTAACCGGTATAGAAATCATAAGTTATCTGCGGCGCCCCGGCTTTCCCCCTTTTTGTAGTGATAACAACTACGCCATTGGTTGCCTGCGAACCGTATATGGCTGTTGCCGAAGCATCTTTCAATACATCTATCGATTCAATTTCGGCAGGATTGATAGCATTTAATGGATTAGAACCACTACCGGGATCACTCACTGGTGGAATAATGACACCATCTATGACGTACAATGGCGAATTTGAGCCGCTTATTGAAGACACGCCACGTATCTGGATAGATACGCCGCCACCGGGCTGGCCCGATACCTGTTGAACCACTACACCTGCAACTTTACCCTGCAGGGCCTGGTCAAACGTGGTTGGTTGGGTTTTGTTCAATTCTTTACCCGATATGGAACTTATGGAGCCAGTAATATCTTTTCTTGCTCGCTTAGCAAAGCCAACAACAACAACCTCGTCTAAGTTGCTGGATGTTGATTTGAGGGTGACATTAATTGCGCCAGCTTGCTTAACAGTTATTTCCTGTGGCGAATAGCCTAAAAAGTTAAAAACGAGCACCTTGCCAGGTTCAGCCGCTATGGAATAACTACCGTCAATACTGGATATAGACCCGAGGCCCGTCCCTTTAATTTTAATGCTTGCTCCGGGTATTGGCACACCATCGTCGGAGCTTATTATTTTGCCCGTAATATTTACGGTTTGTGCATGGGCAGAAAAATAAAGAAACATGCCTGTGATAAATAATGAAATCTGGTATTTCATTCTTCTTTGTAAATTTTTATCCATCTTTTAAAAGGATTTTAAGGTTTGATAATTGGTTCATTGGTTTGGTTAGTTATTAATTGGTTTTTCTCTCATTCATAATTTATTTTGTTATCATATCTTTTTAGATAGCCCGATACCCAAAAACAACCTTTGGAAAATACTTACTGTTAGTTTCTTCACATGAAACGACTGCCCGAACAATCAGTTAAAAAACTTCAGTTGCAGTCAGACACATGTTTATTAATTCAAAAAAGTTAGCTGTTGGTCCAATTGGTTATTGGTGGAACATTGTTTAAAAGCAACATCTTTAAACACATTACTTTGAACTTATATTCTGGGGAATGAAACTATGATTGTTAAAAAGAAAGGAATACCGAATTTGATAATGAATACAGCCCAAAATGTTAACCACTTTACAACAATCTCAAAATCAGTATTTTAAACTATTAAAAATCACCCCACTTTCATGATTCTTTTATTTTTTCGCAAAATTTTGACTTCAGTGACAACAATCGGGACTAATTGGCTGTCATAACGCGGACAAGAAGGGGTTGGCAATAATTGGTTAAATTTGATTAACTGTTCTTTTCTTCCAGTTTCTGTTGACGAATTGAACTGACATAGGTGGAGGGAGGGATGTTATACTCATCCTTAAATGCTTTTGTAAAATATTTGGGCGAATTAAAGCCAACTTCATAGCCAATCTGACTGATCGTCATTTGGCTGGTTTCAAGCAAATACACGGCTTTTTTAAGTCTTATAGAACGGATAAAGTCAACAGGCGACTTCCCCGTAAGCATTAAAACTTTTTTATAAAGCGATACCCGGCTCATATTCATCTTGCGGCTTAATTCTTTTACCGAAAGGCTTTCGTTTATTATATTGGATTCTATATATTCAACAATACACCTTAACAGTTTTTCATCTTCATTTTGTAAAGGAGTTTCCTGCAATTGCACATCTATCTGCTTTTTGTACGTGCGTTTATAGGTGTCCCGAAGGGTTAAGATATTTTTGATTTTTGAAATCAATATTTCAAAATTAAATGGTTTTGTCATGTAATCATTCGCGCCAATTTCCAGGCCCTTTATCTGGTCTTCGTCACCCGTTAACGCGGTTAACAGTACAACGGGAATGTGCGAGGTACGTTTGTCATTCTTTAGTTTTTTGCACAATTCAATTCCTGTCATTTCAGGCATGCTGATATCACTTACAATAATATCCGGGTGTTGCGATAACGCCTTTTGCCAGCCTTCCCTCCCGTTCGAAGCTTCGATTAAAAAAAATACATCTTTTAAATTGTCTTTCAGGTAAAAGCGAAAGTCATCGTTATCCTCCACTAAAAGAACTACCTGCCTTTTATTTGATAGCGGATGTTTGACGATAGTTTTATCCACATTATTAGTAATTTCGTTTGCGCTATCGTAATCAATATCATCGTCTGATGGCAGTTTCATATCCCGATCATTATAGATAACAAACGGCAGTTTAATGATAAAACAACTGCCGTGATCAGGCTCACTCTCAACCGTTATTTCTCCCCCATGCATCTTCACAAACTCATGCGTAATTGCAAGGCCGATGCCACTGCCCTGGTTAATCATCGACTCCGGAATATCGTGTTGAAAAAAACGTTCGAAAATTTTATCTTGTTTTTCATGCGGAATACCAATACCGGTATCAATCACCTTAATTTCAAGTGGGGTGTCTCCAGTTTCGCTATCTGCATTAAGCAAAACGCTTACCTGGCCGCCAGGCAGTGTAAATTTAAAGGCATTTGATAACAGGTTAAACAATATCCTTTCTATCTTATCATGGTCAAAATCAGTAAACAGCGAATCAATCGTTGTATCAAAAATAAAATTAATCTCTTTTTGTACAGCGATATCAGTAAATGAAAGGTATATCTCGTTGATGAACTTCACAATATCTCCCGGCTGGCTATGTAGTTTCAACTCCTGAACTTCCATCTTCCTAAAATCAAGCAACTGGTTTACCATGTTCAACAATCGTCTGGCGTTTTTTCCAATCATGCCCAACTGTTGTTTCTGTTCCTGATCAGCGCGGATAAGCATTTTTTCGACCGGTGCCATGATCAGCGAAATCGGTGTCCTGAACTCGTGACTTACGTTGGTCAAAAATTTAGTTTTCAGTTGATCAAGATCTTGCATTCGCTTAATCTCCTGCCGCTCCTGTTCAATTATCAATTTTGCTTCCTGTTTCTCTTTCTCTGCTATGAATTGTCTTCTTATTTTTTGTATTCCGCGCCGGCGTATAAAAAAGAGAGTCCCGGTTATCAGCAACAGGTAAATAACATAAGCTAAAGTAGATTTCCAGAACGGGGGCAATACTTTAATTTTTAATTTTATATAGCTGGGTTTCCATTTTCCCTCCTGGCCAATAGCCCGTACCTTAAAAGTATAATAGCCTCCGTCAAGGTTAGTATAGGTAGCTTTCCGGGTAGCATTATTTGCAGTAAGCCACCCTTTATCAAAACCTTCCATCATATACTGATGCGTTATTTTATTGGGGTTAAAGAAATTTATGGCGGCAAATTCAATGGTGAACACATTTTCGCTGTGGTTCAGCGTTATTTCCTGTGTGGCCGAAATTGCTTTAGATAATACGACATGGCCGTCAACTTCTTCATTGGCTGCTATACTTTTGTTGAATAGCTGAAAATCGGTAAAAATTAATTTAGGCTCATCTATATTCGGATGTATACTCTGTGAGTCGAAAATATTGAAGCCGTGCGAGCCACCAAATACCAATTCCCCTTTACTGGTTTTTAAAGCTGCATTTACAGTGAACTCTCTACCCTGCAGGCCATCTGTTTCATCAAAGCTTTCAAATTGAAACTTATAGGCGCCATTACCTGGTGTCAATGTTATCCGGCCCAGCCCTTTTGATGTACTTAGCCACATGGCCCCCCTGTTATCTTCCAATACATTCAAAACCTGGTTGTCGGGCAACCCGTCCTTTTTAGTCAGCGAGATAAATCGGTTGGTTTCAGGGTTTAATATGCTCAGTCCGTCTCTTGTTGCTATCCACATCAGGCCGCGGCTGTCCTGCGTGATATTATGGATGTCATCATTGATCAAACTGTTAGGGTCGCTTTTCTTTTTACTATAATGTATAACGCGACGTCCATTTTTTAATATTTTATCTATCCCCAAATATCCTCCTACCCAGAGATTACCTTTGGTGTCTTCAAAGAGTGCGGATACATATCGAGACCTGATATCCGTTTGCTTAAAGGGAGGCGAAAATATTTTTTTGTCTCTGTCAAATATTTGCAAACCTGCCGCAAAAGTACCTATCCATAACCGGTTTGATGAATCTTCCAGAATATTCCACACCCGGTCATCAGCAATGCTCGTGGGCACCTTGTCATTATGTTTGTAGTGAATAAATTTTCTTCCGTCAAAATGATCCAGCCCCCCAAAATAGGTACCTATCCATAGTTGCTGATCATGGTCGATACATAAGCTTACAATAATATCACTGCTGAGGCTGTTCGGGTTTCCCGGATCGTGTTTATGCTGGGTAAACTTGCCTGTTTTGCGATCAAAATAAATTAAACCGCCTCCATTGGTCCCAATCCATAAATTACCGTTTTTATCCTCAGCGAATTGATTAACATCTTCAAAACTAAGACTCCGGGGATCTGAGGCGAAGTGCCTGTACAGCGGGAACCTGATAATATTTTTATGATAATAACTTACCCCCTCTCTAAGCGTACGGACCCACATAATGCCTTTGTTGTCTTTGTAAAGCGCAACAGTGTTCTGTCCTAACGATTTTGCGTCATCTTCCCTGTTCAGTAGATAAGTAATTTTTCCACTTTTTTTATCCAATAAGTTTATTCCGCCATGATCAGTGGAGATCCACATAAGACCGTCGTCGGCCTGAATAATGTCAGTGATGTTGTTCGATGTAAGCGGTGTTTCTGACGATTCTTTTGTGATGTACCGAAACCGTCCTGTACGGCGGCTGTAATAATAGATGCCGGAATCCATATTGGGGTTAAACACCCAGAGATCGCCTTCGCTATCGATAGTTATCGAGTAGTCTCTACCCCTGTTATTGGCAGCTTTTTTAAAAATATCAGTATGGTACGTAATTGCATTACGTTTTACATCAAATAGCTCTACTACGCCGTCGTCATAAGCTAGCCATAAATTGCCGCTTGCGGCCTGCACCATGTCTGTAACAGAACTTGAATATAATGATGGGTTGGAATTATGGTGATGATAATAACGCGTGGCAGTTTTTTTTAGTTCATTATATCTGTAAAGGCCTGAATCGGGACACAAAAACCAGAAGTCGCCTTTCGCGTTGTGAAGTATCTTGGAAACAAACGGATACCCCGGAAGTTTGCAAGCATAGAGCACTGACGATACATCATTGTTAAACTGCTCCGTTTCGGGGTCATAAAAGGAATATCCAGCTGGGGTTATTATCCATAATTTTTTGTCGGGCCCTTCGCAAATATTAGTTATGTAATCATCATTAACGGAGTTTTTATTATTTACATCGTGCTTAAATACTTTAAAAGTATAACCATCATAACGGTTGAGACCCGAAGCCGTGCCGAACCACATGAAGCCTTTGGGATCTTTAAATATGCAATTAACCTTGTTGTGAGATAACCCGTTGCTTATATTGAGCCGTGAAAACTGGTACTGGCTGTTTTGCGCAAAATTGTTCGTGTAAGCAAAAAACAACACTGAAACGACAATATAAAGTTTTACACGCATTAAAATTTAGTTGAGATCTTCGAAATCAGGAGCCTGGCCCTTGGCAAGCCGGTACACCTAGATAGCATAAAAGTAAGATAAATTCGTAATTAAAGAGATAAAAGTGGCAATTCCTTATCTAATCACCAGAAGATAAATAACCGGCCTCTGAAGCAAACGAGTTGCCGATGCTATGGTACGGGCCATGCCTGAACTTACAGTAAAATAAAGCTTGTTACAGGTTGTCGTTTAGGAGGCTATCCGTATCATCCGGTTAAAAAAAGCAGCGACACGCCCTTAGTCACAGTTTTGAAATGATTAACATTTATTTCCGAAACCATTTTTATCAATTTATTTCAAATAAGGTGGCTGTTTATATAAAACCTTATAGATTCCATGTTTTTTTGACAAATTAACATTTAGTACCCTATTTTCTAACTTTTATCTCCCATCATTAAATTATCGCTTCTGTAGTTTTACTACTCAATTAATAAACCTGGTACTAATCCAACTATCGCTAACTAAAACATGCCCGTTGTTCCAACGGCTGTATTATGATGACTTTAATTGCATTGCTTTCATTAATTGTCCTTCTGCATCGAAAAACAAGATTTAACCAATTAAATAAATAAACCGAGTCAGGCCCGTTTTATCCTATCGAAAAATGATACTAATGTTAAACTCCGCCTTATGCGGAATGGCTACTGCCTTATTATTATTTTTTTTAATACCTCGTTGGCTAAAGGCAGTTATCAACACAACTGCCTATACCAATAGCTATATAAACCTCAAAGGTAATGACAAATATATCCTCGTTATGCCTCGCTATCTGACACTTTCACACGCAATTAACCAATTTATTAATAGCGGCAGATTTAAATATCGCCAACCTAACCAATTTTTTTATGAAGAAAACTTTAAGCTATTTTTTATGCATTCTTGCAATCCCGGCATTGACAAGATGCACGAAGCAACAAATCGCTTCTCCGGATGTTAAACCGCTTGTTAAAACGAGCACCAAAAAGCTGACCGCCACCAGTTATCCGAGTTATAACATTGCACCACTACCACCCGATCAAAGCGGCGTTTCCAGTACGGCAACTCAGCTTGCTGCAAAGTTCCAGTTAGGTTGGAACATCGGTAACACATTGGAGGCAATAGGCGGCGAAACTGCCTGGGGCAACCCTACGGTGACCCAGGCGCTTATTGATCAGGTTAAAAGAAGCGGTTTCACCGCCGTTCGTATCCCCTGCAGCTGGGACCAGTATGCTAATCAAACCACGGCCCAAATTCAGCAAACCTGGCTTGATAGGGTTAAGCAGGTTGTTCAGTACTGCGTTAACGATGATTTGTACGTAATATTAAATATACACTGGGATGGCGGGTGGCTGGAGAACAATTGCACTACCAGCGCACAGGCAGCAGTTAATGCCAAACAAAAGGCTTTTTGGGAGCAGATCGCTACTCAAATGCGTGGCTTTGACGAACATGTTATTTTTGCAAGTGCCAATGAACCCGCTGTATCAGATGCTATAGGGATGGGGGTGCTACTCTCTTATCATCAAACATTTGTTAATGCGGTAAGATCAACCGGTGGCCACAACAGTTACAGGGTGCTGCTTATCCAGGGTCCATCTACAAATATCGACTACTCAAATACTTTAATGAATACTCTTCCCACCGATCTGGCCGCCAACCGCCTGATGGTTGAAGTACACTATTATACTCCCTTTAATTTTGCCGGTTTAACCGCCGATGTAAGCTGGGGCAATATGGCCTATTATTGGGGCAATGGATACCACTCTACAACCGATGCTTCACGAAATGCCACCTCCGGCGACGAGTCGGATGCCCCTGCGGAGTTTCCGCTCATGAAGACAAAGTTCATTGATAAGGGTATCCCGGTTATATTGGGAGAATATGGCGCTATCCGCAGGTTCCAAACGCTTTCGGGAGACGCATTAACTTTGCATCAGGCCGGCAGGGCGTACTATATTAATTACATTACACATCAGGCGTTAAAATATGGCTTGCTTCCATTTTATTTTGATGATGGATCGACTGGAAATAATGCATTCAGACTTATTAACAGGCAAACCAACGGGGTTGCCGACCAGCAAGGTTTAGCCGCGGTGGCACAAGGCGCGCAAAACGGTACATCATCAACCATCCAGGTTGGGCAAGTTTACCAGATTTATAACAGGAACAGCTTTAAAGCCCTGGAAATTGCTGGCTGGGGTACTGCAAATCAAACGCCGGCCGGCCAATGGGAATATTTAGCAGGCGCAAACCAGCAATTTAAAGTGGAAGATGCCGGAGGCGGTTACTACCGGTTAACCCCTATGCATGCCACCGGAAAGTGTTTGGAAATGTATGGCTTCGGCACTGGTAACGGCGGGCAGGTAGATTTATGGGATTACAACGGCGGTGCAAACCAAAAATGGTCGATTCAGATAACGGATAACGGATACTATAAAATTACCAACGCAAACAGCGGAATAGTTTTGGATGTTGTAGCATCTTCGCTCAATAACGGCGGTGCACTTGAACAATGGACCTACTCTGGAGGCCGTAATCAGCAATGGGGATTTGTGAAAATATAGATAAATACAAAGAAATTAATTAAGTTATTCGCCAATTGCCAAAAATCTCTAACGCCCCTGTTTTAAATGAGGTGTTAGAGATTTTCTTAATGTTAGATGTTGATGGCTTAGCCACCGGACTCTGAATTTTCTCATTATAATCATATTTTTAATTCATCCCATCTTTAATATAAGTGCAAAACGCACTTATATATAATAACGCACATTACCCGTAACAAGTCTTAGCCTTACAGAAAAAAAGGATTACCAAAATCTCATAATAATTACAGGGGGGCCCGCTGCACCTCTATCATAGCTTTAATTACGCCATTTGCGGGATCGAGCCAGCTTTCAAACTCATCTGTGACCTTGTCAAATTGTACACGATGGGTAATGTAATTAGACGGCTGCACCAAGCCTTTTTTCATTGATGCAATAACATGCTCAAAATCCTGACGTGTAGCATTGCGGCTGCTCATTAGTGTAGCCTCTCGTTTGTGAAATTCTGGGTGGCTCAAGCTAATTTCTCCTTTCTGCAAACCAACCAGGACATACCTGGCCCCATGCGCTATATATTGAAAGCCACTATTAATTGCTTTTAAGCTGCCCGTGGCATCAATCACCACTGTAGGCATATCACCTTCTGTTATTGTAGACAGTCGCTCCAACACATTTTCGGCAGATACATTAATAATATGATCTACCTTTAGCCTGTCCATGCAAAATTCTAGTCTTTTGGTGTTGAGGTCCATCGCAATCACTTTAGCCCCGGCAATACGGGCAAACTCCATTATTCCCAAACCTATCGGCCCGGCACCTATCACCAATACATATTCGCCAGGCTTTACATCGGCCCGCCTAATACCATGGGCGCCTATAGCTAATGGTTCTACCAATGCCAGCTCATCATAACTTAAACCATCACCGTGTACCAGTGAATACGTCGGTACATTCAGATATTCAGCCATTCCACCGTCCACATGAACGCCACAAACATTAATTTTAGCACAACAGTTAGGCTTTTCAGATATGCAGGCAATACAAATACCACAGTTAAAGTAGGGGATGAACGTCACGATCTCGCCCTTTTTAAAACCTGGCGCACCGTTAGGCTCAACTAACTCACCAGAAAGCTCATGCCCCAGGATGCGGGGATAAGTAAAATAAGGCTGTGTACCTTCAAAAGCATGCAGGTCTGTACCGCAGACACCTATTCTCCTGATCCTGATCTGTGCATAACCCTCTTTTATTTCAGGTCTTTCCTGTTCCTTGAAAGCCAACCTGCCGGGCTCTTCACAAACTATTGCTTGCATATAATTTATGTTTAAAGCTGAAAAATCTGTTCCATGATCACCCACTTTTCCCCTTCTTTTGCCCAAGGCAGGGGTTGTTGGAATTTCCACATTAATTGTTCCCATTCCTGTACTACAGAATTAAGCGCGTCCATTTGTTCTTTTTTTTCAGCCTCGTAATGATCGCTTGTCTCCATGATCATAAACAAACGGTTACCTGTACGGTAGATCTGCATATCCCGAATTTCGGCATCCAATATGCTTTTGCGTATTTCCGGCCAATTGTTCTCTGCCTTATGCCAATGTTCGTATTCTGCTATCAATTGTGGGTCATCCTTTAAATCAAGGGCCAAACAGTATCTTTTCATAGTGATATTTATTTTTTTTACAGATAAGTGGAAGCGTAAGATTCGTCAATTAAACCGCATGCTTTCATTTCTTTCCAAAATTGCGCCGGGATCGTTAAATAGGCTAAAGCAACATTTTGGGATACCCGTTCTGCATTGGTTGTATTCAGGGCAATGCTTTTAACGCCAGGCGCGTTTAGTCCAAAGGTAACACATGCATCTGCTGGTTTTATTTTATAATCTGCACATAAACCATAAAACAACTCCCGCCAATGATACAAATGTTTGTCTTTTATCGGATCAGTTAATCGGTAATTATAATAAGCAGAGCCAGTTAAAAAGCCTCCGTTAAAAACAGCGGAATTGATGATCTGGATTCCCCGCATTTCAAGCTCCCGCATAAATTCAATTAATTCCAGGGGGTGGCTGTGAACCGTCATGCTATTGGCTATCATTACCCAATCGAGCTTTACATCATCAGTTATTTTTTTGATGATCCGCCAATCCTTTGATCCTACACCGATACCTTTCACTTTACCATGCCGCTTTAATTCATTCAACGCGCAATAAGCATCCAATATATCCCGGTAACGTTGTGCCTGATCTAGTTCGTCTTTTGCTGCCGCAAGATATTCGTCGGGGTCATGTACGGATACCAGTTCCGCCCGGTAACCGCCGCCCAGCAACTCATTCCCCTGTTCATAACACTCCAGGATACCCTCATAACTAATCCGCTGAACGGCATCGTATTTCAGATCGCGCCATACGCCGGGTTCAAAAGTAGGTTCGGGGGTTTTTAGTGCTGTGCGAAACCAGCCTAACTTATTACTGATCAGCACACCCGATGGATTTGCATTTAATTGTGCTAAAGATCTCCCCAGCGATTCGAGGGCAAGCCCTGCGCCGTACTTTCCGGCAGAGTCAAATACAGCGGGTTTGGGAGAATACTTGATGCTTTCGGCAACAATAGCACATTTAATATCATCGGAAAGCGTAACATATAAATTTCCTAATCCACTGGTGCCAAAAACTACTTTAGGCAGATTGATTTCTTGCATATTAGAAACGGTTTATTATTAAAGAATAGCTGCAACAGGTAGACTTTCCGGTTCCACTTTTACACGATGGCCTTTTAATCCAAAAAACGCTACTACTACAAAACAGAGCAAGGGCACTATATATCCATATTGGATATTGCCTGTCGCATCACTGATATAACCAAATACCCTTGGCAGAACAGCGCCGCCGACGATGGACATAATGATCAAACTACTGCCGAACTCCGTATCACCCTTTAGTTCTTTTATACCCAGCGCAAAAATAGTTGGAAACATAATGGACATAAAGAAACAGATACCAATGACGGTGTAAACGGTAACCATGCCATGACCGAAAATGGCGATGACACAAAGTAAGATATTGATACCCGCATAAGCAGCCAGCAAAGCTGTTGAGCTATAATATCTCATTAAAAACGTACCGATAAATCTGCCGATCAAAAACGCAAAGCCGCATATACTCAAATAGTAGGTGGCTTGTACTTCTGTAAGACCGGCCGATTTTGGAACATACAGGATAAACAAACTGAATACACAAACCTGTGCGCCAACATAAAAAAACTGCGCGGCAACACTCCAGGCTAAATGACGGTGCTTTAAGGCATGGAAAATGTTTTTACTGGCTTTGTGCCCTTCATGGTGCTGAATCTTGGGCAGGCTGGTAAAGACAAACAGGATGGCGATGATCACCAGTACGCTACCGAGTATAAAGTAGGGCATTTTCACGGAAGACGCTTCGGCGGCAAGCGCCAGTTTGCGGCCCTGCTCCGTCATTACGCTTAATTGTGCCGGTGTATAACCTTTGGTAAGTATAATACGCCCGCCAATTATAGGGGCCAGGGTTGTAGCCAACCCGTTAAACGATTGCGCAAAGTTAAGCCTCTCTGTAGAGGTTGCAGGATCACCTAAGGAGGAAGCATATGGGTTGGCGGCTGTTTCTAAAATAGTTAGTCCGCAGGCAATGATAAATAAGGCAACCAGGAAAAATGAGTACTGCTGCATATTGGCTGCCGGTATAAACAAATAGGAGCCAAACGCAAAAATGAACAGGCCGGTTATGATACCTGTTTTATAACCATATTTTTTCATAATAAAGCCTGCTGGTAAAGCCATCAGAAAATACGCTATAAAGACGGCTGAATCGACCAGTGTAGCCTGAACGGTTGTAAGCGTAAATGATTTCTTGAGGTGCGGTATCAATATGGGGTCAAGGTTATGTGCAAAACCCCATAGAAAGAACAAACTGGTTATGAGTATGAATGGGAAAAGGTTTTTATTCTTTGTCATGTCAGATGTTTTATTTCTTTTACTGATGAAAGGCGATATTTAATTAGTGGTAGTAATTTTAGCGACCCATCCGCCCGCTATGTCCAAACGGATATGGATAACCGAACCTGCCGAAACCGCGCTTTTGGATCGGGTTAAACTTTGAGGTGAGGATATCACATCAGCCCATGACGACAGGGTATATTTACCCAGTGGTAAAAAATCCATTTTCAATTGAATTGTTCTTTCGGAGTCGTTGGTCATCGCCCCGATATACCAATCCTTCCCGCTTCTTTTGGCAATAATGATATATTCGCCCGGATAACCGCCCAGTACTCTGGTATCATCCCAAGCAGTAGGCATATGACTTAAAAAATCAGCCCCGGGACTCCCTAAAATATGCTCCGGTGCATCGCAATACACCGTAAAGGGGCTTTCGTAAATTACAAATTTTGCCAGTTCTGCACAGCGGCTGTTCATCACCTGGGTAGGGCTGCCTTTTCTGAACTCTTCCTTTTTTACATTTAAAAATCCACCGGGAGTATAATCCATGGGGCCGGCCAGCATTCGGTGAAGGGCAGGGTGGTGTTATGCCCGGCTGTTATCCGGGTTGAAAACTTGGAATATTCTTCGCCCAAAACCCCTTCCCGTGTAATCATGTTCGGATAGGTACGCATGATTCCATCCGGTTTAAAAGCGCCATGAAAATCAACCATCAAATGATATTTTGCGGCTGTTTTAATAATACGACGGTACCAGTTGACCATTTGCTGATCATCGCGGTCCATGAAGTCAATTTTAACCCCCGCAATACCCCATTGCTCGTAAATGGGAAAAGCTTTTTCAAAATTATCATTCCGGTTAACATCGGTACTGTATAACCAAAGCCAGCATTTAACCTTTTTGGCTTTAGCGTATGCTAAGATCTCCGGCATATTCAATTGTGGTGCGGGTTTGGTAATATCGGCTTCCGGTTTGTTAAACGGCCCGTACCATTGCCAGTCGATGAGCATATAAGGCCAGTGTTGTACCGATGCCAGATCTATATACTTCTTGATGGTGGGCATATCCATCTTTACGTCGCCGCTCCACCAGTTGTCCCAGGCGCTCATGCCAGGCTTGATCCATCCGGCATCTTTAAGCGCACAGGGAGGGTTCAGGTTCTGTATCAATTCCGATTCAATTAATTTGCCTGGCGAATCGGCGAGCATGACCACCCGCCAAGGTGTCAGGAGATTGTTGGTGAACCGGGCCTTAACACCGCTCTCATTTTCACCAGGCAAAGGCGACAATTTGGTAATCAAGTCGATTTGACCATTGGCATTGGTATCTGTTTTTAGCGACCCAATATAAAACCCGGGATAATTATCAATGTTTGCTTCCGTAATAGCTGCGTAATGACGCTGATCTACCTCTATCAGTAAGGGTAAGCCGGCAATCGTTTTTTCCGTGATGTGGTTCAGGCTTCGTGACCAGAACTCAGTCTCCTGTGAGGAGGTATAGCTGCCATAGTCCGCCACCCATGCCTTTGCAAGTGCCGGTAAATTAAAACTGGTCAATTCCCTGGTTATCTGCCGGTCGCCAATTTTATCCGCTCCGAATAACTGATAACGAAATGCGATGCCATCATTATAAACTCTGAAATAGACATTCATGCGGCGCATCTGCCCGGATTTCTCTGCCAGGGACAGCACCAGTTCATTATAACGGTCAGTGATGACCTGGTGCTTGGTTTTTACTACCGGCATCCAGGTTTGGTTAATGGAATGCTCCACATGACCGGTCACGCTCATATCGGCACCGATAGTCGGTTCGTCTTTAAACTCGAAGCCCAGTGATGAAGGATGGATGATGGTTAAACCGTTACTGGAAACCGTGTATTGCAAAGTGGTGTGGTTGCTGATCTCCACAACGGTTCTTTTATCCGGCGACGCCAGCTTAAAAATTTGTGCGAAAGAAGGAACTGCCAATGAAACGACAATAACGAGGACACAATAAAGCTTCAGGTTCATAAGATGGATTAAATGGCTCCTTCAATTTTTAAAACGAATGCATCTTTACCTGGAGCCTGTTCCGGCAATTTTACTTTCAGGCCTTCGGCTGTTTGCTGATAACTCAGTTTATCATTGCCAAGCAGGCTTACCTGGCTTACTTTACCCATCTGATCATTTGTTGCTAACTTTTTAATCAGGACTTCCTTCCCTGACGGCCAGCCGAGCATAGTCGCGTAAAGCGTTTTGCCTTTTGTGGTAAACCGGATATCTTCGGCTCCAAATGGCTTACCCTTGCCTTCATTAAAACCTTGTGCGCTGATGGGGGCTGCCGAATCTATAGCAGGACCTTCACCAAATACTTTCCAGGGACGGGTGCCATAAATCGCTTCCCCGTTAACCTGCATCCAGGCTCCGATGCCTTCAACTACTGCACGTTCTTCACTATCAATAGTGCCGTCACCACGCACCGGGATATTCAACAACAGGTTGCCATTTTTACTTACTATATCAACCAGTGTATGTACCACTGTTTTGGCGCTTTTGTAGCCTTTATCATTAAATATACGGCGATTATAATGCCAGTCGCCAATACAGGTATCCGTTTGCCACGGTAAAGGTTCTATTTGGTTGCTTTGCCCGCGTTCAATATCCCATATCATGCATTTGCGCTGTTGTTGATCCAATATTTTTCCAAACAGGGCCGCTTGGAGTTTGCCATGCTTTTTAATACTGGTATTGTACATATGTGCTGCTATTTTTAAACCGGCATCACTTACAGGCCAAAGGGGTAATGCGGTATCGTCAAAATAAATCAGTTCGGGGCCGTACTTATCTATCAGCTCTATGGTGCGGTTCAAAAACTTATCACAATAAGCTTTATTGGGTACACTGGCACCATTACCCCAGCCCCAGTGAGCGCCCATGCTATCGTCATTAAGACTATCTTTACTTAATTCGTGATTTTGCGCATATAATTCCTGCGGATCATAGCCGTTCCACCATTTGCCGACACCATCCGCCTTGGTAAGCTTACCATCGTAGGGGATGCCTGCATAGGGGCCGGTTTTATCTGCTCGCTGGGCAACCTCGTACCAGGTCCATGGGTGAGATCCATGTACCGTTACGCCAAAAGGCAGACCGTGTTGTTTGGCAGCTTTTGCCCAACCGCCAACCAGGTCTTTTTTGGGCCCCAATTTGGTAGAGTTCCAGCTTTGATATTTGCTATCGTAGAGATCGAAGTTATCATGATGATTGGCCAGGGCCATAAAATATTTAGCACCGGCACGTTTATATAAGCCCAACAATTCACCCGGATCCCAATTCTCGGCTTTCCATTCGTTAATCACGTCCTTGAATCCGAATTTTGAAGGATGCCCATACTTTTGAACGTGGTATTTATAGTGGTCGCTGCCCTCCTGGTACATACCACGGGCATACCAATCACCGTGCTCTGGCTGGCATTGTGGCCCCCAGTGCGCCCATATGCCAAACTTGGCATCGCGAAACCAATCCGGCACCTGGTATTGAGCCAATGAATCCCAATCGGGTTTAAAAGGGCCGGAGGAAGTGTCAGCATTTAAATTTGTTTGCAGCAAACTGCTGCCAAAGGCCCTTGACAGATATAAGGACGATAATCCCGTGGCTAAACCTTTTATTAATGTTCTTCTTTTCATAATTGGGTTTGTTATTTTTAATACGTTGGCTATGCCCGGCGATCATATATAGATCAATAAGCTGAGCTTTGAGTCGATATTATTTTGGATCATCGTAGCAATAATTGGTTGAAGAGCAGTTTTTAACTACCATCTAATTGATAAATCAAACTTACTTTGAAATAATTGTCAAATAGCTGACTTAATTGGACTTTTTTTTATACAAAACCGACATTTTATTTAATATTACCCTACCGAAAACACGAAGAATCTTTAGGACTTCCCCGCCGGAAACACATATAAAGACGTCCGTACAGACGAAACAACAGCTTAAAAGCCTCAATAAGCAACATCAATCTTTTTTCCAATAAAATGATCTATTATCAAACATCATACAACTCCCCTGGATAATACACGCACCTTTTCGTAGGCTATATAGGATGAAGGACTAATCGGAGTAAAAACGAACCACTGTACAGACTACTTGTAAAAGAAAATCAACTTGAAGTAAATAAAACATCAAAAAGATCGTGCTCTGGATCAAAATGGATGACGGGGCTCGAACCCAAAAAACAGCGCCTATTATCTGGAATCACACCTTTGGTATAAAACGCCGTTTTTATTACCAAAACATCGAATCATTTTACCGAATTTTTAATTACCTATTAATCAATATCATGAAACAAAAAAGGCTGTCTTTTCAGACAGCCTTTAAAACTCGGGGTAAATGATGGGGCTCGAACCCACGACCCTCGGTACCACAAACCGATGCTCTAACCAACTGAGCTACATCTACCGTTTGGAGAGTGCAAAAATAGAAATCTTACGGCTATTTGCAAACTCTTTTTAAAATTACATTTGGCTTACCTGTTTAATTTAGAACGATTTTAATTAATTATTAGATTTGTATTTATGGCTGAGCAATTAATTGAACTGAATGTGACGGGGATGCACTGTAATAATTGCGCCTTATCTGTACATAAACTACTTGAAAAAAGGGGCTTACATAATATACTGGTTGATTTTGCCAGCGAAGAGGTAAAATTTTCAACCAGCGACAATACCCAACTACCCGAGATAAAAAAAGGAATAGAAAACTTAGGTTTTAGAGTGATTGACGATATTTCACAACATCAGCCTTCGTTTTATGATAAAGTAGAGAATAAATTTATTTTCTGCGCGCTGTTTACTGCGCCTCTTTTGCTTAGTATGTTGTTGCAATGGCATTTTTTACACCAGCCTATCGTACAATTACTGTTATGCCTACCAGTGTTTATAGTAGGTTGCCTGCATTTCGGCAGAAGCGCTTGGAGCTCCGTTAAAGGCGGTGTACCTAATATGGATGTGCTCATATTTATCGGTTCAACATCGGCATTTATATATAGTCTCACAGGCACGTTGCAGCATTTGGGTCAGCAATACCAGTTTTATGAAACCTGCGCTACCATTATTACGCTGGTACTATTAGGCAATGTGTTCGAGAAACGCTCCGTAACCCAAACTACCTCGGCAGTAAAAGATCTGATCAAATTTCAGCAGGTAAATGCCAACCGTGTGGTTAATGGCGGAGTAGAAGTGATCAGCGCCAAAGAAGTGCGTCCCGGTGATACTTTACTCGTGAACCAGGGCGATAAAATACCTGTTGATGGTGAGATACTATCCGGCAGTGCCTCAGTTGACGAGGCTATGCTCACGGGTGAAAGTTTACCCGTTGAAAAGAAAAAATACGACCGTGTTATAGGCGGCACTATATTAGTTAACGGCAATATACACATGCTGGCCACCAAGGTGGGCTCTAATACCATCCTGTCGCAGATCATCGAACTGATGAAAAAGGCCCAGGCTGCCAAGCCTCCTATCCAAAAATTGGGTGATAAGGTTGCTTCTATATTTGTACCTGTTGTACTGGGCATTTCCTTGCTTACTTTTATACTTACTTTTTATGTTGGCCACGCTGGTCTACAGCATTCGTTGCTGAACGCAATCGCGGTATTGGTTATATCCTGCCCTTGTGCTATGGGCCTGGCTACCCCTACTGCAGTAATGGTTGGCCTTGGTCGCGCAGCCAAAAACGGAATACTGATCAAAGGTGGTGACACCATCGAGGCGGTGGCCCATACTAAATATATAGTATTTGACAAAACCGGCACCTTAACTACCGGTAAGTTCAGCATCAATGAGATCAAAGCCGAGCCTGGTATTGATATCGAGTTGATCCGCGGCATCATCATCGCTATTGAAGAGCGATCGAACCACCCTATAGCCCGATCCTTAGTGAGCGGATTAAAAAACCTACCCAAACAAAAGGTAATACTCAAAGTAGCCAAAGAAGAAAAAGGCCTGGGCATGCGTGCCGAAGACGTAGAGGGCAACAATTATTTCCTGGGTACTGCCAAGCTTAACAAGGACGATCATTTTAACCTCTCGCTATACAAAAACCAAAAGTTACTGGCCCAGATAGCCCTAGACGATGAAATAAAACCCGAAACTGCCGCACTTATAGCGCAGCTTAAAAAAATGGGTATTAAACCCGTACTCCTGAGCGGTGATAAAAAGGATCGTTGTTTAAAAGTAGCCTCCGCTATAGGTATTAAAGAGGTGCATGCCGAAAGACTACCCGATGAAAAGCTGCATGTCATCGATATGTATAAGCAAAAAGGTAAAACTATTATGATAGGCGATGGTATAAACGATGCACCAGCTTTAACCAAGGCTGATGTAGGTGTATCCATGAACGATGCCAGCCAGGTGGCCATACAGTCGGCCAGTGTGGTATTACTGAATACCGACCTGCATTCGGTTATTCAATTTTTGCAGATCAGCAAGCATACCCTACTCACCATTAAGCAAAACCTATTTTGGGCATTTGCCTATAATATTATCGCCATTCCCCTCGCCGCCTTAGGTTTTTTAAACCCGATGATAGGCGCATTTACCATGGCTTTTTCTGATGTGGTTGTTATTGGCAACTCACTGAGGTTGAAAATTAAAAAGGTTGATAGTTAATAGTTCATGGTTCATAGTCACCTTTGGTGTGTATTGTTTTCTGCCACTTAGGGTAAAGTTTGCTATTTTTGGCACTTACAATGGCGCATACATTAACTATGATCTATGAACCATCAACCATGAACTAATTTAAATGATCGAAATTTACACAGACGGTGCATCAAGCGGGAATCCGGGTCCGGGTGGTTATGGGGTAATTTTGCGTTCGGGTAAGCATTATAAAGAGCTTTCTGAAGGCTTTCGCAAAACCACCAATAACCGCATGGAACTGCTGGCTGTAATAAAAGGATTGGAGTCTCTAAAAGCCCCCAATCAGCAGGTGATGATATTCTCCGACTCCAAATACGTGATTGATTCCATCGAAAAACGTTGGGTAAATGGCTGGCTGCAAAAAGGTTTCGCGGGCAAAAAGAACAAGGACCTCTGGCTGCGTTATCTCGACATCAGCAAACACCACCAAATCAAATTTACCTGGGTACGCGGTCATAATGGTCACCCTGAAAACGAACGCTGCGATGAACTGGCCGTAGCAGCCGGCAAACAGAAGCCATTGCTCATCGATTCAGTTTTTGAAGTGGAGAATGCGAAATAATTAGTATCGAGCAGCTAGTATCAAGACTTCCTTCTTTTGACATTGGAGAGGCAAGGCATCTTGATACTAGATACTAGCTACTTGATACCAAAAAGCTTATCTCCCAGCCAATTCAATAACCTGCAAATCTTGAATTTTATCACCGTCGATATTAAAACGCATTAGGGTGCGCACCTTGTGCCAGCCTTGTTGCCCAGCCGCGCCCGGGTTAAGATGCAGGCAGCCTATGGTTTTATCGGGCATTACCTTCAATATATGCGAGTGCCCTGAAATAAACAACTTGGGCGGATTCAGGTAGATCTCCTTTTTCACCGCCGGACTATACTTGCCAGGGTAACCGCCAATGTGGGTCATCCATACATCAACGCCTTCGCAGTTAAAGCGCAGATTTTCAGGGTATACTAACCGCACATCCTTACCATCAATATTGCCGTATACGCCTTTTAATGGCTTAAAAGCGGCCAGTTTATCGGCCAGATCCAGGGTGCCGAAATCTCCGGCATGCCATATTTCATCGCAATTTTCAAAATGCTTAAAAACAGCCTCGTCAAGGTAGCTGTGGGTATCGGATATCAGGCCTATGCGCGTCATGCGAGCAAATATAAATACAAGAGCTAAGAGTCAAGAATCGGGAATTAATAAATCTGCCGTTGCGCGCAAAAAACCTGAGAAAAGGTAAAAAAGTGGGTTTACATGGTTTACACTTTTCATGGTTAACATTTATTTAAATTATTGAAAATCAATATATTAAATACAAACAAGCCACATTTTGTGTTAACCGACTTTTGGGCTTATTTTTGGTTAAATATTGCAGGTTAGCCATTGCGCAGAAACTGACAACAGAAGACTTGTGCTGAGATATATAAGATACAAGAAACGAGAAATTAATAAATCCGTCATTGAGGCGTGGCAATAAGCCCCCTCTAAATCTCCCCCGGAAGGGGAGACTTTTGGAAAGTATTTTAAAGCCCTCACTTCCGGGGAGGGTTGGGTGGGGCTCATTGCTTCGTCGTTCCTCGCAATGGCATGATGGGAAATTATTGAATCAAAATATCGTCAAAAATTCCTTCAATACTTTCTGGTACTCTTTACTGTAAACTTTAGGCTCATCGTAGATCACCAATCTCTCTTCTTCCGATTGGCCTGCATCAAAACCCAGAACCAGTATTTCCCTATGCGGTTCATCATTGTTAAAAGAATAAACCTTTATTATTTTCTGTGGATACAACTGATACTGTGTACCCAAAACTTTAACCAACTCTGCAGTATCTATTGGCAACACCAGCCAACATGTCCCATCTTCCGTTAAATGCCCGGCCACTCCCGATATCAAACCCTCAAAAAAACCATCACCAGCATGTTTGGCCAAATTCTTCTTTGCTCCCGGCGACTGCAGCGAATTGATATAGAACGGCGGATTGGAAACGATCAGGTCATATTTTTTATCGGGATAAACTGAGAAAAAATCGGCAAAGCTCACCGGAAACAGCTCCAAACAATCAGCAAAAGGTGAACCTTTAAAATTGCTTTCGGCAGTTATAGCCGCGCTTTCGTCAATCTCAACAGCATCAATATGGGCTCCAACAAAACGTTGGGCCAGCATCAGGGCTATTACGCCGGTACCTGTGCCTATATCTAATATGGATAGTGGTTCATCTGCATCTGCCAATGCACCCAACAAAACACCATCGGTATTGATCTTCATGGCGCAACCGGTTTGGTCGACACTGAATTGTTTAAAGCGAAACATCGATGCGAATTTATTATTAATTGTTAAGATGCGTATCAACGTTGACATTTACCGGGTTTATGTTTGTTGGTGACAACACTAACAAAGGGCAGGATACCTATCAACGTTGATATTTACCAAGCGTATATTTGTTGGTGACAACACCAACAACCTTACCAACAAGCATAATTACTTTCCGTAAAGCTCCAGCGGCAGCGCATCCGGATCGACAAAAAAGGTAAAGCGTTTGCCGGTAAAATCATCAATGCGAATAGGCTGCTGCCGTTGTTGGTGTTGTCACCAACAACTCTTATCTTGAAAGTTTTATAACTGATTTAAATGGCCGAAATCAATTTTAACTATCATCCCCAATTTTTTACCGCAACTATACTGGAATGGAAACCGCTATTACAGACTGATGCGTTTAAAGATATCATCATCAAAAGTCTTTTATTTTTAGCCAATGAAAAAAGCATTGTTGTTTATGGTTTTGTGATCATGCCAAATCATATTCATTTAATATGGCAGATTCAGGATGGTTATAAACGGGATGTTATTCAAATGCGTTTTTTAAAGTTCACCGCACAACAATTCAAATTTAAATTATTGGATACTGACGATGCTAGGCTATCCTTATTTTTAGTAAACGCTAAAGACAGACAATATCAATTTTGGGAAAGAAATTCATTGAGTACTGATTTATGGAGTCCGGGAGTGTTTACACAAAAGTTGGATTATATACATAACAACCCGCTTCAACAAAAATGGCAATTAGCTACTTTACCGGAAGACTATAAATATTCATCAGCAAGGTTTTATTTGACAAATGAGGATAGTTTTGGATTTCTGAAACATCATAATGAGTAAAAGCATAGTGGTATTTGTTGGTGATAACACAGCAGTATTTGTTGGTGACAACACCAACAAAGTGCGGGTGTGAGTGACAAAGCCAACAAAGCGCGACAAACATGGTGCTATTTGTTGGTGACAAGACCAACAAAGTGTGGGGTGCGGGTATTAAATTTTTACTTCGAAGATTATTTAAAATAAAAATCTTCTTACCGCCCGTTGTTGGTGTTGTCACCAACAATTTTCGCCAACAAGCATAATTACTTTTCGTAAAATTCCAGCGGCAGGCCATCCGGATCGGCAAAAAAGGTAAAACGTTTGCCGGTAAATTCATCAATGCGAATAGGTTCTGTGATAACGCCATTAGCCTGTAAACCATCAATCGCCTCATCAATATCATCAACCTCGAAAGCGAAGTGACGTAAACCGGCAGCTTCGGGCCTGGATAAACGGGCAGGCGGCTCCGGGAAGGAAAAAAGCTCGATCTGGTACTGGTTGCCCACTTCCAGATCGAGTTTATAGGATTGCCGCTCCTCGCGATAAACCTCTAGCAATATTTTTAAACCCAGTACCTCGCTATAAAAATGCTTCGATTTTTGGTAATCGGAACAAATAATGGCGATATGATGTACCCGGTTCAGTTTCAGCATTATTCGCCTAATATGGAGTGTAATACGTTGCTGTGAACCATTTTCAGGTCGGTAACATGACCAAAGGGCTCTTCGTCAACAGTCAGGGAACCATTGTTCACGGTACCCAGCAGGCTAAATTCAACATCGCTGGTGGCCATAAACTCAATAAAGCGTTCCTGCTCTTCAGGGGCTACGGTTACCACTACCCTGCCTTGTGCTTCACCAAACAGGAATGCATCCTTACGGATATCACTGTCTGTTTCGATATCAAAACCTAAACCATTTGGCATAGACGACTCTAACAGATTAATATATAAACCACCATCAGCCACATCATGTGCCGATTCAATCACACGGTGTTTGATCAATCCTTTTACGGTTTGCTGCATCTCATATTCCTGATCAATATCAAAATAAGGTGCAGGTGCTTTTAGTATTTTGTGCCATGAAGCCAAGTACTGTGATGAGGCAATATCATTCACCGATTCGCCGATCAGGTAGATCAGGTCGCCGGGTTGTTTAAAATCGGCGGTCATGATGTTTTCTACATCTTCCATTACACCCAGCATACCGATAGTTGGCGTCGGGAATACCGAACCACCATCTGCCGACTGGTTATAAAAGCTCACATTACCACCGGTAACCGGGGTTTCGAACTTACGGCAGGCATCACCCATACCTTTTATGGCGCTTACAAACTGCCAGTAAACTTCAGGATTATAAGGGTTACCAAAGTTTAAGCAGTTGGTGATAGCCACAGGCTCGCCGCCTGCACAGGTAATATTACGTGCAGCTTCGGCAACGGCTATGGCAGTACCTTTATAAGGATCGGCATATACGTAGCGCGAGTTACAATCTGTAGTTAACACAATGGCTTTATCGGTATCCTTAACCGCTACCACGGCTGCATCGCAGGCCAGGTTGGCGGTCATGGTTTGTACACCTACCATGCTATCGTACTGGTCGGTTACCCAACGTTTGGAAGCCAGGTTAGGGTGTGCAGCCAAATGCTCGGCTACTTCAACCAGGTTTTCAGGTTCTTTAACATCATCAATGTTGAACTTCTGATTCTCGGCAAAGTAAGCAGGCTCGCGGTATTCGCGTTCGTAAACCGGTGCGCCGCCACCTAAAACAAGGTCATCAGCAGGTACGTCGGCAACCAATTCGCCGTTCATGAAATACTCTAAACGTTTGGTATCGGTCACCTCGCCTATCACGGCGCAGTTCAGATCCCATTTATCAAAAACAGCTTCTACTTCTTTTTCGCGGCCTTTATAAACCACAATCAGCATACGCTCCTGTGATTCAGACAGCAAAATTTCGTAAGGCTTCATATGATCCTGTCGGGTTGGCACTTTATCCAGATCGATACGCATACCATGCTCGCCTTTAGCGCTCATTTCGGAGTTGGAGCAGATGATACCGGCAGCGCCCATATCCTGCATACCTACTACTGCGCCGGTTTTAATCACTTCTAAAGTAGCTTCCAGCAATAGTTTTTCCTGGAAAGGGTCGCCTACCTGAACGGCAGGAAGATCGTTCACCGAATCGGCAGTAATATCTTTGGATGCGAATGCCGCGCCATGGATACCATCTTTACCGGTTGCAGAACCTACTATATATACCGGGTTACCTACGCCGTAGGAGGTTGCCGAAACGGTTTCGCCCGCTTTTACAATACCTGCCGACATGGCGTTCACCAGCGGATTTACATTATAACAATCGTCAAAAAACAGCTCGCCGCCCACAGTTGGGATACCGAAGGCATTGCCGTAATGACTGATACCTTTTACCACACCTTTTACTAACCATTTGGTTTTATCCAGGCTCAAGTCGCCAAAACGCAGGGAATTGAGCTGCGCGATAGGACGTGCGCCCATGGTAAATATATCCCGGTTAATACCGCCTACACCGGTGGCAGCGCCCTGATAAGGCTCTAGGGCTGATGGGTGATTATGCGACTCGATCTTGAAAGCGCAGCCAATGCCATCGCCCAAATCAACCAGACCGGCATTTTCTTCACCAGCTTTAGCCAGCATACGCGGACTATCCTTAGGCAAAGTTTTTAGCCAAGTGATGGAATTTTTATACGAACAGTGCTCGCTCCACATTACCGAAAAAATAGAAAGCTCGGTAAAGTTGGGTACGCGGCCCAATATTTCTTTTATACGTTCAAATTCTTCGGGTAATAAGCCTAAATCTTTGGCGGTTTCAACGGTGGTTAATTCCTGGTGCTCCAATGTACTATTGTTTTATTTGAAAGGATGCGCAAAAGTAGGAAAAAACGGCGAAAGCTGAAAGCCAAAAGGCGAAAGGTTTTGACTCGTTCCGGGGTCGGGTTTCGGGTGGCGGGGTTCGGGCGCCGGAATGGTTAGCGTATTTTTATCGCCTTAAAATCAAACTTATAAAATTCAAACTGCAAATACTTCTTAAACCTTTAATTTTAACATTTTTCCGTTCGAAACTGGATGAAAATCCAATCAAAACCAGCTCAAAACTTTATCAAAACCATCCATTTTAACACTTTTTAACAAATTTCTGATGGGTTTTAAAACTTTAAAAAGTGTCAAATAGTTGATATTCAAATAACTACATACCAAACGGTTGGTTTTTACGCCTCTTTTGGAGAAAGACAATTATGTTTTTCAAACAGGACTAAAAGTCGAATTGGCTTACTTAAATATACAAAAAATGTTTGGGGGCTGCAATGGAGGAATATACATATTTAATCTAATGGTGCGATGATAACACCACACCATTAGGTTAATAATTCAAACAACTTAAATTTGATAAGTGCTAGTCAGGAATTCCTTTAGCCCTGATGCTTTTCTTCCTAATAGCTTTTCCAGATCGCTCCGGTGGGTATCCAATTCTCCGTTAGCTATTGCTGTTCCGAAGCCTGCAAGGAAAGAAGCGTTTTCTTTGGGAACGCCTGCCTTTACAAGCGCATCAATATATGTTTCCGCATCAGGCTTATGATATTTGATGCTTTTACCCGTGATCTCTGAAATCATTCCTGCAATGTCTTCAAATGAATAGGTTATATCCGCCGCTATGGCGTATTCTTTATTTTCATGTCCGGGAGTTGTCAGCACAACTGCTGCTGCCTCCGCCATCTCTGTCCGGGCAACAAAAGGTGTTCTACCATCTCCGGCAGGGAAGAAAATGCCGCTTTCAAAAATCTTGTCACCCAAAAACAGAGGGATCACATCTGCATAAAGCGTGTCGTTTAGTAATGTGTAAGGGATACCCACTTCTTGAAGATAATCAGCTGTGTCGCGATGAATATGGCTAACGTACGGAATAGCAGTTTCATCAAAGCTTTTAATATCAATACCCGTATAAACTATATGTTTAACGCCATTGTCTTTAGCGGCATTGATAACGTTTTTATGCTGAACAAGTCTGTCCACCATTTCGTTGGAAGAAATAAGCAATAGCTTGTCGACACCCTGCAAAGCATTTTTAAGAGAATCATAATCGTTATACTCACCAATTTTTATCTGAACACCTTTATCTTTTAAATGAATTGCCTTGTTTTCATCCCTTACTAAAGCGGCAATTTCGTTAGCCGGAATACCTTTGTTGAGAAGCGATTCAATTGTCGCGTTTCCTAAATGTCCTGTTGCACCTGTAACTAAAATCATAATTTGTATACTTAGAATTAATACTTATTTTTGTTTGTTACGCAAAGTAACTAATAATGATTTCAAAAAGTAACTTGTTACCTTTTGGTAACCATGAAAATAGTGGTAACCTAAACGTGACTAATGGATAATAAAGTGGAAAATAAAGTAGAAAATAATTCTTGCCCATTTACGGCTACCATCGCTTTAATTGGGGGCAGATGGAAAACAATCATCATATTTTTGCTTCTGGATCATACCAGGCGCTTTGGTGAAATAGCGGCACGAATGCCTTCCATTTCAAGAAAAGTGCTAACCGAGCAGCTGAAAGAACTGGAAAGTGATGGACTAATTAGCCGGAAGCAGTACAAAGAAATTCCACCCCGTGTAGAATATTCGCTAACAGAATTGGGCCAGAGCCTTAAACCGATATTAACTGATATGGCAGCCTGGGGCCAGGAAAAATTATTAGATACGGTGTAATATAATACTTGCCTGTGATTGGTGTTATCACCAGACCACTATTTACGTTTTTCACCTAACGCTTTATTAATGTATGGTGCGATGATAACATCGACCATAAGCTAAGAGGCCTGTCAGGCTGAGCTTGCCGAAGACTCGCGCGCAGAGGCCCTGCTCACCATGCTTCGACGGCGCTCAGCATGACAGCCTTCCGTTTCAAATTAACAATACTAAGTCAGCAACACGTCAATAACAACGCGTTATTTGGTTAGACAAAAGTTTGTTCCGATCTTTGAATTAGATGTTTAAACATTTATTAAAATAATCAAATGGAAATAGGAATAGACAGCTTTGCCTCGGCGATGTACGGCAGTAACGAATTGAGCAGCGTGGATGCCATGGAACAATTACTGGACCGCATCGCCTTTGCCGATGAGGTTGGTCTGGATGTTTTCGGTATCGGCGAACATCATAAAAAGGAGTTCCTGGATTCGGCCACAGCGGTGATCCTGGCTGCTGCCGCGGCACGAACCAAAAATATTAAACTCACCAGCGCAGTAACGGTACTCAGTGCTGCCGATCCGGTGCGGGCATACCAGAGCTTTGCCACCTTAGATCTCATATCCAAAGGTCGTGCAGAAATGGTTGTTGGCCGGGGATCATCTGTGGAAGCCTATCCCCTGTTTGGTTTTAACCTGGACGATTACGACGCATTATTCAAAGAAAAGCTGGATCTGTTACTCAAAGTGCGTGACAATGAATTTGTGACCTGGTCGGGCAAATTCCGCGCGCCTTTAAACAATCGCCCCGTATATCCAAGGGCATTACAAGAAAAACTACCCATTTGGCTGGGTGTTGGGGGCACGCCGGAATCATTTGCCCGTGCCGGAACATTGGGATTACCATTGATGGTAGCCGTGATAGGCGGAGAAACGCATCGGTTCCGTCCCCTGATAGATCTGTATCGCGAAGCCGGTAAAAGAGCGGGTTTTACACCCGATCAGTTAAAAGTTGGGCTGCATTCGCCAGGCTTTGTTGGCGCGACCAATGAACAAGCCATAGCCGATTATTACCCGGGTTATGCGGAGCTGTGGACCAAATTAGGCAGAGAACGTGGCTGGCCGCCGGTAACCAAAACGCAGTTTGACAGCCTGGTGGCCCCAAAAGGTGTACTTGTAGTTGGCGGACCAGAACAGGTAGCCGAAAAGTTATTGCGCCATAGCGAAGCGCTGGGCGGCGTGGATCGTTTTACTTTCCAGATGGATAATGCCGGTTTAACGCATGCCCAATTAATGAGTTCTATTGAACTCATCGGTAAAAAAGTAATGCCGTTGGTGAATTCGGTTAAATAACTCAAAAAAGACTTGGTGTCCCCTCAGGGTCTCCTGAAAGTTTAAGTTAACCATAAAATCTAAATATGAACTAAAGAGTCCCCGGAAGGCAAGTTCAGGATCAGGAGACTCCGCAGGAGTCCGGTATTTCTTTAGATTTTATCTATAAACAGGTGGCCTCTCTGAGGCCGAATGGTACTCCAGGTATACTGATTATAGTATAAAGCATTGCCGGCCCCAGCGGTGCCACCTGTTTATAGCTCTAAAAAAGCACCTTCTTTGGCTCCGTAGGTGCCTCCCGTTGAAATTTCAAGTTGATCAATTTTGTGGGTTAACTTAAACCTGAAAGGGACCCTGAGGTTCTCTATAGACCAGCCAATACCTCAGGGGGCCTCTAAGAGAAACCCTGAGGGGACGAAAGCTAAAGAACTTATTTTCTACACACCGCTTATACACATTATGCCATTGCAGGGGGAACGACGAAGCAATCTCGTCATATGCATAAACGCGAGGAGATTGCTTCGTGCCTCGCAATGACATAGTTTTTGATTCTTAATTCTTGACTCCTGCACAATAAATTGAAAAGCTATCTAAAAATGCAGAAATTGTAACCAAAATCAACATATGGAAATATCCGTACAAAGTTTTCTTACTCATACGCAGCTCCATGCGGCTTATCAATTATGGAATGATGAATACCCTGAAAAACTACAATACCAAAACATCAACGACTTTAACGGTTACCTGGACAATCTGGGAAACAAACAATATTTTTTGTTAATCGATGAGGATGACATACTCCAAGGATGGTCAGCAACTTTTTTACGCAATAACGAGCGATGGTTTGCCATCATTTTAAACAGCAAAGTTCAAGGAAAGAAATACGGGACTAGGATATTGAATGAAATAAAAAAACACGAAACCCTTCTAGCTGGTTGGGTTATAGATAAAGAAGGGGAATTAAAATCAAACGGAAGCAAATATGCGTCGCCACTGGCATTTTATATCAAAAATGGCTTTAAAGTACTGGAGGACTACCGGATTGAATCTGAAAAATTATCAGCAGTAAAAATCAGCTGGCAATCCGGTAGCATTTCTATGTACCAATGATGCCAAATGGGTAAACGGACCACGGATTGAAATATTCGTAGAGATAAACCTTTAATAAACAAAGCCCCTCTTTTGGAGGGGCTTTGTTTATTAAAGGTTTATTGGGACAAATGGATCATTTCCATTGCATTTCGCCGGTATTTACTTTGGCGCCCAGTTCAAGACCTGTCAAAAAACCTGCTTTGGGATATTTCACTTTCAGCGCGGCTATCAAAGATTTAGAGCTTTTATTTGTTTTTAGCAGTTGCTCATAGGTTTGCAGATAAGTTTTGGTGTAATTAACTGAGGCGATCGTCAAATCGGCCTTGTTACCAAAATGCCCGGGAATTACCACTTTAGGATTTAAACTGATAACCTTATTTAAGGCGTCAACCCATAGTGCTCTCTTTTCAGCAGTCGCATCATCGGCCATCCATAAGTGAAAATCATTTCCAAAAACATTGATACCGCCAACAACAGCTTTAACCGCAGGGATCCAAACAAAACTGCGAACTGGCGCGCCTGGTACCTTTACAATTTCAAGTTTATTACCATCCAGCTCCATGAAGTTACCATTAAAAACACTCGGGACGATCACTTGTTTAGGGGCAGCCTGTTTTAAGATCTTTCCCCAATACTCCAACTTGCCTTTGTAAGTGGCCTTAATATGCTCAATGGTAGGCTCCGTTGCGTATACAGGTGTATTAGGATAGTATTTCCTGATAGCCTCTAAGCCAAAGTAATAATCGGGATCACCATAACTAATAAATATGGCTTTCAATTTTTTCCCACTGCTTTTGATCATGGCAGCTACTTTTTCCGCATCAGGTAAAGTAAATTGAGCATCGATAAGAATAGCATCTTGTTTTCCAGTCACCAGTACCGAGGTAACCCCAAAAGTTGATTCGGCAGAGTTATAGTAAGTAAGTTTTAATGGGGTACCGGGAATAGTTTTAATTTCCTGAGCATTAGCATAAAACCCAATAATGCTGACTATAAGAATACCCGGCACCATTAGTAATTTTTTAATTGTTTTCATAGTTGATTTGTTATTGTAATTATTTAAGAAATTGCTCGTTTTCCACTGGTTCAAGCGCCTTTCGCTTGAACCATAATGAGGGTAAGCGTCCACGCTTGAGTAGGCGCGACGCTATCACTGCATCATAGGCTAAAGATGCAACAATTCCTTTACTTCATTACCGAAAGCACCTGCGAAACCTGTAAATAAGATGCTAAAACTTTCCGGACAAACTTGCTAAAGAAAATCATCGTTTTTTTTTAAAGCGTTGATTACCTCATCGGTATTGAGTACGGTGGCAAATTCCTCGTTTATCTGTGCCAGGGCGGTTAAATGGATGGTTTCTGCATCGTAATGCTCGCCCTTGATACCTGTTTTGGCGAAAGCGGCAACAGCATCAGCTACTACAAAGGTGTTGTAACCCAAATTGCCGGCCATTCTTGCGGTGGTTGATACGCAATGTTCGGTGGTGAGGCCCACAATAACTACGGTATCAATACCGGCGGCATCCAGTCGCTGCTGCAAATCGGTACCGATGAAAGAACTGTTTACCGATTTTTTGATCACCGGCTCACCGGGCAAAGGTTTTACAATTTCTTTATGCGCGTTACCCGGGTTACCTTCTGCCAGCAGGGAGTTGGGATTCGTAGAGCAATGCTGAATGTGAAAGAGCGGTAGGTTATTATCCCGCCAGTAATCGAGCAGTTTACGGGCATTTGTTTCGGCAGCTGGATTGTTACGTTCGCCGCCCCAGTAAGGGATATTATCAAAACCCTGCTGTATATCAATCAGTATCAGCGCCAGGTTGGTATTTGTTAATGTTTTCATACCTCAAAATTGCAGCTTTACCGGCACCCGGATTTTGCTGTGAGGCTTTATTTGTTTGTTAGGATAACACCGGCTCGTTACGTACACTGCTGGGCGATGCGCCAAACTTTTGCTTATATACTTTTGAAAAATGCGAGATATTCTCGAACCCGCTGCTGTAGGCTATCGCGGATACCGGATGGTTGGAGTTTTTGAGCTGATAGGCTGCATACTCCAACCGGCGGTTGATTTGCCATTTTACAGGCGTGGTATTAAAGCGTTCGGTAAATTCCTTTTTAAAGGCGCTTACACTCCGCCCGGTTAGTTTAGCCATATCGGGTAAGGAAAGCTGCCGGTTAAAGTTTTGTTCCATAAAATAGGCCAGGTCAATTTTATTTTCGCTAACCAGGTGTTTTAAAAACGAAACAAAGGTTTTGGAGCTATCGTTCGACAAAATTTGAAGCAATACCTGATGCGTAACAAACTTCACAATACAGCGCGAATAATCCTGCGGATGTGCAATATGCTGAATAGCCTGCGCAATGTTAGCTTTTATAAATTCGGATGTTTTAAAGACGAATGGCGGCAGATTGTCAGTCAGTTTTTCTTGTCTGAATTCCGGCACATGACTTTCTATAAAGTAATCCACAAACTCATTTTCCATAAAAATGAGCATGCTGGTATAATCGTCAGATGGAAATATCTGGTAATTCCCTCTCCTCCTGAACTGAATATCGCCTGCACCAAGATGCTGTACATGCCCGCCATACCAAACATCAATAAATCCGGTTAAAACCACCTCGAGGCAATGCATCGTTTGCAGGGTATCATCACAGCTGAAAGGCCGCTTTTTATCAATAACAATACCATACATGTCGCAAAAGCGCATCCTCATATGCACGTGATGCTCAAGCAGATCCTTAGGAATTTGTATCATCTTTAAAGATTATCACACTAAGTTACCTATTACAATGCTGTATTTTTCACTTTAGGCATAATTGTAACAAAACGATGATAAAGGGTCATTCCCAGATCCCCTCTTGAGAGTAATAGCACAAGCTCCCGCTTCTTTGATCCACCAACACCGATGGATCTGTTTTTTTGTCTTTATCTCTTGATTCCTGATTCTTATCTCTTGACTCTCACCCCATCACCGCATCACTCATGGCCAGATCCTCAATTACGCTGAGTAACTGTTCCAGGTCATCTTTTTGGGTAAGCGGGTTCATGAGCGTTATCCGCAGATAAAACTCCTGTTTAATGGTGGTACCTACTATATAAAAGCGACCGTCTTCTATCAAACGCTGTAACACATCGCGGTTTAACTCGTTCGACTCCGCACCGGCTTTCAGGCGGAAACAAACAATATTGCTCTGGGGTTCACAGGCTAGCTCAAAATTTTCGTGCTGGTGTACCATATATGCAAACTCCCCGGCCATGCCGTACAATTTATCAATGTGCTGCTGATATAAAGTATCGCCATAAAGCCGCATAATAGTGTAGGTATGCAAAATGGTCATGGGTTTGGTACACTCAAAGGTTTGCTTGCCCGAGTTGTACCATTCATCGGCTTGCTGATCCTGCCACAGGTACTCGGCCTTTTGCAGGAAGGTTTTGCCGGCCTGCCTGGCCGATTTAAATAGTACTGCTGTTGATAGCGAGGGCGCCATCATCATTTTATGAAAATCAACCATCACCGAATCTGCCTTTTCTATCCCCTGAAGCAAATGACTATAAACCGGCGAAAAAATAACCGGGGCACCATGCGCACCATCCACATGAAACCAGATGTTATGTTTCTGTGCAAACTGACCAATCGCTTCCAGATCATCATAAGCACCTATTGAGGTGGAACAGGCACAACCAACAATACAAAATACCTTTTGGTCTTTCGCAGTGGCTTCTTTATAATAATGCTCCAGCGTATCGGCACGCATCTGGAAACGGTCGTTAACCGGTACTTTGATAATATTTTCGGCAGGCAGCCCCATGATCCTTACAGCACGTTCAATACTGTAATGCGCCTCTTCGGATACCATGATGGCCAGTTGTCCGTATTCTGGCTTGCCTAATACATTAGGCATAGCCGCACGGGCGGCTAGCAAGGCGGTCAGGTTACCCAGCGTACCACCAGAGGTAACAATACCCGATGCTTCCTCATCAAAACCAAATTTAGTCGCCATATACCCGGTTACTACTTTTTCCATAGCATTGCCGGCCATGCCCATTTCATAAACAGCCATGCCGTTATTAAAAAAGGAGATCAATGCCGATGTTAAAGCGGTTACAGGCAAAGTTGTTGCCGTTTGGTGCCCGATATAACCCCGGCTATGCAAATTAACCGACCTTGACATTACCGAACGAAAAAGCTGCTGAGGGTTATTAATTAAAGGCGAATTAAAATCGTTTTGCCAGTAAGCCAACTGCTCTGCCGGGCTTTCCCAGTTAATGGTATCTTTTTTTTGAGGGGCGGAGTGTGCTTTTTCTAGCTCAGTAGCCAATAGTTCAACTAATTGGTGCGCCTCGCTCCGAAAAGTTTCGGGCTTGTACGCTTTCATGATCAGATCTTCCATGGTGGTGGTGGTTTATTACTAAAACAAAGAAAGCGTTTGCCATTAATAATAAAAAATACTTATATTTCATCAACTGATAACAAATTTGCATAAGTATGGATATTAATGTGCTCAAGAATTTCCTGGTGCTGGCCGAAACATTGCATTTCACCAAATCGTCTGATAAAGCTTTTATTGCACAGCCCGCGCTGAGCCGGCAGATTAAGCAACTGGAGGAATCATTAAATGCCCAATTGTTTAAGCGCGACAGGCGCAACGTGGAGCTTACCCCTGCCGGCAAATATTTTAAGGCAGAAATGGAGCGACTCGTGAACCAGTTTGATCATGCGGCCAAACGAACCGCCCAGCTTCATAAAGGCGAAGCTGGCGAGATCAGGATAGGTTATACTTATTCTGTTATGCAAAGTTTTTTGCCGGGCATGATCAGGCATATCAATGAAATTTTGCCCGATATCCATACCGTATTGCTAGAGATAAACAATAAACAGCAAGCCATCGATCTGAAGAACAAAGAAATTGATATTGGATTTTCTACCAACCCGGTTATTAATGATGATTTAAAAAGCAAGGTGTTGCTGCGTGATAATTTCGCGGTGGTGCTGCCACTCGATCACCCGGTAAGCCCGGAAAACTTCAACGACCTCAGCGTATTTGCCAACGACCGATTTATTTTACCACCGCGCTCTGAAGGGTCATTATACGTAGGTACTGTTGAATCTATTTTTATTGAAGCCGGTTTTTTACCCAACATTGTTCACAAAACACCCTTTGCCAGTACCGGCATCCGCCTGGTTGAGGCTGGGCTGGGCATTACCGTCGAACCCATGTCGAGCCTGCGCAACTATCCAGGTATTATCAAATATATCGAGCTAAAAGATACGCCCCAAAAGGCCGAACTCACCATGCTCTGGCACGCCGAACTAGAGACAGAAATGCCACGGGTAATTGAACTGTTGATGAATTTTAGTATATAAACAGGTGATTAAAGAAAATAAAGCACTGGCCCAGTGCGATTCCCTCCCAACGGGCTACTGTGTGTACACATCTTTTTGATAAAACCCCGAAGGGGTTTCATGTCGGTAGAAATAGGATCAAAAGAGGTTTACGTGCCGTAGGTACGTCACTATTGATCTTTGCAGGTCAAATAATGACACATCAATAGACCTGAATTAGGTTAGTTTAGTACCTACGGCACTAAAAAGAGGTAGAATTTTATTGTTTCTACCGACATTTTGCTCCTCTGGAGCGGCTTTTTCTAATTATTAGTGCATCAAAAAGATGTGTACACACAGTAGCCCAACGGGAGGGGCAATGTCATTAAGTTAAGCACATGGAGCCCCACCTAAATCCTCCCCGGTAGGGAGGACTTTAAAAAATTGAAGCTAAGTCTCCCCTTCCGGGGGAGATTTAGAGGGGGCTTTTGCGGAATTGCTTTTGCGTTTCCCCTTAACTTAATGACATTGACGGGAGGGGCAGGGAGGGGTTTATTCGTGATGCCTATCGTATAAACCCCTCCCTGCCTTTGCTCTCCTCCCAGCCGCACCCCTCCCGCGGGTAGGAAACTTAACCCATCGGATAACAAAAAAGGGCAAACGAAAAATATTCGCTTGCCCACGGTGGTCATTTAACGATTTCTGTCCCCCCGGAGACGCTATACAACCACTTTATCTTGATTTTCTTATTGCTCACTTAGCTGAAAATTAATGGGGATAGTATACCGTACCCGCACCGGTTGATTATTCTGAATACCAGGTTTCCAGGCTTTGGCCAGTTTGAGCACACGTAGGGCCTCTTCATCAAATCCATACCCTGCGCCACGCTCCACTTTAATATTGGATAAAGAACCATCTTTCTCAATCACAAAACTCATGATCACCCTACCCGAAACTCCGGCATCTTGTGCTACACCCGGAAACCGAAGGTTTTTTTGCAAAAATTTAGCCCAGGCGGCTGCGCCACCTACGGGCTCGGGCATTACTTCAAGACCGCCAACATCTACTATATTATTATTCGTCGGGGCTGTACCCTCTCCAGACCCACCACCTGGCCCTTTTCCTTGATCTAATACATTGTCAGATCCTTTTGCAGGCCCATCAATATTGGCTGGACCGATTGCACCTTCTATTTTATCAATAGCCGGAGGATCTACTGTACGGGGATCATTATCAGGGCGCACCGTAGTTGGTATAGCAGTAGTTTTTACCGGAACTGCCGGCGCAGGAGGGTCGACAGATTTAGGTGGGTCTGATTTTTTAAGCTTTGCTTCCACTGGCGGCAGAATTTTCTTAATATCCAAAGTAACTGGCACCATTTTAACCACTTCTTGTTGTTTCGCCCTGAACACAAAACTTGCTACTATCAAAGCAGCAACAGCAATAAAGCTAAGCCCGATGGCTTTGCTCATGGTGCGGCCATAATTCTTTCTCAGATCATAAGCACCGTACTCTTTGTTACGGTGGTCAAATACAAGGTCGAGCCACTCGGCGTTGTACAAATCAAATTTGGCAATACTCATAATTTTCAGAATTAAATTTCTTATAAAACGAATATACATATATAATATTTTATAAAACAAAAATTATTTTAAAATAATTTTTCGGCCGAATTATGCTATACCGAGTGCGGAAAATTTAAGTTTTGCGCAAAAAGGTTTGTTTGCTGAAAGTATTTAGCAATCAAAAACATCATTGTTCAATCAAAAAAGAATGTCATTTTGACGAGGAACTAGGATAAATATTTCACATTTAGCTCTACAAGCAGGAATATTTTAATAAATTTTTCATATTAAATAAAAACAAATGATTTAAAGTGAGTAATTAGTTTAATTTTTTACATTTTAAACTAAATACATAATTTAAAAAGCATTTTATATATACATTTATCATATAAATAGATAAAATGTTAAAATATCTATAATAAAATGGAATTTATTTTAATTTTTTATTACTTTTAAACATGATTAACAGGCTTTATCAATTTACCGCCTTAATTTTTTTCCTTTTTTCCGGATTTTCAGCATCCGGACGAGGAGGATTATACCATATTAATCATCAGGACGAAAAAAAGGTCTCTTTTAAAACTGCAAACCCCAATCATCGTCCATCTAATTACGAATACAGTCTTAACAACGTACCCTTACCGGTTATCAATGTGCAGCAGCATCGCGGGGCACATTCGTTACAAGGCTTTTATCACACCCCTAATTTTTTCTCTATAGGGATCAGATACATCACTTTCACTTGCGGCCGCGGCACAAGTCAGCTGTCACGTTTCCGCAAACTCATCCTTTTTCCGTTTCACGCTTTTTGGTAGCCAAAAAACAATGCTATCCCGCTGCCCTGATTAAGCACGTGGGATCTTATTGTTTTTAAAAATTTAGTTTAATACCCCTGGCATTTTGATTGGGTGCCAGGGGTATATGCGAACCGAGAGTCAAGAGCCAGGAATCAAGACAAGAGCAAAACAATTGATCATAAAACCCCTTCGTTTGAATATTCATTTTTCAGATCAAGGACGACATCAATCCTATTGCTGTTTTTCTTGGTTCTTGATTCTAATATCTTGATTCCTAATACTGCCTGGTATTTTGATTGGGTACCAGGCAGTATTAATCAACTTTATTAAAACTCCCTAAAACCCGAAACATGAAAAAATTCATACCCTTTGGCGTACTTATCGTCGTAATTATACTTGCGCTTGTATATCCCTCTGTTACCCTAACTACTATAAAAGACAGCAAAATTGATAGCGGCGATACCGCCTGGTTATTAGTAAGCACCGCACTCGTACTCATTATGACACCCGGACTGGCCTTTTTTTACGGCGGCATGGTGAGCAAGAAAAATGTACTATCAACCATGCTGCAAAGCTTTGTTTGTATGGGTGTAATCACCGTTATATGGGTGATCTTCGGCTTTAGTTTAGCCTTTGGCGATTCTATAGGCGGCTTCATTGGCGATCCGCGTACTTTTTTTATGATGAAGGGCACCCTAGGCAATGCCACCTGGAAATTGGCGCCAACCATCCCTTTAGTATTATTCGCTATGTTCCAGTTAAAATTCGCGGTAATTACCCCAGCCCTCATCACCGGAGCTTTTGCCGAGCGTATCCGCTTTAACTCCTATGTGATTTTCCTTTGCCTGTTTATGATATTTATTTATGCACCATTGGCCCACTCTACCTGGCACCCGGACGGCTTCCTGTTTGGTAAAGGCGTATTGGATTTTGCTGGAGGCACGGTAGTACACATGTCGGCAGGCTGGGCTGCATTGGCTTCGGCATTATATTTAAAACAACGTAACGATAAGGCACACGCACCGGCCCGTATCAGCTACGTGTTGTTAGGTACCGGTTTATTATGGTTCGGATGGTTTGGCTTTAACGCAGGTTCGGCATTAGGCTCGGGCACCCTAGCCGCCACTGCTTTAGCCACTACCACTACAGCATCGGCAGCTGCAGCTATGGCCTGGATGTTTTTTGACATTTTACGCGGTAAAAAGCCCGGCGTTATGGGCGCTTGTATCGGCGCAGTGGTGGGTCTTGTTGCCATTACACCGGCTGCAGGTTTTGTAACCATCCCCCACTCTTTAATTATTGGCATTGTTGCCGCAGTGGTAAGTAACCTGGTAGTGATCTGGAGATCATCAACCAGCATTGATGACACGCTTGATGTATTCCCATGCCATGGTGTAGGCGGCATGGTAGGCATGTTACTAACCGGCGTATTCGCTCATCAAAATGTAAACGCGGGTAACACCACCGGCAACGGTTTATATTATGGCGAAACCCATTTATTCTTCCTTCATGTGATCACCTTAATAGGTGTTTCGGCTTTTGCATTTTTTGGTTCTTTATTGTTATTAAAGATCACAGACATGATCAGTACCTTACGCGTAACTCCAGAACAAGAATTGGCTGGCCTTGATGTAAGCCAGCACGACGAAGAACTTTAATTTCTACAGTATTCTATATCAAACCAAACAACAAGAAAAAACTAAAGCTGCATTTTTAAAGATGCAGCTTTTTTTGACCGTTGATTTTTTTAAAAGAAATTTGTCATGCTGAACAGAGTGAAGCATCTATCCGCGACTTGCATATTGAAGAAGATCCTTCGCTATCACTACCCATGACAGAATGAATCATGCAGGGGCTAAAGTCATGTTTAGTTCCAGGGCAAGTTTCTGTAACCGTTTCTTTTTCTGTTGATTGACGATTAACTCATACGCAGCTAAGCCTTTCTCAACAAATTCGGTTCCTTTAACGATTAGTCGCCAATATTGGGCTGCCAGTTTTCTGGCTGTAGCTTTAATGGCTATTGCCGGGCCTTTTCGGCCTCTCAATCGTCTGGCGAATGCACCCCAGCCAATGTGTTTACTGTTCAATAAACCGTGAGCCATTTGTTTAAAGATTTGTCCAACTATTGGCCTGCCCTTACTTTTACTTTTTTTGGTTTTTCC
>NZ_FTMG01000035.1 GCF_900155965.1 Mucilaginibacter lappiensis
TCTTTATACGTCAATTCCTCCCCACGGAAAATGAGCGCAATATTTTCAGGTGTTTTTGCTACCTGTTCCTCAAACAAATCTACTATCGTCTTATCGGAAGGATAAACAACTGTGGTATCATTAAGCCCTTGCAGTTCTCCTTTCGTTAATATATCAATATCTGACACCTGGCTGTTAGGATGAATGATCAGCTGTTTTAACACTTGTTCAAAATGATCTTTAATCATCTCGGCAAAGTAAACGTCCAGCAGATCACTGTTATAAGAGAAATCGATAACCAGTTCTTGTTTCAGACTGACAGAAAGGCTCAGCAGATAGTTCCTCCTTTCTGTCAAACGCATGCCATCAACCTTCAATGCATGATCATTTGCTTCATATTTAGCTTTGGGATAATTATCAAAAACAAGTACAGTATCAAACAGGTCACCTTTTAAACCTATCCAGTTCTGTATCTCACTTAGAGCAGTATACTGATATTGTCTTGCATCCGTATGATTCCGCTGAATAGTATGCAACCAGTCATTAACAACGCCTTCCACCACACTATGTAAAGGCAAATTATTAATATACAAACCAATTCTCTGTTCCGCATTATACATATCAACAGGTCTTCCACTCACTACCATACCAAAAGCTACCGCCGTATTTCCGGTGTACCGGCTTAACAGTAATGACCATACTCCCTGCAGCAAGGTAGTCGGAGTAAGCTGATGTTGTTGGCAAAACTGCCTGATCTCATCAGTAAATGCCGTCCCTGCTCTCAGATAACTATGCGCCACTCCTCCGTCTCCCTTATTACGACTATGGTCTGCAACATTCCCCACAAATGGTAACAAGCTTTTATCGCTAAGACCACGCAGATGACTCTTCCAAAAAGCCTCTGCGGCAAAGTGGTCAGCCTGACCAATATATTTAATAAAATCACTGTACTTATCCTCTTCCCTCACAACAGGAAGAGTGCCTTTTGCAAATGCTTCATAGGCTTCCAGGAACTCAGATATCAACACAGAATTAGACCATCCATCCAGCAAAATATGATATCGTGTCCATATCATCTTATAAGAAGTGCTGCTTAATTTAATAAGTGTAATCCGCATCAGCGGTGGTACATTCAGATCAAAACCCCGTTTAAAATCTTCCGTAAAAAACTCACTCACTTCAGCTTCTTTCTCATCAGCACTGAGTCCGCTGTAATCCATTAATACAATCGGCATGCGGACATCAGGATGTACACATTGTACCGGGATACTAAATGCATCGGCAATAAAACTACTTCTTAATACACTGTGATTAGCGAGTATATAATTCCATGAGGAGGTGAATGCATCCAATATCACCCCGTCTGTAAAATCAAGCTGGAACTGTTCCAGGTAGGCCGTACTCTTATCATACAAATAGTGAAACAGCATCCCTTTCTGCAATGATGTTAAACGATACACCTCCGTGATATTTCTATCAGCCAAAAAAGCAGACAGTTCTTTATATCCCACTTCAGGTGCCAGCCCACAATCGGAAGGTGTAAGCTCTTTTCTTTTAGTTTCCTTGCAGTGGGTTATTAATATTTTGATGTTATCTAAAAATGACGCCGCTAAAGCCTCTATAAAACCAGTATCAGCAGAATAACTGAAACGCAGATTTAACTCGCCTTCCCTTATAATACCACTGATATTCAAAGTACTACTAAATGAAAAATCAACATCTGCACTATCACCGGTGTCTTCAGTTGCGGCGTGCAATAATCTACCGTTCAACACATTATCTGATTGTCCCAGGTAATTGAATAATACATCCCATTCCCCCCCCTTCAAACTATCTCTTACTGAGGCTGAAGGATGCAGGTAACGTAATAATCCGTATCCTATTCCATTCTGAGGCACTGCTCTTAGTTGTTCCTTTGTATTCTTTATCAGATCTCCTGAAGAAATTCCGCTCTCTGCGGATAACAAAAAAGGGTATACAGTTGTAAACCAGCCGACTGTATTACTGGTATCAATCTCCCTGGAAATATACTCCCTGCCATGTCCTTCCATTCCTATGACAGTATTCGATGAACCTGTGTGTGTAAACAACGTTTGCGCCAGCGCTGCCAACAGTATATCGTTAATCTCAGTATTATAAACCTGATGTACCTCCTGTAACAAAGCACGGGTCTGCACGTTATCCAATTGTACTGTATAACTTTTACGAACCTCTTTATTTATATTCAAACGTTTATAAGCCCTGATCACATTTAACCAGTAGGATTGCTGGGCCGTTACTGCATTACTTGCAGCATATTTCTGCAGCACACTCCCCCATTCCCGGTACGAAGTAGTTTTAATACCCAATGTTTCCCCATTCAGCAGATTCACCAATTGTTCCAACAGTATCCTCCAGGATACACCATCAACAACCAGGTGATGTATCACTATAAATAATCTGTTATAAGCATCATCTGGAGGTGTTTGTATGAGCAACACCTTTATCACCCTGCCTTCTGTTATATCAAGCTCTCTTTGGGCCACGTTACATAATGCAGTAATCTCCTCGCTTTCATGTATTTCAACAACCCCATCCGTACTACCATAGCTCTGCACCCCATCTTTATAGATAAACCTTAAAGCATCATGTTGTGCTACCAATGCCTGGACAGCAGATGTCACAACAGCAGCACTCACTGATTTATTTATATTCAGTAACTGCGATTGATTATAGTGAGAAGGATGAGCATAAGGTAATTCAAAGAACCACTGCTGTATAGGTAACAATACCGCGTTGCCCGTTAACAAACCCTGCTCTGCTGCAACATCTACATTATTCATTTCCATTCTGACAGATAACAGTGCAATTGTTCTATGCTCAAAAAGGTCACGCGGATGTAAACGCAAACCGATCTTATTGCATCTGCTAACCACCTGTATACTCACAATAGAATCTCCCCCCAACTCAAAAAAATCGTCATAGATGCCGATACGCTCTACATGCAGCAATTCCTGCCAGATGTTTGCCAGTTTCCTTTCCGTCTCATTACGGGGCTCCAGATAAATATTAACTGGAATTGCATCAGGCAATGCCTTTTTATCAATCTTTCCATTGTGGGTAAGCGGCACTTCCGTCAGCTCCACCAGTAACGAAGGAAGCATATATTCAGGCAAATGCAACTTTAAATACGTCTGTATAAAATCCTTGTCAAATACCCCTTCCGGCACTACATAGGCAATCAATCTTTTATCTTTCACTATCACAATACCTTGACTAACCCGCTCACAGCTATTCAACACAGCAGTAATTTCTCCCGGCTCTATCCGGTAACCACGGATTTTTACCTGGTCATCGAGTCGGCCCAGGTAAACAATGTTGCCATCGGGCATCCATTTAGCAAGATCGCCGGTTTTATACAACCGACCATAATCACTATTAGTAAAGCGCTCATTTGTTAATGATTGCAGATGTAAATATCCCTTGGCTAACCCTACTCCTCCAATGTATAATTCCCCCTGTACGCCAACAGGCGCCAGATTACCCGACGTATCTAATATATACAGCTTCGTATTAGCTATGGGCATTCCTATAGGCACATCAGTAAAAGGAACAGGTTCATCTGTATAAAAACTATAAGTGCTACAACCCACAGTAGCCTCCGTAGGTCCATATTCATTTATGATCTCAACCTTTATACCCTTATCTGTCCAATATTGTACATCGCCCAGTTTTAAAGCCTCTCCACCCAGCACATATTTATAGGTAAGACTCGATAGCGATTGATCATCCAGAGTGTTCTTCAAGACACTCATATGTGCCGGGGTGAGTTTTATAAAATCGTAAGGTGCATACTTTACAAGATTAGGGTCTTTAAATATCTCTGCACCCCCTTCGGCGCTGATCACCACTTGTTTGCCCTGCAACAAAGGAACGTATAAAGCTGTTACTGATGCATCAAATGTAAATGGCATATGGATATAACTGCCGGTCTTATTCCCGTCAACAGTGTAATTAGCAATTGCATTAAAAATGTAATTGTTCAAACCTTCATGCCCAACTAATACGCCTTTAGGCTTACCTGTAGAACCGGAGGTATAAATTACATAGGCCAAATCATCCGGATTAATAATATAATCACGCTCATAACTATCCAACT
>NZ_FTMG01000008.1:0-63630 GCF_900155965.1 Mucilaginibacter lappiensis
CAAAACAGTTCAGGCAAGAAGAACAAAAGTAAAAGTAAGGGTAAACCTGCCGTCGGTCAGATCTTCAAACAAATGGCCCAGGGCTTGCTGAACAGCAAATACATTGGCTGGGGTGCGTTTGCCAGGCGGCTAAGGGGACGTAAAGGGCCGGCAGTCGCCATAAAGGCTACTGCAAGAAAACTTGCCGCTCAATATTGGCGCCTGATCGTCAAGGGAAACGAGTTCGTTGAAAGAGGTATGGAGGCCTATCAAACGATCCTTATCCAGCAGAAAAAGAAGCGCTTAGAAAAGTTAGCCCTCGAATTAGATATGAAACTTGTACCTGCTTAATTAAGTATGTCATGGGTAGCCTGTCGAAGGGCGCGCGCAGAGGCCTGCACACCATGCTTCGACGGGGCTGCATGACATCCTTGTTTTGTCGTCAATTCATAAGCTATTACTTAAAAAGAGCATCAGGCATCTCTTTTATTTCGCAGGTTTTCAGAATTTTACCTTACTTGTTTTAATGCTATATTTACGATAATCTAATCCTATTACATCTCATGAAAAGCCTGTTATTTATACACTTGTTATTTTTAACGCTTACCTTAAGCGCACAAACGAAAAAGAAACCTGTTAACAAAGACCTAATCTTTAAACCCTTAGTTGCTGCCCCTGCACCTAAAGCCACCGCAGTAATTAAAGGGAACGTTAAAAACTTTAGCGATAAATATTGGGAGTTAGCCGTAACTGGCGATTTGACCAATTATTCTATAACAGTACCTGTTGATCAAGATGGTAATTTTAGCAGAACAATTAGTATTGACGATGAAACGGAGGATATTTACCTGTATCTTAACGATGACGCGATTACGATATGCGCCCAAAAAAACGATACCATACTGGTAAACTGGGACAATAAGGATTTTAAAAATACTTTTCGTATTTCGTCTCCACAACCACGCGCCAATGCCAGGTTACAGGCCAAAATTTCTGTTTATAACCTTTGCCGGAAAGAATTGATGGATCTGACGGCATCTATGTATACCGATAAATTTTCTGATTCGGTGAAGTATGAAAAGATAAACAATTTGTATAACAAGGAAATGATGATAGCGGCCGTAAATCTTAATGAGACTGGGAATCAGAAATTGATCACTGATGTATATTATGAATATGTTAGCTTGCTAAATAATCAACGATTATTGCCTAAGTATGATCTGCATATTAAAGATACCAGCGCTATGGGTAAAAAACTCAACAAGGAATTTGGCCCAGGTACTTACCGCACAGAATCGCAATATGCTTATCAAAACAGCAATGCCTATAAAGAATTTATTTTTAATTACATCCGCTTTAGCAATGCTTTAATCAACGTTAGAGGTAACAAATTGCTGGCTTGGATGCCTACATGGAATGAGTATTACCTTGGGATGGCCAATCTTCGTATACCAGAGATCCGCGATTGGTTTGTAACCAAAGAAATAGAGCTGGCATTTGGACATTACCCATTTAATGATGCAAATGGTGTTTATAACGACTTTATAACCAAAGTTACAACCCCACGATATGCTGATAGCCTTAAACAATTCTATGCGGCTATAAAGCAGTTAAAGCCCGGCAGTCCCGCGCCTGATTTTAGTTTAAAGAATGATAAAGGCGAAATGGTATCCTTGAAAAGTTTGCGGGGAAAGGTAGTTTACATTGACTTTTGGGGTGTAGGATGCGGTCCCTGCGTATATGAAATAAAAAACACCACCGAACCCCTGCATGGAAAGTATAAAGATAAGAATGTGGTTTTTTTAAATATCTGTGTCGATTCTGATGAGAAAACCTGGAAAAATAGTCTGGATTCGTTAAAGGTAAGTGGCACAAACCTTATTGCCGAAGGCTGGACACGAAACCCTGTTTGTCAAAAATATAATATAACGGGTATTCCGCATTATGTCACTATTGGTACAGATGGTAAGATAGTGAATAATAATAGCGCAAGGCCATCAGATGGCAGGTTGCTTACTGAAGAGTTGGATAAGGCTTTGAAGTAACAATTAATCAGTGCCAAAACAGAAAAGGGGATTAATCATCCCCTTTTCTGTTTTAAATGCTTGTGGTATTATTATACTGCTGAACCAGGTTTCTGATCCGTTTAAAGCTGAACTTGTTTTCTGAGGTGTATTGGGCATAAACAGCATTATTATCGCTGATTAGTGTGGTAAACTCCCCCTCACGCTGTTTTCTTGATTTGGACATAAACACGTCGTCGGTTTTTAAGGGACGAGCTATATCCGAGCCTTTACTAACATACCATTTGGTAATTTGGGTAACGGTATTATTTACATAAATTTCAGTAACTTCTTCGTACAGGTTTATTTTCCCGGTTTCCAGAACAAGCAGGAATTCGGGCTTGCTTTTACCTTCTTTGATAACGGACCGGTACAAAGTATTCTTTTTGCTGATATAGTATTCTTTTATAGTTTCATGTTTGATTTTTACAAGTGGGCTATTCTCAGTTGTTTTATAATTGCCATCGCCACAGGTTATTAACGGGATCTTGATGGTACAGGGTATTGAATCGCCTTGGGTTGTAATAACATAATCCTGGCCTTGAGCCTTTACGCCTAATGTAAATAAGGCAGCAACTATGCAGATAGCGGCTTTTTTCAATAGGGATTTCATAGTGCTGTGTGGTTAATGTAAAAGCAAAGTTATTACATGTTTAACCGCATAGTGTTATATGAATGCCATAATTTAATCAAACGATTAACATTTTTTGACGGTGGAATTAGAAGAGGATTTTAGAAGAAAGTTGTTGAAAAGAAATGAAAAAAGAACCTGGGCACGTGCGATTCCCTCCCCACGGGCTACTGTGTGGACACATCTTTTAATTGTATTCCTGAAACAGTAGCCAACCTTCGTAAACGTTGTAGAATTTAGCCAGGCCTTTTTTGTAAAACGATCGGGCCTGGTTTTCTTTGCGAAGTATACCCTTTCCACCCGCCTATTCTGGCAATTATCCAGGTTGCCCATTTCAGGGTATTTGTTTTTTCCGGATTTTTTAACTTTTCGGTATCCCCTTCCAGTTTTTTACCAATCATTTGTAAACACTTTTGTTCCTGATGATCAAATACTTGATCTATACTTTGCTCATTATCATCTAAGTAAGCGAGCATCATTTGCAATATCCGAAGACTGGCCATCATGGCCAGCAAAGTGAGTTTATGAATGGCCCATCCTTGCTCCAGTTGCGATCTTTCGATTCTGAAACCATCTGTTTTAAGTAAACGGTGTATCTGTTCAATATGCCACCGTTCTTTATACCAACAGATGATCTGTAAGGCTTGTTCCGGGTTTGTTACTTCGTGGGTAGTTAATATCCGCCAGCAGATGCCTTTATCCTTATTCTGCTCCGTAGCCTCCACTATATATACTTGCTGAGCGCCTGGCAATTGTTCATCCCTGCATGAAACGGGCTTTAAAAGTTCTACCTTAGTCCACTTTAGCCCCATTTGAACAATACGTTTGCGATTGCCCTTTCTGATATCACCAGCTATGGCAAGTTCATAATCATACAGCACAGGTAGTGCATTAAGATGCGTGCTTAACTTTAACTTTCCGGCGATCTGACGGTCGTGGTTAGAACGTATCACCAGGTGCACTTTATCTTTTTCAGCTACCCCAAACAGATCGTAAATATCGCTTTCCCGGTCTGCAACAATAGTTATCGCAGCCGCCTGTTTTAATAAAGCTTTACTCTGTTGGGCCGCTGCTATCCATTTATAAGACTCCTTTTTTTCAATAGCAAGATGTTGATAATCCCGTTCAAGTTTTCCGGGTGCGTTCACCGCCCTTTCCCACGCTTTTATATAGGAATATCCCAGTGCATGACTACTAACGGCGTCAACTACTAAACTGGTATGCAACATAAAACCAAGGATATCATTCCTGGAAGTTGTGCCTAATCCGCTTTCGGGTTTTATTCGCCCTTGTTTAGATGAAAAGTTAAACTCTGAGGTATCTTGTATACATAATAAATGTCGGCCCGGGCTTAATACCCGGCAGCGCTCAACTATACTTTTTTCTATAGCCGTTTCGCTGAAACTCTCGTTGTTAAACAATCGATAGAAGCTTTTTTGTTCAGCTTCGCTTTCTGTGATCTGACGCAAGCTACTATTGCGCCCTGTAGTTAGCTTTCTTAATGCATCTGCAGCGCGCCGTTCTATTCGCTTGTCGCCAAATGCCCCTTTAAAATCAGGATTCGAATTGATGGGCTCTTCCATCTTGCTAAAGTCGCACTTTTATAACTTACTTGTGTCCACACAGTAGCCCCACGGGAGGGGTTTATTGGTGATGCATATCGTATAAACCCCTCCCTGCATTTGTGCGCAAGCCGGCCGCACCCCTCCCGTGGGGCTACTGTGTGTACACATCTTTTTGATGCACTAATAATTAGAAAAAGCCGCTCCAGAGGAGCAAAATGTCGGTAGAAACAATAAAATTCTACCTCTTTTTAGTGCCGTAGGTACTAAACTAACCTAATTCAGGTCTATTGATGTGTCATTATTTGACCTGCAAAGATCAATAGTGACGTACCTACGGCACGTAAACCTCTTTTGATCCTATTTCTACCGACATGAAACCCCTTCGGGGTTTTATCAAAAAGATGTGTACACACAGTAGCCCGTGGGGAGGGAACTTATAGCTTCTGAATAATTGGGGAATATAGGGCTATCGATCTTTATTGATCAAATTTCAATTTCAACAGATCTTCCGGTACATCCACCGCATAGGTTTCCAGTTCGGTTTCGGCAACTTTAATGCGGTAACCATTCTCAATCCAGCGCAGTTGCTCCAGGCTTTCGGCTTTTTCTAAGGATGATACGGGCAATTTGGTGATCTGCTTTAATACGTCGGCCCGGTAGCCATATATGCCAATGTGTTTAAAGAAAGTGTAAAATTCCAGCCAGTTCTCAAGTTCTTGTCCGCGGATATGTGGTAGGGCTGAACGGGAAAAATAAACCGCCTCAGATAGTTTGTTGACCACTACCTTGGGTGAGTTGTTATTAAATAGCTCTTCTTCGGTTTTAATTCTTTTGATGAGGGTAGCCAGTTGGGTATCCTTATCAGTAAAACAGGCGGTGAGCTTGGTGATCTGTTCCGGATCGATAAAAGGCTCATCGCCCTGAATGTTGATGATCACTTCATACTCCGGGTGCAGCAAAGCAACCTCGGCACAACGGTCGGTGCCGCTTTGGTGTGTATCTGCTGTCATTACGGCAACGCCGCCAAAAGCCTTTACGTGGTTAAATATGCGGTCGTCATCGGTAGCTACCACCACTTCACTCAGGTTGCTGCACTTTTTGGCCTGCTCATATACCCGCTGTATCATGCTTTTGCCGGCAATATCAACTAATGGTTTACCCGGGAAACGGGAAGAAGCGTAGCGGGCGGGGATAATACCTAATACTTTCATTTGTTAGGTTATAGGTTTTACGTAATACGTTGTACGTTTTGCCTGATGATTATTTTAATATTTGAACTTCTAAGAACGTATTACGTATAACTTTAAACGTACAACGTCTCTAAAACAGCCCGTTAATTTCGCGTTCGATCAATTGCACAATGGTAGCCATATCTTCGGTGTTATTGGCAAAGTCAAGGTTATCTTTATCCAATATCAATAGCTTGCCCAGCTTGTAGTTTTTTATCCACTTGTCGTACTTCTCGTTCAGCTTGGACAGATAATCCAAACGAATGCCTATTTCATATTCGCGTCCGCGACGTTGTATGTTACTGACCAGGGTAGGCACCGAAGCTTTGAGGTAAACCAGCAGGTCGGGTGGCTTTATGTATTCGGTAATATTGTCAAAAATGGATTGGTAGTTTTCGTAATCGCGACTGGTCATGAGGCCCATATCATGCAGGTTTTCGGCAAAAATATAAGCATCCTCATAAATGGTACGATCCTGCAAAATGTTGCGACCACTTTTTTGTATGTCAACAATCTGACGGTAACGGCTGTTCAGGAAATAGATCTGGAGGTTAAAGCTCCAGCGTTTCATATCGCTGTAAAAATCTTCCAGATAAGGGTTGTTATCAACGGCTTCAAACAGCGGTTCCCATCCATAGTTCCGGGCCAGCATTTCGGTGAGGGTAGTTTTGCCCGCTCCTATGTTTCCTACAATAGCTATGTGCATACAATGTTAATTTGTTCGAATCAGAATTTCCCTAATTTACAGAATTTGTCTGAATCAGGATTTCCCTAATTTACAGAATCATCAGGATTTTTTACCAGTCAATTCTGTAAATCCTAAAATTCTGTCAATTCTGATTCTGACAATGAACCAATTAAAATTTCCTGAAACCTATAATTTCCCTTACCTCACGTATAGTTTTTGAAGCGCTTTCGCGGGCTTTGTCGGCACCGTGCTGGGCTACTTTACTCAGGTAGGCTGCATCGTTGGCAATAGCGTTAATACGATCGCGGATAGGGGCTGTAGCAATGATCATATCTTCGGCCAGTTGCTTTTTCAGGTCGCCGTAACGGATGATGCAGGTATTGTACAGGTTATCAAAATGAGCCAGGGTATCTGCCGATGAAACTACTTTCATTAGGTCGAACAAATTCTGGATCTCCTGTGGTTTGGCCTGATTTTCTGTGGTCGGGCCACCATCGGTCACCGCGCGCATTACTTTTTTGCGGATGGCTTCCGGCGTATCGCTTAGAAAAATGGCATTGCCTTCCCCCTCTGATTTTCCCATTTTTCCCTTGCCGTCGAGTCCTGGGATTTTCACCAGGTTGTTGCTGTAACTAAAGGCATATGGCTCGGGGAAGTAATCGTGATTATAGAGTCTGTTAAAACGGTTACCAAAAGTGCGGGCCATTTCCAGGTGTTGCTCCTGGTCTTTACCAACAGGTACTTTGGTCGCTTTATGAATAATAATATCGGCAGCCATTAACACCGGGTAAGTAAGCAGACCGGCGTTTACGTTATCTGGATTGGCACGCACCTTATCTTTAAAGGAGGTGGCGCGTTCCAGCTCGCCAAGGTAGGCGTTCATATTGAGATATAAGTATAATTCGGCAATCTCGGGCACGTCTGATTGTACGTAGATAGTTGCTTTATCCGGATCGATGCCAGCAGCCAGGTACTCCACCAAAACCTGTTTTACGTTGGTATGCAGATCGGCAGGGGTTGGGTGCGTAGTTAATGAGTGAAGATCGGCGATGAAAAAAAAGCAGTTATATTCCGACTGCATTTTTATAAAATTTTGCAGCGCTCCGTAGTAATTTCCTAAGTGCAGATTTCCGGTTGAACGGATGCCACTAACAACAGTTTCCATAGGTTGCGAAAGTAAGGAATTTTTCTATTTTTGATGATGATGAAAATGATATTGAAAAAAGTGCATATCTACCTATATGTGCTCAGTGTGGCATTATCTTATTTTATATTCTGGCCGTTTTTTTATTATTGTTCGCGAAAACCAGAGCGTTACAGGAACATGAACCGGCTGCGAAGGTTCTGGGGCTTAATCAGTTCGGCTGCGGTTGGCTTCTTTTATCGCTTTGAATTTGAAGAGCCTGTTGACTGGAGTAAAACCTATATTGTGTGTGCCAATCATACCTCCAATTTGGATATTGCGGCCATGTGTGTACTGGTCAATAATAATTGCTGCTTCATGGGTAAACAGGAGCTGGAAGACGGACTGGTAACTGGCTTGTTCTTCCGTTCGGTTGATATTGCGGTGAACAGGGATAGTAAAATGTCATCATTCCGGGCATTTAAAAAGGCCGCCGAAAAATTGCAGAGCGGCATAACCATGATCATTTTTCCCGAAGGCAAAATAGCCGACGATTACCCACCGCAGTTACAGGAGTTTAAAAATGGGCCTTTCAGGCTGGCTATCGAGTTGAAAATACCAATTATCGCGGTAACCTCACCCAATACCTGGCAAATGCTTTGGGATACCGGACTTCAACATGGCAGTAAGCCAGGTGTTTGTGATTTTTATGTGCATAAACCTATTGATACAACTAAGCTGACGGTTGACGATGCCGACATGTTACGCGACAGGGTTTATGACTTGATGAAACAGAAACTTAACGAGCTACAACAGTTAGTAATGGTTTAGTCTGTGTCGATTGAGTATTTTTTCTAATTTTGGTCGCCATGAAATTAATAATAAAAAGAATACATACACAGTTTTACAAGACCAGTGTTACATTCTTTTTTATCCTTTGTTTCCCAATTCTGTACCTGCTTAGTAAAAGCCCAAAGCTTTATAAATACATCAATAAATTCAGGCAGATAATTGCTCTGATAAGCTCGGCATGCTCAGGTATATTTTATCGGGCCACCTATGAGGCGCCTATTGACTGGAACAAAACTTATGTCATATGTCCTAACCATACTTCAAACCTTGACGTGTTGGCTATCAGCACCAATTTACATAATAATCATTGTTTTATGGCCAAAGAAGAACTGAAAGCTTATTTTGTGCTAAACTTTTTTTTTAAAACAATAGATATTACGGTTAACCGCGAAAGCAAAATATCATCATTCAGAGCATTTAAAGTGGCAGCCGAAAGGTTAAAGAATGGTGTAAGTGTAGTGATCTTTCCCGAAGGTACTATTCCTGATAATCATCCGCCTGCCTTGCACCCATTTAAGAATGGCCCTTTCAGATTGGCTATTGAAATGAAGGTGCCAATTATCCCCATTACATCGCTAGATACCTGGAAAGTACTGTGGGATACGGGTAAAGAATTTGGCAGCAGACCCGGAATTTGTGATATATTTGTACATAAACCCATTGAAACGGCCCATTTAACTTTAGATGATGCCGATGCGCTGCGCGATGAGGTTTACGCTATTATTAAACAAAAATTGCTACAGGCATGACCATTGATAAAGAAACAGTTGAAAAAGTTGCCCACCTGGCCCGTTTAGAACTTAACGAAACAGAAAAACAGGAGATGATTAAGGATATGAGCAAGATTCTTGACTTTATGGCAAAACTGAATGAACTGGATACAACCGGTGTTGAGCCCCTGGTTTACATGACCGGCGATGCCAATGTTTTGCGCGATGATGTGGTAAAACAACAAATAACCCACCGGGAAGCGCTGGAAAACGCTCCAAAACATGATGAGAACTACTTCCTGGTTGCCAAAGTGATTGAGAAGTAATTCAAAATTCAAAATTAAAAAGTCAAAATCCCTGTATTGCATTTTTGAATTTTGACCTTTTAATTTTGAATTATCTGTAACTTCACAGGCATATCTTAGTCCAAACCAAAAATATTATATGGAGCCATTGAATACAGACAAACCATTAATAACCATTAAAGATATCGGGCGTAAGTACGTGATCGGCTCCGAAGTGATCCACGCGCTTAAATCAGTTACCCTCAATATCAATAAAGGTGAGTTTGTAGCATTGATGGGGCCATCCGGTTCTGGAAAATCAACCTTGATGAATATCCTGGGATGCCTGGATACACCGTCAAAAGGCGAGTATATCCTGAATGGAATTAATGTAAGCCATATGACCGATAATGAACTGGCCGAAGTGCGTAACTCCGAGATCGGTTTCGTTTTCCAGACATTTAACCTGCTGCCCCGTAATACAGCACTTGATAATGTGGCATTGCCCTTAATTTATGCCGGCATTAACAAAGAAACCCGTACAGAACGGGCTACCAACGCGCTTAAAAACGTTGGTTTAGGTAACCGTGTTGATCATAAGCCTAACGAATTATCTGGTGGTCAGCGTCAGCGTGTAGCCGTGGCGCGTGCCTTGATTAATAACCCATCCATTATTCTGGCCGATGAGCCTACCGGTAACCTCGATACCAAAACATCTATTGAAATCATGGGTCTGATAGAAGATATCCACGCCAAAGGCAATACCATTATACTGGTAACGCACGAAGAGGATATAGCCCTGCACGCTCACCGCATTGTACGTATGCGCGATGGTTTAATAGAGAAAGATTACGCCAATACCGAAATCCAAACCGTAAGCCGCAAGGTAGAGGAAGTGTAGAAAGAGACAAGACTGTTAGAGTCAGGAATCAAGAAAAAGTAATGAAACATTATATTCTTTTTATTCTGGCTATAACAATTGCCAGCTGTTCGTTTGCCCAAACCAGTAATATTACCCAACCTGAGTCCATTTCGCTACCTGTTTATAAAGCAAACGTAGGTAGAGTGGTCTTTTTGGCGGATACCATAGCTTTTGAAAGGCTAAAACAAACTGATTTGCTGAGCCGGTTTGAAGCCAAAGCTCAAAATAATTTGTATATGAGGCTTTTTATAGCCAATTCTCTCACTAATTATCAGCATCAGCTTAATCCTTCTTTAAGTGTGGAGGATTTAAATAAAGGAAATTTCCAATTCACCTTTTATGTTGATGGCAGGCAGATATATCAGGAAAATTTGAACAAAGGCGCTAATTTACCTGCTACCAAAAATACCAAAACAACGATTAGTGCTCCCTTGATTAGTAACCGGGATGAAGCTTCCTGGGGGAAGGGGCTTTGGTCCCGCTTCACGGCCAGGGGCGGCGATGATGCGCTGATAACCGGTGCACATTTATTAAAAATAGAGGTTCGGCCCTATATCAGCAGTCCTGATTTAAAGGTTGGCGAAATAATTGCCAGCGGAGAACTACAGTTTATTGTACCACACGCCGATGTGAAAGCCGTCCCGATACAGTCTATAAAACCTAATAGTGGCTGGCAGGTTTCTGGCGAGCCCTTTGATCAGAACAAGATCATGGAACTGAATGGCTTAATAGCCCAAAACAAGTTGAAAGATATTACCAGTATTGTAGTCATCAAAAATGGAAAACTCCTAATCGAAGAATATTTTAATGGAAGCAGTCGCAATTCGCTGCATGATCCACGTTCGGCAGGTAAAACTTTCGCATCGGCTATGATGGGAATAGCGATTCATGATGGATTTATTAAGAGTGAAAACCAAACGTTAAAAGATTTTTACGATCTTAAGAAGTTTAATAACTATTCGCCGCGAAAAGAAGCTATTACTTTGAAAAGCCTGCTAACTATGAGCTCGGTATTTGACGGTGATGATAACGACAGCGATTCGCCGGGGAACGAAGAAAATATGTACCCAACACCCGACTGGGCAAAATTTACGCTTGACCTTAGTGTGGATAGCTCCAAAACCGGAGGCAAACAATGGAATTATTTTACAGCCGGAGCCATGCTTTTGGGTGATATCATCAATAAGTCTGTCCCGGGAGGTTTAGAAAAATATGCTGATGAAAAGCTGTTTAAGCCTTTGAGCATAACAAAATATCAGTGGCCCTATTCTCCACAGCACGTTCCAAGTACTGCCGGTGGCTTGCAGATGCGTTCGCTGGATTATGCCAAATTCGGGCAACTATACAAAAACAACGGAGTATGGAACGATAAACAGATTATCCCTGCAAGCTGGGTAAAGCAATCGTTTACCAAATATCTTAGCCTTCCAAAAGATGTGGTAGGCGAGGGCTATTATGGTTATTTGTTCTGGAACAAAACCTATACCGTTAATAACAAATCATATGAAACCTTTTATTGCTCAGGTAATGGCGGCAACAAAATATTTGTTTTTACCGATGAGCCATTGGTGGTGATTGTTACCGCTACCGCCTATAACAGGCCCTATGCCCACCCGCAGGTTGATAAAATGATGCAGGAGTATATTTTACCGGCGGTGTTAAAGTAGTTGATGGGAAGGGAAAAAATTGCGCCCATTCAAGCGTCCACGCTTGAATGTTATTTTAAGTAAGCGTCCACGCTTACTTTTTTGATACGATAGTCGTAATAAGCGTGAACGCTTACCCAAATTTTAGTTCAAGCGAAGGACGCTTGAACCGGCTGAAGCGGCGAGACTTCAAATAACCATAAGCGCTGACGCTTAAATGAGCAAATAAGTCGGTTTACATAAATTTACTGAATTTTATCTTATTTAATTGATAATCAATTAAATAAGTCAATGTTAACCATGAAATGTGTAAACCATGTAAACCCACTTTTACACTGCTCATTCAAGCGTAGACGTATGTTTGAATGGACTGAGAAATCTTCTGTTCAATTCATCACATTTGATAAAGTTTATTGATGCTGTAACCTTAAGGATATTTTTATGTGTCTGACTATTTATATATTAGAAACATGAAAATATCTAATCGGCAAGCTTTTTTTTTGATGTGGTTGCTTTTTGTAATGGTTCAATCGCAACAATTGATGGCGCAGGCTTTATCTTCCGGACAACCAAATACTGCGGTAAAACCGTTTTCCTTTCCACTACAATTAGAGATGCGCGTGCCTTTTGATCCAACGGATTTCCCCAGCGGTTCAAAGTCTTATCTAATCTATGAGTTATATCTAACAAACTTCAGCTCATCTCCTATAAACTTGCGGCGCATAGAGTTAATGGATGCCGGCAAGGAAAATACCCGCCCTTTTGCGACCTTTGAGGCCGCGCAATTGCAAACCATGTTACAACCCTTAGGCGGAATGGAACTTGGCCCGAATGAAAAATTAACGATTACCGGAGGAAAAACTGTAATTGTATTCATGGAAGTAGTATCAGATAAGAAAAAGCCTTTTCCTATCAAATTAATGCACCGTGTGATAACAGAAACCGATTCGCTGGATGGAGTTAGAATTTCGACGCACAATACTAATTTAAAGGTGCTTGGGCCTCCGGTGCAAGGTGCTAGCTGGATTGCAGCTGATGGCCCCAGCAATGATGTAGATAATCATCACCGGCGTGGAGTAGTTATTCTTGACGGATGTAGTGTAGATTCACGGCGATATGCTATCGACTGGAAAAAGGTTAAGGACAGTGTGTCTTTTTCAGGCGATCCACGCAATGTTAATTCCTACTTCTGTTATGGCGAAAGGGTATTCGCCGTTGCCGACGGTCGTGTGATCAGGGCAAAAGATGGCTTGCCCAACAATGTTCCGGGCCACGGCAAAGCATTTCATCCGGCCGTGCCGCTAACATTTGAAACACTTGCCGGTAACAGTATTACCATTGACCTTGGCAATGGTCAATTTGCTTACTATATGCATTTGCAGCCCGGGAGTTTACGGGTCAAACCAGGCGATCGCGTACGTAAGGGCCAGTTATTAGCATGTATCGGTGCTTCGGGCGATGCACGTGAGCCACACCTCCACTTTGAGCTTACCACATCTCCAAAACTTCTTTTCGGAGAAGGGATCCCTTATTTGATAGATCGCTATAGCTTAAATTTTCAAAAAGATGATTCTATCGGTATTCGGATACATGAATTACCTACTGACAAAGAAATTGTTGACTTCGGTGAGTAGAACGTCAAGTAACGATCAAGCACATAAAGTAAAAGACGTTTGAATGGGCGGAGGGGGATTATTTTACCTCCTGCCGTTTTAATTTACCAGCTTCTACCCACCACCAGAGCCATTTACCTCCCGATGCCTGTACCTCGTTAAAGTTTGCTACATCAAAACTTCCATTGCCTGTTGCCGTTCCTTGTACTTCATAAACCCGGATAGCTTGTTGGTTGTTATTCCAGGTTAAAGGTTTGCCCGGATCGCATACCTCAGGCGGTTTTTGGCTGTTGGTAATTAAAAAGTAGGCTTTGCTGGTTCCTATCACTGTGGCATGGCCGTTTTCGTCAACACAAACCGCCGTATGCTCATCGGCAGCTATTCCGTTGGCAAACAGGTTCCAGTCTTTTATAATGCGACTTAAAAAGGCCACGTGCCTGCCCTGCCTGTCGCGGGTGATATAATGCTGGTCGGTAATAACGGATTGGAGAAAGGGGGCATGCAACAAATCATCATGATACAATTTTACCAGTGGATTGTAGGGATTAGCCAGGGCCTGATCGGCGGTAACGCTGGCATTTTCGCCGCTATAATAAATACCGCCCATAATGGCGCAACCCGCGCTGGTACCGCCAACCGGCACATGTTTTACATTGAGCAGGTAATTGATGGCATCCATGGTTTTAGTACCCCGCCAGTAGTTCATGTAGTTGGATTGATCGCCACCGGCAATAAAAAGCATTTCGGCATTGCGAATGATGTAGGCAACCGTATCATTATTAGCTAACTCCCTGGAATCAATTTTAAGGGTTTCTACTGAATTTACCTTACCCAGCCCATAGATATAAGGATTGTAGCCATTTTTACCCGATGCTCTAATGATCACCACATCGCCGCCGCCGCTACGGTCAATCATCCACTTAAATGCTTCGTCAACATCCCTACCACCACCTATCATCACCAGGCCGGCCTTAACCGGGGTGTTTACATTAGCCGTATCACCAATAATGCCTATAGACGCCGGGCGGCCAGGAATATGCTTGCCTGCCTTAATGGTATCTGCAAAAGGGCAGGCCCATGATATCAGGTAGCCCCCTAAAAGTATAACGGTTATGATGAGATGGCGCATAATTGTGAATGTAAATATTGTGTTTTCATTCAAATTTAAAAAACTAAAATTCGCCATACATCGTATTTAACCCATTGCCGGTTATGTACGATAAGATGTTTGTTGGTAAACATTTTACTATATTACATGTTCTCCCTCTGTTTTAATTAAAGTTAATGATCAAACCTCCTATCCCTGAAAACGAGAACGAACGTCTGGCCGCGCTATATGCCTATAATATTCTGGATACTTTACCCGAAAAAGGATTCGACGAAATAACCCTTATTGCTTCAGAAATTTGCCAAACGCCTATATCGCTGGTTAGCCTTATTGATAACGACAGGCAATGGTTTAAGTCGCACAAAGGTTTAGAGGTTACAGAAACCATAAAAGATTATGCCTTTTGCGCGCATGCTATCCTGGAGCCGGAAGCAGTAATGATAGTGCGGGATGCCAATGATGATGAAAGGTTTGTAGGTAATCCGCTGGTAATAGGCGATCCGAAGGTGATATTTTATACAGGCGTACCGCTCATTAATCCGGAAGGCTATGCCTTGGGTACTTTATGTGTGATTGATCATAAAGCCCGGGAACTAAATGATCAGCAGATCATGGCCCTTAAGGCCTTGGCCAGCCAGGTTGTCGCGCAGCTGGAATTGAAAAGAAAAATTGTTGAACTTGATGCAACGAGGCGCGAATTAGAACAATCGAACCAATACCTGGAAAGATTTGCCGTAATGGCCGCTCATGATATTCGTAACCCGCTAACCAGTATTTTGTTGACCAGCCAGATACTCAAAGATCGTTTTAAAAATAAGCTTGATGAAAAAGGAAACAAGTTTTTGGATATTATCACCACATCTTCGCATAAATTGATTGGTATGCTGGAGAAAATGCTCGACTACTCCAAATCGAACAAGATATTATTGCAAAATAAAGAAGAAGCGGATATTGTGCTTTTATTGAACGATGTAGTAAGACTTATTAACGTTCCCGACGCTTTTACCATCCAACTTCCGGAAGCGCCAGTTAAAATTGTAACCTCGGTAGTAGCTTTTGAGCAGATCATGATCAACCTGCTCAACAACGCCATCCGTTATAATAATAAAGCATGGGGCCACATCAAAATCAGCTATACCGAAGATGCGGAGTTTTACTGCTTTGATATTACCGATAATGGTATAGGGATAGCCCCTGAATATTTCGAGAAGGTATTTGAATCCATGTTTACACTGGGTCATAAAGACCGTTTTGATAAGAAGGGCACCGGCGTGGGGTTGTGTACCGTAAAAAGCCTGGTAGAGGCATTAGACGGAACAATAACCGTAAGTTCTGTACTGGATGAGTTTACAACATTTACTTTTAAGCTTAAAAAGTAAAACTATTTCCACCAAAGAGCCTGTTCTTCTTCATTGGCTTGTTTGGCTTTGGCATCATTGCCAAACGAATCGCGTTTGTTTTGCCAGCCAAAAAGAAGATATTTATCAACCGGCGAAAACTCGCCTGCCCCGCCATCCAGGCTGCCTCCGTTAGGTATGCGATAATCGCCCCAGTTGCAGCGTTTGCTTAAGTCTTTGTTATATGGGTTCCAGGTGCCAACAAATTCGTTGTTTGTAAAGCTGTCTGATTGCTGGTCAATATCGTCATAGTGAATTTCATCATTTTTATCTAAATAGAAGCTCGATTTAAAGCTTCCTTTAAATATACCTGCATGGCTTTGGTCGTTGGGTTCAGTAAAAATATAATTGCCCAAAATGACAAACTGCCCTTTAATGCCTTCGTTTTTATGCTCATCATTCAGTCCTTTGGAAACGTATTTAAGTTTGAGGATATCAGTAATTTCAATAGTTCCCTTAAAATCGCTGATGTTTGCTTTGACCATCGATTTGCCATACACCGCGTAGGAGTTTGATGAAGGACCTTTGGTGACTGTTATAAATTTAATCCGGATGCGCTGGTAATCGGGGCCAATAAAGCCATAAATAAATTCATTCGGAGTCTTATCCCATAACTTTGAAAAATCGTAACTGGCAAATTGCTGTTTAACATCTTCTTTGCTAAAATTGCCTTTGTTTAGCTCCCTCTTTTTAAATAAAACAGCTTCTGACTGAGCCCTGCAAACTACATTCAGGCATATTAGTGCAATGGTAAAGCAAATGATTCTTTTCACCTTATTAATATTTATAAGGTTCCATTTTACCGCATGAACAGGCGCAATTGGCATCGGTGATACCTAGTTTCTTTAAAAAGAACTGGTAAAAGCCAATACGGTCATTCATGCTGTACATGTTTTCGCCTTTATTACATTCTACTTCACCGTTCACGATATTGATGGTCATGCCGAAACCAGGCGTGCGGCCTTTCGCTTTATCGATAGCATTGGGTTGCCATTTGCCGGTCATTACATCATGTGCCGATGGTTTATGTGTTTCAGGCGTCATCCAGAAATAAATGGCCGCTTTAAAGGCTACCACCGGATCGTTCTCCACCAGATCGGGGTTGTTCAGTAAAATTTTGGCATCGCCAAATATACAGGTAGATGCCAGGCCATAATTGCCGTTATAGCTTAACTGCATGGGGCCTCGGCCATAATATTTTTTACCCGTAACCGGCGGGTATTCATCGCTCTCGGCAATATAACTTAAAGATGTATTGCTTTCATGTATCAGCATTAATCCGTCAGTATAGGTGGCATTTACTCCATGACGGGTTTCGTGGGCTATATGCGCAAAAAAGGCCGCCAGCTCTTTTTTATTGGCTTCGGCGCTAAATTGGGTGCAGAAGTTACCATAATCTACCGTAAAGGTACTATCGGGCTTCTTTTTGGCCCAGTCCTCGTTCCAGTCACCGTCCTGTCTTACAGTACTAACCTTACCTGTTTTTTTATCAGTACGGATATATTGATAAACAGATGTTGCCCTTCGGGTAACTTGTATTTTTATTTGACCTAGTTCGTCGGCTGCTTTTATAAAAGCGGTATAACTATAAAATTTATCGCGCTGCGGAAAAAGCTCATTGAATTGTTGTTCGCTGATGAGTGTTGATATAGATGCCGTTTTTTGCGAAGTAGCTGTTGCTGCCGGAGCTTTGGAGCCATTGCTGTTGCCGCAGCTAAAAGCCGATATTGCTAATGCGGTGAAAGGTATAATGACGAGTTTTGATGATAATACAATCGATCTCATGATTTTTATAGATAACATGGTTAAGAAAAAAACAAGATGTGAGAGTCAAGAATCAAGAAAATAATTAATAGTAAAAATTAATTTCTCTATCCTCTTGGTTTTTGACTCTCATATCTTGACTCTCAGTTTATGCAAGTTTAATTCTAACATTTAAAAATTTACACTTTATTAGCAAAAATTATACTACAAGTGTTAACAATCTGCAATATATAAACGTATATTCAACTTAAAGGATAAATGCTGCGGATATAAAATATGAAGATATATACTAAAACAGGTGATAAAGGGTTTACATCATTAATAGGAGGAACCCGGGTAGCCAAGCATCATATACGGATTGAGAGTTATGGAACCGTAGATGAACTAAATTCCTATATCGGCCTCATTCGCGATCAGGATATTACTGACCATGATAAGGACATATTGAAGCAGATACAGGACAGGTTGTTTACTATAGGCTCCTCATTGGCTGCCGATCCGGAAAGATCAAAAATGGTAATTCCCGACTTGCATATGACTGATGTGGAGCTGTTGGAACAGGAAATGGATGCCATGAACGAAAAATTGCCTGAATTGCGTCATTTTATTTTGCCGGGCGGAAATAATACCATTTCGTTTTGCCATATTGCAAGATGTATTTGCCGCCGGGCCGAAAGGATAACCGTTCATTTGGCCGAAGAAAGCCCGGTTGATGAAAAAGTGAACATTTATCTGAACAGGCTGAGTGATTACTTATTCACGTTAGCACGTAAAATTGCAAATGAGCATAAAATACCTGAAAATCAATGGATACCCCGCATGTGAAAAATGTGAAAAAAAATGTTGATTTTTCAATTGAAAATATTATACTTTTGCGAAAAAGTTAATTTACTGAAATTAAATATAAATAGAGAAACATGTATTGGACACTTGAACTGGCATCTCACCTTGAAGATGCGCCCTGGCCCGCAACAAAGGATGAATTAATTGATTATGCTATCCGTTCAGGAGCTCCTGTTGAGGTTATTGAAAACCTGCAGGCGCTGGAAGACGATGGTGAACCGTATGAAAATATCGAAGAGATATGGCCGGATTACCCGACAAAAGACGATTTCTTTTTTAACGAAGACGAATATTAGCAACATGAAAAACCCTCTTACGGAGGGTTTTTTTGTAGATACTACTTTTTGGAATGATTTTAGTAATAAGCCTTTCATATTTATCACTTAAAACTAAAACATATCAAAATGAGAGGTCTATTGTACATTATCGCCGTTATCCTGGTAATAGGATGGATATTTGGGTTTTTCTTTGGTCACGCCACCGGACTGATCCATATTTTATTAGTTATAGCTATTATAGCTGTACTTTTAGGAGTTATCCGCAGGGCATAGCAATTGCCTGCTCATGCAATTGAAATTTAAAACCAATGGCTTTAGTCCATTGGTTTTTTGCTTAAAAGCAATTCGGCTATGGCTATGTCTTCTGGAAAAGTGAGCTTGATGTTTTGGTGACTGCCTTCGGTCAGATGTATTTCAACGCCGTATTGTTCAACTACACTGGCATCATCGGTGAAATGCTCACTGTAAGGCTGCTCATAAGCTTTTTTTAACAAGTCGGCTTTAAACGTTTGCGGGGTTTGTATCATATAGATTTGATCCCTTAGCAAACTTACAGACCTGTCATTGATCAACTGTCTTATCGAATCACGGCTTTTAACGGCTGTTACAGCATTGCTATGTTCTTGGGCGTATTGGTAGGAGGTTTCGATAATATGGCTGCTGGTAAGTGGGCGTACGGCATCATGAACGGCTACTAACGTATTGTCATCAGCTAATAGTTGATCAAGCCCATTCTTCACAGAATGAAAGCGGGTTTCGCCACCGGTAACCAGAGCGTGTGGAGTATCAAATTGATGAGTGTGGCAAAGTTCTTCCCAATAATCGTGATAGGCCACCGGTAAAACTAAAATGATATCTGGTTTTACAGTTGATTGCGTGAAGGCCAATATGGTGTGCATTAAAACAGGCAAGCCATTAAGCAATAGAAATTGCTTAGGAACAACAGATTGCATCCTGGTGCCTGTTCCACCGGCTACAATAATGGCGTAGTTCTTTCGAGATATAAGATGCGAGATATGAGATGTGGGATTTTGCTCGTTCATAAAATGTTCCCAAATCTAAAGCAAAAAAAATGAGATACAAGAAAACTCTCATATCTCAAATCTTATGTCTTAAGCCTAAGCTTAGATGATCAGCATGGCATCGCCATAGCTGTAAAAACGATATTTTTCTTTAACGGCAACTTCGTAAGCGTTCATCACATACTCATAACCACCAAATGCCGATACCATCATTAATAAGGTTGACTCTGGCGTGTGGAAGTTGGTGATCATGCTGTTAGCGATGCTGAAATCATACGGCGGGAAAATGAATTTGCTTGTCCAGTCGTTAGCGGCTTTCAATGTTTTACCTGCAGATACTGCCGATTCAATGGCACGCATAGAAGTAGTACCAACTGCGCAGATGCGTTTTTTACGCTCGATACCACGGTTTACGATATCAGCCTGTTTTTGCTCAATGATGAATTGTTCAGAATCCATTTTGTGCTTGGTCAGATCCTCCACCTCAACCGGACGGAAAGTTCCTAAACCCACATGCAGGGTAACTTCGGCAAAATCAACACCTTTTAACTCCAGGCGTTTCATGAGTTCGCGGCTAAAGTGTAAACCGGCGGTAGGAGCAGCAACAGCACCTTCGTGCTTAGCGAAAATGGTTTGGTAACGCTCTTTATCTTCTGCGGTAGCTTTACGTTTGATGTATTTTGGCAGTGGTGTTTCGCCCAAAATTTCCACATTTCTGCGGAATTCCTCGTCGGTACCGTCAAATAAGAAACGGATGGTACGGCCACGTGAAGTGGTGTTGTCCACAACTTCGGCAATCAGCAAATCATCGTCGCCAAAATATAATTTATTACCTACGCGTATTTTACGGGCCGGATCAACTAATACATCCCATAAACGCAGTTCTTTATTGAGTTCGCGTAATAAAAATACTTCAATTGTAGCGCCTGTTTTTTCTTTATTACCATACAAACGTGCAGGAAATACTTTGGTGTTATTCAGGATCATTACATCCTGGTCATCAAAATAATCCAGTACATCTTTAAATATTTTATGCTCAATTTTTCCTGAATCTTTGTGTAAAACCATTAAACGGGCTTCGTCGCGGGTGGCAGATGGATTATGTGCTACTAATGATTCGGGTAAATTGAATTTGAATTGAGATAATTTCATGCTTGTATTTATGAATTTTCAGGGCGCAAATGTATTAATTTTTTTTGTTAATCTCACCGATTTTTTTATGAACAACATGGTTTGGATATTATTCAGTTTATATACAAAAAGAATGTAACTTAACAGCTGTAATATCGTCTAAAAAACGAAATATTCCATAACGGTATATTTTTACAAAAATATTCTGTCAATATAGCTTGTAAACTTGTGTTACAGAATGATTAACCATCGAGATCAAAATAAGTTGTATGCTATTTTTAAAACTTTTCAGAGAAAGCTTTTTGTTCGCTTATGATGCGCTAAGACAAAATAAATTGCGCACCATGCTTTCCTTGCTGGGAGTAACCATAGGCATATTTACTATAATCGCGGTTTTTTCGGCTGTGGATACCTTGCGTAATAACCTGCAAAAAAGTGTCGACAAACTAGGTAACAATAGTGTTTATATCCAAAAATGGCCCTGGGTTGGCGGCAGCGACTTTCCATGGTGGAAATATTTGCAGCGCCCCGTACCGAAATTGCGCAATTTTGAGGAGTTGCAGCGCCGAAGCCAAACCGCAGAAGCGTTATCATATGAGATATCTATAGATAATCGCACTATTAAATATAAGAGTAACACCGTTGAAGGCGCCCAGATAGACGCTGCTTCCAAAGATCATGATAAAACCTGGAATTTTGATTTTGCCAGCGGCAGGTACTTTACCGAAATGGAATCAAAAACAGGTGCGCCTGTAGTCAATATAGGTTTTGATATTGCCGAAAATCTGTTTCCTGCTGGTGATGCGGTGGGTAAGCAGATCAAAGTACTCAATCGTTATGTTACGGTGGTAGGCGTGTTTTCGAAACAAGGAAAAGACATGCTGGGCATCTCTACGGATAAAGAGGTTTTGCTGCCGCTTAATTTTGCGCATAACCTGATTGATATACAAGCCGAAAAATATCAGCCGCAAATTATTGTACGTGGTAAAAAAGGTATCCCGGTTGATGATGTGGAAAGTGAACTAAGGGGATTGATGCGTTCGATCATGAGTTTAAGGCCTGGGCAGGAAGATAACTTTTCACTGAACCGCACCACCATGTTGACCAATGCCTTGGACGATCTTTTCAGCATTGTTAATAAAGGGGGCTTTATTATTGGTTTGTTCTCGATGCTGGTAGGTGGTTTTGGCATAGCTAACATTATGTTTGTATCGGTAAAAGAACGTACCAATATTATAGGTATCCAGAAATCACTGGGGGCTAAAAACTATTTCATACTGCTTCAGTTTTTGATCGAATCCATTGTGCTTTGCTTATTGGGAGGTTTGGTAGGGCTTTTACTAGTGTATTTTTCAACGTTTGGGGCCAAAGCTCTATTTGATGTACAGGTAGTGCTGGATATCAACAATATTTTAAAAGGCTTAGGTTTTTCTTTAGGAATAGGTGTAATTTCGGGTATTATTCCAGCGTATTCGGCTTCAAGGCTCGATCCTGTTGAGGCTATACGTACAAATTAATACCGATATGAAGATCAATCTTTTTAACAGCACTTTATTGGCAGGACTTGTTATATCAGTAGCCGCATGTAAACAAACTAGCAAACCAGTACAGGAAAAAACGACTAAACCAGATAGTGCTAAAACTATCGTAGCTAAAGTTGCCTATACATCCAATACCGCCGATGTATTTAATAATTACATCGGTCTCAAAAATCAGTTCCTGAAATCGAATATGAAGGGCATCAAAAGTACCGCCGCTATGCTGGAGAATAAACTGGCTGGCATTAAAGGTTGTACAGAAACGGCCACACTGGCTCACCAAATAGCTACAGGCGATGATATCAAAGCACAGCGCGACGCATTTTTGATATTGAGTAAAGATGTCATCGGTCTTATAAAAGGTGCTAAATTCAAATCCGCTCACATATATGTCGATTTTTGCCCTATGGCCGATAATGGCAAAGGGGGCTATTGGCTATCTGTCAATAAGGCTATCGAAAATCCGTACTTTCCAGAACACATGAAAACTTGCGGACAGGTTAAAGAACAGATCAATTAAACAGATCGGTTTTTTGTCTATTTCTTTTGTCCCGGCTTTGTAATTAATGTTTTTTTAATAAATAATTGATGCTTTGTAATTAGCAAAACTGGGTTTAATTAATAGATTTGCACATAAAATTTACAAACAGTAAATGATCTGGAGGGTTATAATACACAGATTTAATTACATTTGTTACAACAATTATTTTCTATGTCGGACACAGCACAACTAAAGATTGGTGATAAAACATTTGACCTCCCGGTAATTGAGGGTACAGAAGGTGAAAAAGCTATTGATATTTCAAAACTCCGGGATCAAAGCGGTTACGTAACGCTGGATATTGGCTATAAAAATACAGGTGCTACCAAAAGTGCCATCACTTTTTTAGATGGTGAAAAAGGCATATTAAAATATCGTGGTTACCCGATTGAGCAGCTGGCCGAGAATGCCAGTTTCATTGAAGTAGCTTACTTGCTTATTTACGGGAGCTTGCCAAGCGGGCAGCAGCTTACCGATTTTCAATACCAGATAAGCCGCCATACACTGGTGCATGAGGATATGAAAAAGTTTTTTGATGGTTTTCCGTCAAAATCACATCCAATGGGCCAGTTATCATCGTTGATAGGCGCTTTGGCTGCTTTTAACCCAGAGTCATTAAAACAGGGTTTAACCACTGAGGAAGTTAATCTGGAGATTATAAAACTGCTGGCTAAAATGAGCACGGTAGTATCATGGATCTATAAAAAATCATTGGGTCACCCGGTTGTTTATCCTCAGAATAAATTTGACTATGTAACCAACTTCCTGTATATGACCTTTGCCGAGCGTACAGAAGATTATAAGGTGGACAGGGTAGTAGTTGATGTAATGAACAAATTACTGATACTGCATGCCGATCATGAACAAAATTGTTCAACATCAACCGTGCGTATAGTTGGTTCGTCTGATGCTAACCTGTATGCTTCTATTTCTGCTGGTATCTCCGCCCTTTGGGGCCCGCTGCATGGCGGTGCTAATCAAGCGGTTATTGAAATGCTGGAGAAGATCAAGAATGATGGCGGCGATACCGATAAATGGATAGCCAAAGCAAAAGATAAAAATGACCCTTTCCGTTTGATGGGATTTGGTCACCGTGTGTACAAGAATTTTGACCCACGCGCCAAGATCATCAAAAAGGCCTGCGACGATATATTAGAGAAATTAGGTATTAATGACGAGGTATTGGAAATAGCCAAAAAGCTGGAAGAGGTGGCCTTAAAAGATCCATATTTTGTAGAACGTAAATTATATCCTAACGTTGATTTTTACTCCGGTATTATTTACCGTGCTTTAGGTTTCCCAACCGAAATGTTCACCGTATTATTTGCCCTGGGCCGTTTACCAGGATGGATAGCGCAATGGAAAGAAATGAAAGAAAACAAAGAACCAATCGGTCGCCCCCGTCAGATCTATATCGGTGACACCGACAGGGAGTATGTTGACGTGAAAAAGAGATAATATTTGGTTCATGGATCATAGTTGATGGTTCATGGTCAGAAATAAAAAAATAGCGGTGATTTTGTCACCGCTATTTTTATTACAAGCCATTCGAAGTCTCTGACTTTGAATGAATATGTTTGTAGTTTGCAAGTGAGGATAACAGATTTGTTTATGGTTGCCCTCAAACAATTATCTATGAACCATCAACTATGATCCATGAACTATCAACCATGAACAACCAATGACCATAGAGGAAATATTAAAACAGTATTGGAATCACGATAATTTCCGGCCTATGCAGGCCGAGATTATCAAGTCTGTTTTATTGGGGCGGGACACCCTGGCCCTGTTGCCTACAGGTGGTGGTAAATCTGTTTGTTTCCAGGTGCCAGCACTGGCTAAAGAGGGGATATGTATTGTGGTATCGCCACTGATAGCCCTGATGAAAGACCAGGTAGAGAACCTAAAGGCGAAAGGCATCAACGCGGTATCTATCGTATCGGGCATGGGTTTACGGGAGATAGACCTGGCGCTGGATAATTGCATTTACGGTTCGGTTAAGTTTCTGTATTTATCGCCCGAACGTTTATTGTCCGAACTGGTGCGTGAGCGTATCCGTTATATGAAAGTGAACCTGATAGCTATTGATGAGGCGCATTGTATATCGCAATGGGGATATGATTTCCGGCCACCATATCTGCACATCGCCAATCTGCGGGAATTACACCCCACAGTGCCCGTATTAGCCCTTACAGCCACTGCTACGGCTGAGGTGAAAGAAGATATCCAGCAGAAATTATTGTTCAAAGACGCGGTTGTTTACCAGCAAAGCTTCGAACGCCGTAATATCAGCTATGTAGTGCAAAATGCCGAAAACAAGCTGCAAAAAATGCTGGATATTGCCCGTGGTGTGAAAGGCTGCGGTATTGTCTATGTACGCAGTCGCCGGGATGCCGCCGATATTGCCAAATTTTACAACGAGAACAGTATTAAAGCCGATTATTACCATGCCGGCTTATCCATGGATCAGCGAGCCGAAAAGCAGGAAAGCTGGAAAAATAACCGAACCCGCATTATTGTAGCCACCAACGCTTTTGGGATGGGCATCGATAAATCCGATGTGCGTTTTGTGATCCATAAAGATATGCCCGAAAGCCTGGAAGCTTATTATCAGGAAGGTGGTCGCGGTGGCCGTGATGAACAAAAGGCCTATGCTGTTTTACTATATACCCATTCCGATAGGCTAAGACAGGAAAAAATGTTTGTGCTGAACTTTCCGTCGGTTGAAGAGATCAAGCATGTTTACCATTGTTTGGCCAATTATTATCAGTTGGCTTATGGCGCCGGCGAAGGCCTGAGCTTTGATCTTGATCTGGGCGATTTTTGCAGCCGCTTTAAGCTGGATGCTGTTAAAACACTCAATGCGCTTAAGTTTCTGGAAAAGGATGAATATTTGTCGTTCAACGAAAGCGTGTTTTTACCGTCGCGTTTCCGGTTTGAGGTGGTGAATGAAGTGTTGTATAATTTCCAGATACAGAACACTGGCTGGGATCCATTTATTAAAACCTTGTTACGCTCCTACGGTGGTTCATTTGAAAATTACGTACGCTTAAAAGAATACGACCTGTCGCGACGCACTAACCTGAACGTTCAACAGGTGATTGATGGGTTGATGCAATTACAAGAGTTTGGGCTTATTAGCTATTTGCAGCAAACTGATCAGCCGCAGGTTACTTATTTAAAACCCCGCCAGCAGGCCGACCGTCTCTTCATCAACAAAAAATACATTGAAGAGCGTAAAGAAACCTATAGCCACAAAATGGAAGCGGTTTTTGCCTACGCTACTGCCCAAAAGTGCCGCAGCCAAATGTTGCTGGCGTATTTTGATGAGACCAATGCCCGTAAATGCGGTGTTTGCGATATTTGCCTCGATGAAAAGCGTCAAAAAAATGCCGACGAGATATTTGACAATATTACCCATGAAATTGTACAATTTTTAGGCATATCCACCCCAGATATAGGCACCCTGGTCAATACCATTAACGTGGGCACCGAGAAGGAAAAGATGGAAACCATTCGCCTGTTGCTGGATGCCGGCAAAATAAAAACCGACGGTGAAAAGTATTACCTTGCTTAATTAACGTGAGTTCGGGATAAGAAATGCAAACCTGATCCCGATGTCTGTTATGTTAAAAAGTGGGTTTACATGGTTTACACTTTTCATGGTTTACATTATTCAAATTATTGATAATCAATTAATTAACTTATTTTATATCAAAAAAAACGATTTACAGTGTAAACCATAAATAATGGGGTTTACATTGATCAGCTTTAAGCAAAGTATTCAGGGAGCCTTTAAATAACCTGAACTGCTTATCCAGGGCTCGCGTTAACTAAATAGTAGTGAGTTTTAAGTCTGGAATTTTATGTATCACCTGATGCGTTTTATCTTCAGTTAAAGAAAATTTAACTCGTCGATCTGCATACTTCCAAAAACGGCTCTTTTTGTTCCCTCTTTTCACCGACAACATTCTTTCATTTACCGACAAAATCCCGGCGTATAACTATTACAGGCCATATTGCTGTAACGTTTTTTTAGTGTGATCGTCATATTGGTGTATTTAAAATAACAATATTAATTCACTGACAATCAAAATATTAAAATCATGAAAACTTTAGCAATCACCCTTTTTACTGTAGCAGCTATAGTATTTGGAATTGGAAATCAAGCACAAGCCACTGTTAACACAAACAACAACAAAGGCATCGTTTTAACCGACATCACCAGGATCAACAGGATCGAAGTTTATGGTAATGTTCAGGTATATGTATCAAACGGCACAGCCGATGAAGTAAAGGTTTACAACCGCTATTATGCCGAAAACGCATTGATACAATCAAGGAACGGTGTGTTACGCATCACCTCCTATAACAAAGCCGAAAAATTAGTGGTTTGGGTTACCGCTAAAGAACTTTCAGGCATCACTGCTTATGATAATGCAAACATCAGCTCATTCGGTAACCTTTCAGCCATTGAACTGGATGTGAAACTATACAACAACGCCTCAGCCACTTTAAAATTAGATGCTTACAGCGCTCGTGTTACCATAAACGATAGAGCCTGTGCCAACCTGAGTGGTACTGTTAATGAATATAGCTTAAACCGCAGCCAGGGCTCAAGTGTAAACGGATCAAGTCTGATAGCCGAACACACCACTGAAATATTGAATGGTGCAAAAGTTAAAGCAGACGAGTATGCAGGTTTATAATCACCATTACAACAGGTTCATAACCGAACAGAGCCACCTGAAGCCAGGTGGCTTTGTCTTTTTGTACTATTTCCCTTCCATTAGTTTTTCAACTACATAAGGCGCTATGATCTTGCGGGCGCCGTCAGGATCGGGATGCAGGCCATCCGGTACATATTTCAAATATTCTTCTTTTCCCTTATCCAGTATGGCTTTCCAATGCGGGTAATGATCAATCAATAAAAGTTTACGTTTCTTAGCAACCTGGCGGTAGAGATCGTAATAAGTAGTTAGTTCCGGCCGGTCAGCTGCATGTTTGTCGAGCGCTATGTCCATCGTTTGCAGGATGATCTCACAATCAGGGTTAAACAGTTTGATTCGATCGATCATATAGTTCAAATTTAATTCGGCCAGTTCCCTGCTGGTTTTATAGTTCAGGAAGGCATCGTTCATGCTAAACTCGATTAAAACCGCGTCTGGCTTTTTGCTGATCACACTGTCTTCTAAATGCTGTACGCCCCAGGTTGACCACATGGCACTTTTAGCCGCATTATATACGGTTAAGTTGTTGTTGTACTTATTGTTTAGATTGGTAGACACCGAATCTACCCAGGCATGCCCACCCGCACCAGCCGTTAAACTGGTACCATAAACAACCAGTGTTTGGGCTTTGCCCGCCTGCAGGTTTTTGACCAGCTGTGTTTGGGCCTGAGAAACGATCGTAAGTAACGTGAGTGAAATAATTAACAGGTTTATTTTCATAAGGTTGTAATGTGATGCTAAATATATAAATTCTTTATTTTCAGGATGTGGTATATTAAAGCTGATTTGAACCGGCCACCCATTTCTTTTTAAATTCTGATGGATTTTGACCAACCAATTTGTTAAACAGTTTGTTAAAATAGCTCAAGCTCTCAAAGCCAACGGCGTAGCACGTTTCGGTGATGTTTTTATCCTGCATCAACAGGTTTTTGGCGCGCTCAATGCGGTACTGGTTTACAAACTCGGTAAAGGTGATGTGGGTTTGTCGTTTAAAATACCTGCAAAAGGCTGATGTGGTGAGGCTTACCTTTGCGGCCACTACGTTTACATCGGGTTTTTGAGCATAGTGGGCGTCAATATACTCGTAAATAGCACCCATCCTGATCTTATCTTTCAGGATGAAATCTTTGCTGCTCTCATCGTTGTTGAGTAGGGTATATTCTTTAGAATCAGCTAGGATGCGGAAAATATTCATTAGCTCCAGCAGCTGGTCAAAATTGTTGAGGCTACCTATGGCCTTTAATTTTTGTGCCACCAACATCCGCGTATCACCATGAAAGGCAATACCGTATGCCGCATTTTTGAATAGCTTACTAACCAATTGAAATTCGGGTGCGTAGCTGATGGCATCGCCCATAAAATCGGTTCGTAACTGTACCACTATCTGATGATAATCGTTGCGCAGACGATAGTCAAAATTAAGGTGGGGGAGGTTGGGTCCGATGAATACGAGGTCGCTTTGGGTATAGCCCGAAATATGGGTACCCACATGGCGGATGCCCGCATCTGCTTCTACATAAACCAGCTCAACCTCCGGGTGATAATGCCACAGGAAAGTGTTGCGTAACCGGGGCGAAAACAGTTTGAATGATTTTCCTGATTCAAATTCTACACGTTCCAATTGTATCTGATTCATCTTGTATTGTATTATTTTGAATAATAAATGTAATAAATAAGTCAATGTAGAGCAAATATTGATCATTGTGGCGGATACACAGCTTGTTGTATCTCTGTAATTTTGAATTATTAACCAATACAGAGATCATGGAAGCAACAAATCAAACAATGACCCCTACAATGAACCCGAACGAGACGCATAAAGATATCCCGGGCAATCCCTCGGCGGCCAAATCGAGCCAGGTAAAACTGAACGACCGCAGCAACGGGCAACCTTTACGAGTGCTGAGCGAAGATGACTGGGCCTTTTGGATCACCAACGGTTACGTAGTTGTAAAGAACGCCATACCCAAAGAAATGGCAAAAAAAACCGCCGACTACCTGTGGCAATATGAAGACAAAGACCCTAATGATATAGAAAGCTGGTATAAAAGGCCCAATGCCCAAATGCAAATGAAAGAACTAAACAATACCGGAATGGTAGAAATATATAACCACCAGTACTTGTGGGATAACCGCCAGTATCCGCGTGTGCATCAGGCTTTTGCTGATATATGGGGTACCGAAAAACTATGGGCCAATATCGACCGGGCCAATCTGAATTTCCCGCTACGGCCTGGTTTTGAGTACAAAGGTTTTATCCACTGGGACTATGATCCCGAAACCAAGCCCCAGAATGTGCAGGGCGTACTGGCCCTGGCCGACCAAACCGACGAAAACATGGGCGGTTTTCAATGTATCCCAGAGCTTTACCGCAGCTATGATACCTGGAAACTAACCCAGCCCGCCGATCGCGACCATTATAAGCCTGATATCACCGGTTTCAACATAGTTAAGGTAAAGCTGGAAGCCGGCGACCTTTTGATTTTCAATAGCTTACAACCGCACGGCATCAGACCCAATACCAGTGGTAATAAGGTGCGTATTGCCCAGTATGTAGCCATGATGCCCGCCCAGGAGCACAATGAAGAGCTGCGACAATGGCGTATCAACAGCTGGCAAAACAGGGAAGCCATGCAAGGCTACGCTTTCCCAGGCGACCCGCTGGAACGGGAGAAGAAAAATCCTGTCGCGGAACTTTCAGCCCTGGGTAAAAAGTTGCTGGGTTTGGATAAATGGTGATGCCATTTTATAACATTAAAACTTTTTAAACCTCACATTTTAACACTTTTTTAGTCAAAATGAGGTGGAAATGCTTTAAAAACTGTCGAAAACTTACTCAAAACCATCGATTTTAACACTTTTTAACAAATTTTTGATGGGTTTTGAAAGGTTTAAAAAGTATTAGAATATTGATAGTCAATTTATTGCATGCCAAACGGCCGGTTTTTGACCTCTTTTCTTCTTAACCAAACAGCCCGCTTATCTTTTCAGGAGATAAGCGGGCTGCTGTTGATATAAATATACGAAAAATTAAGGAGATTTTTGGAGTAAGGAGTAAGGATTTCTTACCCATTATATACCGCGCTAGCTCAAGCGTCATCCGTTTGAACTGATACTTTGGTGAACGTCTGCACTCATCTTTATCAAATTGGTTAGTACACATGAGCGTGGACGCTCATTCAGCTCTACATTCAAGCGGAGGGGCGCTTGAATGGGCGGAGCAAAGCCTGTCCTAAAGGATTCTGAAACAAGTTCAGGACTATTTTTAGGATTAAAGTACTTGTTAGTTATTGCGTTTGATAAAATTGATCAAACCCGGAAAATATTGATCGGGATTATCAATAAAACAGATATGACCTGCATTGGGCACCACATAATATTGTGCTTTAGCAAACAATTGACTTAGCTTTTTAAGCTGTTCGGTGCTTATAATAAAATCGTATTCGCCTCTTATTAGCAAAACGGGGATGGTTATTTTAGGTATCATCCCTGCATAATTCAAGGAAAAGGTTGATGGTCCTATTTTCCGGGCAACCTCCATATTCTTATGGATTTTTGTTCTTAAAATAGCATCGGGCAATTTATCCAGTCTGAGCACAAAATTTCGGGTAAATGTGCTGTCGAATGCTTCCTGATATACTTTTTGATCATAAGATAATCCTTGCAGTTTGTTTTGCATCAGGGCATTGAATTTTGGGATTGTATTTAATATGCTATCGGTTTGATTACCGGTAAAAGAAATCCGCTGATCAAAATCTTTAGGAAAGGGGTTCATGTCCGAAAATATAATCCCTTTTACATGAGTTTGATACTTATAGGTATAGGCAAGGGCAAGCAGCGAGCCAAAGGAGTGTCCGTATATAAAAAACCGATCCAGATTTAGCCCTTTTCGCACCTGTTCTATTTCTTTTACATAGCGGGATACTTTCCAAAGGCTTGTATCGCTTAATTGCTGTGGGGTGGGTTGTTCAGAAAAGTATGATCCAAACTGGTCATAATAATAAATGGTTATGCCTTTATTAGGAAGGTGCTTTGAAAATATTTCAAAATATTCGTGTGACTGGGCCGGACCGCCGTGGAGTAACAGGACATTAATTTCCCCGTCTCCGATCTTTTGGGTCCAAACCCAAAACTTTCCGTTTATCAGTATCTTTTTTACACCCGGTTCCTGTTGTTTTTTATAATACGTATTGTCTTTTTCCTGGGCATTGTTAACCAATGAAGTTAAAAGCAAAATAGACACTATGAAACAAGCCCGAAAATTTCGGACTACAAACTGTATAGCCATTTTTTTAATTTAAGAGTACGACTATATTATATATGATAAGGTTACAGGTGTTTACGTATTATAAAGTTTTATTAGAAGGATATTTTTCAATTCTTTCCCCACTGGGGGGCGGCCAATGTCATTAAGTTAAGCACATGGATCCCCACCTAAATCCTCCCCGGTAGGGAGGACTTTAAAAAATTGAAGCTAAGTCTCCCCTTCCGGGAGAGATTATTACATGAGGGCTTCGCCGTTTAGAGGGGGCTTTTGCGGAATTGCTTTTGCGTTTCCCCTTAACTTAATGACATTGGGGGGCGGCAGGTGAGATGTATTAATAAAACCGGACATTAGACATTTGCCTAAAAAGGGTGTCATGCTGAGCACCGTCGAAGCATGGTGAGCAGGCCTCTACGCTCAACCCTTCGACGTAGCTCAGGGCGAAAGCCCTCTTTTAGTGTTATTCTTTCGTTATGCCTTTTCATAGGTTATTACTCTCAAGAGGGGAATCGCACTGGCCCGGGGCTCTTGAATTACAATTCCGGATCATCAGACTTACGAAACTTTTAAAACTTCATAAGTCTGAAAAGAATCACAGCTCATTCATCTTCTCCAAAATCAAGTCTATCCGCTGTTGTACGGTGGTATCGCCACGTATTTCTAAAACAGGGGCGTTTACCTGGCTCAGCCAGTTTTCGTGTACCTGCAGGGTTCGGCCCTTGGTAGTATTATCATCGTAGCCTGTTGCCCACTTCATAAATGCCTGGTAATTGGCGGCGCGTACGGGGTCGGTAAAAATGGCATCGCCGTAACGTTCCAGCTCGCGGTTATGCAAACGTTGCATTCTGATGTGGTGGGGAATATACAGAAACACTACCAGGTTAAACATGTTCAGCCATGCTGGTCCCCAGCTTACCATCGATCCGGTGAGTATCCAGTTGAGGTTGGTGTTCACATCTTGTAGCATCATGGCGTTCCGCAGTTCCGGGTCGCGCTTTACGGTAAAAGGTTGTTCTGTTGCTTCCCAGAAATATTTGTCGCTGTCAAACAAGGGGTAGTTCAATTGCTGGGCTAAGGCGGTGCCCAAAGTGGTTGAGCCGGCACAGGATGCACCCATGATATGTATTTTCATATTTAAGTCTAAAGCTCTAAGTCCTTAGTCTGAAGTCTTGAGCCTGAAGTCCTAAGTCTTGAGTCGAAAGTCAATAGTTCTATTTTTCCCTCAGGACTAAAGACTTCAGACTAAAGACTTAGGACTTCAGACCCTCCCGTAATGGCTCGCGTTAATGTTGGTTTGCTTTTTAAAATAGTTAGATAGATGGCTCACGTCGGTAAAGCCAAACTCCTCCGCTATCTGGCTCAGGGTAGAAGTTTTATTACTGATACGGATCTCAATCAACTTAACACGGTACCCATTGATGTAATCGCGGTAGCTGATATCAAAATTTCTTTTAAACCAAGCGCTGAAATAGCTGGTAGCAATATTAAAATGTGCGGCTACCTTTTTGATCAGGATGTTTTCGGGTTCGTAAATATGCTGATGAATGTAGGATATCAGCTCCTGTTTACCCGGAGGACAATTAACCAGTTGCGAGTCGATACGCCCCAGCGCCTGTGTTATTAAACCAAAGAGCGACAGTATCTGGTAAAAGATATATGGACAGGTGGCTATATCCGTCGATTCATTATACGCGGTAATATTATCAATGGTGCCTCTTAAAATGGTTTTAAAAGGTTCGTCGAAAGTGAGTTTGATCTCTTTTAATAGTTTGTGCCGCATCAAATCCTGCGGACTGAAAACGATGCCCACATGCGGTATCGACTGATTATTTGAACTGAAAAACTCATCAGTAAATTTGATCAGCGTAACATGGGTGTATTTTTTATAATCTAAACAGTGTTCATCTTCGGGACATATTAAAAACAGATCGCCCGCTTTGTACGGAATACAGTTCTGATTAAGAATATGTGTACCTGAACCTTTTTGTACGTAAATAATTTCGTAGTAAGTGTGGCTATGCCTTGATTGTGTGATATCGGTACCTTCTACATCGCAAATAAGCAGGGGCGCAAATTGCTTTTTTTTCATGTCGTAAATTTACAATTATATCGCCCCTATGTACAACAATTGTACGTGTATATATTTTTTTCTTTGAGATAATTAAACGGTATTTTAATTGAATCACAGTTATGACACACTTTAACCTATCGGCAACAGCCCTTCCCGATGAATTTGTACAATATTGTCATTTGCACCAATATAACCTGTCGGTTAAAAAAAAGCACATTATAGCTCATGTTTTAAAACTGGCCCAGGATGCCGATGTAGATACCCTGTCAAGACATATCCGCTTTAATGGCGTTAAGGTGAGCACCAGCAGTATTTACCTGGTACTGCAATGGCTCATTGAGCATGGTTTTGTAGTTAAAACAGTAAATGGCCGCAGCGAGGTTTATTACCGGCCGGTGAACCAGATGGTTAACTGAATATTTACTAATATAATAGGTGTTATACTGGGACAAATTTCGTTCGACCTTTTTTGTTACAGATGATACTAAATTCGCCATGTCATTGCGCAGCGTGGCAATTTCTTCGTATCCTGAATAGAATAGCTAGGAGATTGCTTCGTTGTTCCTCCTCGCAATGACATGATGGGCTATTTTTGCTTCACCTGCGACCGCTGAGTCTCTCATTCTTCTTGCTTCATACTATAAAAAGCATTTCCCCTTTTTTTTCTTAAAAATAATTTCGCCGTTCACCGATATAAATCCACCGTTTACCGACAAAAAAAGGCCGTACATCTAATTGACCCCAAATAGCTGTAACGTTTTAAAAATGGAGGCGTCATATAGATGTATTTAAAAAATAAGACAATACAATTAATTGACAATCAAAATATTAATATCATGAAAACAAAATTATTCACCATCGCAACTATGTTAGTTTTAGTAGGTGGTATAGCAGGCACAACTTATGCAACTACCAATAATAACGCAATCGGCAACGCTGCAACTGTAGTAAAAGAAGTAAGCAAGATCAGCAAGATCGAGATCCGCGGTAATGTAGAACTGTTTGTTTCTGACGGCTCTGCCGACCAGGTAAAAGTATACAACCGTTACTATGGCGAAAGCGCCCTGGTTCAAAGTGAAAACGGTGTATTGCGTATCACTTCATACAAAGCAGAAAAACTGGTTGTTTGGGTAACTGCTAATGACTTACGCGCTATTAATGCTTATGATAATGCCCAGGTAAAATCATTCGGTAAGTTATCAGCCCTTGAATTGGAAGTGAACTTACACAACAATGCTACCGCTACTTTAAATGTAGATACTTATGCAGCCAACGTTAACTTAGATGATTCCGCTAAAATTGACCTGAGTGGCAGCGCTACTGTTTATACCTTAAACCACAGCAACACCACCAGCGTAAATAACAACAATTTTGCCGCCGAAAGCTTCAACGACAAACTGAATGGTTTACCACAAAAAGAAATAGCAAACGAATTTGCCGGTCTTTAATCCAACTTTTGCAAAAGTTCATCATATATTCTGAGAAGCTGCCACAAAATGTGGCAGCTTTTTTTATTTTTGATGTAACTTCAATCCTACAAACAACGTCACAAAATAGAAATACAATGCTATTATCATGAGCCATAGCTTATGATACCTTATAACCATAAAAAATCTGTTACTATGAAAAAAGCGAGTTTAGCCATTGCCATCATCGCATGCGCATCATTTAGTATAATATCATCATGTAAACTTGTATGTGTACATGGCTCGGGAAAAATAACTACCGAACAACGCAAAGCAAATGATTTTACCCGGATTGATATATCGGGCGCGTATAAAATTCATTTAAAGCAGGATAGTTCACTTAGTATTTCGGTTACAGGAGATGACAATCTGCTCAAATATGTTTCTACTTCTGTTAATGGCGATAAATTAACTATCAAAACTACCAAAACAATATGCCTTGATGATAGCCTGGTAGTAAATATTGGCATCCGCAAACTGGAAGAACTTAGGGCATCAGGAGCGGTAGAGGTTTCATCAACTGGTAAAATCAATGCCGGCGATCTGAAAATTCACTTATCAGGCGCTACTAAAGTTAACCTTGACTTGAACGCAGCCAATGTAGACAGTCACGGCAGTGGTGTAAGCGAATTGAATTTAACCGGACAGGCAGCAACGCACCATGTTGAATTTAGCGGCGTAGGTAAAATTAACGCTTTTGATTTTGTGGTTGGCGAATACACCATTTCCACATCAGGTGCGAGCCATTGTAAGATCAACGTATTAAAAACGCTGAATGTACACTCTTCCGGCGCTTCGGAGATCAAGTATAAAGGTTCACCTTCAACCGTTAATAACGATAAGTCGGGCGCATCAAGCATTGAAAAGGTTGATTAATAAATATTTTACTAGCTGATAAAAGCGGGGACGAAGGTTCCTGCTTTTTTTGTTGGGGGAGGTTTTTTACGTAAATCTACGTACGGTTTTCCCGTGGTAATACGGTGGATAAGACCAGGCATATATTTAGTTTTGCCGCATCTCTATTACTTATTATGAAGAAGATTTTAAAGTTTGCAGGCTACATCGTAATAGCCATTGTTTTAATTGTTGTAGTCGGTATAAGCTATATTACCCTGGCCTTGCCTAATGTTGGCGAGCCGGAAAATATTAAAGTAGAAGCTACTCCACAACGTATTGAGCGTGGTAAGTACCTGGCCAATCATGTAACGGCTTGTGTTGATTGCCACTCTACCCGCGACTGGACTATATTTGCCGGCCCCGTGAAAGAGGAAGCATTAGGAGCAGGCGGCGAAAAGTTTAATGCCAATGTTAATTTCCCGGGTAGCGTTTATGTACCCAATATTACCCCGTATCATTTAAAAAACTGGACCGATGGCGAACTGTTCAGGGCTATTACTACCGGAGTTAAAAAAGATGGATCGGCCATATTTCCGATTATGCCCTGGGAGTCGTACTCTAAAATGAGCCGGGAGGATGTTTATTCCATCATTGCCTATCTGCGTACGCTGAAACCGCAAAGAGCCGATTACCCCGAGCGTGAACTTGATTTTCCGTTAAATATATTGGTGCACACCATGCCGGCAAAGGCTACTTTGGGCACGGTACCCGATGAACATGATACCTTACAGTATGGCGCTTACCTGGTACGCATAGCGGCCTGTAAAGATTGCCACAGCCAAGCCAACAAGGGTGAAATAATTGAAGGACTGGAATTTGCCGGTGGGCACGAATACTCGTCTCCTAATGGAGGCAAAATACGGTCGGCCAATATTACGCCCGATAAGGAAACTGGTATAGGCAATTGGACAAAGGCGCAGTTTTTAAGCAGCTTTACCCAATATGCCGATAGCACCCATAAGCACCAGAGGATAATACCGGGTGAATTTCAAACCATTATGCCCTGGTACAAATACGGTAAAATGAAAGTAAGCGATCTGGAGGCGATATACGCTTATATGAAAACAATTAAACCGGTAAAAAACAAGGTAGATAAATTCAGTCCGGCAGAATTACGTGATTAAATTTAAAATAAAATTCATACTTTTGCGCCTCGAAATTTGTATAGCCTGAATTGGTTTTACGGCTACGTTTTGAACCATTAAATTAAAATACCCGGTAAAAAGATGAATATTACACAGGAAAAAGTAGATGCCCTGAACGCAGTTGTTAAGATCAACATTAACCCTGAAGATTACCAGCCACGTGTTGACAAAGCCATAAAAGAAAACGCTAAAAAGGCTAAACTGCCAGGCTTTCGTCCCGGAATGGTGCCAGCGGCACATATCAAAAAAATGTACGGTAAAAGTATTTTGGTTGATGAGATCAATAACTTATTATCAGATACTTTAAATAAATACCTTGAAGAGCAAAAACTGGAAGTATTGGGTCAGCCATTACCAAAGGTTGATAACGAGAAAGAATACAACTGGGATTTTAACGATAATTTTGAATTCAATTACGAGTTGGGTTTAGCGCCGCAGTTCAATATTGATTTCTCATCAAAAGATAAAACAACCCAGTACGTGATTAAAGTTGATGACGAAACGTTGGCTTCACGTATTAAAAATATTCGCCGCAGCTATGGCAAAATGACAAATCCTGACGTATCGGCAGACGATGACGTGCTTTACGCAGATTTGGCTCAGCTTTCTCCGGATGGTTCTGTTTTTGAGGGAGGCATAAGCAATACCGCATCAGTTAGATTAGATCAGATTAAAGATGAAAAGATAAAAAAATCATTGATCGGTCTTAAAAAAGGTGATGTAGTAACGCTTGATATTCAGAAAGCTTTTGATAACGAAGCGCCAAAGGTTGCTGCTTTATTAAAAATTGAAGAAGATGAAGCGGCTGAGTTAAAATCAAAATTTCAATTAACGGTTAAAAATGTAAACCGTTTAGAAGAAAGCGATTTGAACCAGGAGTTCTTTGACAAATTATTTGGTGAAGGTACAGTAACTACCGAAGCGGAATTTACAGCTAAAATTACTGAAGAGATTGAAACCATGATGGTTCAGGATTCAGAGCGTAAATTACAGGACGATATTTACAAACTGAGCGTGGCCAAGGTTGATTTTAACTTGCCGGATGAGTTTTTGAAACGCTGGTTAAAAGCTACTAACGAAAAACTGAGCGACGAGGAACTGAATGGCGGTTATAACGATTTTGCAACCAACCTGAAATGGACCCTGATCGAAAACAAGATCATTAAGGACAACCAGATTGAGATCAAATATGACGAGGTTTTTGCTTTGGCGAAAGTTCGTTTAGATCAGCAGTTTAGAATGTACAGCCCGCAGCCTATCCCTGACGAGCAGTTAGGTCAGTACACTGTACAATATCTTCAAAACAAAGAGAATGCTAACAAGATATTTGAAGAAGTAAAAGCGCTTAAAGTATTTGATTATATCAAAAGCGTAATCACTTTAGAGAAAAAAGATATCCTTTATACAGATTTCAGCGAGCTGGTAAAAGAGTAGCAATAAGCTCATTTTTACTTCTGTACAAAACACCAAAAGCAACTCACAAGGTTGCTTTTGGTGTATAAGCCCCCCTCTAAATCTCCCCTGGGAGGGGAGACTTTTAATAAACTTAGAGTCTATCTTTACTAAAACTGGGCCTTTTAAAAGCCCTCCCTTCCGGGGAGGGTTGGGCTGATATTTTTTTACTTAATACCTACTATCTGTTTAAAATTATATTCAACTAAAAACTATATTTAACGCAAGTAATACTTGCATCCTAAAAATAACATAACAAAAACCATGAGTAGTAACATCGATAAGAACGAATTCAGAAATTATGCTGTTAAGCATCACCGTTTAAACAGCTTACACGTAGATAAATATATTTCTGCTGTTGACAGAAGCAGAATGCCATCCGGAATTTATACACCAACCGGTATGACCCCGTATATCATCGAAGAACGTCAGTTAAATGTAGCCCAGATGGACGTGTTTTCACGTTTGATGATGGACCGTATTATTTTCCTGGGCGATGCCATTTATGAAAATATTGCAAACATTATCCAGGCTCAATTGCTGTTCTTACAGTCGGCCGATAGCAAACGCGATATCCAGATTTACATCAATTCACCGGGTGGTTCTGTTTACGCGGGTTTGGGTATCTATGACACCATGCAATTTATATCAAATGATGTAGCCACTATTTGTACAGGTATGGCAGCATCAATGGCAGCGGTACTATTATGTGCCGGTACCGAAGGCAAAAGGGCAATTTTGCCACATGCCAGGGTAATGATCCACCAGCCATCAGGCGGTGCACAAGGTCAGCAGTCAGACATCGAGATCTCTTACCATGAGATCACCAAGCTGAAAAAAGAACTGTACCAGATTATTGCCGATCATAGCGGTGCACCATTCCAAAAAGTTTGGGACGCATCAGATCGTGATTACTGGATGATTGCCGAAGAAGCCAAAGAATTTGGTATGGTTGACGAGATTTTAAAAGGCAGCGGTAAAGCGAATAAATAAGCCGCCGTTAAGGAGTAATAAGTGCTGAGTTTTGAGTGAAAATGATAGTTTAACGACCGTTCGTTCTAACTCAAAACTCATTACTTATGGCTCAAAACTTTTTTTTCTGCCACTAATTAGTTAATTTTGGACAACAAACGAATCAGATGAATAAGAACAGTAAGGAAATCAGGTGTTCATTTTGCGGTGCAGGTAAACAGGATTCCCTGATGTTAATTGCAGGGCTCGACGCTCACATTTGTGATAAATGCGTTAACCAGGCTAATGAAATATTGGCTGAGGAGTTAAAGGTACGCAAGGTAAAAGCTTCACCTTCGGCACCTTCTTTATTAAAACCTGCCGAAATTAAAGGTCACCTTGATCAGTATGTCATCGGTCAGGATGATGCTAAAAAGATACTTTCTGTAGCCGTATATAACCATTACAAACGCTTAAACCAGCGTATTGATAAGGATGAGGTAGAGATTGAAAAATCAAACATCATTATGGTGGGCGAAACCGGTACTGGTAAAACCTTACTGGCTAAAACCCTGGCCAAGATATTAAACGTTCCGTTTTGTATCTGTGATGCTACCGTATTAACCGAGGCCGGTTATGTAGGGGAGGATGTGGAAAGCATTTTGACCCGTTTGCTGCAATCGGCAGATTATGATGTAACCCTTGCCGAAAAAGGCATTGTTTACATTGATGAGGTTGATAAAATAGCCCGCAAAAGTGATAACGCTTCCATCACCCGCGACGTATCCGGCGAAGGTGTACAGCAGGCTTTGTTAAAGATATTGGAAGGTACCATGGTTAACGTACCGCCACAGGGAGGCCGCAAGCACCCCGATCAAAAAATGATAACTGTAAATACCAGCAACATATTGTTTATATGCGGCGGTGCGTTTGACGGTATCGATCGTAAAATAGCTAACCGTTTGCGTACGCAAACCGTTGGTTACAAACTGAAACGTGACGATAGCGAGGTTGACATGAAAAACCTGTACAAATATATTACGCCGCAGGATTTGAAATCATTTGGGTTGATACCTGAGTTGATTGGTCGCTTGCCGGTATTGACTTATTTGAACCCCCTTGACAGGGATGCCCTGCGCAACATATTAACCGAGCCTAAAAACTCCTTATTGAAACAGTACAAAAAATTGTTTGAATATGAAGGTGTAAAGCTTGATTTTGATAATGAGGTGCTGGAGTTTATTGTAGATAAAGCCATGGAATTTAAGCTTGGAGCAAGGGGCCTGCGCTCTATCTGCGAAGCGATTATGATAGATGCCATGTTTGAGTTTCCATCTAAAAAAGATGTGAAACGCCTGCAGGTTACTTTAGACTATGCCCACGAGAAGTTTGAAAAATCGGATCTGAAAAAATTAAAAGTAGCGTAACAATTTGATATCAATTAAGTAGCTATCTTTATTATAATAATTGCAGACCCTGGTGAAACGCCGGGGTTTGTTGTATAAACAGGTTTTTTGTTAGTATCAAGTAGCGAGTATCAAGTATCAAGACTTGAAGATACATTGTCCCAAATGAAATGTAGTGCTTGTCGTGATACTTGATACTCGCTACTTGATACTATAGAACCACTTAAATAGGAAAAAATATGAATGAACAAATGAATGTAAAAAAGGATCCTACCGATGCCCCGGTAGTAAAAGAAGTGCACTCACCCGTAAAATCGGGATTAAAAACCAAGGATGCTATTGTGGTTAACTGGTTGCCGCGTTATACTGGTAGGCCATTGGAAGCTTTTGGCGAGTATATTATACTGACCAACTTTTCGAAGTATATCCAACTGTTTTCTCAGTGGAATGATAATGCGCCGATCATGGGTCTGGAAAAACCTATGCAAAGCGTTACCGCCAATGGTATCACCATTATTAACTTTGGTATGGGCAGCTCGGTAGCAGCTACAGTGATGGATCTGCTTACCGCTATACACCCTAAAGCCGTTATATTTTTAGGTAAATGCGGTGGTTTGAAAAAGAAAAATGCCGTGGGCGATCTGATACTGCCGATAGCCGCTATTCGTGGTGAAGGTACATCAAATGATTACTTACCACCAGAAGTACCCGCGTTGCCATCATTTGCTTTACAAAAGGCGATATCGACCACCATTCGTGATTTTTCCCGCGATTACTGGACAGGTACCTGTTATACCACTAACCGCCGTGTTTGGGAGCATGATAAAGTATTTAAAAAATACCTGAAAGAGCTGCGTGCCATGGCTGTTGATATGGAAACTGCTACTATTTTTACCACCGGTTTTGCTAACAAAATCCCTACAGGAGCATTGTTGTTAGTATCAGATCAGCCGATGATACCAGAAGGCGTAAAAACTGCCGAAAGCGACTCCTCCGTAACAGAGCAATTTGTAGAAACACATCTTCGCATCGGTATCGAATCGTTAAAACAGTTAATCAATAATGGCTTAACGGTTAAGCATTTGAAATTTTAACTGGTTCATGAGGCTATTGGCCAGTTAATGCTGTCATGCTGAACGAAGTGAAGCATCTATTCAGCAATATACCTGTTGAAGAATAGATCCTTCGCTATGCTCAGGATAACAAACTATGGGTTAATTACCTTGTGACCCTATTACCACCTTCTTCATCCCCTCGCGGCCATAAAATACCGGGAAATACATCATCTCGGCTTTGGCCGGGTTAAGGTTGTACCTGCCGTCGAATCTCGGCATCAGGTTAATGGTGTAAGTATACTTGCCCTGTTTCAGTTTGCGGCAAAATATACTCACCTTCTCTTTAAAATATTCCCGGTGTACTTCGTTATTATCCCATGATTGTTCTTTACTGTTGTAGGAGCATCCCGCTGGTATGGGTATTTCTATCATCACAAAATCAGCATCGCCTTTGGCATTTATTTCAGCTTTTAGTACTATGGATTCGCCACCTTTTAGTTTGGTGGTTTTTTCGCCGTTTTTCTCAAACCAGGTATCTACCGTAAAATCCTTGTTTACCTTTTTGGGTTTGGGATTCCAGAATTGCTGATAACCGGTTATATAAACAGGCAGTGTTCCGGTTTTGCTCACGCTGATATCGTTATCTGTCAGGGTAGCTGTGTAAGGGAACTGGCTGATTGTTTCGGTTTTGGAGCCCTTGAGCATTAATGTAGCTGGTTTCAGCGGTTTGCCTTCTACCAACAGATCGGGTAAAATGGTTTCCAGTATCAGGGCTGCTTCATAAGTGTTGCGCCAGTCGCCATGTCCGCGCTGTTCTAAAAAGTAGCCTCTTACTTTGTTTAATAAGTCGGGGTGCTTGCCATCATTCCGGATGATTTGGTAAGCCAGTATACTTAGCTGTATGGAGTTATCGAAGAAACTATAGTTGTTTTCGCCCCAGTAAACGTTACCAAAAAGGGTACGGTGCTGAATAGCGAGTAAACTATCCAGCTTCACCGGAACGCCGGCTTCCTGTTTTAGCAGCATCAACCTGAATTTGTCATAAGTTGATACACTGATATCGGTTTTGAGTTTGATAGAAGCGTTTTCTTTGGCTATGGTGTCAAAATACTTTTTGTAATCAACCTTAGCGCCCAGTTTATGCAAAAGTTGCAGACAAAGCAGTTTATCCTGCCCGCGGTAACTTTCCAATTGGTAAACCAGATAGTCGCTGATTTTTTGTTTATCCAATTGTGTGGTGTAACCTTCTTTCTGTGCGTCTATCAAAGCTTCAATAGCGTGCAGGCTTATCCAAAGTTCTTCATTGGTATCTTTCCACCAACCCCAGGTGCCTGTACTTTTACGGTTTTCCTGCAGCTTTTTGATCACTTCGGTAATGTTTTTGCCATATTTGAAATCCTCACCCAGAAACTTTTTGATGCGTTTTTCTGTGAGCAGGCCTTTAAGCTTGGATGCCAGTTGCTCGTTACATAAATATTTATAATCGCGCAGCTTTTGGGTTTCTTCCATCAAGGCTGGTAATACCGAGTTTTCTGCATGGAAGGTAATGGGGCCTAGTGTGGGGTCGAATTTTAGGTGGGCTGTGGTGTCGCCATTCAATACTTCAAACATACCCTTGGTTTCTTTTACGCCTTGTTTTATAACTGGTATTTTGCGCCGTTCGCCATCAAAATAGCCGTTGTCGCGTTTAATGGTATATTCAAAACTCAGGCTGTCAATCGCATCGGCAATAATGTTTAAGGTATCTATTTTGGAGTTTTTTACACTGATGTTTTCCTGTTTCAGCAATTTGCCATTATAGGTAAAGCTGCGGTTAACATCGGCGGTTTGAGAATTATAGTTCAATACTTTGCCAATAACGCTCATCTCATCTCCGGCGACCGCAAATTGAGGAGAAGTAAAATTAGCGCTCAAAGGTTTGAATGATTTTACCTGCGCCTGGTTAAAGCCGGTTTGCTTACCGTTAATGCCAATGATAAACGTGCGCCAGCTGGTAATATCATCAGGGTAGGTGGTAGTGAAGCTGGCCTTACCCTGCGCATCAGTTGTAAGTTTGGGTTGCCAGTAAGCATAATCTGAAAAGTTTTTACGTAAAGAGGCTTCATTACCTGGCTGTGATGACTCTGCAGCCTGCGCATCACCGGGTTTCTTTTTGGTGTTGATGATTACTACTCCATGGGCAGCCCGTGAGCCATACAAGGCGGTCGCAGCAGCGTCCTTTAGTACATTAATGTCGGCAATGCTATCCGCGCGTATCTCGCCAGGGTTCTCAACTATCACACCATCCACCACAAAAAGCGGCGCCTGACCTGGCGTAGAGGACGAACCCCTGATGCTAAAATTAGCATAGCCGTTATATCTGGAGGCGTCTTGAGATACCGAAATACCTGCGATCCGGCCATTTAATACTGTTGAAACTGAGCCCGTCAGGTTCGCCTTTCTTTGAATACCATAACCCACTACTACCACTTCCTGTAGCGCTTTGCTCGATGCTTTTAACGCTATTTTTTCATAAGCGCCTGGCACAATGTTGATCTCCTGGGCGTCGTAACCAATAAAAATAACGATTAGCTTACCGTGTGCAGGTACTTTGAGTTTAAAGCGACCATTAATATCAGTTACAGTTCCGTTGTTGGTGCCTTTTACTTTTACCGTTACGCCTGCTAATGGTTGTTTGTCGTTAATGTCTGTAATAGTACCACCCATCTGTCCGGTAAAGTCGCTCATGTCCAGATACTTTTCATTAAAGGCTTCCTTAATCTTTAAAGCGTCGTTTTCTATATCCCTATCTTTATAATCATATAAGCCATTTCGGCTGTTGATGATATTGCTGATGCGCGTACTTACGGAGTCTTTTGTGTGGCTGGGTAAAATAGTCAGCTTATAGAAATTAGTACCATATGGTTTAATACTAACGTTTTCCTTAATGTCATATACATCACCTTTTAACAGGAACAGCAAACGGTAATTTCCGGCTTCGACGCCATACAGATCGGTAGTATTGCCGGGGTATATCCTGATAAATTCCGGATCATTATAGCGGTACATGATCACATTTTTGATCAGGATTCTTTTTTCCCTGGGTTGGTTGATATTCATTACCAGATGTCCCGTGCGCATGCTTTTATTGTCGTCGTTACGGAATAGTCTTTGGGTATTGGCACGCAGATCCAGGTATTGCTGCCACAGGCTATCTGTTTGGGCTTTGGTGAGTACCAATTGTGTATAATCATCCGTTCCGCTAGCCACAGATAGTTTTTTGTTGAAGGGATATTTGTAAGGGATACTTTTTTGTTTGATCAAACCGGGCTCAAACAGGAAGCTGTATCCGGGTTCGGCTATAAAGTAGCGTGGTTTTTCGCCGCGTACCGATAGCTGGGCATAATTATCGGCCAATGGGCCAGTCAATATATCATTGCGATAGCCTCCCGGGATAGGGTTAAGCAGCATGATCTTATCGGGCTGCTCAAGGGTGGCCATCCGCGATTCAAAATTATTCACCACCGTAATCATGTACCTATTGAGCAGGTCGGCTTCGTAAGCAGTTAAAGTGTCTGTAATCTTGGTAGCTTTAACATTATCGGCATTGATGCTCAGGATGAGTTTTTTTGATTTTTTTACCAGTATGCTATCTATGCTAATGAGTTGTTTATTGGTTCTGAACTGAAGCGAATGCAAGCCCGGGCTTACCTGGAAACTGTAGCGTTGTAATTGCTGCGCCTGATCGAAATATACTGGCCGGTTATCAATGTACAGGATATGTACGGGGACTACATCACCATCTTTTACAATGAATGGTGCTATCTGTGCCAGGGTATCGGTAGTGGGTTCTTCTACCCGGTAGGCTTTTGTTGGATGGGTAAACTGGTAGTAGGCAATGCTATCTAATCCCATTTCGCGGCTCCATCGATTCCAATTCAGTTTCAGGAAGCCATCGCCATCAACGCCTTTATTGGTAAAAGGGTTTTTATATTTGCGGTTGGGATAAAGTTTTCCCAAATAAGGCAGATAGGGCACCTGGTAATTGGTGAATTTGCTGGTCATGGCCCAAGCGGTTATATCGGTATTAGGAACAGGCTTGCCGGTTGCATCGGTAACTACAATATCTGTTTTTACCTGTTGACCGGGGTAAACGGATACAGGCTGTTTTACATTTATGGTCAACAACTTATCCTGGTAGGCGATAACGCTTTGATCGGTGCGGCTTTGACCGGCCCAAATATAATTGATAAGGAAAGTGACATTGTTTTGCTCCCGATAGGCACGTTTGTAAAATAACTGAACAGCTTGGCCGGCATCAATCAGCTTATTGCCCGCAAATACGCTGTACCAAAAATACAGGTTACGGGTATTGGTAACCTTAACAAACAGGGAGTCGGCGGTACGATAACCTGATAAGGAAACCCCACTTTGCTCTTGCTTTAGTTCGAGTTCGGTACTGCTGCTATCCGTGGTAATACTATAACTGGTTGCATTAGGATTGATGATGATTTTGGATGGCAGGATAATCTGCTGTTTGGAAATGGTATCTTCTTTGGCGTCCAGTGCGGCTATGAGGGCTTTACCTTTAATATCCTTGCCCAGGTTCTGATAAGTGCTGATCAATGTGTCGGCACTTAAGCTTGCCGCTATATGGAAGCGCTTATACTTAAAGCTAGCCCATTCATCTGCCGATTGACTTTCGTTATTACTGTTTAAAAACTCGGCACTTATGCGGTAATCAATATTAGCTTTGGGGAAGATGGAATCGGGGATCAATATTTTAGTTTCGCCAATTGGGTCAAGGACTTGTTGGTGCTTCCAAAGGGTGTCGGGCACAAAAACATGGGCGCTGTTAAAATCTTTGGAATTGCGGGTCGTTAGCGTTATGGTCACTCTTCCATCAGGCGAGGGTAGGTTATTTTCGTCAACCGCCTTTAGATACAAAGCAAGCGGATTGCCAGGCCAGTGTTCTTTTTTATCCGTACGGGCACTAAAGGTGAGCGACTTTAATTCGTACTCCTCATATCTGAAATTACCTGTAAGATAAACCAAGTGTTTAGCCTCAGTTTTATCCTTTTCCTCATATTTCTCCGGATCTTCCAGGCTGATATTATAATTATTATCCAGACTGAGATCCAAACTATCGTTCAGTACAAAGCTGTACTCAAACCCACCGGCGCGGTAACTGTTCACTTTGCCAATAATTTTGCCGTCGTCATTGTAATTCTCTTTTAGTCGTACCAGTAAGCTGGGCGTGTTGATTGGGTTTTTAGAGTCTTTGTTTAAAATATATGCTTTAAACTTTACGGTGTCATGGGGTTTGTACATGGCTTTGTTAAATACCATAAAACCCTGGTACTTATTGGCTGGCCATGGATTGGTTGGACGTTTTTTGAATATATTTTTAATCGACAGCCAAAACCTTTTGAACCAGCTTTGGCGATTATATTGATTATAACGGTAAGGCTTTTCCTGTTTTACCTTATAGTAATTAGTAACCCCGGCAAATTCAGCTTTCAGTATGGTGTCTTTTTTAGTGGCATTGAGACTGTACAGGCCACTTTTATGATCAAAGGCAACTGTTTTTTGATCAAACTGAACCGTAGCGTTATTGATCAACTGACCTTGCTTATCGGTTAGTATAAAACGCAGATCGTAATTGTTCCGGAACAATTGTAGAAAAGCCGACCTGTTTTCGATCAGTTCGTATACGAGTTTGTTTTTTGAGGCATGTATCCTCAGGTAATTGCCGGCGGGTAATTTATTCTCCCAGTATTTATCCGTTTTAAAAGAATCAATAGGGTTGTGCAATATATTTTCATCAGGATTTTTACCCGGGTGCTTATAAAAATTCAACACATCAGCCGGCGATAGTTTATAGATATAAGTATAGTAACTACTCTGCCGGCTTGGGCTCAGCAGTTTTTGTGAAAACGCCGGACTGATGCAAATACCTATCAGTAATAAAATAAATAGGGCTATTTTTAATGATAAGGAGAGGCTGTTATAGGTTGTAGATACCATGGGTTTAAATATAAGCTTTTGGGTTATACTTAAAAGATGCAGGCTGATGAACTATTCCATAAAAATTATAAGATTTATTATTCTGTGAAGAAATATCATTTAAGAAAGTTAATTTTGAGGCATTGTCCGGCTAAGTATACCGGATTAGTAGATATTTGAATTTATGTGGTATAACAATATATTGGAAACCATTGGTCACACACCGCTGGTTAAATTAAACAAGGTAACAAAAGACATCCCGGCAACGGTTTTGGCTAAGATAGAAACCACCAATCCCGGTAATTCTATCAAAGACCGAATGGCCCTTAAAATGATAGAGGATGCTGAAAAAAGCGGTAAACTGAAACCTGGCGGTACTATTATTGAAGGTACATCGGGCAATACAGGCATGGGTTTGGCTATAGCGGCGGTTATTAAAGGTTACAAATGTATTTTTACCAGTACCGATAAACAATCCAAAGAAAAGTTTGACGCTCTGCGCGCTTTTGGTGCCGAGGTAATTGTTTGCCCTACCAACGTTGAGCCCGAAGATCCACGTTCTTATTACTCGGTATCTTCTCGTTTAGAACGTGAAGTACCTAATTCCTGGAAGCCAAATCAGTATGATAACCTAAGTAATTCGCAGGCGCATTATGAGCAAACCGGTCCGGAGATATGGGAGCAAACCGAAGGTAAGATCACGCACCTGGTAGTAGGGGTTGGTACGGGTGGCACTATATCGGGTACGGCTCGTTACCTGAAAGAAAAGAACCCAAACATCCAGGTGTTGGGTATTGATACTTACGGCTCGGTATTCAAAAAATATAAAGAAACCGGTATTATGGATAAGAACGAGATCTATCCATACATCACCGAAGGTATTGGCGAAGACTTTTTACCACAGAACGTTGACTTCAGCCTCATTGATCATTTTGAAAAAGTGACCGATAAAGATGCCGCCCTCATGACCCGCGAAATTGCCCGTAAGGAAGGTATTTTTGCCGGAAACTCCACAGGATCGGCTGTAGCTGGTGCTATACAAATGAAGGATAAGTTTAAAGCAGGTGATGTAGTGGTGATCATCTTCCCGGATCATGGCACGCGTTACCTGGGCAAAATGTATAATGACGACTGGCTGCGCGACCGCGGATTTTTAAAGGATGGTAAACTAACCGCTGCCGATATCATCGGCAAAAAGGATGTGCAAGAAATTATCACTATCGACTGTGAAAAAAGCGTGCTGGAGGCTATCAATACCATCAAATCGCTCAATATATCACAGATTCCGGTTACACAGCATGGCATGGTGATCGGTAAGATTACAGAAAGTGACATCCTGGATTCATTGATCGAGAACCCATCCATCAAATCGCAGCCGATTAAAAATATCACCACAGCACCGTTCCCTTTTGTTGATCTGAATACTTCTATCGATAAGATATCAGGCATGATCAATAAAGATAACATCGCCGTACTGGTTGAAGATGGACAAGGCAAAATTGAGATCATTACGCAGTACGATATCATCAACGCGATATCGGCTTAGTTACCTAGGCGTAGGGTAGAAGACAAAAGGTGTTGTGCTGTTGCATAGCACCTTTTTTTGTTTTTTTTTGTGATTTATTTATCTATATATTTAGGCACAAACTAACCGATGCACAAGATAAAATTTCTTTTCCTGGCTGTTATAGTAGCGGTCTCTACATCAGCATGTTCGCAAAATAATAAAACTGTACTTCTTAAGTGGAAGTTAGATCCTAAAGAAGTAATTACTTATAAAACCATTATGGTTGGCGTTGATACGGCCGATAAAAAGCTTGACATGAGTGGGCTTACAAAAGCTATGGGGTTGGGTGATGCTGTGAATTGGGATGATTTGCAGAAAATGCTTAAAAAGCTTAACGCGAACCTACAACCCGGCAATATGGTTGCCACACTCGCCGAAAAACGCAAGGGAATCATTGATATTGAGCTAATAACTAAAAATGATGATAAGCAAGATACCGCAAGTTCTACTTTAAGCGAAGCGGAAAAAATGTTCAAACAGATGTCTACAGGGGTACAGTTGCGTGGCACAATACATGAAGACGGAACTATAAAAAGCTTTTACCTCAAAAGTGAGCAAAAGAACATTATAGCGTTGTTATTTAAATTACCCGGGAAAAGTATTAAACAGGGCGATTCATGGCCTCTGAGTGTAAACCTGCTTACAGCCGACCAGAATTTTAAGTGTGACAGTTCCTATAGAAAAAACCTGGTAACAGCTGTGAAAATAGAAAATATAAACGGTGAACAAATTTTTACACTGAAATATGATATTGTAGAATATATTAAAGGTGATTTTACCATTCCTTCACCAATGGGAGCGCAGACACCTGTAAAAACCGTGATGAGCATGAGTTACCAGGGCATAGCTAAATTTTCGGTGGATAAAGGCAGATGGGTAGCTTATGACGGTTTGCTTTCTTACAATTCATCGGGAGTTATGACCGCAAATACGAAAATGAAATACTCACTTGTGGAGGAATAACAAGTTACAAACTTTTATCTCAGTCTTTTTTCACCATTTCTTAAATATCACAAACACGGCCAATACTATCAGCCCAAAACCTACCAGGTGGTTCCAACCCAGTTTCTCGGTTTTAAAGAATATAATGGTAAACGCCATAAAAATGGTAAGCGTAATGGCTTCTTGTATGGTTTTAAGCTGAACAAGCGTAAACGGGCCGCCATCATCTTTAAAGCCTGCACGGTTTGCCGGCACCTGAAACAAGTATTCAAAAAATGCCAGCCCCCAGCTGATGAGTATGACTGATAACAACCCTAAATTTTTGCCCCAGTCGTATTCCTTAAATTTAAGGTGACCATACCAGGCAAAAGTCATAAAGGTATTGGATATAATAAGGAAAATAATAGTTTTTAAACCTCGCATGTTAATAAAATTTACTCCAGTCTTTTCTTCGCCAGTTCTTTTGTATACCGTTCTTGCAAAGGTGCTTTAGGATCAGTTATCAGGAATATACAGGTGCCTTTTTCCCGGGCCAGATAATATTCAATTTCTCCAAGTTTTTTATAGGAACCTATCATTTTGCCGGCTACAAACTGACGGATGTTCTCCCCGCCGTTATCATCCACATAGATGATGTATTTGCAGTGAATACTATCCGGTGCCCAAAGCGTAAAACTGCTATTGAGCGATATGGCCCCAGGAAAGTTAAATTGTTTAGCATATTGATTCAACGCGCCTGCTTCGCCATAATTGTCGGCATAAATAAGGGTTTGTTTTTGCTGTTCGGGAGTTAACTTATTATAAGCTTCGCCTACCTTTTGAGCCAGTTCATCCCAGCCATACATATCGGCATAATCCTGAGTTAAAGGATGTTGTTTTTGATCTTCCCAAGTGATCAAAAAATCTGTAGCTGGTATGTTTTTATGTGCAAATCTGAAAAATGCCAGGGTATGCTCTATCGAAAATATAGGGAGCAGCATGGGCAGCAAGATCATATTAGGTAACACAAATACCACTATAGTAAGAGTACGGAGCACATAGCCTTTGGTTTTTAACCATCGTTCAAAACCAAAACCGCCAGCTGCGAATAGCATAGGGTAAGCGCCAAACAGATAATAGTTTTTGCCGTCCATCTCCAGTAAAAAAATAAATATCAGCACATAAGCGATAGCTAAAAATTGAAAGTTGCGCAGCCTGAAAGAAAATATGAGAAACAGTAAACCGGTGAACCAAACAAAAAGGGCCACACCATGCACCAGCAATTGCTGCTCAATAAATTCGACAGGTTTAATATAGCTTAGCTGTTCTTTGCGCAGGGTGTTCATGTGCGTTATCAGCGGCCAGTGATGCTGAATTTGCCAGATGAGGTTTGGCAGGCAAACTAAAAAAGCTACTAAAACTGCACCCAGTATATGCCTGTTGAATAGTAGTTTACGCTGTTTGCTGATGAGGATGCCGATGATCAGGGCAAATGAGAAAAAGGCCATGGTATACTTGGTTAGCATACCCAGGCCAACGGCCAGGCCTAGCCAGTACAGGTATTTAACATCGGTGGTGTTAAGGTATTTGATCAACAGCCAAACTGTTAATACCCACCAGAACTGATCGAACACAACCGGCTGGAAAAGATAGCCGCTTGCCGCAAATGCAGGCGAAAATATGAGCGCCAGACAGGTGAGGGTAATGGCAAACTTACGCCCGCCAAATTCAACCGTAATGAGGCCGGCAAACCAGACAATGAGTCCGCTGCAAATAGTTGGGAAAATGCGTGCGGCAAAAAGTGAATGTCCAAAAAGGATGTTGGATGCTTTAGCCACGATGGCAATAAAAGGAGGCACTTCTTTATAACCCCAATCCAGGTGATCGGCCAAAACCAGGTGCAGTAATTCGTCGCGCTGAAAACCAAAATGACTTATCGCGAATAAATTAAGAACAACTTTTATAAATACAAAAATCAGTATGAAATATGTATAGGTTGACCTTCGGTTTTTATATGGCATTATTCTGGTAGGTTTTATAAGGCTCAAAGCAGGGGAAAAGCCAATAGCTAAAGTAACATAACAATTCCTAAAAACAAAAAAGTGAAATGTAACGATTTTGGGGAGAAGGTTAAAGGCAAAAGGTCAAAGGCAAAAGGTTTTTATAATCAGTAGGTGCAGCTACCTTTTACCCTTTGCCTTTAACCTTTTTCCTCAAGAAATTATATCCTGGTTATATCAGCGCCAAGAGCTTTCAGACGATCATCTATGTGTTGGTAACCGCGTTCAATTTGCTCAATATTATAAATGGTGGATTGACCTTGTGCCGAAAGTGCGGCAATCAGCAGGGCCACCCCGGCACGGATATCCGGCGAGGTCATAGAGATACCACGCAGTTGTACTTGTTTATCCAACCCGATAACGGTGGCACGGTGCGGATCACAAAGGATAATCTGCGCGCCCATATCCAGCAATTTATCCACGAAGAATAAACGGCTCTCGAACATTTTTTGATGGATCAGCACCGATCCTTTGGCTTGTATAGCCACTACCAGTACAATACTGATCAGATCGGGTGTAAAGCCGGGCCATGGAGCATCAGCAACGGTCATGATAGATCCGTCGATAAAAGTTTCTATTTCGTAATGATCTTGTGCCGGAATATAGATATCATCGCCACGTAGCTCCAGTTTTATACCCAGGCGTTTAAATACGTCTGGTATCATGCCTAGCTCAGGGTATTTTACATCTTTTATAGTGATCTCTGAACCAGTCATGGCCGCAAGACCGATGAATGAGCCTATCTCGATCATATCCGGCAGCAAACGATGCTCGGTACCGCCAAGATAGTCAACACCTTCAATGGTAAGCAGATTGGAGCCTATGCCGCTTATTTTGGCGCCCATGCGGTTCAGCATTTTGCAAAGCTGCTGCAGGTAGGGCTCGCAAGCCGCGTTATAAATGGTAGTAACCCCTTTAGCTAAAACAGCAGCCATTACAATATTGGCCGTCCCGGTTACAGAAGCTTCATCCAGCAGGATATAGGTGCCTTTCAGGTTTGAAGCGTCGACATTAAAAAAGCCATCGGCAGGGTTGTAATTGAATTGTGCGCCCAGTTTTTCGAAACCCAGGAAGTGGGTATCCAAACGCCTGCGGCCAATTTTATCGCCACCCGGTTTGGGGATGGATGCTTTGCCAAAACGGGCCAGCAGGGGGCCTACGATCATGATCGATCCGCGAAGGCCACCCCCTTTAGATTTAAAGGTTTCTGACTGGAAAAAATCCTGATCAATATCCCTGGCTATAAAAGTATAAGTATCTGCTGCGGTTTTCTCCACAATAACGCCCATGTCGCCCAGCAGCTCTATCAGTTTATTTACATCTTTTATATCAGGTATATTGCTGATGGTAACTTTCTGGTCGGTCAGCAATACCGCCGAAATTACCTGTAAAGCCTCATTTTTTGCTCCCTGCGGAGTAATCTCGCCCTTTAGCGGTTTCCCGCCGTTTATCACAAATGCGTTAGTCATAGGAGTTTATAATTGATGGATCATGATTCGTTTTTGCACAAACTTAATTTAGTAAAATAAGTATGCTATTTCAGGGCAAAGATTATAAAATTTCCTGACTGTTCATGGGTTCAATTGTTCATTAGTTCATTGGTTTTATGCGTTTGTTGGATAGGTGTTAATAGGAATGAAATTCATATCAAAAAGCCCGGTTACCTTTTCAAGATAGCCGGGCTTTTTGATATGACATTAGCAGTTTGTATGTACCATTGATGTACTTTAACAGTAAGACACCAATGAACTAATGAACAATTGAACCTATGAACTAATATTTCTTAGCGCCACCGTTGTTACGGTTGCGATTGTTTTGGTTGTTATTATTGTTGCTGCGGTTGTTTTGATTGTTGTTCTGGTTGCTGCGCCCGCGGTTGTTTTGATTGTTGTTCTGATTGCGGCCACGATTATTCTGGTTGTTGTTGCTGTTATTTTGGATAGGGCGAAACTCAACACGGTTAAGGTTGATGTTTTCTTCCAGTTTCAGCGTACCACCCGATAAGGCGTACAAGTCGGCCAGGATACTTTCATCAGAAACAGAATCTTTGTTCCATTGCACGTAGGCCATTTTCATGAAATTGGCTATCGCTTGTACCATATGGCGTTTACGATCGGCATCATCAATGCTTTTAGCTTTTTCGATCATCAGCTCAATGGTTTTGCCATAGTGCTTGTATTTGATGCGCTGGTGCGGATATCTTAAAGGCTGTGGTTTAAGATGTATGGCCTCTGGCGATGGTTTTGGGTATGGGGAGTCTACATCAATCTTATAATCTGATATAATATGCAGGTGATCCCAAAGCTTATGCTTAAAATCGGCCACATCACGCAGGTGCGGGTTTAAAAAACCCATCAGGTCAATTACTACTTGCGCGTAGCGGTTACGTTCTTCTTTAGTGGGCAACGCAACAATGTATTTAACCATGTTTTGTACGTTGCGGCCATATTCAGACAGGATAAGTTTATTCCTGGTTGAGTTATAGTCAAATTCAGGCGTGTTTTGTTGAGCCATGTGTATGCTGTTGTAATGTTATTATTAAGAAGGTTTTAAATTTAGCCAGACAAATGCCCGTGAATTTGGGATATGAGGCTAAAATTGAATTGTTACTAATATTGTAGTAACGCAAATATAATGTAATAGTATCAATGTGCAAATTATTAGGCTAAAATGTTACTTTAGGCAATCATAAATATAAAGTCTACATCGTGAAAAACAAAATAATCATTACCCATATCGATATATACCGCTTCAGCATCCCTATGGAACCCTTTACTATTGCTACGGGGACGCTGGATCATGCCCAGAACGTTTTTATCCGTGTACATACCGATGCCGGTTTTTATGGCGTTGGGGAGTGTTCGGCTTTCCCCATGATTGTAGGCGAAACACAGGATACCTGCCTGGTAATGGCCCGGGAGTTTGCCAAATTGTGGAGAGGTCATGACGCCCTGGATATACCGGCCCGGATGCAGCAACTGCATAATTTTACAGCTGGCAATACTACCATTAAAAGCGCCTTTGATATTGCCTTGTTTGATATTGCAGCCAAAAACGCGGATGTACCCTTATATCGCTTACTAGGCGGAGAACGGTGTGAAGTGGAATCGGACATTACCATTGGTATAGCCGGTCCGCATATGATGGCCCTTAAGGCTCTTGATTTTAAAGCGACCGGAGCCACCATACTGAAAGTGAAGCTGGGAAAAAATGCTGTTGAAGATGTGGAACGTATCAGGCAGATACGTGAAGCCGTGGGCGGTGTTATCAAAATACGCATTGATGCCAACCAGGGCTGGAGTTTTGATGATGCCGTGTTTGCCCTGCAAGCCATAGGGCAATATGATATTGAATTTTGCGAACAGCCGATGCGCACCTGGTACGACGACCGTTTGCCGCAACTGATGCAGCTATCGCCCGTGAAGATCATGGCAGATGAAAGCGTATACAACCATCATGATGCCCGTAAACAGATCAACAGTGGCTCCTGTCATTATATCAATATCAAAATGGCCAAATCGGGTGGAATATTGGAAGCTAAACAGATACATGATGAAGCTGCCTCCAAAGGTATTGCCTGTATGATGGGCGGCATGCTGGAAAGCCGTATCGCTCTAAGCGCTAAACTGCACTTTGTATACGCTAGTCCTAATATTCAGTTTTATGATATGGATACCTGTATGCTGGGGCACCTGGAAGATCCCTGCATTGGCGGTGTAAATTATGAAGGTTATCAGTTAAGTATCGGTGACGAACCCGGGATAGGTGCTGATGCTAATGAGGCTTTTTTGGCCCATTGTGAGCATTTTAAGATTTAGGTAATGGGGGCGCGGCGTTTGCCGACAGCCCCATCGTGTGGTTTTATAACAAAGGCTTGCGCTTAAACCGGTTGGTGCTTTTTGCAGTCGCGGTTTTTTCGGCTTTAGTGTTTTTAACTTCCCTTACGTCCTTTACAGTTTCACCTTTTGATTTTTCCTTAGTTTCCATAATAGTATGTTTTATATATATGAATAATACTCGCTATCAGGTGCTTTTGTTTTACGTAAATATAAGGAAATGTGTCATATTATTGTATTTATTTAATGTGAATAAAATGTTGTCATATCTACGTCAATGTTGTGCCGGTTTCCAGAGCCTTAGTGTATTTTTTCAAATCAAATTTGTATAAAAAAGGCGCCCGGTGAGGCCCGATATTCCGCTTCTCGTTCAATTTTTTAATCAACCCCAAAAACACCAGTTTTTTTGGAAAGTTTCGGATGTCGAGTTTTTTACCCAACAGGGTCTCATAAACCGCGTGTATCTCGGTCAAAGTAAACTTGGCTGGCAGTAGTTTTTCGGCGATAGGATAGTAATACAGCTGCGTGCGCAGGGTGTGAAGGGCATCTTTAACCATCTGGTCGTGATCATATAACAGGGGGGGGATCTCATCTATATTGAACCAATCGCAAGAATCGGAGAGCAAACCGGCCTTTGGTGTAACCAGTGAAAAATCAGTAAGTGCGTAATAACCTACAGAAATGGTTTGGTCTATGAGCCAGCTATCTTTAATATAGGGTAAGCCGATTTCTTTTGAGAATTTTTCGAAATCAAGCTCGCTCCATTTGATGCGGTCGGGATCGCCAAAGGTTTTGTATTGCTTTAGATAAAGATCCGTCAGACTGGTGCTTTCGGCCACAATGCGGTTGGCCGCCTTATCCAGCGTTTCTGTACGTTTAATATATCCCCCCGGCAGGCAATAGCCTCCCAACGCTTTATAGCCAGATAATAATATTTTTAACTGGTGATCGTGGTATCCGAATATAGCAGCATCAATAGATATATGCGGCATATAATGTTTATGCCCGTTGATGATAAAATCCTGTAGTTCACTGATGCTGTTCATATCGCTTAAAGTACGTCAAAATCGGCTTAAAATTAAAACTAATAAAATTCTATTTGGTAAAATTTGCAAAATAGAAATTAAGCCATAACTTTATTGTGTAAAATTTACCAAATAGAAACCTCCTTTTACCACTAATCGCTTATGACCTTAAACAGAAGAGATTTTATTACCCGTACCGCGATGGGTGCGGCGGGAATTGGCCTAGCTACCGCTATCCCCGACTTTTTGTATGCTAAAGCAGAAAACCCCAGCAAGGATCTGTTTTTTAAGCTGGCTTTATCGCAGTTTTCGCTGGCGAGTCAGTTCTGGAGTAAAAAGCTCGATCCGCTTGATTTTCCGATGAAAACAAAAACAGCCTTTGGTATTGAAGGATTGGATTACTGCTCCATGTTTTTTGCCGACAAAGCAAAGGATACCAAGTTTTTGAATGAATTGAAAAAACGGTCGGCCGATAATGGCTGCTACAATCTGCGCATTATGGTGGATGGGGAAGGGGTACTGGGGAATCTGGATGTTGCCGAACGGACAAAAGCTATAGAAAATCACTATAAATGGATAGATGCTGCCGCTTTACTGGGTTGTCCCATGATCAGGGTAAATGTAGAAGGTGACGGTAATCCCGAAGAAGTAGCCAAAGCTGCCGAAGATAGCTTGGCTAAACTGATAGCCTATGGAAGCAAAAGTAAGATAGATGTAATTGTAGAGAACCATGTAGGTATCTCCTGCAACGGCGCCTGGCTGGCTGGAGTGATGAAAAGCCTGAATAATAAACATTGCGGCACCCTGGCCGATTTTGGTAATTTCTGCATCAACCGCACCAAACCCGAGGCGCAAACCATTGATGCCTACATGAAAACCAAATGTCTGGAAGAGTATGACCGCTATAAAGGCATTACAGAGTTGATACCCTACGCCAAAGGGGTACACGCTAAAAGCCATACGTTTGACGCCGCCGGTAATGATACCGAGACCGATTTTTATAAGATGTTCGGCATTATTAAAAAATCGGGTTTTAATGGCTGGGTGAGTATTGAATATGAAGGCGGTTTGTTTAAAATGTATGCTCCTCAAAGCAACTACCTGGGTGATGATGCAGGTGTGCTGGCTACCAAAAAATTAGTTGAAAAGGCCGGTAAAGCCGCTTAACCCCATCCCAATATGAAAGATATTCAGATCAAAAAGTCGGCCGAGGTATATGATATAGTGATCATTGGCTCGGGCGCAGGTGGCGGTATGGCCGGTTATGTGCTGGCACATGCAGGTATAAAAGTATTGATGCTGGAAGCCGGGCCTTTTTTTGATCCCGCTAAAGATTCGCAGCAATTGAAATGGCCTTATGAATCGCCTCGTCGCGGCGGCAACGCCACACGACCCATGGGCGATTTTGATGCGGCCTACGGTGGCTGGGATATAGAGGGTGAGCCTTATACCCAAAAGGGCGATACTGATTTTAAATGGTTCAGGGCCAAAATGCTGGGCGGGCGTACCAATCACTGGGCACGTATATCCTTGCGCATGGGTCCCAAAGATTTTAAATGTTATAGCAGCTTTGGCGCGGGCGACGACTGGCCCATCACCTATGACGACATCAAGCCCTACTATGATAAGGTAGACCGGCTAATCGGTGTATATGGTAGCATGGAAGGTTTGGAGAACGACCCGGACGGGATATTTTTACCGGCACCTAAACCACGCCTTAACGAACTGTTTGTAAAAAAGGCGGCGACCGGGCTTGGTATTAAAGTGATTGCCGGCCGGGGCTCGGTACTTACGGCGCCGTTGCCGGGTAATAAAGATAGGGGCGCGTGTTTCTTTTGCGGGCAATGTAACCGCAGCTGTAAAATATATGGCGATTTTTCGGCTTCCTCCTGCCTGGTGATCCCGGCTATCAAAACGGGTAATCTTAAAGTAATCACCAATGCTGTAGTGCGTGAGATATTGACCGGATCTGATGGTTTGGCCAATGGTGTATCTTATATCAATAAGGATGATATGCAGGAGTACTCGGTAAAAGCCAAAACAGTAATCCTGGCAGCTGGTACCTGCGAGTCTGCGCGTATATTGCTCAACTCAAAATCGGCACAACATCCTAATGGTTTAGCCAATAGTAGTAACGTAGTTGGTAAATATCTGCATGATTCTACCCAAACCGGTGGCGCCGCTATTATGCCGCAGTTGCTTAATCGCAAACGATTTAATGAAGATGGTGTGGGCAGCCTGCACCTATACGCACCCTGGTGGGGCGATCATAAAAAACTGGATTTTGCGCGGGGCTATCACCTGGAGATTTTCGGCGGCATGATGATGCCATCATATGGCGGTTACCTGGGTTTTGAAGGTACATTAGTACCCTATATCAATGGGTATTTACCTGGTCCGGATGGCAAAATGAAACCGGGCGGTGGCTTTGGCAAATCACTAAAAGAAGATTATCGTCGTTTTTATGGCACCCTGGCCGGAGTAGGTTGTCACGGTACCGACATTGCCAAAGTGGATAACTATTGTGAGATAGATAATAGCGTGGTTGATAAATACGGCATCCCTGTATTACGCTTTAACTATAAATGGGGTGATGAAGAGATAAAACAAGCCCGGCACATGCAGCAAACTACCCAGGATATCATCAAAGCTATGGGTGGCATTCCTTTGGGGCAGCCTGCCGGTCCCGATAAAAAATATGGGCTGGATAAACCGGGTAAAGGTATTCACGAGGTTGGTACGGTGCGCATGGGTGATAACGCGGGCAAGTCGGCATTGAATAAATGGTGCCAGGCGCATGATTGTAAAAATCTTTTTGTAGTGGATGGCGCAGCGTTTACCCAGCAATCAGAAAAGAACCCTACCTGGACTATCCTCGCACTTTCGATGCGCACTGCGGAGTATATTTTAGATCAGAAACGAAAACTAAACGTGTAAGCCATGAATAGAAGAGAAAGTTTAAAAGCTATTGGTCTATCAGTATCAACCGTGGTGCTGCTGGATGCCTGCAAAACAAACCCCGATGCTAAAACAGAAGATAGTAAAACAATAGCCGAAGTCGGTCGACAGACTTATGAAACCGAAAGAGATAAACACTTGTTAACCGAAAAGTATTTTAACGATCATGAACTGGCCACCATAACAGTATTGGCCGATATTATTATCCCCCGGGATGAACACAGTGGCAGCGCCTCGGATGCGAAGGTGGCTGATTTTATAGAATTTATTGTCAAGGACGAACCCGAACATGCTCTGCCCATGCGCGGTGGCTTGCGCTGGCTGGATGTGAAATGTTTGAACGTTTATGGCAGCGAATTTAAAAGCTGTACACCGCAGCAACAGGAAGCTATGTGCAGTCAGATTGCTTACCCTGCATTGGCCAAGCCTGATATGCTGCCGGGTGTCACTTTTTTTAATAAAATGAGGGAGCTTACCGCAATTGGTTTCTTTACCAGCAAAATTGGTATAGCCGACCTAGGATATAAGGGAAATTCGCCCGGTAAATGGGAGGGCGTGCCTGCCGATGTATTAAAGCAGTATGGATTGGAGGGAGTCTGAGTGGTAGGATTAATGCTGGCATAGTTTGTATTAACTTTACCTGAGCAAAATACACCTGCTTAGATATGAACAATGAACTTACCTTCAGGTTGGCTACTAAAGATGATCTCCCTGAGATTGTAGCCATGCTTGCCGACGATACATTAGGGATGGGAAGAGAAAAGGCAGGAGAGCATATTTCTGACAAGTATGTTCGGGCATTTGAAAAGATCCAGGCCGATCCTAACCAGGAGCTGACTATTGTGGAGATGAATGGAGAAAAAGTGGCCACGTTTCAAATGTCATTTATTCAGTACCTTACCTATGAGGGTGGTTTGAGGACGCAAATAGAAGCTGTAAGAACCCATTCCAAATACCGCGGGCAAGGTATCGGTACCCGGGTATTTGAATATGCTATCAACAGGGCAAAAGAAAAAGGTTGTCATTTAGTACAGCTCACCTCCGATAAAAAAAGACCAGATGCCATTCGGTTTTATGAATCGTTGGGATTCGTCGCTTCGCATGAGGGAATGAAACTTAAATTGAAGTGATATTAATAAGCCAGGCATCCAGAGTGTTAAAATCAATAAAAAATATGTCATTGCGAGGAACGAAGCAACCTCCTCGCGTGCATCTACTTGGGATGAGATTGCTTCGTTCCTCGCAATGACATGAGAGGGAAATGGTTTGAGTAAAGCTCTAAAACAAGTTAGGCACGACCTGTTGCTTATGAAAAAGCCCGGCAGTTTCCAAACTGCCGGGCTTTCTTATAATCCTTGTTCTTTACTCCAAAAATCTTTTATCCCTATTTGCTTAATTCCGCAAAATATTTGTGGAACAATGGAATAGTTTCAATGCCTTTATAGTAATTGAAAATATCGTACTTCTCGTTAGGAGAGTGTAACGCATCGCTATCCAGACCAAAACCCATCAGTACAGTTTTAAGACCGAGCTCAGCTTCAAATAAAGCTACAATAGGGATACTGCCACCGCCACGGGTAGGGATAGGATCTTTACCAAATGATTCGGCTATGGCCTTTTGAGCTGCACGGTAAGCCACGCTGTCGGTAGGGGTCACAGCAGGTTCACCACCATGGTGTGGGGTTACTTTTACTTTAACGCTGGCTGGGGCTATACTTAAAAAGTGTTTGGTAAAAATCTCGGTTATTTTTTCACTGGTTTGATTAGGCACCAGGCGCATTGATATTTTCGCGCTTGCTTTTGAAGGCAATACGGTTTTAGCTCCTTCGCCAATGTAACCACCCCAAATACCGTTTACTTCTAACGTAGGGCGGGTGCCTGTACGCTCAAAGGTAGTATATCCTTTTTCACCCCAAAGCTCCTGTACATCCAGGTCATTTTTATATTCAGCCTCATTGTAAGGCGCGTTGTTCAATGCGGTGCGTTCTGCAGGTGTAAGATCTACTACATCATTATAAAAGCCGGGAATAGCGATATGGTTGTTTTCGTCATGCAAAGAGGCTATCATTTTAGCCAGTATGGTAGCCGGGTTTGCCACAGCTCCACCGTAAACACCAGAGTGCAGATCGCGGTTAGGGCCGGTTACTTCCACTTCCAGGTATGAGAGGCCACGCAGACCGGTCTCTAAGGAAGGATGCTCCATACTGATCATTGAGGTGTCTGATATCAATACCACGTCGGCTTTCAGGCGTTCTTTATTGGCTTTTACAAAAATAGCCAGATTTGATGATCCAACTTCTTCTTCACCCTCTATCATGAATTTGATATTGCAAGGCAGGGTGTTAGTTTGCATCATCAGTTCGAATGCTTTTACGTGCATGTAAAACTGTCCCTTATCATCACAGGCGCCACGGGCATATATCTTACCATCGCGTACGGTTGGTTCAAAAGGAGGGGTTTTCCAAAGCTCCAGCGGATCTGGCGGCTGTACATCATAATGCCCATAAACCAATACGGTTGGCTTGGAAGGATCGATTATTTTTTCGCCGTAAACAATAGGATAACCAGCCGTTTGGCAAACCTCAACTTTATCGGCACCAGCATCGCGTAATTTTTTGGCTACGTAATCGGCGGTTTTTAAAACGTCGGGTTTGTATTTAGGATCGGCGCTGACCGAAGGGAAACGCAAAAGTTCAAACAATTCGTCCAGTAAACGTTGTCTGTTTTCGTCTACATACTGTTTTATATGCTGCATAGTTATAGAATTTGCAGCAAATATATTGATGTTTATTGACTTAAAACAGGAACAGTTCATGCGGTTTAATTGCATGAACTGTTATAGTATATATTGAAGGTGATTTACCTGTATAAATAATTATGCAGTAAAGTCAGCAGAACCTAAATCTCTTTTAGG
>NZ_FTMG01000008.1:64409-320897 GCF_900155965.1 Mucilaginibacter lappiensis
GCCTCCATCCGGAGTTGAAGCATTTGAGCTGTAAACTGAAGATGTTAAGAAAGTGCTTAAAGCTAAGGCTGCTATGATTGTTGACTTTTTCATGGTGTTTTTTAAATTTTGATTGTGGGGGATGAATATTTTTGTTTTATATAAATTACTTCAAATCGTGTTTGTATGCTTGTTACTCGACGTTGCTTAGGCCTTGTTCGCGACTAAATGTTATTGTCATTACTTCAAATTGAAGTACTTTCTTTTTATGAGGACAATAAGTCCTCATTTAAGCACGTCTTTGATCATGACCATAGATCAATCAGCACTACCCAGGTCTCTTTTAAAGCCATTGGTAAATGAGTGTGTGCCGATGAGCTCGGTACGTACATTTACTTTTTGACAAGATGAAACGATACCGGTAAAAAGGGTAGCTACGGTGATGATGATCAGTTTTTTCATGACTTATATAATCTAATGCTGTGCAGATTCGGTTAAATATTGATGTGAAATTTAAAAGCTCAGTCGGCGCTGCCTAAATCTCTTTTAAATCCCGTAGCGGTTTTATTAAAAGCCGGTACAGATACATCTACAGTTTTTTTTGACGATGATGACACAATTCCTGTGCTTACTATAAGCAATGCCAATAAGATGGTCCTTTTCATGTTGGTTAATATTTATATTAATATCATATTTAATTAACTAATATTAAATAATACTGTAACTGGTATTTAATATTGGTTGTATTTAATTTATTAGCAACTGGATTTCTATTTATTTAGCCAGTTGCTGTATTCTTAATTTAAATTTAATTTGATAATCAACATTATATGAAGTGATTATTTAACTTTTATATAACAATTCATATCTCTTTTATTGAAAAAAAATAGTAGTTTTAGAGGCATTAGTTGTATGCTTGATAAAACGTTTATTCTTTTTTTATTTATTTTAATTAATCAGATAGCATAATAGTTTAAAATATAACCACCTTAAGTATTTTCATGCTTTAAATTGGAGCATGGGGTGCTGTTTTTATGTCGTATAAATATTATAATATTAAAGTTATATTTATACAATCTATTGTATATCAATTAATTAACACTGCAAATATAAATATGTTTTTTGGTTTTGGAGGTAAAAAAGATAAAAAAGTTTTCAACAACGTTTTTGTGCTACTTATTGGATATATTTCAGCATAATTCATAACTTTCACGCTAATTGACCGTAAAAGTGCTTTAATGAAAAAAAACTGTACATTTTTATTATTTTTTTTTGTAACACTTACCGCATATGCAAGGGATATTAATGAAGTGGTGGCTAGGGATACAAATGAGGTAGTAAATTTAAATAGCCAGGCTTATGCAAATAGGTTGACCGATCCGAAACAAACAGTTGAGGATGCAACTAAAGCTTTAACCCTGGCTACTAAACTCAGTTATTTAGATGGTATTGCCGAATCTTATCGCGTTATAGGGATTGGAAAGTATTACCTCGACCAGCCCGAAAAAGCCATTGATAATTATTTAAATGCATTAGCTTATTTTGGCAGAAGCAGTAATCTTAGGGGCGAAGCTAAGGTTTATAACAATATAGGAGTGTTGTTTCGCGACCATGACTATGATCGTTCCCTGGTTTACTTAAACAAATCGCTGGTTATTGCAGAAAAAATTGGAGACAATAAATTGATAGCTGCTTCCTATTTGAACATTGGAAATACTTACAACCGCAAAAATAACCTGCATCAGGCCCTTAGTTATTATGATAAAAGCTATCACTTGTTTAGTAAGTTGCAAGATTCCGTTAATCTTATACAGTGTTTGTTAAACAGGGGGGTAATATTTTATAAGTTAAAGGATTATGATAAAGCGCTTGGTTTGTTGCTGGAAGCTAACAGGGGGGCTAAATCAAGGGATCTGAACGAATCGGTAGCCAGTATTAATCTTACCCTGGCTTCGTTATATATGGCCCAACGTAAGTTTGACGATGCCGAAAAAATGGTACGTGAAGGTACAGCGTACACACAGCTGGTTAAAGACCCCAAATTGGAATACGATTATAAGTATACCACCTATGAACTGGAGCTTAACAGAAAGAATTTTGAAAGCGCCCTGTCATCCCTAAGGGAAATATATAAACTTGATAGTGCAACCTATAAAACCAATGTGTCTGTACAGATGAATCTGATAGAGGCTAAGCGGAAGCAGGAAGAACAGGCCAAAGAAAATGAACGTGTAGCCGACAGGCAGGCTTATGAACGTTCCCGTTTCTGGGCTGTGAGTACTGTAGCTGGTTTGTTACTGGTTGTTATTGGTTTATTAGTAGGCAATGTGAAACGGAAAGCTAAAACCAATGCCCAGCTTACTATGCTTAATGGGGAGGTTTTAAGGCAAAAGGATAACCTAGACAGGATAAACCATCACCTGGAAGAGATTATTGATGAAAGAACAAAAGATTTGCAAATCAAGAACAAAAAGCTTTCTGAACACTCCTCTTATCTTTCGCACCAGATCAGGGGCCCAATAGCTACGTTGCGTGGTTTGATAAACCTGGAAAAGGAGGGATTGGTTGATCAGGAAGAATGTATCGCTATGATGGATAAATGTGTTTCGGAAATTGACGAAAAAATAATAGAAATGAGCGACATGCTGCATGGCCCGTCGCATAATAGCAACTCCTGAAATAAATAAAATGGTTTTTATAATAGTTAGCCCAGGTTAAATGCGCCTGGCCAGGTAGAGTGTATTTGCGCCTCAATAAGCCCAAGGTAAATACAATATCTGGATATCATTTGCAGAATAAGCAATTGCCTGTGTTTGTTATAGCCCTCAGTTTCAAAGGCAAGTGTTTCGTCACCAGCGGTAACAAAAAATCTAACTTCACCTTGCCTGGGTTTAAATCTTGATTGTAAAAGATCGAATACCTTAACTTTAAGTTTGCTTTTGGGGTCATGGATCGTCCCATCTTTCAAAGCCTGGTTTTTTGAAATAGATATAAGATAATTTGACATAAACACTTTTTATGATAAAAAAATGTTTATGCCACAATTTTTACTCCAATTTTCAATTATAGGGGATATAAAATGAAATTGTGTTTATTTATTTGCATTTTCCTTGCAAAATTTACTGGAATTAAATATTGTTAACCAATATTTAATTGAAATAGATTAAATTAATCAGCAATTTATATCAAGGTATGTAGTATAAAAGGTGTAACTGTAAGGTTTACAGAACACATGTATTAAATTATAGGACTAAAATGCTTTTGTTTCGCAATTCTTCATAAAGTAAAATCACTTTGCGTTGCAGGCTTGCTATCTCCGATTCCCTATCTACTAATTTTTTTTGGGCAATGCTCAGGTTTGATGGAGTAAGGTCAACTTCACCTTCTTCAACACTTAATATTTGAGCCACTGTTATTTCAAAAATATTGGCAATTTGCTCTAGCCGCGACAGGTTAATATCCGTTACACCAGTTTCGATTTTTGAAAAAGCCGGGATAGAAATACCCAACCGGTTTGCTACATCTTCCTGGCTCCATCCACGTTGGTGACGTAAAGTTCTGATGTTTTTTCCAACGGATTTGTTCGTTTTCTTTTTGGTGCTGTCGTTCATATCAATGTTTCCTCTCAATTAATTGAGAAAACATATCCAAATGGTATGCCACCATTAATTCGGGTTAAAACTACTGGGAATAGCCTTTAGTTTAACGGGATGTTAAAAAAAGTGGGGAATTATTTACACGAAAATAAAGCTTAACCCTCAGTTGATATTATTAACGATATAAAGTTTGGCAAATTTAAGCAGCAATTGTTTCTGGCCTATCTCCTTAAAAAATATAGTTGCTTTAATATCCGGCTTATTACCTTCCAGGCTCAAGACCTTTCCAAAACCAAAACGTTCGTGCTCCACTTCCATACCTACCTGTAGGTTTGAGGTATCAGACGGTTTAAAATTTGGAGATGGTACATGCGCTTTAGCTAATATAGATGTTGTTTTAACCGGGGCTGATGTTGCCGGTTTAGGCTTGGAGAATGCATCGGCTTGTTTGCTGCCGCTCCAGGCTTTACGGTCATCGTCAAAGAAGGCGCTACTGCCGCTGCTTGCCGGTTTGGCACTGTAATCAAGCTCCAGGTATTTGGCATCTATCTCATCCAGGAAACGGCTTGGTTCGCAACTTATCAATGTGCCAAACTTAAAGCGCGAGGTGGCATAACTGATGGTGAGCTTGGTTTCGGCGCGGGTAACGGCTACATAAAATAAACGGCGTTCTTCTTCCAGATCACTGCGGGAATTGAGCGACATCTGCGAGGGAAACAGGTTCTCCTCCAAACCTACCACATATACCTGTGGAAACTCCAATCCTTTACTGGAGTGTATGGTCATCAATGATACGGTATCGGCATCTTTCTCCTTGTCTTTATCATCATTGGTGAGCAGGGCCACATCCTGCATAAAAACGTCGAGGCCCTTTTCCTCAATATCCTCTCTTTCAGAAAATTCCTTGATACCGTTCATTAATTCCTGTATGTTTTCGTAACGGTTAAGTCCTTCAACTGATTTATCTTCGTACAGGTCTTTCAATAAGCCGGAATGCTGTGCGATATACAGGGCCGATTCATAAGCCGATTTTGACTTGGCCAGCACCTGGAAACTCTGAATCATGGTAGCAAAAGTGCTCACCGCGCCCGATATCTTTCCTTCCAGGTATTTGCCTGGCTCCACGATAACCTCCCATGGGGTAATACCATGCTGATCGGCACTTACAATGATCTTATCAACTGAGGTATCGCCAATGCCCCTTTTAGGGTAGTTGATCACCCGTTTCAGGGCTTCCTCATCGTTAGGGTTAAACGTAAGGCGGAAATAGGCTATCAGATCCTTGATCTCTTTACGCTGATAAAAAGACAGTCCACCGTATATCTTATAGGGGATACCAAGCTTGCGCAGGGCTTCCTCCATTGATCTTGATTGGGCGTTGGTACGGTATAGGATAGCAAAATCATGCCATTTACGGCCTTTCAGGCTACGGTCCTGCATAATGGTTTCGGCTACCATTTTACCCTCCTCGTTATCGCTGAAGGCACGCATTACCTTTATTTTATCGCCGCTTTCTTTCTCAGAGAAAACGTTCTTTTTAAGCTGGTCCTTATTATTGCTGATGATGCTGTTGGCAACATTTACAATATTTTGGGTGGAGCGGTAGTTTTGCTCCAGCTTAAATACCTTCAGATCCGGGTAATCCTTTTCAAAGTTGAGGATGTTCTGGATATTGGCTCCGCGGAAGGCGTAGATACTTTGGGCATCATCACCTACCACACATAAATTTTCATTTACAGCGGCCAGTTTTTTCACGATCAGGTACTGCGAAAAGTTAGTATCCTGATACTCATCCACCATGAGGTATTTAAACTTATGCTGATACTTGTTAAGCGTATCAGGGTGTAATTTCAATAGCTCGTTGGTTTTGTACAGCAAATCGTCAAAATCCATGGCGCCGGCCCTGAAACAGCGGGTGGCATAGGTTTGGTAAATAAGCCCCAGCTGACCGCGGCCACTCGAAAAATCGTCGGCCTGTATCTGCTCATTTTTCTGATACTCCTGCCACGAGATGAGGTTGTTTTTGGAGGCCGATATGCGGTTAAGTACAAAGTTTACGTTGTACAGCTTATCGTCCAGGTTCATTTCCTTTAAAATGGCTCTCAGCACGCTTTTGCTATCGTCGGTATCGTAGATGGTAAAATTGCTCGGATAACCAATTTTGTCGGCCTCCACGCGCAGTATCTTGGCAAAAACCGAGTGGAAAGTACCCATCCAGATATTTTTGGCTTCGGGGCCCACCACATGAGTGATACGCTCGCGCATTTCGCGGGCAGCCTTGTTGGTAAATGTTAATACCAGTATGTTAAAGGAGTCGACACCTTTGCGTACCAAATGTGCCACCCTGTATGTGATAACCCGTGTTTTGCCTGATCCGGCACCGGCAATAATCATTACCGGACCTTCAGTTTGTTCTACCGCTGCTCTTTGTTCGGGGTTTAAACCCTGTAGATAATCCAAAATCTTTTCCTCTTTTCTTGAATCAGCGAAATTAAGCTTTTGGCCCGAAAGGGGAAAGTAAGATTGACGCCGAACGGGATAAAAATATCAACAATAGTAAAGGCGTGAAAATTGAGTGTGCAAAAGTTTTCGATCTGATCCGGTCCCGCGTTTTTGTCCGCTCAAAAACCAAACTTATAAAATTCAAACCGCCTCTTGTTCCTGACAGACTTTTTAAACCTTTATTTTAACACTTTTTTGATTGAAATGGGGGCGAAATTGATTGAAAACTGAACGAAAATTCATTCAAAACTACCAATTTTAACACTTTTTAACAAATTTTTGACAGGTTTTGAAAGGTTTAAAAAGTATTAATTTGTTGATATTCAAATAACTACATATCAAACGGTCGGTTTTTGGCCTGTTTTGTTCCTTTAACCAAACAGCCCTGCTTACAATTTTCAAAGTAAGCAGGGCTGGTGTTATATATATTTAAATATACGAAAAATAGCCGGAGGGTGCAAGGAGCTGCTTAACTAAATTTAGTTAAACAACAATATTTAATATGTGAGCTTGCGGCATTTGGCTAAAGTCCTGTTATGGTAATCAGTTATCCGTTGGCTAAAGCCAACTGCAATGAATCAAATAATTCATTGCAGTCCCTTTTAAGGGACGGGTCGAAATATCGGTAGTTGATGGCTTTAGCCTAAATAACCTATGCTAATACGAACGCCTACTTTTACTTGAATATTCAAAATTCAGTATTCGATATTATTTCTTTTCTTCCTTAAATTTACCAGGCCATGGAAGCAAAGCCCTATCTGCAGCAAATATCACTTAAGCGCGAGTCGGTGCCGTCTTTTGATGTGTATCCTTTTCATATCCCCGCGGTGAAAGAAATGTCGTCGATGGTGTTTCATCCGGATGTTACTTTTATTATTGGTGAAAATGGCTCGGGTAAATCAACGCTGATTGAAGCTATAGCCTTACACCTGGGTTTTGGTATTGAGGGAGGCAGCAAAAATATGCAGACTAAAACGCATCAAAATGCCTCAGTTTTGTTTGATTACCTCACCAGCTCCAAAAGTTATCGCAAACCTTCTGATTATTTCTTTTTGAGGGCCGAGAGCTTCTATAACGTAGCCACTTACCTGGAAGAGGTAGATAAAGGCAAGATCCAGCAAAATTACGGCGTAAGCTCCCTGCATGAGTGCTCACACGGCGAGTCATTTATGGCCACGTTAACTCATCGGCTTTCGGGCAACGGACTTTATATTTTTGATGAGCCCGAGGCTGCTTTATCGCCTGCAAGGCAATTGGCTGCGTTGTCGGCCATTCATGAGCTGGTACAGGCCAATTCTCAGTTTATTATAGCCACCCATTCGCCTATCTTATTGGCTTATCCCAATGCGGTTATTTATCAGTTGGATGAGGAGGGGATGCGTAAAGTAAAATATGATGAGACAGAACATTTTATGCTCACCAAATACTTTTTGAATAATCATGAAGATATGACCCGGTTGCTGATGGGCGATTCCCTGAATCTTTCTTGATATACATGGTTTAAATTCAGGGTGTCATGGTTCGACAAGCTTAGACTGACAGGCTTTTTTCTATGTAACTTCGTAATCAAAAAATATGTCATTGCGAGCGATAGCGTGGCAATCTCCTCGTTTGCATATTGAACGCGAGGAGATTGCTTCGTACCTCGCAATGACATGGTTGGCAGTTGGAGGTGAGGTTTTATCCTACCAAACCCGGTATCTCCACCATTTCGTTAACATCTTCCTGGTAGTTTATACCGGGAACGTCAAAACCAAATAGGTTCAGAAAATCTGTTCTGTAGCCTTTCAGGTCGCCCAGGTCTGGGAGGGTTTCGGTGGTAGCTTGCGGCCATAGTTTGGCTATTTGAGCTTGTACTTCGGGGTTCATTTCCCAATCATCCACACGTACACGGCCTTCAGCATCTGTAGGTATAGTGCCACCGGTAAGCAGGCGCTGCTCAAATAAGCGTTGTATCTGTTCAATACAACCTTCCTGGGTACCTTCGGCTTTCATGATTTTATATAACAGCGAAATATACAGCGGGATAACCGGTATGGCCGAACTTGCCTGGGTTACCAGCGCTTTGTTTACCGATACTAATGCTTTACCATTAATATCTTTCAATTGCTCGCTGATCTGTTTGGCAGTAGCTTCCAAATGGTCTTTGGCCCGGCCAATGGTTCCTTTGCGGTATACCTTTTCGGTAACCGATGGACCAATGTAAGAATAGGCAATGGTCAGTGCGCCATCGGCCAGTACACCGGCAGCTTTCAGATCGTTGATCCAGAATTGCCAGTCTTCGCCGCCCATTACGGCCACGGTATTGGCTATCTCTTCGTCGGTGGCCTGGTTGATGGAAATTTCTGATACCACACCGGTATGAAAATCAACAGTTTTGTTTGTAAAAGATTCTCCGATAGGCTTTAATACAGAAGTATGGGTTATACCCGTTTTAGGATTAGTACGACGTGGCGAAGCCAGGCTATAGATTACCAGGTCAACCTGCCCCAGGTCGGCTTTAATCAGGTCGATTGTTTTTTGTTTGATCTCATCAGAGAACGCATCGCCATTAATGCTTTTGGCATATAAACCGGCTTCATGGGCCTGCGTTTCAAAAGCGGCGGTGTTATACCAGCCCGCAGATGCCGGTTTGCCCGGTGCCGGTGGTTTTTCAAAATAAACGCCCACAGTGGCAGCTCCGGATCCAAACGCACTGGTGATCCTGGAAGACAGACCGAAACCGGTTGATGCGCCAATAATAAGTGCTTTTTTAGTACCCGAAGGGTTGTTTTTTGATTTAACGTAATTGATTTGGTTAATTACGTTTTGCTCGCAACCTTTTGGATGTGTTGTTAGACAAATAAAGCCGCGAATTCTGGGTTCAATGATCATAATGTAAAATTGATTTTAACAATATCGGGGGCATATATAAGCAAACTTTTCCTAAAATCGTTTTAAAATTTTTCAGGAAGGGAGTAAAGGGGGGATAAGTGGTACGGTGATAACACCGACCACAGACTGAAAATTTTTCAGGAAGGGAGTAAAGAGGGGATAAGTAGGTGTTTAGAAAAAACAAAAAGATTGTCATTTCGAACGAGGTACGAGGAGAAATCTTTTTCACCATGTAATTGCGGCTTTGCATACAGCAGAAGATTTCTCCCTACGGTCGAAATGACAACTTCTTTGTTTTTTTACTTATAGGCCATAACCTAATGTCCAACAGTATTACCCGATACCTTTACATCTGTACAATCTTTCAGTTCCAGACCATTTTTAATATCGAAGTCCTTCCCCGCTTTGATGGTGTTGTTGTTAAAGATGATTCCCGAAGTGCTTTTAGCCGACAGCACCTTTGTTCCCTGCAGATCAAACTGATTATCTATAATAGCTATATTTTGATGCACCGGGCCATCTGATTGTTTATTTTCCGGGCAGATGATGATAGCGGGTTCGCCGCATTGGATAAATTGGTTATTCCTGATGGTTACGTCTTTGACCATGCCCGATTCGTACCAGTTGGCGGCATCGTTGGCAATGGATATAGCGCTCATGTGGGGATGGAGGAAAACGGTATTTTCGATCACAGTTTTACGGCGCGAGGTTACCAGGATACCTCGTGTAGGTATGCGGGCCACGGTATCGTGATGGATCCAAACTTCTGGTGTCCAGGTAGTATTTTCAATTACATCTGTTGAGCTGATATGCTCGGGATAAGGGTTTTTAAGCATCAACAGGTACTCTTTATCGGTAAATTTCTGAACCTGCAAAACCACATTGCTACTATATTCCTGCAGATTATCGGCATGTATAAAAGCTATACTATCGCCCGGGGTAAAAGCCTCGAAACCGTAGGTTTGATGTTGCTTAAAATCTACCAATATTTGTCGTTGTTTTGTGGTGTCCGTTAACCGTAAATAGGTTCCATGTATATTAATGGCGTCATCATTAGCGCCTGATAAATAAGAATTGCTGATCTCGATCTTCCCGCGGCAACCCGAAAAATGCAGAATATCAGCCCAGGCGGCACAAGTACGGCCAGAGGTTGGATCGGGCCGTACACTGATGCGGTCCATAAGTATGTTTTGGCAAAACTGGCTCACCACGCCCATGCCATGCATAAAATTAATATGAATGTTTTTAAGACTGATGTTTTTACTGCGCTGCATAAATATGCCTACGTAATCGCGTATTACATCGCGGTTCTGGTATATCAAGCCGGTTTTAAAGCCGGGATTCTTTTTAAAATAGGCACGCACGGTGTTGTTGCCGGTTTCGGCATACCGGATACTGTCAACAGGTATATCCATACGCTGTACATCGCCTGTTTGCAGGTCGAGCTCTTGCCAAAGCCAAAAAGGTTTGTGCTGCCAGCCTTCGCCCTGCCAGGTAAGCAGGCTATCTTTAATGCTGTATTTTGAATCGGGGTGAATCTTTAGGTCGGCAAAATGATCACCGGTGTTTACTACCGTTAATTCCGATACGGTAGGGCGGTAATAATCATAAGTAATGCCATCAATGCTAATATTTTTGCTGTGATCAACGCAGGTTTCAATCATTTTTCCCCGCAATACTATCTTGGCTCCCCGCGCCTTGATATCCACGAACTGACAATTATTTAAATACAGGGCGATAGCTTTTAAACCATAGGGTACATCATTGGTATTAGAGATCTGGAACTGTTTTTTTAAAGCTCCATCGGGATAAAAATTATAAACTCCCGGTGCAAAATTAATGGTAACGTGCGCCGCACTGCTTCCTTTGGCATTTAATACTAAGGAGGTATGAAAATCGCCCGAGGCCATGATATTCACCTGTTCGCCGGCCAAAATAGTCAATTGGTTAAGAGGGGCAAATGTTTTCCAGGCATGGCGGCTGTCTTTACCGGTATTTTGATCGTTGCCGGTTTGTGGATTAATGTACCAGGCTTTTTTATCTGCCCTGGCCGGGATGGAATAACAAAGCATCAACAAAAAAACAGATGGTATCAATAGCGGGCAGTATTTTTTCATATCGGGCAGAAAAATAGGAAAAATAGCGGCAGCGTTCATGATTATTTTTTGTTATGCAACGCGCCGAAAAAATGTTTGTCATTTAAGGCAGAAAAGTATCACTGTCAATAAAAATTAAATAACCGACAACATGAAACCTAAGCTACTCTTAGTATGCCTCATCGCCGTAATATTCGGAACAAATGTGGCAAATGCGCAAACTGTTTCTGATAACGACGACGCCCGCCAGGATACGGCCGTTGTTCCGATAATGATGAAAACTGTACCGAGTCCGTTTGAGCTCGAATATTCCGGCACCGATTTGAAAAATAAAGTGGAAAATGGCCAAGTGAAAGAAAAGGTTAAAACGTACAGCAAAGTTTACCCGGCAGCCAGCAATGATGAGCTAAAAATAGAAAACAGCTTTGGCGAGGTAGTGGTAAATACCTGGGACCGGAAAGAATTTAAGATAGATGTACAGATAAAAGTTTACGCTAATGTAGATGCTGATGCCGACAAGTTTTTGGATGTTATACAAATAAGCGATAGCAAAGTGGCTGGACTTGCCTTGTTTAAAACCGTAATTGGCGATGATGGCAGCATGAGTCCTGAGTTATGGAAGGGGGAGGGTAAAAACCACATTAAAAAAATAGAGATCAATTATGTGGTTTACATGCCGGTAAAAAACACACTGAGCATCAATAATAAATATGGTAACACCACCTTACCCGATCTGCAGGGAAAAGTAACCATACATAGTTTTTATGGGAGTTTGAAGGCAAAAAGCCTGTTGAATCCGTTGTGTGAAATTAAGGTCCATTTTGGTGATGTTAATATCGGTACTCTTACAGGAGGTAACTTACAAATAACCTATGGCAGCCTTAACCTGGCAGAAAGTGATAAATTAAACGCCGATATCAGCTTTGGCCCGGCCAAAATAGGAACCCTGCACACTTCGGGAAATATTAGGGTTAAATATTGCGGTAAACTCCAGATTGCTACTCTGGATAAAAACCTGAAAATGCTGGATATTAACTCTTCGTACTCCAATGTAAAATTAGATATCAACAATAACGAGAACGCCAACTTTGATATTAGCACCTATTATGGTTCATTTAATTATGATAAGGATCGGGCAAGTATATCCAATAAAACACCGGGTTCTGATACGTATAATTCTAATGCGCAAAAAAGTTATGTAGGTCAGTTAGGTAAGGGTAGCCCGGATAAAACAATCACTATCCGTTCGAATTTTGGACGGGTGGATTTTAATTAAGAATTTCATTGATTATAAAAAAAGCGACAGGTAAAATACCCGTCGCTTTTAAAAAATTGTCAAACTCACTAATTCCCTTCGTAAGTATTATTTCTGAGGTCAACATCTGGTAATTCATGTTCCGGATCGATCACGATGGATTTGATGGCCGATGTGGATGGATATTTAAAGGTCCATACACCGCCGCGCTGCCAGATGTTTACCGGCAAGTGAAGCGTTTCGGTTTTACCGTTAACCTGGGTGATTTTCAGATCAACCGGCATGGCCATTTTTTCTTTATTGGTTAGGGTGATCATAGCGCCGTTAGCCGCGTCGTCCTGTACATATTTAACCGAAGTAATGGCCTGGTCAAGTTTCCAGGTAGTAAAGAACCATGGTTTCCAGAACCAGTTCAGGTCTTCGCCGCTGGCATCATTCATGGCCCGGAAAAGGTCATAAGGCAGTGGGTGTTTAAAGGCCCAGTGCTTGATGTACTCGCGGAAAGCATAGTCAAAACGCTCGGGCCCAAGCACTACATTACGTAATATATCCAAACCTAAAGCTGTTTTATTATAGTACTGGCCGTAATCATTTAAGCCGATAGCCTCAGGAGCGGTCATTAAAGGATCTTTGCTGTTGCGGTAGGATGCCAATATGTTCTGCGCTTGTTTTGATGGCTCGGCATACTCGCCGTTGTTAAACTGCTGACTGGCATACTCATTAATAAAGGTATTGAAACCTTCGTCCATCCACATGTATTTGCGCTCGTTGGAACCCACGATCATCGGGAACCAGTTGTGACCGATCTCGTGCGTAACATCGCCCCAAAGCTGACCTTTTTTAAAGTTGCTGAGGCAAAATATAGCGCCCGGATACTCCATCCCTAAAGCCACGCCTGATACGTTAACGGCCGAGTTCCATGGGTATTCATAATAAGCTTTGGAATAGATCTCCATGCTGTTTTTGAGGTATTCTGTTGAACGGCCCCAGGCGTCGTTGCCTGCGCTTTCAACCGGATAGGCCGACATGGCGATACCTTTACGGCCTGAAGGGAAATTAACCTGCGCGGCGTCCCATATAAAGGCGTTGGAGGCGCCCCAGGCAATATCGCGGGTGTTTTCCATTTTAAAGTGCCAGGTTAAGGTGCCTTTGAACGGACGGGTAGAGGCCCTGCCAACTTCGCTGGGTTTAATTATCATTTCTGTTTTATCGCTGGTTTTGGCTTTGGCCAGTCGGCTGAGCTGGGCGGGACTAAGCACTTCTTCCGGGTTTTGCAGATCGCCGGAACCTACCACAATCATGTTGGCAGGAGCGGTGATGTAATAATCAAAGTCGCCGTACTCGCAGTAAAACTCACCCAGGCCCATGTAGGGTAGGGTGTTCCAGCCTTCTACATCGTCATACACGCACATGCGCGGGTACCATTGCGCAATTTCATATACATAGCCTTGTTTAAACTTTTTGCGGCCCATGCGGTCGGCGCCATAAAAAGGGATGGCAAAATCATAATTGATCTTTACCTGTATCTTTTCGCCTTTACCATCAAGCGGGGTGTTTAGGCGCAACTGCATGCGCGCATCGGTGATAATCGGGGTTACGGTATAAGTTTCGCCTTTGTAAGTTACAGTTACCGAACCGATATGATACCCACCGCGGCTAAATCCGCGAACATCAAAACGATCGCCGGATACGGGAGTGGTTGCTGCTCCGCGTGAGTCGGGCCGGAAAAGGTTTTGATCCAACTGCAGCCACAGGTAATCCAGTTTATCTGTGCTGTTGTTGGTGTAGGTGATGGTAACCTCGCCGGTGATGGTGGTGTCTCGGCCTTCATTCAGCGTGGCTTTTATCTGATAATCGGCACGGTTTTGCCAGTAATTGGCAGCCGGCTGTCCACTGGCCGAGCGGGTGCCACCGCTGGTAACGGGCCAGGTAATAGGGCCAAAAACGTCCTGGTGATTATACTTAGAAGTGTCGGCAGTTTGCGCTGCCACGGGTATTGCACCGGCTAATAAGCCCATGGCGCATAAAAAGTCGATCAGTTTAAAATAGCGCATTTGAATTATTAATAATAAAGGCGCAAATAAAGGGAAATATTTTGTGAAGTTGGTAATTTGAGTACTTAACCGATTGCGTATAAGCGAATTTTATATGGTGGGTAATGATTATGTTGCGGTTTCTACTTATCATGTCATCACCTGCACTTGACATCATTTTCTCTGTCTTCGGCGGAAGGAGAGGGCTAATGAGTGCAACAATTTTGGCGTTACGAAAAGTTAAGACTGCGTTGAGCCGCGGTATTAATTGAGGCTTATTGAAGTTTCATTAAAGATTAATTTAAACGTAGCTCCATTACCGACAGAACTCATAACTTCGATTCTTCCTCCCTGCGATTCTATTTGAGTTTTGACTAGAAATAGACCCACCCCGTGCGCGTCTTTCTGTTGATGAAAGGTTTTATAAAGACCAAATATCTTTTTGCCGTACAAATCAAGATCTATCCCCTGTCCATTATCCTGACATTCCAACACAGTTTCATTTTGTTGGTTTTTATATGTTTTTAGAATAATGTGTGGATGTTTATTGGGCATTTTGTATTTAATGGCATTGGAGATCAGGTTTAAAAAGATGCTTTCCAGGTAGATGGGTGGAAAATTAACATGGCTCACTTCAAAATGTAATTCAACGTTGGCATGACTAGCGGTTAACTCTGATTCAAGAACTCCTAATGCTTTTTTGATAATCGTATTAAAATCAATAAGTTCTGATTTGATCGTATTCTCTTTTATTTTGATAGCCTCTGATAAATCGTTCAGCGTTGTATTGAGTGCTTTTGATACGTTGTCTAATTTTTCAAAAAGATCGGCGTTATCAGTATCAAGGGTTTCTTTGTCAATCAGGGACGAAATTAACGATATGTTATGGGCATGATTCCTGATGTTATGTGATAAGATATGTGTAAAATTTTTAAGTTGTTGATTGCTCTGGGTAATTAATCCAATAGATTTATGAAGCGCCATTTCGGTGGATTTATACTGGTCAATATCGATAAAAACACCTCTCAGTTTTACTAATACTCGTTTTTCGTCATACAAAGGTTCGCCTATTGATCTTACCCATATGGTGTTTTTTTTAGCGTTTACCATAAGTAGCTCTACATCCCATTTTAAACCTTGGGTGTAAGCCTTGTCCAAAGCATCTACTAACATCTGCCGGTATGGTTCCGGAAAATAACTCATCATATCGTTTTCGGCTATGGCAAAGTCATAGGGGAGACCATAAATATCAAATACTGTTTTTGACCAGGTAGTTTTATTTTGGATCACATCCAGCTCCCAGCCACCAACCCGGCTTATCCTTCCTGCCTCTGATAATAAAAATTCGCTTGCCGCCAGTTTTTCTTCTATAACGCGTCTTTTATTGATCTCGGTTTCCAATTCAGTAACCGTTCTTAATGTAAATACTAAGGGGAGAATTTTGTAAAGGGCATACACTGTAAATATAGATACGACAGCGGTTACAAACCGAATTAATGCGCTTAAACGATATGCCGGCCACCAGAATATGACCACATCTATAAAGTGGGTTAAACCACATAAAAGTATAAATGCTATAAATAGCCAAAATACTTTATAAAAAGGGATATCATTTCTTTTGAAAGCAACGCGGATCAATAAAAAAGGGATGGCAAAATAAGCAGCCCAGATGCCCACATCAGATAATATATATAACCAGCCATGGAAATCAGTCCAATTGCCGCAATGCCAGCGCGCCGGCCAATCATCTGTATTTAATATTTTACTGAAAAAATCTTTGATTTGATGAAAAGCGCTTGTATTTAAGTCGTGCGGCTTTACAATACCCGGTTGACAAGCTGAGCTGCAAACCGCGAGATTACTTAAGGTAGGGGTGTTAGAAGCCATTACGAAAAAGTTAATTTATGGGTTTGTGTCAATATTTATTAAAACCGGAGGTTAACAAATGTAAACTATTAAGAAATAGTAATTTGTAAAAAGAATTGTCGCGCATAAACGCCTCAACCTGTTACACAATTGCTGTTTAAAAGCCGATCCCCGGGCTTTTGTACCTGGAGAGCACGCTGAGCTTTTTAGCAATGGCCTAAATAAAAATAAAAGTTTAAACCAGGGAAAATTCAAAATAGTTATACCACAATTGCTTTACAGGCACATTTATATGCGCATCTTTGCTATAAAATAAAACATCTGCTATGAATCGCCTGGCTAATTCCTCCTCTCCATATTTATTGCAACATGCCAACAATCCGGTTAACTGGTATCCCTGGGGTAAAGAGGCCCTCGATAAAGCTAAGGCCGAAAATAAACTCATCCTGGTGAGTATCGGTTATTCGGCCTGCCACTGGTGCCATGTGATGGAGCATGAAAGCTTTGAGGACGAAGCCGTAGCTACCGTAATGAATGAATTTTTTGTTTGTATTAAGGTCGATCGCGAAGAGCGTCCTGATGTTGATCAGATTTATATGAGTGCCGTACAATTGATGAGCGGCAGGGGAGGTTGGCCGCTGAATTGTATCTGCCTGCCCGATCAAAGACCTATTTATGGCGGTACTTATTTCCGTAAGAACGATTGGACCTCTTTATTATTTAACCTGGCCGATTTTTACAAACAAAAACCCGAAGAGGCAGAAGAGTATGCTGTACGCCTTACCGAGGGCATCCAAAACTATGAATCGGTACAGTTTGTAGGGGAGCAGCCCGAATATACCCAGGCCGATCTGCAATTGATAGGTGATAACTGGAAACGGTATTTTGACCAATATGAAGGCGGCACCGGTAACGCGCCCAAATTCCCCATGCCCAATAACTGGCTGTTGCTGATGCGCTATGCCCACCTGATGAAGGATGAGGTTGTAGCCGCCCAGGTAAAACTCACCCTGCATAAAATGGCCTTTGGTGGTATTTATGACCATATAGGTGGCGGTTTTGCACGGTACTCAGTTGATGGCCGCTGGCATGTACCCCATTTTGAAAAAATGCTGTATGATAACGCCCAGCTTATCAGTCTGTATTCCGAAGCTTATACCTGGAGTCCTGATCCGCTTTATGAGCAGGTGGTAGAGGAAATAATTGCCTTTTCGACCCGGGAACTGGCCTCACCAGAGTTGGGGTTTTACTCGGCACTGGATGCTGATAGCGAAGGGGTGGAGGGCAAGTTTTATATTTTTACCAAAAAAGAAATTGAAGATATTTTGGGCGAGGATGCTGCTGAACTGTTCTGTATTTACTACCATATTACCGATGAGGGCAACTGGGAAGAGGAACAGTCCAACGTATTGTTCCGCCGCGAAAGTGATGAGGAACTGGCTGAACAATTAGGTTTAGGGGTTGATGATCTGGTATCAGGGATCAAAGCATCAAAGAGGAAGATATTTGAGGCCCGCCGCCATCGCTTAAGGCCGGGCCTGGATAACAAGATCCTGGCCTCATGGAACGGGTTGATGTTAAAAGGTTTGTGTACAGCTTACCGGGCGTTTAACAATCCCAAATACCTGGAGCTGGCTTTGCAAAACGCCGGGTTTATCTCCGCTAACCTGATAAGTCAAAATAACAGGATCTCACGAGTTTATAATGCCAATACGACAGGCGAAACTCCGGTAGCATTTTTAGATGATTATGCCAATATTATTGACGGACTGATAGCGCTTTATGAGGTTACCTTTAATGAGGATTGGTTGCAACAGGCTAAAAAACTAACCGATGCCGCTATTGAACATTATTATGATGAAGTGAACGGTATCTTTTTTTATACTGCCAATGATGATGAACAGCTGATAGCCCGCAAATCGGAGATCATGGATGGGGTAACACCGGCCAGTAATTCGGCCATGGCACTTAACCTGAAAAAATTAGGCTTGCTTTTTGATAACGAAGACTATGCAGCGGTTTCGGCGCAGCTGTTACGCAATATCATGCCGCAACTGGCTAAGTATGGAACAGCCTATTCTAACTGGACCCTATTATTGCTCGAAGAGGTGTTTGGTATTTATGAGATAGCGATAACAGGCAACGAAACCGAAACTTTGCGAAGGGAAATAGAAAATAATTACATCCCCAACAAAATAATCTTGGGTGGTAAAAAAGGAAGTTTACCTTTGTTGCAGGATAAGTTTGGTCAATCAACACAAATTTTTGTTTGTAAAGATAAAACCTGCGGATTACCTGCCAATAACACGGCCGATGCTTTAAAACAAATAGAGGCCTGATTGCTTATTTAAAAAATACTTTACAATGAAGATTGAACCACAACACGTAGTGTCATTAACTTACGATTTGTATGTTGACCAGGATGGAGCAGAAGTTTTAACCGAAAGCGCCACACAAGAACAACCATTAACCTTTTTATTTGGTGCCGGTCAGATGCTGCCTAAATTTGAAGAAAACTTAAGCACGCTGTCAACCGGCGATACTTATGAATTCAGACTTACTGCAGCTGATGCTTACGGCGAATATGACGAAGAAGCCGTAGCTAACCTGCCTAAAGAAATGTTCCAGGGCCAGGATACTCCTGAGATCGGCACCATTTTGCCTTTACAGGATAACCAGGGTAATCGTTTCCAGGCACAGGTTGTATCTGTTGCTGAAGATGCTGTTATTGTTGATCTGAACCACCCGATGGCTGGCCAGGAACTGCACTTTAAGGGCAGCATCCTGAATGTACGTCCGGCTACTCCGGAAGAATTATCACACGGCCATGCACATGGTCCGGATGGTCATCACGCTCACTAATTTTATGGTTATAAAATAGAAATCAAAACGCCGGACTTTATGCCCGGCGTTTTTGGTTATATATATTCAAATACGTCATTGCGAGGAACGAAGTAATCTCTTTGCTGTACAGGGCCGCTTTATATGACGTATACCCGCTCTTGGCTGCGGGAGGGCAAGTTACTTTGTAGCCACAAAGTAACCAAAAGGCTTGTCACCAGAAATGCTTCTTTGCCGTACAGGGTCACCATTGTTCTGTCTGCTTTCGTCCGAAACTGTTCTGCTGACGGGAAGAGAAAGCCTTAAACTGTATGGTCTGTAAAGCTACTTTGTCATGCTGAACGATTGAAGCGTCTGGTATGCGATTGGTATCATCGAAGAAGATCCTTCGTTCCTCAGGATGACAATTTTTTTAGGTTGCTACTTGCGCTCGTTACAAACGAGCGCAAGGTTAAATCACTAAATCATTAATTGAATCAGGGAAGTTCTAACCCGCCGTCATTATTGATCCAGCATTTGATCATGATGCGACAACCTATAGGATCGCCGTTTACGGTGGCCGGGATAAATATTTTATCTTCTTCGTTGGGCATATCTGTGCTCATGTTAAATACCTTATGATAATTCAGTCCGCTAAATAAATGCACCTTAAAATCGGCCAGGCGGCCACCCGGACTCACCAGTAATTCAATAGCGACATAGGATGCAGCGCGGCTGATACCCATGAGATCCTCTGGTAACTTAAACATTTTGAGGTAGGGGATATAGCCAAAATACCGACCACCGGCTTTAACGGGTTTAGCGGTACGGTCGGTATCGGTTAATGTTTTATCTACAAAATACCGCAGATTCGAGGTTGTATCTTCGGGTGCTTCAAATAGCAAGGCCTTTTTGGTATAATCGTAGTTTTGAAGTAATTGGCCCTGCGGATCATAAAAATGCCAGAGACCTGTTTTTTTATCATGATCAAAACTGCCACTTGCTACGGCTATATCCTTTTCGGTGACCGCCTGGTATAAGCCTTGCCTGGTACTTTTATCGCTCTTGAGTACCGATATCCGTTCGGTTACCTGATCGGTGAGGCGATGTTTACGTACCACGGTTTCTTGTGCAAAACCGGTATTGAAATAAAAAAGCAGGGCGATAAATAAGGTTATAACTTTCAACACAATTCAATTTTGGTAAATATAAAACAGGTTTTACATAATTTCAAAAAGGCAGCTGTTTAAATTAACCCCGGCCGCCTCTGCGCCCACCGCCGCCACCGCCACCATTCCTGCGACCACCACCGCCACCACCCGAAGGCCGACTGCCTTTAAACTTTTGCAAACGCAGGGTAAAGGAGAGCATAAAATACCTGCCCAGTCGGTTGGTTCGCGTATCAATAATCTGGTTGCCGGATACGGTACGGCTTATGCCCTTATTTTCGTTAAACAGGTCGAACGCCTGGAAACGTACAGATGCAATATGCTTGGCCAGGAACTGGTATTCCACATAAGTGCTTAGTAGAGTAGGGTTGGCTTTGACCGTACTGCTGAAGCCGTGGTTTATGGTTTGTGTTAAGTTGTAACCCAATACCCAGGCGTAAAAGAAATAATTGCGGCCATCCAATCCCAGCGTCCAGGTACTGGCATCGGTGTTTAAGGACGATGGCAGGCTGTAACGGGTGGTGTTGACGCTGTAGTTACCGCTTACTTCGGTGTCCATAATACTGTCTATATCTACCCTCAGTTTCAAGCCCTGATTCCAAACCCAGTTTTTGCCCATGTTGCGCTGATTTTCGATAAAGGATACATTGTTGTTGTAACCCGCGCTGCCGTTTAACGATACGGTAAACTTGCGTTCGGCAAATGGTTTAGAGAATGAATAGTTGCCATTTACATTATAAAGACCATTGGTGTTCAGATAACGGGTTTCCTGTATGGTATTGTTGCGTTGACTGGCGTCGCTGCCGGTTGTGCCCGCAGTTGTAGAAACAGGCGATGTATTGGTCACTATAGCATTCTGCGTTTCGGAGAACGACAGGTTGGTGAATAGGGAATTACCGCTGGCAATATCAAATTGGTTATAGCGGAGGTTTAAATTATTAGTAAATGATGGTTTAAGATCGGGATTGCCATACACCCGGTTCTGTGGGTTCGAATAGTCGGGTTGTATCTGCAATTGGTTAAACGAAGGCTGACTATTAGAACCGCTGTAATTGATGGTGAAGGAATGGTTGCGCGAAAAATTATAAATAAACCTGGCCGTGGGTATCACATTAAAAGTATTGGTGGTGGTACGGAAGTTATGCGATTCACCTTCGAGGGTTGATGGCTGTACCGCCATGCCGATGGTATAATTGTACTTGGTGCCTATCCCGCGAATATTTAAACCAAAGCGGTTGGTGATAAACTGGTAATTATAAATAGTGCTGAGCGAATCGACAAAGGTTTGGCTTCCTGTTACCGGATTGACGCGATAGTTATACCGGTTATTATCCGTGTTGGAATAGCTGTACCCGTAATTAGCTTCCAGGTAGGTGGTTTTGCCAATGGGTTCGATATAGGATAAATGTACATTGGCTCGTTGTGAACTGTTATTGCTGTTGATTTGCTGAAAAAGCGGTGTTACTACCGTATCCTGCCGGGTGGTGTATTGATCGTTTAAGCTCTGATCGCTTTGCGAAAGGCTCAGGCCTGCGCTTATGCTAAAGTTGCGTCCTTTTTTATGAAACTTGTGATTGTACAATACATTGATACCTCCGCTTTTGGAAGTGGCATCGGTTAAAGCCAGCTCGTTGCCGGTTACCAGTGTGCCATTGCGGGTATTGCTGAAGGTATCGGTGCTGATGGTATTGGAGATGCCGTATGAAAAACTGGGGTTCACTTTGAGGTAATTGGAGGTATCAATCTTGTACTCCATATTAAAATCAAAGCGATGGTTTACCCCGTGGTTTCTGTTATCACTGTTATCATTATTGATGAGGGTGCCCGATTGGAAAATGTTTTGCTGTACGGTAGTGCTATTCTGATCCTTGTCTTTATCGGCGAAGCTGTAACTGCCGTAAACGGTTATTTTTTTACCCCAATCGTCGCGGTAATTAGTACCTATTGACCGGTTGATGGTGATACCGTTGGCGGTACTGATCTGTGACCCGCCGCCACCACCGCCGCCACCACCACCAGCTCTGCCACCACCGCCACCTCCACCACCCAGGTTAAATGAGTTGGTATTGGTGTTGTTGAGTGTACCGATCAGGGCTATTTGCCGGGTATCCATAAAGGTATTAGCCGATAGACGAGCCTGGTACCGGTCGTCGTTACCAACACCTACGCTGCCTTGCCCAAAATTGCCCCTGTTTTTGCTCTTCTGTATAGTAATGTTCAGGATCTTGTCGGGATCGCCGGTTTTAATGCCGGTAAGGTTGGCCTGATCGCCGTAATCGTCAATCACCTGTATAGCTTCAACAATATCAGCCGGGAGGTTTTGAGTGGCAGTTTGTACATCGCCAGTAAAATAATCCTTACCGTTAACCCGTACTTTAGTTACCTGCTTGCCGTGCGCTGTAACGTTTCCATCTTTATCCACACTTACACCAGGCAGTTTTTTAAGCAGATCCTCCACCGGCGAGCCTTCACGTACCTTATAGGCGCTTGCCTTATATTCTACCGTATCTTCTTTAATAGTGATCGGGTTGGCCTCGGCTACTACATGCACTGTTTTTAAAAAGTTGGTTTGCACCTTAATTCTTATCGGGTCGAGTTTGATGGGTTTGATATCATTATCCATCACATAGCGGCGTATCAGGGTTTGATAGCCAATACCGCTTACCGTAATTTTAAAGTTTTTCGAATTAACCGCCGGAAAACTGAACGCACCACCCGGATCTGTAGCCGCGTTAAGGCTGTCTTTATCAGATATCAGCTTAATGTTGACACCGGGTACCGCACCCACACTGTCTGTAACGGTGCCGCTTACCTTACGGCTTTGTTGTGCCAGGGTCCGCGTTATAAACAAAGAGCAAAAAAGGATGAGTAGCAGGTGTTTGGTCATAGTTCAGGTTTAATGGAATACAAATGACCATAAAGATTTGATTAAGTTTAACACGTTAAATGTATGTAATACAATTGTTGCAAATATTGCGGACAGATGCTTAAACTTGTAACCAAACAGATAACGCATGACAGCCCTCACCGATCAATCCGATTACAAAACGGTAAGTTTTTCGCAAACTACCATTACCGAACTGATGATACCTTCCTACTCCAACTTCGGTGGGAAGATACATGGGGGCATTTTACTATCGCTAATGGATAAGGTGGCTTATGTATGCGCAGCCAAACATGCAGGTAATTATTGTGTAACAGCATCTATTGATACGGTTGACTTTTTACAGCCGGTAGAAGTTGGCGAACTGGTATCGCTTATGGCATCGGTTAACTACGTGGGTAAAACTTCGCTGGTAGTAGGTATCCGGGTGGTATCAGAAAATATCAAGAACAACTCCGTAATGCATACCAATACCAGTTACTTTACCATGGTAGCCAAGAATGAAGACAACAAGCCGGTAAAGGTGCCCGGCCTGATACTGGAAAACCGCGAGCAGGTAAGGCGTTTTATTGAATCGCGCAGGCGTAAAGAGATCAAACAAAGCTATATGCAGGAAGTTGAGCAGATTCAGATGCCCGATAACTATGAACATTGCATAGCCCTGCTCCTGGGCGAACGCTGTTTGGTAGCGGGGGAGTAGAGGAAGGCAAAAGTCAAAAGTCAAAAGTCAAAAGGCAAAAGGCAAAAGGCAAAAGGCAAAAGGCAAAAGGCAAAAGGCAAAAGGACATTATGTTAAATAAGTAAAATCCCGAGAATCCTTTAACAGCGGAACCTTCTTGAACACCATTGAAAATAAACAATAGGTGAAAAATCCGGGTTCAGACAAATAATAATCCAGAAATCCTTAGAATCCTTTAATCGTGTCTGACTTTTCTGACATTTATTTGACATTAGATGAAATAAAGTATCCGGTTCGGAGTTTAAACTATAAGTATTAAGTATAATACCATGCTCTTCAAAAATTAACCTGCATTAAATGAAAGGACTTAACCGTCACTAATCAACGTACACCCTTACTACTCCTACCAATTGTCTATCCCGCTTACAGCTCGAAGGAATATTCCGAAAAGGGTTTAAGTTTTAGCAGGGATTGGGCACAACATAATATATCTTTAGAAAATGACAATTCGGTGATATTATATCACTACATTGTGGCCGCTTATCCCTCTTTAAACTATTTACTATTAACCCCCACAAAATTTAATGGCTTTTTTAAACACGGTACTTGAACCGCCTTCTTATGGCTGGACGGATGAAAATGGAGATCTCTCGAAACCCTCAAACGGTAAAATTGTAAAAGAATTTTTTTTAAGACTCAACGTATTTAAGGACAAAAAAAACTGGCTGTCGTTTTTAAGCTGGTTCCTGGTGCTGGCTTTGGTGCCTTTTTTAGCCCTGTTTATATTTAAATATTTCAGCATTACCGGTTTAATAGTGGCATTTGTGTATAGCATGATTATCATGGGTACACATGGTACTATCTGGCATCACCGTTATTGCACACATGGTGCTTATACTTTCAGTAATAAATTCTGGCGTTTTTTTACCCAGAACCTTACACTGAAGATCATTCCTGAAGAGATCTACGCAGTATCGCATCACGTTCACCACGCACTTTCAGATCAACCAGGCGATCCATATAACGCACAAGGCGGCTTTATGTACTGTTTCCTGGCCGATGTAAATCACCAGCCTATTGCCCGCAACATGGGCGAGGCCTGCTATAAAAAATGTGTTAACCTTATGAAACACGTTGGGGTTACACCAAATACCTACAAACAATATCAAAAATGGGGAACCATTGCTAATCCATACCGTACTGTTGTAGGTATCATATTAAACTGGGGCTTCTGGTTTGCGGCATTTTACCTGATGGGCGGCATGCCGTTGGCTTGTGCCGTTTTTGGTTCGGCTGGTATTTGGGCCGTTGGTGTACGTACCTTTAATTACGAAGGTCATGGTAAGGGTGAAGATAAACGTCGTGAAGGTATTGATCATAACCGCGAGGATATGTCTATTAACCAACTATGGCCAGGTTATGTGGCTGGCGAATGGCACAATAACCATCACTTGTTTCCAAAAAGTGCCCGTTCTGGTTTTAAACCACATCAGCTTGATCTGGCCTGGTGTTACATTAAATTGTTAAGCATGATTGGGGCTGTAAGTTCGTACCGCGATTCCAAGAAACAATTCCTGCTGGAGTACTGCACCGTAAAACCGGTAGTTGGCCCAATTGCCGAATATCCGCAAACGGCTAAAGCCGCCCTGCTTGTGACAGAATCATAAAATTAACTGATACTAAAATTAAAAAGGGAGTGATGGCATAGCTATCACTCCCTTTTTTTGTTAAAAGAACACGAATAAAAATGTAAAAGCAGACGGGTGAAATGGATGATATTGGTAAAATAATGCTATGTTATTTACAAAAGGATTTTATAACTTAGCGAGACCAATTATAAAGTGTAATATCAACACGAAAGTCCATGCATAATAAAATACATTGTTTATTTTTTTGCTTGCTTTGTTTTATTATTCTTAACCAAAAAGCAATTGCTCAAACCTCATCAATAGGAATATTTGAGGGTCAAACCGATATTGGCGTTGTAAAGCATAAAGGCAATTTACAATACTATCCTGAATTACAGCAATACCACCTGGAAGGCTCCGGCGCTAATATATGGGCCACCAGCGATGCCTTTCATTTTGTGTGGAAACGTATGAAAGGCGATTTTATATTACGTACCAATGCTGCTTTTATAGGTAAGGGGGTTGAGGCTCATCGTAAGATAGGCTTGATGGTACGATCTACGCTCGACTCTAACGCTAAGCATATCAATGCGGTTGTTCATGGCGATGGTTTAACCTCCTTACAATACCGTAAAACCGTAGGCGGCATAACCGAAGAGAAAAAATCAGGCATCACTGCTGCGGATGTAATCCAACTGGAGCGGAAGGGCAATATCTATACCATGTCGGTAGCCCGCAAAGGCGATATGTTTGTGACGGAAGAAGTAAGCGATCTTGACCTGGGCGACGAAGTTTACGTAGGCATATTTATCTGTTCGCATAACGCCGATCTAACCGAAAAAGCCACTTTTAATAATGTTCGCATCGTTGTACCTGCTCCGGCAACACTGGTGCTGTACAAGCAGTATTTAGGTAGCAGTATCGAGTTGCTTGATCTGGCTACACAAAATAGCACCGTTATTTATCAATCGCCCAAATCATTGCAGGCACCCAATTGGATGCATGACGGGGCTTCGCTTATTTATAACAGCGATGGCTCTTTATATAAATTCAATCTCAAAACAAGGCAGCCGACGGTGTTGAATACAGTCCCGGCTAAAAATAATAATAACGACCATGTGCTATCATTTGATGGCAAAATGCTGGCTATCAGCAGCAACGATGGCGGCCCATCAATCGGGTATACCGTACCTGTTACTGGTGGCGAAGCTAAAAGAGTGTCTGCTGTAGGTGTTGGCGCGAGTTATATGCATGGCTGGTCACCAGATGGTAAGTACATTGTATTTTGTGGGCAGCGGAATAATGAATTTGATGTGTACCGTATTCCTTCGGGGGGAGGTAAAGAGGAAAGATTAACCACTAGTCCTGGTTTGGATGATGGTCCGGAATATACACCCGATGGTAAATACATCTATTTTAATTCGGTACGCAGCGGTTTGATGCAGATATGGCGCATGAAAGCCGATGGCAGTGAACAAATGCAGATCACGAGTGACGATTACAATAACTGGTTCCCGCATGTATCACCCGATGGCAAATGGATCTGCTATATCACCTTTCTTAAAAACGAAGTGAAACCCGGCGATCATCCATTTTATAAACACGTATTTATCCGGGTGATGCCGGTTGGCGGCGGGCCATCAAAGGTGGTAGCTTATCTGTATGGTGGGCAGGGGACTATCAATACTCCGTCATGGTCGCCGGATAGCAAGCACATTGCGTTTGTGAGTAACTCTCAATGAAGAAGAGGCAAGAGATAAGAGTCAAGAATCAGGAAAAAGCCAAAAATGGAGATTTGAAAATGTGCGAAAGTCACTTTAATGAGATCAAAGCGATAAATTGAATTAAATGAAACGAAATAACCTAATATGTAGCTATCTTGTATCTTGATTCTAAGCTCTTGATTCTAAATTCCAATTATAACCTTAAATACATCATTTCAATGCAAACCTCCCGCAGAACATTTTTAAAAACAGGCGCCCTGGCATTAGCAGGCACGGCATTATTACGTGATAATTTACTGGCAGCAGATAAGCACTTGCAGCGTGTAGGTGTGCAGTTGTATAGTGTGCGCGATGCCATGAAGACTGATCCGGCAGGAACATTAAAAAAACTGGCCGATGCCGGCTATCACCATGTAGAACATGCCAACTATGTTGATCGTAAATTTTATGGTTATACTGCCAAGGAATTTAAAAAAGTAATTACCGACCTGGATATAAAAATGCCTAGCGGTCACACCGTAATGACGGCCCAACATTGGGATGCCGCCAAAAACGATTTTACCGACGCCTGGAAGTATACCGTAGAGGATGCCGCTACCGTTGGCCAGCGTTACATGATCAGCCCATGGTTGGATGAAAGTCTGCGTCATGATACCGATAAATTAAAACGCTTTATGGAGCAGTTTAACAAATGCGGGGAGTTGTGTCAAAAGTCATCTATGAAGTTTGGGTATCATAACCACAATTTTGAGATCAGCACCAAAGTAGGGGATATCACCCTGTATGATTTTATCATCCAGAATACCGATCCTAAACTGGTAGCCCAGCAAATGGATATTGGCAATATGTACAGTACAGGAGGTGTAGCGCTTGACTTTATTAATAAGTACCCGGGGCGTTTTGAGTCGTTACACGTAAAAGATGAGATCAAAGTAGCTCCACGGAGTGATGGTGATGATACCGAAAGTACTGTACTGGGCCAGGGCGTATTGCCGGTTAAAGAAATTGTAAAAGCAGCAAGCAAAAAAGGCGGTACTGTTCTGTTTATCATTGAGCAGGAAGCTTACCAGGGAAAGGACCCCGTTGATTGTGTAAAAATTGATTTACAAATCATGAAAAAATGGGGTTATTGATATTATTAAGGTAATTTCACCAGACAATAAATTTCCTGGAACACGCTGTTTTTAGTGTTTTAAATTATTAAGTTTGAAAATCGTTTTATAAACCAAAGTTCATTTATTAAGTCATTACGCCTGTACTTGTGTAAAGTACAAGTAGTTTAATAAAGAATTGCTAAAACCATTTACCAAATATGCATCGCCAGGAGATGAAAAGGAGAATGAGTATTAATAATACTGTTTAAATTGTATTTATATTTTTGGGGTTCTTCTTTTTTTAAACTTATTGATATATAATATTTTGTGTTTTTAAAATGCGTTTTTATTTTAAATTTTCAGTATATAAATAGGTAATGCAATCGATGGATGGTTACTTTAGGGCAGCAGGAGCTTCAGCTCCAAAATGCAAAAGCCAAAATAACCGAAATTGTTAAACCGACTAAAGATTTCAATGTGTAAAAAAAACACAATGCGCTATTTGTAAAATAATTTTTATTCATACATTTAGCGGGATAACCAAGTACTAAACAAATTCATTTTAACCGAATAGATATGTCTGCAAACACTTATGACGCTATCGTCATTGGCTCAGGAATTTCAGGCGGGTGGGCTGCCAAGGAACTTACAGAAAAGGGTTTAAAAACCATTATGCTGGAGCGTGGTCGTAACATCGAGCACATTAAGGATTATGTGAACGCTAATAAAGCGCCGTGGGAATTTCCTCACCGTGGCGGGCGCACGCAAAAAATGATCGATGATTACCCGGTATTAAAACGCGATTACCCCTTGAACGAAACCAATCTGGATTATTGGGCAAGTGATAAAGACAGTCCTTATACAGAAGTAAAAAGATTTGACTGGTTCCGTGGTTATCATGTTGGCGGTCGTTCACTGATGTGGGGCAGGCAATCATACCGCTGGGGCGATACTGATTTTGAAGCCAACCTAAAAGATGGTATTGCTGTAGACTGGCCTATCCGTTATAAAGATATTGCTCCATGGTACAGCTATGCCGAAAAATTTGCAGGCATTTCAGGTAACAGGGATGGCCTGGCTATTTTGCCCGATGGCGATTTTATGCCGCCCATGGAATTGAACGTGGTTGAAAAAGATGTAGCCAAAAGATTAAAAGAATACTATAAAGAAGAAAGGGCTATGATCATTGGCCGTACAGCCAATATCACCGTGCCGCATAATAACCGTACCAATTGCCAGTATCGTAACAAATGCTGGTTGGGCTGTCCGTTCGGGGCTTATTTTAGCACACAATCGGCTACTTTGCCTGCGGCTATGGCTACCGGTAACTTAACCGTTCGTCCATGGTCAATCGTTACTAAAATTTTGTACGATAAGGATACCAAAAAAGCCAAAGGTGTAGAGGTACTGGATGCCGAAACCAACAAAACCTATGAGTATTTTGCCAAAGTGGTATTCCTGAACGCCTCAACCATTAATTCTGCCTGGATCCTGATGAACTCGGCAAATGATGTTTGGGAAGGTGGATTGGGCAGCAGTAGCGGCGAGCTGGGACACAACCTGATGGATCACCACTTGAACGTTAATGCATGGGGCCAGGTAGAAGGTTATGAAGATAAGTACTATTTCGGGCGTCGTGCAAATGGATTTTACATTCCCCGTTTTGCTAATTTGGGTAACGATAAACGCGATTTTATACGTGGTTTTGGTTACCAGGGTGGTGCTAGCCGCGAAGGATGGAGCCGTGATATTGCCGAATTGAGCATAGGCGGAGCTTTTAAAGACGCCTTAACGGAGCCAGGTTCATGGTCGGTGGGTATGGGCGGCTTTGGCGAAACGTTGCCTTATCACGACAATAAAGTGTTCATTGATAAAACCAAAAAAGATAAATGGGGTCTTCCGGTTATTGCCATCGACGCAGAGTTGAAAGACAATGAGAAAAAGATGCGTATCGCGATGGAAAGTGAAGGAAAAGCAATGCTGGAAGCCGCAGGTATTAAGAATGTACAAACCAGTAGTAAAAATCCATATTTAGGTCGTGGTATCCATGAAATGGGTACCGCTCGCATGGGGCGTGATCCAAAAACATCGGTATTGAACCAGTGGAACCAGGTATGGGATGCTAAAAACGTATTTGTTACCGATGGCTCTTTCATGACATCGGCAGCATGCCAGAATCCATCACTTACTTATATGGCGATGACCGCCCGTGCAGCCAACTACGCGGTTGAGGCCTTGAAGAAAAACGAGATCTAAATTAACCGGATATCCAAAATATACAAACCAATGACTGAAGAACAGGACAAAAGTACTCCCGACGCCTCAAGACGGGATTTTCTTAAAAAAGGTACATTAGCCGCGGCAAGTTTCATGATCGTTCCGCGTTTTGTGCTGGGCGGTAAGGGCTTTATAGCACCCAGCGATAAACTGCTTATTGCAGGTGTAGGTGCAGGCGGCAAAGGCCAGAGCGATATTGCCAACTTTTACAAAAGCGGAAAAGCCGAGATCGCTTTTTTATGTGATGTAGACGACAGAAGGTCGGCAAACTCACGTGCCAAATTCCCTAAAGCCAAGTACTATAAAGATTGGCGCGAGATGTATGATAAAGAGTCAAAAAACTTTGACGCGGTATCTATTTCCACTCCAGATCATAACCACGCTATCATTACCTATCATGCTATGCAGCTGGGCAAGCACGTATATGTGCAAAAACCAATGACGCATGATATCTGGGAGGCTCGTTTGTTAACCGAGGCTGCAAAAAAATATAAAGTTGTAACCCAAATGGGTAACCAGGGATCATCAAATGATGGTACCCGTTTAATGTCGGAGTGGTATGATGCCGACCTGATTGGTGATGTACATACTGTTTATTGCTGGACAAACCGCCCGGTATGGCCTCAGGGCATTGCATGGCCGGCTCCTGCATCAGAAATTCCAAAAGAATTGGATTGGAACCTCTGGTTAGGTACTGCTCCTAAAAAAGACTATGTAGAAAAACTGGTGCCGTTTAACTGGCGCGGATGGTGGGATTACGGTACCGGCGCCCTGGGCGATATGGGCTGCCACCTGGTGGAAGCTCCGTTCCGTGTATTGGGTTTACAATATGTAAAAGATGTACAGGCCAGCGTAGGCAGTGTTTATGTAGATGAGTTTAAACAAGGTCACTTCCCGGAAAGCTGCCCTCCGTCAAGCCACATCACCTTAACTTTCCCTAAAACCAACAAAACCAAAGGCGATATTACTATGCACTGGATGGATGGTGGTATTACACCAGAAAGACCTGCTGAATTAGGAGCAAATGAAAAATTTGGCGGTGAAGAAGGTAATGGTACGCTGTTTATTGGTACCAAAGGTAAAATGTATGCCAGTACTTATTCAGATGCGGCAACATTATTGCCAAAATCATTAACTGCAAGTGCAAAAGCGCCCGAAAAATGGAAACGTGTACCGGGTGGTGCCGAAGGCCACTATGCGCAATGGGTTGAAGGCTGTATAGCCGGATACGGTAAAACAGAACTAAGCTCTTCATTTGACAAGGCTGGTCCGCTTACCGAAGCATTGTTAATGGCTAACCTGGCTGTACGTGGTCATGACCTGAGCGGTGGACAGGTAAAGTTGTTATGGGATAACCAGGCCATGAAGGTTACCAACTTTGACGCGGTAAATAAATACATCCAACGGGATTATCCTGATGGATTTAAACTGAAAGCATAACGGTGAGTAGGGAGTAGCGAGTAGTGAATAGTAAGTGATCGATAAATTTATCATTTTCACTTGTTAATTCCCCACTCACTACTCCCCATTCACCGCTCACTAAATCACTAATTCAATAAATCAATAAATACCATGAATAGAAGAGAAGCTTTAGGCAGGGTTGGATTGATACTGGGAGGTACCATAATCGGCGCTGAGTTTTTTATCTCGGGTTGTAAGCCAAGCTCCAAAAAAGTGAACGAATTGTTTGATGAAAACAACGTAGCTTTATTTGATGAAATTGGCGAAACCATTTTACCGGCTACCAGTACTCCTGGTGCCAAAGCTGCGGCTATAGGCAACTTTATGGCCCTGATGGTTCAGGATTGCTATAAACCAGAAGATCAGAAGGTATTTGTAAAAGGTATTTCTGACCTGGATGAAGCCAGCAAGAAAAAATTCAGCAAATCGTTTATGGAAGCCGATGCTAAACAACGCACCGAACTGCTTACCGAACTGGATGCCGAGCAAAAAAACTACACCAAAAACAAAAAGCCCGAAGATCCGAACCATTACTTCCGGATGATGAAAGAGTTAACCCTGCTGGGTTATTTTACCTCGGAGGTGGGTGCAACCAAAGCCCTGCGCTACATTGCTGTACCCGGACATTATGATGGCAACGTACCCTACAAAAAAGGCGACAAAGCCTGGGCTACTTAAAAAATTAGTTATTAGTTGATTAGGTGAGTGGAGAATGGTTATAAACTCATGCAACCACTCACCAATCGATTGAATCAACCACTCACTAAAAAGAATGAAACTAAGATTAGGAATGATCGGTGGCGGTCAGGGCGCGTTTATTGGCGCCGTGCACCGCATAGCCGCACGTATAGATGGTGAATATGAATTGGTTTGCGGCGCTTTTAGCAGTAATCCCGAAAAATCGCAAGCCAGTGGCTTGTTGTTAGGATTACCTGCCAACCGCATCTACAACTCATACACCGAACTCATCGAAAAAGAAAAACAACTGCCGGAGAACGAGCGTGTACAGGTGATCAGTATTGTGACACCAAACCATGTACACTTCGCCCCAACAAAAATGGCACTGGAAAATGGCTTTCATGTTGTTTTAGATAAACCCATGACCTTTTCCCTGGCCGAAGCCAAAGAACTGGATAAAATAGTAAAGGCTACAGGCAAATTATTTTGTCTTACCCATACCTATACCGGCTACCCGATGGTAAAAGAGGCCAAACAATTGATCAAAGCAGGGAAATTAGGTGCTATCCGCAAAGTATATGTAGAGTATCCTCAGGGATGGCTCAGCAGCTTTCTGGAAGGCGATGATAATAAACAAGCTTCATGGCGCACCGATCCGGGTAAAAGCGGTATTGCCGGTGCCATGGGCGATATAGGTACCCATGCCTTTAACCTGGCCGAGTATGTGACAGGCTTAGAAGTAACCAAAATTTGCGCCGATATCAATATCGTAGTTGAAGGTCGCAAACTGGATGATGATGGCGCTGCGCTCCTCAAATTTAACAATGGCGCAAGCGGCGTATTAACCGCTACCCAAATTGCTGCCGGCGAAGAAAATAATGTTAAAATACGTGTTTACGGCGAAAAGGGCGGATTAGAATGGCACCAGAGCGATGCCAATTCCCTCAGCGTAATGTATACCGATAAACCCATGGAAGTATGGCGCACAGGTGGTGGTTACACCAGCTCGTTCGCGCAGCATAATACCCGTACACCAGCCGGTCACCCCGAAGGTTATTTGGAGGCTTTTGCTAACCTGTACCGCAACTTTGCCTTAACCGTAAAGGCTGGTATTGAAGGCAGAACAGCTACTCCGGAAGAATTGGATTTTCCGGGAGTAAAAGAGGGAGTACGTGGCATGGCATTTATTGAAAATGTGATCGCCTCGGGCAAATCAGATAAAAAGTGGACCGAATTTTCTATTTAAAAAACTATGACAACTATAAAAGGACCAGCCATATTTTTAGCGCAGTTTATAGGCGATACCGCACCATTTAACAGCCTGGAATCTATTTGTAAATGGGCCGCAGGCCTGGGTTACAAAGGTGTTCAGCTGCCAACTTTAGATGCCCGTTTTATCGACCTGCAAAAAGCTGCCGAAAGCAAGACCTATGCAGATGAAATCAAAGGTATTGTGAACGCTGCCGGATTAGAAATTACCGAACTATCAACCCACCTGCAAGGACAGCTGGTGGCTGTAAACCCGGTTTACGATTCGCTTTTTGATGCTTTTGCACCTGAAGCTTATCGCAACAATCCGGCTGAAAGGCAAAAATGGGCTGTTCAGCAATTAAAATATGCGGCACAGGCATCAAAAAACTTAGGGCTTAAAGCTTCCGTTACTTTTAGCGGCGCCTTGCTTTGGCCAATGGTTTACCCATGGCCGCAACGCCCTGCAGGTATTGTAGAAACTGGTTTTGATGAACTAGCTAAACGCTGGAAACCTATCCTGGATGTATACGAAGAAAACGGTATTGACCTTTGCTACGAGCTGCACCCTGGTGAAGACCTGCATGACGGTATCACCTTCGAAATGTTTTTAGATAAGGTTGGTCATCATAAACGTGCCAATATCCTGTATGATCCATCGCATTTTGTATTGCAGTGCCTGGATTACCTGGAGTTTATCGATATCTATCACGAGCGCATCAAAATGTTCCATGTAAAAGATGCCGAATTTAATCCAACAGGCCGTCAGGGTGTATATGGTGGTTATCAGAATTGGGTTGACCGTGCGGGCCGTTTCCGCTCACTGGGCGATGGTCAGGTTGATTTTAAGGGGATATTCAGCAAATTAACCCAGTATGATTTTAAAGGATGGGCCGTATTAGAATGGGAATGCGCGCTTAAACACCCGGAAGATGGGGCAAGAGAAGGTGCCGTATTTATCAAAGATCATATCATTAGGGTTACCGAACGTGCCTTTGACGATTTCGCCGCATCAGGTTCTGATGATGCTTTTAACAGGAAGACGCTGGGGATATAATATAATAAACTATGTCATTGCGAAGCCCCACCCAACCCTCCCCGGTAGGGAGGGCTTTAAATAGCATTTCAAAAGTCTTCCCTTCTGGGGGAGATTTAGAGGGGGCTTATTCTCAATGACATACTTAGATAAGTGAGAAGGTAAAAGCATTATATTTGGTATACCAATTAACCAATTAATTAAACCTAATTATCTTTAAATGCAAGCCATTAACCGTACACAGCTCTTCAGGGCCAGTTGTTTATCCCTGTTGGTAACATCATTATCATTTGGCATACGTGCCGGTATCTTGAACGATCAGGGTGTCAGATTTCACCTCAACGCTTCAGAACTAGGCACCATTGCTGCAACTGCTTTTTGGGGCTTTCCACTGGCTATTATCGTGGGAGGCTTTATTGTAGATATTATAGGCATGAAAAAATTGCTGGTATCGGCTTTTGTTTTTCATTTAATAGGTATTTTGCTTACCATTTTTGCCAACGGGTACTGGACACTATTCCTGTCGACACTGATGATCGGTATCGCCAACGGAACAGTCGAGGCTTCCTGTAATCCTTTAGTGGCTTCGCTGTATACAGATAATAAAACCACCAAGCTTAACCACTTTCACTTATGGTTTCCGGCGGGTATTGTGATAGGTACATTGATCGTGTTTGGGCTGGATACGGCGCTGGCACATGGCGTATCTCCAAAACCTTACTGGATCTCGCAGCTGGAGGTAGCCATTATGCTTATTCCAACATTAATTTATGGTTTCCTTTTCTCCAAACTGGAGTTCCCGGTAACCGAAAGGGTATCGGCAGGTGTAAGTACAGGAGATATGTACAAAGCTCTCATCAATCCGCTGTTTGTGTTTATGATCATCTGCATGTTTGGTACGGCTATTACAGAACTATTTACCAATCAGTGGACCGACGTATTATTTAAAACGGTAACCGACAATGCTATTTTGATACTCACTTTTGTGGCCTCGGTGCAGGTATTGGGCAGGGCATTTGCCGGTCCAATTGTACATCGCGTGGCACCACAGGGCGTATTGCTTATTTCAGCGATATTGTCGGCATTGGGCATTTACCTCATGATCCACCTGCATGGCGATGCTATTTATCTGGCAGCTGTTGTTTTTGGCTTGGGAGTTGCTTTCTTCTGGCCATGTATGATAGGGTTTGTAGCCGAAAATCTGCCACGCACAGGTGCTGTAGGCTTAAACCTGATGGGCGGTGCAGGTATGTTTGGTGTATCTATTTATATGATATTTATGGGTGGGCATTATGATACGATCATGGCCCAGAAACTCCCGGCAGGGGCAAGTTTGGATGCTTATCGATCGGCAGCGGCTGGTACAGATATGGCCAAAGCTTTTGACGCGGCCAGATCAGCCGCAGGTCCCGAAGTGTTGAATACCACGCTTATTATTCCTGTAGTATTGATAGTTGCTTTTGCCGGTTTGGTGTTTTACATGCGCGGCAAGAAAAAAAGTGAACCATTAAGCACAGTTGCGGTGTAAAAAGTACACTGATTATGATAAAAAATTGTATTTTTCACCCTCGTTAATCAAAAACCAAAAAACAGAAGTAAACCGGCAGGTGTAATCAACTAAAACAGCTATTCCCCTGTCAGGTTATTATTAAAAAAACAAAAAAACACTCATGAAAAAGGCTTTTTTTATTCTTTGTATCAGCGCGGTAGTAACAGCTTGTGGCAGCAATTCATCAACCAAAGGTGGCAGCGACAGCACCAGCGCGGCAAATCAAACCGCAAAAGCGGCCGATGCTAATGCTGATACAGTTGTTGCAAAAACAGGTACAGAAGCAGCAGGCGGATCAGCAGGTTCGGCTAAAGGCGAAAGTTTAATGGCAGCTGCCGATTGCAATACCTGTCACAAGGTTGATACTAAGGTAATAGGACCTGCATTACAGGATGTTGCGGCTAAATACCCGGCTACCGAAACCAATATTGAAACCCTGGCTAAAAAAGTTATTGCCGGTGGTAAAGGTAACTGGGGCGATATTCCAATGTCTTCTCACCCTGCTTTGTCTTTAGATGATGCTAAGGAAATGGTTAAATACATTTTGTCCCTGAAAAAATAAACCTAACCAATTATAAACCTTACAAAATTAACTATGACCACTGGAATCAGGGTAAAACTTTCTGCCATGATGTTCCTCGAATTTTTTATTTGGGGAGCATGGTTTGTAACATTAGGTGCATTTTTAGATAAAACACTGCACGCCACAGGTGTTCAGGCAGGATCTGTATTTTCGACCCAATCATGGGGTGCCATTATAGCGCCCTTTGTTATTGGTTTAATAGCCGACAGGTATTTTAACGCCGAAAAAATATTGGGTATTCTGCACATCGCAGGCGCTATATTAATGTACCAGATGTACAAAGCCCCGGATGTGGCCGGATTTTATCCCTATGTATTAGGTTACATGGTGCTGTATATGCCAACGCTGGCGCTGGTCAATTCAGTTTCATTTAACCAGATGACCGATCCGGAGAAAGAGTTTTCTTCTATCCGTGTTTGGGGAACCATTGGCTGGATATTAGCAGGCTTAGCCATCAGCTATTTGTTTCACTGGGATTCTCAAAATGGTATTGCACAGGGCTTTTTAAGAAACACTTTCCTGATGGCCGGAATTGCTTCCCTGGTTTTAGGTTTATTTAGTTTCACATTGCCAAATACGCCGCCTAAGGTGGCCAAAGGCGAAAAAGTTAGCGTTTCGCAGGTACTTGGTTTGGACGCATTAAAGCTTTTGAAAGACAAGAATTTTGCTGTGTTCTTCGTGGCTTCTATCCTTATCTGTATCCCATTAGCGTTCTACTATCAAAATGCAGGCGCGTTTTTAGCTGATATTAAGGTTGATAACCCTACCGGAAAAATGACTATCGGGCAAGGTTCGGAAGTGTTGTTTCTGCTTTGTCTGCCTATTTTCTTTAAGAAATTCGGATTTAAAAAAACAATCCTGGTGGGTATGCTGGCATGGGCGGTTAGGTATGCGATGTTCGCTTACGGTAACGCCGGTGAATTAAGTTTCCTGCTCATTATAGGTATAGCGCTTCATGGCGTATGTTATGATTTCTTCTTTGTTTCCGGACAGATTTATACAGATTCAAAAGCTGGCATTCAATATAAAAGCGCTGCCCAGGGCATGATAACCCTGGCTACATATGGCGTAGGTATGTTGATTGGATTTTATATTGCCGGGTTAATTTCCGACAGTTATAACAGTCCAGCCGGGCACGATTGGAAAATGATATGGCTGATACCTGCCGGTATCGCAGCCGTAGTATTTATCCTGTTTGTATTGTTCTTTAAGGATCAAAAAGATAACGTAGCTATTAACGAACCTGCACCTAATAACTAAACCAATGGCATCAAACCAAAACCGTAGATCGGCTATCAAAAACATGCTTGCAGGCACGGCCGCTATTACAGCGTCGGGCGTGCTTACTTCATTTACATCAACCGAACAAGATAAACAGATGTTACCTGATACGCTAAAAGGAAATATTAATCACGCTGTTTGTCGCTGGTGTTACGGCGATATAACCGTGGAACAACTTTGTGCCGCCGCTAAAGATATCGGCATTAAAGGGATAGACCTGGTTGGCCCTGCCGACTGGCCTACACTTATAAAATATGGCCTGTATTCATCCATGTGTAACGGTGCCGAAATAAACCTCACTGATGGTTTTGGTGACAAGCAATTCCACGCCCAACTACATAAAAACTACTCAGAAATGATACCTAAAGTGGCAGCTGCGGGGTATAAAAACCTCATCTGCTTTAGCGGTAGCCGCCGGGGTAAGGATAACGAAACCGGGTGGAACAACTGTGTGGAAGGTTTGAAGCCAATGGTTGAACTGGCCGAGAAACATAATGTAGTATTGGTAATGGAACTGCTGAACAGTAAGATTGATCATAAAGATTACCAGTGCGATCGTGTATCATGGGGCGCTGAACTTTGCAGAAGGCTAGGCTCCGAAAATTTCAAACTACTGTATGATATATATCACATGCAGATAGATGAGGGCGACGTGATCCGCAACATCCGCGACAATCACCAATACATTGCGCACTATCATACCGGTGGTGTACCTGGTCGTAACGAAATTGATGATACACAAGAATTATATTATCCGGCTATTATGAAAGCTATCGTTGGGGTAGGGCATAAGGGCTATGTGGCACAGGAATTTATTCCAAAGCAGCCAGACCATATTGCTTCTTTACGCAAGGCGGTGCATATCTGCGATGTTTAAACCTTATGGTCTACAGCTGCTCTAACAATTACATTAACCAAATAACTATACATGACAACCAGAAGAACATTCTTAGCACAAGCCGGATTAGTTGCGGCAGGTGTGATGATAAAACCTAACTTGTTATCGGCCAAAAACACTAATGGTGTAGGGCTGCAATTATATAGCTTACGCGATCAGTTGCCAAAAGATGTAAAAGGGGTGATAGCCCAGGTGGCCAAAGCCGGTTACAAAGAGGTAGAAACCTTTGGCTTTAATCAGCAAACCGGTTACTGGGGCTTGCCGGGTAAAGATTTTGGTCAGCTGTTAAAGGATAACGGCTTGAGCACGCCAAGCGGACACTACGGACTTGATCAGTACTTTGGCGAAGGTAAAACTGACGATCTGAAAGCTTATATTGAAGTGGCTAATACGATCGGTCAAACGTATATCATCATTCCTTCATTAAACCACAACTTCATCAAAACGGTTGACGATTGTAAAGCCGTAGCCGATAAGATGAATAAGATTGCCGAGATCTGCAAAGCATCGGGCTTAAAGCTGGGTTACCATAACCATAATTTTGAGTGGCACCCGGTTGGCGATACTACTTTTTATGATGTAGTGCTGAACAATACCGATCCAAAACTGGTAAATATGGAAATGGACCTTTACTGGGTAGTTCGTGCTGGTCAGGACCCTGTTGCTATATTCCAGAAACACCCGGGTCGTTTTACCTTTGTACACATTAAAGACAGGGATAAAACCAATGCCAACCTGAATACCGAAATAGGTAACGGTGACATTGATTTTAAAACCATTTTAGGTAAAGCCAAGCTTGCCGGCATTAAACACTTTATTGTGGAGCAGGAAAACTATACCAATATTGACCCGTATGTGAGTATTGCCAAAAGTGCATCGTACTTAAAAAATACACTCCACGTTTAGGGAGAGGCAAGAATCAAGAGCCAGGAATCAAGAAAAAAGCAGGTACTCTAGAGAAAAGTCGACCTGTTATTATTCTTAAGTCTTGATTCTTGACTCTTATATCTTGATTCTAATTTAAAAACCAATTATAATACTGATATGAAATATCCAATTGTATTAACAGCGCTTTTAGCAGGAAGCTTTTTTGTAGCTAATGCGCAACAGGCAAAGCCAGAGGATACCGAAACCTGGGAACCGATACCTAAAGTAGTTGTTCCGGGTAAAGTTTTAGGCGAGGCTCCTTCTGATGCTATTATCTTATTTGATGGCAAAAATCAGGACGAGTGGCTTTCTGTAGCCGATCAAACACCGGCATCATGGGTGGTTAAAGGCGGTATTTTAACCGTTGATAAAACCAAGGGAAACATCGAAACTAAAAGAAAATTCACCAACTATCAGCTGCATATTGAATGGCGCGTACCCGCCAGCATTACCGGCGAAGGGCAAGCCCGTGGTAACAGCGGTATCTTCCTGGCATCATTAGGTAAAGGCGATGCCGGTTATGAATTACAGGTTTTAGATTCATACAACAACAAAACTTATGTTAACGGTATGGCGGGCAGTTTGTACAAACAAGCTATCCCATTAGCCAACCCTGGCCGCAAACCAGGTGAATGGAACGTATATGATGTGATCTGGACTGCTCCGGTATTTAACGAGGATGGTTCTTTAAAATCAGCAGCCAAGGCTACGGTGTTCTATAACGGTGTTTTAGTTGAAAACAACTTTGAACTATGGGGCCCAACTCAATATATTGGTAAGGCATCTTACGAAGGTAAAAAACATGGTGCTGCGCCAATTAAGTTGCAGGCTCACGGCGATAAAAGCGAACCGCTTAGCTTCAGAAATATCTGGGTGCGCGAATTGTAATATCGCGTATTCGTTTAAAAAATCCAGGGCCTGTAAGCGAAAGTTTATGGGCCTTTTTTGAATAATAGCTATGATTACTAATAAAAATATGTCATTGCGAGCACAGCGTGGCAATCTCCTCGCGTTCTCATGGATAGGAATAGCTACGAGATTGCTTCGTACCTCGCAATGACATAATGGAGATATTTACATCCTAAAAATTGAAACAAATCCCGATTAAAAAACAAAAAATCATCAGATTTGAACCTATCTTTACCATTTTAATAAACTCATGAAATCACTTTACCAAACCCGCTACTCCCTGTTTACGGTTATATTATTTTTTATGCTGGGCCTGTCGGCTTCTTCAGCTATGGCAGCTAAAAGGTTTTATTATCAGCTTAAAGTATATCATTATAAAACAACAACACAGGAGGGCAGGATTGAACGCTACCTGGAGCAGGCCTATGTGCCGGCTATGCACCGGGTGGGTGTAAAAAATGTGGGTGTATTTAAACCGGTTAAGCAGGATACTGCTGATATGCGTATTTATGTTTTTACGCCATTTGCCACCTTTGATAAACTGGTGGGTATCGACAAAAAACTACAAGGCGATACCGAATACTTAACTAATGGCGACGATTATATCAACGCCGGCTATAAAGATGTGCCCTATACCCGTATTGAAACTATCATATTACAGGCTTTCCCGGGTATGCCGGGTCCGGCTGTACCCAATTTAACGGGTGCCAAAGCCGATAGGGTGTACGAGCTGCGCAGCTACGAAAGCGCAACTGAAAAGTATAATTTCAACAAGGTGCGCATGTTTAATACCGGCGATGAAGTAGGGCTGTTTAAACGCCTGGGCTTTAACGCGGTATTTTATTCGGAAGTGATTGCTGGCAGCCATATGCCGAACCTGATGTACATGACTACCTTTAATAACAAGGCCGACAGGGACAAGCATTGGGAAACATTTAGTAATGATGCCTACTGGAAAAGCCTTTCCTCAAAACCCGAGTACCAGAACAATGTATCGCACGCGGATATTATTTTCCTGTATCCTGCGGCTTATTCGGATTTTTAATTTTTGTTAAATCGTATTGGTTTAATTATAATGTATTGTAAACTCCGTTTGCTTATCGGCTACGGTTTTGAGGCTAAATTCAAAGCCATGGTTAATCAGGATCTCGCGGACCAGGGTGAGGCCGATGCCTTGCCCGTCTTTTTTGGTACTGAAAAACGGTGAGAACAGATTAGCATGTTCACTGGCACTAATACCCTTGCCGGTATCGGTGATCACCAATAAACGTTTGGCTGGTATCACGGTAAATTTTACTGTGCCACCATCCTCATTAATAGCCTCAACCGCGTTTTTTACAATATTGATGAATGCCTGCTCCAGTTGCTGTTCATCAGCATGGATGTGGATATCACCGGCAGGTAGTTCCATTTCAAATACCACCTTATTTTCACGGGCTTTGGCACTCATGAGCGTTGCTACCGAATTGATTATTTTTTGTAGTACGATAGGTTGTTTGTTGGCCGGTGGCAGTTTCACCAGGTCGGCAAAGTTGCGCATAAAGTGGTTCAGGTTCTGGTTGCGGTCCATGGCTATTTGCAGGGCATCCTTTAGCACATCAAATTCGTGGCCTTCCCAAAGCTGATCGGTATGCATAGCCGATTGCATAATGGAATTTACCGGACCGATGGTATTATTTACTTCATGCGCCATCATCCTAATCACTTTGCCATAAACTTTTTTCTCGGCAGCGAGGATCTCGGCGGTCAGGTCCTCAATCATGATAAAATGCCGGGAGAAACCTCTATCTACAAAATGTGATTTTTGTAGTTTGAATGAACTGACACCATCAACACGAGCAACTGCCGTTTCGCCCGATTGCAGTTCCCTGATCTGCTGTATGAGCGGATGCTTCAGCTCATCAATAGAGTAGCCTTTCAGGCTTTCTTCGCTAACCGACAGCAACTGCAAAGCTTTGGGATTTACCTGCTGGATACGATTGTCATAATCCAGTATGATGATGCCTGTTGGCGAAGTGTAGATCAGTTTCTCTAAAAAAAAATGCTGCTGCTCCTGCATGGTACGTTCCTTTCTTAGCTCATCCATCATCCGGTTATACACCTCAATCAACTCGTCGACCTCATGTTTACCCGTGGATATCAGTTTTACGTTAAAATCTTTGTCTTTAATGGCTTCTACACCCTGCATCAATAGTTTAAGGGGTTGTATCAACTGGCGGTAAAGCTGCCATGCTATAACGGCAGAAATAATAACTACCACCTCCGAAGCGATGAAATATATCTTATTATCGCTGAAAATAAAATAAGTGAGCACCAGCGTGAGCAGGTGCAGTATAACTACAAATAAAATATATTTAGTCCTCAGCTTCATCGTAAGGGATCTGGTATTTGTCTAAGCGGCGGTACAGGGCGCTGCGGGTGAGACCCAGCGCGGCGGCGGCCCGGCTTATTTTGTTTTTATGATGATCCATGGCACGTTTGATCATTTCTACCTCCACTTCTTCCAGTGTGAGGGTGCCAACGCCGGGTAGCTGCATATTGCCTTTTTTTACCGGCGAAAGCTCCAACTGTGAGCGAAAATCATCAATACCCAATTCATCCTTTTTACTGACGAGAATAGAGCGCTCCACCAGGTTTTTAAGCTGCCTGATATTGCCCGGCAGTGGCAACTGTTGCAGCCATTTCATAGCGCCGGGCGCTACCGATAGCTTCGGCCGATTATAGATATCCTTTAAGTTATTGATAAAAAACTCTACCAGCAACGGGATATCTTTCGGCCTGTCGCGGAGGGCAGGCAGATAAACTGTGATGAGATTGATACGATAAAGCAGATCTTCGCGAAAAGTGCTTTTACTCACCATTTCGTTGAGGTTTTTGTTGGTGGCACAAACTATACGCACATCAACTGTTTTGGTGCGACTGCTGCCCAATACCTCGTAGGTACGATCCTGCAATACACGTAGCAGCTTTACCTGGCTGCTGGCATCCAGATCGCCAATTTCATCCAAAAATATGGTGCCTTTGTTGGCCATCTCAAAACGGCCGATCCTGTCAAACCGCGCATCGGTAAAAGCACCCCGGATATGACCGAACATTTCACTTTCAAACAGCGAGGTACTGATACCACCCAGGTTAACCTTAATAAACGGTTTGTTGCGGCGTAGACTGTTTTGGTGGATGGCCTCGGCAATGAGTTCCTTACCCGTGCCGCTTTCGCCCATGATCAATACCGAGGCATCGGTTTGGGCAACGCGGCCTATGGTTTCCAGTATATCCAGCATTTTAGGGTCCTCGCCTATAATATGCTGAAAGTTATAGCTTTTGTCGAGCTGTTTACGGGTGCGGTGTTCAGCTTTGTTGTCTTGCAGATCAAGCAGGGTTTTAACCGACTGTGCCAGATGCTCGTTGCTCCAGGGCTTATTGATAAAGTCGCTGGCGCCTATTTTCATACCGGCTACGGCCAGTTCAATACTGCCCCAGCCAGTTATCAGTATCACCGGTATAGCGTTGTTGATCTGCTTTATTTTAGCCAGCAAATCAAGGCCTTCCTGCCCCGAGGTATCTATCGAAAAATTAAGATCGAGTATGATCAGTTCCGGGTTTTGCTTCCGGATAACCTTCAGTGCCTCGGCCGGGCCTTCGGTACACTGCACATCGTAGCCTTCGCCTTTCAGCAACAATACTAAAGAGGTGCGTACCGCTAAATCATCATCAATAACCAATATCATAATAGCAGGTTAATATCGTAATTTATTCTTCATGTAAGGCTACTGCCGGATAAATTGCCGCAGCCTGTCTGCCCGGATATAATGAACAAAGGAATACCAGTGCGTAAATGAATGTGATAGCCAGTAACATGGCCGAAATATAAATACCTGCCGACAAATCAAAAACATTGAGCAGGGGAAATTGCACGGCAAAAAACGACCCCACAATTAATGACAAAGTAGCCAGTATCATAGATTCATAAATAAGCTGTGATGATACGGCCCCGCCACTGGCGCCAACCGCCCGGCGCAAACCTATTTCACCCCGGCGCTGATTGATATTATACCAAAGCACGCCGAATAAACCAAGCGCAACGTTAATGGCTAAAAAGCCGCCTACAATACTCAGTACAATCATGGGTACCAGCGTAAAGTAATTGATGCTTGTGCGCTTATTGGTCAAATGTTCTATCTCTACATTGGAGTTTTTCATGTAATTGGCCAGTGTTTTATATAAATGCCCTTCAAAGGCTGCGCTGGCACCCGGTACAACCTGTACCATGATTTTACCCATCCAGCGTAACGAACCAGTGTCGGTCTTTTGATAGAGCCCATAGCCAGTAGCTGCATAATCGCCTTTCATTTTAATACTTTGTACTACACCAATCACCCTCATCTTTTCTTTTTCATCATAATTGCTAATTAACTGACCTACCGCAGCACCTTTGCCAAACAGTTGTTCTTTAATATCGCTGTTGATCACAATAGGTTTGTTTTTGGTGGCTACATCCGTTTTATTAAACCAGCGCCCTTCCAATATCTGCATGTTCATAGTGGCCGGGAAGCTTTCATCAGCCGTATAAAAGTTTACATGGTCGAGCGGTTTTTTATGATAAGAGATACGGCCTTGCGACATATTATTGGTAAAAGGGGTATTAAAGCTACAAAAGCTGAGTTCCCTCACTTCGGGCATAGCCTTAATATTCTGGCGTAAAATTTCATAATAGGTGTTGAGCGAGTCGGTGCTCTTTGTTTGGTAAGCGTTGTTGTAGCTTATTACCCATACATTCTGATACTCAAAACCCATCGGTTTTTTATAGTTATCGTAATAGTACACCAGCAGTGTAAATACGGCAAACAACACCAGGAACGAGAACAACATCTCGGACATGAGCAAAAAGTTCTGTTTCTTTTTGTTCCAGATCAGTTTAAATAAATGCTTAAACATAATATCTTGATTTAAATGATTTGATAATATTTATTGCGCCTTTAAAGCAGTTACCACATTGAGCTTTGACATGCGCCAGGCCGGGTAAACTCCCGATAGCAGGCCAAAGAAAAAACATACCAACAAACCGATACCCAGCACCGTAAAATTGATAGACAATACCAGATTGGGGATCAAACGGAAGCTATTTAACACCTGGATAGCGATAAATGACAACACCACACCGATAAGTCCTCCCAGGAAGGTGAGTATAATATTCTCCACCAAAAATTGGTAAACCAGGGTGCCGGATGAAGCCCCGAAGGCTTTGCGTACCCCAATTTCGGAGGAGCGCTCCATAATGCGGGTAATGTTGATATTCACCAGGTTAAGCGTGGGCAGCACAGTTACCAATAAAACAAATATGACTATGGCGGTGAACACAATGGTTACACCAGATGAACTCTCGTTACCGGTCTCCACATAACTCCTGATATACGACTGGGCGTGGCTGTACATTTTGTTGAATTGTTTACTTTCCATAGGTATGCGGCGCATCATGGCATCATATTCATCGCGCATGCGTGGTACATCGTCAGTCGATTTTGCCAGCATTACTCCAGTAAAATCGCCAAGATATCCCTTACCCTTCGTGAAATCTGTTTTTGACACCGTATAGGGCAGATATATGTCGCTGTACAAATTGTAACTGGTTATAGGTACGTTTTTCACTACACCTATTACCCGGTATTTTACATTATCGGCCTCTATATATTTACCAACCACAGATGGGATATCGCCAAAGTAATCCCTTTTCATATCCTCAGATATCACGGCCACTTTATCTGCATTATCTATCTGCTGCTTACTGAAAGCTTTGCCTTCTGTAAAATCATACTCCATAATTTCCCAGTAATCGGCATTGGTGTATTTATAGTTTACAGCTAACTTTTTATTATTGACATAGGTATTGGTGCCTTCATATCCTGATGATATACCCAACTTAACTGGTGTTTTTAAACTGCCTACAAAGTGATTTAAAAAATAATAGGATAATGTACTGGAGCTTTGTCCGTCTTTACCCGATTCCTGAAGGTGCGTAACATATAAGGAGCGGTCGCGTTTACGGTCGGGATAGCTGTCGCCAACAACCTTATCTAAAAACGCAGTAAGCACCAGCAGTATGGTAAGTGTAAAACTGATGCCGAACAGGCTGATAAAGGTGAAGAATTTTCTGCGCCTTAATACCGCTATGGCTATTTTAAAGTAATTTTTAAGCATGATATTAATTTTTTAAGCTGATGTATTACTGAACCTGCGAACCATCAAATAAGCGTACCAGCCGGTGGGTTTTGTGGGCCATGTTTTCATCGTGCGTTACCATTATAATGGTGGTACCCTCGTTACGGTTCAGGTTGATGAGGATGTCCATGATCTCGTTGCCCATAGCGCTGTCCAGGTTACCGGTGGGCTCGTCGGCCAGGATAATTTCTGGCCTGCCAACAATGGCCCTTGCTATAGCCACACGCTGCCGCTGACCGCCCGATAGCTGCGTAGGGAAATGTTTAATGCGGTTGGATAACCCTACTTTCTCCAGCGCTTCCGTAGCCAGCATTTTACGCTCTTTGGCGGTAGTGTTGCGATACAACAGGGGCAGTTCTACATTGTCCAGTACCTGCAGATCATTAATGAGGTGATAACTCTGGAAAATAAAGCCCAGTTTCTGGTTTCTGAACTGTGCCAGCTGCTTGTCAGATAAATGATCCGTCTTTTGATCACTTATCTTAATATCACCTTTGGAGGGCGTATCCAGTAAGCCCATGATATTCAGCAATGTGCTTTTGCCGCAGCCCGAAGGACCCATGATGGATAAAAATTCGCCTTTGGCTACATCCAGGCTAATGCTGTTGAGGGCCAGTGTTTCTATAGTGTCTGTGCGGTACACTTTTTCAATGTTTTGTAAACGGATCATATCTTTTTAATTAGTGGATTATTGAGTTAGTGAATTAGTGATTTGGTTATTGATTGCTTTATTTTTTGACTTTTAGCTTTTGAATTTTGACTTAAATTTACTGGTAGCTAATCTTATGGTTGGTTTCAAAATCATATAATGATAGGTAGCGCAACTGGTAATAGGCTCCCCAGAAATCGCGGAGCGAGGTAATATAATCGCGCTTGGCCTGGTCATTTTCTCTAAAGGCTATACCCAGGTCGGTAATGCTCAGGTCGCCCAGTACATAGCGCTCGCGGGCAATCTGGTACTTTTCTGATGCTATGCTGTCGGCCTCTGCGGTATATACCAATTGTTCCTTCATTACATTAAAAAGAGAAACCTGGGTTACTATCTGTTGCTTAAAAGTTTGTTTATCCTGCTCCACCGCATATTCGGTAAACTGTTGGTTGGCCTGTGCCGTTTTAGCACGCGATTTCTGCCGTCCCCAATCCAATATCGGTATGGCCAGCTGCACCTGCAATACCTGTTGGTTCTGTGGGTTTTTATACACCCCCGGAATGGTAGTTGATGTATTGGAGAAACCCAGGTTGGCAGTAAGCGTAGCGGTTAAGCCGTTTTGCCCTTTAGCTTTAGCCACATCGCGTTTGGCTTCGGCAACACGGCGCAAAAACGCGATAGCATCGGAGCGATTAGCAAAGGCTTCGGCCAAAACTTTATCGGAGGTAACCGTCATCTGGCTGATATTTTCTGGTACTACCAACACAATCTTGTTTTCATCCTCCTGTCCGGTATAACTGCGCAAATTAAGCGTGGCAATTTCCATATCACGTTTAGCGGTGCCCACAGCCTTTTTAGCGTTGATGAGTTCCAGTTGCAGCTGTAATATCTCGTTTTTGGATACTTTTCCCAGTTCAAACTTGGTGTTGGCTATGCTCATTATTTTTTGCGTGTTGGTATAGTTGGTTTCGGCAATGTGCAAGTTAACCTGGGCCAGTAGCAGATCAAAGAAAAAACCTTCAACCGTGATAGCTATATTTTCCTGCGCTTCAATATAGGCTTGTTTGCTCTCATTATATTTCAGCGGCTCTATTCTTTTGTCCCATTTTAAGCTATTGAACTGAAACAGCGGCTGCGTGTACCCTATACCATATGGGATGCCGTTATACAACACATTATGCCTGTCGAAATCATCAAAACGCTGTAATTGCGTGGTGCCGTAAATAGTACCACCAGTAGCCGTAATACTTTGACTAAAGTTAAGCTGCAATGACGAATTATCATTATGTATAGGCTGAAACTGGATAGTACCATCGGGCTGCAACACCTGCGAAAAAGTTTTCTGATAACCAGGTAAAATACCGCTCAGGGCCAGCTGCGGCTGATAGTTTGATTTATAGGTGCGATACTCCCAGTATTTGGTTTCGCGTACGGTAGCAGCCTGCTTGGCGGCTATAGAGTTTGACTTGGCCATTTCAACCACCTGCTGCAGGGTTAGCCGCAGCGTATCGCTGTTACTACGGCCAAATGCCCCTGTGCTAATGGTCAACAAACTGATGATGTATAAAATTTTCATTCTGTTATTCTAAGCGTCATTGCGAAGGAGCCTCACCCAACCCTCTTCATCCCGATAGCTATCGGGAGAGTGGGCTTTGCTATGACTTGTCTTTTTATCCTAGTTATTTATCGTTATTTCCTTCGAGTTTTTATACTCGCTCATATCTGAAGTAATCACCACATCGCCTGGTTTTACACCATCTTTAATCTCCACGAAATCAAAATTGGTTAGGCCGATATGAACCGTTCTGCGTTCGGCCTTTGCGCCGTTGATCACAAAAATATCCTGTACCGATGATCCCTTAAATGCCGGCCCATTAGCCACCTGCATTACTTTGCTGTGCGTTGCTGTCACCAGAAAAACATCTACTTTCATATTGGGCCGTAGCAGCTTGCTGGAGCGATCATCCAGTTGAATATCAAAAGAAATAATACTGTTTTGGATAGATGGCGATACATTAGTAACCTGCCCGCGCAATTGGTTATCGTTAAACCTGATGATCACCGGGATACCTGCATGCAGCTGATCAACCGAATTATCGGATATACTGCCCTGTACCTTAAAGCTTCCCAGATCGGCAATGCGGGCCAGCGTTTCGCCCTCATGTATGTTGGCGCCTATGTTTTTATTTACATAGGTAATAACCCCCTTACGGGTAGCCACTATGTTGGCCAGTTGCAGCTTGCGTTGCAGGGCGTTCAGATCACTTTGCTGTATGGCGGCCGCAATCTCTGCTTCTTTGATCTCTATCTGCATGGTTTGCTGCTTGTTTTTAATTTCGTTTTCCAGTTGTTTTTTCTCCAGCTGGGCTACTTTCAGGTTAAGCTCGGCCTGCTCAATATTTTCGCGGGTACCGCCGCCTGCTTTGTACAGGCGCTTGGCATTTTCAACCGCATCGGCCAGGTTGCTGATGTGGAGCTGCTTGATATCGTTGTTCGATTGGATATCATAAAAACTTTTGTTCAGATCAAGTTTGAGCTTGCTGATCTCGTTGCGTTTTGACTCCAGTTGAAAGTTAAGCTTGTCGTATTCGGTTTGTGTAGCGGTTTTATCAAGGGTGATGATGGATTGCCCTACATTCACTTTATTACCGGCATCCATCAGGGCATTTTTGATGGATGCATTAATAGGGCTGGTGATGATCTCCTCAAACTCGGGCAAAACCTCGCCTGTGGCATTGATGGTGTTTTCTATATTGCCCACCACAACTGAAGAGGTCGTAATTTGTGATCGGTTTATTGACGACTTGATAAATCCCCTCAGTATCCATACAGCCAGTCCCAAACCACTAATAACGATCAATACGATCAGCGTGGTTTTCCGGCGTTTTTGCGTGGTTACTTCAAGGGCTATTTCCTTATCCATTGTTATACTTTTTTGGATAGGGATTTGCAAGAGCTATACCAATGTTAAAATATTGATTGTTAATTATTTATAAATTTAAAATTTCAAAAAGTGATCGATTCCGGACATTTTTGATGATAATGGACAGGTTGGGTGAGGGAAATTAAGCATTAAGATATGATGTTATGTGAGGATTTTGTGCCGTAGGCGGAGAGAGCGAAGCACAGACCGGGTGTCGGATTTTTCTCTCCAAATATTTTTATTAGCTGAATCCTTTTAGTAATGTTGTAATACCAATTTACAACTATGCAAAGGCGACACTTTTTAAAACTTTCTTCGACTGCCACGGCTGCTGTGCTCTTTAGCAGGATCACGCATGCTACATCAACCCAAACCACCGCCATCAACGTTCCCGACGAAGTTTGGGCACAATCCGGCGACGAATGGTTTAAGCTGAAGGATACCAGCGGTACTTTGTTTACCTATAAAGATATTACCGTTAGTTTTAAAACCAGTGGCCATTTCAAAGGCGTATTTGTTACTTCGCCAACACAGCAACTCAATGCCGTGCGCTTGAAATGGAAGCATCATTTGTCGCCCAATTCCAAATTCCTGGGTGATCATTGGGAACGTTCCTACGGCGACCTGCAATGGAAAACCCAGACCGATCATGTTAAAAATCCATGGTATGTGATCATTCATGACGATAAACAAACTGCCTGCTTCGGTGTAAAAACCGGTTGTAAAAGTATTTGCTGGTGGGGATTAACCAATGACAGCCTCGAGCTTACTTTAGATACACATTCTGGCGGTAACGGAGTATTGCTGGGTACACGCCAATTGCACGCCGCCGATATCATCACCACTAACGGCAAACCGGGTGAGAACGCTTTTTATACCACCCGTAGGTTTTGTGGTATGATGTGCCCTAATCCGCGTCTGCCTAAACAGCCCGCTTACGGCATTAACGACTGGTATTTTGCCTACGGTAACAACTCGTTCGATCTGATCAGGAAAACAACAGCGATGATGGCCGAATTGGTGACCGATACGGATAATCGTCCCTTTTCGGTAGTGGATGCGGGTTGGGCTACTTATTCACCTTTGTTACCGGGTGATGGCGGCTGGAACGATGATTTCTCCAAACCCAACGATAAGTTCAAGGATATGCATCTGCTGGCCAACGAGATCAAGCAGCTGGGTATGCGCCCCGGTTTGTGGATGCGCCCGCTTTGTGCCCGTCATGATGAAAAGGCTAGTTTGCTGGCGCCAAAAATCCCTGGCAGGGACGATCCGAAAAACCCGGTGCTTGATCCTACCATCCCCGAGAACATCGTCCGCATTAAACATAATTTTGATGTATACAAGCAATGGGGGTACGACATGGTGAAGCATGATTTTAGTACCTATGATATTACCGGCAGATGGGGCGCCAGCATGAAAGACAGCATCACTGCACCCGGCTGGAACTTTAACGACCGCAGTAAAACCACCGCCGAAATCATCAACGATCTGTATAGAGCCATCCGTGAGGCCGCAGGCGATGGCATTTATGTTATTGGCTGTAATACCATGAGCCATTTATCGGCAGGGGTATTTGAAATGTGCCGCATTGGCGACGACACGAGCGGTCACGAATGGGAGCGTACCCGTAAAATGGGTGTAAATACATTGGCCTTCCGCCTACCGCAACACGATAAATTTTATGCTGTCGACGGCGATTGCGTGGGTTTGACCACAGATATTGCCTGGAGCCGCAACAAACAATGGCTGGAGTTGCTGGCCGGAAGCGGTGCGCCGCTCTTTATATCGGCCCAGCCCGAAGCCCTGGGCACCGAGCAAAAGGCCGCCGTGAAACAAGCCTTCGCCCGAGCCGCCAAACCACAACCCATTGGCGAACCCCTGGACTGGATGGACAACATGCAACCCCAAAAATGGAAACTGAATGGGAAAATAGTAGATTTTAACTGGGCGTAGAACCCCCTCTAAACGGCGAAACCCTCATGTAATAATATCTCTCAAAGGGAGACTTCAAACAGAAGTATTTTAAAGCCCTCTCCAAAGGAGAGGGTTGGGTGAGGCTGTCACCAGGTATTCCAACAATTTTTCGTATATTTATACAAACCACAGCCCGGTTCTCTTTGATTAAGAGGACCGGGCTGTTTTGTTAAGGGAAATACAAGCCTTAAAATTGATTTTTTTTATTTAGTTATTTGATAATAAGTAACTTAATACTTTTTAAGCCTGTCAAAACCATGTTAAAATTTGTTAAAAAGTGTTAAAATGCGATGTTTTGAGTGAAAAATGAATGCTTTTTAATCGGTTTTTTCCCTGTTTTGACTAAAAAAGTGTTAAAATTTAATCTTTAAAAAGTTCTGCGTTTGCCAATCGGGTGTTTTTTGTTTTATAAACAATGGAATTATTATCTTGGTCGACATTTACTTTACCCCGAAAACTTACCATGAAGAAACTACTGCTTTTTGCACCTATATTGTTTATACTCTCGTGCAATATCGACCCTGCCCGTGATCGCGAAAATCAAAAGCTCAACAGTCTGGCTATAAAATACGTAAAATTGGGTCTCACCATAGGTCAGTATGATTCAGACTTTGTGGATGCCTATTATGGCCCCGATTCACTGAAACCCAAACAGCAGGCGGCCAAAGAGTTCCCAAAGGATAGCCTGCTGGCTGATGCCAACATTTTAATGAATGAACTGAGGTCTGTAGCATCCTCATCTACAGTAGATTCCAATAAAATGAGGGCTGATTGGATGTCTGATCAGCTATTGGCTTTTAGTCGCCGGATCCGCATTTTTTCTGGCGAGGAGCGCCCCTTTGATGAAGAATCCCGCGAACTGTTCGGCGTAACCGCCCCGGTTTATACCGAGGACTATTTCAAAGCCCAGATAGCGCAGCTTGACAGTATTTTACCCGGCAAAGGCCGCGTGAACGATCGTTTCCAGAAACTGGCCAATAAGTTTATTATCCCCAAAGATAAACTCGACCCGGTGATCAAAGCTGCCATAGCCGAGGCTCGTAAACGCACTCTGGCGCATTATAAACTGCCTGCAGGCGAAACCTTTACGCTGGAATATGTAACCAACAAACCCTGGAGTGGCTATAATTGGTACAAAGGCGGTTATAAAAGCACCGTACAGATCAATACCGATCTCAAGATATTTATTGATCGTGCTATTGATGTGGGCAGCCATGAAAGTTATCCCGGTCACCATGTGTATAATATGCTGTTGGAGAAGAATTTATACCATGATAAAGGCTGGGTGGAGATTTCGCTGTACCCGCTGTTTAGTCCACAGTCGCTAATTGCGGAGGGGAGCGCCAACTATGGTATCGAGGTTGCTTTCCCGGGTGATGAAAAGGTGAAATTTGCCAAAAGTGTGCTGCTGCCGCTGGCCGGTTTAGATACCGCCGGTGTCGACCTGTATTTTAAAGCTTTGGCTATCAAAGGTAATCTGAACTATGCCCGTAACGAAGCTGCCAGGGGACTGATAAACAATACCATGTCGCGGGATAAAGCCAGAACCTATCTCACCAAATACTGCCTCATGAACGATGAAACCGCGGATAAATCGCTCAGCTTCATCAAAAAATACCGCAGCTATGTGATCAACTATAACTACGGACTCGACCTGGTGAAAAATTATATTGAAAGTAACGGCGGCACAGCTAAAGATCCCCAAAAACGCTGGGAATTGTTTGGTCAGCTGTTGAGCCATGAGGTGGCGCCGGCGAGTTTGGTTAAAAAATAAATCATTGTTATGAGAATGAAGCTTATCCCTTTATTAGGTCTGCTTGGTATGGCCTATTGCTCCTGCAAAAACAAACCAACTGCGCCGCAAACTGCCTACAGTGGCTGGCAAACCTATGCAGGTACTAAGGAGGGAAACCGCTATTCATCCAATGACGAGATCAATTTAAGCAATGTAAAAGAGCTAAAAGTAGCCTGGACATTCAGCACCAAAGATAAGGATACCGCCAATCGCAGTCAGAACCAGTGTAACCCTATTGTAGTTGATGGTGTGCTATATGGTACAAGTCCGAAATTAAAACTATTTGCCTTGGATGCTGCTACGGGGGCCCAACGCTGGATATTTGACCCAGCTAGTGTGGATACAGCAGGTAAAAACGATCCCATGGCTTATTACAAGGTGAGCAGGGGAGTGATCTACTGGCAAAATACGCAAGGCGGCGAAAAGCGTATTTTTTATAGCGTGGGCTCTAAAACTTATGCCATTGATGCCGAAGCAGGTACACCCGTAAAAACATTCGGACTGGGCGGATATATCGACCTCACCAAGGATTTGGGGCGTGAAACCAAGTCATTTGTAGCAGGCACTACACCGGGTGTGGTATATCATGACCTGTTTATTGTAGGCACGCGTGTGGCCGAATCTGCGGATGCTGCGCCTGGGCATATCCGGGCTTACGATGCCCGCACTGGTAAAATGCGCTGGATATTCCATACCATACCGCATCCCGGCGAAAAGGCGTACGAAACCTGGCAGGATACCGTTGCCTGGAGAAAGTTTGGCGGGGCCAACAGTTGGGCCGGCATGTCGCTGGATGAAAAACGTGGTATGGTATACATACCAACCGGTTCTATCGGCGGCGATTTTTATGGAGGTTTCCGCAAAGGGCAAAACCTGTTCGGTAATTCCCTGCTGGCGCTGGATGCGGCTACAGGGAAGCTCAAATGGCATTTCCAGGTGGTACACCATGACCTGTGGGATCGTGACCTGCCTGCTAACCCTAACCTGGTGACTATTACCCATGATGGCAAACAAATAGATGCCGTGGCGCAGATCACCAAGCATGGTTATATCTTTATGTTCGACAGAACTAATGGTAAACCCATATTCCCGATAGAAGAAAAGCCAGTGCCCACCATGGCGCTGCCGGGAGAGCAGCCCTGGCCTACACAGCCTATTCCAACTTTACCCGAACCTTTTACAAGGCAAACTTTTAATCCGGAGGACGTGACCGATATTTCGCCCGAAACACATCAGGATATGCTGCAAAAATATAAACAGGTTAAAAACCGGCTGATGTTTACCCCGCCCAGTAAACAAGGTGGCTGGATATTCCCGGGTTTTGATGGTGGTGGTGAGTGGGGGGGGGCGGCGGTTGATGCCGAGTCAAAGATCATATATATCAATTGCTCCGAAATGCCCTGGGCTCAGGTCATGATCGATGTACCCAAAGGCGGGAATGATCAGTCCTTAAAAGGCATGGGGCAGGTGATCTACAATAAAAACTGCATCGGCTGCCACGGGCCTGAGTTAAAGGGCAATGGTTCCTCGTATCCGTCATTGGTGAACATCGGCAAAAAGTATAAAGAAGAGCAGATCAGCCAGATCATCGCCAATGGGCGCAATATGATGCCATCCTTTAAACAAATAGCTCCGACCGATAAAAAAGCCCTGCTGGCATTTTTGCTGAAACTACCTGATGCCAAGACAAACAAAGCAGTAGCCAAAGAGCCCACTGCCAACCGTACAGCCAGCACCAAAACAGAGAAAAAAGTAGTTGACGAGGTACCTTATACTATGACAGGCTACAATCGCTTTCTGGATAAGGATGGCTACCCCGGTATAAAACCACCCTGGGGCACGCTCAATGCTGTCGACCTGAACTCCGGAAAACTACTATGGAAAGTACCATTGGGCGAGTACGCCGAACTCACCAAAAAAGGTATCCCCATTACCGGTACCGAAAACTATGGAGGTCCGCTGGTAACCAAAGGCGGCCTGGTATTTATAGCTGCTACCAAGGACGAAAAAATCCGCGCCTTTGATAAAAGAACAGGCAAGGTATTATGGGAAGCCCAATTACCCGCGGCCGGTTATGCCACGCCTGCTACTTACTCTATCGATGGGAAACAATATGTAGTAATAGCCTGCGGCGGCGGCAAAATAGGCAGTAAATCGGGCGATGAGTATGTTTGTTTTGCGTTGTAGCGGAAAGGACAACTTAAATCAATTCACCCCCAATTCCAAATGAATATCATCTGGTTCAAGGGCAAACAATTCAGGATCGATCTCTGTGGTAATAACTGCGCCGTTCTTTAAATAAAAATCAACTGTGCCTTTGGTTGGGGTGGCAGATATATACAGCTTTTCGGACTCAAAGGTTTTTGCAATGGTTTTACATTGCTCCAATAAGTTTTGCCCTACTTTTTGCCCTCGTATGCTTTTGCTAACATACAGGATGTCCATTTTAAGGTAGTTAAGACGCGTGCCTCTTTTAATGCGGTCTATGGAGGCAACGCCAACCAGTGTATTCTCGTCAAAGGCTCCGATAACCCGTCCGCCTGTTTTGATTAGTTTATGCTGCCGTTGGATGATCTCATCAAGTTCCCGTTGGTCAAAATGGGTAACTGTTTGTGGATCTGGTTTTAAAAGTAATTGACCATTTTGCAGGTAATAGCTTTCCATTATTTCCTCGGCCCGGTCAATTTCGGCAATCCGGTGCAGCTCGGCTGGGAGTATGTCTTTATAAATAATGCCCATAATAGTTCGGGTTAGCAAATGGTGGGTCAAGATAATGATTACTGTACAAAAAAGCGGGTTATAGCATTGGTTTACCCGAAGTGGAATATATTGCTTGCAATTCCAATCAAAATTTGCATTTTTACCCTCAGCCAAAATTTATAAATACCTTTTATGAAGTCCAGAATTCTACCTGTTGTTTTTTGTGCGTTTTTACTTTCTGTATTCAGCTTAAATCTATTTGCGCAAAATACGTTTAAGCCACAGAAGGAATTGTTATCAACCATCAAAAAAAACATAAAGGATGCGGATAATCAGTATAAATTTCTGGCTCAGCAGATAGGTCCGCAGGAATTTCCTAAAACATATCATCCCGATACTAAAAAACAAGAAAACAGTAACTCAGACTGGTGGTGCAGTGGTTTTTACCCCGGTAGTTTATTGTACCTTTATGAACAGGATCATGATCAGCAGTTATTAACCGAAGCTAACCGCATATTAGGCGTATTAGCCAAAGAGCAATTCAATACCCATACCCATGATTTGGGTTTTATGATGTATTGCAGTTTTGGTAATGCTAACAGGATTGAGCCTAACCCGGAGTATAAACAAATTTTAATTAATAGTGCTAAATCGTTATCAACCAGGTTTAATCCAACAGTAGGCTGCATCAAATCATGGGACTCTAAAAATCCTTCTGATTATTTGGTAATCATTGATAATATGATGAACCTGGAACTACTGTTTTGGGCCACTCACGAAACTGGCGATTCCAGCTACTACAAAATAGCGGTTACCCATGCCAATACCACCATGAAAAACCATTTCAGACCCGATTATAGCTCGTACCATGTGATCAATTACGATGCGCAAACAGGTGCTGTTAAAGAAAAAAAAACAGCGCAGGGTTTTGCCAATGAATCGGCATGGGCCAGGGGGCAAGCATGGGGTTTATATGGTTATACCGTAATGTACCGTGAAACCAAAGACAAAAAATATCTGGAACAGGCGCAAAACATTGCCCGGTTTATACTAACGAATCCCAATCTGCCTGCTGATAAGATACCTTACTGGGATTATAATGCTAACAATATCCCCAATGCGCTTAAAGATGCATCGGCCGCGGCCATAGCGGCCTCGGCTTTGCTGGAGCTTTGCCGTTATGCGGATAACAATAAAGGGCAGGAGTATTTTACAACAGCCGAAACTATATTAAAAACACTGTCCTCACCGGCTTATAAAGCCCCTGCCAGAACAAATGGAGGTTTTATATTGGAGCATAGCGTAGGGCATTTGCCCGGAGGCACCGAGGTTAATGTGCCCCTAACCTATGCCGATTACTATTTTATTGAAGCGATGAAAAGATACCAGGCATTCGGTGTGAAAAATTAAAGTTAACGATAATCAAAAATCTATGGCATTTGGTAAATCGAGGATAGAGGCTTTTAGTGATGGCGTTATTGCTATCATCATCACAATTATGGTGCTGGAGATGAAAGTACCTCATGGCGACAGTTTTGCATCGTTAAAACCGCTTATGCCTGTTTTGTTAAGTTATGTATTGAGTTTTACTTATGTCGGGATATACTGGAACAATCATCACCACATGTTCCATATCGTAAAATCGGTAAACGGAGCGGTATTATGGGCCAATCTTCACCTGCTTTTTTGGTTGTCTCTGATACCTTTTGTAACCGGTTGGGTTGGCGAAAACCATTTTACCCAATTACCTGTGGCCTGCTACGGTTTTATATTGGCCATGAATGGTCTTGCGTATACCATTCTCGAAAAAACACTGATCAGGCATAATGGCAAAAATTCAGTTATCGCCAATGTATTGGGGCGCGATTGGAAGGCAAAAAGTTCGGTAATTATTTATGCTGTGGCAATTGGTTTATCCTGGCTAAGTCCTGTAATTAGCTTTGTGTTATACGGTGTGGTTGCCGCTCTTTGGTTTATTCCTGATAAAAGAATCGAAAATAAATTAACCCGCGAAGCATCTGAAAGTAAAGAATAACCATTAGTTTAGATACCCCTGCTAATAAGTAAAAGATTATCGTCCTGAAGGGTAGGTTTTCTAAAAAGAATAAACTTTATCACTATAGTACTGTTATTGCACTTGACTTAATTTAGTTAAGAGCGTTAAAGGTTTTATAAAAGTTTAATTATTTGCCAATATTTATACACTAAACTATGTTTGAAATTGCTCATGCTGATGAGAGAGAGTTGTTGATGCAGGTAGCTTCGGGTGATGAACATGCCTTTCGCCAGTTGTTTACGATGCACCATCAGCAGTTGGGTGTGCATATGCTGCGTATAACAAACTCCATTGAACTGGCCGAAGAAGTAGTACAGGATGTTTTTTTGAAAATATGGTTCACCCGCGAATCATTGGTACGCGTTGATAATTTTAAGGCTTACCTGTTTGTAATATCTAAAAACCACGCTTTAAATTGCTTAAAAAAACTGGCTAAGGAACGTGCAGTGATTAAACAACTGGAAGAAGCTGGCACCGGCAACCTTCATGCTGAAATAGCGGGTACAAATATGTACTATAATTTATTGGATGAAGCCATTGATCAATTACCCCCGCAGCAGCAAAAAGTGTATTTATTAAGCAGGCACGGCCGCTTGAAATACGCTGAAATAGCCGACCAAATGGAGCTATCTCGCGAGACTGTAAAAAAATATTTGCAGATAGCTACCCTGTCTATAACAGAGTATGTGCATGAGCATCTGGAAGTTATAGCACTCTTGTTAATCGCTTTAAAAAGTTTTTTCATTTTTTTTAAAAACTAATACCCCCTTTTTTACCCTTGTTGTTGTCATGCATGTGAGGTTTCCTAAAAACCATCATTCGCCAATTATTTACTATGATAAACAACTACACGGTATGAGTGCATTGAATGCCAGATTACGTTATCTTTTTAACAGTTATTATAACCAAACCGCTACAGAACAGGAGCGGGATGAGCTGTTTCAAATTATTAATGCCTCAACCAATGATGTTGAACTTACTGCGCTTATTCAGCAGGCGTGGAATGATCTTGAAGTAAATGAACCGCTTTTTGACCCTTCAAAAAGCATGGATATGTTAAACAATATCCTGAAAAACGGAAACCAGGACAATATTCATATCATTAAGCCTCCTGATAATTACAGACTATGGCAGCGATTGGGTACTGCTGCTGCGCTGATGATCTTTTTAGGTTTTGGCGCCTATGTGCTGATCAACAAAAAAAGACAGCTAGATACAAAAAAAAACATAACCAAAATGCAGCCCAAGCATGATGTGATGCCAGGGGGCAACAGGGCGCTATTAACGCTTGCAAATGGTAAAACGATTTATCTTGATAATGCCCAAAACGGTGTTTTAGCAAAAGAAGGGAATACCCAAATTAATAAAACCCATGATGGGCAGTTAGTTTATGAAGGTGGCAAAGATGGGGCTGCTACCGGGGCGATACCTATGAATACCATTGCTACGCCAAGAGGCGGCCAATATCAATTAGTATTGAACGATGGGAGCAAAGTTTGGTTAAACTCAGCATCGTCATTGAGTTTTCCTGCTGAATTTACCGGTAAAACCAGGGAGGTTGAAATTACCGGCGAAGCTTATTTTGAAGTGGCCAAAAACGCGGCTATGCCTTTCAGGGTGAAAACTAACCATACTGTTATTGAAGTGTTGGGGACCCATTTTAATACTATGGCCTATAATGATGAGGCCGTAATGAAAACTACGCTTCTTGAAGGATCTGTTAAAATAAGCAATAACAACTATACCAGTATTTTAAAACCGGGCCAACAGGCATCTTTAAATCAGAATGGCGAGATCCGGGTGGTTAATGATGCCGATGCCGATGAATCGGTTGCATGGAAAGACGGACTGTTTCAGTTTACCGACGCCAGCATCCAGTCGATCATGAGACAGGCGGCCCGCTGGTATGATGTAGAAGTAAGTTATGAAGGTAAGATCCCGGTCAGGGAATTTACCGGGCGTATATCCCGCAATGTAAAAGCCTCTGAACTTTTGGGGATGCTTAAATATGAAGGGGTTAATTTTAAAATAGAAGATAAACACATTACTATAATGCAATGATCCTGTTGATCAGGATAAAATAAATCTCAAGACAACTAACCAATTATTCACCTTAAACAACTCTATGATGGAAGAAGTACCAAAAATAAGTTAGCTCCGGCAGGGGGATTCACAACTTTTAATACCTGTTTGCCGCACTGTAAATCTTACATAGCCGCAGGGTAGGTACAAGTGATAAAAACCGGGAAGTGTTCGCTGCACTTTCCCGGCCAAAAAATTATCTGGATCCCAAAAAAATGCAATCGACGAATTGAATTTAATGTTTAACCCAAACACAACAAACTTATGAATTTTAATTCTAAGGCCACGCCTTTGGCATGGCCCCAATTATCCAAAATAATACTGGCTATGAAGCTAACGGCTATTATTATAATTGCAGCCCTTACCAATGTAAGCGCAAAAAGTTATAGTCAGGTGGTGACTCTGCATCAGAAGAACACTACCGTTGAAAAAGTACTGAAAGCAATTGAAAAGCAAACCGGTTATCATTTTTTATATGATAAAAAGGATGTATCCAATGCAGGCGGAATAAATGTTCAAGTATCCGATGGTTCGCTTCAGGAGGCCCTTGATCAGTGTTTTAAAAATCAACCTCTTACTTACAAAATATTCCAGGAAACCATTGTAGTAAAAAAGAAAGATGAAACTGCTGCAATGGCTCCCGCGGCGGCATTTAAAGTGCAGGGTACGGTGAGTGATGATAAAGGACCTCTTCCAGGTGTAAGCGTCAGGATTAAAGGCTCAAATGTGGGTGCAATTACCGATGTAAACGGTAAATATACTTTAAATACGCCTGACGGTAATGCAATCCTGGTATTTAGCTTTGTGGGTTACAACACGCAGGAAGTGTCTGTTGGTAACAAATCTGTACTCAATGTAACACTTGTTGAGAATCAAAAAAGCCTTAACGAGGTTGTTGTGGTTGGTTACGGTACTCAAAAAAGAGTTGATCTTACCGGCTCAGTTGGTAGCGTTGGAGCAAAAGCTTTACAGGAGCGTCCGGCTATTAACTTAGAGCAGGAACTAGCCGGTAAAATTGCGGGTGTAAACGTATCTACCAACTCCGGTGCACCAGGTGGTGAAACCAAGATCCGTATCCGTGGCTATAGTTCTATCAATGCAGCTACAGATCCGCTGTATGTGGTAGATGGGGTGGTATGGACAGCAGGTGGCGCAGCATTAAACCCTAACGATATCGAAACTATTGATGTTTTGAAGGATGCGTCATCAACAGCAATATATGGTACCCGCGGTGCCAATGGTGTAATCCTGGTAACAACTAAACGTGGTAAAAAGGGTGGTAGTGTAAGCTATGACGCTTATGGAAGCGTTAGCGTAATGGCTAAAGAATTGCCTGTGCTGAATTCTCAGCAATGGTTATCGGTTGAAGATCAATCTTATGCCAATATTCCTAAATATGACCCCGCTGGCTGGGCCGCTGGTAAATATGTAGATGATGATCCTAAAAAGGAACGTACCGCGCTGATTGGCAAATTATTTGATCAGAATCTGAATCCATTGTATAATGTAGATTGGCAAAAAGCTACTACACGTACAGCTTATAGCCAAAACCACAACGTTACATTTACCGGTGGTTCAGATAACCTTACCTATGGTTTATTCCTGAACTATGCCGACGATGAAGGTATCATCCTGAATAGCTATCAGAAACGTTATAACGCCCGTTTAACTATTGACCACCAGGTAAAACCATGGTTAAAAGTAGGCGCTACCATTAACTATAATAACTCTGAGCAACGTACCGCAGATGACGGTACAGGTGGTAATAATATTCCGCGTATGTTAATTGAGATGGTGCCATTTATTCCAATCAGATATCCTGATGGTTCATATGGTAAAAGAACCGATTATCCCAATCTGGAAGGCGGTGACAACCCGGTTGCGCAGGCTAATGAAATTCACAACCTGTATCGCAAAAGCATATTTAGCGGTAACGGTTACCTGAACATAAACCTGGCGCCCGGATTGGAATTCCGCAGTACTTTAGGTGTTACCACTCAGGCAAACTATAACCCACATTATCAAACCGGTTTAGTTGGTGGTGCTACAGTTGACCAAAGCAACAGCTCGGCTTCTATTAACGAGTATAATGATACCTTCTGGCAGTGGGAAAACCATTTTACCTATAGCAAGGTGTTCAATAAAATTCATTCATTGAACGTAGTAGTAGGTACAGAACGCCAAAGCTTTAATGAACTGAGCGTTGGATCTTCAACATCGGGTTTATCAGATGATTATTTTGGATTTTATAACCTCGGTGTAGGTGCTACTCCCGGAACACCTGCTTCAAACTATTACGCGTGGCAGATACAGTCATTCTTCGGACGTATCAATTATGGCTTTATGGATAAGTATCTGTTAACCTTAACAGGCCGCGAGGATGGTTCGTCACGTTTCGGTCCTTCAAAAAAGTATGGTTTCTTCCCATCAGCGGCTTTCGCCTGGCGTGTATCTCAGGAAGATTTCCTGAAGGATAATAAAACTATTTCCGACCTGAAACTGAGATTCAGCTATGGTTTAACAGGTAACTCTGAGATTGGTCAATACAGGTCACAGGCTAACCTTGTGTCCGGAACTACAGTAGTGGGCGGAACAGGAACTGTAATTGATACAGGCAGCCCGGGCAACCCAGGTCTTCAATGGGAAAAAAATAGTGAGTTTAACTTTGGTGTTGCTTTCGGCTTGTTCAATAACCGGTTGAATGTAGATGCGGATGCTTATTATAAAAAGACTAAAGCACTATTGTTAAACGCACCGATTCCGGAAAGCAGCGGTTACAGCAGTGTGTTTAAAAACATAGGTAGTCTTGAAAATAAAGGTATTGAAGTTACCATTAACTCTGTTAACATCAAATCACAGGATTTTAGCTGGAATACTACTTTTAACATCTCGTTTCTGAAAAATAAAATTCTGCATTTAGGTGATGCCAATGATGATATCTTCCTGGCGCCTACGTTCCTTTCACAATTTAACCTTTTACGTGTTGGGCAACCTGCCAGCGTATTTTATGGTTACAAAGTGTTGGGTACATGGAGTACATCCGAAGCTGCCGAAGCTGCTAAATACGGCAAATTACCAGGTGATCTTAAAATACAGGACACAAACGGCGATGGAAAAATTACTGTAGCTGATAAACAAATTCTGGGTAAATCAACCCCATCAGGCTACGGAACATTTACCAATACCTTCCGTTACAAAGCGTTTGACCTGGGTATCGAGTTGCAGTTTAACTACGGCAACCAGATCATGAACTTAACACGTCACTCTGGTCAGGACCGTACCGGTCAGGCTAACAGCTATGCCACCGTATTGAATGCCTGGACTCCAGACCATCAAAATACCAGTATAGCTCAGGATCGTCCGGCCTATGTTTATTATCAAACAGAAATTTACTCAACCAAAGTGGAGAGTGGTAACTTCATCCGTGGCCGTAACGTAACGTTGGGCTATAACTTCCCTGATAATTTGGTTAAGAAACTTAAACTAAGCAGGCTAAGAGTATATGCACAAGGACAAAACTTGTTCCTGATTACCAAGTACACCGGGTATGATCCTGAAACTTCCACCTACAACAGTAGCAGTAACTTTACCCAGGGTATACAGTTTTACGATTATCCAAAACCAAGAGTATACCTTCTGGGTGTAAATGCAAGTTTTTAATTAAATACCTAAATGAATGTTATTATGAAATTTAATTTAAAAAAATACAGGACTGGTTTACTAGCCCTGATCGTTATAGCAAGTGCTACGAGTTGCAAAAAATACCTTGATGAGCCGAATAAAAGCAACTTTACTCAGCAAAACTATTTTACAAGCCAGAGCCAGGCACGTGCATTTGTAAATGGTATTTATGGCAACAACTTAAATGGTCAAAACTATGGCACCTACTTTTTTCAGAATGGTGATGCTTATGGTGAAGCTCCATTTATCACGCTGGAACTGTTTGCTGGTCACGCCACATCATTAGGACAAAGTGTGAATAATAATAACGTGATATTTGAGCGTACAGATCCAACCAATCCCGGCTTTGAAACCGTATGGAAAAGCTGCTATACCGCCATTGCAGAGTGTAATATTGCATTGAACCGTATACCGGCTATCAGCATGGATGACGCTACAAAAAAATCAATGTTAGGCGAGGTATACTTTTTAAGGGCATTCTATTATTATCACCTGGTAAGATTGTATGGTGATGTGCCTTTGATCATTGCTCCGGTTGATTTGAATAGCCCACTTTTATATCCGTCGCGCACGGCAAAAGAGCAGGTTTATGATCAGGTAGTAAGTGATCTTTTGGCGGCCGAACAATCGGGCCTTCCGGGTACTAACGGCATGTTAGCATCAATGGGCGCAGTTCATACATTGCTGTCAAGTGTATATTTAACTATGGCTGGTTATCCGTTGCAAAAAACTGAGAACTATCAGAAAGCAGCAGATGAAGCTAAACAAGCGTTGCCTTTATATACCCTGTTTACTGATTACGCCTATTTACATGATAACGCCCATAAAAACCAGGGTGAGCTGATATTTCAGGTCAATTATGATGCAACTAAAAATGCTACAAATGCTATCACCCAGTTAACCGTTCCGTTTAACTTGCCGGTTGGTGTTTATAGCGACCACCTGGGCGCTATGATTCCTACGGATGCTTTCTTTGCCAGTTATGAGGCTGGTGATAAGCGTACACAGGAGCAACAATTCTATTTTTCACAGTATCCATCTTCTGATGGCAAATCCACCGTTATTTTTGGAGAGCACTGCTTGTACAAATACTTCCATGTGGAAAGTTCTGTATCAGGTACTGCCAATAGCGGAAAATGTGATGAAAACTGGACACTTTTACGTTTGCCTGAAGCTATGCTGACCTATGCTGAGGCATCAAACGAGGTGAATGGTCCAACTGCTGATGCTTATGCTGCGGTAAATCAGATCCGTACACGTGCAAATCTGGCACCCTTAGCTGGGTTAACCAAAGATCAGTTCCGCGTAGCCATCTGGAAAGAACGTTATCACGAGCTTGCTTTTGAGGATAAATCATATTTCGATATCCAACGTACTCATCAGATATATGATGTGAAAAACAATGTATTTGGTCCGGCAACATCTACTGCAAACGAGCAGGGCGTTACCATGAAGGATCAGTATTACTTGTGGCCTGTTCCACAGCGCGAGATATCTACAAACAATAAACTAACCCAAAATACCGGTTGGTAATATTGTCATCAGAATAAACAAAGATGCCCTCCGATACTTCTGAGGGCATCTTTGTTTAATGCCACTCTTCGTTGTAAACAAATTTGGGCATCTGCCATTTATAACGGATGGATAACAGGCGCAATGCCAAACCAATAACACATGCCAGTATGATGGCAACTTCGGAACTGCCGCCCAGGTATTCGATACCTAAATAAGCCGCACCGGTAACTATCGAGGCGCTTGCATAAATCTCTTTATGAAACAACAGCGGGATATCATTACACAATACGTCGCGAAGCACACCACCCGCACAGCCGGTGATCATACCGCTGAACATCACAATAGTAGGCGGGAGGTTTATTTGTTGTGCTACCTGGCAGCCTATAATGGTAAATACCACCAAGCCCAGCGCATCAAGATATAAAAATAGCTTTTTGAGTTTGGTCATCAACGAGGCAATGATGGCAGCTAATATGGCCGCCCCTGCGGTGATCAGCAGATACTCCGGGTGTTCAACCCAGCTCATGGGATAGTGGTTAAATAAAATATTACGAACGGTGCCTCCGCCCAGTGCGGTAACCCAGGCAATGATACAAACACCAACCCAATCCATATTACGCCTCCCGGCGGATAAAGCGGCCGTCATAGCCTCGGCAATAATGGCGATGATGTATAATATATGCAGCATAATAATCCTGGAATTTGGGTATGATTGGGCTTACAGCTCAAATATAGTTATTGGAGACGATTAATTAAATGATGGTTTAAATGCTATTCGGCTTTGTTGAGCCAGTTTTTACCTTCGCTAAAGCGGGTTACCAGCATAGCGGCGACTGTATCGCCTGTGGCGTTTAAAAGGGTAGCCATGGGATCAACCAGGGTGCCGATGATCATGGCAGGGGGGAGGGCCTCCGGTGGAAAACCATAGGCTGATATAAACAGCAGCTCGCCAATGTATCCGCCATTGGGTATACCGCCTTCAACCAGGCTCACCAGCACCGTCATGGCCAGAGCCAGCGCAATGGTATCGGCGCTGTTAAAACTTTTACCGAATAAGGCAAACACTACTACCATTTTTACGATGGATGATATACTTGAACCATCTTTATGCAGGGTACCACCAAGCGGGATTGTAACATTGGCTATCACATCGGGAATCCCCATTTTTTTTGCGGCATCCAGATTTGCGGGTATGGTAGCTATGCTGCTACAGGTGCCTACCGCCGTTGCCGATGGTATAATATTGTTTCGCCAGTACTTTTTTATACCCTTTACACCACCGGCTATAAAAGCATATAAGCTAAAGATCACCACAAAATAAAAAGCCCCTACACCATAATACAGTTCCATAGAACGGGCATATCCCCCAAACAACTGCGGACCGAACACGCCCACCTGATAGGCAAAATACGCCCCCAGGCCAATGGGGCCAAGTTCCATGATGAGGATGAATATATTTTTAAATACCTCGTTGCCGCTATGCAAAAAACGAGCAAAAGAGGCTCCTTTTTCGCCTGAGCGTAAGGTGGCAAAGCCTATCAGTATCGAAAAAATAATAGCGGCCAGCATGCTTTTTCTGGATAAGAGCTGATAAAATTCGCTGGTAGTAAACAGCTGGGTGAGCTGATCGCCAAAGGGCTTTTTGACAATGGCTTCGGTAATGGGGCTGGCCACCAGGTGCTGATGAATAGGAAAAATCCATGTAGCAATAATAGTAACTATAGCTGCTACCAGTACGGTTGATAAAAACACCAGCGAGGTAATGCCCAGTAAGCGGCCAAGCCGTTTTGATCCATCAAGCCCTGCAATGGCCGACGCGATGGCAAAAAACACTAATGGCACTACCGCTGTAAATAGCAAGTTCAGGAAAATATCACCAACCGGTTTAATGAGCTCCACCTTTTTGCCCAAAAGCAAGCCTGCTATACTACCCGCTATAATACCAATCATGAGCATGATAATGCCCTTGTAGTTTTTGAACCAGCTATTCATTGGGCTAATATAATTCTTCTATGCCACATATGTCTGGGTATAGCGGAATGAGCTATAAATCAAAGTGGAATTTTGATGGATTATTAACGAAAACGTATTAGTATTTTTTTATTTGGATTTATTCTAAATAAAAATAACTTTGCGGCGTTTTACACTAGCAGTTTAAACACACATAACTATTGATCCCCTACAAAACCCCTAACGCAATGACGCATTTTTTACGAAAAAATCATCCCCCCTCGTTAAGTCTCATATTCTTCATCTTTGTTTTAACGCTTTGCCTGAATACCGGTTTTGCATCGGCAGAAACACCAACGGGTAGTATAAAAGGTATAGTTAAAACCAGCGATAACGAACCTATAGGCCTGGCCACGTTGCTCATCAAGGAAACTAACCAACGCACCATGACCAGCGTAAATGGTCGTTTCAACTTTAAAAAGGTAAAACCAGGTACTTATACCCTGGTTGCTTCATTTGTAGGTTCAACCACCAAATCGCAGCAGATTACCGTTACGGAAAATGCCGAAACAGTTGCCGATTTTATCCTGGAAGATGATAGTAAAAACTTGCAGGAAGTAAGTGTAAAAGGTCATAAAACTAATAAATTCCTGAAAAAGGAAACGGAAGATGTAGCCCGTTTACCACTCAAAAACCTGGAAAACCCACAAGTATATAGTGTAGTAACCAGCGAACTGATGAAAGAGCAGGTAGTAACCAGCTATGTGGATGGTTTTAAAAATATTCCCGGTACAGGTGTGCCATTGGTATACAACAACGGGCGTACAACACTTTTATCCCGCGGCTTCACTACTGGTAACTTTATCCGTAACAGCGTAGCTGGCTACAACTTTAATGCAATTGACCCTGCCGATATTGAAAAGATTGAAGCTATCAAAGGACCTACAGGTACCTTGTTTAACAGTAGCTTAGCCTCATTTGGCGGTTTATTTAACCGGGTTACCAAACAACCTTTTGGTACGCCGCATACAGAGATCGCTTACCAGACCGGCAGTTTCGACCTTAACCGCTTAACGGCCGATGTAAACACGCCATTGAACCATGATAAAACATTATTATTTCGGGTTAATGCCGCCCTGCACAATGAGCATAGCTTTCAGGATGCCGGTTATAACCGTAGCTTCTTTGTAGCGCCGAGTATCACTTATATTGTTAACGACCGTTTATCTGTTGATGTTGACGCGGAGATAGGTAACGGCAGCGCTACATCTGCATATCGCCTGGCGCCGGATCCTAAAGCCAAAATATATAATATTAAGGATCTGGGTATAGATTATAAACGTTCGTTCGCCAATAACAATCTTGATTACCAAAGTCGCCAAATTGATATTTATGCTTTAGTTAACTACAAGATATCTGATAACTGGAAATCACAAACCATGTTCAACAAAACTTTCTCTACCACAAAAGGCTTTGTTACGGCGTTTACCATATCAGATACTGCAATAAGACGGCAGGCAACCAAAGAAGATTATCCATATTACATCACCAATGTACAGCAAAACTTTATTGGCGATTTTAAAATTGGCCGGTTCCGCAATCGTATCGTTACTGGTTTTGAATACTACAACCAAAAAAGTAACAATACCAATGTTTCAGTAAATATGCCGCTCATCAATTATAAAAACCCGGGAGCTGCTTACAATAATTTTACCCCTGAAAAGGTTTCTGCACTTATTGCCGCGCAGGCGCCAATACCGGGCAATTATGTTCAAAATAACCAAAGTTCATACGCGGCCTATGTGTCGGATGTATTTAACATTACCGATAGGTTAAATGCGATGGCCAGTATCCGTATAGACCGTTTCGAGAACAAAGGCGCTTATACCCCTGCCGACGGCAAAACCACAGGTAACTTTAACCAAACGGCATGGTCGCCAAAATTTGGTTTGGTTTACCAGTTGGTTAAAGACAAGGTATCGCTGTTTGGCAATTATATGAATGGTTTTAACAACGTCACAGCTACCAGCTTTGATAATACGCCATTTAAACCTCAATATGCCAACCAATGGGAAGGTGGTGTAAAAGTTGATGTGTGGGATCATAAGTTAAGTTCCACAGTGAGCTACTATGATATCTCGGTAACCAATACTACGATGGATGATCCGGCACACCCGGGATTTTCAACCCAGGCAGGTACCCAGTTAAGCAAAGGTATCGAAGCCGAATTGATAGCCAACCCATTTGCTGGCTTTAACATTGTAGGTGGCTTTGCCTATAACAATAGTAAAATAACCAGTGCGGCGCCAGGTACTGGTATACAAGGTTTACGCCCTGGGGCATCAGGTCCTGCACGTTTGGCTAACTTATGGGCAAGCTACCGTATTACCAATGGTAAGGTAGAGGGTTTGGGTTTTGGGGTAGGTGGTAACTACGGTAGCTCTTCATACCAAACCAATACAGCAACGTTTAAATTTACTATACCATCATATACCACGGTTGACGCAACAGCTTTTTATGATCAGCCTAAATACCGCATTGGTGTAAAATTCGATAACCTGACTAACGAAAAATACTGGTCGTTCCGTTTAGCGCCACAAAACCCAACCCGGTTTACATTGAACCTAACGCTTAAAATGTAAGCTGTTAAAGTATTATAAAAAGCCTGCTGATCGCATAAGTGGTCAGCAGGCTTTTTTGTTTTTATCTTATACTGGGCGACGCATGTAATGCGTCTCTACATTTGTTTTTTGTAGAAACACAATACTTGTGTCTCCCTCTCGTATAGGGAAACGCTTTTGTTTTTAATAGAGACAAAATATTGATGTATTCTTCTCATAAGGCAATTTCTTATATTAGCCATCAATTTTAACCACCGATGCAGATTGAACAGGCCCGGGAATTTATACTGGATAAACTAAAAAAAGAACTTCCTGCGTGTTTTCATTATCATAATGCCGACCATGCTTTGGATGTATACACAGCATCAAAGCAACTAGCACAAAGTGAGGGGATAGGCGATCATGAAACCCAATTACTACTTACCGCGGCGTTGTTTCATGATTCGGGTTTTTTATCGGGCCAAAAAGATCATGAAAGCAAATCATGTAATAATGCACGATTATATTTACCTAACTTCGGCTATACCGACGAAGATATTGAACGGATCTGCGATATTATTATGGCCACCAAAATGCCGCAAAGTCCTCATAATCATTTAGGCCAAATTATTTGTGATGCCGATTTGGATTATTTAGGCCGGAATGATTTTTTTGTACTAAGTAAAAAGCTATTTTCGGAACTTGTAATAACCGATGGTTTAAAAACAGAAAATGACTGGGATAAGCAACAGATAGTCTTTCTTAAAAATCATCATTATTTTACCAAAACAGCGATCGAATTGCGAGGCCCTGCCAAGCAGCTGCATCTGGAAGAGATTATTAAAAGAACAGTTTAAAAATATAATTCATGACCAAATCGGAACACAGTTTACCCGAAATAATTAAGGATGTTGTAACCGTAATCATCGGGATATTATTTTGCGGTTTTGCCCTCAAAGGTTTTTTGGTCCCCAATAGCTTCTTCGACGGCGGTGTTACTGGTATATCGCTGTTGATACATGAATTGTATCATAAGAACATCGCATTTGTTATTGTAATAGCCAACATCCCATTCATTATCATGGGGATGTTCCAGGTTAATAAGACATTCGCGCTTAAAACTTTTGCCTGTGTGGTTGCATTAGGTATTTGTCTGCATTTTGTACCATACCCGGTTATTACGTCTGATAAGCTATTGGTATCCATATTTGGTGGGGTGTTTATGGGCTTGGGAGTGGGGCTGTCCATCCGTGGTGGCTGTGCATTGGATGGTATTGAAATACTGGCACTTTATACCTTAAAACGAAGCAGTTTTACCATCAGCGAGATCATCCTTGGCATTAATATTATCATCTTCTTAATCGCAGCCTTTAAGCTTGGGTTGCCAACAGCATTGTATTCGATCTTAACCTACTATACCGCTTCCCGAACCATCAGCTTTGTGATTGATGGGCTAGAAGAGTACACGGCTGTGAACATCATATCTGGCCAAAGCGAGATCATCAAAGAAAAACTGGTGATGGAACTGGGTAGGGGTATTACCATTTACAAAGGCGAGCGGGGTTTCCTGAAAGAAAGCTTTGATGTACACCAGCCGGTTGATATTATCTTTACCGTAATAACCCGCTTTGAAGTACGCAGGCTAAAAAACCTGGTTCACAGCATTGATCCCAAGGCCTTCGTATTTACCAATAGCATTAAAGAAGCTGCTGGCGGTGTATTGAAGAAAAGAGTGAGGGAGCATTGATTTGAAGTCAAAAATCAAAAGTCAAAAGTCAAAAAAATAAACCAAAAACTCTAGCCATAAGAGACTTTTGGCTTAAGACTTTAAACTTAAGGCTTAAGAGACCACCTCGTATATCTCAACCGGTTTGGCTTTGTTTTTAAGGCTTACTTCGCCAATTTTATTAAACTCGAATGATTCCTTGGCTTTTTCGTAAACATCGTGGGTAACGATGATCTGGTTGGCTTGGGCAACCGATTGTAAGCGTTGTGCCAGGTTGACAGCATCGCCTATTACGGTATAATCCAAGCGTTTCAAAGAGGCTGAGCCAATATTTCCTGAAATCATTTCGCCCGAATTGATACCTATAGAAACTTCGGGTTTAAAAGTTCTGTCGCCATAAACTATAGCTTCGGCAGCGTGCATTTTCTCTCTTACGGCAAGGGCTGCATCAATAGCACGGTCGAGGTGATATTCGCCCCTGAAAACGGCCATCACGGCATCGCCCATGAATTTATCGATATGCCCGTTTTGCGCTATGATCTCTTTTACCATGGCATCAAACAGCTTGTTAACCAGGCCTACTACCGTGTTGGCCGGCACGTGCTCTGAAATGGCGGTAAACCCGCATATATCAATGAATATAACGGTAGCGTCGATAGTTTCGTTGGAGAGCAGACTGGTTTCAAACTCCTTGTGGGTCATAAAGTTTAACACATTCTCATCAACATACATGCGCAATATGTTATTCTCCTTAATGGCCTGTAAGGTTTTTTTGAGTTCGATAACGTGCAGCAGCGTTTTTTCAATGGTGATATCCAGATCTTCGAAATTAACGGGTTTAACCACAAAATCAAAAGCGCCACGGTTCATGGCGGTACGGATATTATCCATATCGCTGTAGGCCGATACCATAACCGCCTTTAAGATAGGGTTGGCCTCGGGGAGTTTGGTAAGCAAGGTAAGCCCATCCATTTCGGGCATGTTGATGTCGCTTAAAACCACATCAATATCCGGCTGTTCGGCCAATTTTTTAAGGGCGTCAAAACCATTCTGGGCAAATACAAAATCAAATACCTTTTCTCTGATCTTTTTCCTGAATTTCTGTTTGATGAGTAATTCCAGGTCCGATTCATCATCAACCACCAGTATCTTGGCCATTATTGTTCTATATGTTTTAGTTTGTCTTTCAAATTATTAAAATCAAGGGGCTTAGTTAAAAAATCATTGGCACCCAGTTCCATGGATTGTCTGTAGTTCTCATCATCGCCATAAGCGGTTATCATCATCACTACCGGTGGTGGTTTTTCGTAAGTGCTTCGGATGTTTTTCAGCAGCTCAAGTCCGCTCATGCCCGGCATATTAATATCTGATAAAATAAGGATCACTTCAGAATGATTTTGTTCCAAATATCCCATGGCCTCTTCACCAGATAAGGCGAACGTAAAAGCCATTTCACCGCTTTTGATCTCTTTCCTAAAGCGCTGGGTAAACAATGGCTGCACATCGGCCTCATCATCAACAACAAGTATCTTCAATTTAATTATTCGTTAGTGGTTAATTTTACGCGGTGCTCATGAGTACTGCGTAGTTAGTGATTTAATTTAGTTAGTGAATTAGTAATTTTATGTCTGTGTGAAAAAATCATCGTAATATATTACTTACTCTTCTAGTCCTTGCTCTTTGTTCCCAAAATCCTTGCTCCCCAAAATTCTACCCGTTTGTAGGTATGATGATAGTAAATTTAGCAAACTCACCTTCCTGGGTTTCTACTTTTAGCTCACCATTATGGGCTTTGGTTATGATATCATAGCTCATGGATAAACCCAGACCGGTTCCCTGCCCGGTAGGTTTGGTAGTAAAAAATGGCTGATATATTTTGTCCAGCACTTTTTGAGGGATACCTATGCCATTATCGCTTACCGTAATTTCCACCGCATTATGGCCATTGGCAAGCGTAACATGTTTGGTAGTTACATTTACCATGGGCTCGTAGCCTTCACCTTTCAGCCTTTTCTTTTCGGCTACCGAATAAAACGAATTGTTGTACAGGTTAAGCAATACCCGTCCCAGGTCCTGCGCCATCGCGTCAACATTGCCAATGTTTTCATCAAAACTGGTTCTCATGCCTGCATTAAATGATTTGTCCTTGGCTCGCAGCCCGTGATAGCTTAAACGTAAATACTCATCGGCAAGGGCGTTGATATCTGTAGGCTCTTTCTTGCTGGTTGATGCGCGGGAATGCTGCAGCATGCCTTTCACGATGGCATCGGCACGTTTGCCATGCTGGTTTATTTTGGCCAGGTTTTGGGTAAGGTCATTGATGATGTCGTCCGCGTCTTCCTTAATCTCATCAGGCAATTTACTTAAAATATCCTCCTTAAGCTCATCCAGTAATTCAATACTAACCTCACTAAAGTTATTCACAAAGTTTAAAGGGTTTTGTATCTCATGAGCAATGCCAGCTGTAAGCTCGCCCAGGGATGCCATTTTTTCCTGTTGTACCAACTGGGCCTGCGTGCTTTTTAATTCGGCCAGGGTTTGTTGCAGTTCTTCTTTTTGTTGGGTAAGCTCCGCGGTACGCTGTTTAACCTCACTTTCCAGGGTAACTTTCCTGGCGGCCATCATGCGGTTCTGTTCTTCCTCGTTACGGCGCTTGGTACGCTCTATCTCCAATGCTTTGTTTTGCCTGCGATTGATGAACCACATGGCACAAAACCAAATTACCGCGAACCATATGGCGCTCTGAAAAACATTATCAAGATTCTCGTATAACTTGGGGAATAAATACTCGCAGATAAAAGTAAGAAACCCAACTGCCACAATAGGGATCACCGCGTTAACAAGAGAGCGGCTTGATTTAAGTTCTTCTATCGTATAAGGCAAGGAAGCAACACCCGCTGCTAATGCAAAAGTAAGCAATTGAAAAATCCACCGGCTATCAAAGTTAAAGCTCATAGCCATAAGCGCAACTGCGGTACACATAGCATATAGCAGGTACTGTGACCATGGCGAATTTACACCATCACGCTTCAGGTTTTTACGCAGTTGTGTACATAATAAAAAGGTAATAAGCGCAGCAAATCCCGCCATATGTCAATTCAGTTAGTCCGGTTAATGTTAATGGTGATCAATTTTTAAAACTAAATATTTAATTTGAATATATTAAATGTATAGTCTGTTCATGTTATATTTTATTACATCGGCAGGCGGCTTCTTTATACGTAGTTGATGTTTGCCCGGTTATATTTTAAAATACCTCCGAAAAATACGGCAAGTTTTCAAAATCCGTTTCTGCAGCTGTTTTATAAAAACAGCTGGATAGGGGCCGGATAAATAATTTCTTTTTTCGTGCCTTAAGGTATCGAAAATTTGAAAGAAAATACATTATCTTAGCATTATGTTCATACAATAGAACAATTATAAACCCATGGAGAAATCGAGAAGAAATTTTATAAAGAATTCGGCCATTGCATCCGCCCTGGTTGCCGCCGCGCCTGCTAAAAGTTTTGCTATATTACATCAGGATATGAAACCAAACGACCAAACTATAGGCCAGGGAGAGTTTACCTACAAGGCCGATAAAAACTGGGCCAAGATCAGCGTAAACAGTAATCCGCTGGCCAATTGCCACGAAATGGTACAGGACAGCAAAGGCCGCCTCATTATGCTGGGCGACCATACCCATAACAACATCCTGATATTTGATAAATCGGGCAATTTGCTTGACTATTGGGGAACATCCTTGCCCGGAGGCCATGGTTTAAGTATCAGCAAAGAGGGCGGCGAAGACTTTTTATTGTTGACGGATTGCGGATGGGCCCAGGATAGAACAGGTAATAACTACGGTCAATCTGGCCAGGTATTGAAAACCACACTTGATGGTAAACTGATATTCGCCATAGGCCACCCGCGAACCATTGGTATTTATAAAGACGATGAACCTTTTAAACCCACCGAAACCGCTGTAGCTCCCAATGGCGATATTTATGTGGCCGATGGTTATGGTTCCGATTATATTATCCATTACAATAGCAAAGGGCAATACATCAATCACTTTGGCGGCCACCATAATATCAATAAAGATCATAACCTGGTGAATGCACATGGCGTAACAGTTGACATCCGCGATAAAAATAACCCAACACTGATATGTACCTCGCGCGAGGAGAATTGCTTTAAAGTATTTACGCTGGACGGGAAATTCATCAAACGTATTGATATGCCGGGAATGTACGTATGCCGGGCGGTGATCAACGAGCAAAATATTTATGCTGGTGTATGCTGGTCGAAAGATGCGGCTGGGAAACGTTTTGATTACTCGGGATTTGTAACGGTGTTGGATGCGAAGGATAAAGTAGTGTCTAATCCGGGTGGTGCTGCTCCGGTTTATAAGAACGGGGTATTGCAGCAAACCCTACAATCGGTTAACCCGATTTTTCAGCATGGTCATGATGTTTGTGTTGACGAAGACAAAAATGTTTACGTATGCCAATGGAACGCTTACCATACTGCTCCGGTGAAATTGATCCGGGTGTAAATGAGGTTTCATGGGGTGAGAGAGCTGTATCAGATTTAACACCTCCAATTGTCATTCTGAGCGATAGCGAAGAATCTATTCTACGAGAAGCACAGTTCACGAATAGATGCTTCGTACCTCAGCATGACAAATCTTTTGTAATCACCTCCTGCCTCCATTGTAAAAATAGCGTTAATAATAGCCCGGCATACCATATAACCGGGCTAAATCATAAATTTGCTATCGTTTCCATTTATAATCCATCAACATCGTGTTTTAATCTATGTCGGGCAATCGGTGCCAGCTATATTTTTACAGTGTTTCGGTAAGCTGCGTTTATCCTTTTTTAATAAATTTAAGCAGACAATAATCTACAGCCAATGTTTGAGGAGTTTCTTTTATTACTTGAATCTGAAAAGGGTAAAATTGAAACGGTTTTAAAGCCGCATCTTGATGAAAAAATATTTAAACAGCTGGTGGGTGGTTTTTTTGACGAAACACAAAAGCGTTTTATTGCTTTTGCCTTTATGCCTATAAAGAGATCAATGTTTTATGAGTATGATTATCTTTTTGAACTCTCGACCAGTGGACATTCTGCGATTTATTTCTCAGCAGAAATACCGGATAAGACGAAAAAATACCTTGATCAAAACACTTTTCAGTATAAGTCAATTCAAGAGCTTATTGAAGAAGGACTATATCAAGGGCTTTTAATTACTTATACCGGCGAGTTTGATTTTGATGAATGGAATATCTTAAGGGATTGTTGTTTTTCGGATAGTGGGGATAAAAATAAATTGCTCAAAGGTAAGGTGGACGGGATCAAAGAAGGAGGATTAAAAGAGATTTTCTTTAATAGAACCAATAGCGTTTTCCAGGAAGCATTGGAGCATCATACAAAGCTGATGAGCTATGTGCAAACTAAAAATGAAGCTATTACCATACCTTCGGAATTAAAGCCTTTCGTTGGCCATTCAAACCTGGTAGCGTTGGTCAGGGCTGAGAAAAAGCAGAAACTAAATCTTGCATTTCAGGACTATATTAAAAAGGCTGTTTATCACCCTTTAATTATTAGTCTCAAAACAAATTACCCGGATATATATGAAACTGTTTGGGGCTTTTATGGGAATGATTGCAATTTTTTAACCCCATCGCACCGACAATTCTGTTTAATGCTATTTATGGCGACATACAAACGCAAAAAGTCGTTACTGCAATTTTACTTTTACCATTTACAGGAAAACAAGCTATATAAATGGATATATTTTGAATTGCATCCGTACAAGGAAAAATTCGATTATGATCTTATTCAGAGAGTTTTTTCTCCAATATCGAAACTGGATAACATGGATTATATTCATGATCCAAGATGTAATTTTGATGACGACGACTTCTGGAACAATTTTGTGCTTAAAAAGAATAATGGAGAATATCAATATTTGATAGAATACAAAGCCACTATTTCAACACCTTAGTAAATAAAACATGCTCAAAAATAATATACTGAAAATTGTAGCTATCAGCCTGTCGTTATCTTTCCATGCGGCATTGTTTGCTCAGCAAAAACAACTGGCCGACTATGTGAACCCCTTTATTGGTGCCAGTACAAATATGCAGTCGGCGGGTAACCCTGCGGGTTTGGGTAAAACTTTTCCGGGAGCTGCTGTTCCATTTGGGATGGTGCAGGTAAGTCCGAATACCATAACGGGTGGAGATAACGGACCGGGTTATAGCTATGAGCATAAAACCATAGAAGGTTTTGCACTTACTCAAATGAGCGGCATTGGTTGGTATGGTGACCTGGGCAATTTTTTGGTGATGCCTACCACAGGGACATTAAAAACCAGTGCGGGTAAAGAGGGGCATCACGATGGTTATCGTTCTTACTACGATAAAGCCAGCGAAAAAGCATCTGCAGGTTATTATTCAGTGATGCTGACTGATCATCAGATCAAATCAGAATTGACGGCTACGCCGCATTGCGGTATCATGCGGTTTACGTTTCCGCAAAACAGCGGTTCGCGGATCCAGATTGATTTGGCCCATCGTGTTGGCGGCACCTCGGTCAATCAATATGTAAAAGTGGTTGACGACCATACCATACAGGGCTGGATAAAATGTACGCCCGAAGGCGGTGGCTGGGGTAATGGTGCCGGGCATGCTTTTTACACGGTGTACTTTTATGCCCAGTTCAATAAATCCTTAAAAGAGTGCGGTGTATGGAGCGCTAACATCCCGCAGGGCCAAACCCGCAAACTGGAAGATATTGAAAGTGCCAAATATCAGGACATTATCGCACATGCTGCCATATTGCCAGGAACCAAAGAAAAGTTGGGTAAACACCTGGGCTTTTACACCGATTTTGACACCAAAGCCAATGAACAGGTGATATTGAAAACAGGTATCTCTTACAACAGCATTGAGGGAGCAAAGAATAACCTGGAAACCGAAATTAAAGACTTTGATTTTGACAAAGTTCACCTGCAGGCTCGTGCCTTGTGGAATAAGGCTTTATCAAAAATACAGGTGACCGGTGGATCAACTGAAGACAAGTATAACTTTTACACCGCCATGTACCACACCATGATTGATCCGCGCACGTTTCAGGATGTGGATGGGAAATATCCCGGCGGCGATCTGAAACCTCACGTAGCTGATCATTTTACCAAACGAACCATTTTTAGCGGCTGGGATGTATTCCGCAGTCAGATGCCGCTGCAAACCCTTATTAATCCTGGTTTGGTGAACGATCTCATTAATTCGCAGGTTACGCTGGCTACCGAGAACGGTTCTCACTTTTTTGATCGCTGGGAGTTGCTGAACGCCTACAGCGGATGTATGATTGGTAGTCCGTCCATATCTGTTATTGCAGATGCTTACGCCAAAGGCATCCGCGGTTATGATGTTAATAAGGCCTATGAGTATAGTGTGAATACCAATGCTAAAGATGGTAATGGACAACGTGGTTTTACCACGGGTGGCAACAGCATATCCGGCACGTTGGAGTATGCTTATTTTGATTGGTGTATAGCCCAACTGGCTAAATCGCTTGGTAAAAAAGAGGATGCTGCTAAGTACGAAGAAAAAGCCCTGGCTTATAAAAATGTATGGGATAAAGATAAAAACTGGTTCCGCCCGAAAGATAATAATGGCGACTGGCAGCAATGGCCTGCAGCTGGCAGGTTGCAGCAGGGCTATGGTACGGTAGAAAGCAATCCCTATCAACAAGGCTGGTTTGTTCCGCAGGATGTGCCGGGTTTGGCCAAACTGTTGGGTGGCAATGAAAAAGCCATTGCCGATCTGACCAACTTTTTTGAAAAGGCCCCTGCTAATTTGCTTTGGAACGATTATTACAATCATGCCAACGAACCGGTACATCATGTGCCATTTTTATTTAACCGTTTAGGTGCTCCATGGCTTACCCAAAAATGGACAAGGATCATCTGCCAGCGCGCCTATCACAACAAGGTTGAAGGATTAGTAGGTAACGAAGATGTGGGCCAAATGTCGGCCTGGTATGTGCTGGCAGCAAGCGGTATAGCCCAGGTTTGCCCCGGAGATATGCGCTATGAGATCACCAGCCCGGTATTTAGTAGAGTGAAAATTAACCTGGATTCTAAATATGCCAAAGGAAAAGTGTTTACCATTTTAGCCAAAAATAATTCGGCGGCCAATGTATATACCCAAAGCGCTACTCTGAACGGTAGACCATATCATCATTGTTATCTGGATTATGCCGCTATTGCATCAGGTGCGACTTTAGAGTTGGTGATGGGGCCTAAGCCTAATAAGTCCTGGGGAAAGTAAAGGAGGTATTTATTAACCTTGTCACCCCGTGTTCTTCGCCGTAACCCGGTACTGCTCGGGTGAGGAACCAACATACTTTTTAAAAATGCGCGAAAAGTAATAAGGGTCTTCATATCCCAGGTTCATAGCTACCGCTTTTATTTTATGATCATGAGTGTAAAGCAGCTGACAAGCCTTTTGCATTTTTAAATGTATAAAGTAGTCGATAGGAGGCATGCCAGTAGCTTTCCGGAAGATGTTGGAAAAATGCGATACCGATAAGCTTTGCCGGGCAGCCATATCTTCCACGGTTAACTTCTGGCTGATATTACTGCGCATGTGGTTGATGGTTTTGGTAATGATATCACCATCATTCTCGTGATTATTTTGCACGTGCCGCTGCGGAAACAAAAATATAGCTATCAAATGATGCAGGCAAAAAGCTGCATTGCACAGGTTTTCTATGCTGTAGCCCATTTCCAATGTTTGATAGATGTTTTGCCATATCTCTATGGCCTTTTCATTAAAGGGTATTTGTATAGGACCTTTATGAATATTTAAGTTGAGTGATTGATTAAGGGCCTGAATATGATCGCTGGTATAATGCACCCAATAAATTGTCCAGGGATCGTCTTTGTCGGCCCAGTAGCGAATGTATTGATCAGTAGCTGGTATAATGATAAACTGGTTTGATGTTACCTCATAGCGTTTACTATCCAATATGTAATGTCCCTTTCCCTGCAGGCAGTAGATCAGGATATTATCCTCACAGCCCTTCCTGCGCTCGCGGTAATGTGCAGCGGCTTTCGGGAAATAACCTATATAAGTAATATAAATACGAAAAAGCTGGGGGTTCTTATCTTTCGCTTCCCGCAGTATCTTTTGCGGAATAGCCAAAAGCTTTTCTCCCATAAAGCCATCCCGTCTTTTGAAACTGCTGCTCATGAATGTAATAATTGGTTTTGTAATTGAATATTACATCAACAAAGAATCTGTCCGTAATATATGATGCTATTATATATAAAACAATCGGCAAATACAATCATTTAAGGCGTATTGTAAACACCAGATAGTATTTTGCCAATATCCTTTACTTATCTACTGATATTTAGTTGAATAATCCATTAAGAAAACTGTTTTTCCTATTATAAACAATAATGCAAGGCTTTACTTTTGAATTGTTCTGTAAGCACCAATTTAACCATACTGTAAATGAATTTTAGGGAGATACCGCTACATCGTAGCCGATACAATTCCCTGACTTTAACTATAAAAATATATGTTACTCAAAAACAAAGTAATTTTTTTGACAGGGGGCACCGAGGGGATTGGACTGGAATGCGCCAAAGTATATAGCGCTGCCGGGGCCCGGTTGAGCATCATTACTAACAACGAGGCGAGTATTGAACTAGCAAAAGCGAAACTTCCCAAAAGCGAAATATTGTTTATAAACGCTGATGTATCAGTAGCCGCCGACATGCAGCAGGCCATTACTGAAACTGTAGACCATTTTGGTAGTCTTGACGTGATCCATAATAACGCCGGTATCTCAAACCCCTCAAAAGCGATACACGAAACTACTGCCGAAGAGTGGGATAAAGTATTTGACATTAATGTGAAAGGCATTTTTAACACTACCCGGTTTGGTATTGATGAGCTCAGAAAAACAAAGGGAAATATATTGAATACAAGCAGCCTTGTTGGAGAGATAGGACAGGAGATCCACGCGGCATATAGCGCCACCAAAGGTGCTGTTAATGCGCTTACCAAATCAATGGCGCTTGATTACGCGCCTTATGGTATCCGGGTGAATGCCGTTGCCCCGGCAGGTGTATGGACACCTATGCTGCGCAGCTGGAGCCAGCAGCAACCCGATCCGCTGACTATTGAAAATTATCTGGATGGCATACACGCTTTGGGCTATTGCCCCGAAGGTGATGTAGTGGCTGATGCCTGCTTGTTCCTGGTATCTGAGCAAGCCCGTTTTATTACAGGCTGTATTTTACCGGTAAGCGGCGGTGCCGAATTGGGCTATCGTAGTGTTATCAACCCATTAAACCAATTAAATCAGAGCTAAATACATGATAAAGAATATTGAAGTTGACGACGTACGCTACGCCCTTGATGGCAGCGCCGGAAGTGATGCCATACATACCAATCCTGTTTACTCCTACGCGGTAACCCGTTTATTTGATGATAGCGGACTAACAGGCACAGGTTTTGCCTTTACTCTGGGTGAGGGAAACGACCTGGTTTGCAAAGCAGCCCATTATTATGCCGGCAAACTGGTGGGTAAGGATATTGAAGAAACCATGGCCGATTTTGGCCGCTTGTTTAATCAGCTTTCGAATGATCAGCAATTCAGATGGTTGGGGCCGCATAAGGGTGTGGTGCACCTGGCGCTGGCTTCGGTTACTAACGCCTGTTATGATCTTTGGGCCAAAAAGAGGGGTGTTCCGCTATGGAAATTATTGAATGATCTTTCGCCCGAACAAATTGTGGCTACACTTGATCTTTCGTACCTCGAAGACGAACTAACCCACGCGCAGGCTATCCAAATGCTGACGGATCAAAGATCAACCAGTCATCAGCGGGAAAATATTTTGCAAACCGGCTATCCGGGTTATGACACTTCTATCGGCTGGTTCAATTACTCCGACGAAAAAGTGCGCGAAAACTGCAAGAAAGCGCTGGAAGAAGGTTTCACGGCCATGAAACTTAAAGTAGGTTCTGTCGATCCGGAAAGGGATATCCGCCGGGCGCATATTGTACGTGAGATAGCCGGGGATAACGTGAAAGTTATGTTGGATGCTAACCAGCAATGGAACCTGCCGCAGGCTATATCTATCTGTAATAAATTCAAAAGCATGAACCCTTATTGGATAGAGGAGCCTACTCATCCGGATGATGTGCTGGCCCATAAAACACTGGCCAACGCCGTAGCCCCGGTAAAACTGGCTTTGGGCGAGCATGTACCCAATAAGATCATCTTTAAAAATTACCTGCAAACCGGCTGCGCCTCCTTTATCCAGGTGGATGCTGTGCGGGTAGGCGGGGTAAGCGAATTTATTACGGTAAGTCTGTTATGTAAAAAATACGGCGTACCGGTAGTGCCACACGTAGGCGACATGGGGCAGCTGCATCAGCACCTGGTATTGTTCAACCATATTTCGATGGGTCACGAGGCTTTGTTTTTAGAACATATACCGCATTTACAGCAGCATTTTGTAAACCCGGTACATATCAGCAATGGTGTATACATCACCCCTCAGGAACCCGGCAGTAGTTGTGACTTGATAGCGTTAAGTCAAAAGTAAAAATTCAAAATATAAGTATAACGGGAAGATTGATAAAGCAACAAAAGTTTGTCTTAATTCTTATCTCTTGATTCTAAACAAAAAACCATGATCCATACGCCCGATTTAATCATCAGTGCCTTATACATCGCCTTTATTTTTGTCATAGGGCTATGGTCGGGTATCCGTCATCAGCGTAAAACCAGGAATAATAATAACGAGGCGGGAGAGTACTTTTTAGCCGGGAAAAAACTGCGCTGGCCCATGATCGGGTTAGCCTTGTTCGCCACCAATATATCCTGCGTGCATTTGGTGAGCCTGGCGCAAAGCGGTTTTGATAAGGGCTTGCTCAATGGCGATTTTGAATGGATGGCGGCTTTTACGCTCATCTTGCTGGCCTTGTTCTTCGCCCCGTTCTATATTAAATCCGGTGTGGCTACACTGCCCGATTTTTTGGAGAAAAGGTATGATCGTGCAAGTCGCGATTGGCTGGCTATCATATCAGTGGTATCTGCGGTGCTTATTCATATCGCGTTTTCCTTACTGGCCGGTGGGGTGGTACTACATACGCTGTTTGGCGTTGATACGTATACCAGCGTGATCGTTATCTCTATCATTACTACTATTTATACCATTGTTGGCGGTTTAACTGCAGTGGTGGTGACCGAATCTATCCAAACCCTGGTGTTGTTGGGTGGCGCTATCATCATGAGTGTTGCTGCCTACAACAAAATGGGTGGCTGGGAACCTATGGTTGATGTATTAAAACATACCGGCGAAATGAACAAACTCTCCATGCTGCGCCCGCACGGTGATCCGAGCGGTATGCCCTGGTACGCCGTATTTTTGGGCTACCCGGTATTAGGGATCTGGTATTGGTGTGCCGATCAAACCATTGTGCAGCGTGTGCTGGGTGCTAAGGACGAGAACCATGCCCGCGTAGGGCCTTTATTTTGTGGTTTTATAAAAATACTACCCGTTTTTATTTTTGTGATGCCCGGCCTGTTTGCCTATACGCTGGCACAAAGCGGTCACCTGGATATTTCGGCATTAAAATCGGTTGTTGGCGGGAAAGAGGTGGTTGATAGTAAAGGCATCTACACCCTCATGATCACACAGTTGATACCGCAAGGCTTGATAGGCGTACTGGTTGCCGCCCTGTTATCGGGTTTAATGAGCCAGATCTCGGGCGCGTTAAATTCTATATCCACCATTGTAAGTTATGATATTTATAAACGCTATAAACCCAATGCACAGGATGCCGGGCTGGTAAAAGTGGGCAAAATAGCCGCCGGGGTATCGCTGGTTTTGTCGCTGGCTCTGTTACCCTTGCTTAACCGGTACGGCAGTATTTTCGATGGGTTGAATGATATTATAGCGCACATAGCTCCACCCATAACCTGCGTGTTCTTATTAGGTGTTTTTTGGAAAAAGGCATCGGCAGTATCAGCCAAATATACCTTGTGGATAGGTTCGGCTATTGGCGTGATCGTATTTGCCATGAATAAGTTGTTCCCGGATACGGTAATAGGGCAGGTACCCTTTATGATGATGGCTTTTTACCTGTTTGTGATGTGTGTATTGATACAGGTAACGCTATCCTATGCCTACCCGGTAATACACACTAAAGAAAGTTCAGCACTCTACTGGCGATCGCCCTGGGAACCTCTGCGCGGTCCTGCATGGCGTGGTTTAGGGAATTACAAAGTGCTCTCGGTATTACTGGTAGTAATCATGGTGGTGCTTTTTTACATTTTTAGATAACTAGTATGTATATGAAAAAACTCTCAATAGCGATCCTCTGCCTGCTGGCTTTCACCGGATGTAACCAGCAGCAAGCGCAACAAGCAGCCACCGATACGGTTAAAGTAAAACGCTTTGGTATGGTCACCGGCTTAAAACCCGAAAAGTTGGCGTACTACAAAAAACTGCACGCTGCGGCCTGGCCGGGGGTATTAAAAAAAATCAGGGAGTGCAACATCCGTAACTATTCCATCTACATTCAAAAAATCGAGGGCAAGTATTTCCTGTTCAGCTATTTTGAATATGTGGGGGCCGATTTTGACAAAGACATGGCCCTGATGGCTGCCGATACCACCACACAACGCTGGTGGAAGGAAACCAATCCCACACAAAATCCATTACCTGAGGCAGCGGCCCAGCAAAAAATATGGCAAAATATGGAAGAGGTTTTTCATACCGATTGATCAGGCTAATGAGTAATTGTAACAATTATCATTTGTGTTTAAATTAAAACTGTAAGTATTACATTTAATTTATATTTTTAGCCACGATTGCTGCATCCAGGTGCTTTTGGAGATAGAATACGGTATGAATATCCGGAGCAAGCAATAAAACCAATTAAACACAAAATTTTTGTTTCTGATGATTAAAAAGATTGCTTGCTTTTCGCTTTTTTTAACGCAAACCGTATGGGTGTTTACCGCAGGAGCCCAACAGGTAAACCCGGGCCTGCATCAAAAAAGTTTAACGGTTTGGGATGATAAACCCGCCAAAACCTGGATGACCGAAGCTTATCCCATAGGTAATGGCCGCATGGGTGGTATGGTTTTCGGCGGACTTGCCCAGGAGCATATCCAGTTTAACGAGATCAGCCTGTGGACAGGCGACGAAAATGAAACCGGCGCTTACCAGGCCTTCGGCGATCTGTATATTGATTTTAAAGGTAAAGATTCCACCCAAAAAATACCGGCAAATTATCGCCGCCAACTGGATATTAGTAAAGCGGTACAGCAGATCAGTTATACCGATGGCGGCGTAGCTTACCAACGCGAGTATTTTTGCAGTTTTCCCGGTAAGGTGATGGTACTGCATTTTACTGCTGATAAAAAGGGTGCCTATTCGGTCACTATTAAATTAAAAGATGCCCATAACTCGGTGGTTACTGCTAATGGTACCACATTGCAAATTACCGGCAAGTTAGATAATGGCCTGGCCTATGACGGCGAGGTAACTATTAAAACAGAAGGTGGTTCTATCCAAGCGGAACCGGATGGTAAAGGTGGATCGCAATTGGTGATCAGTAAAGCCGATGGTTTTACCATATTACTGGCAGCGGCTACCGATTATAGTAACAAACGCGACCAGCACTGGCGCGGCGAAGCTCCTGGCATTAAAGTAAAACAGGCACTTTCGGCGGCTCAGGGTAAAACCTTCGCGCAATTATTAACAGCCCATTTGCAGGATTACCAAGCTTTATTTGGCCGGGTAGCTATTAACCTGGGCAATACCCCGGCAGAGCAGGCTGCTTTACCAACCTACAAACGCCTGATGGCTTATAAAACCAAGGGCGATCCACAATTAGAAGCTTTATTATATCAATATGGTAGGTATTTGCTCATCAGTTCATCACGTGAAGGCGGGTTGCCTGCTAACCTGCAAGGTTTATGGAACGAAAGCAATAACCCACCATGGCGCAGTGATTATCACTCCAACATCAATATCCAGATGAACTACTGGCTGGCCGAGCCTACCAATCTTTGGGAATGTTATGTTCCATACATTGATTATATCAATAGCATGCGCGAGGTGAAAAAAGAAAGCACCCGTAAGCAATATCCCGGCGTTCGCGGCTGGACGGTAAAAACTGAGAACAATATTTATGGCGGTTCCAGCTTTTTGTGGAACACCCCCGGCAGCGCCTGGTATATGCAGGGTATTTGGGAGCCTTATGCCTTTGCGCTGGACAAAACCTATCTTAAAAACTTTGCCTATCCCATTTTGAAAGAAGTAGTGGAGTTTTGGGACGATCACCTGAAACGCCGTCCCGATGGAACGCTGGTATCTCCGCTGGGCTGGTCGCCCGAGCATGGGCCTACCGAGGATGGCGTAACCTACGATCAGGAAATAGTATATGACCTGTTTACCAATTATATTGAAGCTGCCGATGCTTTGGGTATAGATAAAGCATACCGCGACCATGTTGCCGATATGCGGGAGCATCTGCTGTTGCCCAAGATTGGTAAATGGGGACAACTACAGGAATGGGAAACCGACCGCGATGATCCTAAAGATACCCACCGACACTCTTCAAATCTGTTTGGCCTGCATCCGGGCAGAAGGATTAGTCCCCTGAAAACACCGGAGTTAGCCAAGGCTGCAAAAGTAAGCTTACTGGCCCGTGGCGATGTGTCAACAGGCTGGTCGATGGCATGGAAAATAAATTTCTGGGCACGCTTGCTGGATGGTAACCATGCCTATACTATTCTAAATAATTTTATAACACTGGTTGGTGGCTCAGGAGTTAACTACAATGAAGGCGGCGGTTTATATGCCAACCTTTTCTGCGCCCATCCGCCATTCCAGATCGATGGAAACTTTGGTTATACAGCTGGGGTAACCGAAATGCTGCTGCAAAGCCAAACCGGCGAACTGCAATTACTACCCGCATTACCAAAAGCATGGCTAACAGGCAGCGTACAGGGTCTGCGTGCCCGCGGCGATTTTGAGATTGTGAACATGGAATGGAAAGACGGCAAAATTGTTAAGCTATCTATTAAATCATTAGCTGGTGGTGAGTGTAAGCTGCAAAGTCCTAATGGTTTAAAAACTGCTGCACAGGTTTCAAAAACCGATGGAGCAGGTAATGATGTGGCTTATAGCTTTAAAACACAGGTGGGTAAGGTTTATGATTTTGTGGGGAATTGATAACGCCGCAGAATCGACTCGCCAACGATGAATATTAAAAATAGCGTCATTGCGAGGTACGAAGCAAAGAGCCCCCTCTAAATCTCCCCCTGAAGGGAAGGCTTTTGGAAATGTTTTAAAGCCCTCCCTTCCGGGGAGGGTTGGGTGGGGCTCTTTGTTTCGTACCTCGCAATGACGTGGTGGGGAAAGAAGCGCAGACGGGAGAGTCGTCTACGCAATAGCATTTCAAGGGGGATTGTCCATCTACTTCAAAGATTTATCCATTTTTTGAGATATAATTAGCCAATACATTTACCAAACCAGTAAGAAGCCTTCCGGCGAAACCATTATAACAGAATACCAGGCATGATGAAATTTAAATACTTATTTATTTTAGCTATATCGTTCGGCGCTTTCTTACCGGTAAAAGCCCAGGACAAAGCCAACCTTTGGAAAGGTTTTGAAAAAGTAACCGTAAGCATCGACGGGCACAACGCTTATTATGTAAAACCAAAACAGGCATTGCCAGGCAATCCATGGGTGTGGCGCGCATCCTTCCCGGATTGGCATACCGAAATTGACAGTATATTGTTGACCAAAGGATTTTATGTAGCCTTTGTTAATGTCGATAATCAATATGGTAATCCGCAAGCATTGCAGGTTTGGGATAAATTCTATGCGTATTTAACCGAAAAACAATCATTTGCTCATAGGGTAGCATTGGAAGCGGTGAGCCGTGGTGGTTTGTATGTGTATGGCTGGGCCAAGCGCAATCCGGATAAGGTAAGCTGTATTTATGGCGAAACCCCGGTTTGCGATTTTAAAAGCTGGCCCGGTGGCAAAGGTAAAGGTCCGGGTGATGCCAATAGCTGGAAAGAGCTGAAAGAAGTATACCATTTTACCGAAGAACAGGCACTAGCTTATAAAGATAACCCTATAGACAACCTGGATGGGCTGGCCTCGTTTCGTGTACCCGTACTGCATACCATCGGCTTGAACGATAAGTTGGTACCTCCTGATGAAAATACATACCCTTTTGCCAAAAATTACCTGGCTTTGGGTGGCCCGGTGAGCATTCAGCCCATAACCCAGGGCCCGGTAGAATTACAGGGACATCATGTTAAAATTGATCGCCCTGAGTATTATGCCGACTTTATCTACAGCAATTCATACCCGGTAAAAAATGAGTTGCGGTACAGCAATTATGTGACCACAGCCAGTAAACTCAATAACTTTTATTACGCGGTTACGGTAAAAAAGAAGGCCACGGTTTCGTTCCTTGGAGGATCCATCACCTTTAACCCAGGCTGGCGCGATAAGATCTGCCGGTATCTGAAAGAAACCTATCCCGAAACAGATTTTCATTTTATAGCTGCCGGTATCCCATCCTTAGGCAGTTTACCGCATGCTTTCCGCGTACAGCGCGATATCCTGGATTCGGGCAAAACCGACCTGCTGTTTTTAGAGGCAGCGGTGAATGATCGGGGTACCGACAGCACCACACAGGTACGTGCTTTGGAAGGGACAGTAAGACATGCCCGCAATGCCAATCCGTATACTGATGTGATCCTGATGGCCTTTGTAGATCCTCAGAAAATGGAAAATTACGCCAAAGGCAAGTTATCGCCCGAATTATTTAACCATGAACTGATAGCCAGGCATTATAACCTGCCCTATGTAAACCTGGCACTGGAAGTGAACGATAAGATCAAAAATAAAGAACTCACCTGGGCCGATGATTTTAAAGATATCCACCCGGCATATTATGGTCAGGAGCTTTACTTTGCCACCATAAGAACGCTGTTACAGGAATGCGTGGAGGATAAATACAAGGTGCCGTTTAAGATACCCGTACCCCAGGTAATTGATAAGGCCCGCTATGAAAATGGCAGCTATTACGACCTGGCCAATGCCAAACTGGGCAAAGACTGGCAGATTACCCCAGATTGGGACCCGAAAGATGGTCTTTCTACCCGTCCGGGTTTTGTGCATGTGCCGGTACTGAATGCCGATGAACCGGGGGCAGAATTAACACTCCCGTTTAAAGGTAACGCGGTAGGTATTGCTGTAGTAGCCGGTGGCGACGCGGGCACGATATCCTACGCCATTGATAACGGCCCATATAAAGATAAAGATCTGTTCACGGAGTTTAGCAGTTGGTTGCATCTGCCTATTTATCATATACTGGGCGATAATTTGAGCAATGGCAGCCATGTGCTTAAAATTAAAATCAGCGATAAAAAGAACGGTTCGAGCAAGGGGCATGCCTGCCGCATTGTCCATTTTTTGGTAAACAATAAATAAACATATGATGAAGAAAAAAGCGGGGTTGATGATGGCCCTGGTATTAAGCATTTGCGCGGTATTTGCCCAGGAGGTTAAAACACCTAAGGTGGTTATGGATCAGTTTATGGACAAGCGCTTTGGCATGTTCATCCATTTTGGCCCGGTAACCCAGCGCGGTACCGAAATTGGCTGGAGCCGCAATAAAGAGGTAGCCCAGGCCGATTATGATAACCTGTACCACGAGTTTGATCCGCGATTATTTAATGCCGATACCTGGGTGAAAACCGCTAAAGATGCCGGTATGAAATACCTCACCATCACCGCTAAGCATCATGATGGCTTTTGCTTATGGCCAACCGCTTATTCTGATTATAACATATCCAATTCGCCATTTAAAAGAGATATCGTTGGCGAGTTGGCACAGGCCTGCAAAAAGCAGGGTGTAACTTTTTGCATCTATTTTACGGTTTTAGACTGGCATGATCCTGATTATCCTATCCATAACCCTTACGATTCTACAAAGAATGTTAAAGGCGATATGACCGCCTTTAAAACCCGAATGAAAAATGAGCTGAAGGAAGTGATCACCAAATACAAGCCCTTTATGCTTTGGTTTGATGGTTACTGGGAAAAACCCTGGACAAAAGAAGATGGCAAGGAAATATACCAGTTCATCAAAAGTGTTGATGCCAATGTTATCGTCAATAACAGACTGGGAAAAATCAGTGAAAAGCTGAATGAAGAATCTGTAGGTGATTTTTTAACGCCAGAGCAACGCATAGGGGAGATCAACATGAATGAACCCTGGGAAAGCTGCATTACCATTTGCAACCAATGGGCCTGGAAACCAAACGACCAGATGAAGTCATTAAAACAATGTATCCAAACGCTGGTAACAACGGCGGCGGGCAATGGTAACCTGTTGTTTAATATTGGCCCAGCTATGGATGGCCACATCGAGGCCCGGCAGGTGAAGCGCCTGCAGGAAATGGGCGATTGGTTAAAACAGTATGGCGAAAGTATTTACAGTACGCAAGGAGGGCCTTATGCGCCTAATGCCATCTACGGTGCTACCCGTAAGGGCAATAAAATATACCTGCATGTTTTTCAGCGTAAAGATGGGATGCTGACTATCCCCGCTATTCCGGGTGTAAAGATCACCAAATCCTATTTTATGAACGGGGATGCCGTAACGATTAAGGCAGATAAAAACAATTATCAGATCGGCCTGCCAGCCACCCTGCCCGATGAAAATTGCTCGGTAATTGTTCTGGTGCTTGATAAAAACGCTCAAGGCATCCCGGTAATACTTACTAAAGCCTAATTATTTACAACCGATGATAACCAAACGTCTCACATCAATAACAAGCATTTTGTTATTAACCTCAACGCTAAGTTTTGCGCAAAAACAAGCATTGAGGCTGCATTACGATAAGCCTGCTGCCGTATGGGAAGAAACCTTGCCCCTGGGTAATGGTCGCCTGGGTATGATGCCCGATGGTGGGGTGAACGATGAAAAGATTGTGCTGAATGACATTACCCTGTGGTCGGGCTCGCCACAGGATGCTAATAATTACGAGGCTTACAAACAGCTGCCGCAGATAAAAGAGTTGCTGCTGGCCGGTAAAAATGTGGAGGCACAGGCGCTCATTGATAAAGACTTTGTATGTAAAGGCCCGGGTTCGGGTGGTGCACGATGGGGTTGCTACCAGGTTTTAGGCGATCTGGACCTGAAATTTGACTATAGCAAACCCAATGCGCAGGTTACCAATTACCAAAGATCGTTATCTCTCAATACAGCCGTGGCTAATTGCAGCTACCTGGTTGATGGCGTTACTTACAAACGCGAATACTTCACTAGTTTTGGCGACGATGTAAACATGATCAGGCTAACGGCCGATAAACCCGGCAAGCTGAATTTTAGCATCAATATATCCCGCCTGGAGCGGTCGGCCACCAGTACCAGCGGCAATACCTTGTTATTGCAGGGGCGTCTTGATAACGGTACCGATGGTAATGGTATGCAATACCAGGCCAGCGTTAAAGCTAAATTAACCGGTGGTACGCTTTCTTCTACAGCAAACAGCCTCTTGGTTAAAAATGCTACCGAAGTCATTATCTATATATCAGCAGCTACCGATTTCAGAAAGCCCGATTTTAAGCAAAGAATCCAGCGCGATTTGGATGCAGCTGTGAAAAAGCCTTACGCCGCACAAAAGCAGCAGCATATCACTAACTATCAAAAGCTATTTAACCGGGTTGATATTAATTTAGGATCACCGGAAAGTACGGAAACTACCGATCAGCAACTGATCAGTTTTCATAAAGAACCCGGTAATCATAAAGATATGCCGGTGTTGTTTTTTCAGTTCGGCAGGTATCTGAGTATCAGCAGTACCCGTGTAGGTTTATTACCACCAAACTTGCAGGGCCTTTGGGCCAACCAGGTACATACCCCCTGGAATGGCGATTATCATTTGGATGTGAACGTGCAGATGAACCATTTCCCGGTAGAAGTATCTAACCTGTCGGAACTAAACCTGCCCTTGGTTGAGCTGGTACGCGGGTTGGTAAAACCCGGCGAAAAAACAGCCAAAGCCTATTACAATGCCGATGGCTGGGTGGCCCACGTGATCACCAATGTTTGGGGCTGGACGGAGCCCGGCGAAAGCGCTTCCTGGGGTGTAACCAAAGCCGGATCGGGCTGGTTGTGCAGTAACCTTTGGGATCATTATGCTTTTACTAATGATAAAGCTTATTTAAAAAGTATTTACCTGATTTTAAAAGGATCTGCACAGTTTTACAGCAGTATACTCATCAAAGATCCTAAAAGCGGTTATTGGGTTACTGCGCCTTCTTCATCGCCCGAAAATAGTTTTGTGATGCCCGATGGCAGCGGCCGCCACGCCAGTATCTGTATTGGTGCAACTATCGATAACCAGATTATGCGCGAGTTATTTACCAATGTAATTACTGCTTCTAAGACGCTTGGCATCGATAAATCATTCAGCGATACCCTGAAATTGCGCCTGAAACAAATACCGCCTGCCGGTATCATCAGCAAAGACGGTCGCATACAGGAATGGCTGGAAGATTATCAGGAAACTGATCCGCAGCACCGCCACATTTCGCACCTGTACGGTATCTATCCAGCCTCGGAAATTACACCGGATGGTACACCCGAATTGGCCGAAGCTGCCAAAAAAACGCTTAATGTTCGTGGCGACGACGGCCCGAGCTGGTCTATCGCTTACAAATTGTTATTCTGGGCAAGATTACACGATGGCAACCGTGCTTACAAGCTGTTTACGGAGATCATGAAACCAACCACCCGTACCGATATCAATTATGGTTCGGGTGGTGGTATTTATCCCAACCTGCTCTCTGCTGGGCCGCCGTTCCAGATCGATGGCAACTTTGGCACCACCGCAGGTATAGCCGAAATGCTGATACAAAGCCATGCCGGTTATATCGACCTGCTGCCTGCCATACCCGATAGCTGGAAAACATCCGGCTCGGTTAAAGGCCTCAAAGCCCGTGGAAACTTTACGGTTGATTTTGCCTGGAAGGATGGTAAGGTTACCACTTACAAGATCACTTCCCCCGATCCGCGTAGCGTAAGGGTTAAAGTAAACGGAGCGATAAAAAATGTCACTGCCCAAAAAAGCTAAACAATTTAAACTATACATGAAGCCTATTGCAACAGCAACAAGACAATCCATCCCCAAAATAGCCCGGCCGGTTTTAGTGTTCGCACTACTACTGGCTTTGCCATTTGTAAATAAAGTGTCGGCGCAAGCACGTAAACAGCCCGCAGGTCAGGTTTTCATGCCTTATGGTAAAGGTAACGCTATTCTCTATAATCTGAAAAACGGCTTGTACTCTGTGTCTAAAGATAAGTACTTAGCATACAGTAAGGTAAACGCCACCATCTCCCTAAACGGTAAAACCATCTCCACTAAAGATTATACATCCCGCACCTATACCAAAACCGATATCACCGATGGCTTTGGCAAGGGTGTTAAATATATCATTACATTAATTGGTAAAGGCCTTAACCCCATCAAACAGGTGTTTTACACTTATCCTAATCACGAGTATTTTATCACCCAAATAGAAGCTGCCGGGAAAGGATTGCAAACCAATTCCATCATCCCGTTCTCGGGTAATATAGCCGCGGTTGTTGGTGATGCGCGCAGTATTTTTGTGCCTTTTGATAACGATACTTTCATTCGCTATAACGCTAAACCTTTTACCACACCGTTCAGCAATATGAGTGCCGAAGTAGGGGCCGTGTACAGCAACGATAGCCGCAACGGTTTTGTAGTGGGCTCTATTGAACATGAAGTATGGAAAACCGGCATCCGCAGTACCGCCAAAAAAGACAGTGGTAATGCCATCCAGGTTTGGGCAGGATACACAGAAAATGGCGTGACCCGCGATAATATCGCGCACGGAATCATCAGTGGTGATGTGATAAAATCGCCAAAAATACTGGTAGGTTATTTTGACGATTGGCGCACCGGCATGGAAGAATATGCCAAAGCCAACCGCATCGCAGAGCCTCCTTATGTTTTTAACTGGACAAAACCCACACCCGTAGGCTGGAACAGCTGGGGCGTGATGCAGGAAAAACTCACCTATGAGAAAGCCACTAAAGTAGCCGACTTTTTTGCCGATAGCTTAGCCGGTTTCCGTACGGGTAAAACAGCCTTCATCGACCTGGATTCCTACTGGGATTTTATGGTAAAAGGTGGCCCGGAAGGCGATTACAGCAAGTTGAAACAATTTGCCGATTACTGTAAAAGCAAAGGCCTGGAACCCGGCGTATACTGGGCACCATTTACCGACTGGGGCTGGAAAGATGGCCCGCAACGCAAGGTGCCCGGCAGCAATTATACCTTTGGCGACATCTGGACAAAAGTAGGTAATGGCTACCATGATATTGACGGTGCCCGCGCTATTGACCCAACACATCCGGGCACCCGCGAACGCATTGACCTCATCATAGGTAAACTAAAAGCCTGTGGTTTTAAAATGATCAAGATCGACTTTTTGGGTCATGCTACGGCCGAGTCGACCCATTTTTATGATCCCACAGTAACCACCGGCATGCAGGCCTACCGCAAAGGCATGGAATATCTGATTGATAAACTGGGCGACCAGATGCTCATTTACGCCGCCATTTCGCCGAGCATGGCTACCGGTCGTTATGTGCACACGCGTCGTATTGCCTGCGATGCCTTTAAAACCATTAAAGATACCCAGTACACCCTCAATAGTGTAAGTTATGGCTGGTGGCAAACCTTTTTATACAATTATGTTGATGCCGATCATGTGGTACTTTCAACCGAGAGCGAAGGCGCCAACCGAGCCCGCTTTTTATCGGCTGTTATCACCGGTACGGTAATCACTGGCGACGATTTTTCGGTACACGGCCAATGGAGCGAAAGGGCTAAAGTCTGGTACCAAAATCCGGAAGTGATCAAACTGATCGAAAACGGCAAAACGTTTAAACCTGCTGAAGGCAACACTGACGAAAACGCCTCTGAAATGTTTACCCAAAAAATTGGAAATAGTATCTATATTGCCATTTTCAATTATGGCAGTGAGCCCAAAACTTTTGCTCTGGACGGCAAACGCCTCGGTTTAAACAGTAAAGATCAATACGAGTTACATGAGCTTCTACAGGGCGACATCCTGGGTAAAACATTAAACTTTAAGCTTGATGGTGGCGATGCGGCTTTGTATAAATTGGATATCGATGCAAAGAAATAAATATAGGCTGTCACCCTGAGCACCGTCGAAGAGTAGAGCGCAGAGGCCTGCCCGCCATGCTTCGACGGTGCTCAGCATGACACCCTTGAAAAAGAAAACACATTAACACTGAAAATAACCTTATAAATTGAGAAATATGTTCCGAAATCATTTACTGCCCTTATGCCTGGTTGGTGGTCTGTTTACAGCTGGCAGCAGTTTTGCCCAGGTAGTGACCATCCCGGTGGAAACACAGCACAACGCGCTGGTATTACAAACTGATGCTGATAAGAACCTTAAAATGGTTTACTTTGGAGCCAAACTGAGCAATACGGCCGAATATGCGCGCATCCAAAAAATGTATAACCAAAAGGACGACTCCGGCATCCTTAACTCGGCGTATACACCATCTGGTTCCGCAAACCTGGCCGAGCCGGCTATAACTGTAACCCATGCCAATGGTGACAAATCCCTTAGCCTGGTTTATGTGAGCCATGAGGTGACCAAGGTTGCCGATGATATTTCGCTGTTAACGGTTACCCTGAAAGACCCGGTTTATAATTTTGAGGTAAAACTGTATTACAAAACCTATTTTAAAGAGGATGTTACCGAACAATGGTCGGTGATCAAACATGGCGAAAAAGGCGAGGTGGTATTAAATAAATTCGCATCTGCCAACCTGAACCTGAAGGGTAGCGGCTTTTGGTTGAAACAATACCATGGCAACTGGGCCGAAGAAATGCGCCCCGAAGAGGCCAAACTAACACACGGTATCAAAACCATCGACAGCAAACTGGGTACCCGTGCCAATTTGTATGAGCCATCCATGTTCGCGGTATCTATAGATAAACCCGCTACCGAAGATGAAGGTAAAGTATTGTTAGGTGCGCTGGAATGGTCGGGTAATTTTAAGATCGATTTTGAACTGGATGTGTCTGATAACCTGCGACTGATTGCCGGTATCAACAATGCCGCGGCCGAATATCATTTAAAACCAAATGAAGAGTTTGCTACACCTGCCCTGGTGTACACCTACTCTGACCAGGGTAAGGGTGACGCGAGCAGAAAATTACAACGCTGGGCACGCAAATACAAAATTGTTGATGGCGAAGGTTCCAGGCTTACCCTACTGAACAACTGGGAGTCAACTTATTTTGATTTCAACGAAACTAAACTAGCCGAACTATTAAAAGATACCAAAAAGCTGGGTGTCGACTTGTTTTTATTGGATGATGGCTGGTTTGCCAATAAATATCCGCGCAATGGTGACCATGCAGGCCTGGGCGACTGGCAGGAGAACAAACAAAAACTGCCCGACGGCATCAGCTGGCTGGTAAAGGAAGCACAAAACAATGGCGTAAAATTCGGTATCTGGATAGAGCCCGAAATGGTTAATCCTAAAAGCGAGCTATATGAAAAACATCCGGATTGGGTGATCAAACAACCCAACCGTCCCGAAAAGTATTTCCGTAATCAATTGGTGCTCGACCTGACTAATCCAAAAGTGCAGGATTTTGTATTTGGCATCGTAGATAACCTGTTCACCAAAAATCCAGATTTGGCTTACATCAAGTGGGATTGTAACGCGGTGATCTATAACGCGTATTCGGCTTATCTTAAAAAGGATCAATCGCATTTGTATACCGATTATGTACGTGGCCTGTATAAGGTGCTGGAGCGTGTACGCGCTAAATATCCAAAAGTACCATTGATGTTATGTTCAGGTGGTGGCGGTCGTGTGGATTATGGTGCATTGAAATACTTTACCGAGTTTTGGCCAAGTGATAATACCGATCCGCTGGAGCGCGTGTTTATCCAGTGGGAGTACTCTTACTTTTACCCAGCCATCACCAGCTCCAACCACGTGACCGACTGGGGTAAACAACCGCTCAAGTTCCGTACAGATGTAGCTATGATGGGCAAACTGGGTTTTGACATCGTGATCAGCAAGCTAAGTGAGCAGGACTTGGATTATGTTCATGGTGCTTTAAAAAACTATGATAACCTGAAAGAAGCCATCTGGCATGGCGACCAATATCGTTTACAAAGTCCATGGGATAATGATGCTGCGTCTATCATGTATGTAGATAATGCCAAAGCAAAAGCGGTGATGTTTAACTACCTGGTGAATAATCGTTATGGTACAGGCACGTTGGTGCCTATCCGTTTGAAAGGTCTAGATCCGCAGAAAAAATACCAGGTAAAAGAGATCAATCTTTATCCGGGTACAAAATCACCCATAGAAAACGACCTGGTATTAACCGGTAACTTTTTAATGAATGTAGGTGTAAACCCGCACGTAAGCAGCGGCAGAACCAGCGTAGTGCTGGAATTGGATGAGGTGAAGTAGTGAGGCGGTGATTGGTGAATAGTGAGTAGGAGAGAATGCCCACCTGTAATCATTTACATCAACACGCGTCATTGCGAGGTACGAAGCAATCCCCGATAAGCAGAGTCACTCTGTATAGTTTAGAGATTATTAATATTTATAATTGTTTTTTATAGGTATTAATGAGCTCCCTCCGGTCGGTTGTCTTCGTGCATCGCAATGACGCTTTTTTTAGATAAAACCCAACTTGTCATCTCGAACGAGGTACGAGGAGAGATCTTTTACGCAGGATACGCACAGATTCGCCGAATGATTTTGTCACCAGCCCTCCCAATAAATTTTAATATATTTACCATACAACGGCCCGGTTTTCTCCCAAACAGAGAGAATCGGGCCGTTTGCATAAGCACCCAAAAAGGCAAAAAAATCAACTTATTTGTAGTTAGTTATTTGAATATCAATTATTTAATACTTTTTAAACCTTTCAAAACCCATCAAAAATTTGTTAAAAAGTGTTAAAATGGCGTTAAAATTTAGTTAAAGTGGCCAAAAGTGATGCGTTTTTACCCTGTTTTTGACTAAAAAAGTGTTAAAATTTAAGGTTTAAAAAGTTTTTCCTGTGATTTATCAGGCAGCAAAAACAAAAACAGGCTGACGATTGCAAGCAAAAAAATATTGATGCTGGTAGCCAGCCGGTAAGCTGATATATACCCGGCCAAACTGGTATCGCCCGAGAGCCGGTAAAAAAATATGCCACCTACAATACCTATCCCCAAAGCAATAGCCGTTTGCTGAAAGGTAGAGAAAGTCCCTGAGGCAGCCCCTGCAAACTGGGTTGGAATGCTCTTTAGAGCCATAGTGAGTAAGGAGGGCAGTACCGAACCACAGCCGGTACCGTAAATAAAAAGTAAAGGCAATAGTACATACCTACTGACAGTCACAGAGTTAAAAAACACCAAATGGAACAGGAGCGCTGTAACCATGATCAAAACGCCCGCCTGCAGCACCCGTTTACCATAAAGCGGTACCAGACGAAGGGACAACAGGGAGGCTAACACATACCCAACACCCTGGAACACAAAGAATATCCCGGTTTCGGACGAGCTGATGCCAAAGCCGTTCTGAAACAGGATCACATTGATCAGGAAATAGGTATCCTGTACCATAAAATAAAACAGCACAGCACAAAGGCCGATATTAAAATCCTTGAAACTGAACAGGCGTACGTCGACCAAGGGCTCATGGCCATTATGTAGCTTGCTACGCTGGTCGAGCACAAACAGGTATAACAATAAGAGCGACAGAGCGATAGATGTAATGCTCCACCAGGGCCAGTGAAGCTCTGGACCGCGCACCAGGGGGTAAATCAAAGTAATCAGGGCTAAGGTGAGTAAACTAACACCAGAATAATCGAACCGGGATTTTTTGGAGATTTTAGTATCCTTCAGGAATATGGCTGCCAGTATCACGGCGATCAAACCTAAGGGCAGATTGATGAGGAAAATGAGTCGCCAGCCATCCATCAAAAAGTGAATATCGGGCAACAGGCCTCCTAAAAATTGCCCTATGACCGAGGCAGTACCGGCTATGCTACCATAAATCCCCAACGCCCTGATACGGTCATGGTGTAGCGGGAAAAGTTCCTGGATATAGGTAATACTCTGCGGGATCATAAAAGCCGCACTGATGCCCTGTAAAAAGCGCGATGTATTAATTTGCCATGCTGTTTGCGAAAAACCACACAGGTAGGAGGTAACCACAAATAGCAGCATGGAAACTATAAAAACGTTCTTTTTGCCATAATGATCACCAGCCCGGCCACCGGTGATCAGGAAGGCGGCATAGCCCAGCAGGTACAGCACAATTACCAGCTGGATATCACTGTCGGATCCATGAATGCCCCTTTTGATGGAAGGGATGGCCACGTTAACAATAAAGATATCGATCACCGATAAAAATACTGCCGACGACAGGATAATGAGCAGGAACCATCTTGAAATTTGTTTGTTCATAATTTGCAGATAAAGGAATTTAACTGGCTTTAGGCCTGATTTTGTTAGCTTTACAGTTCAAATATGAATGGGATGGGAGAGGCTCACAAGTAGTTTGAAGGAGGATACTAAGTATGAAAAATGATACTAACGATGACGATCAGCTGGTTATAAAAACAGAAAATGGCTTTTTTTTAGAAGATAACTGTCCCATGACAAATGCACTGGACATCATCGGCGGAAAATGGAAACTGATGCTGCTTAACAAGATCAGGGAGGAGTGCCCTATGAGGTTTGGGGTGCTTCGTAAAAAGATGCAGTATATCACCCAGGCCACACTGACCGCCCAGCTCAAGGAACTGGAACGCGATGGTATTCTGTTACGCACAGCCTACGCCGAATCGCCTCCACGGGTAGAGTACAAGCTTACCGAGCTGGGCAAAACCCTCATCCCCATTATGGATGCGTTGTGTGATTGGGGCAATAATTATTGCCAGATGAAAAAGAGCATTAAGTAATTCGCTCACACATAGGGAGCCCTTACCTATTACAAACAACCATCAGGTGGAAGATAAAATTTCGCAATAATTAACCTGTTTTCTATAGGTATAAATACGCGTATTTTGGGTAATTAAATTAAGTATAAATACTTTGATTTTCAGGTAGTTATGCGGTATGTATTTGGTGTTATAGTGCTCAATTTTGAGCTGCAGTATAATCTGCATCAATTAATCCTATAACTTCTTTAACCGTCAAATTACATGAAAAAATTTAATTACTTATTTATGTTATTAGCATTGGTAATGTTAATAGCAGCATCTTGTGGAAAAAATGGGGCAGTTGGCCCGGCAGGCTCCCAAGGGGCTACAGGTGCACAAGGAGCAGTTGGCCCCGCAGGCCCTCCGGGAGCTAACGGGCAAAACGGAAGCGTTATCTACAGCGGTACTACTATCCCTGCCGCTACTATAGGTGCAGTTGGCGATTTTTATTTAAATATCTCCACCGGCTTGCTTTACGGCCCTAAAATAGCAACAGGTTGGGGCACAGGTTTCTCGCTTCAAGGGCCGGCTGGTGCCGCTGGTGCACCTGGAAATAAAATCCTTAGCGGAACAGGAGCTCCGGCAAGCTCATTAGGTAGTAATGGCGATTATTATCTTGATGCTGTAAATTATTTATTGTACGGACCTAAAACTGATGGCGGATGGGGAGCCCCGGTATCATTTAAGGGAGCTACCGGCGCGCAAGGCCCTCCGGGCACTGCCAATGTGATGTACACTGACTGGTTTACCCCAACTACCTACGTAAAAGATACCATTTTTGGATCATATGGATTTTACCACGATATCAGTATTCCGGCTATTACACAAAACGTGCTGGATAAAGGAACTGTAATAGCTTTTGCTAAATTAAATGGCTATGTTTCGTCCATTTGGCCTACAAACCAGGTTGGGCAGCTGCCTATTGTCATTACTTACATGGATGGTGCAAATGCCAATATAGATACCTGGTTTGATATTGCTTCGTTGGGCAAAGTGAGGGTCAAATTAGTAAGCAGCCTAAACGCTTATGGTGGCATTTCTAATGCTCACCAGTTTCGTTTTGTTATTATACCGGGCGGAGTAAGTATTCCTGGCACTTTGAGTTATACAACGTTACAGCGTTATTTACGGATCCCCGAAGGACATTGATGAATAAAGCGTCCCGAAAAAAAGGATAGATTAGAAAAATATAAGCCTGCAGATCAAACGGTCTGCAGGCTTTTTGGGCAATTTTAAATATATCATTGTGCTAATGCTGGTTGAGTCAATTTAACAGGCTCATTGCGACTTGGATCGTGTGGTAGGAGCTAAACCGGCTATTAAAAAAGATATACCGCTAAATGCTAACGCAACAAACAGGCTTGTCCATTCGGGTTCGGTATGGATGCTGGCTATAACACGCGGTAAGTGCAGTATCAGCACCCATATCAAAAACATAAGGCCTAAAAGAGCACCGGCCAGGTGGGTCAATCTCTGGATAATAAAGCTTATAGCTGATGCAAAAAAAGCGACCATAACCAGGTAATCCCAAAACAAACGGGCGGGTATCCAGGCCGGTATCAGGTTGGCAACAAATTGGGCGTACATATAGTGCTGTACACCAAATACCAACAGACCAATGGAAAAAAGATAGGTACCAGTTTTTATCAGCTTAGTACCACTATCTTTGCTTGTGGCGCCCAATAGGATAAGGGTACCACCCATAATGCAGATGATTTCAAAAAAGCCCGCCCATTCCGACGGATTCTTGGGCTCGGCCAACACTTTAGGTACATGGATCAGGAGCAAGGCTAATAAATAAAGTAACGCTGCTAAAAATGCGCCATAAGCCGCGTATTTTTTAATCAGGACGAGTAGCCCAGCCACAATCAGGAGCAAACCTGTTAAATACGCTAACGCTTGTTTGGCCGGTAACGAAGCCACGACGGGCATTAGTCCGGCGGGGAAATGACCTGATACGATATGAACCGCGCCTATGGCGATAATACTGATCACCAGGAAAAACTTCCCGATGTTAAGGTAAAGGTTGTTATTCATTATTTAGGTTTTTTTTGGAATCCGGCATAAGATAAATAAAAAATCAATAAACCAATAGGTTAGAATACTCATATTCAGATTATTAATTATGTTTAAACATGATTAATAATCTGAATAAATAGAAGGTTTTGTTGATGCGGAATTAAAAAGGCAATTCCGGGCGATGGTAAAAGCTATTTAGATAAACCCAATGATGCAGAACCGGCGAGCTATCCCGTTTTCTGATTAATCCTTAAGTTCCCTGGGTAATATCCCGAACTTTTTCCGGAAGGCCGCGGTAAAATGATGTGGGTGCTTGTAGCCAGTAAGATGCGCTACTTCGCCTACATACATTTTTTCATCAAGCAGCAGTCGTTTGGCTTCTCTCATACGAATATCGTGGAGATAGCCAAATACGGTAGTACCGAACAGTTCTTTGAATCCGTTCTTGAGCTTCATTTGGTTGATGCCAGCTTTTCTGGCCAGTTCTATAATGGAGTGAGGCTGATCGTAGTGTAATTCCAGGATGTCTTTAACCTCATGCAAATATGCAATGTCCTGTGGTTTTAGCTTTGAGATGGCGGCCTGATCTTGCTGATCCAGTTGCTTGATCTGTAACAGGAAAAGTTCGATGGCCCTAGCTTCCAGATATATGCCTTTTAAATGACCGCTGTAAGGCGAATGCTGCATATCATTAATGACATGATACATGGCGGGTGTTATTTGAGCAGTGAGATCGAAAGCTGGCGTTTCGGCACTGGAATGATGAAGGTTCATCAGGAACTCACTTTCTTGGGTAACTATATGGTTAAAAAAATGCTCGGAGATAATGAGCTCAAAAAAGGAGCGTGTTTTTTTACCGGTTGGCTCAATGTTTTGCGTATATGTGTTTGCTGGTTCACGGTAAACCACGAATTGTTTTTCAGCCATATTTCGGTTAAGCTGGGGCGAATCATCAGCCAGTTTGAAATGCGAAATAATGGCGGATTTATCAGGCGTAAAGAATAATGTTTTTTCGAGCGGGTTGCTATAGCTGCCCCAGCGCAGATCTATTTGGTTAAAGGCGATCTCATCCAGTTGCATCCGGAAACCAGATTCATCCTGTATAATGTTCTTTTGTTCGTTAAGCACACTTCTGTCCATAATACTTCCTCTCGCGTTGATGAGATTTCCTTTGACGTTAACTGTCACTATAAGTGGTATTTAACTTTGCTGCCACAAAATTAGATCATTAAAATGGAAAATAATAAATATATCACCGTATTTGGTGCAACAGGTAAAATAGGCATGGAATTACTGCGCTTTTTGTCGGCAGCAGATATTAAAACAATTGCGGTTACCCGTGATAAAAATAAAGCGGTTACTATACCGTGTGTGGACTGGGTAGAGGCAGATATGGCTAATAAAGAAAGTCTGTACAAAGCCATGAATAATACTAAAGCCGTTTTTTTACTTTCCGGGCATAGCAATAGTTTTGTTGAGGAGCAAGGTAATGTTATTGAAGTAGCCAAAGAACAAGGTGTAGGGCATATCGTAAAACTATCGTCAGGAGCTGTAGACAAGGATTCTCCTTTTTATATCCCGGGTTCATTTATCGCAAAAGTTCATGGTGAGGTGGAAGCCTTATTAAAGACTTCGGATATCCCGTGGACGCTTCTGCAACCCAACGGATTTATGCAGAACTGGCTTGGAGAACTGGCACAAACGGTTAAACACGAACGCAAAATATATGAAGCTACGGGTGAAGGTAAAAGGGCTTACCTGGATATCAGAGATATCGCCGAAATAGCATTCAGGATACTGATCAACCCCGAACCACATGCAGGTAAAGCCTATTTGCTTACCGGTGGACAGGCAGTGAATTTTACGGAAATAGCTGCCATAATTGGTGCCGAAATAGGGGAAGTGGTTGAATTTATTCCACTCAATCCAGGGGAAGCCCATCAGCGCATGGAAAAAAAGGGAATGCCAGCGGTGGCAGTTCAATCCATATTGGCTTATGCGGAAGCGCAAAGAAATAACCAAGCCACTTATGTCAGCCCTGCCGTATCCACTATATTAAATAAACCTGCCCGTACTGTGAAAGCATTTGTGGAAGATCATGTTACCTTGTTTAAATAAGAGCCAATATATGAACAACAGCAAGTCGTTAATATTTTAAGCGACTTGCTGTTGTGTTTAGACAAATTAAGCTTCAAGAGCCAGTGTGTATTCACCGCGCCTTGCCGCATTGTTAATGCTCAGTCGTTTATAAAAGAGTTGTTGAGCAACAGTTACATTTTCATCTTTACCTTGCCAGTATTCCATAGCTGGTTGTTGAACCGCTCTGGCAAACGAAAAGGTAAGGGCCCATGGTAATTTGCCTTTATATTTTACATGCATGGCACTTAAATGCGCGCTTGCATCCGTGGCCGGTTGCCCGCCTGATAAGAACGCCACACCCGGAACCGCTGCCGGTACACAACGTAATAAACATTCAACAGTGAGGTGGGCGACCTGGTCAACGCTGGCTTGTACCGATGCGCTAATACCAGATACCACCATATTGGGTTTTAATATCATGCCTTCCAGGTAAATACGCTGTTGTATCAGTACCTCAAATACAATATGTAATACCCGCTGGGTAACTTCAAAACAACGCTCAATGGTGTGGCTGCCATCCATTAATACCTCGGGTTCTACTATAGGCACTACATTAGCCTCCTGACAAAGGGCTGCATAACGAGCCAGCGCATGAGCATTGGCGTAAATACTGCCATCTGTGGGAGTACCGTCCGAAATAACGATTACAGCACGCCATTTGGCAAACTTGAGACCAGCTGCGGCGTAGTTTTTCAATCTTTCCCGCAGTCCGTCAAGGCCTTCAGTTATTTTTTCACCAGGGAAGGCGGGCATATCTTTGGCGCCTTCATCCAGTTTAATGCCCGGGATAACACCGGCTTTAACCAGCAGTTCAATGAATGGTGTGCCATCTGCTGCGGCCTGTTTAGTAGTTTCATCAAATAAGATGGCACCGCTTATACATTCGCCCAGTTTGGGTGTCGTTACTATTAGTTCACGATACTTTCTTCGGTATTCTTCTGTTTGTGGTATGCCAGCCTCTGCAAAGCGTTTATTACAGGTGGCTATACTTTCGTCCATAGCCAAAAGGCCTTTGTGGCCCGCCATTAATTGTTGGGCGGTATCTTTTAAAATTTGCTTATTCATAGGTATATGATATTTAGGGCAAACGTTTGGGAGTGTTGCTTTGTTGTAAATATAATAAATGATTTTGTAAGGGGTATCTGTGATTTTTATTGAATTCGGGAACCTTGTTTTGTATAATTGCTGATCATGAAAGAGAATAAATACGATAACGAAAGCTTCTTTAAACAATATGGTCAAATGCCCCGCTCGGTTATAGGCTTAAAAGGGGCAGGAGAATGGCATGAGCTTCAAAAAATGCTTCCAGATTTTCAAGATAAGCGTGTGCTTGATTTGGGTTGTGGTTTTGGATGGCATTGTCGTTACGCCGTTGAACAAGGCGCAATTCGTGTGGTTGGGATTGATCTTTCAGAGAAAATGCTTAATAAAGCGAAGGAAATAAACGCCTCTCCATTAATTGAATACACGTGTATGGCCATAGAGGATTTTAGTTATAAACCTAATTCATTTGATGAGGTTATTAGCTCGCTGGCATTTCATTATCTGGAATCGTTTGATAAAGTTTGTAGCAAGGTACATCAATGTCTTACAGTTGGCGGTTCATTTGTATTTTCGGTTGAGCATCCCATATTTACGGCTCAGGGCAACCAGGACTGGCATTTGGACAAACAGGGGAAACGCTTGCACTGGCCTGTTGATAACTACTTTAGTCAGGGTAGCCGTGCAACATCATTCCTGGGTGAACGGGTTATTAAATATCACAAAACGTTAACAACTTATATAAATGACCTGATCCGGAATGGGTTTGAAATTACCGCGATTGTTGAGCCTGAACCGGAAAAGATGATGTTGGAAAAGGTGTCCGGGATGCAGGATGAGTTACGTCGACCTATGTTTTTGATCATATCTGCAGTGAAAAAATAACCAGTGTTTAGCATTCCCGATTACCTCGGTAAATGATAAATTTTTTTTCGTTTAATAACGGTTTTGGTAAAAAAGCCTAAATTGTAATCGATTACGAACCTTAAAACCAATGCTTATGAATTCGCGCCGTGACTTTTTACAGAAGTTGGGAATATCTGCCCTAGCCTTGCATCTGGCCCCGCTTTCGGGATGGACAGCCAGTAAAAACAATGTGGAAGCTCCTTATGAAGGCCGTGTGCTTCGCGTAGCCATTATGGGGCTTGGGAGCTATGGGACACGGGTGGCAGAAGCCATGCAATCATGCGTAAAAGCCAAACTGGTTGGTGTCATAAGCGGTACGCCTTCAAAAATTAAAGACTGGCAAAGTAAGTATGGCATCCCGGCAAAGAATTGCTATAATTATGAGAACTTTGATAGCATCAAAAATAACCCCGACATTGATGCCGTTTACGTGATCACACCAAATGCATTGCACCATGGCATGGTATTACGGGTGGCTAAAGCGGGCAAACATGTCATTTGCGAAAAGCCCATGGCTATAAATGCCAAAGAAGGGCAGGAGATGGTAGATGCCTGTAAAAAAGCCAACGTCAAATTGTTGGTAGGTTACAGGATGCACTTTGAACCCAAAACGCTTGAGGTGATCCGGATGCGTAACAGCGGTGAGTTTGGGAAGATCCTGTTTTTTCAGGGCCAATGCGGCTTTAAAATTGGCGACCCTACCCAATGGCGACTCAATAAACAACTGGCAGGCGGCGGCTCAATGATGGATATCGGCATTTACGCTATAAATGGCTCGCGCTATATGACCGGTGAAGACCCTGTTTGGGTTACCGCCCAGGAAACTAAAACCGATCCCGAGAAATTTAAAGAAGGAGTAGATGAAACTATCCAGTTCCAGTTCGGCTTCCCAAGTGGAGCAACTGCATCGTGCTTGTCTACCTATAATATGAATAATCTCGATCGCTTTTTCCTGGATGGTGAAAAAGGTTTTGCAGAGATGTGGCCATCCACAGGTTATGGCCCAATACAGGGACGTACCCATAAAGGCGAACTTACTCAGCCGGTTACTACGCATCAAACGGTACAAATGGAAGAAATGGCTGCCATTGTTTTTGATAATAAACAGCCTGTGGTTCCTGTGAATGGGGAAGAAGCTGTAAAAGATTTGAAGATTATCGAGGCTATTTATCAGGCGGCTAAAACCGGATCAAAGGTGGTGATAAGTCTTTAGTCTGAAGTCTCGAGTCTGAAGCTTTTAGTTCTAAAAAAGCGGCACTTATGCCTACAAATTCAGAACTAATGACTTCAGACACAAGACGCAGAACTATTCATTGGTCAGGAAACCGCCTTTACCACGGTAAAGATCGAGTTTGCCGTTAAGTTCAACTTTTATGACAGACATGTATTTGTCCTGCAAGTTTTCGGGGATGGTGATGTACGTTAAACCCGGTACCACACTCCAGGATATCTTACCCACAATTTTATAATTCAGCGGGGTATCACTGCCCAAAACGCTTACTTTTTTGATGCTGTTTTTTAGCCCTTTGATCAGCACAGGCGCGCTTGTTTTAGCTGGCACAAACAGATATACTACAGTTGAATCTTTCGATAGGGTGCTTGCGCCATAATAATGGCCCAGGGGCATACCGGCTATGGTATTGAAAACACCTTCGCCGTTCCTCTTATTCCAGGCACCTAATTCTTTAAGTAGATTCACTTCTTCAGCTGGAATACTGCCATCGCCTTTGGGGCCAATGTCCAGTAGTAAATTTCCACCGTAGCTTACGGCATCGGTAAAAATGCTGATGATCTCATAAGGTGTTTTGAAATTCTTGTCCTGTGGTTGAAAACCCCAGTTGTCATTGCTGGTCATACAAAGTTCCCACCATTTGTAAGCAGGTCTGGATACCGGGAAGTTTTGTTCGGGAGTATCATAATCGCCATAGCCCTGTAAACGCCCGTTGATGATAGTGTTGGGGTTGTAGCCCAATAATTTCTGTCTGACTCCTGCTGCATTCCATTCTTCGGCGCTGTGTTCCCAGTCGCCATCAAACCACCAAAGATCGGGATTGTATTGTTTGGCAAGTTCATCCAGTTGCCCATTCATGAAAGTTAAATATTTAGCCCATTTAGCAGGCTGGTCTTTTACCTGATACCTACTGCTATCCTTCAAAAAACCAGGATAATCGGAATGGCTCCAGTCAATCAGCGAAAAATAGGCGCCTGTTTTTACACCACGTTGGCGCAATGCATCATACAATGGTTTTAGCAGATCTCTTTTAGCTGGAGTTTTCTGCACTACGTTTAGCGGGCCGTATTTACTGTTCCATAAAGCTACGCCGTCATGATGTTTGGTGGTCATTACCGCGTAACGGGCGCCACTTTCTTTGATCAGGTCGGCCAGTTCATTGGGGTTATACTGGCTTGCCGTGAAGCCTTTTAACTGGCTCATATAATCAGGATAGCTGATTTTTTTGTTATGAAAGCTCCAGCTTTCGTCTATCCCTTTTACGGAGTAGATGCCGTAGTGGATAAATATGCCCAGTTTAGCATCTGCAAACCATTTCATCTTTTGTTTGATCTCGTCGGGATTTACGTGGTGTTGTGCCTGTGCATAACCCGTGCAAAATATGGTAACCAATACCACGAGCAGGTGTGATAACTTTTTGAACATTTTCAAAAGTAATTATTAAGATTATAAACTATTGCTAAACTTTTTAAAAAAATTAAAAAGATTTCTTTTTTAATTAAATTAATTTTTTTATATATGCATATATAAACCCCTGTTACATGTTTTTTAAAAATATTGACCTGATTAAAGCGCTGTATTACAGTAAGACAGCATCCCTTAATGACCTGAGTATCGACACGGGTCGGAGCATTCCCTATGTAACTAAGGGGGTGGCCGATTTAGTCAAGCTAAATATTGTAAAAGAGATTGGCATAAGAACATCAAGTGGTGGCCGCAAACCAGCAACTTACTCACTCATAGCTGATACCGGCTTTATTATTTCGGTAGCCATGAATCAGTTTGTGACCCGGATTGTGATTGTAAACATGAACAATGAGTTTGTGGGCGATGTACAGGAGTTTGAACTGAAACTTAACGACAACAACAATGCTATCCATTCGCTGATAGCACATATCAACGCTACAGTTATCAAATCTGGTTTACCACAAGATAAATTTTTGGCTGTAGGTATTACCATGCCGGGTTTTATTGACGCTTTTCAGGGTAATAACCTGAGCTTCCTCCAATCTCCCGATGAAACCTTAGTAACCTATATTGCCAAACAGGTTGAGCTACCAGTATTTATTGAAAACGATTCCACATCTATAGCTCTTGCCGAGCAAAAATTCGGGCTCCCGATTGCCCGTAGTAATTCCATGATCATTAACCTGGGTTGGGGTATTGGTTTAGGAATGATCATCAATAAAGAAATATTTAAAGGACATAGCGGTTTTGCCGGAGAGTTTAGTCACCTACCACTCCACAAAAACGGAAAGCTTTGCTCATGCGGAAAGCAGGGCTGTTTAGAAACGGAAGCATCTTTACTGGCCATAGAAGCCAAAGCTACCGAAGGCCTAAAACAAGGTGAGGTAAGCAGCCTGGTAAAATATGATACGGTATCGGCCGATAATATTATTGATGAAGCGCTTAAAGGAGACGCTTTTGCCGTAAAAATAATTTCCGAAGCCGCTTATTTCATTGGCCAGGGTTTGGCTATTCTGCTGCACCTGATGAACCCCGAAAGTATTATACTGAGTGGTAAGGGGAGTGTTATAGGCAAACTATGGCTTAGCCCCATTCAGCAGGCCATGAACGAACATTGCATACCACATTTGACCACCTACACGCAATTGGCGGTCTCCAACCTGGGTAACGATGCACAACTGTTGGGCGGAGTAACCACGGTGATTGAAAATTTATACAAACTTAGTCCGCAGGTCAGTATTTCCGAACCTGCATAAATAGATATTTAAAACCTTTTTAACTTAATTAAATCAATTTGAATGATAAAACTTTACTTGACTTTCAGAAAATGGGTAGCATTGCTACTCTTATTTATTTCGGCAAGCTCTTTTGCCTAAACAACCAGTACCTGTTAGGTTCTTGATAAAACTGTACCTGTACATGGCGTATCTATCCCATAAAAAGGTAAATAATCGGTAAGGGAGAGCATTTCGGCAAATTATGGCTTTATCCTGCTCAGCAAGCCATAAGAGAGCATTGTATGCCGCATTTAACCACTTACACGCTATTAACGATACCCAACTTGCGTAACAATGCACGGTTGTTAGCTGGTGAGTTACTGAGGTTAAAAAATTATACAAACCCAGTCCGGTAAAAAATATCTCAAAACCTGCATAAACAGATATTTAAAAGCTTTTTATACTTAAATAATTTATAAACAAACCAAAACAATTTACATGAAACAACTTTACTTAATTTTCAGAAAATGGGTAGTGCTACTACTCTTACTGAGTTCGGCAAGTTCATTTGCCCAAACAACCGTTACCGGTGTGGTCCGTGATGAAACAGGGCCTGTACCAGGTGTATCTGTACTTGTAAAAGGTACAACAAACGGTGTACAAACCAATAGCAGCGGTGCGTACAGCATCAAAGCAGCAAAAGGCAATGTACTTAAATTTTCATCCGTGGGGTACGCTGCAAAAGAAGTTACCGTTGGCGATGACATGGTTATTAATGTAACCCTGGCTGTAGGCAGTAATCAATTGAAAGAAGTTACCGTAACCACCTCATTCGGTATCAAAAGGCAGGAAAGATCAGTTGGTTATGCAACCAGCACTGTTTCGGCCAAAGAAATTACCGAAGCCGGCAACACAAATTTTGCCTCGGCATTGTATGGCAAAGCCGCAGGTGTTATAGTGAAAACTCAACCGGGAGGCGCCAGTAGTGCTGTAAATATACAGATCCGGGGCATCAACTCCATCAATTACAACCAGCCTCCATTATATGTTGTGGATGGTGTAATTATCCGAAATCAACAGCAATATGGTCAAAATGGTTTCAATAATGGTGGCTTTTACAGCGATCAGCGCATTGAAGGTAATGGTGTGCTGGACATTAACCCTACCGATATTGAAAGTATAGATATACTAAAAGGCGGTAGTGCTACTGCGCTTTATGGTTCTGATGCCGAAGGTGGTGTAATAGTTATTACTACAAAAAAAGGCATCAAAGGAAAAGGTCCCTCAGTGGATTTTAATTATTACGGTACTGTAGAGAAAGCGGCTTTTTTACCTAACTATCAGAATGTTTACGGGCAGGGCTATGACCGTGCAACGAATATTTCTCTTGGTTTTAACGAAGACGGATCTGTTCCTGATACACAATCACCAGCAGGTTGGAGGCCAAACTTTAGAGCGTATGCCGATTTTGGCCCTAAAATGGAGGGTCAAAAAGTCCGTTGGTGGGATGGTTCAATCCAATCATATTCTCCGCAACCTGATAACTATAAAGACATATTCAGACAGGGAACAAGTTCAAGCGCCAACGTGTCTATTTCAAATCAAACCGATAATGCAGATTACAGAGTTTCTTACACTCGGCTTGATTATGACGGAATTCAGCGGGAATCCAGTGTTCATAAAAATACTTTCAATTTAAATAGTTCGTTAAAATTGAGCAAAAAAGTAAGTGTAGATGTTGTTGCCAACTTTGTAAACACTTTAACTAAAAATCGCCCATACCAAACTAACAGGCTTGCACAATCATTTGATGGCTTTTTTGGCAGGGAAGAAAAAATGGATCTTGTAAGACAAAAGTTCCTTACATCAACAGGATTCGAATATGCTCCGGCAGAAAATCCTCAATACAACCCTTCTGAGGCTTTTGTTTTTAGGGTTAGACCTAATCTTTATGATTATTTTTTCAATACTTTGAAAAACACCTATACTGAAAATGAAAACCGCCTGTATTCAAGCGCAACTTTAAACTGGGGCATTTTAAATCATCTTAAATTTCGTGGAAGAATAGGGAATGATTACACTGGTCGTAATACCGAAGCTAACAGCTACAACACTTACCCGGTAGCTTTTAATACTGGAGGCAACAGTACCGGTGGTTATAACGTGTCTACCGGTGTTTATTCTATACTATACGGAGATGCTTTGTTAACTTACAATACCAATATTACAAAAGATTTCAATTTTTCATTAACCGGTGGTTTTACGGCAAGGCGCGAATCCTATCGTGATGAAGCATCCGGAACAACGCAGGGTTTAGTAACGGAGAATTTCTTTTCACTAAGTAACTCTAATGGCATCGTTAGTACTTCTTATACCAGACAATTTGAAGTAAAAACAGGTGTTTTTGGTTTATTGGATCTATCCTATAAAAACTACTTGTTTTTAGAAGGTGCATTACGCCAGGAGTCTGCCTCAACTTTGCCTCCTCAAAACAATACTTATTACTATCCCGCAGTTAATGGAAGTTTTGTTTTTACAGATGCACTGAAAGATGCCATGCCATCATTTTTAAGTTATGGTAAATTAAGGCTATCCTATACAGAAAACGGTAACCCTGCCCCAAGATATCAATCTAACGTAGCTTATCAGCAAACCTCTCTGCAAACGGTTAATGGTTCGGTACCTCAACTTTCCATACCGGGAGCTTATGGTAATAATACATTACAGCCCGAAAGGAAACACGAATATGAAGGCGGTTTGGAGCTTCGTTTTTTAAATGATAAGCTCAGTGTAGATGCGAGTTATTACACCAATAAAATAAATAACCAGATATTGGGTTTAACCGCTGCTCCAAGCAACGGTGCCGGAAGCCAGATAGTTAACGTAGGTACTATTGGAACTAAAGGTTTTGAACTTGCCTTAAATGCTACACCTATCTCAACAAGTGATTTTAAGTGGAATGTACGTTTAAATTATTCAGTTTATCACACAAAGGTTTATTCTTTGGCTCCTAACCTGCAGGAGTTAGTTTTACCGGGTACAAGCTTTGAAGGTGGCTCTATAAAAGTTGTAGCCAGACCAGGTGAAGAGTTAGGTAATATTTATAGTTACCCGCTGCAAACTGATGGAAAAGGGAACAATTTAGTAGATGCTAATGGGTATTATAATGCAGATAATTCTCACTATGTAAAAGTGGGTAATATACTTCCAAAAGCCAGCGGTGGTTTTTCAAACACATTTACATACAAAAGTGTGTCACTTACTACCTTGGTTGATTACAGATTTGGTGGTCAGCTGATATCAACGCCTTTAAAATACGGCATAAACGCGGGGATGTATACCAGTACTTTAAAGTATAGGGATGCGGAGCACGGAGGACTGCCATATTATATAAATGGTTCAGGTACCTACGTATCATTGCCATCAAATGCAACTGCAGGTCCGGGTGGCGAAAAAGTGTATCATGATGGTTTAATACAACCAGGTGTAACTGCAAGTGGTGCACCTAATACCACTATCATAGATGCTGCAAGCTATTACCTAAATCAGTTTTCTGCCGGCGATCCTAATAGCTTAAATACAGGAAGCGCTATATACAACAACAATTATATTAAACTGCGTGAAGTTGTATTAGGTTATAATTTGCCTCAAAGTTTTGTGCGCCACATAGGTATGTCAAAAATTAAGTTTTCACTGATAGGTCGTAACTTATTGTATATATACCGCACCTTGAAGAATCTTGACCCAGAAACGCCAATTGGAAACCAGTGGTATAACCAGGGTATTGACAATGGCTCGTTACCGGCAACAAGAAGTTACGGTTTCTCCTTAAATGCCACTTTTTAACCATTAAAATTGATCAGAAGATGAAAAAAATATTTATATATAGCGCTGTCTTATTATCGCTTATAGCGTCATTAAGCTCCTGTAAGAAAACGATTGATAAGAATTATAACAATCCGGAATTATCAACAAAGCCTATCATAAGCGGCTTTTTTACCGCTATGTTAAATAGCGATCGCGTTAGACCCGCTTATTGGAATCTGCGTACGTTTTTCTTTCCACAGATATCTGTTTATGCGCAAACCACAACATTTGATAATGTATCAACTGCTTATAAGCACAGAGACGATTATATTGGTCAATACTGGTCGGACTTTTACTATCCGTCAGGTAATGGAAGTGGACCTATGGCTGTATACCGTGCTATGCAGGCGTCTTATTCTGCTCTATCCAAATCAGATCAGGCAGATCAGTTAGTTTATATGGAGGCGGCTAAAATAGTTTTAGCCGAGCGGGCCGCTAAAATGATTGATATCTGGGGTGATATCCCTTTTACACAAGCAGGCAGTCTTGAAACAACAAGTAATATTAAGAACCCTGTTTTTGATGATAGCAAAACGCTTTATAATTCACTCATCAGTGATCTTAATGAAGCCGCAACTTATTTTGGAGGAGTAAAACTAGCAGGGAATGTGCAATCTGCATTTAACAAAGCCGATATTTTGAATAGTGGCAGCGTGCTAAAATGGCAAACTTATGCCAACTCGGCTCGTTTACGTTTGTTAATGCGTATATCAAATGTAGATGAAGCAACTGCCAAAGCCGCCGTTACAACCATGTTAAGTAACCCTACAGCGTATCCACTTGTTGATGGTGCTAACAACGGTAGTTACAGCCCTTTGAGCTCTGATATTCTTTTACAGCCATTAACTACCACAACTAACAGTACGCTATCTTCTGCTTTAGTTGAGATCGATAGTTATTGGGCTCCCGACTACAAGTTAAATAAGGTGATGCTACCTTCAAACGACCCCAGGATAAGAGTTATGTTTGATAAATATGGTCAAACTGTAAGCGGTAAATTTGTTCCTAACAAAACCTACCGGGCTATGCCAATAAGTTATGGATCTGGACAACAGGATACTGCCTTTTTCAAATATTCTATTGTGGATTCGGCAACATTTATAAATAACATTAAAATGCCTGGTATCGTTATCACTGCTTCAGAAGTTAACTTTTTGAAAGCAGAAGCTTATGAGCGCTGGGGATTGGGTGATGCGTCGGCAGCTTATAATACCGCGTTAAAGCAATCCATTACTTTTTATTATTATCTTAATAGTATAGGTCAGGGTACTGAAGCTGCTCCAACAACTACAGAAATCGATGCCTTTTTAGCTAATAGTAACATTAATTATACCCTGGCGGCTGATCAAACGCATAAGCTGGCTTTGATTTATACTCAGAAATGGCTTCATTTCGGCTTTTTACAATCTGATGAGGCCTGGGCAGAATATAGGAGAACAAAATATCCTGCATTGACATTCCCGGTTGAAACTGCAACGGATTACCAAAATCCTCCAACCAGGCTTTTGTATCCAACGGTTGAAACTGGTTACAACACCAATTACAATACGGTGAAGGCCAAAGATACCCGCACAACAAAAATATTCTGGGATGTAAATTAATACCATAGTTGATTAAGGGGGGCACCATGGTGGGTGCCTCTTTTTTACTGTTTTCTATAGTAAAGAGGCTGTATCATAAATCATGATCAGCCTCTTTTTTTTATTTATTCAGATACTTAAGCAATGTATAGTCTTGGTTGGCTCCATTAACAAAAGTGGGTTTACATGTTTTTTGAGAAAAATTACATAATTAATTGATTATCAGTTATGTAAATTGATGTCGACCATAAATTGTGTAAACCATGTAAACCCACTTTTTGTATAATATTATCGGTTGAATTTCAATTCATAGGCAACACAACACCAAGGATGGGCAATTTGATTTGTGGTACAGCCTCTTTTGTTGAATGATTTTATTTTGATGCAAACCAGGCAAGGCTAATTGGGTTATACCATAAGAAGTATTCTTAAACATTTTAGTATGAGGGCAATATGGAGAGGGTCAATCGGGTTTGGACTGGTTAGCATCCCAATTAAGTTATATTCTGCTGTACAAACAAGTTCTCTTGATCTGGATATGCTGGATAGTAGGGATCATTCCCGGATTCGGTATCAGCGTGTTAATGAACAAACGCATAAAGAGGTGCCGTATGACAAAATTGTTAAAGGCTTTAAGCTTAAAGATGACTATGTAATAGTTGAAGAAGGTGATTTTGCGGATGCGGCTCCCGAAAAAAGCAAAGTGATCGAGATAGAAAATTTTGTCGACATCGCCGACATCGACCTCATGTATTATGAAACATCCTATTACATCGAGCCTGATATTTCTACTAATAAAGCTTACGCTCTTTTATTAAAGGCTATGGTAAAATCTGGAAAAGTTGGTTTGGCACGCTTTGTATTACGTAATACCGAAAGTTTGTGTATCGTGCACCCGTCAGACAATATACTGGTAGTAACCCGGATTCGTTTTGCCCAGGAAATCAGATCAACGGATGAGTTAAATATTGCAGATGATGTTGGGATCACTAAAAAAGAACTGGATGTTGGTTTGGCGCTGATCAAGCAATATACCGAGCACTTTGATATCTCTAAATTTAAAGACGAGTATAGTAATGAACTGATAAACATTATTAAGGCTAAAGCAAAAGGAAAACGACCAACCATCAAAAAACTAAAACCACATAAAACTACAAGCGATGATTTATATGAGCAATTGATGGAAAGTTTGCAAACCAAGAAAGGAGCATAAAAATGGGCTTAACGGATTATATCAAAAAGCGCGATTTTAAACAAACTTCTGAGCCTAAAACTGGCAAAAGCACAGGTAAAATGCTGTCTTTTGTAGTGCAGCGGCACCATGCCACTAATTTGCATTATGATTTTAGATTGGAGTTGGATGGAACTTTAAAGAGTTGGGCTGTGCCTAAAGGGCCTTCGATGAATCCTGGCGACAAACGCCTGGCTATGATGGTAGAAGATCATCCCATTGATTATCAACACTTCGAAGGTATTATTCCTAACGGTAACTATGGGGCCGGGGTTGTATTGATATGGGATCATGGTACTTATGAATCACTGGCTGAAGATCGGGCCGATGATGTGAAAACATTAAGGGTCGGTTTAAAAAGTGGTAACCTGAAATTTAAATTAAACGGCGAAAAGTTAAAAGGTGAATTTGCCCTGGTGAAATTGCATAATGCCGAAAATAATGCCTGGCTGCTGATTAAGCATTCGGATGATTTTGCTGTCAAAAGAAAATACAGCAGTGAGGATCTGGTGCCTGCCGACATAAAAAAAATGCGAAATAACAAAAACGGAGAAGCAACTGCGTTACCAGGCCTGAAAGAAAAAGAGGGCAAAAAAAAAAGCCCAGCCCCCAAAAGCATGAAAATCGTATAGCTGAAAAAGCCTATGCGCCCATGATGGCTAAATTAGAAACCAAAGTTTTTGACCAAAAGGGCTGGATCTATGAACGTAAATTGGATGGCTATCGCGCGATTGGATACACGGGTAAAAACGCGAAACTGATCTCGCGCAAAGGGATAGATTTTAGCGAGAGGTATGATAAAGTAATAGATGAGCTAAAGCTGATCGATCAGGATGCTATATTGGATGGTGAACTGGTTATTGAGGATAAAAGTGGTAAAAGTCGTTTCCAGGATATCCAGCATTATGAAGGCGACAGTGCTAACTTGATCCTTAAATATTATGTTTTTGATCTGTTGAACCTTAAAGGGCACGATTTGCGCAACCTGGAATTAGTGAAACGCAAAAAGCTATTGAAAGCACTGATAGAGCCATTGAACACTGATACTATAATTTACAATACACATATTGAAGGTAATGGGGCTGATCTATTTAAAAAAGCACAGTCCTTAGGATGGGAGGGGATCATCGGTAAAGATGAAGAAAGTACTTACCAAAGCGAAAAGCGATCAGACAGGTGGTTGAAGTTTAAATTACGAAACTCGCAGGAAGCTATTATTTGTGGTTATACTGCACCTGGAGGATCAAGAAAATATTTCGGGGCTCTGGTATTGGGCATTTATGAAGGTGAAAATATCCGGTACATTGGTAATTGCGGAACAGGCTTTAATGAAAGCAGCTTAAAAGAACTGTATGAAAAATTACGCCTCTTAGAAACAGATAAAAAACCGTTCAAAGAAAAGGCCCATCAGACCACTAAAGTAACCTGGCTCCGGCCCGAATTAGTTTGTGAGGTTTGGTATGCGGAATGGACGGCGGATGGCCATTTAAGGCAGCCCGTTTTTAAAGGATTGAGAATAGATAAAGACACAGAGAACGTAATTATGGAAACACCCGAAAAACAAATGGCGGATGAAGAGACTATAGAATTTGGCCGTACAAAGTTGAAAGTAACACATCTGAATAAAATTTTCTGGAAGCAGGAGGGTATTACCAAGGGCGAATTAATTAGCTATTATCATAGTATGGCTGATTGGATTGTGCCTTATTTAAAAGATAAGCCTATATCTATGCGCCGCCAACCCAATGGTATTGATGATGGCGGATTTTTTCAAAAAGATGTGGACATCACACACTTGCCTGCCTGGATAAAAACCGAACCTCTTCACTCTGAAAGTAATGATAAAGATATCAACTATATCATCGGGAAGGAGGCAGCGACTTTACTGTATATGGTAAACCTGGGCTGCATCGAAATTAATCCATGGTTAAGCTCCTACAAGAAACCAGATAATCCGGAGTTTGTGGTGATCGATCTTGACCCTCATGATGTGCCGTTTACCGAAGCTGTAGAGACTGCTTTAAAAACAAAGGAGGTATTTGAACGGATGCACCTTGAGGTTTTTATTAAAACATCAGGTTCAAAAGGTCTGCATATTTATTGTTACCTGGATGCAAAATATGATTACGATTTTGTTAAAATGTTTGCTGAGTATACAGCCAACCTGATTCATCAGGAATTGCCTGATACAACCAGTGTGGAAAGAAGCCCGGCTAAAAGAAAAAACAAGATCTACATTGATTTTTTACAAAACAGGCGCGGGCAAACAGTCGTCTGCCCTTACTCTGTTAGGCCGAAGCCCGGTGCAACGGTTTCGACTCCTTTACATTGGCATGAAGTAAATGATCAGCTTAAATTGTCGGACTATACGATTTATAACATTCCAGAAAGGGTAAAGAGAATACAAGATCCCTGGGAAAATTTAACAACCACTCCTGGAGATTTAAAAGCAGCACTTAAATTAATAAAAGGTAAATAACTTATTCAGGTCCTTAATGTTTCTATAATTGCGTTCTTTCCGTGGCAAGTACTATCGTACAAAATTCTATTGTAGTTTATTATGCAAAAGATTGAAAAATTGTATCTTCTTTTATGTTAAATTAGTTTGACCGGAACGAATTTTACATAAATTTAAAACATAATTAACAGAATCAAATTGGCCATAAAACCCATTCCTAATGAAAGTGAATTAATAAAGCAAGTAGCCTGTGGCAGCGAACGTGCTTTTACAAAGCTTTTTGATGCCTATTACAGGCAGTTGGGCGAATATGTGGTAAGGTTGACAGAATCTGTTGAATTGGCCGAAGAAATTGTACAGGATGTTTTTATAAAGATCTGGACTAAAAGAGAATGCCTTACCGAAATAGACAACTTTAGTTATTATCTGTTTATTATCAGTAGGAACCAGACCTACAATTTCCTGCGGAAAAAGGCAAGTGAACGGGTACGACAATTAGCCTGGGAAAAACAATTTGAAGAGGAGATCTATGAATTGGATCAGGTAAGTACAGAAGAATCCTATCGTATCCAGATAGATAAGGCAATCAATAAATTACCACCACAACAACAAAAAGTTTATCTTCTAAGTCGTAACGAACGGTTAAAGTACGAGGATATAGCTGCGGTTTTAAATATCTCTGCAGAAACCGTTAAAAAGCACATGAAACTGGCCCTGCGTGCCATTAAAAATAGCATCAGTTTGGAAAATAATGATGTTATAGTTTTGATCTTATTGACCCCGTTGATTTTTAAATAAAAATATTTTTCAGGCATTACCCCTTTTCTAATCCTTTTGGGTCTTTAGGGATATAAGACTGAAAAGCATGTCTGAAAGATTAACTTATTTATTCCGTCGATACTTTGATAAAACAGCAACCGTACAGGAAAGGGATGAGCTTATGCAGCTTATCAATGATCCTGGGTCTGAAGCAGTGGTTACTTCATTGATGGAAGAAATGTACATGTCTGGTGAGCAGGTAGGGCATGATCCCTTTGTTGAAGGTAAGCGGAAAAAAATACTTAACGCAGTTTTAGGTGAAAATTCAATAACCGATTTTACAGATAAAGTAGTACCAATAACCCGAAATAAGTTTTTATGGGTAAGGTATGCTGCTGCCATCGCTATATTTTTAGGTTTATCTGTTGGTTTATATGTTTATGTTAAGCGAAGTTCTTTAGGACAGCTTGCTATAACCAAATCCCGCAATGATGTAAAGCCCGGTGGAAATAAAGCTATTCTGACACTTTCAAATGGTGCAAAGATCATATTGAATGATGCAAAAGATGGAACGCTGGCTCAGCAGGGGAATGCCTCAGTTGTAAAGCTGGCAAACGGTGAACTGGCCTACAAACAAGGTGTATCTGCTGATGAGGCGCCTGTTTATAATACCATGTCGACTCCGCGTGGAGGGCAATATAAACTACAATTGCCCGATGGTACCATGGTTATGCTTAATGCCGAATCATCCATTACTTATCCCATCGCATTTACAGGTAAAGAAAGGATCGTTACGATATCTGGAGAGGCTTATTTTGAAGTTGCCAAGAATAAAAAAATGCCTTTCCGGGTGCACTTTGGCGATCAAACGGTTGAGGTATTAGGTACACATTTTAATATTTGTGCTTATAAAGACCAGCCTGATTTTAAAACAACACTTTTAGAAGGCTCAGTGAAAATTTCAAAAGGTAGCGAAAACCAATTATTAGCACCGGGTCAACAGGCGGTGTATGAGCCCGGCAGTCATAAGTTTAACGTAAAAACGGTAGACATTGATGATACTTTGGCCTGGACGAACGGACATTTCCTTTTTGACAATACAGATATTGACAATGTGATGCTTCAATTAGCCCGATGGTATAACATTGAGGTGGTTTATAAAGGTCCTAAGCCAACCTTGAAGTTTACAGGAGAAATTAGAAAAGATAGCAATCTTTCGAGGGTATTGAGAATTCTGGAATCGACCGGTGGAGCAAAGTTTACGATCAGCGGCAACACGGTAATAGTAGAAAAGGAATAATAGATAAGAATTTAACCAATTAATCAATTAACCCATTAACCCATTAAAACCTTTATAAGGATGAGAAAACGCAAGACATAACCTCTGGAAAAAGGGTATTCAAAAGCAAGCCCCCCCGGATTCCGGCCAGGGAGGCTAAATGATTGGATCAACCCAAAGTACAATTGTATCCATTGATTTTAAACTTAACCCAAACATTCAAATGTATGAAACTACTTCTACATTCTAAAGCTCCTATGCCCTATGGCCAGGGGTTTAATGATACAAACCTACTCGATAGCTATTTTAAACAGGTACTACGGATAATGAAACTAACGGGCGTCCTTCTATTTGTACTAACCATGCATCTGAGCGCATCCACAATGGCTCAAAAAGTTAGCCTTTCCAAAGAAAACGGCGACCTGAAATCAGTTTTGAAGGAATTGCGCAAACAAACAGGGTATTTGTTTATGTATAACAACCAGGTTATCAAAAAAGCCCGGCCCATATCTATACACGTTACCAACACGGAGCTTAGTGAGGTGCTGATCAGAATATTTAAAGATCAGCCGTTGACCTACGAACTGGATGACAATACCATCATCATCAAGGAACCAACCCATTCATCGGATAATGATCAAACCGAGAAACAGGTCCCAATACGTATTACTGGTAAGGTAGTGGATAAAAAGGGTGTCTCTATTCCGGGGGTAACCGTACAGATTAAAGGTACTTCAACGGTTACCTCAACTTCGGCTGATGGGACTTTTGCTATCAATGCCGAAAAGGGGAGTGTTATTCAATTCCGTTTTATTGGCTTTGAAATGAAAGAGGTATTGGTCGAAAACCAAACAACACTCACCATTACGCTTAACGAGGATCAGAAAGGTTTGAATGAAGTAGTGGTGGTGGGTTATGGTACCAGTACCAAAAAAGAATTGACCAGCGCCATCTCAACTGTAAAAGCAGAGTCTTTTAATGCCGGTGTGGTTGCGACCCCAGCTGACCTTTTAGAAGGCAAGGTAGCCGGTTTGAATATCACCAATGATGGTAACCCCAATGGAACGGCAACCGTAACACTTCGCGGCCCCTCATCATTAAGGGCAGGAGCGGCTTCCACACCCTTTTATGTAATTGATGGCGTCCCCGGAGCTGATTTTAACCTAGTAGCTCCATCTGACATCGCATCGATTGATGTTTTAAAAGATGCATCGGCATCGGCTATTTATGGTACCAGGGCTACCAATGGTGTAATTATCGTTACTACAAAAAAAGCCAAGCCCGGCCAACTGCGAATGAGTTATGATGCCTACGCTTCTATCCAAAAAATCTCTAATCGATTTGAAGTAGCCTCGGCCGATCAGTTAAGGGCCTATGTTAAAGCAAATGGCCAAAGTTTTACGCCTGCAAATGATAACGGGGGCAATACAGACTGGGCAAAAGAAGTGGAAAGAAATACCGGCTTCTCTCAAAACCATAATTTATCCTTCGGTGGAGGTACTGATAAAACAACCTTTGGCGGTAGTATCAATTACCTCGAAAACCAGGGTATTGTAAAAGGGAGCGGCTTGGACAGGTTTGTGGGCAGGCTTAACTTATCGCAAAAGACCCTGAATGATAAATTGAAACTGGATTTCTCCCTGAGCAATTCTGTAACCAATTCTGATTTGATTGTTAATGATATCCCGCTCACAACTACCAACGGTCAAAATCCGAGTTTATTTAAATCTATAGTTCAATATCTGCCTACCCGCACAGTGTACAATGCCGATGGCACTTTATATACTGACCCTACCTTGTTGTTAGGTTATAATCCGGTGGGGCTGATAACGAATGATACTTATAAACAGAAAATAAACCTCATGCTGGGTAATATAAAAGGTGTCCTAACCTTGCCCGCAGGTTTCTTGTATAATTTTAACTTGGCCTATCAAAGCAGAACAACCAATAATAATACCTATCATAATTCAGTATCGGAATTGGCGCCAAATCTAGGAGGTCAGGCCATTCGCTCCACTTATGAGGATACCAAAAAACTATTTGAAAACTACCTAAGCTATGTGCACAATTGGAATAATCAGCATGATTTTAAAATATTGGCTGGTTATTCTTATGATGAAACTACAACCGGGAACGGGTTTCAATCATCCAACCAAAATTTTGTTTCGGATGATACGGGATATAATAACCTTGGCCTGGGTACGCCTCCTGCGGGTTACCTGGTAAACTATGGAACTGTTCAGGTGGAGACCTTGCGACTGATCTCGTTTTATTCCCGCGTAAACTATAGTTACCTGGGTAAGTACATTTTCCAGGCTTCTTTAAGGCGCGATGGTTCTAACGCTTTTGGTGCCAATCATCGCTGGGGGTACTTTCCAGCAGCTTCAGCGGCCTGGCGGATAATTGATGAATCGTTCATGAAATCTCAAAATCTGTTTGATGACCTGAAAGTACGTATAGGTTACGGTAAGACCGGTAACTCGCAGGGATTCCCGGCCTACACGCCTTTAACCCAATACGGAACAACGGGTAGCTTTTATTATAATGGCAGTTATATTGGTGCTATTGGGCCTACGCAAAACCCAAATCCAAATCTGAAATGGGAAGCTACCGCTACGTTAAACGCTGGTATCGATTTTTCTTTATTCCAGGGAAGGCTTGGCGGATCTGTGGATGTGTATAATAAGAAAACAACAGATATGATCTCAGTTATCCCTGTATCAACAGTAACGAACCTGGTATCAACGTTAACTGCTAACGTCGGCAGCATGAGCAATAAAGGTGTGGAAATAGCACTTAACGGCTCTCCCATAAAATCCGGTGCATTTACCTGGGATACTTATGGGAACATTTCTTTTAACAAAAATAAAATAACCTCCTTAGGGGCAAATTTGTCAAAGATATACGCGGGTTTCCCAGAAGCACCTGGTCAGAGCGGTATCCACGTATCCATCATCGAAGCCGGTTATCCGCTGGGTGAGTTTTATACCCTGAAATATTTAGGCAGAACCAATGGGGTTTCTACCTTCCTGGGTGCTAATGGTCAGCCAACTACCACACCACAAAGTACAGATCAGGTTTATGCTGGTAATGCCCAGCCAACCTATACGTTTGGATGGGGGAATAATTTAACATATAAAAATTTTAGTCTTAACTTCTTTTTCAGGGGGCAGGGTGGTAATAAGATCATGGATGCTTCCCTTGCAAGCTTTAACCAGCCAACGCAGGCCTCGGCACACAATGTACCTACCTTAACTTTAAGCGAACCGGGTAACGATGTGAATGCCAATTTGTTTTCAACCAGGTACCTGGAAAGCGGCACTTTTGTGCGATTAAGTAATGCTACGCTGGCTTATAAATTTAAAGTTCCGGGTAATTATATTCATGGTGTACGGGTTTACCTCACCGGTACCAACCTGTTTATCATCACCAAATACAAAGGTGTTGACCCTGAATTGAACCTGAGTTTAAATAACCAGGCAAGCGGTCAGTTCATAGGGGTGGATTACAATAATTTTTATCCTAAAACACGGAGTTACCTGGCTGGTGTTCAAGTAGATTTATAATTAACCATTAAGATCAAACAAGATGAATCGTATTAAACAACATATAGTTTTTAGTTTTTTATCGGTAGGTATGGCTTTGGTGGCCTTACAAAGCTGCACAAAACTCGATGTAGTACCTGTATCAACACTTACTCCGGCCAACTTTCCTAAAACACCTGCCCAGTTTGTGGCTGCAACAGGACCTATCTATACCAATTTTCGTGGCACCCCTGGGCGTAACCTTTGGCTTACATTAAATCTGAGTACCGATGAAAATGTACTGGTTGCCCGCGGCGGTAACTGGTTGGACGGCGGTACTTATTCAACCCTTAACCTGCATACTTACACACCGGATAATACCATATTTGAGGATGACTGGACATGGGGTTTTTCTACCATTAGTACCTGTAACCAGGTGCTGTCGTTGTTCTCATCTGTGGCAGAAAGCGCTGCTAAAGACCAGACTGTAGCCGAAATAAAAACCATGCGGGCGATGTCATACTTTTATATGATGGATCTGTTTGGCAACGTGCCTATTTCCAAAACATTTGGCGATACCACCAACCTGGGTACACAGACCCGTGCACAGGTTTTTGCCTTTGTTGAAAGCGAATTATTGGCCCAGGTCCCTAACCTGAGCGGTAACGTAGATGTTTCAACTTATGGCAGGCCAACAAAATATCTGGCCTACACTATATTGGCCAAAATGTACCTGAATGCGTCCTATTATATCGGCACCCCAAGGTATCAGGATGCGGTGACCATGTGTGATAATGTTATCAAGGACAGTAAATACGCCCTGGATGCCGATTATCTGGGTATGTTTAAACCTAATAACGGTCCGCAGATAAAGGATTTTATTTTTGCTATTCCTTATGATGGAAACTTGGCACAGGGACAGTATTATGCCCGATGGACATTACATCCGGCGCTGAAAACCAAATACAGTATGCCTTATGCACCTGATGGGCCAATGTATACATTTCCAACTTTTTACGCTCTTTTCAATGATGCTAATGATATCCGCAAAAAACAATATCTGACTGGGAAACAATATAATAATGACGGAACTCCTATATTGATCACCACAACAAACAAAGGTCTTGATGATAGTTACAGTGGGTCAGATCCGGGTGGGGTAGTAGTGCACCAACTGGAGTTTACCCCTAATATTGTTTGGAGGAACAACGCCACATTTGATATCGGTAATGATGAATTAGCCAATGAAGAGGGTTACCGGAATAATAAATTTTATCCCGACAGCACCTCTACCTCCCGTAACCAGGGAAATGATGTGCCACTCTTTAGATATGCAGATATATTGATGATGAAGGCCGAGGCTATTTTGAGGGGTGCCACTGCAACCAATGGGGACTCTCCGCTGTCATTAGTTAACCAGGTAAGAAGTCGCGCAAAGGCAGCGTCGCTTGCGTCTGTATCTCTTTCAGATATTCTGGATGAGCGTGGTCGTGAGTTTGCTGTTGAATGGTGGCGTCGTAATGACCTGATCCGTTTTGGACAATATGAAAAAACATGGGGTATCAAAACAGATGCAGATCCCAATCATCGCATATTTCCGATTCCGAATCCCGAAATTCAACTAAATCCTAAACTGAAGCAAAATCCAGGCTATTAATAATCCGGATTTAAGATCCCCGGCCATTTATGGTCGGGGACTTATTCGGTATAACTTTTTCTGATAAAAGTAATTACTTTAACGGCCATAAAACTTTGATTAGTAAAAGTGCTTTTTTAATATAAAAGCCTTTATAAAACATTATGAGAACAACCCTATTATTCATAGTTTCAGTAATCCTCATTAATACAGCATCAGCGCAGCACAAGGTATATAATATTAAAACCCTTGGAGCGATAGCTGATGGTAAAACCGATAACACCCTGGTTATCCAAATGGCTATTGATCGGGCTTTTGAAGCAGGAGGTGGTACTGTTTGGTTTCCTGCTGGTAAATTTGTGACCAGCGTTATCCATATACGATCAAATGTGGAATTACATCTCGCAGATGGTGCTGAATTATGCGCATCTGTTAAACGCATTACCTATGGCCCCGGAAAAGCATCTCCTCTGATCCGGGCAGAAGGGCAGCAAAATATTTCGATCACTGGAAAAGGTACCATCAACGGACAAGGCGAAGCTTTGTTAAAGGATATTTACCGGATGCTGAACGAAGGCACACTGAAAGATGCAGAATGGAAAACATATAACGACTGGCATCAATTACGTCCGGAGGAAGATAACAGGCCTAAACTCATCGTTTTTGAAAAATGTGATAAGGTTACCCTTAAAAATATCACTATTAAAAATGGCTTATGCTGGATACAAGATTACAGAAGCTGTACCAACATGATTATTGACAGTATCCAGGTGGTCAGTAATACATTTTTAAACAATGATGGGGTCGATCTGGTCGATTGTAAAAATGTAAGGCTAACCAATAGTTTTTTTAATGTAGCCGATGACGGGATCTGTCTGAAATCATCTGATCCACAAGGCGCCTGCGAAAATATATATATTGCTAATTGCAGAATACGTTCAAGCGCCAGTGCTTTTAAAATAGGAACGGCATCTTGGGGTGGGTTTAAAAAAATAACAGTTCGGAATATTTATGTATATGATACCTATCGCTCAGCCATAGCCATTGAATCGGTGGATGGCGCTGTGATAAGTGATATTGATATCAGGGATATCATTGCAAAAAATACAGGTAATGCCATCTTTATCCGCTTGGGAAAACGCAATAAAAAAAGCCCGCCAGGATCAATTAACAATGTTTACATTGGGAATGTTAAATGTGAAATACCCAGCGGCAAACCAGATGCGGGCTATCACATGGAAGGACCAACCGAGCAGTTTGCCCATAATGTTTTCCCTTCTTCTATTACAGGTATACCGGGCTTTGCACTCAATAATATTACTTTAGAAAATATCGCGATCACTTATAGCGGTGTAGCCAAAAAAGAAGTGGCTTATTTTAATACTGATTCCCTGACCAAAATCCCTGAGAAAATAGCCAGCTATCCTGAGTTCTCCATGTTTGGTGAATTACCAGCCTCCGGGTTTTATGTAAGGCATGCTGCCGGTATAAAAATGAAAAATATACATGTAACTTATGCCGGTAAAGATTTTCGTACTCCTTTTATTTTTGATGATGTAAACAAGCTGACTCTTGAAAAGGTGAGCGTTATCCATACTGATGTATTGCCTATCATGATCCTGAACAATGTAAAAGAACCCTTATTGCAGGATATTCAACTGCCAAGAGATGATAAGAAATTTATTAAAATACAATAGCTTATTATTAATGATGTGGGGTAAAAAAATATTAAAAGAACTAAAAATGATAATAGGTAATAAAGGTCACCTCAAATGTTTATTGGCGTGTTTTATTTGTAGTGTTTTTACCAATGTACATGCGCAATTAAACCTGTCGGCTTCTTATGCACTTATTAAAAGAGTAATACCAGCTTATTCGCAGAAATTTAAAGTCCAGGCACTCCAAAGCAATACTTCCAAGGATGTTTTTGAGGTTGATGGTGCAAACGGGATGATCATTCTACGTGGCAATAATGGCATTGCTGTGGCTTCGGCGCTGTATTATTATTTAACGCAGTACACACATTGTCAAATCACCTGGAACGGGACGAATTTAAATTTACCCGCCAGATTACCTATTCCTGCAAAAAAAGTCAGGAAAAGTACGCCTTATGATTACCGATACTATTTAAACTATTGCACCTATAGTTACAGCATGAGCTGGTGGGATTGGAAACGCTGGGAAAAGGAGATTGACTGGATGGCTTTGCATGGTATTAGTATGCCCCTGTCCATTACCGGGCAGGAATACGTTTGGAATAAAGTATATAGCGAAATGGGATTTAGCAAAGCCGATATGCAGGATTTTTTTACCGGCCCGGCTTACTTCGGATGGTTTTATATGGGTAATATGGATAAATGGGACGGCCCTTTACCAGAAAGTTGGATCAATAACCATAAAGACCTGCAATTAAAGATTTTGCAAAGAGAAAGAGAATTAGGTTTAAAACCTGTATTACCAGCCTTTACCGGGCATGTTCCTGCTTCGTTTAAAACACATTTTCCAAAGGCTAAGCTCAAGCAAACCAATTGGAAAAACGGGTTTGCCGATACTTATATCCTGGATTCGGAAGATCCTTTGTTTGCAGAGATCGGCAGGAAATTTATCCAGGAACAAACCAGGATTTACGGAACGGATCATTTGTATTCGGCGGATACCTTCAATGAAAACGAACCGCCATCCAATGATCCAAAGTTTTTGGCCGAGTTGAGCGCAAGGGTGTATGATGGGATGAAGGGTGCTGATCCGAAAGCGGTTTGGGTAATGCAAGGCTGGTTGTTTTACAGCGACCGCGAGTTTTGGCACGATGAGCAAATTAAAGCTTTATTAAATGCGGTGCCTAATGAGCAGATGATCGTTTTGGATCTAAACACAGATTTTGAACCTATCTGGAAGCGTACCAATGCCTTTTATGGAAAACCATGGATCTGGAATATGCTACATAATTATGGTGGCAATATCAGTTTATTCGGCAGGATGGATGCGGTGGCAAAGGAGCCTGCTGCGGCTCTTCATGATCCGGCTTCAGGTCGAATGGTGGGTATTGGCCTAACCATGGAAGCTATTGAGCAAACGCCGGTGTTGTACGAATTGATGACCCAGAATACCTGGCAAAAAGAACCAATTGATTTGGATAAATGGCTGCCCGAATATATCCTTAATCGTTATGGTATAAAAAGTGCAGCAGCATTGGAGGCTTGGCAAACACTGCGGAATACCGTTTTTAACGGAAAGGATATTCGTGATGGTGCCGAATCGATCATCACCGGTAGGCCCACGCTTGATTCCGCGACTGTTTGGACACGCACCAGGTTGAATTATAAACGCATAAACCTGTTACCTGCATGGGATAAAATGATAGAGGCTATTCCGGCCTGTCAGAAAAGTGATGGTTTTAATTATGATCTGGTTGATGTTTCGCGCCAGGCATTAGCTAATTATGCAAGGCCACTACAGTTAAAATGGCTGAAAGCTTATCATGATAAGGATTGTCAGGCATTTGATCAATATACTACCAAATACCTGGAGCTTATTACGGATATGGATAAGTTACTTGCTACCCGAAAGGATTTTTTACTGGGCCCGTGGATAGCAGATGCACGCAACTGGGGGACTAATGATGATGAAAAAAAATTATATGAGCGTAATGCTCGCAACCTGATCACCCTTTGGGGTGACGAAAATAGTCCGCTGCATGAATATTCATGCAGGCAATGGAGCGGTTTACTAAATGATTTTTATAAGGTACGCTGGCAACAGTTTTTTGATCTGATAGGTGCGTCGTTAAAAGATAACAAGACTCCCGATCTTAAAGCTTTTGATAAATCGATCAGCTCTTGGGAATGGCAATGGGTTAATATCCGGAAAAGTTATCCCATATCGCCTTCAGGAAACAGCGTGATTGTTGCTGAACAATTGCATAAAAAGTACAGGAATGTAATGGGAGAGGATTTAAAATAAGATGGAAACAAATGCTACCTCAAATTTTGTGAAGTCGCCCCGTTTGCTATCGCTTGATGCCCTGCGTGGTTTTGATATGTTTTGGATCATGAGCGGGGAGGGGGTTATCCATGCGCTTGCTAAAGCTACCGGCTGGCCGTTATTTTTATGGATGTCTGGTCAGCTACACCATACCGCCTGGAACGGTATTACATTTTATGATATGATCTTTCCGTTGTTTTTATTTATCGCTGGGGTTTCTATGCCTTACTCCATGAGTAACAAGATCAGTAAATATCAGGTAGCTTATCCTTATTTATTGCCTTCTGCCGTAAAAAGAGAGATCTACAAATCGATGGTCAGAAGAACGCTGATCCTACTTTTTTTAGGTATGGTAGTTAACGGATTATTTAAGTTTAATGGTTATGAAAATACCCGCTTTGCCAGTGTGCTGGGGCGTATAGGTTTGGCTTGGTTTTTTGCAGGTCTCATCTATCTGAACTTCGGTTTACGGGGACAGGTATGGTGGTTCGGTATATTATTACTGGGCTATTGGGCTGCTATGGAACTAATTCCGGTTCCTGGCTATGGAGCCGGCGTTTTAACGATGAATGGCAGCCTGGAATCCTACATTGATCGTTTGCTGCTTCCAGGCAGGTTACATGATAAAGTACATGATCCGGAAGGGATATTGTCTACCATTCCGGCAATTTGTACGGCTATGTTGGGCATATTTACCGGTCAGTTTTTAAAATACGAATCAGTGAAATGGCCTATGTGGAAAAAAGGGCTTGGACTTTTTATTGCAGGCCTGGTATTAATATCCCTGGGTATGTTATTGGATATGGTTTTTCCGATCAACAAACGTTTATGGACAAGCTCTTTTGTTTTATTTGTTGGAGGATGGAGTTTGATTTTTCTTTCGGTCTTTTATCTCATTATAGATGTTGCTGGCTACCGTAAATGGGCTTTCCCATTGGTGCTTATTGGGGTAAATTCTATCGTAATATATTTGGCATCTGAAGGAGTGGTAGATTTTCAGCACACGGCCAATTTCTTCTTTGGTGGACTTATTCATCATTTAGCTCAAAATTGGCAAACTTTCTGGACTGCCGTTTCTATAGTTATTATACAGCTCACCCTTCTCTATATTTTATACCGGAATAAAATTTTTCTGAAGATATGATCTGTTATATAGCTACAATAAATCGACTGTCTGGAAAGTCTTCCAAACAGTCGATTTAATCCCATTTTTGAATTAATGGTTAGTTATAGTTCGTTTGGTAAGAATAGCCTTTTGATAGTCATAGGTAATACCTGAGGGCTTAACTACTGTCTGTGTTTTTATTGGTAAGGTTTCTTTTGGTGCCGTTTGTGGTTTAATATTTGTGTCTTTTTTGCAGGACGAAAAACTGATAAGCAGGCTAACCACTAAGAGATAAATCAACTTTTTCATTGTTGTATTTTTAGGTTTATGAATTAATAAACTGATGTTTAGATGTATGCAATGGTGTTTTAAACGATTGGTGGCTTACGTACCTGTAACTGGGTTTACAAATTGCCACATGGCGCTGTACCAACCAGCTTGCGCCCCGGCATACTCCGCATATCCGGTTAGGTGTTCAATATTGATCCACTCGTTAGTTTGCCATCTGTTTTGGATATAACTCCAGCCATCTGTTGCGGTAGCTGTAGACCACATAGCACTGTACCAGGTGGTGTTTCCTGTTGTGCACTCCACGTTGCCATTTTGGTCTTCTACATGCATCAAATTTCCGGTTGCACGATTCTTAAGAAGATAATAGCCATTGCCAGCATCTATTTTAGTCCATTGGTAAGCATTGGTTGTAGCACTGGTTCCATAAGCTACTTTGCCATTCCCGGCGTCATATAAATAATTATTGGCCTGATAACGGTTTACGATCTGGTAATAAGTAATAGAGCCGCTGGTACCCGGGTTACTGTCGTACCAGGTGCCATTTACATACCAGCCTGTTTTATTTCTGCTCAAATTGTCTGTTTGGTTTGATCCATCGTTGAATATAAGATTGGTTGAGGTAATATTGGTAAAGGTATAGCTGTACCAACCATTGCCATTATTGGTCATAGTTACACCTGGCCAGGATCCATCAGCAAGAACACCAGAAGGCAGTGCATTCCACCAATAGATCTTAATGCCGGTACTCCAACCTGGAGGAGGCGAAAAATATACTGTGAACGAGGTGCCCGGAGTAACTGTAATAGATGAAGTAGCTGTTTTGGAGCCGTCCTGTGTTTTTACAGTGATGGTAGCTGTACCTGCTGCAATTGCGGTTACCAGGCCGGTTGCGCTTACCGTGGCAACGGCAGTGTTACTGGAGGTCCAGGTAACATTAGTGTTTGTTGCATTTGTGGGTGCAATAGTTGCGATTAATTGCTGCGTAAGACCTGCGGCTATGGTTGCACTTGTTGGTGCCACACTTACACCGGTAACCGGTACCTGTGCCACATTCTGGTTGGTATAAACCAGGTACTGAAAGCTATTTAATGTTTGTGTAGCCCCTGATGTTAGCGTAACTGTGGTTCCTGAATAGGCATCTTTGTAACTGCCCGCCAGGGCGGAAGGAATGGTATAAGTGGATGAATTACCCCTGAGATTTACCAATACAACTACTTTTTCGGAGCCCGAAACTTTGGTGAATGCGCAAACATTGGCATCGGAGTAATTAGTCATAGTGCCACGCCTAATGGCCGTACTTGATGTTCGGTAATTGAGCACTTTAGCAAATTCAGCGGTTACGTTGGCATTCTGCGACCAGTCTATTTTTACATTGGTGTAAGGCCAAAAAATTTGCTGATTAAAGGCAACCTCCTGGCTTCCAAATAAGAAAGGAACGCCTCTCATATAGGCACATACTACAAAATTGGCCATTACACCCGCACTTCCTCCAAAAATGGTTAAAGCGTTACCATCGCTTGATCCGTCAACATCGTGGTTATCTGTGTATCTGATCACTTGGTTTGTACCGGAGGCATTGGCATATTCGTAATTGGTGCTATTGGTAATATCGGTGGCAACGTTATCACCATTTTTACGGATAGGTTTTAACGCGTTATAATAAAACTGATCACCAAAATTATAATCAAATCCACCCTGAAAAAGGTTTTGATGATCACCTTCTGCAAACATTAACAAATTGTGTGTAGTTATCCCTCTGAGACTGCCAATGGCCTGCGTCCAGAAATCAAGCGGAGGATTGTTCGCAAAATCACACCGGAATCCATCAATGTTAGCTGCAAATACCCAGTAGCGCATAGCATTGATAATGGCCGTACGCATGCTGGTATTCGAAAAATTGAGCGCGGCTACATCCGGAAATGTGGCCAATTGCAAGATATTACCACTGCCGTCACGATTGTACCAGTCGGGATGTTGGGTTGTCCATGGATGATCCCAGGAGGTTCCATTAACTACAAAATCAAGGATAACCGCCATGCCCCGGCTATGTGCACCATCTACAAGTGCCTGTAGATCTGATAAGGTACCATATTCCGAACCCACAGAAGTAAAGTCTTTTATACAATAAGGGGATATGGAACTTTTAGCATCTGTACCGTGTGGATACACCGGCATCAAATAAATAACATTTGTACCAACCGCTTTAATGTTATCCAGGCGGGCGGTTACCCCTGCCAGATTGCCAGCCGTACTGAAGGGACGGATATTGACCTGGTAAAGGTTTACATCCATAGGGTTTGGCACACCAGCGAATGGTGTTCCGTATTGCGCCGGATCCTGGCCAAACGCACTTTGCGACAAAGCAATCAAAAAAAGTGATACTGCTAAATTTCGGATCCGCTGGATAAAGTTTTGTAAAAGATAATAGCTTTTTGTTTCCATAATATATGTTGTTTTATTGGTTGCAATACATGTTTGCCTAAACTGTCAAGGTCAACTTAACTATGGTTTTCTGTACCGGGATTTCAATCACATGGAGTATATCCTGATATTTCAGAAGCCCGAAGATGGTGACCTGATTTTAAAGCAAAAAGATAATTGGTTGTAGTAAGCATGATTGGTTATGTCATGCAAATCAAAGCTAAATCACTTAGGATATATTTTGGAAGAGGATAGTATTCAATATAGATATCTTTGTGAGTTGTGTTTTATAATTTATTGGTAATTAGATATTTATGTTATTTTTGGGTAATTGCAATATAGATTATTGTAGTATAATAATATTGGATATAAGCTTTAGAAGAAGTTTACCAGATAGCCTATTTAATGGAATTTATACAGTCAATCGCGGATTGGTTTGGTTTGCTTCTAAATAAAATATAAGAACATATGAATGTTTGAGACATGATCTCGTGACAATCGATTTTCTTTATATTAGTTCTGCCTCTTCCGAACCTAAGGGTACACATCATGAAACTTAAATTGATTTTTATTACTTATTTGCTATCTGGGATATATTCTTCCGGGAATGCCTGCGGGTTGGTAGTAGATTCCCTTTTGAGCAAGCTTAACATAGTATTGGCTAATAAGGAGCGTTTTGTAAACCAGAAACGAACTCGTATTAAAGGCTTGACTAATCAATTAAACATGGTAAACGGTTTAACGGGGAAATATAATATATATCAGAATTTGTATGATGAATACAAAAACTACAGCTACGATTCCGCCTATCACTATGCCAAACAACTGCAGATTACAGCCCGTCATCTCCATGATCCTCAACGATTGGCTTTTGCCAAGATGGAACTGGGTTTTACGCTCATCTCTTCAGGCATGTTTAAAGAAACCTTAGAAACTTTAAACAGTATTAATATCTCACATCTATCTAAGGATAATAAAATTGACTATTATTTTTTAAAAGCCCGAAGCTATTTTGATCTGTCTGATTTTGATCGTAACATCGACTATTCTGATGTCTATAATCCAAAAGGTATCCAGTGTATTGATTCTGCTTTAGTCTTTTGCTTGCCGGGTAGCTATAATGACCTCGCTTTGAAAGGATTAAAGGATTTGAGAACAGGTAATTACCAGGAAGGGCTTCAAAATTATACCCGTCTGCTGCAGTTAAAGGGATTATCTCCGCATCAGTTTGCTATAAATGCCTGTTGTATGAGCTATATATATGAGGTGCTTGGCGATCAGGAAAAATCCATTAACCTGTTGATCCGCGCTGCTATAGCTGACCTGCAATCGGCTACAAAAGAAACCGTGGCTATTTACAAGCTGGCAGATTTTTTATATAAAAAAGGAGATTTGAACAATGCATTCATTTACATTAAGCAAGCAATGGATGATGCTACATTTTACGGAGCCAGACATCGTCAGGTAACCATCAGCAGCATATTGCCTATTATTGAAGTTCAACGCATCAATACTATCGAGCAGCAACGCCGGTCGTTGTTTATTTATGCATCGATTATTACAGTACTGATTTTGTTTGTTGTAGTATTCGCAGTGATTATTTTTAGGCAGCTTAAGAAACTACGCATAGCCGATGACTTAATCAAAGCAGCCAATACTTCATTGCAACAAAACAACCGTATGCTGGAAGAGTTGAACCGGAATTTGAGTATTGCGAACAAGATCAAGAATGAATACATCGGGTATTACTTTAATATTAATTCCATTTATATTGATAAACTGGAAAGCTTTCAAAAATCAATAGAGAAAAAATTAAGTAATAAACGGTATGACGACGCACAGACAGCTATTAAAAACCTCAATCTGGAAAGTGAAAGACAACAGCTGTTTCACACCTTTGATAAGGTTTTCCTTCAATTATTCCCTGATTTTATCAATAAGTTTGATGAGCTGTTTCAACCCGAGGAGCGGATCTGCGTAACTGAGGGACAATTGCTCAGTACAGAGCATCGAATTTTTGCACTGATCAGGATGGGTATACATGATACCGATCGTATTGCCAAATTGCTCAGTTATTCGGTCAATACGATATATGCTTACAAAAATCGTATCAAAAACAAATCATTTATTCCCAATGATGAATTTGATGACCACATTATGGCTATTGAAGCTATATGAAATTTAAACATAAAAACTCCGGACGACTATCAGTCCGGAGCTTTTATGTGGTGGTCTCCGAATTTAGATAAGGGATAATTACCAATTAATTTTTTTGGATGGGCGTAACCCGAAACTCAGTTTTATAATTGTTTCTCAATACACCTATAAATTGAAATTGTCCTATTTTTTCTTCAGATAACATTTTAAAAAGAGTGTCTGAGCTTTCAATAGCTACATCATTAAATGAAAATAATATGTCCCCGCTTTGAATACCAGCCTTGTCTGCTGGACTTCCTTTCGCTACATCAGAAATAAACAACGCCTGTTTATTCTGTACTTCGGCTATTGTTCTCAATTTAGGCACAATATCTATTTGCTGTAATACCAAACCCAGATAAGCCCTTTTGACTTTTCCAAAACGTATCAGTTGACTAGCTATATCTTTTGCTATATTGATACTTATGGCAAAACATAATCCCTGGGCTCCACTTATTGTGGCAGTATTAACGCCAATTGCTTCTCCATCTGTATTGATCAGCGGGCCACCGGAGTTTCCGGGGTTCAAAGCTGCATCCGTCTGGATCATGCTGTCCATCAATCGTCCATTTTGGCCTTGAAGCGTTCGGCCCAGGGCGCTTACAACTCCTGCTGTTACGGTATGCTGAAAGCCTAACGGGTTTCCAATGGCTATAACCAATTGACCTATAGCCAAAGATTCTGAATCGCCCATATGAACGGGTATAAAATCTGAGGCCGATATTTTTAATATAGCCAGATCCGTATCCTGATCCTGGCCAACCAGAGTGGCTACATGCGTGGTGCCATCATGCATCTTAACTTTAATAAGCTCAGCCTGTTGTACCACATGGCTGTTAGTAAAAAGATACCCGTCTGAAGAAAATAAGAAACCGGAACCCGAGCCAACTGGCTGTTCTTTTCCTTTTTGTTGTTTAAAGAGTTCGATTTTGACCACTGCCGTTTTAACTTTCTCTACGGCATTAATAATGGTCGAAGAATACTGATCCATATAAATCCTTTCAAACACTAGCCATCAATAAATGAACCCTTTGAAAAACTCTGTAATAATTTCCGTATTTCCTGATAAATCGATTAAAAAAGCATGCTGTTTTGTCATCCACTAGTTTTAAATAGAGGTGATCATATCGTTCGTCTACAGCCGTTATCCAATCTTCGGCCATAATCTAAACATCTTTCATAGTTTATTAATATTCTTATCTGGTGTACAACTTATTTAAATATTATTATATTAGCTCTGCCAATTAAAAAGTGTTATTAGGACATTTATTGTTCTTCACAACCTATTGATAATAAAATATTTACCTGATAATTTCTGGTTGATAAAGTGCACTTATCAACTTTTTATCAGAAACAGCAAGTAATACATAACCCCCTCTTACTCCACCCTTGAGTATCAGGGCGTGTCATTATTTGCCCTTGCCCAGGCACCCGGTATCGGGTATTGCTTATATCAGCCTTTTTATTGAATTAACCAATTAGCAAAAAATAAACTAAAACAATTGCCTATGGGAAAATAAGCTAAAACGATTATTAATGTCAGAGAGGGTATTTATTACAGATTCCCTCTTGAAAATATCTGCACATCTTATTACACGAATTAATTATTAAACTAATTAAAAAGTTATGAAACACAATTTGGATAGGAATTATCCCCTGCTAAAAGTTTGTAAAACTATTCTGTACCAAATATTAATAGTTCTGATATTTGTACCATTATCCTATGCCGGTGCTACTAATACCCGGAAAATATCATCAAAAGGTATATTTGGAAGAAAAAATATCATAAATACACCTATAAAAGTTTCCGGTAATGTAACAGATCAGGCCACAGGCGAGAAATTGATTGGCGTGTCGGTCATGGTTAAAGGTAGCAATACCGGCACCGTAACAGATGTTAAAGGAAATTTCACCATTACTGCTCCTGATGATGGCATTTTGGTTATATCTTATATTGGTTATAACACCTTAGAGGTACCTGTTAATGGAAAAAATGCCATTAGCATTAAACTACAGGCCTCATCAAAGGGGCTCTCTGAAGTGATTGTTGTAGGCTATGGTGTTCAAAAAAAGGTAACTGTAACGGGATCCGTAGCATCTGTTAAAGGCTCTGATCTGGAAAAATCTCCCACCGTAAATTTATCAAATACCTTGGCCGGACGCTTACCTGGTGTTACCGCTGTACAATCCAGTGGCGAACCTGGTTATGATGGTTCAGCCATTCATATCCGCGGAACAAACAGCCTGGGCAACAGTGATGCCCTTGTAGTTATTGATGGTGTGCCAGACAGGGCCGGAGGTTTAGAGCGTTTAAACCCGGCCGATGTTGAAAGTATATCGGTTTTAAAAGATGCCTCGGCCGCCATATATGGTTCACGGGCGGCAAATGGTGTAATTTTGATTACTACCAAGCATGGCAAATTAGGAAAAACACAATTGTCGTATGACTTTAACCAGGGTTTTGCACAAGCAACGGTAATACCCAAAATGGCCAATGCCGCAGAGTATGCCACGCTGAATAATGAAATTACATTATACAATAGTGATACTCCTGTATCTGAATGGGGGGCTGCGTGGGCCGCTTTTAATACCACGGGTAGTTACAAGCAGCAAAGCGGTAAGGTAATTAACGCGGCTTTTCAACCAGTTGATATACAGAAATACCGCGATGGCTCAGATCCGCTTGGTCATCCCAATACCGATTGGTTTGGTACCACTTTAAAAACATGGTCGCCCCAAAGCCGTCACAACCTTCAAATTAACGGCGGATCAGATAATGTAAAATTCCTGACCTCTCTGGGTTATACTACCCAGGATGGTTATTATAAAAATTCGGCAACTGGCTACAAACAGTATGATTTCCGTGTAAATCTGGATGCCAAGGTAAATAAGTACATCAATACCAGTATTGGTGTAACAGCGCGTGAAGAGGCGCGGAATTTCCCAACACAAAGTGCGGGATCTATATTCAGGATGCTCATGCGGGGCAAACCAACAGAACAGGAAGTTTGGCCCAACGGTTTACCGGGTCCGGATATCGAAAACGGGCAGAATCCTATTGTAATTACAACCAACAAAACTGGTTATGACAGGGACAGGAGAGACTATTTTCAAACAAACGGAAAGGTTGAATTATTGATTCCAGGAGTAGAAGGTTTAAAGTTAACGGGTACGGCTTCTATTGATAAGTATATAAAGCGGGAAAAGGTATGGTCAACACCGTGGACATTGTATTATTGGGATCATAAATCCTTTGAGGCGGATGGCAAAACCCCGGTACTTACGCCTAGCGTACGTTCCACCTTTACTGATCCGCGATTGTCACAAAGTGATGAAAATAAATTGAATGTTTTACTTGGTGGCTTTATCAATTACGACCGCACTTTTGGAGATCATACTATTAACCTGATGGCAGCCGTAACGCGTGAAACCATCAGTGATGATTATTTTAGTGCCTATCGCCGTTATTTTCTATCACCGGATGTTGATCAGCTATTTGCAGGCGGCGATGCAGAAAAAGATAATTCAGGTGGTGCCTATGACCGGGCCCGGTTAAGTTACTTTGGCAGGGCGGCCTACAATTACAAGCAAAAATACCTAGCGGAATTTTTATGGCGGTATGACGGATCTTATATATTCCCTGAAGCGCACAGATTTGGATTTTTCCCTGGCTTATTGTTAGGTTATAATATTTCGCAGGAAGATTTCTGGAAAAACAATGTTAAGGCCGTCAATTACCTGAAAATACGTGCTTCCTACGGACAAATGGGGGCCGAACCATATTACAATAATGTATTACAGGAAAATCAATACTTATCAACTTATGGTTTCGGGAGTTATATATTTAATGATCAGGTAACCAAGTCATTATATGAACTTCGGGTCCCCAATCCTAATTTTACCTGGGAGGTAGCTAATAATTATGATATAGGCTTGGAGGGTGAGTTGTTTGAAGGGCGCATTAATTTTGAACTGGATTACTTCTATAATAAACGAACCAACATACTTTGGGCACGCCAGGGTTCAACACCGGCAAGTACAGGTATAAGCAATCTATTGCCTCCCGAAAATATAGGCAAGGTTAATAATAAAGGGTATGAGTTTAAAGTAGGGTATAAAGGGAAGATAGGCGAGCTCAAGTATAATGTGAGTATAAACGGAGGCTATGCCCAAAACAAGATCATATACCAGGACGAAGCGCCCGGTGCTCCTGCTTATCAGTTTGCAACAGGACACCCTATCGGGGCACCGCTTTTATACGTCTCCGATGGTGTGTTTAAAGATCAGGCCGAGATTAACGCCAATAAATTAGATTACAGCGGACTAACCCCTCAGCTTAAACCCGGCGACCTGAAGTTTAAGGATATTAATGGTGATGGTAAAATTAACGGCGATGATCGTGTGCGGCTCAATAGAGGCATCACACCTACATTTACTGGCGGGTTATCCCTTAACCTGCAATATAAAAACTTTGATCTTTCCATATTATTTCAAGGTGCTACTGGTGGTTATTTGCCTATCAATACAGAATCGGGGGATATCGGAAATTATCTTCAATATACCTATGACCACCGCTGGTCTGTGGATAAGCCAAGCAGTGTTGATCCGCGGATAGCTAACCGGGGTGATACCTGGTATTCAGTTAACAATAACCCGAGCACCTATTTCTACAGAAGCACCAACTATCTCCGCTTAAAGAATGTGGAATTGGGTTATAACCTGCCCGGCCAGATAGCTCAAAAAATAGGGATGAGCAATTTAAGGGTATACGTAAGTGGCCTTAACCTGATCACCTGGGATCAATTGAGAATATGGGATCCGGAGTCACTTTCAGGCAATGGACAGTATTATCCACAGTCGAGAATTTTAAACACCGGTGTCAGAGTAACCTTTTAATAACGAAAACCATGAAAAATTTAATCAAACATATTTTAACTGTATTAATTGTTTCGGGCGTGTTACTTACCTCATGTAAGAAAGATTTTTTAAATACCAAGCCCTTAACAGAAGTGCCTTCTGATGATACCTGGAAAGATGGCGCACTTTCTGCCGCTTTTGTAAACGAAATTTATAACGGTTTAGGTAATGGGGGCTTTGATGAACAGGAGTTGGCCTCACTATCAGATGAAGCTGTATTTACGCATCCAGGAAGAGGTATAAATGTTATCAACGAAGGTACGGTAGGGCCTACCAATATTGGCTGGACAAACAATACCTACGAGTGGGGAAGCATGTATAACCGGATCAGATCATGTAATGTGGCATTGCAGAACCTGGTTAAGTCCACAATTGACCAATCGCTTAAAGAACGCCTGCGGGGCGAGGCCCATTTTTTAAGGGCTTATTATTATCAGCAGTTGGTGCGTTATTATGGTGGGATACCAATTATTACTAAAGTATATCAGCTTGGGGAGGCCGATTACTCAGCAGCCAGAAACAACTATGCCGATTGCGTTAAATTCATTACTGCCGATTGCGACAGCGCTATTACCCTATTAACCGGTAAAACTATGGATAAAGGCCGTACATCGGTGCCCGCCGCCTTGGCTTTAAAATCAAGAGTATTGTTGTATGCCGCAAGTGATCTGCACGATATTCCAACTGCAAAAGCCAAATCTGCTGTGATCGGTGCTTATACGCACCCCGAGCTTCTTGGCTATATAAGCGGTGATAGGACGGCCCGTTGGCAGGCCGCAAAGGATGCGGCCAAAGCGGTTTTAGATGCCGCCGGTACTGGCTATAAACTCAATTTAGCTTCCCCAGCATCGTTTGATGATGCCAAGACTAGTTATATCTCTATCGCAATGGGCGGTGGCAGTAAAGCCACATTTGTTGATGCTACGGCTTCCTCCGAACTCATTTTTGCGCGGTATTTTGTTGCTGGTAAAGATGAAGGGGGCGAAAATGTAGGTTTAAATAATGGCCCCAATGGTTATCATAACTGGGCAGGTAATACACCGGTTGAAAATTTAGTAAGTGACTATGAAAACATTGATGGTACTAAATTCGATTGGAATAACCCGACCAATAAAGCCGCTCCTTATAAAAACAGAGATCCACGGTTTTATGCTTCTATTTTATATGATGGTGCCGGTTGGAAACCCCGCGACAAGATATCTGGTAATGTTGATCCGGCTAATCAAATTCAAACCGGAAGCTACCAGGTAGGTTCTGGAACGCTGGCTGGTTTAGATACCCGCCAAAGCAGCATCGAAAACTGGAATGGCAGCTGGACTGGTTACTACGTGCGCAAGTTTATAGATATTGATCCTAACGTGGTTGATAATAACACCAAACAGTTTATTCCCTGGCCGTTTTTTAGGTATACCGAGGCAGTATTTAACTATGCTGAGGCCTGTATTGAGCTAGGTCAGGATGCCGAAGCCCGGACTTGGCTTAACAAGATCCGTTTCCGCGCAGGGATGCCAGCCCTTACAGAATCGGGTGATGCATTAAAGCAGCGTTACCGCAATGAGCGAAGGATAGAAATGGTTTATGAGGAGCAGCGTTACCACGATGCGCGTCGCTGGATGATAGGGCCCACTACCCTGGGCCAAAAACTGATCTTTATAACAGTAACCGGCACCCTGAAACCCGGCCAAACAGCGCCATCACCTTATAAGCATGACGAAACTATTTATAATTATACCTACACGCCTGCCATTGATAACGGGATCGAAAACAGGCAATGGTTGGATAAGATGTACTTTTTACCTATTAGCCTAACTGAGGTAAATAAGAATCTCAAGTTGATTCAAAACCCAGGCTATAATTAAAAAGTAGCTGTCATTATTTTAATAGAAATAATATACTCCAAATGCCATGCTGTTATAAACAGCATGGCATTTATTTAGCCTGATAGTTTAACTTATTTACTTTAGGACTTACAATATGTCATTGATATCCACCTAAAACTTATTACAAAGGTATTGATAAGGTTTAATATGGCAGATTTGGTGTAACAAACCCATGATAATTAAAATATTTATTTTTTTTCTGAGCTTAATTGATAAATTTAGAGGTAAGTCGATATATATGAAAAAAACAATACTTTTTTACTTTCTCTTTTTTGCCCTTAAAGTTTGCGACGCCCAGGAAACGTTCCCGGTTAATGGGGCCTGGGATATCCGACCGGGGCAGTATGCTTTTATCAATGGTACTATAGTTACCAATGCCGATCAAACCATAAGTGGAGGCACCTTATTGGTTAAAGACAGGATTATTGAAGCCGTAGGTAAAGATATCCCCATCCCTAAAGGATATACCGTGGTTAACCTGGAGGGTAAATATATTTACCCTGGACTTATTGATGCATATACCACTTATGGTATACCTGAGCAACCGAGACAGGTCTTTGGTGCCGGAGGTTTTGGTGGGCGTGTTATTGTCCCTGTATCAACCAAGCCCGGAGCTTATGGCTGGAATGAATCCATAAAACCCGAAATGAATGCTAAAACAGTATTTCATGGAGATGCCGCAAAGAGTGAAGATCTAAAGAAAAACGGGTTTAGTACCGTGCAATCACTTATACATGATGGTATTGCCCGCGGAACTTCGGTTGTGGTTAGCCTGGGCGACGAACGCGATAATTTGATTATGTTGAACGATCAGGCGGCGGCGCATTATTCTTTTAGTAAAGGTACAGCAGCTACTAATTATCCGTCATCATTAATGGGTAGTATAGCATTGCTACGCCAAACGTACTATGATGCGCAATGGTATAAAACTCAAAAAGGAGAGTACAATATATCTCTCGACGAATTTAACCGTACACAAAACCTGCCCCAGATTTTTGAAGTAAGCGACCCGCAAAGCATTTTGCGTGCCGATAAAATAGCCAAAGAATTTGGCCGGCATTATATTTACAAAACTGATGGATTGGAGTACCGGCGTATTGCCGCTATAAAGGCTACGGGCAGTGAATTTATCATTCCTGTAAACTTCCCGGAACCCTATGATGTAGAGGATCCAATAGATGCCCGGAGTATCAAATATGATCAATTAAAAAACTGGGAACTGGCACCAACCAATCCTGGAGTTTTGGAAAAGGCGGGTGTGAAATTTGCCATAACTTCCTATGGGTTGACCAATGCCCGTGATTTTTGGACAAACATCAGAACTGCCATCACCAACGGTCTTAGCGAAAAACAAGCGCTAAACTCGTTAACAACCATCCCGGCAGAAATGCTTGGTGTAGCTGATAAAGTAGGCACGTTAACCAAAGGTAAACTGGCCAGCTTTATTATTACTTCCGGTAATCTATTTAAGCCTGACAATATCATTTATGAAAACTGGGCAGAGGGACGACAATATGTGGTAAGTAAAATGAATATTGCTGATCTGCGCGGTAATTATTTGGTAAATGGAACGGGTTTTGCTAATACAACTTTAACTATTAATGGCTCGCCTGGTGTGTACGAAGTGAGTGTTAAGCATTCTGGTACAGATAGCACACGTACCAGGGGAACTATTACCAGGACAGGCGACCGGGTAAGCATCTATTTTGATTATAAGCAAAACCCGGAAGGCATTATCAGATTATCAGGGTATATTTCCTCCATTTTCCCGATAACTTTGAAAGGTGATGCCGTATTTCCGGATGGATCATTAAGCAAGTGGACAGCAACATTCACCAGTGCTGCACCGGCATCCAAATCTCCATCGCAGGAGACGCCTAAACCTAATCTAAACGTTGGGCCAGTCATTTATCCTTTTGCAGCATTTGGTAATGCCGAGATACCCAAAGCCGAGACGGTATTGTTAAAAAATGCTACTGTTTGGACAAATGAAAAAGAGGGCATATTAAAAAACACCGACGTTTTAATTGAAAACGGTAAGATAAAGTCAGTTGGTAAAAATCTTCCATCTGCCGGAGCAAAAGTAATTGATGCCACAGGCAAGCATATATCTGCCGGTATTGTTGACGAGCACTCGCATATCGCCGCAACAGGGGGCATTAATGAAGGTACACAGTCAGTCACATCAGAGGTTCGTATAGCGGATGTTATTGATGCAGAGGATATCAACCTGTATCGACAATTGGCTGGTGGGGTAACCACATCGCATATATTACATGGTTCGGCCAATGCTATCGGTGGCCAGACACAGTTAATTAAACATCGCTGGGGTATGTTACCCGAAGAGATCAAATTTGCGGGCAGCGATGGCTTTATCAAGTTTGCTCTGGGCGAAAACGTAAAAGGAAGTAATAATGGTCCGCCTGCCAATAATGCAGCTCTGCGGTTTCCACAAACACGCATGGGGGTTGAAGAGGTATATATAGATGCGTTTACACGAGCCAAAGAGTACAAAACAGCCCGTGCCGCAAAAGGGAGCACTACTCGAAGAGACTTAGAGTTGGATGCTCTCGTAGAAATATTAGACAACAAACGTTTTATCACCTGTCACTCCTATGTGCAATCAGAGATCAATATGTTGATGCACGTTGCCGATTCTATGGGTTTCCACATTAATACCTTTACCCACATACTGGAAGGTTATAAAGTGGCCGATAAAATGAAAGCGCGCAATATTGCCGGGTCAACATTTTCAGACTGGTGGGCCTATAAAAGTGAGGTGGCAGAGGCTATTCCGTACAACGGTAAGCTGATGCATGAGGTTGGCTTGGTAACCGGCTTTAACTCCGATGACGCTGAAATGGCCCGCCGCCTGAATCAGGAAGCAGGGAAAGCGGTAACCTACGGACATATGAGCGAAGAGGACGCCTTGAAACTGGTAACTCTTAATCCTGCAAAAATGATGCATGTAGATAACCGGATAGGCAGTATTAAACCAGGTAAAGATGCCGATATTGTTTTATGGTCGGCAGATCCATTGTCTGTTTATGCCGTTGCCGAAAAAACCTTTGTTGATGGGGTTTTGTATTGGGATATTGAAAAAGATGCCGAAAAACAAAAGGCTTTGGCAGCAGACGAAGGACGTATCATACAAAAGATGCTGGAAGCTAAAAACAAAGGAGCAGCTACGCAAAGACCAACAACTACCCGCCATCGTCTTTATGAATGTGAAAGTGTTGAAGAAGATAATTTTGTAGTGGCCGACGATTATACAGAAATGGAGCGGGCCAAACAGGCAGCACGCGAAGCAAGAGATCATAATGAGCAATAATTCCCCAGTTAAAAGCAACATGAAAAGAACTATATTAAGTTTAGGAGGATTATTGCTTGGCATTTCCTTCGCTTACGGGCAGGCAAACATTTCACCGGCCAAACCGCAAACAAAACCTGTGGTCATAACAGGTGCAACCATACACGTTGGCAACGGGCAGGTGATTAATAATGGTTACATCACTTTTGTAAAAGGCAAAATTACAGGTGTTGGAGAAGGTGCAGCGCCTTCTGTTGCCGATGCGGAAATAATTGATGCTACAGGTAAACAGGTATATCCCGGGTTTATAGCGCCAATGACCACATTAGGTTTAATTGAAATAGAAGAGGGCGCCCGCGGGACGGTTGACGATACAGAAACGGGTGAGCTTAACCCACATGTACGCTCCTTAGTGGCTTATAATGCCGATTCAAAAGTTATTCCTACGGTACGTTCCAATGGTATTTTACTGGCTCAGCCTACCCCTAATGGAGGCTTGATCTCCGGGGAATCGTCGGTAGTACAGTTAGATGCCTGGAACTGGGAGGATGCAGCATATAAAAAAGATATGGCCATCCACTTAAACTGGCCTGTAGCTGCGGGTGGTCGTGAAAGGAGGGGGGCAATACCGGTACCCGGAGTTGTCCAGGAAACACCAGCCCAGCGTGCCCAGAAAAAAGTAGATGAAATAACAAGCCTGTTTGAGCAGGCTAAGGCCTATGCTGAAATTGCTAAGCCCGCCGTAACCAATATCCGCTTTGAGGCGATGAGGGGTTTGTTTAATGGCACCAAAAAGCTATTTATCATTGCTGATAACGCTAAAGAAATAGGGCAGGCCGTAACATTTTCCAAACGTCTTGGAATCTCGGCTGTCATTGTGGGCGGTAAAGAATCATATCTGGTTACCGATTTGTTACGAGAAAATAATGTACCGGTCATCATTCGTGAAACCCAAACCTTGCCTGATAGGGATGAGGACGATGTTTACCTGCCTTACAAATTGCCCAAGCTGTTGCAGGATGGAGGCGTACTTTACGGCTTAACCGGTACCGGTTTCTGGCGTCAGCGCAACCTGCCTTTTGAAGCAGGCCAGGCAGTAGGGTACGGATTAACCAAAGAACAGGCTTTATCCATGATCACCATCAACAATGCCAAAATACTGGGTATCGATAAAACTACAGGTACTTTAGAAACCGGAAAAGATGCCAACCTTTTTATATCCAAAGGTGATGCCCTGGATATGATAGGCCTGGATGTGGAAACCGCCTTTATACAGGGCCGTAATATCAACCTGGATAACCTGCATAAGCAGCTTTACAAGAAGTTCAGCGACAAATATGGGTTAAAAGAATAATCGGTTTACGATCCTGAACAGTGGGCCATTTTGGTATAAAAGTGGGTTTACATGGTTTACACTTTTTATGGTTTACATTTATGTAGTTATTTGATAATCAATTATTTGTGAATTTTACACCTCGATATAGCAGGTTTTTATGTAAACCCACTTTTTGGGGTAAAATGCTTAGGTCCCCTCAGGGTCTCCTGCAAGGAACCCTGAGGTTAACGCCGGCCAAGACGAAATGATGTTAAGAAATTGTGCAAAAAAACTTGCTTATTATTTCAGTTGCCTATTAATTTAATTTTATAAATTGCCGGCGCAATATGAGTAAATATTTAATCCTTCTTGTTTTTATAGGCCTTACCACATCGCTGTTTTCAAAAACGCATGTGCGCAGATTCAAATTAACTCATAAAATAAAAACGGCAAATGCTTATCTATCAACAGATAGTGTTTCGGCAGACACACTTCTGCATTTTGCACAATCTCTTTTGGGTACCCGGTATCGTTCCAGATGTTCTAATCCGTTGGTGGGTTTTGACTGCTCGGGTTTTGTAAGTTATGTTTTCAAAAAGTTTAACTTTAATGTACCCCGTTCATCCTGCGAGTTTATCAGTGTAGGCCAAAAAGTAAGATTAGAGGATGCCCGGCCTGGTGACATCATATTATTTACAGGAACTAAAAAACATACCCGCAGAATTGGCCACGTAGGCATCGTCTATTGTAATTCGAGCGACGAGTTTAAATTTATCCACTCCACATCCGGTAAAGAGCATGGGGTTACCATATCCAATATGGACGAAAGATATAAACGCCGCTTTGTACAGGTTATCCGCCTGTTAATTTAACATTTTTCTTACCCTTTTGATATAAAAAAAGCTTCTGTTACGACACAGAAGCTTTTTTATTTTGATAGAAATCAGCGGATTTAACAAAAAATAATCAGTTCTTTTTTGTCGCTACAGGGTCTCCTGAAAGGGACTCTGAGGTTCGCCCTCTGGCAATTCAACACAGGGTCCTCTCCGAGAGACCCTGCTGGGACATGAAATCTTTCGATCAAATATTTTTTGTCCCCTCAGGATCTCCTGAAAGTAATAACCCATCATATGGCATTTGTTCAAAAAAGGGTGTCATGGAGCCCGTCGAAGCATGGAGGGCAGGCCTCTGCGCTCGACCCTTCGACGGGCTCAGGGTGACAGCCTCCTGTTTTAATAGTATTTGACAGTTCTGTCTACTCATGGGCTATTACTCTCCTGAAAGGGGCCCTATGGTTCACCCTCTGGTAATTCAAAACGCAGGGTCCTCTTCACAGAATCTGCTGGGACATTAGCTTTTTTTATAATGATGGAGATGCTCCTTTCAAATAACAATTAGGGTAGTGTATCAGCTTGAATTTATTTATGCATGTAATAAAATCCCAAGCAAAATGAAGACAATAAGTGACTCAAAACCCATAATAAGGAATCTTTTAAATTTATACAATTTAAAAAATCGTAAAGCAGCTATGATGATAATTAAATGCAATATGAAATAGATGCAAAGTAAAATTCTTAAAGGAATAAAAAAAGTTGGATTTCCATTTACAATGAAATATGACATCCAGCCCATTATGCAAACCAAAACATAAGTTAGCGGAACATTTATTATATAAGCAAAAACTATCTTTTTATTCATAGGTTATAAGTTGATTTTGTCCTCTCAGGGTCTCCTGAAAAGGACCCTGAGGGGACATGAATTTAACATTTTTCTTATCCTGTTGATATAAAAAAAACTTCTGTTATGGTATAGAAGCTTTTTTATGATGATAGAAATCAGCGGATTTAACAAAAAATAATCAGTTCTTTTGTTGTGAAAGAAAGGTAATGAGGGACGCAAATTCTTCGTATGATAACGCGTTGGCCAGGCCTGTTGGCATCATAGATGTTTTCAATTCCTTACGGCTGATCACATCGGATGCTTTTACTGTAAAAACATTGCCTGTTATGTCCCGCATCACTATCTTTTGTGCCGATTCCTCGGTAATGAAGCCCATATAGTTTTTGTTTCCTTTGGCAGATATTACTACGGTAGCAAAACCCTGGGAAATTGATGCGTTAGGTTTAAGAACCGACTCTGCAATTTGCTGCCTTGTCATGATGGAACCTATTTGTCCCATAAACGGCCCTTTTAGCTTTTCGCCCCTGGTAAGGCTATGACAAGCGATGCAGCCCTGACGGGCAAAAAGAGCTTTTCCCTTTAATGGATCTCCTTTTATTTTTGCGATCATCAGCATCACATCTTCGATAGATGATTTCCCGATCTGGCCTTTCTTGTTCGTGATTTTGGCCAGATCAATTTTAACTTCTTTCGTGGCGGTACCTTTTTCTTCACCGCCAAACGCTGTAATCCCCATTTGATGGCGGGCATTTAAATTGGCAAAAAACTGTTTCCCGGTAGGGCTTGATTTTGTCCATTGGGCTTTTAAAAATTGCTCAATCCGTGGCGAACCATCCCAGGTAACACCTTTATAAATTGGGCCATGCGAATCGGGCCTGGTACCCCACCACCACGAAGCATCATAATCGGCCTCCTTTTTATAAAGCCGTGATAGTGTTACCAGTATTTGCTTTTTAGTTTTATCATCCTTCACTCTGGAGTAGGCTTTAATTAATCCATCAACAGCTTTGGTATCATATATATACCTTAAAGCCCATAGCGCCAGGGTTGAATTAGCTGTGCCGATGGCGTTAACGCAGTCATTAACCGCATTCATACTTACAAGCGCCCTTACAGCCAGGTGTGCCGGTATAATGGCGGCATTGGGTTTGGCATGAGGACCTTCTTCATTTTTGTTTGGCGCCACAAAAGTAGCCGGAACTGGTGTAGTTAGCAATGGTTGAGCTGCAGCAATTCTGCCCAGGCGACCCAGACCTACAATAGCCGCGGCCTGAACCCGTTCGGACGGATTTTTTAAGCTGGCTAAAAATGGTTCAATGGGTACGTTTTGAATGCCAGGCTTTCTGTCTGCAAGTGCCCGTAAAGCAAACTCTTTTAAATTATTATCCTTTGAAAGTTGTACTAAAGCTGGTATCCCGTTTTCGCGGGTGGCCTGGGCATAGGTATAAAGCCCTGCAACCCGGGCATATAATGGCAGGCTGGCATCATTTGCAATTTGGAGTGATAGTTTGCCGGTTTCTTCAACAGGCCTGGTAAGAAGTTCCTGGGAAGCACTTAAACGGGCCACAGCGCTTGCCGATTTAAGCAGGTTTGCCAAATCGCCTGCTGATGCCGCTTTAAGGTCGGGGAAAGATTTGTAGGTCCAGTTTGTGGGTACGGCTCTTACTACATAGCCTTTGGCCGCATCGCCAGAGTAACCCGCACCATCCCATGCAGAGAGGTAGAGTCTTCCTGATCCATCAACATCCAGATCTGTAATTTGAGGTAGTTGAATAAATTCTTCTTCTTTTTGCTGAAAGCTGGCGCCATCGGGTTTTAAACGATTGATATACAATTCGCTTCTTCCCCAGTCCGCTGTCATGGGTACGTGGTTGTATTTTTCGGGCCAGGTGGGTTCGTCCATGAACAAAGAACCCGTACCGGATCCGCCTCCTAAATCAACCAGGGCGGGTAGAATCTCATCCGTAAAGTGTTGGAACAATACCGGATACCCGTATTCACCAGATTGTATGTGGTGTGAAAAACGGATGTTCCACCCGCCGCCATCATTGGTATTGTCACGGGTGAAAACGTTCATGTAAGGGTCAATAGCGACATCGTATATGTTACGGGTTCCGTGGGTGTAAATCTCCATTTCGGTTCCATCGGGCCGTACCCTAACAATGCCGCCACCCAGCATAGTTAATTTTTTGCCGCTGCGGTCTATAGCATCATGAAAGCCAAAATCACCTACGGCTATATATATCCAGCCATCAATACCCATACGTATGCCATTGGTGGCATGATCTGTACCTCTTTCGGCCAGCATGTGGGCATTGCTTATATGCTCAATAAGCGGCTTTGGAGGGCCATCGGCAATGCCATCATGGTCTTTGTCTGTAAAAACTTCCAGGTTCATCCCAATTGCTTTACCTGTTTCTTTAGAAAATACCGTGTGCATTACAAAAACCTGGTCGCCCATCACCAGGATACCCCTGGGATCGTCAACTTCGGCAAATTCTGTATGCTTGTCTATCTTACCGTCATTGTCACTGTCCACAAGCCTCATAATTTTTCCTTTCCCGGGAGTTTTGCCCAGGGAGCCTATCATATCTACACCAACATATACCTCGCCTGTTGGCGCTGTTGCAATACAAGCCGGACTTGGCGTAAGGTCTGGGCCGGCAAACCGAGTAATTTTTAATCCATCCGGCCAATGAAGGGTGTCCTGGCGTTTGGTACCTAAAGTATGACTTTGATTTAGCGAAGCATGTTTAATTGGAGGTTGATTTTCTGGAAAAAAAGCGCTTGTAAAGTACCTGAGCGTACCAAAAAAAACGACGACAAAAAGCAGGGTGAAGGACAGTTTTAGCATAAGGATTAAGAATTTTAGGGAATAATTAGTGTTGTTAAACGGATAAATTTATGTGTTTCATTTAATGATAGATGTATTTTTTATTTAATTTTTTGTCAGTAATGTGTTTTAGACAATTAATTAGATATCAACTTCAAGATTATAGTATATGCCGGTGATGATGTGAAACAAGGTAGATGAAGTAGTATCTTATGTCTTTGTTAACTATGATAGTAAGATAACACATTAAAATAGGAAGTTAATCCATTGTGGAACTGCTGGCTGTGCTATAATTTTATATGCAATATTTAATTTGTTTGTACATATAAACAAATAATTTTAATCATATATTTATTGCTTAAATACAGAGACCCTTTATTTATAAACGCCAATAAATAGCTAATTAAAAAGCCAATTATAAACATATAATGATGGGTTCTCATTAAACCTGTTTTGAAATTGGAGCGGATAAATTTGTTTGGTTTATCTGCCCTGATTAATGAGAAAACCGATCATAGTAATTATTATTTAAACCACCCTTACTACCAAATTAATGATGAATTGGAAGGTGTATTTTTTTTCGACCTGGTGTACTGTTTGTGCGTTGTGCCTGTTTTCTGCTTGTACCCATTCAAGATCAGACCAGGGTACGGAGGAACAGGTACCAGATGTGATAAGCTATAATTTTAACATCAGACCCATTCTGTCTGATAAATGTTATAAATGCCATGGGCCCGATGCCAGTAAACGGGAGGCCGGTCTTCGGCTTGATATGCCGGAGAGTGCCTACCAGGCTTTAAAAGACAATCCAAAGGCTCATGCCCTGGTACCCGGCGAGCCTAGTCTGTCGGAGGTTTACAAGCGCATTTCAACCCAGGATACGATGGAGTTGATGCCACCACCGGCTTCGAATTTGAAAAGATTGTCGGCCTATGAAGTAGACCTGATCAAAAAATGGATAAAACAGGGTGCCAAATACGAAAAGCACTGGGCTTTTGTACCTCCCAAATTACCTACAGTACCACAAGTGAAAAACACAGCGTGGCCCAAAAATCAGATAGATAATTTTATACTGCAAAAGCTGGAGCAGAAAGGTATCGATCCCAATCCCGAAGCCGACAAAGAGCGTTTGCTTAAAAGGTTATCGCTTGATCTTACAGGCTTGCCACCCAGTTTGCCCATGATGGACTCGTTTTTGGCTGATAAAAGTGCAAATGCTTATCAAAAGATGGTGGATCAATTGATACAAAGCCCCCAGTATGGCGAAAAAATGACCCTGCATTGGCTGGATGTTGCCCGCTATGCGGATTCGCACGGTTACCAGGATGATAATTACCGTAGCCAATGGCCCTGGCGCGATTGGGTGATTCATGCTTTTAATGAAAATTTGCCTTACGATAAATTTGTAACCTGGCAGCTGGCGGGAGATCTGCTGCCCAATTCTACCCAGGAGCAATTGCTGGCCACTGGTTTTAACCGTAACCATAAAATAACAGAAGAGGGGGGCGTAATTGATGAAGAATACCGGGTAAGTTATGTAACCGACCGTACCAATACCTTTGGCAAAGCATTGTTGGGAATTACCCTGGAATGCGCCCATTGCCATGACCATAAGTATGATCCTTTTTCGCAGAAGGAATATTACCAGGTATATTCCTTTTTTAACAATGTAAAAGAAGTGGGTATCCAGTCGACAGTAGGAGGTCCTGAGACTTATGCCAAACGACCGATGATGCAGATCAGTAATGAGGAGGTGAAAAAGGTATTGAACTTTATAAACAAGCAGGATACTGCAAAACTCATCGTATCGGTAATGGGCGATAGTGACAAAGTACGGCCAACCTACATCCTGAAACGTGGTAACTACGATGCACACGGGGATCAAGTTGAACCCGGAACCCCTCAATCCATATTGCCTTTTACCGCCAGCTATCCTAAAAACAGACTGGGGCTTGCCGAGTGGTTGTTCAATAAGAATAATCCGTTAGCTGCCCGGGTATTTGTTAACCAGGTATGGCAGGAGTTTTTTGGCAAAGGTATTGTTAAAAGTTCTGGTGATTTTGGAATGCAGGGTGATTTGCCCTCACATCCGGAACTGCTGGACTGGCTGGCCGTCGATTTCAGGGATCATGGCTGGGATATCAAACGGCTCGTCAAACAGATTGTGTTATCGGCCACTTACAGGCAATCAGCTATACTCACCCCCGAAAAAGCAAAATCGGATCCTGAAAATACTTACCTGTCCCGCGGTCCTCGTTATCGTTTGCCTGCCGAGTTTGTCCGCGACTTGGTACTAGCCAGTAGTGGGCTGCTAACGCGTACCATCGGGGGGCCAAGCGTTAACCCTTATCAGCCACCCGGTCTTTGGGAAAATGCCACCTCGGGGCGTGGTATACTGGCCAATTACAAACAGGTACATGGCCCTAATCTTTACAGGAGGGGGATGTATACACTCATCAAACGTACGGTACCACCGGCCTCATTGGGTATTTTTGATGCCAGTAACCGTGATCAGTGCGAGGTAAAACGCTTACGTACCAATACGCCGCTCCAGGCATTGGTGATGCTGAATGATCCAACGGTATTGGAGGCATCGAGGGTATTAGCGGCAAGGTTATTACAGGATAACAATTCAACTTCGGCCAAGGTAACTAAAGCGTTCCGGTTGATCATGTGCCGCCACCCGCAAGAAAAAGAACTGACCATATTAACCGCTTATTATAAAGACGAGTTAAAGACCATGAAAAAAGCAGATGCCGAAAAGTTGCTGAGTGTTGGCGAATACCCGCTTCCGGTTAATGCTGATAAAATAACATTGGCCGCGATGATGAAAGTAGTAGACACCATATATAATTTAGAAGAAGCCATAACCAAAACCTGAGCCATATGGAAAAAGATTTTTTAGAAAGCAGACTCAATATTAACAGAAGAAAGTTTTTGTCCAGGCTGAGTTTGGGTATAGGTAGTGTGGCATTGGGCTCTTTGCTCATTCCGGATTTGTTTAGCGGGAACGGAGCCGATAGCGAGGCCGATTTTATTCCGGGCATCCCTAATTTTGCCCCTAAGGCTAAAAGGGTGATCTATCTTTTTCAGGACGGTGCGCCTTCACAACTGGAATCATTTGATTATAAACCTAAATTAAGGGAGATGATGGGGCAGGAGCTGCCCGCATCGGTTCGCGGTAACCAGATATTGACCGGGATGACTGCCAAGCAGGCCTCCTTTCCACTGGTAGGCTCCTTTTATGATTTTAAACAATATGGTGAATCGGGTGCATACGTAAGCGATTTGTTTCCGCATATAGGTAAAATAGCCGACGATATCTGCATCATCCGCTCCATGAACACTGATGCTATTAATCATGATCCGGCGCTTACTTTTTTCCAAACCGGTGCGCAGCAGGGTAACCGGCCAAGCATGGGCTCATGGGTAAGCTATGGCTTGGGCAGCGAAAATAAAAACCTGCCGGCCTTTACCGTATTATTATCAAAGGGTAAAGGGAACGGTCAGGGGGTATACTCCAAGTTATGGAGCAACGGATTTTTAGATTCTATTCACCAGGGTGTACAGTTTAGCAGCGGCGAAAACCCTATACTTTATTTAAATGACCCAGAGGGTTTAAACCGGCATGAGCGCAGGAAAATGCTGGACAACCTGGCGGCCCTTAATGATATCAATTACAAACAGTTTGGTGATCCTGAAATAAATGCCAAAATACAGCAATACGAAATGGCCTACCGCATGCAAACAGCCGTTCCCGAAATTATGGATGTATCCAAAGAATCGGACGATATTGTGAAGATGTACGGGCCCGATTGCCTGGTTCCCGGTACTTATGCGGCAAACTGTCTGCTGGCGCGTAAACTATCAGAAAACGGGGTCCGCTTTGTGCAATTATACCACCAGGGCTGGGATCAGCATTCTAACTTACCGCAGGAAATGGCTGGTCAGGCTAAAGATGTTGACCAGGCTTCGGCGGCATTGGTTACTGACCTGAAACAACGTGGTTTGCTCGACGAAACGCTGGTGATTTGGGGTGGTGAATTTGGCCGCACCAATTACAGCCAGGGTAAACTGGAAAAAGCCAATTATGGCCGCGACCATCATCCCCGTTGTTTCAGTATCTGGATGGCTGGCGGCGGTATCAAACCTGGTTTGGTATATGGTGAGTCGGACGAATTTGGCTATAACATCGTGAAAGATCCCGTGCATGTGCATGATTTCCACGCTACCATGCTTAATCAGTTAGGTATCGACCATAAAAAACTAACCTTTAAAAGTTTGGGCAGACGTTACAGATTAACAGATGTGGCTGGTAATGTGATTAAGGGCATCATCGCGTAAAGAATACCTATTACAATGGAAAGAAGAGATTTTATTAAACATACCACCGCTTTATCAGCCGGGTTTTTTATAGCTAAAGATTTGTTGGCCAGGGATGACCGGCCTGTTTATGGTCATGGTCATATGCGGTACCGCATGGATAAAAACTGGAGCAAAGCCGATGCCCAAAAGAATCCGGTAAATGATTGTCACGAAATGGTGCAGGATGCACAGGGGCGGATATTATTGCTCACCAACGAAACAAAGAATAATGTGCTCATCTATAATAAATCGGGTAAACTATTGGATACCTGGGGGCACGACTTTCCGGGTGCTCACGGTTTGACGATAGTGAATGAGAACGGCAGCGAGTTTTTATTCATTACCGATACAGTAAAACACCAGGTATATAAAACCACATTGGAGGGGCGGATATTAATGACCATCGATGTTCCCTTAGAAACAGGAGTTTACCATAAGGCCGAAGAATTTGTACCTACTGAAACCACGGTTGATACCAATGGCGATTTTTTTATTGCCGATGGTTATGGTGCGCAGTACATTACACACTATGATAAAGACGGTAAGCTGAAAGGTTTTTTTGGAGGCAAAGGAGAGGGGGACGAACATTTGGATAATGCTCATGGTATTGTGATCGACAGACGTCATAAAACGCCAACCTTGTTAATAACCGACCGTACCCGCAACTGCTTTAAACGCTTTAGTTTAGATGGTCAGCTGCAGGAAATCATCAAACTGCCTGGCGCTTGTGTATGCCGCCCGGTTATCAAAGGCGACTATTTGTATGCGGCCGTGTTACGGTCGCCGGACCTTGGGCATGAAAATACCGGATTTGTAACGATATTGAATAAAAACAACAAAGTAGTATCCAATATTGGCGGTACCGAACCGGTTTATCAGAATGGTGTTTTGCAGCCTATGGCGCAGGCCGAAAAGATATTTTTAAATCCGCATGATGTATGTGTGGATAATGATGAGAACCTTTATGTGGCCCAGTGGGCGTCGGGTAAGGTGTATCCTTATAAATTTACAAGAGTTTAAACTAAAGCTTCATAGCTTATATACCGGTTATTTTAATGAGGACCAGCCACAAAGGTTTTGCCGAGGGATTATTATTTACGCTAAATATTTTTATTGTTGTTTTATTATTGGCTGGTGATAGCCTGGTGGTACCCCAATGGCTGCAACCTGTTGGTCGCTTGCACCCGCTTATACTGCATTTTCCGATAGTCATACTCTTGCTGGCCATGGTGATGGAATTTTTCCGTTTCAGACCCGAGTTTGCGAACGAAAAACTATACCAGCGTTTTACTACCTATTTGCTGGTATTGGGAGCGCTTTTGTCTTCGCTTACGGTAATTATGGGTTTATTCCTTTCCCGCGAACCCGGATATGAGGGAGGCACTTTACAATGGCATAAATGGTTTGGTGTAAGTGTAGCATTTGTGGGTTATGGTATTTATTTGTGGCGCAATACCGCGGGCTATACAGCAACCATAGCCAAAACAGGAGCCATCGTCACCATATTCTGCCTTACACTTGCCGGGCATTTTGGGGCCGATCTTACGCATGGCGAGGATTTTATACTGGCACCTATCCTCCAAAAAGAGAACCGCAAGGTACCTATAGAGCAGGCGCTGGTTTACCAGGATGTAATAGCCCCCATTTTTGAAACTAAATGCCAGAGTTGCCATAATGCTGATAAAATGAAAGGTGGTCTGATGCTGACTGATACGACCGCCATACGGAAAGGCGGAAAAACAGGTAAGCTGTTTATTCCCGGGCAACCCGGCATCAGTTTATTGTTACAGCGCATACACCTGCCAGAGGAGGATAAAAAACATATGCCACCGGTAGGCAAATCGCAGTTAACTGATCAGGATAAAATGCTGCTGTACCTTTGGATAAAGAATAATCCTGATTTCAAGAAAAAAGTGATTGACCTGCCGGCAACAGATTCCCTAAGAACATTGGCGTCAACCAGGCTGAAACCAGCAGAAAGCACCGAGGAGGTTTATGATTTTTCGGCCGCTGATGATCAAGATATCAAAAAGCTCAACAATAATTACCGGGTGATATATGCCCTGGCTAACGCTTCACCGGCACTGGCTGTTAATATTTATAACAAAAGCACTTATTCGGTAAAAGTTTTGGAAGAGCTTGATCCCATCAAAAAACAGATTGTTATACTTGATTTGAATAAAATGCCTGTAAAAGATGCAGATCTGAAAACGATTGCCCGTTTTGAAAACCTGCGCCAGCTTAATCTTAACTTTTCTGATGTTAATGGTAGTGGCTTAAAGGATCTGGCATCGCTCAAACATCTCAAAACATTATCCTTAGCCGGAACCAAACTTAACCCCAACGTACTTGGGCAAATTATAGCCATTAAAAGCCTGGCAGAACTGGCCATTTGGGATACTGGGTTGAAACCCGCTGATATACAACAACTACAAGCAGCCAATAAAAAGATCAGGTTGTTAAGCGGATTTAAAGATGATGGCAAACCCTTAAAGCTCACCAATCCGCTGCTTAAAAACACAAGCCAGGTATTCCAGCAATCCTTTCAGTTGCAATTGAGCAATCCCATCAAAGGGGTTGATATACGGTATACTACAGATGGAAGTGCTCCGGATAGTGTCAAATCAGCCGCTTACAAACCAGGTATCATATTTACGCAGAACACTGTTTTGCGTGCCCGTGCATTTAAAGCAGGCTGGCTGGGGAGCGATACGGTGCAATTTAATTTTTACAAGAATACTTACATACCAGATAGCATTAGCTTTTTAGCAGCCGCGGATGGAAAATACTATGCCGATGGAGCCAAGACCCTCATTAATAAAGAACTGGGCGGTACCAACTTTGGTAATATGAAATGGTTGGGCTCGCAAAAAGAGATGGCTATATTGATGCTCTTCAAAAAGCCAGTGGAATTACATTCGCTCACGCTGAATACTATGCGCAATATAGGCAGCCAGATATTTTTGCCGGCCGAAATTGAAGTTTGGGGAGGGGCGGATGAGCATCATTTAAAGCTATTAGCCAACCAGAAAACAGCTGCTCCGCGAAAAGAAGACCCCTTCGCTATCATTAGTGAGGAATGTAAATTAAAAACAGCCGGGAACGTATCCTGCATTAAACTGGTTATTAAACCGCTACAGAAGGTGCCAGACTGGCATCCGGCAAAGGGAAAACCTGGTTGGGTATTCACAGACGAGGTGTTTTTAAATTAAAGCAAAATTACCAAAAAGCACAGGTTAAGTTATTTTTAGTTTCTTTATAACTGAATTGTTTAATACATTTATTCTTTTACTAAAAAGAGCATGAAACAAATAGCTTCAATTCTGGTACTTTCTGCTGTGTCCTTGGGGGCATTTTCGCAAGAACCCAATACTAAACTTAATCTGGCTACTCCAAAACCAGAATTTACAATTATTAAAAACAACCAGGCAACTCCGGTTAAAAATCAGGGCAATTCCGGTACTTGCTGGTGTTTTGCCACCACATCGCTTGTTGAAAGTGAAATGCTTTCTAAAAAAGACAAAGACCCAGACTTATCTGAAGTTTACACCGTATATAATTTATACATAGATAAAGCCGAAAAATACATCCGTAGGCGTGGTAATACCCGGTTTACCGAAGGTGGCATACAACAGGATGTGATGTTTGCTGCCGATAACTTTGGTTCTGTGCCACAAGAAATTTATCCAGGTGTTGGCCGCGATACGGTATTGAATCACGACGGGCAAATGGAAACTAAATTGAAAGCCTATCTGGATGATTTATTAAAAAATAACCCTGATACCATTCCTGCATCCTGGAAAGTTAACTATAAATCAATTTTGAACAGCTACCTTGGGGAACCACCGGCAACTTTTACCTACAATGGAAAAACTTATACTCCAAAAACTTACGCGGAGCAATTTGTACCGCTTAAACTTTCTGGCTACATTGGTTTAACGTCTTTCCAGCATCATCCTTATAATACTACTTTTGCTATTGAGGTTCCTGATAATTATAACAGTAACATGTTTTATAATTTACCGCTTGATGAGTTTATAAAAAGCGTTAAAGCGGCTGTGCTGCAAGGCTACACAGTTGCTTGGGATGCAGATGTGAGTAACAAAGGCTTCCAGATGAAAAAAGGGTTTGCTAAATGGGTTGATAAGGATGACGAGTCAAAAGATTTTGCAACTTTTACAGAGAAAACTCCAACAGCTGAAATTCGTCAGGATTTGTTTGACAGACAGGTTACCCAGGATGATCACCTGATGCAAATAACCGCTCTTGCCAAAGACAGCAAAGGCAACGAATACTTTTTAGTTAAAAATTCATGGGGTAAAGGAGCAGGCCCTTTTGGCGGATATATATATGTGAGTGTTCCTTACTTTGCAATAAATACCATATCGGTAGTTGTAAATAAAAAAGCTATACCTGCTACTTTGGTAGCGAAGGTTGGCGGATAATAACTTATTACTGAAAATAATTGTAAAGAGGTTGTCTCGAAAGTTCGGGGACAGCCTCTTTTTTTGTTTTGTTATAGGTAAAAGGGTATATCCAAGTATTTCTTTTGGGGAAGTAACCGGGGGCTTAAAACAAACTCACCTGTTCTGTTCCGGGGCTTTGTAATTCATTTTGGTAGGCACGGATCAGACTGATCAGGTCCGGTCCATATTGTGTTGCCTTTTGTACACCGATTCCTTTGATGGTGCTCAGCGCTTTAAGTGTATCCGGTAGTTTTTCTGCAATTGCGGCTGCGGCCTTCTCTGAAAGTACCATATTGGGCATAACATTTTCTTTAACCGCTGCTTTTTCGCGCCACTCCAATATCTGTTCGTACAGTTTTTCATTGGGTGGGGCGTTCAGTGCCTTCAAGTAGGAGCGGTCATGAGTTTTAGCTTTGTCTTTGGTTTTTTCCAGATAAGAGGCTGTTGTAAAAGGAACTTGCGCAAAATATTCCATCAGCCGGATACGGTTCATTAACCAAACAATAAGCTGATCCGCCTTTTTAGCTAATTCTTTCGATAGCCCGATCAGGCCTGGTAATTGTTGATGCAAGCTTTCGGTAGCGGCAGTTAGTTTATCGAGAAAATAAACAGCGGCCTGTATGCTCCGTTCTACCTTGAGCTGTTTGGTGAACTTAGCAGCAACACTGATAATGTCTTTCTCCAGATCGGGAAGCACCATTTCAAAACCTTTGAGCCTGGTTTGCAACACACCGAAATTAAATAATTCGCCGAGCAAATATGTTTCATATAACAGCTGGTCGCGTTGAAGTGTGTGTGCATCAGGTGTAACCAAAGCAGCCTGCTCGTTAAAGCGAATAACTGCCGGGTCGCCAATAATATTATGGGCACTGATAGGATTACGTAAAACCATACCCGATAAAGTACGGCAACGGCTCAGCGCCACATAGGCTTGCCCGGATGCAAAGGCTTCACTTACATCAATAATAGCTTTGTCGAAGGTTAATCCCTGGCTTTTATGGATAGTGATAGCCCAGGCCAGTTTTAGGGGGATCTGCGCAAAACTGCCGGCATTACTTTCATTGATAGCCTCACCATCCAGTTGGTACTTCACATTTGTCCATTCTGTGGTTTCTACCAAAAGCTCTTTATTTTCCAGGCCACATTGAACAAACACGGTATTACCCTCGATGCGGCTAACTGTACCAATCTTGCCATTATAATACAGTTTTTCTGCCGAGCCGTCATTCTTTACAAACATCACCTGCGCGCCGATCTTGAGTTTGAGCCTGGTTTCGGTAGGATAAGCATCTTTAGGAAAATCACCACGTATGGTGGCTGCAAATTCAAATTCCTGTCCCTGCAAAGCTTCCAGAAATTCGGTATTTACCTGTTGGGCAATACTGTTGTGCGTGGTCAGTGTAATGTACGGGTCATTGGCAGCTGGCCTAAAGTCAGGTACGTATCGTGCATTCAATAAAGTTAAACTTTCCTTACTGATCTGTTGGTTTCGGACTTCATTCAGGATATCAACAAAGGATTGTTCCTTTTGACGGTAGATGTGGTTTAGTTCGATGCGGACATAAGATGCCTTTTGCATGGCCAGTGCACTAAAAAAATAAGGCGTTGCATAATAACGGCTTAACAATGTCCATTCTTCATCCCGGATGATGGGGCTCAGTTGTGAAAGATCCCCGATCAATAATAGCTGTACACCACCGAAAGGATGGGGCGATTCTTTAATATTTCGTAATATCAGGTCAATCTGATCCAGTACGTCCGGCCGTACCATACTGATCTCGTCAATGATCAGCAGTTCCAGGTTATTCAGCAGTTCCTTCTTTTCCTGGCTATAATGAGTATCTGGCCGATCATTTCCGCCGGGTAAAAGCGGTCCGAATGGCAATTGAAATAAGGAATGGATTGTCATCCCACCCGCATTAATCGCCGCTACACCCGTAGGCGCCGCCACAGCCAGCTTCTTTTTGGAGGTATGCTTTAGGTTTTGCAGGAAAGTAGTTTTACCAGTGCCCGCCTTACCTGTAAGAAAAATAACCGTATTGGTTGATTCCAGGTAATCGACGGCCAGTTGCATCGCGGGATTAAGTTCATTCATTTACAATAATAACATTATCAATAGAATTCATGCTACATGAAATCGCTTTCTGTTAGAAAGATTTTTGCATAAGAGGCTAATGATATCTGCTTTAGTTTCTGGCATATTAAATAATGGATCGTAAAGTTAATACTAAAAATATTAGTATTTTATATATCTTTGAAAAAAGTTATAATCCTTAAAAATGATCACACATAGCTATCTGACCAGGGAGGCTAAAGCTTTTGTAAAGCGCATCAATGGCCCCGACGAAATCGTAAGGGTAGTACCCGGCTATCCGCCTGGTAAAGTAGCCCAATGTTATCAGTTGTATACCGCTTTTGAAGAAAAGCCTGATAGCCTGGGCTGCATATTATTTGATGAACAGGGATATTGGATCTATGATGGCGACCTGTTATCTATCGAAGAACAAGAACAGCTGGCTAATTTTATCATCAATTATGTAGAAAGGCTATGAAAAAGACGATTAACTATCGATTGACCCCGGCAGAAAAGCAAATGCTTAAAACTAAAAAGGTAAGCCAAAAGCTATTACAGGACTATGCGCCTGACGAGATCGCTACCCTGTTGGAGGCCTCATCTCAACGCGCCCGGGAATTAAACGCGCTTGCGGAATTTCAAAGCATACCATCGCTTGGTATTAACTTTGCAGAAGAGCTCATTAGCCAGGGATATTATACGCTGGCAGAACTCAAAGGAAGAGCTGCCGTGGAACTTTTTGATGCTTTTGAACAGTATTGCGGTGCCTGGGCTGATCCTTGCGTGGAGGACTCATACCGTTTGCTGGTACATTATATTGAAAACCGCGACGACAGCAAACACTGGTGGCATTTTACTGCTGAACGCAAAGCCTATCGTGAAAAATACGGGTTCCCCGCAAATCGGCCACAGAAACCCTGGTATCAAAGTGGAAAATACCCTAAAATGAATAACCATCAAACTGATCAATAGCTATAATAATATATGGAAAATTAGGCGGCGGCTAATCAATTTATTGAGTTCCTAAAAATAGGAAGTATCCGGTTGAGAATACTTCCTTTGGTGATCTTTCGACACCAACTATTATATAGATTGAGTAATCGCAGGCGTTTTTAGTAAGAACTTTTTCTCGCCAGCTTCTTTAATCATAAAATCAGCTAAATCATCTTTCGTAATCTTTCCAATCTTCATCTTTTTAAATAGGCTGGGGAATATCTGATATTTTCCTGTCGGCGATGCATCAGACAAAATTCCTGGTCTGACCATTTCCCATTTTAATTTACTTCTAGCAAATAAACTTTCCATTACTGCCTTGTCATCATACTGGTCTTTTAATAAGAGGTTAATAATTAACTTCATAAAAAAGCCTAAATAAGGCCTACTGTTACCCACACCGAAACCAGATATAACTAATATCACAGCGTCCGGACAAATCTCTTCCATAGCAGGGATAACAACGTTTGCCATTTCCGAAAATAGGGTAGTCCCTTTTTTTTTCTTAGTATTAATACATACTAAAATAGCATCTGCATTTTTAATAGCCTCTTTTAAGTCGGCCAGCGAGGTGGCGGAGCCATTTATTTTTGTGAGCATTGGCTCATCTTGAAGGAGTTGTTGCGCTCTGGGAGATAATGCGGTAACCTTATGGCCTTTTGCCAAAGCTTTTTTAACGCAGCTTAATCCGACACCGGAAGTTGCTCCTATAATAGTGATATTCATGATTTTAAATTATTGAATTCGTTAATGGTCATTAAAAATTGCTGACCAACACCTTTAGGTGCAACCATTAAATTCGTGCTCCCATATTGCCACGGTTTACCATCGGTAGTTAATATTTCGGCGCCAGCTTCTTTGGCTATAAATAAACCCGCAAGCCAGTTTGTGGTATCTAAATCCTCCTGGAGAAATAAATCAATCCGGCCTGTGCCAACATAGGCCAGTTGTAAGGCATGCGGACCATAATTTCGAACACAAAGGAATTGCTCCAATAAATTGGTGACACTTTTTCCCATTTTATGATAGATGTGATATTCATCTTTCTTATGGTGTGTATATTCCCAAACGGCAAGCATTTCATTAAGATTTTTCTTTTTGTTGGGCACAATACGTTCGCCGTTCATAAACGCCCCCTCTCCAGATTTTGCCCAAAATGTTTCTTTTAATATCGGATCGTAAATGACGGAAAAATCAACTTCTCCATTTTTGATCAAAGTAAGATTGACTGTCCAACCTGATAGATGCTGAACATATTGAACAGCACCATCTATCACATCACATACCCAGTATTGGGGAATAGCTAAGGGCTTTAATTGCTGTGCGGTTTCTGTTTCTTCTTCCGGCCATTCAATTTGCGGATATGCTAATTCAAGCTTCAACTTAAGTTCTTGTTGAAAGCGAGTATCCATATCTCGGCTAAGCTCGCGTAAATCGGCCATGTTTATCGGTAATGGTTTGGTTTTGAAATCTATTAGAAAGTTATCACCCAACCCTCTGACTAAGTCCAGAATGAGGTTGACATCAATGTTTTTTCGCATCGTTTTAATGTTTAATATCCTGGAAAACTCTGGCGTTGCCTTCTTTAATTACTTTTTTGTTAAAGCAGCGTATAATCGCTTTGCTGTTTTTCAATAGTGTTTCCATTTGTTTTAATTTTTATGATCTTGATTCCTTATAACCATCATTAAGCATCCAGTGACTGAACGTTGCATATTCGCGGGCATAATCTTTGGCATCCCGGGCTATCTCTACGTTCCACGATAATTGCCTTACCTTGTTATAATGAGGTATGCGGTTGGCTTCGTACACTTTTAATGCAGTGGTTAAAGAAGAGTTTGCTTTTAATGCCTTAGTGAGGACAATTACGTCTTCTATACCCAGGGTCCCACCAGCTGATATATGCGGTGATAGACCGTGGGCCGCATCACCAATCAGGGCTACACGCTGTGACACCCAGGAAGGCAGTGGCGGAACAAACATGATCTGGTTGTGCAGGATCATTTCTTCAGGCGTGCGCCCGATCAATTTTATTAAAGCATCGCCCCAGCCATTATCATTCATCAGGGCTGCACGTTTTAAGGCTTCTTCTTTTTTTGATCCGGTGGGCTCTACACTATCAAATTGATTGATCATCCAGGTAGTTTCATTACCATATGTTTGAAAATAACCGCCCCGGGTTCGTTCATGTCCAACAGTAAGTACACTCCCAACTGCGGGCTCATCACCAGATGGAAGCAAAGCCCTCCATACATGATGCCCTTTATGCTCCTGGGCAGTATAGTTGGGTAACAATTGATTCCGCACTTTGGAATACACGCCGTCTGCACCGATAAGCAGGTCAGCTAAGATATGTTCGCCATTCTCCAATAATACTTTAACCTCATCAGCGCTTTCTTCAAAACCGACAACACGTGCTTTAAGATTAATATTATCCTGACCCATTGCCGCTGCCAGTATATTATTGAGTTGAGGCCGCGGATATAATACAAAGGAGTGATCTTCCGCGCCAAATCCTTCGGCCTTGAACCGGTGACCGGCAGCGTTATAAAACCAAGCCTCTATTGGTGTACCCACATTGCGCATTTGTTGGCCCATTCCCAGGTCTTCAAGTACATCCAGCGCATTTTTCCACAAACCTATAGATGCCCCAGCCGCCCTGATCTCTGCGGCCTGTTCGCAAACTATAACATCAGCCCCCATACGTTTAAGCGCTATACCGACAGTTAAACCTACCAGACCTCCACCAGCAACCACAACCCGTAATTTCTTTATCATAGTTTCAGTTAATTCATTTGAATTTTCCATCGCTTTTATTTTTTTTATTAATTTTATACAAAGAAAAGTGGATTTGTATACCATATATAGATTAAATCGCTGGTATTGTACCTCAAATCACAGAATTAATTGATAACACTATGGCTAATAAAATCAATAGGCAAATTCCCGAGTTCGGCATATCTGGGAGCAATATAAAAGGCATCGCCCTGAAAAATCTTGACCTTAACCAAAAGGCCCCTGGGGAACACCACACCGGATTTGCACATCGAGATGATCACTATATGCTGGTAGCGCTTTGGGAAGGTAAATTAAAAGCCATTATTGATTTTGAAGATCACGAATTCAGCGCACCCTGTTTGCTAATGATCTTTCCAGAACAAGTACATCAATTAATGCCGCAAACTCATTTATCTGGCTGGACGATCAGTTTTGACACAGCGTTGATCAGTGAAGAAACCAGGAGCATATTAGAAAAGGATTGGCAAAATCAAACCCCTTCTTTCAGCAACGTTCCTGTTGTCTGGTTAGAGCAAATAAACAGCTTGTTTGTTGCGATTAGTCAGCTGTACAACAAACCATTGATTACATCCCAAAATGCCATAACGGCTTTACTCATAGGGCTACTGTATATTATTATCGGTAATATAGCAGGAGTAGAAGTTAAAACTAAAAATAAGAAAAGTAGGCCTACGCTGATTAAGCAGCAATTTTTACACCTGCTTTATAAACATTTTAAAGACTGGAAGAAACCCTCTGTGTATGCTGAAAAGTTAAATATTACCACAGCGCATCTGAACGATACCGTTAAACGGATCACAGGCAGGTCAGCTACTGAAGCTATACAGGAACATTGCATTCTGGAAGCGCGGCGATTACTGCGTTATACCGATTTGGGCGTAAAAGAAGTGGGTTACCAGGTAGGATATTTAAATCCTAGTCACTTCATCAAAATTTTCAAAGCGGTAACCAGCCTGACACCGGCTCAATACAGGCAGGGTCTGATTTAACTTTTTTAGCAGAAAATCCCGATTATCTTAGGGCAAAAAGACCACAAACCAGGTGTTAAATCTGATTTGTGGTCTTTTGTGACGGTGTCCGACTGCAGTTCTCGAACACCTTTGTAAGTGATTTGAAGAAATTGGCTTCTATTGATCTTTAATTACAATTGAAATAATATAGGCATCCTTAGTCTCTAAATAGGGTGTATGTCAATGAAATTTTTAAGTTTGCTTAATGTTTCCAAAATATTGAACAAATCTTAGGATAGATTTTAATCGATTTTTATACTGTCTATCGCTCTTTCCATTGCGTATTCCTTAACGCCAGGTACTTTTAGCCCTTCTGCACGTAATACGGTTAGGTCGGTCATACCTAAAAAGCCAAGGAATGCCTTCAAATAAGGCGCAACAAAATCATTGGCTTTGCCTGGCCCTTCTGAATAAATACCTCCGGAAGACATGGCAACATAAACCTTTTTTCCCGTGATCTTGCCAATGGGGCCACTTTCACCGTAACCAAAAGTGATCCCGGCCCGGGTAATATGATCGATCCATGCCTTTAATGCCGAATGGATGGTAAAGTTGATCAATGGCGCACCAATGACAATGATGTTTGCACCGAATAGCTGTTTAACCAACTTGTCAGAAAGGCGAACGGATTCTTTATCTGCTTCGCTTAGCTGATCTTTAGGCGTAAACATAGCGCGCAGGACGGCAGGATTTAAATGCGGAATTTCGATATCGACCAGGTTCAATTCTTCTACGGTACTGTTCGGATATTTGTCTTGAATCTTTTCAACAATAGCGTTACCCAGCTTAATACTGTGCGATGCCGAACCCTGTATACTTGATTTTAAATGAAGGATGTGTGTCATAGTATTTACTTGATTATTTTTCAAAGGCAAAACTATGGTTACCAACCGGTGAAAAGTGAGTACTTACCCAAAGGTAACCGCTTACATTGGGGTAAGTGATTACCTTTGCGTTATGAAAGTGATTAAAGATGAGAACCTTCCAGACAAAGAGGCTTGTGCCGGCTCGCTCAAAAACGTCATTGATGCGCTGTATGTACTTAATGGAAAATGGAAACTAGCTTTGATTCTTTCCCTGGTGCAATCCTCCAAACGTTTTAACGAGATCCAGCAGGAGCTCACTGGTATATCTGCCAAAGTATTAGCTAAAGAGTTAAAAGATCTGGAGTTAAATGACTTTATCAAACGTAATGTATACCCAACTACACCGGTAAGCATTATTTATGAAGCAACCGGATATAGCCGAACTTTAAAAAACGTATTAGGCGAACTAAGTGCCTGGGGTGAACAGCACCGGGAAAAAGTTAAACAAAGCATGCGGAAGCAGTCCTGAGTATTAAAATAAACACGATAGCTATTATAGATCGTCAATTATAAAAGGTCTGGTACTGTCCTCCTGACTGTAATTTTCACAAGTTGGATATTATTAGTCATTAAAATATAACATTGTACCAGGGCTTATTTCATAAGGAGGCTTACCTTGTTCAAATACCCGGGAATCAAACAGGCCTTCTGTTGTTATAATATCGCCTTTTACCCTGATCCAACTGCCTTCGCGCAGACCGACCACCGGGATTGTGTTTTGCGTATGGAATTCTTTAATGCGGGTTTCACGGGTTTCGCCATTATGCTTCAATTGAGGAGATGGATCAAGATAATGAGCGTTAATGTTAAATGGTACCAGGCCCATCGTGCCAAAATCAGGTGGATATACAATAGGCATATCGTTAGTGGTTTGCATGTTGATGCCTCCAATATTACTCCCTGCACTGGTGCCCAGATACGGAGTCCCTTTTTCTACTACTTCTTTCAACAGATTCATCAGCTCCTGGTCATGCAATTGTTTAACGAGCAGAAAGGTATTACCACCACCTGTGAAAACTCCCCGGGCATGCTGAAGGGCGTTTAAGGGGTTGTTGAAGGTATGCAACCCTTTTACAGTGATGCCCAAAGCGGCAAAGGTCTCTGCTGCTTTCCGCGTATAATCATCATGTGAGATACCGCCGGGGCGGGCATAAGGAATAAACACGATCTCGTTTAATCCAGCAAACAGGTCAGAAATAAATGGTTTCAGGTAGGTCAGGTATTCTTCCCCAAACAAAGCCGAGGTACTGGCAAGTATTACATTTTTCATAGTGCTAAAATAATGTTTTATGGGATTTAATAGTTTTTTCGTATAGTCAGAATTTAAACCGGACTATCTATTTTATTAAGATTGGATCACACGAGGGGACCGGTAAGCAGGTACCTTTGTTATATCTGCAATAAAAAATAGCAATGTTGAAATGATCGTGATGTACGATTTGGCAAAGAGCAGATAAATAATACAACCCTATAAATCAAAAGATATGATTACCTATCAAGTAGAAAATAATTTAACAGCAGAAGAATTCATACAGATTTTGGTTAGATCAACCTTGGGCGAAAGAAGGCCTGTGGGTGAACCGGAGCGGATTGAAAAAATGCTCCAACACGGAAACTTGATTGTTACAGCCAGGGATGGTGATGCGCTGGTGGGTGTAGCCCGGTCATTAACAGACTTTTTATATTGTACATATTTGTCTGATTTGGCTGTTGATGAAGCCTATCAAAAACAAGGGATTGGCAAAGAACTGATAAGACTCACTAAGAAGGAAACCCCACAGGCCAAGCTGATTTTGCTTGCTGCCCCCAAAGCTATAAACTATTACCCTAGAATAGGGATGAGTCAATGGGAGCACTGTTTTGTACTGGATGACGAAAAGGCGTTGAAATAAGGCTTCGCGATAAGTTATGTTCAAACCAGTATAGACCGCTAACTTTTAAACACACTTTAAAGAATTAGATAAAATAGAAAACGGCCTTTACGGTGTCTTGAAAGCCGTTTGTGACGACCAGACCCGCAGCTCTCGAGCTCTTTTATTGAAGATTTTAGAAGGTTAGCATCAATAAATGTCAATTGTAATGTAGATCATCGTCCGGAATGTAAAAGTTGAGAAGTGTTTTATTTATAATAATCTTTCACATTAAGGGAATATTAACTTTTTTTTAATTGTCAGCATGTTATTTGCTCGTGAATTGGTGGGGCGGCCTGATACAATTAATTGAATCAGAAACAAGCTTGATAAGTTAAACTCTAGTAATATTCTATATAATATGAAAATGAACAAACAGACATTTGCGGGGCTATTCCTGGTTATTCATTTCTTTTTTCCATTAGCAGGTAGGGGACAAAACCCCATTATACGAAACATTTATACAGCCGATCCATCTGCACATGTTTGGAGCGATGGAAGATTGTATGTTTATCCATCTCATGATGTTGACCCTCCGCGGGGATGTGACCTGATGGATAAATACCATGTGTTTTCTACAGATGATATGGTACATTGGAAAGATCACGGCGAGATACTTAACGCAAATGATGTATCCTGGGGCCGGAAAGAAGGTGGTTTTATGTGGGCGCCAGATTGTGCCTATAAAAACGGCAAATATTATTTTTATTTTCCGCATCCTAGTGGAACAGATTGGAATAAAACCTGGAAGGTTGGTATTGCCGTTAGCACCCAACCTGCTAGTGGGTTCGTATCACAAGGATATCTTGATCTGGGTGATGACAGTCGCTCCATGATTGACCCTTGTGTGTTTGTAGATGACGATGGACAAGCTTACTTTTATTATGGGGGCGGGGGTAGATGTGTTGGCACAAAATTAAAAAGTAACATGACGGAAATAGCAGAACCACTTAAAACAATGGAAGGATTAAAGGACTTTCATGAGGCAACCTGGATATTTAAGAGAAACAATGTTTATTATCTGACTTATGCAGATAACAATACTGTAAATGGCAAAGGAGCGAATAGGTTAAATTATGCAACAAGCAAAAGTCCGCTGGGACCCTGGACTTATGGGGGCGTCTATCTGGACCCAACAAGTTGCGATACCAGCCACGGCTCCGTAGTTGAATATAAAGGTCAGTGGTATGCCTTTTATCACAACAGTGTACTTTCCGGCCGGGGGAATCTAAGGTCAGTTTGTGTCGATAAGTTATATTTCAATAAAGACGGATCTATACAAAAAGTAGTTCAAACAGGTATGCTAAGCCAATAGCGACATTATATATACCCATAGATTAGGCTTCTATGTTTTATCTGGTGTCCGGATCAGGTTATTCTGCATTTTCATAATGGTGCCCCTTTTACGTTTTGATAAAAGGGGCATTTTTTTACGAGCATACAAACAACGCCTGTATGTGATCCTCTCAATCCCAAGGGTTATATTCAACCCTGCAAATAATATGATTTATAGGTGTTTCTCCCAAATTTGAGTTAATAATCTCGCGCCTTTTTATAGCAGAGCCTGAATTTATTACTGATGTAAGCATTTGAATTTAAGTGTGTTGTATTTGGTGTTTTTCTGTTATCGCTATATTAATCTGTTATTAAGATTTTATTAATGCCCGAGAGGTTATTTACTCCCAGTTAAATAAACCAATTTTTTATAACCCAAATTTTCAATAGAGCATGAAAAGATTTTTATGTATGCTGTTGGTATGCTGTATTACTTGGAGCAGCTATGCCGCGGCCACACACCTAAAGGATAATAAAGATGCCCTGACCGCCGCGCCTATAAGCGGTATAGTCAAGGATAGCAAAGGCGTGCCGCTGCCCGGCGTATCGGTAAAAATACAGGGAAGCAGCACCGTGGCCTTAACAGATGTAAGTGGTGTATTTAAAATAGATGCACCTGCAGGAGCTACTTTATTGTTTACCTATGTGGGTTTTGAAGACCAAAAAGTTGTTTTGAACGGCCAGGCCACATTAGATATCACCCTAGCCGAAAAAACTATAGGCTTAAATGAGGTGGTTGCCGTAGGTTATGGTATTCAACAAAAAAGAGATGTAACCGGTGCTACCAGCACGGTTACCGCCAAAGAGATAGCCAAACGGCCTTTGATTAGAGTAGAACAGGCTTTACAAGGTACCACCGCCGGTGTAACCGTATCCAGTAACAGTGGCCAGCCTGGTGTTGGTTTAAGTGTAAAAATACGTGGAGCTAACTCCATCACCGGTTCCACAGAACCTTTATATGTTATAGATGGCTATATCGGAGGTAGTATTGAATCGATAAGTCCGAGTGATATTCAGTCACTAGAGATATTAAAAGATGCCTCTGCAACGGCTATCTATGGCTCACGCGGCGCCAATGGGGTGGTACTCATCACTACCAGAAGCGGTAAATCAGGCAAGCCTGTCATCAACATCAATACCTGGTTTAGCAAGGCAAGCGTCCCCAAAGAGCTTAGTCTGATGAATGCTTATGATTTTGCCCGCACCTTAAATGCACAGTATGCCACAACCGGCAATCCACCCGCGTTTTCGGATGCCGATTTGGCCAATTTTAAAAATAATCCAGGAACCGATTGGCAAAAAGCAGTACAGCAAAAACCCTGGATCAGGAGCTATCAGGGTGATATATCGGGCGGTAGTGATAACGTGAATTACCTGGTGTCATTCAATCATCTTGATCAGCCTGGTTTAATCCTCAACCAGTATTACAAAAGAACTACGCTGCGTGCCAACCTGGGCATTAAGCTGAATGACCGGATGGATTTGAAAGTGAACCTGACCGCTTTACTCCCGCAAAGTCGCAATACAGGCTATCAGGGGGATATCACCGATCCGTTTGCACAAGCCAGTCAATGGGACCCGACTTCACCCGTGCGTGATGCCAGCGGTAACTATGTATTAAGATCTCCGTACGCCTCAAATCAGATAAATCCGGTGGCGCAGGCCAATAATCAACAGGTTGATGTAAGCACTACTGATATAACCGGTACTGGTGTATTTACTTATCGTATTACCGATGATCTGACCCTTACATCTAATAACACCTATGAAAATCAGTCGCAATTAACCCAAACATTGTATGGTTTACAAACCAGTTTAGGTTTGGTGGGTGGCGACTACGCAGCTGCAGCTACCGGCAGATACCGTGCTTACCAAACGAGTGATTTCTTAACCTATAAGAAAAAATTGGGTAATCATTCGTTAACAGTCACAGCGTTATATGAGTTCCAAAACCATCAGAATACCAACATTAACGCACAATCAAAAAATCTGTCAACTTACGCTTTGGGCTACTATAACTTAGGCCTGGGTACAACTCAGCTCACTACATCAGGTTATTACCAGGATGCCTTGCAGTCATTCATGGGTAGGGTTAACTATACCTATAAAGATAAATACCTGTTAACAGTCAGTTTACGTTCTGATGGATCATCGCATCTCGTTCAAAAATACAGCACATTCCCTTCCGTGGCTTTAGGCTGGAATGCCGGCCGTGAAAGTTTTATTGAAAAATGGAACGTTTTCTCTGACTTCAAATTACGTGCAAGCTGGGGTAAAACCGGTAACCAGGCCGTAGCTCCTTACGCTACCATACCGCAGTACGTAACTGGCGGTCCGGCTTATTATTTTGATGGCACAACATCATCCATTAGTACCCCATTGGGTACACCTGTGTCAAACACATTGAAGTGGGAAACCACTACCACTACAGATGCCGGTTTAGATATGTCTTTTTTTAAAGGACGTTTAACATTTACGGTTGACGCTTATCATAAAAAGATCAGCAATTTATTATACGCCAGGCAAGTACCTTCCTATGATGGTGGTGGCACCTATCTGGCTAATATCGGTAGCCTGGACAATAAAGGTATTGAGTTTGCTTTGGGCGGAACGCCATTAGCCGGTAAACTACATTGGTCCACCAATTTTAACATATCCTTTAATAAAAACAGGATAACCAGTTTAGGTGGCGACGACAATATTGTCGTAAACAATATTGGCTCGGCACAAAACGGTGTATCTATATTAAAAGTAGGTATGCCATTGGGTGAGTTTTACGGTTATCAATTCTTAGGAACCTGGAAAACTAGCGAAGCCGCTCAGGCAGCACAATTTGGTATGAAACCCGGTGACGCTAAATACACCGATGTGAACGGCGACCATAAATATACCGGTGCTGACTTAATGCCTATTGGTAACGGTACACCTAAATACAGCTTCGGCTTTATTAATGATGTAAGCTATGGTAATTTTACTTTAAGCTTTATGTTCCAGGGAACACATGGCAACCAGATATACAGCGGTACCATCCCTTATACCTTAGGTGGTTTGGGTGACGCCCGCAATGCCACATCAACAACAGCGCTAAATATCTGGACACCGACAAATCAAACCAACAACCCAACATTCAGCAGCACAAGTCAGAACTTTATCAACAGCAGCCGTTTTGTTTATAATGCAAGCTATATTAAACTCAAAAACCTGTCCTTGGGTTATACCATACCTGGCCATGTTTTAAGCCGCGCAGGGTTTAAAAATGTTGAAGTTTATGTGAGCGGACAAAATATCTGGACGATCACTAAATACCCTGGTTATGATCCCGAGGTTTCTAACTCTACCAATGCTATTACGCAAGGTTTGGAAACGGGCGTTATACCTAACCCTAAAACCTACACTCTGGGCTTAAGAGCCACTTTGTAATACATTAATCAATTGCTTTCTATATAAATTATAAAAAGATGAAAACAAGATATTCAATAACGGTAGCATTATTCTTGGCAGCAACCGTATTCAGCTGCAAAAAACAGCTTGTCGAAAATCCAAAAGGTAACCTCACACCGGTTAATTACCTCAAAACCCAGGCCGATCTGGATGCCGCGGTAGCATCTATTTATGCTAAGTACGCTGTTGACGGTGCTTATGCATTTACCAATAAAAGCACTTCATACTTTGGTGCCGACGATTTAACCACTGATCCCGGGCTTAATAAAGGTGATATGCGGGCCTTCGATCAGCTAAACGGAAGTAGTACCAATACCAGTATGCTGGCTCAATGGAACGGCCCCTGGACTGCCATTTACCAGGCCAATAATGTTATTACCAATTACGCACAGGTAAATTCAACCGATGACTTAAAACGCAAGGCAGCAGGGCAGGCTTACTTTTTACGTGCCTGGGGGTATTACAACCTGGTGCGCACCTTTGGAGGCGTTCCGCTGGTTGATAAGTTGATCTCTGTGAACGACAGACCACCACGCGCCAGCGTAAACGATATCTATAATTTGATTGTCAGCGATCTGAAGATTGCTAAAAGCTGGCTGCCGGTTAACTACGGCGATACTAAACAGATAGGCAGGGCCAATCAAATGGCGGCAAGGGCTATGTTGGCCGATGTTTATTTAACCATGGCGGGCTGGCCACTTAAGCAAACGGCTAATTATGCCCTGGCCGCCTCAGAAGCTGATACCGTTATACGCAACGGAAGCTACAATCTAGTGAGCAGTTATGCATCCGTGTTTACAACTAACAATAATTCTGAATCTATATTCGGTTTGCAGTTTAATGTGGGTGGTGGATCACCAAACCGTACTTATGGAGCATCAAGTGTACCACTGGATGAAGTGGCTGCCGATGGGTCAAGCGGTTGGGATGATTATTATCCGGAAATAAACTTCTTCCTGAATGCGCCTAAATGCGACCGTACAGACGCTACTTTTTATACTACACTTAAATTAAGGCAAGGGTCTGGTAGTAACATTACTTTTAAACTGGTTCCCTGGAATTCGTCCGAAACACATGCTGGCCATCCGTATTATAAAAAATTCAGGGCTGCGTTGGGCGATGGAGTTGTTGAAACGGCAACTACGCTGCAATCCATCAACCCAAGTACCAATAAAACAACAGACATTATCAGATACCCTTTGGTATTGCTGGATTATGCAGAAGCGCAGGCTATGTCTTCCGGCGGTCCATCTGCTGCAGCTTACTCGGCCATTAACCAGGTAAGAACAAGAGCTGGTTTGCCCAATTTACAGCCAGGTTTATCTGCTACAGATTTTCAAAAAGCTGTAGTGAACGAACGTGCATATGAATTTGCAGGCGAGTTTGGCATACGCTGGTTTGATATAGTACGATTGCAGCTGCTGCCTGAGGTTATTGCGGCACGCGCCAGCAATGAAAATCCTATCAATTTTACAGGTGATATAACCCAGCGCTATTTAGCTCCAATACCGCAAAATGATATGTACATCAATTCAAGCTGGACCCAAAACCCGGGCTATTGATCAGCGCCTGAATTTTGTAATAACAAAAAAATGCCCGTCTGTGTGAGAAATCACGGATGGGCATTTTGAATACAAACAAATAACCTAAATAAAACCTCATACAATTATGAAAAAGAGACACTTCGCGGTGATATGTTTTTTAATGTTAAGTGTAGTTGCCTATGCACAAAACAAGCACTCGAAAATAACCCATTATCCCACTTACCACGGTTTGGTAATGGCTGGCTATCAGGGCTGGTTCAGGGCCGAGGGCGACGGTACTAGATCTGCCTTTAGTCATTATTTTGCCTCGGAGAGCCATTGTGGAATTGGTGCCTGGCCCGATGTAAGTGAATACACCAATAGCTATAGCACTCCATTTAAACTGGCGGATGGGAGCCACGCCAAGCTATTTAGTTCTCATGATAAAAGTACTATTGACCTTCATTTTAAATGGATGCAGCAGTACGGTGTTGATGGTGTTTTTATGCAGCGTTTTATGGACTATACCAAAAACGTAAGTGGACGCCACGAAACCGGTGTAGTGATTAAGAACGCGCTGGAAGCTGCTTCAAAATATAACAGGGCCATTGCCATCATGTATGATCTTTCGGGCCTTAATGCCACAGGTGAAGATTGTTCGGCTATTATAGCTGATTGGAAATATCTGGTTGATTCATTAAAGGTGACTAATCAGCCTGGCAATAAAACGTATCTTAATAACAACGGTAAACCAATAGTAGCCATTTGGGGCCTGGGCTTTCCGGATAGGCCTTATAACATCCGTAATATTGGTATCATGAAGCTGATAGACTTTTTAAAGAACGATCCTGTTTATGGCGGTTGTGCAGTGATGCTGGGTGTGCCCACTTTTTGGCGCGATCTGAATGCCGATTGTTTGAATGATCCGTTTTTACATGAAGTAATTAAGCAGGCTGATATTGTTTTGCCATGGACGGTACAACGATTTTCGCCTTTGCTGCATAATGATATGGATCGCTATCGCGACTTGATGATCGGTGATATGCAATGGTGTAAAACCAACCACGTAGAATATGTGCCCTGTGTTTATCCTGGTTTTAGCTGGCATAACCTGAGCACTTATGAATTCCCGGACGATGTAAAACCTGTAGCATCTATACCACGGCAGGGCGGAAGTTTTTACTGGCAGCAGATATCAACCGCTTTGCAAGCCGGGGCATCTATGCTTTATGTGGCTATGTTTGATGAGGTAAACGAAGGTACTGCTATTTTTAAAGTGACTGATAAACCACCAGTAAGTAACACCGCCAAATTTATTGATATGGACGGCAAACCCAGTGATCATTATTTGTGGCTAACCGGTGAAGCCGCCAAAATGCTTCGTAACGAAAAACCGCTAAGTTATACTATGCCCGTACGTAGTAATTAATCATTGCCACAAAAGATTTCCTATTGTATAGTAGGAAGATATTAAATAGAGTTATTGACGTAATAATAAATGAAAATCCTTTTTAAACTCTTCACCATATAGGGCTAAGTATTCCTTATTAAAAGCCTGGAAGGTGGATTTGGCCAGCGAGTGTTTGCCCAGGAATGATAAAGCCTTGCACTTCATGGTCATTGCTTCCTCATTCACAGGATCGAAGTTAAATATGCAATTAGCCAGTTTGATCAGCATTTCCGGGTCGTGTTCCTGGCTGATCTGGCTTGCATATTGCAAGAGGATATCGATGACTTCGTTAGATAAATCAGATTTGATCTGATCAAGCCAGGGATAGTCGGTACTCGGTAAAAAGTCGCCGCGCTGTGTAATTTCTATCAGTGCTGCTACCTTTTCTTCATCTATCCGTTTGTGGCTTACCATTAACTGCAAGTAGTTATGATAGTCTACGTAAACCTCGCTAAAGTCAATTTCTATTTTCCAATTGCCGGTTTCTTTTGACAGGTGCACATATTCCATTTGATTTAGCAAGCTACGAAGTTTAGACAAGTTAGCCGATCGGTTATTTTTGGCACTAGTTTCGGATTTATCAAACCAAAGTAGCTCGATTAGTTTTTCGGGGCTTATACCACGGCCGGATCTTAAGCTATAAATCAAAATAGCTAAAAAGAGTTCTTTTATCAGAGAAGTGAATTGGCCGGTAATATCATCACCTTTAAGTGTATAAAGTTTGAGGTCACCAAAAAGCAGGATTGTTCTTTGCCGGGTTGCTGCAGTATTTACAGTTGCGGTAATTTCCTGCTGCTGCTTCGTAGGTGATAAGTGTCCTTCTGAATTAACGCTTCCGGTTGTTATCGAAGCGTTTGGTTGTAATACAGATTTGCGTCGTTTGTAATAAACAAAACCAGTCACAGCTACAAGGATCAATGACAATACGGTTATATAATATTTGATGCCTGATTGATTTGTTGGCAGGGCTACGGCCAACGGTTGTGCATCGGGTGGGCTTGAAAGCGTGAAAACGCTTACGGTTGATACATTATCGGCCGAACGGCACAGTGTAACGGCTATAAATTGCTGCGTTAAGTTACTATAGTATAAATTGGCAAACGCGTGTGTATCAAAAAAGTTAAATGGTATTTTACTACCGATAGTATGGTACGAGGGATGATTTAATGAACCGATCATCAATTGAAGATAGGCGTTATATTTATGATTTGAAAAAGACAATGCGGTAAAGGTTTGCGCTTTCTCGTCTATGATCATAGAATTGGCCAGGGCAAAGTCCTCATCAGGAGTTTTAAGGCTGTATATCTTTTTAAAGGTTCTGTTTTTCACATCGTATTTAATCAGGTCATAAATATTCTTTGGATTCAACATTTGCTGACCGCTTAAACTGCCATAACCACCTAAAAAGTAAGCATAACGGCCGCTGTCTGTAGTGCCGCAGGCAGCCAGGTAACGTGGGCAAAAGCTGTCGCCTCGGGTAGTTATCTCGGTCCATTTTCCGGTAGGTATATGGTAGCGCTGTACATTATTTTTATAGGTAAGCTGCCCGTAACCAGCAACCACATATAAAGATGTATCGGCTGCACAGAAAAAATTATTGGAGTGCCAGTAATCAATGATGGGAAAATAGGGTTCATCTCTGCTCCAGGTGTGGGCATTAAAATTATAAGTTGCCACAGTAGCATTTTTGTGGTCGATATAGTAATTATATAGCTTATGGTCATATATATTAAATAGTGACTCATTACTGGGTTTAAGATTAAATTTGCCGTTGCTGTAAGCCGCGGCTGTGTGTTTACCATTTTTAGCAGATATGCTCCACAAGGAGTCGCTGCCTATTACGTATACCTCGGCAGTTAAGGGGTTAAACGCCATGCTGGCCATGCCCTGTGCCTTTACAGTTTTTATCTGAGCCCAGTTATGGTGTAATGACCTTACCCAAAGCGGGTGATTTACAGTACTCTGCTGATTGCTTAATATATCACGTGCTACAGATCCTTGCGCCTCATTTAAGGGCCAGTAAAACCGGGGTTGGTTGCCAACATCAATCTTGATATTTCTGAGTTTGAACGGAGGGGCATCGTTAGTTTTAAAATTAGGATAGTTATTAATACCAAAGCATAATTTATAAATGCCGTTTTTACTTAGACGTGCATAAGGTTCAACATATTTGCGCTCGTTAACATAAAGCAGTAGCTGATCATGGTCAATGTCAAACTCCAGTATTATTTTATTCCATTGACTTAACAATTGTTTTTGTAGTATATCAAATCCAATTTTGGTAAAACGGTCGTCAATTACTAATTTAAAGTGATCGTGGTCTGTATCAGGGGCATCAGTTACCATATCCCTTTTGTTGTAAATGAGATCAATGTTACGGCTGCCATTTTCAATGATACGGAAGATGTAGCCGAAATAATCAACTTTATCAGGCAAAAAAGAAACCTCAAATGATAACCGGAAGTTTTGTGCGGGTGAGAATCCCTGCCCCGGAAAAAGATCAAGACTGGTACGTTGATCAGCCACTACGTCATGACTATAAAAGCCTAAACCATAGGATTGTTGCCCCCAACCTTTTAAGTTGAAAAGTATAATTATTAAGAAACAAAACAGGGTAAACTTATAGCAATAAGAGGGCAATTTCATTAATAACTATATTAACAATTTTAATTGATTTATTAAATTTTTCCTTAAAGTCCTGGTCAAATAAAATGACCTTACACCTGGTTTAGATATTACAGGATTTATAATTATTCAAAATTAAAAGTATAAACGAACAATCACAACGTAAGGAATATATTTAGGATAAACGTATTGCAACAGATTCGGTACACTAACCGGACCTTGTTAATTGTAAATTATTGCGTTTTATTAAGCTTTGAAATTCTATTTTTTGTATATAATTAATTGATTGTCTTTGATTTGTGTTGATTAAATATTGTTTTGTTTTTTCTGCTGGTTAAGGAATGTTTAAGGTTTCATTAAGGTTTAAGGTTTATTTAGCGATACCAATTAGTCCAATTTTAAACCAATTAAATCTTAAGCATGAAGAAACTTTTATGTATTCTATGTTTAACATGGATGGCGTTATGCAGTTTTGCGCAAAGCCATGTTATTAAAGGAAAGGTGATCGATGAAGTGGGGGCGCCCCTGCCCGGGGTTACGGTCACCCTGAAACAAACCCAGCGCCGTACCGTGTCTGATAAAGACGGTATTTATTCCCTTGACCTGGGAGGCTTTAGCAGCAATGTACTGGTGTTTTCATTTGTTGGTTACCAGACCCAGGACGTGAATGTTACTGGTAAAACGATAATTGACATCAAGCTGTTGCCTGATTCTAAAGATCTCAGCGAGGTTGTGATCAGCGCGCTCAACATTCCCAGGGCTAAAAAATCATTAGGCGTAGCACAACAAAGCGTAAATGTGAACGAGATGACAGAGGCTCGCGCGGGTAATATTACCGACTTGCTTGACGGTAAGGTTTCCGGTTTACAGATATCAACCAGCGGCCAGCCAACCGGTTCAACCAGGGTACAGATTCGCGGCGCTAACTCTATTACGGGTAATAACCAGCCATTGTGGGTGGTTGATGGCGTACCTATAGACAATAACGACTCTAACGGGCAGGTAGGTAATCTTGACTACGGTAATAATGCTGCCGACCTTAACCCCGATGATATTGAAAGTATCGAAGTGCTGAAAGGTCCCAATGCAGCGGCCCTGTATGGTTCAAAAGCGGCCAACGGCGCCATTTTGGTCACTACAAAAAAAGGTAAAAAAAATGCCGGCATGGGCATTTCTGTCAATAGTAATTACATGGCCTCAAGAGTATTACAGTTTCCCGAGTTTCAAAATGTTTATGGCGAAGGTGGAAATGGTAGACTGTCTGGTACGCTGGTGGGGCCGTTGGGTTCCGGTGTAATACAAGCTGGTACAGGCGGAGGACGTAACTGGGGCGTGCCCATGCTAGGTCAGCCCTATTTAACTTTTGACGGTAAACAAACTACCTACTCGCCCAATCCCGAAACGGTTACCGGGCTGTATAAGGTAGGAGGGGCATCGTCACAAAACGTAGCTTTCAGCAATGCTACTGATAATTCGGCTATCCGTTTTTCTTATACCCGATATGACGCTAACGATGTGGTACAAAAGCAAAATCAGGTAGCTAAGAATAATTTTCAATTAAGTGCCAGCAAGGATTTTACTCCATTTATAAAGATCGAGACGCGTTTACAATATATACAGGAGAGGGTAACCAATCGAACTTACCGCAATGAAGATCCTGCAAATCCGCTTAACTATTTGATCAACGCGGTTACCAGTATACCGCTTAGCAGCTTAATACCCTGGAAAGATGCCAATGGAAATGCCTTTAACGGGGGAGGCAACGGTAGTATCGAAAATCCTTATTGGGATATTAATGAAAATGGCAATCAAGACGTTCACAATACTATAATTGGTGGAGTAACAGCTACTGTTAGGATTTTTAAAGATCTGCAGTTTCGGGCGCAGGAATCAGGTAACTTATTGTGGGGTAACCGGTATACTTTTATTCAAAAAGGCTCCCTGTCAAACATTAACGGTTCTTATAACGAGTTTCAACAAAACAATAAGGTGTGGAATACGGAGGGGCTGCTCATGTATAATAAGCGTATCTCTGATTTCTCCATTGTAGCCAATGTGGGCGGCAACTTGCGCAAAACTGATTACTATAATACCAGCGCAGGCACATCATCACTGGCAGTTCATGATGTTCGTAGTTTGGCTAATACCACCAGTATTATTACGGCTAACGAATCTTTTTTGAAATCGCAGGTAAACTCAGTATATGGTACCGCTAATTTTGGATATAAGGATTTCCTTTATCTTGACCTTACCGGTAGAAACGATTGGTCGTCAACACTACCATCTGCAAATGCATCCTTCTTTTATCCATCTGCAAGCGCCAGTTTTGTATTTACAGAACTTTGGAAAACCATATCACCCAATTTTCTGAATTTTGGTAAAATCAGGGCTTCCATAGCCCGTGTGGGGAATGACACAAGTCCGTATAACCTGTATAACGCTTTTGTAAACTCAGGCAATTTTAATGGTATTAACTATATGACGTTTGAGTCGCAGTTGAAAAACCAGAATCTGAAGCCCGAGCTCACTACCTCAACCGAATTGGGTCTGGAACTGCATTTTATGAATAACCGACTAAGTATTGATGCGGATGTTTATAAATCAAAAACGGTGAATCAATTGCTTACCGGCAATACCCCGCCGGAGTTTGGTTTTTCTACTCAAATATTAAATGCCGGCGAAATTCAGAACAAAGGTTTAGAAGTTACGCTCACCGGTACCCCAATTCGTACCAAAAACTTTAGCTGGGATGCTACCTATAACTTTTCGCTCAATCGCAATCTGGTTAAATCCTTAACGCCGGGTATACCATCCGTGTACCTGGGCGGAGCCGTTACTGCCGGTGTTTACGCCGAGGTGGGTAAACCTATAGGTGTTATCAGAGCGCAGGATCAGGCCTACTCGTCTGATGGTAAAGCTATTATCAATCCCACCACCGGAATACCTTATTTTACTACAGTGAACCCCATTGTTGGTTATGCAAGTCCGCGTGCATTGATGTCATTTGGGTCAAACTTTAGATATAAGAATTTTTCATTCAACTTCCTGGTATCGAGCCGTATTGGTGGTTCGCTGTTTTCTGGAACAGGCTATCGTTACTTTATATCGGGTGTAGCCACACAAACGTTGGGCGGCAGGGATGCCTGGTTATTCAGCGATGGTGTACTGGGCGAAAATGCTAATGAGCAAGCTGGCATAACGAGCATATACAACTTGCCCTATCCGGCGGCCGGACGGGTTAAAGGTTCAATTTATCAAGGTTACTATCCCGTACTCGGCAGTAACGGACAGCCTATTGTAGATGCCAACGGCAATTATGTGGCTAATTTATCTGCACCAAATACCAAATACATTTCGCCACAAACGTATTGGCAACAAACCAACCACATATCGCATCTGTACACCTATAATGCCTCTTATGTGAAACTATCCCAGATAATTGTGAGCTATTCGTTACCCCCAAGATTACTCCGGGGTACGCCGTTTAGGTTGGCTTCGCTATCATTAGTTGGGCGTAATCTGTGGACAATCTTCCAGAAAACGCCGCGTGGTATCGATCCTGAATCTGCCGCCTATTCGGGCAACGCCCAGGGCCTTGAAGTGGGTGGATCGCTTCCTTATGCAACCTATGGTGTCGACTTAAAATTTTCGCTATAAATCATGAAAAAGATCATCATATATTCAACGGTATTGCTTATTGCCCTTACTGTATCCTGTTCCAAGGACTTTACCAAGATCAATACAAATCCGGCCAGCTTTACATCGGCAGCGCCAGAAGCTGTTTTAACAGGAGCCTTTGTAAATACCATTAACAAGTTTGAATCCAATAATGTGGTTTACCTTTGGGAATACTCCCATTTGATTGATCCGGTTGGCCGCTATATTGGTGGGGACGACGGTGGTGGCGCCACGTGGACTTTGTTTTATGCCAACGTATTAGGTTCCACACGTCAGCTTAAAAAACTATATCAGGGAAATCCGGCCTATACCAACCGGATGGCTATCACCGATATATGGGAATGTTATGTATATACCTACCTGGTTGGTTGTTACGGCCCGATACCTTATGATAATGCGGGCAAAACAGATAACACTGACGTGGAGTATAACGACGAGAATAGTATTTATACCTCGTTGCTTACCCGTCTTAAGGCCGATGCCGCGGCTATAAACACCTCGGGCGATAAGTTTAGTCCTGATGTGATATACAATGGCGATATGACCAAATGGATAAAATTTGCTAACACGCTGAGGCTGCGGATAGCTTTAACTGTGCAGAATAACCTCCCTGATGTGGCTGCCACCAATATACGGGAGCTGATGGGTAACGAAAGTACCCTGATCAGTTCAGATGCAGACGATCCTAAACTAAGCTATGGTACCGCTACGGGTAGCCAGTCGCCATATAATGTGATGCTGGTACAAGGCACATCTTATCAGGGGACGGCCACGCCGGTTATGAGCGATTATGTGTTCACTTATTTTCGTTCCTATCATGATCCGCGTTTGGATACCTACTTTAACAAAGCGGCTACGCCCTTTAATATCCAGGATACGTTGACAAGTAAAAATGATAACCTGCATTATATAGTTATTTATCCTATCCCGCATCTGGGGCAACCCAAATCGCCTGCGCTTTTAAGCCAATGGGGGCTTCAAAATCCACCTTTTGCTGGATCTACGGTACCGGTCAACTTCAGTACACTACCAGCGGCGCTGACGGCTGCCACCCGGCCGTTTTATATGATGACCTACGCCGAAGTTTGCTTTATGAAGGCCGAAGCAGCCCAGCGAGGTTACGGAGGTTCACAAACAGCCGACCAATATTATTATGCGGGCATTAATGCCAATTTCGCCTTTTGGGGATTAACACCGGCACAGGCTGCTGCATATCAGGCACAGGACGGCATTAAATGGGGCACCACTGGAAAAGGTTTCAATTATGACCTGGGTTTTATCAATACCAGTATCCCGGCTGATAACCTGACCAAAATATGGATACAGGAATGGATAAACTTTTTTGATGATGAAGCCTTCGAAGCATGGGTGTTACAGCGTCGTACGCGCAATCTTGTGCTGCCGCCGCATACTAACCCGGGCAGCGTTAACGTGCTCACTACTTACTCTAACCTCAACGATCGCTGGGCATATCCTATCAAAAACGAGGTGCAGAATAATCCCATAGGTTATGCCAATGGTATAAAATTGCTGGGCGGTACCGGTGATTATGTATTTACTCCCTTAAAGATAGAACCACAATATACCCCAACTGACTGGACAAAGGCACATGCTTTTATAGACATAAGCTTTGTGCAAAAGTGGTATGGCAACAACATAGAAGACCTTACCGCAGCAGGTATCAAGTATACTGTACTATCTACTTACTAATCAATAACAGCAACATGAAAAAGAAACATATATATCGCTACAGCCTGTTGGTATTGTTAATGTCGGCAGGGCTTTTATCCTGTAAAAAAAATGACCCAACTGTAAAAGATAATTTTCTGAATTATCAGATACCCGATGTTCCTGTAACTTCCAATTATACCGTAGGCGCATTTTATTACACCTTTACAACGCTTAATGCCAATGTTACGCAAATACCAACGGTGGGTAAATACGGTTATACCAATGGTTTGCCGCCTGCCGGGATAATGCAGCAACACATTGCCGATGCTGGTATCGCTAAAATTGATTACTTCATATTTTCGGTACGTTCACCTACGCTGGATAACAAAAACTACCTGGTTGATTCAACCACGGTGAACGCGTTTTTGAATGCGCCAAACAGTGCAGGCATAAACTTCGCGCTTTCCTATAACCTCAATACGGGTTTGTTGGGCATCACCAACTCGGGTGGAACTACAGGCAATGGCGTAACTGTTGAAACGGATCCGGTAAAACTGGCGGCATTTTATAACGATTTTAAAAGACTGGCTTTTTTCCTGGGTAAAGCCAATTATCAGAAGGTTAACGGCAAATACCTGCTGATCATTAACAACGCGCAGGATCTGAACTCCAAAGATAATGTGGCTCTGTATAAACAGTTGCGGGCTAATTTGTCTGCGATGGGTTTTGACTTGTATATAGTGGGGATGCAAAACCGATGGTCGCCGCCAGAGCGTTATTATTATCGTTTCCAAAACTGTACCGATGCCATGTACGAAGCCAACATGGGCGATGTGGCTGGAGATAACGACCGTTACTGGAATTTTCCGCAATATACCGATCAGAACTGGGCCTACTGGAAAAAGACCATCGAAGCCTGGAATATGGAGTTTGTACCCTGCGTAATGGCCGGTTACAATTACCAGATCAATAACCCAACAACCAACCAGCTTAGTGTTCAACGCACTGCCGATGGCAGCTGGTATAAGACGTTTACCAATGTGGCCAAACGAAACGCCTCCAAAAGCAGGCTCATCTTTGTCGACTCTTTCAATAATTTCTCGGTCGATTCGCAAATTGAGCCTACGCAGGCCTATGGCAACACCTATCTGGATATTACGCGGCAGGCTTTTAAATTGAATTAAATAAAACAGGAGTAGCGGGGGCTGCTCCTGTTATTTACCGCACCCGAAGTGGTGCAATAACATTGATATCTCTACCTAATGAATGTACTTACAAAAGCTTTAAGCACACTAATGCTGTTTGGTTTTACCGGCAGCAGTTTATATGCACAGGATAATACCCTAACTGAAAGTTTTGAAAACCCTGATCATCAATATCAAAAAACAGGTCGTGGTGAGAGCCGTATTGCGGATGGGGTATTAACTACCAAAGATGCGTACCTGAGTTTTGGCGATGCTAGTTGGAAGAATTATGAGATCAGTTTCAGGGCCAGGGTGCCTGATACCGCCAAACAAGTTCAGATATGTGCCGGTTTCAGGGCTGGCAATCGCGATGACCGCTATATACTGATGCTTAAAGGTGGCATTCAGCAGGATATTTACCTGGCCCGGCTGGGTTTTATGGGCAGTGATGATTTCCTGGCCCTGCGTCGATTGGATTTTCATCCTGAACCGGGCAAATGGTATAACTTTAGGGTACAAGTAAGCGGCAGCCGCATCAGGGTGTTTTTAAATAATGAAAATTTGCCGCATATCGATATTACGGATACGCTTGCCTACCTGTCGCCACAAGGCCGGATAACCTTAGGTGGCAGCTGGATCACTAACCAATTTGATGATCTGGTTATCAAACCACTGCAAGAAGATCAATTGCAAAATATCCGTATACAGGAATATGCTGTAGCCGTAAAAGATAAACAAGCTTTGCGCAAACAACAGCGAAGCACTTATAAGCCGGTTTCTGTTGCGCCGTTGGCAACCGGTCGTATCCTTATTTCCCTGAATGGCCAATGGCTGTTTTCGCCGGGATATGAAATTACCGGGCAGGCTAAAGCCATAATGCCAGAGGAAAGCGACAAGGATTGGCATGTATTAACCGTGCCCAATTTCTGGAACCCCATACGTGTTTGGCTGCATGGCGAAAAATATAATAATGGCAGCAAGGGTGTAGCCGATAACTACTATCAGAAAGAAACAGCGCGCTGTGAAGCCTATACTTTTGATTATAAAAAAACAAGCGTGGGCTGGTATCGTCAATGGATCAATCTGCCAAACAATATCGGCGCCAAAAACCTGCAGCTTTCATTTGACGCTGTATCCAAAGTGGCCGAAGTATATATTAATGGTCATAAGGCGGGAAATCATATCGGCATGTTCGGCAATTTTGAGGTAGATGGTACAGGATTGTTTAAACCTGGCAAAAACCTGTTGGCGGTAAAAGTAGTGCGGGATTATATAAAAGATATTAAAGATGCCGATAAGGTGATGGATGTTGCCGTTACCGTTCCCGTTACCCAGAAAATGATGAAGGACTTGGCGCATGGCTTTTTTGACGATGACCCGGCAGGCATCTGGCAGCCGGTATCACTCATTATTACCGACCCCGTACGTATACAGGATGTGTTTATTAAACCCAATCTCACTGGTGCCGATGTGGATATTACGGTGAAAAATTATACCGATAAGGAGGTGGCGTTTTCAATCTCCGCGGATATAGATGGCGTACGACCAAAAGATGCATTATATAACCATACGATACTTGACAAACAGCAGCTTAAACCCGGCGAAGAACGAACGTTCACAGCGGCAATAACAGGCTTGCAGCCCAGGATCTGGTCGCCGGAACATCCTGATCTTTATGATTTTAATTTTAAATTGACGACGACTGACGGCGGTGCAACTGATTCCAAAACTATCCGTTCGGGTTTCCGGACGTTTAAGGCCGAGGGGGATTATTTATACCTTAATGGCAAGTGTTATTGGCTGCGCGGCGCTAATCAAACCCCATTGGGGCTGGCACCTAATGATTCCCTGCTTGCAGATACTTTTACCAAATTGATGAACAAGGGTAATATGATGGTTACCCGTACGCACACCGTACCCGGTACCGAAACCTGGATGGATGCTTTTGATAAAAACGGCATCGGTGTAAGTTATGAAGGCACCTGGTCGTGGTTGTTTCTGAGCAGCAGTATGCCTTCACAAAATCTCATCGATCTTTGGAAACAGGAATTTTATGACCTGTTAAAAAAGTATCGCAACCATCCTTCATTGCTCATCTGGACCGTAAATAATGAGATGAAGTTTTATGATAATGATCCCGATACGGAGCGCGCAAAGGTTAAAATGAAGATCATCTCTGATGTGGTTAAACATATGCGGCAGATTGACCCTACACGTCCTATTGTGTTCGACTCAAACTATCGCCGCAATACCAAACGTTTTGGTGACGATTTTTATAAAGATATTGATGATGGCGATATCGACGATCAGCATGCCTACCTCAATTGGTACGACTACTCTATGTTTGACTACTTTAAAGGAGAGTGGCAGCAAAAGTATAAAAATAACGGCCGCCCGCTCATCAGCCAAGAAATGTCAACCGGTTATACCGATGAAACAGGCCATGCCACCCGTTTTTATAATTACGTTCATCAAAATCCCGAGTCACTGGCTGGTAAATTCACTTATGAATATAGTGATCCTGCTTATTTTATGAAGCCGCAGGCCTTTATCACCAAAGAACTGGCCGAAGCCTTGCGCCGCAGCGACGACCGCTCTGCCGGAATATTGCATTTTGCACTGATCACCTGGTTTACCAATGTTTATCAGCATGATCATATCAAGCCCTTCCCGGTATATTACGATATGCAAAAAGCCCTGCAGCCTGTACTGGTATCAGCTGAACTTTGGGGGCGTCACTTTTACGCGGGTACTAAGCTAGCTGTACGTTTCTGCGTTATCAATGATCAGGAAAACGGTGATGCACTACCTGCATCAATGCTGAAATGGAAGCTCACAGGTGATAAAGATGTTGTGCTGGCAAGTGGATATATAGCTGTACCACAGGTTGACCATTACGCCCGTCATTGGATAGAGCCACAGATCAATATCCCTGAAAATATACCGCAGCAAAAGCAGAATGCCCGGTTGCAGCTGCAATTGATAGTCAATGGGAAAGCTGTTTCTGCAAACAGTTATGAAGTGTTACTGGTAGCAACGCCCAGCTTACAAGTAGCTAAGCTGGCAAGCAAAAAAATAGCAGTATTTGATGCCGGTAATCAAATAACCACCGCGTTGAACTACCTGGGCATCCAATACACAAAATCGCCCACACTCGCTGAACTGCTAAAACAAAAAGCAGATGTTTATGTGCTCTCCGGGCTTGATTCACTAAACACAACAACTTCTGATTTTGAACAAATCAGAAATTTGATTCACAGCGCAGGGAAAGTTTTACTATCCGGCTCTGGCGATGTAGCGCATATTTTATATCCCAAGTATATCCGCAGTGTGCTTAAAGAAAAGGGAGAGATCGCCAATATGGATATTCCCGAGTCTCCTGTATTTGATGGTATTGAGCCTTTGGAAATACGTTACTTCAACAATAATCTGCGCGAAAGTCCATCGGTAATATCGGGAGCTTATCGCATTAATCGCGACGTGCATGTGGAGGCGCTGGCATCGTTCATCAAAATACACGGCTACCTCTCTGGTGAGGTTAATGAACGGATGAATACGCTTGATAAGATCAAAGGTTTCCCTATTGTTAAAATTAGCGATGCTCTGGGAGCGATGTTGCTATCGGAAATCAGACTCGATAAAGCCATTACCGACCCCATTGCCGGCAAGTTATTGGTCAATATGCTGCTTGATTTGACCCGGTAGATGGATAGTAGCTGTTTGAAATAACTTATATTAATATTATAATATTTATCAAAAAAATATGATCTGTTAATCTTTTTTTAAGTATTGATTAATGTTTTAAAAGAAATTAGTGTTTATAACCAATTATTATCGTGCTGTTTATTTAATATATCAATAGCATGTGCTAATCTTTATTTAATTAATCGTGTTTGTTCTACTCCCCGTCGTGAGGATGGTGGTTTGCTATGTGCTTGATCGGTAGTGGTTCTGCTATTTAGGCTGTGCTGTGTTTTCATTGCCAATTGATATTCTTTTGCATTTACTAACCTATAAATACAAACCAAATGAGAAAAATGAACATTTTATGCCTCGCGGTCATGATGGGAGTGTCCGTTAGTTGTACCAAAAAAAACATGCCTGCCGATACACTCAATGCCGCTGGGAAAGGTAAATTGAATACCCAGGGTTCGCCTCCGGGCGATGTTGTAGGTAAACTGGTGGTAGGCTACCAAGGCTGGTTTTCGACCACGGGAGATGGATCGCCTAATAACCATTGGGTACACTGGGCAGGTAATGCCGGCGGAGCGGCACCCTCGCCCGGGCACCAAACCTTTGAGCTTTGGCCCGATATGCGGGAGTATACCAACTCCTACCAAACCGGATATGCCAGTTTAGGCAACGGGCAACCGGCTAAGTTGTTTTCGCCCTGGGATGTGCAAACGGTAAATACACACTTTTCATGGATGCAGCAATATGGTATTGATTGTGCCGCCCTGCAGCGCTTTGGAAAGGGCAACGCACAATTGGATGGTATTGCCAGCCGGGTCATGAATGCCGCTCAAACTTACGGGCGCAAATTTTATGTGATGTATGATATTTCTGGCTGGACTAATTTTCAATCTGAAATAAAAACAGACTGGACTAATGACATTGTGGGGTCGCTGCATCTCACCTCATCATCGGCCTATGCCATGCAAAATGGTAAGCCCGTTATTTGTATATGGGGTTTTGGCGTATCCGGTCGCCCGGGCGATGTGAATTCTTATACCGACGTGATCAACTACTTTAAAAACCTGGGCTGTTATGTTATTATCGGCGGTCCGCGCAACTGGCGGTCACAAACTGCCAATCTACCCGCCTTTAACCTGGCCAATATGATCATGCCCTGGGTTACCGGCTCTTTTGGCGATGTTGCCGGAGCCGATTCCTATGTACCTACGCTTAGTGCAGATTTTGCCTATTGCAACTCGAACGGTATAGATTATCAAGCAGAAGTATTCCCGGGCTTTTCGTGGTCGAATTGGAACGGCGGTGCACAAAATCAGATCCCCCGCCAGCATGGCGATCTGATGTGGGAGCAGTTTGCCAATATTCGCAACCAGGGCATAGGCAATGTGTATGTAGGTATGTTTGATGAGTATGATGAGGCCACAGCTATAGCCAAAGCTGCCGAGGATGCCTCGATGATACCTACCAATCAATATTTTTTAACGCTTGATGCAGATGGTGTGCATGTATCATCAGACTATTATTTGCGGCTTACCAATGATGGCGGCAAGATGATCAAAGGGCAGATACCGCTTACTTTTACACATCCTACACCATTTGTAGTCGGCAGTACACCTGTCACCGTATTTCTTGATCATTGTGATACCACTACCGGTTGGACATCCAGTAACACGCTTTCGGTAAACACAACAGACAAACAGGAGGGAACCGGAGCTTTACAGTCAGTTGGCAGTGGCACAGATGAGTTTAAGAAGAATTTCACCGCAGTTAATACGGGAGCAACCGCGGCTAATGGTTCTATTCAATTCTGGTACTATGTGTCTGATGCCAGCCAGTTTGGTACCAATAACCAGATAGAGCTGGGCAGCGGTGGTGCGGCAGATGTAAATGAGTACAACTGGAACATCGGTACGCTGGTAAACGGCTGGAATTTGATCACCAAATCGTTCAATACAGCAACTGTAACAGGGGGGACACCTAATTTGAGCGCTATCAACTGGTTTCGTATTTATCATACCAAAACAGCCAGCATTACTACCCGGGTTGATGCCTTAACAGTTATACATTAATGGTTCAGCAATAAAATATAATTCAGGAAGAGCTGGGAACGGTTCTTCCTGCTTATGAAACCTATTCAAAAATGAAAAAAATAATACTTACCCTTCTTGTGGCAATAGGCTACTTGTGCATGAGCTGCGCAAAAAAAGACCTGGCTTTATCACAAGGTGTATCGGCAACAAAAGATTTATCTTTTAATGCAGTGCCCGCTAATGGCTCATTAGGTGATACTAATATTAAATATTTTGGTCGTTGGGATTTTAGCAATACCACGCAATATATAAGCTATTGGGGAGGCGCTTATATTAAAGTGAATTTTACAGGTACTACCGTGAAGGTTAAAGTAGGTAATACTACTAACTATTATGCACGGATTGACAATGGCCCCTGGGTTAGCTATATAGGCGCCAGTGGAACCATTAACTTAACGCCAACGCCATTGGCAACAGGTACACACACGCTAAGCATAGCGCAGGGTAAAGATTACAGCTATGTATTTAACTTTGAGGGGCTGATACTGGATGCCGGGGAGGTAACCAGTGCGCCATCAACCGGTACCGATTTAATAGAATATATCGGTGATTCTATTACTGCGGGTTATACCGATCCTCAGGCAAATGTATCTGATTACGCCTGGGTTTGTGCCGAAGCTTTGGGTGCAGAACATACACAAATAGCCTATCCTGGTATTGCGCTGGTGAATGGTTTTGGTCTCAATACAGATAAAACGGGCATGGACCTACAGTATTTTAAGGCACGTTCACTGGCCAATGCAAATTCACCCGCATGGGATTTTAGCGTGTACACGCCGAAGATAATTGTAATTAACCTCGGACAGAATGATAACAGTACCAGTGTGCCAGACGATACCTTTCAAACCGATTACATATCCTTTTTAGCTAATGTGCGCGCAAAGTTCCCCAACGCCGAAATATTTGTGATGCGTACCCTGATGGGAGTTAAGGCAGCACCAACGCTGGCTGCTGTAAACGCGCGGATAGTGGCGGGCGATGCCAAGCTGCATTATATTGATACTAATGGCTGGTTAACTCCCAATACTGCCGACTATACCGGAAACTCAGGTGTACATCCCAGTGTAGACGGCCATATTAAAGTGGCTAATTTGTTGAAGCCTCTTATAGCGCCATATTTAACCGGTGGCACACCACCCGCTCCCGTATATCTTGACCATTGCGATGCCATCAGTGGCTGGGTATCAGGCAATACTTTGAGTTTAAATATCTCGGATAAAAAAGAAGGCAGCGGTTCATTACAGGCAGCTGGGAATAGCACACTTGATTTTCAAAAAGTATTTACCCCGGTAAATACTGGTGCTACAGCAGTTAATGGTTCTATCAGGTTTTGGTATTATGCATCTGACGTAAGCCAGTTAGGTGCTAACAACCAGGTTGAGCTGGGCAGCGGAGGAACCAATGACGTTAACGAGTATAACTGGGATATCGGCCCACTCAATAACGGCTGGAATCTGATCACCAAAACATTCGCCAGTGCAGGTACAACGGGTGGAATGCCAGATTTGAATGCCATCAACTGGTTCCGTATTTATCACACCAAAACTGGTAGTATTACCACTAAGATAGGTGCGTTACAAATACTGCGCTAATTAATATTTGTATATTTTGTTTTTAAGTGTAAAAAAAGGAAACGCGTATCAATTGCGTGTTTCCTTAAGGTGAGTGTTCAACCGCAGTTTTGAACTTTTTTATGGAGGATTTGAAGAAATTAACTACTATAGATCGTCAATTATAAAAGATCTGATGCTGTCCTCCTGACTTATTATTAGTCATTAAAATATAACATTGTACTAGGACTTATTTCATAATGGGCCTTACCTTGTTCAAATATTCGGGAATCAAACAGGTCTTCTGTTGTTATAACATCGCCTTTTACCCTGATCCAGCTGCCTTCACGCAGACTCACCACAGCTCTAAATAATCAAATTTAACATAAAGTATCTGAATGTAATTGATCTGTTTTTTGTCTAAGAATCGTAGTTGTGATAGGGGAAAATTATAAGTTTTTTCACATATTTTTTTCGCTCATATTAAGATTGTTCGAAAGCAACGTTTAGCATTCCTTAAGTAACAAGAGCGGAAAAGTATTTGAACATATTTATGGCTTCCCGATGGTTGTAGAGCGGATTTTGGGGGAATATGTTGAGGGGGATTTGGGTGATAAAAGTAAATAATAAGTGTGTTTTTTCTTTTGAAAAGTGTTCAAATAAATTGACACGGCGGATTTTTTGAACACGTTATCATTGATGTTTTGAACAACATCAGGATACAGAGTGAGCGTTATATTTGTTTTTAGCTTAAATCTGCTCTTTACATTTTACCCGGCTTGTGCAGTTCGTTGTTCAAACGATAAATATGGTGTGTTTATACTTATTGGTAAAAAAGAATATTTCAAAGTGACCTAACCACCTTTAACTGTTTAATTTTGATGTACTCTCTCAAAATGATGGACTTTTAGAAATTCTATCTCTTCATCGGGTTCGTGATGTTTTATTGTAAATATCTGCATATTAACTATTTAAGATAGATAGTTGTTGCCCGCTTGTTTTTGGCTCTTGTTTTGGCTTTCTGGCACGAATCAGAAAATATCAAACATGCAAAAACAAATATACCACCCTGAGAAACAAACCACCGAAGGCCCTGCAGAAAAAGTCAAATTCAACTTTAAAGATATCGTGATCATCGTTTTCGCCTGGCTGGTGACCCTCTCCCTGGTCTATATCTGCTACCTGAAATTCAAATTTTTCCTGCACCACTAAATAAATAATAAAATAATGATACCCGTAATCTATGTGCTGCTTGGCCTGGCATTTTTCTGGCTGTTTTTCAAATCTATTAATTACTTCGAAAAAATCTAATCTCTATGACTGCATTATTCATCGTCGCCATAGCCGTGTTTGTCTACATGATCTATGTGCTACTTAAACCCGAAAAATTCTAATTACTAAAAACTATGAACACTGAACTTACAGGAGTAATATTTACTTACCTGCTTACTCTTGCCATAGCCATTCCGCTTGGAGTTTACATAGCCCGGATGTTCCGTGGCGATAAAACCTGGCTGGATTTCATGGCTCCCCTTGAACGTTTCATTTTTCGTTTCAGCGGTATTGATACTAAAAAAGAAATGAACTGGAAGCAGCATATGTTTGCTTTACTAACCATTAACAGCGTATGGCTATTCTATGCTTTTTTCTGCCTTTTGTTCCAGGCACATTTACCTTTAAACCCTGATGGAAATCCCAATCAAACGCCAGATCTAGCGTTTAATACCGCGATCAGCTTTTTAGTAAACTGTAACCTACAGGATTATTCGGGCGAAAGTGGGGCTACTTATTTTACGCAGCACTTTGTGATCATGTTCCTGCAATTCGTTTCTGCTGCTACAGGCATTGCTGCGCTGTTTGTTTTATTCAAGGCATTCCGGGATAAGGTAACCGACAAACTAGGTAATTTCTGGGACTTTTTTGTTAAATCTATCACCCGCATATTACTACCATTATCGGTTGTAACGGCCATCATACTGGCTTTTAACGGTACACCTACCAGTTACAAGGGTAAAGATTCCTTTATAACGCTTCAGGGTGATACTGCGCATGTATCAAGAGGTCCGGCAGCAGCCATGATCGCTATTAAACATATTGGCACCAATGGTGGTGGATGGTTCGGGGCAAACTCAGCTCATCCACTCGAAAACCCTAATTACCTAACCAACACAACTGAACTGGTTGCACAGGTTATTATTCCAATAGCCCTGGTATTTGCTTTAGGTTTCTATCTGAACAAGAAGAAATTCGCCTATGTAATGTTTGGGGTGATGACACTGGGTATGCTCATGTTGCTTATTCCTACAATGAATGCGGAGATTAGCGGCAGCCCGGCTATAGCTAAGATGGGGATAAGCCAGCCGACCGGGGCTATGGAAGGTAAGGAAGTGCGGTTCGGCCCTGCTAATACGGCCTACTGGAACATCGTAACCACGATTATATCTACCGGGTCAGTTAACTCGATGCATGATAGCGCCATGCCGGTATCCGGGTTTATGATGATGATGGCGATGATGACCAATTGTTTCTATGGAGGCTGCGGTGTGGGCATACTGAACTTTTACATCTTTATAGTTATTGCGGTATTCATATCCGGGTTGATGGTTGGGCGAACCCCTGAGTTTTTTGGGCGAAAGATTGAAGCCCGTGAAATGAAGATCGCATCTATCATCGCCTTGCTGCATCCTTTTATTATCCTGGTTGGTACAGCGGTATCATCCTATGTACTGGTGCACATGCCCAATGCCGATTGGGCGGTTAAACCATCTTCCTGGCTAAATAATCCTGGTTATCATGGCTTTTCAGAAATGCTTTATCAGTATACTTCTTCCGCCGCTAATAACGGTTCGGGTTTTGAGGGTTTAGGCGATAATAATGTATTCTGGAATGTCAGTGCAGGTTTTGTGCTTCTGCTTGGCCGTTTTTTACCGATCATCGGTCCGGTTGCTATTGCAGGTATCCTGGCCAATAAAAAGTTTATACCAGAATCTGCCGGAACGCTTAAAAGCGACACATCCACCTTTGGTATCATGGTATTTGCGGTGATCCTGATTGTAGCTGCATTATCATTTTTCCCGGCCTTGGCATTAGGCCCTATTGCTGAACATTTTTCTTTAAAATAAACAGACAGCCCCCTCTAAATCTCCCCCGGAAGGGGAGACTTTTAAAGCCCTCCCTTCCGGGGAGGGTTTGGGTGGGGCTGGCCTATAAAAATATAATCATGAGAACTCAAAATACATTATTCCAGGGCGACCAGATGACGGAGGCTTTAAAGCAATCATTTATCAAACTTGATCCCCGCCAATTGATCCGTAATCCGGTTATGTTTACTGTGGAGATTGGCACCTTTGTAATGCTTATCGTTAGCATCTATTCTTTTACCAATAAAGGCCAGGGTAGTTTTGGCTATAACTTCACTGTTTTTATTATCCTGTTGCTCACCGTGCTATTTGCCAATTTTGCCGAGGCCATTGCCGAGGCCCGAGGTAAGGCTCAGGCAGAAAGTTTGCGCAAAACCCGCGAGGAAACACCTGCACGTTTGTTGGTTAACGGGAAGGAGCAAAAAGTGATGTCGTCCCAATTAAAAAAAGGGGATGTATTTGTCTGTGAAACGGGTGATAATATCCCGACCGATGGCGAGATCATAGAAGGTATTGCCACCATCGATGAATCGGCTATTACAGGTGAATCAGCCCCGGTGATCCGTGAATCAGGTGGTGATAAATCATCAGTAACCGGCGGCACCAAAGTGTTATCTGACCGGATCAAGGTAATGGTAACCACCCAACCCGGCGAAAGCTTCTTAGATAAGATGATTGCGCTAGTTGAAGGGGCCTCACGTCAGAAAACACCCAACGAGATAGCCTTAACCATTTTGCTGGCAGGGTTTACATTGATCTTTGTGATCGTATGTGTTACGCTTAAACCTTTTGCAGACTATGCCAATACGCCAATCACCATTGCCGCATTTATCTCCCTGTTTGTTTGCCTAATCCCGACTACTATCGGTGGCCTTTTATCAGCCATTGGTATTGCCGGTATGGACAGGGCTTTGCGTGCCAACGTAATCACCAAATCGGGTAAGGCTGTTGAAACTGCTGGTGACCTTGATACCTTGTTATTGGATAAAACAGGTACCATCACCATCGGTAACCGTAAAGCAACCAACTTTTATCCCGCTACCGGAGTAACACGTGAAAATTTTATCGCTGCCTGTACTTTAAGTTCACTGGCTGATGAAACCCCCGAAGGTAAATCAATTGTTGAACTGGCAGGGGAGGACAAAAGTATGCCTAAAGTGGTTGCTCCCAATGGTGCCACATTTATCAAGTTCACTGCCGAAACCCGTTCAAGCGGTTTAGATACACCCGAAGGTTTACGGATCCGTAAAGGCGCATTTGATTCTATCCGTAACATGGCGCTTAAAGCTGGTCATCCGTTCCCTGCCGAGGTAGAGGATAACGTTAAAAAGATCTCTTCAAATGGTGGTACACCGCTGGTGGTATCGCAAAATGAAAAGATCATGGGCGTGATTGAACTACAGGATATTATTAAACCGGGTATAGCCGAACGCTTTGAACGCCTGCGCAAAATGGGTGTTAAAACCGTAATGGTTACTGGAGACAATCCACTCACCGCCAAATTTATAGCTGAAAAGGCCGGCGTCGATGATTTTATTGCCGAGGCTAAGCCCGAAGATAAAATGAACTACATCAAAGCAGAACAGCAAGGCGGTAAACTGGTTGCCATGATGGGCGACGGCACCAATGATGCTCCTGCACTGGCCCAGGCGGATGTAGGCGTGGCCATGAACAGCGGAACGCAGGCGGCCAAGGAGGCAGGCAATATGGTTGATTTGGATAATGACCCGACCAAACTGATCGAGATTGTGGAGATAGGTAAGCAATTATTGATGACCCGCGGTACGCTAACCACTTTTAGTATAGCTAATGATGTAGCTAAATACTTCGCTATTGTTCCGGCTTTATTCATGGTATCGATACCAGCTTTAAAAGCATTGAACATCATGGACCTGCACAGCCCGCAGTCGGCTATACTATCAGCTGTGATCTTTAACGCGATTATTATTCCGTTGCTGATCCCATTGGCTTTGCGTGGTGTGGAATACAAGCCTATTGGTGCCAGCGCCTTATTACGCCGCAATCTGCTGATTTATGGCCTGGGCGGTATTCTAATCCCGTTTATTGGTATTAAACTGATTGACCTGGCGGTAGGAATATTTTTATAAATGGAGGTGCGGGTGTGAGTGCGGGACAATTGACAAAAAACTGTCTCATAACCTGCTCCGGCACTCACACTCAAATCTCGATCTCAAACATTAATAATTAAAAAGATGAAAACATATTTATTGCCCTCATTAAAGCTGACCGTTATCCTGCTGGTTATTCTGGCAGGTATCTACCCACTGGCAATTGCAGCAGTAGGAAAACTAACCCCTGGGCATGGTGATGGCCAAACTATCCAATATAAAGGCCGTACGGTTGGTTATGCCAATATTGGCCAAAAATTCACCAAAGACGAATACTTCTGGTCGCGTCCTTCAGCCGTTGATTATCACGCCGACGGCTCAGGCGGTTCTAACAAAGGGCCATCAAATCCCGACTATTTAAAAGACGTGGAAAAACGCATCCAGGATTTTATGAAGCATAATCCCGGTGTTAGCCGTGCAGAAATCCCTGCCGAACTGGTTACCGCTTCGGGTAGCGGGCTTGATCCCGACTTGTCACCTGCCGGTGCGAAGGTACAGGTTGCCCGTATAGCCCATATACGCGGTATTTCGGCCGAGAGGATCAACAATATTGTTGATGCCGCTACCGAAAAGCCATTGCTGGGCCTGTTTGGCCCGGCCAAAGTGAATGTATTAAAATTAAACCTGGCATTAGACCAGTTGAAAGCAAAGAACTAAGACAAAAAAAACGAATGAAAAAACTTATAACAGGAATAATATTATTAATAGGTACAGGCGCAATGGCACAGGAAACAAAAACTTCTCCTATCTCCATAAGCGGTTACGTGGAAACGTATTACAATTATGACTTTAACAGGCCGCTCAATAATACCATGCCGCCATTTCTATACAATTTTACCAGGAACAACGAGGTTAATTTAAACCTGGGTTACATTAAGGCTGCTTACAGTTCGGATAAAGTGCGGGGGAATTTTACGTTTGCCACCGGTACGTATATGAATGCTAACTACTCAGCAGAGCCTGGTTTGCTTAAAAATATCTATGAGGCCAATATTGGTGTCAGGCTGTCTTCTAAAAATAATCTTTGGATAGACGCCGGTGTATTGCCCTCGCATATTGGATGGGAAAGCGCTAAAGGAATTGACAATCCTACGCTTAGTCGCAGTTTGGCTGCCGAGAACTCCCCATATTTTGAAACTGGGGCAAGATTGAGCTATACCTCTAAAAGCGAAAAATGGTATTTAAGCGCAATGATACTGAATGGCTGGCAGCGCATTCAAAGAGTTGATGGTAATACCACCCCAGCCTTTGGCACACAGGTTACTTTTAAACCATCATCAAAAATAACACTGAACAGCAGCACCTTTATTGGGAATGACAAACCGGACAGTGTAAGGAAAATGCGTTACTTCCATGATTTTTACGGCATTTTTCAATTAAGCGACAAATGGGCCGCTACATTGGGTTTTGATATAGGGGCTGAGCAAAAAACCAAAGGATCATCAAATTTTAATACCTGGTATACGTCTGCTTTGATCTTAAAATATGCGGCTACGTCCAAAACCAGTATAGGTGTGAGGGCCGAGTATTATGATGATAAAAATGGCGTCATCATCGCTACAAATACACCCAATGGTTTTAAAACGTGGGGATTCTCGGCAAATGTGGATTATAATATTTTAAGCAATTTAATGTGGCGTGCGGAAATCAGGAGCCTAAATAGAAAGGACGATATTTTTGTCAACAATGACAACAAAGCATTGGGGCATAATATCGCCTTAACTACTTCGCTGGCATTCAGCTTTTAATTGGCTGGGATACCGGTTTAAAATTACGAGAGAACAAAAATAATTGTATCCATGAAAATGCTTCATGGATACAATTCCTTTTTATAAGAAAAATGGAAGAAACCAAAGAACAATCTGTTGAGCATTTTCTGGATCTGATCAAGCGTTCCAGGCGCGGCAAGTTTAAGATATATATCGGCATGAGCGCCGGTGTTGGGAAAACTTTTCGGATGCTGCAGGAGGCGCATGCCTTGCTGCGTAATGGAATCGATGTGAAGATCGGTTATATTGAAACTCATATGCGGAAGGAAACCCAGGACCTGCTTGCAGGGCTCCCGGTTATACCGCGCCGAGATTTATTTTATAAAGGAAAACAATTACAGGAAATGGATCTGCAAGCTATTTTATCTTTGCGGCCTGAAATCGTTATTGTAGATGAGCTGGCGCATACCAATATTGAGGGGAGCAAAAATGAAAAACGCTGGCAGGATGTAGCAGAAATACTGGATGCCGGGATCAATGTGATAAGCGCCATGAACATCCAACATATGGAGAGTTTGTATGAAGATGTAAAAAGTATTACAGGTGTGGAGGTTAGCGAACGGGTACCGGATAATGTATTACTACAGGCAGACGAAGTGGTCAACATCGATCTGACTGCTGATGAACTGGTCACCCGTTTAAAGGAAGGTAAAATTTACACCAGCGACAAGATAGAATTTGCGCTTAAAAATTTTTTTCAGAGCGAAAAGATCCTGCAATTACGGGAGCTGGCGTTAAAAGAGGTGGCAACGCAAGTAGAAAGAAAGATTCAGACGGAAGTGCTTGGCTCGTTGCAGATCAGGCGTGAACGGTTGATGTGTAGTATTAGTACCAACAACAAAACGGCAAAATTGATCATACGGAAAACAGCCCGATTGGCTACTTATTACAATGCCAAATGGTTTGTTCTTTATATTCAGACTCCTAAAGAAAGTGCTGACCGGATAGGGTTGGCCGACCAACGGCATCTCATCAACAATTTCAAGTTGGCCACCCAAATGGGAGCCGAAGTTGTGCGCGTTAAAAGCAAAGTAGTTGCAACCGGGATGATCAAAGCTGTTGAAGATAAAAAAATCACTACCCTTTGTATGGGCAAGCCCCACTTATCTTTGTTCGGTATTATTTTAAAAACAACTACGTTTAACGGACTGTTGAAAACACTCAATAAATTAGATGTAGATTTAGTGATATTATCATGATGAGAATGAACATTAAAGCCAAACTGACGTTTGGCCTGCTTTTCCTGTTTGTTGTTATTATCTGCTTTGGCGTGTTGGGTATTTATTATGTGAACCGCCTGAGTAATGATGCCAGCAAGATTTTGAAAGATAATCAGATCAGCGTGGAGTATTGCAGTCAAATGCTCAAAGCTCTTGATGAAATACCGGGAGACCCATCTCAGATTGCTGTTTTCGAAAAGAACTTAAAACTTGAAGAAAATAACATTACAGAACCCGGTGAGTTTCAGGCCACCGCAGAGGTGCGTTATTTATTTGAGCAATTGAAAAAAGACCCAATAAGGTTTCCGGAGATCAGAAAAATGCACAAGGCCATTTTTAAAATTGCAGACGTTAATGAAATTGCCATTATTCATAAAAACACTAAAGCCTCTCATTATGCAGCCCAAGCTACACTTTGGCTCACGATTATCGTAACTATTTTAAGTCTTGCCGCTTTTACCTTTGTGATCAATTTTCCTTCCATCATTGCAAAGCCTATTCGCGAACTGACAGAGGGGATCAAAGAAATAGCCAATAAAAATTATAGCAAGCGCATACACCTGGATCAAAAGGATGAGTTTGGCACACTTGCAGACACTTTTAACGCGATGGCAGCAAAGCTTGACGAGTACGAGCATAGCAACCTGGCCGAGATCAAAGCGGAAAAAGGCAGAATCGAGGCCATTATTAACAAGATGAATGACGGGATCATCGGGCTTAACGACAAGAATGAGATCCTGTTTTTCAATTCTGCGGCGGAGGGATTGTTTGGGCTGAAAGAAAAGGACATCATAGGTAGTTATGCCGCCGATATTGCCATTCAAAATGATCTGCTCCGTACGGTTTTGCAAAACGAAACCAGTAAGCAACTGAAAATATTTTTAGATAATAAAGAAAGTTTTTTCGTGCAGGAGTCTATCCTCATCCAGGCTGATCATGTGGTGGGTGGCCGGGTGATCATACTACGAAATATCACACCGTTTAAAGAACTGGACGCTGCCAAAACCAATTTTATCGCAACCATATCACACGAACTTAAAATTCCTTTATTTGCTATTAATATGAGTACCCAATTACTTGAAGACAAGCGGATGGGTGAAATGAATAAGGATCAGACAGAAATACTGGGTACTATTAAAGCTAATGCGGAACGATTATTAAAAATTACTGGCGAGCTCCTAAACATGTCCCAGATAGAAACGGGTAGGATACAGCTAAAAAAAGAACCGGCAAAGCCGGAAGTAATTGTGCTAAGAGCAATGCAGGCGGTTCAGCAACAAGCTACTCAATTTGATGTAATGCTTAAAGAAAACGTAGAAAGTAATTTACCCCACATTAACATAGATGAAGAAAAGACGGTTTGGGTACTTATTAATTTTTTAAACAATGCTATCAAATATTCTTCAGAGGGAGGAACTGTAGAAGTACATGTGAAGAGAGAAAATGAAATTATTCAATTTTGGGTAGCCGATTACGGTAAAGGAATTGAAGAACAGTACGTGGATAGGGTATTTGATAAATACTTCCAGGTTCCCGGCACAACTGAAAGATCGGGCACTGGATTAGGCTTATCCATCTCCAAAGAATTTATTGAAGCACAGGGTGGAAAGATATGGGTGAATAGCAAATATGGAGAGGGTAGTACCTTTGGCTTTAATATTTTAATTAATGCCTGAACATTAAATGACGGATGAGTATGACAATTGCAAATGTGTTACTGGTTGAGGACGAGAACGATGTTCGCCTGCTTTTAAAGCGGGTACTCTCTTTAGAAGGTTTTGTGGTTTACGAAGCGGAAAATATCAAAACAGCATCAAAGTTGCTGGCAAATGAAAACATAGACCTGGTATTATGTGATGTTAAATTGCCTGATGGTAATGGCGTGGAATTTATAAGCAAGATAAAGGCGGCTTTCCCTTACGTAGAGATTATAGTACTTACTGCTTATGGAAACATTCCGGATAGCGTACAAGCTATTAAGAATGGCGCCTTTGATTACATAACCAAAGCCAATGACAATCAGCGCATCTTGCCCCTGCTTTACCGGGCTTTGGAAAAAGTAAAACTGGAGAAAAGAGTCGCCCAGTTAGAGAAGCAAGCTGCAGATCGCTATGCAAATTTTGATTCCATCATTGGTAAGTCGCTTTCCATTACACAAGCTAAAACGCTTGCACAAATGGCAGCGCCAACGGATGCACCGGTATTACTTTTAGGAGAAACCGGCGCCGGAAAAGAAGTTTTCGCGCAAGCGATCCATTCAGCCAGTAAAAGAAATATGAAAACCTTTTTGGGCTTGAATTGCAGCGCGTTTGGTAAGGATATTTTGGAAAGTGAACTTTTTGGCCATAAAGCAGGAGCTTTTACCGGGGCAAACAAGGACAAAAAGGGATTGATTGAGGAAGCCAATGAGGGTACTTTATTTTTGGATGAAATTGGTGAGATGCCCTTGGATTTACAGGCGAAGCTGTTGCGGGTATTGGAAACCAGTGAATTTATAAAAGTTGGAGATACCAAACAGCTTAAAGTCAATATCAGGGTTATCGCCGCAACTAACCGGGACATTCAGCAGGATATCAGCAATGGGAAATTTAGGGAAGACTTATTTTACCGGCTTAACCTAGTCACCATTAACTTGCCGTCATTAAGGGAAAGGCAGGATGATATTCCTCTGTTAGCCGAGTACTTCGTAAAGAAATTGACCAGGGACGCTTATCAGCAGGTGAAGGGCATGACAAATGCATTTGTTGATCGGTTGCAGAAAAATGAATGGCGGGGCAATATCAGGGAATTAAGAAATGTGATTGAAAGATCGCTGATAGTTTGCAGAGGAACTGAATTGAGTATAGATAACTTACCTGTTGAGTTACAGTACCATACTACATTGAAATCAAACACACTTTCTGCCTTTGACCTTTCAAGTGTTGAACGCTTACATATTCACCGTGTACTACAATATACTAAAGGGAATAAAACGCAGGCCGCTAAATTATTGAATATTAGTTCCGCTACTTTATACAGAAAAATTGACGAGTATAAAATTGAGGAATCCCAATCCTGATAACCAACCGTATTTTATCAAAATGAAAAGAAACAACTCAAAAAGATAGTTGCATTGTAGGGATTAAAGCTGGGATATAATCCTTAATTTGCTTTAAATAAGTTAATTATACTAAGTTAACAAGCGGGGTGCTATTTTGGTATAGATATAAATAGAAACACCATAAATTTATAAAATGCTTATTGATAGTTTCGGTTTTGGTTTAATTTTCATAGTGACACTCTGCCTGGCAGTGCCTTTGGGGGCATACATGAAACGTGTTTATCATAACGATAGTAGTTTTCTTGATTTTATACTTCCGCTTGAAAAGTGGATATTTAAAATATGTAGGATCGACCCTAAAAAGTCCATGAACTGGAAGCAATACCTGTTAGCCTTGTTATTCATTCAGGTAGTATGGGTAATTCCGGCGTTTATTGTCTTAATGCTCCAGGGTAAGCTTTTTCTCAATCCGGCCCATATAACGGGAATGGATTGGTCACTGGCTTTAAACTCCGCTATTAGCTTTTTAACAAGTACCAATCTACAGCATTACGTAGGCGAAACTGGGGCCAGCTATCTTTCACAAATAGGCGTATTTACCTATTTGCAATTTGTTAGTGCTGCCACCAGCCTTGCGGCGGGTGTCGCCATTGTAAGAGGTTTAACTGCCGATCCAGGTACTGGGGTCGGCAATTTTTTTTCTGACCTGTTAAGGTCCTGTACGCGTATACTATTACCATTGTCAATTATAGTAGCTTTTATTTTCATGATAGGTGGTATGCCTATGACCTTTAATGGCCCTCATCAAATAACCACCTTACAGGGCGATACGGTTCAGGTAGCCACAGGCCCTGTCGCTGCTATGGTCCCCATCAAGGAACTCGGTTCAAACGGCGGTGGTTTTTTCGGCGCAAATGATGCCCATCCTTTCGAAAACCCAACATTTATAACATTTATAGTTCATTTTATTATTGTGCTATTACTCCCCATGGCTTTCGTGTTTTTTATAGGTTATTACCTTAATCAGAAAAAATTTGCATGGATGCTTTTTGGCGTCATGACAGCCGGCTTGTTGTTGCTTATTATCCCCATAGTAAAAGGAGAAGCGGGTGGTAACCTAAAAATAACAGCCATGGGAATAGATCGGTCGGCAGGAAATATGGAAGGCAAAGAGGTTCGCTTTGGGGCCATTTATTCAGCGTACTATTGCGCAGAGAATATTGTTATACCTGCCGGTACTGCTGTATCAGTACATGATAGCTATATGCCATTGTCTGCAACGGCTATGCTTATCGGTATGCAAATCGATGCTTTTTTTGGCGGCCTGGGCACCGGCTGGATCAATATGTTCATGTACCTGGTTATTGCAGTTTTCATAGGGACATTAATGATCGGACGTTCACCGGAGTTGTTTGGGAAAAAAATAAGCACAAAAGAAATGCAGGTGGCTGTAATGGTTAATGTGTTCCAGATATTTGTTCCACTTGTTTTAGCCGCTATAGCCTGTTTCGTCTATGTAAATAAAAATGGTGGCGGCGATACGTTGTCCTGGCTTAGTAATAAAGGGCCGCATGGCTTTACTACCATGTTGTATGAGTATGTATCTTCTGTTGCTGGTAATGGATCTAATTTTGGTGGCTTGGGTAACAATACTCCATTCTGGAATCTTACTACAGCAGTTGCTATGCTATCGGGGCGCTTTGTCCCTATCATAGGAGGTTTGATGATCGTAGGGTTAATGAAAGCAAAGAAATTCATACCAGCGTCCTCAGGAACGTTACAAACCGATTCGGCAACATTCGGTGTCTTTCTTTTATCCATTATTCTTGTTCTGAGCGCATTATCGTTATTCGTGATCCTTATGGCCGGACCTATAACCGAGCATTTCTCCTTGTAATTTAATAAGTGATGAAAAGCATTCTTTATTAAACTATTATTTAATCCCATAAATAACTAGCAGGATACTTTAAATTAGAAATGCTTCTGATTATGATTAACCTTTTGTTTGTTTTAAGACCCGGATTGTTCCGGCAGGATAGCTCGCAACTTGTAGTGTATCAAGGTCTGTTTTTAAATTTGGCACCACAATTTCAAGGCTCTTTTGTTGAAAATATAACACATTGCCATCCTGATCGATTTTTAAAGGATTTTCGACATCCTTACTCTCCAGCATCATTTTTAGCAAATGGCTGTTTTTGCTTAATTCCAAAACAGATTGACCAATGACCGACTTTCCACTCAGGTTTAAGATTTTCTTAGCTTGATGATTAATAAATAGAACCTCCTGTTTTTCATTTACTCCCAGCACCGCGTCCTGCATTTCCTCAATCAGCATATTTATCCGTAATTCTGCTGCAAATATTTTAGTAAGATCAGCGTTTTCCTGCTCGCCAAGACTTACTGCCATGGTATTAAATGCCTCCGCTAATTGAGTAAACTCATCGCTTGTATTAAATTTAAGGCGGGTATCATAATATTTTTTACTAACCTGATCAAGACCGTCTGTCAATTCATGAAGCGGGTTCAGTATAAACCCGGGGAAATTGACAATTAAAATAAAAAGGATTAAAAAGGTAATAAAAACCATGGCCCCAAGATATAAGGTCGCCTTGCTTACCGTTGAATGGGTGTAACCATTTTTAAGCTCAATTGCATGCATGTTTAACTCCTCAATCTTTTTCAACTGTAAGCGCGCATTTCGCTCAGCTTGTTGCTTTTGATTTAAAATTGATGAGGGAGCAATAAGCAAAGTGAAAGCCTGTCGTAAGCTGTCGGTTGCTGCCTTTTCACCAGGTTCTGTAATATTATTTTCCTGTTTTTGAAGGGCCTGATCAAATGTTCTTGACGCACCTGACGTTAATGGCAAATCATTTTCATCTAAAACCGAGCGCATGTCACGTGTAAATGTTAATGTTTTATAATTGTTTTTTAGAGTAATATTTGAAGTCTCAGATATTACTTTGATATAGTAAACAGATATAGTACCAAAAATCAGCACGACGATAAACAAAAGGCCGAATCCGAAAAGAAGCTTTTTTTTGATTTTCATGACTGTACAATGAGTTGGTTAAAACGGTATCATAATTAAATTATGATAAGGATTGCATAGTAAAGATAATTAAAATATCTTCCTTTGTTCTGCCTTTGGAACTTATAGCCACATGGCTTTCCAGTCCTTTGCGGTGCTGTCCGGTCGTTTTGTAACCAGCCTTGGAAGTTTGATAATTGAGGACCTGATGAAAAGAAGAAATTTATACCTGCATTTGCGGGGGAGAGCAAACGAATTCAGCGATGTTTGGTGTTTTCCTTTTGGCCTTCTCATCGTACTGTTATCATTTGTAATCTTGGCTGGACCTGTGGCAGAATATTTTTCTTTAAAATGATATTTTGAGTTTCTCATTTTGAAATGGGCTGAATTGCTTTTACAGGATTTAATTTCTTTAAAAAGGTTGTTTTTGAGGTTTAAACCAGGCTTTTTCCATGGGCGAGGATGTTTGGCATCAGAATAGCTCATTGCTCAATACCCCGGGAGTGTAAAGCCTCCGTATGGTTGGTCATATCAGGTATTCATCTATATCTAGATGCCGATACTGTGAAATATTTATTATTCCAGGGGCTTAATAAAGTCATTTACCGCTGGTATTAATCTGTTATACAGAAAATAGCAGTCTTAATTTTATAGAACATGAATATGCAACCCATTGTTTTGCTTATAGACGATGAAAGAAGGTCTGGAGGTTGGTTAGGAAGGATTGTGCGCCTGGCAGGTTATATTTGTTATCAGGTTGAAAGCGGATTAGAAGCACTTAACCTATTAGAAAAAAAAGAGATTCATGTAGTAATGAGTGATGTTGATCTCCCGGATATGGACTTCGCTGATTTTGTCAGGGCGGTTAAAATTAAGAGAAACTATGTGGAGGTGATCATGCTGACTACGCACGCCAGCGTTCACGAAGCTATCAAAGCAATTAAAAGCGGTGCATTTGAATACCTGATCAAGGGTACAGATAATGACGTACTGTTGCCGCTTCTTGCCAAAGCCAATGAAAACGTTTGTTCACATTTTGAATCTTTTCAGTGCGACAGTCATGATGACGTGCTTTGGTCGGGTTTTAATAATAAGTGTGAGCATGAAGAATCCCGATTACCCCGAAAAAATTAACTATCATGGTAGTATTATTTATTACAGGCATAGCAGTTTTTATATACATGATATTTATATTACTCAAGCCCGAAAAAAAATAATATCTGCCTCAAACACAATAAAAGAAGAGTTTTCTGGATCACGCACCGTTTTGCTATAGCTTGGCAGGTAGTGATCCAAATTAATGCCGCGCATACCACATAGATAAGGTAATCCTATCAGGATCCATAATAGGATTACGCTGTTATTTAAGGCGACTGCGCCACTAAGCCTCGTCATTTACAGCCCGGGATTTTACTTTATGTTGAATTTTAAAAGACAAGTACAAATTGGAATTACTGGAAAAGCAAGTCGATCGGTTGGGTTTTATGGAGAAGGTAGTTCAAAATTGATAACGGTTCACTGTGTATCTGATAAACTCTTTTGTTCTGTGTTTCGTTATGAGAATTTTACTCTTTCAATTTGAGGCAAAATCATAACGCTCTTGTGATTGGTGTAATTTTAAGTTGTTTATTATCAGTTAATTGTTGGTAAATTATGAAAAAGGCATCTTTTTAGCCTGCAATAATAACAAAGGACATATAATACCATTATGCTAATTATATCATGAAAGTATACCGGTTTCAACAACAAAGTCGTACTGCTTTAAACCATCCACCCAGCTTACTCGTCGCTTTAAGACATGGGAAAATAATGATCAATACTTTGTTGCGATGGTGTAGCGCCGGTTTGATATCTTCCTATATCCTGACGGTTATAACGGGTATCCATTTTTATAACCAGCTTGTGTTAACATCCGGATGGATGTCCAACCTGATCCTTGTCCTATTCGTATTACTTTTTACCTGGTTGCTCTATATCCAGTATAAATATTCCGAAAAGAGGACAGAATGCCTTCCGCTTAGCAATAATGACATCAAATTGAATTCATTTTATATTAAGGATCACTATAAGACCAGTCAAAGACTAATCAGTATTTACGTGATCGCCACCTTTGTTGCATGGTTAATAATGACGGGGCTTTCTGTCTCCAATCAGCATTCGGTTATGGGGTTTCTCATGTTATCAGGTTTGACCCTTTACGGTTTTGGCCTATTCATGATCAGGGGGCTGTTAAAGGAGAAATGTGCCGTCAGGCAAATGATCAACAAGTTCGGGCTATTCCAAAATGAACTTTGATACCAGTATTAAACTCAACATGCTTACTGTAGAAAAAATTGGGGGCACTTCCATGAGTGCTCTTCGGGACGTTATTGACAATATTATTTTTCATCAAGTTCCTGCAAAAAATATTTATAACCGTGTTTTTGTTGTTTCTGCTTTTGCCGGGGTCACAGACATGTTATTAGAAAATAAAAAAACGGGTAGCCCGGGTGTATATCATCGCCTTGCCCGGTACCAGGATTTCAGTAAGCCGCTCAAATCTGTTATTATCAGGTTAAAAGCCATAAACAGAGATTATGCCGAATTAGGCCTTGATCTTGATGCAGCTGATCAGTTTATTGAAGAACATATCAGGAAGGCGCAAAAATTTCTTTCAAACCTGGCCAACATACTAGCTTCCGGTTATGTTAGTAAGGAAAGTATTTTGCAGGCTGCGCGTGAAATTCTAGCCTCTATTGGGGAAAGCCACTCCGCATTCATTTTGACAAATATATTGCTGAACCGGGGTGTTCATGTACGGCTTATAGATTTGAGTGGTTTCGATGATCATCGAGCATTTACCATAGACCAACGCATTAGGCATGCTTTCAAAGGAATTGCCCTAAAGGATAATATCTGCATCGTAACCGGTTATGCCAAAGGCACCGAAGGGATCATGCGCGAATTTGACAGAGGATATTCAGAAGTGACATTCAGTAAAATAGCTACACTGTTAAAGCCACATGAAGCTATAATTCATAAAGAATATCACCTTTCTACGGCCGATCCTGCTATTGTTGGTGTTGATAATTGCTCGCCGGTAGGATTCACCAATTATGACATCACTGATCAGTTGGCTGATGTGGGTATGGAGGCAATCCATCCCAAGGCCTCCAAGCCCCTGGAAATAAACGGGATAAATCTGCGCATAAAAAATACGTTTCAGCCTTCCCATCCGGGAACATTGATCACTCGGGAGTTTATTTGTGAGCACAAACGTGTTGAGGTTATTACCGGTACCGATAAATTACTGATGATCGATGTTTATGATCCCTTAATGGTTGGTGCGGTAGGAAGCGACTTGAAGATCATGCAGATACTTAGCCATCACCACATCAGTTACACCTTTAAAACAACCAGCGCCAACAGTATTTCTGTAGTGATATGGGAGCGGGACTTCAGCAGGAAACTAATTAATAACTTGGAAGATGATTTTGAAAAGGTTACCATTGACAAGGTGGCCCTGGTATGTTTGTTGGGCACCAATATGGATCAGCCAGGGTTACTGGCCAAAAGCGCGCTCGCGCTGACAGAGCATGGAATAAATATCAAAAGCGCTGGCTTTGGGATCAGAAAAGTTAATATCCAATTCATTGTGGCCCGGGAAGATTTTAAAATGGCTATCGTAGCACTGAACAGCAAGATGTCGTTGGATTTTCAGAATAGATGTGCATCAGGCATGAGTTAATCATCAGACCTATTTAAGGATCATCTGTAATATTCATATCGAAAAAAATACTTATCAAAACAATGCATTTATGGATTTATTGACCATTCTGTTATCCACGTTTTTTATACACCCTCATTGCAAAGATATAAGTTACAAACATAATTCCGAACCACCATGCAAGGGCAACCCATACTGTATTGCCTACCGGCTGGTTTGAAAGCAACGCGCGGATGGTTTCCACGATCGGGGGCACCGCCTGATTTTCGGCAAAGGCACGAACACCTGGCGGCATTGATCTGGTAGGCACAAATGCTGAGCTAATTAACGGCAGGAAGTGGATCGGGTAGGCAATCACACCTGCGCCATCTACCGAATTTGCAGACAATCCAGCAATCGCTGAGATCCGTGTCAGGGCCAGTGTAAACAGCGCGAGTAGACAAGCCAGGATAGTACGCCTGCAATTGATCGGAAGCCCATCATAGATAGAAAAGGACTGCTAAGCATAGTCATAAATAATGGGTTGAATATACGCGCCTCGCGTAAACCAGCAAAAAACAATTCGATGATTGCATCATGCTTATACTTACCAGCATTTGGCACGAAACAGTATTTTTTGTGATTTCTATATCAACCAGTTCTTCTACCAGGGCCTCCTTATTCCAAAGAACTTATAAATTGTTTTTTACTCATTCTTAAGCTGTGAGCAATGTCATCCATCGTAACGCCCCGAATACCATAGCGAAAGAAAAGATCATGCGCTTTCTCTGTGATTTTTTTAAGGTTTCCATACACTCAGAACCGGTCTCCATTGTTAATTAACTTAGCGAATCCGTTAATCCGGTGTTATTAATTGGTTGCCACTTTGTTTCAGCCAAAATTTCGAGTAGCTCTCTAATCAGAAATTTGCAAAAAACAACGTTTACGCAGTAGGCGGTTGTAACTTTATAATCGGGTATTACGCTGTAATAACACGTCCTGAATTTGTTTATCACAGATAGCCTATCGTCATAATACATGTTGAACCAGATTTTTATACCTTGCAGTAATTTATCCGTCAGGGTGTAATTATTACGCCATTCCCCGAGGATATACGTGCATAAAAGATCAATTTCTGTGTCATTATTAAGGCGAGTTAAATTAGTGCCAGCATAGTAACTAAAGCGATTTTGCGCATACACGCTGTCAATTTTCGATTCCAGCTCCTCCCGCAAGTGCTCAGAAAGAGCAATATAGAGGGGGTTTTGTAAAACCATTACTCTTGAATTTTTTTTCATGTTATTAGAGTCTTGAAGTTTATAAACAATGGCCCCCCATAGATTTAATGGATAACTCCCGGAGCGCTTTTATCGCTCCCGGGAATTTTAAACCTATTTCCATCCGCCCCCCAAGCTTTGATAAAGAGTTACTATGGCTGTTAACTGTTGTAACCTGTCATTTACGCTGCTTAACTGTGCCGATAAATAACCCTGCTCGGAGGTTAGCACATCTGTATAAGTTACGTACCCCCCTTTCAATAGTAAGCGGTTATAATCAACAGACCTTTTCCAGGCATCCATTTGCAGGGTGCGGGTTGTGATCTTATTTTTAGCAGATTGATAGCTGTAAAGTGCATTTGAAACTTCCTGCCCTGCACTTAATACGGTTTGCTGAAAGGTTAATACATATTCGTCATACTGCGCTTTTGCTACCCGAAGCCTTTGGTTATTAAGGCCATGGTTAAGAATAGGTTGTGTTAAACCAGCTACAACATTGCCAAATATAGAAGCCGTATTAAACAAGGTGCCAACCGTAGCCGACTGCCAGCCGCCTTGCGCAGTAATGGTAAGCGAAGGATAGAAATAAGCCCTTGCTACATTAATTTGTTCAAAATAGTAGCGTACATTATACTCCGCCTCCTGAACATCAGGCCGATTACTTAATAGTTGCGCCGGTAAACCTGTTTGCAATAACGTATCTACTTTTTGAACATCGAGTGAGTCGCGTTCAATTGTTCCCGGCTGCCGGCCAGTCAAAACGCATATGGCATTTTCTGTCTGATTTATAGTGTTCTGCAAATCGGGAATGGTTACCTCAACCGCGTATCTGTTGGCTTCACTTTGTGCTACTGAGGCTTCATTTACACGATTGGCCTTTTTTAGTGCCTGATTGGTTTCTACGTCATTTTTGTAGCTTTCAACTGTTTGCCTGGTTATGGCCAACTGTTTATCATAAGCCAGTAAATTATAGTAATCAGTAGCAATATTAGCGATCATCTGTGTTTGCACCGATCTTCTATAGGCATAACTTTGCAGGAGGGAAGCAAGTGCTGCCTTGTTTGCACCCTTTAACTTACCCCACAGATCAATCTCCCAACTGGCAGTTCCGGAGAGTTCATAAAGATTGTTGGGAAATATCCCTAATGAGCCACCCTGGGCACCGGATGTTTTTTGTTTTGTATATTGTGGTTCAACACTAACAGTTGGCAAAAAAGCAGCTTTACTTTGCCGCAAATTAGCTTCGGCCTGTTTAATACGGGTAACCGCTATTTTCAGGTCGTAATTGTTAGCTATGCCTTGCTGCAGCAAAGCTTGCAGTTTTTCATCCTTGAACATCTGCTTCCATGGAATATTGGCCATAGAAGTAGTATCAATATTGTTTACACCACGGTACAAGCTATCAGTTTTAACCACGGGTGGCACATAGGCCTGCCTCAATTTACAGGATGGCAGTATTATTATAACTGTTGCAGCTATAGCAACAAGTTTATTCAAAATTTTTAAGTTCATAAACACATTTATTTATCGTTTAATTAATGTGCGGTTGCAGCTCCGCCTTTTGATGCCTTAAGCTTTTTTTTACTGCTGAATTTCTCCTGTACCGTTTCAAAAATGATATACAAAACCGGGATGACGAATATGCCGAATACGGTTCCGACAAGCATCCCGCCAACAGCACCAGTACCTATTGAACGGTTACCCATAGCGCCAACGCCCGAAGCAAACATCAGCGGCATTAAACCGAAGATAAAGGCCAATGAGGTCATTAATATAGGGCGTAAACGGGCTGTAGCGGCTTCAATTGCGGCTTCCATTATCGGCATTCCTTTTTCTCGCCTTGCTACCGCATATTGTACAATCAAAATAGCATTTTTGGACAATAACCCGATAAGCATCACCACCGAGATCTGCATATAGATATTATTGTCTATCCCCATAATTTTGGCAAATAAATAAACACCTGATAAACCAACCGGCAATGAACAAAGTACGGCAAGTGGGATAATATAGCTTTCGTATAAGGCACTCAACAAGAAAAATACAAAAACAATACACAGCACATAAATGAAGACAGTTTGACTGCCGGCGCTTATTTCTTCCCTGGTTAAACCCGAATAATCAAAAGTATAGCCCGTTGGGAGGGTTTTAGCTGCGGTCTCCTGCACCGCTTTAAGTGCATCACCGCTGCTGAAACCCGGTTTGGGAGCCCCTATTACCGAGATATTGTTAAATAAATTAAAACGGGACAAACTTTGCGGTCCGTTGATAGCTGTTAACGTAACAAATTCCGAAACCGGTGCCATGGTACCGGCAACATTTCTCACATAAATATTGTCCAGACTTTTTGAATTGCTGCGGTATTGCGTATCTGCCTGTACCATAACCCGGTATTGTTTACCAAACTGGTTAAACGTAGACGCATAATAGCCACCATAATAACCCTGCATGGCATTGGTTATATCACTGATCAGTAAACCCGCCTGTTTTGCCCTGGGTACATTTATTGACATGAGGTATTGAGGATAATTAGGGTTAAAACCGGTTGCCCCGTATAATATTTCAGGACGTTGATTCAGGGCCCCCAAAAAGCCACCTGAAACTTTATAAAAATCGCCAATACTACCGCCAGTTTTATCCTGTAATTCAATGCTAAAGCCGGCGGAGTTACCAAAACCCGGAACCGTTGGCAGTCCAAAAAACAAGATCCTTGCATCTTTTATTCCCGCAACCATTCCAAATAGCTTTCCTGTTACTTCATCAATCTTTATTCCTTTTCTTTCGTCCCAGGGTTTCAGTTTAAGAAACAGGATCGCAAAGTTGCTGCCCACACCATTAATGATGCTTTGCCCTGTAACTTCGCCCCGGTTGATAATTGTTGGGATGCTGGCAGCCATTTTATCAACCCTGTTAGCTATTTCTGTTGTTTTTTCAAGTGACGTACCCGGTGGCAAGCTAATGTCACATAATATAAAGCCCTGGTCTTCGTCAGGTACAAAACCACTTGGGGTGGTTTTCATACAAAATACCAGCAAGGCGCTAAAGCAAACTATCATTACAGGTACTATCCATTTTCTGCGGGTTAAAAACATTATAGAACCCTGGTACTTATTTTTTAAAGCATCAAATGCTGTATTAAAGGCGCCATAAAAGCGTTGCAAAAGGTTTTTCTTTTTTGTTTCATCCTCTTCATGCGGCTGCAGAAATAAGGCACACAAAGCCGGGCTTAAAGTAAGTGCGTTTATAGCCGATATAATAATTGCTGAAGCTAATGTTAATCCGAATTGCTTAAAAAATACACCCGTACTGCCCCCTATAAATGATACCGGGATAAATACAGCTGCCATAACCAGAGTAATGGCTACAATGGTTCGGCCCAATTCATTCATGGCATCTACAGACGCGTCATGTGCTGATTTATAGCCTTCATCCAGCTTGGCATGCACAGCTTCAACCACCACTATGGCATCATCTACCACAATACCTATGGCCAGTACAAGTGCAAATAAAGTAAGCAGGTTAATTGAAAAGCCAAACAGGCTCAGGCAGGCAAAAGTACCGATCAGGGAAACAAGCACCGATATACCGGGAATAATGGTTGAACGAAAATCCTGTAGAAATATAAACACTACAATAAATACCAGGATGTAGGCTTCCAATAAAGTTTCAGCTACTTTATCAATAGAAGCACCTAAAAAATCGTTTGCACTATACAGCGAAACATATTTTATCCCTTTAGGAAATGAAGGAGCGTCTTTATCAAGCGTTTCTATGACTTGTTTAATAATTGTTTGTGCGTTTGAGCCTGCCACCTGGCTCACCGCAATAATCGTTGACGGTTTACCATCGGTATTTAATCCCGATGAGTAGGTAAGTGAACCTAATTCAAGCCTTGCTATATCCTTTAAAAGCAACTGTGAACCATCGGAATTTGAGTGCACAACAATATTCCCAAACTGCGTAGTATCAATTAATTTGCCAGTGTATTGTATGCTGTATTGAAAAACCTGGTTGCTGTTTTCACCAAACTTACCAGGGGCAACATCAATATTCTGTTCGGCCAGTGCATTGTTAACATCACTTGGTGTTAAGCCATAATTGGCCATTACATCCGGCTTCAGCCAAATCCGCATGGCGTAATCCTTTGCGCCAAATACAGTGGCGCTGCCAACACCGCTTACCCGCTTAATTTCGGGGATAAGGTTAATGTTGGCGTAATTATTTAAAAAAGTTTGGTCATAAGCAGGGTTATCACTTTGCAGCGAAAGAAACAGCAGGTTGCTGCTCTGTTGTTTTTGAACGGTTACACCGGCCTTCGTTACTTCGGCAGGCAGTACGTTGCTCGCAACAGATACCCGGTTCTGTACGTTTACCGCGTCAATATCGGGGTTGGTACCTAATTTGAAATATACGGTTATGGTAGCGCTCCCATCATTTGAAGCGGTTGAGGTCATATAGGTCATCCCTTCCACGCCGTTGATCTGCTCTTCAAGCGGAACGACAACGTTTCTCTGAACTACACCTGCACTCGCTCCTGTATAAGCAGCTGATACAACTACGGTAGGCGGCGCTATTTCTGGGTATTGCGAAACCGGCAGGCCAAGATAGGCTAAGGCTCCCAGTATCACGATCATAACCGATATCACTGTTGATAGAACCGGCCTTTCTATGAATATTTTAAGCATGATAATTTTTTTAAAGTTTCCAGGCAATCTGCCCTATTGCTTATTTATGTTTTAAACTTTTAACACTGTCGGCGGCTGGCGTTTTGGCGGCGGCGTATAAACTGTCGGCATTAACCGGCATTGGTTTTATGGCCATTCCGGGCTTTAAGTTGGCAATACCTTCAATTACCAGTTTATCCCCCTGTTTTAAGCCGCTTCGTACTACATATAAATTCCCTATCGGGTTATCAGATAACTGTACTCCAGTATTCAATGTGCTATCTTTATCGCTTAATGTATACACAAACTTTTTACCCTGCATATCATAAGTAGCGTTTTGAGGAATCAAAATAGCGTTGTCTATATTAACCGGAATTTTGATGGTTGCGCTGCTTCCGCTCCTGATTAGGCCTTGTGGGTTGGGAAAATTGGCCCTCAGGCTAACCGAGCCTGTTGCTGTGGCAATTAAACCGCTTGCCATTACTATCCGTCCTTTTAGTGGATACGTTGTACCATCAGCCAACAAAAGTGATACATCAGCCATAGTGGCCAACTTATCCTTTAGTGTTTTACCTTTTGTGTCTCGTAAAAATTCAAGTAATTGCTTTTCATTCAATGAAAAGTACACGTAAATATTTTTGGTGTTGTAAACAGTGGTAAGCGGATTAGTGGATGTGCTGGTAATCAGGCTGCCTACCTTATAAGGGATGGTACTTATCACACCATCTGCAGGGCTTGTGAGATAGGTATAACCTACATTCACACGGGCATTCACCAGGTCTGCCTGGGCAGAAGCTAAGGAAGCTTTTTTTGACTGTAATGTAAATTCATCTGATTTTAACTCGTAATCACTGATAATATTCTTGTCTACCAGTGGCCTTACTTTCTCTACATTCATTTCAGCTGTATTTACGTCTGCTTCTGCTATTTTAACAGAAGCCATAGCGCTTCTTACGGCCGCATCATACTGGGGGTTTCTTAGCTGAAATAATGGCTGACCCTTATGTACAACAGCGCCCTCTTCAACAAAAATCTTTTCTATAAAGCCATCCACCTTAGGTCGGATATCTATATCCTGCTCACCCTGGATAGTTGCAGGATAGCTATAATACATAGTTGCCGGGCCAGCGTAAACAATTGCCGTTCTATAAGGCGCGGGTCCGGTTGGACCACCTGGGCCTCCGGCACCTGGTTTTGCTCCGCTATGGCAGGCGGTGAATAATATGGGTAGTAGTAACAGCATAGTAAATGCTGTATTCTTTTTGAGCATTGCGATGTTTTCCATGGTTATTTAAACTATTTTATTATACTCTATTGTTTTGTTAATTTGTTTGGCGTTATTATTAAATTGAGATTAAAAGAATGTTGTTTCAAGCATCTAAAAAGAGTAATTGCATGATGACACCCTTGCGTTCTGCAATCAATTTTTGATATTCCTCTTCATTAATTGAAAAAGCATTTTTAATAATATCTCTGCCCAAAAATGGAAAGGAACATAATGACATTAAGGTAAGAATAAAATTGTGAGATGTAATAGGTTTCATACGACCTTCTGCAACTTCGTTCTCAATATCAATTTCCAATTGCTTTAGTTTCTCTTTCTCATTATCAGGCCTTAACGTATGTAATTGAATTTTTGGATTGGTATTAAATTCCGTTACAATAAACATTTCCAGGTAAGGGTGCTTTAAAGACTTTTCAATAAAAACTTCGATGAATTTTCCAATTCTGTCTTTAAAAGATAATGCCTCTTCAAAAACAGAGTGCACTTTGTTTCTCATTTCTGTGCTTGCCTCGATAAAAACGGTGTCAAACAATTTTTGCCTGCTGCGGAAATAATAGTGGATAGAAGCACGATTTACTCCTGCAGCATCAGCTATCTCTTGAGTAGTAGCATGTAACCTTCCTTCTGCAAAAAAAACTTTTTTAGCTGTATCTTTTATTAGTTGTTCTGTATCTGTTGCTAAAACTTCCATTATTAAATAGTTGATAAATTTATCAACAAATATGTTTAACATTTTTGTTTAATACAAATTGATTTTGTTTAACAATTGTAAAATTGAATAACCCGGGCGCCTTGCCCTTCATTGTAGATATTGGTTCTAAATATTTCAACCTGTTTCATTGGGTATCTGTTAATAAGTGACTTTATCTGTTAATAATGGTCTTTAAAAAAGGAAGGAACGAAATCGAAAAATTGACATAAGGAACTGTACCACCACTGCCCTTTATAAAATAATCAGATTGTTTGTCACCTTGTTTAAATACCCTGGAGGACAATGTTGAAGACATCCCCCCGTTTATCCCCAGAAGAATCTTTTTGGATACCAGGTATTCAAAGCCTGCTCTTGTTTTAATTTCCATTGTTGAACTGACCGCATTATGTGGAAAAGGCTGATTTAAGGCTAAAAAACTCTGGCTTCCACCCAGTTCGCTTCCGAACGATACCCAGCTTTTAGGAGATAACTGCTTTTTTAATATAACACGAGATGGGAAATCAGCAAACAACTGAATGTTCCCGGTTTCAAATTGATGCCAGTATGCAATAACGGGAATGACGTGAGTAGGGGCCGTTGGATTATTGATATAATACAACCCCACTGAAAATGAAGTAGTCGCTGTCCGCGTGAACGGAACACTTATCCCGAGCATTTCACTAGCAATTCTGACCCTGGATAACTCATCGGTTAACCCGGTGAAACTGGCAGAATAGAAGACTTGGTGATTAAACAATGTATCTATCCTCATATAACTGGCCGTAAATCCTATTGTTGTGGTATTAATAACTGAATTGCGTACCGGTATTTGCGGGTTATAACTTTCCACCTGGCTCAGATCAGTACGCTCATGCAAGTAGCTGATACTTGCGGTGACGCTGTTTTTACCCCATTGTGCAATAGGCAAATTAAAGTTTGCCCCGATACGGGTAAGCTGGGTCTTTGCTTTAAATAAAGGGTTGCCATTGAACTTAGCAGTGATATTTCTCCCACTCATGATATCCGTGGAAATAGCGGCCTGCCTCAACATCGGGTAATTGATTGCGGCAGCGCTGAGATTGGCCATTTTACTGGAATCGGTCATTGTTCCGTTGACCGTTTGTGCAAATGATCCACCAATGGTCAATAAAAACAGTAGGGGTGTTATGAATACTGTTTTGAAGTAGTTTGATCCGGAAATTACCGGAAATTTTGATGAGGATATCAGCATGTTCTGTTTTTAACTGACCGAAATTACTTCTGTAATAAGGGGTTAATCAGAATTTTAGAGTGAACGTGACAAAAGGGGAATCGAAACTGACGGAAACGGCAATGAATGGCCACGCCGGTCTGCTGGAAATTAAAGGATTGGTAAATGTGTTATCAGGAGAGGAAATAATAAAGCTAATTCAATCTTCCATCCATTGCAGGAAATCATTTGCTTTTATCTTACTGACGATGATCTTCTCAGGAGTTTCACAATTCAGTTTAACAAATAACCTGCGATTAAAATAATGCTCTACATTTTGTATGTTGTCCCTATTGATAATAAATTGCCGGTTAGCTTTAAAAAATAGCTGTGGATTTAGCATTGCCTCCAGCTGTTCTACTGTATGCTGGGTAATGAACCGATCAAAGTTGCTATGAATATAAACTAAACCATGTTCGGCATAGATAAAGCGGATCTCACTGGTTTTTATTGGAATTATCTTCTCTTTAAAATATACAAGGATAGATTGTTTATATTTAGTATCCATCTGGCCAACCAGCTTTATTAACTTTTGCTGGTATAGATCCTGGCGGTTATTAAACAGATTTTTAAAGTGCTGGTATTTCCTCAGGCTTTGTTCAAGCATTCCCTCATCTATGGGTTTTAGCAGATAGTCAATACCGTTGGCCTCAAAAGCCCGAATAGCATATTCATCAAATGCGGTGCAGAAAATTACAGGAGTATTTACCTGTACATTGCGGTAGATATCAAAACTAAGCCCGTCACCAAGCTGTATGTCAGAGAAAATCAAATCAGGTGATGGATGTTCCTTAAACCATTGGATAGCCGAATTAACAGAATGTAAAATATCAACAATTTTGATATCACTATCAATTGCTTCGATAAGGCCTTTTAGCTCTTTGGCCGTTTTAATCTCATCTTCAATGATTAATACATTCATGACAGCAGCAATGGCAAGGTTACTGTGAATAGATCGTCATCATTATAAACTTCAATCTGTTTACCAGACAGTAGCTGATAACGATCCTTTATATTCTGCAGACCCTTTCCGGTACTTTCTTCCACCGATATTTTGGGCTGATAGCTATTTTCAATAGTTAGTGCAGGTGTTTGATCGGTATAAATACGAATATGTAGTGGTTGTTCAGGGGATATGATGTTATGCTTAATAGCATTTTCAATAAGCAATTGCAATGAAAGCGGAGGAATATAATAGCTTAAAAACTCATCCGGAACATTAATAGAAATTTGTAACGCATGTTCAAACCGCTCCTGTAATATATAAAGATAAGATTTCATAAAAGCGATTTCATCTTTTACACTGGCCAGGTGATGTTCATTAAAATTCAACAGATAGCGGTAAACATTAGCCAATTGTATAACATAAGTTTTAGTCTCATGGTCTGGTGCAATGGTTTTTAATGTACTTAATGAATTAAATAAAAAGTGCGGACTTACCTGTTGTTGTAACGATAAAAGCTGTGCCCTTAACTGCGCTTGCTTTAATAAACCATTTTCCAGTCTTGATTTTTGCAAAGTAATATTAATCTGGATGTTGTGAATGATAATGTAGATAAATACACTGATAAAAGCAGAACCAGTAAGGTTAAAGAATACATCCCGGGTTCTGTCATTACTCAGTGATGGCATTGTATTAAACAGGTTTAGGAGATAATCAAAGAATGATACAGTACAAATAGCAATTATATTACTGATTACACCCTTTGTTACGTTACCGAAATTTTTAAAAGAATGAAGAATAAAGTAATGATGAATAAACCAACAGGTGAATACATTGATAAAGGAAAAAAAAAGGAAATTTCCTATGAGCTCAAGCTGATTAAATCCGGGATGGCCTAACCTTGGTAAAATACCAATTACGGCAAAAACAAGGGATAAGAAGATACCCAACTTAATCTGATAAGCTTTAAACATGCCTAAATTTCGTTTTAATTCTTAAATAATCTGTCAATAATATAATCAAATGGACAATTAAGGGTTTGAAAGGGACAATATTCAATATAGATGATACTCAATTTAGAATAGTCAGTACCTGTCACTATTTGTATAAGTCTTACAAAATGTGAACATGCCAGACCTTTAGCACAAGCCATTTTCTGACCCTATCGGTCTCATAGAAATTTTTAGCAAGTTGTTGAAATGCACGTTTCATTATATCTGAATCAGACTGTTTAAGTGCTTAGAAACTCAGGCGCGCTGTAAACCTTAACGAGAAATCGAACTACAAAAAATAGGTTAATTGCACTCCTGATACACTTTTTTAACCGTTCAGGAATTTCTCTGCTAAAATCGAACTAAGAAAACCTCATTGTAATTATTTGATTAACAGATTTTTACTAGCGTAAACACCTATATGTTGTCTCCTTAAGTCCGACCGCAGTTTTCGAACACATTTATAGAAGCTTTGAAGAAATTGACGTCAATAAATGTTCAATTATAAATGGATAATCTACCACTCTTTTATAATTGAATATTAATAGATTGTTAAGCAGTTTATTTCAGAATATTGCCCAAGTAGATCAAAAGTTAAAGGACATAGCTGGTATAAAATTCAGTATACACCGGCCAGAAACAAAGTCATAATCAACACGGAAGAAACGACTGATAATTTAGGGTATGAAATCCGAAGGTACTTTAATGCCTGAGTTATCTGGTTCTCAACCGTGCGTTTAGAAATATTGAGCCTATCCGCTATCTCGTCATTGCTTAAATTTTGCACGCGACTTAACCAGAATATTTCCTGGCAACGGCGGGGTAGTTCTTTTAGTATTTGGGCCAGCTCTGTCTCAAATGATTCATAGCTCAGTTTGCTGTCGGCAGTGTTGTACACCATCATGTCTTCAGTTTCGGCAAACTGTTCTATATATTCCACCCCATTAATGCGCGCTGCTTTCAGGTGCTTAAATACATGGTAACGGGCGGTTACGTGTATATAGTTTTGAAAGCTATTTATTTTAAGATGTTTACGCCGTGTCCATAACACCACAAAAACATCATGAGTGATTTCCTCTGCAGCTGATTCATCTTTAAGGTAATAGCAGACAGTTTTGTATAGTTTTTTCCAATACCGATTATACAGGACTACAAAAGCCCTGGAACTATCGGCGACAACGGCGTCCCATAATTCGCTATCGGTAAGTAGGGGAGTCATAAATTGGTTGGCTAAAATTAGCAAATAGTTTATCAAATGCAATTGTCATATGCAGGGATAAAGCAGGTAAAAAAAATATTTTTAAAAGTATGTGTGTTCGTAAAGCTTTTGAATCTCTTTATGGCATACCACAAAAAAAACAATTTTATGACCCCGGAGTACTACATGCAGCTTTATGAAAAATATCTGTTGGGTTCATGTACGCCCGAAGAGGAGGAATTGCTGATGCGCTATCAGGATAATTTCAAGCTGCGAAATAATAATGATGAACTGTTATCAGCAGCTGATAAAAAGTTGAGGGCAGACATATATAGTCGCATTCATACTTCAGCCGAGGAAAATAATAAACCACGTAGTATCAAATTCTGGTGGTGGTTGGCTGCCGCGGCCATACTTTGCGGTGGATTAATATTTGGAGGTTTGCTCATTAAAAAACAAAGGGAAGCAATTGCCGACCAGACTAACATAGCCCTTATTAAGAAGAATCCTATTAAGCCGGGTGCCAACACGGCTATACTTACCTTGGCCAACGGCATCAGCATAGCTTTAGATAAAGTAGGCAATGGCGTGGTAGCCAAAGCTGGTAACACAGCCATCAGGAAAATGAAAAATGGCTTGCTAGCCTATACCACTACCACAGGTGACAATAAAGGGGCTATTGTCACCGATGCGTTGAATACTATTACCATACCACGTGGCGGGCAATATACCATTACGCTGCCCGATGGCACCAGTGTATGGCTTAACTCGCAGTCGTCCTTAACTTTTCCGGTGGCGTTTAAAGGCTCTGAGCGACGGGTGAGCCTAACCGGCGAAGCCTATTTTGAAGTAGCCAAGAACAGGCAGATGCCTTTTATTGTGCATACAGGCAATGCCGATGTTAAGGTTTTAGGAACACATTTTAATGTAAAAGCTTACCAGGAAGATAACGCTGTAAAAACAACCTTGCTTGAAGGATCGGTAAGCTTGTCCAACAGTTCATCCTCAGCCTTGCTGGTTCCTGGCGAGCAGGGTATTGCTGAAGCTGCAGGTGGAAAGATCACACAGAAAAAGGTTAATATAAACCAGGTAATGGCCTGGAAATCTGGTTACTTTATTTTCAGAGAAGACGATATTCATGATATTATGAAGCAAATAAGCCGTTGGTATGATGTGGATGTGGAATACAGGAGCAACGTATCAAACATTAAATTTGGTGGCACCTACTCTAAAAACAAGGATATTAATGAACTGCTCAAGGGACTTGAACTAACTGGGCTGGTTCATTTTAAAATTGAAGGAAGGAGGATAATTGTTATGACTTGAGAAACGAGTTTAATGATTATCTGACAAAAACAGATCAGGAGCGTTAGAGCGCTCCCGATCTTCAGTAATAAATACTGAGTTAGATAACCTTACCAATTGCGCAAACAATCAATTATAAATTAAACCTAACATTCAAATGTATAAAATATTTACTGAATCAAAGTTCAGGTGGCACAACCATGCCCAGCTTAAATTTATTCGCATTATGAAATTAACCTGTCTCCTTATTACTATAACCATTTTACAGGTTAGTGCCAGGTCATATGCGCAAAAGATAAACCTGGATGTACAAAAAGCTCCACTGGAAGATGTGTTGTTTACCCTGCAGCAACAAAGCGGATATGATTTTCTGTACAGCGCCCAGCTAATGAAAACGGCTTCTCCCGTGTCATTGTCTTTAAAAGGGGCAAGCCTAACACAGGCGCTTGAAAAGATCTTCAATAACCAGCCTTTTATTTATCTTATTAATAAAAAAACCATCACTATAAAACCAAGACCACAGCCCGATGCAGAAACTATTGTCCTGCAAACTATTAGGGGTAAGGTAACTGACAATAAAGGTGTGCCCTTGCCCGGGGTAAGCATACAGTTAAAAGGTACGCAAACTGGTACGGTAACCGATGCCAATGGCGCTTTCTCTCTTAACGTTCCGGATGGTAATGGTACTTTGATATTTAGTTTTATCGGCTTTGTAAAACAAGAAGTACCTATTGGCGGTAAAAGCATGATCAATATAAGTCTGGCTGAAGATAAACAAGGCCTTAGTGAGGTTGTGGTTACCGGTTATAGTACACAGAGCCGGCATACACTTACCAGTGCCATAGTATCTGTTAAAGGGGAGGACATGACCAAACGGGTGGCCACAGATGCAACCTCTTTATTGCAAGGGCAACTGCCGGGCTTATCGGTTGTCCAAAACTCTGCCGAGCCAGGCAACGAGAGTATACAGCTGCGCATACGTGGTTTGGGTACTTTTAGTAGCGCCGGTAATAATCCGCTGGTTATAGTTGATGGTATTCCGGGAAGCCTTTCGGTAATTAACCCCAATGATATTGAGTCGGTAACGGTTTTAAAAGATGCTTCTGCAGCAGCCATTTACGGTTCGCAGGGTGCCAATGGCGTAGTGGTAGTGAAAACCAAAAAGGGTAAAGCCGGTGGTTTTACTTTAACCTATAATTACAACGTTGGCTTTGCCACAGCAACCCGTTTGCCTAAGCTAATTACTAACTCTGCCCAGTATATGCAGTTATTGAATGAAGCTGAAGTAAACTCCGGCAATGCCCCGATATACACTCAGGATCAGATAAATCAGTATGCCACAGCTACCGATCATGTAAAATACCCCAATCATGATTGGATCAAGGATATGTTTTCAACTGCCGTTGTACAAAACCATTATCTTAACTTGAGCGGTGGTAATGAAGGCACCACTTATAGTGTTGGTTTAGGTTATACTGATCAGCCGGGTACGATGCGCGGTTTCGACTATAAAAAATATACGCTTAACCTGGGGCTTACCTCCAAAGTAAACAAGCGTGTAACACTGGGTACTAATTTCCAGTTTCGTTACGGCGATCGTAATTATCCTTATGATAATGCCGCCGATTTGTATATATCTACACTGTCGCAATCTCCGTTATATCCGGCTCAAACAGCCGATGGTTTATGGATAACCAAAGCTTATGATAAAGAATTGGGCAACAAAAATCCGGTGTTGGCTTCAGAGATATTAACACATAACCCCAATTACTATGGCCAGGGTAATATATCTTTAGATGTGGATGTACTTGATGGCTTACGTTGGGAAAACCGCGCCGGCCTAAGCTTTAATTATGATAAAAGCAAAACATTCAGACCAATCGTACCAGAATATCTGTACAGCGATCTGTCCTTTAATCGTAATGCCGATGTGGGCACGCCCGGTTTATCCGTTAATAATCAGGACGAAACACATTCTACCATTTATAGCCAGTTGAACTTTCATAAACTACTGGGTAAGCATGACCTGACCATTTTAGGTGGTGTACAACAGGAGGTAGACAACCAGAGTTATGTAGATGCTTACCGTGTAGGTTACCCCACCAATGAGCTGGAAGAGTTACATGTGGGTTCAGTAAATAACCAAACCAATGATGGTATTTCAACCCAGTGGATCATCCATTCCTTGTATGGTAACATAAACTACAACTTTGAAGATAGGTATTTATTGGGCGCCAATGTGCGTTACGATGGTACTTCAAGGCTGCCAAGTAACAGCCGCTGGGGTTTGTATGAATCGTTTTCGGGTGGATGGCGCATCTCAAAAGAGAATTTCCTGAAGGATGTAAGCTGGATAGATGACCTGAAAATACGTGGGTCATGGGGCCGTTTAGGTAACCAAAATATTACCCTGCCGGTGGGAGATATCCATACACCATATCCGTATCCATACCAAGCTACCTATAATCAAAACAGCTACGCTTTTGCCGGTCAGGTTGTTTCGGGCTTTATACCCGGCGCACTGGTTGACCCTAATCTTACCTGGGAAACAACCCGTATGACTGACATTGGGTTTGATCTTACCGCGTTTAAAAATAAGCTAACCTTTACTTTTGACTGGTTTAATAAGTATACTTATAATATCCTTCGACAGTCACAAATACCCCAGGCTATCGGTGTTGCAGCACCTATCGTTAACGATGGTGCTGTAAGCAATAAGGGCCTGGAGTTTAGTTTGCGTTATCAGGATCGCACATCAGCTAAATTCAGTTATTATGCCCAGGCCAACTTCCAGTTGTACCGCAACAAGCTGGTGTCATTTGGTGCTGATCAGATCATGGGGCCTGATGGTCAAACCATTATGCGTAACGGCTATCCGATAGGCTCGTTCTACCTGCAAACTATGGATGGTATCTTCCAAAGCCAGCAGGAGATCAATAACTCGCCAGATCAGTCATCATTAGGTGGTCCGCCAACCCCCGGCGATATTAAATACAAAGATGTTAATGGCGATGGTAAAGTAGATGCTAACGATCGCAGTATCATCCCTGGTCAATATCCAAAATTCGAATATTCCTATAGTATGGGAGCCACCTGGGGTAATTTTGATGCCAGTTTACAACTATATGGTTCGTATGGTAACAAGCTGTATTTGTACAAATGGGGTGTTGACCCGTTTGCCCAGGGCGCCATGCCAACAACCGATTGGCTAAACCGCTGGACCCCGCAAAATCCATCCACCACCATGCCTAAAATATATATGGGCTTTTACGGATACCCGAAGATCACCAATGTACAGTCGACCTACCATTTGTATAATGCCAGCTTTATGCGTATTAAAAATGTGCAGGTAGGTTATACCTTCCCGGCAAATATGATTAGAGGGGTTAAGTCATTAAGAATTTATGGTGCGGTAGATAACCTGGCTTTGTTTACGCCACTTAAGCAAGCTACCGACCCCGAAAGGCAGGATATCAATAATAAGCCTGATGCCTGGTACGGCTTTGCCAATTATCCGCAAAACCGCACTTATACATTTGGTGCATCAGTTCAATTCTAACCTCAATATTAAAGTAAATGAAAACACGTATCATTATAATATTCATAGCAATGGTTGCGGGATTGGCCTCTTGTAAAAAGCTGGATGTTAATCCACCCGATAAGTTATCAACAAATGTATTTTGGAAATCGCCAACTGATGCCGATCTGGCGCTCAACGGCCTTTATGGAACCCTATATGCTCAAAGCGGTCAAATAAGCGAATATGCCCCTATGTGGTGGGAAAACTTCAGCGATAATTCTTACAGTCAAAATAACCAGGGAGGTGCGCAGCAATCGTTAATTGCGGGGCTTACACCAAATATAGGCGGCTTTGTAACCGATCCTGGCAATAGCCTGTATGTAAATGCTTATATCAGCATAGCGGCTACCAATAGCTTTCTGGCTAATGTGGGTAAGGTATTATCGGGCGATAAACTTAACCAATATAAAGGCGAGGCGTATTTTATCAGGGCCTTTAACTACTTTTTGCTGGCCGAAACCTATGGTAATGTACCCATAGTAACCGCTGATCCGGTAACGGTTGATATTAAGGCCCAGGTAAGCAAATCATCACGTGCAGATGTTCTGAAAATGATTGAAAGCGATCTTGACCAAGCTATAACCTCCCTGCCCGATGCCAAATATGCTGGCCATGCAGTTAAAGCATCGGCCCAAGGTATTAAGGTAAGGGTGTTGTTATTTGAGAAAAAATATGCTGATGCTGCTGCATTGGCAAAAAACATTATTGATGGTGGCAAATTCTCGTTAAACAGCAACTACGCCTCCAACTTTTATAAGCCCGATCAAAGCAGCAGTCCCGAAATCATGTTCTCGGTACAGTTTCAGGCACCCGCGGTTGCGCACCCTTTTGCTATTACAATAGCCATTATTGGTTCTGGTTATAAGGATTTGCAGGGTACACAGGATATGATCAATGAGTATGAACCAAATGACCCGCGTAAAACTATGACCTTTTTTTTTCCCGGCGATACGCCTGCGCAAGGTTGGCCATATCCCAATACCGTGGGTACACCAGGCGTGAACAACTGGACGGTAGGTTTTTACCCTGGAAAAAAATGGCTCGATCCTAAGAATGTTAATCCGCAGCCGGGTATGTTGGATGATCAGGATTATGTTTGGCTACGATATGCCGACATCAAACTAATGTATGCCGAAGCACAAAATGAAGTTGCTGGTCCCGATGCCAGTGTCTATCAACAGGTAAATGAAGTGCGTGCCCGGCCGGGCGTTAATATGCCGGCTTTACCAACCAATCTGAGTCAGGCAGATATGCGCACTCGCATACAACATGAAAGAAGGATAGAGCTTGCATTGGAGGGCTTCCGTTATTTTGATTTGCGCCGCTGGGGTATTGCCAAACAAAAATTAAATGGTTTTATTCAGAATCCATTAACACCAAACGTGAAAACTGTTTACAAAGACAATTATGACTTTTGGCCACTACCCCAAACCGAGATCGATCGTAATAAACCAGCTTTGGTACAAAATGATGGTTATTAATCATAACACCTAAACTTATATATTGCTAATGCGCCCCCAATTGAGGGCGCATTAGCTTTTTACCCGGAAAGGGAATTATCAACATTATTTTTAATTTACTTACCTGTCCAACAACAAGCTTTCATATCCCATAAATTTTGCCCCACTGTTTTAATATGGAAAGCAAGAAAACTATTTATCATTGGTAAGATACAATTTGATGATTTTAGCAATGTAAAAAAGAAGTATCAAGCAATATCGGATGGTTTGAAAAATGAATTAGAAAAGGATTAAAAAATTGGGAATGATTATTTAGCTGATAAAGCACGATAAACTGTCTCTTTTAACTGTAAAAATTCTGTTCAATAACCAGAATCCATTATGAAAAATAATTTAATCGTATAAAAAACGGAGAGACAACTTCTAAAAGTAATTGTTTCGGTTTAGTGTTTACAATTGCTAAAATGTCGAACCAATTTTTCTGAAGGGATTATCTTAACTCTACTATAGATCTCATATGACTGAAAGTCTGGAAACTATATTGTCCGTGATACTTACCCATTCCCGAAGTCCCTACACCACCAAAGGGTAAAAAATGGATTCCTACATGTATCAATGTACTGTTGATTTCGGCATCACCACTCGTCGTCTTGCTTAAAACATCTTCTGCAAAATCTTTATCCTCAGAGAATACATATAATGCTAAGGGCTTAGGCCGGGAATTGATCTCATCAAGAACCGTATCAACGTCAGAGTAGGTCAGAATTGGAAGAATTGGCCCAAATATCTCCTGTTGCATTACTGCGTCCTGCCAAACAATATTATCCATTATTGTCGCCTCAAAATAACGGGTTTCCAGATCATACCTGCCACCATAAACTACTTTTTCTTTCACTGCATCCAAATAACCCGCCAGATTCATCACCTGTTGCTGTGAAACAATCTTGCCAATCTTGCCCAATGAATTACCATCGTAGGTCTTCTGGAGATGAATCTTAAACCTCTGAATCAACTCCTCTTTTACCGATTCGTGTACATAAAGGTAATCAGGGGCTACACAGGTTTGGCCACAGTTCATCCATTTACCCCTTGCGATCCTTTCAACTGCCTTGTCAAGGTTGGCATCCTTATGCACAATGGTCGGCGATTTTCCACCCAGTTCCAGTGTCAGTGGAATTAACTGCTCGGCGGCAGCCCTCATAACGATCTTTCCCACGTTAGGGCTTCCTGTAAAGAAGATATAGTCAAATTTAAAGCTCAACAAAAGCGTATTTTCCTCGATTGAGCCCTGTATAACCGATACATAGTTAGGAGGAAATGCATCCTTCACTATCTTTTCGATAACGGCAGCGACGCTTGGCGTATTCTCCGATGGCTTAATGATGGCGGTATTTCCACCCATTATAGCGCCCAATAAAGGACTAAATGTCAATTGAATAGGATAGTTGAAGGGACCTACAATATAGCTAACTCCATACGGCTGAAAGGTTACCTTACTTACAATTTCAGCACCTGTGGCATGTTGCTTTGAAGGCATTTCAATGGGTTTAGCCCAGCTTTCAAGGTTTTCAAGACAATAATCCAGTTCATCCAAAACTAATTTTATTTCAGCATACTCAGTCTCTGGTCTGCTTTTTCCCAAATCTGTAAACATGGCATCGCAAATCGCATCATTATGCGCTATAAACGATTTTTTTAAATTCGCCAGCTGCTGAATTCTGAAATCAACTGATTGGGTCTTCCGTGTTGCAAAGAACTTTTTTTGGCTTTGGAATACGTCTGTTATATACTCTTTTTGATTTGTATCCATTTCTGTTTTCTGGCTTAAACTATTTGATATTTGAGAATACTCAGATAACTCTAAGGTGATAATGAACAAGGTCAACAATTAATTACTGCTTTTGTTGCTTGTTAGCATTTTATTTAGTTAAAAGTTTTATCAATTTGTACAGGTCGCCGAATGACTGATCATGAACTAATTACTTATTTCGAGAATAAAGAATTACCTGAAACCTACGCCCTGACCGTGCCTGTACACACCCTGTATTAAGAAATATCAAAAGCATTATTGTCAATTCGGCACGGGCAAATTTAGGAGCTTCGCTGTTGTGATAATTGTTCCGGGAAGGGGTGCTGTTTAACCGGTGATTTTTTCTTAATCTGAAAGATTTCAGGACGCAAGTATTGAAAGTAACTTGATTGATGGCGATATACCTATTGGCGAGATCATGATTGGAAGTTCCGATGGCATCGATCACCTGGTGCCGGAAATGCAGGATAAACAATTCTGTTACACTTTGATCATGTTAAACAGTTGAGTAATCAGGCGTGCTTTTGTTGAAAATTATAATTATAATAACTTATTTTTAGTAATTCTCGAACTCTTTTTTTTCTCGAAATTCAATATAATAGCTTGTTAATACGAATGTTATAGGGAAAAATAGAGAAGACGTTCTTTGTAGAACGCCTTCTTAAGTGACCTTGCGACCGCAATTTTCGAATACCCTTATGGAGGATTTGAAAAAAATGGCTTCTATAAATGATGTATTGGTGAATTAGCGATTACATTTTCATATCAGCCATATTGTCTCCACCGTTCTTAAATATCGCCTCACTATTTAACAAATAAGCCCCGTTGGTGACCACTATGTCTCCAGCGTTTAAACCAGAAAGAACAGGTACATAGCTCTGATTGCTATTACCTGGTTTTATCATCCTGGATGAAAAGCTGCCGTCGGGATTTTTGACCCATACCTGGCTACCTTTTCCATCGATTAAAATAGCAGAAACAGGTACAGCTAAAGCACGGCTGCTACCATTGCCAATAGAAATATATGCCAGCATCCCGGGTCTAATCAGGCCTTGTGGATTAGTGATACTAATCCTGATTAAATTAACTTTGGAGGCATTCGACAATTCGGGATTGATAAATTCAACTTTGCCATTAATGATTTGTCCGCCTAAATCAGGAAAGGATACGCTTACCCGGTCATTTTCTTTATAACTGTTTGTTTCACTGGCATACAGCTGGGCTTCTACCCATAAGCTGTTTAGAGCTTGTGTTTTTAATACAGACATCCCTTCGGTGACGTAATCTCCTTCATGTACCAGTATTTCACTAACGGTTCCAGCGACTTTACTCAATATTGTTGTCGTTGCAGATACTTTTCCGGATGCTGCGATATTCCTGATCTGTGCCGGAAATAAGCCCCAAAGTTGTAGTTTGTTTTCGGCAGCACTGATAAGCTGCTGGTAATCCACATCCGGGTTATGCAGTATTTTTTCCTGCTGCCTGGCCAGCAAATATTCTTTTTCAGCTTCCTGCAGATCTTCACTGTAAATGGAATAAACGGGCTGTCCCATGGCTATTTTTTCACCCGTAGTTCTGACAAACAATTGCTGCACCCGACCTGGTATCCTTGCGCTCAGCTCTTCCGATTTATTATCGTCGGTGGTTACTGTTCCGGTCAACGTTTTTTCGCTGCCTACATTTTCTTCCTTAACCGTATCCGTTCGTATGCCTGCCAATTGAATCTGTGTGGCTGTCAGCCTGATCTTATTTTCGGACATATCCATACCATTCCCGCTCATTTCCACTTTGATCAGTTTCATGCCACAGATCGGGCAGTTACCCGGATGATCTTCATGGATCTGGGGATGCATGGAACAGGTATAATAAGCTTTGCTTATTGCCTTAGCAGCGGTAGCTTTCGGTTTTTGCGTACATGCTGTAAAAAGTACAGCTGTTAATATCATAAAGGATAGGAGCGCAGCTGCGCTCAATACCCAGAAACGTTTCTTTATATTAATCATGACCTTGCGTTTTAATAAAGCTTTCACTATCTGTTAAATATTGGGCATTGGATGCCAGGCTGTCCGTCACGGATAAACCTTTTGTAATTTGTATTTCGTTATTATAAATAATGCCGGTACTTACCTGATGAGCCTCGTAGGACGCACCGTTTTTTAACCAGGCAATTTTGGTCTGCCCCAAATCAACCAGCGCAGATCGGGGGACCCATAAACCGCTTGCGCCGCCGGTTTGTATAGTCGCTTTGACAATACTGTTCACTTTTAGTTCATGATTCATATTATCGATATAAACCCTGATGCTGGTTGTTTTATCGCCTTCCTGTAAAGTCGGCTCTATAAAATTAACCTTACCCGTAATGGTCTTACCTGGCAGATCCGGCAGCGTGATCGCAACTGTCTGGTTTAATTTTAATCCAAAAATAGCTGAGCGATCAATTTTAATGATAGCCCAAAGCCTATGCGGGTCTACCACATTAAACAAATTCTGTCCTTTTTCAACATACATGCCTTCTTTGATGGATAGCGGCAGGTTAGTTGCAAAATCGGACTGCGCTGATGTTTGGGCTGCGCTTGCCATCTGGCTATGCGGCATATCATGTACATGCCCATCATAAGCGCTATATACAGACAGTCTATAAAAAGCTCTCCCAGTTTTAACAACCTGGTTAACCTGTTCAGATGTCATGCCCAGTAGTAATAATTTCTGTCTTGCTGCATTAATTAACCCGACCTCTTGTACAGAGTTTTTTGTCAGGTAGATCAAGTCTTGCTGAGCGGTAACCATATCAGGGCTATAGATATCGAAGATACGCTGACCCCGATGGATTTCCTGGAAGGTATATTTGATATACAGTTTTTCGATACGACCGGAAAAACGCGAAGCGATATTGTTAAACGTGCGTGTATCAAAGTCAAGGTAACCCTGGGCTGAGACCGCTGTTGGTACTTCCTTTTCTTTGGGTACAATAGTTTTGATTGTTGATAGCACCGAAGAATTAACCGATTGCAAAACGGTATTCAAGTTGATACCTGAGCCCTCACTGACCTGACCTGATTTCTTTACCAGCGTCATACCGCAAATGGGGCAACTGCCGGGATGGTCTTCCAATATCTGCGGGTGCATCGGGCAGGTATATTTAACATTAGTTTTGACCTGCACTTTAGCTGCTTTCTGTTTTTGATCAGAACAGGAGGCAAACAGTAACAAGCCCGACAGTAAACTGATCATTATGATTTTAATATTTTTCATTTGTTGTGATTGTTTAATGTCAGTGCAGTGGTTTCATTTTCACGTTCATAAGCCACCTGTAAGGTTAAAAGCTCCTGCAAACGGTCTAAAGCGCTCATTCTTGACATTTGCAGGTCTTTAATTACAATTAATACGGATGGCAGGTCGCCTGTATTCTGATCATAGGCCAATAATGCTGTTTTATAACCATTTTGTAAGGCAGGAATGATGTTTTGCTGATAGTTGCTGATCTGCTTTTTCTTGCTGCCCATATCCGTTCTTATACTGGCCAGTTGCCCCTGGGCCTGGTTAAGCGCATCCATTTTCCGCTGTTGTAATTCTTCTACTTCGTAGCGAATACCTTTAAGATTAGCCTTATATTCTTTAGATGCCCATGGAACGATAGGTATCGTGACAGATGCCATTAAGATATATTGATTGGCATAACCGCCATAGCTGATCATATGTGCAGCTTGAATCCCAAAATCGGGCTTGCGTTTGCTGTATTCAACCTTTGCGTTTAAAGTTTGTAATTCAATGTTCCTGTTAATGCTTTTAATATCGCTCCGGGTATTTGCTAATGTCGCGGTATTGGTTAGGGTACTTTCATATTCTCTTAACGTAATCGCAGTATCCACTGTAAAAGTAGTTTGCTTATCCCTGTTCATCAGCGTATTGAGCATGATGTTCTTTTGGGTGATCTCGGTGTTCAATTGATCACGGATATTGTCCAGCTCGTATAGATCCGCTTTAGCTTTATAAATATTACTTAGCTTTTCTTTGCCATAGGTCAACCGGATGTTGGCGTCTTTGAGCATATACTCCAACAGGCTTTGCGAATGCTGCAATAGAGCCAACTTTTTCTCCAGTACTACTCGCTCATAATAATATTGCTTAGCCTGCGCTACCAGTTGATTTTTTAGATAGTTCTTATCTTCTGCGGTTACTTTGGATATTCCTTTCATGTAATCTTCTTTGGCCTTTAACTTTGCTGGATTAATAAACATTTGTTCGGCCTGGATCATAAATGAACCTCCGTTGGGGCTAAATTGGTAGGGAACCTGGTACTGGCCCGCACTGATCTTCGGTGCATTCAGGTTTTTTGCCCCGGTTGCGTAAGCGTCCTGTGCGCTGGCTTTTGCAACTAAAGCCTGCAATGCCGGGTTGTCGGCCACACGCGCAACAACACTATCTAAGGGCAGGCGCTGTATTTGCGCTTTTGCTGACAGGTATGTAAAACAGGCAAACAGCGTGACTATAAATTGATATTTCGTTTTCATGATTTTACTCCTTTACTTCTAATACTTCCAGCTTGCCATATTTTTTCAACTCATACTCCTTTACCATCAAAAAGATAAGTGGAGTAACCAGTAAAATATGCGTGGAAGAGGTTAAAACGCCACCGATCATAGGCAATACTATAGGCAGCATCACATCACTGCCTGTCCCGTTTGCCCAAAGTACCGGCACTAACCCAAATAGGGCTACGCAAACCGTCATGAGTTTTGGACGTAAGCGTTTCACCGCGCCATTCATGACGTAAACCTGCAGGTCTTCTTTGGTGATGTTTTCCTTTGAATTACCTTTTAAGGCTATCAATTGCTGCATGGCATCATTCAAATAGATCACCATCACGATGCCTGTTTCTACCGCTATCCCAAACAGGGCGATAAACCCTACGGCTACAGCAACAGATAAATGAACGCCAAAGAAATACACCATATAAGCGCCGCCAATCAATGCGAAAGGGATGGAGATGAGGCTAAAAAATGCTTCGCGGATAGAATGAAAGGCAAAATACAAACAGGCAAAAATGATGAGCAGTACGATAGGTAATACCAGCTTTAAGGTATGCTCGGCACGGATGAGGTTTTCATACTGCCCGCTCCATTCAATAAAATAACCTTTGGGCAACGATTTGACCATGGTGTTTAATCTTTCCTGGGCTTCTTTAACTGTACTGCCCAGGTCCCGGTCACGTACATTGAACAATACCGTCCCCCTTAATAATGCATTTTCCGATTGTACCATTGCAGGGCCATCACTAATTTTTATATCAGCAACAGATGATAAAGGGATTGGGCCATTGTTAGGGGTTTGCACCAGGGTCCTTTTGATCGCGTCGAGGTTATTACGGTAATCCTGTGCCAACCGCGCGTTTACACTAAATCGCTGCCTACCTTCAACGGTAGTGGTCAAATTCATACCGCCTAATGCGCTTTCCACCACCTCATTCACATCATCTACGTTCAGGCCGTATCTGCCAATAGCATCTTTATTGACCTGTATATCCAGGTATTTGCCACCGGTGATAGGGTCAACATACAGATCCTTTACCCCGTTAATGCCTTGCAGTGCCTGTTTCATCTGGCCGGATAAAGCATAGATCGTATCCAGGTTCTGTCCGTAAACTTTTAAACCTACATCGGTACGGATACCTGTCGAAAGCATGTTAATCCGGTTGATGATCGGTTGGGTCCAGCCGTTCACCACACCGGGTATCTGTAGTTTGGCGTTCAGTTCATTGATAATATCTTCTTTTTTTATGTCTTTCCGCCACTCGCTTTTGGGCTTTAACAGGATAATCGTTTCGGTCATGCTGATCGGCGAATTATCGGTAGCGGTATTGGCCCGCCCTGCTTTACCCAAAACATTTTTTACTTCGGGTACACTTTTAATGATCTTATCCTGTACCTGTAAAAGCTGTTTGGCCTGTGAGTTGGATACATCGGGTTGTGTTACCGGCATAAACAGGATCGTTCCTTCATCCAAAGGCGGCATAAATTCACTACCTAAACTTAGCAGCAGGGGTATGCTGATCAATAAAGCAACCAGGTTGATACCGATAGTTGTTTTACGCCAGGTAACGCACCAGTTAAGGATCGGCCGGTATAGTTTTTCTAATGTATTGGTTAGCGGGTTTCGATCGTCTGTTCTCAATTTTCCTTTCAGGAAAAAAGAGATCAGCACCGGGGCCAGTGTTACCGCAAGGATAGCATCGATAGCCAGTATAAATGTTTTTGTCCAGGCCAGCGGGCCAAACAATTTACCTTCCTGGCCTTCTAGTAAAAATACGGGCAGAAATGAGGCAACAATAATAAGGGTGGAAAAGAATACACCACGGCCCACCTGCTTGCAGGAAGCTTCTATAATTTTTATTCGTTCTGCTGTGCTCATGATCTTTCTTTTTGTTGTGCAAGAGATAAGTTCCGGTGCGAGTTTTCAACCATGACAATGCCATTATCTACAATCACCCCGATTGCCAGCGCAATTCCTGTTAAGGACATAATATTAGAACTGATGCCAAATGCATTGAGTAGGATAAAGCTTGTTGCTATGGTGATGGGGATCTGTATGATAATGCTTAAAGCGCTTTTAAAACTCAATAAGAAGAGGATCACAATAATAGATACCGTGATCATTTCTTCGATAAGCGTATGTTTCACAGAACCTACCGCGCTTTCGATGAGTTCGCTTCGGTCATAGGCGATCTTGAATTTTATACCTGCCGGAAATCCTTTTTGAATGTCGGCCATTTTATCTTTCACTGCATGAATAACTTTATCTGCATTCTCGCCGTAGCGCATTACCACAATACCGCCAACCGCTTCACCGTTTCCATTCTGGTCAAAAATACCCAGGCGCTCATCACCGCCCATTTGTACCGTAGCGATGTCTTTGACTTTTACCGGTATGGTATTGATTACGCCAACAGAGATGTTTTCTACATCTGATAAGGTCTTGATATAACCGAGGCCACGAACGATATAGCCGGTGCCGTTCATTTCAAACTTGCGGCCACCTACATCATTGTTATTGCTTTTTACCGCTTTCAAAATCTGTGATAGCGGTATATTATAGTAATTGAGTTTATGCGGGTCGATAGTGATCTGGTATTGTTTTTCGAAGCCGCCAAACGAGGCCACTTCGCTAACGCCCGGCACGGTCTGCAGCCCTAGTTTTACATACCAGTCCTGCAAGGCCCTTTGTTCGCCTAGGTCCATCCCCTTAGCGTCCAGCGTATACCATAAAATATGGCCAACCCCTGTGCCGTCCGGCCCTAAAGTCGGTGTGATCCCTTGCGGTAATAACCGCTGTGCGTAGTTCAGTCTTTCGAGTACCCGGCTCCGTGCCCAATATACATCGGTTTTATCGTCAAAAACGATATAGACAAAACTCATCCCGAACATGGAAGTAGCACGAATGGCTTTTACTTTAGGGATCCCCTGCAAATTGCTCACCAGAGGATAAGTTACCTGATCTTCCATGATCTGCGGGCTGCGGCCCTGCCATTCGGTAAATACGATCACCTGGTTCTCTGAGAGATCTGGTATGGCATCGATAGGGTTTTCCCTGACCGCGTAAATGCCCCATGCGAAAAGAGCAGCAGCGATCAGTAAAACAATATACCTGTTTTTTAAAGACAGGGAAATGAGTTGATTAATCATCGTAATAGGTTTAATAAGCCCATTCACCGTCTGGCGGACAGGCTCAATCATTTACATTTTCATTTTGTCAGCTTTCTTTTTTGCCGGTTCCTTTTTTACCAGTGTCATGCCACATTTGGGGCATTTGCCAGGTTTGTCGCTCAGCACATCCGGATGCATAGTACAGGTGTATTGCACTTTTGCAGGCTTCACTTTATTCGTTTTAGTAGTATCGGGTACCATGGTGGTGGAATGTGCGGCAAACACGGTTGCGGCAGAGAACAAGATGGCAACAGCCATTAACATTACTTTTTTCATGAGTTTTAACTGAATTATGGTTTGATGATTAATTGCACGTTATTATAATTAAGCGGGATCTACTTTTGACAGGTAATAATTGATCCTGTACTGTTGATGAATAGCATCGTAAACCAATAGGTCGCTGTCTATTCTAAATCGGGTGTCCAGAACATCAAAATACCGCCCGTCCCTGTAGATCTTTTTTAAGTTTTCTAAGGTAAATAGATACACCTGATCAGATCCCTTTACGCTGAAGTAATGGGTAACAATGGGTTTAAAAAGATTGAGCTTGTCGCCAGGACGCTGGCGTTCGTAGATAATAATTGCGCCACGCCCTAGGATTTTGAAATCAGACAGTTTCGGATTCTTAATAGCAATAAGTGAATCTTGAATTGAAGTAGTATTTGGAGTATTAAAGCTACCTGCTTGCGCCAATGACTTTGAAAAAAGTAGGGCAAGCAAAATGATTGAAAATTTGAAATTTTTCATTTTTTAAAATATAAGTATGCAGATGCTGAAATCGTTCAGCAATAAATTGATTGATAGAAATATTGATTAATATATGGAATAGTCTAATTTGCCTGGATGGCAATTAAACAATAGGGGAAGAGGTCCCGGAGGTATTAAATTCTGTAGTTGGAGTAAAGGATATAAAGCGGATCGCGCTGGACAGGAGGGGCCTGGCTATTGTAGCCGTTTACCTCCTTTAAAGTTATTCTCTCTGCTAAAGCAGGAATAGAAAATACTGGAATAACTACAGCAAACGAGTTTTTTAGAGTCAGATCGGTTTTGGCCGAAACATGGTTGTCTTTTACTTTGAAGTTTGCTTTAACAGTTTTGCAGCAATCGGAACCGCTCGTTGCCTTGCAGTCACTTTTTGATGCCGAACTAGCAGACAGAGATACACTGGCTAATTTACCACAGCAATAAAACTTGTCTATGGTAATTCCATAAACCGATGCCGTGTAGATCAGGAGAAGTAATATGACTGCTATTCTTTTCACGATGCTAAATTAAGGCAATTCTTTGATCCATTTTTATATAATTATGGTAAAAGTTTATATTTTATCGATATTTTAATGTGGGCATGTTAGTCGATCATATAAGTGATGATTAAAAGCAGATCGTTAGTTTGATTTTGCCAACCTGCACAGATTTAAAAAACACACGAGATTTCTATAGAAATAGATAATGTGTGTTATGATAAGAGGATATCCGTTAAGCGAGCAATCAAGCTTTTGGCAAAATAGGGCATTCAGGTTGATGATGATGAAGCTGCAATTATATTGAACTTTCTTTATTTGGTCGAAAAGACCCATCAATATGATGGCAATTCAGGCGTTGTAAACCTTAACGAGAAATCGAACTGTAAAAAAAATAGGTTGATCGCATTTCTGGTAAACTTTTTAAACCGTTAACCTTTAACGGTTCAGGAATTTCTTTGCTAAAATTGAACTACAAAAGCAATTGTTGTAACAATCTGCCTAACAGGTTTTTATTAGTATGAAAAAAAGATGCAACACGTATGTGTTGTCTCCGTTAGTGACCTTGCGACCGCAGTTCTCGAACTCTTTTATGGAAGATTTAAGGAAACTGGCTTCGATAAATAATAATATAGCATAAAACATCCGAATGTGATTGGCCAGTTTTTATTTAATATCATAGGTGTAATAATATAAAGCACGACATTATTGAATACTTATAATTTGATAATAATCCAATAAGCAAAACGTTTGCCGCGGAGGGATATATTCATAATTTGCCCATAACATAAGTTTTAACACTTATTAATGGTTGTAAAAAGCATGCAGTAACTCTTGCCTATTGTTTCACCAATTTAATCATTGATACATCAGATGTATCAATATCAACCGAGATTATTTGGTTAATGGCGGAGATTTGAACACAAAACCTTGACCTGCCATTTTTTCTGTATACAATCCCGGTGAGTCCGTCAAATATGCCTCCCTGGATAAGTACCTTGTCACCAACTATCAAACGTTCTTCCACGCTTAAGTTTGAAGTACCCATCATTTTTTTTATTGTTTGTATCACCTCATCCCCGACAACAACGGGGTTGCCATTAAACGCGATAAAGTGCGAAATGCCATGAAAATCGAGTACTCTAAAACATTTGTTTGTTGTTGTTTGAACAAAGATATAATTGGGGAATAACGGAACTTCCGTTTTTTTCTTTCTGTCGCTCCACTGTTTAACAATTGTATGTACCGGGAGAAATGAGTTAAAATTGTTTCGTAATAAATGATTGTGGACTTTTCTTTCATACCTGGGATATGTATAAAGTATGTGCCAGTTAAGGTTAGGTGCTGAGTCTGGATTAGTCATAAGTACAGTTCGCTGTCAATTAGGTCAGTAATATGTTTTTACTTTCTGGTAACGTGTTTAGTAATTAGATTTTAATAATGTAAATTCAATTATATGAAAAAAAAATAATTCATATAACTGGTAATTAGTAATAGTATGAATTTTCGCATAAACGCAATTAAATACATACATGACGTAACAGTAAATTTACAAAGAAATGCTTCAAATTACCAATACCATGTATGGCTTGTGTATTTTAGCGATGTTTTTATATATGGAAAAATATGTTTGTTAAAAAACGATAGAAATGTATTTTATATTTGTTTTATAAATCTTAACTATTATTTTTAGGAGCTGATAATTAAGAGGAATTAATGTACGAATTACTACGCTTCTGAATTCCCTGCTTCAAGACGGTGAGCGTTGATTGTGATTATCTTACAAACTTTTTATAAAAGAGCGATTATTGTGAATGCTCTCAGCGGAGCTATTTATTAACCCTGTTTTACAAAGCTCTCATATATTTAAGGTTTCCGTTGATAATTTGTACGTTGCAACTCTATGTTAATTCGACTGGCAGCGCTTTTTTTTTAAAAGAACCTGGCAGGAGTAATCACACTCCGGTGTATTGAATGGCCTTGGTGCTAAAGGCCTATAAAGCAGATGAAAATATGCATCATTGATCCGATAAATCTTTTATCAAAAGATTTAGTTAGGAGGGTGATGACTAAATCTTCAGCTAAAATAGGCGACGTAAATAAACAAATAAAGGTCTGGCCTGTCGTCTCAGCTCCAAAAGAGCACTCCTTCCATATATTCTGGGAGTTGTGATTTGTACTTAAGCTAAACTTTAAATAAGATGTTAAAATTAAAATTATTCTGTTTTCCATATGCAGGGGGATCTGCGGCGATATACGCCCGATGGAAGTCATACTTGAATATGGATAGCTGTATAGAGTTAATTCCGATAGAATTGGCGGGCCGGGGAAAGCGCATATCAGAACCGTTAAATCATGACCTAGAAGAGGTTGTTGAAGATTTGTATCAAAAAATTAAAAGTGGGATAACCAATGGCCCGTATGCTTTTTTTGGACACAGTTTAGGTGGATTATTAATCTATGAGTTGGCTCAGAAAATAAAAGGGCTTAACATAAGGCAACCGGTTCATCTGTTTTTTTCTGGTAAATCAGCACCGGATATTGCAGGGCCTGTGAGAAATAAATATCATTTAATGGATGATAATGAGTTTAAACAGGAAGTAATAAAACTTGGAGGAACGCCCCCGGAGTTTTTTGAGCACCCCGAACTCACAGATCTTTTCCTGCCCATGTTAAGAAATGATTTCAGGTTAGCCGACACTGGTTTTGCCCAAAGAAGAGTAATTCCTTTTGATTGCGATATCTCGATATTTTCAGGAAAGGAGGACTACAGGATTTCGAAGGAACAAGTTGAAGCTTGGAAAACACATACACGTGGTCTATGTGCATTTCACTATTTTAATGGCGGACATTTTTTCCTTCACGATGAAGCGGTCGATATTATCAGAATTATTGATAATACCTTGAAATTTACTCTGCAACAGAAATGGAGTACTGCTTGAGTCTGCGAATTTGCTCATACAGGTAGAAAATACATATTAATATATTTTAATCAAGATTAATTACAAGTGTGATTGTTTGCAAATAGAGGTAGTATTTACTCGCTATAAATAGGAAAATACTATATAAATTGTAATTTAAAATCCAAAATACTTAATAAAAATTTCCTAAAGTAACTTTTATTTACATGATAGGAAATATTAAATAAAAAAAATATTTCTTGGTTTTTATAGAAAAATTCTCATAGATTTATAAGCAAATAATACCCGGTTTCTGATAGTTTATAATATAATTAGGGTTAACGATTAAACGCGCCAAAAGATAGCATTAACTGAAGACTGGCTGTAAGATTTAAACGGGTTATTGTTGCCGGAAAAAAGTGCAGTAATAACAAAGCAGGGCTGGTAAACTTTAAAACAGATAAGCTTGTTGCTAAATAAAAAAAGTTATATCATTTTCTTGATCTTTTAAAAGATGAGATGTGATACAGCTTAAGCGAAGCTATGTACTTTTTGTTGACGTATTCGTTTTTTAGCCCCCAGTTTATAGTTTTTGATCGAATAGAGCTAGTTTAATACGATAACATTTATTTTATGATCTATTGATTTTATTTAAATTAGTGGTTTAGGATGTTGTTATCTAACCGCTTCGCTGTTTCCATTTTTTATCCACCTGTCTGATTATGATGTTGTGCGTTTACTTTAAAATTGCTTTCTGCAATCTGCTTAAATATAAGCCCTAATCTTTAATTAACATCTCAGGATTGACTGTACAAAGAACTTGGGGTTAATAAATATCACGCCCGCGTTGGTCATATCATATTTACCGGTAACTAACCGTTTCTTATAACCCGTTTTCGATGTGCCGAAGATTGATAAATGGCTATCATGCCAATTTGTTAAAGCTATCATGCTTGAGTAAAATCAAGTTTTATTACCCTTGCTCACCGATTTTGATCTGACCAGCTTCTGCTGAAATTTTAGAAATAATTTAATTTTAATAAGTACTTCAAGATGATCGATAATAACATCGAAAATAGACTACTTTCTGACTATTGGATCAACAAGATAAAAGACAGAAAAACTATTCGTAAAGAGCACACATTTTTGTCCCACACATCCACCATCAGCAGTAAAAAGCTGGCCTATTTTAATAGGGTTACCGGAGAACGCGTAATAACAGAGTATACTGTGTTGCTGGCTATTTATGCATTGTTGCTCAAAAGATATTTTACTGAATTTGACGGAATGGTTTTTTCTGTAGATCACTATCCTGTCTTATTTTCTGTATATCCAGAGAAAGACATTACAATAAAGGAATTTCTGTCAGAGATAAAAAGTGAAGTGGAGGACGTATACTTTCATGCTAAATATGATATAGATTCTTTACAACAGAGAAATATTTCGCTCGCGGAGCTTACTCAGTTTGGATTGTTATACAATGCAGATACGTCAACTCCGCTACCATTTTTGTTGAACGTGTGGAAGGAAAATGGGGATTTGCATTTGCAGCTGGACTATGCTGAGCGCTTTGTAAATAGTGAACTGGCTAAACATTTTCTGCACAACTATAATTTATGGGTACAGCAACTGGAAGAATATATAGATATAATTGACATCCCGATTCTACAGGAAGAAGAGAGGCATGTTTTACTCTATGATTTTAATAATACGGTAAGGGTTTATCCCGAGGATAAAACAATTGTAGATTTGTTTGAGGCACAGGTACTAAAATCTCCTGATGCAATAGCCGTGAGTTTTGAGGGCAAAGAACTTACTTATGCCGGGTTAAATGCAAAGGCAAATCAACTTGCACACTATTTGGTCGATCATTATACTATTTCAGCTGACGATGTGATAGGAGTACTGTTGCCAAAATCAGATAATGCACTAATTGCCATACTTGCAATATTGAAAACCGGTGCGGCCTATCTGCCAATTGATGTTAATTATCCTGAGGAGAGAATAAACTATATTATAGCCGATAGTGGTGTTAAAATCTTAATCAATGATGAGATAGATGTTCAGAAGTACGATATCTCAAATCTATTGAGAGATATATCCCCCGCAGATCTCGCCTATGTAATTTATACATCTGGTTCTACGGGCCGACCTAAAGGTGTGATGGTTGAGCACAAAGGCAATGTGAATATGTCGCTGGATCAGATACGGTTATTTGATGTTACCCAAAAGGATAAGATCGTATGGTTTGCTTCCATGGCATTTGACGCGTCTATTTCCGAGATTATGATGGCGTTATATAGTGGTGCTACATTGATTATTCCGGGGGAAGATGTTGTGAAGGAACATACTACATTTGGATCGTTTCTTAAGCAGACTGCTGCAACAGTGGTCACTTTTCCTCCGAGCTATCTTGATTTGTTGTCTAATGAGGATATCAGCGGATTAAGGTGTGTTATTTCGGCAGGAGAGGCCGCGCATGTGCAGCGGGCCATTACTATTGCAAAAACTATTAATTATTATAACGCTTACGGGCCTACAGAGTGTGCTGTTTGTGTTTCAGTGTATAAAGTAAATGCGAACGATAAGGTTATTCCTATAGGGAAGCCAATCGCTAATTTGCGTGTATACATTCTGGATGATTATTTCCAACCGGTGCCTATTGGGGTTAGCGGTAAGATGTATGTGGCGGGAGTAGGTGTGGCGCGGGGATACCTGAATAAAGATGCACTTACATCTGAAAAATTTGTAGCAGACCTTCTGGGCGATGGTAGAATGTACGACACAGGTGACACTGCACGATGGTTACCTGACGGAAATATTGAATTCCTGGGTAGAGTTGATGAGCAGGTGAAGTTACACGGCTTCAGGATCGAACCTGGAGAGATTGAGCACGCGTTATTCCGTGCTGTTGATGAATTGCAGCAGGTAGCGGTAGTAGTGAAGCAGGATGTGCTGGTTGCTTATTATGTATCGGCTTATACTATTGATAAAGGATTATTACGCGAGGGTTTGTTGAATATACTACCCGAGTATATGGTGCCATCCTTTTTTGTACAGTTAAAAGCTTTGCCGGTGACCCCAAATGGTAAAACCGACAGAAAATCTTTACCGGATGTACAACAGGATGATGTGATCCATAAGTTATATGTGACGCCGGAGAATGATATAGAGAAAAAAGTTGCTGATATCTGGAAGAGAGTATTAGGTATTGAAAGAGTTGGCGCTATGGATAACCTTTTTGAGTTAGGTGGAAACTCTCTGCTGATTACAAAAGTAGCGGCCTCCGTCAGAAAAGAATTACAGGTAGATGTACCACTGAAGCAAATGTTTTTGCATCCTACTGTGCGGTCTTTGAGTAATTACGTGAGCAGGCAGGATAAGCATGTTTCATTACCAGTAATTGAGCGGCATGAAAGGCCCGCTCAGATACCTTTGTCATTTTCACAGGAACGCTTATGGCTGGTGCATCAGATAGAAGGCAGTAGCCATTATCATATTCCTGTTGTGTTACAATTACAAGGAGATATTGATAGAGATATACTGGAATATGCATTTTGTGCGCTGGTGAACAGGCATGAAGTATTAAGGAGTGTTATTGTAGGTTCATTTCAGGTGATATTGCCGGAAGGACAATGGAGAATGAGCGACCATAATGGGACTCTTGAAGAATTTATATCGATGCCTTTTGATCTTTCAAAAGACCATCTGTTTCGTGCGAGTCTTTTTAATGGAAATCTGCTGGCGATTGTGTTTCATCATATTGCGGTTGATGGTTGGTCTATGCCAATAATGGCAGCAGAGCTTACTGAGCTATATTTATCAGCAAAAGAAAAGAGGGAAGCCGTATTGGCTCCTCTTGAACTTCAATATGCGGATTATGCTATCTGGCAGCGCAGTCATTTAAAAGATGAATATTGGGAAAACAGAATTAAAGACATGTCGCTACTTGAGTTACCACTTGACTTTGCTAAACCGACACTAAAGAGTATTAAAGGGGCAACATTATTTTTTACTGTTAACAAGGAGCTGACACTGCTTTTGAGGGATTTGTCTGAGAAGGAGAATGTAACCTTGTTTATGACCTTGTTAACCGTATTTAAAACTCTTTTATACCGTTATACAGGTCAGGAAGATTTGAGTGTAGGATCGCCGGTAGCCAACAGGGGGCAGGACGAAATTGGGCCTTTAATTGGTTTTTTTGTGAATATCCTGCTATTACGTAATGATTTTAGCGGTAACCCTGCATTTAAGGAACTGCTTGCCCGTGTAAAGGAAAGTACCCTCGAAGCTTTATCGCATCAGGATATCCCTTGTAATGCACCTTTACTGAATGTGCTGTTTGTTTTGCAGAATAATGAACAAGTGAAAGATTATCGTATCGGAGATGTAGGTTTCAATATATTGCCTGTTGAACAGCGGGTTTCTAAGCTTGATCTGACTTTTAACATTACCGAAACCTCGGAAGGACTGGATGTAAGTATCCAGTATAATACGGATTTGTTCTTGCCTGGGACAATTATGCGGATGATGGAACATTTTAAAATGTTGTTATCTGCTGTAGTAGATAATCCGGAAACACGGATAGGACATCTAAACATGTTGCTTGCAACTGATGAATTCGCGGGAAACCGGATATCTTATAATAAAGCACTTACACTTGTTGATATATTTGAAAAACAGGCTTTTACAACGCCTGATGCTATAGCCATTGTTTACGCGGAAAAAAGGATTACCTACAGAGAAATAGATGAGCGGTCTAACCAACTTGCACACTATTTGATAAAACATGACGTAGGTAAAAATTCAATTGTGCTGTTATGTCTGGATGGGGCTTTAGAAATGGTGCTGACTGGGATTTTAGGTATTTTGAAATCAGGCGCGGCTTACGTTCCACTTGACCCCGATTATCCACAAGAGAGAGTTGAGTTTATTATTAGGGATACGAATGCACGTTTTGCTGTTAGTGACAGTTCATGCGGAGCTTTACTGCATACTGATACAGTCCATATCATATTCCTGGATGAAGAACTGGATGAGCCAAATGTTAAGATTGTAACAGATTTAACTGCCGACGATCTGTTATATGTAATTTATACTTCGGGTTCAACAGGGCAGCCTAAAGGTGTAATGATTACACACGGTAATATAACAGATTATCTGTATGGATTGTTTTATACTGTTGATATGTCATCGAACCTCAGTTTCGGTTTAATGTCTTCTATTTCTACTGATTTAGGGAATACGGTATTATTTGGTGCCATATTTTCTGGGGGTACTTTGCATTTGTTTTCGAAAGACACATTGAGGACGCCTGCTGCTTTGCACGCTTATTTTGGGCAACATGTAATTGATTGCATCAAGATAGTTCCCTCTTACTGGAAATCGCTGCAGCATGGTGAGAACTATTTGCTGCCTGAGCAAATGATCATATTTGGAGGAGAGGAATTGCCCGGCATTTTATTACAAAATATCCCGTCGCTTAAAGTAGTGAACCATTATGGACCTACGGAAACCACTATAGGGAAGCTGTTATTCCAGACAGACCCTTTAAGTGATTGCAGGGTAGTCCCCATCGGGCGGCCTTTCTCCAATACCGATATTTATATTGTTGATAAAAATTTTTCTTTGTGCCCCGTAGGGGTAGCAGGAGAGTTATTGATAGGTGGCGATGGTGTTGCGAAAGGATATTTAAATCAGCCTTCGCTTACAGATGAAAAATTTATCATTAATCCATTTGATGAAGGCAGGCTTTACAGAACAGGGGATTTGGTAAGCAGGCTTGCAGATGGAAATATAGTATTTAAAGGGAGAATTGATGAGCAGGTAAAAATCCGTGGTTATCGTATAGAACCGGGAGAGATTACATCGGTGCTGAATCAATTTGTACATCAGAGTGTGATAGTGGTAAAGGAGGATACAGGAGGTAATAAACGCCTGATTGCATATGTTGTTCCTGATGGTAAATTTGATAGGGAGTCAATATATAGGTACCTGAGCAATAAGTTGCCTGCTTATATGGTGCCTTCCCAAATAGTGGAATTGGAAGTATTACCCCTAACGTCAAATGGAAAGATAGATAAGAAGGCGTTACCAGATGTATCTTTTGTCGCGAACAATTATGTCGCCGCGCGTAATGGATCTGAAGAGATATTGGTGAACATCTGGAAAGAATTATTACATCTTGAACGGGTGGGTATTCATGATAATTTTTTTGAACTGGGAGGAGACTCCATTATCAGTATACAGGTGATGAGTAGGGCTAATCGTCATGGGCTTGCGCTACATCCACGACATATATTTGAATACCAGACTATCGCCGGACTGGCTTTACATTTGCAGGAAATCAGCATTGAAACAATAGCAGAGCAAGGACTTTTGACAGGAGAAGCAGGTTTGTTACCTATACAACGCTGGTTTTTAGAAACTGATTTTCCTGATAAGTCTCATTATAATCAATCACAGTTATTAAAGATAGATAAAAAAATAAGCGCCACACGTGTCAAACTTGCTATAGAGGCCTTGATAGTACAACATGATGCTTTGCGTTTCAGATATATTGAGGATAATGGTATATGGAGGCAATTTTATGGCGATGTAAAAGACGTTGTAGATGTACATGAAGGAGGGGATATTACAGAGTTGTGTAATGTAGCTCAAAGAAGTCTTGACATTAGTACCGGCAGATTACTGAAAGTATTGCTGATACAAACTCCTGCAGATGATACTTATAACAGGTTATTTATGGTGATCCACCATTTGGCTGTGGATGGTGTTTCCTGGAGAATACTGCTTGAGCAGTTTCAGGAATTGGTGATAGTGGATAATATTGTGCCGGCTTTAAAAACAAGCTCTTACCGGGAATGGGCTGCTGTTTTGAAGAACTATGAAGCAGGTAATTATTGGAAAGGAATTATAAATAAGTATGTGACTTTGCCTGTTGATAAAACGACGGATGTGGTGATAAGAGCTGCAGACAGGGAAACATATAAAGTGGTGTTGGGCAAAGAGTTTACGCGTGCACTACTGGCAGATGTGAACAAAGCATATAATACCGAGATCAATGATATTTTATTGAGTGCATTGGCGAAGGTATTGTTTGAGTGGACTGGTGCGTCAAGTAGTTTAATAGGCCTGGAAGGACACGGCAGGGAGCATATTGCCGGAGATGTCGATATCAGCAGAACGGTTGGTTGGTTTACTACTGTATATCCGTTGCTACTGGAAATAGAGGGTGGGTTATCATCTGGAGAACTAATCAGTTGTGTAAAAGAACAATTGCGCGGCGTTCCTCAAAAGGGGTTGGGATATGGCTTGACAGGATTGAAAGGCCAATGGGATATTGTTTTTAATTACCTGGGACAGACCGATAATATAGCAAAACTGATAATGCCGGCGGATGAAAATAGAGGCGATGATATTAGTCCGGCATTTCCTTTTAACAGGAAGCTGGATGTGCGTGGTATTATTAAAGATGGTGTACTGGTTTTGGACTGGAGTTATTCTCAACTACAGTATTATCCAAAAACGATAGCTGCACTGGCAGCTTCTTTTATTGATCATTTAAAGCAATTAATTGTTCATTGTAAAGAGCATGACCGAAGAGAATTTACACCTTCTGATTTTGGACTTGCACCAGAAGTGGGATATAAAGAATTATATGCGTTTTGGGCAACTAAGAATATCAGTGAGGTATATCGCCTGAGCCCATTGCAAAAGGGAATGTTGTTCCATCATTTGTATGATGCGGATGCTAAGTCTTACCGGCAGCAGCTACAGGTTGATTTTAGCGGGAATATCGATGTGGCTGCATTTGAGGCCTCATGGAATTATATTATTTCAAAGCATAGTGTTTTAAGAAGCAGCTTCGTGGCGGATGAATTGAGTATTCCAGTCCAATGCGTGTATGAAAATGTGTCTGTGCCGTTTGAAGTGCTGGATATGAAAGGTTCTGAAGTGGACGCCTTTATACAGTCAGATTTACAACGTGGTTTTGATTTTAAAGTAGCACCCTTAATGCGGATTACTTTGATCCGGTTAGGAGCTTCATCTTATAAAATGGTTTGGACACATCATCATATCATATTGGATGGGTGGTCGAATTCGGTGTTGTTAGCAGCATTTAAAGAGACTTATGCAATTTTTGTCAGTGGAAATTTTCCAGCTGCGAAAGGAGAAGACAGATATGCAGATTATATAAAATACATAGCGAAAACTGACAGTACAATAGCCGAGGGGGCCTGGAAAGATTATTTATCGGGTTTCAATGAGAAGACATTATTGCCTTTTGCGGGAAAGGTTGCTGATCATGAACGTAGCAAGAATGAGGGTAGGGTTGAGCATAGGCAACTGGTAATAAATGCGCAGGAGATAAAGGAGTATTGCCAACGAAATCAGTTAACGGTAAATACTTTCGTGCAAGGTGTATGGTCTTTGTTATTGAGCAGATATACGGCATCTCCGGATATAGCATTTGGAGTAGTGGTGTCTGGCCGCCCGTTTGATATGCATAATGCCGAACAACGTATAGGACTATATATAAATAATCTTCCTTTGAGGGTGATGATGGATGAGAAGAAAGACACTGTGTTGTGGCTAAAGGAATTGCAAAGGTCTCATACTAATATCAGACAATATCAATATACTTCTTTGAACGAAATCCAGCATTGGATAGGGATGAGCGGGGACCTGTTTGATACCATCCTGGTATTTGAGAACTATCCTGATATGGATGCCGGAGAGAACCTGTTATCTATAGATAAAGTGTCTATTAACGAGCAGACGAATTACCTTTTGACTATTACAGCAGTAGAACAGCATAATACGCTGAAATTTAACTTTAGTTATAATGCTGATTTACTCTCTGCTGGTGATATAGAGATGATAGTGGAGCATTTTCAGCATGTGATACCGCAGTTATTGCATAAAGAGAATCCTGCTGCTGTGAAGCTTATAACACCCGCGGAGGTTAAAAAGTTATTGGTTGATTTTAACTCAACTGAAATAAGTTATCCTTCTGATAAGACGATAGTAGATTTGTTTGAGGAACAGGTAGCAAAAACACCTGAAAATATTGCGCTCATTTTCCGTGGGGAGGAATTGACGTATAAAGA
>NZ_FTMG01000007.1 GCF_900155965.1 Mucilaginibacter lappiensis
CCGGACTGTTTTCCAATCCTACAAATACCTTACGCGAGCCGATATCTATACCGGCTGCATGATGATGCATCTTTTCCATCCTGTTGACTTATCGTTAATAAGCCGTGCCCGAAGGAGTGTAAAGAAAAAGACAGGCTACCCATCGGACAAACACAGTTAGTGTTGTACCATACCCTTAGACTCATTGCTTCAGAACCATACTCAGGGACAGGCAAAAATGCACTATAACTTAGACGGCCACACTGCACGGCTTTGCAAAGATAATGTCATTGAACCCTTAAAGGCCCCCGGATTTTAAAACTCAGGATGACAGCCCCTGTTTTTGATCTACAAACCTTACTCCGAGTATATGCTCCCTACCCTATCGCGCAGGTTATAGCCAGATGCCATTACTTCACCGTAGGCACCAGCTGTGCGTATGGCTATCAGATCCCCGCGGAATGATTCCGGGAACTCCACGTCTTTCTGGAAACAATCCGTACTTTCGCAGATAGGACCAACTACGTCGTATTTTATATTGGCTGCGGGTTGCGAGTTGCCGGGTTCCGGATTTTGAATTTTGAATTTTGAATTTTGACTTAAATTTTCAATCTGATGATATGCCTGGTAAAGCATAGGGCGCATCAGCTCGGTCATACCGGCATCTAACACCAGGAAGTTTTTCTTCAACCCGTTTTTCACATATAGTACCCGTGATATCAGCGATGCACTTTGGGCAACCAAGGCACGACCTAATTCAAAATGTACTTCCTGACCTGGTTTTACATTCAGGAAATTTTTGAATACCTGGAAATAGTTTTCAAAATCGGCGATGTTGCCATCAGGGCTGTAATAGTCAACACCCAGGCCACCCCCTGTATTGAGTACCTTAACCGGGAAACCGTGATCCTCGAACCAGTCTTGCATTTCGTTGATGCGGGTGCACAGGTTTTTGTATACCTCCAGATCGGTAATTTGCGAACCGATATGGAAATGGATACCTAAAAACTCCAGGTTTTTACATTGGCGTAAAGCGGTAGCCACATCGGGCAGTTGCCAGATATTGATGCCGAACTTATTCTCGTCGAGACCGGTGGTAATAAAATGGTGGGTATGGGCATCCACATTAGGATTGATGCGGATAGCCACCTTGGCTTTTTTACCTTTAGCTGCAGCCAGGCCATCGATGATGTTCAGTTCCTGTACCGACTCTACATTGAAACAAAAGATATCGGTATCCAGGCCCAGGTTTATTTCTTTGTCTGATTTTCCTACGCCGGCAAACACAATTTTACCTTTGTCAAAACCACGGTCAATAGCCGCCCTTACCTCATTACCGCTTACACAATCGGCGCCAAAACCGAAGGATTGGATCATATCCAAAACCCGCGGATTAAAGTTGGCCTTCATCGCATAATGCACATGAAAGCCATGTTTAGCCGAAGCATCGCGGGCGGCAGTAAGCGTTTGGCGTAATACCTCCAGGTCGTAATAATAGAACGGGGTATCTAAATCATTAAAGCGATTTATTGTATCTGTATTGAACATCTTGTAAAGTCAAAAATTAAAATTGTGAAGCATTCTTGAACTCCTTAAGGAAAAAACACTTCGTGAAAAATTAAAAAGTCAAAAATATTAAGCAGGGGATGAAACAAATCCGAAATCGAAACTCCGACATCCGAAATCAAAACAACCTGTTATGCAGGCTCCTCAATGTTTCTATCTTATCCTCGGTTTTTACCAGTAACGACAGGTTATGATCGCTGCCGCCGTATGATATCATCCTCAGCGGAATATGTTTTACGGCTTCAAGCACCCGTGCTGCGTAACCGTGTTTTTCGGCGCCAAAATCACCTACCACGCAAATGATGGTATGGTTCACATCCAGCTCCACCGATCCAAAGGCGTTAAGCTCCGTGGTGATCTCGCCCAGGTAAGTGGTATCATCAATGGTTAAAGACACGGCCACTTCCGAGGTGGTGATCATATCAATAGATGTTTTGTATCGCTCAAATACTTCAAACACTTTACGCAAAAAACCATGCGCTAGCAGCATCCGGCTCGATTGGATCTTGATGGCGGTAATACCATCCTTGGCAGCGATGGATTTAATCTTATCCTTTTCGCTGGTATTCGTAATTAACGTACCCTGTGCCTTTGGATCCATGGTATTGAGTAAACGCACCGGGATCTTATATTTTTGCGCCGGGAACACGCTTTGCGGATGCAGTATTTTGGCACCAAAATAAGCCAGCTCGGCAGCCTCATCAAATGACAACTGGGCAATGGGCTGTGTGCCTTTTACAATGCGCGGATCATTGTTGTGCATGCCGTCGATGTCGGTCCAGATCTGTACCTCTTCGCTGCGGATACCCGCGCCTATCAGTGATGCAGTGTAATCGCTGCCCCCGCGGCGCAGGTTGTCCACCTCGCCAAAGGCATTACGGCAAATAAAGCCCTGGGTAATAAACAGGTTTACTTCGGGATGTTTATCCAGCAGCGGGGTTAATTTTTCGGTGATATGATCAACAACGGGCTCGTTATCCTCATCTATTTTCATAAAATCAAGAGCGGGTAGCAGTACTGATGGCACACCTATCTGTTTCAGGTAAACATGATACAGTGTGGTTGATAATAATTCGCCTTGTGCCAGTATAACCTTATCCTCGATAGTAGTAAACAGGTCATTGGCCAGGTTACTGAGCACCGAAAAATGATAGTCGATAACCTCTTTGCCTTGTTTTAAAAATTCGTCATCAGTAAATAGTTCCTTGATAAACAATTCGTACTTATCCTTCAGCAGCTTAATGAGGGTTATGGCCTTTTGCTTATCGCCGGTGAGATAAGCCTGTCCAATTTCAACCAGGCTGTTGGTGGTGCCTGATACTGCCGAAAGCACAACGATCTGCCTTTCAGAGGAATTAATGATGTCGAGCAGATTTTTCATACGCGCGGGGCTACCCACCGATGTTCCGCCAAATTTTAAAACTTTCATTTTTTAGCTTGTATGTTCTATAGCATACCGGCGCTAAACAGGTGCCGGTATTTGAGGCGCTAAAAATAAGATTTTAAAATACTTATAGCTATATTAGGCTAAATTAAATGTTTAGGAAAAAGTTTTGAGATAAACCAGGGAATCTTTTTCCCTATCTTCATATCATGAAATACCTCGGCCTTATCATCGTTTTTATAAGCCTGTTCATTTGCAAAGTGTCAGCGCAAGATATACCCAAAATGGATATTAATATTTCTAAAGCCAAACGCGTAGAATTAAGAGAAATACCCAACCATATAGGCGATACTATTTGCATTTACGGGCATGTACACGATTTTAAAGTAGTAAGCGACCAAAAAATTATCGTAACTCAGATCGATTCCGCATCAAACACCCAACCGGTAACTGTTGAGATAGCTTACGGTTATCCCGAAGCTAAGCCGTATCTAATTAAACAGCTCAAAAACAACACTGTAATTATATACGGAATTGTAACCGGGAGCTATGATAAGCCTAAAGTGGTAAGCCAATTTTTTATGGCTGAGGACAAATCAGGGGAGCAGCTTGCTTTTTTCAAGGAAATGAAGGCTATGCAACGGGATACCAACAAACGTTCAAGGGCGCGGATTGTCAGTGTCGAATTACTTCCACCTGATCCTGCAAGTATAAAAAAAGAAAATTACAAGCATTTTTCGAGCAAGGTCAATAAAAAAATATGGTATTGTGATATGGTTTCGGGTAGTAAACCATCCGATGATAAAACGGCTACCGAACTATATCTGAGCGACAGTACCCTGGTGATATTGATTAAGAACAAGGTAAAGGAAAAATTTAAGGTTACTCCTGAAACCGCATTCCTGAACAAGCAGATCTGTATAAAAGGTACCGTGATTGTTTACAAAGATAAATTCGCTGTAAACATTATCAACCCTAAACAAATAGAGATACTGCCCGATCATTAAAACGCCTCGTTCAAACCCAAAAAGAACCCTTTAGAGCCGTATTTACCATAGGCATAATCCAAACACAAATTGGTACGCGTAGCCTTGTTAAACAGCACCCGTAAGCCACCGCCACCACCGGGTTGCCATACCTGGAATAGTTTGGTACCCAGCTCGTCATTGGCGGTTTGCAGGTTAAAGAAAGTAACTCCGCTGATAAAGCCATTGCGGAGTATTGGGAAACGGTATTCTACTTCGGAGTAGTTATATTGAGTACCCTTAAAATAGGTAGAGGTATATCCCCTGCCACTGCGGAAACTGCCATCGCGCGCAGTGCCCGGAAGCTCCAGGTAAGGTAAAGTACCGCCGAGTAAATACGAGCCCCAGTTCCAGAAAGCGATAACGTGTTCCGGATGACTTTCGGACAGACTAAAATATTTCCTGAAATCGGTGGTAAACTGTACCGCACTCTTAGTGCTGCCCATCCAGGTTTGATTAACACGGAAGCCAGCATCTACATAAATACCCTTGTATGCCCGGTTCTGGTTATCGCGGGTAGTGTACTGTACATTAAAAAGCAGCCCGTCTGCCGAATAATGATCCTGCGGAAGCCCATGTTGTTCGTTATAGATACGGGATGGGGTTAATTTATTAGTGGTATCCTTGGCTTCAATATTCCGGCGGATATCAAATGATACCCCCGCGCCCACAAAAAGGTTTTTCGCCACCTCTTTATAGGCCTTCTCCCTGAAATTAAAATAAAGCGATTTAAGCGTATATACTTTACGCTGCGGATCGGCCAGTATTTTATCCGCTTCAGTTCCTTCTACATTCTGGCGACCAATACCCAGTCCAAAATCGGGCGTAACCGTTTTAGCCGCTACCAGGCTACCCTGGAAGTTCCATTTATTGCCCGGCGTGTATATGTTATGGTTCACATAAAAATAAATGATGCCCTTGGTGGTGATGGAGGCCGATGTGGCCGCCACAGACAACAGCGTATTAGGATCATTCCCTAATTTACGGCCGGCCACGGCCTTGATCCCGATCTGGGAACCAATAGTGGGGTTTGCCGCCACATTAGGTATAACGGTGATACCTGATGATTTTTTCAGAACAGAATCGGGCTTTTTATGTGGATGAAGAATAGCATTTGCCAGATCGCCAATATCATATTGTTTGGATAGCGCAGCTGCCTCCTTTCTTTTAATGAGCACAGCGCTTTTTCGTAAAGAATCTTTCTTTAAAGAGTCGGTGTTAACTGTCTGACTATGGGCCCGATCGGGCATGCCCACCCACGATATCAATAGTAAAATATTAAACGCTAAATAAAATCTTCGATTTGTTATATGTTGTGTTTTCAGGATGCTAAATATTTAATTATCAATCACTAATATATTGGCTACAATTACTTTGAACTAAATTTTAAACCCCCGAACCCTTAAAATGTTTCGTATTTAAATTACACAAGGCTGTTGTAAATTGGCGAAACCAGTCGCCGGAGTTATAAATTATGAATGTAGGTTAACAATAAACCTGCCGAAAAATGCGAAGCATGGGTATTCACAGGATTTCCCGACAAGAAGTTATTTTCATTGGGGTTATCAAAATTGATATCCTGCAAATATTTATTGGTTGTGCCGTATGCTAATAACAGCCCTGCCCTGAAATTAAACTTGCGCCGCTTAAGGTTAGCCCCAAGCTGACAATGATAAATATTGTAATAAGCGATATTGCTCGACGAACCATTATCATCTTTGTAAAGGTCATTATTGGCGTAGTTAAAATCTGTATTTAATGATACAAAACCGGTTACATCGGGTCGCAGTAAATAACTCGCCCCAACCCCAAAGTTAATTACAGACCGTCTTACATCTTTAAGCTGAAGGCTTGTTTTAGCCGAAATTGCCAAAGGGATCTGGCCCTTTACAACATCCACATCACGCGGACTTATGATACTATACTCGTTTACCTTAGCAAAATATTCTGCAGCAAAATAAATTTGCCCCTTTTTATAATCATAAGCATAGCCAAAACCAATGCTCAGCGGCATTTTATAAATAGCCTTGAGCCGCTGCTGCCTGGAATTGGTTAAAAAGTTAATGGTGTCCTTATTACCAGGGTGTTCCGGATCATCGCCGGGTACTATCAGGTTATTCACCGTATTATCGCTCAATATATTTGCCCTGCTGGCTATATGCAACAGGGGCGATGTTATAGTAAGGCCAAAATGGTTTCGGCCTTCATCATAAGCCAGGCCGGTTTTAAACCTCAAACCTATGTGATAATAGGAAGCCAGGTATGATTCTTCAGCTGAGCTTAAAGGCAATAAACCTGTATTGGTATTTACATTGATCAAGGCCCTCGAGCTAGCGTCATAATCGCCGGTTTGCTTACGTAGCTGCCCTTCTGCCGATAAACCCAAGGCCCAATGATCGGATATTTTAAAACCTCCGCTTATAATACCGGTAGTTTCATTAATACTGCTCTGTTTTTTAACCTGTCCCAAAAAAGACTCGTCGCCCGGACTGTACGAATCATTAAGCACATTAAACTTGGCATCGCGCTGTTGCGTCACCTGGTAATTCATTACCGGGTTATGGATAAGGGCATACCCTAAGGTAAAAGGCTTTTTTCCTTTGAGTGAAATAGTAGCAGATACTATTTGCGGAATGATGGTAGCCGAACTTGAATTAAGATTAAGCCCGGTTCCGGCCCCATTCTTTACCCTGATATTGCTATATTGATAAATGGACCCACTAATGGATGCCGTACTTTTGTTGCTGTAAGCTAGTAACGCCGGGTTCAAAAACATCACTCCGCTGTCGCGATTAAAAGCAATCACGGCCCCCGGTGTTAAGAAGCCCGCGGGATTATAATTTGACGACCAATAGTTGGCATCCTGCGCCCTAACTCCCTGAAATAAAAATAATAAGCAGAAAAAAGTGGTAAGGATTTTTAGCATCGGGGTATTTATTTGACGTAAAAATATTATAAATTCAACCTAAGGGAAAAATATTGGCTGTTAATGTTAAACTATTTTGCCCCGACTGTTCGTTTAAACACTTTTGCCTAGCCTAAATTGCAAAGCAATCATGGTAATAATCCTCTCCAAAGGAGAGGGTTGGGCTGAGGTTTATTATTGTTTTATGAAGTCGATAACGGTTACCTTAACACTACTTTGCCTTTCCATTTTTGCGCATGCCCAGAATCTGAGCTTTAGCCAGCCTGTTAATTTTTTACCCGCCGCCCGTACTGATAAAGCTATTGATATTACCAGTTTTAAAGGCAACTACTTTGTTACCTGGAAAGAGGCGGGCCCAAGTGGCAGTATCCATGTGTGTTATGTGGGCAAACAGCACGACATCCGGCTTTTAGCAAAAGAGGCAAGTTCGGGAATAGAAAAAACCGCATTCGCGCCGGTTTTAAGAGTAACCAATAACCATATCTATGTTTTATGGCTGGGCACCGATGGATCATTAAAATATATGATCAATAACAGCGATACTACTTTTAATACGCAAGCTATCGGTACCGTGAATTTTGAAAATTCGCCCAAATTACGATCAGGCATTACGGCAACTGTGGTAAACGGCCGCATCATGATCGCATCGCATGCAGCCAATAAAAACGATATGGTTGTGGCCTTTATTGATGCTGATAATAACGGCATACTTAAACCCGCCACACTGCAAACCGTACCCAATAAAAAAAGCTCAGAGTACCCTTTTATAGTCACCCTCTCCAACAACACCGTAAGGCTTTGTTATTACAACGACCAGGGTATTTACTACACCGATCTGAATACCAATACCCAGGCCTGGACGGACCAGTCGCCGGTATCTGGTTCAAAAACCAGGGTATCGCCGGCTATCTACCACATTTTTAATACTACGCGTTTGTTTTATATCTGGAAAGACAATAAAAAGGACAATAATGTATACTACGCTACCGGCGAAGAACAAGCCAGATCATTAACCGGACACCCTCTGCCCGGCTATTTTAAAACAGCCTACCCGGTTGCTGTTTGCAAGGTTGATGCTAAAAAATTTGTGATGGCTTTTATTGGCAGCGATCAAAAACTGTACCTGAGCTTTTTCACTACCTACGACCCGGCCCGGTGGATGGAGGATACCCTTTTTCCGGCCAAAGGCGATCTTACGCTTAAAGACATTGTGATTCCCGGCTCGCATGATGCGGGCATGTCGGCATTAAATGGTACAGGTGGTAAGCAGGCCGGTTCTATCAATAACTGCAATACGCTTACGCAAAAATTAAATATAGGCCAACAGCTTAACGCGGGCATCCGGATGTTTGATTTGCGGGTGGGCTCATTTAAAAACAGTATTTATACCAAACACAGCTCATCAGATTGTATGACCGAGGCTATGGGCGGCGGTTACGGCGAACGTTTTAAGGATATCCTTGACTCCGTTAAAAACTTCCTTGACCGTAATAAAAAGGAGTTCATCATTTTAACCTTCAGCCATTTTTGCCCTAAAGAAACCTCGGCAAATGAGGTGGCTGATTATATTTTCCAGGCGTTGGGTAAAGATCGAATTTATAATAACCAGTCGAAAAGTATTGACCATATTAAGCTAAACGACCTGGCAGGTAAGGTAATCGTGACTTTTGAGCAATATGCCAGCGCCGATAAACTCATCGACTCCAACTCGATGGCCGATAAAAGCAAAACATTTCTGAACATCCGCAGGGCTTATGCAGCTACCAATCAGATCAATAAATTACTGGCCAAAGAGGAATTATTTTTCACCTCGATGAAAAGCGGCGTGAGTAATAACGACCTGATACGCCTCGACTGGCAATTGACCCAAAGCAGTGACGAAGCCGCACTGGTATGTAACGATTTTCAGGATGAGAACGTGGATCCGGTAATTAACGGCTTGATGCTGCTCACCAATGTGATCAAAAAAAACAAGAGTATCATTGACATGGCTACGGCGGGCAACAAATATCTACCGGCAAAAGTTAATGAATGGATAAGCACGGGCACCATCAACAAAAACAATAAACCCAATATTTTATATATTGACGTAGCCGGAGCCTGGGTAACTGATTATTGTATTGAACTGAATGGTACCCCGGTTTATAATTAAGGTTCCCGTACTGCACAGAATCTAAAAACGAACCAACTCAATTTGTTTTTTATAATTGCCTGGCGACATGCCCGTAACTTTTTTAAATACCTTAGAGAAGTAAAAAATATTTTCAAAACCGGTTTGCTCAGCAATTTCCGGGTAGGTCATCCGGGTGGTCACCATTAGGTATTGGGCCCGCTCAATTCTTTTTTCATGAATGTACTTTACGGGTCTTTCTCCCGTACATTGTTGAAACAGGCGCGAAAAATAATCGGTATGCTGATTGGCTTGCTGTGCCAGATGGGTTACAGACAGATCCAGGTGCAGGTTTAGCTGAATATAACTGATGGCGTTGAGGATCTTAACGGGTATGTGGCTCGTTTCCTTATGTTTAAGTATTTCCGGAGTTAAAAAGCGGGACACCAATTGCAAAAGAATGCCATTGGTTTCTATAAAAGTTGCCATGTTTTGCTGATTATTAAGCTCCTGGTATTCTTTGTAGAAGATATTTTTTTCATAAATGCGGGGATTATCGGAACGATTGATTCCCCGGCCGGGATTGATCTCCAACAAGCGTACAAAGTTCATGACATCTATTTCGCTGGTCTTTACCTTAAAGATCGACCGGTTATGGGCGAATAAGGAAATACCATCAGATGACTCCTCAAAAAACTGGATAAAATACTGCCCCATCTGATTTTGGCAGGTAAGATTACAAAAAGTGAAACTTGGTATAATGTAAAGGTAACCCGGTTCAAGTTTCAACGTGGTTGAAACATCCGAGATTTCACCTTCACCGGCATCAATATAATACAGCCTGAAATAAGGACTGATCACGTTTTTATAGTTCCATTTCGGGCCAAGTTTTACGTGATCTACATTTAATAATGTAAATGTATGTCTTAACGTTCTCTTGATCATAATTCACTGTTTACAAGTTATTTTTAATTACTATTTCTTCTACAAGAATATCCTGATACGTTATCACCCTCAGGAAACATTAAAAAAATCTTTGTGTTTTTGTCACAGCAATATTAAACAAAAAGTCGGTTTTGTATAAAAAAAAGTCCTATTAGGGTAATCATTTAGTGGTTATTTCAACTTAAGTTTGATTAACCGATTATTCATATTACAGCAGTTGCGGATAATAACCCGGATACCTCACCAAGTTTTATTGTAATTATTAAACCCATACATGAAAAGAAGAACATTAATAAAAAGTTTAGCTACAGGAATATCTTCTTTATATCTATCCAAACTTTATGGTCACAGCCTGTTGCGCTCTAATCCTACTCCTGGCATAGCCGATGGACCTTTTAAACCTGACTGGGGCTCGCTTGCTGCGTACCAGGTACCTGATTGGTTTCGCGATGCTAAGTTTGGCATATGGGCACACTGGGGGCCGCAATGCCAACCTGAACGTGGTGACTGGTATGCCCGCGGCATGTATCAGGAAGGCAGCGACCAGTATAAATACCATATCCAAAAGTATGGTCACCCCTCAAAATTTGGGTTTAAGGATGTGATCAACGAATGGAAGGCCGAGAACTGGAATCCCAGCGAACTGCTTGGTTTATATAAACGCGCCGGCGCCAAATACTTTATGGCCCTGGCCAATCATCATGATAATTTCGACCTTTACGATAGCAAATATCAAAGCTGGAACGCTACCAAACTGGGACCTAAAAAAGACCTCGTGGGCGGCTGGGCAAAAGCAGCCCGGGAACATGACCTAACCTTTGGGGTAACCGTACATGCTTCCCACCCGTGGACTTGGTATGAAGTGGCCCAACGTTCTGATAAAACGGGCCCTTACGCAGGTGTACCTTATGATGGCAAACTGACTAAAGCGGATGGTGCCGGCAAATGGTGGAACGGTTACGATCCGCAGGAACTCTATGCACAAAACCATGCGTTAAGTGAGGATAGCCTTAATGACGGCAGTATGAGCCGCCATTGGGACTGGGGCAACGGCGCCAGCGTACCGAGCAAAGCATATTGTGATAAATTTTTGAACCGGACCATAGAACTGATTGATAAATACGGCCCCGAGCTTATTTATTTTGATGATAGTGTTTTACCGCTTTGGCCGGTGAGTGATGCAGGATTGAAAATAGCGGCTCATATGTATAATACCAGTATTAAAAAGCATGGCAAGCTACAGGCGGCCCTATTTGCCAAAATGCTGGATGAACAGCAACGTAAATGTATGATATGGGATATTGAACGCGGGCAAAGCAACCAGATTGAACCCCTGCCCTGGCAAACCGATACCTGTATTGGCGGCTGGCATTATGACCGCAGGCTATTTGATAACAAAGGCTATAAAAGCGCCAAAACCGTAATACATACCCTGGTAGATGTAGTGAGTAAAAACGGCAATCTCTTATTGAATATACCCGTACGTGGTGATGGTACTATTGATAGTGAAGAGCGCGCTATTGTGGAAGGAGTTGCCGCCTGGATGCAGATTAACAGCGAGGCTATTTATGGCACCCGGCCCTGGAAAGTATTTGGTGAGGGACCAGCTATGGAATCGGCGGTGCCTATCAACGAGCAGGGTTTTAATGAGGGCAAAGGGAAACCATTTACGGCAGATGATATCCGTTTTACTACCAAAGGTCAAACGCTGTATGTTATAGCCATGGGCTGGCCCGGCGAAAAAGGCAGTCTAATCAAATCATTAGCTACCTCATCGCCGCAATTAAAAGGGAAAAAGATAACCGGAGTGAGTATACTGGGCTATAATGACAAGCTTAACTGGCAACAAAATGCCGATGGATTAAAAGTGCAGATGCCCGCACAACAACCCGGCAAAAATGCCTTGGTATTTAAAATTGAAGGTGCCGTGTAAAATTATTATTAAGCCCGTGGGGGGCAAACGGTTCTATATTTCGGATGAACATAAAAAATACGTGATCCCCATTAAATTATAAGGATCACGTACAAAATAATTGATTATTACAGCTATTTAAATGGCCAACAGATTAAATGATGTTATCTAAAATAAAAATCGACTATAGAGTTATTGGTGCCATTATTTTTTATAACCGTGTTTTTCCCCGATGGTGTAGGTCTTGCACCATCATTGGTTTGTATCCATGTAATTGGCTGATTGGTTGACCCGCTTCCAACATATTGCAGGTTCATTGATTTCATGGCAACATACTGGTCAGGCGGAAAAGAGGTATAACTACTGGCATAAGACTCCCAGCATTCTATAACTTCATTTGCCGGGTCGGGATAAGTTTGTGTATAAGTTACAGATGGATAGCCGGTAAAACCTATGGTATATTTATATGCCCCGGGAGTGGCAGAAATCTGTGTCATTACCCCTGTTACGGTTGTGCCACTGGCTATCGCCGCGCTTGCATTGGAATGGAAATACGCTCCATTTACATAACCCCAGTTTTGAACATACCAAATATGGCCATAGCCGTTATTCCAACATAAAACAGGCTGCATAAAGGCACTTCCACCGTCAGCATTATCTGCCCCGTTCCACAAAAACTGTACGGTATCCGCGCCAGCAACCGGAGCGCTGGGAACAACCCAGGATGTAGAGAATGACTGGATATTTTTTCCTGATGGCAGAGGTGAGTCAACATAATAGCCGTTACCTAAAGTACCTCCCGAACTTTGAACTGCCAGGCTTTGTGTTATAGTTTTTTTTACGGCATTATTATTTGTTGCAGGGGTAGCAGATCCATAGTCGGCCAGTATGGCTCCTGTTGTTGAATTTATTTTTTTAATATTCCCATTCATTACCGCTATTTCGGTACCTGATTCCACTAAGTGTACTTTAGAGGCAGGCACCTTTCCAAAAGGAGTTAATACAAACTCCGTTTGTTGATTTGTTGCAGCAGCAACATTGGTTTTAGCCGGATTTACTGCACCTTGTTTTTGACAGCCTGCAAATATCGACGCAAAAAGGATCCCTGCCGTAAGCAGCATGAATGAGTTTCTTTCCAACTTAGCGTTAGAATTAATTTTTTTGTGTTTCATAATGATGTTAGTAGTTTGGTTTGATTGGTTTAAAAACGCATTAACATATACTATGTATTGGCCATTTTAGTTAATTCTAAATTAACATTAAGCAACACGGGTAATTGAAAAATATTAACACAATCGTTTGTTTACCAATTAAATAGCATTACTTAACTCTATCAAACGGGCATCAGTGGTCAGAAACATCAATGTGTGAAATTGAATATTATTTTTTTTTAAAAAGTAGAAATTTAATACTAAATCTGCTTTAATTTTTATGACAGAAAGATAAACCAATGGTTAAATTGCCATTATTATAATTAAATCCAAAACAAACGTTTGCGTAATAATTTCTTGCTAAACCTGCTATAAAATCAAACACTGACCACAGTACTGGTTATAGCGGATATTTTTAAGCGCTTAGAGCTGATTAGCATGTTTGCTATCCTCAATGGAGTAGAATGAAATATTTATCTATCTGAACACGTTTTCCTTTACCAAAAACAGCGGCAACGAACCATGATCTAACACCCGGGAATGAAAATCTTTGATATTAAAATTCTTGCCCTGTTTCTTCTGCAATTCTTCTTTCCAGTGTAATATTTGCAGGGCGCCATATTTATAGGTTACTACCTGCGCGGGCCAACGCCTGATACGGGCTATTTCGCGTTGGGCAATATCATCCTGGTTACGAATGTTTTTTTTCCAGAAGGCAAGGGCCTGCGCGTCGGTCCAACCGTAGTAATTTAATCCAACATCAAGCGGTACACGTACGGATCGTACCATATCCCACTCCCATTTGCCCAGTTCGTCGTAAGGGGTTTGGTATACGCCTAATTGCTTGCCCAGCTCCTCGATATAGGCGGCCCAGCCTTCGGCAAAGCCCATATAAAAGAAAAGCTGTTGAACGGCAGATGTTTTGGTTTGGCCTACTATACTTGATTGATAATGATGACCCGGTACCGCTTCATGTATAAAAAGCCAATCAACCTGCCGTTTATTGTAAGGTTTATCAAAAAGGTTATAATAAAAAGTGTCGTTATCATAATAGCCCGGCGTTTGGGCAAGTTGCTTAGCGGCCCCCTTTTCTATTTTTAGCGGACGGATATTCGTATTGTTAAAAAGCTTGGGTAAGTTGGTATATACAATGGCTTTGGTATGCTCAAACGCCTGCTGTACCTTAGCTGGATCTTTTTCAAAAAAGGAGGAGTCATTTAAATGCTTGTAAAAAGCATCTTCACTTAAACCGGTTTGCGCCCTGATAGCCTCTATATGTTTTTGCACCCTGCTTACTTCAGTAAGGCCAAACTGGTATATCTGATCGGGCGTTACATCAGCATTTACCCAGCGCTTTAATAAATAAGCATACCAGGCTTTGCCATTGGGTATATTGATGATTCCGCCTGCAGGTATCTGCGCCGGTTTTTGTTTGAGCCAGTCCTGTTCCAACACGAGGCGTTCCAGGTTGAGTTCGCTCTCATAATCAATCAGTGCGTAATCAGTTTTTTGTGAAGGGTTTAGCTCTGCGGGGCTATAATTGCCGAGCTCCGCCCGTACGGACTTGAAAAAAACAAGCTGTTTTTGCAAGGCCTCTGCCGAACCAATGTGCTCCAGCCCGGTTACATAACTCAGGTCAAGCTCCGGCAGATTGAGTGCTTTGTAACCACTCACAAATTTGCTGCAAAAAGCATCGAAGTTTTGTTGCTTATTGATATGGAATAAAGAAAGTATGCAAAGGCTGATAGTGGCTATAAAGGTCTTCATGATCTAATGATCAGAAATTGGCTCTTTTGTTACACGGGCTTAATTAATTTAACCGGTGTATTCATTACAAAGTCAACACTACTTATCATCCTCCGTCGTCTCCTTCAACTCATCTTCCTTCTTCGCTTTGCCCATTTTTATTTTAGGGTTTTCCTGGGTGCCGGTGATGGTCATCGGGATGCCGAATATACCGAATGGAGGTAGTCCAAGCCTGAATTGCAGGTTCAGTTTGCCATCCAGGCTTACCTGGCCTTCAAACCTCGGCCTGAAACCGGCCATACGCATTTTGGTACGCTCAATGGTCATGATATTATTGGCGATGGTGCTTTTGATATCCACTTTAGAAACATCACCCTTGGCCAGGCTATCGTGCCCGGTTTGTTTGCCAACCGCACTGAACAGCTTAAAGCCATACAGTTTCACCTTTTTAACCGAAAGCACGCCACCGCCTTTTATGGAGGGGTAAATGGGCCTCATATCACCGTTCAACTTACCGTTCAGCTTATAATCCAACGATACGATGCCTTGCACATGCGCGGCGGATGAAGCCATATCATGAAACATTTTTACTTCCTTGTAAGCACGTTGTATATCAAATTCTTTGGCGTTGATATGGTAATCAAAATAGGCCTTTTGCGGTGTGGTACTGCCATAAGTAGCGTCCATCACCACTGGTGCACCTATCAGGGTAAAGCCGGTTTGTTTAAGGATGATCTGTCCATTGCTGATGCTCATTTGGCCTTTGGCATCGCTGATATCCAGGCCCATGTATTTTACCTTTTTCACGTTGGCGGTAAAATCCAGGTTGAGGTTGGCAGGCACCAGGATAACCCCGTTTGATTTAGTTGGGGTAGGTTTGGCAGAAGCTGGTGTACCTGCGAAGGCCATAAAATCATCAGCAATGATCAGGTCGCTTTGCAGGTTAAACTGCCCTTTGAGTGGAGCATTGGGTTTGATGGCATAATCAATCACATTTGACAGCGCGCCATTCAAAACAATTACTGATTTGCCATAGTTTGCGGTAAACTGATCAAACTTCATCTTATCCTGGTTAAAGCTAAACAAACCCGTTTTGATCAGGAAGGGTTTGGGAAATAATTCCGACCGGAGCGTAATATCCCTCACTTTCATGGTGCCAGAGTTACCTAACAGGTTATACCTACCTGCAAGAGCGTCACTTTGTTTACCCTTCAACGAAAAGTTGGTGCTGATAAAGCCTTTTACATCATAGCCTTTCATAGCAAATACTTTATAAATCTTGCCGATATCCAATTGCCCGCGCGAGGCTATACGGTAGTTCAAATCGTCAAAATTATGCAGATCGGCTTTCAGCATAAAAGGCTGTCCTTCAAAATTAAAAGACACCGGTTTGATGTTTACTTTCAATCCCTTTAATGAAGTGGAGGTGTTGGTAATATTGGCACTCACCTGTATATCCTTCACTGGGTGCGGATAGTATTTGGTTTGAATATAGCCGTTCTTCAATTCCAGTTTGGCATCGGTAACCGGAAATATCCGGCGTGCAGGAATGTACCTGCCTTTGATCTGCAAATTGGCGTCCAGGTCGCCGCGGACATCCATCCCGCTATCGGCAGGCAAAAATTGCTTCACATCACTTAGATGGAATTTTGTTTGAAGCCCCGCGTCAATCATAGCCCCGGCAGTATTGCTCAGTTTTAAGTATCCTTTTAAATAGTTATTAAGCGCAATTGCGTTCAGGTTGTCCACCTGCAAGGTGGCATGAGCTATATCATGATCGGGGCAGGCGGCATTCAGGTTAAAGCTGATATTTTTAAGCGCTTCGGGCAGGTTGGCGTATTTGATATACCCATCTGTAAATTTAGAATGCAGTGTAAATTTAGGAATACTGGTGATCACTGTTTCCGTCTTTGGCCGTAAGCCCCCGGTTCTTTTTAGTCCTTTGGTATATTTCCCTTCTGCCAGCAGGTGCAACGAGTAACGCCCTTTCAGATCAACCGCTTTAACGCCAAAAGCACGATTCCATTTTTGCAGGTCGATCTCGGTATTGATCTTGGCGAAAATCTGCGGCTCCTTGATACCTTTTACCTTGATCACCGAGCCAAAATAATCTTTACCGATGTTAAAATATATCGAATCTACATTCAGATTCAAACTATCTGGATTGAGCCCCGGCAATTTAGCATCCATATTGATGAACAGGTTTTTTACCGGCTCGGGGGTACTTTTGTTCACAATAGCACCATCGCGTACCTTCATGTTAAAAGTAAAGTCGGGCATGATGTTTTTGGAGGCGATGTATTTACCGGTAAGCGCAATCTGGATATTGCCGTTGCCACTGATATCCATGTTGTCTACATATTTCTCATATTCGGCTGGCAGAGCAGTAAAAATATCCCCCAGGTCGTTCTGGTCAGAGGTGATGCGGAAATCCATATCATAACCCTCTTTCAGGAACTCAAACCGGCCCTTAAATTTAACCGGCAGCTTATTAATGAGCAGATCGTTTTTCTGAAAGGCAAAAGCCAATGATTTGGTGTTGATGCTGGTGACTAGGTCGGCATTTACTTTTTTATGATGAACATAGCTTTTACCACCATAAATAAAGTCGACAGAGGCTGCCGCGATATGGCTCGACAGATCAAAAACATCCTTACTCAGGTCGCCGCTGCCTTTATAATTAAAACCGCTGGCGCCAATTTGCATGGGTACCGACTTATCATCATACACCAACCGGCTTTTTTCGATCAGTATCTGTTCAATACCTAAAGACGCGCTACTGGTGTCAGCCGCATTCGCAGGTTTGTTATCCTTTGATTTGTATACGTTGTAGTTGGCTTTACCGCTGCTATCAACCTGGATGTTGATAACCGCCTGGCTAAGGTATATTTTATTGATTTTGATCTTGGTTTTAAATACCGACGAAAGATCTATCGCCAGTGAAACCTCTTTGGCGGCAACCAGGGTATCATTCTGGAAAGGTGCACTGCCATCTAACAAAAAATCATTTAACGTAAGGGTAAGTGCCGGGAATCTTTTAAAGAACGACAAGCGCGTGCTGGTAAAATTCAGTCTACCGTAGATGCTGCCTCCCGCCCATTGTTTGATCTTGTTGGTTATGGTTTGCGGGAAGAGATAGGGTAGCAGAAACATCAGCAGCAATAAACTTACCACTGTAATACCGCTTATTTTAAGCGTTTTAAATATAATTTTTTTGACGGGCATCGGCATAAAAATAATTGCAGATAAGGAGCTATGAAGATAAGGATAAAGGATAAAAGCCAAACGCCGTGGGTAAAATAATTATTAAGCTTTTTTTTGGTAAAATGTTTTAACTGATGATTAAATGCATAAATATTATTCAACCGGTGTATCGAATACACCTTTTTTAGCGTATGGTATATTGTCGGTACTATAAGTTCCTTGTCCCCATTACGGGCCCCCTCTAAAGGGCCCGGGGGCAGGGATATTTTATAACGAACAGTTCCAACTTAAAAGCTCGGTTGTAATAACCAATTGATCAGGGAATTAGAATGATCTTCCCGGTGCTTTGTTTGCTTTCCATATACTCATGGGCCAGTTTGCCATCGGCCAATTTAAAAGCTGTGGGAGCCTGCAACACCAGTTGTCCCGAGGATATCCAGTTAAATAATACGCCCGAGCGTTTGATCCTTTCTTCTTTCGAATCGAGATAACTCCAAAGATCGCCTCCTGTAATAGTTTGCGAACGATCCATCAATAGCTCTAAAGATGGCGACGGCTGCGGTAAACCTCCGGCTTTTCCGTATAACACTACTGTACCTAATACCCGGGTTACCGCAAGGCTATCATTCAGGGTACTTGCCACGCTATCATAGGTTACATCTACGCCTTTGCCGCTGGTGTAATCCAACACTTTTTCTTTCCAATTGTCCTGGTATAAAAAGACGGTATCTGCCCCGGCGGCAAGCGCAGCTGTTTTTTTTGGTTCCGAAGATGTAAGACCGATAACCTTTGCACCAAGCAGTTTACATATTTGCGTAAGCAATTGCCCAACACCTCCGGCTACCGCGTGCAACAATACTGTTTCGCCGGGCTTAACCTGATGGCTGTCTGTTGCCAGGTAATGCGCCGTCATACCCTGTAAAAGAATAGCAGCGGCTGTCTCAAAGCTTATTTCGGCAGGTAAAGGAATAGCGTGGGTTACCGGAACAGCAACCAGTTCGGCATTGGCAAAAGGTACATCGCCAAAACTCACCCTATCACCCGGTTTAAAATGCGGATGACCATTATTGTCTGCTACTATACCAGCGCCTTCGTAACCTGCAATATAAGGTGGCTCGCCCAGCAGGTGATAATTGCCTTTGCGTCTTTCGGTATCAGAAAAATTCAGGCCGATGGCTTTCATTTCAACCAATATATCCCCGGTTTTTAATACAGGTGGGGCGATCTCCTGATATTGAAGAACGCCAGGGTCGCCAAAAGCGGAAAATGTTAATGCTTTCATATCATCTAATATCTATCTTTTTCGGGTCATCCATTTAACATGGCCTATAATTCAACATAAACAGACAATAGCATGATATTTTGAAGAGCCCCCCGCCCCCCGAACGTAACATTTAATTTACAGATAAAATTTCAATCATCTGTAGCATTCTTACCTATGGGCTACGTAAGGTTGAGTATATGTTTATCTCTACAACAATTAATTTTATGAAATACGTTCAACAAAATTTAAAAAGGCGGGCAGGCATAGTCGGGATGATATGTTTGCTGGCTGTACTGCTGACCTCCTGCTTAAAAAATCATGATAATGACTATGTTGATCCCCCGGTAGCATTTTTATCGGTGATTAACGCTTCGCCGGATTCACAGCCTGTAAATTTCTTTTTGGATCAGAACCGCGCCAATGATTTCCCCATTAATTATGGGCACGGGATCGATTACATTAGGGCTTTTCCGGGCAAAAGGGTCGCCAGCTTTTATATAGCGGGCACTCAGCAAAAGCTTAAAGCAGATACCATAAACCTTACTGCTCAAAAATTCTATTCGATGTATTTGGCCAATGTAGCCGCAACTCCGGATATGATATTAATCAGCGACTCGATAAGTCGCCCGGATGCAGGCAAAGCCACTATTCGCCTGGTAAATGTTAGCCCGGATGCCGGTGCGGTTGACCTGGGGATAAAAGCAGGGGCCTTACTGGCCAGCAACCAGGCCTATAAAGGAGCCTCGGTTTTTACACCAATACAAGGCAACAGTACCTATACGCTGGAAGTTCGTAAAGCAGGAACTACCACCGTTTTGGCTACATTGCAGGACGTACAACTAAACAGCGCCTCGGTATATACGATATGGCTACAGGGGCTAGCCGCAGCTACCGATCAAAAGAAGCTTAGCGCAAACATACAAACCAACGCCTTTTACTATTAATGAAACCTTTCAAATAAAATAAAAAGCCTCTGCACTGTATTGCAGAGGCTTTTTATTTTAAGGCATATCCTTATTTTTAAATATTCAAAACTCACCTAAAAATCAAGACTTTGATTAAACTTCATGGGGGCTTTTGAGTCTAAACAACACAAACTATTTAACCTATGAAAACATTACTTATCATTTGTGCGGCGATAGCTTTATTATCGTCATGCAGCACCTATCAAATGAATACACTCAGCAGCACCAACACCGTTCATAACGAACAAACCGGTGAGTTTAAACTGGAGAACGATTCCGTAAAGATCCTCTACTCTTTCGCCGGCGAAAATGTGCCCATCCGCATCAATATTTATAACAAACTCAACGAACCTATTTATGCCGACTGGGAACGCTCTGCCTTTGTTATGAATAAAAAAAGCACCAGTTATGCCGATGGCGTTTTACAGGTAAACGGAACGGTATCCTCAACATCCATAGGCCGGGGAATCCGGTACTCTGATGGCAGTATCAACGCACAAGTAACCTTGCCCCAGAATTTAACTTTTATTCCTCCTCATTCTCAGATCAATAAAACCATTACCAATGTAGATAGCCGGGAATTCCAGTACATTGCTGATACGCTTTTTGCCAAATCGGAAGTACCATCGGGTTTTGGCGGCAACGATCTCAAAGTAAAAATGGCTAAGTTTGAAAAGGACAACAGTCCTTTGGTTTTCAAAAGCTATTTAACGTTGTATACCCTTAATAACAGCGTGCAAAAGCTCATCACCTATCAGAATGATTTTTATGTTTCTGAGGCCTTCAGGTCATCCCTCGGTCCCGAAAACTTCGCAAACTTCGGAGATAACAGGGGCGATCATTTTTATATCAAGGTAACCGACTAAATTCAATTTACTCGGGCTAAGCTATCTTCTTCAATTATTAGTATCTATCAACTTCATCCCAAAGGGACGATACAACAGCGTCCCTTACCTACCCTTCCCTCTCTATCAGCCAGTATAAGGGCGCCAGACTAGTGCCAATTTCGCTTACTCTTATGACAAATTCCCGAAATTTTAATCCACAAACATTTATCATTTTTATAAACCATTATATACTAATTTATTAAAAACCCAGATTAATAGTAACCATGTACCCGGCGGTAAATTGCCAGGTGCCTGCCCCAATTATTTAAAAATACGTTATGCCCCACTATCGTGCTTATTCGGATAAAGAATTGGCCTGTCTGTTAAATGATAGTGATGAAGCGGCATTTACAGAAATTTATAACCGGTTTTATGGCATGCTCTACCGGCATGCGTACAAAAGTTTGCCTGACCCCGAAGCGGTAAAAGATGTGCTCCAGGAGGTCTTTGTGTATTTATGGAACAACCGTGTGAACATAAATCCGGAAGATAATCTTGCTGCTTACCTCTACACATCGGTTCGAAATAAGGTATTAAATAACTTCAGGCATCTGAAAATTAAAAATGATTATATCACTTCCTTTCAAAATTACCTGGATACTGGCAAGCAGCCTGAAGCGGATGAGACTATACGCATAAAACAACTCATCGCTATAGTGGAAGCAGAAGTAGCCATGCTCCCTCCACAAATGCGGCTTATATTTCAAATGAGCCGGAACAACAATTTTTCACACCAGGAAATAGCCGATCAACTCAACATCAGTGTACTAACCGTAAGAAAACAGGTTAATAACTCCTTGAAAATTTTAAGGTTAAAGCTAGGAAGTAAGTTTTTTTTACTTTTTTTCTAATTCCTCTACTCCCTACGCCTTCCTGAAGTGCATATAGCGTAATAAGGGTACTCGCCCCTTTACCAATTATGTCAAAAAAGGACGCAACAGATCTATTAAACCGATACCGTAACGGCCAGGTATCTGGAGAAGAAAAAGCTTTGGTTGAAAGCTGGTATGCAGATTATACCCAAAACGCTGCTACTCCGGAAATTGATGATCAGGAGCTGGAAAATAATCGCGAAGAAATTCTCCGGCGTATTATGTCTGAGATGCCGGGCCAACGGAAAATTAATTACCGGCGACTGATCAGCATTGCCGCCCTTGTTATTTTGTTGATATATATAAGCGTGTTGTTTGTAGAGCAACGGAAACCCCATCGGGATCAGCCAGCTTTAGTGGCGAAAAAAGACAATAATAATTTACTGCCGGGTGGTAATAAAGCCACTCTGATTTTATCCAGTGGCAGCTCCATCAACCTAAACGACACCAAAAACGGGGCTTTAGCTAACGAAAAAGGTATAGTTATTCATAAAAACGCGAATGGCCGCATCACTTATGATCAAGCCGGGCACAATACAACCCAAGAAGCCAATGTATTTAACACCGTTGTTACTCCAAAAGGAGGGCAATACCAGCTTGTTTTAAGTGATGGAACCAAAGTTTGGCTAAACGCCGCATCCACCCTAAAATACCCGGTAATCTTCACTGGCACAAAGCGGGAAATAGAACTTTCGGGCGAGGCCTATTTTGAAGTTACTCATGATCAGCATAAACCATTCCGGATAATATCAAACGGCCAAACTGTTGAGGTTTTGGGTACTCATTTTAATGTGAATGCCTATCCTGATGAAAAAGTGACCCGCACCACATTGCTGGAAGGCAGTGTTAAAGTATTGGCCGGTGAAACGAGCAGCCAAATAAAGCCAGGTGAACAGGTTCAATTCAAAGATGGTCATTTAGCAGTATCACAAGCAGATATAGAAGAAGCCATAGCCTGGAAAAAAGGATTCTTTTATTTTAAGGACGATGATATTCAAACGGTTATGCGGCAGCTTTCCCGCTGGTATGATGTATCTGTAAAATACGAAGGGCAAATTTCCACAAGGGAATTTTCAGGTCAAATGAACAAAAACATCACTGCTGCACAACTTATGCATATTTTAAGTTTTGAGCAAATTCATTACCGGATAGAAGACAGAACCATCATTATTATGCCTTAAACCCAATTATTTATTTAATCTATATATATGAGAAAAAAAGTACAAAAAACAGTCCCTTAGGCAAACCGCCGGTGGTTAATTAAAAGCAGAAACGTACCCCGACTGCAATCGGGATACGCATATCTGAGTTAACCTCCTTTACAAAAAAATGATCTTATTCAGCAATCATCCATTAACTCAAACTTTTCAAAAGTATGAAATTAAAGTCTCTTTTTGTGTCCACCAAAAGCTGGTGGCTACCCCAAAAAATAATACTGATTATGAAATTGACTATCCTCATGATTTTACTGGCAATACTGCAATGCAGTGCTGCAGTCTTTGGTCAAAAGATTAATCTTAATGAAACCAATACGCCTTTAAAAAAGGTATTGAAAATCATTAATGATCAAACAGGTTATGTGTTCTTTTATGAATCTAAAGCTATCCGTAATAAAAACGTCACCATCAAAGTCAAAGATGCATCGCTCGATGTGGCCCTTAATACATTTTTGAAAGATCTGCATTTAAGCTATGAAATAGTGAATAACACTATTTTTATTAAAGAGCAGTCCGTAGCTGTTCAAGCGCCTCCCATTTCCAATTCACAACAAGTTGCTATAAAGGTAACCGGGCAAATTTATGATGAAAAAAATAATACGCTACCTGGGGTTACAGTGAGATTGAAAGGCGAAAAAGCAGTTGTAATTGCAGATAAGGACGGAAAATTCAGTATAGATGTTCCCAATCCTAATGCAATACTTACTTTTTCATTTATCGGCTACGCCACACAGGAACTACCTGTTTTACAAGACCGACAGATGAATGTACACATGCAGCTTGATCAATCAAAACTTAACGAAGTAGTTGTATTAGGCTATGGCTCAGCAAAGCAAAGTGATCTTACTGGTTCTGTTTCCACCATTTCATCCGCTAAGGTAACACAGGTAAAAGGTATATCTAATGTTGCGCAAACCTTGCAAGGGCAAATGGCCGGTGTACAGGTCAACCAAGCTTCCGGGCAGCCGGGTGAGGCTATGAAAATTGCCATAAGGGGTACAAACTCTATTAATGGCGGCAATGATCCTTTGTACGTGATTGATGGGCAGATTACCCAGGGAATAAGTGCCCAGTTAAATGTGGATGATATTGCTTCAATAGCGGTATTAAAAGATGCATCTTCAACCGCCATCTATGGTTCAAGGGGAGCAAACGGTGTCATTATGATCACTACTAAAAAAGGCACTTCCAAAGCCTCCGGAAAACCACAGGTAAGTTATGATGGCTATTATGGGGTAGCCCGTTTAAGGCATAAATTACAACTGATTGATGCCTCTGAATATGCTCAATTACAAAACGAGGTTACCACAAATGATAATGCCTCGGGATTAAATAACCCGGCAAAACCTTTGCCATGGACACCCGATCAGATTAACGGCCTGGGTAAAGGTACCGACTGGCAGGATCTGGTTTATCATACAGCACCTACGCAAAACCATACTATATCTGTAGGCGGCAACACCGAAAACACCAGATATTATACTTCTTTTGGGTATTTTAACCAGGATGGTATTATTACCAATTCCAGTTACCGCCGGCTTTCCGGAAGGATTAACCTTGACCAGAAGCTTAACCAGCAACTCAACTTTACGATCAATTTAGCCCTTACCAAAGACCTGTATAAGAAAAACAATTACCAGAATGCCGATTATGGAGGCGTGCCTTTTCAAACTTTCGTGATGCCCCCAACAGAGGGTGTTTATAATCCGAATGGAACGTACACTGTATTTACAGGTTTAAATTATGGACAAACCAACCCTGTGGCTATGGCAAAAGAACAGTACGATCCATTGAGTACATTGAGGATACTGGGAACTGCCGCTTTAAACTATGAAATAGTTCCCGGCCTGAAACTAAGATCAAGTGTTAGCATTGATAATGAAGATAATCATCAGGAAACTTATAACCCTCCATCAATTACATTTGGCCAACCGGCGGGGAATGCTTCCCAAGGTTATTCAAACTCCAATTCGTTTGTTAACGAAAATACAATTACTTATATCCATAACTGGGGAAAACATAATCTAAACGCCCTGGCTGGGTTTACTTTCCAGCAGAATCATAGCCGTTACCTGAATAGCGGCACCGCTTCGGGATTTGTTAGTACGGTTTATGTTGATAACAGTCTTCAATCAGCTACCACACTGGCCAATCCAAATACAGGCACTTCGAGTAATACGCTCATTTCGTACCTGGGCAGATTGAATTATAATTATGCCGGTAAGTATTATGCTACTTTCACTGCCCGCAGGGACGGGAGTTCGGTATTTGGATCTAACAATAAATATGCGTTCTTCCCATCAGGGGCATTGGCATGGACAGTATCGGAAGAAGATTTCCTGAAAGAGAACCCAACGCTGAGCAATCTTAAACTGAGAGCAAGTTATGGTACTTCCGGAAACCAGGCCATTAATCCTTACCAAACCCTGGCTTCGGTATCCAGTATAAACACCATCCTCAATAATTCAAATACTACCGGTTATTATTATTCGTCCGTTTCCAACAACAACCTGAAATGGGAAACTACCAAGGAACTTGACCTGGGGATTGATGTAGGTATTATAAAAAATAGGCTAAACATCACCGCCGACTATTATAATAAAAAAACAAGCAATTTATTATTATATGTAAACCTGCCCGCGTCAACCGGTTTTGGTACGCAACTGCAAAATGTGGGCAAAGCTTCCAACAAAGGTTTTGAGTTTTCTATAAATTCTCAGAACATGATTGGCCGGGACTTTACCTGGTCTTCTACCCTAACCTACACCCATAACCAGAATAAACTACTAAGCCTGGGTGTTGGAGCCGATGGAAAACCGATACCTTACCAATATATAGGCACAGGAGGTAATTGGTTCCCGATGATTGTTGGACAGCCCATGAATTCATTTTTTGGCCAACAGGTAACCGGCGTTTATCAAACAGATGCCGAAGCAAAAGCGAATGGCGAACCGACCAAACATGCCGGCGACTACAAGTTTCTGGATTACAACCACGATGGAGTGGTAGATGACAATGACAAGCACGTATTAACAACCCTTCAACCTAAATTTACCGCAGGCTTTAACAATACCTTTACCTATAAACACTGGGACCTTAGTATTTTAATTACAGGTTCATACGGCGCAACACTGGTGAACGAGCTCAGGAAATACAGCCTTACCCTTAATGGACAGTGGACGCCAACCCAGGCCGCATATGATTCCCGCTGGCAAGGACCTGGCACCAGTAATGCCGGCGATAAGCCATCGGCTAACAGCATGCAATACACACGCGATTATGCCAATAGCTTATGGGAAGAAAACGGTAATTACCTGAAGATAAAAGATGTTACCCTGGGCTATACTTTTAATGCAGCTCAGCTTCGTCGTATTAAAATATCGTCCATTAATATTTACGTGAGTGCCCAAAACTACTTTACGGTAACCAAATACACCGGTTATGATCCGGAAGTATCCTGGGCAAGTGGAACAGTAAACGGCTGGGACCGTGGTAATTACCCGTCAACAAAATCAATCACAGCAGGCGTTAGGGTAAAATTTTAAACTGAACAAGTCATGAAAAAATCATATCAAAAATTGTTTTTAAGCAGTGCTATTGGTATGGCCATAGCCATAAGCGGATGCAAAAGAACCCTGGAAGAACATCCTCAAACATCTATTACCCCCAGTACATTTTTCTCTGATCCGGCCAGCTATCAATTAGCCATTATAGGTTTATATGGCGATTTACCGCTTTATGATGGCAGTATGCAGGAAATGGCTACGGATATTTACGGTGCCCCCGCACCATCTGTTGAACAGGGATTACCTATGTATCAGAATGCCCCTCAGTCGTATTATTATAATACCCAAGGTTGCTGGGGTGGTGGTTACCGCTTAATCAAAGATGCTAATTTTGTTTTGGGCGCCTTGCCAACATCACCACTTGACCAGACCACTAAAAACCAGCTAACTGCCGAGGCCGAATTTATGAGAGGCTATGGCTACTTTTACCTGGTACAACTTTATGGAGATATCCCCATGCCTACAAAAGTCATAGTGGATAATAATCCGAATAGTTTACAGCTTCCCCGCTCGCCGCAGGCAGATATTTATAAATTGATATTGAGCGACCTGACCTTTGCCGAACAAAACTTGCCCGACAAAGCGACCACGGCCGGCAGAGTGTACAAATCAGTAGCTTCGGCTCTTTTGGCAAAAGTTTATCTTACCATGGCCGGTAACCCGATGAAACAGACAGCTTACTATCAAAATGCAAAGGATGAGGCCCTAAAAGTGATCAACTCCGGACTATTTACCCTTGTAGATGATTATGCCAATGTTTTTCATCATACCAGTTATACCACAGAATCTATCTGGGAACAATCATATGTGGTTTCAAAAGGTGGTAACCCATTACAGGGATCAACCGGTACAGCTGATACATACCGGCCTTTACTGGTACCGGCCACCAGCTTTATCAATAGTTTCCCAAAAGGCGATCGCAGGAGAACATGGGGTATACTGGACCAGTATCCGGATCCTAAAGTAAAAGGTGGTGTATTAGCGCCTTTCTTTCAGAAATACTTCGATACCACCGGTGTTTCAAAAGGAGCCACATCGTCTACCGTTATTAATCCCTGGAACTTTGTTTATATCCGTTACGCGGATATGTACCTGATTGCTGCCGAAGCCGAAAATGAGATCAATGGTCCGGCCAACGCCTATGTCTATATTAACACCATTCGCAGGCGTGCCCGGGTAGATAAGGGTGATCCGACCAATGTCCCTGATCTGGCTGGCCTCACACAGGATGGTTTCAGGCAGGCTGTTTTGAAGGAGAGAAAATGGGAATTTGCACTAGAAGGAAATACCTGGTTTGATATGAAACGAACCAATACCTTCCAGCTTATCCAGGCTCAAAGAGGCAGCCAGCTCATTAACCCCATAGGCCCATACAATCAAACCTGGCTTATTCCGGATATTGAAATCACGGCTAATAATATTCCTCAAAATCCACTTTATTAATCCTTAAATTGTACTTCCGGTGAGCTTTGTCGCGCCGGGAGTATAATTGATTTTTATTCCATTTAATATTAAATGTCAATGCAGCTCCTAAAATCAATCATCCTGACCACCACACTTGTCACCTCCGGCATTTTTATGCAACCTTGCTTCGGGCAAAACAACATTTATGTGGCCAATAGTGGTAGCGATAAAAACGATGGCACCTTTAAACATCCCGTTCAGCATCTGGAAGCAGCGTTGTTAAGGGCGACCGGATATGTTAATAAAGATGTAGTTGTTATATTACATGGAGGCCTCTATCCCCTGCAGAAAACAATAGAGATAAACCAAGTTAATTTTAGAGCGCATTCTTTGACTATTAAATCATATCCAAACGAAAAAGTAACCATTACAGGCTCAAGCAAAATAAACCCGGTATGGCAGCCATATAAAGGTGGCATTATCCAAGCAAAACTATCCACAGGCTTTGCCCCAGACCAATTATTTATGAATGGTAAAAGCCTGCCCATGGCCCGCTATCCCAACTTTGATTCTACAGCTCGGGTTTATAACGGAACGGCTAAGGATGCCATCAGCGAAAACCGGGTAAAAACATGGCAAGCCCCTGCCGGCGGCTATATTCACGCTTTACACGCAGGGGAATGGGGCAGCTTTGATTATTTGATCACCGGGAAAGATGATAAAGGGGCACTCACTTATGAGGGAGGCTGGCAAAACAACCGCCCCTCGCCCATGAACAAACAATACCGGTTTGTAGAAAATATTTTTGAGGAACTGGATGCTCCCGGAGAATGGTTTTTCAATAAAACAACCCAAATTCTTTACCTCTATCCATCTACAGGAACCAATTTGAATAAGGCTGTATTTACTGTTAGTAGTTTAACAGATCTCATACATGTCATCGGCAGTAAAGAGAAGCCTTTGAGCAACATCACTATTAAAGGTATCGACTTTACGCAAACGGCACGGTCATTTATGCTGGCCAAAGAGCCATTGCTACGTAGCGACTGGAGGATGTACCGCGGTGGGGCAATCCTGCTCGACAGAACGGAACATGTAATTATCAGCAACTGTAATTTTTATGAATTGGGCGGGAATGCCGTGTTTCTAAGTAATTATAGCAAGAACGATACTATCCGGGACAACTATATACATACCATTGGTGGAAATGCTATTGCTTTTGTTGGTAATCCCGATGCTGTACGGTCGCCTGCTTTTAGTTATGAAACTTTTGTCCCCTGGGATAAAATGGATTACCAGCCGGGACCAAAGAGTTCGGACTATCCTCAGTATTGCTCGGCCACCGGCAATCTGATACACCACATCGGTACTATTGAAAAACAGGTGGCCGGCGTTCAGATCTCCATGTCATCGCATATTACGGTGAGTCATAATACCATTTACCATACGCCGAGGGCTGGGCTCAATATGAGTGAGGGAACCTGGGGAGGCCATATTATTGAATTTAATGATGTATTCTATACCGTTCTTGAAACCGGCGATAACGGGGCCTATAATTCCTGGGGCAGGGATAGGTACTGGCGACCAGAGCGCAACCTGATTGATAGCATAGTAGCCGCCAGGCCCGGCATCCAGTTTCTGGATGTAATTGATCCTATCACTATCCGTAATAATCGCTTCCAGTGCGATCATGGCTGGGATATTGACCTGGACGACGGCAGCAGTAATTACCATATATACAATAATGTTTGCCTGAGCGGAGGCTTAAAACTACGCGAAGGCTACAGTCGTACAGTTACCAATAACATCATTATCAATAATACCTTCCATCCGCATGTATGGTTAAAAAATAGTGATGACTTATTTGAGCATAACATAGTGAGCTTGCCATATGCGCCCATCTTAATGAATAACTGGGGCAAGATCATCGATCAGAATTTTTTCCTGTCCAAGGAAGCTTTGACTGAGGCCCAGATTTTGGGTTTAGATAAAAATAGCATGTATGGTGATGCCCAGTTTATCGATGCCAAAAGCGGAAACTATCGTTTAAAACCAGGTTCCCCGGCTTTAAAAACAGGCTTTAAAGATTTTGATATGAATTTTGGAGTTACTTCTCCTACTTTAAAAAAGCTGGCTCAAAAACCGGTGATCAATCCGCTGGTTACTTCAGCAAATCAGGGCAAACAAAACCAGGTGGAATGGCTAGGTGCACATTTTAAAAACATCGAGAGCCTGGGAGAAAGATCGGCAGCTGGATTACTCGATAACAATGGCGCATTGCTTACAGATCTGTCAGCATCATCAGTAGCTGCAAAAAACGGCTTAGAAAAGGGGGATGTGGTGATTAAGATAAATGAAGACAGCGTTAACGCTGTAGAAAAATTACTCAAGGCATATCAAAAAATTAAATGGATGGGAAAAGCTAAACTCATTATAGTCCGCAACCAAAATCAGCAGGTAATCAGTGTGAATTTTAAATAATGCAGAATACCTTAGTAAGGTTCCCCTTTATTCATTGGCGGACCACGTTCTTGAAAAGTGGGTTTACATGGTTTACACATTTTATAGTTAAAATTTATTTAATTACCTGTAAATCAATAAAATAACTACAATTTACCATCAAATAGTGTTAACCATGTTTTGTTGTCAAATAGCTGGTTTACATTAGCCCATGGTCGGTGTTATCACAGCACCATTTTTAAATAAAAAGCCTCAAGACTTTCGACTTGAGGCTTTCGATTTATTATGTGATCTCCGTCAGAATTAATTTCTTTGCCAGCAATCATTAATGTATAATATTGTAATATTCGTATAGTTTATTTATCCTCATCTACTATTTTTTTAAGCAGATTATTGTACTGCTCTAGTAGGCTTATATACTTTTCCTTCCACATATCAGCCTCTTGCAACGCCTCCGATAACGTTAAGGCACGGTATTCATTTAATGGCTCCTGTAGTAGATTACCATAGAAAGGGAGTTGTGGAAACTCTTTCCTAAAATCATTTTTTAATGCTTTAGAGTATTTTAAAATGATTGAATCGTCTAAATCCTCATCCTTAAAATGTCGGTATATAGTACCTCTATCATAGTCCACTTTACGGGCTAATTCAGATATACTGATAGCAGTTTTCCTAACGGCTCTTTCTAATATTTCTCCCTTATGTGGCATGAAACAAATGTATTTTACAGAGTGTTACATTTTTCCTTCAAAAAGTGTTTTATTATTAAAATAAATACCACATATTTACAACATAAACACCACACAATTACTACACATATAATAACACTTCAGTATTATGCTTGCAAAAGAAACACTAATTGAATTAAAATTAAATATGCCATATAAGTACGTCGGGATTATCATTTCGGCCTATAAAAAGCAATATGATACAAATATAAGCAGGTGGATGGCAATGCGATTCTTTAAAGAAGATGGCTATAGCAACAAACTACACAATACTATAATTAATGCAGCATTTATACAACAAAAACTTAAAAACAGAACGGACTGCCTTACGAGAAACCACGTATATAAAATAAATGTTTTACAGTACTACAGAGAGCGGAAAGGCCTAATACAATGACACTTCAATTAATGGCTACACTAATAGGCCTTTTAAATGATAGGCTTATACTACAGCGCTTAATATGGAAGCAGCATGGCTATGCTTCTAAAAATAAATACAGCGAATGTTGCTGGCAACTGGAACGCTTACTGGATGAAGTATTGGAGCTGATTAATGACCAGGAATATAGATCGGTATTAAACGTGCCTTTTGAAGATTGGAGATTTTTAAAAAGTGAAAAATAGTTCTCTTTATGATTTAGTCATTTAAACAGCGATTACGTTCCCCCAGGTTCTCCTGGAAGGAACCCTGAGGCTAACACCGGTCAATAAAAAACGCAGGGTCCTTTCTGAAAGACCCTGCTAGGACACAATTTATCATATCAACTGTTAAAAACCCCGCTGTCCGAAGTTTGCAACTTCGGATACATAAAACATGTAGTTTACAAAATAGTCAAAAACAAAAAGCCTTAAATCTTTCGATTTAAGGCTTCGGGCTTAAAAGTGATCCCGCTGGGATTCGAACCCAGGACCCCAACATTAAAAGTGTTATGCTCTACCAGCTGAGCTACGGAATCGTTGTACCTGTTACTATTATATGAATTAAAAAGCCGCCTTACCAATCTAAAGCGGCTTCGTGATCCCATCAGGATTCGAACCTGAGACCTACTGATTAGAAATCAGTTGCTCTATCCAGCTGAGCTATGGGACCATCGCGATTTTTTCGCGGTGCAAAGATGCAAAATTATACGGAAATATCAATCAATTTTTTGAATTCTCTTGTGCTTAGCGTATGTGTAATATTTGACTGCTTAAGTTGTGGTTACCTTGCCAGTAAGCAAATCGACATTATAGGTTTTATTTTTTATAACTACACTTGCCTTATGATTACCTAAAAAATTAATAACGCCCTCATAATACCACTTTATACCATTAACCTCACCGATGGCTGCAAAAGTTATTGCACCTGCTGTTATGTCACCATTCTTAGTTAAATCAACAGTTACCTTATTTACATTATTTAACGTATAATAAGCATGTATTGAGGATGGTATCTGCGCTTTTTTAATTGATGCGGTATCAACAAATGATTTGATGCTCCCGTTATTAAAAGAGATAAGCTTGTTAGTGCTGCCATTAATAGCCAGAAGGGCATCTTTATCAAGAGCCTTGGCCTCATAAAAAGCTTTTATATTATGAACAAACAGTGCGCTGGGGGTTTGGCCTGTAGTCGCCAAAGAATCATAAGCCACATATCCATTTAAATCTGTAAAATCAGGATACTTTGCTCCAGGAGCCCTTACAGTATCGCAGCTAAAGTAAAATTTGAATAATCCGGTGGTTTCTGATTTAATGGTATCACCTATAACTGTTTTATAGTTAACTATGGTATCAGGAAAGAAAGAACATAGATTGACAAGACCTATGATGAGTGGTTTTGATTGCCTAATGGTAGTAAGATCAGGCAGGATCAACCCTTTACTGATGTTTACACCTCCATAAGCACCCGACAAAGTTTGTGTTATATTCCTAATTATTTGACTAGTGGCAAGGCTTACAGTATCAATCTTAGATACCGGGGGAGGAACAACCTTCGGATTCAATTTTACTTCTTTTTGACAGGCGGTATAAAATAGTGTAGTGCCCGCTAATGCTACAAGGAGGGTTTTTAACTTTAATTTCATGATAAGGACAGGTGTAGATTTTTCTTAATATTAATATAATTAGATGATTGTGAATTTAGTGCCAAGTAAGCAATTCAAATGCCGTTAATTAATTAACCAAATAAAAAAGTCGATTTAACTGTAAAGCAACTATGTACCGATCGGTAAGTGTTTGATCTCATCCGTAAATTCAAAAAACATGAGTAAAACCAAGGACTATGGGGAAAAATATTGGGTAAAATATTACGCACAAAAATTATCGCGCATTGTATTGGGTCATATTGCCAGCGAGGAGCCGGGCACTGAGTTTATGGCAAACTGGTTAAAAGAAAAGTTACGTAACATCAAAACAACGCATATATTATCCAACAATTCCCTGTCATTTTTGTAGTTGTAAATCATGATTGATTATAAAACATTAATTGTTGCTAAATAATTTAACATTACGTACAATTGCAAATTAAGTAGATTAATTACTGATACGCTAATTACATGTTAATCATACACTTGTTATAATGAACAGCTTTTTGACAAAACATGTATCAACATTAATATTTAATCTATTTTTAAGTGATAATTTATGCAAAAACAAAGCCTGATTGACTTGAAAATCGCAATTTTTGCTTTTTAAAATGGAAAGTGTTTTTTTTACAATAAGTTAATCATACTTTTAACCCAATTTTTTTTAATAAAACTTAATTTATGATCATAATTGCTGACGGTGGCTCAACTAAAACAAATTGGTGTCTGGTTACCGAAGAAGGTAAAAAAGTGTATTTTAACACTGAGGGTTATAACCCTTATTTTTCTAGTACGGAGTATATCATACAATCTTTAAATGAAAGTTTGCCTACCGACCTGGAGAAGGATGAAATAACCGAAGTAAATTATTACGGCGCCGGCTGCTCAACGCCCGAGATGCGTAAAATTGTTGAAGAAGCCATGAAAGCTGTTTTCACCAAAGCAAAGGTGAACATTGGTCATGACCTGCTTGCCGCCGCCCGTGCCCTGCTAGGCAACAACGAGGGTTTTGCAGCTATTTTAGGTACCGGCACCAATACCTGTATCTATGATGGTAAAGATGTGATCAATAATATCGACTCAGGAGCCTATATTTTAGGTGACGAAGGCAGCGGTTGCTATATTGGCAAAAAACTACTGGTTGATTATTTACGTGGTTATATGCCCGAGCCGGTACGTAACCTTTTCTGGGAAACGTTTAAACTTACACCCGATGATATCAACGAGCAAGTTTATACTCAGCCTCGCGCTAATCGTTTTTGTGCAAGCTTCAGCAAGTTTGTTTATGATAACAACGTACATATTGAATACTCACGTAACCTGGTGCGTACATCATTTGAAGACTTTTTCCGTAACCTGGTAACACACTACCCTGATTATCAAAAATACAGCTTTAACTGTATCGGTTCAGTTGGTTACAACTTCAGAAATGTTTTAGAAGAAGTGGCTACCGAAAACGGCATGGTTGTAGGCAGCATCATCCGCTCTCCTATAGATAACCTGGTAAAATATCACCTGGAACTAGCTCCAAGCTCTTTATAAAAGAGAAGCAAGAAATTAGAGCCAAGAATCAAGATAAAAAAGGCAATAAAAAGAAGGGCCGGAAATTAATTTTTCGGCCCTTTTATATTTTACGAGGGTTTGTCCTCCTCTTGATTCTTGACTCTTATTTCTTGCCTCTCTCTTCCTATCCAATATTCATTTCACCCTGGAATATTTTGCCATATTTACGCTTGTCAAACTTATATAATTTGGCAGCGCGATAGGATACGCCTTTTTGTTTCTCATCAAGCTCCTTTAAAAATCCGTAGCTCAGCATTTTCTTACGGAAGTTTCGTTTATCCAACTTTTTACTTAAAACGGCTTCATAAAGGGATTGCAGCTGTGTAAGCGTAAATTTTTCGGGCAATAACTCAAAAGCAATTGGCTGATAATGCAACCTACGGCGGATCTTGTTAAAACCTGTGTTAAATATCTCGCTGTGGTCAAACGCAAGCTTAGGCAATTCATTAACCGGGTGCCAGAAAGCCTTTTTGGCATACTGGGTAACTGGTCGTAGCTCCTTTTGCCCATTTATACGGATCAGCGCATAATAAGCCACGGTAATAACGCGGCCCTGCGGGTGCCTGTTTACTTCACCAAAAGTATGAAACTGCTGCATGTGCAAATCGCGCAAGCCGGTAAGCTCGTACAAGATACGTTCGGCAGCATCATCAATACTTTCGTCCTGTTCCACAATATAACCGGGCAACGCGAGTTCATCTTTATATGGCTCTTCGTTACGTTCAATAAGCAAAATTTTAAGTTCGCCGGCTTCAAAACCAAAAATTACGCAGTCAATAGAGAATACGGAATCAAACTTGGGTAGCATTACTTCCAAAACTGTACGGGGATTTAAGTTTAATTGTTAAATATATGACCTTAATTCCTAATCCAAAAAAAAACAAATAAAATTTAATGGTGTAATTTACACACACTATCTTCGTAGCGCAAATCTAAGTAATGTAAAAATGCAGAAAATTTCAAAAATTGCGGTTTTAACTTCTGGTGGTGATGCACCCGGAATGAATCCCTGTATAAGGGCGGTTGTTAGAACAGCACTATACAACGGCCTCGAGGTTGTTGGTGTTAGGCAAGGTTACAAAGGGCTTATTGAGAACGATATGTATGATATGCAAAGTCGGTCGGTAAGTAACATACTTAGTTTGGGGGGTACTATTTTAAAAACAGCCCGTTGTTTACCTTTTAAAGAAGATGAAGGCATGGCCACTGCCTACAAACACTTAAAGGAACACGGCATTGATGCCCTTGTAGTTATTGGCGGAGATGGTACATTTACCGGAGCGCTGCGTTTTTCAAAAAAGTATCCAGACATTTCGGTAATTGGCGTGCCAGGCACCATTGATAACGACCTTTGCGGCTCAACCTATACCCTGGGTTTTGATACAGCTACCAATACCGTTATTGAAGCTATTGATAAGATAAGGGATACAGCCGATGCGCATGACCGCCTGTTTTTTATTGAGGTAATGGGTCGCGATTCTGGCGCAATTGCTTTACGTGCAGGAATCTCCTGCGGTGCCGAGGCTATCCTGCTTCCGGAAAAACAAACAGCTATTGAAGATTTGATCAAGAATTTGAAGGATGGCTCATCTAACAAAAAATCATCAAGCATTGTTATTGTAGCCGAGGGCGATAAAAATGGCGGCGTATATGATGTAGCCAAAGCTGTGCAAAAAGAAGTTAAAGATTACGATATTAAAGTAACTATATTAGGCCACTTGCAAAGAGGTGGCAGTCCATCAAGTTTTGACCGTATTTTGGGTAGCCGTTTGGGCTATGCTGCTGTAAATGCGTTAATTGCGGGCGAAACACAAAAAATGGTAGGTTTACAGGCCAACCATATTCTGCTTACCAGTTTGGAAGACGCCCTTAACCACCATGAATTTAAGCTGGAGGCTGATCTTCTGGAAATGGCAGATATATTATCGATATAATAAATGATTGCAGTTGTATATAGTGGATCGTACTTTGCACATTGGCGGCTTGCCGATAAAGGAAGAACTGTTGCTTCGTTTAAAACCAATGGCATCAATCCCTATTTTAACGACGAAAAGTACATTCTACAGCTACTCAATAAAAACATTAACCTGATACATCACGCCGAAGAAATAAAACGTATTTATTTTTTTGGTGCCGGCGCTTCTTCCGATGAACGCAGGCAAATTGTACACAACGCGTTGTCCGCCTTTTTTAAATTTGGCAAGGTGATAGTTGAGCACGATATTACGGCAGCGGCAATTGCCTGTTGTAAAAATTCGCCAGGTATTATCAGTATTTGTGGCAGCGGATCCAACGCAGCCTGGTACGATGGTAAAAAGGTACTCACCAACAATTATGGTCTGGGTTATATCCTGGCCGATGAAGGGTCTGGCAATTGGCTAGGCCGACAGCTGATCAAGGGCTTTATGAACGAAACCCTTCCTCCAAATATTAAAAAGAAGTTTGTGAGCAAGTATGATGTAGACAGAAAAACCCTGCTGGAAAAAGTTTACCGACAAAAACAACCCGCTTTGTTTTTAAGTTCCTTCACCGAATTTTACCAGGATAACCTGCACGACCACTATCTACAAAACGTCATAAAAAAAGGTTTTAGCAAGCTAATTTCAACATATTTACTACCTTTATCAAAGCAATATCCCGATGCCTCCATTCATTTTGCAGGTACGGTAGCTGCCAACTTTCAGGAGTATTTACATGAAGCTGCATCTGAGGCAAACCTTCAAATAGCAAATATCATTAAAGAACCTATAAATAATTTATTAACCTACTATTCTAATAAAAATTAAAAAAATCATGAAAATAGGAATTAACGGTTTCGGCCGTATTGGACGCCTGGCATTCAGAGCCGCAATTGAAAGACCCGACATTGAAGTTGTTGGTATTAATGACCTTGTTGAGCCTGATTACATGGCTTACATGTTAAAATACGATTCAACTCATGGTCAGTTCAAAGGCACTATTGCTGTTGAAGGCGGACATTTGGTTGTAAACGGTAAAACTATCCGTGTTACTGCTGAAAAGGATCCTGCTAACCTTAAATGGGGTGAAATAGGCGCCGAAGTGATCATCGAATCAACAGGCTTATTCTTAACTCAGGAAACTGCACAAAAACATATCGACGCCGGTGCTAAAAAAGTAGTAATGAGCGCGCCAGCTAAAGATGATACCCCTACTTTTGTGATGGGTGTTAACCATAAAGAATTAAAAGCCAATCAAACTATCGTATCAAACGCTTCATGTACTACCAACTGTTTAGCACCTATCGCTAAAGTATTGGATGATAACTTTGGTATCGAAGAAGGCTTAATGACTACAGTACATGCTGTTACAGCTACTCAAAAAACAGTTGACGGCCCATCGGCTAAAGACTGGAGAGGTGGCCGTGGTGCTTACCAAAACATCATCCCTTCATCAACAGGTGCTGCTAAAGCGGTTGGTTTAGTTTTACCTCAGTTAAAAGGTAAATTAACAGGTATGTCTTTACGCGTACCAGTTGCCGACGTATCTGTAGTTGACTTAACTGTACGTTTGAAAAAAGGTGCTTCATACGAGGCTATCAAAGCTGCTATGAAAGCTGCATCTGAAGGCGAATTAAAAGGCATTTTAGGTTATACCGAAGATGAAGTAGTGTCTGAAGATTTCAAAGGCGATGCACGCACTTCAATTTTTGATGCAAAAGCAGGTATCGGCTTAAATGATCACTTCGTTAAAGTTGTATCATGGTACGATAACGAGTGGGGTTATTCAAACAAACTGATCGACCTGGTTCAGGAACTTGGTAAATTCTAATCCTGACTCATCAATTTTAAATTTATATAGCAAAGCCTGTGGTAAACCGCAGGCTTTGTTGTTTTGTGGAAAATACCTCCAGTTAACGTAGATATTATAAAACAGGGAACAATTAAATCAGGGAGCCTGCTATCAATAACACTTTTTCTATAGCATTTTCTTTAAGCTGCATATACTTTACTCTTGCCTCATCGTTCAAATATTCATCAAAGCCTTGCTGAGTTGCAAATGTTACAATATGTATTTCATACGGGTTTCCTAAAGCTGTTTCTATAACACAATCCGCAGTTGGTCTGACACGGTAAATCAACTCTCCGCTATGTTTATGCAACAAGGGTAATACGTACGATTCAAACAAATTAAACTCGTATTCTTTATTGTCCCTGATAAATACGATCTGGGTAAAGTAAAGCATGTGTTAATAAGGTTTAAATATATAAAAGAGATAAAGAGCTACTCCGTTTTTAAACTTTTAACCGGGTTTGTTAAAGCCGCTTTTACACTCAGATATGATACCGTAGCAAACGCGATCACCATAACTATCAAAAATGGAACAAGAAATAATAAAGGACCAATATCAACCCTAAAGGCATAGGTTTGCAACCATTGGTTGATGGCATACCAGGCCAATGGAGCTGAAACTACAAAGGAAATAATCACCAATGCCGCGAAATCCTTGTATAGCAGTGTCAGAATGCTGTTCACCGTAGCTCCTAAAACTTTGCGGATCCCGATCTCTTTGGTACGCTGCACAATAGTATATGACACCAGTCCAAACAAGCCCAGGCAAGCTACAAATATGGCAATACCGGTAAATACGCCGAATACCTGTCCAAAACGTTGGTCGGTTTGGTATTGTTCGTTAAAATACTGATCCAGGAAGAAGTAGTCGAACTGATCGCCGGGAAAGAATGCCGCCCATGTTTTTTTGAGGTCGGCAATGGTTTGAGGGAGATTAGTTGTACTTATTTTTATCGATACATAACCCCTCACATCAGGGATACAGCGGAAAATGATGGCATCATAAGCATCCCGTAATGATTGCTGATGAAAATTATCAACCACACCCACTATCCTATATGCCTGTCCCCAAAAATCAACCTGTTTTCCCAATGCATCTTCAGGCTTGGTGAAGCCCATTTGTTCTGCAGCTTTTTTACTAAGCACCACGCTGTGAGGATCGTTGCCATAATCTTTGGAGAATTTGCGTCCGGCCACCAGCTTTAAATCATAAGCAGCCAGGTAATCATAGTCGGAGCCAATAATACGATATTGCTTACCCTGGCTTTGGTCAGCTGTAGTTAATTTAATCCCCCCAGCATTCCAGCCAATTGGCTCTCCCGGAATGGAAGTGGATACTGTTACACTTTTAACAACCGATTGCCTTAGGCTTTCCTGTTTAAACGCGCTCATATCACGGTAAAACGAATCGATCTTATTCAATGGTGGTTTAATGATCAGCGTTTGATCGATCTTCAAACCCAGCTTTTGGTTTTGCATAAACTTCAGCTGCCTGAACACGGTAAGCGAGCCGATCAGCAGGAATATAGAGGCCGCAAACTGAAATACGACCATCGCTTTACGCAATACAACTCCTTTTGGCGATGCCAGTATTTTACCCTTCATCACTTCAACAGGCCTGAATGATGATAATACGATGGCGGGGTAAAACCCGCTGAAGAATGATCCTAATACGAATATGCCCAACATAAATCCCCAGAAAATGGGTTTGGTAAACATATCAAACCCCATTTGTAAGCCAGATACACGCGAAAAAACAGGAAGGCAGATCAGGATAAACACTATGGCTAACACTATGGCTAATCCATTAAGCAACATGGCTTCCAACATAAACTGGGCAATCAATTGTGCTTTGGCCGAACCCAATGTTTTACGGACCCCTACTTCCTTGGCACGTCCTATACCACGTGCTGTAGCCAGGTTGATATAATTGATCCAGGCAATAATGATCACAAATATAGCTATGCCCAGCATTAAATAAACCGACTTCCCATCCCCGTTGGGCTGAAACTCTATCATCCGGTTAGAGTACAAATGAATATTTTGTACTGATTGCAGGGTATAAACAGCATCTTCCCCTGCACTTTTATAGGCATCGTAAACCTTTTTTACAATAGGTATAAATTTACGTTCCAGTATTTTAGGATCTACACCAGTTCTAAGTAGTACGTAAGTTTTACAGCCATCATTTAACCATGCATTATCCAGGTTAAAATCTTTATTGGGCGGATTTTCCTTCAGTAAGGTATTGTATGATTGTAAAAAATCAAACTTCATGTGAGAATTGACAGGAACATTTTTCATCACACCTGTAATTTTCAAAGGCTTATCATTATTGATAGTTAACGACCGCCCCACCGGGTCTGTATCATGAAAAAGTTTTTGCGCTACTTCTTCGGATATCACTACCGTATTGGGTTCCTTTAAGGCTGTTTTTGGATCGCCGCTGATTAGCGGAAACGAAAAAATATTAAAAAACGACTCACTCACATAGTAATCATTGGTGATGGCCATTTTCTGATCTTTGTAATTCGCCAGCACACGGTCAGCACCCACTATCTTTACAAAGTCTTCTATCTCTGGTAAAGCTGCTTTAAAAGCGTTGCCCGGGGCAAAGGCCCCACCCGCCCATTGTGTACTTAATTTACCATTGTTATACCTATCCTGATTGATGCGGAAAATACGGTCTTTTTTAGCGTGAAAATTATCAAAGCTTAATTCGAAATTGACGTATTGCAAAATTAAAAGACATGCCGCCATGCCTATAGCCAAACCAACAATGTTGATGAATGAAAAGGCTTTATGTTTAGACAGATTCCTAAGGGCAACCAACAGGTAATTTTTCAGCATAATCAATTAAGTTTAGGCCATAAATACAGCTAAAAACATACCTCAATTTTAAATCATTGAAGTTCAATTACTTAAAATAAAAACTAATCTACTAACTGTTCGGATTCGTTACAATTATTGTTCAGTATTGAACAGAGAAACGCAGGCACATATTACTAAATGTCAGCGATTAAAGAGCGGTCACATTAGCTCGCTATCCTTTTTTTCGTGATAGGTTTTATAGGCAAGGTAAAAGAACAGCAGAGCAGGCAACGCATTCAGCAATACATTTTGAGCATTTACCTCGGGATAAGTTACGATTACCTGCACTATTAACAATATGAGCAGCACACCGCCTATAGCGATGTACAGGTAACGAAATTTAGGATTCATAGGTATTCGGTTAACAATGTAACCGAGCTAAACGGGTATTCCCGGTTAATGGTTACATTGTTAATCGATTTTTTTAATCTGTTAGCGTTTCAGCTCATATTTGGCAGGTGTGTCTTTCGCTATTTTAAATATAGTAGCTCCAAGCGGCGGCAGGGTAATTACGATAGAATTATCCTTACCATGCCACTTTAGAGCTTCGGCGGTTATTTCCTGCGGATTGGTTAAGCCGCTACCCCAGAATTTTTTAGCATCAGAGTTAAAAATCTCTTTCCATTGGCCTCCAGCTGGCACACCTATACGGTAATTATGGCGCGGTACAGGGGTCATATTCAGAATGATCATGATGTCGTCTTTTTCCAGGTGGCCCATGCGTCGGTAAACTAGTATAGAGTCATTGGCATTACCACCGTCTACCCATTCAAACCCGCTAAAATCAAAGGCTTTCTGATACAGGGCGGGCTCATCACGGTACAGGTGGTTCAGCGCTTTTACTGTTTCGCTCATGCCCTGGTGGTTAGCATATTCCAGCACATGCCATTGTAACGACTGACCAAAGTTCCATTCATCGCCCTGGCCAAATTCAGCCCCCATAAACAGCAGTTTGGTACCCGGATGCGTAAACATATAGCTGTACATTAAACGCAGATTGGCAAACTGCTGCCACTCATCGCCAGGCATTTTACGCAGCATAGATCCTTTGCCATATACCACCTCATCATGCGAAAAAGGCAGCATAAAGTTTTCGGTAAAGGCATATATGGTACTAAAAGTAATTTCGTTATGATGATATTTACGATTGATCGGATCTTCGCTAAAGTAGCCTATGGTATCATGCATCCATCCCATCATCCATTTCATACCAAACCCTAAACCACCTAAATAAACCGGGCGGCTAACCCCTGTAAATGAGGTAGATTCTTCGGCAATGGTTTGTACCGATGGGAAGTGACTGTAAACAGCTTCATTAAACTCTTTCAGGAAAGAAACAGCTTCCAGGTTTTCGTTTCCGCCGTAAATATTGGGTTCCCACTCGCCCTGTTTACGGGAGTAATCCAGGTATAGCATAGAGGCCACCGCGTCTACACGCAGGCCATCGGCATGGTAACGATCGAGCCAGAATAAGGCGTTACTGATCAGGAAAGCCCTTACCTCATTACGGCCATAGTTGAATATATATGATTTCCAATCCGGGTGAAAGCCTTTGCGATCGTCGGCATGTTCATACAAGTGTGTACCATCAAATTTGTATAAGGCATGGGCGTCGCCCGGAAAATGTGAAGGTACCCAATCCAGTATTACACCTATACCAGCCTTGTGAAATTCCTCAACCAGGTACATTAACCCTTTCGGGTCGCCAAAACGTGATGCGGCGGCAAAATATCCGCTGATCTGGTATCCCCAGCTCGGGTAAAACGGCGATTCCATGATCGGCATCAGCTCTACGTGTGTAAAGCCCATTTCCTTTACATAAGGCACCAGCTTATCGGCCAGTTGGGTATAGGTTAAAAACTCTTCGGGACTCTCCAGGCTGCGCGCCCATGAACCCGGATGCACCTCATAAACGCTATAAGGCCTATGCAGGCCATTATGTTCATGTCGGTTGGCCATCCAGTCGGCATCCTTCCACTCATAATAGGTATCGGCAACAATAGAAGCCGTGCTTGGTGGTACTTCCCAGCGCAACGCAAATGGATCAGCCTTTTCCAGATCCTCACCGCTTGATGCTTTGATATAATATTTATAGGTTTCGCCCACGCCCACATTAGGGATAAAACCCTCCCAGATACCCGACGAGTCCCAGCGGGCATTTAAACTATGCGAACCCCGGTTCCAGCCATTAAAGTTGGCTATAACCGATACATACTGCGCGTTTGGCGCCCAAACAGAGAAATAGGTGCCAATAACCCCGTTAAATTCCACCACGTGCGAGCCAAACTTTTCATACAGCTTGTAGTGCTTGCCCGATTTAAATAAACTAATATCAAAATCTGTAAAACGGCTGTACGGCTCCACAGCATTCAGTATCACATGCGTTTTAAGTGTTGATGGCTTTACTTTTGCCACAAGCGTAGCAGCAACGGCAGGTTTCGATTTTGCAGCGGCCTTTTTAGCTGTTGCAGGCTTTTCTGCCGGTGTAACTACGTTTTTATCAGCCGCTTTTACGGCTTTCTTCTCTTTTACAGGTTTAGCTTCCGGTAACGGGGTTTCGGTTTTCTTTGTTTGTTTGGCCATGATGTAATAACCTGTTAAGGTATTTTAGAATAACCCAATGTACGGGAATGTTTGGTTTATATGCTATCAAATATAACAGGATTTGCAAGATTTTGATTTGATTTAAAAGATTATACTTCGATCCCTTATTTGGTATCATTACCTCTTGCCCTCCGGTGGCCTGAAAAACTTTTTAAACCTTTCATTTTAACACTTTTCTGCTCGAAAAGCGGCTAAAATGGGTCAAAAACTGCTTGAAAAACCCTCATTTTAACACTTTTTAACAAATTTCAACGTGGTTTTGAGCAGTTTTTAAAACTTTAAAAAGTATTAATTTATTGATTATCAAATAACTAAATACAAAACGGTTGATTTTTAGCCTTATTTTGTCCTTAACAAAACAGCCCGGTTCTCTCTTTTGGAGGAAACCGGGCTGGTGTTTATAAAGATACGAAATTTTGAGGAGAGTTCATAGAGCGACTGTGGGAGTGGGCCGGTGATAATACTCACCAAATTCAATTATTCTTTCATCATTCAGGTTATTTTAAGGTAACTTGATCAGGTTAAAGATCATTTTATATTTAATCAATAAAACCTCCCTCCTTAAAATAAGAATGATAACCTATGAATACCTATAAAATATCATGAAAGAGCCCACCAAACCCCAGCCCGGATACAGCAAAAAAAAGCTCTGGAAGTTCCTAACGGTTTTGGGACCTGGCCTTACCACGGGTGCTGCGGATGATGATCCGTCGGGTATTGCCACGTATTCGCAAACGGGCGCTCAATTTGGTTATGGGCAATTGTGGACGGCCCTTTTTATGCTACCCTTTATGACCGCGGTTCAGGAGGCCTGCGCCAGGATAGGGCTGGTTACCGGAAAAGGGATTGCTGCGGTAGTAAAAATACACTACAATAAAACCGTACTGTACAGTGTGGTGGCTCTGGTTGTTGTTGCCAATACCATTAATATCGGTGCTGATATTGGCGCTATGGCTTCGGCTGCACAATTATTGGTACCGTTGCCCTTTGCAGCCATTACGTTGTTTTTTACCGGCACTATCCTGCTATTGGAGATATTTACCAATTATAAAGTTTATTCGCGTATACTGAAATGGCTGGCCCTGGCGCTACTCTCCTACCCTATAACCGTTTTTTTGGTACATCAACCCTGGCTTACGGTACTCAAGGCGTCAATAATTCCGCATATTGAATTTAACTTTCAGTTCCTTTTTATCATTACCGGCGTGTTGGGTACCACCATATCGCCTTATATGTTCTTTTGGGAAGCTTCACAGGAAATAGAGGACCAGGCCGAAAAACACCTAAAAAAAGGTGCTGTTGTACGACCGGTGAACCGCAGGGATATCAGCCGGATGAGGATAGATAATAATGTAGGCATGGTCATTTCAGAAATTACTACCTGGTGCATTATCCTGGTAGCAGCTACCGTATTACACGGCGGCGGTATTAAAGATGTTAAAACGGCTGCCGACGCAGCTAAGGCTTTGGAGCCTTTGGTGAAATCTTTTCCGCATGCCGGTTATCTGGCTAAGCTTATTTTTTCTATTGGAATTATTGGTTTGGGCATGCTGGCCATTCCTGTCCTTTCCGGTTCGGCGGCTTATGCGGTTGCCGAAGCATTAAGCTGGAAAGCCAGCCTGAATTTAAAATTAAACCGTGCACGTGGTTTTTATGGGGTGATCATCGTGGCTACTTTGATCGGTTTGCTGATCAATTTTATTGGTATTGATCCGGTAAAGGCACTCGTTTATGCTGCCGTATTAAATGGGGTGGCGGCAGTCCCCCTATTGTTTTTGGTAGCCCGGATAGCCCGAAACAAAGACATTATGGGTACGTTCAGAAGCGGCCCTCTATCCAATATTTTACTATGGGTAACTTTTGTGGCTATGGGAACCGCTGCTATTGCTATGTTCTTTACTTTTTAAAACTTTTAAAACAGGGGGGATTATACCAGGCGATATGCGGTTCCTTCCTCGGGGAAGTGAAGGAAGGGATTTATGGGATAAGCTTATACTGCTTACAGAAACCCCTCCCTGCCATTACGCCCCGGCAGCCGCACCCCTCCCGTGGGGAGCGAATTGAAGAATACTGCAGGTATAGCGATGATAGCATCGGCCATAGGCGGGATTTAAATTAAAGCGGGATTTATACAAATGCTCCTGACATACTGTTGTCATCAGGTACATTTATGTTTGCTTGTAAATAACAATCAAATAATACCACTATGAAATTATCATCATTAAGAATTATCACCAACGAAATAAAAAACCTGGTACCGTTTTATGAAAAAATCACTGGTTTGCCCGCCAAATGGTATACGAACGACTTTGCAGAAATAACTACAGATGGTAGTAATTTAGCTATTGCCAGTACCCGGACATTAAGCTTATTCGGGAACGACTTTGCTGAAGCCGCCAGTAACAAAAGCGTGATTATAGAATTTCGCGTGGCAGACGTTGATGATCAATATGCTAAAATTAAAGATTTACTGAATGACATCATTCAAGAGCCAACAACGATGCCCTGGGGTAATCGCTCCTTATTATTTCGCGATCCAGAGGGTAATTTAGTTAACTTTTTTACCCCTGTTTCTGCTGAAGCTGCTGAACGATTTAATTAAGTTTTGAGATCTTTTCTTACTTCCGCGGAATGTTAAACTCTTTCGCCGTCGCTCGGCTCCTGCCGCGTGACGATTATTTACAGGCCTCTGGCCTGCGATTCAAATATAACCCTGATTTTTACTGCGGCCGGAGGCCGGGCGATAGTGGTCACTCGGCTGGAGCCCAGCGACGGCAGAGGAAACTGAAAAATTCAGATATCGTGTTCGACGGATGGTGCGGAGATAACACCGACCATAAGCTGAATATTTTCTTCACACGTCATTGCGAGGTACGAAGCAAAGAGCCCCCTCTAAATCTCCCCCGGAAGGGGGGACTTTTCGAAATATTTTAAAGCCCTCCCTTCCGGGGAGGGTTGGGTGGGGCTCAATGACGCGTGGAATAGATAATCAAAAGGCCCCGTTTGGGGCCTTTTGATTTATTTTAAAATTTCGATGTGTTTGAAATTCTTGCTGAACTTAAACTCTACCGTACCATCGGTATTGATGATGAAGTCGCTGACTACTTTGCCATCGGCTAGTATTTTGCCTGGCTTAAATGGCAGACCAATGATATTGAGGTGATAGCCTTCATAACGCGGGGTATACAGACCCTCCATACTTTGGTGAATGGTCATCTGGCGGGAATTGCCGTTTACCACAAACTTTTTCTCAAGGTAAATATCCTGCTCATAAGCAAAGGTTTCGCCATAATCCTCAAACAGGAAGGAGTTCACTTCATAGTCTGAATAATAGATATTTTGTTTTACTTCTTCTATTTCATGCTCGCCCACGTATTGCATTACCGGGTATTCTGGTATTACCGAACCGGCTTTTACAAACAGCGGTATGGTTTCCAGCGGTGTGTCTACGGTTACTTCTTTGCCCCCTTCTACAATTTCGTGGCTCCAAAAATTAAACCATTTGCCTTTGGGTAAATACACGTTACGGCTGGTTTGTCCCGGCTCCATTACCGGGCAAACCAATATCTTATCGCCATATGTAAACTCATCCTGGCGGAAGTGGTTTAATTTCACATCCTGCTCATGCATTACTATCGGCCTTAATATCGGGAAACCATAACGGTGATGCTCCCAAAAGGTAGAGTAAAAGTAAGGCATCAGTTTATACCGCAACTCGATAAACTTGCGGTTGATGGCGGTAAATGGTTCCCCAAAACTCCAGGGCTCACGCTCCTTGGTATCACCCGCCGAGTGCGCGCGCATGAAAGGTGAGAAAGTCCCCATCTGGATCCAGCGGGTAAACAGTTCGCCATCTGGCTCGCCGCTAAAGCCGCCTATATCGGTACCGCAAAACGGTATGCCCGACACGGAAAGACGCTGACATTGGATATTACCTAATTTAAGGTGCTCCCAGGAAGCCACGTTATCGCCCGTCCACACAGATGAATAACGCTGTACACCCGAGTAACCCGCCCTGGTAATGGTAAAAGGGCGCTTATTTTTCATGATGCTACGCAAACCCTCATAAGTGGAGCGTACCATTTGCATGCCATATATGTTATGTGCTTTACGATGCGATCCGCGGAAACCATCGTACTGATGGCGCACATCATCGGGGAAAGTACCCGCGCCAAATACGGCGGGTTCGTTCATATCGTTCCAAACACCGGCTACGCCCATCTGTACCAGTTCGTCAAACAAACCGCCCCACCAGGTACGTACCTCTGGATTGGTAAAATCAGGAAACTGACAGCGACCCGGCCAAACGTGGCCCTCCATAAAATAATCATCACTGCGGCGGCAGAAATATCTTTTCTCCTTACCTTCCTTAAACACGGCATAGTTATCGTCAACCCGTATTCCCGGGTCAATGATCACTACGGTTTTAAACCCGTCGGCGGCCAGTTCGCTGATCATTTTTTTAGGATCAGGGAAATATTTGCGGTTCCAGGTAAAACAGCGGTAACCATCCATATAATCAATATCCAGGTACAGACCATCGCATGGAATCTTATTTTCACGGAAACCCCTGGCAATCTTTTTCACCTTGGCCTCGGGATAATAGCTCCAACGGCACTGGTGATAGCCCAGCGCCCAAAGTGGTGGCATGGGATGTGTTCCTGTTAAAATATGATAGCTTTTTACCACGTCCATCATGTGCGGACCGTGGATGTAGTAATATTGCAATTCGCCTCCATCTGCCCAGAAACTTGTTTTGGTGGTATCTTCGCCGCCAAAATCAAACTGCGCCTTAAACGTATTATCAAAGAAAATACCGTGCGCGATACCTTCATTTACACTGATGTAAAACGGAATACTGCGGTAAAGCGGATCCTGGTTCCACTGAAACGAATAAGCGTCGGTGTTCCAGTTTTTTAAGCGTTTGCCACGCAGGTTAAACTCAGTTGGTTTATCGCCCAGGCCAAAAAAGCTTTCGTCTGGATGGCAGGTTTTGGTACAGAAAACATAGTAACCGCCAAACTTCACATTCTCTTCCCAGTGCATAGGCACAGCATCGGTACTGGTTACATGACTGTTTTGATCAGAAAATGATATAAAAAAGTCCTTTTTACGGATATGACAGTTTATCGATTTAGTGGCTATCCGAAACTCAAGCTCATCTTCAAACAGGGTAAATTCTGCGGCATTATGTTCCAGTTTGGGAACCGCGTAGGAAAAATCTTCCAGGAAAACGCCATGCGGGGCAACCCTGATCCGGATGATCTCGTCAGTCACTACTACCACCTCCACTTTCGCGTCGCCATCGGTAAGGTAAAATTTATTCCCCAACTGCTCGGCATGATTAGGCGTACCGAGGTACTTCTTGATGATGGGCTTTATAGCATCAGCCGGGTTATTGAGGTGATGAAACTCCTCATCTTCTTCCTCAATTATGTGTTCCGCTTCAACTAATTTACGAGGTATCAGCTCCTCATTTGGTATATTACTTTCCATTCAAATCTATTAGGGGTCTGCTACAAATATGTATAAAGTGTACTTACTACGCAATATACGACTATTGAATTAATGAAAAATCATTAACCGTGCCATTAAATGCAATTTCTCATAAATTTAATTTAATTTTTATATCGAATTTTTATTGGCAGGGGGTAAACATGGCGGAAGAGCCCCTCCCAACCCTCCCCGGAAGGGAGGGCTTAAAATACTTCCCAAAAGTCTCCCCTTCCGGGGGAGATTTAGAGGGGGCTTTTAAAACGCCAGTAACAGCCCACCCGAGGCCAGCACTTTCACCTGCACTCCATTTCTGATATCAACGGTGTTGAATTTTACCCCGCTGAGCAGATCGGTAAATGCTGTTTTGCCGCTGATGTTTAATTTATTGAGCAGATCGTCTGGCAGTTTAACTATTATTGCACGTTCAGTCCGGTTAAAATTGGCGATCACCAGTACGCGCTGTTCGGCGGTGTAGCGCAGGTAGATGTATAATAACTGATCAAAGCCGGGTTGGTGCTCGTTGGCCATCATCAGTTCATAAAAAAGTCCGTTGCTTAATGCTTCGTTATTCTTCACACTTAGCAATAGTTTTTGATAGAAACCGCGCAGGTTTTGCTGACTTTCGGACAGGTTTACGCCATCAAATGCACCGTTATTGAGCCATTTCTGATGTTCGGGCACACCACAATAATCAAAGATAGAGGTACGTCCGTCATCTCCACTAAAACCTTGGTTACCCAAGGCAGGTTCGCCCACTTCCTGGCCTGAATAGATCATGACCGGGCCTGTGTTCATCGTTGCCGTCACAATCATACCGGGCACGGCCAGCCAGGCGTCGCCGGCAAAATAGCGGGAGGCGATGCGCTGTTCATCATGGTTTTCCATAAAGCGCAGCATATGCTGGTCGATACCATGACAATGGGTATTCCATACGTTGTTGATCTCCCAGGTACTGGCGCCATAATCGTTACGGGTTAGCCGACGGATAGCATCGTACAAACCCACCTTATCATACAGGTAATCAAAGCCGCCTCTGGAAATATAGTCGCCATATTTGTTTTTGTCGTAGGCTTCGCCGATAAATATGGTACCGGGATAGGCTGCTTTTAACTTGGGTATCACCCAGGCCCAAAATTCGGTGGGTACCATCTCCACCATATCACAGCGATAGCCATCTATGCCTTTTTTACTCCAAAAGTCTAGGATATCATAGATCTTGTTCCAGAGGGGAGGTATCGGGTCGAAATGACCGTAACGGCCGTTCATGTAATCGACCCCATAATTGAGTTTCATAGTCTCGAACCAGTCGTTGATAGACGGCCTGGCGCTGAACACATCATTGCCAGTAGCCTTAGCGGGGTTCTCGTCAAAGCGGCCGTCTTTCAAGGGGCTCTGAAACTCATCCCCACCGGGATTGTAACCCGATGGCACTACAAAAGACTGGCCGGGGATATAATAAAAATCGTTCCGGGGATCGAAAGCTTTGCTTTTATCGTCGTCCTGCCCAAAATCGCGAACATCCGCTGGCTTTACATCCGAGGCATAGGTGCGGGCCACATGGTTGGGCACCAGGTCCATGATCACTTTAAGGCCATTGTTATGGGTGCGTTGTATCAAAGCCTCGTATTCGGCTATGCGGTTGTTGACATCAACCGCCAGATCGGGCGCTACGTCATAATAATCCTTAATGGCATAAGGCGAGCCAGCTCTGCCTTTCACAATATCCGGATCGTCATTGGCAATACCATTAGCGGTATAATCGGTCATGGTGGCGTGTTCGATAACGCCGGTATACCATACATGGGTAAAACTCATGGCCTTGATTTCCTGTAGCGCTTTATCGCTGATGTTGTTCAGTTTACCAACGCCATTTTCTTCGATTGAACCGTTGACTTTATTACGTATTTGCGCATTGCCAAACAGACGGGGCAGTAATTGATATATGATGAGTTTATCCATTCTTTTAGTATCAAGTAACGAGTATCAAGTATCAAGACTTTTTACGGGATTTTGTTTGGAAATGATTGTTTATTGGTGTAAGGACGCTATTGGAACATCCGCCGACTCCGACCGTTCTTTGATCACTTTTAATATATTTTGCTGGATATCCTTCATGATCCAGGAGGCCCAGATACCCGCATAAAAATTAAATGTAGTACTTAATTTAAAGGTACTGAACAATCGCAATTTACAATGATGTGGATCTACTTGCTCTAACTGATAGGTTCCGTTAAGCACATCAAAAAAATCACCACCAACTACAATATGCTTATCCATTGTAGTTGACGGGATATCATACGGATTAGCATGAATGGTAAAAGTCATGGATTGAAGCGGTTTATAGGCGGTTACTACCTCGTCAAATACCAAACCTTTATCAAATATGGCTTTTCGTTTACCACCTACTGCTTCTTTATCCAGCTCTGCTTTAATCGGTCTTGGGAAACCTAAAAAACGAGTAAAGGCTGCGCTATCCTGTTTTTGATCAATTGCCCGTACACGGGTTACGTTCTTCCAGATCTGATCTTTAGAGGCCCGAATATCAATTTCGGTATAGGCTTGATAAGTACCGGGAATTGCTCCTATCATTTTTTCTATTGGCGCCAGAAAAAACGGCAGTAACAGTACCACATAAACAAACCCTTTATTTTTATTCCACTTTTTTAATTTAAAATGCCGGGCAGTGATACCGCCTAACCCTGCCATGATTAAAAAAATGGGCATGATCATGAGCCAGCAGGCCATGCCTTCAATTTTTAAACAAAGGGTTATGATAAAGAAAATGAATATGGGGATAAATGGTATAAAAAAGGCCGCTGCCGAATACGCTATGGTTTCGGTTTTACATAAATAAACAGTTAAAAACCCCACGCCAAATGGCAGGCCCAGCAAAAAAGTAACCGTCATTACGCTGTAAAGCCCGTGCAGCCCCAGAGCAAATAAGCCTCTCATGATTAAAGCAAAAGCAACCGCGGCGATAACAGCCAGGATGATACGCTGTGTTTTATTCATTTTAATGGATATTAACCTTTATTTCTGCATTAGCGGTAATGGTTTGCTCCCTACCATAAACCACCACCGTAGTTGATTTATCCGAAGTATTTTTAATCTGCACGCCATCCTTACTTACTTTAACATTCAGCAATGCTCCACAAAAACCGATATGAAAGGAAAACGACGACCATTTTGCAGGGATGAAAGGCTGGAAAGACAGCTTACCATCGCGCACACGCATGCCTCCAAAACCTTCTACTACCGACATCCAGGTGCCGGCCATTGAGGTAATGTGACAGCCATCCTCGGTATCATTATTATAATCGTCCAGATCCAGACGGGCGGTGCGCAGGTAAAATTCGTAGGCCCGGGCCTCGTCGCCTAGTTTGGCAGCTAATATGGCGTGTACACAAGGCGATAAGGACGACTCATGCACGGTGCGCGGCTCATAAAAATCAAAGTTACGGCGGATGGTTTCCAGATCGTACCTGTCTTCAAAAAAATAAATTCCCTGCAACACATCAGCCTGTTTGATATAGCACGACCGCAGGATCCTGTCCCAGCTCCATTTCTGGTTCAGCGGGCGATCGGCCTTGGGCAGGTCTTTCACCAGGATCTGTTCTTTGTCCAGGTAACCATCCTGCTGCAAAAACACCTGTAGTTTTTCGTCGTAGCCGTAGTACATTTTTTCGATGATGTGCTGATACCTCGATGTTTCGGTGGCTTCGTCAAAATTTATTCTCGCTGCCAAAGCATCATATTTGGCTTTATCTGCAACTTTTACCTTTTCGATAACCTCCATAGCGTATCCCATGCACCAGGTAGCCAGCGTGCTGGTGTACCAGTTGTTGTTGATGTTGTTTTCGTATTCATTTGGCCCGGTTACGCCCAGCATTACATATTGCTCCTTAGCCTGCGACCAGCTTACCCTTTGCGACCAAAAACGGGCTATGGCTATCAGTACTTCCAAGCCATAATCGACCAGGTAGGCTTCATCGGCAGTATAACGTACATAGTTAAAAATGGCATAAGCAATAGCCCCGTTGCGGTGAATCTCCTCAAAAGTGATTTCCCATTCGTTATGGCATTCGGTGCCATCCATGGTAACCATCGGATATAAAGCTGCGCCATCCTTAAAGCCCAGTAGCGCCCCGTTCTCAATGGCTTTCCCCAATTGCTTGTAACGATACAGGAGCAAATTACGGGTTACCTTCTGATCGGCGGTGGCCAGGTAAAAGGGCACACAATAGGCTTCTGTATCCCAATAGGTAGAGCCGCCGTATTTTTCGCCCGTAAACCCTTTGGGGCCGATGTTCAGGCGATCGTCTTCACCGGTATAGGTTTGGTTGAGCTGAAATATATTAAAGCGGATAGCCTGCTGCGCGGATACATCACCCTCGATAATAATATCATTACGCTCCCATTTTTTGGCCCAGGCCGCCGCTTGTTCGGCCAGCATGGTATCAAAGCCTTTGGCGACAATGCGATTTAGGGTATCATTCAGATTAGCTACCAGATTTTCCGGCTTATGGTTTTGGGAAGATAAATTAGCTACGTACTTTATAATGCTGATGCTTCGCCCCTGTTGTGCCTGTACAGTTATAGCCGAAGCTACATATTTTTCTCTGGCGATAGCTTCTACCTGTGGTTGTATTAACTGTCCGTTTTGCAAAAGACTAAACTTCATGCCTGTGGCTACTTCGAAGCCTGTTTTTTTGGTGCGCATCAGCACGTAGCCGCCATCGGGTTGATTGGCTTTGCTTACTTCGTCCCAAAACTTTTCGTCGTAGTTGGAATCTTTGTTTACCACATCACCGTCGATGGCGGGTGTCAGGGTAATGTTACCGCTAAAATTAACGGGAGTGATGGTATATTTTATAGCTGCTGCCTCATCATCAACCATACTGCAAAAGCGGATGGCTTCTACCTCCACCGCTTTACCGTTGGCCGTTTTAGCACTGAAGTTTCTTTTTAGGTAGCCCTGTTTCATATTCAGTTCCCGGCGAAAATTGCTTACTACACAGTTGGCCAGGTCGAGTTGCTCGCCATCGAGGTTAATATCGATGATCGTCCAGTTAGCAGCGTTAAGCACTTTGGCAAAGTATTCGGGATAGCCGTTCTTCCACCAGCCTACACGGGTTTTGTCGGGATAATAAACCCCGGCCACATAATTACCCTGTAATGATTGACCGCTGTAAGCTTCCTCAAAATTAGCCCGCTGGCCCATGCGGCCATTACCCAAACTAAATATACTCTCCGATATTTGATGATGTTGCGGATCGAAGCCCTCTTCAATAATGCTCCACTCATCAGGTTTGATGTAGTTTTTCATGTGATAGTACTATGGTATTCAAGTCATTGCGTAGTAATCTCATCGTCTGTTTAAACCATGCATGTTATGAGATTGCTTCATCATTCTTCCTCGCAATGACATGAGTATTATTATAATTTATCTAAAGTCATCTCCTTAAGACCGCTCACCACCAGGTCGGCTTCGTATAGCACCTTCGGGTCGCCTATGCCAATGGCTTTCATGCCGCCTGCTTTGGCAGCCTCCACACCGGCAATGGCATCCTCAAACACCACGCAATATTGCGGTTCAATACCCAGTGCCTCTGCACCTTTTAAAAACACTTCGGGATCGGGTTTAGCCTTAGTCACTTTATTACCGTCGATAATAGCATCAAACAGGTGTACAATCTGCAATTTCTCCAAAATAGTCATGGAGTTTTTACTGGCCGACCCCAACGCGGTTTTAATACCCGCGTCGCGACAGCTTTGCACAAACTCGCGTGCTCCGGGCAGTATTTCGGCGGGCGTCATCTGGTTTATCATTTCTACATACCAGGTATTTTTCTGTGTGGCCAGTTGCTCCTGTTCGGCCTCGGTCTTAGTTATGCCGCCCCAGCCCAGTATCAGTTGTAACGATCGTACGCGGCTTACGCCTTTCAACTGTTCGTTCTGTTGCTCGGTAAAATCAAAACCCAGGGAATTGGCCAGGCGTCGCCAGGCTTTATAATGGTATATGGCTGTATCAACAATTACACCGTCGAGATCAAAAATACAAGCTTTAATGTTGTTCATTTTATACTGTGTATGTGAGCTCTAAAGTATTGTTTTTGGATTGGGGGAACAAAGATTTTTGGAGAAATGACAAAAGAAAAAATCTTTGCTCCTTGCTCCAAAAATCTCAAATCCAGTATCGGCATCAGCTTTTTATGCCTTCCCTGAGCTATGTTAATAAAAAACAACTCCTTTATTTGGATTAATTATAAATAATAATAATCTTTGTGCCCGGATATGATAACCACCATTACAACAACCACCCACTGGACAGATGTTTTTAAAACATCGGCAGGAGCCATTTACCAATGCGATGCCGAGCGTTGCTGGTATGTTGATTTTGCGGGCAAGGTTGCCAAATTCGATTACCGCTGCCTGTTAAAGCTGCGTAAAGCGGTTTATCATATCGATATTGAGCAAACTTTGCTTAACACCACCAAAGATCCTGATGTGGAGATCATTTTTATCTGCGCCTGCGATCATTGCTACGTACTTTCATTACTACAGATCATCGCTCTGAAAGAATTATTGGAAGGCACTTTTGTCATGCTGGAGTTAAATCATATCCTGCATGAACGTCTCTGTAGCATAGCCAGTTAACTATTTAGACTAATACTAAATTCATATTATTATTAAATTATAGTTATATTAACTTATAGCACTATTATTGTATCGTAATACTTGCAACACGTTAATATTACTGTTCAATTTAATAAAACTATGAAAGATCTACTCCGCATAAAAAGCCTCATTTCAACAGAAATTGAAGCGCTCTTAAATCAACAAGTAAAAAAAGAAGCCCTGTCTTCATCTATATATTTATCTATGGCTTCCTGGTGTAACCGTAACGGTTACGACTTTTCTTCTGACTACTTTTTTAAACAAGCCGAAGAAGAGAGAGTTCACCAGTTAAAATTTTATAAATATATCCTGGATATGGGCGGCAACGCTATATCACCGGAAGTTACCGGCATTAAACAGGAATATAACTCTTTCCGTGAAGTATTTGAAGAAGCTTTGGACCAGGAAATCAGTGTTACACAATCTATCAAAAACATTTATGCCCGTTGCATGAAAGAACAAGATTTTGTGACCATGGAGTTCCTGAACTGGTTCCTGAAAGAACAACGTGAAGAAGAATACAAAGCCCGTCGTGCCCTTGAGCTGTTTGAAGTTATTGGCGAAGAAGGTACCGGCAGATGGCAAATTGACAAAAACGTTGGTCAGATTACCTATAATAGCGAGGCGTAGACCCCTCCCAACCCTCCCCAAAGGAGAGGGCTATAAAAAAATGTCCTTTTGCGTTTGCAGAAGGACATTTTTATTTTCAAAAGTCTTGGGGGTTTTATATCAAATCCATCAGCTTCAATACATCTTTAGGGTGATATTCCTTCAACCAGGTATTGCCCGGTTGGATGCTGCATATGGGGGCATATTTACACCTGTCGGTACATTCCGTCTCTATTACTTCTATCTCCTCGGGTCCGTGATGATGTTTGGCATATGCTTTAGCCAGTTTAAACATATCCTTGCCACCCCTCTTGCCGCATTTGCTACCAACGCATACATACAGTACTTTGTCTGGTATCGTAAATTTCCCCATCAGGATACTTCATTTATGGTTAACATTAAAGCAACAAAGATAAAACAATAAAGTTCCACTTGCGCAGTCAGCAAATTATTGAAAGTTTTTTATATACACGGCAAGTGGCTCAAGGCCAACCTCCTTACGAAGCTTATCAACGGATTTGGGATCTTTCAGTGGAAATGGCGAAAACTTTCCGGTTTTATTATCACGGGATAGCTGCGTACCATAAATTTGCTTCTGATCTTTATTAACCAAAACTCTGTCAATAAGGTAAGCGTAGTTCCTTTTGCTGGCATTATTTTTAACCATTTGCTGCTTCATTAAAGCAAGCGCTCGCTCCTGGAAAGGTATGTCATCATCGCAATGTTGTATAATGGCCCAAAAGCTATCACTTGAGCTGCCAACCAAGTCATAACCCGGATAACCATACTTTTTGATGATAGCCTTTGCTTTCAGTTCATTGATCCGATCGGCTTCTTCCCATTTATTTTGAATAGTTTCATCGCTGTAAGCTGATTTCTCCTTCCGATACCTTTTTGTAAACTCTACACGCCAGAATTGATCGGTTTTAAACATAGAGTCGATCTGTTTTATTAACGCAGTATTCTTTTTAACAACCTGTGCCGGTGGGGTAATGGCAAAATATCCGCAGAGGAGCGCAATAATAAGCAACGTTTTGGCAAGTAATATTCTCATAGAGGCAATTAATAACTAAAGATATAGTTATTATCACGTTTATTCAAAATAAAAAATGAAAATCACCTGCACATTTAAGGTCTAAATGGTGAAATCTGGAAGCACCGTTGAAAACAAACAATTGTAAAAAAATATGCACATTTGAGAAATGTTCAAAAAGTATCATACCTGCCTTCTCCTCTGTCTGCTATTCCTTTGGGCTTGTAATCCTAAGCCTGCTAACCAATACAAAGTAGTTAAAATAAAAGATGGTGATACGATAGGCTTGCTCAGCAATGATAACCAGCAAGTTACTGTTCGCCTGGCTGAAATTGATTGCCCCGAAAAATCACAAGCCTTTGGCAAAGCGGCCAAAAAATTCACTTCCGATCTTTGTTTTGGTAAGGATGTAACCTTGATAGGCAATACCAAAGACCGTTACGGCCGTACGATTGCCCTGGTCATTTTGCCCGATGGCACCAATGTCAATTATCAGCTGGTAAAAAATGGTTTTGCCTGGCATTACAAAGCTTATTCACAAAGCGCCGAATTAGCCCAACTGGAACAAAATGCCCGCAAAAATAAGTTGGGCCTTTGGCAGGATGCCAATCCCACCCCACCCTGGGAGTATCGTAAAGAAGGCCGTTCATCCGGTTACGATAATAATCCTTATAAAAAACATTATTAGCACAAACCAAAGCTTGAGGATGTATATTAAAACATTAACTTTATAGCAAGTCAAGTAATTAGTATCAAGTATCAAGACTACTTTGCTTTAGGCACGCTGTCTGAAATTCCGATACTAAATTAAACCACATGTATCGATATTCAATCGGTCTTGATACTTGATACTAATTACTTGATACTAACTATGAAATTTACAAAAGCTTTTTTATCCATCGCCTTTACTCTTGTTTTGATTTGGGCACTACAAAAAAAATTCGGCCCGGCGCCGCCTCTTGGTGATTTTTTAAGTCCGGCCAATGGTTTTTGGCAAAATGCCGAAAGTAAAAATATATTACCAACCACTCATCTGATGCTTCCGGGCTTAACCGGTAAGGTGACCATTAAATATGATGAAAACCGCATCCCGCATATTTTTGCCGATAACGAACATGACCTGTATTATGCGCAGGGCTACATAACCGCTACGGAGCGCCTTTGGCAAATGGATATACAAACCCGCCAGGCCGCAGGTAGGCTGGCCGAAGTACTTGGCCCGCAATTGTTAGAGGTTGACCGTTACCATCGCCGCATGGGCATGGTTTATGGCGCCGAAAAAACGCTAAAGGCCATGATGAGCGAACCGGCGGTACGGCAAATGATATTGGCCTATACCGATGGTATTAACGCCTATATCCACCGCCTGCACCCACGCCAATATCCCATTGAATTTAAACTGCTGGATTATGCACCCGAAGACTGGAAGCCCATTAACTGTGCATTCTTACTCAAACTCATGAGCGAAACACTGGCCGGAGGCTCGAACGAGTTTGCCATGACCAATATTTTAAAACGGTTCGGTTCCAAAACCACTGCCGATCTGTTCCCGGATTATCCTATGCACGAGGATCCTATTATCCCGGTAGGTACCAAATGGGATTTTAAACCGCTGCCTATCCCCCATCCTTCAGCCAGTTTTTTGGGTCTGATGAACGATAGTGTTAAACGCGCTGTAAAAGAAGAAGGTATCGGCAGTAATAACTGGGCCGTATCGGGCAGTAAAACAGCTAATGGCTATCCTATTTTAGCCAACGACCCTCACTTAAACCTTACATTCCCATCTATATGGTACCAGATACAGCTTACGGCACCATCGGTAAATGTTTATGGCGTTTCCTTACCCGGTGCGCCTTGCGTAATACTGGGTTTTAATAATAACATTAGCTGGGGTATTACCAATGTAGATGCCGATGTGCTGGATTGGTACCAGGTAAAGTTCAGGAACAGTAAAAAAGAAGAGTATTGGTACAATAACCAATGGAACAAAACCAACAGGCGTGTAGAGGTGATCAACATCCGCGGGCAGGAACCTTTATATGATACTGTTATTTACACCCATCATGGCCCGGTTGTTTATGAAGATAAGGCAAAAAAAGGAGACGGTCCAGATTTTGTTCCTGTAGGCGACGCCTTAAGATGGATAGCCCATGATGAATCGGACGAGCTGATGACTATGTATATTTTAAACCGGGGTAAAAACTATGCCGATTACCGCAAAGCGCTTACTTATTTTAACGCCCCGGCATCCAACTTTGTATTTGCCAGCAAGGATAACGATATCGCCATCACCCCTAACGGTAAATACCCCTTAAAGTATCGTGATCAGGGTAAATTTATACTCGATGGCTCAGACCCGGTCGACGACTGGCATGGCTGGATCCCATTTGATCAAAACCCCACGGTTAAAAATCCACCGCGCGGTTTTGTAAGTTCAGCCAATCAATCATCAACAGACCCTACCTATCCGTATTATATCAATTGGTCATTTGCTCCTTATGAGCGTGGTAAACGGATAAATGACAGGCTTACTGCTATGCAAAAAGCTACGGTTGATAGCATGCGTATGCTGCAAACCGATACTTACAGCATACGTGCACAGGATATTTTACCCGCTATGTTAAAATACGTTGATGCCTCAAAACTGGATCAACCTCAGTTGGAAGCGCTCGGCATCATCAAAAGCTGGAACAAAGATTTCAGCATCAATTCAACCGGGGCTTCTATATTTAATGCCTGGTGGCTTAAAATGTACGCCATGATCTGGAGCGATGATTTTGCCGCAAAAGACTTACAGACAAACTATCCATCAGTTGACAGAACCGAGCAACTTTTATTAAAAGAGCCCAATTCCAAATGGTTTGATGATATACGCACCCCGGCAAAAGAAACCTGTGCCGATATCGTAAACAAAGCCTTTAAAACCACGGTTAGCGATCTAATTAAAGAACACGGTAAACCGGGCAAAAACTGGGAATGGGGTTCGGTTAAAAAAATGGAGATTAAGCACCTTACCCGTCAGGAAGCATTCAGCTCAGGAAATTTTGCTACAGGCGGTACAGGCTCAACCATTAACGCGTTAAACAACGGGCACGGTCCGTCATGGCGCATGGTGGTACAAATGGGGCCAACAGTAAAAGGCTACGGCATTTTACCCGGCGGCGAATCGGGCAATCCCGGCAGCTTTTTTTATGATGATATGCTAAAAATCTGGCAAAAAGGCGAATTAAAAGAACTGCTATTCCTGCAATCGCCAGATGAAACGTCTGATCGTATCAAAACAACATTAACTATAGGCAGTAAATAAGAGGCAAGAGTTTAGAATCAAGAACTAAGAGAAAACAAACTAATGCTCATCTGGGCTCTTGATTCTTAACTCTTAACTCTATAAAAAGCCCGACCATTAAAAATTTACAGATTAGCTATTTTTTGCTGATCTTGGTTCTTAATTCTTAACTCTTGATTCTATACCATATGTTATTCCTCATCATACTCATACTATCATTTGCAAGCGGTTTCTTTTTGCCCTGGTGGGTAGTGGCTATTGCGGCATTTTCGGCAGCATTTTTTATCGGCAAAACATCAGGACAGGCATTTTGGTCGGGATTCTTAGCTGTATTTATCGTGTGGATAGTATTGGCTTTGTTTAAAAGCATCCCTAACGATCATATACTGGCCAAAAAAGTGGCTGTTCTATTCCATTTACCAGGCTGGGGCTATTTGCTGGTGATCACCGGTATAATTGGTGGATTGGTGAGCGGGTTCGCAGCGCTCTCGGGCGTATTGCTGCAAAAGGCCTTCGGAAAATCTTAAACAAAAAAGCCCGGACCTTTACAGGTCCGGGCTTTTAGTTTCCATTTCGGTTACCTTAAAATGCGCTTACAGCTTCTTTAAGCACAGCAACTCCATCTTTCTCGCTTTTTGATGAAGCGAAAACTTCCTGCGAGGTCGATTTATCGCCATAAAAACTAGCGATGGCATTTTTATCAATGGCCAGGTTTGAACCATTAATAGTTATACCCGCAAATAACCCGCGGCTGCGCGAGTACGAGTAAACTTCGGCTTCCAGCTTATAATCGGTACTGGCAGAAGAGCTGCGACCAACCGGGCCTGCGGCGGCCGAAATATCCCCACCGATTGTAAAATCGCCATTTTCAACTTTGGTGAGTACACCTTTATGATGAAATACTAGGATCAAATCGACAGATTGTACACCAATCTGTAAACCAAAGCTACCGCCGGTTAAGGTTACAAATACCGGATCGCTCCATTTGCCGTTGCCCAGTTTTACCATAGCAACACCTCTACCGCGCTTACCGCCAATGCCAAAACCGGCATTGATCATTTTAGGGATAATAACAATTCCTTCAGACTGCTCCATTAATTGGTGTGGAATAGTCTCCTTCATTTTGCCAAACTCTTTTAACACGTTGGCAGCATTATGTACGCGTTCCGTTTCCTTATCGCCTGCTTTGGCCGATATCAGCACAAAAAACAAGCTTAGGATCAATGGGAACTTCAAAAATTTTAATGTTTTCATGGGGTAAAATTACAATTTGTACAATGTTATATAAGTAATAACCCCCAAAACGCATACTTGTTTACATAATTGTGCAAGCGGAAGGTCATTTGTTTTTTTGTTTGAAACAGGATTCACAGAATCAATAAAATTCCGGAGTACTTTTTAATCTAAAATTTGCACATCTGCATATTTGCACATCCGCACATCAATATTCTTATCTTTGCACGCAATGAACACACCGGATAAACAACAGGTATTTTCTATCAATAACTCCACCGATTTTGATCAGGTGGCCCTGCAAATATTTCAGCACCAGGCCAAAAACTGTAGCGTTTACCGGCAATTTATTAGAGGACTGAGAATTGATGCAGATAAGATCATTTCGGTTGAGCAGATCCCTTTTTTACCTATAGAATTTTTCAAATCGCACCGGATACTGAGTACCGATGCCCCGGTTGAACTAACCTTTACCAGTTCAGGCACCACGGGCATGATTACCAGCAGCCATTTGGTAAGCGACAAAACCTGGTATGAGGATAGTTTCCGCCGTGCGTTTCAATTGTTTTATGGCGATATCAGGGATTATACGGTACTGGCTCTGCTACCATCCTACCTGGAGCGTGAAGGCTCATCACTTATTTACATGGTTGATGACCTGATAAAACAATCAGAAAACCCAGACAGTGGTTTCTTTTTATATAATCACGACGAATTATACCAGCAGCTAAAAAAACAACAGGAAGCCAAAAAACCCACGCTTTTAATAGGGGTTACCTTTGGCCTGCTTGATTTTATCGAAACCTATCAAATCAACTTCCCAGAATTAATTGTGATGGAAACTGGTGGCATGAAAGGCCGCCGTAAAGAAATGATCCGTGAAGAACTGCATGATACGCTTTGCAAAGGCTTCGGTGTAAGTCATATACATTCAGAATACGGCATGACCGAGCTGCTGTCGCAAGCTTATTCCAAAGGCGACGGTATTTTTGAATGCCCACCCTGGATGAAAATTATCATCCGCGATACTAACGACCCCATCAGCACGTTAGCAAAGGGCAAAACGGGCGGCATCAATGTGATCGATCTGGCTAATATCAATTCCTGCTCATTCATTGCCACCCAGGACCTGGGCAAGATCAATGCCGATGGTGCATTTGAGGTTTTGGGCAGATTTGATCAATCAGACATCCGCGGATGTAATTTATTGATTGCTTAACGCTTGAGAGAAGCAGGAATTAAGAGACAAGAATCAAGATAACAATTAAGTATTGAATATATACAGCAAATTAGAAGAGATTTAAGCTAAGCATCGGTAAACGAAGCAGTTTTGTCTTTTTTCTTGACTCTTGCCTCTTGATTCTTGGCGCTTTAACAGGTATTATTATTATTTTTGCACGCAGCACAAATGCTAAAAACATGATTGAGAAATTTTTAAACGAGGAACAAGATCCTAAAGCAGTTGAAAAAGTATACTCCCGCCTGGTGGATCTGCTATCATCTGGTGAAGAGATCATTTATATAGCCGTTCAGAAAAAGCCATTGGTAAACTTATTTCCGGATTGTATTGCCATTACTAACAAACGTGTATTGTTTTTTACCCCCGCCAACCTGGGTTTATCTATCAAGTTTGTTGACTTTGTTTGGAAGGATATTGTTGACGTACATACCAAAGAAGAGATCATTGGTGCTGTATTTAGCGTAAAAACTACCAATGGTGCCGAAATGGCCGTTGATTACCTGCCCAAGATCCAGGGTCGTAAACTATACCAATACGCCCAGGAACGCAAAGAGATTGAGCGCGAGGCCCGTCGTCAGCGTGATCTGGAACAGAAACGTGCCGAATCCGGCGCTGTCCAATTTGACAGTCCCGCTACCCGTACAACTACAGCGCAACAAGCCTTTGCTGCACCAGCTCAGGTAGTTGTTGAACAGCCCGTACCAACTCCGATTGCTCCACCGGCACCAGCACCGGCCCCGGTTGTGCACGAAGTGCCAAAGCCGGACGAGCTTACCGAAAAACTAAAAAAATTAAAAACGCTGTTTGATAATGGCCTGATATCCCAGGAAGAGTACAATCACAAAAAACTCGATTTGTTGAGTGATTTATAATTATCATTAAGTCATTATAAAAAAGGGCGATAAGTAAACTTATCGCCCTTTTTGTCATTACGTCATTTTTAATGACTCAATGACGATTTATCAAATGACTCGATGACTTTTCATAATGACTAATTTAAAAGCCGGTCGTCAAAACTAAAAGATTCTTTGTTAACTATTTTGATATTCTTGGCTTCAGGGTGCAAAGGATTAAGGATGTAATTAAACTCTGCCGGTACAATGGCCGATGGCACCCGCATGGCCAGGTATTCTTGTTTTTTCAAAAACTCGTCGCCCAGTTTTCTAAGCGCTACAGGCCCCGAAACATCCTGCCAGTTATCAGGTAGCGATGCAGGATTTAGCTGTGTTATACTATAATCTGGTACATCAATTTGTGCAATGCAAAAATTTGCAGGAACAATTAAGGGATCTAAATGCACCAGTACCTCCAAAACCGCCAGCGATCTTGACGACGCCATGTAAAGCATCGACTTGCCTTCGCTGTTCCAACAGCCGCCGTACAAACGGGCACCTGTCCCGCTCAAATCATCCACATAATGGCATTTCGCAATACGATATAAAACCATCAGGCAAAAATACCATGTTCAATACGCCCCAATTCCCTAAAAACCATATCAAAGCCAGCTGAGGTATCGAGGATGGTTACTGGGGCCTCACCTTTAAATACATAACCCGGAGTTTTTACCCATATTTTAAACTTATCCATGGAGCCAAAAACTTCCTCACCACGGGTGTACAGGCGGGCAAGCTCAACGGCCTTTTCGGCGTACTCGGTTTTAATAATGGCATTATCATCATAACGTTGTAGGGTACGCTCAGAGATGTGTAATATATTGGCCAGCTCCTGTATATTGAGCGATATTTTTTTGGCTAATGAAAGTAAAACGCTTTTAGGGAACCCGTTACGCGCCAGGTTAATGATATCAAAATCGGTAGAAAATTTGACAGACCTTGCCCCCTCCAATAAATGGTAAAATGAAGGAACCGGAGCCTGAACAGCGTACGCTGCCATGGGCTCATTCAATTCATTTTTTTTGCTATCAGCTTTTGCTTTGTACGACATATATACAAATATACTTACCATTTGTCGTATTTCCAAAATTTTTAACAATAAAAAAAGCGATGAATTTAAAACTCATCGCTTCGAGGATTATTGATCTAATATCTTCTTATTCAGCAATAATTAAAAAGTAGTTCTTTTTACCTTTTTGTACTACAAGGAATTTATTATTGATCAATACATCGGCTGTATAAATATCGTCGGCAGTAGCAATTTTAACTTTGTTAATTGCCGAGCCGCCACCCTGTATCATTTTTTTGGCTTCGCCTTTTGATGGGAATATCGCTGTTTTAACGGCCAGCAGATCGCTCACATTGATACCTTGTTGTAGCTCACTTAGGGCTATGGTAAAATTAGGCACACCCGCAAACAGGCCAAGCACCTCGGTATCATTCAGTTCATTTAAAAATTCAATACCAATGGTACCGAACAAAAATTCAGATGATTTGATTGCTTTTTCGTATTCTGCCTCGCCATGTACACGTACGGTAATATCCTTAGCCAGCGCTTTTTGCAATACCCGTGTATGTGGCGCTGCATCATGCTCCACTTCCAAAGCCTCAATTACATCGCGTTTAAACAGGGTAAATATCCGGATGTACGCTTTCGCGTCGGCATCGGTAGTATTTAACCAGAACTGGTAGAATTGGTATGGCGATGTGCGCTCAGCATCCAGCCAAACCGCGCCGCTTTCGGTTTTACCAAACTTGGTACCATCGGCTTTTTTAATCAGGTTGGTGGTTAAGGCAAATGCTTCGCCGCTATCTTTACGACGGATCAGCTCGGTACCGGTAACAATATTACCCCATTGGTCGCTGCCGCCCATCTGGATGTTACAGTTATGGTGTTTCCATAAATAATAGAAATCGTAACCCTGAACCAACTGGTAAGTAAACTCCGTAAATGACATTCCGGTATCGCCTTCCAGGCGTTTCTTTACCGAGTCTTTAGCCATCATATAGTTAACCGTGATATGTTTGCCCACATCGCGGATAAAATCAAGGAAGGTAAAATTCTTGAACCAGTCGTAGTTATTCACCATCTCGGCGCTATTGGCACCGCTGTTAAAATCCAAAAAACGGGTAAGTTGGTTTTTCACCGCCTCCAGGTTATGCTGTAAAACATCCTCAGACAGCAAGTTACGCTCCTGCGATTTACCCGACGGGTCGCCAACCATACCGGTAGCACCACCAACCAAAGCATAAGGTTTATGACCGGCACGCTGAAAATGGATCAGGGTCATGATCTGGGTTAAGTGGCCAACGTGCAATGAATCAGCAGTTGGATCAAATCCTATATATCCCGAAGTCATGCCTTTATTCAGCTTTTCTTCGGTACCCGGCATTTCGGTATGCAACATACCGCGCCAGCGTAATTCTTCAACAAAGTTCATATTCAATATTTCAAAGGCTGCAAATATAAGAGAATAATTGGCTGAGCCGAATAGCTATATCACGCCAAAGCAGGGTTAACTACAGGTAAAATCTATTTCAAATAATTACTTATTTTTTGTACCTTGAACAAAAGCCAGTATTTTGCACAACAGCGCCTATGAATTTTTTATCGCATTATTACTTTGATCGTGATATAAACAACTGTTACCATATATTAGGTATCGTTTTGCCCGATCTTTTAAAAAATGCTGATAAAAACATCATTCTTCACCCCGAAAAACTACAGCATACCGATAAAAACATCAATTCCATCATTGCCGGCTGGAACAAACACTTGGCCGTCGACCGTTATTTTCACTCATCTGACTTTTTTGCTACCCATTCGCACCAATTAAAAAAACAATTGCTGCCTGCTATTGAAGGTTCGCCGGTAAAACCGTTTTTTTTGGGTCATGTAGCATTGGAGTTGATTATCGACAACTTGCTGTTGACCACCGGTAAAATACAGGTTGAAGATTTTTATACTAACCTGGCTACTTGCGAAACAGCAGCGATCGACGAGTTTTTAATCTTTTCGGGATTAGCCGACAGCAGCGTTTTTTTAAAATTCTATGCTGACTTCAACCGCAGTCAATATCTGCATACCTATGCCGAAACACACCAGATAGCCTATGCCTTAAAACGTATTTGCATGCGCATTTGGCGAAATCCATTTACTCCAGAGCATGAGGCACAAATGAATGAGGTATTGAGTGATTACCGCGACTACCTGCTTCCCGATTTCATGTCGATATTTGAAGAAATCACTAATAAACTGATTGCTATTTAACAGCAAGGATACCATTTAACCTATTGTTAAAACTCATCTACCCAAGCCTTTTTCCGACTTTAAATGGTAAAAACTCCATGACAAAGGCCTTGTTTATATCAAAAAGCCTTAAATATCAGCAATTAACATTTAAAAATTCTTTTATTTAATAAAATTATATACCTACCTTTGCAGTCCCAATTAACAAATTGGGAAAAGGAGAAAAATTATTTAATGGCAAAAAAACAAGAAGCAGAAAAAGAATTAAAAGCGAAAGAGGCTGAACTGGACACAGTTACCGCATCTGGCGAAAAAGAAACCATTGAATCGGAAGCTGATTCAATATCTATCGAAGAGATCAAATTAAAAATTGCAGCTACTCCAAGTGCGGATTTCGACTGGGATGCAGATGACAAAAAATTTGGTAACTATACCGATAGTGACCGTGAGAAATTCGAGAAAATGTATGATGGAACGTTCAGCTCTATCACCAAAGGCGAAATCATCACCGGTACCGTTGTTAATGTTAACAACAAAGATGTGGTACTGAACGTAGGATTTAAATCAGACGGTTTAGTTTCAGTATCAGAATTCCGTGATACACCTGATCTGAAGATCGGTGACACAGTTGACGTATTTGTAGAGTCACAGGAAGATGCTAACGGTCAGTTAGTACTTTCACGTAAACGTGCAAAAACTCAAAAATCATGGGAGCGCATTAATTCGGCCCTTGACAATGATGAGATCATCACTGGTTTTGTGAAGAGCAGAACTAAAGGTGGTTTAATTGTTGATATCATGGGTGTTGAAGCCTTCTTACCTGGCTCACAAATCGACATCAAACCTATCCGTGATTACGATGTGTACGTAGGTAAAACAATGGAGTTCAAAGTTGTTAAGATCAACCACGAGTTTAAAAATGTAGTGGTATCGCACAAAGTGCTGATCGAAGACGATTTGGAAAACCAAAAAACAGAAATTGTTGCACGCCTTGAAAAAGGACAGGTATTGGAAGGTACCGTTAAAAACATTACCGACTTTGGTGTATTTATTGACCTTGGTGGTGTTGACGGCTTACTGCACATTACTGATATATCTTGGGGCCGTATTGAGCATCCACGCGAAATTCTGGCATTGGATCAAAAAATCAACGTTGTTGTGCTTGACTTTGATGACGAGAAAAAACGTATTGCTCTGGGCTTAAAACAATTAACTCCTCACCCTTGGCAAAGCCTTTCTGAAGATATTCAGGTTGGTTCAAAGGTTAAAGGTAAAATTGTTACCGTTGCTGATTACGGCGCATTCCTTGAAATCATCCCTGGTGTTGAAGGTTTGATCCACGTATCAGAAATGTCATGGTCACAAAACCTGCGCAACCCTCAGGAATTCCTGAAAGTTGGTGACGAGATCGAAGCACAAGTGTTAACACTTGATCGCGAAGAACGCAAAATGTCATTAGGTGTTAAACAATTAACTCCTGATCCATGGCAAAATGCTGGCGAGAAATACGCTATCGGCACTCAGCACATCGCTACAGTTAAAAACATGACCAACTTTGGTGTGTTTGTTGAACTGGAAGATGGTATTGACGGCTTAATCCACATCTCTGATCTTTCTTGGTCTAAAAAAGTAAATCACCCTAACGAATTCACTAAAGTTGGTGAAAAACTAGACGTGGTTGTTTTAGAACTTGATATCGAGAACCGTAAATTAAGCTTAGGTCACAAACAGCTGGAAGAAAACCCTTGGGATACTTTCGAAACCGTATTTACCATTGATTCAATTCATGAAGGTACTGTATTGAAAGTAACTGACAAAGGTGCTATCGTAGCTTTACCTTACGGTGTTGAAGGCTTTGCGCCAACCAAACACCTGGTTAAAGAAGACGGTAAATCAGTAAAAGCTGAAGAAACCGCTGAATTCAAGATCATTGAATTTAACAAAGAGAACAAACGTATCGTTATTTCACACTCACGTATATGGGAAGAAGCTCGCGCTGACGCTCGTGTACAGGAATTTGAAAACCGCAAAAAAGAAGCAAAATCTGCTAGCAATGCGGTGAAAAAAGTGAAAGAATCAGTTGAAAAATCAACCTTAGGCGATCTTAGCGTATTAGCTCAGTTAAAAGAGCAAATGGAAGGTGCTGAAAACAAAGCCCGCAAGGCTGCACCAGCTAAAAAAGCTGAAGGATCTGAAGAAGAAGCGTAAGCTTTAACTGAAGCAATATTCTCACAAAGCCCTTCCGAAAAACGGAAGGGCTTTTTTGTTACCTCACCCTACCCTCTCCAAAGGAGAGGGTTCTTTGTTTTATATTTACACCATGACCGGAGAAACCAATCTTACCACCCTGCTTAAAAACATGACGCCCGTATTAAATGAAGGTGATTATGTTTATTGTACAGTATCATCCCTCCATACTATTAATACAGCCCATATTTTAGGCCTTTTTAAGGAGTCAGAAGGATTTACCGTTATTCTTAAAAAAGAAGTTGCCGATCAGCTTCAATTGGAGTATAGTTATATAGCCGCATGGATAACCCTCACCGTACATTCCTCATTAGCCGCTACCGGGTTAACAGCTGCATTCGCTACAGCACTGGCGCAGGAAAATATAAGCTGCAATGTGGTTGCCTCCTACTACCATGATCATATTTTTGTGGCGAAAGAAGATGCTGATAAAGCGATGGTAGCGCTTAAAAAGTTATCAAATCCATAAAAGTCTCCCCTTTCGGGGGAGATTTAGAGGAGGCTTTTCAAAACTATTTACTATTTTTGCCCAAATCCACCCATACGATGCAAAATCTTACACTGCTCGACGGACAAAAATTTCAGATCACCATACAACGTTTATGTCGCCAGTTGATTGAAAATCACGATGATTTTTCACAATCGGTACTCATTGGTATCCAACCCCGGGGCATATACCTGGCCAAACGCGTAGCCGAAGAACTCAGAAAAATATTACCCGGCAAAAGCATTTTACAGGGCGACCTGGACATTACCTTTTACCGCGACGATTTTCGAAGGCGCGAATCGCAACTGGTACCTAATCAAACCAAAATAGATTTTATTATTGAAGGTAAAAAAGTGATCATGATGGATGACGTGCTTTGGACCGGCAGAACCATTCGCGCCGCTATGGATGCCATGCAGGCTTTTGGTCGCCCGGAAAAAGTGGAACTACTGGCTCTGGTTGATCGTCGTTACTCACGCCATATACCGGTATCAGCAGACTATGTAGGTATTGAAGTGGATTCCATCGCATCGCAAAAAGTGGTTGTTAGCTGGAAAGATACCGATGGCGAAGATAAAATTGTGCTGGTATCTGAAGCAGCGGAGTAATATTATTTCGGAATTCGGATGTTCGATTTCGGATTTATTAAGAATTGATTTTTGATTTAAAAACTTGGATAAAGCAGAATTAAAACGAAGAACACAAAGATTTGCTATAGATGTCATCAAATTTATAGAAAGCCTTCCTCGTAAACGTTCGCTTGATGTTTTATCAAATCAATTAATCAGGTGTGCAACATCAATTGGTGCAAATTACAGGTCGGCATGCAGAGGTAAATCAACCGCCGATTTTATTAATAAAATAATTATAGTTGAAGAAGAGGCTGATGAATCCATTTATTGGTTAGAGTTGATGGAAGAGTCGGAGCTTGTTAATTCAATTGGTATAACCATATTAAAAAAGGAAGCCAATGAACTCACAGCCATATTTACCGCCATAGGTAAAACGGCAAGAGAAAAACAGCGGCTTAATAAATTAGAGGTAAAAAAATAAATTTCAGAATCGAAATTCAGAAAATAATAAATCCGAAATCGAACATCCGAAATCCGAAATACAAAAGAAATGGCAGGACTAAGCACAAGGCATTTATTAGGCATAAAAGATTTGAACCGGGCAGATATCGAACTGATATTTGAAACTGCCGATACTTTTAAATCGGTTTTGAACCGGCCGATCAAGAAAGTGCCTTCTTTGCGCGATGTAACCATTGCCAACATATTTTTTGAAAACTCCACACGCACCCGTTTGTCGTTTGAACTGGCCGAAAAACGACTTTCGGCAGATGTGGTGAATTTCGCGGCATCCTCCTCTTCGGTAAGCAAAGGCGAAACACTGATTGATACGGTAAATAATATCCTGGCCATGAAGGTGGATATGGTGGTGATGCGCCACCCTTATGCCGGTGCAGGTATCTTCCTGTCCAAACACGTCAAAGCTCAGATTGTAAACGCCGGCGACGGCGCTCATGAGCACCCTACCCAGGCCCTGCTGGATGCTTTCTCCATCCGCGAAAAATATGGTGATGTGGCGGGTAAAAAAGTGGTGATCGTAGGTGATATACTGCATTCACGCGTAGCGCTTTCCAATATACTTTGTCTGAAGCAGCTAGGCGCCGAGGTAATGGTTTGCGGTCCTACCACACTGATCCCTAAATACATTGGCTCCCTGGGTGTAAAAGTCGAACACAATTTAATCAAGGCCCTCAACTGGTGCGATGTAGCCAATATGCTGCGCATACAGCTGGAGCGCCAGGACATTAAATATTTCCCTTCCCTGCGGGAGTACACCATGCTTTTCGGCCTCAATAAAACCATCTTAGATTCGCTGGATAAAGAGATCACGGTAATGCACCCCGGCCCTATCAATCGCGGTGTGGAAATCACCAGTGACGTGGCCGACAGTAAGCAATCTATCATTCTTGACCAGGTAGAGAACGGTGTAGCCATACGCATGGCCGTGCTGTACCTGCTGGCCGGGCAAACGCCTTAATGATACGATAAACGTTTAATTTCTTAGCCCCATTTATATAACAATGCTTGTTATCAGCGTTGATAATCAAAGTAAAATGATAAAGTTTAAGAATGTTTGCTGTTTATCCCTTTTTATAGTATTTGTAATTCACTCGGCACCTGCACTTGCCCAAAGCCGTCAGCAGGTAAAAACAGATTCGGTTTTTGCACTGGTACAAAAGTTTTTTAATGCGCAAAAAGCCGATTCGCTTTACGCCCTTGGCGGCGAGTTATTCAAAAAAACATTAACCCCCGAAGGCTTCCGGTCGGTGGCCAACCAGCAACTTTTCCCTATGGGCGATATTAAAGGTTCGTCACTTGTTAGTTTCGTCAATAACAAAGTAAGTACATATAAACTGATATTTGGAGCGGTTACCTTACAGCTGCAAATGAGTCTTGATCAGGACAATAAATTGGATCTTTTCCTGTTTCAACCATTTACCCAGGTAACTGCCGACAAATTAAATCAGGCCGCCTCAACCAATAAGCTACTAACCTCCATGGATAAAGTGATCGAATCCGCCGTACGCCCGTACATTCAAAAGGCCAATACTGTTGGTTTAAGCGTAGGCGTTTTAAAAGATGGTAAAATAACCACTTATAACTATGGCGAAACTACCAAAGACAACAAGCAACTGCCTACGCTCCACACCATTTACGAAATAGGGTCCATCACCAAAACGTTTACCGCCACGCTGCTGGCTTATTATGTAAACGAAGGCAAAGTAAAACTAACCGATCCTGTCACCAAATACCTGCCCGATTCTGTCGCCAAAAACCCAGAGCTAAAGTTGATCACGCTGGAGTCGTTAAGTAATCATACCTCGGGTTTGGCCCGCATCCCTGACAATCTAGAGGCTAATGCAACGGATGAGCTTAATCCTTATAAAGACTATATCAAACAACAGCTATTTACCTACCTCAAAACCTGTAAACTGAACAGTCAGCCGGGCGAAAGATATGATTACTCCAATTTAGGTGTTGGCTTGCTGGGAACCATTTTGTCAAAAGTAAGTGGTGAAACATTTGAGCAGATGGTGGCCGATATCATCTGCCGCCCCCTGGTGATGTCGAGTACTACACAGCGTTTAAGTCCGGCCCGGTTAAGCAATTTTGCAACCGTTTATAATATTACAGGCAACGAGACCCCGGCCTGGAATTTTGACGTTTTAGCCTCCTGCGGGGCGCTGCATTCATCTGTAAATGATCTGCTGGTATATGCGGAAGCCAATATGAATCCGGCCGCTGACAAGCTCGGGAAGGCCTTTGAGTTAACCCACCAGATTACCTTTAGCAAAGATGCCAAAATGGGACTGGCCTGGCACATAATTATTGTTGATGGTGTAGAGTATTACTTTCATAACGGGGGAACCTATGGCAGCAGCAGTTTCCTGGCATTCAACGCGCAAAAAAACCTGGCGGTAGTGATACTTTCCAACTCGGCCGAAAGTACAGATGCTTTAGGCGTTAAAATGCTGCAGCTTCTGCAAAAGTAAGATAGGACTAAGGCATTAATAATCAAGCCATTCTATCTGTTAACCTGCTTAAACCTCAGGGTCCTCTACGAGTTTAGGTTAACCCATAAAATCTAAATGCGCACCGAATAAGGCTTAATAAGTAAGTTTATGATTAGGAGACTCCGCTGGAGTCCACTATTTCTTCAAATTTTGCCTATAAACACGTGGCCCCGCTGGGGCCGATAATGTTTTATAGTGTAAACAGTATGCCTGACGTGCTATTCGGCCCCAGCGGGGCCACGTGTTTATAGTCCTAAAGTGCACATCAATAGGCTCCGTAGGTGCCTCCTATTGGAATTTTAGGTTAGCGAATTTTGTGGGTTAACTTTAATCTACGAGGGACCCAAAGGGGACGAAAGAGACAAACAATCCGGTCTTGCCGAACTTGAGTTTGAGCATCTTAGATATACAAGGTATACAGCAGAACATTAACTAAATTTCGTTCCCTCAGGGTCTTAAAAGGGAACCTGAGGAGACGAAGTTCGGTTCTATTATTAAAAACCGATGTCATTTCGAACGAACAGTGGGGTGGAATCATGCTTTGGGTGAGGAGAAATCTTTTGCGCCATGCATTACGGCTTGTCGCTCGTAAAAGATTTCTCCTCGCTCCCTCTCATTACCTCTGCTGCTCGTTCGAAATGACACTGCTTTTTGTAGATCACACAGAGCAAATCCAGACACACAAAAAAACATCCCACCTTGCTACTGCAAAGCGGGATGCAAACAAAAGTAATCAGTCAACTGAATTAACTCAATCCTTATCCTATCAACTAATTATTTATCTTTTACTGTTGATCCGTCCCTGATCTCGTCCGAAGCTACTTTTACCAGTTTATCATCTGGTTTCAGGTCGCCGTAAACTTCCATCATGTCGCCCGATGTTAAGCCTTTTTTGGCGTCAACCCATATTGCTTTATGGTTTACCACCTTAATTACAAATACCTTTTCGGTAGAAGTGTAAACAGCGGTTTTAGGCACCACATAGGCACTATCGCCACCAGGCAGCGGTACGCTTACTTCGGCAAACATGTGAGGCAAAAGTTTTTTGTCTTTATTGTATACGTCCATTTCTAAACGCTCAGATCTTAGCTTTTCATCCAAAGCGCCGGCTAAACGTTTCACCTGCGCTGTAAATTTTTGGTTGGGCAATGCTTTCACCGTAAAATCCACTTCGCTTTTGTTGCTTAATGAACCTGTAGAGCTTTCTGGTATAGATACTACCAAACGCAACCTTTTCTGATCCTGCAGGGTAAACAGCGGATCGGTACTTTTACCACCCGGGCCTACATAGGCACCCAAATTCACGTTACGACTGGTGATAACTCCATCAAACGGAGCGCGTATTTCCAGGTAAGCCAGGTTAGCACCTACCTCTTTATAGGCAGATTTTGCAGCTTCCACATTAGCCAAATCTGAATTTTTCTTGGCTTCGGCCTGCTCCAGGTCATTCTGTGATACGGTACCAGGAGTTTTGCTGGTGCTTACCAATCTGTCATAAGTAGCCTTACTGGCATAGTAAATAGCCTCTTGTTGTTTTATTCTGGATTGTGCGCCTGCTAATTGCGAGTTGATTTCCGGTGCTTCCAAAACTACCAGCAATTGCCCCTGATGAACTTCGGAACCGATATCAACTAATAGTTTTTTCACATAGCTGTTCACCTTAGCGTACAGGTCAACCTGTTGGTAAGGAATCAGCTCGCCGGGAATAGTAACCGAGCCGCTCAACTTTCCTTTTTTAACCGCAACCAGTTCAACCGATGGGGTTTCCACCGCTTCCTGTTGTTGCTCTTCGGCACTCTCTTTTTCTTTTTCTTCTGAATGACACGCACTCAGGAAACTTACAGCTACCGCCAATACGGCAAGCATAAGGATCGATCTATTTTTAAGCTTTTTCATGATGATGCAAAGGGACATAAAATTTACTTTCTTTATCTTCTGGGTCTAATGATACTGATTGTGTACTGGCATTACCTTGTACCCAGGCAAAAACCAATGGTAATATTAACAGGGCTGCAAATGTTGAAGCAATAAGTCCGCCAATAACCGCGCGGCCAAGCGGCGAGGTTTGGTCGCCACCTTCACCCAAACCGGATGCCATCGGGATCATACCTACAACCATCGCTAAACTGGTCATTAATATAGGGCGCAAACGCAAAGCTACAGCTTCGCGGGCGGCTTTCAATGCGTCGCCGTTGTGTTTACGTAATTCTTCGGCATTGGTGATCAGTAATACCGCGTTGGATATGGATACACCTACCGACATGATCATACCCATGTAGGATTGCAGGTTGAGTGTTGCCCCGGTTATTTTAACCAGCAGTAACGACCCGAACAATACCGCCGGCACCGTTGACAATACTACAAACGACATCTTGAACGACTGGAAGTTGGCTGCCAGCATCAGGAATATCACGATAATAGCTACCAACAAACCTGATTGTAAACTATCCAGCGTATCGGTTAGCGTTTGGCTCAAACCGCGCATTTCTATAGTTAAGCCGTGCGGCAGTTTACCAATGGATTTAATAGCTTCCTGCACATCGTGCGTAGCCGTGCCCAAATCTTTTTTGTTGATATTGGCTGTAACAGACATGGTTGGTATGGCACCAATATTATCATCTTCGCCGTTAGCTATGCCGGTTTTTACATCGGCCACATCACCTAAGGTTGGACGTGACTGATTAGCCAGTACAGGGATCTCCTTTACATCGTTCAGGCTGGCCATTTGATATTCAGGTACCTGTACCTGTACCAGGTAGCTTAGCCCGGCACGTTCATCAATCCAGTTGTTTTTTTCGGTAAACCTTGATGATGAGGTAGAGGCAATCAGCGAGCGGGAGATGTCATTTAAACCCACACCCAGTTGTGCCGCCCTTTGCCTGTCGATAGTAATATCTAACGACGGATAATTGAACGACTGACCTATCTGTGCATCGCGTAGATATTTGATCTGTTTTAATTTATCCAACACCTTGAAGGCATATTCCTGGTTTTGTTTCTTGTTTTTACCAGTCAAAGCTACCTCTATCGGTGTAGGCGATCCCTGGCTCAGAATCTTATCCGTTAATTCTATCGGCTCAAAAGAGATCTTTATGCCGGGCATTCTTTGCGCTATAGAATCTCTGAATTTTTCTTTCAGATCGTCCAGGTTCACTTTATAATCTTCGGTTAAGCTCACCTGCATCACCGCTTCCTGCGGACCAGCCATGAACATATATATCGGGTTGGTGGAGAACGATGAAGGGTGTGTACCCACCATAGTGGAAGTAATAGCAATGTGGTTTTTACCTACAATGTTACCCAGTATACGTTGTGCTTTTACTACCTCTATCTCGGTACGCTCCAAACGGGTACCATCCGGAGCACGTAAACGTACCTGGAAGGTTCCGGAGTTTACTTTAGGCAATACGTCACGGCCGATAATATTCAGGAGTAAAAAGGCTAAGCCACAAGCAGCAATAACATAAACAGTTACCAGGATTTTCCGGTTAGGCATCATCCTGTCCATCAGGCGCATAAAGCTATCCCTGAACCTGTCAAAACGGGTTACTTCTTTACCGGTATGTTCCAGAGCCCTTTTCATGGCTTTTTCTTTTTGCTCCCATGGCTCGCCTTCATCTTCCAAAGCAAAACCATCAGCATGGCTGTGATCTTCGTGTTTGTTCACCATGATCCAGTTGGCCATGATAGGTACAAAGGTTTGCGCCAGGAAGTAAGAAACAATCATGGAGAAACCAATGGCCAGCGCCAGCGGCAGGAACAATGCTCCCGGTATACCTTTCATGGTAAAGGCCGGTGCAAATACAGCCAGGATACAAAACAGGATCAGCAATTTAGGGAAAGCGATCTCCTTACAGGCATCCCATATAGCCAAAGCCTTAGGTTTACCCATATCAAAGTGCTGGTGAATATTTTCGATCGTCACCGTCGACTCATCCACCAGGATACCAATAGCCAGCGACAAACCGCTCAGCGTCATGATATTGATCGTCTGCCCAAAAAGCGAAAGGAAAAATATAGCTGATATAATACAGGTTGGAATAGTTAATATTACGATGAGTGCCCCACGTTTATCGCCCAGGAACAACAATACCATTAAACCGGTTAATACCGCGCCTATAGCGCCTTCTTCGGCCAAACTCTTCACCGCGTTAATTACATAAACCGATTGGTCAAACACGAACGACAATTTCACGTCATCCGGAACCAAAGCCTGGAAACGGGGCAATGCTTTTTTCAAATTCTGAACCACATCCCAGGTGGATGCTGTGGCCGATTTGGTAATAGGCAGATAAACCGAACGCTTTCCGTTGATAAGCGCATAACCGTTGGTGATATCCGCACCGTCTTCCACGGTGGCTACATCATGTAAAAAAACTGTTTGTACTCCATTTTTGTATAATGGGATGTTACCAAAATCGGGAATCTTTTTAATGGTGGTGTTTGATGGGGCCAGGTAGTTATAGTCGCCTATACGTACGTTACCTGCCGGGGTATTCTGGTTGTTTTCGCGTAAAGCAGCCACGATCTGGTCGGGTGTTAAATTATGCGAGCGTAACAATCCGGGATCTACCTTGATTACCACGGTACGCTGGTTACCACCAAAAGGAGCCGGTGCCACCAGGCCGGGAACTGATGTAAATGCCGACCTTACGTAAACCAACGCAAAATCAAGCAACTCGTTGTTGGATCGGGTTGGGCTACTGAGCACCAACTGACCAACCGGTAGCGTGGAGGCATCAAACCTCAAAATAAACGGAGGCTGCGAGCCCTGCGGGAATGCCGACTGGGCCCTATTGGTGAACGCCGTGACCTCCGCCGCGGCCTGTGCCATATTAGTACCTTCGTAAAAAGTAACTTTGATCAGTGTTAAACCCTGTACATTTTTGGTTTCGATGGTTTTTACACCCGAAACAAAAAGCAGCAGGTTCACATATTGCTTACCAAAATAAGCCTCCATCTGGTCGGGGGTAAAACCTCCGTAAGGGTGGGATATATAGATAACCGGCAGGTTAAGATCAGGAAAGATATCTATCTTGATAGTACGTACCGCATTGACCCCGAAAAAAAACAGTCCGGCAACTATAACCAATATGGTAATTGGTTTTTGTAGCGCCCCTTTGATCATTCCCATTATAAATGTGTATTACTGTTATTAAAAATTAGCCCCCTCTAAATCTCCCCCGGCAGGGGAGACTTTTTTTAAAAGCCCTCCCTACCGGGGAGGGTTTGGGTGGGGCTACTGTTATTAAAAATTATTAATGAATATGCCAAAATCGCCTGTAGCTGCCGATTTAAACAGCAGGGCCTGCCATACATTGTTTAAGGCAATGTAACGGTCAACCTCGGCACGGTTCAATGTATAAAGAGCCTGGGTAAAATCAACAATGTTGGCCAGTCCGTTTTTATATAAGGTATACTTCTGCTTATAAGCATCGCTTGCGGCCGAAACCTCAACCGGTACCTCGCGGTAATTTTTCAAAGAGTTACCGATACGGGTTTGCGCCAATGCCAGCTGTGCTGTCAGTTGCTGCTCCACCAGGTCGTAATCATTTTTAAACTGCTCCGAGGTATACTTTTGCGACTGTACCTGGTAATGTACCCTGAACGGACTGGTAATGTTCCAAACCATGGCCACGCCAAACAGGTAGTTGTACCGGGTTGGATTGGCACCGGCACCATAACTGCTGTTAACACTGTTAGGGTTGGTGGTATAATCATAGTTAAAGCCAGAGCCCCTGCCCTGGTAAACGCCAAACAAGGTAAATGTAGGGTAACTGAAGGTTTTTAAATACTTGGCCTGTTCATCGCTTACGCCAATTCGGTTTTGCAAATAACGTAACTGCGGGTGATCTGCCAGTTGCACGGAACTTAAAGCTTCGAGCGTGGTAGGCAGCTTGGTAACAAAAGCGCTATCCAATAAGAAATCCTGCGCAGGGATACCCAGGTACACCGAAAGCTGGTTGCTCTGATCCTGCACGGTTTGCTCCGTATTGGTCAGTGAAATTTTGGCATTGGATACTTCCGCGTTGGCTAAAGCCGAGTCAACACCCGGGTTCAGACCGTTCTTTACACGGGCAACTACCACCTTTTGCAGGTCTATGGCCCGGTTTAGGTTATCCTGCTGAGCTTTTGCCAGTTGTTGGGCCGCCAGTAAATTTAAATAGGTACTGGCCACGCGCACTTCATGTTGAAATTGTTCTTGTCCCAGGTCGGCCTGTTCGCGGTTAACGATGTTCTTTTGAACTTTGATGCGTTCATGTGATTTGCCAAAGCTGAAAAAATCCCAGCTTACGTTACTTAAATACAATGAACCGAATGCCGCGTTCCAGTTTTGATTAGCCTGGGCCGGGCCTGATGATGCTACGGATAAACCACGGTAACCATACAATGGTCCGTTTTGACCGTTGGCCGTTCCGTAATCCTGTTGTGCCGAGATGCTTACATCTGGTAAATATTCTGTACGTGTTTCTTTTAAGTATGCCTTAGCAGCGTTTAACTGATTAGCCTTGGATTTGATGGTACCGTAATTAGCGAGTGCCATTTGTTCAGCATCTTTGATGTTTAAAACTTTTTGCTGAGCCTGAGCCTGGTAGACAAATAAAACACCTAAAAACAGAAGTAGTTGTTTTGAAGGTAGATTATACATATTGTGTATTTTATACACGGCAAAGGTAGGGCTATAGGATGTATGAAAAAAATGAATTAATTTTGTCATAATCATTAGTAAAATTCATAATGAATATAGCACTCCACCATTTCCGCTTAGTTGATACCATATCAAAAGAGGGAACTTTAACTAAAGCAGCCGCTACGCTTCACCTTACCCAGTCGGCACTGAGCCACCAGTTAAAGGAACTGGAAAAAGAGCTGGATATCGAAGTTTTTCATCGCGAAGGCAAAAAATTACATTTGTCTGAGATTGGCTACCGATTTTTGCGCAGTTCCGAGAAGATCATCGCCGAAATACGGTCGATGGAAGAGGATATTCGCAATTACAAGAACGGCAAAACCGGCAAGCTGAATATCAGTATGCAGTGCTACACGGCTTACCACTGGTTGCCGGGAGTTATCAAAGATTTTAAAAGCCAATGGCCCGATATTCAAATCAATATTGTATCAGATGCAACCCGCCGCCCGCTGGAGTACCTGATGCGCGGCGATCTGGACCTGGGCATTGTACGCACTCAAATGATAAATACGAAGATAACCTATGAGGCTATTTTCGAGGATCGCCTGAATGTGATATTACCAGCCGATCATCCGCTGGCCAAAAAAGACGTGATCAATATCTGCGATTTTCAGGATCAGGATCTCATATTGGCCCTTTACGATCCCAGCTATCAGGATACCCCACTTATTGAAACCCTGATACAGGATCAACACGTAAAACCCAAAACATTAAACCGCATCCACTACACCGATGCTACCATCGAAATGGTAAACGCCGGTTTAGGCATCAGCGTAATGGCCGATTGGATAGTGAAACCTTACCTGGCCAACAGAAATGTGGTAGCCAGGCCCCTTCACCATAGTGTAGCCAAAAGAACCTGGTACGCCGCAACCTGCAAGGATAACCCGGTGATACAAAATTTCCTGGCCTGCTTAAAACTCTATTTTGCCCAGAACCAAATGTGCATGGAAGACGAACATTTTGAAGAATTACTGGAACTACAGGTGGTGTAAAGACCTTCTAATAATCGTGACAGAGCGTAGACGACTCACCGCGTCTGCACTCCGCTGGACGCCCCTCTCTCCCGCTTCGCAGCAAAGAGGGTGGAGAATTTGTGTGTTTTTCCTTTTGTTTACGATCATTCTCAAATCCCCTCTTTCCGCCGCAGGCGAAGAGAGGGTGACCAAGCGCAGCGATGGTCGGGTGAGTCAAGTGGTCTCCATGCCCTTCCCTCAGCATTACCCCTACACCAAAGGCACCATCAAGCCAAACCACCTCCCCCAGCAGCAACTGGATAAACAGGTGGAGGTATTTTATGACCAGTGGAAAAAACGGTATGTAAAACCCAGCTGTAGCCCCGGTCAATACTACATTTGGTTTGAAAGAAAAGGTAAGGAATGTGTATCCGAAGGTCAGGGTTATGGTATGATCATCACCGTACTGATGTCCGGGTACGACAAGAACGCCCAAAATACTTTTGACGGTCTTTACCAATATTACAAGGCCCATCCGGCTAAAACATCACCCTATCTCATGGCCTGGGCACAGGTAAAGGGCTGTAAAGATCTTGACCGCAGCACCGCTACCGATGGGGATATGGACATTGCCTATTCTCTGCTGCTGGCCGCCAAACAATGGGGCAATACCGGGAGCATCAATTATCTGCACGAGGCTCAAAATAGCATTGCGGCTATCATGCAGCATGAAATCAACCCAAAAACTTATTCTGTTTTACTAAGCGACGCTATTGAATACGATAGCGCCGACTACTTTGACACCCGTTCGTCCGACTTTATGCCGGCGCATTTTAAAGCCTTTGAGGCCACTTTACATAACGGCAAGTGGAAATCAGTAACCGATAATACTTATCGCCTCATTGCCACCATGCAGGCCCAATACAGCCCGGAGGCAGGCCTGGTGCCTGACTTTATCCGCAGTGTGAATAAGGCACCTCATCCGGCGCAACGCAATTACCTCGAATCGCCCTATGATGGTTTTTATAACTATAATGCCTGTCGTGTACCCTGGCGCATAGCCAGCGACTATTTGTTATATGGCGATAAACGGGCTAAAACCTTCGCCGATAAAATAAACCACTGGATCAGGGAAACCACCAATGGCAATCCCGATAATATTTCGGCGGGATATACGCTGGCCGGCAATGATATCAAAGGGCGATATTTTGAAGCACTAAGTTTTATAGCCCCCTTTGCCGTATCGGCCACGGTTGATTTAAATAACCAGCATTGGCTCAACAAACTGTGGGATTACCTAATAGCCTTTAAGCTAAAAGATTACGATTATTATGACAACAGTATTAAAATGCTGGATATGATCATCGTTTCGGGCAACTACTGGAAAGCATCTTGATATCGGATATCGGATATCGGATATCGGATGTTCGATTTCGGATTTAAAATTCTGATTATTAAAAATTTAGAGCTTAGAATTTAGTTTTTAGGATTTAGAATATTCGGTTTTAAGATTTAGAATTTCGATCTTAGTGTTTAGAATTTTAGAATCAATGGAACAATACGAGAAAATGTATTTGTACAAACGAATAGTTCAGGCAAAACTATTCATCGACAGTCATTTCTCCGAAAATATCGACGTTTCCAACATTGCCGATGAAGCCTGCTTTTCGAAATATCACTTTATAAGACTCTTTAAATCCATATACGGCAAAACACCCCACAATTATCTCACAAAGGTGCGGATAGATCAGGCCAAATTATTACTAACCGAGGGCAAAGCCATCATAGATGTTTGTTTTCAGATAGGTTTTGACAGTCCTACCTCATTCACCGCGGTATTTAAAAAACTAGCTGGTAAAACCCCTTCTGCCTTTCAAAATGATCAAAAAATAAAGCAGCAGGCTATTCGTGTCAACCCGCTGTCGGCCGTTCCTAATTGCTTTGCAGAATCTCATGGTTACATCAAAAAATAGCAATTTTCAAGAGGTGATACTGTAATTCATTACCCATGTTTGTATGGTAAACCAATACATACAAAAAATGATCACCAAAGTAACGCATATGTGCATTTATGTTCTGGATCAGAGCAGCGCATACGATTTTTATGTAAACAAACTGGGTTTTAAAGTACACACCGATGCCCCTATGGGCGAAGGCGCCCGGTGGCTAACCGTAACCCCGCCCGAACAACCGGAGCTGGAAATAACCCTGTTCCTGGTTGCCGAAGGCGGTATGTTCGATAAGGAAACCGTAGGTACCATGACACACCTTATCAAAAAAGGAACGTTCGGGGCGGCAGTATTTACCTGTCACGACCTGCTGGCTACTTATGAAGAATTATCGGCAAAAGGAGTGGTATTTAAAAAGGTGCCAACAAAAGAGTTTTATGGCTATGAAGCCTTGTTTACAGATGATTCGGGCAATTGGTTTTCACTCGCACAAATTGAATCCTGAGCTATGAAATCGATCTTTGACCAGGAAACAAGGGATGAACTCATCAACAGGGTGAATTCATTGAACATCGATAGTAAAGCTCAATGGGGCAAAATGAATGTATATCAAATGGTAAAACATTGCACGCTTTGGGAAGACATGATGCAGGGCAGGCAAAAATATAAGCGTCCGTTTATCAGTCACCTATTTGGCAAAATAGCGTTGCGGAGTGTAATGAAAGATGAATCACCTTTGAGGAGAAACACCCCTACTCTTCCGGAGCTTCGGATTTCGGGTGATGGCGATATGTTTCCGGAGAGAACGAAATGGATTTCTAAAATCCAGGATTACGCTCATTTTTCCGATCCCGGTCTTATACATCCTTTTTTTGGCACCATGACCGAGGAACAGATTGGATACATGGTTTATAAACACGTGGACCATCATCTACGGCAGTTTGGGGCGTGAAATAATGTATATTAATTGATACCTGATAAAATTGCCCGGTTCCAGCCTATAGGTGTTCGGATAATCAAAAAAAGTGGGAGACAGTGCGATTCCCCTCTTGAGAGTAATAGCCCATCATTAAACAATTGCCTAAAAAGGGTGTCATGCTGAGCACCGTCGAAGCATGGTGGGCAGGCCTCTACGCACGCCCTTCGACGGTGCTCAGGGTGACAGCCCCTCCTTTTGTGATATTATTGATGTATTATTACTCTCTTGAGAGGGGTGTAGGGGTGTGTTTCTCTACAATTGGTTAACCTCACCCCTGCCAATGCACTATCCCGCGCCTCTCAAGAGGGGAACTTAATCCCTAACATCTTTTTTGCACTACTGACATAGGGCTGTCACGCAACCCGCTGTTCTTTGTTTCATGAAACAAACAATTCCCTCATCAAACAAAGAGCTGCCGGTACTTTCTTTTAAAACCTCCGGACAATGGGAAAAATGGCTGGAAAAGAACCATGAAAACACAGATGGCATCTGGCTGAGAATATTCAAAAAGGATTCGGGTATAAAATCCATAAACTATGCCATGGCCTTAGATATTGCCCTTTGCTTTGGATGGATAGATCGGATTAAAAAAAAGCTGGACGAGGTATCTTATATTCAAAAATTTACGCCAAGAAGGACCAGAAGTGTTTGGTCGTACCGGAACACGGAGCACATCCAACGACTCATCACTAGCGGAAAAATGCGGCCGCCGGGTATTGCGCAGGTAGATATGGCCAAGGCTGATGGTCGCTGGGAAAAAGCTTATGCCCCGCAACGGGAGATGATTATTCCGGAGGATTTTATCAAGGCGCTAAACAACAATAAAAAAGCTAAAGTCTTTTTTGATACCCTCAACAAGGGTAACCTTTTTATCATATACTACCATTTGCATCAGGCCAAAACAATGCAAACAAGGGAGAGGAGAATTCAGCAGTTTGTGGCTAAGCTGGAACAGGGAGAAGTATTAATATGATTAGTTTTAGCTGTAACAAATTTATTTTCGCCAATTGTATAAACCCCTCCCTGCAACCGCACCAGCCAAACGCGCCCCTCCCGAGGGAGGGAATTGAAATTTAACTGATCATGAATTAAATCTTAAAAGCCAGGGCTTCGTGTGATTCCTTCCCTCGGGAAGGGGAGGAAGGGGTTTCTCTACCATGTCAATTTATATTTATGCTCCGGATCGCCACCGCTACACCTTTTCCACTGGTTAAGGCTGCTTCTACAGTACCCATGGCTGTGCCTTCATAAAGATATTCGCCAGTGAAAAACAGCGTATCGTCTACCGGGGTATTCAGGGTATGGCGACAGGCAGCCGCATTAACGGTATCATAGGCGTATGAGCCCCGCGTAAATGGCTTGGCTGTCCAGTTGATCACCTGCCAGGTCTTAAGTCTTTGCCTCAGTTCATCTACCCCCAACCGGAAAATATTGGCTACCGATTGCAGACTCTCCATCAATATATCCTCATCGCTCATCTCTTTCTTCGCTCTGGCCTCGGGCCCTCCTATCCAGCCGGTAAATACGCTGGACCGTTCGGGAAACTGTGTCCACCAAGTAGGTATTTCTTCCTGTGAAAGCAGGTAGCCCATATGGTCAAGGCTCCGGCCAATGCGTATTTCGGTTTCTTCGCTGTACCAAAAAGGCTCGTCAAACTCCAATAATATTTTGATTACCGCGCCAAAACCCATGTGTTTTATAGCTTCCCGGTGTGCTTTAAGCTGCGGATGAAAAGTTATGGCGCCTGCTTGCCCTTCACTGGCCTTCAAAACACCAAGTGGTACAGCCAGTATCATCTGTTGGGCATGGTAGGCTGTTCCATCAGCTATGATGGCGCTCACCTTTCCGGGTTCCCAGTAAATATCTTTTACGATAGCATTTAGCAATATCTCGCCGCCATTGACTTTACATGCACCGGCCAGGTAATTCAACAAACTCACATATCCTCCTTCTACACGATGCTGGGCACTGTCATCATCGCTTTGCCATTCCTTCCTTAGGGCGAAGCAACTGGCTTTCTTCGGGTCACCGGTATCATAGCCCGACACAAATTGCCGTACCGAGGTCCTCATCCTGTCGTATTTATCACCGGAAAACTCTTTCGACATAAACTCATCGATACTGATATCCTGCTGCAGGCTGTTCAATTGATCGATGAGCAGATCCCAATGTTCAATAAATGATTCATCTTCCAAAAATGCGCCTTGATCGTACTGCACCATTTCTGCCGAAGCGGAACGATACTTAATACCGGCCTCATTTAGCAAGCCGAGCGTAACGGGCAAGTCGCCGTGTACAAACTCGGCCCCCAGTTCTGTATATTTCCTGGTACTGGCATCGTATTGCGTATATATCCGCCCACCGATACGGTTATCCGCTTCCAGTACTATTACTTTTTTACCGGCATTGGCCAGTTCACGGGCAGCCATCAATCCAGCGGCACCAGCGCCTATGATCAGTATATCAGCAGTGTTCATTAATGTATTTTGCGGGCAAAGTTAGGTTTTGTATCGATGATGGCAATAGATCGGTTTCGGTATCCCTCCATTTGTTTTTGTCCATAAATTTTCGTACTTTTATATCTATATAACGGCCCGGTTTTCTTGTAAAAAGAGAGAACCGGGCCGTTTAGTTAAGCCCCAAACAAGGCCAAAAACTGACCGTTTGGAATGTAGTTATTTGATAGCCAAGTGTTTAATACTTTTTAAAGTTTAAAAAAAGCTTCAAAACTGTGTTAAAATTTGTTAAAAAGTGTTAAAATGAAGGTTTTTCGAGCAGCTTTAGACCTTTTTCACTCCATTTTTGAGCAGAAAAGTGTTAAAATTGAAGGTTTAAAAAGTTTTTATTTGCCTTTTGATACGCCAATACTTTTGGCATCATTATGCAGCACGATGAAAGGTTGGTAAAGGTCCCAATTGGGTTCTATATCTTTTTGCACCATTAGCCCTTTTGCTGTAAATGAAAAATTCCCCAGGATGATATCGGGGTAACCATCATGGTCAACATCGGCTACATCCATAGCTATCCAGCGGCCATATTGGTTAACAGGTATGGCATGTACCTTAAACTTACCCGGAGCGGTTTGCTCATGATAAGTAAAACCTTCTTCGGGATAGTACTTAAAATCGGGGAAGAAAGCGATCACCGCAATGTCGAGGTCGCCATCATGGTCAAAATCGGCCGCTATGGCCTTTGAGCAGCCATTGATATGGTAAAAATAGGTTTGCTTAAATTTCCAGTTACCCTGGTTGGTAAAAATATACACACCATGATACGGTTTAAATACCGGCGAAAAATCGTTGTTATCGCCGCAGGTATACACAATATCCAGCAGGCCATCATGGTTAAAATCAATCAACTGAAAACTACTTGAGCCATACACCGAGGGGAAACGCAATAAATTCTGACTGGTAAAACCACCCTTTTTATCATTCAGGAACATCCAGATCCCCTCATCGGCCTGGGCAAACAGGCAGGCAATATCCGGCCAGCCATCATGATTGAAATCACCGGTAAAAACTTGCGTGGCACCGGGTAATGCCCGCAATATTTTTTTGGTAAATTGACCTCCGGCTTGTTGTTGCATCAGATACAAGCCGCCATTATTGCGCCCGAAACCGCAGGATACATAGTCGGTAAGCCCATCTTTATTAAAATCGGCATAGGCACTTTTTACAGGCCTGGGTAAACTATCGGTAATTAAGGTGGAATCGTTTTTGGCAGACCTGTTGAGGTTAATATTAATCAGCTTTCCTTTCAACGCATCACTTGGTGGTAAAAAACCAATACAAGTAATTACGGCTCTGTTGACTTGGTTCTTTGATTTAAAAAAATTAATATCCGTAACCGGCGATTGAAATTTTTTGACCAGGGTTGGTTGCAGATCACTGTTCCATTTGTATAGGTTATTGCCTGCATTACCGGTATAAATGAAATGATCATTCGGATTGTAAGCCACCATTGTGGTCATGGCCTGCAAGCCTTTGCGATTGGTGTTTTGGGGTTGCCTGAGGCTAAAGATGGCCCAATCTTTTACCGCAGTAGGTTTGGGGATGATCAGCTTTTTGGGCGATGTATTTTTATAATACGCTACTATCTTATACCAGTCTTCCTTGGATATACTAGTGCTTGCTGATACCAGGTAGTTACCCATAAAACTTTTGAAACCAAATTTGGGAGCCATTGCGGGCATAATACCTGTTTCCCAGGTAGCACTGTCCAATAGTGACGGATCCGGAAGCTGGTGGCAGCTTGAGCAATGCGTTGTGGCCAGCTTTTTTCCATCGGCTAAGTACTCTTCTTTGCTCTGGGTATTGTTGTTATTGTTGGAACAGCTAATGGTGAACATCGCTATACTTAACACCATAACTTTCAGTAAACACAACCTGTTTACCGGCATCCTGAAGTTTTTAGTCATGTACACATTTCAATTTAGGCAAACACAAGCAGGGTGCAACTTTTATACTTATTTTTTGGTGTGGTTTTCAAGCACTATCAAAGGTAACTTTTTATCCCATGTGGGTTTAAACCCGGGTATAAATAAAAACCCACTTGAATAGTTACCCAATATAATATCTGGTTTGCCATCATTATTCAGATCGGCAACTTCCATACACATCCAGTGCCCGTACTGGCTTACCGGGATGGCATGTGGTTTAAAATCAAAAGGTTTAACCTGTTCAAAATAGATAAACTCTTCGGCCGGGGTATTTTTCATATCGGCAAAAAAGGCAATCGTGGCTATGTCCAGATCGCCGTCGCCATCAAAATCTGCCGCGATGGCCTTAGTACAACCATTGATGGGATAAAACCAGCGCTGTTTAAAATTCCAGTTGCCAGTATTGGTATAAATATACAGGCCGTGATAAGGTTTTATCCTGCGCGAATCATGATAATTATAACCGCATGTATAAATCAGGTCGGGATTTCCGTCATGATCCATATCAGCCAGCTGAAAACTGGATGAGCCGTATACCGGTGGAAAACGCAGCAGGTTTCTTTTGGTAAAGCCTCCTTTATGGTCATTTAAAAACTGCCAGAGACCTTCGTCGCCGCTGCCAATCAGTACCATTACATCGGGCCAGCCGTCTTTATTAAAATCGCCGGTAATTGCCTGAACGGCTCCTGGTTTATCGTAAATCGTTTCCTGGCTGTAGGTGTGATCAGGGTTCTGCTTTAGGAGAAATACACCACCTTTAAGCTTGCCGGCCCCACAAACTATCATGTCGGTAAGGCCATCTTTATTAAAATCGGCAAATACGGTTTGCTGAGGCCGGGGCAAGTCTGATGCTATAAAGGTTTGGTCGCTGTTTAGTTCCTTAGCATCCAGATTTACTTTTACAATTTTGCCGTTGGGGAAATCGGCGGGTTCCAGGCGTCCTATACAGCTAAAATAACCTGTGTTGTTACCGGCTGTATCTTTTGTAAAATTCACATTTACAGCTGGTGATGGCAATGTACCCAGAGAATCGGATTTTAAGTTATTGTCCCAGCCAAGTAGTTTGCTGCTAGTGAAATCGGCGCTGTATAGTTTATGCGTGTACGGGTTTACCGCTACCATAGTGGTAAAACTGTTATAGTTTACAGGCGCCGGCATTTTTAGTGTAAAACCAGCCCAATCATTTATCAACGGGATGGGCTTGGGCGCAGCAACGATGGTATCGGGAGCTGTTTTTTTATAATACGCTACCAGGGCAAGCCATTCCTGTAATGATGAACCGGCGGTATCTGCCACATTACGCTTATAATAGGTTGACCCATAAATGGAGATATGCATAAAACTTGCCATATAAGGCAATACATGCTTTTCCCAAACATCTTTACTTAAGGCATTGGCGGGTACCAAAGCATGGCAGCTTGTACATTTTTCCTGGGCCAGGTTTTGCCCATCAACCAATACATTGCCTGTTAACTGGTAAGGCTGTTTAGTTTTATTTTTGCAGCTGTTCAAGAGTGTTATACCAGACAACACCGCAATAAATAACACTATATAAAATGTTATGAAATAGCTTTTCCTCATAGAACTACCTGTTGACTATTTTTTAAGTTTTAATTTTTTCCAAATGTACTCGCCTACCTGACGGCCTTGAACTGCGCCCTGATCAACACTATTACGATAGTGTATCCCTCCATAAAAACGGCTGACCGAGGTTTCGTCAGCAGCTTTTAAAAAGGAGTCAAAATGGCGCTGCATACCGATGTATCGCAGGTCGCTGGTATCCTGGTAAGCGAAGTTATCGCCAAACATATGAGTTAATATGATTGCTGATGCACCACTGATATCGCTGTGTCCGCTCGGGAATTCCGGGAACGGAGGGGTCTGCAGCATGGGTAACCAGTTAGGATCAATTTTATCATTAATAACTGTTACCGGTCTGATGTAGTTGAGATCATACTTTACTTGCCAACCGCATATAAACGCGTCAAAAAGAGCTATGGATGTTAAGGCATAGGCTTGTGCCGTTTTCACCACATCGGCATGAGTTTGCTTACAGGCAATGGCGGTGATACCTATCCAGTGACCGCCGGGTGTAATCTTTTTATTGGCAAACATCACATGCCCGCTATGCTGAATTACAAAAGGGTTATCATCCCAAAATTTAGCGATATCGATCTGTTCTTTGTTCAGGTTCTTACTCTGCTGATAAACCTCTAAATTCTGTTTAAAATAGGCGCTGTTTTTATCCTCACTAAAAGATGGCGGAGGCGGCAACTGGAAATTGGTTGAGGTATCTACCGCAAAAGTATGCATGGTGCCCCAGCAAAATTCCACTCCATCCAGGTAATCGGGCGGTGTTGGGTGCCATTGACCGGGGTTATCGTTACCTAAAAACCTGGGTTTGCCGCGGGTTTGAGGGTAATTGTCGACAGAAGCCCGTTTGAGTATGTATTTGCCAATTTGTTCGCCAAATGCGATGGAACGGGTATACGTAGAATCGTCAAGGTTATCTTTATAGCTGGCAAACACTTTATTCTCATACTTTTTCAGGGTATCAACAGAAAAGGTAACCTTATGGGCTACAGTAAAAAATGCCTTTGTGGCGGCCAAAGTAAAATTGTAGGATCTGTTTTTTTGAGGCTTCGGAGGCTCACCAAAGCCTCTGAGTTGCGCAGTAATGGAGTTGTAACCGGGGTTTGCATAACGTACCGCTTCATAAGCTGCAAGTGTGGTATACCCATAAATACGACTGGCAACCGGTGGGGTAAATACGTCATATATAATTACCTGCGTTAGCTGATCGACGTTTTGGTGTATTACATCCGTATCTTTCATTAATGCCATCTTCTTTTTATCGCCGCAGCTAAAAAGAAAAAAAATGCAGGTAGCAGTTATAACTATTTTAAAGCACCTCATATATCGATTAGTTTAGCTGTATGTTTCTTTGATGACCATTGCTATCAGTTATAGTTACTGAGGCCATATTGTTCTCAATATTAAAAAATCTGCCAGACTGCGACAAGAAAGAGCTACCGTTGTAAAACTCTTGTCGGCTTATCTTGCCATTTTTGTATTTAATAACAGCGTACATATCCAATGGCTGTAGGTTAACTGTTTTAACCGGTCTTTTTAATTCAAATAGTTTCATCACATCGCGGTTCTGTGTAGCGGCTAGTAAATAGTTTCCCTTAGCTCCCTTTAACTTAACGAGTGCCTTACCGTTACCGGGTACAAAAAGACCGCTTTGCAGCAATGTAAGCGGCTTAAAACCACCTTTACCATCGCCTTTGAGTATAAGACCATTAAAGGCATCATAACGGCCAGTGGTAACTTCGGTGCCAAAATCATTACCGTTGATGGCTACATCCAGATTACCGTCGCCATCAAAATCGTCAACGGTGATGCCGCATAGTTCAGACATTTGAGCTTCCAGCGGCAATGGTATAACAGTAAATTTGCCATTACCATCATTACGCAAATAGCACGACTGCAGATAATTTGCTTTTAACCTTATGGCCCCTTTACGCATTTCGGGCGTTATCACCGAATCCATAGTAGCTACGGCCAAAGATTTATAATTCTGGTACCGGACACGCATACCGATCATCTGTTTAATGATATCATCGCGCCCGTTAACCGGAAACTCTTTCATTACTCCCTGCTGATCTTTCAGAAAAACCGATGGAAAAGCATCGTAACTGCCGTTGCTATCAAAATCCTTCGCGGTAATAAATATAGGGTACTGATCTGTAGCCTTATAAAAAGTATTTAAACCGGTGTTACCCACTATATAATCAATATCACCATCATGATCAAAATCACCCGCGGCAATAGTGTTCCACCAGCCCAGTTTATTTTCGACCCCGGTATTATTGGTTACATTTTTAAAAGTGCCATGGTCATTCTGCAGGAAAGTAATAGGCATCCATTCTCCTGTAAGTATCAGATCGGGCCAGCCATCATTATTAAAATCGGTAAAAGTGGCATCACATACCAAACCAATATCCTTTAATGCTTTTGCGGCTGTTGCGGATACATCGGTGAATTTGATGACGCCCTTTTTGCTATCATTACGTAAAATAAAGCTAGAAACCGGCTTGGGATAGTTCCAGGGATCAACACGACCGGATACAAAAAGATCAAGCTTACCATCCCGGTTAAAATCGGCTGCTTTAACACACAGTTTACTGGTGAAGTTTTTTGGCAGCGCATCTGGTTGCAGTTTAAAGTTCCCTTTTCCGTCGTTCAGGTATATTCTGTCCTGATAATTTGCTGACCCGGATTCACTTTCGAAACCACCGCTGGTTATATATAAATCAAGGTGACCATCTCCATCAGCATCAAAAAGCAGGATGCCTTCATCTTTAACCCTAACCTTTTGCGATAAAAAGTCATTATGAGCCGAGATCGAGTTAAGCGCTGGCAACACATCTTTTGTTCGCGTCAATAAATCGCGCTGTATAAATTTGCCATTGGCTTGTTGTAATAATACCTGGGCGGGATATTGGGTTGTGCCCCCTACTACCATATCATCAAAACCATTACCATCTATATCACCAACAGCAACCGCCGGTGAATATTCTGATAATTTATGTGGTATCAACTTTTGAACATTAAAATCAACATAGTCTTTGTCCTGATGCTTGTAGGTAATACCCGCGGATGTGGTTATCTCCTTAAATAAAGACGATTTATTGATAACCGGATGATTGTAATTATAATTTTCTTTAGCGTCAGCAACATTTACCTTAAGCGTTTGATCAGCTTTTACATTTAGTAATACCTGCTTTTTACCGTTTTCCCACCTGATCACTACAGAATCGACCTGTCCTATCTTCCCTAAACCAAAGTGGGCAATATTTTGTATAGTTGATAAATAACCCCGGTAAGGTATATTTTCATACGCCTGCTGCTTGCCGTGATCATAGTAAATATTGGCCTTCGCTCCAATACCATTCAGGTTTTGGCTGCCCCCATGAAATTGTATGTGTAAATAGTGATGGTTATTTTTATCTTTTTCGCGGGACGTGTTTTTATAGATGAATGCCTCGTCGTCAATATTATTGATGATCATATCCATAGTACCATCATTATCCAGATCAGCATAGGCTGCTCCGTTTGAAAATGATGGAATATCCAAGCCCCAACTTTTGGTTACATCTTCAAATTGTAATCCATTAGTATTTCTGAACGCGTAATTGGATATTTTAACAATAGGGATTTGACCAAGCACCTGTTTTGTTGATGCTACTGAATAGGCCTGCTGCCTGAATACAATAAAATCATGATCGGTTACATCACGAGGGTAGCCGTTTGTTATTACCAGGTCACGATAACCATCATTGTCAAAATCGGTAAGCATGGGTCCCCAACTCCAATCGGTTTGTGCTACTCCACTTAAAAAGGCAACTTCGCTAAAAATGGGATCACCAATAGAATCGTTTTGCTTTACCCGTGGCCCCTGATTAATTTGTAATGTATTGCGTGTATATTGATACTGGTATTTATACCTGTCGAAATTTTGAAATATCTGGTAGTTGTTTGATGGCATGAACATCTTTTTCCGATAATTATCTTCGGGGTTCATGTCAACCTCAAAAACATCGGGCAATCCGTCATTATTTACATCTTCAATATCCTGCCCCATGGCGCTGTAAGATGTATGTTTAAAGTACTCCTGTGTTTTGTCTGTAAATGTGCCGTCGTGGTTATTGATATATAGGATATTATTGGGTAAAAAGTCATTAGTAACATAAATATCCTTCCAACCATCACCATTAATATCGGCTATGCTTGCGGCATGACCATAGCCCTCAATAGTGATACCGGCCTGTTTGGATACGTTGGTAAATACACCATGTTTTAGTACCGGGTTCCAGTCGTTCCGATAAAGCCTGCCTGTACTGCGATGACTACCATCTGTGATAATTGGCCTGAATGTACTCTGATTATCACTGGCTACAGCCTCGTTAACGGTAAGATACATATCCAGGTCGCCATCATTATCATAATCAAAAAACGATGCCATGGTGGAATGCACATTAATATCCAGGCCATATTCTTTGGCCATCTCTTTAAACCTGGGTACACCATCGGCCCCGACTCCCTGGTTTACATATAAAAGGTTGGTTCTTTTAACAGAATCGTCTAATAAAGTATTACACACGTAGATATCGGGTAGCCCATCATTGTTTATATCGACAACAGCAACGCCACGCCCCCAGCCACCTTTACCGCCAACCCCTGCTTTAGCTGTTACATCCTCAAACTTCATATTACCCTTGTTCAGGTATAAACGATTGGGCACGGCATTACCGATAAAATAAATATCTTGCAGACCATCATTGTTAAAATCGCCTATACCTACACCACCGCCATTATAAATATTAAGCATGGTGAGCGGGTTTATTTTTTCGTTTTCGACTATAGTGTTACTAAAGGTGATACCTGAGTATGATGAAGGTATTTTTTCGAATAATGTTGGCTTTTTGCAAGCCATAAATGCACATACGAAGAGACATAAAAAAGAGGTACTATGCTTCATGAAATTAATATCAGGCTATAAAAAAGGTGGAGATAAACATCTCCACCTAAAATTACATTTTTATAAATTATAACAGGTTTAAATTAATAACCTTTGTTTTGTACCAAAATAGTTTTACCGCCGCCTAATGATTTTGATAAATCAATCTGTGACTGAGGTATTGGATAATACTCATTTAACCCAGGGGTAAAATGTGCTCCCTGCAATTGAGAATTTATTCTTACATCATAAGCGAAGAAGGCATTAATTTCGGTTGCCATGCTACCGTCACTCACCAACGAGCCATTAGGAAGCCCTGTAGAAGCACCATCCCAGCGTTGTAAGTCAAAAAAACGGATACCCTCCATACCAAACTCAAGCTTCCTTTCAAAGCGAATAGCTTTGCGTGCATAATTTTTATCACTAAATGAGCCGGCTGGATAATCTTTCACAACATAATTATCTGCAGCGGTGGCACCTGCTGTATTTCTGGCATACGTAGAAGTACCGGTGCTGTATGCCGCACCTTTATAAACCCAACCATCCGGATTAGCAGCCCTTTCTCTCACCAAGTTAACATCCTGCTCTGCATTAGCGGTGATACCTACTTCAATTTCTGCTTCCGCAGCCATTAGCAGTATATCAGAATAACGCATCAAATTAATATTATTTGATGTAAGCTGAACATTGTTCCAAACACCAGGCGTAACATCTGAATTGGAGCCTTTTTCTGATTGCGAATAAACATTTTTACGTGGATTGAAAACACCATCTGTAGGGTCACGTATCCATGCAGCCGGAGGATTACCCCAGTCAAGATACGGAATATTAGGACGGCCTACAGTAATATCTAAACGGGGATCGACACTACCAGACCATGGAGTGGCCCCATTACTTACATCCTGACCAACAACATCAAAGCCCGTAACCAGCGGCAAACCGTTGGCATCGGTCTTAAATGAATTGGCTAATGATTGGGATGGATTAAACCAACCACAGCAACCGCCAGGGCCACCATAAGGAAAATTCAAATCATCGCCTGCATTACCATTTTGACCCAAACTACCATCATTTACGGAGTTTTGCGCCGCAAATACTGATTCAGGGCTATTCTTTTGTGAGGCTTCTGGACTAAAATTGGTTTGAAAAACTGGGTTAAGGGCATATTTTTGGCCACGTGCTGTAACCCCATTTGCTATTAAGTCCCGCAAAACTGGTAAAGCCTGGGTGTATTTATGCTCAAACATATAAGTTTTGGCCAAATATGCTTTTGCTGCCCAACTGTTAGCCCGACCAGCCTGCGGTTGAGTAGCTGGCAAATCTGTTATTGCTGCACTAAAATCTGCTTCAATTTTCGGAAATATTTCAGCGGTATTAGGTACATTATAATCCTTCATAGTTTCATCAACATAGGGCACCTGGCCATACATTTTCCTTAGTTCCAGATAATAAAAACCACGAAGAAATTTAGCCTCAGCTGCTAAAACTTTAGCATCAGATGCAGCCAAATCTTTAGCCAGTGGAATAGTTCGCAATACGTCATTTGACCTTGCCACACCATCAAACAATAAGGTATATCTGGCAGTAATATATGGATTTGCCGTATTTGCAGTAAAGTTACCAACAGGCAATGCATCCTGGCCGCCATCTGATGGTTGTGATCCTTTATAAGCATCACCTGCAGTAATACTACCAAACATCCAATTGGAGCCCGATGCGTTTGAACCTCCGCCTATACCACCTACACCATCCAACAAGGAGTAAGCACCTATCAACATCCCATTTACCCCTGCCGCGTTTGCAACATTTTCAGGTTTTAGGTTACCTAATGGATTTTGTGTTAAAAGATTCTTTTTACAACTATATGCCAGGCATAGCGCCACCAATACTAATGGTACTATGACTTTTAAATGTATTTTTTTCATAATTTCTTTTCTTAAAACATTAAACATTAAAATGTTGCCTGTAATCCAATGCTATATCTCTTCTCGTTTGCAGGATAGTTACCAAAGTCTATTCCGAAGCTGGTATTATCACCCGATGTACTGTTATTCAAATTTGAACCCTGAAGCTCAGGATCTAACCCGCTATACTTGGTGATTGTAAATAAATTGTTTCCTAGTACAAATATTCTGAGTTTGGAAACTCCTATTTTAGCTAAATCTGCTGTCGGGAAGGTATATCCGATTTGCAATGATTTCAATCTCAAGAATGATCCATTTTCAATATAAAATGAGTTAAATGCTCCGGTATTACCCAGGTTAGCTTGTCTGGTTAAAATAGGAATAGTTGCCTTACTGTTGTCGGCACCTGGATGCCATGAATCAGTTATGATATTTGATGAAACGTTACCATCAAACACAGCAGGGAAACTTGTCCAATATTTAACATAATTGGCCACTTTATTGCCATAAACCCCGTAGAAGAATGCACTAAAATCGAAACCTTTATAACTACCATTCAAGTTTAAACCACCTGTAAATTTAGGATTAGGATTACCGATAAATGTACGGTCATTGGCATCAATCTTACCATCGCCGTTAACATCTTTTAATTTAAACAAACCCGGCATAGCTCCTGGATATTTAGCAGAACCATCAACATCTGCCTGGCTTTGATATAAGCCTAAAACCTGGTATCCAAAAAATTCACCTACTGGCTGGCCTGGTTGTAACCTTACAAAGTTTTGCAGACGGGTTGAGCCTCCTGAGTTAACATCGAGGTATGGTACACCTGAGTTTAATGAGTTAACTAAGTTACTGTAATGGCTAACATTTAGGCCTATATTAAATTTAAATGCATTGATGCTTCCATGGTAATTTAAGCTTGCGTCAAACCCTGTATTGCGTAAATCGCCGGCATTCACATATGGAGGATTCAAGATAGCTCCAGGTGCCAGTATTTGTGATTTAAATAATAAGCCTGATGTTGTTTTCTTATAATACTCAAAAGAAAAATCAAGTGCATTATTAATAATAGTTGCGTCTAAACCGATATTTAATTCTTTATCGGTCTCCCATGTAGTAAGCGGGTTACCTACCTGGGTAAGTGAACTACCCAATATAGCCGAATTTCCGGTTCCATTAATATCATAATATTGCGTACCTGCTCCCGCAGTATACAGGTTAAAGGCGTTATATTGTTGGGTTTGAACACCGCTTAATGATCCTAAAGTACCATAACCGGCACGTAATTTCAAATCATTGATCCAGCTTGCACCTTTCAGGAAATCCTCTTTTGAAAGCCTCCAGCCTACTGTTGCTGATGGAAAGGTACCGTAACGATGACCCGGCGCAAAGAAGGAAGAACCATCACGCCTGATAGTACCGCTTAACAGGTATTTATCGTCATAGGCGTAATCTACCCTTGCAAAATACGACTGAATTGTGTTTGAATATGGTGCAAAACCATTAGCACTATTAGCATTTGTTTGCCCTGCAGGTGAACCTGTATCTAAGGATACATAATTAGGATCAATTGAGGCTAAATAGGTGCCTCTTTGGCCTTGTAAAAAGCGACCGTAGTTATTGATCGATTCTTCGCCGGCTAATACTTTAATACTATGCTTGCCTATTTGCTGATCGTATCTTAATGTATTTGTCCAGGTATAGCTGCTGTTATAGCCTGAATATTCTGTATAAGAATTGGCGCCAGTGTTACCTTCCGCATTTTCATAAGGAGTAGGGCTAAAATAGCGATTCCAGAAATTATCCACAGTTCCACCAAACTGGGTACGTGCGGTAAAATGTTTCAGGAAGTCTACCTCAGCAAATAAATTGCCTTGTATTTGCCAATCCTGGTTATTACCCCTTAACTGGGTATTGGCCAGGTTCCGCTGAACAACGGCTACTGGATTCTGAGAATTACTTAATCCAGGTGATCTTGAACCTGCGTAATTGCCCATAATATCATAAACAGGTATAATTGGTGGTTCGCGATAAATGAAAGAAATTGCATTGCCTTCATTCTGGTTACCTATCTGAGGGTTGTTTTTGTTAAAAACATAAGCATTTTCGCCTACGCGAACATGATCGCTAATGTTGAAGTTTGTATTGGCTCTTAATGAATAACGTTTTTCATACGTTCCTATTAATGTACCTTGCTGGTTCAGGTAACCTACAGACATCAAATAGGTTGATTTATCGCTGCCACCGCTTGCAGTAATATTGTGCGATGTTAAAGGTGCTGGTTTAAATACTTCATGAAACCAATCGGTACCTTGTTTATTTGCCAAAGTAATAGGATTGGCACCAAGTTTGTCTACTCCGTTTGGACCTAAACGATTAGGATCAAGAGGATTTCCTGTAACAGGATTCAGATTATACCAATCAGGAGTAGTTCCAGGGTCTCCTACATGAGCGCCCGCTGGTGTGATGTAATCAGGGAGAGTGAAAGTGCCTGTTCCAAGCGGGTCAAACTGTTTATTGGTATTTCCATTAACACCTCCTCCAATTTTGCCATCATTTTTAAATGATTCATACTCGGCTTCCATGTAAGTTTTGGAGTCTGCCAGTTTAAAACCATCAGCTAATGGCCGGGTAGTTCCGTATAAACCATCATAAGTAATTTGCGCTTTACCTGATTTACCCTTTTTGGTAGTTACCACTACAACACCGTTTGAACCACGCACACCATATATTGATGCAGAACCAGCATCTTTCAATACCTGGATTGATTCAATGTCATTAACGTTAATATCATCTAATTTTCCAGGAGTACCATCTATAATAATAAGTGGTTGTGTGCTGAAAATTGATCCTACACCGCGAATATTAACAGATGCTGTACCACCCGGTTGTCCGGAGTTGGTAACCGTTACACCAGATGCCTGTCCTTGCAACAATGACGAAGTGTTACCCGCAGGTACAGATTTCATCGTGGTTACATTAACAATAGCTACTGAACCGGTGATGTCCTTTTTACGTTGAGATCCGTAACCAGTAACAACAACTTCATTCAGTGAATTGCTGCCGGCTTGCAGCGTGACCCTAATATTGGCATCTGTGCCTACTTTTATTTCGGTGGTTTGATAGCCGATGTAGGAAATCACCAGTGTATTCCCTGGACTTAGGCTCAGCGTGAATTCGCCGTTAACATCTGTTACAGAACCTGTGGTAGTACCCTTAATGCGTATTGACGCACCTACTACGGGTAATTTATCGTCGCTACCGATAACCTTACCCTTGTACTTTGTTTGTGCTGTAACTACCAATGAAGAAACAAGGCAGCATAACAGCACACCAAGGAATCTTCCTTTTAGGAGTAAACTTTTAAACATGAGATTGAGATTTAGTTGATTAATATATTTGATTTAAGATTGTAAGTCGATAACCGGAGTTTTAAGTTTGTAATTGGACTATAAAATATTCGGGAATGAATAGCTTGCCGGGTAAGGAAAACCTAGTGGTGTAACTTTTAAAATAGCAACACTTAAATTTAGAAGATTCGAAAAATAAAGAGTGTAAAAGTTTTATCATATGATCTTCCCGTAATAAATTTTAAACTTATTCCCAGCTACCATCCGTTTTTGCATACCCTTTCGGGTTAAGCACACTAAGATAAAATGTTATAATAATATTAGATTCAGTGTAATTTCTGTCGCTTCAGAAATTTAAATTGGCTACTCATCTAATGTAATGAGAGTGTACTGTTTACACAAGGGAAAAATGAAGATTTACAAATTAATTATTAGTAAATCATTATAGCAATCAAACATGACATTTTGTGAATATTTTATTAATAAATTATTAACAAAACACCTTCTTTTATAAAAATATAGCAATGTAAAATTGTTAATACCACCGATACTATACTCCAAAAAGTTGATTATGAACAATAATTATTAATAGAAGAGAATAAAATCTATTTCTTTTTCGGAGAACGAACCACCAGACCGTCACGCAATCGATTTCATTTTAAGTGTTAAAAATATGCTTATAGCCGTAAATAATGTCACAATAACACTTATAACAAAACATACAAAACTGTTGCACAACTATTTACAAGATTAATACACATCTTTAAAATTGTCAAAAAAACACTTATTAACACTCAAGCTACTTTCTTCATTTTCCAAAAAATTCAAAAGGGCGGAGATATTATAATATCCCCGCCCTTTTAGGCCCATTAAGAAAAATTCAGTTTGTTATTTATTCCATTGTACAGAAGCATTGTGGGTATCACTGGAGTTTGTACCAATTTGAATAATGAATTTGCCAGGCTCCCAATCATACTTAAGTTGGCTGTTATAAAACTTAAGCTCATCAGGAGAAATGGTAAATGATACTTCTTTTTGTTCTCCTGGCTGCAGGCTTATCTTTTTGAAATCCTTCAGCTCTTTTACCGACCGGCTAATGCTGGCTACCGGATCGCTGATATAAAGCTGAACTACTTCTTCGCCGGCATACTTACCGGTGTTGGTTATGGTAACAGTTGCCGTAAGGTTCTCATTACCTTTTAATGTTGTTTTATTGAGCTTAACATCAGTATAGCTAAAAGTAGTATAGCTTAACCCGAAACCAAATGGATAAAGCGGGTCGTTTGAAATATCAAGATAATTTGATTTAAACTTTGATGGCCCACTAGTATATGGCCTCCCGGTGTTTTTGTGGTTATAATAAATAGGTATCTGACCTACACTGCGTGGAAAGGTAGCGGTAATTTTTCCTGCAGGGTTATAATCGCCAAACAGTACATCAGCTACTGCATTACCGGCTTCGGTTCCCGGAGCCCAAACCTCCAGTATGGCACTGGCGTGTTTATCTTCCCAGGTTAAAGTCAAAGGGCGGCCATTAAATAATACAATAACCAACGGTTTACCCAATTTGGCCAACTCTTTCAACATATTTTTCTGACTCTCGGGAATATCAATATCTGAGCGGCTTGATGACTCGCCCGACATGCTTTGTGATTCCCCAACCACAGCTACAATCACATCTGATTTTTTAGCAGCTTCAACCGCTTCTTTCAGCAATTCATCAGCAGGTTTAGGGTCAACCGTTACCATTTGCTGACCAAAAAAGTTCAGCCGCTGTATAAATAAACTATCTTCAGTAATGTTGGCACCTTTGGCGTAATTAATAATAACCCCATCTCCTACAACATCTTTAATACCCTGCATTACACTAATTGATTTTTGCCAATCGCCGGCAACAACCCAGGTGCCCAACATATCGCGTTGGTTATTTGCCAGGGGACCTACCAGTGCAATGGATCCTGCTTTTTTAAGCGGTAGTGTTTGATTACTATTTTTCAGCAGCACAAACGAATGTTTAGTAATATTGCGGGCTTCTGTACGGTTTTCGGCTGTTAATACATCTTTAGCTTCGCGGCTTGCATCAATTGATTTATAAGGATTATCAAATAATCCCAATTTATATTTGGCTTCCAACACTCGGCGGCAGGCCAGGTCAATTTCCTGTTGGGTTACTTTACCTGCGGTCAATGATTTTTTTAATGTAGTTAAAAAGCCTTCGCCTACCATGTCCATATCTAATCCTGCTTTAAGAGCTAATGCTGATACGGTTTGCAAATCGCCCAATCCGTGTGCCGTCATTTCATTAACAGCAGTATAATCAGATACAACAAAACCTTTAAAACCCCATTGTTTACGTAACACATCCGTTAACAGCCATTGATTACCCGTGGCCGGTACGCCATCAACCGTATTAAAAGAGCTCATAAAACTACCTGCACCGGCATCAACTGCCGCCTTATAAGGTGGCAGATAATCCTGATACATTTTAATCCGGCTCATATCCACCGTGTTGTATTCACGACCGGCTTCGGCACCACCGTATAAGGCAAAGTGTTTTACACAGGCCATCACCGCATCGGCGTTTTTCATGCTACTGCCCTGATAGCCCTGTACCATGGCCTTAGCCACTTGCGAACCATACCACGGATCCTCACCCGAACCTTCTGAAATACGGCCCCAGCGCGGATCACGGGCGATATCAACCATGGGTGAGTACACCCAATTCAAACCTTCGGCAGTAGCTTCTTTAGCCGCAATCTGTGCCGACCGTTTGATCAGGTCCATATCCCAGCTAGCTGAAAGCCCAAGTGGAATAGGAAAAATAGTACGGTGCCCGTGAATCACATCCAATCCAAAAATAAGCGGGATATGTAGCCTGGAGTTTTTTACTGCCAGATCCTGTATCTGTTTTACCTGATCGGCTCCCCATATACCAAATACACCACCAATAGCACCATTTTTTATCTTTTCCTCAACACCCTTATTTACTACAGAGCCTGTTGTTGCGGCACCGATAGTTACCAGGTTAAGCTGTCCGATTTTTTCATCAAGGGTCATCTTACTCATCAAACCGGTAACATAAGTATTCATTTTGGCATCCTCGCTTTTGGTTTGGGCCGATACTTTATAAAGGGGTATCAATGCCACAAAACAAAGCGGAATAACCTTATTGGTGATTCGGGTTGAAAAACACTTTTTCATTTTTTTAATTTAGAGATAACAGAATTGGATAAACAAATATGAATAAAATAAAAGCCATGTAACTGAATATTAATTACTTATTTTAATAGAAAGTTACCGGTTTAAATTGGTTGCAATAAAACAAAAACAATGGTGTATAAAGTACACAATTGTAATTATTATAATTAAATAATCAAACTTTATTTGTACAATAGCACAAATGTTAACTAAAGAACAACTTATTGAATATAGCGAAGACGCGCGCAAAACTTATCTCGATCATATTTCTATCGATTGCGTTGTTTTTGGCTTTCATGAGGGGCAGATGAAGGTTTTGCTGCTAAAACCCGATGATGAAGAGAAATGGTTGCTGCCCGGTGGTTTTGTACAGAAACTTGAACCCATTGAAATGGCCGCTAACCGCATATTGAAAGAACGTACAGGTCTTGATAAAATATTTTTGCAGCAATTTCACATTTTTGGCGATCCCGATCGTGCAAAATTTCACCATGACCTCTATAAAGACACAGTACCTGATGAAGAAAACTGGTTTGCCAAGCGCTTTTTATCGATTGGATATTATGCCTTGGTTGATTTTTTTGGAGTTGTACCGCAAGCCGACCAGTTTTCTGAACTTTGCACCTGGCGTGATCTGGATGATATGCCCGAGCTTCTGCTTGATCATGAACTGATATTTAAAACTGCCCTGGATACTCTACGCCTCCAACTCAATTATCAACCTATAGGTTATAACCTGATGCCCGGAGAGTTCACCATGCCCGAGCTGCAAAAATTATACGAAACCATTCTGGATAAAAAGCTGGACCGACGCAATTTTCAGCGCCGCATACTTGGCTTTGGTATCCTGACCCGGGCCGAGCAACCCCGTAAAGGAGGGGCTCATAAAGCTCCCTACTTATACTCTTTTGATCTGGAAAAATATCAAAATGCCCTAACCGAAGGTTTTAAAGGCGGATGGTAGTTTTAAGCCCGAAGTGCTTAGCCTTTAGCCATAAGTAAAAAACGATCATAGACTTTCGACTTAAAACTCAGGACTTAGAACTTCTGCCTACTCGGTTATATATTCCAGTTTTACTTGAATATTCAAATCTTCGTGCATTTTGGCAAACTGCCTGGGGTTACGCGTAAAATCAGGATCGGTATCCATGTACATGTTAATAATTTTCACCTCCTCCGGATGTTTATCCGTGCCTATATTATAGGTAAGGCCATCACCACTTTCCAGCTTTTGCTTTAATTCCAGGTATTGCTTACCTGTTATCATGATCATTTTTTCTGCGGTCATTAGTTTATTTATATGGGGTATAATGATGGTATTTATCCGTTAAACTTAAATATGTTAAAATCACTTATTTGCCTGACATGCCTTGCTGCCTGTTCAGTTTATTATATTTACCTTCAAATATAACTGATATAATTTCGCTTAATGCTTAACCTCAAAAAATTACTCGCAATAGTACTCTTATCTGGTAGTACTATCTCATACGCGCAGGTTAACCTGCCCATAGCCGTAAATTTGCAAAATACCTACACCAAAGGAACACGTACTAAAGCAGGCGCTCCAGGGAAAAACTACTGGCAAAATACCGCAGATTACCATATAAAAGTAAGCTTAGCCCCCCAAAGTCGGAATATTGCCGGCACAGTGGCTATTGATTATACCAACAACAGTCCCGATACGCTTAACACAGTTCTGTTTAAGCTTTACCCTAATTTATATAAAAAAGGGGCAATTCGTGATATGCCTGTATCTGCTCAGGACCTTACCGATGGCGTACATATCAAATCAATCAGCGTTAATAACCAACTACAAGACAGCGCCAAACACCGTATTGAAGGTACCAATATGATGCTGAACACTCATTTATCACCCGGACAAAAGACTCATTTTGATATCGAATATGCCTATACGCTCAACAAAACATCGCATATACGTACCGGGCAAATTGATACCGGGGCCTTCTTTGTGGCGTATTTTTTCCCGCGCATAGCCGTTTATGACGACATTGATGGCTGGAACGAATTTCCATATCTGGGCTCGCAGGAGTTCTACAACGATTTTTGCCATTTCAATGCCGAAATCACCGTGCCAGGCAATTACCAGGTTTGGGCCACCGGAACCCTGAAAAACCCCGAACAGGTATATAACCCCAAATATGTAAAACTCATAAACCAAGCCGGCATCAGCGATAAGGTAACCGATATTATTACCCAGGCCGATATCCAGGCCGCCGATATCACCAGAAACAACCCTACCAATACCTGGAAATTTGAAGCCGACAGCGTTACCGACCTCGTTTTTGCTACCAGCAACCATTATATCTGGAAGGCATCAAGTTTGGTGGTTGATCCTAAAACCAATCGCCGTACCCGTGTTGATGCTGTTTTTAACCCAGCTCATAAAGACTATTTCGAAGTAATTAATTACGCCCGCAAAACGGTAGAAACTATGAGTTACCAGTTCCCGAAATGGCCATACCCTTACCCGCATGAAACTGTATTTGACGGGCTCGACCAGATGGAATACCCCATGATGGTGAATGATAACCCGGTAGAAAACACTGCCGATGCCATTGAATTAACCGACCACGAAATATTTCACACCATGTTCCCTTTTTATATGGGCACCAACGAAACCAAATACGGCTGGATGGACGAAGGCTGGGCCACTATTGGCGAATGGCTCGTCAGTCCGGTTATAGACCCCATCATTGTGGATACTTATGGCATTGCTGCAACAGAAAATAGTGCCGGGATTGAGCAGGATGTGCCTGTCATGACCTTAACCCCGCAGCTTACCGGCGTTTCAAAATTCACAGACAGCTATCCTAAACCTGGCCTGGGTTATTTATATGTAAAAGATATGCTGGGCGATGAGCTGTTTACCAAAGCACTCCACTATTATATTAGCCAATGGCATGGTAAACACCCCATGCCTTATGATTTTTTCAACTGTATCAATACCGGCTCAGGTATCAACCTTAACTGGTTCTGGAAAAGCTGGTTCTTTGATAATGGACAGCCCAACCTGGCTATCAGCAAGGTAAGCCACCAACTGCAAAAATATAGTGTGACTATCACCAGCATCGGTACCAAACCTGTACCCATTAATCTCACTGTATATTACCAGGATGGCAGCTCGCAGCTGGTGCATCAAAGTATTGCCTGCTGGGCCAAAGGCAATAAAACTACCGGTGTTACCTTCGTGGCTAAAAAACCGGTTAAACAATTGGTGCTAGGCACCACCTATGATCCGGACACCGATAAAAAAGATAACATCTGGAAACCCTGATCAAAAACTTTTTAAACCTTAAATTTTAACACTTTTCCGACCAAAATCGGGTAAAAATCGTTCGAAAACTGCTCGAAAAACCCTCATTTTAACACTTTTTAACAAATTTTAACACAGTTTTGATGAGTTTTAAAAGGTTTAAAAAGTCATAAATATCTGACTATCAAATAAACACACACCAAACAGTCGGTTTTTGAGCTTGTTTTGGTCTTAACAAAACAGCCCGATTTTCTCTTTTAGGAGAAAAACCGGGCTGTTGATTCATATAAATATACGAAAAATTATAGGAAGATTTGGTGGAGGGGTTCGCAGATTCTAATTTCCGCCACAGGCGAGGAGGATGATCTTGCAAAGCACAGATCGGGGGAGTCAACTCTGTCTGAGCAAAGTACCAATCACCTTAAAAATCATAAACCGTTACCCCAACTCCTTTATCTGTAAGTTCATTGGTGATGATAGGTTCTATTTTGTCCCACGTGCCTCCCGCAAGCCCACAGCCAATTCTGGGCATATGCACTGTGGCCCCATTTTCGCGCGCAAATCCAGCCACTTTTTGAAGGCAGTCGCGGATAGCCTCATAACGGATGGGAGGATTTCCCTGCTCATCCTTATAAACCTTATGCTGTCCTATCATATTGGCAACCCATATATCCGGTTCAACCGGTACAAATTGAACCTGACCAAGCGTAAAACTCAGTTGTGATTTATGCCATTGCCGATATTGCTGCGCGGGTTCTGGCCAGCGTTTTGATATAGCCAGTACAAAACCTTTACCCCAGCCACCGATATCGTTACAAACGTGAACTATAATTTTATTTCCGCCCCCAGCTGGCTTTGTTGCATCACCTTTTAAATAAATAATATCCATGCTTAATCAAATAATGCGAAAGATAAGACAATCCTCTTTGAAGTACTATTTGTTCAACTCTTTGAATTCAATTTTAACTTGCAGGGTAAATAAATTTTGCTCACTTTTATAAAAATTACTATGTATATACATAATTACATATTAATTCCGTTTTAGATCAATAAACCAATTATAAAAATTTAGCGAATGGACTTTTTACACGCCATATGGAATCAATTTACGGGCTTCTTTGGATTTGGCCAATTAATCGAAATCATCAAATCGGGCGATTATGGCAAGCTGCTTACCTATGGGGGGTTTACTGCTTTATTGGTACCCATCATGCCCTTTTTACTCGTGATCGAGATTATCCGGGCGGCATTTTACAAGCGTTTTAAGGTGATCAATTATAAGCTGACTTTTGTATCCTACGTGTTCAACGCCTTCATTGGCCGGGTAATATCCATTGCCATGGTAGGTATTTGCATTGGCCTGTTTGAAAAGTACGCCATATTTAAACTTTCGTTTACCTGGTACTGGTTTATTTATGGGTACATCGTGTGGGAGTTTGGCCATTTTTTATATCATTATTTCGGGCACAAAGTAAGGTTGTTCTGGTGCCTGCACTCCACCCATCACGCCCCCGAAACCATGAATCTTTCGGTAAGTTACGCTCACTTCTTTTTAGAAGGACCTTATGCCGATTTTATCCGCACCACTACCTGTATTTTGCTGGGCGTGCCACCGGCCATGTTGTTTGTGATTATGTTTATTGACGGCTTTTGGGGGGGTATGATCCATATTGGCGAAAACCTGGTACATGATGGTCGCCTGGGTTTCCTGAATAATATCATCTTAACTCCGTCGCACCACCGCGTGCATCATGCCCGCAACCCACTTTATATGGATACCAATTTTTGCAACCTGCTGAACATCTGGGATAAGGTTTTTGGCACTTACCAGGTTGAAGACCGCGACATACCTATCGAATACGGGATCAGTCGCCCGATGATCAAGAACAGCTTCCTGGATGCTTATTTTGGTGAGATAGTTGCCCTGGCTAAGGATGTATACCGGGCGCCGGGCATCAAAAACAAATTCCTGTACATGGTAATGCCCCCGGGATGGAGCCATACCGGCGATCATAAAATGACCACCGTAGTAAAAAAGAAATATTTTGAAGAGCTGCTGCAGCAACAGACCAACCCTGTAAACGATGCAGACAAGGCAGGCACCCAAAATAACGAACCTGTGCTGTCATAAGCATGATGTTCGTAAGAAAAAAAAGAATTGTCATTTCGAATGAGGCACGAGGAGAAATCTTCTTCGGCAAGCAATTTGGGATTTGTACACAGCACAAGATTTCTCTTTCGCACAACGCTTTGCCCTACGCAGCTCTATCGAAATGACATTTTTTTGAGTTTTGATTTTCTCCAGCCCAGCGTTGCTTGCCGCAAAATATCCGCGATGATATCCCGGGATTTGCCTTTTCATCAAAATAGCCTTACTTTCATTATTAATAATGAGTGATCCTATATTTAAATTGAATGGCAGGGTGTGGATAGAGATCGGGGACGAAAAAGTTCTCGGCCATGGGCGGGTAGAACTGTTGGGGCGCATCCAGGCTTCCGGTTCTATCAGGCAGGCTGCCCTGCAAATGAAAATGTCATACAAGCAAGCGTGGGACCTGGTAAACCACATGAATGAGCACTTTGGGCAACCGCTGGTGATATCCCACCGCGGAGGTAGAGGTGGTGGCAATGCAGTGATAACCGAGTATGGTATAAGGGTGATCGGGGAGTTTCACCTGTTGCATCAAAAATTACAGGAGTTTTTAAAAGATAGTAACCCAAATATCCGGCTATAAATTTTCGCCCAGGTTAAATTATATTATCAGATTGAACAAAAGTCTGGCGTACAATTTATTTTTCTCCGCCTTCTGTTATCTTTAACACAAATTTTTAAAAAACCTTATGGAACAAAAACCTTCAAACGCGTTTATAGGCGCTGCATGGGCAGCTTTAATTATAGGCTTTGTAGCCTATAACATTGGTTTATGGAATGCGCAAATGCCCCTTAACGAAAAAGGCTACTACTTTACGATACTACTTTTTGGATTGTTTGCAGCTATATCTGTACAAAAAAGTGTTCGCGACAGATTAGAGGGTATCCCTGTAACCAATATTTATTATGGCTTAAGCTGGGCTTGTACTCTCATCCCGATTCTATTATTAACCATAGGCTTGTGGAACGCCACTTTAACATTGAGCGAAAAAGGCTTTTATGCCATGTCCTTTTTACTAACCTTATTTGCGGCCATAGCGGTACAGAAAAATACCAGGGATATGATCAACTATGATAAGGTATCCGGCAAAAACAATAACGTAGATTAATTTGGGGTCTTCTTTCCAACCCTTTAAGCCACATTTCTTAACTGTGTTTTCAGATTTCAGACGAAGTTTTGAAAACTTAAGTCTTTGCATATACAATGAATGTTATGCTGATTTCTGTCGAAACATGGAGAGCAGGCCTTTGCGCTCAACCCTTCGACAAGCTCAGACTGACAACCCTCCTTTTTGAGTATTCCGTAGTTTCATATCTAAAACATCCGCTCAAATTCAACAAATAATTCCCGGATACACTAAATTTCGGTCAAAATTGCGAATTTGCGTTATATAAAATAAGATATAACGTATCGTCCATGAAAAAACCTTTACTTTTTATTACAACTGTTTTAACCACGCTCACCCTATTTCATTTAAATACACATGCCCAGGAAAGGGACACCTCCAAACATGTTTTCCAGCTTGGGCAAGTGAATATCATTGGTACCAAAGATAGTTTACGATCAGATAAATTAAGTTCGGGTACTATCAACCGGTATAATCGTTTAACCGTATCCAGCGCCTTAAATCTGCTGCCTGGTGTTACGTTAACAGCCGTGGGCCCCAGGAATGAATCGGCGGTGAGCATCCGCGGGTTTGATGTACGTTCGGTTCCTATTTACCTGGATGGCGTGCCCCTGTATGTACCTTATGATGGCTATGTAGACCTGGCCCGGTTCAATACCTTCAATTTATCAGAAATACAGGTTGCCAAAGGCTATTCATCCGTTTTGTACGGCCCCAATGCCGAAGGTGGTGCCATCAACCTCATCAGTCGTAAGCCGGTAAAACCGTTTGAACTGAGCGCCATTGCCGGCTGGTTAAGTGGCGGCTATGGGCTAAATACTAATATAGGCTCCAACCTGGGCAAGGTTTATTACGAGATTTCGGCATCGCAGTTAAAACGTAACTGGTACCCGTTGTCGCATGATTTTGTACCAACAAAGAACGAGGATGGCGGTCACCGCGACAACTCTTATAATAACGACATCGCTGTAAGCGGAAAAGTTGGTTTTACCCCCACGGCTAACCAGGAATATGCTGTAGGTTACAGCTATCAGCATGGAACCAAAGGTACTCCTGTTTACACCGGCGATGATGCGGCTAACCCTTTATTTAAAAGTCCGCGCTATTGGAAATGGCCAAATTGGGATACACAAAGCCTTTATTTGATCAGCAATAACCGCATTAATAGTACCAACTTAATCAAAACCCGCTGGTACTATGATCAGTTTAGAAACAACCTGCAAAGTTTTGATAATGCCTCCTACAACAGCATGACCAAACCTTATGCCTTCACCAGTATTTACAATGACTACACATTGGGGAGCAGTATCGTATTTGAAAATACCGACTTAAAAAACAACAGTTTTAGCGTAGCCGGTCATTTTAAGCAGGATGTGCACCGTGAGCATAATGTAGGGGAGCCCATAAGACGCGATGCGGACAACAACTTTACCATTGGTGCCGAGGATACTTATCACCTAACATCGGCTTTAAAAGCCAATGCCGGTGTAAGTTATATGAACAGACACAGTATTGATGCTCAACAATACACCAACAATGTGGTGAGCCAGCTGCCCGCCAATAGCAACAGTGCCTGGAACTTGCAGGGTTTGTTACAGTACGATATCGACACTACCAATGCCATTACCTTATCGGTAGCCCGCAAAACACGCTTCGCTACCATTAAGGACAGATACTCCTACAAATTCGGCACGTTTATCCCCAACCCTGATCTGAAAGCCGAGAATGCTTTGAATTACGATTTGAGCTATCATACCTTGTTCGTGGGCAAACTATCGGTACAGGCATCCTTATTTTACAGCAAGATAGGTAACCTGATACAAACGGTAAACAATGTACAGGTTGATCCTAAAACGGGCACTAACTTATCACAAGTACAAAATGTAGGTCGTGCGGAGTATTATGGTACTGAATTGGCCATTGGTTACCCTATTGCCGACCAGGTGCGGATTGATGCCAATTACACTTATCTGAAACGTAAAAATCTATCAAGCCCATCTATTTATTTGACCGATGTACCGCAAAACAAAGTATTTGGATCGATACAGTACACACCCATCAAAAAGCTATATGTGATGGCATCGGAGGAGTATAACTCTAAAAGATACAGTACTAGCTACGGCACCGTATCCGGTGAGTTTGCCCTCACCAATGTAAAAGCGCATTTAACACTGGTTAAAGGATTTTCGATTGAAGGCGGCGTAAATAACCTGTTTGATAAGAACTATACCCTGGTAGAAGGCTTCCCCGAAGCCGGGCGTAATTATTTTGCTAATGTGATATTTAGTTATTGATGAACCATTGTCATTCTGAACGGAGTGAAGAATCTGTTCTGCACTTTCCAATTCAATAATAGATTCTTCACTCCGTTCAGAATGACAGTCTTTTAATTTTAAAGTTAATGCCCCCTTCCGTTTAGTATCAAATAGCACAAGGTCATTATTTATTAAATTTGTACATGAACCACCCCAAACATAACCCGCTTTTGAATCGGCTAAGAAAAGGCCGGGTTATGTTCCTGCTGCTCATCTTTGTTATAGTATCCGGCTGGTGTTATGTAGATAGCAGCATTGAAACAGGCCCATACAATCTGGTATATCCCACCAATTTTGGCAACCGAGTTAACATCCCGGCTGATAATCCTACCACCAAACAAGGTGTTTACCTGGGTCGGATGCTTTTTTACGAGACCAAACTTTCGAGCAATAACAAACTCTCCTGCAGCAGCTGCCATCAGCAGGATAAGGCATTCACCGATGGACGGGCATTTAGCCCCGGGGTAGATGGTATATTAACACCACGCAATTCTATGTCGCTGGTCAACTTGCTTTGGGCGCGTAAGTTTTTTTGGGATGGCCGCGCCAGTGGTTTGGAAGAACAAGCCATGACACCATTGACCAGTCCGCACGAAATGGGGCAATCATTAACTACATCAGCACAAAAATTAACCCAAGCAACCAACTACCCTACCTTGTTTAAATTGGTTTATGGTGATGAAAAGATCACTGGTGATAGAATAGTAAAAGCTATATCACAGTTTGAGCGTACGCTGATATCGGCCAATTCCAGGTATGATCAGTACCTGCGGGGCGCTTACCAACCTACGCCTGACGAATTAAAAGGCATGGAGTTGTTTAATACGATGCCTCATCCTGAAAAAGGTATCCGCGGGGCTAATTGCAGTCATTGCCATGGTGGTCCCAAAACCTATATGGAACTGTTTCATAACAACGGCCTTGATAGTCTGCCCAAAGACTCCGGAATGGAAATACTGACCCGCTTACCGGCCGATCGTGGTCGTTTTAAAGTACCTACACTACGCAATATAGCCTTCACAGCCCCTTACATGCACGACGGCAGGTTTAAAACGCTGGAAGAGGTAGTTGATCATTACAGTGAACACATCGAGCAATCAGCCTCATTAAGCTCATTTCTGCAGGGCGAGTCCAACGAGCCCGGGGGTAAAAGCCTGAAACTGCTGCCGGTGGAGAAAAAACAGCTCATCGCTTTCCTGAATATGCTTACTGATTCTGCGTTTATCACCAATCCCGCGTTTTCCGATCCGCATTTACTCAGCACAAAAAATAAAAAGCACTAAATTTATACCCATGAAGAAACAATTCCTGATAGCCTGTATGGTTTTACTAAGCTTTACAACTATCCCATTTATATCGCAGGCACAAACCATTAAAATAAGCGGCGAGGTTAGTACACCCTTAACTGTTGATGCTGCTTACTTGCAAAAATTCACCCAAACCACGGTGGTACGTAAAGACCGGGACGGGAAAGATCATACCTACAGTGGGGTTATCCTGTCGGAGATATTGAAAGGTGCCGGTGTTACCCTGGGCCCGGAACTGAAAGGCGAAAACTTAACCAAATACCTGCTGGTGGAAGCCAGCGATGGTTACCAGGTAATCTTCGCGCTGGCCGAACTGGATAAAAGCTTTACCGACCGTGCCATCATCCTGGCAGATAAGGTGGACGGCGCGCCCCTTGCCACTGCAGATGGCCCCTACCGCATCATTGTACAGGACGAAAAGAAACCCGCCCGCTGCATTAAACAAGTAACGGCAATGCAGGTGCATTTTGTGAAATAATATTTAAAAACTGTTATTCTGAGCGAAGCGAAGAATCTATTCGTGAACTTAGCAATCAATAATAGATCCTTCGCTTCGCTCAGGATGACAAACTATTTTGTGTTTATAGGAATTCTTTCTATTTTTCTGGAGCGGACCGCATTTAAAAATCACCCCAATATTTCCGCAATATCTTCAAAGCCCTTTTCGCGGGCCAGATCGGCGGGGAGTTTACCACCTTCCATACGTACATTGGTAATGGCACCATGCTCCAGCAGCAGGATCAGCATTTCGATATTGCCGTTTTGCGCAGCCGAATGTATAGGCGTAGCGCCTGCCTGTTGTTTTACATTTACCTGCGCGCCGTTTTCAACCAGCAAACGGGCTATAGCGGTATAATTACCGGCACAAGCCGAGTGGATGGGAGCAACCTGGAAACCATTATTGGATGGCCGGTTTACATCCGAACCGTTACTTACAAGGTAACGGGCAACCGCTTCATGCCCAAAATAACAGGCCAAACCCAGTGGGGTAAAACCATCGGAGGCGTGATCATTAACAGTATCGGGAGCAGTTTCTACAAAATGACTTACTACCTCTAATTTCCCTGCAGCAGCGGCTTCAAACAGCGTGATCTGGTTAACGTATCTTAATAACACATCGGTAACCTCTGATTTTTTGTAGTAACACGACAACATTAAGGGTGAAACCTGGTGACTGGTTATGGTAGTGGCCAGCGCAGGGCTTTGCATCAGTAAGGCTTCCAGCTTACTCAGATCGGCGGTGGTGATGTATTGTTCCAGCTTTTCTATACTCATGGCGTACATTGGTTCAAGCCGCAATTACTCGGGCTATGCTTTTAATAAGGTTCTTTTACGAGGATGGTACCAGATGGTTTTCAATAATACTAAAAAATAAAAATACGATTAAATAATTGTTTAATCTGCTAACTTTATGGGAAGGGAGTTCGGATGTCGGATGTTCGATTTCGGATTTACTTTGATTTGGGATTTCGGATGTTCGATTTCGGATTTATCATATTTGAAGATGTAAGCCCTTTTTACATTCACTTAAATCCGAAATCGAACATCCGAAATCCGAGATTCCAAATCCGAAATCACGTGAAATTTTATGTAAGTTTGCACTTAAAGGATGTTACATCAGCGATGCCGGTAAAAGGAAATCAGTTTAAATCAAATAGTTTTAAGGACGATAATCAGCCCCGCCAAACGGGAAAAGCTGAAAAAGAACGTGTGGTAAAGCGCAGGCTGCCCAGTATGCCGCGTTTTGATATGGAGAATGGCAAGGCGATCAAAATAGCAGGTTTGCTATCGCTTTTAATGTCTATCTTTTTCCTGATAGCCTTTACCTCCTACCTATTTACCTGGCAGGAAGACCAGAGTTATATATCAACCACTAATGGCGGCTGGCACAACCTGGCCACTGGTAAAACCATACAGGAAATTGCCGACACTGGCAACCCGCAAATAGCACAAAACTGGCTGGGCAAATTCGGTGCGTTGCTCAGCAATCAGTTTATTTATGAATGGTTTGGTGTGGCGTCGTTCCTGTTTGTGTTCATCTTTTTTGTGATTGGTTATCGCCTGTTGTTCAAGGTACGGCTATTTTCAATGATCAAGACTCTGGGTTACACTTTGTTTAGTATTGTGTTTATTTCCACCACCATAGCTTATTTCCACGCTTTTATTATTGATTATCCGCACTACCTGGAAGGTGGTTTTGGTTACTGGACAAACCGCTTGCTAGATGCGCAGATCGGTCCGGCAGGTACCGGTGGCTTTCTGGTATTTGCCGCGCTTGCGGTTTTGGTAATTGCCTATAACATCGATTTTAAACTGCCGCAGCGTAAAAACAGACCTGTAGCGCCGATAGCTGTTGATGAAGTATCGCCCGAACCAGTTGAAATGACGGAGGAAGAACCCTCTATTCCATTGGAATGGCCACGGGGTAATAATCGCATCAAAGAAACGCATGTGACCTCCATTATGCCCGAGCCCATGCAGCAACACCCGCTGACACAAACGCCTATTTATCATGAGCCTGTGGTGCTTACACCTTCTTCTACACATGAACCGGAGGAAGAAACGGAGATCCCGCTCACCATTGATACCAATCGTCCAATGCCTGAGCTGAACGTTGAAAAGACTGACGATGACAAGGCTAAGGACCTGGTGAGCCAGTTTGGTATTTACGATCATAAACTCGACCTGGCAACCTACAAAATGCCTCACCTGGATCTGTTGGAGAACCATGGATCGAACAAAATATCGGTTAATGCCGAAGAGCTCGAAGCCAACAAAAACAAGATTGTTGAAACGCTGAACCATTATAATATTGAGATCGATAAGATCAAGGCTACCATCGGGCCAACGGTTACGCTGTACGAGATCATCCCGGCGCCAGGTGTGCGTATCTCCAAGATCAAGAACCTGGAGGATGATATCGCCCTGAGTTTGGCCGCATTAGGTATCCGTATCATAGCGCCAATGCCGGGCAAAGGAACCATAGGTATCGAGGTACCAAATCAGAATCCCGAGATGGTGTCGATGCGTTCTATCCTGTCGACAGAGAAATTCCAGAATACCACCATGGATCTGCCCATTGCTTTGGGTAAAACTATATCTAACGAGGTATTCATTGCCGATCTGGCCAAGATGCCTCACTTACTGGTGGCGGGTGCTACCGGTCAGGGTAAATCAGTTGGTATCAATGCCATATTGGTTTCGCTGCTATACAAAAAGCACCCATCTGAACTGAAATTTGTGTTGGTGGATCCTAAGAAGGTGGAGCTCACGCTTTTCCGCAAAATTGAAAGACACTTTCTGGCTAAACTCCCTGATGAGGGCGATGCCATTATTACCGATACCAAAAAGGTGGTGAACACCCTCAATTCGCTTTGTATTGAGATGGATCAACGTTATGACCTGCTGAAAGACGCGCAGGTACGTAACCTGAAAGAATATAACGCCAAGTTTGTAAACCGCAAAATAAGCGATCCCGAAAAACACCGTTACCTCCCATTCATTGTACTGGTGATTGACGAGTTTGCCGATTTAATGATGACTGCCGGTAAAGAAGTAGAAATGCCTATTGCCCGTATTGCCCAGCTGGCCCGTGCGGTGGGTATACACCTGGTTATTGCTACCCAAAGGCCATCGGTTAATATCATTACAGGTACTATTAAAGCCAACTTCCCTTCCAGATTGGCTTTCAGGGTACTGTCAAAGATCGATTCACGAACTATTTTGGACGCGGGTGGCGCCGATCAACTGATCGGTCGCGGGGATATGTTGTTCAGTACCGGCAGCGACCTGATCCGCCTGCAATGCGCCTTTGTGGATACACCTGAGGTAGAAGCCATTTCAGACTTTATAGGTAACCAAAAAGGTTACCCAACTGCCATGTTCCTGCCCGAATATGTGGGCGAAGGCGAAACCAGCAGCGCCAAAGAATATGATCCGGATGACCGCGACCCGATGTTTGAAGAAGCTGCCCGCCTTATCGTGATGCATCAGCAGGGTTCAACTTCGCTCATCCAGCGTAAAATGAAACTGGGTTATAACCGTGCCGGTCGTATCATTGACCAGCTGGAGGCAGCAGGCATTGTAGGCGCCTTTGAAGGCAGCAAGGCCCGCGATGTACTTTATCCTGATGAATATAGCCTGGAACGCTATCTGGAAACTCTTCAAAAACCCAAAGATTAAACTTATTCAAATTTATTTGCTCTAATCCAGTAACTATTAACAGTAATAGTTGTTGATGTAAAAAACACTGATGAAAACGATAATCCTTTATTCCATTTTAGCTATAAGCACCTGCAGCACCGCTTTCGCCCAAAAAGATACACAAGCCAAAGCTATATTGAACCAGGTAAGTCAAAAATACAAATCGTACGATGCTATCAAAACCGATTTTAGTTTTACGCTGGATAACCCACAGGCCGGTGTTAAAGAAACCCAGAGCGGTACTTTAATTTCAAAGGCCAAATCGGGCAAATACAGGGTAACCCTTTATGCTTCGGCCGGAGCCAAAGATGTAGACAAAGAGATCATCAACGATGGCAAAACTCAGTGGACCTACCTCAAAAAAGATAAAGAAGTACAGGTGGGCGACGCGCCAAAAGGCACTGACGGTATCAGCAACCCTTCGCAAATTTTCACCATTTATGAGCACGGTTACAAATACCTGTACACCGGCGAGCAAAAAATAGGCGGAAAAGCATACCAGGTCATCGATCTGACCCCAGAAAACGAAAAACAAAATATTTTCAAGGTTCGCCTGTTGATAGATAAAGCGAAGAAACAGATCTACAGCGCGCAACTGTTCGACAAAAACGGCAACAGATATAATTACACCGTACGCAGCTTTACCCCAAATGCGCAGGTTGCTGATGCCACATTTGCATGGGACGCGAAAGCACATCCCGGCGTGGAGCTGGTTGACCTGCGATAACGTTTTACGTTGGACGTGATATGTTTACGTTCTGATATTTTGCAAGAAGAGCGATGGTTTTACCATCGCTCTTCTTGTTTTGAGTAAATTCTTTTATGTCATTGCGATAGCGTGGCAATCTCCTCATGCTAATCAATCCTGCAAAGTTTAACACTTGGCCTGATGAGATTGCTTCGTCGTTCCTCCTCTCAATGACATATTTTTTTATTGTGATTTGTCACCAATATTGGCGGGGGGACGCAACTGACGGGAAGAAAAACCTATTACGTAAAACGTCCAACGTAAAACTTATTTCCCTTCCACTTTAGGCGCTCTTTTATCAGGCATAGGACCGCGTTGATGAATGATCAGGCCGTTTAGAAAATTACGTAGGATCTGGTCGCCGCAGGGTTTAAAGTTGGGATGATCATCTGCGCGGAAAATAGCGCCGAGTTCCGTTTTGGTGATGCGGAAGTTAACCAGTTCCAAAACTTTTACAATATCATCATCGGTAAATTTCATCGCTACGCGTAGCTTTTTCATGATATCATTATTGCTCATGCTCTTCTCTTTTATTATCTTGAAATATCTATTTTAACTTTTTTGTTTTTGATCTTTTCGCCTTTCACAGCTTGTACCGCATGTTCAATACGGTTACGTTTTACTGCCGCGTATGATGCAAAGTCGTGTACCTCTATCAGCCCTACATCTTCCTTATCGAGTCCACCTTTTTTAAGCAGCAGACCAACAATGTCAATCTTGTTTACCTTATCCTTTTTACCGGCGGCAATATACAACGTGGCCCACGGCGATAGTGGTGGTATCACCGGATTTTCGGGTAATTCCTCTACCTCAGGCATTTCCTTTAAGTATGATGGTCTTTCATCAGGTGCCAGGATCAGGTACGAAGTCCCTTTAGCGTGCATACGTGCGGTGCGACCGTTACGATGGGTATAGGCTTCCTCATTATGCGGCAGTTGGTAATGTACCACATGATCAATCTCCGGTATATCCAGTCCACGGGAGGCCAGGTCGGTCGTAATGAGCAGGCGATGGCTCCCATTCCGGAATTTAAGTAAAGCCCGTTCGCGGTCTTCTTGTTCCATACCACCATGAAATATATCATGCGGCAATCCACGGTCAAACAGCAGATCGCTGATCCGCTCCACCGCATCACGGTGGTTACAGAAAACCAAAGTAGCATTATCGCCTATTTTACAGATGAGCGCAAACAGGGCATCCAGCTTATCGGCGGCTTCGGCTATAACGGCCTTTTGCTTAATATCAGGCACCGAAGCGGCATTGGTGAGGTAATCCAGCGTGGTAGGCCTTATCATGCCTGTAAAAGCCGGAATCTCATCCATTTTAGTAGCCGATGTCAGGATGCGCTTTTTAATGGCCGGCATCTGTTTAATGATATAAGTCATATCCTCCTGGAAACCAAATTCCAGGGCCTTATCAAACTCGTCCAGTATCAGCGAGTGGATGGTATCGGTATTAAAACTTTCCCGGCGCAGGTGATGCGCGATACGGCCCGGCGTGCCGATCAATACCGCAGGTGGCTGCGACAGGTTGTTCCGCTCAATTTTTACCGCATGACCACCATAGCAACAGTTCACTTTAAAACCGCTGCCTATGGCTTTAAAAACCTGCTCTATCTGCAAAGCCAACTCGCGCGATGGCACCATAATGAGGGCCTGTACAGTAGGTATTTTGGCATCAAGCAAACTCAACAATGGCAATAAAAAGCCCAGCGTTTTACCAGATCCTGTAGGCGACAGCAGTATCACATCGCTTTTTTTGGCGGCGCTGATAGCAGCCTCCTGCATAGGGTTTAACGCGTTTATCTTAAGATTCAGAAGGGCTTGTTTGATCATTATTTGTGCTGGAGTATGCGCAAAGATAAGCTAAATAAACGACTCACCCGGTCATCGCTTGAGGCCGAAAGAGTGTAAAAATGGTTTGTCATGCTGAACGGAGTGAAGCATCTGTTGGACGCTATGCTTATCGTAGAATAGATCCTTCGCTACGCTCAGGATGACAAAAAGAAAAAAATTAAATCTTCTCGTCTTCCAGTTCTTGATGCGTTTTATCCTGAATATATTGGGCTATTTCGGCTGCCTGCTCGTGGGTCAGGTCGCCAAAGCCGGTATATTCCCATTCGCGCAGATCATCGTCAAAAACAATATCGCCCAAACCCACTTCTCCCTCACTTAGTTTAAATACACCGGTTACGTATAAGGCCCCGCCAGATATGGTTTGGTTTACGGGCTTTATGGTAATGTCACGTTTCCCATCTTCAGTATATAACGTATATTCTGCCACTTTGATCATCTTTTTAGGTATTTACGTACAAGACAATCACCAAACGATTTTGTTTATTTTATCAACCTAAAAATGAAGCCTTTACCAGCCCATAATTTGCATCGCCCGGCTAAATTCAGGCTGCAGGCCGGCATCTATTTGCATGGTTTCGCCGGTAACAGGATGCGTAAATTCCAGGTGCGAGGCATGCAACAGCATGGTTTCCATCTCCCAGGTTTCTTTAAACAATTTGTTCTGCTTATTGCATCCATGGGTACGGTCGCCTATAATAGGATGAAAAATGTGGCTAAAGTGCTTGCGTAACTGGTGCATGCGCCCGGTAGTTGGCACCGCCTCTACCAGCGAATACCGCGAGGTAGCATGTTTTCCCAAAGGCACATCCAGCTCGGCCCTTTTTAAAGTAGTATATTGAGTAAAAGCATCTTGAAGTGTGCCATTTTCTTTACGCAGCGGATAATCAATATCCTCCTGATCGGGCGTATGACCGCGAACAATGGCCAGGTATTTCTTGTGCACTTGGTTTTCCATAAACTGCTGTTGCATGGCAATCTCGGTAGGTTTATCCAACGCAAACAACAATATGCCCCCGGTTTTACGGTCGATACGATGAGCCGGGTTTACCTTCTGGCCTATCTGATCGCGCAGTAATTGCAGGGCAAATTCCGATGCATCGGCAGCTATAGGCGACCGGTGTACCAACAGTCCGTGTGGTTTATTGATGGCGATAAGATGCTCATCGCGGTATATGATCTCTAACATGCAGCTCTCATTCAAAACGCGAAGGTACAACGCCGCGTAACAATTTCATTTTACAAAGTATAGTTAACTAAAAAAAACATTTTAAATAGTGGGCTTTTTATATCTTTAGTACCAACTAAAATCTTTTTGCAATATGGCCACTACCGCAACCGCATCATCAGAGGGCGCCCCTGCTGATGATATCAATAAAGCGTCAACCCGCTTATTTTCGTTAGACGCTTTGCGCGGCTTTGATATGTTTTGGATAATGGGCGGCGAAGAAATTTTTCATACCCTGGCCAAAACCACCAAATCGCCATTTTGGGAGGCCATAGCCTTGCAATTTACCCATCCTGATTGGAATGGCTTTCACCTGTACGATCTGATATTTCCATTGTTCCTGTTCATGGCCGGCGTATCCACCCCATTTTCGGTAGGCCGCGAACTGGAAAAGGGCAAAAGCCGCGGGCAATTGACCCTAAGGGTGATCAAAAGGGCAGCCATACTGGTGCTGCTGGGCATTGTTTACAATAACGGGTTAAATATTATGCCCATATCGCAAATACGCTTTGCCAGTGTACTGGGCCGTATTGGTATTGCGTATATGTTTGCCAATATCATTTACCTGTACAGCCGGGAGCGTATGCAAATGGTATGGTTCTGGGTGTTCATTATAGGGTATTGGTTGCTGCTCAAATTTACTTCGGCACCGGGTTTTCCGCATGGCGATTTGACTATGCAGGGTAATTTTGCATCCTATATGGATCGTTTGATATTGCCGGGCAAACTGTATTTAGGTATCCATGATCCGGAAGGGCTATTTTCTACCATACCGACTATCAGCACAGGGTTGCTGGGTATATTAACCGGCCAATTGCTAAAAAAAACAGGCTTGGCTCAAACCCGTAAAGTAGCTATTATGGCGGTTACGGGCGTCATATTCCTGATTATAGCACAAATCTGGAACCTTGATTTCCCGATCAATAAAAATTTGTGGACAAGCTCATTCGTGATGCAGGTAGGTGGTTTAAGTCTGTTGTTGATGGCCCTATTCTATTATGTTATTGATGTACTGGGTTATAAAAAATGGGCCTTCTTTTTTAGGGTCATTGGCATGAACTCTATCCTGATCTATATCTCAGGTCACTTTATCAAGTGGCAATATACCACCGACGGCTTTTTTGGCTGGATAGGTCAGCTGGTTGGCGATCCCTATAATATTGTGGTGATGGCTGTTTGCTTTATTCTGGTGAAATGGATTTTTCTTTACTATCTGTACCAGAAGAAGACATTTTTGCGGGTGTGATAAAACAACACAAATACTTTCCCCTCACACGTCATTGCGAGATACGAAGCAATCCCCGACTTACAGAGTCCTCTGTACGATATAGAGATTGCTTCGTATCTCGCAATGACGGACTTATCAACTTTTCTTAACCCACTGCTGCTGCTCTTCGGGCGTAAAAAATGTCCATGCCATGATACGGCTAGCTTTTTGCCCTTGCGACATATTGATCGTTTGCACTTCTTTGGCACCGGCCTTTTGCAAGGCATTGTACAAAACGCGCAGGTTTTCTTTTTTGGATACCAGCGAGGTGAACCATAAACATTGTTTGGCAAACCTGGTGCTTTGCGTAGCCATCACCTTTAAAAATGAGGCCTCGCCGCCGGGATACCATAATTCGGTATTTTGACCACCAAAGTTTAGTAATGGTTCCTCTTTGCCTTTTGCCTTCTGTAAGCCCAGGTTATTCCATTTACGGCGCGAGCCTTCGGCAGCCTCTTTGATAGAAGCATGAAATGGGGGATTGCAAATGGTCAAGTCAAAAACCTCGCCGGGTTTTATGGCAAATACAAAAATATCTGCACGATGCTTTTGCAGGCGTAATTCAACAGCATTTTTAAGCTGGTCATTGCTGTCAATGATTTTTTGTGCCGATTCAATAGCTGCCTCGTCAATATCTATCCCCACAAAACCCCAGCCGTACTCCTGCACACCAATAATAGGATAAACACAGTTAGCGCCTACACCAATATCCAACACCCGTACCTTTTTACCCTTCCGGACAACGCCACCATTCGATGTAGCCAGCAAATCGGCAACATAGTGGATATAATCGGCCCGACCAGGTATCGGCGGACATAAATAATCCTCGGGAATATCCCACTTAGCAACTTGATAGTGATGCTTCAACAATGCTTTGTTAAGCATTTTTACTGCTTCGGGGTTGGCAAAGTTGATGGTTTGATTATCGTATTTATTTACCGTAACAAAAGGCCGTAAAGCTGGCGTAGCCCTCATCAGCGCTTTAAAATCGTATCCCAGGCGGTGCTGGTTACGCGGGTGCATGGTTTCCTTTGCTTCGGGTTGGTTTGGGGCTGATTCTGGCAAGTTCTTTATTTTATTAATGATTTATCCTACAATGCTGCCCAGATTGGCAGGTGAATAGTTTATGGATTTCAGGGTTTTGTTATCTGCTGTACGATATACCAAAAATAATCCGTCAATCTCTTTATAGTGCGATTCGGTACCGGCTGTGTTACGGTAGTGCTCAATAGTTTGGTTAGCCTCCTCAATGCTTTTGCAGGCTTTGCTCATATTGGAGCGATGTACTTCGTCAAACAACTCTTTAAATTTTTGACCCAGTCCAAATTCCAACACGGCACCCGACAGTACATATTGCAAATCGCAAAGAGCATCGGCTATTTCAACCAGGTTGTTATCATCAACGGCCTGTTGAAGCTCCTTCAACTCTTCGGCCAGCAGTTCAATACGCAACTGGCTGCGTTCCTTGGATGGGATAGCCGGCTCGGCAATAATGGGATGTTTAAAGGTGGTATGAAATTCGGCTACCTGGTTTAATGAGTTTAAATCTTTGATCATGGTATGAAAACAATATAAGCGCTGCTAAGTTATCAATTAACTCAAAAGCTTTCAAAAAATGATTGTCCACAAAACAGTAGAATATAGTCTGATACAACCATTTATATCATACATATTCATTAACCTCATCAGCATCAAATCCAATTACACTGATTAATAATATACAATTAATATTAAAAGTTAATACTACAGACTTAAAAATGAACACAATAGCTCATTTATCTTGTTAATAATTAATTAACATTGATTATCTTTATTAACATAAACATAATATTAAAATCACTGTTTATTAACTTAGCTTTGTGCCGAAAAATAATTTCACAAACACTTCAGAATTTCCTTGTCCAATAATATGAAAAACGATAAAAATAAAACCGCCGCAAAAGAGGCCCGCAAAACACTTAAGAAACAATTGAACGATAAACTGTTTGCCCAGATCAAAACTGTGGTAGGCGAATTTGAATCAGATTTAAAAAAGGTGAACAAAGCTATTGAAAAAGCTTCAAAAAACCTGGCTAAAACATTAGCTGCAAAAATTGGTGCAGAGAGCGCTGCTCCTGCTGTTAAAACCGTAAAAGAAAAAAAGACAACAACAGCTGTACCTGCTGTTAAAACAGCTTCTGTTACACCAGCGCCAAAGGTTGCTGCTCCAAAAGTGGCCGCACCGAAAGTTGCTGCTCCAAAGGTAACTGCTCCGAAAGTTGCTGCTGCAAAAAAACCAGCTGCAACACCAGCACCGGCTCCTGCAAAAACAGTAACTAAAAAGGTAACTACACCAAAAGCGTAAGTTTTATATTGCCATATATAGGGCATAACTATGCTCAAAAATAAGCAAGACTCAAACAGAGCCTTGCTTATTTTTTTTACTATGCTCTTATCTGAACATACCTCAAATTCCCAATTCACCCTTCTCCAGAATCCGGATACCGGCCCTTTAACATCAGCATATAGGCCGAAGCTTATTTGTTTTTGAATATCGTAGTGGTAAAGTAGTGCCTCATTAATATAATCCGGCTTGTTTCTACTTTAGTTTTGCTTACAGGCGATGAAAACTAAATTTGTTTAAATAAATTCGTCTATTGATCTGCTGAAGGCAAGCCTGCATTACTTAAAATTAAGAGACGTACCATACCTATTCATATTTCACAGTTAAACCCGTTTAAATGCAACAGTTACCTAAACGCCTTTTATCTATTGATGTGCTGCGAGCCATCACCATGTTACTGATGATATTTGTTAACGATGCCAGCGGTGTAAAAAATATCCCTGAATGGATAGATCATGCACCAGGTAAAGCCGACGCCATGGGTTTTGCCGATACTATATTCCCTGCGTTTTTGTTCATTGTGGGCTTATCGTTACCCTTTGCTATCAAAAACAGGCTCAACAAAGGCGACTCTTTTTCCTCTATTTTAGTTTATATACTTACCCGAAGCGCGGCGCTGCTGATCATGGGTTTTTATCATGTGAACCTGGAAAGCTACAGCGATACTTCCCTGCTGCCTAAACCACTTTGGGCCATATTAATCACCCTGGCTTTTTTCCTGATATGGCTGGATTATCCCGAAACCATGGCAAAAGCCAAAAGATATGCCTTATCAGGCCTGGGTATAGCCATACTGATTGCCATGGCTATCATATATAAAGGTAATGACGACGGTGAAATTACTGGTATGCGCCCAGAATGGTGGGGAATACTGGGCATCATTGGCTGGGCTTACCTCATATGCGCCATTGTTTATCTGCTGGCCAAGGGAAAACTGAATATTCTTTTTCTGGTACTGGTATTATTTGTGGCCATCAATATAGCCCGGCATACCGGCATCATCCACAAAAGACTATTCCTCATTGGCGATGCCTCCTCCTTGTGTTTAACTATGGGCGGTATTGTGATATCAGAGTTATACGCACGCCTGGTTTCGTTGGGCAAAACGCAGCGCATGTGGCTTATTTTCGGACTTACCGGCGTATTGTTGATTGTGCTGGGACTGGTGATACGGCCTTACACTCAAGGCATCTCCAAGATCCGCTCCACCCCGGCCTGGATATTCATTTGCAGCGGCATCACTATCCTGGTATTTGAATTAATGATATACCTGGTTGATGTAAAAGGCAAAAAAAACTGGTTCAAATGGATCTGGCCAGCGGGCACCAGCACACTCACCTGTTACCTCATGCCTTATTTCCAGGTTTTCCTGTTGATGCTTTTCCATATCAATTACCCGGATATTTTTAATTCAGGTATTATTGGCCTGGCCCGTTCCATGGCTACCGCATTCATATTGATCGCGCTGGTTGGACTCATGGAAAAAAAGCGGATCAGACTCAAAGTTTAATAAATAATCATACCATACTTAAACCTCATCATAAAATGATCAACCTAAAACTTCATAAACAAATACTGGCCAAAGCCATCCTTTGTTTATTGCCATTTTTATTACCCGCAATTACGCTTAAAGCACAAAAAGCTACTAAGTATGTAATTATTGGGTACGTTGGCGGCTATAAGGGCGTAGCCAATATGGAAATGGTGAACCCCGAAAAGCTTACCCATATTAATTATGCCTTTGTAAACGTAAAAAATAACCGGGCATTTTTAAGTCACGAAAAAACCGATACCATTAATTTCAGGAACCTGGTATTACTTAAAAAGCGTAACCCTGCGCTTAAAGTGCTTATATCAATAGGTGGCTGGACCTGGAGCGGAAACTTCTCCGATGCTGTATTAACGGACACCGCCCGCGAGGCCTTTTCGGCCAGTGCGGTAGCTATCATCAAAAAATACAATCTGGATGGTGTTGACATTGACTGGGAATATCCTGCTATGGGTGGCAATACTGGTAATATATACCGCAAGGAAGACAAGGAGAACTATACGCTGATGTTTAAATCGTTACGCAAACACTTGGATACGCTGGAGAAACAAACCAACAAAAAGCTTTTGTTGACCACTGCTGTGGGTGGCTTTAAACGTTTTCTGGAGCATACCGAAATGGACAAAGTACAGCAATACCTCGACTATATAAACCTCATGACGTATGATTATTTCCAGGATGGCTCGGGTATAGCGGTTCATCATACCAACCTGTATGCCTCCAAACAATACCAAACCGAAAACTATGCCGATAAAGCTGTATCCGATTATATTGCCGCAGGTGTGCCTGCCAGCAAATTGGTATTAGGCGTGGCTTTCTATGGCCGTTCCTCGAAAGTACTGAATATTGCCCAGAATGGGCTGGGAATGAAAAGGGCAGAGTATATGCACGTAGGTGGTTATACGCTGATCAAAGACAGCCTCCTGAACCGCAATGGTTTTAAATATTACCGCGACCGCAATGCCGATGCTCCCTACCTCTTCAATGCCACAACCAAGCAGTTTATATCATATGATGATGAATGGTCTATAAAAGCCAAATGTCATTACCTCATCAAACATAAAATGGCCGGGGTGATGTTTTGGGAATATGCCGATGACAAAAAGGAATACTTGCTTAATGAGATAGACGCGAGATTGAAAACTAAGTAAAAAAGAGACTTGTCATCCTGAACGGAGTGAAGGATCTGATCTACGACACGCAAATCGGCGAATAGATCCTTCGCTGCGCTCAGGATGATAAATAAATTAGTTCTCTACCTCCTCCCCAACCACAACACAGCGTTTTCAAACAGTTTGTTTTGGGTATCAGAAGTAAATATCTGGTCGCCGTGACCCATGTTAATGTATAGCATTTTGTATTTGGTATTAGTCCACACTACCGGGATATCGCCCTCGCGGATAATATCTTTTTTACCCAGAGGATAATTGGCTGGATCGAGCGTTACCAAAACTTTAATATTCTTATTTAACCGCGGACTTGGTTTCCATCCGTACCACTCATTAATAGGCGATACAAAATGTGCAGGGATGCCTTGAGTTACCGGGTGTTTAGTATCATCAACCACCAACTTTGCCGGCAGCGGGGGCCAACTGTTATTATAAAACACAGCGCTACCCAAAAAGCCCACAAACCAAGACCACTTGGTGTAATTGTCGTTATATCCCGCTACATGAAAGCCGATCCAGGCGCCGCCCCTATCCATGTATTTTACAAAAGCGGCGCGTTGTTCTTCGTTCTGTGGAAAGTCATTCAGCCAGATGATGAGATGATAGTTTTTCAGGTTATCATCATTCAAATTTTTCCAGTTGGTAGTAGCCTCAAAAGCAAAGCCATCTTTAGCTGCCAGATCGGTAAAATACTTAATGGCATCCTTGGCAAAATCAACATGATCCGATTCAACCGTGGTGGTATAAAGTGCCAGCATTTTAAATTTAGCGCCCTGGGCAAATATTGCCGTGCAGCACATGACCGTTATAAGTAGGCAAAACAGTTTTTTAAACATCATATGGTTATTTAATGTTGGTGTTATTACCTGCAGCCCAGAAAATGGCGTTAGTCACCAGTTTTACCCAAGCCGGATTATCGAGCAGATTTGGCGAATGCCCCATGAAAATATAAACATTACGGGCCTTTTTCTGCTCGTTTGTCCAAACCACCGGGTGATCGCCCATTTTGATATCGCCTTGCGGATCGTAGGTTGATTCATCAACACTGGCCAGCACATGCACATTGGGGCGCGGACTTTTATCATAGGTATACCACTCCTCCTGTTGTATCAGGAAAGATGCAGGAACGCCTTTCATCACCGGGTGCTTTTTATCTTCTACGTTCACCTTTCCTTTGGCAAAAGTGGCGATATAGTTTTTGTAGGTGATGCCCCCCATAAAGTTCGAAAACCATTGCCATTCATGATAGCCATCAAACTCGCCCAAAAGCGTAGCGTGATGAAAACCTACCCAACCACCTTTACCTTCATCAATGTATTTTTGAAAGGCAGCCATGGCTTTGTCTGTCCAGGCATAGGGCACGTAATCCAGCTGCAAAAACAATTGGTATTGGCTCAAAAATGCGTCGTCGATTTTATCGGTATTCTGTATATAGTCAATAGTAAAACCCTTTTCAGTGGCCAGTTTATCCAGCCATACTTTGGCGCGTTTGGAGAATTCAATATGGTGCCCGCCGTTCTCATACAGGGCCAATACTTTAAAGTGCTTGGTTTGTGCGTTGAGGTTAAAGCAGATAAAAATGCCGAGGCAAATAAACAACAGTAGTTTTTTCATACGTTTTTTGAGTATAATGTTTCTAAGATTTTATTTATCCATGATGGTTTTTAACGAAGCCAGCAACGTACGTGAGTTGTTATTTAAACCGGTAAACAACTTTTTATCTTCTGCCGACCAGGGATGGCCCCGGCGATAATCCCACCAGCGATATTCAATTTTAGAGTATTCATTGGTGATGCCTTTTTCTACCGGCTTTTCATAATAATTATACGCGCGATAGATATACCCGGTATCGGTTACCGTGATAGTTACATTGAACTTTAACCAGTAGTAGTTCCCAGAGTCGCTGGTGACCACTTTAAACAACCCTATGCCATTAATAGTTCCGGCTTGCTGATCAATAACAGCATTACCTTCCGACTGATTGGGGAATACCATGCCAAACCATTTACTCGCCCGCTGAAACAATTCGGATTTAACGGCAATATTTTTTGAGGTGCTTTCATAATTTACTTTCCCGTTTTTCATAGGGATATCGATTTTGGTAGTATCTGTTTGCGCCCATACAACAGATGGCAATGCTAAACAGTTTATCGTAAAGTAAAGGATAACAAGTAGTAGTATTTTTTTCATACAGGTGATAAAATAGAGTGCAGTACCTCAGCGGCACTACAGCAACCAAATATCTTAATTTGCGTCTATAAAAAGCCTTTATGGCTGCCCTACTTTACCACTACGATACACGGATTGCCATTTTTGAACAAAAAGTTTCCCCTATAATTGCCCGACCTAAACCGTAAGGTCATACTATGAAAACTTTTAAAATTACATCCGTTATCTTGCTGCTCATCGTTGGCACCTCACTCATCAGTGCTGCACAAACCAAACGCCCGCGTTTCAGGGCCATTGCCATTGCCGAAGTTGGCGGGGGCCATGCCCTGTTTGATGCCGCCGCCAAAATATGGCTGGATAAACTGGCTATCGATAGTAATTTCACGATTGACTATATTACCGATACCAAACCCATAACCAAAGATTTTCTGAAGCAATACCAATTATTCATCCAGCTGGATTACCCACCTTACCCCTGGGGACCAGAAGCCCAGGCGGCTTTTACAGAATACCTGGAACAGGGCAAGGGCGGCTGGATGGGTTTTCATCACCCCACCCTGCTGGGCGTGTTTGATGGTTACCCTATGTGGCAATGGTATTGCCAGTTTATGGGCGGTATTGAGTTTAAGGATACCATACACGGCGGCACAACTGCACTGCTCACCATAGAGGATAAAAACCACCCGATTATGGCCGGCCTACCGGCATCGTTCACTACCAAAGATGAATGGTATACTTACAATAAAAGTCCGCGCCCCAATGTACACGTGTTGGCGAGCATTGACGAGAGCACCTATGTACCCGATAAACCCATTAAAATGGGTGATCACCCGGTAATATGGACCAACGAGCACATCAAGGCAAAAAACATCTATATAGCTATGGGACACTTCCCCGAACTTTTCCAGGACAGTACATTTACTACTTTGGTGAGGAATACGATATTTTGGGCGGCGAGGCTTAATTAGTGAATTATCGATTGGAAACACTTTTTCCTTTTTTGTAAGCAGATAAGCTTCGGATGTAACCGGGAAAGAACTGCCTGATAGGTTACAAAAGTGGGTTTACATGGTTTATACTTTTCATGGTTAACATTGATTTATTAAATTGAAAATCAATTAATTATGAAATTTTATGTCCAATTTATGTTAACCGACTTTTTATAGTTTTTGTCTTCTCAATACCTGTCCCCGATAGAGGTAATAGTCCATAAAAAAACAGTGGTTCAAAAAAGGTGTTATGTTGATTCCTATGATAAAAGCAAAAGATTTTGATAAGGGGCCTAAGAAAGTCATTTTTAATTCCCTCACCACGGGAGGGGCAATGTCATTAAGTTAAGGGGAAACGCAAAAGCAATTCCGCAAAAGCCCCCTCTAAACGGCGAAGCCCTCATGTAATAATCTCCCCCGGAAGGGGAGACTTAGCTTCAATTTTTTAAAGTCCTCCCTACCGGGGAGGATTTAGGGGGGCTCCATGTGCTTAACTTAATGACATTGCCCCTTCCCAAGGGAAGGAATCACACAGGGCTCTGGCTCTTTTGATGGATGGCATGCTGCTCCGTCGAAGGGTGCCAATAATACCAATGCAGGCCACCTCTACATTAACACTACAAAAACCTTCAAACAAACTTACTACCGTTAAAAATCGATATATACCTCCACTACAAACAAAACATTTACCCTTTATATTAAAATGTTTTTTAAATTACCTTTTTAATCCAATTACCGAGCTCACCTTGTACTGCCGGTTTTATAAAACATTTTAAAATACCCTTCGGGGAAAGCTTTGTTGATGAAGAAAATCATACTATTGATTATTATTTGCCATGCTTTAGTTTTTGCAGCTGCGGCACAAACTACCATTGGTATACCCGCCATTAAAAACTACACGCATACCGATTACAATGCCAGTACCGAGGTATGGGATGTAAAGCAGGACCGTAATGGCATCCTTTATTTTGCCAATAACGACGGACTTTTAACTTTTGACGGCAGCTATTGGAAAATATATCCCCTACCCAACAAAGGCACCATCAAGGCTTTAGCCATTGACCCTGATGGAAAGATATTTGTTGGCGGGCAGGACGAGATAGGCTACTTTTTTCCCGATGCAAACGGTATCCTGAAATATCATTCCATTAAACACCTCATGCCGCAAAAGGCCAGACAGTTTGCCGATATATGGAGCATTGTGCTGTTTAAAAACGAGGTATTCTTCCGCACCATTGAGTGTGTTTTTGAATATAATAACAACGAGATCAAAACATTCGATGCACCCGGCGGCTGGCGCTTGTTATCAAAAGCGGGGTCACAACTTTTTGCCGAGGATAAGGATGAAGGACTGATGTTTTTTAAGGATTATCAATGGCAGCCCTGTCGTACCCAGTTACAAACTGCCAGTCTGCACATTACCGGGGTGATGGATTATAACCGCGATACGGTGCTGCTTACTACGTTGAAACAAGGTTTGTTTTTATTCACCGGATCAACCTTAATAAAAAAACCTACCGCCATTGACCCTATTTTACAAAACGACCTGGTTAACTGCGCCAAAAAAATAGGCGATGATCGCTATGCCATAGGTACCAAAGCCCGTGGTTTGATCATTATTGATGGCAAAGGAAACGTGGTAGAAAGGTTTTCGAATAACGAAGGGCTGCAAAATAACAACGTATTAGGCCTCCTGCTTGACCGCGACAAGAACCTGTGGCTCGGCTTGGAAAGCGGCATTGATTTCATTAACTATAACACATCAGTTAAACGTATTTATGCCAACAAGGATAACCAGTTAAAAAGCAATGCGGTAAGTGTGTTTAACAACAAGCTGTTCATCGGTACCTCAAACGGACTATACAACGTTCCGCTTGATGCCCGGCAAAATGATATCAGCAACAATAAGGGTGTATTTACGGAAGTGGAAAATACCAAGGGCCAGGTATGGAGCCTCCGCGAAATAAACCACAACCTGTTGGTTGGGCACGAGGATGGCGCTTTAGTAGTTGATTATAACCGTGTAAAACAGATCACCAACCGGGAAGGTGCCTGGAGGTTTCTGCCTATTCCTTCTTCGCATGATATTATAGCCGGAACTTATACCGGCTTGCAATTGATCAAAAACAATGGCAATGATTTCACAGCTGGCGCTAAAATGGAAGCCTTGTATGAATCGTTACCTACGTTGGCGAAAGACAATGACGATCATGTGATATGGGCCTCGCACTCCTACCGGGGCGTTTATAAGATACAGCTATCTGCCGACAGAAGGAAGATCATCCGCTATACCCAATATACTGATCGTAACGGTTTGCCTTCGGTAATGAATAATCATGTTTATTTTCTTCGGGGCAAGGTTCTGGTAGCTACGGAGAAGGGTGTGTATGAATATAATAACCGTCAAAATAAATTTGCACCATCGGCATTTTACAAACCGGCTTTGGGCAATACCTACATAGAACATTTAACTGCCGATTCTACAGGTAATATCTGGTTTATCAGTAATCAGCGGGTTGGGGTTATAGATTTTAGTAAACCATCAAGCAGCCAGCCCTACACGGTGATCTACTTTCCTGAGCTGGCCGGACAAACTGTGAAGGGTGCCGGTTACATTTATCCGTATGATAAGGAAAACATTTTCATAGGTTCCAACAATGGCGTATTTCATTTAAATTACAGGCAATATGTTCAGTCAGAAACTAAGCTAAATGTGTTACTAACCACCGTAAAAGCTATTGCCGAAAAGGACAGTTTGATATTTGGCGGTTACTTTATGAAGGATAACGACGTGGCTGGTGTTCAAGGTAAAAAACAGATCGTTACTTTATCCAACCACTGGAACTCTTTTCATTTTGAATACTCTTCTACCCTGTTTGCGCAAAAAAGCAATGAGGAGTTTTCCTACAAGCTAGAAGGCTTTGATAGCGAGTGGTCAAAATGGTCGGTAAAAACCGAGAAGGACTATACAAATTTACCTTATGGTCGATATACTTTTTCCGTAAGGGTACGTAACAACCTGGGCAATGCCTCTACCCCGGTTAGTTATACCTTTGTGGTAGATCCGGCCTGGTACCAAACTACCTGGGCCTATCTTTTTTATCTTTTACTGGTAGTTTTCGCCATTTATTTAGCGATGAAAGAACAGCGAAAACGCTTCGATCTACACCAGCAAAAACATGAGGAAGAACAACGCCGCCTGAGTTATCTGCACAGCCTGGAGCTTGACAGGAACGAGAAAGAGATCATGGCCCTGAAAAATAACAACCTGGAATCGGAATTAAACTATAAAAACAAGGAGCTGGCCACCATTACCATGCACCTGGTGGAGCGCGGCCGTATCCTGCTCAATATTCGCGAAGAGCTGGTAGCGGCCATTAAAAAAGTAAACATGCCCGATTTGACCCACGAATTCCGGAATGTTTTTAAACTGGTAACCGATACCGAAAAAAAGGACGACGACTGGAACCATTTCGCCATTTACTTTGACCAGGTACATAACAATTTTCTTTCCATCATGAAAACCCGGTTCCCCGGGCTTAGCCCCACCGACCTGAAATTATGTGCCTATCTACGGCTTAACCTTACCTCTAAAGAAATAGCGCAGCTCATGAACATTTCGCTCAAGGGCGTCGAGATCAGCCGGTATCGTGTGCGTAAAAAACTGGGCTTAGCTACGGAGGTAAATTTGTATGATTTTTTGATTGATATAACGAAGTAAATTAAAATATGTCATTGCGAGGAGGAACGACGAAGCAATCTCGTAGCTATTCTTACCGACGAGAACGCGAGGAGATTGCCACGCTGTGCTCGCAATGACATAGTTCAGTTACTTATAAATCCTCCCCATCGTAGGATCATCCCAAATGATCTTTTTAAGTTCTTCGGGATTGATGATGCCTTGTTTACCGTAAACAACTTTACCATCCGGATCAACCAGCATGGTGTACGGCAGCGCGCCATCCCACTTCGGGTCAACGGCTTCAATCATTTTGTATTTATCATCGCCGGTATAAATGTAGTTGGGGCCAGATGCCTGTTTGCCGTTCAAAAAACTCAGGGCTTTATCCTTGCGCGATGGATCATCGGCGCTGATAGTCACCAGTTCCAGTCCACGGTCGCGATACAGGTGCATGATAGTTACCAGTTCTGGAAATTCCGCTACACAAGGGCCGCACCAGGTGGCCCATAAGTTAATCAATCTTAGCTTATCACTTTTGTTTTTTACCAGGTTAGCAATACCTGTTGCATCAATGGTGTCCAGTTTTACGGGCTCATTGGCCCAGGTTACGGCAGCTTTCTGGATCCAGTCCTGTTTTTCGGCCCATTTGATGGAGCAGCCAAAGGTTTTGGTTACCGGAGTAGCTACTTCTTTACCTGCCAATACCGCATCTATAGCGTTGCGGGCATCTAAAGATCGGGGTGTTTTGGCCGGATTCTCCATATCGTCAATGCGACCGTTGTAGCGCAATTTCCTGTCCTTATCAAATATAAAAATGTGCGGCGTAGCCACCGGACCGTATTTATTACTGGTGATTTCCGTTGCACCATCATACAAATAGGGGAAATTAAAGTGCCGGTCTTTGGCACGTACCTTCATATCGGCAAAAGAATCGCCCAGATCACTGTAACCCAATTCATCCAAACGCAAGGAGGCAGGGTTGTTCGGATTGATAGCCACTACTTTTACACCTTTAGGCGCATAATCGCTGGTCAGTTTCACCAGCCTATCCTCATAGGCTTGCGATGTTGGGCAATGGTTGCATATAAACACCACAACCAACACCTTGGCATCTTTGAACGACTGCAATGTATATGTCTTGCCGTCGATACCTGGCAAACTAAAATCGGGTGCTGTGACGCCTATAGCCAAGGTAGTATGGGTTACCTGTGCAAAGGTAAATTGCGACAATAACATTAAAGCAACCAGGATTATCAAATCATTTTTTTTCATACTCTTCCTCAGCTAATTATTCATGTATGGCTACAGCCAATAAGTACCAGGCGGTGTGCGGCAGCCATTGCTCGGCCCAGCGCCAGTCGTAATCTTTATGGATCTGTGCATAGGATAAATTAAAATCGATATCATTTTCGTCATTCAGGCCCCCGGTAACACCGTTTACAATACCGCCGGGAGCGTTGGTATACTCAAACGTACCAAAGAAACCGTACGCCGGGTTATTGTGTCCGGTACCCTGCAGCATACTGGCATCAAAAGGGTTCAAGCCCAAAATCCAGTTCAACTGATCAACCGCGAAAGTTTCCAGCTGATCATGATAGGCTTTATCATCGGCAAATAAACCGGCAGCCAATCGTGCGGCTGTAGCCATAGAAGATAGGCGGGCATTTTCACCTTGCCACCATGGTGAGGCATCACTGCCCTGCGGAAAGAAGAACGATGTACGCCTGTTGCCCAAGGTATCCTGCACCAATTGGCGACTGTAGCCGAACGGATTATTGACCTCATGGGTCACCTTCAACTCAAAATCAAATGATGCTTTGATGGCTTTTTTGATAGATGCCTGCATGGCTTGGTCAGCATAAGGATAATAATAGATCAAACTGGTAACAGGCAGACCCGCGTCCGAAGGGTGAAAGAATGGCCTGTCGGTACTATCTGCCTTCCAATAGTTCTGATAGTTTTTCCAGGCAGATAGCCGGCTTAACAGGTTATTAGCCCTTTTGGTCGCTGCTGTTAAATATTCCGGCTTTTTGGTGGCCTTATATAGTTCGGTGGCAGCGCTTAGGGCGCAATAATCATCTAAAATATTCTCGCGGCTATCAAAAGTCATCAGCTTATTGTTGGCTTCCAGAAATTGGAAAGCGTTTTCAGCGGCCTGTAAGTATTGTTCGCTGGTAAAGTCACCATTTACTTTGAAAGTTGATGCCATGGCCAACGCGGCAATGGCCATACCCCCACCCGAGCGATAGCTGGTTTGATAGCGGTGCCAGTCCTTATTTGCTGAACTATTGCTAAAGGGCTGATCTTTGGTTTGTTTGATACGATAGGACGCGTCTTCAGCGCGGATCACCCTATCCTTAGCCAGCTTACCCGGACCGGGTGCCGATACCGATCGGTAAAAAGAACCATTTTTTGCCTGCATCCGCACCAGGTAATCGGCTCCATAAATAGCTTCATCCAAAATACGGCGGTTGATCTGCCTGAAATCGGTAGTTGTTTTTTTATCGAGGATCTCTTTAGTTTTCAACAAGCTCCATACCACCAGTGGTATCTGCTGCGGATTAAAATAATTGGAGAAAGACAAATGCGAAAAATGTTTGCCATAATCGCCGGTAGCATCATACCAACCACCATGGGCATCAATAGTGTTCTGGGTTCTGCCAGCCAGCAATAAATGGTGATCGGCCTTATCAATTTCGCCGGCACTGCGCTGCCCTTTAAAGTAATACACTACATCTGATAGCGTAGCCTGCTCCAATACATTCTTCCCGATTTTAAATGGATAGGAACTGATTCTCTTGCCGGCTAACGCCACCTCAATGTGGTAAGTACCATCTGTATTGAACCCGCTAAAATCGAGTGTATAAAATTCGTATTTTTTCCACCCTGCCACTTTACCACTATAAACCGGTTTGCCAGAAAGTACTACTTTACCATCTGCGTCAATTAATTGGAACGTTGTGATGGGGTACGCCTTGTCTGTCACCACGATGGCTTTTTTGGCTTTGGTGTCTTCATAACCTACCTGGTTGGCTACTATTTTAACTTGTTGGGCAAAAGCCACAGTCGGGAACAGAGCCAGTAGAAAGATTAGGAAACGGTATGTTGTTTTATTCATGAATTGGGTATTAAATGTGTTATATAAATTTATAAAAACAATTGCACGGTTTTAAAGCGTTGGCCCGTGCGATTCCTTACCCTGGGAGTGTAGGGAGGGGTTTATTCGTGATACAGGTCGTATAAACCCCTCCCTGCCATTACACATATCAGCGTGCCCCTTCCCGAGGGAGGGAATTTAACTGCGCGTTATATCAATCAATAGCCACCGAATACAAAGCGTTATGTCCGGTAACGTACAACGTTTTCCCATCTGTACTAAAAGCAAGGGAAGTAGGGCGTTCGGGCACTTTGATCACGCCAATCTGCTTGCCAGCGCTATCGTACTCGTAAACCTGTCCATCGGCTATATACACATTCCCCTTTGCGTCAACCGCCGAATCAAATTCACCACGTTCGGCAAAATATTTCAGATCGCTCAGATAGCCATCGGCACTTACGTTGAGCTGTACCGTACGCTTATCATATTCATCGGTAGTATAAACCGGTTTGCCAGGATAAGCAGCAACCAAGGTGCTTGAACGGGCCAGGTCATATACCGCCGGTATAATGGTAACTCCATCGGGCGCTACCCAGCACTCGGTGGCTTTATTAACGGATACGGTATTAAAATCATGAAAATCGCGCCAGCGGTGTGCCGGGTAAAGTGCCTGGTAAATAGTTTTGTCGGTTGGCATAGCTTCTTTCTTCAGCAATTTGATACTCTCGTCGGGTTTGTCGGTATTTACCGAGTACACCAAACTACCAAAGCCCGAGTTACCCCAACCGCTAAAGGAAGTCCCCCCAGCATCTGGTGGATTATTAAATATTTCGGGCTTACCATCAATTAAATAGCCGGGTTTGGGTACATATTTAAATACTACCAGCAGATTATCATTCTTATCGCAAGCCAGTGAAAGCGGTTCCCAGGGATAATCGGCCGGTAGACTAATGGTTTTTGTATTGACATCCCATTTATAAATTCGACGCATCCGGGCTTCGCTAAAATAGGCGTTACCCTTGCTATCCGTACAAAGGCTATTAGCAAATTCAAAACCCGAGGCCAGCTTTTGTACATTGCCCTGAGCAGGTTGCTCGCTGGTTGTTGTAGCACTGTTAATCACCAAACGCGTAAACTCCCAGGGACGAACAGTAACATTGGTACCGATATCATATAGCGGATCGGTAGTGGTATATTTGATCTGGCTGTAATTATGCACATTGAGCAATTCTACGTTTTTGTTGTTCCAGCTGCGGATGGAGTATGGATAAGGCTTATTGACCCTGATCACCCTAAACATATACAGGTTGGCGAAAGTCATATCCGCACAATTCTCCAGTTCCAGCGGCTGGCATTCGGTGCTTTCCCGGCTCTCCTCTTCCAGTTGCAGGGCGTATACTTTCCAGTTGCTTACTTGATTAAAACGCACTTCGTTGCGTACATGGTGCTCTACCGATAAGGCGTAAATACGCCCTGGCGTGCTGGTATTGGAAACATAAGCCCCGGCAGTAGCATAGGTATTAGCGCTCCAGATATTTTTAAACGTGCCGCCACCGCCATCGGTTATCCAAAGGCTCCAGTATTGAGTGTCCCACATATCACTGTCATTACCCTTATACAAACCCGGACCTGTTTGCTCTCCCGGCTTGTTCATACCACCATGGCCGCCCAAAAATTTCACATCGTTCAGGTAGGAATTTTCACCGGCCATCCATTTGCAGGCTACAGCTCTCGGGTTGATACGACCTGAGGATAAACCTATACCGGTGACAATATTGCTGCCGCCCTTGCTCGTTTCGATCATCGGCACAGGTCCGCCAAAACCTCCGAAGGCCTGTGTATTATCTTTCAGCAAGATCTGTGTAGCAATAGGATTCAAACCGATCAGCACCGTATTTGGCTTTAGTTTTAAAGTTTCGGTGATTCGATATTTTCCCGATGGCACATAAATAGCAAGGTATTTGTCAATAGCATCCTGTATGGCTTTGGTATCATCCGTTTCGCCATCACCTTTGGCACCCAGTGTTTGCAGGTTAGCCCAGGTACCTATCGCCGGAAAATCCGGAATGTCTTTTTTGGCTGGCGGCGGGAAGGCCGACAATGGTTGAATTTCCTTTATGGTTTTATATACCGGGTCAGTCTTCAGGTTATCCATCTGCAAACCGTATATAAAGTTTTTTACTTTGTAGATGGCGCCTCCGCCTGCTGTTGTTGTTTTGCTACGGCGATAGCTGGCCAGTACCTTTACATCGCGGCAATCCACATTGCGCAGGCTGATCTGGTTAAAGGCATTATCCTCATTACTGATGATAACAGCCGGACCGGTCACATGGTCAAACCTGCTATCCTCCACAAGTAATTTTTCATGATAATTAGGGTGGATCTCGATCACCGTAGGCACATTTTTTACGTGCATCCGCACAATGGTTAAGCCGGCCTCCTGGGTACTGATGGCAGCTTTACGCTGACCTTCAAAATAGGTATCCACCATCATAAACTGCCAGCCGGGGGACGGTTTGGTGGTCAGGATGCCATAATCACCGTTAAAAAAACGGACGTCCTCCATCTCATTACCCACATCAAACATGCCCGCCTTGCCCTTACCCGCATCAATATCGGCATGGGCTATAAAACTATGCTGGGCATAATGTGTGCGCAATGCCACCGCCACGGGATTACCATCCTCTATTTTCAGATTGATATTAGAGAGCGCACTATAGAAGGTAGATGCTCCCGCGTCAGATACCTCTTCGCCCGGTTTGGATATATTATTTACAAACCAGAACATATATTTAGCGTTGCCCTTATCCGTGGTATCAGCCACCTGGAAACCCGGCGATTTTTTGGCCAATATAATAACCGGACGATTTTTACCATAACCTATCAGGCGGATGGCCCGTGGCACAAATATGGTTTTACTGATCAAGTATTTTCCTTCGGGAATAAACAGCACGCCAAAATTATTTTTATCCTTCAGGTCTTTGATGGCTTGTTGCAAAGCATCAGATACATCGGTTTTCCCATCAGCTTTAATAGGATATTTATCGGGAGTAAAGTAAACCGCTTCTTGATCATCCAAACGTTGCTGATAAAATGACCTGGCGGCTCCAAATGGCACATCCGGCTTTTGGGCAAAGCCACAATGATAAATTAGTGGTATAAAAAGAGTCAATAAAAAGAACTTCTTCACAGTTGGTATTATTTTTAGATAAGGTATCACAATTGATATTTGAATATAACAGGATATAAGGCGGCATTAATCGGCCTGAACAAAGCTCGATATTAGTTTTCCCAAGTGCTATTTTACCAGCACTACATCACCACTACCAATATCGGCAGCAGGATATTATATCAAATTAGTTACAAAGAATTGGAAGACGGCCCCGGCTCATCCTTCATCGGGGTTGTTTCGGATTTTTTCTGTAGTACCGGCACTATGGGGTTTTACTCCTTAAAAGCGTGTTAATATCATCATTTTCAGTTTGTAGTAGTGGTAATGTAGGGCACTAAAACTATAAAATGGTTTAACTTTATAGCATACTTGCAAAGTGTTATAACCTGGATAAGCATACGGTCGCATTGCTTATTTTATTTAAAATTTTTGATTTACTGGCCCTACAGATCGCTCTTTTTGAGGGTAAAAGATCACTGGGATTTTAATATAAGTATAGATGAGAAAGTTCTTAATTGCCACCCACGGGGCGTTTGCGAAAGGTATACAGTCATCAGTAAATATGATCATTGGTGAAACCGATAACGTATTCCTGATTCAGGCTTACCTGGATGATCATATCAGCGTAGAAGATGAACTGGCTACTGTGTTAACGCATATTACCGCTGATGACGAGCTGGTGATATTTACCGACCTGCTGGGCGGCAGCGTCAATAATATTATGATGCGCGAAGCATTGAAAGATAATGTGCATATCGTATCTGGCTTTAATCTGCCTTTGTTAATTGAGGTTATTATGGGCGATGCCGGCACTCCGGTTATGGAGGTAATAGAAGAAGCCATTGTTAATGCTAAAGAACAAATGGTATATGTAAACAAATTGATAACACAACAAAATGATTAAGCTAACCCGCATTGACGACAGACTGGTACACGGACAGGTTGCCATGACCTGGACACCCGCCCTGGGCGCCGATTGCCTGCTGGTAGCCAATGACAAGGCCGCCACCGACGAATTTTTGAAGATGACCCTGGGCCTCGCCAAACCTGCCGCAGCCAAACTACTCATCAAAACATTGGCCGATGCCATTACATTTTTGAATGATCCGCGCGGACAGAGCATGAAAATACTGGTACTGGTGAATTCGGTAAAAGATGCCGCAACACTGGCTGCAGGTGTAAGCGAGATAAAGAGCATTAATTTCGGCGGCATCCGTACCAAAGAAGGTGCACGTTCCATAGCCAAGGCACTGGCGGTTACAGATGACGATATAGCCATTATCCGTGATCTCCTGACTAAAGGCATTGAACTGGAAGTAAGGCAGGTACCAACTGACAACAGAACCCCTATAGAAACCCTGATTTAAAATGCTGGCCACCTATCTGCTACTCACACTTATAGCCGTTTTTGGGCATTTTGAGGATTTCCTGGGTACTACATTGTTAAGTCGCCCGCTGATCCTGGGGCCACTGGTTGGTTTGGTGCTGGGCGATGTAACCCAGGGTGTCATGATAGGCGCTACGCTGGAGCTGATCTTTATGGGCAATATTAAAGTTGGCGCGGCTATTCCGCCCGATATTATTACCGGTGGGGTGCTGGGCACTGCCTTCGCCATCATGTCGCACAAAGGGCCTGCTATCGCGCTGGCTTTGGCGGTACCTATCTCTATCCTCTCAGAAATGGTGATCAGTGGATTGTTCGTTTTCCGGGCGGTGTTCAATAAAAAATTTAATCAATATGCCGAGGATGGAGACTATAAAGGCATCCAGCGCTTGCATATCCTTTCGGGTTTGTTAAAACCCCTGTTGATGGGTATCATTATTTTTGTGGCTTTGGAACTGGGCTCGACAGCCATCAAATCATTCCTTGATCTGATCCCTGCCTGGGTACAATCGGGCCTGCAGGTGGCCGGGAATATGCTGCCAGCGCTGGGTTTTGCGCTGCTCATGAACCTGATGTTTAACAAAAGGGTTGCTCCCTACTTTTTCCTGGGTTTTATGCTGGCGGCTTATTTAAAGCTACCCATTATCGCTATTGGAGGTTTAGGGGTGATCATTGCGTTAATAGTAACACAGGATGCACCAAAACCGGCAGCCACCTCCAATGATGATGATTTTGACTTTGATGACACGCCCGCGGAAACAATACCTGCTGAACCGCAACACAAATTGAGTAATGGCACTTTAAGAAAACTATTTTTAAGATCACTTGCACTGGAGGCTAATTTCAATTTCGAAACCTGGCAAAATACGGGCTTCGCCTTTGCCATTATCCCGGTACTCAAAAAACTATATCATACCAAAGAGGCCATGACTGCCGCGCTCAAAAGGCATTTGCAATTGTTTAATACCAGTCCCTATGGTTCTACGCTCATCATCGGCATTACCGCCGCCATGGAGGAGCAAAACGCGCAGGATAAGGATTTCGATGAAGAATCTATCAGCTCGGTTAAACTCGGACTCATGGGACCATTGGCCGGGGTATTTGATTCCTTGTTTTGGGGTACCTTTAAGGTGATTGCCGCGGGTGTTGGTACTTCTTTGGCTATCAAAGGAAATATATTAGGTCCGCTGCTTTTTTTGATCATATTTAATGTACCACATTTGCTGCTGCGTTACAACCTTACTTTTATAGGCTACAACGCCGGCACCAAATTTTTGCAGAACCTGAGCAAAAGCAACGTAATGGATAAGCTTACCTCTGGTGCTGCTATATTAGGATTGATGGTAGTAGGCGCTATGCCTGCCACTTTGATGAATATCAAAATACCACTGAATATTGGTTCATCCTCATCAGCCATTGGGGTGCAAAGCATCCTGGATCAGATAGTACCAGCCATGATACCGCTGGGGCTCACCTTCCTGGTATATTATTTTGTAAAAAAACAGGTTAAAACCACTTGGCTGTTGCTGGGCTTATTGGTGTTAGGCTTTGCAGGCAGTATAATCCATTTGTTTGTATGACGATCAATGGCATAGGCGTATCTCCCGGAATAGCCATTGGCAAAGCGCATCTGCTCAGAAAACAGGAAGCTGCCTTGTCGGGCGTTGTATTATTGAATGAGGCGGATATAGCTATCGAAACAGATAAATTCAACAATGCTGTTGCGCTTTCGGTTCAAGAAGTGGAAGCGATGATCAGCAATTATGATCAGTCGCAAGGCAATGAAGGTCTGGAGATCCTGGAAACCCATATTGAATTGTTGAGCGATCCACAGATCAGCGAGGATGTGACCGGGAAAATATCCAAAGAAAAAAAGAACGTAAATGATGCCTTGATCGAGGTAATTGCAGACGCGGTTCAATTGTTCAAAAACATGGACGATGAATACCTGAGTGCCCGTGCCGCCGATGTGCAGGATATTGGCAACCGCTTACTCAGAAACCTGAGCTTTTCAGCCCCAACCCATGCTCCACACTACGAAACTGATACCATCATTATTGCCGAGGACCTTACACCATCAGATACCATCAGCATGGATACTACTCATGTTGTTGGTTTTGCCACACAAGCGGGCGGACGAACATCACACGCCGCCATCATTGCCCGATCGCGCGGTATTCCGGCCATTGTTGGATGCGGTGTTACCTTGATGAATATCAAAAATGGCGACCAATTGATCCTCGACGGGCAAAGCGGAGATATTATCATCAATCCGGCTCAGGAGATAGTTAAACAATATCACGTAAAAAGAGAAAACTGGCTGAAAAAAAACCACTTACTCAGGTCGCTAAAAGATACACCAGCAACAACTCCCGATGGCATCAACATCAAACTATTTGCCAATATAGGCAACGCAAACGATATGGAACAAGCCATCAGCTTTGGCGCCGAAGGCTCGGGATTATTGCGCACAGAACTACTTTTTATGGGTCGCGATGCATTACCAGGCGAAGACGAACAATTTGAATTTTATAAAGCCGTAGCGCTGAAAGCCAAAGGCAAACCTGTTATTGTGCGTACGCTGGATATAGGCGGCGATAAACAGCTTCCCTACTTTAACTTCCCTACCGAGCAAAACCCCTTCCTGGGTTACCGGGCCATCAGGATCTGTTTGGATCGCCCTGATATTTTTATCACCCAGCTAAAGGCCATATTACGGGCCAGCGCATTCGGCCAATTAAAGATCATGTTTCCGATGATCTCTAATATTCAGGAAGTAAGAGCAGCTAAAGTCATATTACAACAGGCCAAGGATGAACTAACCAAAGCAGGTATCACCTTTGATAAAAATATTCCTGTGGGCATCATGATTGAGATACCATCGGCTGCTATCACTGCCGATCTGCTGGCTAAAGAAGTGGATTTTTTCAGCATCGGCACCAATGATCTTTGTCAGTATACGCTGGCGGTCGACCGGATGAACGAGCAGATCAAAGATCTGTATGACCCCTACAATCCCGGCGTGCTCCGGCTTATTGCCTATGTGATTGAACAGGGTCATAAAAACAATGTAGAGGTAGGTATGTGCGGCGAACTGGCATCGGATTCCAAAGCAACCCTTTTATTATTGGGCATGGGACTTACCGAATTTTCCATGAGCGCTACAGCTATTCCAGAGATCAAAAATATCATTATCAACAGCTTGTTGGTAGCAAAAGAGATACACCAGAGGGTAATGGAAATGGACAGCTCGGCATTAATCACCGCTTATTTACAGGAGATAACCCTATGATCACAAAAGACTATATCATTACAGCAGCCGAGGGCATGCATGCTCGCCCTGCAACCAATCTGGTAAAACTAACTAAAAACTACAGCTCACTCATCAGCTTAAAAAAAGGAGAGCGTACGGTTAAATTAAGCAGCCTGATGAATATCCTTTCCCTGGGTATAAAAGGAGGTGAAACGGTTTCCATTATTATTGATGGCGAAGACGAAACGAGTGCTATCATAGCCATCGATGCATTTTTTGAGGAAGAATTAAAACACCTGTAAAGGCAACATAATAACGATGAAGATCACGATAACCAAAAACGAAAAGGAATTTAACGAAACTGCCGCCTGGCGCATCATCGGTCAGATGCTGGAAAAACCCGCGGCTGTGATAGGTCTTTCAACCGGGCAAACCACGATGGATATGCACCGGATAGTGTCTGATATTTACACGCAATACCCATTTGATGTATCACGCATTACCCTTTTTAATGTGGATGAACTCACCAACCTGCCCCGGGAATATGCAGGCAGCTGCTACACCATGATCCTGAACCAGATAGCCGGCCCGCTAGGTATTCCTGAGGAAAATTTTATTATGCCCCCTACCCTAAGCGATGATTTTGAGGCCGAAAGCCTGCTTTTTGAAAAACGCCTGGCCGAACGTGGTGGCGCCGACTTGCAGATGCTGGGCATCGGCAGCAATGGCCACATCGGCATTAACCAGCCCGGTACGCCCTTTGAAAGTGAAACATGGGTATCGCCTATGGACCCCGACTTTGAGGCCCGTGTACGCCGCGAAACACAGGTGCCCGAACATATTGTGCTGGGTGGCCTAACCCGTGGTGTAAAAAACATTATGCATACCCGCAAACTGATATTGATAGCCAAGGGAGCCCATAAGGCCAAAATTATTGAACAAGCTATTTTAGGCCCAGTAACTACCGATATACCTGCATCGGTAGTTCAATTGCACCCCAACTGCGAAATTTTATTAGATGCCGATGCCGGCGCGCTGATCCATGAACGCGTAAAACAACGAGGTTACAATTTTTAAAGATTTTCCCACCTTGAACCTTTATCATAAAGTCTTATAACAATTGTTGTAAGACTTTTTTTATGCGTATTAAACTGCTATAGCTATTGACCTCAAAAGATTTTTTCTTTATTTTTCGGGAACCTTAAACCTGCATATCATGATCAACGAATACTATATTTTAAGAGATAACGAAAAGCACGGCCCATATAGCCATATCGAATTAATGGATATGGAAGTAAATGCTACCGAACTGGTATTATCGCCCTTAGCTACCGATTGGCAGGAGGCTTTTGAACTACCCGAATTTGATGAATATTTTAAATCTATTGGTATATATGCACCTACAACAAGCAACGTAGCCAATTTTGGCTGGCGATTACTGGCATTTGTTATTGATTACGTCATTATAACCATCGGCTTAGGGCTAACAGTTGGTATATTTGTTGCTATTGGGCGGCTGACAACCAGTACCATAAGCATGGATCCTTTATCATCCACATCATCTACCGAAAGGGACCTTTTGTTCAGGCTCATTTTCCTCCTGATTTTAACTTCCTATAACTCAACTTTTGAAGCTACTAAAATGCAAGGGAGCATTGGTAAGTTCATTTGCAGACTGGTAGTGGTTAACATTAATGGGCAAAGATTAAGTTTTGGTACTGCATTATCACGTAATCTATTGAAAATTTTATCCAGCTTTCTTTTCTTTCTTGGTTATTTTGCCATGCTATGGAGCCCAATGAAACAATGCTGGCACGACCAACGAGCCAAAACCTATGTAGTCAGGAAACCAAAGTGATAGCTTAATCTTTATCTTTCCTAAATTCATCAGTAAAATGTTCCCGGTGTTTTTCTTTGGCAAATTTATCAGCATTATAGTCGTCAGATTTTCCTTTAGGAATAGAGAGCGAACTCCATTTTTCATCACAAAGCATTTTACCAATAAAAACAATTTGCCCAACATGGTACGGATAATGTGCCAACTGCCGGTTAATGGCTTCGGCAACGGTATGCCCCATATTACGGATGTAAATGATCTTGTCCAGATCATCGGCAGTCAATTGTTCAAGGGCATTTAAAAGGCATTCCCAACCCTTGTTCCACAATTCTAAGAGAACTTCACGGCCAGGATTTATAGCTGTAAACTCAGCCTCGCGGTTACGCCATTCTTTTTCACCATCGGTATTAAAGATGTCTGTCCACCTGGAGATCATATTACCCGAAAGGTGATTAACGATCATGGCAATGCTGTTTGATTCCGCATTATACTGCCAGTTTAGCTGTCCATCAGTCAATTGTGCAAATGTTTTTTCGCCTAGCATTTTATAATAGGCAAACTGTTTTGTAACGCTTTCCAGGTAATCAGATATCATAAATAAAATTAAAGATTTTAGTCTTGCCCGTCAATCCCTGTTATTTGGTCATGAGCCCGACAAATATGTTAATTAAATACAGCCTGCACAGTTAAATTTATTTTCATTCAAAACATTTTCTTATAAGATAATATTTTAATAATTACCTTAGGATTAGTAATCTTGCTTTTATCCATTTTGTATAATCTATGCCCATTAAACACAGTTCAGCTTTGCCCCCAGAAATGTTAAGGGTTTTTGAGACTTTACCTCAGCCTTATCTTATTCTTTCAAAGGAACTGTATATACTTACTGCCAGTAACGCTTATTTACAATTAACCGGTAAAAAGCGGGCCGAACTGCTCGAAAAGCACCTGTTTGATGTTTTTCCTAAAAAACCGGATTGGGCAGCAGACGAAGGAGGCATCGTTTTTTCATTGGAGCAGGTATTAGAAACCGGTAAACCACATCAATTACCTGTAACACGTTTTGACACACCTGGCCAGGAAGGTAAATTGCAGGAGCGTTACTGGGACACCGCCCATACCCCCGTACTTGACCCCGATGGCGATATCTGTTACATTATACACCATACCCAGGATGTTACCGAAAAGGTAATTGCCGAACGGAATTTAAATGCCAGCCTGGAAAAGGAAAAAGCGGCAGCAGCAAAAGCGGAGCAACTAAGCCGGCAAATGGAGAAGCTATTTGATGAAATACCTGCTCAAATTGCCATTTTTATGGGCCCCGACCTTGTTTATGATTTTATAAATCCGCAGTACGAGAAAGAATTTTTCCCCGGGCGCAAAATACTCGGTAAACCTTTGCTCTTAGCAGTCCCCGAGATTGCGGATCAATCTGTTTGGAATGAGCTGCAACGCGTTTATAAAACAGGGGAAACCTATATAGGGAACGAAATTCATACTCCACTCGCCTGGGAGATTGGCAGTAAGGTAGAAGACTATTATTTTAATTTTGTTTACCAGGCTATTCGCGACGAAAAGGGAAACATAACCGGTGTTTTAAGTTTTAAATATGATATCACCGAGTTGGTTATAGCTAAAAAACGGCTGGAGCAAACCAGTAAGGAATTGTTAGCACTTAATGAGGGGCTGGCTAATGCCAACGAAGAAATACAGGTTACCAGCGAGGAAATACAATCGGCCAACGAGGAGTTAAGTACCACCAACGAGGAGTTGTTCCAGGCACAACAAAATCTGCTTAAGTTAAATAACGAATTAGAAAGCCGGGTTGAATTGCGCACCCTTGAATTGTTAACCGCACAGGCGGATGCCACCGGTCAAACCGAGCGGCTGAAAAGATTCTTTATGCAGGCCCCTGCCGGTATTTGCATACTTGACGGACCAGATTTTGTATTTGAATTGGTTAACCCGCCGTACCAAAAGCTTTTTCCGGGACGCAAACTCACCGGGAAACCAATGTTAGAAGCATTGCCTGAGCTTAAGGATCAATTGATAGCTGATATTTTAAAAAATGTATACAAAACCGGTAACACCTTTGAAGGTAAAGAGTTACTGGTGCCTTTGGCCCGTGAAGCCGGCGGACCTTTAGAAGATCGCTACTTTACCTTTATTTACCAGGCCAGGTATGATGCTGCCGATAATGTAGATGGCATTATGGTTTTTGCTTTTGAAGTTACCGAAGCAGTGCTGGTGAGGCTAAAAGAAAAGGAAAACGAAGAACGTTTCCGCTTTTTGCTGAACGCCATGCCGCAGCAGGTATGGACGGCTCGCCCCAATGGCAAGCTTGATTATGTAAATGAAGTGATCTGTGATGATTTTGGGCGAAGCGCTGAAGATATTATCAGCCAGGGCTGGCAGGCTTTCATCCACCCTGATGATCAGCAAAATTGCTTAAAAAAATGGCTTACTGCTTTAAGAACAGGTTTGGAGTACCTGGTGGAGTTCCGTTTAAAATTTCAGGACGGGCAATATCGCTGGCATCTGGCCCGGGCAGTGCCGTTGATTGAAAATGGGGAGATCAAACTATGGCTGGGTACCAATACCAATATCGATATTCAGAAAACCAATGAGCAAAAAAAGGACGAGTTTCTTTCTATTGCCAGCCATGAATTAAAAACACCATTAACCAGCATCAAGGCGTTTAACCAGCTCATGATGCGTATTAATGATCCCTCAAAGCTTAATGATCTTATCCAAAAGTCGGCCGCACATGTATTACGGTTGGAAAAGCTGATTAGTGATCTGCTGGATGTATCACGTATCAACGCCGGAAAAATGGATTATAACATGGAAACTTTCAATTTCCATGAAATGCTGAGAGATACTATTGATGGCGTGCAGCACACTACTACATCTCACCGGATCATATTGCAAAGCGCTGAAGATATCACCTATACCGGCGATCGTTTCAGACTGGAACAAGTAGTAAATAATTTATTGACTAATGCGATCAAATATTCGCCCGAGGCAGATACTGTTATTGTTAATTGTATGCTGCATGAGGATAACAGCCTGATTGTATCTGTTCAGGACTTTGGTATTGGTATCGAAGAAAAAAACCTGAGCCGTTTGTTTGAACGATACTACCGGGTAGATAATACGGCCATGCGTTTTGAAGGCCTTGGCCTGGGCTTATTTATTTCGGCCGAGATCTTAAAAAGGCATAATGGTAGCTTTTGGATAGATAGTATACCTGGTGAAGGATCTACCTTCTTTTTCAGATTGCTGACACACCAAATCCCCAAACAAGAAGCCATCATACAGGGCGATCTATACTATCATGACAGTGCTATTACCCTGAGCTATAATAACATTCACTCACGAATTGATACCGACTGGACTGGTTTTCAAAATTTGGAGTCGGTACAACGAAGCTGCCATCATATGTTGAGCATGATGACAAAAAACAATGTGCATAAAATACTTAATAATAATATTCATGTACTGGGCAACTGGTCTGAAGCTATTGATTGGGTTGCGCAGGAATGGTTCCCGGCTATGCAGAAAGCCGGTTTAAGATATTTTGCATGGGTTAATTCCCCAAGTGTATTCAGCCAGCTGTCGGCCCGTAAAAGCGTGAATGCCCTCCCAAACAAAATAGATATTAGATTTTTTACTGATATAATAACCGCCGAAGCATGGATAAATGAGCAGTAAATTTTGCATCATTTAAAGCTTGTCCAGATAATTCTTTAATAATTGATTAAACTGCTCCGGTTGTTCCATATTGGGCATATGGCCGGCATCTTTTATAATGGCAAGTGCAGCCTTGCTTATCCTGGTTTGCATGTACTCTGCAGTGCTAACAGGGGTAAACACGTCCTGATCTCCAACGATGATCAACGTTGGAAAATCAATATTTGAAAGAATGCCGGAATGATCTCTTCTTTCAGCACGACCCAACTGTACCGCGGCTGCACCAGCCGCATCCGTATTGATCATCATGGTATTAAGATGATCCACCACCTCTTGTTTGGTATCAAAAGTATTTTTACAAAGGTAATGACCTATATTTTGAGTGGTATAACTTTCCATGCCATCAGTTAAGAGCCTTTTTGCAAGCGCTTTCCGGTTTAAATAACTGGTAGCGTCTTCGGCCCTTGCATCAGTATCTGCCAGTACTAATCCTTTCACTAAGTGGGGAGCAAGCCTGTATATTTCAAGTGCTACCTGTCCGCCCATAGATAATCCCACAAATACCGCTTTAGAAATATTCAGTTCATTAAGCAGATAAATAATATCAAGCGCAAGCTCGTCTAAAAGCACTATAGATTCGGTGGTGATACTTTCACCATACCCCCTTAAATCAGGAACAATGAGCCGATTTGTTTTGCTAAATACCTGCGATTGGTAATTCCACATGCTACGATTAAAAGGCTGCCCATGTATAAATACGATAACATCGCCCGTACCCATGTCTTCATATACCAAATTAATGCCGCGAATTTTGAGTTTGCTTATCATTTTATTATATTATTTTATGATACTAATATCTCACAAAAATATTAATTTTAATCTATGAAATGAATTTTATGAGAAAAAAGTATCACAATGGGAAAGTTATCATTAGACAAAGGAAGAGTTAGCCAAAAAATGAAAACCCGCGAGGTTCTTCTTTTAAAAGCCAATGAACTGTTAAAACAACGCATAGAAATAAGCGTAGACTTAGTTGCACGGGAGGCTGGAATCTCAAAAGCCACAGCTTACAGGTATTTTTCCAGTTCAGAAGCATTAAAGCGTGAAGCATCGCTCCAGTTGAAGGCAAAAACAAACGACAATCTTTTTGCGGATTTAAGTATCAACGACTTGAAAGGAAGACTGGACCGGCTAATTGACTATCATTTTAACTTATTTATCAATAATGAGGTTGAATTTCGCCTGTTTTTAAGTTCCATCATTGGCGAATCAGTTATCCGGAAAGAGACACCATCAAGAGCCGGACGGCGGATCATCCTGATCAGGGAGGCTCTTAAACCATTACAATCAACATTAACTTCGGGAGTTTTTGATCACATGGTTAATTCATTAAGTATATTCTTCGGCATCGAATCTATAACTGTTTTAAAAGATGTATGCCGCTTAACCAATGATGAAATACTACAAACCTGGAAATGGTCAGTAAATCGTATTGTTTTTTTTAAAGATTAAGCATTGTTAAAAAAACTGGATGAAGCTTTTTAATTCATCTTGCAATCTGTTTGCAGTTCCAATAAGCATTTTGTTGGTGATGTGTTGATCGAGGTCTATATCCTTGCCTATCTGGCTCTCTTTAAATACATCTTTAAATTTGAAATATTTCAATGAAAAGTTCCAGTTATTTTCAAGAAACGAGAAGAGTTGCGTATCTGCCCTATTTAACAGAGAATAGTTAACTACTATAAATGAGTCGTTGTTAAGCTTCTTAATACAGTTTAAAATATCCTGATTATAAGCTATCCAAACTTTTAAAAACTTTGGTGCATTTTCATCATAATATTTTTTAAGCCTGCGCGCTCTTCTGAATTTCTGCCATACCAATCTGGATAAGTATTTACGGCTCATATATTTTTGATCTACCTCCTTAAACTCCCGCCGCAGTAATGAACTTACAACCGATTGATAATCACGCAGGATAATCAAATAACAGGCTTGTGGCAACAACTCCTGGTAAACATCTAAAAACAAACATGTACGCGGATCCTTCCAGCCCCATTGATCATATAGCTGCTGTTTAATTTTAATAATGCTTTTCAATTTCTCTTTTTCATATATAGAGAAAGTGTCAATTTGCACATCAGTTAAACCAGAAGCTGGCAGATGGTTGTTATTCAAAACTTCCTCGTGCATTTTTAAAAATTCCACATCTTCAAAATGGCCATCTTCATTTCCCCAACCCGGGCCAAGTAATTGTTCGCCAAGTTGCAACCCACATTTTGTAAGCCAGTTAGAGATAAGCGAGGTACCAGAACGGTGCATTCCGGCAATGATAAGGGTTCTTTTTTGCATAATTTATAAAAGGACGATCGTTTTAAAATGCTTAAGCAGGTAAATAGCTTAAAAATTATCTGTCATTTTATTAGAAATTTTTTCGGTAGCGTAAAGGTTATTCAATATAAAATAAACCAATAAAGAGGTGCTTTGCTGTATGGAGTTTTCGCTGGTATTAATATAAAGGTCAGCATCATACGGCACATCAAACCGATCATTGATACCGGTTAAGTTTAAAAGTTTATTGGGGTGGCCATCGGGTAAAAGAGCCCTTTGATAAAGGCCTTTGGTGTCGCGATCAATTAGTTTGTTAACGGGGCAATCAATGTGTACTATATTTACATCGCCATATCGGTCAGCAAGTTCGCGTCTTACGTCATCATAAGGGTTTATAGCGCTGATGATGGTAACTATACCCTGGCTGGAGAAACGACTGGCTACAAACCCCAGTCTCCTGATGTTTTCGCTTCTGTCTTCCCTTGAAAATCCAAGATCTCTACAGATTTCCTGTCGATATTCATCGCCATCAATAATTTCAATCTTTATTCCGAGTTCTGTTAATTCGGCAGCAACATTTTTTGCTAATGTTGTTTTGCCAGCTCCTGATAGGCCGCAAAATAAAAGTATCATACCCGTTGGTTAAGTTAATAAACATCATCTTGCGAAAGTCTTGCAGGACACTTTCTGAACGTGAACTTATAAAATAACTTACGCGTTACGACGCAACCGATTGTAAAAGATTATTTACAATCAGGTACAATACTTTCGTTGGAAATAATTGTGGAATACTTAAACTGCACAGGAAGGCCTTTAAAGGCAGTTTTTGATCAAGCTCTGAGCTTTACGGGCAACCGTTCCCAAATGATACACCTAACAGAAATGTTACGTGTATTAACCGGGCTGCAAACAACAAACAGTAGTTTAATGAAGAATTTTAAACATCAGCTCTTTCATCAACTCGCCATGCGGCGCGTTTGACTCCACACCTTTACTTTTCAAATCGTACTCGCGCAGATAACTAATGATTTGCATCGTTTTTTGATAATTATAGCTACGCCCAGCCTGCTCATAATCTTTTACAAAAAACGGGTTCACTCCCAACTCCCGGGCCAGGTTTTGCTGCGATTTATCTTTTACATAATGATAGGCCAGCACCTTACTAAAATAGTTATTCAGGTTGCCCAGTACCAGTACAATGGGATTGGCCTTGGGGTTGGCCTCAAAATAATTGATGATCTGGTTAACTTTATAGGCATCCTTTTTACTCAGGGCTGTTTGCAGTTCAAATACGTTGTACTCCTTACTGATGCCTATATTATCCTGAATAAGTTTAAGCGTGATCTCCTGACCGGCAGCCACATTGAGCATTAGCTTTTCAAGCTCATTGGCTATTTTTGAAAGATCATTGCCCAGATATTCTGAAAGCATGGCCGATGCCTGCGCGTTGATCTTATACCCCTTGTCGCTGATATAACCCTCTATCCAGGCCGGTACTTTATTATCATATAATGGGGCCGATTCAAAAACGATCCCATTTTTTTCAATGGCTTTATAGGTTTTTTTTCGCTTATCAAACTTGCCATACTTGTAGCAGAACACCAATATGGTACTTGGCAATGGATTTTCGAGATAACTTAAAACCGGATCGATACCTTTTTTACCGTCATCATCTTTACCCCATTTCATCTCCTGTGCTTCCTTTACCAGTACTACCTGGTAATCGGCCATCATAGGATAACGTTTCGCAGCATTAAGTACCGTCATCATATCGGTGTCTTTACCATATACCACGGTTTGATTAAAGCCTTTTTCGGTCTCTGGTAACAGACTATGTTCAATGTAGTTGCTCACCAGGTCAATAAAATAAGGCTCTTCACCATGCAACAGATACAAGGGTTTGTATTTACGGTTCTTAATATCTTTTAATAGCTCTGCTGCGGACATGCTGGTAAGTCAAAATTAAAAATTCAAAAGTCAAAAATACTTTTCAATTCAGGCTTCAAAAGTAAAAATTGCCGGGCACTCTTGAGCTACAAAACGAAAATAAACGCCAGGAGAAAATCCAAAATCGACATTAGTTTCTGATTTAAGGACAGATCAGCGGCGAGATAGGCCTTTATTATTTTTAATTTTAACTGAACAGCTTGCTTATCCTTTTGAATTTTTACTTTTGAATTTTGAATTTAAAGAATGGATTTGCTGCAGCCGCTTAATCTTCCCCCTTACCCTTTTAAAATTACCGATCAGAACGGGCAGCTCAGCCTATTTGATGAAATCAGAAAGAGAAACATCATTATCACCCCCGAAGAATGGGTACGCCAGCATTTTGTACAATATCTTATTAAACACAAAAACTATCCGCGTGCATTGATCAAGCTGGAAGGCGGCATGAAACTTAACGGGCTACAAAAACGAACCGATATTGTTGTATTTAATACAGAAGGTAAACGAATACTTATTGTGGAGTGCAAAGCCCCTTCCATAACCATTGATCAAAAAACATTTGACCAGATAGCCCGGTATAATATGGTTCACCAGGTGTCGTTACTGGCCGTTAGCAATGGTTTGCAACATTATTATTGCTGTATTGACCATGTCAACAAAAAATACCTATTTTTAGAGGACATGCCCGCTTATCCCGGAACTGTTTAAACCAGGGAGGGTTATCAGTTTTTGAATCTTCTCCAGCAATTCGTCGGGTTTAAATGGTTTTGATACATAATCATTCATCCCCACCCTAAATACCCTATCCTTAATATCAACCAGGGCCGAGGCCGTTAGTGCAATGATGGGGATCCTTGCCTTTTTAGGGTCGGCCATTTTCCTGATCTCCTGAGTTGCATCAAACCCGTTCATTACCGGCATCTGCAGATCCATCAGTATAATATCAAAATTACCATACTGCATAAATTCAACCGCGCGTTCACCATTTTCGGCAATAGTGGGTATTATTTTCCATTTTGATAGCAGCTTCTTCATCAGCATAACATTCACCATGTTATCTTCGGCAATAAGCACTTTCAGGCTTTTCAAACCTTCTTCTTCAGCTGTTTCTGCTTGTTTACCCATGCCTGCAGCAATCACTTCTGTTGATACGGAGAGTTCCATATTAAATAAAAACTCAGATCCTTCACCAATTTTACTGATCGCCTCAATATGGGTGCCTTGCAATTCAAGCAGGCGTTTTACAATGGCCAAACCAAGCCCGGTACCTCCATACTCACGTGTGGTAGCTAATGACTCCTGGGTGAACGGTTCAAAGATATTTTTCAGGCTGCTGTCTTTGATACCTATACCGGTATCTTTTATCGAAAACCTTACCGTAAGATTGTTATGCCTATCCTCCTGGCTGGTAACACTCACCCACACATTGCCCTTAGGGGTAAACTTTATAGCATTATTAACCAGGTTAAAAACCACCTGGGTGATACGGGTTGGATCACCAAAAAAAACTTTATTTTTCAGCGCATTGTCAACAGTAAGGGTAAACTGCAGGCCTTTTTCATGGGCCTTTAACATCTGCCCGCCACAAATATTATACATCAGTTCAACCAGGTCAAAACGAACATTTTCAAATACCAGTTTCCCGGATTCAATTTTGTTAAAATCGAGCACATCATTTACAATGGCCAGCAGGTTATTTGCCGAAAATTTCAATATTTCCAGGTTCTCCTTTTGCTCGGGCCTTGGGCTGCCCATCATCAATAAGTTGCTCATACCAATCACTGCATTTAATGGGGTACGAATCTCATGCGACATGGTTGACAGAAACTCTGATTGGACATGTGCCGATTTCTCGGCCTTCTCAATTGCCTTTTCTAATTTCTGATTCAGCGCCTTTTGCTTGTAAGCACTTTCTTTCAGCTGTTTCAAATTTTTTATAAACGCGTTATATAGGTGGCTGTGAATAAAAATGAGTAATATAAAATTAGCAAACAGACTAATCACAATAGTTGATTGATCTATCTTATCGGGCTTTATACGTATTACATAACTGTAATTGTGCTCGATAAACAAAAAAAGCAGTATAGGTATTGTGTTAAGCAGTGAATAGATCAATCCCCACTTTTGACCCAGCATGTAATAGCTGAATACAATTACGATAATAACCACCTGCACCGTAACTATATTGATGCTTTGCAACGATATGTATACAATACTTACATTAAGCAAAGTACCCACAATGAGCAACACGTGCGATATACTAAGCCAGTTTGGTTTGTAGGTTAGAGCCTTAAATAATACGATGATGCTGAACATCAAAAATAAAGAAGTGTAGGCCAGCATCATCTGCCCCTGGAAGTAAACACTGGTTAATAATGCAGCAGAAGCCACAAACACCAGAAAGAAACCATAATATAATAAACGTATACGCGCCTGATCAAGAACGGATTGTTCCTTTGAAAGGATTTTGTAGATAGAGAAGTTAAAAAAACTTGCTTTTTGGCACATACTCGAACGGCAAACACCTTATTAATGCTTAAGCTAACCGGGGTAATACCCGTTAGCTTAAGCTGTTTGCAGCGACCTTTTATATGCAATTAACCAGCCAAATCATCAAGCCCTTTTTGGATGATCTGTAATTTGGCTTCGGCATCAGCTTTTTTACGCTGTTCAATATCAATAATTTCGGGTTTGGCATTGCTCATAAAACGTTCGTTATTCAGCTTTGCATTTACCGATTTTAAAAATCCTAAAAGATATTCCTTCTCTTTTTCCAGTCTTTCACGTTCTGCTACCGGATCAATTTCCTCCTGAAAAGGAACGAAAAACTCATCTGTTGAAGCTAAAAAGCTGATGGCCCCATTCACTTTATCCTTAACTTCCGAAAACTGGCTTATATTTCCAAGTCGGGCTATTATTGCCTCATATTCCAGATAATTTATACCAGAATTGGCTTTTACAAAAAGCTCAAGCGGCTCTTTGTCAGCAATGTGTTTTGTTTTGCGGGTATTCCGTATGGCGGCAATAACTTCCTTCACCGTTTCAACCTCAGTCAATAGCCGTGCATTAATTTCCCCAATAATTGGCAATTGTGCAACAATACAACATTCCTTTTCGGCACGTTCGCCAAACAGTTCATCATGCCATAATTCCTCGGTCAGGAAAGGCATAAACGGATGCAAAACTTTTAATATATTTTCAAAGAATTGTATGGTAGCGGTGTAAGTAGCCCGGTCAATTGGGTGCTGGTAAACCGGTTTGATCATTTCCAGGTACCAGGCGCAAAAATCGTCCCATACCAGTTTGTAGGTGGCCATTAAAGCTTCAGACAAACGGTACTGTGCAAAATTATCTTCTATTTCGCCCAATGCCTGGTCAAAACGGTTTGCAAACCATTCTATAGCTATAGTATTTGGATTGGCAAGCGTGTCATCAACCTCCCAGCCTTTTACCAGCTTAAACGCGTTCCATATTTTATTGGCGAATCCACTGCCTTGTTTACAGTAGCTTTCATCAAACATCAAATCGTTACCGGCAGGCGAGCAAAGCAGCATACCAACACGAACACCATCGGCTCCGTAAGTTTCGATCAGATCGAGCGGGTTGGGCGAGTTACCTAAGGATTTAGACATTTTACGACCCAGTTTATCCCTTACTATACCAGTAAGGTACACATTTTTAAAAGGCACCTCACCCCTGAACTCGTGCCCGGCCATGATCATCCTGGCTACCCAGAAAAACAAGATCTCGGGCGCAGTTACCAGGTCGTTAGTTGGGTAATAATAGTTGATATCGGCATTATTCGGATCTTTAAATCCACCAAATACTGATATGGGCCATAACCATGATGAAAACCAGGTATCAACCACATCGGGGTCCTGGGTCAGGTCCTGACTTGTGAGTGCCGGATTTTTGAGTTTGGCTTCAACCAATGCTTCTTCGGCGTTTTTAGCAATAACAAATTCGCCGTTTGGCAAATACCAGGCTGGGATCTGTTGTCCCCACCATAACTGGCGACTGATATTCCAATCCCTTACATTCTCCATCCAATGACGGTAGGTATTGATAAATTTATCAGGTATTAGCTTAATCTCACCATTCAGTACATAATCCAAGGCGGGTTTGGCCATCTCGCCCATTTTGCAAAACCATTGCATAGATAGTTTTGGCTCGATAACCGCATCTGTACGTTCCGAAAAACCGATCTGCGATTTATAGTCCTCTACTTTTTCCAATGCGCCAGCTTCTTCCAACAATACGGCTATTTTTTTACGGGCCGCAAAACGATCAACGCCAATTAATATTTGCGCTTTTTCGTTCAGCGTACCATCGTCATTTAAAATATCAATAACCGGTAAGTTATGTTTTTGACCCAGTTCATAGTCATTCAGATCATGCGCCGGGGTAACTTTTAAACAGCCGGTACCAAAATCCATAGTCACGTATTCGTCCAGGATAACCGGTATCTCACGGTTAATCAGCGGGATAAATACTTTTTTTCCATGCAGGTGTACGTACCGTTCGTCATTCGGGTTGATACAGATAGCCGCATCAGCCATAATGGTTTCCGGACGGGTGGTAGCAATGGTGAGGTAATTGCCGGTTGCTTCACCCGAACCTGGTAACTCGCCACCCGAAACTGCGTAGCGTATATAATACAGCTTCTGGTTAACCTCCTTACGGATAACTTCCTCGTCAGATACAGCGGTTTTACTTTGTGGGTCCCAGTTCACCATGCGGATACCACGGTATATCAGGCCTTTTTTATAAAGATGAATGAAAGTATCTATTACCGCTTCGGACATATCCTCGTCCATCGTGAATTTGGTACGGCTCCAATCGCAGGATGCTCCTAACTTTTTAAGTTGTTCCAGGATGATGCCGCCATATTTCTCTTTCCACTCCCAGGCATAAGCCAAAAATTCGGGGCGGGTCAAATCTGTTTTGCTGATGCCGCGCTCTTTGAGCATGGCCACCACCTTAGCTTCGGTAGCTATACTGGCGTGGTCGGTTCCGGGAACCCAGCAGGCATTTTTACCTTTCATACGGGCTCGGCGAACCAACACATCCTGTATGGTATTGTTCAACATATGCCCCATGTGCAAAACCCCGGTAACATTGGGTGGCGGAATGACTATGGTATAAGGCTCGCGCTCATCAGGCACCGATTTAAAAAAATCGTGCTTTAACCAGTAACTATACCACTTCTCTTCGGTTTCTTTGGGCAAATATGTTTTAGAAATACTCATAACGCGCAAAAATAGGGATTTACGCGCTTAGTTCATAGTCGATAGTTCATGGATAATTACTGCTGCATTTTGACCGGCAAAATGTTAAACAAATACTTTTTAAAGTTTTATTTTAACACTTTTTTGCATTAAAACAGGGCAAAAACACATCAAAAACACTCGAAAACTCAGTCAAAACCATCGATTTTAACACTTTTTAACAAATTTTAACACGGTTTTGACAGGTTTAAGAAGTATTAAATAATTGACTATCAAATAACTACATACCAAATGGTTGGTTTTGGGGTCTTATTTCCCTTTAACTAAACAGCCCGATTCTCTCCTTTTGAGAGAACCGGGCTGTGGTATATACAAATATAAGCAATAAAGTCTGGAGTAGAAAACGTACTACGCAACATGCCATTCTTCCACCGTGAGCACATCAGCCTGGCGCGGAAAAACTTTGGTAGTGAGTACTCGGTGCACTTCCTCGTCACCATCGGCGCAGCAATCACTCAGTACGGTTAAGCGATAATCTTTATCAGCAGCTTCGCGCAGGGTTGATAAAACTACACCGCTGGTAGATACACCGGCAAGCACCAGATGCTGAGCGCCATAAGCCCGCAGGATAACTTCCAAATCGCTGCCGGTAAATGCGCTGAAACGCCGTTTGGTAACCACAACTTCATCAGCCTGCGGTTTTAAATCGTTATGAATCTGCATAAATTCATCCATGTTAACGCTTGATAACCGTTCTTTACTGGCGGCGAAAGATTTATTGTTTGAGCCCACTTCAGGCATGCCTTTCCTGAAACCAACTACCACGTAAATAACCGGAATTTTCTGTTCGCGTGCTTTCGCAATAGCTTTGGCTGTAGTTTTCAGAATATCTGCCGACAGCATGGCTACTATGCCCGCCTGCATATCCATAACCAACAGGGCGGTGTTTGTTTTATTTTGTTCCATTTTTTGTTTTTATGATGATTAATTTTCTGATTAAATCTTGTCCTTATGCACAAAGTTCATCGCCCCAAAAATACTCATACAGCCAAAGCCGATAAAGCAGATCAGGACAGATAGACTGTCATCAACAGATACTTTAGCCCCCCTGAAAAGCAGGTAAGCTACTGCTAAATTAAACAGGGCCCATAATACGTTCACCAGCGGGGTTGATAAGCCTTTCCCTGGCGGTTTGGCAAAAGGCGTAGGAAAGTGATCACCGGCGATGCCTTTAATAAAATGCGGAACGAAATTGGCCAGGAACATACCTGCCCAAAAACCGCCGAAATAATGATACCATTGCATACTAAATAGTTTAATGATTAAATAATTGAATGATTTTTTTCTTTTAACTCCTGCCGGTCGCTCTTTAAAATTACAGAAAAGCAAACCGCAATAACAAGTGCCGCTATACCCTGGCAAAGCATGGTTAACGGCGCGCCTAATTTTTGAGAAATGGTACCAATAAGCAAACTGCCCAGCGGTATCATTCCAAAATAGGCCATGGCCACAAAACTCATTACCCGGCCGCGCATATTGGCAGCTGCTTCCATTTGGATAATAGTAATACTGGTTGACATCGGTGTAATTGATCCCAGTCCCAATATAACCGCACACGGCAGCGCCAAGGCAAAATAACTTGTTCGGGAAAACAAGATGAGTCCCATACCTAATGTGGCAATACTTAGTATCAATACCATCTTTAAATTAATGCCTTTTTTTGCCGAGGCCAGTAAGAAACTGCCAATAAGCGCTCCTAAACCAATGCAGCCGCTGATATACCCATAGGTGGCAGCATTGCCCTTAAAAATAACTTTGGCAAAAACCGGCTCCATGGTATCATAAGGCAAAATCAGCAGGCTTAAACAGAGCATCAGCAGGATAAGCATACTAATAGCGGGAGTTTGTTTCAGATACTTCAGGCCCTCTGCCAATTCGGAGGTAACCTTTTTCTTAACGGCGGGCAGTTTAAACTCCGGAAACTTCATCAACAGCAGGGATATAATCACCGCTATAAAACTCACCGCATTAACAACAAAGCAAACACCTGCACCAAATTTCTGCAAAACCATACCGGATAAAGCCGGGCCAATAAGCCGGGCCAAGTTGACCATAGCCGAATTGAGAGAGATAGCATTTGCCAGATCGGCCTTGTCATCTACCATTTCATGTACCATTGGCTGCCGTGCGGGCACGTCAAAGGCATTGATAGTGCCCAATATGGCGCTAAGGGTTAGCATTTCCCAAATAACATAATGGTTGGTTAAAATGAGTGCCGCCAGCAGTATGGCCTGTATCATGGAGGCGGTTTGGGTGACCAGCAGTATTTTATACCGGGGATAACGATCGGCGATTACGCCACCAAACAGCGAAAATAAAAATGCAGGAAACTGCTGTGCAAAAACAGCAAAACCAATCATGGAGGCCGAATGTGTAAGCGAATAAATAACCCAGATCACCGCTGTGCGCTGCATCCAGGTACCGATTTGGGAAATGGACTGCCCGGTAAAAAACAAGGAATAATTACGGTTGCGAAAAGCGCGGAAGGTGTGTTCGTTTTTATTTTTCTTTTGGACGTTATTTGTCATTTTGTCGAAAATAGAGTAAAAAAATTTAGTTCTTCAGCCCGTATAGGGCCATTCGGGTAAACATATCTACCGCGGGCTCAACTTTTGCCGGATCATTTTCTAATTCCAGTTCACGCTTGAATCCGCGCAGGCTGCTCAACAGCACCATAATGAACACATCCAATTCCTGATCCGGCATTTTACGCAGTTCGCCTTTGTTCACACCATCCGTAAGCAATTGCTTCATCAAAGCACTTTCCTGCCGAACGATCAGATAATGAAGAGCAATCTTAGTTTTCTGGAATTCAGATAAGGCATTGGCATCCATACCTACGTCAAGCGATTTAAAAAAAGCTCCTTTTTCACGAAGTATTTCAATTTTGGTCAAAAAGAAGGCCCGAAGCTTTTGTTCGAGGCCTGATGCCTGACTGGTAGCGTGGGTCATCGCGGCCAGCATTTCGCGAACCTCTATATGGACAACCGCGTCAAAAATTTCGTCCTTACTTTTATAGTAATAATAAAGGGAGCTCCGGCCCTTGCCGATGGCCTTGGCAACATCATCCATCGTAACTTTAGCCAGGCCATACACCTGAAACAGGCGTTTAGCCGCAGCCAGGATCTGTTGCTGCATGAAATCTTCTTTGGTGGAAATACTTGCCGACATACGGGATAAATTTTAACAAGGCAAAGGTAAGCATTTTTAGACATTTTAACAAAAAATGTTTAATTGTTTTATTTCAACTCATAAATAGTCAAAAGTCGAAAGTCCTGAGTCTGAAGTTAGGAAAAAGTTGGCCGTTAACTTAGGGCTTATGACTAAAGGTTTTCGGCTTAACGGTATTATATCACAATAATTTTACAAAAGGGGCGTTTTTTACAGGAACAACCTTAACAGCTGTGAAATCAATGGACTTACATCGCGTTTGGCTTGATATCCTGAAAAAATCAAAGCTTTCCTTTTTTATAAACTGGTTTAACCGCTAAGTATTTTTTATAAGCCGGTTTGCTCATATCTGCTATAATTCATTAACTTTAATTTTTAAATATAACATGAAATTAAAGTTATCTTACGTGATGCTGGCAGGTGCTTTGGCACTGTCTGCCAACAGTTTTGCTGCCGATGGCGGCGTATCCCCCAAACCAAAACACAAACCTGCAGTCCCTAAAAAATTCATTGATCCGGCTAATATGGATCTCAGTGTAAAACCTGGCGATGATTTTTTTGATTATGCCAATGGTAACTGGATAAAGCAAAACGCTATACCTGCCAAAGAAACCCGCTGGGGAAGTTTTAACATCCTTCGGCAGGAAAATACCGATAAATTATTGGGCTTGCTTAATGAGGTGAGCAAAACATCAGCCACCCAGCCCAAAGGTAGCTTAAGGCAACGCGTTGGCGACCTGTATGCCAGCGGTATGGACAGCCTGGCTATCGAAAAGCGTGGCTATGAGCCCATAAAACCTGATCTGCAACGTATCGACCAGATAAACAGTCTCGATGCTGTGATTGGCGAAATGACTTACCAGCGTGTTAATGGTGAGGCTAGTCCGCTTTTCAGATTTGGCGTTGGCCAGGACGAAAAAAACGTGAACAAATATGTAGTAGGCTTTAACCAGGGCGGCACCAGTTTGCCAGATCGCGACTATTACCTGAAAGCCGATGCCCGCACCAAAGGCATCCAGGATGCCTACAAAAAATACATTGTAGCGCTGTTTACCCTAACCGGCACCAGCAGCGAAGAAGCGGCTAAAAATGCCGAAGTAATTTTTGGCCTGGAAACCACATTGGCCAAAGCACAGCTGAGCCGTGTAGCCATGCGCGATCCTAACGTTACCTACAACAAATTTTCTGTTGACGGTTTCAGCAAGATCACCCCGCACTTAAACTGGAACACCCTATTACCACAGTTAAAAGCCAATGGACAGGATACCGTTTTAGTTGGTCAGCCAGGATTTTTTAAAGCGGCCGACTCCCTTTTAGCAGTTACTCCTGTTGACAGCTGGAAAGTTTACCTGAAGTGGAACATCCTTAAAGGCGCGTCATCCTCCTTAAGCTCGCCGTTTGTAAATGCTACTTTTGATTTTAGCAAAGTATTATCCGGCCAAAAAGTACAAACACCGCGCAACGAACGTATGAGCGGCCTGGTTGATGGCAGCATTGGCGAATTATTGGGGCAGCTTTTTGTGGAGAAATATTTCACACCGGCCGCCAAGCAATACATGATCAACCTGGTGAACAACCTGAAAGGAACCCTGGGCGACCGCATTAAACGCCTGGAATGGATGAGCCCCGAAACCAAAGACCGCGCGCTCAAAAAACTGGCCGCATTCACCGTAAAGATTGGTTATCCTGATAAATGGGAAGCATATGAAGGCCTTGTTATTGATCGTAATGATTATGCCGCCAACCTGAAAGCCCTATCTATCTGGCGCTATAACTTTAACCTGAGCCGCTTGGGTAAACCTGTTGATAAAACCCGCTGGGGTATGACTCCGCCAACTGTGAACGCATATTACAATCCAACCAACAACGAGATCGTATTCCCGGCTGGTATTTTACAGTTCCCTTTCTTTGATTTTAAGGCTGATGACGCTATAAACTATGGTGGCATAGGCGCAGTTATAGGACACGAAATGACCCACGGTTTTGACGACCAGGGTCGCCAATACGATGCCGATGGTACCCTGCGCGACTGGTGGACCAAAACCGATGCCGATAAATTTAAAGTACGCGCCAACCAGGTGGTTGAACAATACAATGCCTTTACCGTGATAGATACCCTGCATGTGAACGGCAAGCTAACCCTGGGCGAAAACCTGGCCGATTTAGGTGGTTTAAACATAGCTTATGAAGCTTACAAAAAAACCAAACAAGGCCAGGAAAATAAAAAGATCGATGGCTTTACCGCCGATCAGCGTTTCTTTTTATCATGGGCACAGGTATGGCGCAGCAGGCAACGTCCGGAGTCTGCAGCACAACGCATCCTGACTGATCCGCACTCACCAGAGCAATTCCGTACCAATGCACCGTTAACTAACATCGATGCCTGGTACAAAGCCTTTAACGTACAAGCCGGCGACAAAATGTACAAAAAACCAGAAGACCGGATTAAGGTTTGGTAGTGAGTTTGAGTAGTGAGTAGTGATATAAAACAAAAAGTCCGGCAAAACCGGACTTTTTGTTTTATATCACTTTTTCTTCCCGTCAGCAGAACGGCTTCGGGCGAAAGCGGGCAGAACAATGGTGGCCTGTGCGGACGCGGGGCATAGCAAGTTTTTGCTGAAGCTTAGGATTGCGCGAACGCAGTAGGGCAAAATAATTGCAGCCCTGGTTCTGCCCGGTTTGCGGGGCAAAGGCTCTGTGCGGCAAAGAAGCATTTCTGGTGACAAGCCGTTATTCGCAATTGTTTATTTTTATTGGTGCTCATTATCTCGCTACGCTCGGTCTGGTTACTTTGTGGCTACAAAGTAACTGGCCCTCCCGCGGCCAAGAGCGGGTATACGCCATGCAAAACTACCCTGTATAGCATGCGATTGCTTCGTCGTTCCTCACAGCAATGACATATTTTTCCATGCAAGTCAGCTAAATTACTGCATATTCCATCGTATTAATCGTCTTAATATTTACAACATGCAAACATTTCAACCTTAAAACAACCCGCCGAAACCCTTATCTTTGTGGTTATAATATGATTATTCAACAGTTCTACGATAAAGGATTGGCGCATGCATCGTACGCCGTGATCCGCACAGGTAAAATGATCGTTATAGATCCGGCACGCAATCCGCAGCCTTATTATGACTTCGCCAATCAGCACGATGCCGATATTGTGGGCGTTATTGAAACACATCCTCATGCCGATTTTGTAAGCTCGCACCTGGAAATTCACCAGGCTACCAATGCGGTAATTTATTGCAGCAAGCTCACCGGTGCTACCTATCCACATGAAACTTTTGACGATGGCGACCAGATACAGTTGAACGATGTAAAGTTGAAAGCTATCAATACCCCAGGTCACTCACCCGATTCCATTTGTATTTTACTGGAAGACGAAAAAGGCAAAGAAACCGCGATTTTTACCGGCGACACCTTATTTGTGGGCGATGTAGGCCGGCCAGACCTGCGCGAGAATGTGGGTAATATTACCGCAAAAAAAGAAGAACTGGCAAAACAAATGTACCAGAGTACCCGCCATAAATTGATGACCTTACCCAAAAACGTGGTGGTTTATCCGGCACATGGCCCCGGTTCCTTATGCGGCAAAAATATGAGCCCCGACCTGGAAAGCACCATTGGTCGCGAGCTGCGCGAAAATTATGCCTTGCAGCTGATGGACGAAATGACCTTTGTTAAAACCCTCACCACCGATCAGCCTTTTATGCCTAAATATTTTGGTTATGATGTGGATTTGAATAAAAGCGGCGCACCCTTGTTTCAGCAAAGTGTTGATACTGTAGCCAGGATCGATACCGAAGCATCGCTTGAAAAAGAGGTATTGGTGATTGATGCACGTCCGAAACAACAATTCAGGAGCGGCCATCTTAAAGGCGCTATTAACCTACAGGATGGAGAAAAATTTGAAACCTGGCTTGGATCGATATTAGGTCCTCATGAGACTTTTTACCTGGTAGCCGAAACGGAGGATAGTTTGAATATCCTAATCAAAAAAGCGGCTAAAATAGGTTACGAAAAAAACATCAAAGCCGCGCTGTTATCACCAGCCAACGCTACCGAAATATCAGTAACACTTGACCTTGACGATTTCAGGATCAACCCCAACAACTATCACATTATAGATGTACGCAACCACGGCGAGGTAAATGATGGCAAGGTATTTAAAGACTCCATCACCATACCCCTGCCCGAACTGCGCGAACGCATAAACGAAATACCAACAGATAAACCCATAGTGATACACTGCGCCGCCGGTTATCGTTCGGCAGCAGCGGCCAGCATTGTAGCCGCCCAAATAAAACAGGTACCTGTTTATGATCTGGGCGAGGTGATTGTGGAGTTTGCATAAAGGGGTTCATAGTTGATGGTTCATAGATCATGGCGTTTTTTTAGTGTCACTATAGCGAATGACCATTCATCACATAGAAACCACCAATAGCTGCAAAGCCCAAAACCATGAACCACGATCTATGAACCATGAACTAAAAATAGTAACCACTGCCGACGGTTCCAAAACCATCTATAATGCACAGGTAGGCGAGCATTATCATTCGCGGCATGGTGCTTTACAAGAGAGTTTGCATGTATTTGTAAATGCCGGTCTGGACTATTTTTTAGCTAAAACCAATGTTCAGAACATCAGCATACTGGAAGTTGGCTTTGGTACGGGGCTAAATTTTTTATTGAGTTCGAATTACTGTACCCGTCATCAAATAAAGCTTCAATATACCGGGATCGAAGCCTATCCGCTTACCGCTGATATGATGGCTCAAACCGGCTATGAACAATATATCCCCGCCGGATTATGGGCCAGCTATCTGCAACATTATCCGGATGCTTTAAAAAATGAAGTAAGTATAGATGCTGACACCCAACTGCAAATAGCTCACTGCAAGCTCATGGAGTTTAAAACGGATCAGCTATTCGACATCCTATATTTTGACGCTTTTGCGGCCGTACACCAACCCGAAATGTGGGATCTGCCTGCCATAAGCCACGTAGCCCAATTCTTAAAACCAGGCGGCGTGTTTGTTACCTACGCCATAACCGGCAACCTGAAAAGAATGCTAAAAAGCCTGGGCTTTACCATACAAAAAATACCCGGCGCACCCGGCAAACGCGAAATGCTGCGCGCGGTGAAAGAAGCTTAACGAGTTTTGAATTTCTTATCTTGACTCCTGATTCTTACCTCTTGCTTCCCAAAACTCCTATCTTTGCAGCATAAAAAACAAAACATATGCCGCTACAAGCACCAGCTATCGCTAATACCCCTGCCACCGGATTCGAACGTCTGCTCCATATTATGGACGATTTGAGAGCCAACTGTCCCTGGGATAAAAAACAAACACTGGAAAGCCTGCGGCATCTCACCATCGAAGAAACCTATGAGCTAAGTGATGCTATTTTAAGCGCCGATATGCCCGAAATAAAAAAAGAACTGGGCGATATTATGCTACACCTGGTTTTTTATGCCAAAATAGCTTCGGAAACTAATGATTTTAACATTACGGATGTGCTCAACAGTGTATGCGAAAAACTGATTAACCGGCATCCGCACATCTATGGCGATGTGGAGGTGCAAAACGAAGAAGATGTTAAACGCAACTGGGAACAGATTAAACTAAAAGAAGGCAATAAATCGGTACTGGGTGGAGTGCCTGCTTCATTACCGGCTTTAGTAAAAGCATCACGTATACAGGAAAAAGCACGCGGCGTAGGTTTCGACTGGGAAGAGAAAAGCCAGGTATGGGCCAAAGTTGAAGAAGAAATGCAGGAATTCAGAAATGAATTTAACGCCGAAGATGAAAGCACCATCGACCATGAAAAAGCCGAAGGTGAATTTGGCGATTTGTTATTCTCACTTATCAACTATGCCCGTTTTATCAATATCAACCCCGAGAACGCCTTGGAAAAAACAAATAAAAAATTTATCAAACGTTTCCAATACCTGGAGCTTAAAGCCAAAGAAAATGGTAAACAACTACAGGACATGAGCCTGGCCGAAATGGATATATTTTGGGAGGAAGCAAAAAAAATGTAACTTTTTTTTTCACCCTGTTGTAACGTTCAAATAAATACGCACGTAATGTTTAAAAAAAGATGAAGATTATGAAGCGAAATTTATTTTTAGTATTACCATTGTTAGCATTAATAGTTCTAGGTGAAGCATGCTCAACCAAAAGTGATCCAATTCCTGCACCAACACCTCCGCTGGGCACTTTTAGCGGTACTGGTAAACTTTTGGTAAAAAAATCAGGAAATACTACTTACGATACTGTAAAAAAGGCATCTCCTTTATTACTTACAATGACCTCATCAGGTACTTTTAAAGTAACCGGCGATACCCTTACGGTACATGCGGGTAGCAAAGGTTTATTTCAACTTGCTTACGCATCCAATGGAACATTTGTCTATTTTATAGACAGCACTTATAAAGTCGGACCACAAACTAAAATACATCTGGCTGGTACATATCAATACGCTTTTGATAATGGTACTGGCAACCTGATCATTCAGCGCTCCAATAGCGTACAAGATTCTGTCTTGCGATACGATCTTAAAAAGATTTCAAATTAATTATTGTTTTAATTTAGCTGCTGTCGCTTTTAGGAGTGGCAGCTTTTTACATTAGCCATCTACCTCTGTTAATGCTAAAGATCAGCGGTACTTAAAACTGCTGATCTTTTAACTATTAACGCCATCGGCAAAAATTGATCATCTGAAAAATTGATCATCTGAAAAATTATTATTTTTATATGTATCAATAAGGCACCTTACTACGTAAGGTACTATAGATCAACAACAAAGTTTATACGCGGAATTAAACACACTTAATGCATTCACCCCCTCGCATTACTGAAGAAGAGATCATCAGCCAATGCAAAACAGGCAACTTAAAGTACCAGGAAATGCTGTATAAGCTATTCTATGGCTACGCCATGGGTATAAGTTTGCGTTATAGTTTAAACCGGGACGATGCATTAGAGGCTGTAAATGATGCTTTTATAAAGGTTTTTAATGCTATAAACAGTTATAACATTGATAAACCATTTAAAGCCTGGCTGCGCACTATAGTGGTAAATACGGCCATTGACCGCAGGCGCAAGGATCTTAAATTTCAGCTTAATGTTGATTTGGATAATGCTGCTCCCTTAAGCAGCAATATAGGCACAGTTGATAATTTAAATGTGCAGGATATTTTAAAACTGATGAATGAGCTGCCTGCAATTCAGCTTACCATCTTTAATTTATACGAGATAGACGGATACAATCACGATGAAATTGCAAACATGCTCGCTATTCCGGTAAGCTCATCAAGGGTTTACCTGAGCCGGGCAAAAGAAAGATTAAGAAAAATGTTAAGGAAAGAGACACAAAACCATGGATGAGCAGTTGGATAACGACTTAAGCAACCGCATCAGGGAGGTGTTTGATAATTTTGACGACACCACATTTCCTTCTGCTGATGAAGGCTGGTTACTGCTCAGGGAAAAATTTCCTGAAACGGAAAAGAAACGTCCGGTTGCCTGGCTGTGGTGGGCAAGCACGGCTGCGGCTATCTTGTTATTTATAAGTCTCGGTATATGGATGACCGAAAAAAAGCAATCTACAGATACGCTGGCTTTAAAACCAGCTAAAAAACATACAGAACAGGCCGTAAATGCCGATAACACTGCATCATTAGCCGCAACGCAAAATCCGGCTCATAAAAATAATGCTCCTGATACAGGTGCAGCCCCTTTAGCCAGTACAAAAAAACCGGCTCAGACAACAACGACTAATAATCCCGTCGTTGCCCCTGCTGTGTTGGGCGCGACAACAACCCAGACTCCTGTTTATGCCAAAACTAATGTAAATCCTGCGTCTCAGCTCCTGGCTAATACGCAGGTGAATCCGGTTATCAAAACCAAACCGGTTATTGACAGTACTAAAAACGCGATTGCCAAAGCAAACGTGCAACAATATGCAGCTACTGCAAAAAGCTCCAATACCCCTGTAACTGAACCTACTAAAAAAACCAAACCTGTTGATAGCACCAAAGCTGTTATAGCTAAAACCAATACACAACGCCCCCCTGTTACTGCTCCGGCTACTACTACCGGTTCAATCATGTTACAAAAACAACAGGCACAACCACCCAAAAAGGGTATGGAGGCGTTGTTTGCCAGCGAGCAAGCTCAACAGCCACAAAAAAACCAACAGGAATATGCCGAAGATAAAAAAGTACGCTTTGGTGTGTATGCAGCAACCTTCTTTAACTATGCCAAAGGTAGCCACAACCAGGTAAACGCCGGTGCGGGTATCACATCCGATATCAGGCTTACTAAAAACTTAAAACTGTCAACCGGTGTAATGCTGGCCCAAAACACATTGAGTTATAATGGGAGTGCTCCCCCAACCTCCAGCCTTGATGCCTTAGCCAAAGCTCCGCGTGCTTTTGCTCCTTATGATAAGGAGACTCTGTTCACGGCCAACTCGTCTTTCCCGGTGCTTAAAAATTACAATGCCAGTTTAATTGGTTTGGATATCCCCGTAAATATAAAATATGAATTTAATCCGCAAAAAACCGATGCCTATGTTTCGGCAGGTTTAAGTTCAGGTACTTTTATCAACGAGGCCTATACCTCCGTTTATGGTTATTCGGCTGCCGGCGCCTCCGCTCAAACAACGGAAGATGTAAGCCGCAAAAACTTTAACAGCTTTTATTTTGCCAAAACACTTAACGTGTCCTTTGGTATTGGCTATCCGGTAGGTAAAGGCAATCGTTTAATTGTTGAACCATTCTTAAAATACCCGCTTGATGGCCTTGGCTCACAACAGATCCAATTTGGTTCGGCAGGTTTGAACTTGAAATTCAATTTTACAGGAAAGAAATAGGAAGAAGTATCAAGTAGCTGAATTAGTATCAAGTATCACGACTTTTTAAAAGGAGTATTCAACTAATACAAGCAATCTTGATACTTGATACTGAAAAACCTATTTAAACCTGATGGCTTTTACCGGCGATATTTTGCTTACTAGCATGGAAGGGATAATGAGCACCAACAGGCAAATAACCAGTGTGCCTAAATTCAGCAGGAAAATATCGGTAAAATTAAACTCTACGGGTACAAAGGTCATGTAATAAGATGCCTGGTCGAGTTTAAAAAAGTGGGTTTGTTGTTGAAAGAAACCTAAACCCAATCCTAAGGCGTTCCCCAGCAGCAGTCCTAACCCAATAAGATAGGTTGCGTTAAATAAAAACACCTTTTGTATGTTCCAGTTGGTGGCGCCCATGGCCTTAAACATACCAATCATGGAAGTTCGCTCCAGGATCATGATCAACAGTGCCGATATCATATTAATCACCGCTACGATAACCATCAGCACCAGCATCACTACAGAGTTTACATCCAATAGGTTAAGCCATTCAAATATGGCCGGGTAATCCTCTCCTACGGTATAGGAGCGTAATTTTACCGGCAGTATATCATCAAGCTTATTAGCAGCATAGTCTACACGGTTAAAATCCGATACATGTAACTCATACTCTCCAATTTCGCCCGGCTTCCAGTCGTTAAGCCGGTTGATCAATGATAAAGAGCCTATCACAAAGGTTTTATCTACCTCCTCCACCCCAATACTAAATATTCCTTTTATTTTAAACTGACGCTTACGGAGTGGCTCCTGAACAAAATACATCAGCAGTTTATCGCCCACCTTCAATTTTAAACGGTTGGCTGTAGTTTGCGATAGCATGATCTCTTTTTGGGCCTCTACCGAATCGGTAAAATTGATCACGTCACCGGCCACCATGGTCTTTTTAAAATAACTCCAATCGTAGTTTTTATCAACCCCTTTCAATACCACCCCTTCTATTTCATTATTAGCTTTAATGATACCTGGCTTAGTGGCAAAAGGCATTACCCTGGTGATCAACGGACTTTTCATCGCCCGGTTTTCAAATTTAGGATCAGCCACAAAAGGTGAGCTTTCGTAGGAGCTGTTCAAATCGAATTTCACTACCCTGATGTCGCCGGCAAAACCACGGATCTTTTCACGGATCTCCCGCTTAAAGCCCTTCACAATGGCCAGCGAAAGTATCATCACCCCCAAACCCAGCATAATGCCTATAATGGCAATGCGCACAATCAGCTTTGAAAAGGTGCGTTTTGACTTAAATGTTATCCGGGCTGATATAAAAGAGGCGAAACTCAATGCAGAATGATTTTTTGTACCTTCGCAAATATGCGGTTTTGCTGCTAAACCTGCTACTTTAAAAATTGTTTAACCATAATATTTTATGCTGACGACACGTATTTTTTTGCAATGTGCTTTTATTACGGTTTTATGGGCAAATACAGCATGTGGTAGCCCGGCTGTTTGTACCAATTGCGACTCAACAAAAATTAATCCGGACGAAGAAATAATTACCAAAATAATTACCGGAGCCGATCAAGTTCCGCTGTATATTAACTATCTTAAGGGGAAAAATATTGGGATGGTGATAAATCAAACTTCTGTTATTGGCAAAAATCTGAAGCCCAGTGTGGATAGTTTGCTGCATGCAGGTATTACCATAAAAAAAATATTCGGGCCCGAGCATGGTTTTAGAGGGAATGCCAGTAACGGCGCCAGCGTAAACGACGATGTGGATGCCAAAACCGGGTTACCTGTTATATCGCTGTATGGCAATAAACACTATAAACCCACAGCCGAGGATCTTAAAGGGCTCGACCTGATGATATTTGATGTTCAGGATGTAGGCGTCCGTTTTTACACCTACATATCAACCCTGCATTACGTGATGGAGGCCTGTGCCGAAAACAATATCGAGTTGATGATACTGGACAGGCCCAATCCAAACGGCTACTTGATTGATGGCCCTATATTAGATACCGCCAATGTGCCCCGCGCCTTTGTGGCTATGCACCCCATACCCATCAGCCATGGCATGACCATTGCCGAATACGCCCAAATGATTAACGGTGAGGGCTGGTTAAAGGACGGCCTCAAGTGTAAATTAAAAATCATCAGAGTAGCCAACTACAAACATTCTTTGCCTTACAAGTTACCTGTAAACCCATCACCCAATTTAAATACCGATCAGTCCATTATCCTGTACCCGAGTATATGCTTATTTGAGGGCACCACCTTAAGCCTGGGCCGCGGTACATTTTTTCCTTTCCTGGAGGTAGGCCATCCCTTGTTAAAAGGCAAATACAGTTTTTCATTCACTCCTCTTAGTATCAAAGGCATGAGCGAAGATCCACCACAGAAAGACAAAGAATGTTTTGGTGTGGATTTAAGGGCACAGAGTACAGATATGATCAGGAAGAAGGGTCGCCTTGATTTGTCGTTACTGATGGAGTTATACAAGGCTTTTCCGGATAAGGCACATTTCTTTAACGCCTATTTTACCAAGCTATCCGGCACTCCCGAATTAAGGAAACAGATAGAAGCAGGTAAAAGTGAGGAAGAGATCCGCAAAAGCTGGGAACCTGGTTTAATTAAGTTTAAAACCATACGCCGTAAATATTTATTATATGAGTAGTATCAAGCAGCTAGTATCAAGTATCACGACCTTTAAAAGAATGTTTCATAAAACAAAATCTTGATACTAGCTACTTGATACCAATAACGATACTTAAAAGAATAACATGAGAATTGTATTTATGGGTACCCCCGAGTTTGCCGTTGCATCATTAGATGAGCTAATCAAGGCAGGTAGCGACATTGTAGGCGTGGTTACTGCCCCTGATAAACCAGCGGGTCGTGGACAAAAGGTAAGCGAATCGGCAGTGAAACAATACGCGGTAGCCAACGGGCTGAAAGTACTGCAACCCGAAAAGCTGAAAAACCCGGAGTTTTTAGCCGAACTGAAGGCACTTAATGCTGATCTGCAGGTAGTAGTAGCTTTCCGGATGCTGCCCGAAGTAGTTTGGGCCATGCCACCAAAGGGTACCATTAATTTACATGCTTCGCTTTTACCGCAATACCGTGGCGCGGCTCCTATTAACTGGGTACTCATCAATGGCGAAAAAGAAAGCGGTGCTACTACCTTTTTCCTGAAACATGAAATTGATACCGGCGATGTGTTATTTACCGAAAAAGTAACTTTAACAGGTCATGAAACAGCTGGTACACTGCACGACTGGCTCATGAATAAAGGTGCCGGATTATTAGTTAAAACCGTAAAAGCGGTTGAAAGCGGCCGCTATCATGAACATCCGCAAACAGCCCTGTTAACCGGCGAAGAACTGAAACACGCCCCCAAAATTTTTAAAGAAGATTGTTTGATCGACTGGACACAACCGGCACAAAACATTTACAACAAAATACGCGGGCTTAGTCCTATCCCAACGGCCTATACCGAATTAAATGGGAAAGTTTTAAAAATATACGGCTCAGAATTACAAACAGACGAGCCCGCCATACAACCCGGCGATTTCCTTACCGACAATAAAACCTATCTGAAATTTGCCGCCAAAGATGGTTTTATCAGTCTGACTGATATTCAACTGGAAGGTAAAAAGCGCATGGGTATTGAGGATTTTTTAAGAGGGATGAGGTTGTAATGGGATTGAACAGATTGTAAATCTTTAATAATATACTTAAATTTATACTATGAAACTTGCAGAGTTAAAGTCGGAATTCCACCACCTGATAGATCAAATAGATGACTCTGAAATGCTGTCGCAATTTTATGATGTGATCACCCAATCTCTGCAACCTAAAAATTCTGGTTGGCAAGCTTAACTACACAACAACAGGATATTTTAACTGCTTATGAAGAAAGTGAAGACGAATCAGATCTGATTTCTTTATCCGCGTTAAAATCCAAATACAAGGAATGTGACCACCCTTGTCATCTTGAGTTATAAAATCCGGGACTTTTAAGGGTGCAATGACGTGTTAAATTAAGGTATCAATTTTATGTCGAGCGATAGCGTGGCAATCTCTTCGCGTTCTTATCGATAAGAATAGCTACGAGATTGCTTCGTCGTTCCTCCTCGCAATGACATGATGGAGACACGCCATGGTAGGAACGAAGGATCTGTTTGCAAGCTATTCATATCGCAGAATAGATACTTCGCTGCGCTCAGTATGACAAACAATTTTATTATCTCCCATCAACCCAAAGTCAAAATAAAATAAACACTTCGTTAATAATCACCATGTTTGCTATTTTTGCGGCCACAAAATTTATTACCATGGCCAATTACAGCGACAGAATCACCCTGCTAAAAAACGAGATCCAGCCTTTACGTGCGCAATTAATACAGCACGAGCTTTATAAAAACATTAACTCCCTGGAGGAACTTACCATTTTTATGGATCATCATGTATTTGCAGTGTGGGATTTTATGTCGCTATTAAAATCGTTGCAACAAAAACTAACCTGTACGGTGACGCCATGGATGCCTACAGGAAACTCCAATACCCGCTACCTCATCAACGAAATAGTTACCGGCGAAGAGAGCGATGTGGATGAAGCAGGTAACCGCACCAGCCATTTTGAACTTTATCTGCGTGCCATGCAGCAGGCCGGCAGCCAGGCAGTTGCTATCAACAATCTGTTCAACGAGCTAAATTTTGGCAAACATATTGACGAGGCCCTGATCATTGCCGATATCCCGGTGGCAGCACGCAACTTTGTACAGCACACTTTTGAGGTGATTGACAGTCCTAAAAATCATGTGCAGGCAGCCGTATTCACCTTTGGTCGTGAGGATCTGATCCCGGATATGTTTGTGAGCATCGTAAAAGAGCTTAGCCAGCAATTGCCAGGAAAGGTTGATATTTTGCTGTACTACCTGGAACGCCATATTGAAGTTGACGGCGATCACCATTCCCAATTAGCCTACCAAATGACCGCCGAACTTTGCGGCGATGATGATACCAAATGGCAAGAAGCAACAGAAGCCGTAAAAGAGGCGCTGCAAACACGTATTGCTTTGTGGGATGGCATTTTGGCGGCTATAAAAGCACCGGTGGCTTCGGTGTTGTAAGTTTTACGTGATACGTTGTACGTTTTGCATGTAGTTAAAAAACGTACAACGTATCACGTAAAACCCCAAACGTAGCTTACAACTTATTCAACTCATCCATCAGCACCTTGCTGATGCGGTTAAAATAACGCCGTACGCCAAAGCCCATCACCGTTTGAATGCCGCGGGTGGCGTTGGTTAAAAATACCTCATCGGCTTCGTATAAGATATCGGGATTTATCTGGGCTTCAGTAACCTCAATGTTGTTATCCTGGGCCAGCTTGATCACTACCTGGCGCATCACCCCTTCCACACAACCTTCGCTTAAAGCAGGAGTATACAAATGATTTTGGTAGTAGATAAATATATTGGAGCTGCTGGCTTCGCACAAAAAACCGCTTTGGTTGAGCAAAAACACATCGTCGAGCTTGTTCTGGGTTTTGTAGATGCCCGCCATCACATAAATAAGCGAATTACAAGTTTTGATGTTGGACAGGTAATTCGACGGCTTGGGTAGCTCGGTAAACACATCCATGATCAAACCTTTTTCATTCAGAAAGTATCGGGGTTCTTCGGATGCGGTAAGCTCCAAACAATAACCCATTTTATTTTGCGATGGGGTATACAAACCTTCGGCATCACGATAAACAGTAAGGCGCAGGCGACCATGTTTTACCTTATTCCGTTTGGCCAGCTCTTCAGAAATATCTTTTAAAAACCAGGCATCCATTTGCGAGTAGCCATCAATTTTAAGCGCCTTCATACCGCGTTGCAGGCGATCGGCATGCTGCTCGGCAAATTTGAGCTGCCCCTTCATTAAACGCATACTTTCAAACAAACCATCACCATACTTAAAACCTCGATTGGCTATAGTAAGCAGCTGGCTGTTTGCCGGAATTATATCTCCATTAAAATTGATTAAAACGGGTATCATTGCAAGGTAGATATGAGATGTGAGATATTAGATTTGAGATTTTGATACATCTTTCATTTTTCAATTCGTGTACATGGGGTTTATTGTCTAACGTCTCATATCATTGTAAGGAAGATATGAGATGTGAGACATGAGATATGAGATATGAGATCTCTTTTGAAATCTACATTGTAATTGTTTCATTTCGTTTTTTCTCATATCTCACATCTAATTTCTCATATCTGTTTCCGTGTATTTACGCCATTTTTGCAGCACGCTTTCAAAATCGGGCGGCAACGGCGATTCAAAGGCGATCTGTTTTTTTAATGTGGGGTGCAAAAAACCTAATGTTTGCGCATGCAGGGCTTGCCTTGGCATCAGCTCAAAACAATTTTCAACAAACTGCTTGTATTTGCTGAATACCGTACCTTTCAATATCTTATCGCCGCCATAGGTAGCGTCGCTGAACAGTGGGTGACCGATATGTTTCATATGCGCCCTGATCTGATGAGTGCGACCGGTTTCCAATTGACATTCAATTAGCGTAACATAGCCCATACGCTCCAGTACCTTATAATGTGTTACCGACCACTTTCCTTTTTCAGGGTCATCATATATCGACATCACCCGTCTGTCGTTCACACTGCGACCAATATAGCCCGTTACTGTACCATCCTGTTCCAGATCACCCCAGGCCAGTGCTATATATTTACGGGTAATGGTGTGATCAAAAAACTGTTTGGCCAGCCAGTTCATGGAGCGCTCGTTTTTGCTGATGAGCAGCAGTCCCGAAGTATCTTTATCAATGCGGTGAACCAAACCTGGCCGGCCATCGTTACCTGGCAAGGTAGGCAGCTGCTGAAAATGATAAACCAGGGCGTTAACCAGTGTACCGGTATAATTATTATAACCAGGGTGCACCACCATACCGGCGGCTTTATCAACTATCAGCACATCATCGTCCTCATAAACAATATTGATGGGGATATTTTCGGGATAGACTTCGGTATCACGAGGCGGGTGTGGCAACACTACCGATATCACATCAAGTGGTTTTACGCGGTAGCTTGATTTAATGGGCTTATCATTCACCAGCACGTTTTCAAGCTCAATAGCATTCTGGATGCGGTTGCGCGAGGCATTCTCCACCCGGTGCATCAAAAATTTATCAATACGCAACAGGGATTGCCCTTTGTCAACCACAACGCGTAAGTGCTCAAATAAGTCCTGTTCTTCCTGCTCTATAAACTCGGTATCGTCTGCCATTTGAGGGCAAAAGTAATCGTTTTTTGTCGTACTAGTAGCGGGTATCAAGTAGCTAGTATCAAGTATCAAGATTATTAGCGACTTTAATATCCCTCACCAAACAACCAAAATGCTGATATTTGATCATTAGTATCAAGATTTTTAAACAGTTTGGCATTTGCAAGATGTCTTGATACTTGATACTAGCTACTTGATACTAAATAATGAATATTGATCTCGAAATTTTCAGTCCGGTTCAAGCCATCAGCAACCCGCTGTTTGATGAACACGGCGTAAAAGTTTTTCTGAAACGCGACGACCTGATACATCCCATGATATCAGGCAACAAATGGCGCAAACTAAAATACTTGCTCAAAACCGCGCAAAGCCAAAGCAAAAATCACCTAATAACCTTTGGCGGGGCCTACTCTAACCATTTATTGGCTACTGCCGCAGCTACTGCAAAATTCGGGTTTAAAGCCACCGGCATAGTACGCGGCGAGCAAGTGAATAATGATACGCTGTTTTTATGCAAACTGCATGGCATGCGGTTAGTATTTACCGACAGAGATAGCTATCGCGATAAACATGCCCTATTTGCTCAACACTACGGCGATGATACCGATGCTTTTTTTATTGATGAAGGTGGCGCATCGCCGGAAGCTGCTTTGGGTTGCGCCGAACTGGTTGATGAACTTACCGAAACTTACGATCATATTTTTTGCGCCTGCGGCACAGGTACTACGGCGGCAGGAATTATCAACGGTTTAAGCAGGCGTCAGCTTAAAACCCGGTTTAATGCGGTTCCGGTATTTAAAAATGGTGCATTTATCCGGGAGGAAATCAACAAATTTCTGATTACTCCTGCAGATTATGATTTGCATACAGATTATCACTTTGGGGGTTACGGCAAAGCCGATGCTGAGCTAATCGGTTTTATAAAAGAATTTGTAGCCGCTACCGGCATTGTGATTGAACCAGTGTATACCGGTAAAATGATGTACGCGCTTTACGATCTCATCGGCAAAGGCCATTTTGAACCCGGCAGCAAGATCCTGGCCATTCATAGCGGGGGAATCTGGGGTTTACTAGGTATGAAAGATAAATTTTGATCAACATAAAAAATGCCTGGCTCCGAAACCAGGCATTTACACTATAATTAATATACGGGATAGATCAGTTACCTACAGTAAATGATTCCCATCCCGAGGCTGTAGCACGGTTACAGGTCATGGCCTGCGTACCGTTTTCGCTGCTAATAAATAAGCCGTTATTACCCCGCAAGGTTACTTTACCATCACTGGTAGCTATCCAATCGAATTTTTCCCAATCGCTGGCCGTTGCCCGGTTACAAGTAATGGCCATAGTACCATTTTCTGACGATACATATTTGGCTTTGCTGCGCAGGGATATTTTGCCGCCGCCTGCATCAATCACCGTAAAGTGTTCGGTATCTCCTGCAGTGGTGCGGGTACACGTCATGGCTGTGGTGCCGTTTTCGCCGCTCACAAAGGCATTATTAAATCCTTTAAGTGTGATCACCGAACCTATTGGTGGATTGCTGCCGTTTGGAGGTGTTACACCACCAGAAAGCTGATCATAAATAGCCGAAAGCAATGAATTAGCCCCGGTAACATCCTGCGATAATTCCCATATCATGATACCACCACCCTGGTTAAGTGCCAATGAAGTTTTGCTTTTAATAGTTGGGATGCCGTTATACCCTATCCCGTTCCAGGTATCTGAATTAGGACTACCACCGCCTGCCAGGATATCGGCATAAGAAGTATAGGGCGACCTGCCGTAAAAAGGCACTCCTAATATGGCTTTTGCTTTTGGTAAACCCCTGCCTATCCAATAATTTAATGAGGTTTGAGCTAGTGAATAGGGGGAATGGTTAGGTCCGTCGCCATCATAGGCCATCAGGTTCAGGAAATCAACATAGCCAAAAACATTGGCGTTGATTGTTGAACCATCACTGGAGATCACAGCCGCGGTTAATAATTTACCCTGGGCATGTAAAGCATTACTCAGCGCCAGCATCATGGCCGAATAATTATTGGCCGAAGTGCCATTGTCAGGATACTCCCAGTCGATATCGACTCCATCCAGGTTATACTGGTTAACCATATTAAGTAAATTATTAACAAAACTGGTACGGGTACCGGAGTTGGCAGCCAGGGATTCAAAAGCACTGTGGTCGCCATCATTCCAACCTCCTATAGATATAGACACTTTAACGCCATTGGCATGGGCTGTACTTACCAGGCTTTGCAATTTTGGAATATTATCAATGGCACCCAATCCGCCAGAAGCGGTTGGTATTACAAACGCATAGTTAATGTGGGTCAATTTGGAATACTGAACCTGGTTAACAGCACCAGCCCAACTCGGTAAATAACCTACTACCTTAAAACCCCCAGGAATGGCCGAGGTACCTAAGGGCCTGTTGGGCGCATCGGGCGAAGGGGTTGGAGCAGAAGGTGATAAATTGTTGTCTTTTCGACAAGAAGAAAGTGCCAGAAGCACCGCGGCCACACAAAGCAGCAGGAACGAGTTAAACTTTGTTTTCATAAATGAATGATTAGTGGTTAGTTAGATATAGTTAATTAATACCGGCGGTGAGTCGCCGGTATTAATTAATTGGTCATTTGATTTAGTTGCCTACGGTAAAGGATTCCCATCCGGAAGCCGTAGTACGGGTACAGGTCATGGCCTGGGTACCGTTTTCACTACTGATGAATAAACCGTTATTGCCACGCAGGGTTACTTTACCGTCGGGAGTGGCTATCCAGTCAAATTTTTCCCAATCGCTGGCTGTGGCACGGTTACAGGTAATGGCCATCGCTCCGTTTTCTGACGATACATATTTGCCCATACTACGTAAGGAGATTTTACCTCCCCCGGCGTCAATCACGGTAAAGTGCTCCCAGTCGCCGGCTGTGGTGCGGGTACAGGTCATGGCTTGTGTGCCATTTTCGCCGCTTACAAACGCGTTGTTAAACCCTTTGAGGGATATTACGGTACCTATAGGTGGATTGCTGCCCGTTGGAGGGGTGGTACCGCCCTGCGCTAAGATCACATTATGAATGGTTGAAAGCAAGGAATTTGCACCTGTAGCATCACCGGCTAGTTCCCATATCATCATACCGCCTACGCCCTGAGTAAAACACAGATTAGTTTTATTGGTAATAGTAGGAATACCATTATAGCCATAATTTTGAAAGGTATCTGAATTGGGACTGCCGCCTAAAGCCAATACATCATTATAGTTTTTGGTGATGTAATCGCCCCTATTGTCACGTGCGTAGAAAGGCACGCCCAAAACGGTTTTCTCCAACGCCAGTCCGCGACCGCTCCAATAGTTCAGGCAGTCAACTGCAGATTGATAGGTAGAATGCTGAAAATTATTATCATCATAATCCATAATATTGAGCCAGTCGACAGAAGTCATGGTGGTACTGGTTACATAAGTGGCTCCGGTTGAAATAACGGCCGCCGATGTTAATTTTCCAATGCCGTGCATGGCGTTGGCCAGTTGCTGCATCATCAAGGCAAAATTGTTGGCTTCGGTACCGGCCGAAGGGAATTCCCAGTCGATATCCACACCGTCCAAATTATTCTGATTTACATAGTTAACCATGGTATTCACAAATGCGGTGCGTAAGCTGGAACTTGCCACTATGGTATGAAAAGCATCACCGCCGCCACCGCCGCCAACAGCAATAAGTGCCTTTATACCGTTATTGTGTGCCAGCGTGGTCATGCTGGCCAATTTGCCTGGGTTATCGATAGCACTTAAGCCCCCACTGGTTGTAGGCGAAATAAAGGCATAAATAATATGGGTTAATTTAGTGTACTGAACGGCATTTACATCGCCTTCCCAGCTGGGCAAATAGGCCACTACCCTAAATGTAGCGGCAGTTACGGCGTTAGTACCTTGCTTGCCTTTTGAAGCCGCATCGTTGTTGTTTACAGGTGCAAAATCGGCCCGGTTATCTTTTTTACACGATGATAAGGCAAATAATACCGAAAATACTCCGAGGAGCAGAAAAGAGTTAAAATTCAATTTCATAAGTTAAGAGTTAAGTGGTTAATAATGTATTTATGATTGGTTAGTACGCTATTTCAACAAAAGGAACCCTGGTAGCAGGCGTTTTGCGTGCTTATAATATCAAATTATGATATCAATAGTTATAGTAATAAGTAATTCAGGGTATGTTTTATAAAAGTAAATCTAATGTAATATTTTATTATAAATAGCTTAAATACAGCACAATACGCTTAAATAACAAGCATTGTAGTGCTTTTGTAGGGTATCATTACGATAAGTATATTATAAATATTAATGAAAAATATTTTTCATGATACGCTTGGCTCGCAGTTTACTTATTAGTTAAACTTTGGGCATTGGGAATGATGAATTAAAATGGCTTTGGGGAATAATGGTATATCAAAGGAGAGTTGTTCAAATTGGGCATTATGGTGAGTCTTTATTATAAAATCAAAAGATTATGATAAAGGACCAAAGGGAGGCATTTCTAATTCCCTCCCCACGGGAGGTGCTTTGGGCAGGTGTAGTGGTCGGGAGGGGTTTATACGCCCGGAATATCCTATTCCATAAACCCCTTCCCCCCCTTCCCGCAATGTCATTAAGTTAAGCACATGGAGCCCCTCCTAAATCCTCCCCGGTAAGAAGGACTTTAAAAAATTGAAGCTAAGTCTCCCCTTCCGGGGGAGATTATTACATGAGGGCGTCGCCGTTTAGAGGGGGCTTTTGCGGAATTGCTTTTGCGTTTCCCCTTAACTTAATGACATTGACCCTTCCCGAGGGAATCGCACATGCCTTTTGCTCTTTGAAAGGGGTGCTGACTTATTTTAATAAGATAAAACAAAAAAAGCCGCTCTCTTTTTCAGAGAACGGCTTTGGTAAGATCAGTAATAGTTATTTGAATATCTTTATGGGAACTTAACTCCCCTATAGCTGGAAACATTAGCCAGCGGTATAGATGCGTTATATTGCTTATTAATAGCCTTAATAAACTCGTTAGCTACAACGGCATAACCACGTGGAGTTAGGTGCACCCCATCCAACGAAAATATACCGCCGCTGATATAGGCCGAACTCAGGTTCACCCCATCAACAACTAATCCATTGGCTTTTACATTATTTAAGAAAGCATAAGCATCAAAAACGGCCAGTCCTTTTGCCGAAGCAGCGGCTTTAATGGTTGCATTGTAAGAGTTTACATAATCCTGTGTCATCGCTACTTCGCCCTGGTCAAGAACATATTTATCATCAATTGGCGTATAAGGGGTTAAACCGTATGGAAGAGGCCCAACAGGTGTATTTACAGGTTGCCCGATCATACTGGTTGGAAAAGTAAGAACGATCAAGTCGGCTGCTGTAGCTACTCTTGGCGAATGAGAACCATCTGCATTAAGCGCATTAATGACCAAAGCCTTCGCTGCCGGATTTGCCTTTTGTACAGCGGCTAAAATGGCGCCAACCGTTACCGTATTAAAATAAGGCACAGCGGTAACATCCGGAATGGTAGCCACAGCACCTTTTTGTCCGCTTTTGGTTAACTGTCCAATTGAATAATTATACAATTGCGAAAATTGGGCTTTATCTGTCAACACATCGCCTGCACCACCGCTGGTAGCGTACAACAAGGCATCATTATTACCTAACCAATCTGTAAAAAACGTATAAGGTTTAGCGGTTACAAAATCCAGGTAGGTTGTGGTGTTGGTTGGTGAATTACCAGGCAGCAACCGCTCAAAATAACCATTCAGATTACCATAAGGCGCATACGTAATTTGCTGTAACTTAATACCCGGTACACCATAGTTATTGATATCACCGGTGTATTTGGCAAACAGAACCACGTTGCCAAATCCGGGAATTGTTATTTGATCACGTACGGCTGTAGCTGCAACCTGTTGCGTTTTAGGTGTGCCGTCAGCATTAAAACCTGTTAATATAAGGTGCCCTGAGCCATCGGCCTGATCGGTGCTAAACAGGGGCTGGGTAAATGTACCACCACCCACTTTTTGCATTTGTGCCGCGATAATACTTGGATAGGAATTTAACTGACCTTCCAGGTATAAGCCGCCATCGGCATAGCCTGCGGTAAGCGAGTTCCCTACCGAAATGTATCTTGAAAAATCGGCCGTTCCGCGCGAAGGTGCGGGTGTATTAATACTGGTTTTACAGGCGCCAAAGCCTAATAAACCCGTAACTAAAAATATATGTAAATATGATCTGTAAGTTTTCATTTGATTAGAATTTAAATGTTACCAGTGATAAGCAAGCGATAAACCGGGGATATAAACATTGGTTTTAAACGTACCCGATAACTGCGACTCGATGTTTGTTTGCGTGCGCGCATCAAGATGTTCGTACTCAAATGAAACATCCAGATCAAGATTTTTGGTTACTTTATAACCTAAACCGGCTGTTAAGTAATAACGATTAGCATCCGGCGCTTCTGGGGTAACATAGCCATCATTAACCGCTGTGGTAACATAACCACCGCCACCGCGTACAAATATTTTATCAGTGGCTTTATATTCGGCACCAGCCCGGTAACTCCATCCGTTCTTATAATTACGCGGCGAATAGGTATCCTGTAAAGTAGGGGTGTTTTTGGCATAATCAAACCCAAGCGTTTTGTACACATCCCATTTGGTAAAGTTCACATCTACCGCAAGCGTCCATTTGTTTGACGGCTTGTATCCTAAACCAATGGAAGATGTGGAAGGTAAAGGAAGTGTAGTTGTAAAAGTATTAGGCTGTGGGAAGCTGCTTTGTAATGAAGATGGCACTTTGAAAATAGCGTCGCCATTTTTCACGGTGGTATTTACCTGTGAGCGATAATCAAGCCCGATGGTTAAACCAACATTGGTTTTAAAAAAGGCGCCTGCATTCCAGCCAAATCCATGACCGTTACCCTTCAATTCAGCCTGCCCATCCTGACCCGATGAATTAGACACCGGAATGGCTCTTGTCAGATCAACCGTGCCATGGTTATAAACAAAACCTGCACCCAAACTCAGGAAATCGGTTACTCTATAACTCAGCGTTGGCTGAAAATAAATGGCCTTGAGGTTAAGACTTTCGAGCGAATACTTACCTGCCCAATCTTGTCCCCAGTCGGTTAAACCACCGTATGGGGTATAAACGCCTAAACCAATTTTCCATCGGGCGTCTTTTGGCCCCCAAACACCATAAGCCGTAAATGGCGTAGCTATCTTGTTTTTGGTACGAAACTGATCTGTGGTACCGCTCGGGTTAAAGTCCGACTTAAAAAGCAGCGGGCTCATGCCGGCCTGTACATAATTTTGTGGCAGCATAGCAAGCGCGCCCGGGTTAAATAATACGGAAGCACCATCCTGCAACAAGCCGGTCCCGGTATGGCCCATACCGATTTGTTTCTGTCCGTGAAGATTAACCTGGAAACCCTGGCCAAATGCAATAGCAGGCATTATTGCAAATAGCAATAGTATAAGTTTTCTCATGAGTAAAATATAATTGGTTTATAATATGCCGCTTGCTTTGAGAGAGAACAATACGGTATTTATTTAAAAAATAAAATTAGGATGGTTTGAAAGGAAAAAAAGGGCTATAATGCGGAGGTATTGGTCAAAAAGTCGGAGAAAGCTTAATTCATAGTATAATTAGCACCAATACTATTAAATATTATTACCGTTTAATTAACAATTTTCATTAATTATTAGACAATAAAATCATATCTTTCCGTACATGAATAAGAATGCCAGATATGTGAGCAAGAAGATCGCTCAGCTTAGTCTTTCCAAATTTGCCGACCTTTATGCAGACAAGCGCGTAAGCCCTGAATTTTTTATTGCCGACGAAAAGCAGTTACTCAGTTTAAGCGAATATCCCTACCGTTCCGACGGTTATATTATAGGCATTTGTACCCGCGGACATGCGTTGGTAGAAGCCAATTTGCAGGTTTACGATGCCAAGCCTGATGCCATGCTACTGGCCACCCCTTTTCACATCTTAAGGATCTATAACAGCAGTGATGATTTTTTATGCCGTTTCATCGTTTTCTCCAAAGCTTTTTTAACCGAAAACAATGTGAGCAGTCACTTTCTGGAGTCGTTCAGTTATTTTAAAAGTGCCTCGCTCCCGGTTATCTACCCCGATCATGAGGATGCCAAAATGCTGCTGGATATTTACCTGCTCATGCAGCAAAAACTGGAACGCGAGCATCATCCCTACCGGATGGAAATATCCAGAAGTATGTTAATCACCATGCTGTACGAGGTGGAATCTATTTACGAAAAGCAGCATGTGATGATCAAAGGCAAGCAAACGCGCAAGCAGGAATTAAATGTATTGTTCCAGGAACTGGTTTTTCATCACTATAAAGAACACCGCAACGTGCAATATTATGCCGATTCGCTATATGTATCGCCCAAGCACCTTACCGAAACCATTAAGGAGGTAACCGGCCGCACCGCCGGCGAATGGATAGACGATGCCGTTGTACTCGAAGCCAAAGTATTGCTCCGCAACCATGATATCAGCATTGCCCGTGTAGCCGAAGGCATCCATTTTCCCGATCAATCATCCTTTGGCAAATACTTTAAAAAACATACCGGGATGTCTCCATCAGATTATAGGGTGGTGGCTGCACATTAATGGGGTTATTACCATTCAAAACAGTTTGTCATTCTGAGGAACGAAGAATCTATTCATCGGCTTTATATACCCCATAATAGATTCTTCGTTCCTCAGAATGACAAAAGAAAATTTCCGTCCTGTTAGGGTCTCTTACCACTCACCACTCCATTCCTCTTTCCGACTTTTTGACCAATACCTCCGCATTGCTGCCCTTTTTTTCAGCAGGCAAGGCTTCTAATTTTACTCCTGATTATAAAACCAACAAAAACAAGTATCAAGTAGTTAGTATCAAGTATCAAGACACTTGTGTTTATCTGAATAGCATTTAAAATCTTGATACTTGATACTAACTACTTGATACTAAAAACATTGAACTATGAGTGAGACTGAATCAATAAAAGCCTTAAAAGGAGGTGAGTTCCTGATCAGGGAAACACAGGCTGAGAATGTTTTTATTCCGGAAGAATGGAACGAAGAGCAATTGATGATCGCCGAAACCTGCACCAATTTTCTGGCCCAGAACGTAGCACCCAATTTAGCGCGCATTGACGAGCAGGAAGAAGGCTTAATGCCACACTTGATGGAAGAGGCCGGTGCGCTTGGTCTGTTGAGCATTTCCATTCCCGAAGAATATGGCGGCTTTGGTAAAGATTTTAAAACATCGATGCTGGTTACCGAAAAATTGGGTGCGGGCAATTCATTTTCCGTAGCTTTTTCGGCCCATACCGGTATTGGCACCTTGCCTATTTTATATTACGGTACCGATGCGCAGAAAGAAAAATACATCCCCAAACTGGCCAGCGGCGAGTGGAAAGGCGCCTATTGCCTTACCGAACCGGGTGCAGGCTCTGATGCCAACTCGGGCAAGGCACGTGCAAAACTTTCGGCCGATGGCAAGTATTACCTGCTCACCGGTCAAAAAATGTGGATCACCAATGCAGGCTTTGCCGATATTTTTACCGTGTTTGCCAAGATTGATAACGACGAGAACCTGAGCGCTTTTATCGTAGAAAAAGGCTTTGAAGGACTATCCCTGAATACCGAAGAACATAAAATGGGCATCAAAGGCAGCTCAACCCGCCAGGTGTTTTTTAATGACTGCAAAGTACCGGTTGAAAACCTGTTATCAGAAAGACAAAACGGCTTTAAAATAGCGGTTAACATCCTCAACCTCGGTCGTATTAAACTGGGCGGGGCTACTGTGGGTGCCAGTAAAGAAGTGATTACCTTGGCTATCCGTTATGCCAATGAGCGTGAACAGTTTGGCCGGCCAATCTCTAAATATGGCGCTATCCGCTATAAGATTGCGCAACAGGCTATCCGCACCTATGCATCTGAGTCGGCTATATACCGTGCCAGTCAGAACATGGAGGAAGCTACCGAAATGTATGAAGCATCGGGTATGGACGCCATCCAGGCTAAATTAAAAGGTACCGAACAATTTGCGATTGAAGCGGCTATTATCAAAGTACACGCCTCCGAAACATTGGATTATGTGGTCGACGAAGGCGTGCAGATCTATGGTGGCATGGGTTACAGCGCCGAAGCGCCGATGGACCGTGCTTATCGCGACTCACGCATCAACCGCATATTTGAGGGCACCAACGAAATTAACCGGATGCTTACTGTTGATATGATGCTGAAACGCGCCATGAAAGGCGAGCTCGACCTGATGGGCCCTGCCCAGAAAGCAGCCGGCGAACTGGTAAGTGTACCTGATTTTGGCGGCTCGGATGATGAGGGCTTGTTCACTCATGAGAAAAAATATATCGCCAATTTCAAGAAAGCCGTTTTGATGGTAGCCGGCGCGGCAGTACAAAAGCTAATGACCCAGTTGGGTAAAGAGCAGGAAGTATTAATGTACCTGGCCGATATGTTGATAGAGCTTTACGTAAGCGAATCATTACAGTTACGTGTTGAAAAACTGGTAAGCATGAAAGGCGAAGATGCTGTTAAAGAACAACTGGATATTATGCGGGTTTACATCAATGATGCAGCCGGTAACATAGCCAAGGCAGGTCGCGAAGCTATCAATTCATTTGCCGATGGCGACGAACGCCGCATGATGCTGATGGGTCTTAAACGCTTCACCAAAACCGAAGACATCAATACTACACAGGCCCGCAGAAATATAGCCGCCAAATTGATCGAAGAAAATAAATATTGCTATTAACGAAAACCCCGACCTCTCCAGAGGAAAGGGAGTGCTATGCACTCGACGCTTCCCGACAAGAGGACCGAGATTCTCCCCTACCAGGCCGGTGGGGAGACTCACAGGGGCTTTTTAAGAGAGACAGGAATATAAGAGTCAGGAATCAAGAAAAACTTTGAATAACTTTTGTGACCTTCTTGATTCTTGACTCTTATCTCTTGATTCCAAACCCGCATAACCTAAAATAAAAACATGAAGATATTAGTGTGTATAAGCCAGGTGCCGGATACCAGCACCAAAATTGTACTAAAGGATAATAATACAGCTATTAATAACCAGGGTGTTACCTATGTAATAAACCCTTACGACGAATGGTATGCACTGGTGCGTGCCCTTGAACTGAAAGAAGCAGGAATTGCCAGCGATATACATCTGATAACCGTTGGCAAGGTCGATACCGAGCCGGTGATCCGCAAAGCGCTGGCATTAGGTGGCGATGAAGCTATACGCATTGATGCCGACAGCCATGATCCTTATGAAACAGCCAATTATATAGCCGAATATGCCAAAACAGTAGGTTACGACCTGATTCTGTGCGGCAAAGAGTCCATCGATTATAACAACGGAGCCGTAGGCGCCATGCTGGCCGAATTGCTGGATACCGATTACATCGGCTTTGCCAGCGATATCCAGACAGATGGCAAAACCGCCACTGTAAAACGCGAGATAGAAGGCGGCGAAGAAACAGATACCTGCAGCCTGCCCGTAGTGATCGCTTGTCAAAAAGGTGTTGCCGAAGCTCGCATCCCTAATATGCGCGGTATTATGGCCGCCCGTACCCGTCCGCTTAAAGTGGTTGCGCCAGCAGCTGTTAGCTCGGTAACTGAAATTTTATCCTACGAATTGCCGCCAGCTAAAGCTGGTATAAAAATGGTTAGTGCTGATAACATGGATGAGCTGGTAGAATTGCTTCATGCGGAAGCCAAGGTGATATAATTAATTATGAATTACCTCACCTAAATCCTCTCCAAAGGAGAGGACTTTAAAAACAATTTTTTTAGAACCCACTCCTTTGGAGAGGGCAGGGTGAGGTCTAAAACCTATAAAAATGTCTGTAATAGTATTGGTAGAACATACCGAAGGAAATATAAAAAAGAAGAGTTTTGAAGCTGTGCAGTATGCTGCCGGCATCGCCCAAAAAACGGGTACAACAGTAAGCGCTGTGGTATTAGGCACCCTTTCCAATAGTGAAATGGAAAGCCTGGGTCAATACGGTGCACAAAAAGTTTTACATGTGGCCGATGCCCGCCTGGATGAGCTGCACGCCCGCGCATACACCAGCGCATTGCTGGCTGCCGCTCAGAAAGAAGGTAGTAAGATCATCATCGCTTTACATGATATCAATGGACGTGCGGTTGCGCCACGTTTATCCGCTAAATTAAAGGCAGGTTTGGTAGCAGGCGCGCTCTCTTATCCCGATCTGGATAATGGCTTCGTGATCAAAAAGGCGGTATTCTCGGGCAAAGCATTTGCCTTTGTGAATATTACCAGCGATGTAAAAGTGATCACCCTGATGCCTAATACTTTTCAATTAAACAAAGTCGAGGGCAAAGCTACTATCGAAAAACTGGATGTAAGCTTTGGCGATAAAGATTTTGGTATTAAGGTTAAAGAGGTTAACAAGATCAAAGGTGAGATTCCGCTGGCCGATGCGCAGTTGGTGGTATCCGGTGGTCGCGGTATGAAAGGTCCTGAAAACTGGGGACTGATCGAAAGTCTTGCTAAAGAATTAGGCGCAGGTACTGCCTGCTCCCGCCCCGTGGCCGACGCGCACTGGCGCCCGCACCATGAGCATGTTGGCCAAACCGGGGGTACAGTAAGACCAAACCTGTACATAGCCGTAGGTATTTCTGGCGCTATACAACACCTGGCTGGAGTTAATGGCTCAAAAACCATAGTCGTGATTAACAAAGATCCGGAAGCGCCCTTTTTTAAAGCCGCCAACTACGGTGTGGTGGGTGATGCCATGGAGATTTTACCACGACTTACCGAAGCCGTAAAGAACTTTAAGCAAAACCAGAAGTAGAGCTTAAGGCTTAAAGCCGAAAGCTAAAAGCCGTAAGAAATTTCAAGCAAAACCATAATTAAGAGCTGAAAGCGAAAAGCTGAAAGCTGCCAGGGGTTTAATAGGTAAAAACGCTTTAAGCTTTGTGCTTTAAGCCTTAAGCTAAATAAAACGATGAATGTTTATTATGAAGGACAGGTGATATGGGCCCAGTTGGATGCTAACCAACATATGCGACACTCGGCTTATGCCGATGTTGCCGCGCAGGCCAGGTTAAATTTGCTCGAAAGCCTCGGCTCCATGCCCACCAAGCTTTTTGAGCTTAAAATAGGCCCGGTATTGTTTAAGGAAGAGCTTAACTATCTGCGCGAAATCACCATTAATGATCATATCAAAGTAACCTGCGAGGTAGTCAGCTCCCGGGCCGATGGTTCACGCTGGACATTCAGGCAGGAGGTATATCGCGGCGATGGTATTAAAGCCGCTGTAATCATGGTGCAGGGTGCCTGGATAGATACCGTGAAGCGCAAACTGACCCCATTACCTGCCGAATTAGGTGAGCTATTCACCAAAGCGCCCAAAAGCGACGACTATGCGGAGGAACTTCCCAAGTCGCAAAATCAAAACAAATAATATGGATCAAAAAGAAGTTTTTGAAAAAGCAGTAGCAGACAGTAAAACGTTACCCGCCAAACCCGATAACGATACGCTGCTGCGTTTATATAGCCTATACAAACAAGCTACCGAAGGCGACATTAACACGGATAATCAACCGGGAATGTTTGACTTTGTGGCCAAGGCCAAATATGATGCCTGGTTAAATTTAAAAGGTGTTACTACTGATACTGCCCGCCAGCAATATATTGATCTGGTAAGGGAATTGTCAGGAAAGTAAAGGGGCGTAAAATAATCCCAAAAAACACCTATCTTTAAATGAACCAATTTATAGTAACACAAATAGAATTTCCGAAATTTTGACAAATGTTTCCGCCATTTGGCCCTTTGTTAAACTTCGCTAAAAAGGATATTTGTTTACTATAAATGAGAACCAAGAATTAAGAGCCAAGAATCAAGATAAGGATATAGCCAACAATTACTGTTTGTCTTAATTCTTGATTCTAATATCTTGATTCTTTAAATAAACCAATACTAAATTATTTTTTTTAACCCTGTCGTTTAATTGTATTTGTCTCCTGCAAAAGGGATGCTGATTTGCCGTTGTATATATGGTGATTTGGCAGCCTTCAAAAAGACATATTTAATTATTCGACAATAGCATCAAAAAAAGCCATGTCATTATCTAAAAAGCATTTCGCCCGTTTCGTATTAATCCTGCTTACTGTAGTATCCGTGAATATTGCGGCCAAGGCCCAGACCGATAAAATTGAGGGGCTTTGGTACAATGATATCAAAAGCGCCAAAATACAGATCAGCAAAGGCACAGATGGTAAGTTTAACGGTAAAATAATATGGCTTAAGGAGCCGCTCAAAAATGGCAAACCTAAAGTAGATGATGAAAACAAGGACGAAAAACTGCGCAGCCGCCCCATCATAGGTTTACACATCCTGGAAGGCTTTGTGCATGATGGTGACGACAAATATACCGATGGCAAGATCTACGATCCTAAAAACGGAAAAACCTACTCCTGCAATATCACTTACAAAGGCAAAACATTATCAATTCGCGGCTACATCGGCGTATCGCTGTTTGGCCGCACAACTGTCTGGGAACGGGCGGAATAAATAACGAAAAAGAGTCAAGAGATAAGAGTCAAGAACCAAGATAAAACCACCTGTAATTATTTTTCTTCTCTTGATTCTTGCCTCTCGGTTCTTGATTCTAATAAAACACAATCTATGAATGCTAAACGAATTATAAAAAAAGTAGCCGTTCTGGGCTCGGGTGTAATGGGCAGCCGTATTGCCTGTCATTTCGCCAATATAGGGGTACAGGTTCTGCTATTGGATATTGTACCAAAAGATGCCCCCGCAGGCGATAAAAAAGCCCGCAATAAAATTGTTAACGACGCGCTTGATTTCGCTTTAAAATCAAACCCATCGCCTATCTATCTCAAATCATTTGCCCGGCGCATCAGTACCGGCAACTTTGAGGATGATATGGCTAAAATTGCCGATTACGATTGGGTGATTGAAGTAGTGGTGGAACGTTTGGACATTAAACAACAGGTATTTGAAACGGTCGAAAAATATCGTAAACCAGGTACACTCATTACCTCCAACACGTCGGGTATCCCAATCCATTTAATGACCGAAGGCCGAAGTGACGATTTCAAAAAGCATTTCTGCGGAAGTCACTTTTTTAATCCACCAAGATATTTAAAACTACTAGAGATCATCCCCACAAAAGATACATTACCAGAAGTAGTCGATTTCCTGATGGAATATGGCGAGAAGTTCTTGGGAAAAACTACCGTTTTGGCTAAAGATACCCCCGCCTTCATCGGTAACCGCATTGGAGTGTTCGCCATCATGAGCATATTGCATTATGCCGAAAAAACCGGCATGACGGTGGAAGAGATCGACAAGCTAACGGGCCCGGTTATTGGTCACCCCAAATCGGCTACCTTCCGCACCAATGATGTGGTAGGTTTGGATACCATGGTGCATGTGGCCAATGGCCTCAGCAAGAACGCACCCCATGATGAGGCAAAAGAACTATTCGCCATTCCTGAATTTGTGAACGGCATGTTGAAGAACAATTGGCTGGGCAGCAAAACCGGGCAGGGCTTTTATAAAAAAGAAAAGGTAGATGGTGCCAATCAATTCTTCGCGCTTGATCTGAAAACGCTGGAATACAAACCATCGCAAAAAGTAAAATTCCCATCACTGGATATTACCAAAACAGTCGACAGCTTAAAGGATCGGTTAAAAATCCTGTTCGCAGCAAAAGATAAAGCAGGCGATTTTTACCGCGCCACTTTCTATCAGCTTTTTGCCTACGCCAGTAACCGCATCCCCGAAATTGCCGATGAGCTTTATAAAATAGATGCCGCCGTTAATGCCGGCTTCGGCTGGGAAATGGGCCCCTTTGAAAAATGGGACGCCCTTGGCGTTGCCGATACCGTAAAAGCCATGGAAGCAGCAGGCAGCAAACCTGCCCAATGGGTGTATGATATGCTGGCCTCCGGCGCCGAGAGTTTTTATAAAATAGCCGATGGCAACCGCCAGTATTATGACATCGTTTCCAGAACTTATAAAGTAATTCCTGGAACCGAGAATTTTATACTGCTAAGCAATATTCGCGAAGCCAATACCATCTGGAAAAACACCGGCACTACTATTACCGACATCGGCGATGGCATCATCAACCTGGAGTTCCACACCAAAATGAATACCATTGGCGGCGATGTGATAGAAGGTATTAACAAAGCCATTACCCTGGCTGAGAAAAGTTATAAAGGTCTGGTGATTTCGAACGAAGGCGCCAATTTCAGCGCAGGTGCCAATGTGGGTATGATATTTATGATGGCCGTAGAGCAGGAATTTGATGAACTGAATATGGTGATCAAGGCTTTCCAAACTGCCATGATGCGTATTCGCTATTCATCCATTCCGGTGGTAGCGGCACCTCATCAAATGGCCTTGGGCGGTGGCTGCGAGCTTTGCCTGCATGCCGATAAAGTAGTTGCCCATGCCGAATTATATATGGGCCTGGTGGAATTTGGCGTTGGCCTGATCCCCGGCGGCGGCGGTACCAAGGAATTCGCCCTGCGCCTATCGGACGAATTACAGGACGGCGATATCGAACTCAACAATTTCCGAGACAGATTCCTGACCATTGGGCAGGCTAAAGTATCTACTTCGGCATATGAAGCCTTTGAGTTTGGCTATCTAAAAAAAGGTCGTGACGTGGTGGTAGTATCACAAAACCGCCTGCTGGCAGAAGCCAAACAGCATTGCTTACAACTGGCTAACGAGGGTTATGTACAACCTGTTCAGCGCACCGATATCCGGGTGCTGGGCAAACAGGCCCTGGGCCTGGGCTATGTAGGCGCCAATACCATGTACAGTGGTAATTACATCAGCGAGCACGATGTTAAAATTTCGCAAAAGCTGGCCTACGTACTGGCCGGCGGCGATCTGTCGCAGCCATCGCTGGTAAGTGAAGAATATTTACTGGGCCTGGAGCGGGAAGCTTTTGTTTCCCTGTGCACCGAACGCAAAACGCTGGAGCGCATCCAGTCGATCATAACAGGTGGTAAAGTGTTAAGGAATTAAATGGGTGGTGGGGTTCGCGTTGCGTGGCTCCGGGTACGAGAGATTAAAATACCCGAAACCCGACCCTCGAAACCCGAACCACAACAAACTAAACAGAAAAGAATATGAACGCATACATAGTGGCTGCAAGCCGCAGCGCAGTTGGAAAAGCAACCCGGGGAGGCTTCAGGTTTACCCGGCCGGATACCCTTGCGGCAGATGTGATCAAACATCTCATGGCATCGGTACCTAATGTTGATAAGGATCAGATAGAGGATGTAATTGTGGGCAATGCTACACCCGAAGCTGAACAAGGCTTAAATGTGGCCCGCCTGATATCGCTCATGGCCCTGGATACCGATAAAGTACCCGGCATGACCGTGAACCGCTATTGTGCATCAGGACTGGAAACTATCGCCATCGCATCGGCAAAAGTACACAGTGGCATTGCCGATTGTATTATTGCCGGTGGTGTGGAAAGCATGAGCCTGCTGCCTATGGGCGGCTGGCGCGTGGTACCCAATGCCGATATAGCCCTGGCCCATCCAGATTACTACTGGGGCATGGGTTTAACCGCCGAAGCCGTAGCCAAAGAATATAAAGTTGGCCGCGAAGAGCAAGACCAGTTTGCCTATAACTCGCACCAGAAGGCCATCAACGCTATCAAAGAGGGTAAGTTTAAAGACGAGATAGTAGCCGTAAATGTAACCGAAACTTATGTGGACGAAACCGGCAAAAAGAAAAACCGCGACTTTAAAATAGATACCGACGAAGGTCCACGTGCTGATACTTCGTTAGAAGCATTGGCCAAACTGAAACCGGTATTTGATGCCAGGGGTGTAGTAACCGCGGGTAACTCATCACAAACAAGTGATGGAGCAGCCTTTGTAATGGTAGTAAGCGAACGCTTTTTAAAAGCCAATAACTTAAAACCTATTGCCCGCCTGGTGAACTATGCCGTTGCCGGTGTGCCGCCACGTATTATGGGTATCGGGCCACTGGTGGCTATCCCTAAAGCCTTAAAACAGGCTGGTATGAAACAACAGGACATTGACCTGATTGAGCTGAACGAAGCTTTTGCATCGCAATCATTGGCGGTTATTAAAGGCCTCGATTTGGATATGGATCGCATCAACGTTAATGGCGGTGCCATAGCCTTGGGCCATCCACTGGGTTGTACCGGTGCCAAGCTATCCGTACAACTTTTTAACGAATTAAAACGCCGGGATAAAAAATACGGTATGGTTACCATGTGCGTAGGTACCGGACAGGGTGCCGCGGGCATTTTTGAATTACTATAACAACAGCCCCCTCTAAATCTCGCCCGGGAGGGGAGACTTTTATTTACTAAAAGCCCTCCCTTCCGGGGAGGGTTGGGTGGGGCTCTTAATACCTTTTAACATGGAAAAAGTGGCAAGATTGTTTGATTGCATGGAAATTCAGGCCCGGGAACCCAGGACCGATCTGTTAAATGCCAAAGAAAATGGCGTATGGCGGGCATATAGCACGCAGGAAATCCACACCATGATCTACCAGTTAACCATAGCACTGTTAGACCTGGGCGTTTCGGGCGGCGATGGTACCACCGAGGGCCGCGATAAAATAGGCCTTATCAGCAACGGACGACCCGAATGGATCGTAACTGATCTGGCGGTACAACAAACCGGCGCAATCCTGGTACCTCTGTATCCTAACAGCAATCCCAAAGAACTGGAGCAGATCCTGAACGAAGCCGAAGTAAAATACCTGTTTGTAAGCAGTCAGGACCTATATGATAAAGTAAATGCGGTTTGCGCCAATATACCATCGTTAAAAGCTATCTATAGTTTTGATCAGTTGGACAATTGCCCCAACTGGACAGTGTTACTAAAACCCCTACCAGATGGCTATCGCGACAGGCTATCGGCCATCAGCAAAACCATTGGTGAGGATGATGTAACTACTATTATTTACACATCGGGCACCACCGGCCGCCCCAAAGGCGTGATGCTCACCCATAAAAACATTGTGAGTAATGTGGTAGCATCGGGCAAGGTACTTAACCAGATCCCCCTTGAAAACAAAGGGGCTCTGAGTTTTTTACCGCCCAACCACATTTTCGAAAAAATGTGTACTTACATTTATCTCTTTTATGGTTTCTCCATTTCCTATGCCGAAAGCATGGATACCATTGGCGCCAACATGAAAGAGGTTAAGCCTTACATTTTTACTGCCGTGCCGCGCCTGCTTGAAAAAGTATTCGAAAAAATTATGGCGGCCGGGCAACAGCTCACCGGCATCAAAAAGAAGATCTTTTTATGGTCGATAAAAGTGGCCGAGCAGTTCCAGATCGAAAATCAAAGTATTTGGTATAAAATACAACTGGCCATTGCCGATAAATTGGTGTATAGTAAATGGCGGGAAGCCGTTGGCGGGAATGTAAAAGCCATCGTTATTGGCAGTTCTGCCTGTCCCATCAAGCTCGAAAAAATATTTACCGCCGCCGGGATGACGGTGATGGAAGGTTATGGCCTCACAGAAACATCACCGGTAGTTGCGGTTAACTGCTATATTAACGGCCGTAAATTCGGGACCGTTGGCAAGCTGATCGACGGTGTACAGGTTAAAATTGCCGAGGACGGCGAGATACTTTGCAAAGGACCAAACATTACCGTGGGTTATTATAAAAACCCCGAAATGACGGCCGAAGTGATCAAAGATGGCTGGTTTAGCACCGGCGACATCGGCGAACTGGACAAGGATGGTTTTTTGAAAATAACCGATCGTAAAAAGGAGATCTTCAAAACATCTGGCGGCAAGTACGTAGCGCCTATGCCAATTGAAAATAAGATGAAAGAAAATCATTTTATTGAGCAAATGATGGTGGTTGGCCCCGAAAGAAAATTCACCGCGGCCTTGATAGTGCCTTCGTACACCAATTTAAAACCCTGGTGCGCCGAAAACAATATTCCCTTTACATCACACAATGAACTTATCAGGAATTCCCGGGTTATTGAGCTTTATCAATCCATAATTGATGGCTTTAACCCCGAGTTTAACCATGTAGAGCAGGTGAAAAAGGTGACTTTGTTACCCGAAGAATGGTCGATAGACAGCGGAGAGCTCACCCCTACAGGCAAAATGAAACGCAAAGTGATCATGGAAAAATATAAAACCGAAATTGACAAGATTTACTCTGGCGAAGAACATGGCGGTGAGTTGTCAGTTGTAAGTGGTGAGTTTTTGAAAAAATAACGAAAACTCATCACTGACTTAGCTACTCATTACTCACAACTCACCACTCACAACATGACAACATTCCAATTAACCATAAACAACGGCCTGGCAATTTTAACGCTCGATCGTGGCCGGTCAAACGCTATTAACCACCAGATGGTTAAAGAGCTGATAACCGCCATACAAACACTGGAAAACGACACAAGCGTAGGCGGACTCATCATCACCGGCAAACCGGGATTCTTTTCTTCAGGTATCGACCTGATTGAGGCCTACGAGTATAATGAGGACCAAAGTCGTGCTTTGTGGACCGATTTCCTGTCGCTGCAGCGATCGTTGGTGGCCTTTAAAAAGCCTATGGTAGCAGCTATCAGCGGGCATAGTCCTGCAGGGGGATGTGTATTAGCCATTTGTTGTGATTACCGAGTAATGGCCGAAGGTTCGTTTATTATCGGCTTAAATGAAATCCCAGTAGGTATCATTGTGCCCGATAGCGTGGCTACGCTTTACTCTTTTTGGCTGGGGCAGCGCAGGGCTTATCAATACCTGATGGAAGGCAAGCTCCTGAAAGTTAATGAAGCACTGGAAGTTGGTTTGATAGATGAGGTGAGCGCACCCGAAAGCCTGCTCACCACCGCCGAAAGAAAAATCAGGACCTATATGCAGCTTAACCAGGTTACCTGGAGCCAAAGTAAACTAAACTTGCGCCAGGAGCTGATAACCAAGCTCAGCGCCGACCAAAGCACCGCCCTTAACCATATGCTGGCACAATGGTGGGCACCCGAAGTACGCAAAGGCCTGCAAATGCTTATCCAGAATTTAAAATCAAAAACAACAACCGCTTAAAAAGAATCAAGAGATAAGAGTCAAGAATCAAGAGAATACTTACATAACAATCAAACTTACGATCAATTAAAAACTTCGTAAGTTTCTAATCCAAATAAGAACCAAGAGATAAGAGTCAAGAAACAAGAGAATACTTACATAACAATCAAACTTACGATCAATTAAAAACTTCGTAAGTTTCTAATTGATCGGGAAATATGGAGTTACCAAGATGTTTTTGTCTTGATTCTTGATTCTTGACTCTCGATTCTTGACTCCCAAAACAAAAAACATGAGCAATAGCACAGCAGTAACCACAGGTATGTTAAGAGATGATGCCCTCAAAGGAAAAACCATTATTGTTACTGGTGGAGGCACCGGCCTGGGGAAAGCTATGGGTACTTACTTTTTAAAACTGGGCGCCAATCTGGTGATCACCAGTCGTAAGTTGGATGTGCTGGAAAAAACTGCCGCCGAAATGGAAACCGAAACCGGCGGCAAGGTTTTAGCCATTTCCTGCGATGTTCGCAATTATGATGATGTGCAAAAGATGCTGGAGCAATCTATTGCCACCTTTGGCCGGATTGATGCCCTGCTGAACAACGCGGCGGGTAATTTTATTTCGCCTACGGAACGGCTCTCGGCAAACGCGTTTTCGGCGGTTATTGATATTGTGCTGAAAGGTTCTGTCAATTGCTCGCTGGCACTGGGCAAATACTGGATAGCCGAAAAAATGCCAGGCAGCATCCTCAATATTATAACCACCTATGCTTTTACCGGTTCAGCTTATGTAGTACCATCGGCTTGTGCCAAAGGCGGCGTACTGGCCATGACCCGCTCGCTGGCCGTGGAATGGGGCCGTCACGGCATCCGTACCAACGCTATAGCCCCGGGCCCCTTCCCTACCAAAGGCGCGTGGGAACGTTTGCTACCCGGCGATATGGCGCAAAAGTTTGATTTTAAAAACCGTGTACCTCTGAAGCGGGTAGGCGAGCATCAGGAACTGGCTAACCTGGCAGCGTTCCTCGTATCTGACTTTTCGGGCTATATCAACGGCGAGGTGATCACGATAGATGGCGGCGAATGGCTGCAGGGCGCAGGCCAGTTCAGCGGTCTGGAAATGATACCCGATCAAATGTGGGACAGCATTGAACAGGCAACCCGCAAAGCACAGTAATATTAAATTCGAAAAACGAAATCCGAAATTCTAAAAAATCAGGATGTCATTTAACATTTCATTGGCAACATCTTTTAAGGTAAATGCATTGAAAGTCAGAGCAATCACGTAAAATAAAAGAAAACCTAAAGGCGCATAATATTCACCATCTCTTATTAAACCAATCGAAATAACAGTTAGTATAATGAGGGGTCCTATCAGACTCCGATAATAGCTAAAGGTTACAGAGGTTAAATTATCTTGCAAATTAACGTCAAATTTCCCTCCATCCAATCGTCTCATAGCTTCAAAATTCCACATCAGCTTCCAAGGGCTTTCATCAAATTTCACACTATTATTAGTTATGTTAAGAACCCTGTATTTGTTTTGGTCTAACTCTGCCTTTATCCTGTCAATTATAATTTCCGGGGCAAGACTAGTTGTTTGTGAAATTTTAAACTTTAATTTCATATAGATAAGATTCTTGGTAAAGTTACAAAATCATATTTTTTCAGAACCTCTATCTATGGGATAAGGACCGGCCCCTCATTTCAAATCATCAGTCCCCATCTGTGGCCGGTAACCAGAACGAAAGGCTTTAACAACAGATCTGGGCGTGAGCACAATCACCTTTACCGATACCGGCAGCGGAGCCATTTGTTCATAACCAGAAGGTGTCCAATGCCAAATCATTTTGTTGGCTAAAAGATAAGGTTCGTTATCAATCTGTATAAATACCCCATCCGGTAGGTCATGAACAGCTGCCTCAAATGTTACCTTATTTCCTTTTTTATCAATCCTTTCCTGGTGTATGATCTCATCTATTTTTTCGATGTGCACCTTTGGGTCAAATCCATATTCAGGATTACCTTTGAGCCAGGCTGTTTTAAATCGGTTGGCATCATCCCGTCGACATTCAAAACATGGCCGATGCCCTGCCGAAAATGCGGTGGCTTCATCAAAAAAGAACAATTCGGTATACAGGTTAGGCGCCATTACCTGTCGGTGCCTGCCTTTAAATTTTAGCACACAGGTCAGCCAAGCCTTCAACTTAAAAGGGCGCAATATGGTTTTGGTATCGCCATGCAGCTGCCCCCGGTTGCCTAGCCAGGCACCACGTGCACTCGTTTTGACGATGTTTCCTCGAGGATCGACACGGTTTTGTAACATAACGTATTCCTTAATCGCAATTAGTATTACTATTGGTTTACCCGAATTTACGATATATTATATTTAAGAGCCATCAGGAAGAAAGTATGACACTGATTTTATGGAATGGGGCTAATTAAGTTTACCTTCTTCGTAAGGCCTTAGTCGAAAGTTTTTCGTATATTTATATATCAAACAGCCCGGGTATCTTTTTAGGAGATATCCGGGCTGTTTAGTTAAAGAGAAACATAGCTCAAAAATCGACTGTTTTTTATCTAGTTATTTGACAATCAAATATTTAATACTTTTTAAAGTTTTCAAAACTGCTCAAAAACGTGTTAAAATTTGTTAAAAAGTGTTAAAATGAAGGTTTTCAAGCGTTTTCCATGTGTTTCCACCTCATTTTTGGGCAGAAAAGTGTTAAAATTTAAGGTTTAAAAAGTTTTCAGACCAGGTAGTGGGCAAACCGGGTTGTTTTAAGTCCTGTGATTATTATTCATTTTATCATTAATTATTCAGCCCCTCCACTTTGGCAAATGCGCCGTTTTTAGGAATTATTTGGAGGCGCGACTAACAAAATCTGCAGGTCATTTCGCTATACTACTTTTGGCTTTGGTACAAAAAGTAACTTTAAACAATTTAAAGTTACTTTTTCGCCAATCGGTTCAAAAACCGCCTAATTTTTGTTTTTAGGCGCATTTTAGTAAATTTGTATAAACCAAATTTATATGTACAACCTACTTGTTTCTCCCGAAAATGTGCAGGCTTCCCTACAGAAGCATGTGCTTGCCGATGGCTTTGATCTTACGTTTGACATGGAAAAAAGTAAGGGTGTTTATATTTACGATGCTAAATATAACCGGACACTGCTTGATTTTTTCACCTGCTTCGCTTCCGTTCCTTTAGGCTATAATCACCCTAAAATGGTAAACGACGAAGAATTTAAAAAAAACCTGATGCTGGCCGCTTTAACCAACCCATCAAATTCCGACATCTACACCACACAATACGCTCAATTTGTTGAAACTTTTTCGCGCGTGGGCATACCTGATTATCTCCCGCATGCATTTTTCATTGCCGGGGGCTCATTAGCTATTGAGAACGCGCTTAAAGTTGCTATGGACTGGAAAGTGCAAAAAAACTTTGCAAAAGGTTATACAAAGGAAAAAGGGCATAAAGTATTACATTTTGAGCAAGCCTTTCATGGCCGCTCGGGTTATACCTTAAGCTTAACCAATACCCAGCCCAATAAAACAAAATGGTTTGCCAAGTTCGACTGGCCGCGGGTATCGGTACCGCAAATAAATTTCCCTTACAGTGACGCCAATCATGACGACCTGGTGCAAAGAGAACAGTTCTCCATTTCGCAGATCAGGACAGCCTTTGCCGAAAATAAGGATGATATATGCGCCATTATTATTGAGCCGATACAATCAGAAGGAGGCGACAATCATGTACGTAGGGAATTCCTGGAAAAACTACGGGAACTGGCCGATGAATATGAAGCCATGCTCATATATGATGAAGTGCAAACAGGTGTTGGCCTAACCGGCAAATTCTGGTGTCACGAGCATTTTGGCGAAAAAGCCCGTCCGGATATTTTGGCCTTTGGCAAAAAAATGCAGGTATGCGGCATACTGGCCAGCAATCGTGTTGACGAGGTAGAGAATAACGTTTTCCGGGTATCATCCCGCATTAACTCTACATGGGGCGGCAGCCTGGTTGATATGGTAAGGTCGTCAAAGATCATGGAGATCATGGAAGAAGATAACCTTTGCGATAATGCAGCCAAAATGGGCGAATATTTACAAGACCAGTTAGCTGATATCGCCTCCCGTACTCCAATTATCAGTAATGTTAGAGGTAAGGGTTTATTGACCGCTTTTGATTTCCCCGATAAAAATAAGCGGGATACTTTTATACAACAAGGGTTGCAAAATAATATCATGTACCTGGGATGCGGCGAAAAAAGCATCCGTTTCAGACCGGCGCTTATTATTGAAAAAGAGCACATTGACCTAGGATTGAACATGCTTGAAAGAATATCGCACACCTTATAATAATGCAATAATATCGTTACAGGCAAATTGATTATTCAATAGAATAAAGATTTTTTGTATTTAATATGTGGCCAACCATGCTTCCGAAAGGGTGAAATGGTACTTTTGAGGGGTAAAAAGGAGTGATATATTAATATATACTATTTTTTAGACAAAATACGCTATATTTTTAATTATTATTTCTGTTACTTTTGTAATATCCCCCTATTAAAAGACTACGGATCAATCTTTTTACGTCATGAGCAAACACATAGAGAAATTAAAAAAACAACTTGTTGAAGTAGCGGAAGTTGTTAATTCATTCCAATCAGAATCTGTACAGGTTAGGATTATCGATCGGTTATTAGATGTAATGATTGAATCTGATAGAGTGGATACAGACGGAGCTGAACTATTCCTTAAAAAAGGGCGCAGAATACGTTCAGACGATGAAAATTTTGGCATACCGGGCCGCAAAAAGCCAGGTGCAACTAAAATACTTAATCAGTTATTGAGTACGGACTTTTTCGATATCTCGCGTTCAATATCATCTATCGCGACCTATTGTAAAGATCAGTTTGATTCCGATTTCAAAACATCAGAATTATCAGGCATCCTGTTAAAACTGGCTAACGAAAACAAGCTGAGAAGAGAAAGAAGCAATGAGAACAACCGCTTCGAATACATAAAAGCCTAATAATTAAACTACTTACATATTATTATTAAGCCGCAGTGTTATATAACCTGCGGCTTATTTATTATAGATTAATAAAGATATTATTTTAACGAAAATAAATTACCCACTCCTAAAATTTTTCTACTGGTAAAGCCTTCTGCATACTTAACAGAGATGCTTTTCCCAAATTCCATAGCACGGGCTGCAACAACGCTAATAAACTCTGGTGAAGATATATAAGTTTGGGGTTCACCTTCCCACTCGGGGTTATAGAACTGCGACCCGAAAGCATGGATACTTTCAATTTTTTTATCCCAATAATCGGTCACATCAATCAAAATATCAGGTTTTATATAATTATCCTGTATAAAGTGTAAAACAAGATCCGGTCGCCAGGCATCCTGCAAAGCGCCGTCTGCCGAGGTTTCTATTTTTCGCAAGCCAGATAAAAAGGCAGCTGTTTCTACCAACTCGCCGGCACGCCTATGATCAGGATGTCTGTCATGATAAGCATTGGTTATTACAATGGAAGGTTGATATTTACGTATAGCGGCAATTATTTTTAACTGATATTCCCTGGTATTTTCAAAAAAGCCATCGGGTAAGCCCAGGTTTTCCCTTATGGTTAATCCTAATATTTTTGCCGAAGCCGCAGCTTCCTGATCGCGAATCTCTGCAGAACCGCGGGTACCTAATTCGCCGCGGGTGAGGTCAACAATACCCACCTTTTTACCCAGGGCAATGTGTTTTAAAATAGTACCGGAACATCCAAGTTCGGCATCATCGGGATGAACCGATAAAACTAATATATCTAATTTAAGCATAAATATGTGTTGAATTATAAAGCGGCCTGCAAAAGGCGTTCGATCTTTTTCCTGATCTTTGAAGATGTAGGCTTGGTAAAAGGATAATAGAAATCGGTTACATGACCAGTCCTGTCGATCAGGAATTTATGAAAGTTCCACCTTGGAACAGATTTCAGGTTACCATTATCTTTTTTATTAGCAAAAAACTGATACAGCGGATGTGCGTAAGGCCCACGTACCCTTATCTTTTCAAATACAGGGTAATTGGTACCAACATTTTCACAAAAAGTGGCAATTTCTGCCCCTTCTAAAGGCTCTTGCCCGCCAAAATCATTTGAAGGGAAAGCAAGTATTTCAAAATCTGTTTCCTTAAACTGATTTTTAAGGCTAACCAGATCTTTAAGCTGAGGGGTAAAACCGCATTGAGAAGCGGTGTTAACTACTAAAAGAACTTTATTTTTATAAGCCGAAAGGCTAATCTCTTCTCCGTTTAATGTCTGTACATCAAACTTGTAGATACTATTGTTATCCATTATTAATTGTTAGTGGAATTATATCCGGCCTGTTTCAATATGGCCTCGATATCTTTCTGCTCCTCAGGGTCGTAGGTTTCCTTGAGGTTGTGGCCAAATATACTGGCTACAGATTGAAACATAAAGGCTTTAAAACCTCCTTTTAGATCCTTCACCATAGCGTAACTGGTTAGCCCCGATTCACGGTTGATCAGCTTGATCAACACCTCTCCCTGACTAATTGTCAGATTTTTTATTTCCTTGTTAAACAATGTTTTTATTTCGGTTTCACAGGCGGTTACCAACTCTTTCTGTTTGTGCTTATCGCCTGTAAGTGCCAGGTCGCGTTGCAACTGACGGTAACGCTGCCCCGCAAAACGCGCATAGGGCAACACTTTGAACACATTATACCTTAACCTGTTATAAGCCATCCTGTCGGCTTCACTGGCAAATATACGTGTATCAACAATTTTCACCTCGGGAGTAACTATCCAGGGCACCAATTCACCGTCAAGATCGGTCATAGCCGTTTTGATGGTATCATTTTTGCCTATAGTTACGGGTGCTGGTTTATCTGTCTGGGCTTTTAGCGAGCCCATGATGCCTAAACAAAACAGAAACAGAAAACCAATAAATTTCATAATTTTACTTAAAACAAAATTAAAGCAATTTTTTGTGGTATTTCCATATAATCTGTAATAATAATTTATAATTACAAGTTTATCAAGAAATACCATTAATATCAGCATATGAAAGAGTTAGTGATTGACCTGGAAGCGGAAAAAAATGAGATATTAAAAAGATATCGGGCCTTGCTGCGTGCCTGTAAATCAACCCTGCAAAAGGGCGATAAGCGCATGATCCGTAAAGCATTTGATATGGCACTGGAAAGCCATAAAGACATGCGCCGTAAAAGCGGCGAACCATATATATACCATCCTATTGCCGTGGCGCAGATAGCGGCCGAAGAAATAGGCCTGGGCACCACCTCCATTGTGTGTGCCCTGTTGCATGATGTGGTTGAAGATACCAACATGACGCTAGACGATATTGAAATGGAGTTTGGTAAAAAGGTAGCCAAGATTATTGATGGGCTTACCAAAATATCAGGCGTATTTGATACCAACAGCTCCTTACAGGCCGAGAATTTCCGTAAAATGTTGCTTACCCTGGCAGATGATGTACGGGTAATATTGATCAAACTGGCCGATCGCTTGCATAACATGCGTACCATGGAGTTTATGCCGCGTGATAAGCAGCTTAAACTATCATCAGAAACCGTTTACTTGTACGCCCCTCTGGCACACCGGTTGGGTTTATACACCATAAAATCTGAACTGGAAGATCTATCCATGAAATACATGGAAAGGGAAACCTACCAATTTTTAAAAGTTAAGCTCAACGAGAAAAAGGCTGAGCGTGAAAAATTCATCCGCGATTTTATTGAGCCGATTAAAAAAGTATTACTTGGACAGGGCCTTGATGCAGATATTTTCGGACGTCCTAAATCCATACATTCCATTTGGAATAAGATGAAAAAGAAATCCATACCTTTTGAAGAAGTGTATGATCTTTTTGCCATCAGGGTGATTTTAGATAGTACACCTGAAAATGAAAAAGCCGATTGCTGGAAGGCTTATTCGATAGTTACCGATCTTTACCGCCCAAACCCCGACCGATTGCGCGACTGGATATCATCGCCCAAAGCCAATGGTTACGAATCACTACATACTACCGTAATGGGTCCTCGTGGTCAATGGGTGGAAGTACAGATACGTACCAAGCGGATGAATGAGATAGCCGAAAAAGGCTTTGCTGCACACTGGAAGTATAAAGAATCAACTACCGACAGCGGACTTGATCAATGGGTGCAAAAGGTTAGAGACATGCTTAAAAACCCCGACTCCAATGCGCTCGACTTTCTGGATGATTTTAAAATGAACCTCTTTAGTGATGAGATCTTCATTTTTACACCAAAAGGCGCGTTGATCCAATTGCCTTTAAACGCTACCGCCCTTGATTTTGCTTTCGAGATACATACCGACGTGGGTGCCAGCTGTATTGGCGCTAAAGTAAATCACAAACTGGTACCGCTGAGCTATAAACTGCAAAATGGCGACCAGGTAGAGATCATTACATCAGGCAAGCAATCACCTAAGGAGGACTGGCTTAACTTTGTGGTTACCGCGAAAGCTAAAGCCAAAATTAAATCGGCATTAAAAGAAGAAAAACGAAAAATTGCCGAAGATGGCAAGGAGATACTGGAGCGTAAGCTAAAATCGCTTAAGATTACCTACAACTCCGAAAACATACATAAGCTGAGTTACTTTTTTAAGCTGCAAACAACCCAGGACCTGTTTTACAATATTGCCAAGGGCATTATTGATATGAAGGACCTGAAAGATTACCAGGCTTCAGAAAAAGTAATTGAAAATAAACCACAGGATAAAATTGAGCAGGAACAGGTTCACAGTCTGTTACGCAACATCAAAGCCAAGGATAGCGACATATTGCTGATTGGCGAGGATATGCAAAAAATTGACTACAAACTAGCCAATTGCTGCAACCCTATCCCTGGCGATGATGTGTTTGGTTTTGTGACGGTGAGCGATGGCATCAAGATCCACCGTACCAATTGCCCCAATGCCGCCAAACTGATGGCTAATTATGGTTACCGGATTGTAAAGGCCCGTTGGACAAATCAACAGGAACTGGCATTTTTAACCGGATTACGTATTACCGGTATTGATGATGTAGGTTTAATCAATAAGCTTACTACCGTAATATCGCAGGATTTTAAGGTGAATATCCGCTCCATAACGGTTGACAGTGATAACGGTATTTTTGAGGGCTCGCTTATGGTATATGTAAATGATACCGAGCACCTGGACAACCTGATCAAAAACCTGAAACTGGTTAAGGGCATCACCGCAGTAAACCGTTTCGATTCGGCAATAGAAAAAGCTTCTTAAGAAAGAAATAAGAATCAAGAGACAAGAATCAAGATGTTTTAACAAAGCATAAAAACAACATTCTTGTCTTTTGATTCTCACATCTTGATTCTTGACTCTCAGCTCTTGATTCTTATTTTCGGATTCTATCTTTTATTAATAACTTTGGCTCTTTAATAGACAACTATGCCTCAACAGGATACAATAGCGTTGGTTAAAAAAATTTTCGAGGCCTACCTTGAAAACAAAAACCTGCGTAAAACGCCCGAGCGTTTTGCTATACTTGAAGAAATTTATTCTCGTACCGATCACTTTGATGTGGAGTCGTTATACATCCACATGAAAAATAAAAAATACCGTGTAAGCCGCGCCACTGTATATAACACGCTGGAGTTGCTGGTATCGTGCGATCTGGTGACCAAGCATCAGTTTGGTAAAAACATGGCCCAGTTTGAAAAATCATACGGCTATAAGCAGCATGATCACATCATTTGCATTGACTGCGGTAAGGTGGTTGAGTTTTGCGACCCACGCATACAGCAGATACAAAGCATGATGGGCGACATCCTGAAATTTGAGATCAAACACCATTCCCTTAATCTTTATGGCAATTGCACCAAATTAAGAGAGGGTAATTGTGACAGAAAAGCATAACTTTGCCCCCCTTAATATCATACTCTGAATTTACATAAATGGCTGTTGACGTATTATTAGGCCTCCAATGGGGCGATGAAGGTAAAGGAAAAATTGTTGATGTGCTTAGTGCAGGTTACGACCTGATAGCACGTTTCCAGGGCGGCCCCAATGCCGGGCATACTTTGGAATTTGATGGTAAAAAATTTGTTTTAAATACCATTCCTTCAGGTATATTTTTTGAGAACACCATGAACCTGATTGGTAACGGTGTAGTGATTGACCCAATCACGCTGAAAAAAGAATTAGAAAAACTAAAAGCTGCCGGGCATGACCTTTTAGCAAAAAAGAATTTGCTGATAGCTAAAAAGGCTCACCTCATACTACCAACTCACCAATTGCTTGATGCCGCTAATGAAAAAAAGATGGGTGATGGCAAAATTGGTTCCACTTTAAAAGGTATCGGCCCGACTTATATGGACAAAACCGGCCGTAATGGTTTACGTATAGGTGATATCACTCTGCCCGATTTTAAAGAACGTTACCAGAAACTGGTTGACAAGCATGTATCCATGCTGCAAGCCTTGTACGGAGAGGTAGCTGATTTTTCTGAACGCGAGACTGCGTTTTTCGAAGCACTTGAGCTGCTGCGCCGGTTCCCATTGGTTGATTCTGAGCACCTGGTTAACAACTATATAAAACAAGGTAAAAAAGTACTGGCCGAAGGCGCACAGGGAGCTATGCTGGATATTGATTTCGGCTCATACCCTTTTGTTACTTCGTCAAATACAACTGCTGCCGGAGCCTGTACAGGTTTGGGTATAGCACCGCAACAAATTGGTGAAGTGATAGGTATTTTTAAGGCCTATTGCACACGCGTTGGTGGCGGCCCCTTCCCTACCGAACTGGAGAACGAAACTGGCGAAGAATTACGCCAAACAGGCCATGAATTTGGTGCAACTACCGGAAGACCACGCCGTACCGGATGGATCGATCTACCGGCTTTAAAATACGCTATAATGCTTAATGGCGTTACCCAACTGGTAATGACCAAAGCCGATGTATTAAGCGGTTTTGATAAAATATATGCTTGTACCCACTACAACTATCTGGGCGAAAAAATTGATTACATGCCTTACGATATTTGCTCGGTAAGCCCTGAGCCAATTTTGAAAGAAATTGATGGCTGGAATGAGGATATAACCGGCATTACCGAACTTTCAGAGATCCCTGCTAAGCTACAATCCTATATTGATTATTTAGAGGCAGAGCTTGGTGTTCCTGTAAAATACCTATCCGTAGGGCCAGACAGGAAACAAACTTTGGTAATGCACTAAGAACCTAATGCCTTACCGGCATTCGTTATATTATTATAAAAGGCCGCGTTACGCGGCCTTTTTACTTTTGTTTCTATTTTTGTCCTGTGATTATACCTGTTCAAGATCTTCCCCTGTTTAAAAAAAAAGCACTGCAATGGGCCTCGTCATTTGATGCGGTATGTTACCTTGACTCTAACGGGTTTAATGACCCTTACGGAAAATTTGATACCCTGATAGCTATTGGGGTAAAAGATGAGGTGACCGCACGAATTGGAAGCGCCTTTGGTCAACTGGAAGCTTTTCGTCAAAACAACCCTGGTTGGATAACCGGTTTCTTCGGTTATGACTTAAAGAATGAAATAGAACAGCTATCATCTGCCAATCCCGATGGCTTGGAGTTTCCGGATCTTTATTTTTTCGCGCCTTTACATCTAATTATCATTAAAGGCAGTCAAACGGAGATTATTAGTGATGAGCCCGAACAGGTTTTTGGTCTGATTAATCAACAGCAACCCATTATCCATCAAGAACAAGCAGCTATAGTATTAAAATCCCGCTTTAGCCGGCAGGAATATATTGATGCCGTGAAGGGTATACAGGAGCATATTAACCGCGGTGATATCTATGTGACCAATTTTTGCCAGGAGTTTTTTGCGGAGCAAGCAAAAATAGATCCACTGGCCATATTTACACAGTTAAATGCAGTATCACCAAATCCTTTCAGCACTTTTTTTAAGTGGAAAGGGAACTATATACTGGGTGCATCTCCCGAGCGCTTCCTGGCCAAACGCGGCACCAAACTCATATCGCAACCCATAAAAGGCACCGCCAAACGGGGTACAGATACGCAAACTGATGAATTGATCAAACAACAACTACGCAATCATCCCAAAGAATTGCAGGAAAATGTAATGATAGTTGATCTGGTACGGAATGATCTGACCCGATCTGCACAACAAGGTACTGTTAAAACCGAAGAATTATTTGGCATACACAGCTTCCAGTATGTGCACCAAATGATATCAACTGTAGTATGTGAACTTCAGGAAGGCTTATCGGCCATACAAGCCATTAAAAACACCTTCCCTATGGGCAGCATGACCGGCGCTCCCAAGATCAGTGCTATGCAACTGATGGAACAATATGAGCGCAGTAAACGAGGTGTATACTCCGGGGCCATAGGTTATTTAAGCCCGGATAATGATTTTGATCTGAATGTGGTAATTCGTACCCTGTTGTACAATTCAGCCAAACGATACCTATCGTTCCATGCAGGAAGCGCCATCACCTACCATGCCGACCCGGAAAAAGAATATGAAGAATGCCTGCTCAAAGCACAGGCCGTAATGGAGGTTTTGGGAGGGACGGAACAAGTCGATAGTCTTTAGTCATAAGTCCACCGTTTTTTTACTTATTTAGGGCTAAAGACTCCGGACTTACTTAACGGTACTACAATCTTATCTCCCATCCTCACCTTAATATCCGAACCGGCGGCAAAAAATACCGATACGGGCTCTTTTTTCAAATAAGGTTCAAAGGTGTCGCCATAAAGTCCCGCAACATCAGCTTCAAAAACATAATCTTTTACTGTGCCCGTCTGCCATGAAATATGCTCAACCTGATATTCCATAGTACTGGCACTATTGAGTTTATTGTAACCCCAATAGTGCTCAAAAATAAATTCCTCGGCGCTGCCTGGTTCAATATCCTGTAATTGATTACTTGCTGTAGCCCCTAGTTTATTCCACTTGCCTTTAAACTTCCACTCATATAAAAATTGGGTATGGTCATCCTCGGTTAAAGTAATTGAGCTGCGCATAGGCATAGCCTGATAATGTTCTTTATATAAATTATTGGCGATAAGGGCTATCATGCTTTTGGGCACTATTTCGCTTACAAAAACAGCCCCGCGTTTCCATTCTTTACCGTTAAAATGCTTTACATAAAAGCGTAGGTTTACTTCCTCAAAATTTACATGCCATGGCCATTTGATGCCCAGCACACGGGTATTGGCAAACACGAAACCCACCATGCTCACCAAGGCTTTTCCCTGCCAGAGATCAAGTACCGTACCCGGCGGTAAATAAGCATCTAATACTTGCGGATCAATCACGTAATTGAGCATCACCAGATTTTTCCACTCCGCTTTTAGAAACTGACGTTTGGCCATTTTCAGTAATGAGTTTTGAGTAATGAGTTTTGAGTATTAAGCGCAATGCTGATCTTAAAGTAAAAGCAAATGATTCAAGTTTTTTCACTCAAAACTCATTACTTACAACTCAAACTACTTTATTGCTTATAATATTTCGCCAATGTTGGTGTTGTCACCAACATTCTACTGCTTGAGCGGTGATAATAAGTTGTTGGTGACAACACCAACAACCGCGCGGTGGTGTTTTTTTTAAGTGCGGGCAAGCCCGCTTGATAAAATAGGCGAATGTTTAATTTCTTTACTCACTATTCACCACTCACCCCTTTATTGCTTGTAATATCTCATAGCTTCAGGTATCCTGTTCTGAATATCCTGTATCCGCGTTGCATCGGCAGGGTGAGTGCTTAAAAGTTCTGGCTGAGCTCCGCCTTTGTTTTGGGCCATCATACGTTGCCAAAAAGCAACCGCATTATGCGGATCGTAACCAGCCATGGCCATAAAGGTAAGTCCCAGGCGGTCTGCTTCTGACTCCTGATTGCGTGAGTATTTTAATAACAACAGATTACCACCCACACCATAAAGTTGATTGATGATACCTTGCGTAGCCGACGATTGGCCTCCTGTGGCAACACCAACCGCTCCGCCAACACCCTGCACAGCCATTTGTTGCGAAATGCGCTCGGCCGAATGACGTGCTATAGCATGGCCTATCTCGTGCCCCATTACCACAGCCAGGTAAGCGTCGGTATTAGCCACGGGTAGCAGGCCACTGTATACGGCCACTTTACCGCCAGGCATACACCAGGCATTTACCTCGCTGCTTTGTATCAGGTTAAATTCCCATTGAAAGTTGTACTGATTAGCATAGCCATTCTGTTGCAGATAACGCTCAATAGCGGCCGAAAGATTAGCGCCGATTCTTTTTATGCGCTGCGCATCGGCACCGCTGGTGATCACTTTTGTTTTAGGGTCTGTTAGTAATTGCTTATAGCTTGCGGCGGCCGATTGGTTTACGTCGGCATCGCCTACCAAACTTAGTTGCCGGCGGCCGGTTAATGGTACTGTTGAACAGGAATACAGTGCAATGATAAATATCAGAGCAAGGGCAGGTCTGAATTTTTTCATGATGATCAGGTAGTTTTCTTTTTTAAAAAATTAACTTTTGACTCCGTGCCTTTTAGTAAGCGTTCGATGTTTTTTTGGTGCGTTACCAGTATGAGCAAACAGATACACATACCATAAATAACTACCGACCGGATAGACGTTGGAAAAATAAACGAAACTCCGATAGGATATGTAAACGCGGCTGCGATAGAGCTAAGCGATACATAACGGGTAGTTAAAAGCACTATTACAAATACCAGAACACATAATAAAGCGGCATGCAAATGAATAGCCAAAATCATTCCAAATAAAGTAGCCACACCCTTTCCACCACGAAAGCCTGCAAAAATTGGGAACAGGTGGCCCATTACAGCGGCTATACCTAAGGCAAGCGCGTAATTGGTATAAGCTATAGAATTAGACGGGCCGGTGGTTGATACACCAATAAAATAAGCCAGATTGGTAGCCGTCCATCCTTTTAAAATATCCAGCAGCATTACGGGTATACCGGCCTTTTTACCCAACACCCTGAAAGTATTGGTTGCACCGGCGTTTCCGCTGCCATACTCACGAACATCAATATCATAAAAAGCCAGCCCTATCCAAACGGCCGTAGGTATAGACCCGCAGAGATAAGCCAGAATGAGCGCTGAAACTGAATAAACGGTTATCATTTCCCTGCAATATTACGAAATTGATATGGTACTAAGGGCTAAATTTAAAACTCTAAATCCGAAATCAAATATCCGAAATCCCAAATCAAATAGCTTTAAGACTTAGGTCAAGACTTTTAACAGAGTGAGTTAATGCGCCAACTGATATATAATCAACCCCGCACTCTGCATAACCACGTATATTATCGATGGTTATACCTCCGGATGCTTCGGTGATGAAACGCCCCTGAATAACATTAACAGCCTGCTTCAGATCAGCAAAGTTAAAGTTATCTAACAATATACGGTTCACATGACCGGTTTGCAAAACCTGATCAAGCTCATCCAGATTACGCACCTCTATTTCAATAGCCAGCTTTTTGTTATGGTCAATAAGATATTGATTGGCTCTTTCAATAGCCTGTCTTATTCCTCCAGAGTAATCAACGTGATTATCCTTAATCAGTATCATATCATACAAACCAAAACGGTGGTTAACACCTCCGCCAATCCTTACCGCCCATTTTTCAATATACCGCAGGCCCGGAGTAGTTTTACGGGTATCCAAAACTTGGGTATGGGTATCTTTTAGCAGATCAACTATCTGCCGTGTTTTGGTAGCAATGCCCGACATGCGCTGCATACAGTTCAGTACCAAACGCTCGGCCTTTAAAATACTTTGAGAGTTGCCCTCTACCTCAAAAGCTACGTCTTTAGGTTTTATAACAGCCCCATCATTCAAAAACACGTTTACTTTAAGATTGGCATCAACTACCTTAAAAATCTCCAATGCCAGTTCAACTCCGGCCAATAGGCCTTCATCTTTTACCAGGAGTTTTGCTTTGCCAGTGCTATTAGCAGGAATGGTTGATAAAGAAGTATGGTCGCCATCACCAACATCTTCTTTTAAAGCCTCAATTATAAAATGGTGTATTAGTTCCTTATCCAAGAGTATTAACTTTTAAAGCTCAAAAGTAACAACATTTTGCAGATTTTTTGGTGCCCATGGTCCATAGTCCATAGTAAAGAATAGTTTATTGTTCATGATTTAACCATGGACTATGGACTATGGACCATCGACTATAGACTAAACTCACTTCACTTTTTCATTTTCAATCCGAAGTTCAATAACTGACATTTTACCACCGGCATCCTTTAAGGTAAAGGCAACCCGGTATAACCCGGTATCGGTAGTTAAAATAAATACACCAAAACGGTAATTGGCACTTGAGTTTACTTTATGCAGTAATTTGATGTTTTTGGGTTTATTTTTTGAGAAAAATTTATCCAGTATTAAGGTAGCCTGGGTTTGGGAGTAAATATTTTCCTCGTCCATTAACGTGATCTCCACACTGGAGGCAAATAATTTGGCTAATTCTTTGGTATTGCCCTGTTTTATGAGATTAGCCACATCATCTATCGGATCGGCCGGGGTAAAACCAGGCAAAAGAAATAGCATAATAAACGACGACAGACAAACCAGTTTCATATAATTAATTAATAAACAGAAATTTTAAACAACACGGATTACTAATAAAATCAACGGGGTTATTGACCTTCAAATAAGATATAACTGTTTTTGTACGCAATTATTATCAAATCATGCTATAGTATATTCCGCCCACCGAAATTAAAAAAATAATCATATAAAGTACAGCGTTGCCTTTATATTTGCGCTGTGGAAAATCAAAAAAAACTCGCATTAATTATTCTTGATGGCTGGGGTTATGGCCGTAATGACCAGTCGAACGCTATACTTGCCGCAAATACACCATTTGTTGATGGTTTGCTGCAGCAATATCCAAATTCAAAATTGGAAGCATCCGGAACCGCGGTAGGTTTACCTGCCGGACAAATGGGCAACTCAGAAGTTGGACACATGAACCTGGGCGCAGGTCGTGTAGTTTACCAGGAACTGGGGCGCATTCACAAAGCTGTTGATGATAATGAACTGCCAACCATCCCGGTATTGAAAGATGCTTTTGAATATGCCAAACAAAATAACCGCGATGTGCACTTCATAGGTCTGGTATCTGATGGAGGGGTTCACTCCCATATCAGGCACGTAAAAGGCTTGTGCGATGCAGCAAAGCAATTGGAGGTTAAAAACGTATACATCCATGCTTTTTTGGATGGCCGCGATACTGATCCTAAATCGGGACTGGGCTTTGTTACCGACCTGGAACAATATATCGAAGGATCTGATGCAAAAATTGCATCTACTATTGGCAGGTATTATGCTATGGACCGTGATAATCGTTGGGAACGGGTAAAACTGGCTTATGACCTACTGGTTAATGGCGAGGGAGAAGCAACCCAACATATTACTGACGCGATTAAAAAATCGTACGAAGAAGGTGTTACTGATGAATTTGTAAAACCGATTGTTAGGGTCGATGCTGATGGTAAACCACTTGCCGTAATTAAAGATGGCGATGTGGTGATCTGCTTTAACTTCCGTACAGACAGGGGGCGCGAGATCAGTATAGCCTTAACACAGAAATCGTTCCCTGAATATAATCTGCATCCACTGGCTATCCGCTATATCACCATGACCCCGTATGACGAGACGTTTAAGAACGTACAGGTGGTGTTTAACAAAGAGGACCTGACCAAAACTTTGGGCGAGATTTTGCAGAATGCAGGCAAAACACAGATCAGAATAGCCGAAACCGAGAAATATCCACACGTGACCTTCTTCTTTTCGGGGGGCCGCGAAAAAGAATTTGATAATGAGAAACGCTTACTGGCACCATCGCCAAAAGTAGCTACTTATGATTTGCAGCCCGAAATGAATGCAGCAGGCATCCGTGATGCTATTATCCCCGAACTGGAAAGCGGCTGGCCAGATTTTGTTTGTCTTAACTTTGCTAATACCGATATGGTAGGCCATACAGGTGTTTTTAGTGCCGTAGTTAAAGCTGCCGAAACCGCCGATGCCTGTACCAAAGCAGTGGTTGAGGCCGGCCTGGCCAATGGCTATTCATTCATAATACTGGCCGATCATGGCAATGCTGATTATATGATCAACGAAGATGGGTCGCCTAATACAGCGCATACCACCAATTTGGTGCCTTGTATTATTATTGATAAAGACGTTAAACAAGTAAAAGATGGTAAATTAGGCGATGTAGCGCCTACCATTTTAAGTATACTGGGCGTAGCTATCCCTGCGGAAATGACCGGGAATGTATTGGTATAAATTGAAATTATCACCCATAACCGCCTTTTTAGGCGGTATCATGCTGATATCCGGCTTGCCATCGTGCAGGCCGGATATCAAGCAAAGCGGTGCTGTATTAAAATATGTGGATATCAGTGGCTTTTTCAAAACCGACACTGCAAAACTCACCAAACTAAATCCGCTTGTTAATAAAACCGTAACTCATAATGGTGTAACGGAAAATAAAACCCTGCATATTACCAATTGGGGGCAGGAGCTAAACCTGTTCATACAATCGGATATTAACCGGCCAGCCTGGAAAAATAGCTATAAAGTTCAAACCACAGATAGCTTAATAGTATACCAGGCCAAATATCCTGACCTGCGCACCACTCGTATTGTGATAAAAAAAGAAGGTAGCAAGATAAAATGGGTGCTCATTTTTAATCACACCAAAAATCTCCTGTATGAAACCAGGGAAAAATTAAGTTATTTTCCTGATTCAGCCTATCTGATCGAAAAATGGCAACATGTAAAATTAATGGGGCTCAACAACTACCGCATCGAAGGGATTTTGAAAAAATAGTATCAAGTAGTTAGTATCAAGACACTAGCTTCATTATGATATCAGGAATTTAAAATCTTGATACTTGATACTAACTACTTGATACTAAAAAAATTAATGGCGGGCCACTGTTGGGGCGATAGCCTGTGATAGTTTATCTTTTGACTGATCGATCAGATTGGCAATATCCGTTCTTCCGGGATTATCATTCAGTACTCTTTCAAGATCAGTTATACATGCTTTGAGAGAATTGATGCCTCTTGCCCGGTCATAAAAATGTGAGCTATTTTGTAGTTTGAACAATCCATAATCACGATAAGCAAGTCCCCTGTTTTGGTAGAATTTACTATCATTAGGGTCGCTGTTGATAGATATAGCTTTGGTCAAGTCAACAATAGCTCCTAACAAATACAGTTCCTTATCGGCTGGGGATGTTTGATTATCCTTCCCAAGAAAGCTTTTTGCCCTGGCCCGGTAATAATAGGCAGAAGCATCTGCAGGCTTTATGGCAATAACACGGGTATAGGCAGTTATTGATTTTTTATAATTATCGCTATGGTAATAGGAGTACCCCAGCATCCACAGCGCGTTGGCATTGGTTGAATCGGTGATACAAGCCTTCTCCAGGTGTGATATAGCCGATCTGAAATCGCCATCCATCAAGGCCTGCTGCCCCATTTTTACATAGGCGCTTTGTGCCACGGCCGATTCGAGCGAGGATATAATCAGGAAAGATACGATGACCGATAACTTCATTAGCGATTAATAGTGAAACAGAAACGGTATAACATTAACTACCATTATATCGAATTATTATGCCAAACAGCATTTTTCTTCAAAAAAATATCATTTTCAAAAAATTCCAGAAGGCTATAGTATGACTTTTTTTCATATTTATCAATAAATTCTTATTTAATTAGTAAACTTATAAGTGATTTGGAAATAAACAAATAACCAAACCATTGCCCTGCCATATTGCTTGTTAAGCATTATTACCATAACTTGGCACAGCTCTTGAAACATAAGTAGCAACATGTAATAACCGCAGTTTTACCTGTATTTAACAGCTTGATGATGATACGGGCTGACAACATGACGGTTTTATCTATATATAAAATATAATTAATGACTTTTGATCCATTCGATTTTAAAAATGCTCTACCGGTTATAAATGAAGACTCGGAGTTCTTTCCCCTAATGTCTACCGAAGACGAGGAAGAAATGAACAATGAGGAAATGCCGGAGGTATTATCTATACTGCCTTTGCGTAACACCGTTTTATTCCCGGGTGTAGTGATACCCATAACGGTTGGCAGAGACAAATCAATTAAACTGATACGCGATGCCAACAAAGGCAATCGCATGATTGGGGTAGTTGCGCAACAGGATGTGGGGATAGAAGACCCTAATTTTAGCCAGTTAAATAAAATTGGCACCATTGCCCTTATTATAAAAATGCTGCAAATGCCCGATGGTAACACCACCGTTATTATTCAGGGTAAAAAACGCTTCGTTTTAAAAGATGAGGTACAAAGCGAGCCTTACATAAAAGCTACTATTGAACCGTTTAAAGAAATAAAGGCTAAAGAGGATAAAGAGTTTAAAGCCATGGTATCGTCTATTAAAGACATGGCCATGAACATTATCCAACTGTCGCCCAATATTCCGAGCGAGGCCGGTATAGCTATCCGCAATATAGAAAGCACTTCATTTTTGATCAATTTTATTTCATCGAACATGAATGCCGATATGGCGGCCAAACAACGCCTGCTGGAAGTTGCCAACCTGCGCGAACGGGCCAACATGGTACTGGAACACCTAACGCTTGATCTGCAGATGCTGGAGCTTAAAAACCAGATCCAAACCAAAGTACGTGTTGATCTGGATAAGCAGCAGCGGGATTATTTTTTAAATCAGCAGCTAAAAACCATCCAGGAAGAATTGGGTGGAAACTCGCCCGATCTGGAAATTGATGATCTGCGTCAGCGTGCCCTCAAAAAGAAATGGGGCAAAGAGGTAAAAGATCATTTTGCCAAAGAGCTTGAAAAATTAGCCAGAACCAACCCGGCTGCCGCTGATTACTCTGTACAGATCAATTACCTTGAATTATTGCTTGATTTACCCTGGAACGAGTTCACCAAAGATAACTTTGATTTGAAACGTGCCCAAAAGGTGTTGGATAAAGATCACTTTGGTTTGGATAAGGTTAAACAGCGTATTATTGAATACCTGGCTGTGCTCAAATTAAAGCACGATATGAAGGCCCCTATCCTTTGTTTGGTGGGCCCTCCGGGAGTTGGTAAAACATCTTTAGGCAAATCGATAGCTAAAGCACTTGGTCGTAAATATGTACGTATGGCTTTAGGCGGTATCCGTGATGAGGCCGAAATAAGGGGTCACCGTAAAACTTATATTGGCGCTATGCCGGGTCGTATCATACAATCAGTTAAAAAGGCCGGCGCTGCCAACCCGGTTTTCATATTAGATGAAATTGACAAGGTTGGTAACGATTTCCGCGGAGATCCGTCATCGGCTTTACTGGAAGTACTTGACCCTGAACAAAACAGCACTTTTTATGACCATTATGTGGAAATGGATTTCGATCTGTCAAACGTGATGTTCATAGCTACCGCCAATTCATTAAGTACCATACAACCTGCTCTTTTGGATAGGATGGAAATCATTGAAGTGAATGGTTATACCATTGAAGAAAAGATTGAGATTGCCAAACAACACCTGCTACCTAAACAGCGTGAAGCTCACGGCTTAAAACTAAAGGATGTAAGCTTGAAAACCGATGTATTGGAAAAACTCATCGTGGATTATACCCGCGAATCGGGTGTACGTGCACTGGAGAAAAAAATAGGATCGGTAGTTCGCGGGGTAGCCAAAAACATTGCCATGGAAGAGGAATACAATCCTGTGGTAAACAAAAAAGATATTGAAAAAATACTGGGCGCTCCCATTTATGATAAAGACCTTTATGAAGGTAACGATGTTGCCGGTGTAGTTACAGGCCTTGCCTGGACATCGGTTGGTGGCGATATCCTGTTTATTGAGGCTAGTTTAAGTCCGGGTAAAGGGCGTTTAACTCTAACCGGTAGCCTGGGCGATGTCATGAAGGAATCGGTTACCATTGCATTGGCTTATCTGCGTGCACATTCTGACTACTTTAACATCAACCCCAAATTGTTTGATCAATGGGATGTGCATGTACATGTACCGGCGGGCGCCACACCAAAGGATGGCCCATCGGCCGGTATAACCATGCTTACCGCCTTAGTTTCGGCATTTACACAACGTAAAGTAAAACCTAACCTGGCTATGACAGGCGAGATCACCCTTCGCGGACGGGTATTGGCTGTAGGTGGTATCAAAGAAAAAATACTGGCCGCCAAACGTGCCAATATCAAAGAGATCATTCTATGTAAATCGAACCAGAAAGATATCCTGGAGATCAAGGAAGATTATATTAAGGATCTGAAGTTCCATTATGTAGCGGATATGCGCGATGTAATTGCGCTTGCCCTTTTGGATGAAAAGGTAAGTCATCCGATCGATCTTACTGTCAGGGAAGACGAAAAAGCGGTAGTTAATTAAATAATATCATTGAGTCATTAACGTCATTAGGTCATTTTGAAAAATTTAATGACCTAATGACGTTAATGACTCAATGACGTTACTTTTTTCTATATTAGGCGCTGATATATTTAACAACCTAATGTTTAATAAACTATTCCTCACACTGTTGTGCCTGTTTGGCTCCATCAGTCTATTTGCACAAACCCGCGGTCACGAAATTGCTATACAAACTGATAATGACGGCTACCTGGGGCAGGGCTCAGACAGGTATTATACCAATGGCATCTTTATTTATTACCGTAAAGCTTTAAAAGCCGATGGCGATCTTCAGAATAAAGTTTTAGGTTTTGAGATTGGGCAAAAAATGTACAATGCACAATCAGGCTATGTTCCTAATGCCTCCTATATCGACAGACCTTTCGCGGCCTACTCCTACATTGGTTCAACACTGAACTTATTGTATAAAAACGAAAGCACGCTTAAACTAAGCGCCCAGTTAGGTATTGTTGGCCCGGCAGCAGGTGGCGAACCGATACAAAAATTCATTCACAATACTTTTGGGTTTTATGCTTTAAATGGCTGGCAATACCAGATTAAGAACAATGTGGAACTCAATTTAGGCGCCGAGTATAATAAACTACTGGCAAGGGCTTCGTGGATTGATGTAAGCCTGGCTTCGTACGCAAACCTGGGTAATGGCTTCACCGGCGCAGGTGTAGGCCCGTTGATCCGTCTGGGTAATTTTAACCAGCTTTTCAACTCAGTGAGTACACAAAGTACGGTATCCGCTGCCGATCAAACAGGATTATTGCACACTCACGAGATCTTCTTTTACTATAAACCGCAGATCAATGGCGTGCTTTATGATGCCACTATACAAGGTCCTCTATTCAATAAAAATCACGATCCAAACAGCCTCGAGGTTACATTAGATAAAAAGCCATTTATATTCAGCAATCAGGTAGGCGTGGCCTTTACCACCAGTCGTTTCACTTTTGACATAGCAGCCATTTTCCATACTAAAGATGTGGAAGAGATGTTAAGGTCTCATCAATGGGCCAGCATTACCGGTGCGTACAGATTTAAATAGATTGCCTGAATTCGACAAGAATTCTATAAAAATCATGGTTTACACATTTTAGCAAGAAAACTAATTAATTTATTGATAGTCAATTAGTTAATTCAATGTTAACCATAAAAAGTGTAAACCATGTAAACCCACTTTTTAACAAAATAGGCACCGGTTCAAGGATCAATCAAAATCAACCTTCCGGTTTTCCTTCTTGGCAGAGTGTTTCTTTTTGTTATCCAAACGGGCGGCTTTTGCTGCCTTACTTACTTTAGTAGGTTTACGCACTTTGGGTTTCTGCAATGCCCGGGTGAGTAATACTATCAATCGTTCAATAGCTTTCTCTTTATTGAGGTATTGGCTACGCTCCTCGTCACAGATCACCTGTACAAAACCGTCTTTATTTAAGCGGTTTTGTAATTTATCGTTCAGTAGTAATTTCTCCTCTTCGGTAAACAGTTCGGAGCTGCCTACATTAAATAAAAGCTCCACCTTACTCGATACTTTATTTACATTTTGACCGCCCTTACCCCCACTACGCGAGGTTTTATAAGTAATTTCTTTTTGCAGCTCAGATTTAGTAAGGTTCATGCGGCAAAGGTAATTATTTAGGTGGATTGGGTGAGTAGTTGATTAAGTGGATTTTACCAGAATGTGTGGGCAGCTCTTCCGCCTAATCAACTACTCACTTAATCAACTACTCACCTACCAACAAATCACAATTATTTGTACTTTAGCTACGCTTATGAGTAAAAACATAGTAGTGGCAATTGATGGTTATTCATCATGTGGTAAAAGTACACTGGCCAAAGCTTTAGCTAAAAAACTTCATTTTATTTATGTGGATAGCGGCGCTATGTACCGCGCTGTTGCCTTGTATTTTTTACGCAACAATATCGACGTGACCAATCACGATCAAATTGCAGAAGCATTAAAAAACATAAACCTTAACTTTCATTCACGTGATTATCAGACCCACATCACCCTAAACGGTGAAGAGGTATCCGAAGAGATCCGCCTGATGCCGGTATCTGATAAGGTAAGCGAAGTATCGGCCATTCGCGAAGTACGTAAAGAGATGGTTAAACAACAGCAGCGCATGGGTCATTCTAAAAACATAGTAATGGACGGCCGTGATATAGGCACAACCGTTTTCCCGGATGCTGATGTAAAAATATTCATGACCGCCGACCCTAAAGTACGCGCAGAAAGGCGCTACAAAGAGATCAAGGATAAAAACCCTGAAATTACATTAGAAGAGGTATTTGAGAATATAGCCCATCGTGATTACCAGGATACCACCCGTGAAGAAAGTCCGCTGGTAAGAGCCGATGATGCCATTATATTGGATAATACCAACTTAACACCGCAAGATCAGCTGGACTTTGCCCTGGATAGAGTAAAACCACTTATTCTTTAAGTTTGGAGTCAGATCCGTTAGGGCTTTAAAAAAGCCCCATCGATAATTAATAGTTTTACACCACCGGCAGAGACTGACCGGTGTGAGCTTAGGTTATCAGACACGATATAGGTCATTCCTTTGGTCAGGGTAAAGGCTTCTCCGTTTTGAAGCTCACTTATAAATTCACCTTCCAGGCAATGCACACTATGCCCTTTTTGACACCAGTGGTCGGCCAGGTATCCGGCAGAATATTCCACTAAGCGAACTCTAAGACCATTGAGCAATAAAGTTTGCCAGAATGCCGTCCCGGTTTCGCCTTTGTGTTCCGTTTTCACGACTGATGCCCAATCGATAGTTTGAAAAGGTATATTGTACATAGTTTGAGAATTACGTTATTCTATCCCATAAATTTTTCGGCCTTAACCCCGAAATGATTCAAAAAATCAACGCCCTCATCGCTGGCTAAACCTTTGTACTCGGCGTACGATTTATCAAAATACACCTGCGTAATACCTGCTGAAAATATAAGGCGGGCACAAGGCAGGCAGGGCGATAAGGTAGTATATAACGTAGCACCCTCCAACTTAGCACCATTTTTTACGGCATAGAGTATGGCATTTTCTTCGGCATGCAGCGCCAAAGAGCAACTCCCCTTTGAATCACGCGGACATCCCTCGCCAGGCCATTCTTCATCGCAATTATGAGTATGCGCAGGCGGCCCGTTATAGCCGATGGATATAATACGGGTGTCGCGGGTTAAAACAGCGCCTACCTGAGCTTTAACGCAATGCGAACGCTTAGCCAGATCATTAGCCAGGTTCATGAAGATGTGATCGAAACTTGGTTTCATAATTTAAAATCATTGAGTCATTAAACGTCATTGGGTCATTACTTCATTTAAAAATGACTTAATGACCCAATGATAAAATGACTTGTAAAATATTAATGTCCGCCCGAAACCTCCACGTGGTCAAGGTCGATGCCCTGGCTGCGAAGTTCACGGCTCACTTTCCAGGCAAAATATGCCAGATAAGCAAAACCCAATACCGGTACAATGTAAGAGAAATGGATACCGCTCATGCCTTTCACAAGATCATTGCTACCATCGGCAATTTTACCTTGCAACGGTGGGATAATAGATCCCCCCAATATCATCATGATCAAAAATGCTGATCCCTGGCTGGTGTATTTACCCAAACCGGTAATAGCCAGCGAGAAAATAGACGGCCACATGATAGAGCAGCATAAACCACCGCTAATGAAAGCGAAAGTGGCTACCCTGCCGGTTGTGAACAAACCTGTCAGCATAAATATAACACCCAGGATACCTAATACAGATAAAGTACGTGTTGGTTTTTGCTGACCAATAAAGAAAGCCACAATAAGTATAGCTACACAAACCGCGTAAACATACAGGTTACTTACGTTTACACCGGTAACTGCATTTACCAGTAATACCAGGCCAAATGCTACAAACGGAACAAGAACGTATAAAACGTATTTGGTTGATTTGGAAAGATTGAAAGCACCGATTGAACCTGCAAAACGACCGATCATTAAACTACCCCAATATAAAGATATATAAGGTGCAATGTCCGATTCGTTGAAGGATCCAAACTCAGGCGTTTTCAATAACGAGCCCATGTTACTTTGGATAGTAACCTCGGTACCCACATAGGTAAAAATGGCTAGCATACCCAAAATCAATTGCGGGTATTGCATAGCCCCCCAGCCTTCTTTGCTTTGTTTAGCAGCAAATATGGTACCTACAAGCGTAAGTACAATTATAGCGAGAGAAGCATAAACAAAATACTGGCTCGGGATACCGATAGCTTTACTTAACGGATCAGCAGCCAGGATGAGTAAAAACGCTATGAATATGATAAATAACGGCTTGTTAGCTTTTTGGCTTGATTCAATTTTTTCGTCGCTGGTAACCTTCGGAAGGTTAGAAAACCAGAAGAATACAGCTACAGCTATAAATAAAGCTGCCAGCATATAGTAAAGGTTATTGATAGACGATATTTTAACCTCTGGCTTAGCGCCGGAGTTTGCAGTACCAAACAATACCACGCTCACCACAATCGGGCCTAACAAAGCACCGATGTTATTGATACTACCGGCAAAATTCAAGCGGTTTGAACCTGTTTCTGCAGGGCCCAAAGCCACTACAAAGGGGTTAGCAGCGGTTTGTTGTAAGGAGAAACCGACAGCTATAATGAAGAAAACAGCTAATATAAAACCGAACGCGCCACTGGCAACAGCAGGTATCATACCTAATGCACCTACCGCTGATATAACTAAACCTAAGATGATACCATTTTTATAACCCAACTTGTTCATGATATCAACCTTACTGGCTTGTGATGCAAAATAAAGTATCAATGAGCCTATAAAGTATCCGCCATAAAAGGTAAAATCGATCAACTGCGACTCAAATTGAGTTAAATGAAAATGCGTTTTACAAAATGGTATAAAAATACCGTTTGATGCAGCTAAAAAGCCCCAGAAGAAAAATACAGTGATCAGCGTATATAATGCCGAGCTGTAATTTTTTTTGTCGTTTTGTTCCATTTTTAAGTTTAGTTATACAGAATGTATTTTGAATCGCTAAACATAATTCAATTTTTGTAAATGTTATTATTCTTTTTCAAATTAAATAAATCACAATTTTAAGTTTCGTTGTTTAAGAGATAAAATTGCATATTCGCATGGTTCAAAATTTTGGAACATAAGTCTAAATAATGATAGAAGCTATTATTTCGGGACTGGGGATAGGATTAGTGTTGACGTTTTTGACTGGCCCGGTCTTTTTTGCTCTTATTAAAACCAGCATCGAAAAAGGTTTTCATGCCGGTGTTGCATTGGCACTCGGCGTAGTTAGCAGTGATGTGGTTTTCGTGGGAGCAATTTTATTTGGCTCCCAATATTTTGATATATCTAACCATACCAAAACCATAGCTGGTGTTATTGGTAGTATCATATTGTTTAGTGTAGGTATACGTTACCTGTTTAAAAAGGGCAAGGTGAACTATGAAAACAAAGTGCCCTCGGGTATAAACCGCGCCGGTTACTTTTTAAAAGGGTTTTTGATGTGCATTTTTAACCCCACCCTACTATTTCACTGGATCACCGTTATTGGCACTGCAAGTACCGTTTTTCATGAAGGTGTTGCACACCGCTCTTTTAAAATTGGGGTGATGTTTGCTACGGTGCTTATTGTACAATTCGGCATGGATGTTACCAAAGCCTTTTACGCCAATAAATTGCGCGACAAGATATCGGTTAAACTGGTACACCGCCTTAATGAGGTAGCTGGTATCGCGCTGATCATAGCCTCGCTGATACTTCTGGATAAACTGGTTACCCACTTTGTGTTCTCTGCACCGGCAGGGAGTTAGCCCCCCAGCCCCCTAAAGGGAGAGCTTTTGATTAGCATAGTTTCATCATCTTAAAATAGATTCTTCGCTCTGCTCAGAATGACAATTAAGATTGTATGATTAACAAAAAAGGCGTTGATTTAAATCAACGCCTTGAATATCATATTCCTCCTTCAGAGGATAAAAGTTTACATATAAGCCCTTTGGTTTTTACCCTCCATCCAGTTCACAAAAGCACGGTTAACTACTTTGTTACCCCCTGGGGTTGGATAATCGCCGCTGAAATACCAGTCGCCGGTATGATCAGGGCAGGCAATGTGCAGGTTATCTAAGGTTTGGTATAAAACTTCAACTTTACATTTGATTTCTTTTGGTGTGATGATCTGCGCTATACGATCTGAGATCTGCTGATCGGTAAATAAAGAATAGATCTCTTTTACGTAATTTTTCACCTCTTCTTTTGGTAATTGGGCGCTATCCTTACATTTCTGGTAAACATCCAGAATAATGTCTTCACGATCCATTTCTTTCAACAGGCTAATCGCTGCTTCAAAAGCTACAAACTCCCCCATGCGCGACATATCTATACCATAACAATCCGGATATCTGATCTGCGGAGCAGATGAAACTACTACCACTTTCTTAGGACCTAACCTATCTAATATTTTCAGGATACTTTGTTTTAGCGTGGTACCACGTACAATCGAATCGTCCAAAACTACCAGTGTATCGGTATTCTTTTTGATCAATCCGTAAGTAGTATCATATACGTGAGCAACCATTTCACTGCGGTCGGCATCCTGGGTAATAAAAGTACGCAGTTTTACATCCTTAATGGCAATCTTTTCTACCCTAGGTGCCATCTGCAATACTTCTGTTAACTCCTCTTCACTTATCTTATCATCGCGATTCAGCAGCCTGTCGCGCTGGTATTTCTTTACGTATTTATGTATCCCCTCTACCATACCATAAAAGGCAACTTCGGCGGTGTTGGGGATATAGGAGAATACGGTATTCTTGATATCGTTATCAACCGCGTCCAGTATCTGAGGACAAAGTAACCTGCCCAATTGTTTACGTTCGCGGTAGATCGATGAGTCGCTGCCACGTGAAAAATAGATACGCTCAAAGGAGCAGGCTTTCTTTTCCAATGGTTCGCTAAACATGTCCTCGGTTATTTTACCGTTCTTTTTAACAATAAGCGCATGACCTGGGCGAATCTCTTTAATTTCTTCAACAGGTATATTGAAGGCTGTCTGGATAGCCGGGCGCTCTGAAGCGGCAACAACTATCTCATCATTATAATAGTAATAAGCCGGACGGATACCCACCGGGTCACGCATTACAAAGGCATCGCCATGACCAATAATACCGGCAATGGTATAACCACCATCCCAATTTTTAGCCGATTTACGGAGTATCTTGGCTACGTCCATATCATTGGCTATCAGCTTACTGATCTCCGTGTTATCGTCCAAGCCCTCACGTTTGTACTGATCAAACAGACCCTGATTCTCTGTATCCAGGAAGTGACCTATTTTCTCCAAAACGGTTATGGTATCGGCTTTTTCTTTAGGATGTTGGCCCAGGTCATACAACTGCTGTAATAACTCATCAACATTAGTCATGTTAAAGTTACCGGCAAGAACCAGGTTACGGGTCATCCAGTTGTTTTGCCTTAAAAACGGGTGACAGCTTTCGATGCTGTTTTTACCATGGGTACCATAACGCAAGTGCCCCAGTAAAACCTCACCGGTAAAGCTTACATTTTCCTTTAACCATTCGGTATCAGCCAGTTTTTCAGGGCTTTCTTTTTGAATATCAGCAAATTTCTTCTGGATGTATTCAAAAATATCAGCAACAGCATTTGATGCCATTGACCGGTGCCTGCTGATGTACCGCTTGCCAGGCTCAATGTCCAGTTTAATAGTGGCAACCCCCGCGCCATCCTGGCCGCGGTTATGTTGTTTCTCCATTAAAAGGTAAAGCTTGTTCAGGCCGTACAGAGCTGTTCCGTACTTTTTCTGATAATAAGACAGTGGCTTTAAGAGGCGGATAAATGCCACACCGCATTCATGTTTAATCTGATCGCTCATGATTTGGAATGAGGCTGCAAAGGTATCATTTTATAATGAACTATCCCCATATCAATTGTCATTAAACCGTAGTTTGTGGATAAGTTACCAAAACGTTAATTTTTTGTTACAATTTATCTAAACGCTTTTTACGCCCAGAACAGAAGTATGGTCACTTCATTTTTGTAAAAGCGATCCTTTTAACACAGTCCCAAAACTTTTTAAACCTCTTATTTTAACACTTTTTGTTACAAAAACAGTGCAAAAACAAGTCAAAAACCGCTAAAAACTCACTCAAAACCATCGATTTTAACACTTTTTAACAAATTTTTGATACGTTTTGAAAAGTTTAAAAAGGAATAAAACACTTATTATCAATAAACTAAATACAAAAAGTCGATTTTCATGATCTTTTTCCCTTAACAAAACAGCCCGGTTTTCTCCTTTTCAGAAAAAACCGGGCTGATATTTACATAAAGATACGAAAATTAAGGCTTAAATCCAATCACCCAAATTAGTCCCCCCCATATTTAATATCCCGGAAAGTAATATTAATACGCGGACCGGTGTCGTCGGTTGTTTTGGGGACCTGGTGCAGCCAGTGATGTTGCGTTTCGCCTTGCATAATTAATAGGCTGCCATTGCTCAGGGCCATGGATACTTTGGCATTTTTTTGTTGCTTATGTTTAAACTGAAAAGTGCGCGTGGCCCCAAATGATGCAGATGCGATAACCGGGTTACCACTCAGTTCTTTTTCATTATCGCTATGCCAGCCCATGCTATCCCCGCCGTTACGGTAAAAATTGAGGAGGGCCGAATTAAACTGCTTATTGCATTGCTGTTCGGCTGCCTCTTTAATCTTGCGCAATAAGGGTGTAAATGGAAGAGGGATATTCACCACGCCAGAGTAAGTGTAAGTTTTGTCGCCATCGGCATACCAGGAAGTAAGTCGCGGAAAATTGACCTGTTTCCCATAGATCTTCATCTTATCCTGCTTCCACAAAATGGAATGTTTCAACTCATCAAACACATCATAAACACCATCCTCCTGATAAAAATTGGGATATAAAAACACCTCTCCATCAAACGGCAAAAGACTATGACGGGCAGGGCTAAATATATTCAATTGATTATCGGCGATAACATCCATTTCTATCATCTGGTTTAACTTATTACTTTGACAAAATTTAAGACCTGTGGTTTAATGTGCTGCCTAAAGTCATCGAGTTCGAACAGCTTGATCTTTATTCCTTGCTCTTAAAATACTTTATCCAAAAGTCCTTGTTCCTCAAAAAAAAATCCGGCTTTACAGCCGGACCTTCAGGTTTATTTATTTGGTTTGAAATTCAATAATTATAGTTTTTCGCCATGCTGGCTAATATCCAACCCAACAACCTCCTCTTCGGCCGAAACCCTCAACGGCGATATCATATCCGTAATTTTCAGCAACAGCAATGAGCCAAAGAACGAAAATATGGAAACACAAACAAGCGCCACTAACTGCACCATAAATAAATGTGTTTCGCCAAAAAACAAGCCGTTGCCTGTTGTATTGCCCGCGTTTACATGCTGGTTTGCAAAAACGCCGGTAAGCAGCATACCTACCATACCGCCAACGCCATGACAAGGGAATACATCCAGCGTATCATCAATAGAAGTACGCGTGCGCCACTCTACCACCAAATTACTTACCACGGCGGATATGATGCCTATGGCCAGTGAATGCGGCACGGTAACAAACCCGGCGGCTGGTGTAATGGCTACCAGGCCCACTACGGCACCAATGCAGGTACCCATAGCTGAAGGTTTGCGCCCGCGCAGCATATCAAAAAATATCCAGGTAATACCACCCGCTGCCGATGCGGTGGTACTGGTTGCTAAAGCGGTAACCGCTAAGGCGTTGGCACCAAATGCCGAGCCCGCATTAAATCCAAACCAGCCAAACCATAAAAGTCCCGTACCGATCATTACATAAGTGATACGCGCAGGTGAATGGTTAGCCTCGTTACGGCGTTTTAAATAGATAGCCGAAGCCAAAGCAGCCCATCCGGCCGACATGTGCACTACGGTACCACCGGCAAAATCCAACACACCAAACTTGGCCAGTATGCCATCGGGGTGCCAGGTGCAATGCGCCAGCGGCGAAAATATAAATATCGAGAACAGACAAAGGAAAATGATGTACGAATTAAAACGGATCCGCTCGGCAAAAGCACCGGTGATCAACGCGGGCGTAATGATGGCGAATTTCAACTGGTACATAGCAAATAATAACAACGGTATGGTTGGCGCGGCTTTCCAGGTGGCGTTACCCAGCATGCCCTTCATCATAAAATAGGTAGAAGGATTACCGATGATACCATAAAAGCTATCGCCAAAGGCCAAACTAAAACCAAATATACCCCACATCACCGTAATAATTACCATACAAACAATGCTTTGCAGCATGGTTGATATCACATTCTTTTTATTAACCATCCCTCCGTAAAAGAAAGCAAGGCCAGGTGTCATGATCAAAACCAGGGCTGTGGACATCAACATCCAGGCAATATCGCCGGTATTAAAATGAGGATTGCCTGAATTTTTAAATTCTACAGAAGGAAAAAGAAAAGTTAATACTAAAATGACAAGAATTACTAAGAAAGGAAAATACCGTTTCATGGAAATATTAGAATTGCTTTGTAAAACGGCCTGAAAGTATGATTTTAATTATAAAAAAACGAAGAATATTAAGTTATTGTTAAAAAATTACGAAAATTGAAAAATTAAAGGAGTTTAAGCACCAAATGAGGAAAAATACCTAGCAAAATCAGTATAAAACTTATGAATATTGATAATATGAGCAAATTCATAGATTTTTTATTGCTTATTTCGGCCATTTCCTTTCTTTTCAGAAATAAATTCAAAGGAATCTTGATATAGTAGAATAACGAAACAACCGTAGTAAGCGCGCCTGTAACCATCAATAACATTAACCAAATGCTATGGGTTTGCTGATAAACACCGTACACGGTCGAAAACACAAACAACTTCCCGGTAAAACCGGCCGTTATTGGTAAACCGGTTAGCGATATGAGGATGATCACAAAGCAAACGGAGGCTATGGGATATTTAAGACCAAATCCTCGATAGTCCTCCACATCCTCGGCACCGGTTTCGTTAGCAAAATAAGTGGCCAGCGCCAGGGCGCCAATATTGGCCAGCGCGTATACCAGCAGGTAATATGTTAGTACCGATACGCTTTGTAAGGACAGAACAGCAACTGCCATCAGCGCGAAGCCGGTATGGCCAATGCTGGAGTACGCCAGCATCCTTTTGATATTGGTTTGCAGCACCGCCGCAAAGTTACCAGCAACCATAGTAACTATACCGATTACGGAAAGTGCTATGCTCATATTAAACCCGGTCCAAAGCCCCGTAAACATAAATGGCGAAAGAAAATTGATGAGCAACGCAAAAGCGGCTATTTTGGGTACGGTTGACAGGTACGCTGTTACCGGTGTGCTTGCCCCTTGGTATACATCGGGCACCCAAAAATGGATAGGTACAAAGGATAACTTAAAGCCGATGCCTATTAAAACCAGGATCATGGCAAAGGAGGTACTGATAGGATTAACTCCAGATAGCTGCTCAATAGTATGATGGAATATAATATCCAATGAACCGCTAAAGCCATACAATAAAGAAATACCATACAGCATCATAGCTGATGACGCGGCCCCGAACAGCACATATTTTAAACCGGCCTCGGTACTGAAAGCATTTTCTGTACGATAAGCCACCATCAAATATGATGCGATGGAAACCATTTCAATAGCCAGGTAAATGGATAACAGGTTTATCGCCATCACCATTAAATGCAAACCGAACATGGATGCGATGGCAATAGAATACAAATCAGACAAGCCTTTTTGGTGACCATTCAATTTATTATCCCAGCTAAAATATAACAAGAGGATAAACGACAGCAGATCGATGATCAATTTAAAGAATATGCCACTGCGAATAAGCAGCAGCATATTACTGAATATCAAATGCCCGCCATCAACCACCAGGGCAAATTGTTTCAGGTCAAGATACATCACCAGCAGCAAACCTGCGCAGGCTACTATACGGCACAGTTTTAAGGATCGCTTCCCAAATATCAGGTCGGTTATCATCACTACGATGAACAGCAATGCCAGGTAAACCTCGGGCATAAAATAGGCTATGCTGCCAAAAACAGACGATAAAGATGCGGATATATGGGGTAGCAGATCGTGCATTTATTTTATTGAACTATTTAAGCTGTAAAAACTGAACCAGCGCCAGCACCGAATCATTGATCTTATCAAAAACCAGTGAGGGCATAATACCCAAAGCCAGGGCTATGAGGGCCAGTGGAGCCAGCGTCAATTTCTCGCGCAGGTTCAGGTCGGTCAGGGCTATTTTCCAAACGTTGCCCCCTTTTAATGATTCGGCGCCAAAAAACATGCGCTGTAATGTCCATAAGAAATAGGCGGCGCTCAGCAATATGCCTACCGAACCGCAAATGGCCATCCAATAAGGTAACAAACCATTTACTGTTGGCGACTTAAAGGCCCCTGTTAAAGAAAATGCTTCGGCCACAAATGCCGAAAAGCCCGGCAAACCCAACGACGCGAAAAACGCGATCATTACAAAAGCGGTGTATTGCGGCATCAATGTACCCAATCCACGGAAATGATTAATACCGCGGTCGTGTACGCGGTTGTATAGTACCCCCACCAAAAAGAACAGCATGGTTGATAAAAAACCGTGGCTCACCATTTGCATTACCGCTCCGCTGATACCTTCGGCGGTTTGTGAGGCGATTCCTAAGAGTACAAAACCCATATGTGATATGGAGGAGTAAGCGATCATACGTTTCAGATCTTTTTGAGCTAAAGCGTTAAACGCGCCGTATAAGATGGAGATCACCCCCAACAGTCCCAACCAGAATGCGCCGGAAGTGGCTATCTCTGGGAAAATCCCCAAACAAATGCGAATGATACCATAACCACCTATTTTAAGCAGGATACCTGCAAGTATGATAGATACCGGGGTTGGCGCTTCTACGTGCGCGTCGGGCAGCCAGGTATGTAAGGGCACTACGGGTACTTTAATAGCAAAAGCAATAAATAAGACCACAAAACCAAGCGTTCGTGCCGGCATGCCCAATATGGTTTGATGACCGGCTATTGAGAATATAGATTGCCCGCTGTAATTAGCAGGGTTCATCATTTGTATGATATTAAAAGTATGGTTGCCTGTTGCCGGGTCGGTAACTGATAAATACAAGCCCACCATCACCAGCAGCATAAATACCGAACCGAACAAAGTATATAGGAAAAACTTAATAGCCGCATATTCCCTGCGCGCACCGCCCCACATACCGATGAGGAAGTATAGCGGCAACAGCATCAACTCATAAAACAGATAGAACAGGAAGAAATCCAGTGCACAGAACACGCCGATAACCGCCATATCCAACAGTAAAAACAGCAGGAAGAAACCTTTTAGATTACTCTTGATCTCCCAGGACGACAGCGTAGCGATAACCAATACCAAGGATGTCATTACCAGCAGACTGATAGACATACCATCGATACCAACAAAATAATCAATCTGCATTTTTCCCATGCGGCCCAGGTTGAGGGATATCCAGGGGAGCTTTTGCACAAACTGAAACTGATCTTCATGATTGATACCACCATAGGCCGCCCCCGTTTTAAAATGTAAGTACATCCATATGCTGATACCCAATTGTATAAGGGTAGCCGTTAAGGTGAGGTACTTAAAACTGCCACGCAATGACGATGGCAGCAGCATAATGATGAAGCCGAACAGTACAGGTACCAGTAATAGTAAGGTTAATATATTCATGCGAATTAAATATCAGAGTCAAGAATCAAGAGCCAGGAATCAAGAAATCATATTGCAATTTTTGAACCAGCCGGCTCTTGATTCTTATCTCTTGATTCTTTCTTCATATCAGTATTTTTAAAATAAACAACAACAGTACAATCACCAGCATGCTAAACAGGTAATATTGTACTTTACCACTTTGAAACTTACGTGCAAAATTGCCAATACTTTGCACTATAGCGGCCAACAAATGCAAAAATCCGTCGACGATATATTCGTCTGTCCAGGCAGCTAATTTCGCTATGGAGCCACTGATACGTGTTAGCAGATGCAGGAAGCCGTCGATAATATTACGATCTATCCAGAAGCAAACGCTTCCCAAACGCAATACCGGGTTTACGATAGCCCGTTTATATAAGTTATCGATATACCATTGATTGTAGGATAAGCGGTAAAAAAAGCCCTTTTGCGGAAACGGTAATCTGCTTTCCCGGGTATATATTCGGTAAGCAGCAAATAACAGCAGCAAGCTGATCACATTAACACTAATAGGTATCAGGCTGTGGTATACACCCTCCCCCGCATGACGAGCTGATGTTTTTAAACCTTCAAACAACCAGGCGTGCTCGTAAGCCAATGGGTTAAATGAAAATAGCGGAAATAAACAGCAAACAGCAAGCAGTATCAAAGGCAAGGTATACGGCCAGCCGCCATCGCCCAGGTGCGGCTTAATATCCGGATTGTCTTTTAATAACCTGAACTCGCCAAAGAAAACTTTAAATATGAGCCGGGCTACATAGAATGCGGTAAGCCAGCTGGTAATTAGGGCCATCACCGGGATGATCTTAAACCAGGCATTCCGGCCATCGCTCCATTCAAATGCCTGGATCAGGATACCGTCTTTAGACAGATAACCCGAGGTAAGCGGTAAACCTATCAGGGCCAGCGCGGCTATAACCGCGGTTATAAAAGTAAGCGGCAGTTTTTTACGCAGGCCACCCATGTGCGAGATATCCTGAGGATCGATATCGAGGTTGTTATCATCCTTAATGTGCTGCATCTGGTGTATCACAATACCTGCCACCAAAAACAGCAAACATTTAAAAAAGGCGTGTGTAGCCAGGTGGAACAATGAAGATGCATAGGCCCCCACGCCCATGGCCAATATCATAAAGCCTAATTGCGATATGGTGGAGTAAGCGAGAATACGTTTCAGGTCGTTCTGGGTAAGCGCGATGGTTGCTGCCATAAACGCGGTAAAGCAACCGATACAGGCCAGTATGGTGAGCTCTGTTTCGATGAACATGGGGTAAACCCGGCCCAACAAAAACACACCTGCGGCTACCATCGTAGCGGCATGAATGAGGGCAGATACCGAGGTTGGACCTTCCATAGCATCGGGTAACCAGGTATGTAATGGGAACTGGGCCGATTTGGCGGCTACGGCCAAAAATATACCAGCGCAAGCTACGTATTGCCAGAGGGCTGGCAATGCGGTTATAGTTCCGCGCCCCCAAACAGAGCCGACTGAATCAGGCAAGTGATTTGGTATCAAAGTCCATTTTCCATCCTGTATGCCCATCAGATGCGCAAGTCCGTTTTGACCAAATATGGTATCGATATCAAAAGTATGAAACTGTGCAAAAAGGATAATGATGGCACTCAGCAAACCGATATCCCCAACCCGATTCATGATGAATGCTTTTTTATTGGCTTTTACGGCTTTATCCTTCGTAAACCAGAAACCAATAAGCAGGTACGATGAAAAACCAACCAGTTCCCAAAAGGCATAGAACAGTATCAAACTGTCTACTACCACCAAAGCCAGCATGCTGAAACAAAAGAAACTGAGGTAAGTAAAATAACGGCTGTACCGCTCATCATGCTTCATGTACGCGGTAGAATAGATATGTACCGGCAAGGCGATAACCGACACCAGCAACAGCATCAGTACCGAAAGATTATTGAGCAGGATACCGGCATAAACCTGTGTCTGACCAATGGTAAACCAAATGCGCTGTGCATGTACCTGCGGATTATTCCATATCGTAGCAAATACCCTGGCGGATAATACACAGCTTAACAAAATGGCTATGGTTGATATCCAGCCAGCGGCTTTACTTTTTACCGGCAGACAAAAGTTTACCAAAGCAGCAAGCAGCGGCAATACTACGGCTGCAACCGTATAGTTTAAACTTTGTATGGCGTGTAAAAAGGTGTCCAATTTATTTGGTATCTATTTTAACAAATGAAGGTGTGCGGCCAAATCCCATAACGTATTTCAAATTAAGATCCTGAATCTTATCATCTGAAATCAATTCATATATTTTTTTTATCCTGTCGTCTGTTGATACAGCGTACTTTTCTCCGTTAATGATAAAAGTTAAACCTTTATCGTCATGATGGTGTTTATTCAGGTATGTTTTATATCCGGTTGAAAGCCTGCTTAGTTTTGTTTGATATTGCTTAATAGCATAATTCCGGGTAACGGCTATTAAAATAACTTTGTTCTTTGATGGATCGGCGGCTGATTTTTTTTCAGATTTTGAACTTAAAATACGATGTCCCAGGTGGGATATTTCCATTTTATTAGATCGCCTGCCATCTAAGATATAATCCGTAATATCATTTTCGCCCGGGGAAGCCCCGGCTACAGATTTGCCGGTAATATGGGACACCTTCATCGTGATCTGGATAGCACCATTCTTTCCTTTTTTCCCCAATATGGCAACCGCCTCAGTTGCCTTTAGCACTTTAAACTGGATAATGTTATCTGTGTTTAAACTATCTAATAGTCCGGTGTAAGCCCTGCCATTAACAGTAACATATGATCTGTTGCTGTCAATAACCGAGCTGCACATAATCATTTTCTTTTTGGGGCCATCCACATAAAAAAACGTATCTCGTTTTTGCGCGAAAGCACTGGTGCAGGTCAATAAAAAAAATATAATCATCAATCCTTTCATGCTCAATCCCTCAGTTTAGTAATGTCATTTGGATCAATAGTCTTATATCTCCGGTACACGTTCAAAATAATAGCCAATGCTACTGCTGTTGTAGCAGCGGCCAGCACAATAGCAAACAGGGCAAATATTTGTCCGCTGTTATTTACTTTATCATATTTGCCAAAGGCTACCAGGTTTAAAATAGCCGCGTTCAGGATCAGTTCAATACCTATCAATATTTGTATAGCGTTCCGCTTGGAAACAGTCATATACAAACCTATACAAAACAGGGCCGCGCTTACTATCAGAAAATCGGTAAGTGTGATCATGCTTTGCCCTCCTTACGTGATAAATGAGCTGCTCCAACCAAAGCTACTAACAATAAGATGGATATAGCTTCAAAGGGCAACAGGTAACGGGTCATTAAATTTACACCGATGTTATCGATCATGATATCTTTCGGAGTGATTTCGTTTTTAAGACTGATGGCATCTCTTACCCAAGGCAGATTATCAGCATTAGCTTTAAAGACCACATTGATCAGCACGACAAAAAACAGCACTGCCAAAAGTATAGCTGGCAATTTTTTCATGCTCAGAAACTTCCCTTCCTGCTTTTGCAGTACGTTCAGGGTTTCTTTGCCCGAAAGCATAAAGGCAAACAGGATCAGCACCAGTATCCCCCCAACGTAGATCACTACCTGGGTTACGGCCACAAAATCGGCCAGGGCCAGCACATATAAACCAGCCAGTGAAAACAGGGTAACAAAAAACACAAAGATGCTGCGCACCAGATTTTTGCTGGAAGCCGCGTACAATGCCGAAACAATAGCTATAAAACTCAGGAAGTAAAAAAGCACGCGTAAGAGGGTCATGCTCCACCCTCCTTTTTTTGCATGGCCGCCAGTTTAGCGGCCTGCTTCTCTGCTTGTTGCTGATCAAACAAAGCCCGCTTCTCGGCAGCAACCTCTGGCGACATGTCTGAGAATTGATACGTAAGATCGCTCAGCTGAAACACGGTTTTATCATACTGATTGGTCATCACAATGCACTCGGTTGGGCATACAATGGTACACAGGCCGCAATACATACATTTGGCCATATCAATATCAAACTTAGCGGCATAAAGGCGTTTGGTAGTACCATCAGAGGTTTGCCCAATGGCTTCCGTCGCTTTGATTGATTCAATATCGATACAGTTAACGGGGCATACCTTGGCGCACAGATCGCATACAATACAATCATCCATTTCCACATCCAGCTGATAACGCCCCACCTCGGGTACGGGCAGCTGTTGTTTGGGATATTGAATAGTGTTGGTGCCCTCCAATTGTTTAAAGTAATTATCGTCGCTTACGGTCGTGATCTTCCTGGCCGCATTGGAGGCAAAAAGATGCTTCACGGTAAGGCTTAAACCTTTCCATGCCGTAGTAAAACCGTTAATTAACCTTTTAAACATCTACCGTTGATTTGTATGATTACGTTGATTTCGCTGATTTTTTTACCTTGATTTTGTCTGAATCTTGATTTATTGAATTCAGGGATTACTCTGATTCCTTTTTCTTTATTATTCCTTTTTATCTTATCTCTTAAATTCTATGTTCTGTCCTTGTTCTTTGCTCCAAAAATCCTTACTCCCAAGTTACATGAGCCATAATCGCCAAACGCCCGATATCAGCATGCAGGCAAAGGCCAGCGGAGTAAGTACTTTCCAGCAAAGGTCCATCAGCTGGTCAACCCGGAAACGGGGCAATGTCCACCTGATCCACATTTGCACGGCAACCAGCGCCAGGGTTTTCAAACTTACCCATAAAATACCCCAGGCCATACCTGTTGTCCATGTGGCTAAATGTACTGGGCCTATATTGGGTAAAGGTGTATTCCAGGCTCCTAAAAACAGAATCACGCCTATCATCGATACCAGGAACATCATCGAATATTCGGCTAAAAACACCAGGGCAAACCTGATACCCGTAAACTCGGTGTGGAAACCAGCAACCAGTTCTGATTCTGCTTCGGGGATATCAAAAGGAGCGCGGTTACTTTCGGCCAATGAAGCTATAAAATAGATCACAAATGCGATGATTAGGTGTGGGGCACGGAATATATTCCAGCTGAACAAGCCGCCTATGCCTGATACATCCCAAAAACCTGCGAATTTTATTTTTTCGGTAGCCAGGATACCCTGCTGCATGGCCACGTCCTGCAGATTGAGCGTTTGTGCTATCATCACTACCGATATAATGGCAAAGCCCGCAGGTATCTCATACGAGATGATCTGCGCAGCAGAACGCATAGCGCCCAATATAGAATATTTATTGTTTGACCCCCAACCCGCCATTAGGATACCCAGTGTTTCTACCGAGATAATGGCAAATATGTAGTAGATACCCAGGTTTATTTTGGAAGGGATAAGACCCGGAGCCCAGGGCAGGGCGGCAAAGCCCATGTAAACCGCGATAAAAATTACCGCCGGCGCCAGCATGAACAGCCATTTATCAGCAGCTGCCGGAATGATGAGTTCTTTCTGGATCATCTTTAATATATCGGCCAGGGTTTGGAGCGAGCCAAACTTACCGGTTTCTGTAGGGCCAAGCCTGTCTTGTATAAATGCCGAAATTTTGCGCTCGGCATAAACACCAAACAACGCAAAAAAGGCCGAAAAACTAAACAGCCCTATAGCAACAATAAAATATATCAGATAAGTATTCAAGAGGCCTGTTTTGCTTAAACCGCAAACTTACTAAATGTTATACTATTTTAGGGTGGTAAGTTATATTAAGTTGGTGGGGATTGTGGAGTAGTGAGCCCCCTCTAAATCTCCCCCGGAAGGGGAGACTTCTTTAAATACTTTTAAGCCCTCCCTTCCGGGGAGGGTTGGGAGGGGCTCCCTTATCAGCACTTCACCAGATCATTAGCTGATATAAAAGTTGATTTTACAGGAGCCGAGAAAAACACGGAGGCGTGATGATCAAAATCGGCAGTATCATCGGTAGTAGTAAAAAATGCTTTAGTTTGGTTCCTGCTTAATTGGGTTTTCATTTCGGGATGCCGCTGCAGATAATCAACCAGGCTTTTGGCCACAATATCACCCTGGGCTACCACTTTAACATGCGCGGGTAAATTAGCTTCTATTTTTTGCTGTATAAGCGGATAATGCGTGCAGGCCAGTAAAATAGTATCAATTTGTGGCGATTGTGTCATGATCTGATCCAGGTATAATTTCACAAAGTAATCGGCACCGGGCTGATCATACTCGCCGTTCTCAATCAATGGAACCCAAAGCGGGCAGGCCTGCTGATGAACTTTGATATCCGGAAAAAAGTGCTGGATCTCCAAAAGATAAGAGCCCGATTGTACGGTTCCTTTGGTGCCCAGTACGCCAATCTCTTTGCTTATGGTATAATCGCCTATAACTTCGGCTGTTGGGCGTATTACCCCGAGTATTCTTTTTGAGGGATCAACGGTTTTAAGGTCCTGCTGCTGTATAGTGCGCAGGGCCTTGGCCGAAGCTGTATTACAGGCTACAATGATAAGTGGGCAGCCTTGCTCAAACATCCATTGAACGCACTCCCAGGTATACTGATGAATGGTGTTGAATGAGCGGTTACCATAAGGCGCCCGGGCATTATCGCCCATGTATATATAGTCATACTCCGGAAGCTGTTCTATAATTGATTTGAAAACAGTAAGGCCGCCAAAGCCCGAATCGAAAATACCAATGGGTTGATGCATCCAATTATTCGTTTGTAATTTATTTTAAACGGTACTCATGAGTACTTCGTAGTGATTTATTGAATTAGTGATTTTTCATTTCAGTACACGTTTTAAATGCACCTACAGGCTTTATATACAAAAATAAAAAAAGCGTCACGTAAATACGCGACGCTTTTTTTAAATGACTAATAATTGATGTTTATTTTAATCCTAATTTCAATTTTACAGCAGCCATCAGGTCATCAGCATCCGGAGACACTAATAAACTTACCTGTGAAGAATCCAATACGTAAGCGTATCCTTTTTCTTTAGCAACAGTATTAACTGCAGCAGTAGCTTTATCAATTAGCGGTTTACCTAATTCTTGTCTTTTAGCATCAACTTGTTGTTGTGCGTTATTTTGGTAATCCTGCATACGTTTTTGCAAATCCTGTAGCTCGTTGCCTTTTACAGTACGTACTGCATCGGTCATTGTAGCCTGATTTTTTTGAAACTCCTGACCTTTTGTAGTGTACTCAGTATTCATGCTGGTAAGCTGATCAATAAATGTTTTTTGATAAGCCTGCATCTGAGTGGTCACAGTTTTAGTTTCAGGCATCATGTCAATTAATTGATTGAAGTTAATGTGCCCGATCTTAGTCTGCGCATTGGCAAAGTTGCCCGCAAATATCATACCTACTGCAACTAAAGCAACTTTAAATAGTTTTTTCATTTTTCTTGTCCTGTGTTTAATAATAGTCTGTTTATTTATTCAAAAATTTATTTAGCAAATACTCCGGGTTTAAGCCCTAATTTGGTAATCACATCGTTGCTCCGGTTATAACGCGGATTGGCATACAACATAATTACTTCACTGTTTTTATCAAATACCATATCCAGGTTATCGCCTTCGGCAATGGCCTGCACAGCTTTAGACACACGATCCTGGATTGGTTTAATCAAAGCATTACTCTTTTGTGAAAGTTCACCATCGGGTCCGAATTTTTGTCGTTGAAAATCCTTTGCAGCTTTTTCTTTATCAACGATTTCGGCCTCGCGGCGTTTTTTCATATCAGCCGTCATTAAAACCTGATCGGCCTGATATGCTTTATACAAGCGGTCAATTTCCTGAAAACGGCTGTCTACTTCTTTTTGCCATTGATCAGATAATGCTGCCAGCTGTTTTTGTGATGAGGCATATTCGGGCATATGTTTTAATATATACTCCGAATCAACGTAAGCAAAACGTTGTGCGTAAGCTCCCGTAAATGCTGTTAACGTTAAAAACGCTATTAAAATTATCTTCTTCATATATCGCTGTGCAAATTAATTAAATCCGCCGGATAAACTCTGAGAAATTGTAAAATGGAATTGCCCCCTGTTTGCGTCAGGCTGACCTGGTATTTTATCAAATCCGTAGCCATAATCTAATCCAAGCAAGCCAAATATAGGTAAAAATATTCTTGCTCCAACACCTACCGAACGCCTAACATTAAACGGATTGAACTGACTAAAGTTATTCCAAACGTTACCACCCTCGGCAAATGCCAGTAAGAATATAGTTGCTGATTGGCTGGCAATTACCGGGTGACGCAGCTCCAATGTGTATTTGTTGTAGATGGTACTACCCGTGTTTGTATTTTGATTTTCGGTTGAACCTTCTGGTACAATCGAGAAGTTTTGATAACCTCTTAAACCAATAATCTCGCTACCTTGTAAAAACTGGTAACTCTGCATACCATCACCACCCAATTTGAAACGCTCAAACGGAGATGGACCTACATCTTTATTATACATGCCCAGGAAGCCAAACCTCACCTGCGACATCAGTACGAATTTACCAACCAGTTTAGAGAACCATTGTGCATCATACTTAAATTTATAATACTCTACAAAGTGATAGCGCTCCTCTGGAGTTGCTATTTTGTAATTGATATTATTGAATAAAGAGTATGGAGGCGTTGCCTGTACGGTAAATTTAATGTTTGAACCCTGTGTTGGGAAAATAGGCGCATCAATAGAGTTACGGCTTAATTCCTGGGTTAACTTAATGTTGTATGAAGTACCGTTGGTAAATAAATAACCGGTATAGTTATCCAGATTGTAGTGATCGACGTTTAACGAGTAGTTTAACTGGAAGTAGTTATCAGGCCATTTTAAACGTTTACCCAAGGTTACACCAATACCATTAATACGCAGGTTATTGTATAACGGGCTCGATTTAGGATAATATTGCCCGGTTGAGCTACCCTGTGTATATGCTGATAAGGCAAAGTAAATAGGCTTTTTACCACCTAACCATGGCTCAGAGAAAGTGAACGAGAAGTTCTGATAGGTACGTCCGCTTGATTGGCCACGTAAGCTCAGTTTCTGACCATCGCCTTTTGGCAGCGGTTTGTATGCTTTGAGGTTAAAGATATTTCTTAACGAGAAGTTATTGAAAGTTAAACCCAGGGTACCCACCAACTGGCCACCACCGAAACCACCCGATAGCTCGATCTGATCTGAAGGCTTTTCAACTACGTTGTAAACCAAATCAACTGTACCATCCTGCGGATTGATATTAACCGGTTTTGGTTCTGTTTTTTGCTCATCAAAGTTACCCAGTTGACCAATTTCGCGTGAGCTGCGGATCAATAATTCTTTGTTGAATTTTTGACCTGGTTTGGTTTGAATTTCACGCATAACCACTTTATCGTTGGTTACATCATTACCTTTTAAGCTTACGCGGTTAATGGTGTATTGCGGACCTTCGTAAACGCGGATGTCCAAATCAACCGTATCATTGTAAACTTTTACCTGTACTGGGTCGGCGGTGTAAGTTAAATAACCATCGTTAAGATATAACGACGAAACATCATCATTACTTGGGGTTGGGCCTACCAACCTTTTGTTCAGTTCATCTTCACTAAATACATCACCTTTTTTAACGTGCAGGATCCTGTTCAGTAATTCGGTAGAATATTTAGCATTACCAGACCATTTCACATTACCAAAGTAATATTTAGGGCCTTCGTAAACTTTAATTTTTACGTTAACGGTAGTAGCATCATGGCTCCAAACAGAATCACTTACGATCTCTGCATCGCGGTAACCTTTACTCTGCATGGATTCTACCAAACTTTGCTTGTCCTCCTCGTATTTATCCTGCTTGAATTTTTTAGAACCAAACAAGTTGTACCATTTCTTTTCTCGGGTTTTTTTCAAAAAGCCTTTCAGCTTATTGGATGAAAACGCTTTATTACCTTCAAAAATAACCTGATTTATCTTCACTTTGGTTTTTTTGTCAATAGCCACATCCAATATCACACTATTGGCATCTCCCGGATCTTTACGCTGGGTAAGTTTTACGGTTGTGTTCAAAAAGCCCTTCTCGCCAAAATGTTTTTTGATGATGGCTGTTGTAGTATTTATTAAATTTTCGTTGACGATTTTCCCGGTACGGTCGTTCAGCTTTTTCTGTACGTCTTCAATTTCACCTTTACGTATACCTGTAATGTGCAGACGCGATAAACGCGGCCGTTCAGAAACAGCTATCTCCAGGTAAATGGTATCCATGTTAATTTTGGTAATGTTTAACTGCACATCATCAAATAAGCCCTGGGAGTATAAGGTTTTTATCACCTCGGCATTCCGCTCGCCTGGCAGGTTGATACGATCGCCTTTGGTTAATTTTGAAAGCTGTATCAAAATATCTTTATCCAGATACTTTGCCCCACTAACAGAAATACCACCAATAATGTAATCCCGGGGATTAAGATAACTTAAACTATCGGCCGGTATCGATTTTGTCAATGGTGCTCTCGGAGTATTGGAAACCTGGGCAAACGCGGAGGTAACAAAAACAGAGAAAAGAATAGCAAAAAGAAATTTATACATTCGAATATTTTAGTGGGCTAAAATTAATTTATACAGTTGTTAAAAAGTGTTAAAAGTAAAAATTTAGTTAACTTGCTCACTTGTCATACCAAAACGGCGTTCCCGCTTTTGATAATCAAGTATAGCTTCGTACAAATCTTCCTTTCTAAAGTCGGGCCAAAACTTAGGTGTAAAATACAACTCAGCATAGGCAATTTGCCATAATAAATAATTACTTATACGGAATTCACCGCTTGTTCTGATCAATAATTCAGGATTGGGCATATCACCAGTGAAGAGGTTATTTTCAAAAACATCTTCGTTGATATCTGTTATCTCCAATTCGCCTTTTTGTACTTTGATGGCTATATTTTTAGCAGCACGTACAATTTCGCGGCGCGAGCTGTAGCTTAATGCCAGTGTAAGCACCACCCCGGTATTGGCCGATGTTTTTTCCATAGCGGCCTTCAGTTCCCGGTTACATTTATCGGGTAACATATCCAGATCGCCTATGGCATTTAATTTAATATTGTTTTTCATAAAACCGGCTATTTCTTTATGAATGGTACTAACCATTAATTCCATAATGGCCATAACCTCCAGTTTGGGCCGGTTCCAGTTTTCGGATGAAAAGGTGTAGAGTGTTATGTATTTTATACCTAGTTTATCAGCGCCTTCAACAACATCCCTAACAGATGTTACTCCGCTATGATGGCCAAATACCCTTAATTTGCCTTTTTCTTTTGCCCAACGACCATTGCCATCCATAATAATGGCAACATGCTTTGGTAGCCTTAACAAATCAATCTGATCAAAATATCCCATACTGTTCATTATCAAAAGCTACTCTGTGAATGTCTGCAAAAGACACGCTTGTGTTTTAATTTTATCAATGCTATGCCTAAATAAAATATTTGTTCAACATAAGTCCTCCAAAATAGCACCCGGCCACACAATTGTAAAAATTCAATTTGCCGGTTTTTTCAGGGTACAAAGGTAAAACTTACTTTGTATTTTTTTAGTATGCCGCAGGAAAAGAAAATGTTATTATCAATAATGCACTAAAATGATACAAAAAGCACACAAATAACCGGTTAAGTAAAGATTTATTACACTTATTTGAAACGAAAATTAACAGGCCGGACATCAAAAATCATCTAATGATTATGATGCCCGGCCTGTTAATCTGCTTATTTTAAGCCTGAAAAAGGATACCGTTAATAAATATTTTTTTGTTTGAGCATATCGGTATCATGAGGGTCAATATCCACAATAGCGTAGGTTGATACATCGGTAATAGTAAGTTCATCTAAAATATTAACCAGGTTATTGTATACCGAATGATCGGACGGCTTTACCAGCACGATCATGCTTTTACCGGTTTTGTTATGTATCGATTTACCGGTTTCGAGCAATACTTTACGGATACCGTCTTTATTAAAGCCAGTAACAGCCGGTGCAATGACCGGATTTTTCAGCTCTCCCAGGTAGTACATCAGCTGGTTATTTTTACCCAGGCAAAGCGTAAGGCTGCGGCTTGATGGGATTGCATCCTGGTGTTCACCTACCGGCATAGTCAAATCCATTGCTTTGGGTTTTGCCAGGGTAGTGGTCATGATAAAAAGGTGATTAGCAGAAATGCCAAATCAACCATAGCGGTGAGGTCGACCCGAAGGTTCATTCTTTTGCGTCTGTGTGCCCCGCCTGCTTTTGATGTTGAAGGATTTAACTCAGCCATGATATTAAAGTTTAAGGTTAAACAATAAACGCCAACTATTACTGGCATTTATATATCAAACGTAAAATTTAATTTTGTTATTGTATATAAAACAAAATAATATTTTGTTTTATATACAATAACCCATAGATATTAATAGTAACAACGCTGCGTAACGAAGGTATAGGAAATAGTAAAGCCTAAAAAGAAATAAGTATCACGGGGTTTAAAGTCGCCACGCTGGGAGCCTATCGCGTTTTTTGGTTTCCCAACCTCACCCGAACGATCGGCTAAGGCTCTTGAATAATCATTTGGCAATTGAGCGGGATCAGCATATCTACCACTTACGTCATCCAGATAATCGGTCATCGTATACCGATACCCCAAGTCCCCGGCAACTGTCCATTTAGTATTAAAATTATATTTTAAACCGATACCATACGGAATTACAATAGTAGTTTTACCATAGGTAGGTTCACCCTCGGTTCTTAATTGTCTTAAACCATATGATTTTCCCATATAATCGGCACGAGGGGCATAGGCGGTTAGGCCAATACCTGTATATATATAAGGGGTGTATTTGTGTGGCCCTGCATCGGGGATGTAGTTCATGAAATTAAACTCACCGATAAGGCTTAACTCTTTCAAAGGATCATTAAAGCTCAAATTACGATCTCTGAATTGCTGATTGCTTGATTTACTGTCATCAGCGCTGATCTTACCGTATATAAAATTCAGTTTTGCCGAAAAATAGCCATCAAAATTGCGTGCTACATATACGCCGCCGGAAATTCCGCTTATTTTAACGGGATTGTTAGGGTTAAGATCACCTATATAGCCTGCGCCGCCTAGCGCGCCACCAACCTCCCAGGTTTGGGCCTGCAACTGATAGGATACAAATAAAAAAAATAGAAGTACTACAAATTTGGGCATTAAGCAAATTTAGTAATTACGGGCATCTAAGCCCCATAATAGTTTGTTTCTTAGCGTGGTTAAATAACTTTCATTATTTAAACGTACCAAATTTAACTGAAAGTCAGCTTTCTGAACGTGAAATTTAACAGTTTGATCTAATGCCGCCACTCGCGAATCGCACGATACCAGGTAATTTGCACTACGGCTCTCCACTTCAAAGCATAGCTTACTGCTATCTGGTATAATGATGGGCCGTACATTAAGGTTATGGGGCGATACCGGCGTTAGTACAATACTGTTTGACTGCGGGAAAATAATAGGGCCGCCGCAACTTAATGAATAAGCTGTTGATCCCGTTGATGTAGAGATGATAATACCATCGCCCCAATAGGAGTTTAAAAACTCATCGTTCAAAAACACATGGGTGATGATCATGGCGGCATCATCGCGCTTATGGATGGTTACATCGTTCAGGGCGAAATTATCGTCACCAAAAATTTTCATCGTTGAATCAATGGTCAGCAACTCACGGCAGTCAAGAGAAAACTCCTTATTCACTACGGCATGTATGGCCGCTGTGATATCATTTTTATTGACGCTGGCCAAAAAGCCCAGGCGGCCAAAATTGATACCGATTACCGGTATCCCGGAATCGCGAATTACTGTTACCATATCCAACAGGGTACCATCGCCCCCAAGGGTTAAAAAAAGATCAATAAACCCTTTGATGGAATCTGTATTTTCAAGTACGTTATATTTTACGTTGCTTATTTTATCCTGCAGATATTCATTAAGCTGATAATGAACGTATATTTCGACATTGTGCTGTGCCAGGTTATCAAATACCTGCTGAATATATGGTATTACAGACGGATCATTAAACGGTCTGCCGTAAACTGCTATCTTCATTTATGATTGTTTGGGTTTGTTCATGGTTGATGGTTCATAGTTCATGGTAGTTACTGGTTGACGATTATTCTTTTTTATTATCAACTATGAACCATGATCAATGATCTATGAACTAATTACAAATTAAGGTAATTCATTAGTGAATCGTACCTGTCTTTTGCGTTATCGTTATTATCGGTATTGTTAAAGGTAGCCTTTACATCATACTCATAACGCAAAAAGGTAGCTAATATGGCCGAAATGTCCTGTTTGTTTACTTTGAGGGTCACTTCCATTTTAGTAGAATCTGGAAAAGTTTGTATGTATGAACTCAGTATCTGGGCATTGTCCGACTCGACAATCTGAGCCATGTGGGCCAGGGAGTTATTTTTATTACTGATCTCCAATACGATGATACCACCAGGTTCAGCTACTGCGGTAATCTTGGCAAAATATTCTGTGATGGCATTAACAGATATGAGTCCAAGATAGTTCCTCTTGGCATCAAGCACTGGTATAGCGGTGAGCTGGCGCTCATAAAACATACGTATCACATCATATATATGCTGATCTTCGAGCACATACGGGTTTACCTGCGATAAAGCCAACGCTCCAACAGCGGTCTGATAATCGCTCTCCCCTATCAGGTCATCTTCGGCTACCAGGCCCAAAAACTGTTCTTCGTTCACAATGGGCAAATGTCTGAGGCGGAACTCTACCATGCGGTCAAGTACTTTCTGTATCGTATCAGAAGTGTGTACCGGCGGAATTGCGCCTGCCATCAGTTCAATTGCTACCATGATATTAAACTTTTAGTTTTTCCAAAAATCCAGTTAACAACCTGTTAAACTCCCGCGGGCGCTCCATCATCGGCGCATGTCCGCATTTATCTATCCAATGTAATTCGGCATTAGGTAAAAACTCATTAAACTCTGCAGCCACCTCGGGCGGTGTTATTTTATCATCCTTACCCCATATCAAACACACCGGTAGATCCATTTTATGCAGATCCTTTTTCATGTTATGACGAATGGCCGATTTTGCCATAGCCAACAACCTTACTACACTGTGCCTGTCGTTAATTAACTTATATACGTCATTAACCAGTTCATCGGTTGCCACCACAGGGTCATAAAAAGTATATTGTACCTTTTCCCTTACAAAATCAATGCTTTCGCGTCGTGGAAACGAGCCTCCAAATGCGTTTTCGTATAAACCAGAACTACCGGTTAATACCATGGCTTTAATATTTTCGGGGTGAGCTAAAACATAAATCAAAGCCACGTGTCCGCCCAATGAATTACCAAGTACAGTTATGTTACTTAGCTCTTTAAACTTTATAAATTTATGAACAAATTTTGAAAGACTCTTTACACCAGTGGTTAAAAGAGGCATATCATAAATTGGTAGTATAGGTATAATAACACGATATTTTGACTTGAACTCTTCAACAACTTCTTCCCAATTGCTCAGCGCCCCCATTAAACCATGTAACAACAACAACACCTCACCTTCGCCCTCATCTATATAACTAAACCCGTGTTCCTCTTTAAGCACGAAATCCATATAAAATTCTGATATTAATTTTTTTAAATTTTCTATACCGAAATCAAATTCAGTACAAATTCTACTATTCCGCCATAAAATTAGTTTATTACGGATGAGTTACAACAATTATAGTAATAAATTTCTAAGTCTTGAGTCCCAAGTTTTAAGTCTTGAGTTTTGAGTTCGAAGTTCTAGGCTTAAAAGCATGTTATTAACTTAAAACGTAAGATTCGGAACTTAAGACTAACCCAACAATTGTCTTACTACTTCTGATATGGTTTTACCATCGGCTTTACCGGCAAGTTCTTTATTGGCGGCTCCCATCACTTTACCCATATCGCTGGTTGATGTTGCACCTAACCTACTGATTAGCTCCTGCAGGTAACCTTCAATTTCAAAACGGGTCATTTGCTGAGGTAAATAAGGCTCAATCACCTTCATTTCTTCTATCTCTATTTCATAAAGATCTTCGCGGTTTTGGGTTTTATAAATATCTGCCGATTCTTTACGCTGTTTAATCAACCTTTGAAGTACCTTGATTTCTGCCTCGGCAGTAAGTTCCTCTGCCGCGCCTTTTTCGGTTTTAGCTAGTAACAAAGCTGATTTTATAGCACGAAGGCCTCTTAAACGATCGGCCTGTTTGGCCAGCATGGCCAGTTTGATATCCTGATCTATTTGATTTATTAATGACATTTTATAATTAGTAAATTTGTGAATTTTAAATGTGCAGATTTCAGATATGCAAATGTGCAGATTATAATTATTGAATTGATGATTTACCTATTAATCATCTGCACATCTAAAATCTGCACATCCGCACATCTATTTTCTGAATATATTACCTGCTGTGGCCTGCGCGGTTGGCATGATCACCAGATCATTAATGTTCACATGTGCCGGGCGCGATGCAACAAACCATATCGTTTCCGCAATATCATCAGCGGCAAGTGGTTCAAAGCCTTCGTATACCTTTTTGGCCCTATCTTTATCCCCCTTGAAACGGACTTCTGAAAATTCTGTTTCCACCGCTCCCGGATGTACTGCGGTAACTTTTATACCATGCGGCAACAGGTCAATGCGCATACCTTTATTTAAGGCATCAACCGCGTGTTTAGTGGCACAATATACGTTACCATTGGCATATACTTCTTTGCCGGCTATAGAACCCAGATTAATGATATGGCCATAACCGTTACCAATCATCCAGTTTGATACTACGCGACTTACATAAAGCAAACCTTTCACATTGGTATCAATCATGGTATCCCAGTCATCATAACTGCCATTTTGTATGGGATCAAGTCCCTGGCTTAGGCCTGCGTTATTGATCAATACATTAACCTTTTTCCATTCGGCAGGTAAACCTTCCAGGTTCTCTACTACCTGTTCGCGGTTACGTACATCAAATGACGATACCGCAACCTCCACATTATATTTATCATTTAAATGGTGAGCCACCTTTTCCAGGCGGTCAAGCCGGCGGCCAGTCAATATCAAATTATAGCCTTCGCGGGCAAATACATGCGCACAAGCTTCACCAATGCCGGCGGTAGCTCCTGTGATTAAAGCAATTTTATTCATGGTAAGTAGATAACTATGGCAGCGAAATTATGTTTTTTACTTTAAACTATTGTCGGGCAGGGGTAATGAAAGTGGGCTGGGAAATAAGTTAGGTTGGTAAAATCCCTAAGAAAAAGGAGCTACGATGGTTTGCATCAATGGCCGAACTTCATGACCGTAGGGTCAATCCCTTTGTAGAACTTACAATAGTTTTCATTGCCTCGTAGAGGCTACCCTTTATCCGTCCAACAGGTCTTGAAAAATATATTGCTCATCATATTCGACTGCATAATCTTTTAATACTTGAAGATATTCCTCTCGGAAGGTCTTTTTACGATGATGTTCTTTTTGATTCAGTATATACTTAACTACATCATCAATTTGTGAACGGCTATTACTAAACGCTCCATAACCTTCCTGCCAATAGAGTTTTCTTTTGGTAAAGACCTCCTTATTTATAAACTCCGAACTATTGCCCTTAACTAGTTTCATTAGCTCCGAAATTGATTGTTTGGGATTCAGCCCAACAAAAAGATGTAAATGATCTGGCATTGTATTTATTGCCAATAGCTTATGACCGTTGTTTTGGGTCACTCCGGTAATATATTTTTGAAGACGGCCTTCCCATTTTCCATCAATTACTGCGTGTCTGTATTTTACGGCAAATACAAAATGAATATATAATTGTGTATAGGTGTTTGGCATACTAATCTGTGTATTCACAAAAATACTAAATGACGCTTAGGGGTAGCCTCTCCGATGCAAAAATTATTATCCTTTTTTCTACAAAGGGCTTATCCCTCTGGGATATTTTCTATGAAATTTACATCAACTATGAATTGATGGACAGTATTAGCTTGAATTAATTTAGTTAATACAAAAGTGGGTTTACATGGTTTACACAATTCATGGTTAACATTAATACAAATATCTCATAATCAGCAAATTAAAGCACTTACTGATAAAAATAGTGTAAACCCACTTTTTGCATAAATATTAATGACTAAACATTCCGCTTACCACTATTCCCGGCAGGAGCCGAGCGCCCCCCAGTTTCTCTTACTCGAAAAACAGGCTGAACATGATTGTATGCAGCGACAATTTGCTGATGGGGGCCGAGAATGGTTGATTTTCAGGAAGCAGCACATTACCAAAGGAATTGGATATTTTGATCTCGGGCGAAAGTTTAAAAAACTCAAAGTAGATATCGCAACCCAGGCCAGCCTCATATGAACCATAACCACTTACATTTTTAACCAGCTTATCCATGAGGTCGGAGTTAGCATCGTTCTTTTTTGCGGCGATGGAGTGAGAATATTTAACCCCGCCCAGCATATAGGCCCTAAAATTACCTAACCTGTCTGATTTTAGTTTGAACGACAAAGGCGCATCAACAGTGGTTGTTTGAACCTTCTTGCTCACATCTGGATTTTGTGTGGGGTTTTCATAAGTATAAGTCAAATCCCGGTCGGCAAAAACCAATGACGGCGTAAAACGCACTTCCAGGTGATCAGTTAAGCTATAACGGGTAACAAAACCCACCGAAAAGCCGGGTAAACTTTTTGAACTGATACTATTTAAAGGACTGGTTAAAGGCTGGTTGTTGTTATCAGGGTCAGGAAATGGGGTACGCCAGTTTGGCTTTTTAACGATCTTGAAATCGCTGCTTACATAACTAAAGCTAAAGCCAAAACTAAAATCCTGCAGATCAGCTCCGCCACCCCATGCAGGTACCCGTTCTTGAGCAAATATTAATTTGCTGCAACACATTAGTATAAATATAACCAGGTACCTTTTTAAACTCATTTTTATTTAATGCCGGTATATATAGAACATATGCCAAACAACAATGGCCGGTGTTTGGTATTTTTAAAACCTACCTTATCCATCAGGCTAACAAAACTTTTTCCATCCGGGAAAGCCGCTACCGACTCTGGCAAATAGGAATAAGCTCTTGCATCTTTACTGAACAATTTACCAATACCAGGTGTAATATAGTTGAAATAAAAATTATACAACTGCTTTACCGGGAACACCCGGGGTTTTGAAAACTCTAATACCACCGCTTTGCCCCCGGGTTTCAGCACCCTTTGTATATCAGCCAGGCCTTTTTCCAGGTTTTCAAAATTACGAACGCCATAAGCTACGGTAACGGCGTCAAATTCATCAGCCTCAAAGGGCAATCTTTCAGAATCACCCAGTTTTACTTCAAATTTGTGGCCAAGGTTACGTTTCTGTATCTTCTGTTCCGCAATATCAAGCATTCCACGCGAAATATCAACCCCAATTATTTTTTCGGGATGAAGGGCTTTTAGAGCTTCAAACGCGAAATCGCCGGTACCGGTGGCTACATCCAGTATCAGTTTGGGCTTATCCTTTTTTAATTCGCTAATGGCTTTTTTGCGCCAGATGATATCGATCCCCAATGACATAAAATGATTGAGAAAATCATAAGTTTTGGATATATTGTTGAACATATCGGCCACCTGCTCTTTTTTGGTGGCCTGCTCATCGTGGTAGGGAGTTATAGTTTTGCTCATTTGTATAATGTGGGCAAAGATAGTGATTGTATGCTGATTGAGTTTATTTGGTTGGATTAAGTTATTTGGCTTGTGTAAATGTTAAGTCAATTCATTAATTTTAAAAACCAATTAGTACCAAAATAGATGAACTGGTTTATTCTTCACACAAGATAACGGGGTTCATCAATTCTCTTTAAATTAATTATTGTTATAAAATTCATTTCCTGATCTATGAAAGAAAAACAAGAGTCGTCGCGCCGTAGCTTTATTAAAAAACTAGCCACCACCACAGCCGCCGTAGCCGCAGGTACCAGTATGTTTGCTGCCGAACATGAGCTAAAACCTTTTTCTATACTAAAAAGGCCACTAGGGCACAGTTTAAACGACCAGATTAACATTGCGTTGATTGGTGCCGGTGGCATGGGTACACAGGATGCTATTGTGGCCCTGCAAATCCCGGGCGTAAAACTGGTAGCTGTTTGCGATTTGTACGACGGTAGGCTTAAGGATGCTAAAACCCGCTGGGGTGCCGATATCTTTACCACCAAGGTTTATAAAGAGATACTCAACCGCAAGGATATCGACGCGGTAATTATTGGTACACCCGATCATTGGCACCAGCAAATATCTGTTGATGCCATGCACGCGGGCAAACACGTGTATTGCGAAAAACCGATGGTACATGGCATCTCTGAAGGCCCTGCCGTAATTAAAGCTCAAAAGGAAACAGGAAAAGTTTTTCAGGTGGGCAGCCAGGGTGTATCATCATTAGGTAACGAGAAAGCACATGAACTATTAAAAAGCGGAGCTATTGGTGAGCTCAATTATGCCGAAGGTTTCTGGGCCCGTCGCGAACCACTGGAAGTTTGGCAATATCCTATTCCAGACGATGCATCGGCACAAACGGTTGATTGGGAAACCTACATCAGCAATACCAAGAAGCGTGATTATGATTCCAAGCGTTTTTTCCGCTGGCGTAATTATACCGATTATGGCACGGGTATGGCCGGGGATTTGTTTGTACACCTGTTCTCCAGTCTGCATTTTATCACAGATTCTGTTGGCCCTAATAAAATCTATGCCGCAGGCGGTCTGCGTTTCTGGAATGATGGGCGCGAAGTACCTGATGTACTGTTAGGTACATTTGACTATGGTAAATCTGCGGCACATCCGGCCTTTAACCTTTCCTTACGCTGCAATTTTGTGGATGGTACCAGCGGCACCACTTACCTGAAACTGGTAGGCAGCGAGGGCTCGATGGATATTACCTGGGATAAGGTAACCCTGAAAAGAAACAAAACCTTTGGTTCCGATGATCCATTTTACCTGGATAAGCTGAAAAAAGCAGGCAGTGGTTATGCCGAACGCAAAAAAATGGTACCACCCGAAGAGATAATTTACGATGCCGAAAAAGGATACAAAGGTGGCCCGTACGACCATATGAATAACTTTTTTAACGCCATCCGTAACAATGGCAAAGTAACCGAGGATGCCATTTTTGGCTACCGCGCAGCTGCTCCTGCCCTATTGTGTAATGATAGCTATTACAACAACAGCCCCATGTTTTGGGATCCTGAAAAAATGCAATTGATTAAAAAATAAGTGAGTAGTTGATTAGGTGAGTGGTTGATTAAGTTTTTTTATCAACCACTCACCTAATCAACCATTCACTCAATCAACTAAAAAATGAAACAACAACTTAAAAAAATTGGTTTGATATTGGCCGCAGCAGGTTTGGTTTGTGTACAAACTTCGGGCATTCCGGTAGAGGGCCCTGCACCTGTAAAAAAAGTAACTGCCGGTAAAGGTGGCTGGGTAAGTTTATTTGACGGTAAAAGCCTGAAAGGCTGGCATGGCTTTAACAAAAAAGGACCAGTAAAAAACTGGACCATTGTAGATGGCGCACTGGTTTGTCTGGGCGCTGCAAAGGGCGATACCGGCGGTGATATTGTTACCGATAAAAGCTACGCCAATTTTGAGCTTACCTGGCAATGGAAAATTGACAAAGGCAGCAACAGCGGTGTATTATACCATGTGGTTGAAGATCCTAAATATGATGCTACCTACGTAACTGGCCCCGAATACCAGATTATTGACGATACAGGCTGGCCCGATAAACTGGAGGACTGGCAAAAAACCGGCTGCGATTATGCCATGCACCTGCCCAATGATCAAAAGAAAATCATGCCTGTAGGCGAATGGAACACCAGCAAAATTGTTTTTAACAAAGGCCACGTAGAACATTGGCTTAATGGTGCTAAAATTTTAGAGTTTACCGCCTGGGATGCCGACTGGCAAAAGAAAAAAGCCGAAGGAAAATGGAAAGATCATCCTGACTATGGCAATGCCAAAACCGGTGTGATAGCTTTACAGGATCATGGTCACAAAGCTTATTTTAAGGATATTAAGATAAGGGAGCTATAACACGATTAAAGGATTAGGCAGGATTTACAAGATCCTAAAATAAGAAGAGACTGTTTCCTGATTTTGGAAACAGTCTCCTTTTTTTATTCTTTATTTAATAATTAAGATATAGTGCTATGGCCAAATCCCAATCCTGTTAATCCCTAATCATCCTTTAATCGTGTTCAGCAGCCCCTCAATATCCAACCTGCGGGTATACATACCTAAGTTACCGTTCTCGTCCATAGGCCATTGTTCCCGGGGCCTATCCCAATACAGCTCAACTCCGTTTTTATCAGGGTCATCTAAATATATAGCTTCGGATACGCCATGATCTGATGCACCGGTGATTTGGTATTTGGCATCAATCAGTCGTTGGAGTATTACTGCAAGGTCTTTCCGTTCCGGGTACAAAATGGCAGTATGATATAATCCGGGTGCATACTCCGGTGCAGGTGGCGCCCCTTTACTTTGCCAGGTATTCAGGCCGATGTGATGATGATAACCACCAGCCGATATAAAGGCAGCCTGATCGCCATAGGCAGCCATTTTTTCAAAACCCAGCAAGCCGCAATAAAAATCAAGCGAGCGTTGTAAATCGCTTACCTTTAAATGTACGTGACCAATACGCGTTTGGGCAGGAATTTTATATTCATTCATCATAATACATGTTTAAACATCAAATTTACTTATTATTGCAATTACAATTGTTGAGCTATTGTAAAACAAGCTGATCGGGTGCATTATAACACAAACCTAATCAACTTTAATGCTCATCAACACGCAATTAAAAATAATTACCTTTGCAGCATGATTGTTAAATCGGCCGAATTTATTTGCAGTAATACCCAGATATCCAAACTACCGCCACCGGTAAAGGCCGAATACGCTTTTATTGGTCGCTCCAACGTGGGTAAGTCGTCACTGATCAATATGCTTACGGCAAAAAAGGGTCTGGCTAAAACATCGCAAACACCGGGTAAAACTCAACTTATTAACCATTTTTATATCAATGAAAGCTGGTATATTGTGGATTTGCCGGGCTATGGTTATGCCAGGGCCTCCAAAACCAATAAAGCAAACTGGAGCAAATTTATCCACACTTACCTGGATAAACGTGAAAGCCTGCAATGCGTAATGGTGCTGATTGATAGTCGCCTGGAGCCACAAAAAATCGACCTGGAGTTTTGCAATTGGCTTGGTGAAAAAGGTTTATCATTCGTATTGATATTTACCAAGGCTGATAAGCAATCAAGTGTCAAAACAGATCAGAATATCGCTAAATTTAAAAAAGCGCTACAGGTTACCTTTGAGGAGGTGCCGCATTATTTTGTCACCTCGTCAGAAACCCAATTGGGCCGCGAGGAGATATTAGCTTTTATAGATACCATTAATAAGGATTTTGTAATACCGCATTTTGAACCAAGAGATTAAATGAAAAAATATCTTTCATTAGTAACATTTGCACACACCATTTTCGCCATGCCATTTGCTTTCATCGGCTTTTTTTTGGCGGTTACCACTACGCAACACCAGTTCGACTGGCGCAAACTGGTATTGATGGTGCTATGCATGGTATTTGCCCGTAACTCGGCAATGGCCTTTAACCGCTATCTGGACAGGGATATCGACGCGCAAAACCCTCGCACCAAACAGCGTGATATACCTTCGGGCCGTATCAGTGCTTCGGCGGCTTTAACTTTTACATTGGTTAACTGCGCGTTATTCATCGCGGCTACCTGGTTCATTAACCCCCTGTGTTTTTATTTATCGCCGGTAGCTTTATTGGTAGTAATGGGATACAGCGCCACCAAGCGTTTTACAGCGCTTTGTCATTTGGTATTGGGTTTGGGTTTATCATTGGCCCCTATCGGTGCTTACCTGGTAGTAACCGGAGCCTTTGCTTTAACACCTTTATTCTTCTCGCTTTCGGTTTTATGCTGGGTGAGCGGCTTTGATATCATTTATGCCCTGCAGGACGAAGATTTTGACCGCAGCCTTAAACTGCATTCCATCCCTGCTTATTTAGGTAAAGTAAACGCTTTAAGATTATCGACCTTTTTACATGTACTTTCGGCTGCTTTTATTATTATGCCGATATTTTTTACGCATGTAGGTTTTCTATATTATATAGGTATCGCATTCTTTTGTGCTATGCTTATTTATCAGCACCTGCTGGTAAAACCCAATGATCTGAGCAGGGTAAATTTCGCCTTTATGACCACCAACGGTATTGCCAGTGCGGTATTTGCCGCATTGTTTTTATTAGACAGGATATGGATTCATTAACCGCGCTTAATCAATTCAGGGCACAGGTAGAAATCTTTGTTCCGCTTACTGAGGCCGAATGGCAGGTATTGAAGTCTTACCTGGAAATAATCGTACTTAAGAAAAAGAAAAATCTTGCCGAACCAGGGAAAGTATGCAATTATTTAACCCTTGTAGCGAAAGGAGCGGTGAGGTATTTCCATATAAAGGATGGTGAAGAAATTACTGGTTATTTCAGCTTTGAAAATGAATTCGCGAGTTCGTACAAAAGTTTTTTAACCCGCCAGTCAGCCATTAACTATGTACAGGCCCTGGAAGATACTATATTGGTTAGTTTCAGCTATAATAATCTGCAACAGGCTTATGCTGATGAATTGATAGGTCATAAAATGGAGCGTATGTGCAGGTTAATTGCAGAGCATTACCTCATCTGCTGTGAAGACCGTATAGCATCATTTGTTACTCAAACGCCAGAGGAACGTTATAACAAGCTACTGGAAACCGGTGGCGAAGTTTTACAACGCATCCCGCAACATTATGTGGCCAACTTTTTAGGTATAACCCCTGTTTCACTTTCCCGCATCCGCCGCAGGATCATGAAGATAAGCGCTTAGTAAAATGCTAAGCTCTAATTTCTAAATCCTAAACTTCAAACTAAAATAAATCCCACATCGAAATTCCCAATTCCGAAATCCCCCAAATTCTTATCTTTTGTTAACGTTTTGACTCACAAAGGCTATCTACCTTTGTTATACACAAAACAAGAAAACATATGCACACTATATTAGGAGCCGGCGGCCCAGTGGCCAACGCCCTCACCCAGGAATTAATCAACAACAATGATATGGTACGTTTGGTAAGTCGTAAACCCGTACAAATAGAAGCACCTAACTTAACCTGGCAAAAAGCCGATCTGTTAAATTACGACGAAATATTGCAAGCTTCCCAAGGTTCAACAGTAATATACCTTTGCGCCGGCCTGGTTTATGATAAAGAGATATGGAGGCAGCAATGGCCTGTAATTATTCAAAATGTAATCAACGTGACTAAGGCAACCGGTGCACGGTTGATATTTTTCGATAATGTTTACAGTTACGGCCTGGTTAACGGCGCCATGACCGAAGATACCCCTTACCACCCCAGCAGTGTTAAAGGCCAGATACGTGCCGGAGTTGCCAATACCTTAATGGCCGAAGTTAAAGCAGGAAATATTAAAGCCAGTATTGCCCGCGGAGCTGATTTTTACGGCACCGACTCGCTGAATGCTTTTTTTGACCAGATGGTGCTGAAACGCCTTTCTGAAAAACTGAGCGCCCAATGGATCGGTAAAGCCAAAACCCTGCACAGTTTTACCTACATTCCCGATGCAGGCAAAGCCATGTTCCTGTTGGGGCAACATCCCGAAAGTGATAACCAGGTGTGGCATATGCCAACCGCGCCTGCCATAACCGGCCAGCAATTTATTGAGCTTGCCGCAGGTATTTATAAAATGAAGTCCAATTTTTTTGCGATTAATAAATTCTTGCTGTGGTCCTACGGTCTTTTTAACAAAACAGTAATGGGTACTGTAGAGATGTACTACCAATATGATCATGACTACATTTTTGATTCCAGCAAATTTGAAAAAGCTTTCAACTTTAAAACCACCAGTTATAAGGATGGTATCAAACATATGTCACAAACTTTGTATAAGGCATCCGTTTAAATACACATAGTAATAGTCTGTGAGTAGATCAGGCAGATTAATATTATTACAAAAAGAGGGGTGTCACCCTGAGCTCCGTCGAAGGGTCGCGCGCAGAGGCCCACTCACCATGCTTCGACGGAGCTTAGCATGACACCTTATTTTGGTTTAGGGCCAATGTATTTTGTTTTCTGCAATATTACCTTGTGATAACAATTGATGTATTAATTGCAGTTAATTTCAACCTAAATAATTTCATCTTTATATTATGAAAACCATATTAGCTGCAACCAATTATACAGATCTGGCAGAAAATGCCGTTGCATGGGCCGCCGGCGTAGCTCGTTTAAACAATTATAAATTAATTTTATTGAATGATTTCACGATTTCCGTACACGTGGAGAATGCCCGTCTTTCGGCCACACACGTGGAAGAAATGATAGAAGCCAACAGGCTGCTCCTGGAGTCGAAAGCATTATTACTGGCCGACGAATACGGCATCGAAACGGTAGCCAGGGCTACGTTCTCTTTTATAGATAATGCCATTAAAGAAGTAGTTAACGAATATCAGCCGGAGATGATTGTGATGGGCATGGAAGAAAAATCATTGGAGCAGGAGCTTTTGGGAAATACCACTACATCAATCATCAAAAAACTGCGTACCCCGGTGTTGGCGGTTCCCGCTCACGTAAAGTTTAACGTTCCTAAAAAGGTACTTTTTGCCTGCGATGTTTTGAATGGCGTTTCTGAAGAAATCCTGGCCCAGGTTAAAGATGTTGCATTGGTTACTAAGGCAGAAATAGAAGTTCTTTTGATCAATCAAACCGTAGAGGAATTACAGGAAGCGGGTGCAGATGCAGCCGCATTAAATCGCATCGACGACGGATTGGAGGGTATTGATTATTATTATAAAAATGTAAAATCCGACTCTATTATTGACGGGATTGCCAACGAGATCAAAAAAATGGGCGCCGACCTTTTAATCATGGTTCCTGAGCAGCACGGATTCTGGGGTTCGATGGTACACCGTAGTAAAACACGGATCATGGCCTCGGGCTTAAGTATCCCTTTATTTTCAATACCTGTTTAAAAAATTCCAAATGATTGATCAGAAGGTTGGGAAATTTCACTTCCCTCCTTTCCGGTCTTTCGGACTTCCCGACTAATCTGCATATTTGCACATACGCATATCTGCACATCTAAAAATTATGATCCACAAGAAAACAAAAACATACATCCCGGCTACACTTGAAATGAAGTGGGAAAACCTGGAACCTATTTATAAAGAATTGCTTGATCGCCCTATCAATTCCGTTGAGGAGCTGGAAAAATGGCTGCATGATAAAAGCGAACTGGAAGCCGCTTTGGAAGAAGACTTTGCCTGGCGCTACATCCGTATGACTTGCGATACTACCAGCGAAGAACTGTTACAGAATTTCCAATACTTTGCTACCGAAATTGAGCCTAAAGTTGCCCCTTACAGCAACGACCTGAACAAAAAACTGGTTGCCAGCGAATACGTAGACCAGCTGGATGGTGAAAAATATTTTATCTTTTTACGTGCTGTAAAAAAGGCCCTTGAATTATTCAGGGAAGAGAATATCCCGGTGCAAACAGAGATACAGGTTGAACAGCAAAAATATCAATCCATCACCGGGGCCATGTCGGTTCATATTGATGATAAAGAATTTACTTTAGAGCAAGCCTCTGTATTTTTAAAAGGCACCGACCGTGCAAAACGCCATGAGGTTTGGGAAAAAATAACTAACCGCCGCCTGCAGGATAAGAATCAACTGAACGAACTGTTTGATCACCTCCGCAAATTAAGGCATACTGTCGCTACCAATGCGGGCTTCGAAAACTTTAGGGATTATATGTTCCAGGCGCTGGGCCGGTTTGATTATACTCCGCAGGACTGCTACGCCTTCCATGCCGCTATCGAAACTGAAATTGTACCCATCCTGCGCGAACAGGCCGCAAAACGTAAAGCAGCACTTGATCTCCCCGAATTGAAACCATGGGATATGGATGTTGATATATCAGGCAAGCCGGCTCTAAAACCGTTTAACAGCGGGACTGAGCTCATCGAAAAATCCATCCAATGCTTTAGTAATATTAACCGTTACCTGGGCGAGCGTTTGGAGATTATGAAGGATAATAACCTGTTTGATGTGGAAAGCCGCAAAGGTAAGGCACCCGGTGGTTACAACTATCCGCTGGCAGAAACCGGCGCGCCGTTTATTTTCATGAATTCGGCTAATACTTTCCGCGATCTCACTACTATGGTACACGAAGGCGGCCATGCGGTACATACCTTTTTAACTGCCGACCTGGAATTGAATGACTTTAAACATTGCCCATCGGAAGTGGCAGAGCTGGCTTCCATGTCGATGGAGTTGATCTCCATGGATAACTGGAACGTGTTTTTTGATAACGAAGAAGATTTGAAACGCGCCAAACGCGATCAGCTTGTTGATGTATTGAAAACATTACCCTGGGTAGCGGTAGTTGATCAGTTTCAGCATTGGATCTACACCAACCCTAACCATACCGATGCCGAGCGTACCGAAGCCTGGATCAAGATATATGAGCCATTTGGCGCGGGGTTTGCTGATTGGAGCGAACATCCTGAAGCCGAAGCCAACTTGTGGCAAAAACAACTGCATATTTTTGAAGTTCCTTTTTACTACATTGAATATGGCATGGCACAGTTAGGCGCTATAGCGGTATGGAAAAATTATAAGGAAAACCCAGAGAAAGGTTTGCAGCAATATCTGGATGCCCTGAAACTGGGTTATACCAAAACCATCAAGGAGATATACGAAACAGCAGGTATCAAATTTGATTTCAGCGCTGCTTACGTCAAAGAGCTGGCCGAATTTGTAAAAGCCGAAATGGATAAAATCAACTAAAAAAATACCGATCAAACAAAAGCCCCTCCCCAAACGGAGGGGCTTTTTTATTTGTAGTTAATCCAAAGTGTATTATTTTTAATACAAAAAAGCATCACTCAATCTCCTTTCATAAGGCAGGTTATGTTTGTACCTATCCTACTCTGCCACAGTATTATGTGCCTGTCATTCCCTCTTTAAAACCACTACACGAATACTCACTGGCATAACTCTTGCATTATCTATCAATATTAATTATTTATATCTAATTGATAATCAATCAGATAATTGTCATAAAAGATTCATTATTAACTGTTTTTTTAAACCAATCACTCCTTTGGGGGTTAAATTAAGTATGAAAAAGATAATTTTAAGTACAACAATCATATGCTTGTTTGCAACACTGGGTTTTAGCCAGGCTTTAAAACCGGTGCAGATAGATAGCCTGGTTTCGATATCGTTACCTGCTAATTTTTTAAAGAAGGACACCTTGGGTCAGCAAATCTATACTGGCAACGGTGCCTTTGGTTATATGGTAGTTATCAAGGCCCCAAACCCGGCTAATACCAAACCACTGGATAAAGAACGGGATTTGAACCAGGTGCTTAAAAACACGGTGAATGATATCCAGAAACAATCACGTACCGGCAGTGTTATGAACCTGCGCGATACCACTGTTGGCTCTTTAAAAGCCAAAGTATTTACGCTGCGCGTTGATAACAGCAACACCACCGGCGAATCGCCACAGTTAAGGAACTTTATCATCATATATACCCGTGAAGCTGCCTATACTATGGAGTATCTGATTCCTGAACAACGCCAGGATATAGCTAAGGGAGAGTTAAAAGCGTTTAGCAGTTCCTTAAAAATAGCTCCTGAATTGCAACGTCATGACCAGTATATATCCAATGCTAAGGGTATATCATTTGGTGCTAAGGTAGCCTTATATGGTGGTATACCTATAATACTGATCATTGTACTGATGGTTATCCGTAGAAACAGGAGATTAGCCATTGAAGAGGCTTAATATTAAATCATTTCATAAAAAGGCCCGGTTTTAAAAACCGGGCCTTTTCTTTTTTTACTTACGGAGCGTATGTATCAAACCCTTATTCCATTTATCAGTATGGATAAATGATTTGCTATCCAACCAACTCAACCAGATTACGGTTACAATTACCCCAATAACAGAACCCATCATCACATCTTCAAAAAAATGTTGGCTCAGGTACATCCTGGAATAGCCCACTGCTATAGCTACCAGTAAAGCAGGTATACCCCACAGTTTGTTTTTACATAAATAAGTGATCACCACCGTAGCCGAAAATATAGACACTGTATGCCCCGAAGGGAAACTATGCGTAGCCAATATGTATATCCCCTTCACAAAGTGAATACGATCGAGCTGGTTTTCAAAATATATTCTGGGGCGGGGAGCGTCAAAAATGAATTTTAAAATTTGCGCTACTATGCTGGTAACGGCATAACTGGTAGCCAATAGCAAACCTTTACGGTAACTGAAAAAGCCAATGACCAGGGAAAGGATCACGGCCGTGAGGCCCTCACCTATATCGGTTACATAAGGTGCCAGCGTATCTGCCCAGGGCCTGTTTAAACCATTCACCGTGAAGTATATAGTTTCGCGACTGTAGGTTAATTTAATAATCAAACATACACACAGTACCAGCAGATATAGGATAAAAAACGGCCTTATCCGGTACAAAACATCTTTTATTCCTATCTTCATGGCGCAAAATAAGCATATACTTATTCAATGCAAAAAAATGATTATGTTTGAATTTGAGTTGGACTAATTAGCTGAATAAATGTCGAAAAGTATATTTCGTAAGAAATCTGTAGAAAAAATATTACATGATGTGGAGTGTGGATTTAGTGATAGCGAGCACCCGGGAACTGCAACATCGCAACTCAAAAAAGAACTTAATGTAAAAGACCTCACCCTCATGGGTATAGCCGCTGTTGTGGGCGCAGGCATATTTTCAACCATTGGTGAGGCCTCTTTTCATGGCGGACCCGCGGTTTCCATTTTATTTGTAGTTACCGCTATTACCTGTGGCTTTTCGGCGCTTTGCTACGCGGAGTTTGCCTCACGCATACCGGTGGCGGGCAGCGCTTACACCTACGCTTACGCCTCTTTTGGCGAGCTGATAGCCTGGATCATAGGCTGGGATCTTTTAATGGAATATGCCATCGGTAATATTGCTGTGGCTATATCCTGGAGCGAATACTTTGTAAACCTATTGGAAGGTTTTAACATCCATATGCCCAAGTATCTTACCATGGATTACGTGTCGGCTCTGCGGGCACATGAACAGGTACAGGCAGCGGGCAGTCACCTGGCTGATATTGGCGACCGGGTAAAAATAGCGGCAATGGCATGGGATACTGCTCCCGGCATAGGCAACTTTAAGCTAATAGCCAACCTGCCAGCGCTGGGTATTGTGTTTGTGATCACTTACCTGGTTTACATTGGCATACGCGAAACCAAAAAGGCAACCAATGCCATGGTTATCTTAAAAATATTAATTGTTATAGCCGTTATCGTTATCGGCTTTTTTTATGTTACCCCAGCAAACTGGCACCCTTTTATGCCTAACGGCTTTAGCGGCGTAATGAAGGGCGTATCGGGCGTTTTCTTCGCCTATATTGGGTTTGATGCCATATCAACCACAGCCGAGGAATGCGAAAAACCACAGCGCGACTTGCCTCGCGGCATGATCTATTCGCTTATTATCTGCACAGTGCTTTATATACTCATTGCCCTGGTGCTTACCGGTATGGTAAGTTACAAAGAACTACAGGTGGGTGATCCCCTGGCATTTGTATTTGCCAAGGTTGGTCTGCATAACATCAGCTATGCTATATCTATCAGCGCGGTTATTGCTACGGCCAGTGTATTATTGATATTTCAACTGGGGCAACCGCGTATATGGATGAGCATGAGCCGCGACGGTTTACTTCCAAAAGCTTTCTCCCGTATTCACCCTAAGTTTCATACACCTGCTTTTGCCACAGTAGTTACCGGCTTTGTGGTAGCTATACCAGCCCTGTTCATGAACCTGACCGAAGTGACTGATTTAACCAGCATCGGCACCCTGTTTGCTTTTGTATTAGTATGCGGCGGTGTGTTACTATTACCACGCGAGGCTGCACAAGCAGGTAAATTCCATTTGCCTTACGTTAACGGTAAAATAATTATCCCGCTCATAACACTCATTATTTTAGGGGCCTGTATTTACTTTAAACCGGCTCCCCAGGTGGAAATGATGCAGTTTAAAAAACTAAAAGACCGGTCGGCCATTATTGACAATCTGGATGCTGCGGATAACGCTACACTGCTTACCAGCTTCAATACCCTTTTTGGCGATCAGCACATCACCCCAGCTAATGCCACCAAATATTTTAAGGATATCGAGGAGGATAAATTTGATACCGCGTTAAGAGCTACCAACATCAGCGATGCTAAAAAGTATTACCTGGGCCTGGATGGCTTTCTGTATAACTTTCCTAATTACCTGTTTTTTATACTTATTATTATTATCAGCATTTACAGCTTTATCAAAAACTTTTCACTGATACCGGTGCTGGGCTTAATGAGCTGCTTTTATTTAATGACGGAGCTGGGCTATACCAACTGGCTGCGCTTTTTAATATGGCTGGTGATAGGTTTGGTTATTTACTTTACTTATAGCTATAAAAACAGTGTGCTGGGCAGGGAGGCAAGTTCTAAGTCTTAAGTTCTAAGTCTTAAGTTCGGAGTCTTGAGTTCGGAGCATAAAAGATAAAACTTTATCTTTAAGTCTATTATTTTTGATACTCAGAACTCAATACTTAAGACTTAAGACTCAAAACTTTTATGACGTGGATATGCCCCATATGTAACCGCGAATTTTCTGCTACCAATCAGGTACATTCCTGTCGTGAACGTAACCTGGATGATTTTTTGCAGGGCAAATCGAAATACACGGTGGAGCTTTTTGATCATTTCATTACAGAATATCTGCAAATAGCACCCATCAAAGTTTACCCCACCAAAAGCATGATCGCTATAGGCGCCCGGGTAAATTTTGCCTACGTTACCCAGTTAGGTAAAAATTTTATTGATGTGGTGTTTCCCTTTCAGGAAATATATGAAGATAACCTGTGCTTTACCAAAATAAAAATAGTACCTGGCACTAATGACCATAACCATTATTTCAGGATGTATTTTAAAGAAGACCTGAACGATGAGATCAGGAAATACATGAAAATGGCCTGGGAGAGGAAGTTGTGAGTTTAGAGTTCGAAGTCTTGAGTCCGAAGTTCTAAATATAAAAAAGGTAATTTTAGACTTATGACTCAGAACTTCGGATTTAAGACTACTCTTACTCAGGATAAGTCTTATGCTTTTTCTTACCGAGGATCCATTGCTGCGCTTTGAAGCTCAGGTAAGCTGAGCCTGCGCCAACAATTGCACCGGCTACCACATCACTGGGATAATGAACACCCAGGTACATTCGCGAATATCCTACAGCGCCAGCGTATAAAAATGAAGGCGCTATCACATACCACTTGGGTATAGCCAAACTTAAGGAGGTAGCCGCCGAAAAAGCAAATGCGGTATGCCCTGATGGAAAGGAAGCATCTGTAGGTCCGGGAAATTCTTTCAACGTTATCAGATCGGGATGTGCAATGAATGGCCGGGTACGGTTAAATATCTTTTTTAACACATAGGTAGATCCCCCTGCAATGATCAGGGAGGCCCCAGCCTGTAAACCGGTGATTTTAAGATCATCGTCATGGTTTACAAAACCAGCTACCAGGAAACCAACGGGTACCGCGGCATCAACATAAATAGCCTTTTTCGTAATAAATCTCCAGGTTTTATCACCACCGCGAACCGGGCCATTGATATCTTTTAACAGGTTAAGATCAAGTCCCTGGGCAAATAAACCGGTGGTAAAAAGCAATGCCCAAAACGTTAAATATAATTTCTTTTTCACTTACAGGATTTTATTCAAACGCCGTAAAAGTGAAAAAACATTCTGTAGTAATACTGAATTAATATTGACTTAACACCTTTTTTTGAGAGGAGCAAAGATTATTGGAACAAGGAGCAAAGATTTTGGGAACAAAGAGCAAAGATTTTGGGAACAAAGAGCAAGATTAAGTCCTTAAGTCTAAAAGTCCTTGATCCCATAATCCTTCCTCCCAAAAAACTAATTTACCCGGTGTATCTCTATAGCTTCAGGGATCGATAGCATCAACGGGACTTTCTCTACGGTAACAAAGCTCAGGTCAAGACCGAAGCCCCGTTCCTCAGACAAACTCACCTTTTTAAGCTGTACATAAAAATCCATAATAAACCGTTCGTAGAACGACAGGCTATGTGAGCGCGACAATACTTTCTCGATCACCACAAACCTGAAATCGCCAACGATCTTATGCTTGTTTAATGATTTATAATGACTGGTAATATCCACCTCGCCTTTTTTAACCAGGTCTTCCACCACTTTGCGGAACAGCAGGTTTATCTGTTGCTCCACCCGAAAACCCAGTTTAAAGTCGATCCTGATGAGCTTGTTAGGCACCAGGAACTCCACTTCGTATTCGCGTTTGTAAGGCTCATCAACCACATCAACGTGCACCAGCCAGTAAACATCGGCCCGTTTGGGCTGCTTTTGCAATATGGAGTAAACTATTTTCGATTCAATTTCGGAGTTAAAATTAGCACTGGTCAGATACACCAGTTGCGAGGCATATTTAGGTACAGTTTCATCCGCGCTCAATTCCTTAAGAATATCAAAGTAATCATCAATACCCACAAACTTCACATAACGGTTCCTGATCTTACGGGCAGTATGCCAGGTCCACATTACAGTGAACAGCACAAACCCTATTGAAAGGGTAAACCAGCCACCATCAGAAAACTTGTGTAAGTTACCCGCCAGGAAAGTGCCCTCGATAACCAGGTAAACAATCAAAAACGTTGTAATGATATAACTTGGTACCTTTTTGCGCTTCAGGAACTTAGATACCAATATGGTAGTCATGAGCATCGCCACAGTTATACTTAAACCATAGGCCGCCTCCATCCTATCAGAATGACGAAATATAAGCACTACCCCTAAACAGCCTGCCCAAAGTATCCAGTTTACACTGGGCACATACAGCTGGCCTTTTTGTTCCGATGGATAATTGATACGCACCTTGGGCCACAGGTTAAGTCTTACCGCCTCGGCTATTAGCGTGAACGAGCCCGATATCAGGGCCTGGCTGGCAATAATAGCGGCAACGGTGGCAATACCAATACCGTATAGCAAAAACCACACTGGCATTATCTTATAAAACGGATTATTAATATTAAGGTCCATCGCAGTGCCGTTGCGTTGCAATAACCAAACCGCCTGTCCCAGATAGTTTAATATCAAACAAGTTTTAACATATATCCAGCTGATGCGGATATTGGCTTTACCGCAATGCCCCAGGTCGGAGTATAAAGCCTCGGCTCCGGTGGTACATAAAAATACGGCGCCCAGTACAATAAACGCGTTACCGCTGGTGCTTGAGCTTAGTAATTTATAGGCATAATATGGGTTTAAAGCTCTTATTACAATGGGATCATGTATGATGTAACTTATCCCCAGTACGCCCATCATCGTAAACCAAATAAACATGATAGGGCCAAAAGCCTTACCCACCAATGATGTACCAAATTGTTGTATTACAAAAAGCACGGTGATGATAGCCATTACAATTTCAACCGTTGGCAAACGGGGGTAATAGGTTTGCAAACCCTCAATGGCCGATGATATGGTAATAGGCGGCGTAATGATACCATCGGCAAGCAGCGCGCAACCACCTACCACAGCAGGTACAATAAGCCATTTTGCTTTACGGCGAACCAACGAAAAAAGTGAGAAAATACCACCTTCGCCCTTGTTATCGGCACGCAGGGTGATCACTACATATTTCAATGTAGTTTGCAGGGTAAGCGTCCAGAAGATGAGGGATACTCCTCCGAGTATTAATGTTTCGGAAATTCGTTGCTGGCCAACTATAGCCTTAAATACGTATAATGGAGAGGTACCAATATCACCGTAAATTATTCCTAAACTGATGAGCAGGCCTGCGGCCGTCAGTTTTTGCAGATCTTTATGGTTCGACACTATTATATTTTAAAAGATGCAAAAATATTAATTTTTTCCCGTAAACTTAAATAAACATTAAACGTATAAATGAAAGACGAGTCTAAACTATAAAATGGACACATTTTGTTAAATTTTGTTAAAATGTTTTACAAAAGCATCATTTTTTTAATTGATGAGGGCTTTATTTATACTTTTGTAGGCGAAGACTTAATATGAGGCGAAAAATAACTTATACCTTTATTTACACCTATACCTGGTTCGTACTAATTGCGATGGCAGTTTTTATGAACTTTGCTTTTGTCTCCGATGCCAAAATTAAAAACGACACTACTTATTTGCGTGTTTCAAAAGGTAAAGGTTCCAAACCCTCTTATTTAAAAAATGGTCTGCACCTGGTATTACCGCCATTAAAACCGGCCGTAACCTCAAGCGTAAAAGTCAGCGTATCGCACCCGGAAGATAAGTTGTTGAATGATGTTCAGTTATACCCAAACCCGGTTACCGATCAAATCAATTTAAAATATACCCTATCCCGCAATACCAATGTCACCATTAAAATAATGGATGTATTGGGCAACGATATCACCACTATGTTTTCGTCGAGGGTTGATTCCGGCGATCATAACATCAACTATCCTATAGCCAACAAACTTACCCGCGGCTTTTACTTCGTACGCGTGGTAGCCGGTACCGAATCGGTTATTAAACGTATCTCGGTACTGTAATTAATTCGGATTTCGGATGTTCGATTTCGGATTTAATTTTTATTCCGGATTTATTTTAGAATTTTTGGCTTTCAGATTTATATCGTCTGTATCTATAATTAACAAAATCCGAAATCGAACATCCGAAATCCGAAATAAAACAAATGAAGATAATTGCCATTGGCCGCAACTATGCCGAACATGCCAAAGAATTAAATAACCCGGTGCCTGCCGTTCCGGTTATTTTTATGAAACCCGAAACGGCCATCATTAAGGATAACAAACCTTTTTATCATCCAGATTTTTCTGACGATGTACATCACGAGATCGAGATCGTTTTAAAAATAAGTAAGGAAGGCAAGCACATCAACGAGAAATTCGCGGCCGGTTACTACGAAGAAATTGCCTTGGGTATTGATTTTACCGCCCGCGATATACAGAGTAAACATAAAGAAAAGGGCTTGCCCTGGGAGCTGGCTAAAGCATTCGATGGCTCAGCACCTATCAGCGCTTTTGTGCCTAAAAACAAATTCCGGCAAATTTATGATCTGAATTTCAAACTGGATATAAACGGCGAAACCCGGCAGCAGGGCAATACCCGCGATCTGCTGTTTCCGTTTGAAAACATTATTGCCTTTGTTTCACGATATATTACCCTTAAAAAAGGCGACCTTATATTTACCGGTACGCCAGTCGGCGTATCAAAAGTAAAAGTTGGCGACAGGCTGGAAGGATATTTAGAGGACGAAAAATTGCTTGACTTTTACGTGAAATAAAACATGATCAGCCCCACCCAAACCCTCCCCGGAAGGGAGGGCTTTAAGCAACAACAGAAAGTCTCCCTTACCGGGGGGAGATTTAGAGGGGGCTAAATTTCAAATAAAACATGATTAAAAAACAGCTGATTACCTTGCTATGCCTCGTTTTTAATTTGGGCATACAGGCACAAACACCCATACAAAGCAGGCAATACCCGCAAAACTATTTTCGCTATCCGCTTGATTTGCAGCCAACTACGGCCGGTTCATTTGGCGAACTGCGGCCTTCCCACTTTCATTCGGGGCTCGATTTTAAAACCAATCAGCGTACGGGCTATCCGGTACATGCCGCGGCCGATGGATATGTTTCACGGCTAAGAGTACAATTTGGTGGTTTTGGCAGGGCTGTATACATCACCCATCCCAATGGCTATACTACCGTTTACGGTCACCTCGAAGCTTTTTCGCCGGCTATAGCAGCCCTGGTAAAAGCGTACCAATATGAGCACCAAACTTACGAGGCCGATTTTAACCTTGATGCTAAAAAAGTACCGCTTCAAAAAGGCGAGGTATTTGCCATGTCTGGCAATGCCGGTGCATCAGCCGGGCCGCACGTCCATTTCGAGATCAGGGATACCCAAACAGAAGAAACTATTAACCCGCAATTGTTTGGCCTAACCATTCCAGACAGGGTTCCGCCTTCCATTACTTCTATTGGTATCTACCATCTCAATGGAAGTTCCTTCAGCGAAAAAACACCTAAAGAGTTTCTGGCAGTAACCGGAGCCACCGGGACCGGCAATTATCGCTTACTAAAACCACAGATTTTGCACCTGAGTGGTTATGTAGGTTTCGGCATCAATACTACAGACATGAACAGTGCTTCTGCCAATCATAATGGTATTTACTCGCTGGAGTTAAAGCTCGACGGTCAAACCGTGTATACTTTTACCGTAGAACGCTTTGCCTTTGATCAAACCCATGCCATCAACGCTTATATTGATTATCCCGCTTTTGAATCATCACGCCGTTGGATGCAAAAGTGCTTTATATTGCCGGGCAGTCATATATCCCTTTACCCCCAATCCATCAACCGGGGCATCATGACTTTTGATGATAATGCCCTGCATGATGTGGAATATGTTGTAAAAGATGTGGCGGGCAACGTATCTACCTTAAAGCTAAAAGTACAGTCTGAAAAATTCACACCTCCCGCTTATAAAATAACAGGAACACTATTTCATTTTGATAAAAAAAGCGAGTTTAGTACTGATAAGGTAAAAGTGAGCATCATGCCGGGCAATTTGTATGATGATCTGGATTTTATTTATTCCGTATCACCCAAACCAGCTTCTGGTTTTTCGCAGGTGCATCATATCCATAACCGCCTCACGCCTATTCATGACAGTTACGATCTTTGGATAAAACCCGATGTCGATCTGGGTAAATATGCCGATAAAGCGGTTATCGTAAGCATTGCCGGTGGCTGCCAGGGCGGCTATTTCCAGGATGGGTACATAAAATCAAAAGTGACTGCCTTTGGCGACTATTTTATCAGGATTGATACCATACCGCCGGTAATCCATCCGCTCAATATCCTGAACGGTAAAAGCATGGCAGCGGCCAAAAGTATCAACTTTAGGATGAGCGATAACCTGTCGGGCATTAAAAGCTATAGCGGCACTATCGACAATAAATGGGTTTTAATGGAGTGGGATTATAAAAGTAAAATACTAAGTTATACCTTTAGCGGCGAAATTGCTCCTGGCAAGCACATATTTAAGCTGACAGTTGGCGACAATAAAAATAATTTTTCGGAATTTACAGCCGATTTTTACAGGTAGGGTCGGGATCGTGGTTCGGGGAGCGGGGTTTGTGTTTTGAAAACAACCTACCCCCTCAAACCTCGCTCCCCGACCCTCGCAACAAAAACAAAACCTATGGCAACATTAAAAGAAGGCGATAAAGCCCCTGATTTTACGGCAAAAGACCAGAATGGAAAAACCATCACTCTTGCTGATTACAAAGGAAAAAATGTGATTCTTTATTTTTATCCAAAAGATGATACCCCGGGCTGTACTGCCGAGTCATGTAACTTTAGGGATAACTATCAGGTTTTATCAAAAATTGGCTTTGAAGTGATCGGCGTAAGCACCGACGACGAAAAATCGCACAAAAAATTCGAAACCAAATACAGCTTGCCTTTTACCCTCATAGCCGATAACGAAAAACAAATTGTTGAAGCTTACGGTGTTTGGGTAGAGAAAAACATGTACGGCAAACAATATATGGGCACCGCGCGCACTACTTTCCTGATCAGTGCCGATGGTATCATCAGCAAAATAATTCACAAGGTTGATACTCAAAATGCTTCACAGCAAATACTCGACCTGATATCATAAACTTTAAAAACCATATCCAGGCTATTTTAGCCCTTCCCGAACTTTATTAATGAAACCTACTATTCAAGAATTAGAAAAAACCGCGTCGCAGATCCGTCGCGACATTGTACGTATGGTACACGCCTGCCAATCGGGTCACCCGGGTGGTTCATTAGGTTGTACAGACTATTTCACCGCCCTTTACTTTTCGGTAATGAACCACGACTCTAATTTTAATATGGATGCCGTTGGCGAGGATATTTTCTTTTTATCAAACGGGCATATTTCGCCTGTATTTTACAGTACACTGGCTCATGCAGGCTATTTTGACAAAGCCGAGCTGGCTACCTTCCGCAAGCTGAACACCCGTTTACAGGGTCACCCAACCACGCATGAACACTTACCCGGAGTGCGTATCGCTTCGGGCTCACTAGGTCAGGGTTTATCGGTAGCCATTGGCGCTGCACTTACTAAAAAGCTGAATGGTGATAAATCATTAGTGTTTACCCTGCATGGCGATGGTGAATTACAGGAAGGACAAATATGGGAAGCTGCCATGTTTGCACCGCACAATAAAGTTGATAACCTGATATCGACTATTGATGTGAACGGCCAGCAAATTGACGGGCCTACCAACCTGGTACTGTCATTAGGCGATCTGCATGCCAAATGGGAAGCCTTTGGCTGGGACGTTTTGGAAATGAAAGGTAATGATATGGCCGATGTGGTAAAAACGCTGGAGCTGGCCAAAAGCCGTACAGGCCAGGGTAAACCAATCATGATACTGATGCATACCGAAATGGGTTATGGTGTTGATTTTATGGTGGGCAGCCACAAATGGCACGGTGTAGCACCAAACGACGAGCAGCTGCAACTAGCCCTCGGTCAACTGGAAGAAACACTGGGCGATTATTGATTTGCCCTTTTTGAGGTTATACGTTGAACGTTTTACGTAATACGTTTTAAACTCAATTACCCACTGTTCAATTAAAAATTACGTATAATTTAAGAGGTTATACGTTTTACGTGATACATCTTAATTAAATCAAAAAAACGTACAACTTAAAACGTACCACGTACAACCCTCTCACAACAGAAATGAAGAAGTACACTTACACAGATAAAAAAGATACCCGCTCGGGCTTTGGCGCCGGGCTGCTGGAAGCCGGCAGAAAAAACGACCAGGTAGTGGCCCTTTGCGCCGACCTGATCGGATCGTTAAAAATGAATGATTTCATCAAAGAATTTCCTGAGCGTTTTGTACAGGTTGGCATTGCCGAAGCTAACATGATGGGTATTGCCGCCGGTATGACCATTGGTGGTAAAATTCCGTTTACAGGCACTTTCGCCAACTTTTCAACCGGCAGGGTTTATGACCAGATCCGCCAGTCGATAGCCTACTCTAACAAAAACGTAAAAATTTGTGCCTCACACGCTGGTTTAACCCTGGGCGAAGATGGCGCTACCCACCAGATCCTGGAAGATGTCGGCTTGATGAAAATGTTGCCTGGTATGACCGTGATCAACACCTGCGATTATAACCAAACCAAAGCCGCTACCCTGGCTATTGCCGAGTATGAAGGTCCGGTTTACCTGCGTTTTGGTCGCCCGGTGGTACCTATTTTTACCGACCCTGATCAAAAATTTGAGATTGGTAAGGCCTGGATGGTGAATGAAGGCGCAGATGTAAGTATATTTGCCACAGGTCATTTGGTATGGCAAGCCATATTAGCCGGCGAAATGTTGGCTGAGGAAGGTATTGATGCCGAGATTATTAACATACATACCATAAAACCTTTAGATGCCGAAGCCGTATTAGAGTCGGTAGCAAAAACAGGTTGTGTGGTAACTGCCGAAGAGCATAACCGCCTGGGTGGTTTGGGCGACAGTATTGCACAGGTGCTGGCTGTACATAACCCAACACCGCAGGAGTATGTAGCCGTTAATGATAGCTTTGGCGAAAGCGGTACACCAGAGCAGCTAATGACCAAGTATGGCCTTGATGCTGAACATATTGTACTGGCTGCAAAAAAGGTAATGAAAAGAAAACAAAATGCGGTAATTAGCATTTAACTATAAAAATTGAAAAATGTCGTTGCAGGTTGAAGATTCAGAGATTTTAAGTAAGTTCCAGGACGAAAAAACACGTAACGAAGCGTTTAACCTGTTATTGAAAAAATACCAGCAAAAAATTTACTGGCACATCCGCCGCATGGTTGTTGACCATGACGATGCGGACGACCTGGTGCAGGATGTTTTTATAAAGGTTTGGAAAAACCTGCTGGGTTTTAGAAACGACGCACAACTGTATACCTGGATGTACCGGATAGCATCCAACGAGTGTATTACTTTTTTGAATAAGAAAAAACAAAAAAATAATATACCGTTGGATGATGTAGCTTATGAACTGGCAGATTCACTAGCCGATTCAACCTATTTTAATGGTGACCAGGCACAGCGCAAATTGCAGGAAGCCTTGTTAACTCTGCCCGAGAAACAACGTCTGGTTTTCAACATGAAGTATTATGATGATATGAAATATGAAGAAATATCGGATGTTTTGGGCACAAGTGTGGGCGCTTTAAAGGCGTCTTTTCACCTGGCTGTCAAGAAGATAGAGGCTTTTTTATTGTCGAGAGATTAAATTCAAAATTAATACAGAATTACGTTAAACCTTTTAGCAATAAATTCATCTATAGTACTGTATGAAAAGCGATATGGACAATAGGGAGTGGCTGGATGATTATGAATCACTGAAACGGATCGATGCCAAGAATCCGTTCCTGGTTCCGCCTGGCTATTTCGATGAATTAGCGCAGCATATAACATCACGCATAAGGCTGGAAGAGTTGAAAAACTCATCTACAGGGTTTTCCGTGCCTGAAAACTACTTTGATCAATTAAGCAGTAACATACAAAGCCGCATACGTGTTGAAGACGCTGTGAACATACAGGACTCCGGTTTTACCGTACCTGAAAATTATTTTGACGAGCTTGGCAGCAACATTCAAAGCAGGATAACGATTGAGGAGGCATTAAACCCGGAGCATCAGGGTTTTAGTGTACCCGAAAATTATTTTAACGAACTGAGCAATAGTATCCAAAGCAGGATAGCTATTGAACAGCATATCAACAGCGAAGCCGAAAGCTTCACCGTGCCCGAAAATTACTTCGAAACACTGAGCAGTAATATTCAAAGCAGGATAGCTGTTGAGCAGCATATCAACAGCGAGGCCGAAAGCTTTACTGTGCCTGAGAACTATTTTGAGCAGTTAAACCAGAATATTTTAAATAAAACCGTTAACGAGAATGAGGTAGTTACTGCCAAAAGCTTTACCTTGCCCGTGGCAGCTAAAAAGAAAGGTATCGTACGCAGGATGTTCGCGTCACCAACCTTCAGGTATGCAACAGCGGCCTGCTTTGCCCTGATATTGGGCATTGGTGTGGTGATCAGAAATGGCGATTCACCTGTAAAACATGATCATTCTTTTTTACATGAACAACTATCAACAGTGCCGGTTGATGAAATTAAGAGTTACCTGCAATTACACGCAGATGCAAGCGATACCCGTACCCTGATGGATGGAGGACAGCAAATTAACAGTGCAAATTTGGATGAAGACCTGTCAGACTATTTGGATACTACTAATTAACGATACTTTTTAATGCGTATATTGATCAGGCATATTTTTATTTTATTTTTTATAATAGCAGCGGGTTACCAATCCTTTGCACAGGCAAATAACAGCCTGGTGCAAAAGCAAAAGATAACCCCTGCCCCTTTGCGTGACAAAAAAGGAACTGGTAAAAGACTAGAAGCAGCCCGCGACAGGTTCATTACCAAACAGCTCAATCTTACTGATGAAGAATCTACCAAGTTTTGGCCGATTTATCGTCAATATCAACAAGAGCTCACTGCCGTTAACGTACTCAAGCGTTTAAATAACTCCAGTGCCGCAGCCAATGGTACCGAGCAAATAGATAAAGAAATTTATTACGAAAGTCAGCAGGTAGCCATACGCAAGCGTTATAAAGACGCTTTTCTGAAAATACTCCCCCCCGAAAAAGTGAGCGAGCTTTACAAAAGCGAACGCGAGTTCCGCGATGAGCTCATCAAACAACTCAGCGAACGCAGCGAAAGAGCAGGAAATTAAGTCTTTAGTCTTTAGTCTTTAGTCTTTAGTCTTTAGTCTTTAGTCTTTAGTCTTTAGTCTTTAGTCTTTAGTGACAATTCCTATTGACCTTACTTGTTTTGATTCCGGTTCAATTTATATTCCTGCATTAAAACCTATCTTTGCTTCCGATAACTTAGGACTCAGAACTAAAAACTTACGACTTAAAATGCCTACCCTTCGCCAGCTCTTTTTAGCCAATAATGCGCAAACCACTAATTTTCCGCTGTTGCTGGAGTTTGAACGGGCCGAAGGCGTATATATGTATGATACGGCAGGCAAAGCCCATACCGACCTCATATCGGGCATTGGCGTAAGCAGCCTGGGACACGGCAACCCGAAAGTGATAGCAGCCATTAAGCACCAGGTTGACCAATATATGCACCTCATGGTTTATGGCGAATATGTACAAACTCCGCAAGTTCGCTTTGCCGAAAAGCTGGTATCTGTACTACCCCCAAATCTACAATCGGTATATTTTACCAACTCGGGAGCCGAAGCCGTTGAGGGGGCTTTAAAACTCGCCAAACGCTATACAGGCCGTCAGCAGATCATCGCTTGCCACAACTCCTACCATGGCAGTACACAGGGCGCCCTAAGCGTTATGGGTAACGAAGAATTTAAACAGGCTTATCGTCCCCTATTACCTGGTGTGAGTTTTATCCGTTTTAATGAGGAGGATGATCTGAAACTGATCAACGATCAGATCGCCTGCGTCATTATCGAAACTATACAGGGCGAAGCCGGTATCCGCGTACCCGATGCCAGTTACCTGCAAGCACTGCGCAAACGCTGCGACGAAACCGGCACTTTACTAATACTGGATGAAATACAGGCCGCTTTTGGTCGCACGGGCAAACTTTTTGCTTTTGAACATTTTGGCATTGTGCCAGATATCCTGCTGCTGGCCAAAGCGCTGGGAGGCGGTATGCCTGTAGGCGCTTTCATCTCCTCCAACACCATCATGAGCGCGCTCAAAGAAAACCCCATCCTGGGCCATATTACCACCTTTGGAGGGCACCCCGTATGCTGTGCGGCAGGATTGGCCGCATTGGAAGTATTATTAGAAGAAAACCTGGTATCCGGCGTAGCCGAAAAAGAAGCACTGTTCCGCAAGCTGCTGATTCATCCGGCTATTAAACAAATTCGGGGTAAAGGACTGATGCTGGCCATTGAACTGGACAGTTTTGATCTTAACAAAAAAATAATTGACCGCTGTATTGAACACGGCATCATCACCGACTGGTTTCTGCATTGCAGCAATTCCATGCGCATAGCTCCTCCGCTTATCATCACTCCACAACAAATTGAACATGCCTGCGAGGTGATATTGGAGGCTGTTGGGTATTATACGGCATAATACGTGTGTGCTAGCATAAGGCTCATATAATAAACGCGTCATTGAGGTACGATCACCCAGAGAAACCACGTCAGGGTGAGTCTAAAGCAATCCATATAGCAGCTTATCAGATATTATTCCGTACCTTAACACAGATCAGAAAAATCGACTCATCTATTGAAAGTAACTTTCAGGTTACTTTATTAAATAATATATCATTTTTTATAGTTTGAATTAAATTGGTATGGTTTGTGCATTTATAGCATAGACTGTATGAAAAGCTCTTAAAATGCTTGTTTCCTACCAAAACAGATCAGTTATGCTCTTTTTTATAGTCACAGTTTAAACAATTAATTAAAAAGACTTGTTTAATCAATAACCGTACGTTCTTAACATCTATACCCAATATGAAAATAGCATATATATCAACTTACCCTCCCCGCGAATGCGGCCTGGCTACCTTCAACCAAAACCTGATGCGGGCTATTAACGCCAATTTTCCTGAAAGGCAATCATTGGCACATGGTGGTTTCGTGGTCGCGCTCAATGATTCTGAGAATCTGCAGCATTACGAATACCCGGAGGAGGTAAAATATGTTATTCGCCAGGATCACCAAAAAGATTATATCCGCGCTGCCAATTACATCAACACCAGCAATGCCGATGTATGTATCATGGAGCATGAGTTTGGTATATACGGCGGCGAAAGCGGCATATATATTTTACCGCTAATCAACCGGCTCGAAAAACCGCTGATCTCGATACTCCATACCATACTGAAAGATCCCAGCTATGTGCAACGCATCATCATCCGCGAAATAGCGGAACAATCGTCAAAAATAATTGTGATGAGCCAGCGGGCCGTGGAGTTTTTAACCACCATTTATGATATCCCCGCCGAAAAGATCCAGATTATTGAACATGGTGTGCCCGATGTGGAAGCGCTGGAAGATAACCCGGTTAAAAATCTGTCGTCATTTAAAAAACATCGCGTACTGCTCACCTTCGGTTTGCTGAGCCGTAACAAAGGTCTGGAAACTGTAGTAAAAGCCCTGCCACGCATCGTAGCCAAACATCCTGATGCCATGTATGTGGTGTTAGGCAACACCCACCCGGGTGTCATCAAAAGCTCGGGCGAGGAATACCGTGACCACCTCAAAACACTTGCCGCCCAGCTGGGCGTATCGGCTAACCTGGCTTTCATCAACAAATTTGTTTCAGAAGAGGAACTGGTGAACTACCTCACCGCTTGCGAAATTTATGTTACTCCCTATCTCAACGAGGCGCAGATCACCAGCGGTACGCTTTCTTATGCTGTAGGTGCTGGTGCTGCCGTAGTATCAACCCCATACTGGCATGCTACCGAGCTACTGGCCGATAAGCGCGGGCGCCTGTTTGATTTTAAAAACTCAGATACCCTGGCCGATACCGTTATTGAATTGCTAGACCAGGACCGTGTGCTGAAAGAATTGAAAGAGAATGCCTATCAATATGGCCTGCATTTACGCTGGCCTGTTGTAGGTGCCGAATTTATAAAAGTAGCCCAGGAGGCTATTGTCAGGTTCGACTTTAGCGATAAGATACTCAAGAATAGTATCGTTGATCCAGAGATATTGCCTAAATTCAGCCTAACGCATGTATTGCGTTTAACTGATGATACCGGTATTGTGCAACACGCCAAATATGGCATCCCCAATTTAAAAGAGGGTTATTGTTTAGATGATAATGCCCGCGCGCTCATTATGGCCCTGATGGCTTACCAGCGTAGTAAAAGCCGTGAAGCGTTTGAACTGTTACCCATCTACCTCAGCTATATTCACTATATGCAAACGGATGATGGCAATTTCCGCAATTTCCTGAGTTTCGACCGTCGTTATTTGGATGAGGTAGGTTCTGAGGATTCTTTCGGTCGTACCATTTGGGCGCTGGGTCATCTGATCGGGTGTGCGGCCAGTAATTCCTACCGGGAGTTTGCGTTGGAGATATTCCACAAATCGGTTCCCCATTTTGAAAAACTGGGACATTTGAGAGGCATGGCCAATACCATCATCGGTATTAGCTCATACCTGCAGGTTTACCCAACCGACGAGGGTATGGTAAAAATACTGAACAACCTTACCCAGCCACTCATTGATGCCTATGAAAATAATCAATCGGCCGACTGGCAATGGTTCGAAGAAAAAATGACCTATGATAACGCCATACTGCCGCTGGCCCTGCTACACTCCTGTGAAATTACCGGGAACGAAGATGCTAAGCGTATAGCTTTGGCTACAATGGCTTTCCTGGATAAACTCACCCTGTCAAACGGGTATCTGAGTCCGGTAGGTAATGATGGCTGGTATTACCGTGGCGGTAGTTTCCCTACGTTTGATCAGCAGGCTATTGAAACCATGGCTATGGTGCTGATGCATTTCCAGGCTTACCAGATATTCCGGGTGCCACAGTATATCGAAAAAATGTTCCTGAGCTATAAATGGTTCCTGGGCGAAAATACCCTGCGCGCACCTTTGTATGATCATGAAACCAAAGGCTGCTGCGATGGTTTGCTGCCAACTGGCATCAACCGCAACCAGGGCGCCGAAAGTACGCTGGCCTATCTTATATCGCACCTCACCGTACTGAAAGCTTTTGAGCTCGAATACGAATACAACAAGTATGGTACACAAAAAATGGAAACCTGTTAGATGTGCGGATATGCAAATGTGCAGATTATTGATGAGTAGATACATAAATGTCCGTTCTTATGACTAGAGATATTATCATATGTTTTAATTCAAAACCATCATTTGCACATCTGCACATACGCACATTTGCACATTTGAAATCTACATATATGCACATTTGCACATCTATAAAATGAGGGTTGCCGTATTAGCGCCTGTTGCCTGGCGTACACCGCCCAGGCATTATGGCCCCTGGGAGCAAATAGCATCAAACATTGCCGAGGGATTGGTAAAGCTGGGCATGGAGGTTACCCTTTTTGCCACCGGCGATTCGATAACTGCGGGCAAGCTAGAATCGGTTTGTGCTGTAGGTTACGAGGAAGACCGCGGTCAGGATGCCAAAGTGCTGGAATGCCTGCACATCAGTAACCTGATGGAGCAGGCCGGAGCTTTTGATATCATCCATAACAATTTTGATTTTTTGCCCCTCACCTATTCGGGCCTGATTAAAACGCCGTTGATTACTACTATACATGGCTTTTCGTCACCCCGCATTATCCCCGTGTACAAAAAATATAACCATAGGGGGCATTATGTGAGTATCAGCAACGCAGATCGCAGTTCGGAGCTGGAATATCTGGCTACGGTTTATAACGGACTGGACACTGCCGATTTTGAATTTTACGAGAAGCCAGATGATTACCTGCTTTATTTCGGTCGCATCCACCCTGATAAAGGTACTGCCGAAGCGATAGCCATTGCCAAAAAAAGCAAACGCAGGTTGCTGATAGCCGGTATCATTCAGGATGAAAACTACTACCGCGAAAAAGTAGAGCCCTTTTTATCGGCTGAAATAGAATACATAGGCCATGCCGGACCAGAAAAGCGGAAACAATTGCTGGGCAATGCCTACGCCCTCCTCCACCCCATCAGTTTTAATGAACCCTTTGGTATGAGTGTGGCCGAGGCCATGCTCTGCGGCACCCCGGTGATCGCCTTTAACCGGGGATCGATGTCGGAGTTGATCAGGGATGCCGAAACCGGCTTTTTGGTGGATAACGTTGATGAAGCTGTAGAAGCCGTTAATCAGATCAATACTATTGATCGGGTGGCTTGCCATACCTGGGCCGCTTCCAGGTTTTCGAAAGATAAAATGGTGGCTGATTATTTTGACTTGTATCGACAGATATTAGGTTAAGCTTCCGCGAGATTAGCGCAGCGTATCTCGTGGGTGGCATGGTCAAAGCCTTCGGCTTATGTTTTCAGCTGAAAGCTGAAAACATGTGTACCACGAGTTAAAACTCGCGGCAGCAATAATGCTTATGAAAGTTCAATCGTTCCGATAATCCCCCCTATGGCTTTCTTTAATACCATATTGTTCATGGCAGGATCAATATCTTTATAATAGCGATTCAGGGCGACCAAACCATGTACAAAAGACATGCAAATGAGATAATTACACCAAAAAACCTCCTCTGTGAGTGCATTTCCTTTTACCACAGGTCGCATTTCCTCCCTGAACACATTAATAAATGTCGACAGTGCGGGAAATGCTTTTCCAACATCCTCAACACTGGTACCCACTGTATACATTAACTGGTAAAGCTCGTTTTCGTTATTGGCAAAGTAAAGAACGGCCCTCAGTACGGTCTCCATTCTTTCTTTTGCACCGGTCACGGATACCAACTGCTGTTTTATGCAATTGATCAGCATAGTAAAACCCCGTTTCGACAGCTCAATCAAAACAGCTTCCTTATTCAGGAAATAAGAATATACAATAGTTGGGCTGTATTCAATGGTATCGGCAATTTTCCTGATGCTTACCGCCTCGCATCCTTCATTTTTGACGATACCCATTGCTGCATCAAGAATAAGCTGATGGACCTCTGCTTTTAAACGTTCTACGCGTTCTTTGCTACCCATATGTTTTAGTAATTGGTGAAAGTAAAGTTAACGCTTTTATTTTTTCCGGACACTTACAATGATAACATCGATAGCTACCTAATCTATTTGAACTTATATCAAAAATGTTTGATATTCGGGGAGCCATAAATAAGCCCGATAAATGAAATCACCTTTACTCCATAGCGTTATAGGCGTTTTACTGGTATTTGGACAAATATCTATAGCCAAAGCCCAGAAACAGCCGCAGTCTCGTCCCAACATTATTGTATTCCTGGTTGATGATATGGGCTGGCAGGATACCTCTTTACCTTTTTGGACGGAGGCAACCGCTTTAAATAAACGCTATCATACGCCAAACATGGAGCGACTGGCCCGCGAAGGAATGAAGTTTACCAATGCTTATGCCGCGCCTGTTTGTACTCCCTCCAGAACAAGTATGCTTAGCGGCATGAATGCGGCACATCATGGTATTACCAACTGGACATCGCCACAACGTAACGAGCCAACCGATGCCAAAGACGATCAGTTTTTACCGGCCGAATGGAACTACAATGGTTTAAGTCCACAGCCGGGGATAGCCCACACTTTGTACGCAACACCATTTCCGGAGTTACTTAAAGCCGCCGGGTACTACACTATTCATGTAGGCAAGGCTCATTGGGCATCGGCTGGTACGCCGGGGGCCAACCCGTATAACATGGGCTTTATGATCAATATTTCGGGCCATGCGGCCGGGCACCCGCAAAGCTACCTGGGTACCGAAAATTATGGAAACATACCCGGTAAAGCCACACCACAGGCCGTACCCGATCTGGAAGAATATTTTGGAACAGAAACCTTTTTAACAGAGGCTCTTACCAGAGAAGCCTTAAAGGCCTTAGATGAGCCTATCCGGAACAAACAGCCGTTTTATTTAAACATGGCACATTATGCCGTGCACGTTCCGCTGATGGCCGATAAACGCTTCTATCAAAAATACCTGGATGCCGGCCTGGATATGCAGGAAGCTAAATACGCCACCATGATTGAAGGCATGGATAAAAGCCTGGGCGATATGATGGATTATCTGAAAGCACGGCACGTGGATGGTAATACCATTATTATATTTATGAGTGATAACGGCGGTTTAAGTCTGGCCCCTCCAAGGGGTGGACCAGCACATACCCAAAACGCACCCCTTAAAGCCGGGAAAGGTTCTGTAAACGAAGGCGGCATCCGCGAGCCCATGATAGTAAAATGGCCGGGAATAACCAGGCCTTCGTCTATAGCAAACCAGTATGTGATTATCGAGGATTTTTTTCCAACCCTACTGGAAATGGCCGGCGTAAAAAATTATCAGACCATCCAGAAAATCGACGGAAAAAGTTTTGTGCCGGTTTTAAAGAATGCAGCGTATACCGATAATCAGCGCTTTTTATTTTGGCACTATCCTAATAAATGGATCCCTAAAGATGGCCCCGGCATTAACTATTGCAGCGCCATACGCCAGGGCGATTGGAAATTGATTTACCACATGCGCGACAGCAGCATGCAGCTCTATAATTTAAAAAACGACATTGCCGAAAATGAAGATCTATCCAAAAAGAATCCGGAGAAAACAACCCAGCTACTAAAACAATTAAGAGATCAGTTAAAAAACTGGAACGCCCCAATGCCCGTTGACAAAAAAACAGGGAAACCAATAGCGATAACCAGCGGACTTTGATGTTTGATATAAAGGCTCTACTAGATTAATGACCATTTAGAGCAAACATTTTAAAAATTAACCGGGGAAACATTGCCAGTAATTTAGTATATTTACTATAGTTCAACAGCCCGGTTTTTCCTGATCAAAAAGGGAAAACCGGGCTGTTTGGTTAAGAGAAAAACGGCCTAAAAAACGACCGATTGATATATAGATATTTGACAATCAATTACTTAATACTTTTTAAAGTTTTAAAACCCACTTAAAACTGTGTTAAAATTTGTTAAAAAGTGTTAAAATGAGGGTTTTTCGATCGGTTTTTGAGTGATTTTCATCCAATTTTGCCCCGAAAAGTGTTAAAATAAAAGGTTTAAAAAGTTTTTGGATCAGGCTTTATGTTTTTTGCTTTATGCTCCGCCGCGTCTTCCTTTAATTTTTTGAGTAGCTCGTCCAGGCAAACTTCGGCAAAGGCAGTTGATGAGTCCGACACCCCATAAGGGATAATGAGCTTGTCGTTATGTACAATGGCTCCACAGGAGTACAGTACATTGGGCACATATCCCTCGCGCTCGTCGCTGTTAGGGATCAGCAGGGGCTCTTTCAGCCTACCAATTTCAATAGTTGGATCATCCAGTTGTAAAAGACTTACACCTAGTACATAGCGTCTCATAGGCCCTACACCATGGGTAATCATGATCCATCCTTCCTCCGTTTCAATCGGCGATCCACAGTTGCCTATCTGGATAAATTCCCAGGTAAACCTAGGCTGCTGCAGCAACATGGGTTTTTCCCAGATGTTGATCTTGTCGGAGTACATGATGTAGTTATTACAGCCATCAATGCGGGATATCATCACAAACTTGCCATTCACCTTGCGGGGGAAAAGAGCCAGGTTTTTGTTCTGGGCGCCTGCACCGTAAAGGGGCATTATTTTAAAATTATAAAAATCAGTGGTTTGCAGCAGTTTAGGCATAATCAGCGAACCATCATAGGCCGTATAAGTGGCATAGTATACGTAGGTACCATCTTCATTGATAAACTTTACAAAGCGGGCATCCTCAATACCTTTGCGTTCGTACTCCGATATGGGGAATATAACCCTGTCGGATATATCGGTATCCAGCGAAAATACGATCTCATAGTAGGAGTCGGCCAGCCAAAGTACTTTATCATACTCCAGCCGTTTCATGTCGCTTTCCTGTAGTTTCTGTGAGTCGAGAATGATACGCCGCAGGTTGGCATATTCAAAATGGTGGTCAAGCTTTGATTCAAGCTCGCTGATCACGTCAATGTTGATTTGAGTAATGGCTGCCTTATCAAAGAACAGTTTTTTGTTATAAACCGCGTTCCTGACAATCTCAGCTTCATCAATATAGCTACCCGAGGGTTGAATGGTGATGTTATTTTGTTTATCGATCAAGGCCCTTCTAAAGGTAATAGAGGAGATATGGCCCTCGCCTACTGCCCTGAAACTGATGATCACCCTTTTCTGACCATCTTCCAGTTCGGTTTGGTCAGGGTCTTCTACTATAGATGGGTTAAAGAACGCCGCGGATTCGATGGAGTATTCGTGCGTAAAATAGGAACCGATCAGTAGTTTGCGATAAACCGTGAGTGTATCAAAATCAATATTCAATTCGCTAAACAATGGCTTTAACTTACTGCAATGGCGGTTTAATACTCTGGTAATGTTACGGTGCCGTTTGGAATACTCCTGCAACAAGGGCGAAATAATGCCGAAGGCTTCTTCTTCGCTGATGTCCATTACGCGTTCTATCACTTCTTTAGCACGGTCATTCCCATTAAAAAAGAATCTGGCTATAACGCGTTTGGGATCGGGATTAACCCTTATGGGTTTTCGTTCGATGGAAAGTCTCATATAGAAAGGTAGTATTTATTCTTTAACAGTATTAACAGTAAATTGATTTGAGTAATTTATATTCATTTAGGAATTTGGATTTTCGATTTCGGATTTTCAAAATATAGGGCATCCAGTAATATGATGAATCAGCTTACAGGCAAAATCCGAAATCGAAAATCCAAATTCCTAAATTCACCTTGATTCTTATATCTTTTGTAAATTGCAGGCGTATGAATGTATTAATTGTTGAAGACGAAAAGGGTTTGGCCCTTGAAGTAGATGAGTTTTTAAGTCATGAAGGTTTTACGGTTGAACACGCGCGCACCAAAAAATCGGCAGAGGAAAAGATATTTGTAAACAACTATGACTTTATACTGCTTGACCTTGGTTTGCCCGACGGAGATGGTTTTGACCTTTTAAAAATGCTGAAAGCCCTGGAAAAACGCGACGATGCGGTTATAATACTCACCGCACGCGGCGCCGTCGACGACCGTGTAATGGGCCTGGAACAAGGCGCCGACGATTATCTGGCCAAGCCATTTTCATTAAGCGAGCTTTTGGCCCGCATGCACGCCATAACGCGCCGAAAACACCGTTTAGAGAGTAATGATATTAATATCAAAGGGCTACGCGTTAATATCCAGAACCGTACGGTAATGTATAACGATGAGCGTATTAATCTCACTAAAAAGGAGTTTGAAATATTCAACTACCTGGTGTTGAATAAAAACCGGGTAATATCCCGTACCAACTTAACAGAACATGTTTGGGGTGATGTATTGGAGATCAACTCTGACTCTAACTTTGTGGATGTACATGTTAAAAATCTTCGTAAAAAACTATCACAGTATATACCTATCGACTGGTTTGAAACCGTAAGGAGCATTGGTTATCGCATTAATATTTAAATATACCCACAAATGAAACTTCAGGTAAAGCTGGCACTGTATAATACACTGACCAAAGTGGCCATCATTTTATTTACCGGCCTGCTTATCCTGTTGTCTATTGAAAAAATTTCTTATAACCATATTGAGGTCCGTTTAGAAGATGACAAGGAAGAGACCTTAAAAAGCCTTGAATCAAACGAGATTAACCGCTTTTTGAGCAGTCAGCAGGTTTATACCGACTATAATATCTTAAAAGAGGAATTCATCAGCATAACACCTATCAAGTATGACCCAAATGTATCCAAAGAAGTAAAATTCACTACCGAACCCCGCAACCTCGACAAAAAGAACTTTCAGATTTATCGTATCCTGTCTCATAAGTTTAATTTCAACGAGCATACTTACCTGCTTCAAATAGGAGAAGCGATTGAATCGGTTGAAGAACTAAAATCAATTATCAAAAAATTCACCTTACTCGTATTATTTATTGCCCTGGTATTGACACTCATCAGTGACCTGATCTTTACCAAATTTTTGCTTGCTCCTTTTTATAAGATCATTGACCGCAAGCTGATTAAGGTGAATGATCCTATGAATTTTGATTACGAAAAAATTAAAACTACCACACAGGATTTTGAACTGCTTGATGACAGTATAAGTTCGTTGATGAAAAAGATATCCAACCTTTTTATACTCGAAAAGCAATTCATAGCCAATGTATCGCATGAATTACTTACACCAATATCCATCATCAGTTCAAGACTTGAAAATATATTACTGCATGAGGAATTAAGTGAAGGCAGTGAAAATAAGATGCACGCTTCGCTAAAAACACTCAACCGGTTAAAATCTATCATCAACAGCTTATTGCTCATATCAAAGGTAGAAAACAACCAATTTGACAAAGGCGATATGGTGATGATAGCCGGGGTGGTTAAAGAAATACATGAAGAATTGGAAGATCGTATAGAGGAAAAACACCTAACATTTACCAATCACCTCAAATACATTTATTCTATACAAGGTAATCGTCCGCTTATGCATACCTTACTATTCAACATTATCAACAACTCCATCAAGTACAACAACCCCAAAGGCAGTATTACCATTAGTGATGATCTTAACGATGATATTTACGCTATTACCATTGCCGACACTGGTGCAGGAATGGAGCAAAAGCAAATTGAGAATGCCTTTAACCGCTTTGAAAAATTTGATACCGACGAAAAAGAAAGTTATGGTTTGGGTCTGGCCATAGTAAAAAGTATAACCGCTTTTCATAACATTAAGGTTAAAATAAGCTCGGTAAAAAACCAGGGAACTTCTGTAAAACTGATATTTGACCACTTGGCTTAACTTCACTAAATCTTCATTGAAAGTTTATTACTTTGGGCAGTTTTAGTAAGTGTTACCCCTATTAAGAGGGCTATTTTTATTTAAGGATAGCCTTTTTTTATATCATCTTATTCCGCTTTACCAGATAAGTTTTTAGTATATTTTGATAGCCTTCCTGTATATCGGCATCAATCAAATCAATATGATATTGCGCGCATTTGAGTTCCAGCTCATGCCGGTATGCCGCTAAAGAGTTTCTGTAAGCATCGCGTATTTTACCGGGATGTACTTTTATCTCGGCACCAGTTTCCATGTCTACAAAATGATGGGGGCGGTTATCAAAATTAAATTCGAGTTCTTTTTGCTTGTCGTGAACATTAAATACAACCACTTCGTGTTTATTGAATTTTAGGTGTTGTATGGCAGCAAATAGCGATTGTTGTTTTTCAGTATCGAGGTTATTCTCCAGCATATCGCTAAAAATAATCACCATAGAACGTTGATGTATCTCCTGGGCAATATGATGCAGCACATCGGTTATATGAGTGACTGTATTTACCCGCGGACTATTATACATTTTTTCCAGCTCGGCATACAAGTGAAACAAATGTGTACTGGTTGATTTCGCCGTACTTAACCAATCAATCTTATCCGAAAACAGGCATAGGCCAAAGGCATCACGCTGTTTTTTAAACAAATACATTAATGAGGCCACAGCATAAACAGAAAACTGTAGTTTACTCAACCCCTTTTCGGGGAAATTCATGGACGATGAGGTATCCAGGAGTAAATAACAGCGCAGGTTAGTTTCTTCTTCAAACTGTTTTACAAACAATTTCTCGGTGCGGGCCAGTAACTTACAGTCAATATTTTTTACCGATTCGCCATTATTGTACAAGCGATGTTCGGCGAATTCTACAGAAAAACCGTGGAAAGGGCTTTGATGCAAGCCGGTTATAAACCCTTCTACTACCTGGCGGGCCAGTAGTTCCAGATTAGCCAGTTGCCTTATTTGCTGATCATCATTTAACCGGGACATAGGGCTAATATAGGGTATAAAAAAAGCGTCACCAAATAGGTAACGCTTTTTTAAGGTAATAAATATGGTGAATTAAGCTATCAATAAACTTAATTTTTGCCTTTTACAATTATGCTAGTTGCTTAGCCAATTTATCAGTTAAAACTGATTTTGGAACAGCACCAATTTGTTTATCCACAATTTCGCCGTTTTTAAAGAATAATAAAGCAGGGATATTACGGATTCCGTATTTCATTGATATACCTGGATTGTTATCAACATCAACTTTACCAACAACGGCTTTGCCTGCGTATTCTTTTGCAATATCTTCAACAACCGGACCTACCATTCTACAAGGACCACACCATTCTGCCCAAAAGTCAATAAGTACAGGTTTGTCTGATTTCAGCACAAGTTCGTCAAAGTTCGCATCAGTTATTTCTAAAGCCATGATTTCTATTTTTTAATTTTTGTATTACAAATATATACTATTCAAATAGCTTGCCACAACTACGACCTGACAATGTGACAATTATATTAATATAATTGTAAACATCTACCACAACCATCCTTTAGCAAAGTTTTCAAAATAAGCTCAGCAAAAGCCCAAAAAGTGGGTTTACATGGTTTACACATTTCATGGTTAACATTGACTCATCTTACTGAAAATAAATCAATTAATAAAATTTCAGGCTAATTAGTGTAAACCCAAATATGATGGTAAATGCTAAGTATTACAGATCATTAACTAAGGCAAGTTATCAACATTTTATTTAATAATTGACTGTTTGAATTATTTAGTCAGAAATTATAAAAATCAAATAATTCCAGAGGAAACATGGCTTATTAAGCAGGGTTACTTTTTATAACTATTGGTATTAATTGAATGTAACCAATTACGATGTTAGTTTTTATCATTCCCTTAATTCTGATACTTACATCCCCCATATTGCAATGGAAGTTCTCATCACGCAGGATAAACGACCAAATTAATCTACCACTTTGGGCAATTACTTTACTCAGTCTTTTACTTGATCTGTTGTTATCGGCAGCCGCATTTTGGATATCCTTATACGGGTTATCACCAGGTATAAAGTGCGCAACCGGCTGCACCGCTTTTATATCTTTGGGAATATTTAACATTGTTATAATTACACCATTTATTGCAATTATAAGTTATATACGATATTACAACCAGCATAAACCTCAACCACAATAACCATATCATGCTGATCTTATTAATGTTCAGCAGGCCCCATGTTATAGCTATAATCAGTTATGGGACATACTGGTTAAAAGAAGAAACCATAAAAAGTTAAAAATCACCAATAGTTTGTCATTCTGAACGCAGTGAAGAATCTATTAGCCAGCATTATAGTTAATAAACAGATCCTTCACTTCGTTCAAAATGACAAGTTGGTTTTAAGGAGATTTAGTTCAACACCGGCTGTATATTGGTTAAATTAAAGATATCAGCCATCAGATCATCACTGGGGTTTACTTTGAACAATTTAGAAGCCAGCTCCACCTGCAATGCCTCTTCCCTGTCTTTGATCAAAAAGCGTAGCTTACAGTTTTGTACGGGATACTTTTCGTTGTTTACGATGATGGCATGCTGAATATCATCCAACAGTTTGCTGTTTAAGCTATGTACATCCAGGCATACGGTTAATGATTTGGTCATTTTATCGCGCATTTCCGATAGCAGGCTCATCACCTGTATACGCAAGTCCCAGTTATCTTTTTGTCTGAATTTTTCTTCGATGTTTCCTTTGATGTGCAGAAAATAACCATCCATCATCAGGTTACGGAATTTTACGTAATCCTCACCAAACATGGCAAACTCGTATGATTCATTGTAATCTTCTAACACAAAAGTGCCGAATGGCTTTCCCGTCTTCGTCATCTTATGCTGCACATTACCAACCAGCCCGCCAATGCGTATCTCACCCCGCTTGCGGAGATCATTAAACGCGCCCATGATATCTTCGCCCCCCTCACCCGAACGGGCTTTTTGCATCAGTTTCAAGTCGCTGATGGTGCTGTTACAGAACCGGTCCAGCTCAACTTTGTAATTATCAAGCGGGTGCCCGGTTAAGTAGATACCGATTACCGTTTTTTCGTATTTCAGTTTCTCTATCAGCGGCCATTCTTCCACGTCAGGCATCGCGGGCTCAGGCACATAAGATGCTACCGAACCACCAAATAACGACGATTGTGAACTGCTTTGTACATTCTGATAATCATTAGCATATTTGATCAGGCGTTCTACACCTGTCAAAACACCCAGATCGGTCTTGGCAAAAAACTGCGCCCTTTTTACACCAAACTCGTCAAAAGCTCCGCCGTAAACCAGGTTCTCATATGATTTACGATTTACGCTGCGGGTATTTGACCTACGGGCAAAATCATATAAAGTTTCATACGGACCATTAGCTATACGTTCTTCGATAATACTTTCAACCGCTTTATCGCCAACACCTTTAACTCCGGTTAACCCAAAGCGGATATGCCCCTTTTTATTTACAGCGAATGACATGTCGGACTCATTGATATCCGGACCTAAAACCATCAGATCCATCCTACGGCACTCTTCCATGAAAAAGGTGATCTTTTCCATGTTATTCTGGTTGTTTAAAACCGCGGCCATATATTCAGATGGGTAATGAGCTTTCAGAAAAGCGGTTTGATAGGCCACAAAAGCATAACAAGTGGAGTGCGACTTATTGAAGGCGTATTGCGCAAAAGCCTTCCAGTCGGTCCATATTTTGGTCAGCTTATCTTTGGGGTGTCCTTTAGCTACGGCCCCATCCATAAACTGGGCCTCCATTTTATTTAACACCTCAATTTGCTTTTTACCCATGGCCTTCCGCAAAACGTCGGCATCGCCTTTACTAAAGCCTGCCAGTTTCTGCGACAAAAGCATCACCTGTTCCTGGTATACGGTGATACCATAAGTTTCACCCAGGTATTCCTCCATATCCGGAAGGTCAAATACAATAGGTTCATGCCCGTGTTTACGTTTAATAAAGTTGGGTATGTACTCTATCGGGCCCGGGCGGTATAGGGCATTCATGGCAATTAGATCCTCAAACTTATCAGGTTTCAGATCGCGCAGGTACATTTGCATACCATCACTTTCAAACTGGAATGTTCCGTTGGTATCGCCACGCTGATAAAGCTCATAAGTTTTTTGATCATCCAGCACTATGTAATCAATATCAATGTGCACACCATGATTCTGTTTGATCATCCGTAGCGCGTCTTTGATAATGGTAAGCGTTTTTAGACCCAGAAAGTCCATCTTGATAACGCCGGCATCTTCAATTACACGACCGTCATACTGCGTAACCAATAGGTCAGAGTCTTTGGCCGTAGCTACCGGAACAATATCCGTTAAATCATAAGGAGCTATAATAATCCCCGCAGCGTGTACACCTGTATTACGAACGGAACCTTCCAGCTTTTCAGCCTCACGCAGTACCTGTCCGCGCAAGTCATTACCTTTTACAATCTCCTTTAATTCCGGTACTTGTTCAATGGCCTCTTTAAGGGTTATACCTAATGTATCAGGTACCAGCTTCTTGATCGCGTTCATCTCGGCCAGTGGCATATCCAGCACCCGGCCTACGTCCTGTATACTGGTACGGGCAGCCATAGAACCATAGGTAATGATCTGTGCTACCTGATTTTTACCATATTTTTCTACCACGTAGTCGATCACCTTTTGGCGACCGGCATCGTCAAAGTCAGTATCAATATCGGGCATCGACTTACGATCGGGGTTCAGGAACCTCTCAAACAGGAGGTTATACTTCATGGGATCGATATTGGTGATACCCGTACAATAAGCCACCACCGATCCCGCGGCCGAACCACGACCCGGGCCTATAAATACACCGATATCGCGGCCATGCCTGATAAAATCGGCTACAATTAAAAAGTAACCGGCAAAACCCATGGTACGTATCGTGAACAGCTCAAAATTGATACGTTCCTCGGTTTCTGGCGAAATATCTATATAGCGTTCTTTAGCGCCTGTAAATGTTAAGTGTTTTAAATATTCCCACTGATTAAGGGTATCAGCATCCGGCGTATTGTGAATTTTGAACTCTTCCGGAATAACAAAATTAGGAAGCAAAATATCGCGCTTTAGCTTCAACACCTCTACCTTATCAACTATTTCGTTGGTATTATCCAATGATTCGGGGACATCAGAAAACAGCTTGCCCATTTCTGCCTGTGTTTTGAAATAAAACTGATCATTCGGAAAACCAAAACGGTAACCCCGGCCACCTTCTTCATCGGTAGCTATGGGGGTGCTTTGCATGTCGCCGGTATTTACACACAGCAAAATATCGTGGGCGTTGGAGTCCTGCTGATCCACATAGTGCGAATCATTGGAACATATCACCTTTACGTTATATTTTTTAGCATAAGTAAGCAGCACATTGTTAATAGTGGTTTGCTCCGGAATTTCGTGGCGTTGCAGTTCGATGTAAAAATCTTCACCAAACAGGTCAAGCCACCATCTAAATTCCTCTTCGGCCTTTTCGGGTGTTTCGCGTAATATAGCCTGAGGTACCGATGCACCAATACAGCAGGTTGTAGCAATAAGCCCCTTATGGTATTTTAATATCAGCTCTTTATCAATACGCGGCCATTTGCTGTATAATCCTTCCATGTAACCTAATGAGCATAGCTTTACCAGGTTTTTGTAACCTTCGGGATTTTTGGCCAGCATCAATTGATGGCGACGTACGTCTTTTTTCTCCTTGGTAAATTGCTTTTTATGCCTGTCCTCCACCACATAAAACTCACAGCCAACTATAGGTTTTACGTTGTGTTTGCCAGCTTCGGCAACAAACTTAAACACCCCAAACATGTTACCATGATCGGTTATAGCTAACGCTTTCATACCGTCGGCAGCGGCCTTTTTATATAGTTTTGATATATCGGCAGCACCATCAAGTAATGAAAATTGTGTATGTACGTGTAAATGAGAAAAATCTGGCATAGTGAATCCTTTTCAGCAAAATCCTGTAGAAATACAAAGTTATCAATAAAACAACTTTGCCGCATCATGTGTTGAAAAACTAAGCCCGAATAATTTTTTATCTATGGGTTGAGGTATTTGGTTATTATGCCGATGAAGCTGTAACTTAAACCGGATTAATCAAATAGCCATCTATAGTGTGCTATTGAGTGTTTAATATTGAACGATCATCGCCCTTGAAAAATTTATACAGTTGAAAAAAATTGGACGAATAGCCCTAAAAACCATACTCTGGATAATTGCAAGTATCCTTTTCCTGGTGCTACTTGTAGTTGTTCTGATACAGGTTCCGGCTGTGCAGAATTTTGCCAAGGATAAGGCAGTGAATTTTCTGCAGGGGAAGATCCATACCAAAGTACAAATAGGCCATATCAGCCTGGGATTGCCTAAACTACTGGTGTTAGAGCATGTTTATTTTGAAGATCAGAAAAAGGATACCCTGATTGCCGGCGAAAAACTAAAGGTAGATATCAGCCTGTTTAAGTTGTTTCACAATAAGGTAGAGATCAATGAGATCAACCTGCAGGGTATCACTGCTAATGTAAGCCGTGGAGCCGACAGCGTTTTCAATTTCGACTACATCATCAAAGCTTTTGTAGGTGAGCAAAAAAAGGAGGTGAAACCCCAAGATACTACCTCAACCATGAAGTTTTCGCTGGATAAGATCATTTTTGACCGCATCAATATCAAGTACAAAGATAAGATCACCGGTAACGATGTTAAATTCCTGCTCGGTCATTTTGATACCCGTATCAAAGACTTTGATATGGACAAAATGAAGTTTACCATACCTAAGATCACACTATCTGATGTTAACGCTCGTATCATCCAAACGCCAACCGGCCCTCCTCCGGTTGATACAGCGACTACACCTCTTAATATGGATCTGAATTTGGGTGTTATTGATATATCAAAGATAAAAGTGGATTACCAAAGCAGCGAAATGACCGCGAATGTGGACCTGAACAAGCTTTTAGTTGATATGGATAAGATCGACCTTAAAAAGCAAAAGGTAGGCATTAAAAGCATTGAGCTAAATAATACCAAAGCAGCATTGAGCCTGGCTAAACCCAAAACTGTACAGAAAGCCATTGTAAAAGCAGTTAAAAAATTGGACACCCTGGTATCGTCGCCACAAACATCAAAATGGGCGGTTACTTTGGGCAAAGTAAACTTCAGCAATGACAATATCAAGTTTGATAACGAGGCACAGAAGGCCATACCAAAAGGGCTTGATTTTGGGCACATGGATATCCGAAACCTCAACGCTGGGGCCGAGAATATCTCTTATAAACCTGATACCATTTCGGGCAAGATCAATTCCTTTTCTTTTAGTGAAAAAAGCGGGCTAAAGATCAATAAGTTTCACACCTCTTTTTTTTATGGGCCGACCAATGCCTATATGAACGATCTGCTGTTGGAAACTCCGCAAACCGTTCTTCAAAAATCGGTACAGGTGCGTTATCCCTCCATTGATGCTATCACCAAAAATATTGGGGCCCTGGGTATCAATGCTGATTTAGATGGAAGTCGTTTGGGTTTAAAAGATGTGTTGCTGCTGATGCCAACTATGGCTACTGTGGAACCTTTCAAAAGTTCGCCAGGCACGGTTTTCAAAATAAACGGTAAAGTAAAAGGTCAGGTTAATAATTTGGATATCCCCAGCCTGGAAGTAAGCGGATTAGGCAGTACCCACATTAAGGCATCAGCCAAAATGAAAGGTCTGCCCGATGTGAATAAGGCTTATTTTGATGTTAACATAGCTGATTTTACCACCAGCAGCACAGACATTGCCAAACTGGCGCCAGCAGGCAGTATTCCCCCCAATGTAAGCATCCCCGAAAAAATGAACCTGAAAGGTACATTTAAAGGCGGCATGACCAACTTCGATACCAAAATGGCCCTGCGTTCCAGCTATGGCGCGGTTGATTTGGTTGCTGCTATGAAAAATGGCGAGCATAAAGGCAAGGAAATTTATACGGCCAACATCAAAGCTAATGATCTGAATGTAGGAGCGCTAACCAAACAGCCGCAAATGGTTGGTAAAATAACCATGGATGCTAACCTAAAAGGTGTAAGTCTCGATCCGAAAAAGGCCAGCATACAGTTTAACGGCAACCTCACCAAAGCTTATGTAAAGGGTTATACCTATCAAAACCTGGTACTGAAAGGCAGTTCGGAGAATGGTAACTATACTGTAGTTGCCCGTATGAAGGATCCTAACATTAATTTTAGTCTGGATGCCAAAGCTTATTTAAACAGGAAATACCCATCGGTTAACGGAACTTTAGTGGTTGATAGCATTAACCTGCAAAAACTGAATTTTGTAAAAGACGACATGCGTTTCCACGGCAAAATAGTAGCCAACGTACCAACTGCCGACCCTGATTACCTGAACGCCGACATACTGGCAACCGACCTGCTGGTAGTTAACAAAGGTCAGCGTATACAACTGGATACGGTAAGCCTTAAATCGACAGCTAATGCCGATAGCAGCACCCTGCGTTTAAAAACCCCCGTTATGACTGCTCATATGGCCGGCAAATACAAGCTAACCCAAATAGCCGACGCCCTGCAGGATGTAATCAATAAATATTTCAATACCGCTATAGCCGGTGGGCAGCAAGTGGCGGAGAAAAGTCAAAAGTTAAAAGTTAAAAGTCAAAAATCGAAGACACCGCCACCTGCCATTAAACCAAAATATTCTCCACAGCAATTTGTGTTTGATGCACATCTGGTAAAAACACCACTGCTCACCCAATTTGTCCCCGATCTGAAACAGCTTGATCCGGTATTGCTGAATGGTAGTTTTAACAGTGAGTCGGGCCAATTGGTGGTTAAAGGTTCCATCCCTAAAGTAGTTTACGGCACTAATACTGTTAACAATGCCAAATTGAATATCAACACCAATAACAATGCACTAAATTACAATTTGGCGGCTGATGAAATAAAGGTAGGCTCGTCCTTAGATCTGTTATATACCAGCATATCGGGCAAAGCACAAGACAATAAGCTTAACGTAAGCCTGGAAGTACGCGACGCCGCCAAAAAAGACCGTTATAAGCTTGCCGGGGTGTTTAGTGTTTTACCAAATGAATACCAGTTCAGCTTTGCACAGGATGGCTTATTACTTGATTATATGCCCTGGGCCGTTAGTACCGATAACTATCTGCAGTACGGCCCGAAAGGAATATTAGCCCACAATTTTACCATCACTAATACCAACCAGGTACTTAGTATAAACAGTAACCCACAGGAATTTAATGCTCCCGTTACTGTTAACTTTAACAATTTCCGTATCGAGGCATTAACCAAAATAGCCAAACAGGATTCCTTGCTGATTGGCGGAGTAATTGATGGTAAGGCTGAGATCAGCAACCTTCAAAAATCGCCATTATTTACCGCGGCCATTGATGTTAAAGATTTTAATTTCAAAGGAGATACGGTTGGTAATATAGCGGTTAAGGTAAATAACCAAACAGAAAATGCCTATGCGGCCAGCGTGAGCATTACCGGAAAGGGTAACCAGGTTGATTTGACCGGCACCTACTATACCAGCCCGGAAAGCAGGTTTGATATGAACCTGAATATCGTCAATCTCAGCATGAAAAGCATCGAGGGCTTTAGCTTTGGCAGCCTGCGCAATTCATCTGGCAATATAACCGGGCAGCTTAAAATAGCCGGTACTACCAGTGCGCCAGCCGTGCGTGGTGATATTCATTTTAACAAAGTTGGCTTTAATGTGTCTATGCTCAATTCGTACTTCCGTATGCCGCAGGAAAGTATCACCTTTAATGATGAGGGCATCCGTTTTAATGATTTTACGCTGGTTGATTCTACCGATAACAAAGCGGTTATCAGCGGCAGTATTTTCACCAAAACTTATACCGATTTTGCTTTTGGCTTAGATATCAATGCCCGCAACTTCAGGGCTATGAACTCTACCCAAGCCGATAACAAATTGTACTATGGCAAGTTGTTCGTTGACACACGTGTTAAAGTTACGGGTAATATGGATAAACCTATTGTAGATGCCAACCTGACAGTAAACGAAAAAACGGATATGACAATAGTGCTACCTACTACCGATCCAAGTGTGGAAGACCGGAAAGGCGTAGTAGAGTTTATTGATCAGAACGCACCTAAATTAGATTCTATCCTATTGGCCAAGCAGTTGGATTCGCTGAAAAAATCAAATGTGAAAGGGCTGGATGTATCGGCAACTATCAACGTAAATAAAAATGCCGCTTTTACCATAGTAATAGACGAAAGCAATGGCGATGTAGTACACCTGAAAGGTGAAGCCAGCTTAAATGCCGCCATTGATCCAAGCGGTAAGATCAATCTGACCGGAACTTACGAGGTAAATTCGGGTTCTTATGAATTATCATACGCTACGGTAAAACGGAAGTTCAACTTTAAAAAAGGCAGTACCATTGTTTGGACAGGCGATCCAACCAGCGCTAATATTAACCTGACAGCCATCTACGTGGCTAACGTCCCTCCCATTGATTTGGTTGAAAGTCAGCTTACCGGGAGTGAAAACTCTGTTCAGTACAAGCAAAAATTGCCTTTCAATGTAAATCTGAGCCTTAAAAATCAGCTACTTACTCCAGACATCAGCTTTGATATTGTACTGCCTGATAGTTCATATAATGTTGCCAGCGAAGTAACTACTAACATTAATACACGTTTAGCACAAATACGTCAGGATCCTAATGAAATGAATAAGCAGGTACTGGGCGTACTGGTACTGGGGCACTTTATAGGTGATAATCCACTACAAAGCCAGGGAGCAGGTTTTTCGGCTGAAGGTTTGGTGCGAAACAGCGTAAGCAGCCTGCTAAGTGATCAACTCAATAAACTGGCAGGTAACCTTATTGAAGGAGTTGATCTTAACTTCGGTTTAACCTCGGGCGAGGACTATTCGTCTGGGACGGCCACCAACCGGACAGACTTGAATGTGGGGCTATCCAAACGGTTCCTGAACGATAGGCTTACTGTAAGCGTAGGTAATAACTTTAACCTGGAAGGTAATCAGCAAGGCCAAAAAGCAACCAATATTGCAGGTGACGTATCTGTAAATTACAAGCTAAGCAAAGATGGTCGCTATGCCCTGCGTGCTTACCGTCGCGATGAGTTTATTGTGATCCAGGGCCAGATTATTGAAACCGGTTTAGGCTTCACGCTTACGGTTGATTACAATCGCTTCAGAGAAATATTCCGCAAGCGTACACCACAGGAGCGCGAAATGCGTCGCAAATACCTGCAGCAGGAAAAAGACAAGAAAAAAGCACAGGACGACGCCACTAATAAAGCTAATGACGCAGCAAAAACTGAGGAACAAAAAGAGCAGGAAAAGAAAAAACAAACAACTACCTCAAATTAAGCTTATGATCAAACACTTTAGATATATACTCATACTAACTGTTTTACTGAATGCTTGTAGTAATACCAAATACCTGGCTTCCGGCCAGAAATTGTATACCGGTGGAGAGGTAAAAATTCAGGATAAGGATATCAAAAAGAATGATGCCAAAGCCTTAAGCGAGGAATTGCAACCCCTGTTGCGCCCCAAACCTAATGGTGCGATATTAGGCTTAAGGGTTAAACTTTGGATATACAATAAAACCCGCACAAAAAAAACCAAAGGCCTGGCTCATTGGCTCCATACCAAATTTGGCGAGCCCCCTGTTTTGATAAGTGCTGTTGATATAGAAAAAAACAGCAGCATATTGCAAAACAGACTACAGAACGAAAGCTATTTTCAGGCGCAGGTTAACGGCGATACAGTAACCACAAAAAAAACAGCCAAAGTAGTATATACCGCTCAACCCGGCCCTGCCTACAAAATACGAAAGGTGGTCTTCCCTCCCGGTAAAGAAAATATTGATACAGCCGTAGCCGGAGCTTCAGCACAAACACTCTTAAAACCAGGAAATAACTATAATCTGGACGTGATTAAAAATGAACGTATCCGCATTGATGCCAAATTAAAAGAAGAAGGTTTTTATTACTTCGCTCCCGAAAACCTCATCATGCGGGTTGACAGTACTATAGCGGGTCACCAGGCTGATATATTCGTAGCAATTAAACGCGATATTTCAGAGAGGGCGCAAGAAATTTATACCATTAATAATATTTATGTATACCCAAGTTATTCCCTGCGCGATACTTCCTTAAATCTGGATAAAGCACAAAAATATCGTTGGTATAATATTGTTGAGAAAAGAAAAACGGTGAACAGCTATATTTTTGCCAATACTGTTTTACTGCGCCCTGGGGAAGTATATAACCGTAATGATCATAATAATTCTTTAAACCGTTTTGTAAATCTGGGGCCGTACAAGTTTGTAAAAAACAGGTTTGAGGATGTAACGGATTCATCCAAACTGGATGTGTACTACTTTTTAACACCTTATAAAAAGAAATCATTACAATTGGAAATATTGGGCCGTACCACATCGGCCAATTATACCGGCACACAGGTTAATATTAACTGGCTTAACCGTAATGCTTTTAAAGGTGGCGAGGCTTTAAAAGTAACCCTCTTTGGTAGTACCGATGTACAGCTTGGGGGGAACAACAACGGTTTTAATGTTTACCAGGCAGGTATTCAAACAACGCTGTCATGGCCACGTTTTATTAGTCCTATATATCCCAAAGCCGATAATGCCTTTATTCCGCATACTAATTTTACCCTGGGTTATACGCTGGTTGATCGCCAGAAACTATACAGGCTAAATTCCTTTAATGCCTCTTTTGGTTATCAATGGAAAGAGTCTGTTCATCGCTCTCATGAGTTAAACATTTTCAATTTCAATTTTGTTAACCCGCAACATATATCACAGTTGTATCTTGATAGTATTCAAAATCCTAAAAACACCAACCCGGCTTTAAGACATGTTATTGATAAGCAATTTATTTTTGGCCCAAGCTATGGATACACCTATACCAACACCACCGACGATTATCGTACCAACACTTTTTACTATAATGGCAAAGTAAGTCTATCGAACAATTTATATGGTATCATTTCGGGAGCTGATACCGTGAAAGGTAAGGTGAAACAAATTTTCGGTGCCAATTTTAACCAATACATAAAAATAGAGAACGAGATCAGGTTTTTTCATAAAACCGGGCCCAACAGTACATTTGCCAGCAGGCTATTGGTAGGCGTCGGCTTGCCTTATGGTAACTCAACCCAGCTGCCATACAGCCAACAGTTTTTTATAGGTGGGCCTAACAGTCTGCGTGGTTTTCAGGCGCGGACCATAGGTCCGGGTTCTTATGTTGTTAAGGTGGCGGCTGGTAACTTTTTCCCTGATCAGTCAGGTGATATCAAAATAGAAGCTAACCTTGAGTATCGACCTAAATTATTCAGTATAGTATATGGGGCTCTATTTGTCGATGCTGGTAATATATGGTTAAAAAATTCCAATGGCTTACAACCGGGTGCTGTTTTCACCAAAAACTTTTTAAATGATATAGCCGTCGACGCGGGCTTTGGTTTGCGTTTTGACCTGTCTGTATTGGTATTGCGTACCGATTTGGGTGTACCGCTTAGATACCCCTACATACGACCAGGAAAAAAAGAATGGGATATGAACTTCCGCTACAGTGTATTTAACCTGGCCATTGGCTACCCTTTTTAATTGACTTAATGAATTATTGAGTTAGTGAATTATTGAATGAAATGTTGATTTTTGTTCGTTTTACAATTGAACTTTGGAATCACTAATTCAATAATTCGCTAACTCACTAATTAAAAAATGACATCTATCCCCCTACAGATCATTGACCTGCATGACGACGGCTTTCACCCATTGTTAGAGGTCATCTTGTTTGGAAAAGCTTTTATAGTAGTGCTGGATACGGGAGCCTCTAAAACTGCTTTTGATCGCACAGCACTTTTCGAAGCGAACGAATCTATGGCGGTATTAGCCAGCGACAGGCTATCAACCGGGTTAGGTACCAATACCATGGAATCTTTCACCGCCGTGATCAGCGGGATGCTGATAGGCGATATGCCCATTGCTGATTTTGAGGTAGCAGTTCTCGACCTTTCAACTATAAATATCGCCTATAGTCAAATGGGGCATCCGCAGGTACTAGGTGTTTTAGGCGGCGATATCCTGATGAAGTATAAAGCGATAATTGATTATGGCAAGCAGGTATTGAAACTAAAAAAGACCCGCTTTAGCCGTTTGCTTACTCTAAAGTGATTTCATCACAACCTGTTTATCTTGTAATCATTCCCGCAAGTCTATCTCTATTATATTTTACTGCTGGTTGAATCTTACAGGCGTATACAAGTAATCTGTAGATAAAAAATCCATAGAATTACTGTCGTTAAATCTATTATGGATAATAATATTTTAAAATAACTCACCTAATTTATTTATATACACAACTCTATAAGACATATAAATACAATCATTATCAATAAAATACAATACTCATATTATTACACAATATTTATTAAATTATATTAATTATAAATATTTAGCTATATTAGTAAAACGTTTTACTAATATAGTTAAATACATTCATGCTTATTTCAGATAACAAGAGCCAATTAATACATATTTAATAACCTATCTAACCAAATTGTAAAACATGAAAAACCTATCTAAAACACCCGTTTTATGGAGTTTTGTACTAACCTCCATGATCTTTTCCTGTAAAAAATCAGAGAATGCTGTACCGGATAATGCAGCAATTAAAACATCCAACAAGATCACCGCTGCCGTTACACCTGTTGGCACTGTAATTTATACCAGCAATGGGTATAAACTAACATTCACCAATAAAGACGCCAACTTTGACGATCAGGAACGCCAAAACTTTGTAAATACCTTTTTTACTGTTTATCCTCTTATGGTAAACCGCTTTAATATTTCGGCAACCAAAAATGTTACGTTTGTGGTTGATCCTGCTTATAACGGAGTAGCGGCGACTTCTAACGATATCACTACCTTTAGCCCCGCCTGGTTCAAAAGCAATCCTGCCGATTATGATGTAGTTACTCATGAGGTGATGCACATTGTACAGGCCTATCCCGGAGGTGTACCCGGATGGCTTACTGAAGGCCTGGCAGACTATAGCCGTTATAAATATGGAGTAAATAATGCCAATGCAGGCTGGTCGCTCCCGGCTTGGTCATCATCACAAAACTACACAGATAGTTACAGAGTTACTGCTCGTTTTTTCGCGTGGCTTGAGCTTCACGTAAACAGTTCTATTCTAAATAATTTAAATACTATTTGTCATAATGGTGGTTATACCAGCAATACCTGGGTACAGCTTACGGGTAAAACTGTAGATCAGCTTTGGGCTCAATATTCTTCAAATCCTGCTTTATAGCTATCCCTCGTAGAAATTATCAAATTAAAAAGCGGTTGTCTCCTGATGAAACAACCGCTTTTTAATTTTATAAACTCCGAAGAGTGGATATGCTATGTATCAATTTTAGCGTATTTGGCGTTGCGCTCAATAAACTCACGGCGTGGTGCTACCTCATCACCCATCAGCATGCTGAAGGTATGATCGCACTCGGCGGCGTTTTCGATGGTAGCACGTTTGAGCGTACGGGTTGCCGGGTTCATGGTAGTATCCCAAAGCTGGATATCATTCATCTCACCCAAACCTTTATAACGCTGTATATGTACGCTATCCTCTTTACCGCCGCCTTTCAGGCGTTGTACAGCGGCGTCGCGCTGCACATCATTCCAGCAATACTCTGCTTCTTTGCCTTTTTTAACCTGATATAGTGGTGGCGATGCAATGTAAACATAACCCGCCTCAACCAACTCCTTCATATAACGGAAGAAGAAAGTAAGGATCAGCGTAGTAATGTGCGAGCCATCCACGTCGGCATCCGTCATGATAATGATCTTATGGTAGCGCAGCTTGGTTATATTTAAAGCCTTATCATCATCCGGTGTACCGCGGCTTACACCCAAACCGGTAAACATGTTCTTGATCTCCTCGTTCTCGTATATCTTGTGCTCCATGGCTTTTTCCACGTTCAGAATTTTACCACGTAATGGTAAAATAGCCTGGTATTCGCGGTCGCGGCCCTGTTTGGCGGTACCACCCGCCGAGTCACCTTCCACCAGGTATATTTCGCAAAGTGAAGGATCGTTATTGGCACAATCAGATAGTTTACCTGGCAAACCAGATCCGGTCATCACGCTCTTGCGCTGTACCAGTTCACGGGCCTTACGGGCAGCAGCACGGGCAGTAGCAGCCAAAATTACTTTATTAACGATGAGTCTTGCCTCTTTGGGATTTTCTTCCAGGTAGTTGCCTAAAATTTCTCCTACTGCCATATCTACAGCACCCATCACCTCATTATTACCTAATTTAGTTTTGGTTTGGCCTTCAAACTGAGGCTCCTGTACTTTTACCGAAATTACGGCGGTTAACCCCTCACGGAAGTCATCACCGGTAATCTCTATCTTCATGTTTTTTAACAAGCCCGATTTATCGGCATAAGCTTTCAGCGTACGGGTAAGCCCCCTGCGGAAACCAGCCACGTGTGTACCACCTTCAATAGTGTTAATGTTATTTACGTAGGAGAATACATTCTCAGAGTAAGTATCATTATACTGAAAGGCCAGTTCAACCGGGATGCCATTTTTTATACCATCAAGGTAAATAGGTTCAGGGATGATGGTTGAACGTGTACCATCCAAAAACTTAACAAACTCGCGTAAACCACCTTCTGAATAAAACTCTTCACCCGGAAAAGTTCCATCTTCGTTAGGAATCCGTTCGTCGGTTAAAGTAAGGCGGATACCTTTATTTAAAAATGCAAGCTCGCGTAAACGACCTGCAAGTGTATCATACTTATACTCGGTAGTAAGTGTAAATATTTCCGGATCGGGCTGAAAAATGATGGTAGTACCTCGTTTTTCGGTATCGCCAATGGTTTTAACATCGTATTGAGGTTTACCTTTTTCGTACTCCTGGGTCCATATTTTATCCTCCCGGTAAACCAGTGCCTGTAAATGGGTTGAAAGCGCATTAACGCAACTTACGCCCACACCGTGCAAACCGCCAGATACCTTGTAAGTATCTTTATCAAATTTACCGCCGGCATGTAATACCGTCATTACGATTTCCAATGCCGACCGCTTTTCTTTGGTAGTTATCCCGGTTGGGATACCACGGCCATTATCTTCAACTCTTATACCGTTATTTTTTAATATAAAAACCTTAATGGTGTCGCAGTGACCGGCCAGGGCTTCGTCAATGGAGTTATCAACTACCTCATATACTAAATGGTGCAAACCTTTAACGCCTGTATCACCAATGTACATGGACGGACGCTTACGAACCGCCTCTAAACCTTCTAATACCTGTATATTATCTGCTGAATAATTGGATTTGTCCTGATTTTCTTCGCTCATATTTATTTAGTACAACAACCTTCAAAAGTACGAAATTAACACGAGATTAACGATTAGTTGTTGATAAAAAACGCTATGTTGAATACTCTAAAAAATCAAAAATCCTTAAAATTCCGGTTCAGATAATAACAGATTAGGATACTTGTAATGAAAGATTATCTTTGTCAAAATTTTTACTTAAAAAAGATAAACCTTCGTGTGCAGCTGCACAAAACGTTATAATTGCACAAAGGAGTTTGATAAAGAATAAATAAAGGCGTAAAACTTAACGATCGCCAGCTAATAAAACACGAAAAAATCAATTAATTTAAATGAAAACTACGGCTTCAACATTAACAAAGTTCACATTAGGGATATTAATTGCCGGAAGCATAGCCGCCTGCAATCAAAATAAAACTGCCGACAAACCTGCTGCTGCTGCTACAACAGCTTCGAGCGAGGTTAAAGAAACAATTGTGTACGTAAACTCTGATAGCTTACTCAACAAATACGACTACTTTAAAGATATGTCAAAACGTTTGGAAGATAAAGGCAAAGCTTCACAGGGCGACTTGCAGGCTAAAGGCCAGGCTTTTCAGCGTGAGGTTGCAGAGTATCAAAAAAATGCAGCCACTCTTCCTGCCGATCAGCGCCAATCTACCGAGCAGCGTTTACAACGTAAACAACAGGAATTACAAGGCTATCAGCAAAATGCCAATGCCGAGTTTCAGAATGCGCAGGCTACTGAAAATGCTAAACTGTATGATAAAATAGCCGATTTTACAAAAGGTTATGCTAAAGAAAAAGGATACAAGCTGGTATTAACTTATTCAAAAGCAAACCCTACCGTATTATATGGCGACCATTCATTAGACGTTACTGCCGATGTGGTAAAACGCCTGAACGAAGCTTACGCCAAAGATAAAAAATAAGTTTTCGGATGATGTCTTTTCAGATGTGCAAATATGCAGATGACATCGGCTTCCAAAAAAATCATAAAATATTAACTTTAAAAACCTCAACTTCGGCTGAGGTTTTTTTAATTTAGAAGTATATGCAAAATACGGTTCACGAAAAGTTTATGAAGATAGCTATTGAACTATCGGAATATAACGTAAAACAAGGCACCGGCGGCCCTTTTGGTGCCGTGATAGTAAAAGATGGAATGATTCTGGCCCGCAGCGCCAACCGTGTAGTACCCACCAATGACCCTACCGCTCACGCCGAAGTTTCGGTAATACGCCTGGCCTGCCAGGAGCTGGGAACTTATGATTTGTCGGGCTGTGAAATATACACCAGTTGCGAACCCTGCCCGATGTGCCTGGGGGCTATTTACTGGGCACGTATTGATAAAGTTTATTATGCCAATACCAAGGCTGATGCCGCTGCTATTGGCTTTGATGATCATTTTATTTATAATGAACTGGAAAGCCCGATGGCCGAACGCAAATTACCTTTTGTTCAATTACTTCGCGACGAGGCCATGACGGCCTTTAAACTTTGGGAAGCAGCAGAAAATAAAACAGATTATTAGAAACAAACAGACTTGTCATCCTGAGCGTAGCGAAGGATTTATTAAGCGATCAGGATGACAACAATTCCTATTCACTATCCTCTTCCTTTTTGTCAAAATAATCGTCTTTCAGATCATCAATTTCGCGGCGGTCACGTTTAGTCGGGCGCCCTGTACCCCTATCACGTTTTAATACGGGAGCATGAAACATGGATTTGAAGGCCTGCGTTTGTTCCACAGGAGTTATGTCATCATAAAAAATCACCGCGGTTTTGGCGTCTACCCGGTTCTCAAGTAAACCGGTTACACGTACCACTTTTCGCTCAATTCCTTTAGCTACCTGGTAGGTGTCGCCCATTTTCACTTCGTATGATGGTTTGATGTTTTTACCATCCAGTTTTACACGCCCCGCCTTGCAGGCATCTGATGCCAGGGTACGTGTTTTAAAAAGCCTGATGGCCCACAGGTATTTATCTATCCTTAATTTTTCTTTTTCGGGCATGGGTAAAAGTCGAACTCCAAAATTAAGAAATACTAAGCAAATTGTGCAGGTTCAACACATTCCCTCCGCTTACTTCAAAAGAAATGAAGTAAAAACATGCGTAATGGCTAAACCCTGTTTATTTGCAAGAGTTTTGATGGAACCCTACAGAAAATCAAAAACTTGATCAGGTCATAGCTTTGTAATTATAGCGTTAATTTAAAGACAATTACTTAATAATTTAATAACTTAAATTTCGCATTATATAAAAGCTACGGCCTTACATTTAATCCATCATGAGAAATCCGGTTTACCCGGTTTGTAAAGTAAAATATTAGTTATATTAGTTAATAAAAAGGCCCCTGAGGGTCACAACCTAAAAATGGATTTTGCAACCGGCTCATACCGGTCGACAATTTAATTCACAAACCCCATGAATGAAATATTAAAACAAAAAGCTGCAGGCATCAAATTATTGATAAGCGATTGTGATGGCGTATTAACTGATGCCGGAGTTTATTATGGCAGCAATGGCGAAGACCTGAAAAAATTTAACATGCGCGACGGCATGGGCGTTGAACGTTTACGCAAATATGCAGGTGTACAAACCAGCATCATTACCGGCGAATTATCACCATCCATAGCCAAAAGGGCCGAAAAATTACAAATAACGGAGCTGCATTTAGGCATAAAAGACAAAGTAGTTGTTTTTAAGGATATCTGTAACCGTTTGAACCTACAGCCAGAACAAGTGGCCTATATAGGTGACGATTATAATGACCTGGAAGTAATGAGACTGGCAGGCTTAACAGCATGCCCTGCAGATGCTCTGCCCCAAATCAAAAACCAGGTGGATATCCTCTGTACATTGAACGGTGGTGAAGGATGCTTTCGTGAATTTGCCGAACTGATCATCGATTCAAAAAGTAACGCGTTTTCGGCCAGCAGCCTTAATGGTACTATTACCTTAAATAATGGCCGCGTGATAGGTAAAGGTCAGCCCAGCTATATCATTGCCGAAATTGGCATTAACCACAATGGCTCACTGGAAACAGCAAAAAAACTGATTGATGAAGCGGTGGCTGCGAAAGCTGATGCCGTTAAATTTCAGAAACGTACACCTGAGATCTGTGTGCCCAAAGATCAGTGGGAATTGATGCGCGATACCCCCTGGGGCCGTATAACCTACATTGATTACAAACGCAAAACAGAATTTGGTATTGCAGAATATGCTACCATAGACCAGTATTGTAAAAAACTGGGTATCGACTGGTTTGTGTCTGCCTGGGACGCGCCGTCGGTTGATTTTATGGAACAGTTTGATACTGTACTTTACAAACTGGCATCGGCATCATTAACTGATTTTACCCTGATACAACGTATTTTGGAAACCGGTAAACCGCTAATGCTGTCAACTGGAATGTCGACAATCAAAGAGATCGAGGCTACCATGAACTATATCATGGCGTTTGATGAAAATTATCCGTTGTTCATCGCGCATTCTACCTCGGCCTATCCATGCCCGCTGCAGGAACTTAACCTAAAAATGATACAAACACTGGAAGCTAAGTATCCTGGTGTCCCGATTGGTTATTCGGGCCACGAAACCGGGCTGGCCACTACTGTAGCTGCTGTTACCCTGGGTGCTACCTTTGTAGAGCGTCACTTTACACTTGACCGCGCCATGTGGGGATCTGACCATGCTGCTTCTGTAGAACCACAAGGCTTGCAACGTCTGGTACGTGATATCCGTGATGTGGAAACTGCCCTGGGCGACGGACAGAAAAAGGTTTACGAATCTGAGCTTGCCCCTATGAAACGTTTACGGGTAAACATTAGCGCTGAATATAAAGAGAAGCCGACGGCCTAACTCATAGTAGTAATCCCGTATACTTTTACTTTCTGCACAAAAAGTAGAAGTATACGGGATTATCCTTGTAAAGACCTTTTTATTACTTCACCGTAATAGTTTTAGTTTGAGTAGTGTGAGCGCTAAAATACCCAAGCACTAACGGAGTAATATTGTTAGGAGGATCAGAGGGTGTAACGCCTCCACCAGGGCCAGTATAATTTTGCTGCATGAGGGCAAACCAATAAGTATACATTGCTTTATCAATACACTGCATCTCTACAGTTACTTTATCTCCCGGATTTATACCAATATCGTTTTCTATCAAATCAAAATTCACACTATTTCCATCCGTAAAATCGTCATTATTAACAAACACCCGCTTCACCTGTACACCGTTAACATACATCAGAAAATTATACTGATTTGCTACCCCTTTTGGATCATGGTAATTAATCGTTATTTTCCTTGTACCATCAATACCGTTAAAACTACTTTTTGACGAGCTAATATACTTTAAAGCCACCAACCCGGGCATCACCGAGCTGGCTTTATAGGTTTTCCCATTGGTAACTACATTCATTGTATAAGTGTTTCCTGTAACTCCAATCATTTTGGGAGTTATGTAAGTACCGGCAGGCCCTTCAGTAAATTTATAAACATTACCAGCCTGATCATTAACAGTAACCATTGCTCCGGTAACAGGCGGGTAGGTGTTTGTATTTGAAACAGCTACATTAGTATTAAGCTTAATGGTCTGCGGGCCCAGCTCGTCGGTAATATTTCCTTCAATAACCAATCTGTCTGTTGCATTATCCAAGCTGATATCAATCACCTTATTGCAGGAGATGATAGACAGGATAAAGGGCAGTAACATGAAATAAATTAGGGGAGTTTTCATAGGATCATGTTTTAGTTTAAAAATTAAAATTCCAGGTAACTGATGGAATAAGCGTTGCAAAAATGCTTGTCTCCACCGCCTCTGTAGTATTAGGTACAGTTTTGCTATCTCTGAATGTTATACTATAAGGATCTCTGTGTGCATAAACGTTGTAAATACTGAATGTCCAGCTGGAGTGATATCTTTTATGTTCTTTTCCGTCGAGTGTAGCTCCAATATCTAATCTGTTAGATGAAGGCAGACGACGCCCGTTTCGTTGGGAATAAGAAAAAGTGGTGAGTCCACCCGAACTATATTTTCCGGTAGGATAAGTAACCGCGTTACCGGTACCATAAATAAAGGTGCTTGAGAAAGCCCAACGTTTATTGAGTTGATAAATGCCAACAACCGAAACATCATGTGTACGATCCTGTCTCGCGGGATAATAATGCCCATTATTAATGTCGTCAAATTTCCGCTCCGTACGTGATAAGGTGTAACCTATCCATCCATTGAAACGGCCATATTTTTTCTTCAAAAACAATTCGATACCATAAGCCCTGCCGGTACCATAGGTGAGCAGCGACTCTACATCCTGATTAACTAAAAGCTGGGAACCATCTTTATAATCAATCTGGTTCTGCATCCATTTATAATATACCTCTGTTGAAAATTCATAGGCATTATCGCTAAAATTTTTAAAGTAACCGGTTGATACCTGATCTGCGATCTCGGGCTTTATATTATTACTGCTCATCACATACAAATAGGTAGGCGTATTGCTCGATGAATTACTAAGCAAATGAATGTTTTGACTATTGCGATTATAGGACGCCTTTATTGAATTTTGATCGTCTATTACATAATTAGCTGTAAAGCGCGGTTCCAGATTTATATATTTTTTTACAAGGTTGCTTCTGGAGTAATATGTTTTTGAACTTATAGTATTACCTGCATCATCATAGGTTTTAAACGTTCCCGGCCCCATCAAAAATAGCCCGCTTAATCTTAATCCATAAAGAAAGGTTAAATGCTTACTAATATTCCACTCATCACTTGCATATAGGGCGTTTTCAAAATCATACCTCTTTTCAACATGTCTTTCGTTATAGCTTGAGTTTTTGGGAGATGTGATATCGCCTGGTGTGATATCATGTTGCAGTATATTGAATCCAAACTTCAGCGTATGCTGGTAACCAATCGAATACTGTAAATCCTCCTTTAAATTAATATCGTTAATTTGAGACGTTGCTTTAAACGACTGAGCATTCTGAAGGCCTTCCACAACAAAGTTATAACTGCTGTAGATTACAGAGGTATTGGAAAACAAGCTATTGCTAAATAAATGATTAAACCTGAGCGTGCCGGTTTTATTTCCCCAGTTTGTTCCTAAAACATTTTTTAAAGCCAAAACATCCTTACCGAGGTAACCCGAAATATAGATAGCATTTTTATCATCAAAATGATAATTGGCTTTAGCATTAACATCATAAAAGTAAAGCGAGTTGCCTCTTATACTTGTATCTGTTGTGAGTTTTAAAAAAAGATCAATGTATGTTCTGCGGGCGCTTACCATGAATGACCCCTTATCTTTTACAAGCGGGCCCTCAACCTTGATTCTCGAAGAAATAAGGCCGATACCGCCCTGTACAGCAAAATCTTTATCATTACCATCATTCATCTTAATGTCCAAAACGGAAGATAAGCGGCCACCATACTCAGCAGGCATCCCCCCTTTATAGATACTGACATCCTTAATAGCATCAGAATTAAATGTTGAAAAGAAACCCAATAAGTGCGACGCGTTATATATCGGGGCTTCATCCAGCAAGATCAGGTTCTGATCTGAACCTCCGCCACGCACATAAAAGCCAGTATTACCTTCACCGGCCGACTTGATGCCCGGCAATAAGGTTATTGTTTTCAGAATATCTCTTTCGCCTAATAACACAGGTACCTGGTTAATTTGCGACATATTCAACTTCTCCACCCCCATCTGGGGCGATACCACATTTTCATTACTCAGCCGCTTGGCTCTCACAACAACTTCCTGCAAACCATTTTGGGGAGATAAGGATATATTAACAACCTGGTTTTTATGAAGAGATACTTTTTGAGCTATGGTATTATACCCAACACAAGTAAATAATAAAGTATATTCCCCTTCGGTAACGGACAGTGAATAAAATCCATAATTGTTAGTAGCCGTTCCAACTGCCGAAAATTCCTGAAGGGTAACGGAAGCCCCTATTAGGGTTTCACCGGTAACGGCATCCTTAACGGTTCCGTTAATGGTAGCCTTCTTCTGGGCAAAGGCGGTAATGGTGGTCAGTATTATGAAAATAGTAAAGAGGGGGCTGGCCATTTGCATATAGCACTAAGGTACCCGTATCCATCACCCAACTATTTTAATTTATACGAAACCCCGTATAAATTATAGCAAGTGCACTATCGCTTATACTAAAAAAACATAAGCGTTAAGCAAATTCAAATGAGCATTAATAAATTATTAAACTAACATTTGGTATAATAATTTACACATTTGGTATAAACAAAATTTACACCTTGTTTAAAATACCTATTTTTAAATGACCAGACATCCCAATGAAACCTGAAACCGATACAAAGCAGTTAAATAATGACATGCTGATACAATTTTTAAGTAGTGCAAAATATAGAGTTTACAGGCATATCGCACTGATCTTATTTCTTGGAGTAATATTTTCAAGCACCAGAGACACCTTTATTGAACCAGTTAATACTTATTTAAAAATCACCTTCTTCCTGATCCTATTGTCACTGTTTTATGTTAACATGTATGTATTGATACCTCGTTTTATATTCAATGCCAGTTATGTAAAATATTTTATGTGGGTAATGGTGCTATTTAGTGTGGCATTGTTATTTTTTGTATCGGGGAGATACCTGATCAATCCTTATTTTAAACTTCAATATAAAGGAAGTAACGAAAACACCAGTATCCTCCTCTTTACTTTTATTACGTTAATATTTCTGATCCTGATAGCTGCATCTGCTGCAATTAAATTATTCCAGCATTCTATAATTGTTAACCAACGGATTAATGATTTGGAAACGGTTACCATACAGGCCGAATTGGAGCAATTAAAAAATCAGATTAATCCGCATTTTTTATTTAACATGCTCAACAATGTTAATGTGTTAACGCAAACCAATCCTGAAAAAGCGTCGCAGGTGGTCATGAAGCTAAGTGATCTGCTTCGTTATCAACTTTATGATAGTACCAGGAACAAAGTCTTGCTCACTGCCGAGATCCATTTTTTAGAAGATTTTTTAAACCTGGAAAAAATACGGCGCGACAACTTTGAATTTATTATGTCAAGAGAAGGAGGCATCAGTGGTGTACAGGTATCCCCTTCCCTTTTTATTACCTTTGTTGAAAATGCAGTAAAACATAATATGGATGCAGAAAACACATCCTATATTCACGTTTTTTTTAAAGTAAAGCACAACGAGATCAATTTTAATTGTATCAACTCAAAACCCAGAATTGAAGTAACCGGTAATGGGAACGGTGGTTTGGGGCTTGGAAATGTAAAGCGAAGATTGGAATTGCTTTATCCCGAAAAGCATTTTCTCCAAATTCAAGATGATAAAGATAAATTTAGTGTTGACTTAAAGATTATTATATGAATTGCATTATTGTGGACGATGAGCCTTTAGCCCGAGAGGCTATCCAACTGCTTGCCAGTAAAACTCCTAATTTGCAATTACTTAATAGCTTTGGGAGTGCTAATGCCGCGGCAAAATTCATCAATGAAACACAGGTCGACCTGATTTTTCTGGATATTCAAATGCCCGGGATCAGTGGTATGGAGTTTGCCAAAATGATACCCTCAAAAACTTTGCTCATATTCACTACTGCTTATGCGGAATATGCATTAGAAGGCTTTGAGGTTGAAGCTATTGATTATCTCATTAAACCCATACGGCATGAACGTTTTCTGAAAGCGGTGAATAAAGCACAGTTTTACCAGGATATTTTAAAATCAGATCATTCGAACAACAAAATTGAAAACATCGCCGAGGATTATTTTTTTGTTAAAGCCGACCGAAAGTATATTAAGATCTATTTTAAAGACATTTTGTTTATAGAAGGGCTTAAAGATTATGTGGTGATGCAAACCGATGATCAAAAGGTTATAACGGCCATGAACATTAAAACCATTCATGAACAACTGCCTCAAAACCTTTTTGCCCGTATCAGCAAATCTTATATTATCAACATTAATCAAATAACTGCTTTTGATAATAATACCGTGAACATACGCAAGTATGAATTATCTATCGGGAATGCCTACCGCACTTATTTTTTTGACGAATTTGTAACCAAGAAAATATTAAGCAGGTAAAGTTCCCTTCTGTACTATTTAAGATTTACCTTTATCATTAGGCTTTAAGTTCTATAGCTTTAGCTTAATCAAATCTTGTTTCAAAAGGTTAGCTACTAATCGCCTAAATTCAAGCAATTCTCCCTAAAATTCCTTTAATTTGCCAAAAGTTTAATTTTACCAATGCAAGATCTTAAAAAACTGATTGAAGATGCCTGGGAAGACAGGAATCTGCTGAACTATAATGAATATACCACCGCTATCGAAACTGTTATTGAACGCTTAGATAAAGGCGAGATCCGTGTGGCCGAACCAATTGGTTCACGCTGGCATGTGAACGAGTGGATCAAAAAAGCAGTAGTGCTGTATTTCCCCACCCGTCAGATGGAAGAAATTAAAGTTGGCCCTTTTGTTTTTCATGATAAAATGAAATTGAAGACCAATTATAAAGCTGCCGGTGTACGTGTGGTACCTCATGGTATTGCCCGTTATGGCGCTTACCTGGCAAAAGGTGTTATCATGATGCCATCGTACGTAAACATTGGCGCTTATGTTGATGAAGGTACTATGGTTGATACCTGGGCTACTGTAGGTTCATGCGCGCAGATAGGCAAGCATGTACATTTAAGCGGTGGTGTTGGTATTGGCGGTGTACTGGAGCCATTACAGGCCGCCCCGGTTATTATTGAAGATAATTGTTTCCTTGGCTCACGTGCTATTGTGGTGGAAGGAGTGCATGTAGAACATGAGGCCGTATTGGGCGCCAATGTGGTTTTAACCGCATCAACCAAAATCATTGATGTAACAGGCTCAACCCCGGTTGAATATAAAGGTCGCGTACCGGCACGTTCGGTAGTTATCCCTGGTTCATATACAAAAAAATTCCCTGCCGGCGATTTCCAGGTGCCTTGCGCCCTGATCATTGGTACCCGTAAGGAATCAACCGATAAAAAGACATCATTGAACGATGCGTTAAGAGAAAATAACGTAGCGGTTTAATTTAGATGTGAGACGTTAGATATGAGATTTGAGACTCCTGCATAAAGGATAACAAAAATAATCTCATATCTCATATCTCATATCTCATATCTCAAAACATGAAAATACTGATAAGGCTGCCCAACTGGCTTGGCGATGTGGTGATGAGTACCGCATTTGTTAACGCGGTTGGTCAGCTTTATCCTGATGCTCAGATCGATGTGATCATTAAAAAAGAGCTCAGTAATATAGCCCCTCTTATACCAGGCATAACCCAGATCCACCCATTTTCAAAACAGGACTTTAGTGGCCTTAGCGGTGTTTATCGTTTTGGCAAAAAACTAAAAGCCGAAAAATACGACCTCTTTTTTAATCTGCCCCAATCCCTTTCGTCATTGGTGATGGGCTGGGCTACACGGGCAAAAAAACGGGTGGGCTTTGGCAAAGAAGGCGGCTTTTTTTTGCTGACCAACTCCCTAAAAAAACCAGTTAACCTGCACCGGGTTGACGAATATGTATCTTTATTGGAGCAATTTACCGGTAAAACCATAGCTCATAAACAGGTAAAATTAAATGCCTCTGTAACAGAGCCCAAACAAAACAACCGGGTGCTGGTCAATTTTAATTCCGAAGCATCATCACGCAGGATGCCATTGGATAAAGGACGGGGGCTGCTGAATAAATTAACCGCTGCTTTTCCGGATATTACTTTTGGTTTGATCGGTTCGCCTAAAGAGGTAGACTTTGTAAGTCAGCTTATTACCGGTTCTGAAAACCCTGAGAGATTAGAAAACTATGCAGGAAAAACCCATCTGCCGGATTTATGCAGCCTGATGGCGCAAAGCGCGGCCATGTTAACAACCGATTCGGGCCCGGCTCATTTGGCCAATAGTGTGGGCACGCCTGTTATTGTATTATTTGGTGCGGGTAACGAGTATAACACGGCACCTTATAACAAACAAAATTTAATTGTATTGCGTTATGGTAAGCTAACCTGCGAACCTTGTGTGCGCAATACCTGTAAACTTTATGGCGTTCCGCGTTGTATGGAACTGCTGGATGAATTGCAAATTATAAACACGTTAAGTCAATATACCAACTATGCTTAAAGACGAAGTTGCCAAAGCATTTAAAATAGTACAGGAAGGCGGTATTATCCTGTACCCTACCGATACCATCTGGGGTATTGGCTGCGATGCCACCAATACCGAGGCCGTGCAGAAGATATATCGCCTGAAACAACGCGATGAAGCCAAAAGCATGATCATTTTACTGGATACCGAAAATAAACTGGAAAGCTACGTACAGGAAGTTAATGCCCTGGCTTATGACCTGATCGAATACACCGAAAACCCATTGACCCTGGTTATGCCAGGTGCTAAAAATATTTCGCCGGCTTTAATAGCGCCCGATGGCAGTATAGGTATCCGGGTTACCAGCCACCAGTTTTGCCAGCAATTGATACAGCGATTGCGCAAGCCCCTGGTGTCAACCTCCGCCAATATCAGCGGCAAACCATCTCCACAATATTTTTCACAGATCGATCAGGACATCATCGATGGTGTTGATTACGTGGTAGATATTGATCAGCACAGCAAAGAGATTAAAAACCCCTCCACCATTATGAAACTGGCTCCTGATGGCCGGTTTGAGTTTCTACGCAGATAGGAAATAGAGGCAAGAGATAAGAGTCAAGAATCAAGAAAAAATAACTATGCCCTTTTGTTTCTTGGCTCTTAATTCTTGATTCTTTTTTTATGTTTTAGAACTTAGGATTTACCATTACCTTTGACCTTCGTTCTAGAATTTAGGTTTTAGAGCTCAGAATTTTATTATTTACATGAAAGCCCACCTTCAGCACCCTGTATTTTCTATCATATCAAAACTTGCAGCACAACACAATCTGCAGGTTTATGCTATCGGGGGCTTTGTACGCGATATTTTCCTTAATCGCCCATCAAAAGATATCGACATAGTAATTATAGGCAACGGTATTGTCTTTGCCGAAAGTGTAGCTGCTAAACTGAAAGTAAAAGTTGCTGTGTATAAAAATTTCGGTACAGCATCACTTAAATACCAGGATCTGGAGGTAGAGTTTGTAGGTGCCCGTAAAGAATCATACCGTCGCGATTCCAGGAAGCCCATAGTAGAGGATGGTACCCTGGAGGATGACCAGAAACGCCGTGATTTTACTATCAATGCACTGGCTATTTCCCTGCACCCGGATACATTCGGTGATTTGCTCGATCCATTTAACGGTATAAACGACCTGGAAAATAAACTGATCAGGACACCGCTTAATCCGAATGAAACTTTTTCTGATGATCCGCTGCGTATGATGAGGGCCATCCGATTTGCGTCACAGCTTAATTTCCGGATAGATGATATAGCTGTAGAAGCCATTAAGAATAATGTCGATCGCATTAGTATTATATCGCAGGAACGAATCACCGACGAGTTGAACAAGATCATCTTGTCGCCTGTACCATCTATCGGATTTAATTATTTATTTGATACTGGTCTGCTGCATAAAATTTTTTCGCAGATGAGCGGTTTATACGGTGTTGACTATATTGATGGTAAAGGTCATAAAGATAATTTTTATCATACCTTGCAGGTGTTGGACAATATTTGTGAAACTACAACCGATCTTTGGCTCCGCTGGGCCGCTATATTGCATGATATTGCTAAACCGGCCACCAAACGTTTTGAACCCGGTCACGGCTGGACATTTCACGGTCATGAAGATCGCGGCGCCCGCATGGTACCTAAAATATTCGCTCAGTTAAAACTGCCGCTTAACGAAAAAATGAAACAGGTGCAAAAGCTGGTACAACTCCATTTGCGCCCCATTGTATTATCACAATCTATTGTTACCGATTCGGCCGTACGCAGGTTGCTTTTTGAGGCAGGAGATGATATTGAAGGGCTAATGTTGTTGTGTAAAGCAGACATCACCACCAAAAACGAATATAAAGTAAAAAAATACCGTAACAATTTTGAGCTTGTTCAACAAAAATTAAAAGATGTAGAAGAACGTGACAGCATCAGAAACTGGCAGCCGCCTGTTACCGGCACTGATATTATGCAGCTTTTCGGCCTTAAAGAAGGTCGTGAGGTAGGAATTATCAAAAATCAGATACGCGAAGCCATACTGGAAGGCGAAATTCCAAACACCCGCGAAGCCGCTTTAAACTTTACAATTACCAAAGGTTTAGAAATTGGCTTAAAAGTTGTGGCAGACACAAAATTGAATTAAAAGATTATTTTTGTCCCCAAAATTCACAAAAACAATGGCACTATACAGGTTCAGGGTAACTTTCGAAGATTATGATGATGTGATGAGAGAGATTGATGTTAAATCAAATCAAACCTTCGAGGATCTCCACCGCGCAATACACCAGTCAACCGGTTACAATCCCGAGTTTTCATCTTCTTTTTATATCAGTAATGATCAATGGACAAAGGGGGAAGAAATTACTTATTTACCCAATCAAAAAAGGATAGACCGTGGCGTATCATTAATGAGCAATGTAAAACTGCTGAGTTTTATTGACGATCCGCATCAAAAATTTTACTACACTTTTAACTTCGATCGTCCATTTGATTTCCATGTCGAACTGATGAAGATCATCCTTGACGAAACACCGGGTACTACTTACCCTGCCGTTATAAAATCTGTTGGCGAAGCGCCAAAACAATTTGGTAACGTGTTTAACCCAACCATATTACCACCCACAAACGAAGATTTCGACTTCCTGAATGAGATGGCTTTTACGCCCGAGGATGCTGAAGATTTTTCGGAAGTAACGGATACTGAGGTTGACGAGCTACCGGAAGAAAAACACGAGGCCGAAGAGGAAGAAGATGAGTTTGGTAATGAATTTGCCGACGACGAAGGCTTTGAAGAAGATGATCGCCCGCATCGTGGTGGTGGCGATGACTATTAATAACAATTTAATAGAATAATAACATGCCGATACGTCATTGCGAGGAACGAAGCAATGTGCGTTAATTCATAAATTTGTCATCCTGAGGAACGAAGGATCTGTTACCGAATAGATTCTTCGCTTTGCTCAGAATGACAATTTTTTTTATAACATTTTTTATCTCATGACCCAACCCACTAGCAAAACTCTTATTGTAGTTGCAGGCCCCACGGCTGTGGGAAAAACGGTGGCAGCCATTAAACTGGCTCAGCACTATCATACAGTGGTGGTATCTGCCGATTCCAGGCAGTTTTTTAGAGAAATGGCCATAGGTACTGCCAAACCCAATACGCAGGAATTAGTTTCTGTAAAACATTATTTCATCGATTCACATTCCATAACCGATTCATTTTCTGTAGGCGATTTTGAGAAACAAGGGCTTGCTTTATTGGATGAGCTATTTAAAACAAATGACCAGGTGGTTTTGGCCGGAGGCTCGGGTTTATATATTAAAGCGATATGCGAGGGCTTTGATGATCTGCCAACAGCCGACCCAGCTATCCGGGAAAAGCTAAACCAGGAATTGGAAGAAAAAGGGATCGTTCACCTTCAGCAAGAATTACTATTGGCGGATCCTGTTTATTATAACGAGGTAGATTTGGGTAACCCCCAACGCATCATCCGGGCTTTGGAGGTTTTTGAAAGTTCGGGCAAACCTTTCTCGTCATACCGGCAGGCCACCATAAACAAACGTCCATTTAATATCATTAAACTGGCCCTCAACCTACCCCGTGAGGTATTATATAACCGTATTAATGACCGGGTTGACCTGATGGCACAACAGGGATTATTAGCCGAGGTAGAGGCACTACTCCCCTCCCGTCACCTTAACGCCCTTAACACCGTAGGCTATGCCGAATTATTTGATTATTTTGATGGTAAAACCAGCTTGGAAAAAGCCATTGAAATGATAAAACAAAATACCAGGCGATTTGCCAAAAGGCAACTCACCTGGTTCCGTAAAGACAGTTCCTTTCACTGGTTCCAGGCCAGCGACCGGGATGTACTCGATCAAATGATCAGTACTATTGATACAATTTTATGATAACAGGCTTTGCAAATAAACGCCGTACCCACTCTTAATGTACTTGGCCACCAGCAATTTTAATTGCCCGTCGTCAATAAACCCACGACGATAAGCTACTTCTTCAATACAACCAATTTTAGTCGACTGCCGTTTTTCAATCACGCGTACATATTCGGTAGCATCGCTTAAAGAGTCAAAAGTTCCGGTATCCAGCCAGGCGGTACCTTTATCCATTACTCCTACATGCAAGTTTCCCTGCTCCAGGTAATATTTATTTACATCGGTAATTTCATATTCACCACGTGGCGAAGGTTTAAGATCCTTAGCTATCTGGATAACGCTGTTATCATAAAAGTACAATCCCGGTACTGCAAATTTTGATTTGGGCTGAGTTGGTTTTTCTTCAATAGACAAAGCTTTAAAATCTGCGTCAAATTCAACCACACCATACCTTTCCGGATCGGCCACATGATAAGCAAAAATAGCGGCGCCATCCACATCATTAAAGCTACGTATCAATTCGCTAAAACCTGTACCGTAAAATATGTTATCGCCTAATATCAGTGCAACCTTATCGTTACCAATAAATTTCTCACCAATTACAAAAGCTTGTGCCAGGCCATTTGGTTTTTCCTGTATAGCATATTCAAATTTACATCCCAGTTCGGCTCCGTCACCCAACAAGCGTTTAAACCCTTCGTTATCTTCGGGAGTAGTAATGATCAATATTTCCCTGATATCTGCCTGCATTAAAACCGATAATGGATAATAGATCATAGGTTTATCATAAATAGGCATCAGCTGTTTACTTATTGCCCTGGTAATTGGATAAAGCCTCGTACCTGATCCTCCCGCTAAAATAATTCCTTTCATTAGATTGATTTGTATGATAGATTTTTAAAAGTAATTATTTTTTACGCATAACCTATACTCAGGTTGCTATAATAACATATTTTAACGGTAGAATATTATTATTGCTCTTTAACTTTATTTAGTTTAATATACTAATAACATATTCGTCATATTCCCTATCCTTGTTCCTGCTCTTTCAATTTCTAACATCCATTGAGGTTTATAATCAAGGGCGCTAATTTTCAGGTTTAAAATAGATTAAATAGCGATAAAATGCACATAATTTGCTAATATTGCAGTTTGATTGCCAAATACTACTATTTAGGTGGATTTAGCGGATTTTCGTTTTAAAATGCATAAATATTATCTTACTCATCTGCAGGAATTAGAATCAGAGGCTATATACATTATACGTGAAGTTGTAGCCCAGTTTGATCGCCCTGCCATATTGTTCTCCGGCGGAAAAGATTCCATTGTGGTAACTCACCTGGCTCGTAAAGCTTTTTGGCCTGCCAAAATACCTATGCCCCTTATCCATATTGATACCGGGCATAACTTTCCCGAAACTATGGCATTCAGGGATAGCCTGGTGGCCGATCTGGGCGTACAACTTATAGTTGGTTCGGTACAGGAAGCTATTGATAAAGGCCGTGCTGTTGAGGAAAGTGGCATTAACGCAAGCCGCAATGAACTACAAATAGTTTCATTACTGGATACGATTGAGAGCCACAAAATTGACGCGGCTATTGGCGGTGCCCGCCGCGATGAAGAAAAAGCGCGTTCAAAAGAACGTTTCTTTTCGCACCGCGATGAATTTGGCCAATGGGATCCCAAAAACCAGCGCCCCGAGCTTTGGAACATTTTCAATGGTCGTAAGCGCATGGGCGAGCACTTCAGGGTATTCCCGATAAGTAACTGGACCGAAATGGATATCTGGAATTACATCCTGCAGGAAAACATCCCCATCCCTTCTCTTTACTTTGCTCATAACCGCGAAGCTGTTTACCGCGATGGTACCTGGTTGCCTGCATCTGAGTTTTTAGCATTACGTGAGGGAGAGAAAATTGAGAATAAGCTGATGCGTTTCCGCACTTTGGGCGATATCACTATAACCGGTGGTATTGAATCAGACGCTGATACATTAGAAAAAATTGTAGCAGAGGTATCAGCCACCCGCAGCACCGAGCGTGGCAACAGAAGCGACGATAAACGCTCCGATACTTCTATGGAAGACAGAAAAAAACAAGGTTATTTTTAATTTCGGAATTCGAATTTTCGATTTCGGATTTTTGTCCGACTCCGAATTCACGGATTTAGAGTTTAGTATTTAGAGTTTAGCATTTAAAATGGAACTATTACGTTTTACAACAGCCGGCAGTGTAGATGATGGAAAAAGCACGCTGATTGGTCGGTTATTATACGATTCCAAATCGATCTTTGAGGATCAGATGGCGGCCGTCAAGCAGTCGAGCGAAAGAAAGGGCTTACAACATATTGATCTTTCTTTACTTACCGACGGCTTACGGTCTGAAAGGGAGCAAGGTATTACCATTGATGTTGCCTACCGTTATTTTGCTACCCCTAAACGTAAGTTTATAATTGCAGATACTCCGGGGCATATCCAATATACCCGTAACATGGTTACCGGAGCATCTACCGCCAATTTAGCTTTGGTACTGATAGACGCACGCAAAGGTGTTGTGGAACAAACGTGCAGGCATTCTTTTATAGCATCGCTATTAAAGATACCGCACATTATTGTATGTATCAATAAAATGGACCTCGTTGATTATTCCGAAGAAGCATTTAACAAGGTAGTTGAACAATACGAAGATTTTGCCGCCAAGATTGATGTTACCGACATCCGTTATGTGCCTATCAGTGCGCTGGAAGGTGATAACGTGGTGAACGATTCTGTAAACATGCCCTGGTATAAAGGCGAGAGCCTGTTGCACACCCTGGAAACTATCCACATAGGCAGTGATGAGAACCACTCAGATGCCCGTTTCCCGGTACAAACCGTAATACGCCCACATGCAGCCGAATATCATGATTATCGTGGTTACGCAGGTCGGATTGCCGGTGGCATATTTAAACCGGGTGATAAAATTACTGTTCTGCCATCGGGTTTAACATCTGCTATTAAATCTATTGATACCTATTCGGGTTCGGTTGAAGAGGCCTTTGCACCGATGTCCGTATCTATTACATTGGAAGATGATATTGACATCAGTCGCGGAGATATGATCGTAAAAGATGATAGCGAACCAGAAGTAAGCCAGGATCTGGAAGTGATGCTTTGCTGGATGGGCACCAAAGGGCCACGCCCAGGTGCTAAATACCATTTAAAATCCACTACCCGAGAGGTAATGGCTATTATTAAAGAGGTAAGCTACAAACTAGATATCAACACCATGGAAAAACTGGAAAATGCCGGCGATATCAAAATGAATGAGATGGCACGCGTACGCTTGCGTACTACCCAGCCTGTTGTATTTGACGCATACCGTAAAAACCGCATTACCGGCTCACTCATCCTGGTTGACGAAGCTACTAACGAAACTGTAGCTGCGGGAACAATACTGGTTTAGTCCCCTGAAGACGGTAATGGCTCATGATTAGAGAACATAAGTCAATAATATCATAAAAAGCGGGGCTGTCACCCTGAGTTTTAAAATCCGGGGGCCTTTAAGGGTTCAATGACATTATCTTTGCAAAGCCGTGCAGTGTGGCCGTCTAAGTTATAGTGCATTTTTGCCTGTCCCTGAGTATGGTTCTGAAGCAATGAGTCTAAGGGTATGGTACAACACTAACTGTGTTTGTCCGATGGGTAGCCTGTCTTTTTCTTTACACTCCTTCGGGCACGGCTTATTAACGATAAGTCAACAGGATGGAAAAGATGCATCATCATGCAGCCGGTATAGATATCGGCTCGCGTAAGGTATTTGTAGGATTGGAAAACAGTCCGGTACGCTGGTTTGAGACCTTTACCAGTGAT
>NZ_FTMG01000002.1 GCF_900155965.1 Mucilaginibacter lappiensis
CAAGAAGAACAAAAGTAAAAGTAAGGGTAAACCTGCCGTCGGTCAGATCTTCAAACAAATGGCCCAGGGCTTGCTGAACAGCAAATACATTGGCTGGGGTGCGTTTGCCAGGCGGCTAAGGGGACGTAAAGGGCCGGCAGTCGCCATAAAGGCTACTGCAAGAAAACTTGCCGCTCAATATTGGCGCCTGATCGTCAAGGGAAACGAGTTCGTTGAAAGAGGTATGGAGGCCTATCAAACGATCCTTATCCAGCAGAAAAAGAAGCGCTTAGAAAAGTTAGCCCTCGAATTAGATATGAAACTTGTACCTGCTTAATTAAGTATGTCATGGGTAGGAACGAAGGATCTATTAGCCCACTTCCATGTTGGCGAATAGATGCGTCACTGCGTTCAGCATGACAAATAAAAAATCAAACAACCACCTTCTTCCTAAACCTCCCCTTCACCACAATAAACCCAATCAATAAAACCGCTATAAAACTGCCGGTTTTAGGCAGGTAATCGCCATGCTCTACATAAAAAGTAAGTTCGGAGTTGAGATTAATATCCTGTTTTATGGCAGCCTGTGTCCACCATTTCGTTTGCTGCACGATATCACCACGCTGATTAATGAAAGCCGAGATACCGGTATTAGCTGACCGTGCTACCCAGCGGCGGGTTTCAATGGCCCGCAGTTTGGCATAGTCCAGATGCTGGTCTTTCCCTGAGGTGTTTTCCCACCAGCCGTCGTTGGTAATAATAGCGATGAACTGAGCACCCTTACGTACCGAACGCGCCACATATTCGCCCCAGATAGATTCAAAACAGATCACCGGGTCGGCACCGATACCGCTTTGTGAGTAAAACACATCCGCATCTGCTTGAGGACCATAAGCGCCCGTGGCACCACCCAAGTGTTCAAATACCGGTTTCAGGAACGATAAAGTGTTGCCAAAAGGCAAGGATTCGGCACCTGGCACCAGTCGCGATTTATGGTAGATCTGTACATTACCGCTGTTTTCGATGCCTATAGCTGAGCTAAAATTATCCGCGAATACGCCTGGATGCTGTGTAGCGCTGGCTGTTGGGGTAGCTCGTGAATTATAAAACCGGTAGGTTTCGCCGCCGGTTATCAGCGTGCTGTTTTTGTATTTGCGTAAAAAATACTGGGCCTGTTTAAAGTAAATATTGTTGTTGATACCATCCTCGTTCATATATTCCGGAATGGCGGTTTCGGGCCATAAAAAAAACTCGGTATTGGGTTGGGCCACACTCCGCGACAGGTGGATCATAATATCGATCTGCAGGTTAGCCGGGATAGTCCCTTCCTTTTCATAAGGATCTATATTAGGCTGAACCGCCACCACGTTCGATGGGTTTTTTTGTTCGGTATAGTTATAGTAGGTAAATAACGAAAAGCTAAGCGGCAGTAAAATAGTCAGTACAAACGCGGTGATTAGTTTAAGGCGCAGTTTTTTTGCCTGTGCCTCACGCAAACCTATATAAATTAAAAAAGCCAGTATGTTTACCGCCCATACCCAAATGGTGCCGCCATAAACGCCGGTATACTCGTACCATTGTATCCACTGATGGCTCACCGCGAAGCCGTTGCCAAGCGTCATCCAGGGGAAATTCAGATCCCAGCTCTGGTGCAGATACTCATAGCCTATCCATAAACAAACCAGGCCCGCTAAACTCCAGTTTCGGCCGGTTACCAGTCGTAACCGGTAATACAACCAGCAAGCCAAAGCCATCAGCAACGGCCCCAGCGAATACGGTATCAACGAAATGGGAATAGCTACCAGGTTGCCCACTATTTTCAACGCGTTGTACACCCAGTAAACAGAGCCTACATTCCAGATAAAAAAGCCGATAAAGGCCAGGGTGAATATTTGCTTCCCCTTTTTAGCTGACGTAGATTGGATAATGTTTTCCATCGCCAGCAGCATGGGCACAAAACCAATAAACAGCAAAAAGGTAGTATAAGGCGTAGGCGGCCATGCTATCCACAAAAGTAATCCGGAAAGTATGGCTAAAGGAAGATTTTTTTTCATTAATAATGTATCTATTATGTCATTGCGAGACAGAAGCAAAGAGCCCCCTCTAAATCTCCCCCGGAAGGGGAGACTTTTGGGAATTATTTTTAAGACCCTCCCTTCCGGGGAGGGTTGGGTGGGGCTCATTCTTCTTCGTCTTTATATTTATTCTTCGATGTTTTGCTTTCGGCCCCGGCCACACAGATCACAAACTCCCCTTTTGCGGGATGTGTTTCATAATATAATTTTACCTCCGCTACGGTCCCCCTAACGGTTTCCTCAAACATTTTAGTGAGCTCACGCGATACGGATAACTGGCGGTCGGCACCAAAATAAGTCGCCATTTCATCCAGTGTTTTCAGTAAACGGTGCGGCGATTCATATAGTATTATGGTGCGCTCCTCTCCGGCCAAAAACTTGTACCGTGTTTGTCTGCCTTTTTTCAGCGGCAAAAACCCTTCAAAACAAAACTTATCCGTAGGGAAACCTGAGTTCACCAGCGCAGGCACAAAGGCCGTAGCTCCAGGCAGGCATTCCACCGCGATATCAAACTTCAGCGCCTCGCGCACCAGGTAAAAACCCGGATCGGATATGGCAGGCGTTCCCGCATCAGATATCAGGGCGATGTTTTTCCCTTCCAGCAAAAATTTCACAATCTCGTTGGATGATTGGTGCTCATTATGCTGGTGATGAGAAAACACTTTCTGATGGATGTCAAAATGTTTCAGCAACGGCGCCGATGTACGCGTATCCTCTGCCAGTATCAGGTCGGCCTCTTTCAAAACACGTATGGCCCTCAAGGTAATATCCTCCAGGTTGCCTATTGGGGTGGGTACTAAGTATAGTTTACCTTTTTCGTTCATGGTTATATTTTGTCCATAGACGATGGTCCATAGTCCATGGATTTTATTTGCATGCCTGATTTTTTAGACTATGATCAATGGACCATCGTCTATGGACATGGTCTATCAACCGGAACTTAAAAACTATCGACTATGGTCTATGGACTATCGACTTATTTATATCTTTGCCTAAAAATAAAATAATGCTGCAAGTTAGTTATATCCGCGATAACCGGGAACAGGTTTTAGAACGTTTGGCTGTAAAAAATTTTAAACAGGCCGAACTGGTTGATGAAATTATTCAGTTAGACGATAAACGCCGTCAAACTCAAACCAGTATGGATAACGTTTCGGCCGAGGCTAATTCAGCTGCCAAACAAATAGGCGACCTGATGCGCGCTGGTAAAAAAGCCGAAGCAGAAACCATCAAAGCCAAAACAGGCGCCTGGAAAGAGGACATCAAAAAACTGGGCGAGCAGCTGGCTTTTATTGAAGAAGAATTATACCAAAAGCTGGTTTTATTACCTAACCTGCCGCACAGCTCTGTACCCAAAGGTTTAACTCCCGAGGAGAACGAAGTGGTATTGGAAAACGGGACAAAACCAACATTGCCAGCCGACGCCCTGCCACATTGGGAGCTGGCTGCCAAATATAACCTGATTGATTTTGAACTGGGTGTTAAAATAACCGGAGCCGGTTTCCCCGTATATAAAAACAAGGGCGCTAAACTACAACGCGCCCTCATCAACTTTTTTATTGACGAAGCTGAAAAAGCAGGCTACAGCGAAGTAAGCGTACCGCTGATGGTGAACGAAGCATCTGGCTTTGGCACATCACAATTACCGGATAAAGAAGGACAGATGTATCATGTTGGTGTTGATAATTTATACCTGATACCAACAGCCGAAGTGCCAATCACCAATATGTACCGCGATGTGATACTAAAAGGTGAAGATCTTCCGGTAAAAAACTGTGGCCATACGCCATGTTTCCGCCGCGAGGCCGGTTCATACGGCGCGCATGTACGTGGCCTGAACCGTTTGCACCAGTTTGATAAAGTAGAAATTGTACAGGTAGTACAACCCGACCGCTCTTACGAGGTTTTGGAACAGATGAGCGCCCATGTGCAGGGTCTGCTCCAAAAATTAGGATTGCCTTACCGTGTGTTGCGCCTTTGCGGTGGCGATATGGGTTTTGCATCTGCCCTAACCTATGATATGGAAACCTGGAGCGCCGCCCAGCAACGCTGGCTGGAAGTATCATCCGTATCCAACTTTGAAACATTCCAGAGTAACCGTCTTAAACTGCGTTTCCGCAATACCGAAGGTAAAACCCAGCTGGCCCACACCCTCAACGGCAGTGCATTAGCGCTACCCCGCATTGTGGCCACCCTGTTGGAAAACAACCAAACCGAAAGAGGCATCAGAATACCGGAGGCATTAGTTCCGTATACGAAGTTTGAGTGGATTGATTAATTCCATCACTTCTTTATAATTTGTCATTCTGAGGAACGAAGAATCTACCTCCCAATCGGATTCTTCGTTCCTCTCCTTTTTTGCATCACATTCTTCTTTTGACTACATTTGGGTACAACTGAATATGCCACAACCCAAAAGCGCAAATACCATGATAAGCGTTGTTTTTGCAATGATTGGTATTCCTGTGTGTTTGCTTGCTGGCTATTTTGGCTTCTTTTCATTTATTTATTTAATAGGCGACTTAGATACCCTATTCAATCAAGGCCTGATTGACGACACATTATTAGGTTCTTCCTGTTTTACCCTCATTACAATACTGCTTTTCATCCTGGAAATCTGTTTTTTTAGATTAAGCGTCGGGAACATTGGCCTAAAAACAGAAAAAGGGTTCTGGACCTTTTCAACTGGTTTATTTTTTATCGTTTTCATATCATGCCTTTTTTTCGTGGTAAAAGATCACATATTTTATAGCTTCTCTTTCGCCTTATTGTTTCTTTTAGCTTTTTACACATTAGGCAGCTGGTATGCCTTATCGAATGTGAACCAAGTAATTAAACAATCAACAAACGCTATGATACCCTAAAGCCCTCCCTTTTGGAGAGGGTTGGGAGAGGTCTACAAATAACGCTGAAACTCCTTCCGCACAGCCAAGGGCTTTTTCCCGGTAATACTTTTAAAATGCCGGTTAAAATTGGAGAGATTAGAGAAACCCGATTCATAACTGATAATTACAATGCTGTAGTCTGTTTCTTTTAGCAGTTTGCAGGCATGGTTCACGCGCACTTCCAACAAAAAATCAAAATAACTTTTGTGCACCCGCGATTTAAAATACCGGCAAAAGGCATTGGGCACCATATAAATAACCGCCGCTATTTCCTTTAAGGTAATAACGCGGTGAAAATTATTAAGGGTGTACAGGTAAATTTTGGTGAGCCGGGTTTCGTCGCCCGCGTTAAATGTCTGCTGTTGTATCTGCGGATTTAAAGAGCGATATCCCCGTTCTCCGGCTATAGGTGCCAATAGCTGCATCAGTAAGGATATCCGTTCGCTGGCAGCAGCGTTAAGCAATTGGTTTAATAAAACAATTAAACGTATACGCAAACTACCTTGAAACGCAAGTACGTTCCCGGCCTGACGTATCACGTTGCGCAGGTATTCATTTTCGGGTAAACTGATAAACTGTGCGCCAAATATTTCAGGGTTAAAATGCAGCGTGAGCAATTGTAACGGCAGCTTTATCCGGCCCTGCTTTTGCAAAGGGTATTCAAAAGTATGGGTATCAAACCGAAATAAATGGGGAAGGTTTCCGCCCAACATCAGCAAATCGCCAGCGGCTACAGGTTCTATTTTATCACCCACCAGCAGCACCCCATGCCCTTCCATAATATATATGAGCTCAATTTCGGGATGATAGTGCAGTTCGTTATAAGAATGATAATGCGCGGTAAGCTCCAGACTAAACGACTGGTTAGCCGGGGTGCTGAGCTTTTTTAACCTTGCCTTCATTTTAAATTATTGATTTAGTGAATTAATGTTTGTAAAAGCCTTTGTTCCTATTCCAGGAATCTTTACTCTTTTATTAAAACTATATTATTATCACCAATATAAATTAAAACTATATAAAATTGGTTAATATAGTATTATTTATTGTATATAAGCTCCAGTTTCCGAACGTTTTATCCGATAGTTTTGTAGAAAAAAATGAAGATGAAAACAACAAACTATATTTTGCAGCTAAACGAGGCCGGTATCAATGATATTGACCGTGTGGGTGGCAAAAATGCCTCTTTGGGTGAAATGCTTCAAAATTTGAAGTTATTAGGCATCGACATTCCTTTTGGATTTATTGTTGTTGCCGATGCCTATTACAGTTTTATAAAATATAATAAGCTCGACGTGCTGATCAGCACCCTCATTGGTCAAACCGATGTGGATGACCTGGCGCAGCTTAAACGCTGCGGCGGCGCTATCCGCAGGCTCATCCGTGAGGGAGAATTCCCCGAAGAGATCAAAACGCAAGTTGCCGGCGCGTATGATGCTTTATGCGCCTATTATCAAAAAATGGATGTTGATGTGGCCGTACGCTCATCAGCCACAGCCGAGGATCTGCCCGATGCTTCATTTGCCGGGCAACAGGATACTTATTTGAACATTGCCGGTGCTACCGATTTGCTGGATGCCATCCGCAATTGCTTCGCATCGCTGTTTACCGATCGTGCCATCAGCTACCGCAAAAGTTTTGGGTATGATCATTTCCAGATAGGGCTTTCGGTATGTGTGCAAAAAATGGTACGTTCGGATATTGGCGCTTCCGGGGTGGCTTTCTCGCTCGATACCGAGAGTGGCTTTAAAGATGTGGTGGTGATAAACGGCGCATTTGGCCTGGGCGAAATGGTTGTTCAGGGAGCCGTAAAGCCTGACGAGTTTACCGTATTCAAACCCCTGCTGGGCAAACCTGGTCTGCGCCCTTTAATTGAAAAAAAATTAGGCACTAAGGATAGTAAGATGGTTTATGGCGAAGCTCATGAACCGCGTGTAAAAGTAGTGCCTACTACCGAAATCGAAAAAACGCGTTTTTGCCTTACCGATGATATGGCCTTGCAACTGGCCGCCTGGGTGGTTGCTATCGAAAACTATTACACCGCCCTTAAAGGCAAATGGTGCCCTATGGATGTGGAATGGGCCGTTGATGGCGAAACACAGCAGCTTTATATTGTACAGGCCCGGCCAGAAACCATCCACTCCCGCAAAGCACAGCAAACCCTGCAAATATTTACCATGGACGCGAAAGCTAAAAGCACGCAGTTGCTGTTGCAGGGTATTGCCGTTGGCGATAAAATCGCTTCCGGCCGAGTGCATTTGCTGGAGAACGCAGACACTGTTTCCCTGGCACAACTGAATTTTAAAGCCGGCGATGTATTGGTAACCGACATGACCGACCCTGATTGGGAACCCTTGATGAAAAAAGCGGCGGCTATTGTCACCAATAAAGGCGGGCGTACCTGTCACGCTGCTATTGTGGCCCGTGAATTGGGGGTGCCCGCCATTGTGGGCTGCGGCAACGCTACGGACTTATTGAGCACCGGTCAGCAGGTAACGGTATCCTGTGGCGAGGGCGAAAACGGCTACATTTATGCCGGAGAGATTCCTTTTAAAATACAGGAGTATGACCTGAGCACGTTGCCCTCCGTTGACACACCTATTATGATGAACGTGGCCTCGCCCGATATCGCTTTTAAACTGGCCGGTTATCCGCATTGCGGAGTGGGTTTGGCACGCGAGGAGTTTATCATCAGCAATTATATTAAAATACACCCGCAGGCCCTGTTGCAGCACCGGGAGTTGAAAGATGAAGCCCTGACCCTGCTGATTGAAGATACCATTAAAGGCTATGCCGATGAGCAAACCTATTTTATAGACAAGCTCTCCTTCGGCATTGGTAAAATAGCTTCAGCTTTTTATCCACACAAGGTGATTGTACGGTTCTCTGATTTTAAAACCAATGAGTATGCCAGCATGCCGGGCGGCAGTTACTTTGAACCATCAGAAGAAAACCCGATGATTGGCTGGCGGGGAGCTTCGCGCTATTACTCTGCGGCTTATAAGGAGGCTTTCGGTATGGAATGCCGCGCCATAAAAAAGGTACGCGAAACTATGGGGTTGAAAAATGTGGTGGTCATGATCCCTTTTTGCCGTACCATTAATGAATTGATGCGCGTTTATGAAACCATGAAGGAATACGGTCTGGTTCGCGGTGAAAACGGATTGGAAGTATACCTGATGGCCGAAGTTCCATCCAACGTGATACTGGCCGATCAGTTTGCCCGGTATATTGATGGTTTCTCCATTGGCTCGAACGATCTGACTCAGCTGGTGCTTGGGCTTGATCGCGACTCGGCCCTGGTAGCTGACATTTATAATGAACGCAACGAAGCCGTAAAAATGATGATCTCGCAATTGATCAAGGCTGCAAAAAAGGCACGCATTAAGGTAGGTATCTGCGGTCAAGGGCCATCGGATTATCCCGACTTTGCCCAGTTCCTGGTTGAAGAAGGTATCGACAGCATCTCCATAACCCCCGATTCGTTCCTGAAAACGGTTGAAGCGATCAAGAAAATAGAAGACCAGGCCAACTATCAGGTGAAGCAGACTGCCTGACAAATTTTATAGTATCGACAAATAACAAGAAAAGCGGCCATGAAAAAGTCGCTTTTCTTGTTTTCATAAAGTGTCCTCGCCCGCCCTCTTGCACCAAGCATTTCCTTTAAGTACATTTGGGATCAACATGTTAATTATCCCTAATGAAAAACAAATACCATTCCCTGCTGGCCATAAGCGGCATTGCCCTGCTTGCCGGATGCAGCCAAAACAATAACGGCAGCAAAGAAACCGATAAAGCCATAACTCCAGATGAGATCAAATCGCACATAGCGGTACTGGCCAATGACTCGCTCCTGGGCCGTAAGCCTTTTACCGCCGGCGAAACCAAGGCGATCGCCTACATCTCGTCTGAGTTTAAAAAAGCTGGATTGGAGCCCGGCAATAACGGCAGTTATTTACAGGATGTACCCATGGTAGAGATCACCAGCCATCCATCAGAAACCATGGAGATCAGCGGTGGTAAATCGCCTATAAGTCTCCATAAACTAACGGATTTTGTAACCTTTAGTCGCCGGGAAGTTGATTCGGTACAGCTTAAAAATTCTCCGCTTATTTTTGCAGGATACGGCATTGTGGCTCCCGAATATCACTGGAATGATTATGCAGGTCTTGACGTAAAAGGCAAAACAGTAGTAGTCCTGGTAAACGATCCTGGCTTTAAAAGCGGTGACCCCACCCTATTTAAAGGCGATACCATGACTTATTATGGCCGTTGGACCTACAAATTTGAAGAGGCTGCTCGTCAAGGCGCTGCCGGTGTTATCATTGTGCACCAAACCGAGCCTGCCAGTTATGGCTGGGAGGTAGTATCCAACAGTAACTCAGGGGCCAAGCTCTACCTTACTCAAAAAGACAAGCATATGTCGCGCTGTAAAGTGGAAGGCTGGATCACGGAAGATGTTGCCAAAAAACTCTTTGCCGATGCGGGCATTACCGGCGATCTGCGCGCTATTGCCCGCAGCAAAAGCTTCAAGGCTGTTCCGCTTAACCGGTCGGTTTCTTTAACCATTAATAACAAGCTTAAATATTCTACATCACATAATGTTATTGGTACCATTAAAGGCAGCACATCCCCCGGCGAATACATTTTGTATACCGCCCATTGGGATCACCTGGGCATTGGCAAGCCCGATGCCAAAGGCGATAGCATTTATAACGGCGCGGTGGATAATGCCAGTGGTGTAGCTGCTATTATCGGCGTAGCCAAAGCATTTCAACAGGCTAAAGAAAAACCAAAACGCTCCATTGTATTTTTAGCGGTAACCGCCGAAGAGCAGGGCTTACTGGGTTCTGAGTATTATGCCACCCACCCTATTTATCCACTTAATAAAACCATTGCTGATCTGAACATGGATGCCCTGGGCAGCTATGGCGAAACCAAAGACATTGCCATCACCGGAAAAGGACAAAACGATCTGGAAGATTATGTGGCCGATATAGCCAAACAAGATGGCCTCACTACCGTGGGCGATCGTCACCCAGGTGCGGGCAGCTATTACCGGTCGGACCATTTTAACTTTGCCAAGCTGGGCGTTCCGGCGCTGGACATCAACAATGGCAGCATCAGCAAAACACAGGGTGCAACCTACGGCGAAGAAAAGCAAAAGGAATACAACGATCAACGCTATCATCAACCGGCAGATAATTATAGTGCGGATATGGACGCCACCGGTATGGCCCAGATAGCTGATATTCTTTACCGCATAGGCACCAAACTCAGTAACGAAACCACCTTCCCCGGCTGGAAACCACATTCGGAATTTAAAGCTGTAAGGGATAAGTCATTAGGAAAATAATAGCATTTAAAAACCCATGTCATTGCGAGCCAAGCGTGGCAATCTCGTAGCGTTTATATCGCGAATAGTATGTGCTCCCGACGAGATTGCTTCGTCGTTCCTCCCCGCAATGACATGATTTTTATAAGAGGGAGCTCCCCAAACTAAAAAATCCACCCCGTAACAGAAGGTGGATTTTTCTTGATATATATACTTGAAACTATCAGCCCTAAAAGGTCTGTTTAGTTGCTCATTTTAGCGATGTTGAAGCTTTCGAAGGCCATTTCTTTATTATAATCGTTGGCGATATTTTTGTAGTTGATCAGGTCCACAATGGTTCCGATAAAGCAAAAACCGGCAGTAAAAAAGTAAACCAGGCCCATGCCTATCTGATCGGTCATGAAGCGTTGCACGCCTGATACACCTACAAAACCTAGTAAAGTAGCCAGCATAATATCCTGTGGGTTTCTTCTTTTACCTCCGTAAATGTTTATAAAATACCGCTGCTGATTTTCTGTTAATGCGGCTGTAGCCTGTTGTAAAACAGTAAATTCTTCGGTTGTCATGCCGTCGAACATCATATATGCGTTTGGGTAAGAGTTCATCTTCGTAGCGTTTAAGGTTATCGTTTGTTTAATGATATAAAGATATTACGATAAGCAAAACGAGCCTATGAAAAACTGGTTAGCAGCGGAAACAAGTCGGTAAGCGGGATGGTTTTGGCGGTAAAAACCCATATATGCAGAGAAGATGCTTACAATTGCACGAATAGTGTTCGTGCCATGGCTTTTAAGATACTTATCAGGCTTATTTGTAAAATGTCTTTTTAAATCAATCGATGAATTAAAAAACATTGAAGTGTTTAAGCAACATATGTTTTAGAAAGCATAAATATTATACATAGTTTTAAATCTATCTTTACCTGTATTTAAAATACCATTTATGGCTATAAACGACGCCCTATTAATTTTTTTTATAAAGAATAAATTGCGAGGCAAAGACAGACTATTCACTTTATTAGCCAAATTAGGATTTAGAAGGTTTATACTATTGAATGTGAAGTATGACATTCAATTACAATTAAACCCTAACGAGTATATTGATAACTTAATCATTAAGGAGGGTTTTTACGAATCAGAAATTACTGAAGAAATATTTAAGCATTTACAATCAGATGGTATCTTTTGGGACATTGGCGCTAATATTGGGATCCATAGTATAGCGGTTAAAAAGAACTTTCCAAACTGCAAGGTTTATAGCTTTGAGCCAAACCCCAGTACATTAAGCTTGCTTTATGACAATATAAAACTTAACCACTTAGATATTCAAATATGTGGTTTTGCGCTTTTTGATAAAATAGGTTCAATGACACTACATATAACAGATGGTAATTCAGGAATGACAACACTAACGCCCTGGCACGAAATCAAGTTCAATCAAGCTACCAAATGTTTAACAACAACCGGCGACACACTTGTATCAGAAAGCTTTGATGCTCCTACTGTTATAAAACTTGATACAGAAGGATCGGAATTACACGTTTTAAAAGGATGTAAAGAAATACTGAAAAACCCGGCCCTGAAGGCCATAATATTTGAAGCAGGCAGCGATTTGCTGGAAAACTTAGACAATGACGAAACCGCTTTGCTTTTAAATGAATTTGCCTTTAAAAAGATAAAGCGATTAACCCGTAATGAAAATACACATCATGGTTTATCTAATTTTGTAGCATTAAAAGATTAGATATGCTTGTTTTATATCAGTGGGCAAGTTTACCTGGCAGGAGCCGAGCGGTTATCTTTATCTTTAAACCGACACCCGAAACCCAGTCTGTCTCTACCTAAAACATAGATCCGGTGAAAAATAACGATCACTGCAGGAATGCCCAGCCAATGAGCGTGAAAGGAATTGCGGATGTCGCCGTGGAACAAATAAATGATGGAATGCCCCAGTCCGCAGCCGGGACACCACTTAAATCCCATGAGTTTTAATGGACACAGCGTAAAATGCGATTCGGCGCCTGGCGTACTAAAAGCCAGGGACAGCATAGCCGTTATCCAGAAAACCAGTTCAAAATATTTTGAAAAGAGCCTTTTAATCAACCTTGTTCGCTTTGTTATGGAACAGCAAAGATACAGCAAACGCCAGTAACACGCCTACCAGCAAAGCGCCGAATATACGGCCAGACGATGCCTCCATTACATTGCTCATGGATACATGTGCGTAGCTAAAATATAATATGGTGGCAAAAACGGTTACAATACCACCCGCAATTAATATTTTAAAACTTTGTATCAGGGCTTCTAAAAAACCCATTTGACCTTTACAGTCGTTTTTACGATAACTGTAAATCCCTATAAATAATCCCAGGGCAGGGATCAGGAATGAAAAGTACTCCAGTGTGGCCACTTTTTCGTCGGTTGGTGAAATACCAGAACCGTGCATCACAAACATCCATACTCCACTTAATACGCCAATGACAATACCCCAAATAATTGCATTCTTCATGGTTATAAAATTAGGTTAAAACAATAGGTAGGCTATAATGATAAGTTTATTCAATTTACCATTAAAAAGTAATAATTCATAGAGATTGTTTCATTTTGGAGTAAAGATTTTTGGAATAAAGAGCAAGGACTATGAGATGATTGGATCATTGGACCTTAGGGCTATTGAACCGTAATTCCAAAAAACTTATAATTCCAAAGGCATATGCTCCAAAAGTCTCATAGTCCTAAAATCCAATAGTCTCCAAAAGTCCTATCATCTTTTTACATATATTTGCATCAGTTTTGAACATCCGTGATATTTTAGACAGATACAAGGCTGATGACAGGATCAAAGCGTTGGCAACAGCCCTTAACGCTTCAAAAAATCCCAGAATACAGCTACGTGGTTTAGTCGGGTCAAGTGATTCGGCCATGGCGGTAGCATTGTATTTTTTGCAGCACAAGCACATGGTATTTGTACTGCCCGATCGTGAAGAGGCCGGCTTTTTTCAGGCTGATATTGAAAATCTTACCGGTAAAGAAGCCCTGCTTTTCCCCTCATCATACCGAAAACCCTTTGAGTTTACCCAGCCCGACAGCAGCAATGTACTAGCCCGTGCCGAAGTACTAAACGAGCTTAGCCACTCCACCGAGTTTGGTCAGCTGATTGTGACCTACCCGGAAGCGCTTGCCGAAAAGGTGATTGACCGCGCTTCACTTGAAAAAAACACGCTTGAGATAGCTGTTGGCAGTAAACTGAGTATTGAGTTTATCAATGAGTTTTTAATTGAATACGATTTTGACCGCGTTGATTTCGTTTACGAGCCCGGGCAATTTTCTGTTCGCGGGGGTATTGTTGATATCTTCTCGTTTTCACACAACCTGCCCTACCGGGTGGAGTTTTTTGGGGACTTTATTGAGTCGATCCGCACGTTCGAAATCGAAAGCCAGCTATCTGTTGAGCAGGTTAAAAGCATTACTATTGTACCTAATGTACAATCTAAATTTTTAACTGAAAGCAATATCTCCCTGCTGGAATATGTAGAGCCCGGCACGCAGGTATGGATAAAAGATGTACAGTTTACGCTGGACATTATCCAAACCGGTTTTAAAAAAGCGGTAAATCTCTGGAAAGCGCTCTCTGCCGAAGAAAAAACGCAGAACCCGGAATGGATAGACCCCAAATTCGGCTTTACCGACGAAAAACTGATAGCCGATCAGCTGTTTGACTTCCCGGTGGTGGAGTTTGGCAAACAATTCTTCTATCAGCCCACAGCCTCCATCAATTTTGAGATGCGGCCGCAGCCATCTTTTAATAAAGATTTTACGCTGCTTATCCACAACTTTAAAAACAACGAAGCCGATAAGATTGAGAACTTTATCCTTACCGATTCGGCCCGACAGGTGGAACGTTTATACGCTATCCTGGACGACCTGGATAAAACCGTAAAGTTTACGCCCATCAGCGTTTCCATCCGTGAAGGTTTTGTGGACCAGGAACAAAAACTGGCCTGCTATACCGATCACCAGATATTTGATCGCTACTATAAATACAAACTCAAAAAAGGTTACCAGCGCTCACAAGCCATCACCCTGAAAGAGCTGCGCGACCTGAAACCCGGCGATTACGTTACCCATATTGACCATGGTATTGGCAAATACGCCGGTCTGGAAAAGGTGGAGGTTAACGGCAAACAACAGGAAATGATCCGCTTGATTTACGCCGATAACGATTTGCTGTATGTAAACATCAACTCGCTTAATCGTATATCTAAATACAGCGGCAAAGAGGGCACCGTACCCAGGATGAATAAACTGGGAACCGATACCTGGGAACGTCTTAAGAAAACAACAAAAAAAAAAGTTAAGGACATAGCTCGCGACCTGATCAAGCTTTACGCCCTCCGTAAGGCCCAGCAAGGGAATGCTTTTTCGCCCGATAGTTACCTGCAAACCGAGCTGGAGGCTTCTTTCCTTTATGAGGATACCCCGGACCAGGAAAAAGCTACTGCCGACTTTAAAAAGGACATGGAATCGCCGCATCCTATGGATCGACTGATTTGCGGGGATGTAGGTTTTGGTAAAACCGAGGTCGCCGTTCGCGCAGCATTTAAGGCTGTGGCCGATAGCAAGCAGGTGGCTATACTGGTGCCAACTACCATTTTAGCGGCGCAACACTACAAAACATTTACTGATAGGCTCAAGGGATTCCCGGCCAATATTGATTACATCAACCGGTTTAAAACCAGCCGGCAGATCAAGGATACTTTAGAAAAACTTAAGGAGGGTAAAGTTGATATCATTATTGGCACACACCGTCTGGTAAGCAAGGATGTGAAGTTCAAGGACCTGGGCCTGATGATCATCGACGAGGAGCAAAAGTTTGGTGTATCAACCAAAGAGAAGCTGAAACAAATGCGTGCCAATGTGGATACGTTGACGCTCACCGCCACCCCAATTCCTCGTACATTGCATTTTTCATTAATGGGCGCGCGCGATCTTTCCATTATATCTACCCCGCCACCCAACAGGCAGCCCGTAGTTACCGAGTTGCATGTGTTTAACGATACACTGATCAAAGAGGCCGTGGAGTTTGAACTGGAACGCGGCGGACAGGTATTCTTTATCCATAACCGCGTGGCCGATCTGCCCCAATTAGGCGGCATGATCCATAAACTGGTACCCAAGGCCCGTATAGGTATAGCCCACGGTCAGTTGGAAGGCGACGCACTGGAAGATGTAATGCTGAAGTTTGTGAACCATGAGTACGATGTACTCGTAGCGACAACTATTATTGAAGCCGGTCTGGATATCCCGAATGCTAATACCATCATCATCAATTACGCCCACATGTTTGGCCTGAGCGACCTGCACCAGATGCGCGGTCGTGTGGGACGAAGCAACAAAAAGGCTTATTGCTATCTGTTAAGTCCGCCACTATCCACATTAACGAGCGAGGCCCGCAAACGCCTGAGCGCTATTGAAGAGTTCAGTGACCTGGGTAGCGGCTTTAACGTAGCCATGCGCGATCTGGACATCCGCGGCAGCGGTAACCTGCTGGGTGCCGAGCAAAGTGGTTTTATTGCCGAAATTGGTTTCGAGATGTACCATAAGATCCTGGACGAGGCCATACAGGAACTAAAGGAAGATGAATTTAAAGGTGTTTTCCCGGATGATAAACCACGACCGTTTATTTCCTTTACCCAAATTGATACCGACCTGGAGATCCTGATCCCGGATGAGTATGTGACTAATATATCGGAGCGCTATAACCTGTATACCGAACTATCCAAACTGGAGAACGAGGTTGAACTATCCGCCTTTCAGCAGCAACTGCATGACCGTTTTGGCAAAGTACCGCCGCAGGTTAACGATTTGCTGAACACCATGCGCATGCAATGGCTGGGCAAAGCCATTGGTTTTGAAAAGATCTCGCTTAAAAAGAATGTGCTGCGCGGCTATTTTATCACCAACCAGCAATCGCCCTATTTTGAATCGGACGCTTTTCGTAATGTGCTCACCTTTGTACAAAGCAACATGCGCCGCACCAATCTTAAAGAAGTAAAAAACACTTTGCGCCTGAGCATTGAAGGCGTAAACAGCATTGACCAGGCCGTGTTGTTTTTGAATGAAATTGTGGGTATGGTTGGGGTGGATTAGGGTATTAATAGATACTGATGTCAAAATCATTTTGAGCAGAGGCAACAAAGCTTATCTGAGGAGCTACGACTTTGTCATAGATATCATCTATTTTTCCATCAAAATTTATGTCTTTAAAGATAAGCCCACCAACTACACCCAAGGGCGACTGTATCGGGTGATTCCCTATATCCTGCTGAGATTTAAAAACACCCACCGGAATGTATCCGTCGTAAACGTTTTTCTCGCTTCCTTTCTCAACAATAACATAGTATTTATTTAAAAGTCGCACGCTAAATTTAGCCATACCAGCCTGGTTGGTGGTTCCGGTATACTCAGGCGCATTATTAATCACAGAAGACGAATCGGTATATAGCCTTATCGCGGCTCCACTTGATGGACTTCCAGTTCTACCGTCTGTTACTGTAATTTGAAAAGAGGCTGAACCATGTTTACTACAAGAAAACAGGAAAGATGCTAATATAGTGGCCAGCACATAAGATTTAAGTTTTTTCATGACCGTTAAAAATACAAACAAAACCCTATTTCGATAAATAAAAAGAGCTTTCGAAAGCCCTTTTTATTTTGATTAAAGCGGCTTGCGAGGACACAAACCGCGGAGACAAATCAAATCCGAAATCGAACATCCCAATTCCGAAATACAATTAAACCTTCTTATAAATATCTCTCAAATTCCTTCCCATTTCCTGGTAATCCAGCCCGTATCCTACAACAAATTCGTTCTCAATTTCAAAACCTACATATTTCAGTTCAGCAATCGGGCTTAGTAGTGCTGCTGGCTTCAGTAATAAAGAGCAAACCGCTATAGATGATGGGTTACGCTGTTTTAGTTTATCTATGAGATAGTGCACGGTATTGCCCGTATCTACAATATCCTCAATGATCACAACGTCGCGGTCTTTAATATCCATGATCAAATCAATATCATCGCGAATCTTGAGCTTGCTGGTAGTTCCGCCATAGTAGGAGGCCAATTTAGTAAAGGCTATTTCGCAGGGTCTGTCAATTTGTTTGATGAGGTCAGCAATAAACAAAAAACTGCCGTTCAGCACGCCAACAAACACCGGTATACTATTTTGATAATCAGCGTTTAATTGCTGACCAATAGCCGTTGTTCGTTCTATTATAGATTTTTCACTGATAAGGGGTTCAAATTCAAGATCGGCTATTTTAATTTTCATAAATGGGGGTTACTTTAATGTTTGGGGGCATTTTCAACTACGGTATGCTAAGTAATTACATACACATTACGATTTTCGCCCTAAAATAGTATAAATCGCTTACAATAGCATCAAAATAATTATACTGCATATAATGTATCTTTGCCCTCCATATGATCGATTACCAGGCATACACTTTACCCAATGGCATCCGGATATTATATAAGCATGCACCCTTTGCCATAACCCATTGCTGTTTTATTGTAAATGCCGGCTCGCGCGATGAAGGCGAACACCAGGAAGGCCTTGCCCATTTCATTGAGCATCTGTTATTTAAAGAAACCGAAAGGCGCAGCACCAACCAAATTTTAAACCGACTGGAACTGGTAGGTGCCGATTTGAATGCCTATACCACTAAAGAGTATACCTGTATACACGCATCATTACTTAACCAGCATCTGGAGCGTTCCATGGATCTGTTTGAGGACATCCTGTTTCACTCCACCTTTCCGGAGGATGAGCAGGAAAAGGAAAAGGGTGTAATCCTGGATGAAATAGCCTCCTACCTTGATCAGCCCGAAGAAGCCATACAAGACGATTTTGAAGAACTGCTTTTTAAAGGCCACCCCATCGGTAATAACATTTTAGGAACAACTGATTCTGTTGGGCGAATGAATGGCGATGATATCCGTGCCTTTATCCGGGCTAATTACAGCACATCCGAAATGATATTTGCGGTTCATGGCAATTACGATTTTAAAAAAATCATCAAACTATCCGAAAAATACTTCGGGGGTATTGCAGCTCATCATCCACAAAAAAACAGGATAGCGCCGCAGGCCAATCAAAATGGCATCCATATTGTTAAAAAACCGATATCACAAACGCATTGTATCATTGGCAACCAGGCTTATTCATCGTCGCACCAGCACAAAAGCGGTTTATTGCTGCTTAATAACTTGTTAGGCGGTATGGGCATGAGCAGCAGATTGAACCTCGAGATCCGTGAAAAGTATGGTATCGCCTACACTATTGAGTCGAACTATACCACACTTACCGATACCGGTATTTTTTCCATTTACTTTGGAACCGATGCCGAGAAAGCAGAAAAAGCCTCTCGCCTGGTTCACAAAGAATTGAAAAAACTGCGGGATCAAAAACTGGGTACATTGCAGCTGCACCAGGCCAAAGAAAAATTTATTGGCCAAATTGCGCTTGCCGAAGAAAATCGCATGAGCCTGATTATATCGATGGCAAAAAGTTTGCTCGATTTTAACCATATTGATACGCTGGAGGATGTTTTTGCTAAAATAAATGCCGTTACAGCCGATCAGTTATTGGAAATAAGCAACGAAATTTTTGATATTGACAAGCTAATTACACTGAATTTTGAACCTAAATAAGAATAATCCTGTATTTTTGTAAAATGAAGTATCCTATCATCGCCTACGGAGATCCTGTTTTAAGGAAAAAAGCAACAGCCATTGAACCAGACGAGTACCCTCATATAAAAGAACTGGTTGAAAACATGTTTGAAACCATGTATGCCGCGCATGGCGTTGGTTTAGCCGCCCCACAAGTGGGTATGTCTATGCGTTTGTTTGTGGTTGATGCTTCTGTTTTCAGCGATGATGAGCCCGAACTTAAAGGCTTTAAAAAGGTATTTATAAACGCCACTATATTAGAAGAAACCGGCGAAGAATGGGGCTTTAACGAAGGCTGCCTGAGCATACCCGATATCAGGGAAGATGTGTACCGCAAACCCGTGGTAAAACTATCTTATTACGATGCGGAATGGAAGCATTATGAAGAAACCTTCAATGGCCTTGCCGCACGCGTGATACAGCATGAATATGATCATATTGAAGGCAAACTTTTCACCGATAAATTAAGTCCGCTGCGCAAACGTCTCATTGAGAAAAAACTGAACGATATTTCAAAAGGGATGGTTGATGTCGACTACAAAATGAAATTCCCCGCTGTTAAAAAAGGAAGATAATTTAAGTCGCAAGTCAGGAGTCTTTAGTTCAAAGTCAAAAATGGATATATTTTCTTGACTCTAAAGACACTGTACCCAAAAGAGACTTATGACTACTCAAACTCAGAACTTCGGACTTAATTACTGCTGCTCTTATTATCAGCATCCGTAATCTGTTTGATCAAACTACCCCATGCAAACGGGTTAAGCAATGGATTTGGTGTTAGCGAATGCGAATTCAGGATACTGGTATGCATGCCCTGGGCTGTTGCCGTTTGTATTTCCTGCGCATCGCGGGGTAATACGTTTCCTAAAGCCACCAATGATGTGCGGCTTATGTTTTTACGCGCTATCTCCAGATCGTCATCAGCAAGTTTTATCGCTAAAAAGTCTTTCTTAAACTCATCTGTAGTTGCCCACGGGAACACATGGAATGTAGGCAGGTTGATGATCTGTGGCTTTAAACTAACTTGTAAGGTATAGCTTTTATTGGACACATTTGAAGGAATAACAACCGTTACCGGTCCATATCCAACGCAGGTAAAGCGCAGGGTATCCTGCTCATGCGCCACAAACGAAAAATACCCCTTGTAGTTTGACTGGCCTACCGAATTATGTGTGGAGGTATTGGTAATGGATACATAAGGCACAATAACATTGGTACTGTCGGCATTATGTACTACACCTGTAAACTGCACAACGGGCCTGTCGTCATGTTTTTGTGCAACGGCTCCAATTGTCACAAATAAAAATAATATGGCTATCAGATATTTCATATACCAATCACCCTCTCCGGATATATTACAGGTTATGCCCGGAAAAAGTTTCAAAACTTTAATCAAAAGTACGTTAATGCCGTAAATAAGGGAGGCATTTTAACAATACTTAACACTATCTTAAATTTTCAGGGAGCACCGCGTTAGGGTCGTCAATGTCTGTCAGGTTGATGGCCTCAATACCGGTTACTTCCGGAACGGCTTTTTTAATAGCCTGTTCAATACCGGCTTTAAGTGTCATGATGCTCATTGGGCATGACCCGCATGAACCTAACAATTTTAATTTAACTACACCTTCAGGGGTGATCTCCTCAATCGAAACATTCCCGCCATCAGCCTCCAAATACGGACGGATGCTATCTAAGGCTGTCTCTACTTGACTTAATAAACTCATTTTAACTAAATTATAATAAAAGTAAAGTTACAACAAATTGTTTATTTGTTCATCAGTTTATTAGTTCATTGGTCTTAATCATGTAATCTTATACAATTAATAGCCAATAATAACCAGACGCAAATAAACCCGTGAACTACTGAACTAATGAACCAACCGCTTTTGCGTTTGAAATAGCTACCTGCTGTGCTACACGGCGGGCCATCTCTAAAAAGGCCTGGGTCATTACTCCATCTTCTTCCAGTATGGTTGGCTTGCCGGCATCGCCAGAGTCACTTATACCCTTTACTAACGGAATTTCTCCTAAAAATGGTACATCCAATTGCGCAGCCAATTTTTGACCACCGCCTTTACCAAAAATGTAATATTTATTTTCGGGCAGTTCGGCAGGTGTAAAGTACGACATGTTTTCGACCACGCCCAGTATCGGCACATTAATGGCCGGCATTAAAAACATCCCTATCCCCTTTTTAGCATCGGCAAGTGCCACATTTTGAGGCGTTGTCACAATTACAGCTCCTGTAACCGGGAACGTTTGTGTAACCGTAATGTGTATATCGCCGGTTCCCGGTGGTAAGTCTACAACTAAATAATCCAGTTCGCCCCAGTCGGCATCATTAAACAGCTGTTTTACCGCGGTTGATACCATTGGCCCGCGCCACGGCACGGGTTGATTAGGATCTGTAAAGAAACCGATGGATAACAGCTTGATACCATATTTTTCAATCGGCTCAATACGCGTTTTTCCATTAACCTCGCTGGCTTGCGGGCGTGCCCCCTCTAAGCCAAACATAATAGGAACCGATGGACCGTAAATATCAGCATCTATCAAACCCACTTTAGCCCCAGCTTTGGCCAGTCCTAACGCCAGGTTTGCCGCCACGGTTGATTTACCAACACCTCCTTTACCCGATGCTACCGCTATAATGTTTTTAACGCCCGGAACGCCGGTGTTTTTTTGCGACGTAACTCTCGAGGTCATGTTGATGCTCACCACAGCCTCTTTGCTTATAAAATAGCTAATGGCATTACGGCAAGCATTCTCTATCATTGCTTTCAGCGGGCAGGCCGGTGTGGTTAGTATCACCGAAAAGCTAACGTTGTTGCCATCTATATGAATATCCTGTATCATGTTGAGGGTAACCAGGTCTTTTTTCAGATCTGGCTCTTCCACATTGCCCAGGGCTTGTAAAACTTGTTCTTTGGTAATTATCATAATATTATGGCAAATTTATGAAAACCGGCCGTTGATTTGCGTTTGTTAAAGAAACAATTTGCAGAAACAACCGTTTGCAGGGGATAAGATTTAGTTTAGTTTTGGAAAAATTTACACATGAAGCGTCTTAATCCTAAATACATACGCATAGCCGCATTTATACTGATACCCTTACTGCTTATCCTTTTAATAGGCGGCTACATTGCCTATTCAAAACGCGAGGCCTTGCTTCAAAAAGCTATCAGCAAAGCTAAAGCAAAAGCCAGGAGGGATTATAATTTAGATGTAAAAATAGGTTCGGCCCACTTCACGGGATCCAGCACAGTAGCATTTTCTGATATCTCGATAGTGCCCGAAAATCGCGACAGTTTGCTGAATATCAAAAGCCTGGTGGTAAGTGTAAAGCTGTTACCACTTATTGTTGGCGATATTAAACTGGCCGATGTTTCCCTACAGGATGGGTTTATAAATTTGACCAGCGTAAAAGGGGTTAAAAATTTCGACTTCCTGTTTAAAAAGAAAAAAGATACTACCGCCACACATGATAAGGTTGATCTGGCCGACCTGGCCGATCACCTGGTGAACGAAGTACTTTACAAGATCCCGGATAACCTGCATTTGAATAATTTTTCGATCAGTTTCCGGGATGATAGTACACGGCTAAAACTGCTCGCCAAAACTGCGCTGATCAAAGATGGTAACCTCACATCAACCATTGATGTGGATAACGGCGCTGCTACCTGGCATATTGCTGGTAAAATGCACCCCTCTGATAAAGACATCGACGTAAAATTATATGCCGACGGCAAAAAAGTAGAGCTGCCTATCATTCAAAAAAAATTCAGGCTCGTTTTAAACTTTGATACCATCAGCACAAAACTCACCAAGGTGGAGCACAGTGGCGGCGAAACAAAAATTTATGGTTCGTGGGCCGTACATAACCTGCTTATTAACCACCCGGGTATCTCATCGGGCAATATCGTTTTTCCCGATGCATCTATTGATGCTAATGTGTTTGTGGGTAGCAATTATGTATCTATCGACAGCTCGTCGCTCATCCACATTAAAAAACTTACCGCGCGCCCTTTTATTAAATACACGCTGAACCCGGTAAAAATATATGAGCTTAAGCTCAATACCGGCTGGCTAAACGCGTCCGATATCTTCGACTCCTTCCCTTCGGGTATGTTTGATGCCCTGGATGGCATACAGGTTGCCGGCAAGCTCAACTACGCGCTTAATTTTTATATGGATTCATCCAAGCCCGATGACCTGCAGTTTGATTCACGTCTGAGTAAGGATAATTTCAGGATTGTGAAGTACGGTAAAACCGACCTGACCAAGCTTAACAGTTCGTTTGTTTACACCCCTTATGAAAAAGGTAAACCCATGTCACCGCATCTTATCGGGCCGGAAAACCCGGAGTTTACCCCGCTTGAACAAATATCACCAAACCTGCGCAACGCTGTGATGACGGCCGAAGATCCTTCTTTTTATACCAACCATGGTTTTGTGGAAGAAGCCTTACGCAAATCATTAGTGACCGATTTTAAAACCAAGAAATTTAAGCGGGGCGGTAGCGGTATATCCATGCAGCTGGTAAAAAACGCCTTTTTAAGTCGCGAAAAAACATTGGCCCGTAAAATTGAGGAAATCCTGATTGTGTGGATCATCGAAAACAATCGCGTAATGACCAAAAACCGCATGCTGGAAGTTTATTTCAATATTATTGAATGGGGACGCGGTATTTACGGTATATCAGAGGCATCGCATTATTATTTTGGCAAATCGCCTGCTGAGCTTACTCTGGGCGAAAGTATTTACCTGGCGAGTATTGTGCCCTATCCAAAGGGTGGCTTATACGCTTTTCAACCCGATGGTACACTCCGTCCAGGCCTTCATGGATACTTTAACCTTATTGGTAAATTAATGGCGCAAAAGGGCTATACGGCCCGCGACACCAACGCTTACGGCTTTTATGGCGTTCGCCTGCGGGAAAGCCTGCGCCGGGCAATTGCACCCGTGGATACCGCTACTGCCGATAGCCTGATGAAACAAAGCGACGACAATGAGGTAATGCCGGTACTGGAAGACCCGGTAAAGAAACCAAGCTTCTTCCAACGTTTGTTTGGTAAAAAAGACACCACCGCTAAAAAGGCAGAAGAGCAGGAAAAGATCAAAGAGAAAACCGCTAAAGAGAAATTGAAGGAGCAGATTGAAGCGCTTAAACAGGAGTATAAGCTAAAAATAGATAATATTGATACTACAGGCAAAACCAGGAAGGATATAAGACAGGAAAAGCGACGCCTGAGAAAAGAGCAAGATGATAAAGAGGATGAGCTGAAACAAAAGGCCAACTTATAATTGATGAACGGTCTTGACGTAAATTGAATGTTTAAACATTCAATTTACGTCGGGGTGACTATTTAAAATGTTTAAACATCTAATTTTGTTTAACAAATAGAAAATATCATGTCACTCATAGAAAAATTACAATGGCGCTCAGCCGTTAAAAAATTTGATACTGCTAAAAAAATAACTGCCGCCCAGCTAGATGGTTTATTAAGCGCCGTACAGTTAGCTCCGTCATCATATGGCCTGCAATCATACAAAATAATTGTTGTTCAGGATGCTGAAACTAAAGCCAAACTGCGCGCTGCAGGTTATGATCAACCGCAAATTACAGATTCATCTGCCCTCTTCGTTTTTGCGTCGCTAACCACGCTTGACGAAGATTTTGGTAAAAAGTTCATCGACCTGATTGCTTCAACCCGTAATGTTGCACGCGAAACACTACAAGGTTATGAGCAGGTAATTTTAGGAACCCTGAGCAGCCGTACCGACGAGCAAAAAGTAGCCTGGTCACACAGACAAGCCTATATAGCCCTAGGTGTTTTGTTAAGCGCCGCTGCCGAACTGGGTGTTGATGCCGCACCGATGGAAGGCTTTGATGCCGAAAAATTTGATGAAATACTGGGATTAAAAGAAAAAGGCTTAACCGCTTCGGTTATCGCGGCCGTTGGTTTCCGCGCCGATGATGATCATTACAGCCAAATGATCAAAGTACGCCGCCCAAAAGAAGAACTGTTTATTCACGTATAAATAAGAATCAGATATAAGAGTCAAGAATTAAGAAAAGCCCGGTTCCAAACTCTTGGCTTTTGATTCTTGACTCTTGGTTCTTCCTTCCCGTAATACCAAGTGAATCAATGGCATGGCCTTTGCATAACTATCATGATGATTAAAAAGATCATGGCAAAGAAAATATTGATAGTTGATCATAATGGCTTAATGACGGAGGTAATGTCATACATATTAATCAGTAATGGTTATGAGGTAATGACCCTTGACAATGCAGCCCAGATATTCAGCAGCATCCGCCAAAATCAGCCAGACTTAATTATCCTTGATGCCGTTTTACCCGGTATAGATGGCATAGATGTGTGCCGCCTGCTCAAATGGAATAAAGAGACCCAAACCCTTCCCGTAATTATTTGTACCGATAATGATGATACCGAAAACTACCTGAAACAGGAAGGCGCTCCCAATGATGTATTGCATAAACCTTTTGGTATGAATAACCTGATAGAAACAGTTGAGCACCAACTGGCCGCCTGAATAAAAGCCACCTGTTTTGTTTAAAATGCTCGATTTATAAACAACAATTGTATATTTACCCCGAGGAGAAAAAGATGGGTCTGCCACTACGAATAACATACAACGATACCGACCACGTTTACCAGATAAACACCGCACCGATCAGTAAAGCCACCACCGAGCTTGAAATACTATTAAACGGCGAAAAAATAACCCTTCAAAAAGACATTCGCGGAGCATGGATCCAACAGGGAGAAGGCCAGCTGATTGATCCGGAATTGGCCCAGGCATTAGGCCGGTCTGTATCCCTTAGGTTTAGGATGTAGTTTTTCCAGCTACCCTTTGTAGAATAAAATCTACATTAATCCCTTTCTCTAACCCAATATAAGCTTTCGTTGCTTTTATAAAGCAAACCAAGTATTTTTGTTTCATGAGTATTCTTGTAACCGGAAGCGCCGGTCACCTCGGTGAAGCCATTTTGCGAAGCCTGAAAGCACAAGGCAGGCAAGCGCAGGGTGTGGATATCAAAGCATCAGCGTTTACAGATCATATAGGGTCCATAACCAACAGGGAATTTGTCCGCAATTGCCTCAAAGATGTACAGGCCGTAATTCATACCGCAACGCTGCACAAACCCCACATCGCAACCCACACCAACCAGGATTTTATCGACACCAATGTTTCGGGTACACTGGTACTGCTCGAAGAGGCCGTAGCTACCGGTATAACTACTTTTGTTTATACCAGTACCACCAGTACGTTTGGTGCGGCGATGAATTCCGCTCCCGGTGAGCCTGCGACCTGGATTACCGAGGAAGTAACGCCCATCCCCAAAAACATTTATGGTGTAACCAAAATAGCAGCCGAGAATCTGTGTGAAATGTTTGCCCGCAAGCATGGTCTTGGGGTAGTGATTTTGCGAACATCACGGTTTTTTCCCGAAGCGGATGACGATGCTACGGTAAGAGGAAAATACAGCGCCCCCAACGTACAGGCCAACGAACTGCTGTACCGCCGGGTGGAAATGGAAGACGTGGTTGACGCACATATCCTGGCTATTGAAAAAGCCCCGACTATTGCATTTGGCCGTTATATCATTTCGGCCACAACACCATTTACGCAGGGAGATCGGGCCATGCTCCATACCGATGCCCCGGAAGTAGTAAAACGGCTTTTCCCTGATTACAAGCAGCTTTTTGCCAGCCAGGAATGGACCATGTTCCCGCATATCGATCGCGTTTATGTGAATAGCCTGGCCCGCACCGAACTGGGCTGGCAGCCTAAATATGATTTTGCCTATGTACTGAAATGCCTTGGCGAGGGCACCGATTTCAGAAGTCCGTTATCCCGTGAAGTTGGCAGCAAAGGATACCATGATACTGTTTTTGAGCAGGGCCCTTACCCGGCTGAATAGCCTTCTATTAGTAGATGGGGTTAAGTATAATTCCTAAACAGGTGGTCCATTTGGTTAAAAAGTGGGTTTACATGGTTTACACTTTTCATGGTTAACGCTTATATAACTAATTAATAATCAATTATTTAAATGTAGTTTTTCGTTATATAGTGTGTTTATATGTAAACCCACTCAAAGTCTCTTGAAAGGCCTTCCTAGTTTACCTCGGACCCAGCTATATCCCTCAGGGTCCTCTGCGAGTTTAAGTTAACCCATAAAATCTAAATATGAACTAAAGAGTCCCCGGAAGGCAAGTTCAGGATCAGGAGACTCCGCAGGAGTCCGGTATTTCTTTAGATTTTATCTATAAACAGGTGGCCTCTCTGAGGCCGAATGGTACTCCAGGTATACTGATTATAGTATAAAGCATTGCCGGCCCCAGCGGTGCCACCTGTTTATAGCTCTAAAAAAGCACCTTCTTTGGCTCCGTAGGTGCCTCCCGTTGAAATTTCAAGTTGATCAATTTTGTGGGTTAACTTAAATCTGCGAGAGACCCTGAGTGGACTGTAATATTAAAAAAGGGCTGTCACCCTAAGCTCTGTCGAAGGGTAGAGCGCAGGGGGACTGCCCACCGTGCTTCGACGGAGCTCAGCATGATACCACCTCACCTTATTAATGGTTAATTACTCTTAGTAGGGCTTTACCTATCTTATTTTGTTCTTTTCCTTACCATGAACTTGTCTTTGTCTGGATAAATTCCCTCTGATAGTTCAGCGGGCTTTTACCGGTTATCTGTTTAAAATATTTATGGAAATTGGTAAAGTTGTTAAAGCCACTTTCATAGCAAAGCTGTTTTAAGGGCAACTTATTTTCGATAAGTAGCTTACAGGCATGGCCTACCCTGATCTCCAGTAAAAATTTGGAGTATGTTTTACGCGTGCGCGATTTAAAATAACGGCAAAAGGAGTTTGGACTGATACCCGCCAGATCGGCAAGTTCATCCATGTGGATCTTGTTTTTGAAATTGGCCAGCGAGTACTCATAGATCACGTTGATACAATCGTTTCTGGATTTCTCCATGTTTGGACTAAAACCAATGGACGACAGGATATCGGCATGATCATACCCGGCAATAATATTTAATGCTTCCATCAACAGGATGATCCGTTTGGAGCCTTCGGCGCTAAGCAGATCTTCCATGATCCCGGCAATAGCCTTTTTTGCCCTGCCTGTAATTTGTATACCCCGCCTCGCTTTTTCCAATACCATTTTGATCATCTTATTTTCGGGTAATTGCAAAAACCCATTTCCCCAAAAGTTTTCGCAAAAATGTGCCACCCTGATGTCAACCGGAGCCGTATCCTCTTTTGAAAAATAAACATCATCAAAGCGCCAGTAATGAGGCAGGTACGCCCCTATCATCACCATATCCCCGGCGTTGAACTGCCTGATATTATCGCCGACGAACTGGGTTCCGCTCCCTTTTTTAAAATGGATCAGTTCAATTTCCGGGTGGTAATGCCACCTGTTGTTAATACACGGAATGAGGTCTTGTCGTACACTAAAAGACTGAGCAGGACCTGCTGACACTTTGAGTAATTGTGGCTTCATTCAATTGGTTTTTAACTGGTTATTAAAACAAAACTATTGCTCCCGGATAGAGATATCGGCAAAATCAACATCTTCATCCCTGATGTATTCTGCGCTTTTCAGGCTACGGTATATGCCCCATTTCGGACGGCAAAATGATGTACCCTTTCGCCACAGATCGATATCCTTATTGGTATAATTCAATAATACTTTGCCATCGGCCACCCGCTTAATGGTGACCGTGTAGGTACCATGAGTATCATAATGCAGTGTTTCGGTTGCCTCAACCCAGGCTCCTTTAAAATCGGCCAGGCTTACTTTGGTTAAAACACCCTGAGAGGTTTCTTTTGCCGATCCGGTATGGATAACTTCAAATTGATCGGGCTTGCCAAACCGGGGCGTAAAGGTGATGACTGGTGCCCCGGCATCACCATCGCCAGCTTTAATCTGGTGGATATGCGTAAATGTAGGTTGAGCTTTAAAACCGCTGTCTATTTTAAATTTCCATTTGTATTCAACCGTTTCGCCCAGTTCTCCCTTCAGATTAGCGGCAGAGGGGCCATAAGTTTTGATCTCTACCCGCTCCCGGTCGAAGTTTTTACAGCGATCATTATCTTCTTTCACATGGCTGTGAAAAACAAACACATATTCGTTCAGCTGTTTATCAAAAGCTTCGGTAATATGTTTAACCGGATGGGCGCAATCCGGAACTTCGCAGGCATCGCCGCCCAGCACGCGCGATATCTGCTTATAGGCATCGCTGCTCCCATCGGCTTTTAGCATCTCCTGGGCCTTTAGCGTGCTGCCCGTAAGCAGCACGCCGGCTATTAAAAATATACGCCTGATAAATTTCATGGCTTAATCAAGTGCTCCGGTTTTCATTTTCCCGGCAGGGTTTGTTGTTTCGGATGCCACCACACCCTTCACTTCTAGTTTAATTACCGTGGCTATATTATCTGTAGCGCTGGCAGGTACATTTACGGTTACGCCATCGTTGGAAGTTTCGGTCTTTAAGGCGGCTCCGCTCGCCAGCATCTTGGCGTTAATTATTTCATTTTTTAATCCGGGAACAACCAGCTTGCCATCTGATGGCCAGTTAAATACAGACAAATACAGTATGGTATTTTTACCATTGGGTTTAAGTGTGCAACGGCCCCAGCTTAGCGCAGGTAGCGGACTTGCTTTGGTAGCGTATATGGCTTCGCTGTTTACTTTCATCCACTCACCCATTTTTTTTAAAGAGGCTATACTTTCCTGCGGAAATTCGCCTTCGGCATTCGGACCAACATTTAACAGGTAGTTGCCCCCTTTGGAAGCGATATCAATGAGGTTATGGATCAGTGTTTCGGGCGATTTCCATTTATGATCATAACTTTTGTAGCCCCAGGTACCGTTCATGGTCATACAGGTTTCCCAGTCTTTGCCATCAAGCTCGCTCTGGTTCGGGATCTTTTGCTCGGGGGTTTTATAATCACCAGCAAAGTTGGGTCGTTTCAAACGATCATTAGTGATGATGTTGGGCTGCAGCTTGAGCAGGTCATTCAGCTTTTGAGCAAACTCATCGGTCATATTGGTTGGCGTATCCCACCAGATCACCGCTACATCACCATAGTTGGTTAACAGTTCTTTTACCTGCGGCACGGCTACCCTGTCGATATATTCGGCCATGGTTGATGTGGTTTGAGCCGGGTCCCAATGACCGGTGTGGTCTTTGGTATAAGCATCTATTTTGGCCGAATCTGGATTTGGCCAGCCTTCGGCGCTTACTTTGCGGGCGGCCGCGCCACCGGGGTTATTCCAATCCTGCGCCTGCGAATAATAAAAACCCAGCTTAATGCCATACTTTTTGCAGGCAGCCGCCAAAGGTTTTAAAACATCCTTGCCATAAGGTGTGGCATCGGCAATGTTCCATTTACTGGCATTTGATTTAAACATGGCAAAGCCATCGTGATGTTTTGCTGTGATCACAATGTATTTCATACCGGCTTCTTTGGCCAGTTTTACCCAGGCATCAGCATCATATTTTACAGGATTGAATTTTTTGGCAAAAGCCTGGTATTCGGCGACAGGTATCTTGGCCCTATTCATGATCCATTCGCCGCCATGCCCTATCTCATAGCCTTTGTACATGCCACCTAATCCGGCATAATCGCCCCAGTGAATGAACATACCGAAACGGGCCTCGCGCCACCATTTCATGCGCTCATCGCGCGACAGCTCTTTTTGAGCAAAAACACTATGTATAAAAAATACGGACAGCAAACATGCTATAAAAAGTTTCTTCATCAGGTTTTTATTTCGGCAGGTATTACACCTGCCCTGGTTTATAATATTACTATTGAATTAAATAAACAAAGCCGGTTAAGTAGCCAACATGGTTTACGGTTATGCTTAATTGGTTATGAGCATACATTTGGTATAGCTTTTACTATTACTATACAATGCGCGTGGTGTTTGGTACCACATTTGGCTGCAATAATCTACGCAAACGTTTTCGTTCGGGTTATATCTTATTGTCCGGGCTTCTCCCCCTTTCCATATACATACCGAAATTATTGATGGCCACATAATCGTTGGCTTTCAGTACGGTTAGGCGAACCTTCCAGGCGATGGTTGACGAGAATTTTACCACCAGGTTTTTCCCTATAGTTGTCCCCTGCGTCAGCAGTTTCCAATCGCTGTTCAACTGGGCCTCTACTTTATAAGCTGTTATATGTTGCCCTTGCTCGTTGATCTGCAGGGTGTTTATTTCCACAGGGCCTTCCATATCAACCTCGAGCGTTGCTTTGGTTATGCCATCATTCGTGCACCAGTAAGTATTGGGATTACCATCAATCGCTTTTTCACCACCAAACTCTCGGGTGCTGCCTTTCACATCACTGGTATTTACCGGTCGATCAATAGCTTCGTTAAATCCAAGTTTATCTGTTTGCGTTTTAAGCTGCAATGTGCTTACCTGCTTATTCGGGAACATATCTACAGTATTGGCTCTGTACCCTATATTTTTAAGGCCCTTGATACCTACTCTCTCTGCCAGTTGGGCCAGGTAAAGACTTTGTATCTCCACCGGCGAACCGTGCGAATCAAAATTACCATCGGGCAAAACAGGGGCACTGTCAAACAAGCGGGCGGTTTGTTCGCGCTTGCCGATACAACCAATGGCCCAGTTTGCCGCGCCCGGCGGGTTTTGAATAATGTATGTTTTGGCTATGCAATTCCAGGCTACGGCCCAACCCATTGTCCACCCATGACCCGAGCCGGCGATGCCCCGGTTCATAAAATCTATACCGCCATCGGGTACGGTACAATTATCTACCAAAAGCCCGGTCGCCCAGCGCTGGTGGGGTTGAACCCGGCTCCGTGTACCCCTAAAGGTGCAATTGAGTAAAACATTCGGTCCGGCAATTAAGGAGGAGGTCCACACAAAATACATATTGCCCCCAGTGATCTCGCAGCGGTCTATCAGGTTTTGGCCGCCTTCTAAACTAAAATCTGTTGGTTTTGATGCGCCGAGATTGGCGTAAGTATGTTTCACGATCACTTTTTCCATAGTGATGCGGTTACCGGCAAGTACCGTGGTATTCATGGTTTCTTCGCAATACACTTCTTTAACCCAGCAGTCGTCACCCCCAACCCGTATACCGGCATGGGGGGCATGCCCGTAGTCAATTTCAAGCGGTGGGCATTGGATATGGATATTTTCGACGCCCACCTGCGTAACCCGCGGTACCGGTTTTGCTTTTACGATGATGGTACCCGGAACATTTAAAAACCGGGCATCGTAGGAGTCGGCCAGGGGAATATCAACCGTTATTTTATTACCGGAGATGGAAACGATCCTCCTTTTGGTAATACCCCGTGCACCTGCTTTGAGCCAGGTTTCTTTTTTACCATCGCGCCACATATTGTCCATCCCCATAAAATGAACCCAGCTTTCGGTTACCTGCCGGTTAATAGCTATGGTATCGCCAATGGCAAATCCCGATGCATTACTTACGGTAAAAGAGGTGCTGCCCGATGGTACATAGGTATCTGTAATAATTGTTTTGGCAGCATTGGCGGCTGTACTATCAGATCTTTCTGTCTTACCCAAGGGAACATTGGTGTTGCCGCGACCGATCACGATGGCCGTATGGTGCTCTCCAACCATTTTGATGGTGGTACCATTTGCCCCAGCGCCACGCAATACCACTCCATTTGTTGATAAGAGTAAAGAGCCGGAGCAGGTAAAGGTTCCCTGGGCCAACTCCACTGCACCACGGAAACCGTTCTGAAGGGGCATGGCCGATACCTCGTCTATAGCGTTTTGTATGATCTGCGTATCATCATTGCCCGATGGTTTTACGACACGCTTTACCGGAACATTGGGCAATACGACTCCACCGCCCATATAGCCAGCGGACGAGAAATCCATGATCCTGTCGCCGGTGGGTGTGGTTTTATAAATCAGCTTACCGTCCTTACCCCGGTATACCCACTGGCTTTTACTTTTTTGTGCGAATGCGTTGACTGTTATCAACCAGCATAATATAAATAAGCTAATGTGTTTCATTTGATATATCTCCTTTAATTTTTAGCCTGATAACCCACCTCGGCAGCGCTAAGCGCATGTGCTTTTATCGGAGCATTACTTTGTTCGTCGGCACCAATGTCAAACGGCGCGGTTCGTGGCTGACCGTCCATATCTGTACCTAAAGCAGGATAAGCGGTCGTTCCATGGTCAATAGCCGGACTGCCTGCTTGTAAATGATAAGTTCCAGAGGTATTTCTTGCCAGTTTAGGGTCAACAGTAATATAACCCTCCGCGGGCATATTACCCGCATCCTTTACCTGGAATACGATATTGCCTGTCCACTGCGGATTAGTATACGGGCCGGAGATAGTAGCCGCCGGCCCGCCACCCTGGATGAGATTATCGGCTACAGTGATGTAAGTAGCTCCCAGCCCATTTTTGCGCGCGGTTTGGATAATATTTTCTTTGTTGTTAACCAATGTGTTAAAGGCGATCAGTACCCGGTCTGGCCGGTCGTGCGCGGTAAGCTGGGCGCCGTCGGCAACCTCTCCGTCACCATTCCCAACCATAATGGCTGAGCTGCAGTTTTCAAAATAATTGCTGTAGATGAGATGATCGTCGCCAAAGATCCTCAGGCCCGGCGTATTGAAAAAGTAATTGCCATATACCAAACTTTTGTTGCCATGGCGCAAGGTAAACTGCGCCGGGCAATCCCGGATGGTATTATACCGGAGTATTACCGCCGATGCTTTAACCGAGATCAATTCATTTTCCCCTTCACAGCGTTCAAAAAGATTGTATTCCACCACACTGTTGCTTGATGATAAGCTGAACCCACTTAAACCGAACTGCAACGCTTCGGCACCGTTTTTACCGCCCTGGCTGGCAAAATTGTTAAAATAGTTATGGTGGATGTACAACCTTTCGGCAATCTGTTTTCCTTCACCACGGATGGCTATAAACCGGCCCATGGCATTTTTATTCTGAAAGGTGTTATGATCCACTTCCTGGTCGCTGCCGGCGATGGTGAGGTCTTCCCCATCACCCTGGTTTTCAAATATGTTTTGAGTAAAGCGACAGTGGGTAGTGCCTACCCCCATTTTGGCTTTGGATGCCGCATGGGTGAACTTAAAGCCCCGGATGATCACATATGCCGCCGGGCTCTGTAAACTAAAACCGCCCTTGCCCGTAATTTCCGCGGCACCTGTATGCTGAGCGGCAATAGTAATCGGTTTTTCGCGGGTTCCTTTTCCACGAACAACTACATCTTCGGTGGTAGTATAAACGCCATCGGCCAGCAGGACCATGCTACCAGGCTTTGCCTTATCAATAGCCTTCTGCAGATCGGCAACTGACGATACTGTAATCGTTTGCGCCAACAATGTTTTTGAAGCCAGCAATAATAAAACAACAAAAGCAACAGCCATCCGGGATATTTTGCTTTTTAAATAGATGTAGGGATATTTTTTGTGCATTGCGATATGTGTTTTACTGGGACAAAAAGTACAATATGACTAACATCGGTTTATTTTTTAACGGATTACTTGTGCAAACAAGCTAATTTATACACTCCATTGGCTTTAACATTATTGTTACAAAACCAGCCAGTTACGGTGGGATACGGATTTATCATATCTGTTTCCCCTTGTTTTTAATTTCAGTGTGTTTAAAGAACCGGCCGCAACAGGGAGCCCCATCGCGACCGGCGAACCAATTAAACCAAGTACTATTTTGTTTGATAAAAAAGCACCCTGTCAATTACCTGTATAGCCCCGTTGATGGGCAAAATATTACTCGTACGCACGCTTACATAAGCTACCGAATTTGAAAAATCATTTAGCCGCATAGTAAAGTTTTGATCGTTATTAACCCGCAGGGTCATGATCGATGTAGGATTCAGCGGATCATAATTTAATGGTTGCAGTGTGGTGCCCACCACATTGGTAGGTGTTAAATTGTTAAAGGAATATGCCCCTTGAACAATTAAATACAACAGGTAGTTTTTTACCTGATCTTTAGGGTAATCGCTCCATTTTGTACCCGGCTTGCCATTTATTAGGTATTTGCCCCAGTAACAGTCGGCCGTTATAGTTGGCACTTTATTTACTACCGTTGTTCTGAAAACAGCATCATTATGCAATAACACAAATGTACAATTGGTTTTAATATATAAATTGGTATCAATCCCCGAGTATTCGATGGCTTGGAGCATGAGCTTAAAAATGGTATCCTTTCCCGAAAAGTTGTAGCTGCGGTCCTTGATATACTGCCAGGTAGTTTTGTTAATATGGGGATCAAGTACATAGGGGTGATAGTCGGCATTTTCCTGCAATTTTAATCCGGCCAGATTACACCCGGCCATGCTTATTAAAAGGCCCATACATGCAAGCCATACAATTGCTTGTTTCATCTTCTTCATTTGATATAGATTAATAAGGTGGATTTTGAGTGAGTTTGGTATTGGCATTCAATACATTCTGGTTTATTGGCCAGAATATTTTCCGGATATCGCCAAAACCTGTTGGAGGGAAGCCCTTTTGTGTTTGTCTTGCTTTAATTAAAGGGTCCATGGTTGAAACGATGATACCGTTGCGCTGCAGATCGAACCAGCGTTTAGCCTCACAAAAGAATTCCAGTTGCCTTTCGCGCAGAATGCCATTCCCATTTACCGGATTGCCATAAAGCATCGCATCAGCATTGTTAAAATCACTTGCTTTATAAGCTGGTAAACCGGCACGGGTATGTACCATATTTAAATAAATAAGCGCGTTAGCCAGGTCGCCGGTCCGGTTTAAAGCCTCGGCACGCAAAAGGTAAATATCAGCAAGGCGGTATAGTGGGAAGAGCAAGTTAGCCTGCGGCGAAGTAGGATAGATCTGGTTGCCGTTCTTATCCAGGTTGGGAGCATAGTACTTTAATATTTTATCGTGATTGTTCACTTTAAAATCAATGCTTTGTGCTCCCCTGATATCTGCGGCTGTAGTTGTAAAATAGGTCCATAATGCTGGGTCAACAGCAAAATCGCTGTTGGTATCCCCCGCTCCAATTTCCTGCGATGTTTTATTGCCGCCATCAACTGTGAAGTCCCAGTTCAAACTCCAGATATCCTCCTTGGAGTTTGTAGGCGATGTAAAGATATTTTTCCAGGTGGCAGTCGGTTCCAGGCTGTAGCGTTTTAAGGCTAATAGGTTATCGCACCATAGCAAGGCGTTGGTATAGTCATGGTTGTACATATAAACATCCATCAACATGGCGGCAATTCCCCCGGAATTAAGATTCCAAACCACCGATGCTGTTTTGTCAGACAGGTCATAAGCCTTCAGCAGATCGGGCAGGATCTCGTTTTTCATAATATCGGCTGCCGGGGTTACCCCTTTATATGGGTCGGTACTCAGGTCTTCATAGGGTTCGGTCCACAGCGGCACGTTGCCCCAAAGCCTTATCAGCCAGAAATAACAATAAGCCCTAATACCCAATGCCTGTGCCTGGTAATCTTTTGACAATGCCGGATCAATTACCGGTATAGTTGGAATGTATTTTATGGCAAAGTTTGCCCGGCTTATAGTGGTATAGAGCAGCGTCCAGTCGGCGCCATTTGTATTGGGCGTTAATACATTGATAGCCAAAGGCAAGGCATCGTTATAGGTTGGGTGGAAAGTGAGGTTATCGCTCCGGCCATCGCCCCAATAGATGAACTGGCTGTTAAACATATTCTGAACACCATCATATATACCCGCAACGCCAGCTTTGGCGTCATCGGCATTTTTCCAGAACTTATCACTTCCTAACTGACTTTTAGGGGGTTGATCCAGCAGCTTTTTACAGCCGGATATCGTGATCATCAATGTTAAAAAAGTAACGCTTAATATTTTTTTCATGTCTCGATGAATTAGAAATTAACATTTATACCAAAACCAAACTCTCGCCTGCGCGGATAACGGCCATTATCATTACCCGGGGTGAGGGCTGAGCTGGAAGAAAATTCAGGATCATACCAGGAGTAATTTGTCCAGGTAAGCAGGTTTGCACCGTATACATAAGCCCCAATGTTTTTGAGCTTATAGCGCGAAGCCAGGTTGCCGGGTAAATTATAGGTAAGCTTTGCGTAGCTCAACCTTATAAACGAAGCATTTTCCAGGAACCTGGTTTGCGTACCCGGGAAATTTGCTGTTGAGTTTTTCCGGCCCATGTAAGGGATATCGGTAATATCGCCCTGCTTTTTCCAGGAATTATAGGTAGTATTATTATCGGCAACAATACCTGATGTAGCCAGGTTATCTAATGTTTGCCGCGGACTGTCATAGATTTGGCCGCCCCAGGTAGTATTCAGGGTAAATGATAAGGAAAACTGCTTATAATTTATGGTATTGATGATGGAAGCGTAAAATGACGGCTGCGCATTACCTAATACCTGGCGGTCATTGGCATCAATTACGCTATCTTTTTTAACGTTATCAAATATCATATCGCCACCAAGCAGCAATGCTCCGCCGGCATACATATGATGTACAGTACCGCTATATGTTTGCCCGTTCAGCGTATATTTTTGAGCGGTTTTACCATCGGCAGAAACGCCTACTGGTGTTAACCTGTTCCAGTTGCCATCATAAGCGTTGGACGCATCATACTGGTAAACCCCAAGGCCTTTGTAGCCATAAAAATCGCCAATCTTTCCGCCTTCCTGCACCAGGTAAGTGGCGCCTCCTGCTGTTGCCAGGAAAGGCTGATGATTGTATAAGCTCTTGATGCGGTTGCGTTCAATGGTAAAATTGGCCCCAATATTCCAGTTAAAGTTTTTGAGGGCAACAGGTGTTGCATTCAACGAAAGTTCAAATCCCTTATTGGTAACATCGCCCACATTTACATATACATTGGTGAAACCCGTTTCCACCGGTATATTGCGCTGATAAAGCAGGTTTTTGGTTACCTTTTGATAATAATCGGCGGTTACATTCAGCCTGGAGTTGAAAAACTGCAGATCGAGCCCGATACCTTTCTGGATATTGCTTTCCCATTTCAATTGAGAGTTGCCGAACTGGTTACTTAATACCACGCCATTTACGGCATTGTAAAAAGAAGAGCCAAAAGTATAGATCAGCAAATTAGAGTTGGATGGGATACGATCATTACCTACCTCACCATAATTTAAACGGAGCTTGGCATCATTCAGCACTTTTTTTGCCCAACCCATAAATGGTTCGTCCGTAAAGCGCCAGGCAGCAGATGAGCCGTAGAAATTACCGTATTTGTTATCCTTCCCAAACCTTGATGAACCGTCTTTCCTGTAAACAGCACTGAATAAATAGCGGCTTTTATAATTATAGGTAACCCGGGCATAAAGTGATTCGCGACTGGTTGAACCGGCATCAGTACCAGTATTGGTTTGGTCAATAGTGCCATAAACATTGGAGGTGTATATGGTTTCGTTGGCAGAATTTGAACCGGCTATTTTAAAACTGTTATTCTGCGTTTTTTCGGCGCTTACACCCGCTACTGCGGTTATGGAATGGTTGCCAAATGTTTTACCATAATTTAAAAATCCCTGATAGGCCCAATTGGTATTAACCGCAAAACTTTCCCTGCCAGAATTAACCAAAGGTGCTGCACTGCTTAACAATTTAGGGTCGAAAAACACATTGTGTGGTGTTGATAAACCAAAATCAAAATTGTTGGTTACGCGCAGATCTTTGGTAATAGTATAATCGATCTGGTTAAAGAGGTCGCCGGTATATGTATTGGTTTGATTAATCTCCAGCAGAGCAACCGATAACTGGTTACGCCGTCCGCTGATGTAACCGGTTAAAGTACCATCTGGATAATATAAGGCCAGGTTTGACGGTCGTTGAAATGCCTGGTTAATGGTATTGCCCTCATTAATGTTATTGTTGGTGTTATACCCAAAAGACAGGCGGTTGCTGTATTTAAATCTTGGAGATACCTGGTAATCCAAGTTAAACCTTGCCTGAAGCGTTTTCGCGTAACTGTTAACAATAAGGCCTTCGTCATTAATATATCTGATACTGGAGTAATATTGAATACTCTTTTCGCCCCCGCTTACACCAAAGTCAAGAATATCCCTTTTGGCAGTTTGGGTAATAACCGCTTGATTATCATTGTCGGAGTTAAAAACAACATTTAATGAATCATTAGTGGTAGTCGGTTTATCCGGACTGGCGCCGTTATATAAATTCCGTTCAATACGCAGATCTTTGGAGTTTGGCTGCTCCAGTTTATACGCCATTACACCAAAAATGCGGGCATACTGGGCATTAACCATGGGTTTGCCCGGCTTACCTCGTTTAGTGGTGATCAATATAACACCATTTGCCGCCTGCGAACCATAAATGGCAGCAGAGGCCGCATCTTTTAACACCTCGATAGATTGGATATCATTGGGGTTTACATTATCGGCTGATTGACTTAAAATACCATCAATTACAAATAATGGCGCGTTACCCGCACTTGAAAATGTTGAGCCTCCGCGGATCTGAATAGAGCCTGTTGCCCCCGGCTCGCCCGAATCATTGATAACCAGCACACCGGATGCCTGTGACTGCAAAGCGTCTATCAGGTTTATAGGATGGCGTTCCTCTATCTGTTTGGCGCTTATGGTTGATATGGCTCCGGTAAGATCCCTTTTTGTTACCGATTGACCATAGCCGGTTACAATAACCTCGTTTAAATCGGTTGCCGATTCCTTTAGGGTAACATTGATACTTTTCCGGTCGCCAACAACTAATTCGGTTGAAACATAACCTATTGACGAGAACACCAGTGTCGCATTATTATCGGGTACATTGATCAGGTACTTACCATTCCCATCAGTAAGAACCCCTACCTGCGTACCTTTTAATTTTACGCTTACACCAGGCAATGGACCTTTGGCATCACTTACCACACCAGAAATGGATATAGGTGCCGTTTGTTGCCTTTTATCGGTAATGATGATCAGGTTGTTTCCGTTCAGTTTATAGGTAAGATTTGTTTGTGACAGCAACTTTTCCATCACCTCTGCAATAGAAGCGTTGCTGAGATCGACTTTACCAATGAGCTTTGCATTTAACGCATCATCGTTATAAACAAAGCGATAGCTGCTTGCCTTTTCCACTTCGGCAAGTGCTTTTTTTATCGAAACGTTATGCAGGTTAATATTGATCTTATCCTGCCCGTAGCCTTTTGAAAAAACCTGAAAGGACGATATCACGATCAGGATCAGGGTGCACTTTGTCATGAGAAATATTTTTATAAGGCATTGCAACCGCATATTGCTTATGCGGCAAGCATTTTTTTTCATAATTTAGTCTTTAGGTTACTTTAATTATTGGTTTAAGACGACTGGTAATTTTGAAGGACCAACACTGCGGGGGATGCGTCAACATTCTCCGTTTTTTGGTTTTATTAGCATTTTTATGGGTCAATTTTTATCATACGCAAGTTGTTTAAGGTTAAAATGCCGGTTAATAAATAACCACTTTATCGTTATCAATTAAAAAGTTAAAATTGCTGGTGGCCTTAAGCGCATCCAGGGCTGTTGCCAATGACTCTTTGGTAAACTTTCCGCTAAATTTCTTCTGTTTCAGCTCCTCATTTTTAAAAGAGATGGAAACGCCGTACCAGCGTTCCATTTTTTTGGCTACATCATCAAAATATTCATCATCAAACACCAGCTTGTTTTCAAGCCATTGCGCTTCTGATGGTAATGAATCGTTTTGCTCATGATGTAAAGAGCTCAGTGTTATCAAAGTATTATTCACATTGCTGCTGTGTACAATTTTGTTAGGGATGGTTAATTTTTCGGAAGGTTTTAAGATGATCTTATGATCGGGGTTTGCTACTGGTGTCAGTTCTATCCGGCCCCTGATTAACGATGTTTCTGATGCATTATCATTGGCATATGATCTTACATTAAAAGCGGTGCCCAATACCTTTATCTGCATAGTGGTGGTATTGACAATAAAAGGATGTTCGCTATCCTTCACCACATCAAAGAAAGCCTCGCCGGTTAAGCGTATTTCCCTGTACTTGTTGCCGTAATTGGTTCCGTAAAATATTTCGCTGCCGGCATTAAGCCATACTTTACTGCCATCGGGCAGTATTATTTTGCTAATGCCTCCCAGCGGCGCCGCAATCTGGTAAGTTTTACCCATGCTATCGCCTGTAAAACTTCTCCAGCAAAAAAATGACAACAGCCCAAAGACCAAACAAGCGGCGGCAATGGACAGGCGAGTAGAGCCAGACCAGATATTTCTTATTTGGGCAGAGGAGTCCGCCTTATCTTCAGGGCTTTGAAAACTATCCGTCGGGTGGTTATCTGTTTCGAGTTTGTTTTCCAAACGGTCCCATTTTTCCTGTAGCTTATGTGAAATAAAGCGGGGTGGCTGATCCGGATTTTGTTGCCATAAGGCTTCCAGCACCTGTATGGTATAAGCATCTGCCCAGGGTTGGGCAAGCAATATATCCAGCTGCCGAAGTTCTTCAGGAGTAGCTTCCTTATTCAGTTTTTTTCCTAAAAGTGTCCAAAGAGTTTCCTGGTCCATTGTTTAAAGCTTCAATAACAAGGACAGGGGAAAACAAAAACACCCTAGTGAAAAAAATGAAATTAATTGGCTGATGCCTTTTTGAAGCCCCTTTTATGATGGCCCGGCAAATCTGAAATTGCTGCCGCTATAGTTTTAAGGGCGTTACCCATATGATATTCAACCGTTTTTGGCGATATATTCAGGATTTCTGCAACGTTCCTGTATTTCAAGCGGTCTTCCTTAACCAGTTTAAATACCATTTTACATTGTTCGGGTAAACGCTGTACAGCATCATTTATAACTTTAGCGAGTTCTGCTGTGATCAATACATCTTCGACAGAATTACTGATATCTTTTAGTTCAAACCCTACCGATTCGATGTCAACACAGATGATACGGTTGACCTGATTATAATTAAAGGCTTGGTTTTTTATGGCTACGTACAAGTAAACCGTTAAATTATTTACCTCGTTTAGTTTGGTGCGGTTTGCCCATATTTTTACAAACACATCATCAACAATCTCTTCAGCTACTTCGGTTTGCTTTACAAAAGAGCAGGCTAGTTTTAATAATCGTTCATAGTATAAAAAGTAGATCTTTTGAAAAGCAGCAAGATCGTTATCATGCGCTATTTTTAATAATAGCTCTTTAAGGTCAATGTTTAACATCTATAATCAGGTTTGAACAGGTGCATTCTTAGTGGAGAAATGCAGGTAATTGGTTAAACCTAATTTAGGGTTGAAAAATACCTCAGAAATAAACAATATTGACTAAATACTAACTTCTATTTACAACAATTGAAGGATTCTGAAGGAATCACGATCCTGGAGTGGTTTAACGCAGCTACATATGTATCAACATATACTAGCCTTATCAGACTTATTTAGCCCGCAAATTAAGCCTGTGTTAAGTTTTGGTTATTGAATCTGTTTGGGGTTAATTATTCAGTTTTTCTCCAGTATTCAACAGGTTTCTTTGCGAAAAATCAAAATCCGTAGTCCATGAAACACTCCTACTTCCTTAACAGGTTATTGTTGTTTTCTTCTTTAATCTTCCTTTTTGCCTTTTCGTCTGTTGCACAGACCATAAAAGGTAAAGTTGATGATTATAAAACCGGCGAGCCCCTGGCCGGAGCAACAGTACATTTAACACAGCAAGGCGTAAATAAAACAGCCCCCGTAAACTTGAATGGGGCTTATGCTTTTAAAAACGTACATTCAGGTTCTTATCAAATACAGGTAAATTATATCGGCTATAAATCATCTCAGGTTTATGAGGGTAACATCAACTCTACCGATGAGATAAAGATCATCAACATTGATCTGCAGGATGCAAGCACACAGGTGGCCGAGGTTAAAATTACCGGCCAGGGTAATAATAAGGAAACGGATCGGGCTGCACGCGGTATCGAAAAAAATGCAGTGATGATCGAAAACATTTTATCTGCCAATACCATTCAGCTTTTACCTGATGTAACCGTAGCCAACGCTTTACAACGTGTTAGCGGTGTAAGCATACTGCGCTCGCCCAGCGGCGAAGGCCGTTATGCTATTATCCGTGGTATGGAACAGCGTTATAACTCTACGCTGGTAAATGGCATCAAAATCCCAAGTCCGGACCCAGCCTACCGTTTTGTTCCCATGGATATATTCCCGTCGGAAATGTTGGAGCGTCTGGAAATAATAAAGGCCCTTACGCCCAATATGGAGGGCGATGCTATTGGCGGGGTCATGAACCTGGTTATGAAAAGCGCTCCCAATCATTTTGTGCTGAGCGCAAACATATCTGGCGGCTTTTCTTCCTTATTCTCTAAAGGCCGTTTATTCAATGCTTTTGATCCATCATCTGCGCGTCAATCACCAGCTACGATACATGGCAACAGTTATGGGGCTACCTATGCCGATTTTAACAACAAAGCATTGACCAGCGACCAAAGTCTTAACAATCCGCTAAGCTCTACGGCTGGTTTAACCATTGGCGATCGGTTCCTGAATAATAAACTGGGTGTAATAGTTTCGGCCAGTTACCAGAATATCTACAGGGGTTCCAATTCTAAACGACTAATCCCTAACGCACAGCCAGATTATCAGCCTTTGCCAAACAGCCCTCAGTTTTCTGATTCTTTTGACCGCACGTATTCTACCCAAACGCAACGTTTAGGTATCCATAATAAAATTGACTATGCTATTGACGATAAAAACAAAATCTCGTTGTACAATTTGTACATCCATCAAAATGAGTTTGAATCGCGCCTGTCATCCGATACATTGGGTTTAGGCTTAAACTCCACTAACTTTAGCAAGCAGATCACGCTGTCAAACAGAAGCACCTTAACTCAGCAAACCATTTACAACTCTACACTGCACGGGGAGCATTTTTTAGGAGATGAATGGAAACTTACCTGGGATGGGGTTTATTCCAGGGCTACCCGCAATATGCCCGACAGAACCGAGTTTTCGTACGATGCAAATAAAGCCATCAATAGTACTGGTGTTGTTACCAATGAATATGATAACAATACGGCATTAACTCACCATTGGGAAAATAATAAGGACCAGGATATAAGTGGTTATGCCAACCTGATCTATACCCCTAAAATAGCCGGCAAACCCGTTGAATTTTCAACCGGAGGCTTATTTCGTCATAAAATAAGAGACGCGTATTATATGGAATACACGTTAAAAGGAGGTTCAACCCTGTATAACAATAATTTTAATTCCATTCCATTCACCATGTCGTTACCTATAGATGGTACCGGCAACAGTAATCCTGGTTTATCCAATAACTATCATATAACCGAAAACGATAATGCGGAGTATTTGCAGGCCCGGTTTGATTTACTGCCTAAACTACAGGTTTTAGGTGGTGTCAGGATTGAAAATACCAACCTTTCCTACCTTACTCAATCACCCATCACTGTTTCGGCCAGAAGTGGAAAATATATTTACACTGATGTTTTGCCAAGCATCCATTTAAAATATGCGTTAACTGATAACCAAAATATCAGGGCATCGTACTTTGCGTCCATCAGTCGCCCAGGCTTTGGTGAACAGGTACCTTATCAAATAGATGGAGAATATTACAAAGAGATAGGAAACCAGAATTTGAAACATATTACCGCTGATAATTATGATGTGAGGTATGAATTTTTCCCTGGCGGGGCCGACCAATTATTGCTGGGCTCTTTCTATAAAAAAATCTATAACCCTATCGAATATTATGTGGTTCGGGGTTCGGGCCCAAGCGACTTGTTTATTCAGCCGCAGAACGCCCCGGGGAATGCTACCAACTATGGTTTTGAAGCTTTGGCAACCAAGTTTTTTGGGATAATTGGTTTCTCTGCTAATTATACTTATACCCATTCCAGGGTCACTACGCCTAAACTTCTTTATGCGCCAACGGGGGCAAATGGTCAGCCAATGAACAGCATTATAAATGAAACTCGTCCGTTACAGGGGCAGGCCAACAACGTGGGAAACGCATCCGTATTATTTAAAAGCGCTAACCTTGGCTTAGATATGCAGCTGGCCTTTGTATACACCGGCGAACGTCTTGCGCAGGTTTCCGCATACGCAAATCTCGACTTTTACCAGCATGCCTATAACCAGTTAGATTTTTCATTCGAAAAAACGCTTACTAAACACCTATCCTTTTACGGCAAGATCAATAACCTTACCAATGCCGCTGCTAAAATATATCTGAAATATCCGCATGATAAAATTAAGTCGCAGTTGCAGGAGTTTTTGGGCAAACAGGACATAGCAGCACAAACTTTAGTGCAAAGCGATTATTACAAAACATTATTCCTTGGTGGTTTCAGGTATAAATTCTAAAAATCGCGAGGCTCTAATTGGTGCTATTAAAAAAACAAGTCACGAACGAATAAACTAGAACAATGAAAAAATATATAATCCCCATTATTTCCCTGATATTATTTGCATCAGTCTCCGGCTGTCAAAAATGGAAAGGCGAACATACCGAGATTTACAGCTATACACCGCCTGCAGCTAACCCGGTAAGCGATAAAGCCCCGCTATCTTGTGGCGGCGGTAGCACGGTTAGTGCGGTAAAGGGCACCATGCTTAGCGGCAAAACCTACACTGTACAGGCTGGTTGCGACCTGGTTATTAACCCTTTAGACACCTTGTTGATGCAACCCGGCGTAACTTTAAATATGGGTGCAGGTAGCAGCTTGATTGTTTTGGGTACCTTGGTTAGCAATGGCTCAAAAAACCAGCCTAACTGGATTACCATTCCCGGGATAACCAAAAACGATGCGCCTGGTGGCCTTGCCCCTACTGCTGATCCTGCTTATGCTGGCAAATGGAAAGGTATTATTGGCGGACCAACCTGTAACCTGATGGTATTGCGATGGACACACGTGGAATATGCCGGTTTAACCGAAGGCGACGCAACATCTAAGCTTGCCGATGCGGGATCGGGCAATCAATACAGCATTTTATTTGCCAATTACAAAGGCAGCTTTATCATGGAAGATTCCTGGTTATACGGCGGTGTGGATGATCCCATCCGTATATCGGCCGGGAAGGTAGCCATTTTCCGCAGTACGTTTGAAAAAAACGGAGCTATCGGTGGTGATTGTTTAAATGCCAAAGGAGGTACCGTTGGAACCATGGCTTATAACCTTTTTATGGGAACAGCAACAAACGGTCAAAAAGCATCCAATAAAGGGCAGGCCATCGGCGCACCACAAACCAACCTGGTGATGTACAATAACACCTTTGTAAGCGGAGGATACCGGCAACAACAAAGCGGTCGTGGTGGCTGTATCAATTATGAAGAAGGTGCCGCGGGTATGTATTACAACAACGTAGCCATCAATTGCCGGTTTGGATACCGGGTGGTAGGCAATCCGGTTGCCGATGTGGCGCATCTTTCTTACGGCAATAACTATCAGTGGGCCGATTCATTAAGCGTGGCAAACCAGTTTTATCCTACCGGATACATCACCCAGCCACAAAGTACCGATATTCCATCCATTACCACTTCCGCAAAATATCTTCCTACAAATTACCAACTGGGGTCAATTTATGATGGCAGCGATGTGGTTCAGAAAAACAACCCTGCATTTTTAAATTTTCCTTTGCCAACATCAGGTCACGCTCTTTCACAATATAGCGCCGTTGGCAATTTCAATTTCCATTTGCAACCGAGTTCTCCTCTGATCGGAAAAGGAAACACCGGTATAAAACCACTGATCACCGTTCCTTTGGATAAAATTTACGGGCTATCTGATCCAACGCCTCCGGGAGCCGATCTCGGTTGCTACCAATTAAACGGCACAGGTAACCAACACTAATTTTTAATTTACCAGAGCGATAGCTGAATGTACATTCAGCTATCGCTTTATAATCCCATCATCCATGAAATTACTTATTAAAAGCGGCACCATATTACTGGTTTGCGCTTGGTTTATAACAACAACCGCCTTCGCTCAATCTGCTGATTTAAAGATCATATTTATACGCCATGCCGAAAAACCAGTAAAAGGCGATAACCTCACCTGCCAGGGAGTGAACAGATCGTTAAAACTTCCGGCTGTTATTAATGCCAAATTTGGTGTTCCGGCTTATCTTTTCGTCCCGGCTATGGGTTTAGGAGAAGCAACCAAACATTCCCGGATGTTTCAAACTATCGTTCCTTTGGCCGCAAAATATAACCTGACGGTTAACAGCAGCCGGCAGGAAAAGGATTCATTGGGAATGGCTGCCGATCTTAAAAGCAGAGCCGGAACTACCCTGGTAGTTTGGGAACATAATAATATTGTGCCCATTGTAAAAGCATTAGGTGTAAAAGAAGCCGGCCTAAAATGGCCCGATGACGATTATGACAGCATCTGGGTAGTAACGTTCAAAAACGGAAATGCCACAATTACCTTTGATAAGGAAAATATACGCCCTTCTGCCGATTGCGGCTTTTAGCTTTTCTGTGCCTGCTCGGGTCCTGCTTTGGTTACTCTTATCAACTTTTATTGATAAACATTTTGCTTATCCCTCTTTTTTCTTTTTTTGATCAAGATGGGTTGTGTATCTTTATATACCTTCCTAAGATCACGGCATATATTATCAATCAATTATATCCTTAAAAACAGAAAAACATGTTAGAGAACCTACTTCAATTAGTGACACAAAATGCAGGAGATGCGATTACCAATAATCCTCAGATTCCGAACGAACACAACGAAGCTGCTGTACACGATGCATCCTCATCCATCATGGATGTATTAGGCAGCCACGCCTCATCAGGTGGTGGTGGCCTATCAGGTGTTCTGGACCTGCTTAAAGGTGTTGGTGGCGATTTGACCAGCAATCCTATTGTGGGGCAAATTATACAACAGTTTAGCGGTAAATTACAAGATAATTATGGCGTTGACGGTGCGGCGGCTCAATCAACGGCAAGCAGCCTGATACCTCAGGTTTTAGGACAATTAGCCAATAAAACAAACGATACCAGCGATAGCTCTTTTAATATTCAAAGCATTTTAGGCTCATTAGGTGGTGCTGACGGCAAATTTGATATGAGCGATGCCCTTAATCTTTTTCATGGAGGCGGCGACAACGCAGAAGGCGGCGGAGGCATATTAGGAAAGCTGACCGGTTTATTTGGAGGGTCCAAATAGGTTAAACGTCGATTCCTTTTATATCGAGCAGATAATTTAAAAGCCTTGATTGCTAAAAACAATCAAGGCTTTTATTTTCGTCGGGATGGCGGGATTCGAACCCACGACCTCCAGCACCCCATGCTGGCGCGATACCGGGCTACGCTACATCCCGAAATGGTTGGGAAGGCAAATATAATAAGTAGCCACTTATCTCAAAATGATTTATACAAAAGTTGTGCTAACTCACCCAACCATGTTGATTACTTCGGAAAAGCCCCCTTTACGAACAACAACTTATAATCCTCGAAAAACCTTATTTTAGTTGTAATTATAAACCCTCAAAATTACCGGAATGCCTATTCATCATTTACCATCTGTGCAAATTGCGGCAAGATCATGGTCTGGATTCTGCAAAAAGCAATTGTTTGCCTTAGTTTTATGCTTATTATTCTTTAATAATGCTCTTTACGCCCAAAAAGCAAGCTCATTTCCTATCAGCACGCCTGAGGCGGAGGGGGTTTCCGCAGCCGGAATTGACAGTTTTCTGAATGCGGCAGTACAAAGCAAACATGAGTTTCATAGTTTTATGTTTTTACGACATGGTAAAATAATAGCTCAAGGCTGGTGGAACCCCTATCAGTCAATGCTAAGACATAGTCTTTATAGCTGCAGCAAAAGCTTCACCTCTACCGCTATTGGCTTTGCCGTTGGCGAAAAGCGCCTGTCGGTAAATGATAAAGTGGTCTCTTTTTTTGCCGGCAGCTTACCGGATACCATAAAGCCTTACCTGGCAGCACTTACTGTAAAAGATCTATTAACTATGAGTGTTGGCCAAGCTATTGACCCTACTTTTGCCATTGTATCCAAAGAGGATAATTGGATAAAGGCTTTCCTGGCATTACCGATAGCACATAAACCTGGCAGTACGTTTTTATATAATTCCATGGCTACGTTTATGCTATCGGCAATTGTGCAAAAAGTAACCGGGCAAAAAGAAGTTGATTATCTTAAACCACGCCTCTTTGACCCCTTGGGGATAACAGGCATGGACTGGGAAATTAATAAGCAAGGCATCAATACCGGTGGCTGGGGGCTGCGTGTAAAGACGGAGGATTTGGCTAAACTGGGGCAGTTTTACCTGCAAAAGGGCGTATGGAATGGAAAGCAATTGTTGCCAAAAGAATGGGTTGAGGAAGCCACATCCATTAAAATTGACCAGGCGCCAGGCGTTGCTCAAAGTAGAAAAGACTCTAGCGACTGGATGCAGGGTTATTGTTATCAATTTTGGCGCTGTCGTCATAATGCATTCCGGGCCGATGGTGCTTTCGGACAGTACATCATTGTGATGCCCGATCAGGATGCTGTGATCGCGATAACGTCGGAAACGGCCGACATGCAGGGAGAACTTAACCTGATATGGAAATATTTACTCCCGGCTATGCATCCAAAGGCATTACCGCTCGACAAGGCAAATGATGTTAAGCTCGATAAACATTTAGCTGCTTTAAGTTTACCGCCGGCAACTAATACAGGCAACAATACTAACAGCAATTTTACGAAAACATTTTCCATTCAACCTAATGATCTTCATATCAGTTCCATAACCTTTAACATGACCAACAATGTTTGCCATGTAACCTTAAAAAAGGATTCGGCCAGCTATATACTTAATTTTGAAACCGGCAAATGGCTGCCAGGCAAAACTGATATGCAGGGCCCGGGCTTAGTTACCGGGGGCAGGGAAGATTTTTCATTATTGGTCCCTTACAATGTGGAGGGTAGTTATGGATGGAATGACAGCCAGACATTGCAATTAAAACTACGCTATATAGAAAGCCCGCATACAGAAACCATCACCTGCCATTTCAACGATCAGCAGTTAAATGCCGATGTAGAGTACAGCTTTAACTATGGCAGAAATAAGTTGGTGTTACACGGGGAGTTAGTTAAATAAGATGATACATTGTCTATCATCTTATTTCTATCTCATGCCCCAAATCAACAAAAAATTGTTTTAACAACTCATATACTTTAACATCCGCGTTTATTTCTGAAAACATTTTTGTGGCCATATATTCGCAACTAAAGCAAATATTTAATGTAGATACAATGTTTCCTTCATCATCATAAAAAACAATAGCATCTCTATAAACAGGAGCACACATCCATTGTGGAATATCTTTTGCTTCTATTCTTAAAATGGCGATTAACTGTTCAATTTTCGGGTCTGTTCTTTTTAATACCTGTATTTTTTCACTTGAGGGATGAAACTTCCCCTTAATGTCAATCAGGTATCTTGTTTCACCTTCATCACTTAATTTTAAAAACTCTCTCTCTTCGTCTGCGGTTAGCTTTCGCTTTCTCTTACGTTCTTTTAGTTTAATATATTCGGCCAGCCGTTCTTTCCTCCGCACTTCAAATTCTTCCCCTCTTTGGAATGAATAGGTTTCAATATAATCAAAATGCAATTCATCTATATAATCTGAAGACGTTTTATAACTGTAAGGCATTATCATTTAGTTGTGTTTTTTACTTATTAACCGGCAGCTCAATACAGCTTGCAAATTTTGCAGAGTGATAGATTTTTTGCGTTGCGGTTTGATAGTCACTTTCTTTAGCTTCATAGATATTGGGCACAAACTTTTGCGGATTCCGGTCATATATCGGGAACCAGGTACTTTGAACCTGTACCATAATGCGATGCCCTTTCTTAAATACGTGGTCAGCTCCATGCAGGTCAATGGCATATGCTTCTACCTTGCCCGGTATTAGCGGTTCTGGCTTACTAAAGCTGTTTCTGAAACGTGCCCTGAAAATATCTGAGGAGATCATTAATTCATATCCAGACATCTTCAGCTCTTTCTTATAAAATTTAGGATAAACATCTATTAATTTCACCACCCAATCAGCATCCGTTCCGCTGGTTGAAGCAAACAATTTAGCCAAAACATTTCCGGTAATGGTTACATCCTCCGTAAGTGTATCCGTTTGCCATTGAACAACATCCGGGCGGTTATCTACAAAACGTTGATTGTCGGTAAGCCAATAATACCAGCGCGAATTGGTGCCGTAAGTTTCTTCTATAGGCCTTACCCGGTATGGCACTGGCTTAGCCGGGTCAGAAACATAGCTATCGTAAGCCTTCGTTTCTGCGGCTGTTGGCTTCTCAAAGGAAAGCTTGCCATTGGCATGAAAATAAATGTTTTTGGTTACGCTTTCTTTTGGCGGCCAGGCGGTATAAGTTTTCCATTGGTTGGATCCGGTTTGAAAAGAGATCGCTTCTGCAAACTTTCCGTCTCCTTTCCCCTTCAAATACCAGGCAAACCATTTGGCCTGTATCTGTTCCCTGAAATAAGTGGCGGTAGGTTGATCATCAAATTTTATATTTCCCAGGCTTTTGCCTGTGCCGTTGGCCCACTGGCCATGCAGCCAGGGTCCCATAACAATAAAGTTTCGGTTACTGCTGTCTCTTTTCTCTAATCGCCTGTAAACATCCTGCGGACCAACCATATCCTCTTCATCCCACCAACCACCTACATGTTGTATCGGTATCCGGGGATAATCCAGCCGGTAAGCCAATGCTTGCTTTTGCCAGAAAGCGTCATAATTTGGATGAGCTATAAAGTTGTTCCAGGTAGGAAGACTGCTGTGCGCATACATTTTATTAATATTGGATAAAGGGCCGAGCCTTAAATACCAATCATAAGTATCGTATTCGCCAAAGTCATATAAAGAATCGGTTTTAGCGGCCTCGGTAAGTACCGAGTATTCAAATCCGTAACTTAACCTGAATGCTCCATTATGATGAAAATCATCATTCATAAACATATCGGACGGTGTAGCTTGTTCCGATGCTGCCTTTAAGGCGGGGTGCGGATCCGCTGCTGCTATAATTGAGGTCCAACCATCGTAAGAAATACCATAAATTCCTGCTTTTCCATTATTATCAGGAATGTTTTTGAGCAGCCAGTCAATGGTGTCATAAGTATCGCTAGCCTCATCAATAGATTTTGGGGCTTTTTTATCGCGACTTACCCTGGTCATTTCAAATTTTCCTTCGGATAAATATCGCCCTCGGATATCCTGTGCTACAAAGAAATACCCATCGGAAGACAGCTCTTTAGTATAATCGCTTTTTTCAGGGCTTCGGGTTGAGCTCACACCATAAGGTGTACGAGTTATCAAAAAAGGAAGTTTATCGGTCGGATATTTAGGTGAGTAAATAATCGTATGTAATTTCACACCATCCCTCATAGGTATCATCACCTCCATTCGTTTATACTTGTCGGCTGTAGTATCCTGTTGTGCAAATAAAATAGTACCGGATAACAGTAAAAGCAGGTGTATAAATATTGTTTTTATAGCCATCGTATTATTCGTGATAATATAAAGCTAATTAATTTTAACGAATGTGTAGTGATTGTTGACCACCTATTCAGTGACATCTCTAATTAACTATTGTCTTTAAAAGTTATCGTGACGCCAGGATATTTGCAAGGTTCTGAACTAGAAAACAGCTTGATCAATAAAAAAAGCCCTTAAATTATATATTTAAGGGCTTTTTTATTGATCTTGTTAAAGTCGGGATGGCAGGATGCATCCTAAACTCTCTATATTGTTGAAAATCTGCAAATTACAAACTCTCAAAATTGAGAGGGTGCAGAATAGGGCATTTTTCAATTCATAACAAAATGAACTATTTCACATGGTTTGACTGCTTTCTTTGTGTCTTGCCGGCGCTTTACAAAAATAACATTAACTGTATTAAGAACCAAAAATAAAGTCAAAGAATTGTAGTTTTTCCAACTTGTATTTCTTTAAAAGAAATACATATTATAAGCGAATTATTTTACTTATAATATGGATTTTTAGCTATAAATCCATTGTTTATATAAGTGCATTTTGTTCACAAACCCGCTTTTACGCGAAAAAAAGCCCTTTTGTTTTTCTTATTTTTTTTTCATTCAAAAAATAATCACTTGTATTTTTAAAAATAGTTTACAATCTTTACGAATAACTTAACGTAAAACGAAATATATCAGTTTTGTTGTTTACCTTAAAGTTAAAGGTGTCGAGCATATCCAAGCCGACGATAATTAAAACCTAAACTTTAAAAATCTGATTAAGTGAATACAACAAAAGCAATATAACATCTCAATAAACTTATACAATAATTAAACCTTATCACAATCAATTTACGGGCTGGTAACCGGGATTGAATATTTATAACGTATGCCCGTCAATCATTTTATCCAGTTACTCAATAGTTATCTTCCCCTTTCGGAAGCTTATCAAGATTTCACACGTCATCACGTGCAAACGATACATGCAAAAGCGAAAGAAATACTGTTGCCATTAAATCATCACAAACTTGTTTTTATTTTTGTCTTTAAAGGGATGATCTTTTCCTGGCGAAACGATGGTGCGGGTAACGTTGTACCACGTAATTTTACACATGAAGGCCAATTGACCGGAACAACTATCCATCCACTTTACCCGGTCGTAATCCCTGACGGAATAAGTTGCTTGGAAGATAGTATAGTTGTAATGGGTGAGATCGCAATTGCAAAGCCAGCAATCGAATTGTTTGACGAAGCCCGTGAATTAATTAACATTTTGGTCCACCAAAATCAATATCATCAACAGGAGTTACAGGAGGCATTGTTAATACATGATGCCGAACACCGTTTTAAGAAGATGCAGTCGCTAGCGCCTGAATTATTCAAAAGAGTTCCCGAGCGTTTACTTGCGCCATATCTAAATATGAGCAGAGTACATTTTAACAGGCTTAAAAACCGTGTTTACAAAGGGCCGCGTTAAGCAATAAGTATTCCAAATATTCCCAAAAGTTGTAACATATGTTACAACTTTTGTGCTACCTCACACCCTAACTTTGTTTTGTCAAAAGGTTTCACAGCACTACTTTACAGAAAAACTATTCCTGTAAATATCTGCCGAAGGATCAGAATATTTGACCGCTTATTTAACTGAATAATAAATCAAAAAGGAAAGGAGCGCGGTGACAAACAGAAGTGAATTAAAATTGCGGGTTACGCACCTGCCGGTAACGTACGTTATTAATTAAAGATGGCTAATCTTAATTATCATGGAAAGTGTAATTACAAGAAGATCAAAAATTCAATTTGCAGAAAGAATAAGAGTGGTAACAATAATTGCAATACGATGGTTATGTATGGCATTATTTCTCTATACCTCGTCTGCCAAGATATTTGACCATGACCGTTTTTTAAAAGGTCTGAGCAAGGTTCATCTTATCAGTAGGTATTCGATATTTATCTCTTACCTGGTTCCTGCAACTGAAATCGTAATCGGCTTGTTATTAATAATCCCAAAAACTGCAAAGCAGGGTTTATATAGCTTTATGTCAACAATGATTTTATTTACGGGCTATATTATCGCTGCAATGTTTTTGGAAAAACAACTGCCATGCCGATGTGGAGGAGCCATTGAAAAACTAAGCTGGTCACAGCATATATGGTTAAATCTCGCATTTATCGCTTTAGCCGTAGTTGCCCTCTGGCTCAACGATTTAAATACATCTTTAAAAAAATCAAAATGAAAAATTTCAAACAAGTTGCCTTTGGTCTAATATTAGGCGCAATGGTTTTTAGCTTTAGTGCATTTACTAATTCTGCTTCAAGCAAAGTAAACAAATCAAAGTTCACTAAAACTTTTTACGGCTTAAATCAGGCCGGTACAATTTATACAAGGGAAGCATCTAACCCAGCAGGTGATTGTACACCCAAATCAAACAATCCGAGTTGTGTGATTAGCTACCCTTCTGATCAAGGACCGTCGCTAAATGTCAGTTCGCTTCCATCCGGATCGACATCTGAAAGCTCACCTGGGTGGGTTAACCCCTGAATTTTTGAAGTTTTGCGGCCAATTCAGGCCGCAAAACTTTTATAAATTTTGATTTATCATAGAAATAAATTTCTTTGTACTCTCATCATCAAGTGGTTTTTCTGGATTACTCGATATTATATTTCCGTTTTTATCAATTACCAATAAGTTAGGAAAACTATTGTATTGATAATATAATAGCAAAGGATGTATTTGACCCATCCCACTTGTCCAGGTATATATAGCTTGTTTTGACCCGTATTTACCGCTTTTGGCACCTTTCTCAAAATTTGTATAATCTCTTGCAATCGCATCCATACTTATAAAAACTAAATTTTTCTCGTTTTTATAATGTTCGGCTATAGGCTCCATGTGAGCAGCTAATTCTCGGCATGGCAAGCATCCGTTATAATAGGTTTCTAAAACAATTAGCTTGCCTTTGAAATCGCTTAATTTAATCTGTCTTTTATCGAGCGTTTCTAACAAGAAATTATATGCTCTTGCGCCTGATGATTTTGCTAATGCAACTTGCTTTAATATTCGCTGTCCGATACTGTCTTTTACAAGTGATAAAGCTTCGGGTAAATTCGAAATTATATCCGGATTTCTTTTCAACATTGTCAAAAAGCAATAGGGTAAAACTTTATCCCTCAACAATCCGTCGTATTCTAATTTTATATTGTTGTATACTACCTGTGCGGACGATTTATCACTCCTGGCTTTAATCATGGCTATTGCTTTATTAAGCTCAAAAAGATATTGAATATACATAAAAAAGTTTTGCAACAGCGTTGGGTCAGATACCAAAAATCCATTTTGTTGAGTAATCAGGAAGTTCACCTCCTCTTTTACTTTTCGATAGTAAGTGCTATCTGAAAAATTTGATGGAGATAAAATGCCGTTTAAATATTGTTTTGAAATACTACTCGCGGTATTTAATCGTAAGACATTTTTAACTTGGCTACCAAGAGTAGTGTCCTTATTTAGGACATTCATGGTAACAGCCATAAACCGAACCGCCCGCTGCTTGTCATAGTTCATAATGTCTTCCATTTTATCTTTCGGCCCCCATACCTTTTTATCAGACCAAATGTATTTCCCTGCCCAGTTTTGATAATTTAACATTTGAGATCCTTTACCGGAAAACGCAACAGTGTTAAGATTACTTATCGTGATTAGAATACTGTCACCACGCTCGATCAAAAACTCGTCATTCGTAATTGACCTAAACATCCCCCCACCAACATCAAAGTACCCAAATTGATTATGTGGTGTGATGGTCACCTCGAATTTACCATTTGTTATTTTAAGCGGAATTATTTCTCTCGATGACGGGTCTTCTGAATTATAATTGTCGTAAAAAGTAATGTAAGGAGCCTTGTTGATCGGATTGATCATTGAATCAGGTACAATGCCGGTTATTGTAATCCGATCGTTATTTAACAAGTTTTTAGTTTGGGCCATACCTTGCAAACCAGCAAGCATCATTATAGCATAAATTAATTTTTTCATTTTTTATCTGATGTTTTGTTGAATACCGCTTAATACAATCTCATCATCTGGTATAGGAAATACATATAGTGATGAATTAGGGGTAAGTGTATAGGTTACTTCCCCAAGATTTCTTTTCAGTGTTATATTGGCACCATCCCGGTTCAAACGCTTTAAATCTGACCAGCGTAAAGCCCTCCAGACTAATTCTTTTCTTCGTTCCAAAAGAACCTGGGATAATGCTGTGGTCGAGTTCGAAGTATTAATTGGTACAAAAGTTCCCTTTCGATATCTATTGAGCAACAGTTGGTTCAAAGTGTTCATTGCGGTTGGAGCATCGTTTGCCCTGGCTGCACATTCGGCCTTAATCAGCATCACTTCATCCGTAGCCAGGCCAGTAAACCCATAAAATCCACCGCCGACATAACCACGCTTTACATTATAATTATTGAGGGCGTTCAATGCAAAAAAGATCGGCAATCGTAAATCATTAGTCGAATAGCTTTTTAACAGTGTGGTATCAACTCCGATAGTTGTCCAATTAGTAGTGTATCCTGTTGTATAGGTATAAGAAACTTGTTGCTTTGAAAAGAATATCGTTTCGTCCGTGCTATAAGAAAATGGGGTGGTTTTGGTAGTGCTAATGGTATTATAATCGATCAGCCTATTATATTTGGCCAAGCACTGGTCGGCGGCATTCGCTGCTTCAGTATAATTTCCCATGTATAAATACACGCGGGCTAGCATCGCGTTCACGGCTGATCTGGATGGCCTGTTTCTATTTACGGTTGAAAAATCATCTCTTAAAAGAATTAACGAAGTATTCAGGTCGGAGATAACCAGGTCAAAAGTCTCCTGCAAATTCGAGCGTTTCAGGGTCGCATCAATACCGGCTGACGTTCTTAAAGGCAAGCCGAGGTCGCTAGTTGCAGTTTTCTGATTATAGACCGTGCAAAAATTTCTTACAAGGTCATAGTAAGCATAAGCCCTGAAAAAAAGGGCTTCCCCTTTTACATTATTATAATCAATTCGGTTTGCAGATGACTGGCTGATCGCATTTAAACCGTCAAGTACACTATTTGCATAAAAAATTGCATTGAAGTCTCCATTCCAATCCTGAATGTTTGTTTCACCGCCAAAGAGATCCTTACGCCATAAATATGCCCCCTTATAGGTGGGATAATCTAAGGCATCCAAACTGCTTTGATTTACAATGAAATAATCATCACATGACATTTGTGGTAATGCGCCGGTTGAATTGAGAACATAATTATTGTCCAATAATTCCTGGAATTCTGATATGGAAGTTGGATTTACGATTGAAGAATTAGGCTTGGCATCGAGAAAGCTTTTTTTACAGCTCGAAAAATATAGCATCAACGCTATTGCAATAAGATAATTTTTCATGATAGTTAAATTAGAAGTGTGTGGAAATACCAAGGGAAAGCGTTTTGGGATCACCATATGGTGCATACAGGTAATCCGGGTCTATATTTTGCTTAGTCGCCTTCCAGATAATTCCGATATTATTTAAATAAGCGTAAATCTGAAGGTTCTTAAGAACGGGACTTCCTTTTGCCATCCTTAGATTATAGGATAGTCTGATATCCTGTAGCCTGATATTATCAGCTTTTTCCACTAAAAAGCTTGAGCCTTGGAAAAAGCCGTTTTGGGCATCATTCAGCGGATAAGTCAATGCGGGTATATTAGTCCTCAATTCGTCACCGGGAACCTGCCACCGTTTGTCGTAATCGGCAGCTAAATAACCAAAACTTCCAAAGTTGTTACTTCCTGAAAATACATTTGGCCTCCGAAAGAAATAATCAAATTTATAGGTGAGATTAAGTGACAAATCGAATTTGTCATAGCTGAAGCTATTTCGGAAAGAACCATAAATAAGCGGGGTAGCCGATCCTTTATAAACAAGATTCGATAAATTATTTGAACTTAAAATGCTGGCGTAATCTTCGCTGACAGCACCATTTAATGTGCCTTGTGGTTTTCCCTGGTTGTCAAGCCCTCTATAGGGATAACTAAAAATTGCATTGTATGGATAACCTTCAACCGGGTTCAAATAATTTCCTACAATGATCTGTGCGTTACTGCCTTGTTTAACCTTGTAATTGGTAATGATGTCTTTACTATAACTGAAGAGAAGCGTACTTTGCCATTTTAAAAGCGAGTTTCCAGTACTGTTTTTAGTTAGGATAAAATCAATACCTGTCGTTTTCGTATCAGCGGCGTTCCCTTTAAATTGTGTAATTCCTGTTTGGGGCGCTATGGGACTATTTGCAATCAGGTCGATTCCAGTCTTAATATAATAATCGATACTACCGGAAAGCAGACCACTTTTTGTTACATAATCCAATCCCCAATTAATATTTCGATCCTCTTCCCAGCGTAATGATGGATTTGGGGGATTTACAATACTTGTATATTCTGTATTCCAAGTGTTGGGGCCACTATCTTGTGCCGTGAGGTATGCCGATGTTGTTTTATCTACATTTCCATTATAACCATAAGTAAATCGCATTTTCAGAACCGGAAATAACTCAACGTGATAAAAGCTTTCCTTACTTATGTTCCACACTAAGCCAGATGACCATAATGGAACACCTTTTTGATTAGTTTTCACACCAAAAATATTTGACTCATCCCGGCGGGCACTTGCGGATAGTACATATTTACCGTTATAGATGTAGGACGCATTGACGAAGACAGATTTAGTTCGGTCTATCGAATAGCTTTGCTGTGATCCATAAGGAATGGTATTGGTTACGTATCCGTAATATTGCGGAAAATAAGTTAGGTAATCAACTGGAAGGGAACTATCATCTGAAGGGTTAAAACCATAAAGTACATTTGAATTTGCGGATGACTGGTAATCTTTAACCTCAACGCCAGCAAGAAAATTTACCTCATTTTTCGGATTGATTTTTTTTAAGTAATTGATTTGTGCTCTTCCGTATTTTGAAGTGTATGTACTATTGCTTACGTTCTCAATTGCGCCAAGTGGTATGGGCCTTGTAACTACGCCAGTGACCGGATCAACCTGACTGTACGAATTAATCATGTTCCTCGTATAGAATGAATCGCTTGCATGGAGCAATGTATAGTCACTATTACCCTTTTCATACTGATAATTTAAAACAACCTCCAATCCGTCAAAAACTTTGTACTTGGCAGTTGTATTAAGTTTGTAATCGGTCAAACTATTTTTGCTGTTACTACTGTTCTCGTCCAAAGGCCTAAAGTTCCAGTCGAGCAACCTTCCCGAACCAGTAGTGTCGGTAAACTGTTTTCGTAACCCACCCGTTCTGACAACCGATAAGGAATTGTTATTAGCATCCGCAAGTTGCTCATATGGATAAAGTGGATTGGTATATACCTCGGTATTAGCTTTCGTGTTACTCGTGCTTAATAAAATCCCGGCTGTTATCTGTAATTTGTTGTTAAGTAAAAAATAGCTATCATTCGCATTTATAGTAAACCTATCATAACTGTTGGTGCTGGTGTTATCTAAATTTTTATCATAACCGGCCGATAAGTAATAAGTATTGGAAGTATTTCCACCACTAAGGCTAAAAGAATATTGCTGTTTTACAGCGGGCCGGTAGATATACTTCTCAAGGTCATTCCTGATATCATTATTTTTCAGCTGATTAATTTTAGAAGCAGAATCAACAGCAGTAATCTGGCTATTCCGTTTTTGTAAAAAGACGGCTAGTGCGGGAGAAATGGTGCTATAACCATCGTTTATTGTGTTATTGAAATAGCCTTTGTTAAATAGAAATTGTTCCAAATTGATGTAATCAGCAGAACTCATTTGTGGCTGGTAATGCAGGTTTGGTCTCTGGGAAAACGTTGTATTGGCATTAAAAGATATTTTGACACCCGCTGAAGTTCTGCCTTTTTTTGTCGTAATAACAATAACGCCATTGCCGGCCCGTGTTCCCCAAATGCTTGCCGCTGCGGCATCCTTTAAGATGGAGACACTCTCAATGTCATTGGGATTGATGTTATTTAAATCCCCGTCGTAGGGAAAATTATCTAACACAATCAAAGGATCTGGATTTGCAAATATGGTACTTCGGCCTCTTATGCTTATTGCCGGGTTATTGCCACTTCCCAAGCTTTTGTTGAATAACACGCCACTTGCGACACCGTCCAATCTGTCCAGGATATTGGTACTAACCCTACGGTTCAAAAGGGCGCTATCTATCAGGACAAAACTACCTGTTGCCCTTTCTTTTGGAATGATTTGATAACCTGTAGAAACTACTAATACCTCACTTAGTTGATTGCCGCCATTTTCAAGCGAAATGGTTAAATAATTTGCATTTGTTACAATAATCTCTTTTGTCAAATACCCGACAAAAGAGATTTGTAAAATAGTACTGTCGGCTATATTATTAATTTGAAAGTCCCCATTACTATCACTAGTCGCTAAACCTGGCCCGTCTTTAATTTTAATAGTGGCCCCAGACAAAGGTGAACCGTTAACGTCGGTAACTTTTGCCTTTATAGGAAACCTTTGTTTTTCTGTTTGTTCTTGCAAGGGAGGCCGGGAACTTGTATTATCAAATTTTACTACTATTTGGCCGCCTATTATTTCATAGGTGAGGGTGAGCGGCGATAACAACTCACTAAGCACTTTACTAACCGGCTGATCTTTTGCGTGGATACTTACCGGATTTTTCAGAATGTCTTTGGCATTGCTGTATATTATCCCTACGTGTACCTGTTTGGAAATTTGATCGAGCGTTTCTTTTAATGTTTTCTTTTCGACATCTATTGAAATGCGCTTGTCTAAGTCTTGCGCCCGCGCAATTTCGGTTGCCAGGGCGCAATTTAACAAGCATGTAATGGCAACGATTAATGCAAATGATTTATATCTTAATTTGGAGCGTAAATTTTTGAGCATATTATTTAATTAATAGGGTTAAGTGAGCAAATGGTGCGCAATTCAAACTGACAAAGTAGCGGCGGGGACTGTCGAATGAGCCACAAAAAGGGCAATACCATTCCCGTAAAGCAATTTTTCATTGTTTGCAGTGAAGTTTGTTCGTTAAACTTTGGTTAGGTGACTACCTGAAACAGCAGTCCTTATTATGCTTTATTAAGTTATTTATCACTACATCCCCCCTCGAAAAAATACCCATTGTCTGTTTGCCGGACGGTAGCGCCGATAGCAGCAGCCAATTGACGAAGTACAATATCTATTGGCTTCGTTGTGTCAAAATCTCCGTAACATAGGCAAGTTGCCGACTTGTTTTCCAATTCTATGGATTGATTGTAATAGCGCTTGAAGTCCGAGACGACTTCCGGCACGGGCGTACCGTCGTAACTCAAAATGCCGTTCTTCTTTTTTATTACAGCGTCAACCGTTTTTATTGATTTGTCGGCTAATGTTGCATGCGCATTATTATAGATTGCCTCTTGTTTTGGCTTTAAGATAACTTCTGACAGCTTTTCCTTTTTTGCCGATAGCATGGAAACTTTGACAATACCCGTAACTACGGTAACATTGTAAATATTTTGTTTGCTGTACGATTTGACATTGAAAGAGGTGCCAACAACTTGTGTCTGCATCCGGCCACTATGGATGATAAAAGGATGTTTTTTATCCTTTGCCACCTCAAAAAAGGCTTCCCCGTCCAGCGTTACTTCTCGATAATTATTAACTAACTGATCATTATATTTTATCGTGCTGGACGGGCTGAGCCATATTTTTGTTCCATCAAATAAACGGATGAATTTTCGCTCGCCGTTTATGGTAACTAATTGTTTTGTTGAGTTTTTGATTTGAGCGTTGTAACGATCTGTAAAATGGCGGTAAAACAGGAATAAGGTGGATGATCCCATTATCAGCCATAATGCGGCAATTTTCAGCCAGGTATTATCTAATTTATAAGGGTATTTATGGATAGCAGGCTTTTGCGGAATTTGTGAGCGGATTTCGCTAATGAGAACAGATTTAACCTTGCTTATGGCCAACTCTTCTGATGAATATGATAAAGGCTCCGTATCGACGTTCGTAAGTTCCTGGGCGATCAAAGAGGTGAAAAATCCCTCATTCTCTTTTCTGTTAATTAGATAGAATAGCTCTTTTATCTCGGCCGGCGTACATTGAACGTCGAGGTACTTTTTAAACAGGCTCGCAATGTAAATTTGATCTTTCAATGTTGGTGAATTTTCCAACAAAGACCATGCTCATTAAAAATGGGCTATTCACTAACAATTTTTATTTGATGTGATTTTCAAATGTCACTTTCCTTTTTTTGATTGCCCACAATTACCACGTTGGATTGCACGCATTTCATACTATCATTTACGAGGTCGCTACACGCCAAGACGGCTTTCAGGTCATTGCAAAAAATCATTATATTTTCCAGCAATTACCCTTTAATTTACTTTCTGGCTTTCTTTGCTTCATCTCCAAAAAAGATGATTATTTAAATATCAATTCCATGCTGCCGGGGATCAGCCTTATTACAGGCCCCAAATTTTAAGAAAGTCATTTTTATAATTACCTCCTAAAGGGATTTCATTTTTACCTATAAAAACCCGGTTGCCCTGGAAGCTGCTGACTTTTGACAGGTTAATAATAAATGAGCGGTGTACCCTGGAAAAAACAGCCGGGGGTAATTGTCTTTCTAAAGAAGATAAAGGTACCGTACTTAATAAGGTTCCTTCTTCGGTAAAGACTTTTGTATTATTTCTGCTCGATTCTAAAAACAAGATCCGGTCATTGTTCACCTTATGTACCACACCTTCTGTACGAACCAATACATAATGGTTTTGATCAACAGCCGGTTTTGCCGGGCTGCCCATCTTTTCCATAGCTTTGTCTACGGCGACAATAAAACGATCTATTGAAAATGGTTTAACCAGGTAGTCGCAGACAGCCAGGTCAAAAGCATCCGTAGCATATTCTTTATAAGCGGTTGTGAAGATGACCTGCGGCGGATTTCTGAGCGTTTTCACCAGGTCGATCCCACTAAGCATCGGCATGTTGATATCTAAAAATAGTAGATCAACCTGTAATTGCTGTAGTTTTTCCCTGGCCTGGAAGGCATCCCCGCAGGTACCCATAACCTGCAGTACAGGAAGAAGTTTGCAATATTCGAGCAGTATATCCCGCGCAACCGGGGCATCGTCAACAATGAGGCATTTGATCATAGTTTAGTTGCTTTTAATCGAAGTTCCATGCTGTAAACGCCGTTTGCTTTATGCGCACTGTAAAAATAATCTTTTCCATAGATCAGCTCTAATCTTTTCAGTGTATGGCGCAGGCCGATCCCTGATGACCCGCCGGTTTGCATCTGTTCAAGTGCTGCGACATCATAAGAATTCTTTACCGAAAAGTTGATCCAACCGCCGGCAATACGTAAGGTAATAGCGATAAATATTTTATCCCGCCTGGTAATTTTAGAATGCTTAAAGGCATTTTCCACAAAGACAATCAGCAGCATTGGCGCAACCTGTAAATGGCTATCAGGAATCTCTGCTATATCAGCTTCCAATGTAAGCTTATCGCTGGTCTGTATTTTTTCAAAGTCAATATAGTTTTGTATATACAGTAATTCATTTTTTAGCGGAATAAACCGCTCCCCGGTTTCATAAATCGAATACCGGAGCAATTCGGATAATTTGAGCAGCAATTGGGGTACTCTTTGATGTTGTGTGAGCGAAATTCCGTAAATATTATTCAGGGTGTTGAACAGGAAATGTGGGCTGAGTTGGGATAACAATAACCGGAGCTCGCTTTCCTTTTGTTCCTTCAAGAGAGTTGCTTCGTTCACTTGCTTTAATAAGCTATTCCTCACCAATGCCACAGCTAAGCCCAAAAAAACAAAGAGGACAACCAGCGGAAAACAAACAAAGAGGTACTCGACAAAATACCGGGGAATGCTTCCCTTGAACAAAAGCGCGGCTCCGGTGGCTCCAATCAGTGACAGCAATACTGAGCCTAAAAGCAGGCTTTGCAGAAATGCGGCTTGTACGCCGCCGCTTAACCATAATTTCCCGCACCATCTTCCTGTGTAAGTGCAAGCTAAAATAAATAGACAGGTGAAAAATGCAGGAGCCAGGATGCCATTGTTGCTGCTGAACAAGACAGGGATGGCAAACAACAGCACAAAAAGCAGGCAGAAAAAAAAATGAACGCCGATCCTTGAGGCGATTAACTTTCCGATCAGTATTTCCAGTTGTTTCATGGTTTAAAGATGGAGAAACCGCTTTATAATTGAAAGTTTTACTGCTCAAAACGGTTTTTGTCATGCCCAACCGCTGAAATGAATAGCCTGACGGCTTCAGCACGGCGGATATACTTTCGGGCCTGCAAGCGCCTGCTTATGTCCGCAGTATTTTAAAGGATTGGGTAATCGCTGAATATTTGCAGCAACAAATTAAATAATTATGCCAGACAAGGACGAACTCATTATTGAAACGCAGCACCTATCCTTTAGTTTTTCAAAAGGCAAGGCTGTATTAGAGGACATTAACCTGCAAATACCCAAAGGAGCCATTTATGGATTTTTAGGACCGAATGGTGCAGGTAAAACCACGACGATCCGACTGTTATTAAACCTGCTGAAACCTGGCGGCGGCCAGATAAAGGTATTCGGTGAACCCATCAAGGATCATCCTATTCATGCTTTTTCCAGAATTGGGGCACTTATAGAAACGCCTTCCTTATATGAGCACCTGACCGGCTTTGACAATGTATGGATCACTGCCGGAATCTGCAATATTCAGAAGAGCAGGGTATTGGAAGTGTTGGATATTGTACAGCTTAGTTCTAATGCCCATATGCATGTCAGGAATTATTCATTGGGTATGAAACAAAGGCTCGGATTGGCGCTGGCCTTACTTTCTTCACCCGACTTGTTGATCCTGGATGAACCAACCAATGGCCTGGACCCGAATGGCATTATCGAAATCAGGGAATTGTTGCTGCATTTAAGCCGGGACCATGGTGTCACCATTTTGGTATCCAGTCATTTACTTTCAGAAATAGAAAAACTGGTTTCCCATATTGGCATCCTTAACCTGGGCAAAATGCTTTTCCAGGGTTCGGTAAAGCAATTACAGGAAATCAGGCAAGGCAAATCGGTCATTGAAATAGACACGGATCAAAACAGCGTGGCCATGAAGATATTAACCGATCATCAGCAAGAGGTTAAACAGGGTGCGGTATTAATCGAAGTCAAATACCGGGACAAATACCAGTTAGCGGAGATAGCCGGACTATTAGCAAAAGCAGGCCTGGCCATCTACCGTATCCAGCTGATCGAAAGCAGCCTGGAAGAAACTTTCCTATCATTTATCAATAACTAAGCAAACGTCATGAAATTATTCTATACCGAACTGGTGAAATTGAAAAACACTTTTGCCTTATGGCTCACCCTCTTTGGGGCGCTATTTTTACCCCTACTGTTATTTACGAGCTATCTTTTTGAGGCGAAGGAGTTTCTCCCTGCGCCAAACGTAAACCCCTGGTATGATTACCTGTTAAGGACATTTAATGGATGCTGTTTTTTCTCCTTGGGTTTTATTCTGCTGATCATCGGGCAGATTCTGAATATTGAACATAAAGCAAACAGTTGGAAACACCTGTTTACTTTGCCGGTGAGCAGAGATAAGCTTTATTTCAACAAACTGGCGCTGGTATTTGCGGTAATTATTACGTTTTTCCTTTTGTATTTTATTTTCGCCATCACTGCCGGCCACTTGCTTGGCAGGATTGATCCTCCCCTGGGTTTCTCACATGGTGCTGTACCCAATGGCTATATTTTAAGGTTTTTACTGGACTTCTTCGTTTCGATCATCCCCATGATCATTTTACAATACTGGATATGTATACGCCTAAAAAACCTAGTGACTTCTTTAGGGTTAGGCTTATTCGGTCTGTTAATGGGTTTGCTGTTAAAAAACTGGGACCATATTATTTACCTGCCTTACGCTACATCCTTCCAGATGCTGAATTATAAGGAGACTGATGTCCTTAACCGTCAAAATTTCTATTGGGTCAATGCAGTTTACAGTTGCCTGTTCCTGGCTTTGAGCTATAAAGACTTCGGCAAAAGATTTCAGGGATAATTTTTAGCATATTAAGAACACTGTTGCTTTATCCCTATGGCAATATCCCCAATCAAACGCCATGAATAATAGGTGCAATCCAATGTGGTAATGGTGTGCAATCAAAAAAAGAAAGTGACATCACTAACAATTTTTATTTGCGCTGATGAATAAGCCAAGCCGCAGAATATAATTTTCTCAACTTGTCATATACATCAATGATTTCCTTTGCACTAAGCATTTCGAGAGCAGCTTTATTGGATAAGGCCACCCTCAGCCATTCGTGAAGCAAATCTTTATATTGATCGACAGTTGTACTTTCAAAAAAAATCTCTATTGTTTTAAATGGATCAACAAGTTCTTTTTGTGAAAGGTTCGTAGGGAAGTATATCCAATCCATTTTTTCTTGTTCAATGTCATCTTCCGTTACATCAATCGCGGCGGTTGAAATTTCATTGTGTCCCATTAATGTATGAGCTATTTCGATCAGTTGTATGGTTTCCTCGTAAACTAAAAAAACGTGCCCGGCACCATGACGGCCATTATACTGTTCATCGTTTATTACATGAAAACGCCATTTTTTCAAATCTTTACGATGCTCTTTGGGTAGGCCGGAATCGAAAAAATCATCAAGAAAATTGAATGCTGCGGAAAGCTTATCGTCAATATTGATTTGTAATTCGGAAGCTTTCATGCTAAAAGCGTGATGTTATGCGTTAACAGACATGCTACACCAGGGGTTATAAGGAGTATTGCTAAATCATTGTTTAGCCTAAAATATTCTTTAACTGATCTATTGGCGGCTACAATCTGATTACGAATGGTTTCCGTTGAAATACCTAAAATTTCCGATGCTTCCTGATAACTTTTGCCATCAAATTTGCAGAGTTTAAAAACTTGTTTACGTTGTGGAGGTAAGTTTTCTATTGCTTTGGCTAAAAGTGCATGCATTTCCTGATCGATTAGCATATCCTCAGCATTGGTCACATGGTCTACAGTAGTAATGATTAAATGCTCGATAAGTCTTTTATCCTGCGCGACTTTCCTAAAATGTTTTAATACCAACCATCTGGCTACTTTATATAGATATGGCCAGAATGTTTTCTCTGCGTCAACTCGGGCGCGTTGTGTCCATACGTGCAAAAATAGCTCCTGTAAAATCTCCTGAGCAACTTCTTCTTCTTTTACTAAATATAAAATATTACGATATAATGGCCTGCTAAAATGGTCGTAAATTTTGGCAAAAGCTTGTTCGCTGCCAAGTTGCAGTTGTTTAAGAAGAAAAACAATATTTAAATTATTAGTGACCATTCCTGCATTACTAAAAAAATGCAAGCCTCTGACAACTTGAGTGGGAACGGCGGAAAAATACAATAGGGCCGGTAACTCTCAAAATCCAATGTCCGCTGGCTCTGGTAAGCCACCTTTCTTACGAAAGGTTTACACACTGAAATAAGCGAGCACCGACCCTATCATATTATATATGTAGGGCCAGAGTACTCAACTTACCATCGCGTAAATTTACCAGATTTGCGGGCGAGGCTCGTTTCGGCAGTCTTTAAGAACTGCTAAATTATAAATTCTAATTAAATAAACCTATGTTTTCGATTTGCCAACAATTATTCTTCCAATTAAAATGTCAAATGTCAATTCTTAATAAAAATTAGCAAATCAAAAATATTTGACAGCAATTTATAATAAATATTTGTAAAGTAGAAATTTTTATTGTCGATTTAGGAATTTATATTTCTTGAAATGGAATATTTCATTGATTTGGCTACTGTGTTGTGGATTTTTGCTTAGAAACTCTATGGCAAAAATAAACTCTGAAAGATTACAAAGCACAATTACTTCTCTTAAAGCAAGATTTGAAACTGACACCATAAGTAGCATGAACGATTTAACCGACATGTATGTTACGGGCATGTTGGCTGTTTTAGGAATTGGCTATGATGGGTTTGTAAACAAATGTACCGCGCCTGAAAAGTTTCTCATTGAAGATTTAATAAAATTGTCACAAGTGATAGATGTTAATATTAATGTAATCCTCAAAGTTGTTCTTAAACAGGCTACAAAAAACGTTAAGCCAAGAGATATTTCTCACTTATTGCCAAAGCCTAAATAAAAATGTCAAACTTCATAGAACAACTACATATTAAAAACTTCAAGTCTATTAAATCCAGTCATATTGACGGCTGTAAAAGAATAAACTTATTTATTGGTCGTCCGAACGTTGGCAAATCAAATATACTTGAAGCACTATCGGTTTTTTCCATCCCTTTTCTGAAAGAGAACAAATCTAAGAGCCTCACAAATCTGATTAGATTGGAAAACGAGACGGAATTGTTTTATAGCGGAAACTTTGATGATTTTATTTCTATTCATTCTAATATTGGAAATGCAGACCTACGCTATGATAAGAATCAAGGAATTGAAATAAGCATTGATACTGTTAATGGTGGAGCTGAATATTTAATAGATGAAAAGCTAAACTTACGTTCAAGACGAAGAAATGATGACTATGATCCCATAATCAAGAAATATACTTTTTCTATCCAGACAACCTTTAAACGCTCACATTCACGGTATTTGATACCGCCATTTGGCTATAATTTACTAAATGTAATTGAGCGAAACGGCGAATTAAAGGATGAAGTATCTAATTTGTTTAAAGATTATAACCTATCGCTCGTTTTTGACAAAGCAAGCCAGTCGTTAAAGATACTGCAGCCTGAAAAAAAGGATATTTTTTTAATTCCCTATAACTCTATTGCTGACACATTACAAAGGATTATTTTTTTCAAAACTGCAATTGCAAGCAACAATAACTCAATACTTTTATTTGAAGAACCTGAAGCGCACTCATTTCCCCCCTATATAACTCATATTACGCAGGAAATGATCTACAAAAAAGACAACCAGTTTTTTATTGCCACACATAGTCCATTCATATTAAATGATCTGCTTGAGAACGCCAGAGATGAGTTGTCGGTTTTCGTTGTGGATTATAAGAAAAACGAAACAAAGGTAAAAAGGTTATCAGATTCAGAACTTCACGAGATTTACCAAAACGGCGTTGATTTATTTACGAACAATGAATCTTACTTATAACCTGCATGGAACTTTGTATTATACCTGAATGTTATATTGATACCAATCTCATCGAAACGTTAGTCCCCCCTCGAAAAGGCTATAATCACCAAAAAGGATGTGGTACAGTGACTGCTGTAATGAAATCGAAATTTAGGGATAGCTTTGCTTTGGGTATAATTGATAAGGATAAGCAGCAAGTGGACTATTTAAAGGAGTTCAATTTGGTTCACCAATTTGACAATTTATTCTTGCATAAACATCAAACCAGACATCATTATATCATTCAAATTAGCCCTGCAATTGAAAGTTTTTTAGTTGCCGGAGCAAATGCGGCAGAGCTTTCACTTGATGATTTTAACTTACCAATTGATTTCGACAGATTAAAAAAAGTTTCAAAATCTGTAAATAGTAAGGACGATCCCAGGTTTAAAAAATTAATACGGGGTATTGTAAAGGCCCAAGCACCTGAATTTGTTAAGCTATCAAATTGGATAAAATATTTAAAAGATAAAAATTACAACTTTCAACTGGATGAACTTGTCAAGTTATAATATGCCATTTTTATCATATCTATAACTTGATACAAAATTTGTAGACCTTTCCCTTCAGGGCGATAATTAAATAATAATGCAATTTAAGAATCTATCTGTTCGTCGATTTCGGAATAATCATTCAGTAATTTTATTGCAATTTCAATTTGTTGCTGATTTAAACCAATAACACATTTTTCCTCAATAAGACGGTTTATCCGTTCCTTTCCATCGTCGTTGTGTTCTATTAAGTCAAAGACACAAATCATCGCACTGGCATTCAGCGTTGGGTCTAAGAAGCCTGCATCATTTAACCCGATAACCCTTTCTGTAAGGTTTCTTTTGTCCAACTGTTCAGCTCGGTAATTTAAAAGATATAAAAATTTGGCTTCCTTTGTCAAATGGCCATATAAAAATTCAGGATAATCTTCTACAAGTTCTATTGCTTCATTGATTTGCTGTTCAGTTACATCCCTTGCGTATCCTTTCTCTATTAAGATGTTTATTCTGGACTTTCCATCAGGAGCTTTCTCTACTAAGTCAAAGATGTCGATCATTTCTTCAACGTTAAGTTCTTTACGTAAAAAACGTCCCACATAAATTCTAAGTACCATTTCCGTAATGGATTGCCTTTCAGGTTTTGTTTGTTGATTTTCCATGTTGGAAAGATAAGAACTATAAAATTCCGAAAATTACGGAAAACCGTAAAATGCCAAATCATTTATTATTACACGCGTCCGACATTTCAAATTCTCTAATTTTATTTTCTAATTTTTGAGAAACGATGGAACAATACAGAGCCGACATTTGGCAATTTTATCAAAACAAAAAAAACTCCGGCGAGTTATCCCTAAACCTAAAACATCCAACTGCCGCTAAGCTTCGTAATGAGTGCTTATTGCTTTTTAGAAAAGGACTTGACAAATCTGATTATCGAATGCTCAGATCTTTTTTGGAGAGGCCGGAAAACGAAGAAATTTACGAATCAGCTATCAGGCGTTTTGACCCTGATAAGTTCAAGCCACTAAATAACTTCTTAAAAAAGGGAACAAACACAGATGAAAAAAATATTGAACTTTTAGCCTGGCTAATTGATTTCCGGCCCCGGCCGTATTCCAACTATAAAGTTACATTCGGCTATAGCACAGAAATTGCCCCGACATTGATGGCTACGGACGAACGACTAAATCGTAAAGAAGTCACCCTGGAATATCCATCAGGGGTAAAATTGTTTGTGGATGCCTATGATTTTTCGTTGATAGCGCAATTGGTAAGGTTATAGTTGCCGACAATAAGGAGAATAATATTGACACTCTAATGAATAATACTGCGTACGCCTTTAAAGTCTAACAAGAGCTTAGGTTCAACATCAAGCGCATTGGCCAATTCGATCAGCGTAAGGATGGTGATATTTACTTTACCACTTTCGATTTTCTGAATGTCGCCGTAATCGATATTACAATTGAGCGCCATTTTTCTGTAAGTCAGGTCCTTAGCGAGTCGTAATGATTTAAGGTGATTACCGAACAACATTAAAACTCCTTTATCTAAATCGCTGATCATTGTTGTTTTTAATGAACAGGAAAGATGAAATAATAATAAATTAATCATGTTGGTGAATTAACCAACAAAACTTAGCTTTGATAAACAAACCGAACCTTTAAATTATTATATATGGATGGATTTGAAATTGACCTTGAGCAAACGATAGATGATTTATTTGGTGATGAGCCATTCGGCATTGTTGATGAACAGCTTTTCAAATGGTTTATCTATTCCTTTGTAGGGAATGGCCGACACATCGGTACGCTTGATGCCCCAAATTATACCTTATTCAAAGAGAAGCTTGTCGTACTGCTCGATGCAGTTTACAAATGGCATAAAGATGAAACGGGATAAATAATTATTTTTTAAAATATATAAAAGAAATATAAATAAAATTTAATTTTAAGCGTCCTATTCACAATCACATCACAATCATGAAATAACTATTATTGGGATTTGTCTGGTTTTCAGCGGAAAATGCAAAGGGCAAGAACCACACGAAAATAGTAGACATATAGCCATGCTCAAATTCCTATATAATCAAAAGGAACTGACCAATCCGAAGGATACCATTTTATCTGATTTGGATGTAATGTATGACCGCCTCATTTTATGCAATGCAACATCTGTAAAATCGGGCACAATCTATATTTTTGGTACGTCGTCACCACATGGTAAACGTTTCATTGCACTGATCGGTCAAATAGGAATGGATTTGTTAGAAACCAAAAATTTACCAATTGACATGCAGGCCATTCTAACTTTTTTACAACGGAATAAGATAAACAGTCAGCAAGGTTATAAATGCCTGAAACTTATAGCTGAAACGTATCAGTACAATGAAAAAAGGAATTTCAGACCGACCATGCAAGAAAAATAGCTATTTCCATCTCTGGTATTTATAGTCGGTGATGAAATATTTTAAGAGGCGCGGCTAACCTCGGAGGGGTTCAGAAATGAACCCTTTTTTTATATTTAAAGCTTATCATCACTTGTGATATATAGTTTGAATAGGTGATGCCGGTATCTGAAGTAAGTTATATATTCCTGCTTTTGTGCCTCATTTAACCCTTTTATACATAATTTTAACTTTTTCCCGGAAGTCTTTAAATTCAATGTAAATGCCATCTCGCCCAATAGGGCTCACTAATCCCTCGTCAATCATTAGCTGTATAATTCCGACAATAACATCATAAGAAAGCATGCTATAAACCGGATGGTTATCAAAATACGCGTCTTTGTACATCAATCTTCACTTTCTATTAAAACCAACTCACCGAACTTTATGTCCCATTTTGCCGTTGCTGGCCTCAGTTTCTCAATGGCTTCAACAATGTTATTAATTTGGCGCAACTGCGTTTCAAATTGTCGGGCAGCTTTACCAATGCGATATGCTTTACTTTTAATCAGCTTCCTTTCATGAATATCCTGAAGCTTATTTAGGGTTTCGCGCATAACTTGCGCCTCACGTTTTACTATGGCAATCTGGCCATTGAACTTATTTAATCCGGGTATTTTGGTCATGACAAGGTTGGTCTGTATTTTATACGAACAATATGTAAAAATGTTAGTTAATTCACCAACATTTTTCGAGAAATATTAGGATTTATAAGATATTAAAAAGTAGATTTGGATATTATTTAATGCGGGTACATTCTGTACCGCATTATTGTGATAAGGTTTAGGTTGAAAGCTTCCCGGTGCAAGACTTGGGGAGCTTTTATTTTTTAGACCTCTTTTTGAATTGCATCTTTGCAGCAAGCTTGCAGGCTTCCAATAACCGTTCACAGGGATAAGGTTTAGAAACTATCGTAATAATATCCATATCATAATCCCTTATCCTGCCTTCCATTTCGGATGAAACAATAATGACTTTTACAGTTAGCGGTAGCTCTTTTATAAATTCAGCGGCGGTTATCCCAATTAAATTAAAATCAAGGAAAACCAAATCTATCTCACCGGACGATAATAAGGCACGGGCGGCAAAGGGTTCTGTAAATGTAGCGATCAGCTTAACAAAAGGGATGTTGCTACAACAATGCTTCAGATATTCATTATTGTATTCCTCATCATCTATTCCAATACAGGTCAACATAAGCAGGTAGTTTAGTAAACACTTTTATCAAATTTAAAGCATAATAACTTATCTAATAATTATATACCAAACCTCGTCACTCTTAAATGTAAATAGTGATGCCTTTTAAGCAGATCATCATAAGTCAAAAGGCGGACATTCCCCTTCAAGGTAGATGTAAAAGCATTTAGGCCATATAAATTTTGCTGTTTATCCTCATCCCTTCCCATTAGCAATGAGTATTGAAAATCTAAGTTCGTAATGGTTACATCGTGGGTATTAGCCCTTACCTGAACTTCAGTTAAATTCGTTTGGTTGGAAAAATAATTGACATACTTGGTTCCAATTTGGTGGAAATATTTTTGAGCTGGTTTTAGTACATCTAAATTTTTCTTTGAAAAAAAACGTTGATTAGGCAGTTTTACCTCGAAAAATTCGTGCTTATTTAGCGAATATTTGTGGGCTATATTCAAAAAATCAACTTCCTCATATTTCATAGAGTTTTGGTGATAAAAATGCTGCTCATAAATAGATTTATAGAAATTTTCTGATTTAAGCAAGTGGTGATATTTCTTTAAAAACTCGTGTATTTGCTTTTCATTTCTCAGTGATGGGTTTTGATTATACGTTTTTAAAAGCTTTATTAAACTGTCACCTGTTGATTCAATTATTTGTAGGTTATTTCCTACCCATAGGTAGTCAAGTGGTTTTTTATTTTCAATAAATGAAGAAGCTAAAACTCTTAATTTATAAACTCTTGCATTGAAAATACGGATGTTCAGATCTGTAAAATCTGAATTAGCATCTAAATCTAAATCATCTATATCTGATTTAAGCTTATCAAGCCACCTATCAATTCCTTTAGCTAATGCGTTGTTTGAGGTTCCGATTCGCTTATGGTCATCCGGTTTATAGACAATACCATCAAAAATATTTTCTATCTGTTCTTCAAGGGTTGAATAAAAATGCCTGGCCATATCCATTGCATTATTCATTAGAAATATCGGTATTGCAGAAAGCTTAAAGTTATAATCGGAATAAGTATAGTGCCATTCTCTTATCCATTGCGTCAGAACCATATAATCCTGATAAAATTGATCAGTGCTAAAGTCTGCAATAATAAAATCAAAGTGTTTTTGATTTTCTATTAGTTCCCTAACGATAACAGTTTTTGCGTCCTCAATATTATAACGTATTAGCACATCCGATTCATGTTCGATATAATCTCCCATGTACATTTTTAAATATTGTTCAATGTCGATAGTAGCTTCTGATATAAGTAGAAATTTCATTTTTCCATAGTCTATATTTTAGGCAACATTTGCCTTTATGTATCTATCAAAATATAAACCATTTTGTCTTTTGTAGCATTATGGCAGTTTTTTAAATTAGATAACTGACTGATAGGCAGTAAATAACATTTCGCATCTAAGAAAGCACCGCCTGCCTTTAAATATATTTTAGGGATATCCCTTAATGCCTCAACTTAAAAGTCGCATCCTTTCTTCATTTGTATTCATAAACGCAGCAGAACTGCATAAAATGCAAGAAAGAAAGTTATGACAACATTAGATTTAATCACCAAAGACGACCTGGAGCAATTCAAATCTGAATTGTTCGCAGAACTAAAAAAGCTTGGTATCGGACGTGCCAATGAGCAAGCAGCCAGACAATGGCTGAAAAGCGCCGAAGTGCGTAAGTTGCTGAACATATCCCCAGGCACCTTACAGGCCCTGCGCAGCAGTGGCATTATTACCTATACAAAGGTTGGTAGCCTGCTTTACTACAAACAGGAGGATATTATCAAAATGCTGGAGGGGAAAAAACCGTAAAGCCCATCATTCCTACAATGGTACTGCAAGATTAGCACAATCAATCAAATATGAAAGAGAAAACTGTTCTTGGTTTTAAGCCAGCTTTAGAAGCCGGTTTTGAACCCCGCAATTACTCCTGGTCGCCGGACGTAGTTCCTGTTGGCGAGTATGAGGCAACCCTTGATTTTATGATCTGGTCAAAGAAGCATGTCGCAGTCGATTGCTACTTAACCACCGGCCACGGTAAGCAGATCCGGCTAACGGCGTATCGGAACAAAGCGGAAGATTACATGGCGGGCGACACCGCAGTTCCGTACCTGTCCTTCGAAACAGAGCTAATTATAACAGTTGTCTTGAATGGAGCCGGCAACCCAAAATGGACAAACGCGGCGGTTATTGCAGACGGCGAACAGGCTGCCGGATAGAGGTCACGGGCTCCAGGGCCGGGCTACTTTTAAGGCTGCAAAACAGCGGCCAATTTTTGAAAAAAAATTGGAGCAAGCGGGAATTGGGCAGTCGCCCAATTCGCTTGCCGTTTGCACTGCAAACGGGGTTTTACTTATGCTCCAGGCATAAGTTGTGGCCTCAGCGCTATTGCAAACACAGAATATACCATAAGTCTACTTATAAGTACAACATACAATGCCTACTAAAGACAACTATAATAAAACGCTCCGCTTCTCTGCGGAAACTGATGATAAGTTAGGTAAAGCAGCCAATAGCTTCGGGTTAAGTAAGTTCCAATTTTTTAATCAGATGGTCGAATATTTCTACCGGACAAAAAAAGATCCTGCCGATATAAATGATGAAGTCTTAAAGAGAACATTAGCAAAAAATCATGATACCTATATCCGCTTTATAAGGGCTCAGGAAGAAAAGATACTCATTCCGGTAAAGGTAGAGTTAGACAGGATGGTTGTCTCACAGATAAAGATCATCGAAAGCTTTAACGGCCAGGTCTTAAATGCTAATAAAGCTTTGCTTTCAGGCCAGCAAGTTCAGGCGCAACAAACTGAAAAGCTGATGCAAACGCTCAAAGGATTTACTGATACTAAAGAGAGCCTGAAGCAGAAATTCATTTACATTCTAAATTTCTTTCATAAGGCAACTTTGAACGCATCATCAAAAGAAAAAGAAACGCTTCTGCAGGAAGCGGTACAACATATTACAAAACTCTAAATTATGTTTATCAATATCACTGACAGCGATACCGCCGACAATAAGAGCAGCAGCGCCGACTTAGTTCATTATCTGGATAAAGAGAACCGGATGAACAAAGAGAATGAACCGCAACTATGGTTTAATCAGGACCATCGGGCTATTCCCTCGTATCAGCCAATGCAGGCCATTGATAATAACATTGCCAAGCTCAGCAAAACAGACACTAAATTCTTTCTCATCAATATCAGTCCAAGCCAAAAAGAGATCGCCTGGTTAAAGGAACAATTTAGTGATGAGGGCGCAAAAGATCAGCTTAAAGACTACGCCGTTAAAGTGATGGATGAATACGCGCGCAATTTTAAGCGTCCAGGTATTGACAGTAATAAAGACCTGCTTTGGTTCGGCAAACTGGAAAACTACCGCTATTTCAGCCATAAGGACAAAGAAATTCAGCAGGGATTGCGTAAGCGCGGCGAACGCAAACCGGGTGAGCAGATGCACATACAGGTGATCGTTAGCCGAAAGGATATGACCAATACAATGAAACTAAGTCCGATGAACAATTCCAAGGGCCTCAACGCCGAGCATTCGCGCAGGATGGGCCAGTTTGACCGTTCCGCTTTCAAACAATCAGGTGAACGGCTATTCGATGAACAGTTCAAATTCGACCGCGGCCTGAATGAAACCTTTGCCTATGCTAATGCAAAAAAGAAAGGCGGTTTGGAACAGCGTGTTGCCATGCAATCAGAAAGGCGGAACCGAACGCCATTGACTTATAGACCACAGCAGGAAACTCAACAAATACGGCTTGTTACTCCGGCTATAGTTCAAATTTTGACCAAACCTATACAGGAAGCGGCACCGCATATTCCAATTAAAAAGAAAAAGAAACGTAACGGCCCAGAGCAAGATCAGGGCTTATCATTTTAATAATTATTCATAACTAAAAAGATCATGCAGACAGGAGAAGATACCCAGGGATTGAGGAAGATCGTTGATTTTACCCGCCTTATCAGCATTTTTATTTTAGCGATACATTTTTATATCTGTTGTTACCGAGCCTTTGAAACCTGGCATTGGACGGCAATCATCACCGACCGGATTGTAAGCAATATTGCCAAAACCGGGTTATTCAATGGCATGATCAAATCAAAACTCGCAGCCTTGCTCTGCCTGGCTATATCGTTAGTGGGCATCAGAGGGCGGAAAGATGAAAAGATTGGATATAAAAGTATCGTTGCCTACATTTTAAGCGGGTTGCTGCTCTATTGGCTAAGCGTATTGTTTTTTTATATGCCTGCCAGCCTTACAATAATTGCGGCCTGCTATATCGCTATAACGATTACAGGCTATTTGCTCATGTTAACAGGCGGTGCCTGGTTATCACGCTTGCTCAAAGACAAATTGAACAAAGATATTTTCAATACTGATAATGAAACCTTTCCGCAGGAGGAACGCTTGCTGGAAAATGAGTATTCTATCAATCTTCCCGCGATATATAACCTGAAAGGACAGTTGCGCAAGAGTTGGATCAATATTATTAACCCGTTTAGAGGTTTGCTGGTCGCTGGCACACCCGGCGCAGGTAAATCCTATTTCGTTATCCGGCACATTATTGAGCAGCATATCCGTAAAGGCTTTTGCATGTTCCTTTATGATTTTAAGTTTGACGACCTCTCGCTGATCGCTTACAACAAGTTAATGATGTATAAAGATAACTATAAAGTTAAACCAGCTTTTTATGTGATCAACTTTGACGACCTAAACCACACGCACCGCTGTAACCCCCTCGACCCGGAAGCCATGCTGGATATTACCGACGCGGCAGAAGCCAGCCGCACGATCATGATGGGCCTGAACCGGGAATGGATACGCAAACAGGGTGATTTTTTCGTCGAAAGCCCGATTAACTTCTTGACGGCGCTGATCTGGTATTTACGTAAATATGAGGATGGTAAATATTGTACGCTGCCCCATGTGATCGAGCTGATGCAAACGGATTATGAAAAGCTGTTCGCTATTTTACAGGAGGAAGAAGAAGTACAGGCGTTGATCAACCCGTTTATTTTGGCTTATAATAACAATGCCAAAGCGCAGTTAGAGGGTCAGATCGCAAGTGCCAAAATCGGTCTGTCCCGGCTTTCCTCACCTACTTTGTATTATGTTCTGTCCGGTAATGATTTTACACTGGATATTAACAACCCAGCAGCACCTAAAATCGTCTGCATGGGTAATAACCCGCAAAAAACGCAAACCTATGGTGCCGTACTTTCCTTATATGTCAACCGACTGCTGAAACTCATCAATAAAAAGAACATGCTGAAAAGCAGTTTAGTGTTCGACGAATTTTCTTCGATTTTTGTAAATGGCATGGATGCCCACATTGCAGTTGCCAGAGGGTATCGCTGCGCGACAACACTCGGTTTGCAGGATATGAGCCAGCTTAAAAAAGATTATGGCGCAGAGCAGGCAGACGTGATTACCGGTATAGTCGGTAACATCATCAGCGGCCAGGTAACGGGCGACACCGCTAAAAAGCTGGCAGAAAACTTCGGTAAAATAGTACAGGATAAAAACAGCATGACCATTAATAGCAACGATACCTCTTTTTCAAAAGCCACCCAGCTGGATTATGCGATACCCGCCTCAAAGATTGCTGCCTTGTCATCTGGTGAATTTGTTGGGATGGTAGCTGATAATCCAGACCAGCGGATTAGCTTGAAATTATTCCACAGCGAGGTACAAAACGATCATGAAGCAATAGCTGCGGAAGAAGTCACATATAAACCCATCCCATTGATCAATTACGTATCACCTGAAGATGTGGAAGAAAATTACAAGCAGATCAAAACAGACATGCTCTTGCTGGTAAAGGAGGAAATGGAGAAGATTGAAGCGAGAAAACCTAAAAACGAACAAGAGGAAGCATCAGCCACCAGCACACAGCAACAAGAAAAGGAAATGACCGAGGCTCATAAAGACGAAGGTGATGAAGCAGTTGAATTAACGGAGGAAAAGCAACCGGGTGAAGATCAATCTAAAGTTGAACGACAAAACCTTGACCGTTCCGATGATCAGGATATATCATACTATTTATAGGCGTAAAAAAGCTGCCTTGAAAGTGATAGCTTCAACTGTAAAAGTCTTCTTACACCTTACCTGGAAGCCACCTAAAGTATTATAATATAAGCAATTCAAGTTTCCTATAAAGTAATTTACATGTCAAAATTACATTCTTAAACAACTTTTGAGAATATCATTTCGTTAGACTCATTAACTTAAATCAAATATTAAATCCTCGATTTAATATTATTTACCTAAATGCTAGTACCATTTTGTTTGCTTACTCTAACACAGATTGGTGCCGGTACCTATTCACATTGGATATGATCAAAGCAGAAATTGTTGACAAAAGATTGGTAGTTCAATTGCTTACCCGGGCATTTGAGGATAACCTAAGTGTAAACTATATCGTTCGCAACGATGAGCAAAGAACCGAACGCATTGCGGCGTTAATAGATTATTCATTTAATATGTGTTCCTTGTTTGGTGAGGTATGGCTTTCAAACGACCGAAAAGCTTGCGCCCTTATACTTTATCCACAGCATAAGAAGACTACGTTATCAGCAATATTATTGGATATCAAATTGATCTTTAAAGCCATTGGAGTTGACGGCATAAGAAAAGCACTTGACCGGGAAAGTAAAATCAAATCCAAACAGCCAAAAGAGCCGATGGCCTATTTATGGTTTATAGCCGTTGACCCATCCGAGCAGCATAAAGGTATCGGCAGTAAACTTTTACAGGAGGTGATTACCTATTCGCAAGATCAGCAGCTAATGCTATATCTGGAAACATCAACAGTGAAAAACTTGCCCTGGTATGATCGCTATGGCTTCAAGGTCTATGACCAACTCGACTTAACGCATACTTTATATTTTTTAAAAAGATAGCGCATATATTATACTGATACCTTATAACCTTATATATGCTCGTCTTTGGTACACAAATCCACATTGTAACATTTATTTTTATTGTACTGGAATCAGTCATGCTGTTCTTCCAGTTTATTTATTATTTATTCCGGCCCGAAGATAAAAACAGGTTATTATACCTCATTTTACTGATCTTATTGCTGTTCTACAATATTACAGGCGGTCTTTTTCCAGACCCTGAGATCAATATTTCCATTTCCCTACAGCAAATGATCGCTTATGGAAGCGGGTTTTTAATGGCATCTTATTTCCCGTTTTATTTTTATAAGGCGTGTGAGTTAAGATCCTTACGCTGGCACGCTTTGTATGGTGTTCCATTATTTCTTATGCTTCCGTACGTGATCTTCTTCGTCATTATATATGCAATCAATGGCAACTTTGATGCGGATTTAAAATATGGAATGATAGTACCCTTTATTTATGCGCTGGTGCTGCTTTGGGTCATATTCAAAGCGATTAGGAAGAAACATGAAACAGATAGGAATGACAACCAATATCTGGAAGAAATCGCGATGTATTTAGCTATAAGTCCGTGGGCGGCCCTGGCATTCTTTGGCTTAGTGGAAGAAAACCAGCTAACTGAAGCATTGTGCACTAATACGGGTATCATTGCCATTAGTTTTCTTTTTATCTGGAAGTCAATAAAAAAGGCGCGATACGAATACCAGCGTTTACTGAAACTGTCATTGGAGGGCACAAGTCCCGAAATAATTCAGGAAAACTTCAATCGCTTCCGTTTGACTAAGATGGAAATTCAAACTATCGAATTACTCTTGAAAGGGTATAGTAACAGCGAGATCGCTGACAGGTTGTATATTTCCGAACAAACAGTAAAAAAACACATTTATAACACTTTCAAAAAAGTGAAAGTAAAGAACCGCTCTTTGCTCGCCTACAAGTTACAAAAAGTGCATTTTAATCTACTTTTGGCCCTTTTCTTATAAAATTACCACTTTTTTAGTAGCAGAAATATACTTTTTTGGTATTTTATTATAGGGTCTGCCTGCCCTAATTTTGATTTCCTTTTTTACTAACCAGTTAAAAATGAAACCTATGGAAAAAATTTACGCATTTTCTGCCTAAGTGAAAAGTTGTCGCCAGTGAACGGGCAAGGCAGGTCTTACTTAAATAAATTTCTACATGTTACAGGAACAAAATTCCCGGCTGTTAAGGCAGTTAGAGCAGGATTTGGAACAACTTTATTTCCAGTCCAATGAACCGTTGCAAAGGTTGACCAACGCACTTAAACTCATCAGGCAGGCGCTAAGTAAATTAAAAGATGAAGTTACCGCCAATCCTTTTAAAGACAAACACGATCAGGTCAATTTCTTTAAGTACACTAAGCCATCGTTTTATCAGTGGCAAATCTATTACACCGAACTTTATACGATTGAAACTGGTTTCCCTTTCGGTGATACCGACAAACAGACCGATTATCTGGCGCAGGAACTGCATTATATTGAACGTTTCTTTCAGCAGTACGCGTTTTTATATCAATACTATAAACTTGATGCCGATGAACTGGATAACTTATACTTTATACGTGGGGAGGAAATTCAAAGCGTATTACTCCCGGCAGTACCTGACGTTAACCCTGGCTTTGCCACAAGCGGCGATTACCTGTTCTCCAAATTCATGGCCTTTGATAAACTCAAAGAATGGGTCATCGAAAAAATGCTTTATCTGAAGCATAATCCTGCTAATCCATTACAATTGAATAGTGAGCCTGACGACATGAAATGGACAGGTGACACGATTAACCTGGCCGAGATTGGTATTGGTATCTATCATACGAAACAGTTAAATAACGGAACGGCAACCTTGTCGGATATTTTCCGCTGGCTGGAAGAAAAATTCCGCGTTAAAATCGGTATTCCGTCCAAGCGGCTTTCCGAATTGCGCAGGAGAAAAAGGTTGAGCAGGACGAAATACCTCGATGAAATGAAAGAAAACGTTGTTCAAAAACTGGACAAAGAGGACGAGTTTGACGGAACAAGGTAAAAACCAAGCAAACAGCGCCGGTAAGGCGTAGTATTAGGTTGCTGTAATTCAATCGCTTACCATTTATTTGAGGGATATCCCTCAATGGTTCAATCCAAAATTTGCAGTCTTTGAAAATTTGCTTTTGAAAATCCCGGCGCAATAACGTGCCGGGATTAAAAGCAAATTACTATGGTACTACAACATTTTACCTGGCAGCAATTCTTAGTCACTGCCGCGATCCTGACAGCCATTTGGTATGCGGGTGTTATCCTGATCTTTTATCGGCAAAAGATACAGGATCTGCTGAACGGCAAACTCCGCCAACACAATCAGCCGGAACCACTTAAACATGCATGGGCCGAAGATTTTGAGGGTGAACCCGCAGAAGAATCGGATGACCTGATCGGCAAATCAGCCTTACCGGAGGGTATGAGTAAAGTAAGCATGAGCATGTTCGGCTTTGCACCGGACATAGATGAAACACCTATTGAAACCGAAACAAACAGCGAACGGGAAAGGGAAAAAGATTTTAAAAATGACATTACGGATCAGGACAGGGAAAGGGAACAAAGCATCGTCCCTGATGTACTGGAAGAACTGAAAAGCATTTACCACATTCTGGAAACCGAACAGGGAACAAAAGCTGATTTTATATCCCTCTTTGCTTTAGTCAGTTCCAAATACCGGGGCGTCCGCGGAACAGCCAACCAGGAGGCCATCAATGATCACATCCGCGAAAACCTGCCATTTGACATTACAGACGAAGAACTGGGCGGCCTCTGGCCCTGATCTTCGTCACCCTGAAAATTGAGTGTTCCTTTTTTAAAATCATTTTATTAAAAATCCATGAAAAATCACATCCCATATACCCCGAAACAACAGGCATTATTAAAAACTTTAATGTTCGCTTTTGCACTGCTTACGATCAATTATTGTTTTGGTCAGGACGGCAATGCCGGTATTTCGTCTGCGACAACGCAAGTCAAAAGCTACTTCGACAGCGGGTGTAACCTGATGTATGCCATCGGTGCAGTTGTCGGCATTATTGGTGCAATTAAGGTGTTTAACAAATGGAATGCGGGAGAGCCTGATACCAATAAAGTTGCCGCGGCCTGGTTCGGTTCGTGTGTGTTCTTAGTTGTTGTGGCAACCGTACTTAAATCGTTTTTCGGACTTTAAAATCAAAACTATGTCGCTCTACCAGATCAATAAAGGGGTATCAAAACCAATTGTCTTTAAGGGTTTAAAGGCGCAATACATTGCCTATTTAGCTATCGGCCTCGTCTTACTGCTGATCTCTTTTGCCATTCTTTATATCTGCGGATTAAGCCTTTGGGTGATCCTTCCTTTGATCGTTGGGTTAGGCACAGCTTTGTTTTTCACCGTTTTTCGGCTAAGTCACAAATATGGCGAACACGGCCTTGCCAAGCATCTTGCCAAGAAGCAGCTCCCTGAACAGCTTACATTCCGCTCAAGACAGGTATTTATAAATCTTAAAACTAAGCGCAGCGATCTCTTGAGTACCGATAAAAAATAATAAACACACGAAAACACTAAAATCATGGGAATAGAAATAGAAAAAATTCTGCCCTTAACCAAAGTCGAAAACAATACGATCCTTTCCGCACAGGGCGATATTACCATCGGCTTTGAAGTTTCCCTCCCGGAAATCTTTACACTGTCCGACAGGGATTATGAAGCTTACCACCAGGCATGGGTCAAGGCCATCCGCTTGTTGCCGCAAGGTTCCATTTTTCACAAACAGGATTGGTTTACCGAAAGCAGTTTTAAAGCAGACTTTGAAAAGGCTGGCAAAAGCTTTTTGTCCCGTTCCAGCGAACGTTTCTTTAACGAACGTGAATGCCTGGAGCATCACTGCTACATTTACCTGACCCAAAAGCCAAAGGATAGAAAATTAGGCTCATCCGCTTACAGTAACTTATTACGTAAGAGCATCGTGCCGCAGCAAACCATCAATCCGGTACTTTTTAAAGATTTTCTGGACAGTACGGGCCAGTTTGAACAGATCTTAAAAGATAGCGGCTTTGTTACTTTAATTCGTCTAAACGATGATGAACTGGCCGGCACTACAGAACAGGCGGGGGCAATCGAACGCTATTGCATGCTGGCAGTACCCGGTAAGCGTCCCGTTATTCAGGATATACATATTAAAGACGAGATCAGGGTCGGCAACAACCATTGTGAGCTTTATACTTTGGCCGATGTAGAAGATCTCCCCGCACTTTGCGGCAGCCGTATCAATTACGATAAGTACAGCACCGACCGGACAAAGTTCAGTATCGGCTTTGCTTCTCCATTAGGCCAGTTGCTGAATTGTAACCACATTCTTAATCAATACGTATTCATTGAGGATAGTCAAAAAACTATTAAGCGTTTGGAAGCAAAGAAATTACGTTTGCAATCATTATCCGGCTATTCCCGTGAGAATGCGATTAGCCGCGATGCGGTAAATGATTTTTTAAATGAGGCTATCGGGCAGCAGCGTTTGCCTGTAAAAGCGCACTTTAATATATTGGCCTGGTCAGACGATAAGGCGAAAGTAAAAGACCTGAAAAATATGGTCAGTTCTGCTATGGCCCAAATGGATGCAACCGCCAAACAGGAAACCGATGGCGCGCCACAGATATGGTTTGCAGGTATGCCCGGTAATGAAGCCGATTTCCCGATGAATGATACGTTTGATACTTTCGTCGAACAGGCAACCTGCTTTTTTAATCTCGAAACCAATTACCGCGACAGCGTCAGCCCCTTTGGCATCCGTTTGGGTGACAGGCTTACCGGAAAGCCGGTTCAAGTAGACATTTCAGACGAACCTATGCGCTTGGGCTGGACAACCAACAGATCGAAGTTTACGCTAGGGCCGTCAGGCTCCGGTAAGAGTTTTTGGACAAACCATCTGCTTCGGTCTTATTACGAGCAGGGTGCCCACATCGTGGTCATGGATATTGGCCACAGCTACCGCGGCCTATGTGAACTGGCAGGAGGTTATTACTTTACCTATTCAGAAAGCGACCCGATCAAATTCAACCCTTTTCATTTAGCCGATGGTGATGTACTCGATACCGAAAAAAAGGAAAGCATCAAAACCTTGCTACTGGCCCTTTGGAAAAAAGACGATGAACCGTACCGCAGGTCTGAATATGTGGCGATTTCCAATGCGCTCACCGGCTACTATAAGCACCTGGCCACCTATTCGGACATTTTCCCCTGCTTCAATACTTTCTATGAATACCTGATGGAGCATTACCTGCAAGTACTGGAAGATGGCAAGGTCAAAGAGAAAGATTTTGACGTAGCGAACTTCCTGTATGTGCTGAACCCTTATTATCGCGGCGGTGAATTTGACTACCTACTAAACGCCACCGAGAACCTCGATTTGCTGCACGAAAGGTTTATTGTATTTGAAATTGATGCCTGTAAAGATCATCCTATCCTTTTCCCGGTAGTAACCTTGATTATCATGGAAATGATCATTTCAAAAATGAGAAAACTACCGGGCATCCGAAAGGTTGTATTAATCGAGGAATGTTGGAAAGCCATCGCTAAAGAGGGAATGGCTGAATATATTAGGTATTTGTACAAGACCATGCGTAAGTTTTATGGGGAACCCATCGTTGTAACTCAGGAGGTTGAGGACATTATCAGCAGCCCGGTTGTCAAACAGGCGATCATTAACAACAGTGATTGCAAGATACTGCTCGACCAAAGCAAATATCAGAATAAGTTTGACGCCATACAGGAATTGTTGGGCCTCACCGATAAAGAAAAGGCAATGATATTATCAATGAATAAATCCAACGATCCGAGGCGCAAGTATAAAGAGGTCTTTATCTCGTTGGGCCAGTTCTCCAAAGTTTACCGGACAGAGGTAAGTTTGGAAGAATATTTGGCCTACACAACGGAAGAAAGCGAAAAGGTAAAAGTACACCAATATGCCGCGAAATACGGCAGTATACAAAAGGGCATTGCTATGCTGGCAATGGAAATGAGAACCAAAACGTCGTAAGACCTCATGAGGGCCAAAACGATAATTATTATCACCGAATAAATTAAAGACGATGAAAGCAACATTAAAGATTATGGCAGCTTGTCTATTGTTACTGGCCGCCTGCCAAAACCCAAGCAAGAAGAAACAGGATTTCATTCCCGGCACTTATGTGCAACATTCCAAAGGCGAATATGGAGTTGCCGATGATACGCTTATTATTCAACATGCCGATGGTAGTAGTTATCAGATCACCCAGAGAACCACCTACCAGGCGATCAGGGAAGGTAAGTTGCTTCCTAAAAAACACAGGGTGCAAAACCTCGATGCTTCATGGGACGATACCAAGCAGGAATTAGACGAAACGACCACCGGCAGGGTCTACCATGTTGACCTTGACAAGAACGCGCTGATCATCAAGCAGTCATCTTATCTGAAGATCAGGTAGGCGCTCAATAAACAAAATTTATTAACCATTAAATAACGCCCCTTTTGGGGCGTAAGGGAGGCTTATGAATATTCCCAAAGGGATCTTACATGCCATTAAAAAATTAAACATCATGAAAAAGTACATGGTCATACTACCCTTATCGGCGGTAACCGTCTTTGTATCTCTTCCGAAAGGCGCGGATGCACAGGCCATTATCGGAACAGTACTTGGCGAAACCGTGGGCCGGGTCATCCGCGCCATCGACTTACAGGTACAGCGTATGCAAAACAAAACCATCTGGCTGCAAAACGCGCAAAAGGCACTGGAAAATCAATTATCCAAATTAAAACTTACCGAAATATCTGGCTGGTCGCAAAAGCAAAAAGATTTATACAGCGGCTATTACAATGAACTTTGGCAGGTCAAATCCGTGATCGCTTATTATGAGCGTATTAAGGATATAACCGAGAAACAAGCCACTTTGGTCAGCCAATACAATCATGCCTGGAACCTGTTAAAGCAGGACAAGCACTTTTCAGTCGACGAATTGAAATACATGCAATCCGTGTACTCCGGCATCATGCAGGAAAGTGTGAAGAACCTCGACGAGATTTTAGTCGTTATCAACTCCTTTAAAACACAAATGAGTGATGCCAAACGCCTGGAATTAGTGAATGAAGCTGCTGACCGCGTAGACACCAATTGCAGCGACCTCAAAGAGTTTAACCACCAAAACTACGTATTGAGCATTCAGCGGGCCAAAGACGAAAACGAAATAGCAACCTTAAAACGGTATTATGGAATCGAGTAAGTTTTATAAGCTGGTCTGCTGCTTTTTGCTTTGTGCCTTTAGCTTTCAGCTTACGCAGGCGCAAACATTCGCAGAATGGTTTTCGCAAAAGAAAACGCAGATCAAATACCTGACGCAGCAGATCGCAGCTTTAGCCCAATACAGCGCATACGTAAAGCAAGGATACGCTATCAGCCAAAACGGTTTGGGAAGTATTGGCGGTTACATTAAGGGCGAGTACGGACTACACAACGCTTACTACAGTTCTCTAAAAACAGTCAATGCTGAGATCAAAGGCAATTCCAAAGCAGATAGCATCATGAAATATGCGGCGCAAATTCCGGTACGTTTTGACCACCTGAACAGCTTAACAACCTTGGATAACAATACCCGTACCTATGTAGCCGTGGTTAAATCAAAAGTACTTGATGACTGCAATAAAGATCTGTCGGAACTGCAAATGGTCATTGGTAACGGGCAGGCGCAAATGACCGATGACGAACGGCTCAAACGACTGGATGGCATCTACGAGAGGATGAAAGACAAGTTCACCTTTACCCTCTCTTTTTGCAGTCAGGTGAGAACGCTTTTACTGCAAAGACAACAGGAACTCAATGACATTAATACTTTAAAACAACAGTATGGAATCAACTAAAAAATATTTCAAGTCCGGCTTTTTGAAAAAGGTCTGGTTTGGGCTGATCTGCGGTTTGATTTGCACTTTGAGCTTTCAGCGGACCTGCGCCCAAATATCTACCGGTCAGGACATGCAGCAGTTATTGCTTGATATTGAAAAACTAACACAGTTCAAAGCTATCCTATCGGACATGCAGCAAGGCTATAGCATGCTTACCCAGGGCTACCAACAGGTTAAGGACTTATCACAGGGGAATTTCAACCTGCACTCCGTATTCCTGGACGCCTTATTACAGGTAAATCCCGAAGTGGCCAAATATGCACGGGTGGCCGATATAATAGCCGACGAGGCCAATATCCTGACCGAGTATAAAAAAGCTTATAAGCGGTTTCAGGCCAGCGGACATTTTAATGCCGATGAATTAGATTACCTGGCTAAAGTTTATGCCCAATTAACGAACGCCGCACTTAATGATGTAAACAATCTGGTAACTGTCATTACCGCTTCCAAATTACGCATGAGCGATGATGAAAGGCTGTCAGCCATCGACCGAATTTATGCTTCGAGCAGCGATAAGTTGTCATTCCTGCGGGACTTTAACCGCCGGACAAGCATACTGGCACTGCAACGACAAAAGGAACAAAATGAGGTCAATAATTTAAAATCACTGTACCCATGAAAAACAAAATTCTATTTACAGGCATAGCAATATTTCTGATCAGCATGGCAGCCACCAATTTACAGGCGCAGGATATAACCAGCAGTCTGCAAGGGATGCAGCCGATCCTGAACAACGTTTACGACCAGATGATACCGATGTGCAGCAACCTGATCGATGCCGCGCGGGGAATCGCCGGGTTTGCGGCACTATGGTATATTGCTTCAAGGGTGTGGCGGCAAATCGCGCACGCAGAGCCGTTGGACTTTTATCCGCTCTTACGGCCCTTCGCATTGGGCATGGCGATTATGATGTTCCCGGTCGTAATCTCTTTGATGAACGGCATCATGCAGCCTATTGTATCGGCTACTGGCGCAATGGTCAAAAACTCCGATAGCAGTATTGCCTTACTGCTTAATCAAAAACGGGATGCCATCAAGAACAGCAGCGCCTATCAGATGTATATAGGTGATGACGGCCAGGGTGACAGGCAGAAATGGTATAAGTACACTCATCCCGACGATCAGAATCAGAATGAGGGTACATTTGAGTCCATTGGTGATGACGTGAAATTCTGGATGGACAAACAAGCCTACAATTTCAAGAACAGTATCAAACAATGGATGTCCGAAATTTTGCAGGTGTTATATGCCGCAGCGATACTCTGCATCAACACGATACGTACTTTTTATCTGATCGTCTTAGCGATACTTGGCCCGCTGGTTTTTGGCTTCGCCGTCTTTGACGGTTTACAACATAGCCTACAGCAGTGGTTAGCCCGTTATATTAACATTTTTCTTTGGCTGCCTATTGCTAATATTTTCGGTGCTATCATCGGGCAGGTGCAACAGCAAATGATCAAGCTGGATATTTCGCAGATACAAAGTGCCGGGGACACCTTCTTTTCATCCACAGATACAGCATATTTGGTGTTTTTGTGCATCGGAATTGTCGGTTATTTCTCCGTACCGAGCGTTGCCAACTATGTCATACACGCACATGGCGGTAACGGCCTGTTAACCAAAGTGACCAGTGTAGCGGCCACGACCGTAGGCGCGGCACCAGGTGTTGCGGCAGCGGTAGGCGATCGTGCTGAACAAGCCCGGAGCAATATCCTGAATTTACCAAATGACTTCATGGATGGATACCGCGGGACAGGTAGTAATTATCAAAAGGATAAACTGGCCGGAAAATAATCGGTAACATCAATTATTAATCAGTGAAATCACAAAATCATGTTTCAACAATTCAAAAATATAGATACCGCTTTTAAGCACATCAAGTTGTTCAGCTACCTGCTGATTTTTGCCTGCATTGCTATAAGCTGCTTTGCAATTTTCAAAAGTTATCAGAGTTCGGACAACTTCAAAAATCACATTTATGTGTTGGCCAACGGTAAAGCACTGGAGGCCATAGCTTCCGATCGCAAGGATAATGTACCCGTGGAGTGCCGCGATCATATCAAAACATTCCATGATGACTTTTTTGGTCTTGACCCTGATGACAAACAGATACAGGCGACCATCAATAAAGCTTTGTATCTGGCTGATGGCAGCGCGAAAACGGCCTACGATAATTTAAAAGAGGCGGGTTATTACAACAACCTGATCTCGGGTAATATCAGTCAGCAAATTGCCGTAGACAGCATTAAACTGGATATTAACCAATATCCCTATGCTTTTACCTGCTATGCCACTGAGAAGTTAATCAGAAGCACATCGACGACGACCCGCAGCCTGGTCACCCAAGGCTATTTACGCAATGTGAGCCGCAGCGACAATAATCCGCATGGGTTCCTGATCGAGCGTTGGGAGACGGTAGAAAACAAAGACGTTCAGGTCAAAAATACACAGCCATGAGATTATTCAAAAGAAGAAAGACGGGCAGTATAGCGGATAATCATGCATTGGTTAAAGCCAGTATGTTTATCGCGGAAAAACAAAGGAAAGCCGCTGAATACCTTGGCAGGAAAACGCAGTATTGGAACCGCAATTCCAAGATCATTGCTTTGGTTATTTTTTGCCTGCTATTTGGCGGCGCCTACCTGCTGCTGCTCATTAACGCTATTATTCACTTTTAAAAAATTATAATGACAACACAAGAGGAAAGAAAAAGAAAATTGCTGCTATTCCTGCCGCTGCTGGTGCTGCCCTTTCTGGCATTGGGATTTTACGCTTTAGGCGGCGGCAAAGGCGATACACAAGCGCAAATAGTATCATTTAACAAGGGTATCAATACAGAATTGCCGGGAGCTAAACTGCAAAAAGACAAAGGACAGGACAAATTAACGCTGATGGATAAAGCAAAGCAGGATAGCGCAACCGCACGGTCTAAATCAGCCGCAGGCGCATTTGCAGCTTTGGGTTGGGACACCACAAAGTTCAGCCATCCCGGGAATAAATCAGTAAAAACCGCCGAAGATAACGAGGTTCAAATCAAGGATAAGCTGGCACAGATCAACACACAAATAAACCAGCCTGTACCCCTTTCAAAAGCCCCGGTTAACGATTATGCGGCTTCGTCGAGATCTGCTGATCTGGAAAGGCTGGAAAAATTGCTTAAAGAAAAACAGCAAAGCAGTGAACCAGACCCACAGATGCAGCAATTGAATACCATGCTCGATAAGATCATGCAAATTCAAAACCCGTCTTTAGTCAAGGATAAACCAAAAACAACTGCCGCTAATGTTAGCGATAGTGCTTTTAAAGCAATTCCCGCTGTCATTGACGGCAACCAAAAAGTACCGCCGGGCGGTATTGTCAAGCTTCACCTAAGGGATACCGTTACCATTGGCAGCATTACATTTCCAAAAGGGCAATCGCTGTCTGGTTTATGTGCCATTACCAACCAGCGCCTATTATTGGACATTAAAAATATCCGTTTGGGAACAACGATTATCCCGGTTAACCTCACTGTCTTTTCGCTGGATGGACTGGTCGGCATCAATGCGCCGGAGGCCGAATTGGCGGGAGCAGCCGGGGATGGCGCAAATGGCGCACTGGAAAATATGCAGTTCCTGTCAATGGATCAGTCGCTTTCCACACAGGCGGCCACAGCGGGTATTTCGGCGGCTAAAGGGCTGTTGGGTAAAAAGGTTAAAAAGATAAGGGTAAAGCTTAAAGATAAGGAAACGGTATTGCTGCGCAACAACCAACAAAAATAAGAGCGATGAAAAAGGATATAAACAGGGCCGAACAACTTTGGCAAAATTGGGAAGAAAAGCAGCAGCAACTCGTAAAGTTGATGGGAACGAGCGCCGAAAGCACGCATGCCATTGAGCAGGAGAAATATGATTTCATGCGCAAGGGCCTGTACCGTCTTTTGGTTCAGCCTAACGAAAAAGAAAAGCTGTATCTACATGCCATCACCTTAGTTACCCGGAACCTGCAAAAAAAACTATATCCTAATCCTGTTGTCAGGCTATTGCACCGTATCAAAGCCAGGGTATTTGATAAGCCGGCTCATTTGAGACAATTCGATCAGCAAAAGGAAGCTGGTATTGAGTTCCTTAAACATAAGTTCAAAGAATTAGGATTGTCCTCATACAGCGGTAAACTGGAAAATTATTTGGACTACGAAAGCCGGACGATCAGCATACCCATGACCACCCAATTGGCCGACAACGGAACTTTAAATATCGTGGTCAAATTGGAAAAGGATAAAACCGGGGCATATCACTTCGAGCAATACAAAACAACCATTATTAAGATTGGTCAACCGGAACGCTCACATACATTCGATGGCGAAACAACCATAACAGCGCAGGAAGCGGTCAATCTTTTAACTGGCAGACCCGTGTTAAAATCGTACGAAACCGCCGAGGGTTTGATCGCGCAAAAATGGATACAGCTTGACTTTAAGACAAATGCGGAAGCTGGTAATTTCAAAATAAAAGAGTATCACCATGCCGATGGAATGGAAAAAGCCATCAATGAGGTCCTGCCAAAGCTTGGCATCACCGGATTAAATAAAAAGGAGTTATTAAACGATCTGCAACAAGGTCACCAAATGATTTTCGATGCACACGCACCGCTTAATGAAAAGCTGTACCTGGAGGCTAATCCCGCAGAACAATCAATTTTAATCCGTGATCAAAACAGGCAACCTGTCAGTATTAACACACTAATGGAAAGAAAGGAGGAAGCGCAAAAATTACGGGCAGAAAACACCCTTACACTGGTCAAACAAAGGGAGCCGGATAAAGAGCAATCCCAATCCCTTGGTATAGGATAGCTGCATTTATTCTTAAAAACTAAGTAAGTATGAATTTAGAAACCAGTTATGCCGCAGCAATAATACGGATGCTGCAAGATGCGCAGGATGTAGGACTACCTTATGCAGTATTTGAAATGCGACCGGCTGATATGGAATTACAGCCACACCAGTTTGATTTTTTTGAAACACTCGGCGCAGCCCTGGATCATTGGGAAGCCAAAGCCGGGTTTAGTTATTTGCCCGGTGAAGCGGAACATCCCGTTTACTACCGACAGGTTGACCAATTAATAGAGGAATTAAATCAAGTTAATCAATTAACAAAACAAGAAGTTATGAATTACAACAATCTGGAAAATCTGAAAGATGAGCTAACAAAGCTTCGCTTCAGTAACAAAACAATTGATGCCATGCAGCAGCAAATGGAAAAGGGTGTACCAGAATTTTCGCTGAATGATAAAATCAAGGGCACCAAGGGGCAGGTGGATTTGACACTTCATTTCAAACAGTCCGGCCAGTCCGAAAACTATTATTTCAACAAGTTTGAAGCAACGTTAAATACGGCGAAATCCCTGGAAGAGGGTCAAAAGTATATGGTCATTTCACCTAATGAAAATGCGCCGGGCAAAAATTTTTCCAAGTCTTTTGAGCACATGCATGAGGCTATCAGTTTCTTTAAAGAACAAAAAGGTGATAGCGTGTTGGTCGCCGGCAAAGATGCCGCACACAAAACGGAACTGGCCAAGATGGAAAAAGGAAAGATCAACTACGTAGCCAAAGACTTTCAGGTGCCATTCCGCAGCCCGGCCAAAACACAGACCTTTTTTGTAGAGCGCGGTAAAGGATTCACCGCCGAACAGGGTGCCAATCTGATACAGGGCCGTGCGGTTTACCGGGACGATCTGGTGAATGCAGCCGGAGAATATAAAGCCTGGATAAAACTGGATATGGACAGCCCTAAAGACCGTTATCAGAACTATACCACTAACCAGTACCATGTACCGACCTATGGCTTTGATCTGGAAAAAGTGCTGGACAAATTCCAGATCAAGGAACTGAATGACCCTGCAAAAAAAGAGGCTTTGGTAGAATCACTGCAAAATGGCAACCGCCCGACAATTACTACGCTGAAAGATGGTCAGGAAGTTAAGTTGAACATTGAGGCCGTGCCACGCTATAGTCAGATCAATATGTTTCAGGAAAATGGTAAACCTGAGAAAAGGGAACAGTTCCTGAAAGAACCGTCACTGAATAACAATCTGAACGTAGGGAAAGCGAAAGAAAAAGAGCAGGAACAAGGCATGGGCGTTTAATCGGCCTTAGCTAACGATTAAGGAATTAACAAATAGTATTTACATAAAAAATTATCATCATGAGTAAAATCGCAAAATTGAAAGAGTTGGTTGCTTCAGCAGAAGTTGATACCACAAAGTTTTATGAAAAAGGAAATAGCGCGGCCGGAACCAGGCTTCGTAAGACATTACAGGAAATTAAGGTCACCGCACAGGATATTCGTCAGGAAGTGACCGCGAAGAAAAATGCCACTAAATAATAAAATGGCTCTGATTTACAAACCCCGCCGATAATGGCGGGGTTTTTTTATGCGTTTTTTATCGGTAACGTATATTTGCAATTACACACCGGATTATCATGATTAAAATATTTATCGGCGGCTTCCCGCTTGAATTTACAGAAATGGAACTGGCGCAACTGGTCAGTCCATACGGCGAAGTCTGTACCATAAAAATTGTACGGAATAAAGCCACACGTAAATGCAAAGGATATGCCTTTATTGAAATGAGTAGCCAATTAGCAGCGGAAAGCGCGATGGCAGCTTTGGATGGTACGATGATCGGTGATCGTGAATTAAGTGTCTGCTATGTAACCGAAAAATCCCTGGCACCCGCGAAGTCAAGACATGCGCCAGTTTATAGAAAGGTCGAAAAGACAGGCGAACCACAAAAAAAGAAACGCCCCCGCAGACCGGTTTAAATACCGATCCATCTAAGCTTTAATCATCATCTTCGTCATATTGGTCAGAAACATCAGGTAACACCCTCCATTGCCCGTTTGCCACCATCTCCGTATATCTTTCCCTGGCAATAGCTTTTGCCTCAATTTCATTATCAGCGTAAATACTCAAATGAAAACAATCGTCAACTTTGCTCACAACTTCCTGAAAAGCTTCTAACTCCTCATCAAATACGTCTATTAGGCCAACTTCTATTTCATCGTTATCCCACGGAAGAAGCATTACTCTATAAGGCACCTGCTTTCCTGCAATAAAGAACGGATTAAGCTCTTTCTCCTCGATACGGTATTTTCCCTGAATGGTCGTATTCCGATCTATAAAACTCTCAGCCAATATTCTATCATCAAAAACGGCTACTATAACTTCTTCCGCAAGAATCTGGAGATTATGAATGATGAAAATGTTTTTCATAGTGTTAGCTTAAATCATTTGATTACAAACCTATTGACCAAAAACATAGAAAAGTGTGACATGCAAAATAAAAAAAATGCAGGCATCTTTAAAATAAGGAACAGGACAATAGATAGATACTGATAATTCCCCATGTCAGCAGTTGCAGCCGCTTCGTAAACACTCAGCCGCTTCACTGCATTGGAATACATGGCCCTCGTTCCTCGACCCATATTTTCTACAGTGCCGTTTACGATCATCTTTTTAACTTTTTTTTATCTCCTTTCATTTTACTCCACTGGCTTTTTACAAAGCAAATTTCTGAACGTCGGACCTGAATGTCAAGACCGGGGCCCTGCGGGTTTGCTGAAAAAAAATCTTCCCTGCCCGCTACGCGGGCGAGGTATTTTTTTTCGCAAAGTCTTGCCCTTCAGTCCGCCGTGTTCAGGTGAGTTGCTCAATAAAAAGCCACCGGAGGCTGCTGCCGAGGGTGACTTACTAACGAGCAAAAACCATGAACGCAGAAAAAACAGCAACCGGCAGAAGCCCACCACACAGCCCGCAGCATGGCGACCAGTCGCCACGGCTGACACCCGACACACGCCCTTTCGGGTAAATAATCCATTTAGTTAAAAACATTTAAAAATTAGAAATCATGAAAACTACAGTAATAGGAAGCGATAAAGCTAAAAACAACAACCAAGTAAAAAATAATAACCGTCCAAGCCTGACAGGAAAAGAAGCAAAAGATGAAGCCATTAACGATAAAGCCGTTGCCGATGCTCCGCAGGGCGAAGACAACAAGGGCGCAGAAACCAACGAAGTTAAGACCGATAGTACCGCTACAATGGGTAACGAATCCGCTAACCTTGCAGAAGTCCCAAAAGCCGGGGAAGTGAAACAAGCGGAAGAATCACAACCACAGGCCGAGCCGACTAAAAAGGAGATTAAAGAGCAGTTCAATTTAAAACCTGTCTTTAACCTTGATGCAACGGTTAAACTGGTCAATGACTTGGGTAAGAAAATCACACAGCGCGACAAGCTAAGGGCGACGATTGATAACCTCGACACTTTTACTATCGCATCCAACGAGGACGGGGACGTAACAGGCAGTAACAAATTCTACCGTTGCGAACTGGTATTACATGATGATGACGGCAACGAGTTTGTAACTAAGAACGCCTACATTATTGAGCATGTAACGCAGTATGTCAACAGTCTTTGTGTTGAAAAACTGGCCGAGATCGAGGCAGAAATTGTAATCCCTGCTTAAATCTATTAAATGGAAACGCCCCCTGTTCCCAAAACACTAACAGGGGGCGTTGTTTAAGATATTTTCTAATCTTAAAATCTAAGGCAATGTTAGAATTATTTATCGAATTAACCAACCAAATATTTTGGGAGGGTTACGCTGAAAATTTAGCCCTTGAAAATCCAAAGGCTTTTCAGTTTGAATACAACGAGTTTTTGAATGGCTTTAATTATTGATTGCCATGAAAGACACAGTTTATTTATTAATCAAAGTAGTGATTGATACCAATTACAGAAACATACAGGATGCTATTGACGATGTACAGCGCAACACGATTTATACCGTCATGGATAGCAAAAATGTAAAGGTAATTGATAGTAAAATCATGGATTTAAGAACAAAAAGAAAATGAAACACGATTTTGAACAGCGCAGGGAAAGGCGCATTAACAATGCGAAGAACCGGGCGATAAAAAATGAGCAGGAAGCGGAATGCTTATATCAAACTGCAAAAAAACAGGCAAGCTTTATCCCAATGGGACAGCCGATTTTAATCGGCCATCATTCCGAAAAGCGAGACAGGAACTTTAGAGAACGGATACACAATACTTTCGGCAAGTCCTTTGAAAAAAGTGAAAAAGCCGAATACTATGCGGAGAAAGCGGAAAGTATAGAAAACAATACCGCTATTTTTTCAGATGATCCCAACGCCTTAGCGAAGTTAACCAAGCAGTTAACCGATCTAAAAGAGATACAGGAGTTTATGAAAGCAGCAAATAAGTGCATTAAAAAACAGGACAAAGAAGCATTTTTAAAATTGAACTACGGAATTGAAAAACTGTGGGAACAGTTAAGCACCGGGGACTATTTAAGACGGCTCAGGTTTGCTCCTTTCAAGCTAACTAATAACGGCTCAAATATCCGCAGGATTGAACAGCGTATTGAGCAATTAAAAAAGCAGCAAACAAAAGTCACCACCGATAAGACCATAAACGGGTTATGCATTTTTGAGAACACCGAAGCGAACCGCCTACAGTTAATTTTTGAAGATAAGCCAAGCCCCGAAATCCGGCAACAGCTAAAGGCCAATGGTTTTAGGTGGTCACCCACAGAGGGCGCATGGCAAAGGCATATCAGCAATTACGCCCTTTATTCGGCTGAACGCATTGCGGAAAGCCTAAGCAACTGATTTATTAACTATCAAACATTAAAACAATGACAACTGCAAATAATAACATCGTGAAACCCAAAGTGTGGCAAATGATTGGCAAAGCAATTTCTAAGAATGCGACGAGTGCAGAAGCAATACAGGAGGCAGGTTTAGCTTTTGACGTATTGAAACGACCGAATATACACCCCTTGCCAAGCGGGGTGAAAATCGTATCAGATAACAGTTATTTTACTTTCCGTACCGACACAGAGGCGGTATTGGGCGATAAAATAGGCCGTGACTACGAAGTTGTACAGAATACACAGGCTTTTGATTTTTTCGACAGCATTGCAGGTGGTAAAAATCCAATACAATATGAGACAGCCGGGGCGTTGGGCTATGGTGAAACCATATTTGTAACCGCCAAACTTCCCGGGCAGATACGGGTCGGCAGGGACGACCTGATCGACAACTATCTTTTTTTGACTTCAACGCATGACGGTTCGGGCTGTATTACCATTGCCTTTACACCCGTGCGAATTTGGTGCTCAAATACGCTGAACGCTGCCTTAAAGAATTGTACCAATGCCATCCGCATCAGACATACCGCAAGCGCAGAGGAAAAGCTGAAAAGCGCACACCAAATGCTGGGCTTATCCGATCAGCTTACGATGGAACTGGAGGCCATTTTTAACCGATGGACAAGGGTAAGGATTACCGATCCGCAGGTAAAGCGGCTCATACAGTTAGCCATGATACCGAATAAGGAAACCTACCAAAAGCTAAAAACGGGCAAGGATGAAGACCTATCGAGCCATTATAATAACATGGTCAGCAGCGCCTTTGATTTTGCCATGACCGCAGAAAGCCAACAGGAAAGAACAGCTAAAGGAACCTTGTTTGGCGCTTACAACAGTATCAGCGGTTATTTTCAAAATGTCCGCAGTTTCAAAGACGAGGAAAGCAAATTTAAGTCTATCATGTACGGCACAGGCTCACAAAGAGGACAAACGGCCTTTGAGCTTTGCACCGACTTTGCCAAACATGGTAACGATGCTTTAATCCTCAATTAATCATTGATGGCGGGCTAGTCCCGCCATTTAATTTTTTCATTATGGAAGCATCAACAATTTGCTACGAATTTAATTTCAGGCTGACCGTCCGCAAACGTGACGGCAAGCTTTATAAAAATCATCATATCATCGGTATAGGTTTGAGTTATTCAAACGCTTTATGGGATGTTTTTCACACCCTTAAAAAAAGGAAAACCGAGATCATAACCGTACAGGAAGTTAAACCCCGGTGCATAGCCTTTGCATTTGATAGGGAGAACAAATCCGTAAAGATAAGCTTGGCGGAATATCCGCCAGTTTTACCCGATGATCTGAATAAAGAACTGAATTATTTACCAAAAAAATCAATGCCATGAAACCAATAAAGAGTTTAACCAATACAGATAAAAGCAAATTATTACACGAACTGTTTCCGGGCGAAATCCCATTATTGCTTGACAATATACTAGCAGTTTGCGCAGACCTGAAAGAACACAAAGAAGCCTATGCCCAAACATGGGACTTCGGATTATTCACTTTTGATATGTGGCTTTCGCTTGCAGAACAAGCCGAACTACGAATACAAAAATATCGGGCAAGTATGATAAAAAGCAGTAAAGTGTTTTCCGAACAACTATTTAGCTCATTTGATTATACCGTGCTTTTTGTAAACGACCGCATTATCAAATATGCCGAAAACCACAGTAAAAGCGATAAATTCAAACTGGCAGTAACCTTATTATTTACCACTTAAAACGAAGCATATGGATACTCAAAAATATTTATAGGATAAGTGTATAGATAACGAAGCGTTAAACCTCAGTACCTTTACCCATTTTAGGCTTTTTCAATGTGCCGATGGTAACTACAAGCGCAAAATTTTAGAATGTGGGGCCAAATACTTTAAAGGTTCAGGGTATATTTAATAGTCAATTGCAAGGGGGATAAATCCCCCTGCAAATTTAAGAAAATGTAGATAAAAAACACTTTTTATACTGATACCTTAAACTTAAAATAAGCCTTTCTAATGGCTCTTTTTTCTAACGGTATATTTGTATCACTTTGTCGAGAAATGCCTTCATATCGATTTGTTTTAAGCTAAAACAAGCATTAAAAGAGCTTTACAACCGCGCGAAAAGCTTCTGAAAACTCCTAAAAAGTCCTTGTTATCTTACTTAAAAGCTTTTGACTGCCCCAAGCTTAAATTATATTCCAAGTTAGAATGATAATTCATCTTTTTGGACGTTAAGGACATCTTTAACTAGGCTACATTGATTGCCTATATCATGAACAATTGCCGCCCATTTAAGTTATAGTTTTAAAGATGAAAATTAAATGGTCTGTTATATTTGCGCGGCTGGCAGAACTAATCTGCTTCGGTACGGCTTTTTGGTTTATACGGTTTTGGGTGGTCAATTACGAAAAGAGGCTGGATGCTTTTTCAACGGCTTACGATAGATCGTTACAACATTCTGATGTCAATTTCTTTTCAGTTTTATTGATTGTATTTATAGCTGGATATTATTTAATGGTTTTCTCATTAAGAGAATACTATAAACGATTTACCATGCCAGGCATTGATCTTATCAAAAGCAACGGCAAGATCATTCGTTTGCGGATTGCCGGGTTGGTTTGTATGTTAATATCTTTGATTATTATCGGCGCTACCGCATCCAAGTTACCCGATACAACCACGGCCATGATATTTGTAGTGCCGTCTTTCGCTATCGGAGCTGGATTGGTACCCTATTTCGTTTTTTATAAGTTAACTGACATTTTTACGCTGAAATACTGTGCCATTGTAACGCTAACCATAATAGCCATAACTTTTATTGCCGGATATTTTCATTTTCCGCCAACACTGGCATTTGTTTTTAGTGGCATCCCGGTTTTTGCAGCTCTTACTAAAAAATATGGTCAAGCCGAAAGGTTTATTAGAACCGGAAAAACCGATCTTAATTAAATATATCTGTAAATAGAATTTTAAAAAAATCAATCAGTATGCATATAGATTTTCTTACAGGCTCCTCGTTAATTTTAGTTTCGGCATTTTTGGTGGAGTTGCTTTTTTATCTTTTTGTTACCCGGAAATTTATAGCAAATTCGGTTAAGGCCAAGGCTAAGATTGTCAGTGTGCAGCAAACACAAGGCCTTCGTACAGCTGTTTATACCCCCACTATCACTTTCAGCGATTTAGCGGGTAATATTTATACAGAGCCGGCAGCTATGGCAGGCGCTTCGTCAACTATAAGAGGTGTAAGCCAGGAAGGGGACGAGATCAATATATTATATAATAAGGATAATCCTAAAATATTCATCATGGATTCCTGGCATGGCAAAATAGTTTTTACAATGATGCGTTCCGGTATAGTTTTGTTGCTGATACTGGTTATTGGCATTATAGCACTATTTTTCATTTAATATAAGAACTGGAAAAAGCGATCACCACTTCTTGAATTTGTGTTTTGTCTTATACAAGTCGGCTATATTTTATTGAATATAGTATTTTCAATAGCTTTCCTTTTTAATCATGCGGGCTTTTAACGTGTCAACTACGGCTATCATCTGCGATTTGTTATCACCCAAAAAGGGAAGGTATATGATATCGGAAATCGTTCTGATCACAATGCTATCACCATAATAAAATGACTCAGTAATTTCTACGTCGCGCATATCGGTATAAGATAAAAATGTAAATTCTTGATTAAATACGAGCAAGAATAACGTGCGGCCTTTTTTGGTCTCCAGTCAACCGACAGGTATTTGAGCGCAGTGGCTTCAAACTGTAATTGTACAACCTCATTGCGCCTTAAAAATAGCCGTAAGCCAATTACAAATACATTCAATATAATAACGTTCAAACCCAGTATAATGTAAGTAATACCCTCTTTAAAGTTGATACTATCATTAATAGACATCAAAGTAACAAATAAAAACAAACCACCCAACCCCTTCATAATCACACTTAACATGGTTAACCTTGATGGCGATACCAGAATAGTTTCGGTATCATGTTTTGAAATATCATATCTGGTGGCTATGTTTTTTTTGTTATTTATAAACAACACAACAGCGATGATTGCAAAAGCAATGAGAACTAACGGAAGGACAAAGAATAGGTTTTGCATATGTGTTTTATTTAATAGTAATTGGATATTCCGCCATAACAGAGAACTCAGATATGGGCTTTTGAGTGATGCCTGAAAATAAGGGTAATTTTTTCATATCAATTTATACTGGAGTTCAATGAGTAGCGCCTGAATGTTTTATCAACCGAAATTTTACCGGGAATACCTTATGATTCAAATAATAATTCCCTACAATGTATGCCGGATTTTTATCATACGCCTCCTGTATATTGTCCAGGATAAAATAACCTGATCTGCCTTTGGGGAAAGGCACAAATTTCAACTTGTTGTGCTCATCCGCTATTCCCACATCCGGCTGAAAATACACCGGCTTGGCTTTCCCTGTTAAATACATATGCAAATAACTTGCCCCGATATAACCATCAGCCAGGCTAAATCTGACCACCTTGCCGTTTACCGTTCCGCTATAGTCAAAAGCCTCGTACGCTTTCGGAACTCCCTGTGCGCGGATGATCGAAGGAGCGGATAAGACAAAGATTAACAGAAAAAAAATCCGTAATATTTTCACATTGGTATAGAATTGAGTTATGGTTATAACAATTGTATAGCATAGCGGTTTTAAACAATAAAGCCGCCTGGTTTGTTAAAAAAACACAAAATAGCTACGAACATGCATGCAGCGCGGCTGAGATGTTTGGGCTGGAATAGAGGCCAGCAGCGTTTTTTATCGTGACAGTCGCCGTTTTCATAATGGTCGTGCAATGTTATTATTCGGTTTTTAAATTGATGATGAAATAATTAATAAACTATATGAAAGTGTTTGCTATTGTTTTCTGTAGCCTGGTGGCCCTGTTCTGTATAGTTATTGGAATATTCGCGGTGAAGAAGCTGCGGTTTGATCATGCTCACGAAGGAATTAACCTTACAGGTGAGCAGAAAGACTATCCCTACAGTGGATATACGCTAAGCGCAGGTCAGATCTACTATAACGAGCCAGGCGCAGGATACTTTCTGGTCAAAGATGCTGATATCAACACGTTCAGGTCGCTCAACACGGTAGGTGACCGCGGAACAATGGCCAGGGATACCAATCACGTGTTTTTTAGGACAGGCATTGTCCCTGGTTTAAAAACGAAGGGATTTAGCTATATGGGAAATAATTTCTGTAAAGATCCCGTTCACGTTTTTTATGGAAATGCGATGCTTAAAGACGCTGCAATTGCTTCGTTTACTTTCATTAAGGATTTCTACGCTGCCGACCAGACGCATTTATATTACAAACAAAAACTGGTTCCCGGCGCCGACGTCCGCTCCACTCAAACTGGCCTTCCTGACGAATATCTCAGCGATCAAACCCATGTATATTATAAAGGCATTCTTATCAACGGGGCAAAACCGGCAACCTTTAAGCCCTTAATTGTTGAAGATGATCAGTGGCATACGCAATACGCGTTTGACGGGGAACATTATTTCTATCAGCAGTACGAAATAGCTACTAACGGTCGTTTACAGCTGCTTTCCCTTGATAAAGGCTTTGGCTGGCACGGGCTGTTTTACGAGGGAAACGCGATTTATTGTTATGATACAGATCGTCATGAACTGATCCTCTTGGGTCAGCGGGATAACAGTGCCCCGTTTAGAATGATCGACCGTGGTATTTTTACGGATGGAAAACATATCTATTTTACATTTGGCAAATGGAACAGCTCCGGAGGTCGCGTGCCGCAGTATATCGGTCATACGAGCGGGATTTGCATAGTAGATGGTGCCAGCCCCGCTAACTTTAAAGCGGCAGGCAAAAATACCGAAGGCACTATCTATCAATCAGGCGGTCAGCGCTATTTTCATCCCATTCATGAAACTAATGGAAACTATCACCCCGGTTTGCTTTTGCTTGAGGCAGACGGCACGACCAAAAGCCTTCCAACCGACAACGCTCTATCGAAGTTTATTAAAAATGTGGGTGAACCATCTATATTCAACAAAAAGTTTTACCAGAATTTATTTAAGCCCGACTCTGGTTACCATGATTTTTGATCTGGTCAAAAAGAAACCGAAATTGTACTTTAACATCCGGACCTATCATCAATAAAAACAGGATAATGACGATGTCCATAATTAATAAACCTTAAAAGTTCATATACGACAAAGACGTGCTTATCAAGGTTGGCTGTGCCTCAAACGAGACGAATGATCATATTCGGCTTTGAAATTTAGATAGTGTTCAAGTTCCACTAAAAACCGATGGCTCCACAACCATTTTTTAGATGGTTTGAAATGTTTGGCCGCTCTGTTTGATGATTAAGGTCGATTTGAAATATCTAAGCCGTTTTGGTTGAACCGCTAATTACTGACCAAAAGGCTTGGCTTGAAAGTATTGACAGAAGAAGGTTGAACAAATATTAATTTCATCCTTGCAATGCCATCGGGCGGACATTTCGTAATTTAGCCGCTACCATGTCAAACAATCCACAATTGAATATGCTTCGCTATTGGCGCAACACGCTGGCAGATTCGGCGCGGGTTGTGATCGAAGTTGATAAGACGTTGAACCAACGAAACGCCAAGGTTGACATAACAAAGGGCGCGGTCGATCCTACACAAGCCTTGACTTTGTTGGATGCTTTTGAAAAACGGATGAACGAGGCCAAAGGCCGGCTTGACCCAAAAGATGCTGGTTGGGAAAAAGCTGAGGAGGCGCCGGTGTTCATTGCCCCCTTCCGGGTAAGTCCCCTACCGGAATATACCAAGTTGACCGGAGAAACAGGTATATTTTATCCTTTCTGGTTCCGGGCAGTGCTGACCAGGAACAATCAGCTCAAGCCGGATGAAGATACGTTCCCCTATATCCCACGGGCTTATCTGGAACCACAGGTCAACCAGGAAGTAAACTTTGTTTTCTCGGATGTTGAGCGTGTAGACGAAGCATTTGGTCGTCCATTTAACGGACAACCAGGCTGGCCAAACTATCGAGATTATACTCTTTCCATGTTTAAAGCAGTAACCGGCCAGGAACTGGAAACTTATTCGCCTGAAAACTTTGCGGTGACGGCAGAATACATCGTCGTGATCAACGACACTTTAACCGGCCCGGCCGATGGTATTATTGGTTTATATGATTATATCATTCAGCAGAAGAAAATCCCTTTAACGCTCAACGCGCTTACAGAACGTCAGGAAATGCCGCTGAAGCCCCTACTTTCAGGCGCAATATTTGAAAAAGCGTCAGCAGGGCATCTGGGCCAGATGGCTTATGAATTTCCCTTGTCAAAGTCGCAGCGTACCAGCTTGTATCATTATACTACGCTTCGTCACGGAGACATCTTAGCAATCAATGGGCCACCGGGGACAGGTAAGACAACTTTACTGCAAAGTGTTGTAGCGACAGAAGTAGTGCAAGGGGCAATTGCAGGCGGCGATCCGTCCGTAATCCTCGCCTGTTCAGCCAATAATCAGGCCGTGACGAATATTATCGACAGCTTTTCGAACGTCAAACAGAAGAACGGAACATTGTACGAACGCTGGCTGCCTGACGTAGGCGGCTTTGGTTTATACCTACCGGGAGCAAACCGCGAAGTACAGACACATATTCCGGTTATTAAACGCGTGCAGGGCAGATTAAGCGGCGCCCACACGGAAAAAGAAAATGAGAGCTATTTAAAAAAAGCCGAGGCTTATTTTATTGCGCGTAGCGGGCAGACGGGTACCACCATCGCTGCAATTATCAATGGCCTACAGCGTTCGCTGAAAGCTAACCAGCAATTACTTATTGACGGGATAGGTATCTGGCACAGTTACCAGACGTTGATTGCCCAGCTGCCGGAATTAAACACCTATAGTTTGAACGATCTGGAGAAAGGCATTAAGGATCTGGAGACCAGCTTCAGCAATTATCTGGACGCGGAATCGATTTGGCTAAAGCTATTTTCCATTTTTAATTTCGTAAAGGAAAAACGTGCCACACGCACTAAGCAATTATTCCGCGATTGTCCTATTGCTTATGGCGCGGTCGATTTTTACCAGGTCAAATCCATACAACAGTTCTTTGACCAGAAATTCAGTTTAATAGAGAAGATCAAAAAAGCGAAAAAAAATTGGCAGGACTGGCAGAGAAAAGCAAATATAAATCATGATCCTGCCGAACCGGCCTTTTATGAACGATTGGAAGTGAGCCTCAAGTACGATATGTTCTATACGGCAGTGCATTATTGGGAAGGCCGCTGGTTACTGGCCACCCGTTCAGCATTGGAAGAAGACCGGCTGAACCGCAATGGTGAAGGTGCTGCAAAAGAGCGCTGGCAGCGTTTTGCGATGCTGACCCCTTGCTTCGTATCGACATTTTATATGGCTCCAAGATTTTTTAGCTATTCCAAATTTATCCAGGTCGGGCCGGGGCAAAATCCTTGGGAAGCACCGCCACTGCTCGATTTTATAGACTTACTCATCGTTGACGAAGCCGGGCAAGTATCGCCCGAGATCGGCGCGGCAACCTTTGCGCTGGCAAAAAAGGCGTTGGTGGTTGGCGATATTTTGCAGATCGAACCGGTTTGGAATGTCCCTAAAAAAGTAGATCATGCCAATTTACACCGCTACCAGGTGATCAAAACTTTGAATGATCAGGCGGTTATTGAAGATCTATATGGTAAAGGCTTTTTGTGCAGTTCCGGCAGTATCATGAGGCTGGCGCAAAACACATCTTATTATCATCTTTACCCTAAGCAAGCACGTGGCATGCTCCTTACCGAACACCGTCGCTGTTTTGACGAGATCATCAGCTACTGTAATAAACTGGCTTACGATGGCTTGTTGGAACTGATGAAAGGCCGGGCAAATGGCGGACTGCTGCCACCATTACAATTTGTACCCGTTAAGGGCGACTCCAAGATTAGCGGTACCAGCCGCGCCAATCCTGAAGAAGCACTGGCCATCGCCAAATGGATAGCTGATCATCAGGAAGCTTTAATAAAACACTATCGCTTACCGTTGAAAGATATTATCGCCATCGTAACACCTTTTACCGGTCAGAAGTTTGCGCTACGCAAAGCCGGGATTAATATGAGTGGTCTGACCATCGGTACCGTTCATGCTTTGCAGGGTGCAGAACGGCTGGTCGTCCTTTTTTCAGCGGCTTACGGCGCAAACGATCAAGATAAAAACTACTTTTTTGATGCGGGGCCGAATATGCTGAACGTTGCCGTTTCCCGCGCAAAGGAAACGTTCATTCTGTTTGGTGCCCCAGAGATATTCCAACGCTCGGGCCAAAGTCCCTCTATGCAGCTATTTCGACATATTCAGTTCGGAAGTTAATTCGCCTAATTTATAGTCAAAATAGGCGACGTCGGGCTGTTCAATACCGTGCGTTAAGCTTCTGGCAACGTTTTTCAGGTCATTAATTACGAAATTAACAAGGCAATATAAACCAAAAACTACTACCGCATTTAGTTCTCTCTCAGCCCAAATTTTCCCATAATGCCTGGTTACGCGAGTAAACCGCACCAAACTGCCCCCAGTTCGCTAATTTTGAAATGACCACTTTTAGTGCTTAAGCTCAGGTTTGTATGAGAGCAATGTAAATTGGCGAAGTGTGGTCAACACTATTGGTATTTCAAGTTACTAACCTACTAAGGTAGTGATTATATTACTGGAAGCGTAAACCAAAACGTACTGCCTTTACCGAGTTCGCTTTCTGCCCAAATCTTTCCGTTATGCCTGGTTACGATCTCATGGCATAAATAAAGGCCAATTCCAAGTCCTGAAACTTTAGAATCATTGTCATCAACACGGTAATACCTTGAAAAAATATGTTCGAGCTTTTCCGTTGCAATGCCCACGCCCAAATCTTTTACGCCAATCTTGATATCGTGTTTATCAGAAATCAAAAAAACCTCAATTTGGTTACTATTTGGGGCGTATCTGATTGCGTTAGTCAAAAAGTTCATTATAACTTGTTCAATCCGGTGGTCATCACCTTTAATGATGCAATTTCGAACTGAAGAATGAAGTGTTATTTTATAGCTCGTATTAGTATGGGAGATTAAATCAACAGCATTATTAATTACTTCACAAATATCAAAGTCTTCGGTTGTAAAACGTAGTTTTCCCGCTTCTATTTTTGAAACGTCTAATAGGTCGTCCACCAATGAACTAAGCTTTTTAAGTTGATGCTGTGCCTTTTGCAAAAAGACTTTCGGCTTTTCTTCAGATACATACAGATCAAGTAATTGAAGATATCCGTTAATGCTTGTCAATGGTGTTTTTAATTCATGGCTGGCTAAGGCTATAAACTCATCTTTCTTAGTATTAAGTTCTTTTAATTGTTCGTAAAGCTTAGCTGTTTCCAGTTGTGTCGCTTGCTCTCCACTAATATCACGGGCAATTTTAGAAGCACCTATCACCTTACCATTACCGTCAACAATAGGCGATACTGATAAAGAGATCGGCACCAGGTTTCCGTTTTTAGCGCGACGGATGGTTTGGAAATGATCTACTTTATTGCCTTTACTCACTTCACCGATGATAAATGTTTCTTCATTGAGACGGTCAGGTGGAATAATCAGAGAGATATGCTGACCTATAGCCTCTGCCTCGGTGTAACCGAACATCTTTACAGCAGCCTTGTTCCAACTGGTAATGATACCGTCCAAGGTTTTGCTTAGGATTGTATCGTCCGATGAATCGACAATTGCCGATAGTACGCCTTGCTTTTCAGCAGCTCTTTTCTGTTCCGAAATATCTTTTGCAATTTTGGAAGCTCCGATGATTTGGCCCAGGCTGTTCCTGATAGGCGATATAGTTAACGAAATGGGTATAAGTTCGCCGTTCTTTGTCTGTCTAACTGTTTCAAAATGATCGACTTTTTCACCTTTCGTTATCTGTCCGATTATAAAAGTTTCTTCTGGCAAACGTTCCGGCGGTATAATTATTGAAATATGTTGCCCCACAGCTTCGAACTCTTTATAACCGAACATACGTTCAGCCGCAGGGTTCCAGCTGGTTATTATCCCTTCCAGGGTTTTGCTGATTATCGTATCATCTGTAGATGCGATGATAGCAGCAAGCATCGCCTGCTTTTCTTCCATCGGATTTAAAGCAGGGGGAGGTAAATGCAATAGGGTATCATCGTTTTTCATCAATAGAAGTTAACTGATAATACTCCTATTTTGTTTTACAAGATGCATACTGTGTCAAATCTATAAAAATCTTGCAAATTATTCATCTGCGAGATTTTTCAGAAATCGTGAACGCTTCTTTTAAGAAACTGGCAATTTGGTTATATTTTGTAGTTCGTCAGCAAAAAGATGTGCGGTATTGGCACAGAAAACGATGCTGTCACCCCACTTCTCCCTATTACTAACTTTCTTCTTTTTGATTTTAGAGTAGATTTGAGTAGTCCGTAAGATGGCATGCCCAAGCATACTGGATACTGTTTCCATTGGTACACCGCTTTCTAAAGTAATTGTTGTAGCGAATGTGCCTGGCGATGTGAAAAGTTCATGTTTTATCAACCTTTGCTTCTTTCGCAATCGCTTTGAGATAACGGTTGGTCGCCTGATTTGAAAATACCGGAAAGATCGTTTTTGTATATCCAGCCATCGGATGTTTTTTTTATTTGTTTATTAGTTCAATGGCTTCAGGGAATAGCAGAACAAAGAACTTTTTGCCAGAAAAATTTGCCGTCTTGCGCCTGATCATCTCTATCCATTTTTCGTCCTCAATATCTGTATCTAAATGGTTGTTGATCAACAAGTACACATCGGCAAAAGACAAGCCTGTATAGCAACTGAATATAAAATTGTCCCTTATAATCTTTTGCCCATCTTTATCAAGATTTACTTCTTTGATCTGTATCAGCTCTTCCAGTTCCAGTGCTTCTCTATACCCAAACATGGGACTTCGGATTATTCACTTTTGATATGTGGCTTTCTCTTGCAGAACAGGTCGAACAACGGATACAAAAATATAAGGCAAGCATGATAAAAAGTAGTAAAGTGTTTTCCGAACAGCTATTTAGCTCCTTTTATTACACGGTTATTTTTGTTAATCACAGGGTTTGCCTGTATGCGAAAAAATTCGAAAATCACAAATTCAAAAAGGCAGTAGACCTGTTAATTAACCCATAAATAAACCACCTCAAATTAAGACCTTTAAGACACTTAAAGGGCTTATTAAAGCTTATCATTAACGAGCCGAAAAGCAGCCTTAAAAGCTTTATTTGAAGTCTAAATGAGCTATTTAAGGTAAATTTTAAGCGCGCGAAAAGCTTCTAATAACGCTTTTTAAGCCATCGGATTACCTTGTAACAAGGCGTCGTTCACAGCGTAAAAAACATGGCTATTGCTGCCGTGCCCATGAAGGCAAAAGTAAACCACAATAGGATTTTAGATAACCACCCGCTTTTGTATTCCCCCATGATTTTATCACTTGTCGCAATTTTAATAATCAAAAATAATAAGGGAACCGCAGCAACCCCGTTCAATACGGCAGTAAAAACGAGTGCCTTAACCGGGTCGATCCCTACAAAATTAATCATTAGCCCGATCAGGGTCGCTATCGTAATCACCCCATAAAAACCATGTGCCCTTTTTAGTTTGATATTCAGGCTCGCTTTCCAGTCAAAAGCTTCGGAAACAGCATAGGCAGCGGAACCGGATAATACCGGAATAGCCAGGAAACCCAGACCGATAATGCCAACGGAAAAAATAAGCTTGGCCAAAAATCCGGCATTGGGAAAAGAATGGACCAAAGGCTCCAAAGCCTTGGCGGCATCTGCTGCTGTTTTGACATCTTTAACGCCGCTTTGATGTAAAACTGTTGCCCCAACCAATATAATGCACCAGGTAGTGACCTCTGAAATGATCATGCCGGCATTGTTGTCCTGCCGCATGGTACGCATGCGCTTTGACGCTAATTCGGGGTTGCCGCGATCAATTAATCCCTTACCTTTTACTTCTTCTACTTCCTGCGACGCTTCCCAAAAAAACAGATACGGGGTAATAGTAGTACCAAAGACTCCGGTAATGATAAACAGGAAGGCAAAGCTAAATTCCATGTGAGGAATGACCGTCGCCTTTAATACCACCGGCCAGTCCTGATGAATAATAAATACCGTAATCGGATACGATAGTAAAGCCAGGGCCAACCATTTAAGGATCTTAGCATAAAGCCGGTAAGTGGTAAAAATCTCTAATAAAAGGATGCTAACAGTAAACAGAAGTGTCAAAATAACAAACGGGACAGGAACCAATAATTGTGCTGCTGCTGCCATAGCGCCGATGTCTGCGCCGATATTGATCGTGTTGGCGATCACAACCAAGCTGACTACGGCATAAAGTACAGGTTTACTATAATGCTCTTTTACTATGGCAGCAATCCCTTTGCCCGTTACCAAACCGATCCGCGCGCAGGCTTCCTGTACCGCCATTAAGAAAGGAAGCATATAAAGCGCCGTCCACAACTGCCCGTAACCAAATTGTGCACCGGTCTGGGAATAGGTAGCTATGCCCGAAGGATCATCATCGGCTGCGCCAGTCGTCAGTCCCGGCCCAAGAATGGTTAGCCACTTCCAGAATCTTTTCTTTTCTTGTTTGTTCGTTAGTCGATTTGCCATGCGTATAATGGTTTATAAAAAAAATTACTGTTGTTAATCAAAATAAATAAGCGCTAATCGCTTACACCTAAAGTTCCCAGCCATATTCCTAAAAGAAACACAATGCCTCCACCGATGATAACCTGCAAGATGGTTGACCATAAAGGTGTTTTCATAAATTTGTACCTGATCATCGCGATGGCAAGTAGTTCAACCCCAACCACGATATAAGCGAAATGTAGGGCGACATGGATATCGGCAATCAAAAAAGGCAGTGTATGCAGCATCCCTCCTATTGCTGTAGCAAAACCAGTTATCGCACCGCGCAGTATAGGCGTACCGCGCCCGGTGACTTTTCCATCATCTGATAAAGCCTCTGCCAAACCCATACTTATACCTGCGCCTAAAGAGGCTGCCAGTCCAACAAAAAATGCTTTATGGGTCTGGTGTGTCAAACCCGCGGCTGCAAATAACGGGGCTAAAGTTGACACTGAACCATCCATTAAACCCAACAGGGCTGGCTGGACCTTTTGCAACACATATTGTGCTGACGATTCTTTTGCTGTTTGTTTATGCTTTTTAATCGGCATCTTGTATGGGCGTTATTTGTTAATACTGAGCATTCGTTCGTTAACCGTTCACAAAATATTTAAGTTTTTTTCTCGATATTCTTCAATATGGTTAAAATCAGATCGTTCTGATATTCGAGATGCTCTAAAATCGTTTCAATTTCCAGTTCTGCCTGGGTATTGATTCGAAGGTCTGCCTCCGCCCTCAAATCAGCGTGCCGGGCCTGGACGTTTTGACCGATCATAATCAACGGCATCAAAAAAAGTTGGATCAGGTTTGAAATAAATAACCAAAGGACAAAACCCGGAAAGGGATCGAACCTCACTGCCTTTGGTGCAAGCATGTTCCACAACAACCAGGCTACCGTCCAAACGAAAATGATCAGGAAAAAGCCCATGCTCCCGACATGTTTCGTAATCCAGACAGCTATCTTATCTAAAAACGAAGGTTTACAATCACCTTTTACGCCCGTCTTTAAGATTGCTTTTCGCTTATCTTTGAATTCCTCGATTGAAATAGGCACTTTCTTTTTCATGATTGGAAAATGATACTCTTTGCTAAAATATTTACTTTATCAAAACTTAATTTTTACTGAAAATTTTATGAACGTAGTCGCTTTGCTGTTTCTTTAATCGTTTTTTACCATATATCGACAAGAGAAGTATGTTATTAAAGTGATGCCCGTTGCCAGGTTTACCCACAAATAGTATCGTCTGATCTTAGCCGGATGACATATTAATAAAATATTGATTAACAAAGTTATTGCCACCATGCTTATAATTATATATGGTATAGCTTTCATACTCCAGTCTTGATCCAGTTAATTATCCTTGATGATGGCTGCCTTTTTTCGCTGCTTGTTCACGCTATGGGGCTTAAGGAAATTATAGGTAAAACTGAAACCCATATATTGACCGCTCCGGTTGCTGTTTGTACCGTCGAAAAAAAGGTAACTTTGTGTTATCGCGATGGCCACGTTAGTGGATATATTAAAGTTGATACTGTTACAAATCTCTGTCATCAACGCTTGTTTAGCGCCGAATATATAACCGCCACCTAACAACAGCCCCTCCGCAAACCTGCCCGCCGAGAAAATATTGATCGTCGGACGAAATTCGATATAATGAGCAGTATCCCGCCCTGAGCTTAATGTTCCTATGCTTCCTACACCGAGGCCAATGTCAAAAATGCCGTACGTACGTCCGAACTCCAAACCGGGCGAAAACCGTTTGGCCAGATCTCCCTTGGTGTTTACCAACATATTCGCAAGCACGGAAAAATAATAATACCTCGGTTCTTTGTTTTCCTTAGAGGTATCCGATTCGATAACCGTATCTTTTCCGGCTATCGTTTTATGCTGGGCGTGAGGAATAAGCGCCTTGGTTATATTCGTAACTGGCGAATTCTGTGCGAGAGCACCCAAGGCTATCAATACTATTGTAAGCGTAAATAATATTTTCATGGGGTATCTAATAAATTGGATAATAGACAGATAAATGTTTCAATTGTTTGATTTTACAAATCAAATTTTTCAATTTTCAAGTACCTCCCGGCCAACACATTAGATTGTTAACTATCACAATAATCAAGTCGTTTACGCATATCCCCCCATAGCATTGTGGACTTTAAACCGTTCTTTAAAAGAAGTATTCGTCAAACCAACTTTAATCTTTATCTTAATATTATAAAAATTAGCCCTGCAAGGATAATTACTAAAATAGCCACAGCGGCTTTTTTGAAGGTATAAACAAACCGGCCATACCAAGAATCCGCAATGAAATTTTTAGGGTTGGATGGCTCATACAAAATAATTAATTCCTCACCGGTGTAGTGGGTTTTCCGCCAAAGAGAGCTGGCACCCGACATCCCGGCGTCCACGGTAATCTCCTGTCCATTATGATCTGTAAAAACAATGGTTGGTATAAAAACGGAGGATTTTGTGGCCTGGTAACGGTTATTGCTGATGATCCGTGCTGTGGCCTGGATAGCGGAGGCAGTGAATCTGCGGGTTACCAATTGATAATAAATCATGCAAACCAACAAAATGGTTAGCAGCATCATAGGTGGAATAATTAATACGAGCATATAGATGCATGATTAGGTTGAATAAAATTGGGTGCCGTTTTTTCGAAATATCAGAGAATGAGTTACCTATATGTCTCTGATCGCCGATGTCCGCGCTGTATCCGGGTTAAGGCCAAAAACCTTTACCACCATCTATTTCGTCCCAGCGCTTTTGAGCCACGCAATTGTAAATATCTCATGTAAGTAGTCTTTTTATAATCTTGGCTGATGCTTCTTCGCTGAAATCCAGGCCTGAGTAATCAGGATTGTATCCCCCGATATAAGGCACCGCCATAATATATATCCGTTCATTAAAAGCACCATACGCATCTACTACTTGAAAATGATCGTTAATGGTAATGCCTGAAACTTTTAAATAATAATCACCGCTTTGATCCAGCAATACATCCTTTCCTTCTTCAAGAGCCTTTTGCCCTTCTTCTGCAGAACGAAATTTTAAACGGGCCGGACTAATTGTCCTGCCGCTCAGTAAACTTCTGAATGGAAACTCTTCATAAGCTAAATGTGGTTGCCCCACACAATCGATATAAGTATTAAAATGTACGGAGTGTTCCGTTCCTTCTTCGTCTGTATAATAGTAAATCGCTCCGCCTTCCGACGCCGCCTCGACCTTGCTATCCTCACCAACGGGAATAAGATCTAATACTCCCGCTTGATGTAAAGCAAGCAATTCTTCGCTGGAACTTTGCGGGATATAGGCAATAACAATAGAGATGAGCGGAACTAATGATTTTTGAAGCCTTTGCATATCTTCTGCCGAGAGGTGTTTGGCAGGATAGTTCAAAGCAAAGCTTAAAACGCCTAACATTTCTTTCCAGTATACCGATTCTTTTCGTTTAATTGATTTTTCAGCTTCTGTATATTCTGCTTTCAATAGTTGGAATGGATCAAGACGCCCGCGCAGCTCCATCATGGCCATTACAAATTCTTCAAGGCTCATGTCCTTGATATGTTCATAAAATTCCCGCTCTTTTCCCTTGATCGGTTCTTTAAAGTCTTTTTCAAATATATAATCAAGGGATAAAAAACCGTTATTGGCCGCTATGTGCGCTGCTATTTCTTCTTTACTTAGCAGGGATTTATTGGAGAGATGCGAATCTTCTAAATGAAACCTTACTGCGGGAAGCATCCCGTTCCGCGTATGCAACACCAGTTTAAAATTGGGACTTTGATCATGCAACCGATACGACAGCCGCCCATCCTGTTTCTTCTCAAAGCTACCATTGTAACGCGACAAAGTACGGATGGCATCAACGGCGGTGAGCGAAGAACCTTTGATTGCTACGGGGTGATTGGCATGGAGTGCCAGCTTTACAGGCGGATATGGCGAATCAAAATAATTAGGGACTTTGCCTTCATGCTTACGCGGCCAGTTATGTCCGGTACAGATGATCACCTGATCAAATTCTACTTGTTCATTATGATCAATTTCTACTAAAACGCTTTCTTTTTCAGGCCAATCAATAATATCTGTTACATTACTTTCGTAATGTACTTCGAAATTTATACCGGTGTCGCGCGCTTGTTTTTGCAGGAGGCTAAATTGGGCTGTGAGGTATTGCCCAAATAGCAGACGTGGTAGCACCTTGTATTCATTAAAACGCTTCGCGTCAATATGAAATTTATCAAGTGTGTCTTTGGGTACACTCCTGATCCAATCTGCCAGGGAGGTTACCAGCATCGGAATTTCGTTACCGGATACATTGGTAATATGTTCATCATTGGCACCCTCACTGCTATAGGGCATGCCTTCTCCCAACCGGTTTTTTCGCTCAAATATCGTAATGATGAAGTTTGTTTCACCACTATCCACCAGTCTTTTGAACATGAACAGGCCACTGGGCCCTCCACCTATAATAGCTACCCGCATTTTATTTTTAAGTGATTATTTAGCCTATTTTTATGAAGATTGTAATGCAACAAATTTTCCAGGCCAGTGTTTTATTTGCTGGTGATTAAGGATAATAGTTAGGCTTTTCAAGGTTTTTTGTATTGTTTAACTGATCTGAATTCTCCACTTATTACAGGTGCGAACAATCTGCCATAAAAAAAGCAGGCTATTAAAACAGCCTGCTTTGTTCTCCGCATCTTCTATTTTAATGCGAAGAACTGTGCTTTTCAGCATGCTTTTTTGCTGCTTCTGTCGCATGTTCGGTCGCCTTGTGCTGATGGCCCTGGGCAGTTTGAGCATGATGAGCAGCCTTTTCGTCATTTCCTTCAGCATGGCTCTTGTGAGCTTCAGTGTGGTGTTTTGCAGCCTCAGTGTGATGCTTAGCTGCTTCTTCGTGATGTGAATGTTTCATAATTTGGTTTTTATAATTTATTAGGTATACAACAAAAGAATTGGGGGCATTGTTTCTAATTGTTAAATAAATTTATTATAAAATTATAATATTAATATAAAGTTAAATTTAGGTAAATTTAATATTGCATAACAATAAAAACTTCCCTTATTGGTTAAATGCCTGATCGAAATCAATAAAATGAAAAAGGAAAAATACAGGCTATGCCTTTATATTACCGGTAAATCCCAAAAACCAATAAGGGCGATTGCCAATCTAAGAAACATGTGCGAATAAGAGTTAGCGGGTCAATTTACCGTAAAGATCATTGACTTACTGGAGCATCCGCAATTAGCGGAAGGTGAACAGATCATTGCCGTACCCACGCTCATTAAAAAATTACCGGCCCCATTCGTTTGCTGGTCGGTGATCTTTCTGATAAAGCTAAGGTGCTAGTTGGTTTGAATATTGTTCCCGCTCCTTAAATGTTAAGTGGCATTGCCACTCCTGTGGTAATGGTTTAGAAGTAAAACACTCATTTATTATTAAATACTATGGCAGCGATTGAAAACTACATCAATAATTACAAAAAGAGCAATCCACTAAAAATGTTTAATAACGTAAGTTATAAATCAACAAAGGACATGGTAGCTGCAGCTGATGTGGATAGGGTTAAAGAGCCTACAGTAATTACAGTGTCTTATTGGAACTATGTGTTTTTGTTTAGTCCTGTTTTTTTACTCGCGGTATTTTACAGTTGCCGTTCGGCATCAAAATCGATAATAAATATTTTGCCATTGGTAATAGTGTTGGTTATAGCTATAATTCTTATCAGGCAGGCAATAGTGAAAAAAAACAATAGCGAGACAGAAGTTTATGCCGACAAGGATAAGTTGGTCATTAAAAAACAAACTTTTCAATGGAAGGATGTAGCAAACGCCTATATCATGACGGATAATGCAGGCAGGACACCAGACAAATTTTTACTGCTGGAATTGAACAATGGGGAGATAAATAAAATATCTATCAGTCAGATTGGTATTAGCGGCAAACAGTTAGCTGCCATTGTAGAATACTATAAAAAAACAAAATAAACAGCAGTTTATTCCATCGTTAATTGATCATTGGAAACTCCATTACATTTTCAATGTCTCAAATAAAACTATTCCTGAGATTTTAGATTAGTAGGAAGACAACTAATGAGACAATTAACATAAAATCTTTATAGTCGTTGATTCATATACATTGAAAAAAATAATGGATACTAAGCTATGGACCAACAACTAAAAAAGCCGTCGGCAGCCGGGATGCTGATTGCCCTCGGTATAGTCTTTGGAGATATTGGGACTTCACCACTTTATGTTTTTCAAAGTCTGCTTGTTGATGGCGGAAAAGTAAATGAAAGCCTCGTGTTAGGTTCTATTTCCTGTATTTTCTGGACGCTGACACTGCAAACCACATTTAAATATGTGGTTATCACGTTACAGGCAGACAATCATGGCGAAGGAGGGATATTTGCACTTTATGCCTTGGTAAAGCCTTATGGCAAGTGGCTGGCTATACCCGCAATTGTTGGCGCTGGAACATTACTGGCTGATGGCATTATCACGCCCCCGATCTCGATTACCTCGGCAATTGAAGGCCTGAAAATGGTAAATGGCTTATCGCATACGATTGTTCCCGGAAATGGTCTGGTTTTGTTAATCGTTATTGTCATATTACTCCTGTTATTCTTTTTCCAGCGTTTCGGAACAGGTGTGGTTGGTTCGGCTTTTGGACCGGTAATGTTCTTGTGGTTTTTGATGCTGGGGACCTTGGGTCTGCTACAATTTGTACAGCACCCGGAAATTATAAAGGCCTTTAATCCATATTACGGTGCCAGATTGTTAATTGAGCACCCTAAAGGTTTCTGGCTGCTGGGCGCCGTATTTTTGTGTACGACCGGCGCAGAGGCGCTTTATTCGGATCTGGGCCATTGCGGTAAACGAAATATTCAGGTTAGCTGGATATTCGTGAAGATCACCTTGCTGCTCAACTATCTTGGTCAGGGCGCATGGGTGTTGATGCAGCAGCCAGGAAAAAACTTCAATGAAGTTAACCCCTTTTTCGAAATAGTTCCGCATTTCTTTTTGATACCTGGAATTGCCGTTGCAACTTTGGCTACCATTATAGCTAGCCAGGCATTAATCAGCGGTTCTTTTACGTTAATTAACGAGGCGATCCGCATGAATTTCTGGCCTCATGTAAAAGTAAAATATCCATCGAACATTCGCGGTCAAATTTATATCCCCGGCATTAACTGGATCATCTGTCTCGGATGTATAGCCGTGACTTTATACTTTCGAACATCAACTGCCATGACAGCCGCTTATGGATTTTCAATTACTGTAGCCATGCTGATGACCACTACCCTAATGTATTATTTCATGCGGTATGTAAAGAAATGGCCATTATGGCTGGTGATGCCAATTGTCGTTCTGTTTGTATGCGTGGAAGTTTCATTTTTCGTTGCCAATGCAGTTAAGCTGTTAAAACGGCTGTTTTTTCTGGTGTTTGAGTTCGGTTTGATCTTTACGATGTACATTTGGCATAAAGCGCGCATGATCAATGATCGCCTGGTATGCTTCGTTAACTTGAAAGACCAGATACCATTTCTGCTGGACTTGAATGCTGATCAGAGTGTTCCTAAATATGCCACCCATCTTATTTATTTTACCAAAGCTGATGATGCCCAGCAAATCGAACAATCGATCATGTTTTCGATTCTAAGCCGGAAGCCCAAGCGCGCCGATATGTATTGGTTCATACACATGGAACTTGCGGACGATCCCTATACGATGGAATATGCTGTAGAAGAGCTCGCCATAAGTAAAGTGGTTCGCATAGTGTTCCGCCTGGGCTTTAGGGTGCAGCCCAGAGTAAATATCCTGTTTAGAAAAGTAGTTGAGGATTTGGTCAAAAACAAGGAACTAGATGTGGTCAGTCCATATTTATCGTTAAAAAAGCGTGGCATGCACGCGGATTTTCAATTCGTGATCATGCAAAAATTCTTATCTCATGACAATGAGCTCCGTGTTGGCGAAGAATTCATACTTAACAGTTATTTTTTCTTAAGAAAATTGGAACTAACTGAAAAAGAAGCGTTTGGCTTAGATACCAGTGATACGGTTATTGAAAAATTGCCCTTTTTAGTTAAATCTGTTAAGGATTTAGGCCTGAAAAGAGTTGATATCAAAAGTAGTCGTAAAAATAAGTAACAGAAATACTAAACGCTTCGATTCGTGTTGCTTCTGAAATAATTTGCCCTTCCATTGCAGCCCGTAATACTTCTCGTTTGCAGATACAGAGGGGTCACAATGGGCATCCAATGCATATACGTTAAATACTTAGATTACATTTCTTTCTCATGGGCATCTATGGAGAACAATTAATTCATAGTTTTTAATATTAAAATACGCTACTTTGAAGCATAGTATTCGATAAGTCCAATTACTATTTCCGGTTGCTCCTCACTCACAAAATGCCCGCTGTTCTGAATAATCTTGGTGGTAACGTTTGTGCACCCATATTTCCGCAAGGATTCCGCCATTTTTAAAAGCGTTGGTCCTGCGGCTTTATCTCCTCCAGCCAATACAATAGGATTGTTAAGTACATTTCGCTTAGCGGCATTGAATTTTTCGTTGGCCGGAAAGGCCCGGTAAAACTCTAATCCAGCACGCAGTTTTTCTGAAGTCCCGTAAGAGTTTACATAATGATTTACATCGCTATCGGTGATAGAATCTTTATGTAACGCGAATCGGTTGAACATCCCTTCGCGGAAGTAAATAAATTGCCGGCCGGTGATCAACTTTTCTGGCACATCCGGCGTTTGGTGAAAGCCGAAATGCCAAAGAAAAGGATTAGCCTTGTTTTCCTCCCACGGGCTCAAACCCGGTAACCCCGAATCAAGAATCATCACCCCCCGTATTGTTTCCGGGTAAAGACGAAGGAGAGCATAAGTAACCATCCCACCAATATCGTGACCTACAATGTATACTTGCTTGAGTTGAAGTTGTAACGAGAGTTGATGAATGTCCTCTGCCATATTTGCAGCATCATATCCACCGGGAGTCGCCGCCGAGCCGCCTACACACGCAAATCAACGGCAATCACTGTAAAATTTTTCGATAACCGCGGCATGATCTTACGAAATTCATACCAATCCTGAGGAAATCCGTGGACAAGAATAACTACGGGGCCCTTTCCGCCGCGAACATAATGAATCGTTGTCTGATTCACTTTTACGGTATTCGAAATAAATCCAGCTCCAAGTTCTGATAACGTGGTATCATTCCGAGACAGTTCCTGGGCCTGAGCAACGAAAGGTCCCAAGCTGACAAATATAGAAAAAATAGGAATAGACATCAGAATATCAAATTGAATTTTCATCGCTTTTTAAATTTCAATAATTGGTATTTAATACAGAAGACGGAAAGCCTTGACCCGCTCCAAAGAAGACTTCAATTTCCTCTATTTTTCCGTTTGACAATCTAAAATACTCTGTGTTTCGAAATGATTTACCATCTGTAGTCCAACACTGATACCTGACGAAGGCTTCATTTCCGACTTCGATAATTTTTTCTAAATTATACTTATCGATCTTATCGGACTCGGGCCAACACTTTTCTTTGTAGTTGTTAATGTTTATATGATCATCATCATTGGGACTAGTAAAAGTAAATTTATCTGTAAGAATAGACTCGACTGATTCCCATTTTTTTCTTTGCCAACCGTTAAAATAGTCTCTAATTACTTTTTCGTTTTTCATAATTTATTTCTTTAAAAAAGGATAAAATTAAACTACGGATTAAGACTGGTAGCGTTGTTACGTACTAGTGAATAAATTTATAGGAACCCAAATCTATTATAATGAGTTACCCACAAAGCAAGTCATTATTCATTTGTATCATTATCAGGATATTCTATAGAGGTATTCTATAGGAACAAGGGCGAGGATGTATTGATAACATTGAAAGTCGTAAAAGGTTTTTAGAGAAAATATATAGTACAACAGATAAGTTATAATTACCTTATTTAGAATATGAGTTGGATATTCCGGAAGGTTTGACCATATGATTCCAAACTCCATGTCCATGCATTTGTGTGAAATGTATCAATAAATTAATTCTCCGTATAAGAGTATTAGCAGGATTAAAATATTTCGGAATGATATTTTGGATATGACGGAATGAGTTGGCCAAGAGCTCTGGAATATTTTCACTATTGTCTCATACTTAATTTATTTGTCTTCCGGCTTACAAACTTAAAAAAAGCAACCGCCTCTGAGGATGCTTTTATAATGAACAGGTTTTATGAATATGATCCATTTCCTCAAGTTTCTTGTTCCGATTAAACAGTAAAATACAGCTGATATGCATTTCACAACCTGATCAGAACAAAATATAAACTTAGCGGTGCAGCCAAGGTCCCCTATTACGATTATGCTTATTATCATGCTATTTTTATAAGTAATTTCCTCCTTGGTCAAGTGTGATATATACTCAGCATAATTACAGTTTGACCTTTTATTTTTTAATATGGTCAGGGTAAAACAATTCCCAGGTGTCTTACTCCCATAAGTACGTTAAAAGGAATTTATCCTTATTTAATCAAATAAAAATTAAAACATGAAAAATCTTGCAATTGCTCTTTTGGCTGTATTATTGTTCACCAGGTGTTCTAAAGATAAGACTGTGCCCTTCCACCCTACTAACCCCGACGGATTTGAGTCTGGTTCTTTTGAAGAAGCGAATATTGATAAGAATCGGATAACCGGCCTGGAAAAAGAAGTCCTCGGCGGTAAATATAATATCCATAGTATCCTCATTCTGCGACATGATAAATTGATATATGAACATTACTTTGCAGGCGAAGATGCTGTATTTCCCAATCCTGTAGGCCGCGTGGAACACACCAGGGACAGCCTTCATGATTGCAGAAGCGTAACTAAAAGTATTGTATCAACCTGTGTAGGTATCGCGATCGGACAGGGGAAAATTAAAAGCATTAACGACAACATTTTCGACTATTTCCCGGCATATAAGAAATATGCAACAGGTGCAAAGGCCGGACTAACTATTAAAGACCTGCTCACCATGAGTGCCGGGTTGGAATGGAATGAGCATACATCCTACACAGATCCCGCGAATGGAGAAAGACAGATGCTGGCTCAATCCGATGTAGTAGACTTTGTACTGAGCCGGACTGCCGTGACAACACCGGGTACTGTCTTTAATTACAGTGGTGGCTGTACCCAACTTTTAGCACAACTTGTACAGAAAGTTACCGGTATACCGATTAACTTATTTGCGGCTAAAAATTTATTCACGCCATTGGGCATTCAGAAATTTAATTGGTCAGTCAGGGAGGATGGAACTGTTTGGGCTCCGTCAGGCTTACGTTTACGTCCTATTGATATGTTAAAAATAGGTCAACTGTATATGCATGGAGGAATCTGGAATAATCAACAAATCCTATCCGCTGATTGGGTAAATCAAGCAATGAAATGGCGCATCAATACGAATGACATACCCGAAGGATATGGCTATCAGTTCTGGTGCGCTAAACCGCTGATCACAGGACGAGTGATGGATGTAACGCTTGCAGACGGGAACGGTGGGCAAATAATCTGTATGGCTCCTTCCCTGGATCTTGAAGTGGTATTAACTGCCGGGAATTATAATGAGGATGGCGATACTTCGTACGATGTGTTATTGAAATATATTTTCGCTGCTGTTCAAAAATAACCGATGGCTGCTTTACAAACAGCGGAAAGGTTTTCATAGGGAAAGGGGATTAGCAAACTTAATTACATTGACAAGCAGATCGATCAGCATATTTGCACCGGTATCTTCGTATACTGTGGATAGGTAAATTTTTTTTCATCATAAAGAACTTTTATCCGTATTAAAAATTGGAGACTATCCCTGTTCATGCACAGTAAAAGCTTTCATCAATACATAGAACATTAAGAAACCAGTTCATTGTATAGGTTTAAATTTCTCCGGATCATTACACTTAAAATTTATAAGTGTAATGATTTACCTATCACAAAGCACTTTCTTCTGTATTAAGGGTATAATAGAACAGGATATTTAATTTATTTGAGATGGGGAGATCCCATATTTCCTTTTAAATGATTTACTGAAATGCTGAGGGGATGAATATCCGGTTTGGTAGGCAATTTCGCTGATGTTTAAATTTCTTTCGGCTAATAGAGTCAAAGACGCTTCCAATCTTTTGTTAATAACAAAACCAATAACGGAAGTTTGGAATATTTCTCTGAACCCGTTCTTTAGTTTAAAGTCATTTATTCCAAACATTGTACAGATATCATGAAGATTTATCGGATTGGCATAATTCTTTTCTAAATATTCTTTTATACTATAGAGCTTGTCTCTTTCCGATGGTCTTTTAACAAATTTTTCATCATTATTCGTTTGCATGTTGGACAATAATACAAACAGCTCGTTTGATTTTGATTCCAATTATAATCTTTTCATTTCCTTTATATACTGGCATGTTAAGATGCTATGGATACAATGATCAATTTCAGGCCTTATATGCAGCCAATTGTTTGAAAATATGACTGGCCTGTCTTTATAAACCTCTTCAGAAAATCCATTCATCACCATACACCCTTCATCCATAAGAGAAAAAAAACGTTTCCTGGTCAATTGTAAAGAGAACATTTCCGAAATGCCTTTTTCGTGTTTGACCTGTGTATTCAATTCTGAAGAATAAAGCAGATTATACTGGCCACTCTGAATAGAAAACTTTTTTCCTAGTTCATCGTAGGAAATCGCAGCTGGCCCTCTTCTGTTAAAGTAAAATTTCACCGTATCTATATCATTTTTAATGTTATAGGTTACGATGTTATTAGTATTATTAAGAATACTGTTGGCTAAACGATATCCATCGAAATACCAATTTTGAAAATTCATATTGGCATCCTGAAATTCAAAATCCTCATTCGTTTCTATGAGTTTATCTGAACACAATTTGTCTGTAGACAATTGGTTTGTATAAAACACATTTTTTTTTACTTCGTGATTAAATATAATAGGCATTTGGGAATTATTATAGTTTTCAGTTTATTAATCATTGATAAGGTCATTCATGAAATGACTTACGGCCTTGGTATCTTCAATATATGTAAAGCATTCTAATATAGCAACTCTGACTAATAAAATAGTTATAAATTAAAAATAACCGCACTCCTTTTAACAGGTTAGGTAAACACCAAAAACTAAACCCCTTCGGACTTTTTCTATCCCGATATTGTAAGTTTTTATCCGGATTTTACCGTTGTAATCAGTCGAAATGGTCGAATTTTATCAACATGATTTATCTACAAATAATTTCACAGCAGATGAGCAGAACATGGAGGCAATGAGCAAAGGAAAAATATCTTTCAGGGAGGCTTGTCTTAAGGACATGCCTGCATTATCGGCATTGGCGAAAAAGGCATTCTGGGAGACGTTCACCGGACAGATGTCGGAAGATCACTTGCAGGCTTACATAGCCATTTCATTCAGTCAGGAAAAATTGATTCTTGAATGGGGAGAAGCGGTGAATACTTTCCTTATCGCATTTTTAGACCAGGAATTGGCCGGATATGCCAAAATTAGTACCCGACGAAAGTCAGACAGGCCCGAAAACGGGAAATATATTGAAATAGAAAGATTGTACCTGTTAAAACACCACCAGGGTAAGAAAATAGGAACAGCTTTAATGAATTGCTGCATTCAATACGCCCTGGACCATCATTTTGATCTGCTTTGGTTGAACGTCTGGGAACATAATACCGAGGCAATGAAATTTTACCAGGATCGAGATTTTAAGATCGTTGATTGGTCAATCCTGATGCGGGGTGATACGCCTCAAAAGGGGATCTGGATGAAAAAGGCCTTGTAACGCCTTTGCTTGCTGACTTTAGCCTATGGATTGGGTTGTTCAACTTATTTCTTTTGTTGGTGATAGGGATAAGCTTGAGCGCTTTGAACATGCTGCAATTGACGATCATCCTTTTATAACTAATTAATATAAAACAAAATTCTTATGAAAAAATCACTGTTATTACTATTCTTAACTTCTTATTCTCTTATTCCAAACTTTTTTTTTCAGTTTCAAGGTTTGAATCATTCCGTGATATGTCGAAGTGGAAAGATTCGGCAAAGTAATGCCTCTACCGATGAAAAGGAAATACTAACCATTACACAGGCACTGTTAGATGCCATAGTAACCGGAGATAAAACAGTTTGGGCAAAATATATGGCAGACGATGGATTTATTACCGAGGAAGATGGCGTAGTCAGGACTAAAACGGCGCAGCTGTCATTTATGAAACCCACTGATAAGCCGTTTAAGAGAAAGATCATACTGACCACCCCTACCCTAAGAAGATTTGAAAATACCATGGTTTTGTTTATTGTACCAAAAGAGCAGGTGGCAGTAAACGGACAGTTGATCAACACGGCTTACAACGAAACAGATGTTTTTGTTAAAAATCATGGTCATTGGCAATTATTATCTTCTCACGTGGCAGAAATTCTTTCGGTGCCAAACGCTATCATCCAGGAACCATCAATTTTGGCCACTTATACCGGAACTTATCAGTTAACTGATGGCATTTCTTACTTGATATCGATGCAAAACGGCAAGTTAATGGAACAACGTACCGGCAGAGCCCCACAGGAACTTCTGGGCGAGAGCCCGGATGTTTTCTTTACAAAAGCGCAATTGCCTCACCGAAAAATATTTATTAAAGATCAAACAGGTAAGGTTATAAGCATGATTGACAGGCGGGCAGGCAACGATCTGACCTGGAAGAAAGTGATGTAATAGCTATTCAAAAGCAGGGACATAATTTATAACAGGTTTGCAATTGTTGAGTTCAAAGTATGGCTTGTTCATGAACTTATGTAATTTCCTGACCTATGATCTTGCCGCCATATAATAGGGCTTTCCTGGGAAAAACTTGAAGAGTGATTACAAATAAAAGCAAAATTGTTGTCCACTGCTACTCAAAAGAATTTGATCAAAGATACCCTGTAGCTACTCATAGGTATCAACGATGTATAACCAGTAAAACATGCGTACTTTTGATAACAAAGGAATACTAAGGTTTATGACTCCCTTGGTGTTGGGCAATATGCTCAACCCGCTTAATTCCACGATGCTGGCAACAGCTATAGTGCCTATTTGCAGCGCTTTTAAGCAGGACATTGGAACCGGAGCCTTATTAATTGTTCCACTATATCTTACTTCCGCAATCGGGCAACCTTTAATGGGCCGTTTGGCAGATCTCTTTAGTGCAAAAAAAATCAACCTCCTTGGGTTTATATTAATATTGATCTCTGCCCTGATCGGAGTCTATGCGCAGAATTTCATATGGCTGGTCGTTTCCCGTATAGTATTGGGATTTGGATCCTCTGCAGCATACCCATCCTCTATTACCCTTATCCGGCAAAGATACAGGGCTTTAAATATTGAAGTACCTGGAAAGGCACTTGGAACTATTGCAATCGCCTCACAGGTATCCCTCGCTTTTGGCCCATTTCTTGGTGGAATACTAACCGAAAATTTTGGTTGGAAAGGAATTTTCTTTGTCAATATACCATTGGTGATTTTGGCCCTGATCTTATCAAAAAACGGAACCGGTATACCGGAGCATAAAGCGCCGATCAAAACTTCAGGGCAATTAATTAAAGAGCTGGATTTATCCGGGGCATTTTTCTTCAGTGCTTTTCTGATCCTCTTTTTACTTACGCTACTTTACCCAACCTATCTGCTCCTACAGCTTCCTTTAATTATGATTTCATTGTCGTTATTTATCAGAACCGAGCTCAGACGGGCAAAGCCATTTATCAATGTAAGACTTCTTACAACCAATTTGTCTTTGAGTATAACGTTTATGCGCCAGATCGCTATCAGCTTTGTGATGTATCTGGTGCTTTATGGATTACCCCAATGGCTGGAGCAATCAAAAAATATAAACCCCTCCAAGGTGGGATTAATGATGCTGCCTCTTTCCTTTGCTGCTATAATTACCAGTCTGTTGGTGTCCAAGTATAAAAATTATATGAGATTGCTAACCTTTGGAACCTTTAATATTGTTGCTACATCTGCCGTTTTATTTTTAATGAATACTCAGAGTACAAATGTGATCATTATTGGGACATCAATGCTATTAGGAATAGCTTTGGGTTTGCTAACCATAGCTAACCAGGCCACTTTATATGCGGAAGCCGCCGATGACCAGGTTGGGGTTTCTTTTGGCCTATACCGCACAGTGGGTTATATAGGCGCAATAATAGCAGGTTCAAGGCTTAAGCATGAATTCCGGACAGGGGCCACTGATTCAGGGTTACATGTATTGGCTGCATACGCATTAGTAGCTTCAGGGATAATCATACTCTTTATCATACCCGCTTTAAGAAAACAATGGAAAAACAGAACAGAAAAACTAGAAACAATAAATTAGGGTCAACCGATGGTAACTTATTATCGACTGGCATAGAATTTAGATCCGGGTTACCTGGATATTATGACAATAATGCCAATACACTTTCGTTTTGCAACAAAAAAATTACTTAAAATATGAAAAAATACTTTGTTGTCCTGTTGATAGCAGGTCTTATTGCTTGCAAAAAAAATGGGGCAGGCATCGCTCCTGAAAAAGTGAATATTCCTGAAAAAGTGAGTGTAATTGAGCATGCAAACATTGATTATAGGCAAGAGATGCGTGGTTTCGTTATTGGAATAAGTAAATATGCTAAGCAAATTAATTCCAATTTTTAAATAATACCACAAAATGGTATTCAACTGATAACAACAGACGGTAAGCATTCGGGGCCTTTAAGTACAGCTTACTTAAACGCAATTGATGGCAACGGTCAGGAAGATTTATATTTTGGTTATGAGAATGATAATGAACCAACTGATGCAGGGGTAACCACTTACCTGAAAAGCACCTACTGTAAGACCAATTTTAACACATTGGAAAGTACCGGGTTATGGTCATCTGCTCTCCAGTTAATGAATAGATCAGTTTTAAAAGGAAGCCTGATGAATCGCAATCCCGGACTCTCATGATACATGTAGGAATCTGGTAATATGGCTATACCAAGCCCTTTCCGAATCAATGCAATGGTCGTCGATCCGAATTCAGAATGCAGATAATCGTCGGGTACGACATCAAAAGACCTGAACATCTGCTGGATGATGTCACTGTAGCTGCTGTCCTCATTTTTTATCGGGAGTATAAATTTTTGTTGAGCAAGAGTCTCTTTAGAAAGATCTTCTATAGTATGGTAAAAGTGATTCTCCGGAACTACAATTGATAAATGATCACTGTGAATTTTTTCTGATCTTATTCTCGGGGCATTATTAAAGTCCCTTGTAATAGCAAAATCGATCTTATAATTGCTGAGAAACTCTTGCTGGTTTTCATATCGCAGCTGCACTAACTCCATTTGAAGTTTAGGAAATGTATTAGAAATACGAGCAATTATATCCGGTATTATAGAACCTGAAATTGAATCCGGATGCGCAATTCTTATCATACCGCTTTCCCCTAAATGCATCTGGCGGGCAGACTGATGAATAAACTCAAGCTCGTTCAATTTCACTTCCCACTTTTCCTTCAAAAATTCACCTGACGATGTCAGTTTAACATTACGCTTATTACGCTCGAATAATTGAACTCCTAACTCACGCTCTAAAGACTGAATATGACGACTGAGGGCGGATTGTGTGATGTTCATCTTTCCAGCCGTATTCCAAAAATGAAGTTCCTTTGTTAATGCTAAAAAGTATTTGATCTGTTGCAAGTGCATTAATGCAATATACGCATTAATAGATGAGAAATTAGCATTTTATCACATTTGATACCCTGGTAAATTTGTACTATGGAGAACTTAAAAATTGATCACGTAAAACTGGACGACGTTGTACAGCTTCAAAATATAGGCAGACAAACCTTTACTGAGACCTTTTCAGCCGTTAATACCGAGGAAAACATGGCGAAATATATTGAAGTGAGTTTTTCTTTAGGTACACTAGCTGCCGAACTGAGCAATAAATTGTCACAGTTTTATTTTGCAGTCCTGGATGGTGAGGTTATAGGTTATCTAAAGTTAAACTTCGGGCAGGCTCAAACAGAAATTAAAGATAACAATGCGCTGGAAATTGAACGGATATATGTATCGAAGGAATTTCAAGGGAAGAAGGTTGGTCAGCTACTATACAATAAGGCGATCCAGATCGCCCAACAAGTAGGTGTCAACCATGTATGGCTTGGCGTTTGGGAAAAAAATCACAAGGCGATTAGTTTCTATAAGAAAAACGGTTTTATGGAGTTCGACAGGCATATCTTCAAGTTAGGTACGGATGACCAAATTGATATTATGATGAAAAATGTCTTAAAAAACGAATGAGACACCTTCAAAATCATAATTTGATTATATCGAATATGGATACTATTTATAACGTATTTCAACACATCCCAATTTTCTCCAAAGCAGATGCAATTATGGCTCATAATAGTCCTATTTTTGTCAATTCGTTTTATTTTGGTTGATGATCGCCAAATCTACCAAACCACTGAAGGAATAGGTCAACCTGACATTTTAGGGTTGTTATTTAGCGGACAATTAATTTATTTTACGCCGAAATGAACGAGCAAGAATTGAACGTGAAAGACCTCAGCAGGTTTTTAACCGCCCAGGAGCGGGATTATGCAACAGCACTGGCTGAAATCCAAAATGGAAGGAAACGCAGCCACTGGATGTGGTATATCTTTCCACAGATTGCCGGTTTAGGCAACAGCGAAACGTCTAAGTTCTACGCGCTCAAAAACAGGCAGGAGGCTGAAGCCTATCTCAGCCACTCGGTATTAGGACGGCGGCTGGTCGAAATATCCAACGCCCTTATCCACTTGGAAGATAACCACGCTACGCGGATATTCGGCAGTCCGGATGACCTGAAACTCAAATCATCCATGACCTTGTTTAACGCACTGACCGACACCGATCCTATATTTTCTCAAGTATTAGCCAAATTCTATAACGGGATTCGCGACTGGGAGACATTACGGCTACTGGATGAAAGCAAATAACATCATCACAAGCTGCTATGCCGATATTTACACATAATGTTATCTTTAATCCATAGACGAACCAATATTGCTGCTTGTAGCTCACAAGGGGAAAGAATTAGAAATTGAAATGCGCTTACAGCAGGGCTATATCCCCCGGGCGGAAGCCATTTTTGATGGCACTCCACTTATTTTTGAAACCGACGATTCGGCGCAATACCGCGCCCTGTTAGTTTGGAGGAGGTCGAAAAAAGTAGACAACTCAATGCTGGATTGCTGTAAGCTGCCGCAGGCCAGTTGGAAAAGGTATTTTGCTATGTTTTATAAGTGAATCAAAGATCATTAATTAATGATAAAATCCATGAAAGTTAAACGCATTACAGTAAACATCGCCACGGAGGATATTGGAAAAGCGAAACAGTTCTACCAGGATATCCTCAACTTGGAAGTGCTTATGGATCATGGTTGGATAGTGACTTACGGTTCCGCTGAACAGATGGACGTACAGATCAGCTTCGCCAGTGAAGGTGGCAATAGTACAAGGGTTCCCGATCTCTCCATTGAAGTCGATGAGGTAGACATGGCCTATGACCAATTAAAAACGGCCGGTTTTGTTATCGAATATGAGCTGACTAATGAACCTTGGGGCGTACGCCGTTTTTATGTCCGCGACCCTTTCGGCAGGCTCGTCAATATTTTATCACATCTTTAATACTTCCTTAGCTCTTGTTTACCTTTCAGTTTAACATCTGCTTTGTACCTGCGGGCAACCCAATCTGATCAGCAACGCCATCAAATACTCAAAAAAAGGAACGGTGATCGAGGTTAAATGTGAAATATTGGGTAATACAGCCCGGGTAAGTATCCAGGACCAGAGTATCGGCATCAGGCCCAATGATATCGAAAAACTTTTTGAGCGCTATTACCGGGTCGACGAAATAAATGCAAAACACATTTCCGGTTTCGGCATCGGATTATACCTTAGCGCGGAAATTATACAGCGGCATGATGGCCGTATTTGGGTGGAAAGTGAAATAGGCAAAGGTTCAACGTTTTATTTTAGCCTGCCTTTAACGTAGCTATGTGTAAATGAGCAATTCGAGTCTTTTCAAATAATAAGACAACACTTGCCTGCTGTCGTGGGACAGCCGGATGAATTGTGATGTTTCCCGCGTAGATGCGATCCGCTTTCCCCCAAGAATCCGCCCGAGAACGCTGATCCTCCAGGGAGCTGCAGACCCTGTTATGCCGTTAACGGCTATCAATACTTTTCTTCAAAATGTGAAAAAATTGCATTGGCCTATACAATACGCAGAATTTCCTCATGCAGGCCATAATGAATCATGGACGACCGATGCATCCCGATATGAAACTATAGTAGCAAAATTCCTATCATCGATTAAAATAGTGAGCACAATTAATATCTCACATAAAAAGGGATAAGGTAATGTACGCTCAAGTGGACCGCTATTTCAGATAGGGAATGATGTATAATTTAGAAGTGTTCAGACGGACAATTGTTTGATATTAAATAACTACCTTAGCGCGACCCCAGAAATTGCATTGTGCGCTTAGGAAATGTTCCATTCTTTTTTTGGCTTCATTAAACCGCCACCAAATGGAAACTGTGATCATCCAGGATACCGACCAGTCAATTCTTGACATTCTTACCATAGCTTTGCAGATGGAAAATTACCAGGTTTATTCGGTACAGGATTGTGACAGCAACTTTATGGATATGATCGAGGAACTGAAACCGCACGTTATTATGCTGGATTATAGGCTTGACGGGAAAATTTGCATTCAAATCTGCCACCAGGTCAAAGCTGTTTACCCGCACCTGCCAGTGATCGCCATGAGCTGCAACAGCAACATCAATGATGAGTATGACAGGCATGGGTTTGACGATTACATTCCCAAGCCTTTCGACCTGGATAATCTGTATGCTGTGCTGCGTAAACATATTCCAAAGCAGGAAGCAAAGGCTATTACTGAAAAAGTCAGTGACAAGCTTTAATTCTGTAGAATTTTTTAATCGGTTATTTCAATCCATACAGGCGCATGGACGCTGCTATGCTCCCAGCCACGAACAGCTTTATCGACCTGCGCAGATTTTAGCCTGTCTTTTAATATATCATTCAGCAGCCCCGTTCGTCGACCCACGAACAGCCACGGGTCCGGCAGTACTCGAAATCTTTTCGAAACCAGATGTGTATGCTGGCAAAGCAATTCCAGTAATTGGAGATATTATTTCACCACAGGATTTGGTAAAGACTTTCGTAAGAGTGACTAGAAAGAAAGCTGTATACAGTTCCGCTTATACCAGTGGAGAACTTCTTCAACACTTCCCGGAATTTAGTAACAACAATGACCTGATTAGGGAATTTTCAGGCATGGTTGAGTTTGCTGTTGAATATGGCTATTTTCAAGAAAGCCGAGATTTGCAATGGAGTAGACGTATCAATCCTAACTCTTTGAACTGGGAACAATTTCTAATAAATACAGGTTGGACAGGTGAGAAACGAGCTTATTAAAGTAGTATATCAAGCAACTATGATCTTGAAAAACAAATCTGTTAAACTTTAATTAATAAAAGAGCCGCAACCAAATCGACTACGGCTCTTTTGTTGTTTTTAGACGGTATTATATTACGCTGATCAGTTCCGATATCCGGTTAGATATGCCGACTTCGTTGTCATACCAGGCTACTACTTTAACCAATTTACCGATAGCTTTGGTCATTGATCCATCTACAATTGATGAGTGTGTGTTGCCCAAAATATCTGACGATACAAAAGCCTCTTCAGTATATTGCATAATTCCTTTTAATGTGGTGTCTGCATAGCGTTTTAATACTTCATTGATTTCAGCTATTGAAACTTCTTTTTTCAGGTTAATCGACAGATCGACAATTGAACCGTCAATCACCGGAACGCGGTATGAGTAACCGTCCAGCTTACCTTTAAGGTTCGGTAGAACATCCCCAATAGCCTTTGCTGCGCCGGTAGTTGTTGGGATAATATTATATGCTGCGGCACGAGCCCGGCGAAGATCCTTGTGCGGCGCATCCTGTAAGTTTTGATCAGCAGTAAAAGCGTGAACGGTAACCATATAGCCCGATTCTATTCCATATTCTTTTTCTAATATGTGAAGCACCGGCGCAAGGCTCCCGGTGGTACATGAGGCGGTAGAATAAATCTCATCATCGCTTATTAATTCATTATTAACACCATGGACAACGGTTTTGATGCCGCCTGTCGCAGGTGCCGTGATCAATACTTTTTTAGCTCCTGCGCGAATGTGCGCTTCGGCAGCTTTTTTATCGGTAAATCTTCCGGTCGACTCAATCACCCGCTCAATTCCTAACTCACCCCAAGGCAATTTTTCAGGATCTCTTTCGCTCAATAGTTTAATTCGTTTTCCGTTAACAACCAGCTTGTCTCCATCAGCACTAACCTCTCCGGGAAAACGGCTGTGAGCTGTATCATATTTAAGTAAATGCACCAGTGTATCTATATCAGTTAAATCGTTTATTGCGACAACTTCTATGTTCGGTTTATCCTGTAAAGCACGCAAAGTCATTCTGCCAATGCGGCCAAATCCATTAATTGCAATTTTCATATTGTTATGTTTTATGTATTATTAAAAAGTAAGAGCATGGGGAATTAAATACACTTTGTTTAAGTCAAAGCATTTGTTTTGCCTCAATAAATTGCCTATCGTGTATTAGCGAGACTAGCCACATCTTGGCTAAGTAACTCAGTTATTCCGGAATCTTTAAGTGATGTTCTAAACGCCCTTCGATAGTCAGAGGGCGTAGTATTCAAATGTCTCAAAAACGTTCGGCGCATGGATACCAGGCCACCTAGGCCGCATAGCTCAGCTAACCTTTCCAGGGAAATGTCAGTGTCCTCCAAATATTTGCGGGCAGCTTCAACCCGTAGTTTCTCGACAAACTTAGCCGGCGGCATACCTGTTTCGCGATGAAACACGCGCGTGAAATTTCGAGTGCTCATATTCAGTTGGCTGGCAATTTGGCTGACATCCAATTTTTCATGTAAATGTTCGTTAAGCCAGTTTTGTGTTTTTTGGCCGATGTTATCGCTTTCGTAAACCGGCAACAGGATACCAAATTGTGCCTGGAAACCTGGCCTGCTTAAATAGTAAACTAATTTTCTAGCTACGTGGATAGCAATGTCTCTATTATAGTCCTCTTCAACCATGGCCAAAGACAAATCAATTCCAGACGAAACACCAGCTGATGTATAAACATAGCCATCTTTGGTAAAAAATGGATTCGAATTAACTTCAACATCCGGGTAGGTTTTGCTTAGCCGCTCGCTCGATTGCCAATGTGTAGTTGCTTTGCGGCCATGTAATATTCCGGCCTTTGCTAAAACAAATGCACCTCCACAAATTGAAGCTATACGGCGGGTATTTTGTTCATTTCTGGTTGCTAACCAATTGTAAAACTCAATTAAGCTCAGCTGACTCGCCTCTCTTGAATCATTCCCTGCTATGATCAGGGTGTCAATTGAATCCTGTATATCCGCTACTGAGTATTCACAATTTATACAAAACCCAGCAGCTGAATCTACTTTTTTGTTTGAACCGGGAGAAACTACTTTAACGTCATAACCATCAAAAATACCGCAATCTTCCAAGTATTTTTCAGCGTTGATAAATACGTCCGCGGGACCCGAAAAATTGAGGAGCATGTTGCCAGTCATGGCTACAATGATGACACGCTTTTTGCTTGGATGTACAAAATCCTGATTCATGATTCAAATTTAGCACATATTTAAACTGTCTCAAAGGACATAAATTATACAGTTTAGGCCATTTATGTCATAGTTATGAAATTAACTATTTAATAATCGGTACGTCGTTTCAGGCCCGAAATAATCACCAAGCCATTTTTGAAAAAAATATTCACTTGATTTACAGCGACAATCTTACTAACCGAATTCAAATGATAAATTTTCATTTGTGTTGATTATATACCTAGCTAAATTAGCTCCCTAGGACACAAACGGAACAACTTGCTATCGATATTAAAAGACTTCGTAACCAGGGAGTGAATCTTGTTAATGCTATTCAGGTTGAAGTTTATCCTGAACAAATGGAAGCTCATTTTACCAATAACTTAAAAAAGGATTTTGAGACCTTTAAAAAATCATTACCCGTTTTTAGTAATACATATCAGGCCTGGTATTCAGAAGCCCAAATTGTCCTCAGGCGACTTCTCCCGCTACGGCTTAATGATTTTATGGCGCTTTATGAAGTACCTAAAAGCCGTAAAGAATTGAAAAAGGAAAATTATACGATAGAGGATTATCTTAGAAACACATTTCTTACCTCCGGATTTGATAAAAAAGTGATTGTCGGGCCAGTCGATGTAATACCTTTAGTTCAGCAACAGCTCAATATTCTCGATTCAGTAACGGTTCGCCTGGAAAGCACCATAACGGAAATAAGCGAAATTTTACAAGCCGATTTGCTTGATAAAATGCTTGTGGCGGCAAATGAACTCGCAAGAAACGGACTCGCCCGTTCTGCGGGTGGTGTATGCAGCGCAATAATTCAACAGCATTTGAGACCCTTTGGGCTAAGTATGATCTTAAGTTGCCTAAGAAAAACTCATCCTTGAAAGATTATAATGAATTATTACAAAAGGCAGAGGTTTATGATTTTGGAACAGGAAGGCAAATTCAATACCTTATTGACTTGCGTGATCTTTGTATTAAAAATACAAAAAAGGCACCTAGCTCTTCTGAGATTGAGGATTTACTAGTGGGAACTGAAAGGATTATAAAAACAATTTATTAGCGCACCCCCAAAATTCATAAAATTGGAGAAAAATGAAATGATCAGGCAGACGGTCCGAACTTTCAAATGGAGCTAAAATTAATTATGAGATAATTCTTTCCTGATACGGCTTAATGACTGCGGGGTTATTTTTAAATAAGATGCAATGTACTGTTGAGGAACTTGCTGTACTAATGAGGGGTAACGTTTCAATAATTCCAGGTATTTCGTTTTTGCATCGCCAAAATTCAGAAAATCGTTGTCTTTGATCTTGCTTAGCAATGTAGCTTCGCTAACACTTTTGAAGAATATGAACAAGTTGGGTATTTCCTTAAGATATCTTTCGAACGTTAAAAAGTTAATGGTATAAACCTCGCTTGCTACTACCGATTGTATGGCCTCAGTAGCTGGCAGTTTGGAATAGTAACTTTCCAAATTAGCAAAAAACTGATTTTCGCGCACAAAATGCTTAGTGATGTCGTTACCATCGCCATCTATACCAAAAATTCTTAAGATGCCATTACTGATGAAGATGATATCAGAGGCCACTTCGTGAAGCTCTTGTACATATTCGCCGGCTTTTACTTTTCGATGCCTGAAATTTAAAGACAGCGCATCTATGTCCTCACGGGCCAGAATGCCTCCAAATGCTAAGGCTGATTTTAATTTATCCATCAGTTCACTATATGATGTGCCAATACGCTTTCTGCGCAGGCGACAACCGCTTCCCTTGCGGGTAAAGGCTGCCATTGCAATTCATTAATGGCTTTGCTTAAATCTGTCTTTCTCCTTACCATTTCGAGCAATACCGGTTTTAGTTCAGGCCGAAACATAGCAATCACTTTGGTTACAAAATTAGGAAATTCTGCTGTAGGTATTTTTCGTTCAGGATAATGCTCTTTTAGTATGTTGGAAACATCCTTCATTGTCAAATATTCTGATGCGGCGATATACCTGTTGCCTGCTGCTTTTGGCATTTCCATTGCCCTGATCAGCAAATCAGCAACTGAGCGTACATCAACAACGTCAAACCCAATCTTCGGCAGTGCTGGATAGCTGCCGTTTAACAAGGCAATGACAATATTAGCGGAAGTACCAAAATCGTTCTCAATCACAGGCCCGAGTATAGCACCGGGGCATACCGTTACCAATTCTAAACCAGATGGGTTGTTTCGGATAAAATCCCAGGCGACTTTTTCAGCAATAGTTTTACTCTTTAAATAAGGGGTAATATCTTTTTTTCTGTTTATATCCGTCCAATCATTTTCATTAAAAACCTGATTAAGTTCTTCTGTAGATTTTCCATATGCTATAGCTGCCAGTGATGAGGTCATCACTACCCGTTTGACATTGTTTGCTGCCGCAGCCTTCAAAATATTTAATGCCCCATTTTTAGCAGGAATGATTAATTCATCTTCATGTTTAGGCAACTCTCTTGGAAAAGGAGATGCGACATGTTGAACAAACTCCACGCCCTGGGTTAATTCGGTCCAAATACCCCTGTCGCTTAGGTCAGCAACTGCAAATGTGAGTTTATGAACATGGTCGGTGTGGGCAGCAATCACTTCTTTAATCGAATCAATTCTATTTTTAGCCCGCACCGTTCCAATAACATCGTATCCCTTGTTTAAAAGCTGGATCGCTGTGTGCGAGCCTAAAAAACCTGTTACCCCGGTAAGCAAAACTTTTCTGTCATTCATAACTTTTATTTTGCTCAAAGTTCAGGAGTGCCCAGCATTTAACCATTACCATTTGGTAAGAAATTCATTATAATAAAAAGTTATTACCAATACATTACCTGACATAGGAAACCAATTTTGCCGAGGCTATTTATGACCTCGGCACTTATAATGTCCTTTCCTTCCAATCGCAATACCTTTTCATTATCTTCCAAATCAATATTGATTTGCAGATCGTTAAATAGTCTGCACAGCAAGCGATTTACTGTCTTAAATTGCCGTTTATTATTAATATTTGTCCTGTATACAACTACCATTTTATTTTTTACACAACCTATTACGGTCTTTTTCACGAATAAATTCAATTATAGTGTGATGAAAAGTACGATCACCCTCATCTGCATTCCAACCTATGACATCAATAAATACCCTTGCTTATATATATCAAAGCATCAGGTAGCAATAGCAGGAATGTTTTTTATAGTTATAAGTTAAATTTGATTTAAATCAAACAGGGATGTTCAAGGTCTGCATGAAGACATTCGCAAAATTTGAGAAAGTTTGGTTTGCCGACTCAATTGCTTCCTGTCCGAAGTCCCTGTGAATATATCGGTCTAGTACCGATGTAAAAGAAGCCCATTTAACCCCGGTTTCAGAACCATAACCCCTAAAAAAAGAAATGCCTTCTGTTAGTCCGTGCTTCGCAAGCATCTGGATGATAATTGTTCCGCCCATCACAGAACCTTCCATTACATATAGGGCGCCAAGGGCTTTAATTGGGCTATCAATTACAGGGACAGTTACCTTTGGCAGTTTTGTCAGCGAAGATCCCAGGGATACAATGTCATTCGCAAGGCTGACCGCGTGTCTGCGGTCCGCATAATCAGGCAGAACTTCAGCCGAAATGTATGGCTTGATAGCTTCCTCCAGGCGAATAAAATAGGCATAAAAGATTTTCAGCAGGTTGGCGTAATCTTGGTTGCTGCGTATAGATTTTAGTCGGGCAACTACCAATTTTTCCAATTGCTGATGCGCTGCGGTAGTTTGTTTTCTTAATTCTTCTTGAATCATGACACTTTAATTTTATTGTTAACTAATTAATGCCGTGCATTATCCTTTTGTACCCTTTCCAGGCGGTTCAGCTTCCTGTCGATCCTTATCAGATATATGGCAAGGCCGGCAAACGATACGGCAATAGTTGCTACAACCACCCATATTTTGCCATCCCTGCGTAATGTATCAGCCATCTCAATTGCTTGTCCGCTTTGCCCAAAAGCGGTTACGGTACTTAAAAGAAATAAGACCAGGCTACTAATTTTTTTCATGGTTAATTTATAAACGGCCTATCGCTTACTTCCGCCGGCCTGTATTTTTAAGTAACTTGATTTTGATTATAATCGATCAGCTGCATCCGGTAGCGGAGAGTAGCGATCCAGATAGCAACCAAGCTCCATCCCAACATGGCCGGATAAAACGCGACCTTCATGCCATTGTCCAGATCATATTTCCCGAAAGCGGAATTACCTCCGCTGCCCGGATGCAGCGAATCAGTCATTCTTGGTAAGATAAATATCAGGACCACCATTATCGGAAATGCAAAAATATTATAAATGGCCGCTATCTTCCCGCGTTTCTGTTCTTCTTCAATGGAGTTTCTCAAAATCATATATGCGCAATAAAGCAGGCAGCCGATCGCTGCGCTGTTTTGCTTAGGATCATTACTCCAATAATCACCCCAGGTAAACTTAGCCCAAATCATCCCGGTGATTAACCCCATCGCATAGAAAAACAAGCCTGTTTTTACACATTCAGCAGATGCCAGGTCATATTCCTGTTTACCCGTTCGCAAATAATTGATGCTATAGAATACTGATATGATAAAAACAGTTAGCATGCCCATCCACATAGGTACATGAAAATATAAATTACGTATGGTTTCATGTAATATGGCTAGACGTGGTACCGGCAACAGCAAACCTGTAAAAATTGAAGAAAATATCAGCACTAATGCCGTCCATTTCCACCAGGAATGATAAATCATTTTCATATTGTCCTTATTAGTAATCTCAATCAATTAGTCCCGCCACCCAGGCTGCGGTACAGATCAGTAATTGCGGATAGTTCCTGCCGTTTGACGGATGCTAATTCAAGCTCGCTTTGCAGCACGTTTCCCTGTGCAGTGATTACTTCCAGGTAGTTGGTCATGCCGTTTTGAAACAGTGAATTGGCGTTGGCAGTCGCTCGCTGAAGCGTTGCAACACGTTGAGCTGCGATTAGATCCTGGTGTTTTAATTTCTCAATTTTTACCATCGCATCTGATACCTCACCAACTGCTTTTAATACGGTTTGCCTAAACAGTATAACTGTTTTCTCCCGCTCAATACCGGCTATTTTATACTGTGTACTTAATTCTTTATGCTGCAGCAATGGCTGAAGCACACTCGCGCCGACTACGCCAAAGAGTGAGCCGGGAATATTGAACCAATCACTGGCTTTCAGGGCATTGGCTCCTCCGCTTGCAGTAATCCGAAGTGCAGGATACATTTGAGCTTTGTTGATTCCTACTTTCGCATTTGCGATCACTAAGTCTAACTCACGGCTTTTAACATCTGGTCTTTGACGAACCACAACCGAGGGAATACCCGTTGATAGTTCTAAAGGGAACTTGATATCATCAAGGATGGCGTGGCGTCGGACAGTGCCTGGGAGTTGGCCGGCAAGAATTTGCAGTGCATTTTCCTGTAATGCAATCTCTTGTTCCAATTGAGGAACCAGCTCAGCCGCTGCCAGTTGCTGTGCCTGTGCCTGCTGAACTGCCAGGGAGGTAACCTGCCCGAAATTATACTGTACGCCGACTATGTGCAAAGTACTATCATTTAATGCCATATTATGCTTTGCGACCCGCAGTTGTTCATCCAACATGAGCAGGTTAAAATATCCTTTAGACACGCTGGCAATAATATCAGTCTGCAAGGTTTTCCTTGCTTCATTGCTTTGCAGGTAAGTAGCCAGAGCCGCTTTATTGGTATTGCGAATCCTTCCCCATATATCCGCTTCCCAGGAGAGGCTTGCGCCGGCAGCATAATCCTCAATATGATTAGAACCTAAAAACTGACTTGCAGTTAAACCATTTAGGCTGTATTTTGAAGGAATATTCGTGCTGGCCGTCGCGCTTAAATTCACTGTCGGCGCATTGTTCCATTTTGATTGTCTTACAACTTGCTGCGCTTCTTCTATATTTTTTAATGCGATACGCATGTCGAAGTTTTTTATCAGAGCACTGTCGATCAGCGCCTGTAATACATCGTCATGGAAAAAGCTTTTCCATGGCAGCGCACCAATACCTACGGTATCTTTTCCAGCCTCACCATTAAAGGCAACCGGTAATTCCGGTTTAGGTGTTTGTACGTCTTTAGAGATTTTACACCCTGCAACCGTAAAAAGCAACCCGGTAATTAAGATGATTCGATTATAATTTTTCATTAGATATTTAAAATATTTAAATCCTTTTCAATTAACTGCTTCAGCTTCCAATACCAGTCCAGGATTCGGTTCCGAATGAACTTTCTTTCCAGTGACTTTTTCATGCATGGCCTGGAAAACCACAAACAAAACAGGAATAATAAATAAACCCAGGACAACCCCGCCCAACATGCCACCGGCTGCGCCGATACTGATGGAATGATTACCCATAGCAGAAGGGCCGGTAGCCCGCATCATTGGAGAAATACCTGCCACGAATGCAATAGAAGTCATAATGATCGGGCGAATACGAAGTTTTGCAGCCTCCAGTGCTGATTCCACCAATGTGTGCCCGGCATGTCTGCGCTGCACGGCAAATTCCACGATCAGGATGGCATTTTTTGCCAGCAGTCCGATCAGCATAATAAGGGCTACCTGGATATATATATTATTATCAATCCCGGTCAACCCAATTGCCACAAAAACGCCGATGATACCGGTAGGCACTGAAAGAACTACCGCCAATGGAAGAATATAGCTGTTGTATTGGGCGCATAATAAGAAGTACACAAATAATAGCGAGAGCACAAAAATGATCACCGACTGGCCACCAGAAGAGATCTCCTCTCTTGTCATTCCGGAAAATTCGAATGAATAACCTGCGGGCAGCACATTTGCGGCAACTTCGCGAACTGCCTGGATCGCACTTCCCGTACTGTAGCCTGGTTTTGGTACCGCATTGACGCCGATTGAATTAAAGAGGTTATAACGGGTGATGGCTTCCGGGCCATATACTCTTTTCAACCTGATCATCGTATTAACAGGAACCATGTTACCCGTTTTATTCTTCACATAAATTTGATTCATGGAGGCCGGATCGGCACGCTCTTCCTGCTCTGCCTGTACCATTACCCGGTAATATTTACCGAACCGGTTAAAATCGGAAACCTGGGCACTACCAAAATAGGATTGCATAGTGCTTAACACATCCTTCTCATCAACCTCCAATTGCTCGATCTTTTCGTGATCTAGAACCATTTCATATTGAGGATAATCAGCACGAAAGGTGGTAAACGCAACAGCGATTTCCTTGCGTTTCATTAATTCGGCAATAAAGCGATTCGCGAGCCCGCCAAATTTATCCAGTTTACCGCCTGCCTTATCCTCCAGGACAAAATCAAGTGCATCAACATTGCTGAATCCCGGCACAGTCGGAAATGAAAACACGAAACATTGGGCACCCTTTATCGTATTTAAGCGCTTTTGCAGTTCAGCTATATTTGCCCCGACATTATTCATTTCACCCCGTTCGCCATCTTTTCTCATCCTGAAGAAAGCAACACCGGATGAAGGGCTTGTTGAACTGGTCAAAACATTGAAACCTGCCACTTCATTGAAAGCGAATTTTGCTTTCATATCTCTCACTTTGTTAGCCGCTTCATCCAGAATTGCCTGAGTTCTGTTCATAGAAGATCCTGGAGGAAGGTTCACAGATATGGCGATAAAGCCTAAATCTTCTGACGGAATAAAGCCTGTAGGGGTTATGCGAATCAGCCACCCGGTTATCAGAACAACAAGCACAAGCCCTGCCATACTCACCCACTTGAATTGGATCATTTTCTTAACTGCTCCAACATACTTACCGGTCACATGCTCAAATCCTTTATTAAAACCAAAGAAAAAGCGCTGTTTAAAAGTTTTTGGCTTTTCATGGTGATCATGATTTACATCTTTCAGTAATAAAGCACATAAGGCTGGGCTGAGTGTTAGCGCATTCAGCGCTGATATGGATATAGCAATGGCTAGGGTGAACGCGAACTGCCGGTAAAACACGCCAGCCGAGCCTTTCATAAAGCCTACCGGAAGAAATACAGCCGCCATGACCAATGTAATTGAAATGATCGCGCCGGTTATTTCATGCATGGCGGACATAGTGGCTTTCTTTGGCGACATATTCCGATGCTCTAATTTAGAATGTACAGCTTCGACTACGACTATGGCATCATCCACCACAATGCCGATGGCGAGCACCAACGCAAATAAGGTTAGAAGGTTGATGGAGAACCCAAATACAGACATAAAAAAGAAGGTTCCAATGAGTGCCACGGGCACAGCTATCGCAGGAATTAATGTGGAGCGGAAGTCCTGAAGGAACAGGTAAACTACCATAAAAACGAGAACGAAGGCTTCTAGCAAGGTATGCTCCACCTGGTCAATGGATTGATCCAGCATATCTTTGGTATTATAAAGTATCTGCTGTTTAATTCCCGGTGGAAAATCTTTCTCCGCTTTTTTTAGAAACTCAGCAACCTTGGTTTGTATTTCCCTTGAATTTGTACCAGGTAATTGTATAACCTGGAACAAAACACTTTGCTTATCATTTACCGTATTAAGCGAACTGTAAGTATAGCTGCCCAGCTCTACCTTGGCAACGTCTTTGAGCTTGAGCATACTGCCATCGGGATTCGCCCTGATTATCATATTGCCATATTCTTCCGGTTTGGTATATTTTCCGGGATATTTTAGCACGTATTCAAATGAGCGATTGCTTGACTCACCAAATCTACCAGGGGCTGCTTCCTGATTTTTGCTTTTGACAGCTGTCATTACCTCTGTTGGGGTAATGTTGTAAGCAGCCATTTGTGACGGATTTAGCCAAATACGCATGGAATAATCCTTATTGCTGCCGAAAAAAGTTACCTGGCCAACGCCCTGTATCCTTTTAAGCTCAGGAATTATGTTGATTTGTGCGTAGTTTGTCAGATATGTTGCATCATACAATTTAGGCTTATCACTCATCAGGTTAATGGCCATAATGAGCGAATTTTGTACCTTTTGCGTGGTAATACCGGCCTGAACCACTTCAGGTGGTAAAAGCCCTGTTGCCGATGATACGCGGTTCTGTACATTTACCGCCGCCTGGTCAGGATCAGTACCTAATTTAAAGTAAACTGAAATAGTCAAGGTTCCATCGTTGCTCGAAGTGGAACTCATATAGGTCATATTTTCAACCCCGTTGATTGCTTCCTCCAATGGCGGCGCTACCGCACGTACCATCGTTTCGGCATTTGCGCCGGGATAATTGGCAGATACCTGTACGACAGGTGGGGCAATATCAGGGAATTGTTGTATAGGCAGACCCATCAGGCCTACCGCACCGAGAATTACCAGCATGATGGAGACCACCGTGGCGATAACCGGCTTATCGATAAAAACTTTTAACATGATGTAATAATTAGGGATTAATTGCTGGCCATTTTTTCATTAGATATTTCAGGTTTAACCGGCATACCATCTTTGAGGGATTCCAGACCTTTTAATACCAGACGGTCACCTGTCTTCAGGCCACCAGAGATGTAATAAATGTTTCCGATTGAACCTGAAATGGTTAGGGCAACTTGCCGGGTCTGATTACTTTTATCGACTATGAAGGCAAAGGTTTTGTCCTGCAGCTCGAAGGTTGCTGCCTGAGGTACTGCGATGACGCCGGATTGTTTTAGTCCCAGTTTGATTCTGCCTGAGTTTCCAGAACGAAGCAAACCCTGTTTATTGGGAAAGGTAGCTCGTAGTGTAATTGCCCCGGTAGATTTATCGAATGCGGCATCCACCATATCTAGTTTACCGGTTTGCGGATAAGCTGTACCTCCGGAAAGCATCATGGTAACCGCTGAAGCATTTTTTAATTTTTCTGAGATAGAATTTCCCTTTAATCCATCTTTGAAGGCGACAAAGTCGGCTTCACCAACAGAAAAGTAGGCATGCACTTCCCGGTTATCGGACAAATAAGATAGTGGTTGAGCATCAGATGGAGCCACCAGACTGCCGGTTTTCTTCCCAAGACGACCAATGTAACCGCTAACCGGGGCTTTGATTGTTGCAAAACCCAGGGTGATTTTGGCATTACCGCTTTTTGCCAGTGCTTGTCTTTCACGCGCCGCTGCAGCATCATAAGCTGCCTGTGCACTCTTCAGTTGATAGGATGAAATTACTTTATTTTGTACAAGCGCGGTCAATTTTTCTACTTCTATTCTTGAAGTTGCAACATCTGCTTTCGCAGCTAGTAATTCGGCCTGGGCATTATTATATACTTCTTGATATGGACGGGCATCAATCTGAAAAAGTGATGTTCCTTTCTCCACATATGCGCCCTCTTCTACAAATATTTTATCCAGGATTCCATTGACCTGAGAGCGAATTTCCACATCGGTCTGGCCTTCTAATTTTGCCGGGTATTCTGTATAAACCACCGCATCGGTCTGATTTACTATGGACACCGGAACTTCAGGCGTAGCAGTATTCTGCGCCTGCTGGTTTCCTGATGTACAGGAGGAAAATATGATAGCCGGAATTATCATTCCATGTAACAGCTTTTTTTTCATAAAAAATTGATTTGATATATTAGAAATGTGTGCTAAAATGAACGTTAAGCCAAATCTCACCGATAGCTTTTTTGCCTGATCTATGATCGGTGCTCTCATGTTTAATAGTGGTAATAAGGTGAAATAAGCAGGTATACAATGACCCCGGTGGAACTGACGTACAACCAGATCGGCATTGTCCATCTGGCAATTTTCCGGTGCCGGTCAATCTGACCGTTTAATCCGAAAGCCATGGTTAGCAGCGCAAGCGGTACGATCAGGGCAGCCAGGAAAACATGGGTAACCAAAATGAAAAAATAAACTACCCGGAGTATTCCGTCGCCGCCATATTTGGTAGAGGGCGTGGAAAAGTGATAAAGCAAATAAGAAAACAGAAATAAAGAAGTAAATAAAAATGCCAGAAACACAAAAGTTCGGTGTAGGGGTATCTTTTTACGACGTATTGCAAGAAGCGCAATCATCAGGGAACAAAAGGTAAGACCGTTTAATAGCGCGTTAAGTAACGGAAGTTTTGAGAAATCGTGTCCGCCCAATACTGTGATTTTTGGCAGGAAAAACGCGAGTGCGATAAGACCATTGATAGCGATGCTAAGCGCCCATATTAGATACTTGTAATTTCTTTGTAACATTAGTTTAAGAATATAGTGGTGATTGTAGGATTCATTAATACATTGGGTTCTAGAGCTAACCAGTTAAAATAATTGTCAAATGACAGCATTGTAAGGTGATCTGTAAGAAAAACATAACATACCACATAGTATGTTTTAGGGCAGGAGATTTGAATGGTCATCGTAGTTTTGGTTACATACTACATGGTATGTTTAATCGTAAAAAAATTTATTTTAATGAGTTAAGATAATTTTCAAATTCCTTCAAAAAGGTTGCATAATAAGTTTTGCCTAGTACTTTTCCCATGTTGCGGACACCATGATATAATGTGATCACGTACAATGCAATTATTTTCGGATCATGATCTTTACTTAATTGACCTGCACCCTGGGCTCTAATAATTTCCTCCTCGATTAGATTCTGCCATTCGTTCAGGTTCTTTTTTAGCGCTTTACGAAAGCGTTCATTTAAGGGTGCCATTTCCTGGATCAGGTTAACTGAAGGGCAACCATATTCGCAAGTCATTATAGGGTGTCCAATAAGGAGATCTTTCAGCATCTTATAAAGATTCTTTCTGAAATCATTAGTTGAGCCAATAGACTTTTTTAATGCAGGCCAAAGTTCCTTGTGCATGACATCAGATATCAGTGCAATACCCATTTCTTCCTTGCTTTTGAAATGATAGTAGAATGCGCCTTTGGTTACCTGCAGTTTTACTAGTATGTCGTCGATACTCGTAGCCTGGTAACCCTTTTGATAGATCAAATCAAACGCATTCCTTAAAATTTCTATTCTTGTTGACTCTGCTTTTGATATTTTCATACTGATTAGTATGGTGCAAAGTTATTTATGTTTTGCATGTTTTTATAACCTCACATAATCATCAATCTGGAAAAGTCATGTCTAAAAAGTTTTTGTCTCTTACATTTTCAGATTAAAAAAGAGTCTTTTTTAGTTTGTAAATTTCAAACTATCAATTATTTAGCTTTATTTATTTTTTTGACGGAACAATACTATGCGAAACTTTAAAATGGCCTAAATTGCGCTATTTATGTCCTTTGAGACAACCAACTCACCACGTAAATTTGTAGTCATGAAAGATGAGATTTTAAATTCCATTAACATTAAGCAAACAAAAAAGGTCGTCATCGTTGCGATGACAGGTCGTATGCTCATGGATTTTGTAGGTCCTGCCGACGTTTTTACCACTGCCAGTATATTTCTTCAGGAATCAGGGTTAAACGATGGTTATGATGTTCAGATCGCTTCGCCAACGTCCAATAAAAAGGTAACTACAGGGGCAGGAATGGAAATATTATGTCCAATTAGTGCAATCGATATTAAGTCACCTATAGATACACTCATTATATCTAATTATGAATTCCGGGAAAAAGCAGCTGATCCTTTTGAACCATTTTATAAATGGCTTGGGAAAAGGACGGATAAAAACACTCGTAGGATAGCATCGGTATGTGCTGGCGCATTCGCACTGGCAAAAGCCGGCCTTATAGATAAACGTAAAGTGACAACGCACTGGAACCTGAATGAAAAGCTAAAGCAGAGTTATCCGCAAATAAACGTTGATACTAATCTATTTTTTGCTAAAGACGGACATATTTATACTTCAGGCGGCGTTTCATCCGGAATTGATATGGCTTTGGCAATGGTTGAGGAAGACTTCGGAAAAGAACTCGCCATTAGGGTGGCTCGAGAACTGGTGGTATATTTATATAGACCTGGATACCAAAGCCAGTTCGGAAGTCTTCTTCCTTCATACGAAACTTCAGGTCTAAGTCAAAAATTACGCAATTGGGTGCTCGAACATTTACATGAAATATTGGATGTTCGCAGGATCGCAGACCACCTGAACATGAGCACCCGGAATTTTACAAGGGTATTTCATAAGCAGACCGGTATGCCTCCAGCTAAGTATGTTGAAAAAATCCGGGTTGAGCAGGCCAGAAAATTATTGGAAGACACTGATCAATCATTGGAGCAAATCGCTGAAATATGCGGTTTGGGAGGTTTAAGTACGATGCGGCGAACGTTTTTAAGATTGCTGATGACTACACCATCTGATTACCGACGTGCATTTAGAACTCCATTAAGTGATATCGGTTTGGATGAGCTATATCCCTTAGATAATTTAAACTACAGCGGGGCGGAATGATGATTTATCGATTTGAAATTTAATCCTCCCTATATAGCACGACTCTGGTTATTCTGTTCGGGAACCACCATGATGGTGTACAGATTTTTAACTATTATCGTCGCAAATAATAATGAATTGAGATTGACATGATATAATCTCAGATTATCATGTTTAGTAAAGTGAATTGAGATAAAACATACTATGTAGTATGTTGTGAAACTGGTGTTAATATGGAAATGATTTTTGAAACGCCAATGGGGCGTTTAAGGGTAAGTGCACATGCGGTAGGAATTTCTTTAATTCTTTTGCTGGGTGCTGCGCTGCCACTCAAAATCATTCTTGGACAACCAAATATGTTATGGACGCTTTCTCCAGTCCACATAGTTCTTACCGTTTGGTTCATCGCTAATACCTTCATTGTAGCTGCTGAACATCGGTGGAAGTTCAAGGTAATGACCCGAAAAGTCTTAATAAGCTGTCTCATCCCATTTGGGACATTCTATATAGACAGAAGAATCCTCAAAAACGAGCTCAACCCGATCAAAGCCTGGAAAATGATCCGTGAAAACAATTATATAAGTACGAGAGCTAAAAAAATTTAAATAACATCCAAAAATGAACAGAACTATAACATATCGATTGGCATTGGCAAGCCTGTTAAGTCTCCTGGCAGCTTGCACTGAACAAGCGAAAGGCCCTGATCCCCGCAAACAAATTCTTGAAAAACACGACCAGCTGATGGCTAAGAGTGAACAAGCAGTCTCAATTAAAATGCAATTAGACACTTTAAAGCTGAGCCATTTTCGTACCGGGCATTTGATCACCGATACCCTGGCAGCAAGTAAAGAGATCACAAGATTAAAACACCATTTAGCTGAGGCTGACGATAAAATGGAAGATTGGATGCATAATTACCAGCCAGAATATAAAGGAAAGTCCCTGGAGGAAACTAACGCTTATTTCAAAAAAGAGGCTGATAAATTAAACAGTTTAGACAACGATTACAAAATCGCGATTGCAGCCCCGAATGAATTGTTTGCAAAGCTTCATATTCAGACAACTTCAGCAAAAAAATAGGATCAACCTTTAAATCTTAATATTATGAAAAGAATTATTTATTTGTTTTTGATTGCTGTAGTCATAACCGCTTGCAAAGAAACACTACGTAAACTTCCCATTTTCGGTAATCGTCAAGCAGTAAACCGCTTGGTGGACGAAAAAAAAATAGTAGATACCATTTATCAAACGATACCGGCATTTAGTTTTATCAATCAGGACAGCATAACCATTTCAAATCATCTGTTCGACGGGAAGATTTATGTTTCAGATTTCTTCTTTACGTCATGTCCTTCCATTTGCCCGGTAATGCATCGCAATTTGATGAAAGTTTACGAAAAGTATAAAGGTAATAGCGAGGTAATGCTGCTATCTCATAGCATTGACTACAAGTATGATGTTCCACATGTTCTTAAAAGTTATGCTACAAAATTAGGTGTCAGCGGCTCTCAATGGCAATTCGTCCGTGGTCCTAAGGAAAGTATATATGGGCTTGCGAAAAACAATTATCTGGTTTCCGTTGGCGAAGATAGCAAAGCCCCCGGCGGCTATGTTCATCAGGGCTACCTGGTACTGGTAGATAAGGACAAACGTGTGAGGGGGGCATATGACGGAACTAAAACTGAACAGGTAGAGCAGTTGATGAGTGACATGGACATATTGCTCGCAGAGACAAAACAAGGCAAGTAATTACAGGATAAATTTTAAAATCTGCAGCCTGATCATTTGTTAACCGGACTATTTATGTTCCTGCTCTGATTGGTGTTGTCTCGCTATTAATGAAAAAGAAGTTGATAATTATCATCTTACTGATCAACCTGATCATCGGCTATTTTGCTTATACTCTTCGACCAACCGAGATCGATTATAACGCACGAGAAGCAAAGGCAGCATTTTCAGTGCCAGGGAATTTCCCGAAACCAACTTATGATTTTAGAGGAAATAAAGTAACGCCGGCAGGATTTAAACTCGGCCGCATCTTGTTTTATGATCGGCAATTATCACTTGATCAATCCATATCCTGCGGCACTTGCCACCAATCTTTTGCCGCATTTTCAAATCTTAATCTCCCGGTTAGTCGTGGCATTAAAGGTTGCACAGGAACAAGAAATGCCCCCGCTTTATTTAATCTGGCCTGGCAGCAGGGATTTATGTGGGACGGCCGCATTGATCAATTTAAGCTTACTTCCCATAATGCGATTATTAATCCCTGCGAAATGGCAAATGATCCTGATCAAATCAGTAAGAGACTTCAGGCGTTAAAAGTTTATCCTGTGTTGTTTCAGGAAGCATTTAGTGACAGCACCATCAAATCCAAATATATTTTGAATGCTCTTGTCCAATTTATGGCCATGTTAGTTTCCGCCAATTCCAAATATGATAAGTACGTACGCAAAGAGCCGGGAGGAAATTTCAATGAGGAAGAATTGCAGGGATATACGCTGTTCAAACAAAAATGCAGTTCTTGCCATCAGGAGCCATTGTTCACCGACCGCAGTTATCGTAACAATGGCCTGGATATCCGGTCTCTGGACAAGGGAAGAGACAGTTTAACCCATACAGCCAAAGATTTTGGCAAGTTCCGGGTACCATCTTTAAGGAACGTCGAGGTAACAGCTCCTTATATGCATGATGGCAGATTTCCAACGCTGAATGAGGTGTTGGCGCATTACGATCATGGTGTCGAACCAAATCCCAACCTTGATCCTGAACTGAAACGAAATGGCAAGTTAGGCATCGTACTCAATTTGAAAGAGCAAAATAAGATCCTGGCATTTTTAAAAACACTGACTGATAAAGAATTTATAAACGATAAAAGATTTCAAACTCCCTGATATGTATCCATTTCTTCTTTTTCTTCATTCCATTTGGCGATGGCTGGTCCTTAGTAGTCTGTTGTATTCAATTTACATTTCCTATAAAGGGAAGACCGGCAAACTATCATTCACAGAAAAAGCAAATCAGTGGCGTAACGTTTCCAATATCCGATTACGGCAGGATTTATGACCAGCGTTTCGGGGTCAAACATGAGTTCCGGTAGCCCGTTGCTACCCTTTGGGCCGAAAACTGCATCGAACGAAACGTTCTGTTGCCCGCAGTAAAAAACAGCTTCAATACTATGCGCGATATTCGGTTTGTCGTAAACAACACTGTCGAGTATCCGGGGCCTGTCTATGGTCAGATGAAGCAGCAGCCGCCGAAGTTGAATAAGTGTATCAATAGTTTTTAACAGGAAGGGTCGCCAAGGCGACCTTCTTTATATCTACAGTTATGGAATCAAAAACCCAACCAAAGAACTGAGCCCGGAAAAACTCCGACATTTCTTTATCAGCCACCTGAACCAACTCTGTTGTGGGGATTCCGCAGGCGTTGATGTGATTCCGTGCCTTATGTTCTTTGTGTTGTGTAAAAGAACTTTCAAATGCACTTGAGTGTTAGATAGTAAGTATGATCAAAGTGTTGCAGAATGATATTTTTGCTATTCTGGAACGAGGTGGTCAATGGCTTCGGAATATCCAACGTGGTCTGTTTTAGCTGCTAATATGATTGCCTGTACCCATAACTTCACCCGGTTTACCAATTGGCGCAAGTTTGCCTGTTATGTAGGAACGGCGCCCTTTGAGCACCAATCAGGCACCGGTATAAAAGGTAAAACACGAGTCAGCAGCTTATCGAATCGGCAAATAAAAAAGTTGAGCCACTTAGTAGCTATATGCGCTTGCGCATATAATCCAGAATTGAAGAGCTATTATAAAAGAAGGGTAAGTGAAAAAATAAAATGAGCACACTCAATTTTATTCGGAATAAGCTTATTGCCAGAATGTTTGCTGTGGTTAACAGCGGAACCGCTTACGTGGATCTGATGAAATATGCAGCTTAATGTCTTTCATCTTAACTCGTAAACACCGCTCCTTATTTTGGACGGGTTCCGGCATGGGCAGCGAAGCGCTGACCTATGGGCGGAGCTGTTTATACACCCTTTACGGGTTCCGGCCAAAATGAGAGCTTTGTGAAGAGAAAAGATGAAAAATAGCATTAAATAAATGCCATATATTCGGGCATGCCTATGAAAGACAGGCAAATCTGCCTTGTTATGCGTAATATCAAAAACATCTTTGTGTTAGCGGCAAGACTGCGTAGTCAGGATTAATCGGACGCCACCATTTCAATTAAATGGCTTTGGAGACGGGTTTGGGCTGGGGGCTTTACCTGGCTTGGGAGCTGAAACCGGAGAAGCGATCGATGGCTTTCCCAAAGGTGAAAATAAAAATAATATAAGGGTTGCAATTATCAAAAACAGGAGAGCCGCCACCCAATATCTATGCTTTTTAGATTTATTAGGGAAGAAGGAATCTTCGGTAATAACGGCATTCAGTTTATAACCTTTCGTAGGGACAGTTTCAATTATTTTTTTATTCGTGTCCTCCAGTTGTTTTCTTAAAAAAGATATAGCCTGGCTCAGCCCTTCATCACCGCCGCCGTAATCGGCCCATATATCCTTAATTAACTGCCCCCTGCTAACCAATTTGTCTACGTTCAGGCTTAGTAATACAAGAACGCTCATCAACCTCGGCTCAGTCCTTAATTCTTTTCCGGTTTTGTGATCGGTAATGGTATGAAATTCCGGTTTGACCAGAAAGCGATCATTAATTATAAACGGCTTATTTTGCATGGTTGAATCAAATATAAAGAATATCTAAAGGTTTTCTATAGACGCGGAAGGATAACCGCCTGTTACTTTTGGGCATGAAAAAAATAAAAATCATAGGCAGTATCCTGTTCCTGCTTATAGCGCATCAAGCAGCATTTCCCCAACAAAAAGTCAACCTGGGAAAGTATTTTTCCGCCTTGCACAAAAATCAGCATTTTAACGGAAACGTGCTCGTGGCGGAAAATGGCAAGGTCATTTTTAAGCGGTCCTATGGTTATGCTGATTTTGATACCAAACGGTTAAATACTTTTGCTACCCAGGTGCCTATTGCCTCCATAACCAAAACGCTTACAGCCACGGCCATCTTTCAATTAAAGGATAAGGGATCGCTAAAGTTGACGGACCCGGTGATCAAGTTTCTACCGGATTTTCCCTATCCGGAAATTACCATTAAGAATTTATTGTCCCATACTTCAGGGATGCCTTCATTTGATGTACTGATGGATTCATTGATCAAGGCCCACCCGGACACTGTACTTACGAACAAAGACTTTTTGACTGCCATCAAAGGGACAAAAATTCCATTAAACCATAAACCGGGAGAAAAATGGAATTACGACAATACCAATTTTGTCGTACTGGCTTTAATTGTTGAAAAATTAAGCGGACTGGCCATCGATGAATATTTCAGGTCACAAATACTAAAACCGGCTTGTATGACTCATACCTTTTTTCCTGCATTTACCTTCTACCATTATACTAACCGGGAAAAGCAAAACCTCGCGATACCTTATTTTACCCCCTATTCCTATTCCGGCCAACGCATCAGGTCGGATTCGATACCCTTTCTGGCCGATTACTGGCACAAGTACAACTTCCGGGGATTTGGCGAAACCATCAGCACGGTTGAAGATCTGTTAAAATACGACCAGGTGTTATACAACGGCAAACTGGTCAATGCAGCAACGCTAAAAGAAGCCTTTATACCGTACCGTTTAAACAGCGGAGCGTATAATATAGCATGGTATGGCTTGGGCTGGCAAGTTGACCGGGATTCTACATTCGGAAAAGTAGTTAATCATACAGGGGGTGTCGCTGGCTTAAGCTCTGTATTGGTACGTAATATCACTAAACATCAAACTATAATTGTATATACCGTCGGAAGTGATAACGCCCATATCTATGCTATTGACGCCATGAACATCCTAAATGGACGAAACACTGCTTATCCCAAGATCAATACGGCTAACTTGTATGCTGCTACATTACTCAAGTCAGGTACTAAAATAGCTGCCAAAGTACTAAGGCTCGCAAAAAGAGATACGAGTAATTACGCGATCAATGAAGATGATTTCAATGCGGTAGGTTATGATTTGCTTGGTGGCGAGCCTGTTTATAGGCTAAAGCCTCCCCATCATTACCAACAAGCCCTGGAAATATTTAAATTAAATACAAGTCTTTTTCCGTCCAGCTGGAATGTTTACGATAGCTATGGCGACGCTCTACGACAAACTGGTCATTTTGCAGAGGCCATCAAGATGTATCGAAAATCAATTGAACTTAATCCCAAAAACGATGATGGAAAAGAAATATTAAAAAAATTACTAAAAAACTAAAAATAGATGTTAGATCAATGATTATCGAAAATTATTTTTTTATCAATTGTTAAAGTCTTAGAATACGGGCGAGGCCGCTGAAAGCGAACAACTCTCGCCCGCTTGTATAGCCTTTACTTTTTACCCCGGCGGTGGGCTACCTTCGCGACACAGGTGAATAAGGGATGGTTACTGATTTCACTTGCCACTGGGTTGTTCTTTTTAAATATTCCATCCATTCTCCTCCTTTGGACAAAAATCGGTTACGCCCATTTTTTATACACTCTCATCGCAAAGAGATAAGCCACAAGGATAATTCCGATGCACCAGGCAAGAGCAATCCATATTTCATGGCCTACCGGCTGGTTGGAAAGCAGCGCGCGGATGGTCTCCACGATCGAGGTTACCGGCTGATGTTCGGCAAAAGCGCGAACCGGCCCCGGCATCGACTTTGTCGGCACAAACGCCGAGCTAATGAGCGGTAGGAAATGGATTGGATAGGCAATCACACCTGCACCGTCCACAGTTTTGGCAGACAATCCGGGAACCGCCGCTATCCAGGTCAGGGTCAGCGTAAACAGTGCGAGTATACCGGCCACGGCGAGCCATGACAATATTCCAGCCGGTGAACGAAAGCCCATGAGCAACGCTACCAGAACGATCACCATAAGCGAAATAGCATTGGATACCAGAGAGGTGAGTACATGTCCCCACAGTGCGGCCGAACGCGCAATTGGCATAGAGTTGAAACGCTCGAATATTCCCCGTTGCTTATCTAAAAACAGGCGGTAAGATACGTAGCCTGCACTATTGGCAATCGCAATCAGCAATATGCCAGGCAACAGGTAATCCACATAATTCTTCGTGCCGGTTTGGATCGCACCGCCTAATACATAGACGAATAATAGCATCATTGCAATTGGCATGATGGTGACTGTGATGATGGTATCCAAGCTGCGAAAGATATGGCGCATGGAACGTCTAAGCATAACAACCATGTCATTAAAAAAATAATTATTTATCGTTTCCATTTTAATTTTTCTCTTTTTTGCCGATGATCGCAAGGAATATCTCCTCCAAAGTCGGCTGTTTTTCAATATATTCTATTTTTGCTGATGGGAACAGTTTTTTCAGTTCCGCGAGCGCGCCACTCACGATGATCCTACCTTCATGAAGAATGGCAATTCTGTCCGCGAGCTGTTCAGCTTCGTCCAAATACTGGGTGGTCAGGAATACGGTGGTGCCATTGGCGGCAAGTTCTTTGACCATTTTCCAAACCTCGATACGTGCCTCGGGATCAAGTCCGGTGGTCGGCTCGTCAAGGAAAATAAGCGGCGACCCTCCAACAAGGCTCATGGCAATGTCAAGCCTGCGGCGCATCCCGCCCGAATAAGTAGAAGCCTTGCGGTCGGCGGCATCGGTCAAACCGAAGCGTTGAAGCAGGTCATTCGCTACCTGAGAGGAATTGCTAAGATGTCGCAGCCTGGCGATCATGACCAGGTTTTCCCGCCCGGTCAATATTTCGTCTATGGCAGCAAACTGCCCGGTCAGACTGATTGACTGCCGCACATTATCGGGCTTTAGAGCAACATCGAACCCGTTTACTGTCGCCTTTCCACCATCTTGTTTCAACAGTGTGGTGAGGATTTCGACAATCGTTGTCTTGCCTGAACCGTTAGAGCCAAGCAGGGCGAAAATACTGCCCCTTTCCACCTCAAGGTCTACGCCCTTAAGGACATGAAGCTGCTTATAGGACTTTTGAAGTCCTTTAACTTGAATTGCATTTTGCATATACTTATTTCTTTAGATAAATGTAACTTTTGACAATTCAGCACCCAGGCCTTTGAGTTCGGCATAGGTCAGTTTATCCATCATCGCGCCGTCGAAGCAGATGGTTTTCATGGTACGGTAATATTTATTGGTCAATGCATAAGTCGGACGGAAAGATACATTCCTAAGCGTCGAGCCATTGAACGTGGCTTCATTGAGCGCTGTCTTGTCGAACTTAACGCTGATAAAGGTCTGCCCGTCTAGGCATACACTCCGCATGTCGGAATACTTAAAGTCCACACCTTTGAAGATGCAGTTTTCAAAGACCGTTCTTCTAAGGTCGGTCTTGGTCAGCGTTACATCGGTCAGTTCTGCGTTGGTGAATTTTGCCCCGGCCAGGCTGGACGCGCTGAACACGGTGCGTACAAGAACGGTCTTATGGAAGATCGCCCCTGTAAGGTCATTTGCAGCCAGTGTACAGTCCGTCAGGTTCGTCCCCTCGAAATTTGCTTCACGCACATCACTACCCGTAAACGAACTGCGGGTCAAATCCGCACCTGCAAAGTCGGAGCCGCGTAATGCACTCCCGTTAAATTTCCTTTGATGCGCAATAACGCCAGCAAAATCACTTTTTGACAGGTCGCCCCCGCTGAAGTTCGTCAGCAACTTTCGCTCCTCCGGCGAAGTGGGAAGGTTAACGTCCTCCGGTACAGGTTGCTCCATGCCGTTGTCATTATTGTCAACGGTTGCCTTGAAGACTGTTCCATTATCCGCTGACGAGAAGTTTTCTGAAAAATAATTAAGGTCAACGCCCAGAATTTCGGCGAGTTTGTTAATTGTAACGATGTCCGGAATTGCCTCTCCGCGCTCCCATTTTCCAACTGCTTGCGGGCTGATAAACAGCAGCCCGGCAAGTTGCGCCTGAGACATGTTTTTATCCTTTCGCGCTTTGGCAATTTTGTTGCCGATCATTTTAATATCCATATGTAATGTCTTTTTGTTCTGTTCTTCGACACTGCAAAGTTATCCGGCTACATTTTCAGAATCGAAAAAATGCAAATACTTGTAGTTGTTTTTACGCTACTTATAGTTGTTATTAATGGGTATAAGTGGTGAATTATTGTCTTTTAAATATGGAACAGAACATTGACAAAGATGCAAGTGTTTTGCAGAGATGGAATGACAAATTTTTTTTGTGCTACTAAGGCGACAGGCCTGCGACCTAACGAATAAGGAATGATGGCACGGAATTTAGCAAGTATAGCCAAATCGATTATCGCCGACCGATAAGACCATTCTTTATTCCTCTATCTTATATTCTTCAATTTTTCTGTAAAGAGTAGCTGAACTGATGTTCAATAATTTGGCTGCCTGCGTTTTATTCCATTTAGTATATTGCAATACACGATGTATGTGTGGAGATTCTAATGCGCCAGACCACCTGATCCCGGCGCAAGCTCATGCCGTTATATATGCGATGAGCAATGCTGATACCGTTACATTTATGGATGCTCAGACGCGACCGGGGCTGTGTTACGGTAATGCCCAAGCGGTTGCGCCAGCATGGTTTACCCTACGTGGAAGGCTTTTTTCTTGCCCAGGACAACTACATATTTCATGATTTTAGTCTTTTGCAGCATGAGGCTATCGATGTTCCGTACAAAGTTCGCGCGAAGCATATCGGTTAAACGGCCATCTGCCAGAATTTTATTGCGGGTTTGAGATTCCGGATGACTTGATAGCTAAGCAGAACGGCGATGCAATCGATCAAAATATCATGACTATTCCCCACTTGCTGCACTTGGTTTTCCGAAACCGTTAGATTTTTTTATTTCATTTGATGGCCTGTTACCGACTGCGCTATGTCTACCACTGGCAGGATTAAACTCAGCCGTAGAGTCGCCTCTACGGCTGGTCTTCAAAACCGTGCGTGAAAGTTTCCCTTCACACGGCTCCTCGTCCGTTAATCATTTATATGAAGCAAGCTGTCTTTCCTCGTTTTGGTGACATGACAATGAGCGTGCAATAATTGCACATTAGCCCATATATCTTTTCCTCCCAAATTCAAAGGAATAATATGGTCGGTATCCATATCATCGCCTAATGTAAACTGTAATTTGCATATTGAACATCGACCTTTCTGTTTCCTCAAAAGCATGGCTTTTCTGTTTGATAACGTAGGGTATCTACCAAGCCTTGCTCCCCAATAAGACCAGTCACCGTCGTATGGTGAGCGGTTCTCTTTAACTTTGACGTGCCTGATGATTGGAGTTTAACTATAGAGCCTAAGAGGCTTCCCTTTACGAGCAGCAAATGTCCAACGACCGGTTTCCAATCGCCAGTATTTGCGATTTACCCAAGTTTGGGTCTTATTCGGGTGTCTTCGATCCGCCCATCTCCTCAAAGATTGAAACAACTTGTGTGATAAGGATAGCTTCCCTCTGCTACTGCAGAGCCTTAATAAGATTACCTTGTTACGATTATCTGTATGGTCTTAATTGACTAAGGGTTAGCGTCCTATTCTTCAGCGGATTACAATAGCTTGAACGATTGATGGCGACATAACCATCAATCCTGTAATCGTTCCCATTTTGGGCAAGCCTTACAACCGTAGTTGAATAACCTGAGTAGGCTTGTTGACAGTGACGATGATTCAAACATAGGTTCGTTGTCTACGCATAGCTATACACTTGCAAAGGATCGAATGTCAGATTCCATTCTTACTTGCTTTCTTCCCTGCTGCACCCATGCAGTTGCCACCTGCATAAATGAGGAAAGTGTTTTCATCTGTTCAAATAGATGGAATGGTGTTTCCATTCACCAGATAATCAGTTATTAAAAAGAACATTTTGTAATGTCCGCTTACTTTACTCACAGACAACAAGTCACACATGCCGCTGCTATCACTTCTACGCAGTCCGGTTAGATTGAACTAAGCTTGCTTTAAACGTTCCCGTAACACTTTCATATCATTACTCACTTTCTTCTTTTTGATTTTGGAGTAAATTTGAGTTGTACGCAGGCTGGCGTGTCCAAGCATCCCTGATACTGTTTCCATTGGTACACCGTTTTCTAAAGTAATTGTAGTAGCAAATGTATGCCGGGCAATGTGAAAGGTCAATTTTTTATCAACCTTTGCTTCTTTACCAATCGCTTTGAGATAACGGTTAGTGGCCTGATTTGAAAATACCGGAAAGATAGTTTTGGTATAGCCTGCCATCGGATGTTTTCTGTACCTATTAATGAGTTCAATTGCTTCAGGAAGCAACATTACAAAGAATTTCTTGCCAGAGAAATTTGCCGTCTTGTGCCTGATCATCTCTATCCATTTTTCGCCCTCAATATCAGTGACCAAATGGTTATTGCTCAATAAACACATATCAGCGAAAGACAAGCCCGTATAGCAGCTAAATACAAAAATGTCTCTCACTATTCTTTGCCCATCTTTATCAAGTTTTGCTTCTTTGATCTGTTCCAGCTCTTCCAGTTCCAATGCTTCTCGGTCTTTGTTAATGATTTTACGTTCAAAGCGCAGGAACGGGTCTTTAATTAACCATTCGTTTTTTACTGCTATGTTAATCATTTTGCGCAACCGCTCAATGTGTTTCATTACGGTATTGTTAGAACATGGCCGCTGACCTTTATCCGGTTCTCTCTGGCGCAAATAGATTTCAAAATCAATAATAAATTTGTAATCCAATTGGGACAGATAAATATCCTGCCGTTTTTTCTTTTTCAGCAGAAACTCTTTTAGATAGCGTTCGGTGGTAAAATAATTTTTCATCGTACCGTCTTCAAGTAGTTTTTTGATCTCCGTATTATGGTAGTTCATTAGCCATAAGAGGGTAGTTTGTTCTTCATCTATACCTTCGACCTTTGCTTTGATGGCTTCGGCATTGACCAGTTCTTTATTAAAGCGCAATTCGTCATAAGCATTATTGATCTCAGTTTTGGTTTGCCGCATTTTCTCTTTAATGTCCCTAGCTTCCGGGCTGTTGCCGGTCACTTTTTGTCCATCCTGTTCCCACGTATCCATCTTGACACGGCGCTTTAATGACATGTCTACGAATTTGCCATTTACAGTTATTCGGACGTAAATCGGCGCGTTCCCTTTGCTTGCCTTATCTTTCTTGATAAAAAAGTTAAGACTGAATGAATTTGTTGTCTTCATACACTTTATTCCGTTTTATATGACAATGACATACTTTTATCGGATCAATGAGCAAAGCCGCAATATCAAAACGGGACAAAAGCACACAAAACACATTTAAGTATTTCATTATCAATTGATTAGTAAAATACACCGGTCAATAGTACGAAGAAAAAACAGGGTGTGGAATAGGGCATTTTTACTTTGATATTGAATGCCTCATTTTGATATGAAATTTTTAAAAATAAATGAAAAAACCCCCTAAATCTTACAATTTAGAGGGTTTTTGACTTGATTTGATATCGCTGTCGTCGGGATGGCAGGATTCGAACCTGCGGCCTCCACATCCCAAATGTGGCGCGATACCGGGCTACGCTACATCCCGAATGGTTGGGGGTGCAAATATATACTATGCTTTTTAAATCCAAAATCTATAATCCCTTATTTTGGCTTACTCCGCCGTCGTGGGATCAATGATCCTGGAAATCTCGCTAATTGAATTTGCCGGAAATCCACCCAGGCTAGCATGTTCCCTAACCATATCCTCATTAGGTGCTATATAAACACAATATATTTTATCAGTAGTTACGTAGCTATTAACCCACTGTATTTGCGATCCCATTTTGCTTAATACCCCACAAGAAGTTTGCGAAATGGCTTTTAATTGTTCGTCCGAAAGATTTCCTGCCCCAGGAATTTCTCTTTCAATAACATACTTTGGCATATTGTTTAATTGTTTTTTTGATGAGGTAATTTACAAACTTTAATAATAATTACAATGCTGATAATTAAGCAAATACATCCCTATTTACTGCCTGGTTATTCCTTAAACCACAACAAAACAATATAAACGCAAAATCAAATAATTTGTGGCTTGGAAATCAGATTGTTCTTTTTTAAGAAGCTCATTCTGAGGCAGTCGCTTGAATTTAAATTATTCATATTGTTTATTATTGCTTCTGGTATTAACTTAATTGTGGTATTATATATATTGTTCTGTTTTTTCGTTTAATATTGTGTTGGGAATTTTTGCACCTGTATATGAATTCTGCCGAAAATTATGAAGTACTCATTGATAAGATCAACATCTTTATCAGGAAGTACTATTTTAATAATTTTTTGCGGGGACTGATCCTTTTAGGTGCGGGCCTGTTTACCGCCTATGTGGTCATTACGCTGAGCGAGTATTTTGGCAATTTTAATATCGTTTTCCGCAGCATCCTGTTTTATTTCTTCATACTGCTCAATATCAGCCTGATATGCTGGCTTATTTTACCTCCATTTCTATCATGGCTTAAACTAGGACATTCATTGAGCCATGACGAAGCAGCCGAAATCATCGGTAAACACTTTCATGATGTTAATGATAAATTACTAAACACACTGCAGCTTAAAAAGCTTGCCGCTGCTGACGAAAAACACCGCGCTCTTATCGAAGCGAGTATCGATCAAAAGATAGAGGCCCTTAAACCGGTTAGCTTTCCTTCGGCCATTAATATTCGTGAAAATAGTAAATACTTAAAGTGGGTGTTGGCTCCTGCGGCCGTGATTATCGTACTGGCTTTTGCCGCTCCATCTATATTAACAGAAAGTACAAAGCGGCTTATCAGGCACAATGAATATTTTGCTCCTGTGGCCCCCTTTCGTTTCAACGTTCTGAACAAAACCCTATCTGTAGTACAGGGAGACGATCTTAAACTTGAGCTCAAACTTGATGGTGATAAATTCCCGGCTGACATTTATATAGAAACAGCGAATAATACTTTTAAACTCGATAAAGATAATGTCAGTAAGTTTCATTACCTATTCAGCAACCTGCAGCAAAATACAAGGTTCCGCCTGTTAGGCAACGGTTTTGCTTCGGCGCCTTATGAGATACGGGTAAACCAGAAACCCGCCTTGTTACATTTTGATGTAGAGTTGAACTACCCCGCTTATTTAAATAAAAAATCCGAAAAACTACTGAATGCAGGCGACTTGGTCATTCCGGAAGGTACTTCGGTGAAGTGGCTTCTGCACACACAACATGCTTCTGGTTTAGAATTTTATTTGAATGGCATCAAACATACTGCCAAATTAAATGGAACCGATCTTTTTGAATATAACGAAAGGATTTTAAAAAGTACCATTTATAAACTTAACCCCATAAACCCGCTGGTTAACCACAGCGACTCCTCTGCTTATCATATTAATGTAATAGCTGACGAACCACCAACCATCTCCGTTCAGGAAAAATCTGATTCGGTAAGTATTAATGCCTTGTATTTCAATGGAAAGATTCAGGACGATCACGGTTTTTCATCGCTCAACTTTCATTATAGTGTACAATCCTCCAATAATAAGGGCTCTCAAAAAACGTTCATCAAACGAATTGATGCTGCGATGAACCAAACACAATCAGATTTCTTTTATTTCTGGAATTTGAAGGAGCTGGGTATTGAACCAGGGGCTCGTGTAAGTTACTTTTTTGAGGTTGCGGATAACGATGGTGTGAATGGCCCCAAAAGAGCCCAAACCGCCGAGCGCACACTTAATTTGCCCGATGCTAAAGCCATTAATGAACAATTAAATGCCGGCACACAAGCGGTAAAACAAAAAATGGAGTCGGCCATAAAATTGGCTGGTCAGGTTGAGCATGATTCGCAAAAACTCAATCAATTACTACTGAATAAAAATACACTCTCGTTTGATGAAAAAAAACAGGTAGAAGACTTGCTCCAAAAACGGCAGGACCTGGAAAATTTGGTCAAGGAAATAAAGGACGAGAATCAGAAAAACCTGTATAACCGCAAAGAGAACCAACAGCAAAACGAGGAGCTTTTGGCCAAGCAAAAACAAATTGAAGACCTTTTCAACAATGTACTTGATCAAAAAACAAAAGAACTGCTCCAAAACCTGCAAAAGCTTTTAGATCAGGAACAAAAGGACGCTACGCGCGATGAGTTATCAAAAATGCAGATGGATAACAAATCGCTGAAAAAAGAGCTTGATCGCATGTTGGAACTGTATAAAAAGCTGGAGTTTGATCAAAAATTAAATCAAAGCGTTGATCAGTTGAACAAACTGGCCGATAAGGAGCAACAACTGTCTGACAAAACCAAACAGCAGGGAGCCGATCAAAAGGCGTTGCAGCAGGAGCAGGAAAATCTAAAAAAGGATTTTCAGGACATCAAAAAAGGATTGGAAGATCTGCAGAAAACCAACGAACAGGCCGAACACAAACAGGATTTTAAAAACCCTGAAAAAGAAACACAAAGCATTGACCAGCAAATGGATCAAAGTGCCGGCGAGCTGCAAAAAAACAATAAAGATGGCGCGTCGAAATCGCAAAATCAGGCTGCCAAACAAATGCAGCAGTTAGCCGCCAAATTATCACAGGATAATGACGAGGGCGAGAGTAAAGAAAATGCTGTTGATGCCCAGCAACTGAGGGAGTTGTTAAAAAGCCTGGTGAACAGCTCTTTCGATCAGGAAAAAGTGATGCAAACTTTAAAAGGTACCAACCCAACCGACCCCTCTTATATTACACTCTCTCAAAAGCAAAAAGATATTAAGGATAACCTGAAAACAGCCGAAGACAGTCTTTATGCTATCAGCCGGAGAATTCCCCAAATACAATCGACCGTTAACCAGGAGATCAGTGGCATCAACAGTCACATTGATCAAGCCTTGGATAATCTGGGCGACCGTCGTACAGCCGAAGCCAACCGTCACCAGCAATACGCCATGACGGCTATGAACAACCTGGCATTAATGCTGAGCGAAGCGCTGGAGCAACTGCAAAAACAGATGAATAAAGGCGGAAAAGGTAAGGGTAAAAAACAATCTGTGTCGCAACTGGCAAAAATGCAGCAGCAGCTTAATCAAAACATGCAAAAAGCGCGCGAGCAGATGCAGCAGCAAGGCAACCAGGGTAAAAGCGCACAAGGGAACAGAGGCAATATGAGTGAGCAATTAGCCCGGATGGCACGTCAGCAGCAAATGATACGGGAATCCCTTGAGCAGATAAACCGGGATGAGAATAAGGACGGGAAAAACGGTTTAGGAAATTTGGATAAAATTTCTAAAGAAATGGAACAAACTGAGCATGATCTCGTAAACAGGAAGATTACAGATGAAGCGTTAAAAAGACAGGAACAAATCCAAAGCCGGCTATTGGAGGCTGAAAAGGCAGAACAGGAACGTGAACAGGATCAGCAAAGAGAAAGCCATGCGGGTAAGGATATACCTCCGGGTTATATAAAAGCACTGCAGGGATACCAGCAACAAAAGAACAAGCAAACGGAGCAAATAAAAACTGTGTCTCCGGCACTTAATTTGTATTATAAACAAAAAATAAAATCTTACTTTGATCAACTTAATGCCAAATAACATGGAACAGGCAAATGTTCATACCAGCAGCGAATTGTTTACGTTACAGTTACCGTCAAAAACGGAGAGCATAGCGCAACTTGAGCAGCTGATTGAAGAAATTGCTGATAAATATCACGTAGCCGAAGATACTTTCGCTAACATGATGACCTGCCTTAACGAAGCCGCTATAAATGCTATTATCCACGGCAATAAACTCGACGAAACAAAAAAGGTAATTATTAACGCCGAGGTGGAGCCCAAACGTATTGTATGGACCGTTACCGACGAGGGCCCGGGTTTTGATTATACGAACCTCGCCGATCCTACCTCGCCCGAAAACCTGGAAAACTTAACCGGCCGAGGTGTTTTTATTATCAAGCATCTGGCCGATCAATGTATTTTTAATGCATCGGGCAATACTATCGAACTACATTTTAAAATATAATGCCCGCTATTCAGTTTTTTGAAGAAGATATCAGTTATAAACTAAAAAATAAAACCCTTGTGCGGCAATGGATCAAAGATACCATCACCGCCGAGGGTTTTAAACTGAAAGAGCTTACCTACGTTTTTTGTTCAGACGCGTACCTGCTGCCTATGAACCAGCAATACCTTGATCATGACACCTATACCGACATTATTACCTTTGATAATTCGGAGATCGAGGGTGATATCGTAGGAGATATTTTTATTTCTGTGGAGCGGGTACGTGAAAATGCAGCCAAATTTAACATCCCCGAAACTGATGAGCTACATCGTGTAATTATACATGGCGCCTTACATCTGTTGGGCTATACCGATAAAAGTGTTGTTACAAAGAAGAAAATGACACAAAAAGAAGATGAGTATTTGAATAAAAGAACTTTTAATAGTTAATTTTACTCAAAGAAATTTGTCTCACATCAATTATAAAAACAATGAAATTACTTACTTTAATATTCGCTTTCCTTTTTATTACAGCGCCCTCATCCGTGTATGAGTTTAAGCTGAAAAGTATTGACGGTAAAGATTTTACCCTGGCCAAGTATAAAGGCAAAAAAGTACTTATTGTAAATACGGCCTCCAAATGCGGCTTTACCAAGCAATACACCGATTTAGAAAAGCTGTCTGAGCAATACAAAGGTAAATTGGTAGTTGTGGGTTTCCCGGCCAATAACTTTGGCGGACAGGAGCCAGGTACCAATCAGGATATCAAAACCTTTTGCAAAGAAAACTTCTCGGTAAGCTTCCCAATGAGCGGAAAAGTAAGTGTATTGGGTTTAGATATTGATCCGTTATTTCAATACTTGACCACAGCGCCAAACCCCGATTTTACAGGTGATATCAAATGGAACTTTGAAAAATTCCTGATTGACGAAAATGGTAAACTAATACACCGGTTCAGGTCACAAACCACACCATTATCACCAGATATTACTAAATATTTGAATTAAGACCTTCCTTTTAAAAAGGTAAAGAGAGGCTGATCATGATTGATGATACAGCCTCTTTTTTTTGATTTATTCAGGTATTTAAATGATATATAGCCTCGGATTGGATTTAACTCCATTAACAAAAGTGGGTTTACATGGTTTACACAATTCATGGTTAACATTGATTTATATAATTGATAATCAATTAATTATGTATATTTTTTGAAAAAACATGTAAACCCACTTTTGTATAAATATTATCGGCTAAATTTCAATTCATAGGTAACACAACACCAAGGCTGGTCAATTTGATTGATGATACAGTTTCTTTTTTGTTCATTTTGTTCACTCAACATGCCTGTTTTTTAGGGCTTAATGTATAGTGTTGGTGTATATTATTCTATATAGTTGTATTTGGTTGGTTTGGGTTCGAAAAAGATTAAGTAATATTTTCGCTAATTTCCTTTATCCACCTTTTCCTTAGCTGCTTTCTCCTTGTCTTTTTGAGCCTCTTCTTGTACTTTCTTAATAGAATCCTGTTTCGCTTTAGCCGCCTTTTTCTTTTTATTAAAAAACCCACGGAGTAAAAAATTATGTTGCGCTGCCGTCAGGTCTTCATTTAGGGTATTGGTGGTGGTATGCACATTTTTCATGGTTGTTTGTGCTTGTTTAACCGTATTTTCGATGTTTTTAGCCATCGCATCGTTATTCAGCAAACGGCCTATACTACCTTTACCATTATTGATCTTACCAACAATTTGCGACAGATCTGTAGTTAATGCTTCTGCATTATCGGCAACACGGGTAAGCTTGATTATTATTTTGTCTACATCAACCGGGTTTATAGAACCCAAACGCCCACCTTGTTGTACCTCTTCATGACTTGTTATGCCTCCCGGGGCTATCACTACCAGCTTATCACCCATCAACCCATCACTCCCAATACTCATTTTTGCATCGGTTTTAATAAATTTTTTAACACTGTTATTCAGCGTAAGGTCAACCCTTACCGAGCTATCGGTCACAATGTTGATGGCTTGCACCACCCCGATGTTGATTCCCGCAAAGCGCACATTATTACCCACTTGCAATCCACTCACATTTTTAAATGTTCCATACAAGTTAAATGTGGAATTGAACAGGCCCTTTCGACTGCCGATAAAAAAGATACCCAGTACCAATACTACCAAACCGGCAAAGGCAAACAGGCCAATTTTTATTTTTTGTGATGATGTGGTTTTCATGTCGTTTCGTTAAAAAATGATCTAACCATTTTGTTATCCGATTTTTGTAACTCTTTATAGGAGCCCTCGGCTATATATTCGCCATCATCCATCACCACAATACGGTCGGCAGTTATCCTGGCGCATTCCATATCATGTGTAATAATGATAGATGATGTTTTATATTTTTTCTGCATGTTGAGTATTAGCTCACTGATCTCGCGCGAGGTGATGGGATCAAGCCCGGTAGTTGGCTCATCATACAGCATAATTTCTGGCTTTACAATAAGCGTTCTGGCCAGGCCTACTCTTTTACGCATCCCGCCCGACAGGTCTGAGGGGAGCTTATCAATGGCATCCAGCAAGCCAACGCCATCCAATACTTCTTCTACCCGCTTATCTATTTCTTGCTGATCATTAAGCTTTAATACACGGGTTAATGGAAACTCCAGGTTCTCCCGTACGGTCATAGAATCATATAAAGCACCGCTTTGAAACAAAAACCCGATCTTCATTCGCAGTTGTTTCAATTCATCATCATTCATTTCGGCAACATTTTGTCCAAAAACTGTCAAATCACCCGCATCCGGTTTTAGCAGGCCTACAATACATTGTATGGTTACCGATTTCCCCGAACCTGATTTACCCAAAACCACCATATTCTCTCCCCTTTTCAGGTCGAAGGTGATGTTTTTCAATACCTCGTTATCCACGAATCCAACTTTTATGCCTTTGGCGTGTATAACCACCTCATCTTTTTGGGTTGATGCCGGTTTTTTAGGGCTGATATTTCCGTTTGTTGCTTTCATCTTATTTATAAAATAACAAACTGGTGATCTGAACGGCTATAGCATCAATAACAAATATCCACAGGGAAGCAGTAACCACAGCCGAATTAGCAGCGATACCCACACTCTCGGTACCCTTATTGGAGTGATAGCCTTTATAGCAGCCAACAAAACCTATCGCAAAGCCAAAAAATATGGTTTTCACAACGGCCGGTAAAAAGTCGGAAAAGTCAAGTGAGGCAATACATTTATGAAAATAAAGAGGAAGGCTGATATTATCTGTAATATTCAAGGCCAGGAAGCCCCCAAACAAGCCTATAACGTCGCCAATAACAGCCAGGAGGGGCACCATAAGGCTGGTTGCTAAAATTCGCGTAACAACGAGGTATTGCAGCGGATTGGCTCCTGATACTTCCATGGCATCTATCTGCTCGGTAACCTTCATGCTACCCAGCTCGGCTCCAATACTCGAGGCTATTTTACCCGCACAGATGATAGCCGTAATAACGGGACCTATTTCGCGAATAAAAGATACGGTTAGTGTTTTAGGCAGCATACTCTCAGCCCCAAGCGCTACTATAGATGGCCGGAGCTGTACAACTAAAACCAGCCCCATGATAAAGGAGGTAATACCTACCAACATCATGGAGCGGTAACCTATTTCATAACATTGCCGCACAAACTCCGACCATTCAAAGCTGCCGGTAAATATATTTCTGAAAAAACGGGCAAAGAAAACGCATTGCTCACCAATGTCTTCAGCCCACTTTCTCCATCCGGTAATTGCTTGTTCTGCCATAAGTTACGTCAACTAATTGTCAGGGGTACAACAAAGTTTTACCCTTTTGTTTTGCAGTTCAAGAAAATTAACCTTTGGTTCGGCTTGCAGATTTATGACATTGGTACATCAATGATCAGGAAACGGGAAAATTCTTCGGGTTCAATTGTAAATGAACTGGTATCATAAACGCCCAGCGCATCTCTTTTGTTTAAAACAGCACTGTTTATTTTGACAGAACCTTCAATAACAAACAGATAAGCGCCATTCCCTGCTGTCTTTATATCGTAATTTACCTGGGTGCCTGCTTCAAAATCACCCATGCTAAAAGTGGCATCCTGGTTTAACCAAAGGGTGTCAGGGCTCTTTACCGGCGATATCAATGTAGTAAGCCGATTTGTCTTTAAAAGTGGCTTAAAGTCCTTTTGATCATAGCGTGGTTGTATGTCCCGTTCTTTAGGGAAAAGCCATATCTGCAAGGTTTTAGCATCTTCTGTACGTGAAGCATTATACTCAGAATGATAAACCCCGGTTCCTGCCGACATAACCTGAACCTCACCTGCACGAATTACGCCGGTGTTGCCTATACTATCCTTATGCTCCAACCCTCCTTCCAACGGGATGGTTATGATTTCCATATTATCATGCGGGTGTGTGCCAAAGCCTGTACCGCCAGCAATAATATCATCATTTAATACCCTTAATACGCCGAAATTAACTTTGTTGGGGTCGTGATATGATGCAAAGCTGAATGAAAAGTTAGCTTTTAACCAGCCAAGGTTATTTTTTCCACGTTCATTTTCGGGATAAAATATAGTTTTCATGATATTTTCCTATTTATATGTTTAAACATACAATTCTTATTCCACAATTTATTTATGTGTATTTTTGCAAAAAATTGTGCGCACTATGGCAAATAAGGCTATTATTGCAGGTTCGAGCGGACTAATTGGCAGTAATTTACTGGATTTTACTACGAGAGGATTTTTATGATGAAGTTTTAATTCTGGTTAGAAAAGAATTACCCATACAACATCCTAAATTGACTCAATTGGTGGTGGATTTTGATCAGCTGGAGAGTTATTCCAGTGCCATAACCGGCCATGCTATATTTTGCTGCCTGGGTACAACCAGGCATAAAACGCCAGACAGGACTGTGTATCACAAAATTGATCACGATTATCCTTTGCAACTGGCTAAACTGGCCCAGAAAAATGGTGTTCAGCAATATCATCTTGTTTCCTCCATAGGGGCCAACAAAACGTCTTCTACTTTTTATATCAAAACAAAGGGTGAATTAGAAGCCGATATTCAACGAGTTGGTATACCCGCTTTGCATATCTATCGCCCATCACTATTAACTGGCGAAAGACAAGAAAAACGGGCGGAAGAAAAAATAGTGACTGCGCTATATAAAATAATAGAGCCTTTACTATTTGGGGGCTTAAAAAAGTACAAAAGCATTCCTGCTGCAAAAGTAGCATCGGCTATGTACAAACAATCAATGCATACTAACACGGGCTTGTTTATATATGAGTCTGACAAAATAAAAGAACTATCGTGAGCACTTACATTTCTGCTGAAAATCTTGGTCATCAATTTCATGACAACTGGCTGTTTAAAAATATAACCATCGGTATAAACCGTGGCCGCAGGGTTGCGCTGGTGGGTGTGAATGGCGCGGGTAAATCTACCCTGCTTAAATTACTGGCCGGTCACCTCAAACCTACCGAAGGGAAGGTGGTTCAGAGCCGAGACTTGAACATGGGTTATCTGGAGCAGGACCCTGGTTTTAAAGATGCGGTAACCATCAGTGATTATATTTTTCATGCCGATGATGTGCAGCAGCAACTGATCCGTAAATATGAGGAGCTTCTGGAAAACGAGCCCGACAATTCCAAGGCCATTGAAAAGGTGATGGAAGAGATGAGTGATGTTGATGCCTGGGAGTATGAGTACAAGATCAAGACTATTTTGGGCCGGTTAGATATCCATCACCTGAACCAAAAGATCAATACACTATCTGGCGGACAAAAGAAACGTTTAGCCTTGGCTAAGCTATTGATTGAAGACCCGGACATTTATATTCTGGATGAGCCCACCAACCACCTGGATATTGATACCATAGAGTGGCTGGAGAAATTACTGACCGAAGGAAACAAAACCATTTTGATGGTTACACACGACAGGTATTTCCTGGATAACGTATGTAACGAAATATTAGAGATAGACCGAGGCAAAATACAACCCTATAATGGTAGCTATGGATACTATCTGGAAAAGAAAGCAGAACGCGATGCTGCAGACGAAGCCACTTTCCAAAAAAACAGCAATCTGCTTCGCAAGGAGTTGGAATGGATGCGCAGGCAGCCTCAGGCACGCGGAACAAAATCAAAAGCCCGTATTGATGCCTACTATGACCTGGAAGACAAAACTAAAAGTGGTGGCATACGTGAAAAGGTTGAACTGAGTGTAAAAACAGCACGCCAGGGTAACAAGATCATGGAGATGGAACATCTTTATAAATCATTCAACGATCATACCTTTATTAAGGACTTTAATTACGTATTTAAAAAGGGCGATCGCATTGGTTTAGCTGGCCGCAATGGTAGTGGTAAGTCAACATTACTTAACCTCATTACTGGAGGTTTACAGCCAGATAAAGGAACGGTAGTAAAAGGAGAAACTACCGTATTGGGGTATTTTCATCAATCAGGTATTAAATTCAAGGAAGATGAGCGTGTAATTGATATTGTAAAAAACGTTGCCGAGTTCATCACCATGGCCGATGGTAAAACTATCTCTGCTTCTGCCCTGCTTACTTTATTCCTGTTTCCACCGGCAAAACAATATGGTTTTATATCTAAATTGAGCGGTGGCGAAAAGAAACGCTTGCAGTTAATGAGTATTCTGATGAAGAATCCTAATTTCCTGATACTGGATGAGCCTACCAATGATCTGGATATTGATACCCTAAACGTATTAGAAGAGTTTTTAACCAATTACACGGGCGTATTAATGATTGTATCGCACGATAGGTATTTGTTAGATAAACTAACCGATCAACTATTCATTATGGAAGATGGCGGTCAGGTGCGTATTTATAATGGCAATTACTCCTCTTATCGTATTGATCTGGAAGAAGAGAAACAACAGGCTAAAAAGCCAGCCCCTGTTGCTCCTACTACAGTTACTGCCCCTAAAAAAAGCAAATTAAGTTTTAAGGAAGCTAAAGAACTGGAAACAACAGAAGCAGAAATACAAGCTATAGAAATACAGATAAAAGATAAAACCGAGCAGTTAAATACTACAGGTATAGCTCCTATAAAACTGAATGAGATACTGGCCGAAATTGAAATTCTGAATAGAAAACTGGATGCTAAAAGCATGCGCTGGATGGAGCTAACCGAATTAAACGAGTCCTAGTATGAAAACATCAGATATTATTGCTTCTGTAGGTGTGATTATCCTTTTGATCGCTTTTTTGTTAAATTTATCTAACAAATTATCAGCCGAAAGTAAGACATACAAGCTCATGAACTTTATTGGAGCAGGCACTTGCTGTTATGCTTCTTATATGGTTAGTTTTTATCCATTTGTGGTATTAGAGGGTGTATGGGGCTTTGTAGCTTTAATATCATTATTAAAGGTTCCACGTGGAACATCAGTATAGATTGAATAATTTTGTATTCTATTATTCGAATCAAACTAAAAAAATCTAATGTTCCACGTGGAACATTAGTAATAAATAAGATCACCAAATCGCTTGTTTCAAGCATAATTGACTATAAGATCATAATGTTCCACGTGGAACATGGAGGTAAAAATGTTTAAGAAATATAATGTAATAGTTGTTGGTGCAGGCCATGCCGGCTGTGAAGCTGCTGCTGCTGCTGCCAACCTGGGATCATCTGTATTGCTCATTACCATGAATATGGGCACCATTGCACAGATGAGTTGTAACCCTGCTATGGGCGGAGTTGCCAAGGGACAAATAGTTCGCGAGATAGATGCTTTAGGTGGTTATTCAGGCATTATTACAGACAAAACTTCCATCCAATTCCGCATGCTGAACCAATCAAAAGGTCCTGCTATGTGGAGTCCCAGAGCTCAAAGCGACCGTATGCGTTTTGCAGAAGAGTGGCGCTTAGCACTGGAAAGAACTCCTAATGTCGACTTCTGGCAGGATACTGTTACCTCCCTTTTAGTAAAGGATAATTCCATCAAAGGGGTACGTACTTCTATCGGTGTAGAAATAGAAGCCGATGCTGTGGTATTAACCAATGGTACCTTTTTAAATGGTGTGATTCATATAGGCGAAAAGAAGTTTGGCGGTGGCAGATCCGGTGAAAAATCAGCTACCGGCTTAACCGAACAGCTAGTTAAATTAGGTTTTGATTCAGGCAGAATGAAGACCGGTACACCTCCACGTGTTGATGGTCGTAGCCTTAACTATAGCCTCATGGAAGAGCAATGGGGCGACGAAGAACGTGGCCGCTTCTCGTTTACCGATGTTGATATGATCCAAGAACAACGCTGCTGCTGGATCACTTATACCAATACCAAAGTACACGAAACTTTAAAAGAAGGCTTTGAAAGATCCCCAATGTTTACCGGGCGGATTAAAGGATTAGGTCCGCGTTATTGTCCTTCTATTGAAGATAAAATAAACCGTTTTGCCGAACGTGACCGCCACCAGATATTTGTTGAACCCGAAGGATTAAACACTGTTGAAATTTATGTAAATGGATTCTCAACCTCCTTACCAGAGGATGTACAATACAAAGCACTTACCCAAATACCCGGTTTTGAGAACGCCAAAATGTTTCGCCCGGGTTATGCCATAGAGTATGATTACTTCCCACCTACCCAATTAGGTTTAACTTTAGAGACAAAATTGATCAGCAACCTGTACTTTGCCGGACAGATTAATGGTACCACCGGTTATGAAGAAGCAGCATCCCAAGGGTTCATGGCTGGCATCAACGCACACCAAAAACTCAATGATAAACATGAGTTGATATTGAAAAGATCAGAGTCATACATCGGTGTTTTAATAGATGACCTGGTAACCAAAGGGACTGAAGAACCTTATCGTATGTTTACTTCCAGGGCCGAACATCGTTTACTATTGCGTCAGGACAATGCCGACATCAGGCTTAGTCCTATGGGTCATGAATTGGGATTGATCAACGATGAGCGCTTAGAAAAAGTAAAACAAAAGGTTAAAAACTCCGATGATATTGTTGCTTACACCAGGAGCAAATCAATAGATCCATCAAATGTGAATGGCTTATTGGATGACTTGGGTACTAGTACCCTATCGCAAAGTGCCAAACTCTTTAATTTATTAAGTCGCCCGCAAGTAGGTTTCAACGATCTTAAAAAAGTAGATGAACCCTTGGCCGAATTATTATCAGCTTATGATAAAGAAACTGTGGAGCAGGCTGAAATAAAAATCAAATATGAGAGTTACTTTATAAAAGAAATGGAAATTGTTGATCGCATGAAAAAAATGGAAGACAGGGAAATCAATCCGGAGTTTGATTATCACACCCTGGTATCACTTTCAAAAGAAGCACGCGAAAAACTGATGAAGATAAAACCACGCACTTTAGGTCAGGCTTCCCGAATTTCGGGGGTATCACCGTCTGATATTTCAGTTTTGATGGTTCATGTCTCCAGATAAACTATAACTTATTGATAATAAATACTTTATAAAATATTGTTTTAGATCAATTATTTTCATTTTTTAATATCGTAGCTCATAAAACTATAAAAATCGCTTATATCGCCTAAAAACCATGTTAAACAAAAAACGGGTCAATTTTCACAATTTTCCATTCTCTTTTTTGGCACTTTTAATTCTTTTTGGCTGCGCAGCTCAACAACCTCCCCAGGGAGGTCCGCGTGACCTTACTCCACCAAAATTGGTGAAGGCAATACCAGCCAATAAAACTCGGAATTTTAAAGCCAAGGAAATTGACCTCGAATTTGATGAGTTTATCAAACTCACCAATCAGTACCAGGAAATAAGCATGAGCCCGGCGATGGAAAAACAACCGGAGTACACTTCCAGCAAAAGAATCTTAAAAATAAAACTTAAGGACTCGCTTCAAAAAAATACTACTTATGTTATCAATTTTGGAAAAGCTATCCAGGATGTTAATGAAGGTAACGTGCTTAAGAATTTCACTTATGTTTTTTCGACCGGTCCGCATATTGATTCCTTAAGCATCTCGGGAAGTGTTACCAATACTTTGACCCAGGAGAAAGAAAAAGATGTAACCGTGATGCTTTTTACGTTAAAGCAAGACTCTCTCCTTTTCGGCAAAAAGAAACCAAGTATTTTTGCAACTACAGATTCTTCCGGAAATTTTAGTTTAAATAATTTGCGCGAAGATGATTACCGGATCTATGCCTTGAAAGAAGCATCTCCTAATAAAATATTTGACAACGATCAGGAACTAATCGCTTTCTTAAAAAAGACCATCCACCTCAGATCTGATACCTCAAACGTTCAATTGAATCTCTTCAAGCAAATTCCAGAAAAATTCAGATTTTCTGAAAAACGGTTTGATACCGACGGAAAATTACTTTTTGTTTTTAATAAGGCCTTAGCCAATCCTTCCATAAAAGTTATCTACCCTGCAGATATTGATAAACAAAAACAGGTAGATTTTAGTAAAACAAAAGATACGGCATCTGTTTATCTGCGAAATATGAATTTCGATTCTATCAGGGTGGCTGTATTTGATAATGGTAAACCTATCGACTCTACTTCGCTTTTAAAGGGTAAAAAGGAGAGCTTCCAGCGATCATTAACCTTTCAGTATAACATTAATGGCAACAACCTGTTAAAGCCTGGTACAGATTTGAAGTTGACAGCCAGCTTGCCCATAGAAAACTTTGACAACTCACTCATCACGCTTAATGAGGATTCTGTTTCTGTTGCTACCAGTGACCTTACGCTACAAAAAGATACCGGTAACTTTAAAAAACTAACTGTGAAATACCGTTGGCGGCAAGGCAGTAAATACGAACTTATTTTTAACGAAGCTGCATTTACCTCTATTTATGGTGATAAGAATAAAAGAATATCAAAAAAGTTCCAGATAGATAAAACAGATAATTACAGCACACTCACTTTAAAAGTTACGCTTCCGGATACCGGAAAAGCATATGTTGTTGAATTGCTAAACGAACAAAAGAAAGTTTTACAAAGTGATCCTATAAAACGCAATGGCTCTATCGTTTACAAAAATATCATTACAGGTAAATATATATTCCGGGTAATTTATGATGAAAATAAAAACGGTAAATGGGATAGCGGCAACGTACATCTGAGAAAACAGCCGGAACATATTTGGGTAAGTGAAAAGATAATATCGTTAAGACCAAACTGGGAAGCAGAGGAAGCCATAACAGTGCCTAAAGAGCCCATTACTCCTTAAACCAACCGGAGTACATGATATAATTATTGGGGAGCTGTTTAAGCATTACTTTCTGTTCATCAGTTAGCGGCTTAATCTTTTTTGCGGGGATACCTGCATATAGATATCCTGATTCACAAATAGTGTTCTCCAGTACTACAGCACCTGCTGCTATGATTACAAACTCGTTCACTACAGCGTGATCCATCACAATGGCACCCATGCCTACTAAGGTATGATCATGCAATGTACAGCCATGCACCAAGGCGTTGTGACCTATAGAAACATTGCTGCCTATATTCGTAGCTGCCTTTAAATAAGTAGCGTGTATTATTGCTCCATCCTGTATATTGGTATTGTCCCCTATTTTAATATAATGCACATCGCCCCGGATCACCGCATTAAACCAAACTGAACAATTTTTACCCATCACAACATCACCTACAATGGTAGCATTTGGAGCAATAAAACAATCCTCACCCCAAACCGGGATTTTATCTTTAACAGGCAATATAACAGGCATATTTTAATTATTGAACTATTGATTTGATGTACTTTTTATTTATGTTTGAATACAAATTTAAGCGGAAATAGCTCAGCTGGTAGAGCATCAGTTTCCCAAACTGAAGGCCGCGGGTTCGAATCCCGTTTTCCGCTCAACCTTAATACACTCTTATTAATTGTCATCCTGAGAAACGAAGGATCCATTAACCTATATGCAAACAGCCCAATAGATTCTTCACTTCATTCAGAATGACAAACAGCAGTTTTTAAAAAACCGTATCCTCCACTTTCTCCGCATGTACCGGGTAATCTGTTGTATAATGTAAACCTCTACTTTCCTTCCTCAACATAGCTGATTTTACAACGATAAAGGAAACCTGGATAAGATTACGTAGCTCGCAAAGTTTTACGGATAGTTTTGTTTTCTTATAAAAAGATTCTGTTTCCTCATACAATAAACCTAACCTCCTCAACGCCCTTTCTAACCTGAAATCAGAACGTACAATACCTACATAGTCATTCATCAGCTTTTGCATTTCACGTACGTTGTGTGTTACCAGGATATCTTCATTAGATAACTGTACACCTTTTTCATCCCAATCAGGGATATTATCCGGGATAACAAAATCCTGAAATTTACTTACCGCATCTTTATATATCCGATGCGCAAAAACTAATGCTTCTAATAATGAATTGGATGCCAACCGATTAGCACCATGTAAACCTGTTGATGAACATTCACCACAAGCATATAATCGTAATATAGATGACTGCCCAACATGACTTACCATAATGCCCCCACACATATAATGACAGGCCGGAGCAACCGGTATCATATCCTTGGTCATATCAATACCTATCTCCAGGCATTTGGCATATATATTAGGAAAATGATTTAAAATATCTTTTTTACTGCGATGCCTGATATCCAGATACACAAAATCCTCACCTGATTTCTTGATCTCGGCATCAATAGCCCGTGCAGTAATATCCCGCGGAGCTAATGATTTACGCGGATCATACTCCTGCATAAACTCTTCCCCATTAGTACGTCTCAGTACACCTCCAAAACCACGTACCGCTTCAGATATCAAAAAAGAAGGATACTCACCGGGATTATACAAAGCTGTGGGGTGGAACTGTATAAATTCCATATTCCTTACTTTTCCTTTAGCTCTGTAAACCATGGCAACTCCATCACCGGTAGCAATTGTTGGATTAGTAGTCACCGCATATATATGCCCTGCGCCACCAGATGCCATTACGGTTACCTTTGATAATATCTTTTCTACAATATTACTTTCGGTGTTGAAAGCATAAATACCATAGCAAGTGATGTCGGTACTGGATTTACCTACCAGCTCACCCAAATGATGCTGAGTGATCAGATCAACCGCGAAATAATGTGTTAATATCTCAATATTTGGATTTTTATGGATCTCTTCTAATAGAGAACGTTCTATTTCCCAGCCTGTTACATCTTTATAATGTAATACCCTAAATTCCGAATGCCCTCCTTCTTTAGCCAGGTCATAAAAACCTTCATTGGTCTTGTCGAAATTGGTTCCGTAATCAATAATTTCATTAATTCGGGCCGGTCCTTCTTTAACAACCGCTTCTACAACTTCTTTGTCGCAAAGGCCATCACCCGATATTAAGGTGTCTTCTATATGTTTTTCAAAAGAATCTTCCTTTTTATCCACAACCACCGCAACACCTCCCTGGGCATACTTCGTGTTTGATTCATCCTCATTTGATTTTGTAACTATCAGAACCTTACCATGTTTGGCTGCTTTTAGTGCAAAACTCAATCCGGCTATTCCCGATCCCACTACTAAAAAATCAACAGTTTTAGTCATCTTAAATGTATAATGTGTGTAAAAGTACCACTTGTGTTAATAACCCGTATAAAACGTGTTAACTTTATGTAAACAAATAACCAGTAAATAATCAAATTGTGGATAACCACCATTTTTGATGCTAATATGAATAATTTTTGAGCGACTTTTGAGGTACTAAAGTCATATACCTAACATTTTACCCACTCACAAAATATTAACATAAAACTTTTTTTAATAAAATTTGATTGTCATACAAATCACAAAATCAATCAAATATAAGATCAAAAGATGTGGATAACTGTTAGTAAAATGTGAAAACTAATTAATGAAACAAAATATATACCGACTTTTGCACATTACTAACACACCAATAAACAATAGTTTTATTTATATAAAAAAGTAGTTGTTATTAATTGAAATGTTGAAATGGATATCTTCGAAGAATTAAATGTGAAAGGATTTGTGGACGAATACATCGACCCCACGCTGGATCTTTTTGATGAAATTGAAAAACTTAAAAAGGAAAAAAATGCAGTTATTTTGGCGCATTATTACCAGGAACCCGATATCCAGGATATTGCGGATTATATTGGAGATAGTTTGGGGCTCTCACAGCAGGCCGCAAAAACTGACGCCGATATTATCGTTTTCGCCGGGGTACACTTCATGGCCGAAACTGCCAAAATACTGTCACCTAACAAAAAAGTTTTATTACCCGACTTAAAGGCAGGTTGCTCATTAGCAGATAGTTGTCCGCCTCATTTATTTAGAAAGTTTAAGGAAAACTATCCCGATCACCTGGTGATCACCTATGTAAACTGCACGGCCGAATTGAAAGCTTTAAGTGATATTGTTTGTACATCAAGTAATGCTGTGGCCATTGTAGAGAGCTTACCAAAAGATCAAAAGATCATATTTGGGCCGGATAAAAACCTGGGTGCTTATGTGGCTAAAAAAACAGGACGGGACCTGGTACTTTGGAATGGAGCCTGTATGGTTCATGAAATTTTTTCGAGAGAAAAGATAACTAAACTCAAGGAAAGATATCCTAATGCCAAATTACTGGCACATCCTGAATGTGAGGAAGTTATATTGAAGATGGCCGATTATATAGGTTCGACAACCGGGATATTAAAATATGCTGGCAGTCACCCGGATAAAGAATTTATTGTAGCTACCGAAGCAGGCATACTACACCAGATGCAAAAGGAAAATCCGGATAAAACTTTTATTCCGGCACCACCGAATAATAATTGCGCTTGTAACGATTGTCCGCATATGAAACGGAACACATTAGAAAAACTGTACCTATGCTTAAAAAACGGATCGCCTGAAATTACGGTACCTGAACATATTATTGAACGTGCAGTAAAACCTATTGAGCGTATGCTGGAAATATCGGCGCAACTGGGTTTATAAAGGAAAGGATTTTGTTGTGGACCTAAAAATCCTAAAAATTTTTTCCGCCTTCAGCGAATATCGGGCCTTGTTGCGCTACCGGTGGAAAAATTGCTAAGGGGCCTGAAATCTCAAAAAAATTTCCCGCCTTCGGCGGAAGACATCACGCGGGTTTTGCGACAGCCCGAAATTTTTTATACCGGTAATTGTAACCATTCGGTAATGCGATGGACAATTTTGTACTTTTGCAGATTATTATAGTTTAAAAGAAATGTTTGAAAATCAGGACAGGACGAATTTAGAGGACTTGGGCGAATTTGGCTTAATAGGACATCTTACAAAAAACATAAAGCTAACCCAACCAAGTACCGTAAAAGGTGTTGGCGATGATGCCGCTGTACTTGATTTTACCGGCAAAAAAGTGTTGGTAAGTACCGACATGCTATTAGAGGGCATTCATTTTGATCTGGCTTATACTCCTTTAAAGCATTTAGGTTACAAAGCCATACAGGTAAACCTGAGTGATATTTATGCGATGAATGGTACCGCTTCACAGGTTACAGTATCTATCGGGATGTCGAGCAAATTTCCGCTGGAAGCTATTGAAGAACTATACGAGGGCATTTACATAGCCTGCGAAAAATATAATGTTGACCTGGTTGGTGGTGATACTACTTCGTCAAAACAAGGTTTGGTGATTAGTGTAACCTCTATTGGTTATGCCGATGAAGCTGATGTAACCTATCGTAATACAGCTGGCGAAGGCGACCTGATCTGTGTATCCGGAGATTTGGGCGGAGCCTATGTTGGTTTACAGTTGTTGGAGCGTGAAAAACAGATTTACCTGGAAAATCCAAAAATTCAGCCCGATCTGGAAGGCAAAGATTATATCGTAGAACGCCAGTTAAAACCAGAGGCCCGTAGGGATATTGTGGAATTGTTGAAAAGCATCGATGTAAAACCAACAGCTATGATAGATGTATCTGATGGCCTGGCTTCAGAAATACTGCACATCTGTAAAGAAAGCGATAAGGGGTGTAACCTGTATGAAGATAAGATCCCGTTGGACCCGATGACTTATGAAACCGCCCGCGAATTTAACCTTGACCCTACCGTGTGTGCGCTGAGTGGCGGCGAAGACTATGAACTGCTTTTTACCGTAAAACAAGCCGACTACGACAAGATCAAGTTCAAGATGGATATCACCATCATTGGGCATATCACCGAGCCTTCAGCAGGCTGTAACCTTATTACCAAAACAGGGAACGTACATGCCCTTAAGGCCCAGGGATGGAATGCATTTAAAAAGGATTGATAAAGATGTTTAATAGTCTTTTCAAAAAGCTTAATACCGGACAAGATCAGGATAACAACAAACCAAAGGAGGTTGCTACCTCGGTAATATTTCTATATATTGGGTTTATCTTGTCTATGATCACCGATTGGCTCGATGGCATTACCGCCGTTCCATTTATTATTGTTTTTATTGTGATTAGCCTGGTGATTACTGCTGTTTCAGCCGGTAAAAAATGGGCTCGCATCCTGATTTTTCTGTTTGTTATTTTTAACCTGCTTTCCTTTGGGTTTAATATAGTTCAGTTGCTGAATCATAGTGTAAAGGAGAAATTCACCAATCTGGTTATGGTACTATATAGCATGGAAATCATCATAGAACTGATAGCCTTGCGTCTGTTGTTTTCAAAACCGGCTAATGGCTGGTTTAATGAGCAAAGGGAAGCGACAACGTAAGGGCATCTTTTTTCTCTCTTTTTGTCATGCTGAACGCAGTGAAGCATCTATATGCAATATGCAAAGTTCACTAATAGATCCTTCGTTCTTCAGGATGACAAATAAGTTAAATAGTTCATCTACTCATCCCCAATAAATTTCTGATCGATCTGCTTATCTGCTTTTGCCCCTAACTTTTTGATCTTCTCGGCAGTGGTAGTTAAATTTCCGCGACCTTCGGATAGTTTGTTCAGGGCGGTATTATAAGCACTTTGGGTTTGATTGATGTTACGGCCAATACTGTCCATATCGCCCAGGAAACCCACAAACTTATCATACATATCACCACTCAGGCGGGCAATTTCCAGTACGTTACGGTTTTGGCGCTCCTGTTTCCACATACTGGCGATGGTACGCAGCGTAGCCAACAATGTTGATGGACTAACGATCACCACCTTTTTATCCCAGGCATAGTTAAACAGCTCGCCATCCAATTGCACGGCAATACTAAAGGACGATTCAATAGGCACAAAAAGCAGCACAAAATCGGGTGAATTGATCTTGTACAGATCATGATATTTTTTGGAGGACAGGCTATTGATATGTGCCCGGATAGACTCTATATGAGCCTTGGCAAAAAGCTTCCTGTCTTCTTCTGTATCGGCATTCACCAGGCGCTCATAAGCTATCAGTGACACTTTAGAGTCGATTACCAGGTGTTTATCATCGGGCAGGTCTATGATCACATCAGGTTGATAACGGGTACCATCTACGGTTTGCATGGCCGCTTGGACTCGGTATTCCTGGTCGCGAAGCAGGCCAGAGCGTTCCAATACTCGCTCCAATATCACCTCGCCCCAGTTACCTTGCTTTTTATTGTCGCCTTTAAGCGCTTTGGTTAGATTCTGAGCTTCATCGCTGATCTGTTTATTCAGATCCATCAGCTGGGTAATTACCCCTTTCAGCGTGTTGCGCTCGGCAGCTTCCATATTGTAAACCTTTTCTACCTTATCCTCGAACGCCTTAAGGTTCTCTTTTAGCGGAGTAAGGATCATATCCAGATTGGTGCGGTTTACATCAATAAACTCTTTCGACTTTTCTTTCAGCAGCTTTTCGGCCACATTTTCAAATTCACGCTGAAACTGCGTACGGATCTGCTCCACCTCTACTTTTTGCTCCTGTAGTTTTTCCTGCTGCGATTGATAATATGATTTAACGCTTTCCAGTTGTTGGTTGGCCTGGGCCAGTTGGGTGCGCTCAAATAATAATTCATCCAATAGCCGGGTTTTCTCATCTTTTAGTAGCTGGATAATATTTTCCTTTTCTGAAGATATGATGCTGCCCTTTTCTTCGGCTTTGGCCAGATTAATTTTAAGCAGATACTGCTCATTCCGGAGCCGGTTCAATTCCTCGGCCGATATCAATTCCTGCGCTTTTGGCTTTTTTAGAAACAAAAATACCGATAACACCAGGATCACCAACGAAACAACTAATAAAATATCACCACTCATTTTGATAAAAATATTAGTAAAATTATGATAATATTTTTAGTATTTCAAAAATAAAATGTACCAGAATTTGACGGGTTTTATTTTTTGTTGCTAAGCGAGCTAATCAAACCGGGTTTTAGTAATTCCAGGTAAGGATTGCCATTTAACCCTAGTAATTTGGCAAAAGCAGACTCGGTTTTATAGCCTTGTTTTTTGAGTTCAATTACTTGTTGCCTGAATGATTCACCATAATGCTCGAGCAACAGATATTCAACTACCATATGGCGGTAGGCGTTTTGTTGCCTGGTAGGTATATACTGACCGAAAACCTCCACTGGCCAGCCATCGACAGAAAAAGCAGCTACTATGGTTTCCTGTTGATTAATAACAGTATCTGTAAGCTGGAAACCCTCAAAATCAGAAAAGGCCAAGGCTATGGCGTTTTTGAAATCTGCTTTACTGTTAAAACAGCAGATAATATCCAAATCACTGTTTTCTATATCGATATTGATAGGAATGGTACCGGCAAGTATAGGATGAAACTTCTTCAGAAGTTTCATCAATGGATATTGAGTAAACAATTGATAAGCTTGCTGTTGCCGAGGTGAACCGCTGGCTAAATACCGGATATCATCAAATTTAGCGAAAGACATAGTAAAAAACTACTTCGCTTTCTCCACCCTCAAACCAACGTCGCTAATCTCATGCAGGGGGTTGTCGCGCATGTTTTGTTCGATCTCGAAATGATAATTACCCTTGACCGGGAATTTAATATTTGTTTTAAAGGGCACCTGGTAACTATACAAGTTGCCCGATCCTTTGCCAAACCATTCGCCATCGCGGCCGGCCAGCTTTACTTCGTACCGGGTAACGCTTACCTTTTTATCGGGTGATGTTTCATAGATAAGCACAAACAGGTTAGAGTATTTGTAATTATCGGTAACCCGCAAATTCAGGTACAGGTTATAGGTTGCTGCATCATCATCAATTTTACAATCAAACCTTATTCTGTTCACGTAACTCCAGTTATGATCGGTAATGGGCGTATTATTATCCATCACCCAATTGGAGTTGGTACAGCTACTCAACAGTGCAATCAACAAAACACCTGTTATTGTACAAATGGTTTTTAATACCCGTTTCATTCTGATTTACTATCCGGCGGTGGGTTGCTATTGTTTTTATTCGGGCGGTTTGGCCTGCGCCTGTTGTTTCGGTTACGATTTTCCTGGGCCGGTTTATCGCCCTCTGCTTGCGGGGGGCGGTTAGCCTGTTGCTGTTGTGGCGGCCTGTTTGGTTGCGGCGCTTTAGGAACATCGGACTTCTGTTGCGGAGCCGGCTTATCTGTTGCTGCCCCCTGCTGGCGTGGTTGATTGGGTTGATTACCTCCGCGGTTATCCGGTGCTGGGCTGCCTGGTTTGCGGTCCTTATTGCTGCGGCTCCGGTTATTGTTATTCTTCTTTTTATTATTGTTGCGGCGCTCGTCAAGACGGGTTAAGCTGTCCTGCCCAACCACGTTTTCATAATCAAGCACTTTAGCCGGTTGGGTTTCTACTTCTACCAGTTCGCCCAGATCGGCAGGGATAATACCCTCTTTATTTTGCTGCTGAATTTCTTTTACTTTGCTGATAGGCAAAGGCACCCATGACTCTTCACGCGGATAGCTAAACCACATGATCTTTTTAAAGATATCCGTTTTTTGCAAGCGTGCGTCACCCTTTTCGGTACGCAGTACATTCACGTTATCGGGGATATATTTCAGGGCATCCATATAGGTGTCCAGTTCATAGTTGAGGCAACATTTCAGCTTGCCGCATTGGCCAGCCAGCTTTAAGGTATTAAGCGAAAGATTCTGATAACGTGCCGCCGAAGTGGATACGGTTTTAAAATCGGTAAGCCAGGTTGAGCAGCAAAGTTCGCGACCACATGAACCGATACCGCCAAGACGGCTTGCTTCCTGTCTCATGCCTATCTGCCGCATCTCGATACGGATACGGAAGGTTTCGGCCATTTTTTTGATCAGCTCCCTAAAATCAACGCGGCCTTCGGCCGTATAGTAAAAAGTGGCCTTGGTTTTATCGCCCTGGTAGTCCACATCGCTCAGTTTCATACTCAGGTTCAAGTCAAGGGCCAGCTTGCGCGATTTATGCATGGTTTCCCACTCCATATCTTTGGCGGCTTTCCACTTATCCACATCGGCAATAGTAGCTTTGCGGTATATCTTTTTAACCACCTCGGCTTCTTTTACGTGGCGTTTAACCATTTGCATGCGCACCAGTTCGCCGGTTAAAGATACGTGACCGATATCATAGCCACCGGTAGTGGCTTCTACAGCTACCAGTTCGCCGGCTTCCAGGTAAATATTGTCGGTATTTACAAAAAACTCCTTTCGTGAGCCTTTAAATTTTACTTCAATAACCGGGAACGGCTTATAATTTGTCGGCATGTCCATATGTGACAACCAATCGTAAACATCTAATTTGCTGCAACCATTAGTAAGGCATGAACCATTACTTTTGCAGCCCGCAGGCGAACATCCGCCACCTGTTGAGCAACTTCCACAACCCATAATTAATTTGGTATATATTGACTCCCCTGAGGGATGGTTTTTAAATTTAGTATTTTAATAATCTGTAAAGATACATCTAAAAATAAAATTTTAGGGTTTGCATTTCTCTCCACATGATAATGTGCTTTTTCAAGCTCATCACTTATATATTGTGCCTTGTCGATACTCAGGACCTGGGTCATTTTTTGCGCGGTTTCCAGCTCTTTTGCCGGCAGATGTACCAGGTTTCCGGCACCAGCCATCAGCAGGCAGCATTCGCGTATAAAGCTGATACCATAGCGTAAAAAGTTTTTCTGGTTCTCGCGGCCCATTTTGGCAAACTGGTCAACAAAGGTTAAAACCTCCAGTCCCTTATTACCAAAGCAAAGGCGCAGCCATTGTACAAAAAGGTTATGATAGCCTTTATTGTCCTGCTGCAACATGGTGAGGGCCTCGGTTAAGTTACCGTTGCTCAAATAAGCAATTTCGGCAGCGGCATCCTCGGTTTGGTTATGCCCGGTAAGCAAGTGTTGTTTTATTTCCTCGTAAGTAAGGCAGGGGATCTTGATTAGTTGCGTACGCGAAAGAATGGTGTTCAGTATCTGATCCTGATTTTGTGCTACTAATATAAACAGCGTGTTGGGCTGTGGTTCCTCAATAATTTTTAGCAGCGCGTTACCCTCTTTGTCCAGGTATTCAGGTAGCCAAAGGATCAGGATCTTATAAACCGATTCAAAAGGCTTAAAACTTAACTTTTTAATGATCTGGTGGCACTCGGCTATATTGATATTGGCTTGTTTGTTTTCGGCTTCGAGGTATCCGCGCCAGGCATCCAGGCTCAGGTACGGATTAGTGGTAAAGGCTTCGCGCCATTGCTCAATAAAAGTAAGTGCGGTATCATCCTTATGTTTAGCGAAAAACGGGTATGAGAAATGCAGATCGGGATGCATCAGTTTTTGGTACTTGCGGCAGGAACTGCACTCGCCGCAAGAATCATCCGGCTGTTTATTTTCGCACGATAAAAACTGCGCGTAAGCAACAGCCAATGCCAGGCTGCCCGATCCTTCGGGACCCAAAAATAACTGCGCATGGCTTACCCGGTTCTCGTTTACCGTGTTCACCAATCTTTGCTTTACAGCTTCTTGTCCAACTATATCTTTAAACTGCATTTGGTGCAAAATAAGAATTAGATATGAGATATGAGATATGAGATGTGAGATTGCCTTGCTTTTTTGTAATTAAAAATCTGTTAATAAGCTATTTAATTGATTGTTGCGATAGCAATAGTTTAAAAGGAATATCCCATACCTTTGCACAATGAAAATCTCATATCTCATATCTCATATCTCACATCTATTATGCGGATAATGGCTTTTGATTATGGTACCAAGCGTATAGGCATCGCAGTAACCGACCCTTTACAGATCATCGCTACCGGACTGGACACCATACATCCGCAGTATATTGTAGATTACCTGAAAACCTATCTGCAAGCCGAGCAGGTGGAGCGCTTTATTGTAGGCGAACCTAAGCAGATGGATAACACCCCATCCCAATCGGCTGTATATGTAAAGGGGTTTGTGACTATACTCAGAAAAAACTTTCCCGAGATACCCATCGAAATGCTCGACGAGCGCTTCACCTCCAAAATGGCATCAGCCACTATTGCCCAAAGCGGCATGGGTAAAAAGGCCCGTCAAAATAAAGAACTGGTTGATACCATATCGGCCGTGATATTGCTGCAAAGCTACATGGACCGCAGATTATTTTGATTGCGTTGATTTCGCTGATGCTTTGATTTTTTTAGATGATTTTAATCACTGATATCTTGCGGGCGATCAGTGATTTTTATTTGATGATTGTTGTTTAGCTAATTTGTATTCGTTAGTGATGCGTTTAAACTCAAGGCTTTTTGAGCCAAAGTTAAGGAGCAAGCCGGTTTCCAGCCTGTAGGCTTCCAGATAATTTATTACTTGTGCTAAATGTGCGTCCTCTAATTTTGATGTTGCTTTAATCTCTACCATAACTATATCGGCTATCAAAAAATCTACACGCCTTTTGCCAACTTCAATTCCTTCGTAGTATATCATCATTTCAAGTTCTCGGGTAAATGCTAAGCCTTGTTTTTCCATTTCAATAGCCAAAGCTCGCTGATAAATCACTTCCTGAAAACCACTCCCTAACGCACTATGAACTTTCATTGCGCAACCTATTATTTTTCCTGTCAGATCGGAGTATTTATAGGAATTATTTACTATTTCTTTCATTAATATAGGGTTATAGGTTTTGTTTAATAAAGCTATAAAAACCACATAAATAAGAGAAATATCAATACAAAAGAATCAACGAAATCAGCTCAATAAATCAAAATCAGCGGTTCTGACAATTGATTAGTCAAATAAAATCAATTAATAATCAGCTGTTTACAACAAAAATCAACGAAATCAACGGAATCAAACCCATCAACGGTTTATCTTTGCGCCATGGATATTCTACCCCATGACCTACAGGCATACTTAGATGACCATTGCGACCCCGAGCCCGCAGCGTTGCAAAAGCTCAACCGGGAAACGCATTTAAAAGTGCTCCGTCCGCATATGCTGTCGGGTCATTATCAGGGCCGTTTGCTCAGTTTTTTGAGCAAAATGGTACAGCCCAAACTCATCCTAGAGATAGGCACTTTTACCGGATACTCTGCCATTTGCCTGGCGGAAGGCCTGGTGGAAGGCGGCATCCTCCATACCATTGAAGTAAACCGCGAAATGGAGGAAATCATCAATTCACACCTTAAATCAACAAATGTTGAAAACAAAATAAAGCTGCATTTCGGCCAGGCAGAGGCCATTATTGCTGATTTAGAGGAAGATAATTTCGACCTGGTGTTTATTGATGCAGATAAAAAGAATAATTTTACTTACTTTCAAATGACTTTTGACAAGGTCAGGTCCGGAGGATTAATAATAATTGATAATGTTTTGTGGAAAGGAAAGGTGTACGGTGACGAAAAAGATACCGATACCGAGAACATCCGCAAACTAAATGACCAGATAACTGTTGACCCCAGGGTAGAAAAACTAATCCTGCCGGTACGCGATGGGCTGCTGGTTATCAGAAAAAAATAAATTATGAAGAAAATCTTACTGATTACATCATTGTTGATCTCAACATTAGCTGCTTCAGCACAGAAAAATACCTCAAGTTCTTACATTGAAAAGTTCAGAGATGATGCCATCCGCATCATGCACGAAACAGGGATACCCGCAAGCATCGTTTTAGGTGTAGCCATGCACGAATCGGCCTGCGGTAACAGCACCCTGGCGCAACACCTAAACAACCAGTTTGGTGTAAAAGGCGGCGGTGGCGCGGTTTTTTACAAAGGGCATAAAAAAGTACATACAGCCTATAAAAAATACGATTCGGTAATGGACTCCTTCCAGGATTTTGCCCGGATCATGACCGAGCGTAAACAATTCAGCCACTTGGCGGATGCGCTTACCCATTATGATTACCTGGGCTGGGCCAAAGGCATACAACGCAGCGGTTATGCCGGCAGTCGTAAATGGGCCTCACAGGTGTTGGGCATCATTAAAAAATATGATCTGCATGATCTGGATGAGAAACCAGAAGATCAGCCCAAGGCGACCGATAAGCCCCAATTAGCAGAAACAAATTAATAATTAAAGTGCCAGGAAATTAGAGTCAAGAATAAAGAAAAAATCTTTGCTGGTTGTTGGTATGCCGAAACATTTCCTGATTTTTTTCAGATGAATATTCAACATTTAGCTATTTTCTTACATCTTGCTTCTCGATTCTTGATTCACATTTGTAATTTGGCATATTTAAACCCATGTACTAAGGTTTAACCGTATGCAAAAACAAATCTATCTACTACTCATAGCGGGTATTTGCCTGGCGTCCTGCTCGGCCAAAAAGAAAACTATCTCCAACAGGCAGGTTCGGCAGAATAATAATACCATCAAAAAACAGAATCAGGATGCTATTACTAACTATCAGTCATATACATCCCTGTCCTATATCGACCGGTTTAAAGGCATAGCCATACAGGAAATGAACCAATATGGCATCCCGGCAAGTATTACCCTGGCGCAGGGTTTATTTGAATCGGGCAGCGGCAACAGCGACCTGGCCAAGGTTGCCAACAACCACTTTGGTATTAAATGTACCAGCGAGTGGAGGGGAAAAAGTTATTATAAAGATGATGACAGCCATAACGAGTGTTTCCGTGTGTATGACAATCCCGATGATTCCTACCGCGATCACTCCGCTTTCCTGAAACGTAAAAACTATGCCCGCCTGTTTGAGCTGGATAAAAACGATTACGAAGGTTGGGCTCGCGGACTAAAACAATGCGGTTACGCCACAAACCCGAAATATCCAGACCTCCTGATCAATATTATTGTACGCTACCATCTTGATCAGTATGATCGCCCGGAAGGAGAAATTGCCAAGATTAAACGGGAAGACCGTGTGCTGACGCAGATCAACAATAATATTGGCAAAGCCGATACCGATACGATTGCCAAAACCAAACCCGACGATAAAATATATACCGTTAAACAAGGCGATACACTATACAACATATCCAAACGTTTTGGAATAACAGTTGATGAGTTAAAGGGGCTAAACAATATTGTTGATGACCACATTGCCATTGGCCAGAAGCTGGTGGTGGTGAAGTAGCTGGGAAGTATCAAGTAGTTAGTATCAAGTATCACGCCTTTTAAAATTACATCTGTAGCCTGCCAGAAATCATGATACTTGATACTAACTACTTGATACCATCAAAAAGCTGTTAATTGTTGTTAAATAATATGACCAGACACGGCCGAACGCTTATTTTTGGCGCTGCAATGAAAATATGGCTGCTAATGTTTTTATGTACGTTATCTGCAACGGTTTTTGCACAACAAAAAACCGTTGACGGTATTGTATTTGATAAAGACAGCAAAGGCCGTATTGCCAAAGTGAATGTGCAGAATGCCACAACGGGCAAGTCTGTTTATAATACCTTTAAGGGCGAGTTTAATATTGAGGCCAAACCCGGCGACGTACTTATTTTTACCAAGCCCGATCATTACGCCGATACCCTGCAATTACAAAACAATGCCTCACTGGCTGTTTACATGAAACGCTCGGCTATACAGCTGAAAGAGGTTTTTGTGCGCGACACGATGCTCAATCCACAAAAACTACTGGAAGCAACTAAAAGAGACTACACTAAAATTTACGGATCTCTGGATAATCACGATCTGCTTACGGTTGCGCCGGGTATGGGAGCTGGCATAGGTATTGATGCTTTGTGGAACTCATTAAGTCGTAGTGGCCGTAATGCCGAAAAGCTACGCGGCATTATTGAACGGGATTACAAACAAAATGTAATCGACTTTAGGTTTAACCGTACTTATGTAGGCAACATTACCCAATTAAAAGACCAGCAGCTAACTGATTTTATGCAGCGTTACCGCCCTGGTTATTACCTGGTGACCACTGCCAGCGATTATGAGTTTATTGCCTCCATCAAATCAAACCTAAGGCGCTTTTTACGCTCACCCCGGGCGTTTGCTTTGCCTCAGCTGATTACGCCAAAGCCGCAGGATCTGGCCAATTAATTTGCCGTTTCTGGCAGATCAATATCATCATATATTAAATAGCTATTTCTGAAATTTTATGGCTCATTCACAACAATTTTTGATGTACGGCGGCCATCAACAGCTCGGCAGTGTTTTTTACTTCAAACTTTTGCAGCAGATTTTTTCGGTGAGTATCAACCGTTAGTGGGCTCAGGAACAGTTCGGTGGCAATGGCTGCTGTGGTTTTGCCCTGGGCCAGTAGCTGCAAAATCTGTTTTTCTCTTTTGGTAACGGAAGCCACTTCGTTAAGTCCGGCTTTTGACGGACGGCCCATAATCTCCTTGGCCTCTCTGCTAAAAGTGATCAGGCCATGCAGCGCTTCCTGTATACAGGTCAGTAATTCATCGGGCGATACATTTTTTAATAAATAGCCGCTGGCCCCGCTTTGCAGCATTTGCAGCATCATGCTCCGTTCGGTTTGATTGCTGAGGCCCAGCACAATAGTTTTAGGCGAAATTTTCTTGATCTCTTTACACAATTCAATACCATTAGCATCGGGTAAGCTAATATCCAGAAATACCAGGTTTACCTCGTTCTGACTCAAAAAAGAAATAAACTCCCGCCCTTTTGTAAAGCTTACTGAGGTATAAATAGCCGTTTCGGATTTTAATAATGATTTTAAACCTTCAATCACCATAGGATGATCGTCGACAATGGCGAGTATGATCTTATCCTGCTGCATTCAATTCAATGTTAATGATGGTACCCTCGTTGATCACCGATTCTATATCCATTTTTCCTTTCATATAATCTACCCGGTTTTTAATGTTGCTAAACCCTATTCCCTCTGCCTTTAAACCGGCTACGGTATCAAATCCAATCCCGTTATCTTCTATGGTTATTAAAAAGATCTCGGCATTTTGGCTGCATTGTAATACAATTTTGCTGGCTCTGGCATGCCGTACCGCGTTTGATAAAAGCTCCTGTACAATACGATAAATATTGGCCTGGATAACCGCCGTCATATCTTTCCGGATATCATATGCCTGAAATTTAATCTGTGTCTGATCGCTCATTAACGATTCGCACAGATCGCGCAGTGCGGTTTCCAGGCCCAGACGCAATAAGCTTTCGGGCATCATGTTACGGGCAATGCGCCGCAGTTCTGTTACCGAATGGTCCAATTGCTGTATCACCCCGTCAAGTTCCTGGTGCCCACCGGCCTTAGCCTGCCCCGAAAGTTTTATTTTGATGCCAGAAAGCATGCCCCCCAAACCATCATGCAGATCCCTTGCTACCCGCTGCCGCTCCTGCTCTTCGCCGGTGAGCATGGCTTGTGTAAATTGGAGTTTTTGCCGCTGCTCAATATCTTTAAGCTGTTGCTGATAATTTAACTCTTTTTGTTGCGCCAGTTTTTTGCTGTTGCGATAATAAAAAACGAGGGAAGCCAGGATAACCAGCAGCATAATACTGGCTATACCCAATAACCAGTTGGTGAATACTGCTTTTTGCCTGCCAGCTTCCAGTTCCGTAATTTTTTTCTGTTTTTGGGCGGTCTGGTATTTTATTTCCAGCGAGTTTATTTTGGTTTCCAGGGTACTGTGGGAAATACTATCGCTCAATGCGCTATATCGTTTCATCCAATCGTAAGCGCCGGCCTTGTCTTTTAACTCTTCATCCGTTAAAGCCAGGCAGTAAAACAACTGCGATCTGTTGGCGGCCATGTTCATGAATGGCTTACGATGGGTAAGGTCAAGCGCCACATCCTTAGCCTGCTGAAAAGCTTTTTTATTATAAAGGGCATAAAATTTTTGCATCAGCAGCCGCTGCTCCGGGTATTCCTGTTTTAGTTTTTGCGCCAGTTCAATGCCCTTGTCAATAACGCCGAGCGATTGATCAAACTGTCCGGCTATAGTAAGGCGCATGCCCTCGCCGGCATAGTAATCGAGCCAGTCATCAGCCTCGGGGTAAGGTGTTAGTAAAACCCGCATACTATCCAGCATAGCCGCGGCCTGTTTGGCCTTGCCCGACAAAGAGTAATTTTCAGACAAAGTATGATAGGCCGATGCCAGGTACTGAGGAGCTTCCGGTGCATTTTTTAATGTAGAAATGGCTTTAAACAAATAAACTTCGGCCTTTTTAAAGTTGCCTAAGTTTTTGAAAGCGAAAGCTACATCCAGATAAATTTTGCCGGTATATCCCAGGTCGCCGGCCTGTTGGGCCAATGGAAGGGCTTTATTCAGCAGGATATCTACGTAGGCTTCCGGGTTGTCATTTTTAAATTGCAGTAACCGGGCGTAATCGTGCCAGCCCTTGGCCCGTATTAAAAAAGCGTCGCGGGTATTATACTTTTTGAGCTCCTTCTCGGCTTCTAAATAGGTTTTTATTGCTGAATCTGGTCGTGCGCCCGGTAACACGCCTGCATTAAAAACCAGGGAAACAGATTGCAGATATTTATTATCCTTGCTGTATTGAAGCCCCAGGTGCAAATATTGCCGGGCTTTTACAGTGTCTTCAGACAGGATAAAATAGTCTGTTAAGCGGAAACAGCTCCTGGCTTTCGCGCTATCGGGTGCCGGTTTTTTTAAAGATAGCTGGATGCTATCGGCATAATGTTTTCCATTAAGAGGGAGCTGTGCCTTGCTGCCCAGGGCAATAGCCATAAAAATAATAAAGCTGTAATATATTTTCATATGGTATAAGCTGAGAACGATGGTAGATGCCGGCCCTTACCGGCCGAAATTAATGATCATGCTTTTTTATTCAAAAGTTGCCTCCAGGTATTTCCTTTTATGCAAAGTTGAATTATTTACAAAGTATTAAAAATACCTAACTATAGGTATAAAAAAATACCAAATATACCCGATTGATTGGTTTTGCCGCCAAACCTACTTTTGAGCCGCCTACTCCCTAACATGGCACCCGCCGGCAAAAAAGTGAAAACGCATTGGAGGAATGAAATATAAATAAGAACAAATAGTACAATCAGGAACAACAAGCATACCCGTATCGAATGATGTGGATGGGGAAGGATTTACCATAGTCGGGCGATTTTAAATATATAGCGAAGAAATAAAGAAGTAGCCTATCCTTATCAATAACAACATCTATATCTTAAAAAACCCCGGACGCGAGGCCCGGGGTTTTTTTATAAATCATAAAATATCCCGGCTGTTAGTGAATATGTGTATCTGCCAGGTTTAAAAAGGCATTATAAAATAGTTTGCAGCAGTCCACCGTCTGCGCGGAGCGCTGATCCGTTAGTGGCTGCAGATAATGGGCTTGACAAATAAACCACGAGGTTGGCCAATTCTGAGGGTGTTATAAACCGCTGGAGTAATGATGTTGGATTCATCGTTTTTGATAAATTATCCTTTACCTGCTCTACTTCGATATTGGCCGTCGCCGCAATTTGTTCAACAACCCCGGAAACGCCCTCTGAATAAGTGGGACCGCCTAAAATGGTATTCACTGTAACTGATGTGCCTTTGGTAAGCTCGGCAAGTCCGCGGGCTATGGATATCATCGCGGTTTTGGTCATGGCATAATGGATCATGTTACCAGGTATTTTTACAGCCGACTCACTACTGATAAAGATAACCCTGCCCTGCGTTTTTTCAATCATTTTTGGTAGCAGTGCTCTGGATAAGCGCACTCCGCTCATAACGTTTACTTCAAAAAACCTGAGCCAATCCTGATCCGTGATATCGGCAAATTGTTTCAGTTCAAAAATGCCCACATTATTAACCAAAATATCAATTTCAGGAAGCTGCGTTAGGAGTTTAGTGACCTCGTCTACATCCGCAAAGTTTGCAGTTATTCCGGAAACAACAGCTTCTGGAATAGCCAGTCTGAGTTTCTCGACGGCTGCGGCTACCTTTTCGTTGTTTCGGCCGTTAATAATTACATGGGCTCCTTCCTGAAGTAATTGTTTGGCTATGGCAAAACCAATTCCCTGTGTTGATCCGCTCACAAATGCGGTTTTTGATGTCAATTGTAAATTCATGATTGTTAATTGGTTTTTAATTTTGTGTTGATCAATACAAAAACAGATAAAAAAAATCAACGGATAATTTCAAGCTGCATTTCAATAAGTTCACTCAATTGCTGCTGATCGGGATACATGCGGCGGGTAACGTTTAAACCATTATAAAGATTAATAAGGTAACGGCCCAGGAGTGCGGGATTGGTTTGGTTTTTCAGTGTTCCGTTTTTTTGTGCTTTGGCAATGGTTTGAGTGTATAGTTGCTCTACATCCTTTAAAATAGCGATGTTTTCATTTTCCAATTCCGCGTCAAGCCCGGCCATTTCTACAATAGTATTGGCTATTAAGCAGCCTCTCCTATGTGTGTGTGTATCGGCATGGGCTAGGCTTCTAAAAAAACCTTTGATCAGATCAACAGGAGCATTGCTTTTTTCTACCTCGTATGCAAATTGTTTAAATGCCTGTCGCCGCTGATTTACAGCTTGCCTAAACAGTTCTTTCTTTCCGCCTTTAAACGCATTATAAAAACTTCCGCTACCCATGTTCATGGCTTCAAGTACATCTTCTAAAGATGTCGCAGTAAACCCTTTGGTCCAAAAAGCCTGTTGTGCCTTAATAACAACCTCTTCGTGTTTAAATGTATTTGGTCTCCCTCTCATGGCGTGTATGGTTAATTGTTTTATTTTGTGCTGATCGATACAAAAATACAAACAATTTTGAAACCGGGAAAATACATTCCAAAAATTGTTTTGCGGTTAGTAGCGCTGTTAATTCCTGGGTTTCGATTATAAACTACCACAAGCAGTGTTGCTTGCGGTAGCAGGGGTATTAAATTATTGTTTGATCAATTGGATATCGAAATGTAGTTTGATCTCGTCGCCTATCATTAAACCTCCGGTTTCGGTAAGCATGCTCCAGGTTAGGCCATAATTTTTACGGTTAATTTTTCCGTTTACCTCAAACCCAGCCCGGGTATCGCCATTGCGTCCTTTACCGGTACCGGTAAATTCTACATCCAGTACAATGGGTAGGGTGTTTTGGCGTATGGTTAAGTTACCTGTAAGTTCATACTTCCCGGATTGCTTTTGTAATAGGCCACTAAAAGTGATCTGGGGAAATTGAGGGGTATTAAAAAACTCTTCAGTTTTAAGATGGCCATCCCTGATCTCGTGGTTGGTGTCAATACTATCTGTGTCGATCTCCAAACTAATTTCTGCGTTGTCGAAATCCTCGTTGGGGCTGATTACATCTCCCTTAAATATTTTAAAAGTACCGGCAATATTTGATATAGCCAGGTGTTTTACCTTGAATTGTATCTCGGAGTGATCGGGGTCAATTGACCATGTTGATTTTGTGTGTTCCATTATCCTTATTTATTTGAACACAAAATTAAAACGCGGCCAGCCGGCACAAGATGAACCAGGTTATGAAATGAAGGGGGAAATATTGAACCAGGTTAAGCTTACTTTAATAACAACCGCTTACGGATCTTACTCAAAAACTCGGGTGTTATACCCAGGTAGGAGGCTATATGTTTTTGAGCGATGTATTGATCGATAGTAGGGAATTTTAATTGAAATTTTAAATATCGCTCCTCGGCAGTTAAAGAATAGCTTTCAATAAAGCGCAGTTGCTGCCTGATGAGTGATGTTTGAAAGCTGATGCGGAAATACCGTTCGAACTTGGGATATTTTTCAAATAACTGTTCCTGTGCCGACCGGGGTAGTAATAATAGTTCGCCATCGCTCAGGCCTTTGGTTGAATAAATGGTTCTGGGATCGGGGCTCAGGCTAAACAGATCGCCGCTCCACCAGCCCTGCGCGGCAAACTGAACCACATGATCGTCCCCCTCCTGGTCGGTATAATAACTCATGATGTACCCCGCGTTTACAAACATGATATACCGGGCAACATCACCGCTTTTTACAATCAGCTCGTCATGCCTGAAAGGTCTTGAAATTAAAACCGATTCCAGGTATGCGCGTTCATCCGCAGTTAACTGCACATGTTCGTTAATATTAGAAAGGATGATGGCGCTGTTCATTTGCTCTGATAAAAAAGCAAAGTAACCAAAATTTATGATTTGGTGCTACTTCCGCCACCGCAAACGGCACTTGGGATAGCGGGAAAACAAATGGATGTATTTACCACAACCAGGAAATCAGCAAAGCTACCAGGGCAGTGAAAGAGAAAGCTCCCCTGATCAAAATTAATTTTACCCAGGTGAGCTGCAGGCCCCGCCAATCAGAAACACCACCGGCAGGGTATTGATTGAATCGATTATTAATAGGGATGCTTCCTTTTAAGGCGATGAGTACATCCACCACAATGCATAGGGTTGCCACCAATGTACAAAGGAAAACCAGGCCGTTCATTTGCTGTCGCGACAACATTAATACGGTTATGCCTAAAGCCAGGGCGATGTAATAAAGGACCCTTAATCTGCCGGCTATGAAACTGTCCAATGCTTTCCGGTAATCGGCAAAAACGGGTACGGTGAGGTGCTTCATGGCTTCGGCGCAGCCAATAAAATAAAATATACCTTGAGAGGCAATGATGATGACAACTAATAATTGAAGAAGTCTGATTTTTTCTGTGTACATATTTTTATATTTAATAATGGTACAAAAGTCTTTATCTTCAATACCTTAAACCTTGATTGAAATCAAGAAATTCAGCTAATGACATTGATTATGGAACATGCACGCTTACGACAGCTGATTGCACAAGTGACGGAAATGAACGATGAAGCCTGGGAAGCATCCATTGATCGGTTTAAAATTAAACGCCTCAAAAAAAGGCAGTACTTTTTAAAACAGGGCGACGTTTGCCGGCAGGTGGGCTTTATTGTGTCTGGCTATACCCGCCTCTTTTATAGCCTTAAGGATGCTGAGGTGACCAAAGATTTTAATACAGAATATATGTTTTGCGGGTCATACGCCAGTTTTATAAGCAAAGCTCCCGCACATTTTAATGTTATTGCGATGGAGCCACTAACGCTGCTGGTGATTAACCGGGAAGATTTGCTCGATTTAACCGAGCGGTTCCCGTCCTGGCAAAAATTTTTACGCATTGCGATGGAGCAGCTTTTTATTAGCAAGGAAGACAGGGAAGCGCTTTTCCTGACCTGTACTCCCGATGAACGCTATGCAGACCTGGTTCACCATCATCAGGACTGGGTGAACAGGATTCCGTTAAAATACCTGGCATCTTATCTTGGCATGACACCGGAAACCTTAAGCCGGATCAGGGCTAAAAAAATATAAATTAAGTCCGCTATAAAACATTCAACTGGCATTCAGCCACATTGCACGTGTTACCTGCCTTATCAGCTCCACAGAGTTTTTAACCTCCATTTTTTCGAGCAGATGGCGCCTGTGTGTTTCAACCGTGTTGATGCTGATAAATAACTCTTGTGCAATACGTTTAGTTGAAAAGCCCTCTCCTATGAGTGTGAGCACTTCCATTTCTCTCTTCGTGAATTTTCTAACTTTTTCTATATACATGACGACTGTTTATTTAATGGGATAAAATTCCAGAAGTTTACCATCGCAAACCTTGATTGAAATCAAGAATTTTATACAGGCAGGGCTCCTTCTGGGCCCTTTTACCTTTCTTTTTGCGATGGCCCAGGGCCCCTTCACCAATTCCTCACCCGAGGCCGCGATCTTCACTTTTTTAAAACCATCGCCTCAAATTTTTATTAATCTGTTATAAAAGGAGATTTTTTGCTTTAATTTGTTTACTATGTTTAAAACCCGACTTGTACTGCTATTCCTGGCATTAATAGCCCTGGGCATCAACGCCAAAGCACAACAAACCGACTCCCTGAAGCACGACACTGTTAAAATTGATACCGCCCAGATCAACAAACTCCGGATAGATTCCCGTAAAAATGCCATCCCAACCCGTATAAGGCCGGTACAACTGCAAAGGGAACAGGTGCCGTTAACTATGCTGGATTACAAGGTAAACTACTGGAAAAAGTCCGTCACCTTTGGGTTAAACTTTAATCAATCGTCATTTACCAGCAATTACGCGGCGGGTGGTGTAAACGCAGTAGCGCTGGGCTCAAACTTTATTTACCATACGGAGTATAACAAGGCGCCGTTTAGTTATGTATCTGAATTGAACCTGCAATACGGTGTATCCAAAAATAAAGGTCAAGGCAAACGCAAAACCAACGACCGTATTTACTTTGACAACAAGGTGGCTTCGCAATTATCCAAGCATTGGTACGTGTTCGGGTCGTTAACGTTTGAGTCGCAATTTGATAAAGGCTATAATTACGTTGACTTGGGTAACGGCAAGTTTGAACAGGATTATATTTCCAATTTCATGTCGCCGGGTTATTTAACCGAATCATTCGGTTTTGAATATAAGCCTACCGGGTATTTTGATTTACGCATAGGTACCGGTACAGCGCGTCAAACGTTTGTTTTAGATGACTCCATTCATAAAAAACAACCTGACAATTACGGTGTACCAATAGGCCATACCATAAAAAACGACCTGGCCTTTCAAATGGTGGCCTTGTTTGATAAGGATATAGCGAAAAACATCCACCTCAACACCCGGTACGCCTTATTTATACCCTACGGACAGGATCTTAAATATATTACGCATCGTGTTGATATGGTTTTATCAGCCAGGGTTAACCGGTTAATCAATGTCAGTCTTAACGGTACCCTGCTTTATGATAAACATACATCGAAAGATGCCCAGGCTACGGAGGGTCTGGCGCTGGGCGTGTTGTATAAATTCCCGTAAGGTTAGTGAAACTTATTTTTGAGTCCCCGGCGAATAGCCATGATATTGTTTAAATGCCCTTATAAAAGAAGCATCAGAGAGGTAGCCCGTAATAGCGGCTGCCTCTCCTACTGTTATACAGCCGCCACGTATCAGCGTTAAAGCATGGTTCATGCGCAGGCTTTGCACATAGCCGAAAACCGTGCTGCCAAACAGTTTTTTAAAGCCGCTCTTCAACTTAAATTCATTCAGCAAAAAATCGCGCGACAGGCTTCGGAGGCTCATGTCATCCAGGTAATGGATGCTCAAATGGTCCTTAAGGCCATGCAGCTTTTCTACATCTGCCGGATTAATGGAGGCTTGTATACGGTTTTCATACTGGCCCGAAAGCGTGAGCAACGTAAGCTCGGTAATTTTAGTTTTGATATAAGCGTTACGCAGGGAATCGGCTACGGGCGGCGCGGTAAGCAGGTCCAGTGCGGAGCTTTGCAGGTAGCTTGTTTTTTTATTATCCGGGAACAGGACAAAGGATCGTGCGCTGCGGCTTTGCTGCAACAAGCCATCGTAAGTCTCGCCACAGGTTAATAGGATATCATTAAAAAACGCCGGCTTTAAGCCAATACAAACATACTCGTACTGTTTTTGCTTCGGAAAAACAAAGGAGCTTACCGGGTTAACACAATTAAGCAAATTAAACTGACCCCGGTTCATGGACGAAGTGGTATCGAAACCGGAAATAAGCGCATCTGAACTGCCATGCAGCTGAAAATGGATGCTTACATGGGTGGCATCTTGCATATTGTTGATGCGTAATCCATCCTCAAAGCTTGCCCCAAATCGCAGGATACTAAAATCATCGGCTTTAAGGCCTTGGGCATAGCAGTCAAAGCGGTTAGGTACGCTGCCGGTTGCATACGTGGCCTCAAAGGATGTACTGAACTCCCTTTTTAACAGCCTGGTAAACTCAATCCCTTCTAACTGGTACATAATCCGTTTATGCTAATTAAAAATCCGTTTGGGCATATTGTAAACGGCTCTAAACCGGCAATTTGCGACCATGAATAATATCTGCAAATATAAGGTGAATATAGCCGGCTGGAAACGCGAGGTGCATTATAATTTCTTCCAGGGCTTTGCACAGCCATTTTTTGGCATCAGTACCGATATGGATGCTACGGCGGCTTACAACTATTGTAAACAACATGGACTGTCGTTTTTTCTGTTTTACCTGCACCGATCGCTGCTGGCAGCCAACCAGGTACCGGAGCTGCGGCAACGGATAGAGGACGGCGAAGTTTATGAATACGACACCATATCCGCATCGGTTACCGTATTGCGGCCCGATGATACTTTTGGCTTTGCCTACATGGATCATTACGAGGAGTTTGAACAATTTGCCCCGCCCGCCCGCGCCGCGGTCGACTATGAAAAAACTACCGACAGGCTGCAGTTACGCGACGGTTTTAACAGCCTCATCCATTATTCTATCCTGAAAGATATCCGCTTTACCAGTATGCAGCACGCGCAGCCTTTAGCCGGGGATGATAGTGTTCCCAAAATCGTGTTCGGCCAGTTTTACCGGCGGGACGGCCGGGTTTGGCTGCCCGTAGCCATCCACGTACACCATGCCCTTTGCGACGGGCGGCACGTAGGCCGCTTTGTGCATTACTTTCAGGAGCAGATGAACCGGGTGCCCGCCGTTAATATGAATGCATAATGCTATTTTAGCAGAGCAAAAACCAATATGCTATGTCTACTATGAAATTATTTATGCTGATGCTTGGTTGTACACCACCAGGGAGGCATACCGAGCAACACGATATGTTTTTTGGAATTGGGGAAACGGTAAAGGACCTTATTCCCCAAATTCAAGCTTTTTGGCCCGAAGCCCAGGAAAGGCTGCATGTAGATGCCTGGCGCGAAGTAAGCCTGGTTAACGGATACAGTGTGCGGGTAGTTGAACAGCCCGGTAACACGGATGCAGAGCTCCTGCGGCTGTTTTTTATAAACCTGGGCGGTTACCAGGAGGGTTTGTTTGATGAGCCGCATTTTAAGGTGCTCACCGTACAGCCCAACAAGTCAAAGGCTTTTGCGTATGCCAAGGATACGTCGTTTTATCGCCAGGTTCATTTTCCCGGTGCCGAATCGCATATTGATGATAAGTATGGATTGGATGTAGATGATCTGCATGAGATAGCGGATATTTTACCCGCCGCTCAGAAAGCTCAATACGCGTTGCATATTTCGCCCGGATCAGATAATGCCCCGGAGGACCAGATCCATTTGGGTTACTTTAAGTTGAATAAATTGCCCTGAGAAGACAAGAGAATACTATAAAAGAGTTGTCATTTCGAACGAGGAACGAGGAGAAATCTTCTGCGATTTGTAAGTGTCTGCATGATGTAGAAGATTTCTCTTTCGCTCAAGGCACCAGCCTTCCCGGGCTCTATCGAAATGACAATCTGTGGTTATATTACAAAGCCGCCAGTTTCAACTCCCCTTCGGCAACAATGGCATCCTTGAGCTGAATAAGAAAATCGTTAAAGTTTACATGCTTGTCCATCATATAAAGCATTTCCTTTTCAATATCCAGCCAGGTGTTGATGTCAGCTTCGTTGTGTTGCACCTGAGCTTCCAGTTTATCTAAAGCGTTGGCCACTTTGGCTTCGTCGGTGGCTTTGGCTTCAAACTCGTGCCACAGGTGATAAAAATCTTCGCCCACTTCATTGTCCAGTTGCTTGCGGATATCCTCAATGGCGCGGGTTTCGTTTTCAATCTTCAGCTTTTTAATATCTTCATTAAAAGTATCAAAAGCGGGTACATCACCCACCAAAGCTTCAATAATGTCATGAATGATGATCATTTTCAGGATCCTGGTCGAATCAATTTTGATGCCCAGATGCGGTTCAATCAGCAGGTACATGATCGATACGCGCCAGGTATGTTCGGCCACGCTTTCCCGCCTGCCATCAGACAGCCAGCTATGGCGGGTTAATCTTTTCAAATTTTCGGCAACATGCAAAAACTGCAAAATTTTGTTGATCTCGGTTTTCATGGGGTTGTTGTAGTTGATCAATAAAAATAGGGATTAATTTGAAAATGCAAATGTTAACCTATCCTGCGGCCGACTCACCCAGGCTTTGCTTCGCTCGCCATCCCTCTCTTCACCTGCGGCAGAAAGAGGGGTTTTCTTTTTGTCATCCTGAGCAGTAACGAAAGATATTTTTTAGTATGTTCCTGCCCTCTCTTCGGCTTGCCGGAAAGAAGGCCGTCCAGCGAAGCGCCGCTGCGTTTAAGTCACCCCTTAAGCCAAATAATTTCCGTATATTTGATATACATCAACAGCCTGGTTCCCGATCAACGGAAACCGGGCTGTTCTGTTAAAGAGAAAAAGGGGCGAAAAACCAACCGTTTGGTATGTATTTATTTGACAATCAATAAATTAATACTTTTTAAAGTTTCAAAAACTGCTCAAAACAGCACTGGAATTTGTTAAAAAGTGTTAAAACGAAGATTTTTCAACAGATTTTGACCTGTTTTTACCCTGTTTTCGGCCAAAAAAGTGTTAAAATTGGGGGTTTAAAAAGTTTTTGTAGGCTGGATGTAAAAGCTCTTTTCAAAATGCATGGCCATCGCCAAAATAATTCAACGGATATATTTCAAAATCATACCTTTGTAACCTTTAAAGATTAAAAGTACTTTATAATAATGTTTGAAAATCTTTCGGATAAACTCGACAGGGCGTTCAAGGTCCTGAAGGGTCAGGGAACTATTACTGAGATAAACGTGGCCGAAACCATGAAGGAGATACGCAAAGCCCTTCTGGATGCCGACGTTAACTATAAAACCGCCAAAGCCTTTACCGATGATGTAAGGCAAAAAGCATTAGGTCAGAATGTATTAACAGCTGTTTCGCCAGGACAATTGCTTACCAAGCTCATGAACGATGAGTTGGCCGAGCTGATGGGTGGTACTACTGCCGAGCTTACTTTCCCGGCTACGCCAACCATCATCCTCATTGCGGGTTTGAATGGTGCGGGTAAAACAACTTTTACCGGCAAGCTGGCCAACTACTTAAAAACACAGAAAAACAAGAAGCCATTACTGGTTGCCGATGATATTTACCGTCCCGCGGCTATTGACCAGCTGGAAGTATTGGGTCAGCAGATAGGTATACCGGTTTACGCCAACCGTGACTCCAAAGATCCTATTGCTATTGCCCGTGAGGGTATTGCGCTGGCAAAACAGAACGGACATAACGTGGTGATCATTGATACCGCCGGTCGTTTAGCTATTGACGAGGCCATGATGGTGGAGATTGAGCAGGTAAAAGCAGCGGTTAATCCGCATGAGATCCTGTTTGTGGTGGATTCGATGACCGGTCAGGACGCTGTGAACACCGCCAAAACATTCAATGACCGTTTGGATTTTACCGGTGTGGTTTTAACCAAGCTGGATGGTGATACCCGTGGTGGTGCCGCCCTATCGATCAAATCGGTAGTCAACAAGCCGATCAAATTTATCGGTACCGGCGAAAAAATGGAAGCACTAGATGTTTTCCACCCCGATCGTATGGCCTCCCGTATCCTGGGCATGGGCGACGTGGTTTCCCTGGTAGAGCGAGCACAGCAGCAGTTTGACGAGAAAGAAGCTGCCGAACTGCAGAAGAAGATCCGCAAGAACAAATTTGATTTTAACGATTTTTACAGCCAGATACAGCAGATCAAAAAAATGGGTAACATGAAAGATCTGATGGGCATGATACCGGGCGTTGGCAAAATGATGAAGGATGTAGAGGTTGATGATAATGCTTTTAAAGCTATTGAAGCCATCATCCAATCCATGACCCCCTTTGAAAAAGGAAACCCTGAAACCATTAACCAAAGTCGCCGTACCCGTATAGCCAAAGGCTCCGGTACCGACCTGGCCGAGGTAAATCGCCTCATGAAGCAGTTTGACGACATGAAAAAGGTGATGAAACAAATGAGCAACCCGGCAGCCATGGCCAGCATGATGCGCCGTATGCCAAAGATGTAATTTATCCCCTACGTTTAGGGATCAAAAACCAGCAAAGCTTTTTGACTATGGTTAATAACTTTGCTGGTATATAGTTAATTCAAGAACTATATTTATACCATGAAAAAACCTGCCTTATTACTAATATTTATTTCTCTATTGTCACTGCATGCGTCCGCTCAAACAAAACAGATAACAAACAACGACTATGCTTTAGGTATAAAGGAGCGTTTCTATGTTCTAAAGTCAAACAAAGATTTTCGGGAAGGACAATATTTAGCCTATAACCAGACTGGAAACACAATATTTTGCCAAGGGTATTATAAAAACAACCAAAAAGATAGTCTCTGGACTTATTACTCCTTTGATGCTAAAGTGGCAGCGAAAGGCTATTATAAAGAGAATAAAAAAGTTGGGGTCTGGGATGCTTATAATTTTAAAGAAGAGTTACAGGTTCGGTACGATTACAGCACTAAGCAATTAATACTTTATAAGCCCAATAAGAATAACAGCGAAGACAGGCAGTTTAATGTAATAAATGATAAAGATACATTGAATGTCCAAATGGACCATTCTGCAGTATATTTAGATGGCGATGGGTTGATGATGAAACCCGCAGTGTTTAGATCGGTTAAATATCCCGCCGCCGCAAGAGAGCGCCATATTCAAGGGGTTGTTTTAATCGCAGTTACAATTGATACAGAATGTAAAATAACGAATTACAGGATAAAAAACTCGGTTGGGTTTGGATGTGATGAAGAAGCATTGAGGGCAGTAAAACAAATCACGGGTGATTGGATACCTGGAGTGTATCAGGGAAAATCAGTTATTTCTGAATATGATATTCCTTTTAGCTTTACTTTGGCAAATGATTAATCCAAACAAGAGAAGGAGATAATAATAGCCTCAAATTGTCCAATCCTTACAGGAATATAGCTAATGTTTAGGGTTGCTTTATTGTGGAGCTTTGCTCCATTAAATAAAACAACCATGAATACTACAACAGCATATAAAGAGCCGCTACAGGTTGCTATCATTGGCGCCGGTTTAGGAGGTCTCTGCCTGGTTCAGGGCTTAAAGAAAAACGGGATTGCTTTCCAGATTTTTGAAAAAGATTCCGCAGCCAATAGCCGCACACAGGGATACCGGATCCGTATTGATAAAACCGGGCAGGATGCGCTTGCCGCTTGTCTGTCTGAACGTTTATATACTTTATTTTCCGAAACCGTAGTCCCATCAGTCGGAGTGCGTACATTAAATGCACAGTTAGAATTGCTTACCGATAAATGGGTTGATTCCTGGGAGGATGGAGAAGCCAATGCGCAGCCCGATCTGAAAGCCAACCGTTTAACCATGCGCGAAATACTATTGCTTGGCTTAAACAAACAGGTGCATTTTAATAAAAAATTTGTGAGCTATGAAAAACAGCCCGATGGCCGGGTTTGCGTACATTTTGAAGATGGAACCTCATTTGCTGCTGATGTGCTTGTAGCCGCTGATGGCGTAAACTCCCGCCTGGGTGCACAGCGGTTTCCTGCTCAGGAACTGGTAGATACCGGCAGTGTTTGCGTGTATGGAAAAACCTTTTATACCGAGCAGGCAAAAAAACAGGTCGATCCGGTGTTACAAACGGATACTTCCGTTATTTTTGAAAACGAAATAGCGATGATTGCCGATGCCATGCAGTTTAAATCAACCTTTGTAAAGGCTGGCGAACAATACGGACCAGATGCCGGGCTTACCTATACAGAGGACTATATGTATTGGGCGCTCATTGGTAACCGCGGCCGCTTTGGCCTGGATAATGAACAGGTTTTAACATTTGCCTCCGGCGAGCTTTTTGATTGTCTTAAACAGGTAACATCGACATGGGCTCCTACACTTAAGGCGCTTTTTGAATCGGCAAACCCGGAGTCGCTGACTATAGTACCCGTAAAAACGTCGTTACCTAAAGATGCCTGGAAAAGCGATCATATAACTGCCCTGGGCGATTCAATACATGCGATGAGTCCGGCTGGGGGCCTTGGCGCCAATACCGCGCTTTATGATGCCGCCCTGCTTACAGCCTGCTTCACCAAAGTTGCTGCCGGGGATATAGAGCTACTTGATGCAATAGCGCAGTATGAAGAAAAAATGCGGGAGTACAGCTGTAACGCGATCAACGCTTCGCAGCAAGGAGGTAAAAAGCTCTATAAGCAATCAGCAGATTAAATAGGATTGCTGCTTTTAGGGAGCATCATTTTTAAATATAAATGGGGAGGTGATTGGCCGCTTTTTTATTTTAGTTTTGTGTAATACGATGCTATCCTCCATTTAATATATATGCGTAAAACGATACTATCTTCGGCCCTTTTAATTTTAAGCATGGCAGTTAAAGCACAAGTTCCCGGTGCTGTTATTGATGTGCAGCATTACATCTTTGCGCTGCAGTTAACAGATGCAGATAATAACATCAAAGGGCAGGCTACTGTAGGAGTCAAATTTTTGAAAAATGCAGATGCATTCAACCTCGACCTGGTTAAAAAGAATGTTGAAGGCAAAGGGATGCTGGTATCCGCCGTTACGGAAAATGGGAAAAATCTTCGGTTTGTACAGGATAGCGGAGCAGTTAAAATATATACGAACGCTAAAACAGGGAGTATGCACAGCTACAAAGTAAGCTATGCGGGTGTTCCTGCCGATGGGTTGATCATATCTACCAATAACTTTGGTCATCGTACCTTTTTTGGGGATAATTGGCCAAACCGGGCCCATAACTGGCTGCCCTGCGTAGATGCCCCGGCTGATAAAGCCTCAGTTGATTTTGTGGTCACCGCGCCTGATCATTACCAGGTAGTATCCAACGGTTTAAAAATAAAAGAGCAACAATTGCCCAACCACTTGAAATTAACACACTGGCACGAGGCTGTTGTTGTACCTACTAAAGTAATGGTGATAGGTGTAGCCGCCTTTGCTATTGATCATCCCGGCGATGCAGGCAATATCCCCGTATATACTTATGTATTCCCCGAGAGTAAGGAGGCGGGTTTTAAAAGCTATGCGGTAGCTAAAGATATACTGCCGTTCTTCATCAAAAATGTTGGTCCGTACAGTTATGAAAAGCTGGCCAATGTGCAGTCAAAAACCATATTTGGCGGTATGGAAAACGCCAGCGCCATATTTTACTTTGAAGAATCGGTAACGTCGCCGGGTATAGAGGAGCTAATGGCGCACGAAATTGCCCACCAATGGTTTGGTGATGGCGCCAGCGAAAAAAGTTTCTGGCACCTGTGGCTCAGCGAAGGTTTTGCCACCTATATGACCAACCTGTACCTGGAAAACAAATACGGCGCTGATACACTGAAAAAACGCATGCTGGCCGATCGTAAAAAGGTGCTGGAGTTTGAAAAAAAGCGCCTCACCCCAGTGGTCGATAGCGCAGTGAAAAGCGACTATATGCAGCTACTTAACGCCAACAGTTACGAAAAAGGAAGCTGGGTATTACACATGCTCCGGCGGAAGCTAGGTGACGACCTATTTTGGAAAGGTATACAAAACTACTATGCCAAATATCGCGGCAGCAACGCTAACACCGACGATCTGCGCCGAGAAATGGAACAAGCTAGCGGTCAGGATCTAAAACCATTTTTTAACCAATGGCTTCGCAAAGCCGGGCACCCCGATCTGAACATCGGCTGGCATTATGATGCGGACAAAGGTTCGGTTAACATCAGTGTTGAACAAAAGCAAGATAATTTATATGAGTTCCCGTTAGAGATAGCTATTAATGGCGAATTAGTTCACATAGAGGTAAAAGATAAAACCACTTCGGCTCAAATTCTGGTAAAAACAAAACCCGAAACGATCCTGGTTGATCCCGACGTAAATGTTCTGGACTCATTTAATATCGCGGCTCAATAGGGTTGATATTGAAAACAAAAAGTTTATCCTTACCCTTGATTTATAAGAATTTATAATTATCATTGTGTTAAACAAACACAATGATAATTATAGAAAAGATCTTGTTTTAAACAGGCCGATTCTGTTGTCCGTCCCCTGCTTATCTGTAGTATCATTCCTGGTTGTTATTCGGGCATTCTATAAGCCCCATATCTATAAACCAATTATACTAAACCAGATATGTTATGAAAAAACGTTCCACATTTTGGGCTGTTTTAGCCTTATGCCTGTTGCCTGTTTACGGATGGTGCCAGGGCAGTAGCGATGCCATTTTAGCCGGAAAAGATATCGCGGTAACCAATACCGATAACGGACAGGTACGCGGATACATCCATAATGGCACATTTACCTATAAAGGCATTCCTTATGCAAAAGCACAGCGATTTATGGCACCCGAAAAGCCGGAATCATGGCCAGGAGTCCGGACATCACTAACCTATGGTGCGGTATGCCCCATCGATCCTACTACTACAGTAAATGACCTCCTGGAGTTTGGTTTTAATCACAACTGGGGTTATATGAATGAAGATTGCCTCAAACTAAATGTTTGGACACCGGGTATACATGATCAAAAGAAACGCCCGGTAATGGTTTGGCTGCATGGTGGTGGCTTTAGTGCCGGCTCGGCCATTGAGCTTCCTTCCTATGATGGCGAAAACCTGAGCAAAAAGGGCGATGTGGTGGTGGTATCCATCAATCATCGCCTAAATTTATTGGGCTTTTTGAACCTATCTGCCTATGGCGATAAGTATAAAGCCTCGGCCAACGCGGGGATGATGGATATTGTGGCTGCTCTGCAATGGGTAAAACAAAACATAGCCAGCTTTGGCGGCGATCCGGATAATGTAACCATCTTCGGCCAGTCGGGCGGTGGCGCCAAAGTAGGTACACTGATGAACGCCCCATCAGCAAAAGGCCTGTTTCAAAAAGCTATTGTGGAAAGCGGCAGCTATCGCAGCGATTTTATGCCGGCTGATGTTTCGAAACGCATTGGCGCGGCTGTGCTGGAGGTGTTGAAACTGCAACCTAACCAGGTAGATTCCTTGCAGACCATGTCCTATGAACGTTTGAGTGCAGCCTGTAAAAAAGCATTTATAAAAGTACAGCTGCAACTAAAGGCAGAGGGTAAACCCGTTGGTGGGTTCGGGTTAATGTGGGAGCCGAGTATTGATGGTAGCTTTTTGCCCTATAACATGACTGATCCGGCGGCTATAGAGCTCTCCAAAAATGTACCACTATTAGTAGGATCAACCAAAAATGAATTTATGGCCTCGCTCATCAACCCCACTATCGCAGGTTTTACCATGGATGAGGCTAAAGCCTACCTGCAAAAAAAATATGGCGATAAAACGGATACTTATATAGCCGAAGTTAAAAAAGCATACCCCAACACCGTAAAACCGGCCGACTATATTGATATCGACCTGACTACCTTTAGACCGGGAACGGTGCGGCAGGCAAATGCTAAATCGGCTGTAGTGGGCGGAGCCCCGGTTTACATGTACCAGTTTGCATGGCAATCGCCGGTGATGGATGGGATGTACAAGTCGGTACATTGCATGGATATTGCGTTCCAGTTTAATAATATCGGTCGTTGCGAAGAGTTTACCGGTGCAGGAAAAGAGGCTTACGCGCTGGCTGCTAAAATAAGCCAGGCCTGGATAAATTTCGCACGCACGGGTAACCCTAATGCAAAAGGATTACCTAATTGGCCAATGTATACGGAGAAAAATGGAGCTGCAATGGTATTCGATAACCAGCCAGAAGTAAAATATCACCATGACCAGATACTGCTACAAATGGCTGCAGCTAAATAGACGTTAATAATTTTACGGCATCGGTAAAGATTATTTGCAACAATTTCATTTTTGAGTGACGTGGGGTATTTATTTAATAAAAATGCAGGGTTGATAAAAAACATTTAATTTAACGCAATAAAATTCTGAAAAATTGCGTTATTTCGATATATAATATCACATAGCGCCATTATTAACCTTAAACCAATAACCTATGAACACTACAAGATTCTATAAATCCATGTATGTAAGCTTTTACAGGTGGAGTTTCAAAAATTTTGGTCAGGGTAATTTACCCCGATTTAATTCGCTTTTTGGGTTGAATTTTTTGCTGATCATATTGTTAACTATCCTGCTGCTCATCGCACAGCTTTGTTTAAAATCAAGTTGGTTTAATGTTAACCCCATGTCGGGCACATTTATCTTGCTGGGGGCGGTTGGCGCATTACTGTTAAACTATTTTGTATTGCTAAACAATAAGCGTTTTAATAAACTTAATATCGCTTTTGAAAAAATAAGCAAACACCATCAAAAAATATGGTCGGTAATGATACTGGCCTGTGTAATCGCATCCTGCGGGTTTTTGATGGTTATTGCCCGGGTAGCTTAATTTCACGATCAATAATACCTGCCTGTCGTCTCCTGGACGACAGGCTTTTTTATATACTTATTTTAATATCCTGCCTCTTTCTTCTGCTGATTAAAAATATTTATCTTACGCGTTGATTAAACTTTATCACAGTGTTGGTTAAAACTTTTGGCAGTGCGGTTTATGGTATCGAGGCTATTACCATAACAGTTGAGGTAAATATAGCGGCGGGTACCAAATATTTTATAGTTGGCCTGCCCGATGTGGCCGTAAAAGAAAGCTATTTCCGGATTGAATCGGCATTGAAAAATACCGGTTTCCGGATGCCCCGCCAGCAGGTGGTGGTAAATATGGCCCCCGCAGATATTAAAAAAGAAGGTTCTTCTTATGATCTCACGATAGCTACAGCTGTTTTGGCAGCCTCTGGGCAGATGGAGTCGGAAAACCTGGATAAATATATTATCATGGGGGAGCTATCGCTCGATGGTAGTCTCCAGCCTATTAAAGGAGCTCTTCCCATTGCTATACAAGCCCGCAAGGATGGTTTTAAAGGATTTATTCTTCCCAAGCAAAATGCCCGCGAGGCCGCCATCGTAAATGATCTGGAGGTGTATGGAGTAGATAATATCAAAGAAGTAGCCAGATTTTTTAATGGCGACGTCAATATTGAACGGGAGATTGTAAATACCCGCGAAGAGTTTTATAACAGCCTGAGCAATTACGATAGTGATTTTAGCGAAGTAAAAGGCCAGGAAAATATTAAACGTGCGCTGGAAATTGCCGCGGCAGGTGGTCATAATGTGATCTTGATTGGGCCGCCGGGAGCGGGTAAAACCATGCTGGCCCGCAGGCTGCCTTCTATTTTGCCGCCGCTGAGTTTATATGAATCTTTAGAAACTACTAAGATACATTCTGTGGCTGGTAAGTTGGCGGCAGCAGATGCTTTGGTTACGGTTAGGCCATTCCGTTCGCCGCACCATACCATTAGTGATGTTGCCTTAGTTGGTGGCGGCGGAAATCCCCAGCCCGGCGAAATTTCGCTGGCACATAATGGCGTATTGTTTCTGGATGAATTACCCGAATTTAAACGGAGCGCCCTGGAAGTAATGCGTCAGCCATTGGAAGAACGAAGGGTAACTATCTCACGGGCCAAATTTACTGTCGATTACCCGTCGAGCTTTATGCTGGTGGCCAGTATGAACCCCTGCCCCTGCGGTTATTATAATCATCCCGAAAAAGAATGTATCTGTCCGCCGGGAATGGTGCAAAAATATTTGAGTAAGATCTCCGGTCCGCTGTTAGACAGGATTGACTTACATGTAGAAGTAACGCCTGTTAATTTCAGTGAATTATCTTCAGACCGTGCTGCCGAAAAAAGCGAACTGATCCGCGAGCGGGTGATAGCAGCCCGGGAGATACAGATTGAGCGTTTCGGCAATCGTCAAGATCTGCATGCCAACGCTCAAATGAGCCCCCAAATGGTGCGCGACCTCTGTAAAATAGATGTAGCCGGACAAACCCTGCTCAAAAGAGCCATGGAAAAACTCGGCCTCTCCGCCCGGGCCTACGACCGTATCCTGAAAGTATCCCGCACCATTGCCGATCTGGCCGGCAGCGAGGACATCAAACTGGAGCACCTGGCAGAGGCTATTCATTTCAGGAGTTTGGATCGGGAAGGTTGGGCAGGATAGTGAGGAGACGCAGTCTCCGGGCATAATAGTCCGTAGTTGGAAACTACGGACAGCGGGGCATCGGTTCCGTCTTCAACAACCAGGAGGTGTGAGCACAAAACATACTCTTATGTTTTATACTACTGCTGCGCATTTCTACAGTTATCAATAAGTGCTTACAGGTGTTTGATTTTTTTTGTCGTCCTTTCAAAGGATGTGTTGGCAATTTCATAAGAGTCTGGAAACACAAACTCCTTTGTAATCCCTGCCTTTATTATTTTATCCTTAATATACGGTACAAGGTTCTTATGGATGTTAATACACTTTGAAAATTTGTAATCATTATCATCGGTTTGATATTCAGCGTTGGCTATATTCTCTAACGGTTTGGTTGGATGCGCATTCCAAGTAAAAACACCTTGCTGATTAATGATATTCATGTTGTTCTGCAGACAATAACGAATGAGCGAATCCCTTTTGGCGTCTGAGAAATAAAGTATCGGACTATTTATTAAACGGTCAACTTTGGTCATAAAATTGATTGTCCCGGCACCGTACTCCTTTAAAATAACCAATTCGATAAACTCTTCGGTACATATTTTTTCTATTTGTTCGCTGCTTAATCCGTTATCGGCAAATTCAGCGACTATCTGTTGTTTAAAATGTTCTTTTTGTTGAGTCAGACCAACTTGGACAATGTGATTCAGGGAACTGCCTTCCAAATGTTCTTCTTCTAAATAGTAAACACACAAATAATTGTTTATTTCAGGTGCCTTTGTCGGCAGCGTAACGTTTTGCGTTGCGAAGTATAATGATACTCCAAAATTATATGTCCAGTCCAAAAGCGGGGTCGGGCAGCTGTAGTGTTGAAGAAAACTAAGAACTGCTACATCGTTATCGTAATCGAACCCGGAGTTTTCCAAATGCTTTCTTAAAACATTAAGGTTAACGTCTTTCGCATTTTCAATTAGATCCTTTAGAAAAGCCTCGTAAGTTACTTCCTGCTGCACCAATTTATTACTTATCCAAAATCTCTGCAATGAACTATAGAGGCGATACTTAGCCTCATTTAAACCCCTAAAAAGAATATTATCTGTAGAGGTGTATTTAGTAAACACTTCATTAAATTCGTGTTCGGTATCAATATTAATTTGATTGAAAAAATGAGATTTTTGATATAGTGTTTCATACTCGGAAAGGTGAAAATCAGATTGTAAAGGCTCGGTCATCTGTGTAGCTTCGTAAGCAAGCATAGCAGCCTTTACAATGGGACTGATAGTGTTTACATCTACGTTGCCATCTGATAGCTTTGTGACTTTTTGAAGGTCAACACATAGTTCTCTAAAAAAGATCTTTTGGATTCCACCGTTATCCAGATAATCTGTGTACAATTTCACTCTGTCGTTTATATTGAGCATAACAAAAATTTTATTCAATATACTTGTTTTTGTATAAAAAACTGCCCCGCTCCCGCAAGCGTCCCGCCATAAGTGTTCGAAACCTTGTTGTTTCGGCTAAAGCCAGGAACCGTTTCCATTATCCGTCCCATAAATGGGACGGCAATGAATAGAGGATATATTGATTTATCTTTCATTGCCGTTGGTTTTAACCAACGGATTTTAAATGATCAGCCATTGGCTTTCGCCTAAAAAATAATCAATTAGTTGTTTTTTAAGGTTTCGAACACTTATGGCGTCCCGCTTGTGGCGCTATGCAAGTAAGCATTGTATCCCTTTATCTTTACTATAAATGTCCCGCTTGTGGTAGCGGAGAATTCGTCCGACATTAGCAATTAATTATAAATGATATTTAAATATTCTTTAAGCTATGTTACTGAAAAAACTACTTGTTGCTATTATCTTGTTGGGTATCTGCACCAAAGCTCATAGCCAGATTAAATTACAACTAAAAATGTCTCATGCCGATAATAACGTAATCAACGGTATCAGCGTGACTTATGTACTGCCCCAAGGGTACAGCGATTCCAAAGACAAAACCATTCTCCTTTTTGACAAGCTCACGCCATTACAGCGGACACGTGATACCGTATTCGATTTAAATGCAAAAGACAGTTCGGGCCTGGTGAAATTTCACCAGGTAAAAAGTAAAACCATAAATGGCAACGATTACAGCTGCTTGCAGGCAGATCGTAGTATAACAGGGCCCTTGCAAATTTCTTATCGTGTACCGCTCGCAAATCCAATTCCTGCCCAAAGTGGCCCTGTCAGAGATTTGCAGGCCGCTGGTGACGGTATATCTGGATCATTTGGTAGTTTTCTACTGCTGCCATATACAGACAAAAATATGGAGATTCAGCTTGATTGGGAATTGCCGGAGAAGGCCGACGCCGTATGCAGTTATGGCCCCGGAAAGTCAGTAAAATTTCAAACAACTTTTGGCGATCTCTTGGAAGCACAGTTTTTAGCGGGAAAACTTAGTTCGTTTGTTTCAACAAATCACCCTGGCGGTTTTAGTATGTACGGCCTCGGTAAGGGATCAAACAGTGAATTCGGGGACGCTGCAAATTGGTCTGCAAAAACTTACCAGGTAATCAGGGACAGCCTGGAAGGATCACCCGAAAAGCCCTTTTATTACTTTTTTCGCTCCTACGATGGGCCGCCTTTATCAAGCGGAAGGGCGACCAGTGGTTCATTTGTTTTATATGTGCCCACGGGGACTTCATTGAATGATGAGGATATTAAATCACTATCTGCTCATGAGATGATACATGTTTTTGTTGCTGATCTGTACGATCCGGAAGGACTTGCTGATTGGTATGTAGAAGGTATCGCGGACTATTTGTCTGTTAAACTTTTGTATGATGCAGGATTGATTAGTGAGAAACGGTATTTAGAACTTAGGAACGGCGAGCTTGCGGAATATTATACCAATAGGCTTAGAAATGTTCCTAATCAAAAAATCCCGCAAATTATGTGGTCTGGCCGCAACGCCTGGACAACGCCCTATACACGTGGTGCGCTGTATTTTGCTGATTTAGAAGGGAAGCTTCGACAACACCGGGTAAAAAAGGTTTCTGTACTATCCTTGATCAGAGAAATGAACGGCATAAAGGCAAGTGGCCGGCAAACGACTGTACAAACGTGGGCCGACCTGATCAAAAAAAGAGCAGGTGACTGGGCCGTAGCCGATTTTAAATTGATGATGTCAGGCCGGTTACTCATCCCGGTTAATAATGCGTATGGTGAAAATTTCAAGCGGAAACCGGTTGCTGCGCAATTTTTTGATTTAGGCTTTGATAAACCCAAAGCTATAAAAGCAGGAGAAGTTATTGCCGGATTGGATCCAAAATCTCCGGCTGGTTTGGCCGGGTTAAAAAATGGAGACACTATTTCATCTGCTATCAATTTGATACCGGCTTATGAAAGCTATACTAGTGCTATAACTATTACTGTAAAGCGGAAAGGCATTGATTTTCCGATCACATTTCAGCCGCGTATAGGCCACGTAACGGGATACAAGTGGTTTTCTGTTGCTTCCGGATCTACCAGGTTAAAAAAACATTTATACAGGCGTCCGAAGGATCAGGTACATTAAATTTAACACAACGCTAAAATATTCCCTCGCTACCACAAGCGATTTTCTGTTTGTGGAACTCCGCAGCAGACTTTATATTTGTATGTCCCCACACTTGATTAATCTATTGAAGCACCCATGAAAATTTTCCACTCACCGGGCATGAACAGGAGAAGACAATAACTGTCTAAATTTCTAATACCAATAAATTATATGCGGATGAAAAAAACAGCACGTTTGCTCATTTTCCCGGCTTTTATTGTTACTACATTTATTTTTTCCTGCCAAAACGGAGATAAGGGTTCAAAAGCCAAAACACCATATGCGGAATCAAGTGGTGATGATGCCAACAGTATCATTAAGTATAATAATGGTCTGTTGGCTTTAGACGACAGCCGGGATCACTATTTAAAAAGCTTAGGCAGTAATATAAGAAACATGCGGAAAATATTTGATGATCCAAAGGCACCTATTCCCTACATGGGGATAGGGCCTTATGAAATGCCTTATATTCCGAGACTTGGCGAAAATCCATCCAATCCGCCAGGCGCGTTAAACAGTAGTGACAAAAAATTCTTCAAGGACAATGTTGCACAACTAAATGCGCTTTATGCACAGATCAAAGGCGTTTATAAAACGATGAGTGATTACGTAAAGGCGCAGGATTATAAAGATGATAACGGTGCCAAAGGAAAAGCATTAATCGATTCTATAGATAATTTAGGCAATAAATATTATAAATTGGATGATCAAATAAGAGCGAAATTAAGTTTAATTGCCGATGATGCTGAGCGTGTGATACTAAAAGATCATCCCCTGAAAGAATATATCTATTCAATGAAGGACGATCGCACTAAAGTAGCAGAAATTAATGCGTTACTGGATAGTTGTGCCAATAACTATAAAGCTTCGGAAGCAAGGGCGCAAGCAGCTTTCCAAGCCTTAAAGGCGGAGAACGAAAAACATACGGCAATGACGCTTCCGGGTGGTGAACAGTATGCTTCACAAAAGAACAATTTTGGACGTTTCAATGAAGCGGTCAATGATTTTCTGCTTGAATTAAAAAGGATTATGCGCGATGCTTCTTCATCGGGGAAAATCACCGATGATAATCTGAAATCCCTGGATTCTAAAAAAGAAACTATCAGGACTTATTATAACAATTTTGTAGACTAAAAAAGCAATATGATATAATTCCATTCTGAGCACGACGAAAGATCTGATCATTAATCAAAATTCTTCACCGTACTTAGACTGGTAATTTCTGGGTTTACACTTTTGGCGCCTTATTTTTTACAACTTATTGATTATGAGATAAATAAGCCAATTTTAACCATGAAAAGTGTAAACCATGTAAACCCACTTTTACGCTATTCTTATCAATTTACTTATCCCTCCAAAATTGCAGCCAATGCAGGTTATACCCTCCTTTATTGGCGTACACTCTTACCTTATTGCTTCCTGCTTTTAGGCGGATGTCTTTTACGGTGATCACCTGCCAGGTTTTTAGTCCCCCGGTGTTAGGTATCGCAACCTCTTTCGCCTGATCAGCTCCATTGATATTGAGGGATAGCTTGGCATCATCAGTGGCTGCAGCTACTTTTAGTTTAACGGAATAAACCCCTGCTGTTTTTACCTGTATGATGTATTGAGTCCATTCGCCGGTTTCTATGTGATCAACATAAAAACTGTTGTAAGCTGTGGAATCCTTGCTGATATCTACACCATCATTACGATAGATTCGACCTCTGTTTCCGATGCCTGGTTTTCCGGAAGTGTGGTAATCAGCAGTATCGGTATCAAAATAAGCAAAGCCATTGCGGCCAAGGTCATAGTCAACGGCATTGATGATGGTACCGTTGGTGACCTTATTGGCTTTAAATGGCTTGGTTGCGGTAGTGAATGGCTGCCTGAAAATAGCATCAATCACGTCATGGTGAATGATGGCGTTCTCCAGCTTAGCATGAATAGCCATTTCGAGTGTGCCGCTGTACACATTGCTTTCTTTGGGTTTATGCCTGCCGGTATTCAGATAGTTGGTCACATCATCATAATTCAGGTTGGATGGTATTTCTATCGGATTATTATTGCCCATCTTTTTTAATGGCCATAGCGCCCAACCTAAATTGTTTTTCTCCAGTAAATGGATCTCTTCTGTTAGCCATACGTTAGAGTTTTCCCCTGTCTCCCCTATCCAGGCAGGCACATTATACTGGTCGCGGGTTTTGATGATGTGTTCTACGGATTTCTGATCATTGAAATTCCAGTATTTGTGGAAACTCAGTACCATGTTTTTATCCCAGGTAGGCAGTATGCCATTGTAATTGTTACCCCAGCCATTACCCTCAATAATGATGATGTGTTTTTTATCCACCTCACGAATAGCGGCGGTAATATCAACCATCAGTTTGCGTAAAGGAGCGTTGCTTTTTTCTTTTAAGCCGTTCTTATCATTGGCCGGATCATCAAACCCCCAGTTGGGTTCGTTGATAATATCATAGCCAGCAATGTTAGGTTCGTTTTTATATCTATCAGCCAGTTTACGCCAAAGGGCTATCATTTTTTGTTTGTTGGCTTCGCTGTCCCATAATGATGGTAAATCAGGATTACGATCTGATATGTTCAAGTCGTTACCCTGGCCTCCCGGTGTTGCATGCAGATCAAGGATCAGGTACATGTGGTTGGCCTTGCACCAGGCCAGCAGGTCGTCGGTCATTTTGAAACCTTTTTCCAGCCAGGTATTTTGCCCGGCAACCGGTTCTTTTTCTATGGGTAAAGTATATAGATTATAATGCATAGGCAGGCGCACCGAATTAAAACCCCAGCGGTGCATCGAGTCGATATCTATCTTGCGGGTATTATTGGCCAGCCAGGTATCATAAAACTCTTTAGTTTCTGCAGGCCCCATCAACTCTTCCAGCCTTTCACGAATACGGTACTGGCGACTATCTTTATTCACATGCAGCATGTAACCTTCCTGGATCATCCAGCCACCCAGCCCCATGCCGCGCAACAATACGTTTTTGCCGCTTTCGTCCACTATTTTTTTGCCCTCGGCCCTTAAAAAGCTTTGCGCGCTACCTTGTAACGAAATGAACGAAGCCGGTAAAGCCAGAAGCAAAACCTTTACCGATATATTTTTAAAAGTTTGTAATAACATGGTGTACTTAGATTATTGATATAAACAAATATTTAAAGAATGCTTACCAAATATAGGTACCTACAGAACCTTTATCCAGCGTAGTAGTAACCGCCAGCCCGTTATATTTGATACTAAAAGATTGCGAGGAATCACTGGTGTTGGCTACTATGAGTACCTTTTTGCCATCAGGGGTTTTGAAAGCCACGTTGGGCAGTGTATCCGAATTATTGGAAGCGATACGAACCGAGCCCGGGCGAACAAATTTAGATGCATGGGCTATAGAATAATAGGCCAGATTACGTTTCACCGCGTTTTTATCAATGGTTACGGCTCCCTGGCACATGGGGCAACCACCCCTATCGGTATATGGTTTATAATCCGGATCGGCAGCCAGGTTCCATTCCAGTACGTTGCGGCTCCAGTTGCGGGTTGCCCCAATAATCAGCCTTTTAACCGGCGAGGCAATGTTGATGGTGGTGCTGTTCTCTTTTTCAACCACCATTTGCTCCGTAAAATATAGGTTTTTATCAGGATGAGCATTGTGCACGTCGGTTAGCGCATCAATATCCCCGCCATACAAATGGAAGCCGGAACCATCGATATATTTACGGGCCGCCGGGTCATTCAGGATAGAGATGGGGTAATCGGGCCTGTCGGCATTATGGTCATAAATAATGATCTTGGTTTTAATTCCGGCGGCTTTAAAGGCTGGTCCAAGGTGGTTTTTAATGAATTCGCCTTCATCCGGGGCTACCAGCAACAAACTTGGATTATTTCCCGGATGCAAGGGCTCATTCTGAATGGTAATAGCATCAATAGGTATACCATTAGCTTTCATCTCCTGTATATATTTGACCAGGTATTTAGCATAGACCCCGTAATATTCTGGTTTTAAACGACCTCCACGGGTATCCTCATTGGTTTTCATCCAGGCCGGTGGCGACCAGGGTGAGCCTAATATTTTGATAGCCGGGTTAATGGCCAATATCTGTTTCATAACCGGGATTACATCCTGTTTGTCGGGGCCCAGATCAAAATGTTTCAATGTCGGATCTGTTTGGCCGGCCAGCATATCGTCATATGAAAATACTTTTTCGTTGAGGTCTGATGCGCCAATACTCAGTCTGATATAACTCACACCAATGTTATTGCCATTGGTAGCAAATAACTCCTTTAGTAAGGCGGCACGACTATCCGGACTCATGCGAATGATGTGCATGGCACTGCCGCCGGTTAATGCAAAGCCAAAGCCGTCAATGGGCTGGTATGTTTTTTTATCATCAATAGTAATGGTAAATCCATTATCGGTTGCCGGTTTAAAGGTTAAAGCATCTTTTTGCTTTTCAAATAAAGCGGATCTATCGGCTTTGGTTAGCCATAAAGTAGCCTGATCTGCCTTTTGCGCATAGGTAATGGTAGTGCTAAATAGCAACGGCCACAATAAAAGTGATCGGATATTTTTATTCATAAATTAAAATTTAATAGGAAATGCAGTAATGCATTCAGGTTTAAATAAGGCTTAAATTGGATAGTAAATTTATTATTGTTTTCAATATAATGGTGTATAAATTATTGGGTAACTAATATATTACGAAAGTGTAAATTATACACCATATTGCCCGCTTAATTTAATGTTTTTATGCCCTATTTTAACACTACAGTCAAAAAACTATAAACTAAAACATTAATTTAATGGCTACGTATATTAATTAAGACTTTAAATTATTTGACAGTATTAAAATTTATTTATAGTTTCACTGGAAGTATACAAATGGAAGAACCGCACAAAAAGATCATCATATTTGATGATGATGAAGATATACTGTCTATCTGTAGTTATATCTTGGAAGAGAAGGGATGGGAGGTGCACACTTTTACCGATTGCAATAATATTGCTGATAAAGTTTTGCCAATTTTACCGGATGTTATATTAATGGACAACTGGATTCCTGATGCAGGAGGGATTGTTGCTACCCAAACCCTAAAAAAAGCAGATGAATTAAAGCATATACCAGTCATATACTTTTCTGCCAATAGCGATATCCAATTATTGGCCAGCCATGCTGGTGCGCAAACTTATCTGGCCAAGCCCTTTGATCTGGAAGATCTGGAACGGGTGATAAGTAATGTATTAACAACCGACTCTAATTAAAGATAAGTAGCAAAAGAGTTTCATAAAAAAAGCCTCATCTTAAATAGATGAGGCTTTTTTTATGACGGATTATTGCAGCCCGCCCGGTACTCCCGGTACACCACCGCCAGATCCACCGCCATCACGACGACCGCCGCCATCCCTGAATCGGCCACCAGGACCCATATTATCCTGAACAGGCGCTTTGCCTGCAAATTTTTTCAGGTTAAGCGTAAAGGTTAACAGATAATATCTCGAAAGACGGTTAACGCGTGATTGCGTCAATGAACTGGCTGTTGATGTTGATGTAAAGCCAGTGTTTTCATTAAATAAGTCAAAGCCTGAAAGACGTACAGTAGCCTGGTGATTTTTCAAAAAGCGGCGCTCCACATACAGATTTAAAATATTAGGATTAGTAACTTTTATATCTGAGCTGTAACCGTAATTGGTTGCTTTGGAATAATCGTAGCTAAATGTCCAGTCGCCAAAATAGTTTTTACCGGTGAGGCCAATATTCCAGGTCCTGATATTGGAGGTTCCTGCTAACAGTGGGTTTTGTACAGAGTTGCTGGTTCTGTTGATAGCGTAGTTGGTTAAAATTTGTGCATCAACAATGTTATTGATGTCAACCCTGAAACGTACTTCGGGGGTAAACACCAAATTTTTGGCAATGTTTTTCTCTGTTGTGGCGGCAAAAGAAGTGGAATCGATATTGGTCAGGTAACCTATATTATTGGTATAGGTAGCTGTACCATTAAAGGTAAGCGTGTATTTGCGGTTTTCCCATGGCTTAGAGTAAGTTAAACGACCAGAACCGGTATAATACCCATCGGCATTTAAATACTGAGTTAAAATGGTGTTTTGGAATCTTGTATTAGGCGAATAAAGACGAGGATAGGTGATAGTATTAGTCACCACCTGATTTTGCACACTTTGGAATGATAAGTTAGCAAATAATACATCGCCTGTTTGGAAACTAAACTTGTTATACCTGATGGAAAAATTGTTGGTAAACTGTGGTTTCAGATTAGGGTTACCTTCAACTGGGTAAAGCGCATTTGAAAAGTCGATCACGGGTTGTAACTGTGAAAAACTTGGCGTACTGCTTGATCCATTGTAATTAACACTGAATGACTGACTGCGCGAAAAGTTATAAATGAAACGCGCAGTAGGTATCACATTAAATGTGGATATATGTGTTGAAACCCCCGTTACTGGAGAACTGCCATCTAAAACGGATGGCTGAACACCCAGTCCCAGTGTATAATTGTACTTTTTTTCAATAAAGCGATAGTTTAAGCCAACTTTATTAGTTGTAAAGGTGTAATTGTAAAGATTGCTTAACGCGCTGTCGCTTCTGAAAGAAAAATCAGCTGCATTAAAGAGCGTATCAGTTTCTTTATTATTGGTTGTAATAGCACGATTAAACGCGTAGTTAAGCTCCAGGTATGAACGTTTGCCTATCGGGTTCAGATACGAAACGTTAGTGCCATAACTATTAGTCCGGCTATAAGTATTAATCATTTGATTTATAGGCGCAGTGGGATTGCCAGCTGTATAATCATAAATCGGATTTTGGTATGACCAGCTTGGGGCCGAACTTACGGAAGCATTGATGCTCAGATTGTGGCGATTTTTAAAACGATGGTTAAATAAAGCTGTAAAACCATAATTTGGCGCTTGTGAATCGCCATTAGTAATAGCGGTGTAAGCAGAGGAGACATTTCCATTTCTGCTGAAATTTACGGCTTCAGACTCACTGGTATTTGTGCCGGCGTAAGAGAATGTTGGAGTAACCTTTAAGTAGTTAATAGTATCAGGTTTATACTCCATGTTCCAGGTAAAACGATGATTTATATTCTGATCTTTTTCAACGCTATTTTGATTTTGTGTTGTAGGGTTTGAGGCTGACCTGTTTTCCTGCAATGTATTGGTCGTTGTTGTAACGGTATTATCGGCAAAGCTGTAGCTTCCATATACCGAAAGTTTTTTGCCCCATTGATCGCGGAAGTTGGTGCCTATTGAATGTGCATTGGTTTCACCATTTTGTGTGGTTATCAAACTGCCGGTGTTACCACCGCCCCTACCTGCATTACCCCGGCCGCCGCCGCCAAAACCACCGCCTCCAAAACCGCCACTGCCACCACTGGCGCTGCCAAATGAAAAGGTATTTACGTTAGTATTATTGATGCTTCCCAAAAGGGCAATTTGTTGGTCGCCATTAAAATTAAACACATTTACCGAGCCTATATAGCGGTTTTTATCGGGTATATCCTGACTTTGAGGTAAGGCGTCCCTACCGTCGCCGGCGGTAGCTTGCCCAAAATAACCGTAGTTTTTATCCTTGCGAATGGTAATGTTCATGATCTTATCAGGCTCCCCGGTTTTAACACCGGTAAGATTGGCCTGGTCGCCATAATCATCAATCATCTGGATGTTCTCAATCACATCAGCGGGTAGGTTTTTGGTGGCGCTTTGTACATCGCCGCCCATAAAGTCTTTGCCGTTTATGCGCACTTTGGTAACCTGTTTGCCCTGTGTAGTAATATTTCCATTTACGTCTACATCAACACCTGGTAGCTTTTTGATCAGGTCTTCGGCCGGTGCATTCTCCCTTACTTTATAAGCACTGGCGTTGTATTCTACCGTATCCTCTTTTAAGGTTACCGGGTTAACACCCACAATAGTAACCACGTTGAGCATATTGGTTGAGGCCTTCATGATAATGTTACCTAAATCAACAGGCTTTCCATCAGGATTCAATGCGAAGTGTTTTTTGATAGATGTAAAACCAATGGATGATAATGTAAGCGTTATTTTGCTGCCCTTGATTCCCGAAAACGCGAACTTTCCATTGGCATCAGCAATAGATATAGTACTATCTCCTCCGTTTGATATAAGCTTGATGCTGCTGCCTGGTAATGACAGTTTTGTAGTGTCAACAATTGTACCGCTAATATCATGCGTGGTTTGCGCCAACGTGTTGAATACAGTTAAAATGGTTAGGCTTAAAATAAGGTACAGGGCTTTCATATAGTGTATTTGTTCTGCTTGCAATTTTTATTAATTAAACATTGGACGCAATTCAATTGCAAATGTTCAACTTATAAAGTATTAAATGTTAAAAAAGCATATGATTGTTACAGAAATGGCACTAAACGCTTATTAATCATATCATTGTTACAAATTTTAAGTATAAAAGGGCCTATATCGTCGGCTCTTTTATACTTAAAATCACCTTTTGTTAAATCAGTTGATGTGTAGCGCTGTTGCTACTTCACTGTAATTTTTAAAGTTGATGCCAGGGTGCGCAACTTGTAAGGTGGTAACGCTGCCGCCAGGAATAACTACAATTTTAAAATCGAGCCCGGATTGTGAAAAATTGGCTTTGATATTAACATAACCAACGCCAAAATCTGATAAAGTAATAGTCCTGCCGGCTTCGCTGTAAGGCAATGCATAATATGCTCCGGTACTTCCGGTAGTTCTGAAGTAAGCTAATACAACGCCACTGTCAACGATGTCTTGAGTAATACCAGGTATCGCGAAATTGGTAAATCCGGTTAGAGTAACGCTTTTGTTAATTAACAAATAACTTTTAACGCTCATAGTGCCATCGGCTCCTGTAGGTCCAGTTGGGCCTTGTGGTCCTGCCGGACCCGTTGGCCCTTGTGGCCCGGTTGGGCCGGTTGGTCCTTGTGGTCCCTGGGGCCCCGTGCCGCCGGTTGATCCGGTATTGCCAGTTGGTCCTTGTGGACCGCCTGGTCCGGGTGAGCCGGTATCCCCTTTTGGGCCTTGCGCGCCATCGGTACCATTGGTGCCATTAACACCTGCGGGTCCAGGGTCCCCTTTTTTACAAGCGTTCATACTGAATACGCATATCAATAATGCAGGAAATAGTAGTCGTAGTTTTCTCATGAATTTTTTAAATTTTAGGTGGATTTGTGGCTTTATTACGGATGGATGAATAATTAGTTTCAGGTGATGGAGATAGCGGAACAATTATTGTTGCCGGTTAAAAAAGGAAATTAATGTATTGTTCAAATAATCCAAAAAAATGAACAACAAAACCGGCGAATGTTTCGTTATGTTTAAAATAAAATTAACCTATGAATAATATTAGCAGCACATTGCACTCAAAAGTGCACAATTGGATAGATGCGATCGGTTTTCGGTTAAATGCATCACAAACCAATAATAAAAGTCATGTAACAACTAATCATTATTTTTTTGAAACGTTTAATTTTTTTGAGAAAAAGCGAAGAAATCATCCGGAAAGCACTAAGTTTTTATGCTTTGATGCCTATGGAGAAAAAATTAATGTAAGATCACTGCTTGATCTGCAGGTTGCCTTTTTCGAAAACATCAGCCAGCTTAAATAGTGCTGCTATAGCTGGATATTAGATACTGTTTAATTTTACCTGATCAAGCTGCTCATCAGGTGTATTCATAAAAAAAAGCCGGCTTAAACTAAGCCGGCTTTTTTATTTTTAATGAGTAGATTAATAATCTGTTGGTGTTTTTGGCCAACAGTTCATATAACCACTATCAGTGTTTTCTTTGATTATATCACTGTTGTTTATACCGCGCATCATCATACCCTGAAAATTAATGATGGCTTTATCCGGATTTAAAGCATCCTTAATACGCAGGTGAAGATCGGTAAAGTGAGCTGTGGTTAGCGCATCGCCACCTTTTGGTAGTCCGGTATCTATTTTTTTCAATTCTGCACGTACCATTGGCCTGATATCAGATAAGGCAATGTTTATTGGTGTGAAGCCCCATGATGCCAATTGGGCACTTGTTAGGCCCGGAAATGAGAAACTCGCATCCGTCATCAACAAACTTTTCAGGTTTTCAATGTAACCACGTTGCAGATTGCGTTTGAAGGCATCCGGTTTATTATTGTTAAATACACCTGCGCGCACATCAGTAAATAATTCTGCAACGGTATAAGCGTTAGCGCCGTTTTTGGCCTCGTTATCATACATGCGGGCCAGTCTTGATGGGCTAAGTACATTTGATAATACGGCAACCTGCATAGCTTTGATACGGTTAAGCGTTACGCCATTATCAAATTTACCCAGTTCGGGTTTGTTTATTAACCAAAGTGGGGTATCAAACAATTGCTTGTTTAAAAACAGCGCAGCATCGTGCTGGCGGTCTTTACTTACAAAATCGTATACTGGGCCTTTTTGATCGTAGGTTTTAAAGTTTTCGTTCATCCCGCCAATGTTGGTGGTAACATGGCCCATATAACGGTAAAACTGACCCAGAACTTCGTTGTATAGTTCTGCTACATCGCTAAAATTCTCATTTTTTTGATAGGTCCATTTTTCCAGATTGGGTAAAATGCTTTTTAAGTTGGCTATACCATAGGTGCTGGCTTTCATAGCATTGTCGCCCAGATCCTCGTTTTGCAGGCGTGGGTCAATGGATGTGCCCTGGCGACCAAAATAATAAAGTGGGTTGCCAGCTTTTTTATTGGTCCAGTCGGCCAGTATTTCTTTCTCCTGTAAAGGGGTCTTGTTACCCGGGAACCAGCTGTAGCCCCATTTAATAGACCAAAGATCATACTCGCCTATTTGCGGATAAAGATGGGTAACACCATCACCTGGTTGAGCTATATAGTTAAAGCGGGCATAGTCCATGATAGATGGTGCTGTGCCATGTTTATCGGTAAATGTTTTGGAGCGAAGCGAATCAACAGGATAAGCGTAGCTTGAACCGAAGTTATGTGGCAAGCCGAGTGTGTGCCCAATTTCATGTGATGACACAAAACGGATTAGCTCACCCATTTGCTCGTCGGTAAATTGAGCTTTGCGGGCAGCTGGGTTTACTGCAGCGGTCTGTATCAGGTACCAATCGCGCAGCAGGCTCATTACGTTATGATACCAACCAACGTGGCTTTCCAGGATCTCGCCGGTACGCGGATCGGAAACATGAGGGCCGTAAGCGTTCTCTACGTCCGATGCAAAATACCTGATCACGCTGTAGCGGGCATCCTCCGTACTAAATTCAGGATCTTGTTTGTGAGTCGGAGCCTCTTTACCAACAATCGCATTTTTAAAACCGGCAGCTTCAAAAGCTTTGTTCCAGTCGTTTATACCAGCTATAAGGTAAGGAACCCATTTTTTTGGCGTTGCCGGATCAATATAATAAACTATTTGTTTCTTGGGCTCAACCAGTTCGCCGCGTGAATAAGCCGCAGGGTCTTTGGGTTCCAGTTTCCAACGATGGATATAAGCGGTTACCTGGGCTTTTTGAGCATCCGTACCATAGTCTGTTTGGCGCTGACCAAAAAAACCAACCCTTTCATCACTGATACGGGCTTTCATTGGTATTTTCGGTAGCAACAGCATCGAGGTATTGAACTCAAAAGTTATAGCTCCGGTAGAATTATCAGTAGGTGATTCCGCAGAACGATAGGTTTTTAAAGTGCGGGCTTCCAGATTTATCGGAAAGCTTTTAATGGTATCAATATAAGAGCGGGTGTTATCAACCCCCGAAACTTTATAGGCTTTTTTAACATTATCTGATAAGCCAATGGCGCTTATATCGCCATTGTAAAAATCGGTCACATCAATCAATACCCCTGTACTGTCTTTATTAAAGGCTTTAATGTCAAAAGATGCCAATACGGCATCGAGATTGGAATTTTTAACAGATTGGTACATATCACTAGTACTATCAGCTCTTATAGAATAGCTGGGCACACGGATGAAAATCTGTTTATCATGGCGTTCCCATTTCCAAACCTGATCGTTCAGTTCTTCACCGCCATATTGCTGACCAAATGTTTTTAAGCCACCCGGAGTTTTAACGTAACGGGTAACCACCAGCATTTCGCGGTTGATCAGGGAGTCAGGGATTTCGTAGTAATACTTACCATCAACCTTGTAGGTATTAAAAAGACCGCTATCGGCCTTTGTTTTACCGGTTATAACATCGCTGAATTTTTTAATGCCCTCTTTTTTTGGTGCGCCAACTGTTGCAGTAGCTACGGATGTTCCGCCCGGGCCCGATGTTGTTTTAAGGGTTAATGTTTGGTTTGCTGTGTGTTTTTTGGTAGCGCATGAGCTGGCTAAAACAGCAAAAATAAAGGCAGAACCTCGTAAATAACGGCCTGCGATAAGGTGTTTTTTCATTTATGTCAATACTTAATCAGTAAACTTAAATAAAATAAACGCGATGTAATAGTATATAATAGGGTGATTTTTAAAAATCACCCTATTATATACGTCTTTTTAAGGTAAGCACTACTTTATCCAGCTTTTTATCGTGATAAACGTCGAGCAAAAGGCTGCGGTCATTCCGGGATTTGAATATTTCGTCAATTTCTTCCAGTGTCATTTTAGATACCGGCTTAAAATTGATGGCCACTATCTCATCATCCCTTTCCAGGCCAACTTCGTCAGCGGCTGATCCTGGTTCAACACGGTTAATAATGATGCGATCAAAATTATCGCCGGCGGCATAATATTCAAGGCCGCTCATATCATGTTCAAACGGATCTTTAAAATTAGGACCGGCTTTTAAATACATGGTGTTGTGCGTATAATCCAGTATGACCGAAAAACGTTTTAAAGTTCCTATGCCCAGGTTACCATCGCGGGGAACAGAGAGTGCGGTTTGATTATTGTTGACATCCGGAAAGGACGCGATAACCTGTTTGATTTTAAATTTGCCTAATTCTAATGATTCCAAACGCCCTATATAGCCATTAATGGGCCCATTTAAACCAATGCCCAAATTTGCCGAGGCAATAAATTTTTGCGGAAGGCCATAACGCTTTACTACTGTTTCAAGCGAGATCGGGTGCCCGGCCCCCAGATCGATGATCAGTTTGGTTTTTATATTCTCGCCGCTCAGCAGCTTTACCCATGTTTCTACATAAGGTTTCCTGTCTTCAATAGTAATGGGGATTGGTACTCCTTTGCGAAACACTTTCAGATCTTTTGGTCTCCAAACGGTTAAAGTACTGTCTGGAACATTGATCCTGACAGCTAGATTGTTGAAAAACTCGTAGCCAATTAAACCATGTATAGGCATACCGGCATACCCCGATAAACTGAATAGATCCTTTTTAAGAATAGCCGCAGCTACATCGTAACTTACCAACCCGGGTATCTCAATATCCAAAGGAGAAGTAACATAAGCTTCAGCGTCCTCTCCCTCTCCCAGGCCGGGTATTTTTAAGGTTCGTTTATTGGGAATAGGAATAGAATCGGCTAATTTGGGGTCGGTAATGATCATTAATCCAACACCGGTATCTAATATAAAATTGTATGGACCTTTATGGTTAATGCTTAATTTAATAACCATTAGGCTGCGGACGAGCCGAAAGGGGATAGTTACTTTTTTTTTATGATAGTCCAGATCAAAGTATTGCGCTTGTGCGGCAAAAAAACAAACCGAAAATAAACACGCCAGCCACACTGCCCGGAATTGCTTTATTTTATGAAATAGCGTGAGTAGCAAGGTTATTATAGTTGGTATATTAAATTTACAACAATAATTGGTTAAATTGAATAAATGTATGTTAAAAACAACTTTTGTATTTCTGCTAATGATTTGCGGCTTACTATTATTTAGTGATACCATTTATGCCCATACTATTAAAAAAAGAAAGATAAAAAGACAATTTAAGCATTCGCTCATCATGCGCGATCATTTTACGGGTTTCGCTTTGTATGATCTGGACGATCAAAAAATGATATATGAGTTAAATGCTGATAAATATTTTATCCCGGCCTCCAATACAAAGCTATTTACTTTTTATACCTGCCTGAAAATGCTGGGCGATTCTATACCTGGTCTTCGCTATGAATTACGGAATGATTCATTAGTGTTTTGGGGTACGGGCGATCCGTCCTTTCTGCATAGCGACCTGAAAGGGACTAAAGGCCTGGACTTCTTGGCCCGGAGCAATAAAAAACTGTACTATGCAACAACGGGTTACAAGAATGATTTTTTTGGAACAGGCTGGGCCTGGGGCGACTACAACGATTATTACCAGGCAGAAATAACAGGTTTTCCTATAGAAGACAATGTTGCCTTAATATACGCAGATGGCAATGGTAACCTACAGATTAAGCCCTCCTATCTCAAACGTTTTTTAAATAGCGATACCAGCTATCATCCGGATAAGTTTAAGGTTAAACGCGACTTTTTGAGTAATAACTTTGTTTACCCGGCAATGCCAGTACCGCCAAATTTCAGACAGGAAACTCCCTGGAAAACAAGTACTGAGCTAACGTTGGAGTTGTTGCGGGATACGCTAAAAAAGCCCGTGTGGGCTGTTAGCATTCCATTAAATGCTACCGCAAAAACAATATACAACACCAGTACCCGCGCTGTTTATAAACGAATGCTACAACCCAGTGATAACTTTATTGCAGAACAGTTATTGCTAACCTGCTCATCGGTAAAGTTTAATACACTCAATACCGATTCGGTGATCAGTTACGCTAAAACACATTTTTTGAATGATCTGCCAGATGAACCTCAATGGATTGACGGCTCGGGGCTTTCGCGTATGAATCTGTTTACTCCCCGAAGCATTATAGTTTTATTGCAGAAAATTAAGAACGAGGTCAACAACGATCAGCTATTATACAGCATGCTACCGGCCGGCGGAGCTACCGGTACCCTCAGAAATGCTTATAAAACAGATAATGGACAGGTATTTGTTTGGGCAAAAACGGGCTCCTTATCCAACAATTATAACCAAAGCGGTTACCTGGTTACCCGAAAAGGGAAACGACTGGCGTTTTCGTTTATGAATAACAATTTTACCAGGCCTGTTAAAGAAATACGCGACGAAATGGTCCGGATCATGACTTATATTCATGAACAGTTTTAAGGTGGTTAATTCAGCCTACGCATGAGCTGCTCTTCTACCATTTTAAATACCTGTACCGGTTTTAATGTGCGCCAGCCCAGGTCATCCAATACGCCGCCAAAATTGATGTAATAATCAATATTATTGCGCTTAAATTCATCTATCACGTGTTCGCGGAAGTTGATCCCAGCTATCCAGCCGTCTTCAATATCCTGAAACCATTCCTCATAATAGCAGTCATCTGAGGAGTGAAAGTTGAGCACATTTTCGCCTATCAGTATAAAATGGGTAATGCCATTATCAATCATCAGTTCCAGCAGCTCGCGCTTCAGCATCATGATATCGTTGTTGATGGCATCGTTCCATTCTCCAATAAATTCAATAATTGTATAACCCTTTTCATAATCGGCAAACAACACTTTGAGGTATAAAGTATTGGAACCGAAGGAATCCCACTGGGGGTGCAACAGATAGTTATATACCTGCTTGTCAAATTCAAACTCACTGTATTCAGTAGCATAAAAAGGTGAATATTCATCCTCTGATGCTATATAATCATCGCGCCAACGGTAATATGGTTCTATCTCGTGCATATTTCAGATTTCAAATGTGCCTATATACAGATATGTAGATATGCAAATGTGCAAATTGTTCTTTTTCCCGATCATCTGCACATCTGAAATCTGCATATTTGCACATCAATTCTTTTTCTTATAATTATCTACAGCATTGCGTACGCTGCCATATTGTTTTAACAGTGCTGCAGCCTCATCTTCATTTAAGCCGGTTTCTTCCATCACCATACGGGCTCCGCGATTTACCAGTTTGTTATTGCTCAGTTGCATATCAACCATTTTGTTGCCTTTTACACGCCCCAGCTGTATCATAACACTGGTGCTCAGCATATTTAAAACCAGTTTTTGAGCCGTGCCTGCTTTCATGCGGGTTGACCCAGTTAAAAACTCAGGTCCGGTAATCACTTCAACCGGGTATTGTGCTTCGGCTGCTACAGGGCTGCCACCATTACAAACTATACAGCCTGTTACAATATTATTTTTATGGGCCATTTTTAACCCTCCTATTACATAAGGTGTGGTACCGGAAGCGGCAATACCCACTACAACATCTTTATCGGTAATATGAAATTCTGCCAGATCTTTCCAGGCTTGTTCTGTATCGTCCTCGGCAAACTCCACCGATTTGCGTATAGCGCTGTCGCCACCGGCAATAATACCTACAACCATATCAAACGGAACACCAAATGTTGGAGGGCATTCTGAGGCATCAACTACACCTAAACGACCGCTGGTGCCAGCGCCAATATAAAATAAACGACCGCCATCGCGCATTTTAGAGGCGGTTACAGTGGCCAGCTGTTCAATTTGCGGTAAGGCTTTTTTAACAGCAAGGGGAACTGTTTGATCTTCCTTGTTAATGCTTTCCAATATCTCAAGAACAGATAACTGCTCTAAATTCTTATAATGTGACTCCCTCTCAGTAATGGTTTCCATTAATTTAAAATAATTTATAACAAAATTCGGTAAAAAACATCAAATGCAATGATGCCAATAAAAATTATTGATGTGGCATTGATTAACTTTGTTTGCTGATTATGAAAAAGACTGCGGGAGTTATTTTCAGGACGATGATCCTGGTGCTGTTAGGGATTACCATTGGGCTGCTGATAGGTGATAGAAAATTTGCCGACCGTAACCTTGGTTTTTCATTTTCAGATAATAACAAACTGTCGAAAGTTTTGGAACTGGTTGATCACAACTACGTTGATAGTGTTAACATAGATAGCATTGAAGGAGCATCAGTTAATGATATGCTGCAGAGCCTTGACCCCCACTCCCTTTATTTACCCCCGCAGCAGGCGCAATCTATTAATGAACGTTTAGATGGCGGGTTTAATGGTATCGGTATTGAATTTCAGTTATTACGGGATACCATGGTCATTACCCAGGTTTATGCAGGTGGCCCGGCTTCTAAAGCTGGTTTACCGGCCGGCAGTAAAGTAATTACGGTAGATAATAAAAAATTCTCGGGCACAAAGCTTACTACAGATAGAGTAAATAATATTTTCAGAGGAGAAAAAGATTCCTCTTTATTGCTTGGTATTGCCGATGGCAGAGAAGTAAAAACGTATGCTATAAAACGAGGCCGGGTTGACCTCAGCAGTGTAAACGCGGCTTATATGGCTAATTCCACAACCGGATACATCAAAATAGGCAAATTTGCATCAACCACCGATGCCGATTTTCGCAAAGCGTTGAGTAAGCTTAAAACCGATGGAATGAACAGTCTGCTGCTTGATCTTAGAGGCAATGGCGGTGGATATTTAAACGCGGCCACATCCCTGGCCGATGAGTTTTTAGGCAAAGGCAAATTAATTGTATATACCAAAGGCATCCACGAACCCCGTACAGATTATTTTGCCACAGATTCGGGTTCGTTTCAGCAAGGAAAGGTAACTGTGCTTATTGATGAATACTCCGCTTCGGCCAGTGAAATATTAGCAGGGGCCTTGCAGGACCTGGATAGAGCCACCATTGTAGGTCGCCGCTCATTTGGCAAAGGCCTGGTGCAGCAGCAATTTCCCTTTGGTGATGGTTCTGCCGTAAATTTAACCGTAGCCAGGTATTATACCCCATCTGGCAGGTCGATCCAAAAATCATATAAGGGCGGCTTGGAGAGCTACCGGAACGAATTGGCCATACGCATGAAAAAGGGTGAGCTTTTTTCGGAGCAAAGCATCCGGAATGATTCTGTTTTTAAAGGCTCATACCATACGCTAAGCGGGCGTAAAGTTTTTAGCGGCGGCGGTATTATGCCCGATGTTTTTGTGCCGGCTGATAGTACGCAAAGCACCCAGGTAGTACAGAATTTAATTGATCAGCAACTTTTTTCGGCTTACGTGATCGACCGGATGCAGCCTGTACTGAACAAATTTGCCACCGGCGACGATTTTATAAAAAATTATACTGTTAGCGATGATGATTTCCACCAATTCATTCTGTATTCCTCAAAAACATTGAAAGAAATGGATTCGCACGAGTTGCTGATATCCCGCGACTATATAAAAAGTATCCTCAAAGCCAACGCCGCTCGCTTTAAATGGGGTGACACCGCCTTTTACCAAGTGATGAATAGCAATGACGAGGCCTTTAAAAAGGCGCTAACCATTTAACAGGATTTTTAGGATTAGGAAAAGATTTACAGGATTCTTTATTTACAAGATTAACTAGTCAATATAGCGCAATCGTCGTCGTATAGAAAAAATCCTGTAATCAATCTATTTAACCCTGCAAATCGTGCCCTATTTTTGCCTGAACCAAACCTGTATCGGTGCTCCGGAAAAATCAAAATTCTCCCTTAACTTATTTTCAATGAAGCGGTAGTACGGCTCTTTTACGTATTGCGGCAAATTACAGAAGAACGCGAACATGGGTGATGATCCTGCAATTTGGGTGATGTATTTGATCTTTACGTATTTTCCTTTGATAGATGGCGGTGGATAATTTTCGATAATCGGCAGCATCACCTCGTTTAATTTGGAGGTAGCTATTTTTCGGGCCCGGTTATGATAAACCTGGTTAGCTACATCAATTACTTTTAACACCCGTTGCTTTTCGGTAACAGAGGTAAATACGATAGGCACATCGGTAAACGGCGCAATTTTTTCACGGATCTGCTCTTCAAAAACCTTAACGGTTTTGTTATTCTTTTCTATCAAATCCCATTTGTTTACCACCACCATAATGCCTTTTTTGTTTTTCTCGGCCAGGTGGAATATATTGATATCCTGCGATTCGATACCTTCAACGGCATCAATCATCAGGATGATCACATCGGCTTCTTCCAATGCTTTAATGGTACGCATTACGGAGTAAAACTCGATATTTTCCTTAACCTTTGTTTTTTTACGCATCCCCGCAGTATCAATCAGCATAAAATCATGCCCGTACTGGTTGTAGTGGATGTGTATAGAATCGCGGGTGGTGCCGGCAATAGGGGTAACAATATTACGATCTTTACCTATAAGCGAGTTGATGATGGATGATTTACCCACATTTGGCCGGCCTACGATAGCATACTTAGGACGGGTGTTTTCTTCAATAACTACATCCTCAAAATGTTTAACTACTTCATCAAGCAATTCGCCGGTACCAGAGCCGGTCATAGATGAAATGCTGTAGATCTCGCCCAGGCCCAAGCTATAAAACACCATCGAATCGGCCACCTGGCTATTGTTATCCAATTTGTTTACCACCACAAAAACCGGTTTGCTGCTTTTGCGCAGGCGGGTAGCTATTTCATCATCAAGATCGGTAATGCCGGTAGTAACATCAACAATAAATAAAATTACCGAAGCTTCTTCAATGGCAATGTCAACCTGCTCGCGGATGGCGGCTTCAAAAACATCATCGGAGTTGGCTACATAACCACCGGTATCAATAACGGTGAACTGATGGTTCAGCCACTCGGCAACACCGTAGTGCCTATCCCGGGTTACACCGCTAAAATCGTCGACAATGGCTTTGCGGGTTTCGGTTAAGCGATTATATAAAGTTGATTTGCCTACGTTAGGCCTGCCCACTATGGCTACTATGTTACTCATTCTTTTTAGATTTGAGATGTAAGATTTGAGATTTGAGACTTTTTGGGTCTCCATATTCAAATCCACATCAAAATTATTTGATTAATTTATAAATACCAGATTTATCTCAAATCTAATATCTCAGATCTCACATCTGTGTTGTTATTCGTACCCGAATTTTTTAAGGTAATTTTTTTTGCTGCGCCAGTCGGGTATCACTTTGACAAACATCTCCAGGAAAACTTTCTTTTGGAAAAACTCTTCCATATCACGGCGTGCATAAGTGCCTACTATTTTAAGCATTTTACCGCCCTCGCCAATGATGATGTTTTTTTGTGAATCGCGCTCTACAATAATTTCGGCGCTGATGCGGTGTAGGGTTTCGCCTTCAACAAATGCGGTTACAATGACTTCGGCACTATAAGGAATTTCTTTTTTGTATTGTTTCAGGATCTGCGCGCGGATCATTTCGGATGCGAAGAAACGATCGTTACGATCGGTCAATGCATCTTTTTCATAATAGGCCGGGTGCTCAGGAAGGTTCTCTACAACAAAATCCATCACGGCTTTAATATTGTGCCCCAACAATGCTGAGATCGCGAAAACAGCCTTAGGGTTTAGTTTTTCCTGCCAAAACTCTACTTTCTTTTTTACAGTTTCCTCATCGCTCTGGTCAATTTTGTTGATCAGTACCGCGATAGGAGCTAATGAACCTTCCAGTTTCTTCAGTACGTCAGTTTCATCAAACTCCTCGTAAATGTCGGTAACCAGCAAAATAAGGTCGGCATCCACAATAGAGCCATCTACCTGGTGCATCATGCTTTCATGCAACGCGTAGTGTGGTTTGATAACGCCTGGCGTGTCAGAAAATACGATCTGGTAGTCGTCGGTGTTCACAATTCCCAAAATACGGTGACGTGTGGTCTGCGCTTTGGGGGTAATGATGGACATTTTTTCGCCAACGAGGGCGTTCATAAGGGTTGATTTACCTGCATTGGGCTTACCAATTATACTTACAAAACCTGCCTGATGACTCATATAAAAATAATTAAAAATATATTTGGACTGCAAAGAAACGAATTATATCTTTGCAGTCCAATTAAAACGGAGTGCAAATTGCATTTTTGACAATTGGAAGGAACTTTCCGAAGTTATGACGGAATGCAACATATAAGAATAACAGTGCGGGATGGAGCAGTTGGTAGCTCGTCGGGCTCATAACCCGAAGGTCGTAGGTTCGAGTCCTGCTCCCGCTACGAAAGTTAAAAGCCTCAAGTCGAAAGATTTGAGGCTTTTTTGCGTTTAGGGTATTTTGCAGGTTAGCGATGCGGTGATAACACAGACCATGCTTAATAAATAATTGTACGCGTTAAAGAAAAAACGTCAGACTACTTGTTTATAGATTGTATCTACACAGTTAAACGACTTAATGTATTTCATAGGGTAAAAAAGAGATCAGGTTTCTGCCTGCAAAAATTAAGGCTTAACAACCGCTCTTCTGAAGAAGCTTTCAATAAGTTCCGCTATTTCAGCTGTGTTATTTTCTGCTACTGCCCAATGGCCTCCGTTTAATAAATGAATCTCGGCCCTGGGCACATCTTTCAGAAAGGCTAATGCACCGGGTACAGTAAAGTAATTATCCTCTTTACCCCAGGTTATTAAAACCGGTGGTTGATATTTTTTCAGGTATTCGTGCCATTGGGGATAACTTTTCACATTGTTTCCATAATCAAACCACAATTGCATAAATAAATCCAACCTTCCTGGTTTTAGCATAATTTCGGCATCCATGTTTCGGCGGTCAGGGTTTATGCCAGTTCCCAGGTTTCTTTGCGATGGTAATACTAAACTTTCTTTACGATAAGAATCTATCCAGTTATTTTCATATTTTTTATTTTTATCACGCCAGTACCGTTCCAGGTCGCCATTAGGATCTTGCGCATCGGGAAACCCTTCGATATAAGCATTGCCGTTTTGGACAATGAGCGCGTCTATTTGTTGCGGATGTTTAACTGCCAACCGGAAGCCAACGGGTGCGCCATAATCCTGCATATATAAACTATAGTGATGGATACCCAGCTGATTTAACAAGGTATAGATTGTATTGCTTATATTTTCAAAAGTAAATGGATAGCTTGCCGGCGGTACATCAGAATAACCGTGGGCAGGATAATCTGGCGCCACCAGATAAAAATCATTCTTCAATAACTCCATCACTCCCTGATACATAACTGACGAACTCGGCACTCCGTGCAATAATACGATTGTGGGTTTAGAGGGGTTGCCGGCGGCCCTATAAAATATCTTTAAACCGTTTACATTTTCCCAATGATAGGTGAAATCATTTGATTGTGCGAAGGAATTACCGCCTAAAAGAAAGTAGAAACAAACAAAAAAAAGAGGCAGGATGATGGTGAGCCGATTTATTATATATTTCATCATATCGTTTTTAATTAGGGTTATAATGCTCAAGTTCAAACTGTTGATTAACCACCTCGCTTAATTTGGTCGTCGTAGATGCCGATCATCAGGAGATATGCAGATAGCAATTCATCCACATTTGCCTAAGATAAATAAAACATCTTCCTATGCATCTGTGGATATCACCTAATTATATACTCATTGATTATTTATCATTTAGTGCCAAAACTTATCATACATTTGCACCTCATCAAAACAGTGCGGGATGGAGCAGTTGGTAGCTCGTCGGGCTCATAACCCGAAGGTCGTAAGTTCGAGTCTTGCTCCCGCTACGAAAATTAAAAGCCTTAAGTCGAAAGATTTAAGGCTTTTTTGCGTTTTGGCTATTTTGTAGGTTAGCGGAGTGATGGCAGATGCCACAGGCTAATGTATAACTTAGGGTTAATTAAGCAACAGAGTTATCAGTAATTATCTTATACTTTTAAATTTCAGTCGGTATTTATTAGCGTGTCAATTAATTTTACAAACAAAAAGATATCCGTATTTCTATCGTTAATGTGCATGATAACCGCATGCGATTGGGGAAGAACGTCAAGCAAAGAACGATTTGAAAAAAATTCACACATTATTATACCAGCAGAGGCAAAGGTGCTGCGTGATGAATATCAAGACATGGGATCAAATTACGCTATTTACTATACAACAAAGCTTCCAAATGATGCTTTAGACGCATTTGTTATTAGCATAAAGCAGTCGGATTATTACAGTGATGCTGTAAGTCAGTAAAGTATGACTGATTACACCATGTTTAAAGGTAAGAATGGCAAGAGAGCGGTTTGGCGCAAATCATCCCACGGGTACAAGTTTTATAAAAGAGTTGGGGAGCGTAATTTTATAGAATTTAACATAGATTTAGATACCTCCTCACGAGTAGTTTCATTTGAAGAGACTGCTAATTAAGGGCTTAAAAACCGGAAAGGTTGCTGGAATCCAATACACCTCGCCCTCGCTATCCGTACAAAACTCTGAGCAGTGCGGTTCTATACCTGATTTTAAAATATAAATCGGCTTGAATCGTCCTATCTTTAATCATGATACATCGAGAACTTGACGCGCCTGCGGAAATCCGGAATAGCATAAGGGATTTTTGGTACTGGGAGAAAGAGTTCGGCGCATCGCCGGCCGCTTTCGAGGTATTGCCAGACGGTCACGCCGAGATTGTTTTTCATTTTGGCAGCGGTTGCAGTTTGATGTTTGATGGCCAGCTTGAGCCATTACCCTCGCCCTTTATAGTTGGGCTGTTAGGACAGCCGGTTTATTTTTATGCTCAGGATCGTTTACAGATCATTGGGGTAAAGTGTTTGCCCTGGGCAGTGTACGATCTGCTTAAACTCCCACCAGTTAAAGGCGGAATACAAATTTTTACGCACCCCATAGCCTTATTACAAGCAGATCTGCAACAGCTGCTTCAGGCCGAAAAGATTGATGAAGCGCTGACTTTGGTCCTAGACTGGTTTATGGATGCACACCAGGCAGCCGCCCCCGCTCCGGCATTAACCAAGGCTGGCCGGGCGATGTTGGAAGCAAAGGGTTCCTTGCCGGTAAATCGGGTAGCGGCGGCGGCACACGCCACGGTCAGAACATTGGAGCGAAAGTTTAAGGCCTCCTCCGGGCATACCCTAAAAGATGTGTCCGGCCTCATCCGTTTTGAACAGGCGCGTGATCGTTTGTGGAGTGCCCCCGATACCCCTATTTCCGGTTTGGCGCATGAATTGGGTTATGCTGATCAGTCTCACCTCAACCGGGAGTTTAAGCGTTATAGCGGCACTACGGCCGCTGCTTTTGCCAGGCAGACCAGAGCCCGGAAAAAAGAGTTCGGCGATGATTTTGTCGCAATTGTTCTATCCTCCTGACCGGCTTGTTCGGATTTTTGTGCCATGAAAGATCAAAAAGTACTTATTTCCGGTGCCAGCATTGCAGGGCTGTCAACGGCCTGGTGGCTGAACCACATTGGCTACCGGGTAACGGTTGTTGAACTGGCCGCCGCACCGCGCATTGATGGCGCAGCCGTTGACCTGAATGGCCCGACTGTAGAAATAGCCAAACGAATGGGCCTGTACGAACAGCTCAAATCATATCGTTTAGGAGTCGATCGCATCGAATACAAGAATGCAGATGATGTGACCGAAGGCACTATGATCATCAATGAAGGCCCAGAATCTCCTGGCGATGAAATTGAGATCGAGCGCGAAAAGTTTGTGGCGGTGCTGACAGGGGCGCTGAAAAATAAGGTGGAATTTATGTTTAGCAACAGTATAGCGGGGCTCGAAGAAATTGCAGACGGCATTACTGTTACTTTCAATCATGGTAGTCCGCAAATCTACAGCCTGGTAATCGGCTGTGATGGCGCGCACTCCGGTACCAGGAAGATCTGGTTCGGCCCCGAAGCCGCTTATGCACATTCTCTGAATGCGTATTTCTCGATCAGCATTGTTAATAAAGTGCTTGTTCCGCAAAGAACGATGCAAGCCTTTAGCGTGCCGTACAAATCTGTTATGCTGAATGCTTACAATCATAAAACGGATATCATATTTATGTTTGTTTCTGAAACTGACATACCTTACAACTACCGTGATACTGCACAGCAACGCCAGATCATAACAGCGCAATTCGAAGGGCAAGGCTGGCGGACGACTGAACTCCTGAAAGAAATTGAGCAGTCGGAGAGTTTCTACTTTGACAGGTTCTGCCAGATCAAAATGCCGTCGTGGTCAAAGGGGCGGGTGGTATTGGTTGGCGATGCCGCCTACTGCCCGTCACCTGCTGCAGGGCAAGGCGGTTCATTGGCCATGCAGGGTGCGGCCGCTATCGCGGATGCTTTACTTAAACATAATGGCAACCATGAGCTTGCCTTTACGGAGTATGACCGCAACCTGCGGCCTTCCATTGAAGAAATTCAGACCATCGCCGAACAAAACGTAAAAACAAATTTTGTGTTGAAAACGGAAGAAGAAATCCGCAGGCGCAATGCGGAGGCTAAGTTATTCTGAGCGTCTTCCTACAAACTTAAAAAGCCTTCAATCGAAAGATTGGAGGCTTTTTAAGTTTGGGCGCATTTTCTGGGTTTACACAATAGTGGTGTTATTTGTGAATTTAATCACATATTTATTTGATTGTCAATAATATATAAAAATGTTAACCATGAAAAGTGTAAACCATGTAAACCCACTTTTAAAAAAAACACCCCGCAACCGCAAGCGTCTTGCTTGTGGTTACCAGCCTTTAATTAAAAATTTATTTTAATAAGTTTGAGTTTCCTTCCAATACACCTATGATCATGCATAAAAACCTGTTTAAGTTAACATCATTCCTACTCATCATTAATTGTTCTTGCTTATTTGCCCAAGAGCCGTCTTTACCTACCTCGTGGACAAAAGCAGCTCTGGATGCCGCTGTTCCTTTTCCTGAATATCCAAGACCACAGCTGCAGCGCAGCGACTGGCTATGTTTGAATGGCAAATGGGATTACCTGGGAGGAAAAAATGTTGCCAACGCACTCGACCCGGAAAAGCCGGTATCTTTTGAAAGTAACCCCCAACAAATATTGGTTCCGTATTGTCCAGAATCCATACTATCCGGCATTCAGCGCAAGCAGGAGATCAATATGTGGTACCGCCGTAGTTTTGTAATTCCTTCCGCTTGGAAAAACAAACGGGTTCTTATTCATTTTGACGCTGTGGCCCACCATGCCACATTGTTTGTAAACGGACATAAAGCAGGCACACACGCTGGCAGCTATGATGCTTTCAGCTTTGATATAACGCCGTATTTAACCAATGGAAAGAATACGATAGTAGTCGCGGTTCAGGATCTGAATGACGGCCGTGTACCATCGGGCAAGAGCGGTCCCCGCGGTGATTATACCTTCTGTTCGGGCATATGGCAAACCGTATGGCTGGAGCCGGTAAACAAAGTGTATATGGAGGATATCCGCCTGTTGCCCAACTTGGCCAATAGCCGGTTAAAAGTACTGGTGAATACTACAGGCGAAGGAAAAGTGACGGCAGTAGCCCTTGATGGAAATAGCGTGGTTTCGGAAGCAAAATCAGCAAATGGCAATTACTTTTATCTACCCATTAAAACACCGAAGCTTTGGTCGCCGGATGATCCTTTTTTATATGGCCTTACCATCAGCCTGGAAGATGCTCATGGCACTGTACTTGATAAGGTAAAAAGCTATTTCGGCATGCGCGATATTAAGTTAGGCAAGGTTAATGGCGTTACTAGGCCTTTGATCAACGGTAAGTTTATGATGCAGCTTGGACTGCTTGACCAGGGATACTGGCCAGATGGTGTGCTGACCGCTCCTACAGAAGAAGCTCTCAAATTTGATATTCAGTTCACCAAAAACGCCGGCTTCAACCTCATCAGGAAGCATATGAAAACCGAGCCTCAGCGGTTTTATTATTGGGCCGATAAATTGGGACTGTTTGTTTGGCAGGATATGCCGGCCATATGGTATCAAAATGAGGATACCACCACAACCAGAACCGAATTCAGGAAGGAGCTAAAAACACTTATTGATGAACATTATAACTCGCCGTCCATCATCACCTGGGTGCCGTTTAATGAAAACTGGGGAGCGTTTGACGTTAAAAATATAACCAATTGGGTTAAGCAGTATGATCCGTCGAGATTGGTTAACGGCAACTCTGGTTTTAATAATAACCCATCTTATCAGAAAGCCTATGGCGACCCGGGAAATGGAGATTATGTAGACACGCATATTTACGTAGGCCCGTACGGCGCCTCGGTACCGGACGAACACCGGGCAGCATCATTGGGCGAATTTGGCGGAGTTGGCCTGTTTGCGCGTGATCATATGTGGCCTGTTGCCAATAATGCGTATGACTATGAACCAACCAAAACCAGGTTAACAGACAGGTACGTGTTTTTATTGGATGAAGTAGAACAGCTTATGAAATATAAAGGATTGAGCGTTGCCATCTATACCCAAACAACCGATGTAGAACATGAAGTTAATGGAATGCTTACTTATGACAGGGCTGTTGAAAAAATGGAAATGGAAAGGGTTAAAGCAGTTAATGAAGCCGTTATTAAAGCAGGTTATAAATTGATGCCTTAGATATAATGTGGCGAGAGGAGTCACCTAATCTGAGTAGCTGCTAAATTTGCAACTCACAAATTAAACCGCTCAATACCTATCTTTACAAATGCAGCATCAAGAATTTGAACCTCCTGAAGAGCTCCGGGATACCATAAAATGCTTTTGGTACAACAGCAGAGAATCTGGGGAACAACAATCCAGTTTTGAGGTAATACCTGATGGCTACGCCGAAATTATTTTTCATTTTGGAAGTGGCTGCAGCATTTCTTCCGATGGGGGCCTGCAGTCATTGCCTTCACCATTTATCATGGGGCTGCACAATCACCCGGTTCATTTTTATGTTAAAAACCGTTTTGAGGTTATTGCCATCAGGTGCTATCCCTGGACAGTGTTTGATCTGCTCGAACTGCCATCGGGTAAAGGTGGGGTACATCTATTTGAGCACCCTATCGCCCAGCTTCAGCCTGTGTTAAATAATTATATTCAAGCAGGTAAAATAAGCGAAGCGATAGCCGAAGTAAAACGATATTTTATGGATGCCCGGTTGAGGGTAGCTACCAGTAGTATGCTATTTAAGGCAGGTGTTGCCATGCGCAAAGCCAACGGCGCTATGCCGGTAAGCCAGGTTGCCGAAGCGGCTCATGCAACAGTCCGTACACTGGAGAGAAACTTTAAGCAATCTTCCGGCTATACGGTTAAAGACGTTTCTGCCCTGATACGCTTTGAACAGGTACGAAACCAATTATGGCATTATCCGGATACTAACATTGCCGGCTTAGCTCATGAGCTGGACTACACCGATCAAGCCCACTTAAGCAGGGAATTCAAACGCTACACAGGCACTACTCCGGCAGCATTTGCCCGAAAAGCAAAAAAAGAGAGACCAGTTATAAGCTACGATTTTGTCGCGTTTATACAAGCCTGACGCTGGAAAATTCCGGAGTTTTGTGTATAAATAATTCAATATGAAAACTACACAAAATAATGCTATATATGATGTAATCATCGCAGGTGCTGGACCTATAGGTCTGTTTTTGGCCTGCGAACTGGCTTTGGCCAAATGTTCTGTCCTGGTACTTGAAAAGGCTGAGGATCCGCACTCGCCCTTAAAACAAATTCCTTTTGGGATACGCGGACTTAATACGCCTACTATTGAAGCGCTATACCGTCGTGATTTACTAAAAGAGCTAGAGTTGCATAAACGCGTTAAAAATCCGCATCAAAATGCCAAGCCGGGAGCTCAGCGCCAGGGAGGGCACTTCGCCGGCATTCCATTTAATTTCGATAATGTCGACACCTCACAGTGGCAGTATCGCCTGCCAACCTCCACCGAAACCAATTTAATTTCTGAAATGTGGGAAGTGGAGACAGTGTTGACCCGCCGCGCTGAAGCCCTGGGCGTAGAGATCAGGCGCGGGCTTGCCATTACCGGCTTTCATCAAACCGGGGATGGGGTAAATGTTCAGTCAGACGATCAATCTTTTCAAGGTAAGTGGCTTGTAGGTTGTGATGGCGCCCGTAGTGTTGTTCGCAAAGGAGGCGGTTTTGAATTTGCCGGTACGGAACCGGAATTTACCGGCTACTCTACACTGATTGACATTGCCGATCCGGAAAAACTCAGCCCGGGCCGCAACGTAACATCAAGAGGGATGTATATGCAGTCTCAGCCAGGTTACGTATTAATACAGGATTTTGATGGTGGTGCATTTCATCATTCGCAAAAACCGATCACTCGTGAACACGTGCAGGAGGTGCTGCGCCGCATCTCCAATACCGACGTTACTATTACCGCCCTGCACACAGCCACCAGCTGGACAGACCGGGCACGGCAAGCCACAGCCTACCGCAATGGACGGGTACTTTTAGCCGGCGATGCCGCACACATTCACTCACCTCTGGGCGGCCAGGGACTTAATCTTGGGTTAGGCGATGCCATGAATCTGGGATGGAAGCTTGCCGCAACAATTCAAAATAAAGCTCCGGAAGGCTTGTTGGATAGTTATTATACAGAACGCTATCCACTCGGCGAGCAGGTTTTAGATTGGTCACGCGCGCAGGTTGCCATTATGAAACCAGATGAGCCAGCCCGTGCACTATACGGTATTGTTCGCGACCTTATGGAAACCCGCGATGGGGCCACTTACTTTGCAGGGCGGGTGTGGGGTGTCAACACACACTACAATCTTGTTGGTAGCCACCCACTGGCTGGCCACAGCGTACCCAATTTTGAGTTCGAAGACGGCAAGACAATTGGTGAGTTAATGCACGATGGCCGGGGGATACTGCTTGATTTTGATAATAATACTTCGCTAAAAACTTTGTCAAGTGAATATGGCGATCAATTGAAGTATGTTTCGGCCCCGGCGAAAGATCAATTAGGCCAGAGTGCTGTATTGATACGCCCTGATGGGATCGTCGCCTGGGCTGCTGATCAAAGCCCTGATCTTTTAGAAGCCAAAGAAGCTGCCGCACTCTGGTTTGTATAATATCATAAACGTACTAATCTGATCCTGTTAGCTCTCTCTTTACTGTGTCGATGGCACTGCCGTCGACACTCGCTTATTCTGTTATGAAAAAACCGCTTATTGTTATTTTCACAGCCATCGTTCTTGATGCGATTGGCATTGGACTGGTCTTTCCTATATTGCCAGGCTTGCTCCACCAGGTGACTCATTCCGGGAATGTAGCGCCTTATATTGGTATAACAACCGCAATATACGCGGTGATGCAGTTTGTGTTTGCGCCTGTACTCGGCGCACTCAGCGACAAGCTTGGCCGCCGCCCGGTGTTACTGATTTCGCTTGGTGGAGCAGCCATCAGCTATATACTGATGGCCTCGGCATCAACGCTTTGGATGCTGTTAATTGGTCGCGCTATTGCCGGGCTTACCAGTGCTAATATGGCGGTTGCAACAGCCTACATTACCGATATAACGCCTGAAGATAAACGCGCAGCCCGGTTCGGTGTTTTCAACGCGATGTTCGGTATTGGGTTTATTATCGGTCCGGTTTTGGGCGGTTTACTGGGCGATTATTGGCTTCGGCTTCCGTTCATTGTTGCTGCCGGTCTTAATGCCTGTAATATGCTGTTGGCCTTATTTGCGCTGCCAGAGTCGCGCAAACCCCAGGGCGGGAAGATTGATCTGGCAGCGCTGAATCCAATACGGCCAATGAAATGGGCTTTTTCGATGAGCGGACTAACGCCATTGATTTTAATCTTTTTCATTTTCAGCTTTTCGGGTGAAGTATACGGAACTTGCTGGGCCCTGTGGGGTGCCGACACTTTTAGGTGGGACGGATTATGGATTGGCCTTTCGCTGGGTACTTTCGGTGTTTGCCAGGCACTCGTGCAGGCTTTTCTTACCGGGCCTGCAGTGAAGCTTATGGGCGAGCGCCCAACTATATTTGTTGGTCTTGCCTGCGCTGCCCTTGCCTTGGTGGTGATGGCTTTGGCTAAACAAAGCTGGATTGTTTTTGCCATAATGCCGGTCTTCGCGCTTGGCGGCATCGGTACACCCGCGCTACAGTCTCTGGCTACAAAGCAGGTCGGAAAAGGACAGCAAGGACAATTTCAGGGAGTGCTGGCCTCTGTAATTAGCCTGTCAGCCATCATAGGTCCGCTGGTTTTTTCTTCCATATATTTTCTGGTTCAGAAAGAATGGCCCGGCGCTATCTGGCTTTCCGACATCCTTGTTTACATGATTATAGTACCCGTAGTGCTTAACCTGCGATTGAAGAAAGAAGAGCCTGATTTCATCAATGGATAATGTCCCCATCAAATAAAAGCCCCTCAGAGAAATCTGAGGAGCTTTTATTTTTGAAGCAAGATGCTTCATTTCAGCATGCTTTTTAAAGGTTATTTAGTTTCATTAGCTGATGCAGCACTGGTGTTATTTAACAAAGTGGCTATTTCGGTATTGTTTAAACCCTGAGCATAGTCAATAGCAGTTTTATGTTGTTTGTCTGTAATATCCGGTCTGGCACCATGTAACAATAAGGTATTTACTATTTCTTTGTTACCATTGTTTACGGCAGTGATCAAAGCGGTGGTACCCATTTTGTTTTTAGCATCAATTTTAGGGAAGTGACATAATATGTAACAAACACTTTCGGCATTTCCATTTTTGCAGGCCAGGATAAGCGCGGTATTTCCCAGTTTATCCTGGAAATCAACATCTACATCATTCATTTGCAGGATTAACTTTACAATGCGGGGCTGCTCGTTTTTAACAGCATTGATAATGGGTGTATTGCCTTCTGCATCTTTGGCATTTATATTGACACCGCCGCGGCTCAATAAAAATTTCACTCCGGGTGCGTCATTCTCCTGGATCGCTGTAAAAATGTTTTGTGCAAAAATTGGTAGCGACAATAGCAACGTTAATGCTAACAGCATCATTTTCTTTTTCATCATATCTTGTTTGGTGGCTTTTTCGCCGCTTTTAATAATGAGCGCATAAACGCAAAAAGCAAACCATAGCTACCCTTTATGAGGTCTAATAATCAACAACTTATAGTTGTGCGCCGCTGCTTTATAAATATTGCCTCAAAAGAAAAATATGTTGGGTATAACTGCAATCGATGACAATAGTATATTTTAAGTTGTCTCGCAATAGATTTATTAATAAGCATTTAAGCCTTGGTTCAATCGGGTTTTCTTATTAGATAATGTGCCTTCTTTCTGCAAGTTTACTTAAGTCGAGCTGTTGGGTTTAGTGCTGTTTAGAATTGGGTATAATTGAGGATTGTTTTACCCGAAGATGTCTCATTTTGTTGGATTTAATCCCCGACTAATGAATGAGTAAGGCACGATTTACTTTGGCATGCGTTCAGGATCAGAGTGGGTTAATTATCAAAAGCTATTACTGAATTGGGGCCCGGCCGTTCTTGTGTTATCGACGCTTGAGCCGATTTTACAGGTATCCATAGTTTCTTTCCAAAAGTATTTAAATCTGGGTAGGATCCTAAAAGCTTAAAGTGTTCAAATTCAAAAGGCAGCCCCTCTGCTCCCAATGGAGAATTTTCGGTAGCTATGTGAAGATGTAAGTGAGGCCCGGTTGTTTGCCCAGTAAAACCTAAAGAAGCTATCACCTCCCCTTTTTTTACTTTTTGACCAGGCTTAACTTTTATACTTCCGGGTTTCAAGTGTTCGTAAAATACAAATTGATTGGTTCCGATTTTAATAGAGATATAATTGCCCGTTGCGTTTTCGGGAGATGGAGATTTGTAGCTGGAAATAGTTTCGCTCTCCGGGAAGTCATTTTTAACCGAGGCGATAACGCCGTCGCAAACTGCCAGAACATCATTGCCGTAGCCATGCCAGTTTCTAATAGAATCTTCATTATTGGCGGCATATCGGCCATTGTTATCCAGTTTTATAAAATCAATGGCAAATCGCCCGGGGAGGCGGGCAGTTCCGTTGACGGTATAGAATACACGGCGATGCCCGGTTGACCAGGAGGGTTCATAAATTGCCGCCCATGGTCCACCATGTAACGGAGAGCCTATGATCAATGGTGCTTTCGGCAATATTTCTATCAAAGCGCCTTTTACCAAAACGGGTGTTTTTTTATTTCCATTGAACAGATCAAATCCAAGCTGATGAACTAAATGCATCCCGGTATTGCTGAACGGTAAATTAAACTCCAGGTAAATTACACCAAATGAACCCGGCGGTAGTATCATATTATCTTCTTTGGAGGATACCCCAACCCTTCTCATTCGCCCTTTTAAATGAATTTCATCAACGTTGAAAGTAGCGGAAGAATCGGTGGAGTTTAATACTTTAAGGCTTCTTAGTCTCAGGGAATCCTTTGCGAAATTGGTTATGTAGAGCTCATAGTAAATACCTGGCTTACCATTAATAACCGTTGGTGCCGAAACAAATGGCACATGCATATCAACAGTGGTTTGGTATTGTTGGGCATAACTCTTTTCAAAAGTTGATATAAGCCAGAAGATAATACAGAGGGTATACTTAATTTTCGCAGGCATTATGTTGGATGATTTATTGTCGAAACTAAAATTAGCATAATTAAAATGATGTCATCAAGCATTTTCAATAGGTATCCCTGAATATTCAACGTTAGCTGTATAGGAAATATAAATTGATGATAAATAAATATTGACTGAGGTGCAACGTATTTGATAAAAAGGTGGTCTTATGTAAGAAATAAACCAACGTCAAATCACATGAAAACATACTTTTTACTATTTGCACTGGCCTGTACCACAACTGCTGTTATGGCACAAGACGATAGCAGAACGCCATATCTTACCAAATCATTAAGCAGCGATGCCATTAACCGGGTTGTAGTAAATACCTCTGCCGGTGGTATTTCAGTTAGTGGCAGAAGCGGTGAAGCTCCGAGAGTGGAGGTTTACATCAGAGGTAATAATGGTCGCGAGCTTTCAAAAGAAGAAATCAAAAAACGCCTGGACGAGGATTATGACCTGGACGTTTCTGTTTCAGGGCATGAGCTACGTGCTATTGCTAAAAACAAGCATAATTTTTCTGATTGGAAAAGACAAATGAGCATATCATTTAAAATATATGTTCCTGAACAAACATCCACAGATCTGAGAACCAGCGGTGGTGGTATCAGCCTGGATAATTTAAAAGGAAATGAAAGCTTTACTACCAGTGGTGGAGGCTTGCAGATAGACAGGCTTAGCGGTATTGTACGTGGTGAAACCAGTGGCGGAGGTATCAATGTTTCCAATTCTGGAAATGATATTAACCTCGAGACTAGCGGTGGTGGCATTGTTGCTAAAAACTGCACAGGTAAAATTAGGTTGGAAACATCAGGTGGTGGTTTGCAGTTGGATAATCTCAACGGAAATATCAACGCCAATACCAGTGGAGGCGGCGTACGCGGCAACAATATAACCGGCGAACTAATCACCAGTACATCAGGAGGCGGTATTGATTTAAGGCAAATGGATTGCAGCTTAAACGCATCAACCAGTGCCGGCAGCCTGCATGCACAAATGAAACGGGTTGGTAAATATTTAAAACTGGATGTAAGTTCAGGCAATATTGATCTGGAGCTGCCATTGAAGCAAGGGCTTAATCTTGACCTGAGGGCCGACCGGATTAATCCTGAAAAAATAAGTGGTTTTAACGGTCAATGGGAAAAAGACCATGTACGCGGAACTGTAAATGGAGGTGGTGTCCTCGTTAATGCTGATGCCTCAAGTGGAAGTGTGAATGTGAAGTTTAATTAGTATATATTAAATAATAACACAACAAAGGCGACTCCTGAATTTCAGGAGTCGCCTTTGCTATTTAAAGAAAGAAAAATCGAATTTCAATTTATTATGTAGCTATTTTAAGCAGAGTAAAAAGGCACATTAAATTTTAAACAACACATTATTAGCTTTTTATATATTATAATATTTATGTGGTTAAACCAAATATTATAATCGCCGTCATACTCCCGATTATAAAACAAATATTAACCTTATAAACACAATTTTATGTTCAAAAAGCTACTCCTGGTAGTATTATCAGTTATTGCCTTGCAAACAGTTAAAGCACAAACCGAAAAGGGGAATCAACTCTTAGGTGCAACATTTGGGGTATCATTTACCAATTCTAACACCCGATCGGTTGATCTGGATAATAATATAAGCGATAATTCTAAGGGCAAGTTAACATCGTACTCCATTTCGCCCAGCTACAGCTATTTTATTGCAGATAAATTGGACATTGGTGCATCAGTAGGATATCAATATTCTAACCAGAAGTATGATCCATCCTATGGTGCACAGACCCAACAGCAAAGCAAAAGTTTTTCGGCCTCTGTATTTTTAAGGAAATACTTTTTATTTGATAATAAGATAGGGATACGCACAGGGCCGTACGTGGGTTATCAAAAGCAGAAACTACGGTACGTTTATACCAGCAATGAAAGCAACTATAATAGTGATAGTTATGGCGGAGGCGTAAACCTAGATTTTGTTTACTTTCCTTCTAAAAACATAGGACTTGCAGCTGGTTTAGCTAATTTAAGCTATCAGCATCAAAAATTTACTGGTAACAGCCAGGGCAATGCAAACACCTTTAATTTAAATTTTGTAAACTCTTTTATTCTGTCTGCTTATTACGCATTCGGAAAATAATTAAATCCTACAACCAAACCACAATGAGGCCTTGGATCGATATGATTTAAGGCTTTTTTGTTTTCGGATGGCGAAAAGGGCATAAAATTATTTATAAAAAACCGAGTAAAAACGATGTTTATTTTAGTTAATTAATTGAAAATGAGATAAATATTAAATAAAATATTTATATTTTAAATAAATAAATATGACGCTGCTTATAGGATGATAAACTTTGTTGCTAACCAATTAATCAAAGCCGGTTTTTAATTCTAAAATATGCGTAGATCTATACTCATTGCAGCGCTTATGCTCCATGCTGTGCTTTTTGTACAGGCACAGGAAATAACATCGCCCGATAAAAACCTCACGCTCAAATTTGAGCTGCAGGGAAACGGCGTACCAACCTATCAGCTCCATTACAAACAAAGGGAAGTAATTAAACCCAGTAAACTCGGATTGGAAACGAAGGATGTGCCCTCGTTTTTAGATGGTTTTACCATCACCAAAACAGAGCAAGGCACTTTTGATGAGTCCTGGAACCCGGTTTGGGGCGAAGAAAAAACAATCCGTAACCATTATAACGAATTGTTAGTGACGCTGACACAAAAGGCTGTTCAGGATAGGTATATCCGCATCCGTTTCCGTTTATTTAATGATGGCCTGGGTTTCCGGTATGAGTTCCCCTCGCAAAAAAATCTGAACTACTTTATTATTAAAGAAGAGCATACCCAATTTGCCTTAACCGGCGACCATAAAGCATTTTGGCTGCCCGGCGATTTTGATACGCAGGAATATGAAACGGTAACCTCCAATCTTTCGGAAATACGGGGTAAAATGAAGGCTGCCGTTACGCCTAATGTATCTCAAACCACTTTTTCGCCAACAGGGGTACAAACACCGCTGATGCTGAAAAGTAAGGACGGTCTGTATATCAACATACACGAAGCCGCTTTGATTGATTATTCGTGCATGTCACTAAACCTGGATGATAAGAATTTTGTACTGGAATCATTTTTAACCCCCGATGCCATCGGCGATAAAGGTTATATGCAGGCACCAACCCAATCACCATGGCGCACGGTAATCGTGAGTGATAAAGCCGCAGGCATACTGGAATCAAGATTGATCTTAAACTTAAACGAGCCAACCAAATACAAGGATGTATCCTGGATAAAGCCCATTAAATATGTGGGTGTTTGGTGGGAAATGATCACCGGTAAAAGTACCTGGGCCTATACCGATCTGGAAAACGTGCAGCTGGGAATAACCGATTATTCAAAAACTAAGCCCAATGGCAAGCATGGCGCTACTACGCAGCATGTAAAGGAATATATTGACTTTGCCGCTAAAAACGGTTTGGATGCCGTGCTGGTTGAAGGTTGGAACCAGGGCTGGGAAGACTGGTTTGGCAAAACCAAAGATTATGTATTTGATTTTGTAACCCCCTACCCCGATTTTGATGTAAAAGAAATACATCGTTATGCAGCCTCAAAAGGTATCAAGATTATTATGCACCATGAAACATCAGGCTCTGTACGCAACTATGAACGTCATCTGGATACAGCGTATAAGTTTATGGTGGAGAATGGCTACAACGCCGTAAAAAGCGGCTACGTTGGGCAGATCATCCCCCGGGGCGAGCATCATTACGGACAATGGCTGGTCAATCATTATTTATATGATATTACCAAAGCTGCCGACTATAAAATTATGGTGAACGCACATGAAGCGGTACGGCCGACAGGACTATGCCGTACCTACCCGAACCTGATAGGTAATGAAGCGGCCAGGGGAACAGAGTATGAAGCTTTCGGTGGTAACAATCCGGATCATACCACTATTTTGCCATTTACCAGGTTGATGGGAGGCCCTATGGACTATACCCCGGGTATATTTGAAACACAATGCAGTGTTTACAATCCCGAAAATAAATCATTTGTGCATACCACCCTGGTACACCAACTGGCTTTGTATGTGACCATGTACAGTCCGCTGCAAATGGCGGCCGATTTGCCCGAAACCTATAATAAATATATGGACGCGTTCCAGTTTATCAAAGATGTTGCTGTTGACTGGGACGAGAGCCATATCCTGGAAGCAGAACCTGGTGATTATATCACCATTGCCCGTAAAGCCAAAAATAAAGAAGAATGGTACATAGGCAGTATTACCGACGAAAACCCGCGTATAGCTAACATTACATTTGAATACTTGCCCAAAGGCAAAACTTACGAAGCAACAGTTTATGCCGATGGTAAGGACGCCAGTTATGATAAAAATCCGAAAAGCTATGCTATCCGGAAGATCAAAGTAACGTCTAAAACTATACTGAAACAGCCTGTTGCTTCTGGAGGGGGCATGGCTATCAGTATCAAATAAAAAGGATGAGTGCAGAGAGATAGGTGATTGAAATATATTAGTTTAAGGGGAACCCGCTATGGATAGCGGGTTTTTTTGTGCGGGGTTCATCATATGTGGGGACGCCCAATTTTTGCTGCGCAGCTTTTTTCCTATCTTGCATTTTTTGAAAACCAAATGAAGAGACTATTCTTATTAACGTTATTGAGCCTTTTTGCGGCTACTTTAACATTTGCGCAGCAACCGGACTTTATTCAAAACAAACTCGATGCCTATATTAAACAAGGCTTAAAAGACTGGAACCTTCCGGGTTTGGCCATAGCCATTGTAAAAGATGGTAAAACCGTGATCATGAAAGGCTATGGTGTGAGGGACATTAAAACCAATGAACCAGTTGACGAAAACACCCTATTTATGATAGCTAGTAACAGCAAGCTGTTTACCGGTACGGCATTAGCGCAGTTAGATGTGGATAAAAAACTGTCGCTTGATGACAAGATCACCAAATATTTTCCGGGTTACTCGGTGTATGACCCCTCTACCACGCCCTTGTTGACTATTAAAGATTTGTTGGGGCACCATTTAGGTACTAAAACTTTCCAGGGCGATTTTACCTTTTGGAATACTACCCTGTCCCGCCAGGAAATTATGAACCGGATGAAACTCCTGAAACCATCGATGGAATTCAGGCAGAGCTTTGGCTATTGCAATAGCTGCTTTTTAACCGCGGGTCAGGTGATACAACAGGTTACCGGTAAACCATGGGAAACCTATATTCAGGATAGCATCTTAACCCCACTGGGCATGAGCAATACCTATCCGCTAACCCTGGGTATAGCGGCGCGCAAAGATGTTTCCAAACCATATACCAATGCTTTTACAGGCCAGATGGTTGAATTACCCTATGACCAGGTGGATAACCTGGCACCGGCAGGCAGCATCGTGAGTAACGTAAAGGATGTGGCTAAATGGCTCACCATGCAATTGGATAGCGGCAAATATGAAGGTAAACAGATCATTGCCTGGAAAGCCCTTCAAAAAACCCGCGACGAAAATACCATTGTGAGCAGCAGGGCATCTGCAGTTTATCCTATGCACTTTAGGGGTTATGGCCTGGGTGTATTTGAGGCCGATTATAATGGCAAACAGATTTTCTGGCATACCGGCGGTGCAAACGGTTTTGTAACCAATACCTGTTTTGTGCCCGAAGAGAAACTGGCCATCACCATTTTAACCAATAACGATAACCAAAGCTTTTTTGAAGCCCTGCGTTACCAGATCCTGGATGCCTACCTGGGCGTTCCTTATATCGACCGCAGCCAGGCTATGTTAAAATACTTTAACCCCGATCAAAAGGAAACGGTAAAGAAAACCGATGATATGCTGGCGCGTGTAAAAGGGAAAGCGCCGGAACTTTCGCTTGCTGCTTACGCTGGCAAATATCAAAACCCGCTTTACGGGCAAATGGATATTTCGGTCAGTAAAAAAGACCTGTTGATTAAATTCAGCAATCATCAATACCTTACCGCTTCGCTAAAATATATGGATAATGGCGAATGGGTATTGGCATACAACAATCTTGCATTTGGTATTTTCCCGCTCAAGTTTAAAATAGACGGCAATAAAGTAGTATCTACAGAAATTAAAGTGAACGATGGATTGGAATATGATCCTTATTTGTTCACGAAAGAGAATTAACCAGATAAGATATCATAGAAAGGCCGTTGCAGATTTCCTGTATCGGCCTTTTTTATAAATGGATTATTCTATTTTTGACTTCTCCGGTTTACTGATAAATCCTGCCTTATACAATGCTCGGTTAACATCACCGGCTGATACATTTTCTACCGGAAATACGACCCTGTCATTACCTAACCAAACCTGTTGAGCGGATGTCAGATCAACCAGGTAGTAAAGAATTGAATAGCTGGGATTGCTTCCCGTCACCGTATTATTAGAATCATGAATGATTGCTCTGTGGGTATTTAAACTAATGATCAAAACAGCTTCAGCCCCGCTATTCCGGAGCCGGTTCAGATAATCGGCATAGGAAATATTTTCATGTATTTTAAACACATCTGCAGATTTAATGATGCTTGTTTCCGACGAGGATAACTTGCCGGCAAACTTATCTTCCAATACTGTTCGCTCCGGCATGTCTTTCAAATTATTAAAAACCGGATTCACGATACTATCGAATGATTGTTTACTGAAATCACGGAGCTCATCATGTGTGTCAATAACTGTGAGGGCTATTTTTTTATAAGGATGATCCGCCTGGATTGGGGTAACGGTTTTAAGCGTTGTACCGCAACTGCTGCCTAAAGAAATGGTCAATAACAAGGCGAAATATTTTACTGCGCCAGGGATGCGAAAAGTTGGAGGAGATTTGAATAAGGTCATATAACTTATATTAGATGCCTAATAGGAGTTATAAATAGTAAAATGGTTTAAATGCTTGGATAAATATAACCGAAAAAGTACAAAAAACGCTATTTCTTAAAAAGAGAGCCCTACCCCTCCCTGCACCCTAAATCCGCTATTTACAACCTCGTTTAACTGGGTTTTATCAACCTGACCATTATTAAGATAAAGCTCATCGGTGCCATTGCCGGTTTGCCAGTTGAAGTATCCGGCCCCGGCATGTATGCTGAGGTTGCGATAGATGGTATATACAAATTGCCCGCCGGCATCAACCCCATAACCATCGGCATGGTGACGATAGCTGACCGGGTGCTGAAAAGTTTGGATCAGATTCCAGTTGGCCTTGCTGTTATAAGTAACCTGGTTATAGGTAACATCGGCAGCGAATTTTAAATTTTTGATGATGCGTACAGAGGATGTTACTTTTAAAAAGGCCCCTTTCCAGTTGGGTTGGTAAGTACTGTTCAGATCGGGAAAATTACCGGTGCGATCCAGTAAATGTAACGACTGTTTGCTCATCGTATACCCTACGTAAGGTATCAGGCTAAAACGCTCGTTATTGATCAGTATAAAACCGGCCCCGGCGTTCCAAAGGGAAGTGTTGCCTTCATCGCCATTAAATGTTTCGTGATAAGTAGGATTGGTTCGATTATCGGCCCCATAATCAGTATCGGTTACAGATCCCGATGATATAGATTGCCGGTTGTAGCTAGCGTATAGGGAAAATCGTTTCCATACATTCCATTGTACATTGGTGGCTATGTTTTGCCCTCCCAGATGTTGCCATTTAAGTTCCGAATAAATATTAGGGTTTTGACCATTCAGATTACCGGCTATTGACCAGTGAAAATTTTGCTGCTGATAACCTGTGGATAAGGATACCTGCAGTTTTTTTTCGATAGACTGAGCATACAAAGACGATATGCCGTTAACAAATACAAAGCAAAAACCTATAAATTTTTTCATCAGGTATATAAAAAAGCCTGCCTCTTGGGGTAAGGCAGGCTAAATATAAGGATTTGGGTTTATTGATTTATAGCAAAAGCTTCCCAACCCGAGGCCGTTGTTCGGGTACAGGTCATGGGCTGTGTGCCATTCTCGCTCGAGATGAAATCGCCATTATTCCCTCTGAGCGTAACTTTGCCATCGGAGGTTGGGATCCAATCAAATTTTTCCCAGTCGCTAACGGTAGTGCGATTACAGGTAATGGCTTGTGTGCCATTTTCTGAAGACACATATTTACCCATGCTTTGCAGCGCAACTTTGCCACCGCCAGCATCAACCACGGTAAAAGTTTCCCATGTGGAAGCAGTTGGACGGTTGCAGTTCATGGCCTGCGTACCGTTTTCGCTGCTTACATATTGGTTATTAAAACCTTTAAGGGTGATGTTTTGACCAATAGGTGGGTTTGATGGAGGCGTGCTGGTGCCCGAAAGATCATAAACGCGCACATAATCAACCTGCATGTTACAAGGCAGGGAACCATTATCAATGTTATTGCCGGGCAAGTCGCCGCCGATAGCCAGGTTCAGGATAATAAAGAACGGATTGTGGAATGCGCCTGTATTGTTAATATTGTTGGCAATATTGCCGGTTACATACAGGGTATTATCCACATACCAGCGGATAGAGTTAGTATCCCACTCCACAGCGTAGGTATGGAAACCGGTTGGGCTGGTCGTAGTACTGCCACCATATTGGGTATGCTGATTGCCACCAGCCACGGCCCAATGCATGGTTCCCAGGATAGTATTGGAGGTGTTAACCTGCTCCATAATATCAATTTCACCGCAGCTTGGCCATGGTGTACCATTGTTGATACTGGCGCCCAGCATCCAGAAAGCCGGCCAGGTGCCCTGTACTGCAGGCAGCTTGATACTGGCTTCGATGCGGCCATACGTTGGGGCAAACTTGCCCGCAGTAGTTAGCTTGGCCGAAGTGTATGGCTGGCCGCCCACCGATTGCTGACGTGCGGTAATAGTAAGTAATCCTCCTCCTACCGTGGCATTGGCCGACTGATAGTACTCTTTTTCGTTATTCACATTTGGATTGCCGTTTTCAATGTTCCAGTTGGCCGTGTTTACGCTGGAGCCGTTAAACTCGTCAGACCATATCAACGTGCCTGCCCTTGGCGTACTAACTTGTGTAGGATCGGCTTTCGAAGCCGCGGACTTGTTCAGGTCTTTTTTACACGATGCGGTAAATACCAGGAGCGCCATTACTATAAGGGCTCCTTTTGCAGAAATTAAAAATGATTTCATAATGTCGGTTTATGTTAATAATTAAGTGGTTGTAACAAAACTGATGATGGTTTGGCTCAGACTATGGCAAGCTGTATACCCGTACATAATCAACCTGCATGGTGCATGGTAAGGCGCCATCATTAATGGTATTGCCAGGCAAATCGCCTCCAATAGCCAGGTTCAGGATAATGAAAAATGGATTGTGAAAAGCGCCGGTATTGTTAATGTTATTGGTAATGTTGCCGGTTACATAATTGTTGCCATCAACAAACCATTTGATACCGGTACTGGTCCATTCTATAGCATAAGTATGAAAATCGGTTACGCTGGTTGTGGTGTTGCCGCCATATTGAGTATGTTGGTTGCCACCGGCAACGGCCCAATGCATGGTTCCTAAAATGGTGCTGGAAGTATTCACCTGCTCCATAATGTCCATTTCGCCGCAGCTTGGCCAAGGGGTACCATTGTTGATACTGGCGCCCAGCGTCCAGAAAGCCGGCCAGGTCCCTTGTACTGCGGGTAGTTTGATTCGCGCTTCGATACGGCCATAAGTTGGCTGAAACTTGCCCGCAGTTGTTAGCTTACCCGAGGTGTAAGGCTGCCCGCCAACACTTTGTTTACGTGCCGTAATATTCAGGAAGCCTCCGGATACGGTAATGTTGGATGATTGGTAAAATTCCTTTTCATTGTTTACACCGGGGTTGCCATTAATAATGTTCCAGTTGTTGGTGTTTACACTGGTGCCGTTAAACTCGTCAGACCATACCAGCGTGCCCGCCCTTGGTGTGCTCACTTGGGTTGGGTCGGTTTGTGAAGCGGCTGGTTTGTTAAGGTCCTTTTTACAGGATGTTGTTAGTGCCAAAAGCGCCATGGCTGCCACGGCTCCTTTGGTGATGTTTAAAATTGGTTTCATAAGATAGGTATGTTAATGGTTAAGTAGTTAGTTGCATACATTATTGGTTTATGCCAAAAGCCTCCCAGCCCGATGCGGTAGCACGGGTGCAGGTCATGGCTTGTGTGCCGTTTTCGCTGGATACGAATTTGCTGTTGTTGCCGCGGAGGGTAACCTTGCCATCGGTGGTAAGTATCCAGTCAAACTTTTCGGTATCGGTGATAGAGGTACGGTTACAGGTAATGGCCTGTGTACCGTTTTCTGAGGATACATACTTGCCCATGGCTTGCAACGCGACTTTGCCGCCGCCTGCATCAACCACAGTAAATGTTTCCCATGCCGATGCCGTTGGTCGGTTGCAGTTCATGGCCTGTGTGCCATTCTCGCTGCTTACATATTGGTTATTAAATCCCTTAAGTGTGACGGTAGAACCTATTGGAGCTCCCGTTCCCGTACCTCCACCCGATGATTGGGTACCCGACCATTTGAAGGTGGCCACCGCGCCGGCTGCCAGGCTATAAGTAAACGACTCGGCACCCCATTTCACCTTAAAGCTAACGGCAGATGATCCGTTGTTTAAAGCTACAAGAACCTTACTGCCATCAGAGTTTTTGAAAGCCACATTTTGGATACTACCGGATAAATTCGACGAAATACGAACAGCTCCTGGGCGTACAAACCGTGCCGCGTGACCAATAATATAGTAACCAACATTACGGGTAATAGATGTACCGCTTACAGTAATACCGCCCAAGCAGGTGCTACAGCCCCCTGGTGTGTGTGGGTTGTTATTCGGGTCTGATGCCAGGTTCCACTCCAGTACATTGCGGCTCCAGTTGCGGGTAGCACCAATGATGAGGGTATTAAGGTGCCAGGAAAGATCGCCGCCAAAATTGCTTGGTGCGCCAACCCATTGCTCGGTAAAATAAACGTTCTTGTTAGGATAGGCATTGTGCACATCTGTCAATGCGCCAATGCTGCCTGCGTACAGGTGGAAGGCTGAGCCATCTACATAAGGATTAGCTCCTCCATCTGCCAGTACGGCTTCGGGGTAATCTATCCTGTCGGTATTGTGATCATAGGCGATGATCTTGGTATTCAGGCCGGCGCCTTGTAATTGTGGTCCCAGGTTGTTTTTGATAAAATTAGCCTGCTCACTGGCCTGCATCACCATACTTGGATTATTATTGGGATTCAGCGGCTCATTTTGGGGGGTTATGGCATCAATTGTAATGCCTTGCGCCTGCATGGCTTGTATGTATTTTACAAAGTAACGGGCATAAGCATCATAGTATGCGGTATTCAAGCTACCACCGGTATAACCGTTATTACCGGTGGTGTTTACCTTCATCCAGGTTGGGGCCGTCCATGGGGTGGCCAGTATTTTGATAGATGGATTAATGGCTAGTATTTTTTTGAGGATAGGGATCAGATCCTGGTTTTCCTGGCTGATGCTGAAGTTGTTCATGTTTACATCGCCCGATGTTTGATTATACGTAAAATCGCTGGAGCTCAAGTCGGATGCGCCAATGCTTATACGTAAATAACTAATCCCGATTTGCCCGTTGGAGGTACCAAAAAGTTCATTCAATACAGCGGCCTGGTTACCACCAAGGCCATTGAGCAAGCCTGCGCTGCCGCCGGTTAAGGTAAAGCCAAATCCATCAATACCCTGGTAAGTGGTGTTTTCGTCAACGGTTACGGTGGTAGCATTAGTACCGGCATCGGCAGCAAAATTGAAACTGGCTTGTGCCTCTAATTGTTTCGACCTGTCGGATGTCGTAACCCAGGCATTCACCACTTCATTTGCAGCACGCGATACGGTTTGCGTACCCTGCCCAGGAGCGGCGGCTGAAGCACGGGAATCCTTTTTGCAGGAATAAAATATCCCGGCGGATAGCAGGATAAATGCCGCCAGCCATTTTAAATTGTAATTGATCTTCATAAGTTGTTATTAGTTAATTAATTGGTTTTTGTGCATGAATCCTAACGGGCCGTTTATCTGCAACATGCGCAAAGCGCCTCATGTAATTTAACCACAGCTTAAAATAATTGAAATTTTAACCCGTGTATCAATTACACCAGCGTAAATGTTTTTCAGAAAGGCAACGTTATGTACGGTTTATAAATGTTGTAACAAATTTATGTTATTTTAAACGTAATAAGCAAGAAAAATATTCATAAATAACTGATTAATAATAAGTTATATTGAATTCGATACGCTTTAAACGCAGACTCATAAACTTTATAATAGGGCTGCTTAATGGTATAGGGAAGGTTTTTATAAATAAAATGAATATTTGTGATACGCTTGTATCGCAATTAATTTTAAAGAAAAAAGCGGGGGGGGGCTATACTTGAAAGTATAGTAAGAGCCTAATAAACAGGACGATGGATTAATTGGCCGAATTGTCGATCACTAGCTTGCTCCAGCCTTTATTGCCGGCATCTTTGATTTCTTTCTTCCTGGTTTCCATCACTTTTTTAATACGCGAACTATAGGCCCAGCAGGTACTTTGACGGATAGACAGGATCTCAGATAGCTTATGCGATGATATTTTTCCTTTAGTAGAATACATTAAAAATATCATATAAAAGGCCTTATTGATAGGTATGCGCGTATTCTGTAAAATGGTATAAGCTATTACCGATTCTTCATAGCCGCATTTGGAGCATCTACGGCTATAAGGTAAGTGTCCGCTGCCATAATGGGTGTTATTACATTTGCGGCAGGCATAGCCGTTAGCCCATTTCAAGTCTGACAGAAACTTAAAGCAGGTTTCCCGGTCTGGATATATCCTGCTGAATTCCTCAAAATCAACCTCGGCCGACATTACACGGTCGTGCGTCACTTTTTCAATGTCGTTATGTAAAATGATATTATCCTTTTCCAGTAATATATTCATCCTCGAAATTTCTTCGGCTTGCTGCTGCAACAATTCATTAACGGACCGGAGCTCTTCGTTCTGCTCGGCTATCATGCCCGATTTTTCGACCAGCTCTTTGGTGCGCTCCTGTACCTGCTCTTCCAGGCGTTTGTTGAGTACATCTTTAAGCTCCTCGTTTTGCTTCATTTGCATCATAATGCTATGCTGGGCATCATCCTTTTCCTTTTTCAATATCCTTACCTTATCGCCAATGGCAAAAGAGATAAACAGCATTTCCATAATAAAGCAACCACTCAGACTGTAATAATCAAACTCGGTAACGGGCAACCACCATATATTGAGGGCTATACAGCTTTTGATAATAAAGCCGATGAGCAAAAAACTATAACCTATCACAAAAAAACGTGCCGGCTTATACCCGGTAAGTAAAGTATAACAACCCGCATAAAACGCGAGCGACAAAGGAATAAATTCAACGATCTTGTAATTGAACCAGCAGTTATTGATGAAAAGGCAGGCGGCAAAAAACAAACAGCGACCTAAAATTACCCAGCGGATCAGCTTGTTTAAGCGCGGGGCGTTCTTCTTTAAATTAAGCAGTTTTTGGGTAAATAGCACCGCGAAAATACTGGCGGCAAATAAGGCTATGCCATAGGCGTACTGGTTCCAGAAGGGAGCGTTTGGCCACATGTACTGATAAGCAATACCATCGGCACACATTTCATATAAGCCAATGCTGATATTGTAGGCGATGTAATACAGGTATTGTATCTGCCGCATAGCAATAAACATCATGAAATTGTACAGGCCAAATACCAATATCATCCCATAAAAAACACCAAAGAAGAAATACTCATCCAGCGCGTAGCTGATAAACCGGCTTACCGAACGTAATACAATGATGATATTTACCGAATGGTTTGATTTGATACGAACGTAATAAACACCATCGTTATCGGTATTGGGGTTAAGGTTTAACGTAAGGTTTTTATGCTGATAGAACCGCGCCCCGAAGGGATGCTGGCTGCCAAGGGATGTTACCAGGTAATTACCCTGCGTTCCGGGCGAATAAACAGTAATGCTATCAATGGTTTGATCAAAAAACTCCAGTATCCAGCTGTTTTTGGTGCCCGGGGTTTTACCTATCTTCAAACGATACCAGTAGGCCGAGCCAAAATGTTTGGTTACCGGGGTGGGTTCGGTATTAATTTTAAAACCACCGGCAAGCGCCAGGCTTTTTACCTGGTTAAAAGTAAGTTTCCCGGTAGTATCTTCCAGGTATAAGAGTTGTTTGTATTCAAATATATGTTGCTGAACCTTATCATTGATGGGTACTATATTTTGAGCGCATGCGTTTACAATAAGGCACAAAAGCAGTACCTGGGTTATCTGAAAAGACCGCAATAAAAATTTCAACATGCTCACTCGCAGGGTAAGGAATCTTCGGTACCGATAATTTAATAATTACTGGTACCGAAGCTGGTTAGTTTTGGTTAGCGTCAGGCCGGATACAATTATAGTAGTTTTCTTTCTATTATCCTATTAAAAGTACGCAATACAGTTATTTAACGGGGTGTAAATAAGTATTATAAGGTTAATTTAATCATTTTTGCTTCAAAAAGAGGCCAAATAACCCTTATTCATGGGCCAACAGTGTATATTAGTATCTTTTATTGAACATTATGAATAAAAAACGGGTCCTATTTTTAATGCTTGCGGGGGTTTTACTGCATGGTGTAGTACTGGCTCAGAATATACGGGTGGCTGCCGCAGCCAATCTGCAATCGGTTATAACGGTTTTACAGAAAGATTTTAAACAAAGAACGGGTATCGTGATAGAACCTATTGTTGGCTCATCCGGAAAACTGGTAGCGCAGATCAGCAATGGCGCCCCTTTCGACATATTCTTATCAGCGGATATGAGCTTTCCCGAAACGCTGTTTAAAAATGGCTTTGCCGAAAAAAAGCCGGTAGTTTATGCCGCCGGGAGTTTGATCATCTGCAGTTCGCAAAATATTGGGTTTACTAATTGGGAGCGTTTATTACTGAGCGCCCGGGTAAAAAAAATAGCCATTGCCAATCCGGCCATTGCCCCATATGGTAAGGCCGCTACCGAATTATTGCAACAGAAAGGTATTCTGGATGATGTACAATCCAAAGTTGTTTATGGCGAAAGCATATCGCAGGTAAACACTTATATCACTACGGGGGTGGTTGATTTAGGCTTTACTACCCAATCGCTCATTAAAGAAACCGGCAGCAAAACCAAGTTGTATTACCAGGCGATCGACCCAAAACAATATGAACCTATATTACAGGGTCTGGTACTATTAAAACACGGGGCCAACAACCCCAATGCCGAAAAATTTTACCAGTATATACTAAGCCCGGCTGCAAAACGGATATTTACAGCGTATGGTTACCGGCTTCCATAAAAACAATTAACCCGATATTTTCTGATGGATTTTTCACCCATTTGGCTCACCCTAAAACTGGCGGGTATCACTACCCTGATATTGCTGTTTGTGGGCCTGCCCTTTGCCTGGTGGCTTTCCCGGGGGAGGTCGTTCTGGAAAATTATCATAGAAGCCATTATTACCATGCCCTTGGTATTACCGCCATCGGTATTAGGTTTTTATTTGTTACTGGCTTTTAGTACGCAGCATGGCTTGGGTAAATGGCTGCAAAAAGTATTTGATGTACAGTTTGTATTCTCGTTTCAGGGTCTGGTACTGGCATCGGTTATTTACAGTATACCCTTTATGGTTGGCCCGGTAAAATCGGCCTTACAGCAGTTGCCATCTTCGCTGGCCGAGGCTTCGTATACCCTGGGTAAAACCGAATGGCAAACATTCAGGTACGTATTACTGCCCAACATCAAACCATCGTTATTAACGGCCGCGGTGCTTACTTTTGCTCATACCCTGGGCGAATTTGGCGTGGTATTGATGATTGGGGGAAACATCCCCGGCGTAACACGGGTGGCCTCCATTGCGGTTTACGATGCTGTAGAACAGCGGGATTACGCCATGGCCAACAACTATTCGCTCATTTTATTTGCCATTACTTTTGTATTGGTGATAGCTGTTTTTGTGTTTAATAAATATCAGGCAAAAGGCCCTTTAGCATGATCAATATAGCCATCGAAAAAAAGCTAAAGGCCTACCACGGGCAACAGGTATTGAAGGTTAACCGCCAGTTTACTACCGGCAGCGTCACCAAAATATACGGGCCGTCGGGATCCGGGAAAACAACATTTTTAAAGATTATAGCCGGATTGGTAACGCCAGAAAAAGGGACGATTGTATCCGATGACATTACCTGGTTTAATGCAGAAACCAAGGTCAATATACCCACTCAAAAAAGAAATACCGGATTTGTTTTTCAGCAGTATGCGCTGTTTCCGAACATGACCGTAAGGCAGCACCTGGAATATGCCACTGCAGACGAAGCCTGGATAAAAAAATTATTGCTTTTAGGTAAGCTGGATACTTTACAGGAGCACAAGCCTGATTATTTATCGGGCGGACAACAGCAGCGCCTGGCCATATTACGTGCCCTGGCCACTAAACCACAGATATTATTAATGGATGAGCCCTTCTCGGCCCTTGATCCTAAAATGAAAACCGAACTGATTGGTGAGTTAAAAGAGGTGATTAAAGAGCTGAATATAACCACGCTGATCGTGAGCCATAACCCGCAGGAACTTGACGGATGGGCCGATGGGGAGCTGGTGTTTGAGTAAGAATACTGTAGATGTTGTGATCCTGAGGAACGAAGGATCTATTCGTAAAAAGGCATAGCGCACAATAGATGCTTCACTCCGTTCAGCATGACAAGGAGATTTGTTAGTGCAAAGGTAAAAATGCAAAAAAGTGGGTTTACATATAAATCCACTTTTTTGCACGTAAGTTCATTTAAATTGTTGATTATCAACTATATAAATTCATGTTAACCATGAAAAGTGTAAACCATGTAAACCCACTTTTCACAAGAATAAGCATGGTAGACGGGCTTCTGTGCACGATCCTTCGACAAGCCCAGGATAACATGCGGAGCACAAACAAAAAAGGGAGGAGCAAGCCCCTCCCCCTCAAACAATACATAAACTCACATTTTACCAGCAGTGTCTTTTGACATTTTCTTTTTGCCCATTTTGTCATTTGACATTTTGTCTTTGGACATTTTATCCATCTTGTCGGTTTTCTTTTTGCCCATCTTATCCATCTTGTCCATTTTTTTGCCTTTGGCCATCTTGTCCATTTTGCCGGTATCACTTACCGCAACGGTTGATGTTTTTAATGGTGTTACTGATTTGGCTTGTACGCTTAAGGTTAAACATACAGCTACTAAACCTGCGGCTAAAGCGCCTGAAATAATTGATTTCATACTTTGATTTTTAAAGTTTTAATGTGTGGTTCTTTATTAACATTTAAACCTTAGTCGGGCTGGAAACCCAAACCTTACAAAGTATTTTAATTATTTATTCAGTTCTCCTTCAATGCGGTCTTGCAGCTCTTTTTTAAAGTTTTCATCAAGCGAAAGTGTAGACACCTGCAATTCGGTATCATGAAAAAGCTGCAGCACCATCTGGTTGATGATCTGGCTTTGCTTATTATACAGCTTACACATCGAGCAACCGGCCAGGTGTATGCGGAGCTCAATGCTTTCCCGGAAACTCAGCTTCCGGATCTGTCGTTTCTCGATGAGCAGGGTAGCTTGTTTACAGTTATATATAACTTTTTTTAAGGGATTCATGGTTAATGTTTTTAGATCCAGTTTTTTTGAAGACAGGCTCTCAGACTAAGCTTGGCCCGGTGAATAATAACCCAAAAGTTGGCCTGTGTAACCCGAAGCTCGCTGCAAATAAATTCGGTAGTGGCCTCGTCCATATGCTTCATGGTGAAAACCGACATCCACATGGCGGGGAGTTTTTGCATACATAATTGCAGGATATGATTAAACTCCTTACCTCTCAGCGGCTCATGATCTTCAATGCCAAACGGCAGGGGCTGATGGGCCTGGGTCCAATGACCATTATCTTCCTCAAAAAAATCTTTTTGTTCTTCCTCTGCCTTCTGTTCGGCTATGTTGGCCAGGCCTGATGATTTTTTGCGGTAAACATCAATGATCTTATTTTTCAGGATAGCCGTAAGCCAGGTACGTTCGGAGCTTTTGCCCTCAAAACGGTCCACCTTTTCCAAAGCGGCCAAAAAAGTTTCCTGCACCAGGTCCTTCGCCTGTTCTTCGTCATTAAGGCGCGACAGGGTATACGAATACAGGTAATCGGCATGTGCCTTAACCCAATGATGCGGGTCCAGTAATTGTTTTTCAGTTACCATCAAATAAATTTACTCATAACATTTAAACTATTAGTCGCCAATGCACGTGAATCCTTACAAAGGAGCAGGAGTTTTTTGACTCTTCATGATATAATAACATTTATTAGTTAAATTTACTTATACCTCCTTGATCATAAAGTACTTGTACTGGTGGCATCAAAATCACATTCGCCAAAGAAAAAATAAAATTTATTGTAAGGTTATCGTACCCAAGCCGACTAAACAAGAAAAACGTATATCAAACCATAACAATATGAGATCAATTAAAATATTTGCCCTGGCTGCCGGTTTTGTAACCGCGGTGATGGTATTGGCGGCCTTTATTATTCCTAAAGCTAAAGCCCCGGAAAAAAATAAGATGATAGCCGACGGTAAAGGATTTGCCGTGATAGAGCTTTTTACCTCAGAAGGCTGCTCCAGTTGCCCTCCTGCCGATGAATTGGTGGCCCGGATACAAAAAGAAGATAAAGACAAGCAAGTTTACATACTGGCTTTTCATGTAGATTACTGGAACCGCCTGGGCTGGAAAGATGTTTTTAGCAGCGCCGATTACTCTAAACGCCAAAATGAATATGCCAATTGGCTTAATCTGCAATCGGTTTATACACCGCAAATTGTGGTCAATGGCAAAAAGGAATTTGTGGGCTCGGAAGAAGGAACTTTGCGTAATGCCATTACCGCCGGCCTGCGAACCAATCCTGCGGCAGCTTTAACCCTTAATACACAAAAAGGACAAGATCATATCACCATACAGTACCGTGTAAATGGTGCCGAAAAGAACACCGACCTGCTTTTAGCCCTGGTGCAAAAAGCGGCGCAAACCAAAGTTCAGCGTGGTGAAAACGGCGGGCGCACATTATCACACGTTCAAATAGTACGCAAAATGCAAAGCCTGGCGTTAAATGCAGGAGGTAATGGCAGTACAACAATTGCATTGCCTGAAGGCGTGAATGCCCAGGATTGGGAAGTGATTGGTTTGGTGCAAAATCAAAACAACGGAGAAATTTTAGCCGCCGCAAAGGCCAACTTTACGGCAACGGCTAACATGGGCAAGTAATGCTGCTGATTTGCGGTTTTATTAACATCACTAACAACCGGTAGTTTATAATTGCCGGTTGAAGGTGTTTTAACAGATAGATATGAAAGTTATCAAAGAGAAACATCCTTTAGCTATGCGTTGGACGCATTGGGTAAACTTTCCGATACTCACCATTATGATATGGAGCGGGATGCTGATCTATTGGGCAAATGACGAGTATAAGATAACGCTTTTTGGGCATACCTTTTTCAGCTTTTTCCCTGATTGGTTTTATAGCGCTTTGCGTATTCCCCATCGCCTGTCGGAAGGGATGGCTTTTCATTTTTTGTTTATGTGGTTTTTTACGCTGAATGGTATTTTGTATGTGCTGTACACCATCATATCGGGCGAGTGGCGCGAGTTGCTGCCTCAAAAAAAATCATTTAAAGAGGCCTGGCTGGTGTTGCTGCATGATCTGCATATCCGCAAAATGGCGCCGCCTCAAAATAAGTATAATGCCGCCCAGCGTATCGCTTATACAGCTATCATTATCATGGGCTTGGGGTCGGTGATAACCGGACTGGCTATTTATAAACCGGTACAATTTTATTACCTCACCTGGCTTTGCGGAGGTTATCATTTTGCCCGGATCCTTCATTTCGCGCTGACGATAGGCTACGTTGGTTTTTTTGTGATCCACGTGGTGCAGGTGATCCTGGCCGGATGGAACAATTTCCGGTCGGTGATCTCCGGATTTGAAGTGCTGAACGAAGAACCTAAACCCATTATTAAAATTACACCTCCAAGTGATGAAAAAAACATTCAGTAAAAAGCAGAAGGCCCCTAAAAAGCCGCTTACCATTGAGCAAAAGATCACGAGGCGCAATTTCCTCTCGTTCGGTACTTTTATTGTAGCCGGAAGCGTGGCTTATGGCGGTTGGAAATGGTTATACAACTCGCCCGAAGAAGCACGAACCGTAACCGCGGGTGCCCGTGCACCTTTAAGAAGGGCTCTCAACAAAACCGAGCTGGCTTTTCGCCGAATTTTTAGCAATAATAACCTCGTTAAAACCTATCCCAAAAACATGGCGGCCAAAGCCGTGCGTCATAACAGCGATATTGGTTCGGAAGGGAAAATAGACATCGACGCCTGGAAACTGCAGGTAAAAAAACATACCGGCGAAGTATTGCATATTTCGCTGGAGGACATTAAAGCACTCCCCAAAACAGATATTGTGTATGATTTTAAATGTGTGGAAGGCTGGGATCAGATATCGCATTGGGGGGGGGTGAAATTCAGCGATTTTATCAATCATTTTAAGCTCAACGCCGAAACGGAATTACAATATGTGGGCTTAGCCACGCCGGATAAAGAATATTATGTTGGGATAGATATGCCCAGCGCCATGCATCCGCAAACCTTGCTGGCCTACGAGGTTAACGAAAAGCCCCTGCCACCCAAACACGGTGCCCCCCTGCGGCTGATCATCCCGGTTAAGTATGGCATTAAAAACTTAAAGCGTATTGGCACGATGAGCTTTAGCGATACCCGCCCGCCGGATTATTGGGCCGAGCAGGGGTATGATTATTATTCGGGATTGTAACCAGATATGCAGATGTGCAAATTTCAGATGTGCAGATGATAGAAAAAAAGATATTCAATTTATCCATCATCTATAATTTGCACATCTATCATCTGCACATCTACAAAATATTTGCATATTGCAGATATGCCGGCTGCTAAACTGCCACTTTCAAAACAACTTGCTTATGCCTGCGGGATGATAGGCTGGAGCATCATGACTAATATCATCATCGTGATGCTACCCTATTTTTATTTGCCGCCTTCCAATGCCGGGTTGATACCTTTAGTTCCCCAGCTGCTTGTGTTTGGTGTGTTTAATATCATGTCGCTTATTGCCGCTTCTGGCAGGTTTGTTGACGCCATATTTGATCCCTTTATAGCATCGCTGAGCGATAAAAGCGGAAATGCCAAAGGTCGCCGAATTCCCTTTATGAAATGGGCCATTGTGCCCGCGGTTGTTTTTTGTTCGCTTACTTTTTACCCGCTGGTTAAAGGCGAAAGCATTCACAATGCTATGTGGCTTACCTTTACGCTCATCTGCTTTTTTATGGGGGCAACAGCCTATATCATTCCATATAACGCATTATTGCCTGAATTAGCCCGTACCGGTGCCGAAAAGGTAAAGCTATCCTCGTTACAGCAGGTGGGTTTTGTGCTGGGCATTATCCTGTCGGCCCTGGTCAATAACTTTGCTGATCTGGTGCAGCATATCATGCATACCCCCAATCGCGATACCGCCGTGCAGTACACCATTTTTGGGCTGTGCGTTTTTGCAGGCCTGGTAATGCTGGTGCCTGTTTTTGCTATCGACGAAAAAAAATACTCCAACAGTATCCCCTCGCACTTACCCCTGTTGCCGGCCCTGCGCCGCACTTTCCGCAACCGGAATTTTAAATATTACCTTATTTCCGATTTTTCGTACTATATGGCGCTCAGCATCATATCAAGCGGCTTGTTGTTTTTTGTAACGGTGCTGCTGCGTCTGCCCGAATCTATGGGTGGCGTACTGATGGGAAGTATGGTACTGTTTTCATTAGTGTTTTACCCGCTCATCAATTACCTGTCGAAAAAGATCGGCAAAAAACCAATCATGCTGTTTTCGTTCGGCTTGTTAAGTCTCATTTTTGTGGCCATATTTTTCCTGGGGAAACTTCCGCTATCGCCAACAGCACAGGTTTATATATTGGTTTTAAGTACATCATTCCCGCTGGCATCCTTGGGGATATTGCCCAATGCCATACTGGCCGAAATTGCCGAGAACGACGCCAAAAGAACCGGCGAGAACAGCGAAGGGATGTTCTTTGCGGTGAAATACCTTTTTGTAAAACTGGGACAAACGCTGGGCATAGCATTGTTTGCATTTTTAACCGTTTATGGTAAAGATCCCGGGCACGATTACGGCCTGCGGCTCAACGGGATTTGCGGTTGCGTGCTTTGTATACTGGCCATGATTTTTTTCAGCCGGTTTCGCGAGCGCAGGGTAAAATGAAAAAACAGATTCTTGTCTTTTTATTATCTTTAGCTCGCCCCAGAGGTAAGTATCTGCAATGAAAATAAATTTAAAACCGGTATTTAAAGTCCTGCCTTATTTATGCGTTGTATGGATAATTGGCGCTTGTCATCAGCCCGATACTAAAAAACAAAATGGAGGCAGCACAGATACTATTGCTCACAAACTACCGGTAAAAGCCATGCATGATGATCTGGCTATACTTTGGTCGGTCATTAAAGAAATGCACCCGGCTTACGGTGTTTTTACTCCGCCAGACAGCCTGCGCCATACTTTCGACCAGGTAGTGGCCTCTATCAACGAACCCTTGTCCGAAACTGATTTTATAGCACACGTTTATCCTTTTATCAGTAATCTTCGCTGCGGGCATACACAGGTAAAATATCCGGCAGGATACAAGCCATCGGGACCGCCGCAGCCTCATTTGCCGTTTGAGGTACTGGTAAAAAATCATCACGCCTGGATCACCACCCATAACAACAATGAATTAAATACTGGCGATGAGATCATCAGCATGAACAATACGTCTGTTGCTGCTATCATTAATCATGGATACGACCTGTATGGTGGCGACGGATATAATGAAACATTTAAAGAAGTATTTTTAAGCGAATACGGCGGCTTTGAGGATGCCTGCAACAAGTATTATCATTGGCAGCCACCATATCATATCACGCTACGCACCAGGCAAGGCAAATTAAAAAACCTTGAAGTTAATGCCCTTGCTCCCGGCGCCGCATTAAATACTTCAACAACAACAAATGCCAATAACCTGGCCGACTGGACCGAATCAAAAAATACTGATTACCTGCCCTTGCGCTTTTTTAAAAATAAATCGACCGCGTGGTTTGTCACCAAACCTTATCAATATGCCGATACCAATATTTATAAAGAAGCTTTTAAAGAGATACACCAACGGGGGATCAAAAACCTGATACTGGATATGCGGCATAATACCGGCGGCGATATCCGTGTGGCTATTCGCTTACTATCGTTCCTGGCCGATAGTTCATTCAGTATTATTAAAGATGTAAAGGCGCGTATTCCCAACCCGGCTATCAGTCGTTTTGAACGATATTTTGATACCGCGCGCACCTCCAGTTTTAACGAAGGTTTTGAGCCGGGACCGGAGGATGGTACTTATTATCATATCAAATTCAGGCCTACCGCCTGGGGACAGCTGTACGGCAAATTACCCTTATACAAGGCCGATCATTATAAGGGGAAGTTAGTGGTTTTAATTGATGGGGCCACCTTCTCTTCGGCGGCTTTGTTTACCGCGGCGTTAAAGGCCCAGCGTAAAGATGTGGTATTTGTTGGCCGTGAAACTGCCGGTAATGAGCAAGCTTGCAGCGGGGGCACCATTCAGCATTTAACCTTGCCTAATACCCATGTTATTGTTGATTTCCCGTGGATGCGTTTTGTATCGGCAGCCAAACATTATGATTTTGGCCGGGGCATTATGCCCGACTACCCGGTGGAGTACAGCCCGGAAGATATCGTGAATAAAACAGACCCCGATTTGCAAAAAGCCTTAAGCCTGGTTAATTGATACGGGTACGTCCAGTAGTTTGCCGAGGTGTTTGGTTTGTTTACCCTGCTGTGCTTCTGCTGCGCAGGCAAACAGGAAAGATGCTGCTAATGCTATCAGCAGGCCTTTTATCATATTGATATCGATCTTCATTTCCATATTTGTTAAAAAAATCACGCAGGAAGCGACCGGATATGATAAAACAAAACCATCGCTTTTAAGTATAAAACGATGGTTTGTATAGAATGTGCTATTGTAACAGAATTTTTAAACTAGGTTCTTTTTAATGTAGGTAATGCTTTGGGTGATGCTATCAAAAGGATCGCCAGGGCAAACGTCCTGCTCTACAAAGAAGTACTTTAAACCCGCTTTATCTGCTTGTGTGAATATCTTTTTAAAGTCGATGATGCCGTTGCCAACTTCGGTAAATTTGCGCTCTGGCGTTTTATCCAGATCCTTTACGTGCCACAGCGGGAAACGGCCCGGATGCTTATTAATTAAAGCGATAGGATCCTGGTTGGCTTTGGTTAACCAGTAGAGGTCTATTTCAAATTTTACCAGATTTTTATCGGTTGCCGCTAAAAGAATCTCGTAAGGGTATTTGCCATTTTCCTGTATAAATTCAAAATCGTGGTTATGGTAGCACAGCTGTATGCCCGATTTTTTGCAGATTTCGCCTGCTTTGTTAAAATCTTCGGCTATTTTTTTATAGTGATCCAGGTTGCCCCGTTCCGGGGTTGATAAATAGGCGCATACCATATATTTTACGCCCACCTCGGCTGCGTCTGAAACTGCTTTTTCCCAGTCATTCAGGATAGTGCCTTTTTGCGAGGCGCCGTTCACCTGTTCTTCGCCCAGGCGGTAATGCGCACTCGGCATAATGAGGCCGTTTTGTTTTAAAAGCGCTTTGAATGCTTTGCTATCCATGCCGTAAAACAATTCGTTGCCGGTATAGGTGGCACCCTCAACCGAGGTATAGCCAACCTGGGCAACCTTAGCCAGGGACGCTACCGGGTCTTTTGACATGGCATCACGTACGGTGTACAATTGCAGGCCGATATACTTTTTATCGTAAGCAAACAAGTTTGGAGCCGCTAAAAGTCCGGCCGAAAGTAATGCCGAAGTTTTGAGAAATGAACGTCTGGTAGTTGTCATCGATTTACTTTTAAAATTGGTTAATGTAAATATAGTGTATTATGAACACTAAAAGCAAGCGATTATTATCGCTATCCTGATTTAATTAAACCTGCGATGTGCCTGTTGGCTGTAACAATGTTGATGTAATATGGGTTATCAGCTTAGCATCAGAGTAATCGGGAATGCTGCTTACCTTTTTCCATTCCGGGTCGCTGCCAAAAGCTTTCCAGTGCGCGGCTTTGGCATCCAGATCGTCAAAAGTGATCATATAGGTAAGGTTTGGCCGGTGATCGCCAATGATAACCTCGCCAAAAAACACGGGATTAAACCCCAGTTTTTTAAAAATATCCACCTCGCCGGCATCGTTAAACATTTCCAGTTTCTTTTTGCCTGCGCTTTCGGTAGGATGTTCGTACCGGCGCAACTCAAAGATACGCGGACTTTTTTTAGGTACTTCCATTTTGGGCATGTGGGCAAAGGCTTTTAATAAGGAGCTTTCAATACGCTCATAAGCCGGTTCGGTAGCCGGGGCGTTTAAATAAGGTGCGCCTTTTTCCAGGTAAACCGGGTCGAGGTTTAGTTTTTCCTGCACGACTAAAAAATCGGCCAGACTACTAAATGGAATTAACACGTAAATTTTGGTTTGTCCCTCGGGTTTCAGCTCGGTGAACACGCCGATATGTTTACAGCCTAGTTTATTCAGTGCAGGTATGGCGGCGTTCTGAAAATAATCTTCTACCAGTTTTTGCTGGGTTTCGTTTTTTAAGAGATAGGTACGCAACTCGTAAAATTCGGTACTTTGTTTTTCTTTTACTGCTGATGCCATAACGCTATGGGTTGATATACCGGTTGCCGCTGCCGTTAAAGCCGAGGCTTTGAGAAATGAACGTCTTTTCATGGATAGGTGGTTAATAATAAAATAAAGGTAGCAAGATAAAGGTAAAACGTATTATTGAATATGCCATTGCGAGGCAACAGCCCCACCCAACCCTCCCCGGAAGGGAGGGCTTCAAAATATTTCCTAAAGTCTCCCCTACCGGGGGAGATTTAGAGGGGGCTGTTGCCACGAAATGACATGAGGAGAACTGTCATGCCCGTCGAAGCATGGTGGGCAGGCCTCTGCGCTCTACCCTTCCCGAGCTACCGTGTACCCACATTTTTTCATGCCCCATCGGGGCTACCTGTTTGTAGAAATAAATATTCATTGTGTTGTGTCTCATTAGAGGCTACCCATTCACAAAGCAACAATTTACCTGCTAGCTGAGGGACGCACCTACGGAGCGTACTTATTTTACTTATTTATCTACAAACAGGTAGCCCCGATGGGGCAGAGTGTCCTAAAGTTTTCTTCAGCAAAGATGTGGGTACACGGTAGCTTCCCGAGGGGTGATAGTCCTATGTTAAATATAGTATTTTTTCCTGAACCAGGAAGCCAGGTTAACCAAAGCAATCAAGGCCGGTACCTCTACCAACGGACCGATAACACCGGCAAAAGCTTCGCCGGAATTGATGCCAAATACACCGATAGCTACAGCAATGGCCAGCTCGAAATTATTACCCGTAGCCGTAAAGGCGATGGAGCTGCTTTTGGAATAATCGGCCCCGAATGATTTACCGATAAAGAAACTCAGCAGGAACATCACCACGAAATAGATAACCAGGGGAATAGCTATCCGGACAACATCAAACGGGATGTGTACAATAAGACCGCCTTTGAGGCTGAACATCAGCACAATGGTAAACAACAAGGCGATCAGGGTAACTGGCGAAATAAAGGGCACATATTTTTCTTGGAACCAGGCTTCTCCTTTAAGCCAGATCAATGCATACCGGCTGATGACGCCTGCCGCGAACGGAATGCCAAGGTAAATGCCTACACTTTTGGCTATCTCGCCCATGGTAATATGGACGGCTAGACCTTTAAGCCCAAACAGCGGCGGCAAAATAGTGATAAACACATAGGCATACACGCTGTACAGCAGTACCTGGAAAATGCTGTTTAGAGCGATTAATCCAGCAGCATATTCGCGGTTACCTTCGGCGAGCTCGTTCCACACCACTACCATGGCTATGCAACGGGCAAGCCCAATGAGGATTAGTCCAACCATATAGGCCGGATGATCACGCAGGAAAGTGATTGCCAAAAAGAACATCAGCATAGGTCCTATTACCCAGTTGAGCACCAAAGAGGCGCTTAATACTTTGGTATCCTTAAATACCTGGCCCATGTTTTCATATTTTACTTTGGCCAGCGGCGGGTACATCATTAAAATTAGTCCAATGGCTAAAGGGATATTGGTTGTACCGCTGGAAAATGAATTGATGAACCCAGCCGAGGACGGTATAAAATAACCCACAGCTACCCCTATCGCCATAGCCAGGAATATCCAGAGCGTAAGATATCGGTCCAGAAAGCTCAGTTTTTTACGCTCAGCCGGGGCGCAATGTTCAACCGGCATGGGATGATTTTAAGTTTTCGTTCACAAAATTTTGGGTGTACTGCCTGATCAATTCGCGCACCTGCCTGAATTGTTCCATGATCTCCTCTTCGGTGCCTGTAGCTTTTGCCGGATCTGGGAAATTGTAATGCAGTTTGACCGCTTTGGTGGGGAAGTATGGACAGCTCTCCTTCGCGTTATCGCAAACGGTTATTACGTAGTCGAAATCAATATTCAGGTATTCATTAACGTTGTTGGAGGTGTGGTGGGAGATATCGACACCATCCCGTTTCATGATCTCAATAGCGCGGGGGTTAACGCCATGCGTTTCAATTCCGGCACTGTAAATAGTTGCTTTATTGCCTGCAAAATAACGCAGGTAACCCTCGGCTATCTGGCTGCGGCAGCTGTTTCCGGTGCAAAGCACCAATACATTTTTCATTAGTTATTTTTTACTTCTTTATGGATATTTAACAACAGCCTGATTCCGGTGTGCAGCACGCCTCGGTTTTAATGGCCAGGGTCTTTAATTCTACCTTTGGGTTTGCGGGCGCGCAGCATTCCTCACCCTTTTCGTCTGTCCCACAGCTCCCGCCGCGACTAATCGCTTTGCATTGCACGGCATCCGGGCGCAGGTTGACGATCAGGTTGTCGCCATTTACAATCATATCTCCCGGAAACATCTGGCGGGTATCAAATTCCGAATTGCCAAATTCTATTTTAACAGTTCCGCTAGGATTAAGGGGTAGCATCTTTTCTACAATATCCACTATCGACAATGCCTTTTGTACCTTCATGGATCGCTCCTGTTGTTCGGCCTCGGGGACCCACAATTGCACAATGATCTCCGTCCAGGTGTTCATCACGCCACCACAATCAACCGAGGTAATTGGCGCCTGTTTAATTTCGGTGATGTGGTAAGCGGCATCTACCAGCTTGCCTTCGGCATATTGAAATTGGAGGTCCAGTTCGGGATGTTGTAACAGCTTTTCTTTAAATGTTGACCAATTGATAGCTTCTACTTTATTCATGATTGATATATTCTATTATTGCAATATTACGATTGATTGATGTAAAAAATTTTAGCAGCAACTATTCAAGTCCTTGTACGAAGAGAACAGCACATTTAACTCCTTTTGTAAATTTGCCCAGGCTTTGGGCTCTATACAATAGCAAACACTTACGCCCTCTATGGTTCCTTGTATTAGTCCCGCGTTTTTCAGCTCTTTTAGATGTTGTGAAATGGTTGGCTGCGCCAGGCCCAACTCATCGGCCAGATCGCCGCAGATGCAGGCTTTGGCGGCTATAATGTGTTGCAATATGGCAATACGCGCCGGGTGTGCTATAGCTTTTAACTGCACTGCCAGCTTGTTTTGCTCGTCGGTAAATATTTCTGTTTTGGTGATTCCCATAATATATATTGCAATATTACGATTAATGTAGATTTATCAAGAATTATTTTAAAATCTTTTCTATCCCCAGTTATTAAGTTACAGTCTGGATTTTATAATTTGCGAGTAATTCGGGCTACTTCTCAAACACAAAATGCCCCAATTATTTACAAATGAATATGATGTTATTTAAATACATGGTTATGACTGGCCTTTTGCTTACTGGTCAGATACTGCTGGCTCAGGATAAAACAATAAATCCAGGAGCCATTTGGCCCGATTCGGATGGTAATCATATCCAGGCCCATGGAGGTGGAATAATCAAAATAAAGGGAACGTATTTCTGGTACGGGGAAGAAAGGAGAAAAGGACTTGATTCAAATTTCAGGTATGTGAGCTGTTATTCGTCAACTGATCTGATCAATTGGAAGTTCAGAAATGATGTAGTAAAGATGTCAGATCCGGAAAATTTAGGGAAAGGTTGGATATTGGAACGTCCCAAAGTGTTTTTTAACGCAGAAACTAAAAAGTATGTGATGTACTTTCACCTTGACGATGTAACTTATCAATACGCAAGGGTTGGTATTGCTATCAGTGACCGGGCAGACGGGAACTTTCGTTTTGTTAAAAGCCTTAGACCTTTGGGAAGGCCCAGCAGAGATATTGGACAATTTATTGATGATGATGGGAGTGCCTTTCTGATATTTGAGGATCGGGAACTGGGTTTTCACATTGCTCAGCTTTCTGCTGATTATATGAATGTGGAAAAAGAGATGTGCCTCATCAAAATGCCATTGGAAGGGGGAGCATTAGTGCATTTTGAGGGATTATATTATGTTATTGGCTCGCAACTGTCTGGCTGGGCTCCTAATCCGAATAAGTATGCAACATCAAAAACACTTACCGGCCCCTGGACTGCATTTAACGATATAGCTCCTCCCGGTTCTAATACCTATCAGTCACAATCAACAATGATGCTTAAAGTTGTTGGTACAAACGCAACTGCGGTTATTTTTATGGCCGATCAATGGAACCCATCCCATCAATCAGATTCCCGTTATCTTTGGATGCCACTGGAAATTGGCAAAGGAAAATTATGGCTGCCAAAACCGCAGCCTTGGACAATTGATCTTAAAGAAGGTGCTGTAAAACTCGTTTCAAAAAAGCAATAGTGTTAAGGTTACCGCCTTAAGTCAGAAGCCACTAGTTGTGATTATAATTAGGTCATAAGGCTTTGCCGCTTAAGCGAGGTTAAATCGTTACTTTTTATTCTATTGAATATACAGCTTAGGTTATCTATCAATTAGGTAGCGTTTTTTACATATAAAACACATTCTTTTCCCTAAACTTGCATTAATAAGAGGCTGTTTCCTACAGCAGCCGGCATAAAACATGAGTGAGGATTTTTACGAGCAAATTTTTAACAAGCAGCAAAGGCTTGAGGCCGTGCCGTCGAACAAGGAGATCACCCGCTGGGCGCTCCAGGTAATTCATTTGCTATATCCCGAGCAAACCGGAAAGGTATTTGCCGATGTTGCGGCACTCAAAGCGGAGTTTACCCTGCTGGAGAATGAGCTGCATCACATGATGGAGGTTACCAAAGGCTGCGGCGATTGTGATAATAAGCAACGGGCCGACCGCTTTTTTAAAGGCCTGCCGGAGCTGTTTAGGGTATTGAATACAGATATACAAGCCATATTTACCGGCGACCCTGCGGCCCAAAGCGAGTTTGAAGTGGTGCGTACCTACCCGGGCTTTTTGGCTATATCCTTATATCGCCTGGCGCATAGTTTGTATATTGATCATGTGCCCTTGATCCCCAGGATACTCACCGAATACGCGCATTCCAAAACGGGTATCGACATACATCCCGCGGCCGAAATTGGCGAATATTTTTACATCGACCACGGTACCGGTATTGTGATAGGCGAAAGCGCCGTAATTGGCAACCATGTAAAATTGTACCAGGGCATTACCCTGGGTGCGCTGAGCGTGGATAAAAGCATGGCCAATACCAAACGCCACCCTACGGTTGAAGATCATGTAGTGATATATTCCGGCGCTACCATCCTGGGCGGCGAAACCATTATTGGAAATAACAGCCTTATTGGCGGTAACGTATGGCTTACTAAAAGCGTGCCACCATATTCGAGGGTGTATCACACTCCAAGTCACCGGACTATAAATAGCGACGAAGTGTAGCGATTATCTTACCGACATTTTATGACTACTCACCGAGAGTTTATGATCTCTGGCCTCGCTGCATCAATTAATTGAATTGTTTTTATTCATTATTGTAAATAATAAACAGATAATGGTTTAAAATTTACAACCTATAAAATGAAACCTTTCATTACAGCAGCTTTTTTTTATCTGTGTTTTGTCTGCTTAAGTGCCGGTGCTCAAGATAAAAATGCTTTATTGAGCGATAATAAACTTAAAAGCCGGATGGACTCGGCCGTTGATCTGGGAGCGAAACGTTATATGGATACGCCCAATACCATTGGGTTATCTATAGGAATTTACAAGGGCGGTAAAACATACACCTACAATTACGGCGAAATAAAGAGAGGTTCCGGTCAGCTGCCTAATGCCGATAACTTTTACAATCTGGGTTCGGTTGCCAAAACTTTTGTTACCACCATGCTTGCAGAAGCGGTAATTGAAAAGAAAGTATCTCTTCATGATGATATCCGTAAATACTTACCGGGCAATTATCCCAACCTGGCGTTCAATGGACATCCCATCAGGCTTGTCGACCTGGCTAACCATACCTCCGGGTTGCCGGGCACAGCGCATATTTTCCAGGCTTCGGTAAAAGATAGTGTCAGAAAACTGAGCCTTCCTGATCAGTTGCATTTTTATAATGTATACAAGGCCGACAGCTTGCTCAAAGATCTGCACCGATTAACCCCCGATACCATACCAGGCACAAAATACAGGTACAATGGCAACGGTATGATGGTATTGATATTATTGCTGGAGCGTATATATCACAAACCTTATGAGCAGCTGGTAACGCATTATTTAAAAACACATTTAGATATGGCGGACACCAAAACGCAGATCGTCATAACGAGTAAACGTTTGGCGCAAGGTTATGACAGAAACAATAAGCCACAACCCTACCTCAATTTGGTTGATTATTATAACGGCCCAAGCATGAACTCTACCATTCATGATATGCTTAAATATATAAAGGCCAATTTAGCTGAACAGGATCCGGCCATAAAACTTATTCATCAGCCAACCTGGAAAGATGCGGAAGGTACAACCATTGGTTTGGGCTGGATGATAGATACGGATTATAAAGGAACCAGAATTATTTACCACGATGGACATACCGGAATTGGCTTTAATACGCTTTGCCTGTTTTATCCTGGGAAAGATCTGGGTTATATTATCATCGTGAACGATAATATCAGTCAGCAACGGCTTTTCGATCTGCAAAAAAACGTACAGCAGCATTTAGATCAATAACCGGGCTCTATCATATCATTTTCATAATCCCACCTGTTTTTAATTTGTAGTACCTAAAGCAAAATATTCGGCTTAATTTAGCTATCATACAAATAAAAATTATGGCCGGCATTATTGATATCATAGGAAATACGCCACTGGTTGAAATACAAAAACTAAATCCCAATCCCAACGTAAAGATATACGCCAAACTGGAGGGTAATAACCCCGGCGGCAGCGTGAAGGACAGGGCTGCGCTCAACATGATCCGCAGCGCTATCGAACGAGGTGACATCAAACCGGGCACCAAACTCGTTGAGGCTACCAGCGGTAACACGGGCATTGCGCTGGCTATGATAGCCCGTTTGTTTAATTTGGAGATTGAACTGGTAATGCCCTCCAACTCTACCCGGGAGCGTACATTAACCATGGAGGCTTACGGAGCCAAAGTAACCCTGCTGGAAGGTATTGAGCTTTGTAGGGATTACGCCGAAGAGAAAGGTGCTACCGAGGGCTATTTCCTGCTGAACCAGTTTGCCAATCCCGATAATTATATGGCCCACGTAAAAACTACCGGTCCGGAAATATGGCGTGATACCGAAGGTAAAATAACCCACTTTGTAAGCGCTATGGGCACCACGGGTACCATTATGGGTTGTTCTAGGTATTTTAAAGATAAGAATAAAGATATACAGATAGTCGGCTGCCAGCCTACCGAAGGCTCATCCATCCCGGGCATCCGTCGCTGGCCCGAAGCCTATCTGCCCAAAATATTTGATGCCAGCCGAGTTGACCGCGTAATGGATATATCCGAAGCAGAAGCTACCCAAATGGCTCGCCAGATGGCTAAAGTTGAAGGCATATTTGCCGGCATGAGCAGCGGCGGCGCACTAGCTGGAGCCATTAAACTGGCTGCTGAGCTAAAAGAAGGCGTCATTGTATTCATCTGCTGCGATCGTGGCGACAGGTATTTGAGTAGTGACCTCTTTGGGTAAAGGCAATATAAAAATATTGTCATCCTGAGGAACGAAGGATTTTCTTCACCGAACCTATCGTACAATAGATACTTCACTCCGTTCAGTATGACAAACTTTTCACCGTACACAAATTTGATCCTCTCCTTAACTTTTCGTATATTTATACATCTAACAGCCCGCTTATCTTTTCAGGAGATAAGCGGGCTGTTAGGTTAAAGGGAAAATAAGGCCAAAACCGGCCGTTTACTATGTAGTATTCTGTATGTCAATAAATTAATACTTTTTAAACCTTTCAAAACACATCAAAAATTTGTTAAAAAGTGTTAAAATGGCGTTAAAGGTTTGTTTAAATAGGCAAAAAGCAAGCGCTTTTACCTTGTTTTGACTAAAAAAGTGTTAAAATTAAAGGTTTAAAAAGTTTTACTACTTCAATTTTCTGGCGGTTACGCCCTCATTGGTAATCTTCACGGGTTGAATATTACCATCTTTATCAAAGTGCATTTTGTCGATACACATCACCCGGTGGTTGGCATCAGTTTCGGTAAGTGGCCTGCGGTGGTAAACAATATACCATTCGTCTGTACCGGGTACATTGATCACCGAGTGGTGGCCCGCACCGGTAGCGATACTGGCATCTTGCTTTAAAATAGTGCCGATGCGCTTAAATGGTCCAAATGGGGTATCACCAATAGCATAAGCCACCCGGTAATCCGGACCGGTCCAGCCGCCTTCGCTCCACATAAAATAGTATTTGCCCTTGCGCTTAAACATCACCGGGCCTTCTACATAGCCTTCGGGGGTTATTTTCTTATAGGTTACGCTATCGTCAAAAGGCACAACACCTGTAAAATCGTTCTTTAATTTCACGATGTTACACTGGCCCCAGCCGCCATATATCATATAATACTGGCCATTATCGTCCCTGTAAACAAACTGGTCGATAGGTTGTGCTTTGTTGATGATCTGGTCGATAAGGGGTTTGCCCAGGTAGTCTTTAAAAGGGCCTTCGGGTTTGTCGCTTACAGCCACACCGATGCCGCCTTTTTCATTATTGTTCTGGATATCATTAGCGCCGAAGAACAGGTAGTATTTGCCATCTTTTTCGGTAACGGCAGGGGCCCAAAGTGCACGCCTTACCCACTTGACTCCGCTGGTATCAATCACATGGCTGTGCTTGGTCCAATGTATTAGGTCGGGCGATGAAAAGGCATCCATAAATACCTGCTCATTGTATTTGGCAGAGTAAGTGGGATATAGCCAGTACTGATGATTGAATATTTTGGCTTCCGGATCGGCATACCAGCCCTCAACCACAGGATTGCCTGATGTTTTTTTGTTTTGTGCGTAGACGTTAATTGCTGGTGCTAATAATGTTACACCTAATAGTACGCTTGAAAGCAGCTTTGAGACTATGCTCCTGTTCATTTTTGGGTATTGGTATTATTATTCTTTGGCTTTTTCTTATTAAAGCGTCTATTGGGTTTCCTTTTATTGTCTGATTGATCGGTACTATGGCTATGACTAGGCTGGATAGCTGCCAGTTCGTCGGGTAAACCAACCAGGCGAATAGGGCGCTCTATGAGCTGCTCAATGTTCTTAAGCTTACGTTCATCACGGTGATTTACAAAGGTGATGGCGGTGCCTGTAGTGGCTGCACGGGCAGTACGGCCAATGCGGTGAATATAATCTTCCGGATCGCCTGGAACATCATAGTTGATCACCAGGTCGATACCCTCCACATCGATACCACGCGATAAGGCATCGGTACCAATAATTACAGGCAATTGTTTGTTCTTAAATTGCAGTAGTATCTCTTCGCGTTCGCGCTGCTCCAGGTCGGAGTGAAAGGCGTTGGCGTTAATTTTGATGGCTTTGAGCTCTTTGTATAATGATTTAACGATCTCCTTGCGTGAGGCAAAAATAATGGTGCTGGCGTAGGCCGAATCGCGCAGGATGAGCTGCAGCAAAGGCGTTTTCTGCTGATCATGCAGCCGATAGATCTGCTGATCGATACCCACAGCGGGTTGCGACAGGGCGATGTTGATCTGCTCCGGCTCTTTCATAATAGCCTTGGCCAGTGCACGGATGCGGCCCGGCATGGTGGCCGAAAAAAGCAAGGTTTGTCTGTTCTTGGGCAGGTAACTGATGATTTTTTTGATATCGTCAGAAAAACCCATATCCAGCATGCGGTCGGCCTCGTCCAGTATCAGGTGAGTAAGATGGTTCAGCTTTAAAACTCCTGAGGTAAGGTGGGCTATCAGCCTGCCGGGTGTGGCTATAATAATATTTACATTATTTTGAATTCCCCGGCGTTGCTGCTCGTAAACAGCGCCATCGCCACCGCCAAATACAGCTATAGAGCTGATGCCTGTAAAATAGGCCAGCCCTTCTACCTGCTGGTCAATTTGCTGGGCAAGCTCACGTGTAGGTGCCAATACAAGCGCACTGGTATGGTGTTTATTACTATTGCTGATGAAATTTAATATGGGCAGCAAATAAGCCCCGGTTTTACCGGTTCCGGTTTGCGCGCAGGCAATAAGATCATGCCCTTTTAAAACTACGGGTATGGCCATTTCCTGTATTGGGGTTGGGTTATTGAACCCCATACTTTGTATGCCCTCGAATAATTGTTCGTTGAAATTGAAATCCTGAAACGTCACTATGTTCTACTTGGTGTGTTACGCAAGGTATAAAAAATTGTTGTTTTTACAGCATTTTGCAGAATGAGCAAGGATTTTTGGAACAAAGAGCAAGTACGGATCGTGGGTGGAAACAAATTGTCTTTGCTCCTTACTCCCCAAGTCCTTGCTCCAAAAAAGCTAAGAATGTATATAGCTTTTTAACTGTTCAATGGTTTCCAGTTGCGACAGGATGGTTTCGGTAACCAGGTCATTGATAGAAATAATGCCGCAAAGCGCATCATCAATAAATACAGGCAGGTAGCGGATATTGCTTTCGCTCATGATGTGCATACAGGTTTCGATGGAGTTATCAGGTAGTATGCGGGGTAAACCAGTGCTCATGATATCCCGTACCAGGGTTTCATGAGATGATTTTCCCTTCAGGATCACCTTACGGGCATAATCCCGTTCGGTAAGCAGGCCGGCATATTCGCCATCCTCCAGTATAACCACCGAGCCGATGTTTTCATCAGCCATTAATTTTAATGCTTCCAAAACTGATTTACCAGCATCAATGGTAACTATGCGGCCGCCTTTGCGGGCAAGGATATTTGAAACTTTTATCATGGCAATAGGTTAAAATGAAGAATTGGCTATAACCAAATATAACAAACAGAATTGAAAAACAAGCGGTGCCTGAAGTATAAATATCAACAATTCAGCATTTTATCAGGGAATTGCCATCTAATTGGCATATAGATAGCTTTTACGTTTGTTTGACACTGTGTCTGCCACTTAAAAAAGAATAATATCTAATATTGCCGCATAATTTTTAACAGTATTTTAACATAGTGTGACCGGAAGCTGTTGATTTTAAATTCATTTACTACCGGTCAACATAATTCATACTACATTGATCAATTTTTTACCCAACAAAACGCGTTTTAAGAATAACGCCTACCATATCAACTTAACCTCTGCCTTAAAAGTAATCTGTTGCCTGCTTTGCCTTGCTTTGCCCAGCACATTAATGGCTAAAGGCACGGTGTCTAAACAACCGTATGTATCAATAGCTGATTCCACGGCTGATTCTACCCTGCTGAAACGGCGGTTAATTAATAACGCATTTGATAACATATTTATACAAAACTTGCGGACGTCTGAGGGAGGGAATGATTATTTTAACAAGGTAAAAACCCAGTTAACCGCCGATCTGGCGCCAAACTTTATCTTGTTCCAGACACCTAAATCGCGATTTTTTGCTGTATTTACAGCGAGGGTTAAAATACGTTTGCTGGCTTCAAGGGGAGCGCCGGTAAAATCGCCAAGTTTTATGCCGGGAGCTACCATATTTTACAGACTGAACGAGGATACCTATAAACCAGAATTTCTGTCGTTTGGCTATTCGCATCACTCTAACGGCGTAAGGGGCCCATCATTGAACCCCGATGGCAGCTTTAATCGCGACAGCGGAAAGTTTACAACTAACTTTTATACCCTTACTTATTATACCGGTAAACGCATTGATAAGCAGGATCTGATCATTAACCGTTATGATAATATAGCGCTTGAAGTACACGCTGGTTTATTTGGCCTGGGGGTATCTGAAGGGTTAAAGGATCATTATGGATTTATAAGGGTTAATGGCAGCCGTATGTATAATTTTGCCAAGGCCTATGACGATCCGCTGGAGAAGGGTAAAAAGGTATACAAAAACTGGCAGCGTATCCGCTTTGATTTCACTTACATTGCTGATAAGTACGATAACTATTCGGCAGTTGATTTTAAGAAACGCCTTAATGTAAGTTTGAAATATTATTATCAATTCCCTTTTATGCCGAGTACAGCCCTGATGTTTGGCGGCGGCTATCGTGGGCAGGATGATTATAATCAGTTTTTTGAGGATAGTTACGGCTATATAACTGTTGGACTGGCGTCAGACCTATCCTTCAATTTTGGTAAGCATTAAGCCAAAAAAGAGACCTGTTTCTATATAACTATATTTTTACACGGCTATTCACAGCTGTTTGTAATTTATTTTTCATATAATCGTTTTAGCATTGAAAAAAAGCAGATATATTTAGCCCAACCTAATGGTATATCTTAATTAAATCTAAAACATTTATAATGAAAAAGACCCTTTTGAGCCTTATGGCTATCCCTGCGCTTCATTTCGCGGTATCGGCGCAATCCAAAGGCTTTAAACCTTTATTTGATGGTAAAACAACCACCGGTTGGCATACCTATTTAAAAACAGGATCAGGTGCATGGAAAGTTGTTGACGGCGCGTTGCAGCTTGACCCGAAAGCCGAAGGCCAGGGAGATTTGATCACGGATGGTGAATACGAAAATTACGAGCTGAAACTGGACTGGAAGATTTCTGAAACCGGAAACAGCGGGATTATTTTTGGCGTGCACGAAGATCCCAAATTCAACGAAACTTATCTTACCGGTATCGAAATGCAGGTATTGGACAATGCCAAAGCCAGCGATAATAAGCTAGCAAACCACCTGGCGGGTTCTTTATATGACATGAAAGCTCCATCTGCTGATGTGACAAAACCAGCCGGCGAATGGAACTCGGTAGTATTGCGTAAAAAGAATGGTCACCTTACTTTTTGGTTAAATGGGACTAAAATAGTAGAAACCGAGATTGGCAGCGACGAGTGGAAAGAAATGCTGGCTAAGAGCAAATTCAAAAACTGGACCGATTTCGCGAAATATCCAAAAGGCCATATCGCATTGCAAGATCATAACCATGAGGTTGCATTCCGCAATATTTACATCAAGCAGTTATAATATTAAAAAATGTTTATGTTGTAACGCTTTGCGTTCAATATATTTATACCATAAAAAACCAAATGAATGCAGATGCATGCCTGCGCGTGCATCTTTTCTTCTCTTAACAGAGGATACACCTGATATTATATGAGCGATCTACAAATCAAGAAATCAGCAGAAACTTACGATGTAGTCATTGTAGGTTCGGGAGCTGGTGGCGGTATGGCTGGTTATGTGTTAGCCAATGCCGGTGTAAAAGTGTTAATGCTGGAGGCCGGAGCCTATTTTGACCCAGCCAAAGACTCCCAACAATTAAAATGGCCATGGGAATCACCACGTCGCGGTGCGGGTACTACCCGTCCTTTTGGTGATTTCGACGCTGCTTATGGCGGCTGGGAGCTGGAAGGCGAACCTTACACAACTAAAGACCAAACAGAGTTTTTCTGGTTCCGCTCGCGCATGCTGGGCGGCCGTACCAATCACTGGGGCCGTATCTCCTTACGTATGGGGCCGCATGACTTTAAGGCCAAAGATGGTCTTACAGACGATTGGCCAATCACTTATGAGGAGGTAAAGCCTTACTATGATAAGGTTGACCGTATGATAGGTGTTTACGGCACTAAAGAAGGTTTGGAAAACGAACCGGATGGTATCTTTTTACCGCCGCCAAAACCAAGATTAAATGAACTGTACATTAAACAAGGCGCAATAAAAGCGGGTGTAACCACCATTGCTGGTCGTGGTTCTGTTTTAACCGAGGCATTGCCTGGTAATAAAGATCGTGGCGCATGCTTTTTCTGCGGACAGTGCGGCCGTAGCTGTAAGGTTTATGGAGATTTTTCAGCATCATCATGTTTGGTTATTCCTGCTGTAAAAACAGGTAACCTAAAGGTGATCACCAATGCCATGGTGCGTGAGGTACTAACCAATAAAGAAGGTTTGGCTACCGGTGTATCATACATCAGTAAAGAAGATATGCAAGAATACCAGGTAAATGCCAAAACGGTAATACTTGGGGCCAGCGCCGGTGAATCGGCAAGGATCCTGTTGAATTCTAAATCAGCAGAACATCCTGGCGGCTTGGCCAATAGTAGCGGTGTTGTAGGTAGATACCTGCATGATTCAACCGGATCAAGCGCGGGTGGTTTCCTTCCGCAATTGATGGATCGTAAACGCTATAACGAAGATGGTGTAGGCAGTGTGCACATCTACTCACCATGGTGGCTGGATAATAAAAAATTGGATTTTCCTCGCGGTTATCACATCGAATACGGTGGTGGTCTGCATATGCCGTCATACGGTTTTGGCAGCGGTATCCAGAACATGAATGGCGCGGTGCCCGATCGTAATGGCAAAAAGAAAGAGGCCGGTGGTTATGGTGCTTCGTTAAAAGATGATTACCGTCGTTTTTATGGTACCCAGTTTGGTATGGCCGGTCGTGGTACAGCTATAGCCCGTTATGATAACTATTGTGAGATCGACCCGAATGTGGTTGATAAGTATGGTATCCCGGTACTGCGTTTCCACTACAAATGGGCCGATGACGAGGTTAAACAAGCTAAACACATGCAGGAAACCTTCCAGGAGATCATGCACAACATGGGCGCTATTTATGGAGGTCCGCAAGGTGCCGATACCAACTACGGTTTAGAAGCACCGGGTAAGATCATCCACGAAGTAGGAACCATACGTATGGGTGACGATCCTAAAAAATCGGCTTTAAATAAATGGTGCCAGGCACATGATTGCAAAAATTTATTTGTGGTTGATGCTGCTCCGTTTGTTCAGCAGGGCGATAAAAATGCAACCTGGACTATCCTGGCCCTGTCTATGCGTACCGCTGAATATATTTTACAGGAAAGAAAAAAATTAAACGTTTAACAAGCCCCAATAAAAATTAGTTATGAACAGACGTGACTCCCTAAAAGCTATAGGCTTTGGTACACTCTCAGCAGGATTATTACTGGAAGCCTGTAAAACCGATAATAAAAAAACGGGTGAAGAGGCTGCAGCTACACCTGCCGCACCAGAAGCCGGTCGCCAGCCATTTGAGGTTGAACGCGATAAAAAGCTGAACGCCGATAAATTCTTTACAACTGCAGAAATGGCTACCATTACTGTGTTGGTAGATATCATTATCCCTAAGGACGGGAAATCGGGTAGTGCAACAGATGCCAAAGTGCCTGATTTCATTGAGTTCATTGTAAAAGATATGCCTCAGCACCAAACACCCTTACGTGGTGGTTTACGCTGGCTTGATCTGCAATGCCTGAATCGTTTTGGTAAAACATTTACCGATAGCACCCATGCGCAGCAGATAGAAGTTATTGACCTGATTGCTTACCCGGGTAAAGCAACGCCGGATATGGCCCAGGGTGTAGCTTTCTTTAACCGCATGCGCGATTTAACCGCATCTGGCTTTTTTACCAGCGAAATGGGTGTTAAAGATATTGGTTATGCAGGTAATGCTCCCGGAAAATGGACCGGCGTACCAACAGACATACTGAAACATTACGGTATGGAGAATGTATAAGAAGACATTAGCTGATAAATAGTACCAAACGCCGGGTTATAAAACAGCCCGGCGTTTTTTTGTAACAAATTTAATTAAGGCAATTTTTTTCACCTTTAAGAAAATTTCAAAACGCTGATAGTTAGGTAATTAATATAAATTCCCTGTTTGAATTATCATTATTTTGTCAATTAGTGGCGGGTGAATATATCATTTCGGCAATTTGATACGTTTATCTACTTTGTAGGTTCACACCTGCAAATAGTGATAAGGTTTAGGTTTAAAGCCCCCAAGCAGCGAGTGCAAGGGGGCTTTTATTTTATGCTCTATTTTGTCATCTCGCACCTGATAATAAATTGCTTTATTTGTGTTTCCTGAAAACGTAGAGAAAAGGCGCCCTGTGTGCTTTTAACTGTTTTTTAGCGTTGAATATAATCATATAAATGAGCGACCTGAAGAAAAAACTGCATGATCAATGCGTAAATTATGTGCGTAAAAGCATGGATGCGGCTGAACTGGGCATCAAAGAAGCGCAAAAAGCATCGAACGAAGATACCAAAAGCAGTGCCGGCGATAAATATGAAACGGGCAGAGCGATGATGCAGCAGGAAACTAATCGTAATTTAACCCAGCTAAACGAAGCTAATAAATTATTGGTGGCCCTTAACCGTATCAGTACTAATGGCGCGGGTACAAAAGCAGAAACGGGCAGTGTGATTATGACGAATAATGGTAATTTTTACCTGGCTATAAGTGCCGGAAGCCTCTCTGTTGACGGTAAAACCTACTTTGCGGTGTCTCCGGCCTCTCCTATTGGCGCCTTGTTGCTGGGTAAAACAACAGGCGATAGCTTCAGTCTTAATTCCAAACTTTACGTCATTCAATCAGTAAACTAGCCCTCCAGAACCAATTTATACAAATATTTAAAGGGAAACCTTTAACGCAAATGCGTATTATTTTGTTTTAGTTAAAGGATATTTTAATTATTAAAAAAAAATAAAAACGTTCATTCACAAATTCTTGCAGTAATCATCAAATATCTATTACTATATTTGATGTTAACAAAACGAGGCAAGTAAAAAAAGAACCTTGCTATTATAAATTAAAAATTGATGAACATATTTGCAGGAAGTCTTCCTTTTCAATTAGAGGAAGCCGATTTAAAAGAGCTTTTTGAAGCGTACGGTGAAGTAAGCACTGTAAAAATAATTATTGACAGGGAATCTGGAAGAAGCAAGGGTTTCGGATTTGTTGAAATGCCTGATGATGAGGCTGCCCAATTAGCTATTACCGGCTTAAATGGCTCTGAAGTTAGAGGTCGTTCAATTGCTGTAAGCCAGGCCGAAGAGAAAAAAGCAACCGACCGCAGAAGCGGTGGTGGTGGCGGCTACGGCGGTGGAAACCGTGGTGGCGGTGGTGGCTACGGCGGCGGTGGAAACCGTGGCGGTGGTGGCGGCGGCTACTCAAAAGATAGTAACAGAGGCGGCGGCGGTGGCGGTCGTTGGTAAATTATAAGTTAAAACAGAACACCGGGGCTACATTACCCGGTGTTTTGCTTTAAAAAAGTACTGTCCCGGGCTGATTTTGGATCGTTATTGCTCGCTGGTTAATTTACCGGCAGTGTATCCCTATATATAGTTCGTGAAACTTTATCCGTGTTAATTTTATTCTGGAAAGAGCTCCGTTAGTTTGCTTCTCAGGCAAATAACTCTGTTTAACACCCTCTCCTTTTATTGCTTTTTGGCGTTATTGATGATGTAAAACATTGCTTACCTGCTGTTGTTTTTACTAAAAATGCCTAACTTAACATCATATTAAGCCTATTTTTTATGGAAAGCAAAGAAAGTTTGACCATGCCCGTAAACGAGCAGGAGGTAAAAGATAGCTCCAGGAGAATTTTCCTTAAACAATCATCGTTATTAACGGCTGTTGCTTTTACGCCAGGAATTGCCGTAAAAGCAGCCGATTTGCACGTAGATGAGGAAATTGCAGCTGTTTTTGAAAAAATGCCATTAAAAATGGAGGTTAATGGAAAGCCGCATAATCTTTCGGTTGAGCCCCGTTCAACTTTATTGGATATTTTGCGCGAACAACTTGATCTAACCGGAACCAAAAAAGGCTGCGACCATGGGCAATGCGGTGCTTGTACCGTGCATGTGGATGGACGGCGGATTAACTCCTGCTTAACACTGGGCGTTATGATGAATGGTAAAAAGATCACAACTATTGAAGGTTTGGCCCATGGCGATCAATTACATCCGATGCAGGAGGCTTTTATAAAGCATGATGGCTTTCAGTGTGGCTATTGTACTCCCGGGCAAATCATGTCGGCAGTAGCCTGTATCCGTGAGGGCCATGCCGGCTCGGAGCATGAGATCCGCGAATATATGAGCGGCAATATTTGCCGTTGCGGTGCCTATCCTAATATAGTTAATGCCATACAGGAAGTGAAAAATGGAGGGCAAGCCATATGAAACAATTTCAATATGTTCAGCCGGCCACACAACAGGCCGTACTGGAAGTGATCAATAAGCCCGGCACCAAAATAATAGCAGGTGGTACCAACCTGGTTGATCTGATGAAGCGTGGTGTTACCGCGCCCGACAAGCTGGTGGATATTAATCATTTGCCGCTTAAACATATTACTTCAACGCCCAAAGGATTATATATTGGTGCGCTGGCCTTAAACAGCGTTGTATCTGAAAATAAATTAGTTGCCGAAAAGCAACCGCTTTTAGCTATGGCGCTTAAATCCGGGGCATCGCCGCAGTTGCGTAATATGGCAAGCGTTGGCGGCAATATGATGCAGCGTACCCGTTGCGGCTATTTTTATGATACGGCTATGCCTTGCAATAAACGCGTTCCCGGTTCCGGATGCGGGGCTTATGAAGGGGTTAACCGGATGCATGCCATATTTGGCGCCAGTTCGCAATGTATAGCGGTTCACCCCAGCGATATGTGTGTGGCTTTAGCCGCCCTGGATGCGGTAGTAATTATTGCCGGAAAAAAGGGCGAACATCGTGTGCCATTTACCGAATTTCACCGCCTGCCGGGCGATCATCCCGAAACAGATAACAATCTGCCCTTCGGCGAGTTGATTGTTGGTGTGGAAATACCCAATAATAACCTGCAAAAAAATAGCTACTATTTAAAAGTACGCGACCGGCAATCATACGCTTTTGCCTTGGTATCAGTTGCTGCGGCTTTAGATATTGAAAATGGTATCATACAAAATGCACGACTGGCGATGGGCGGTGTAGCTCATAAACCCTGGCGGTTATTTGATGCCGAAAAATTGCTCATTGGGAAAAAGGCTTCGGAAGAGAGTTTTCAACAGGCCGCCCAGCTGGCTATGCAGGGGGCCAAAGCCTATGGGCACAATTCTTTTAAATTAAAACTGGCCCCGGCCAGTATCACCGAGGCTTTAAAACACGCCGCTGGTTTAGTTTAACATCCTATGGAAAAAGCAATCAACATAAACCGGCCTTCATCAGCCGACGGGATGAGCCGGATAGACGGGCGGTTAAAGGTTACCGGGGCCGCCAAATATTCTGCAGAGTATGCTGTAGAAGGATTAACCTATGGGGTATTAGTGGGTAGTGCTATAGCCAAAGGTAGTATTGCTGCTTTTGACATTAAAACAGCAGAGCGCGCTCCGGGTGTGTTATTCGTGGTTACTTATCTTAACGCGCCAAAAGTTCCGGGCTTTCAGCCTGATCAAAAAGGAGTAAGAGCCCAGCTAAAGGTATTTAATGATGATAAAATATTTTACAATGGGCAACCAATAGCCCTGGTTATCGCCGATACTTATGAGCGCGCGCTGTATGGTGCATCGTTGGTTAAGGCAACCTATAATAAAGAGGAACATCAAACCAATTTAACAGAGAATTTCGGAAAAGGGTATCCACCACGTGGCGATGGTTTATACAAACGTGGTACCGAGGATGCCTGGAAATCAGCTCCGATAAAATTGGAACAGGAATATATGGTACCCACCAATACGCATAACCCCATGGAGCTGCACGCCATTATTGCCCGCTGGGATGCCGATGATAAAATTACCGTTTGGGATAAAACACAGGGTGTTAAAGCTACCCAACATGATATTTCGCAGTTATTTAATATACCGCTTGAAAATGTGCAGGTAAACTCCCGCTTTGTAGGCGGTGCCTTTGGCAGCGCGTTGCGAACATGGCCGCATGAAATTGTAGCTATACTAGGTGCCAAAGCGGTTAAGAAACCGGTAAAGTTGGTGCTTAGCCGTGCAGATATGTTTACTTCAGTAGGATACCGCCCGCATACCTGGCAAAAAATAGGAATTGGTGCTACTGCTGATGGAAAACTTACAGGTATTACCCACCAAGCGTACGGACAAACATCGCCTTACGAAAACTTCACCGAAGGGGCTGTTAATGTAAGCCAGAGTTTGTACGCATGCCCTAACGTAAATACCAAATATAATTTAGTGGCCCTTAACGTAGGTACACCAACCTGGATGCGTGGTCCGGGTGAAGCAACAGGGGCATTCGCATTAGAGTCTGCCCTGGATGAGCTTTCTTATGTCTTAAGCATCGACCCCGTTGAGCTGCGTTTGCGTAATTATGCCGAAACTGATCCGGAAAATGGCAAGCCATTTTCGAGTAAATATTTGAAAGAGGCTTACCAGCTCGGAGCTGATCACATAGGCTGGAACGATCGGAAACAACAACCCGGAACCGTAAAAAAAGATGGCTGGTTTGTAGGTTATGGTATAGGTTGCGGTATGTTTGGCGCCTATCGGAGTGGAGCAACAGTTAAAGCTACCATGAAGGCCGATGGGACATTGCATTTACAAAGCGCCGTAAGCGACATTGGCCCCGGAACAGGTACGGCTATGGTATTGATTGCTGCTGAACAAATGGGTATGCCTGCCGATAAGATCAGCTTTGAAAATGGCGCCTCTGACCTGCCCCAGGCACCAACGCAAGGTGGTTCGGCCACAACAGCGAGTGTCGGATCAGCAGTGCACCAGGCTTGTGTGGAACTGAAAGATAAAATTCAAAAGCTAACAGGCAATAGCGGAACGGATAACCCAGATTACGCACAGATCCTTAAACAACATGATCTGCCGTTGTTGGAGGTAACTGCCAAATCAACCGGTGGCGAGGGGCGCGATAAATATTCGATGAATTCCTGGTCGGTACATTTTGTTAAGGTGCTGGTAAACGGATCTACGGGTGTGGTAAAGATTGATAAGGTAGCATCCGTGGCTGATTGCGGTACGATCATCAGCCCCAAAACAGCCCGAAGCCAGATTGTAGGCGGAGCTATTGGGGGTATAGGAATGGCGCTGATGGAAGAGGCTGTGATCGACCATCGCTATGGCCGTTATATTAATAACAACTATGCCGATTATCATGTACCGGTAAATGCCGATATTCCGCAGATAGATGCCCTGTTTGTTAATAAACCCGACCCTATCCTGAACCCGATGGGCGCAAAAGGGATGGCCGAAATTGCCCTTGTAGGCATGGCTGCAGCGGTAGCTAATGCGGTTTATAATGCTACGGGGAAAAGAGTACGGGAATTACCTATAACTCCAGACAAAGTGATTGCGTAGAATGTCCAACCGGTAATAGCGCTTTTTTGGTTTATCTAAGATTTATTTTCCTGATTACACAACCCTAATGGTTTAACAACGTATTGCCAGTGTAGTATTTAACTTATTAACACTAAAAAACCGTCTATGAAAAAACTAATTCTTTTAACCCTGTTTATTTGTTTGGGCGTTGTTTCTTTTGCACAACGTAAGGTGGTTTGCTGTAGCAAACCTTCGGCAACAAGGCAGTTTGCCATGCTGGCATCCAGCGAAAATTTCAGAGCTGCCCACAAAAATCCATTACCCATTCATTTTCAAAGCACTATTGGAACAGCCATTACTTATAAAACCCCCGATGGTAAAGAATCAACTGCGTATTTACTAAAAGCAAAAAAGGCTACCAACAACTATATCCTGGTGATACACGAATGGTGGGGCTTAAATGATTTTGTAAAGAAAGAATCTGAAAAAATTTACAACGATCTAGGGAATGTTAACGTGATCGACCTTGATCTTTACGATGGCAAGGTGGCCACTACCAAAGAAGAAGCTGGCAAATTTATGCAGGCTGTAAATGAAGATCGGGCCAAGGCTATCATCAACGGAGCCATTGCTTATACCGGTCCTAAAGCGCATATCGCGACTATTGGCTGGTGCTTTGGCGGCGGCTGGAGCCTGCAAACCAGTTTACTGGCTGGTAAAAAAGCCGTAGCCTGCGTAATGTATTATGGTATGCCCGAGCAGGATGTTAACCGTTTAAAAACATTAAATGCCGATGTATTGGGAAACTTTGCCAATAAAGATCAATGGATAAATCCTAAGGTTGTGGCTAAATTTGATGCCGACATGAAAAAGGCGGAAAAAAAACTATATCTGCACCAGTATGATGCCGATCATGGCTTTGCTAATCCCAGTAATCCCATTTATGACAGCAATGCCACCAAAGATGCCTATGCCAATACAATAGTTTTTTTAAAAGCACGTTTGAAATAAACAAAACATATTGCTGTTACGTTATACCGGGCAAGCGAAAAGCTTGCCCGGTTTTTTTGTAACATTGCATAAAATTTACCTTTGACTACTTCTACCAAAAAAATAGTTTCCATTTCGCTTAAAACGGCCGTGTTGGTCATGGCCGGCTGGTATATATATCACCAGTTTTATAAAAAAAATAATGACCTCAAACAGTTTCAGGCGCTAACCGCCCAAATAAACAGTACCCATGTGTTTATAGTGATGGGTATAGTGGTTTTATTAATGGTGGTTAACTGGGTACTGGAGGCTTTTAAGTGGCAATACCTGGCTCAAAGATTAGTTAATATTTCTATTTGGGAATCAATAGAAGCTGTTTTTTGCGGACTTACCTGGGCTATTTCTACACCCAACCGGGTTGGTGAATACGGCGGACGGGTACTATTTTTGCCTAACCGCAAACGTATACACGGTGTTTTTGCCATGGCTGTTGGCGCTTTTGGGCAAATTATTATGACCAATCTTTTAGGGCTGATAGCCATCATATGGCTCTTTTATAAATACATTCCGGTAAGTGCCTGGTTATTTGTGGTGATCATCCTGATATCGGCATTAACCATGACCATATTGCTGATCTGTTTTTTTCATATCAAGGGCATCATTAATTTACTTAACCGGATAGCCTTCCTCCGGAAATATCACCGTTTTTTTGATATTATGGGCCGGTATAAGACCAAGGAGCTCATACGTATCCTGGGTTTTAGCATGGCCCGGTATTTTACCTTTACTATTCAATACTGTATTGTATTTCACCTGCTTATTCCGCAGTTCGCGTTTTTTCCAATGGTGATGATGCTGTTTGTTTATTTCTTCGTAACATCGGCTGTTCCATCGCTTGATTTGCTTGATGTGGGTGTGCGCAGCTTTACCGCTTCGCATCTGTTTGCCTATGTAACCGATCAAAAAATAGCTATTATTGCAGGCGTATCGTCAATATGGCTCATTAATTTAATTATTCCGGCCATTTTAGGGTCTTTATTCGTTTTTAAACTCAAATTCTTTGATCGCACTGCATAGTTTTGTTTCGCTGTTTTTAACAGGTATTTACCTGCTGTTAATAATTTATTTGATACGCGGGTGGAGCAGGGTAAAGGTTATTCCGGTAAAAGAAGGACCCCCTCAAACCAAAGTTACCATATTGATAGCTGCCCGTAATGAGGAAGAACGAATCAGTTTGACCATTGAAGATGTTTTAGCCCAGGACTATCCTAAACACCTGTTTGAAGTAATTATTGTTGATGATCATTCCACCGATAATACTGCAGCCATCATCAGCAGCTATGCCAGTCGTGGGGTTAGGTTATTGCAACTACAGGAAGAACGCGCGCTGAACTCCTACAAGAAAAAGGCAATTGCCGAAGCCATCAAATTATCTACAGGGGAGCTCATGGTGGCCACTGATGCTGATTGCCGCATGGGACCTGCATGGTTGTCATCCATTGTAGGTTATTACGAAACCAACAACCTGGTGATGGTATCATCACCGGTAACTTACTTTGAAGAGCGTTCACTATTTGAACTGATGCAAACCCTGGAGTTTGGCTATTTAATTGGTATTGGCGCTGCATTTATTGGCAATGGCCGGGCATCAACCTGTAACGGGGCAAATTTTGCCTATCGGAAAGATGTATTTTATGAAGTGGGTGGTTTTGCCGGCATTGACGATCTGGCATCGGGCGATGATGAGTTGTTATTGCAAAAAGTTGCCGAGCGTTATCCCGGCAGGATCGGCTTTTTAAAACAAACCGAGGCCGTGGTATATACGCACGCCAAACATACCCTGCAGGAGTTTATGCAGCAAAGACGGCGCTGGGCGTCTAAATCAACTAAGTACAAGGATAAAAAAGTGGTAGCCTTTGGCTTATGCATTTGGTTATTTAATGTTTCATTATTGGTTAATGCAGCGTTAGGCTTTTATGATCTGTATTTCTTAAAACTTTTCCTGGTTCAGTTTTTACTGAAATACCTGTTTGAGATTCTTTATCTGCTGCCTATAACCACGTTTTTTAAACGTACCTACCTGGTAAGTTTGCTTATTTTACTGATTCCGCTGCACATTGTATATTTTGTGGTCATAGGACTGATGGGCAACAATCGTAAATACTTGTGGAAAGACAGGGTGGTAAAATAGCCCGGAAAATCGCTTTTAGAACGCTCGGCCAGAATTGGGTTTGGCTAAAGCCTTTTTGAGCATTAATATTTAACCGTTGGCTGAAGCTAAACGGCAATGAATAAAAAATTCAATCTGCAAAAAATTCAAAATTCATTGCCGTCCCATTTATGGGGCGGAAAGCATAAAATTGAAATTGGCTTAGCCGAATAAATTTTTAAAAGCAATTTCCCTGGTAAAATAACAAGCCATTGTAAAGATTGATTTACCCGTTTGTTAATTGCCCCTTTTTAAGCGATATTTAGCCGAAAGCAAAATTACTATTGGCAGAACTTACCCCATCAAAACGTGCCTGGCAGGCGTTTAAACGCAATAAGATTGCCGTTGCCGGGCTTGTTTTTATTATATTGACCTTATTGGTGGCCGTACTGGGCTATTTAATCATGCCTGATCAGAGTCCGCATGCCAATAATATGACTATCCAGCTGAGCATCAAAAAACCGGGTACCTCTTTTATGATGCTGCGGGTACGGAAAAGTGAGCCGGTTGATACCGTTGGTTTCTTTACCAGGATGTTTTTTGGTCAGCCTTCATTTTACCGGGATGTTCCCATCACCGGCTACCATTTTGTACAGGACTCCATTATTGTAAATGAATACATCGGGGATGAAGACAAACCCGAAAAGAAAGCCTATAATATTTTTGAAGTAGTGAACGGCATCAAGCCCAGGTACCATTATGGTTCGGTGTTATTAAATCCGGGTATCTCAGGCAATAAAAGCAAGGAGATATATAAGCGCTTTACAGATAAGATAGTGGCCGATCAGATAGTCTCCCGCACCTTTTGGCTGGGTACAGATATTTACGGGCGCGATATGTTGAGCAGGATGTTGCTGGGCACCCGCATATCGTTGGCAGTAGGTTTGATGTCGGTATTGATCAGTATGCTGCTTGGCGTAACTATAGGCGCTATTGCCGGCTATTTTGGTGGCTGGATAGATGCCTGCCTTAGCTGGTTGATGAATATATTATGGTCGTTACCTGCCCTGTTGCTGGTTATTGCTATATCATTTGCTTTGGGTAAGGGACTGTGGCAAATATTTATAGCGGTAGGCTTGTCTATGTGGGTTGAGGTGGCACGCCTGGTTCGCGGCCAGGTGATGAGCCTTAAACAAGTGGAATATATTGAAGCGGCCAGGGCATTGGGTTTTAACAATACCCGTATCATTACCAAGCATATCTTACCTAATATAACCGGACCTATCCTGGTGTTGGCCTCGTCCAATTTTGCTTCGGCCATACTGCTGGAGGCGGGGCTTAGCTTTTTAGGGTTTGGCGCGCAACCACCTATGCCAACCTGGGGCGGAATGATTAAAGAACATTATGGTTATATTGTCATGAACTCGGCGTACCTTGCCATCATTCCGGGTTTAGCTATTATGTTATTGGTATATGCTTTTAACCTTGTAACCGTAGGCTTGCGCGATGCCTTCGATATAAAATCACAAAGTACACGCATTTGAAAATATTTTTTTACTTTAGTCAGTGACTACTAACAACAGATGCAATATATAGAAGATAATTCTGGTGAAGATGAATTAATCAGCTTGTTGCTCAAAAGACAGTCGGAGTTAAACTCCCTGTTAGAGATTACCCGGGCCATTAATAAAAACACCGCTACTCCTATACTCATACAAATGCTCGAAGTGATCTTGCAGAGTTATCTGCAAGTGGGGAAGCTTCGTTTTTTTATTGAGAAAGAGAATAAATTTGTCTGCATTTCCAAATATGGCGGTGAGATCGAGTCGGCCATTTTATTAAGCAGGGCTTGCAATAAATTAAGTAAGATCAAATCGCCTGTTGCTATAACCGATCATCATGACCCCCTACTCCAAAAGTATAATTACTTTATCCCCATACATCACAAAAGCAAAGTTTTAGCCTACGCCCTTATCGGTGATTTTAACACCTCTGGCGAGATGCTTAACAACGACCTGAACTTTATTCAAACGCTTATGAATGTGATCATTGTGGCGTTGGAGAATAAAAAACTATTTCGGGAACGTTTACAATCTGAGCGTTTTCAACGGGAGATGGAACTGGCCGTTGAGGTGCAGAATATGCTGATCCCGCTGCGGATGCATAAGGACGACAGTGTAGAAATAGGCGCCAAATATCTGCCGCATCAAAATATCGGCGGTGATTATTTTGACTTTATAAGGCTTAATGAAAATGAATTTTTGTGGTGCATTGCTGATGTATCTGGCAAGGGAATCTCGGCCGCTTTGCTCATGGCTAATTTTCAGGCCAGCTTGCATGCCTGGGCCGCGGTAGAGGAAGATCTGACCAATATTATTGACCGCCTGAATAAGATAGTATTGAGCAATACCAAGGGCGAAAGGTTTATAACCCTGTTCCTGGCCCGGTACAATGAAAAAAAACGCAAGCTTAACTATATTAATGCCGGTCACAATCCCAGCATCCTATACTCAGACGGGGAAGCCATCCACTTAAAATTGGGCACAACCATGATTGGTGTTTTTGAAGAGCTCCCATTTTTAAATGAGGGTGAGATTGACATGGAACCCGGTAGCCTGATATTTAACTATACTGATGGACTGATGGATTTTGAAACCATCAATACCAAAATCTGGAACGAGGATAAGTTACTTGATTTTGTAAAGGCCAACGGACACCTATCGCCCGATCATTTTAATGATACGCTGTTGGAGCATTTGAACCACGTGGTTAAAAGCAAATCCATTGATGATATTACCCTGCTCACTTTAAGGATATTTTAACTAACGTGAGTTCGAGATAAAAGTGGGTTTACATTATTTTGCTTGGTAGCTCATTTAATTATCTGATTTTCAACCAAATAAGCTGATGTTAACCATGAAAAGTGTAAACCATGTAAACCCACTTTTATCTCGAACTCACGTTAAAAAAACTTGCTCCCAAAATCCTTACTCCCCAAGTCCTTGCTCCAAAAATCCCAAAAACCTATATTTGCCCATATGTTATCAGCCAGGTACCAGTATGATTTGATTGAGGCGGGATGTGATGAAGCTGGTCGCGGATGTTTGGCCGGACCTGTTTTCGCTGCCGCGGTAATACTTCCATCTGATTTTGATCATCATTTGCTTAACGACTCCAAACAATTATCTGAACAGGTAAGATATCAGCTGCGTACCGAGATAGAACAAAAAGCTATTGCCTTTGCCGTGGCATCGGTTGACAACCGGGAGATAGATGAGATCAATATTTTAAATGCCTCGTTCCTGGCTATGCACCGGGCTATTGAAAAACTGCATTTAGCCCCCCAGTTTTTAATTATCGACGGAAACCGGTTTAAAAAATACCCTAACGTTCCGCATGAATGTATCATTAAGGGCGATGGTAAATTTTTCAGCATAGCAGCCGCTTCTATCCTGGCCAAAACCTATCGTGACGACTTTATGCTGCAGATAGCGGCCGAGCATCCGGAGTATGACTGGCATAGCAATAAGGGTTACCCTACTATTAAGCACCGTGAAACGGTCATGAAGATAGGATATACACCCTATCACCGCCGTACTTTTCGCGTTACCGACCCGCAGTTAAGTATTTTTTAACGATGCCTTTGATTACGGCGTTCTGGTTGGTATTTTTGCACCAAACCAGGTATCCAATTGAAACCATCATGAGCTAAAGGTTCACAAACCGAAATGAGTAAAACGGCTCATGATAGCTTCATCGCTATTAAAAAACAATTTACCCTGATGAAAATCCTTATTTTAACCCACCGAGTGCCGTTTCCGAAAAACGGAGGCTATGCCATTGTGGTGTATAACACTATAAAAGGTTTGGTTGCGCTTGGGCATAAGGTATCATTGGTAGCGTTGAACGCCAAAAAATATAACGGTAACCCGCATGAGGTAACCGATGACTTGCTTACTAAGATAAACTATACTACCTATAATATTGACATCAGCATATCCATGCTGGATGGGCTGATAAACCTGTTCAGCAAAAAATCAAACGATATTGACCGATATTATGATGCTGAGTTTGAAAAACTATTAGTACGCGAACTTAGGCAAACGGCTTATGATATTGTGCAGTTTGAAGGCTTGTTTGTAACCCCCTATTTAGCAGCCATACGCAAACACTCCAGGGCAAAAATGATTTATCGCTCGCACAATATCGAGCACCAGGTATGGCAACGTCTGGCACAACAAAAAAGCGATCTGTTTAAAAAATGGTATCTGCGTATGCTGGCCCGGCGGGTAAAGGATTACGAGCTGCAACAGCTCAATAAAGTGGATGCCATTGCCGTTTTTACAGCCGAAGATAAGAATACCATGCTCTCTTACGGAACCACTATCCCGGTTGAAATATTCCCGGTAGGGATCGATCTTACCCAATACCGGCCCGATTTTGAAAAAACAGAATTTCCGAGTTTGTTTTTCCTGGGATCGTTAGACTGGCTGCCTAATCGCGAAGGCATAGAATGGTTTATTGATAATTTTCATAAAGACCTGACGGATGGTGACCTGCGCGTAAAGTTTTATGTGGCTGGTCATAATATTCCCGATCGCTTTGATGATTACGAGGTGATGGGTAAAATATTTATCCAGGGCGAAGTAGATGATGCCTATGAATTTGTAAACAGCAAAGCTATTATGATAGTGCCGCTTTTATCGGGCGGAGGTATGCGGGTGAAAATTGTGGAAGGCATGGCCATGCAAAAATGTATCATTTCCACATCTATCGGGGCCGAAGGTATAAATTTTGAAAACGGCACCAATATTATCATCGCTAATAACCAGGAAGAGTTTTATGACGCCATTGAGCGTTGCATTACCGATGAGGAGTATTGCCGAACCGTAGGCATAAACGCAAGAAAGTTGGTTGAGCAACAGCACGATGTAAACGCTGTGACTCATGATCTGGCGCAGTTTTATGAGAAACTTTGTTAGTCCTTGACCTTCAAATTACTCCTTAAAATCTGATGTCAAAAATCAAGGTTCATGGAGCCCTCAAAATTCCCGTCAGAATAATTACTTTTGCGCCATAAACGTAAACGATGAAGAATACTGCCTTAACAGCTACACACATTAAAGCCGGCGCCAAAATGGTGCCCTTTGCTGGTTACAATATGCCTGTGCAATATGCCGGGATAAACGCCGAACACGAAACTGTACGTAAAGCGGTTGGTGTATTTGATGTAAGCCACATGGGAGAATTTATTTTAAAAGGCGAACACGCACTTGACCTTATACAACGGGTAACCAGTAATGATGCCTCAAAATTATATGACGGCAAAGTACAATATTCTTGCCTTCCTAATGAGGACGGCGGTATTGTGGATGACCTGCTGGTTTACAGGCTCGACGAAAAAACCTATATGCTGGTGGTTAATGCCTCCAACATTGAAAAAGACTGGAACTGGATATCTAAATATAACACCATGGGTGTGGATATGAAAAACATATCAGACCGCACCTCACTGCTGGCTATCCAGGGTCCTAAAGCGGCTGAGGCTTTGCAAAGCCTTACCGAAGTTGACCTCGTATCTATGGAGTATTACACCTTTAACAGGGGGAAATTTGCAGGTGTTGATAATGTGATCATATCCGCCACTGGATATACAGGTGCGGGTGGTTTTGAGATTTATTTCGATAATCAATACGCCGATCAGATCTGGGAAGCTATTTTTAAAGCCGGCGAACCTTTCGGTATTAAACCGGTAGGATTAGGCGCACGTGATACCTTACGCCTGGAAATGGGTTTCTGTTTATATGGCAATGATATTGATGATGCCACTTCCCCATTAGAAGCCGGTTTAGGTTGGGTAACCAAATTCAGCAAAACATTTACCAATTCCGAAGCCCTGCAACAACAAAAACAAGCCGGTGTAAGTCGTAAGCTTGTAGGTTTTGAAATGATAGACAGGGGTATTCCCCGTCACGATTATCCTATTGTTGATGCTGAGGGTAATAACATAGGTAAAGTAACTTCGGGTACACAATCGCCATCGTTACAAAAAGCCATTGGCATGGGTTACGTAAATACAGAGTTTGCCAAAGAAGGCGCTGAAATATACATCAGTATCAGAGACAATAAAGTGAAAGCTAAAATTGTAAAGCCGCCTTTTTATAAATAGTCATTCTCTTCCGATCATTTAGTCATTAAGTCATTTTTTATTGGCTCCTTATAATAATGACCTAATGACTAAATGATATAATGACCAAATCACAAATGACTAAAAATTTAAACGTTTGCCTTACCCCGGCATTGCTGCCGCTTTATAATGTAGAAGAATACATTGTAGTGGTTATTGATATTTTCAGGGCAACATCATCTATATGTTATGGTATTGAAAACGGTGCTGAGGCTATTATCCCGGTATCACAGGTTGAAGAGTGTTCCGCGTATAGAGAGAAAGGGCTGGATTACTTACTGGCAGCAGAACGTGATGGAAAAGTAGTAGATGGGTTCGATTTTGGCAATTCGCCATTCTCCTACACTGCCGAAAAAGTAGTCGGCAAAACCATCGTACTAACCACTACCAACGGTACTCACGCATTACATTTATCGCTCAGCGCCAAGCGTATTGTTATTGGCTCATTTTTAAATCTTACGGCATTAAGTAACTGGTTAAAAACCCAGCACGAAAATATACTGCTGGTATGTGCAGGCTGGAAAAATAATTTTAACCTGGAAGACTCCCTGTTTGCCGGCGCTGTAATTGAACAGTTAAAAACGGAAGATTTTGTGTTGGACGATGCCGCCATTGCCGCTAATGATCTTTTTCAGTTAGGTAAAGATGATATTAACCTTTACCTCAAAAAAACATCGCATGGCGAGCGGCTTAAGAAACTGGGTATCGAAAAAGATATTGAGTTTTGCCTGCAGGTTGATATTACAACCGCAATCCCCGTGTTAGAGGGAGAGCGGTTGGTGAGGTTGGTTTAGGTAAGGTTCATCCAAAATTTAAACTTTGTCATTCTGAGCGACAGCGAAGAATCTATTCGTAGGCATGCAAATCGGCTAATAGATCCTTCGTTCCTTAGGATGACAAATTATTGCTGTTACTCCGTCTTTTTCACCCTTTTTCTCCAGCTTTTTAACATAAAATAAACAATCCCTGCAATTAGCAGGATAGGCCAAATGGAAATTATCCCAAAAAACAGGTTTTTTGAAAAGGTCCATCCAGTACTAATTGATGTTTTAAATTTATTGGTAAACTGATCATCAATATTCTGGGTAGTTGCTTTGGTATAAAAAGTAATATCTAAGGAACTGTAGGCTATTTGTTTGTTCAGATAATTTAACTGTCCCTGGGCCGACTCAATATCACTGCGGATCTCGGTTAGCTTATTTTCAATCTCCATCAAATCTGAGATCTTGGTTCCTTTTTTAAGTAGCTCGAGATACCGGTTCTCCAGGATCTTTTTATTGTCTAGTCGTGTTTTCATGTCGATGTACCTGGTGGTAACATCGCTTACAGTAATATTTTTGGTATCGATCTTATCGGCCGATGCAGATACCGAGTCAAGCAGGGAATCAAAGTACTTAGCCGGGATACTTACTTTTAAATTATACTCCTTACGGTTTATATCGCTGTTGGTGGTTTGATTGTCCTCGTCAACATAGCCACCATACTTTTTGAGCGATTGCAGGATCTTTTTGCGGGCAGCATTAATGTTACTGACCTCAAACTGAATAGTACCACTTTTAATGATCTTTTTTGTGGTGTCACGAACTTGACTCGGGCTAGTTGAATTGCCGGACGGTTCCGCAATGGCGATATCCTGCATAACAGGAGTTTTTTCAAGCGCTTCATCATCCGGTTTTACAGCTGGAGGGGCAAACGAAACAGCTTGTGCTTTTTCTTTTTGCTCTTCAGCTTTATGTCCACATGCCGACAAGGACAGTAATAGGGTAATTGAAATAAGATAAGCTTTCATAACAAGGCTAATTAATGTGTTACCATAAATTCTGATTAGCCTTGTAAAGTTACGCTAAAACAAAATTAAATTCCAAATAAATTTATTTATCAAAATTTAATTCTGTTTTATTTCTTTATTTCAGCTTTTCATTGTTCCTGTGCCGGTCGGCATCACGGATGCTTTTCTTTTCCATATTTTTCTCCAGCGCATCCGTGAGGTCAATTCCGGTTTGGTTAGCCAGGCATATCAGTACAAACAGCACATCAGCCATTTCATCTGCCAGGTTAACCTCTGTATCCGATTTTTTAAATGATTGCTCGCCATACTGTCTTGCCATAATGCGGGCCACCTCACCTACCTCTTCCATCAAAATGGCCGTATTGGTGAGCTCATTAAAATACCGGATACCCATGGTTTTTATCCACTTATCTACAAGATGTTGTGCTTCCTTAATTTCCATAAAAGAGTTTAAATATTTTTTAGTGATTGTCTTTATCCTTTGTATCCATAATGATGGTGACCGGCCCATCATTCACCAGGTTGATCTTCATATCTGCACCAAAAATGCCCGTGGCTATTTTTTTGTCTGTAAGTGTTTCCAATAATTTGATCATTTGTTCATACATCGGTATGGCTTTATCGGGCCTGGCAGCCTTAATAAAAGATGGGCGATTGCCTTTTTTTGTCTGTGCAAACAGGGTGAATTGTGATATAAGCAGAATGTCCCCGTCAACGTCGGCCAGCGCTTTATTCATTAATCCGTTTTCATCGCCAAAAACGCGCATGCCTGTAATTTTATTAGCCAGCCAATTTAAATCCTCTTCGGTATCGGCCTCCTCAATACCCAATAAAACCAGGAAACCCAGTTTAATTTCGCCTGTTATTTCGCCTTCAACTTTGCAGCTGGCCTCAGTAACGCGTTGTAAAACAGCTCTCATTGTTTCGAATTTTAAGGCAGCAAGTTAATTAAGAGTCAGGAATCAAGAGATAAGAAACAAGCTTTTTTATTTGGCTCCCGTCTTTTTCTTGTCTCTTGATTCTCATATCCTGTTTCTTATGCAACAAAACAGTTATTTTTTGCTCAAAAAAAACTAAGTTCGCAACCGCTATTATGTTTTTTAATTAATAGGTACATCATGACAACGAAAAGAGGCTTTACCACTACCATTTTACACGCCGACCGCTTAGGTAAACCAGAGCATGGCTCCTTACATAAACCCATACATACTTCGGTAACCTATGGGCACGAGGATGTGCAGGACCTGGTTGATATTTTTCAGAACAAGAAAAAAGGATACGCTTATTCGCGCCAGGGTAACCCTACCGTTACCGCTTTGGAGCATAAGGTAACCAATATGGAAAAAGGATTATCGTCTATTGCTTTTTCAACCGGTATGGCGGCAATTTCGGCAACGGTAATGGCGCTCATAAAACATGGCGATCATATTGTGGCCAGTTCATTTCTGTTTGGTAATAGTCGCAGCATATTTCAAACCTATATTGATCTGGGCCTGGATATTACTTTTGTTGATGCTACCGATGTTGAAAATGTACGCAATGAAGTTAGGGCCAACACCAAAATGGTGTTTGTGGAAACCATTGCTAATCCAGCTACACAAGTAGCCGATTTGCAAGGTATTGGTGAGCTTTGCACGCAAAAAGGGATCATATATGTGGTGGATAACACCATGACCTCGCCTTACTTGTTTAACCCTATTGATGTTAAAGCAAGTTTGGTGATCAACTCTTTAACAAAATATATTGGCGGCCACGGCGATGCGCTTGGCGGCTGTGTTACCGATACCGGTTTGTTTAACTGGAGCAACTACCCTAATATTTTCGAAACGTTTAAAAAACAGGTAAAACCCGAAACACTGGGCCTTACCCAGATCCGTAAAAAAGGATTGAGGGATGCCGGTGGTACCTTATCGCCCGAAGCTGCGCATACTATTGCTGTGGGAGCAGAAACATTAGCCCTGCGCTTAGAGCGTGCCTGCAATAATGCGTTGGCGTTGGCTCAGTATTTTGAAAGCCACCCGATGATCAAGAACGTATTTTACCCGGGTATCAAAAGTCACAAACAACATGAACGTGCCGGTAAACTGTTCAAAAAATTTGGCGGTTTAATGAGCATCGAGCTGGATGAAAGCATTGATTGCCTGGCTTTTTTAAATAAGCTGAAACTGGTTGTAAAATCAAGTAACCTGGGCGATACCCGTACACTGGCTATCCCGGTTGCTCAAACCATATTTTTTGAACTGGGTGCCGATAAACGCGCCGAAATGGGTATCCCCGAAACTATGATCCGCCTGTCGGTAGGTATTGAAGACCTGGAAGACCTGATGGCTGATTTTAAAGAAGCTTTGGGATAGGAGCAAGGATTTAAGGAGCAAAGAATAAGGATACCATTTTTAAAAAAGATAGGGATGAAAAACCATTGTAAAAGTTCAGTCCTTGTTCTTTTTGTCATTATTCTTTGCTCTATCATAGTTTCTTGCCTCTCCTCCTGCCGCCGGCATGACCGGGTTATCAATACCTCTTTTTACTTCTGGAAAACGGTTTATAAAACTAACGCAACTGAAGCGGCCTGGTTAGGTCATTTTCATACACCCAGGCTTTATGTACGCATGATGGATGTGGATATGGACGAAAGCGGTGTAATTCCTATTCCGGTATCGCCCATAACTTTTCAGAATAAATTGCCGGATACGGTTGAAATAGTGCCAGTAGTATTCATTGTAAACAATATCCTGAAAGTAACAACCCATTCGCAGCTTGATGCCCTGGCCGGTAATATCGTTCGCTTTGTAAACGGTAAAGTGCAGCAAGCGGGCAAAACCACATTTAGTGAACTCCAGATTGATTGCGACTGGACATCATCCACCCGCGAAAATTATTTTTACCTGCTTGGGCGGTTACGTCAGATAAAAGAGTTAAAAACAAAAACGATCTCTGCCACATTAAGGCTTCATCAAATAAAAAATCAAAAAGGAAGTGGTATTCCTCCGGTAAACCGTGTTATGTTGATGTGTTATAATATGGGTAATTTGCGCAAGTACGGACAGCAAAACTCTATACTTGATATGAGCGAACTAAAAAAATACCTGGGCGATAACGTGAAAGCCTACCCCATACCTGTTGATGTTGGTCTGCCCCTTTTTAGCTGGGCTGTTGCTTTTCGTGATCAGCAGTATATCGGGATATCCAAAAGAGTACACCTTGCCGATCTGAACGATACGGCTCAGTTTATCATCCACGGAAATAATTTTTACATAGCCAAAACAAACCTGCCACAGTACGGGTTGAAAGCAAAAGATGAAATACGTTGGGAGGATGTTTCAGCAAAGAACATGCAGGCAGCAGCCGGGTATTTATCACCGCTGATTGAAGCAGATACCCTGAATATTATTTATTTTCACCTTGACGAAGCTATTTTAAAAACCTATACCTATGAAGATCTGGAGAAAACTGCTCATCTGTTCCGTTAGTTTAATCGTTTTCTTTTTTGCCGAAATTGCTATCAATATTGCCTGCGGTGGCGAGGGCGATCCTTATGATTATTATGTTTCTTTTTTTCATAATGACATACAACGTACGCAAGAGTATAAACCGTTTTACTTTACCTCCTACAGTTTTTTATATGACGATGAAGAACAGGTAAGCGAGGCTACCCTCAACTCCAGAGAATGGGCGGCGTATTTAGGCCATGGGGTAAAGACCGAAGATGTTGAAAAAGCGATGTATAATTTAAAATACAATGCTGATAGTACTTTATATAACGGATATTTAGATGGAAAAGGGCCGCTGCCCGATAGTTTAAAAAGTAATACCTTCTTACAAGCTCTGGCCTCCAATAAAAGCGCGCTAAGTTACTATCAGTTCGCTAAAGGCGTTGAGCCTGTAGCAAACGTCAAATCTGAATACTGGAATCCAAAAGAAATGGATACCAAGGCGCTGAAGGAAGACGGTGAAGAAGCATTATCAAATGCCAATACCCAAAAGGATAAATTTATTAAGCTGAGGTATTTATACCAGGCCCAGCGCCTGCTACACTACGGAAAGTATTATAAAGAAGCCGCCGATGTATACGATAAATACCTGGTTAATTACAAAACAGACAGTCATGTAAAAGGCTGGACGCTAGCTTTAAGGGCTGGCGAATCACGGTGGCTGGGTGATACGGTGAATTCGGCGTATCTGTTCTCAAAAATATTTGCGGCGTATCCCGAAAGGCGCGTTCAGGCTTACCGTAATTTTAATTATATGCGGGTAAAAACAGCTGCTGTTTTAGCATTGGCTGCCAATAAAAACGAGAAAGCAGTTATTCATGCCATTGATGGTTTTAATGACCCTGCCCTTAATATCAATCCATTAAAAGAGGTTTATGAGTATGAGCCATCCTCGGATATGGTAGGTGTGCTGCTTATTCGCGAGATTAATAAACTGGAGGAACAATATGTGAGTACAACACTGACCCCAAGCCCGGCAGTGTCAAGTTATTATCAGACTATGCCCGATAGTAGCAAAAATAAAGCCTTAGCGCACATTAAACAACTGGAAAGCTTTTGCCAAAAACTATCAGCAGAAAAAAAATACCCGGAGTCAAGCCTTGGCAACCTTGCACTGGCTTATTTAGCATGGATGCAAAAAGACACTAAATCCGGACTTGGATACCTGGCAGCGCTAAACAGCGAAAAGTTAAGTTCAAAGTTTAACGATCAAAAACAGATTATACAGCTATTGCTTACCGCGCAGGGCATACAGCAATACAACGAAGTAAATGAAGCTACCCTGCTGCCGTCATTAAAATGGCTCGATGATAAAGTAGCACATGAAATCAAAAACAACACCGCGTATAATTTGGGCTACTATGGTTTATCGCCATTTGCCATAACGGCCCGCAATTTTTACCAGGACATCATGGCGCCAGCCTACTTAAAACAAGGCGACTCCAGTAAAGCAGCCATCGCCATGTTACAGGGCGATGCAAGCGGAAGTAATGTTACCGAGGCCAGCAGCGAGACAATCAACTATTGGCAAAACTATCTCCATTCATCGGCATTAAATAAAATAATTGCCTGGAAAAAAACACCTCCCGCAAATCCTTATCTGCATTTTTTAACACAAAAATTGGGTCGTTACAGTAATGGTGACCTGTATGAACTATTAGGTACGGCATATTTGCGCGAACATAAATATGCTGAGGCTGCTAATGCATTAAAAATAGTAAACAACAAAAAGCTGAGTGCATTTCCAACTAATTTTTACGATGAAAAAGCAACGGGTTCGGATCCATTCATAAGCCAGATGCCCGATTATCCTAAATTGTTGTTAAATAACAACGAAAAAGGGTATAATAAACGGCAGTTTGCACAAGCTATGGCCGGGTTTCAAAAACAAATCAAGGCCGACCCTAAAAATGCATCAGCATATTATTTTACAATGGGTACAGCTTTGTATAATACCTCTACTTATGGCAATGCCTGGTATTTGATCAGTTATAACTGGTCATCGACAGATTATGGTCGCAAGTCATTATATTATTATGATGCCGACTATATAAAAACCACCAATGCCGAAAAATACTTTTTAAAGGCAAGGCAATTAAGCACAAATGCCGAGTTTAAAGCCAAGTGTACATTTATGGCCGCCAAATGCAGGCAAAAGCAAATCAAGCTGCCATCCTATTCTGACTACCGGGATTATAACTACACCAAGCTCCAGGATGATGAAAAGAATTATGATAAAGCTGTACGGCGCAATCCGTACTTTGCAGAGCTGCAAAAAAGCTATGGCAAAACAGCCTACTATAAATTGGCGGTAAATGATTGCAGTTATCTGCGGGATTTTTTGAAGGTAAGTAAAAAGTAGAATATTAATGTCATGCTGAACGGAGTAAAGAATTTATTTTGCATCATTCGAAAATAGATCCTTCGTTCCGCTCAGGATGACAACCCTTTTTTATCTTATTTCTTGATTCTTAGCTCTTGTTTCTCGGCCTAGGCCCTGGTATCGTTACCATGATAAATGCTCAGGTAGCTTTCATAGCGGGATAGTTCTATTTCGCCGTTTTCCAGGGCTTCCAGTACGGCGCAGCCGGGTTCGTTAATGTGACGGCAGTTGTTGAAGCGACACTCGTTCATACGTTCGCGCATTTCTGGGAAAAAGTGGCCCAGTTCCTGTTTTTCAATGTCAATAACGCCTAACTCGCGGATTCCGGGTGTATCAATAATAAAGCCGCCTTGCGGCAACTCAAACATTTCTGCAAAGGTGGTGGTGTGCATGCCCTTGTCGCTCCATTCAGATACCATGTGGGTACGCAGGTCAAGACTCGGTAGCAGGCTATTGATGAGGCTTGATTTACCCACACCCGAGTGGCCCGAGAACAACGTTACCTTATCTTTCAGCAGCTCTTGTACCTGGTCGATATTGGTACCATCCAGCGCCGAAACCTCAAAGCAAGGATAGCCGATATTTTCATATATCGATTTATAGTCGGCCAGGATTTCCAGGCCCTCGTCACTAAACAGATCGAGTTTGTTAAATATTAATCGTGCGGGGATATCATAAGCCTCGGCAGTAACCAGGAAACGGTCGATAAAGCCTAAGGAAGTTCGGGGCGATGCCAGGGTAACCACCAGCAGGGCCTGATCGAGATTAGCCGCGATGATCTGCGCCTGCTTACTCAGGTTAATCGCCTTGCGGATAATATAGTTTTTACGTTGATGCAGATTAGTGATCACGCCGTTTTCGCTATCGGGTTCCATTTCAAAATCAACTATATCGCCAACCGCTACGGGGTTGGTAGTCGTGATATCCTTCATCCTGAATTTACCCTTAATGCGGCAGTCTATACGTTGCCCATCGGGTGTTTGTACCTGGTACCAGCTTCCGGTTGATTTGGTGATTAATCCTTGCATATTATTAACCCCAAAAATAACAATTAATTAGCCATTGCTTTATGTAATGAAGCAATGCTGGCCAATACCACGTTATTCATAGCAGAAAGACGTGCTCTGGTCATATGGCGTGCGTTAATATCCAGTACTCCCCGGCGCTTTTGTTTATATTGTTTAATAAGGTATTCAGGATCACTGGGGTAATGATAAATAGCATTGAGCAATCCGCTTTTAGACCTAAAATGTATATTACACATCTTATAACTATAGTGATTGTTCCAGCAATTTATTTGAACAGAAACTACCATATAAAACGGAACTCGATATAAATTGGGTGCAAGACTATATTCAAGTATGCCCTGGCATACAACGCTACCCTTAACATTATTACCTTGGGTAGTATCGGCCTGATGGGCTACATAATAGCTGTTAAACCATTTTTTAGCCATGGTGTCCAGGCTTATACTGTCCCGGCCTTTCACCTCTATGCTATCCGTATATATTAGTTTATCATTAATTACCGGAAGGTTATAAACTATAGAATCCTTAGCTTTTTGGGCAAAGCACGTTTTTGCAATCAGCAGCATTAAAATAAGAAATAGGGTTTTGCTCATAAATCAAGAGTAATTATATAAAAAATAAAATAATCCTTGCTATTTAAAAAATAATCTACTTACTTTACGGACATTATATATGACACTTAACAACACCATTATTACCATTATTATTACCACCGGCATAAACCTCGGAGGAAGATAATCGTATGGTGTAAAAACATAAAAAAAGAAACCAAATGAAAGCCTTCCTCCGCAAAGAGGAAGGCTTTTTTGTTTAAACATTATTGACACTAAACCATAAATGAAAGTTCTAAAATTTGGCGGTACATCCGTAGGATCAATAGCAAGCATCCAAACTCTTTTAAACATCCTGGGAGATGAATTTAAAAACCAGGAAAAACCGGTAATCGTACTATCGGCCATGGGCGGTGTAACCAACCTGCTGGCCTCAATGGCTGAGGATGCTGCCGAAGGCAAGGAATTTACCGCGGCACTGGCCGACCTGGAAAAACGCCATTTTGATGTGGTAAAAAGTTTGTTAGATGTGCAAAACCAAAACCCGGCGTTTACCCGGTTAAAAATTCACTTTAACCAGTTGGAAGAGCTGCTGCAAGGGGTACTGACCCTCCGTGAACTGACTCCCAAAACGCGCGACCAGATCCTGAGTTTTGGCGAACGTTGCTCTACCATTATGGTAAGCAAAATAGCGGCCCAGCATTTTAAGGATGTGCTTTTTGTTGATGCCGTCGAAGTGATCAAAACTGACAGCGCCTTTGGAAATGCCAAAGTGAACACCGAACTATCTGAAATGCTGATCCGTAACCTGTACGAGGCTAACAAAGATAAAATGCTTATTGTAACCGGCTTTATAGCGGGTAACGATGCCGGGCAAACCACCACCCTGGGCCGTGGCGGCAGCGATTATACCGCGGCTATATTCGGCTCGGCGCTAAATGCTAAAGAGATACAGATCTGGACAGACGTTAACGGCATGATGACCGCCGATCCGCGGATGGTGAAAAAGGCTTTCTCCTTAACCGAGCTTACCTATACCGAGGCCATGGAGCTTTCCTACTTTGGCGCCAAGGTGATCTATCCGCCAACTATGATCCCGGCTTTCCTGAAAAAGATCCCTATCGTGATCAAAAATACTTTTGAGCCCGAGTTTGAAGGCACCGTGATCCGCCATGATTGTAAGGCATCAAGCCTGCCTATCAAAGGTATTTCCTCCATCAATAATATCAGCATCCTGAATTTGGAAGGCAGCGGCATGGTAGGTAAATCTGGCTTTAGCGGCCGTTTGTTCTCGCTGCTGGCACGTGAGCAGATCAACGTGATCCTCATCACCCAGTCGTCATCAGAGCATAGCATTACCTTTGCGGTGCAGCCACAGGATACCGAACGCGCTAAACAGGTAATAGAGCAGGAATTTGAACTGGAGCTGGCCGCCAAAAAGCTGGAGCACCTGGTGATCGAAAAGAACCTGGCCATATTGGCTATTGTGGGCGAAAATATGAAACAAACGCCGGGCATGTCGGGCAAATTGTTCCATGCGCTGGGCCGTAACGGGGTTAACGTACGGGCCATTGCGCAGGGTTCGTCGGAGTATAATATCTCTGTGATCATCTCGGCTAATGATCTGTCCAAAGCCTTGAATGCCGTTCACGATGCCTTTTTTGTGCAGCTCACCAAAACGTTGCATGCCTTTTGCCTGGGTACCGGCAATATCGGTAAAACCCTGTTTAACCAATTGAATGCCCATAGCCAGTACCTGAAAGACAATAATGGCATACAGGTAAAAATAGCGGGCATCAGCAATACCCGTAAAATGACATTCAACAGCGACGGCATATCGCTGGATACCTGGCAGGATGATCTGCAGGCTTCACCCTACGAGGCCGATCTGCAAGGCTTCATCAGCAAAATGAAAGAAATGAACCTGCCTAACTGCGTATTTATTGATAATACCGCCAGCCCGGTGCCGATAGGTTTTTACGAGCAGGTTTTTAAAGCCAATATTTCGGTGATCACCTGTAATAAAATAGGTAACTCCGGCAGCTACCAGCAGTACCGCACCTTTAAGGATACTGCACGTACCCATGGTGTCGACTTTTTTTATGAGACTAACGTAGGTGCAGGCCTACCGATCATCAACACACTGAAAAACCTGATGAACAGTGGTGACAGGGTACAACGCATCGAGGCTATCCTTTCGGGTACCATCTCCTTCATCTTTAATAATTTTAAGGGCGATGCCAATTTCCATGATGTGGTAAAAGAGGCACAGGAAAAAGGCTATACCGAACCTGATCCTCGCGATGATTTGAGCGGCAAGGATTTTATGCGCAAAATGCTGATCCTGGCCCGCGATGCCGGTTATGCCATGGAAGAAGCGGATGTAGAGATAGAAAGCGTACTGCCCCAAGCCAGCCTGGAAGCAAAATCGGTAGACGATTTTTACGCTACGCTAAAAACAGAGGATGCTCATTTTGCTAAACTAAAAGACCTGGCAGAAAAAGATGGTAAAGTGCTGCGCTATATAGGTAAACTGGAGAATGGTAAAGTAACAATCAATCTGCAAATGGTTGATGAGAACCATCCATTCTATATGTTATCAGGCAGTGATAACATTATATCTTTTATCACTGACAGATATAAAGAACGCCCGCTGGTGGTAAAAGGCCCTGGTGCAGGTGCTGAAGTAACAGCAGCCGGTGTATTTGCTGATCTGATTAATTTGGGCGTAGCCCCCTAACCCCCTGAAGAGGGAACTATAGTTTATAAATCTGGCTTTAAAGAGCTAAATAGGTTGAAAAAAATGGAAGATAATAAAATACAAGAAGTACAAATCCCCATGCAAGTGGCACCCCCTTCAGGGGGCGGAGGGGGCATCCACGTTTTTGCCCCGGCAACCGTCGCCAATGTTGTTTGCGGTTTTGATGTACTGGGTTTTGCCGTGAATGAACCGGGCGACGAGGTGATCATGCGCCTGACCGACAAACCCGGTATCACTATCAGCAAAATTACTGGTGATGATGGTAGACTGCCGCTTGATCCTGCTAAAAACACGGTGAGTGTAAGCGTGCAGCATTATTTAGAAAGCGTTGGTCGTACCGATGTTGGATTGGATATTGAACTGCACAAAAAAATGCCGATAGGCAGCGGGCTGGGTTCCAGTTCGGCCAGTACAGTTGCTGGTTTATTTGCTATTAAAACGCTGCTGGGCGATGAATCTGACCCGATAAACCTGTTGCCCTTTGCTATGAAAGGCGAGGAAATGGCTTGCGGTCAGGGTCATGCGGATAACGTTGCCCCGGCTTTGTTTGGAGGCTTTGTATTGATACGCAGTTATGAACCGCTGGATGTGGTAAGGCTGCCCCATCCTAAAGATCTTTATTGCGCCATCGTATTCCCCGATGTGGATGTGCCTACCCGGGAAGCCCGGCAGATCATCCGAAAAAACATTCAGATGAAAGATGCGGTAACCCAATGGGGCAACATTGCCGGGTTGGTAAGCGGTTTATTTATGCAGGATATTGACCTGATAGGTCGCAGTATGAAAGATGTACTGGTGGAGCCTGTACGTTCCATGCTGATCCCCGATTTTTATAAAATGCGTGAAATAGCCATGGGCATGGGGGCGGTAAGCTTCGGTATCTCCGGCTCTGGTCCATCTGTTTTTGCATTTACTAAGGACGAGGAAACAGCCACGCTCATCACCCAAAAACTACAGCAACATTTAACCGGATTGAAAATTGGTTCGAACACTTATGTGTCTACCATCAATGATGCAGGTCCGAAGGTAATAGCGAGGTTTTGAGGTTAAGTCAAAAGTGAAAATTCAAAATTAAAAAAGTATAAGGTTGTCACCCTGAGCCCGTCGAAGGGCGTGCGCAGAGGCCTGCCCACCATGCTTCGACAAGCTCAGAATGACAGCCACTTTTGTCATCCTGAGGAACGAAGGATCTAATCGTCAAATAGATGCTTCACTCCGTTCAGCATGACAAATTGATAAAATAAAAAAATTAAATAAATCCGAGATCGAACATCCGAACTCCGAAATCATAAAAAATGAAACTCTACAGTACCAACAACACCTTATCAGAAGTATCCTTTAAAGACGCGGTTTTTAACAGCATGCCGCAGGATAAAGGTTTATATATGCCATACAGTATCCCCCGTTTAGATGCGGATTTTATCAATAACCTGGATAAATATTCCCTGCCTGAGATTGCTTTTAAAGTAGCGCGGAATTTACTGGGCGATTCTATACCAGAAGCTGATCTGAAAGCGCTGATCGATGATGCCATCAACTTCCCGGCCCCTGTGGTAAAACTGGATGATAACGTGAATGTGCTGGAGCTTTTTCATGGCCCTTCGTTGGCTTTTAAAGATTTCGGCGCCCGTTTCATGAGCCGGGTGATGAGTTACTTTTTAGAGGAAGGCGAAAAACAACTGGATGTACTGGTGGCCACCAGCGGCGATACCGGTGGGGCAGTAGCCCTTGGTTTTTTGGGTGTGCCTAACACCCGGGTAACCATATTATATCCGCAGGGTAAAGTAAGTGGTGTACAGGAGCAGCAGTTAACCACCAACGGCCAAAACATCCGCGCGTTGGTGGTTGACGGTACCTTTGACGACTGCCAGGCTCTGGTGAAACAAGCATTTACGGATGCGGAGCTGAATGAGAAATTCCGTTTAACATCAGCCAACTCGATCAATATAGCGCGTTTGGTACCGCAAACCTTTTACTACTTTAATGCCTACGCGCAGTTATTAAGACAAGGTGTTAAAAAAGTGATCTTCTCGGTACCGAGCGGAAACTTTGGTAACATAGGCGCGGGTTTACTGGCCTGGAAAATGGGTTTACCTGTCGAAAAATTCATAGCAGCGACCAACGATAATGATACCGTTCCGGAGTTTTTAAAAACAGGTATTTATCAGCCAAAGCCATCGGTGGCTACCCTATCCAACGCTATGGATGTGGGTAACCCAAGCAACTGGGTACGCATAGCCGATCTGTTTAAGGATGACATGGACGAGTTGAAAAAACTGGTTGTCGGCTTTAAATATAACGACGAAGAAACGCTAAAAGCCATTAACTGGGTGTTTGATACCTATGGGTATGTAGTGTGCCCGCATACGGCTATAGCCAGGCAGGCATTGACCGATTATCAACAGGATCATAGTAGTGTAGATACCGCTGGTGTTTTCTTATCAACAGCCCATCCCTGCAAGTTCCCGGATGTTTTCAGCGAAGCCATAAGCGCTAAGATCGAGATACCGGAACAGGTGAAAGAGCTGCAGCATAAAACCAAACTGGCCGTGCCTTTGAGTAAGGATTTTGCGGATTTTAAAGCGTATTTGTTAGGAGCTGAATAAATAGGAAACAAAAATGTCATCTCGAACGAGGAGAGATCTTTTGCACCAGCCTAAACAATGTATAAGATTTTTCGCTTTGCTCAAGAGATAGTTTCTCACTCGTTCCTCGTATCGAAATGACAGATACGAGGGTTTATATGATGAAGAATGACAAAGTTGTTAATGAATAGCTTCTAATGCTATATTTGATCAATGAATATTAATAAAAAAGCAATCTTACTATTCTGTGTAATTGCCCTGTCTTTTGCGGCTTGTAAACACCATACCAAGTTCGACCGCGAAAATTGGGATTATGGCGATGGCCTGGAATTTCCCAACAGGGATAACATGCTTGATGATTTGTTGAAAAGCTATAAACTTAAAGGGTTAAAATATCAGGAAGTGATTCACCTGTTGCACCGTCCGCAGCTAAGTAATACCACCGAAATGGTGTATGATATTGATGAGATAAGCAAAAAGGGTAAAACAATTTATGTCAAAAAACTGATCCTTTCCCTGAAAGATTCGGTGGTTACAGATGTTAAAGTTTACGAACATTCTGATAAAAAGAAATGATCAATACCATCATATTTGATCTGGGTGCAGTTTTGATTGACTGGAACCCGCATTACATGTATCGTACCCTGTTTGCCGATGAGCAAGAAATGAAAGATTTCCTGGCAACGGTTTGTACACCCGACTGGAACGAGGAGCAAGATGCCGGCCGCTCCTTACGGGAAGGTACCGAACTATTGGTGGCTCAACATCCGCAGTACGAAGCCCATATCCGCGCGTTTTACGGTCGTTGGGAAGAAATGCTGGGCGAAGCCTTTCATGATACGGTTGAGTTGTTCAGGAGGCTAAAAACGGGCGACAGGTACAAGATATATGCGCTCACCAACTGGTCGGCCGAAACTTTTCCGGTGGCTTTGGCGCGTTATGATTTCCTGGGCTGGTTTGATGGTATTGTGGTGTCAGGTGTCGAGAAGATGCGTAAACCGGCGCCAGAATTTTACCAGATCCTGCTTGATCGTTACCAAGTTGACCCACAGACAGCCCTGTTTATCGATGATAACTACCGCAATATATTAGCCGCTGAAAAAATCGGCATTAGATCCATACACTTTACTTCGGCCGCAGAGTTGGAAAAGGAATTGGAAGCGTTGAAGTTGTTATAGAATATTTGGAGACCTATTAAGTTTCAAAAACTTCGTAGGTCTAAGAGCGCATTCTAAAAAAAATGTCATTTCGACGAACGCGGGGGCTGTGGAATAGGGTAAGGAGAAATCTTTTACGCCATACATGCAGCTTGTCGGGTGTAAAAGATTTCTCCTCGCCCCACTTCTCTACCCCACTCATTGCTCGTTCGAAATGACACTGGTTTTTATACTTACTCTCTAAACGCCATAAAAAGAAAAAGGCTTTGGAAAATCTCCAAAGCCTTTTTACATATTGTTCGTTATCGCAGATTAAGCACCACCGTGTTGTTCTTCGTGAATTTCTTCCTGGTGGAACAGTTTAGCGCTTAAAAAATCATTGTTCATACGAGCAATGTTGGTCAGCTTAATTTCTTTAGGACATTCCGCTTCGCAGGCACCGGTGTTGGTACAGTTACCAAAACCTTCTTCGTCCATCTGAGCTACCATGGATTGTGCACGACGGTAACGCTCTGGCTGGCCTTGAGGCAACAGACCTAACTGCGTGATCTTGGCCGATACGAAAAGCATGGCCGAAGCATTTTTACAGGCAGCAACGCAAGCGCCGCAACCAATACAGGTAGCGGAGTTAAAAGCCTCGTCGGCTATAACTTTTGGGATCGGGATGGCATTACCATCAGGCACACCGCCAGTATTTACCGATACGTAGCCACCAGCTTGTTGTATCCGGTCAAACGCAGCACGATCAACTGCCAAATCTTTTACGATAGGGAAAGCTGCCGCGCGCCATGGCTCAATCGTGATTGTTTCACCATCATGAAAGCTGCGCATGTGCAGTTGGCAGGTGGTAACAGCACGTTTTGGGCCATGCGGGTGGCCGTTGATATATAAAGAACACATACCGCAAATACCTTCGCGGCAATCGTGATCAAAATGTATGGGCTCATCACCCTTCAGGGTAAGACCTTCGTTAACCACGTCAAGCATTTCCAGGAATGACATGTCAGGCGAAATACCTTCGGCCTTGTAGGTCACAAATTTGCCCGCTGTTTGAGCGTTTTTCTGGCGCCATACTTTAAGCGTCAGGTTCATATTTCCGTTCATTCTTTCTAGATTTGAGATATGAGATATGAGAATTGAGACATTTGTTTGTTTACTGGTTCAATAACATCTTTTGAAATGCATAGTTCATTTTTTGCAATTCTTCAATCTGTTTAAGCAAGTCATTCAACAAATCATCTTTTAATAAATTTAACTTATTTGATATAACCAATTGTGTTTGTAACTCATAAGCAGAACCATTAGCTATACCTAAAAAGTTACAGAACTCCTTTTTTGAATTTCTGCCGGCTCCTTATGCAATATTTGAAGAAATTGAAACTGAGGCCCGTCTGATCTGACTGGTTAATCCAAACCGTTCATCGGCTGGGTAACTTACGGTCGCTTTATATACATCTACCGCCAGATCAATCGCTTTTTGCCAAATTTTCAATTCCTTTAGATTATGCATGGTTTAGATATGAGATTTTAGATGTGAGGTATGAGAGCTTTATCTGTTTCAAGTAGTATATTTTTTGTCTCAAATCTCATATCTCACGTCTCAAATCTATCTACGCGTAATTCCTTTGTGATAAATGTACCGATTCAAATACCAGTTGCTCTTTGTGCAATTCTTCGGGTTGGTTTTCACCTTTAAATTCCCATGCTGCAACAAATGCAAAATTCTCGTCATCGCGTTTTGCCTCACCGCCCTCGGTTTGTGATTCTACCCGGAAGTGACCACCACATGATTCACGGCGCATTAAAGCGTCATCAACCATCAGTTCGCCCAGTTCAATAAAATCGGCAACACGTCCGGCTCTTTCCAGCGAAGCATTTACTTCTTCGTTTTCGCCAACAACTTTGGCGTTTTTCCAGAAATCAACCTTTAAGGCTTTTATCAGTTCTTTGGCTTTTATCAATCCTTCTTCAGTACGGGCCATGCCGCAGTATTCCCACATGATATGACCCAGATCGCGGTGATAAGCTTCGGCAGTTTTGGTACCATTCAGCGCCAGTAATTTATTAACGTGCTCAATAACTTCTTTTTTGGTTTGCTCAAAGGCGGGGTGGCTGGTATCAACCTTTTTAGGGCCGATGGTAGCCAGGTAATCGCCAAGGGTATAAGGGATCACAAAGTAACCGTCAGATAAACCCTGCATTAAGGCAGATGCACCCAGGCGGTTAGCACCGTGATCACTGAAGTTACATTCGCCCAAGGCATAAAGCCCTGGTACATTGGTGCTTAAATTATAATCAACCCAAAGGCCGCCCATGGTATAGTGTACGGCAGGGTAAATACGCATTGGTTGTTTGTATGGGTTCTCATCGGTAATCTGTATATACATATCAAACAAGTTACCATACTTGGCAGCTACGGTTTCTTCGCCCAGGCGCTTAATGGCATCGGCAAAGTCAAGAAACACAGCAAAACCTGAGGCCCCCACACCACGACCATCCTCCACCATTTCTTTAGCGTTACGTGAAGCCACATCGCGTGGAACCAGGTTACCGAAGGCAGGATATTTGCGCTCCAGGAAATAATCACGATCGTCTTCTTTAACCTGATCGGCCTTCAGCGTGCCTTTGCGTAATTGCTCGGCAATAGCGGCTGTTTTAGGTGCCCAAACACGCCCATCATTACGTAATGATTCAGACATCAGCGTTAATTTCGACTGATGGTCGCCGGATACCGGGATACAGGTTGGGTGAATTTGAGTATAGCATGGGTTACCAAAGAAAGCGCCTCGTTTGTGGGCCCTCCAGGCAGCCGTTACGTTTGAACCGATAGCATTGGTCGACAGGTAGAACACATTGCTGTAACCACCTGTACATAATAGTACCGCGTGACCTGCATGTGATTCAATTTCGCCGGTGATCATATTACGGGTAACAATACCTTTGGCGTGACCATCAACCACAACTACGTCCAGCATTTCGGTGCGGGTATACATTTTTACTTTACCTGCATGTATCTGGCGGTTTAATGCCGAGTACGCGCCTAATAGCAATTGTTGTCCTGTTTGACCACGGGCATAAAATGTACGTGATACCTGCGAACCACCGAATGAACGGTTATCGAGTAAGCCGCCGTATTCGCGGGCAAAAGGAACACCCTGTGCCACGCACTGATCAATAATATTTACAGATACTTCGGCCAGGCGGTAAACGTTTCCTTCACGGGCGCGGTAATCGCCACCTTTAATAGTATCGTAGAATAAACGGTAAACGCTGTCACCGTCATTCTGATAGTTTTTTGCTGCGTTGATACCACCCTGCGCTGCAATAGAGTGTGCGCGTCGCGGGCTATCCTGAAAGCAAAAAGATTTTACGTTATAACCCAGCTCGGCCAGTGAAGCCGCAGCCGATGCCCCCGCTAAACCGGTACCTACAATAATAATATCGTATTTACGCTTGTTGGCCGGGTTAACCAGCTTCAGGTTAAATTTATGCTTGCTCCATTTTTCGGCTAATGGGCCTTGAGGAATTTTAGCATCTAAACTCATTTCTCGTATAATTTATATTAGTGAGTGGCTGATATTACTCAGCCTAATCCAACTTAATCAACCAATTACCCTTTGTGCATAAAAAAGTAATACACAGGCATGAGGGCAAAACCCAAAGGAATTATCACCGCAAAGAACCATGCGCCAATGCCATATACTATAGGTGTATACTTACGGTGTACCCATCCCAGGGTGCGAAAAGCACTTTGGAAACCATGCAACAGGTGAAACGACAAGGCGCCCATGGCTATTACATAGATCAATACATACCAGATGTTACCAAAAACATGTGCCACACGTGCATGCAGATCTTTTACCCTTACTATCTCCACATTGTTTTCGGTAGAAACGGAATGGTTGAAATCGGCAGATACCGGTGTATAGTCTGCTACGGTAGTTTGGTCTGTAGCCAAATCTGTACGGTACTCTTTAAAGGCTACCTCGTTGGTATATTTGTATTTATACCAAAAATCGCTCATGTGTATCACCAAAAACACAAACAGGATAGAACCTAATAAGCCCATGTTTTTTGATGACCAGCTGGTGTCTGATTTTGCTGCTACCGCGTAACCAACCGGGCGTGCCTTCCGGTTTTTTACCGTTAAAATAATGGCATACAGCGCGTGTACCAGGATAGACAAGTACAGGATATATGCGATAACTTCAATCGGTGGAAAATGTGTCAGGAAGTTAGCATACACATTAAACCCAAAACCATTATCGTTCTTAAACAACAGCAGGTTGCCTCCAAGGTGTACAATTAAAAAAGTACACAAAAACAAGCCTGTTAAAGCCATGATCAGCTTTTTTCCCAGTGATGAGTTAAAGGTTTGTTTAAATTCGCTCATTATGAAATAGATTTATTTTAGGCAAAAGTATTTATTATATGCCAAAAGATAGAAATGCTTTCGGCTTATTAACCACGAAAAGTCTATTTAGAATCAATCTAAGAAATTACATTCAAATTACACAGGGCGAAAGAGGCAAGATACTAGATTCAAGAGGCAAGATAAGCTACATGGGGCGGGGAAAGCTCTGTCCTTGTATAAGTTTGGTTAAATTCCTAACCACTCTTGCGCTCGTTTGCAAAGAGTGCTTAACATGGGTTTGCGTTTAAAACGCAAGGGCGATACAATCGCCGTTCCACAATAAGTACTCTTTGCAAACGAGCGCAAGTAGTTTATATTCCTAAATCTTGACTCTTGACTCTAACCTCTTGATTATCTTCCAATTATTCAATAGCCATCACCTTATCTTTCAAAACCGCGAAGATCCTGTCGGTTTTTTGATTGCGGATAGCCACCTTGCCTGTAAACTGACCAAACGATGGGAGTACTGCCTGTTTACTGCCGAAAGCAAAGCAAGGCAGAGTGATGGATTGCCTGCCACGGCCGCTTAAATTAACTCCGGGGTGTATGTGCCCACAAAAAACATAGCCTTCGGCGCCTTGTAGTTGTTCATCGGCCAGAGGGTGGTGCTGCATCAAAAATGGGTGCAGCAATAGTTCGTCGTGAAGCTCGATATTTAATTGCTGGTAGTGTTTATCGGGTATAATATCATGGTTGCCGCGTACCAGGATAATTTGCAGGCTTGGAAACTGGCTTCGCCACAAAATGAACCAATCCCAGTCGTTATTCATATCGCTGTGGAAAAGATCGCCCAGGAACAATAATTTTTGAGGTTGATATTCATGGATCAGATCAGACAGGGTAGCCAGATCACTTTGCTCCATATCCCGCGGAATGGCAATACCCGCCTTGCGGAAATGCCCAACCTTGCCCAAATGCACATCGGCAATAATCAGGGCCTTTTGTTCCTTCCAATAAATAGCTTTTTGGGGGAGTAACAACAGGTTTTGTCCGAGTAAAATAAATGGAGTTGCCGCACTGATCATCATAAGGATAGCAAAGTTAAAAATTTATTTCCGGAGATGTTGGAGGGGTATTCTGCGGTTAAAGCTGGGGTCTGTGCGATTCCCTCCCTCGGGAAGGTCAATGTCATTAAGTTAAGCACATGGAGCCCCACCTAAATCCTCCCCGGTAGGGAGGACTTTAAAAAATTGAAGCTAAGTCTCCCCTTCCGGGGGAGGATTTAGAGGGGGCTTTTACGGAATTGCTTTTCCCCTTAACTTAATGACATTGCGGGAAGGGAAGGGTTTCTATTCCATGTAAGCTTGCATCACGCATAAACCCCTCCCTGCTTTTGCTCACAAACCAACCGCGCCCCACCCCACGGGAGGGGATTATATAAGCCCCCAATCTTAATTTTTATTATTTAATGTTAAGCAATGTTAACAGAAAGTACAGACTGGTATTGATGTATTTACTTTTATCTTCATCAATTCATTAATCATGAAAAGGAAACTTAAAATCGTATTCATCTTAATAACCCTATCGTTAGCTGGCATTATTGTTTTTCAACTTTACTGGACTAGTAATGCTTATTCCGTCAATAAGAAAATATTTGATGGTAAAGTAATCGTCGCCATGCAGCTTGCTATGGACCGGTGCAAAAAAGATTATTTTGACTCCATTCGTACCGTATTGGTAAAGCGACTTTCTGATCCCAGCAGCGTTATTACCATCGATACCGCTTCAAAAGGAAATACTTCAAACAACAAAATCAACCCGGCCCTTAATATTAACTTCTCATTTCATGGCTCCATAAACAGCAACCCGTTTCAAACAGATGCACATACTTATAACTATTACAGGGCTAATATCAATCATAAAGCTACGGTTCCGGAGGTGCTAACGGAAATGTCTTTTTATGTCCCGACTTTAATGATGGAACTCACCACTTTTTTAGGTGTTGATGATGCCATGCACCCCCCTCCGGAGCTATCCGCATTTATAAAAACACATCCGGGTGTCCCAAGCAATAAATGGCCGCTTCCTAAAGAGGGCATCTATGCTTTGCCTCCCAACTATAAACAAGCCGACAGTTTAAAGCTAAGCCGGTACTTTGCGCTGGAACTGCAGAAAATGAATATTGATGCGCCATTTATTTTAAGCTTATCCAACAAAGGCCAGACGCCGCAAGATTTCAATTTCCATTACAGTGAAACCAATGAGAATGTTTATCAATATCATGGCTTTATATTTCTTTTAACGCATTACACCCGGCAAGATGAATTTACGTTGTTTGCAAAGGCAACAATCCATAACCCGCAATATGCCGTTATCAAAGGCATGATGATCACCCTGGTATTATCGGCTCTGCTGGTATTGTTTACTATTTACTGCTTTTATTACATTATCCGAACCATCAATCAGCAAAAAGCATTGGGCGAGTTAAAGGACGATTTTATCAACAACATGACGCATGAATTAAAAACACCCATCGCCACTATTACGGTAGCTATTGAAGGGCTGCAAAAATTCAATGCACTCAATGATCCCGAAAAAACGCAGCGCTACCTGCAAACCTCCAGGAATGAATTGGCCAAACTAAACGAGCTGGTTAGCAAAGTGCTTGATGTGGCCGCCTTTGAATGCGATAAAATAATCTTGCTGAAAGAGAAAATAGAGGTTGATGCCCTGATGAACGAACTGATAACTGCCGAAAAAGCCAAAGCCGGTAAAACAATAAGTATCGCTCATAATAACCGGGATCGGGTTGATGATATCGTAGCCGATAAACTGCACTTTGGCAATGCCATATTGAATGTTCTGGATAATGCGGTTAAATATTCCAACGAACCGGTTGATATCAAAATTGATGTATACCGGGATGGTCATATGATCGTATTCTCGATAAGTGATAAGGGTATAGGCATCCCGGCGGCGCACCTGGGGCGTATTTTTGAAAAATTTCACCGGGTGCCTACCGGTAATGTGCACAATGTTAAAGGCACCGGACTTGGTTTAAGTTATGTGAAGTATATTGCAGAAGCGCATGGCGGCCATGTAACTGTAAAAAGCGAAGTCAATGCGGGTAGCCAGTTTATAATATCAATACCGATGTAACATGAGTAAAATACGCTTATTGCTGGCCGAAGATGAACTGGCCCTGGCCCATATAGTGCGCGAAAGCCTGGAAGAAAATGGCTTTGAGGTAATACTTTGCGCTAATGGCGAACAGGCCCTGCAAAAATATAAAAGCGACAAGCCCGATATTTTAGTACTGGATATTATGATGCCAAAAATGGATGGTTTTGAGGTAGCCCGCCAGATACGGGAAACTGACAAAATAATACCGGTGATTTTTTTAACAGCCCGGTCGCAGCCCAAAGATGTGGTGGCCGGGTTTGAATCGGGGGCCAATGACTATTTAAAAAAGCCTTTTAGTGTAGAGGAACTGGTGGTGCGTATTAAAGTATTGCTGAGTGATAATCGCCTGCTTGGCGCAGGCAAACCTGCGGGCGAAAGTCACCAGATTGGGAGTATCACTTTTAACCCGCTTAAAAATACGGTTCAGCAAGGCATCAATCAATGGCAATTAACCAGCCGGGAAAGTGATATTTTGAGGTTGTTATGTAAAAATCAGCACCACGTATTACCACGAAAAGCCCTGTTGGAGACGATCTGGGGCGATGATAGTTTTTTTAACGCCCGAAGCCTGGATGTGTTTATCAGCAAACTCCGCGCGCATTTAAAAGCCGACCCTAATGTGCAGATCATTACCGTAAGAGGACTCGGTTATAAATTGGTTTGGTGATGGAACAATAGGTGTTCGGAAGGTTGTTATTTGGGCTAAAGCCATTAAATGCTTCTAATGTCCGTCCCATTTATGGGACGGCAATGAATGAAAAACTAATTGATTTATTCTTCATTGCCGTTGGTTTTAACCAACGGATTGCAAGGGCATAGAGCTATGGGCTTTAGCCTAAATAAGCTATACATTATATGTTTTGATTCTTCCGAACATCTGTGATGATTTTATAAAGTTTTTTATCTAACTGTTACGTCATAGATAAAATGGCCGTAATGGTTAAAAAAACAAATTATGAAAACCCCTATCTTTTTTATCTTGCTATCTGCCACGCTAAGTTTTACCGCTTGTACTAAAGACAAAGCAACGGCACCCCCTCAAAAATTGGACGGAACGTATACCGGTGCGTTTACATCTTCAAGTACCGATGCAACTAACGCTACGGCCAAAGTTGTAATTTCTGGTAAAACCTACCAGGCTACTTTAAATACAGCTTTTGGAGTTTCGAGCAAAGGTAGCTACGCTACCGGTAACAATCAGATCGCTTTTACAGACAGCACCGTGCATACGGCCAATTTTGATTGGGGCCTTTTGCTCAATGGTACCTACACCTCGACAACCAAGGGTGATAGTTTAATCCTGGTGAAAAAAGGTGCTGGGTTTAATTATACCTATAGGTTAAAAAAGCAGTAATTGTTTACGGGACGTAAACCCCAAACATTTTTTGTATCTTTAAGTACATCCAACGCCCAGCCCTGCTTACTTGAAAATTGTAAGCAGGGCTGTTTGGTTAAAGAGATAAAAAGGCTCAAAAATCGATTGTTTGGCATGTAGTTATTTGATAGTCAATCTTATGCATCTTTTTAAATCTTATAAACCCTGCCAAAAATTTGTTAAAAAGTGTTAAAATCGATGTTTTCGAACAGGTTTTGAATGGTTTCAATCTGATTTCTCCCTTATTTCGATCAGAAAAGTGTTAAAATAGGGCTTTAAAAAGTTTTTGCGAAGAGCAGTTGGTTTGAATTTTATAAGGTTGGTTTTGGGCGGGACAAAGATGTGGTTCGATGTTCGGCGTTCAAAATTCATTATTCGATATTATTTTAAGTTTCTTATTACTTTTATGCTCACCAATATAGTTTTACAAATTGGGTGCATGAGCGCTGTAATTTTTAAATAAAACAACCCTATGGAATTTCAAAATCTGCTGATAGAAAACAAAGAACGTATACAATACATCATCATTAACCGCGAAAGCAAACTTAACGCACTTAACCGGGATACTCTTGCCGAACTGCACGTGGCTTTTGCGGCAGCTTTTAAAGATCCCGCGGTTGGTGGCATTATTATTACAGGAACGGGAGCCAAGGCTTTTGTGGCCGGTGCCGATATCAGTGAATTTGCCAATCTGGGTATCGATGCAGGTACAGCGCTTGCCAGGAAAGGACAAATAGAGGTATTTAACCTGATTGCCAATGGTAATAAACCCGTAATAGCGGCCATCAATGGTTTTGCATTGGGCGGTGGTTTGGAGTTGGCTATGGCCTGTCATATCCGTATTGCTTCTGAAACTGCAAAAATGGGTTTACCCGAAGTAACCCTGGGTTTAATACCCGGTTATGGTGGTACCCAGCGCCTGGCCCAATTGATAGGAAAAGGCAAAGCGCTGGAAATGATATTGACTGCCGATATGATAACCGCCGTAGAAGCTCATCAATATGGCCTGGTTACGTATGTGTTTTGTCCCGAAGATTTGTTGGTTAAAGCCGAAGAGTTATTGCAGAAAATATTGCTGAGAGCACCATTGGCTCTTGCCGCTGCCATCCACTCCGTAAATGCGGGCTTTACCGATGGCGTTGACGGTTACGGGATCGAGATAGCCCAATTTGGAAAATGCTTTGGCACCAAAGATTTTAAAGAAGGCGTTGCTGCCTTTTTAGAAAAACGTAAAGCCGCGTTTAAAGGGGAGTAGTTCAATCGCTTCTCTCCTCCTTTTAGCTTCAGGTTTCGTCATTGACAAAATTACAGGTGTTAAAATTTTGTTAACAGGATTCAATTTTAGGCCTTTTTCGAGAGCTGTGTTTATACCTATAGGTTGTGAAAGGTTCCCAAAAAGCAAAAAACACGCATGAAACCTGTTTTTTGCCGGGTGAAAAGCTATGTTAATTCTGTGTTAATTTGACACTAATAGGAGTGTAAAAAATCAATTTTACACTGGGCTGACCAAAATACCAGATTGGTCAAAAAATAAATCATTGTTAATCAATCGATTAAATATTCGTGACTTTTGGATGAAAAATCATATATGTTTCTGTGCTTTACTTTGCATTGTGTTTATAAAACATATATCAAAAACACACAATTGTTATGAAAAATTCATTTAAAATTTCGGCCCTTGTTTTAGCATTTGCAGGACTTGCATTTGGCGCTAAAGCACAAACATCTACCCCAACAACAACTACTACTACATCAACCACCACCAACAACGGTATCCGTTACAGCATTGGTGTTGACGCAGGTATCCCATTGGGTAACTTTAAAGATAACTACAAATGGAATTTAGGTGGTTCGGTACAAGCGGATATCCCGGTTATTTCAAACCAATTATTTGTTACTGTTAACGCAGGTTACAACAATATCTTTGGTAAAAAGAATATCGGTGGTGTTCAAGGTGCTGATGTTACAAACTTTCAATTGATCCCTGTAAAAGCTGGTTTAAAATACTTCATTATTCCAAACTTTTATGTTCAAGGCGAAGCTGGTGCAGCATTTTTGTTAAACAAAAAAGATGTTGGTGTTAACAAATCAACCGCATTTGTTTATGCTCCGCAAGTAGGTGTTCAATTCCCTATCAGCGCAAATGGTAACTTTATTGATGCCGGTATCCGTTATGAAGCAACTACAAAATATGCTACTGGTGTTGACCAAAGCAAAGTAAGCTTCTTAGGCCTACGTGTAGCATACGGCTTTTAATATGGCCCTACATGTACCTAATTAACAAAAAGGGCAGCCAATTGGCTGCCCTTTTTGTTTGCCCTTTTTTGTGGTAAAAGGCCCGTTTTTTAAATTAGGCTCTATAAATTAGCAACATTGTTTGTAACTTAAACGCGTTTAATACATTTACCGTTATCAGTATTGCTCTTATGAAGAAAATCCTCATCATTGATGATGAAGTTAATGTGGCTTTATTGCTATCTAAATTTTTAACCCGTAATGGCTTTGATGTAAGCACCGCATCAAGTGGAACAAGCGGTATGGAAGCCCTTAAAAATGACGAGTTTAACCTGGTGTTATGTGATTTCAGGTTAGAAGATACCGATGGCCGCGAAATGCTCCGGAATATCAAAACTCAATATCCCAAAACCGGGGTTATCATTATTACAGGTTACTCGGATATTAAGATGGCCGTTGAGTTGATAAAAATGGGAGCTTATGACTATATCACCAAGCCCTTATATCCCGACGAAATATTAAATACCATTAATAAAGCCGTTGAAACGCACTACGCCCTGGTTGAAGATACCGGCGACGACAATAATGTGGTTACCGAAAAATCAAAAAGCCGCGACAATAAAAAACTAGTGTTTGCCAGCGAATTTGTTGCCGGCAGCAGCAAATCATCAAAAGAATTGCAACGCCAGATAGAGTTGGTGGCGCCTACCAATTACAGCGTAATTATATTGGGTGAAAGCGGCACGGGTAAAGAGTCGGTAGCAAAAAGTATACACTTGAACAGCCAGCGGCATAACCAGCCCTTTATTGCGATGGACTGCGGTTCATTAACCAAGGAGCTGGCGGCCAGCGAATTTTTTGGTCACGAAAAGGGATCATTCACCGGCGCACTTTATACCAAAATAGGGCATTTTGAAATGGCCAACGGAGGTACCCTGTTTTTGGATGAGGTAGGCAATCTTTCCTACGAGATACAGGCTGCTCTGCTGCGCACCGTTCAGGAACGAAAAGTTAAAAGGATAGGCAGTACCAAAGAGATTGATCTGGACGTGCGCATTATTATAGCCACCAATGAAAGCCTGCAGGACGGCATATTAAAAGGTAAGTTCAGGGAAGATTTGTACCATCGTTTTAATGAATTTACCATATACATGCCACCACTGCGCGAAAGGGGCAACGATATTATGCTATTGGCCGAACATTTTTTAAAGATAGCCAATAATGAACTTGGGCGTAATGTAAGCACGTTTGCTCCCGAGGTGATTGACTGTTTTATGAACTACAGGTGGCCGGGCAATATCCGCGAGCTGAAAAACGTGATCAGGCGGGCAGCCTTGCTGGCAGAGGATAACGAGATCACAATGAAAGCATTGCCGCTGGAGATCTCCAACTTTAAGGCGCCTTCATTTGAACAGGCTTATAACCAGGTAAACGAAACGCCCGAAGTAAAGGAACCACGGCATGACCTGAAAAACGCCGCCCTTGAAGCCGAATACGAAACCATTATTAAAGTTTTAAGAGAAGTGAACTTTAATAAAACCAAGGCAGCCGAAATATTAAATATCGACCGTAAAACGTTGTATAATAAGATGAAGGCCATCAACCTGAAATAAAATGGAAGATATACCAGCAAGGAGTAATAACGACAACTTGCGTAAGTTAAAACATGATATTAAAAACCAGCTTTCCAATATTCATCTGGCGCTGGAACAGTTGAAGTATGAGATCCCTGATCTTTCTGACGATTGTTTATTTTATCTGGATACTATTTTAACAAGTTCAACCCAGATAAACAATTTACTAAACAACACCGATTAGCTTTTTTAGTATCAAGTAGCTAGTATCAAGTATCAAGATATTTGTAAATTGGTGCACAATGTACAGTATCCTAAAGATCAAACATTATTTAAACAATTTTAGCGGGTATCTGTACAATTAAAGTCCTGATACTTGATACCCAAACCTGATACCCAATGTCAATTTTTAACTATAAGCAACGTAATAACATTATCCTGGTAAGCATCATTATACTAGGTTGTTTTTTGTTGTACGCACTCAGTGGTTTATTCAGCTCCATATTAGGGGCCATTGTGTTGTTCACCATCTTCAGGCCACTGTATCTGTATCTGGTCGAAAAAAAAGGATGGAGCCGGGTACTGGTGGCTTTGCTTATCATATTTTCTTCGCTGGTAGTTATCGTAATTCCCTTCTTGTTACTAAGTATCATGGTGGTGGGTAAAATATCCAGCATCAATATTAAATCGTTACCTATTGAACAGTGGACGTCTAAAATTGACGCGTTTGCGGCAACCAATCTTAACCAGCCGCGTTTTGCAGAGAATACCCTTCAAAAATTGGGCTCATTTGGTACCGAGCTTTTTCCGTCCATACTAAGCAGCGCAGCCAATATCATTATCACCTTGTTGGTGCTGTACTTTTTGTTATACTTTATGCTTACGCAAATACGTGAATTTGAGGCTGGTTTATTAAAATACGCCCCATTTCGTGAACAACACGCATTAAAATTCGCATCCGCCCTACGCGATTCTACCTATTCTAACGTTTTAGGACAGGGAATAATAGCCGTTATACAAGGTACGCTGCTGGCCATTGGCTTTTACCTGTTTGGAATACCCGACGCGGTGTTTTGGGGTGTAATAGGGGCCTTTATATCCTTTTTGCCGGTGGTAGGGGCGCCAACGCTTTCTATACCCGCCAGTATTTTATTATTTGCGCAGGGACATACGTTAAAAGGGGTTTTATTACTGATTTATGGCTTGCTGGTTATTGGCAATATTGATAATGTTTTGCGCATGATCATTAATAAGCGTATAGCCAATACACACCCTATTATATCCGTTGTAGGGGTGTTTATAGGATTGCCGCTTTTTGGGATACTGGGCCTGGTTTTCGGGCCGGTATTATTGTCGTATTTTTTATTGTTGCTGGAGATATACGAAACGAACAGAATGGCAGCCGATAGACTGGAACGGATACATACAACACCCGAAAACTGACAGAGTGAATTGAATAGTTTTGTGAACATTGGACAAAGCACTATTGGGAGTTAAAAAAATAAATTATACAGAAATTGCAGAAAAATTGGCCGATCTGTAATATTTGGCAGGATATTTAATCTATATATTGCGGAAGTGAGGATCGAGATGTGGGGATCGTGTGGCGGGTGCGAGTGTTTCGGCCCGGATAACACGAAACCCGTAACAGATAACGCGAACCTGAGAAAAAGGAATGTTCAACTTAAAATTATATTACAATGAATGATAACACAAAAGTAGTTGTTGCATTGCTTGCCGGCCTGGCAGCAGGAGCAGCCCTGGGAATTTTGTTTGCACCTGATAAAGGTAATGAAACACGCGACAAGCTAACCGAATCATTAAAAAATCTGGGCGAATCAATAAAAGATACCGCAGCAGCCGAAATTGATAACCTGGTAGGGTTAAAAGATAAGGTAGTTGAAAACATAAAATCAAAGATCAGAGGGGCCGAAGAAGAGTATCAGGACGATCTGGAACACGCTTAATTTACTTTTAGTATCAGGTATGAGTATCAAGTAGCTAGTATCAAGACTTTTTGCAAACGTCTTAAAACAAATGCAGCTGTCGTGATACTAGCTACTTGATACCAATATAACAAACAAGATACTCACATCAATAATATCTATGGAAGCCAAAAAAGAAACACCACCACCATTACCTCCCATTGTTGACCAGCTGAAAGAATATGCCGAAACGCGTTTTAAGCTTTTGAAATATGAGGCTATTGAAGGTGGAACTTCAATTTTAGCCAGTATGATTACGGATGTTATTACCGCAGTAAGCATGGTGCTGGCCTTTATGTTTGCCAGTCTTACTTTAGCTTTTTATCTGGCCTATTTGTTAAATTCAGATTGGGAGGGCTTTGGGTGTGTAGCACTTATTTATTTAATAATAGCCGTTGTTGTAAAGCTCAATAAAGAGCGTATTGAAAAGCCGTTGATTAACCTTTTCATACAAAAACTGTTTAAAAAATAAAGTATGGACGTTTCAATAAAAAATATTACAGATTTGCAGGAAGAGATTGCGAGGATACGCATTATTGAAGCCCAGCAGGGCCAAGAACTGGGCAAGCGCTTTAATAGCCCCTCGGCTATATTTGCCAGTATCATGTCGTTAATAAATTCTGGAAATAGAAAGGACGGCGATGACCATCCGGGTATTTTTAACCAGGACTTTTTTGGTTTACTCTCCAGAATTGTATTGCCCGTTACGCTGAATAAAACGCTGTTTAAACGCTCTAACTTTTTAGTTAAAACACTAGTTGGCCTGGTATCGCAAAAAGCCTCAAACTATATCAGCAGTGATGCCATACATGGTTTATGGGATAAAGTAAAATCTGCAGTTCATTCGGCCATTTCAAGTAAAGCGGAAACTCCGCGTAAAGGTGGCATGCCCAATGTACCGCCGCCGGTAGTGATGTAGCACTTTAAGTCTTAGGTGTTAATGTAAAGACGCATATTTGCGTCTTTTTGCATTCAATTATGTTTGTCGGCACTATTTGGCAGGAGACGCAAATATGCGTCTCTACAATAGTCCACTTGTGAAAAGATACCAAAACACCTCAAAAGTTTCACAGTTTGCAGAAAAGCCTATTTTTGCACTTTATTTAAAAAAGTGGGAAAAGATAAAATCAGACGCTTTGCCGAAATTGACACCTTTAGCAACGTATTACAGTTAGATGCCGGTAAACCCTTTAAAGACGAATGGGGCAAAGGTTTTTTTAAGAATAATAACCCGGTGGTGTTGGAGCTGGCCTGTGGCAAAGGCGAATACACGGTGAACCTGGCCACGCTGTTTCCAGATAAAAACTTTATTGGTATTGATTATAAAGGCAACCGCATTTGGCGCGGGGCCAAAACCGCGCTGGAAGAAAACGTAACCAACGTGGCCTTTTTACGCATCCAGATCGAAAACCTGCTCGATTATTTTGCCCCTGGCGAAGTTGACGAGATTTGGATAACCTTTCCCGATCCGCAGCCTCAGTTGAGCCGCGAAAAAAAACGCCTCACTTCTCCCCGCTTCTTAGATAAGTATATCGAAATATTAAGACCGGGCGGATGCGTGAATTTAAAAACCGACAATGACGGCCTGCACGCTTATACCGCCGAAAAGATAGAGGAGCTGAAGCTCAAACTCCATATAAGGACGGAAGATCTGTATCATTCGCCCCATGCCGATGAGGTGCTATCCATTAAAACATATTACGAAAAAAAATACTTAAAAGATAATAAGAACATTAACTACCTTAAATTCTCGTTTGCTTAAGAGGATTTGGGGTCTGTGGGATTATGAGACTATAGGATAAAGAAACCAATTCACGCGTCATTGCTTCGTACCTCGCACATCGTGATTGCGTTTATAAGCCGTATCTTAGCTTTGAGCTTTCTGCTTTCAACTTTAAGCTTTTTGATCATGGACGATATTAATTTTTTTGATAAAGTATATCAGGTGGCCCGGCTCATACCGGTGGGCAGGGTAACCTCTTATGGCGCCATTGCCAGTTATCTGGGCACAAAAGGCTCATCGCGTATGGTGGGTTACGCCATGCAGGCAGCAGGCAAAGTAGTGCCTAAAGTGCCAGCACACCGGGTAGTGAACCGCCAGGGTTTGCTTACCGCCAAATTTCATTTCGGCGGCAACCTGATGGCCGAATTGCTGGAAAGCGAAGGTGTAAAAGTAAAGGATGATCAGGTACAGGAGTTTAAAACCGTATACTGGGACCCAAACATCGAACTGGCTTTATGAGCCGGGGTTGCGGTATATGTTAAAATAAGTTAATTATATAAAGCGTAATATTAAAAGATATATCTTTATATAGCCTGATTATTAATCGTTTATCGCACCTATGAAAAAGTTTTTTTTATGCTTCATCCTGGCTGGAATATTTGTACAAGTATCCTCAGCGCAAACCGCCACTTTACATATCAATATTGCCAATACAACAAGTACCGATTGTTATTTATGGATACCCTATTATAGTTTCAGTCGTGATTTTTTGCAAAAGGGAGAAATCACTTTGGCATTGGATAAGCAAAAAACTGGCTCGTATACCATCAGCTTAACTCAACCTGTATTTATTAATTTGTATTGTGATGCCGACTCCACCCGCACAAAGTCCCTGAATTATCACTTTTTTTTATCGCCAGGCGATGATGTCTTTTTTAAGGCCGATTTTAATCAAAAAGATAATGGCATTGTGGTTACTGGCAAAGGGAGCAATAATAATCAGCCATTAGCCGGGAACTTAATTGATATTGACCTAAATAAGTTTAATAAAGATACACTACCCAACCAGGTTGTTGCTGTTATCAATAAACAGTACAATCTAAATAAAAAGGCGTTCGATACCTATTCGATGAAATATAAACCATCTGCAGCCTTCATTAAAAGCTGGCAATATAATTTACAATATTATGCCCCGGACGTTTACTATGGCTTTAAAGAGCAAGCTAAATATTATGTTGATAAGGATGCATATCACCGTAATGTTGCATCATGGAACCGCGCAACCGATAGTTTATTTTCAGCCATTAAACTAAGTAATGATGACGCCTTAATTGCCGACCAATATCTGGGCTTGCTCCGGAATTTTTTATTGCGCGAAAAAGAACGCCTATGGAGCGCAAGCAATGAAACCCCAGATGATTTTTATAAACAATGGTACAATACTAATGTTGAAGAGGGCAAAAAGTTGTTCAGTGATGATATGACAAACCTACTGCAGGAAAAAATAATCCATAAATATTTTACCGGAAAAGCAGCGGAGTATGAGTATGGTGTGTTGTTTGATGGCTCATTGGAAGAGCGTAACCCTGTAAATCTGGTTCAAATTTTTGAGCGTTTTAAAAAACAATATCCAGGGAGTAAATATGTAGAATGGTTTGGGCCCTCCATTGACTCTATAGCCAAAAGACAACAACAGACGTTAAGCAATGAAATGGTTTTTGTGACCGATAACGGAACAAAGCTAAATTCGTTTGAGGATGTGCTGGCTATAACAAAAGGAAAAACCGTGTTATTAGATATGTGGGGTACCTGGTGCGGCCCCTGCCGGAGTGAAATTGAAAAGAACAGCCACGCCATTAAAGCGTATTTTAAAGGCAAAGACTTGGATTATTTATATATAGCTAATTATGACTCCACCAATGAAAAAAAATGGAAAGAGTTAATTGCTTATTTTGATTTAAAAGGCACACATATTTTATCTAATGAAAAGCTGAGTACTGATATTATGGGAAAAGTGAAAGGCAGGGGTTATCCAACCTATGTGATCCTTAAAAAGGATGGCACCTATGAACAGTCAAAAGCGGGTTATCCGATGAAAAGAGATGTTTTAATTAAACAGCTGGAAGAGGCGTTGGCTATGAAGTGATATTATAATAGCTGGAGCAATTCCATCCGGTTGCCAAACGGATCAATAAAAGCAAAACGTTCCCGGCCGGCAATCAGGGGTTCTTCCATTATTTCTAATCCATGGCTTTCCAGGTATATGCGTGCAGCCAGCACATCACTAACCTCAAAAGCTGTATGCCTTATAGAGCGGGGATGGCTATCCTCCACCCCAATATGCAGTTCGATATCTGCTATCCGGAACCAATACCCTGCCGACGAAAAAACACGGGGACGCTCTGTTGGTTCCAGGCCAATAATGTTGGTATAAAACCGCCGGGCTTCTTCCAGTCTTTCAGGCGGAACGCAGATATGGATATGGTCGGCTCGCTTAAAGTTGATCATGGAGTTATGTTTGATGAAAATTCGACAGGTACAAAAAAGCCGTCCTTTTTATCCCGGTAAATTCAAAGATAAAAAAGACGGCACTTAAACAGATAATAACTATCGGAAAATATAATTTACGCCAGCTTGGAATGCCGACTGATCGGCGGAAAAATAAAGGTATTTGCTAAGGGAGGATGGCAGCCAGTAAGCTCCGTAAACCTCCATGCGCTTATTGATCTGTACGCCTGCTTTTACTGGTATCGAAAATTCAAATCCCTGTAAATCAGGGTATTTGTTTTGTGCTGTCACAGATGTTATAGTGCTGTAATGATAGGTAGTTGTGTAATTGTAATTATTGTATTTATAAAAGTTCATGGCCACGCCTAAATCAATAAATGCTTTGAGTTTGTCGGTCGAGTAAAAGTTATACATGATTTGAGGTACGGCAGATAAGTGATACACTTTTACGTCAAGCGCATTTGTAGTAATGTTAGTTGCAGATGCTTCGGAAAAGTGGTAACTGTTTACGGCACCGGTAATTTCTAGTCTAAAAAGCAGCTTTTCTGTGTACTTATTGATCAATAGATCCATTCCTGCCGCTATAACGGGAGAAATAGCGTTGTCATGTATGCCATTACTAAATGGGCCGGCTTGCCCCGCAGAGCTGTTAAATTGCAGCTTGCTGTAACGTAAGCCTGCCCCTGCAAAAAAACGAACACCAGAATTGGAGTTGACCGTCTGCTGGGTAGCTTTACCGCCGTTTAACGCAATGACAGCCGATGTAAGGTCGCTTTCAGCATAATTGGCCTTCTGTATCCTGGTAATAATTTTGGTATCGCCCGGCAGATATTGGTAGGCTAGTCTTAATAGTTGGCTAATGTAGCCGTTAATGCCGGTAACAGATCTGCTCTCCTCATCAAAATACAGGTATTGCCTCAGGTATTCAATGGTATGGGTCTGCTTGTTAAAGATATAGTAGCTGGATTTGAGGTTGTCGGTCCATGCATAAAGCGAAACGTTTTTACCATTAACCAGATTTTGTAAAAAAACGGTATCGGTTGTATAGGCTGTATCCGGCGAGTGGCTTAATTGTGCCAATTCAACGGTACTGGTACTTATGTTAACCGTAAATTTGTCGTAATATTCGGCATTCGTTATCGCAAAGCCATTGGCGTTTGCCACGGTGAATTTTTGCGGTGTTGCCGCAGCCTGTGTTTGTTTAAAATTGATTTCCCGGGGATTTTTGAGCCACTCACGATAGTCTACAAATCCCTTAAGCGTATCATTTTTACTGTTAATAACGTAACCTGGTTTGTAATTGCTTTGAGCCTGTAAAAAAAGGGGAGCCTGTGACAGCAAAAGCAGCAGGCAAAATAATTGTTTCATTTATAAGAATTAGGTTTACAAAAGTATAAATAAAGCAACAGAAATAGTGGTCGCGAAAAATTATCTAAAAAAGCAATAAGTCCACATTGTGTAAATGCTAATTAGTTTAGTAAATTTGTGTAAATAACAGCTCTGCTTTTTACAAAAGAGCAGGGCTGTTTAATTAAGAAAAGAAAAGCAACAAAAACCAACCGTTTGGTATGTAGTTGATTGATTATGAATTGTATGATGCTTTTTAAATCTTTCAAAACACATCAAGGATTTGTTAAAAAGTGTTAAAATCGATGTTTATGAATGAGTTTTGGGTGGTTTTGACCCGTTTTTAGCTCCTTTTTAGGCCAGAAAATGTTAAAAGCATACCTTTAAAAAGTTTTTGATAATCACTAATTCACCAACTCAATAATTCACTAATTAAAACTCCCGTGGGAAAACTTGTAGAAGAATTTGACGCCTATCGTACCAAAATGAACGACAGGGTCATGAAAACCGCCAATACCAATATAAAACGCTTTTTTGCGCTGGACACCACCAGCTATGCCGATGGCGCGCTGGATGTTAAAACCAAAGAAATGCTGGGCCTGGTAGCCAGTATGGTTTTACGCTGCGACGATTGTATCAAATACCACCTGGGTAAATGCCATGCAGCCGGCGTAAACAGCGATGAACTGAACGAAATATTCATGATTGCCAACCTGGTGGGCGGCTCTATCGTCATACCTCACTACCGCCGGGCGGTGGAGTATTGGGATGAATTGAATGAAGCTTAGCAAACAACAGGTTTCATAACTTTTAATCACAAAAATGATGACTTCAGACTCAAAACTTAAGACTTTCGACTTAAAACGCTGTTCATGGGCCGGTACTGACCCGCTGTACATGGAGTACCATGATAAAGAATGGGGCAAAACCACGCATGACGATAAGGTTCTGTTTGAGTTCCTTGTCCTCGAATCGGCACAAGCCGGTTTAAGCTGGATCACCATTTTGCGTCGCCGTGAAGGGTATAGGAAAGCGTTTGTCAATTTTGAGGTTAAAAAAGTAGCTGCCTTTACCGATGATGACGTAGAGCGCCTGATGCAGGATACGGGTATTATCCGCAACCGGCTTAAAATTCTGGCGGCTATCAATAACGCGCAGCTGTTTATCAAAGTACAACAGGAGTTTGGTTCGTTTGATAAATATCTCTACAGCTTTATGCCCGATGGTAAGCCGATCATCAATCACCCGGAATGGAGCGTACCTGCGAGTACGGCTATATCTGATGCCATCAGCAAGGATATGAAAAAACGCGGTTTCAAATTTTTCGGCACCACCATTTGCTATGCGCACATGCAGGCTACAGGGATGGTGAACGACCATTTGGCCAGCTGCGATTTTAGGTAGGGGATTAAACCGATTTGTTTGACGATTTTACTGATTTTTGAGGATGATATCTGGATTTGATTTTTAGAAAGAGGTTGGTCACTATTCATCAACATAAATTGTATTTTTGAAAAGATACAGATCAATTTAATCTTTAGTATATATCTGCTGATAATCAGTGCTGTCGCCATATATCGGTGAAATCACAACCATATCAGTGTAATCATAACCAATGAAAAAATTATTTCTTTTGGATGGCATGGCCCTTATTTACCGGGCGCATTTTGCTTTAAGTAAAAGTCCGCGGTTTACCTCAAACGGCTTGAATACCTCGGCAGTAATGGGTTTTACCAATACCCTGCTGGATGTTTTGAAAAAAGAAAAGCCAACCCATATGGCTGTAGTATTTGATACCGAGGCCCCAACCGAGCGCCATACCGATTATGAGGCCTACAAAGCCCATCGCGAGGCCATGCCCGAGGATCTGTCCAAAGCCCTGCCCTACGTGATCAAGGTGATACTGGGTTTCAACATCCCGGTTATTACGTCTGATGGTTATGAGGCTGATGATATTATTGGTACCCTGGCTAAAAAAGCCGAACAAAAAGGCTACCAGGTATATTGTATGACTCCAGATAAGGATTTTGCGCAATTGGTATCTGAGAACATCCGCATCTACAAACCTGCCCGCATGGGTAACGAAATGGAGATACTGGGTGTAAAGGAAGTGCTGGAGAAATGGGAAATTGAACGCGTAGAACAGGTTATTGATATTTTGGGTTTATGGGGCGATGCGGTGGATAACATCCCAGGTATCCTTGGCATTGGCGAAAAAACGGCCAAGGCCCTGATCAAACAATACGGCTCGATGGAAGAGATCATTGCCCACAGCCACGAGTTAAAAGGTAAGCAACGTGAAAACGTAGAGAATTTTGCCGAACAAGGACTCCTTTCTAAAAAGCTGGCTACTATACTGCTAAACGTCCCGGTAGAGCTGGATGAAGAAGGACTGCAAATGGGCGAGCCAAGCAAAGACCTGCTGGAACCGCTTTTTGCCGAACTGGAATTCCGCACTTTAGGCAAGCGGGTTTTTGGTGATGATTTCAGCGTTACCGAAATGAAAGCGGTTTCGGTACAAACCGATTTGTTTGGTGATCCGGTAGCTACCGCCCGCACTACCATGACCGTTGATGTGGAGGATATTTATGAACCCCCTGCCATTGCTGCTAAGAACATTGACAACGTACCGCACGAATATCACCTGGCAGATACGCCAGAGAAGCGCGCGGAACTGATAGCCCTGTTGCTAAAACAACAAACCATTTGTTTTGATACCGAAACTACCGGCACCGATGCTAACAATTGTGAATTGGTGGGCCTTTCATTCGCGATAAAACCCGGCGAGGCATGGTATGTACCCGTTCCGGAAAATCAGGATGATGCCAAAAGTATCGCGACCGAATTTAAACCTGTACTGGAGCATGAAGGCATCAACAAAATAGGGCAAAATATTAAATATGATATCCTGGTGTTGAAATGGTATAGCATCCAGGTAAAAGGTGGCTTGTTTGATACCATGATGGCGCACTATGTGATCGATCCGGATACGCGCCATGGTATGGATATCCTTTCGGAAAATTACCTGGGTTATAAACCGGTTTCCATCACTACGCTTATTGGCCCCAAAGGGAAAAACCAGGGCAATATGCGCGATGTGGAGATAGAAAAGATCAAAGAGTATGCCGCCGAAGATGCTGATATCACCCTGCAGCTTAAATCTATTTTTGAGCCTAAATTAAAACAGGTAGAGAGCGAAAAGCTGATCAATGAAGTTGAGCATCCGCTGATATATGTGCTGGCCGATATGGAGTTTGAGGGTGTAAAAATTGATCACGATACCCTGCGCGAATTCTCCAAACAATTGGAAACAGACATTGCCGGTTTTGAAAAAACAGTATATGAAAAAGCAGGCGTGCGGTTTAATATCGCATCGCCAAAGCAACTGGGCGAGGTATTGTTTGAAAAACTGATGCTTGATCCAAAAGCCAAAAAAACCAAAACGGGACAATACCAAACCGGCGAGGATGTGTTATTGTCTCTTGCTGCCAAAAGCGATATCGTGCGGGACATCCTGGATTTTCGTCAGTTACAAAAACTCAAATCGACTTATGTAGATGCCCTGCCAACCATGGTTAACCCTAAAACCGGCCGTGTGCATACCTCCTATAACCAGGCTGTTGCTGCAACCGGGCGTTTAAGCAGCGTGAACCCCAATTTGCAAAACATACCCATCCGTACCGAGCGTGGTCGTGAGGTGCGTAAAGCCTTTATTCCGCGTGATAGCGGGCACAGCATTGTATCGGCGGATTATTCGCAGATAGAGCTCCGTATTATTGCCGAGATCAGTAAGGATCCTAATATGATGCAGGCCTTTGTTGATAACCTGGACATCCACACCGCTACAGCCGCCAATGTGTACGGTATAGCCCTAAATGAAGTAACCAGCGATCAGCGCCGTAATGCCAAAGCGGTTAACTTCGGTATCATTTACGGACAGTCGGCATTTGGTTTATCGCAAAACCTGGGTATCCCGCGTAAAGAAGCTGCTGATATCATTGAGCAGTACTTTGCCCAGTTCCCGGGTATAAAACAATACATGACCGATACCATGAACTTTGCCCGCGAAAACGGTTATGTAACCACATTGATGGGCAGGCGCAGATATCTGCGCGATATCAATTCGGCCAATGCTACCGTACGTGGCTTTGCCGAACGAAATGCCATTAATGCTCCTATACAAGGTTCAGCAGCCGATATGATCAAGATAGCCATGATCAATATCCACCGGGAACTAAAAGCCCAAAAACTGGATGCAAAAATGACCATGCAGGTACATGATGAGTTGGTGTTTGATGTGCCTCATGACGAAATTGAGCTCATTAAACCCATTATTATGCACAATATGAAAACCGCCATCAAAACTGAGGTGCCTATCATGGTAGAGATTGGCACGGGATTGAACTGGCTGGAAGCGCATTAAATAGAGTCAAGAGATTAGAGTCGGGAATAAGATTTTTTTTCTAATGTTGATTTGTTATCAACAACGATATCTAAAAAGATCGTGCAATCGCTCGGCTCCAGTCTATAGCTGTTCGGAAGATGCCAAAATGAATTTTGTCATTCTGAGCGATAGCGAAGAATCTTCTTCAACAGGCAATAGCCGGGTGCTTTTCTGAGGCAGAAGATCCTTCGCTATCGCTCAGGATGACACCTTAATTGATTAGCTTTCCCTTTTTTAGTGCAAGTCTTGTGCGGATGCTTAGTGGGTAGATGACTTGCGCTTGTTCCTCTTATTTTTGGAGTAGTCACAAGTCAGCCTTTGCTCACCGCCTCGCAGCACAAGACTTGCGCCAATGGAGGGCGACGACAATTTATTTACGAATAAGATAAAATATAAGAGTTTTTAGAATCACAATGTCCGCTTAGTGTATCCGGTGACCCAACCCGGCACTTTCCATTTTCCTCGTTTTTGGTGCAAATACTGCAAAGTAAGGCACAAAACCTTAATAAGTTTTTTACAATAATCGGACTAAATTTCAAAAACTATATTAATTCATATAGGTTTCTCTTTTAGCAATCTTTGCTTAAATTGAACCAATAAAACCTTAATGAAAATATACCATCTGAGTGCCGAATGTTACCCCGTTGCCAAGGTTGGCGGGCTTGCTGATGTGGTTGGGGCTTTGCCCAAATACCAAAATCAGGCGGGTTTGCAGGCTGCTGTTGTGATGCCTTTTTACGATCGAAAGTTTACCCGCGAAAACGAATTTGAGGTGGTTTTCAGCGCGGCTACTTTGCTGGGTACCCGCAGACTTTTTTTTGAGATTCTGAAAGAAAAAACCAATAAGCTGGGCTTTGAGTTGTACCTGGTTAAAATACCTGGCCTGCTTGATCGCGAAAATATATACAGCTATCCTGATGAACGGGAGCAGTTTATCGCTTTTCAGCTGGCTTTTTTAGATTGGATAAGTTATAGCGGGCAAACACCCGATGTGATCCATTGTCATGATCATCACTCGGGGCTGGTGCCATTCCTGTTGTACCACTCCAAGTTATACCAACGATTGGTTAATACGCCTACCGTATTCACCATTCACAATGGGCAGTATCATGGCGCTTTTGGCTGGGATAACCTATCGTACCTGCCCGAGATCGACCTGACAAAAACAGGCTTGCTGGATTGGGCCGGAGGTATTAACCCGCTGGCGGCGGCTGTAAAATGCTGCTGGAAATATACCACCGTATCGCCCACCTATCTGCATGAGCTTACGGTGAATTCCAACGGGCTGGAGTATCTGTTCTGGGCGGAAAGCGCTAAAGGCTATGGCATTATCAATGGTATTGATACCGATGTATGGAACCCGCAAACGGATCCCATGATTGCTACAAAATTTACAGCTAAACAAATAGCCAAAGGAAAACAGGCTAATAAAAATGTGATCTGCGAGCGCTTTGCTCTGGATGCCGCTAAACCTCTTTTTGTTTTTATTGGTCGTTTAGTAGTTGAAAAAGGCGCCGATCTGCTTCCTGAGGCCATTGAGCGGAGCATCACAGAAAACGAAGGACAAGCTAACTTCCTGATCCTTGGCTCTGGCGATAAAGAAATGGAAACCGCCCTGCTGGAATTGAAAGAAAAATATCCGGAACAGTGCAATGTGTTCATCGGGTATGACGAAGCATTGGCTCACCTCATTTATGCTGGTGCCGATTTTTTACTAATGCCCTCGCGGGTTGAACCTTGCGGCCTTAACCAGCTTTACTCTTTACGGTATGGAACTATGCCATTGGTTAGGAGCACCGGCGGATTGATAGACTCAGTAATTGATTTTGGCGACGAAGGAGGCTACGGCATCCGTTTTAATAATGCCAGTGTTGATGATATTGGCCATGCCATTGTTCGTGCTAATACCCTTTATCAAAATACAACACAATTGCAGCAATTGCGCAAACGCATGATGGCACTCGATTTTTCGTGGGACCGTTCGGCAAAAGAATATATTGATCTGTATGAAAGTTTAAACCCTACGAGATATGACATCTAAAGTAATTTCCATTGTACTTGGCGGTGGCCAGGGCAGTCGTTTATCCCCCCTTACGGCAACACGCTCTAAACCCGCAGTTCCTATTGCCGGTAAATACCGGTTGGTTGATATTCCTATTTCCAACTGCCTGCACTCGGGAATTACGCGCATTTATGTATTAACGCAGTTTAACTCGGCATCGTTAAATAAGCACATCAAAAACACGTATCATTTTAGCAGTTTTAGTGATGCTTTTGTTGATATTTTGGCAGCTGAGCAAACGCCTACAAGCGGAGCCTGGTTTCAGGGCACAGCAGACGCGGTAAGGCAAAGCTTGCATCATTTGTCAGTTCATGAGTTTGATTATGTGCTGATCCTGTCGGGCGATCAGTTATACCAGATGGATTTTGAGGAAATGATCAATCATCATATTGATACGGGTGCCGAAATCTCCATAGCCACTATTCCGGTTGACGCTGCTGATGTTCCGGGTTTTGGCATACTAAAAACAGATGAAAACAGCATGGTTACCGCCTTTGTGGAAAAACCAAAAACGGATTTTGAAAGCTGGGCATCAGACGTAAGCGACGAAATGAAGGCCGAAGGCCGGGTTTACCTGGCTTCGATGGGTATTTATATATTTAACCGTAAACTTTTATATGAATTGCTGGAAGGGAACGATCGTACAGACTTTGGAAAAGAGATCATCCCGCAATCAATAGCTAAGCACAAGGTGGCAAGTTTCCAATATGAAGGTTACTGGACAGACATCGGTACTATTCCATCGTTTTTTGAAGCCAACCTGGGGTTAACAGATGATATACCCAAATTTAACCTGTTTGGCGAAAATCATATTTACACCAGGGCGCGAATGCTGCCACCGTCAAAAATATCAGGCACAACGATGGAAAAAACCATTATTGCCGATGGCTGCATCATTAACGCTAAAACAATCATTCGCTCCCTGATCGGTATCCGGACTCGTATCGGTGTAGAAACCACCATAGAAAACTGTTATGTAATGGGTAACGATAGTTATCAAACCCTGGAGCAGATAGCCGAACTAAAATTAGACCATTCGCCGATAATGGGTATAGGCGAAAGATGCCAGATCAAGAATGCCATTATTGATAAAAATACCTACATCGGTAACGATGTTAAAATAAACATGGGTAAAACGTTACCTGACGGAGATTTTGACACGCACACTGTACAGGATGGCATAGTAGTGATCAAAAAACGCGCGGTTATACCTGATGGTACAATTATTTAACTAAAAATTAATACAAACAATTTGTGGTTGGTTTGTTATAGATAGTATAAAACTATTTAAAACGTAAAAACTATGAAAAAGGCACTTTGTATAATCGCCCTAACAGCGATTTCTTTCGGAAGCGTTTTCGCTTATGGAGTACCGGTAAAAACCGTACACAGTACCATGCAAACCGATACTACCAAGAAAAAAATGAAGCACAAAAAAATGAAGAAAGACGGAAAAATGAAAAAAGATACCACCAAAATGTAGTCTTCTTCAAAAAACAAAAAGGCCTCCCGAAATTTTCAGGAGGCCTTTTTGTTGAATAGGCAATTTAATAATCTTGTCATCCCGAGGAACGAAGGATCCCGCCGCCAATGTTGGTGTTGTCACCAACATTATACGTGCTGGTTAATTACTCGTGCAGATTATTGTTGGTGACAACACCAACAACGGCGGTAATTTAAGAATCTTGTCATTCTGAGGAACGAAGGATCTATTTACAAATATGTACAGTGTAGATCAGATGCTTCACTCCGTTCAGCATGACAATAAAAAAATAGCCACTTACAACTCAATAGTTTCGCCTATCGCAGGAAGCTTTAAGTTAAGACCGGCTTTAATAAATTTCTCGGCCACTTCATCTTTATCAATTTTGATCACCGGGAACGAATCATAGTGCATACCAATAATGTTTTTGCAGTTGATAAATCCGCTTGCTTTGATGGCGTCATCGGCACCCATGGTATAATTATCGCCGATAGGTAAATAGGCCCAGGCCAGGTTATCGTCGGCTAGCAGTTTCATATCATAGGTAAGCGCGGTATCGCCGGCAAAGTATATGTTTTTACCCTCGTTGGTATAAATCACAAACCCTGCAGGGTTGCCGCCCGCTGCGCCGTCGGGCATGGTGCTGGAGTGTATGGCGTTAACCATTTTAACACGGCCAAATTCAAAATTAAAACCGCCGCCAATATTCATGCCATGTACATTGTCGATACCCTTGCTACCAAGCCAGTTAGCTATCTCGGCTATACAGATCACCTTGGCGCCACTGTTTTTTTGCACCTCGATCAAGTCGGCTACGTGGTCGCCATGACCGTGAGATACCAGGATATAGTCGGGCTTAATGGTATTGATATCAATATGTTTAGCCAGTGCGTTATGGGTGATAAAAGGATCAAACAGCAACTTTTTGCCGCCGGTTTCTATCTCAATGGTCGATTGTCCGTAATAGGTAGTTTTCATTTTAGTAGTTATTTGTTCGATGGGTCAAAGCTAAATACTTATAACTAAATGTTTTAACACATAATTGTTTGATGGCAGAAAAGTTACAAAGATGGGCTGCTTTAGAGTCGTGCGATTCTCTCCCTTGGGAGAGGCGATGAGAGATACTCCAGAGGAGTAAAAGCTTTGTAGAAAACAAACCACAAGCATCTGGCATACCGTAGGTATGCAACCTGAGTATAGTACCTACGGCACTGAATTGGGATTGGCTTTTTCTACAAAGCTTTAACCCTTATGGGGTTTGCAAAATTCTTGCGGGGGAAGGGGAGGGGTTTATTCGTAAGGCAGGTAGCAGAGAACCCCTCCCTGCTACAACACTATCCATCGCACCCCTCCCCAAGGAGGGAATTTAAGCTGGAAATAATTCCGCAGTCACTCGGCTGGAGTCCACAGGTATTGGGAAGACCGGATTTTTATAAAAGTTGTCATTTCGATAGAGCTTGAGATGGCATGAGTGTTGTGCGAAAGAGAAATCTTATACGCGATGTAAAGCCTTAATTACAAATTTTATAAGATTTCTCCTCGTAACTCGTTCGAAATGACAGCGGTTTTTTGTCTTCCCAATACCTGTGGACTCTCTGCGAGTGACCGTCAAGTCCACCGGGTCTCTCGCAGATTTAGGTTAACCCATAAAATCTAAATGCGCACCGAATAAGGCTTAATAAGTAAGTTTATGATTAGGAGACTCCGCTGGAGTCCACTATTTCTTCAGATTTTGCCTATAAACACGTGGCCCCGCTGGGGCCGATAATGTTTTATAGTGTAAACAGTATGCCTGACGTGCTATTCGGCCTCAGAGAGGCCACGTGTTTATAGTCCTAAAGTGCACATCAATAGGCTCCGTAGGTGCCTCCTATTGGAATTTTAGGTTAGCGAATTTTGTGGGTTAACTTTAACTTGCAAAGGACCCTGAGGTATATGGATGTCCCAAAAGTGGGTTTACATAAAAATGCGTTATATTGAGGTAAATCGAATTTATATAATTGATTATCAATTATATATAAAAATGTTAACCCTGAAAAGTGTAAACCATGTAAACCCACTTTTGGGGTCTATTGGCCAAACATGCCGCCCAGGTCGCCAAACATGTTTTTGGTCATGGCGGCCATTTCACTCTGGCTTATATTTTCCGCCTGTTCCAGCGCTTTGTTAATGGCTACTGCCAAAAGTTCTTCAATCTCTTCTTTATCGGCATCGGCAAAGAAAGCGCTGTCGATATGGATAGATTGCACCACCTTATTGGCATTCGCGGTAACAGTGATCTTACCGCCTTCGGCCACACCGGATACGGTGATGCCGTCCAGGCGTTTTTTTATTTCGCCAGCCTTTTGCTGGGCTTCCATGAGTTTATCAAACATGATATTTAAATTAGATGTGCAGATTTCAGATATGCAAATATGCAGATTAACTCCGTTGAGGGCTGCGCCGTTTCAGATGTGCGGATGATCTTAACTGAAATGTAGATGAGCAAATGCTTTCATCTGCACATCTGAAATTTGCACATCCGCACATCAAATAACTAATCATCGCTGGTATCACCGTTGCCGGTATAGGCGCTTTTGCGTACAATAGGCATACCTGCGGCCTTAAACAGATCATCCAGTTTTAACAAGCTGCCATTGGCTAAATTAGTTAACAGCACAATGGTGATATCGTTTTTCATGTCGCGCAAATAAATGTGCCTGAAGCCGTGCCACCAGCCGGTATGATAAATAACCTCCTGCCCAGGTGCGGTAAATGTACGCCAGCCATAACCATAGCTAAAGTGGCCATGCAGCATGGGGTTACGGGGTACATAAGCCGAATCGAGCGTAGCCTGCTTTAATAAACGCCCCGCCCGTAAAGCACGATCAAATAAGAACAGATCGCCAACCGTACTGTAAATGCCCTTGTCGCCCACAGGGCCATCCAGGAAATTTTGTGCTACAGAGTACCGCCATTGCCCGCGATCATGGCCCACTACGTCAACCGGTATTTTATCATATACAGCCTTGGAATATACATGGGTATGCACCATGCTGGCCGGGGCAAATACGTTCTGTTTCATAAAATCGGCATAGCTCATACCGCTCACTTTTTCAATAATAGCGCCCAGCACCATAAAGTTGGAGTTGTTATACAAAAAGCGTTTGTTGGGTACATTAAACGGACGTGGTTTATAATCGGCTATCATTTTCATGGCCTCGGCATTGGTGAGCCCCTTTTTCTGGTTCAAATGCTGGCTGCGGTATATATCGTCAATAAAATATACATAGTTCATCATACCCGAGCGATGGGTAAGCAGCAGGCGTATGGTAACCCCACTGTATGGAAAGTCGGGATAAAACTTCTTTACATCATCGTCCAATGTGAGTTTGCCACGTTCCATCAGCATTAAAATAGCGGTGGAGGTCATGGTTTTAGTAACCGATGCCAGTTCAAATTGAGAGCTTAATTTCAGGCTGTCGCGATGCAGGTAATCGGCCCAGCCTATCGCGTTTTCATAAACTATCTTTCCTTTTTTTGCCACCAGTACGTTGCCATTAAAGCCACGGGTACGATGAAGCTCTTTCATCACCTCGTCTATCTTTTTATCGGCGTTTTTGGGGTTGTAGGCCAGCAGGGTGGCGGTATCTAAAGGTTTGCTTTCGGCGGGACTTAAACTTTTATTTTTATCATTGTTTTTTGACGAACAGGATGTTAATATCAGCAATGTTGCGGTAACTGTTAAAATGCTCTGGTACACTAATCTCATAAATGAATTTCTCAACTTAAACGAATGCGAAAATTAGAAATTATAACGCAGGTATGAATTAAAGTTTTAATTTTTTCTTTAAAGGGGATTCTCTTTGTATGTTTAGGTATGGATTTAGGTAAAAAACTCAAACTCATTATTTTATTTTTGTTGTTGTCGATTGCTACGTATGCACAAAATGCGGATGTAAGCGCGTTGATAAAAGAGGGCATTGAGCTTAACAATGCTCATAACTACACCGCTGCGATTGAAAAATACAAACAGGCCCTAACCGCCGATCCGGAAAATATCCAGGCTAATTACCAGATGGCCTTTTCACTGGTTTCATCAGGTAAAGGTACGGACGGAATCACCTATCTAAATAAAGTAGTTAAAACAAGTAACAACTTTACGGGGCCGGCCTACGAGCTCCTGGGAAGTATTTATGATGCGACAAAACAACCACAACAGGCTATAGATGCATACAAAGCCGGAATTAAGATTAAACCAGACTATCAACCCTTCTATTTTAACATTGGCCTGGCCTATTTCAGAGCCGGTAAATATGCCGATGCAGAACTGGCTGCAATTGAAGCCATCAAGCTTGATCCCAAACACGCCAACAGTCAGCGGCTGTATGGTTTGGTAACGTTCCATCAAAATAAACGAGCCCCCGCCCTGCTGGCCCTGTGCAATTTTTTATTACTGGAACCCGATGGTCCGCGATCTGCCGAGGCATATGCCAATATGCAAAGCATTTTAAAAGGAGGAGCACTAAAAATAGAGGGCAAAACTGATGTTGAAAACATCGCTTTAAATAAAGCAATAGCCACCGCGGCTGCTACTACCGATAACAGAAAATACGCCTCCCCGGCCGATCTGCTGGCCGCCCAGTTAAAGGCGATATTTATAGCCATTGGCGAACTGTCCGAAAAACAAACCGGGAATGATTTTTTCAGGAATTATTACGCGGGTTTCTTTTACAAACTGGCCCAAACAGAACACATGCCCGCTTTTGCCCGGTTGATGGATCTGAGCGCTAATAAAGCTGCCGATATACAATGGCTGCAGCAGAATGAGGATAAACGCAAGGCATTGGAAGCGTGGGTGGCTGCCGCGGAAAGAAAGTTTTGAGGATATTGAAACATATGATATATTTATAGCATAATTAAAACCTAAATCTGTAACAATGGCTATTAAAAAATTCAAGTTTTACGTCTTCAATATTAAACTACAGTCGTTAAAAGAAGGGGATGAAAGGATAATTGCCTATGAAAACTTAATAAAAGCAATCACTTCAAAACCACATTTTACTCGACTCAATAAGAATGAGGCTATAACGATGTATAAGCCATTTGAACGAGAGGAAAAAGGCTTAAAATATTTTTATGGTAATTTAGGGAAAGGAATCTCATTTTTCGATAAAGATGAAATAAGAGTCATTAACAATAATAAAGTTTCAAAAGAAGTAGTTAATAAGGATAATATTCTAGAACCAATTACCGGCGAGTATATTTTTATTCCTAGTATTCACCGTTTAGGTTTATTAAAGACGCCGAATTCACCCACCGTTGGCGATGTTGAACGATTCTTAAGGGAGCATTTGGGTAAATATATTGCCCCAGATGAAAAAATTGAGATTGACTTTGAGAAAGAACCATCGATAATAGATGAAATTTTCAATGCAGAAGCTGTTTATAAATTAAGTTATGAGATAACATATACTAATTCCGATGCATTGCCAGCTCAAGGTGAGTTATTTGATGAATATCTTCATGAAAATAACATCGGGAAGCTATCTGTTATAGCGGAGGCTGACCACAATCAGGAAGGATTGAAAATAAAAGATGTTAATTTTTTAGGGGGTGGAATTGAAGTCGCAAGAAATAACGGAGTTATAAAATCAGCTAAAATCAAAACCCCCGATAGTAGAAAAATTAAGACGGTATCTAATACACAAAAGCCTTTGTTACAAGAAGCTGAATTGATAAATGAAAATGATATAAAACCTCAGCGCTGGTTTAATAAATTTATCCATTTGTATAGAGGTATATGATTTATGTACAGCGACCCAGAAGAAATTAAAGCTAAACACAAAGGAGATATTCGTACTTTATGGAATATTTATCAGTCAGATGGAAAGTTTTATAAGAATTTCTTTTTTAAGGTCAGTATAATATTATCCGTTTTATTTATAGTATCACTCTGCTTCAGTATGACAAGTGCTTATGATATCATTCAGAAGGTTGTCGAAGTTGCTTTCGGAATATTACCAAGTATGCTTGGCTTTAATTTAGGAGCATATGTCTTAATTGTCGGGTTTGGTGGAACTGAAATATTAAGTAAAATAACAAAACCTCTGAAAGGGCAAAATAATTACAGTTTCTATCAGAAATTGAATGGAGTAATGGGGGTTTCAGTGCTTGTGCAAATAAGCGCATTATTATCATCCTTTTTTATACGTATATGGGATAAACTTCAAGATGGTATTATCTGGAAGCCTAGCTGTACCGCTCTTGTTTTCGTTGAAAAATCTATAAATGTTAGTGCATTATTCTTCATGACATTTTTAGTTACCTATAGCATATTAATACTCGTAAGTGTTATAAAGCACGTTTTTATGTTCTCGCAAACGATTCACTTCTTTACTTACACCAATAGGATAGCGGATGATCAAAAGAAAGATCAAAGTACTAAAACTAATTCATGACTGTTCTTATTCTATGATCTCGGAAAATAAGCTTCATCATTAATCCAATAAAGCCACTAATCTTGTATTAAAAAGATTACGCTTAGCCATTCCCTTACTTCATATAAAACCATAACTTTGCCCTGCTAAATTTTAATACTACCATGAGTTTCAGAACCGAACACGATACCATGGGCGAGGTACAGGTACCTGCCGATAAATACTGGGGAGCACAAACAGAGCGTTCACGCAATAACTTTAAAATTGGTCCGGAGGCATCTATGCCCAAAGAGATCATTGACGCGTTTGCCTATCTTAAAAAAGCTGCCGCTTATACCAATACCGATCTGGGTGTACTACCCGCCGAAAAACGCGACCTGATAGCACAGGTTTGCGACGAAATATTAACCGGTGCTTTAGCCAGCGAATTTCCGCTGGTGATATGGCAAACCGGCTCGGGCACACAATCAAATATGAACGTGAACGAGGTGGTGGCCAACCGCTCACACGTATTGCAAGGCAATAAGCTCGGCGAAGGCAAAACTTTCATCCACCCCAATGATGATGTGAACAAATCACAATCTTCAAATGATACTTACCCTACCGCTATGCACATCGCGGCATACAAAATACTGATCGATGTAACTATCCCTGGTATTGAAAAACTGCGTGATACGCTGCAGGCTAAAGTTGAGGCATTTAAAAACGTGGTAAAAATTGGCCGTACGCACCTGATGGATGCTACACCGTTGACTTTAGGCCAGGAATTTTCTGGTTATGTATCTCAATTAAATCACGGTTTAAAGGCGCTGCGTAATACATTGGATCACCTGTCTGAATTGGCTTTAGGAGGTACTGCTGTTGGTACCGGCATCAACACCCCTAAAGGGTACGATGTAAAAGTGGCCGAATACATTGCCAAGTTTACCGGTCTGCCATTTATCACTGCTGAGAATAAATTTGAAGCCTTGGCTGCGCATGACGCTATTGTGGAAAGCCATGGTGCATTGAAACAGATAGCCGTATCCTTAATGAAAATAGCTAATGATATCCGGATGCTGGCTTCTGGTCCGCGTTCAGGTATTGGCGAGATCCATATCCCAGATAACGAGCCGGGATCATCTATTATGCCGGGCAAGGTTAATCCAACCCAAAACGAGGCGGTTACCATGGTAGCTGCCCAGGTAATGGGTAACGACGTAGCCATATCCATTGGCGGATCAAACGGACATTACGAACTGAATGTATTTAAGCCGTTAATGGCTGCCAACTTTTTACAGTCGGCCCGTTTAATTGGCGATGCCTGCGTTTCCTTTAATGATCATTGCGCGGTTGGCATTGAACCCAACTACGAAGGCATTAAAAAACACCTGGAAAACTCACTGATGCTAGTTACCGCGTTAAACCCGCATATCGGTTATGAGAATGCGGCCAAAATTGCCAAGACCGCGCTGAAAGAAGGCACATCACTACGTGAAGCCGCCATAGGTCTGGGCTTGTTAACCAACGAGCAGTTTGACCAATGGGTACGCGCCGAAGATATGATAGGTTCTTTAAAATAAGAGCCTCAGCCCAAACCCCTCTCCTACAGGAGAGGGGCTTTTTATTTACTGCTTTTATAGCAAATTGTTTATGTCAAAGCCATTTAGCTTTAGTCTTTTATCTATCATTACAAAAGGACCTTTTGCCTTTTACCTTTTACCTTTCGCCTTTTTACTAGCCTCTTGCACCATGAACCCGGATAAGCAAAAACCCGGCGAAAAATATGTTCAGGGCGAGTGGCGGCAGGATTCGGTACCGGCGCAAAAGCGATTAGTTTCCTATTCGCTTTATGATCTTAAATTCAGCTGCGATTCGTTCTTTGTAAAGATCAGTTCCTATAGCAAAGTAAATTACGGTGCTGATAGCTGCATGAACAGCGGTCACTGGGCCGAATACATCAAGGGCACCTACACGCAACGGCAGGACACCCTGCACCTGAAAGGCGAGTTTTGTAATGCCGATGGCAGTTATAAAGACGAGAAAGGCTGTTTCCGTTCCGGCGATTATGAAGAGTATTTTAAGGTGAAACAAAAAACCGACTCGCTTATCCAGTTTGCCAGTACATCCAACGTTATACCCATCAACGCCCATTTAATTAAACGAACAAGCTGCACACCAAAGCCATTGTAACAATGATCCATCATGAGTATCCATTTAAATAAAATATAAAAGACTTATGATAGCTTTATTGCCAATAAAAAAACAAAGTAAAATAATGAAAACCCAATTTTTCAAAAAGATTATCCTGCTTATTGCCGTATTTTATATTCCATTGCAAAGTATGGCCTGGGGACCTACCGGTCACCGTGTTTGCGGACAGATAGCCGACAGTTATTTAACCCCCAAAGCGCGAAAAGTTATACAGGGAATTTTAGGTTACGAGTCAATCGCCATTGGTAGTAACTGGGCCGATTTTATTAAATCAGACCCGGCCTATAACTACCTGTACACCTGGCATTTTATTGACCTAGACAAGGCATATACCTATCCCGAGCTGCAAGCTTATTTAAAGGCAGACACTGCTACTGATGCCTATACCAAAATGAATTTCCTAATAGCAGAGTTAAAGAAACCAAATCTTAGTAAGACTAATAAGCAGGTTTACCTGCATATGCTGATCCACATTGTAGAGGACGTGCATCAGCCGCTGCATACCGGCCACACCAGTGATAAGGGGGCTAATGATATTAAAGTACAATGGTTTGGTAAAGAAAGCAACCTGCATTCGGTTTGGGACAGCGGCCTGATTGATTTTCAGCAACTGAGCTATACCGAGTATGCAACCATGATCAACCATACCACTGCTGCAGAGCGGGCCAAATTGCAAAGCGCCCCGATAAGCGAATGGTTGTTTGAAAGCAACCAGCTTGCAGAAAAACTGTATGCCGATACCAAAACCGGAGATAGCCTGAGCTACAAATACAATTTTAAATACATCGATATACTGAATCACCAGATGCTGAAAGCAGGCGTTCGCCTTGCCGGTGTATTGAATAAGATATTTGGATAATTTATTTAAGCTAAAGGCCGAAGGCTTAAAGCAAAAAGCTTTGAGCTTTCGGCTTTTTGCTTTAAGCTTAAAATATGAAGATACTAATGGTTTGCCTGGGTAATATATGCCGTTCGCCGCTGGCGGAAGGGATTATGCAGCACCTGAGCGATGAGCAGGGTTTAAATTGGACGGTCGATTCGGCCGGTACGGGAAGCTGGCATGTGGGTGAAGGTCCCGACAAGCGATCTGTTCGTGCAGCCCGCAACCACGGTGTCGACATCAGCAAGCAGGTTTGCCGCCAGTTTAAAACAAAAGATTTTGATCATTTCGATCATGTTTTTGTGATGGATAAAAACAACATGAACGATGTGCTGAACATGGCTCGTAATGACGATGAGGCCCAAAAAGTAAAACTATTGCTTGGGGATAAAATAGTTCCTGATCCTTATTACGATGATAACCAGTTTGAACCCGTTTTTGAACTGATTGAAGGTGGTTGTAAGGATATTATTAAAGAGTTGAGGAGCCTCACCCAACCCTCTCCAAAGGAGAGGGCTTAAAGTGTTTTTTTAAAGTCTCCCCTCTCGGGGGAGATTATTACATGAGGGCTTCGCCGTTTAGAGGGGGCTACTTCTGCTTACCTTAAAAAAAGGAAGATCCTCACCATACCAAAAAGCACGACCGTGCGGTTGGAAACCAGCCTTAAATAAAACCTTTTGCGATGCCCTGTTTTCGGGATGGGTAACCGCGCATATTTCTTTAAGCCCAATTTCGTTCAAGCCGTAGGATACCAACGCTTGGGCAAGCTCCGTAGCAATGCCCGATCCCCAGTATTTGAGGTGCAGGCGGTAGCCCAGTTCAATGCTGCTGCTATCAAATTCACTATAGTTGAGGATGCAAACACCCACAAAATCATTATCAGCCAGGCTAAAGATACCCCAGCGTCCCATGCCCGATTGTTTTTGATAATCCTTGAGGGTATCCTTAAAAACCTTTTTGCTTTCCTGCGCAGTGCGTTTTTTTACATAGCGGGTTAAACGCGCGTCGGCATCAAGGTCAAGCAAAAGGGTTTCATCTTCGGGTGTAAATTCACAGATCAGCAAGCGCGGCGTTTGAGTAATAATGTTCATGGTTCTCAAAAATATATTTTTCCGCAAAGGCTTAGGTAAAAAGAGTGTCATTTAAGTCAATACGGGGCATAAAGTCATGGTGTTACAGGGTTGGATTATTGTAAACCCATAATTTGCTTTTTTGTACATTTGCCGCATGGCATCCATCAAACCATCCGTACCCAAAGGCACCCGCGATTTTTCACCCACCGAAATGGTGAAACGTAACTATATTTTTGATACCATTAAAAGCGTGTTCCGTAAATACGGCTATCAGCAGATAGAAACACCGACCATGGAGAATCTGTCTACCTTAACTGGTAAGTATGGTGATGAGGGTGATAAACTGATTTTTAAAGTACTCGATTCTGGGGATTATGTTACGAAGATTAAAAAACAATATGACGTTTTTATTCCCGTTTTAAATAAACTAATAAATAAAGCTTATAGGGCCGCGAATATTCCAGGCAATGAACCTGATTATCATTATTGGATAAGTATAGGTAATAGATATGAAATCGTTAAGCAAAATTGGATTGCTCAGAAAATTGATTTGGCTCAAGCGATAAGTGAATTAGATATTAAATTAGAAGATCTTAATATAACGGGCTATGAGTTAGGTTTAGATTCGAAATCATTAACTCTAGATATTTCCGAAAAAGCCCTCCGCTATGACCTTACCGTGCCTTTCGCCCGTTATGTAGTACAGCATCAAAATGAGATCACTTTCCCATTTAAGCGGTTCCAGGTGCAGCCGGTTTGGCGTGCCGACAGACCACAGCGTGGGCGTTACCGGGAGTTTTACCAGTGCGATGCTGATGTGGTGGGTTCTGATTCTTTACTGAACGAGGCCGAGTTTGTGATGATCTATGACGAGGCTTTGAGTAAGCTTGGATTGAAAGATTTCAGCATAAAAATTAATAATAGGAAAATTCTATCAGGCATTGCACAGATTATAGATAAAGCTGATAATATTATCGATTTAACTGTAGCCATAGATAAACTGGATAAGATCGGGCTCGATGGTGTGATCAAAGAATTACTGGAGCGCGGTTTTACCGAGGCTGATATCGACAAAATAAAACCGGTTATTTTACTGGAAGGTTCCAATACTGAAAAGCTGCAAAGCCTGCGCCAGGCTCTAGCCTCATCCGAAGTTGGATTAAAGGGCTGCGATGAAATTGAAACCGTATTTGGTTATATCGAAAAGTGTCCATTGCAAACCGCAAAACTGGAGCTGGACATTACCCTGGCCCGTGGACTAAACTATTATACCGGTGCGATATTCGAGGTAAAGACCAATGAAGTAGTCATGGGCAGCATCGGCGGCGGTGGTCGTTATGATGACTTGACCGGTATGTTCGGACTAAAAGGATTAACCGGAGTAGGCATATCCTTTGGGGCCGACCGTATTTATGATGTGCTGGAAGAATTGAATTTGTTCCCTGCCGCGGCCAACCAAAGCACGCAGGTATTGATCTGTAATTTTGATAAAGAAGGCGAGCTATATGGCCTACCCCTCTTGCAGCAACTACGCCATCAGAACATCAATGCCGAGCTTTATCCCGCGGGTGCCAAAATCAAAAAACAGATGGAGTATGCCAATAATAAAAACATCCCCTACACTGTAGTGATTGGCAGCGAGGAAATACAAAGCGGTTTACTTGCTTTCAAAAACATGGAAACTGGCGAACAGGAGAAGCTGAGTGTTGAGAATATTGTGAAGCGAATGGTTGGATAACAGCCCAAACGATTTTGTCATGCTGAACATAGTGCACTGTTGTCCGGTAAAAGTCACATTGCTATTAGAAAACATCCCATAAGGCCTCAAAAGGGCCTTTTTTATTGCCTTTTTAAAAGTAAGCCCCTTCAAAAACGAAAAGTTGCGCCTATTTTTAAAAACCGGCTGTCCGGTAAAAATCTAAGCAAAACATCGATATTCCTGGCATTTGACCGCTTATGGTTGCGTTATAGTGTTATAAAGTGTTTTTTGTCCTAAATATCGCAGCCATTTCGATACCGGCTGTCCGGTAAAAATTTTTACGTTTTTGCTTTATCGGACAACAGTGAACATAGTGAAGCATCTGCTCTCCAAGCGGCATGTTCAACAATAGATTCTTCGTTCCTCAGAATGACAATGAGATATTAAAGAAAAAAGGCCATCACTTTCAAAAGTGATGGCCTTTTTTCTTTATACAGTCCCCCCTTTAGGGGACTGGGGGGCTACTTAGGTCCGTAAGTAACCACCGGAATGATCATCTCTTCCAATGATATACCGCCGTGCTGGAATGTTTCATTATAAAAATTCACAAAGTGGTTGTAGTTGTTGGGGTATACAAAATAGCTGTCTTCCTTGGCAAATACAAAGCTCGAGCTTAGGTGCAGTTTGGGCAGCATAGCATCATGCGGATTGCGGATGTGGAATACCTCTTTGGCATTATAATTCAGGTTTTTACCTTGTTTGTAACGCAGGTTGGTATTGGTGTTACGGTCGCCCACAATTTTGCTTGGGTTTTTAACACGAATGGTACCGTGATCGGTAGTGATCACCACACGCACTTGTTTTGAGGCCAAAAATTTCAACAGGTCGAACAGCGGTGAGTGCTCAAACCATGATAGGGTTAAAGATCGGTAGGCAGCATCATCGCTGGCCAGCTCGCGAATCATCTGCATGTCGGTACGGGCATGGGATAGCATATCCACAAAGTTGTACACCACCACGTTCAGCTCGTTGTTCATTAGGTTGCTCACCGACTCGTTCAGGGCGCGGCCTTCGTCAATATTCAGTATTTTATGGTACGAGTATTTGCACTCTTTGCGGAGCACACGTTTCAGGTGGTCGGCAATAAATTCCGACTCATATAAATTCTTACCCCCCTCATCCTCATCATTCTGCCACATGGTTGGGTAACGTTTTTCCATTTCCAAAGGCATTAAGCCCGAAAATATGGAGTTACGAGCATATTGCGTAGCGGTAGGCAGAATGCTATAGTAAGTATCCTCTTCTTCCAGGCGGAAATACTCAGATATAATAGGGTTGATCACCTTAAACTGATCATACCTCAAATTATCTATCAGGATAAAGAATAGCGGGCCGTTACCATCCAGCTTCGGGAACACTTTCTTTTTAAACAACTGCGGTGAACTGGTTGGCGCAAATTCCGGATTTTTGATCCAGTTTAAATAATTGCGCTCTACAAACTTGCAGAATTGCACGTTGGCTTCGGCTTTTTGCAGGGTCAATATCTCGTGCATGCCGGCGTCTTCCAGCTTTTCCAGTTCCAGCTCCCAGTATATCAGTTTTTTGTACACGTCAACCCATTCCTGGTGGCTCAGGTTGTCATTAAGTGTCATACCCAGCGTCCGGAAATCCATCTGGTAGGCCATGGTTGTTTTTTCGGTAACCAGGCGTTTGTTTTCGGTCAGCTTTTTTATGGTGAGCAGTATTTGCTTGGGATGTACCGGTTTAATCAGGTAATCATCAATCTTGGATCCGATGGCATCTTCCATCAGGTATTCCTCCTCGTTCTTGGTGATCAGTACAATCGGAACATCATTATTAATGTTCTTGATCTGCTGCAGGGTTTCCAGTCCGGTTAGCCCCGGCATGTTCTCATCCAGGAAAACCAGGTCGAAATAATGCTGCTTAAAAGTATCAACAGCATCGTTACCGTTAGTTACGGTGGTTACTTTGTATCCTTTTTCATTCAGGAAAAGTATATGTGGCTTTAAAAGGTCAATTTCGTCATCGGCCCATAAAATGGTGGTGTCTTGCATAGTATATGTAGATTAAAAAATGTCTGAATCAGGATTTACAGGATTGAAGAATTAACAGAATAAAGTTAAACTAACTGATTTAGGAATTAACAAAATTTAATAAATTCTTTAACTCCGCAAACGCTGATATCGACGATTAAACCTCAAAGGGAGTGATTTGTTGTTGATAAGTAAAGGTATTAACAAAAATTAACAAACATCATGCGCTTATTTTACCTTTGTTTTACATTTTTGCATCGTAAAGAACCAAGTTGAATAAAAAGAAAATTATAAACGACCCTGTTTATGGCTTTATCAGCATCCCTACCGAGCTGGTATTTGACCTCATCGAACACCCCTATTTTCAGCGGTTAAGATATATTAAGCAGTTGGGCATGACCCACCTGGTATACCCGGGAGCATTGCATACACGTTTTCATCATGCCCTGGGCGCTATGCACCTGATGGCTATGGCTATTGAAACGCTGCGTAACAAGGGACATCACATCAGTCGCGATGAGGAAGAAGCTTTAACTATAGCCATATTGCTGCACGATATTGGTCACGGCCCATTTTCGCACGCGCTGGAGCGTACTATTATAGCCGGTGTAGCGCATGAAGATATTTCGGCCATGCTGATGAACAAACTAAACGAGCAGCTTGGCGGTGGTTTAAGTATGGCTATTGATATATTTAACGATACTTATCCGCGCCGGTTCTTGCATCAATTGGTGTCGAGCCAGTTAGATATGGACAGGTTGGATTACCTGAACCGCGATAGCTTTTTTACCGGCGTATCCGAAGGAGTGATCAGCTCAGACCGTATCATCAAGATGCTGAATGTGAAGGACGATCACGTGGTGGTAGAAGCCAAAGGAATTTACTCTATCGAAAAGTTTTTGATAGCTCGTAGGCTCATGTATTGGCAGGTTTATCTGCATAAAACAGTTATAGCCGGCGAAGAATTGCTGGTGAAAGTATTTAAACGCGGGCGCGAGTTGATATTACAGGGCGAAGATGTGTTTGCCACGCCAGCGCTCAAGCATTTTATCCAAAGCAATATCAGCAGGGAGGTTTTTAAGAAAGAGGATCATCACCTGGATATTTTCGCGAGTTTGGATGATGCCGATATCATGTCGGCGGTAAAGGTTTGGGCAAGTCATCCAGATTTTTTATTGTCGACCCTGGCTAAAAACCTGGTTCAGCGAAATCTTTACCATGTAGATATTACTAATGAAGAGCCGGATGCTGCATTTGTGGCCCAGCTGACCAAAAAGGCGATGGAAAAATATAATATCAGCGAGCAGGACGCCTCTTATTTTGTTTTTACAACCTCCATACGTAACAACGCTTACACGGCAGGCGACGGTAATATAGGTATCCTGATGAAAAATGGTGAGGTTTGTGATATAACCAAGGCCAGTGACAACTCCAATCTGGAAGCACTGATCAAAACGGTTAAAAAACATATAACCTGTTATAGTAAAGATTTGCTGTAGGGGTAAATGACAGGCAAGATGTCATAGAGCTCGTGTGATAAGTTGACAGTTTTGAGTAATGGGTTTTGTAAATAAATAGCTTGAAAATGAAGAATTTATTAAGAGAGACACTCAAAACTAATAACTCACTACTAACAACTAATTAATAATTTGCTGCTTTAATTTTAACATTTAAATTTGTCGATGCAATTTACTGCTCAGGATATAAGTTTATTGCTCAACGGAACGGTTGAGGGTGACGCTTTAGTAACGGTTGATAAGCTGGCTAAGATAGAAGACGGCGATGCCGGAAGCCTTACGTTTTTATCCAATCCAAAGTACGAACAGTTTTTATATACCACCAATGCTTCTGTGGTTATCATCAATCAGGATCAGCAGCTTACAGGACCGGTGAAAGCCACCCTGATACGTGTTAAAAATGCGTACAGCGCGTTTACGGTTCTGCTTGAACAATATAATACCCTAAAACTAAACAAAAAAGGTATTGAAGAGCCTTGCTTTATACATCCAACGGCTCAAATTGGCGCCGATCCTTATATAGGCGCGTTCGCTTACATTGGTACCAATGTAAAAGTTGGAGATAATTGTAAAATATATCCTAATGTTAACATTGGCGATAATGTTACTATTGGCAATAATGTTACCTTGTTTTCGGGAGCTACCATTTATTTCGATTGTGTGCTAGGTAATAATATTATAGTGCACTCGGGAGCGGTGATCGGCAGCGATGGCTTTGGCTTTGCACCTAACCCGGATGGTACCTATTCAAAAATAGCCCAGATTGGCAACGTGATAATCGAAGATAATGTGGAGATAGGGGCAAACACCACTGTTGACAGGGCGACTATGGGCTCAACAGTGATACGTAAAGGCGTTAAGTTGGATAATCTGGTACAGATAGCACACAACGTAGAAATTGGTACTAATACTGTAATTGCAGCTCAATCAGGGATAGCGGGCAGCACCCGTGTTGGCGAAAATGTGATATTAGGCGGGCAGGTTGGTTTAATAGGGCATATTACTATTGCCAATGGATCGCAATTACAAGCGCAATCTGGTGTAACACGCTCACTTAAAGAAGAAGGTAAAAAATGGGCAGGTACGCCTGCTACCTATTATAATGCCAGCATGCGCTCAAATGTGGTGGTTAGCCGTTTGCCTGAGCTGGAGAGAAAAATAAACGAATTAGAAAAAATAATTACAGAACTACGTAACGCTAAAGGCGACGAAAATTAATACGGTGTACATTAATATTATGAATGTAAAACAAAGAACTATTAAAGCGCCGGTATCGGTTTCGGGCACAGGTTTACACACTGGTCAGCGTGTAACCATGACCTTTAACCCGGCGGCAGAAAACCATGGCTATAAATTCAGAAGGATTGATATGCCGGGTTCGCCGATCATTGATGCCGACGTTGATAATGTGACCGATACTTCTCGTGGTACCACTATTTCACAGAATGGGGCCACCGTAAATACGGTTGAACACGTGCTGGCGGCGCTAGTGGGTATGGAGATCGACAATGTGTTGATAGACATGGATGGCCCCGAAACTCCCATCATGGATGGCAGTTCCATACAGTTTGTGGATGTGATTATGGAAACCGGCCTGATTGAACAGGATGCCGACCGCGAATACTACCACATACCATACAATATACACTACTCTGAACCCGATCGTAAGGTAGAGATGGTGGCTATGCCGCTTGATGATTATCGCTTTACCTGCATGGTTGATTATAACTCGCAGGTATTGGGCAGCCAGCATGCCAGTATATCAACCATTGCCGAATTTAAAAAAGAAATAGCCTCCTGCCGTACCTTTTGCTTTTTGCATGAGCTGGAAATGCTGGTAAAACATGACCTGATCAAGGGAGGCGACCTGAACAATGCCATCGTAGTGGTGGATAAAGAGGTTGATGAGGAAGAACTGGCACACCTGGCCAAACTATTTAACCGTAAAGACATTAAAGTAGCGCCGCAGGGTATTTTAAATAATATTGAGCTTCGCCACCAGAATGAGCCTGCAAGGCATAAACTGCTGGATATGATAGGCGATCTGGCCCTGGTTGGTGTTCCGCTGAAAGGGCATATCATGGCTGCAAGGCCCGGGCATGCGGCTAACGTAGCTTTTGCAAAAAAGATAAAGGCGCTTATTAAAAAAGAAAAAAGCCGTAAGCATGTAAAAGTGTATGATCCTAATATGACACCGGTATATGATACTGTTCAAATCATGAAAATACTGCCTCACAGGCAGCCTATGCTCATGGTTGATAAGATATTGGAACTGTCAAAAAGCCATGTAGTAGGGTTAAAGAATGTAACCATGAACGAGGACCTGTTTATGGGGCATTTCCCGGGTTCACCGCTTTTTCCTGGTGTTTTGCAGATAGAAGCCATGGCGCAAACCGGTGGCATCCTGGTGTTAAACACCGTACCCGATCCTGAAAATTATATTACCCTTTTTCTGAAAATAGAGAACGCCCGTTTTAAGGACAAGGTTGTGCCCGGTGATACCATCATCTTCCATTGCAGCCTGGTAGCTCCTATCAGACGAGGCATTGCCCAAATGAAGGGTATCGGCATGGTTGGCTCACGTATTGTGGTAGAAGCAGAACTGATGGCGCAAATTGTAAAAGTAAATAAAACCAGCGAAGCATGATCCAGCCTTTAGCATATATACACCCACAGGCCAAAATAGCAGACAATGTGGTAATTGAGCCTTTTGTAACTATCCACAAAGATGTGGAAATTGGCGAGGGTACCTGGATCGGCTCCAACTCCGTAATTATGGATGGAGCCCGCATCGGTAAAAACTGCCGCATATTTCCCGGCGCTGTAGTATCTGCCCCGCCGCAGGATTTAAAATACAAAGGCGAGCAAAGCACCGTATCTATAGGCGATAACACTACCATACGCGAGTGTGTTACCCTTAACCGTGGTACCGCGTTGGATAAAAATACCACCACCATTGGCAGCAATTGCCTGCTGATGGCTTATGTGCACGTAGCGCATGATTGTGTTATTGGCGATAATGTGATCATTGCCAACTCGGTACAATTGGCCGGGCACATCAATATTTATGATTATGCTTTTGTAGGCGGCTCATCGGCCGTACACCAGTTTGTAGAGATTGGCGCGCACAGCATGATATCGGGTGGGTCGTTGGTACGTAAAGATGTTCCTCCGTTTACTAAAGCTGGTCGCGAGCCTTTATCATACGTGGGTATCAACTCGGTTGGCTTACGCCGCAGAGGTTTTTCGGCAGCAACCATCAACGAGATCCAGGAGATTTACAGGATTATATTCCTTAAAAAATATAATGTGAGCAAGGCCCTTGATATTATTGAGGCCGAATTTACCCCAAGCATCGAACGCGACGAGATCATTAACTTTTTGCAAAACTCGCAAAGAGGCATCATGAAGGGCTTCGGGAATACTTAAATAGTTCATGGTATATAGTTGATGGTTCATAGCCACTATTTAATTATGAAGCATCAACTATAAGCTCTTTCCATGATCTATGAACCATTATCTATGAACTAAAATGAACATCACCCTTCAAAACATTGGCCGCAGATTTAACCGCGACTGGATATTCAGAGGGGTTGATTATACTTTTAACAGTGGCCAGGCTTACGCGATATTAGGGCCAAATGGCTCGGGCAAATCAACCCTGCTGCAGGTTTTAAATGCCAGTCTTACGCCTTCCGCAGGTACCATCAATTATACATTTCAGGGTAAGCCTATTGAACCAACGGAGGTATTTAGCCACCTAAGCCTTGCCGCCCCATACCTGGAACTGATTGAGGAGTTTACCCTCACCGAGATGGTTGATTTCCATTTTAAATTTAAACAGTACAAACCGGGTATCGATAAAAAGGAACTGGTCGGGCTGTTGAGTTTGGCCAAAAGTGAGCACAAGCTGATCCGGTATTTTTCATCGGGTATGAAACAGCGGTTGAAGCTGATACTGGCCTTTTGTGCCGATACGCCTATCCTCATGTTGGATGAACCCACCTCTAATCTGGATACGCAGGGTGTTGATTGGTATCTGAACCTTGTGGAGCAGTTTGCGCATAACCGCCTTACCATCGTTTGCTCAAACCAGGAACATGAATACAGCTTTTGCGGTCAACAGCTTAGCATTTCGGATTATAAAATATAACAAACAGTTAATTAATTTTCAACCATGGCCAATAATATCGGTGTTCCTATCAGATATTCCTTATTAACCTTTTTAGCTTTCATAGTTAGCTGTTGGGGTTTGGCCGCCCAGGTTAAACCATCCAAAAAAAAGAAAATTATCCTTATTCCGTTTGAAGCCTCCCGGTTTGATACCAGTAAGCGTAAAGCCGAATTTCTTGTTTATAAAGGACTAAAAGTAATGAAGGCTTTACCGATGGCGGACCGTGAGGAAATGCCTGTAACCTTAAAGGGCGTTAATTTTACCAACGGAACGATTGAGTTTGATGCTAAGCCGATAGAGAATGATTATGTTAATGATTTGATCATTAATTTTCATCAAAAGGATATTTATAATTATGAAAGCGTTTATCTCCGTACCAGGCTAAATGAAACGGAACAGCGGGGTGATGCCATGCAATACACACCTTATATACATGGCAACAATATATGGGATTTGATGACACCCTATCGCGGAGATGCGGTTATTCATAATCAGGACTGGAACCATTTCAAACTAGTTATATCAGGAATGCAAATGCTGGTTTATATAAACCATAGTGTAAAACCAACCATGAAGGTGTCACGATTGGAAGGTAACTATACCACGGGTGCCATTTCATTTAATGGCGAGGCATTGTTTGCCAACCTTATTATAAAACCTGATGAGACGGAAGGGCTTTCACCGGCGGAGGGCTTGGATATAACCGACAATGACCCGCGTTATATTCGCAACTGGCAGGTTACTTATCCACAGTACCTGGAAAAAGGACATGAGCTGACGGAGGATGACTTGCCCAAAGATACCACCCAATGGCAGCCCATAGTTGCCGAGCGGCGCGGTATAATTAATTTGAGCCGTAGGTTTGAGGGCGAAGAATTTACCAGTTACCCCAAGCGTAACCGGTATACCTGGCTCAAAACAACTATAAAAGCAGATATAAAACGTTCCATTAAAATTGATTTTGGTTTTAATAAAGAGGTATACGTGTTTATAAACCGTAAATTGGTTTACAATGGAAAGAACGGGGCGGGGAAGCTTTATGAAAAAAATCCGGGCGGACGTGTGGATGTATCCAATTATATTTTAGAAGTTCCGCTTAAACAGGGAGATAATGAATTATTGATCGGAATAGCTAACCAGATAGAAGGTTGGGGAATGGTTGCAAGGCTGGAAAGCCTGGATGGAGTTACTATTCAAAATGGCACTGATAAAAATCCTTAGACCTATTTTAACATTCCTAAAGGGTTTTGCTTGTGCCTTATTCTATCCCTTTATTTTCAATACCATTCAGCCAAATAACTTAATCAGCCACTCTCTCAAACAACTGAAGCACACTTGTTTCTTTGCCGATAAGTAGCTAAGTTTGCGGCCTCAATATTTTTTTATGGCTAAAGCATCAGATGTTAAAAATGGAAATGTGCTTCGCTTTAATGGCGAATTAGTGCAGGTTGAAGAGTTTTTACACCGTACACCAGGTAACTTACGTGCCTTTTACCAGGCCCGTATGCGTAACGTAAAATCGGGTAAATTGGTTGAATACCGTTTCCGTACCGACGAAGAGGTAGATATTGCCCGTGTTGAAACAAGCGATTATCAATATTTATATGACGAGGGCGAATCACTGGTAGTAATGGATAACACTACTTATGATCAGCACAGTATACCTAAAAAATTATTTGGTCCTGCGGTTAAGTTTTTAAAAGAAGGCATGAATGTGATTGTTGCTTTTGAAAGCGAAGAGCCCATCATGGGTTCTATCCCGGGTTCGGCCGAGTTGGAAATTACCTACACCGAGCCGGCTGTTAAAGGCGATACCTCAAGTGGAGCGCAAAAAAACGCTACCGTTGAAACCGGTGCCGAGATCCGTGTTCCCCTATTCATCAACATTGGCGATAAAGTAAAGATAGATACCACTACAGGCACTTATGTAGAGCGTGTGAAAGCGTAGCCCCCTAACCCCCTAACCCCCTGAAGGGGGAACTTTTTGAATTGCATATTACTTTCTCAGTATAAAAAGGAAGCGGCTCCAATGGAGCCGCTTCCTTTTTATACCATTTCCGCGCGTCATTGTGAGGTACGAAACAAAAGCCCCACCCAACCCTCCCCGCAATGTCATTAAGTTAAGCACATGGAGCCCCACCTAAATCCTCCCCTGTAGGGAGGACTTTAAAAAATTGAAGCTAAGTCTCCCCTTCCGGGGGAGATTATTACATGAGGGCTTCGCCGTTTAGAGGGGGCTCTTGCTTCGTGCCTCAATGACGTGTTGATTAATCACTCCCCCTTAAGGGGGCCGGGGGCTAAAACTTCAGTTCTAGCAGCACGGGGCAATGGTCGGAATGTTTGGCTTCGGGCAAAATGGAGGCACGTTTAATGTTGGCTTCCAGCTCGGTGCTGGCCATAGCATAATCAATACGCCAGCCTAAGTTTTTGCCTCTTGCCCCTGCTCTGAAACTCCACCAGGTATAGTTATGAGGTTCTTTGTTCAGGTGACGGAAGGTATCGATAAACCCTCCTTCAATAAATTTCTCCATCCATTCGCGTTCTTCGGGCAAAAAGCCTGAAGAGTTGGCGTTTGATTTGGGATTGTGAATATCAATAGGGCGATGGCAGATATTATAATCGCCGCATACCACCAACTTTGGATACTGGCTTTTGAGCAGGGTAAGGTATCTGCCAAACTCATCTAAAAAACGGTATTTGAACACCTGGCGCTCATCGCCGCTGGAGCCCGACGGGAAGTAAGCGCTCATGACGGATACCTCGTCAAAATCAACGCGGATACAACGGCCTTCGCGGTCAAAATCAGGGATGCCGCAACCATATTCAATATGTTTAGGAGTTTGTTTGCAAAAAATGGCGGTGCCGCTGTAGCCCTTCTTTTCGGCCGGGAACCAATAATGCTTGTATCCCAGCTGGTCTACCAGTCCAAGATCGGTGAGTACGTCAGGGGTTGCTTTAATTTCCTGCAGGCAAACCACATCGGCATCGGTAGCCTGCAGCCAGGCCAGCCAGTTTTTGCTGATAGCTGAGCGGATACCATTAACGTTATAGGTGATAATTTTCATTTGGGATTTCGGATGTTCGATTTCGGATTTTTTGAATAACTAAAGTACGATATTTTCATTTCGGAATTAGAATGCCAAAAATACGGTATTTTAGATTTTACTTGATACGTCAGTAAACTAAAAATCCGAAATCGAACATCCGAATTCCTAAATCATTACCCCTCCGGTGGGCTCAATATTTTATCCAATTGGCCGCATTCCTTTTTGCTGAGAACTTCTACGGTCATGGGTACATCCGTTAACGGGCGGTCGCAGGCATCTTTTTTTACAGCCGCGATGCGGTCAACCATGTCAAGCCCCGAAACCACTTCACCATAAACGGTATAATTTTGGTCGAGGTGAGGCACCCCGCCAACAGATTTATACCATTCTCTCTGCCATGCCGGTATCTTGCGCCCTTTCAAACGGGTTTTCTCCAAAGTATCCAGCTTGCCATCAGTAAAACGTTTGCCCTCGGTGATATAGAATTGGCAGCCGCTTGATGCTTTCTTCGGGTTCTCATCGCGAGCAGCGGCTAGTACACCACGTTTATGAAACAGGCTATCCCTGAATTCGGCAGGTACAGTATAACCTACATCGCCTTCGCCTAGTTCTAATTCAGGTATCGCCTTCTTAGAGTCAGGATCGCCACCCTGGATCATAAAATTTTGGATCACCCGGTGAAATAAGGTGCCGTTGTAAAAACCTTTTTTAGCCAGTTTTATAAAATTATCGCGGTGCAATGGAGTTTCGTTATACAGGCGGATGATACAATCGCCATAACTGGTTCTGATACGTACGTATTGGTTTTTGGGTGGTTTGGCAAATACGGTAACACTTAACAGGAGCAAACTTAGGGTAAGGAGTTTTTTCATATATGCTATTTAAATAGTCTAAAAAGGGTGTCATGCTGAGCACAGTCGAAGCATGGTGGGGAGGCCTCTGCGCTCTACCCTTTGACGGTGCTCAAGGTGACAGCCCCTCTTTTGTGATATTATTAATTTCCTTCCAGTTCTTCGAAATAATTGACCATCAGTGATTTGAGGATCATTTCCTGCTCCAGCAAGGTATAGTTGGGTATAACTTTAACTCTTTTCCAATGTGGCCAGCCGTCCTGGTCAAGGCCCTCCAGCTCATAAAAACCCAGCATGCTAAAAAGGCGGCAGTTGGCAATATGCATCAGCTCTTCCTTTTGGCGTTTACTGAATTTGCGTGGCCCCTGACCAAGCTCCTGCACGCCAATTAAAAACAGCATTACTTTCAGGTCGGGTTTTTCGTTATCAAAATCCTGGGCAATACGTTGCTGCAGCGCATCCCATCTCACATTAATTTCGGCAGGTGTCATACCGGCAAATATAAGTAATAGTTGTCTGAACGCTTATGGTTCATGGTTGATGGTTCATGGAAAGAGTTAGTTTTGACTGTGCATCCTGGCTTATAGCTATTTATTCTTTTTACCATGAACTATGATCTATGAACCATCAACTGATATGCGATTATCATTAATGTTACAATGTTGCATTATTTTTAACATTTTATTAACTACTTTTGCATGATCTTTGTAAAAAGACATTTAAGGGTGAAAAAAAACAAGTTACATATCCTATACTCCTGGCTATTGCTTATTTGCTTTATAGCCGGGCAATATGTTGTTTATACCCACCAGCACCTGCTTGCCAAAACAACTGGAACGGTTTACGCTACTCATGATCATCATCAGCAACAACAACAATCCGTTAAGGAAAAATGTTACCTGTGCGATGCTATGCATTACCAGGCAGCTGTTATTGACCAGGCATTTTATTTAATACCCCAAATAGCTACACTACATTTTTTTAAAGCCAGCGACTATAGTTTTGTAAGCATAGCGCTTGTACTGGCTGCCGGCCGCGCCCCTCCTGCGCTTTCATAATATTTTCTTTTCCTGCAAAATAGGCCACCATTGGTGTGGTATTTATTGATCCCCAAATTTTTTTATTATGAAATTAAAGCTAATTAGTAGCTTATTATTGCTTTTTATAGGTATTTCTGCTATTGCCGATGTCCATACAAATACAACAAAAAACGCAGCTGTTGAAGAGGCTGCAGGCACTTTAACAGGTACGGTTACCGATAAAGCCGACGGCAAACCTGTTATTGGCGCTACCGTAAGCATTCCCGATCTGCATACCGGTGCCATTACCGATGCAAATGGTAAATACGTTTTAAATCACGTGCCCAGAGGTGTTTACCTGGTGCAGGTAAGCTATCTTGGATATGCCACCTTTAACCAAAAGGTTGACCTTTCAAAAACATCTGTGTTTGATGTGAAACTGCAAGCTTCCTCATTGGAGGCTGGTGAAGTAGTGGTGACCGGTGTAAGTAAAGCTACCGAAATAAAACGCAGCCCCGTGCCTATGATAGCAGTAGGTAAAGCCTACCTGGAACAGCGTGCGGCTTCGGGTAATATTATTGATCAGATAGCTACGCTGCCGGGTGTAAGCGCGGTTACTACCGGTCCAAATGTATCCAAGCCATTTATACATGGCCTGGGCTATAACCGGGTAATTACCCTACAGGATGGTATACGCCAGGAAGGCCAGCAATGGGGCGATGAACATGGTATCGAGGTTGATCAAAACTCGATCGATCGCGTGGAGATTATCAAAGGGCCTGCCAGTTTAACTTATGGCTCTGATGCCATTGGCGGTGTGGTTAACTTGATTACACCAGCCCCGGTACCCGAAGGTAAAATATTAGGTTCGGTACAGGGTATTTATGGTACCAACCAGGGTTTGCTTAACGGATCGTTCAGGTTACAAGGTAACCAGAATGGATTGGTTTGGGGAACCGTAATATCGGCTAAAGAAGCCAAGGATTATCAGAACCAGCATGATGGCCGGGTATACGCTACCGGTTATAAAGAAAAAGATGCCCGTGTAATGGTAGGCCTGAATAAATCATGGGGCTACTCCTATTTACATGCTTCTGTTTTTGACGATGAGCAGGATATTCCCGATGGCAGCCGCGATTCACTTACCCGTAAATTCACCAAGCAAGTTGTTGAAGATGGCAACGCTTTTCGCCCCATTGTTTCTCCGTCAGAGTTAAACTCATACGGCATCCCGACCCTACATCAACATGTTCAGCTTTATCGTATCTATAACAACAGTAACTTTATTTTGGGTGGCGGTAACCTGTTGGTTAACCTGGGCTACCAATTCAGTCACAGACGCGAGTTTACACATCCAGAAGCGGGTGATATTGCTGGTTTAAACCTGCACCTGAGTACTTATACTTATGATGTTAAATACAACTTTAATATCGGTAATGATTATGAAACCACCTTTGGTGTAAATGGTCAATACCAGAACAATACCATTGGCGATGCTACGGATTTTCCGATCCCGGCTTACCACCAGTTTGATATTGGCCCATTCTTCGTGATCAAGAAAAGCTTTGGCAAGCTTGACCTATCGGCAGGTGCACGGTTCGATATCCGTTCATTCAAAAACAACGCCGCCTATGTGGATACTATTGGCGGCCCGCATGGTTTCCCTACCTTGTATAACGGTAGCAATCCAACTACAGCGCCAAACGTTGTTTCGCAGTTTGATGCCTTCAGCAAAACCTTCTCGGGCTTTTCCGGTAGTTTTGGAGCAACCTATAATGTGTCTGATCAATTCCTGGTTAAGGGCAACATTGCCCGTGGTTTCAGGGCACCAAGCATTGCCGAAATATCAGCCAATGGCGCAGACCCGGGTTCGCAAATTTATCACATAGGCGACAAAAACTTTAAATCGGAGTTTAGCTTACAGGAAGATATCGGTGCCTTTTTAACCCTGCCAAACATCTCGGCCAGTGTAGAAGTGTTTAATAATGATATCTCCAACTACATCTTTCAACAACAAGTATTGAACCCGGATGGCAGTCCGGTTATTACACAGGGATACAACACCTTTACCTATGTACAAAGTAAAGCCAAAATATATGGTGGTGAAGCGAATGTCGATCTGCATCCGTTACCATGGCTGCACTTTGAAAATGCCCTTAGCTTAACCTATGGCGAAAACAAAGGAAATGGCGGCCCGGTAGCCGATAGTTTAAAACACTTGCCATTCATCCCGCCACTGCATTCTCATTCAGAGCTTCGCGGAACCTTTAACAAAGGGTTTGGCGACTTTAAAAACCTGTATGTTTTTGTTGGCTTTGACCACTACAGTGCCCAAAATCGTTTCTTTGCCGCCTACGGTACCGAGACAGCAACCCCAGGTTACAATTTGCTAAGCGCGGGTTTTGGTGGTAACATTGTCAACAAATCTGGTCAGCCGGTTATTAAACTGTTTGTGGAAGGAACCAACCTGGCCAATGTAAATTACCAATCAAATATGAGCCGGCTTAAATATTTCGACAATGCTGTTACCCCTGATGGTGTTCGTCGCGGTATCTTTAATATGGGCCGTAATATCAGCTTTAAGGTGGTTGTGCCGTTTGGTTTCAACACCGGTAAAAAATCATCATAAGTTATTTTTATCTGTGAAAGACATAAAAAGCTCTGCCCATTAAGGGTAGAGCTTTTTTATTTATATTTTATGAAAACATTTACAGGAAATCACCAAAATATTTGATGATCTGGTGATTTATAGGGTAAAGTTTTTAAGTAAATTTGGCGTAAATAAATATGTCATTGCGAGAGGAGGAACGACGAAGCAATCGCGTAGCTGTTCTCATCGATGAGTATTCGAGGAGATTGCCACGCTACCGCTCGCAATGACATGGGGAATTAATAATTGATTATTACAAGCGTGTTAATAACTGTTCAATCACTGGCAAATTTGCCCGCCGCTGCCGAGGCGATCATAAACTATGCAGCCAATAACAGGATATTTCTTTTTTATGGCGATATGGGTGCCGGCAAAACTACCTTGATTAAAAGCTTGTGCAGCTTTTTAGGCATTGCCGACGCGGTTACCAGTCCTACGTTTGCTATCGTGAACGAATACCAGGGGCCGAAGGATAAAATTTATCATTTTGATTTTTATCGCCTTAAAGATCAAACAGAAGCATTGGATATGGGTTATGAAGAATATTTTTATGCCGGTGCTTACTGCTTTATTGAGTGGCCCGAAAAGATACCCGACCTGCTGCCTGCGCATTATACCAAAATCAATATCAAAACCTTAAATGATGGGTCACGACAGGTTAATATTGAAAATTTTTAATAAAAAAATAAGCCCTTTTTTCTTATCTTCATCAGCCACAATTAAAACATCATGAGTTCAGGGATATACAGTGGGTTTTCTGACATTGCCAAACAGGCAATGATGCAGCCTCAGGAGTCGATGCTGGAGGTTAAAAGCAAAAAGAACAAGTTATATATCGGCATTCCAAAAGAGGTTTCTTTCCAGGAAAACCGCATACCCTTAACTCCATTATCAGTAGCTCTATTGGTTAATAATGGGCACGACGTTATTTTAGAAAGTAACGCAGGCCAGGCAGCCAACTTTTCTGACAAGGATTACAGCGAACAGGGTGCCCGTATTGTTTACGATACCAAATCTGTTTATCATGATGCCGATATCATCATCAAAATAGCCCCTCCGGTAATGCCCGAAATTGAGCTGATGAAGCCCGGGCAAATACTGATATCGGCTTTACAGCTGGCTACACTTAAGGCCGAATGCCTGCATGCGCTGATGGCCAAAAAAATTACTGCGCTGAGCTTTGAACACTTACGCGATGAGGGCAATACCCTGAGTGTAGTGCGCGCCATGAGCGAAATCGTCGGTGCTACATCCATATTGATAGCGGCAGAATATTTAAGCAATGTATTTGATGGTAAAGGCCTGATGCTGGGCGGCATCACCGGCGTACCTCCTACCGAAATTGTGATCCTGGGAGCCGGTACCGTTGGTGAATACGCTGCCCGTACCGCTATATCCCTGGGTGCCGAAGTGAAAGTTTTTGACCCATCCATATACAAGCTTCGCCGCTTGCAGAATAATATTGGCAGCCGGGTTTTTACCTCGGTAGTGCAGCCGATTGTGCTCGAAAAGGCCATTACCACCTGCGATGTAGCCATTGGTGCCATGCGGGCAGAAGACGGGCGCAGTCCCTGTATTATTTCGGAAGCCACGGTAAGCCGTATGAAGCGCGATTCGGTGATCATTGACGTGAGTATCGATCAGGGCGGCTGCTTTGAAACATCCGAGGTTACCAATCATACCCACCCGGTGTTCCGCAAGCACGATGTTATCCATTACTGTGTACCCAATATAGCCTCGCGTGTTGCCCGTACGGCTACTTACGCGCTTACCAATATATTTACCCCCATATTGCTGGATATAGGCGACCAGGGCGGTATTAAAAACGTTATATGGCAAAAGTCGGGCATACGTAACGCGGTATATATTTATCATGGGCATTTGACCAATAAGCATATCGGGGAGCGTTTTTCCATTCCTTGTAAAGATTTGGACTTGCTTATCGTATCGCACCGGTAAACCCTATCCTATGCTTCGTTATATCATGGTACTGTTTTTTGTTTTAGCCGGTATCAGCGCCAGTGCGCAACATTACAAATACATTGATAGTACCAAAATAAGCGGCCCGGCCCGGTATAAAAAACAAGTGAAGGCCAACCCCGATAAACAATTGGTCGAGATCAAGCGATACATCCCGCAAATTGTGCTGGATATCAGGTATGCTACTACCAATAATTTTATGCATAGGCGCATGTACCAGCAGGCAAAGGCTTATGCCCGTCTGCCCGTTGTAAAAGCCCTGCAGCAGGTAGAAGCCGACTTGCAAACCCGTGGCCTGGGACTAAAAATTTATGATGCCTACCGACCCTACTCGGTTACCGTTAAGTTTTACGAGATGACCAGCGACACCAATTTTGTAGCCAATCCGCGTAAAGGCTCCAAACATAACCGGGGTTGCGCGGTGGACCTGAGTTTGATTGACCTTAAAACAGGAAAAGAACTGGATATGCCTACCGGGTTTGATAGCTTTAGCAAAAAAGCCGCTGCCAACTATCCTACCCTCAGCAAAAAACAATTGGATAATCGCGAATTATTAAAAACAATAATGCAGGCCCACGGCTTTAAAGTGCTGAACACTGAGTGGTGGCATTATGATTTTAATGGCTGGGCCAATTATGAATTGCTCGATATTCCGTTTTCGCGGCTATAGGAGAGTAAGGACTTTGGGTCTGTTGGAACAAGGAGCAAGGATTTTTGGAGTAAGGATTTTGGTACAAGGAATAAGGACTGGAAAAATCTTTAGTCCCGTCCTTGTTCTATAAATCTTTGCTCCCTGCTCCTGAAAAAATCCTTGTTCCAAGAATCCCCAAATCCTTGCTCCTAAAGAAGGCATTAAAATTGCTAAGCTTTGGTTCGGTACATCAATTAAATAAGCACTAATGAAATTTTTCAGTAAAGAATATTTAAAACGATTGTGGAAAATACTGGTAGCTACTTTTAGCGGCTTTATACGTGATAATGGCTTAAAGCTAAGCGCGTCATTAGCTTATTATACCGTTTTTTCGATAGCGCCATTGTTGTTTTTACTGATCGCACTGGTAGGCTTGATTCCGGTGGCTAAAACAGATACATTGTACCAGCAAATAGGTACATATGTAGGAGCCAGTGCGGCAAATCAAATACACAGTACAGTTGCAAGTCTTAAGCTTAACGGAAAAAGTGCTTTTGGATTTAGCATAGGGATCATCACTTTACTGGTAGGTGCAAGCAGTATTTTTGTAGAGATACAAGACTCCTTAAACATGATATGGCGGGTTAAGGCAAAACCCAAGAGTGGTTGGGTTAAATTATTGCAAAACCGGTTCCTTTCGTTTTCATTGATCATTAGTTTAGGTTTTTTGTTATTAGCGTCCTTACTGGTAAATCTGATTATTGAAGCTTTAGGAAAAAAAATAGAACATTTTTTACCGGCAATAACCGGCTTGCTATTACAGGCTGTTAACCTTGGCATAACGCTGGTAGTGATCACCATTTTGTTTGGCATCATATTTAAATTTTTACCCGATGTAAAGATCAAGTGGAAGGATGTGCGCACCGGTGCGTTTTTTACTGCTTTGTTGTTTATGCTGGGCCAATATCTGATAGGTCTGTATATCCAATATACGGCGCAGGGATCAGTATACGGGGCTGCGGGCTCGCTTATTGTTATTTTGATATGGATCTATTATACATCGGCCATCCTGTACATCGGCGCGGAGTTTACCCAGGTTTACGCCGAGGCCAGCGGCAGCCACATTGAACCCGCCGAATATGCCGTACATGTACAGCAAACCGAAGTGGAGCGGCACGTAAAAAAGCTGCCCGCCCAAAACCCCGGGCTGCTGAAGAAGAGCAAGGATTTGGAGAGCAAAGAGCAAGGATAGAGATTTTTGGAATAAGGAGCAAAGATGTTTTGGTTACAGGATTTCTTACTGAGGCAAAACAGAGAATATAAAAAAGGGTTGTCATCCTGAGTTTGTCGAAGGATCGTGCGTAGAGTTCGGCCCAACATGACACCCCTCTTGTATCTTGACTCTTATCTCTTGATTCTATTCTCCGCACCCCTTCACACTATATTCACATTTTATTCGTAAATTCGTATATTAATTTATTTTAATACAACATGGAAACTAAAGATCCTGAATACGTTTATAAAAACGTAATACAATTAAACGAAACAGACGCTTCCCGTAAATTCATAGCCAATGTGTTTTTATGGATGTTTGTTGCCCTGGGGCTTTCTGCAGTTTGTGCATTCTTATTTTCTCAGAATCAGGCCCTGCTTAATATGCTTATTGATCCGGCTACAGGTCGTAATACAGGTTTAGGCACTATTACAATGTTTGCACCGCTTGCATTTGTGCTGATCATCTCTTTTGGTTTTAACCGATTATCTTACGGGGTGTTAGCATTCCTGTTTGTAGCGTTTTCGGCAATAATGGGTATTAGCTTAAGCTATATACTTTTGGTTTTTACTGCAGGCTCGGTTTTAGGCGTATTTATTACCACATCGGTAGTATTTGGTGTAATGGCCATCGCCGGTTATACTACCAATACCGATTTGACCAAATTTGGCCCAATCCTGATGATGGGACTGATTGGTATTATCGTAGCCTCTTTATTGAATATGTTCATGCATAGCAGTGGATTAGATTATATCATTAGCTATGTAGGTGTAGCAGTATTTGTAGGCTTAACCGCTTATGATGTTCAAAAACTAAAACGTATTGGCGCTGGTTTAGAATATGGTGATGCATCGGCCTCAAAAATGGCATTGATGGGCGGCTTAACCTTATATCTTGATTTCATCAACCTTTTCCTGATGATCCTGCGTTTATTCGGCAGAAGAAGATAATAACCAACAAAAAGGTATTTTTGTATACAACAGGCCGGTTCTTTGCAAAAAGAACCGGCCTGTTTAGTTAAGGCCAAGTTTTTCCACCCACCCAACTGCCTGGTTTCCTCAGATAAGGTCAATTGTTTATGACGAATATTCATGCAATTGTAAACACGTATAAAGTACACAATTGAAGGGCTGAAACTATTGCATATTAAAGCTTTATTGTGCACCTTTGCATTGCTTATAGAGAAAGGCGGAGGGATTAGACCCTGCGATGTCTTAGCAACCTGTACTATACAAGGTGCTACATTCTACTCAACAACACACAACACGTTGGGAAAGATAAGCGAAAGTCAGTCATATACCCGACTTTTCGAGATAAGCTGTATTTAGATTTGAGATATTAGATATGAGATGTGAGATCGCTTGCTTGTGATTTAAATTTCTCAAATCTCACATCTCATATCTAATATCTCAACAGAAAATGGATATTAGAAAAGAACTAGAGAAACGCATACTGGTAATTGACGGGGCAATGGGTACCATGATACAGCGGTACCAATTAACCGAGCAGGATTTTCGTGGGGAGCGCTTTAAAGATCATAACTCTGACCTGCAGGGAAATAACGACCTGCTGAACATCACCCGCCCTGATATTATCAAGGCTATACACGCCGAATACCTGGACGCGGGTGCCGATATCATTGAAACCAATACTTTCAGCACGCAAATAATTTCCCTGGCCGATTATAAGCTGGAAGAGCTGGCCTATGAGCTAAGCTATGAGGGTGCACGTCTGGCCCGTGAAGTGGCTGAAGAATATACCGCCAAAAACCCGACTAAGCCCCGGTTTGTGGCCGGTGCTGTTGGGCCAACCAATCGCACCGCATCACTATCGCCCGATGTAAATGATCCCGGATATCGCGCGGTAACATTTGACGATCTGGCCGATGCTTATTATGACCAGGTACGTGGCCTGGTTGACGGCGGAAGCGACTTGTTGCTCGTAGAAACCATATTTGATACCCTGAACGCCAAAGCGGCTTTATTTGCCATCAATCGTTATGCAAATGAATCTGGTAGGCATTTGCCTATCATGATTTCCGGTACCATTACCGATGCTTCGGGTCGTACCCTATCCGGGCAAACGGTAGAGGCTTTCTGGAACTCGGTACGCCATGCCAACCTGCTTTCGGTAGGTTTAAACTGTGCTTTGGGTGCCAAAGAAATGCGTCCTCACCTGGCCGAACTTTCCGAAAAAGCCGATGTGTTTATATCTGCCTATCCAAACGCCGGTTTACCAAACGAGTTTGGGCAATATGACGAAACCGCGCATGAAACCGCTCATCAGCTGGATGATTTTATAAAAGCCGGTCTTGTAAATATTGTGGGTGGATGCTGTGGCACTACACCCGAACACATTAAGTGTATTGCCGAAAGGGCCGCCAAATATTCGCCAAGAATAGTTCCGGTGGTTGAGCCAAATCTGCGCCTGAGCGGATTGGAGGCCGTTACCATAACTCCCGAGAGTATTTTTGTGAATGTGGGTGAGCGTACCAACATTACCGGGTCGCCCAAATTCTCGAAACTAATCCTGGCCGAAGATTATGAAGCGGCCCTGGCTGTAGCCCTGCAACAGGTAGAAGGCGGCGCGCAGGTGATCGATATCAACATGGATGAGGGTATGATCGATTCGGAAGCGGTGATGGTGAAATTCCTGAACCTGGTAGCTTCTGAGCCCGATATTGCCAAGCTGCCCATCATGATCGACTCTTCTAAATGGACGGTTATTGAGGCCGGGTTGAAATGTATCCAGGGTAAAGGGATCGTGAACTCCATCTCCCTAAAAGAGGGCGAAGATAAGTTCAGGGAATACGCCCGTAAAATATTAAGCTATGGTGCAGCTACGGTAGTAATGGCTTTTGACGAAACCGGTCAGGCTGATTCCTTGCAGCGCCGTATCGAAATCTGCAAACGTTCCTATGATATCCTGGTCAATGAGGTTGGTTTTCCGCCACAGGACATCATTTTCGACCCCAATATATTAACTGTAGCCACTGGCCTCGAAGAGCATAATAACTACGCGGTTGACTTTATTGAAGCTACCCGCTGGATAAAACAAAACCTGCCGCATGCTAAAGTAAGCGGAGGGGTAAGTAATATTTCGTTCTCCTTTAGGGGTAACAATGTTGTGCGCGAGGCTATGCACTCGGCATTCTTATATCATGCTATCAGGGCGGGTATGGATATGGGCATTGTAAATGCCGGTATGCTGGAGGTTTACCAGGAAATTGATAAAACCCTGTTGGAGCTGGTTGAAGATGTGTTGCTGAATCGCCGGGAGGATGGCACCGAACGCCTGGTGGAATATGCCGATACCATTAAAAGTAAAGGCAAGGAGATTGTACGTAATGAAGAATGGCGCAATGCTCCTGTTCAGGAACGACTTTCGCACGCGCTGGTAAAGGGTATCATCGAATATCTGGACGATGATGTAGAAGAAGCACGCTTGGCATACAGCAAACCGCTGGAAGTAATAGAGGGGCCGCTGATGGATGGCATGAACATCGTAGGTGACTTGTTTGGGGCCGGCAAAATGTTTTTGCCACAGGTTGTAAAATCGGCCCGTGTAATGAAAAAAGCCGTGGCCTATCTGTTGCCATTTATCGAGCTCGAGAAACAAAGGGTTATAGATGCCGGTGAAGATTCAAGCGGGAACCGGGCTAATGCCGGTAAGATATTAATGGCCACCGTTAAAGGTGATGTGCATGACATTGGTAAAAATATAGTTGGTGTAGTGCTGGCCTGTAATAACTTCGAGATCATTGATCTGGGGGTAATGGTACCTGCGCAGCGCATTATTGAAGAAGCTAAAGCCCAGAATGTAGATATTATCGGCTTAAGCGGACTGATTACCCCTTCGTTGGATGAAATGGTGCATTTTGCCAAGGAAATGGAACGGCAGGGCTTTACCATCCCCCTAATAGTGGGTGGTGCTACCACATCGCGCATACACGCGGCGGTGAAGATAGATCCGAACTATTCTGGGCCGGTAATACATGGCATAGATGCTTCGCGCAGTGTTACCATGTGCAGTAATTTAATGAGTAAGGATAACCGGGACGCTTATATCCAGGGTATAAAAGAGGAATATGCCAAGGCCCGTGAAGCACATCTGAACAAAAAATCAGATAAGCGTTTTGTGACCATTGACGATGCCCGAAAATCAAAATTCCAGATCAGCCTGGATGGCGATGTAGCTATAAAACCGGCATTTACCGGTACAAAAACATTTGAATCATATCCGCTGGATGAGCTGGTGCCTTATATCGACTGGACACCGTTTTTCCATACCTGGGAACTGCGCGGCAGCTACCCGAAAATATTTGCCGATAAGTTTGTGGGCGATGAAGCTAAAAAACTGTTCGACGATGCACAGGAACTGCTCAAAAAAATTGTGGATCAGAAGCTGTTAAAAGCTTGCGGAGTGATCGGGTTTTGGCCTGCCAACAGCGTAGGTGACGATATTGAACTATATACCGACGAAAGTCGTACGCAATTACTAACCCGCATACATACGCTGCGCCAACAAACCGAAAAAATGAAAGGCGAACCGTACTATGCCCTATCAGATTTTATCGCTCCAAAAGAAAGTGGTGTGCCCGATTATATGGGTGGTTTTGCTGTAACAACAGGTTTGGGCTGTGATGAACTGGTAGCCGAGTTTGAGCGCGACCATGATGATTATAACAGCATTATGGCCAAGGCCCTGGCCGACCGCCTGGCCGAAGCCTTCGCCGAAAAAATGCACGAGCTGGTACGTAAAGAGCACTGGGGATATTCGAAAGGAGAACGTTTAAGTAACGAAGACCTGATCAAAGAAGAATACCAGGGCATCCGTCCAGCTCCGGGTTATCCCGCCTGTCCGGATCATACCGAGAAAACCACTTTGTTTGATCTTCTAAAAGCAGAGGATAACGCCCACATGCACCTGACGGAAAGTCTGGCTATGCTGCCGGCAGCCTCGGTAAGTGGTTTCTATTTCGCGCATCCGCAGGCCAGGTATTTTGGCTTAGGCAAGATCAGTAAAGACCAGGTAGTGGATTATGCAGAAAGAAAGAACATGGATCTCGAAACGGTTGAACGCTGGCTTAGCCCGAATATTAATTATTAGATAGGTGCGAGGCTCGCGTTGCGGGGTTCGTGAAAAAATACGGAATGATTTACACTGACTTGGATGCTTGGAAGGAAGCGAGGATTTTAGTTAAGCTTGTTTATACAAGTATGAGCAAATTTCCAAAAGATGAAATTTTTGCGCTGCAATCGCAAATAAAGCGTGCGGCAATTTCCTTTCCATCCAATATCGCAGAGGGTTCAGGAAGAAACTATAGTAAGGATTCTTTACAGTTTTTTTATATCGCCAGAGGCTCTGCCTACGAATTAGAAACACAATTTTACCTTTCTTTTGATCTCAATTTTATAGATAAAGAAACCTTGGATACTTTATTAAATCAACTTGAAAAAGTGCGAAGGTTATTAGCAGGCCTTATTAATTATTACAAATCAAATTTAACAAAATAGGGAGGCTTCACGCAACCCGAGCCCCGGAACCCGAACCATGAAAATAACCGAACACATAGCTAATGCAGCAGGTAAAACACTTTTCTCTTTTGAGCTAATTCCACCATTAAAGGGACAAAGCATACAGGGCATTTATAATGCTATTGATCCGTTAATGGAGTTTAAGCCGCCTTTTATTGATGTGACCTCGTTGCGCGAGGATTATATTTATAAGCAGCACTCCAATGGTTTGCTGGAAAAACTGAGCTATCGTAAACGCCCGGGTACTATTGCCATTTGCGCGGCTATCATGAACCGGTATAAGGTGGATACCGTTCCGCATTTGCTTTGTGGTGGTTTCACCCGCGACGAAACGGAGAACGCCCTAATCGAGCTGGAGTTTTTAGGTATCGAAAATGTGCTGGTATTGCGCGGTGATGCCCGTAACAGCGATTCGTCTTTTGTGCCTACCCCCAATGGGCATGCTTACGCTACTGATCTGCTGCAGCAGGTAGTGAACATGAACAACGGTGTTTATTTGCATGAAGATTATGATAACATCGCCAAAACCAATTTTTGTATTGGTGTGGCAGGCTATCCCGAAAAGCATTTTGAGGCCCCCAACCTTAAAACTGACTTTAAATACCTGAAACAAAAGGTAGATATGGGTGCCAGCTTTATTGTTACCCAGATGTTTTTTGATAATCAGAAATATTTTGATTTTGTGAACAACTGCCGGGCTAATGGCATTAATGTACCTATTATACCGGGTTTAAAACCCATCACTACATCAAAGCAATTGGTTAACCTGTCAAAAACCTTCCATATTGATATGCCCGAAGATTTGTGCGATGCCATTCATGCTTGCAAATCAGAAAAAGACGTAAAAGATATGGGTATTGAGTGGATGATTAACCAATGTAAAGAACTGGTGAAATTTGGTGTGCCCGTATTGCATTTTTATACCATGAGCAACGCCGGGCCAACTAAACGGATAGCCGAGGCTATATTTTAATATCGAGCATATAACATATAAAAGGGGCCATAGCAATATGGCACCCTTATTTTATAGGATCGGTTAATAGTTATGATAAACCTAAATAATAATTTTAATACTAACAATATTTGCTTGCTAAATATTGTTAATAATTATTTATAGCGACTGCAGATACTTTTAAGGTTATTGTTTTATATTACTTGATAAGTGCCTATAATCCACCGCGTAATATTACAGTTTTTGATACGTAAAACTACGTGATATAATAATACTCCATGTCTGGGTAATATTCATTATTGGCTGTTTATGAGTTTGTTACGTGATTGTTAATGCAGGGATAAGTTTTAGGTCTCAGCCTCAGCTTGTTGAAATAATTACTAATTAATGTTAGTTTTAACAACTAAAACTCAATCCTATAATTAGTTTAATCATGGAAACAACAACTACAACACCAGAAACACAACAGGCAAGGGGCGTTATCACCGGCAATGAAGGCGCCGTGATAAGTCTTGATGAGGCTGCGCTATATACAGCCAATCATAGGCATCGCAGCCCTAAAGGCTCTGCTATTTCTCAACTTTTTGGGCAGGTTATTGTAAATAAGATCCTTGCTCAACCAGGCTGTCTTGCTCTCCGTATTTATTATGCCAACAGACAACAGCTAAGCGGCTTTCAGCGTTTTTTTGTAGCCATAGGTAATTTTTTTATCAAAACCATTGCCCATGCCGATGGTGATATGCGCTTTGTAATATCGGGTGTTACTGCAGATGGACAAGATATGCTGCCGCATGATATGAAAGGCGAAACAGTGATGTCTACAACTTTTTCAACGAGCCAAAAAACGTATAAGCTCATGAAAGCCCAAAGTGATGACAATAGTTTAGGTGATCAATCAATGCCATGCCCAGGGACTTCGGGATGTCCTTCAAATGTTTTGACAGGTGCAACAAGTTAAACGGATACAATTCGATGAATGATTATACATTAGCAATACTTTCGGTTATATCGGGAGTAATTCCGGTAATTGCGGCGATGTTTAATTACAGACAAATTGATAAAAAACTAAAAATATTTACAGCTTATTTATTGGTTTCATTTCTTTTTGATGTTGGATTTTGGCTTGCTTCACATTTCGGCATTCAAAACGATATGCCATGTGTCCATTTATATTTAGCCATTAGTCTTGTATTTTTTAGTATCATATACTATTGCTTGTTTTTTAACACTATTTTAAAGAGGACGACAGTCGCTTTAGCTGTAATAACATTAATTGCACTTTTGTATAATTCAATTAAAATTTGGACTTACCCATCCATATCAAATACTGCTTTGAGTATTTTTCTTATTGTGTTATCTCTGATATATTTTTACCAATTGTTGAACCGACAAGAATATGTATATATCGAAAAACAGGGCTGGTTCTGGATAAATGCAGGAGTATTGTTCTATTCTGCGGTAAATATTTTTATATTTATGTTGTTTAATCAGATACCTTCTGAACTAAGACCAAAGCTCTTTATGATACATAGTTCAACTAATATAATTGCTAATTTATTATATTCAACCGGATTACTTTGCAAGCCTCAGAAAACGACCTGATCCCGGTACTCATTATCGGGACTTTGGTGGTTGTTATATTAATTACTTGCCTGTTTTTCTTCGTGATCATTTATCAACGTAAAATGATAAAGAATCAGGTAGAATTACGCACGCTGCATGACCAGCGGCAAGGCGATTTGATGAACGCTGTTTTTGAAACACAGGAAAGCGAACGCAAACGCCTTGCCGAAGATCTGCATGATAGTGTGGGGCAGGTATTATCGGCCATCAAGCTCAATATGCATCGGTTGGATAAAAATTGCATCAATGAAAACTCCCAGCCCTTGCTGGCCGACACCCGCAGACTTATTGACGAAAGTATACAGGAAATACGTAATATTATCCACAATGTATTGCCCCCGGTACTCACCGATTATGGTTTTCTGATAGCTTTGGAGGCCCTGGGCAATAAAGTAGAACAAGCCACACGTATTAAAGTACGGTTTGAAAAAAAAATAAGCGACCAGCGCTTTCCTCATGAAATTGAACTGGCATTATACCGCATAGCTCAGGAACTTTTTGGCAACGCCATTAAACATGCCGATGCTACCATTATCCATCTATCGGTAAAACAGGATGGCGATTTTATGGTGATGGAATTTAAAGATAATGGTGTTGGGTTTAAATTAAATGAAGTAAAACAAGGCTTTGGTATCAAGAACCTGGAAAGCCGTGTACAACTCATCAACGGCGAAATTAATATTATAAGCAAGCCCACGGCCGGCACGTTTACAACTATAAAATTAAAAATAGCGTAATTTAGTATCAAGTCGCTAGTATCAAGTATCAAGACATTATTGTATGGCGCTGTATATGAAACTGCTGATAATCATGATGCTTGATACTAGCTACTTGATACTATTTACTATATTAGCCAACTATTTGTTATACAATGAGTACGATAAAATTAGGCATTATTGATGATCATAAAATTTTCAGGAACGGATTAAAAGCAACGCTAGAAGATTGTGAAGATTTTGACCTGATATTGGAAGCATCAAATGGCAAAGAACTGGTGGGCTTATTGGTTGATAAATCGCCGGATGTATTACTGATGGATATCAAGATGCCCGAAATGGATGGCATTCAAACGGCTGATTATGTGCATCAACACTACAAGCATATCAAGATTCTGGCATTATCCATGTTTAATGAAGATAAATATATTGTGGATATGATGAAAGCCGGGGCATCGGGCTATCTACTCAAAAATGCCGAACCGGAAGAGATCATTGACGCGATATCCACTGTGTATCATAAGGGATTTTACTTTAATGAACACCTGTCCATAACGCTCATTAAGCAATTGGTTACCAATGATCACAGCGATAGTCTCCCCAATAATAAAGCCGACCTTAACGAACGCGAAATTGAGGTGCTGAAACTGGTTTGCCAGGAATACTCCAACCAGGAAATAGCCGATAAAATATTCCTGAGCGTGCGAACCGTAGAAGGATACCGGGCTCGTTTGTTTGAAAAAACGTGCTCAAAAAACCTGGTAGGCCTGGTTATATACGCTATCAAGCGTGGTATAATCAGTGTATAGTTAGGCAGATTGTTTTTTGCCGTCGTTAAGCAGGTTACGCATAAATCTTTTGCGGTAATTAAGCGGGCTTAGGTGCATTTTAGCCTTAAACATTTTGTAAAAGTGCGATACATCGCCAAAGCCGCTTTCAAATGATATTTCTGATATGGGCTTGTCTGTTTGTACCAGCTGTTGTATAGCATAGTTTAGCCTGTACTCAATAATGGTTTCCATAAATGTTTTACGGGTTACCTTTTTAAAGTACTTGCAAAACGCGTTGGTGGTCATATTGGCTATACTTGCCGCAGCATCCAATGAAACCTGTTTCCTGAAATTCTCAACCAGATAAGCTAATACAGGGTTTATCCTTTCACGCTCGGCCAGGGAGCGCTGTGCTATTACCCGGTGCTGATCAAGCAGGATATACTCGTCAGACGATGCCATGCGCTGCAAAATTTCCAGCAGGGATATCAGTATTCTGAAGTTGCTCTTCTCGTCGGCTAGTTTTAGTAAAAGTTCTTTTACCTCTTTCTGGGTATCGGAGTGGAATAAAATGCCGCAGGCACTTTTTTGGAAAAGTTGCTTGATGTGCTGTAACTCAAATTTATTAAAAAACTCATCGCCCAAAAAAGCATCGTTAAACTGTATTACTATGGCACTGGCATCTTCAATAGGTATTTCTCCTGATTCCAGTTTCCAGCAGTGCGGAAGATTGGGGCCAAGCAATACCAGATCGCCAGAAACAAAATCTTCCATGTGGCTGCCCACATAGCGTTTGCCTGTGCCTCTTATAACACATGTCAATTCGTATTCTTCATGAAAATGGTAAGGGGCGTCAAATGCCAGTTTATCAAACTTCCTGACAAGGAAAGATTGACTGTTTGCGGGCTGAAGGACTTCGTAAGAGGCTTTGATCATTGCATATATTAACGTAAAATAATGAACTTTAGTTTGTGGTGGATAATATACGCCACTTTCCTGCCATTCACTTCATTTTTTTTTATATAAAGATAAGCTTCCTTTGAAAAAAAAGCTAATAAAATTATGATTAGTGCATCTACCTATCTGCCTGAGCTGGATGATTTTAAGAAAATACCAGCCGAAAACATTCAAGAGTTTCATGAAAAAGGACATACTTTAATCAAAAACATTCTTTCGGAAGAAGAGATAAATACCTATAGGCCTGTAATTGTGGGCGCTGCAGAAAGATATAATACAGAAAAACGCAAGCTGGAGGAGAGGGATACTTATGGGAAAGCATTTTTGCAGGTCATGAATTTGTGGCAGGTTGATGCCGATAGTAAAAAGTTTGTTACAGCCAGGCGAATGGCAAAAATAGCTGCCGATTTGATGGGTGTTGACAACGTGAGACTATATCATGATCAGGCTTTGTTTAAAGAGCCCGGCGGAGGGCCAACTCCCTGGCACCAGGATCAGTATTATTGGCCTATTGATACTCATAATACCGTAACCATGTGGATGCCGCTGGTTGATATTGATGTGGATATGGGTATGTTAACCTTTGCATCTGGCTCATATGTTAATGGCGCTGTTTTTAATCATGAAATTTCTGATGAATCGGAAACGTTGTTTGATGATTATGTGAAGCAAAAGCAATTTGAAATTAGTCGGGCCAAAACCATGAAGGCCGGCGATGCTACCTGGCACCGTGGTTTTACTATACACAACGCGCCTGGTAATCATTCGGATCAAATGCGGCAGGTAATGACTATTATTTATATTGCCGATGGGGCCCGGATAACCCCTTACAAAAATGAATGGCAAAAAAATGATCATGAAAAATGGCTCATGGGCAAACCCATAGGTGGGTTGATCGACTCGGAAATGAATCCGAAACTATTATAATGTTTTTATCCTAACCATGATTTTCTGCTTAAAAGATGGTTTACACTTTAAACCCATTATGTGATGATTTTAGAATATAATTTATTGATTATCAGTCATATATATTAATGTTAACCATAAAAAGTGTAAACCATGTAAACCCACTTTTGTAACAAAAGGGACTCCTGTTCAAAAATTTATGCTGCTACCCAAATAGCGTCAATAAACCATTTTTTGGTATCGAAAAATTGACCTACCGGTACAAAGCCCGTATTGATAGCTATTTGATCGGCCTGCATAATGGTGAATTTTTGAGATATCTCCATGTAGATATATTCATCCTTTAAAAACGCTATGGTTTCTTTGCCATTGATAGTTACCCGCTGGTCAGCTGTGCTGATCAGGTAGCTTTTACAGGCCCCTGTTTCCGGATCATAGGTAGGGTAATGTTCAAATTTAGAGACGTCAAAATTGGAGTTCAGCTCCCGGTTAATACGCTCCAGCAAATTAAGATTAAACCGTTTGGTAATACCTTCTTTGTCATTATAAGCGGCCAGCACCACTTTGGGATCTTTCTTGAGATCCATCCCAATCAGGGCCATATCGCCTGGTGATAAATGTTTACGCAGTTCCCTGCAAAATTCGATGGCATCGTTTATAGGCATGTTGCCAATGTTTGATCCCAGGAACAAAACCACCTTGCGTCTGGAGGAAATAGAAGCTGCTTTGGTGAGCATATGAAAATATTCGCCGTTTAGTCCTGTGATTTGCAGGCCCGGTAAGGTAACTGGCAGGGTCATATTCAGGTAGGCTATTACGTTCTCTGAAATATCGATAGGTAAATAGGTAAAATCGGCCTTTTTCTCCAGTAAATATTTAAGCAGATAGGTTGATTTCGTAGCATCACCGGCACCTAATTCAATCAGGTCAAAAGCATCGCCATCGGCAATAAGGGCATCCGCAATTTCGGCAGTTTTTTCAGAGAATATCTCCAGCTCGCAATCAGTAGGATAATATTCCGGGCTGTTCATCAGCTCCTGAAAAAGTTTATCGCCATTGGCATCATAAAAATATTTTGAGTTTAACCGTTTGGGTGTTGATTTTAAACCGGTTATCACATCATTGTAAAACAAAACTGTTTTTGTTTTTGATGGGTCATTCAAGTCCGTATGTGCTAAGGTTGAGTCCATATCAATATATTTGTGCAATTACCGTGCAAGCCTGATACCGGTAAACTGCCAGCGTAAATTTGTTTGAAAAAAATTGCGATAGGTAATGCGGCTATGTCCCGGAGATGTAGCTTCAGAAGCGCCACGCAGTACTTTTTGGTTAACCATAAATTTGCCGTTATACTCACCAATGGCACCCGGGGCTTTTGCAAAGCCCGGATAAGGCAGGTAGGAACTTTCTGTCCATTCCCAACTCTTGCCCCAGCTAAATTGGGTTGCGGCGGCCTCCCATTCAAACTCTGTTGGTAAACGGAGCCCCTTCCAGGAAGCGTATGCATAAGCTTCAAAATAACTAATGTGACACACCGGATTGTTCGGGTTAAGCAATTCCAGACCATGGAAGGTATAGTTATGCCACTCCTCATCAATCAAATGCCAGTAAAGGGGTGACTCAACCTTGTTGATTTTAACCCAATCCCAGCCCTCCGCATGCCAATAGCGAAAATCATGATAACCGCCGCTATTGATAAACTCCAGGTACTCGGCATTGGTAACCAGGTTAGGGCTTATTTCATAAGCGTTCAAATAAACCTTGTGACGATTTAGCTCATTGTCAAAACAAAATCCCTCACCGGTAAATCCTATCTCATAAATTCCCTCGTTTACCTTAATAAAATCAATAGCTGCGGTAATCATCTTTGGCGATACATAGCTGCTTGAGTATGGTGGAAACAAAGGGTTGTGACCTAAAATATATTTAATATCGGTCAGTAACAATTCCTGGTGTTGCTCTTCGTGATTGAAGCCTAATATCAGGAGTTCTTTAACATCGGTAGCGGGCTCGGTACTCAGGAATTTTTCCATGGCTTCATCTACATATGCCCGGTACTGGTAAATATCGTTAACTGTTGGGCGGCTTAAATTGCCCCGGTCTGTACGGATAACGCGGTTGCCAACGGTTTCGTAATAGCTGTTGAATACATAGTTGTAATTAGGATTGAATTCCTGGTAGCCCATAAAATAAGGCTTCAGGATAAAAGTTTCAAAAAACCAGGTAGTATGGCCGATGTGCCACTTAGGCGGACTAACATCTACCACAGGCTGTACCACGTAGTCTTCTGTTTGCAAAGGACTACAAATGTATTCGGTACGTTGACGTACTTTTTTATAACAATCAACTAAATTCATGGAACTATTTACTATTCAAATATCGTTTGAGGTTAGAAATTGTTTTAATATTTAAACTTTTGGCTTGCTGCTCTCTCATCATTAAGGCATAAGCGTTATTGAATCCGATAGGTTTTAGCCAGCTTACCTGGTATTGTTTTTTAAATTCCCGTTGCACATAATTGTAAGTGCTGTCCTTATTTTTAGTTACCTCATTTATTGTTTTTGACGAGGCTTGTAATATGGCCAGTAAACCCGTCCCCGTGTATTCGGGGTAAAAGTCTATCTGGTCATTAGTTAAGGCGTCGAAACAAATTTTTGTTCCGCCAAGTCCTGTTTTTGTTGATACGCCATAATCAGTATATCCTTTTATAAGCATACTGTACATATTGGCCAGTATATATTGTTCGCCAAATATTTTGGAACCGATGCGTACAGTGTTCTCTTCATTGCTCTTGCGGGCGGGTTTAAATAGCTTATGATTTACTAAGAAATCCTTAGCCACCCGCTCCGGGCTTTGGTGAAGATAGTCAGTACGGTAATTTAAATCGGTCATCACGGAATCATTTATTTTGCCGGATAGTAAATTCAGCGTTTGCTCTAACTTCGGAAATTTCTTCAATGCATCCTCCCTTATAATTGGCGCGGCATAATACGGGGGGAATATGCCTTTATCATCATCCAGCACTACCAGTCCGTACGCTTTTAACCGTCCGTCGGTAGAGTATCCGCTGATCACATCCAGTTCTTTTTGATAGGCTGCTTTGTACATCACGGCGTCACTGATTACAATGGTATGGATCTTTAGTCCATATTTACTTTCCAAACCCAGATTGCCATCCTGCCGGCCCATAAACTCGGGCGTAAAGCCTGCGGTGAGTTTGCTGCCGTATGCAGTAGGAATAAAATAAAAGGACGATAACAAGAGCAATACAATGGGCAATGCATAGCTGCTGCGCCTTAATTTTCTGAAATTTAGCTTTTGTACCAATGATAGCAGGAAATCGAAAATAATGGCCAATAAAGCTGCTGGAATAGCTCCGGCAAGGATCATGTTGGTATTGTTGAGCGATATGCCACCGAAAATAAACTCGCCTAAGCCACCCGCTGCTATGAATGATGCCAGTGTTGCTACACCAACATTGATGACCGTGGCGGTGCGGATACCCGCCAAAATAACCGGCATAGCCAGGGGAAGCTCTACCTTGATTAGTATTTGCCATTTACTCATGCCCATGGCCATGGCGGCTTCTTTCACGGCAGCATCAATACCAGTAATGCCGGTATAGGTATTCCGGATAATGGGTAGCAGGGCATATAATAACAAAGCAACAATGGCCGGTTTAGGTCCAATTCCTAAAAGGGGAATCATAAATCCCAGCAGGGCTATACTCGGAATGGTTTGCAGTACCCCGGCAAAACCCAAAACCGTACCGGAAAGCTTTCTTTTACGGGCGATAATAACGCCCAAGGGCAAACCTACAAGTACTGCGAAAAAGAGCGATATAAAGGTAAGCCCGATATGCTGCATGGTTTGCACAGCCAGCTTATCGGCCTGCTGTTGCATGAATTCCAGTAAGGTTTGCTGATGTTCATTCATGCCCTTGCCTGTTCTTGTATTGATTAAAAGCCGACATGAGTTGCTCAAACCCAACGATTTTTATTTCACTTTTATCTTTGCTGATGTTGACAGTCTCTGAGTCAATAAACTTAAAATGCTCCAGTGCAGTCCACAGATCGCTGTCGGTTGATAATGATGACGTATGAGCTTCCTGATGGTGATTCGGTAACAGATCCCAAATATCCAGCAGCCGTATCGCTTTAAATTCTAACTGCAGGCGCTGGTCTTTCAGGAAATCCTTTACAAATTTATTAGCCGGCTTAAACAGCAAATCAGCAGGAGTGCTTGATTGTATGATCTTTCCCTGGTCCATAAGGCATATCCTATCACCCAGTTCAAAAGCTTCCTGAACGTCATGGGTAACCATGATAATGGTTTTTCTTTTCAACTCATCAAGCGCTTTAAATTCCTTATGAATAGCGGCTCGCGTAACATTATCTAAAGAACCAAAAGGTTCATCCATCAATAAAACCGGCGGATCAGATACTAAAGCCCTGGCCAAGCCGATGCGTTGTTGCTGGCCCCCGCTTAGTTCATTGGGGTAAGCATGCAGATAATCGGAGCCTAGGTGAAGTTTCTCCATTAGCTCAGCAGTACGATTGGTTATTTTCTTTTTATCCCACTTTAATAATTGAGGCACTATAGCAATGTTTTCGGCCACAGTATAATGCGGAAAAAGGCCATTGTTTTGTAAAACATAACCAATGCTGCGCCTTAATATTTCCGGTTGCTCATCAGTGATATTTTTTCCGTTGATGAAAATGCTGCCTGAAGTAGGCTCAATAAGCCGGTTGATCATTTTAAGCGTAGTGGTTTTGCCGCAACCACTGGTACCTAACAAAATAAAGTTCTCTTGTTCCTGAACTTCAAAGTTGATGGTATCAACCGCTTTAACTTTACCGAAGTGTTTGCTTACGTCTTTAACCTTTATCATAAGCGGGGACTAATCCTCGAGGGTTATAAACAAATTATTTAATGACTCTGAATACAGTGGATGGGCAAACACACAATAACGTATCCGGTCGTAAGTAATACCGCCCTCCATAGCCATTTGCAATACGGTCATAATCTCACCGCCTTCGGGCCCTAAAACGTTGGCGCCTAATATCTTTTTTGTTTTGGTGTCAACAATGGCCTTCATAAAACCGCGGGTATCACCGGTTTCTATGGCGCGGGCTACATGGGCCATGGGTAATTTGGCTACTTTGTAATTCAATCCTTGTTTTTTAGCCTCGGTTTCATCTAGTCCTACCCTGCCCAATTGCGGATCGGTGAACATGCAATAAGGTACAGGACGGTCGTTTATATTCAGATCTTGTTTTTCGATCAGGTTTCGGTAAACAATAGTAAAATCGTTATACGAAATATGTGTAAAAGCCGGACCTCCTTTTGCATCACCAAGGGCATAGATGCCGGGAGTGGTGGTTTCCAGTTTGTTATTTACTTTAATATTTCCTTTTTCGTCTGTAGCTACCCCTGTTTTGGATAGATTAAGAGCTTCTGTTTGAGGAGTGCGACCAACTGCAACTAATACATGAGTACATTTGATCTTTTTTTCTTCGCCATTTACAGAAATGGTGGCGGTTATTTTGCCACTCTTATTCTGCTTAAATCCGGTAGCCTGCGTTTGATTATAAATAGTAATCGCCTCTGCCTCCAGTATCTTTTGCATTTCGGCAGAGATATCCTCGTCTTCGCGCGATACAATCCTCGCTGATCTTTCCAGTATAGTAACCTTACTCCCAAACCGACGGAACATCTGCCCAAACTCCAGGCCGATATAATTGCCCCCCAATATCAATAAATGCTCAGGAACGTAATCCAGGTCAAGTATGGTTGTTGATGTGAGATAGTTAATATCATGCAGACCTTCTATTTCTGGAACAAAGGGCTTTGCTCCCGGATTCAGAAATATAAGATCTGCTTGCAGGGTCTGTTTTTTACCACTATTTAAGTTTACCGAAATGGTTTTATGATCAGTGAAAGTGGCTTCGCCAAACAGTACATCCAAATTGGGCGTTTTTTCAGCAGCGTGCAGTCCCCCATTGCGCGAACGAAGCACAATCTCGTCTTTACGCTTTTTTATTTGGGGCATGTTAACCGAAAACTTTTTTACCAATATGCCAAGCTCCGCACTTTTGGTTGCCATATAAGCTGCTTTTGCCGATGCCACCATGGTTTTTGTAGGTGTACAGCCATCGTTTACGCAGGTGCCGCCATAAAACCGTTTTTCAATAATGGCGGTTTTTTTGCCTGCGTTGGCCAGCTTTTTAGCCAATGGGCCGCCTGCCTGCCCGGCGCCGATGATAATGGCATCGTATTTCTTCATGTTTATTCGGTTACTTTAACACCTTTCCAAAAGGCCACATAGTTGGTAATATGACTGGCAGCTTCCTTTGGTTGTGGGTAATACCATGCGGCATCCTGATTTTTTTTACCATCAACATTCAGGGTATAATAAGATGCCAGGCCTTTCCATGGACAAGTAGTATGGGTATCGGTATTTTCAAGATATTCGGCTTTGACACTTTCTATAGGGAAATAGTGATTGTTTTCGACTACGATGGTATCATTGCTTTCGGCTATGATCTGATCGTTCCAGATTGCTTTCATAAAGTATGTTTTATTTATTTATAAAGATAGCTTTAACATGCCAAAGATTTACAATGATAAAAGCACGATTTTGTTTGAAACCCCTTTAAAACAGGCCGTATTTATAGCTAAAATATTTTTTTTAAATTTTATTTTTAATTTATCAGTAAAGCTATATCTTTGCAATCCCAAAACAAGGGAAAATAAATAAAAATGGCCCGTTCGTCTAGGGGTTAGGACGTTAGATTTTCATTCTAGAAACAGGGGTTCGATTCCCCTACGGGCTACTAAGATTATAACTACTTGACTATCAAGTAGTTATTTTTGTTTTAGGGAATATGAACCTGAATATTCCTTAAAATACAAGTTGTTGACAATTAGTACATTACAATAATTTTCCTACATCCATCGGCTTAGATTAGAGCCATTTTTCTTCAAAAAGTGAGTAAAACGGTGAGTGCTTTGAAGCTAAATTATAGTTGAAAAGCACGTAGAAACCACCCCCTTCGTGTATTTAGTTAAGGTATGCGTTAAGCTGATAATTACATTTATGGCTTGCTTTCGGCACAACTAAATCATTACCAACATTTAAAAATTGGCAAAACCTTAATGATCATGTTATCAAATTTGAACTAGTTCTTCTTCAGTCAGCATTATACATGGTAAACAATGCGGAACTGTGGTGAAACAAGGACTTTTCTGTTGATTTAGGCTAAAGCTTAATTTGCGGCTTTTTTAATATTTAAAAATGATAACAAACTACACCTTACTTTTCTATCTAAAAAAGCCTAAGAAATATGAATCAGGGCCAATGCCCATTTACATGAGAATCAAAGTAAACGGTAAAAGTGCAGAGATCTCAGTATGCCGGAAAGCTTCTCCTGATCGCTGGTGTTCAAAATCTCACCGGGAGAATGGTACTAAAGACAGCACTAAAGGGTTGAACTCTTACCTGGATAACCTACAAAAGCTATTGGCAGAAGCTCACCTCAAGCTAATGCATGAGCGAAAAAAGATAACCGCCCTGAGCTTAAAAAATAAATTCCTGGACCGGAATGATAAGTACTACTTAATACTTGAGCTTTTTAAAGCTCATAATGCAGAAATGGAATCTATGCTCGGGGTTGAATTTGAGCCAAATACATTAAAAGGGTATAAAACCAGTTTAGGGCATTTACAGAACTATATTAAAACAAAATACAAAAAAGCAGACTTGGAGATTGACCGGCTGGATTATTCATTTATTCGCGATTATGATTATTATTTAAAAAAGGAAGCTAAGTGTCTACCCGTAACCGTGGCAAAATACATTAAGCATCTCAAGAAAATCGTCAATCATTGTTTAAAAACCAAACTATTAAAGGAGAATCCTTTCTCAGAATATAAACCTAAACTCAAGATAAGAGAAAGAGATTTTCTTACACAGGAGCAGTTAGACAGAATCATCACCAGGGAAATAGAATCACAACGTGTGGAACAAGTTCGGGATATCTTCGTCTTTTGTTGTTATACAGGATTGTCTTATGCAGATGTGAAAAAGCTAAGCAGAAATGAGATCGTGCCTGGCATTGACGGAGAACAGTGGATAATGACCACCAGGAAAAAGACAGAGACCTCGTCAAAGATACCCTTATTAAAGCCAGCCTTAGTTATTATTGAAAAGTATAAAGATCACCCACGTTGTGAAAATGATGGTATTGTGCTACCGGTGTTAAGCAATCAAAAAATGAATAGCTATCTGAAGGAGATAGCTAAGGAATGCGACATCACTCAGAACCTTACTTTCCATCTCGCCCGGCATACCTTTGCAACAACAGTAACTTTAACAAATGGTGTTCCCATAGAAAGTGTGAGTAAAATGCTCGGGCATCTGGATATAAAAACTACGCAGCATTATGCTAAGGTTATTGATCTGAAAATAAGTAAGGATATGCAAGCACTTCGAAAAATACTTGACGAGCAAGTAGATTAATCAAACTCAACTATTTTACAAAATAGTTGAGTTTATAGGACTCATAATTCTTTTGGTACCTGGTTCGAGCCCAGGTGGGCGCACAAATTGGAAAGAGTAATCCTTTCCAAGCAAATAAGTCGTTTCTCCGGGAGGAGAGCGGCTTTTTTGTATCAAAAACGCAGTTTTTTTCTCGCGGCATCTGACGGGTGATTACCACAGGTTCAGTCAGATCTTACATAATATCTTGTTTAAAGATTTAAGTTATGGCAAGAGTCAGCGCCGTGATTCTTAAACACCACGAATTGAAGGACGGGGACCTTTAATGTCAAGATCCGAGGATGCGCCCTTATACGCCAAGCGGAAGAATGAGCCGAGGCACTGCCCCCACATATCAATCAGGCAGAATATTTTATGCCGGAATTTTCGCTGGAGATGAACTTGGAACATTATATAGACAATTTACTAAACCAGCATTTACAGGGAAAGGAAACGGCTTCATTCCGAAAAAAAATGGAAAAAGCGATGATCAATGGCATCGCATTCGGGATGCAGATGAATCATTTGGCCGTATAGCTTTCAAACGCCCGCTTGCCGAGATCCTTGGTCAGCCAAGCGGTATTAGCGCTATTCGTAATACGATCACTAACAAGGTATTGCCTGAGCTGACCGGCGGCGGCAAGATCCTGAATAATAATATTCCTGAAAAGATACTCATTGATGCCGGACTGAAACCGGACCAATATTTAAAACTCGACACACCAGATAATAACAAGCAAAGAAAACCTTGGGAAGGTGGCGATGAGCATCGGACAAGGGTTTGAAACTATGAGTTGCACCTTGGTTTGTCCGTTTATCCGTGCGAATCTTATGAGTTCTATAATTATAACAGGAAGATTTAATGATCCTTAATGATTACCGTAGTATAATACCTATTTTTAGTCAACAAACCTCAGTTATGTCACTTAGAAATATTATAGAAAGAAACCAAACTGATATTGCATTCATTGTCGGCAATGGTATCAATAGATTCCCTAATAATCCGGATGCAATTTCATGGGATCATCTTCTCCTTAAACTGTGGCAAAAGTTCGCACCTGATGTTTTCAAAGGGGACAGGGTTCCGAAGGGTATTACGTTAACAGAATTTTACGACCTCTTAGATCTTTCTAATGCCCAACTTGAACCTACACAAAATTATGCCATTCAAAAAGAAGCTGCATCGATAATGAATGACTGGAATTTTCGCCCGCATCACGGGGTGTTTATTTTAAAAGCCATTGAGCTTAACGCACCTGTGTTAACGACGAATTTTGATATGATATTGCCTGCCGCAGGCAACTTGGAGCAATATTATATGTCCAGTAAATCTTTTACAGACTTTTATCCCTGGACGACTTATTATGGTTTAGAACAGCATGCGTCACCGACTGACGGTTTCGGTGTCTGGTACATTAACGGGTTTGTAAAGTATTATCGCAGTATCAGATTAGGGTTGACACATTATATGGGATGTGTGGAACGGGCGCGTGAGTTTTTGCATAAGGGTGAAAACAATCCTTTCAATGGAAAAAATCAGCAGGAATGGCGGGGATTTAACACATGGCTCCATATTATTTTCAATAAGAACCTTTGCATTTTAGGGTTATCGCTGGAAGAGAACGAAGTTTTTATACGTTGGTTGCTTATTGAGCGAGCACGATACTTTAAGAAATTTCCTGACCGGGCTAAAAAAGGTTGGTACGTTGCATCGGCAAATCCTGACGATGCATTGGAAGGAAAAAAAATGTTTATGCGGAGCGTTGGGTTAGAATTTATAGAAACTGAGAACTATGACGAAATTTACGATACACCATGGAGATAAGAAAGCCTAACCCATTTCGTGAGAAGCAAAAAGAATATCGTGATGTTGTTTTTGACAACAAAAACCAGGTGGCGTTTGGTGTTGAATGGGTAATTCGTGTTATATTGATTTACACGCCATGGTGGTTTTTTCCTGGAAATTGGATCAAGGCAGCAACAGATCGCCCCCACATTTTTGTGCGCCGGATACTTATTGATATTTATGTAATTGCTAAAGTTGTAATTTCCTGGGGGCTTATTACGCATCAGTATGCCGACAACTGGTATGTGACACTAATACTCGTTTGGCTTGCAATAGAAACGATTTATGCTTTGCTGGGTGGTGTCTTTCTCCGGGACGTTTGGAGTGAGCCGTTCAGTTATCAGCGGAACCTGACCTTAATGTTGATCAACTATATTGAAATATGTCTGTGCTTTGCTGCGTTCTACACTTTTAAAGAACATCAGGTCAATAATGCAGGACGTTCTTTATTTGTGATTAATGACAGTTTGATCAGTGCAGACAAGCATTTGACATCGTCTCAGGCTATTTATTTCAGTTTTGTTACCGCAGCAACGATAGGATACGGAGATATCAGCCCTAAAGATGAATCCATTCAGCATATCGTAATCTTGCAGATCATGCTTTCGTTGTCTTTTATTGTAATGTTCATCGCTAATGTTTCAGGAAAACTAGGAACAGGGGCTTTTGCAGCTGCATCCCAAAATGCCAGCCAAACTACTCCAACCGAAGGCCCCGACGGTTAATTAATGAAATTTTCAACACAAATTATTTATGTCAATAAATTACTAAAATAATTAGTATTTTCGTGCGTTTATCTTGAATTGTATTTGCCTCAGACATGCAAGGCATTAATGCTTTTCAAAGCATTTCAATGAAATAGTTGTATAGTATTTGGGGTCTTTTAGCCGATTATAATCGGATTTGTTTAGTTTTGATTTGGGATAAAGAGGTTTATGAAACTTAAAATTATCGATTTATTTGCAGGTGCAGGAGGTTTTACCCTTGGGTTTAAACAGTTTAAGGCTGGAGATAAAGCAGTGTTCGATTCCGTATGGGCCAACGACTTTAATAAAGATGCGACGGAGACCTATAACGCCAATTTTGGCGTACATTGTACGCATGGTGATATTGTCAGCATTCTGGAAGACCCTGAAACGGTTATTCCTCAGGCTGATGTGGTTATAGGAGGGCCGCCCTGCCAGGGATTCAGCTTGCTAAACCGTAACCGCGAACTTGATCCGAGAAAAGCTTTATGGCTGCCTTTTATGGATATTGTACAGCGGTCAGGAGCTTCTGTCTTCATTATGGAGAATGTACCGGAGTTGCTTACTTCAGAAGAATTTAAGGAAATAGAAAGAGTTGCTAACGATCTTGGATTTACAATCAGAGCATCAAAACTGATCGCGGCTAATTACGGCGTTGCCCAGGTCAGGACAAGAGCTTTTATCATGGGGTCAAAATTAGCTGACCCTGAGAATGTGTTCCCGCCTTTGCGCACGCACCGTGATCCCCGGGATAAAAAGGCGCTGGATCTGAAATTATATAAACCGAATGCGCAGCCGTGGACGACATTACGCGAGGCCATTGGTGACCTTGATCAGCCTGTTGGGACGGAGATTAGAGGTGAAAAAGGCACAAATGTACTACATTTCGGAAGAAATCCGACTCCGATGAGCATCCAGCGGTATAAAGCCATACCGGAACAGGGAATGAACAGGTTTGACCTATTCCGTCTTGCTCCGGAATTAACACCTCAGTGCTGGATCAATAAAAAAAGTGGGGGTACCGATCTTTTCGGCAGATTATGGTGGGACAGACCATCGGTAACGATACGGACAGAATTTTTTAAACCGGAAAAAGGAAGATATTTACATCCTGAACAGAACCGGCCTATCACACACCGCGAAGCGGCCAGGATACAGGCTTTTCCGGATGATTTTGTATTTAAGGGAAGTAAAACCGAAATTGCAAGACAAATCGGTAATGCAGTTGCTGTCGGTATGGCAAAAACAATTGCAGCTACCGTATACGAACACTTTTTATTAACACAACCGGAACAAACACCTGTCACAAATAAAAGACTTAACTGCGAATGGCAAAAAAGAAACCATCAGCCTTTGATCTCCTGAAAACTAAAGAAGAACTTACTTCTTTGTTGGATAATTTTTCTGATCTGGTATCGTCAGGTACCGCCGACGTAAGGGCACAGGTGCTGGAACTTATTCCTGCTTTCTATTTATTAAGAAAACTTGGAACAAATATTCTTCCTGAAGGCGATGCTGTGGGTGCCAGGGAGCGGATACTGATATATCTGCAGAGATATCCGGAAAAGATTATCAGCAGCGATGAGCTGCTGGTCGTTTCAGGTATAACAGATTATCAGCGACGAATCAGAGAGTTGCGCTCGGAAATGGGGTGGCCGGTGTTGAGCGGTAATACTATCAAAAGTATGCTGAAGGAAGGTGACTGGGATAATGTAGTGGCAGACGTATCCGCTATTAAACCGGCTCAATACATTTTCCTGAAATCCGGTCAGGATAAGGAAGCGGCTTACCGCTGGAAACTGAGCAACGTGATTCGCAGAAAGAACATTTCCATCAAAGATAAATTACTGGAGTTTTTCAAAAATAATATAGGCCGAAGCATTACAGGTGAAGAGTTGAGTTACCTGGCAAAAGATGCTACAGAGTGGGCTCGGCGGGTTCGAGAACTCAGGACGGAAGAAGGTTGGCCGGTTAAAACAAGGAATACAGGACGGCCGGAATTGCCGGTCGGTGTATATGTTTTCGAAGAAGATAAGCAGGCTGAGCAGCATGACCGTAAGATTGAAGACAGTACAAGAATAAAAGTACTGGAAAGGGATCATTTCAGTTGCCGTAAATGCGGCTGGAATCTGAATATGATCAGGCAGGAAGATCCGCGTCAGTTCCTGGAACTGCATCATCTGGAATACCATGCTCATAAGGGAGAAAATTCAGAAGAGAATCTGATCACGATTTGTAATGTGCACCATGACTATATTCATAAACACAAAATGAAGAAGGATCAGGTGCTGGAATGGGTGGAAGAAAAATAGAAACTGTTCACTTTTAAATTACATGATTGTCTTCTCCCTGTCCTAAAAGTATTTCCAAGCTCCTTAAGGATTGTTCATTAGCGTGATGCAGGAAATATTTCTTGTATAAACAGGGGTGGATAAATATATACCATCGCCTTAGCTGGTGTAGTATTCTGGCACACAGGTTGCAGCTTATTTTTTATGGCAGACGTCCACTCGAAGCAAACAAGAAGTTACAATATGTCGCGGATCCGCGGCAAGGATACCAAGCCGGAAATGCTCGTCCGCAAATATTTATTTTCACGTGGCTTCCGCTTTCGTCTGCATGTTAAAGATCTTGCCGGTAAACCTGATATTGTTCTGCCAAAATATAAAACCGTCGTATTTATTCATGGCTGTTTCTGGCATGGCCATGAAGGATGCCGTTATTATACTATCCCAAAAACGAGAACTGAATGGTGGCTTAATAAGATTACCGGAAATACAGTTAATGATAACAAGGCATTCGCTACGTTGACAGAAAAAGGCTGGAGAATAATAACAGTATGGGAGTGTGAGCTTAAAAAGCAGGTAATTGAAAATACCATGACTGAGTTAGAACAGCTTATTCTAAATAGCCACCGATTATCCTAGTGATGATAACGGATGGTCTGAGCAAGTATATTGTTAGTGATTGAACAAGCCGATTTCTTCCTGCGTAAGTGTCCCTACAATAGCTGCTCTGTCCAAATATTGATTCATTCGCTCGCAACTCGTTTCAGGGAGTAGAACACACGAATAACAAGCCGCCAGATTCAGGCCCATAAAGCCCTGCCCACTGTCAGCTGATATGCAAAGTGGATCTGATGAACACCAACGGGCTTTATCGACTCCTTTAACCATAATATCCCTCAGATTTTCGGGCAGACCCTTTTCGACGAGGCCACCGAGCGAGCCTTCAGCGTCAGATGTGGTTGTATATATGAGAATGCCATTCATTTCTTCATTTGTCCCGATTTTCGCATCCTCACTGCAATAGATAATTTCTGCCAGTGACGAAAGACTATATCCACAGTCTTCTGACAATTCTTTTAGCAAAATGTGCGAAAGCGTATGAAGAAACAGATAACGTTTGCTGGTCATTTTTTTGTTTTGACCGAAATCGGCATTCGCCTGTCGCTGATTGTTATTAATCACATCCAGGCGCCTGTCGGGATATGCTTTTGTCCACTCATTCAGCAAAGTATCACTGAACCTAATAAGTATTCCTTCGCCTTTAACTTCAAATGCAGGTAACTCCCTGGTGTGAACAGGATCTTTTCTTGAATCCTGAATCCGCTCAAATTCCTCAAGTTGCTTGCCCTGTAGGTTGTCGGCCAAGTCTGCGAAAACAAGCTCTTCACCCATCAAAGGTTTAACTCTTGTAAATCCCCGATAGACTTTCAGTGCCGAAATCTTTTCAAGGAGAACCACTTCGGAAAGCATTGCTGAAGGCAAGCCACTATTATATACTGCACCATTGATCGCTCTCTTTTTGAACCATACCTTTTCGTCATCGTTTATTTCACCGGTGAAGGCTTTGAACTCCTGGAGACGTAGTAACTCAGAGCGTTCAGCCGCGCGTTCAGCCGGGGAGTCACCAAAGAAATTGGAAATAAATTGTATGATCTGTGCCAAAGAATATCCTAACCGAAGTAACCCGTGGTTGGGGTTTCGATTCACCACTTTTAAAATATAAGTTTTCCACTCCTCGTTGATCATTGACGCGTATTCATCAGGCGCATCATCAATCCTTTCGGTCATAAGAGTCTGTATTTTTTGCTGTACTTCAGGCGGGCATTGCTGGTCATAAGTGGATTCAGGCAATAATATTCCGCTATAAACTATCGGAAATATAACATTTCCGGCACCTTTTTGAAGTGTCCTAGGGAATCGTCGTTTAGCAGTATCAGTTAATTCGTCTCCGTTCCAGATTGTGCTTTCATCCGGAACCGTCACCACTTCTGAGATAAAGGAGTTATCATTGTGCCATCCTTTCCATGGTTTAGGCAGAAAGCCATTTACGTATTGAAGATAATTACCCTCGCCCGCTGTTCTTTCCGCAAAAATCTCCTGATCAAAAATTTTGCTCAGGTCCCGCACGGCGACGAAGGTATTGTCTTCCTTCCTGCTTTCAATCTGTATATCCGCCAAGCTGGCAGAACCACCCTTTGACTTATAGTAAAGCTTATTTCCCTTATTACGTTCATCCGGTTTGTTTTTGTGAACATACCAATCCCAAGGAAAATCGTCAAGAAATCCTTCTTCCGTAGCTATAACAAATCTCATGGGAATAACGGCGGGACCTTTGGAAGTCTGATGGTTAAAGCATGCCGGACAATGAACCGGTTTCATTTCTGTATTATAACTTCTACCCCGTGGCGTTGGCATCATTCCTGATGTCCTGTTAGTCAGATGCATAAGGCCACACTGTGGACAGTAATTCATTCTCGGAAAACGGATAGCCCAGGTACTGAGCGCGCTGATGCCATCCCTCGCAGGAGGAAGAATAAAAGCATCAACCTTAAATGCTTCTGCCAGTCTGGCGTCATTTACAGTGTTTCTGGAATTTGGCTGATTTTGTCCTGCCGGGTCCGGATTTCCCCAGTCATTGTACTGATGATCATGATTGAGCATAATCAATGATAACTGTGGAAAGTCAATCATTGAACCGGCAGGCCAGGTATGTATAACTTGAGATTGTCTGATATCGTAACTCATTTATTGATTTTTAATAGATACAGCGGAAGACACTTCAACATTTCTAAGGGTTTGCATTGTCGGTATGTGGTCAGACAGAACACTTTCAACAAACTGTGCTGGGGCATTGTATACTGCGGTATGATGTTGCAGTGTCGGCATAAATCCACCCCCAAGCGGGTCCGGTTGAAGAAAATCCATGTACTTTGCGAGTCTTCTGTTTCCCTGAAGATCTTCTGTTTTGCCGAGAAACTCCTCTTTGATGTCGTTAACAGTGCGCGCGATTTCCGGTCCCGCGGCCTGACCGTATATCCCGGTTCCCCGGTTAATAATATCCAGCATGATGTCATCAACAAAAGCACGAAAATCGCTTCCTGAACCATCAAAGATGCCGTCATTACCATCCAAAAAGAGACTTTTGGTCAGCGCAATTAATACCGTAGGTAAGACCTTTTCCAGCGCCGGGCGTGAAAAAGGGGTTACCGAACTTGATTCTACATATGAATAATAGGCCTGATGGAAGGCTTTGAATTTTTCATAATGAGATCTGTCCCTGTTTTTTGTCGGTGAAAGAAAAGTAAAAACGATACCAGGCCTTTCTCTTCCCACACGTGAACTTGCCTGAATGTATTCCGCGGAAGTTTTTGGTTGCCCATTGATAATCATTGTATTAAGCCTTGGTATGTCCATGCCAACAGAAATCATGTTGGTGGCGGGAGCGATCTGAACTGGTTCGTCTTCTCCCGGCATAAGCCTAGTAACCAACGCCATTAACTCACTGTAGTTTTTCTTGCTGTCATCCGTAAATTCCAAGCCTATATCCTTGAAAAACTTTTCTGTCAATAATTCATCGTTCCAGCGCGAACCTTTTGCAGACCGTAGTGCGGGAAAACTACGAATACCGGATCTATAAAGAAATTGAACAAGTGGATGATTCTGATCGGCTCCCCCCGGGAGTGTGGTTTTTTCCAGTTTATCAAGGCCTGTGGTAATTTCGTCAGAGGTCATTACACTTGACAATTCACACAGCATATGCTGATCAAAAGGCCTGATAAACGTTTTGAATTCGTTTGCAAGTAATTTCCTGTAAGCGACAATGTCATCTGTTAGAAAAGTCCGGAATCTGCCAAGCTCCTTTAATGCGTTAAAATATACAATTAGCGTATAGTAATTATCCAGATCTTTATTTGATTCGGGAATGGCGGGAATTCTTTCCATAAGCACAGACACAAGACGAATGAGAGCGGTACTGGTTGTAGTTCCTGATGGCATCAGGCCTATATATAGTCTGTTCTTTGGATCATCCCCCTTGATTTTTTTGGCGTAGAAAGAGTCGTCAGCATCAGTACCCGGGGGCGGGAACTGCATGAATCCTTTCCGACCGTAAAGGCGGTGGCACTGTTGCGCCGCATTTCTTACGGTTGCAGTTGCTCCGACTACTTTTGCAATATTTCCTCCTGCTTCACGACACATGCGGTCAACCACTATTTCGTAGACACCGTAAATTGTTCCCAGCGCCGAACTGATAAGATGTAGTTCATCCTGAATAATCAAATCGGGTGACGGGTAAATCCGCTGAATGTTGCCGTTTGTAAAAGCAGTGTTAAAAATGTTAAAGCAGGTGCTATTCCATGCTAACTGGACGAATTTATCTACAGTTGAAAATAACAGGGATGGTCTTTCTTCGTAAATGACCTCATCCACTTCGTATACAGGAAGCGTATGATCAGCTCTGGAGTTCAGAGTAGAACTACTCACATGAAAGTGGCACAGGGTATTCGTACACCCAATAAGATATGCCCCGGTTTCTACGTTTCTGGAATTTTTCTTTCTGAAATACCCCCATCTGCCGGTGACGCTCCCTGCTAAGTTTTCTTTGACAAGCCGGTTCCCGCAGCAGGGGCAGGAAAGAAGTGGCGGAGATGTCCGGTGGCCATCCGGTAAACGGCCGCTATTGATCTGTGTGATAAAATTCCCGTAATCACTAACCTGAGTCGCAATCTTGTTAGGTGTCATCGAACTGCCCATCCATATGCCATTCGAAATCCTTTTGGAGCCATAATTTTCTGGCTCATTTCTTCTGATCAGGTCGCAGGCGCAAATCATAATTGAGGCCCTTTCAAATTGTTGCTTGTTGAGCAAACGAAGGGTATAACGCATGAGTACGGAAACACCTGCGCCATGATTGGGATTCGTTTTTTTGAACTTTAATCTCCTGTAAAAGATCGTGAACGCAGTAAGGCCGAGGTAGGCTTCGGTTTTGCCGCCTCCTGTAGGAAACCATATCAGGTCAACAGTATCGCGATCAGCCGACTGGATGTCTGTGATTCCTTCAATTTGTGATAGTAGAAACGCCAGCTGGAAAGGTCGCCATCTCGCGAGAGTTCCTTTTCTTGCCGTATCTGCATTAACATCCAGTGCACCACTATTCCATATTGACCCGGCGGTGGCATCAAACGGAATGAGGCGATAGTCAGGCATCGCGTCATCCTGCTCAGGTTTATTGTGTTGCACACGTTTCATTTCGCGGCGGTGTCTGCTGAAGTCAGCCATTACCCGTTGTATAAACATTGCACGGTTAGCATCCTGAAAAGCCTTTTCTGCTTCAGGATCATTGAACAACAGATTTATACCGTTGTTCATTCTTTCAGCAAGTGTTGAACATGACTTCAGATTGACAAGCGCTTGCGCACGTAATTCCTCAGGCAGAGTCGAATCGTTATTAGTCATATTATACTGGTTTTCAATCCAGCTTTGATACAACTTTACAAATTCTTCAAGTTCGCCCTTTATCACATCACGACTATAGCCCGCTTCTTCTGATTTTCCGGCCAACCTTTTAATATAAAGTACATTTCTTTCATGAAAAACCTCAGGATTCAGGTCAACGCCATTTACTTTTTCTGCCGGCATCACTGCTGTTCTTACACTTTTCACTGAACTTTCATATTCATCCCATTCTACCGAGATACCGTGACCAAGTGCCCATGTTTTGTAATTCCGGTACAAAAGTTTGAGATTAAGATCTTCCTTACTTAGTAGTTTCAGGTTGGTGAGATCTTCAAAGCCTTCAAAACCAGCGGCATTATCAGCTGTTATTTCCGGTTGAAAAAGACAATCTTCCGTTTTCTTCTGCTGCCGGAAATTTGGCGAGTTTCGTTTGTTGATAAGTGTAAAAGTTTTAATTTCAAGATCGGGTGTATGCCGGTAAGGTCTCGTAACTATAGAAAGTAAGGCTCTGTCACCCAGTGGGATCGTACTGATTTTTCCCTTTGAGTCTGATTCCGTCGCTCCTTCTGTTATTCCATTTGTTATAATAATCTGCTGGCTGTGATGCTGATGTTTCCAAATGATTTTTTTTATAGCATGTCCGTTGGCTTCTGTTTTATCCGATTGTTTTTTAGTATAGAACCCAAATTGGACATTAAGTGTCAGACTGGGGTTTTTCTTAGTAAGCACAGAAATTCCGGCAGCTGAGGGTCTGAATTTTGTGGTGAGTTCAAGTTCATCGGGTTCAGAGGATCCACTGTTCTCCAGAGAACTTCTCATTCTTTTTCCTGAATCACTTTCGGGAAGATCCTGTGCATCAAAACTTTCTTCTTTATCAACATCCGGTGCTGTTGTAAATTCAGGAAGATCATCGTCAAAGTCCGGTGTTTGTTGTAACCTCGGATAAAGGATTCCCATGGTATAAAAATCCAGTGGATTTTTGTCGAGTTCCTCTCCCGGTCCATATATCGGACCCGAAAGCAGATCACTGACTTCACTGGCTATTTTTGCGCGGATATCTGTTTTCATGTACTATAAGTTTGAGTCCTCTCTGTCTTCAATAATTGTTTTAAATCTTCTGTCCAGAAAAAATATACTTTGAGCGGTAGCTCTTGTGTTTGCTATATAGATCAGACTCATTTGAATATGATTATTAGTATCGTAGTTCTCCGGACCTGCGATCAGAATAAATTCATTTTCCAGACCTTTATAGGAATGGATGGTGCAGATATTAACCTTGCCGGCTATATGAAAGGCGCACTCTGCAAAAGATCCATTTCCGCTTTCCATCAGCTGTGTGAGCTGTTTTTTTTCAGTACAGAGTATGGTGATATATTCTTTTTTTATGCCTTCTTTTTCCAGTTTAAGGAGAATTTCGTTTATTCGGTTGAACAGGTCCGGTCCGGGGTTGTAATACCTGATTTCGCTGTTCCAGGTCTGGGATATTCTGAGACAGGCCATTTCGGGTAATCCGGTTTGTACTGCTGCTCTTTTGATTGTGGAACGTGTATTTCTGCAATTCAGCTGCAAAAGAGTAACAACCGATGGATATGCTTCTCTGAAATATTGATAATATTCTTCAGCGTCGTCGTTGTAAATATTCTGATATTGCTTATCCAGAAATACTGTCCAGTTACCCGATTCAAATCCCCCTTTAAGAAGTTTCCCTAAAGCCTCCATCTGATATTCATTGAGAATATCCTGCCCCTCATCGATGATGAGGTAATCATAACAGCCGGTCTTCGAATCTTTAATATTTCTGTTAAAATAAAGTGGAAGATCACGGGACCAGTAAACCTGATCGCCGGTTACGGGTGTGGACCTGCCATTAAGATAAGTTTCGTCTTTAAGCAGTTCATGGAGGTTTCTGATTTCATAACTTTTGTTAATCCCACCTTCAACCGCTTTGCGGTTCAAATGGTCTGACAGATTTTTGTTAAAACAGACCAGCAGGGTTTTCTTTGATTCTGTTGCTGATCGCTTTAGCAACTCAAGTGCAAGAATGGTTTTGCCGGTCCCGGGGCCACCCATGATAAGACCACCCTTGCCGGGATTATATTTTAAATTGTCAAGCACATACATTTGCATACCCGTAAGCCTGCCCAGCTCGTGGTGACCTTTGGCCAGTAAATCCGATATAGGTAAGGTAAAATGTAGTTCCTGTCGGAAATATTTACTGATCGTAGTAAGTTCTTTATGACTGATGCCCGACCGGTTTCTGAATTGTAAATGATCGGACCAGTAAGATTTTATTTTCTTTATATAATCCATCAATCCGCCGGGAGACTTATGATTATTATAATCATACAGTAGTTGTGGGTCAAATTCCATAGCCCCGTTGGTGGACTTATGAAATTCGGATGGCCTGAGGCAATCAGGAAATATAACACCAATACCAAAAACAAGCCTCTCTGTAACCGAACGGCTATTAAAAAGTTTGGGCAAGAGAAAGTCTCTTGTCCGGAAAAGAGAATCATAGGCTTGTTTAAATGGGTTTCCTTTTTCAGTTCCCCCTAAAACATACCATTCGTTTTGTAAAGAATCATATTTGATCTGACCACCTTTCACCTCGAAAAACAAAATGCAGTCCTTATCCAGATAAACAAAATCTATTTCTCCTTTTATTTTTTTACTTCCGGTATCGGCCAGATCAAGTGAATGAAAAAAATAGTGGTCACTATTATTGAAATAGCCACTGTTATTTGCAGCCAGATAAATTTTCTTTTCTGCCTCTGAGCTGAATTCGTATCCGTTGAGAGTAGCTGGACTGATCGGCATATTACTTGATATAAATTCCTAAAACCGGTTTGATATCGACATGATCGACGAAAGCATTGAGCAGCTTTTCATCGAAGATTCCATCCTCCCCATAATTGATACCTTTCAAATTGAAAATCAGCTTTCGCACAGCACTTCTTACAAACATGATTTTGTGTCTTTTTAAAGTTTTGTTTTCAGTCAGATAACGTTCCTTCATTTCGTCCTGTATCACCGCCATTTTGATAAGGGTAAGCAGTAGCTTTTTGAAATTATGCGGCTGTATTGTTTCGCCATCTATCCAGTTTCTGATCGTTCCGGAGCTGATATTGAAGTCGTTTTCTATAAGCTGATCCCTAAATTTGTCTATTTCCTGATAATCTGTAGTGATACAGTTATTGATTTTGTTTCGCCATTCTTCGTCATACTTCAGGGAAGACGCCATTTTTTCATCCTGAGACAAAGCATTTTTCAGAATAAGTTTCATTTCCGCCCTGTTTTTCGGTAAAAGCACGAGATCACCGGTCGCAAGATGCTGGACTTCTTTCTGCACGGAATCTTTCTCTCCTTCAGCGTGATCTTCAAAATAAAAAACTGATTTATTTTCAGGCCATTCCACATGAGTGCCGTCCTCAAAAAAAACAAAATAGGTCTTTACACCTTTTTTTTTGGTTTTTGCAGTGTCATTATTAAAGAAATTTAAGACCTCGTGAACGTAATCTGAAATATCTTCAATATCTGCGGATTCGTCAGTTTCGGCAACAATTTCTGCTTCATCTCCTAAAGCGATTAAACCGTTATCCTGTTTGTCCGAAGTTTCCGGTGGTGGTTCAAGATTAAGGAGATTATATTTAATATCTGTACCGCTTATTCCTGCAAGACCCGCAACTGATTTATCAAAATGATTAGTAATTATTCTGCTGCTTTTTTTGTTAACAAGGAACACCTGTTTATTGCTTAGTAGATTGACAAGTGCATTGTTCAGTACATCCTTGTTCCAACTGAGATATATGATGAGATCCGGCAGATCATTATTCGTCTCTCTTATCTGCAAAAACTCCTTCGCTGTGCAAAAGGATATATTTGTCTCTTTTAAAATTACAGCAAGTTCGGATTCAAAAAAACTGCGGTCGTCTTTATCGGTGTTATTGGTTACAAACACAATCTTTTTTAAGATAGTATTATTTTGTGCAATAATATGGCGTATATCCGTAAGATTACCGCCCGAAATGTTTAGTGAAGCAAGAAAATCCCTTGTTTGCTGAATCAGCCCTTCATCCTGGTTGTTACTAAACCATACCCGCTGATATTCATCTAATTCCAGATCTATGGCCTTATTCAGTTTAAGAAAGGTTTCTGGTTTATAAAATGATAATAACTTATCACGTAAATTATATAGATGACCGATTTGTCTGATGGTTTGTCCGTTGCAGAAATTGTTCCGGCCCAATTCTTTCCATTGGTGCAAAAGGTGCTCTGCACGGGCCTGTATGGACTCCAGCATTTTGTCGGTTATTCTTTTTACCGAAATGCCAGGTTCACGCATATCAATGCCATCAAGTAAGATTTTTTCCCTTGGTGTAACCTGCCAGGCCTCCGATCTGATCTCGTATTTTGCCATCCATTCGTGAACGGAGAAATTTCTGTTTTTACAGATCAGGTAAATGTCTTTCAGTACTGTTCCGAGGCGGTCGAAATAAATCTCTTTTAATTCGCTTATTCTCTCATCCAGTACGCCCGATCTTTCCCATACTTTAAGCAGTTCATCAAAATCATCAATGATTACTGTATTCAGATGGTCGATTTTGTTTTTGCCAGCCTCAATTATATCATTAAATGCCATCACACTATCGTTTCTCGCTACAAGAATGGTTACTGGCTGATTTTTTGTTCTGGGCGCAGAAATCAGATTAAGTTTAATGGCATCTTCGGCAAAAGATGCTATCTGAATGTTTAAATGCTGACGCAGATCGTGTCCGGCTACCCGCAGGTTCCGAAGGAGTGTTGAAAATTTAGAAACGCTAGAAAAAAGAATAACGCCTTCGTGGTTCCGACCACCGTCAAGCAAAGGTAATGTGAATATGTTCTGCTGACTCGCATTATCCAATTGGGCGAATGCGCTCAGCCGCTCACGTATATCAGCCGAATTTTTATAGCTATCCCATTTAAGTTTATAGTCCTCCTCGAAGGACAATTCATGTTCACTTATTCCGGAACGCAGCTGGATCGTGCGGCTGATAAAATTGATCCCTGTAATGGAACAGATACTGGAATTGTACCTGACTGATTTTTTGCCAGGCGCGAATTTTTCAGTGTTGAAACGCTGCGCAGTAAGTGCTTTATTGACAGCTTTTCTGTAGAAACCTACAGCAACATAAAAGGGTAGAAAGTGAATGCTGGCTGAATTCTCCTGTAAATACAACTCAATTATCCGGTTTTTTGAATCAACCGTGTTCTGGTAAATCAGGAAAGGTAATAAGGTGTTTTCACTGAAAGCAGAAACTTCAGCGTCATTAAGGTTGAATCCCGTGTTTTTAAGATCCGGGAATTCTGTTGAAATATAATCAGCTATGTATTTTTTATTCAGCATAATTTATTTCAGAATCTGCATTTGTTAACTCTTCGTGCTTTGCCAGTACCCCTTTCACGATATTCCCTATCTGAAAAGCAAGATAAGGCGGCACGGCATTACCCACCTGATGGAATTGCTGGGTCTTAGGACCACAAAAGAAATAATTGTCCGGAAATGTCTGTATCCGAGCGGCCTCTCTTACCGTCAGGCTTCGGCATTGTTGCGGATCATAATGGATAAAGTAGTGTCCGTCTTTTGAAATATGACTCGTTACAGTCGTTGCTGGTTCATCCGGTAGCTGCACGCGGAATCTGTCATTAAATTTTCCGGATTCAACATTTTCATGGTCGGGAACAAGATCATCTCCGAATTCCCTGTAATCCTGCATTCTAGGAAATTTACCGTAAACCTCGCTGTAAAGTGCCGCGAACAGATATCTTTTCAGATCCAGTGATAAATGAGCACGGGATGCGTGCTGAACTACACCTTCTGTTTTTTTATCACTATACCAGCTATAAAGCGGATGATCTGTGCTGAGTGTGCCTTTAACATAAGGACGATATTCTAAACCTGTGTCAAGTGGAAATCTGTTGCTGCCTGCGTTACCGTCCGGAAAATGAGATGAAAGGTCCGATGCGTATTTACTGACTCTGCCGGACCAGTTCTCAAAAGAGTCTTTGACCGGCAGGTAATGTCGTTTCTTTTTTAATAGTCCATTAGTGAAAACCTCCTCTGTATGTGAATAATCGCGGTATACCCCGCTTCTTACCTTAGGCAGCATTCCGATAACAGAACTGAGGTTCACCTTTGGTGATTTCGTGAGTATTCCAGGTTCTGCCTTAATGCCCTCCCTTATGCCCAGTAATATTACCCGATGCCTTTTCTGCGGAACACCGTAGTTTTCAGACCGTATAAGAAAATCGCTGTCTGTTTTAACCTGATTGGTAACCAGAGAATGTATTTTATATTTTGAGGAAACGTGTTCCGGAAAAACGGAGGATGGATCGGAAAGGTCAGCCAGTATCCGTGGAAATATTTTTTCTCCGTTCAATTCAGCGGACAATAATCCCTTAACATTTTCCATAACAAATACCGCGGGCTGATGTGCTGCGATAATCCGAAGGTATTCCTTGTAAAGGTGAACCCGATGATCATCCTCATGAACTCCGCCAACACGCGATCTGCCGACAAGGGAGTAAGCCTGGCAGGGCGGCCCGCCGATCAGCACCCAGTTTGTTTGATGCTCAAGTGCCTCTGATATCCGGGAATCCATTTCTTCTGAAGATGTCGCCCCCAGTGTGGCCTGCCAAGCTTCCTTAATCGCGTCCTGCCAGGCATCCGGGTACCGGTCATACAGTTCGGCCTGCGTAATTTTCTGCTGAAGAAAGTCGTAATACTCCGCTGGCAGGGCGTTCACCGGAAACTGGCGGAGAAAAGACCGCAATGTGAGCGTCTGATGTGCAAAAGCATCTTTTTCAACGGACAGTTTTATTTTAAAAACCCGGTCGCCCTGAGTATCCACAAGAGTACTAAAGCCTTCGGCTAAACCGCCGGGGCCGGCAAACAGATCAATGATAGGAACAGGCATCTACAGAAATTAATTATTAAATATAAAGCTAATGTATTTTAATTTAGGGATTGATTTTCTATTATATTCAGGAGAATTTTGTTTTCCTGTTGCGGCTCCTCAATACGCCAGTCTTTAAATTGCAAAGTATTATAAAATATCAGGTATAAATATTTTATACGGTCTTCCACCGCGGACTGCCATGCTTTGCGCCGTCTGTCGGGCCATTTGGCAGGATTGCCAGTGCAGCCGTACCACGAATCCCTGTTATCAGTATTTATACAGGATGCTTCAGTAAAATCTTTTTCTGTGGCATATTTAAGTTGACGTGCAACTTTATCCTCACGGAAGTCTGTCATATCCATGCGGAGTTTTTCAGCCGGACAAATATTGCCGTCAGAGCGGTTAGCCCACAACGGCCAGATCCTGTAGTTTCCGATTGACCCGAGATATAGTCCGCGGCGTTCTCTGAATGCATTTTCCTGGTCAGGTGTCGCGTCCGGAAGATTGTTTCGTGCCCCCTGTCCGAAAATGTGCGAGGCAGGGAGTATGTGGTCATAGTCATAAGGGGTATCACTGGCATCTTCGCTCATGGGATTATAACCGGGAAACCACACCGGAATATCAGATCGCTGAAACCAGAGTAACAGCTCTTTTTTCCACCAGAAAGAATGTCGGAAGGCATGAAACGGATCGGTTTCTTCTCCGAGCAGGGCATCCCAATGTCGCAGGTAGCCATCAGCAGGCTCATTTCCGAATGAAAAGATCTGATCCGGCTCCGGCATAACCTTAGCCAGATCATTTTCAAGGCATTCGAGATATATTTCCCGATCCGGAAAAATGGTGTTATTTGTCGAAGTTATAACTCTTACCGCTACTTTCGATGCTTTGTCAGGGTCGTCGAATCCGACAAGAGAATAAGATAAATATCTGAGGATACCTTTTCTGCTGATCTCAAGATCTGTTTCCTGATCCAGTTGCCGGTCTATCCAGATAAGAACAGGATGTATCAGAGATGCCCGCAGATGAAGTAACAGAGTTCGAGGTAACCCCGGATCGCCTGAAGGGCCATTCTCACGAAATATTGCCAGCTGACAAAAATGACTTAGAATGCGAGTAAAGCGGGATACCTGCAAATCATCCGGTAACATGAGTTTCTTCATTTCATTAAGAAAAAATGATTGATCATTGTCGCTTCTTTCCGCTATCCATTGTCTGAATTTTGTAACATTGGGCTTTGGATCATCATTTTTCTTCGCCCGATGCGCTGCAAGCCTTGATGCGGCCATGACCAGCTTGGTAGGTGTGAAAAGATAGCCTATCTCAGGATTATTTAAAATCTGGGAAACGAGATTATAGGCTTCATCCCACGATGATTTCAGAAGGGAATAAGCCATTTCTTCCCCCTCAAGCGGAGTACCATTAGCGTTTACACGTGTAAAAAGTACTTCCAGGGGGTCTATGTTTTTCGAGATGTTTTGTGATACCTCTTCTTCTGTGTGAAGCAAAAGTGAAATATGCCGTTGCCTGGCTGCTTCTTTGCTTAAAAGATTTCGCATGCTTTTAAGTACGTCTTTGAAACAGTCGGTTGGTTCTGCTGTCCTGTTCGATTTATATTGCTCTGGAACATACTCCATAATACAATTCCAGTCAGCTTCGCAGAAATTGCCGGAATAGCCACCGCAAGCTTCAATTAGGATATCAACGGGTACGGGTAGTTGTGACTGTATGGGCCAGGGGCTGAGTCCATTGAGGCGCTGATAATCATCAAGCACGGTTTCATGATTGATTTTTAACTGATAATCATAGTGAAGATTGCTTCTCGTCAGTAATTTCCTCGCATTCTGCTTTTCCGGATCGGAGAGTTTTCTTACCGGAGTCTCTTTGTTCATTCCCCATGGCTGATAGTTGGTCAGTAATCTGAATATAAACTTCCTGTCGTTATCCTCGGGGTTGTGGAAAGGTAAATGAGGATCAAGATCTATATATAGTCTTGCGGAATTGGTTGCCTTAAATCCCAATAACAGCGCACGTGTCCTTTGCTGGCCGTCTAGCAGGAAATAGCCGTTTCCCGGCTGCTCCTTTTGAATGCCGTCAAGCACCGATCTGGCAACAGTTTTTTGTTTTCTCTCGGAAAGATAAAAGCTTCCAATGGGGAAGCCCCGTAATAATGAATCCCAAAGCCGTTCAATCTGAGCGACATTCCACACAGAATTTCGCTGAATAGGCGGTAATTGAATACAGTCGAACTCGGCATGATTTTTATTCAAAAACAACTCGGCATAGTGAATAAAAGAAATGTGGCTAATATCAGTTGATTGGAAAAGGTCTGGCATTTGGTAAATATAGTTGATTCGTGGTATAGTGTTTTTATACTTTCACTCAAATGAGATTAATGATTATATAAGAGGCTTAATAGTAAGTATTTTGATGTTTGGTCAATAATATATCACATTTAATTTATTGTTGACCCGGTCTGAATAACAAACGAAATCTTGGCTGGAACGCAGGCCCATTGGCTTCCTCCTTTTCTGGGCAAGTACGGTTTAAAGAGTGCCCTGCCTGATATTTTCAACCGAGTCTTCGCGCACATCCACCAGAAGCCATTTCGGATTGCCAATTGTTTCTGCAACTGTGCGCAATGTCAGTGGATAATCGATGATGTCGAGTTCTTTTGGTCCGTTCAACAGAAAAAAAGGACTGTCTTTTTATAAATTTTAGGATAATTTTATCTATTTTAGCATAACAGTTTACAGCTACAACAGACAAAAATGGTTGCGGTGAGTAATTTAGTGAGTCAAGACATTTAAGCTTAATAAAATATTGATAACCAATTGGTTATAGCTAAAAGTTAGCTAACCCTACGGGCTACCAAGCCGCTTTACGAAAGTAGAGCGGCTTTTTTGTTTGGTATACTTATTCGCAACGATATAACAAACCGGTGAAACGAATGCCGCCTACCCATCCCAAAACCGAACGCCCTATGTTCGCTTCTATTACAGCAAAACATATTTATCATCGTATAATTTTGTATATATCAATATGTTGTAAATTTGGAACAGCGTTTGGGCTATCTAAATTACTTGAATCCTGATATATTCCATATTAACCTGTACCATGTGGCTGCCATGGCAACCCTGTTTTCGGGGTTTACACTTGCGCTGCTTTTAGCATTCGCAAAAAGGGAAGGCCAAGCAGCCAACCTGTTTTTAAGTGCCGCTTTAGCTGTAATTGTACTGAAGACTGTTGGGCTTTCGCCGCTTCTTTTACCCGTGCTGGGGCCGTTGTTGTATTTTTATGTGCGGCGGATGACGGCACCAAACCTACAATTTGGCCGAAAGGATGTTCTGCATTTTTGCCCTTTGCTGGTTGCGTATTGGATGCCGCACTGGTTAGTTTTAATTTTGGTTATTGCTTATTTATACCTGTCGCACCGGTTGATACAGCATTTTTATAACCGCTTGCAGCCGGTGCTAATGGATAGGCCGCGCTTTGCTTTCCGCCGGTTGGATAAGGCCTTGCACCTGCTCGCGTTGCTCTGCGTATTGTGGCTGTTTAATGATGTCTTGAGTTTTACCGTTGCTTTTGTGCTTATTGGCGTGGCTGCCGAAGTAATGTTAAAATTGGATAGCAGCACGCAACTGGTCACGTCGATAACGGATAGATACGATGCAAAGGAAAAAAGCCGCAGGCTAAAGGAAGCCGTAGCCGCAAACCGTTTTTACGAGGATACCGAACTGACATTGACTTCCCTGGCAGTAAAGCTGAATATCCATCCGCACGATTTATCGCGGATTATTAATGTTGGGATGGAAAAGAACTTCAGCGACTTTATTAATGAGTTCAGGGTTCGTGAAACTGCCCGGAAGATGCAGGACCCGGCCCACGACCGGCTCACGCTGCTGGGGATCGCCTACGAGTCGGGGTTTAATTCCCAAAGAACTTTCAACCGTGTTTTCAAAGAGATGACCGGCAAAACCCCGGTAGAATACAAAAACGGTCTGAAAAAAGAGTTGCCAAATGATAAGTTGGCCATCCCATCACACTTACCGTCGGTAATATTGCGTTCAGGAAGCCTGATAAGTTGGGCTCCTGTAAAATTAAACCGCAATTATATGTTTAAAAATTATTTCAAAATTGCCTGGCGTAACCTTATTAAAAATAAAGTATTGTCGCTTATTAATATCGGCGGACTTGCAGTGGGTATGGCAGTGGTAATGCTAATCAGTTTGTGGGTTTTGGATGAAGTATCATTTGATAAGTATCACCGTAATTATCACCATATAGCCCGGGTAATACAAAATGTGACCAATAATGGCGAAGTGAAAACCTCCTTCCAGGTACCATACCCTTTGGCAACCGAGCTACGCAAAAGCTATGGCAACGATTTTAAGTCTGTGGTAATGTCGACAAGGCCGAGGGATTTTATTCTGGCTTCAGGTGACAAAAAATTGAACGAGCAAGGCTGCTTTATGGAAACCGGCGGTCCGAACCTGTTCACACTAAATATGCTCCGGGGCAGGCGCGATGCTATAAAGGATCCGTCATCTATATTAATATCCGAGTCGACAGCTAAGGCGCTTTTCGGGAATGAGGCCCCGATGGGAAAAGTATTGAAGCTGAACAACCTGGAGAACCTGAAAGTTGCCGGCGTTTATTCAGATCTGCCTGAAAATACCACGCTTACCGGTATGGCTTTTATTGGTTGCTGGGACCGCTATGCAACAGATTACAGACTGAGCGGAATGCGCAACCCATGGGGGAACGGCATTGTTAATTTATATGTTCAATTAGCTGATAATGCCGACCTTGAGAAAGTGTCTTTAAAGATTAGGGATGAACAGCTGCGGCATTTAAAACCGGTTTCAGCTAAAGCGAAACCGGCGCTGTTCCTGCAGCCAATGAGTAAATGGCATTTGTACAGCGAGTTTAAGGACGGAAAAAATATCGATGGCAAAATACAATATGTGTGGCTTTTTGGTATTGTTGGTGTATTTGTACTGCTGCTGGCCTGTATTAATTTTATGAATTTAAGTACCGCCAGATCTGAGAAACGCGCGCGCGAAGTAGGTATTCGCAAGGCAGTTGGTTCATCCCGCAGCCAATTGATACACCAGTTTTACACTGAATCGTTACTTTGCGTATTGATGGCTTTTTTGGTCTCGATACTATTGGTGGAGTTAAGCCTTTCTGCCTTCGATCAGCTAACCGCTAAACAAATAATTATTCCCTGGAACGGCCCTGCGTTTTGGCTCGCCGGTATTGGCCTCAGCTTTATCACCGCTATTATCACCGGCAGCTATCCGGCACTCTACCTGTCGTCATTTAAGCCCGTGAAGGTATTGAAGGGGGTGTTCCGCGTCGGGCGGCTGGCTTCGGCCCCGCGTAAAGTACTGGTGGTACTTCAGTTTACAGTTTCTATCGTGCTCATCATCGGTACTCTGGTCGTTATCCGGCAGATACTTTTTGCCAAAGACCGCCCAATAGGTTATAGTCAGGACAGATTGGTTGCCATTCCGGTCCGAACTATTGAACTCCATCAACATTTTGATGTGATCAAACAGGCCCTTGCGAGCAATGGCACAATAACGGAAATGGCCGAAGCAGATGCTCCACCTAACAAAGTTGCTGGTACTACCAGCGGCGTCGCATGGTCTGGAAAAGACCCCAATCTGGATGTCAGTTTCAGCCAGGACGATATTTCATACGATTATGGCAAAACCATTGGCTGGGAATTTAGCGCAGGCCGCGACTTCTCACGATCATTCCTTTCCGATTCATCAGCGGTGATCATCAACCAGGCAGCAGCTGATTTTATGACCATGAAAAAACCGACAGAAAACTATATAACCTTTTATGGCAAACGGTTTAAGATCATAGGCGTAACTAAAGACATCATTAACCGTTCGCCTTATGGACAGGTGCCACCTATGGTTGATTTTTTAGCGACAGGGCCTGGAGGCTGTTTACTGCTAAAGATAAGTCCGAAAATGAGCGGTAGTAAAGCCATTAGTAACATCGCTTCGGTATTAAAAATCTTTAATCCGGAACAGCCATTTGAATACCACTTCGTTGATCAGGAATATGAAAAAGAATTCGGTGATGAAGAACGAATAGGTAAGCTGGCTACTGTTTTCGCCGGCCTGGCTATATTTATCAGCTGTCTCGGGCTCTTTGGTATGGCATCATTCATGGCCGAACAGCGCGTTAAAGAAATAGGTGTACGCAAGGTGCTTGGCGCTTCAGTGTTCGTCCTGTGGCAATTGTTATCGAAAGATTTTGCCATACTGGTGGCTATTTCAATAATTATAGCCTCGCCTGTGGCTTATTATTTTATGCACAACTGGCTGCATAACTATCAGTACCATACTGATGTTGCCTGGTGGATATTTATTATTACAGCTATTGGCGCTATATTCGTCACATTAATAACGGTAAGCTTCCAGGCCATAAAAGCCGCATTAGCAAACCCGATAAAAAGTTTGAAGACAGAATAACAAGCTATGTCTGCCGACTTTTTTATTGTGGGAATACGCGAAATGAGCGGACGAGTATTTACGCATAATCTTACCTTATAACTTGGCTTTAAGTTTTTTCTCCCAGATTCTAATCAGGTTTATCATCTGCGAATCTGTAAGTTGCTGAGACCAAATCAAAGTTCTGATCCCGTATTCTATCACCATAGAGGCCTTCCCAGCTTCGATAAAATATCTAAACACAGTCCCATTTTGGAGTTGAAGGGTTCCAAAGACATAGTTATACTTTTCAAGCTTAAACTGCAAAGGCGGTGTGTTTTGTATTGCGCTTGTCATGTCTCCAATATTCTCAATGTCATTTTCTTTGGTAACAATGCGCCGGGTCGTCAGTAAACTGTAGTTGTCAGCATCGATAACGGTTGAGCAAATGATTAATTCATTTTCTTCTACGTCTAATTGTATCTCTGGGTAGAGGTGTACAAAATCGGAATTGTTTTCATGAAACTTTGCCCATTTAAAGTCGTATGGTTTAAAAGTAGCCCTTTTTATCTCATAAATAGCAAAGCTGTGTATTACCTGATCTGATTTTGTCACGTTAGATTTGCGTTAACTGCGTTAAAATAAATTTTTATAAAGCTAATTAAAGAAGCAGGCAACAACAAATCGACTAAAAAAGGTTCGAGATCTGTCCTCTACGGGCTTTTTACTGGAAATACCTGAAAAACCCGGAACATCTTTACTCTCCGTGATGTTTTATGTTTTTACTCTTGCTTATCAACAAATACTTGTTTAATAGCTTCCAGATATCCAATTTTATTTAAAGTATCAGGTTCTAAATAACTACCCTCGGTCCATTCATTCCATGAATTAATAGTCAGGATTTTAGTTTTAGTGAGGTGATTATCCATGAAATCTTTCGCTTCTATCAATGCATTCTTAAAGGCCATAGGTGTATTGCCAATGATAATTGGTGTATAAGGATATCCAAAATTTCCCCATAAATTTTCCTGGTTAGTACGCGGAGATGAGTCCCAACCCATAGATACATTAGGATAATATGGTACGTTGAATTTTTCGCTTGCACTTAAAGCGTATTTAAAATATACATTCTTTACAGAATCATATGCGTTGGTTGGAAAGTTACTTAATACAACATGATGTATCCACACGTAATCTGTTACCGAATTGAACCCTAAATTTTTAATCAAAACGTCTGGAGAAATAATTGTTTTTTCGCCAGGAAGTATCGTATTACCCCATACAACTGCATTGATATTTAAATCTTTAAAACCTGCTTTTTTTGTTTTAGCACGAAAATCAGCAATGGCTCTCGCCGCTGCCTCTTGACTCCCAAAGCTATCAAGGAAATTCCCAAGGTCATAAATCGAAAAATAGGGGCATCCATCTATTTTCCAATAGGACGGGTGTTTAAAATATTTTGTAATGATATAGTCTGTCATTTTATCCCAGGTTTCGGGTGTGATTTTACCTGGATACATCAGCTTTTGAGCTTGCCCATGAGTAGAGGGGTGAAGGTCGAGCCAATCGTGGTTGGCCCACATTAAACTAAATTTCATCAGGCGATTATTCTTAGCCTTCATAAAACCATCTTCTAGTCCTCTTTGCAAAAACGGTCCATCATTATAATAATACCAGTCGAAAATGAAGGCATTAATTCCGTGCGTAGAGGCCGCCTGTATTTTTTGAGCCATATATACTGGGTTGGCCTCATCGGTATATCCCCATAAAGGAACTTTAGGTTGATGATGCCCTTCAAAACGTGGTTTTGCTTTTTTAACAAGTTCCCATTCCGTCCAGTTCTTTCCGCGGTATGCTTCATTCCGTTTATCAACATGATAATCCGGGAAGTAATAAACAGCAATTTGATATTTCCCATTTGATATTTTTTTTTGCTGACTATATACGCTTGTGGATACGCACAACAATAAAAACATAGTTGATACAATATTTTTCCTGCTCATAAGATTTACTTTTTGTAAAGCTGCTGTGGTTACACGTTAGGTATAAAAGAAACAGCGGATAACTGGTTTATTAAAGCAGTAAGTTAAGAACATCCGGACTCCTAACCGTCATGCACTGTCGTATCGAAAAATCACAACGCCTGGATCAATATTATCCAGCTAGTTTTTCGATAGATATGGCAATCCAGTTCCTGAAGTAATAAAACTTAACACTGATAAGAGTTGAAACTTAATCCTACATTAATAATGGAGAAGTATATTTGTCAATAGACAAGTATACTTTTAATAGTATTATGCAGCCATTTTTTAACTTTTATAAACAAAGCCGCTACGTCCTGATTTGTCTGATATCTATCCTCCTTTTACAAATTTCCTGTAAGAAGGATGATACTCCCCCCAATTATCCCATCGGAAGTAACGAAAATATAAACACCTGGATATTGGATAGCCTGAAGCGTTATTATTATTGGAGCGATGGGCTGCCTGCTAAACCTGGTCTTAACCGGGCTCCGCTGAATTTTTTTTCCGCTATACGCAATCTCAACGATCGCTTTTCTTACATTTTATTACCTGATGATCCATCAACGGTTACTCCTACCAACAAAAGCCAATATGGATTTGATTATACAACAATCAAAGAAAAAAATACAGGTTTAGTTTTTGGAGTAGTTAAATTGGTTTTAAACGATTCCCCCGCATCCAGGTCTGGCTTGAAACGTGGCGATTACATCAGTAAAATTAACGGTAAAACTATAACCCAGGAAAATGCCGCAGCTTTACAACAGGAATTGCTTTCGGGCACCCAGGTTAAAATCACTTTTGCCGAAGTAAATGGTAATGAATTAAAAGATATTGGTTCTGCTGAATTAACGGCTGGTTTTACTTTTGAACAACCATCGGTAAGCAATATCACCAATAGCAACGGCACTAAAATTGCTTATTTATATATATATGATTTTAGCGCCGGATTAGCTACCTCGCTTTACAATACTTTTATGGGGTTTAAAAACGCGGGTATAACAGAGCTTATTCTGGATCTTCGTTATAACTCAGGGGGACAGGTTGCAGAAGCCGCCGGACTTTGTACTATGATTGCATCCGGAGTAAATTATACCACTCCTTTTATCACTTATAAAGGGAATAAAAACGGTGGCACCAGATCCGAATCTTTAGGAGACGCTGCTTCCTTTGATCATACGTTAAATTTTAATACGCTTTTGCAATCTAACCTGAACTTAAAAAGAGTATTTATTTTAGGAACAGGTGCCACCGCTTCCGCTTCGGAAGTGATGATCAATAACTTAAAACCGTATTTGCAGGTTGTGCTGATTGGCGAAAAAACAAGAGGAAAAGACGAAGCGTCATTTAAAATTTATGACGCAAGGATACCTAAGCAAGTGGAATGGGAAATGCACCCCATTGTTTATAAGCTGTTTAACGCAACAGGAAATGGAGGGTATAGTGCTGGCATAGATCCTGATATTGGTGTTACAGAACTGAATGATCTTCCTTTACAACCTTTTGGAGCATGGGAAGACCCTTTAGTTAAGGCTGCTCTGTATCGAATTTCCGGTAAGAATACCTTAGCAATTTCACATCTAAAAGAATCCAACAAGATGAGTCTTGCAGCCGGTAACGTACTGGCCGACTCCCGCATACTAACTACTTCTGCAAGTACCGTAATTACTCATCGGTGAGCTGGTAAAGCTTCTCTTACAGTTAACATTAACTTCAAATTACCCGCTTAACTTGCAATGCTTAACCTCCTGCTATATGAAACATTTGGACAACTTATCTATCAAGGAACTTTTGTGCCTTATCCAAACCGGAGACACCGATGCTTTCGCTGAAGTTTATAAATTATATAGAAGAAAAGTATATTGTTTTGCCTACCGTTTTGTACGTTGTGCTGAAGACGCCAGTGAGCTAACCCAGGATGTATTTGTTCGGTTATGGGAAAACAGGATGAAAATTAATCCGGATAAAAATTTTGAAGCTTACCTGTTTAGCATGGTCCGCAGTAATTTTTTGGATGCGCTAAAAAAGCAAGCCAGAATGTCTGTTTATCGGACAGCAAACGCAGAGGAACCAGCTTTTAATTCAACGGAGAGTTATATGGATTTTACAGAGTGCAGGCAGATAGCCATGAATGCCATTGAAACACTTTCACCCCAAGCTAAAGTAGCTTACTTATTAAGCAGGGAAGATGGTTGCTCGCATGAAGATATCTCCAGGCAAATGGGCCTTTCAAAAAATACGGTAAATAACCACATTAAAAAATCCTTAACCCACATCCGTACCCGCATCCGTTACTTGTCTCCGGATACTGTTCTTCCTTTTGTGCTGTTCATGCTGGTGTCTTTTCCTGAAATAGGTTAGCGTTATTCCTTTCTTAATACTATTATTTAAGTTATTGCCCGGAAGGGCAATTATTGTTTTGCAACGTCAGCAGCAAAACTGTTTGGTCCTGAGTAACCCCAGAGCATACGGGCCATTTTGTTATAAAAGTGGGTTTACATGGTTTACACAATTTACGGTTAACATGCATATATATTATTGATAATCAATTAATTGTGTAATTTTATACTAAATTTGTGTTAACCGACTTTACAGAGCTTTTTGTGCTTCTCAGTAGCATAATAATTTCGCTGCCGGAAATTAAAAAATCATTATTTGATATAATTTTCCTTATTAAAGGTTTCCTGGTAGGGTTTTTATAAAAAAAACATAATAAATTATTGTACTGATTATGAGCTATTTAAATTGGGTTGTAAAATATATCACCTGATCATATAGCTATTAAACCCTCCCCGATCTTATATACATATATAAGTAGTTATAAAATACCGGGATTATAAAGGTGGAACATCAAGAGGAAATCAGAAGATTGTTTAAAATGTACCTGGAGGGCAAAACAAACGCCAGTCAGAATACCATTTTGTTTCACTATTTAAACGATAATAAAAATGCAGAACAGGAATTATCTGATTTGATGAATGATACCTGGGAGCAGGAACCTGCGACCAGGGACGACTCGGTTGAAGCGAATGAGGGCCTTGAGCAGTTATGGACAAAAATTGACCATAAGAAACAAAAAACGATTCAACGTTTCCAATTGCTTAAATATGCGGCCTCATTAGTGATGATCTGCTCCGCCGTATTTGTATACAAAGCCAATCAGAAAAAACAACCCGAAAGTGCCAAATCAATTGCCTTTATCACTAAAACAACCGCAAGCGGAGAAAAAGTAAAAATGCTGCTGCCAGATAGCTCGGTTGTTTACCTGGGTAGCCGGAGCAGGATCTCCTGGCCCGAACATTTTGAAAAAGGGAAAGTTAGAAATGTTTCTCTCGAGGGTGAAGCTTTTTTCGAAGTGAAACATGATGCTGCCAGTCCTTTTATTATCCGTTCTGGAAAAATGGAAACCCAGGTTCTGGGTACCTCATTTAATATTTATGCTTATCCGGAAGATAAAATATTTACCGTATCAGTAAGAACGGGTAAAGTAGGTGTAACTGAAAAAAGCGCGGGAGTCCGTAAGATGCTATCACTTTTAACACCTGGGATGAAAATAGCCTATAATAAGGATAATGGAAAGTTCAGGATTAATGTTGGGCAGTTTAATGAAGCAGATAGCTGGACAAACAATCGTTTTGTATTTCACGATGAAAATTTAAGCTCAATCCTGGTTAAGCTTGAAAGGTATTACAATGTTCATTTTGAAGTAAGGAGCTCTAAGCTAAAAGCGTGCAGGTTTAACGCCACTTTTTCAAATATAAATATTAACGAAGTGATGACACAGTTACGAATTATGAGCAGTGGTCATATCAAATATAAAATTAGTGACGACAAAACAACAATAGCCTTGTGGGGGGAGGCTTGTGAATGAAAATTTAACCTCGGGCTAAAATCCGTATGCAAAAGCTTGCACAAAGAAATAGTATTAACAATAAGAAACCGCCCTGCGTCAACAGAACGGTTTCAAAGAAATAGTTTTTAACTCGTGAAAATTAAAAATCGTCGTAAACTTATGAATATAAGCTTTTACAAAAAAGTAATTAAACATTTTTCCAGATTTAGCTGCAGGGTAATCCTGTTCATATTCTTGTTATTTTGCCATGTTTCCGGCAACACATTTGGCTCGGCTCCAGAGCAGGTAAAAGCTGCGGGCAACATCAGCCTGAAATTAGTAGCCGTAAGTATCCCTCAAGGACTGGCCGTATTAGAAAATAAGGCAGGTTGTGTAATCAATTATAACAAATCTATTTTCAATGAAAGCAGTCGTATCAATATCGATGTAAAAGATGTATCCCTAACCCAGGTATTAAAACAAATGCTGGCCGGTACTCACGTAGGGTTCAAATTTGCCGATGAACATACCGTACTCCTGTACAAGCTGCCCGCACCGGTAAAACCAGGTAAGATCAGTGGGAAAGTGCTGGATGAAAAAGGGGAAACTCTTCCCGGAGCCTCTGTAAGGATAATTGAAACCGGGAATGGTACGCAAACTAGTGTAGATGGCGAATATATACTAAGTGTTGCCCCCGGTACTTACACACTGGAGGTCACTTATATCTCTTACCAAACCATGCGCATTAATGGGGTGGTGGTAACCGAGGATAAGAACACTCCTTTAAATATTGCGTTAAAACCGGCAAGTTCGGCATTAAAAGAGGTAGTTGTTACCGCCAGTTATCGCAAGGCATCAGTAGATGGACTGCTTACCCGTCAGAAAAATGCTTCGGAAATTAGTAACGGCATCAGTGCCGAGCAGCTTGCCCGCACCCCCGACAAAAATATTGGCGAAAGCTTAAAAAGGATTAGTGGGGTGAGTACAATTGATAATAAGTTTGTACTGGTAAGGGGTATTGGTGAACGCTACAATACAGCCATGTTGGATGGAACGATACTGCCAAGTACCGAGGCACAGAGCCGGAACTTTTCTTTTGATATGATCCCCGCAAGCCTGGTGGATAACGTGGTGGTGAGTAAAACCATTACACCCGATATGAATGCCAGCTTTGGTGGCGGCCTCATCCAAATTAATACCAAGGATATCCCGAATGAAAACTTTATGAGTTTTACTGCCGGTGCATCATACAACGACCAAAGCACCGGCAAAGATTTCCTGAGCCACAAACGCGGAAAATATGACTACTTCGGTTTTGACGACGGCCGGAGGGATTTTCCCAAGGATCTGGTTCATACCAACAGAAATACCGATCCTAATCGTGCGCTTTCTGACGCGGAATATCAAAAAAAGGTAGTTGATCAAAGTAAAAGGTTTACGAATGACAACTTTACCATGTATAAGTATAAAACGGCCCCTTCGCAAAACTACCAGTTTTCTATAGGCCGTTTATTAACATTGGATACTGCAAACAATAATAAGTTAGGTTTTACAGGAGCCATAAGTTATCGTAATACGCAAAATATTAATGTTATAGATGATCAATCCAGGGGCGACTGGAATATTCAACGACCCGACTTGAATACCGGCGCGGCCTACGTATTTAACACCACTTTGGGTGCATTGTTAAATGTGGGTTTGCAACTGGGTAATAACCGTTTTAGCTTACGCAACACCTATACTCATGTGTATGATAATACATTGACAAGGATAGCGGGGTACGATCTCGTGAATGGTGATGGTGCTTTGAAGGCCAACCAACCGCCAAACAGGGTTTTGGAGGCAGATGACCCAACTTATACCACTTTGTTGCAAAATAAACTAAGCGGACAGCATCAATTGGGAAAAGTAAAAATTGAATGGGATGCTGCCAGAACTTCGGTAAGCAGAGAGGAAAAAGACGCGGGTATTGCCTCGAGTCGCCCTGTTTTGGTAGGTGACAGCTATCAGTATTTTTATTATGGCAGCAAAATTACGGAACCCAGGATATCAGAAACTTCCCGTCAGCATGCTTTTAATAAAGAAAGTCACTATTCCTGGAACCTGTCGGGTACCCTGCCATTTACATTTGCAGGCATCCGTAGCAGTGTAAAAGCAGGCTATTTCGGCAATCAAAAAAATGCGGAATTTAACTGGCAGATAGCGGCTTTGGCAACCACCGAAAAATATGCGGATAGCGTGGGGTACAAGCCTATAGGGCAATTGATTAGCCCCGAAAATATTGCTTATGATAAATATATATATGCTATAGATCCCTCCTTTGTAGATAGTTACAAAGGCAAAAGCCAAATACATGCTGGTTATGTGATGTTGGATAACCGCATATTTGATAAACTCAGGCTGGTTTGGGGTTTACGTGGCGAGTATTATAAATATACCGAGATTAAACAAGGCGCAATTATTAAAGGAGGCGCAGAAAATATATTTTCAGTAAAGCCCGATAAGCGCTGGCAATGGCTCCCTTCGGCTAATTTAACCTACAGCCCTATACAATCCCTGAATATCAGGGGGGCTGTTTCCAGCAGTGTGGTAAGGCCCGAGTTGATGGATAATAATCCATTTCTGAGGTATAGCCCTACATTAGATGCTTTATATGGTAACAAGGGCTTGTATAGCACCCGTATCAACAGTTATGATCTTAAAACTGAATGGTTCCCTGGTTTAGGTGAAATTATCTCTGTAGGGGGTTTTTATAAGCGGTTTGATAAACCTGTAGAATTGAACGCCATTATGGTGAATGGTAATCCTAATTATTACCTCCAAAATGCGGACTGGGCAAATGTATATGGCCTTGAATTTGAATTGCGTAAAAACTTCGGCTTTATAGCTGACGAGGGGATCCTCAAAAATATAACTGCTTATGGCAACCTTACCTTACAAAAATCAACTGTACAAAATACCTATACTGTAGACCCCGGAAGCGGCAAACCATACATACAAGTTCCCACTCAACAAAAACGATCCCTGTATGGGCAATCGCCTTACCTGTATAATCTGGGGCTTCAATACATCGGCAGCCACCTGGGTTTTAATGCGGCTTATAATAAATCGGGGCGTAAAACCTATATCGTTAGTGACGACCCTACTTTCATTGAATATGAAAGGCCAAGGGATCAGCTGGATATTCAAATTAGCTACCGTTTCCTGAAAAATAAGATGGAAGTTAAATTCAACATGGCTAACCTTACTAATAATATATTCAATGTTTACCGCAACACAGCCAGTTACGAAAAAATTCCCGGGTATACGGGTGAACCTGGTAGCGACAAGAGTAAAGGATTACGCCTGAAATCCGGATTCAGTAATAATTACGAAAAAGGTGACCAGGTGATGTTTCAACAAAGATTCGGGCGCACCTACAGCACATCACTTACTTATAATTTTTAACAATGAGAATACATCATGAATGTAGATATATAATGGTTAAACAATAAAAAATGGAGGAAAAAATAAAATCCTGTTGTGCCATAAAAATAAAACGAAGGGTGCTCGACAACCCTTCGTTTAAAAACCGAATAGTTTGCTTGCTATCGGCACAACCAGGATATGAACCCTGAAAGTAATATAAAAGTTCCCGAAAGGATGCCTGTTACTAAGCCTGGGGCTTAGCCAGAAGATCGATACAGGTGAATTTTGTTCGACTGTAAAGATAATAAAAAAACTAAGTCTGAAAATAGCTTCTCCTTAAAGTTGAGATGCTATTGTTCTGAACTACAGGAAATTCCAAGTAAACCGAATAATTGGGGGTTAAAAATTAACTACCTCCCTGAAAAACAAAAAACAACAAAATGAAAAAGTTATCTTTAGTAGCCCTGTGCCTTGCTGCCGGGATTTTAGTAACATCTTGTAAAAAAGGAGCCAATGAAGGTGCTTCATTTGATAACCGCAGCACTGCTGCTGCTGATTACAGCGCTTCATCACTGCCGGTAACTACCGTAAGTGGCGACATTACCACTAACACTACCTGGGATGCTGGTCATGTTTGGGAAATCAGTGGTGTTGTTACCGTTAGAAGCGGTGCTACACTGACTATCAATGCAGGTACTTTTATCAAATCAACCGTAAATACTCCGAACGTTCAAAACGGTGTATTGGTAATTGCAAAAGGCGCTAAAATTAATGCTGTTGGTACTGCTACCAGCCCTATCGTATTTACCAGCCGTTACCTGTTAGATGGTAATGCCAGCACTGTTGGAAAACCTGGTGATTTTGGTGGTGTTATTCTTTTAGGTAACGCTGTAATCAATGTAGGCGATAAATTAATTGAAGGTTTGGCTGATGATCCTAAATTTCACTATGGTGGCACAAATGATGCTGATAACAGCGGAACAATTCAGTATGCCCGTATTGAATATGCCGGTTACGTGTTAGCTCCAAACGTTGAAGTGAACTCTTTAACTTTAGGTGGTGTTGGTAGCGGTACTACTATCGATCACGTACAGGCTTCTTATGGTCTTGATGATGGATTTGAGTTTTTTGGTGGTAAAGTGAGCCCTAAGTTCCTGGTTTCATTTGCAAATGATGATGATCAGTTTGACTTTGATAACGGCTTTAGCGGTAATATCCAATACGCTATCGCTGTAGTTGATGCTTATTCAACTCATAGCGCCAGCAGCGGTGCCAGCGATTCAAATGGTATTGAGTCTGATAATAACGCTCCTGCTGAAGATGGAACTTTTAGCTTATTGCCAAAAACTCACCCAACCTTAGCTAACTTTACTGTAGTAGGTACTTCTGCCGCTACTTTAACTCCGGCAATTACTGCTCCTGGTCTTAAATGGGCTTTCCGTAACCGTCGTGGTGCCGAGGCTGCAGTAAGTAATTCATTATTTACCGGTTATCCATCAGGTATCGTAGCCGACGTTGATGCAAACGCTTCACTGGTAACATTAACTAACGTTTCTGTTCATGGCTTTACTGCTGCAACTTCAGTGTTGGGTTCTGGCGCATTTAGCTCAACTGGTTTATTAACTTCAACAGCAGCTGCTGCTCCTACCTGGGGTATAACTCAGCCGTTCTATAATTCAGGTGCGGTTAATTTTGGCCCGGCACAAACTCGTGGTGCCATTACTTCAGCTTCTGGTAACTGGGTAGCCAACTGGACTAAATTTACTTTCTAAAACTTAGCATAAGTTTTTTTATTACAACCGGGGCATCATTGGATGCTCCGGTTTTTAAAAAATATTACATATTAACAAAAATTCATGATCAAATTAAAATACTTACCCTTGGTCTTCGCGCTGTTTTTACTGGCGTGTAAAAAAGAACAGTTGCTCAATCCTAACCCGCCCCAAACCGTTAACCTCACAATCAAAGGTTACATAACAACAAAAGATACCCTGGAGTTTGTGCTTAATAATAAGGTATTAGGGCAAGGCTTTGATGCTAAAATCACCTTAAACGCTACTCTTTTCAACGCCGGCGATAAGATCCAGATCCGTAAAAAAGCAGATAGTAAAATAATCGGAAATATTGACGTTGCGGCAAGCCCTTTTAATCAGGTTAAAAAGATATTTTATGATGGTACCACCTTATCAAATAACATCGAACTGACACCGGTGACAAATCCCGAAAATATGGGCATACGGTTAAGGTTCAGTACAACTGCCACTGATTTTTATGGCGGACCGGTTGATATTGAAATTTTTGAATACTCATCTAATAACGAAACATATGAAAGTACTTATCGCTCCATAAAAGAAGCGAAAAATGTAACCGGGGCATTTGGAGATTTTATCGAATTAGAACCGCTTACCAGTACAGAGCTCTTTACTAAAGGATATAAGATAAAAGTATATAAGGCCGGGACAAAGGAGTTACCCTATACCAGTATGGATCACGTTTTTCTTGATGACCCGGATAATAATTACAGTGATGTCATAAGCTTTACTGCAGGGGAAAGCAAATTGCTTTCAGTTTCCCCCAGTCATTATGAAGAAGCTCCGGGTGATGTAGTTAGTGGTTACCAAATTGAGGATATTTCATTTAATTTTAAATAATAAGATTTTTTTCATTTTAAAGCTTTTAACTGACTCAATCAATTATATAAAAAAGTAGCAGGTAAACATGTTCGTGAAAGACAAACTAAAACAACAACCTTCTTTAGAGGATTTTTCCGAACATTGTTCGTCAAATAGTAACCCTTATCTGCTCATCACCGGGAGCCTTACGGCGCTGGGTGGTTTAATCATATTTTCGCTGATCATCTGGTTAGGACGCGTGTGTATCCAGTAAGAGCATACACACGCGTCCTAACCATATTCAGCGTTACCACTTATACTCCAAATCACCTGCTGCATTATTTCCTGAAGATGCGAGGCATTAGCTCCTTTTGCCTTAAAAAATAAATTTTTAGAAAAAAGTTGAAAATAAATTTGCGTAACTCAGAAGTTACATATACATTTGAGTAACTTAAAAGTTACGCATTATGGCAAAGATCATTCAACACCAATTTTTTTACCCAAATCCGCCAGAGGTGGTTTGGGAGTATCTGACAAAACCTGAGTTAATTGCTCAATGGTTGATGAAAAACGATTTTCAGCCCACCGTGGGGCATGAATTTAATTTCCATGCCAGTCCCATGCCCGATATGGATTTCGATGGCGTTTTTCATTGCAAAGTTTTAGAGATCACTCCTTTCAAAAAGCTTTCCTATTCCTGGAATTTCGGACCCGGCGATGGATCGCTAACCACCTCCGTAGTGAACTGGACACTTACTGAGAAAGACAATGGCACCGAGCTTTTACTGATACATCGCGGATTCGAAGGCACAAATAACTTCCTGTCAATGTTCAACTCTATGGAAAAAGGCTGGTTAGAACTGATCCAAAAACTTTTGAAAGTAATCAACAACACAGCAAATGGAACAACACAGGCTTGATGCATTCCAGGTAATTGCCGACCCGAGCCGGAGACAAATGTTATACCTGCTCTCGAAAGATAGTTTAACCATTAATTCACTGGCCGACAACTTTGATATGAGCCGCCCTGCCGTATCCAAACATATTAAAGTATTATACAACGCCGGTTTTATTTCTATACAGGATATAGGCAGGGAACGGCACTGTATTTTGAAGCAGGAGGGTTTTAACGAATTACATAAATGGTTAGAATATTTTGACGCATTCTGGGGTAGCAAATTGAAAAATTTAGAAGCCCTGTTAAATGAAAGAACAAACAAAAAATAAAACAATAGAAATCATGAAAAATCAAAGTTTCAACGCTGCCATTTTGGTAGACCAAACCCCAAAACAAGCTTTCGATGCCATCAATAATGTTCGTGGATGGTGGTCGGAAGAAACTAAAGGAGATACTGATCAATTAGGCGCGGTATTTTACTATCATTATCAGGATGTGCATACCTGCACCTTCCAGATCACTGAATTGGAGCCTGGTAAAAAAGTTGTTTGGCATGTGCTGCAAAATCATTTTAATTTTATTAAAGACCAGACTGAATGGGTGGATACAGACGTTGTATTTGAAATTGCCAGTAAAGGCGACAAAACAGAGATCAACTTTACGCATGTTGGACTTGTACCGGCATATGAGTGTTACGATATTTGTTTTAACGCCTGGGGTACATACATTACCAAAAGTTTGTATGACCTTATTACCAAAGGCGAAGGCCAGCCCAACCCGATAGAAGAGTCAGTTAAAAAAGCTCAGGAAATGAGGGCGGAGTTATAAATAAATAGAAAGGGTAAAAAATGAGAGATCAGAGTTATACCACCGTTTTTACGGTTGACCAATCCCCGGAGAACGTTTTTGATGCTATCAACAATGTTCAAGGATGGTGGACAGAAAACATGGAAGGCAGTGCACAAAAACTAAGCGATGAATTTGAGGTTCGGTTTGGAGATGTGCATTATTCCAAACAAAAATTGATAGACGTGATCCCCGATAAAAAAATTGTTTGGTTCGTTACCGATAGCAAGCTCAATTTTGTGAAAGACAAAAGCGAGTGGACGGGCACCCAAATTATTTTTGAAATTGCCGAATATGGCAGCAAAACGGAGTTGCGCTTTACACACGTAGGTTTAACGCCTCAATATGAATGTTATCGTGCCTGTTCAAGTGTCTGGTGCGATTATATCAATAACAGCTTAAAGGAGTTGATCACCACGGGTATAGGACAACCCGCAGGAAAAGAAGAGATGAGTTTTTGACAAGCAATCCGAAATTCAGACCCCTAAAGGTGCTATAAAGCCCCCAGTTTTCGCTGGAGGCTTTTGGTTTGTGTGGTTAATAGGTGTGCTGAGATACTATTTAATATCAACACTAAATTCATTACTCGTTTTGTTCTCACGGGTAACTATAATATACTTTAAAGTTAGAGGCTTGCCATTGGTCATTGGCGATAGTATTGGATTTGAATACAGATCAGCAGTATTATCGGCCTTATGTCCATCTACGGTATAGTATACTTTGCTGTCAGCAACAAAAGGTGTAATGGTTATTCTTTTTCCTTTGGTTGCCGCGTCATCAGTAATTATCACATTAGCTTCCGGGATGCGGTAGTTTATGCCCGACTTTTCTATAGATTCTAAAACTAGCGGCAGCCTTTTGCTGGTAAAATCTTCATAATTCTTATTCTCGGTTTTTGTCCAGCCAACTTCTGCCAGTGCAATAGCACGTGGAAACAGCATATATTCTAATTTGTTGTTGGTAGATATATACTCCGTCCACATATTGGCCTGCACACCCAAAATGTGTTTTTGCTGATCGGCGTCTAATGCCGCTGGCCGCGGGTTATAATTATAAACCACATCTAAGGGTAGGAAACCTCCAATAGCCAAAGGTTCTGTTTTAGCATCTTTAGCCTGGGCATGATCTATATACATATTGCTATTGGGCGACATGATTACGTTATGCCCTTCTTTGGCTGCCTGTATACCACCTGCCTCGCCTCTCCAGCTCATTACAGTTGCATTGGGCGTTAGTCCGCCTTCCAGTATTTCGTCCCAGCCAATTAAGCTTTTGCCGTTTTTATTTAAAAACTTTTCTATACGATTAATAAACCAGCTTTGCAGTTCGTGCTCGTCTTTCAGCTTATTTTCATGGATGATCTTTTGTGCCAGCGCCGAAGTTTTCCACTCATCCTTAGGAACCTCATCACCACCAATGTGGATATACTTACTCGGGAAAATGGCCATCACTTCGGTTAAAACATCCTGTAAAAATTGAAAAGTGGGCTCGCCGGGATTGTAAATGGTATTATGTACTCCCCAGTAACCCGGTACTTTGTACGGACCGGTTCCATTACCTAATTCGGGATAGGCAGTCAATACAGCAGTACAATGGCCAGGCATTTCAATTTCGGGTATTACCTCAATATTTCTTTCGGTCGCGTATTTTACAATTTCACGGGCCTGCTCCTGGGTATAAAAGCCGCCGCTCTTTTTGCCATCATAAATAAATGGCTTGAAATCATAATATTGACCAATAATGGTCGAATCGCGCCAGGCACTGATGGTGGTTAGCTTCGGATATTTTTTTATTTCCAAACGCCAGCCCTGGTCGTCTGTTAAGTGCCAGTGCAGGGTATTGAGCTTTAGGGATGCCATTACATCAAGGATTTTTTTGATCTCGTTGGCATCAAAAAAATGACGGCCAACATCCAGCATCAGGCCGCGGTATGAAAAATTGGGCTCATCATTAATGTTCACCACGGGCACCAATAATTGCTTATCCTTTTGCTGGATAAGTTGTAATAATGACTGAACGCCGTAAAACACACCAGCTCGGTTTCCCACGATATTAACGCCCTTATTGGTTACTTTAAGCTGATAACCTTCATTTGAAGTTTTTGCAGATGCCGAGGTATTTAAAACAATAGTATTTGCAATGGCTGCATTATTAATATTTAAGGTAAAACCGTACCTTTTTTTAAAAAAGTAATTGAACATACCGGCCACTTTTTGGGCATCAGATTCTTTGGCTACGATACTGGTATGCTGACTAATGATAAACTGACCGACACCTTTTTCGGCAAATGCAGGCTTGGGCACAATGGTTACTTCGTCGGCTTGTTGGGCAAATGTGGTCCGTCCGACTAAAATCAGGAGGAATAAGAAGAGATTTTTTTTCATAATTAATTTAGAGCAGGGTCATCCAGCATTTTTGTGCCAGATGGGTTATTTGATATTTGTAGTTTAAGTATGCGATTTTAAAGCCCGGTAAATTGTTTATATAAACCCATAGCCGTTAAAGTAGGATTTAACCTGGACGATGTGATGTTTAGCCTTACCTTTTGAGCGGTTACGGGTTTAAAGCGGATCAATCTTTTGGCACCAATAGTAGTGCCTTCGGCTATTTGTTCCCAGGTTGTTCCATTAAAATATTCCAGGTTGAATTTTTCGATACGCTGACCGATAGTGATGTTTTCCTGCAGGCTCAATACATCAAAAGTTTGAGGTTTTGGCAGGCTGAATTCTATTACTGACGTGGTGTCGCTGCCTTTAGTAGTCCAGTAGTTATGGATACTGCCGCTTAACAAAGCTTTGGTATTAATACCGTTTGATGAGTTGATCTTCGCTCCTTTCAGCAGGTTGGTTTTAAATGTTTGATCGATGATGTTTTTCCATGCCATCAAATTTTTCTGATCGTGCTCGTTAATCAAACCTCTTTTGTCTGGCGGAATATTGAGCAGCAAAACTGAATTACGCCCTACAGAACTATAATAGATATCCAACAGTTTTTCGGGAGATTTTACCTGGTTATCTTCCGTTTCATGATAAAACCATCCCGGTCTTATAGATACATCTGTTTCGGCAGGATACCATACCAGGGCTTTCGCCTTGCTTATTTTTTCACGGTTTCCCAGATCACTCCCGGTCATATCTCCTTTAGGTTTAAAAGCGATATCTTTTTGCGAATCTTTTTCTGTACCCGCATTATTTTGCTGATCGATAGGGATAACGCTCCATTCAGATACACGGCCATAACCGCTCTCGGTACCCACCCAGCGTACGTCAGGCCCCATAATGGCTATTACGGCCCCGGGTTGAAGTTTCCGAATCAAACTGTACCAGGCATCAAAATGGTACACCGGTTTCTTACCATTCGGGCCTTCGCCGTTGGCCCCGTCAAACCAAACTTCATCAACCCGGCCATAATTGCTCAGCAATTCGGTGAGCTGGTTCATGAAATAAGCATTGTACTTTTCGGTATCGCCATAATCGGGATTGTTCCGATCCCATGGTGATAGGTAAACACCAAAACCAACGCCTTGTGCATGACAAGCATCGGCCACTTCTTTTACTACGTCTCCCTGACCGTTTTTCCAGGGGCTGTTTTTTATAGAGTGCTCGGTGTACTTACTCGGCCACAGGCAAAAACCGTCATGGTGTTTGGCTGTGATGATCACCTGTTTTATCCCGGCCTGTTTGCAGGTGCGTACCCATTGGGCGGCGTCTAACGCGGTTGGATTAAACAGTTTGGCATCTTCTTTACCCTCGCCCCATTCCCGGTTGGTAAAGGTATTCATGCCGAAATGTAAAAACGCGGTAAACTCCAACTGCTGCCAGCGTAATTGCCGTGGCGAAGGTGTAATATGCGCTGCTTTATTTACAATTTCCTGTTGGGAGTCTGTGGGGCTGACCGCCGTGTAATTTTGTGCAAAAGCCGACGAGCAAAAGCCTATGGCTATTAAGGATAATATAGTTTTCATTTATTTAGTTTACATTTTCTGAAACCGGACGATTTATCACCGGGCCCTTTTTTCTAATTCTTCAAGTGGAACGATCAACAATTTTCCTGCGGGGGCATTTCCTCTAAATGATTGCGCCCTTAATTGGTAGATGCCCTTGGGGATAACTATTGGAGTACTGCCATAACGGGCGCTGGATGTATCGGGGTTGGTATTGTCCAGGGTATAGTAAATTTCCAGGCCGTCAATATCTGTGCTCAAAGAAGCCACTAGCTGTTTTTGCTCATCGAGTTTTGAAGTCGCAAGTACATCAAAGGCAGCTGTGGCATAATTGATGTGCGCGGCATCTAAAACTTTAAATTGAGGCTCTAGTTTTTTTTGAAAATTAGCCCAGTTTTGTTTTGCCCGTGGCGACCAAAAAACTTCGGATAATGCCAGGGAACGTGGCCATGTCATGTATTCGGCATGCCGCCCGGTAGGTACAGCTTCCGACCATAAATTACCCTGTCCTCCCAAAACCAATGTACTGTCTATCCCTGCCGGAATGGGGTTCCATTGATAAGCTGTTTTTAAACGCAGCATATCGTATGTGGAAGGTTCTAATTGCGGATCGCCCTGGTAAAGATCTAAGTAGGTATTGCTGCTGGGGGTAAAAATAACCTGATGCCCTTGTTTGGCGGCCTCTATCCCTCCCTGCATACCTTGCCAGCTCATCACCGTTGCTTCGGGAGCCAGCCCGCCTTCCAGAATTTCATTCCACCCAATTATTTTTTTCTTCTTTTTTTTCAGGATTTTTTCCACTCTTTTTATAAAATAGCTTTGCAGCTCGTGCTCGGTCTTTATCCCCTGTTTTTTCATGAAATCCTGTACCACGGCCGACTGTTGCCAGAAGTACTTTGTAGCTTCGTCACCGCCGATATGGATATACTCTCCAGGAAACAAAGCAGCTACTTCCGTAAAAACTTTATCCAGAAAGGTGTACACGCGTTCGTCTGCTGGGTTTAAGGTGTTGTCGTCGATATTATAAAATTTACTTCCGGGGTTTACGGAATAGATATATCCTGTTGCGGATAAATAAGGGTAAGCAGCAATAGCTGCCAGCGAATGGCCGGGAACATCAATTTCGGGTACAATGGTTATATGTCTTTCGGTAGCGTAGGCTATAACCTCTTTTATATCCTGCTGGGTATAATATCCGCCATAAGTAGCCTTTTCATTTCTTTGAGGTGGATCATAAGACCACCATCCTCCTGTTCTGGGTACACGCCAGGCGCCTACTTCTGTTAATCGGGGAAGTGATTTTATTTCGATGCGCCATCCCTGATCGTCTGTTAAATGCCAGTGAAAAACATTGAATTTATAGCGGGCCATGTCATCAATATATTTTTTCACAAAGTCTTTTGAAAAGAAATGCCTGCTTACATCCAGCATTAATCCGCGCCATTTTAACCGGGGATAATCAACAATTTCTACAACAGGAAGGCTACGCGGCTGCTTATTGGCTTCGTCTGAGAGGGAAAGCAGTTGTCGTAGGGTTTGTAAACCATAAAATATACCCGCCGTTTTACGTGCCTGCAGTTTTACTTCACTTTCTGTAATGGAAAGCTCATAGCCTTCGTCATTACCGGGATTGTTTAATGTCGGATTTAACAATAGTCTGATGGAGTGCTCCGGTGCCGTTGTTTTGTTTTTTACAGGCAATGTAATACCTGTTACTGTATTTATCCATTCATTAGTACGGTTGCCCAACGCGGTAAGTTCCGGGCTACCAGAGGGGATGATTAAAGTGGTATGGTTGTCGATAACAAACCTGCCTTTACCTTGAACCAATGATACCGGTTCGGGGATAATGGCCGTATTGTTTTGTGCATAAGCTACAGAGCAAAAGCCTATGGCAATTAGGGATAGTATATGTTTCATTTACTTAAGTTGCATTTTAATATCATCACGCCATGTGATGGGATACTGATAGATATATCCCCTTCCGGAAACCGAATGGGTTGCTTTGTCCATAGGTCGGTTATCGTAACAGGAAGGAGAGGTAATTCAAAGTTTAATATATTGATGTTGGAGGCGATCGTGTTATCTGAAGCGTTAAGGAGTGCGATGATAAACGATCCATCCTCCATCGGTTTTTGCCAAACCTCCAGCTGGTTATCCATCAATTTTAATCTTTTAGCCGCTTTACCTAAGGCATCCTGATCAACAGTAATCATCTCTTTATTTTTGAGTAGCCGAAGTGTAGCATCATCAATATATTCCATATTAGCACCTATCAGCAGCGGGGCGCTCAGCATGCACCACATGCTAAAGTGTGTTTTTTGTTCTTCTGCACTCAGGTGGTTTACCCGCTTTTTACCATCCTCATCGTTGCCGCCAATAGTGCCGATCTGCAAAATATCCGGATCGTTCCAATTACCTGGTTTTACATAAGCGGCTTTATCAGCCAGTTTTTTCATCGCGTTATGAATGGAGCTCCAATTATCGCGGATATCTTGTTCTGTTCGCCAAAGCTGTCCTCCGGCCTCGTTTCCCCACTCCCAAACATTACCCATACCATACTGACACAAGGAAAAAATAATATCACGCTGCTGTTGATGTAAAGCACCGGCCATTATTTTATAAGGTTTCATATACTCGGCGCGGGAAGTATCTTTAGCAAAAGCACCATAGCTGCACCAGTCGTATTTGAGATAATCAAAACCCATATCCGACCAATATTTAGCATCCAAAAGTTCGTGCTGATAACTTCCTGCTGCCCCTCCGCAGGTTAAAGGACCGGGAGATGAATATATACCAGCCTTAAAGCCCTGGCGGTGCAGTGTTTCGGTCATTCCTTTCATATCGGGAAAGAAAGAATTGGGTACAATGTTGCCGCTGCCATCTCTTGGAGCGCCTTGTCGGGTGGTTAAATTGTCGGGGCCCTCATAATAGCGGTAAACTTTATTGTCTGGCTGAGTCTTGAGTTCGGTCCAAACCGGGTTGTTTTTAACCGGCTGATTGGCCCAGGGGTCATCTAGCTCCAACAGGCTCCACCCCAATTGCTGCAAGCCTTTTTCTTTCATCAGTTTGGCCGTCAGTTCAATTTGTTTTTGGGTTACATTTCGCCCGTAACTATACCAGCTGCTCCAGCCCATAGGCGGTGTTAATGCCAGCCGCGGTCCTATGACCAATGAAAATACGCGGGTAGTTTTTCCAAATTTATTTTTGGCCGTTAGTTTAATGGGATAGGTTCCGGCGGTATGAATTTTACCGGTGATTATTCCTGTATGCGCATCAAACTGTACCGTTGAGGGTAAGCCTTTTGCTGCCATCAGGATAGGCTGGGCGCCAGAAACCGGGACCGGGTAAATAAAAACTTTATCCGGGCGTGCGCCAAATAACCGTGGTCCATTAATCTGGGGAATTGAATCCTGTTGTGCATAACAATACCCGCATAGCAATACATGGGTTATTACAGTAAAAAATTTCTTTACCATTTTTTGATAAATATGATCGGTGTTTATAGGTTTTCCGTTTTCACAATATAGCTCTTTTGTTTTCAGGTTGATACAGTTTTTGTTTTAAATAGAGTCTCAATAAATAGCTTCCGGCTATTAACCGGAAGCTTTGTAATAGATATAGGGTTTGTTAATTATGGGCATCCGCTGGCTGTACTGGCCTGGGTACTTGCCGTATAAACACCATTGGTGATAGTCCCGGCGTAGGTAGTACCCAAGGAGGCAACGGCAGTAGTGTTAATTGCTGCATTGTCCAGTTGCCAGTATAGTTTTAAGTTGGAAGCATTGGGGTGGCAGGTTCCCAGGCTTTTGTTCATCCAGGCAGATATAGTTGACTGATTGAGCGCTGCATTCCAAACTCTTATTTCATCTATTTTCCCGCTCAGATAGGTGTTGGTAGATGTGGTAGTCTCCGACCCGGCCAGAAATGCTGCGGTATTAGTGCTGCTTGTTGATGCTGGTATAGTGCCCGAAAAAGTAAGCGTTTGCAAGGTGCCGTTGATATACAATTTAAGCTTTGACGCATTGGTGCTTTGTGTGCCGTCAAATACGACTGCAACATGGTACCATTGACCTGCGGAAACTGCATTGGCCGCTGTATAGCCATAGCTATTACTGCCGTTACCTAAAATTACATACAGGGAATTGTCGCCGCCGCCTGTTTGTAGGGCAATCCGGTCGGTACTGGTATTGCTTTTGGCTAAAATGTTATTCCATGAGCCAATAGCGTTAAAGTACACCCATGATTCGAGGGTAAAAGCAGCGGCACTTTTAAGCTGTGTAACATCACCGGCAGATATTTTTCCGGAAGAAAGTGAAACCGCGTTAGTGCTTGAAGTTGTTTGCGGCGGGTTCATCATTTGAATGGCCTGGCGGGTATAAATATTATGAACGCCGTTGGCTATTTGATAATACTCGTTGTCGATACCGTATGAGCCAACGCCTCCTTTAGTGCCTTGTGTAGGCTGCCAGCTGGCATATTGATAAATTTGTACCGGGTTATAAACATAGCTGGAGTTTTGCCCATCGCCAGAGCCATCTTCAAAATCAACAATAGGTATAAACTGATTTGGCCTGATGTAAGCAGAATAAGTATTAAAAGTGCCGGTTAATGAACTGGTTTGGCGCCAATAAGCTTGTTGATACAAATAGCTGATAAAAGTAGAAACTTGTCTGAAAAAACTGCTGGTGCCATCTTCATTGGTATCTAAAATCAAGAGCTTTCCGGTTGTTGCTTTCGGGCCAAAGTACTGGCTTAAGGCACTCATCAAGCCCACATCGGCGGTTAGCGTTGCGCCCGACGGAATACTCTCTACATCCAGATCGATTCCATCATAGCCCGTGGCGTTGTAGCTGTTGTAAGTAGCCAATGCCCATGCCGCGTAACCCGTGCTATTATTAGTATAGTGATTGGTATAGGAGGTATCAGATGTGGTATTGGGCAAACCTTGTGTATTTACAATTTTTGTTCCCTTGGCATGTAATGCAGGTATGTAAGTATTTTTTAAAGCAGGCCAATAAGGCGAGCTGGGAGGTGTATAGTCGGTAAAGTTGGAGATGATATCTACACTATCCGGCATATCGGTCATGGCCGGGCCATTAACATCTCCGGATACGGTTTTATCGCCCCAGGTACGGTAATAACCAACCATGAGCTGGTGAGCGCTGTTTTTGTAAGCGATCAGATCGGCATTGGTGGAGGTAACGTTTAAATGACTTGCTACCGAATTAACTGCCGGTTGTTTTGTGCCATTGTGGATATCCTTTTTACAGGACGTAACACCTGCAATAACGCAGGGGCACAGCATGAACAGCCATGTCTTAACTACAAAGATGTTTTTTTTCATAATAGGTTTTTAAAAGGTTATAAATGAAGACGAAAACTTGTTAGCGATAGACTGTTTGGCGGATAAGGTTTGTGAGTGATGATGTTTTGAAAAGAACCCTTCCGAAGAAGGGTTCTTATAACCAACTAATCAACTATGCCGGTACTCACTCCGGCGATAGCAGTATTTTTAATTACCAACCTGGGTTTTGTTTAATGGCCGGATTTACTACCGTTTCCTGCACCGGAATTGGCAAAAGATAATCACGGTTTACATTAAACTGGTACCCACTTGTCATGCTGCTTACATTACCATATGGCGCGATGTAGCCATCAGCATTAACAAACAGATTACTGCCTATTTTAATGGCTGGTATAACCGTTAAAAACTGATTGGCTTTAGCGCCCAGGGGAGATTTACCCACTATAACAGTTGGCGCCGCGGCCCATCTTAATACGTCATTAAGCCGGTAACCTTCGCAGGCTAATTCTATCCGGCGCTCACGGCGTACCTCGTTAATAACCGGTGAAAGAGAAGGGAAAAGCCAGTTAGGATCGGTAGATATAGATGCGATGTTTAGATGTGGCATCTTTACCCGATCGCGGAGTTTGTTGATGGTTATATCCACATCTCCCTGGGTTATTAAACCTAACTCTGCACGGGCCTCGGCATATATCAACAATATTTCTGCATAACGCATGTAGATTACTCCATCGGTACCACCGGGGCCATTGTGGCTATCCTGGAAATAATCGGTATTGAGCCCTTTTCTGATCTGAAAACCTGTGGTGCATGGAGTTCCGGAAACAAGCCCTGGATAAGTGAACAGTTTAAGTGGAGAGCCCCCTGGTATATTAGATATAACGGTATCTCCATATAAAAACACACTCTGCCTTAACCGCGGATCACGGTTCTTCAGTTGGTGAGCAAGAGAATCGTTCCCTTTGTATAATGGGCTCAAGCTTATCGGTTTACCATCTGTGCACAGGTAGTCATCAACCAAGCTTTTTGATAAGCCATCGGAGTTGGTACCGCCGGATCCAAACTGGTAATAATTTTGCCAGTAGGTAGTAATTCCGGCCTGCTGGTTATATGCTCCCCAAAACATGACCTCTTTACTGCTGGTGTAATCAGTTTGGTTAAATAAATTGAAGTAGCCATTGGATACACCCACATTATCTAATTGATACACACCCGAAGATATTACCGTATTGGCCGCATCCGCTGCCATTTGTAAATAATTGGCCCCGTTTTGGCCGCTAACACCAAAAGCATCACCGGCATGATATTTTTCCCAGGTGCCTTCAAATAAGCATACTCTTGCTTTAAAGCCTTGTGCGTATTCCTTATATAAACGCTGTGTTTGAGCTTTACCCTTTGCCGGAAGATTAGTAATGGCGCGGTTAAGGTCATTCAAAATAGAATCCACTACTACATTGCGTGGCAATCTTGGTGCATTTAAAGCGGTTATCTCATCAACATTTAAAGCTTTGGTAATAAAAGGTACTCCGCCCACGTTTTGAACGGCCTGGAAATATAACATCGCCCTGAAAAAATAAGCCTCACCTACGTAAGGTGCAATATCACCGGCCGCGCCGCTAACCTTTGAATAATTAGCCAGGAAATAATTAACATCACGGATATTGGCCCAATCGGCATAACTGGAATTATTTATGGTCAGCTGCCCGCTTAAGCGGCTATCAAGAGATTGCGGAGTCATGTTATCGCTATTGTCATCAACACTGTATATGCCCAAACTTCCATAGTTACGGTAATGCGGAAAAATATTATCCTTTCCATATAAATTGTTCATGTAGTTCTGCAAATCACTGGGGGTATGCCAGTAGGATGCCTCGGTAAGACTGGTAGGTGGTGCCTGATTTAGTAAGCCATCTTTTTTACAGGATGATATAGCCAATAAGCCCAGTATGGTATATATGTATATAATTTGTTTCGGTTTCATGTTTTAAATATTTGTGTTATTATTTAATATTCATTTGCAAACCAAAGGAATAGGTGCGCTGTAGTGGATATATTTTCTCGTCGCTTTGCAACAATTCCGGATCTACGTACTGGTGTTTAAATACTCCGGTAATGGTGGCCAGGTTGTCAACACTGCCATACAATCGTAGCTGGTAAACGTGAAGTTTTTGAGTAAACTTGTCGGGAACGGTATAACCTAACTGCACGTTTTTCAAACGCATATAGGCGGCATTTAACAAATAGCCCGATTGGGTGACCTGGTTTTTACCCGGACCGTTGTTAATGTCCAGTCTTGGGAAATAGCCATTGGTATTGGTTGGTGTCCACCGATCGGCCATTTTAGGAGTTACAGTACTTTGATATTCGGAGGTTACGCCCCAAAAGTAGTTATTGCCGGGTACATAATCCGTGTGCCCCTGCCCTTGTATAAATATACCTATGTCAATTCCTTTCCAGCCTACGTTGGCATTAAAGCCATATAAATACTTGGGAGTAGTGTTACCTATAATAGCTTGATCACCAGGATCGCCAACTGTTTTGCTGCCGTAAGTAATCTTTCCATCCCCGTTCAGGTCAGCATATTGAATATCTCCGGGTTTATAGCCACTTCCGTTGATAGCGGTTTGATCTGGAGAACTGTTAACCTGTGCTTGTGTTTGAAATTTACCAACCGTTTTAAATCCCCATATAGCGCCCATTGGTTCACCCGCATATGGCTGGTTGATTAGCTTTGCCGGGTTTCCATCGTATTTGGTTATCGTACCTGTGTAATGGCCCATGTTGGCCCTGAGCATCACCCGTACCTGATTAAACTGGTGTTTCCATGAAAGTGTAGCATCCCAGCCTTTGGTAGTTGATGCCGCGGCATTTACCGTCGGAGCCGAAACCCCCAAGGTAGCCGGAGGAGTAGTGGAGGGCGCGAATTGATCTTTTATTGTTTTGTTATACCAATCGGCAGTGAGGCTAAAATCAGTCAAGAAATCTACGTCGATACCAATGTCCAGCATGGATGGTTTTGCCCAGGTAATAGTAGGGCTGGGCAGGTTTCCTGGATTGGAAACGGAAGGCAGGCGGCCACCGCTGGATGGTGTAAATATCCATTGACTATTATTAGCCTGGTTAACCTGTAAATTGCTTAGGTAAGGATAAAAACTATTCTGCGTTAAAAGTGAAGAAATATCACCTAAGCCACCATAGGAAGCACGGAATTTAAGGTTGGCGATATGATTGCGTAAGGGCTCAAAGAAACTTTCTTTGGAAACATTCCATCCTGCAGATACCGAGGTAAACCAATGATAGCGGGTATTCTGCGGAAATAAGGAAGTGCCCATATAGCTGGCATTACCCTCTATCAGATACTTTTCCTTGTAATTATAATTAAACCTCCCGATACTGCTACTGGTAGCCCAGCTATAAGGGGGAACACTATTAATATTATTGGCTCCATCTGTTACAATAGGAGTTGTGCCGCTGGTAAGGGCAAGTGAAGGCAGACTGGTACTGTACAGGTACTGGTTATAGCCGTATAAATTTGAATAGGTTTTTTGTTCAGTTTGCTGACCCACCAATACCTTAAAATAATGACCGCCTATTTGCTTTTCGTAACTGGTAAAATAGTTGTAATTATAGTAGCTGGTGAGCCCGTAATTTTGAGCTACAGACGATATGGTATTACTTAATGTTTGCGGATTGTTGGGTGTTGAATAGTAGTAAGGTAAAACGGTACTTGTTTGGTTATAACTTTGGTAGTTATAAGTGTACTGACCGGTAATATTCCAGCCAGGCAATGGCTTTATGATGATGTCGCCGCCTATCCTGCTATTATTTGTACGACTTTTATTGCTGCCGCCTTGTTGTATCTGGGGAATATAAGAGGTTGGGTCATATCCGCCATTAGGATCAATCAAGGGCAGATTTGGCCAAAGACGCGCTATCTGATGGAAAAAATTACTCCCGGTATTGCTGCCTCCGTTATATGGCGATACATTATTCTCCTGCGAAAATGCCGTCTTTACGCTAAAGGTGACATATTTATTAAGATCGGCGGTGAGGTTAGCCCGTAGGTTATTGCGTTTGTAACTATCATTAAAATAGTTAAAAAGCCCGTTTTGGTTAGTTGCTCCAAAGCCTACAAAATAAGTTATTTTGTCGCTGCCGCCATCTACACTAAAATTGTGCTGCTGGCTTGTTGATGTTTTTTTCAGGTAAATTTTAAACCAATCGTTATTGGCATTTCCAAACACCGGATCATAGCTGGCCCATTGGTTAGAGCCAGGAATAGGTATAGTATTAGGGATTGCATTAGGGTTTTGCACGTAAGTGGTTATCCTGCTGATGGCATCATCGGTAAACAGCGGTGGTTGCCCTGCATTGGCAAAAGCCTCGTTCATGGTGTTAGCAAAAACAAGCGAATTGGACATTTGCGGCACATTTAGCGGTTTAGCATAGGCGAAATTATTGGAATAGCTAAAGCGGGCAGGTTGATTTTTTTTACCTTGCTTGGTGGTAATCAATAATACACCATTAGGTGCCCTTGAACCATAAACGGCCGATGACGCCGCATCCTTAAGCAAACTAATGTTTTCAATATCATTAACATTGATAGAGTTGATATCCGTTTCTAATCCGTCAACCAAAATAAGCGGTCCGGCAAGCTGTCCATTAAAACCGGTAAAGCCGCGTACATTAATAGTTTTAGCAGAACCTGGAGCTCCGCCACCATAATTGGTGGTTACATTTAAACCGGCCATTACACCTTGTAAGGCACTGCCTACATTGGGTACGGGACGATTTTGCAGATCTTTGCCGCTTACCTGGTCAACGGCACCGGTAAGGTCTACTTTTTTCTGGGTACCAAAAGCCACTACAACTACTTCACTAAGGTCGCTCTTGAGGAGTACTAACTGAATATTGATTTCAGCGCGGCCATTAATTTCTACTTCGCTTGTCTGGTAACCCACAAAGCTAAAGGTTAATATGCCATGGGCGTCGGGTATCGAGAGCGCGTAATTGCCCTTGCTATCGGTAGCCATGGATGTAGATGATCCTTTTAGTTTTACGGTTACTCCGGGCAATGGCAGGCCATTCTCGTCACTTACCTGCCCTTTAACAGTTACATTTACTGCAGGTGCCTGTGCGTTCCTTTTTTGAACCACAATGGTTTTATCCACAATGGTATAAGTTAAAGGCTGGCCTTTAAAGCAATCTGTAAGCGCCTGTTGCAAAGTGGCATGATCCAGTGCAATATCAATGTTGTGTGTGCCGCGTAATACTTCGTCTTCGTACCAAATAATATAGTTGGTTTGCTTTTGTATGGCAGTAAAAACCTTTTTTATGGAAATGTTTTTTTCTGAAAGCGTTACTTGCTGCGCATACCCTGTAGCTGATGCCTGTAAACAGGCCAATGTCATAAAAAAAACTACAAATTTCATAACCATGAAAATTTTAATGAGCGGCCTCTGCTTAAAAAACAAAGGCTTAAAAAGAGTATAAAAATTCATACTTTAGGAGTTAGGTTAACTGAATAGATTGTCTGAAACTGGATTTTTTATCCCGATGTAATCGGGAAGGGGTTAACCAGATACTACCCGGCGGTGTTGGTAGCACTGCCGGATTTTTTTCTTGGTAACCGCATGGTGGGTTTAAAGTATTTCTTACGCCATATTTGTTATTTTTTAGGGTGATTAATCAATTAAGTTTAATAAGGTTTAGGGAGTTACTATTAGTTTTTTGCCGGCCATCTTAAAATGTATCTTATTTAATTCCAATACTTTTAATAAAATGGATAGGTTTGATTCGCGCGAAATACCACCGGTAAATAGCCTGGTGGGCATCTCGCCCTGATACTCAACATCTATATCATACCATCGGGATATTTGCCGCATAATTGTTTTTATATCTTCATTTACAAATAAGGTTTGCCCGTTTTTCCAGGCCATCACCGCGTTGATATCCGCATCATCTGTAACAGATAATTTTCCATCAGTTGTAAGTTGTGCCTGCTGCCCGGGCTTTAGCATGCTCGTAAGTTTGTCTTTTACAATTTTCACCGATCCTTCTAACAAGGTGGTTTTCACCGCGGCCTCGTCACTGTAAGCCATGATGTTAAAGTGGGTTCCTAAAACCTGCACCTCTTCCTGGCCGTTTACATTAATTTTAAAGGGCATTTCTTTATTTTTTGCTACTTCAAAATAAGCTTCACCGGTAATGGTTACCCTGCGCTCAGTTCCGGAAAAAGCGATAGGGTAAGTGATCGATGACGATGCGTTGAGCCATACTTTGGTACCGTCGGACAATTGCAGATCATACTTGCCTCCGCGGGGTGTTGTCATGGTATTATATATGGCTGTAGTATTGCCCTTAGCTGTTTGGTCATAATTGATATGCCCATTGGCTGATTTTACAATTTTGGTATTTCCCTGATGCGCAAGCAGTCCATTTTGGGCCGAGTCTAAAACTATTTTGGAACCATCGCCAAGGGTTAATATGGCTTTGTTGCCGCCCGGTTGTACATCAATTTGCTTTGGTTTATTTATAGCGGATAATGCTGCCAGCTTTGGGTTGTTATTTTTAAGAAAATATATCCCGGGTAAAACAAACAGGAGTATAGCTGCAGCCAGCTTTACCCAGCCCGGTACCCGGTGCTTAAACTTTTTTGCAGGTAACGATTGATGGTTAAAAATGCGGTCAAGAATAAGTTGCTGCCGGTTATCTGGTAAAGCACGCTCTTCGGGTTCTTGAATTAAAGTATCCCCAAGTACTTCTTTTACCTGTTGCGCATTCAGCGGATCATTGATATAATCAAAAAGCTCATGGGTCTCCACCGCCGAAGCTTCTTTGTTCATATACCGTTCCAATAAACTTAAGAGTTGTTGTTTATTCATGCTACAGGAGGGTCTATCTATGGGAAAGCAGATCGCGTATTTAGCCCTTTATATACACTGACACACGGCAAGAACGGAAGGGTGAGTTGAAATGATGATTTTTTTGAAATTTATTTAAATAACAGATAATCAATCAAGTAAAATATTGCTTTGGCTATTTAAAAAGCAGATAAAATAGGATGAGGGTATTGATCTGAACAAAATAAGTCCGGATAAATTTGAGGGCCAGTTTCATATGTGTATGAACGGTTGACGACGAAATATTTAAACGCCCGGCCACTTCGCTGTACTTTAAGCCTTCCTGGTGGCATAAGGTATAAATCAATTTTTGCTGAGGTGTAAGGCAGCTGATAGCCTGGTTAAGCGAATGTTCCAGATCGCGGTAAATAACCGCATCTTCGGTGTCATTTACTTCCTCTGTCATTTGTTTGCTTAACTCAAAGGCGATCAGGTTTTCATGAGCTATGCGTCGTAATACATTGTAGGCGTAATTGCGGGTCATGCGGTTCACGTAGGCTCCAAAATTTTCAATCTCGGGCAAATTTTGGCGGTTGATCCAGATCTTTAGAAAAATCTCCTGCAAAATTTCTTCAGCCAACTCTTCAGAGCGGGTGAGTTTTAAAGCAAAGGGATACACCGTTTTTGAATAATGCTCAAAAAGCATAGTGAACGACTTTTGATCGCCAGTGGCTATCAGGTGCAAAAGCATTCGTTCGGTATCTATTGATCTATTTTGCAATGCGTTATAAAAAAACAGGGTTATCAATTTGGTTTACTTCTGTGGAGTGAATGTATCTTAAAAAGATATAATTCGCCTATTTTATGACCACGCAAACGTTTGTTTGGAATTAAGGGCTTTTGGTGAAATATAAATGATAATAACCTGTCAGATGCAGTAAAATAGGCTATTTGTCAAGGAGTGGTTTGAGAAAGGAATGATCCTGAAAACAGAGACCAGATACATCAATAATTGTTTACGCAAACGCTTGCGTAAACAATTAAAAATAAGGAGCTTAAATAGTGTGTGAGTTTCTTGTTTTGTAGATTTGGGCAGGCCCTAATTGTGGATTATAAATTCTTAATCATTTGGTTTTGATGGATTTATAACCAGCCATATACTGCTTGTAATCTTTTTTAACCTGGTTGGCATAATTTTTTGCATAACTAATGAGTGGTTTTTGCCAGGTATTATCATGGGCAAAAGAGGTTAACACATCATTAATGGCAGAGCCCTGTATACCGCAGCTTCGTAGCTGAGCCGATGCGGTTAAAGTAGCCATATCCAGTAATACACATTGCATATCCTTCAAATTCTCCGCTAAAAGATCTAAATTGATCTTATCGGCAAAGGGTTGCATTTCCTGTAATACATAGGTGTCTTCTTTAAAAACCGTAGTGCTCAGTAGTGCTGGTGATATATTCTGCATCCGGTATTTGGTGGTAATTATCCGCTCAGCATCTGAGACCCATTTAGGTTGGCGGGTTGGGTTATAAGGGGCCAGGGATGAGTGCGCGCTTTCTTTAATCTCCAATAGTAAAAAATCGCCTTTGGTTTTTGTGCTCTGTAATAAGAACATATAGCGTTTTAGCCCAATACTCCCGGTGCCTGCCACCCTAAAGGCAGCATCTTTAACCTCGTAATTATTGGGCCAAGCGGTAGTTTTTTCGAGGATGCTGCTCAGGTGCTTTATTAATTCGGTCTTTAAGGGTTTTTGAATATCAAAATGGGTTTGATTATCTATCTTAATGCGTAGTTGTTTATGAACCGGAGCGGCAATTTTTTTGATGATGTCCTTCTCTTTCCGCTTTTTAACTTTAATTAAAAAATCGCTTACAATGCCACCAGCAGTTCTGGGGTCAATATAATAGGCCTTGCCCGATTGCAGTACCTCGGTATATTTCTTCAGGAAAAGCTTAACCATTTCGTCGGCTGCGGTTTTGGTTAGTTTCAGGGTATCAAAGGCCACGTAAATGCTGGTGAGCACCCGGGCCAGTTCCCAGTTTAAAGGAGCCAGCATCGATTCGTCAAAATCATTCAGGTCAAAGTAAACCAGGCGGTTGTTGCCTTTAAAGCTGCCAAAATTTTCCAGGTGAAGGTCGCCGCAAACCCATACTTGTGGTGAAACCGGGAAGTCTCTCACCTTGCACAGATCTTCATAAAACAGATGGCAGGTGCCCCTGAAAAACCTGAAGGGGCTTTCGGTCATTGCCTTATATTTTAGTTGAACTTTGTCTGGCAACAGGGGGGCATTAAATTTTTTAATTCTTTCGATAATAGTATCCATGATGTACAGCATTTAAAAGGTAAAATATAATGCAGGGTGGATGAAAAGGTTTTTAGAGATTGGTCACCATTCAAAGGATTGGACAATATTTTGGTCCAGCAGCCAATCATTAAACAGCTCCAGTTGCTTGCCTTTGCCAGATACCAGCACTTCCAGGATCACCTGCTCGCCGGAGCGTAATAGTTTGGAATTGGTAACTTGCAGGTTTAAGCTTTCTATTTGCTGTTGAATGGCGCCCGAAGGATATTTATCCTTAAACGTAATTTTATAATCGCGGTGTTGAAAACGAAAATCTATTTGGAACTGGATAAAATCAAGGGCGTAAAGTATAAATAAGGACAACACCAGCGACAGGGCGGCTAGCACATACTCGCCAATGCCTATCAGCATGCCTATGGCGGCCGCTATCCAGATGGAGGCTGCGGTGGTAATGCCCGAAACGCTCACATTATTGCGGAATATAACCCCGGCTCCTAAAAAGCCCACACCGGTAATAATGTTAGCGGCTATCCGGTCGCGGTTGGAATCGACACCTAAAAGATAAGAGCAAATGGTGAATACCGTTGAACCAAAACAGATGAGCGCCAGCGTACGGAACCCCGCTGATTTACCCCGGATCTCCCGCTCAAACCCCAGGATACTGCCGGCTATAACCGATAAAGTTATTTTTAATATTTCATCGCCATTGATAGCATGGGGGGTGTTGATAACTGAACTAAGCAACATTTTAGGTTTAACATTTATATTTTTCGAATAGCAGGTTTCGTAAATATAAATAAAATAAAGCGATGGATGATAGTCGGACCGGTGTAATTCAAATTGTTTGGCGGTGCCGACTCATCCAGTCATCGCTGTGTTCGACATACATCTCTTTTATTTTTGTCATCCTGAGCGGTAGCGAAGGATCTTCTTCAGTATGCCTGGTTCACAATAGATGCTTCACTCCGTTCAGCATGACAAGTCTGTTTTCCCAATCTCGCGGTAGCGTAAATGAGCTAGACATAAAAAAAACACTGCTTTAAACGTTTACACCTAAACAAAGTCATACGTACGTCTGTTAACGACGGGATGAAAAATGAATAATATATTGCTGTTAAATCATGCGTTATTAAATTATTCAACCCGACATTTTTAATACATTTGGTTGGCAACTGTTTGCATTACCAATTTGCAGACAAAAACTATTTTAGGCCTAACCATGATGATGATAGCCAAGAGCTTACTAAAAGGTACTGAACGACCTGACTTTATTAAACACGAAACCATTGCCGACATTTTCAGAGCGTCGGCATCACAATATGCCCAGAATACCGCCCTCATTTTTGGCGACAGGCAGCTGAATTACGCCCAGCTTGATTCCTGGAGCAATTATATCGCTGGCTTTATTGCTTCAAAAGGTATAGGCAGGGGGCATTCCATAGGTGTATGGCAATCGCGTGGGCTCGAGCTGCAAGCTGTTATTTTGGGTATTGTAAAATCGGGTGCCGCCTATGTTCCACTGGATAGGGAAATGCCCGAAGAGCGGTTACAGATTGTATTACAGGAAATTGGGGCTGCCGCTTGTTTCAGTGATGCCCAGCCTGCACTGGATTGCCCGGTGTTTGCAGTTCCGGAATTTAAGGAGGTGTATGAGGACTATGTTTTACCTGTTGGCCCGGATGCGGACGATCGGGCTTATGTGCTATATACATCAGGCAGTACAGGTAAGCCTAAAGGCATTCCCATCCTCCATAAACATATCTGCCACCTCATCCGCTCTGAGCAAAGCGTGTTGGAGATCGCCCCACAGGATAAAGTATACCAGGGTTTTTCGGTATCCTTTGACATGTGGTGCGAAGAAACCTGGATAAGTTTGTTTGCCGGTGCATCTTTATGGATAGCCGATGCCACCACCGCCAAATCTATCGATGAATTGAGTGAGCTATTAAGGCAACAACACATTACCATACTACATGCCGTACCCAGCTTGCTGGCTGTTATGGATGATGATATACCCTCCCTGCGCCTTATCAACGCGGGCGGCGAGGCCTGTACTCCAGCCGTTTTAAACCGCTGGAGTAAACCCGGTAAAAACATATTTTACAATAGTTATGGGCCTACCGAAACAACAGTAACCACTACCATGGCGCCCTTAAGGCCCGGCGATGCCATTACCATTGGCGGACCGCTGCCAAACTACGATCTGGCTGTAATTGACGATAAATTTAACCTGCTGCCTACCGGGCAACAGGGCGAGCTTATTATTTCGGGCCCCGGCGTGAGCGAGGGTTATGTGAACCGGCCCGAACTTACCCGCGAAAAATTCCTGGATAAACCGGCAACGCTCATGGAACTGGCCGGCGACCGTATTTACCTGAGCGGTGATGCCGTAGTGATGCAACCCGATGGCCGGATAGATTTTCATGGCCGCCTGGACGACCAGGTAAAGCTTCGCGGTTACCGCATAGAGCTGGGCGAAATTGAATCAAGGCTTAACCAGCTCGAAGAAGTAGCCACAGCAGCGGTTGCCTTGAAAAAAGATTCAACAGGTCAGGACCAGCTGGTGGGTTATGTGACGCTGAAACCAGGTCAAACATTTGATCAGCAGCATAGCCGGACACGGCTTTCTGAAGTTTTGCCGCCTTACATGGTACCCCTGGTGGTTATACAGATGGACAAACTCCCCAGGCTGTCAAGCGGCAAGATCGACCGCAAATCACTTCCGGTGCCCGAGGCTTTACAAAACGTACCGCAGCAACAGGAAATTCATATCAGCCCAGATGATCCACTGGCTGTAAAAGTAATGGCCGGGCTCAATCATTTATTCCCCGGGAGGGATATAACTCCTGAATCGGACTTTTTTACAGATTTGGGCGGGCATTCCTTACTGGCAGCCACATTTTCGTCGTGGTTACGCAAAGAGGCCGGTATTCAACACGCCTCGCTAAAAGATATTTATACCAATCGCCCGGTAAAAAACCTCATCACTACCTGGGAGCTTGCCGAAAAGAAGGCCCGGGAAAAGAAAACGGTAAAGAAGGAGATTTTTCATAAAATTCCGCCTTTGCGCTATTTTCTGTGTGGTTTGGCGCAGGCCATTTCCCTCATATTTATATACGGGCTGTTCGCTATCCAGATATTTGTACCCTACCTTGGCTACTATTATGTGGTGATAAAAACTGAAACCGGACAGGGAAATACGGGAATTGGTCTTGCAGTGGCCTTGTTGCTCTATTGCCTGGTGCCGCCCTTTTTATCCTTAATGGGCATTGCGGCCAAATGGCTGCTATTGGGCAGGGTTAAAGAAGGTGAACATCCCTTGTGGGGCTCTTATTATTTCCGTTACTGGCTGGTAAACAGGTTAACGCAGTTGGCTCCGGCCCAGTTCATGAACGGTACCCCGCTTTATCCCCTATATCTGCGTATGCTGGGTACCCGGGTAGCTAAAGACGCGCAAATAAGCGCGGTTACCATTGGCGCCAACGATCTGCTGGAAATTGGCAGCGATGTTAGTCTGAGCACAGGGGTGGTGCTTGATAATGTAACAGTTGAAAACGGTTTGATCAAATTCAGCAAGATTAGTATTGGTGCGCATGCTTATATAGGTAGTGGCGCGGTACTATCAGGCAACACCGTTGTGGAAGAGTGGGGTGAGTTGCAGGACCTGAGTCATTTGCAAAGCGGCCAAACTATTAAGGCTTACGAGGTATGGAAAGGCAGTCCGGCAGAGTTGGTTCAAAAAATGCAGCCCGAAGAGCTTCCGCAGCCGCTTAAATCACCTTTTCTCAAAATCAAAACATACGGCTTTCTGTATACCCTACTGCTCATCGCCTTCCCGGCGGTTGTATTAGTGCCTTTGCTTCCTATCATCAAAATACTGAACTACATGGATTTGCAAACGCCGGATTATGACTTCAGCTATTTTATCCATGTACCGGCGCTTACCCTTTTATATATTTTACTGTACGCGTTTGAAACGGTATTACTGTCCCGCCTGCTTTTGTGGGGCATCAAACCCGGCACTTATCCCGTTTTTAGCCGTACCTATGTGCGCAAATGGCTCTCTGATCAATTGATATCTGTAGCCTTAATTGTGCTTCACCCGATATATGCCACCGTTTTTGTTTCGTTTTTCTTTAGAATGTTGGGCTCAAAAATTGGAAAGAATACCGAGATATCTACTGCCAGTAACGTAACCCATACTATGCTGGAGATAGGCAATGGATCATTTATCGCGGATGCCGTTACCCTGGGCGAAGAAGATATTCGCGCGCAGCGATTGATCTTGAAAAAGACAACCATTGGTAACAGCAGCTTTGTGGGTAACAGCGCATTGATTCCCCAGGGATATGAACTGGGTGACAACATGCTGATTGGCGTACTGTCCGTACCGCCAACAATCGAGCAGCAGCAGAATAGCCCGCTTGGCGACTGGTTTGGTTCGCCGGCCATTGGATTGCCCCGTCGTCAGGATAGCGGTACTTATCCGGCATCGCTTACCACTACCCCATCCTGGTCGCGGAAACTGGCCCGTGGCGTGATCGAAACCATTCGCATCCTGCTACCTGAAACCGTGATCATTTGCTGTAGCGTGCTGTTTATCGCTTATTGCCATGACCTGATCAAGGAGCGGACGGTTACACAGATCCTGCAACAACTGCCCAAAATTCCATTCTATTACCTTTTTTATATGGGATTGCCGGCTTTTATAATCCCCCTGGCTTTAAAATGGACTGCGATAGGCATGTTTAAAAAAGAGCAGAACCCCATGTGGACGCACCGCGTTTGGAGAAGCGAAGCCATCACCACAACATACGAGGCGCTGGCTGTACCCTTTATGCTGGAGTTTTTAAAAGGAACACCATTTTTACCCTGGGCCCTGCGCCTGTTTGGCGTGAAGATAGGTAAACGGGTATGGCTCAACACTACCGATATTACCGAGTATGATATGGTTTCTATTGGCGATGATACCGCTTTGAATGAAGATTGCGGTCCGCAGACCCACTTATTTGAAGACCGGGTGATGAAAGTAGGAACCGTAAAAATCGGCGCCCGTTGCAGCATCGGCGCCCGCAGTATTATTTTGTACGACAGTGAAATAGGCGACGACGTAAAGCTGGAGCCTTTATCATTAGTGATGAAAGGCGAAACCCTGGCTTCCGAAACCGAATGGACTGGCAGCCCGATCAGGGCGTTGGGGTAAGTTGGAGTCTTAAGTCCGGAGTTTTGAGTCTTAAGTTATGAGTTGGACTTTCTGATAGGATTTTTCTGTGTAGAGACGCATATTTGCGTCTACCGCATGCTCTGTTTACCGTGGGGCTCTGTATTGTTTTAGACGCAAATATGCGTCTCTACAATAGCGACATCACAGAGATTATCAGTAAGGATACAGGCAGTTAAAAATTAACGATACAAACCGGCATATGGCCTCAGAATTTAATAGCAGCACAATAATAGCCGAAGGGGAACACTATATGATTGACGGCCTGAATATATGGTCGTATCAATGGACAGACACCAAAGAGCAAATAGCGGTTTTGGTCCAGGGTCAAAACCTTGATATTCCGGTTTATGAAATTAAGAAAGATGATATAGCCGTTAGATTTGCCGCTGTTGAGCAATCAAATAACGTTTGGAGTATCTACCATAAATACGGACATGGGGAGAGTTAAAACCCTATGCACCGTTGTCTGTGTCCTCACAGACAACTTGCACACGGAAAAATTGCCTGTGAGGACACAGGCAATGGGAGGGCTTTAGACATCGAACTTCAGACTCAAGACTCAGAATTTCCGCACCAGCGGTACCTGCAAATTGGTGGGCCTGTTTTCGGGTTTATCAAAAGGCCGTCCATCTACATTTTTGCTGCCATTAAAAAGGAGATCTTCGTATATGTAGATCAGGTCATAATCTACATAGATCTGCCCTTCGGTAAGACCGAAAGCCGGGAATGCTTTTCCTTTGATATCCTGGGTCTTATTCAGTTCCCATGGGTTTAAAGCACTGTTGGGTATTTTGTTGATGGCGTCGGCAAAAGCCTGATTTAAGGGTGTTACCTCATACGCGATGTCGGCCACGTAATCCAGATTGTATGCACCTGCTGTCAATGGATGCTCGCCTTGCCAAACCAGGTGACCTTTAATGGTGATATCCACCAGCGGAATTTTTGCTGACGGATCGGCATAATTGATAACGGTACATTCAAATACATCACCTACCGAATAGGTAAAGCTCCTGGTAAGGTAAAAAGGCAAAATGTCCCCTGCGGCGTTTTTGCTGATGCTGGGCCTAAGCTCCGGGCTAATGCTTACCCATTTGCCGCCTTGTATAAACTGTTTAATTTGTTCTGCTGTCATGATTTTGTGCTATGCTACAAAGTTGGTAGCTTTACTGTCAAATTGCAAGTAGTCCACAAAATCATACCTGGTACATTTTTTCAGACCAATGGATAATATCAGAAAAAACAAAGATTTTAACCCCTATAACTGCCCGGTTACCCATTGTATGAACAAGATTGGCGGTAAATGGAAGATACTGATCATTTATGCGGTAAGCAAAAATTGCGATCGCTTTAGCAAATTAAAAAAAGCCATCCCGGTGATCAGCAAACAAATGCTCGTAAACCAGCTACGTGAACTGGAGGAGGATGGTATCCTGGAGCGGACCGTTTATGCAGAGGTACCACCCCGGGTGGAGTATAAACTCACCCGCCAAGGCCTGTCGCTGATGCCGGTGATTGGGGTTCTACAGGATTGGGGGATAAAGGATCTGCAGGGGGCATTGGCAGGAAGTTGATAAAAGGCAGAACATCACCTAAAATGGGCTGTTTTTATGCGGCTATTTGACATCTAATTATTTAATACTTTTTAAATTTTTCAAAACCCACCACAAACTTGTAGAAAAGTGTTAAAATGGCATTAAAGCTTAGTTAAAGCGCCCAAAAGCAAACCTTTTTACCCTGTTTTCGACTAAAAAATTGTTAAAATTTGAGGTTTAAAAAGTTTCTGCTCCCAGATCTGCTGGATGCCTGGATTCAAAACCCATGCAAACGTTTGTGTTATTTTAAGCTTTAAGGTACTTGGGTTTTATCAGTATCTTGTTTGCTCGAAATCATCGCCTCAACTTCATTTATACACTTTATTGAATTACGTCGGTATGAAGAACAATACTCTACTGAAAACTATAAACATCCTTTTGTTATTTGTTGGTCTTACCTCTGTAAGCTATGCCCAGCAAAGGCCCAACGTCATATATATTTATGCTGACGATTTGGGTTACGGCGATCTGAGCTGCTATGGCGCTACCAAATTACACACGCCCAATTTGGATAAACTGGCCAAAAGCGGCATCCGCTTTACCAACGCGCACGCTACTTCGGCCACCTGTACCCCATCGAGGTTCGCGCTCATGACCGGGAAATACCCTTGGCGTAAAACCGGCACAGGCATATTGCCAGGCAATGCCGCACTCATTATTCCAACCGATAAAACTACGCTGCCTCAGGTATTTAAGCGGGCAGGCTATGCTACAGCCATTGTAGGTAAATGGCACCTGGGCTTGGGCGACAGTGTCAATAAAAACTGGAACGGTGAAATAAAACCCGGCCCTAACGAAGTTGGCTTTGATTATTCGTTCATTTTTCCGGCTACGGCCGATAGGGTGCCTACCGTTTTCCTGGAAAATCACCGGGTTGTAGCCAGCGATGCTAATGACCCTATAGCGGTTGATTACAGCAAGAAAATAGGTAATGACCCTACCGGTAAAGAGCATCCGGAGCTGCTGAAGCTAAAATCATCGCAGGGGCATGATAATACTATTGTGAACGGTATTGGTCGCATTGGTTACATGAGCGGCGGTTACCAGGCCCGCTGGGTTGATGAGGAGGTGTCATCTACCTTTTTATTCAAGGTGGAGCAGTTTATAACCGATCATCGCCAGAAACCTTTCTTTTTATATTATGCTTTAACCGAGCCCCATGTACCGCGCATGCCGGCTACCCGCTTTAAAGGCACAAGCGGTCTGGGTTATCGCGGAGATGATATCCTGCAGCTGGACTGGACCATTGGGCAATTGATGAAAACATTGGAGCTGAATGGGATGACCAAAAATACCCTTATCATATTTACAAGCGACAATGGTCCTGTGCTTGATGATGGTTACCAGGATGGCGCCGTTACCCTATTGAGCGGGCATACCCCATGGGGGCCCATGCGTGGCGGCAAATACAGCGCGCTGGAGGCTGGTACCCGTTTGCCTTTTATTGTAAGTTGGCCCGCACAGGTAAAACCGGGTGTTTCTGACGCATTATTTAGCCAGATGGATATTTTAGCATCGATGGCTCATTTGCTGAATCAAAAGGTCCCTAATGGCGATGCTGAAGATAGTCAGGATCACCTGGATGTACTTTTGGGCAAAAGTAAACAGGGACGGTCAACCCTGATAGAACAAGGCAGCACGGATCCTACAGCCATCATCAAAGGCGATTGGAAATATATTAAACCGCATCCAGGTGTGGCCTATATGAAAGATGTGGGTATAGAATCGGGCAATTCACCATCACCACAGCTGTATAACCTGAAGGATGATATCGGCGAAAAAAATAACCTGGCCAATACTTATCCGGATAAGGTAAAAGAACTCGATCAGCTACTGCAGCATGAAATCAAATTGGGCATCCCCGGTGTTGTGACACCTAAGAATTGAAACTTAACTGATAATATTATACAAAAAGTGGGTTTACATGTTTTTAAGTAAAAATATAAGTAAATAATTGATTGTCAGTTATTTGAATCGGTATTAACCATGAATTGTGTAAACCATGTAAACCCACTTTTTTGTTAATTGACTCCATCCAATCCAAGACAATACATCAATTCGTGATTAGGTATCCGGATAGATCATAAGCAAAAACACAGAGAAAAAGTAAGCAGGAGATTATGAACGCAAAATATTGGTTAAGGGCATCGGTGGTTCTTTTAGCAGTTGGTTTCAATGCCCTCTCAGTAAAGGCACAGCAAAAACCAAACATCATTTTTATACTGACAGACGACCTGGGTTATGGGGATATCGGCGTGTTTTTTCAAAATCAGCGGAAAGCCTCCGGCGATCATAGTCAGCCATATGAACTGACGCCCAATTTGGATAAAATGGCATTGAGCGGTGCCCGCTTCACACAGCAATATGCTAATGCGCCGGTTTGCGCGCCGTCAAGGGCTTCACTCATCACCGGGCTTAACCAGGGCAATGCCTCGGTGAGGGACAACCAGTTTGATAAGATGCTGGAAAACAATTACACCGTAGCCTCCATGTTAAAAACCGCGGGCTACAGTACTACAGCCATTGGTAAATGGGGTTTGCAAGGTGTTAAGGAAGAAGGTCCTGACTGGCCCGCACATCCCCTGAAACGGGGTTTTGATAAATATTACGGTTATATGCGCCATAGCGATGGTCATGAGCATTATCCGTTGGAGGGTTTGTATCGGGGCAAAAAACAGGTATGGGATAATTATAAGGAAGTATCGGCCGGACTAAGCAAATGCTATACCGCCGACTTGTGGACCGCCGCCGCCAAAAAATGGATCATCGATCACAAAAATGGGAAAGAAGCAGCCAAACCATTTTTTATGTACCTGGCTTATGATACGCCCCATGCGGTTATCGAGTTGCCTACACAGGCCTACCCTGTTGGTGGAGGACTTAAAGGTGGACTGCGATGGTTGGGCGATGCCGGGCACATGATCAACACCGCTTCCGGAACAATTGACTCTTATATGTATCCAGAGTATGCCAACGCTACTTATGATGATGACCATAACCCGGCCACGCCCGAAGTGCCCTGGCCCGATACCTATAAAAGATACGCTACTGCGGTGCGCCGGATAGATGATGCAGTAGGTGATATTAGGCAATTGCTCAGCGATCTGAATATAGCCGATAATACGCTGGTGATTTTTACCTCCGATAATGGTCCTTCTATCGAATCGTACTTACCAGCTGACTTTGTGCCCAATCACCCTACGTTTTTTGGTAGCTATGGTCCGTTTGATGGTATCAAAAGAGATTGCTGGGAAGGGGGACTAAGAATGCCAACAATAGCAGCCTGGCCAAAACACATCAAAGCCGGAGAGGTGGTCAATACACCATCCATGCTATCAGACTGGATGCCCACTCTTGCTGATGCCGCGCATATCCCGGCGCCTGCTCGTACAGATGGTGTTTCTTTGTTGCCCTGCTTGACCGGTACAGGTAAACAAAAGCAAGGCTTGGTATACGTGGAATATTTTGAAGGCGGCAAAACCCCCGATTTTAAGGAGTTTGAACCCGGTAGGCGCGGAAGAAAACGCAATCAGATGCAGGCCATCCGGATGGGTGATCTGGTTGGAGTGCGTTACGCTATCAAAACCGCGGATGACGACTTTGAAATATACAATGCAGTAAACGATCCTAAAGAAATAAGCAACCTGGCTTCCAAACCGGGTTATGCAAAAATTCAGGAAGCCATGAAGGCAAAGGTATTACAAGTGAGACACGCCGATGCAGAAGCTCCACGGCCTTATGATACAGTACCCGTACCGGCAGATAAAGTTGAAGGAAGGTTATTACCTGGCCTTTTCTGGGAGTATTATGCAGGAAAATTCCCCTGGGTAGCCAAAACGGACGGGCTTACAGCTAATAGCACAGGAACAAGCAAAAATATAACCGGCAATGAAGCTGGACATAAACCGGGGATGGTATGTTATCACGGATTTATCAAAATCCCTGCCGATGGGCATTATACATTTTCGTTGCAGGTATCAGGCAAAGCCTATCTGCGTTTGCATGAGGCTACCTTAATCGATGCCGATTTTGGATATCAACCAGGTACAGTGCTTACCCAGACCGTCAATCTAAAAGAGGGCGCACATGCCATAGCCTTGTACTATCTGTTGCCGGAAAGCGGTATGCCGAAGGTGACGCTTAAATGTACAGACCAAAACCGGATAGATATTAGTGGGAAGAATCTGGTATTTTTTAGTCATTGAGTCTTGAATTCAAAGTGATAAACCCTAAGTCAAAAAAAACGACTTAAAACTTTGAACTCAAGACTTATAACTTATATAGTGGTATATTTGAATTTTATAAATTCTTTGTGCCATGGATGTTACTACGCTGAATGATTTTTACGAGCACGCAGCCTCTGTAAGCGGCGAAAGTGTAAGTTCGCTATTGCCAGAAGGTATCAACAAAGAGATAGGGCATTTCAATATATTTGATGTGGCCGATCTGTTTACCCGCATCAAAAAAGCCCCCGGGTTGATGCCGTATAACCGCCGGGCTTACTACAAGATAAGCCTGATAAGTGGTCATAGTATGGCCGAGTATGCCGACAAAACCATTGAAATAGAAAAGAATGCCCTGCTTTTCGCCACACCCAAAATACCTTATAACTGGGTGCCGCAGACCGATCAGCAATTGGGTTTCTTTTGCATTTTTACTGCCGATTTCCTGTTACCCAGTAAAAGCGGTGTGGTACTGGATGATCTGCCTATATTTAAACCGGGCGGCTATCCTGTGTTTCAGCTCAGCGATAAGGAAGCTATTGATATCCGTCACATTTTCAGAAAGATGAGTGAGGAGATAGGCTCCGATTATGCTTATAAGTACGACCTGCTGCGCAACTATGTATTGGAGCTGATTCATTACGGGCAAAAGCTACAGCCGCTCACTACGCTGTATGCAGGGCACAACGCCTCGGCCCGGGTATCGTCCCTGTTTATTGAACTTTTGGAACGACAGTTTCCTATTGATTCACCGCATCAGAAAATAGGTTTGCGTACCGCTAAGGATTACGCCGACAGGTTGTCTGTGCACATCAATCACTTGAACAAGGTGCTCAAAGAAAATACGGGTAAAACCACCACCGAGCATATCAGTAACCGCTTGGTGCAGGAGGCTAAGATTCTGCTGAAACAAACGGCCTGGAACATTTCGGAGATTGCCTATAGCCTGGGTTTTGAAGAGGTGGCGCATTTTTCTACCTTTTTTAAAAAGCAAACCAATATTGCCCCGTTAAAGTTTCGCGCGTAAGCGATATTTGAATTTCGCAAAAAATGGATTGATATTCATAAACAGCTGAGCTGATATTTGCCAGAACTTTGTTTTATCAAATTTTAAGATAAAACAAATGAAACTCCAGCATAATACAATACTCATTACCGGCGGAACCAGTGGCTTTGGCTACGAGTTTGCCTCACGCCTACTGGCGCTGGGCAATACGGTAATCATTACCGGTCGTAACCAGGATCGCCTGGATGAGGTCCGGGTAAAATTGCCTGGCATACATACTTTTCAAAGTGATGTAAGTGATTCGGAACAAATAACGCTTTTGTTTAAGCAGGTAATTACCCAATTTCCCGGGCTCAACATGCTGATCAATAATGCAGGCGAAATGCGCATGATCAGTTTTCACGATACCAGTATTGATCTTCATAACATTACCCGTGAGGTAGAGATCAACCTCATGGGGCCTATTCGCATGGTGCAGCAGTTTTTGCCGCATCTCAAAAAGCAAAAGAATGCTGCTATTTTAAATGTTACCTCCGGTATAGCATTGATGCCATTTCCATTGTCGCCTATTTATGGGGCTACTAAATCGGGTTTGCGTTCCTATACCAAATCATTGCGCGTGCAGCTTAAAAGTACCGGTGTTAAAGTATTTGAACTCATAGCACCCGGTTCCACAACACCTTTGAACGACAAATTTGCCGGGATAGACGGCTTTGACGATAAAATGCTGATGGCCCCAGCCAAACTGATAGACGCGGCCATCAAAGGCCTAATGAAAGACCAATTGGAGATATATCCCGGCCTGGCCGGTGTAATGAGGGTGATGAGTCGAGTGGCTCCCGCTTTTCTGTTAAGTCAAACCAGTAAGGTAGGTGCTCAATGGATCGCTTCTAAAAATTAAAAACACTTTTTACAAATCATAAAATAACAAAATGTCAACAAATCATAAAATTGCCCTGGTAACCGGCGGTGGCCGCGGATTAGGGAAAGATATGGCGCTTAAATTGGCTCAAAAAGGCCTTGACGTCATTATAACATACAACAGTAGAAAAGAGGATGCTTTGGCCGTAGTGACGCAGGTTGAGCAGGCAGGCAGTAAAGCCGCGGCTCTGCAACTGAATGTAGGCGATGTAAAAAGCTTTCCTGCTTTTTTTGCCCAGTTAGCCAGTGTTCTGAAAAATACGTTTAATACTGATCACTTCGACTTTTTGATCAACAACGGCGGTATTGGTGGTCATGCACCTTTTGGCCAGGTTACCGAACAAATGTTTGACGAGCTATTAAACATCCATTTTAAAGGCGTTTACTTTTTGACACAGGGGGCGCTCAATCTGCTGAATGATGGTGGCGGCATCGTCAATATATCATCAGGTCTTACTCGTTTTAGTATGCCTGGCCCTTCGGCTTATGCTTCTATGAAGGGCGCGGTTGAGGTATTTACCCTGTACCTGGCTGTTGAACTAGGGCCACGCCATATCAGAGCAAATGTTGTTGCTCCCGGCGCTATCGCCACAGATTTTTCGGGCGGCGTTGTTCGGGACAATGCGGATATAAATAAGATGGTAAGCAGCGCTACCGCATTAGGTCGTGCAGGTGTAGCTGAAGATGTTGGTGGTGTGGTATCTTTTTTATGTACCGAAGATGCCCGCTGGGTAAATGCACAGCGTATTGAAGTATCAGGTGGCGCGCATATCTGATTTTCCCATCGGCAATAATACTGTTTTATACTTTTTAACGTTAAACCCGCTTTATTTATAAAGCGGGTTTTGTTGTGCTAATATATTTCATAAAACCTCGTAATCTTGCTGTAAGGTTTTCCAGCTTTTACCGACTAAGCGTTAAAACCATGATCGGTTGTCTGAGGAATATTGTCAGCCTATCATCAAATTCGACTAAATAAAATATATTTAATTAACCGCGGGTAAACTTATTACGTTAATAGTAATAGAATCCGATCAAGTATAAAATGTAAAAACTAAATATCAATGACAAAGAATATTGTTCTTTTGATGCTATTTGTAGCCAACTGCACCGCCGCCTTTGCAGTAGCAGGCGATACTTATCATAAACAACCGGCAGCTGACGGTCCGCATCTTGCAAAAGGATTGGACACGGCTACCTTCGCTACAGGCTGCTTCTGGTGCACCGAAGCTAAATTTCAACAGTTAAAAGGAGTAAAAAAAGTAATTTCGGGTTTTAGCGGTGGCCATGTGGCTCACCCTACTTATGAGCAGGTTTGTACTGGCACAACCGGACACGCCGAGGCTTGTAATATTATTTACGATCCGGCGCAGATTTCTTTTGATGAGTTGCTGGAAGCTTTTTTTGTTGCTCATGACCCTACCCAGCTTAATCGCCAGGGCAATGATGTGGGTACGCAATACCGATCAGCCATATTTTATCACAATGCGGCTCAAAAACAAAAAGCCGATTATTATATCAGCAAGCTCAATACCGAGAAGGCTTACAAAAGCAATATTGTAACCCAGGTGGTGCCTTATAAAGTATTTTACAAGGCGGAGGATTATCATCAGAACTATTTTAACCAGAATGGTAGTCAGCCTTATTGCAAATATGTGATACAACCCGAACTGGAAAAATTCAAAAAAGTATTTAAAGACAAGTTGAAACAATAAGCAAATGAGAGCAATAACTTTAGCCAGTGTATTGGTGCTTTTCTTTGGAGCAGCTAATGCCCAACACCTGAAAAGCGATAAAGGGCACGAAAAGAACCCTTATTATTCCAATACAGATACCAAAAAACTGAACGTGACCGATGCGGAGTGGAAAAAGATATTGCCACCTGCCCTATACGCTACCGCGAGGGAGCAAGCCACTGAGGCCCCATTTACCGGCCAGTATTGGGATAAAAATGCCAAAGGAACTTACTATTGCGCCGTATGCGGCAATGAACTGTTCCGGTCTGACGCTAAATTCGCCAGCAATTGCGGTTGGCCAAGCTTTTACCAGGCTGTACGTAAAAACAGTGTGATTTACAGGGAAGATAATTCAGTTGGTATGCAGCGTACGGAAGTGCTTTGCGCCCGTTGTGGCTCGCATCTGGGGCATATATTTGATGATGGCCCCGCGCCAACCTATAAAAGATATTGCATGAACTCCGTTTCGCTTGATTTTGCTCCGGATGGATTGAAAGCGAAATAGAATAGAAGATTAGAATCAAGAAAATAAGAGTCAAGAATCAAGACAGGAGAAAAGCAATCTGCTATTAATTTTTCTTCTTGATTCCTGACTCTTATTTTCTTGCCTCTCTCTTACTTTATCAGTATCCCCGCTTCTTTAAAGCCACTAAGATCTGTTGTAGATGGATCTTTTTCGGTAACAATAACATCAATGGCATTAGCCGCGCATACATAGTAAGGATCGGATGCTCCTATTTTATCGTAGGTAGATAAGGCAATAACATATTTTGACGTCTCGATCATGGCCCTGTCTACCAGGCTTTCCTGGTAAGTAAAGCCGGTTAATCCCAGCTTCAGATCAATGCTGCAAATACCCATCAGGCACACATCGGCCCTGAAATTGCGGATAGCCTCAATGGTTTCATGTCCCGTAGTTGAGTAAGCATGCTTATTGAGCTCGCCGCCAATAAAAAAAACAGTAACATGTGGATAGTCTTCTAAAATAGATACTACCGGGAAGCTGTTGGTCACAACGGTTAGGTTAATGTCCCTGGGTAAAGCGGCAATAACGGCTGTAGTGGTAGTACCCCCGTTAAGAATGATAACCTGCCCCGGTTTTATAAATTCTAAAGCTTTTTGCGCTATTACTTTTTTATGATGTGTATCAATATGCTGACGTTCCTTAAAATGTGGATGCACCGGTGAGCCGATAATCGCCCCACCGCGAACGGCTTTCAGCAACCCCTTGTCTGATAGTTCTTTGATATCTCTTCTAACCGTATCTGTAGACACATTGAGCAAGCGACTCAGATCGTCCAATACAACTTTGTTGTCCTGTGCAATCTGTTCAATTATTTTTTGAAGACGTTCTTCTTTCAGCATAAAAACAAATATAAGAATAAAATATTCATTGCAGATTATTGCAATAAGTTCACATTAATTTAGCAATTAATTGAAATATATTGCATAATATTGCAATGTGAAATCTATTTGATCCTGCAAACAACAATAAAACATGAAAAAACTGAAAAGAATTGCCGTTGACATGGACGGTGTTTTGGCAGATACCGATGCACATTATTTAACCTGGTACTATAATACCTATGGCGTGCAGATCCCCTATGAACAAATGGTAGGTAAACCCGAAGGCGAAGGTTTTCCGGAAGAAGGCGCTATCCGGAAATTTATATTGTCGCCAGGCTTTTTTCGTACCCTGCCCGTGATAACTGGCGCGGTTGAAGCCATAAAGGAATTGATGGAAGATTTTGAAATTTTTATTGTATCGGCAGCTATGGAATTTCCGCTATCACTACCCGAAAAATATGAATGGCTGCAGGAACACTTCCCATTTATACCCTGGACCCATATTGTTTTTTGCGGCGATAAAAGTTTGATTAATACCGATTATATGATCGACGATCATCCTAAAAACCTGGATAAATTTAAAGGGACAACTATGATGTTTAACGCCGCGCATAATGCAAATATCACCCATCACCAGCGCGTAAGATCATGGACAGAAGTATTGGCTTTATTTAAAAATGAAAAGGATCTGATACCTGAAGTATAAACAGGCAGGTCATTGACATTTGTGAGAAGTCGTAGTGTTGTACAATCTGGGCCTTTAAGAAACCCATAAAGCCACTCCATATGAACTAAGCGGCTTTATGGTTTAACATTACTCAGCCTTATTCGGCATCATATATAACTACTTTTTCAAAGTAAGCTCGGAATCCATCCAAAAAAGCCAGGTGTAATGGATGAACCTGGTAAACATCGTGTCCCGCCAGATCATCAAAAAATACAGTTAAGCTAAAGGTATAGGTAGTGTCTATAACCGCACGCTCAATAGGAGCAGGTGTGCCAATATGCAATGTTTTAATGCTTTCAACGCCTTCTAAGGTTTCCAGGCTTTTGCGAAATGCAGTTTTTTGATCGGCAGTGGTGTCGGCTTTTAGCCAGAATAAAACGTGGTGTACTATCATTGTTTGAATTTTTCCAAATGTAATGAATAGACGTTTTCATTATTATGGGATTTATAAAATTCGTAAAGCAGATTATTTAACCCAGACTTAAGCTAAAATCCAAACAGATAAAGCACCTTTGTATCCATAATTATTGTGCAATGCAAAGAAGATCGGCCCTTAAAAATATCGGGGGACTACTGTTGGTCCCTTCCTTAACGCTTGGTAATACATCATCAAAAAACAAACCCGTTTTAAGGATAGCCCACCTAACCGATATTCACCTTAAAAATAAATTCGACGCTCCTGCCCGATTTGCTAAATGCCTGCATCACGTACAACAGCAAACACCAAAAGTCGACCTGATATTAAATGGTGGCGACATTGTGTTTGATATGAATAAAGAAAACATCAGCACCATAAATGATCAATGGCAGCTAAGCAAATCGATCATGAAGGCTGATTGCAGCATACCGGTGCGCTATTGCCTGGGCAACCACGACATTTGGTGGAACGAGGACGATAAGGGGCAGGCTATTTACGGCAAGAAATATTCCATGGATCAGCTTGGTCTGGTTAAACCATATTACAGTTTTGTGCAAAGTGGATGGAAATTCATTATCCTGGATAGCGTTCACCTCGATATTGACAATACCTGGTATATTGGCAAACTGGGCGACGAGCAATTTGCCTGGTTGGAGCAGGAATTGAAAACCACTGATCCATCCACACCGGTATTGGTCATGACGCATATCCCTATCCTGACAGCCACTAACCTGATCGAAGATAACACCGTAAACAGATGGGTAATGTACGGTGGTGATATGCATACAGACAATGCAAAGATCATCAGCTTGTTTTATAAACACCCCAATGTTAAACTTTGCCTGAGCGGGCATATTCACCTGCGCGAAAAGCTAGTGTACAATCATGTTACCTACCTTTGCAACGGCGCAGTATGCGGTGCCTGGTGGGAAGGCAACAGAAGAGAAACCGCCCCCGGCTATGGTCTGATAGACCTGTATGCCGACGGCAGCTTTACCGAAGATTATATCAATTATTAAAGCAGCTTTTTAACCGCTGCTGTTAACATACCAGTAGCGGTTTCCAATTCCTTTGGCGTTAAAGCTGCAAAACCTAATCGTACCGACGGGGAGATGTAAGTTGCGTCATGAAAATAACCGGTTCCATTGCCTACAGATAACCCCATAGCTGCAGCCTTTTCGGCCACTTCATTGGCTTTAATGCCGTTGAGATAATTTATCCAAATGGCAAAACCGCCATCGGGTATCTTAAAGCTAATATGTTCATGAAGCTGCTCATGGAGTAGTTTGCAAAGTATATCGCGCCGTTCATGATAGGTTTTGTTGGCTTTTTTTAAGTGCCTGTTAATATCGCCATTCTTTAGCAGGTTGGCCATGGCTTCTTCTAAAAGCAGTTCGCCCTGCCTGTCAATCAGTTTACGCAAGCGGGCAGCCTGCACAATCAAATTGGGTGGGGCCACCATAAAACCAATGCGGATACCCGGTGCTATGGTTTTACAAAACGAGCCGATATAAATGATGCTTCCATAATAATCGGCGCTGGCGAGTGGCAATATAGGGCCGCTTGAATAATGAAAATCATAATCATAGTCATCTTCAATAATCGCGAAACGGTATTTATGGGCAAGCTCAAGCAGCTGCATCCGTCGCTCGGAACTTAAAGTAACCGTGGTTGGGCGGTGATGGTGCGGAATTACATATACAATTTTTACTTTTTTCTTTTTGCAGATGGTTTCTACAGCCTCCAGGTCTATCCCATGATCGTCAACCGGCACGAGTGCCATTTGGGCTCCGGCTTGTTGAAATGTGTGGTTTGCTTCCGGATATCCCGGATCGGCGGCAATTACTGTGTCGTTTTTGGAGAGTAATATTTGGGCGACAAGATATATGGCCATTTGTGATCCCTTGGTAATAATGATATGCTCTGGATTAACCTGTAATCCGCGTGTTTCACCCAAAAAGCGTGCAAGCTCAATCCGTAGGTTTTCGGAGCCATACTCCGACCCGTACATCCAATATTTTGAAGTAAAGTGATAATTGCCAAAGCGCCTGTATTCACGTACCATCAGCTCGATGGGCGCTAAACGCGTATCCGGAAAGCCATCATTGAATATCAGGTGGGCATTATTAACAGGCTGAAATAGCTGTGGAAAAGGTATCTTATTGTCATCTACATCGAAATAAGTTTTTGTGCTGTAACCACTTGGTTCCGGAGATTCGGATAATGGCCGAGCTTTGATGTCGGGAAGGTTTTTGGCTACAAAAATACCTCTGCGCGGATAAACGTCAACCCAGCTTTGCGCATACAGCTCATCATAAGCAGCTACCACGGTTTGGCGATGTATAGCTAGTTTTTGTGCCAACACACGGCTGCCCGGCAAAGGTGATCCCGGTTTTAACTTGCCCTGGCGTATCTGGTTAATAATACCGTTGGCAATTTGGAGATAAACCGGCGTTTGAGCAGTTTTGTCAATAGGTATTAAAATTTCGGTTAAAAGCATACTGGACTAGTTGATTGATGGTTTATGAACTATAAATATAGACCAATGCCTTTTTAGTTGATTATAATAAAAACAAAATTTGTACATTAAACCACATAAATGACGGCAGAACTTAAAGCTTTTATAAAACAATACGCAGATCTTGACCAGGATAAGCTGGATGCTGTTACTCAAAAGTTTAAACAGCGCAGCCTGAAAAAAAATGATTTTTTGCTGGAGGAAGGCTGGGTATGTACCGACCTTGTTTTTGTACAGGAGGGCTGCCTGCGGCTGTATTATGTGCAGGATGAGGTGGAAATATCGGTGTGGTTTGCTTTTGAACACTCGTCAGCTATTGAGATGTATAGTTTTATTAGCGAAAAGCCATCCAATTATTTCCTACAGGCTATTGAAGATTCCGTAATATGGTATCTGCCTAAAAAAGAACTGACCAATTTGTATAAGCGATACCCTGAAATGCAGGAAATGATGCGTAATTTTTGGGAGGATGTGATCCTTAATCTGCTGGAGCGATTTACTGCTCTGCAACGGGATTCGGCTGAGCAACGATATCTCGACCTGTTGACCAAACCAACCTTTCTGCAAAAAATACCCCAAAAGTACCTCGCTTCATTTATTGGCGTTACGCCAACCTCCCTGAGCCGGATAAGAAAGCATATTCGCTAACGCTACTGGACTAGCTTTCTTGTAATTAGTGGACTATTAAAATGGTCCACTGGCTGCGTAATTTTAATTGTTATTTAAAACACAAATGTTATGCAACTGATTCAAAATTTCAAACTACCCTCCCTTTATCTGCGCGTAGCCATTGGCTCGGCTTATTTATGGGAAGTTGCCGATAGGTTAGGAATATTGGGAGCCAACGGCAAGCCGCATGTGGGCTGGGGCGACTGGCAGCATTTTATAACCTATGCCCGCCAGGTAATGAGCTTTTTGCCCGCATCGCTGATTCCTGCTTTTGCTACTATAGCCACGATTGGCGAAGCCACTTTTGGGCTGTTGATTCTTGTAGGTTTATTTACCCGTTTGGCAGCCATTGGTTCGGGGATTTTGGGACTGTGCTTTGCTATAGCTATGGCCATATCATTTGGTATCGAATCACCGCTGGGTTATTCGGTATTTACGCTGAGCGCCGCGAGTATCCTACTGGCCACCTTACCATCCTATGCCTGGAGCATCGACAGCCTGTTATCACATCAAAAAATTAATAAACAATTGAATATTTACCAGGATAAAAACGGTGTGGAAACCGTTTGATCCATCAATTTTATAGAAATGAAAACACTATTTATCACCATATTGACTCTTTTGTCACCATATTTCGGCAAGTTAAATGCACCAAAGCATACGCACCGGAAAATACAGAGCAACATAACTGAAACTTATCTTCTCAAGACATTGCTAAATCAGCCTGGCATCAATAATAAGGAAGTGCAGATGCTGGTAGTGACCTTTCCGCCCGCAAGTGTATCTCCGGCACACAGGCACCCTTTTCCAACCTTTGGCTATTTGCTGGAAGGTGAGCTGGAATCAACTTTTGAGGGTAAAACCTATCATTATAAACCCGGCGATTCATTTTACGAAAAACCTAATGGCCTGCATGCCGTAACCAGAAATAGTAGCAAGGATAAACCTGCAAAGCTGCTCGTATTCTTTATTGCCGAAAAAAATAAAGCTACTACTGTACCCGTAAAAACGAAATAACATGAAAACTGCAACATCAAATAAACCATCAACCCTTTTAGTGGTAATAGCCTTTGCCATTGTTTATGTGGTATGGGGTTCCACCTACTTTTTTATACAAATGGCCGTACATGGCTTTCCACCTATGCTGATGGGGGCTGTACGCTTCTTTACTGCCGGTGTATTGTTATTAGCCTGGTGTAGATTAAAAGGTGACAAGCTTTGGATTAAAAGAGATATTGTTACTTCAACTATCAGCGGCCTACTGATGCTTTTTGTTGGTACCGGTATCGTATTCTGGGCCGAACGCACCTTGCCAAGCGCCATGGTAGCTATCCTGGTATCGGCCAACCCTATCTGGTTTGTGATTCTCGACAGGGTAAACTGGAAGGCTAATTTCAAAAGCCGCACTACCATAGCCGGGCTTGTACTGGGTTTCGCCGGCGTGATATTGCTATTTGGCGAGGCTATCAGTAAATCGTTATCCGGTGCTATAAGTCAGGAACAGTTAACTGGTTTGATCCTGTTGTTGGCCGGACCGATTGCCTGGTCGGCGGGCTCACTGGTTTCTAAAAAACGGGGCAGCGATGCTCCGGCACGGGTAAACACTTCATGGCAAATGATCATCTCTGGTCTGGCCTTTATCCCTGCCAGTTTGTTTAACCATGAGCTTGGTTCATTTCATTTGGCCAGTGTGCCTTTACAATCGTGGCTGGCTATTGTCTACCTAATCTTCTTTGGTTCCATTGCCGCATTCAGCGCTTATGTATGGTTACTAAAAGTTCGCCCGGCAACAGAAGTAAGTACCCACTCCTATGTAAACCCGGTTATAGCGGTGTTATTAGGTATTTTGTTTGCCCATGAAAACATATCGGCCTTGCAAATATTTGGCCTGGTGGTTATACTAATTAGTGTGTTGTTGGTGAATCTAACCAAATATGGCAAAATCACCTTTATACGCCAATGGTTTGGATTGGGCAGGCATAATGATAAATTAGTAGAACATTTGAGCCCCGCCCAGCGTAATACTGTTTGTCTGGATTAATTCATAATAACCTAAAAAACAATCACTTGAATATGAAAAAAATCAACATCATTTACTGGGTCTTCACCGGTTTATTACTGGCTTTTATGGGGATAGGCGCCGTTCCCGATCTTTTATCAATGCCCGAAGCCCTGGCCATATTTAAGCAGCTGGGTTATCCGGCATACTTGTCGCCTTTTATGGGGGCGGTTAAACTACTGGGTGTGATAGCTATTTTAATCCCGGGCTTTCCACGGATTAAAGAGTGGGTTTACGCGGGTTTTGTTTTTGACCTTACCGGTGCCACATTCTCCTCACTGGCTATTGGAACTCCGGTGTTGAAGGTATCGCCTATGTTAATTGGTTATGCTTTGATCATCGGGTCATACATTTATCATCACAAAAGGCTAAAAGCCAAACAAGTTTAATTTTTTGAGAACATGTGCTGGTTAGTAGGTGTTCTCAAAATTAATAAGCCATTGGTTGCCATATTTATCAACCAAATCGCCAAATAAGGCACCCCAGAAAGTATCTTCCAGGGGGTGGGTAGCTTCACCATTGGCGGATAAACGGGTATAATATTCACGGGCTTCCTCTTCAGTGTTACAGTTTAACAATAAGGATACCGAGTTGCCTTTGATCAATCCATTTTCGGGTACCATATCTGAGGCAGTAAGTACCATAGCACCTTTAATGAGTGTGGAATGTACTACACAGTTTTCCATGCAGGGGGGCATTGGTTCGTTAAGCGGTAAGGCCAGTTCGCCAACAGTTTGAAACGTGAGCTCACCGCCAAGACATTCTTTATAAAAGGTCATTGCCTCCAGGCAATTGCCGTTAAAGGTGAGGTATGAATTGATATTTGCCATGTCGATAGGCCTTTAATATGTACGGATTAATTGACGATACAAAAATGCGTGTTACAACGCAATTTAATGAGGGCCTAATACGACAATTGTGAGGGTAAATACGACAAAAAAGAGAATCAGGAGATAAGAGCCAAGAATCAAGACAAACCATTTCTTTTCGTTAATCCATATCAGGGCGAAATATATTTTTTCTCTTGATTCTTGGCTCTTATCTCTTGATTCTATTCACTAATTAATAACAGCTCCCTGCTTTAACTCATCGCCGGGATGATTAATGACCTGGTCGCCGGCTTTTAGATTACCAAATACCTCGGTTGAGTCATTTCTGGCTAAACCTTCTTTGATATCAACCAATACGGCTTTCCCTTGTTTAACGGTAACCACATACTCGCGTTCTGTAGACCGTACAATAGCGTTGTTTGGAACTAATAACGATTTGGCGCCTGAAAGCATTGGAATCCTTACTTCGGCATACATGCCTGGTTTCAGCTGCCCGTTTTTATTTTGCACATCAATTTCAATAGCTTCTGAGCGCATACTGCCCAATGAATTGGCTGAGCGACTTATTTTGGCGATTTGCTCGTTGCCCGGCATAGCATTAAATACAAATGTAACAGGTTGCTGCAGATCTACCTTATCCACATAATCTTCGGGGATAAATACCTCTAAACGCATTTTGCTGATATCCTGGAGGATCAACATCGGTTGATCGGTACCTTTGCCCGGTGATACCAATGCTCCGGGAGATACGTTACGCTGTACGATCATACCATCAAACGGCGCGCGGATATTCAGATAATCCTGTATCGTGCGTACCGAAGCCACATTGGATTGTTCTGACCGGGCCATGGCCTCATCGGCTTTCATTTTGGCCGAGGCATTATCCAAATCAAGCGGGGATACCGAGCCGGGTTCTTTGGCGGCTTCTTTTAGTCGCTGATATTTTTCTTTACTGGCAATGGCGTTTTCCTGGGCCTGTAAAAAGCGGGAATTGGCCGCTTGTAATTGCGATTCCATTTCGGGAGCTTCCAGTGTCATCAACAATTGTCCTTTTTTTACAATGGCACCACGGTCAACGTATAATTGTTTTACAAAACCATTCACCTTCGGAAAAATATTTACTTCATTAAATGGCTTTAATTGCCCTGGCAAGCGGGCTTTGCTCGAAAGTGCTTTTTCGGTTATAATACCGGTTTCGTAAGCCGATTTTTTGCTGGTGGAGGCAGCTGCCATATTTACCGGCGTTTGGTTACTGGAGCAAGCTGCCAGCATACTGGTGGCAGCAGCTAATAATATGATTGATTTAAATTTCATGATCTTATGCTGTTAAGGTTTCTTCTTCTGTTATTTCGGCTGATTGCTCAGTAGGTTCATCGGGCATTAGTGATGGCGAATCGTAGGTGGTTTTGTTTTGTACCCAGGCAAATACCTGCGGTAAAATAAACAGGGCTGCCAATGTAGAGGCAAACAAACCGCCTATTACTGCTCTACCTAATGGTGCCGACTGTTCACCGGCTTCACCCATGCCCGAGGCCATTGGTATCATACCCGCAATCATGGCTAAGCTGGTCATCAATATGGGACGCAAACGGATAGATGCGCTGGTGATGGCTGCTTTGGTAGCATCACGATAGTCCAACCGCAGCTTTTCGGCATTGGTCACTATCAGGATGGCGTTGGCTACGGATACCCCGGTTGACATGATCATACCCATGTATGATTGCAAATTCAATGTTGACCCGGTAGCCAGCAGCATCAGTAATGAACCCAATATTACCGCGGGTATGGTAGATAGTACCGTTAACGATACCTTGAACGATTGGTAATTAGCGGCCAGCAGCAGGAATATCACCAGGATGGCGACGCCCAAACCATTCTGCAAACTACTCAGTGTTTCGGTAAGCAGATTAGCCATACCATTCTGTGAGGCTATCAAACCTTTAGGCGGTGCACCCAGGGAGTTAATGGCCTTTTGCACATCGGTAGTAGCCGTACCCAAATCCTTTTTATAGATATTGGCGCTGATGGTTACAAAGCGGCGTGGGCCGCTACGGTCATATTCGCCCGGTACGTAGCTGGTAGTGAATGTGGCAATATCACTTAGTACAGGACTGCTTTGGCCCTTTACCAGTGGTATTTCCTTCAGCTGATCCATGGTGTTCATCACATATTCCGGAATTTGTACCTGCACCTGGTAGGTATACGCTCCTTTTTCATCCAGCCAAAGATTTTTATCCGTAAAGCGGCTTGATGAGGTACTGGCCGTAACCGAACGGGCAATATCCTTGATGTTTAAGCCCAGTTGTGCAGCCTTCAGCCTGTCGAGGGTAATCTTAATCACCGGGAATTTCAGCGGCTGGGCAATCTGCACATCGCGCAGATAACTGATACCTTTAAGTTTATCTACCACTTTGTTGGCATAACCTTCAATCTGTGCCATATCTTTACCGGCCACCTGCACCTCAATAGGCGATGATGCACCCTGGCTCATGATCTTCTCGGTCATGTCAATCGGTTCAAAGGTTATCCGGAGTTCGGGTAGTTTGTAATGGATGTTTTTACGCAGGGCATCTTTCAGCTCATCCATGTTCACCTTGTACTTTTCGTCCAGGTTTACCTGCAATACGGCTTCCTGCGTACCGGTGTTAAATACATACAGGTTGCTGGTTCCATATGCGGTAGGCACTAGCCCGATATAGCCCGATGTGATTTCCACATGGTTATTCACCGTTTGGTTAATGATCTGCAATACCTGTTTAAAGGCGTCCTCAGTGCGTTCCAGCCGGGTACCATCGGGTTCTTTGAGGCGGATCTGGAACTGGCCGTTATTGATCTTCGGCATCATGTCTTTACCGATAAATACGAAGCATAAACCAGCCAGAATAATCACACTAAAAAGATACACCAGTACAATGCCCTTTTTACGCGGCATGCTTCTGTTAAGCACACCGATAAGCCATAACTTGATGCGCTCAAACAGATCATTCTCTTCCGGATGTTTTTGCTCATTGGCAAGGTGTTTTTTTACCTGACCTTCTTCTTGGTTATCCAAGGCTTCGCCGGCATGGGCATGAATATCTTCATGATGATAATGCTGGTAACGCTCGGCCTTAATAAGCCAGTTGCTCAAGATAGGTACCACGGTTTGCGCCAGTACATACGACACAATCATGGTTAAACCGATGGATAGTGATAACGGTAAAAACATGGCCTTAGGCACACCGGTCATCATAAACGATGGTGCGAATACAGCCAGGATACAAAGCAATATTAGCAGCAAGGGAAAAGAGATCTCTTCGCAGGCATCGTAAATAGCCAGGCGTTTGGATTTGCCCATCTCCAGGTGCTGGTGGATATTTTCGATGGTTACCGTGGCCTGGTCGACGAGGATGCCTATGGCTAATGCCAGTCCGCTCAGGGTCATGATATTGATGGTTTGGCCAAACATGCTTAGCAGCAATACCCCTATCAGGATAGACACCGGGATGGTGATCACCACGATGAGGCTGCTTCGCCAGTCGCGCAGAAACAGGAGTACCATTAAACCGGTAAGCAAGGCTCCTAGGCCACCTTCGGTCATTAAACTTTTTACAGCGTTCACCACAAACACCGACTGGTCAAACTCGTAGCTCAGTTTTACATCGTCGGGTAGCAGGCTCTGCATTTCGGGCAGTTTGCTTTTGAGGTCTTGCACTACGGTCCAGGTGGAGGCATCGGCGGTTTTAACGACCGGGATGTATACCGAGCGTTTGCCGTTGATGAGGGCATAATCCACCGTAACATCGGCCGCATCGGCTACGCGGGCCACATCCTTTACAAAAATGGGCACACCGTTTTGGGTTTTTACAGGGATATCGCCAAAATTATCCGGGTTTTTAATCAACGTGTTCATGGTGGTCAGGAACATGGTATTATCCAGCCGGAGGTTACCCGAGGGCGATGTTACGTTAAACTTGGCCAGCGCGTCAACCACTTCGTCGGGTGTTAAGTTGTAACTGCGCAGTTTATCCGGATCAAGATTTATGGTGATGGAACGTGCATTGGCGCCAAATGGCGGCGATGGCGACAAACCGGGAACAGTAGCAAACATGGGGCGAATCTTGGTAGCCGCCATATCATAAATATCCTTTAAACTGCGTGTCGGGCTCGAGAATACCAGCTGGCCAACAGGTAGTGATGAGGCATCAAACCTAACCACCTGCGGCGGCAATGCACCAGGAGGGAAAAAGCTGGATGCCCTGTTTACCTGCAGCGCTACCTGTGCCGAAGCTTCGGCCATGTTGGTGCTTTCGTAAAACGACAATTTAATAAGGGTTAAACCCTGTATATTTTTACTGGTGATGCTTTTGATACCATTGATATACAGGAATTGATCCTGGAACTTGGTAGAGAAAAAGCCTTCCATTTGCTGTGGCGACATACCGCCGTAGGCTTCGATAACGTATATGGTGGGCAGGTTGAGCTGCGGAAATATATCTATCGGTATTTTTACTGCGCTGAGCACTGAAAATATCAGTAAACTCATGGTAACCACTATGGTAGTGATGGGCCTTTTGAGCGCGGAGGTGACCATTGACATAGTTAAATTATTTTAAAAGGTTTAAAACAGTATTGACCTGATTTTCTGTAACGGCTTTCTGGAACAACGCGCCTGAATAAGCGAATTTGGCTTGTGCCAGGTCTGTTTCGGCCCGGTAAAGGATATTAAGTGCAGCATTGAGCTCAATAATATCGGTTAATCCGCTTTTATATAGTGACAACTTTTGGCGATATCCGTCATTAGCGGCTTTTAACTGCCGCGGAATTTCCTGTAAGCGCTGCCTGGCGGTTTCCAGTTCTACATCGGCCTGGTTGGCGCTGATAGATAATAATTGCCTTTGCTCAGACAGCTTTTGCAAACTGTAATCTGTGGTAGCCTTTTGGGTACGCAGTTTCAACTGGCGGCGACGGATATCAAACAAATTATAGGTTACACCGATGCCCACCAGGTAATTGCTGCGATCGATACCCCAGCCGCTTGACAAGCTGTTAAAATGATCATTAGCATCGATGCTTGAGCCCCGGCCCCAGGCCGCAGCTTCCAGCAATATCTTGGGGTTATAGCTTTTTTTCACCATACTCTCGCGCTGCAGGCTGTTTTGATATACCGACCTGTAATAGTTGATCACAGGATGATTAACTGTATCCGGGTTTAAGGATTGTACAACTGTCGATTGTCCGATCAACATCATCTCGGCTGTAGTATCCGGAACGATGGATTGGTACGGCAAACCGCTAACCGATGAAAGCTGCAATTGCACCTGCTTTTGCTGGTTCACCAGCTCAATGTAGTTTAGCCTGGCTTTTGACAGCTCGGCTTCCGAAATACTGGTATCAACACCTGCCCTCACACCACTTTTAGCCAGTGATTGTATGGAGTGAAGGATCTCGGCATTGCGCTGTATGTTGAGCGACTGTATACCCAGCAGATCATGCAGGCGCAGCAGTTGCAAATAGTTGCCAATGGTATAGGCCCGTAACTGGTATCGGGAGTTGGCAAATTGATTTTGCTCCACCTGGATATCAGAATTGGCTACTTTGTTTTGGGCTCCGTAGGATCCGAAGTTATAAATCTCCCAATCGAGCGCGGCTACACCTACGGTTGCCGATACGGCCGATGTATTGCTTTCGGCTCGTACTTTAGAGTCGGTTGGGATAATGCCAAACCCAAAATACGGACCAGCCACATTATTGTTGGTGCCTATGTCTGATTGATAACTGAGCCGCAGGTTAGGCAGCCAGTTACTATGTGTTTCGGCAGCCTGTGTACGGCGTATTTTGATAGCTGCGGAGTCGGTAAGCAGCGTGGGGGCATTTTGATCAACCCGGTTGAGCAGCGTTTTTAAGCTGACCGCCGCCGGATCATTGTTTTGCTGTGCATAAGTATTTATCCCCATGAGCAGGCCCACGGCAATAAGTACGGTTATTTTTAAACTTTGCATATAAGTTTCTGAAATGAACTTATACCGGTATGTATACTTAAGCTTTTTGAAGATGCTTTTAAAGCACAATCATTATGGCAGAAAATAATAGTAAATACCGGTAAATGATAGATAAACTAATTTGAATATTGGATGGAGCATAAGCTCAGGGCCTGAGCAGGCCTCATCAACTCAAATTTTAAAAGTGCAGAAGGACAAATAGGAATATTGTGAATCGGTAACTGACCAATTAATTGTAAGTAAATGTTGGGGATTGAACTTCCAAAGGCGTTGTGCAAACAGAAGTAGTATAAAGCTACCCACAACCATATTTAACAGATCAATAGCTGATTTTTTATCGTTCATGATAAACTTATCGGTACGCTGAAAAAAGTTGACATGGGAAAGGCTGGTCACAATGGTTTCGGTTTTCCTTTTAAAAATGGAATTATGACTTACAGCCGCCTCGGGCACCGGCGCTGTTAAACGGGGTAAAAAAAAGATGTGCGATACGGCAATAAAAGTATAACAGGCAGCTATGAATAGCACTTGCAATTTTTTAATGATATCTGAACGGCTTTGTTTCACGCAGGTAACAATTTATACAACAAAGTTCAAAAAAATCAAATTGTTTTTATGCAAAGATATTGTTGCAAAATGAAGTACTGATGAACTTAATGTAAAACAGTTGCGATAGGCTGATATAACAGTTGCCCGTGAAGACACGGGCAACTGTAAATGATTTGCTTGAATAATATTATTGTTTTGTAGCCCAGGCATTCATTTTTGCTTCAAATACAGCAAGTGGCATAGCGCCATCTTTCAGTACCTGGTTATGAAACTCGGCCAGGTTGAATTTGCTGCCCATCTGTTTTTCGTATTTGGTACGAAGCTCGCGTATTTTAAGCGCCCCTATTTTATAACCCAATGCCTGGCCCGGAATGGCCATATAGCGCTCAATTTCGGCAGTAGCGCCTTGTTCGCTAATGGCTTCGTTATCCATCATATACTTAATGGCTTGCTCGCGGGTCATGTTTTTGGTATGTATGGCCACATCAACTACTAAGCGGATGGCGCGGTGTATCTCATCGCCCAGTGCACCCATGTATTGATAAGGATCGGTATACAGGCCAAGCTCTTTACCTAATGATTCACAGTATAGCGCCCATCCTTCTACATAAGCATTTTCACCGGCATCAAACCTGCGGAATTTAGGTAGTGAGGTGTTTTCCTGCGTCAGAGAGATCTGGTAATGATGACCCGGAATAGCCTCATGCAGGAATAATGACTCCATGCCCGAAGTAATGTTAAATTTAGTGGCGTCCAGTATCGGCACATAAAATATACCAGGTCTGCTGCCATCTGCCGATCCTGCATTATATTCGGCACTGGCCGATGCTGCCCGGAAAGCCTCCGTTTGCCTGATCTCGAAAGGCGTTTTAGGTACATGATTAAACATTTTTTTTAGGTTAGGCTCCATTCGTTTGTGGATGTTTTCAAACGCGTTCAAAACCTCTTTTGGCGTTTTATAAGGCGTAAACCTGGGGTCGGTTTTCATGTATTCAAAAAACGCCTGCAGATCGCCTTTAAAACCAACGCTGGTTTTGATGCTATCCATAATGGTGCGTATGCGGCTTACCTCTTTTAGTCCGGTTTGGTAAATTTCTTCGGGTGTTTTGTCGGTAGTGGTTTGTTGCTTTACCAGGTATGCATATTTGGCGACGCCATCAGGCAACGCAGAATAACCTGAGGTTGTGCGGGCATGTGGCAAGTATTCCGTTTTTAAATAATCGGACAGCTTTTTATAAGTGGGCGAAATAACGGTTGTGATGGCTCTCGTATAAGCTTCGGTAAGCTGTTTTTTATCCGCATCGGAAAAATCTTTAGGTAGATTAGTGATCGGCCCATAAAATAAGCTTTTGGTAGGGTCGGCAACTACGAGGTCTTGTAGTTCGGGGATGGTTTTTACAACCAATGCTTTCGGTAAAACCACACCCGCTTTGATGCCTTTGTTAAAATTGCTGATGGCAGTATCGGCCCATACCGAAAACGCTGAAACGCGCTTCAACCAGTCGTTATAATCCTTAACTGTTTTAAACGGTTGTGAACCCGAACCCGAGCCTAACTGCCCTATAGCAAGGGGTAAAGCACTAAACTGGTTAAAAGGCATGTATTCGAAATGGTGCTTAAATCCATCCAATGCCAGCTGCGCCTCGTAAGTAAAAATATCATATGAAAGCTGATCGGCCTCGCTCAGATCTTCGCGATTAAAGTGTTTTACCTGGGCCAGGTAGTTGGTATAAAAAGCCTGGGCTTTGGTCAAAAACTCCACCGAACCATCGTTAGGCAGCTGATCATTATAGCGATTATCGCCAATATTGGTGGCATTAAGCGGATACAGCTTTAACGATTCTTCAAAGTAATTGTCAAATACTTTAGCCAGTTCCGGATTGTCGGTTTTGGAGGAGCTGGTTGTTTTGGGCTGATTGCAGGCAGCTAAAATAGCTGCGGCAAAAATGTAGAGGACGGTTTTCTTCATCTTTAGTTAGTAGTTAATGAGTAAAACTACTCAAATGAAAATAAAGTGGGCTATGCGTGAATCACCTTTTGTAGAAAGACATAGTTTTTCAAAACTAAGTCTTGTTTAAACCAAGTTGTTTAATAATGATACCGGCACTGAAGTATAAAAACAGATCCATCATCTACCTTATAAACTAAACGATGTTCAAGATTGATCCGGCGCGACCACCAGCCTGCTAAATTATGCTTCAGGGGTTCGGGTTTACCACTGCCCTCATGCGGATTGCGTTCTATTTCTTTAATTAAAGCATTTATTTTTTTTAAGGTGGCCTTATCTGTAATTTGCCAGTACAGATAGTCTTCCCATGCAGGGCTCAGAAAAACTATTCTCACTCCTCAATAAGTTTTTTTTCCTGGCCTAAACCTTTTTCATATTCTTCGATGCCTTTTAAAAGCCTGGATGCATTAGCCGGATTTTTAAGTAGGTAAAAAGTTTCTTCCATACTTTCATAATCTGTTTTTGAAATAACTACAACATCGTCGCCATTAACACTGGTTACCACCAATGGCTTATGATCATTGCGAACCTTATCTAAGAAAGATTTGAGGTGTTGTCTGAAAGATGTATAGGTTGTAATTTCCATCGTTGTCTTTTATATCAAGATATATTATATATAAAGATATAAAAACAAAACAACATGTACAAAATATTGTACATGTTGTTTTGAAAGATGTTAATCAAAAAATTACTTTATTCCCATTTCCTTTTTCAAAAACTGACCGGTAAAGCTGTTTTTTACTTTACACAGACCTTCGGGTGTGCCGGAGAACAGGATATTTCCACCTCCCGACCCACCTTCAGGCCCCAGATCGATCACATGGTCAACCACCTTGATCACATCCAAATTATGCTCAATTACCAGTACGGTATTGCCTTTGTCAACCAGTTGGTATAGTACGCCTAGCAGCACATTGATATCCTCAAAGTGCAGGCCGGTGGTTGGCTCATCCAGTATGTAGAAAGTGTTGCCGGTATCTTTTTTGGATAGCTCGGTAGCCAGTTTAACCCGCTGTGCCTCACCGCCTGATAAGGTGGTTGATGCCTGGCCGAGGGTAATGTATCCTAACCCTACATCATACAAGGTTTTTACCTTGCGGTAGATAGATGGGATGTGTTCAAAAAACGGTGTAGCATCCTCAATGCTCATGTCCAATACATCACTGATGGATTTACCACGGTAGCGTACTTCCAGCGTTTCGCGGTTGTAACGGCGACCACCACATTCTTCGCAAGGTACCTGTACATCAGGCAAAAAGTTCATCTCGATCACTTTCATACCGGCACCCTGGCAGGTTTCGCAACGTCCACCTTTTACGTTGAACGAAAAACGACCAGGTTTGTAACCCCTGATCCGTGATTCGGGCAGGGCCACATACAGGTTACGGATATCCGAGAACACGCCAGTATAAGTAGCGGGATTGGAGCGTGGTGTACGACCAATAGGTGTTTGATCTATCTCGATCACCTTGTCGATATTTTCAAGCCCCTCAATTTTTTCATAAGGCAAAGGCTGTTTTTTGGCCCTGAAAAAATGATGGTTTAATATAGGATACAAAGTTTCGGTAATTAAGCTTGATTTACCACTGCCCGACACTCCGGTGACCCCGATGAGCTTACCCAGTGGAAAATCAACCGATACCTTTTTGAGGTTATGGCCGGTGGCTTTTTTCAGGCTCATTGTTTTGCCGTTACCTTCCCTGCGTTTTTCGGGGATAGCAATGGAGCGCTCACCATTAATATAGCTGGTGGTTAAGGTATGCTCGGCCATAAGTTGCGCCGGGGTTCCCTGGGCTACTATCTGCCCGCCATGTACGCCGGCTGCCGGTCCCATATCAATCACGTGATCGGCTTCCAGTATCATGTCCTTATCGTGCTCTACCACCAATACAGTGTTGCCCAGGTCGCGCAGGTTTTTAAGTGCGTTAATCAATCGTTCGTTGTCACGCTGATGCAAGCCGATGCTGGGTTCATCCAGAATGTACATGACATTCATCAGCTGCGAACCTATCTGCGTGGCCAAGCGGATACGCTGCGCTTCGCCGCCTGATAAGGTTTTGGCGGTACGATCAAGCGTTAAATAGCTCAACCCAACATCCAACAGGAACACGATACGCGCGCGGATCTCTTTCAGGATTTCCTTGGCTATTACATTCTGACGATCGGTAAGCCGGTCTTCCAGGTTGGTGAACCATTCCTGTAGGGTACGAATATCCATGCAAGCCAGCTCAAATATATTTTTATTATCGACCTTAAAATGCAGCGATTCTTTCTTGAGTCGGGCACCATCACAAACCGGGCAGGTTTTCAGCACACGATAATTTTCCATATCGTCCATGCCTTCGTCGCCGCGGCGTTCCTGCTGCTCTTCCAGCATACGCACAATACCATCAAAAGTGATCTGGTAGCTTTGTACGTTCCATTTATTGTACTCCACAGCAACGGTGATCATATCCGGCGATCCGTTCAGGATGATATCCTTTTGCTCTGGTGTCAGTTTATCGATCGGGGTCGATAGCGAAAATTCATACTTTTTAGCCAGCGACTTCAACACCTGGAATATCCAGGTTTCACGATATTCACCAATGGGTGCAAGGCCTCCGTTCATGATGCTCAGTTTAGGGTTGGGGATAACCGAAGCTTCATCAACCTCAAAAATATAACCTAAACCATTACACTTTTCGCAGGCGCCATAAGGCGAGTTAAAGGAGAAAGTGTTGGGTTGAGGTTCATCATACGAAATGCCCGATACAGGGTCCATCAAATACTTGCTATAATAAGCAACGTTGTTATCCTTATCGCCCACGCGAATGATGCCTTTGGCAATTTTAAGAGCAGTTTGTACCGAAGTGTATAAACGCTTGCTATCCTTGTCAGACACCACCAGGCGGTCAACCACAATATCAATATCGTGTATCTTGTAACGGTCAACCTGCATTTTGGGTTCCACATCGGCCATGGCGCCATCTATCCATACTTTGAGGTAGCCCTGTTTGCGTATCGATTCAAAAAGCTCGCGGTAATGACCTTTACGTGCCTTTACTACCGGCGCCAGGATATTTACCGGCTGCCCGTCGAATTTTTCGGTAATGGTTTTCAGGATCTGGTCTTCGCTCATGCGCTCCATCTTCTCGCCGGTGGTGTAGGAGTAAGCCTCGCCGGTACGGGCAAAAAGCAAACGCATAAAATCGTAGATCTCGGTAATAGTACCCACTGTCGACCGCGGATTTTTACTGGTGGTTTTTTGCTCAATGGCAATAACCGGACTCAGGCCCGATACTTTATCCACATCGGGACGTTCCATACCGCCCATAAACTGGCGCGAGTAGGCCGAAAATGTTTCCATATAACGGCGCTGCCCTTCGGCATAAATGGTATCAAAAGCCAGTGATGATTTGCCGCTGCCGCTCAATCCGGTGATCACCACCAGCTTGTTGCGCGGAAAAGAAACATCGATATTTTTTAAATTATGTACCCTGGCGCCATAAACTTCAACTTCGCTTTGTTCGCCCAGGTCAACGGTTATTTCGTTCATATATCTTATTGGTACCAAATTTATTAAACCCGGGTAAACGGGTTTACTTTTAAAAGCCGATGTAAGATAAGACCTTTAAAAGAAATTGCTAAAAAATTAAGCAAAGATACGGAAAATTGACGTGGATTTTATGCTAAGCATGTCAGCATAAGGTTAATATTTACTGGGTTGTAAGGATACCTAAATCGCTTGTCATCTCGAACGAGGCACGAGGAGAGATCTTATACGTGGGGTGTGTCAATTGTATAAGATCTCTCCCTCCGGTCGAGATGACATCAAGAGTGAAACCGTTAACGTGATTGATAACCCGCCACAATACGCAGCGCTTCATCCAGCCTCTTCAATCCTAAATTATGCTGCAATTGTTCCCTGTGAACCTGGGCATATTGCAGGCGGTTATCCATATTGGCCAGGCTAAGCTTCCCTGTCCAGATGAGATCATGAAATTCCCTGAAGTCGGGCACGGCCATATCCGGGTCGATGGGCTTATCGGGTGTTTTGCCCACTATCGTAAAAACAACAAAGTAAAACAGGTGAAGTATCTGGCGCATCAGGAAAAAGCGGGCATGCTGATATTCGGTAGCTTCTTCACCAAAGTAGGCTTCCAGGTAAATCTTTTCATCAACCTCGTTCTTTACTAAAAAGTTCGCCATAATGGACAGGTCCAGATAGCGGTCGTTCAAAAAGGCGGCTTCCCAGTCAACCAGCCAAACCCGTTCCCCGTCAAACAGGGTATTTTCGGGTTTAAGGTCGTTATGGCAACCCACCATGTCTTCGGCATTTTGGGGATAGATGTTTTTAACTTGAGTATAAAAATCAAAAAGCTTCGCGGTTATATCCCCAGGCATCAGTTTATCGGCGCGGAATTTTTCAATAAATTCCCCAATTTTATCCAGGTAATTGATGCGGAAAGGGAAAGGCGGTGACGAATGCAAGCGTTTAAGCAGTTGGGGTAATTTTGTTTTGGCCTCCTCCATCGGGAAAGGTTTGGCTTCTATGAAATCAATAATAGCGACCCTGTCCTCTATATTCGCATACCAAACCTTTGGGGCTATGTCCGCATCGGCAGCTGCTTTCATGCAGTTATACTCCAGCGTGGGATCGGCCATGGCATCGGTACGGGTAATGATCCGGAGCAGATAGGGTTTACCCTGAACGATGATCCGGAAAACAAGGGCCGTCGATAGTCCGGCGGTGAGTTCATGGATCTCATCCAGGGTATTGGTGCCAAAGGCTGCCAGCAAAGCATGGTCAACAGCAGTTTTTTTGCTTTCAGGAATCATAAAAAATAGACTTTAAAATATTGATGATGAGCCAAATATATTTATGGTTTTTTACTTTCGGGAACTTTTAAAAGTATATTTTTTGCGGCGTACTTTTTGGCATATATTTACGTTTACCCTGTATATGCGCCTTATTATAAGGGGCTAATCCGTTACGTATTCCCGATCGTCCGGCACTCATGTGTGTGAATTATATAGCATTCACTTTCAACCAGCCGGTTATGCTCATCCTGGGTTTGTTGGTACATAATACTTCATGCTCCAGTTCGTCGCTTTTAAAGAAAACGCTTTTCCTGTTTTCGGGAGATATATGCTGCAATTGATCGGCATGATGAATACATAGTTCACCCCCGTCAGCCTGCAGCCAGTCTGGGTTTAGGTAGATGATCATAGAGTACTTTCTATCGTCGTTATTCCTGAACTGATCCAAATGCTTTTTGTAGAAACTGCCAGTATCATATAGCGTATAATGAAACTCATAGCCTGTTATGCCGGTATAGCAGGTACTGTTTAAGTGACTTACAAAGCTATCCATCAAATCAAAAAAGGCGTTTTCGTGCCGGTCGTTATGTTTACGATCGAGCCAGTAAATGCTATCGCCTCTTACAGACAGATTGTGCGTAACCAGTTTATCGTTGCCGGTTCCTGCCGCCAGGAGCAGCTTTTTGTGGTACAGGGCAACCAGGTTGCCTTTCAGATCGGCAGCAAGCGCCACGCTTAAAAAATGATCGGCTATGCCTACATGATTATCTATAAAGCTATCAATGAGTTCATCAAATATTTTTTGCAATGTGCTATAATTTAGCAGAGGTGAGGGTAACGGTATTTGGTGAAGGTAGCTTTAATTTTCAAACACCGTGTTTTCACCGATTGCAGCGCTAAAATATTAACTACATCTTAGGGGTATTATTTAAATAAATGAATTGTCGACTCAATGTCTAAACCTATTTTAAAAAAAGCACATCTGCTATTACTTACAGCCGTATGTTTAGTTGCTATTATAATCAACAGTTGTAAAAAAGATTCACGAACCGAACAGCAAAATACCCTATCCAATCCGGCTATCGCTCAGGCTAAAAGCTGGTACGAAAACGCTTACCCGGTAAGTAATAAACAAACCTCACAAGCTACAACTACAGGTGCCGACCTGAGCCAGCTTATCAAGCCTGACTGGCAGCATACATCTAGTTATAAGCGTGGCGATCAACCGGTATTGGAGATACCTATTGATCCATCAGCTAAGTTCGCACCGTCCCTGAAAAACAATGGTACCGGTAGTATTGTTTATTCCAAAGATAATAGCCGCAGTTCGTTCCTGTTATTACAGGATGGGCAACAGTACAATGCCTATATCATGACCGTTATTGCTGATCCGGCTTACCTTAAAAATGATCTGACCAAGCTAGATCATAACAAATACAATAAACGCGATACGGATTTCAGCGGCGTGGTTTTATACAGTACGCCCAAAGGAACTTTTGTAAGCGGCTGGTTTTACAAAAACGGTAAAATTATCCATTCCCTGCAACCTAATAACACTGCAAAAAGTAGCGATCAAACAGTGCAAAGCCTACACCCTGAGTTAGCCCAGGTAAATTGTACAGACTGGTATCAATATTCGGAAGTTGATGGTACTGTAGTAGATGTAAAATACCTCGGTCCGACGTGCGATTACTCTGGTGGCGGTGGCGATAATAGTGGTAATGGAGGTGCTCCGAGCGGAAGCGGCGGAGGAGGCAGCGCCGGTTCTACACCATCGAAGCCAACGCCTCCACCATGTACAGGTACTAATTCCAGCACATTAAAAGTGCAATCAACGGACGGGAATTTGGTTGTTTACAAAAATGTGGTACAACCCCCGCCAGGTGATGGGGACGGAACTTTCCCTCCGCCGACAACGCCTCCTCCACCGCCGCCACCACCTGCATCTACCCCATGTACGGTAACGATACCTGCACCAACCATTTTAGACAGTCTAACGTCCAAATATCCTTGTACCAAGGCACTGATTGCGGCTTTGCCAAATTTGAATACCAATATTGCCAGGCTTCTTTACCAGGCGTTTGATTCGAAAAATAGTACTGATATTACTTTTCTGGCCGGTGACCCTGCTGATTTTACAGGAACCGATTCGAAAGAAGATGGGCATACCATCGGGTATAAGATTTATATAAACCCTTTTGTCCTTTCAAATTCAAGTAACGAGTACAGACTGGTAACCCTATATCATGAAGCGCTTCATGCCTTTTTAAACCTGGAAATGGAGCAATTAAAAGAGGCAGGCTTCGCCGCCAAATACCCTGAGATTAAAGTAACATCACACTCTAATCTTTCCGGCAACATTAAAAACATCTTTGATTATACATTCGATGAAGGGACAACGGTGAGCGTTGTAGACAAAGACCCGCAACACAGAACTATGGCGGAATATTTCACAGATAATCTTAGGGATGCTATATTAGCATACAATCCCAGTTTTCCTGTTGACCGGGCGACTGCACTCGCAAGATGCGGGATATTTAATGATACAAGTATCATAGCGGCGAATAACGCGGAACGGGACGTAACAACTGGCAATTCCGTTGGCCATAAATGCACTCCGTAATTTTAATTTAAATCATGAAAAGATATATCATTTTATTTGCAGCACTCATATTAGTCTCGATTAAAGTAAATGCTCAAACCAAACTAAAGCTATATGGTGGCAAAAACCATGACCAATTTCTCGGCTGTATTGAGTGTTCAACTGAAGACCTGAATTCTATATGGTGCAACTTTGGTGAATACGGCTCCGTGCATAAAGCCAATTCTATTTGGAATGAGTTAGGAAAATATGGGAGCTATAAAAGCGACTATTCCCCATTTAATAAAAAAGCAAAATATCCTCCGCTCGTATTGGACGAAAAAGGTAAATCATATGGATTCATGACAATAAACAAAAGTAATCCTAAAAGGTCCTGGGATTCTTTTGTTAATCAAATAACGGAGCAAAGAGATGAAATTGTAAAAGATATACCTGCCTACCACGACCGGGTTTTTCATGATTTTCATAATTAAATGTCGTGGCTGTAGATTTTTGGCTAAGCCAGATTGCATGTAAACGAGACCTAATTATGAAATCACTGGTTATATTATTAATTGTTTTCACTTCAATTAGTACAAAAGCACAGTTAAAAATTTACGGTGGCAAAAATCACGACCAGTTTTTGGGCTGCATGAGCTGTGATACCGAAGATTCAAATTCGATTTGGAGTTCTTATAGTGACTATGGTTCTATGCACAATGCTAATTCTATATGGAATCCGGATGGTAAATACGGCAGCAAGACAAGTGACTTTTCTCCTTTTAATAAAAGGGCTAAATATCCCCCTGTCATATTGGATAGAAGTGGAAAATCCCATGGTTATATCACGATAAATGAGAAGTTTCCTAATAGGGCTCCAAAGGGAGGAATGGCTGACAATATTTGTAAATGGCGGGACGACATCATAGAAGATATACCCGGTTATTATAACAGGCTTTATCGACCCAAGAATTAGATTCAGCCTGTGGTCGGTTTTATCACTTTACCAACGCTCCCGCGAGATTAACGGAGTGTATCTCATGGGTTGCATGGTTGAAGCCTGTGGCCTCTGTTCAGCTGAAAGCTAGTGGGAGTGATTCACTAACCCACCAACAAAAAAGGCCTGCTTTCCATCTGGGAAAGCAGGCCTCGGGGTGCTCCGTAATGTATTCTTTAATTAATTAAAACTCAATTAATTAAAATTCAGCAATGGTGAAGGCGGGGTCATGGCGAAATAATCGTCGTACCCGTACTTCTTGGGTTGCTGGATAATTGCTTTCATGGCAATAAGCTTGTAAACATATGAACCGGTTTCGCGGTTCAGGCTCATGCGGAAGTAATTATCTTCATTTTGTTTGTTAATAGCTCTTTCCAGCTTAACAGAACCGTTGTTGTAGGCGGCTGCGGCCAGTGTCCAGTTATTAAATTCACCGTATAGTTCTTTGATATACTTGCAGGCTGCAATGGTTGATTTACGCAGGTTGTTGCGCTCGTCGACCCCATGGCCCACTTTAAGCCCGTAAGTACGCGCGGTGCCAGGCATAAACTGCCATAAGCCACGTGCTCCCTTGGGTGAAGTGCCTTCGCAAAGGCCCGACTCCACCAGCGGGATGTACTTAAAATCATCGGGGATACCATAAAGCCTCAAAAGCGGTTCAATAATAGGGAACCATTTTTCGGCTTTGCGATGCAGAATAGTCGACTGAACGGTTTTGAAATTATGCTGTTTAAGCGATACTTTCAATTTCCGTGTCACCCGTGCATCGTTTACAGGTAAAGCTTCGTTTGCAAAATTGTATGCATTTGCATTGCTTTTTATAAAAATAAATTTCGAGTTCCGATGGCTAATATCCCCAGTGCTCACAACCTTTTCATTGATGGTTGTGCTGAAAATATTGAGCTTTGAAATGAGAACCAGCACTAGCATTACGGAGCACGTAAATAAGTGTTTTTTGATCATTTCTTTCTTTATCATTAACTATACATTTGGTTAAAATGTGCTGCAAAGGTATGCTATACAGGGCACATAATCAAATACTTAGCAAAATGCTAAAGATTTTAGCGGCGGTTTTTGGTTCAAAAACGGGCTTTAAAACTGTTTAAACCGGGTTTTTGAACCGCTTAAAATTTTTGCTTTTTTTGATTAAAAATTGCCAAAAAAGCGTATCTTTGACCCTCACGCTGCGAAAGCGCAAAACAAAAAAATATGGTATTTAAGAGACCAACAGGCAGTCGCGACGACAAGCCAAAAAGAACAACAGGCCGGAGCTCAAAAAGCGACGAAAAACCCAAAAGACCTGCAACCGCAAAAGGCAAAGCAACGCCAAACGGAGAGAAAAAAAAATTCACCAAACCAGAACCAAAACCCTTTCAGAGCAACCGGTTTAGCGACGACAAGCCTAAAAGCAATTTCAGGGATGGCGCTTCATCATCTGGCGAAAGAAAATCTGGCGGAAGATCAAAGCCTTATTCAGGTCGCCCAACCGGCGATAGCTCATCATCGGGCGATAAAAAATCATTTACACCCCGCAACAAGCCATACTCTGGCAGGCCAACTGGTGGCGATGAGGAAAGACCGAAAAGAAGTTTCGGTCCAAACTCAGGAGGAGAAAGAAAACCTTACTCAGGTCGCCCATCATCTGGTGAGGACGAAAGACCAAAAAGAAGCTTTGGCGGCAGCGCAGCTGGCGACAAAAAACCATACTCATCCCCACGTACCCGCTCAGCTGCAGGTGCCGAAGGTAAACCCAAAAGAAATTTTAGCGAAGGCGGCGATCGTAAGTTTGGCAACAGGCCAACCGAAGGCGGCGACCGTAAGTTTGGCAATAAGCCAACTGAGGGCGGCTTTAAAAAACGCGATGACGCATCGTTTAAGGACAAACCTTATCGTGATAAACCATCACGTGATCAGGATGCCCCTACCAGAACCATGCGTGGCCGTAAAAATGCCGGGGAGCCAAAAGCAAAGGACGATGGCCTTATCCGCCTCAACCGTTATATTTCAAACGCGGGTATCTGCTCACGCCGTAAGGCCGATGAGCTCATCATTGCCGGTGTGGTTTCTGTAAACGGTGTGGTGGTTGACGAATTGGGTGCCAAGGTTGACCCTCAAAAGGACGATATCAAATACAACGGCGAAACCCTCCGCCGCGAAAAAATGGTTTATGTACTATTGAATAAACCAAAAGACTATATCACTACTACCGAAGATCCGCAGGAACGCCGTACCGTAATGCACCTGGTTGAAAAAGCAACCAAGGAGCGTATTTACCCTATCGGTCGTTTAGACCGAAATACCACAGGTTTGTTGTTAATGACTAACGATGGTGACCTAGCCGACAAGTTGTCGCATCCACGTAGTAATATCAGCAAGTTGTACCAGGTGGAGTTGAGCAAACCTTTAATCCAGGGCGATTTAAACAAAATAGGCTTTGGTATTGAACTGGAAGACGGTGTAATAAAACCCGATGCGGTATCGTACGTAGCTGGTGGCACAAAAAGAGAAGTAGGCATACAGATACACAGCGGTAAAAACCGGGTGGTACGCCGTATTTTTGAAAGCCTGGGTTACGAGGTAGTAAAACTTGACCGGGTGGTTTATGCCAACCTCACCAAGAAAGACCTGCCCCGCGGCAAATGGCGTTTCCTTGACGAAAAAGAAATTATCCAGCTGAAACATCTGATCAAATAAGAGGTGCAGATGTGCGGAACTATGATTTTTGGACTATAGGACTTTTGGGACATTGTGACGGAAGGACTATAAGATTTTTTATCCTATAGTCTCAAAATCCCAAAATCAAGATTTAGAAACAAAAACAGGGCTATTTTTAGCCCTGTTTTTGTTTAATATACTTAATGCCAATAAGTTAATACTTTTTAAACTTTTCAAAACCCATCAAAAATTTGTTAAAAAGTGTTAAAATAGAGGGTTATGAATCAATTTTGAAGGGTTTTTGAGGCTGTTTTCATCGTTTTTTGATCAGGAAAGTGTTAAAATAATAGGTTTAAAAAGTTTTTATTTCAGGATTGATGTCCCTTGGGCGGGAAAGCTGTTTTTTTAGCAATTTTATTAACTTGCGCTTCGTAACCCAATTTCATCTCTCATGAAAAAAATCGTATTGTTCGTTGTCCTATTGTTGCCTTTGCTCACGCAGGCGCAAAGCAAGCAAAGCAAAAAAAAAGGCCCCTCAACTTATGACCTCGTTATTGGCACCTATACTACAGGTACCAGCAAGGGTATATCTGTTTACCGTTTTTATGCTGAAAATGGCAGGCTGGCCTATCTGAGTCAGATCGATAATGTGGTCAATCCATCCTATGTAACCGTAAGTGCCGATAATAAGTTTATCTATGCTGTAAATGAATTACCTAAAGGCGAAGTAAGCTCTTTTTCATTTGAGGCTAAAACGGGGAAAATGCAGTTTATCAACAAACAATCATCCCTCGGTGCCGATCCTTGCTACATTGCAGTGGATAAGGCCCGTAAGAATGCTTTTATTGCCAACTATTCCAGCGGACAGGTTACAGTAATGCCTATCAACAAAGATGGCTCATTGGCCAACGGTACTCAAACGGTAACAAGTGAGGGTTTGGGTCCCAATAAAGAGCGCCAGGAAAAGCCCCATGCCCACATGAGCATCTTATCTCCGGATGAGAAATACCTGTTATATAATGACCTGGGTACCGATAAAGTAAATGTATTCCGTTTCCGTTCAGGTAAAAGCTCACCTTTAACCGATCCGACATCGGTTAGTGTGACACCTGGCGATGGTCCGCGACACCTGGAGTTTTCGGCCGATAAAAAACACGCCTACCTGATCACTGAAATGGGCTCAAACGTGCATGTGTTTGATTATGATAACGGTAAGCTTAATCAAAAACAAACCATAACCTTGCTTCCGGAAGGCTTTAAAGGTCAAACGGCTGGTGCTGCTATCCATATATCTCCCAATGGCAAGTTTCTGTATGCATCCAATCGTTTAGAAACCAACGAGGTTATTGTGTACGCTATTAACCAGGAAACCGGCGAACTTACTTTTGTACAGCGCCAATCATCTATGGGTAAAAACCCGCGCGATTTTGCTATTGACCCAACCGGTAAATTCCTGCTGGTAGCCAATCAAAACAGCGACAGCATATTTGTTTTCCGGATTGATCAAACCACTGGCCGTATATCGCCAACCGGCTTTAAGCTGGAAATTGGTAACCCTGTATGTTTGAAGTTTGTACCAGCGGAGTAAGCTAAAGGTTTAAAGCAGAAAGCTGTAAAAAATAAAAAGCTCAAAGCTGTAAAGAAGTTCTTTTTAGCTTTGAGCTTTTTACTTTAGGCTTTTAGCCATTGAGCGTATTAATTGCTTTTTGTAAACGAGTAAATGATATATCCGGTACCGCCGCTACCAATGGCAACTGGTGATTTTAGGGTCATGGTTGAACCATCATTGCCGGCTATATCTAAACGATAACCTTCAGCTACGTTTTTGGCTTTGTCGCCCTGGTACAATTTTTTAAACTGAAATTGTGTGCCTGTGCTGCCACCATTATAAACCGACCAGAATATAGTTTGCGAAGTACCGTTCGATAAAGTATACACACCATTGCCGCTATTGGTTAGTTTCCAGGTGCTGCCGGCAAATGCTTCGGGAGGTGCCTGATCAAATACATTTTGAACAGCATTTTGAACCAGGCCATCATAACTTACGTTGTTTAACGTCCAGGTACCCACAAATTTGCCGCGCGATACATTACTGGAGACTGTATTTTTCTGTCCCGAGCAAGCTGATAAAACAAGAATAACGGATAAGATTGCGATTGAGGTTTGAAATATCTTTTTCATGATTGGGGTTATTTTATGGCATAAGAGCATAAATCTTGCCAAACATAGCTAAACTCAACAGTTTTTTGGTTTGAGCTTTTTTTGTATTTCGTTTAATCGCTTATTAATGGCTTCTGCTATCTGATCTGCTTCTTTAATGCGGGTAAGACTATTGGTAAATTGCTGATCATTGTTTTTGGAAAATACAGCGCGGCTTAAATGTAATACGGTTTTCATGGTTGCTCCTAAGGGTTGGTTATACGAACATTTAAACGGAATGTTACGCTTAGGTTAACCGAAAACAATTATTCTTGATTTAGCTTAGCGTACTTAAAAAATCGATGAGTTTATCCATGGCTTTGGCGCGATGGCTTATCCTGTTCTTTTCTTCCAGGCTGATCTCGGCAAAGGTGACATTATAGCCGTCGGGCTCAAATATGGGGTTGTAGCCAAACGGATCATTGCCACTCGGTTCTGTGCGGATGCTGCCTTCAATGGTTCCATCAAAAAAATGTTCTTCCCCGTTCCATATCAATGATATTACGGTACGGAAACGTGCTTTGCGGTTAGTTTCGCCGGCTAAATTTTCCAATACTTTATTAATGTTTGCCATTTGGTTACCATGGCCGCCGGCATAGCGTGCCGAGTAAACGCCGGGCTCGCCGTTTAAGGCATCTATCTCCAGGCCACTATCGTCGCCAAAACAGTTCAGTTTATATTTCTGGTAGATGTAATGGCTTTTTATAGATGCGTTTTCGCGGAAGGTGGTACCAGTTTCTTCAATATCATCAATACAGCCAATATCATCCAGGCTTAATAGCTCAAATTGGCCTTTTATTTTGGCCGATACTTCTTCCAGTTTGTGGCGGTTATTGGTTGCAAATACTAATTGCTGCATTTCTTTGATTAATGGATAAAAAGACAAAAGATTTTTAGACAAAAGACTAAGGACTAAATATTTCAGACTTATAAAGCTTTCATCAGCTCCCAGAAAATTTTCTTGTTGTCGACACTATCCATCATCTCATCAAAACTGAAACTGTACAGCGCCGTGCGGGAACCTGATGTTTTTGGTGTGTTTAGGGCAAGAGCAGTCATGCCTTGTGGTATGGCTGCCTGGCCTAACAACAACAGTTTTACAGGTTTAAAAAAAGCGGCCAATTGAGCAATTGTGGTGGTGCTGTACTTAGCCATATTGAGTATAACAACATCATCAAGTTCAAACTCCTTGCGTTTTAATATGTTTTGCAGGGCAGCCAAATGAGCATCGGCAATAAACTCCTGGTGGGGATAGTGAACCAGAATTAAAAAGTTTTTTAAATTTTTACCCAGATAATTAAAAGCAGGCTCCGGCGTTTTTGTCTCAGGCTTAGCTTCTTGAGGTACAATTTCAATAGGCTGCGTTTTTATTTCAGGTTCGGATCTTTCAATGATGGGTGGAGGTGTTTCTCTTTCTTCGTAAAAAGCTTTATCTGTATTTAAGAGATAAAGTTCATCCTGTAAGATAAAACGCAGGGCAACCGGGTTTTCAACTTTCACTTTAACAAATTTTAACCAAAAGTAGTTAAACGGTTTCAAGCTTTATAGCCATATTAGCACAATTATAGGTAGTTATATGTAATTGCCATTTTTTGTTCAGTCATAATTAATAAATTTTACCGAAATTCGAAGTTTTTAACGGACTATTGATCCGTATTATTTAGAGTATAAGTGCATTACATGAGAAAGTTAGGGATATTCATTTTAAGTTTTGTTTTGATCATATCAGTTGCCCACGCGCAAACCAAAGTTGATTCAACTGCAAAAAAAACAGCAAAGGCCGATTCAACAGTGGTGCCATCGGGCCCAAAGCATACTTTAGATAAAATTGCCGCCATTGTAGGTAACGCCCCCATATTACAATCAGATATTGAACTATCATACGCTCAATTTCTTGTTCAGGGTAACCAGCCAGATCCTGGCGTAAAATGCCGTATCCTGCAATCCTTATTAACTCAAAAGCTATTGGCGCAACAGGCTGCAATTGATAGTATTGAGGTAAAAGAAGACGAGGTTGATAACAATGTCGACCGTCGTATGCGCGAAATGACCCAAAGAGCCGGCGGACAGGAAAAGCTGGAAGCGTTCCTTGGTAAATCTGTTATTCAGTATAAAGACGAGATTCGTCCCGACTTGAAAGAGCAAATGGTTGCGCAGAAAATGCAGCAGCACATTACCGAGAAATTGAACGTAACCCCGCAGGATGTTAAAACCTACTACGATAAGATCCCGAAGGATAGTTTACCTTCCTTTAATAAAGAAGTAGAAGTTGGCGAGATTGTATTTCAGCCGAAACTGAATAAAGAAGAAAAGGAACTGTATAGAGAAAAAGCAGAAGAACTGCGCCAGCGTATAAAAAAAGGTGAAGATTTTGGAACCCTTGCCCGTTTATACTCTCAGGATCCGGGATCGGCACCTGATGGTGGCGACTTAGGCTTTGCCGATCGTACTACCTTTGTAAAGGAATTTACAGCGAATGCCTTCAGACTCAAGGCAGGTGAAATATCACCGGTGTTTGAAACCGATTTCGGCTTTCACTTTTTGCAGGTGATTGAGCGCAGGGGCGAACAGGTGCATGTTCGGCATATATTAATAGCGCCGGTTATTACCCAGGCCAGTTTAGAAAGAGCGAAAGTAAAGGCCGATAGTATCTATACGCTGATGATGACCAATAAAAAGATCGACTTTTCTAGCGCCGCTGCTTATTATTCTGATAATAAGGATACCAAATACAATGGCGGTATGATGCTGAATGCCGAAAACGTTCAAAACCGTACCACCTTTATCCCTACGGATAAACTTGATCCGAAGGTGGCCCTTACGGTTGATACCATGAAAATTGGCAGTATATCAAAACCAGATGTGTTTACTGGTGCCGATGGCAAAAAAACATATAAGATATTATACCTTAAATCGGCAACAAATGCGCATAAAGCCAATCTGGAGCAGGATTTTCCTAAACTAAAGGATATGGCTTTTGATGATAAAACCAACCGTGCAGTAACTCAATGGTTTGAAAAACGCAGAAAAGAAACTTTTATTAGGATCGATCAGCAATATCAATCCTGCGACATATTGAAAAAATGGATCACCCCGCCAACAACTACCGCGCAAGCTAAATAAAACTAACATTATGCAACACCGATCTGACGTGGAAGCTGCCGATGCTTTAAGGCAGGCATATCAGCAAATACGCTCCGAAATAGGTAAAGTTATCATCGGGCAGGATGAAGTGGTAAAATTTGTTCTGGTGTCCATCTTCAGCAACGGCCATTGTTTGCTGGTTGGGGTACCCGGCCTTGCCAAAACCCTACTGGTACAAACTATTGCCAGGGTGCTTGATCTTGATTTTAAACGCATACAATTTACACCCGATCTGATGCCATCAGACATCATTGGGTCTGAAATACTGGGAGAAGACCGGAATTTTAAGTTTATACCCGGTCCGGTTTTCTCCAACATTATCCTCGCCGACGAAATTAACCGTACACCACCAAAAACTCAGGCCGCCCTGTTAGAGGCCATGCAGGAGAAATCGGTTACTGCTGCCGGTATTACCCACAAGCTTGCCCAGCCATTTTTTGTGCTGGCCACGCAAAACCCTATTGAGCAGGAAGGTACTTATCCGCTGCCTGAGGCACAGCTTGACCGCTTTATGTTTAGTGTAGCGCTAAACTACCCCTCTTTTCAGGAAGAGCTGCAGGTGGTTAAAAATACCACGAGTACGGTACAAACAGAGGTTAATAAGATACTGAACGCTTCCCAGATCACTTATTTTCAACAGCTGGTACGTAATATACCGGTTACCGATCATGTGCTGGAGTATGCCGTTAAATTGGTATCCAAAACCCGGCCTAATGGCGAGTTTGCAACCCCACAGATCAATCGTTTACTAAGCTGGGGTGCTGGGCCAAGGGCATCGCAATTCCTCATTCTGGGCGCTAAATGCCACGCAGTGATCAATGGTAAGTATTCGCCCGATATTGAGGATGTACAAGCCATCGCCAAGCCTATTTTAAGCCACCGTATTGTACGCAGCTATCATGCCGAAGCCGAAGGGCTATCGGCAGCTGATATTATTCAGCAACTGTTTTAAACCGTATTTCCGGAGTCATGCCGAACTTGTTTCGGCATCCCATATGAAGTTTGTACAACAAGCAGGCTAACTTTTCTTGTGGGGTCCTGAAACAAGTTCAGGATGACATAGTAATATAAACAAAAAGGCAATGTATTATTATACATTGCCTTTTTGTTTATCGAATGGGCTCTCCTTATTCGTTTTCAATTGCAGAGAATACTTCCAGCAGGATATCCCATTTTTTTGTTTGATCCAGTTCCCAAATACGCACGTAGTTGTAATTACTAACCACATTGCCTTTAGTTATACGGGCATGGCCATAGGTATAAGCCAAATCGTTACTGGCAGCACGGCCACCGTCTGTAGTTTCGGCGGTGATGCTGATGGCTTGGTTGTTAATGAATTTCATAATCACATCCGGACCTGTCATTGGATCGAAACCTGGGAAATAATAACGGGCCTCGGGGCTTAAAAACTCCTTGTAGCTAGCCAATGCCGATATGGTTAAGGAGTGATTAAATATCTTATCGGTATTTACAATGATGCTTTTTGCTGTAAAAGGATCTTTGCTTGGCGCTGAGCGGGTTGCTGCAGGCTCTTTAAAATCTGTTACCTCTTCTTGTTCAGGTTCGGGGTGCTGTATGCCCAGGTCTATCAGTAGCTTTAGTTTACCTTCCGAATCAGAACGCCAAACAGAAACGTAGTCGCCAAAAACTTTGTCGTCATCGCTTTTGCCATTGGTATAGATATAAGGACCGGCAGTAAAGGCTAAATCGCCATTTGCTGATATGCGGCCAAATTTAGGTATCCAGCTCAGTTTGCCTGCTTGTTTGTCAATATTAGAGTAAAAATCAGTTATCTTAACGGCATTAGGCTTGAAAACAATGCCTTCCGGATCTGCAAAGGCTAAAAAGCCGTCTTTTATGCCTTTACGCTCTACTAGTTTATTAAAAGCTTCTTCGGCACTAACTACCCTATTTACTTGTGCGGGAGCAGTTTGCGCTAGGGCAAATGCACTGTAACCAATAAATGTAGCAGCTAATATTATTTTCTTCATGGTCATATTAGATTTTGGGGCAATTTAACAATAAATTTTAAGTGGGGAATGTAATTTGAATTAAGGTGATAAGCAAATAACCCTGCAGCATGGCAGTTAAATAAACTCATATCTGAAACGAAGGGGTTTATATTTAATTGTAACTGAGCGGAGTTAATCATGCAAAAATTGATACCTAACGGCAAATATTAACTAAATGCGTTGAATTAAAAACTAATTAACCTCATAGCGCTGATTATGTTTTGATTAAAAAAAGCATTATGCTCATATTTATAAAAAATTACGTTATAATGAACAAATTTATCACCTGTTTTACGGCTCTGGTATTAGCTTGCTTAACCGCCCATGCTCAGGTTATACACGATGTGCAGGGTAACCCTTACATGGAACAATCCTATACCGAGGTGGAGGGCAACCCATTGCTGATTAATAGTTGGGTTGAAGGAGCCATTGACTTTGTTAATGGAAAAACAGTAACTAGCAAGGTGAAATATGATCTGGTAAAGGATGCGCTGTTATTTCAGAATAAAAGTGATACCACAGCACTGTACTTTGTTGAGCCGGTGAAGGCATTTAAATTGAATAGCCCGGTTGGTGAAGAAAGTGATATTCTTCTGCCTATATTCAATAGCGGATATCCTGCTATCGACAGCCAGACACCGGCTTCGTTTTACCAGGTAATTGCCGGTGGCAAAACACAGTTATTAAAGCATTACAGAAAAGTGATACGTACCGATCAGGCTTTTAACTCGGCTACTGCAACCAAAACATTTGTACTGACTGATATTTACTATCTTTTTGCCAATAACCAGATTAGCAGGATAAAACCCAATCAAAAAAGCATCCTAACTGCCCTGAGCGATAAAACAGAACAACTAAAAGCCTATATGAAAAGTAATGCCGTTGATTATAAAAGTGATGTATCTTTGGCTAAACTGTTCAACTATTATAATTCACTTTAATAGCTCAGGACTTACTCCAGTGCGTACCGTCTTTACTGTCCTTTAGCTGAAACCCTATTCTGGCCAAGCCATCGCGTATTTTATCAGATATGGCATAATCTTTATTGGTCTTAGCCTCGCTTCTGAGCTCAACTATCAGGTTTAATACATTGGGCAAATCGTCATTAGCTGCCTGTTCATCTTTTAATCCTAATACATCCAATACAAAAGTGTTCATCAGGGTTTTAAGGATCTGCAAATTGGCTTCATCTATCTTCATTTTGCGATCATGCACTGAGTTAATAATGCGCGATGCCTCAAACAGCTCAGCAATAAGTACGGGGCTATTAAAATCATCGTTCATGGCCGCGTAGCAACGGTGTAACAGGGGCTCTATCTCAATTTCGGTGGCATTGCTAGTCTTTAACCCGTTAAGCAGGGCAAAAGCGTTCATTAGGCGTTTAAAGCCTTTTTCAGATGCCTCCATAGCCTCGTTACCAAAGTCAAGCGTACTGCGGTAATGGGCCTGCAGCATAAAAAACCTTACGGTCATGGGGCTGTAGCCTTTATTCAGTATAGAGTTATTGCCGGTAAAAAGCTCATGCGGCAAAAAGCTGTTGCCTAATGATTTTGACATTTTTTGACCGTTCACGGTAAGCATATTGGTATGTACCCAATAATTGGCAGGGTTTACACCGCAGCAAGCCTCGTGCTGGGCAATTTCATTGGTATGGTGAGTAGGTACCAGGTCAAGTCCGCCGCCGTGTATATCAAACTGATTACCCAGGTATTTCTGGCTCATGGCCGAGCATTCCAGGTGCCAGCCCGGGAAGCCTACGCTCCAGGGCGATGGCCATTTCATCAGGTGCTCGGGTTTGGCTTTTATCCACAGGGCAAAATCAAGTTTGCCATGTTTTTCTTCCTGACCGCCGAGGGTACGGGTATTGTTTAACAGATCATCCAGGTTACGGCCGCTCAGTACGCCGTAGTTTTTGGTTTTGTTGTATTTCTCCACATCAAAATACACCGTACCATCAACCTCATAGGCATATCCTTTTTCCAGTATCTGTTTCACCATTTCTATCTGTTCAATAATATGGCCGGTAGCGGTAGGTTCAATACTGGGTGGTAATGTATTCAATATTTGCATTACGTCATGAAAACCAACGGTGTACTTTTGTACAATTTCCATTGGTTCCAGCTGCGCTATTTTTGCTTTTTTTGATATTTTGTCTTCTCCTTCATCGCCGGCATCACCTTCCAGGTGACCGGCATCGGTCACATTACGAACATAGCGAACCTTGTATCCTATTTGGGTAAGGTACCTGAAGATAAGATCAAAAGATATATAGGTACGGCAGTTGCCCAGGTGCACATCACTGTAAACAGTAGGGCCACATACGTACATGCCCACATGGGGCGGATTAAGCGGTTTAAATTTTTCCTTTTTACGGGTTAAAGTATTGTAAACAAACAAATTTTGTTGCATGAGCGCAAACTTACGATTTTTTCAATTTCATGTTAACTAATAGAGCCAAGAGATTAGAGTCAGGAATCAAGATTTAAGGCAATACCAGGATTATTTTACATGCTCTTGATTCTTGACGCTAACATCTTACCTCTTTCTCTAATTAAACAGGGAGGTTGAATTTAAACATGAGGGCTAAAACAGGTTAAAAAAGTGGGTTTACACAATTTATGAAAAAAACAATTAAAAATTTCATATTTATTTGATAATCAAATATTTGAAATAATGTTAACCCTAAAAAGTGTAAACCATGTAAACCCACTTTTTAACCAAAACGGGTATCTTGATAGGGCTTACAGTTTTTACCTCGTTGTCCGAAATCAGAGACTTCGAACTATTATGTTAGTAGTCTTTAGACTACATAAAGCACTTAGTTTTTCTTGATTCCTGGCTCTTATTTCTTGGTTCTTTTTCAATTGAGCACTACATCACTGCGTAGTGGATAATGGTCGGATAGTTTTTTTTCGATGATTTTGTAGGTGGCAACGTCGAATTGCGGACTGGCCATAATATAGTCGATCTGATAGTTCGGAAAATCGCCATTGTAGGTGCGCCCAAAGCCCGATCCTTTTTGACGGAATGCGTTTTTTAACCCTTTAGCCATCTGATTAACGGCAAAAGAGGTAGGCGTATCATTAAAATCGCCGGAAATAAGGTAGGGGTATGGACATTTGGCTGCATGCTCTTTAATCTTAAAAACCTGTTCGCTTCTTTTTTCAAACGCTATCTTCAGTTTTCCTCCCAAACGTTTGGTTGATTGCATATCCGTTTTGCCTTTTTTGGATACACTGTCCAGATATTTATAGTCCTCCGGATCAAAGCGGATGGATTGCAAGTGGACGCTATAAAAACGAAAGATCTTCTCGCCCTTTTTTACATCAACAAATAAGCATTGGTTCTCGGAGTGTGCTTCTGTAAGGCGGATTAGTCCTTTGTCTACTATCGGAAACCTGGAAAATATAGCCATACCAATGGCTTCGGTATTATTAAAGTTAAAAGGCTCGAAATAAAAGTTGCTGGCTCCGATAATCCTGATGAGGGAATCGCGCATTTCATACTGGCCTTTGTTTTTGGTATAAAACTCCTGGAAGCCAATAATATCGGGTTGCTGCTGGCTTATAAGGGTCAGTATCTGATGTTTAGTGGAGATATCGTTTGAGGCTCCGTATCGTTTAAAATTATGAACGTTATAGGTCATTACCCTGATAGCGTTGTCTGCTGCAGGTTTTTCAGTCTCGGCCCCGCTTAATCTGAACCCAATATTGTTGAACAAAACATTGTAGCCTAATAAAATGGTGACCAGCGATAACAGGAACTGCCACCGGCGGCGTAACAGCCAATAAGCAAGCATGATCAAGTTAAAGATAAGTAGTACAGGATAGGCCAGCCCAAAAAAAGCAAAGATCCAAACCTTTCGGGGATCAACGTGGGGAGCTAAATAGCTGATCAGTAAAGCAACGCATAACAACAGATTTATCCATAAAAGTATTTTACCTATAAAGCTCTGTTTGCGTTTAACTTTCATTATTGCTTGCGCGAAATAAGATTTCTTTTTCCTGCTTGGTCAGGCTGTCATAGCCCGATTGTGATATTTTATCTAATATACGGTCAATTTCATCCTGGCGGGGATACTCGGGGCTATTTTTATTGGAGTTTTTGGCCACCACTTTTAATTTAGGCCTGGCTTTAAATAAATTGCCGATACTGCCAATCCAATCGTGTCCCTTTTGTAATTGTTTAACATAAACAAAGCCCAGTAACGCACCGCCCAGGTGAGCTATTTCGCCACCCGCATTGGGTCCAACAACACCCAGGAAATCAATCACCAGGATAACCAATACCAGCCATTTTAACTTTACCGGCCCAAACAGGATCAATGATATGGTATAATTAGGCAGCAGCGTAGCAGTAGCCACTACAATGGCCATAACACTGGCAGAGGCCCCCACAATCAAGGCAGAGTCGGCAGCGTGCAGACGGGTAAAAGCCGGTAATAAATTATAGGCCAGAAGATAAAATAACGCGCCGGCAAGGCCACCCATAATGTACAGGCCAATGGTGCGCTTATTGCCCAGGTACTCTTCAAATATCTGCCCCATCCAATAAAGCCAGAGCATATTGAACAAGATGTGCAAAACACCATCATGCATAAACATGTAAGTGATGGGGGTCCAGAAATGGGTGAGTAATGCCTGAAAAGAGGCTGGCATACGCAGGTACTCTACCGAGAACAATAAGATGTTGCTGTTACCGAAACCCGTAAAAAATAATTGCTCCAGGATAGCCGAAACATTGATAATCAAAAAAACGGCTACATTAATGCCGATAAGCAGGTTAAGCTTATTGCCCGACCGCAGCATTTTGTACTGAATATTTTGCCAAAGGGTACTCATAAAATATACTTCCGTTTATTGGATAACTACCGTTATTAATAAAAATTGTTTGGTCTTTGTAAACGCCAGTATTTTACCATGATATAACCGATTAACGCGCCGCCCAAATGTGCGAAATGCGCTACCGAATCGCCCGAAAATTGTTTTACCCCCAAAAATAACTCAATCACTACATATACCGGTATAATATATTTTGCTTTAATAGGTACCGGGATAAACATGATCATCAATTCCATGTTTGGGAAAAGCATGCCAAAAGCAATTAATAATCCAAATATGGCACCTGATGCACCAACTATCGGGACATAATATATTTCTGCTAATTTTTGGCCCTGGTCTCCATATGCGGCAAAAGATTCTGGCAAGCCGGGATGACTGATAGTAAATGCACCCGTTATAGCATGCACCTCGTAAGCCTGAACCAATGTTTGCAACACAATAGCCCCAACACCACAAATAAAATAAAAGTTAAGGAATCTTTTTGATCCCATAGAATACTCCACTATAGGGCCAAAAGAGAACAGTGCAAACATGTTAAAAAATATGTGCGCGAATCCTCCATGCATAAACATGTAGGTTATAACTTCCCATAATCTGAAATTGGGTGAGTTGAAATAATATACAGGTAAATATTTAAACACATCTGGGATGAATTTTTCCAGCGTGAGGGAACCTATAAAAAATATGATATTAATGATGAGCAGGTTTTTTACAACCGGAGGGATATTGGCAAATGGTGATTGACTGTTCATAGTATAAATAAAAGCCGACGGGGCTATTTTTCAAATCGTTCTAAAAGCTCGGCCATGGTAAAGGTACTGATTACGGGCTTACCGTTCAATGCCTGGTTTGGCGTTTCGCAGGCAAAAAGCTGATCAATAAGCTGGTTCATTTCTTCCAGGGATAATTTAGTCCCGGTTTTAATGGCTGCATTGCGCGCCAGCGACCGGGCCAGGTTATCGCGTTTGTCCAGTTTTAAAATAGCCAGGTTATTTTTAAAGCCTTCCAGCAGGTGCTCCAGTAGCTCATGCTCGCCCACATTGCTCAGTTCGGCGGGTATGCCCTCTACCACTACCGTGTTTTTGCCAAACTCGCGTATATCAAAACCCAGCGAGCGGATATCGGGCAATAATTCTCTTAATAACTCAAAATCGCTGCCGTTTAGTGTGACAGACTGCGGAAACAGGCTTTGCTGACTTACGCCAGAATGATTTTGCAATTGCTGTAAAAAGCGCTCATACAAAACACGCTCATGCGCTGCCTGTTGCCCGATGAGCATAAAGCCCGATTTAATTTGCGACAGGATAAAGCGGTTATGGATCTGGAATAATTGCCGCTCGCTTGATTTGCTTACCTCCTGCTCATTAACAGCGATACGCTCTTCCTGGTGCAATTCGTGCTGTAGGTTGTCCTCTTTTTTGCTGATCTCGTACAGCGTATCCCAGTTTTGGGGAACAGGGCTGCTTTTAAAACCACCATCCGCTCTCAAAAAAGGATGTTCGCGTACCGGTTTTTTTTCAGAGGCAAAAGGATTAAAATCGGGGTTGAAAGATATGGTTGGCGCCACGATCTCCTCAAAAGGCTTGGGTGTTATCAGGTGCTCAATGCTGTTCTCCTGGTCAAAATCCAAACTTGGTGTAATGTTATACCTGCCCAATGAGCGTTTTACCGCCGACCGGATAATGGCATAAATAGCCTTCTCATCCTGATACTTGATCTCGGTTTTGGTTGGGTGTACATTAATATCTATCCGCGATGGGTCGATATCAATAAACAATACATAAAACGGGAAGCTATCATCGGGTAGCAATTCTTCAAAAGCAGTAATTACGGCATGGTTCAAATAGGCATCGCGAATAAAACGGTTGTTCACAAAAAAGAACTGCTCGCCCCTGGTTTTACGGGCAAATTCGGGCTTGCCTACAAAACCACGCAGATTAATGATGGTGGTATCTTCCTCCACCGGCACCAACCGTTGGTTATAGTTATTGCCAAACAGGTGAACAATACGTTGCTTTAATGCAGTACCCGGCAGGTGATAAACCTCCTGCGCATCATGGTGCAGGGTGAAAAATATCTGCGGATTAGCCAGTGCCACCCGTTGAAATTCGTCAATAATATGGCGCATCTCTACCGGGTTGCTTTTTAAAAAGTTACGCCGGGCCGGTGTATTATAGAACAAATTTTTAATGGAGATGGAAGTGCCGGTATTAGCCTGGCAGGCTTCCTGACTCACTACCTCGGAGCCTTCAATAAAAATGCAGGTGCCCAACTCGTCCTCATGGCGGCGTGTTTTCATTTCTACCTGGGCAATAGCCGCTATAGATGCCATGGCCTCGCCCCGGAAACCCATGGTACGTATAGCAAACAGGTCGTCGGCCTTGCGTATTTTTGAAGTGGCATGGCGCTCAAAACTCATGCGCGCATCAGTAGGGCTCATGCCACAGCCGTCATCAATAACCTGTATCAATGATTTGCCCGCATCTTTTATAATGAGCTGAATTTTTCCGGCCCCGGCATCAATCGCGTTCTCCACTAATTCCTTTACGGCAGATGCGGGGCGTTGTACCACCTCGCCTGCGGCAATCTGGTTGGCAACGGCATCCGGTAAAAGCTGTATGATATCTGACATTTAAAAAAAATCCCTCCAATTTCGAATTCGATGCTAAATTAAATATTTGAAGGCATAACTTTATGATTTGATAATTGTATAAACATTTAACGTTTAATAATTACATTACCAGTACCATACGATTTACTTTATGAAAAAATTATGGCCAGCACTGCTCCTTTTTGCGGTAGCCTGCAAGCAAAAAGAGTATAATGCCGACCTTTTGGTTAAAAACGCCGTGATTTATACGGTTGATAGTTCCTTTACCACAGCCAATACCATTGTAGTAAAAGGAGGAAAAATATTAGCCGTAGGAGATGCCGATACACTGGAACAAAAATATCTGGCCAACGAAGTGGTTGACGCCAAAGGCGCGGCCATATATCCCGGTTTTATTGACGCCCATGCTCATTTTTATGATTATGGATTAGGCTTACAGGAAGTTAACCTGGTTGGTACCCACAGTTGGAATGAAGCTGTCGATTCGGTACAGACCTATTCAGTTCGCAATACCGATGGCTGGATAATTGGTCAGGGTTGGGATCAGAATCATTGGGCACTGAAACAATTTCCGAATAAGGCTAAACTTGATTCCCTGTTCCCGGTACGACCGGTAATATTAAGTCGGGTTGACGGACATGCAGCCATAGCTAACCAGGCGGCCCTCAATATTGCGGGTGTAAAACCCGGGCAAACCATCAACGGCGGCGAAATAGAAACCATTAACGGAAAACTTACCGGTATTTTAATTGATAATGCCGTGGGAATAGTAACCCGTAAAATTCCCGAGCCATCAGCCCAGGTAGTGGAAGATGCTTTGCTGGCAGCACAAAAAAACTGTTTTGCTGTGGGCTTAACTACTGTGGATGATTGCGGTTTGCCCTATACCATGGTAAGTACTATTGCCGAGCTTCAGCACAAGGGCTCATTAAAGATGCGCATGTACGTAATGCTGGCTGACAGGGAAGAGAATTACGAATACCTGTTTAAGCATGGCGCTTATAAAACCCCGGGTCTGAATGTGCGGGCCTTTAAGGTTTTTGCCGATGGAGCATTGGGTTCCAAAGGAGCTTGTTTGCTACAGCCATACAATGATCAAAAAAACTGGAAGGGCTTTTTATTAAGCAGCCAGAAACACTTTGAAGAAGTAGCAAAAAAAATCTATGATAAAGGTTTTCAGATGGCTACCCATGCCATCGGCGACTCGGCCAATCGCGTAATGCTGAAAATATATGCTTCGGTATTGAACGGTAAGAACGACCGTCGCTGGCGTATTGAACATGCGCAGGTACTGTCGCCCCAGGATATTAAACTGTTTGGTGAAAACAGTATCATTCCTTCGGTGCAACCCACCCATGCTACATCAGATATGTACTGGGCTGGTAAAAGATTGGGCGAGGGGCGTTTAAAGTCAGCCTATGTGTATAAGCAACTGTTAAAACAAAATGGCTGGCTACCGCTGGGGACAGATTTTCCGGTAGAAAATATAAACCCGATGTACACGTTTTATGCAGCGGTGGAACGTAAGGATCTCAAAGGCTTTCCCGAAGGAGGTTTTCAACCGGAGAATGCCCTGACCCGTACCGAGGCCTTAAGGGGGATAACCATCTGGGCCGCAAAAGCCAATTTTGAAGAGAAAGAAAAAGGCAGCCTGGAACCCGGCAAATACGCCGATTTTGTGATACTGGACCAGGATATCATGAAAATAAAAGGTGCCGAATTACCAAAAGTTAAAGTGACCAGTACCTATATAAACGGAGTTAAAGTATATGATAAAAAATAAATGGGGCTGTATCCCTTTAGTGTTGTTTGGATTTACCTTTTTGAATACCGCATGTGCACAAATACCACCGGCTATACCAGCTGGCCAGGCATATGTTAATGAAGAGCGGCTGGTTGAGCACTCTACTGTTTTATTTAACAATATCAAATACCTGCTGCCGCTGCAAAATCTCGATCAGTTAAAAATTGCCAGCGTCCATTTCTCCAGCTCATATGCTTCTGTATTTGATAGTTTGCTCAATAAATACAGCAAGGTACAGGCATTTGATGGCCGTATTTATAGTGGGGCAAAAAACCTCACTAATTTGTCGGCCGATCTGAAATGGTATAACACGATTATTCTGCAGGTAACTGATACCGATTTGAACAATCCCCAGATTGTTGATTTTATCAATAGCACTCAAAAACTCAAGAATGTGATTGTGGCGGCTTTTGGTGGCGGTACCGTTTTAACTAAATTAAATAATGTTACCGCACCTGTTTTATGGAGCGAGCGACTGACACCCGTTGCTGCATTGTATAGTGCGCAAGCCATTTTTGGAGGTCTGCCGGTAACGCAAAAACTCACCCGTACTTATTCGCCGCAATTTGCTGCGGGTATGGGGTTTATTACCGATAAGATCAGGCTGCAATATACTGTTCCGGAAGATGCAGGTATTAACGCCAGTAACTTAACCGGTATTGATGACATTGCCCGTGAAGCCATTGCAGAGCATGCTACCCCGGGCTGTGTGGTATTGGTGGCTAAGGATGGTAAGGTGATATTTAACAAGGCCTATGGTTATCATACGTATGACAAGGCTATCCCCGATCAGATAACGGATATTTTTGACCTGGCATCCATGACCAAAGTAACTGCTACCACTGTAGAGGCCATGAAATTGACCGATGAAGGTAAATTGAACCTGGAAGCTACTGTTGGCGATTACTTACCCCAAACCCGGAGCAGCAATAAAAACGATATACAGATACGAGAACTACTGATGCATCAGGCCGGCTTGATACCCGACATCAAAGGGTTTGAAAAAGTGAAACCGGCAGACCATAGTACCGATTCATCCGCAGCCTATCCAATACGGGTATCTGATCATTATTTTTTGCGGAAGGATTATTATAAGGATGTGATGTTTCCGGATATACTAAATTCTCCCCTTAAAACCCGGGGCCAATACGTATACAGTGATGTAGGCCTGGTGCTGATGATGGAAGTGGTAGAAAGTATCACCGCCATACCCGAGAATGTGTATGTACAGCAAGCTTTTTACAAACCGCTGGGTATGCAAACTGCAGGCTTTTTACCCCTGTATCGTTTTAACCAAAACCAGATACCGCCTACCGAGAACGACCAGGAATACCGTCAAAGTTTGCTGGATGGCTATGTACACGATCCTACGGCCGCCCTGATGGGTGGTGTAGCCGGCCACGCCGGACTTTTTGCCAGCGCTAATGACGTAGCCATATTGTACCAGATGCTGTTGAACCGTGGTACTTATGGTGGTAACCAATATTTTAAACCGGAAGTAGTTGATTTGTTCACCTCCAAGCAGTCGGCGGTGAGCCGCAGAGGGTTGGGGTTTGATCGCTGGGATCCTATCGCCGACAGGCATTACCCATCCAAACTGGCGTCGCCGCAAACCTTCGGGCATACCGGCTTTACAGGCACCTGTATTTGGGTCGACCCGAAATATAACCTCGTATATGTGTTCCTGAGTAACCGGGTGTACCCCAATGTAAGTAATAAACTGGGCAGCCTCAACATCAGGCCGAGGATACAGGATGTGGTTTATGATGCGATAACGAAAGGGATGTGATGAAATGATTTTGGAAGTAAAACGCGTTTATACACTTGCAGGTATCAAACACAGATACAAATTAAGTGATTTTGCCTACGGAGAGTGGTTGATCTATAAGGGTGATTTTCCGGTTTACTACTTTAATATATTCGATACGGATTACTCAGCCTTTAAAGATGCCACTAAGGTCAATGCAGATAAAATCCTCATGGATAAACTGGAAAAACATGGTTTAAGATTGAAACAAAATCTATTTGGAATATCATCTACTAAAAGCCATCAACAACGGTTTGATTTAGAAAAACTCCCTGCTTCTTATCTAAGATAAAAGAATAGACGCAGTTATGCATCTCTACAAAAATAAAATCGTAGAGACGCGTATTCGCGTCTCTTTTTATGATCTTCTATTTACATTGACCTTATTTTTAACTTAAAGTAAAACAATTTTCTAATTAATACGTTTCAGTTTTCTCTAATAAATAAATTACTAAACATGAGAAAACTATTCAAAGTTACCCTGCTCGCTTTAAGCTTACTGTTTGTTGGTAAATTTTCAAATGCACAATCCAAGATCGGTTATGTTGATTTTCAATCCATCGTTAGCCAGATGCCCGAAGCAAAAACTATTAAACCCCAGATAGATGCTTATCAAAAGCAATTTGTTACTCAGCTAACTGCTATGAATAATGAATTGCAAACCAAAGGGAAGGCTTTTCAGGATCAAAGCAAAACCATGACCGATGCTGTAAAGGCAACAAAACAAACAGAATTACAGGACCTGCAAAAAAAGATGCAGGATTATCAGGCCAATGCACAGCAACAGGTTGATGCTAAGTCAAATGAACTGATAAAACCGGTAACCGATAAAGCCCGTGCTGCGGTTAATGATGTAGCCAAGGCAAAAGGCGTCACTTATGTGTTTGATTCTTCGCAAGGATCGGCACTGTTGGTGTCCAACGATGGTACCGATCTTACAGCATCTGTTAAAACTAAGTTGGGGATTAAATAAGATATTACTTCCTAACGCGTCATTGTTTCGTACCTCGCAATGACGCGTTTTTCGGATTTGCTCTATGTAAGTACTTGATCATTAATATAAAAAATAATAATAAATCATAATTTTATGTGAAGATGTGATCAGCAATGAAATATTACACCATTCAGCCGCCGGATATTTTAAAACCCTATGTAAGGTTTTTTTGGGTGCTGGAGCATGAGCTGTCTGCCAGCGGGTCGGAGTATGTTTATCGTTCTATAGCTGATGGCTGTACCGAAATGGTGTTTCATTATCAATCTACCTTTGATGAAATTAATGGCCGGGGACAGGAAAACGGAGGGCCTTCGGGTATTCAGTTTCAAACCAACCATTACCGGCGTTTTATAACGCGGCAAAGCTTCGGCATTTTTGGGGCTTACATTTATCCTTTTGCCGTTCCCCGGTTTTTTAATATTCCCAGCAGCGAAACTACTAACCTGACGCTCGATTATGATACTTTTTTAGGGAGCGCGGGCCGCGAACTGGAAGAAAGGATAATGCTAGCGCCCAACAATCAAAAACGGGCTGTGATCCTGACTGATTTTCTGCTGATGCGCCTGCGGTATAATACATTTACAGACGACCGGATCATTACCTCCATCAGGCAGGTGATCCATACCAATCAGCATAAAACAGTAGCGCAACTGGCCGATGCTTTCAATCTTTCAGCACGGCAGTTCGACAGGCGTTTTAAAGAGTATGCCGGTTTTAGCCCTAAAAGCTATTTACGATTGATCCGCTTTCAGGATGCTATAAAACAATACGGCAGCAATAAATCATTAACACAAATAGCGCTGGAATGTGGCTATTATGACCAATCGCATTTTATACATGATGTAAAAACTTTTACGGGTTATCACCCTGGCTTTTACTTTTCAGGTAAAGCAGAAGGAACGGAATACCGGAATGCAGATTTACAATAGATAATAATAAAATCAATAAAATCCGAAATCGAACATCCGCAATCCGAAATCAAAGAATGTCTTGTTTTTACAATTTTGCTGAAACCTGGCCAGTTAATTTTGAATAAAAAAGAAATCGACATGGAAACAGAAAAAAACATCCCTGAAGCATATCAGCGCATTATGCCCTATCTTATTGTAAAGGATGCTGCCAGCTTTATCCTTTTTATGCAAAATGTATTTGGCGCAAAGGAGCAGTATAAACAAATGCGTGATGAAAAACACATTATGCATGCCGAGCTTAGCATTGAGGGTAGCACTATTATGTTTTGTGATAGTACCGAAACCTATCTTCCGCAAAATGCCGGTTTATTTATTTATGTAGATAACTGCAACGAAACGTATAAAAAAGCGCTGGAAAACGGTGCCGAAAGCGTTACGGAACCCACTGATCAGCCTTATGGCCGCAGCGCCGGAATAAAAGATCCTTTTGGCAATACCTGGTGGGTAACTAATCCGCTTTGAAACATCTCCACCCCCCCAAACAAAACGCCGCTTTGTTATTAAAGAAGAGGAGCGGATTGTTTGGGCCATGTAATTTTATGATGTGATAATTGTTGGCGACTTGTGTCTTAACTTATTCATAGTTAATTGGTTTTGATGTGTTTTCTTGTGTTGGATAATTGGCCTGCCGCAGGTTTATCGGATGTGCCGCTGATAAGAATGTTAATTTTGCAACATCTATGAGCACATTAACATCAAAAAGCCCCGCAATTAAGGAGCATCACCAGTCAATAGCAACATTGCTGGCCTTTGCGCTGATCCCTTTATCGGGTTTCGCTACCGATATCTATATTCCATCGTTACCCACCATGGCCGGCGAAATGAGTGTGAGTAATGTGCAGGTACAATTAACACTGAGCATCTTTTTAATTAGCTATGGCGTATCGCAACTATTTATAGGCAGTATACTGGATAGCTTTGGCCGCTATAAGGTTAGTCTGGCCTCGTTAGTTATTTTTGCAGTAGCCAGTGTAGTTATAGCTATTACCCATAATATTTACCTTATTTATTTGATGCGGGTAATACACGGAGTTACCGTTGGGGCCATCATAGTAGCCAAACGGGCCTATTTTGTGGATCTGTTCAGCGGCGAAAAACTAAAGCATTACCTCAGTTTATTCTCCATTATTTGGTCAACTGGACCTATTGTGGCTCCGTTTATAGGCGGGTACTTGCAAACCGCTTTTGGCTGGGAATCCAACTTTTACTTTTTAGCTGGTTTTGCGGCGGTATTTGCCATCCTGGAGCTTATTTTCAGCGGTGAAACTCTGGTACATTTTTCAGAATTTCATTTTCAAAAAATCGTGAAGGTATATGTTAACATGATCAAGACATACAGTTTTACGCTGGGTATAGTGATGTTGGGCTTGGCCTACTGTATGGTGATGACCTATAACATGACCGGCCCGTTTATTATTGAGCATCATTTACATCTAACTCCCGTTATTGCAGGTTATAGTTCGCTGGTATTGGGTTTTGCCTGGATGGTAGGTGGCTTTATCGGTAAGGCCACTATCAATCGCCCATTCTTTAAAAGGATGGTTGTTAATGTGGTGATGCAGGGCCTTTTTGTACTGGTGATGATCATCAGCGTCCAATTTGTTAGCAATTTATATTCCATGATATTTTTTGCCTTCATCATTCACGTTTGCGCCGGCTATACTTTCAATAACTATTTTACTTTTTGCTTAAGCAAATTTCCTAAGAACGCAGGTATCGCAGGTGGGCTTACCGGTGGCATCACTTATGTCATTGTTTCTTTTTTAAGCTACGGCATCGTTAACCTGGTACCAGCCAAAGATGAACGTAACCTGAGTTATAGCTATCTGATATTCATTTTGCTCTCCGCACTGATCATGTTTTTTATTTTCAGGATTAATCAAAAAGAAAAGATGCCTTTGGAAAAACTGGTATAGACAAGCCCAACAAAAAGAATAAATATTTATGGAATTCAGCCAGTAACTACATCTTATAGCTAGTGTAAAGCATTTACTGTAATAGGATTTAAACTATTAGGCATGGAAAAAGTGATTGTTATTCTATTGTTGTGTTTTAGAGGGGCACTTGTGATGGCACAAAGCGATACTGTTTATCACCATCTGACAGTAGCAAGAGAAGGTACACCCTTGATTGTAATTAACGATAATATCATTGGAAACCTAGATGGTATTAGCCCTAATGAAATTGATTCCATAAGAGTTTTAAAAGATCATGCCACCATGCCTGCCCGCGTAAAAAATCTGGATAAATATGGAGTGATTTTCGTAACACTCAAGAAAATGGAAAATGTCAAGACAAAATCTGTTAAAGAGATTAAAGCCTGGTTAGGTATTATAAATGACGCCCAATTCGCGGTTGATGGCTTTTTATTAGAGGATGAAAATTGGCTCATAGCTACAGAGTCCATCAGGGAGATCAATGTCATAAAGAACCAAGACGTATCAGGACATTTAACAGATGTTGTGATCAATGTATGGACGCTTGACCCCGGAGGCCGGAAAGCATTAATGCCAGGCAAAAGACTAAATACTGATAAACCGGGCGTAATATACATCAGATAGTTTGCCAAGTCTTTCCTATTCAGGAGTTGTTTTAAAGCACCTGGTTAAATTCCAGCCGCTCACCATCGGGCCCGGTAATGTTAAAGTATTTACAACCGTTTTTCCAGAATTGCAGGAAAACCGGGGCTTCTTCTATGATATTAAAACCAGCCTCTTTAATGATCTCATACGTTTCGTCTATATCACTTACATCAAAAGCCACATGGTCAATATGCCCATTGCTACGGCTCCTGATCTCTGCTAAGCCTGCTTCGGGTAATTGATAAAGCTCCATGAGTATATTTTCGCGCTGCATCATTACACAGGTGCCCTGTTCGCCATGATCGGTAAAAGGGGCCTGCATCACGTTGTTAAAACCCAATCGCTTGTAAAATTGCTGTGACGCATCCAGGTTGGTTACGGGGACTCCTATGTGTTGTATGCTGTTGATCTTTAAATGGATAGCGTTTTTCATAGAAGCTAATATTTATGCTGTAAAATTAAAAAAATGAGTAACTTGACTAAGTTATATCATTTTACACAGTGTTAACACATTTGCCGTAAATTGCTGTTAAACTTGCAGCCATAATTAACCAACTTAATGAAAATCGGAATTGTATGTTACCCAACCTTTGGTGGAAGCGGCGTTGTAGCCACAGAACTCGGTAAGGCCCTTGCCGACCGCGGTCACCAGGTTCATTTTGTTACCTATAACCAGCCGGCCCGCTTGGATCTTTTTTCCGAAAACCTGTTTTATCATGAGGTATCGGTATCCAACTATCCGCTTTTTGACTTTCCGCCTTATGAGCTGGCCCTGGCCAGTCGCTTGGTTGATGTGGTTAGGCACGAGAAGCTGGATGTATTGCACGTTCATTATGCTATTCCGCATGCTTCGGCTGCGTTTATGGCTAAACAGATATTATTAACCTATGGTATTTATATACCCGTAGTTACCACTCTGCACGGTACCGATATTACCCTGGTAGGTAAAGATCGCACCTTTAAACCGGTGGTTACGTTCTCTATCAATCAGTCTGACGGGGTGACAGCGGTATCAGAAAACCTCAGGCACGATACTTATGAGTTTTTTGAGATAGATACCGATATTAAGGTGATCCCTAATTTTATTGATCTGAATCGCTTCAGCCTTAAAGCAAAAGACCATTTTAAGAAGGCTATCGCACCATCAGGCGAAAAAGTATTGGTGCATACCTCCAACTTCCGTAAGGTAAAACGTACCGAGGATGTAGTGAGGATTTTTGCCGAAGTTGTTAAAAAGATTCCTTCAAAATTACTAATGGTTGGCGACGGGCCGGAGCGCTCTGGCTGTGAGCAGTTATGCCGCGATCTGGGTGTGGCTGATAACGTACGCTTTTTAGGTAAGCAGGATGCCATTGAAGAAATACTTTCGGTAGCCGATCTGTTCCTGATGCCATCACAATCAGAAAGTTTTGGTTTGGCAGCTTTGGAGGCCATGGCTTGTAAAGTGCCTGTAATCAGTACCAACGCTGGTGGCTTGCCCGAATTAAATGTGGATGGCGTAACCGGTTTCCTGAAAGACGTTGGTGACGTGAAAGGTATGGGCGAAAGCGCTATATATATACTGGAAGACGAGGACCGGTTGAATCAATTTAAAGAAAACGCCCTGGCGCGTGCCAAGGAATTTGACCTGGCTACCATTTTACCCTTGTATGAAAACTACTATCTGCAGGTGATTGATAAGTGTAAAGACAAGTGCAAAGAGCTGTGCACAGGTAAAGCCAAGGTTGCCTGAATGTAAACAGGATATAATTAACTCATATAAAGTTAATTAGTTATTGGTGTGTTTTTTTTCTTATATTGAAACCTGTTATTTGACCATCCGTGAGGGCTGTAACATACCTGATACAATTGAAAAAATATTTTCCGAAGGTTAAATATTTTCGTTGATGTTAACTAACTTAGTCTACTGTTCACTTTTAAAAATTAAACTTATGGCAAAGCACACAACCCTAAAACGTGGTCAATTACTTAAGTATATTGGTAAAAGATGGAAGAATTTAAACATCAGTAGCCCCTTCATGAAATTCCTGGGTTATGATGGTAATGGCTTCGCCGACATGTGGGTAGAATATCAGGGCCGTACATTATTCATATCTATTAAAGAAGTTGAACTGGCCTCTTAAAGTGGTCGGTTTTTAATGCTATGCAACGGGTTTGTTTTTAAACTTACCCCGTATAGTTATGGCTTTATAAAAAAAGAAGCTATATTCGTATCAAAGGAAATGGTGTCTTCCTACTTAACCGCCCTGAAAAGCTGATGGCGCCTACAATGAATTAACCAACAGGGTTTACCCTGTGCTGATTTTTTGTAGGTGGAAAAAAAACTCAATATATCGCTTTTAAAAGTTACCTGGCAGAAAGCACGGGTGAAATCTCTATTATCTTTCTGGTATCCCGTATGCTATATTATTTCTCTTGTCATCCTGAGGAACGAAGGATCTATTGTTCGATTATGCCTATCGGCTAATAGATGCTTCACTGCGTTCAGCATGACAAATCCTCTATTATTTAACCTAAATTAGTCGCTCATGAACGATAAGCTTTTTACGTCAGAACATTTTTCGATCCTGAAACACCTCATCCGCTGGACGCTCATCATCATACCCATCGCTATTGTTATTGGCAGTATGGTAGCCTTGTTTTTATGGCTGCTCAATTGGGCCATCCATTTCAGGTTCGCTCATCCTTTTCTGCTGTATCTGCTGCCTGTTGCCGGGGTGTTAATCTATTTTATTTATAAGCTGATAGGCGGATCGGCCGAAAAAGGGAATAATCTCATCATCGACGAAATTCATACACCCGGCGGCGGTGTACCCAAGCGTATGGCCCCTATTGTGCTCATCACTACCATTATTACACACATGTTTGGTGGCTCGGCCGGACGCGAAGGTACCGCAGTTCAAATTGGGGGCAGCATGGCACAAATGTTTGGCAGCTGGTTCAAACTGAATCCTGCTGATACCCGTATTGTGCTCATCGCCGGTATTGCCGCAGGGTTCGGGGCTGTTTTTGGTACACCACTCACCGGGGCTATATTTGCTATGGAGGTATTAACCATAGGCCGCATTCAATACAATGCCCTGCTCCCCTGTCTTATTGCCAGTATCATTGGCGATGTTACGGTTGCTGCATGGGGTGTTCATCATACCGCCTACCATATTGATATTTTTACAACGACGCCGCATTGGTTTTCGCCATACTTGTCGTTCGATTTTGTTTTGCTTTTTAAGATCATGATCGCCTCGGCTGCATTCGGGCTGGCCAGTTACCTGTTTGCCTGGATGGTGCATGGCATCAAAGGTTTTTTTGTTAAACGGATATCTGTTCCCTGGCTGATACCTGTAATAGGCGGGCTGATTATTATTGGTCTTACAGCACTTATCGGTAAACCGGATTACCTCAGCTTGGGTGTCGATCCCGAATATGCCGGTGCTGTTACTATTCCATCAGCTTTCCACGCGGGTGGAGCGGATACCTGGAGCTGGCTTTGGAAAACCATTTACACCACCACCACGTTGGCCACCGGTTTTAAAGGCGGTGAGGTAACTCCCTTGTTTTATATTGGCGCCACATTGGGTAATACGCTATCGGTATTGATGGATGCGCCGGTGGGTTTATTTGCTGCGCTGGGTTTCATTGCTGTTTTTGCCGGGGCAACAAACACTCCGCTGGCTTGCACTATCATGGGTGTGGAGCTTTTTGGCGGTCAATATGTTTTGTTTTTCGCGGTGGCTTGCTTTACGGCCTACTTTTTCAGTGGGCACTCGGGTATTTACAGCGCGCAACGTATTGGCGTACCCAAAGTAGCAGATTCCCGTTTTTCAGATGCAGCTACCCTTTCAGAGGCTGGTAACCGCCGGCAAAGTTATGTGCAAAAGAAATTGCATAAATATGGGTTTGGGGGTAAAAAGGAGAAGTGAAAAAATATAAATATCAAATATTGTCATTCTGAACGTAGTGAAGAATCCATTATTCGCTAAGTAAGGTCGCCGAATAGATCCTTCGTGCCTCAGGATGACAAATTATTTATAAACTTCAACTAACTCCCCGGTTTTTTAGGCAGAACAATCGTTGTATCTTTAACCGCTTTTAACGGCGTTGGCACCCCTCCGGACTTACTTGTCGTATCCTTAACCGCCTTTATTACTTCAGGGGTAATATTCACTTTACCTGTGGTGTCTTTACCAACTTTTATAGCCGGCAGATTTCCTGCACCTGCTTTATTATTTGATGTATCCTTACCCGCGTTTATTACCGGTTGCTTGCCTTTAATGGTGGCCGCGGCTGCCGGCTTTGCCTCTGCCTTGCTTATTGAATCGGTAAGGGTTTTCAGAACCATCTGTAGCTTCTTCACGGAGTCGGCTTTAGCTGGATCCTTGCTAAGCTTCAATATTTTTCCTTTCAAATTATCAACTTTAGCCTGATTTAAACTATCGGCTTTGGTTTTTGGTGGCGGAGATTTTACGATTGCCGCTGCCTTACTTATGGAATCTGTAAGGCGTTGAAGGTTAAGCTGTAGCTTTTTCACGGAGTCGGTTTTGGTCGAATCCTTGCTGAGCTTCAATATTCGCCCTTTCAAATTATCTATTTTAGCCTGGGTTAAGCTATCTACCTTAACCTTCGGAGGAGGCGATTTGGACGTAGGTGTTTTTTTATGACGCGTTGGAATGATCGCCTCTTTGGAGGCTGGCCGGTCCTTCGGTTTCCAGATAAAACCTTTCAATAGTTTATCTTCCTCGGTAACCTTAGCAATGGGGATATAGCGGTTTTCGGGCTTGGTTACAAAAGTAACTTCCTTGGTTTCGCCATTTTTAAAAACAACATGGATACGACTGCTTAATGATCGTTGCATACCTGCTATTTTGCCGCTATCACGCTTAAAATAAATGCTTTCGGCGTTAACGGCAATGTATAGCTGATGAAGTTTGTCATTTTTAAAGAAACCCCGCATCTTTCGGCCCGAGGATTGGTTAAAGTGCAGCGAATCGTCTTTCTCAATATTCACCACAAAGGCATTCGGAAACAGCTCTATATTATCCAGCTTTTTGTTCCGCATTTGCAGGTACACAGTATCGCCCGAAAGTTGTGAGCCCTGTGTCCAGAACATGGGTTTAACATAGCAACGTATGGTAGAATCTGCATTGCTGTAAAAAATAGAGTCGGCCTTACCCTGCAGGTCCGATTTAAATATTTTAGCATGATGATGAGCTATCAATATCCTGATGCGGGCAGTATCCTTTACGTCAAACTCCCGGGTGGCAAACACCGGGTCTTTTTTCATGTTTACAGCCCGTACGCTGTCCTGCCTGGCCTTCCTTTTGACATTTAACAAATCTTTTTTGATTTGGGTCGAATCTACCTTGGGTTTTCCAAAAAAGTCGCGGTGCAGGTAAGTAGTATCTTTGGGCACACGCAGGTAAGCCGTAGGCATCCCCTTCAGTTTTTGGTTTAAAACCGCCCGTTTCAGGCCCGCTTCGGAGGTATCCCTGAAGTGAAGCAATCTTTGCTTTTCCTGGTATATCTTCAGGTTTTTGAAGGTCATGATCTGGGTTTCCAGCGTATCGGCTGTCATGAATATGGAGTCGCGCTTTACTTTTTCACCTTGTTTATTGGTATCCACAGGCGCTGCTATCGGCTTAGCCCCTTTCTTAGGTTTGATATCGGCAGCCAGCTTGGCCATATTGGTGAGCTTTTTATCTGCATCGCCGGGTTTTATATTTTTGGTTTGCACGCCGAGCTTTTTCGCCATGGAATCTATTTTAACAGAATCCGCCTTCCCGATGGTGCCTTTGGCTTTGATATTATCGGCTATTTTTGAAAGCTCCGTGAGCTGCCCAATCGCATCACCCGGTTTTATATTTTTGTTTTGTTTGATCAGAGCCTTCGCGGCAGAATCTATCCGGGTCGAATCTGTTTTACTCACCATGGTTCCAGGTTTCAGATCTTTAGCCAACTTGGTCATGTTGGTAATATCCTTGGTGTTAGGGCCATCCTTTAGCTTATTCTTTATAGCATCTTTGGCGTTTTTAGCTAATACAGGGGGTGCTTTAGCCGCTGCCGAATCGGTTTGAGTGCTATCTTTTTGCTCAGTGATCAGCACCATATAGGCATTTTCTGTAACCACGGTACGCTCGTCGGCTTTAAAATAAGTGCCCAGATCACCCTTGAGTGTTATTTTTTGTTCATTATCGTTAAAAGTGATGTTCTTAACCGCGCGACCATAGCCCTTGAGCCTATCGTAAAATAAACTATCTCCTTTTAATGATTTGGTGCCCTGTTTATAGAGGTTCTTTTTACCAAAAAAAGCCTGCTCGGTAACGGTGTTGTACAAGCCGTTTTCGGTGTACAAGGTGTCTTTATCTTTTTTCCCGTAAATGTTGGTAGGACCGTAGAAATAAGATATACGGGTGCCGGTATTATAGCGCAGGGTATCGGTTTTAATAATGGCATCAATGGTGGTGAGCACCACATCATATCGGAAGTAGGAATCACGCGATTTGGCAAAATAATACCCGTTTTTGCTGGTCAATACATTATCCTTGTTCACAAGTTTACCACCGCTGGTGTAGGTGCCTATACGGGTGGCGGTATTATAGGTAAGATAATTGGTAGTTAAAGTAGCATCACGGTCAACCATTTTTACATTGTCGGTGAGTATAGCCAGTTTGGTGTTGCCGTTGTAGTTGAGCTTATCAGAAAAAATATTCAGCGTATCGCCCTGGTTGATATTAACATTGCGAAAAGCGTCGAAAGCATTTTCGTTGGGATAAAAATAGGCGCTGTCTGAACGCAGGGTGGAAAAATCCTGCTTAAAAACCCCTTTATAAACCTTAATCACCTGGCGTCCGTTAATTGTAACAACAGAGCTGCTTTCTGACTGTATCAGGTTTACAATTGATTTCTTTTTTTGGGCCATAACACTGCCCGCCAGTATCAATAACAAAAAGCTTAAAACATATTTACTCACGTTGGCAAAATTAGTTTTTTGTTGGGGTTATTAAATTAATAATTTTGATGAATGCTACCAGTTAAACAGTTTATTAATTTTATTGAACAAAATATTTTGTTTACGCCCGACAGCAAAATTTTAGCTGCGGTGAGCGGCGGCATGGATTCTGTTTTAATGGGCCACTTATTAAAGCAGGCCGGTTATACTTTTGGCATTGCTCATTGTAACTTTCAGTTGCGTGACGATGAAGCCCTGCGCGACCAGTCCTTTTGTAATGATCTGGCCAATCAGTTTCGTGTACCTTTCCATACCGTTAATTTTGATACCCGGAATTATGCGGCCGAAAATAAAATATCTATCCAGATGGCCGCGCGCGAACTGCGTTATCAATGGTTCGGCGCTGTAAGCCAGCAATCAGATTACCAGGTTATTGCGCTTGCACACCACCAAAACGACACAATTGAAACAATATTGTTAAACCTTACCCGTGGTACAGGTATAGCCGGTTTGCATGGCATATTACCGCAAAACGGCAATCTGGTACGCCCGCTGATGTTTTTGAACCGGGATGAAATAACCGCTATTATCGCCAAAAACAAGTTGGAATATGTGGAAGATAGCTCCAATGCTTCGGCCAAATATGCCCGTAATAAGATCAGGCTGGAGGTAATACCCCAGTTAAAAGAACTAAACCCGGCCCTGGAGAAAACCTTCGAAAATAACCTGAAACATTTCCGAGACCTGGAGATATTACTGGAGAATCAAATAGCAGCGTTGTCAGGAACAATAATTAAACATGGACAAGATGGTAATTATTTATTGCTGGATGAGGTACGGCAATTAAACCCCATGCGTTTATTGCTGTTTAAATTACTGCAGCCATACGGTTTTAACGAAACCGCCGTTGATGACCTGATATCGGCACTGGATAAGCATTCCGGGAGGGTATTTGAGTCGGCAGGATATTCGCTGATATTGGATCGCGACCGGCTACTCCTGGAGAAAAGGAAAAATGGTGGGCACGAAGCTGTTTTGATTGCCGAAAAAACGCATGAGGTGCATTACGGCCACTATAAAATGACGGTATTGCATGATGATAGTCCGTTGATTATAAAGGATAATCCGCGGGCGGTATCTGTGGATGCGGAATTGTTGAAATTTCCGCTAACGCTGCGGGTATGGCAAGAGGGCGATCATTTTTACCCCTTAGGCATGAAAGGGCGAAAGAAACTGAGCGATTTTTTTATCAATCAGAAAATATCGTTGAATCAAAAGGAGGAAGTGCCGGTGCTGGTAAATGGTAATGGCGAAGTGATGTGGGTTGGTGGTTACCGGCCCGACGAAAGGTATAAAGTGAGCAATAACACTAAAAAAGTTACTATCTTCGAACTGTATAAATTAAAATGAGTGATAAAGCAATTTTTGTAGAAAAACAATACCTCGGCCGGGAGTTTATCCCGATAACTATACGCCTGGTTTTGGCCATGTTTTGTTTCGCGGCCTATTTTTTTACTGATGAACGTGAACGCAACGGCGACCTGCTGGTGGTGGTTGGTTTTGCTATTATCATCATATCCATCATCATGGGGTTTTTACTGCACTTTAGTACCCGGGTTGAAAATAAAAGTATCAGGCTTAACGGTTTGTGGACAACCCGCCTGGTTAAGATTGATCTGAACGGTATTGTTAAAGTAGAGAAAGGGGTATACAGCCGCTACTTGTTCAATAATCCCGTATATAACCTGCACACCAAAGGAACCGTTCGCTTTTATGCTGCTGGCAATGATGCCATACACCTTACCGACAGGGATGGTTTGCTTTATATTATCGGATCGCAGCATGCCAATGAATTTTTAAGAGCGATTAAAGAAGAGATGGCTAAGTAATGGACAGCTCTGTATTTTAAAAGAACGGGTATGCGCAAAGTTCACAATTTTATACGGCACGGGATACTGAATTTTATCGACCTGTTTTACAAACCATTTAAAAAATGGATGCCGCTGCACACCTTCCGTTACGCGGCCTGTGGTGGCAGTAATACAGTTTTCGACATTCTGCTATTCAGCTTCAGCTATAACTTTATTTTTAAAAAGCATAACATCGATCTTGGTTTTTATACGCTGAGCCCGCATATTGCTTCCCAAATGCTTTCGTTCAGTGTTTCGTTCTGTACCGGATTTTATTTAAACAGGTATGTGGTTTTTAAAGAGTCGGGTCTGAGTAAAAGGGGACAGTTATCCCGGTTTATGATAGTTAACGCCATCTGTATCCTGCTAAACCTGGCATTTTTGAAATTACTGGTTGATGTGATGGGCCTTTATCCAACCCCGGCCAAGATCATCGCTACTGTATTTATCGTTTTCTTTAGCTACTATAGCCAAACTCATTTCTTCTTCCGTAAAAAGAAGCCTGTAGTATCTGTCGAAGAAGGTCAGTGAAATAAACTGTTACTCCTTTTTGTACGGTTTATTTATATGGCAGGGTCACGACTTTCCTTATCTAAATTTATAAAGCCTCGCTTTTTATGCCCAAAAAGTGTTAGTTATTTGTTTGCTTTAAGCGTTTTAACAGCTTATAAAACAGTGTATTGTGAGTCGTTAAAAATGTTAAAAAACGTTAATCCTGTAGCGTTTCGCAAAGTAAAGGATTAGTTTAGAGGTCAGATAACCTTTTATTTTGATCACATAGCTATGAAATTTTCTTTTTTAGTATTGTTATGCTCTTTATTTGCTGCATCAACCATTGCACAAACGTTAACGGTAAAGCAGGCTTATGAGCTAACCGATAATGCCGACTCGCTTGCCAAAGCAGGCAATATTAAAAGCGCGATCAGCAATTACCTTAAATCTGCCAGCCAGTTACCAAGTCCTGGGTTTAATTTCAGAGATGTTGCCCATCAATATTTAAAAATTCATGATGAAAAAAACGCAAGAACTTATATAGATAAAGCGGTGCAGTATGGCATTACTATAGATCAGTTGAACGCGGATACCTTGGTAAAAGCTTACCTGGCCCAAATAAGCTATGATAAGGATTATGCTAAACAAAGAATAATATATAATCGCCAGATTTCTTACCCGGATCAAAGGACCGAGATACTGCAAATGCTTGAGCGAGATCAATTGGTAAGAGATTTAATTGGAAGGGTTGATATTAAAGTATTGAATAATACTATAATTGAAACTGATTCTGCCAATATGGATGAGTTACGTGATATCATTAAACAAATTGGCTTTCCGGGATTCAGGCAGATAGGTCCTGATGCGGCTAGCGGTTTGTTTGGATTAATTACGCATGCCACTACCGATGCTCATCATGGTGCACAGAACTTTGCCTTTCTGGAACCATTGATGAAGGAGCAGGTTTTAGCCGGTAATTTTCCGCCAATGTATTTTGCCATCCTAATCGACAAGTATAATTATCTCACATTTAAAACCCAGGTTTATGGTACGTATTGGGAATTTGAGCAGACCACGAACGCCAGGATAGTCAGGGAAATAGCCAACGTAGCGCAGGTGGATGAACGAAGAGCTTCCATTTTTTTACCCCCACTATATAAGAGCAGAAGCAAACAAATGATCCTGCCCGATGACTATACGAGATAGTACAGCCTATCTGGGATTAGTTTTACCCTAACGCGGTGCCGCTAAAAATTGTTATACCAGCTTTACAGAATTATATATCTTTAAGGCGATATGCTTTTAACCAACAATCACATCAAATACTTAGGCGCTGCGTTGCTGCTTATTACCATTATTACAAGCTACGGATGCAAAGACCCGGGCAGAGCCAAAGAAAAGCACCTGATATCATTCAGAGCTTTTAATGGCATTAATTATAGCGAAGTAGCCAGGCGGCAAAAAAACGGCTTGTCATTTAACGAATATGGTTACCAATTGGAACCGCAATGGAAAATGAAATTTGTGTCAGACGATTCGGTGAGCATTTTTAGTCCCACAAAAAATACGTTCATCAATTTCCCGCTTACCCGCGGGTACGATTCTGTTTTTAACGCGGCACGGTCATGGCTCAAGATTAAAAAAATGAGCAAAGACAGTATCGTGATGGAGATACTGCAGGCCAAAGGCGATTCGATAGATATCAATGGCTCTAAAGTATATATGTTGTTTTACGCCGATAATTACGTGAAAAACGTTTTGCATACCGATACCTCTATATTAAGGCGCCCCAGCCGCAAGGATACGTTATTTGTAAAAGGATTGGCAGCTAAAGCCAACAGCAATATTACCAAAGCCTTTTCGGCACGGCAACCGGTGCAGCTCATCAGTAAAAGTGCGCTGGTAAGCGTAAAGCAGAAAGTTACCAAGCCTGATATTACCAATAACTTTGATTCTTCTGACGATTACCTGGATCCCAACTTTGATATCATCATCAATAAGGCTTATAAGGATTTCTATTACTCGTTTGAGGTTTGTGTTGATGATAAAGGCCAGATGCATTATGTAAAACCGTTGATAGATTTTTCGATGAGCGAAGATTTTAAGGATACCTATGTTCGCCTTTCGCAGGGTATCATGAGTAGTTATTTGCAATATTATTTTAAGGTTGTACCGGGTAGCACCCTTGGTTTTGCTCATGCAAGTACCATATCCGTACACGTGGAAGGGCGTACCGGGGCAAAATAAAAGGAACCGTAGTTATTAGTTATTCATGGTAGCCATGAGTTGTTCGGTAAACAATATCGCGGCTTTTTTGCGGTAAACGCCCTTTTGCCAAAGAATATAGGATTGTTTTTTTACCTCCTGCCCGGCTATCGGAATGGCAACCAGCTTATCCCATCCTATTAAGGTTTTTTCATTTAAAATGGTTGCCCACTCGCCCTCCTGCACTAATAATAGCAGCGAGTGTACATCATTAAGTTCGATCTTGATATTGAGGCTCATCTTGTTTTTGTAAAACAACTCGTTAATAAACATCCGTGAGCTGAAACCCTTGCCGGGTAGTATCAATTCCAATTCGGACAGTTGCTTCAGGTTTACACTTTTGAGTTGTGCCAATGGATTGTTTTTGGCAACCACCATCACAATACTGGAGCTGAACAGGGGTTGCATTTCCAGATCTTCATCGTCTGATTCATTGTGATAGGCTACAATCAAATCCAGTTCAGCCAAACGAAGCTTTTTTTCCAGTTCCTCATGATTATCGGAAGCTATAAAAATTTTAATACCCGGGTATTTGGTTGAAAATGGAGCAAGTACCGGGAATAACGAGGAGGTGAAAGCATAGGATACGCCTACATTTAATTCGCCGGTAGCAGCATTGTTCAATTCGGAGATGGCTTGTTTACTTTTTTGTACGGCCAATAATATTTTACGGGCGTGCGTTAAAAATACATGGCCCGCCTCGGTAATGCGCACATGTTTGCCAATACGGTCAAACAGCAGCATGCCCAGCTCCTCCTCCAGCTGTTTAATTTGCTGCGATAAGGTACTTTGGGTAATAAAAACCGCGGCAGCCGCCTCGGTAAAATTCATGGTTTCGGCCGCTTTAACAAAGTAGTGCAATTGTCTGAATTCCATAATCAATCGGTTTTGCTAATCAATATCATTAAAACAATCTATTTTACAAATATATCATCATTGCCGATATTTGTACCATAAAGAATTTCAATAGTCTTGCATTAAGATCTCCCCTGAAACGCTTTTGTTATCTGTTACCCCGATGAATGTTTTCCGCTCTCTTAAATACCGAAATTTCAAGCTGTTTTTCTACGGTCAGTCTATATCCCTCATTGGTACCTGGATGCAAAAAACTGCCGTTAGCTGGCTGGTTTACCGGCTTACTGGGTCGGCGCTGCTGCTTGGGGTGGTGGGCTTTGTGAGTTTGATCCCATCATTGATACTAGCCCCATATGCAGGTAGTATTGTTGACAGGCATAATCGTTACCGCATTCTGGTGATAACACAGGTAATATCCATGGCACAAGCCGGGGCGCTTGCTTTTATGATCTTATTCAAATTCTATAATATCCCTGCTATTATCGGACTAAGCCTAATACAGGGTATCATCAATGCTTTTGATGTTACCTGCCGCCAGGCCTTAATGATGGAAATGGTTGATAATAAAGACGATCTGCCTAACGCTATTGCCCTTAACTCTACCATGAGCAACCTGGCTCGTATTGCGGGCCCTGCAGTGGCCGGTATTATCCTGGGTACTTTTGGCGAAGACTTTTGTTTCTTTGGCAACTTCTTGAGCTACATACCTGTGCTAGGCTGTTTGTTTATGATGAAGCTGAACACCAAAGCCATCATCCGGTCAGAAAAAAGTATCTGGACCGAATTGCAGGAGGGCTTTAAATATGTATCCGGCGACCGCGATCTGAGCAGCCTGATCGTGATGCTGAGCATCAGTAGCTTATTTGTGATCCCGTTTAATACCCTGATGCCCATTTTTGCGAAAGATATATTTAATGGCGATGCCAAAACATTCAGCTGGTTTGAGAGCGCCGCGGGTGTAGGATCGGTGATTAGTGCGGTTTACCTGGCTAATTTAAAAACCAACAAAAACCTCATCAAAATTATGATCATTGCCAGCCTGGTTTTCGGACTTAGTGTTTTGATGGTAGCTTATGCCGGTAAATTATCGTTCGCCCTGATATTTATGGTGCTTACAGGTGTGGGTATGATGGCGCAAACATCGGCCATTAACACTTATATACAAACCCATGCCATACCAGTTATGCGAGCCCGTGCCATCAGTTACTATGTAATGGCATACCAGGGCATGATACCTATTGGCAGCTTACTGGTGGGCTGGTTGGCCAGCGGACTTGGCCCAAGGCGTGCCGTTTGTATTGAAGGCATTATAGGTGTGTTGGCGGCCGCCCTGTTTGTATTATATAAAAGAAGGCAACAAAAGCTTGAAGCCAATGTAGATAACAAAGCGGTACTGGCCGGATAGCGATATTTTAGAGAGGTTCCATAAAAAAAGCCCGATATTGCTATCGGGCTTAAAGTGGGAGTTACACGGATACTGTTGTCCTTTTATTTATATTTCTCCGCATGGTATTAGTGGGCATGCATGAGGTCTGCTAGAACACGGGTCCTCCGGACAGCATCTAAAACATATAGGAATAATACCACCAGTAACACTTTTCATTTGCTCTCTTGTAAGCATTTTTCCTTTCTGAAAGGCAGAAGCTTTTTCAATTAATTTTTTCATCTCTTTAGTTTGGTTTATAATTGATTATTAATTTAAATTTAACTAAAGCAATATTATATTTCAAAATATTTAATATAATTATCAATTTTCGCATACTTTTGCAAGCGTATACTCCCCTGCTGACACACGCATATCGCGTATATTCTATTCATATCCAAAATTCACAATACAGTAGATGCGCATGCTAAGCCAGCCAAGGAATTACTGATGCTTAACCAGCCATTCCTGGTATTTTTTCTCCAGGAACAGATTACCGATCTGGCGTACTTCGGGTGTTGAAACGGTAAAGTGGTCGCCTGGGTAGTATCCAAAAACAAATGATGAATTCAGCTTCTTCATTTCGCCATCCAATAATTTCACGGCGTAGTTCAACAGGAAATTATCCTGTTCACCAACGGTAACACGCACCTTGCCATCGAGGTCTGCCTTGATTTTGTCCCAGTTGGTTCTGAGATATAGGGAAATGTCGTAATTTTTCCAATGCTCAAAAACAGCCTGATCGATTTCGCCGGTTTTATAATTGAGGATCCGCCTGGGTTCACCATCGCCGCCTTTTTCGCTGAATACGGCGTCGAATGAATGCATTTGTTCGCCGCGATAGATCACGTGTTCCATCATATAAATATCCCGCATATTGAACCATGGGAAAAAACCATCAATCGTTCCGGTTTGGTTAAGCGTGCTATCCTTGCCATAAAACATGTTCTGATGCTCGTACAGGTTCACTCTCTGGAAACTGCGGAAGTCGACCGGATCAGGTGAACTTGACCAGCAGGCATCAAATACCTTTGGATAATGAGTTTGCAGCCATAAAACCGTCCAGCCACCGCTGCTGTGCCCGTTCAGTAGCCTTGCGCCATTACAGCGGTAGGTTTTCTCCACCTGCGGGATCAGTTCTGTTGTCAACGCATCGCCCCATGGACCATTGTTATCGCTGTTGGCGTATACGCTGTGCCCCAGGCGGCAGCTGCCATCAAGATATACTACGATAACCGCAGTGGTATCCATGGCCGGGGAAGGATCTGCGCTGCCAGAATAATGGTGATAATCTCCGCCATAACCCGAAACGTTAAACCGCACCGGGAATTTACGATTAGGCTCACTGAAATACTGTTTCGGTAAAATAACAGCCGCGGCCATAGTGATTGGGCTATGGCTGAAATTACTGAGCAACGCCGACTTTACTTTCAGTTCTTTAACAAATTGCGTTTCTTTAAACACCGGCTCAGGAACAACATTCGTTGCTTTAAGCGGGATCACCTGGTTAAAGTTTTTTGTCAATTTTATCCTTTGAGTGGCGCTGTACAAGTTACCAGGGCTCTCTCCTATGGAGCGGCCACCCAGGTCTCTGTCCCAGACAGCCTGCACGTAATAGCTATTTCGCTCCAGATCAGAAATGGGAACCGGAGAAGAAATGGCTTTATCATCGATAATGACAGCCTGTCCTGGCTTAATGTTTTTAACGTACACGCGGTAACAAGGAAACATATCCAAACCAGCTGTGCCGCTCTTGGGATCTTTACTTTCTTTTGATAGATACACCAAAATATTACCACTGAACGCTTGTTTTAATAAGCTACCGGGAAAACTAACGCTGAATTTTTGTGCAAAGGCATTGGCGGCCAAATAAAAAACAGCGAGCAACGTGATCAAAACTTTTTTCATGGAATCTGATTAAAACCAAATATACAAGTTTGCAGAACGCTTGTTGAAATTTATAATTGCCCCTCAGAAGAGCCTTTTTCGGGCAACTGAGACCCGCTGTACGAATATTTCTGACTACTATGCTAAAGGAGCATAAAACAAAAAACCCCTCAGAACTTAATCTGAAGAGTTTAAAAGTGTGGGAGTTACTGGGTTCGAACCAGTGACCCTCTGCTTGTAAGGCAGATGCTCTGAACCAGCTGAGCTAAACTCCCTTGCTTTTGGGTCTGCAAATATAGAAGTTCTGATCTATTCTTCAAAAAAAAATTTCTAATTTATATTAACCTGCTGATTATTAATCATAAAAATTACATATCGCCTTTTTTAAGGCCTCACATCGCTATATTATTTCGTCCCTGGCGTGGGTCCTCAGGTAAAATTTCCATGTTTGGGCATTGGATATAGCTGGCATACCATTTTATGGCACCAACCAAGTCAATAGCATCTTCGGCAACAATATCAATGGTTTCAAAGGCAAATAATTTACTATTGGCATAGCCATATAACTGCACTTCGTCATCATCGGGCCTAAACTGTTCCTCATCAAGGCAATAAACCCTAACCTTTAAGCGGGTATCCCTGGAATGAATAACATCCCGGCAAGGGTTTTTAGGATCGGTTGCCAATAAGTAAACGTTATGGTCCATAAACTTATAACAATGATATGCTGGTATGGTTTCCGGAGTTGGTATTTATATTTTATTGAGTATCAATTATTAACTCCCGTGTAATTGATACCCACATATTGGGAAGTATTTTCTACAACACATTGATAAACAGCATCTCAATTTGCCTTTTGCTTGCTTAATTATAGCTATTAGGCAATTGGCATTGCATTTGAATTAAGATTATTACCCTTCTAAAAGGGTTGTTTTTCATAGGTAGATGTAGGGCCGAAACACTGCGAGAGTTTTTCGGCCTTTTTTATTTTCCTTTTGGCAATCCCTTCAAATTTTCACAAGCCAAATCGCGCGGCTCTATGGCCTATTCATCAAACTTTTTAAAGCTTTATTATAAACACTTTTCTGCATAAAAATGGCAAAAAACGAGTCAAAAACTGCTTAAAACTCATACCAAACCATCTGTTTTAACACTTTTTAACAGATTCACAACAGGATTTATATGATTTAAAAAGATTGATATAATTGAGGGTCAGTAATATACATACCAAACAGTCTGTTTTACGACCTGTTTTCTCCTTAACCAAACAGCCTGATTTTTTTTGGATAAACGAAAAACCAGGCTGCTATATACCTACAAATACAACCAAAAGAAGTGGCAAAATCTGGCTCCGGTTATATTCCTGATTTGTTTATTTCGATCAGATTCTTAATTATTTCGCAACTGAAATTAATTTAAAGTGAAATTACTCTTATTTGGAGTGGGTTATTATCCACTTAAGCCAATCCGGAGTGTTGGAATAGGCGTATATCATCTACAAAACAAAACTAATTAAAACTTTCAAAAAATTAATTTCTATGAAAACAGACTCACAAGAAAGCATGTTAAATGCAAATATGGCCCGGAGGTCGTTTTTGCGTTATGCGGGTGTTGGTGTTGCTTCCGTGGGCTTATTAGCCACTGCTGCATCATGCCACAAAGATCATAAGATCACACCTACTCCTCCTGCCGGCACTATTGATCTTGGCGCTTCGGGCGACTTAGCCATTTTAAACTACGCCTATGCGCTGGAGCAACTGGAAGCTGCATTTTACCTACAAGTGACCGCGACTCCTTACAGTGGCATTACTTCGTCAGAAACAACTTTGTTGACTGATATCCGTGATCATGAGGTTTTACACCGCGAATTTTTTAAAGCAGCCCTTGGTGCCGGTGCAATTTCTTCTTTAACACCCGATTTTTCTTCTATCAACTTCAGCAGTCGCGCCAGTGTATTGGCAGCAGCAGCAGCTTTTGAAGATACCGGTGTTACCGCTTATGATGGAGCTGGTTACCTGATTACCACCCCAGCCTACTTAACTATAGCCGGTAAAATTGTTTCGGTAGAAGCACGTCACGCAGCATTGATCCGCGATTTGATCACTCCAGGCTCTTTTGCCGGACCAGATGTAGTGGATACTACAAATAGCTTAAACGCATCAGCAACTATAGCTAGTGTGCTTAAAATAGCCAATACCTATTTAAAAACTAAAGTTACAGCAGTAAACTACGGTTACGCATCCGTTTAAAACCCCATCATCATGAATTTATTTAATATCATAGAAGAAATTGAAAATGTTGATCCGGAAGTTTACGGCAGAATAAGTGAACGCCGTGATGTGATCAAAAACATAACCAGCTTTGGTTCAAAAGTAGCATTAGCTGCAATGCCATTTGCAGTGGGCGCCATATTTAAAAAAGCATATGCTCAAAGCTCATCTACGCCATCTGTAGTAGCAATATTGAATTACGCACTTACACTGGAATATCTGGAATCAACCTTTTATAATGCAGGTGCAGCCAAAGGAACAGCTTTAATACCGGGCGCAGCAGCTACCAACTACTTTAACCAGGTAACCCGCGACGAAAACAACCACGTAACCTTCTTAAAAGCAGTTATTACCTCATTAGGCGCTACACCAGTATCGGCACCTCAATTTGATTTAACTGCCGGCAACGGCAGCGGCGCCGGACCATTTGCCGATGTATTAACTAACTACAGTACATTTCTGGCTGTAGCCCAAGTATTTGAGGACACCGGTGTACGTGCCTATAAAGGCCAGGCAGAAAATATTTTGGCTAACAAAGCAGCTGCAGAAGGTGTTAAAGCCGGCTTATACCAAACCGTATTAACCGCCGCATTATCTATTCATGCGGTTGAAGCGCGCCATGCTTCGGCTATCCGTTCCATCCGCGGGCTAACACCGTGGATCACCAGTACCTCTACTTTGGGTAACGATACCGGTATAGCACTTGTGAATGCCAATTTTGACGGCGAGCAAAATGTAACGCAGGGCGGAGTTGATGTTACCACGCTGAAAAGCGTTGCTGGCAGCACCACTTCTGTTTCTATAGCTACAGCAGCATTTGATGAGCCTTTAAGCATGACCCAGGTTTTAGCTATATTAGTGGGAAGCTTCATTGTTAATAAGTAATAAGATTTATACTTTATATAAAAATAAAAGGGCCGGGTGATTTAATTCATCTGGCCCTTTTATTTATGAGCTTTTAGTCAGAGATCAGTATTATTCCTGTAGGTAGAAAACCCTATTTATTCAAACCCTGCACTCCAAATTTGATCATATCATCTGGTTTAATAAAGCCCACTGTTCCATAAACCGGCTTACCTTTGGCATCAAAAATAATGAGTGTAGGATAGGCTCGTAAACCCCATTGGGCAGCAAGCTCGGGGCCCTGACCTTTTTCCATATCCATGGCTACATTGATAAAATTGCTGTTGTAAAAAGCTATTACATCCTTATTTCTAAAGGTAGTGGCTTTGAGCAGCTTGCAGGGACCGCACCAGGTAGCATAAGCATCCACAAAAATATATTTCTTTTTAGCAGCAGCTTGTTTTAAAGCTTCGCTCCAGGAGTTTTCAATAAAATTAATTTGGTTTGCCTTTTTGTCCACGCTTTTTTGCGCGGTTTGGGAGCTCCCATTAAATGGGCATAAAAGGAAAAATAAAACGACAGCAAGACAGGCAAGAGAAAGGTTTTTCATCAGTATAATTTGTTTTTAGCGGTGATGAAGCTATCATGAGTTGATTTATGAGTGGTAGCTCGTGATGGTTTCATCAATATAAAGGCTAAAATATGAGCCATAAAAATAGCATATATAAACCGTTATGGCTTATATATGCTATGAATATCTGTTTTATCAGTTAAATAAACAGGTTATGGTTTAGTACGGTGCGCTTCGTCTTCTTGCTGCTGTTGCTGGCGTTGAGCTTCCTGCTGTTGACGCTGCTGAGCCTGCTGTTGACGTTGCGCAGCCTGTTGCTGTTGCTGCTGTTGTCGTTGAGCGGCCTGTTGCTGGCGCTGGGCTTGTTGCTGCTGTTGGGCTTGTTGCTGCTGACGCTGAGCAGCCTGTTGTTGTTGCTGCTGTTGTCGTTGAGCGGCCTGTTGCTGACGCTGGGCTTGTTGTTGCTGTTGGGCTTGTTGCTGCTGCTGCTTAACTTCCTGCTGCTGACGCTGTGCCTGATCACGTTGCTGCTGAACTTGCTGGCGTTGTTGTTGCCCTTGTTGCTGCTGACGCTGAACTTCCTGCTGCTGACGCTGTGCTTGATCGCGTTGCTGCTGAACCTGCTGGCGTTGCTGTTGCCCTTGTTGCTGCTGAACCTGCTGGCGTTGCTGTACAGCCGGGTTTGTATTAGGCTGCTGTGTACGCTGACCTGGCCTTGCATTTGGTTGCTCAGGGCGTTGGTTTGCGGGTTGCCCTGGTCTTGCTGCGGGTTGGTTATTATTAACCCTTACCAACCTGTTATTATTACTTTTAGCAACTTCGGCTAAGCGGGCCGCATTATTACGGTTTACAGTTGCCTGTCCGCCTGCGCGGTGTGCTATGCCGTTATTGGGGTTTTCTTTCCGGTACTCAGTCGCATTTACCACCCTTGCTGGTCGGGCATCAGTGCTTTTTCTAATCTCGGGCCTGTAAATATTGAGCCTGTTATTGGTAATGCTTGTCCTGGAGCCAGAGCCGGGTTGATTAATATTATTAACCCGGTATACCTGCACATTTTGTCGGGTTACCTGCCTAACCTCATTAACCCTTGGACCGGTTACATAGGTACGATTATTATAAACATAGGTATTGTTAATAACCGTTGTATTATGAATAATGTTAACCACGCGGGTATTTGATACATAATAATTATTGATGTTAGGGCGGTTAATATAGGCCTGTGGTGCACATACCCAATAGTAATCGGGTACGCGATAGCTGTTACCGAATGAAATATTGATACTGATGCCCGGTGTTAGTGGAGCCCATCCATAATAACCACCGCCTCTTCTCCAGCTTACCCAGGCTGGTGCCCATTCATGACCGGGAATCCATTCCCATCCGTAATAGTCATCATAGCGCCAGCGGCCGTAGTGAAAGGTGGCCCATCCCCAGGGATAATCAGAAACCCAGGTGTTACCATAATCTGTCATTACCCAGTGCCCGCGTGTGGCGTAGGGCCTGAATCCGTCTTCGGCATCAGGGATCCAAACATTACCATAGTTGGGGTCATCAACCCAGGTACCGTAGGGATCAAGATCATCATAGAATTGCTGGTCAGATACATACTCTCCCTGCTGTGCTCTGACTTTATTTGGAGCGGCCAGCATTATCAAAAATGCTATTAAACTTAAACCGCATATTTTTTTTATCGATTTCATTTTTTCATCAGGTTTAAAACATGACCGGTATACCCGGTATCAATATAGGTATGACCAATCAAATTATAAAACGTTTAACATCAAAATTGTTTTAACCTGCAACAATATGAATAACGCAGGGTAATCGCTCTTAAAAGGTTATTCGGCTAAACCCGTTTTTTAATTTTTATGATTACCGCCTCATAAATGGGACGGCAATGAATTTTAACTCAATTTCATACTTTTTTTTATTCATTGCTATTTGGCTTTAGCCAACGGTTAAATACTCATACTCAAAAGGGCTTTAGCCAAACCTAATTCAGACCATACCCATTTAAAAGCGATTTCGCTTTAGGAATGATGGAACAAACCTTCTCTCAAAATTTTTATTTATACCTTGCATATGCTATCTTAAAAATTAAATATTTTTACATCCCATTATCTATACCATTATGAGTACAGTAAATATCCCGAGGCTTGATCTGAACAATTATATTAACGGTAGCGCGGCCGACCGTCAGCAGTTTTCAGACGATATAGGCAAAGCATTTAATGAAACCGGTTTTGTTACCATTACCAACCATGGCCTGAGCAAACAACTGATAGATGAGCTTTACGAACAGGTGAAAGCACTTTTTACGCAGCCGGATGCTATTAAACAAAAATATGAAATCCCCGGACTTGCCGGTCAGCGCGGTTATACCGGTAAAGGCAAAGAAACTGCCAAAGGTTTTAAAACACCCGATCTGAAAGAATTTTGGCAGATAGGCCAAACCGTTACCGATGGCTCGCCCATTAAAGAGCAATACCCGGATAATGTGGTTGTTGACGAACTCCCTGCTTTTAATACCACCACCCGCGAAGTTTATAAAAAACTGGAATCGGCAGGTATACACTTGTTGAGAGCCATTGCGGTTTATTTAAATTTAGAGGAAACTTATTTTGATAATAAAGTGCATAATGGCAACTCGATACTACGCACCTTGCATTACTTCCCTATCCTTGATCCGGATTCTGTTCCGGCAGATGCGGTAAGGGCAGGCGCACATGAGGATATTAACCTGATTACCCTGTTGATTGGCGCCAGTGCCGACGGGCTGGAACTGCTTACCCGCGAAGGTACCTGGTTCCCGGTTAAGGCTCATGGCGAAGATTTGGTGGTTAACGTAGGCGATATGCTGCAACGCTTAACCAATAACAAGCTTAAATCAACCACGCACCGGGTAGTGAACCCACCGCGCGAGCTCATGAAAAACTCCAGGTTCTCGGTTCCATTTTTCCTGCACCCGGTATCAGACATGGATCTCACCAGCCTGGAAACCTGTATCAATGCAGAACATCCCAAGCTATACCCCGACATTACCGCCGGCGAATACCTGGATGAGCGGTTAAGAGAGATTGGCTTAAAAATGTAATTATAAAGAAAGCCCCCGGTTTACCGGGGGCCTTCTTTATAATATTTGCTTCTTTAGCATAGTAGTCCGAAGTCGGAGACATTCGGACAGCGCTGAACTCTTCGGACAACTGGGTATGCTATTAAATATTCTCTCCCGCTACCACAGGCGCGACGCTTGCGGTAGCGGAGTATTTATTTTAGTTTGACGTTGATTGCTGACAGCCCCTTTAGCCCCTGCTCGGTTTCAAATGTAACCAGGTTGTTTTCCTTTAGGGGCCCTGTCAGGGCGTTAATATGCACAAAAATACTTTCCTCAGTTTGCAGATCACGGATAAAGCCATAGCCCTTTGCTTCATTAAAAAAACTAACTACGCCGTTCCGTACGGTGTCATGTGGCAGGTCTTGCCGTTTGGCAATACCGATTTGAATGTCTTCTGAATTGACCTTTATTTTCCGTGAAGGGTCGGGCGGCGTGGACGTGATATTTCCATGCTCATCAATATAAGCCATCATATCTTCCAGGCTCTTACCCGTACCGGCATTTGCCTTCCTCTCCTCAGCCTTTTCTTTTTTGTCTTTAGCCTTCTTAAGGCGGGCCTTTTCTTTTTCCTTTTTACCGAATGTTTCTGTCGATCTTCCCAATTCCCTTAAACTAATTTAACATTAACTGCACCGGGTCCTTTTTTGCCTTCTTCCACATCGAAAGTAACCTCGTCACCTTCGCGGATCTGGCCGCTTAAAGCGGTAACGTGCACAAACAAGTCTTTTGCACCATTGCTGGGCGTAATAAAGCCGAAGCCTTTTGATTCATTAAAAAATTTTACCGTTCCTGTTGCCATGATATTGTTTTGAATAAGGTGGCAAGGTACGATTTATTATCCATGTGTACATATTGGTACTCAACAAGACTAAAACCGGAGTTATTCCAAGTCGTATCATGGCTTGCCAATGCGTAGGCACTTGTAAAAACAAAAGAAATTAGATTAAATATTTTGAAATATAATATAGCTTTAGTTAAATTTAAACTAATAAATAACAAATTATAAACCAAACTAGAGAGATGAAAAAATTAATTGAAAAAGTTGCTGCCTTTCAGGAAGGAAAAGCGCTTACAAGAGAGCAAATGAAAACCGTTACAGGTGGTGGTATCGGTCCCATTCCTATATGTTTTAGATGCTGCCCGGATGATCCATGTTCTAATTTTCGCCATGTATGTCCGGAAATATCTTGTGGAGAAATGTAGGTAGATAGCAGGGCAACAGTATCCCTGTAACTTCCACTTTAAGCCCGATAGCAATATCGGGCTTTTTTTATAGTTTTCTACTTATTTAGTATAGCAGTCCAAAGTCGGAGACTTCGGGCTGCGCTGAACTCTTCGGACGGAAGAATGGAATATATCTTCGGAACGCCTGATATTGAATATGTGTAGTGTTATTTTTAAATAATATTATATATAAAACAACTAAAGTCTTATTATTGCAATGAAACTAAATATTTTGGCCTTAAACCACATCACATAATATGTTTTCTACATTAACGAAAAGCCAAGCCGAGCTTAGAGCCGATACGCCAGGCTATTTCGTATTTTCTGAAATTCCTCACGATAATTTTAATTTCTACGCCAAAGGCTCTCCGTATTCTTATAAACAAAATAAGAATACCCTGTCCTTCAACAGGGAGATATAAAAACGCACTATTAGGAAGTGGTGTACGCACAAATCAAGATACCTGATAATGGTTTGGGAAATAAATAATCCGGTAGAAACAAATACACAAAAAATTATAAAATCAAAATAGCTAAAAAACGTCAAAAATCACTATGAAAAAAATCTTCCTTATCACTGCTTTATGTACAACATTATTTGCATCATGCAAAAAAAGCGAATTAAACCAGGCAAAATCGGGTGTAGCGGACCAGGATACGATTGTTCTGTTTAACAGAGCGTCGTCAAAGCCCTTTATGCTGTCTGACAAGTCAATCAGTAAAACGTCCAATAATTTACGAGTTAATGACCTGCCCGGCGTTTTAGACTTTCGCTATTATCTTGGACGCGGTTACAGTTTGTCCAGCGGCGAATTTGGCACCGGTGAAGGCGTTAAATTTCCTATTATTGATATAGATAGACTGATTGCCGATAACCCGGATTATTTTTTGTCGAAGCATTTAGGTTCGTCAGAAGCTAAACGATTTTCTTTTTCCAGTTTTGATGATTATCAAAAGAAATCCAATTACTCCAATACCGTATCAGGTGGTTTTTCACTGAATCTCGGGGTATTTTCGCTTGGAGCGAAGCACAAATTCAGCAATTCATATTCCTCAGATTTAGTCAATGATAACAAACGAGTTTGGGGAGAACTAAATGTTATAATTAAAGATGATTCGCATGAGATACTTTTAAGTACAAATACAATAAAAAAGATAAAAGCGAACTACATCAGACCTTCATTCCTTGATGAACTGTACAATTCAACTACTACCGACATTTTAAACAATTATGGTGGCCTCGTTGTGGCAGGTTTAGTTACTGGCGGAAAAGCGAATGCTATATATTCCGGAGTTTATACTTCAACCTCTACAACTGAGGTAACGGATCATTCGATGGATAATTCAATCGATGCATCGTTCACCTTCAAGGCTACGGGTGATAAACCAAACAACGCTTCAACCGCCGATCTTGCTATTGGTAATAAAAATGGCAGTACGATTGCAAGGTCCAATAACATCAGTGATTTCAAAGGGTCAGTAAAAACTTACGGTGGTACTTTTGGTTTCGGCTCGTTCACTACTCCAAAGACTATTGATGACATTGCAATTGATTTAGGTCCCTGGACATCTTCATTAAATGATAAAAGCAACCATGTAATGGTTGATGTTACTGAAAACGGGCTCCATCCTATAGGTGACTTCATTTCGCCGGCAAACATCAAGCAAAATATTTTAAATGCGCTGCAATCTAAGCAAGCCCCGGCAGCACTTCGTGAGCCACGCATTGAAGCAAGATGGACAAGGGTTCAGAATACTTATGGATTAGTTACCGTTGTTTTGAGAACTCGCTTTGGCGACGATTTGATCATATCCAACACCCGCACTCAGCTTGTATATAACAAATTAGATGACATGTTAGCTTTTGCCAAACAAGAGGCACAAAAAAAATTGCCGTTTTACAAGGTAAAGGTAGTAGCAACAAGTACCCCTTCACCAAATGATGTTGAGGATAACCCGTACTTAAATGTAAATGCTTACTACAGTACCTCAATCGTTAATATTGACGAGGCTAATATGAAGAAATTTTATGATGCAAAAAATAATATGACTTACCTGCTTTCACAAGCACAAGGTGTCAAATTCGCTTATGCTATACGTTTCGATTATTTGTTAGACACCTATGGTATTAGAGATTGGGTAAATGCTATGGCAACTACTACTGTAACAGCAGATGATTTAGATACCTATACTATAGTTGCTTTATAGTAAACTTTAATAAGAACAAAGTATAACGGCTACCTCGAAAGGGTAGCCGTTTTTTATTCGGGGCTTTAGCCTAAATAACCTGCTGGCCTGAGGATTCTCAGTCTGAAAGTTTGTAGATAAACCTCCGCTTGTGGTAGTGCGGGAGGTTATTACCTTATGTAAGCACACAGAACTTAAATTGAAGCTGAAATAGCTATCTCTAAATTCATCGAAATCTATTACCTTAGAACTTCCTATTCACGCTGAAATGAAGACCTTAATCATACTGGTAGCTATAGTAGTATTAGCACTTATATTGAAAGCCTGTACCCAAACAGATAAACTAGCTAAGGATTCTACTCGCCCTTCAGATGATAAGAAGCCAACTAGTATGAAGGAGAATGATAAGCTGATTGTTATAAATAACGTGAACCAGGAAAATGCTAAAAAAGCTTTAACCGCATTCTGTAACATCTATAACAAAGATAGCTTCGTAGCCTTGCCAAGGCTTGTTACACTCTCCTCAGATTCTTTTGCTGTTATATTTCCTTATGATACAGACTTCGCTACCTTTTGCTTTGCAGTCAACTTCCTTAAATATCCTATCGATATCAAGTGGCAATCGCAAGTAACAGCCTGGGTTACCACCAAGGAGGGGGATGATTGGATAACAGATAAAAGTAAGAACAAAAAGGTAATGCTTTTTCTTGCTGATGATGATAAAGAGTATGACAACGTTTTTATGACTACTCAAGATAACATCGGGTACAAACTTGGGTTTGCTGCGGGCGAGGAAAAGCAACTTCTTCAAACGCCAAAGAAGCCCTATTCGGCTCCACCTATACAAGCCAAAAGTCTTGATGGTTTGCCGTTTGTAGACATTAAATAGAAAGATTTGATGGGTGTAAACTTCACGCTTTCAAAATGATAAGAGTGGGATGGCTATTCAATCATTTTCCCTTCGGGTAAAGCTTTCGCCACGATATGCTCTATCTGCTTGAGCTGGTCGGCGCTCAGGCGCTTTAAATTTTCCTGGCTTAGGATGGTATTGTTAATTTGGATATGGTTGTTTTGGCTTTTAACAACCGTATTATTTTGCTGTTTACCGGTAGCGCCAACGGTTTCCAGATAAAGCCTGGCAGCCCTGATATCGCCCTTAGTTGCAGACTGGAATACTTTGGCCATGAGCATGGGGGCCATTATTTTAAACTGCTCTATTTGCTCGGCATGCCCGGGATGGGTTTGATATTCTTTTAAATGTTTGCTGATGGTTTGCCGGCTCAAACCGGTTTCTTCGGCCAGGTGGTTTTTAGTGGGCATGCTGCCATGCTGTTCGGTCAGCCTTGCAATAGCATCGGTGATGGCCTGATGGTTATATTCCCAAATCTGCTGTTTATTGCTTTCCGGCATAATCGGTTCTATCTTGTTCAAAAAATCATCTCTTTCCGTATCCTTTAAATTTTGCAGCATTTGCGTACAAACCGATCCTAAATATTGCCGTTCGCCGGTATCCAGGTTATCCAGATCGTTTACCGTAATTTTTTCCAAAGCCATCAGAGCGGTGATTTTTTTCTCACTATGTGTTAAAGTTAATTCCTGTGTTTTCATTTTGCATTACTTTTTTTATTTATATAAATATAAGCAATTTAATTTATAAATGCTAAAAATATTAGTAATTTAATTATGCTAAGAGGCTCATGAAAGTGGGTTTACACTATTTGGGGTATTTTGCCCTTGAAGTGTATTTAATTAGTTGATTGTCAATAAATTATAAAAATGTAAACCATAAAAAGTGTAAACCATGTAAACCCACTTTTATAACAAAATAGCATGCCTGCTCAAAAAATTAACATAGGCTTCATGACCGGGTCGGAATAGAAATAACCGGAAGTGGCTCATTTTAAGCATAAAAGCTAAGCCCTGATATGCCGAAATTCAAGGTGTAAGTTATAAGCAGAGCTGACTGGTATTTAGGGTATCAGGAAACCTTAATACATCCTTAACCTTTAGACAACGTGCGGGCTGTTATTTTAGCGACGGAAAAAAATATACCGGGCTTTACACTATAAATTAACAAAAGGCGCTCATGCCGCAACTGTTTCTCTTCTACAAAGCTATCAGTAGCCCCTATAAAAAGAATTTTTCCAATTAGTTCAAAAAATTATTATGAAAAACTTACCCAGGGAGGATAAAATTTGAAGATATAAGCCGCATCCGGAGGCAAAAAGAGCGGGCTGTTCCACCAACCCACTCCATTTAAGCCATCAATAATTCACGATTATGCAAAACGACAAACCATTAAAAAGCTATGCACAATTCTACAAAAAGAAATGTATTAAAACGCCTATCTACCTTCTCTAGCCTTATTTTTACAATCATTATCCTGTTGTGTTCCAGTACCCAAACTCTTTGGGCAAAGACCGCTCATCCTTCCATTCATATTATGGGTTCCGACCGTTTAATGGAAGATAATGGTCACCTGGAAGGAAAGGTTCTGGATGAAAAGGATCTGCCACTTATCGGGGTTACCATACAGGTACGGGAAAGCGGCTCCAATGAGCTCAAAAAAACAGGTACTACCAATATCGACGGTACTTTTAGTATCAAAAACCTGGTAGCGGGTAAATCCTATGACCTTACCTTTAGCTACATGGGCTTTGATAAGCAAACCATTACCGGCGTACAAGCCAGCAGTGGTAATATGCTGCACGTAAAAATGACCCCATCACCAACCAGTTTAAATGAGGTAGTGGTAACGGCCCTGGGTGTAAAGAAAGGAGCCAACAAAATTGGCTATGCCGTACAGGAAGTAAAAGGCGATGAGCTGGTAAAAGCCAGAGACTCGAACCCGATTACTGGTCTTACCGGTAAAGTGGCCGGCTTATCGGTATCTATGAATGCCGAGCTATTAGGTACGCCATCATTATTGCTGCGTGGTAACCAGATCACGCTGTTTGTAGTTGATGGCATCCCCATTAATTCAGATACTTATAACCTTAGCCCGGATGATATAGAGTCGTTTACCGTGCTTAAAGGTCCTGCAGGCGCTGCTTTGTATGGTAGCCGTGCACAGTATGGCGCTATCCTCATCACTACCAAAAAAGCTGGAAAAGATAAGGGTTTTACCGTAGAGCTTAACTCCACCACCTCTATTGATAAGGGCTTTATCGCCGAGCCTAAAACCCAGCACGATTATGGCGGCGGTATGTACGGTCAGTATGCTTATGCCGATGGTTTTGGAGGCGGATTACAGGATGCCCAGTACCAGTTATGGGGGCCAAAGTTTCGCGGACAGCTTATTCCTCAGTATGATGGCGAATACACGCCTAATCAAACTTATACCACCACATTTGGGGATTTAACCTATACCGGGCACATCAAACCTGCACCTTATTTAAACCGTGGTTATGTGGATGGCAAAAACAACCTTGATCGTTTTATCAGGGCGGGTTTTCAAACTACCAATAACGTGGCTTTATCTGCCAGCGGCGAGAAATATGCCATGCGTTTTTCGGCATCAGAATCAAACCAACAAGGGATAGTACCTAACACCGGGCTTAATATTTTTAACTTTAATACTACGGCAAGTTACCAGATATCTAAAAGGTTAACCTTTAACGCCGACCTGAACTTCAACAAAACCTATTCAAATAACGTACCCGACGTTACTTATGGTCCCAACAGTTTAATTTATAACCTTTCTGTATGGACCGGTGGCGAGTGGAATGTTGATTCGCCAGATATCAGGAACGTGTGGGCACCGGGCAAAGTAAATCAGGTAGCCATATTTCCGGAGCACGTACACTATAATAACCCCTGGTTAATGGTGGAGGACTGGACACGCAGTCATGATAAAACAGACATTAATGGCTACATGTCATTAAACTTTAAACTGGATGAGCACCTGAACATTACCGGTCGTTCGCAAATCACCACCTATTCATTAGTACGAGACGAAAAAATGCCATGGGGTGCTTTTACCTATGCCCGTACGCTGGGTCAGGGCGATTTCCGCGAAGACAGAAGAAACCTGTTTGAAAACAATTCAGATGTATTGCTGAACTATAACTATAACGTAGGTAACTTCTTCAACCTGTCGGGTTTGGTAGGTGGTAGTTTGCGTAATTTTAATTACAACTCCAATTTTACCTCTACCGATTACCTGGTTACGCCAAACGTTTACAACTTCAACAACTCGTTGAATACCCTGATGACTAATAATTTCACCTCGAAAATGCGGGTGATTAGCGCATATGCTTCATTAGATGCCTCCATGGGTAAATATGCTACCATATCTGCCACCGGAAGGATCGATAAGTCATCGGCATTGCCCGAAGGTCATAATTCTTATTTCTACCCAAGTGTGTCAGGAACCACCGTGGTGTCTGATTATGTAAGGTTGCCGGAAGTAATATCTTTATTTAAACTGAGGGGGTCATTTGCCACTGTACATGGTGATGCTACTTCAACAACTATTGGCGCTACGCCATTTAACGTATACAGCACGTTAAACGGTTCAACAGCTTATAGTCTTTTCTCTAACTTTTCACAGTACGGCAATAACTATTTAAGCCCGTACGGCGGTCCTGATTACTCTTTACAGGTTCCTTACAACCTTAACAAGCCCTATAATAATATTCCTGCCGCCAATTCATCAGGCAGCATTGTCGATCCGAACATCAAAACCTTTACCCGTACAAGTTTTGAAGAAGGGTTTGATTTAAAAGTATTAAAAAACAGACTGGGCTTAAGTGCTACCCTTTTTCAATACATTGATGGACCGCAGATTTTGGCTAACGCGATTTCGCCAACATCAGGTTATAACATTGATTACATCAACGCCTTAAAAACCCGCAAAACAGGCTTGGAGCTTACGCTTACTGCCACACCGGTAAAGCTGCGTAATTTTTCATGGGACGTGATGACCAACTGGTCTACTTTTAAGGATGTTTACCTGGAACTGCCTCCGGGCCAAACCTATTACAATACCTTCTTTAAAAAAGGCGACAGAACGGATGTGCTGTATGGATCGGCCTTTGTAAGGGCGCCAGACGGGCAAATTGTGTATGATGCCGGCGGTAAACCATTAAAAAATCCTATTAATCAAAACCTGGGTTTCATGAATCCTGATTTTATATGGTCGGTAAGTAACAGGTTCAGGTATAAAAACTTTTCATTCAGCTTTCAGTTTGATGGCAGCGTAGGCGGCAAGATCTCAGATCGTTTGTACTCCTTAACCATGCAGGGTGGTGCCAACATAGCCACAGTTGAGGGCGCTCTTGGCAAATCCAGGCTTGATGATGATACTAATGCTGGTGTAGCTTCTTACAAAGGGACATATGTAGGTGATGGCGTACAGGTAACTAATGGTACAGCTATTAAGTATGATAACTTTGGTCATATTACCAATTACAACCAGCTTCAGTTTACCAAAAATACCTCAACCAGTACGGTACAAAGCTGGGCCACACAATATTATGGCCAGGTAGCAGAAGGATCATTAGTAAGCAAAACTTATGCTAAGCTAAGGGAAGTACAAATAGGGTACGATTTTCCGAAAGAGTGGTTAAGCGGCATGCTGATCAAAAAAGCATCCATATCACTGGTTGGTCGTAATTTGCTTTATTTCTATAAAGATAATAAATACAAAGGCATTGATATAGAGCAGTTCAATACGGCAACGCCTACATCAACACTGCAAACGCCAACAACCCGCCGCTATGGTGTAAACCTAAATGTTGTTTTTTAATATTCATAACCATGAAGATATATATTCAAAAAGTACTGCTGTTGTTGGTAATGGCAGCTATACTATCCAGCTGTAAAAAGAGCTTTCAGGATTTGTATGAAAATCCTAATAAGCCTACCAGCGTACAGGCATCTTTGCTATTAAACGGCATATTGAACAACATGCTGGAGGCACCGGGCGGCCAGCTCGACCGTACTAACCAGTACCAACTGCAAAACAACTCCTACTTTGGTAACAATCAGTACAATTTTGGTCCGGGCAGTAACCTGTATCCGGTACTTACTGATGTTACCAATATGGAAAAGCAAAGTATAACCACAACTGCAGGTCCTCTGAATCCTTACACTGCTTTGGGCAAATTTTTCAGGGCCTACTTTTTTACCAAAATGAGTTTGCAAATGGGTGATATTCCCATGTCGCAGGCCTTGCAGGGCGCGGCACAGACAAGCCCGGTTTATGATTCGCAAAAAACGGTTTTCATGAACAGTTTTGATTTGTTGGAACAAGCCAATGCTGATATGACCACCCTGCTTAAAGGTACAGCTACCTTTACAGGCGATATTTACTTTAACAACAGCTTACAGGCCTGGCAAAAAGTGGTAAACACTTACCGCCTGCGTTTGCTGATAGCCCTGAGCAAGAAAACCGCCGACCCTGATTTGAAGGTGGCCCAGCAGTTTGCCCAGATTATTACCAATCCGTCAAAATACCCCCTGATGAATAGTACCGGCGATGATTTAAAGTATACCTGGTTAAATCCAACCAACCGTTATCCTTTAAATAAAGAAACCTTTGCCAACGGCGCGCTGAATAACAGTGCCGATACCTATGTAGGTTTGCTTACTGCGGATAAAGATCCGCGTGTGTTTATTACTACCGATCCTGCACCGGGTTTAGTAAGCTCGGGTTTAAGCCCTACAGATTTTGCCGCTTTTCAGGGTGGTAACATTGGTTTGGATATGGGTGTGCTGGCCAGCCAGAATGGCGGCGGTAAAATAAGTTACATCAACAGGTATCGCTATTATTCGGGCTATACCGGCGAAACTACCACCCTTGTTGGTTATACCGAAATGTGCTTTAACATTGCCGAAGCTATTAACCGTGGGTGGATAAACGGCGGGCCATTAGGGGATGCCGAGGCTTACTATAACGCAGGCATTAAAGCGTCAATGGCCTTTTATAATGTGCCGGATAAAGGTGCCATGACTGTTTATTCGTTACCGCTTGGTGTAACGGTAACCGGTCCTTATGTAAGCAATACCGTAAATGTAGATTACAACGCTTATTACGCGCAACCGGCAGTTAAATACGCGGGCAATAATGAAACAGGCATCAGGCAGATCAATGAGCAAAAGTACATTGCCTTTTTCCTGAACAGCGGGCTTGAGCCTTACTTTAACTGGAGACGTACCGGCTACCCTGTGTTTAAGACAGGTGTGGGCACTGGTAATAACGGTAAAATAGCTTTACGTTATAAATACTTCGCTGCAGAGCAATCGGCTAATACGGCTAATTATAATGCGGCTATAGCCCAGTATGGTAATGTTGATGATGTTAATGGCGTGATGTGGATACTGAAATAATTCAGTTAACAATCGATGATCCGAAATTATTGATAACGATTAAAAAAGAGCTAAATTGACAACTATGAAAAAAATAGGATTAACGTTTACCACCATTATTTGTGGGTTAAGCACCGTTTTCGCCCAGCAAAAGTTAGATGTGGAAGGTCACCGCGGCGGTATGGCCCTGATGCCCGAAAACACAATTTCATCTATGCTGAATGGGGTTAAGTTAGGGGTAAGAACCTTAGAGCTTGATATGGTTATATCTGCCGATGGTAAGGTAGTAGTATCTCATGATCCCTACATGTCTGCCCGAATCATGCGCAAACCCGATGGCTCTGATGTTGATGTATCAGAAGAAAAAAGCCTGGCCATGTACAAAATGCCTTACGACAGCATCCGCAAGTATGATGCAGGCAGCAAACCTAACCCGCAGTTTCCGAACCAGCCTAAGTTTAAAACCTATAAACCACTGCTTGCCGACCTGATTGACAGTGTGGAAACATATGTAAAAAAGAACAAGCTAAAACCGGTTTATTACAACATTGAAACCAAAAGCACCCCGGCCGGCGACGGTATTTATAACCCAAAGCCAGATGTGTTTGTAGAAACCGTAATGGCGGTGATCAACAAGAAAAAGATTGCCCAAAGAATAATCGTACAATCGTTTGATGTTAGGACTTTGCAAGTACTGCATAAAACCTATCCAAAGATCAAACTTTCATTGCTGGTTGGTAAAATCAATATTGATGAAGACCTGAAAACTTTAGGCTTTACACCTGATATTTACAGTCCCTACTACACTTTTGTTACCAAGGAAATAGTACAGAAAGCGCATGACAACAAAATGCTGATACTGCCATGGACGGTAGATCAGGAAAAAGACATGACTGCCCTGGGTGATATGGGTGTTGATGGTATCATCAGTAACTACCCGGATAAATTAGTACAGCTATTTGGCAGTTATCAATCAAAATAGTTTAAACAGTTTTACGCGGATAATACTTTAATAAAAAAGGGATAAAGCAACGCTTTATCCCTTTTTTATTAAAGGCAAATGTTACGGGATTTTATCCAATGCCGGAACATTGCTTGCCGAACCGGCATACCCCTTGTTTTGATTGATATGCCCGTTAATATTTAACTGGATATCGCTATTGGGAATAGGCCATAACACGTGATACGGCGATATGGTGAACGTATTACCAGAGTTGGTTACCACGCCTTTGTTATAAAAATCATTCTTTTCGATAATGCGATCAAAAAAGAAATTTGATTCAGAGAAATTAGTTACATTATAGCTTTTGCCGGTATAGGATGGTTTGCCGGTTAAAGCAAAAATGTAAGCAATGCGGGTAAGCTCGGTTTTACGGGGCTCTTCCCAATAAAGCTCCCTGGCACGCTCGTCAAGAACGGTGCCTATGTTAATTTTGCTGGCATCAGTTAAAGGAGCGGCTTGCGCTCTTGCCCTTACTACATTTATATCGGCCATGGCACTATTCAGATCACCTTTCCATATGTAGGCTTCGGCTCTTAACAAATAGGTTTCGGCCAAACGGAACACGTACCAATCAGTATCCGTACCACGCGGCGGACTCCAGAATTTATCAGTAGCGATATTGGTAGAGCTGATAAATACCTTATAATGCGGCCAGCCAAACCAGCAGCGTATGGTATCTCTTGGGCCATTTAAAAACCGGGTAGCCACGTTGGCTGCGGTCCACTGCTCCAGGTGTTTTCCGTACCAATCGGGGTCCGATGTTTTTAAGGCTGGATTATTATAAACCAGGTCGGTCATATTCATCCAGTTTCCTGGGGCATGTCTTAAATCGGTGTTGTCTGTCCAGATATATTTGGTGCTGTATGGCGTTCCTCGATAACGGCCTATCCCCCTGCCGTAATAAAGCGTAAGTGGAATGTCGGCGGTTACCGCATCAATAATACCTGCCTTGTTTTTGCCCGGGGTAAGTATGGTATTGGCCTGTGAGTAAAAAGGCGTAGTGTTACGCATTAATTGCGATCCGTTCGCGGTATTACCCTCCAGGTTATCCCGGTCAATTACCAGGTATAATGCCTCGGTATTTGATGCAATGGCTTTATTATCGGGGCGATGAAGGTCCCAGATCACATTTTTGGTGACATCGGCACCCGTACTTCCAAAGCGCGCGGTCATTAAACGATAAGGGCCACCGTTGATTACGGAGTTAGCAGCAGTAATAGCGTCATCAAATTTGCCTAGCGATAAATCTACCTTGGTTAACAAATGGCTCACTGCGCCTTTAGTAACATCACCTTTATTGCCGCCATCGGTTACCCATTTTTGGGCAAATTCCAGGTCGGTTTTCATTTGTGTTAATATCACTTCGCGCTTTACGGTAACATAGGCAACATTGGGTGCGCTTTCTTCCTTAAAAGGACATGGGACATCACCAAACTCATGAACCAGCCGGTAATAGCAATAAGCTCTGTGAAAATATGCCCTGCCTAAAATATCGTTCCTTTGGGCATCAGAGGTATATTTAACATTATCAATGCGCGAAATGATGGTGTTGGCGTATCGTACTCCCTGGTACCATTGCTTCCAATACCAGCCAATTTTATTATAATCATCACTGTTTAAATTGGCAGTTGGGGTAATACGAACATTCAGATCCTGCGCGGGGGTTGTTTTATCGGTAGTGCCTTCAACCGCTACATCTGAAAATATAGATTCGGTAAGCATCGGCGCCGAATCACCAAAAAACTCAGCCCTTAAATTTTTATTCAGGTAATTAAGCGCTGCCTGCATTGCAGGTACTGAGGTTAGCGTAAGGTCTGGCGTAAAATCAGAAAGGTCCTTAGGTTTAAGAAAATCCTTTTTACAGCTTCCAGAAATTAGCACAGTGGCTAAAGTAATGGCCGCTATTATTTTTTTATTGATTGTTTTCATGTTGATCAGTTCAAATTTTTAAAATACTACGTTCACACCTACTGAGATATATCTTGGAGTTGGGCCATCATTTTGGGGATCCCAAAAATCCCAGTGAGGAGCATATACCGCAGCGTTGCTAACATTGGCATACAATTTTGCACTTTGTATTTTTAAAGGAGTAAGCCACGTTTTTGGGAAATTGTATCCCAATGAAACCGTATTTAGCCTAATGAAAGAAGCCTTACGCCATACGTTAACCGTTGTGCCGCTGGAGCCTGAATTTAAACGCGCATAATCATTTATAGGGTTATTCGGTGTCCAGTAAGGCTGTACGTATGATGATGTCCTGGAGATACTAACACCGCCCTGGTTATTGATAGCCTGGTTATATTGTCTCAATTGTCCCCAGTCGGATACCAGCAGAAACCCGAAATCAAAGTTTTTATAGATGTTGAAGTCGTTACGCAATGACCAGGTAAACCTTGGCGACTCATAACCAATAAACTGTTTATCATCATCGGTATACTTATATTGATTAGGGCCGCTGTTTACCAGTTTTTGCAGTTTAAAATCGCCTGGAACAGCGCCGTATTTGGCAGCCTGATCTTTTTCATTGGTTTGCCAAACACCCAATATCTTATAATCCCACACCACGTCGATGTCTTTACCGATAAACCATCCGTTGGCCTTATCATCGTTTTCAACACGGCTTACAGTTCCGTCGGCATTGGTCACATCGGCAGCACCATATAAATGCACAATTTTATTACGATTCAGGAAAAAGTTAAATGAACTGCTCCAATTAAAATTACTGCTAACTATGTTTTTACTGGTCAGGTTAAATTCAAAACCTTTATTATTTACCTGACCTATGTTAGAGATAACACTGGCAAAGCCAGAAACCTGTGGTAAGGTTCTTTGTACAAGTAAATTGGTGGTTTTTTTGCTGTAAACGTCAATTGACCCATTTAAGCGACTGTTGAATAGTGCAAAATCAATACCGGCATTTAAAGATGTGGTACGTTCCCATCTCAAATCAGCGTTGGCCATTCTGCTGATATAAAGCGCAGAATTTGCTGTGGCCGTACCACCGGGAGTAACCGTAGGGTATTTATCTGTTGTGATTACTGCAAGGGCCCTGTTGGGGTCAACAGTGCCATTACCATCCCTGATATCGCGGTTACCGTTAACACCGTATGATAAACGAAGCTTACCATAGCTTAACCATTGGGTTTTTTTCATAAAATCCTCATCGGTAAATATCCAGCCACCGGCTACTGATGGGAAATTGTCGCTAGGGTGCTTTTGCCCAAACAGGGAGTATCCGTCACGGCGGATAGATGCGGTAAGTAAATATCGCTGCATCAAGGTATAGCTGATACGTCCAAGATAGGCATTGGCGGTAGAGTAACGGTCGTCGCTGCTTACAGTAGGTTTATTGCCCGCTCCGATGTTATGAAAGCTCAGATCATCATTAGGACTAAAACCTTCATTGTATTCATAAGTATACCATGACTGATACTTCTCGGTATTGGCCAAAAAGGTAACATCAATGTTGTGGATATTGTTAAATGTTCGGTTCCATTTCAGCAAGTTATCTATCTGATAATTGTACCGGTTTTCCATAGAGCGCTGCGCTTGACCGCCTGGTACGGTTACATTAGGGTTGTGCGATGAGTTATGATAAAAAGTGCGGTAGGAGTCATAACTGGGCGAAAAATTGGTTTGGAAAGTAATACCCAGAGGTAAGGTTACCCGTCCATAAATATTGGCAAACAAAGTATTTTGAACATTCATACTTTCATCATACTGTGTATTTAAAAAGGGGTTTCGTGCATTTAACCCGGCATCGTCGGTGGGTATTCTTCTTAAAGAACCATCGGGATTATAAAAATCGCCATAAGGAGAGTTGTTGGTGATTTGAGTCCAGTCGGCTTCTAAAGTGTGGGCGCGGTCAACACTCCCATCAGCGTTTCTTGCTGGCAAGTTGCTCTCGTCTCTAACAGCATATTGAGCATTAATACCAACCGTTAAAAAACTGGTGGCTCTACCCTCCAGGTTTAAGCGGGCGCGTATGTTGCTGTAATCGCCACCCGCAATCAGGTTTTGATTTTTAGTATAGTTTAACGACATGTAATAGTTAACATCCTCGCGTTTGCCCGCCATGCTGATGGTGTGATCCTGCCTGAAACCATTACGGAAAACCTTATCGAACCAGTCAACTGTTTTACCTGCCATGTAATTGGCTCTTTCATTAGCTACCAAACCCAGCCTGCTTAACCATTGGTCAACTGGATCACCTGTGGCTTTTGTTAATGCCATCCATTGATCAACGGTTACACCAGCTGGTAGCTTTCTGGGGTCGGTATATTCATAATCCGGGTTGTTAACATTGATACTTCGCATTACATCTGCGCGCCAGTCTAAAAAGCCTTGCGGACCGTATACCTTTTGCTCTTTTTCCAACTGGGCAATGCCAAAGTTTGAATTAAGCGTAATGATAGGCGGACCTGTTTTCCCTTTTTTGGTAGTCACAGCGACCACGCCCGCCGCCGACCGTGAACCATAAACGGCAAGGGCGCTGGCATCCTTCAGTACGTCTATTGATTCTATATCGTTTGGATTTATGTCGGCAAGCTGGCCTGGGTAAATAACCCCATCCAGTACAATTAATGGTGATGTGTTACCGGTTAGGGTCGATTTTCCACGGAGGAGCAGATCACCACCCCCCTTAGCTGAAGTATTCATGCTCACGGTAAGCCCGGGAATGTTACCTTTAAGTACGTCGCCAATACTTGCGGGATTTTCATTTTCAAGCTGCGTAGCTTTTACACTGGATACCGCCCCGGTAACATCCTTTTTTTGACGGGTGCCGTAGCCAATTACTACTACCTCGTTCAACTGTTTATTGTCTTCAGACAAGGTAACGTTGATTTGATTTCGGTTATTTACAGGTTGTTCCTGGCTGGTATATCCAACAATGCTAAACACCAGCGTTGCATTTGATGGTACACTGATAAGGTAGTGGCCTTTTAAATCAGTGGCAACACCTTTTCCGGTTCCTTTTATTTTAACAGTTACGCCAGGTATCGGGCCTTTGTCGTCCTTAACTGTGCCTGTTACAGATTGGTCCTGGGCCAGAGTAAGCGTGCAACTGGCGAGGAAAAAGAAAATAAGGAGAGTAATTTGTTTTCTCATAATTTTAATGGTATTAAATGGTTTAAGTGGTTTGCTTTTGGTTGAAATAGAACAGGCATACCTTGCCCATACAAAGAGGCATACAGGTACATCATTAATGAACCTGTGTAACCTTTACCCTAAAGTTTAATGGAAGCAATGCAGAAAACTTAAACCTGTGGAATACCAGGTTAAGCCTGCTTTAATATGATCGTATACCGCAGATACTATCATGCACAAATGCACGTTGTTACATAACAAATGCGAAGATTTTTTCTTCATATTTGTATTGCTTATTAAAATTTCGGTTGAATTAGGCAAAAAAATTCCCGGCAACATTTAATGTTGTTGTTTGACTAAAAGGGAAATGAATTGATTTCGGTAGTGCTGAACCCACTGCCGATTTCTTTTTTTGTTGGAGGCCTGATTTATTTTTTCATTGATCTAAGGTTTTAGGTTATCGGATGCCGCTATTATTCCACCTGTAAGGTAATGCCCAAACAGTATTCACGTTCTCGCAGGACAATGAAATTTGCAGGTATATAAAGCAGTTTTATGGTTAATAATTGAGCTGTTTTATAATTAAACTAAAGCGCTTCTTATTATTTATAATTGGCAAAATACTATACTGTATTTACCAAAAATATCCCGGGAGATCAGGTTTTCATAAGTTTTAGCTGTTTTTATTTACGACAACGTTTTCGTTAAAAATCTTTGGTTGTAGGCTATTGATAAGTGTGAAATACACAGATAAATAAATAGTTAGCTCTTTTTTGATGAATAAAACAGGTCTTCCGGAACCTTTATGTTAAAAGGTTTTATCATTGTGGGTGATTTAGAGTATATTTTGTTAATGATATATGAGTAAATACGATCATTAACCTATTTTAATATACTGACCCTAAAAGTTGCTGATGAATAAGCCAATAGCAAATACTTACGGTAAGATGTTGTACGTAGATGATAGTAATGAATTTTATCCGATACGGTTCAAATCATTTAGTCCTACTGTTTAGGCAGCGATAACAGTTTTTTTGCTTGCAAGCTTAAGTAAAATAAAGGTTAATAAGCCCGCTGTTAAACCGGCAACTATGGCAAGCGAAATACTACCATATAGATATTGTTCCAAATGAATACTGATCGATTTTAAGGAGATATCCCCATTAAAAGGGATCTCGGTATTTTTTTCGCCCATCCAAAAACCACCGGCTTTATAGCTTAAAAATATGACAGCGGGTATTAAAGGAGCAAAGCTGATGTGCGCGGCTAAAAGAACCAGGGCCTTATTCAATTTTAATAATATAGCCAATGAAAATGCTACAATCAGCTGAAAGCCCCATATAGGTACTATGCCCATAAATACACCAAAACCAATTGATAGTGCTTTAAGTTGTGCGGAATGATCGGGATTAAACAAATGGGTTTTTATAAATTGCTTTCCTCTTTCCTTGCTGAAAAGAGATCTGAAAAAATATCCGGGATTAACACATGCCGCTTTAAGCTTCTGAATTCCTGCTTTTATTTTTTCTGAATTATCCATCGTGTTTGATCCATATACGGCAACCGCCCGGTCAAAGTTTTTGAAATGCTTATTATAAAGCTTATTACAAATTTACCTTGGGTAACGTTAACAGATCTTTAAGTTTTTAATAAGTAACCACTTGTGTTATAACGGCGGCAAAGGTAAATATCTTTACAATACCTTAACTACCGTATTTTTAGCTGTGGTTTTAAAGACGAGCTTTTGTTGATGAAGCCTATAGCTATAATGCACTATATAAGCTTAATGCGTGTTAAATTTTTATTAAAAAATTAGTCTACTAATTCTATAGTGCATATATTTGTAACAATTGTTATTATCGATCTAACCAATTAGTTCTTTATGGTAAATAATGAGGTCAGTCAACAAAAAAGAGGCAGCCTTTGGCTTTCTCTTTTTTTATTTCAGCCCTGTGTATTTACTGTATAGAATAAGGTGGATTTTAGGACAATACTTCCTCCAGCACATCAGCAGAACGTATATTGCCGAAACCTTCAATATGCAAGGCGTAATACTCCAATAGTTTTTGAATCAGGTACCTACGCTCATCATTACTCCATTTTAATTGTTGCATATTTTCAAAACTACACTGCAAAAGCTGGTGAAAGTTTTGCGTATGGGGTGGCGACAAGTAAAACAAGCTGTCAGGTTTATAGTTACTGAATGTGCCGTTCTTCATATCAAAATAATCGGCCTGGCCAGCTTGGTACCTATCCGGATAAAAACCCAGGTAACGGGTAAGCTGAACCAAAAACAGCAGATGAAAGTTGGCCACGCTTCCGGTTTGATGATCGAGCCATTCTATGGCGCTGAATACAAAATCAAACAAATTTTCATCGGCCGATTGTTGCCTTATGGCTTTGTACAGCACTTCATTCAAAAAGATAGCGATACAGCTTTTGATCACATCATAAGGGATACTTTGCAGTACCGGCGAATTTTTAAGTTCGGAAATTCGCTGTACGCTGCCCGTATTTTTATGATAAACAACCATGTCAAGCAGATGCAAAGGCTGTAGCATATTACGCCCGATTTTGGCCCTGGGCTTTTTTGTACCATTGATGATGTATGATTGCAGACCAAACTTTTCTGTAAATAGCTGCACAATAACACTGCTTTCGCCATAGTCGGTTGCTTTAAATACAATACCACGCGTTTTATGCAGCATGTTATACCAGTAAAATAAGTTTCGGTATAAAAACGATACAGCCCGTAATCAGTGCAAATACAGCCGCAACTACCACCGCGCCGGCACTAACATCCTTAACATGACCGGCTTTAATGTTATAGGTAGGCGAAACCAGGTCGGTGAGGGTTTCAATGGCGGTGTTAATGAGCTCGGTTACCAGCACCAGGGCTATGCTGAGCGCTACCCATTGCCATTCGGCGGTGGATAGGTGCAGCGCGATGCCCAGGCTAATGGCAATAACCGTTGCCCCCAGGTGTATCCGGAAGTTGGGCTGGGTACTGGCGGCATATTGCAGGCCCTTAAAGGCGAAACCGAAACTGCGTATCAGTCTTCTCATGTACAAAAATACATTGTTATTGGCATTTATGAATTTTGGCAATCCAAAAACTTTTTAAACCTTAAATTTTAACACTTTTTTAGTCAAAAACGGTGTAAAAAAGCTTGGTTATTGCCCACTTTAACTAAAGTTTAACGCCATTTTAACACTTTTTAACAAATTTTTGATGGGTTTTGAAAGGTTTAAGAAGTATTAAAATATTGATTGTCAAATAACTAAATGTAAAATGGTCTGTTTTTGAGCCTCTTTTCTCCTTAACACAACGGCCCGGTTTTCCTTTTTACAGAAAACCGGGCCGTTGTATACTTACAAATATACCAATAATTATTGAATGACTGAGTTAGTGAATTTGTGATTTAAGGAATCTTTCTATGCTTATAGTAGCGGGTCGACGGTAGCAGTCACAGATTATAGCCAGGTATACGGCAGAGACCTGCTTTTAGTAAAATGTCTCAAATGTGTGACATTTGTCTTATATTTGCGATAGTATGACAAGCCAGAAAATTATAGACAGCGCCATAGCGGTTTTGAATGAAGATTTTTATGCTCCGCTGGATATGATTGCCGAAAAGGCAGGAGTAAACAGAAGAACCTTGCATCGGTATTTTAAAGACAGAGCTGCACTTATAGATGCCTGCTGGACCGATATGATGCAAACCTGGCATCATGCTATGCTCAAAGCTTATAATAGCAGTAAAGACCCTGTGGAGCAATTGGAGAGAATGTTATACGCGGGTATTGATTGCGGGGCGAAATACGCGTTTTTGAATACGCTTCAAACAAAATATTTGAATAATGAAAAACTGAAAGTCGCTGAGAATGAAGCTTACGAACAGGCAAAAAACAACTGGTTTAGCCTTGTGCCAGAACTGCAGCGGCAAAAGGTGATCAGCGATAGCCTGTCCGTTGCTTGGATCCGCATGCTGTTTGTTAATATGATCAACACTACCGTTAAAGCAGTACAATCGGGAGATGTTGCTCCAAATGATATCAAAAAATTCGCCTGGTACTCTTTTAGCCGAAGCATAGGTTTGCCATAAGCGCTGTTGGGTATTTGGTTAAATGATTACAAAGATTAACTATGACACATTCTTTTTTATTGATAGGTCAGTCAAATATAGCAGGACGCGGTTTTACAGCCGAAGTTCCACCCGTTTTTAATGAATCTGTTAAAATGCTGCGTAATGGCCGCTGGCAGATCATGACAGAACCCATCCATAACGACCGCCCCGCAGCAGGCATAGGTTTGGCTTCATCCTTTGCCGCTGCGTGGCATTTGAATAACCCCGTGGACGAAATAGGCCTGATCCCTTGTGCCGATGGTGGCACCAGCCTGGATGACTGGACGGTTGGCGGAGCACTTTTTGACAACGCATTGGCCCAGGCGAAACTGGCACAACGCAGCAGCCAGTTATCTGGTATTTTATGGCACCAGGGAGAAAATGATTGTTCTGCCGATGGTGCTGCGGCTTATGCCGAAAAATTTGACCCGATAGTTAATGAGCTGCGTATGGGATTAAACGTGCCGGATGTTCCTTTGATTGTTGGCGGACTGGGAGATTTTTTGACGGCTGGTTTGTACGGTAATTATTTTACCGCTTATCCATTGGTCAATCAGGCGCTGTTACAATATGCCCAAACACGTAACAATTGTTATTTTGTGACTGCAACTGGGTTAACGGCCAATGAAGACCAAATTCATTTTAATGCGGTATCGCAAAGGATATTGGGTATACGTTATTTTGAAGCATTTAATACCCGGACACACATTACAGCACCTTTAACACACGAGCAAGACCTGGTGCAAACTATTTACAGTAGACCCTTTACCCGGCGAGAGGAAAAACTGTTATTAGAAAACCGCTTTGCATCCGGCAAAATAACATTGCAGGAGTTTCGGGAGCAACTGGTACTTATTGCCGGGTAAGGGAGGCGTTCGGCAGTTTGAGGAATTCAATGTAGGTATTGTGTATATTGCATATATGAAAACCTTAACCTTTTTACTTATCTCATTATTTCTTACGATATTTAGTTTAGTTGGCCGATCTCAAACGTGTATTGTATTAAAACAGGAAAAGGACACAATCTTTGTAGGGGCAGATTCGAAGAGCTCAATACCAAATATCGGATCTGATAATAAAATTTCTACTCAAACGTATAAAACGATATGTAAATTACATACAGTAGGGCGATACAATTTTGCAATAGCCGGAACGCCAGATTCATTAATTGAAATAGAGGCAACAAAGGCATGTCAAAAAGGGAAAAATATTAAAGAGGTTAACGATATTTTCTTGTCAACAGTCAAAGACGTCATAACAACGTATGTTGAAAACATAAGACGTGAGCAGTTCGACTATTATAATTATAGGTTTGTAAATAATGATATTGCATCTATCTCCTTCTATGGATTTGAAAATGGAAGATCTTATTTAGGAACAGTTTATTTCGATGCAATTAATAAGCCTAATGAAGCAGTTAAGGTCAAGGACACCACTGTATTTAGACCTTTTGAGGTTCTGGGGTTATCTGATCATATACGGAAACAGCTTGGAACGAATATGTTGGTATTGGATGCTTATCTTAAAAAAGGGAAACTTTATTACATCCAAAAATTAATTGAAGTTGAATTAAAAGCTCATCCGGACCACGTAGGTTTACCATTTGATTTAATGATTGTTACCAACAACGGAGCTAAAATAGTAAGGGTGCCCAAAATGACCAAGTAGTTTTAATAACGAAATATTCGCTTGCGGCAGCGGGCGGAATAAATTGCGGCATTAGGCTTTTATAAGATATCTGGAACAACCTTGCTCCGTTAGGGGCTACCTATTTGTAGCATTTTACCAGCCCCTATTTATGCCTCGTAGAGGCTACCCTTATACAATTTACCTGTTTATTTAGGGGTTGCACCTACGGAGCAAAGGATATTTTGCCCGGTATGACTACAAATAGGTAGCTCCTGACGGAGCATATCCGTATTAAAATTCAATGCTTCTATTTTAACTTTTGTTTCTTCCGAACATCTATGGTATTGTCACCGTACCACACAGCAATATCAAATATCACCCCATTAAGCCAATGGCAAACTAAAGTAAAATGTTGATCCTTTGCCCATTTCACTTTCTACCCATACTTTACCTTTATGCCTTTGGATGATCTCGGCCGACAGGTATAGGCCAAGCCCAAAGCCCGAAATGTTTTGGGTTTGTTCGCTTTCAATGCGGTAATAACGGTCAAACAGTTTTGCGTGGTCCTGCGGCGCTATGCCCAGGCCTTCATCTGTTATGCTTACCTCAACTACGCCCTTAATTTCCCGGCAGGAAACCTTAATATTTTTTCCTTTAGATGAATACTTGATGGCGTTGCTTAAAAAGTTGGTGATCACCTGGCCAATCTTGTCCCTATCGGCCTGAACAACTATATCACAATCGGAGGTTACAACAATATAGTGGCTTTTGGTGATCAGCATTATGTCCTCCACAATTTCCCTCAGTAAGGTATTCATCTCAAAAGGCTGTTCATTCAGGTAAATTTTGCCGGCTTCAAAGCTGGAAGCGCTCAAAAAGCCATTGATTAAGGTCGACATTTTTTTAACCTGTACATTAGCCTTATCCAGGGCGCCAACGGCAAAAGTGTCCCCGGATTTATCGGCTTTGGCCGCCAGCATCTGTATGTAGGCCTGCAGCGTGGTTAGCGGTGTTTTGAGCTCATGGCTTGCCATGGCAATAAAATCAGTTTTTCGGATGTCGTCCTGCTTATGTACAGTAACATCATGCATTACCCCTGTAAAATACCCCGGTTTGCCATCCTGATCGTGCGTAAGATTTCCATTAGCCCTCACCCAGCGCAGTTTTCCATCGTGAAATCCCTTCAGCGGAAATTCTACATCGCATACTTCCCCGCGGGTAATGGCTGCTTCAATAGCACCAGTTACCCCAAGCTGAAAGGCACTATCAATCTGGGCTATAGTTGATTCGTAGCTCATTTGCTCATCGGCATGAAAACCAAACAGCTCTTTAAGGCGTGGTGAGGGAATGAATTCACGGGTTTCTACATCTATTGACCAGATCCCCATTTCGGCAGAGTCGATAGCCATACCCAGCGTTTTACTGCTGATATCCAGTTCCTGCTGTATCCTTTTTAGCTCGGTGATATCATTAAAAGTAATAATAGCGCCATTGTTAGTATGATCTGCCTGCTGTACATAAGGCATAGTCATGATCTGGTACCATTTGCCGTTATTGGTTTCAATTTCTTTGGTAATTACACACCCTTCTGCCAATACCTTTTTAATATCGTCTATAATGGTTTCAAATTTGATATTGGTAGAAATATTGCTGAGCGGCCTGCCGATATCTGTTTCCAGCAGGTTGATCTGTTTTACCGTTCCCGGCGAAAACTTCATTAGACGCAGTTCATTATCAATAAATAATTGCCCGTTAATATTACTCCTGAAATAATTATTCAGATCGTCATTAATTTCCAGCAGTTCTTTGTTTTTTAACTGGTAATCTGAATTAATGGTATGCAGCTCCTCGTTCACGGATTGCATTTCTTCGTTGGTGCTTTGCATTTCCTCGTTGGCCGAGATCAGCTCCTCATTAAATGATTGCATGTTCTCGTTGGAGGCATCCAGCTTTTCATTGGAGCTGTAAAGTTTATCCTTTAATTCCTTCCGTTCCTCTTCCAGGTTAACGACGTACTGATCCAGATAGATCCTTTCATCATATACCGCATCCTTTTGTACCGGCGCGGCTGATTTATCCTCACTGAAAGTTACCCATAACAATTTTTCCCGGCCTTTTAATATTAATGGACTGATGGACAGGCTGACGTTAACCATATGCTGGCCCTGTTTAATTTTTACGCCGTTAAGCACCACGTTTTCATTTGTTTTTAAGACCTTTTTACTCAGGGTATTAAAAGCTACGGCAAGGGGCTTTGGTAAAAGCTCTGCCAGATCGGAGCTGAAATGTTTGTGGAGCAGGTATTTTGTGGTATCTCCGTATGACCGTACCACCTGGTTGTGTTCGTCGATACAAACGGCCAGGTAATCGAGTTTATTGGCCAGGCTTTCATGGATTTCTTCGGACAAGTTATTATGGTTGGTGTTTTTAGCCGTATCCGGCGAAAAGCGGGACGGTGTTTGTTTGGTATCAGGTAAATCGGGCATGGAGAATGCATCAAAGCTAATGGCTCGTTTGGTTTCCAGGTTTTTGTAGATCTTCCATTTTTTATGAACCACTTCCAGGTTTTTGATGATGGGCATGGGGTTTTCGCTCGACCCTAAAAATAAATAGCCATCTTTTTTTAGCCCAAAAAGCATCATGGTAAATATTTTCTTTTGCAAAACAGGAGCCATATAGATGAGCAGGTTGCGACAGCTGATCAGGTGCATATTGCAGTAAGGTGGGTTTTTTACCAGGTCGTGCTTGGCAAAGATCACCATCTTGCGGATAACAGGATTTATCCGGTAATTTTCTCCCTCTTTTAAAAAGTACTTTTCGAGCCGTTCCGGGGGCATGTTTTTGGAAATGTTTTTACTATAAACCCCTTTACCCGCATGAATCAGCGCGTCGCTGTCAATATCTGTAGCGAATAGTTTTACTACCGTATCAGATAATCTGCCCGTTAGCTGCTCTGCTATCAATATGGCCAATGAATAAACTTCCTCGCCAGTAGCGCAGCCGGCAACCCACATTTTCAGTTCTTCGTCTGGGGCCAGCCCTTCCAATATATCGGGTAATACCTTGCTTTGTATAAAATCAAAAGCTGCCGGATCCCTGAAAAAAGAAGTAACGCTGATGAGGAACTCTTTGGCCAGGGCATCTACCTCGAGGGGAGTTTCTTTGAGATAATTCAGATATTTTCCCAGCGTATTAAAATTGTGGCTCGAAGCCCTTCTTTTTGTTCTTCGTAATATGGTGGGTTGTTTATAGTCCGAAAAATCAAGCGGTGACCTTTCTTTGATCAGGTCGATAATGGCCAAAAGGTCTTTTTCATCATCCCGGTGATCTGTTACTAAATTCCCTTCGTGTTTTACATAATCTTCAATGGCGCCGGGCATTAAGGTCGGTTCCAATACAAAATCAACCAATCCCGTAGCGATAGCATGGGAGGGCATGCTGCTAAATTCCGAAGTTTCCGGATCGCGGGCCATCACCATTCCGCCTGCTTTTTTAATAGCCTTGATACCTTCTGTACCATCAGACCCTAAGCCGGATAATATGATACCAATGGCTTTTTTGCCATCATTGGCGGCAAGGGACTCAAAGAAGGTATTGATGGTTAAATGAGGCCCTTTAATTTTTTCCTTTTCGGTTAAATACAGGCTCCCCCCGCGTATGGTCATGTATTTATTGCTGGGGATGAGATATACCTGGTTGCATTGCACTTTCATGCCATCTTCGGCCTCTTCAACGATAAGCTTGCTGTGCCTGGCCAGCAGGTCAACCATCCTGCTTTTAAAATCGGCTGATAAGTGTTGAATAATGATATAGGAAACACCATCTAAAGGCGTGTGATCAAAAAAAGAATTAATCTCTTCCATGCCGCCTGCGGAGGCGCCAATAGCAATGATGTGATGGGGATCGACTTTCGGCATGACATGAACTTTAAAGAGCGGTATTAGAATTTATTAAATTCTTAGAGATGAGTAAATTAAGAGATCAAATTTACAACTATATATCCGGAATAAAGGGAGCCTTTTCTGGTTATTTAGCATGTAGTCGATGTGACACTGCAACACAACACTGTATCAGTCAATAAAGTTTTGTATTGAGCAAGTTTTATCTACTCCCTCTCGCTATAAATGAAGTTGTAGATTAACATTTTGTTACAATATCAATATCTTGGGCCGGTGGGTAAATCAAATTTCGTAGTTTAGCGGCGCCCTTAATGTGACTCAAATGTTCTGGAAACATACCGCTTCGTTCATCCTTAAAAACAGACTCATCGTATTTATCTGCGTTTTGGCACTGAGTGCTTTTATGGGATTTGAAGCGTCGAAAGTAAAAATAACCTTTAACGGGGGTAAAGTGCTGCCCGTTACCGATTCGGCCTATATCCGCTATAATCAGTTTAAACAAACCTTTGGCCAGGATGCCTCATCGATGGTTTTGGGTATCAAATCAGACAAGATATTTGATAAAGATGTTTTTAATGACTGGTACCTGATTGGCACACAGCTTAAACAGATCAATGGTGTAAAAGCCGTGGTTTCGGCCGCTAATGTGTATAATTTGCAAAAGGATACCCTGCAGCACCGTTTTATTGTAAAGCCCTTGGTTACCGGCGTATTACCCTCTACACAGGCGGTTGATAGCGTAAAGCAACAACTTTTAAACCTCCCATTTTACAAAGGGATAGTATTGAGTAACGATGGCAAGTCGACCTTAATGGCTATCACTTTTGATGATAAAGTGATCAACACCCCCAAGCGTGTGCCTGTTATCAATAAAATGCTTCAGCTAGGGCAACAGTTTGAGCAAAAGCATGGCATCAAGGTACATTACTCGGGCCTGCCGCTGATACGCACCGTTGTAGGCAACCTGGTGGCGCATGAGTTTTCCATGTTCCTGGGCCTGTCTATATTGATCACGGCTATTATTCTGCTCATTTTTTTTCGGTCGTTTTTCCCGGTGATATTCCCGGTGCTTATTGTAGTGCTGGGTGTGCTGTGGAGTTTGGGCATCTTATATATGATGCATTATGAAATGACCATTTTAACCGGCATCATACCGCCGCTGGTGGTGGTTATCGGCATCCCGAACACTATCTTTATCCTCAATAAATACTACCACGAGTTTGAAATATCGGGCAATAAAATGGAGGCTTTGGCCATAGCGCTCGAAAAAGCGGGCATCACCACCTTTATTGCCAACATTACTACCGCTATTGGTTTTGGCGTATTGTGCTTTACCAACAGTGAGCTATTAACCCAGTTTGGTTTGGTGGCTTCGCTGGGTATACTATCCACATTTGCTTTAAGTTTGATATTGGTGCCTATTGTATTCAGCTACCTGCCTGCTCCAAAACAAAAACAAACCGGTATGAAGGATAGCCAGTGGATGAAAGCCTTATTGATTAAGCTGGACACCCTGGTTCATCAAAAACGTAAAGCCATATATATCACTACGCTGGTGCTGGTGCTTATTTCGGCCGTGGGCATTTATCGTATCAATATCAATGGTTATGTGGTTGATGACCTGCCGCAGCATAACAATACGCTGGAAGATCTGAAATTTTTTGAATCGAATTTTAACGGGGTACTGCCATTAGAGGTAAGTATCGATACCAAACGAAAAAATGGTGTAGTGAACCAAACGGTGATCCGCAAGGTAGAAAAACTGGAAAAGCTGATCTCCTCATATCCGCAGTTCAGCCGTTCTATTTCCCTCATCCAGGTATTAAAATTCTCTACCCAGGCATTTTATGGCGGTAACCCGGAATATTATCGTTTGCCCGACGGTATGGAGCAGAGTTTTATCTTGAACTATGCCGCTAATTCGGGTAAAAATACATCGGGCGCGCTGAATACTTACCTGGATAAAGATCACCGGATAACCCGGGTAACCTTTGAAATGATTGACGCCGGTTCCAAAAAAATGAATGTGGTACTGGCCGAGCTGCAACCCCGTATCGACTCGATATTTAACCCAAAAAAGTTTCATGTGGAGCTTACCGGATCGAGTATCATTTTTATAAAGGGAACTAATTACCTGCTTAAAAACTTGTATGAAAGCCTGGCCTGGGCTATTTTTCTGATAGCCGGGGTGATGTGGATATTATTCAGAGGGGTAAAAATGATAGCCATTTCGCTGGTGCCCAATCTGGTGCCGTTGATTATAACAGCAGGTATCATGGGCTTTTTTGGAATCCCATTGAAACCATCAACCATATTGATATTTAGCATAGCGATGGGTATCTCGTCCGATCAGACTATTTATTTTATTACCCGTTACCGCCACGAGCTGCGTTATACCCGTAAAGGGATATCGCGCATTGTGTCTGATACCATCCGCGAAACCGGGGTAAGCATGATATTTATCGCTACGGTACTGTTCTTTGGTTTCGGCATATTCGCGGTATCCAAATTTGGCGGCACCGTAGCATTGGGTATATTGTTATCCATAACGCTGCTGGTGGCCATGATCAGCAACCTCACGCTGCTTCCTGCTTTTTTACTAAGCCTGGATGGCGGTGTGGACCGTAAAAAGATAAAAGGACCGGATATTGAGGAGTAGAAGCCTCACCCCGGCCCTCTCCAAAGGAGAGGGAGTGTAATAAATATAAACGCAAATCAGAACCCACACCCTTTAGGGGAGGGCAGGGAGGGGCTTATGGATCTTAAACTCAACAACAAAGTAGCTGTAATATTAGCAGCCAGTAAAGGATTAGGTAAGGCTGTAGCAACAGCTTTATCTGCCGAAGGTGCCCGGGTGATCATTGGCTCGCGCGACGAGACGGAACTGAATAAAACAGCGGCCGAAATAAAAGCGCTTACCGGTAACGAGGTGATCGCTATACCTGTTGATGTTTCCAAAGCCGACGAGATAGAAGCTTTTGTTAGCAAAGCCGCAAATGCTTTTGGGCAGATAGATATCCTGCTGAACAATGCCGGTGGTCCTCCGTTTGATAAATTCGAAAACTTTGATGACGAGCAATGGCAAAAAGCTTTTGACCTTAATTTGCTAAGCGTTGCGCGCCTGAGCAGACTGGTATTGCCGCATATGCAAAAAACAGGCAGCGGGCGCATCATCAATATTGTGAGTGTTTCGGTAAAGGCGGTGTTGGGAGGTTCGGTGCTGTCAACTACGATGCGGATGGGCGTGGTAGGGATGGCTAAACTCATGGCCGATGAATTTGGTCCGTACAATATCACCGTAAATAATGTGGCCCCGGGATTGATCCTGACCGACAGGATAAAACATACTTTACCCAAAGATGTGGACCCCGAGCAGGCCATTAAAGACAGGGCGAAAAGCATACCGCTTGGTCGTATCGGTAAACCCGAGGAGCTGGCTGCGCTCGTTACCTTCCTGGCATCAGACCAGGCTGCTTACATCAGTGGTACAACTATACCGGTTGATGGCGGCGCCAGCAGGAGTATTTATTAACTTAGCGCCTGTTGGTTTTTAAAGGACTTGCCTTTTGTAAAAAGCGATATTAAACCACTTATAAACGTAACAGACGTAAGGCCCATCACAAAGCTGGCCCATTTGTCGATAGTGGAGTGATCGGCACTTTGCAGGCTAATGATTAAAGCGGTGATAAATATAATTCCCGAAATAATGATATACGTTTTGGATCTCAATCTCATTTGGTGCTTTTTATATTTATAAAGATATAATTTTATTGTCGCCGAAAAAATAACGGATCAGGCGCCTTTTTTTGTTTCGCGTAAATAATCAATAATCAGAGTAACAATACTGATGATACCGGCTATGGTTAAGCCCAGCGCGGCACCCTGAACCAGGTCTTTCCACTTGGAATGGAATAAAGCAGGGATAGCCATTGATGCCGAAAACAAGATTACGGCTATCAACAACATCAATACCGTACGCCTTACTTTATTTTTCATTCGTCCAAATTAAAAAAATCATTTATAATTTCCGTATTTTTGCAACCTCTAAAAATTGAGGTGAACTATATACATGTATAAGGAATATAAGCAGTTAAACCTATCGCAAACAGGCAAAGAGATACTGGAGTTTTGGAAGCAGAACAACATATTTGGCAAAAGTATCAGCAGTCGTCCGGCAAATAACCCCTACACGTTTTACGAAGGGCCGCCGAGCGCTAATGGTATGCCCGGTATTCACCACGTGATGGCGCGTTCTATCAAAGATATTTTTTGCCGTTACAAAACGTTAAAAGGTTTCCAGGTAAAGCGTAAAGGTGGCTGGGATACCCATGGCCTGCCCATTGAACTTGCCGTTGAAAAAGCTTTAGGGATAACCAAGGATGATATTGGTAAAAAGATAAGCGTTAAGGATTATAACGATGCCTGCCGCAAGGAAGTAATGCGCTATACCGACGTTTGGAACGACCTGACCGAAAAAATGGGTTATTGGGTTGATCTGGACGATCCGTATGTTACCTACGAAAACGAATACATTGAAAGCCTTTGGTGGATACTGAAGGAGTTTTATAAAAAAGATCTTTTATACAAAGGTTACACGGTACAGCCGTATTCGCCAAAGTCGGGTACGGGCTTAAGCTCACATGAGCTAAACCAGCCGGGTACTTATAAAATGGTAAAGGACACTTCGATAGTGGCCCAGTTCCATTTAAAAAACGACCAGCAGCATCCCCTGATCCCCGTTTTATTTGAAGATGTAAACGAGGATACCGCGATACTGGCCTGGACAACCACCCCGTGGACACTACCATCAAACTGCGCGCTGGCCATTGGCGAAAATATTGATTACGTAAAGATCCGCACCTTTAATCCGTACACCTATGAGCCGGTGAGCGTAGTGTTGGCCAAAGCATTGATAGGCAAATACTTTAAAACCGAAGGTGAAAAGGCTTCTTTCCAGGATTATAAAGGTGGTGATAAGATTATCCCCTGGGAAGTAAGAGCCGAATTTAAAGGCGTTGAGCTTATAGGTTTGCGTTATCACCAGCTGATGCCTTATGTAAGCAACGAAAATCTGGAGAAAAACGCGTTCCGCGTAATACCTGCCGACTTTGTGACTACCGAAGATGGTACAGGTATAGTACATACAGCTTCCATATTTGGAGCGGATGACTTCAGGGCCTGTAAAGAACAAAACGTACCATCGGTAATGGTACTGGATGAAACGGGCAAAGAAGTTCCACTGGTTAACAAACAAGGTCGTTTTGTTGATGAAGTGACCGATTTTGCCGGTCGTTATGTAAAAGAAGAATACTATAGTGATGCAGAACGTGCCGAGCCTGGTTTTAGGGCAACGGATGTACTGATCTCCATCAAACTAAAAGAAGACAATAAAGCGTTTGACGTTAAAAAATATGAGCACAGCTACCCGCACTCCTGGCGCTCAGATGAACCAATATTATATTACCCGCTCGATAGCTGGTTTATCCGTACTACCGCGGTAAAGGATAAAATGGTGGAGCTGAACAAAACCATCAACTGGAAACCGGAATCAACCGGTACAGGTCGTTTTGGCAACTGGCTGGAAAACCTGGTCGACTGGAACCTGTCGCGTTCACGTTATTGGGGTACACCGCTGCCTATCTGGCGCGAAGAAAACGGTTCGGAAGAAAAATGTATCGGCTCCATAGCTGAACTGAATGCCGAGATCGAAAAATCGATAGCAGCCGGTTTTATGCCTGCAGGCTTTAAGCTGGAAGACATGCACCGCCCTTATGTGGATGATGTGATCCTGACATCGGCTGCCGGCAACAAAATGTTCCGCGAGCCCGATCTGATTGACGTTTGGTTTGACTCAGGCGCTATGCCTTACGCGCAGTGGCACTTCCCTTTTGAAAACAAAGAAGAGTTTGCTGCCGCCTACCCTGCCGATTTTATTGCCGAAGGTGTTGACCAAACCCGTGGCTGGTTCTTTACCCTGCACGCTATAGCCGTAATGCTGAGCGAATGCAGCGACGAAGTAAAAGCGGTGAATGCCAAAGTGGGCAACAAAGGTATCTCGTTCAAGAACGTGGTTTCAAACGGTTTGGTGCTGGATAAAAACGGCAACAAAATGTCAAAACGTTTAGGCAATGCTGCCGATCCGTTCCTGACCATTGAACAATATGGAGCCGACGCCGCCCGCTGGTACATGATTAGTAATGCTGCGCCATGGGATAACCTTAAATTTAACGAAGAAGGTATTGACGAAGTGCGTCGTAAGTTTTTTGGTACATTGTACAACTCTTACTCCTTCTTTGTGCTGTATGCCAATATTGATCAGTTTAAATACAGCGAACCCGAGATAGCATTGGCGCAACGCCCGGAAATTGACCGTTGGGTAATATCCTTACTCAATACCCTGAGCCGCGAGGTTGATGGTTTTTATGCCGATTATGAGCCAACCAAAGCCGCCCGTGCCATACAGGAATTTGTAGACGCGCACTTTAGCAACTGGTATATCCGCTTAAGCCGCCGCCGTTTCTGGAAATCAGATAACTCCGACGATAAACTGTCGGCATACCAAACCTTGTACACTTGTTTGATCACCATCAGTAAATTAATGGCGCCAATAGCACCGTTTTTTGCCGATAGTTTATATAAGGACCTGAACAAAGTTACGGGTAAAGAGGAGTTTGAATCGGTACACCTGGCATATTTTCCAACCTACCATGACGAGCTGGTTGATACCGATCTGGAAGAACGGATGCAGCTGGCACAGGATGTATCGTCTTTGGTGTTATCATTACGTAAAAAGATCGAAATCCCTGTTCGCAGGCCGCTCAGCAAAATATTATTACCTATATTGGACAAGGGCTTTAAGCAGCACGTGGAGCAGGTAAAAGAATTGATATTGTCTGAAACCAACATTAAGGATATTGAGTATATTACCGATACCGCGGGCTTCATTAAAAAGAAAATAAAGCCAAACTTTAAAGCCCTGGGCCAAAAAGTAGGCAAGGATATGAAGGCTGTAGCAGAGGCTATAAATAATTTCACACAGGACGATATAACCAGGCTGGAAAGCGAGGGTGGTGTTAATGTGCTTGATAACAAGTACTTAATACAGGTTACAGATGTGGAGATCATCGCCGAGGATGTTCCCGGATGGCAAGTTGCAAATTTAGGAAAACTAACTGTGGCTTTAGATGTTACCATAACCAATGAATTAAAAGAGGAGGGGATTGCGAGAGAGTTGATAAACCGTATCCAGAACCTGCGTAAAACAAAAGGTTTTGAGGTTACTGATAGGATCAATGTTCGCATTAGCGAACATCCTTATATCAGCGAAGCGGTAAAAAATAATTTATCCTATATTTGCGCCGAAATTTTAGCCGAAAGCATAGTGCTTGACGCTCAGTTACATGAGGGGGACAAAGTAGAGATTGACGGAAATGAAATTTTTATTGTTATTAGTAAAGTATAAATGAAAGTAGAAAACGAAAAAACCAGATATTCAGAATCTGACCTGCAAGAGTTTAAAACTCTTATTCTTGATAAACTGCGTTCTGCCAAAGAAGAATTAAACGCCCTGGCAACTTCGTTAAGCTCGCCAAATGCGAACGGAACTGACGATACTGCCGGTACTTATAAAACATTAGAAGATGGCTCGGCCACACTGGAAAAAGAACAAATTAACCAGTTAGCCGCCCGTCAGAAAAAATTTATTGACCAATTGGAAGCCGCCCTGGTGCGTATTGAAAACAAAACTTATGGTATTTGCCGCGAAACCGGTAAACTGATACCAAAGGAGCGTTTGCGCGCTGTGCCGCACACTACCTTGACTATGGAAGCTAAATTAAAGCAATAAATGAAGGCTGCTTACACCAAACCTTTTCTAACTGCTATATTTATTATTCTTTTTGACCAGATCATTAAAACCTGGGTAAGGGCACATATGTTCATGGGCGAAGAAATTCGCTTTTTGGGCAGCCATGGTATGTTGCATTATACCGAAAACAATGGTATGGCATTTGGCATGGAATGGGGAGGTGATGCAGGTAAACTTGCTTTAACGCTGTTCCGCATTTTTGCGGTATGTGGTATTGTTTATTGCCTTATTTATTTGATAAAGCATAAATACCACCGCGGCCTCATCATGAATGTGGCGCTTATTTTAGCCGGAGCCGTAGGTAATATCATCGACTCCACCTTTTACGGCATCATGTACAACTATGCTCCATTATTTCACGGGCGCGTGGTTGATATGTTTTATTTCCCGTTGCTTAGGGGTACGTTCCCGGCATGGGTTCCTGCTTGGGGTAATGAGGCGTTTGAGTTTTTCAGACCCGTATTTAACCTGGCCGATGCCTCTATATGTGTAGGCGTTATTATGATCCTGATATTTCAGAAACACTATTTTAAACATGAAGTTCCTGAAGTAAACAGCCCCAACAGTGAAATGGTGGAAGAATAAAGATTTAATTTTACAAAAAATATAAAAAAAGCCGCTTAACGCGGCTTTTTTTATGCTTATATACGTGTCATTTCGAACGATAGTGAGAAATCTTTTACGCCAAATACTTCGCTCCCGCGAGATTAGCGCAGCGTATCTCGTGGGTGGCATGGTTAAAGCTTTCAGCTTTAGTTCAGCTGAAAGCTGAGGCATGTACACCACGGGCTGAAAGCCCGCGGCAGCTGTTGATGACAAAGTCAGAGGTTGAACCTGAGTCTATACCAGCTTCATACCCACCGGATCCCATTTAATGATCCTGTTCTCAAAATAACTATCGTTACAAGCGAGGCAGGGAGCGGCGGCGCGGAAGCCGAAGGCGGCATCCTCCACCACGGGTTTACCGGTACGCATCGAATCAAAAAAATTGGCGAAATGTTCGTTGGAGTCGTTATAGCCTTCGGGCTCGTGATAGACCACATCATCCATTTTGGGCGCCTGCTGGTCGGCAGCGGAATATTTTTTATTATATTCCTCTACAATCGCTTTTTGCATAGCTTCAGGATAGGTTCCGAATGAATCCCAGCCGCCATAACCCGGCGCTACCGGCATTTTGCTTTTATGGATGGTAAAGCCGCCGCCATCACTCATGTCAATAACCCCTTCAGAACCGATGATCCTGGTAGAGGCGCGGTCACCTTCGCCGCTTACAAAATTTACCCTCAGCGTAGCCTGAAAAGCCGGGTGTTCCGGCGATTCGGGATAGGAGATCACCGCGCTCATCACATCAGGTACATTACGGCCGTCCTTCCAGTAGGTTAAACCGCCTATCGAAAATATTTTATCGGGTCCTTTGGAGCCGGTTATAAAATGAATGCCGGATAGCAGGTGTACAAACAGGTCACCGGCTACACCAGTGCCGTATTCGCGGTAATTGCGCCATCTGAAGAAACGGTTGCTGTCATAGGCATGCTTTACCTTGCTGTTGGCCTGGTATTGCTCCCAGCCCACCGTTTGAGGCGATGCATCCAGCGGAATGGTATATTGCCAGGCGCCCAGCGCGCTTTGCCTGCTAAAAGAGGCCTCTACCGCGTTGATCTTGCCTATGGTGCCTGCCTGGTAAAGCTCCCGGGCTTTTTTAAAGGCAATGCCGCTTACCCGCTGGCTTCCCACCTGAAAAACCGCTTTGGTTTCCTGCTGGGCCTTTATTTCATTCAATCCTTCGCTGATGTGATGCACCATGGGCTTTTCGCTGTAAACGGCCTTGCCTTTGTGCATTGCCTCTATGGATATGGGGCTGTGCCAGTTATCGCTGGTAGCTACAATAACAGCATCAATATCCTTGCGGTTTAAAATATCATGGTAATTATCGGTAGTAAAAATATTGGAGCCATAAACCTCCTTAGCTCGTAGCAGTCGACCTTTATACAAGTCGCAGGCGGCAACCAGTTCCACACCAGGAACGGTAAGCGCCGCATGTGTATCGTTAAAACCCATAATACCCATGCCTATGGTGGCTATCCTGATCTTATCATTGGGGCTCACGCGTTTTTCGGCCTGTAAAATTCTTTTTTCATGTTCTTCTTTGGCGGCCAAACTGGTGAGCGATGCCGAAGTAAGGAGAACCGATGTGCCAAATTGTTTTAAAAACTTTCTTCTGTCTGTTGCCATAGGTAAACGGTTTAAGGTCCGGTAAATGAATAATTGGTTAATACGATCGGGTATGTACTGCAGGCGCAGCTACGGGATGTATTTATATGCAATTTAAAACAACAAAATTTAGCTTGCAACTTTTTAATTTTATTTAAAAAGTTTAATTTGCATACCGTTTCCCAATTAAAACATATCCCTTCTGTATGAAAAAATTATCCTTATTGCTTTGCTGTTGCCTTGTGCAAGCACTATCGTTTGGTCAGGTTGCCCAAAGCGGCTTATCCATTATCCCCGAACCGGTAAAAACAACACGTTTGGCGGGCCAGTTCCTGCTGCCCAAAAGTGTTATTGTGGAGGCAGGCAGCCAACCCGAACTGGCGCCGGTAACCAGCTATCTGAAAAAGAAGCTATCTACCGCGCCGGGTTCGTCTGTTATTGTCAAAAGCGTAGCTCCAACGGCCTCTATCAGGCTTGTCCTCAATAAAACTACCGATGCGGCGATAGGTACCGAAGGATATACCCTTTCGGTAAAAGCAAAAAAAATTGTGATCAGGGCTAACGATGCGGCGGGCTTGTTTTATGGTGTGCAAACGCTGATGCAATTATTGCCTGCTGATATTGAAAGCGCGCAGCTGGTGAAAAATGTGAAATGGACCGTGCCTTGTGTGGAAATTACCGATTACCCACGCTTTGCCTGGAGAGGATTAATGTTTGATGTGGCGCGTCACTTTTTTACTAAAGCAGAGGTAAAACAATATATAGATGCCATGGTGAAATACAAACTGAACCTGTTGCACCTGCACTTAACTGATGATGAAGGCTGGCGCGTAGAGATCAAGAGCTTACCCAAGCTAACTTCGGTTGGTGCTTATAACGTTAAAAAAGTAGGCCAGTTTGGTACATTTACTCCTCCGGCAGCTAATGAGCCACGCACTTATGGTGGCTTTTACACCCAGGATGATATCCGGGAACTGGTACAATACGCCAAAGACCGCTTTGTGAATATATTACCGGAGATAGATGTACCGGGGCATAGCCTTGCCGCTGTAGTGGCTTACCCGGAGTTGTCGTGCACGCCGGGTGCCGATAAATATGTGGTTAATTCCGGCGAACCGTTTATGAACTGGGATGGCCCGCATAATACGGCTATTGTGGATAATACCCTTTGCCCGGCTAACGAAAATGTATATACCTTTTTAGATAAAGTAGTGACCGAAGTGGCACAGCTGTTCCCGTTTGCTTATATACATATGGGAGGCGATGAATGCGCCAAAAACTTCTGGGAACAAAGCGATGCTATTAAAGCCCTTATGGTCAAAGAAGGATTGAAAACGCAACAGGAGGTACAGAGCTATTTTGAGAAACGTTTGGAAAAAATAGTAGAATCAAAAGGTAAAAAGTTCATGGGCTGGGACGAGATTATTGAAGGGGGCCTTGGTCCAAATGCTGCGGTAATGAGCTGGCGAGGAATTAAAGGCGGTATTGAAGCGGCCAAACAAGGTCATGAAGTAGTAATGAGCCCAACCACTTTTACCTACCTCGATTACATGCAAAGTGATCGGGTGAATGAAACCCATATTTATGCTTCCTTACGCCTGAGCAAATCGTACGAGTTTGAACCGGTTCCTGATAGTGTTGATGCCAAACTGATCAAAGGCGGCCAGGGTAATTTATGGACGGAACAGGTATATAACATACGTCAGGCCGAATACATGACCTGGCCAAGGGGTATGGCCATAGCCGAGTCGGTATGGTCGCCAAAGGAAAAGAAAAGCTGGCCTTATTTTTTTGGCAAGGTAGAGAAACAGTTCGATCGTTTTAACGCTGCCGAAACCAAGTACGCGCCAAGCGCTTATGATCCTTCATTCAACGCTATACGCAATGCTGATGGCACGCTAAAGATAACGCTGACCAATGAGGTGGATGGTTTGGATACTTATTACAGTTTTGATAATTCGTTCCCCGATAATTTCTATCCAAAATATACCCAACCCATTGATGCACCCAAGGATGCAACGACGCTAAGGGTGATCACTTACAGAGGCAAAAAACCGATAGGTCGGATGGTTACGATGCCACTGTCTGAATTGAGTAGCAGGATTAAATAAATAATAGTTCCTCCCTAAAATAAAAAAGCCCGGAAGGCTTACCTGCTGGGCTTTTTTATTTTAGGGTCCTTTGTCATTCTGAACGGAGTGAAGAATCTTCTTCATCACACAGATTGGTCTGCTCGGCTCTCGAAGAAGATCCTTCGTTCCTCAGGATGACAACCTTTCTTTTTATAGTGTTACGTCAATGACGTGATTTTATGGATCAAGCTTTTTTACTTCAACTCCGGAAAATTAGCATTATCAAAAATGCTTTTTTCGGCCGCCATTTTTTCTACATCCTGCCATTTACGGGGGGCATCTATGGATAAAATAGTGCAGCCGTTTTTGCCTATCAGCACGTCGTCCTCAATACGCACACCAATGTTCCACCATTTTTTGTCGCAAGGGCTACCAGCTGGTATATAAATGCCTGGCTCAACGGTAATGACCATGTTGGCCATGAGGTTGCCGTTATATGCACCCTTATCATGCACATCAAGGCCCAAATGGTGCGAGCATCCATGCGGATAATATTTTTTAACCTCTGAGGCGTTTTTGATAAGTCCCAGTTTGATTAAACCGGCGGCAAGTACTTCGGTCGCCTTTTGCTCCACACTGGCATAAACTACGCCTTCTTTGCATAATTTAAAGATCTCTTCCTGCGCATCGTATACCAATTGATAAATGACGCGTTGCTCATCGGTAAACTTTCCGTTGGCAGGCACGGTGCGGGTTACATCGGCCGAGTAGCCATGATATTCGGCGCCAACATCCATCAGCGTAAGCTGATTATTCAGTTTGGTGGCGTTGTTTTCTTCATAATGTAAAATGCAGGCATTGGCGCCGGCGCCCACTATTGGCGGATATCCCTCGTCTTCGGCGCCATATTTTTTGTGCACATACATGAAAATACCTTCCAGTTCTCTTTCAGACATACTGGGTTTTATAGCCCGCATGATCTCGGCATGGGCAAGGCTGGAGATCTGTACAGATTTTTTTAACAGCTCCAATTCTTCGGGTGTTTTTATGCCGCGCAGGGTGTTGGTATATTCAGCATAGCTTGATATACCCCCAAAGCCGGTGCTGATCTTTGTTTTTACATCAGCCAGGGTTGCAGAATCGGGCTTATTGACCAGTTCCTGTATAATGGGACTATTTTTATAGGCTTCTTTATTCAACTTAGGTTTAAGGTAAGCCGTTACGAGACGATTTAGGTTTGCCGGACTGGCATATTTACCAATCAGCGTCAGGTCGTACAGTAATTGTTGATCTACATGGGGTATGGAGGCTTTGGTTTTAAATGTGCTGATCAGGTTCCTTAGCTCACCGGCTGAACCATCGCCGGTGACATCCTCAGGGGGACTATCATAAAATACAGCGCTGAATTTTTTAAAATCTATCGGAAAATCAAGAAAAGCTTCGCTGTTATAAACGCGTTTAAAGCCTAGCTGGCTCTTCACGCCTTCAACGCCCAGCCTTTTACCGGTCACCTGTTCGCGCAGTGGATCACGATGACGCACAAAGAATAACTCATTATAGCTGCTATCGCCATCGGCTTGCATATCCTTAAATATCAACAGTGCCGCATTAGGTTCTTTGTATCCCGAAAAATAATAAAGATCGGGGTTGGCATGATAAACATAATTTACATCGTTTGAAAAAAGCTGATCCGGATATGAAAATATCACGGTTACTGAGTTGGCAGGCATCAAATCCCGCAGGGCCTGTCGCCGCCCGGCATGGAACTCTTTGCTCAAATAATCGGTTGGTACATTTTCGGTTTTACTGGTTGTTTGTGAAAAAACCTGGAGAGTGCCGAGGCACACGGTGCCCGCGACAAAAATTAATTTTTGAATGAATTTCATAATTGATGTGGTAGGGATGACCGAATATACAAAAAAGAGATATAGTAAAAAGAAAAATAGGTAGCACCACAAAAAAGAGGCTGTATCATCAATCAACTTGACCACCCTTGATGGCGTGTTACCTATGAATTGAAATTTAGCCGATAATATTTATACAAATTGGGTTTACATGTTTTTCGGAGAAAAACTAACAATTACTTGATAGTCAACTATTTAAATCAATGTTAACTATAAAGAGTGTAAACCATGTAAACCCACTTTTTGTTAATGGAGTCAATCCAACTCAATACTATACATCGCTTAAGTATCTGAATAGGTCAAAAAAAAAGAGGCCGATCATGATTTATGATACGGCCTCTTTTTTTTTAAAGTCTTTTGAAAAGATCGGTTATCAATTAGCCCGTTCGCCTTTTGTTTTTGATGCTATCTGCAGGGCTTTGTAGGCATTTACAATACCGCCGGTTTTGCTCAGAGAAGCAAAATCAACCTTGATGGTTTTGCTGCCTGGTCTCAATACCATAGTCCCAGTTAAAGGCGTGGCCGATTGCAGGATGATCTGTTTCAGCTGCCTGGCGCTTAGGGTTGGATAATATTCCAACAGTAAAGCCGCCACACCGGCCGTTATCGGTGATGAGAAACTGGTGCCATCCTCGGTCATAAATTCGGCATCGGTATCAACTGTAGTTACTTTAACACCCGGGGCAAATACATCTACATTCTTTTTGCCATAGTTAGAGAAATCACCGGCCAGGTGTTCGCCCAATTTAGGGCCCGATGCACCAACATTGATCACGTTATCAGCATCGGTTGACGAACCATCTAAAAAAGTATCATTCGGATAATCTGGAACAACGTCCACATCCTGACTGTCGTTACCTGCCGCTTGTACCAGTAACACATCTTTTGATGCTGCGTATTTAAAAGCTTCGTCGAGCCATTCTTTGTGTGGTGATATCTTTTTACCAAAGCTCATGTTAATGATGCGGGCGCCGTTATCAACCGCGTAACGGATGGCATTGGCTATATCTTTATCGTATTCATCACCGTTGGGCACAGCCTTTATAGCCATAATGCGCACATTATCGGCAACGCCATTGATGCCATAGCCATTGTTGCGGATAGCCCCGATCAAGCCGGCTACACCGGTACCGTGTGAGGCATCTGAAAACTTAAGCAGATTGTTGCCATAAGGCTTTTGATCCATGCTATCTACATTGTCGCCAACGATGCGTTTACGCGCTTCCAGATCTGGCGACAGGTCATTATTTAACTTAGCCAGGTACTCGCTCAGATCTTTGATAATGGCGGCATTAGTTTTATTGCTGCCCTCCTGCGAGAAAATAGAATCCCAAACATATTTGCTTTGTGTAAGGGTATCATTAGCCAGTTTAAGTTTTACCAGGTCGGCTTGTTTAAAAGTGCCATTGGCTGGCAGGCTAAGCCCTCTTTTGATATAACCGCTGGTTACCATCAGCGCATTCATGATAGGTTGCAGCTGCTCTGTTTCGGTGCGTGATTTGGTAACCGTGCTATCATAAGTAGTTTTTACACGTTTCCAATAGGCGTACTGTTTTTTGTCAACCGCGTTGGTATCGGTGATGTTTTCAAATTTACCTTTCAGCTTATTATATTCACGAACCTCCTCGGTGGTTTCATTAAAATCAGCTTTGCCATCGGGGCCGCCCAAAAAATTCCAGCCGTGTATATCATCCACATAACCATTGTGGTCATCGTCGATACCGTTGCCGGGAATTTCCTTGGTATTGGTCCAAAGGATACTTTTCAGGTCTTTTTGTAAGGTATCAATACCACTATCAATGGTAGCTACTACCACAGGCTTGCTTTTTTTGCCCTGCAAAAAAATGTAAGCGGGTTTAAGGCTGATGCCATAAAAACCGTTTTCTTTCAGATCCAGCAGCTGCCAGCCTTTTGGGGGCTCTGGCTCTGGTTTGGGAAGTACTTGTGCAGAAGTTGTTTGACTTAATGTTATTGCAGTTAATAAGGTGGCGCCGGTGATTAATAGTTTGTGGTAATTGAACATGTACAAAAATTAGAAAATAAAAAAATAATTTGGGGCCCTCTAAATCTCCCCCGGTAGGGGAGACTTTAATTTTGCCTTTTTAAAGCCCTCCCTGCCGGGAGGGTTTGGGTGGGGCTCTTAAAGGTCGAATTTAATCCCTTGTGCTAATGGCAACGTTTTTGAGTAATTAATAGTATTTGTTTGGCGCCTCATGTAAACTTTCCAGGCATCGGATCCGGATTCGCGACCGCCGCCGGTTTCTTTTTCACCGCCAAACGCGCCGCCTATTTCTGCACCTGATGTACCGATGTTTACATTAGCTATACCACAGTCAGAACCAGCATAGGATAAAAATTGTTCTGCCTCGCGCAAATTATTAGTCATAATAGCCGATGATAAACCCTGCGGAACACCGTTCTGCAAATCAATGGCTTCTTCAAGCGTACTGTATTTTATCAAATAAAGTATAGGTGCAAAGGTTTCGTGCTGCACTATTTTAAAGTGATTTTCCACCTCGGCTATACACGGTTTTACGTAACAACCCGATGAATAGTTGTCGCCTTCCAGCTTACCGCCTTCCACTACAAATTTGCCGCCTTCAGCTTTGCATTTTTCTATAGAGTCCAGGTACAAGTTCACCGCGTCGTGATCAATCAGCGGGCCCATGTGGTTATACTCATCCAATGGGTTACCAATGCGGATCTGCTTATATGCATTCACCAGCTTTTTTTTGAAAGCGTCATAAACACTTTCGTGGATGATTAACCTGCGGGTGCTGGTGCAACGCTGACCGGCAGTGCCTACCGCGCCAAATACCGCGCCGATGAGCGACATGTCCAGATCTGCATTTTCGCTGATGATGATAGCATTGTTGCCACCCAGTTCCAGTAAGCTTGTGCCCAAACGTGCACCTACAGCCGCGCTAACCGCCTTACCCATGCGGGTTGAACCGGTGGCTGATATTAAGGGCACACGGGTATCGGCCGCCATCAGTTCGCCAATGTTACGGTCGCCAATGATGAGGTTGGATACGCCTTCTTCAATATTATTCTTTTTAAATACTTCCTGGGCAATATGTTGACAGGCAATGGCGGTCAGCGGTGTTTTTTCTGATGGTTTCCAGATACAAACATCGCCGCACACCCAGGCCAGCAGGGAATTCCAGCTCCAAACCGCTACCGGGAAGTTAAATGCCGAAATAATACCCACAATGCCCAGTGGATGGTATTGCTCGTACATGCGGTGGTTGGCCCTTTCAGAGTGCATGGTTAATCCATACAGCTGGCGACTCAGGCCGACGGCAAAATCGGCAATATCGATCATCTCCTGAACCTCGCCCAGGCCTTCCTGCAGGCTTTTGCCCATCTCGTAGGATACCAGGCTACCCAGGTCGTGTTTGTGAGCGCGTAAAGCCTCGCCTATCTGGCGTACGATCTCGCCGCGTTTTGGAGCCGGGGTATTGCGCCAGGTTTTAAAAGCTTTGGCGGCTTGTTCTACCACCTGGTTATAATCACCTTCGGAAGCAAATTTTACCGAAGCTATTTTTTTGCCGTCAACCGGCGATATGATATCTTTTATGGTAGCGCCAGCGCTGCTGCCCCAGTGGTTTCCTGTACTAAAAGCATCATTAATATCGTTTATATGTAAACGTTTTAGAATGTCTGAAATATCGAGGTTCATAATTGTTACTTTTGTCAAAGGTAAAAATCTTAAGGCAATTTTTAGTTTCCCCACTTTTGGCTCGTGAATTGATTGTCGTTAATTATCAATACTTTGCAAGCAAATCATGTTGAAAATGTGCGAATGTTGAAAACTAAATTGTTTATTGGAGGCTTACTTGTTGTAATTTGAACTCAATAAGTCTTTACGAAGCAATAACAATTGTTAACCTAAAGCGGATGTTCTGCAAACAAAATTGAATGGAAGAAGAATTTGAATTTGGTTTTACCGAAGATCCAAAGTTTTCGGTAGAACGGTACGAGGAGATGATCCGTAATCACGACCAGTACTTTTTTGATGCCCAGGCGTTTGAGAACATTATCGACTACTACATCGAGAAAAATGATCCGGCCAAGGCGCTGCAAGTAGCAGAATACGCGCGTAACCAACACCCTTTTGCTGCAGTTTTTTTAATTAAACAGGCACAATTACTGGTAGTTACCAACAAAGTGACCGAGGCATTTGCGGCTTTGGAAAAAGCGGCCATGCTGGAGGCTTCTGATGCGGATATTTATATTATCCGCGGCAACCTGTACGAAAGTATGGAGCGCTATGGCGAAGCCCTGGAAAATTATGAAAAAGCGTTGGGCCTGGCTGAGGAGACCGACGAGATCCTGCTGCATATTGCTTACGTGTACCAAAACATGGGCGATTATGACACGGCCATAACCTATCTTAAGCTTTGCCTTAAGCAGAATATGGAGAACCAGGATGCCCTTTACGAACTGGCTTTTTGCTACGATGTAATGGACAACCAGCAGGAGAGCGTACAGTTTTATCAGCAGTATATTGATAACGAGCCTTACAGCTATGCCGCATGGTATAACCTGGGCAACGCCTACACCAAGCTGAGCTTGTTTGAAAAAGCTATTGACGCGTATGATTATGCCATACTGATCAAAGACAGCTTTGCATCGGCCTACTTTAACAAGGGTAATGCCCTGGTTAACCTGGAAAAATATGCCGAAGCTATTGAAGTATACCGCCATACCTTTGAGTACGAGCAGCCTAATGCTGATACTTACTGCGCTATTGGCGAGTGCTACGAAAAGCTGGAGCAAATGGACGATGCGCGTGCCTTTTATAAAAAATCGGTTAAGATGGACCCTAAGCTGGCCGATGCCTGGTTTGGCATAGGTGTTACGCTTGATTTTGAGGAGCGCTATTTTGAAGCCCTGCATTTTTATAAAAAAGCGCTCGACCTGGATATCGCCAATGCCGATTATTGGTTTGCCATAGCCGATGCCGAGTATAAACTAGGCCACATGACCGAAGCCGAGCAGGCTTACGAAAAAGTGGTAGAGCTTAATCCGCTGGATATTGATGCCTGGCTTGACTACTCATCTATCTTGTATGAGCAGGAGAGGCTAACCAGCGCTATCGAGATTATATCGGAAGCGATCAAAAATAATCCTGAAGCGGCAGAGCTTTATTACCGTATGGTGGCTTATTTATTTGCCAAAGGCGAATACAACGAAGCGCTAAACCACCTGGAAATGGCCCTGACCAGCGACCCGGAAAAGCATTATATACTTTTTGATTACCTGCCGCAATTACAAAAAAACAAAGTGATTGTAGATATTATTAATAAGTATACGAAATAAGCTTTCGGATGTGCGGATTTGCAAATATGCAGATGTGCAAATGATAAAGCGGATGATGATTGATGTTTTGATCAATTTTCATCCGCTTTTTTGCATATAAATAAAGTCTTCCTTCTACTATCCTTCCATCCATCATTTGCATATCTGTACATTAATTACTCATCTGCACATTCGCACATCGATAACACATCTATCTTAAATTTTACAAAAACTTCATCATTTCCACATCTGAAATTAGCACAATTGCATAACTGAGTCAGTTTTTTTTCGGATATTTGTATCGTTAGAACTTTTAGTTATAGGCTATAACCATCTATTGTATGAATTATATGATCAATGATCTTCCCGAACGTACAGCTAAACCCCGCGATAAAGGCATCACCATGGTGATGGACAAAGGACTAAGTTTAAGGCAGGTAGAAGATTTTCTGGAAGTAGGTGGGCCTTATACAGATATTGTTAAGCTGGGCTGGGCAACTTCTTATGTTACCCCCAATTTAACCGAAAAGATAAAGCTATACCAGGAAGCAGGGATCCCCGTATATTTTGGCGGTACTTTGTTTGAAGCTTTTATTGTACGTAACCAGTTTGATGATTACTGCCGTTTATTGGATAAATACAAACTAGAACATTGCGAAGTGTCTGACGGATCGATCACCATTGAGCATGAGATTAAATGCGAATACATTAGTCGTTTGGCAAAACAGGTTACGGTTATATCAGAAGTAGGTTCCAAAGATGTGCAAAAGATATTTGCACCTTATAAATGGATCAAACTGATGAACGCCGAAATTGAAGCAGGCTCCTGGAAAGTGATAGCCGAGGCCCGTGAAAGCGGAAACGTAGGTATCTATCGTGACTCAGGCGAGGTAAGGCAGGGCCTGGTTGATGAAATACTTACCCAGATACCCGAAGGAACTATTATTTGGGAGGCTCCACAAAAAGCGCAGCAGGTATGGTTTATTAAACTGATAGGCGCTAACGTGAGCCTGGGTAATATTGCACCAACAGATGTTATCCCGCTGGAAACATTAAGATTAGGGATCCGCAGTGATACTTTCGACCACTTTTTGAATTTATAACTGATCTTACTATATGAATTGAGAAGTCTCCGGGTTAATTTCTGGAGGCTTTTTTTGTTTTATGCTTTTGTGAGGAGAGCAGGATGTTTTTCATCGCGCGTCATTTCGAGGTACGAAGCAATCTCTATACTACACAGCAAACCCTGCAAATTGGAGATTGCTTCGTACCTCGAAATGACGCGCTGAATATTATAATGATAGTCAAATTAGTGTGAAACTTTACACATAGCCCCATATCTATACATTATCTACATATTTAATCAATAATATAATTATTAAGGAGTTAGAAATAAATTTTCTGTAAATAATACAAAGTAATTTAATAATTATATATATTAGTAAATCGTTTTATCAATATATGATTTGTGAAGTTGTTTTAGGCGATAGGGAAAGTGCTTTTATGATTTGGCCGTATGGCATATATTAATTGTGAAACTTATCAAATTAACCTTATAAAACACCACACTATGAAAATCAAAACTACGTTTTTGAGCGCCCTGCTGCTTGGGGCCGTCATGTCCTGTTCAAAGCAAACTCAAATTGCCGATCAATCCAAAAACGATCCTCAGAAAAACAGTAAATTAACTACCCAGGCCGACACCCCGCTTACCTGGCAGGAGCATTGGTTTGAACACAATCAGTTACTTAACCGCGTATTCAGCGATACCAGCGTAGCGGTTTATTATGATAATGATGTTGACCGCAGCATCACATGGCCCTACACCTACCTGGCACAAGTTTGGAATTACACTAAGAAAACTTACGGCTCATTTGGAGCAGAAACCCGGTTATATGTGATATTGCATACCGCCAAATACAGCGGTGGCCACCCTAGTGTATATATGGATGGCAGTCACGATTACCGGAATGTAATTGATTGCGGATCAAATAGCACCACCGCCTGGACCGCCGGAACCGGAAATGACCTTGACCTCACCACTCATGAAGTTGGACACATTGTGGAGGGAGCCTCCAAAAATGTACATAACTCGCCCGCGTTTGGTATCTGGCATGATAGCAAATGGATGGAGATGTACATTTATGACGTGTATCTTGGCCTGGGCAGAACATCCGATGCCCAGCGCTGGTACAACCTGGTATTAAATAACTCCGATACCTATCCACGGGCCAATACGCATTGGTTTAAAGATTGGTTTTACCCGCTGTATACCCAATACGGAAAAACCGCGGTGCTTAACAAATATTTTACATTGTTGGCTGCTAATTTTCCAAAACATACTGTTTCAAACGGCGTAACCAATATCAGCGAGTATACCAGGGGGATGAATTTTGGCGAATTTGTACATTTCTGGAGCGGCGCCGCAGGCGCTGATCTGAAACAGCTGGCCCTTACTGCTTTTGGAAATAAGGACGAACAAGGCAACGACTGGACCGTACAATTGGAACAGGCTAAGGCAACATTCCCCAATGTAACTTACCCCGGCAGCACCCCAACAACCGTAACCCTTACCGTTAGCAAAGAAAACAGCGGTGGCCCGGGCGCAAACGAAGGTTCATTAAAAATGATCGATAATGACCTAACCTCCAAGTTTTTTGTGGCAGGTTATGATACGGGCTTCTGGGCTCAGCTAGCCTATCCATCGGCAGTAGTACTCAAAGGATATGCCCTCACTTCGGGCAATGATGCACCTGATCGCGATCCTAAGAGCTGGAAATTAATGGGCTCCAATGATGGCAGTAACTTCACTCAGTTGGATGTGCGTACCAATGAAAGTTTTCCTTCCCGCAATCAAACCAAAAGTTATACGTTCACCAATAGCACTGCTTACAAATACTACCGTCTGTATATCACTGCAAACAACGGAAGCCCCGATTTCCAGTTGAGCGAATGGGCTGTTGTTAGTCAATAACCCCTATTTTAAATAACCGCAGTAAGTTTTAAATAAGCCGCGATAGTATCGCGGCTTATTCGTTTTTGTGCCTTTGCAATAAGTTTGTTTAGCTATCTTGGACATGAATATCATTTGAGCTATAAAACTATTCAACAACAGCTATGACTACTGAAGCTGAAAATTCATCAATAGAAAATACCGGACAAGAGACCGTACAGGTGTACTCTGATAATTCTATAGAGGTGGCGGCTTTGTTAACCCTCTCAGGAGGTTTCCTGGATGTATTTACTTATGTTGGGCATGGCGGCGTATTCGCCAATTCCATGACGGGTAACATTGTGTTTCTGGGTATGTACACCGCAATGGGCGATTGGCAGCAGGCCATGCATCATATTCCGCCTATTATAGCATTTTTGATCGGGGTGTTCTTCGCTTATCGTATGCACCTGCCATCGGTATTAAAATATCTGCCCAAACCTGCGTTAACCTGCCTGGGATTTGAAATCGTTGTGCTTATTGCCTGCTCATTTTTATCAGATTCTTTTCCCGACATCCCCTTAGTGCTTGCTATATCGCTGGTAGCGGCCATGCAAAATTCCAGCTTTACCAAGTTGGAAGAATGGACTTACAATTCCGTCATGACCACTGGCAACCTGCGCCGTTTTGCCGAAGCTTTTTTTCGTGGAACGATGCCCGCCCGTAACCCTGTTGCCCTGCGCGAAGCCCGTATGTTTGGCTTTGTGTGCGTTTGCTTTTTAGCAGGTGCTATCCTGGCCGCACTAACCACCAAACGTATGCATGATTATGCCCTGTTTATACCCGCAGGCACTTTACTTATCGCATTCGTTATTTGCTGGCGCCGGCAAAAGGCGAAAATTTTGTATCTTAGAATTAAAAAACATGATTAAGAATTTAGTAGCGGCTACAGCCTTGATCCTATTGAGCAGCTTTGTAGCTCCATTACCTGCCGATGTTAAAAATTACTTTAACATTGCCGAAGAGCAATCTTTTGATAATTTACATTATAAACTATCCTGGAGTTCGCACCCTGCCGAAAACTATTATAAGCAGGAATATTTACCTGCTGGTGAAACATCTGAGCATTTTGATCATATGCTGGTGATGGATTTTGCCATAACCGAAGCGACTGTCAGTCAATTGATCCAACAAAAAAAGGTCGAGCTTGAAAAACAAAAACCATCGGACCCTATTATTAATTACGAGCTTTATGAAAAAGCAGGAGAGCTTATGCTTGATTTTATATTGAGTGATAGCAGTAGCGGCAGTTTAAATATAGTTGAGCACAACATTTACAGGTACAGAAGCTATACAGATAAAGCGGGGCATAAAGGTGTTTTACTGATTGGGATAAGCGAAAGGGCTTATGGAAAAAATATTAAAGCTTTCCTTACTGCCCTAAAAGGAACCAGGATTAAACAACTCAATAAATTTGCGGGATATAAAATCCCGGATATTGAGATCAAACCTTAGCTCGCAGAGTTCTCTGGGTATCTGCTTTTGAAATTCAGTATTTAAACTTGGCGGTTTTCTTGCTAATATTACGCCATGAAACAATACGGGCTTATAGGCTACCCCCTTTCACATTCTTTTTCAAAGAAATACTTTGCCGAAAAATTCAAGAACGAAAATATAACGGATGCTGCTTACGAACTGTATCCTCTCGAAAATATTAAAGATCTGCAGGATCTGCTGGATGAACACCCGGATATCTGCGGTCTTAATATCACCATTCCTCACAAGGTGGCCGTATTGCCTTACCTGGATTGGATTGAACATGACGCCCGTAAGGCCGGAGCAGTAAACTGTATCTGCGTAATTGCCGAAAGCCCTTTACAAGCGGCTTTTACAGGTGAAGTTGGCGTAGAGGGGCATGATTTCAGATTAGAAGGATATAACACCGATCTGTATGGGTTTGAGATGTCTATCCGTCCGCTGATCAAAGATTCTAATGATGAAGCCCTGGTACTGGGCGATGGCGGTGCCGCAAAAGCGGTAAAATGTGTGCTGGAAAACATGGGCATCGCTTACAAAACGGTTACCCGAAAACCGCATCCCGATCATATTTTGTTCAGCGATCTGAAACCGCATCATATTAAACAGCATAAGATTATTATTAATACCACCCCTGTTGGTACAGCACCCAAAATTGATGAATGCCCGCCCATCCCTTACGAGGCCATAACCAATGAGCATTTGCTGTATGATCTGATCTACAACCCCGAAGAAACCTTATTCTTAAAAAAAGGTCGGGAGCAAGGCGCCGCAACCAAAAACGGATATGAAATGCTGGTACTGCAAGCAGAAAGATCATGGGAGATCTGGAATACTAAAGACAGGCGGGTATGAAATATGCAGGACTATTGATGGCAATCCTTTTCTTTTTGGCGGCATGCGGCGGTAACCATGATTATTCGCCAAAACCGCGGGGATATTACCGCATTGCTTTTCCTAAAAAGGAATATCAGGATTACAATACGGGTTGCCCCTATTCCTTCAGCTATCCCAAATATGCCATTATTGAACCCGACAGAACCAAAGGAGCTAAGCCATGCTGGGTAAATATGCAGTTCCCGCAATTTCATGCCACGCTACATTTAAGCTATCAGCCGGTAACCTCCAAAAAAGTATTTAATGAATTGGTGGAGGATGCCCGCACCTTCGCTTTTAAACATACCGTAAAGGCTACTTCTATAGATGAAGGCGTAATAGGCTATGCCGACCGTAAGGTTTACGGTATTTACTATACCATCGACGGCAACGCGGCTTCATCGGCCCAGTTTTTCCTGACCGACAGTACCAAAAACTACCTGCGCGGCGCCCTATACTTTAACTCCGAACCCCGCCTGGACTCCATTCAGCCCGTGCTCAATTTTATCAAGCAGGATGTAGCTGTGATGATTAAGAGTTTTAAGTGGAAATAGGTAGAGGCGAGAGATAAGAATCAAGAAACAAGGCAAAAAAATAAATTTGTCATCCTGAGCGATAGCGAAGGATCTTCTTCGATATGCATGCAGTACAATAGATGCTTCACTCTGTTCAGCATGACAAACCGTTTGGAAAAAGAAGACCTGTCACACTGAGCCTGTCAAAGGGTTGCGCGCAGAGGCTTGCCCACCATACTTCGACGGTGCTCAGTATGACACCCTGTTAATAGGCCAGCAGTTTACCCACCGTTTCATCCAATCGTGCCTTCGCCAAGAACTGGTCTTCCAGGTCCTTGTTCATGGGGATAGCAGTATCCAAGCTACCGCAGCGCATCACAGGGGCATCCAGGTATTTAAAACAATGCTCGGCTATATGGGCAGCTATTTCTGCGCCAAAGCCACTGGTGAGGGTATCTTCGTGCAATACCAAAGCCCTGCCCGTCTTCTTTACGCTTTCTTCCACCGCTTCGTGGTCCCAGGGCAGCAGACTGCGCAGATCGATGATTTCGAGGGATAGTTCCGGGTGTTTTTCGGCATATTCCAAAGCCCAGTGTACACCTAACCCAAAGGTGATAATACTGGCTTGTATACCCTGCTTTACCACATTAGCCTTGCCAATTTCTATCAGCACATCATGATCAGGCACATCACCGCTGATGCTGCGGTACATATACTTATGTTCAAAATAAATGACCGGGTTGGGGTCGTCAATAGCGGCTAACAGTAAACCTTTGGCATCGGCCGGGAAAGCTGGGTAAACCACTTTAAGTCCGGGAGTTTTGGTAAACCAGGCTTCATTACTTTGTGAGTGGAAGGGGCCTGCGCCAGTGCCCGCTCCCGTAGGCATCCGCACTACTACATCAACCGCCTGTGCCCAGCGATAGTGTGTTTTGGCCAGGTTGTTAATGATCTGGTTAAAACCGCAGGTCACAAAATCGGCAAACTGCATTTCAACAATAGCTTTGTAACCGTTCAGTGCCAGGCCCATACCTGTGCCTACTATACCCGATTCGCAAATGGGGGTATTGCGTACACGTGGCTTGCCAAATTCTTCCACAAAGCCCTGGGTTATTTTGAAGGCGCCGCCGTACTCGGCAATATCCTGGCCCATGATCACCAAATTGGGATGTTTGCGCATGGCCTGGCGTAGGCCATCGCTTATAGCATCAATATAACGTTTATGGGTTGCCGGGGTTACCGCTGGTTGACTTACCGGGAACTGGTATGGCTGGTACATGTCCCGTATTTCGGTGGCTATGTCCGGTACAATATCTGCCTCGTTGTATACTTTTTCAAATTCCGTTTCAATAAGCGTGGTGATCTCCTTTTTGAATACAGGGATCCATTCGGGGCGGATCACGCCTTCGTCCAGTAAATATTTTTCAAAATTGGCTACAGGATCTTTGCCGGCCCACCATTCAAATAAATTCTTCGGAACGTATTTGGTTCCAGAAGCTTCCTCGTGCCCTCGCATCCTGAAGGTCATACACTCCAGTAGAACAGGTCGCGGGTTTTCGCGGATGCTTTCATTAATCTCCTTGATGGTATGGTAAACCTCCAGTATGTTGTTGCCATCAATGCGGCGGCCTTCTATACCGTATCCTACCGCTTTATCAACCAGCTTTAAACAATTGTATTGTTCATTTACGGGGGTCGAAAGCCCGTAGCCGTTGTTCTCTATCAAAAATATAACCGGCAGTTTCCAAACCGAGGCAATGTTGAGGGCTTCATGAAAATCGCCTTCGCTGGTGGCACCCTCGCCGGTAAATACCAGGGTCGATCTTTTTCGTTCGGCTAAAACATCGGCCAGGGCAATACCATCGGCCAGGGCCAACTGCGGCCCCAGGTGCGATATCATCCCGATGATCTTATATTCCTGCGTGCCGAAATGGAAAGAGCGGTCGCGCCCCTTGGTAAAACCCGAAGGCTTGCCCTGCCACTGCGCCATCAGCCGGGAAAGCGGGATATCCCGGGTAGTAAAAACACCCAGGTTCCGGTGCATGGGCAATATATATTCATCGCTTTGCATGGCCAGCGTACTGCCCACGGCAATAGCTTCCTGCCCTATCCCCGAAAACCATTTGCCAATACGGCCCTGGCGTAAAAGGATCAGCATCTTCTCCTCAATGAGGCGCGGCAGCAACAATTTTTTGTAAAAAAATGTTAAATTTTCGTTATTCAGGCTTTTACGGTCAAAAATCATAGTGTAAAACTACTGAAGTTTTTAAAACTTTGTATGTTTGGTAATCCTATCTAATAACTATGAAACGAAACGGACTTTTACTCCTCGCGCTATTGCTGATTATTGGGTTTGCCGCCAGCTCGCAGGATTATTTTTTATTGCCCGAAACTTTTAATATGAAAAAAGGCGACAAGCTGAGCCTGCACTTGTTAAGCGGTAATGAATTTCAAAAAGATGCGGAATACCGGTATAAAGACGCCAAGATTTCCAAGTTTATGCTTTATGAAGGATCGAAAAAAACGGACCTGAGCCAGGCCCCTAAAGATACATCGGCCAATGTGTTGAATTACAAGTTGGAGAGTAGCGGAATGGCCCTCATTGAGATGGTGAAAAGCGAAAGCATCGAATCGGAAAGAAATAAATTCTTAAAATACCTGGAAAACGAAGGTCTGGATAAAATAGCCGAAGACGCCAAGAACAGCAACCAGCAGTACTTTGTCGAAAAAACAAACCGGTATTTAAAAACGCTGATAACAGTAGATAAACCCAGTGGTAAAGATTTTGATAAACCGCTGGGCGAGACCTATGAAATAGTAATACAGCAAAACCCATATAAAGCCAGCTATGGCGATGATGTAACTGCCAAGATATTATTTAAAGGTAAACCTTTAAAGGACGCCGTGGTGATTGTGTATATCAGAACGATAAACGGTAATGTGTTTCCGCAAAAATTGAGCTCTGATGCCCAGGGGCAGATCTATTTTAAATTAAGCCGCGAGGGCGTATACATGATCAGCTCGGTACATGTGGAAACGTCAACCGATAAAAATGCCGATTTTGAAAGCTGGGGAGCCACATTCACTTTCGCGTTCAAAAACGCCGATAGCGCACCTAACACTTATAAAGAGTTTGGCTTTGGCGATAAGCATTGAGGTAGATGTGCGGATGTGCAGGTTTAAGATGTGCAGATGTTTAGAAAATAATCAGTAAAACTAGTTTGTCATTCTGAGCGTAGCGAAGAATATACTCTTCAATATGCATATCTGCGAATAGATCCTTCGCTACGCTCAGGATGACAACTTGAAATGTAAATCGCCCATATTATTTAAAATTTTACATACCCAAACGTAGTCAGCTGTTTACTGCTGCGGTTGGCATCGGTAACAATTAATGCGCCATCGCGGTAAAGCGCTATCCCTTCCCAGTTATTTTTTGGCGCCGGGAAAGCTGAGGTTACCTGTTTCCAATGTTTATCTTTCCGGTTCTTGAGCATCACGATACGGCCATAGCTGGTGCTTTTCTTTTTCAGGTAATCCGGGCTGTTAGTGATATTATCCTTCAAATCGGGAATAGTTGTTTTTATACTTTCTTCCTGGTTTTTAAGTTGATCGTTATTCAGGTAGGCATCATAGTCGCCGTTCCAAAAGTAATTGATGCCGTAGATCTTATCTTTTTGTGTAGCCGTCATATCCGTTATCCTGAAATAAAGGAATGGTACTTTTACAGATTGCGGCGCTTTCTGAAACGAAGTATCAATGAGGTAGCCCTTACCACCACCGGGCATGCCATTGTACTCGTAATAAGCCAGCAGCTTTTTCTCTTTAGGCAGCCAGGTTACACTTTCAAAACCAGCGTTGTAAATACGCAGTGGTCTTTTGAGCGTTGCAAAATGCAGGGGATCAATAGTGATGGTATTTTGCAGGGTATCCAGAGTGCCCCGGAGTAAAAAGCAATAATCGTAAGTGTCGTTAGTTTCGATAGATAAGTAGGCTGTATTGTTAACGATGCTTATCGCTTCAAAACCTTCATAATAAGTTTTTACCGAATCAGGTAGCTTGTCCAGGTTTTTAACGCGTACAGCCCTGTAGGTGGTTAATGCGGTGTCCTTGCCGTCAATCACGCGGCCAACGCTATCGGCTAGCAGGCTGTATAAAAAAAAGTTGCCGTTGAGCTTGGTTTCTTTATGACTTCCATATTGCGGTTCCAGGTAAACCCTGCCGGCGTATAGAGTCATGCCCGAAAACTCTTCATTTACACTGCTGATATTTTTTGGAAGAGGGATGTTTTTATAAGCGCTTTGACTGTAAACGATGCCTGAGAAAAATAGGATGCTGATAAATAAAGCAAAGGATAAATATTTTTTATACATGGATATTCCAATAGCTGATGGATACTTTAAAGGTAGGCAAATCGTTCTGTTTTAAAAATGCGAAGTTGATGCTAAAAGCTAAAGGCACAAAGCTTAAAGCTCTATTTTATACCATAGTGGCCTTGAGCTTTCTGCTTTGTGCATTAAGCTTTTATTTCCTCGCCTCATAAAAACCTATATATTTACGGGCAACGACAAAAATTTAACAAATTTTAACATTTAAGCGGGCATTTTTTTTGGCGAAAAAATGTTAGTGTGAGTAAGTTTGCCTACCGAACAAAAAAGAAGCATGGAAGAATTAAAAAGTAATACTGAAAACGTTTCATCAGGCACTGTACCTGGTAGCTTATCGTATTCAACCGATATCAGGGCGCTGAATGAAATGATACAAAGAGAAAGCGCTTTTATCGATATCCTGAAAATGGAAATGGATAAAGTGATCATCGGGCAAAAATATATGGTGGAGCGATTACTGATCGGTTTGCTGGCCGATGGGCACATCCTTTTGGAAGGTGTTCCGGGACTGGCAAAAACGCTGGCCATCAACACGCTGGCTAAAGCGATACAGGCCGATTACAGCCGTATCCAGTTTACCCCCGATCTTTTACCCGCCGATTTGCTGGGTACCATGATATACAATCAGAAAAAAGAAGAGTTCATTGTGCGTAAGGGGCCACTGTTCTCCAACTTTATCCTGGCCGATGAGATCAATCGTGCGCCTGCCAAAGTGCAAAGCGCGCTGCTGGAAGCGATGCAGGAACGCCAGGTAACTATTGGCGATAACACCTTCCCGCTGCCAAACCCTTTCCTGGTACTGGCAACCCAGAATCCCATTGAGCAGGAAGGTACCTACCCGCTGCCCGAAGCGCAGGTCGATCGTTTTATGCTGAAAGTAGTGATCAACTATCCGGACAAGGAAGAAGAGAAACGAATTATCCGCGCCAATATATTACCGGGCGGTATGCCAAAACCTTCACCTGTTATTAAGCCGGATGAAATTGTGCGCGCCCGTAAAATTGTAAGGGAAGTATACATGGACGAAAAGATTGAGCAATACATTATTGATATTGTTTTCGCCACCCGTTTCCCGGAGCAGGCTAAATTGGCGCACTATAAAAACCTGATCACCTTTGGCGCATCGCCAAGGGCCAGTATCAATTTGGCACTAGCCGCAAAGGCCTACGCGTTCATCAAACGCAGGGGGTATGTGATCCCTGAGGATGTGCGTGCTATCTGCCATGATGTACTGCGTCACCGTATCGGTTTAAGCTACGAGGCCGAGGCAGAGAACATCACCAGTGAAAATATTATTACAGGGATATTGAACGTGGTAGAAGTGCCTTAATAGCCGGCCCCCTCTAAATCTCCCCCGGTAGGGGAGACTTTAAGTTTTATGGAGGGGTGGTAACAAATGTGAGGACTTAAAAGGGAAATTAAACACTGCAATCAAAAAGTCTCCCCTACCGGGGGAGATTTAGAGGGGGCTTATGGATACCAAAGAACTGCTAAAAAAAGTAAGGAAGATCGAGATCAAGACCCGGGGGTTAAGTAACCACTTATTCTCGGGCGAGTATCATTCGGCTTTTAAGGGCCGTGGAATGGCTTTTAGTGAGGTGCGTGAATACCAACTGGGCGACGAGATTCGTACCATCGACTGGAACGTAACCGCCCGTTTTAACCACCCTTACGTGAAAGTTTTTGACGAGGAACGCGAGCTTACCTTTATGCTGCTGGTTGACGTAAGTGGATCCGAGAATTTTGGAACGCAAAATCAGCAAAAGCAGGACATTGCCACCGAGCTTTGCGCGGTACTGGCATTTTCGGCCATACAGAATAATGATAAGGTGGGTGTACTGTTTTTTAGCGATAAAATCGAGAAGTTCATTCCGCCTAAAAAAGGCCGCAGCCATATCCTGATGATCATTCGTGAGCTGATTGACTTTAAGCCCGAAAATAAGGGAACTAACGTTGCCGAGGCGCTCAAATTCTTTACCCGGGCCATCAAAAAAAAATGTACTGCTTTTATTATCTCCGATTTTATAAGTCCCGCTTTTGAGGATGAGTTAAAGATCGCCAATAAAAAACACGACCTGATTGCCCTGCGCCTTTATGACAAGCACGAAGAAGAGTTCCCGAACCTGGGCCTTATCCCGATGAAGGACGAAGAAACCGGCGAACTGCTCTGGGTGAATACCTCCGATGAGGCTGTACGTACAGCCTTTAAAGCTGAGGGGCTAAGGAGGAACGGTCAGCTAAGGGAAACTTTTAGCCGCTCCGGAGTAGATTTTACCAGCATTGGCACCCATGAATCATACGTGAAACCACTGATGACATTATTTAAAAAGCGGGAAGGCAAAAGATGAGTTTTATGTTATACGTTATACGTTTTATGTTTGACGTTGTACGTTATATGTTATATGTTATACGTTTGGCTTTTGAGGCTACCGCAGTTATTGGTTTTCAACGTACAACGTCAAACATACAACGTATAACCTATCGCTTATCGATACTAAGTATCCTGCTTACCGGGTTTGCTTTCCAAAGCAGTGCCCAGAATGTGGAGGTTGGAGCCAGAATTGACCGTAAGGCTATTAAAATAGGCGAGCAAACACAGCTGCACATCACTGCCCGTATGCACGTGAAAGATCAGGTTGATTTCCCGGTACTGGCAGATAGTATTGCCAATAAAATTTTGATCGTAAGCGGTAAAGCCGATACAGTAGTTGATAAAAGTGATGCCAGTATCGAAACTATCGGGCATCATTATACCATTACCGCATTTGATAGCGGCGAATATGTTATCCCGTCTTACGCGTTCCATACAGCAAGCGGTGAGGTTAAAACCGAGCCTTTGAAGCTGATCGTGGCCACCGTTGCGGTTGACACTACCAAAGCCGCTTATGACATCAAGCAGCCGCTGATTGTTCAGTATACTTTTTTAGACTGGCTGATGGATCACCTGACCCTGGTAATCATTATAGAAGCGGTTATATTGATTGGCGGGATACTTTTTGTGATTTATTACGTCCGGAAAAAGAATAAGAAAGAGGTAGTGGTAGAAGAGCCGAAACCGTTGGTGCCTATTCATCTGTTAGCGCTGCAAAAACTAACCGAACTGCGCAACAGAAAGCTGTGGCAACAGGAGCAGACTAAACAGTACCATACCGAGCTTACCGATATCATTCGTGATTATTTAGAAAACCGTTATGTGATCAAAGCGCATGAACAAACCTCCGATGAGATATTCACCAGCCTGCGCTACATGGATATAACTGAAGAAAACCGCAACGCGCTGCGCCAGGTACTGATACTGGCCGATTTGGTAAAATTTGCGAAAGAAAAGCCATTGCCGCAGGATAATGAACAAAGCATGGATAATGCCGTTGCCTTTGTAAACAGAACGCAGCAAGCCATTCAACCACCCATTGTAAAGCAAGAGGATAACAAATGAGCTGGTTTAAAGGAATAGAGTTTGCCCATCCGGGGTTTTTCTGGTTGTTTATCATCATACCATTAATGGTGGCCTGGTACGTTTGGAAACAGCGCCAGCTACAGGGGACGCTGGGCGTACCTACTTTAAAGAGTTTTGCCTTTAAAAAAAGCTATACCGCCCGTTTCAGGCACGTGGGCATCGCGCTACGATCATTGGCTATTGCTGCCTTAATTGTGGCGCTGGCAAGGCCGCAGTCGTCATTAAGCTGGCAGGATAGTACTACCGAGGGTATCGACATTATGATTGCCTCAGATATTTCGGGCAGTATGCTGGCCGAAGATTTTAAACCCAACCGCCTGGAAGCAGGTAAAAATATCGCTATTGATTTTATTAAAAACCGCCCCAACGATCGTATCGGCCTAGTGATCTTCAGCGGTGAGAGTTTTACGCAATGCCCGCTCACTATCGATCACGATGTATTGATCAATGTATTCTCGGATATTAAGAACGGGATGATTGATGACGGAACGGCTATAGGTATGGGACTGGCTACCGCCGTAAACCGCTTAAGAACCAGTACCGCCAAAAGCAAGGTAATCATTTTGCTTACCGATGGTTCCAACAACTCCGGTTCTATACCGCCCATCACGGCTGCCGAGATTGCTAAGCAGTTTGGGGTAAGGGTTTATACCGTGGGTTTGGGTACCAATGGTTATGCGCCTTACCCGGTGCCTACACCAATGGGAATACAATATCAGCGCATGAAGGTTGATATTGACGAAGGTACGCTATCAAAAATAGCCAATATTACCGGGGGCAAGTATTTCAGAGCAACCAATAACGAAACACTGAGACAGATATACACACAGATTGATAAGCTGGAGAAAGCTAAGATAGATGTAACCCAGTACCGAAGAAAAACAGAGATGTTTTTGCCCTGGGCTATCATCGCGCTGGCATTATTGTCGCTTGAGTTTTTATTAAAAAATAGCTTGTTCAAAGGAGCTTTAACATAATTAAATTAGAATCAAGAATTTAGAATCAAGAGTCAAGAAAATAATGGGTTTAATCAATAAGTTATAGTAAGGAATTTGGAGTCAGCAATATTTTTGCATTTGTCTTGACTCTTGATTCTTGGCTCCCGGTTCTTAACAAAAAAGAAGATGCTACGTTTTGCACATACAGATATTTTATGGGGATTGCTGGTTATTCCGGTATTTATCCTGCTGTTTATTTTGGTAAGCCGCTGGAAAAGGAAAGCCATTGCCTCCTTGGGCGATAAAACGGTGGTGCGCCTGATGATGCCGCAGGTTTCGTTCTCCAGGCCATGGCTCAAATTCATATTTTTTGTGGTGGCCTATGCTTTTGTGATCATCGGCATGGCCGACCCGCAGCTGGGATCCAAAACCGAAGAAGTAAAACGCAAAGGCGCCGATTTAATGATACTGCTTGATGTATCCAACAGTATGCTGGCGCGCGACCTGGCGCCAAACCGCCTGGAAAATGCCAAGCGGGCTATTTCGCAACTGATAGACAGGATGCATGATGACCGTATTGGTTTGATTGTTTTTGCAGGCGAGGCCTACGTACAATTGCCCATGACCACAGATTACTCGGCAGCCAAGCTGTTTTTAAATACCGTAAGCACGGGCATGGTCCCTACCCAGGGCACGGCTATAGGAGCGGCTATCGAGCTCGGTGTGAAATCATTTGATTTTAAGAACGGAACGGGTAAAGCCATGATCCTGATAACCGATGCCGAAAATCATGAAGATAACGCTATGGAGGCCGCATCGGCAGCCAAAAGCAGAGGTGTTATGGTGAACGTTATTGGAGTGGGTTCGGCAGAGGGCGCGCCTATTCCGGCTGAGCCGAATAACCCCGGAAGCACCGATCGCGTGGATAACTCAGGCAATAAGATCATCACCAAGTTGAATGAACAAATGGGTAAGGATATAGCCGTTGCCGGTGGTGGCATCTACGTAAGGGCCAATAACTCCAACAGTGGTTTAAGCATTGTGATGGATCAGATAGCTAAAGTTCAGCGCAAAGAGTATGATAACAAATCATTCAAGGATTTTGAGGACCGTTTTCAGTTTTTTCTGGCTATAGCGTTGGCTTTATTGGTGGCAGAGTTTTTTATATCTAACCGTAAAAACATGCGGTTAAGTGCGTTGAAATTATTTGAAGTAAAAAAGTCATGAAGCAATATATCATCGTAGTTATATTAGTGCTGCAGGCTTCTGTCCTTTTTGCCCAGCAGGAAAAAAAGTATATCAGGCAGGGTAACCAACTTTACCAGCAGCAAAACTATAAGGATGCCGAAAACAACTACCGGGTATCCATCGGTAAGCAAGGAAAAACCGTTGCAGGTAATTTTAACCTGGGCGATGCCTTGTATAAGCAAAATAAATACGCCGATGCCGGGCAGCAGTTTAGCAAGATAGCGGCAGCAAGCAAAAATAAAAACGTGTTGGCCAAAGCCTATCATAACCTGGGCAACTCCATGTTGCAGTCAAAAAAACTGGAAGAAAGCGTAACGGCTTACAAGAAATCGTTACTGAACAATCCCGAAGATGAGGAAACCCGCTATAACCTGGCGTATGCCCAGGAAAAGCTGAAACAAAAGCAAAAACAGGATAAGAATAAAAACAACAAGAACAAAGACAAGAATAAAGATAACAAGGACAACAAAGACAAGGATAAGAAGGATCAGGACAAAAAGAACGACGATAAGAATAAGGACAATAAAGATAAGAAGGACGATAATAAAGACGGCAAGGATAAAAACGACCAGAACAAGAATAACGGTGATCAGAAACCCGATCCAAATAACGTATCAAAAGAAGATGCGGAACGCATGCTGGAAGCCCTGAACAACGACGAAAAACAAACGCAGGATAAGCTGAAAAATAAAAAGCAAAAGGGCGCCAAAATGCACATAGAAAAAGAATGGTAGCACGTTTGAGTCTTAAGTCTGCTGTTCTAAGTCTTTAGTCTTAGATCCTTGGGCTTAAGTTGAACATTATCATTTATTTTACTTAGAACTACAGGCTTAAGACTTTAGACTTACGACTTGATAAGAATGAAAAGAAAATACTTCATATTGTTATTACTACTGCTGAGTACAAGCCTGCTTTTTGCTGCCGATATTCATTTTACGGCTTCGGCAAGTAAAACAGAAGTGAGTACAACAGAGCAGTTTCAAGTAACTTTTACCATCAATAATAACGGCGACCGTTTTACGCCGCCCTCATTTACCGGTTTCCTGGTAGTGTCTGGCCCTAATGTATCTACTAGCATGGAGGTTATCAATGGTAACGCCTCTTCTAGTATGGCTTATAGTTATGTGCTGGTTGCTGTAAAAGAGGGCTCCTATACCATTGGGCCGGCAACTATTTTTTCGGGTGGCCGGCAACTGAGTACTAAACCAATGAAGATAAAGGTGGTAAAAGGTTCTGCTGCTCAACAGAATAATGCTGCCGCGGCGGCAGCGGCCGCTCAGTCGCAAAGCGCCCCCGATAGCCGGGTTACGTTGAAAAGACCGGGTACGGATATTAATAAATCATTATTCATCAGGGCCGATGTAGATAAAAGTAATGTTTACCTGGGTGAGCAAATCACGTTAACCTACAAATTGTATACACGGGTAGCTATAGTTGGTAGTGAGCCTGAAAAACTTCCGGATTTGAACGGCTTTTTTAGCCAGGATATCAAAAGCGCGAATCAGAACCCGAATTGGCATGTGGAAACTTACAAAGGCGTAAAGTTCAACGTGGCTGATATGAAAAAGAATATCCTGTTCCCCGAGCATACGGGTAATATCACCATTGATCCGATAACTATGCTGTTTGTGATTCGCGAGGCCGCCAAAGCAAGCGACGACGATATGTTCGGGCAGTTTTTCGGTACCTACAATGATGTGAAATACAAGATCAAAAGCATGCCGACCATTATTCATGTAAAGCCATTACCTCCAGGAAAACCCGATGGCTTTGGTGGTGCCGTGGGTAAGTTCTCTATCAGTACATCACTGGATAAAAAAGAGATCAAGGCTAATGATCCCATCAATTATAGCATTAAAATTTCGGGAACGGGTAACCTGAAGCTGTTAAAGCCTTTAAGCCCGGTTTTTCCTGCCGATTTTGAGAAGTACGATCCAAAGACTGAGGACACCATTGCCGAAAAAGAAAGCGGCGAAACAGGCACTCGTATCTATAGCTATTTGCTGATACCCCGACATGAGGGTGATTATAACATCGATCCGCTTAAGTTTTCGTACTTTAACCCGGCTACCGGCAAATACGTATCGCTGCCAACCCAGGGCTTCATGATAAAGGTAAACAAAGGGACACTGGAAAATAATGTAACCGCTTTTTCGGGTGCTGATAAACAGGATGTAAAACTATTGAACAAGGATATCCGCTATATTAAAACCAGCGGCGATATCACCAAAAATGGCGAAGGTTTTTATGACTCGAACCTATACTATAGTTTACTGGCCTTTGGTCCGCTTTTGTTTTTAGGTGCGCTGATATACGGTAAATGGTACGAAAAGCATAACAGCGATATTATTGAGGTAAAAAAACGGAAAGCGGGCAGAATAGCAGCCAAACACCTGGCCAGCGCACAGGCGCAGTTAAAAGTCAATAATTCCAAGGCTTTTTACGAAAATGTGTTCAGGGGGCTGTATGGTTACTTAAGCGATAAGTTGAATATTGCCGCAGCCGACTTGAACCGTGAAAAGATTGCTTCGGAACTGAAGGCACGGTCGCTGGACGAAGGCCTGATCAATGAACTGCTGGATACGCTTGATCTGTGCGATATGGCGCGTTATGCCCCGGTATCGGGTATTTCGGAACAGCAGATGTTTGACAAAGCCAAAAACATGATCAATGACATTGAAGATAAAATATAGATGTGCAGATATGCAAATGTGCGGATGTGCAGATTATAGATGTGCGGATGAAATCATCTTTCAAAGACTTACGAAGTTTTTAAAACTTTGTAAGTCTGACTATTTAACGGCAGATGAAATCACTAATTCAATAAATCACTAATTAATCACCCCGATGAGGCGTATTATATATTTATTATTGTTTATCATATCACCGCTATTGGCTTTCAGCGATGATGCTACATCGGCGCTGTTTAAAAAAGGTAATGCCGAATATGCCAAAGCGCAATATAAAGAGGCTATCACTTCCTACCAGAAACTGGTTGATGGTGGTTACCGCTCGGTTGCGGTTTACTTTAATTTAGGTAATGCCTATTACAAAAACGACGATATACCATCGGCATTGCTGTATTATGAAAAGGCGCACAAGCTTTCGCCGGGCGATGAGGATATCCGCATCAATATTCAGCTGGCCAATTTAAAAACCACCGATAAGTTAGAAGCCACACCAGAGTTTTTCATTACCAAATGGTGGCACGGATTTATCCTGGCCTGCTCCTTAGGTACATTGGCTGTACTGAGTGTGTTGCTAATATTGGCCGGGGCCTTGTTGTTGATCTTATATCGCTTTACCCAATCGGTAACTGTTAAAAAAGTATCTTTTTACTCGGCTTTAGCGCTGGTGTTTTTAGGGTTGGTTTGCATTTTTGTAGCTGGTCGCCAGGCCGATTATTTTGACAGTCATCACGAGGCCATTGTTTTCAGCGGTTCGGTGACCATCAAAAGCGCGCCTACCCTGAAATCGAAAGACCTGTTTGTACTGCACGATGGCACCAAGGTTGATATCCTGGAACATAATAATGATTGGGTGAAAATCAGGCTATCTAATGGAAACGAGGGCTGGATAACGGCTACGGATATCAGGGAGATATAAGGTGATGGTGGTCCATAGTCGATGGACCATAGACCATGGTTTAAGGAAACTCAACGATGACTCATCAACTATGGACTATCGACCATGGTTGATGGAAACTCAACCATGACTCATCAGCTGGTATGAACTATCGACTATGGTCCATGGTCTATCGACCATTAACTATAAACAGCAAAGGTCTTATCGCCTACTTCCAGCAAATTCAACACATCTTCTTTGGTACCTGTAAATGGTCCTGATGATTCTATTTTGAAGCTGGCCATTGCGGCTGCGAATTCGCCGGCTTCCTGGAACGATGCACCTTTGATACGCTGGTATAAATAGCCGGCCATATAGGTATCGCCACAGCCGGTAGCATCAACAACCGCTGTAGGGATGTAGGCAGGCACGTTGTAAAAAAGACCGCCGGCATAAATTACGGAGCCCATGCTACCCAGGGTAATCACTACTTCTTTCACGCCCCAATCGGCCAGTACCAACGCGCCTTTTTTAATATCTGTCAATCCGGTAAGGGCCTCCAGTTCGTGTTCGTTTACTTTTAAAATATCAATGTATTGGAGGGCCTCTTTTTTGGCGGGCCAATCAACAGGGATCACGTTTTTATCTTCCACCTTGCGTAAATAGCCCTGCGCATCCAACGATACCCTGCCACGACTGCTCAGCTCTTTGATGAGACTCACCGGGATATCATCGGCCAAAAGCGGACCTAAGTGAAATATCTGGGCATTAATTCCCTGCAATTGTTCTACAGTAAAAGGATCGGCTTTCTGAAGCACACGTTGAGTACGGTGATCCTGATTGCCGGAGTAAATATTTTCGAAATATACGGTATGGGCGCAGGTAGATGCATGTACCTCGGTGCCTTTGGCGCGTAAAGCTTCAACGGTAGGCATTTCGCTTTCTGCCAGTGAGGTTACCAAAGTATAGCTCACATCCATATGACGGATGGCGCTCGAAAAATAAAAAGATGTACCACCGGCCATATGTTTAACCGCCTGTGGTGTCACCACTTTATCTAACGTAATATGCCCTATGCAACAAATATCGTACATGTAGTTCCTGTTTAATGATCCATTGCCCTTGCTGTTTTATATCAGGAGCAAACCGCAAAGGTAGGTAATAAGATGGTTTATTAAATGTATAATGCTGGTTACATGCAAAAAAATGACATGTAGCGGGTATTTTTTGCTACTTCGATATTAAGTTAAGAATTTAATATCGAACACAGAATAACGATGTTGAATTATGAATAAAAACCCTCGGAATTTGATATTCTTTTGAAGGATGTTGGACTCCGTACTCCGCTAAATATTGCGTATATTTATATGTATAAACAGCCCGGGTTTCCACTCAAAAAGGAAATCCGGGCTGTTTTGTTAAGGGAAAATAACCAGCCGTTTGTAACCTGGGAGTTTCTTAAAGAACAGCCAACAAAGTTACCCCGCTCATTGCAATCATCAGGGCATCTTCTACAATGGTAACAGTGCTCATGGGTAAATTAAAAACAGCCCCGAGACAGGCACACTGGATTTTGCGTTTGTTGAGTACACTTTGCAGTACGCCTATCAAACTTACAGTCATCACCACAAAGGTGACTGCATTTACCGCAAAGGGCTGCACATCCAGCGCGAAGGCTATACCCAGCCCCAGCTCAACAAAAGCATAAATATACCCCCATGCCTTGAAGCGTTTGGCTACAATATCATACATGGAGTAGCTATCGGCAAAGCCTTGCAGGTTAAGCAGTTTGAAAAAAGAAAACGTGAGGAAAAAACCGCTCATAAATACGCGCATGGCGGTCATGGTCATAAACCCGTGCTCCATATATCCTGCTATAATAGCTATGGTTAAAATATAGCCGAAAATGAGCAGGATGGGTTTGTAGGTGGCCAGCCAGGTACGGTTTTCGGTATCCATATCCATACTCATGGCAGAGGTATGCTGTACCTCGGTAAGCTGATATTTGGGATAGTTTTTTAAGGCATCCTGCAGTGCAGTTGTTGGGATATGCTGCGTCATGGTGATATCCGCAGTGCCTTCGGCAAGGGAAATATCTATCTTTTGTACATTTTTTACCTGTGAAAGCAGGGTTTGAACTTTATTTTGACAACCGCCGCAGGTCATGCCAGTTATTTGATAAGTGTGTGTCATGATTTATATTAAATTGATAACACAAATTTACCTACAACACTGCCGGCTGGCTTTACAGAATTATGGATGGTTGTTATAAGATCTTTATCGCAAAGGAGGCGGTTTATACATCATCGATATTTTTGCGGGCGTGCTTTTGCAAACCCTTGAATTGCGAAGGCGTCATCCCGGTTACCTGCTTAAACTGGGCCGAAAGATGCGCTACGCTACTGTAACCTAATTGATAAGAGATCTCCGACAGACTCAGCTCGTTATAGATTAACAGTTCTTTTACTTTTTCAATTTTTTGGGCGATGTAATACTTTTCTATCGTAGTGCCCTCAACGGATGAAAACAGATTGCTCAGGTAACTATAATCATGATGCAGATGATCGGCTAAGATGGTCGAAAGTTTTAATGGGTTGGCAGTATCGGTATAATGTACCAGCTTAATGATCTCGGTTTTTATTTGCTCAATCAGGCGGCTTTTCTGATTGTCTATCATTTCGAACCCCAGTGCTGTCAGTGATTTTTCCAGTTGCTGAAGCTGTTGGTCGCCCGGTTTTTCTTTGAGGCTGATCTCGCCCAGCTCCACACTTAAATGTTCCAGGCCGGCTTTTTCCAGTTCGGTTTGTACCGCCATTTTGCAACGGTTACATACCATGTTTTTGATGTACAGTTTCACAGATTTCAGATGTGCAAATATGTAGATGTGCAAATATGCAGATTTCAGATGTGCAAATATGCGGATTTCAGATTTGCAGATGAATTATGACCTCAAATCCATTATCACCACATTTACAATCCACACATCCGCATATTTGCACATCTAAGGTCTATTCCTCAACTGCCAAAACTTTATTGCTGGGACTCAATAGCCTGGCGTTTTCGGCCAGTTTAATGAACTCTGCACGATAACCTTCGCTGTCGTCGCCTTTGGCCGCGCGGGCCATTTTAATGGCCTGGTCATAAGTAGAATGTTGTTTGAATTGCGAATCGCGCAGCAGCATACCAAATTCAGCTACGGCAGCGGCGAACCGAAAATCGGTTGAGGTGGAATTTAAGGCTACCGGCTTATCATATACTTCTGTATGACTCATTTTACTTACTGAAGAAGTAGGTTGTTTGTACCGGAACTTGATGGTCAGCATTTCATCGGATGAACTGGTATAAGGCACAGGCTTTGGTTTTTGATATTTCAGCGGATCAACGCTGCCCGAATAGTCGTCTTTAACACCGGCGGGTACAATTTCGTAAAAAGCAGTTACGGTATGGCCAGATCCCATATCGCCGGCATCTTTTTTATCATTGTTAAAGTCCTCCTTGTTCAGCGCGCGGTTTTCATAGCCCAGTAAACGGTAGGCTTGCACTTTGCCGGGGTTAAATTCAACCTGCAGTTTTACGTCCTTGGCAATCGTAAAAAGAGTTCCGCCAAACTCACTGATCAGGGTTTTGCGGGCTTCGGTAATGTTATCAATATAGGCATAATTGCCATTGCCTTTATCGGCCAGGGTTTCCATTTTGCTGTCTTTGTAATTACCCATACCAAAGCCCAAAACGGATAGGGATATACCGCTTTCCCGTTCTTTCTCAATCAGTTTTTCCATATCGTCATCGCTGGATGCACCTACGTTGAAATCGCCGTCGGTGGCTAGCATCACGCGGTTATTGCCGCCTTTCATAAAGTTTTCCAGGGCAATTTTGTAGGCTAATTTAATACCCGCGCCGCCGGCTGTTGAGCCACCTGCCTGCAGGTTATCAATGGCATTGTTGATGGTGGTCTTTTTATCGCCCGATGTGGCCGGTAAAACCACACCTGCAGCGCCGGCATATACCACAATGGCTACCCTGTCTTGCGGGCGCAATTGGTTAACCAGCATTTTTAAAGATGATTGTACCAACGGCAATTTGTTAGGCTCATACATTGATCCGGAAACATCAATCAAAAATACAAGATTTGATGCCGGCAGTTTATCATTAGGGATGGTTTTGGCTTTCAGACCAATGCGCAGCAGGCGGTGATTACCGTTCCATGGCGCGGTGGAAAGTTCGGTATGTATAGCAACCGGTTCGTTATTGGTTGGGCCAGTCAGGTTGTAATGAAAATAATTGATCATTTCCTCAATGCGTACCGCATCGGCAGGTGGCAGTTGACCATTGTTGATAAAACGCCTTACATTGCTGTACGAAGCCGCATCAACATCAACAGAAAAGGTAGATAATGGCTCGCTTTCAACAGTTTTAAAACCATTTTCGTTAATGCCTTTATAGCTTTCATTATCAGTAACCGGAGATGGCATGATTTGTATTTGATTCATCTGAACAGATTTGTTATAATGCCTCGCGTTTTTACCGGCGATGACCCCGGCTACTGGTGCTGAGTACTTTTGATCGGTTTGTGGTGCACTAACAATAGCAACCGCCCCGGTTATCTCTTTTCTATGCTGTATACCGTAACCTGTTATCACTACTTCTCTTAAGGTTTGATTGGATGCTTTTAGATGAACATCAAGCGTATTGCTTTTGCCGATTTTTATAGTTTGTGATTCAAAACCTATAAAACTGAAAGTGAGATTGCTTTTACCTGCGGGCACATCAATAGCATAATGTCCTTTGGCATCGGTCTGCGTGCCTTGTTTGGTTCCCGTGATAGTTACCTGTACCCCGGGGAAGGCCTGGTTTTTGTCGTCATAAATTGTTCCACTGATGTGGCGGTCGCTGGCAGGCTTAAACCCGGTTAGGCCCGCGAATATTAAAATGAATAGTAGCTGTTTCATTTGATAATTATTGATTTACTGATTTAGTGAATTAGTGATTTTTATAGCGACAGAACCTCATCTGCATATTTGCACATCGGGGATCTGCACATTTGCTTTCATTTTAATAAGGATGTTACAGCAGCTTAATTTCCATAAACGATTTAAAAAATTTATTTTGGCGGTGTTTAATGACCAATTTTATCAAACCAAATAAACTAAATTCATCAACTGATGCCGAACTGTTAGCTGTTTACCGTGATAACGGTGATCTTGCTGTTTTAGGGCAGCTGTATGAAAGATATATGCCTTTGGTTTATGGCGTTTGCTTAAAATATCTGAAGGATGAAGAGCAGGCCAAAGACGCCGTGATGGGGATATTTGAGGAGTTGGTTGTTAAAGTAAAACAGCATGATATCAGCATATTCAGGAGCTGGTTGTATGTGCTGGGGCGCAATTATTGCTTGATGCAGTTAAGGAGCAGTAAAAAATTAGAGGTGGTTGCTTTGGATGAGGTTATGGAATTTACCCCGCTTTTGCATCCTGATGATAATAACCGTGAAGAAGCTTATAAAGCCTTGGAACGCTGTATTGATAAACTAACAGGAGCGCAGCAACAAAGTATTGATCTGTTTTATTTAAAAGAGAAGTGTTATAAAGAAGTGGCTGATATAACCGGGTTTAGTTTAAATGAGGTGAAAAGTTATATACAAAATGGCAAACGGAATTTGAAAATTTGCCTGGAGAGCAGTGAGCAATAAAAAAGCCGACATATCGCAGATCAGGAAGTACCTTAACGGGGAGCTTAATGCCAAGGCTATGCACCAGCTGGAGCACGAAGCCCTTGACGATCCGTTTTTGATGGATGCCCTGGAAGGTTATGAAATGAGCGGGAAAGATCAGCAAGGAAACCTGAGCAAACTGGGCGGTCGCCTGCAGGAACGTACCGCCGAAAAGAAAGGTAGGGTTATTTCATGGAAGGTGTGGTCAATAGCGGCCTCCATTTTAGTAATATTAACTATTGGTGGATTATGGTTGAAAAATTCATCTCCTATAGTTGAAAGAGAAAGAGTAGCGGATGTTGTGCAAGCCCCGCAGGCCAATAAAACACAGGTGGTACCACCTAAAAAAGATACTGTAGTTGTTCCAAATACGCCTGCAGCTCATCCTGAAGCATTGGTGGCACAAAACATAAAACCAGCGCCTGTAGTGAAAGATGTTATTAAGCAGCCTGTTGCCCAACCCAATGATAAGGCCGTTTATCAACAGGAAATATCTGCTACGGATAATAAACAAGCTGCTGCATCTCCAGCAACTGATTATGCGTATAATAAGGCTAAGCAGCCTGCAAGCCCGGTTTTACGCGAAGTTATTATACCCGCCTATAAAAAAGATAATACCCAACAGTTAAGTGAGGCCGTGGTAATAGGTTATACTTCGCAAAGTAAAAAGGATAGCCTGGATAATACCATAGCCTTGAGACGATCGAAGGCAGCCAAAGCATCTATATTACCCGGGAAAGTAGACGGGTTAACGGTGATTCCGGCAGATCCTAAATCACAGGCTGAAGCCAGCCGGATAACAGGTATCATTATTTCAAAGGGTGATGGCTCGCCGGTAATTGGGGCAGCTATACGTATCAAAGGAACTAATAAATCAACAGTAACGGATACCAATGGTAAATTTGCACTTTCGGCCTCGCCCTCGGCAAATGAGACCCTTGACATTGCATCCATAGGCTTTGAGCGTAAACAAATAAGCGCAAAAGTAGGTGATAGCTTAAAGGTTGAGCTGAAGGATGCCTCCAGTTCGCTTAACGAGGTTGTGGTAACAGGCTACGGTAGCAAAAAGGATGATGATTTAACCGAACCGGTATCGCAAAATGCGCACCCGCAAAATAACTGGAGCGACTTTAAAAAATATTTACAAAGCAATGCGGTTTTGCCCGATGGTAGCATCGGTAATGTAAGCGTAAGTTTCACCGTAGCGGCCGATGGATCATTAAATGATTTTAAGATCAAGAAAGGCCTGAATACAGTGGCCGATCAAAAAGCCATCGACCTGATCAAAAACGGGCCATCATGGATTGGGAACAATAACCACAAGCCCGAACAGGTTACTGTAAAGGTGAAATTCCAGAAGCAGCAATAGGGCAAATAAGAAAGAGCGATGAATTTTTTCATCGCTCTTTCTTTTATGAGATATTTTCCCGATCAGGATTTCTTATTCTTATCGGCAAAAGAAAATACTTTTTGCAATAATGGCGTAGTGCGGGCGCCTAAATTCTGGCGGATGTTCAATTCCTCTTTCGCTATTTCGATAAATAAGCCCGAGATAGCTTTTTGAGTAGCATAATCACTGATATCCGGATTCAATTTTTTTACAAATGGCACTTTATTGTAAGCTTGTGCAGCATCAGTATAATACTTAGTGGCGTTAGCTTTGTTCAGGCTGCCTTGTATCACCGGTTTAAATTTAGCCGATAACTGGGCGGTAGTAGCATGTTCAAAATATTGCGTGGCCGCATCCGGATTTCCCATCAAAATGTTGGTTACATCCTGCAGCGACATATGCTTAATAGCATCCACAAAAATAGGTTTTGCCTGTTTCGCAGCATCTTCAGCAGCGCGGTTAAGTGATAATATCACATTATCGCACAATTTACCCATACCCAGGCTGCGTAATGTTTTTTCGGCCTTTTGAGCTTCTGGCGGGAAAAGTATTTTAACAGCAGCGTTTCCAAAAAAACCATTAACTGCCGATAGCTGGTCTGAGCTTTTGCCTGTAGCTACTTCAAGCGCCTGTTTAAGACCATTACCTATCTCCAGGTTGGTGGGTATGGTTTGGGTTGGCTGTACTGCAGCATGTGCAGTCTGGTCGGGTGTGTCGAAGCTGGCTAACGTTATCAGTGCCAGCAATCCGGTAATTACTAAAAACTTTGTTCTCATAATGATTAAATTTAGTAAAAAATTGCAGGCAATAAAAAAGTTATCCTATCAGGTGTATCAGTGCAAATATACCCCCGGCAATAAGGGCTGATACAGGTATAGTAATGATCCAGGCCCAAACCAGGTTAATGGTAACGCCCCAGCGTACCGCCGAAACGCGTTTGGTTAAACCTACACCAATAATAGAACCTGTAATAGTATGTGTTGTTGAAACCGGGATGCCAAATCGTTCGGTAATAAATAAGGTAACAGCACCTGCTGTTTCCGCGCTTACACCTTCTAACGGGGTTACCTTAGTGATTTTGGAACCCATGGTTTTTACAATTTTCCAACCACCAGACATGGTGCCTGCTGCAATAGCAGTATAGCAAGCCAGCGGGATCCATTCCGGCATCGGTGCACCAGATTTAATTACACCAGAGGTAATTAGCGTTACATATAATATACCCATTACTTTTTGGGCATCGTTACCACCATGCGCAAAACTTAACGCTGCTGCTGATAAGAGTTGCAGTCTTTTAAACCAGCGTTCGGCAACGGCAGGTCTGGCCCTTTTACAGATATGCAGTATCAGGATGGTAATGAGGTAGGCTATAACCAAACCAATAAACGGCGCTAAAACTATATAGGCTATGATGGTTAATACATAGTGCATTTCAATCGCATTCAATGGATTAACGTGCATATAGATAGCGTTGGCCATACCCGCACCGGCAAAACCACCGATAAGCGTGTGTGAAGAACTTGAAGGGATACCAAACCACCAGGTTATTAAATTCCAGGATATGGCTGCAATTAAGCCAGCGAGTATCACATGGATGGTCACAAAGTGCTCCAATACAATCTTGGAAACGGTATTGGCAACTTTATGATCTTTGATAAAAAAGTATGCTGCGAAATTAAACACTGCCGCCATCAGTACTGCCTGGAAAGGTGTTAATACTTTGGTAGATACTATAGTGGCGATGGAGTTGGCTGCATCGTGAAAGCCATTGGTATAATCAAAAATAAGTGCCAGGGCAATTACGACAACAAGTAGGGAGGTAACCATTTAGTGATGATTAAGTATGCTTAAGCGTTTTTAACTAAAATTGATTCCATAACGTTGGCCGCGTCTTCGCACATATCGGTAGCGGTTTCAAGTGCGGCAAGTATTTCTTTGTATTTGATTAGGCGGATAGCGTCTTTTTCATAAAGAAACAGATCGGCTACGGCGCGGTCAAATACATAGTCGGCCTGGTTTTCCACACTGTTTATCCTGATGCAGGAGTCGGCTATGTTACGTACGTTCCTAAGGTCTTTTAATTCCTTTACAGCTTTTTCCAGGTCGATACTGGCCTGTAATATCAGGTCAGACAGCTTGCGGATATGCTCATTAAAGTCATCAATCTTGTAAAGGCTCATGCGGTTAGCAGCCCCATGAATATAATCAGCTACATCATCAATAGCGGTAGCCAGTGCATGTATATCTTCGCGGTCAAACGGGGTGATAAAGTTTTTGCCCAGTTCCAGGTATATCTGGTGGGTTAGCTCATCACCTTTGTTCTCCAGCTTATCTATTTGTTTGTAAAGCTCTTCCTGGGTTGCAGGATTGTTGGAGTTAACAGCCTCAACCAATACGGTAGCCATGGTAACTACATTGCTTGCCGCCTGCTCAAATAGGGGGAAAAATATTTTCTTGTCCTTGGGTACAAAGTATTGGAATATGCTGTTAAGTGACATAATGCTTTAAATTGGGGTAAAGGTACGTTTGCTTATGTTAAGTTAATGTTAACTTTTTAACACGGGTATATTGGGTAAATGTAAGGTTTGTTTGGCAATTTGCAGGGTAAAGCCAAATGTGGAACCTAAGCCTTCGGTGCTGCGTACATTAATGGTTTGCTGATGCGCTTCTATAATATGTTTTACAATGGCCAGCCCTAAACCCGAGCCGCCAATTTGCCTTGACCTGCTGCTATCGGTACGGTAAAAACGCTCAAATAAGCGTGGCAGGAACTTTTCTTCGATGCCGATACCATCATCGGTCACCTCAACTAATACCTGGTCATGCAGTACAAAAAGACTTACCGAAGTACTGCCTTCTTCCTTACCATATTTAAAGGAATTGTCAATCAGGTTAACCAATACCTGGCGTATTTTTTCCCGGTCGGCATATACCAGGATGCCCTCGTCGTATTTTTGTTTAAATATTAATTTAATATGATATTGCTTACCCTTGATCTCCAATGATTCAAAAACCTCTTTGATGAGGTCATTGATCTTAAACTTGCTGTAATTGATCGGTATTTCGCCTGATTCCAGTTTGGAAATTTCGTCCAAATCTTTGATCAGGTAGCTCAGCCGATCCACGTTTTTAGAGGCTTTCTCTAAAAATTGGCGTGCCATATCACGATCGTCAAAATCATCATCCTGCAGGGCCTCAATATAACCCTGGATGGCAAAAAGCGGTGTTTTAAACTCGTGCGATATATTGGAAAGAAAATCGCGACGGAATTTTTCTTGTTTACGCAGCTCGTCAATCTCAATCTTTTTTTGCTTGGCCCATTCTTTTACTTCCGATTCTACATCGTTGATAGGATTGGCGCTTACGTGTTCGCCAAGCGCATCACGCAGATCGCGGCCCAGCTTTAAGTTATGGATAAGCTTATAGATAAGCTTAATGCGCGAGTAGATGTATTTTTCGATGAGGTAATAGAAAACCACATAGCTGGTAATGAGCGTAGCCAGGAAGGTTACCATAACATCGTACCACTTGTGCTGAAAATAAAAGTTAACGGCAGATAGCGTTATTGCCACGCCCAGGGCGGTTATTAAAACCAGTACACGCAAATTCATATCGTAAAGTTACGATTTGTAGACGATTAACTGCCAGCGGAATGGCCAATGCCATGTTAAATTATAGTTATCAATTTCTGCATTTTTTAATAAAGTAACCAATTCGGCTTTTTTGAAGGCGCGTTTTACGGATAGCGGGCCGTCATTACGGGCCATTTTACTCCGGGTAAAAACATGGGTTATCGCTATAATAGCATAGTACAATAGCCAATGCCGGTGCAAGTCGGTAATGATAATGCCCTTGCGAGCTGATGCATTCATGTTTTTGATGAGCGTTATCCATCGTTCGTCGTCAAAGTGATGGGTAAACAGGCTGCAGATAACAATATCACAGGGTTTAATACGATCTGTATCTGTAATCACATCGGCTTGCAGATAGTCGATATTCATAAATCCCGCCGATTCCTGACGGGCAAAATTAACAGCAGCAGGTGCCGCATCGATACCGGTTAAATTTAGCTGCAAATTGTTTTTAGCTGCCCATTTGGCTATGGCAATTAAAGCATCGCCGCCACCGCAGCCCCAATCGCTTATGGCGTAACCGGTACGTACAGGGAAGTTCTTTAAAGCTTTAATCAGGTTTTTATGACCGCCCAATAAAGCGTTTACCTGGCCTAAACCGGCCAATACGGGCTCAATCTCGCTGGCTGGCAGGGCAAAATCGTCCATTATTTCGACATCGGAAGCGCGTATGGTTAAATCAGGCATATAGTAAATACGTGGTGGTTAGGCGAAAGGTTTGCCATGGGTTTGACTGATCAAAAAACGGGATACAGGGGGCAGGCCATTCAGCATATTTAAGGTAAGCGCTGTGGTGGTGTTATTGCCAAACAATCGCTGCAATTGCCTGCCAACCCAAAGGCGCCGGGCAAACTCCTTGTTCCAGCTATGGGTGTAATCGGTTTCTAAAGCTGCACGTTTATGGGCTGTGAATTTTGCAGGCTGGTAATGGGCGATGATCTTTTCGGATAATATTTTAGCAGAATGGATAGCCATAGTCATACCGTTGCCGCAAAGCGGGGCTATCATGCCGGCAGTATCGCCACTCATGAGGATATGATCTTCAACCGGGGCCTTTTTTTCGAAGGATATTTCGTTGATCACCTCGGGTTTGTCCAGCAGAAATTCAGCCTTGCTAAAAATATCATCCAGGTATGGGTTTTTGCGAATTACGTTTTGCTCGAGGCCTTCAAGAGTCCCATGCTTGCGAAGGTCATCCCGATGGGCCATGTAGCACATGCAGTAACGGTCGCCATCGGTTTTGCTTACGCCGCAATAGCCATCTTTATAATTGTTGAGCTGGATAAGATCATCTGGAAAATCCATGCGTACATGGAATTTCACGGCCAGGTATGGACTCCGTTTATAAAAGAAAGGGCGTTTTAATTTTTGATCAAGATTGGATCGTTTGCCGAATGAACCTATAACAAGTGGCGCTGTCATGACATTTCCGGGTGTGACCACCTCAAAATGATCATTAACAAAGCGGATATCCTCTACCCGTGTACCAGGCATCACGTTTACGCCTTCGGCCATAGCTTTGTGATACAAAAGGTTATCAAAAGTAAAGCGACTTAAACCAAAGCCACCCAGGTCCAGTTTTTGCGAAAGTTTGGTGCCTGATACCGCGGTTACCTCCAGTCGATTGATCCGGGCCACCTGCAAGGGTTCCAAATCAATATCCAGTTTGCTCAAAAAGGGAATTACTTCGTTGGAGATATATTCGCCGCATACCCGGTGCGTGGGGTATGTTTTCTTTTCGATCACAGTAACCTGAAGACCGGCCCGGTTTAATAAAATGGCATTGAATAAGCCTGCCAAACCGCCACCGACTATAATTACATCGCTCATGGTTTAATGCATTTCGAGTATCATCCCTTCAACGGTTAAACCCGGCCCAAAGGCAAAGCTCATGATCTTTTGCTCTTTTAAGTTTTGTGCAGCCAGCATTTTTTGCAGTACGAATAATATAGTGGCCGACGACATATTGCCATACTCTTGCAGAGTTTGGTAAGCAAAGGCATTGCTTTCTTCAGGAAGATCAAGAGCTATTTCAACGGCTTCCAATATCTTGCGCCCGCCCGGGTGTACAGCATAAGCGGTGATCTGCCCGGCATCCATTTTTACTTTATGCAGAAAACGTTCCATCAAAGCGCCGATATGTTTTTTGATCTGCTTGGATACTTTGGAGGTCAATATCATTTCAAAACCGGTATTGCCCACATGCCAGCCCATATCATCGCGGGCCTCGGTCACAAATTCGGTATAAAAATTCTTTAAGGAGAAATAAGTTCCTGTGCCCGAACGGTTGGCTGTATTTTCCACCAGAACCGCCGCCGCGCCATCACTGAACAGCGAATTGGCTACCCAGTTATCAAGCGTATTATTTTTTTGAAAGTGCAGGGTACACAGCTCAATACTTACGATCAGTACTTTGGCTTCGGGATTTGCACGACAAATATAGTCGGATACTTTGAGCGCGTTGATGGCACCATAGCATCCCATAAAATTGATACAGGTGCGCTCGGTATCTCGATTAAGTGGCAGCTTCTCCACCAATTCAATATCAATGCCCGGGGCATGCATGCCGGTACAGCTCACGGTGATCAGATGGGTGATCTGAGGTAGAATATCATCGCCAAAACTGGCAAGGCAATTTTTTACCGCTTTAATAGCAATAGCTATCGCCTCTTTTTCATAAAGTTTCAGCCGCTCTTTAGTACCGGGAAAAGGTTCCAGATCTGCCGATTGCTTAAAGAAAGTATATTGAGATGGATCACTGGCGCCAAAATCCGGGATCACCGAATAGCGATAATCAATGCCGGAGTGGTCATAAATACTTTTCAACCTGGCGGCGTTAGTTGCATCCAAGCCAAACGCATTCACCATAAAGTGGTAAATGTCATTTTGAGCTATTCGATTGTCGGGATTAGCTATCCCAATGGCACTGATGCAACTATCCATCTATGTTATGTTTTTTTAGTATCAAGTAGTTTATTGGTATCAAGTAGCTAGTATCAGGTATCAAGATTTTTGAATGTTCCATTCTAAGTAAAAATCACTTCTGTCTTGATACTTGATACTAGCTACTTGATACTACTTTCCACATTTACCGTAACCGTAGCTTCGTCGGCCAGCACCATGCTGTTGCCGCCTAAGCCAAAATCCCTGCGGTTTATTTTAAAGCTGCCGCTAAATACTGCGGTAATACCCGTTTCGGTGTAAGTAAAAGGAATCTCTATCAACTTTGTTTTGTCTTTTATAGTTACGTTAAAACTGCCGGTATAGTTGTCTCCGCCTTTATGTTTAAATGAAACCGACTTTAACGTGATCTTCGGATAAGTAGTTATATCAAAATAATCAGCGCTTTTCAGGTGATTATCACGCATCTCGTTATCGGTATTAATGGTGGCGGTTTCTACCGAGGCTATGATGCTGCTGCTAGCAAGGTCTGCAGGTTTAAACTGTACATCGGCTTGCAAACCATTAAAAACGCCGGTACAATTAATACCCATATTTTTAATTTTAAAAGTAATAGCCGATTTGTTGATCGTTGTTTTTACCTGTGCAAAGCTGTTGGTTACTAAAAAAGCTAAAATGGCGGCGATATAAATTTTTTTCATCATGAATTACGAACGTACTTTCAAACATAACATTTTATAAGGCACCAATTTTTACATTCGTAATCACAAGGCAACCATGTTTGCTATTATTACGTTTATGAGGTTATGAAGGGTTGCCTTTATTGTTTAATAATATTTATCACCGCCATCTATCAAATAACCGCTCAGTATGAACTTAAAACAGCTAATACCAACTCCATCGGCATGGGCGCATTTGCGTTTTGTGTTTTCTGTTTTTTTGCTCCCGGTATATTTGTTTGCTTTTAGCCAGGTACATGATGTTCACTTTTGGCCGGCCGTTTTGGTATTTTTGATCTGGCATTTACTGGCTTTTCCGGCAAGTAACGGTTATAACAGTTACTTTGACCGTGATGAAGAAAGCATTGCCCTGCTGGCCAAACCGCCTGAGGTGGATATCAGCTTGTACTATTTTTCGATATTGCTGGAGGCTGTGGCCTTTTTGCTGGGTTTCCTGATCAGTTGGGAATTTGCCTTCGCGGTATTGCTTTACGGTATTATGTCAAAACTATACAGCCACTCCACTACGCGGTTAAAAAAGTATCCCATTATCAGTTTTTTAACGGTCTTCTTTTTCCAGGGGGCATTTATTTACTATACCACTTATTCGGCCCTTGCGGGATTAAGCCTGTTCAGACATTGGGGTGTTGGTTTTGCTGTTGCCGGGGGTATATGTTCTTGTTTGATCGGCGCATCCTATCCGCTTACCCAGGTTTATCAGCATGCGGAGGATAGCCGGCGGGGCGACCGGACGATCAGCTTGTTGTTGGGTTATAAAGGCTCCTTTATTTTTTCGGGTGTGTTGTTTGCCCTGGGGATAGCCTTATCCTACTATTACTGGCATTCGGCAGGCCGAATGCTGCACTTTTATTTTTTCCTGCTGTGCGCGCTTCCTATATTTTTGTTTTTTAATTACTGGTTTTATAAGGTTGGTCAATCGACCAAAAACGCCGATTATAAAAATGCCATGCGCATGAATTTTTTAAGCTCGGGATGTATGCTGCTTTATTTTGGCGTGCTGGCGATATTTGGGTAGATATTAAAACTCAACGTGCGCCCTTAAAGATAATACGTTTACCGGGCCGCGGTCTTTATTGTAAGCCGGGTTCAGGATAAACTGATAATCGGGTGTGAGCCAGACTTTCTTCTGAAAAGCATTTATTTTATAGTACAACTCGGCTATCAACTCATGACCGTAGTTGAGCTTACCATCGCCAATAATAAAACCATAACCACCGGCGGCCAGGTAATCGCGATGCTGCGTTGAAAGTCCGTTAGCGATGAAGGCTAAAGCCAGTTCGTCATCGGGGCGTTTCCATGATGTGCCTTTTAGCGTGCCACCAAAGCTCAATGAACGGTCGATCTCGGTAAAATACCAGGTTTCGGTTTTGCCGTCGTTGTAGCTTACTTTGGCAAATACACCAAAGTCTTTACTTAGGTACTGATCGGCACTGATACCGAAGCCATATTTATGCTTGCCGTAAGTAAGATTGGTATCCACTACCGGGTTTACCGGATTTTTGGCCAGTGCCTCACTATAAACACCCATTTTACCATTGTTCCGGAAGCCTAATACCCGTACAGTACCCTTATTGCCGTTGATAGTGTAACGATGCTCATACTCCAGTGTTTGTGTATTGGCATGTCCTATTTTGGAATCCCAGATGGCGCCGTTAGCGGTAGTGGTTGACATGGTAAAGGCAAAACGCAGTGTCCAGTTGGGTTGCCCCAGCTCAAAATGGCTGCCCAAAACATAGCCCCGTGTATTAGCCGGGTAATCCCAGGCGCCGTTATCCATTAAGGCCCAGTTCATGAATTGGGTACGTGGGTCATGGCTGAATTCGTTACCATCATAAAAATCGGCCATGCCAAATTTACCAACCGTAAAGGAGAAGTATCGTTTACTTTTTAAGCCCGCCAATTGGTTGTTATCATCAGTAAGGGTATCTTTTTCTTTACCCCACTCAAAATTTTGGGTAAAATACAAACGGGCGATATAAATTTTAGGTTCCGTGGCACCTACCCTAAAAGTTTCACCGTTAGGAAAGCCGGCTACGCCCAGCGTTTTGCTCAGACCGGCTCCTCCCGATAATTCCGGATTAAAAACAGCCTGTGCCCCTTTCCATAACCTGGCTGCACCAAAAAGTGTGGTAGTAATAGAGCTTTGTGTTTCTGATTTGGTAAGTAAACTGTTAGTGCCGGTATAGGGGGCGCCAAATGATGGCTTGTATTGGGTAATGATAGTTTGCTGGAAATGGAGATTAAAACGCTGTTGTTTCAGGGTATCCTGTGCAAACACAAATAAGGTAAAGTTCAGCAGGAGAGTAGTTAGCAGTATCGTTTTTTTCATCAACCTCAAATTTGGGGCAAAGAAACTAAACTTTATTTAGTTTATCATTCCGCATTCATTATAAAATTGATTTAAATAGGTTTCCATAAAATTGTGCCGTTGCTGCGCCAGCTTTTTACCTGTGGGGGTGTTCATTTTATCTTTCAGCAATAAAAGCTTTTCATAAAAATGGTTGATGGTTGGGGCCGATGTGTTCTTGTATTCCTCTTTACTCATGTTCAGATTAGGCTCAATTTCGGGATTGTAAAGCTCCCGGCCCTTAAAGCCACCATAAGTAAAGGCGCGTGCAATACCAATGGCGCCGATGGCATCCAGGCGATCGGCATCCTGTACAATAGCCAGTTCGGGAGAGTGAAAGGAGGGTTTATCAAAACTTGATTTGAACGACATGTGCCGGATGATCTGCTGTACATGTTCAATCACGGCCGCATCTACCTGTATGCTTTGCAGGTAATTGCCGGCAGTACGCGGACCTATCTCTTCGTCGCCATTGTGGAATTTACTATCGGCAATGTCATGTAATAATGCGGCCAGTTCAATCGTAAGCAGATCGGCTTTTTCGGTTTGTGCTATCAATTTGGCATTAGTCCAAACCCTTTGAATATGCCACCAGTCGTGGCCACCTTCGGCGTTTTTAAGTGTTTCGCGTACAAATTGTACGGTTGCATCAATCAATTCACTATGTTCCATCGGGAGCAAAGATACCATTAAAGCCAAAAGCCTAAAGTAAAAGCACAAAGCAAAAAAGACATTTCTATCCCCCGCTTTTGTGCATTTGATGATTATAATATATAAAACGAGCTTTAGGCTTTATGCCTTCCGCTTTGTACTTAGCTAAGCAGCTACTACTTTTTCGGTCTCGATGAGTTCATGAACATCTGAGCCTAATATAGTAGCTATTTGAAAAAGGCGTTCAACTGTTATTTTAGTATAACCTAATTCAATTTTGCTGTAAGCATTTTGCGATATACTCAATTTTGCAGCAAGATATTCTTGCGTATAATTCAGGCCCTCCCTGGTATTCCTGATATTGGCTGCAATCGCCTTTATTTTGAAATTCAGCATCTCTTTCATTTACGTAATAGATTGGTTATCTATAACTAACGAAACTAATAAGCAGATGGATTTTTGTTTTTCTATTTTTAATTGAATTTTTTTTACTGGGTTAAATGTATTGCCTGAAAGATTAAAAAGGGAACTGGGAAAATGGAAGAGAACAACAGTGCAAAAAAACAAAACCCATGAGCAATTCAATGATCATGGGCTTTCAGCGTTAAAAACCATACGATTTTTATTCCGGTATATCGTAACTTACAACAACTGTTGGTAACAGGGTGGCATACTCCAAAGGCACCTGGTTGTAAGATATAATGGGTTTACGCTGGCTATAAAATTTGTAAGCATCCTTCATCGTTGCATTACTGGCCATAGCAGGCGGATTAAAGCTGATGGAAAACGGGATAATAAAATCGTGAAATTTCTCATGATCAGGGATCACCCATTTGTGATTTGATTTTTTGAGCGCTTCAATAATGGGTAGGGTTAGCACGTAATCATCGGCATAATAAACAATTATTTTCTTGATGGTGCCCTTTTCATCGGCCGTAAATTTAAATACGGCGGTGCCTGTAGCTTTCTTGTTAATGATATCCTGCGTTACTTTGAGGCTATCCCTGAAAAAACGGGTCATTACAGCACCACCGCCCTGAAACGGAAATGCCAGTTCGGTTTGTGCTTTGCAATAAGCTGATAGTAAAATAGCAGCTGATAATAATATAATCTTCTTCATTTATGCTTCTTTTGGTTCTCTTTTGCTGCCTTCATACAGCTCATATTCCAGTAAACGGCAATCCAGTTTACCATTGTAAAATTCAATTCTTCGCGCCGGGCGAAGACCGATCTTTTTAGCCAGATCGGGATTGCCCGTAAAAATATAACCCCGGTATCCCAGGCATTTCTTTTTCATAAAATCGCCCATGCGTGCATAGGTGGCTTCCAGTTTGGAGTGTACACCCAGGCGTTCGCCGTATTCGGGGTTAAACATCACAATGCCTGCATCCTCCGGTACTTCGGTGTCTTCAAAATCACAAACGTTAAAATCTATCAAATGGTCTACACCTGCTGTTTTTGCGTTCTTTTGTGCGATGTCAACAGCATCAGCAGATATATCGGTAGCGATGATCTTAAAGCCAGTCTCCTTTTTTGCCTTATCTTTTAATTTACGGCGCTCGGTAAAAAAGACGTTTTCATCATAACCTAAAATATGCATAAAGCCGTAGTTCATCCTGAACAGGCCCGGGCATTTATCGGTTGCCAGTAAAGCAGCTTCAATAGCTAAGGTGCCCGATCCGCACATGGGGTTAATGAACGTGCTTTGCCTGTCCCAGTTGGTGGCCATAACAGTTGATGCCGCTAAAGCCTCCAGCATTGGGGCTTTACCCGGTATTTTGCGGTAGCTGTGCTTAGCCAGTGTTTCGCCCGATGTATCGATAAAAATATCGGCATCGCTATCCTGCCAGTACAGGTGTATTAGCGTTTTGTTGGCTTCGGCACCCGAGTTGGGGCGTATGCCTTTTATGGATTTTATCCTGTCGGCAATGGCGTCTTTTACCTTTACATTGGCAAACAAAGGCGTAAGAATGTGTTCGTTATTTACGTTGGATGATACCGAGAAATATCCGGCAAAATCAATCAGTTTTTCCCACTCAATGGTAACCAGCTCATTATAAAGTTGGGCAGGGTCATCGGCTTTAAAGCTTTTTAGTAAATAAAGAACCTGGCTGGCGCAACGCAGATTAAGGTTAAGCGCAATGGTATCGGTTACGGTACCTTGAAGCTCAATGCCGGTCTGGAAAACACGGGTTGGTGTAAAACCCAGTGCCTCAACTTCCTGCTGCAAATAAGGCGACAGCCTTTTGTTGCATGTAATTACGATTTTACTCTCGGTGTGGAAAACTTGCATATTTATTTTGCGAATTTATAAATTAAAAACACCCTATTTTAATTTCTTATCTATTAACTTTACATTTTAAATTTTTTTGAGAAGATTATTATGGAAGTTAAAGGTAAGGTATATGAAGTGTCGCCAACAGTGCAGGTTACTGATTCACTTAAAAAACGCGAGCTAATACTTGAATATATTGAGAATCCTCAATATCCTGAATATTTAAAGTTTGAAGCTATACAGGATCGTTGCGCCCTGCTTGACGCTGTTAAAGTAGGTGACGATGTAGAAGTGTTTTTTAACCTGAAAGGTCGTCCTTGGACTGATAAAGCGGGTAAAAAAAGTTATTTCAATTCGTTACAGTTATGGCGGGTTAATGCTTTGGCCGCAGGTGCCGGAAGCGCTACCACACCCGAGTATGCTGCACCATCACCAGATATTGCCTCTTCGGCCGATGATGATGATCTGCCATTCTAATTTCGCTGTGCGATAAGAAAGATATTATCCATATTAAAAAGATTCCTTTAATTTTAAAAGGGATCTTTTTGTATTTAGGGGTTTTGAGCCATTATATATCAAATTGTCGCACGTTAGACTCACCCTGCCATCACTTCGCTCGACAGCCCTCTCTCTGCCTACGGCGCAAAGGGGGCATTTTCTATTAATTTTGTCATCCTGAGGAACGAAGGATCTATTCTACAATTGAAAAGTTCAATAATAGATGCTTCACTCCGTTCAGCATGACAAAATGTTTTCTCCCCTCTCTTTGCCGCAAAGCGGCAGAGAGGGTCGTCCAGCGAAGTGCAGATGGGGTGAGTCGACATCGCGCGACAACTTGAATTGTACCTAGTTAAAGCACGCTTCCCATTTCATTTTTGTATCTTGTATAATTCGGGCTGTTGATGAGCCGGGGAAAGGCAAAATGTTATATGTCAAAAGGTTATTGCCGATTGATAATTGTTAAAAATTGTTAAAAGGAACTGTTGTACGGTTATTTTAAAATAATTTTGCTTGTTAACAAATGAAGAAAAGAAGCATCGGTTTAATAATTGGATTAATGGGTTTTGCACTGCTCGGTGTAATGGCCATGCAATTATACTTTTTACGGCAATCGTACCAGATGCAGTCGGAGTTGTTTGATCGCTCTGTAAACGAGGCGCTTAATAACGTGGTATCCAAAGTGAGTAAGCAGGATGCCATGAACTTTTTAAGTAACAAGGCGCAGCGAAAGGTGAGCAACCTGGATGACGCCAATGCCGGAATAAAGGTGGTAAAAAACGATGCCAATAAATTGTACCTGCCCAAAAGAAAAAAACAAACCCTGCGGGAAAAGAAAATAGCCGTTTTACGCGATAGTTTGGAACGGATGATCATGCATAAAAAAATGGATGATGAACTGGCCAATCTGCTGCAGCAGGAAGGTACGGTAGATTTTCAGGTTAAGGTAGAGGAGTATACTGATGAGCTGGGTGTGGTACATGGCCGGTTTACGCCACAAATAGTGCGTACCCGTATCAGTGGTGCTATACGCACCAAAAAACTGCATAAATACGATACTTTGAGGTATGTGTATATCGACCCTCAGTTTGGGAAACAACTCATTTCTGTACCGCAAATAAATCCGTTATGGCAACGTGAGCAGCTCCGGAAACAAAAGGAACGTCAAGTAGCGCAAATCAAGAAAATGCTGGAAACGGATTCGCTGCAGAACATAAACGTTGGTAAAACTACCGTAATAGAGAATCTTGCTGAGGAATATCGTAAAACAGGTGAGCCGCTAAATAAACGTATAAATCCGTTTTGGATTGATTCTTTATTGCGTTTTGAACTGCATAATAAAGGTATTTCCCTGCCTTTTAGCTATGAAGTAACAACCGCCAATAGCGATTCACTCATATTTTCGAGTGCTATTGATAACGATGGAAACAAACCCGTATTTATAGCCGCAAATACCTATCAAACCCCCATATTTGGTAAAGATGTGATCAATGACCCGGGTAAGATCAGGTTATCATTCCCACAGAAAAATTCACTCATATTACGTAATATGACAGCCACCATGGGTACTACTGGTGGCTTATTGATGGTATTGATATTTTGTTTTGGTTATACCATCTTCTCGATCCTCAAACAAAAAAAGGTATCGGAAATGAAGATCGACTTTATCAATAATATGACCCACGAATTTAAAACTCCGGTATCAACCATCATGATTGCCAGCGAAGCTTTAAAAGATGCCGAGATCACCGAGGATAAAAGCAGGGTATCCCGTTTGGCTAATATTATTTTTGAAGAAAACGCCCGTTTAGGTAGTCATATTGAACGGGTACTTAACATAGCCCGCATTGAAAAGAATGATTTTAAGCTGGATAAAAAGCCGCTGGATGTGAACGATATGGTAACCGTGGTAATTGATAGTATGGCGCTCAAACTACATAAATTTAACGCCAAAACCACGCTTGATCTCACTGATGAAAATACAACCATCATAGCTGATGAACTGCACTTTTCGAACGTGTTGTACAACCTGGTTGATAATGCTATAAAATACAGCGCAGATACACCAGATATCACCATAACAACGTTGGTTAAAAACGGGCAGGTGCTTATTCAGGTTGCCGATAAAGGTATAGGTATGAGCCGTGATCAGCAAACACGAATATTTGAACAATTTTATCGAATACCTACCGGCAACTTACATGATGTTAAAGGATTTGGATTGGGCTTAAGCTATGTGAATACCATTGTAAAAAGGCTTAACGGAACGATAAGTGTAAGATCTGAAAAAGACAAAGGTTCGGAATTTGAGCTTAAGTTTCCGCAAGTATAAAAGAGGTGTTGTCCGGAAGTCCGATAAATCGGGAAGTCTGGAAAGCAAAAAGATAACAATATAGATTTTGGATTCCTTGTGATCATCAGGCTTTCAAATAAAGGATAATCTTCCGGACTTTCCGATTTATCGGACTTCCGGACTAAAAAAAACAAATGAAAAAAATACTACTGGTTGAAGATGATGCCAATCTGGGCGCGCTACTACAGGATTACCTGCAGTTAAAAGGTAAATTTGATGTTGTTTTATGTAAAGACGGCGAAGAAGGCTTGCGTGCCTTTACCAAACAGGTATATGACTTGTTGATATTGGATGTGATGATGCCTAAAAAAGATGGCTTTACGCTGGGTAAAGAGATCAGGAAAATAAACCCTCATGTACCTATTATTTTTGCAACAGCAAAAAGTATGATCGAAGACAAGATGCAGGCGTTTAACCTAGGTGGTGACGATTACATCACCAAACCTTTCCGTATCGAGGAGTTATTGCTGCGTATTAATGCCATGCTTAAAAGAACCGAGAATACGGAAAAGAAGGAGGAAGAAAAGCAAACCTCATTTAAAATTGGCAAATACGCATTTGATTTTACCCTGCAAACAATCTCTATTGGCGATAATCACCAAAAATTATCAACGAAAGAGGCCGAGCTGCTTCGCTTGCTGTGTATGCGTAAAAATGAAGTACTTACCCGCGAAGAAGCGTTACTGAACATCTGGCACGATGATAATTACTTTAACGGGCGCAGTATGGATGTGTTTTTAAGCAAGATCCGCAAGTATTTAAAAGACGATCCTAGTGTAGAGATCATCAACGTACATGGCAGGGGATATAAGCTGTTGATCAATTAATTAGCAGAATCTGTTTAAGTTTGATTCAGCTTGTTTATGTATCATGTAAAAATCATTGCCGTTGACTTTAGTCAACGGCAATGATGACTGAAAATAACGGGCTTTAGCCAAAATGCCGCTTGAATAATTGGGCTGAAGCCCACCTTAATAGTTTCTTTTACCGTCGACTAAAGTCAACGGCAATGAATAATCTTCATTTATATCCCCTCGGGGGCTCTCACAGGGGGGCTGCGTTTTGTATTGACGACGTTAACCTTAGTCTCCTTAGGGTCTCTCGCAGAGGACCCTGAGGTAGAGGGTTGGTTCAGCCCACTCAGGACTCTTTCAGGTGACCTAAAAGTGGGTTTACATCTAAACCCATTAAATGAGGGTAAATTAAAGTTAATTATTTGATTATAAGATAATTAAATTAATGTTAACCGTAAAAAGTGTAAACCATGTAAACCCACTTTTTAATAAAATGGCCTGCCTGTTTGGGAATTATGCTTACCCTCATCTTTTGAATACAATGCCTAAAGCGCTTACTTGTAACAAATTTGTTAAGAGCGGATTGCTGCTGTTTCTGATGATTAATAAATAGATTTGTTATCGACTGATCACATAATTTATTACTCATGAAATTAAAACTACTTTTTTCATGCCTCATTTCCGCAGGCATTACCCTGCCTTTATTTGCGCAGGAAACCGTTGACCCAGCCATTGTTCAAAAAATCCGGGAGGAGGGCTTAAACCACTCCAAAGTAATGGAAACCGCTTTTTACCTTACTGATGTTTCCGGACCCCGTTTAGCTGGTTCACCCGGGTTAAAGCGTGCGCAGAATTGGGCTGTTAATCAACTCAAAACTTGGGGCTTAGCCAATGCCAAACTGGAAGCCTGGGGTAAATTTGGCAAAGGTTGGGAAGTTCAAAAAGATTATGCCGCAATCACGGTGCCTTACTATCATGCTATAATCGCTATCCCCAAAGCCTGGACACCTGGTACCGGTGGTTTGATCAAAGGGGATGTTGTAGTGGTGAAAGCTGATTCGGCCGCCGAATTAGATCAATACAAAGGTAAGCTGCAAGGTAAAGTGGTGATATTTGATACCAAGCCGCTGGTTGAACGTAGTTTTAAAGTAGACGCTGCCCGTTACACAGATGAAGAACTTGCCGAAATGGCCAATGCCACTATGCAACCCGCAACTGGGCGCAGGCAACCTGATGCAAACTCTCCGCAATTTGCGGCTATGCGTAAACTGCGTGCTTTTCAAACTACTTTAAGAGCATTTATACATGATGAAAAAGCGGCACTGATATTAAGCCAGGCTCGCGGAACCGATGGTACCGTATTTACCACCAATGGTGCCTCCTATGCGGATACTGCCAAAGCAGTAGCACCCGAATTGGAAACCAGCAGTGAAGACTATCAACGAATTTTGCGTTTGGCAAAGGCAGGCCAAAAGGTGGAGCTGGAGGCTGATATCAAAACTCAGTTTTTAACTGACGATCTGCAGGGTTATGATGTAGTGGCCGAAATTCCGGGTACGGATAAAAAATTAAAAGAACAGGTAATTATGATAGGTGGCCACCTGGATTCATGGCACGCCGCTACGGGTGCTACTGATAACGCGGCAGGTAGCGCGGTAATGATGGAGGCCATGCGTATTTTAAAAGCCATCAACTTTAAGCCAAAGCGCACTATACGTATAGCTTTATGGAGTTCGGAAGAGCAAGGCTTGTTCGGCTCTCGCGGATATGTATTGAACCATTTTGGCGACCCTAAAACCATGCAGCTGAAACCAGAGCAAGCTAAATTATCAGCCTATTATAACCTTGATAATGGTACCGGCAAAATACGCGGCATTTATTTACAAGGCGATTCGGCTGCTGGCCCTATATTCAAAGCCTGGCTGGAGCCTTTTAAAGATTTGGGCGCTACAACGGTTACTATCCGCAACACCGGTGGCACCGACCACCAGTCGTTTGATGCGGTTGGTATCCCGGGCTTTCAATTTATACAAGATGCTATTGATTACGGTTCGCGTACACACCACAGCAACCAGGATACTTATGACCGATTAGTAGAAGATGATCTGAAACAGGCAGCCACTATCGTCGCCTCTTTTGTGTACAATACATCAGAACGTGCCGAAATGATACCAAGAAAAGCATTACCTAAAGTGCAGCCTGCTAATTAAAAAGAAAAATTTTGTCATTCTGAGCGTAGCGAATAGATTCTTCACTACGCTCAGAATGACAAAATTTAAAATATTAATACTATTCTAATTCTACCTTGAGGTGTTGGTAAGGTATTTCTACCTGCTTAAACCCAGCCTCTTTGAGTTTAACGCTAAAGTGCTGCTGAACCTCATACTCACCATGAACCAGGAATATTTTTTTAACTTTTTCGGCATCCTGGCAGGCCAGAAAATGTAATAGGTCTTCATAATCGCCATGGGCACTCATGGATTTGATTGATTTCACTTCGGCTTTCACTTCGTAAAGCTCGCCATAAATATGTACCTCATGATCGCCGTTCAGTAAATGGCCGCCTAATGAATTCGGTTCGCAGTAACCTACCATTAAAATAGTATTTTTATCACTGTTGATATTGTTTTTAATATGATGCTTTACCCGGCCTGCTTCGGCCATTCCTGATGAGGAGATAATAACACAAGGCCGCTGATCGTTGTTTAACGCTTTTGATTCTTCTGTCGATTGTATGAACCGCAAGCCTTTAAACCCAAAAGGATTAGCATCTGTTTTTAGAACCTCTTTTACCTCTTTATTATATACTTCCGGGTGATTCATTAATACCTCGGTAGCCTTTTGCGATAGCGGGCTATCTACATAATAGTTTATATCCGGCAATACACCTCTTAATTCCAATGCATTTAAGGCATACAATAACTCCTGCGTGCGGCCAACGCTGAACGCCGGGATGATCACTTTTCCTTTTTTAATCTCACAAGTTTGTTTGATAATATCCAGCAATGCATCTTCAATAGGCCCCTGCTCTTTATGGAGCGAGTCGCCATAAGTCGATTCCAGCAAAATGTAATCAGCCTGTTCAAATGTTTCAGGGTCATTCAACAGCAGATCGTCATACCGGCCTACATCGCCGCTAAACGTAATATGGGTAGTTTTACCGTCTTCCAGTATGGATAAATGTACCGTGGCGCTACCTAAAATATGCCCGGCATCTGTAAAAATTAATTTTACCCGGGGCGTTATTTGATATTCTTCGTGATATTCAACAATTTTAAATAGGCGGAGTGCCGCCATCGCTTGCTCGTCTGTATACAACGGTTCCAATAATGGCTGCCCCTTACGAGCGCGCTGTTTGTTACTATAAGCAACATCCTGCATCTGTATATGTGCTGAATCGAGTAACAGAATTCTTGCGAGATCCATGGTGGCTGATGTGCAAAAGATAGGGCCGCTAAAACCCTCGGCTACCAGGCGTGGTATCAATCCGCAATGATCAATATGCGCATGTGATAATATCAGATAATCCACTTTCTTGGGGTTGAAGCCAAAATGTTCATTAAGGTCCTCAGAGTGTTCGCCCATGCCCTGGAACATGCCGCAATCCAATAAAATACTTGTTTCGTCCTTAAGCCGGATCAAATGCTTGCTGCCGGTAACGGTACGGGCGGCGCCATGAAAAGTTATATTCATTTATAATAGGTATGAAAGTAATAACGAAGATGCACAATAAAGCCGATAAAAAATAAAAACTAAAACTTTAGTTGTTATTTTCATTTATAGTATCTAACTTAGATTAACCAATTGGATAATTTGATGCAGTGTTGGTTAATGCATCAAGAAAATTTACTCACGTACTATGGAAATTAAAGAATTAACGCGCGCCGAAGAACAAATTATGCAGGTATTATGGCAATTGGAAAAAGGTTATGTAAAAGATGTGATCGATCAGCTACCTGAACCAAAACCCGCTTATAATACGGTATCAACCATTATCAGGATATTGGAAACAAAAGGCTTTGTAGGGCATGAGGCATTTGGTAAAAGCCATCAATATCACCCTATAGTAAGCAAAGATCAATACCAGAACTTTGCAGCCGATAAGTTATTGAGTGGTTACTTCGATAACTCGGTGAACCGGATGTTGTCCTTTTTTGTAAAGAAGGAAAAAATAGACCTGAAAGAGGCTGATGCCATTATGAAACTGATTGAAAAACTTAAAGACCAATAGTTATGAGCTGGTGGCAATACTTATTACTGGTAAATATTTACCTGGTACTGTTTTATGTATTTTATGTTTTATTGCTGCGGAAAGAGACATTTTTTCAGCTTAACCGCATCTACCTGGTAACGGCCGCGTTATTATCGTTCTTTATACCTATGATCCAGGCCGATTGGGTGCAAAACTTGTTTATTACACAGCAGGTAAAATATACTATTTATAGCAGCCCGGTAATGATTTATAGTCTTAAGCCCGTTGTTGCCAGCCACATCAGTATTGGTCAGGTACTGGCCTTTTTGTATGGCGCTGGTATGTTGTTTTTATCGGTAAGGCTCATCTGGCAGCTTATCAAATTAAAAAGGGTAATCAACCAACCGCAGGCAACTGCCGCTTACTCTTTTTTTGGTACAGTACGACTGGATGAAGCCAATGCTAATAATACCATAATTGAGGCTCATGAGCAGGTTCATGCGAAGCAATGGCACTCGGCTGATGTAATGCTGGTTGAGCTGGTTATGATCATTAACTGGTTTAATCCGGTGGTATATATGTACCGTTTTGCTATCAAACATATTCATGAATACATTGCCGACAGGCAGGCTGTACAAGCTGGCACCAACAAAGCCGAATACGCCCTATTACTGCTGAGTCAAACATTTGAATCACCAGCGCATCAGCTGGTTAATCCATTTTTTAATCACAGTTTATTAAAACAGCGTATCATCATGTTACAAAAAAATAAATCACAGCGTATATCACTCATCAAATACGGTCTCTCCGCCCCTCTGTTCATATTGATGCTTATTTTATCATCAGCAACTATTAACAATAGCAAGCCGGTTACCGTGATCAATAAAAGCGCTCATCAATTATTTACCACACCTGCCACATCAGCACTTTTAGGTGATGTCCTTCGTGAAGACAAATCTTTGGAAAAAAAGCAAGACTCCAGGATAATTCATGAAAATAAAATAGATACCGTCAGGAAAAAAGGTGATGTGTATACAGCTGTAGAAAAAGTACCGGAATTTCCGGGAGGACTTGAGAAATTTGGTCTGTTTTTAGGTAAAGGGATCAAGTACCCCAAAGTCGATCGCGATAATGGCACACAGGGAAGGGTTATTGTGACCTTCGTGGTAGAAAAAGACGGAGCTTTATCCGGCTTAAAAGTGACAAGAGGTGTTAGTAAAACGATAGATGCTGAAGCTATCAGGGTGTTGAAAGCCTCGCCTAAATGGACTCCTGGTATTGAAGGGGGTAAAAAGGTAAGGGTACAATATTCCGTTCCCATTAGTTTTACCTTAGCCCCGGATGATAATAAACCAAAAACCGACGAAACAGGGCAGGTTTTTACCTCTGTTGAACATGTGCCTGAATTTCCGGGTGGCCTGGAAGCCTTTGGTCAATTTTTAGGCAGTAACGTAAAATATCCCAAAGCCGACAGGGAAAAAGGTGTGCAAGGGCGGGTTATAGCCACTTTTATTGTAGAAGCGGATGGCTCATTATCAAACATTGTAGTAACGCGGGGAATAAGTAAAGCCATCGACGAAGAAGCAATTCGGGTACTTGACCTTTCTCCTAAATGGAAACCTGGTATACAAAACGGCAGGCCCGTGAGGGTTCAGTATTCGGTACCTATCAGCTTTACCTTGGCTAATGATGATAAATCAGGTAAGCCAGAGCCACGTAAAATGGGCATGGTTGGAGCAAGGAATGAGAAATTTAGCATTAGTATGGGAACTGGTGATGTTGATACCGTTAAATCAACAACTAATGATGTTAAGAAAATAATGTTTGGTATTGATCGCAGATTAAGCCCTCAGCCATTGTATGTGTTAGATGGCAAAGTGATCGATAAATCAGATATGGAGTACATCATGCCCAACTCTATCGAAAGCTTAGCGGTGTTGAAAGGAGCTACGGCTATGACGCTTTACGGCAGTAAGGGAGCTAATGGGGTTATTTTAATTACTTCCAAAGGAAAGAGAATTAAAATACTTGAGCCTAAAAACAATTAATAAAACCTTAATCTTATCCTTAAAAACCTTTCATGTATACTATGAAAGGTTTTTTGTTTACTGACGTTATTTTTTCTTTTTCGCGGCTTCTCCAATAGGTTTTACCACATCTTTTTTACCCGATTGATAATCTGAAGGGGCTTTTTTGCTGCCTTCGGCCGCGGGTTTCTTTTTTTCCTTAACGGCTTGCCTGTCCTTGCTCATAGTTTTATGTTTTAAATGTTAATGATAACAGGATGATGATATTTGCACCTGTTACTAAGTATATATTGCCTGCAATATTTTCCGGGCCAATTCAGTTGATGCCCGGTTTAGAGAAGAAAAAGGTTGCTTTAATTTAAAAACGCTATATCTTTGACCGTTTTTATAGCAACCGATTAAAGGTAGCGTATTTAATTTAATAGTAGCTTTTATATTATGCACATTTTAATACCAAATGCCTGTATAATTGTTTAGCTTTGAAACAATTTTTGATACACATATATTTATACAGATAAATTATACAATTCGCTTAAAATGAAAAGTTTTATTTCACCAACACTTTATGCTGCTTTTAACTACGTGATCGCTATAGTACTGATTGCTTCACCATGGTTATTTGGTTTTCAAGGTCATAAAATAGGCGCGGCTTTATTTTTGCCTATGATCATTGGATGGTTTCAGCTGATAATGGCGATTTTTAGCAACCATCAGTTTGGTTTCCTTAAACAGTTTCCTTTACAAATGCATTTCTTTTTGGATGTGCTTTCAGGTTCATTCCTGTTTTGTTCACCATGGATATATGATTACGCTCACGTAACATTTTGGCCACAGGTTATTATGGGCGGCTTATTGGTTATCTTTGGTGCTTTTACCAAAGGCTCAAGGTTTTCAACTCCACCGGTTCACCATCATGATGGTGGCTTGGCTACACTACGCGAGGAGTAAGCAAAATTTAAAATATAAAACAAAAGAGGCTGTATCATAAATAATGATCAGCCTCTTTTTTTATTTGATCAATATAGTCTTGGGTTGGATTGACCTCATTAACAAAAGTGGGTTTACATGGTTTACACAATTTACGGTTAATATTGGTTTATACATTTGATAATCAAATAGTTGTGTATTTTTATTCAAAAAAAGTGTAAACCCACTTTTGTATAAATATTATCGGCTAAATTTCAATACATAGGTGACATAACCAAGGGTGGTCAATTTGATTGATGATACAATCTCTTTTGTTTTACCTGATTCGGGTGCCAAAAACGAGCGTCTTTAATTGTTAAAATACCTCATTAAGCCCCAGGAAAAAACCGCTTGACCCATAGCTGCCCCTGCCATAATCGATACAAAGATTGGATCGGGTATATTTGTTAAACAATAATCGCAAGCCCACACCAGCACCGGGTTCCCAATGGCTCAACAGTTTAATGTCCCGATGATTATCGGCCGATTCGATGTTGACAAAAGTAACGCCACTAAGCAGTTTATTATCAGTGATGGGAAAGCGATACTCCGCCTCATTATATACAAATGAGTAACCTTTAAAACGCCCTGTGATAAAAGCTCGACCGATACGGCCATAAGCATCGCTGCCTGTACCTGGCAGATCAAGATAGGGTAAGGAGCCGCTAAGCAGGTAACTGGCCCAATGCCAAAAGGCCAAAACCTTTTCCGGGTTGCTGTCAGACAGGCTCCAGTATTTCCGGAATTCAACTTTTAGTTGCAAGGCTTTGCGGTCGCTTCCCAGCCAGGTTTCATTCTCCTTTAAAATAACATCGGCATAAATGCCTTTAAACGGGCGGTTAGGCTGGTCGCGGTTATTAAACTGAAAATTTATTAGCACGCCATTGGCCGCGTATGCATTCGGCGAATAGCCATTTTTTATGCTATACCTGAAATTATGGGTAGCTGTTATTGGTATGTTTTTACGGTCATCATCAATATGGCTGTAAAAGTTAAAACTAAGACCGGCGCCAGCATAAATATGATTGGCCAGTTTACGATATATACGCTCATTAATTTTAATATATACATACCTAACCGGATACTCGTCTGGATTGTTCTCATAATGCTGGCCGCCCACATGAAAATCGCCTTCACCAAAGCTGCGGCGCCCGGTACCCAGGCCGTTATCTTTAGCTATAGTTTTGCCAATTTGCACACCACCCTGAAGGTTCCATATGTTTTCGGACGAAAACGCGTTGTGCTTAAACTCAAACGTAGAGAGCTTATTGGTAGAGATATACGCTCCCGCGTTAATTACCGACATGGTGGTATTTTCGGGATTGCCAAAATACTTACCCCCTGAAGTGATAGCCCCTATGGCAAAACCAACGCTGGGATTATAGGCTGCCGATGGCAATACCGACCAGGTAGAGGGCTTCTTTTTTTTGCCGGTATCTACATTGGAGCTTTTGCCGCTGAAAAATGAACTCAAGAAACCATTGGCATCCCTTTGCTTTTCCAGGGAATCGGCGGTGATGGTACCTGTTTGTGCCAACAGGATGTTCGCGCTCAGGATCATCAGGCATAAGGCAAACGCGTAGCGACAAATCAACGGGGTCAATTAGATTTAATTATTTAGAGTTCAGCTAATATAGAATTATATAAGTAGGATTAAAATACTACCCCGGATAATTGATTGTTAAATTTTTAATGACAACCGGAGCGCCAAAACTTTTTAAACCTTTGATTTTAACATTTTTCGGCGCAAAAACAACGTAAAAACAGTTCAAAAACGTTCGAAAAACATCGATTTTAACACTTTTTAACAAATTTTAACGCAGTTTTAAGTGGTTTTTAAAACTTTAAAAAGTATTAATTTTCTGATTGTCAAATAACTATATTGAAATTGGGCGGTTTGGGGCCTTGGTTTGGTTTTAACAAAACAGCCCGGTTAGCTTGTAGGACGCTAACCGGGCTGGTAATGATATAAATGTACGAAAATTTTGGGAGAATAGCCAACCTTATACCAAACTTGTTTCGGCATCTCATAAAGTAAGGTGTTTGGTGTGATTTTGTTCAATTTGTAAGCCGAAACATTTGAATGCGTTATATACTACCGTTGGTTGTTGAAAAGCAACCATAAGTAGCGGGTTTACAACTAATATGATCGGGCTTTGTGCAAAATCTGGCTAAGATGCTGATTACCTTTGCTATGTCGAAAGACTAAAACAAAAGATTAGTATATGGACACAAAAATGATCGGTAACAAAATTGCCGGGGCACGGAAAAAAATCAACATGTCGCAAGCCGGACTTGCCGCGCATGTATTTGTAAGTCCGCAAGCGGTTGGTAAATGGGAACGGGGAGAGTCGCTGCCAGACATTATAACTTTAAATCAACTGGCAAAAATCCTGGGCGTTGATCTTAACTATTTTTCAGAAAATCAGCAGCCCCCAGAAGATGTAACGCTTTATAAGGTAACGGCTAACGGTGAAGTGGATCAAACAAGACAAGAGTTAACTGACCCATCCGCCCCTGGAGAACTACAATTGCTGACGAATTTTAGTGGGAGCGATTTGGTAAAGAGTGACTTTGCGGGTGTTAAAGCGCATAACAGCAAATTTAACGGGAGCGCGCTACGTGGTTCTGACTTTGCAAGAGCTGATTTGACCGGCAGCTCATTTAGCGGCAGTGATATTCGTGAGGCCAATTTTGAAGAGGCGAATCTGACGGATTGCACACTATCTGTAAACGACCTTACAGAGGCACACTTTAATAAAACTATCCTGGTGCGGACAGAATTCAGCAGGTCGGCATTAACCGGTGCAAAATTTAGCAATGCTAAACTGATTGATGTAAAGCTAACCAAAACAGACCTCAGGCAAACGCTATTTGAAAATTGTGTTTTTGACGGTGTAGATTTTAATTACTCGGATTTAAGCGGGCTGTGCCTTGATAAACAGGTTTTTACCGGCGTTAAATTCCACAATTCCGCGTTGACCGACGTTAGTTTTAATGGCGCGACACTAAAAAGCGTGTCGTTTCGGTCGCCATATGCGCTCACCAACAGATATTACCGTGCCATAAAAACCATCCGTTTCGACGATGCAATGATGGATAAGTTAACCTATGCGACACTCAAAGGGCTGGGGGCTGATCTGTCGAAAGTTACATTTATTTAAAAGAGAATTATATGCAGAATGCAATTCAAGTGAAAGGGCTGCAAAAGTCCTATAGGCAGCTCTATGTCCTAAAAAATGTAGATTTTGAGGTGGAAAAGGGCAATATTTTTGCCCTGCTGGGTACCAACGGTGCAGGGAAAACCACCATTGTTAAGATCCTTACCACGCTGCTGAAGAAAGACGGGGGACAGGTTACCGTAAATGGATTTGATGTAGCTTCAAAGCCCAGCAACGTGCGGCAATCGATCAGTCTGACCGGGCAATTTGCTGCCGTGGATGAAGTTTTGACCGGCCGGGAAAACCTGGTCATGATTGCCCGGTTACGACATCTAAGCCATCCGCGCGAGGTGACTGACGATTTGCTGCAACGTTTCGGGTTAAGCGATGCGGCTGATCGTAGAGCTTCCACCTATTCTGGAGGTATGCGCCGCAGGCTCGATATCGCCATGAGTCTTATAGGAAAGCCGCAGATTATTTTCCTGGATGAGCCAACCACCGGTCTTGACCCTGAGGGACGTATTGAAGTCTGGAAAATTATTAAGGAACTGGCCGGCAGTGGTACAACGGTATTCCTGACAACGCAGTATTTGGAGGAGGCCGAACAACTGGCCGACCGGATTGCCATTCTTCACGAGGGTGAGATTATTGTAAGTGGCACCCTTGCCGAACTGAAAAAGCTTTTCCCACCGGCAAAGGTTGAATACGTTGAAAAACAACCGACGCTGGAGGATATATTTCTTAAAATCATTAATAAAAAGGAGGATAAATAAAATGGAAACGATTAAGATGAGGAACTACTTTTTCATGGACATGGGTGTTATGCTCATCCGTTCCATGCGTCATGTTTTCCGCAGCCTGGACACCATCATCACGGTTACCATTATGCCTATCGCCATGATGCTTTTGTTTGTTTACGTATTAGGTGGCGCTATTAAAACCGGTACGGATAAATATGTGAATTACCTGTTGCCCGGCATATTGCTGGTTGCCATTGCAAACAGTGCAGGCTATGTGTCTTACCGCTTGTTTTTAGATAAACAACGGGGCATATTCGAGCGCTTCCACTCCATGCCGATCGCGCGGTCGGCCCCACTGTGGGGGCACATGCTCACCTCGCTTGTATCCAATGCGATCTCGCTTGTGGTGATCATTTTCGTGGCGTTTTTAATGGGATTTCGCTCATCAGCAGGTATGCTGTCATGGCTTGCTATAGCCGGAATACTGGCACTGTTTACACTAACGCTCACCTGGATCGCGGCGATTGCCGGGTTAGCGGCAAAATCGGTGGATGGTGCGGGAGTAATAGCCTACCCCATTCATTTCCTGCCATTAATCAGTTCGGCATTTGTACCTACCAAATCGATGCCAGCAGGTGTTAAAGCCTTTGCCGAGCATCAGCCGGTGACACCAATAGTTGAAACTATCCGTGCACTGCTTTATAATAAGCCGGTAGGCAACCAGATATGGGTGGCCCTGGCATGGTGCATTACAATTATGTTTTGCGCTTATCTCTGTGCTATGCGTGTGTATAGAAAACGGTTGTAAAGATTGTTTTTACTGATAGGGCCACAGGGAATATCCTTAGAAAGAATTTTTTAACATGTGATCCTAAATACGGCGACGTAGTCAGGACTTCATCTGCGCGCCTCCTTTTCACGCGTCATCGCGAGGAACGAAGCAATCTCTTTAAATTTGTCATCCTGAGGAACGAAGGATCTATTCTTCGATTTGCGAGGCGTATACCCGCTCTTGGCCGCGGGAGGGCCTTTACGTTTTTCGTTGTTGTTTATTTTTTAAGGTACTCAAGAAGGCTTCGCCGCATGTGGCGACAAAAGTACCCAAAAAGGCTTTTAGCAAATGCCCTGCAAATCAGCCCGAATCACGGGCTGCTAAACCTCACCCCCACTTTGTTCGCTCAATTCCAACGCTTCGGCAAGGTTTGCTAATGCCCCCCTGCCACAACACAGGTCACCAAATTCTGTCTTCTTTGGCCCGAAGCTGCTGCTGACGGGGAAAAAGAATTCTTGTGTTTGGTCAATAATTCACTAAATCACTAATTCAATAATTATAGCCCGGGCCGCAGGCAACGCCATTAATTCTGATTTTGGAGTTCGGATGTTCGATTTCGGATTCTTTTTGCGGATTAGGATTTTTTGAAAAAAAATGCTCTCTGGTACCCATATAGTCTTCAAAAAAAGATTAATCATGCTAATCTTTAAATCCTAAAAACGGCGTAGCCCTCAACGGAGTTAATCAAGGTTCAGACAGTGCTTCATTTTTCATAGCAATATTTTCCTCAAAACCATTTGTAAATAACATAAATAGCTGTATCTTTGCAGTCCCGAAAATGCGGGGTATAATAAACGTTTAAACAATTTAATTTAAAGCAAGTGAATACGTTAAGTTACAAAACTGTCTCAGCCAACAAAAAAACCGTTAACAAACAATGGGTTGTTGTTGACGCACAAGGCGAGATTTTGGGGCGCTTGTCTACGAAGATCGCCATGATCATCCGTGGAAAAACCAAGCCAGATTTCACCCCGAACGTAGACTGCGGTGATAATGTAATAGTTATCAATGCAGACAAGGTAAAGTTGACCGGAAACAAATTCAGCGCAAAGCAATATGTTTCTTACACTGGTTATCCAGGTGGTCAGCGTTTCATTTCTCCTAAGGAGTTAATGGCAAAACATCCAACACGCGTAATTGAAAAAGCGGTGCGTGGTATGTTACCTAAAAGTCGTTTGGGTAAAGCATTATTTGGTAATCTGTATGTATATGCAGGTTCTGAGCATCCTCATGCAGCACAAAACCCAACAACCATTTAACTTTTTATTTTTAAAGGAGAAAAAAAATGCCAACAACTAACACTTCAGGCAGAAGAAAAACAGCCGTTGCCCGCATCTACCTTTCAGAAGGAAATGGTGCGATCATCGTAAACGGTAAAGATTACAAAGAGTACTTCCCAACATTGCCATTACAATACATCGTTACTCAGAGCACTGAGGTTTCTGGTTCAACCGGAAAATTTGATGTTAAAGTAAATGTTGCAGGTGGTGGTATTAAAGGACAGGCAGAAGCCGTTCGTTTAGCTATTGCGAAAGCCATTGTTGAACTTGATCCTGAAAAGAAACCTTCACTACGCGCTAAAGGTATTATGACACGTGATGACCGTATGGTTGAGCGTAAAAAACCAGGTCGTAAGAAAGCACGTAAGAGATTCCAATTCAGTAAACGTTAATCAAAGGAGGACAACAAAATGGCAAGAACAACATATCAGGATTTACTGGATGCAGGTGTACACTTTGGTCACCTTACCCGTAAATGGGATCCGAAAATGTCACAGTACATTTTCATGGAGCGCAACGGTATCCACATTATCGATTTAAATAAAACCTTAACTAAGGTTGAAGAAGCTGCTGCAGCTATAAAACAAATTGTAAAATCAGGCCGTAAGGTATTATTCGTAGCTACAAAGAAACAAGCGAAAGATATTGTTGCCGATTATGCAAAAAGCGTAAACATGCCATACATCACCGAGCGTTGGTTAGGTGGTATGTTAACTAACTTTGCAACCGTACGTAAGTCGATCAAAAAGATGTCAAACATCGATAAATTGACTAAAGACGGTACTTACAGCAACCTTTCTAAAAAAGAACGTCTGATGATTCAGCGTGAGCGTATCAAATTAGAAACCCTTTTAGGTGGTATCTCTGATTTGAACCGTTTACCTGCAGCATTATTCCTGATCGACGTTAAGAAAGAGCACATTGCGGTTTCTGAAGCATTAAAGTTGAACATCCCTACATTTGCTATGGTTGATACCAACTCTGATCCTTCAAACATCGATTTCCCGATCCCTGCGAATGACGATGCTACCAAATCAATTTCATTGATCACCAGCATTATCATCAAAGCTATCGAAGAAGGTTTAGATGAGCGCAAACGCGAAAAAGAAGACGAAGCAGAAAAAGAAGCAGCTGTTGCTAAAGCAAAAGCTGATGCTCCTGAAGTAGCTGACAGAGCTGAAGGTGGTAAAAGGACCCGCAAAACTGCTGAAGTAGCAGACGTTGTGGCCGATACTGAAGCCGAAGCTCCTGCTGCCGAAACAGAAGAGTAATATTTAAGTCGTAAGTACGGAGTCGCGAGTCTGAAGTATTTAGACTTTGGACTTCATACTTACGACTTTTTAACTTTTATGGGCCGCGGGATTATAAGTTCATTCTTTTAATTACAACATACGGCCCATAGTTTTAATATTAAAAATAGTTGCAGGTTATACAGGCCAACTAATTTTGAGCCTAAACTCACAACCGATAACATAAAACTTAAAATTCAAAAAACATGTCTACAGTACAAATATCTGCAGCCGACGTAAATAAACTGCGCCAGCAAACTGGTGCCGGTATGATGGATTGCAAAAAAGCATTAACCGAAACTAACGGTGATTTTGAAGCAGCTATCGATTTTTTAAGAAAAAAGGGTGCTAAAGTTGCAGCAAGCCGTCAGGACAGAGAATCAAACGAAGGTGTTGTTATTTCACGCACTTCTGCTGATGGTAAAACTGGTGTGATCATTGAACTTAACTGCGAAACTGATTTCGTGGCTAAAAATGCTGAGTTTATTGCTTTTGCAAATGAAATTGCAAATAAAGCAGTTGAAAACCAGCCAAAAACTATCGAAGAGCTTTATGCACTTTCTATCGATGTTGATGCTGCTACCACTACTATCGGTGAAGCTGTTATCGACAAAACCGGTAAAATCGGTGAAAAGATTGGTGTATCTAAATATGAAGTGATCACCGGCGAAAAAATTATCGCTTACATCCACGGCAACTACCGTTTAGGTGTATTGGTTGCTTTAAATGCTAACCCGGCTGGTGCTGACGAAGCAGGTAGAGACGTAGCGATGCAAATTGCTGCCATGAACCCAATTGCAGTTGATAAAGACGGTGTAGATGCTACTACTGTTGAGCGCGAATTAGAGATCGCTAAAGATCAGATCCGTGCAGAAGGCAAACCAGAAGAAATGGTTGAAAAAATCTCTTTAGGTAAGCTGAACAAATTCTACAAAGACTCAACCCTGTTAAACCAGGAGTTTGTAAAAGATTCTTCGAAAAGCGTTGCTCAATTCCTGAGCACTGTTGAAAAGGGGCTTACAGTAACCGCCTTTAAGCGAGTAGCTTTAGGAGCTTAAATATTTTATCCCCCTCGTTTTAACGAGGGGGATTTTTTTTGTCAGCCCCACCCAACCATCCCCGGTAGGGAGGGCTTTATTGTAAAAGGGGATTAACAAACAACAGAAGTCTCCCCTTCCGGGGGAGATTATTCACGGTGTCTGTTTTCATGGGTATTCATGAAGGCTGCGCCATTTAAAGGGGGCTTTATGATAACAGCGCTTCACAATCTTAAATTGATTTCTGACGGTCAGATCACCGAAAGCAAAGCCGTTTTAATTTCCGGTGATCAGATCATTGATGTAATTGCCGATACGGCTATCCCGCAGGATGCTGTAAAAAAGGATCTGCAGGGTTACTACCTTGCGCCCGGTTTTATTGATCTACAGATATACGGCAGCGGTGGACAACTATTTGCCGGTAAACCAACCGTTGAAGCGCTTGCCCAATTGGAAAATGACCTACTAAACCAGGGAACCGTTGGCGTGTTTGCAACCATAGGCACCAATACCAATGCTATTGTGGAAGCCGGAATTGATGCCGCCAAAATATACCGGGCACAAAGTAAGGGTGCTTTTTGGGGCCTGCACCTGGAAGGGCCATACCTAAACCCAGCCAAACGCGGGGCGCATCCCGAAAAATTTATCAAAAAAGCTACCCTGGCGGAAGTAAAGAGTTGGATGGAGCGTGCGGATGGTGTGATAAAAATGATCACCATAGCACCCGAGCTGCAAGATCAGGAAGTGATTGATTACCTGTTTAACCAGGGTGTTATTATTTCATCAGGGCACAGCAATGCTACTTATACCGAAGGGAAATCGTTTTTAAACAAGCCAGTACAGGCGGTAACCCACCTGTTTAACGCTATGCCGCAAATGCACCACCGCGAACCGGGTTATATCCCCGCTATTTTTGAAGAGCGGCCATATACCAGCGTGGTAGCCGATGGCATCCACGTTGATTTTGCCATGATCCGTTTGGCCAAACGCGAACTGGGCGATAAGCTTTATTTAATTACCGATGCTGTTACCTCTACCAAAGAAGGGGCCTATCAGCATGAATTAAGAGGCGATAGGTATACGATGCCCGATGGTACCTTGTCTGGCTCTACTTTAACTATGCTTAAAGCAGTTGAAAACTGCGTAAAAAAGGTAGGTATTGATTTGGCCGAAGCAGTAAACATGGCGTCTTTGTATCCGGCGCAATTAGCCAAACAGACCAAAAAAGGTAGAATTGAGAAAAACTTTGATGCTGATCTGGTTGTTTTTAATGCTGATTTTGAGGTAAAGAGCACCATATTGAAGGGGGAATTTTTATAACACTAATTAGTTCTAATTTTTGCGAATTTCACAAATTAGGAAAGCAATTCGTGGAATTCGTTTTAATTGGCGTGAATTAGTGCCCATTTTTTTAACAAAGACAACATAAAATTTTAACACTGGCTTTTATTCGTTATTTTTGCCGAACTACCCATTATATGAACAGAGCTTTATCAATTCACATGATATCAACGCAAGCAAGTTCTGTCTATTTCTATTACATCTATTTCTATTCATAACAAACCACACCAGATGAAGTACAAAAGAATCTTACTCAAACTTTCGGGCGAATCGCTGATGGGCGCAAGGCAATACGGTATTGATAACACCCAGGTATTGCAATATGCTCATGACATTAAAAACGTATATGATGCAGGTATTGAAATTGCGATTGTTGTTGGTGGCGGTAATATTTTCAGGGGATTAAGTGCCGAGAAATCGGGTATGGAACGTGCCCAGGCCGATTATATGGGGATGTTGGCCACAGTAATTAACTGTATGGCGCTGCAAAATGCACTGGAAAGCATTGGCGTGGAAACACGTCTGCAATCGGCCATTAAAATGGAGCAGATCTGCGAGCCTTATATCCGCCGCCGTGCCATGCACCATTTAGAGGTGGGCAAAATTGTGATATTTGGTGCTGGTACCGGTAACCCATATTTTACTACTGATACAGCAGCTTCACTACGTGCTATTGAAATTAAAGCCGATGTGGTACTGAAAGGTACGCGCGTTGACGGTATTTATACTGCCGATCCGGAGAAGGATCCCGAGGCTGTACGTTACGACGAAATATCGTTCCAGGAGGTTTATGACAAAGGTCTGAACGTGATGGATATGACCGCGATAACTCTTTGCCGTGAGAATAAACTACCGATTATTGTATTTGATATGAACCAATCCGGTAACTTCATGAAAATAGCCCAGGGAGAAGCCGTAGGTACCCTGGTACACTAATTATTCCTGCAGGTTTTAATTTAACGCGCAGTTTATATTGTTCGTAAAAAACTCAGAACCCTGTTATTCCGTAATTGGTGAATAACAGGGTTTTATTTTTTTAGCATGAAAGCAGTATACTCGGTAGTTGTTTTATTATTTACCTTATTGTGGAGTACAGCCAATAAGCCGGTAAATAAGGTTGATCTGGACCGGTTTTCGGGCAAATGGTATTCTTTATACTCGATACCTACGATGTTTGATAAAGGCACGCGGGAAACCACCACTACCTATACCCTCAATAAAGATGGTTACTATAATGTGGTAACCATTGCCAAAAAAGGTGATGATAATGATTTGCACACCTATAAATCAAAACTTTTTCCGGACAAAAACAGGAACAACGCAGAAATGAAGGCCCAGTTCATATGGCCTATCAAGGTGGATTATTGGGTAATTGAGCTGGCGGATGATTACTCGTGGACCGTGGTTGGTCACCCTGATCATAAGTTTCTTTTTATCATGAGCCGCAAACCCACTATTCCCCAAACTGAATATAATGAGATCGTAGCCCGTTGTAAAGCCATGGGTTACCCGGTCGAAAAATTGGTTTCGCAACAACACAAAGCCAATTAACTATTGATGCCCAAATGAAAAAGGCCGCCATAAAATAGCGGCCTTTGCTGTAAATTGCAGTAAAATTATTTAACGTCGGCACCAAATTCCTTAGCTACATTCTCTGCGGCGGTGGCTGAGGCAGTATCATTTAACTGGGTACGTTGTGTTTTGATGGTTTGCATTAAAGTACCTACAAATTTGTCGGCTCCATACATTTTGTATTTGATACCAAAATCTTTAAGCTCGGCTATACCCTGTTGGGCATATTCTGGTTTTTCGATCCTTCCGGTCATATCGGCAAATGCCCTGACGCCATTGAACTTATTTTGTGCACCACCATTTTTAAAGGTATCATATATGTACGGCCACTCGGCTGTTCCGCCTTTTGTGGCATACAAATTAAATATAGAGGTTGTTAAAGCGCCTTTATTGTCCTTTTCGAAGGCTTTGGCTTGCTTTAATGCCTCGGGAGCATCTATCTGTCCAATCGCTTCCAAAGCCGCTCCCTGCACCGCGTATGATTCACTGTTGAGGGCTTGTTTAAACAATGTTAAATTGCCCGAAGCCTTAAATTTACCTAAAGCAGTAATGGCCGCAGCTTTGGCTAATGTATTATCATCGGTTTGAGCCAGTGAGGCCAATATAGGCTGTGCCGCGGTGCGGATATCCTCATTGGTAAGGTTTAACGCCTTGATGGCTTTGATACGCAGGCCATAGTATTTATCTTTTAAAGCAGCAATGATGATTTTTTGATTGGCTTTTTCTTTTTGATTGGCAGCAGCAGCTTCAATAGCCTCGTACCTGTCCATATACAATGGTGCATTAAAGTACTGGAACGAGAACTCCTCTATGCTTTTATTATCGGTTTTTTTAGCCAGTAAAATTTTATCACCGTCCACATTTACCAGATCGGGTTTGGTAGCTACGTGGAAAGTTAAAGTATCGGCCTTATCATTCATCCAAACTTTATGGCGCTCTTTTTTACCACCTGCATATATATCAATAGCAAAAGGCAATTTAAAGGTTTGGCCATCCTGGTTTTGCTGCAGGTAAATAGTTTGGGTTTTGGTAGCATCATCCCATTTATAGCTGATGTTTAAAATGGGGTGACCTGCACCATAATACCATTGGTTAAAGTACCAGTTCAGATCTAAACCACTGGCTTCTTCCAGCGCCAGGCGTAATTGCTGGGCTTCGCCATTTTTGAAAGCATTTGTTTTCAGATAGATACCCAGTCCTTTAAAAAACGCGGCATCGCCTAAATAGTTACGCAGCATATTTAAAATACGACCGCCTTTTTGATAGGTAACTACGTCAAAAACATCTTCCTTATCGTCATAATAAAAACGTACCAGGTTTTTAACTTTGGCATCAGGCGTTCTTAAGTAGTTAAGCAAAGCGTCATGATTATGCTCGTCGCCCACATCCTTGCCGTATTTATGCTCGGCCCAAAGAGTTTCGCTAAAGTCGGCAAATGACTCATTTACGGTAAGGTTGCTCCAGCTCTCGGCGGTTACATAATCGCCAAACCACTGGTGAAACAGCTCATGCACAATAGTGCTGCGGCCATTGTTGTAATAGGCATCAATCAGCTCGCGGTGAGTGCCTTGTACATATTCACCGTGTAAAGTGGCGGTAGTATTTTCCATAGCGCCGCTTACATAATCGCGCACTACAATCTGCGCGTATTTGTTCCATGGATAATCAACACCCAAAGTTTTAGAATAAAACTCGATCACCTCTGGTGTAAATCCGAATATCTCTTTAGCGTAAGGAGCGTATTTAGGTTCCAGGTAATAGTTTACCTCTTTATCGCGCCATTTGTCTTTGTAAATCTTGAAATCGCCAACGGCCATCATGAACAGATATGGCGAGTGCGGCAGGTCCATTTTCCAGTAATCGGTACGGGTACCATCGGCATTGGTTTTTTGCGATACCAGTTTTCCGTTGGATAGCGTAACGTACTTAGAAGGAACCGTCATGGTGATCTCTTCGGTAGTTTTTTGGCTTGGCTTGTCAATGGTTGGGAACCAGGCCGATGAGCTTTCGGTTTCGCCTTGTGTCCAAACCTGTGTTGGTTTATCCTTTTCGGTACCATCAGGGTTGATAAAATATAGACCCTTAGCATCATTTATAGCGGCACTGCCTTTTGATTTTAGTTCATTTGGCTTAGCGGTGTAGTCAATATAGATGGTATAGCTTTCGTTGTTATGGTAAACTTTATCCAGTTGTATAGCTACCGACAGGCTATCCTTGTAGGTGAATTTCAAAGGTATGTTCTTACCGTTTTTTACCACCGATATATTTTTAAGATCCATGCCTTTGGCATCAAGCCGTAAGGTGTCGGTTGGGTAAAAATGGGGTTTTAAAGTAACCCACTCTTTGCCGTACAGGTAACGTTTCTTATAATCAAAACGCACATCGAGTTTGGTGTGTATCAGATCGTTAATCTTGGTGGGTACAGCACGGTAAATTTTCATTTCCGGATCGTCCGGTTTCGGCGCTTGTTGCGCGTACGATGAGGTAAGGGCTGCCGTTAACGCACACGATAACAACAGCGTTGAAATTGGTTTCAGATCAGTCATATAACAATATTAGTATTTTGTCTTCAAATAAAGTATAAAATAAGGGAGTAATTATCAATTGACGGGCCCTTGGTTTAAGCAGATTAACTTTAAGTAGCTATGACGTTTTAGGTATACTATATGTTACGATAGATAAAATTTATTTTAATATGTACCGTATAAAAGCGAACACCGCCTGTACGGATTCGAACAGTATGTGGTGATTTTATTATGTAATTTATTGATTTTAAGCTGTTTAAATAAGTGGCACAATATTTTAGCCTATATCTTCTGCGACTTTAATGTCTAATAAATTTTTAGTATGATCAAAAACTATTTAAAAATAGCATGGCGTAATTTAATAAAGAACAAGGCGCATACTTTTATAAATATGGCAGGCCTGTCGGTTGGTTTGGCTTGCAGCCTGCTTATTATGCTATGGGTTCAAAATGAGTTGAGCGTTGATGCGTTTCACAAAAATGGTGATCGTTTGTACTCGATATATGAACGGCAGTATTTTGATAATAAAATACAAGGGCAATATAATACGCCGGGTTTATTAGCCGAGGAGTTAAAAAAACAAATTCCTGAAATTGAATATGCTACAGGTAACTCCTACGGAGGCGAAAGTACCTTCCAGGCTGGAGATAAAATATTGAAAATGACCGGTACCGATGTAGGAGATGACTACCTTAAAATGTTCAGCTTCTCATTATTACAGGGTACTGCGCAAACCGCTTTAAATTCGCCGGTAAGTATGGCCATTTCCCGTAAAATGGCACAGAGTTTTTTTGGTAGTCCGCAGGCAGCTATTGGTAAAACCATCCGTTTTGAAAATAAAAAGGATTTTAAAGTTACCGCAGTATTTGAGGATATGCCTAAAAATTCATCGCAAAAGTATGATTATCTGATGAACTGGTATCACTTTGTGGATGCTAATGGTCAGGTTAAAGACTGGGGAAATAACTGGCCGGCTACTGTTATTATGCTGCGCGCTGATGCCAACCCCGCATCGGTTGAAAAAAAGTTAACTCATTTTTTAGATAACTTAAACAAAGATCAAAAGAAAGGCACCTTTACCATAGAGATAGGCATACAACGCTTTGGCGATTTGTACCTTCACAACAACTTTGTTAATGGTAAAATTGAAGGTGGCCGCATTGAATATGTACACCTGTTTACCATTGTGGCTATTTTTATTTTGCTGATAGCTTGTATCAATTTTATGAATTTGACCACTGCACGTTCAGTTAAACGCGCCCGTGAAATAGGTGTGCGTAAGGTAGTAGGAGCGGTACGTTCTGTTTTAATAAAGCAATTTATCGGCGAGTCGTTACTGATCACTTCGCTGGCGGTAGTAGTATCGCTGGTCTTGTTGGTATTGCTGCTGCCGGTGTTTAACCAGATTACCCGAAAAGAGATCGAACTGCCCTTTAACCAGGTTGGTTTTTGGGTAAAACTGGCGGGTATTACCCTTATTACCGGTTTAATATCCGGCAGTTACCCTGCTTTATTTTTATCATCCTTTAATCCGGTTAAGGTTTTAAAAGGAACTATGAAATTAGATACAGGGACTACCCTGTTCCGTAAGGGTTTGGTTATATTTCAGTTTGCCTTGTCGGTTATCCTGATAACAGCTACCATTATTATATCCCGGCAAATGGCTTATGTGCAGTCAACAAACCTGGGTTACGACCGCGAAAACCTGATCTACCTGCCAATAAATGGCGAGTTAATACCCAAATACAGCACTTTTAAGGATGAGGTAGTAGGCATGCCCGGCATAGAATCAGTTACCCGCGTAAGTAATACGCCAACAATTATCGAGAACAGTACCGGAGGGGTTCAATGGATTGGTAAAAATCCTAATGTCAATATTCAGTTTACACAGATTTCTGTAGGATACGATTTTGTAAAAACTATGAAATTAAAGGTATTGGCCGGACGCGATTTTTCAAAAGCTTTCGTAACAGACTCGGTAGGGTATATGGTAAATGAAGCGGCTTTAAAAAGAATAGGGTATAAGGCTCCTATCGGGCAACCGCTCACACAGTGGGGCAAGAAAGGCAAGATCATCGGTCTGATAAAAGATTTTCATTTTAACTCCATGCATGAGCAGATTATGCCACTGATCATCAGGTTGGGTGAACAGGAAGGGTATGGAAGTTTATTGATCAGAACAGAGCCGGGCAAGACCAAACAGGCACTTGCCAGTTTAGAAACGCTGTGTAAGCAAATTAATCCGGCATTTCCATTTACTTACACTTTCTCTGATCAGGAGTACTTAAAACTATATCAAAACGAGCAGATCGTAACCAAATTATCAAACGCGTTTGCTTTCCTGGCCATATTTATTTCGTGCCTTGGTTTGTTAGGCTTGGCCATGTTTACGGCCGAACAGCGGATCAAAGAAATAGGTATCCGTAAAGTATTAGGGGCAAGTTTGGGCTCATTATTCTCCTTGTTATCATCAGAATTTTTAGTGTTGGTGATCATCGCTTTAATGATTGCCCTGCCGGTATCGTGGTATGCTATGAACCGCTGGTTGCAGGGCTTTGCCTACCGCACCTCCCTGCAATGGTGGATGTTTGCCTTGTCGGGAATGATCATTATTTTAATAGCTACGGTAACGGTAAGTTTCCAGGCAGTTAAAGCCGCTTTAATTAAACCGATTAAAAGTTTAAGAAGCGAATAACCTCACCCCGGCCTACTCCAAAGGAGAGGGAGGGGTAGTTTGAGGCAAATAAATTATAAACAAATAAATATAATTCCTCCCCAAAGGGGAGGTTAGGAGGGGTTTATGTTAAAGAACTATTTCAAAACCGCATGGCGTAACTTAATAAAGAACAAGGCGCATACTTTTATAAATATGGCAGGCCTATCGGTTGGTTTGGCTTGCAGCCTGCTTATTATGCTATGGGTGCAAAATGAGTTAAGCGTTGATGGCTTTCATAAAAATAAGTCGCGCTTGTATAATGTGTATGAGCGCCGGTATTTTGACCATAAAATTTCTGGGCAATATAACACACCCGGGGTACTGGCAGCTGAGATGAAAAAGGTATTCCCCGAGGTAGAGTATGCTGTAAATGGGGTATATAATGAGAATAATACCTTCATGGCTCAGAATAAGATATTAAAATATAGAGGCGGAGCCGCCGATGCCGACTTTTTTAAAATGTTCAGCTATCCGCTTTTGCAGGGCGATGCACAAACCGCATTAAGTTCGCTACAAAACTTAGTCGTATCGCGCAAAATGGCTATAGCCTTTTTTGGCAGTCCGGAGGCGGCTATTGGTAAAACCATCCGTTTTGAAAATAAAAAGGATTTTACCATCAGTGGCGTGTTTGAAGATCTCCCTGATAATACCCTCGAAAAATTCGAATATCTTATTAACTGGAATGCTTTCCTGATCGAAAATCCAGGAGCAAAGCAATGGGACAACAACTGGCCGCGCACCGCCATAATGCTACGCGCAGACGCAAACCCGGTGCAGTTTGAAAAAAAGATAACCCACTTTTTAGATAATTACAGTACCGGTCAGAAAAAAGGCGTTTTTACCATGGAGCTTGATATGCAGCCATTTGCTCAAAAATATCTGCATGGTAACTTTGCGGGGACTAAGTTTATGGATGGACGTATTGAATATGTGCGCCTGTTTAGCATAATAGCTGTTTTTATTTTATTGATAGCCTGTATAAACTTCATGAACCTCACCACCGCGCGGTCTGTTAAACGGGCTCGGGAAATAGGCGTGCGTAAAGTTGTTGGTGCGGTACGTTCGGTGTTGATTAAACAGTTTATCGGTGAATCGTTAATGGTAACGTCATTAGCTGTTATTGTTTCCTTAGCGTTATTAGTGTTGCTGTTGCCTTTGTTTAACCAGATTACCCAGAAGCAGATTGAACTACCATTTGACCAGGTTGATTTTTGGCTGAAGCTGGTAGCCATCACGCTGGTAACCGGTTTGGTAGCGGGTAGCTACCCCGCCTTGTTTCTTTCCTCATTTAACCCGGTTAAAGTTTTAAAAGGTACCCTGAAGTTAGATTCGGGTACAACGTTGTTTCGTAAAGGGCTGGTAGTATTTCAGTTTGTACTATCCATAGTCATGATCATCGGAACTATTATTGTTGCCCGGCAAATGAATTTTATCCAATCCAGAAACCTGGGTTATGACCGCGAAAACCTAATCTATGTACCGGTAGAAGGGGAGCTTCAATCAAAGTATGAAGTTTTTAAGGCCGAAGCTTTAAAAATGCCGGGGATACAATCGGTATCTGTATCAGGTTCAAGCCCCACCATTATTGATAATGGTACAACTGATGTGGAGTGGACCGGCAAAGACCCCAACAACAGCATTAGATTTGTACAAACTGCAATAGGGTATGATTTAATAAAAACGCTGAAATTAAGCCTGCTGGCCGGGCGCGATTTTTCCAAAGATTTCCCTACAGATTCGGCAGGTTATGTTATCAATGAAACCGCACTGAAAAGAATGGGATACACAAACCCCATCGGGCAACCTTTATCTCTTTGGGATCGAAAAGGCAAAATCATAGGCGTGGTAAAAGATTTTCATCTTAATTCTATGCGTGAGCCTATTTTACCATTAATTTTTTGGCATCAGGAAAAGCAAGCCTATGGTAGTATACTGATTCGCACCGAGCCTGGTAAAACCAAAGAGGCATTAGCCAGCCTGGAAACCTTGAGCAAGCAAATTAACCCGGCATTTCCATTTAACTATTCTTTTTCTGATGCAGAATATCTGAGCCTTTATCAAAGCGAACAGATTGTAGGAAAGTTGGCTAACGTATTCGCGCTTTTGGCCATTTTTATTTCGTGCCTGGGCCTACTTGGTTTGGCCATGTTTACTGCCGAGCAGCGTATCAAGGAAATAGGTATCCGTAAAATATTAGGCGCCAGTGTAAGCTCACTTTTTAAACTGCTGTCTTCAGAGTTTTTGGTATTGGTTATTGTGGCCTTGCTCATTGCGTCGCCTATAGCCTGGTACGCTATGAATAAATGGCTGCAAGGCTTTGCTTTTCATACAGAGATACAATGGTGGATTTTTGCCCTTTCGGGAAGTTTAATTGTATTGATAGCGCTGGCAACTGTAAGCTTTCAGGCTGCCAGGGCCGCGTTGATTAATCCCGTGAAGAGTTTAAGGAGCGAATGATATACTAAAGCGGAAGGCATAAAGCTGAAAGCAATAAATTGGATATGCAAAAAGCTTTAGGCCTTTAGCTTTAAGCTAAATTGACAAATCATGATCAAAAACTATTTAAAGATCGCCTGGAGAAACCTGATTAAAAATAAGGTTCACAGTTTTATTAATATAGCGGGCTTGTCGGTTGGCATGGCAGTAGTAATGCTCATCAGTTTATGGATCTGGGATGAGCTCTCCTATAATAAATACTTTACTAATTATGACAGGCTTGTACAGGTTTGGCAGCACCAAACCTTTAACGGTAATGTGGGCAGCCAAACGGCTATGCCTATTCCTTTGGGCCTAAAGCTGCGTGAATCATATAAAAGTGATTTTAAATATGTAACCCTGTCCACATGGACAATGGAACATATTATCACTTATGGGGATAAAAAAATTACACGGCTGGGTAATTATGTGCAAGCTGAATTGCCTGGTATGCTCACGCTCAAAATGGTTAAGGGAACGCGAGACGGATTAAAGGATCCTTCATCTATCATGATCAATGCCTCACTAGCCAAAACACTTTTCGGAGCTGCCGATCCTATCGATAAAACCCTCAAGATAGATAACCAGTGGGTGGTTAAAGTAACCGGTGTTTATGAGGATATGCCTAACAATACGCAGTTTAAGGATGTTACTTTTTTTGCTCCGTGGGATCTGTATATGGCCTCCATGCCTTGGCTTAAAAACGCGGCTACCCGCTGGGGTAGTAATTCATGGCAGATATTTGCACAACTGGCTCCAAATGCCGATTGGCAAAAAGTATCAGCTAAGATCAAAGATATTAAACTGATCAACATAGCCGCCCAGGGCGATAAACTGGGGGCGGATTTTAAACCCGTTGTTTTTTTACACCCCATGTACAAATGGCATTTATATTCAGAGTTTAAAAACGGGATCAACACTGGAGGTAGTATACAATTTGTTTGGATGTTTGGCATTATTGGCGTGTTTGTATTGCTATTGGCCTGTATCAATTTTATGAACTTGAGCACGGCCCGTTCCGAAAAACGGGCTAAGGAAGTAGGCATCCGTAAGGCTATAGGCTCGCAGCGCGTACAACTCATCTGGCAGTTTTTTATGGAGTCGATGCTGATCGTTGCTTTTGCATTTATTCTTTCCATTGTACTGGTAATGCTGGCCCTGCCCTGGTTTAATAGCGTGGCTGATAAAAAGATGGGCATATTATGGAGCAACCCCTGGTTTTGGCTACTGGGCCTTTTGTTCAGCCTCGTATCAGGTATTATCGCCGGCAGTTATCCGGCACTTTACCTCTCATCATTTAAACCTATCAAAGTACTAAAGGGTACATTTAAAGTTGGCCGGCTAGCGGCTATACCCCGCAAAGTATTGGTGGTACTACAGTTTACGGTTTCGGTTACGCTTATTATAGGTACTATTATCGTTTTCAGGCAAATACAGTTTGCCAAAAACAGGCCAATAGGTTATAACCGCGATGGACTGATATATGTATTTGAAAAAACAACGGATATACATAATCATTACGCCGCATTTAGGGATGAGATCATCAAATCAGGAGCGGCGCTGCAAACTTCGGAATCTGACAGCCCGGTTACCGGTGTGTGGAATAATACCAGCGGGTTTGACTGGCGAGGGAAACCCCCGGGTATGCTGGATGATTTTGCCGTTGTTGGCATAACCGATGATTTTGGCAAAACCGTGGGTTGGCAGTTTAAGGAGGGACGCGATTTTTCAAAAGCGCTTTTAACAGATTCATCGGGGATCATTATCAATGAGGCCGCGGCAAAATTCATGAACTTTAAAAGCCCCATTGGTGAAATTATAACATCAAACGGCAGACAATACCGGGTAATCGGTATTATTAAAGATATGCTGATGAGTTCACCTTATGAGCCGGTTAAACAAACATTTTTTTATTTGGATAAAAATCCTGTAGGCGTGATATCAATAAAGATGGGGCCAAAATCCAGTCCGCATGAATCCCTTGAAAAGATTGCAGCCATCTACCAAAAATACGCGCCTGCAGTGCCGTTTGATTATAAGTTTGCCGATGAAGAATATTCCAAAAAATTTGATGAAGAAACACGGATAGGCAAGCTATCCAGCTTTTTTGCCTTCCTGGCTATATTCATTAGCTGTTTAGGTCTGTTTGGCATGGCTACATTTATGGCCGAGCAGCGGGTTAAAGAAATAGGTGTCCGTAAAGTTTTAGGAGCATCGGTATTTAACCTTTGGCGCTTGTTATCAACAGATTTTGTAATACTGGTTATTATATCCTTCGTGATCGCATCGCCGGTAGCCTATTATTTTATGAATGGCTGGCTGCAGGGCTATACCTACCGGTCGGAAATTTCATGGTGGATATTTGGCGTATCGGCAGCGGGCGCTATCGTAATAACATTGGCTACGGTAAGTTTTCAGGCCATTAAAGCGGCGTTGGCCAACCCGGTTAAGAGTTTAAGAAGCGAGTAAGGGGATTTCGGAGTTCGGATGTTCGAATTCGGATTTAGAAATTAGTTTTTAGAGTTTAAGTGTTTAGATTTTAGAATTTTAAAGAATCATGATCAAAAACTATTTAAAAATCGCCTGGAGAAACCTCATCAAAAATAAGGCTTCTTCTTTTATCAATGTGGGTGGCCTGGCCGTTGGTATGACCGTAGCTATGCTGATTGGCTTGTGGATATGGGATGAACTATCATTTGATAAATATCACCAAAATTATGACCGAGTAGCCATGGTGATGCAGAACGAAGTGTTTAATGGCAATATCAATACGGGTACACCGATTCCTCTGCCGTTGGATGCCGAGCTTCGCAAAAGCTATGGAAGCAATTTTAAACATTTGGCCCTATCATCATGGACAAACAGTCATATTTTAAATGTTGATGATAAAAAGGTTTCTTATAAAGGAAATTTTATGGGAGCGGAAGCACCCGAAATATTTTCGCTCAGGATGTTGCGGGGTTCACGAGGCGCTTTAAAAGATCGGTCTTCTATACTTATTTCACAGTCGGTGGCCAAAGCATTATTTGGTAATGCCGACCCCATGAACAAGGTGATCAGGCTGGATAATAAAGATGGCTTTAAGGTTTCAGGGGTTTATGAAGATTTGCCTGATAACACCACTTTGCACGATATGGCGTTTATTGGTCCCTGGGAATATTATATCACATCGCCGGGTAATGAAAGATCACCTACGGATTGGGGTGATAATTCCCTGTTCATGTATGTGCAATTAGCAGATCATGCAGATATAGCCAAAGTATCCGCCCAAATAAAAAACATGAAGCTTGACAAGCTGGAAAGAGAGGATAAAAAGTTTAATCCCCAGCTATTTCTTCAGTCCATGAGCAAATGGCATTTGTATGCCGAATTTAAGGACGGGGTTAATACGGGCGGCGCTATCCAGTATGTATGGCTTTTCGGCATCATTGGTATATTCGTATTATTGTTGGCCTGTATCAATTTTATGAACCTGAGTACGGCCCGCAGCGAAAAAAGGGCCAAAGAAGTAGGCATACGTAAAGCCGTAGGTTCATTGCGCGGACAATTGATCAAGCAATTTTTCAGCGAGTCGTTCCTGATAGCCGGTTTGGCTTTTATATTGTCACTGCTGCTGCTCTGGCTGGCACTGCCCTGGTTTAATGATGTAGCCGGTAAACAGATAGCTATTTTATGGAACTCTCTGTTTTTTTGGATAGCCGGTATGGGTTTTACTTTATTTACCGGGATAATTGCCGGGCTTTACCCAGCCTTATATCTCTCTTCATTTAACCCGGTTAAAGTATTGAAAGGCACTTTTAAAGCAGGGCGTTTTGCCGCCATTCCGCGCAAAGTATTGGTGGTAACCCAGTTTACGGTATCTGTTATTCTCATTATAGGCACTATTATCGTTTTTAAACAGATACAATTTGCCAAAAACAGACCGGTTGGATACAGCCGGGATGGGCTGCTGGCTATTGAAGTAACCAATGAAGACCTGCATAAACATTTTGATGCTTTGCGGACCGATCTGCTCCAATCCGGAGCTGTAACCGAAATAGCAGAATCATCCAGTTCAACCACCGGGGTAAACAATCACCGGGGTGATGTTAGCTGGAAAGGGAAAGACCCATCAATGACCTCTTTTTTTGGAAACATCAATGTTACTACCAACTATGGTAAAACAGTAGGCTGGCAATTTACAGATGGGAGGGATTTTTCGAGCCAATCGGTAGCAGACTCTACGGCCATTATATTGAATCAAGCTGCTGTAAAGTATATGGGACTGAAAAATCCTGTTGGCGAAATGGTGCAGGTAGGAAAATGGAATATGACCGTAATTGGTGTGGTAAAAGATATGGTGATGGAATCGCCCTATGAGCCGGTTAAACAAACCATTTTCCGTATTGGCCGTGGTACCTTGGATGATATCCTGATCAAAATAAATCCGAAGATAAGCACGCATGAAGCACTTGGTAAAATAGAAGCTGTTTGTAAAATGTATTCGCCCTCGGTTCCATTTTCATACCGGTTTGCTGATGATGAATACGCCAGAAAATTTGCTACCGAAGAGCGTATTGGCAAGCTGGCGAGTTCATTTGCTATGCTGGCCATTTTTATCAGTTGCCTGGGCTTGTTTGGGATGACATCTTTTGTTGCTGAGCAGCGGGTAAAGGAAATTGGTGTACGCAAGGTATTGGGTGCAAGTGTTTTTGGCCTGTGGCGCTTAATGTCGCGCGATTTTGTATTGTTGGTAATTATTGCCTTGTTTATAGCCACACCGGTTGCTTACTATTTTATGCATAGCTGGCTGCAGCACTACACTTACCGGGCCGAACTATCCTGGTGGGTATTTGCATTAACCGGCGCCGGAGCAATTACGATAACATTGCTAACTATAAGCTATCAAAGTATTAAAGCGGCGCTGGCTAACCCGGTAAAAAGTTTAAGGAGCGAGTAAGTATGATTTCGGAATTGGGATATCAGATTTCGGATTTTTCACCATTGCCTGTTTTTTTACAGTATTCAAGAGGTCTTTGACGTTTAGAGATTAGTATTTAGATTTTAGAATTTTAAAGAATTATGATCAAGAATTATTTAAAAATCGCGTGGCGCAACCTGATCAAAAATAAAGCGCATAGCTTTATTAATATAGCAGGTTTGTCGGTTGGGCTGGCTTGCAGCCTGCTTATTTTATTATGGGTGCAAAATGAGCTGAGTATGGATCAGTATCATGTTAATGGCAAGCGCCTGTATTCTGTATATGAAACGCAATATGTTGATAATAAGGTGGAGGGGCAGTACAGCACGCCGGGGCTGCTGCCAGAAGAATTAAAAAAACAGATACCCGAAATTGAAGCCAGTACAGGGATCACCTATGGGGAAGAAAATACTTTCCAGGTTGGTGATAAAATATTAAAAATGAATGGTACCGATGCCGGCGCCGATTGTTTTAAAATGTTCAGTATTCCGTTACTACAGGGTGATGTACAAACGGCCTTAAACTCGCCGGTAAGCATGGCTATATCCCGTAAAATGGCCAGAGCTTTTTTCGGTAGCCCGGAGGCAGCTATCGGTAAAACCATCCGCTATGATAACCGGAAAAACTTTACCGTTACTGGCGTGTACGAAGATCTGCCAAGTACTGCCTCACAGAAATATGATTACCTGTTGAACTGGTACAATTATATAGAGGAGAACCAATGGGCCAAAAGCTGGGGCAATAATGGGCCGGCCACAGTTATCATGCTACGTGCAGATGCCAATCCAGACGCGGTTGAAAAAAAGATCCGCCACTTTTTAGATCATTATAATACAGGTCAAAAGAAAGGAACTTTTACCGAAGAGTTAGGACTGCAACGCTTTGGTGACGGGTACCTGCATGGCAATTTTGAAAACGGAAAACCGCAGGGCGGCCGTATCGAATATGTGCGTTTGTTTACTATTGTTGCCATTTTTATTTTATTGATAGCCTGTATCAATTTCATGAACCTTACTACCGCCCGGTCTGTTAAGCGTGCCCGCGAAATTGGAGTACGGAAAGTGGTAGGCGCTGTTCGCTCGGTTTTGATCAAACAGTTCATAGGCGAATCATTACTGGTCACTTCACTGGCAGTTATAGTCGCATTAGTACTGTTAACACTTTCATTGCCGGTATTTAATCAAATTACCCATAAAGAAATAGAGTTGCCGTTTTATCAGCCCTTATTTTGGCTAAAACTGGTAGGTATCACTTTAATTACAGGTTTAATATCGGGCAGCTATCCTGCTTTATTCCTGTCGTCATTTAATCCGGTTAAAGTGCTAAAAGGAACTTTGAAATTAGATTCAGGTGCCACAATGTTTCGCAAAGGACTGGTTATATTTCAATTCGCGCTGTCAGTGATCCTGATAACGGCTACTATTATTGTTTCCAGGCAAATGGCTTACATCCAATCAAAAAACCTGGGGTACGACCGGGAGAACCTGATATATATACCCATGAGCGGCGAACTTTTAAACAAATATACCACCTTTAAAGATGAAGCCTCCCGTTTGCCCGGGATACAGTCGGTTACCCGTATAAGTAATACCCCGACCAATATTCAAAACTGGACAGGCGATGTTAAATGGGAGGGTAAAGATCCAAATGTAGTTGTTCAGTTTACGCAGGTTTCTGTTGGATATGATTTTGTGAAAACTATGAAATTGAAAATGCTGGAAGGACGTGATTTTTCAAAGGCTTTTCCAACTGACTCGGTGGGATACCTGATTAATGAGGCTGCTTTAAAAAGAATAAAATACAACGACCCTATTGGTAAGCCACTCACTTTTTGGGAGAAGAAAGGGGCGATTGTGGGAGTGATGAAGGATTTTCATTTTACTTCCATGCATGAACAGATCAAACCATTGGTGATTCGGCTTCGGGAGAACGAAAAGTATGGTAATGTGCTGGTAAAAACCCAACCAGGTAAAACCCGTGAGGCATTGGCCGGATTAGAAACTCTGTGTAAGGAAATTAACCCCGCGTTCCCGTTTACTTATAACTTCTCAGATCAGGAGTATGAAAAATTGTATCAAAATGAACAGATTGTAACCAGGCTGTCAAACGCGTTTGCATTCCTTGCTGTATTTATTTCATGCCTGGGATTATTAGGCTTGGCTATGTTCACCGCAGAGCAAAGGATAAAGGAGATCGGCATACGCAAGGTGCTGGGTGCCAGTGTAAGTTCGCTGCTTACTTTACTGTCGCTAGAGTTTTTGGTGCTGGTTGTTATTGCTTTAATGATTGCTTTACCCGTATCGTGGTATAGTATGAGTAAATGGCTGCAAGGGTTTGCTTATCGTACATCCATGCAGTGGTGGATGTTTGGTATGGCAGGAGGAATTATTGTCATAGTAGCCATGCTAACGGTTAGTTTCCAGGCTATTAAAGCAGCCCTGGTTAATCCGATAAAAAGTTTACGAAGCGAGTAAGGGAATTTCGGAATTAGGATGTTCGAATTCGGATTTAGAAATTAGTTTTTAGAGTTTAAGTGTTTAGAGTTTTAAAGAATCATGATCAAAAACTATTTAAAAATTGCGTGGCGAAACATCGTCAGGAACAAGGCACACACTTTTATTAATGTGGCCGGTTTATCGGTGGGCCTGGTATGCAGCCTGCTTATTTTGCTATGGGTGCAAAATGAATTGAGCGTAGATGGTTTTTTTAAAAATAGCTCCCGCTTGTATTGTGTATATGAGCACCAGAACTATGACCATACGATGCACGGTTCATATAATACCCCCGGCCCAACTGCGGAGCAGATGAAAAAAGTGCTACCCGAGGTGGAATACGCAACCAGTGCCGGGTTCGATCAAACAAACACCTTTCAGGTAGGCGATAAGATTCTGAAACAGAGTGGTTCAGCAGGCAGTGCCGATTATTTTTCCGTATTCAGCTATAAGCTTTTACAGGGCGATGCCAAAAGTGCTTTGAATACGCCGGCGAGCTTGGCTATTTCCCGAAAAATGGCTGTCGCGTTTTTTGGAAGCCCACAGGCGGCAATAGGTAAAACTATCCGTTACGAAAACAGTAAAAACTTTACGGTAACTGCCATATTTGAAGATCTGCCTAAAAACTCGTCACAAAAATTTGATTACCTGATTAACTGGTATGCCTTTCTGAATGAGAACGGCTGGGCCCGGGAATGGGGTAACCAGGGGCCCGCCACATTTGTGATGTTAAAACCGAATACCAATCCAGCAGCATTCGAAAAAAAAATAGCCCATTTCTTAGATGCCTATAACGGCACTATTCGCAAAACATCAACCTTTATTATTGACCTGGGTATTCAACGTTATGATGAAGGATATCTGCATGGCAAGTTTGAGGGAGATCAGTTTGTAGGAGGGCGCATAGAATATGTACGTATTTTTAGCATCGTAGCTATTTTTATACTGCTGATAGCCTGTATCAATTTTATGAATTTAACTACAGCCCGTTCTGTTAAGCGGGCGAAGGAAATTGGTGTGCGTAAAGTAGTTGGTGCCGAGCGCTGGGTCTTAATACAGCAGTTTATCATCGAATCATTATTGATCACTATCATCTCGGTGGGTATATCCTTATTATTGCTGGTTCTGTTGCTACCGGTATTCAATCAGATAACGCAAAAACAAATAGAACTGCCGTTTAACCAAACCTCCTTTTGGATTAAGCTTGGATTAATCACCTTAATAACCGGGCTGGTATCCGGCAGCTATCCGGCTTTGTTCTTATCATCATTTAACCCGGTAAAGGTTTTAAAGGGTACATTGAGATTAGATGTAGGAACCACACTGTTCCGGAAAGGCTTGGTTGTATTCCAGTTTGTGCTATCGGTTATACTCATCTCCGGAACCATTGTTATTTCGCGCCAGATGAATTACATCCAGTCAAAAAACCTGGGTTATGATCGCGAGAACATGATCTACATACCGCTTGAAGGAGATCTGCTGCCTAAATACAACTTATTTAAAGAAGAAGCTTTACGAATGCCCGGCATACAATCGGTAACCCGTGTCAGCGACGAACCTACCAATATCCAAAATGGTACAGGTGGTGTAAACTGGATAGGGAAAGATACTACCGTCAATATCCAATTCAGCCAGGCTTCAGTAGGGTATGATTTTGTGAAAACCATGAAGCTGAAAGTGCTTTCCGGTCGCGATTTTTCAAAGGAGTATCCAACAGACTCAGTAGGTTATATACTGAACGAGGCGGCCCTGAAAAGAATAGGTTATAAAGACCCCATCGGTCAGCCCCTCACCTTTTGGGGAAAGCGGGGAAAGATAGTAGGACTGATCAAAGACTTTCATTTTAACTCGATGCATGACGCTATACGACCTTTAATATTACGATTGAGGGAACATGAAACATACGGAAGTATCCTGGTAAGAACCGAGCCCGGTAAAACCCGCGAGGCACTGGCCACGATGGAAAAAATATGCCATCAGCTGAATCCATCATTTCCGTTCACCTATAATTTTTCTGATCAGGAATATCAGAAGTTATACAAAAATGAGCAGATTGTTGGTAAATTATCAAATGGATTTGCTTTCCTGGCTGTTTTTATTTCTTGTTTGGGTTTATTGGGCTTGGCCATGTTTACAGCAGAGCAGCGGGTTAAAGAGATAGGGATCCGCAAGGTGCTGGGGGCCAGTGTGGGTTCGTTATTCGCTTTACTATCATCTGAGTTTTTGGTATTGGTAGTTATTGCCCTGTTTATCGCATCGCCTATTGCGTGGTACGCTACGGGTAAGTGGCTGCAGGATTTTGCTTACCGTACGCCGGTACATTGGTGGATGTTTGCCCTATCAGGAGTGATCATCATTTTCATTGCTTTGGTTACCGTAAGCTTCCAGTCGGTTAAGGCGGCATTGATCAACCCGATAAAGAGTTTAAGGAGCGAGTAGGTGGGATTTCGATAAAAAGTTTAGATTTTAAAGTTTTTAAGAACCATATGTTAAAAAACTATTTTAAAACTACGGTAAGGTACCTGTTGGTTAACAAAGCATTCAGCATGATCAATATTGTGGGCCTGTCAACAGGTATTTGTGTTTGTTTTTTTGCTTTATTGTATGTACAGTTTGAACTTAGCCGGGATAGCTATAACAAGCAGGCTGATCATATTTATCGCCTGGTAACGGATATTAAAACCCCTTTGGGTGTTAATTATGAAAGTGCATCGACGCCAATGGGGCCGGCAATAGCCGCCACTTATCCCGAAGTAAAAGCCGCTGCCCGGGTATTTATGGACGACATGATCATCCAAAGTAATCCTAATAATGCCACTAAAGAAGAGATAGCCTATGCCGACGCTTCGGTATTTTCCATTTTTACCTGGCCCCTGTTGCGTGGTGATTCCCGGCATTTGTTTGATGCGCCATATAATGTAGTACTCTCTGAATCGGCTGCAAAAAAATATTTTGGCAATGCAGATCCGATTGGTAAAACATTATTAATAAACGGACAGCAAAGTGCCGCGGTAACGGGTATAATGAAGGATATTCCCTACAATTCGCATCTGCGGGTTGATATGCTTTTTTCCATGTCATCACTGGTAAATGCAAATTGGGAACATAATTGGAAGAGTTTTGGCTTTTATACCTATTTGCTTTTACAACCAGCTGCTGATGCGACACGGCTAACCGCAAAATTGCCCGCTTTTGTGAATGCCAATATGGATCAGAGCCTGATGAAATATAAGTTATCAATTGAACCGTTAAAAAAAGTATATCTGTACGGCTATCCCAGGGGGCACCGTACCGGTAGTTCAGAAAGCGGGAGTATTAATAACATATATATCTTTTCAATCGTTGCGGCATTTGTACTTTTTATTGCCTGTTTTAATTTTATTAATCTTACTACTGCTTTCTCCCTAAAAAGAGCAAGGGAAGTTGGTGTACGTAAAGTGCTGGGCGCATCAAAAAAACAATTAGTATTCCAGTTTTTTATGGATGCGGTTTTTCTTTGCTTAATAGCTTTTTTTATTGCTTTGCTGCTGGCAGCTTTTTTATTGCCCCTGTTTAATCGGCTTTCAGGTACAACGGTCAGTACAAATGTATTTGAGCATTTAAATTATGTTGTTTGTTTGTTGCTGATAGCCATAGTAGTTGGTTTATTGTCGGGCATTTATCCCGCTTTGTTTTTATCGGGATTTAGACCTGTAAATAGTCTTAAGAAACAGTTTATGCCAGGAACTAACAGTTTGTTGTTTCGCAAATCATTAGTTGTTGCGCAGTTTACCATTTCAATTGTGCTTATTGTTGCCACTCTTGTAGTTTATACACAGCTTGACTTTATGCAAAATCAAACATTAGGGTTTAAAAAAGAGCATAAGCTGGTAATTGATTATCAATTTGACAGGCGTATTAACGAACATGCCGCCACCGTAAAACAACAGCTTTTAAACATTACCGGAATAAAGGAGTCCTGTTTATCGTCAAGCATACCTGGTACACCCAATAACAGCTATAGCGTGTTTTTGGATGATAGCCATAACCTGCAACAGGAAATACCGGCAGATTCTTATTATACCGATGATGGTTTTTTAAAGCAGTATGGTATAAAGATCATTGCTGGGCGTGGTTTTACAGCACAATACGATAATGAGCGAGACAAAGTTTTGCTGATCAACCAGGCCATGGTGAAAAAACTGGGTTATAAGAACGCGGATGAAGCAATAGGGAAGCGATTTAGACAATTTGCCGGTGAAGGTACAGTTGTTGGTGTGGTGAAAAACTTTCATGTCCATTCTTCACAAGAGGTGATAAAACCTTTGTTTATAAGGCCGGCTAATGGCTTTTTTACCTGCCTTACTTTAGATATTAATTCTGATCATGTGCAACAGACCGTGAACCTGGTTGAAAAGCAATGGAAAAAAATAGCCCCGGGTCTTCCTTTTGTTTACTTTTTTGCTGATGAAGCTTATAATAAACAGTTTGTGGCTCAATTACACTTTGGCCGGTTATTCATTTGTTTTTCAGCATTGGCTATATTAATATCTTGTTTGGGATTAATTGGTCTTTCGGCCTTTAGCGCAGCGCAGCGTAAAAAGGAAATCGGGGTACGGAAAGTTTTAGGAGCCTCTGTAATGAGTATCACGGCCTTACTATCCAAAGAGTTTGTAAAGCTTGTTTTGGTGGCGTTTATTATAGCGTCGCCATTAGCCTGGTGGGCCATGCACAATTGGCTACAGGACTTTGCTTATCGCATCCAAATATCATGGTGGTTATTTATGTACTCAGGTGCTGCAGCATTGCTGATCGCCTTATTCGCGGTAAGTTTTCAAACCATCAAAGCGGCGATAGTAAACCCTGTAAAAAGTTTAAAAACAGAGTAACAACTCAGATGAAAAGCAAAATATACCTTTTTTTAACGCTGTCAATAATAGTTGGCGGCCTGGCCAACTTAGCCAAAGCCCAGGATACCGTCATTAGAAAAATTGATCATGGCAAATTAGATTCCATAAACTCAGACATATTAAAGCAAAAAAGATTAATAGAGGTATTTACCCCAGCCAATTATAAGCCAGGCAGTACCGATAAATACGATGTGTTGTATGTACTTGATGGTGGCAACTGGAATACGGGCTTGATCCTGCAGGTTCAGCATTTTTTAGAAAATGAAAACTATATGCCGCCGACGATAATTGTCAGCATCATGGGTATCGACAGAAACAAAGATCTTACGCCAACGCATATGGATGATTGGAAAACATCAGGGGGAGCTGATAAATTCCTGAGTTTTATTAAAAACGAACTGATCCCTCATATTGATAAAACATATCCATCCAATGGCGATAATACACTTTGGGGGCATTCATTGGGCGGTTTGTTTGTGATGTATGCGCTGCTAAATGAACCGAAGACTTTTAAATCATATATCGCGGTCGATCCAAGTCTTTGGTGGGATAAATTATACCTGCCTAAAATGGCTGCTGGTAAATTACCTGCTTTAGCTGGTTTAAATACCATACTTTTTATGGGCGGGCGCGAAGGAAACGACGGTAAAGGCATGAAGATTGATACTATGAGCACTATTCTTAAAAAAGCGGCTCCTGCAGATTTAACCTGGAAATTTGTCACTTACCCTGAAGAAACGCATGCCTCTGTACGATTAAAAACCACGTATGATGCGCTGAAATTTTCCTATGCTGGGTTTAACAACCAAATTGAATTTCATCCGATGAATGGTATTGTTTTAAAAGACAAACCCATTAAAATATGGTATTTTAATGATACCACCAAAGTACACTATACGCTTGATGGAACCGTACCTACCGTATCGTCAAAACAAATGCAATCAGAAATTACTTTAACGGGTGCAGCTAAGGTTACTAATAAACATTTTACTATCCGAAGCCGCTATGACCGTGTTACAACCGGTGATTTTATGATCGGAAAGACCTTTCCTGCTATTTCAAAACCTGGAAATATAAAGCCGGGCGGTTTTAATTATACCTACTATGAGGGTAAATGGGAAGAGTGGCCCGATTTTAAAAATTTAAAAAATCCGGTTAAAATTGGGTTAACAAATAACGATTTTGATGTAGATAAAATTCAAAGGAAAAATAACAACCTGGCCCTCCTTATTGATGGGCTGCTGGAAGCAAAAGAGGACGGATATTATATATTTATACTAGACTCTGACAAGGGATCAAAACTATATCTTGATAATAAATTATTGATGAAATGGGATGGCTCTTACAACCAGCCGTGTACATATATATTACCCTTGGCCAAGGGATTTCACGCTCTCCGGTTGGAGTACTTTCACAAATATGAAGGCTTTAAATTAAAGCTGAGTTACCTTACCCCCAGTATTTTGAATACTAAAAAACCTATTGAGATCCCGCTTGATCTGCAATATCACCATCAATAGAAACAAAAAAGCCGAAAGGAATTTGATTTTCCTTTCAGCTTTTTGCTTTCAGCTTAATTAGCAATATTGTTCAAACGCGCCGATCAGATTATCGGCGATCATTTGTGCCGGGCGACCTTCAATTTGATGACGTTCGATGATATGTACCAGTTTACCGTCTTTAAACAAAGCCATAGCTGGTGATGATGGTGGATATGGCAGCATGTAGTTACGGGCGGCATCAACAGCCTCTTTTTCCATACCTGCAAAAACGGTTACCAGTTTAGTGGGATGTTTTTCGTTGGCTGCGGCAATTCTTGCTGCAGGGCGCGCGTTAGCCGCGGCACAGCCACAAACCGAATTTACCATTACAAATACGGTGCCTTCGCTTTCAATAGCATGCTTTACAGCATCGGCATCCTTAAGCTCCTCAAAGCCAACTTTTGTCAAATCTTCCCGCATTGGGGCAACTAAATATTCCGGATACATAATGTTTTTTGTTTACGCTAAAATTTACTTCAAACAAAAATAAGAAATGATTAGCAGCTTGTATCTAAAAAACACAATAATAACACTTTGCTGACGATGAACTTGTATAAAAGACAAACCCATTAATTGCTTATTAGTTATTATTTTATTTGCAACAGGGGTTGATTTATAAATAGTAATAAGTATATTGCATACCCCTAATTAATGAATTTGATGAACAAAAAGCCTTCTGAAATTAGCACGGTTGTTATTATTAGCAAGAACCATCAGCATACCCAATCGGTACAAATAAAAACAAAACATCTTAATAGAATACGTCATTATGTGTACAGCGCACTGTCTGTTTTGGTGGTGTTGATAGGCCTGGTAATCTATTTAAGAGCGGAGAATTTCAGGCAGGAGCAGGAGAAACAACAGTTACTGGCTCAGATAGTAAAACTGAAAGGTGCTATTCCGGTGGCATCGGTTCAGGGTAAAGAGGGCAGCGCCCAATCATACATTCAGGCTATTGAGGGAAAGTTAAAAACCATTAACAATTATTTAAAACGCCGGGGCCTGAAAGGCTTTTCAAACAAAGGTATCGGCGGTGATGATAATGCTGAGGGTAAAAAATTAACCGATAAAGAAGTATATTCCTTATACAACGATTATCTGAGTCGTTTGGTAGGAACCATCGCGTTTACGCCAATGGGCTATCCGCGTATAAGTTCCTTTACTTCATTTTTTGGCTACCGTAACGATCCATTTGCAGACGGCCATGCCGAATTTCACCCGGGTATCGATTTTAAAGGCCACAAAGGCGACGAGGTAAAATGTACCGCCAGTGGCAAAGTAGTTTTTGCAGGATGGAGCGGTGGTTATGGCAACTGTATTCGCATTGCGCATATCAATAACCTGGAAACCGTGTATGGGCACCTGTCAAAAATCAAAGTAAAAGTAGGCCAGGAAGTAAACGTTGGAGATGAGATAGGTTTGGTAGGTTCAACCGGTCATTCTACCGGGGCGCACTTACATTATGAAGTACGAAAAAATGGCAAGCCCATCAACCCGGTTAATTTTTTAACACTCAACAAGTAGAAGAAGGTTTTACGTGGGACGTTGTACGTGATACGTTTTTATATGAAATTTCATTGTATAACGTATAACATAGCAGCGCCAAAAAACGTAAAACGTCCAACGTAAAACATATAACATTCCAATGGCTATTTTCGGAAAAAAAGATAAAGTTGCGCTTGATCTTCAGGCTATCTCCACCCTGATTGGTGATGGCGGCGTTTTAGATGGTAACCTTAAAGCACCGGCCTTTGCCCGTATTGATGGCCAGGTAAATGGAAATGTAACTATTGACGAAGGACTGATACTGGGCGAAAAAGGTATAATTACCGGGAACATCCACACCAAAGAAATTGTTGTTTACGGGACGGTTAAGGGTGATATTCAAACCGACTCGCTCGAAATAAAAGCCACAGGTAAAATTACCGGCGAAATAAAAACCCAAACCCTTTTGGTAGAAACCGGAGGTATTTACAACGGGAAGCTTACTATGCAAGCGACGGATAAAAAGCTTTTGGGAGCGTAATAGGTTTTAGGTTAGACGTGATACGTTTTACGTTATCATGCTTAATTCAAAACGTATCACGTCTAACCTACAACATCGCACCTACAACTTCCTGCGTAGGATTATCCTATGGCAACTAATTGCACAGGCCCGCTGCTTCATTTCATTTTGATGTTTTTATGACTTATTTTTGTGTCTCATAAAAATTGAAATGTTATGTCATCAGTAGAAACTGCATTCGTTAAATACAAAGTAAAAGACCTTTCATTGGCCGAGTGGGGCCGCAAGGAAATTGAGCTGGCCGAGGCTGAAATGCCAGGTCTGATGGCTCTGCGTAAAGAATACGGCCCATCGCAACCATTAGAAGGTGCGCGTATTGCAGGCTGTTTGCACATGACCATCCAAACCGCTGTTTTAATTGAAACTTTAATTGCGCTTGGCGCCGAAGTTACCTGGTCGTCATGCAACATATTCTCCACCCAGGATCATGCCGCTGCCGCTATTGCTGCTGCTGGTATCTCTGTTTATGCCTGGAAAGGTATGAACGCCGAAGAGTTTGACTGGTGTATTGAGCAAACCTTATATTTTGGCGAAGACCGCAAGCCGTTAAACATGATACTGGATGATGGCGGCGATTTAACCAACATGGTGTTGGATAAGTTTCCTGAACTGATCGGCGATATCAAAGGTCTGTCAGAAGAAACTACTACCGGTGTTCACCGTTTATATGAGCGTGTTAAAGCCGGTACATTGCCAATGCCTGCTATCAACGTAAATGACTCGGTTACCAAATCAAAATTTGATAATAAATACGGTTGTCGCGAATCATTGGTTGACGCCATCCGTCGTGCTACCGATGTAATGATGGCCGGTAAAGTGGCTGTTGTTTGCGGTTATGGCGATGTAGGTAAAGGTTCTGCCGATTCATTACGTAACTCAGGTGTACGCGTTATTGTAACCGAAATTGACCCTATCTGCGCATTACAGGCAGCTATGGAAGGTTTCGAAGTGAAAAAATTAGGCACTGCTATTGCCGAGGCCGATATTGTAGTTACTGCAACCGGTAACAAAAATATTGTGCGTGAGCAGCACTTCCGTGCCTTGAAGGATAAAGCCATTGTTTGTAACATCGGTCACTTTGATAACGAGATCGATATGGCCTGGTTAAACGGTGCTTACGGCAATACCAAAATAGAAATTAAACCACAGGTTGATAAATATACCATTAACGGTAAAGACGTAATTGTATTGGCCGAAGGCAGGTTAGTGAACCTGGGTTGTGCAACCGGTCACCCAAGCTTTGTAATGAGTAACTCCTTCACCAACCAAACTTTGGCCCAGTTAGAGCTTTGGACAAACGGTGCTGCATACGAAAACAAAGTATACACCCTGCCAAAACACCTGGACGAAAAAGTTGCCCGCTTACACCTGGCCAAAATTGGCGTAGAGCTGGAAGTACTTGACCAGGATCAGGCCGAGTATATCGGTGTAACTGTTGAAGGTCCGTTTAAACCGGAGTACTACCGTTACTAATTCAAAATTCAAAAATAAAAAGTCAAAAGGCATGGTTTTCGGATCATGCCTTTTTTGTTGACTTTGTTTTTTTAATTTCAAGTTTAGCGCAAGTCTTGTGCGGTTGCTTGTGGGTTGATGACTTGTGCTTCTTCCGCCTTAAAATTTTGAGATTGTACTGTTCTTTTTAGACAAGATGTTTTTACCTGATGACACCTGATAACCAGATTTGGCATGCTGATTCTCATTCGGACTATATAAAATTATATCCATTAGTTTTATATCACTTTTCTTTTTTTGTCCATTAAATAAAATACTATGGATTATTAAGTGAATGACGTACCTAGGTTGCCCATCTTTAATTTCATAAACCAAATCATTCTCATTAAAAAGATTTAATTCACTTGATATTTCAATGCTACTAATGTCTTTTGGCTTAAGCAAAATAGGAAAGGCTGGTTTATTGTCTTTAATGATAATACTACTTTTAGTATCATTTTTCGCTTTGTCTATAAAGGAAAGCTCCATTCCGATTATCAACACCTCTGTATTTCCTGAATTTGAGAGGACTATAGTGTTTCGCAGTGGATTTACACCAAAACCCTGTGAAATCAAATTGAAAATTACAGAAGATTTTTTTCTTATGTGCTGGAAATAAAAGTTTAAAAAAGCAATTAAAACCGCAATTATCGAGATTACAAAAGCTGCTAATGCCAACCAATTTGTGTTTGTATTAGCTGGACTTAAATAATTGACAATTTTCATGATTACGTTTAGATTGTGATAGGGTTTTAAATTACAAATAAAATACTAAGTTTAGCGCAAGTCTTGTGCGGTTGTTTGCGGGTTGATGACTTGTGCTTCTTCGTCATTTTATTTAATTTTAATAAGTGAGCATTAAATACAAATTCGCAAATCTTGAAGCTGTTTATTTTGTAACTTTTGCTGTGGTCGGCTGGATAGATGTATTTACGAGGACCGTGTATAAAGACCTATTGCTTGATAGTTTTCGATACTGTATTAAAGAAAAAGGGTTAGCTGTTCATGGCTATGTGATTATGAGCAATCACGTCCACATGATAATAAGTAGTAAAGGGAAACAGGATTTATCGGCAATTATGCGTGACATGAAAAAGTTTTCATCTGTACGGTTAATTCGTGAAATTATAGAGAACCCAACTGAAAGTAGAAAACAATGGATGCTTCGTCTTTTATCTGATGCAGGCAAGGCAAACGGAAATAATACCCATTATCAGTTTTGGCGGCAAGACAATCATCCTATCGAGCTTCATCCTCATCTAAATATTTTTGCTCAGAAGTTGAATTATATCCATCAAAATCCAGTTAAGGCTGGTTGGGTTACTGATGCTTCCGCTTATATTTATAGTAGCGCGAGTAACTATATGGAGAAAGGCGGAGTATTGATGGAAGTCGAACTTTTGTATTGAACTAGCTGCTGATAGTCACAAGTCATCCTTACACGGGCCGCCGCACAAGACTTGCGCCAGAGAAAGATTATCTGCTGATAGTCACAAGTCATCTCTGCACAAGCAGCCGCACAAGACTTGCGCTAGAAAAAGAACGACACTATTTTGCCCACTCATCAAAAAGAAAAACAGATTAAGATCTCCCTGCTTATCTTTAAGCTATGAAAAGAATAGCCCTCCTCCTGATCCTGAGTTTTATCTGGAATCTCAGCAGCTTTGCCCAGATCCAGATTGATACTATAAGCTACATCAAAAACAATCCTTTAATCTATTCGCTGGTTATTTCAAAGAACAATAAGATCATCCATCAGCAGTATTTTAATAGGCAGGATAGCACTACCTTGTTTAATGATCAGTCGCTTACCAAAAGCGTAACTGCTTTACTTATTGGTATCGCTATTGATAAAGGCTATATCAAATCGGTAGATGAAAAGGTTGCCGACTTTTTCCCGGAGTTAAAAATGGATACCGATAAACGGAAACAGGATATCACCATCCGCCAGGTCATGAATCAGGCCTCTGGCTTTTATCATGAAGGCGTAAATGTGGGCGCCTTGCTCAGCATTCCGGATCCATCGGGGTATGTGATCAAAGCACCGATGGTGTCGGATCCCGGGAAGGTATTCCGTTACAATAACGCAGCCACGCATTTGTTATCCGTCATCATTACCAAAAGCACGCATATGGATACCCGATCCTTCGCCAAAAAGTTCCTGTTCGATCCGCTGGGTATTACCACGTTCGACTGGAAAAAAATGAACGACGGTTACTACGATGGGTGTGGATTACTAAGTATTCGCCTGCGTTCGGTTGATATGCTTAAACTCGGCAATCTCGTATTAAATAAAGGGGTATATCGTAAGCAGCAAATCGTCCCGGCAAAATGGATCAATTCCATCATCAATCCCGAAGTTACTTACAAAACACCATGGGGGCTGGATAATTCCTTATACGGGCTGTGCTGGTACCACGCCGATTACCAGGGGACAAAAATAATCTATGCTCTGGGCTGGGGTGGGCAGTTTATGTTTGTAATCCCCTCCCTAAAAGCCGTGATTATGACCAACTCCGGCGTCGCCGATGCCACAGCTATTAAAGAAGCCGCCTTGATCACCGGCAGGCTTTTTCCTGAACTGTTGAAACAGCTGCAAAACTAACCGAATGCCAAATTACTGTATAAAATAAACTTTCTTTATTTTATTATTTTCAATATGATAAATGGCGACAGCATCTACTTTTTTATTGGGGCCAACAGATATGCTTTCGTGATCAACGATGGCATTGCCCTTTACAATCCTGTCCAGTATTTCACAATGCAGGGAGGGTACCCGCTCAAAAAATGCCGCATAGTGTTTGCGCATATCATCCTTTCCTTTGCTTACGAGCTTATCCGGAAAAGTATATAGTTCTACGTCCTCCGCATAGGGCTCCAAAAACGCGTCTATACTTCGCTGGTTGTAGGCATTTAACTGGCGTTGCACCAGAGCCAGCGGAGTTTCTTTAATCAAAGTATCGGGAGCAATAACATGACCTTTATTGATTACCAGGCTTATTTCCTGCAGGTTTTCCAGTTGTTCGGCAGGGTTGGCATTTAATAATACCAGGTCGGCTTTTTTGCCTTTTTCTATGCTGCCAAACTCCTTTTCTTTACCCATAGCTTTGGCACCGTTGATGGTTGCCGATTGAATGATCTGCCAGTTGCTCATGCCCGCCTGCTGCATCGCTTTTAACTCGGTAAAAAGCGAAGAGGCATGTTGAGTGCCGATATTACCCGCATCGGTACCGGCTGCTATAATAACGCCTGCATCGGTCATTTTTTTGAGATTTATCATCCGGATAGAATCGGTTGTTGCGATATAACGCATCCTCGCGGCTCTTGCTGTTTTGTAATGATTGGTTAAAGCGGTATCGGCGAAGTGTTTTAAATCGCTTATAGATCCAAGCTGCTCGGGGTTTGCTTGTATAAGCTCTTCGTAGGAAAAATTCTTTTTTTGCGTAAAAGTGTCGAAGTAGTCATCTACCACAATTAAGGTGGGGCAAAGCACTACTTTGTTTTTCTTGAGCAGGTTAATAAAATCGGTAGATACAACCTCGTCGTCCACTTCATGAACCAGGTAGTCGCAGCCGCTTTCAACCGCCAGTTGAGCGGTTAACCTTTCGGTAGCGTGTATAGCAACCCTCAGGTGATTTTTATGCGCCTCGTCAATAATGGCTTTTATTGCCGGCTGATATTTTTTGGCTTCTTCTTCTTTATTTTTCCCCAGCACAATGTACCAGATTTTGATAAAATCGGGCCGATGCGGTAATTGCTTTGCTAACAGGTCGGTAGCTTCGGTGGTATTGCTGAAGAGATTAAATGGTTCGTCGTTTTTTAAATTTTTATATACTTCTGGTTCATAGGTGGTTAATAATGGTCCGGCCATATAAATAGTAGGGGCGTAACTTTTATTGGCGAAGCTATCACGCTGAGCCAAATAATTAAAGGTAGCACCAGGATCAATAACCGTGGTGATGCCTGCTTTGGTATAGCGCCGCAAAAAATCTTCCATATGCTGATGGGTCCAGGCCATTTCGCTTTCATAGGACTTATATTTTTGCAGTACCGCAACATCCGGCCGGGCATAGAGGCCGCCACTCTGGAAGAAATGTACATGTGAATCGGTAAGCCCAGGTATCAGGAATTTTCCCTCTCCATTGATCACCGTGGCATTCCCGGGTATTTTTACGGTTGCCGGATAGATTCCCGATATGATATCGCCCGTAATAGCTACCGTACGCCCGGGTAACAGTTTATTTTGAGTAACATCAACCAGGGTTACATTTTTAATATAGGTTTGGCAAAACCCCGGCAGTGTATACATCATTGCGATGCAGAACAGACTGAACTTTGTTTTCATAGGTTTTTATTTAGGTATTATGGAGATAGACGGCCAAGGCTAATTTAAATATTTATAAAAACATATTTTGGGATGAATGGAAAAATCACGGAAAACAGGTAGCGCTTAAAAACTTTTTAAACCTTTTATTTTAACACTTTTTTGCTCAAAAAAGGGGTGAAAATGGATCAAAAACACTCGAAAATTCATTCAAAACCATCGATTTTAACACTTTTTAACAAATTTTTGGAGGATTTTGAAAGGTTTAAAAAGTATTAAATATTTGGTAATCAAATATATAAATACAAAATGGTCGATTTTGGGGCTGTATTTCCTTTAACCAAACAGCCCGGTTTTTCTTTTTGATCAGAAAAACCGGGCTGCTTTATATACAAAAATACGGAATATAGTCTGGAGTCTAAAGTCTTTAGTTCTGAGTAGAAAAAAATCGCTTCATGTAGCTGGTTATTATTTCAGATCGTTAAATTTAATGTACTCGTATTCTGGCAAGCTGGTAAATAAATTGTCTAAAATGGCCACGTGTGCCATACCAAATATAATCAGGATGCGGTCTTTTGGCGAAGTGGTTAGCTTTTGGATGTTTCTGAGTATCCGGAGGTTGCGGTCGTACCATTTGGTAGCCATGGCATCGGCACCGCGGAAATCACCTAGTTTAAAATCGCCCAGCAGGTAGGCGTCATAATACCGCTGCAATACCTTGGGCGAATTCATGTTTTTGAATACTTGCAGCAAGGGGAATTTTAACGCGACGGTGGTTTGATAGTCATAATAAGCCCTATACCTGTCGTTAGCTGCGTAGTCATAATCCTTGGTTAAGCTGTCTAAATACGGTTTGTATTTGGTGGAGTCGGTCGATTTATATAGATCAACAACAATATTACCTGCATCCGCTGTATACACGGTATCGAGTTTAAACTTATCCATCAGCCAAAAAGCAATTTGGTAAGTTTCGTCGGGTTGTGGCTTGCTTTTGCCAGCTTTGTATTCCCGGTATTTGGCCATAGCATTCCATTTGCTGGAGCCTTCTATAGCGATTTTAGTGGGACGAAACTTCGCGATGTAATTTAATAGCTCCTTCAGCTCTTTTTGCTTTTGGGGCGATAAAATATCTACCTGTTTGCTTTTATCAATCTTGTAGGTATCATGATTGGGGTACGAAAAGTGAAAAGGCATACCTACCATAAATACTTTGGGTAAGGAGTCGTGCCCGATCAAAAAATCATCAGGCGATTTTATTTGCTGCGCTCCGACATGCAGACAGGTAAAGGCTAACACAAACAGAATTAAGAATTTGGTATGGAATATTTTCATAGACAAAATTATATGATCATGTAAATTAGAATTTTATTTTTAATTACTCCTACGCTGTCCGAAGTCGGAGAATCGGACAATGCGCCGAAACATATCTTAACGTTATTTAACAAATCAACATTTCGTCCTATCCATTGGTTAGCATAGCTTTACTAATAAATCTAAATCGTCATGCGCATAAAACTGCTATCAATCTGTTTCTTAATGCTATTGTTAACGGGTAAATGTTTTAGCCAGGAAAACTTATCCGTTTATGAGTTACCAAAACCTGCAAACTGGCATACAGAAAAGTTTGCATTGCCACCTTCATTTGCTACTACACTTCCTTTCAGCGGAACAGAAGATATTAGGTTTTCGCCGGAATGGTCAAAAAAACATACTGATGGTTACTGGACCTATTGTTTTTTATGGAGGATAAAAGATGCAGTTTCTTTTACCAAAGTCAATATGGAACAATACCTGCATGATTATTATACCGGGCTTATAAAAGTTAATTTAAAAGAGGCTAAAATGGATACCGCCTTGGCTATACCCGTAAAAGTACAGTTGCATAACAGCAGGAAAAGCAAAACTGATTTGCAGGCTTTTGAAGGACGTGTTGAAATGCTGGATTATATGACACAGGACCCTATCAAACTAAACTTTCGCATTCATATAAAGAAACACAAACCGGGTAGTAATGATAGTGCGGTGTTATTTGAAGTATCTCCACAGCCCTATGAGCATAAGGTTTGGGTTGAGTTGGATGGGTTTGATAAAAGTATTAAGTAACGCGCTCTTTTCTTTAGGGTTGGGGCTTCGAATAGCACAGTTATATATACACCAAGAAATTACTAATTTAATATTAGGTTTATCAATCGGTTTTATGTTAATAATTATATGGAAAAGCCAAGACAGGAAGAAATTCCAAGATCAATCATAAAAGGCAGTAGTGGGCGTATTTCGGGTTTAAATGGTAAGGGTGAAATGCTATTCGCCGATCCAAAATGCTTTGTTGTGGGGTTGGAAAAATTGCCTTATATATTATTTACAACTCATGAATTTAATGAAGAGGAATTGCCCTTAAACATTGGAAAACAGATATACGAAATAAAAAAGCTTGCTCTTCAATCTACTTTTTCAGCTGACATTTCTAAAGAAGTAAAATATTGTGCAATACCCAGATGGCTGTCTGACTTTAAAATGGTTGAAGAGTTGCGCTTTGGATACGTGGAAATAGATGATTTACATAGTTTAAAAGATTTGCCAATTCAACATTTAATCCTAAAAAACATTAGATACAATGATAGTCAAAGGGTAGTCTCTGCTATCAAACAGTTTAAGCACCTAAAAGAAGTTTCGTACGATCAATCACTTGATGCAGATTTAAAACAGGCTATCGAAGAATTAAACTTAAAATTAACTCTTCTTGCTGATTCTGATTAATCTTGTCGGTAATGGGTTGCTTTTTGTTCGAGGAGTTTTAGTCGCATTCAATTACTCCCCTCAAACTCCTCCTCTACACTTTCCCTTAAATCATACAACAACCATTGTTTTTTGGCAATGGAACCAGCTTCGGATTGCAGTAATTTTATAAAATCGTTTACGCCGGTGGGCTCGTTGCCATTGCCGTGGATCAGCACAATACTGCCTGCTTGAGGCTGCTGCCCTTTGGCCAGCCAGGCATCGGTACCAATGGGGATCAAACCATAGTCGGTGAGTTTATATACCAGTTGCTGATCGGATACCAAACCTGGGAACCTGAAGAACACCGATGGCAGCAAACCATTCTTGAGCATGGCCTTTTCGGTTTCCAGTATCTCGTAATTCATATCGGTACCCGGCTCCAGTAAAAAGTTTTCTTTGAGCGGCGCTTTGAGGCTTACCCGGTGATTAAAGGAATGGTTTATCCAGGTGATATAGATCTCGTGTTTGGCCTGCATTTGTTTGAGCCATTCCAGGTCCTGCGGGTGCTGGCGCATCCATACGCCGGTAACCGAAAGGGCGATGGGCGCCGGTCGTTCTACTTTCTGAAACTCCGTGAAAATATCGGTAAATATGCGCCTGTCGAGCGGGCGGTGTGATGGACAAAGATCGGCTGTTAAACTAATGCCGGTTTCTTTGGGGATACCGCTTTCAATGCCTGCGTCTTGCAGGGCTAGGGATTGTTTTTCGGCTTTGCGAAGCGCTTTTTGGTAAGGTGTGCTTTTGAAAAAGTCGCGCGCTTCGGTGATGCTCATGGGTTTTACCTGGTAAAAATTGGGTTCATCAATTTTGGTTACCAGGGTTTGCGGGTTTACCAGCAGGTAGTATGTTTTGCCTTCGTTTTCAAACTGGCGCAGTATCATCCAATCCTGCGGGGCATGATGCGCCCAGCCATAAAAAGTTTTATAATTTTTAATTTTAAGATAATTGGCTTGTGCGGCAGCTCTCTGTTGCAATCCACCTATGATTAATATAGCGAGCAGGTATTTAAGCAGGGATTTGTTCATTCTTATTCAAGTTCCAGTTTTTGCCTGTAAGTATAGCGGTTATAACTAATATCAGCATAAAAATAATAATCAGGGCCGGGGTTATTTGCATCGCAGTATACACCACATTGCTATCATGATGAGCCGGGGAAACTGTCTTTGGTAAGGCAGATAACGGAGGGTACAATGTTCCTCCCGCTTTTTGTATCATGTTAAACAATAGTGATAAGAGATAGATGACTGTAATAAATAAAAAATTGGCGACAATCAGTATCAGGTTTTGAACTTTTCTTTTATAACGATAAAACCCTTCTTTAATCAAATAGGTTACTGTTGTCAACATTAAAAATACCGGGACAGTAAATATCAGTATAACAATTGCAGACTGGTTTATAACCCAATAGGTGTCATTAAAATTGATATCCATTGAAGTATTGCCAATGAATAATGGTACGGACAACCGAGCTACTATATAAATAACAGCCAGGATAATAACTTCGGTGATAATGGGTTTAAGTTTCATAACTTAAAGATAAAACTTAGTAAATAAGATTAGGTTTATTATTGTATAAAGGATGTATTAACTTTGAACCATGACCCGTTTATCTGTCAATATCAATAAAATAGCTACCCTGCGCAACTCGCGCGGCGGCAATAACCCCGACCTGATACAGGTTGCTAAAGATTGCGAACGCTTTGGTGCCCAGGGCATCACCGTGCATCCCCGGCCCGACGAAAGACATATCCGTTACAATGATGTTTTTGAACTGAAAAAGATCGTGACCACCGAGTTCAACATCGAGGGCAATTGTCAGGAACAAAAATTTATTGACCTGGTGCTGGCCAACAAGCCGGAACAGGTGACGTTGGTACCAGATGTACTGGGACAGATCACCTCCAATCATGGTTGGGACACGATTACGAATTATCATTATCTAAAAGATATGACAGCGGTTTTTAAGGAGGCCGGGATCCGCGTATCGATATTTGTTGACCCGATTGCTAAAATGGTGGAGGGCGCCGCCAAAACCGGTACCGACCGGATTGAGCTATACACGGAGGGCTATGCCACGCATTACCACCAGGGCCGCGAGCTGGCCATCGCGCCCTATATTGAAGCCGCCGAAGCTGCGCAGGCCGCGGGCCTGGGCATCAACGCCGGGCACGATCTTGACCTGAACAACCTGAGATATTTTGCCGAATTGGTTCCTGGTTTGCAGGAAGTAAGCATAGGCCACGCACTCATCAGCGATGCGCTTTATTATGGTCTGGAGAATACCGTTCAGCAATACCTGCGGCAATTGGTCCCGGCAGAGACGGATCTTTGAGCTTGATTTGGGAATTGGGATTTCGGATTTGAAATTTTCTCTGAACCTTGATTTATAGGATTACAAGATTACCGTGATTGAAATCTGGAAAAAATCCTTTTCGTCCCCTTAAGGTCTCCTGAACGGAATCCTGAGTAGACAGAATGGACTATTACTTGTTTAAAACCGGCTTTTAAGTTCGCCTGTCATTTTATCCTGTTCAGGTGGTGATTCCGTTTTACCGCATATCAATTCATCAATTCCTGTAGCTATATCGGTAGCTACAGTTCCATGTCTTATAGAGCTTATAATCCAATTGACACCACATAGCCATAAAAATGCCACTATACCTACCCACCAGGGGCCGCCATTTACTAACATAAAAACACCCATAATAATCGACATTATTGATGTGGTGATAAATAACTGACGCATATTTATTTGATAATTAAGCAGCCAACTATTGTTTTCATAAACCAGATTAAAAACACCATTATCAACACTACCAAACAATGAGCCCCTCCAATTGGATGCTGAACCTTTGTAACTAACGGACAGGTCTTTAACAATAACGTGAGCTGCTTTGTCCTTCAATATACTTTCTCTAATATATTGTAATATCTGCCCTTTGTTGTCGGGTGTTATTACTGTTTTTAGTGATCTATTAAAGATAACAGAAAAAGGAAAAATCATTATTGTCAAACTTTGTATAAAGATAATAGAATATTTTTCAGCGTTAGAGAGAGGAAGTTTGGGAAAACTACGCTTTTGTGACCCTGGGTGGACAAAATATCCAAAACTGAATATCGAATGTTGAATAATGAAGTAAGGTTTGGCATTCGATATTCAAAATTCATTATTCGATATTTTGTCCCTTTAGGGTCTCCTGAAAGTTTAGGTTAACCCATAAAATCTAAATGCGCACCGAATAAGGCTTAATAAGTAAGTTTATGATTAGGAGACTCCGCTGGAGTCCACTATTTCTTCAGATTTTGCCTATAAACACGTGGCCCCGCTGGGGCCAATAATGTTTTATAGTGTAAACAGTATGCCTGACGTGCTATTCGGCCCCAGCGGGGCCACGTGTTTATAGTCCTAAAGTGCAGATCAATAGGCTCCGTAGGTGCCTCCTATTGGAATTTTAGGTTAGCGAATTTTGTGGGTTAACTTTAACCTGAAAGGGACTCTAGGGGGACAGAAGGGGCTGTCTCCCTGAGCATCGTCGAAGGGTCGAGCGCAGAGGCCTGCCCACCATGCTTCGACGGAGCTTAGCATGACACCCTTTGAAGAGGGCAAAAATCCGAAATCGAACATCCGAATTCCGAAATCCCTTCTTCCTCCCTGTAAACCCTTTGTCAATAATATATTAGACAATTGTTACTCAACGAGTAAAACTGTACCTTTGCGGTAAATTTAGAGGGACACTTGATTCATGATGTTGAACGCAGACTACCAGGAGAAGTTTCAGTCGAGACATATTGCTCCAAATGAGGCCGATACGGCAAAAATGTTAAAAGCTATCGGTGTTAATTCACTGGATGAATTAATAGCGCAAACCGTGCCTGACAGGATCAGGTTGAAAGCTCCGCTTAACTTACCACCTGCCAAAAGCGAATTTGATTACTTGAACACTTTGAAGCAAACCGCTTCTAAGAACAAAGTTTTCAAATCGTACATCGGTAAAGGTTATTACGATGTGATTGTGCCGGGTGTAATTCAACGCAACATTCTGGAAAATCCAGGTTGGTACACGCAATATACCCCATACCAGGCCGAGATTGCTCAGGGCCGCTTACAAGCGCTGCTTAATTTCCAGACCATGGTTGTTGACCTTACCGGGATGGAAATTGCCAATGCTTCGTTATTGGATGAAGGTACTGCCGCTGCCGAGGCGATGTTTATGCAATACAGTCTGCGTAAAAACAATAACGCGAATGTATTCTTCGTATCGGAAGAACTGTTCCCTCAAACTATTGATATTTTAAAAACCCGTTCAGAGCCTTATGGTATCGAACTGCAAATAGGCGACCACCGTACAGTAGAATTAACCGAAAAGATGTTTGGTGCTATTGTACAGTACCCGGCTGGTAATGGCGCGGTTTATAACTACACCGACTTTGCCGCCAAAGGGCACGAAAAAGGCATTAAATTAACCGTTGTTGCCGATATCATGAGCCTGGTGCTGTTAACGCCTCCGGGCGAATGGGGTGCCGATATTGTAGTGGGTTCGTCCCAGCGCTTTGGCGTACCTATGGGCTTCGGAGGTCCTCACGCCGCGTTTTTTGCTACTAAAGAAGAATATAAACGCTCTATCCCGGGCCGTATCATTGGTGTAACTATTGATAGTGCCGGTGACTACGCACTGCGTATGGCACTGCAAACGCGCGAGCAGCACATCCGCCGTGATAAAGCAACTTCAAATATTTGTACCGCACAGGCTTTACTTGCTATTATGGCTGGTATGTATGCTGTATATCATGGTCCGCAAGGTGTTAAATTAATTGCCGAGCGTATCCATGGTTTGGCTGTTTTGTTAGCTAAAGCTCTTGGCGAATTAGGTTACGAGCAACTGAACGAATGGTACTTTGATACGTTGAAGTTTGATGTTGCCCATTTAGCTGGCCCTATCCACTCAGAAGCTTTAAACAACGAAATGAACCTGAACTATAACGGTTCGGTGGTTACCATTTCGCTTGACGAAACTACCTCTGTGGAAGATGTTAAAACCCTGGTTAGGTTTTTTGCCAAAGTAAAAGGTAAATCGCTTACCGATGTTAATATCGATGAGCTGAAAGCCGGTCTGCAAACGGTTATCCCAACCAACTTGCAGCGCCAATCGGCTTACCTGACTCACGCCATATTCAATACGCACCATTCAGAGCATGAAATGCTGCGTTATATCAAATCATTAGAAACCAAAGATCTTTCGCTTTGCCATTCCATGATTGCTTTGGGTTCATGTACCATGAAACTGAACGCCACTACCGAAATGGTTCCGGTTACCTGGGCCGAATTTAGCAAGATACACCCTTTTGCCCCTGCCGATCAGGTAGGCGGTTATATGCAGCTGTTTGACGAGATCAACAACTGGCTGAGCGAGATTACCGGTTTTGCAGCCATGAGCTTACAGCCAAATGCCGGTGCACAAGGCGAATACGCTGGTTTAATGGTTATCCGCGCTTATCATCATGACCGTGGCGATCATCACCGTAACATCGCTTTAATTCCATCTTCGGCTCACGGTACCAACCCTGCATCGGCAGCTATGGCCGGTATGAAGATCGTGGTAGTAAAATGCGACGATAACGGTAACATCGATGTGGCCGATATGAAAGCCCGTGCCGAGCAATATAAAGATGAACTGTCCTGCTTAATGGTTACCTATCCATCTACCCACGGGGTATTTGAGGAGTCGATCATCGAGATATGTGAGATTATACACCAGAACGGCGGCCAGGTTTATATGGATGGCGCCAACATGAACGCGCAGGTAGGCCTTACAAGTCCGGCTAATATCGGTGCCGATGTTTGCCACTTGAATCTGCACAAAACCTTCTGTATACCACATGGTGGTGGTGGTCCGGGTATGGGTCCTATCGGTGTGGCTAAACATCTGGTTCCTTATTTACCAGGCCATGCTGTGGTTGATATCGACAGGGGTAAATCTATCCACGCAGTATCCGCGGCTCCATGGGGCTCGGCTTCTATCCTAATCATATCACACGCATATATAGCTATGATGGGCGGCGATGGTTTAACCAATGCCACACGTTATGCTATTTTGAACGCTAACTATATCAAAGCACGTCTGCAGGATCACTTCCCGGTACTATATACCGGTGCTAATGGTCGTTGTGCGCATGAGATGATATTGGATTGCCGCTCATTTAAAGTATTTGGTATCGAAGTAACCGATATTGCTAAACGTTTAATGGATTATGGTTTCCATGCGCCAACTGTATCGTTCCCGGTTGCGGGTACGGTGATGGTTGAGCCTACCGAATCGGAACCAAAACATGAACTGGATCGTTTTTGCGATGCTATGATCGCTATACGTCATGAAATTGCTGATGTGGCCGAAGGCGTATCAGATAAAACAGATAATCCTTTAAAAAATGCCCCGCATACAGTTGCCGTAATTACCGGCAACGAATGGGAGCATTCATATACCCGCCAAAAAGCGGCATTCCCGCTTCCTTATGTGGCAGCTTACAAATTCTGGCCATCTGTGGGCAGGGTTAATGATACCCACGGCGACCGGACATTGATATGCTCATGCCCGCCGCTGGAAGATTACGCTTTTGAAGAAAGCGCGATTGAGTAATGATAAATGTGCAAATTTCAGATGTGCAGATTTGCAAATGAAAGGCAATCAAGCAGGCAAATTTTAAATGTGTAGTTGGTTTAAAGATCATCTGCACATTTGAAATTTGCATATCTGCACATTTATTTAATTACTGAATTGCTGATTTATTGAATTAGTGGTTTTTTATACCTCCGGAACCTCATTTGCATATCTGAATATCTTCTCTTTTTAGTCATTTAATCTTTAATCGGTCATTTTATTCACTGGTTTTTTCTGTGATATTGTTTGCATGTGTATTGAGCTTTCAATACACCAATGACTTTTTTTGGGGTAATTAAAATATGGTTTTGGCGTTTTAATTATTTGATTTTTAGCTTTTTTAGCAGTATTTTTATTTTTGAGAGGAAATTTGCTGAAACGCTATTGAAAAAAATCGATACACTTTTATCTGATGTTTTTACTGAAAAAAGCGGATGGGTATAAAATAAACATACCACTTTTGGGTTATTAATACATCCTGTTAAAACAATACCTGGCTTAACACTTTATAGGAATATAACTTTTTAATTTCACGTAGCGTATAAGTACATCTATTAACAAAACACATCTATTTTAAATGCCTTATGACCATTAATGATAAACCTGTGAGTGTGTTATTGATTGATGATGATGAGATCAATAATTTCATCTCCATTAAATTAATAAAAAAAGCGTTGCTTAATACGGAGATCATGGCGTGTTTAAACGGAAAATTCGCCATTGAACAATTATCCGATATACAACGGAAAGATCCTGCAAAAATGCCTGATTATATTTTGCTGGACATTAATATGCCTATTATGAATGGCTGGGAGTTTTTAGATGAGTTTAAGCGCCTGAATATCGATCCGCAGGGTAAAAGCAAGATCTATATCATTTCATCATCGGTATTTAGTAATGATATCAACAAGGCCAAATCGTACCCGCTGGTAAAAGACTTTATATCAAAGCCTCTTAATGTCGAAAAAATAAAAGAGCTTTTTGAAGTAGGTGCTCATAACTAAGCGGGCTCAACTTTAAAATGTTCGTCATTACGCGTTACACTTCCAATAGCAAATGATTTAGCATGATAAAACAGGCAGATCCATCCTTCTTCGGCTGCCTTTTTTCCGTATTCCTCGCGTAACTGCATCGCTTTACGGCCATCCATATCATATTTGGCAATAAATTTTCTGATCAGCTGCTCAGGTTCGGGTAGCTCATCTCCCCCAAAAAATACTTTTTTACCTTCCAGCTCTATCCAGAATACCTGGTGGTAAGGGCAGTGTCCACCTGAGTGTTCATATCTAATGCCCGGCTGCAATTCACCGCTGCCCTCCACAAAAGTAATATTGACTCCCTGGAGCGCTTCAAATATTTCTTTATGATAGGATGAGGATTTGCCTGCCAGTCCGGTTTCCCATTCCTGGCGTTGTATCACATGCTGTGCCTGCGGAAAGCTGGGTACCAGTTTGCCGTTCCGCTCTACAACCAAACCGCCAGAATGATCATAATGCAGATGCGACATCAGCACCAGGGTTACATCCTCCGGGTCAAAACCCGCATTACGTATATTTTGGTGCAGCAATAATTCATCCCGTGTATCCTTAAAACCAAGACCGGTATCCAGTACAATCAGGTCATGATCTGTTTTGATCAGGAAGGGGTTAACGTGGATAAATAACGATGCCGGACGGTCTTTCGGATTGTCGGTTTGAGGATCAAAAGGAATAAATTTCTTGCTTGCATCAACCGAATATGAGCCCTCACCTAACGCGAAAATTTCCATGTTTTTTAGTATCAAGTAATTAGTATCAAGTATCAAGACGAAAAACTTCTACAAGTATTCAAAAATCTTGATACCTGATACTCGCTACTTGATACTAACTATAGTTATCTTTACTGTTTTTATTTGCAAATGTATGAATAAACGCTGGACGGTAAGGGATAATGCTGATGATGAAGTAGTCAAAAAATTAGCTGCCGATCTGAATATTGATACCGTTTTAAGTACCCTGTTGGTTAACAGAGGAATAAGCACGTTTGACGAGGCCCGTTACTTTTTCAGGCCCGATATTTTGCATCTGCATGATCCTTTCCTGATGAAGGATATGGAAAAGGCTATTGAACGGATTGACGATGCCATAGCCGCCGGTGAAAAAATGCTGATCTTCGGTGATTATGATGTGGATGGCACTACTGCTGTTGCTACGGTATATAGCTTTTTTAAAGAGCGATACGAAAACCTGGAATATTATATCCCCGATCGTTATAAGGAAGGTTATGGGATATCAACCCAGGGCATTGATTATGCTGCCGATAATGGTTTTACCCTCATCATTGCGTTAGACTGCGGTATTAAATCGGTTGATAAAATTGATTATGCCAATACGCGTGGAGTAGATTTTATTATTTGTGATCACCACCTTCCGGGTGCAGAGCTGCCCGCAGCCATAGCCATACTTGATCCCAAACGCAACGATTGTGAATATCCATATAAAGAACTTTCGGGTTGTGGTATTGGCTTTAAGCTGATACAGGCTTATGCCGAAACGCACGATATCCCCTTTGAGGAGGTGGCCCGTTATCTGGACTTGGCAGCCATCAGTATCTCCTGTGATATTGTACATATTACCGGCGAAAATCGTACACTGGCTCATTTCGGTTTGCAAAAAATTAATACAGATCCTTGCATGGGGGTAAAAACCCTGGTGGAAATTGCCGGCAGAACGGGTAACAATCTTAGCATATCAGATGTAGTGTTTTTGCTCGGTCCCCGTATTAATGCCGCCGGCAGGATAGATGATGCCAAACACGCGGTTGAATTGTTGATTTCCTGTGACGAAAAGTTGGCCCGCGAAAAAGGCATGATGATCAACACCCATAACGCCGAACGTAAGGGGCACGATCTGGATATTACCGGCGAGGCTTTAAATATGATTGATAGTGACGAGGAGTTGATCGGCCGTAAATCAACGGTGGTTTTTAATGAGCACTGGCATAAAGGAGTTATAGGTATTGTGGCATCACGCCTTACCGAAAAATATTACCGGCCAACCATTGTGCTTACCCGTTCTAACGGGCATGTGGCAGGCTCGGCACGCTCGGTATTAGGATATGATCTTTATGAGGCTTTGTGCGAGTGTAAAGATCTGCTGATACAGTTTGGCGGGCACAAGTATGCAGCCGGCCTGACTATGGAGCCCGAAAATGTGGAAGCCTTTAAAGCACGCTTTGAAGAAGTGGTTAGCGCCACCATAGCACCGGAACAATTGATACAGCAGATACAAATTGACGCCGAATTACGTTTAAGCCAGATAGAACCCAAATTTTTCCGGATCCTGAACCAGTTTGCACCGTTCGGGCCCGAGAATATGTCGCCGGTTTTCATCAGTAAAAATGTGTATGTTAGTGGCAATGCCGCTTTGGTGGGTGCTGCCCATATTAAAATGTCGGTGATGCAGGAAGGCACGGCAGCGTTTGATTGTATCGCCTTTAATCATGGCGAATACCTGCCGCAGTTAAAGCCTGGCGTACCGTTTGACATCTGTTACAGCATTGAAGAAAATGTATGGCGTGAAAGACGCACTATACAATTGAACATAAAAGGAATAAGGATTTAAGTCAAAATTAAAAATTCAAAAGTCAAAAATTGATCGGCTTTTGAAATATATATGTAAGTTGAAGCTTAAGTTGGAAATGTGTTTTTTTGACTTTTGAATTTTGACTTTTGAATTTACAACATGATTTTAAGAGCAGACCATTTAGTAAAAAAATATAAACAGCGTACGGTTGTTAACGATGTATCTTTTGAGGTATCGCAAGGCGAAATTGTAGGTTTGCTTGGGCCAAATGGCGCCGGTAAAACTACTTCGTTTTATATGATCGTGGGTTTGATAAAACCCAATGAGGGCCTTATCCACCTGGACGATCAGGATATCACCCAGGATCCGATGTATCGTCGGGCGCAAAAAGGTATCGGTTACCTGGCCCAGGAGGCCTCGGTGTTCCGCAAGCTTTCTGTGGAAGATAATATTAAAGCGGTACTGGAAATGGGCAAAATGACCAAAGAAAGGCAACGTGATAAACTGGAAGAGCTTATTGACGAATTTAGCTTACACAAGGTTCGTAAAAACCGGGGCGATCTGTTATCAGGTGGTGAACGCCGTCGTACCGAGATTGCCCGCGCCCTGGCTGCCGAACCCAATTTTATTTTACTGGATGAGCCCTTTGCCGGGGTGGATCCTATAGCGGTGGAGGAGATACAGGCCATGGTGGCTAAACTAAGACACCGTAACATCGGTATCCTGATCACCGACCACAACGTACAGGAAACATTGTCTATCACCGACCGGGCTTACCTGCTTTTTGAAGGCAAGATACTGGAATCGGGCGTTCCGGAGGTACTGGCCGAAAATGAAATGGTGCGTAAGGTTTATCTGGGAGCGAATTTTGTTTTGAAAAGAAAAGTATTCCCGCAATAAGAATCAAGAGGTAAGAGTCAAGAATTAAGAAAAATAATAATGTGCTGGCAGAGCTTTTAAGATTAACTTATTTTTTTCATATCTTGATTCCTGGCTCTTGACTCTAATATCTTGATTCTAATTTCTTGACTCTCTACTATGACGATCTTTAACTCTGTATTTACCTGGTTTATGAAAAAGCGTATCCATCAGATAGAGCTTTTTATGAAGTACCCCAACGAGGTGCAGGAGGAGTGGTTTGAGCAACTGATATCCGGTGCCGAAAATACCGAATGGGGACGCAAATACCAGTATAAAAGCATCGAAAACCTCAACCAGTTTAAAGAACGGGTACCTATACAGAGCTACGATACACTTAAACCCTACATCGAGCGCATGCTCATGGGCGAAAAGAATGTACTGTGGCCCTCAGAAATTCGCTGGTTTGCCAAATCATCCGGTACTACTAACGACAGGAGCAAGTTTATTCCCGTGAGTGAGGAAGCGCTGGAAGAATGTCATTTTAAAGGCGGTAAAGACTTGCTCACCATTTATTTTAATAACCAGCCTAATGCCCGTATGTTCACCGGGAAGATATTGACACTTGGTGGCAGCCACCAGATGAGCCAGCTGAGTGCCGATACTTCTTTTGGCGATCTTTCGGCGGTGATCATGAAAAACCTACCCCTTTGGGCCGAGTTTCACCGCACCCCCGATCTGGACATCGCCCTGCTGGAAAACTTTGAGGAAAAAATTGAAAAGATAGCCCAGGCCACCAAAGATGTAAATGTAACCAGCATCAGCGGGGTACCTACCTGGAACCTGGTGTTGTTTAAACGCATACTGGAGATTACCGGCAAAAAAAATCTGCTCGAAATATGGCCCAATCTGGAAATGTATTTTCACGGGGCAGTTAATTTTACCCCCTATCGCGAGCAGTTTAAAGCGTTGATCCCAAGCGATGATATGTATTACCTGGAGAATTACAATGCCTCAGAGGGCTTCTTTGGTATTCAGGATACCAAAGAGCCGGGAGATATGCTACTGATGCTGGATTATGGCATATTCTACGAGTTTTTGCCCTTAGAGAATTTGCATGATGAGAACCCTAAAACGCTTACACTTGATGAGGTGGAACTGGATAAAAATTATGCCCTTATTATAACTACCAACGCCGGTTTGTGGCGTTATATGATTGGGGATACCATCCGGTTTTCGTCGCTGTCGCCTTTCCGGATACAAGTAACCGGACGTACCAAACATTACATTAACGCTTTTGGCGAAGAGGTGATCATCGATAACGCCGAGCGTGCTCTGGAAGAAGCCTGCCGTCAAACCGGCGCCATCATCAGGGAATACACTGCTGCCCCTGTTTACTTTAATGGTAATGATTGCGGGGCGCATGAATGGATCATTGAGTTTGAAAAGAAACCGGCTGAATTTGAACGTTTTGTTGATCTGCTTGATGAAACCCTGCGCCGTATCAACTCTGATTATGATGCCAAGCGTTTTAAAGACATGGCCCTGCGCCGCCCCATTGTACGCCGTGCACCCGAAGGCACTTTTTTCAACTGGATGAAAGAAAAAGGCAAACTGGGCGGTCAGCATAAAGTACCCCGTCTGGCCAACAATCGCGAATACATTGACACCATCTTAAAAATGATGGAACCGGTGGGGAGTTAGAGTTAAGAAATTAGAATCAAGAGATAAGAGCATGTTTTTATCGCGCATAGCGCAAGTCTTGTGTGCGGGCCTGCGGGGCTGATGACTTGTGCATGTATCCAGGCATTGAAGTCACAAGTCAGCCTTTGCTCACAAAGGCACTGCACAAGACTTGCGCCAAAAAGGGGAAATCTTCTGCATAATGCAAAGTTTTAATTGCAAATCGTAAAAGATTTCTCCTCGTACCTCGTTCGAAATGACAGTCGTTTAAACCTGCTGATGGGATGCTGAAACAAGTTCAGCATGACTCTCTATTTATAATATTCCGACACAAAAAAGCCCTGCATAAATGATATGCAGGGCCCATAGTAATATGATAATAGGTCAGTTACGACATTTTAAGCTTTTTTTGAATGTCGGCAACATAACCCTTAAATTTCTTATCGGTATCAATAAGATCCTCAACGGTTTGGCAGGCGTATATCACGGTAGAGTGGTCGCGGCCTCCAAAGAAGTGACCGATGGACTTTAATGAACTTTTGGTGTGGGCTTTGGCCAGGTACATGGATATCTGACGGGCCTGTACAATCTCGCGTTTGCGGGTTTGTGATTTTACCATTTCAATAGGTACTTCAAAATACTCGCAAACCAGGCTTTGGATATACTCCATCGAAATTTCTTTGGATGAGTTTTTCACAAAGTTCTTCAGCATTTGCTTGGCCAGGTTCAGGTCGATCTCCTTGCGATTAAGTGTCGACTGGGCCAGCAGGGATACCATGGCGCCTTCCAGCTCACGTACATTGTTATCAATGTTGTGGGCTACATACTCAATCACATCATTTGAAAGCTCAATTCCATCCTGATAGATCTTGTTTTTGAGGATAGCCATGCGGGTTTCCAGATCAGGGATCTGCAGATCGGCAGATAAGCCCCATTTAAATCTCGAAAGCAAACGCTCCTCTAAACCGGCCAAATCTTTAGGTGCTTTATCTGATGTAATAATCAGTTGTTTGCCTGATTGGTGTAAATGGTTAAAAATGTGGAAGAAGAAATCCTGTGTTTTTTCTTTACCGGCAAAGTTGTGTACATCATCCATGATGAGTACATCAATAGCCTGGTAAAAGTTCACAAAATCATTAATGTTATTGTGTTTAAGCGCGTCAACAAATTGCTGGGTGAATTTTTCGCACGATACATAAAGTACCAGTTTATCGGGCAATGAGCGCTTTATTTCGTTACCGATGGCCTGGGCCAGGTGGGTTTTACCTAAGCCAACACCGCCATATATCATTAAAGGATTAAAAGAAGTACCACCGGGTTTTGCAGCAACGGCATAACCGGCAGAACGGGCTAAACGGTTGCAATCACCTTCAACAAAGTTTTCAAAGGTGTAATTCCTGTTTAGCTGCGGATCTACATTTAATTTTTTCAAGCCGGGAATCACAAAAGGGTTTTTAATGTCCTTGTTGATCGAGATCGGGATCGGCATTGACTGATTTTTGGACTCGGCACCATTTCCGTTCGAAGGCATATTAGTGGTGTATGGTTTACTTGATGATTGCTCCACAACTATATTATACTCTAAACGTCCTTCGTCGCCTAATTGTTTTTTGATTGTTTTGCGTAGTAAACCTACATAGTGCTCCTCGAGCCACTCGTAAAAGAATAAACTTGGTACCTGTATCGTCAGAACGCTTCCTTCCATGCGTAAAGCTTTTATTGGCTCGAACCAAGTTTTAAAGCTTTGTGCTGGTATGTTATCTTTTATGATCTGGAGGCAGCTATTCCAAACAGTAGTACAGGTTTTTTCCATATAGATATTAGTAATATATTGATTTCCAACCCCCAGCGAAACAATTTTTGGGCCTGCTACGGAACATCGAATATTGCCAAAAAAAGCTTATAAAAAAATTAAATTTTCACTTTTTTGGTAAATAAATTTCTGGCATGATAATCAGCTTTTTAATGAAAAAAAGTCATTAAATATTGATTTTTACGGCAAAAATTGCAATTATATTTCCGTTAGTCCCAATTAATATGAACCGATTAATTTAATAAAAAATCAGGATAATTACCAGGGGGATAATTATTTTTTATACGGTGGCGTGTCACAATAGTTGAGCCAAATTGGTGTTTACACAACTGTTAAAAATTAATGTTCTGGTATACTGGTAAATAAAATATAGCTCTGGTTTTATTTATCAGTATTAAGGTATAATGGCTGTCTGTAAAAAATTACATCATGTGTTAATATCCATCACTAATTTGGCGCAGTGTATCAGTAATTTCCCCCAGCTGGGTGGGCTTTGCCGTATACCTGTTCCTTCTGATGCGTCCAGATGCGTTGATGAAATTTCTTTTCGGCCAAGAGGTTAAAATAGTTCTTCTATATCCTGCCGTACCAGGCCGGTAGCTATTTCATAAGGATCCTGCTCTTGTTTGCTTAAGTGAATCAGTATGGTTTTGCTCATTTCGGTACCGGAAGCATCCGGTGGGAGGGCCTTCATGGTATTGTTTACCAGGGCCAGTGTATCGTCCTTTACCCTTTTTACTACGTTCCATACTCTAACACTCACATAAATTTGCTGGGTAACATTATGCTGAAACTCGTTCCTGATCTCGGTAACAACCATCATATGCAATTCGGCTGCCGACAGGCCCGATGCATTAAGGCGGATAAGCATACTGGCGGGATTAACCCTTTCGATAAATAAGATGACGCGTTCATAAGCCTGCAGGCGTAAGGGCAGCGTTTGGCTGCTAACGGCTCTTTTGAGCTCCAATACCTGTATTTGTTCGGCTTTATCCAGATATGGCTTAAATAAATATAGGGCTACCCACACTACCCCAATGCCGGCAACGGTATATTTTAAAATATCAAGTATATAGGGTAGTGTTTGCATGTTTTATAAAATGTTAAACTGAGGTCATAAAATACCGGTTGCAACAAAAATCTACATTTTACATTATATTTGTATAGTTAAATAAAAATAAGATGAGTACTGCTGTTGAAATTGCACCGGTAACCTTTACTCCAGGAGCCGTTAAAGAACTTTTTAAATTAAAGGATCAGCAAGAGATAGGCGACGATTTTGGCCTGCGTGTTGGTGTTGAAGGTGGTGGCTGCTCAGGCATGAACTATGTGCTGGGCTTTGATCAAAAAAAGGATGGCGATCAGGAATATGATATTGACGGTATAAGAGTATTTATGCATAAAGCCCATGGTTTGTACCTGGCGGGTATGCAGATTGATTTCCAGGATGGTTTAAATGCCCGTGGCTTTACCTTTAATAATCCCAATGCCGCCAGTACTTGCGGCTGTGGTACTTCCTTCGCGGTATAAATTCCATATTTAAGATATTATGAAGAGGCAGCCCATGGGTTGCCTCTTTTGTTTGTTATTTTATTTCATCAATAGTTTTCCTGATCCAGTATGGAACCGCACCCTCACCATAGCCCTGGCTGTTAAACCTGATGATGCCATCTTTATCAATCACCAAGCTTGCCGGGCATTGGTCAACACCATAATAGGCAAACAATGACATAGAATCACCAACGATGTGGTACTTAAACGGCGATACTTTCAAAAAGCGCTCAATGTTTTCGGTTTTGTCTAAAGAAATTCCAATAAACACAACATCCTTACGGTTTTGATATGCTTCGGCTACACGGCTAAGTTCAGGCATTTCATACCTGCATGGCGGGCAGGCTATAAACCAAAAGTTTAATACCACAATTTTCCCTTTCAAATCGGCCGATCTGATCAGGGTGCTATTTACTTCCTTCATATCAAAAAAGGTAAAGGAATTTCCGGTTTTAAAAAACTTGGTTTCCTCTGGTTTAGGGGCTTTAGCCATCTCTTTATTTTCGGCAGCTTCATCCCTTTCGGTCAGTACAAAAGCGGTGCTGTCGCTATCATGTTTAACAGGGTTTAATTTGTATTTACCCGTTGCCATCAATTTGCTCCAATCCTGATAAGTGTATTTTTTGCCCTGAACATTGGTAACTATTGTGTTTTCATTAAACCCCAATTGTTCAATAGGGCGTGTGATATCAATTTGAGCCTGAGCGCTTAAAGTAAAAATGAAAACTATAGTGAATAGTAGTAGGATTTTCTTCATTGATAAGGTTATTTTGAGTTGAAAATAGATTATTGTTATTATACAAACAAGCAAGTTGTGTTATTATTTATTATAACGGTTGAGTTTCCTGTAACAAAATGATACAGTGCACAGTCAAACCGCAAAGTTTTTTTATTTTTATACCATGCCGGTAAAAACGTCCTACAAAGAAAATGTCTCTATTGCATTACAATCTATAGCCGGCAACAGGCTGCGTACATCGTTAACCTCGCTCATTATTGCTATAGGTATTATGGCCCTGGTAGGTATTTTAACCGCTATTGAGGGTATACGGCAGTTTACTAATGACGCCTTTGCCGATTTGGGTGCCAATTCGTTCACTATTCAAAATCGTGGCGAAGGACTAAACTTCGGTAATGGCGGAAATCATAAAGCTTACCCGGCAGTTAGTTACGACCAGGCTGAACGGTTTAAAAATACGTTTAAATTACCTGTTTTAACCGCCATCAACCTGGATGTTACAGGTACAGCAGTGGCTAAGTACGGAAGTGAAAAAACAAACCCTAATATTTCTATTTCGGGATCCAATGAAAACTACCTGGCTACCAGCGGCAAAAAATTATCCTTCGGGCGTAATTTTTCATCATCAGAGTTGGAACACGGTGCCAATGTGGTGCTTATTGGTGACGAAATCAAATCAAAACTTTTTAAAAAGGAAGACCCCATCAATAAGTCGCTTTTTATTGGGAGTAATAAATACCGCATAGTTGGGGTGATTGCCTCCAAAGGGTCCAGCTCATTTGGTGGCGACAAATTCTGTATCATACCTATTTTGAAAGCCAAGCAAATAGATACGGTACGTAACATCTCCTATACTATAACTATTAAGGTTGCCAATCCCGGAGCCCTTGATGCATCTATTGGTGAGGCTACCTCTTTATTCCGTAACATCCGCGGCCTCAATATCGCCAACGATACTAATTTTGATATTACCCGAAGCGATTCTATACAGAAGGAACTTTCGGGCCAGTTAACGGGTATTACAATCGCGGGTTTCGCCATAGGTATCATTACCCTCATCGGGGCGGCCATCGGGCTCATGAACATTATGCTGGTATCGGTTACCGAACGTACGCGTGAGATAGGGGTACGTAAGGCTATCGGCGCTACCCCTGCGGTAATCCGCAAGCAGTTTTTAATTGAAGCTATTGTGATATGCCTTATAGGCGGGGCCGTTGGTATATTATTAGGAATGGCCATAGGTAACCTGATAGCTGTTCAAATTAGCGGAACGTTTGTTGTGCCATGGGCATGGCTGTTTTTTGCAGTAGTACTATGTACTTTTATCGGTCTGATATCGGGCTATTATCCCGCAAAAAAAGCCTCCAGGCTTGATCCGGTAGAGGCGTTGAGGTACGAGTAGAGAAAGGAAACAAGAAATAAGAGTCAAGAATCAAGAAGGTGAAGGTTGAGTATAACTTCCTCTGTCTTGATTCTTGACTCTTATTTCTTGCTTCTATTTAAAGCAGCAAAGTATTTTTCAGCGGGTAATCAAAGAGTAGTTTTTCGACGTAAGTAGTACGCAGGGCCTCCTTTAAGGCAGCAGCGTGTTTGGGATGGTGCATGTCACTTGATATAAAATCAATCAGCTCATTATCGATCAGGCTTTCGGCCATTTTCTTTGATTCGCGGCCATAATACCCGGTTAGTGAAATAGTATTCAGCTGAAAATTACAACCCCAGGTATGCAGGTTTTTAAACTGTTCCAAATCCATGTAAGGATATCTTTCGGGGTGGGCCAGGATAGGTTTATAGCCCATGTCGTTCATTTTTTGAATAACAGGTATGGCGTTTGGCGGTTTATTGATGAACGAAAACTCAAATAAGGCATAGTTATCGCCCATGGTAAGCAGTTTGCGTTCTTCTACACGGGCTTCAAAGGTTTCGTCAAAATAGTGCTCAGCGGCTGCTTCAACGGTTATATCAATGTTTTCTTTTACCAGTTCGGCCTTTAATATATTAAGCGCGTTATTAATGGTTTCAGGGGTGTTCCTGTAAAAATCAACCATGATATGCGGGGTGGCAATAATCTTTTTTATGCCCAGCTCCATCATCTTACGAATCAGGATAATAGAGTCTTCCGGCGTTTTGGCACCATCATCAATTCCGGGCAATACATGCGAGTGCATATCAACCATGATGGAATCATAGTTAAAGTGTGCATGTCTTTTTTCCGGTTTCTTTTTAAATAGCCCAAACATATTATTCGCAGTTAATTATTGCTCTGGCACTCAAGCCCACGGTGCGGTTAACGGTTAGTATACTGTTCACTATAATATTGCTGATAATGGCCCGATGTAACGTTTTCCAGCCATTCTTCATTAACCAGGTACCAATCAACAGTTTTTTCAAGACCTTCTTCAAATGTTATGCCGGGTACCCATCCTAATTCATCTTTAAGTTTGGATGCGTCTATGGCATATCTTAGATCGTGCCCTGCCCTGTCTGTTACAAAAGTGATCAATTTAGCCGATTCACCTTCGGCCCTGCCCAGTTTCTTATCCAATATAGTACATAACAAATTGATGAGGTCAATGTTCTTCCATTCGTTATGACCGCCGATATTATAGGTTGATCCGGCTTTGGCTTTATGAAAAATAAGGTCGATGGCGCGGGCATGATCTTCTACCCAAAGCCAGTCGCGTATGTTCTCGCCTTTGCCGTATACAGGTACAGGTTTGTTTTGTTTAATATTATTAATGGCTAATGGGATCAACTTTTCTGGAAAGTGGTAGGACCCGTAGTTGTTTGAGCAATTGGATAGTATGGTGTCCATACCATAGGTATCCTGGTAAGCTCTCACAAAGTGATCGGAGCTGGCTTTTGATGCCGAATATGGTGAATGTGGGTCATAGGCTGTTTGTTCGGTAAACATGCCATCATCGCCCAGGGTGCCATAAACCTCATCGGTTGATACGTGGTAAAAACGGGTTTGGTCATAACGGCCCTTCCAGTTTTCGCGCGCGGCATTAAGCAGGTTAACGGTGCCCACCACGTTGGTCATTACAAATTCCAGCGGACTTACAATGGAACGGTCAACATGCGATTCTGCTGCCAGGTGTATCACCGCATCAGGTTGCTCGGTGGCAAACAGTTCGTTAATAAATGCAATATCAACAATATCGCCTTTTACAAACCTGTAATTAGGTTCGTTTTCAATATCAGTCAAGTTGGCCAGGTTGCCGGCGTAAGTGAGCTTATCTAAATTGATAATGGTATAGTCAGGATAGTTTTTTACAAAACGGCGCACCACATGTGATCCTATAAAACCAGCACCACCAGTAATAATTATTTTTTTCATCGGTAGAATATTAATAGGCACTAATTGCAATTAGTGTTTGTTTTTTATAAAGGATTTTGTGATATGTATTTTTCCCATTCCCAGGCTGATAGCATCATGGTTTCAATACCCAGTTCGGCTTTCCAGCCCAGTTTATTAGTTGATTTGGTTACATCTCCCCAAACTTTTTCTACATCACCCGAGCGACGAGGGCCAATCTGGTAATTTAATTTTACACCGGTGGTGCGTTCAAAGGCGTGTATCACCTCTAATACGGTACTGCCATTGCCGGTGCCAATATTAAATACATCATAACCGGTAAAGCTTTCTTTTTCGGCCAGTTTAAGGGCGGCCACGTGTGCTTTTGCCAAATCAACTACGTGTATGTAATCACGAACACAGCTGCCATCTGCAGTGCTGTAATCGTTGCCAAATACGGTTAGCTTTTCGCGTTTGCCCATAGCGGTCTGCGTAATAAAAGGTACCAGGTTTTGCGGTACACCGATAGGCAGCTCGCCTATCAATGCGGTTTCATGTGCTCCTACGGGATTAAAATATCTTAGCGATATTACTTTATAGTTACTGCCCGAAGCTACCATATCGGTCAGGATCTCCTCGGCTATCTGTTTGGTATTGCCATAAGGTGATTCGGCTGGTTTTACAGGTGCGTTCTCGGTAACTGGTAATATATCTGGCTGTCCGTAAACGGTGCAGCTTGATGAAAAAATAAAACTCAGGGGTTTGCCGTAATAAGCTTCCAGCAAATTGATGAGGGAATAAAAATTATTGCGGTAATATTTTAATGGTTTTTGTACCGACTCGCCCACTGCCTTGAAAGCGGCAAAATGAATAATACCATCAATATCAGGCTCTTTAATGGCCAGTTCTTTTACGCTATGCTCGTCGCTCAGATCAAGTTTATGGAAAACGGGCTTGTAGCCTATTATCCGGGCTATCTGATCCAGTATTTTAGGATCGGAGTTCGACAGGTCGTCAACAATAACAGGTTCGTAGCCTGCATTTACCAATTCAACAACGGTATGTGAGCCAATAAAACCCAAACCGCCTGTTACTAATATCTTCATTTTAAGTAGGTATGTTATTTATTATAGTACGCAAAATCCTTGTGGTTTATTTCTTTTTCGGGTAGGGATTTAAAATAATCTAAAGTGATCTTTAAGCCTTCGCTTCGGGATACTTTAGGCTCCCAGCCTAAAATGGCTTTGGCCTTGGTGATATCGGGCCGGCGTTGTTTAGGGTCATCAACCGGCAACGGCAGGCTGATGAGTTTTTGATCGGTACCGGTTAGCTTGATGATCTCTTCGCCAAACTGTTTTATCGTGATCTCATCGGGGTTACCGATGTTAACCGGCTGTGCATAATCACTGTGCAGCAGACGGTAGATGCCTTCAACCAAGTCGTCCACATAACAAAATGAGCGGGTTTGTGAACCATCGCCAAACATAGTTAATGATTCGCCCCTTAAAGCCTGGCCAATAAAGGCGGGTAATACACGCCCGTCATTTAGCCGCATACGCGGGCCATAAGTGTTGAATATCCGTACAATACGGGTTTCCAGTCCGTGAAAGGTATGATAAGCCATGGTAATGGCTTCCTGGAAACGTTTAGCTTCGTCATAAACGCCCCGTGGCCC
>NZ_FTMG01000011.1 GCF_900155965.1 Mucilaginibacter lappiensis
TTGAACAGGGGACTCATCATGAATTAACAGCTTTGAGAGGTGATTACTATAGGTTAGTTAAAAACCAATTAGAATTGGGAACTTAGTAACTCGGGGTTAATGACCCAGGGAACTGTGTGATAAATTAAACTAATGATATAATAGAAATTAAAATATGCCAACCACCTACGTAAATAACAACGACCAGGTCAGACACACTGATGATATGCAGGATATTATTACAACTGTACCGTCTTGGATATTGCGCTGGGGGATCACCCTGTTTTTTGGTATCCTGGTCCTGATGGTTTCCCTCTCCGCATTTATAAGATATCCTGACATTGTTAATGCACAGCTTAAAATAGAATCACCCAATTCTCCAAAACCGGTGGTCTCTAAAGTTGCAGGAAAACTGATCAGGCTATTGGTAAAAGAAAATGCTAACGTTGTTGCCGGACAGGCGTTAGCCTACATGGAAAGTACGGGCGATCATGATAAAGTCATGAACCTGGCGACGAGTTTAAAGGAATTGCAAACACAGGTGTTGCAAAATAAACCGGTTAGCCCGCTGCTTTTTTCGGAATCTGATAATATTCAGTTAGGCGAACTGCAATCGGCCTATCAGACTTTTTACCAGGAATATTTGAATTATAAATCGGCAATTAATGATGGATTTTATTTAAAGAAGAAAGCATTTTTGCAAAATGACTTGATGGATCTGACCAAACAAGCACAACAGCTTAATCAGCAAAAACAAATCCAGCAGCGCAATTTTGTGATAGCTGACGATGATTATCAAATGCATAAAAAACTGGAAAAAGAGAAGGTAGAAACCCCGGCCGAACTCAGGCAACAGGAAAGTAAATACCTTGCCCAGAAAGAGCCTCTGGTACAAACCGAATCGGCGCTCATCACGGCTAATAATAATTATGCTGCCAAACAAAAAGACATATTGGAACTAGATAACCAGATTAGAGAAGAAAAGTCCAAATTTCAGCAAGCGCTCAACAGCCTGATCAGCCAGGCCGAAGATTGGAAAAGTAAGTATGTTTTAACAGCAGCTCAATCGGGCAAACTCTCTTACTCCGGTATTGTACAGGAAAATCAGGTACTTAGCGTTGGTCAGGAAGTTTTTAATATAAATCCGGGTAACGAGGCATTTTTTGGTCAAATGTCCATTCCCCAGGATAACATGGGGAAGATTAAAGAAGGGCAGGAGGTATTGGTAAAATTGAAAAGCTACCCATTTGAAGAATATGGTATGATCAGGGGAAGGATCGGCTATATTGCCGATGTGCCTTACAAAGACAGTATTTTCGTTTCCAGGGTTGATTTTAAAATAAGAAGCGCATCGGACATGAAAAAGCCGATTCATCTGAAGCAGGGAATGACAGCTGATGCAGAAATTATCACACAGGACGCTACCATCCTGCAACGCTTAGGCAGAAGTGTTACAAAATTAATAAACAGGCATTGATCTTATGTTAAATTTTTCAGAGGCACTAGAAAAGTATTGCAGATAGTAGCAGAATGTAGAACATCGCAAATGAGTGCCATACTTGTAATAAATAACAAAACCCGTGTATTATCGGGTTTTGCTTCAGCCTGCGGGCAGAGAGGGACTCCAATCGAACACCTTATACCATTGTAATCCTTTTTAGATAGACTTTGAGTTGTAGGGCAGTCAAGCCATTGTAGCCTTACCAGCATAAGTTCAAGAACCTATACCGTTCTCTCCTGTCACCGGGATACATTTTACCCTGCAACTGCCCAAGTGCGATACAGACTGCTTCCAGCTATACCTCCTTTTGCGACTTTTTCAGCCAGTACTATACCATGTTTCGCGTACTCGGTAAAAGGATCTTGTAAGAGTAAACCTCCTGATCCTGGCGCGTATCAATAGCGTTCTTTATTTCCTTCTGCCTGTCCACACCCGATTTCGGGTTGATGATGAATACAAGGTGCTTGTGGATCATGCCAGTTGTGCTTTTAAACTCAGGTCCATGCTCACCGCTTGATTTGTGATAGCCCCGCACGATACATAATCGACACCCGTACGTGCATAAGATATGATGTTATCGAGGTTGATGCCGCCCGATGCTTCGGTCTCGTACCTGCCGCCTATCATTTCAATAGCCTCTTCCAGTAGTTCCGGCGAATAGTTATCGAGCATGATGCGGTACACGTTGCCTGTTTCCAGCACACGGCGAACATCATCCAGGTTGCGGGTCTCTATCTCTATTTTCAGGTCGAGATTGTTGGTCGCCAGGTATTCATTGGTCTTCTTTATAGCCTGCTCAATACTCCCGCAAAAATCTATGTGGTTATCCTTGAGCATGATCATATCGTACAGCCCCATGCGGAGATTGTACCCGCCGCCTATGCGTACGGCCTGCTTCTCAAATTCACGGAACAGCGGAGTGGTCTTCCGGGTATCGAGTATTTTGGTTTTGTAGCCTTTTATTTTATCAACGTACCTATTGGTAAGGGTGGCAATTCCGCTCATGCGCTGCATGCAATTCAGCACCAGGCGTTCGACCTTTAGTATGGTGTGCACACTGGCTTCAACGGTAAATGCGGTTTCGCCGTTGTTCACCGCATCGCCGTCCTTTTTATAGAGGGTAAATTTTGCGCCTTCTTCCAGGTGATGGAAAATTTCCTGTGCCACCTGCATACCTGCCAGTATGCCCCCTTCCTTTATTTTGAGTACTGCTTTACCTTTTGCACCGGCCGGGATGGATGCCAGTGTAGAGTAATCGCCGCTGCCCACATCTTCCAGCAATGCTGCGGCAATGAATTCCTGTGTTGTCATGCGCTTTATTATTTTAGGATGCAAAATTAGTAAGTATTGGCTTAATGATAATAATTATCTAATTGCAAAGGCTTTAAATAAATCAGAGATTAAGCCAATAAATTATGCTGAGGCTTAAAGGGGGTTCGAACACCAATAGTATTTAAGCATTTTGCTAAGCAAAAAAGCATTCATCTAACAAAATCACGAGATTTTTCGAACCGTTTTTTTATCTAAGAAATTCAGCACTAAAGCAGACATAAACAGGCGTTTACCTAAAACAAAAAGGAGATATTCAAAACTGAACATCTCCTTTAGCGGAGAGGGAGGGATTCGAACCCTCGATACACTTTTGGCGTATACACACTTTCCAGGCGTGCTCTTTCGACCACTCAGACACCTCTCCGGATTAAATGGGATTGCAAAGGTAAAATAATATTGCTTTCAAAGGGAATAAAAAAGCGAAGTCCTCTTTACAGAGGACCCCGCCTTCACGAAAACTTTAACTCAACTTATAAAATATGGCATTTGTGGTATAGAGTATAAATAACATGTTTGGTTTAATTTGGGTAAAAAATATATAGCTGTAATGCAGATAAATAATTTTAGCTTATGTTTGCTCCATATTGCCGTATGGTAATTTTACACATAAAAAGCTTGTTTAGTTTAAATGCTGAGCATCAACAACATTAAAAAACCTATTGCGGCCGATATTGATGTATTTGAGGAGAAGTTTAAATCTTCTATGCAAAGCTCGGTGCCCTTGCTCGACAGGATAACCCATTATATTGTTAAGCGCAAAGGAAAGCAGATCAGACCAATGTTTGTGTTTTTTGCCGCCAGTATTTGTGGTGGCATTAACGAATCAACCCATCGCGGAGCTGCCTTGGTTGAGTTGCTGCATACGGCTTCCCTGGTACATGACGATGTGGTTGATAATTCTTACCAGCGTCGTGGCTTTTTCTCCATTAATGCTTTATGGAAAAATAAAATTGCCGTTTTAGTAGGCGATTATCTGCTTTCAAAAGGCCTGTTGTTGTCTATAGATAATAATGATTTTAATTTACTTCGTATCGTATCTGATGCAGTAAAGCAAATGAGCGAAGGCGAGCTGATGCAGATTGAAAAAGTACGCCGCATGGATATTGGCGAGCCGGTTTATTACGAGGTGATCAGGCAAAAAACGGCATCGCTTATAGCTTCGTGCTGCGCCTGTGGTGCAGCATCAGCCGGAGCCTCTGACGAAGTGGTTGAAAAAATGCGCCTGTTTGGCGAAAAAATCGGTATCGCTTTCCAAATCAAGGATGATATGTTTGATTTTGGTACCGATGATGTAGGTAAACCTTTGGGTATCGACATCAAAGAAAAAAAGGTTACTCTGCCATTGATTTACTCCCTGGCAAACGCTACTGATGCTGAAAAGAAAAGGATCATCAACCTGGTTAAAAATCATAACGACGATCCCGCAAAAATTGCCCAGATAGTAAAGTTTGTAAACGATACCGGCGGTTTGGAATATGCCGAAACGCAAATGAAAAAATACCAGGACGAAGCTTTTGAAATCCTTAACACCTTCCCCGACAGTGACTCGCACCGCGGATTGGAGCAATTGGTAAGATTTACTACCGAGCGTAATAAATAAGCATATTATCATATTCATGGTTACCAGGTTATATTTTTAACTTTGGTTTGGCTGTACTATCTTTAGTCATCAATTAAAACACGTTTTATTATGGATGCAATCAATAAGCCAGGTGTGCCTACACTTTTTGAGTGGGCCGGTGGTACAAAAGCCTTTGAAAAACTTTTCGACAAGTTTTATGATAAGGTATTAGCTGATGACCTGTTGGAGCCCGTATTTAAGCATATGAGCCCTGAACACCGTCTGCACGTGGCGCATTTTGTAGCAGAGGTGTTAGGAGGCCCCAAAACTTATAGCGAGCAGGAGGGCAGCCATTTCATTATGATCAGTAAGCATCTTCAAAAATATTTGACCGAGGCGCACCGCAAACGCTGGATAGAACTGCTGCTGCAAACCGCCGACGAACATTCATTACCGGATGACCCTGAGTTTCGCTCGGCATTTATGGCTTACCTGGAATGGGCAACCCGCATTGCGGTTATCAACTCCAAAACGGATGAAGTCACAGAATCTGCCGATAGTCCAATGCCGGAATGGGGCTGGGGCGTAGTCGGTGGGCCTTATATGCCCTGAATTTTCAGAAGGATGGTCATCCCTATTTAAAAAAAGAACGTTGCTTGTTGTATGGAGATAGGATGGCTATAACTTCTCCTTAAACTTATTAACTTCGTAAATGCAATCTATATTCCTCAGCTTCCCTAAGATCACGTTTTTTGATATCCTTGATGTGGTTTTGGTGGCTTTTATCATATACCAGCTCTATAACCTCATCCGGGGCACTATTGCAGCCAATATCTTTATTGGCTTTGCGGTAATATTTGCGCTCAACTTTGTGGTGAATGCGTTGCATATGAAACTACTTACCGCCATTTTGGGCAAGTTTGTTGATGTGGGTATCATTGCAGTTATCGTAGTGTTTCAGCAGGAAGTAAGGCGCTTTTTACTGCTGGTAGGTAAAAACGCATCACTACAACGGAATAAGGCCTGGTGGCAATACTTTTTTGGTAAGGCCGAGGCCGAGAAAAATAACTACGCCCGTATAAAACCTATCATAGATGCCTGCAAAAGCATGAAACAAACGCGCACCGGGGCTTTAATTGTTTTTGCCAAATATTACGACGAGCAGTTTTACCAAAATAGCTGCGAAGTGATGGACGCCAAGATCTCCAAACGTCTGCTGGAGAGTATCTTCCAGAAAACTAGTCCGCTGCATGACGGGGCTGTGGTGATATCTGAAAATAAAATTAAATCGGCCAGTTGCATTTTACCGCTTACCGAAAAAACAGACCTGCCTGCCCAATTTGGTTTGCGCCATCGTGCCGGTATAGGTGTAACCGAGGCCAACGAGGCCACTGCTATTATTATCTCCGAAGAAACCGGCGAGCTATCCTATGCTAAACAGGGCCGTGTTAAAATGAATATCAGCTTTGCCGAACTGGAAAAAGTACTGAATAAAGATTTTTAACTAGTTGATAATTAAGGACGAATATTTTTTATTAAAGAATCCGGCTTTGCTTCATTAAGCCGTTTGATCAGCATGGTATAGTGCATATTGGGCTCATCAGTTTTAAAAATGGGCATTTTATCAGTCGACCGTAATTTGGCTATGGGCATATTATCGGTAAAATTAATTATACCTAAATTTTTTGCGGTAGGTACAGTGGGTATCGGTTCAAGCGTATTAGGTATAACCGGTGTTAATTTTAGTATACCATCATCGGGTTTTACTTTAAAATACTGGTAAATAGAATTGTCGGGTTTTTTACCAGGCAGTGGTGCAATCAATTGTTGTGCATTTAATTGGGCAACACCACCCATCATGAGTATAAATAGCCAAATTGATTTCATGAGATACAGGATTTACATAAATATAAGTAATATGAGAAAGCCTAAATGTTAAAAAATGTTATTTAACATTTGATGTTTGGTCGGCAGGACTTTTTAAACCTTGAATTTTAACAAATTTCTGTTCAAAAAGGGGGTAAAAACAGGTAGAAACTGTTCGAAAAACCCTCATTTTAACACTTTTTAACAAATTTTAACACAGTTTTGATTGGTTTTTGAAACTTTAAAAAGTATTAATTTGCTGATTTTCAAATAAATACATGTAAAATGGTAGGTTTTGGGCCTTGTTTTGTCCTTAACTAAACAGCCCGGATGTCTGTTAAAAGACACTCGGGCTGCTGATGTGATATAAATATACGAAAATTTGTACGAGGATCAAAGTGTCTAAATCAATTGTCATCCTGAGCAGAGCGAAGGATCTATTCTGCTTTTGAAAAGTTCAACAATAGATGCTTCGTTCCTCAGCATGACAATTAGATATTTTCATCACCCTCTTTTCCACCACAGGTGAAGAGAGGGGCGTCCAGCGAAGCGCAGACGGGGTGAGCCGCCCCACCCCTCACAATTTGATTTGCACCAAGGCTAAGGAAAATGATAGATTTTATTACTTTTGTGAAAATTTAAAACCAATGAGCGAACTCATTAAAAAACAAGTGACTGATGCAAAGGCTTTAATGGACAAAGCCATTGACCATGCCGATAGTGAATTAAATAAGATACGTGCTGGTAAAGCAAACCCATCTTTACTGGATGATATTATGGTTGATTACTACGGTACGCCAACCGCGCTAAGCCAGGTAGGTAACGTTAACACGCCCGATGCACGTACTATTATTGTACAACCATGGGAAAAATCATTATTGAGTGCTATCGAAAAAGCCATTAAAGAATCAAATCTTGGTTTTAATCCTCAAAATGATGGTGTTATTATCCGCATCAATGTACCACCATTGACCGAAGAACGCCGCCGCGACCTGGTTAAAAAGGCAAAAGGCGAGGCTGAAACCGGTAAAATAGCCATCCGTAACATCCGCAAAGATGCTAACGAAAAGATCAAGAAATTAAAAACAGAAGGTGTTTCTGAAGATGAGATCAAAGTAGGTGAAGCTGAAGTTCAAAAACTAACAGATGCTTATATTATCAAGATAGACCAGCTTTCAGAAGCCAAAGAAAAAGATATCATGACGGTTTAAATATTAACCTTATGTCAAATTAAAAGGGAATGAGCTACTTAGCCATTCCCTTTTTTTATTTTTGCCCTACAAACATGAATATACTCATTTCTTACTTAAAAAAGCATCGCTGGATAGTTGTGCTGGCCCTGTTCCTGGCGGCCATGAACATAGGCTTTTCGCTGCTTGACCCCTGGATAACCGGGCGCATTGTTGACCGGGTTATCGAAAAACGCAGCACACTCCAGTATCAGGAATACCTTCACCAGGTATTAATACTCATCGGCGCAGCCATTGGCGTGGCCATGGTATCGCGTATAGCAAAAAACTTCCAGGACTATTTTACCAATATCATTACCCAAAAGGTGGGTGCCGAAATGTATGCCGATGGTTTGCGTCATTCGCTTGAATTACCTTACCAGGTGTTTGAAGATCAGCGCAGCGGTGAAACCTTGGGCATTTTACAAAAAGTTAGGCTCGACTGCGAAAAATTCATCACCTCGTTTATCTCTATCCTTTTTGTATCGCTCATCGGGATGGTATTTGTTATCGTGTACTCGGTAAGTGTGAGCTACCAGGTAACGCTGGTATATTTTGCCGCTATACCTATTATCACTTTTGTGAGTATGGCCATGAGCCGCAAAATAAAAACCATTCAAAAAAAGATCGTATCAGAAACCACCGCTTTGGCTGGTTCAACTACCGAATCATTAAGAAACATTGAACTGGTAAAAAGTTTGGGTTTGGCCAAGCAGGAAATTGCCCGCTTAAACAATACCACTTACAAAATATTGGACCTGGAGCTTAAAAAGGTAAAATATGTACGCAGTATGAGCTTTGTGCAGGGTACTACGGTAAACCTGGTACGGAGTGTAATGGTAGTGGTGTTATTGCTGCTTATTTTTAAACAAACCATTTCTCCGGGGCAATACTTTAGCTTTTTGTTCTATTCCTTCTTCCTGTTCAACCCGCTACAGGAGCTGGGTAACGTGATCCTGTCATGGCGCGAGGCCGAAGTTTCGCTGGGTAATTTTAAAAGTATACTAAGTATACCTATTGATAAAAAGCCTGAGAAACCGGTGTTGTTGGAAAAGGTAAACACCTTAACCTTTAAGGATGTTACCTTTAAGCATTTAACCGCCAATCGCAACGCCCTTAATCATATCAGCTTTGAAACCAATACCGGCGAAACCATCGCTTTTGTTGGTCCGTCAGGGTCAGGTAAAACAACCCTTGTAAAATTATTGGTTGGTTTATATCAGCCTTTGGATGGGGATGTTTTATACAACAATGTTTTAAGCCGGGATATTGATCTTGATCAGCTGCGTGAGAAAATTGGTTTTGTAACCCAGGATACTCAACTGTTCTCGGGTACCATACGCGAAAACCTGTTGTTTGTACGCCCCGAAGCTACCGACGAGGAATGTATGAATGTACTGCAGCGTGCCGCCTGTCAAACCCTGCTTGCCCGTGCCGATAAAGGCCTGAGCACCGTGATTGGGGAAGGTGGTGTAAAGGTATCCGGTGGCGAAAAACAACGCCTCTCGATAGCCCGCGCGTTGCTGCGCAGGCCCGATATCCTGGTGTTTGATGAGGCTACCTCTTCATTAGATTCCATCACCGAGGAAGAGATCACCGAAACCATCCGCAATGTATCCGAACAGGAAAACCATATTACTATCCTGATCGCTCACCGCCTATCAACCATTATGCATGCCGATAGCATCTATGTACTTGAAAAGGGCCGCATCATTGAATCGGGCAAACACCATGACCTGTTAAGTCAGAAAGGGCTATACTATGCCATGTGGCGTCAGCAAATAGGGGAGAAGGATACGGTTGAAGAAGTAGAGGTGAAGTAAAAGGATATATTTTTAATTTGTCATCCTGAGCGCAGTGAAGGATCTGGTCGTGAATATGTATGGCGAAGAGTCTCAGGGCCCTCTGCGAGAGACCCTGAGGGGATGGGAAAATTTGTCATCATAAGCATAGTGAGGATCTGGTCGTGAATCATGCATGACGAAGAGCCTCAGGGTCCTCCGCGAGAGACCCTGAGGGGACGTCAAATAGGCCCCCTCTAAATCTCCCCTGGAAGGGGAGACTTTTTAACCTTTGATAACAGATAAATTTATGAGTGAATTAAAAGTACATCCACATTTCGATTATCCCAAGGACCCTGGTACAACACTTTGGAGGTATATGGATTTTACAAAATTTCTCTCATTGTTAGAAGATTCAGCTTTATTTATGACAAGAGCTGATAAGTTCAGAGATCCGTTTGAGGGTACAATAACCTCCTTCGATAAGGCTAATAGGTATGCTATTTATGAAAAGGGGATGGCTGATATTTTACCACATATGGATCATTTAAGCGATTTGCAGCGTGAGCGATCTTATGTGAACTGCTGGCATGCAAATGAATTTGAATCTGCTGCAATGTGGGATTTGTATCTTAAATCAAATGAAGGTATTGCTATTAAAACGACTTTTCAAATGCTATCTGATAGTATCGCGGATGGTCAAAAGGTTTGGATTGGGAGCGTAGAATATATTGATTATAATACTACAGCTACACCGAGAGGCAATCTTTATTCCCCGATGTTTCTAAAAAGAAAGAGTTTTGAACATGAAAGAGAGGTAAGGGTTTTTTATGGTGAGAATCCAAATGACTATTCTGCCGGAAAAACTAAGCCAGATGAACCTAAATATCAATATGGGTTTAGCTTATCGGTTGATCTACACATATTAATACAAGAAGTTTACGTTTCACCTAACGCTCCAAGTTGGCTTTATAGGTTAATTCTAAAGGTTGCGGAGCGGTGTGAAATCGAGGCAAACGTGATACAATCAGACCTTTATAAATCACCTATTTTTTGATATAACTTTTTCCCGTCCCCTCAGGGTCTCTCGCAGAGGACCCTGAGGTATCCTTGGTTGGCACTTTTCACACTATACTTGAGGCCCAAATTATTTATATTTAGACATGGCCATCAAAACTAATCATCAACTTACCGAAGCCACCTGGTTTATTACATTTACCTGTTATAATTGGATTCCATTATTTGAGATAGCTAAGGCGCATCATTTAGTGTACAATTGGTTGAAGTTAATCGCAGATAAATATCAAATACAAACACACGCGTTTGTAATAATGCCTAATCACGTACATATCTTAATAAGAATTGAGAATGATTTGTTAAATCTGAATAAGATAATCAGCAATGGAAAGCGGTTTATAGCCTACGAACTTATTAATCTATTGAAAGTAGCTAATCAGAATAATGTGCTTGGTCAACTTTCATCTGCGTGTACTTCGCTTGAAATAAGCAAAGGGCAACTTCATAAAACCTTCGAGTCTTCATTTGACGCGAAACCTATTTATACCCGTGAATTTCTATTTCAGAAATTGGATTATATCCACCATAATCCGGTAAGTGGGAAATGGAACTTATGCGAAGAATATACTGAATATCCACATAGCAGTGCTTCTTATTACATCGATGAGAAACCAAACTCTTTTGTTTCCATTGTTGATTATCGGGATTATTGGATTTGAAGATTCAAGAGTCTCAGGGTCCTCTGCGAGAGACCCTGAGGGGACCTCAGGAGATTGCCACGCTATTGCTCGCAAGATCATTAATTCAATGATTGTAGCATATTGGATAGCTCAACCGGCATTGTGATCATCGCATCATGCCCTGTTTTAAGTTCAAGATATTTCCAGTCATTGCTGCTTTTTGTTTTGTCAGCAAAAGGTTTGATTGCCCGCAGTTCAGGTTGGGTACAAGCAATATAGACTAAGGGCAAGTGATTACCGTAAGCGTGTTTTAGTATCAAAGGTTGAGAGAACGTTTTGAATGGCTGATTGGTAAGGCGGTCATTTACCCATTTGATATCGGCGGTGTTTGTTACACCGAAAAAATCGCTGGTAAAAAATGGGATGCTTAACCCTTTATCGTAATCATTTGTCGCCTTAACAAAATAGGCTCTGATATCGTCTGGACTTACATCAAGCGCACTTTGGCCGTTTTCCATAAGCATAGCATCAAGGAAAACCAATTTTGACAGTCTTTCCGGTATTCTGTCTGCTACGCCTGCTATTACCGCTCCTGCATAACTATGACCTACAAGAATTACGTTGTGAAGGTCCTCCTCAATAATGAAATTCACGATGTCATCTATATGGGTATTTAAATCGATCTTATCGTTTAATGTATTTTTATGTTCCGCAAGTCCGGCTAAAGTCGGTGTATAAACAAGGGCACCCTTGGCGCGTAACTCCTTACTCACCCTTTGCCAGCACCAGCCCCCATGAAATGCACCATGTACCAGAACAAAAACAGGTTGCTTACCAGCGGGTTGTGCATTAGCGTTGAAGACTGATATAAGAAGGATCAGTAGGAGGTAAAATGACTTTTTACTAATGATATATAATTTCATAATCTGTTATTTTTGTGCAAAGGTCGCCCGGGATGATTTGCAATCCAATAACTCACCCGAAAGTGAGGAACACCTGAAAATGAGCTTATGTCAACTGAACTAAAACCAGGAACATCCAACGCCTGTAATATTACCGCATTAAGCCTTGCGTGTGAGGTAAACGATGTGTTAAGAGATATTAGCCCGAGATGGAAAATGCAGATTTTGCATAAGATAGCGGCTGGAGTTGGCCAATTTAGCACATTGAAGCATGCTTTTCCTTCTCTTTCTGATCAGATTTTGGGTAAAAGGCTTGGAGAATTAGTTAACGATGAATTGATTCTTAAAGTGATCATTAAGCAAAAGCCACCGCAGCGCATTAATTACTATATCTCGGATAAGGGCCTTGAGTTATTAAAAGTTATTGATGACTTGCATAAATGGGGGCTTAAATGGAGTTTATCTGCTGACGGGGGAGAGGAAAAATAAAAAAACATGTCATTGCGAGTTACGAAGCAATCTCGTAGCTATTCTTATCCATTAGAACGCGAAGAGATTGCACTGTATTGCTCAGCAATGCCATATTGTATATTAACGGTTTGTCATCCTATACGCAGCGAAGGATCCATTCGTGAACTAGTATGATGAATATCAGATGATTCAAACGTTAAGCATGACAAAACTGTTGTGTTAGGCTTTATTCCCCTTCAGGAGGCCAGCGGGTCTTAGATATTCTTATCCTCAATCATTTTGAAGAAATCATCGCGGTAAGTATCGCCAACGGGGATGATCTTGTCGCCTATCTGGATGCGGCTGCGTTCGATGCTGTCGATCTTGTTGAGGGCTACGATGTATGATTTGTGTACACGGATAAAATGTTTTTCGGGCAGGGCATCTTCCATTTTTTTCATTCCCTGCAGGGTAATGATACGCTCGGCCGTAGTAAATATGGATATATAATCTTTCAGCCCTTCAATAAATAAAATATCGTGCAGATAAACCTTTTGGATCTTGTGTTCGGTTTTAACAAAAATAAAATCGGTCGAAAAATCATCCATCTGTATCGGCTCAGTCTGTTGAACTGTTTTAATGACCGGTTGTATAATACTTTGCGCTTTTTGAACTGATTTAAAGAACCTGTCGAGTGCGATAGGTTTAAGCAGGTAATCAACTACATCCAGTTCATAACCTTCCAGCGCGTATTGCGGATAGGCGGTAGTTAAAATCACTTTGGCTTTGCCATTGGATATTTTTAAAAACTGGATACCGGTAAGCTCAGGCATTTGCACATCTAAAAACACCAGGTCAACATTGCCGCCCTGAACTATGGTCAGCGCTTCGATAGGATTGGTGGTAGCTTTTACCAATTGCAAGAAAGGCATTTTGGAAATATAATCTTCCAATATATGCAGCGCTAAAGGCTCATCATCAACTACCAGGCATCGGATCATGTTGTAAAAATAAGTGTTCTAATGATTTATCGTTAATTTTTTTGTTTCCCGTTCAATAACGGATTAATGCCTTGTTATAGTACGATGGATAATTCACAGGTATAGGTATCAACTTCATCCCTGATGTTCAGCGTATGTTTATAGGGATAAAGCAGATTAAGCCGCCTTTGTACATTATTTAAACCAATGCCACCTATCGTATCGCGATTGTGTGTATGTTTTTTGTTTTGTATGTAAAAATGAAGCTTGCTCTCCTCTACATTGATCAATAGTTTAATTGGCGATGTAACGTCACTGGCCACGCCATGCTTAAACGCGTTTTCGATAAAGGCAATCAGCAGCAATGGCACAATTTGCTGATTGGTTACCTCACCCATTACCTTAAAATCAATAAAAGCTTTATTGCCAAACCGTATTTTTTGCAGGTCGATATAGTTATGCAGGTATTGAAGCTCCTTACTCAGATCTACCTTATTATCATTACACTCATACAGCATGTACCGCATAATTTCGGATAATTTGAGGATAGCTTCGGGCGTAGTTTCCGAGCGCTGGTAAGCCAGCGAATAAATGCTGTTAAGCGAGTTAAATAAAAAATGAGGATTAATCTGCGACTTTAAAAAGGCCAGTTCGGCGCTCAGGCGCTGATTTTCCAGATCATGCTGGATACGTTCATTCAGAAACCAATCGGTTGTAAATTTGAGCACGGTGCTTAAGAATATAAATATTAGGCTGGTGAAAATGGTACTCAAAAAATAAGAGGGGAAGGTAATTACCTCTCCATGCTGGCGTACCAGCACATATTGTCTAAACAGCAGGCCTACACCATATTTTCCCAGACCGTAAAGAATGATGGTAACAATAATAAACAAGGCGTAGGCCCAATAACGCTTTTTGTCTAAAAACCTGGGGATATAGATCAGGAAGTTAATATAAAACAAGCTGATGTTGATGGCCGGGTATAGCAAAAACAGGATCATCAGCTCTGTGTTGCTTAGCTTGGTATTGCTGTGTGCGAGGGATAAAAAGAGGGAGATGATACCCAGCCAAAAAAGTAAATGCCAGAATATTTGCCAGCCTCTTTTTATAATACGTGTTTGTTTATCTGATGCAACCAAAGTTTTTTTATTTAGAATCAAGAGCCCAGAGTCAAGAATCAAGAGTGAAAATCAACCCGATATAATCGTCTTGGTTTCTGATTCTTATTTCTTGCCTCTCAACATACCGTCTAATTTAATATTTTGATGGGGATAAGCTGATACAATTATATATAGTATTTCATTTTATCGATGAACTGGCATTTAAAATCGATGAACGGGTTAATGTGTTTAATTAACCGTTCATCTATAAACACAGACCGTTGGTCTAATACTTTTTAGCAGGTAAAATAATTAATATTCCTTTGTTGTATCAAAACACTCACGATGAAAACGCTTATCAAAAATTCGAATCCTTTTATCATGTTACTGATACCAGTAATGTTTGCCCTCATATTAGGTGTAAGCTATCAGTTTGAACAAAAAAAGGAATCGGCAATTGTTGGGGCATCAGTTCATGCCACATCATTGTTTTACAAAGGTATTACCCTTGTTAAAACTGTTTGCTCAGTAGCCAAGGATAATCATGTATGGTAATTCGTACTGAAGGGTTATCCTTCAACTTCGGCAATCAGCAGGTTGTTAAATCATTAAATCTGCAAGTACCCGAAGGAAGTATATATGGTTTTCTTGGCCCCAATGGAGCCGGGAAAACCACTACTATCAAACTCCTGTTAAACCTGCTCCAAACTCAACACGGCAGCATCCACATTTTTGAACAGGAACTCCAAAAAAATCGCATCAGTATACTATCCCAGGTCGGGGCGCTTATCGAACAGCCGGCTATTTATCAGCATCTGAGTGGAAGAGAAAATTTACTGAACAGGGCTTTACTACTACAGGTGCCTGCTAAACGGGTTGACGAGATGCTTAACCTGGTGCACCTGAGCAATGCCGCTAATAAAAAAGCAGGCCAATACTCCTTGGGGATGAAACAACGCCTGGGTATAGCGTTGGCACTGCTTACCGATCCTAAATTATTGATACTGGACGAGCCTACCAATGGCCTCGACCCCAATGGTATTATTGAAGTACGTGAACTTTTGCTGAAACTGGTTAGCGAACATGGTAAAACGGTGTTCATATCAAGCCATTTGCTGGCCGAGGTTGAACGCATGGCCACGCATGTAGGTATTATTGATGGCGGACAGTTATTGTTCCAGGGCAGCATTACAGAGCTCGAGGCGTTAAGTCAGCCTCTAATACGTATTGAGGTTGATAACACTGTTGATGCCGCCAATCTGCTTAAGCGCAAAAATTATCCGGTTGCTGATGTGACCGATGAATATGTGTATGTACCTTATACTTCAAAAATACAAATTGGCGACATCAACGCGTTGCTTATCCAAAACGGATATGTTGTATTTAGCATCGGCAAACAGCAAAAAGACCTCGAGAAACTATTTTTATCTATTACCCAAAACGCCTGATGGTTATGAAAGGATTTATTTTATCATTTCGGTCAGAATTTTTTAAAAGTCGTAAAACGCTGGGTTTTTGGGCAGCCATATTATTGCCCTTACTTATTTGCCTGCTGCTGTTTATAGGTTTTTACACTAAAAGCGAAGGCATGGCAAGTATGCCCCCTATGATGTTATGGCTGCGGTTTGCCGGCGCTATTTTATCTGTAATGGGCTCGTTGTTGTTACCCATGTTTGTTATCTTTATTGCCTACTCGGTAAATAGTATAGAGCATAAGGCTGATACCTGGAAAAGCTTATTTAGCCTGCCAATTTCACGCCTGAGCGTATACGCCGCCAAATATTTTTATGCCCTGTTCTTGGTATTTTTGTGCCTCACCCTTTTTGTATTGTTTACTATAGGGTTTGGTAACTTACTGAGTTTGGTAAAGCCAGAGCTACGTTTTGATAACTATCACATGGAGGATACGCTGGCTAAGCTTTACTTTAAGCTTTTCTTGTCTTCATTGGGTATATTATCTATCCAGTTTTTGCTCAGCTTATTTTGGTCCGATTTTTTAAAGCCGATGGGGATTGGTTTTGTAGCCACCATTATTGGCGTTATAACCGCGTCAAAAGGCTGGGAATATTGTTATCTATATCCTTACTCACACCCTATTCTGGCTTTAAAATTACTGCCTCATAACACTAATAAAGGCGAGACTCCTCAAATAGTCATTGATCTTTTTACTAAAGATATCCTTGTTGGTATTACTATCTCTGTACTTGTTTTTATAAGCGGATATTTTATTGTGCTTAAAAAGAGCATAAAGTAAGAGGGGATGTGCAAATGTGCAGGTTTTAGATATGCACATTGATCTTGCCTTAAAGAGCCAACTTAAAAAGAGCGCAATGTAACTGTGTAGATAGTACCTACTTTTAGATCCCTTGCGTTATGCTGATTCTCATTCATAACGCTCATCAATGCTTCTTATTTCTTTATTCAGCCTGTTAACATTTTCCTTATCCAGCTAGGACTGGCTTACTCAGTGTATGTGAAACAGTATAGTTGGAAGAAGAGTACTGTGTGGATAGGGAATAGAAGAATATGCAATTCTTCTTTGTAGTGGTGCATAATTGCGTTTCCTGATTAGCAGGTTAAGGGGCTATTATGCTTTCGTTTGGTCAAAATACAAAATCTTGTAAAAACAAAGAAGGCTCCGGGTTATCCGGAGCCTTCGCAATAATATTCAATTGATATTATTTTCTTTTGAATTGAACGCGACGGTTTAATACGCGGCCTTCTTCAGTTGAGTTATCAGCAATTGGGTTGGTTTCACCGTAACCTTTTACTTTAACTTTTTTAGCATCAACTCCAGAGTTAACTAAGTAAGTTTTTACTGAGTTAGCACGGTCTTTTGATAAAGCTAAGTTGTGAGCAGCAGTACCTTCAGATGAAGCGTAACCATCTACTTCAACAGATTTACCAGATGAACGTAAGTCAGCTGAAGTTGCATCTAACACTGGGTAAGATGAAGTTCTTAATACTGAGCTGTCAAATTCAAACTGGATGTTTGAGTAAGCAGTAGCGCTAGTAGTAGCTGCAACAGTATCCGCTTTAGGGAATACGATAACGCAACCTGAACCATCAACTACGCTACCAGCAGCAGTACCTGGACATTTGTCAAATTGATCAGCAACACCGTCACCGTCTGAATCTTTTTTCAAATCGTTAACAGCATTTTCTACGTTGGTAACACGGCCTTTCAAAGCTTCAACTTCCTGACGTAATGCAGCATCGTACAATTCGTCATACATTAAAGCTACCGGGTTAACCCACTCTAAGCTTGGTTTTGATTTTGAACCTAAAGTGAACTCTAAGCCAGCATATCCGTAGCTGTATTTATCTTTGTGTAAATAAGCTCTTTTAACACCATCAAAGTTATCACCATCAGTAAATGTTTCGGTGTAACCTAAGTTTAAGGCAACAACGTCACTTAATCTGAATTTAACACCTGCACCAACAGGGATGATCAGTTCTTTAACGTATTTGCTTGTTCCAGAACCATCAGAATTACCTGAGTGGCCTTCCCAATCAACTACAGTACCGTTTTTGTAGGTAACTTTAGGAGCATACATAGCTAAACCACCACCGGCTGTAACGAAGAAGTTAACTGAATTTTTGCGTCTTAAGAAGTCGATAGTAGCAACGTTTACTACACCGCTTAAAGTACCAGACCAGAATTTGGTTTGGAAAGATTGAGCAGTATAACCTCCACCTTGACCAGGTGCTTTAGAGTTATCACCTTCTACTTTACCACCATGGAAATCCAATTGTAAACCAAAAGAGTGTGCAAGTTGCTCTCTGAATGAAAGGCCGTAACCTAACTGAACTTTATTGTGCGTAAAGTCGTTTGAACCACCAGTTGCAACTGAAGGAGCGGTAGCGCCAACATTTACACCGATGCTAAATTTTTTGTACTGACCTAAACCACCAAATACCTTGGGGGTAGTAGTTTCAGACGACGTTGTAGTTGCTGTGGCTGTTTTGGTAGAATCCGTTTGTGCATTTACGATTCCAACAACCATCAAAGAAGCAAATGACAATGCGACTGTTTTCTTTAATGTAGAATAATTCATAGTTTTTAAGATTAAACGATTTTAATTGTGATTTTTTTCAAATTTAGTAATTATGTTTGAAACCCTGACCAAACATTGTTCCAAAAATTGTAATAGTTATACAAATAAAGAAAAAAAAAAGATAATCAGCAGATAAATATGAAATATCCCGCAATTGATAAATGTTTATTTATTAATAATAGAAAAAATTTCGTCTCAGGAACAAAACGTAACTCCATAGCTATTTTTCATGCGAGTGATGAATTTCCAAGAAGCGGCGATCAATCCTTCCTATTTAAGCAAAATCCCGACTTTTTTTATCTGACAGGTATAGACCAGGAACAGAGCATCCTGGTTTTATTCCCCGATTGTCCTAATAAAGCATACAAAGAAGTACTTTTTTTAAGACAAACCAATGAGCATATCGCTATCTGGGAAGGGCATAAATATACTAAAGAAGAAGCAAGGGCAGCTTCGGGTATTGAAAGCATTTATTGGCTTAGCGAATATGAAACTATTTTGCAAAATATTATATATTATGCTGAGTATATTTACATTAACACAAACGAAAACGACCGGTATAGCCATCAGGTGGCCTACCGCGATTTGCGGATGTTCGAAGCATTAAAAGCAAAATATCCACTGCATAAATATGAACGTTCGGCGGTAATTATGCGCGACCTACGCGTTATCAAATCGCCCATTGAAATAGAATTAACCCGGAAAGCATGTGATATTACCCATGATGCGTTTGTACGTGTGCTGAAATTTCTGAAACCAGGAGTTACGGAATATGAGATTGAAGCCGAAATTACACATGAGTTTTTACGGCAAAGGGCCACCGGACATGCCTATCATCCTATTTTAGCCTCGGGTAAAAATGCCATAGTGTTGCATTATATCGATAATAACCAGGTTTGTAATGATGGTGATGTGATACTTTTTGACTTTGGTGCCGAGTACGCCAACTACAATGCCGATATGAGCCGTTCTGTACCTGTAAACGGGCGCTTTACTGCACGGCAGCGTGCGGTTTATGATGCCGTTTTAAAGGTTATGCGTGAGGCTATCAAAATGATAGTAGCCGGAACTAACTTGAACGATTATCAGGAAGAGGTTGGCAAAATAATGACCAGCGAACTCATTGGTTTAGGCCTGTTGGATAAGCACGATGTAGACAAACAAGACCCGAACGCACCTCTTTATAAAAAATATTTCATGCACGGTACCTCGCATCATTTAGGTTTGGATGTGCATGATTTTGCAAGCCGTTATAAACCATTTGAGGTAGGTAATATACTCACCTGCGAACCGGGAATATATATACCCGAAGAAGGTTTAGGCATCCGCATTGAGAACAACATTTTAATTACCGAGGATGGTAACCGCGATTTGATGGCCAATATCCCTGTAGAAGCCGCGCATATTGAAGAAATTATGAACAGTTAAAAGTAATTTTGACAATTATTTTACAATGAACGCAATTTAGCAACATCTTTCAATTGTTATTGAATTGTTAATTCATCATAAACTATACATAAGTATCTACAAAACTATACAGATTGAATTTTTTATCTTTCAAAGCTTCGGCAACATCGTGCTGAAGCTTTTTCTTATTAATATGTTGTATTAATTTTTGCTGAATCAGTTTGTATGCTTTTTCGGTCAGTGACAGTTCCCTGTGATTGTGCTGCGTTTTTTTGGCGATTTAATGAAATCTGCAATTTTCCGAATTGCTTCCACCTCCAAGGCGATCCTGATCCTGTAGTCCAGTAACAATCCAAAATTAAAAGGCGGAGTTGGGGCAATAGCTAAAACTGTTATTTTGCTACTATTCACTAAACGCACCCGATGGCCTAGTTATACCAATTATGGGCGTGTTTTTGCCTAACTTTAGGTTTCTTAATAATTCCCACTTCCTTGTTGGTTATTTTCAACAATGGTTTGGGCTCAGCAAGGTCATGAAAGCTGTTACTTATCAGAATTAATATACTTACCCCTTACTTAATTTAAGTGTTGTTTATAATTATATAATATTAAATAAGCTTGTTTTAAATGTCGTAAATGCTACTTTTGAGCACTAATAATTAAAGCCTGCTCATATATTTAACCTTATTATCCAATGAAAAAAAATCTTTTAATAATTACCTGCCTGTTTACGCTTTTTGGCTGCACCAAAAATAGCAATACTAATGTACCAACTAATGCAGATCAGAAAAAATCAAATGATTTGAGTATTACTCCCAAAGCTGGTGCTGATAGTTTAAGTAAAACCGATACAACTAAAAATGGAAGAAACAAAATTGTAAATAATGTTTCATGTGCTTATTCAAAAATATACTCATCTCCGTATGCTTCATCTTATTATACGGTAATTGCCAACTTTCCACCTAATACTACCGGAGCATCTGTTGTTATACCAAAGGGCACCTGGCGCGCTGGCGCTTACGCTTTTAATAATCAGGGTGATGGCAACTTGGTAGTTTATAAATTTGCTAGCGGTGAGCCATTATGGGGAAGCAGCAATACCTATGGTAGAAATACCAAGGTTGTGTTACAGCCTGATTTGAACCTGGTTGTATATGATAATGCTACCGGGGTAGGGGTTTTTGAATCCCAAACTTACTATTTCAGATGTGGCGATAAAAACCCAAGGGATACAAAATTGGTATTAACCGTCGACGGGGATTTATCAATCATAGCAGTCGGAAGGGCTACATTTGGCCCGGTAACCGTTACACTTGCAACAACCCGTACTTTTGGTGGTGTACACAGCCCCAATGATGGTAGCTTTTTTAAAGACTACACCACATCAGGTGGTGGCGGTGGCGTTAGCTTTGTTTATTAACCATATTTATAAACCTTTAAAATTAGGTGGTAATTATTAGTTCAAAATACCAAAGCCGGTACTTTAGTTCCGGCTTTGGTATTTTAATAAAACGATGCAAAAAGGGGCTTAATTTAACAAAACCGTATATTCGCTTTTATTAAGTTTTGTTGATAAAATATAGTTCAGTATAAATTATGATGGTTGTTAATACTATCAACTAAACGCACCCAGCGGAATAGTTATACCTAATTACAGATGAGTTTTACCAAACTTTAGGTTTCTTAATAATTCAGCATTTCCTTGCTGGTTATTTTCAACAATGATTTAGGCTCAGCAAGGTCATGAAAGCTATTATTTATCAGAATTAATATACTTACCCTTACTTAATTTAAGTGTTGTTTATAATTATATAATATTAAATAAGCTTGTTTTAAATGTCGTAAATGCTACTTTTGAGCACTAATAATTACATCCTGCTCATATATTTAACCTTATTACCCAATGAAAAAAAATCTTTTAATAATTACCTGTCTGTTTGTGCTATTTAGCTGCACCAAAAATAATAATACTAATGTACCAACTAATGAAGATCAGAAAAAATCAAATGATTTGAGTATTACTGCAAAAGCTGGTGCCGATAGCTTAAATAAGAACGATACAACAAAAAAGGCAAGAAACAAAAGCATAAACGACGTTTCCTGTGCTTATTCACAATCTTATAGTACTAGCCACTGGTCTCCTTCCTATTATACAGTAATTGGCAATTTCCCTGCAGCAGGTGCTCCATCTAACATTGTACCCAAAGGGACGTGGCAAGCCGGGCCTTATGCTTTTAACAACCAGGGAGATGGTAATTTGGTAGTATATGTACACGCTACCGGAAAAGTATTGTGGAATAGTGAAACCTTTCCTAAGACAACCAGGTTAGAGCTGCAAAATGATCTTAACATGGTTTTATATACTGCCAGCGGTCCTGTTTTTGAATCACAGACCTATATTTTTAAATGCGGCACCAAAAACCCCAGAAACACCATGCTTGTACTTACTGTGGATGGCGAGCTTTGCATCATCGCCGATGGGATAAACGGCAACGGATCACTTGCAACAGTAACTTTGGGAGGTACCCGTACCTTTGGTGGTGTGGTTACACCAAACAATGCCTCATTCTTTAAACTGTATACTACGCATCCTCAAGATGGTGGTATCAGTTTTGCCTATTAATCAATTTAATTCCTCCTGTATTTAACATATTAAAAAGGGTGGTAAATATTAGTACAAGACAACAAAGCTGGTATCTTAAGGCCGGCTTTGTTGTTTTATGCTGGTACTTCCTTCAGGAGCAATTATCAGCTTAATTCCTCAAAACCGTATATTTGTTTTTTAGCGTTGTTAATAACGGATAGCCGCGTATAAACCATGGCTCCGGTTTAATATAAAATATCATTACCCATTTGAAACCCTCTATACTCATTACCTTTGATTCCTTAAAACGTGCAACGTCGGGCATGTTTTTTTTTGAAAGAAGTTTAGGAGAGGAGCTCCTGAAGCAGAATCAAAATCGCTTCGCCATATTTGGATATTTGCACAAAAAATCTATTTATTGGTTTCAACAGCTTGCAGGTATTATTTTGATGTCCCCTTTGCATAAGGTCTTTCTCCCGGCATATAAACAGTTTGATCTGGTACATTTTACCAATCAGTATTGTAAATTAACACCTGCGCGGGTAAAAGCAAAAAAAGTGCTTACTATTCATGATATGAACCCGGTTCATGAAAAAACACGCTCACCTGCACGTTATAAAAAATACTTAAATCGCTTGGGTGGTTATATAGATAGCTGCGATAGGATAGTAACCATATCTAATTTTGTAGCAGGCGATATTGTTAAGTATTATCCGCAAGCCGCCAGTAAGCTAACGGTTATTTATAATGGTGCCGATAAACTTGTTTTACCGCAACATCATGAACCGCCGTATAAACCAGCGCGTAAATTTATATTTACCATTGGTAGCCTCGCCCCCAAAAAGAATTTTCATGTTTTGCCGGCTTTGCTGAATGATAATGAGTTGGAACTGATCATTGCCGGTAAAATAACCGACTATCAGCTGCGAATAATGGAGGAGGCGAGTAAGCACAATTGTACCAGCCGGGTAAAGTTGATTGGTCTGATCAGTGATGACGATAAGGCATGGTATTACAAAAATTGTGAAGCTTTTGCATTTCCATCCATAGCCGAAGGTTTTGGATTGCCCGTTATTGAGGCCATGCACTTTGGCAAGCCTGTTTTTTTATCCAGGTACACCTCCCTGCCAGAAATAGGCGGCGATGCGGCCTGGTATTTTGATAGCTTTGAGCCCGAAACGATGCGGGCAACTTTTGCCAAAGGTTTGGAAGAATATACATCTAATAATATGGAGACAAGTATAACGCAGCATGCCAATCAGTTTAACTGGGAAAAAACAGCTCAACAATATCTCGATCTGTATACCGATTGCCTGGGCTTGTAATCACTAAATCTATATCAAATTCTATTATTGTATTTTTGTCTGCCTGTACCCGTTATTTTAATAAAGTAGATGCCAGTAATTGATCATAAAGAGATAAAGCATATTTTAATCAGCAGGATTGACGCCATTGGCGATGTGGTGTTGCAGTTGCCTACCTGTATTTATTTAAAACAATTATACCCTGATGTAATCATTAGTTTTTTGGGTCGAACCTACACTAAACCCATTATTGACGCTTGCAGGGCCATAGATCATTTTATTGATTATGATGAACTAAAATCTTTATCAAAAAAAGAGATAGCCACGCTGTTTAAGGAGAAAAACATTGATGTCATTGTACATGAATTCCCAAAAAGCCAGATTGCCGAAGCCGCTAAAATGGCGGGCATCAAAATAAGGATAGGGGCAACCAGTAAGATCCACCACTTTTTAAATTGCAACAAGCTAATCAAATTAAACCGGGCGGAGTCAAATTTGCATGAGGCGCAGCAGGATATTTATATGTGCGGACCGCTTGGAGTTAGACATATACCCACTATTGGCACTATTGCCCACTACTATAAAAGTAATTTTAAACCGGTGGTTGAGTTACCGGCTCAATTTAAAGTCCTGTTGACGAATGATAAATTTAATTTGATCATCCATGCAAAATCAGGTGGTAACGGGCGCGAATGGGATATGGACAATTTTACCGAATTAATTAAACGTTTACCCGAAGATAAATTTCGTGTTTTTATAACCGGTTCAGAAAAAGAGCACGAGCTATTTAAAACCTGGATACCTCAATTACCGGCTTCGGTAATTGATTTAAGCGGAAAAATGGATCTTAATCAATTTATAGCGTTTATATACCATGCCGATGGCTTGGTTGCCTCTGGAACCGGCCCGCTGCATGTTGCTGCCGCTTCGGGTATTTATACGCTTGGTTTATTCCCGGTTTCCAAATCAATCAATGCTACCAGATGGGCTCCGCTAGGTATAAAGGCCGAACATATAGAAAGCAATTCCGACGACCTGAGCAACATTTCTGTTGATATAGTTAAAGATAAAATTGAGGGCTGGCTGCAATAAGCAGTGCTAATAGCCTTTAATAAACTATTGTTCTATTTTTGCCGTATTGATATATGCTATATAAAAGTTAAATGCCAATAGTTGACAACAAAAAAATAACCCACATTTTAATAAACAGGATTGATGCCATGGGCGATGTTGTGCTCCAGCTGCCTGCCTGTATTTATTTAAAACAGCTATATCCAGATGTGATCATCAGTTTTCTGGGGCGCAGTTATACCAAACCTGTTATAGATGCCTGCAAGGCTGTTGATCATTTTATCAATTATGATGAGCTTAAAGATTTATCAATAAATCAAATAGCCGGTATTTTTAAAGAAAAAGCTATTGATGCCATTGTACACGAGTTTCCGCAAAAGCAAATTGCCGAAGCCGCAAAGAAGGCAGGTATAAAAATCAGGATAGGGGTAACAAGCAGAAACTATCATTTTTTTACCTGCAATAAACTAGTAAGACTAAGCCGCAGACGGTCAGACCTGCACGAAGCACAGCAGGATATTTACCTGTGCAAACCGCTTGGTGTTACACATGTACCAACACTGGGCACTCTTTCCAATTTGTTCAAAGGGAATTTTAAACCAATAACTGAGCTGCCTACAAAAATTAAAGATCAGTTGAAAGATGATAAATTCAATTTGATTATTCATGCCAAATCAAACGGGAATGGTAAGGAATGGGATCTGGATAATTTCACCGCGTTGATTAAGCTTTTACCCGATGATAAGTTCCGGGTTTTTATAACCGGTTCACAAAAAGAACATGAGCTTTTTAAAACATGGATACCTCAATTACCTGTATCAGTAATTGATTTAAGCGGAAAGCTGACGCTTGATGAACTCATAGCGTTCATATACCATGCCGATGGCTTGCTGGCTTCCGGAACAGGACCGCTGCACGTGGCTGCAGCTTCTGGGATATATACCTTAGGTTTATTCCCTATTACGATAGGCATACATGCCACCCGCTGGGCTCCACTGGGCGTAAAGGCCGAACATATAGAAAGCGACTCTTACGATCTGAGCAGTATTACCGTTGATATGGTTGCTGAGCGGATAAATGGCTGGCTTGGCAAATAAATAGTAATAAGATAAAAACCGGTTTCCGTCGATGTAGCCGATTACCCTAGTCGATGGGTACTATTAAGTAGGGTGCCGGTTTTACAGAAAGCGTTACCGATAATTTAAATCAAATAACACCACGGGTGATAGTTGGTATAATTCATAACTGAAAATGAACAAGATTAATGTTTTAGTAACCCTTGACTCTGTAAGATACCCGAATACCGGCTTATACCATTTTGGTAAAAGTTTGGGTAGAGCATTAATTAAAGAAAACGACTCCCGGTTTAATTTGAATTATTTTTTTTATCCATCTCCAACAGAATTTGATGAGAGTGATGTTAACAAAATATATTTAAAAAAGCATAACAAATTCTTTTTCCTTAATAGAGAGAGAATTAAGCTTTTTCATTTTACAGATCAGTTTTCCCTGCTGAAACCTAAAAAGGTATGGGGAGGAAAAAAAATATTAACCGTACATGATATTAACCAAAAATATGAAAATATCGGTACCCTGGCATTAAAACAATATCTTGATAAATTAGGCGAACGCATTAATTCTTGTGATCGGGTAGTTGCTATTTCTAACTTTGTTGCCAATGATATATTAGAATATTTTCCTCATGTAAAAAAGAAACTGAGTGTTATTTATAATGGAGCCGATAAACTAATATTAAATCAGGATCATAAACCATTATATCAGCCTCAAAAAACATTTTTATTTACTATTGGAGTTGTGGCAGCGAAAAAAAACTTTCATGTATTGCCGGCCATATTGGCTAATAATGATCTTGAATTGATAATTTCCGGCATATTAAGCCCCTATCAGGAAGATATTATGCGAGAGGCGAAAAAGTACGGATGTGTTGACAGAATAAAACTCACCGGCCCCATATCTGATGATGACAAAGCATGGTATTATAAAAATTGCGAAGCCTTTGTTTTTCCCTCAATTGCCGAAGGATTTGGCTTGCCAGTTATCGAAGCGATGCATTTTGGCAAACCAGTATTCGTTTCAAACTGTACATCGCTGCCCGAGATAGCGGGAGATGCCGCCTATTATTTTAACAGTTTTGACGGTGAGGATATGCAACAGGTATTTAAAACCGGGCTACAACATTTTAAGGAGCATAACCCATCTGAACAAATAATAGCGCACGCCAATAAGTATAACTGGGATAACACCGCAAAGCAATACTTGCAGTTATACCAGGATTGTATTAAAAAGAAGTGATTCGCTATTGCTTAAACATTTTTACAATATGCACAGGCAATGTTAATGGTCTGGCATTATCTTCAACATCGCTAATTTTGTATAATTTTGCGGCTTAACTTTTTAAATGAAAACATATTTCAGACTTCTGTCTTTTGCAAAGCCAATCGGGAAATTTGCTTTTCCATATTTTATTTTAACCTTATTTTCGGTAATATTTAATACGCTTAATCTTGCGTTGCTTGCTCCATTATTAAAAACAATTTTTAACCCGGCTACTTTAGAGGTGGTAAACAAGCCGGTAAACTGGTGGGACCCTTTAAAGGATTTTAATTATTTTGCCTACACCGCCAATCAACATTATGGTCCTTTGGGCGCCTTAAAATTTGTTTGTGCTGCTATTGTTGTATCGGTGTTGCTAAGCAATTTATTCAGGTATTTTTCGCAACGCATTATGGAAAACCTGCGGATTTATACGTTGCTTAACCTCCGGAAAACAGTTTTTAATAACGTAATGAACCTGCATCTGGGCTATTTTAGTAATGAACGTAAGGGAGATATCCTTTCAAAAATATCAGCCGATGTGCAAGTGGTGCAGTTCTCGGTTACCGGTACATTGCAGGTTGCGTTTAAAGAACCTTTTCAACTATTAACCTACCTGGTATTTTTATTTGTTATATCGGTTAAGTTAACTTTATTTTCCATGCTGATCATTCCCGTTTCGGCATTTGTTATATCAAGAATAGTTAAACGGCTTAAAGAGCAGGCTACCGAGTCGCAGAAAACTTACGGTAACATGATCAGTAATCTTGATGAAGCTTTATCGGGGATAAAGATCATTAAAGCATTTAATGCGGTTTCATTTATAAAAGACAGATTTGATCATGAGAACAGGCAATATTCAAGAATAACCCGTTCAATGGCCAAAAGGCAACAGATGGCTTCGCCTGTATCGGAGTTTTTAGGAGTTTTAATGGTGGCTGGGATTGTATTATATGGCGGCTCATTAATTATTAATCATGCTGGTACCTTATCTGCCGATAATTTTATCGTGTACATTGCCATGTTTTCGCAGATCATGAGGCCTGCTAAGGCTATATCGGATTCATTTAGTAATATTCACTCTGGCATAGCCGCCGGCGAGCGGGTGCTCGCCCTTATCGACGAAAAGCCGTTGATAACAGATGCCCCCGACGCCGTGGCAATAACAGATTTTACCAAAAGTGTAAGGTTTGAAAACGTATCCTTCGCTTATAAAAATAAAGTTGAGTTAAATGAAAACGGCGTTGAGACCGAATCTGATAAGTATGTACTAAAAAATCTTAACCTCGAAATACCTAAAGGAAAGACTGTAGCCCTGGTTGGCCCTTCAGGCGGTGGTAAATCAACCCTGATGGACTTGTTGCCCCGGTTTATTGAACCGCAATTAGGCACTATATATATTGATGATAGAGACATAAAATTGGTTACTTCTGAGTCATTACGTGCCTTGATGGGTATTGTTAACCAGGAATCGATATTATTTAACGATACCATTTTTAACAATATCGCTTTTGGCAAAACCAATGTAACGCAGGAACAAGTTGAAGCGGCTGCGCGTATAGCCAATGCGCATAATTTTATCATGGAAACGGATAAAGGCTACCAAACCAATACTGGCGACAGGGGAACAAAGCTTTCTGGCGGGCAGCGGCAAAGAATTTGTATTGCCCGGGCTGTATTAAACAATCCACCAATCATGTTGCTTGACGAAGCTACCTCGGCTCTCGATACCGAATCAGAGAAACTGGTTCAGGACGCATTGAATAACCTCATGAAAAACCGCACATCGCTCGTTATAGCCCACCGCCTGAGTACCATTCAAAACGCCGATCTGATTATTGTAATAGATAACGGAACGGTGGCAGAACAAGGCACGCACCTGGAACTTATGAATCACAACGGAGTTTATAAGCGGTTAATAGATATGCAAAGTTTTAACGCGGATTAAATTGGAGGCATTATTAAGCGAAATCGTATGAACGAGATTTATAAAGTAGCTATTATAATTCCTTTTTATCAAGATAAAATATCTGCTCTTGAAAAGGTGTCATTGGTACAGTTAGGAAAACTTTTATCTCTATATCCCTGTATCGTTATAAAACCTCAAAGTTTAGTTCTAACCGCCGAAATGAAGCAATTTAATTTTACGAAGGTTGAAAGTTTTGACGACAGTTATTTTAAAGATATACAAGGTTATAATGCCTTAATGCTTTCCGATATCTTTTATAGCAGGTTTTTAAAATATAAGTATATATTAATACACCAACTTGATGCTTTTGTATTTAAAGACGAGCTAAATTATTGGTGTGATCAGGGTTTTGATTACATTGGGGCTCCATGGATGCGGGAATATGACTATCCGAATTCTTTCAAAGCCTTAAAGCGGAAAATAAAATATTACTTTTACAGGCGCTTTAATGTACAAGAAAATAATTTCCCTTCAGATAAACAACTTGAAAACCAGGTTGGTAATGGCGGGTTCTCTTTACGCAGGGTACAAGTATTTCATGACCTATGTGTTAACAAACAAAAGATGATCCAGATCTACTTAAATCAAAATAATCATACTTTTAATGAGGATGTTTTTTGGAGTATTGAGGTAAATCGCAAACGAAGGATATTAAAAATACCCAGATGGAAAGCTGGATTGAAATTTTCAATTGAACTGGCCCCGGAGCGTGCAATGAGATTAAATAATAATCAGCTACCATTTGGCTGCCATGCATGGGATAAATATCTTGACTTTTGGCGTGATATATTTAAAGCTGAAGGCTATAATATTTAACTGATTTCTTGAATAATTTATAGAAATATAGGGGTGGAATTCTTAACATAGATTTGCTGTTTGTTTGAATATTGCTTATTTATACTTTACAGCTTATAAAAACAATGTGATGCTTTATAATTTATACCGGATATCAGACGCTGGTAGGGAAAAAGAAAAAATAACAGGTGCTACCAAAATTAATTGCCTCAAAAACTTTATCAGTGTTTTTGGTACTGAGGGGCTATTTGTTTTTGCCGATAACTGCAGTGAGGGCACGATTAAACAAATAAAAGAATTAGGGATAGAGCCTGTTTTAATTAACCTTGGTAATGCGGGGTCATTTAGGCATATTGTTGATTTTGCCCTGGCAAAGTTTAATGACAATGATCAGGTTTATTTAGTTGAAGATGATTACTGGCACCTCCCGGCATCAAAACAGGCTTTGTTGGAGGGCCTAGAGATAGCAGATTATGTAACCTTATATGATCATTCAGACAAATACGTAAGTTTTAGTAAAAAGGGTGGTAATCCGTATGTAACCAATAACAGCGAAAAAAGCAGAGTGTTTTTATCGCATACCTGTCATTGGAAAATATCTAACTCCACCTCCATGACCTTTGCAACAAGGCTTTCTGTTTTAAAAGCCGATAAAGAGGTAATGTGGCGGTTTACACAACAGAATATCCCGGAAGATTTTGGTATGTTTTTGATTTTAACCAGGCAATCGCCTTTTCCATTGTATAAGGCTAAGGTTTTCAGGCACTTGTTTAAGCTGTCTCTTAAATATCTTTTTAACGCTACTTTAAAAAAGCGGGTTTTGATAACGGCGTTGCCAGGGCTTTCAACTCATATCGAAAACGCTTACCTTTCGCCACATACAGATTGGGAAATCATCATTCAGAAATTTGATGAAAATCAGCCCAAATAGCTGAGTATTCGTGGTCGCCGGCAAGGGTAGTTCAGCGCCCTTGGCAAACGACAGAAATGCGGGGGGGATTGAGACGCATTCAAAATGAAATTACTCCAAATGTTCCGGGTGGTTATAAATTAGAAATATTCACTTTTGTACTTATTGATCTGTGCGATTTATGAAAACAAAAAGGCGCCCATTCTTTAATAGGCGCCTTTTTGTTTTACCATAAATTTTTACTGAAACTTAAAGCCTAAACCAATTTGCCAAACCTGGTTACGGAAATCGGGCAGATCAGCTTCATTGGAGCTGTTTCTGGAAAGGTCGATGTTGTAACGTCCCCTGATCTCTACATTACGGTTAATATCAAAGCTAACACCTACTACACCTGCAACATAACTCTGGTCGCCCTGGTGCCCGTCATAACGGGTTTCTACGTTGGTGCCAAAGTCGCGGTAAGTATCTCTTTGCGAAGTTAAAAAGGTAAGCTGAGGGCCAATTAAGAAATTAAACCCGGGTACAATCTTGAATTTTGCCAGTAATGGAACGTCAATATAGTTAGTACGTTCGGTAAAATGGGCATTGTCAAGATCGGCACTAAAGCCTTTTTGCGAAAACAATACTTCGGGTGCGAAAGAGAAAGAATAGGTAACAGGAACATCCAGTGTAAGGCCGACATTGAAGGCTGCTATACTGCTTGAGCTAAAACGGGAATCATAAGCATCAAGTGAATTGGCAACGTTGAGGCCGGCGGTAAAGCCTACTTTGATCTGATTATCGTTATATGGCCTGCGCTGATGTACGTAGCGACGTTGCGGTCTGTTGGGGCCATAATAAGTTTGTGCACTTGCTGCACCAGCTGCAAATAAACATATTGCAAAAAAGATAAATTTTTTCATTTTTTTATTTGTTTTTAACGGTAGCGGAACGAATCGGAGGCATTTTCTTTTTTGGTACGGGCCTGCAATCCTTCCTTAATTATTTTGATTTATATAGGCATAGAGTAAAAATTAAGGCAAAGGTTTATTTAAAATATTCAATAATTCGTATCAATTATATTTCTTCATGAAATCTTCAAAAATCCCGATACTTGTTGCTTATTACCTCATACTATTTTGTACTAAAATTTGACCATGCCAAAATTCAATAACGGTATTTGTTGCGCTTTAATTATAGCGCTTAATTTTATTGCAGTAAATGCTTTTGCACAAAAGGAAAGCTATATACAAAGTCTGAACACAAAAAATCGTTGGGTTGATTCTGTTTATAATAAACTAAGCCGCAGGCAACGGGTAGCCCAGCTGCTTTTTGTAAGGGCACATACCAATAAGGGCAAAGCCTATGAGGATTCTGTTGCCCGGGTAATTAAAGAAGAGCAGGTAGGTGGTTTGGTGTTTTTTCAGGGAGGCCCCGGCAGGCAGGCCATCCTGGTTAACAAATATCAAAAGCTGGCGGAAGTACCCTTGCTCATCTCTATGGACGGCGAATGGGGCTTGGGCATGCGCCTGGATTCGACTATATCGTATCCTTACCAGATGACTTTGGGTGCCATACAGGATAATAACCTGATATACAAAATGGGGCAGCAGGTAGCTTATGATTTTAAACGGTTAGGTGTCCAGATAAATTTCGGGCCCGATATGGATATCAATAATAACCCCAATAACCCGGTGATCAATTATCGCTCTTTTGGTGATAATATGTATAATGTGGCCAAAAAGGGGATAGCCTATTTTAAGGGTATGCAGGATGCTGGTCTGCTAACCACGGCCAAACATTTCCCAGGACATGGCGATACCAATGTAGATTCGCACTTTGATTTGCCTTTGCTGCCATACAGCCGTGCCCGCCTGGACTCACTCGAAGAATATCCTTTCCGGGAGGCTATTAATGCCGGCATCAGCGGAATAATGATAGCGCACATGAATATTCCCGCGCTAGATAGTACCAAGCATTTACCTTCAACCTTGTCGCGTCCTATTGTGACGGGTGTTTTGAAAGATTCGCTAAAATTTAAGGGACTGGTGGTATCCGATGCGATGGAGATGAAAGGGGTTACCAAGTATTTCCCTAACGGGGAGGCTGATGTAAAAGCATTTTTGGCCGGCATAGATGTTATCGAATTATCAGAAAACTCCGACCGTGCCATTAAGCTCATCCGTAGGGCGATACGTAAAGGTTTGATCAGTCCTGATGAGTTTCAAACCAAAGTGAAGAAAGTACTGGCCGCCAAATATTGGGCCGGACTTAACCGTCGCTCCAATATTTCACCTTTGAATTTGAATGAAGATCTGAACCGGCAAACCGCAAAGGACTTGGTGCAGCAACTGAGCGACGCCGCGGTGACTTTGCTAAAAGGTAATTCGGCCACGTTGAAATTGAACCCCTTTCTGAAAACGGCTATCGTGAGCATTGGGGTTGATGCACCAACCGTTTTTCAGCAGGAAGTGGCTAAAAGCTTCCCCAATTGCCGCATATTTATGGTAGCCAAAAATGCCCCGGCCATTGAAGTACGAAATATCATGAACTGGATAAAGCAATACAACCAGGTAATTGTGGGGATACATGATACCCGTCTGCGCCCGCAAAGTAAACTGGATTACAGCGCTGATGTGCGCCAGATGATAGCCGACCTGGCCGTGCGCAAAGGCACGGTAATGAGTGTTTTTGCCAATGCCTACACCATAGCTGGTTTGCCTGGCATCGAAAAAAGCAATGCCTTGTTGGTGTGTTATCAAATGAGCGCTGAACTGCAAAAATCGGCTGCCAAAGTAATTGCTGGTACATTAAAACCAACCGGTAAATTGCCTGTAAGCGTTAATACATCTTTCCCTACAGGAACAGGGCTTGGCTTACAGTAAGGGCTACAAGTTGTTAAGCCAGATTTTTATCAGTCAGGATTTTTTTCTTGGTCAGTAAGGTTAACAGGTATTTACCTTCCGCTTCATCAATACTTTCACCAAACCGGATGGTTTTCATGCCGTAATCAAATGCAATTGTGCCGGTACGCCCGTTAAGCGACTTTAATGTATTATACCTGCCAGAGCCGATGTTTGTCTGATCGTCTTTTACCCGGAAACTGTCACAGGAGTTAAGATCATAAAAAGTGGTCTTGCTTAAGGGGTCGCCCTGTCTTTTCATGATCAGGACACCTTTGCCAATTTCAATACACTCTTTACCCAATAATTGCCAGTAAATTGTTTTAAGAGCAAAGAGGCCACCAATAGTCCAGCCGGCCAGCCAGAATATCATAAACAGATCAGCGCCCTTGTTTGTTGAACTAAGAATTTCCCTGATGGCCAATGTTTCGCCCAAAAACCAACCGCAAAGCCAGGCACACATGAAAAGGATAATAAAATAATTCTTTTTTGAAGGTATAATGATTCTTACGGAGTCAAAATTATCCTCAATAATTGCTCTGCCTTGATAAGGTAGTTCCATAATTAATTGTCTTCCTTAAAGATCATATTAATTATGATGTTTGCAAATTATATTAATGTATCGGGCCTTTCCTATCTTTACTAAACAATATGCAATCAAATCTTCATCAATATAACGATAAATTTCAGGCGGCTTTGGCCGGGTTAAATCCCGAGCAATTGGCCGCTGTTAATAAAATGGATGGGCCGGTGCTGGTGGTAGCCGGACCGGGTACTGGTAAAACGCAGATCCTCGCTGCGCGTATAGGTAAAATATTAACCGATACCGATGCCTTACCCAATGAGATCCTGTGCCTTACCTATACTGATGCGGGTGCGGTGGCCATGCGCAAACGCCTGTTTGAATTTATTGGTCCCGATGCCTATCGCATCAATATATATACTTTTCATGCTTTTTGTAACGAGATTATACAGGAAAACCTGGAATATTTTGGCAAGCTGAACCTGGAATCATTGTCTGATCTGGAGTCGGCGATGTTGTTCCGCGAACTGGTTGATGAGTTTGGCAATAATCATTTGCTCAAACGCTTTACCGGCGATATTTACTACGATACCAAACGCCTTAAAGATCTGTTCTCGACCATGAAACGCGAGAACTGGGACATCGATCTGATCACGAGGGCCGTTCAGGAATACCTGGATGATATCCCCAACCGCGAGGAATTTGTATACAAACGCGCCAATGCCAAAACGGGTATCAAAGTTGGCGATCCTAAACAGAAGGACATCGATGCTGCTCATGAAACCATGAACAAATTGCTGGCAGCCGTAGGCGAATACAAAAACTATGATGCCAAGATGAAAGCCCGTGGTCGGTATGATTATGACGACATGATCATCTGGGTGTTGAAAGCTTTCCGGGATAACGAAGAGATCTTACGTAAATACCAGGAGCGTTACCAATATATCCTGGTGGATGAGTTTCAGGATACCAGCGGTTCGCAAAACGAACTGCTCCGGTTTTTGCTGAGTTACTGGGATGTACCCAACGTATTTGTAGTGGGCGATGATGACCAGTCGATCTTTAAGTTCCAGGGTGCCAACATGAAAAACATCCTGGACTTTGCTACCGATTATGTGGATACCCTACACACGGTAGTACTCAAGCATAATTATCGCTCCAACCAGCATATCCTGGATATTTCAAGGGCGCTCATCAACAATAATTTTGAACGCTTAACCAGTCAGCTCAAGCTGGATAAGGATTTACGTGCTTCACATGGTCGTTTTGCCCAGTTGACTGTGGAGCCGGTGATTAACGAATACGAAAACCCCGACCAGGAGCTGGTTGATGTATCGGCACGAATAAAAGCATTGATCGATAACGATACGCCCCCGGGCGAAATCGCAGTGATCTATCGTAACCACAGCCTGGTGGAGGAGATGATCAAATACCTCGACATCCAGAAGATAGCCGTAAATACCAAACGCAAGATCGATATCCTGACCCAACCCTTTGGCGAAAAGATCATCAATATCCTGCGTTACCTGGCCATGGAACTGGATTCGCCTTACAGTGGTGACGAGCTACTGTTTGAGATCATGCATTACGATTTCTTTAACATAGCGCCTATTGAAATTGCCAAGGCTAGCATCGCGGTAGCTAAAGAAAATTATGGAGCGGTAACGGGTAATAAGCCCAAAACATCTATCCGCCGCTATGTGAGCGAATTGCGCGCGCCTTCGCAAACCGACCTTTTTACGCCCGACAAGGTTACCGCGATGAAGTATCTCATTAATGATATTGATGAGTTGCTGCAATCTGCAGTGAGCAAAACGCTGCAGGCGCTTTTTCAGGATGTGATAGCCAAAATGGGTATCCTGCGTTACATTATGCAGCAAACAGATAAGGGCGGGCATATGCAAATGCTCACCAGCTTTTTTGATTTCCTGAAGGACGAAAGCCGCAAGAATCCCGAAATTAAACTGAGTGAACTGATCGCTACCATCGAGTTGATGAAGAAAAACAGCATTCGGCTTGATCTGAACCAAGTGATCTTTTCCGATAATGGCGTTAACTTTTTAACCGCTCATGGTTCCAAAGGCCTGGAGTTTGAACACGTGTTTTTTATAGGCTGCGACAAACGTACCTGGGATAGTAAAGGCCGTAATACCGGTTTTAGTTACCCTGATACGCTAACCCAGGCAGCATCTGACGATATAGCCCAAAAAGAAGAAGGCCGCCGCCTGTTTTATGTAGCGATAACCCGTGCCAAACAGCACCTTTATATATCCTACGCCAACAAGGATAAAAAAGCCAAAGACCAGGAAGCAAGTCAGTTTGTAGGCGAGATACTGGCCAGCACCGATTTGCAGGTACATTATCCAAAGGTGACCGAAGAAGCCATGCTTGGTTTTTATGTGACCCAGTTTAGCGAAGCCGAAAAGCCAAAGGTTGAACTGCTGGATAAAAATTACATCAACCTGCTTCTGCAAAACTATACACTGTCTGTAACGCACCTAAGCAGTTACCTGGATTGCCCTTTGCGGTTTTACTTCCAGTGTTTAATCCGGGTGCCATCGGGCAAAAGTCCGTCGGCTACGTTTGGACAAGCAGTGCATTGGGCACTTAATAAAACCTATAAATTGCTCAAGGAAAACGATAACGAGTTTTTGTCGACTGAGAGATTTATGAACGAATTTCGCTGGTACATGGCCCGCAATAAAGATTCGTTTACCAAGGATGAGTATAAATTGAGAGTAGCCTACGGCGAAAAGATCTTACCACCTTATTACGAAGAAAATGTAGACCATTGGAATAAAGTGGCCATTACGGAGCGCACCATCAAAAACATCGAAATAGGCGGTGTACCCATTAAAGGTAACCTGGATAAGATGGAGTTTGATGGTAAGCACATAACGGTGGTGGATTATAAAACAGGTAAGCTCAAAAACGCGAAAGATAAATTGCTAAGACCCACCAATGATTTCCCCAATGGTGGCGATTACTGGCGCCAGGGCGTGTTTTATAAAATACTGGTGGATCACGATCGTACCAATGATTGGGAAGTAGTAAGCACTGTTTTTGATTTTGTAGAACCGGTAAGTGAAGGCGAATACCACCGCGAAAAGTTTGTGATCACCCCTGATGATATGGATGTAGTGACCGACCAGATCAAAGATACTTATGCCAAAATATTGGCCCATGATTTTAATACCGGCTGCGGCAAAAAAGAATGCGACTGGTGCCATTTTGTAAAAAGCAATTTTAAACAGGCCGATGAAATGTTACAAACCGCAAGCGAGGAGGAAGAGGAATAATAGGTATTTTCGATTTCGCAATGACGAGTAACAGCCGATGAAAAGACATCATTAGATTTAAAAGCATTGGACTGGTGCGATTCCCTCCCAACGGGGGCTACCGTGTGGACACATCTTTTTGAAAAATGTCATTTCGAACGAGGAACGAGGAGAAATCTTCTGCGACTGATACGAACATTGCATGCCAAACACGTATAGCGTAGAAGATTTCTCCTCACTCCAGGCGCGAGCCCACGCTTGTTCGTTCGAAATGACATTTTTCAAAAAGATGTGTCCACACGGTAGCCCGTGGGGAGGGAATTGAATCTGCCAACTAGAACAAATAATACAAAGTATCAAAAATCCAACATGAAACACCTAAAACTATTTATCCTTCTCTTATTAACCCTCCCGGCCACGGCTCAAACCATCATCAAACCAGATGCGGGTATTAAACAAATGGTTGATGAGGTATCATCCAAAAATATCGAAGCCACCATTCGCAAACTGGTAACTTTTAAAAGCCGGCACACCCTGAGCGATACTAGCAGCAAAACTACCGGCAGCGGCGCAGCGCGTAACTGGATCAAGGCCGAAATGGAAAAATACGCGGCAACATCTGGTGGACGCATGACCGTTCAGTTCGATACTTTTACACAACCCAAGGGCACGCGCATCGATCAACCCGTAAAGCTTAAAAACGTACTGGCCATATTAAAAGGTACAGACCCTACAGATACGCGGGTGTATATCGTTTCGGGCCATTATGATTCGCGCATCAATGATGTGATGGATGCCAACGGAGTAGAGCCGGGCGCTAATGACGATGCTTCCGGTACAGCCTTATCTATGGAGCTGGCTCGTGTAATGGCCAAACGATCGTTCCCCGCTACTATTATTTTTGCGACGGTGGTTGGTGAGGAACAAGGCCTGTATGGATCAGCAAACCTGGCTAAACGTGCCAAAGCCGAAAACTGGAATGTGGATGCCATGCTCAATAATGATATTGTTGGCAATACCCATGGCATGGAAACCGACCTGAAAGATAACCGCAGCGTACGTGTTTTTAGTGATGGTATACCCACCAATGCTACGGATAAACAAGTAGCCGCATTGAAATCATTAGGCGGCGAAAATGATAGTCCATCGCGCGAACTGGCCCGTTATGCCAAAGAAACCGGCGAACGCTATGTTGACCAGCTGGATGTAAAGCTCATCTATCGCCGCGACCGTTACCTGCGTGGCGGCGACCACCTGCCTTTCCTGGAGCAGGGTTTTACTGCCGTACGTTTCACCGAAATGAACGAGGATTTTAACCGCCAGCACCAGAACATCCGCACCGAAAACGGCGTGGATTATGGCGACCTGCCCGACTTTGTAGATTTTAACTATGTGCAAAAAGTGGCCCGCATGAATTTATCGGTGTTGGCTAACCTGGCCTCGGCCCCGGGCCGCCCACAAAACGTAGGCATTATCACCAGCGACCTCACCAATAAAACAAAACTCACCTGGGAGGCACCAGCTACCGGCAAAAAACCGGCCGGTTACTATGTGCTCATGCGCGAAACCACCAGTGCCTTTTGGGAACGCAAATTTTATGTAACCGATACCGCGGCTACGCTGGCATACTCAAAAGATAATTATTTTTTCGCCGTACAAGCTGTTGATGCCGATGGGCACGAGAGCTTGCCGGTGTTTCCTAAACCGATCAGGTAAGTAGCCCCACCCAAACCCTCCCCGGAAGGGGGGGGGTAAAAAACGGCGGTAAATAAAGTATGCAATTAAAAGTCTCCCCTACCGGGGGAGATTTAGAGGGGGCTGAAATTTTTATTAGTTTTGTGGTATGTATTTTTTCAGAAAGAAAGATCCCAACAGACCCAACAACATCAATCTGCGCATTATGCATTTTATAAATGCGTTGGCTATTATTATGTTTTTGGCAGGGATCATCTACAAACTGATACAAGTGTTCATACTTAAAAAATGATGACAATAATAAACACCAATAACGCGCCGGCTCCTATCGGGCCATATAGCCAGGCTACCGCAGCCGGAAACTTTGTATTCGTATCGGGCCAGATACCCCTTAACCCGGTTACCGGCGAATTAGTAACCACCGGTATTACCGACGAAGCCGTGATGGTGATGGAAAACATCAAAGCCATTTTAACGGAGGCCGGTATCGGTTTTGGGAACATCGTAAAAACCAGTATATTTTTAACCGATATGGGCAATTTTGGTCAGGTGAACGAAGTATATGGAAAGTATTTTACCGCCAATTTCCCTGCCCGTGAAACGGTACAGGTATCTGCATTACCTAAAGGTGTAAATGTGGAGATCTCGGTTATTGCTGTAAAGTAAAAGCCGGCCCCACTCAACCCTCCCCGGAGGAGAGGGCTTTAAGAAAAATATTCAATAAAAAAATAATTATAAGTCTCCCCTTCCGGGGGAGATTTAGTGGGGGCTAATATGGATCCTTTTCAAACACCGCTTGTATATTTAAAAGGAGTGGGCCAGTCCCGCGCCGAGGTGTTGAAGAAAGAATTAGCGCTCACTAATTTCGAGGATCTTTTGCGGCACTTCCCGTTCCGGTATATCGACCGTACCCGTTTCTACAAGATCAAAGATATCCAGTCGGACCTGCCTTATGTACAGGTACTGGCCCGTATCGTAAATAAGCAGGTTATTGGCGAAAAGCATACCAAGCGTCTGGTAGTTAACGCTAAAGATGATACAGGTCTGTTAGAACTGGTATGGTTCAAGGGCATCAACTGGATCGAAAAGACTATTGTGCCCGGACAGGTATATATTGTTTTTGGTAAGCCCGGGTTTTTTAACGGACAGGTTCAGATGGCACATCCCGAAATGGAGGTGTATTCGCAGGCCACCATGCAGCGGCAGGGCAATGCCAGTTTGCAACCCGTATATAACTCTACTGAAAAGCTTAAACAGTTTCAACTCGATAGCAAGGGCATTCAGAAAATTACTTCTACCTTATTGGAATTGCATGCGCGTGATATCAAAGAAAACTTGCCGCTGTATATTCTTCAAAAGTTTAAGCTTATTAGTCGCGCTGAGGCGTACCGTAATATCCATTTCCCTGCCGACACGCGTTTACTGAATGAAGCTATTCTGCGTTTAAAGTTTGAAGAATTATTTTTGTTGCAACTTAAATTATTACGCAATAAATTGTTGCATACCCAAAAATTCAAAGGCAATGTTTTTGGTACGGTTGGGCATTATTTTAATGATTTTTATCATCATAAGCTCCCTTTCCCGTTAACAGGGGCCCAGAAACGAGTGCTCAAAGAGATACGGCAGGATACTCAGCGCGGTATACAAATGAACCGCCTGCTACAGGGCGATGTGGGTAGCGGTAAAACCGTAGTAGCCCTCATGAGTATGCTGATAGCGGTTGATAACGGCTTTCAGACCTGCATCATGGCGCCTACCGAAATTTTGGCCACACAGCATTATCAAACGGTAAAAGATCTGGTTCGTGATGATTTTATTGAGGTGGCCCTGCTTACGGGTTCCACTAAACAAAAGGCCCGGAAAATATTGCATGAAAAGCTGGAGAGTGGTGAGCTTAAAATCCTCATCGGTACCCACGCGCTTATTGAAGATAAGGTACAGTTCAAAAACCTGGGTTTTGTGGTGATTGATGAGCAGCACCGTTTTGGTGTAGAGCAGAGGGCCAAGCTATGGCGAAAAAACGTGATACCGCCGCATGTATTGGTGATGACGGCTACACCCATTCCTCGCACACTGGCTATGACGCTTTACGGTGATCTGGATGTATCGGTAATAGACGAGCTTCCTGTTGGTCGTAAGCCTATCCAAACACTCCACTTTTTTGAAAATCAGCGCCTGCGGGTATTTGGCTTTATGAAAAGGGAGATAGGGCTGGGCCGGCAGATTTATGTAGTGTACCCGCTGATACAGGAAAGCGAAAAGCTCGATCTGAAGAACCTGGAGGATGGCATCGCGGTAATGTCGCGCGAGTTTCCGCTGCCCGATTACCGTGTAAGTATTGTGCATGGCAAGTTGAAAGCGGCCGACAAGGAATTTGAAATGCAGCGTTTTATCAAAGGCGAAACGCAGATCATGGTAGCCACCACCGTGATCGAAGTGGGGGTTAACGTACCCAATGCCTCGGTGATGATCATTGAAAATGCAGAGCGCTTTGGTCTTTCGCAATTGCACCAGCTGCGCGGCAGGGTAGGACGTGGGGCCGAGCAATCCTATTGTATTTTGATGAGCAGCCACAAGCTGAGTCACGACGGCAAGATCAGGCTGGATACCATGGTGAAAACCAATAACGGTTTTGAAATATCCGAAATCGACCTGCAATTGCGTGGCCCCGGCAACCTGGAAGGCACGCAACAGAGCGGCGTACTCGATCTTAAATTGGCCAACCTGGCTACCGATCAGGAATTACTATTTAAGGTACGTAAAACCATTGAACAGATCTTTGAAAAAGATCCGCAGCTGGCCCTGCCCGAAAACCAGGTGCTGCACCATGCCTTCGAAACAAAAAACGTGGGGTTGAGCTGGGATAAGATATCGTGATACGAATACGTACAATACTAAATGTCATTTCGAACGAACAAGCGTTGGCCCATGCAGAGGGTGAGGAGAAATCTTTTACTAGATGCATGACGCATAATGCAATCGCAAAAGATTTCTCTCTCCGTTCGAAATGACAGCCTTTTTGATATTATAAAGAGCGTTGGTTTGGTACTCCTTTTTGTCTTCAAAATATTACATTTGTTAAAACTGATCTTAACATCACATGAAGAAATTTTCCCTATTGCTGGCTGTGTTTTTTACAGCTTCCCTGCTTCACGCGCAGGACTCCTTAACTATCAGAAAAATTTATGATGAGGCCCTGGTAAATGGAAAGGCTTATGAAAGCCTGCATTACTTGTGTAAAAATATTGGCGGGCGATTAAGTGGCTCGGCCAATGCGCAAAAAGCGGTGGAGTGGAGCAAAAAACTGATGGAAAGTTATGGCTTTGATAAGGTCTATTTGCAGGAGGTAATGGTACCGCACTGGGTTCGTGGCGAAAAGGAAACTGCTTTTATTATTGATGGTAAAACCCGTATCCCGGTGCCTATTGCTGCACTGGGAATGACTGTAGCTACTCCCAAGGAAGGCATCACCGCTAATGTGGTAGAAGTACGGAGCCTGAAAGAACTGGAAACCCTGGGCGAAAGTGTGATTAAAGGCAAGATAGTTTTCTTTAACCGCCCGTTTGATCAACGCTTTATCGAAACCGGGCATGCGTATGGAATGGCTGGAGATCAGCGTTTTATGGGTCCAGCCGCCGCCGCCAAATATGGCGCTGTTGGGGTTATTGTACGCTCTCTAACCGGAAGTACTGACGATTATCCGCACACAGGAGCTACTCTATCTGGTCCGGGTACACAGCAAATACCTGCGGCTGCTATATCAACCAAGGCGGCTGATAAGTTAAGCAATATGCTGCGTTTACGCAAACTACCGCTAGTTAAATTTTATTTTAAACAAAGCTGTCAACTACTACCTGATGTATTATCCTACAACGTGATCGGTGAGTTAACTGGCACCGAAAATCCTAATAAATTTATCAGCGTAGGCGGTCACCTGGATTCATGGGATCTGGCCGAAGGTGCACATGATGACGGCACGGGTGTCATGCAATCGGCCGAGGTATTGCGCATATTTAAAGCAATAGGCTACCGTCCGAAAAACTCGGTACGCGCCGTGTTTTTTATGAATGAGGAGAACGGCCATAAAGGCGGCTCCAAATATGCCGAACTGGCCGCACAAAATAAAGAACAGCACATAGCTGCCATTGAAACTGACGAGGGTGGTTTTACCCCGCGTGGATTTAGCTTCGATGGTGTATCTAAAGATTTCATCAAAAGCATTAACGATAAATATAAAGCTATATTGGAACCTTATGAGGTTGACAAGCTGACCATTGGCGGCAGTGGTACCGATATTGAGCCAATGAAAGAAAAACTCCCTGGCGTGGTGCTGATCGGTTATCGCCCGGATTCACAACGTTATTTTGATATTCACCACACCCCTAATGATGTGTTTGAGAATGTGAACAAACGCGAGCTGGAATTGGGCGCTGCCGGTATGGCTGCGTTTATTTACCTGATAGATCAGCACGGGTTGTAGATGTGCAAATGTGCGGATATGCAGATGACCTGATTGGTCAAAAATGAAATTTTTCCCCCGCCGCCTGTGTCTTCACAGGCGGCTTTTTACTGCGGTTTGCGTTAAGGATAGCAGCGGATACCGGCCTTGTGGCTAAAGCTTGCGGAGTATGAGCGGATAGCCTGACCCGACGCAGGCGGGGAACGCCATGGAAATAACAATTTATCCATTGAACAGCATTCATATTGAAGAAGATCCTTCGCTGTCGCTCAGGATGACAAATCATAAGTTATGCTTTCCACCCCAACAATTACCCTTATTTATCCAATAAAAAACCTTCAATCGGATTTAATATTCCCAAAATGGTATTGTAAATTTGCAGTACATCTAAAACAACACTGTGGCCGAAGAAGGAGATAGTAAACCCCAAAAAGTAGATTCCTTTGCAGCATTGCGATACAAAGATTTCAGGTCTTACGTAGGCATGCGCTTTTGTTTTACCTTTGCTTATCAAATGCAGGCCGTTATTATCGGCTTTTATATTTACCAGGTCACCAAAAGTGTTTTTGCCCTGGGCCTGGTAGGTTTGTGCGAGGCCATACCCGCCATTGGCATAGCGCTTTACGGAGGCTATATTGCCGATAAATCCGAAAAACGCAAAATGCTGCTCATCATATTTGCCATGGTGATCCTCACCTCGTCAGTGATGTTTACCGTTACACTCAACAGCATGAGCGGTATTATACATAAAGACTGGATTGTGCCCATTATTTTTACTATGATATTTTGTAATGGTATAGCCCGCGCATTTTATGGCCCGGCTACCTTTACGGTTTATGCGCACAGTATCCCAAAAGAGGTTTATCCTAATGGCAGTACCTGGAGCAGTTCCAGCTGGCAGGTCGCTTCTATTGTTGGTCCTGCAGCCGGTGGATTGATTTATGGCTATGCTGGTAAAATAATGCCCGGCTTAAGTGGTATTACCGCCACGTTCTCGGTTATCATATTTTTTCTGCTGATATCATTGGTGTTGGTTTTTTTCCTGCGCAAGTACCCGCCGGTGTTTGTGCCCAAAGAAAGTATCTGGAAAAGTTTGTCAGAAGGTATTCATTTTGTGTTCCATAATAAAATGATGATCGGCGCTATGAGTCTCGATCTGTTCTCGGTATTTTTTGGCGGCGCAGTAGCTTTGCTGCCCGTATTTGCCAATGAGATACTCAAAGTAGGCGCCGAAGGTTTGGGTATTATGCGCGCCACAGCATCATTGGGCGCGGTACTCACCATGCTGGTTATGACGCGTTTTTCGCCCATGGGTAAACCCTGGCGCAACCTGCTTATTGCGGTTACCGGCTTTGGTTTAAGTATCATTTGCTTTGGCTTATCGCGGAGTTTCTATTTGTCGCTCTTCTTTATATTTACCGAAGGCGCTTTTGATAGCATCAGCGTAATTATTCGCGGCACTATTATGCAACTGTTAACGCCCGATCATATGCGCGGCCGGGTATCCGCCGTAAACCAGATGTTCATCGGATCATCTAACGAGATAGGTGCCTTTGAATCCGGAACTGCTGCCCGTTTGCTGGGTACTGTGCCTGCTGTAATATTTGGTGGCAGCATGACCATGCTTATTGTAGGTATCACTTACCTCAAAACCAAAAAACTCATTCCGTTGTCGCTTAATCAGATACAGCCTCCTGTGGCCGAAGTTAAATCTGTGGTGTAACAGATATATGTCGGCTGCGTCTTAGTTATTATCAATTCAACTTTATAACTTAGATTTTTTACGACTGACATTTAAAAAACAATTTATGAGAATCACAAAATGGGCTTTGGCGGCTATCCCTGTCGCCATTTTAGCGTCATGCGGCCAAAAAAAGGAATCGTCATCTACGGACGATGTTCCAAAACGCACCGTATTTTTTGATAAAACAGGTATGGATACCACGGTAAAACCAGGCGACAACTTTTATTTGTACGCCAGCGGTGCCTGGTTAAAGAAAACCGAGATACCGGCATCACAGCGTGGATGGGGTTCGTTTTATACACTGTATGACGATAACCAGAAAAATCTGCACAAAATATTGGAAGAAATTACCCAAAAAGATAACCCGGCAGGCAGCAAAGAACAAAAAGTGGCCGACCTATACACCAGTGGTATGGATACTGTAGGTATCGAAAAATTGGATTATGAACCTGTTAAGCCTGTGCTGGCTAAAATTAGCGCAGTGAAGGATTATAAAGGCTTGGTAAGTCTGGCTGCCGATAGCTATAAAGACGGTGGTGGCTTTTTATTAGGATTTTCTGTTGGGCCCGATGATCGTATCAGCACCAAAAATATTGGTCACTTTGACCAGGCCGGTTTGGGTTTGCCTAACCGCGACTATTATTTCAACAGCGACTCGGCTACCGTTAAGATACGCGCAGCTTATGTGAAATACATTACCAAGCTGTTTACTTTAACCGGTGTTGATGAAGCTACAGCTACTAAAAAGGCTGATGGTATCCTGAAACTGGAAACCCTGATAGCCAAATCGCACCTGACACCAACCGAACTGCGCGATCCGGTTAAGAACTATAATAAATTTGCGGTGGCCGATCTGCAAAAACAGATCCCGGATATCGACCTGAAGGATGCTTTTAAACGCCTGGAACTAAACACTGATACCGTTTTAGTTGGTCAGCCAGCTTACTTTAAAGCGTTGGATGGTTTGTTAAAATCAGAACCTATTGAGGTTTGGAAAGATAAAGCCACCTTTACTGCCCTGGATAATGCTTCAACAGCATTGAGCAAAGCTTTCAGGGACGCCAATTTTGAGTTTAACGGCAAAACCCTGAGTGGTAAAAAACAAGAACAGGAGCGCTGGAAAACCGTTATTGAAACCGTTGACGGTGGCTTGGGCGAATTGCTAGGTCAGCTTTATGTAGAGAAGTATTTTACTCCAGATGCCAAACAACGTATGCTTACGCTGGTAAACAACCTGCAAAGCGTATATAAAGACCGTATTGAAAAGCTGGATTGGATGAGCCCTGAAACTAAGGCCAAGGCCCTCGCTAAGCTGGCTGCCTTCACCAAAAAAATAGGCTATCCTGATAAATGGAAAACTTATGACGATGTGGAGATCAGAAAGGATGCTTATTACAAAAACCAGGAATCTATTGCCCGTCACCATTATAACGAAATGATCAAAAAGGCTGGTAAACCAGTTGATAAAACCGAATGGGGTATGACACCGCCAACAGTTAATGCCTACTATAACCCAACCTTTAATGAAATCGTATTCCCGGCAGGCATATTGCAGTTCCCGTTCTTTGATAAGGATGCTGACGATGCTATCAACTACGGTGCTATAGGCGCGGTTATTGGCCACGAAATGACCCACGGTTTTGACGATCAGGGTCGCCAGTATGATAAAGACGGTAACCTGAAAGACTGGTGGACAAAAGCAGATGCCGATCAATTTAAAAGCCGTGTAGGCCTGATGATCGAACAGTATAACAAATTTACGGTATTGAACAATCTGCACGTAAACGGCAAGCTTACCCAGGGCGAAAACCTGGCCGATATTGGTGGTGTGGCTATTGCCTACGAAGCCTTTAAGAGAACAGAACAAGGTAAAGGCGACACGAAGATTGACGGCTTTACGCCAGATCAGCGTTTCTTCCTGTCGTTTGGCCAGGTATGGCGTATCAAAACCCGCGACGAAACTATGCGCATGCGTATCAGCGTTGATCCGCACTCACCAGAAATGTACCGTGTTAACGGCCCGTTGTCAAACACCCCGGCATTTTACAAAGCATTTGACGTAAAACCCGGCGACAAGCTTTACCGCCCCGAAAACGAACGTGTGAAAGTTTGGTAGGATATAAAATAATAAAACATAGAGACATATATTATTGTCTCTGCACTATATAGCAGCAATCAAAAGCGCCGTCTGAACTTCAGGCGGCGCTTTTGGTTATGATAAGTCCTCGATAAATGAATGTGCTTTGATGATGTTTGATATTATTATAGATTATGTAATTGTTAATAGGGTAATTACGCCTTTATTGGTAATATTATTATTGTATGTTTGCGCCAAAATCAAATATTAAATTTTATCACTTTTATGAAAAAAATTCTATTTTTAATTCCCATTGTGGGAATGTTATGGTCATGCTCCAAACAAAGTCAAGTTAAACCAGGGCAATCTGAAGCATCATCTACTCCAAACAAATTGCAAACCAAATCCGCCGTAGATCATGTATGGGATGTGTTGGGTTTTGGTTATGATGTAACCGGCGAGTATGGTAACTCAAGCGCTACAACATTCCAGGTAATTGATATTGCCAAATTGAACGCTGCGGATGCATCACGTGTTGTAACTCAATTAAACACCACCAGAAACGCGGTGTTCTCGTATGGCGAAAACGCTCAGGCTTATTCTTCAGATCTGTCTGCACATTTAACCGCTACAACAGGTTTTTCGGTGTTCTCAGGTTCTATCACTGCCGCCTATTCCAATTCGAGTTCATTTAGCTCCAAATATATTTATGGTAGCTACAGCTTATTAATGCAACAAAAAGAATTAAAATTTAACGCTACTCCTGCTTTATTGCAAAGCTATTTAATGCCAAGCTTTGTACAAGATGCTGCCACGCTTACGCCACAACAGCTGGTAGCTCAGTATGGTGCGTTTGTACTTTCTGACATTATGCTGGGTGCCAAGCTGGAAATTACCTATCAGTCAGAAACAAAAGCCTCAGATCGTAAAAGCGCTGCTTCTGCCGGTTTAGATGAAAAAATAAGCTTATTATTTTCACTGAAAACAGATATTAACACCAATCATGCGCAAAGCAGCTCAAATTACAACCAATATTTACATTACATTACCCATGGTGGCGATCCTACCAAAGAAATCGTTGGTACAGTTGCCTTTAACCAGGTGGTACCGGTAATTGATTACAGTGCATGGCAAGCCAGTACTAATTTTCAAAATGCCGAGCTGATTGACATTAAAAAAGACGGATTAATACCTATTTACGCGCTGATCGCAGATCCAGCTAAATCTGCTGCTGTTAAAACATATGTTGATCAGTATTTGAAAGATCACCAGGTAAATATTGTTGCCCAACCACCATCTTTACCCGAAGGTCAGTTTACCCGTAACGATGATACCGGCCAGGTATACATTGTAATGGACGGCGAACTGCGTTATATACCCAATCAGGATGTGCTTAATGGCCTGTTTGAGTTTAACACATCATTAATGGTTCATTACAGTGCTGCTACCCTAAGCAGATATGCTATGGGTGATGCCATATCGCCAGACAACGGAATTATTAACGATACTCAAACCGGTAGGGTATACTTCAGAGAGCATTCTTACATCCGTTATATTCCTAATCAACAAGTAAAAGCACTTTATCACTTTAACTTTAAACCACTAAGAAACGTAAATGGAATAAGCGCTTACGTTGTTGGTCCGGATATGTAAAATACGATATAGATACGTATTACATACGTTCTATAAAAAAAGCCACCTGATTTCAGGTGGCTTTTTTATGTAAAAATATTTGTTATTCTGAGCGTAGCGAAGAATCTGTTCTGCGACTTGTATGTTCAAGAATAGATTCTTCGTTCCTTAGAATGACAAAGCAATGTTATTAAAAGATATTACACCAATACGCTCTCCACCCATGCTTTACCCCAGTTGTCAACTTCGTCGGCAGTCCAGAGTGATGGGTAAAATATCCTTTTCTGGAAACGGGGAGGCAGATACTTTTGCCAGTTGGTGCCGCCGGTAGCTTTAATTTCTTCAGGTTCGCGGTTCAGGTACCTTACTGCCGATTTATAATGCGATAGCGGCCAGTTGATATTTACGTTCACATCCAGTTGTTTAAGCTCCAGTTTAAGTTCGGGCGTTAATTGTCCTGCTGCTTCAAATTGGCGTGCCAGGGCATTAAAGTTGTGGTTAACACTGGCTTTGCCCAATTCAATAAATGCTTTGGAATATTTTTTCTCGAACTGTTTGAGCGTAAGTGTTTTTTTGCCGGTGGATAGTTCGGTCGCGCCAAATTTCCAATACAGGTATTCAAACTGGCCTTCGATGGGGGCCTTGCTGAGTTCCTGGCGTTTATCCTTATCAACCAGGTTGATGAAATCGGTAGCGTATATTTCGATCATGCGGTACTGGCCTGATTGGAATCCGCTGGCTGGCAGCAATGACATCCGGAATTTCAGAAATTGTTCTTTCTCCATCCCATCAACCATGATTTCGAATGATTGGGTAAGAGCACCAAAATACCGGTTGATGCGTTTTAACCTCGCGGTAAAAAAATCAACTGTAAGGGATTGCGCTTCGGCAATTTGCCGGCACTCATGCAGGGCCAGTTTAAAATACAATTCGGTGATCTGGTGATAAATAATAAATATCTCCTCGTCGGGGAATGGTGTTTTAGGGCTCTGTAAACTCAGCAGGGTATCCAGGTGGATATAATCCCAGTAGGTTAAAAAATCGGCATGCAGCAGGCCGTCAAGGTAGGAGGTCATGTCCTGCCCCATGGCTTCATATTTTTCCTGCAAACGTGCCAGGCGATCTTCAATTTCAGGATGGAAATGCATGATCAAAGGTAATAAAAATGAGATACCGGCAAGCGGATATGGCAAAGAGATAGGTATCTGCAAAAAGCAGAAACATTTTTGCAATATAAATGTCTTTATAGCAATTGTCTGAATCTGGATTAACAGGATTTTTCACGGGTGTTTGCTTTCAAAGGTGTTCAAGAAGGCTCACGCCGTTTAAGGATTTCCAGAATTGTATTTGATGATTCTGTTAATTTAAAAATTCTGTAAATTCTGATCAAAAACATAAACCTCATGAAGATTAGTAAAATACTTATTGGTATTGACGATAGCGCGTATGCGCGCAATGCCGCTGCATATGGCTTTGATATGGCCCGGGATTATAAAGCTGCTGTGGGTTTGGTGCATATCATCGAACCCATGGTCATACCTTCAACACCCGCAGATAATTTAACCGGGATATCCATGGATAGCGCCTTCGGCATACAGGAGGTAGAGTTGAGCGAGGTACAAACCAACCAAACGGAAATACTCATTAACAATACCATCAAAGAATTTGGGGATGGACTGGAGATAACAGCATTTAAGCAATATGGCTCCCGAGCCGATGGGATAATTGATTGCTGCAAAGAGTTTGATGCTGATATTATTGTAATTGGCACGCACAAACGTTCGGGCTTTGATCGTCTGCTTATCGGTAGCGTAGCCGAGCATGTGGTACGCCATTCCGCGGTTCCCGTACTGGTGGTGCCGTTTGTGGAGTAAGGCTGCTTAGGTTTTACGTGGTACGTTTGACGTAATACGATTTTTGAATTTTTAGAAACGTATTACGTCAAACGTATAACTTACAACGTATTAATACAGCAGTCTGAACTTAATGGTATGTTCAATAGCTTTTAGCTCATTGAGTACCTGCGGATCGTAACCGGTATTTACATCAGTAATTACATAGCCTATCAGGGCATTCGTTACCAGGAATTCACCTACTATATTGATGTTATGGCGGGCAAATACTTCGTTTATTTTGGCCAGAATGCCCGGTATGTTTTTGTGGATGTGTATCAACCGGTGGGCATTGCTTACACGGGGCGGCTGCAGATCGGGGAAGTTGCAGCTGGTGTGTGTTTTACCCTCGTTCATAAAAGCCATTACACGGCGCGGTATAAAATCGTTATTGTGGGGGTTATGTTTGGGGTCGTCAAATATGATGATACCACTTTCTGTAGCTGCATCGGCCAGTTTACGGTTGCATTTACCAAAAATACCGATCACCTTTAATCTGCCCGCATTTTGTACCTGGTCGGGCGTAGGCTGATTAGCTTCGTCGCAAAATAAAACGCCGGCTTCTTCCAGGTATTTTTCTTCAATACTTTCGCGGTGACGCAGGTTATAGCCTTCCTTTTTCATTTGGGCCAGTGCGTCATCATCCACATCACCCACAATGAGGCATTTAATGCGATTTTTAGGGTACGATATGGCGCGTGGCAGCTTGTTAAGATATAAAAACTCGTCGAAGCTTGGTGTGATATGGTCGGCTTTTTCGGCTACTGATTTACGTTCGATGTTTTCGGTAAAGGCGAAGAATTTTTTGATCATGCCCGATTCCTTCAGCTGGAAATCGGAATAACCATCGCCAATGCCATAAATATCGCCGGGCAATTGCAGCTCTTTCAGCAGTTTTACCTTACCGCCTTCCTGCGATAGTGGATTTTCACGGTCGTAGCCGATGATTTTGCCATCCTCGTCAAACACGAATGTATTGGCGTAGATGTTTTCTTTTTTGATATGATATTCGGTAACTACCGGTGTAATAAACTCCTTAAAGCCGCCGGATACAATAAGTACTTCGTCCTGGTGATTTTTAAAAAATATGATATTGCGCGAAAAAGAGGTAGATACCTTTTTTTTGAGATGGGTGATGAGTTGCTTTAAATGATCGCGGTTGGCTTCTAATAGTTTAACGCGGTTTTCCAGACTTTGGGTAAACGACAACCGTCCTTCCATCGAAGCATTGGTGAGGTCTTCTATCTGTTTATAAATATCCTCGCGGTTAGGGTGGTTTTTGAGAGAAATGCGGGCCAGTTCGTCAAGGGCCTCTACCTGTGTAAACGTGCTGTCGAAATCAATAATAAAGTACTGCTCCATCTTGGGTGCAAATGTGCGAAATTTTTTTGTTGATGAGATGGAATAATATACAGAATCTATAGGGGTTATCATGATTGATTACTACAAGGTTGTAGTATGATAGGTATAATCATCACGTCATCGCGAGCGCAGGGGAAGTGAAGGCTTAGATTAACGCCTTACAAACTTCCGCAATAGTTTTACTTACCGGTTTAAATACCATACTGATAGCTTCCTTGATTTTAGAATTATCAAAATTCCGGATCTCTGAAGCTGCACGGGCAGATGTTTTATCAATAGCAGGTGAGCCACCGGTTAAAGCAGCGATGAAAGCCGCCCCGCGCCAGGCCAGGCCCATCATCCAGGGTTTGGCTAATTTGGCTGGTGCTTTTATGCCGAAATTGTGGGCAATTTCGGTGGTCATAGCCTGATAAGTATAATTTTCGGCACTGATGATATAGCGCTCGGCAGTAATATCGCTGTTCATGAGGGCAACCATACATTTGGCCACATCCTCCACATCAACAAAACCACCGCTGCCGCCGGTATAATATTGAAGACCCTTTTGTACGGTGTTGAATAATGCCCCAGTACCGGATCTACCCGCGCTCGCCCCTAAAATAAGGGAAGGGTTAACAATCACGGCATCCAGGCCTTCGGCAATGCCCCGCCATACTTCCATTTCACTTTCCAGCTTAGATATGGCATAGCCATCGTTTTCGCTTGATTGCTCCAGGTGGTGGTTCTCTGTGATTAGTTCGCCGGGCTTGGCTATACCAATGGCGGCTATCGAGCTTACATGAACCATGCGTATACCGCGTTCGATACATAAGTTAACCACATTGGCTGTACCCGTAACATTGGTATTGATCATGGGATCTTTATCAGCCTGTTTTAAGGATACCCAGGCCGCGCAATGATAAACCTGTGCAACGCCTTCCAGCGCATCGGAAAGGGCAAATATATCCAGCATATCGGCATCAACCCATTCTATTTGTGTTTGATAGAGTGTTAACAGAGCAGGTATCCTGGAATTACTCCTTTTGGTGCAACGGATGTACTGGCCCGAATTTACCAGCAATTTTGCCAGTTCAGCTCCTAAAAAACCTGTTGCGCCGGTGATCAGTATCATATATGCGGATAGATGTGCAGATGTGCAAATATGCAGATGTGCAGATTATTTTGGATGTGCGGATTTTAAATTAAACATGCAAATATGCAGATTATTTTGGATGTGCAGATACAATTTCACATCTGCACATCCGCATATTTGCACATCCGTACATACATTGTCCTCACATTTGCACATGCATCATTTGCACATCTGCACATCTATCTGCACATTTGCACATCTGCATATTTGCACATTAAAAAATTATGTCCTTAGCTGATTTTTTTACACCTATTGATCTTAAAAAGATCGCTCCTAAAAAGGGGTATTACACCAGCCAGCTTGGCGATAAAATTGTGCATTATTCTGTCGATTTTCCGGATTTGGAAGAAAAAACCGACCTGGCTATCATTGGTGTTATGGACGACCGTAATGCAACCGATAATCCAGGCTGTGCACTCGGTCCCGATTATATCCGCGAAAAACTTTACCAGCTTTATGAGGGCAGCTACAGCGTAAAAATTGCCGATCTGGGCAATATACGCGCCGGTGCTACGGTAACCGATACTTATTTCGCGTTGAAAACTGTAGTGGCCGAGCTCATCAAAAAAGATATCATCCCCATTATATTAGGTGGGGGCCAGGATTTAACTTATGCACAATACCTGGGCTATGAAGACCTGGAACAAAAGGTTGACCTGGTAGTGATCGACTCCCATTTTGACCTGGATGAGGACGATACCTCGAGTGGTATTGAAACCACCTCAACCTCATATCTTAACAAAATATTTTTGCATGAGCCCAATTTTCTATTCAATTACAGCAACCTGGGTTTTCAAACTTATTTTGTAAGCCAGGAGAGTCTGCGGGTAATGGATAAGCTTTATTTTGATGTACATCGCCTGGGTGAGCTTACCGGTAATGTGGCCGTAACCGAACCGGCCATCCGTAATGCCAGTATGATCAGCTTTGATGTAGGGGCTATTCGGTCGGCCGATGCCATGGGCAATGCCAACGCTACGCCAAACGGGTTTTACGGCGAGGAGGCCTGTCAGCTTTGCCGTTATGCAGGTTTTAATGATAAGTTAACCTCCATTGGTTTTTATGAGTTTAATCCGGCATATGATAATAACGGACAAACTGCTACGCAACTGGCACAAATGATCTGGTATTTTATTGAGGGAGTTTATAACCGGAAGCGCGATTTTCCGCTTAATCCTAAAAGCCAGTACCTCATCTATAAAACCAGCTTAAAGCACGAAGATCAGGAAGTGGTATTTGTGAAAAGCAAAAAATCCGACAGGTGGTGGATGCAGGTGCCATACCCCACAGGCGGGTCGCGGAACGAGCGTTTTCACCTGGTGCCCTGCAGCTATGCCGATTATAAAATGGCAGCTTCGGGAGAATTACCCGATCTTTGGTGGCGCACTTATCAAAAATTAAACTGATAATTATAATTCAACCGGCATTCTTGCGTTAAGAATGCTTATAGTTTTGATACTCTGATGAAGAAACTGATTTTTTCTGTGGCAGCTATGTTGCCCATAATGGCATTTGCCCAAACTTCTGACACTTTTACTATTAACGGTAAAGTAGGCGCTATAGGCGCGCCCGCCAAAGTGTACCTCATATACCAGTTGGGTTCTAATAACGTGGTTGATTCATCAAGCGTAACTGCAGGTAGTTTTAGCTTTAAAGGTACCCTATTGAATCCGGTTAATGCAACCCTGGCCCTGGATTATAAAGGTATTGGTCTGAACAAATATATACAGCAGAATTATCCCGATGGCGGTCCGTCAAATACTGCGGATGATTTGAACCTTTTTCTGGAAAAAGGGACTATCGCCATCAATAGTAAAGATTCCCTTTCTAAATCGCTGATCTCAGGCTCGGTTTTAAATGATGATAACCGCAGGCTTACGGGGCAACTAGCCGTAATCAATAAAAAAGCGCAGGCATTAATGGCCGAGGCAAAAGCTGCTACACCTGAGCAACAAAAGGCACCCGATTTTCAGAGCAGGATGCAGGCTCGTTATAAGAACATCCAGGCCGAACAAAAGGCGGTGCTCAAAAATTTTATCACCAACAACCCAAATAGTTATTTGAGCTTGCTGGCTATTAACTCTGTGGCTGGTCCTGCGCCAGATCCTACGGAGATTGAACCTTTGTTTAATGGTTTATCTCAAAGCTTAAAAGATTCAGAAAGTGGTAAAAACCTGAAACGCGGGATTGATGCTTTAAAAGTAACCGCTATAGGAGCCATAGCACCCGATTTTATACAGAACGATGTGAATGGTACACCTGTTAAGTTGTCATCATTTAGGGGTAAATATGTGCTGATTGATTTCTGGGCTTCCTGGTGCGGCCCTTGTCGTCAGGAAAACCCTAACGTAGTACGTAATTATAATAAATACAAAACCAAAAACTTTACGGTATTAGGTGTGTCATTGGATAAACCGGAAGGTAAATCGGCCTGGCTGGCTGCTATTAAAAGCGACGGACTGGAATGGACACAAGTATCCGACCTTAAATTCTGGAATAATGAAGCCGCTACGCTTTACCAGGTAAGTTCTATCCCGCAAAATTTCCTGATAGGTCCGGACGGAAAAATCATCGCTAAAAACCTGCGTGGTGAAGATCTCGATGCTAAATTGCAGGAATTGCTTGGCAAAATATAGCATAGGATATTAGGTACCGGTATGATTTGTAATATTTTAATTAATAAGTATTTATATAATTGAAATATTACTATTTTGCCGTATGAATATATCTGTACTTAAAAAAATAACTTTACTGGCATTGGCAGGGATGCCGGCTATAACTTTTGCACAGGATGCAAAATATACTATTCAGGGTAAAATAGGAAACAATAACGCGCCTGCCAAAGTTTACCTGGAGTATCGTAAACAAGGCAAAACCATTGTTGACTCGGTTACTTTAACCGGCGGTAAGTTTCAGTTTAGCGGTGTAACAGGTACCGATCCGGTTAATGCCTACCTGATGTTTAATGATAAAGGTAATGGTGCTGGTAGTGCCGAAGATTATCGCTCCATATATATTGAACCAGGAACCGTTAATGTGATAACAGCAGACTTGCTGGCCAATGCCAAAGTTGATGGCCCCAAAACCAATAGGGATAACGAAAAATATAAGCTGGCTCAAAAGCCAATAAATGATGCTTACGAGGCCCTTGCCGCAAAGCGTAAGGCGGCAACCCCCGAGCAACAAGCCGATCCTGCGTTTGCCAAGCAACTATCTGCAGAAGAAAAAGCTATTGACGATAAGAGCACACTTGCTGATAAACAATTTATAAAAGACAATCCGGATTCATACATCAGCCTGAACGCGCTGGAAGGCTATGCCTACAGTGCCGACTATGTAGATATTGAACCTTTGTTCAATGCTTTTACCCCCGCGGTAAAACAAACCGAAGCAGGAAAAAAATTCGCCGAGCGTTTGCCTAAACTCAAAGCCGTTGCTTTAGGCGCAACAGCTCCGGAGTTTGCTGAGGCAGATACCAGCGGTAAAGAGATCAGTCTTTCATCATTCCGTGGTAAGTATGTGCTGATTGATTTCTGGGCATCATGGTGTGGCCCGTGCCGCAGGGAAAATCCTAACGTAGTGGTGGCTTACAATAAATATAAAGGACAGAAATTTACCATTTTGGGCGTGTCTTTAGACAGACCGAATGCTAAAGACAAATGGCTGGCGGCTATCCACAAAGACGGCCTGACCTGGAACCATGTATCCGACCTGAAATTCTGGGACAGCAAGGCCGCCGCTTTATATGCCGTACGTGGCATCCCGCAAAACTTTTTATTGGATCCCAACGGCAAGATCATCGCCAAAAATCTGAGAGGCGAAGACCTGGAAAAGAAGCTGTCTGAAATTTTTGGGAAGATATAATTAGGTCATTAAGGCATTGGGTCATTAAGTCATTAACTTGATAGATCATAAGAAAGGCGTAATAAATAATTATTACGCCTTTCTTATTTATATTTTATTCAATGAGTCAATGACGATTCATCAAATGACCCAATGACCATTAAAGAAGGTCAAACCCGATATCTCTTCTGAAATACATGCCGTCGTAATAAATGCGGCTGGCGTCGGCGGTGGCTTGTTGCAGGGCGTTAAACATATTGTCCTGTAGAGTGGTAATTGCTAAAACACGACCGCCTGTGGTGATCACATTGTCGCCATCTGTTGATGTGCCGGCATGAAAAACGATAGATTCATGGATATTCTCTGTTCCGGTTATTACCTTGTTTTTGAGGTATTCGCCAGGATATCCGCCTGCTACCATTACAACGGTAGCAGCAGTCTTAGGACTAATGATCAGTTCTTTTTCATTCAGGCTACCTTCGGCAACACCTTGCAGCAGATCAACAAAATCCGAATCAATACGGCGCATTACGCTTTCCGTTTCCGGGTCGCCCATGCGGCAATTGTATTCAATAACCCACGGCTCGCCATCACTGTTCATCAGACCTATAAAAATAAAGCCTTTGTACGGGATACCGTCTTTTTTTAAACCTTCAACTGTAGGGATAATTACTTTCTCTTCTACCTTTTTCAAATAGGCAGCATCGGCAAATGGTACCGGTGAAACAGAACCCATGCCACCGGTATTCAGTCCGGTATCACCTTCGCCAATACGTTTGTAGTCCTTGGCTTCGGGCAATATTTTATAGCTGTTACCATCGGTCATTACAAAAACCGAAAGCTCAATACCTGTTAAAAATTGCTCTATGACCACGCGCGAACTGGCTTCGCCAAACTTGGCTTCGGCTAGCATCTCGGTAAGCTCCTGTTGGGCTTCTTCCAGGGTGGTACATATCAATACGCCTTTTCCGGCTGCCAGCCCATCAGCTTTCAATACAACGGGTAAGCCTGCAGTAGTCAGGTAAGTTAAACCTTCCTGCAAAGTATCCCTGGTGAAGGTTTTATAGGCCGCCGTAGGGATGTTATGCTTTTCCATAAACTGTTTGGAAAAATCTTTACTGCCTTCTAGCTGTGCGGCTTCCTGCTGCGGACCTACAACCGGGATATTTTTCAATTGCTCATCGTTCAGGAAAAAATCATGTACACCTTTTACCAGCGGTTCTTCGGGGCCAACCAATACCAGGCTGATGGCGTTGCCCAGCACAAAGGTCCTGATACCTTCAAAGTCGGTAACCTTGAGGTTAACATTGGTTCCATATTGCGTGGTGCCGGCATTACCGGGCGCAATAAAAAGGTTTTGACACTTTGGGCTTTGAGCTATTTTCCAGGCGAAGGCACTTTCCCTTCCGCCCGAACCGAGGATCAGGATATTCATGGCGGCAAAGATAGTTATTTGGCGTTAAGTTTGGGACGGTAAGAATAGAACGCTGTATCGACTCACCCCGACATCGTTGCGCTTGTCACCCCTCTCTTCGCCTGTGGCGAAAAGAAGGGCCAATATTATAAAAATATGTGATTGCGAGGAACGACGAAGCAATCTCCTCGCGTTTTTCATCGGTAAGAATAGCTATGAGATTGCTTCGTACCTCGCAATGACATATTAGTTATTTGTAGCCTTAGTAAAATGCAAAAGCCCCTGGAAGTTAACCCAGAGACTTTTGCAAATCTTTACTAATGTTGCTTAAACCTCCAGAACCGGCGCATCCTTTATTTTTTCCAAAACAGATGCCGGTAAATAAGGCCTGCCGCCGGTGGCAGGTACGCAGGTGCCTGTAAAAACAGCCTTGGTCATCACCTTGTTATTGAGGATGATGGACTGTTTGAAATGTAATTTTGGAGCGCCGCCTTTATCGGCAAAAAGCTCGCAGGTAACGCTGAAGTTATCGCCCTTTTTCAGCGAACGTAAAAAGCTGATGCTATAGTTTGACAGTACCATGTACACACCATTTTTGGCTTCGATCTCAAAGTCGAAACCCAGCACTTCGCGGATGTAATCATGCCTGCAGTACTCCATATAAAAGGGGTAATACAAACCATCCATAATTTCCTGAACATCGATGTGTTCTTCTTTGGCAACGTAATTTTTAGAATATTCCATAAGTATGTATTTTAATAGGGCAATGCGGCAAATATATAAACTAAAAAATCCCGGCTATATTACAGCGGGGACTTTTTTAATTATTGTACTTTATAGAGCTTGCGCTTATAGAACAAACCTATTTTTCAATACTATAGTAGCTTGCAATATGATATACATTTAAGCTACTTTAAATTTTATGGGCCGATCATTCCCTCGTATACTTTTCCGGAATTGTGCCGGTGATTCTCCTTTATATTTTTTAAATGTTTTGGTGAGATGGCTTTCGTCGCTAAAACCCAATTCATAGGCAATTTCATTCAGGCGCATATTGCTATGGCGTAGCCTTGTTTCGGCCAATGACAGTTTGTAATTGATAATGAATTGCTGCAGGTTTTCGCTGGTTTGTTTTTTAAAATATTCGCTGATGTAATTGGTGGAGATATTAAAATGTTCGGCAATGTTTTCGGCCTTTAGTTTTTCGGCATCATAAATGTTCAAATGCACGTAATTGATGATCTGCAGGGCAATGGTATCGCCACCGGTTTTTGCATCACATTTGATGGTAATGTTGCGCGCTACTATTGTGATCAGCGTATTGATCAATTGCTGCACCAATTCCTTTTGCATGTTCGGGCCCTGCTCGTACTCGGTTACAATTCCAGCTATAATAGCCGCTACCAGGGGTTTGTCGCGCTCATTCCTGATGATCTCACCCTGATCCTGTTTACTCTGAAAAATATATTCCAGTTTGTGCATCCAGTTGTCGGCGCTATGCTGCTCTTCGTTGCCGGTGGTTATCCCTTTCAGATAAATATTATTAAAGCAAACAAATACAAAAGCAGTAGTTTTTTCCACCGTAAAATGATGTGTCATCAACGGCCCCAGCATAAAGAGGCTGCCGGGTTGGTATTTGAAGCCGTTACCGTTAATATGGTGAATTCCCTCACCTTCCGTAATATATACCAGCTCAAAAAACGTATGCTGATGGGTGCGCATCGGGCATTCATCCGAGCGGAGAAGTCTGATTTCGAAAGGGGTAAATAAGTGTTGGGTCTGCATATCCTTAAAAACTACCTTTTTATCCCAAAAATGTACAGGAATTAGCCTTTGGTCTAACCCGATCTTTGGGGTATACAAAAGTAAAGATATGAAAGCTATAATATTAAGTGAAAACGGTGGTACAGATAAACTGGTTTTAAAAGAGGTAAACAAACCCGTTATTGCGCCCAATGAGGTGCTCATAAAAACAAAAGCCCTAAGCATTAACCCAGTAGATGGTTTTGTACGGAAAAATGAGGTTTACACCAAAAAGAAACTAATGCCACAGCCCGGCGAAGAAATGATACTAGGCTGGGATGTTGCCGGCACGGTGGTAGAAACCGGCACAGAGGTAACTGATTTTGAAACCGGCGACGAGGTGTTTGGTATGGTTAAATTTCCGGGTCATGCCAAAGGTTATGCCGAATATGTGGCGGCCCCGGCTGATCATCTGGCGCTAAAACCGTCGAACATATCCTATCGTGAGGCTGCTGCTGCTACACTGGCCGCTTTAACGGCCTGGCAGGGACTGGTTACCTATGCCAAAATACAACCCGGCGATAAGGTGCTGATCCACGCGGCAGCGGGTGGTGTGGGGCACTATGCCATCCAGATAGCCAAACATTTTGGGGCTTATGTAATAGGCACGGGTTCGGCGGCAAGTAAGGATTTTATATTGAGCCAGGGCGCCGATGAATTTATTGACTATAACCGGGAAAAATTTGAAGATAGGGTAAAGGATGCCAATATCGTGCTTGATTCTATTTATGGCGATCATATCCTGCGGTCAATTAATGCGGTGAAACATGGTGGTCGCCTGGTAAGCTTGCTCGCCTTTTTTGAGAGTGAAATTGCCGAAAAGGCCAAAGCTAAAGAGCTGCTTACTTATCGTATAGCCGTAGAATCAAATGGGGATGATATGAAAGAGATAGCCAAACTACTGGCTAACGGAGAGTTAAAATCATATGTTTCTGATGTTTACAGCTTTGAGGATATTCCGAAAGCGCAAGATAAAGTAGATGGCGGTAAAACCAGGGGTAAGATTGTGATAGAGCTGTAGTCTTATTAGTATTTAAGGTAAAGATCCGCAAAAGCCGACTTATAATGCCGGTTTTTTGTGGATAACCTGGTGTAAAATACCTGTATAATTTATAAACAAAAATGATCATGTCTCAGTCTGCAAACAATCAACAGATTATTATATGCTATTTTGGATGTGGGCGATTGAAGCATGCAAAAAACAGTTAGTACGGAATTACCCTGTATTTCGGATATAGCCTCCGGATGCAACAAGAATTTTACGTTGTTGGTATTATAAAAAAAGATATATTAGATTCAGAAAGCCATAGTGTATATGACAAAGTCCAGAAAATATTTTTTAAGCTTTATAGTATATGCTTTAAGCACCATGCTCATATGTTGGAGTGAATACCTCTTTTGTGATAATTTAACTCCTTTCAAACTTATTCTTCCAGTGGTTTTTATATTGCTTACTTATTCCATCTTCCTTTATCAAGTAAGCAAGGGGAAAACTCATGACAGCCAGTAAACGCCCCCCCGGCCGGGGAAATCTCCACCAGTTTTTTTGCCTGAATGTGAGTAATGTACAATTATTGCTTATCCGGTTAGGCATTGAACATTAGCTATTTTCAAGCTGATACTATAACAAAAAAATAATAACTAATAATAAATTGCGATATTTGGTCATGCATCTGTCAGGGTTCCATTATGATCAGGCCCTAAAACGGATAAAATAACAGCTCATATACAGGTATTTCATTAACGACAATGCAGTTATAGGGTGGATTATTTAGGAGCGTAAGGATAAATGGCAGATGAATATTTTAAACCATTAAACATTTTACCTTATGAAAAAGCTTTCCCTATTGTTAGCCGCACTATGCATGGCAGCTATCAGCTATGCGCAAACACCCACCACACCAACGCCCGACACCGCCAAAAGATGGAAGATACACGGCGAAAATACTTTTCTGATCAGCCAAAGTTCTTATAAAAACTGGTCGGCGGGTGGTGTAAATGCCTTTGCCGGTAACCTGATCTTCAACTACGATTTTAATTATAAAAAGGATGTATGGAGCTGGGATAATAAAGTGATCCTGGGATACGGATTAAGCAAACAGCAGAATGTAGGCTGGCAAAAAAACGACGACCGTATTATTCTGAATAGCTTACTGGGCCGGCAGGCATCCAAATACTGGTTATATACATTTTATATGAACTTCCAGAGCCAGTTTACCAAAGGCTATAATTACAGTACAACGCCAAGAACGTTGATATCAGATTTCCTGGCTCCGGCTTATCTTACTTTTGGCCCTGGTTTTGCCTACAAACGTTCTGATAATTTCAGGATCAATATTTCGCCTGCCGCGGCACGTATCATTATCGTTCAGAATGATTCACTTTCTCATGTTGGGGCTTTTGGTGTTACACCCGATCATAAAAGCCTGTTCCAGTTTGGAGCTTCGTTGGATGCCTATTACAAGGTTAATCTGGTACAGAACATCAGCCTGGAAAATATCCTCAAACTATACTCAGACTACCTGCACAAACCCGGCGATATTTATACCGATTATACCGTTAACCTGTTTATGAAAGTAAACAAGTTTGTAACCGTTAATGCCGGTGCACAGCTTATTTATGATGGTAAAACCAGAATACCAAATCCAGACAAAACTTCCAAGATAGCCCTGCAGGTTAAACAGATTTTTGGGGCTGGTTTAACTTATAAATTTTAGCAGTTCCGATATTCGTCATATAGCAAAAAGCCCCTTAATTTGATGGTTAAGGGGTTTCTTGTGGTATAATGGCCAAGCTCAGTTAAATTAGGCTAAAGCCTTTTTTATAATTTGAATCAACCGTTGGCTAAAGCCAAACGGCAATGAATAAAAAATTCAGTTCTAAATAAAATCAAAATTCATTGCCGTCCCATTTATGGGGCGGGAGAGAAAAAATTGAAAAATGGCTTCAGCCGAATAAACTATTGAAAGTGGCCTAATGCAACCTCCTGGTCCCTTTCTGGAGACTCAGAGGGGACAAAAAATCAAGGGATTTTTTTATTAAAAGGTTTTACTTTACAGCCTCAACTTTAAAATTCTCGAAAGTTACAGGGAAGCTTAATTTGCCTGGAGCAGCGGCTACCATGCCTATTTCTACTTTTACATCGGGCGGGAAATAAGCCAGGCGAAGCATGTCAAATTTCTGTCCGTCAAAAGAGTATTTGATCTCTACATAATCGCCTTTGCGCAGCAACTTTAACCATACCGATTTAGGGCTGTCATGGCGCGGCACTACCGACCAGTCTGATACTTCGCGGGTTACCACAGCGCTTATATTCTGCACGCCGTCAACATACTCAATACCGGTTTTGATCCAGTTTTTTTCGTCGATGCGTACCATCAGGCCAGCTTGGTGAAACAATTCATGATAGCTACCGGTAATCTTTACGCTGGCTTCAAAGTTACCGGCCATTTCCTGGTAGTAAAAAGGGCCATTGTCGCGCTTAAAGCCATAATGGGTAACCTGCCAGTAATCGGTACCCGGGTCAACGGTGAAAGTGAACTTTTGGGCATTGCCTTCGGCCGCTTTTGTTGGCTTGTTAAACCATTTCATGTCGGGGTTACTTTGCGCAAAAGCGCCGGTAAGAGCAAACAGGCAGATCATAGCGGTTAGTTTAATTTTTTTGTTGTGGACGTTAAAAGATGTTTTCATTTGTTAGATAGATAATTAGATAAATGTGCCGGCAAGATAGGAAATAAGTTTGTGTCAATGTAACAGATATATGTACTTTCCTGCATGAAACAGCGTTAACAAGCTGTTGCCATTTATGTGTAAACAAAACTATATGGCTTCTGAGTAGTTATTCTTTATTGTACTATATTTAAGCATAAAAAAAATCAAATGATGAAATACCGAATATCCATCCTGGCGCTGCTTGTAGTAGCAGTGCTTGGACAAAGTTGCGTAAGCACCAAAAAATACAAAGAGCTGGATGCCAACTATACCCAGCTCCAGAACAGCACCCGCGATCTGAGCGTTAAATACCAAACCAGCGAACAGTCACTCGCCGTGGCCAATGGCCGGGTAAGCAGTCTGGAAGATCAGTTGAAGTCTGAACGATCAAACGTAAAGGCTTTGCAGGATGCGTTGGATAAGTGTTTAAATTCCAGCAACCAGGGCAGCGTAAATATTTCAAAACTGGTTGACGAGATCAACAGCTCAAACCGTTACATACAACAATTGGTGAATGCGAAAAGCAAAAGCGATTCACTTAATATGGTGTTAACCAACAACCTTACCCGTTCATTAAGTCCGCAGGAAACACAGGATGTTGATGTGAAGGTATTGAAAGGTGTGGTTTACATTTCGCTTTCTGATAATATGCTGTACAAATCTGGCAGCTATGAAATATCTGATAAAGCGGGTACAACCCTGAGCAAAATTGCCAAGATTATTACCGATTACAGCAATTATGATGTGCTGATAGAAGGTAATACCGATAATGTACCTATCTCTCAGAAAAACATCCGCAATAACTGGGATCTGAGCGCATTGCGTGCATCATCAGTGGTGCAGGCCTTGCAAAATACTTACCAGGTTGATCCTAAGCGCTTAACAGCCGGTGGTCGTGGCGAGTACAACCCGATTGCTGATAACAGCTCTCCAACCGGTAAGGCACAAAACAGGCGTACACAAATTATCATCACGCCAAAATTGGATCAGTTTATGGATCTGATAGGCAAAGCGCCCGAGCAACAGCCGGTAGCACCACAGAAATAATAAGAATAAGTAATGATGTAAAAAGCGGCGGTCATGAAAATGGCAGCCGCTTTTTTGTTTATCAACAAATGTAAATGTTTTGAAAAAAGCATAGGATTAAGTTTGTGTTTTAAATAAACATAAACACATGAAATACACTATTCTGATATTGGTGAATGCCACCGGTCAATGGCTCACCTTACCCCGTGCCGAGCGCGATGCTTTTGTTGAAAACGAACTGCGGCCCATTTTTAAAAAGTTTAAAACCACCTGTAACATCAGGCTGTATGATGCTGATTTTACGCACGCCCACATTTCCGACTTCTTAATCGTCGAAACCGATAACCTCGAAGATCATGCTTACTTGATGGGTTACCTTCGGGAGTCAAAAACCTTTGCTATCCCGTACTTTGAAGTTAAAGAGTTGGTTGTGGGAGTGGCTAATAATTTCAGAGGTTCATTGGCTATTGAGGATGTAACCGGTGTAAACTAGGTTGTTAATAGTTATAGAAAAGCGACGACTCTCTATGTCTGTCGCTTTTTTATAAAAAGTTTGTTACGCAATCGTTTCCGTATATTATTGTGGCATTAACAGTTAAAACTGTTGGCTTTTCGAGCTAATTCTTCGATATTTGGTTATGCTGGTCGAACGGACTAGTCATTTAACAACCAATTTACCTATTCTTCATGGAAAAATCACGCCGTACTTTTATCAGGCAGGCCGCGCTGGCGGGTGCCGGTGTAATGCTTGCTCAAAACAGCTGGAGCGCCAAAAGCTATAAACGCATCATCGGTGCTAACGATCGCGTGCGGGTTGGTGTAGTAGGCTTTTCAGACCGGCACCGCAGTTCACACATCCCCAGCTTTATGAACCATTACAAGGAGCTCAATTTTGAGGTGGTTGGGGTATCTGACATTTGGAAACGGCGGCGTGAGGAGGGTTCGGCTATTTGGAAAGAGAAGATGCAGCATGACGTAAAAGCCTACCGCAATAACGAGGAAATGTATGACAGCAAAACGGTCGACGCGGTATTTATCAGCACTGCCGACTTTCAGCATGCACGTCATACCATCGAGGCGGTAAAGGCCGGTTGCGATGCCTATGTAGAAAAGCCTTTTGCCGAAACCATGGAAGATAACCGCGCTGCGCTCAAAGCAGTAAAAGAATCGGGTAAAATTGTACAGATAGGTTCGCAGCGCCGCAGTGGTGCCAATTATCATGCGGCAAATGATTTTATACGCTCGGGTAAGTTTGGCCCCATTACCATGGTAGAGCTTACCTGGAACGTGAACCAGCCGGGCAGATGGCGCAGGCCGGAGTTGCTGGGTTTGCTTAAAGAAGAAGATACCGATTGGAAACGATTTATCATGAACCGCCCTTATGAGGCCTTTGATCCGCGTAAATATTTGGAGTTTCGCTTGTTCTGGCCATTCTCCTCTGGTTTGGCCGGCCAATGGATGAGTCACCAGATTGATACGGTGCACTGGTTTACCGGATTGAAACATCCGCGCAGCGTGGTAGCCAACGGCGGCATATATGTATGGAAAGACGGCCGCAGAAACTGGGATACCATTTTGGCCGCGTTTGATTATGGTCCGCTGGATGATCCATCAACAGGTTTCCAGGTAACTTTTGGCTCGCGCATGCACAATGGCGATGAGCACCCGGCCGAGATCTATTACTCCAATGGTGGCGAACTCAATCTGAACACCAATAAAGTTTCGCCCGAGGGCGGTTTAACACAAAAAATGGCCGATGCCATGCACATGCAAGCCAACTTGCTGCCCGAGATCAATCTGGCCAATACCGAAAAAGTAATAGCATCTGCCAACACCGGCGGCGACGTGCTCACTTCAAACCATGTTCGTAACTGGATGGAATGCGTACGCAGTCGTAAAGAACCACATGCCCCGGTTGAAGCAGGTTACAGCCATTCCATAGCCAATATCATGACCAATGCCGCCGTACATACCGGCTACAAAGCCACCTTTGATGAGGCTACGCAGGAAGTAATGGCTAATGGTAAAGTGTTTAAATATTAATTTTTTTATAATTCCCCTCTTGAGAGGGGGCGCGTTGGCCGTGAATTGGCAGGGGTGTGTTTATGAAAGCGATGAAACACACCCCTGCGCCTCTCAAGAGGGGAGCCCGATACATTGGCCGGCAACATCAATATACAGTAATATGAGAATCTTTAAAACTTTAAGCATCGCCATCCTTACGTCGTTATCATCATTAGCTCAGGCCCAAAAGGCCGAGCCGGTAAAGATTGTTAAAACAGCAAAGGATAAAATAGATATTTCCATCGGTGGTAAACCTTTCACCAGTTTCCTGTTTCCTGATACATTAGAGAAACCAGTGTTATATCCCTTGTATACCGCAGGTGGCACTCTGGTAACCCGTGGATTCCCGCTGGCGCCGCGTGCCGGCGATCCGGTAGATCATCCGCATCACATCGGTATCTGGTTTAATTTCGAAAATCTCAATGGGCTCGATTTCTGGAACAATTCCTACGCTATCCCCCAAAGTAAAAAACACGCTTACGGCTGGATCCGTACCGACCGCATCCTGGAAACCAAAAGTGGCAGCACGGGCGTACTGGTCTATCACGCCAACTGGACCAATCAACAAAAAGAGGTGATCCTGGAAGAAACCACCCGCTTTGAATTTAGTGGCGATGCCTACCAGCGTATTATCGACCGGTATACCACCCTGAAAGCTGATATAGATGCTGTTTTTAAAGATGCCAAAGATGGTTTGCTGGGCTTACGTTTTACGCATGAACTGCAAATTCCCGATACGGCCGATCAAAAATATACCGACGATAAGGGAAACGTAACGGTTGTAAAAGGCGGGAAGGATCACATTGCCAACGGAACCTACCTTACCAGCGCGGGCAAAACCGGTAACGATGCCTGGAGCACCCGGGGCGTTTGGTGCAAAGTTTACGGCAAAATGGGTGCCGACTCAGTAAGCATTGCCATTATTGATCATCCGCAAAATCCTAATTATCCTACCTTCTGGCATGCGCGCGGCTACGGACTGTTCGCTGCCAACCCACTGGGTGAAAAGATCTTTACCAACGGCAAATCAGAAAAGAACCTGACCCTTAAAAAGGGTGAATCGGTAACTTTTCGATATCGCATCGTGATCAGTAATGGTGCGCAGACTATCAGTGTGGCAAAATTGAATGAACTGGCTGGTAGCTTTGGGAAGAAGTAGGGTATTGTAAAATCGTAAAATTTTGTGTATATTATAGTTAATGAATATAGACACAATTTTATACGATTTTCATCAAACCAATTGTATTGGTGAAGAAACGGTCAATCATATCAATACCGATCAGGATTTAAGAACAAGGTTATTAAATTATTTCAGACAGAAACAGGATAGAGCGTTTGCGCTAAACCTGCTGGATACCTTTATCGGCATAAGGAAACAACCTCGTAACAATATGCCCGCAGAAGATCTGATGCTGGCCTGTTATATTTTAGGCTTACATGGCCAGATTGAAGACTGTCTGAAGATATGGGAAGCAAAGAGCATCGACTTTGATACGCACTGTGGTTTGGATATCCAACTGGTTATGTTTGGCGGAGTAAATGAAACCATCAATTTTCTGGCGACGCAAACGACCGACCCGGCCCAGGAGGCTCTTAAATATATTAAAAGATGCTCTGCGTGCGGTGACTTCGACGGGCTGGCCGAATATTTTTCGCCCCAAACAGAGCCCTGGTTTATATGAAAATAGTTACAGAGTTATACCAGGATAGCTTGAAAAGACTCCCTGATGCCGGGCAAAGGATACTGGCTCACCAGGCAGATGACCTGGTGGTGGTTTATCAGGCGTACAAACACAATATTGCCGATTTCGCGGTGAAAAACCAGTTCCTGGGCGGTCCCGATTTTAGCTATAACCGAATGTCGTGGATAAAGCCTGGTTTTCTGTGGATGATGTACCGTTGTGGCTGGGCCGAAAAGGAAAACCAGGAGCGGGTGCTGGCACTTTGGATACAGAAGTCTGATTTCGAAAACATCCTTGAGCAGGCAGTTTTATCATCATTTACCCCCCTATACCACGAAAGCCATGAACAATGGAAAAGTGACCTGGCCACAAAGGATGTCAGGCTGCAATGGGATCCGGATCATGACCCATACGGAAATAAACTACAACGCCGGGCTATACAGATCGGGTTAAAAGGCGATACTTTGGCTGATTTTGGCAAAAAACAGATCAAGCTTATTGAAGACGTTACCGAATTTCTGAAAGAACAAAAACTGCTCTTAGATAATGGCCATATCAGCCGTTTAGCCACCCCTGTCGAAACGGTTTTTGATCCAGGAAGCAAGCAGCTAAGGGAAAAAGTTGGGGTAGAGTAATGTAGGTGATGAGATTGGGAAAGTATTTGATCTACCTATGAGCTTTTCGTACCTTTATATAACAACAGCCAGGCTACCTTGTAAAAAGGTAGCCTGGCTGTTTTGTGAAGGGAAAAAGGCAAGGAAAAACCGACCATTTGGTATGTTCTTGTTTAAATATCAATCCTATCAATCTTTTTAAATCATGAAAATCGTGTCCGGAATTTGCTGAAAAGTGTTAAATCGATGGTTTTGACTGAATTTTGGACAGTTTTCGATCTGGTTTTGGCTGCTTTCCGACCAGAAAAATGTTAAAATAAAACTTTAAAAAGTTTTGTACAAAGCCCCAACTTACGAGTCAGGGGCTTTGTTATTAATATTTATATACTAGTTTCCTACTGTGAAGGATTCCCATCCCGAGGCTGTAGCCCGGTTGCAGGTCATGGCCTGGGTGCCATTCTCACTGCTGATGAATAAACCATTGTTGCCGCGCAGGGTTACTTTGCCATCAGAGGTCGTTATCCAGTCGAACTTTTCCCAGTCGCCGGCGGTGGCGCGATTACAGGTAGTGGCCATGGTGCCGTTTTCTGAGGATACAAATTTGGCCTTGCTGCGTAAAGATATTTTACCGCCGCCGGCATCAATCACAGTAAAGTGCTCGGTATCGCCGGCAGTGGTACGGGTGCAGGTCATGGCCTGGGTACCGTTTTCGCCGCTAACATAAGCATTGTTAAAACCTTTAAGGGATATTACCGATCCTATTGGTGGATTGGAACCCGTTGGTGGCGTAGTGCTGCCACCCAGATTAAAGTGAGTATAGGAGGTAAAGCCTAAAAAGGTATTATCATTAGGTACACCCAGCGGGGCCTGTTGATTACGCAGTGATAGCATATTGGCGGTACCATAATGATAATAAGCCACCTCCACACCTGGAAAAATAGGGCTCGAGGTGGAGCAATAATTACAGCCGGTGCTTTGGTTATAGGCGCTGCGTTCAAAATCGTACCCGGAGCTGATGCGGCTCGAAAGTGCGGTGTAAAGCGAACCATCGCCCTGCATATTCGCAATTTCGGCAGCATAGGTAAGGCCGGTTAGCGAATATTGATAATGCACGCAATCCTGACGGTCACAAAGCTCGGGCATAGTACCACCGCTTTGTATTACCTGGGGTAAAACGGCATTGATCGCGTCTTCACCTGCCTGGAAAACACTGGCACTGTTCAGGAAAACCCCGATGGCCATTTTAGCATAACCGGCAGATACGTTCCAGTTATTATTATAAGCAGGTACGTTGTTTATATAGTTGTTCTTTACATTGTTCAGGTAGTCGTTAAACTTGTTGATATCGGTGGTCGACCAATTAGCAGATACGCCGTTTGGTTTGTAATACCTGATAATTTCGGCTGCTGCTACAAAGCTGGGTGTAGTCCAGGAGGCTTCCAGGGCAGGTTGATTAGGGTTGTCAGAGGCATCAATAGGGGCGTAGTTCTGGAAGGTATATGACCAGCCGTTCAGTATCGCGATACATTGATTGGCGTAGGTAATATCGGCTGTTTTGGCAAAACGCAGGGCCAGCGCGTAAGCCAGCTCGGCATCCTTCCTGATCTGGCTTTTTGACGGACTGGTGTGTCCGTTTGATCCAACATAAACCGTAGCATAAAATTGGGTTGGCAAAGCATTGTTGCTGATAAAATCAAGTACTTTTTGATAAGCAGCTGTGCGGGTAGCATCGCCACTGTTTACCTGGGAGGCAATCAGGTCAAGATTGGCCTGGGTGTTAATTACCCCGGGATGGATAAAAGTAGTTACAGCACGGGGAGTAGTTTGTGAGGCAGCATCTGATGCGCTGCCCTTAACTGCAGATTTTTTACACTGGCACAAAAACGCGCACAAGGCAAACAGGCAGGCAAAAGCCAGCCAATAGGAGATTTTCTTTTTCATAGCTCAAGAAATTTGGTTTATAGGTTTGATTTAGTTAATTCTTCGATCTGTATATCTATGATCAACACTTTATCAAAAGTGTAGCAACGGCATTCCGAAATGCCTTGCCTTTTGTATAGATATAGCTGCAAAACAGCAATATGATCAGCCGGATGTTAAAGCGGGGTTTCTCATCATTTTAAAATTGGTTTATGTTATGAATTGGTTTACAAAGGGTGCAGAAATAACAACAAGCCTCCCGAAGGTCGTAGCGAAAAGAATTGGGTTTATAAAGTATAGGTTAATTAGTGGTTAACTCAAATTTATTTATTAGCTTTTATAAAAAGCTTATTTTCAGGTATTTATTTACGACAACGTTTTCGTTATGGCATATTATTGTGTATATAAACACGATGCTGTGTGATGTAAAAAGTGGGTTTACACTTTTTATGTCAAAATAAATATAACATATTGATTAACAGTTATTTGAGTTATGGTTTACATCGAAAAGTGTAAACCATGTAAACCCACTTTTTGCTGTGTTTATGAAGGTCGACCTAAGATAATAGTGATGGAATTATCTCTTGGTAAAAGCAATTTTGATCCCCATCAGCACAAAAGCTATAGCCGAAAATTTATTGAGCCAGGTGCCTATCAGCGGGCTGTTTTTGAGTTTGACAGAAAATGAACCCGCGAAAAAAGTTAGTACCAGGAGCCATAGCAAACCCATAACGGCATAGGTTATTCCCAGGAAAATAAAAGGCCTGGCATTGTGAATATAGGCGGGTTGTATGAATTGCGGAAAAAAAGCCAGGAAGAAAATAGCCACTTTGGGGTTGAGCACATTGGTAAACACCGCAGAAACATAGGTTTTCCGGGTGGAAACCAATGGTGTTTGTCCATCCTGTTTGATCATGTTTCCACCGGTGAATAATTTGGTGATACCCATGCCGATCAGATAGGCGGCTCCAGCATACTTGATGATACTGAAAGCCATGGCAGATTGCGCCAGGATGAGCGATAAGCCAAACGCGGCCAAAGTGGTATGTACCAATACACCAGTGGTAATGCCCAGCGTGGCGTATATACCGGATTTTCGACCCTGTGCGATGGATTTGTTCAAAATAAATACCGTGTCTATCCCCGGTGAAATAATAAACAAAAAAGAGGCGATAATAAAAGTAGCGTAGTTAATGATACCCATATTTCAAAGATAGGGATTATCCAGAATAGCCAAATGGTGATAAGCCCTGCCGAATGGGGTAATAATTTAATAGATAAGTTTTAACTTTATGTCGGCCCCTTTAACGGGCATCCCTATGAAAAATACCTTATTTATTACCTCGCTGTTGATCATGGTGCTATTCGGCGCACACTTGAGTGCCCAGGAGACCAAACTAGTTAAAGATACTTTACCAACTGTTGGCACAACTGCTGCTTTAGGACAGGTTAACGGTATAACCATAGCAGCAACCGTTCAAAGCCCTTCTGCCGAAGAAACACCCTTACAAATTGTGTGTGTATTTGAATATGAAGAAGGGGATATTTATAAATCGCCGCCTGCCTTGCCGCCAGCATTAAACGGCCTGGTACACATAGACCACCAGCTAAACGGTTTGATCACTGAACTGCGTAAAAGTGGAAAATTTAAGGGGCACGCTTTAGAAACTTTACTACTAAATCCGCCTTCCGGCACTATCCCTGCAAAAAAGCTATTGCTGATCGGGTTAGGTAATAAGGCCGATTTTAAACCCGATCTGATGATCAGCGTTGGCAGTACAGGTATGAGAGAAGCCCTGCGTTTGGGTGTAAGCAGCTATGCACACGCCAGCGATCTTAAGGATGGTGGCTTAGATTCGCCAACCGGACTCATTGCCACCAATGTTATTAAAGGGGCTGTAGAAGCCTACCAAACAGAACTCTTTCTTAAACAGAAAAATTATAGTAACCTTGCCCCGGTAACAAAAATAACGCTGCTGGCAGGTCCTGCATTTTATACAATTACAGCAAAGGCAGTATCGGCATATATCAAAACCCTGAGTAATTAATTACCTTGCCATCCAAAAACAAAGCTATTACCACAAAATTGCTAGTACCTAACGGCCATGTAAATGGTTTGTAACTATCATATCAATGAAAAAAATAATCCTGATCATCGCCTGTATTTTATTTTATAACAGCGTATCTGCACAAAACGAAGTAAATCATGATCTGCAATTTGATACCCTGGCCAGGCGCTGGGATGAGGCTGTTCCGTTGGGTAACGGCATGTTAGGAGCGTTGATATGGCAGCGGGCGGATCATTTACGCTTCTCTTTGGACAGGGCCGATCTTTGGGATCAGCGCCCAATGAAGGGGCTGCACCGTAAGGAGTTTAGCTATCAATGGGTAATTAACCAGGTAAATAAAAAAGATTATGTACCCGTGCAAAAGTATCTGGATGAGCCTTATGACCATGAACCTGCGCCTTCCAAAATTCCCGGTGGGGCATTGGAATTTGATACTCAAGACTGGGGCAAAGTAAAGTCAGTCAATCTGCATCTGCCTAATGCCTTATGTACGGTTAAGTGGGCAAACGGTATTGTACTGAAAACCTTTGTACACGCTACAGCACCGGTAGGCTGGTTCAGGTTTGAAAATATTAAAACCGGTTTTGAACCTAAATTGATAGCCCCAAAATACCAGGGTGAAGTAAAGATATCTGGCGATCCGGTCGGTGGGGATGATCTGTCGCGGTTGGGCTATCCAGCCGGAACAATCAGTCAGCAAGGCAATAGCATTACCTACAAACAAAAGGGCTGGGGTGGTTTTACTTACCAGATCAATGTAAGCTGGCATAAAGTAAATGCAAGCACTATAGAAGGGGTTTGGTCGATATCATCACAGTATCCTGCTAAAAAAATCAATCCTACCGCAACTGGAGTAGCCGCGAACGCGTTGAAACGGGGCCTTCAGGCCGATTTCGATTCGCATGAAAATTGGTGGGATAATTTCTGGGGCAAATCAGCTATTCATATACCGGATGCGCTATTGGAGAAACAATGGTACCTGGAACAATATAAATTTGGCTCCGCATCAAGGCAGGGTGCGCCACCCATTTCGCTGCAAGCCGTATGGACGGCAGATAACGGTCGCCTGCCACCCTGGAAAGGCGACTTTCACCACGATTTGAATACCCAGTTAAGCTATTGGCCAAGTTATAGCGCCAATCACCTGGATGAGGGTATGGCCTACCTGAACCACCTGGATGCCAATAAAGCTAATTACGAGCGATATACAAAAATGTATTTTGGTAAGAGCGGCTTGGCTGTACCAGGCGTTACAACGATGAATGGTACAGAAATGGGAGGGTGGGTACAGTATTCACTTTCGCCAACGGTATCTTCATGGCTGGGGCAGCATTACTATTTGCAATGGCGCTACAGTATGGATAAAAACTTTTTGCGTAACCGGGCCTATCCATGGATAAAAGCAACTGCCACATTTATTGAGAGCCTGACAAGTTTGGATAGTAAAGGTCATCGTAAATTGCCTATTAGTTCAAGCCCGGAGATCAATGATAACGATATCACGGCCTGGTTCCATCAAAATACCAATTACGACCTGGCTTTGATGAAATTTACATTCAAAGCTGCGGCAGAGTTGGCTACAGAATTAGATCAAAAAACTGAAGCGGCACACTGGCAAAAGATATATGATGAGTTTGATGATTTTGCGATGACACCAGCCAATGAATTGATGTTTGCTCCTTCTATGGCTTACAACCAGTCGCACAGGCATTTTTCCAATATGCTTTGCATTTATCCGTTAGGCTTGTTGAAGTGGGAAGATGGGGAAAAGGCGCAATCGGTTATCAAAAACTCCATCCATTTGCTGGATAGCGTAGGTCCTGCTTATTGGTGTGGTTATTCTTATTCCTGGTTGGCCAATATGAAAGCCCGGGCAAAAGACGGTCAGGGCGCGGCTAAAGATCTAACCATTTTTGCTAAGGCATTTTGCTCTATCAACAGTTTTCACTTAAACGGCGATCAAACCAAATCGGGCTATTCCAAATTTCAATATCGCCCTTTTACGTTGGAGGGTAATTTCGCGTTTGCTTCGGGGTTACAGGAAATGCTGTTGCAGAGTTATGCTGGTTTTATAGAGATAACACCCGCTGTACCGGCTGCCTGGAAAAACCTCTCGTTTGAAAACTTAAGGGCTGAGGGAGCTTTCCTGGTCAGTATAAAAAAGGAAGGCGGGCAAATTGATGAAGTGAAAATTGTATCAGAAAAAGGAGGTAAAACTAAATTGAAACTTCCTTTCAAAACCTGGTTTGCCCAAAGCCAAAAGGATGTTGAAATAGGAGCCATTAAAGATGGCCTTATTGATCTTGACTTTCAACCCGGTGCGGTACTCATTTTAAAAAATGGATATGAATAAAAAAACCTGATGAAAATAAAGTACTTTGGCATTGTACAATATAGAAGGTAACATCAGGAAAGCTGCTCTTCGAGGTGGCCTTCTTATAAAATTAGTTACAGATAGATACCCCTTTTATCTAATAATTTACTTTGATTTTTTTCGGCAAAAGCAATTGAGTAACTTGATTGTTTATAAAAGACAAATTTTAACTTTACTAAACCCGTGTCCGTATACCTTTTATAAATGCTATCAAATGTTTAGCTTATGCCTTTGCCTTTATGCTTATATCCAGCTAACTCAATAAAATGGGGCTGTTTATGCCTCCTGTTAACCTGTGTTCTGTTTTTATCTGCCTGTAAACAGGTATCCACAAAAAATAGTAATCATCCTGCACTTGCCGATTCCATTATAGACAAGGTAAACACATTGCTCAATACCGGTCAACAGGAACGTTCTGTTATTTATCTCGATTCGGCATACCGGGTTTTCCCAAATCCGGGTATTGCCGATCTGTGGAAAAAATATAACCAGAAGGCTAATTATTACCTATACTACGACAAGAACCTGGTTAAAGAAAAATTATATGCCGATAGCATGTTGTCGATATTGAAAGGTAAGGAGTCGCAATACAAAAAGGAATATGCCGGCGCTATATTTGCCAAAGGCGATGTTTTAATGGTTGAAAAAAAATACGCCGAAGCCTTTAAATGTTATTATGATGGTAAGCTCTTTGCTCAAAAAAACCTGGATAGCTGTAGCTATTGCCAGATCACTTATCAATTAGGGATGGTGAGGTATAAACAGGGTAACTATTTGAGAGCTATTCCATATTTTAAGCAGGCTTTTGCCGAAAACAGCCATTGTAAGGCTGATGCTGGCTTTAGTAATTTATTTATTTATCCGCAATCACATCTCAACACCATTGCGCTGTGTTTTGAACAGGCGGGTGTCCCTGATAGTGCTGTTTATTACTATAAACGCGCTTTAGCCTTTATTGACCGTAATGCGGGTCGTTTTCCGGAAAAAAAACAATTTGCAGAGATGGCCAGAGCCGTTGTGTACGGCAATTTAGGGGGCGCTTATGCTTTGATGAATAATTATACGGAAGCGGGAAAGTACTTGCAGGAAAGCATTCATATTAACAACCGACCGGGATATGCCATAGAAGACGCGCAAACGGCACAGCTTAAACTGGCCGGCCTATACATTCAGTCTTCCCGGTTTATAGCAGCTGACTCCCTATTGGGGCAAATTGAACATGATCTGCTTGCCGGGCGCGGAAAAAGCCAGAGTAATGCAGATAATCGCTTAAAATGGAAGAAATTAAAATGGAACTATTACGATAAAACCCATCAGGTTGTACAGGCATACCAGTACGTTCAGCAATATGATAGCATGCGCGATTCGCTTGATGAGGTTAGTAAGGGCCTAAAGATCGCTGATATAGATCAGGGGTTTAAGAACATTGAACAGCAATACAGGCTAACCTTATTAAGCAAAAACGATCAGTTAAAAACCACTTATCTGGTTGCTATCATTGTTTTTGCGGTAATGACGATCATTATTTTACTACTAGTATGGTATAACCTGAAACGTTATCGAAATAGCGTTAATGAGCTCACTAAACTGAACCAAAAGATCAGCGAATACAATACGCAGATGCAAAAAACCCTTACGGCATTGGAGCAAAGCCAGGAGGAAAATACCCGTATGATGAAAATGGTGGCACATGATCTGCGTAATCCGGTAGGCGCCATGATGACCGTTGCTACGATGATGCTGGATAACAAACACGGACCCGGGGATGATCGTACCATGTTGGAGCTGATCAAAACTTCCGGGAAAAATTCGTTGAACCTGATAGATGACCTTTTGCAGATTCATACCCGGCTCGAGGAGCTTAAAATGGAGCCTGTTGATATGTTTACGCTACTGCATTATTGTGTAGAACTATTACATTTTAAGGCCGAAGCAAAGGGACAACAGATACTACTAACTGCTGATCATCTTACTATTAGCGTTAACCGGGAAAAAATGTGGCGGGTGATCAGTAACCTGATAGCCAATGCCATTAAGTTCAGCCCCAGCGGTGCTGTGGTCAGTGTACTGATGATCGGTAAGGAGGATAGTGTGTTGATAACTATTGAAGATCATGGCATAGGTATACCTATAGAAATGCGCGATAAAATATTTGATATGTTCACCGAAGCTAAAAGACCCGGAACGGCCGGAGAACAGCCTTTTGGTATGGGGCTGGCCATTTCCAAACAGATCGTAGAAGCGCATGGCGGGCATATCTGGTTTGAAAGCAAACAAAACAACGGGACGTTTTTTTATGTAGAATTACCGCTAAATAATTGAAGCAGCCCGTGGGTTGTGCAGCAATATGAGCTAATAAATTAGGCATTTTCTTCATAATGCCTAATTTCTACTAACTGATCTAAAGAACGAGTGAAGAATTGTAGTATTGACCGAAAACATAATTTTTTTAATATCTAAGAAGCATCATCAATTCGCTTATCCGGATTATCTTCTTTTTTCTTAGCTGGTTTGTGAACGCCCGTGCTTTTGCCAAAATGATAAGTAAAACTTAAAGTAGCTCTTGAACCCAATGTACGGCGCTGAAAATCCAGAAGTAAAGCATCGCTGCTTCTTAAGAACGCCCATTTACGGGTATTGAAAATATCAACGCTATTGAAACTTAAAGAGGCCTGGTTGCCCGGAAAATCATATTTGGCACCCGCATCAAGGCCAAATGCAGGGCGGTTCCTATCCTGAATAATAAAATCAGCAGCGCGGTAATCTGCCCGGATCTGTATGGCCAGGCTTTTTACGATAGCTATATTATTGGTAATATTCGCGTTCCAGCTTAAACCGCTGTTTGCCGCTATCCCAAATTGAGGGGCAGCATCGTTCTGGCGCTCAAAAATGTTGGCGTTGGCGGTAAAATCCCAGGCTTTGATCAAATCAAAGTGCCCTATCAACTCCAATCCTGTGGTATTAGAGTGTTTTAGATTTTGAGCTGTTGTGATGATAGTCCCGTTAACCGGTGCGCTCTCAATATGTTTAATGACATTATTAAGCCGGCTATAGTAAAGGCTTGACGTAAATGAAATATTTTTCCAGTTTTTGTTGTATCCCAGCTCCAGCGAGTTAATGCTTTCCGGTACCAAATTCGGGTTGCCGGTTTCATAATTTGTGGGGTCAGAAAAATCCGTAGATGGATTTAGCTCTCTTGGAGTAGGCCGGGTTACGCGGTTGGTAAAGCTAAATTGCAGCTGCTGATCGTCTTTCAGTTTCTGCGTTAAAAATACACTGGGATACAAACCCTTGCTTGGCACTTTTATGGGTGTACGATATAATGAGTTGTTGGTGTCATACCCTGTATAGGTTGCGTTTAAGTGAGCATCCTCGGCTCTTAGGCCTATTTCATAGTTAAAGTTCCTGATCTGGTTTTGGTAGTTTAAATAAACGGCATGGATCTGCTTATCGCTGTTGAACAGATTGGTGTAAGTATAAATTGGGGTGGGGGTTCCATGGTTTAAATCATACGCATACTGGTTATTGTTGCCCAAACTGATCTGGCTGCGATAACCAGCAGATATCTGTCCGGTTTTGCCCGTGGGTAATATATAATCGGCCTGTATATTGTAATTATTACCATTGTTCCATATATCGCTTTCCAAGGGATCTGGGTCCGGACGTATCGGTCCTCGCTCGCTCACGGTAGTTGAATGGTTTTGATAAACCTGAAAATTCCGGGAAGTACCGTGAGAATAAGAGAAATTGAAGGTTAGCTCCTCTTTTGGTTTTTTAAAGTGTTGGCTGTAATCCAAATCCAGCTCATAGCTTTTCCCGTTACTATTAGTGGTATTGTTTTGCTGACTTGATTGTATGGGCAAGCTGCTGGCATCCAGGTTATTTATTTCTAACAACTCATCCCGATGGGTATTACGTAAATTGAGAATGCCCGAAATACTCAATATGCTCTTGGGCGCTAATGAATAATCAATGCCCGCTTTTACATTTTGTATTCTGTTATGAGTAGTAGAAGGAAATGTTTCATTGGAATAAATGGTTGCATCGGTTGGCTGTAGAAAGGTGAGATACTGGAAACCGTTGCTATAGGTATCCCCATCGCGCAAGCTGTAATTTCCATAAAGGTTTACTTTGCCTGTTTGATAACTTAATGCTCCGCTGCCATTATAATTATTACGAGTACCTGCGGCTGCTGTCACTGAACCATTAAAGCCTGCTTTACTGTTCTTCTTTAAAATAATGTTGATAATACCCTGACCTTCGGCATCATATTTAGCCGATGGATTGGCAATCACCTCCACATTTTCAATGGAACTGGCAGGGATAGACTGGAGGATTTGTGTAACATCTCCGCCTGCAATGAGCGACGGTTTGCCGTCGATCAATACTTTTACCCCGGTTGAACCCCGCAAGCTCACATTTCCATTTACATCAATTTGAAGTGTGGGCACGTTCTGTAACAAATCGGCAGCGGTACCGCCCTGGCTTACCAGGCTCTGATTTACTGCGAAAACTTTTTTCCCGTCTTTGTTTTGCAGGGTTGGTTTCTTGGCCGTGATGGTTACCTCATTCAATACTTTATTGGGCGATGGGCTCATTTGAATTTCGCCCAGGTTTATAACATCAGCCGACGATCTGATGATGATATTTTCTTTAACAACTGCGTTATAACCCAAATAAGTTAACTGGAGGGTAAAGGTAGCGGATGGTAAATTTGTCATCGTAAAATTGCCGTTGACATCTGTTTGCGTTGCCTGAATATTAGCTTTAGTAGTAGGGTTTGTTAATGCCACTGTGGCAAATGATATAGCATCGTGGCTTTGGGCGTCTTTTACATGACCGGTTATCTTTCCATTATTTTGAGCATATAGATTGTTGCTCATGCCCGAAAGCATGAGTAGGGTTATTACTAATTTTAACTTAAACAGTTTCATCTGTATGGATTTTTTAATAAATGGAAAGTAAAAGAGCACTATGGCATTTGATAGCTGATGGAGAAAGATTTAATAGGCATTGTTTACAGTTAATGGATAAGTATCAGCAGCGCCTTGTACGCCGCCTCCTATAATTTGATCTTTAGTTAAAACAACCGGTTGGCTTAGGTTGATATGGTATTTTCCGTTTGCATCTACACTTATATCTGCAGTAACATTAGTATTAGCCGTTGAAGAATACTTGGTAGAACCCGTGGTAACCGCTGTACCAATTTGGCATTGGATATTTATTAATTTAACACCAGGACTGGTTGTTACCAGGCTGGAGGTTGTTATGTTATATTTCCCGGCACCCAGAGGATTCCAGATAAAAATTAAAGTACTGCCCGAATAAACTCCTTTATCATTGTTATCGGTGGTGCCAACAACCATTGTATTAAAAGTACCGTCATTTGCTTGTGAAGAGGTTCCTCTGTTATAGGTATAGGTTCCAAATTTCCAATTGCTGTCGCTATTGGTAACCGGGGCGGCATCCTTTTTTTTGCTGCAAGAAGATATGCTAAAGACAAATAAGCATATTGCTGTGATTAACGAAATTCTTTTCATAGTTTGATAGATTTTTAATTGGCTGATAATAAATACACTCATACATATATGCTCGCATGCGAGCATATATGTATGCTTATGGAAGTTTTAAAGTTTGAATTATGATCCTGTTTATAGGGTTATTTTACCGGAATAAAAACGGATTGCTTTTCCCAGTTTAGTAAGAACCCTTTTGGGGTGATTTTATAAGCTAGCATTTCCTGATTATCCGCCAGGGAACTTGTTTTTACTTCAACACGGAGTTCATCCTTGGTTTCATCATATTTGAAAGCGCCCCATTGGTTAGGTACTTTATTAAAAACAGCTATCCATTTATCTTTTTCTTTCGGTACCAGGAAAAAACCGTATTTGCCTGCAGGTAATTGTTTATGCCCTATTTTAATATCTTTATCGGTTTCAAAAGTAGTGGCCTCATTAGCGCCTGCACGCCAAACTGTATCATAAGGAACTAATCCGCCCCAGATTTTTCTGCCCTTCACCGATGGGCTGCTGTAATGAATAGTGATGGTAGCATCGCCTACTTTTCCGGTTACGGATTCGGCCGGGCTTACCCGTGGTTTAGGAGTTTGTGCATAGGCCGAGGCCGATAGAATTACTGCGATTAAAAGTAGGTAAGTGTTTTTGATTGGTTTCATGGCTTTGATTTTTGATGATCAAAGCTGCCTTTTGCAAATCGCCTTTACGAATCTTTTCGACCCACCGGGGTTTATTTCGAATGATAGTGGTTATTTATTCGACAACCTGGCTTTTGGTATTCTTTTGGCTAATTGTCTGAATTTTTGGGGTAATTGCAGAGAATAATGCCTCAATGATATAAAACAATACCTTTAAATATAAAAGCTTGGTATTTTTGAATATGAAAATAAGAAGACCCAGTACTACTCTGCTTCAGCTGCTAATCTGGGTTGCTGTATTATTGTTGATTTTTTTTTCGGCATTGCCGATGGATGGCGCCAAGAAATCAGTGGTATCTACTCTAATCAGCACGTTTTCCTACGCGATTATTATTTATGGAAACATCCTGATCCTGTATCCCGTGTTTTATCAAAAAAAGAAGTTTGTTTGGTACGGTATCCTGGTGATACTTCTTCTTGTGGTTGTAGGGATGTCGCGTGGATATACGTCCATTATGCTTTATCAGTATTTCTCCATAATAAAACCGGTTCATATCAAGTTTTTGAATTTGCTTTATTATGTCCCAAGCGGAATCCTGATTTACATTCTCAGTCTTATTTTTCGTATATCCATTGCTTACTTTACTTTAAAGCAGCAAACCGAAGAGATTATGCTGCAAAAAAGCCAGGCCGAGCTCAATTTACTCAAATCGCAGGTACAGCCCCATTTCCTGTTTAACACGTTGAACAATATTTACTATAAGGTTTATAAAGTTGATCCTCCTTCGGCCAACCTGATAGAGCGTTTGTCGGATATCATGCGTTATTTTGTTGACGAAAGTCCGAAAGATGTAGTACCCTTGACAACGGAGGTTGCATTTATTGAAAACTATATGGCATTGGAAAGAATCCGTATCAGGTATGGTGTTACTATTAACTTTGAGAAAGTATATCAAACAGAATTACGCGTCCCGCCAATGTTACTGATGACTTTTGTAGAAAATATTTTCAAGCATGGGATCAATAAATCAAGTAAGCAGAACCAGATAGATATCTCGTTAATCCAAAAAGAGGGCTACCTGCTTTTCAGCACAAGCAATCACCGGTTTAACACAACAGTGCCAACCAATTCAAACGGATTTGGGATAGCTAATTTAACCAAAAGACTATCGATGTTATATGGATCAAATTTTGAGTTAACTACCAAGAAAGAAGGGGAACTGTACCTCGCCTTTTTAAAAATACCACTTGTATGAATTTGAGCTGCATAATTATTGATGATGAGCCGGACGCGGTTGACCTGCTGGAGTTGCTGATAAAACAAAGCACAGAGTGGCAGCTAAAAGCCAAATGTTATGATGCGCTGGAGGCCTTGGCTTTTTTGAAGAAGAATCATGTTGATTTTATTTTTCTGGATATTAATATGCCACAGCTTACCGGTATGGAATTGGCGACCTTGTTACCGCCTCAAACCAAAATTGTTTTTACCACAGCTTATTCTGAATATGCTGCAGAAAGTTATACTTTTCAAACAATCGACTATCTGCTGAAACCCATCACTTTAAAGCGTTTTTTATCATCAGTACAGAAAATAGAACCCTATTTTTTGAAACATCAGTCGGAAAGGTCTGTAAATGCCGAAACGGACAGGGATTACTTTTTCGTAAAATCTGGTAAAGCATTCAGAAAAATATCATTGAAGGATATCTTGTATTTTGAGGGAGAAAAAGACTATGTAAGATTGGTTACCTTACAGGAGCAGTTACTTATTTACCGTAGATTGAAGGATATTGAGCAACAATTATTGCAACCATTTATCAGGATACATAATTCCTATATTATCAATTCCGAGCAGTTGGTTAAAATAGAAGATAACCATATTTTTATAGGTGATAAACGGCTTCCTGTTAGTGAAAAATTCAGAAGTAGTTTTATGGAGATTATCGACAAAAAGAAATTTTAATTGCCTGGAAGCTGCCTGAATTTGATTTAGATTATTTATACTGTAAAATGATTGCTGTTGATTTTAGTCAACGAAATAATAAAATGGAAAACAAGACGCTCTAGCCAGGAGAATAAATTTTTTTATAACAACTATATCGTAATAATAAGTGAAGCATTAAGCAACAAAGGCGGCGCTTATTTGGCGATGTTTGCTATTCAAAATAGTGCGGCACAAATCGGCTTACGTTGTCAGTTATAATGGAGTTACTCTCCCTGATACCCATGCCTGCCGCCTCGCCGCCAATTATCCATGATCCGATGACCGGATAGTTGCCATCCATATCAGGTATATTGGCTATATCCTGGTACACAAATCCCTCTGTTCCGTAATCACCACCGGTACTCAATACTATCTGACCGTTTTGTACCATTTCTATATTTGCGCCTTCACGGGAAAGCTTCGGCTTTTTTATATAAGTTGCTGACTGCGGCTCAAAATATGCAGGAAGCAGGTTTGGATGATTGGGATATAGCTGCCATAAAACGGGCAGCAGCGCTTTGTTTGACCATAGCATTTTCCAAATGGGCTCGATCCAGTTAACAGTGCTTTTTCCAAAACTGGCTGTGTCCACCTCGTTAATCATCCACTCCCATGGATACAATTTAAAGAGCGTTTCTACCGGGTTTTTATACTCGTCTACAAACCGGACGCCGTCCCAGATAATATTACCAATATCTGTAAAATGATATTTAAGATCCTTTACTGTAGAGGCAGTATCGAGAATATAGGCTGTGTTGGTAATATCTTCGCGAAGCTGAAGCGTGGGAATATTGCCTTTCGCCACTTTGAGACAGGCAAAATGATAAAGCGATGAGTGATACTGGGCATGTATCCATTCCCAGGCGGCCCTGAGCTTTTCATCGATGGAGTTGAATTGGTTGGCCGATGGTTTATAATCCTTTAACCAAAACCATTGTACAATGCTTGCTTCAAACAGAGAGGTTGGCGTATCAGCATTGAATTCAAGCATTTTTGGCGGATTAATACCATCATAGGCCAGATCAAACCTGCCGTACAGCGACCAAAAGCCGGTATCACTTTCGTTCCAGGCATGACGAACCAACGGTACCACTGCCTCAGGAATACCAAATAAAGCAAAAAGATCATTGTCAATAACATATTGGGCTGCTTCGATACACATGGCGTGAAGCTCCTGCGTTGCTGATTCAAGCATGAGTATTTCCTTTTCGGAAAACTTATAGCATGCAGATTCGTCCCAATAGGGTACGTCATCCAGTGTATGGTAAAGAAAGCCCTGTTTCTCTACCAGCTCCTGCCATTGCCGGCGTGGTGTAATTTTGATCCTTTGCATATGGGAATTTATTCTCCACCGCCCTCGCCGCCTGCATGGGCCGAGCCTCCAAAGCCTTCACCTGATGAAACCCCGTGCGCTGTTCTGCCAAAACCCTCCACCGTGCCGCCGTGTCCGCTGCTAAAATGAGCTGGATCTTCACCGGCGCCGCCGTTCCCGGTGTGTATTGAGGAGGAAAGAAACGCGCCACTGCGGTGCTCATCTGCAGACAAAGTTTGGGAATAACCCGTACGAGGGTAGTAACGGGTAACCTGGCCACTATTATACCAATACCAGTAGCCATAGCTGCTGTAATGGTATGAATGCTGATTAATTATGGTGTCTTTTCCGGTGTTATAGTCCGTGCCGTCCCAGGTGCCAACAGTTTGATGCTGCTCATCCTGATCACATGAGCTTAAAACTATCGTAGCAAATGCTATAAGGGCCAGTGAGTTGCGTTTTTTCATTTAGGTTTTTATGGGCACTAAAATAACAGAAATTGTTATGCTTTTAGTTTTTGAGAGCGATAAACTTTAATAACTATCACGTAACTGTTGATTTACCCACTCCAGTCTTTTAATCCCACCCGGTTAAGCGTCTACGCTCAACCGAAAAACAATTGCGAGTGTTCACACTCGCGTAAAATAAACGGATAGTACAAAAATAAAAAAAACCTCAAATCTTTCGACTTAAGGCTTTTGACTTGAAATGTAGAATTGAGTGGCAAAAGATCGACCCTTTATAATGATATATATGCGGTACTGGACGCAAAAGGCTTGTATCAAAATAATTTCTCTTCTAACAAGTCTTTCCAAACAATAAACCCTTTATGATCATTTGTGTAATCATGTACGATGCGACTAAGTTGTTCAGGATTAGTTTCGAGATGTTACTGTCTGCCTTTTGTTCGTATCTGTCCAAGCAGTCCATCTATCTGCTTTATACTTCGTTCGAGTTCGTAAACAGACTTTTCAAAATGCCAGATATAGGTCGCCTCTTCGGTATCTAATGTTTCCCAAACCAGATGATATTGATTATTGCCAGAGAGCAAGAACACAAATGAAAAAGGCTCTAATACAAATCGGAGCTTTAATATAGATCGTTCATGTTTTTGGGAAAGGTAACGGAGATGACGATGATGCTTATACTGCTTAAGAGCCAGTATGTTTTCTAATAGATCATCCTCATTTGTATAAATCAATTGTTCACTGCCGCCTTGCACTTGCCCGGCATCCAATAGATTTTCTTTACCTGCCGGGGTACCTTTAATAATTTCTTTATTTAAGAACCGGAACTTTACACTGTCAATGACTTCGCGGTTTATTTTATCAAGATCACTGGAGGATGCTGATTTAAATACCAACCTGTTGTGTTGGAATGTAGCTCGTATGTTTACCAATACCGTTGTACTTTTCAGGAACCGGATGAAGTAGGGCTTAAGCACGGTAAACTCCGGCCTGACATTTAAATTCTCTATCTCAAATTCAACTTCCTTACCGTTAAAGTCAGCAACGATATGTTTAAACGCAATGCTGCCAAACCTGAATTCTAATTGTTCAATTGGCACCTCAATTTTCTCGTTGATTTGACCGCTTACTATTTCGCTTTCATCTACTGGACTCGTTAGGTTATGTTGATCAAGCTTTTTATAATACAGATTTCTCTTTTGAAACAGCCTTTCCAGGTAGCTAATTTTGTGATCACGGTAATCATATATAATTGGTGATATTTCTGATCGTTGTACCCTGCCGATATATTGGATGAGCTTGCCTTCAAAAGCGAACGGGTAAACTAAAAATAAGCATTCTATATTTTGAATATCCGTTCCTTCGCCAAAATACTGGCCTGTTGTAATCAGCACCTGGAAGTCACCTTTATTTATGGCAGCCCATTTAGATTTTTTAGATAAGTCGGAATCTTCGCCACTTAATGCTATGGTGTCGTAATTTTGTTTTAAATATTGTTGCAGAGAAGTGATATGCTCTTTCCGTTCTGTGATGATAACAGCTTTTCTACCGGCATTTAGTTGTGATATCACATCATTTAAAATGAGTTGATTCCTTGCTGAATCGTGGATCAAGATCTTAAATAGCGTTTCGAACTTGTCTGTTTTGGTATTAAAGGGTACGAACAGATCGGTATCCCTAATGATAATCTGCGTACCATTTTGATTTTGCACCTCCGGTGCTTTAACCTCATGGATAATTTCTCCCAAATGAATAAATATTAACTTGCCATCGTTATACTTTCTAAATGGTGTAGCGGTAAGGCCGTACATATAGTAGCTATTGAGTTTCCCAATAACACGCTGATAAGTTTCCGCCGGAACATGGTGGCACTCATCAATGATAATGGTGCCAAACGCATTCATCAGCTCTGCATTTTCAGATGTTGCCAGCGCTTTTTCCATGCTTTGGATCATGGCTACAGTAATGTGTTTACCGGGCTTGCTCTTTCCTTGACCAATACGTCCAATATCCTTTTTGGGAATCCCTAGGAAGAATTCTATGCGTTCTATCCATTGGTCTGCCAATTGCTTGCGATGAACTAAAATGAGTGCCGGTTGCTGCTTGTCTTTTATAATAGCCAAACTCAATACCGTTTTACCAGAGCCAGGCGGAGCGACAATAATTCCAAAATCTTTTTTAGTAGCTGCATGCTGCGCGGTTAATTGATACTCCCTTAATGAAGTAGTGCCTTTAAAACTTATTAAGTCTGCTTTCTTTCTTTGATCGTCAAACACATATTCAATTTGCTGCTCTTTACAAAACCGTAATAACCTACCAATAAATCCACGTGGTACTGAAATCGATTCAGACGTTTCATTCAACAGTTTGAAGTAGCGTTTTACGCCAAATGTATTTTTATTGATATTCTTCTTTACCTGGTATTCATTGTTGGCAAAGTTTAGTTCCTCTTTTAAAAAGCCAACAAATGGAGCAGGTAAGCCTATACGGCTAATATGAATTTCATTGTTCAATACTATTGCCAACTTACCAGCTACAGGTTGTTCTTTTTGAAATAGTCCTGTTGAAAGTTCGTTATAGTCAGTTTGCTCTTTGTAAATGTAATTGAGTTGGCTTATCGTTATTGTCTTGATCGTTTTTAAAAATAGCCACTGGTCATCAAAGGGCTTTAAGGTTTCAGGATCAATGAAACAGCTATTGCCATCATTTAAGCTCGTTTTGTTTAAGGGTAAAGCAATAAGATTCCCCAAGCCCTTTTTTGAATGGTAATCCTGATTTGGAAATAACCTGTCAAAACTTGAGTTTTTATCGAATACTGAAATTAAACCTGCTTTCTGTAGCAATGCCGTCATTATTTTTCTGCTTCTGAATGCCTCATAAGGTTCTTCAAAAAATATCCATACATGGCCGCCTTTACCGGAACGAGAACGCTCCAAATAAGCAGGTATATCATACTCCTCGCAAATTTTAATAAATGTCCGGCATTCCTCAATCCAATCTGCTTCGTCAAAGTCTGCTGCAATGAACCATGATGTATTATCTTGCAATAATGGGTAAAGGCCTACAACTTGCTCTCCTTTTAGGTGCTTAATTAAATGGTCGTCTGTTAAGGGTTGGTATGTTTTATCAGAAAAAGTTTGAAAAGTACCGCCTTTCATTTGATGCAACTTATATCGGTGTGGATCAAAACGGTAAGCCGGAATATAGCTGCTTTTACCACCTTTCTCCCATCTTAATGCAAATACATCTTCTCTACCTTTGAATAAGGACTTATAAAGAATCAATCGATCATCTTTCATTCCGGGCGGCAGGTGTTTAACTTATTTCAAAGTTAAGCAACAAACTATTGTTATCTATGTATATAAAGAGCGTGAATAATAAATAGATAAGCTTTATACTATTTCTTACTTTTAGAAAAAGAGAAGCAGATGAAAGGCACAAAGATAAATTTTAAGGGTCGCGAGTATAATAGTGACGGAGATCGCCCAGTACAGTTAGATGATGTTCCAAAAGTGAATTCCGAAAAACAGTTAAAGAAAATTCTTCGTGATAAAAGCCTTGTATTCCTACAAATAGGCGATAAGGAACTGTTTGGAATTAATAGATTGAAATTTAAGCAAAAGAGTTTTTTGATGTTGGAGCCTAATCCTGTAACTTTTTATTTCTCATTAGCATTTGATGCCGTTCGACAATTAGAAGACGCAAGATCTTTATTCGCTAACACTTTAAATGAAGGTGCAAATTCTGGAACGGTAGTATTTAGTTATGTATTCAAAGTCACATCAGTAGGTATCATATTTTCCTTCTTTGCTTTGGAAGCTTTCATGAATCAGATGCTGCCAGATTATGCACTAATCAATTACAATGGAAAACTTGTAGAAAAGGAGCATATACAGAGATGGACATCCTTTGAGGATAAAATGAACACTATTATTCCGAGGCTATGTAATAAAGACTTTGCACAAAAATATCCCAAAAAGATGGATAGGATAGCAAGGTTAAAAAAGCTTCGTGATGAGTTAACTCACCTGAAAGAGCGAAGAAAAAATGGTTTTACATCGTACGATAATGTCTATCAGGATATACTTGATTTAAATTTGAAGTCAATAGTTGTAGCGGTCAAATCTTTCATAAATTTTTATCAACCCGGACTTATTTCTAATTACAAAGGACGAACGTCTATCAAGTAAGCAGTATAGTTAATAATTAAACGTTTTTTTTAATTTATCTTCAATGTTAGGAATGGAGAAGATAAAATTAAAATAGATATATTTCAGAATCGACTTATCATCGTCGAAAAGATTATTTTTAGCTCCATTTATTAAGACTTCCGTAAAACAGGCTATGTCGATATTAGCTAAAAATGGCATCCAAGTGGATGATACTGAGGCGAGCGTTATATTAGAATTTCTGTATATTATAGCAAAGAATTACAACAAACATAGAGCCAATCAAAATGCGCCTAACCTTAAGGAGAATTCGAACCTTGAGAAGACAGCTTAAAAGCAACTTTCAGTTCCCTTTTTAGACCACATTGAATAAAAGTATAAGGATTTTGTCAGCAAAGTTCGAACTAAAAATGACGAGACTTAACGATTTGGTTCACAGGTTTTTATTGGCATAAAAAAAGGAAACACCGATGGTATGGTGTTTCCTTAAGTAGGGAAGCGGCAAAAGTTCTAACTTTCATGCCGATATAGAGGCAGTAATAGATGCCAAGGGTATAGATCGATATAATTTCTCGTCTAACAATTCTTTCCAAACAATAAACCCTTTATGATCATTTGTGTAATCATGTACTTGAAAAAACGTCGTAAATGTACCTTTCTGCCCATCTTTTAGACTATATTGTGTAAAGGTCCAAAGATTATTTTGGGAAATTTCGAACTAATAATGTCCGACTGTAAGGCTCTGGCTAACAGATATCTATTGGCATAAAAAAGGAAGCAACCATAATTAGGTTGTTTCCTTAAGTAGCTTCAGTACACAAATTAATTAAAATTTCTTGAACGCAATTCGCAGATTGTCTTCTTTTTAAAGACGGAACAACTGAATATAACTAATTTATTATCGAGTGTTTATTTAGGTGAAATTATCGACAAGAAATAGCCGAAATTAGGTAATAATTATGTACTACTTAGCTGTTTTTGACGCGTGCAATATTTTAAGGTTATTTTTTATAATAAGTGCTTAACGAATACGGTTTGCAATTGGTGAGTAAATCATCAAGTGCTACCAGTATTTCGTTTAAGTCAAGCATTTCATCGCGAAATACTAATGTATTATTAAAAGAATTATAACCTCTATGAGTATTCAGAGGGAGATCGCCAAAGATTCCACTTGTTAAGGAGGGATTCATCGCCAAGTCAATGTAAAGCCCTTGTGAATTATAACTAAAATATTCGTCGACGCGCTCATCATAATGCTCGAAGTGATTGCGAAATTTACGATTGGAAAGAGGATTGTCCTTCTCAACTTTCAATATTTTCCTTAGCTCTACGCCGCGTCCTTTATATTTCTCAATAGGCCAAAGAATTTTTGACACATTTCCCACCGATACAAGAATAGATTGTATTGAACACCATGTTTCAACATGATCAAAATTTTCATGTGTAGCGCGTAGACGCCCAGCAGCTCTTTGTGCAATTTTAGATTGTAGAACAATCTCACCTATTAAAATCATTTCTTGAAGACCATTCATTTTCTTAGCAATTAGCGTTCTTAAAGATTAATAGCTCAATTTTAATCAAATAATAAAGCTATAAAGATCACTTGGACAAAAGAAAAACCGCACTACGCAGCCTATTTGCGCAGCAATACTTTGCCAATCATTTATATAAAAAGACTGGCAATTAGTTAGTTATTGACAAGTCGGACTTCAGATATAATTTATTGCATACTGCAGTATTTATATTTTTTACCGCTTTGACAAGGACAAGGTTCATTTCTGCCTATTTTACCTCGTGGTTTTAACGGGATAGGACGAGTTGTTTTCATCTTTGTCAATTCGTCCTGAAAAGTAACCTCCAGTTCCGGGTCCGGTTTCCACGGGTCGTCGAAATATATCAAGGCATCTATCAGGTGAGGACTTGCTGAATAGGCACCGAGGCCGAGCCAGGCGTTAGACTTGTTCAAATATTTTCGGAGCTGTGCATATACAAAGGTTTGGCCTTCTAGTTCTTTAGGGTCGGGGTTATTAATCACGAAATAGCTCAGGCCGAAATCTGAAGCGACCGGAGTTGCCATTGTTTTATTTGCCCCTTCGCGTCGTGCATCATTTTTTGTTTTGCCCATGTGCCCAACAATTCCCTTGCGGGCGTCACCGGACCAATCCAGCAAATGGAAAATAATATCAGTTGCTTTCTGATTGCGTGTCGCTTTGATAGCCTTAACTAAAAGATCAAATTGTGGATCTTTCCAACGGTGTGAGATCGGATCATCCTTTTCAGGAAGTAAGTGCAATTTACCTGTTTTATAGGGATAGAAATTTCGATCGATGAGCTTTCCAAAATCCGTCTCTAAAGCGACAAAATCGGCACCATCTCTCGGCCAAAGTTTTTGATCAAGATGATATCCGAGATATACCAATTCTTCATCCGCGCGAAAGTAATCCATCAACCTGGTCCTTTGTCGCATATAATACAGAAAATCATAAGGATCTTTCAGATAATAGGCAAGCAATTCCAAATCGAAAACAGAAACAAATAAAGGGAACGGGTCTTGCTCTTTTTTGTTGAGCATCATATGAACCTGATGCGCCAGAGTTGGATAGTTTTCGGTAGTCAGTCCCATGATATAAACCTCACTGAGGTTTTCCGGCAGAGCGATCTCGTTCCCATCCGTATTAATAAACTTGGCCTTGCGATTTAACAAAGCGTCACGCGATACCAATCCCTGATCGTAAGCATCCTGAATAGCACCTTTGAAGTCTTTCGATAGTTGATCGAAGTCTCCGCGTTTGGCACCAAGGGTCAGTTTTTTGGACTTAACCTGAACGCATAATGCTTTGTTACCCAGCAGGCAAAGCACATCGATATCAGTTTCTCTATGGCCTTTTTTGCCTTCAACCAAGACAGACCGATGAGTATTTTCCTTGCCAAATACCTGGCTCAAAAAATCATAAGCGATCTCTTCACCGACGTCTCCGCGATGTTTGGCCTGGCTAGCGCGGTATTGTTTATCATCCCACATCCAGTAGAAAGGGCTTTCATAAACCGCCTCGGGTAACAAAAAGCCAATAAGTAGCATATAACGTTCTTCACCCAAGTTGATCAGTGGGCGGGAATTGAGGATATTGTAATAACCGGGTCCCTCGTAGCTTTCATTACATACGGGGGCAAAGGAAAAATTATTAAAGAAATGGCCAACGGCTTCAGAATCAATGCCGGTTAAGTCAGATGGCCTAATAATAAATAGCTCCAGTAAATTTTGATAAAAAACTTTCCAGCCTTCTTCGCTATCAGTTGAAGAATTTTGATCAGGAAAGAGCGCATTATAACGATAAAAACTAAAAGCGATAAGTTGCTGTCTTTCGATTTCATCGATCTTTTCCTTGGAATGCGTTTTCTTCATTTGCTTCCGTGCCTTCGCCGCTACTTCAGGGAATACATCCCGGACATTAACCGGCAAGACTTTTTTGGCCTTTGTCAAACTAAATGCTTTAATCATATCAACGATCTTCCGGATTGTATCGATGTCAAAGTTCTTGTTTTTCAGCAACCATTCCCGGTCATATTTATATTTCGCATCGAGATATTCCATGTACTGAAAATCGTAAACGCCTTCGCCTGCATAAAACATCGGTTCCATCAAGCCTTGGTCTTTTACGAAGAAATCCAGGCGATCCTGCCACTCATCTTCAAATACCTCGCCTTTTTCCTGTCGTTTCATCATGTCCCGGAGTTTGGCCATTTGCGGTTCATTCAAAGACCAATGGAGCTCTTCCATGAGTGTGTATGTTTGTTCCTTCTGCCCGAATGATTGCTCCGGCGACTCGGGGAAGGTAAAATCAATTTCCTTTTGAACCAGGAAGCCAAGAATCAAGGAACATTCTTTGACGCTTAGCCTGGACATATGGTCTACTTCGTGGATCTTGTTCAAATCCATGTGGAAATCCTCAAAAAGAATAAGGCAAAGCGAATAAATATAACCTGGAGTGTAGATCAGTTTTTTTAAGTCTGTAAGGACTTCCGCAGTATTTCTTAACATATTCAGATTTGGCTTAAGTTTTTTATAAATATAATTGCATTGGATGAACACACCAATAGATTGATGAAAACACCCCCTAAAACCTATTACCTGGCCTCACAATGCGGGCAAGAATTAGCGAACGTACGCGAACTTAGCGCCACGGCCTTTCAGGAAATCTCGGAAGATATAACAGCGTTGGAAGCTTTCGACCGGGACGGACGTTTATTTCGTCTTGCAGAGTTTAATCACAGGAATTTATTTGGATAAAGTAAACTCTGCTGCTCGCTGTTAAATAAAAGAGAACCAGACCACTAATATAATCATATGAAGAAATGATATCTTAGAAGTATTGCCATTTGCAATGGACTCTCTTATCAACAAGCATTGAAAAATCTTAGAAATTATGGCTGAAAATCATATTTCAGGCCAGTAAAAAAAGCCGTTCCATTTTCTTTCAGGTAGTCAAAGGAAAAGATAGGCATATTGAAATTTGGTGTAAATTTCTTTGACTGAAGTAAATAAGGGATCAATAAATCCTGCGTTGTTATAAAAACCGGGATAATCTTATAACCGGTTAAGTCCAGATTCGTGCGGATATTTAAGATTGATATATCCGCAGTGATTACCTGGAAGCGTCGGTAATGTTTTTCCATCCAACTGAGGTCGTTGCCATCAGCCACCAGGAAGCGGTCCCTTTCTTCTGCCATTTCTTTAGCCACTTTGGAAGGTGTAGTATTTTTCGCTTCGTCCAAATAAAGGCGGGCAGCAGCCTGGTCAATGGCCAGCACGTCAATATCGCCCAAAATTCCTGGTAAATCTAATTCCGAGAAAACGATGAATAAAAGTCTAAGGATTTTGTCAGCAAAGTTCGAACTAAAAATGACGAGACGTAACGATTTGGGTCACTGATTTTTATTGGCATAAAAAAAGGAAACAACCAATGTATGGTGTTTCCTTAAGTAGGGAACCGGCAAAAGTTCTAACTTTTCCGCTGATATACAGGCTATTGTAGATGCAAAAGATTTATTTGGTGGAAATTCAGCCGAATAATCGAGGATTGTAGTGTTGTAAATTTACTTTTTAAAATAGTTAGGCAATTAAGGCTAGCTGTTTTTAACTGATGGCTCGCGTATATGCCGATCTGGTATCCGCTATCTAAGTGTGACTTGATGGTATAGATTCTCTGAGCCGAAGTTTTGATCAAATATATTAATCGATTCTATTGTTATCCAAATCATCTGCCAACATCTTCGCTTGTGTAATAATCGTCTCTACAGCTTTTTCTTGTAGGTCAGGTGGGTATCCGTGCAAGCGTAAGATTCTTCTGATGTTTCGCCTTAAGGCTGATTGAACACTTTCCTTGATTGTCCAGTCAATAGTAGTACTGTTTCTTACAGTTTTTAAGAGTTCTTGGGCTATGTGTTTGAGTGTTTCGTCACCAAGGAGAGATACTGCACTATTATTTATTTCCAACGCTGTATAAAAGGCATACTCCCGATAATCCAGGCCTAATTTTTCCCCTCTTTTATCCGCTGCTTTTATCTGTTCGGCGAACGGTATCAATACCTTTTCTAAAAACTCAACTGTGTCAATCATGCCATTGTGATAACGTTTTATAGCATCTTCAAGCATTTCAGAAAACTTTTTGCTTTCTACTAGATTGATCTTTGTGCGTTTTTTTATCTCATCTTTGAGTAACCTTTTTAACAATTCAACAGCTAAGTTCTTTTGTGGTAAGTCTTTTAGCTCCTGTAAAAAGCGTTCATCCAGAATTTCAATACTTGGCTTCTTCAAACCAGCAGCATCAAAAATATCAATCACTTTATCTGCTGTAATCGCTTCTGAGATAATTTGTTTTATAGCTGTATCGATTTCTTCATCGCTTTTTCCGCCTTCATTGCGATCAGATATTTTTACCAATCGGGCTTTTATGGCTTGAAATAAAGCTACGTTGTCCCTAATTGCAATTGCCTTGTCGTGAGGAACGGAAATTGCAAAAGCTTTGAGGAGGTTGTTAGTATTTTCAACAAAACTCTGTTCTCCATTTTCCTGGCTAAATATATAATCAACTATTACAGGGATGAATTTTAATTTTTCTTCAGGTTTTAAGCTGAAAAACTTCTTCCAATCAAAATGTCGTAATTGATATTCTATTGCTTCATAAATTTCCAGCATCTTGGCAACCGCCAACTCCTGATCAAGTGTTGGTTTGCCTTCTCCGCCACTTGCAGTATACTCCGCCAAAGCATGTTTCAGTTCCTGTGCAATGCCCAAATAATCTACCACTAAACCACCTGCTTTTCCTTCTGTAAATACACGATTCACCCTTGCAATAGCTTGCATTAGGCTATGTCCTCGCATCGGTTTATCTACATACAAAGTGTGTAAGCACGGTGCATCGAAACCTGTTAGCCACATGTCCCGAACAATAACAAGCTTTAAACTGTCGGCAGGGTTTTTCAATCTTTCGCCAATAGCTTTTCTACGGGTTTTATTTCGAATGTGTGGTTGCATGTTCAAAGCATCGGTCGATGATCCTGTCATTACAACTTTTATTGTTCCTTTATTATCATCATCTGAATGCCAGTTAGGGCGTATACGAATAATTTCCTGATACATCTCCACACAAATTCGACGGCTCATGCATACAATCATCGCTTTTCCATCCAATACGGCATTGCGTTGTTCAAAATGATTAACCAAATCCTCGGCAATTTTTTTTATCCGATTTGGATTGCCTACAATGGACTCCAGCCTCGTCCACCTTGCTCTTAACTGCTGTCTGTTACTCAATTCCTCGCCTTCAGTAAGCTCTTCAAACTGCTCATCTAATTTTACCTTTTCATCTTCCTCAAAATGAACTTTCGCTAAACGACTCTCGTAAAAAATAGGAACGGTAGCATGGTCATTTACTGCTTGTTGAATATCATAAATGTCAACATAGTTACCGAAAACGGCCTGGGTATTACGATCAGTACTTTCAACGGGCGTACCTGTAAAACCAATAAATGAGGCGTTAGGTAACGCATCGCGCAAATGCTTTGCAAAGCCATCTATAAAATCATATTGGCTACGATGTGCCTCGTCAGCAATTACTACAATATTTTTTCTATCACTAAGTGCTTTTATATCGGCTCCAATATATTCAACAGCAGGTTCACTGAGCATGTTTGGTTGGACTACTTCCACCTCGCCAGGCATGAATTTTTGAATTGTAGTAAACACAATTCCTCCGGAAGCAACTTTTAATAGCGTTCGTAAATGCCTTCTATTTTCGGCTTGTTGTGGTTCCTGGCGTAATAGCTGCTGGCAATTGCTAAATGTTTCAAAAAGTTGATCGTCTAAATCATTTCTATCGGTAAGAATTACCAACGTTGGGTTTTCCATTTCAGGCTCGACAATGAGTTTTCCCGAATAGAAAACCATACTTAAGCTTTTGCCACTTCCCTGCGTATGCCATATTACGCCGCCGCGTTTATCACCATCAAAACCGCTGGCTTTTACCGTGCTTCTTACTGCTTTATTTACTGCATAGTATTGATGATAGGCGGCCACTTTTTTCAAAGTTTTGTCTTTGCTTTTTTCAAATACAATAAAATGATAGATTAAATCAAGAAGCACTGTTTTGTTTAACATACCTGTAAACATTACTTCCATTTGCGGCTGTAAAGTATCGGCAGTTGTATTACCATCTTTGGTTTTCCAACTCATAAACCGGCCATAGTCGCTGGTTATCGTACCGCATAAGGCGTCCCAGCCATCTGAAACGATAACAAGTTCATTATAAGTAAATAATGATGGTATGGCCCATTTGTAAGTCTGTATTTGGTTATAGGCTGTTTTTATGGTCGCGTTTTCATCGACTGCATTTTTTAATTCAATTACTACCAGTGGTAAACCATTAATAAACAGAATAATATCAGGTCGTTTATTTTGGTTGCCTTCAATAATGGTGAATTGATTAACTGCCAAAAACTCATTACGTTCTGGCTGGTTAAAATCTACGAGGTAAACCTTCTCTCCGCGGATACCATCGGAGGTTCGCATTTCCACATCTACACCTTCGGTGAGATACCTGTGAAAGGTTTCATTATTTATTAATGGATTAGGGCTTTCAGTACGTAAAACTTTTTTTAACGCATCTTCTTTGGCCTCCTGTTTAAGATCGGGGTTAAGTTTATCAATAGCATCGCGCAAACGGGTAACCAGCACTACATCGCTGTATTGCCTTTCGGGATGTTCGCCATCAGGTGACATTACCAAGCCATTAAGATACTGGTATCCTAATGTTTGTAAATAACCTAAGGCTATTTCCTCAATTTCGTTTTCGCTGATACTATTCATGCGTTTATTTCAATTTTACCGGTCATTAGTTTGGGTAGCAGGTTGTCGCGGAGTTCGGTTAAAGTTTTACTTTCATTTAAGATTGCTTGTTTTTTTTCAAATATTGGTTTGACGATGGAATTAAACATCTTTATAATTTTAGAATGTGGAATGGTAACAACACTATCCATGGCCTGAGTTCTATTAAGTCCAGGAACTGCGCTATCAGAGCCGATTTTTTTGAATGACTGTTCTTTTAATAGAAAATAATGATAAAATAGTCCTTTTACATTTAATAAATCTTTAACGTAAAAAGTAGTATCAATTGGGAAGAAATTTTCATCGATCCATAGCACTTCACCGATTGTTCCTTTTCGTCCAATTACGATTCCTGGGGCTTTAACCAAGTATTCATTATGACAGCCTACAATACCATTTGAACCAATAACAGGATATTGCCCATGTGTTCGTGTTTCAGCTTTGAGCGCTTTTCCATAAACCAATTCTAACACTTCACCTAGTTTTCCTTTATGCCATCCAATTGGTAGATCATTGGCCAATTCATCATCAAATCCTGGAAAATTGAAATTCACAAACCACTCCTTGAAAAGGTGTTGCGCCATTTCTTCAAGGGTTTGGTTCATTTGGATATTGAGTTGTATTTTTTTGTCAAGCGAAGAAAGAATAGAGGCAATCTTAACTTGACCATTAAAATCGGGGGCGTATATTTCTAATTTTCTTAATTCAGATTGTTTTATCCCTGTTACTGTTGAGCCTGTCTCCTTTGCTTTAAGATTTCCCTGGCCAATTGGTGAAAAAAGAAAATATTTCAGATATGTGCTGTCAATAACTCCCTTTTTTCCTCTTAAAGTTATTACGCGTTGAGCTAAAGCGATTTTCTCATATGTCTCTATTTGAGCTACCTCTCCTAAAGGGGCTTCTGTCGTTAATACTACATCTCCATATTCTGGAATACCGCGTGTCATCCATCCATCATAGTCATCTTCAGCTATGAATTCATTAGGAGTCGATATATGTCCATTCTTAATAACCTTTGCGGTAATCAGGGGGATCCCTTTAGACGTCTTGATAGGAGTCTTTCCGCGATAATCAATTAACTTATCAACAGCATCGGTTAAAAGATATGTTTTCCACTTGCTCATTTTAGTTCAAAGTTATATTCTGTCGAAACAATTTCTTTTGTTTCTTCATCTTCAAGAGTAGTAGAAGCCTCCACAATTTGTATTTTTTTTTCGCCTTTGTTTGTAAAATGTATTGCAATTTTGGAGAGTATTGTAATGTTTTCTACTTCCTCTTCATTTGGAAGCATGCGATCAACATTCTTGCATGAATCGACTATTGCAAAGTTTTCAATTTTATACTCTTCGTCTTCAATAACAATTATTGTTTTTACTTTCAAATCGTCTTTAAGATAATCTGTAAAGTATTCTGTCTGTGCAAAATCATGAATAACCCTTTCTTTTATGTAATTATCATAGTCTTTCTGGATATCAACCAGCACATTGTTTTCATCCTGTAAAATAGTTATGTGCTTTTGCCATTTAGCTTTAAATTCAATTTCACAGTTTTTATAGTCACCATCTTTAGTTAAAAAAATCACTTTATCGTAATCTGTTAGTCCTTCAAAATGCATTAGGCTTTCCCAAACTATGTTATCTTTAAAACCGGCATCCTTAAATTTCCCTGAGTGAGAGAAAGGCTTTTTTTTGCTTTCGTCTTTCATCACCCTTTTCATCATACTTTGCAAAACAGTATTAGCTATTTCTTCTTTTATCTCTAATAGCATAATTTTTTTGCTGTCGAGATATTCCAGCGCTTTGCCCTCCACATAAGCCGCACAGTCAAATTGTCCTTCCGGTAACTTAATTTCAGGAATGTCGGGAATCCCTGATAGCCGTATGCTCAATTTTTGAAAAGCTTCAATGTCTGTTTTATATTGCCGTTGTTTCTGGTCTTTCAATTCTTCAATTGCCCAGGTTGGAATAGCAATCTGGACATCTTCAGTTAATTTATTTTCCGTTATAAATTCTTCAATTGCCTGAAAAGGCCTACCGAAATAAAAAGTACTATAAGCCACCTCACCCGCCTCGGTACTCCTGAGCGAGTTGGTGTCAAAAACAATAAGTGTTTTTAATTTATAGCTCATATCCTATCTTCTTTAAATTAGCTTTAATGGCTTCGTCCATGGTTTGCGCCATTTGCATTTGCTCTTTTAAAGTTGCCGTTAGCTTTTGCATTTTATCATCAAACAATACACCGTCATCTTCAAACTCCTTAAAATCGATATATCTGCCAGGCGTTAAAATGTAATTGTTTTTTCGAATCTCCTGAACATTGGCTGATTTGCAAAAGCCCGGTACATCTTTGTATTGCTCCTGGTATTCTTTTCCCCGCCAGTTGTGATAGGTATCGGCAATTTTTGCAATATCATTATCTGTTAGCCCCCTTTGTTTGCGGCTTAGCATAATCCCCAATTCGCGGGCATCAATAAATAAGGTTTCATTGCTTCTATTGCGGAACTTACCATTTGTTTTATTGCGTGCTAAAAACCACAAACAGGCCGGTATTTGGGTATTATAAAATAGTTGCGAGGGCAAGGCCACCATACAATCAACCAAGTCATTTTCAATTAATTCACGCCTTATTTGCCCTTCGGTAGCAATATCGCTGCTCATACTACCATTTGAAAGTACAATACCCGCTGTTCCGTACGGGGCAAGTTTGCTAATAAAATGTTGTAACCAGGCATAGTTCGCATTTCCGGTTGGTGGTATGCCATATTTCCATTTGTGTGTTTCGGCTTTATTAATATTATAGTCGCTAACATTAAATGGCGGGTTTGCGATTACATAATCAACTTTAAGATCTGGGAATTTGTCGTTCATTAAGGTGTCGCCCAGTTCAATTTTGGCGTCAATACCTCTGATAGCCAAATTCATTTTGGCAAGTTTATAGGTAGTGGGGTTGCTTTCCTGTCCGAAAATTGAAACCTTCCCTTTTCGATGTTCGTGCATTTCAATAAACCGCTCGCTTTGTACAAACATGCCGCCGCTACCGCAGGCTCCGTCATAAATGCGTGTTTCGGGTGCAGGCGCAAGTACATCCACAAGTACTTTAACAATACTTTGAGGGGTGTAAAACTGCCCCCCCTTTTTTCCTTCCGCATCGGCGAATTGCCCAAGGAAATATTCAAACACAAAGCCTAAAACATCTTTACCTTTTCCGCTTCCGTTGCTGCTTAAAGATATCGATCCAATTAAGTCGATTAGCTCACCAAGTCTTTGCTTATCTAATGCTGGCCGTGCATAATCTTTAGGAAGCACACCTTTTAATGCAACGTTATCTTTTTCGATAGCATCCATAGCATCATCTATATCTTTACCGATGGTGGGGAGCTTTGCTCTGCTCTGTAGCCACTTCCATCTGGCGGACGGTGGAACATAAAATACCCGTTCGGCAGTATATTCATCTTTGTCTTCAGGATCCGCGCCGGTTTGATCTTTTTCCGCGTCAAGTTGTTGGTACAACTCGTCGAAGGCATCCGAAATATATTTCAAGAAAATCAGTCCGAGCACAACATGTTTATACTCCGCAGCATCCATGTTGTTACGAAGTTTGTCTGCTGCAGCCCAAAGTGTTTTCTCTAATTCTAAAATGTTGGTCATCTATCTAATTAATAGTGCTAAGGTATTATAACAAATCCGTTATGAAAAATGCTATAAATAGAGAAATCCAAAAAGGAAGTTAAATTGTATCAATGAATCTAAAAGTTAGGTTTAAATATTTTAATAATTTATCAATCAAATTATATAGCTTCACCTCCACAACCTTATACAATGCCAAGTTTTGCCGACCAGTTTCTCGATGAAGAGAATTTTTTTATTGCTTTTAAAAAGATTAGCTCTTTTCTTAACAAAGCTAACGAATGGTACGACCCTGTTGGTCTCATTAAGTACGAAGCGGGACTGTCGGAAAGGATTCCATTATTAATTGCCGAAATTAAAGCTGGGAGTTACACCTCTCGCCCTCTTCAGCCATTACCGTTTCCAAAAAAAGATAAAGAGAACGGAGAGCATCGGATTCGACCATATTATGTGGTTCATCTTGATGATCAGCTTATATCTATGGCTGCGGTAAATATAATTGGAGATATGCTTGAAAGGAAGATGCCGCACTGGAGTTATGGCAACAGATTGTACCGCCCTTTTTGGTATGAAACGGATAGTCATACGGGTAAAAAGACTCTAAAGAGGGGTAGTTGTAAGAATACATCCGCTAATCTTTTTAGATCCTGGCAGCAAAGTTGGCCGAGATATAAACGACATATATCGATGACCATAACGATAATGTCTAAATCTGACGAATTCTCTGTGAATGACCTCAATGATCCTGTAGAAGTAAGATTATTTGAACAAGCACAGGAAGATGGTTTTACAGACTCTAGATATCTTGATCAAAAAAGTTGGCATGGGCAAGACCTAAAAATCCTTTATTGGGCTGGACTTGATTTCAAAACATTCTTTCCATCAATCGACCCCAATAAAATCATTGGCAACATGGTTAAATATTTGGTGAAGGATAACGGGGAAGCCAGAGACGATGTGGAAATCATAATTAATGTCCTTTCCAAATTACTAAATAATAAACTGGACACCACTGGGTGGGAGGACAGCGATCTCTCCGCATACTATAATTATGACGAGACGACCTCATCCTATTATGGATTACCTACAGGGCTTCTTGTAGCAGGGTTTTTAGCAAATGTGGCCTTAATGGATATTGATATTGAGCTTCAAAATTTAATTCGGGAGAGAAAGGATACGGCTATTTTTAAATATGTCGATGATCAAGTTATAATATCACAATCTAAAAATGCGTTGCTTGAAACCCTGGATATATATCATCTTCTGCTTAAAGAAAAACAGCCTACAATCACATTCCAATCTGATAAGATAGAACCGAAGGACGGGTTAAGTTATAGTGCAGAAACCGGATTTACTATTGAAGATGAAAAAGCAATTGAGCTTAATGTCGAATACCCTGAACCTTTAATGACTAATACATTGCAAAAGGTTTCCGCTATCGATCGTACAGATATGGGGCTTTTGCAGAAGGATGAACTGCTTTCTATGGAGGCCGATCTTAAGCATCTTTTTCTGACTGATTTGCCGGGAACTGAAATTAGAAAAGATACCAAAATGTCTTTTGCCGCTGGAAAAATTTGCGCCTTGGCTCGACAAATAAAACCTGACTTTGGCAAGCTGGATCCCTTTGCACCCCTTAATCAGATCATACTTGACAAGAAGACGGCAACACTTTTAGACAATTATACAGGTATAAAGCCTGATGATGAAAAAAGCTTGTCAAAACTATTAGTTACTCTGAGAAATACAGCTGCCACGGAAATGGTGAATTCGGATTTACCTAGGGCAATCGGGGAGTTAAAGTCAGGCATGAAAGGCTCTTTAAACTGCTTTTAAAAGCGTTAAGAGAGAATCCAGATAAAGTAAAATTATGGCGACGGTGCATCGAATTTTGTTTTATAACAGGTTATGACGGACTTACTGTATTACTTGGCGAGATTAGTGACTGTAGTGTACACGATGTAAGCCGGGCATATATACATGCCTATTGTTTACTTAATATACAGTTGTATCTTGAGCGGGCTTTCACAGACATTCAGAACAGGAACGGGCTTTTTTGGAAGAATCATTGCACCTGGTCCTATATCACAAACGTTTGCGCTTTAAACGTTGAGCCAAGCGACAATAAATTGAATTTCCCTTTTAGAACGACTACTATTAATAATCTTCGATCTATCGCATTTTTTATCAATCAACAGTGTAAAAGTTTGCCCTCAATACTGGAGTCATTCAGCAGTCTTATAGCTCGGCGGGAAACCGGTTCAATATGTTCAATTCAGGATGATGCTGGCAGCGAGGCATTTGCCGAGTATAAATACAATCCTGAAGATATTGTCTGGTATTGTATTTCGAGAATGGCCTGGCCGGATAAACAGGATTTTATTGAAAAAATGGGAGCTGAATTGAACCTATTATCGCCGCTCACATGGAACATTCTTTCGGTTTACCCCGGCAGCATATCAGGGAAACAGTTTCTCAAAATAAGACAAATCATATCAGAAAATAGTAGCAAAGAAAGAAATCCCCAGCATCAAATGATATTTGCAAGGGATAATGCTTTGACACTTGAACTGTTCACCTCGCTTAAAATTAAAGATTCGAAAGTGTTTGAAAAGTTCATAGACTCATATCCGAAAGTGAGAAATGTACTTAGTCGCCAGGAAGGCCTGTACGTAAGTCTTGACAAATATATCGAACATCTTGTTAATCATACGTCAAAGCAGGGTTTTATAGAGGTTAAACTTTCCGAATGGAGCCTTATCGAGATTGTTAGACAGATTTTAGTTCTGACACGAACCGCTCTGAAAAAACGAAAGAAGGGTTTGCGTGCTATGTTTACCGCACCGCCTGTACAGCATTTGTACCTGCATCCTGCAAATTACCTTGTTCCCAAGTCTTGGCTTACCAGCGATGTAAAGGATTGGGCATCGTGGAGAACTATAGTGAAAAAAAACAAGGTAAAACTGTCACCGTTGTTCCAGCGTCTTGATGACAAACGATACTTCCCAGTTTCTAACTTATGGGATTTTAGAGCAATTCTATTCATGGGTAATTATGAACTTCCCCTGGTTATTGGTTATTCCATGTTGCTGATTAAATTACTTTCACGGTCCTTTGAATGGCCACCCACGGCTAATAAAATTGTTTTTATTGACCAATTATTCTCACAGGCGCACAGAATCTTGGAGACGGAATCGCTATCATCGAACTCGAGAATATTGCTTAGTGCGATTTTTTCCAAAAATAAAGTCGATATATTTTATAACGATGTTATCGAATTATCTGATAACGCGAATATTCACGGATTGACTGACTTTATAAGCAGATTGGTTAATATACAATCGGCGCTTGCCGATCAGCAAATGAACCTAAAGGATCATCAACCCCGACAGTTAATTTACATTAATCTGGATGACTTAGAAGGTCCAAAGGATGAATTTTTTAAAAGAATATGAAAGACTTTGTAACAGTTGGGCTCATCCAGCCTGTCATTGACCCCGATACATCTTGGGGAACAGGAGCTCCTTATAGTTTAAACATAAGCCCGATCAGTGCAGAGCGAGTCTGGCAGGAAATACAAATCGGATTCACAGAGATGATCAAGCTTGATAATCGCCCTGAGGTGATTCTCATACCTGAACTTCATTTGCCGCCATCTCAGCTAGCTATTATCAAAGAGTACAGCAAACGATATAAAATAATTGTGATTTGTGGTATTGACTTTCAGAGAAACCCAAAGGATGCTAAAAGAGTAAGAAATCGGGGGGCAATATGTCTTCCCAATGGTATAGCAACCCGTGAAAGGGCAATACGTATAACTTCTTTACAGTTCGGCAAAACCTTTTTTACTTATATGGAAAGAAGTATGTTTAAGCAGGGGATTGAGAAAGCAGAAGAGCATTTTCCTGACCCTGAACAATATATGTATGTGTTTGAATCTTCAGAACTCGGGAACTTCGGCGTAATGATATGCTCGGATATATTTGATATAGAACGTATCATGCTTTATCAAGGTCGCATACATCACCTGTTTATTATTTCGCTTAATAAAGACCTTAATACCTACTTTGCAATGGCCGAATCCCTGACAAGATTATTGTATTGTAATGTTGTCATCTGTAATACCGGTCAATACGGCGGGTCAATGGCGGTTTCACCATATAGCGACGTAAATTCAAGGACTATATATAAATATATTGGTCAGAGAATGTTTAATACACATGTAATCAATATTCCTTTAAGCTCTTTAGAAGATGCACAGCTCTTCGATTTTGCGAAAGAAAACAAAAAAGACATTTTGTTTAAGGCAAGTCCACCAGGCTACCAAAAATATCCGCCCTCAAATCAGTTAATAAATGCAACGAAAAAAACAAGCTAAAATGAGCTATAATTTATGAAAGCGTATTTATTTTCATGGAATCCTGATAACTGGCCTTTTGATGAGCGTTTTGACCATATTGAGGAAATTCGTATAACAGGAAGTACAAAGCAGCGCTGGAGTGTGGCTGCCTATAAGCAGGTACAACCTGGCGACAGGGCGTTCATTGTTAAGGTTGGTAAAACTTTTGGTCGTCAAGGAGTTTTCGGATCCGGCAAAATTGTTTCTTGGCCTTTCCTTTCACCTCATTGGCAAGATAAAAAAAGGATGGTAGAGCGAGTAATTATCGAATTTGACACCTTGATAGATCCTGAAACACAGAAAATCTTGCCTGTTGATATTATTAAAAAGGAAATTTTGCGGCATCAGGTGTGGATGCCCGAACATTCAGGCATAAAAATCAATAGTGATGCGCTCAAAGAATTAGAGAAGCTTTGGGCAGATTTTATTGGCACCTCGTTGCAAGGAACAGGAAAGCCTTCAACACTACCTGTATATTACGAAGGGAACCCTTATCAGATTAACCTTACACGATACGAAAGAGATCCGAAGGCCCGGGAAGATTGCCTTTCTTATCACGGTTACAACTGCACGGTTTGTGAATTTAATTTCAAGAATGTTTATGGCAAGAACTTCATACATATACATCATAAAGAAGAACTTTCTCACTCAAAGAAAATGAAACCTATTGATCCAGTTAAGGATTTGTGCCCAGTTTGTCCTAACTGCCATGCGATGTTGCATAGTCAGCGCCCCACTATGTTAGTGGAAGAATTGAGAGAAATCATTGAAATCCAAAAGAGAAACGCTAACTAAACACTTATATCGAAAACATAAAACTTACACATATCTGTAGTTAACTATTGTATTAACTCTTCTACTGTTATAACTATAAACCGAATCTAATGACTGAAATGCTTTTTTGCTTGTAAAGCATTCTCATTAGGGATAAGTGATATTGATGTATCATTTCGGATTTTGTTTCTTTTGGAAAAAATCCGAACTTATAATAAAGATTCATGCAGTGTCGATATGAAAACAGCTTACTTATATGTCCGTGTTAGTACAGACGAACAAAAAAGAAAAGGTTATTCCTTACCTGAGCAGGAGGATCGGTTGTTAAAATATTGCGACTATAACGATATAGAAGTTAAAGGGATCTATCGGGAAGACTTTTCGGCAAAGAACTTTAACCGACCCGAGTGGAAGAAACTTGTATCGTCGATTAAGAAGGAGCGGCCCAAAGAAGAAAAGAACATCCTGTTTGTCAAGTGGGACCGGTTTAGTCGCAACATTCAGTATGCCTATGAGATGATTGGCCTATTACGAAAGCATAATACTACAGCCATGGCCATCGACCAGCCAATCGATCTCACTATTCCTGAGAGCTCGGTGATGCTTGCTGTTTATCTTTCGGTTCCGGAGGCTGAAAATACCAGGCGCGCATTGAATACCGCAAACGGAATGCGCAGAGCAAGACAAATGGGAAGATATCCGAACAGGGCTCCAATAGGTTTTGTAAATCTGACGACTGTGGACGGAAAAAAAATTATAGCACTCAAGCAGCCCGAAGCGGGCATTATCAGGTGGATATTTCATCAACTCGCAAAAAATATCTACAAAATCTCAGAGGTCAGAAGAATGGCCCTTGACAAGGGTTTATTATGCTCACCGTCAAATTTTTCTAAGCTTATCCGTAATCCGGTCTACTGTGGCCTGATTTCGGTAACGCTGAGCTCTGAAGAACGGCAGATGGTTAAAGGGAACCATGAACCGTTGATCTCAGTGTCGATTTTTTATGAGGTGCAAAACATCATAACTACAAAGAGAAAGGTTTCGAGTAGAACGGAAGAATTAAGGGCGACTTTTTTTATGACAGGTTTTTTAACCTGCCCGCTTTGTGGTAGAAGAGTACGTGGAAGTTTTTCCCGAGGGTCTAAAAACAGCTATCCATATTATCATTGTCGTGGAAGGTGTAAGACAAGAATCAGCGCAGTCCTTCTGAACTATAATTATGAGCGGAAACTCCAACAACTCATGCTTTCCGATAAGGCCATCGAACTTTTCAGTCATGTTTTGGATGATTCTAACTTGAATACGCATAGAATAGAATGCGTCAGTGAAAGGAGACAGCTATTAAGGCAACTTGCTCGGCAGCAATCGGCACTTTCTAAGGCCCGAAAGCTATTTGTGGAAGATATATTGAAGTTTGATGATTACAGTGAATTCAAAAAAGAGTTTCTGGCAACTTCCGCATGTCTGAAAAAAGAGCTGGGCGATAATATCGATAAGCTGAACAATATTGATATACAGCGTCAATTAGAGCATGGAGCCTTGGTAGAGCCCTTTAGGGGGTATGCCAGTCTGGACACCGCAGATAAAAGGCATCTGATCAAGCTTATTCCGCCGAATGAGGTGAACTTTCAAACGGGCGAGATTTCGTTGGGTCTTACCGATGCATTGTCAAAAATATTGGTATTGAACATAAAGAGCAAGTCAAAGGAATGAACTTCATAGAAAGAAAGGTTTCGGTCAAACGTGCAATTTCCGTTTTGGCCAAAAATGGCATTGAGGTGGATGATAGCGAGGCTAGTGTCATCTTGGATTTTCTTTATCTGATAGCCAAGAATTATAGCAAAAAAGAGGAAGTAGAAAATGCCCATAACCCAAAGGAGAGGTCGAACTCATTAAAATCGACCATAATAGAGCCTTAAAGCTGCTTTTTAGACTATTTTGGATAAAAGTCTAAGGAGTTTTTTAGTAATTGTCGAACACGAATCGGTCAGGCGGTAACAGTTTGGACCACAGGATTTTATTGGCATAAAAAAAGGAAACAACCCCAATGGGGTGTTTCCTTATGTAGCGGGGAGCAGGATCGAACTGCCGACCTTAGGGTTATGAATCCTACGCTCTAACCATCTGAGCTACCCCGCCTTTTTGTGTATCTTGCTCTTTTATAATGGTTTTGTAAAGAGTGGCCCTTAATAAATCAGCGGCCTTCCTTAAAAAGGTTTGCAAATATAGCAGAAATTCGTTTTCTTTAGAAAAAATGTTAACATTTACAGCTTTTAGAGCTTACAAGTATAAACCCCAATGTCCGAAAAAAAGAAATTTACCATTGAATATGAGATAAAATCGTCTCCACGTATACTGTTTTCCTTTCTGAGTGAGCCCAATGGATTAGCGCAATGGTTTGCTGATGATGTGAACATCAAGGACCAGGTTTATACATTTACCTGGGATAACGATGCCCAGAAAGCAAAGTTGCTTACCGTAAAAGAAAACAAGCTGGTTAGATTTAAATGGGTAGATGACGATCCGCAATTTTATTTTGAAATGGAAATTCTGCAGGATGAGCTAACTAATGATGTTGCGCTCAGTGTTACCGATTTTGCAACCGAAGATGCCATTGCCGAGCGCAAACTGATATGGGATAACCAGATCGAATACCTCATCAGCGTATTGGGTGCTTAAAGAAACTTAATTTTAGCTAATTTTGTATCGTGAAACGCTATTTGTGCGTTAATGAAAATTAACAGGCAAGTTGGTGCGTTATATCCTGTTGTACAAATTGCGTTAATGAAAAAGATACATCTTTTACTCCTTAAATCGTTTATAAGACCTTTTGTAAGTACGCTTTTCATCGTAATGTTTGTGTTGTTGATGTTGTTTTTATTTAAATACATCGATGACTTGATAGGCAAAGGTTTTGCCTGGTATACCATTCTCGAACTGATGCTGTATAATTCGGCTACCAATGTGGCAATGGCGCTGCCCTTATCAGTACTGCTGTCAACCATCATGACCTACGGCTCCCTCGGCGAAAATTATGAATTGGTAGCCATTAAGGCGGCCGGTATATCTCTGCGCCGGGCTATGTACCCTATGATAGTGGTAGTAACTCTTCTGAGTATGGCCGCATTCTTTTTTTCAGACTATATGCTGCCGGTAGCCAATCTTAAGTATTTTTCATTACTGTATGATGCCCGCAAGCAAAAATCGGCCGATTTATTGCCTCAAATGGTTTTTAGTAACAGCTTTACCGGTTACACTATCCGTGTAAAAAGCAAAGATCCCGACGGGCAAAGATTATACGGTATCATGATATACCAAAAAAGTGCTGATAACAATAATACAACGGTTACTATAGCCCGTGAAGGTACTATGTTCCGAACCATGGGCGATAAATTCCTGGTGCTGAAGTTAAAAGATGGTGTAAGATACGAGGAGTCGGCCCCTGATAATGCTACTTACAACTATAGGCAGCGTTTATCGCGGTTCCGCTTTAAGGAAACAGAACAAAAATTTAGCCTGGACGGCCTTAAACTGACCCGTACTAATGAAAGTGAATTTAAGACGGCATCGCAAATGATGAATTTGAAGCAGTTGAGATTCTATGTAGATTCTGTACAACACCAGGTTGATGGTAGTATAGTGCAGAATTATAGGCTTATTACACCCTATATGAAATTTTTTAACATGCCAGCAAAGCCTGCAGTTAAATATATACCAGCCGATAAAGCAGGGGTGCTGAAAAGTATGAAATTGGCCGACCAGGTGGTAGCCCTTTCAAGCGCATCTTCTGAGATCCGTTCTATAAAGGATATATTAAAGAACCGTACCGACCGTTATAATGACGACACCCTTAACATACGGCGTTATGCATCGGAAGTACAAAAAAAATTCACGCTTTCGGCGGCATGCCTGGCCTTATTTCTGATTGGCGCCCCGCTAGGGGCCATCATCCGCAAGGGAGGGCTGGGTTTACCGGTAGTTATTTCGGTTGTATTTTTCCTCATCTATTATATTATCTCTACCATTGGCGAAAAATCAGCAAGGGCGGGTAGTATATCTGTCGTTTTTGGTATGTGGGTAGCTATCATCGTACTCACACCTATCGGGCTTTTTCTTTCATACAAAGCTGCTACCGATTCGGCGATATTTGATGTAGAGCTATATAAAAGATTTTTTAATAAATTAATAAAGCGTAAAAGCAACTAATTGGCCCGCAATCTCCGTAATCATTTATAGTAGGCGCGCTTACCCTGCTACTGAAAAGGATTTTACACAGTACCGACCAGAAACATTTTTATATATCATAAATTTGTTTAACTTTTTAAATATTTTGTGGCTTAGGTTATTTTTATGTAGGCCCTATCAAATACTCATATAATGCTAAATACGATACAAGAAGCAATTGAAGATATAAAAGCCGGTAAAATGATCATCGTTGTTGATGACGAAGACCGGGAAAATGAAGGTGATTTTTTAACCGCTGCACGTAATGCCACCCCCGAAGCCATCAATTTTATGGTACGCTATGGCAGGGGACTGGTTTGCGCGCCTATTACACAACAACGCGCCCGCGAGCTGGAGCTGGAACCTATGGTAAGCCACAACACCACCTCGCATGAAACCAATTTTACGGTTTCTGTTGATTTGTTAGGCCACGGCTGTACAACAGGTATCTCTGCTTCAGACAGGTCTAAGACTTCCCTGGCACTAATTGATCCGGCTACAAAACCGGAGGATTTGGGCAGACCCGGGCATATTTTTCCGCTGATTGCCAAAGATGGTGGTGTATTGCGCAGAACCGGGCATACCGAAGCTGCTATTGACCTGGCTGTTTTGGCAGGGTTTGAGCCTGCGGGCGTAATATGCGAGATTATGAAAGAGGATGGCGATATGGCCCGTCTGCCTGATCTGTTGGTGATAGCGAAGGAGTTCGATCTGAAGATTGTATCTATAAAAGACCTGATAGCTTATCGTTTGAATGCTGAAACCCTGGTAAGAAAAGATGTATCTGTAAAAATGCCAACTGAATGGGGCGATTTTGAAATGATAGGCTATACCCAACTGGATACCGGCGAAAATCACCTGGCCCTTATTAAAGGCACCTGGGAGCCTGATGAACCGGTTTTGGTGCGTGTACATAGCTCATGTGTTACCGGCGATATTTTTGGCTCTTGCCGCTGTGATTGCGGCCCGCAGTTACATAAGGCCATGGAGATGATCAGTAACGAAGGTAAAGGCGTGGTGGTGTACATGAATCAGGAGGGGCGGGGTATTGGTTTGATCAACAAGCTTAAAGCTTACCACCTGCAGGAAAATGGTCTGGATACCGTAGAAGCCAATATTAAGTTAGGTTTTAAAATGGATCAGCGCGATTATGGTATCGGCGCGCAGATATTGCGTAGCCTGGGTATCGCCAAAATGCGTTTAATGACCAATAATCCCAAGAAACGTGCGGGCCTTATAGGTTATGGTTTAGAGGTTGTAGAGAACGTACCTATCGAAATAGCATCAAACCCCCATAACGAATCATATTTACGTACTAAAAGAGATAAGATGGATCACGCTATTATGCGCGATCATTAATCCTCATCATCTGGCTTCTTAGTAGTCGGTGTTCCGCCTGTTGTAGTAGCAGGTGGAGCTACTGGTGTTGGTGTGACAGGCGCTCTGTCTCTGCGGTTACGTTTAAATATATATTTGATAAACTCGCCGAAGGTGTCAAAATCACGTGAGTACACTAAACCAAATCCGTTTACATATTGAAAATCGAGGTTGTTTAAGGGATTGAGCGTGGTGTTGTTCAGTAACCGGTAAGAATACCGTGCTGTAAGGTTTCCGTCTTTCCTGATCTGGTACAGCGCTTCAAAGTCTTTGGTTAAATTACCATTAAACAAACTGGAGGTATTGTTGAACAAATCATTCGAGCCGGTATTGTTATATAAACTCCCGTTGAATGATAGTCTGCTGTTAAAAAACCTTAATGAAGCATTGGCCTCATTAAGCGAACGGATGTTCAAATCAAAATCAAAGTTTTTGATGTGTGATTGTGATATCAGGTTGTTGAGCTTGTTGAAAGCAAACTCACTTATCATTTGTTCAGCAGTGCCCGCAATTAAATTGTTGTTATTATTGTTTGCTGAAAAACTACGACGCACAATAATGTTAATAGCCTGTTGGCTGCGGTTGTTATTATCGGCCAGATAGGTGGCCAGATCGTCTTTTACCGATGGATCTGTAGGGAAGTTAAAATCGAAATCAATGTTGGGTTGTAACAATGATTTAGTCAATATCAACTGGGCCTGTACCAGGGTTTGCTGTGACGAGGTTGGCGTTTGTAAGCCCGCGGCAGCATAAAGCGGAGCCTTACTCGTACGTACCTCATAAAGAGCCTTCAGGTTTATTTCGGCGTTTGAAGGGTTTCCTGTCCACCGGATGGTACCGCCCTGGTTTACCGTAAAGTTTTTACTGATGAAGTTTTTGGCAGTAAACTCAAATTTACCCGTAGATATCAGAAAGTCGCCATACATTTCAAAATCACCCAGGCTGTTAATATTCAATTTTAGGTTATTGGCAACGCCGCTGCCCTCCAGCAAACCATAATCAGTGGTTATTTTAACAACCGTTTTTTCGTCGGCGCTCAGGTCAAAATTTAAGGTAACACCATTAAAGGCCCTGGCTTTATTTACAGCTTTCGCCGTATCTTTATGGCCAACAAATCTTATAAAGTCATAGTCGCTGGCTGTTGATGAAGTGTTGAGCGGTATATTGAATACAGTGCCGGCTTCTGTACGGGCTGTAATATCAATTTTCATATTATCAATCGGGCCCTTAAAGCTAAATGTACCGGTGCCAAAAGCGGTGCCATAATAAACGTGATTGTCTTTAAATGTGGTATTTAATGCCATCAAATTGGCAGCCTTTAATACTACCTCTATATCAGGGTTTGAAAGATCATTCAAATCAACGGTACCATTAGCTGTACCTGTACCACCTTTAATATCCTTCAATACCATATCCTTAACGTTAATAACGCTATTATTTACGTCCAGCTTGTTGTTAACTGTGTAGGCGGTTTTTAAGTAGTTAACGGTAAGCCCGGTATTTTCCAATGTAACGCTGCCGTTTAGTTGTGGATTTGATGGTTTACCGGTAAGTTTTAAATCGGTAGAGATATGACCTTTTACATTTGATACCAGATCCTTAATAAAAGGTTGAAAGATGATAGCCTCAGTTTGGTTCATTTTTATATCAAAGTCCAGGTTATCATCGGTCTCGTGGCCAAAATAATAGGTACCTCCAATGTTTATGGTTTTAAGCCCCCGGTTTAGAATACTTAACTGTGCATCGGCCTGTTTGCGGTCGTTACCCAGAGTTGATACTAGTTTCAGATCGCCAATCAGCGTCCTGTTCATTGTTAACGAATCGATATTCAAATGCGCGTCAACACCAGGTGATTTGGTAATAGAGGTAAATTTAACATCACCATTCAGATCACCTCTTAAGTATACGCCAGACGTTCTAGTCAACTGGTTAAGCGTTCGCATATTGAACTTTTCGAACGAGAGTTTCAATTCATCAGCAGGGTTATCAGATATAAATCCATTGATGCGTACCTTTTGGGGGCCATTGGATAACTCAAAGCCCGATACCTGTGTTTTTCCATCCAATAAGCGGATGCGCACCTGCTCCTGGATATGCCATTTTTCTTTTTCGAGGATAACATCAGAGGGCAATAGCTTCAGTTTGGCTGTGGTATCCTTTCCAAATTCAACCAATCCGTAAAGGTCAAGCTGGTTTACCGCGTTTTTATCCGACAGCTTAACGTTAAAGTTGAGGCTGTCGTTTTTCAAAAAGTTAGTAATGTTGATGTCTTTAATAAACAAACTATCAGTAAGATCAACCTTCCTTAACGATAAGTTGAGGCCCAGCATATCCTCAGAAGTGTTTTCATCGATGATGAAATCGTGAAATACGATTTTACCATATTTAAATGTTTTAATATAACCGGATAAGGTAGCCGTTTTCTTTTCCGAGTCGAATTGCCCCACTAATGTACCCTGGTCAGGTATTTTCAGGTCAGGTACAAATATAGCGGTGAGTGGATCTGTATTCTTAAGCGTAAGGTTAAACGCAAACTGCTCGGGTTTGGGCGTAACAATAGTGGTTTTTAAGGAAGGGATATACTTTTTGGCAATGGTTTTAAAATACGAAGGTAAGGTTGCCAGGTCAAAAGTACCCTTGATGCTGCCATCAGCAAAATCAGACCGTAAATCTATCTCCCGGTTGTTTCCTTTACCAACAGAGGATAGGTATAAAGAATCGACCACATAATTATTGCGGGGACCAACAACCCGGGCCGGTGAAAATAAAATATTACCCTCAATGTTGGCCAGGCTATTACCCGAAAATTTGGTTTTTAACTGGGTACTTACAGTGATGGTATCTGTGATGAGTTTAAGCTTGTTGAGGTTGGCATCTTTAATATTTGCCACCAAATCATACGCCGGTAAGGCAGGGTTTAAGTTTACACTCCCCTTTAAGTCGAGCTTAACATTTTTATCGTTGATGGTAATATGTCCATTGGCTAGCTTTTTAACGAACGAACCGTTTACGGTAAGGTTATTATAGGTGTAATTGTTATAGCTGATGTTGTTAATGCGGGCATCAATTTTTTCGGTCAAATTTTTCAGTTCGTCGCCGCTGCCCTGTATATCGGCATTAAAAGTAGTACGGCCAAGCGATTTCTCCTCAAGCAGGGAACCCAGGTCAAAGTTGAGAGCATTCAGTTTACCGCTATAGCTGGGTATATTTTTCTTATCAATTTTAAGGTTAATGTCAGTATCAAACCTGCCCAGTCCGGTTTTAAAAATACCATAAGCAACAAAATCATTTTGTAAGCCATTGAACCTGCCGGTGAAGTTGATATTGCCAAATTTACCCAGAATAGCGGGCGCTTGCATCGTGGCATTCCCTGAAAAATGGCTAAGCAGGTAATCCAGATCTTTTTTATTGGAAGCAATCTGCTCAAACTTCAGGTCGAGGAAGGTATTATCCCAGTCGGGTAAACCGCGTAGGTTAAAATCGCCTTTGATAAACGTGGCTTGCCCCCCGCTAATGGTAACGTTTTTGGCCTTCAGGTTATTTACGAGGCCTTTAACACGGCCTTCAATACCCAGGTCAAAAGTGGTTTTACCCATGCCACTGGTAAAGTAGGCAATATCTGTTGACGATATGCGTGACGATTTAAAATCAGCATCCATGTTCACCCGGTTCTCGAAATTATCAAAATCATCAAATGATTTAAATCTCATCCGGAAATAATCTTTCAGATCAGAGTGCTTGGTTTGCAGGGTAAGATGTTGCAGTATGATCTGGTTGGTATCAATAGTAGTATGGGCAGTAAAATTCTTTACGTAGAAGCCACTTTTCTCCTGTAAGGTAAGATGCTGGATATTGCCTTTGAACAAGTGGTCTTTGATATCCATACCGGTTACTACGGTACTAAAATGGCTTACATCAATATCATCAAAATTAACCCTGTTCTCCACGGTATCAACCAACTGGTTCTTGTACCGGAAATGAAAGTTATTGATGGCTATTTTATCAAAATTAAGTGTCCAGGGTTTGCTGGCAGTTTTTTTGGTAGTGTCGCTAGAGCTAAAGTAGTCAAGAATAAATTTGAGGTTGGTAGTGCTATCTTTTTGTTTTTTGAGGTAAAAAGAACCATTATCCAATTCAATGGATTCAAAATTGATGGTGCGCTGTTTGATGCTATAGAGAAGAGAAAATCCCGCAATATCAACAGCCAGCTTTGGAGTATTCAGTAAAGTATCCCGTTTTTTATCAAGTATACATAAGCCCTCCAGTACTACCGAAGTAAAAGGTCTGATGTACAGACTTTTGATGCTAACTGTGGTGTGCAGTTCATCCGAAAGGTAACCCGCAGCTTTTTTAGCGGCCCAGGTTTGTACAGGTTTATATTGAAACGCCAGTAAAAGTATGCTCAGTGTCAATAAAATGAACAACACTATTCCTAACGCTATATTGAGTACTTTTTTAATAACTTTGTAATTAATTAAAAATTCAAAAGTAAAAATTCAAAACCGATTGAAATGTTTTACTTTTCTAAATGTATTTAACATGTCAAAGGATAAGGTCATTTTTTTGACTTTAAACTTTTGACTTTTGACTTAATATTGTGCCTGTAATTTTAGGAATTGAATCTTCATGTGATGAAACCTCTGCATCTGTTTGTGTTGATGGAGAGATATTGAGCAATGTAATTGCTAACCAAACCATTCACGAAGCATACGGAGGCGTTGTCCCCGAGCTTGCCTCCAGGGTTCATCAGCAAAATATTGTTCCTGCTGTACAACAAGCATTATTGAACGCAAAAGTAAGCAAAAATGATATTGATGCAGTAGCTTTTACGCGCGGACCTGGACTTTTAGGCTCACTTTTAGTAGGTGTGTCATTTGCTAAGGCATTTGCGCTGGCCAAAAGCCTGCCACTTATTGATATAAATCATATGCAGGCGCATATATTGGCCCATTTTATTGGCGATCATAAACCTGTATTTCCTTTTTTGTGTCTTACCGTTTCGGGAGGTCATACGCAGATAGTTTTGGTTAACGATTATTTTGAGATGCAGGTAATAGGCCAAACGCTTGATGATGCCGCCGGCGAAGCAATGGATAAAACCAGCAAGATATTAGGTTTGCCTTATCCTGGAGGCCCACTGATTGATAAATACGCACGCCAGGGTAATCCGGATGCTTACAAGTTTCCGGAACCACAAATCCCCGGTCTGGATTTTAGCTTTAGCGGATTGAAAACAGCCATTTTATATTTCATTAGAGATAATGTAGCTAAGAATCCTGATTTCATTAGTCATAACCTGCCTGATATTTGCGCGTCGGTTGAAAGGCGGATAGCTACTATATTACTTAATAAATTACAAAAAGCAGCACAGATACATGGTATAAAACAGATTGCTCTGGCTGGCGGAGTATCGGCCAATACAGGATTGCGTGAAGGACTAAAAGAGCTGTGTGCTAAAAACGGGTGGGAGAGTTTTATACCCAAAATGGAGTACTGTACAGATAACGCAGCTATGATAGCTATTGCCGGGTACTATAAATATTTAAAAGGCGAATTTGCCGGCCAAGAGATTGCTCCGCTGGCAAGGATGATAATGTAGTTCATAGTTGATGATTCATGGGATGTAGCAAGTGAATTTCTGCCTGACCATGAACTATGAACTATGATCCAAAAACTAATTAATATGAATATTCCTTCACTGATTTTCTGGGCGGTTTTTGTACTGCCGTTGGTTGCTTTTTTAATATGGCTGATGCGCCAGGACAAAAAGAAAGGTGTAACCGGACTTATTGTATTGGCCATTACTGTGGTTGGCGGCATCGTTTATATGTATTTGAAAACGGGTGGGCAGTAAACCGTTGATTTTGGGGTTCCTGGACTTTTAGGATTAAGAGGTTGGATTGCCATGAAGACCGAAAATAATTGGAAGTACAAATCTCTTTTCACTCTGGAGAAAACGCATTCGGATCATCCTGATGAAGCGTCGACTATGCTCGTGTTCCGCTGTGCCGAACTGATAAAAATTCCGCTCAATGAGTACTCTATTGAGGACTTGTGACTCATGATAGGGCAGGAACTGGGTTTGCCTTATTTGATACCTCTCGCTATTGAAAAACTTACTGATGATATATTGCGGAGGGTGATATGTACGAAGGTGACCTATTGGCCAATGTTTTGCGTATACCATCATTCTTTTGGAAACAGCACCCTGAGTTATGGATTCAGGTAAATGACCTCATGGTGAATAGAAGGTATGAGATAGAAGGGTTGAAGATTTCCTTAGAAAAATTCGAGGAATGTGGCAATTAGTCTACGGTCGTTAATAGTCTTAAACTAAGAGAGCTATCTTGCAAGATAGCTCTCTTAGTTTAAACAGATTTTAAACCAATTACTTACCGAATCTCTCCTTCAAGTAATGACCAGTATGCGATTTTTTCTCTTTGATCAGATCTTCGGGTATACCTTCAAATACTACTTTTCCACCACGATCACCACCTTCAGGGCCGATGTCGATGATCCAGTCGGCACATTTAATTACATCCATATTGTGTTCTATCACAATAATGGTGTTGCCGTGCTCCAGCAGGGCATCAAATGATTTGAGCAATTTTTTAATATCGGCAAAATGCAGACCGGTAGTGGGCTCATCAAAAATAAAGAGTGTTTTATGGGTATTATTACCCTTTACCAGGAATGATGCCAGTTTAATACGCTGCGCCTCACCGCCAGATAGGGTATTTGACGATTGCCCAAGCTGTACATAACCCAGACCTACATCAACCAAAGGTTTTATTTTGGCAATGATCTTAGGCTCCTTAGCAAAAAATACCAGTGCCTCATCAATGGTCATGTGCAACACTTCGGCCACATTTTTTTCATTGTAGGTAATATCGAGTATATGTTGTTTAAAGCGGTTGCCACCACAGGTTTCGCAGGTCAGGAAAATGTCGGCCATAAACTGCATTTCTATCTTCACTTCACCTTCGCCCTGGCAAACATCGCAGCGGCCACCTTCTACGTTAAAGGAGAATGCCGACGGTTTTAAACCAGCTGCTTTGGCTGCCGGCTGTGAAGCATACAGGTTGCGGATCTCGTCCCAGGCTTTTACATACGTAACCGGGTTGGAGCGTGACGAGCGGCCAATAGGATTTTGATCAACCAGTTCAACTTGTTCTATTTTGGCGTAGTCACCATCAATGCTGTCGTATGAGCCGGTTTGCTCGCCCGAGTAATTGCCCAATGCTTTTTGTAGAGCAGGCGCCAGGATACGTTTTACTAAACTGGTTTTACCTGAACCGGATACACCCGTTACTACAGTAAGCACACCTAAAGGAAATTTAGCCGTAACATGCTGCAGATTGTTCTCTCTCGCGCCTTTTATCTCAATATAGTCGTTCCATTTACGACGGCTTTTCGGAATAGCGATCTCTTCCTTGCCGCTCAGGTAACGTCCTGTTAAGCTGTTATCATCCTTGATAATTTGGTCATATGTACCGGTAAAGATCAGTTCGCCGCCGTGGGTTCCTGCTTCGGGACCAATATCGATAATATGATCGGCCGCTTTCATGATCTCTTCTTCGTGCTCTACTACTAATACGGTATTACCTACATCGCGCAGTGATTTAAGCACACTGATGAGGCGCTGGGTATCACGTGGGTGTAATCCGATGCTGGGTTCATCCAGAACATATACCGAGCCCACCAGGCTGCTTCCCAGTGAAGTAGCCAGGTTGATACGTTGTGATTCACCACCTGATAAGGTATTTGACAAGCGGTTAAGCGTTAAATAGCTCAAGCCCACATCATTTAGAAACGACAAGCGATTAGTAATTTCCATCAGCAGGCGCTTACCTATCTTGGCATCGGTTTCGTTTAACTGTAAGCCTTTGAAAAACTCCAGTGCTTTATCCAGGGGCATCAATACCACATCTGTAATCGAGCGCTCGCCGATCTTTACGTATGATGCATCACGACGCAGGCGACTACCTTTACACTCCGGACAGGTAGTTTTGCCGCGATAGCGCGACAGCATCACCCGGTATTGAATTTTATAGGTCTGCGCCTCCATTTCCTGGAAAAACTCATCCAGGCCACGAAAATATTTATTGCCAGTCCATAACAGGCGTTGTTGCTTTTCGGTTAGCTGATTATACTGGCGGTGTATCGGGAAATCAAACTGCAAAGCGTGTTTGATTAGCATATCATTCCACTCGCGCATTTTTTCGCCGCGCCACGGGGCTATAGCGCCCTCATAAATACTTTTGCTTTTATCAGGGATCACCAGATCCTCATCAATACCGATCACTTTACCATAGCCCTCGCATTTTTTGCAGGCGCCGTAGGGATTGTTAAAGCTGAAGAAATTGGGAGTGGGTTCTTCGAATTTAATGCCGTCAAGTTCAAACCGGTCGCAAAAAAAACGCTCCTGTTCACCATCGGCATCAGGTTCCTGGTAACGTACATAGCAGTCGCCTTTACCTTCAAAGAAAGCGGTCTGTACCGAGTCGCCCAGGCGGCTTATGGTTTCATCCTCTTCGCTTTTTGATATACGATCAATCACGATACGAACGCCAGGGTAATGTGTTGGCGTTTCCTGCTCAGTAATTACCGGTTCGTCGCTTTCGGCTTTTGTTTTTTTGCCTTTAGCTTTCTTCTCTCCATGAACCTCGGCTATTAATGAGGTATTATCAATAGATTCATCTTCCAATAAAGCTTCAATTTTTGATAGTTTGTTCAGATACTCAACCCGTACAAAGCCTTTTTGCATTAAAACAGCCAGCTCTTCTTTGAGACTGCGGTTGTTATGTGGATATAATGGCGCTAAAACAGTTACCTGGCTTTCGTTGGGCAGCGATAGTATAAAGTTCACGACATCGGTAACAGAGTCTTTTTTTACGATTTGACCCGATACCGGGGAAATAGTTTTGCCAATGCGTGAGAACAGCAATTTTAAATAATCATATATTTCGGTTGAGGTACCTACTGTTGACCGTGGGTTTGAGGTAATTACCTTTTGCTCAATAGCTATAGCAGGTGCAATGCCTTTAATATAATCAACATCGGGCTTGTTCATACGCCCCAGGAACTGCCGTGCGTAGGAAGAAAGACTTTCTACATAACGGCGCTGACCTTCGGCATACAAAGTATCAAAAGCAAGTGACGATTTGCCAGAACCTGACATGCCCGTAACTACAACCAGCTTGTTTTTGGGGATGGCCACATCCATATTTTTAAGATTGTGCACACGGGCCCCTTTAATAATGATATGTTTCTGCGGATCTTTTTCTGCTTCTTTAGTCATTCTTTGAATTAGTTCATAGGTTGAATTAGTTCATGGTTGATAGTTCATAGTATATGGAAAAGGAACTATGAACCATCAACTATGATCCATGAACTAATAAACCTTTTTCCGGAATGCAAAAATCCTAAAATATTTAGCAGAATCCAAATCGGTTTTGCTTTGTTTTGGGGTTTACTTCAAATAAATTTCTGAGTTTACAGTTTGCTGACTTTTAAATACTTAATGGCACGGAAAAGAGATGTCTGCAAATTTTTAAGGCAGCGATTAAACCATTGCCGATTACCCTTGTCAAAACAACGGATAGGTATCAGAATTATGAATGGCGAAGCCCATCATATACCCAATGAACCTGATTAACAGAAGTAAGGAAAAAAATATAATTTGTTTTTTAGCTGGGAATTTGTTTTATTTGAAGTAACAATTTCTTAACCCCTAAGGAGCACGCTATAGAATATACTTTACTTTAAAGGTTTTTAACTAAAAATTAAGTTTAAGTAGTACTTTCTATGGATTTTCAATTGAAAAGTGATCAGGATCTAATCCATCTATACATTGCCGGTGATGAAGCTGGGCTAGTGGAATTGATCAGACGATATCAGACCAAAATATATACCTCTATTTACCTGCTTGTAAAAGACGAGTATCTGGCCGAGGATATTTTTCAGGATACCTTTATAAAAGTTATCAATACACTGAAAGCTGGAAAGTATAACGAAGAGGGTAAATTTTTACCCTGGGTAACCCGTATTGCCCACAACTTGGTTATTGATCACTTCCGTCGTGAAAAGCGTGCGCCTATGATTAGCAATGGCGACGATTTTGATATTTTTGAAGTATTGGGTAACTATGATGAAAGTACCGAAGACCGTATGGTGCGTGAACAAACGCATAAGGATCTTAAAACGCTGATACAGCTATTGCCTTCTGAGCAAAAAGAAGTATTAATCATGCGCCACTTTGGCGATATGAGCTTTAAAGAAATTGCCGATATTACCGAAGTTAGCATCAATACGGCATTGGGCCGGATGCGTTATGCCCTCAATAATCTCCGCAAAATGATGCAGAGTAAAGAGTTAAGTTTAAAAAATTAATCAAAAAACATGGAGTTATTGCCTGGGCAACTGGCTAAGTAAATAGCAAAGTTTATCAATAACCCTATGTTTTTTACGATCAATAGCTTAATTTATTCACTTTAGGTGATAAAAATTAACCCATAAAAAAAATTTCATTTAATTTTCATTTAGTAAAATATTATCTTTAAGTCGCCGTTATAAATCATATAAAATTTACAACAAAATAAGCTTATGGATGAAACTTTTACAACAACGTTAAATGGAATTGCCAACCAGGCTCTGATGGACGAGAACGGACAAGACAATCTGGGTGCCGACGATTTGATATTTTACAATTCAATTCGTGCTGATTTGGATCTTTTGAACAAAAAACCCAAGGTACAAACTATACACCAGATACTTGACTACTCCAAAAGCCTGCGTTAAGTATTCCGAACTTGCTGGTTCATAGATCATAATTGTTGATTGAGGTAGATGTTTTAAGGAACAGAAACTAAAGTCCAGCATGATTTATGAACCTTTCTATTTTTAGAAGGATTGTGTAACTAATAATATAGTTTAATACATATTATAATATATGTATCTATAAGTGTATGATCTTTACCTCCAAAAAATTTCTTAATTTTAAAAATGCTTAAGGCCGAACGTTACCGCCATTTTGTTGAATATTTTTCAAAGAACCAACCCAATCCCGTTACCGAGCTGCATTACGATAATCCATTTCAATTATTGGTAGCAGTGATCCTGTCGGCACAATGTACAGATAAGCGCATTAACCAAGTTACGCCAAAGCTATTTGAACGTTTCCCTACACCAGAGGATCTGGCAGCATCAACTCCCGAAGAGGTTTTTACTTACATACGGAGTGTTAGTTATCCCAATAACAAAGCCAAGCATTTAGTAGGCATGGGTAAAATGCTGGTAGATGTTTTTAATAGTGAAATACCGGAAGGTATCGAGAATCTGCAAAAAATGCCGGGTGTAGGGCGCAAAACCGCCAATGTTATTGCATCTGTAATTTTCGAAGAACCGGCTATGGCTGTAGATACACATGTGTTTAGGGTATCTAATCGTATTGGTCTTACTCATAATGCAACCACACCGCTGGCGGTTGAAAAACAACTGATCAAACACATTCCCAAAGAATATATAGGTGTGGCCCATCATTGGCTCATACTACATGGCCGGTATATTTGCCTGGCCCGGAGCCCTAAATGTGAGATATGTCCGCTAACCTGGTTCTGCAAGTATTATGAACATAACAATACTGAAACAGCCCTGCTAAAAGCGGAAGCAGCCAAGATCAAAAAAGCTAAAGAAGCCAAAAAGAAAAAAGCATTGAATACCATTAGTAAGGAGCTTAAGAAACGAAGTGTGGATAAAGATATTTGATTGGTATTGGGAGGTTGATTAAGTTTATCTGTTATTATTAAGACTTGTCATCCTGAGGAACGAAGGATCTATTCATCAACTTGCATGTTGCATAATAGATGCTTCACTGCGTTCAGCATGACAACTTTGTTAGGGTAGTAAATAAAATTACTAAAAAAATTAGTATTTTAAAATAAAACATTTTATATTTGTTGAAGAAAATTTTAAGATGAGCACAGATAAAAATAATTCAGATAAGTTGAAAGCATTACAGCTTACTTTAGATAAGCTGGAAAAATCATACGGAAAAGGTACCATCATGAAATTGGGTGATTCCGTTATTGAACCTACAGAAGTAATATCAACCGGCTCTTTAGGGCTGGATATAGCTTTAGGGGTTGGAGGCTTACCTAAAGGAAGAGTTATTGAAATATACGGACCTGAATCGTCTGGTAAAACCACATTGGCTATACATGCCATTGCAGAGTCGCAGAAAAAAGGTGGTATTGCCGCATTTATTGACGCGGAACATGCCTTTGATCGTTTCTATGCTAAAAAATTAGGGGTTGACGTAGAGAACCTATTGATCTCTCAACCAGACAATGGTGAGCAGGCATTGGAAATTGCCGACAACCTGATCCGCTCGGGCGCGATAGATATTTTAGTAATTGACTCTGTTGCTGCATTAGTACCTAAAGCGGAAATTGAAGGTGAAATGGGCGACTCAAAAATGGGTTTGCACGCGCGTTTAATGTCGCAAGCATTGCGTAAATTAACCGGTACTATTAGTAAAACCGGATGCTGCTGTATATTTATCAACCAATTGCGCGATAAAATCGGTGTAATGTTTGGTAACCCGGAAACCACTACTGGTGGTAATGCCTTGAAATTTTACGCTTCAGTTCGTTTGGATGTACGCCGTATATCACAAATTAAAGATACCGACGAGGTTTCAGGTAACCGTGTTAAAGTGAAGATCGTAAAAAATAAAGTGGCTCCTCCGTTCCGCATAGCAGAGTTTGATATTATGTTTGGCGAAGGTATTTCAAAAGCCGGCGAGATCATTGACCTGGGTGTTGAATACAACATCATTAAAAAAGCAGGTTCATGGTTCAGCTACGGCGAAACACGCCTGGGCCAGGGCCGCGATGCCGTTAAACAATTGATACTGGATAATCCAGAACTACAGGAAGAACTGGAAACCAAAATTAAAGAAACCGTTACCGGCGAAAGCTTGGTGGAAGAATAGACGAATTTCGGATTTTGGAATTTCGATTTCGGATTTGTGACATTGGGAAGCCTCTCCATTTGGGGGAGGCTTTTTTGTTTATACCAAAACCCTCTTGTCATGCTGAACGGAGTGAAGCATCTATTATACAACATATAAATTGATGAATAGATCCTTCGCTGCGCTCAGGATGACAAACTTATCAAAGTACCTATCGGCAAGAAGATTATTTATCTTCATCCATAAGTAATAAATCACTAATTCAACAAATCACTAATTCATTAATTAAACGTAATTAATATATTTAGCTCTACATGAATAAATGGGGCTTATTACTATTTTCTGTACTGATTATTCAGTTTTGTGCCTGTCATAACACGGCCCCAGATTCTGGTAAAATCGTTTTTAATATTAACCTGGAGGAAGGGCTTACCTCGCTTGATCCGGCTTTTTGCCGTAACCACTACACCATTTGGATGGATAACCAGGTTTTTAATGGCCTGGTACAGATCAATGATAGCCTTAAAGTGATTCCCTGTATTGCCAAAAGCTGGGACATATCAGCCGACGGCCTTTTGTATACTTTTCATTTACGCAATAATGTGTATTTTCATGATGATCCGCATTTTACTGGTGGTGTTGGTCGCAAGGCCTTAGCCGCCGACTTTGTTTACAGTTTTGGAAGATTAATAGACCCTAAAGTAGCTTCATCCGGCTCCTGGATCTTTAGTGATAAAGTAGAGAGCAAGAATTCATTTACTGCGCCTAATGATAGTACCTTCAACATCAGGCTTAAGCACCCCTTTGCACCTTTTTTAAGCATGCTTACGGCACAGTATTGCTCAGTGGTACCCAAAGAGGTGGTGGAGTTTTATGGCAAAGATTTCAGGAGCCATCCTATAGGTACGGGGCCTTTTAAGTTCAAATACTGGAAAGAAGGGGAGGTGCTGGTGCTGCTTAAAAATGAAAAATATTGGGAGAAAGATGATAAAGGCAACCGCTTACCTTACCTCGATGCTGTTAAAGCCAGCTTTATTGCCGATAAACAGACCTCGTTCCTGGAGTTTATTAAAAAAGAGCTTGATTTTTTAAATGATATCGACGGCAGTTACCGCGATGATATCCTCACCAAATCGGGTAAGGTAACACAAAAGTATAAAGGCAAATTTGTTTTAAATACAGCCCCATATCTTAATACCATGTACCTGGGTATACTGGTAGATACCAATCTGGCTATTGTTAAAAAGTCGCCGCTTAAGATATTAAAAGTAAGGCAGGCCATTAATTATGCCATCGATAGGCAGAAGATGATGAAATACTTACGCAACAGCATGGGCACGCCCGGTTACGAAGGTTTCATTCCGGAAGGTATGCCTGGTTTCAGCAAAAATGTAAAAGGATATACGTATGACCCCGAAAGGGCGCGGCAACTATTGGCTGAAGCCGGTTTTCCCGATGGTAAAAACTTGCCCGAAATTTCATTGGCCACCACGGTAGGCTACCGTAGTTTGATAGAATACGTGCAGGGACAATTGGATAGAATAGGTATCAAAACTAACGTAGAGATCACCCAGGGTGCCAGCCTGCGCGAGCTGGTATCAAAAAATGGCATCAACTTCTTTTACGGTCAATGGATAGCTGATTACCCTGATGGTGAAAATTATTTGTCGGTATTTTATTCAAAAAACAAGATCCCTTTCGGGCCTAATTATACCGGTTTTAACAATAAGAAATTCGATGCCCTGTTTGAGCAAACCTATCATGAAAAAAACGATGAAGCCCGCTATGCCCTGTATCAGCAAATGGATGGTTTGGTGATGGAGCAATCGCCGGTGGTGGTGTTATATTATGATAAACTGGTGAATTTGTATCAGAATAATATCAGTGGTTATAGCCTGAACGGGCAAAATTTATTAGTACTTAAACGAGTGAAAAAAGCCCCCTGATCTTTTGAAGGGGTAATTGTATAACATTTGATCATCTACTATATGAATACACAAAATGCAGCTTATTGGATTCAACGATTAACGTTGCAGTCACATCCCGAAGGCGGATATTATAAAGAGGTGTTCCGGTCAGAACAACAAATAAACCGGACCGGTGAAACAGCTATTAAACAAGCTTGTACATCCATTTATTATTTGCTGGAAGGTGAAGATTTCTCAGGCTTTCATCGCCTGGTATCAGACGAGCTATGGTATTTCCACGCTGGCTCACCACTTTATATCCATATGATTGATGCTTCCGGAAATTATTTTCTACAGGAACTTTCGGCATCAGATACAGGGAGTCTCTCTGTCATCATACCGGGCGGAGCCTGGTTCGCATCAGAAATTCCGTCGAAAGAAGGCTTTAGCCTGGTAAGTTGTGCCGTAGCCCCGGGATTTGATTTCAGTGAGTTTGAAATGGCTGTAAAAAAGAATCTGACCACCGCATATCCTCGTTTTAGCGAATTATTTAACAGACTTTGCCGATAGGTCCAGTTTTTTTAACTATTAACATCTACATATATGGGTGAAAGAATAATTGGCATTATGGGTGCCATGCACGAAGAAATTAACAGCATCCTTCATCTCATGACAGGTATTGAAGAAATTTCCTTCGGCAGAAGAACATATTATACCGGAACTATCAACACTATTAAAACCGTGGTCGTTTTTTCCAGATGGGGTAAAGTTGCGGCAGCGACTACGGTAACCAGTCTGATCACCAGGTTTAACATTACCAGCCTGATTTTTATTGGTGTCGCGGGAGCTATCAATACCGAATTGAAAATAGGGGATGTAGTTATTGCCGACCGACTGGTACAGCATGATATGGATGCGCGGCCATTAATGCCCCAGCATGAAATTCCGTTACTTGGGATAACTTATTTCGAAGGAGATCCTGATTACATCACCATAGCGAAAAAAACCATTGATGCTATCATTGGCGATCATATCTATTCGTTTATTGAGGAGCATGAAATTGAACGCTTTTTATTGCGTAATACACGGGTGTTTACTGGCACTATAGCCAGCGGGGATAAATTCTTTGCTGATCAGGCCGATAAGGAACAATTGCACGCTGCTCTCCCAGACATACGCTGTGTAGAGATGGAAGGTGCCGCCGTAGCCCAGGTTTGTTATGAATACGAGATTCCCTTCGTGGTTTTAAGAATTATATCGGATGAATCCAATGAGCATTCATCTATTGATTTTCCTGATTTTATCAAGAATGTTTCCAGCAAGTATGCCTATGAAATCATTAGGAATATGTTTGCGTTGCTGTAAAGGGCTGTCATGCTGAGCTTCGTCGAAGCATGGTGGGCAAGGCCTCTACTTGCGATCCTTTGACAGGCTCAGCAGGCTCAGGATAACAGGTTCTTTTCAAAAATGCAGCTTATTTGTTTTGCTTAATCTTAATTTCTTTTTTATCGAGTTCAATAGTAAATGATACTTTATCTTCAACGGCTTTACCAGTGTCAGTATCTAACGCCGGCTTCCAGGCTGGCGCAGCTATGATCAAAGATCTTAACGCGACTACAAAATCATTTTCGGCAATGGTACCTCCACCAATTTGACGTATGATCAATGGTTTGATAAGTATTCCATCGGCAGATATCGTACTGGTATAAACCAATTTGGATATACTAAGATCAGGTGGCGCAATGCGTTGTATTTGACGTGTTAAAGAATCAGTAAAGGCAGTAGTGAGTACCGGGGGCGTTTTTTGGTTCTGCGCAAAGGCTAGCGTCGTCATTAAACAAACGCAAAATGCAGCTATTAATTTTTTCATGAATAAAGTGGAAATCTGATAGTCAAGTTAGGTCATCTGAACGCTGTAAACAAATAATTTTAAAGGTCACTGTAATTGTTATGCTATAGGTTTGGAGTAGATATTGTTCAAAAGGTAATCAACAAAAAAGCCTCCCCAAGACGGGAGGCTTTAAAAACATTAAAAATCCGAAATCGAAAATCCGACTTCCGAAATTAAGATGCCATTTGCTTGCGGATAATGTTCAGCGCACCGCCAGCCTTAAACCACTCAATTTGCTGAGCGTTATAAGTATGGTTTACCGCGAACGAATCAACAGAACCATCTTTGTGGTGCAATACAACGGTTAACTGTTTGCCTGGAGCAAAAGTAGTTAAGCCGTCAATATCGATCACATCATCTTCCTGGATCTTATCATAGTCGTTGGTATCGGTAAAAGTGATACCTAACATGCCTTGTTTTTTAAGGTTGGTTTCGTGGATACGGGCAAATGATTTTACCAGTATGGCACGTACACCCAGGTGACGTGGCTCCATAGCCGCGTGCTCACGTGATGAACCTTCGCCATAGTTTTCGTCGCCTACTACTACAGTGCCAATGCCATTCGCTTTGTAATCGCGCTGGGTAGCTGGTACCGGACCGTATTCGCCGGTCAGTTCATTTTTAACGTTATCAGCAGTATTGTTAAAATAGTTGATAGCACCAATCAGCATATTGTTAGATATGTTATCCAGGTGACCACGGAATTTTAACCATGGGCCCGCCATAGAGATATGGTCGGTAGTACATTTACCTTTAGCTTTGATCAGCAATTTTAAGCCTTTCAAATCGGTACCTTCCCATGCTTTAAAGGGCTCCAGCAATTGCAGGCGTGATGATTTTGGATCAACAATAACAGATACTTTGCTGCCATCCTCGGCTGGTGCCTGGTAACCTGCGTCTTCAACAGCGTAACCTTTTACCGGCATTTCAATACCTTGTGGTTCATCAAATTTCACCTGCTCACCGTTTTCGTTGGTCAAGGTGTCGGTTAATGGGTTAAAGGTAAGGTCGCCTGCGATAGCAAATGCGGTCACAATTTCTGGCGATGCTACGAAAGCGTGGGTATTAGGATTACCATCCTGGCGTTTAGCAAAGTTACGGTTAAACGAAGTGATGATAGAGTTTTTGCGGGTAGGATCGTCGGTATGACGGGCCCATTGACCAATACACGGACCGCATGCGTTAGCCAACACCACACCGCCCATTTGACCAAAAGTATCCAGGTAGCCATCACGTTCAACCGTGTAGCGTACCAGTTCAGATCCCGGGGTAATAGTAAACTCAGCTTTGGTTTTTAATTTTTTATCGATAGCCTGTTTCGCGATAGACGCGGAACGGGTAATATCCTCATAAGATGAGTTGGTACAAGAACCAATCAAACCAACCTCTAATTTGGTAGGCCAGTTGTTTTCTTTAACCGCTGTAGCGAATTTAGAAATAGGCCATGCCAGATCCGGAGTGAACGGACCGTTTACATGTGGCTCTAGTTCAGATAGGTTGATCTCAATCACCTGGTCAAAATATTGCTCAGGGTTAGCATAAACTTCTTCATCACCGGTTAAATGTCCGGCTATAGTATTGGCAAGCTCGGCAATATCGCCGCGTTTGGTTCCGGTTAGGTAAGCAGCAATTTTTTCGTCATATCCGAAGATAGAAGTGGTAGCGCCAATTTCGGCACCCATGTTACAGATGGTGCCTTTACCTGTAGCCGATAGTGAACGTGCACCTTCGCCAAAATATTCAACAATAGCACCGGTACCACCTTTTACAGTAAGAATACCAGCCACTTTTAATATTACGTCTTTTGCTGATGTCCAGCCAGAAAGTTTACCGGTTAATTTAACACCAATCAGCTTAGGGAATTTAAGCTCCCATGGTAAGCCTGCCATTACATCGCAAGCATCAGCACCACCAACACCAATAGCAATCATACCCAAACCACCCGCGTTAGGCGTGTGCGAATCGGTACCGATCATCATACCACCCGGGAAAGCGTAGTTTTCTAAAACAACCTGGTGAATAATACCAGCGCCTGCTTTCCAGAAACCAATACCATACTTATCAGAAACAGAGGCTAGGAAATCATAAACCTCGCGGTTTACATCAATAGCAGTATTTAAATCGGCAACAGCGCCAACTTTTGCTTGTATCAGGTGATCGCAATGTACAGTAGAAGGAACAGCCACTTGCGGACGGCCAGCCTGCATAAACTGCAAAAGGGCCATTTGAGCAGTAGCATCCTGCATAGCTACACGGTCTGGTGCAAAATCAACATAATCCACTCCGCGGCCAAATGCTTTTTGAGCATCGCCCTCAGAAAGGTGGGCATATAAAATTTTCTCGGTTAAGGTTAGATGTTTACCGGTCGCTTTACGGGCAGCATCCACACGGGTGCTGTAGCGATCGTAAACTTTTTTGATCATATCTAAATCAAAAGCCATTTGTATTTGATTTTTAGGTGAAAAGTAAACGAATTGATACCAAACCCAGTACCTGGACTCAGTGCGGCGAATTTACAAAAATTACTACTAAAAGCTGTCAGTCAATTGTGTAAATGTTATTTGGAGATATTCTAAATAGGGTGGCTCCCTAATCTCCTAAAGAGGGAATACAACTTTCAGCAGGCAGTTTGCGGGGGGCGAGATTATGCTGCTATGAAGGTACAGTTGGATGCTATATATTTGCCGGTTCAAATGAAAAGCGAAAATATTTACCCGGTTAACAAAACGGACTATCCACTGGTTATAGAGGTTTGGGAAGCATCGGTAAGGGCAACACATCATTTTTTAACTGAGGCTGATATTCAGTTTTATAAACCACTGATATTGGATCAATACCTAGATGCAGTTGATCTTTACTGCACAAAAGCAAACGGTATGATTTCCGGCTTTTTGGGTTTAAGTGATGGTATGGTGCAGATGCTCTTTATCCATCCGGACTCAAGAGGCCTGAGCATTGGAAAAGCGTTGCTCCAATTTGCTGTTGAGAAAGGTGTAAAAAAAGTTGATGTTAATGAACAGAACCAACAGGCAGTGGGTTTTTATGAACATATGGGGTTTGTGGTAACGAACCGTTCTGAAATTGATGGTTCAGGGAAACCATATCCTATACTATCTATGGAATTAACCGATCAGGCTTAATATGGAAATAACGATAACCGATTATCAGGATAACTGGCCGGATATGTTTGCCAGGGAAAAAGAAAACATCAGCAGGATACTGGCATTTTTGAACCCGGCAATTGTTCATATAGGCAGTACATCAGTACCCGGGCTTTGTGCCAAGCCGGTAATTGATATACAAGTAGGATTAAAAGATGCCGATGATCTGGATAGAACAATCGGACCGATGCAGCAGGATTATACCTATGTTAAAATGTTTGAACCCGACTGGCCATCGAGACGATATTACTGCCGTTATGAAAGTGAAAAAGGAGGTGTTATACCATCGCTCATTTATGTAAATGATGTGCCATCTTCTAAACAGGGCTTAATATCCTTAACCCATATCCATGTTTTTGTAAAGGATACTGACGATTGGATCAGGCATATCGCTTTCCGGGATTACCTTGAGGCGCACCCCCATGAGCGCAACGCCTATTGCCAGCTGAAAAAAGAATTATCGAAAGTTGAATATGAAAATATGATAGCTTATAAAGATGCCAAGAACGATTTTGTAAAAGAGGTTCAGCAAAAAGCCGTTACATGGTATAAAAAGCTGAATGGGATAAATTGATCCGGGTTCCCCGCCTCATGTGAACAGCCCACTGCATTCCCCCTTTAGGGGGTTAGGGGGCGAAACTCATACCCCGCCTTACTCCATACTTCCAATGCCCTGGGTAACACGTACTTCACCCGCTCATACGCTTTCAGGCTGTCGTGAAATACAATGATAGAACCAGCTTCGGTATGTTTCAAAACATGCTGCAGGCAGGCTTCAGGTTTTAAATTAATATCGAAATCGCCGCTTAATACATCCCACATGATAATTTTGATATCCGGGCGGGCAACCTGCAGATCATGGATCTGTTGTCTTTTGATCCTGCCATAAGGCGGCCGAAAAAGTGGGGTATTTAGTATTTTATCAGCCTGTAAAAAATTATCCAGGTAAGTTTTGTTATCTGTTTTCCAACCTTTGAGGTGATTGTACGTATGATTGCCAATAGTATGGCCGTCGTCAATCACCTGCTTGAAAATGTCCGGATGTTTTGCTACATTATCCCCGATACAGAAAAAGGTGGCTTTGGCATTGTATTGTTTTAAAATATTTAATATATGTGTTGTAACAATTGGTATAGGCCCATCGTCAAAAGTGAGATAAATGCAACGATTAGCTTTGCTTTTATTCCAGATGAGTTGGGGGTACAGCTTTTTTAGCAGCCAGGGTGTTTTAATCAGATACATATTATACAAAAAGGGCCTTATATGTTTTATTTAAAAAAATAAACAAAAATGAACATGCAAGGTAAGCATCAGTTGCTTACAATTGCATATAAAAACTTATGAAACCAACATTGTCACTACCCATTAAAACAACTCTTATAGGTGCTATTGTATTTTCGGCACTTGGTTTTCAAGCTAAAGCGCAGGAAGTAATTACTTTACAAAAAGCGATAGACCTTACCCTTGAGCGAAATTTAACCATTAAACAATCACAGTTTACCGAGGCAATATCTGAAGAGGATCTGAAGCAATCGAAATATAATCAATTGCCCAACCTTACGGCAGCGCCGCAAGGTGGATTCAACTTTGGTCGTAATATAGATCAGTCAACCTATCAGTTCATTAATCAGCGCATTTTGCAGGTTTATGGTCAGTTCTCTACACAGGTTACCTTATTTCAGGGTGGGCAGTTGCGTAACCAGATCATCCAGAACCGGATATTGGTTGATGCCAATAAAACCGCCACATCAAAAGTTAAGAACGACCTGGTATTAAACGTAGTTACCACCTTTTTGCAGGTATTAACCAACCAGGACCTGGTTAAAGCGTCAAAGCAGCAAATTGAGATATCAAAGCTAACGCTGGATAGGGCACAACAAAATTATAATGTCGGTAATCAAACTCTTGCCGATCTTTCACAGGCAAAGGCCCAGCTTTCGACCTCAGAACTTGACTATACCAATGCTCAAAATCAGCTGGAATCATCCATGCTTACCTTAAAGCAATACATGGAGATGAACCCGGCTACCGAAATAGATGTGCAAAAACCGGATATAGGTAAATTGAGCGACATTAAAGTAATATATGACCCACAGGATATATTAAAAACGGCATTGAACGTAAATCCGGATGTACTGCTTGCAGAGGTTCAGCAAAAATCATATGAACAAGCCATAAAAGTTGCTAAAGGCAATTATTATCCCACTGTTACACTGGTTGGGCAGGCCGGTTCTAACTACTCCAATGCAAAAAATACAATTGACCAGGTAATATCAACCGGTACATTGACTCCTATAGGTGTTGTGCAAGGTACTAATCAGGTAGTTGTACAACCAGGCTTTACCCAAACGTATAAAAGCAACCCATTTTTTACCCAGCTAAGTAATAATTTTAACCAGGCTGTAGCTTTAAACTTACAGATACCAATTTTTGGCAGGTTTACTGCACGTACCTCTGTACGCAAAGCAAAACTTCAGGCTCAAAACGCGGAGGTGACTGCTCAACTGGCTCGTAATACCCTGAGCAAAGTTATTTATCAGGCGGTTTGGGATTTGCGTGCTGCCGAAAAGAAATTTTTATCAACTACACAAACTTATAAGGCCAATAAAGATGCCTTTAATATTACACAGCAACGATTCACGGTTGGTTTAGTAAACTCACTGGATTACAATACCTCGTTAACCAATCTCAATAAATCACAGTTTGATATGATTGAGGCTCAATACCAGCTCATTTTCAGGAGTAAGGTAATTGATTATTACCTGGGCAATCCAATAACGCTGTAACACCACAAGCTTAATTTTTTAAACATATAATAAAATATCGAAACGCACAGTCATGGGAAAAACTACTAAATATATTTTGATAGCTCTGGGGGCAATAATTGTATTGCTCATTTTAGCAAAGGCGACCGGCATTATTGGTAAGCCGTCTTTAACCCAGATAGCCACCGAAAAAGCCGACGTGCGTGAGATTAATGAAACGGTATCTGCCAGCGGTAAAATAAAACCGCATGTGGAAGTAAAAATAACCTCAGAAGTATCTGGTGAGATTGTTGAACTGCCTGTTAAAGAAGGAGACGTGGTTAAAAAAGGTCAGCTGGTTTGTCGTGTACGTCCTGATATATTAAAATCTGGATATGACCGCGCTGTGGCAAGTTACAGTACCCAAAAAGCAACTATAGGCAATATGGCACAATTGCTTAAACAGGCAGAGGCTACTTTTGCTAACCAGGAAGCTACTTTTAACCGCACCAAAACACTTTTTCAAAATAAAGTGCTTACCGTGTCTGAATTTGACAATGCCAAAGCCAGCTACGAAGGTGCTAAAGCCAGTTTAGAAGCAGCCAGGCAAAACCTGGTTGGTGCACAGTTTGGGCTCCAACAACAATCAGCTTCGGTTAAGGAAGCACAGGATAACCTGGCTAAAACCAGCCTTTATTCGCCGGTTGATGGGGTGATCTCCAAACTGGTGATTCAAAAAGGCGAGCGTGTTTTGGGTACCCAGCAGTTTGCGGGTACCGAGATCATGACCATATCTGATTTGAGTAAAATGGATGTGAATGTTGACGTAAACGAAAATGATATTAACCGCATAACCATAAATGACCCTGCAAATATTGAGATCGACGCGTTTTCCGGTAAAAAATTTACAGGTTCGGTAATTGAGATAGGAAGCTCGGCAAATGTATTGGGTACCACTGCCGATCAGGTAACCAACTTTACGGTTAAAGTACGTATTGATGCAGATTCCTATACTGCGCTGCTGAAAAAGACCGTCGATAATCCGTCGCCTTTCCGTCCGGGTTTAACCGCTACAGTTGATATTAACACTAACCATGTAAAATCATTGTCGGTTCCTATTCAATCGGTAACTACCCGTGATGAGAAGAAAGATACAGGTGCAGCGGCGGCTTCAAAGGATGATAAGAAGTCACAGATTAGCGCTCCGGCTAAAGAGTATGTGTTTGTTTACTCGGCTCCGGGCAAATTAAAGCAGGTGCAGGTAACTACCGGTATCCAGAATGATACTTATATTCAGATCCTATCCGGCTTAAAAGGCGGCGAAGAAGTAGTATCTGCCCCATATTCCGCCATATCAAAAACATTAGCAGACGGTATGATGGTTCAAAAAGTGGATAAATCAAAACTATTTAATACAGATAACAAGTAATCCCAATCGGGAATAAAATCATAAAAAAGGGCTGCTTCAAATTTTTGGAGCAGCCCTTTTTGTTTACTATTGATGTGGTTTAAACTTTTAACCCTCCGAAAATGCTGAACATCATCACACTCAAAACCACAAAAGTGATCAGGATATAAAGCCTGTCTTTTTCCAGTATAAAACCTATCAATGAAAAAAAGATGCGTAAAATAGGTGTGGCAATTAATACCAGTACGCCCAGTTGTATAATGCCTTTAGCGTTAAATGTACCAACGCCACTGAAGATCTGGCTGATGGTGGTAAAGCCTGCCTGCTCACCCACAAAGGTGTGATACGCAGGTATGCTGCTATGTTGATATTGGTGCAGATAAATAATACCGCCGATAAAAACAATAAGGCTTGCGGTGATCACCCCGTATCTTAATAAATAACCAATCAGTTTTTCTATATCCTGGTCAGCGGTAAAACTTGAAAATATCTTTTTCATGATCTTGTTTTTTTAGAATTTGTGGTTATAACCATTAAATATCATTTCGACAGCAACAAAGGTGATAGCTACGCAGAAGATATATTTTAACACTTTGGGATCCATGCGGGTAAGCAGTTTGGAGCCGGTAAACGCGCCGCCCAGTACGCCCAACATCACCGGGAAAGCAATGCCCGGATCCATGTAACCTCTTTGCAGGTATACCACCGCGCTGGCAGCGGCAGTAACGCCAATCATGAAATTGCTGGTGGTGGTACTCACCTTAAAGGGTATGTGCATAGCCGAATCCATAGCCAAAACTTTTAAAGCCCCGGAGCCAATACCTAACAGCCCTGATAAAACGCCGGCCAGGGTCATGATAGAAAAGCCTGCACCTACGTTTTTTAATTTGTATTCCACCTCGCCATCTTTGGTGGGGTAGCTGCTATTGAGTTTTAATTTATAGGAGAGCTTGCTGCCTTCGGTTAAGGCTGCCATGTTCTTTTTACGGAGAGTCATAGCAGCCGAAAATAACAGGATGACACCGAAAAGAATTGCGATGGTATTGGTTGGTGTATACACCGCGATGATAGCGCCGCAAACAGCTCCCACTGTAGTGGCTATCTCCAGGAACATTCCTAAACGGATATTGGTGATGCCCTCTTTGATATAGGCGCTTGCCGCGCCTGATGAATTGGCGATAGATGCCAGCAAAGCCGCGCCGATGGCGTAGCGTATATCTACATGAAATACGAGTGTGAGCAACGGGATAACCACTACGCCGCCGCCTAAGCCGGTGAGTGAACCAACCAGGCCGGCCAGGTAGGCCCCTGCCAATAAAATGAGGGTGAATGTTATGATGGTCATGGTATAGGATATTAATAGTTGTTATTTAAAATTTGCTGTATTAGTTGTTCTGCCTGTTTAACTTTTTGGGCTTTGATGGCCTTAAACAGCTGCTCATGTAAGTGATGACTCATGGCAAAATGACTGATGCCTTGAGACTCGCGTTTGGAAAAGAAATCGCGGATGATGAGGGTGAAACTTTCATAAAGATCGGCCAGTACGTTGTTGAGGGAGGCATGAGCTATGGCCATGTGAAAGGCTACGTCGGCATCAACACAGGCTTGCCGCTGCTCGGATTGGATAGCTTGCTTTCTTTTTTCCAGGCATTCCTCAATTTGAGTTATATGTGCTTCGGAACGATTTTGTGCTGCCAGTCTTACTATTTCACCTTCCAGTAATATCCTTACTGCATTGATCTGATCGAAATCCGCATTTTTTAAACGCTGTTCGATGGTTTGCTCGCTTATAAACGAGTTTACAAATGTTCCGGAGCCCTGCTGCACTTTAAGTATGCCGGCCGTGGCCAGGGTTTTAATGGCTTCCCGAATGGTGGAACGGCCAACACCGTATAGCTGCATCAATTCGGGCTCGGCAGGTATTTTTTCGTTGAGCTTGAATTTGCCCTGCGCTATATCATTCCTGATTTGGCTGATGACGCGGCTGCCGAGAGTTTCTTTCTTATCCATATCGTTGATGATTTGATATGCAAAGGTGTGATGTTTTAATTAAAACATCAGATGTTTAAAATATTATGACATTGGTATGACAGGATGGGGGTTTGTACGAAGAGAATAAAAGAAAAATGTCATTGCGGGGAGGAACGACGAAGCAATCTCCTAGCGTTTAATATGCAAATGAGGAGATTGCCACGCTGCGCTCGCAATGACATAATGGGAATTGAAGCAGGAATAAAGTAGGGAGACGTATTATTTATTCCATCACCCCCTGCAAACTCATCACTGCCTGGTCAAGGAAATTGGGGATCAGCGTGTGCTGGGTATGGGTTATTTTGTCCGGATCGCCCAGGCGGTCGAGCATTTCGCGGTACTTTACTTCGCCGTGCTCATTGATCACTTCTTCTTTTTTCTCTTCCCGTAACAGCATGTCCTTCATGCCGGCGGCATCCGCTTCGGGGTGAAACTGGGTAGCAAAAAAATAATCGTTATAACGAATCGCCATCATGGCTCGTGGAAACTCTACATGCGGGCGTTCTTTTTCAATAGCTACCAATTGCATGCCTAATTCCCGGAAACGTTTTTCGTCGGGATTGATCACCTGCCAGCTGCGCGAGTCGACGGCATAGAATGGATCGCCCAAGCCTTCAAAAACAGGTTCATGGGCACCCGCCGGGGTTTGATTAACCGGCAGCACACCAAATGATGGCGAGCGGCGCATATTGATATCGCCCAGTTTATAATGGCGGCACATCAGTTGAAAAGAGTGGCAAACAAACAGCGTATGTTTTTTATCGGTGGTGTTGGAAAGGTTGTGATCTTCCAGTTTTTCTATCAATCTGAAATATTTTTTCTCCCATTCGGTACCTTCCGATATCAGCGGATCGCCGGGGCCACCGCTGGAAATATAAATGTCGAAATTGGTACCCGGCATTTCACAGCGCCGGCGCACATCAAATATCTGATAACTTAAATTCAGCTCATGCTGTGCCTTATACCGGTTCAAAATTTCCTGGAAACCACGCATTCCCTCATTAGCTATCCCATCATATAAGTCGAGTATCGCTACCCTGATTTCCGGTTTTGTTGTCATAAGCCCCCTCTAAATCTCCCCCGGTAGGGGAGACTTTTTGTTTTAGTTTAATAATTTATTTAAGTCCTCACTTAAAGCCCCTCTAACTCCCCGGTAGGGGAACTTTTTTATTTAAAGCCCTCCCTTCCGGGGAGGGTTTGGGTGGGGCTGTGTGCCTACAATCCCTTTAAAGTTTGCGAGGTAATATAGTCAACCACGTCTACAAAGCTACTGTTTTGTTGGTAAACGGCTAACTGCCTGTCGGCGCCGGTGCCATGTTCCAGTATTTTGTGTACGTATTGCAGATCATCGCGCGAACCTAATTCGTCTACCACATCATCCACAAAATCCAATAGTTCCAATACCAGCGAACGGGTATTTACTTCCATCTCCTTACCAAAATCGATCATTTTACCGTCGATGCCATAGCGGGCCGCCCGCCATTTATTTTCATTGATAAGGGCACGCGAATAGGTGATGAACGTCATATTCTGCTGCCTTAGCTTATACAGTTTGGCGCACAGCGCCTGGAACAAGGCTGTAAAGGCAATGGTTTCATCAACCAGCATGGGGCAATCACAAATCCGGAATTCAATGGTCTCGAAGAAAGGGTGTACGCGGATATCCCACCAGATCTTTTTGGCATTATCAATACAATTGGTTTTTACTAGTAGCTTGATATAGCTATCATACTCCTCAATACTGCTGAAAGTATCTGGTATACCTGTACGCGGAAACTTATCAAACACTTTTGTGCGGAAGGATCTGAATCCGGTGTTGCGCCCTTCCCAAAAAGGAGAGTTGGTTGATAAGGCGAAAACATGCGGCAGAAAGTACCGCACCTGGTTGGCTATATGAATAGCCATATCGCGCGATTGAATGCCCACGTGCACATGTAAACCAAAAATAAGGTTGGAACGTGCGGCTTCCTGCATTTCGTCCACGATCTCAAAATATCTCGGATGATCGGTAATTAGCTGGTGCTGCCAGTGCGAAAACGGGTGCGTACCCGCGGCGCCGATACGTAAACCAATGTCGCCGGCTAGTTGAGCCACCGTAGTACGCAGTTTGCTTACCTCCTGACGGGCCTCCTGGGTATTGTGGCAAATATGCGTGCCCACCTCCACCACAGCCTGGTGCATTTCGGCCTTTACCTGATCCTCGTGGATCTTTTGGGCACTATCCACAATTCGCTGCTCGTGCGATTTTAGCTCCCTGGTCACGGGATCAATCACCATAAATTCTTCTTCAACACCTAAGGTAAACTCGTTCATAATTGGTTAGGTTATCATTACTCATTCAAGCAACTGTCATTCTTCTACCTGCGCTCGTTTGCAACGACTGCTTAACATGGGTTTGCGTTTAAAACGCTATGGCGATGCAATCGCCGCACCATAATAAGCACTCGTTGCAAACCACAGGTGTTGGGAAGACCGACTTTTTATAAAAGTTGTCATTTCGATAGAGCTTGGGTGGGAATAAGCGTTGTGCGAAAGAGAAATCTTATACGCGACGCAAAGCTATAATTGCAAATTGTATAAGATTTCTCCTCGTTCCTCGTTCGAAATGACAGCAAGTTTATGTCTTCCCAACACCTGTGGTTGCAAACGAGCGCAAGGTTGTAGGGGAATCGCACTTACCCTCCACTTTTTATTTCTTAGCAGCAGGTTTTTTGGCTGCTTTCTTTACCTCTTTTTCCTTTTTCGGTTTTGCTTCAGCCTTAGGCTTAACTGGCTGAGCCACTTCTTTAACCGGAGCAGCAGCTTTCACCACTTTCACCACTTTTTTTACTTTGCTCTCCGTTTCAACAGGGGGAATTACCTTACCAATATAAATTTCCTTTTTTACAGGTTTAGGGCTTACCAGCGGTGTTTTGGCTGCCGATGTTTTTACATATTCGCCCCAGGTGAGATTATCCAGACCAGCTTTTTGTTTTTTGGCGCGATCAATGGCATAATCAGCAGCGGTTTCCACCACCCAGTCAAAATTTTCCTGACCCACGCTGGTTACTTCTGCATCGGGAGCGGGGTTGCAAAAATCAATAGCGTAAGGGATACCATCGCGAACAGCAAATTCAACGGTATTAAAATCGTAACCCAAATATTGGTTTAGTTTGATGACATAGTCTTTAACCGTGTCCAGTAATTTTTTGGACGCCGGGGCCTTGCCATGTTCATAACGCAGGTGATGCGGGTTGCGGGGCTCGTACTGCATAATGCGTACATATTTGCCGCCAATGCAGTAACAACGGAAATAATCGTCGAATACCACCTCTTCCTGCAGCATCATTACGTATTGTTTGGTTTGATCATATTTGTTAAAAAAATCATCCCGGTTTTGCAATTGGTAAACCTCTTTCCAGCCACCGCCGTCAAAAGGTTTCATGTAGGCCGGGAAACCTACATAGTTAAAAATGCCATCCCAATCTAAGGGATAAGCCAGGTTGCGGAATGATCTGTCGGTAGTATCATCAGGCAGTTCCTTGGAAGGTAGAATCACCGTTTTCGGTACGGGTACGCCCAGCTTTACGGCCAGGGCATTATTAAAAAACTTTTCGTCGGCACTCCACCAAAATGGATTGTTGATCACCGCGGTGCCGCAGATAGCAGCGTTTTTGAGAGCGGCCCGATAAAAGGGCACATCCTGTGATATCCGGTCTACAATCACCGCGTAATCCAATGGTTCGGCCTGTAAAACCTTATCTATGCGCACAAATTCTGCCGAGATATTTTTTTCGGCCTTTTGATTGATGCGATCAACAAATGCCTGTGGAAATGAATTTTCCTGTCCGAATAAGATGCCTATTTTTTTCATGGTAGTTGATGTTTTAAATCCTAAGTTCTAAGCTCTAAATACTAAAAGAGATTAAATTCTAATCCAAAAAGAGCAATATTATTTGTCCTGTAGTCCCAACGTCTCCAAGTCCCATAGTCTATTTAATCGTTGACAAATAATGCGGGAACATTTCGCGCCAGATGGGCCAGTCGTGTTTGGCAAAGGGGCGAATATCCAGCCAATGTTTAATGTTTTTTTGTTTTAAAATGCTTGATAACTGCAGGTTATATTCTTTACAGATGTCATACTCGGATGTTCCTAGAATGATGTTCATGTTCCATAGGTCCGGGGCATTATCGTCCGGTAAAAAATCAACAGGGTTGTTGTAAAATATATCATCATCATAAAAGCCGTCAGTAAACATTTTAATATCAAATGCGCCCCCCATGGTAAACAGGTTGCTTACTTTTTCGGGGTGCTTAAACGCGAAATTGGCGGCATGGTAGCCGCCAAAACTACAGCCAGCCATGGCTACTTTACCCACGCCGGTTTCGTGCATGGCCCAGGGCACCAGCTCATCAATAAGCATTTTATCGTACCAGGTATAGTTACGGGCACGATCGGCAGGGGAGATGCCTTTGTCGTACCAGCTGCGGTCGTCAATAGTGTCGGGACAATATATTTTTACGAGGCCCTGGTCAATAAACCATCTTACACTTTCTATCAGCCCAAAATCTTTATTCTGATAATAACGACCTTTGGTTGTGGGGAACAGGATCACGGGGTAACCGCGATCGCCAAACACCAGCATTTCCAGGTCGGCACTTAAATTTGGCGAATGCCAGCGGTGATATTTTTCGGTCAAAATAATAGATTTTTGGTTTCAGACGGTAAGTTAAGTGGTTTGATTGAAAAAGGCAACAGTCTGATAAATTAAAGGTTAGCCCAAAAAACGAAAAGTATTTTTACTTTTGCACCCTTAAAATTTAGATAAAGATGTATTGGGGCTGGGCTGAAACGGAAATGACGATCACTAAAAAAAATATCACTATAAATTCTGCATTGCTTAACCGAGAGGTTACCTGCACATTGGTTATGCCCGATGAGCAGGAGATTACCGAACCGCTGAATTTATTATTGTTGAACGACGGGCAGGAGTTCGAAAACCTGCAGTTACTGGCAACCCTGGAGCAATTATATAACACCAACCGTATAAAACCGGTACTGGTAGTAGCTATATATGCAGGCGAAGATCGTATACTGGAATATGGTGTAGCCGGCAAACCCGATTTTAAAAAGCGGGGCTCGAAGGCCGATATTTATACAGCATTTATAAAAACCGAATTGCTGCCGCAGCTTAAAGAACAAACCGGCATTAGTGATTTTGAAACCACGGCCTTTGCGGGCTTTTCCTTAGGTGGGCTATCGGCTTTTGATATTGCCTGGAACAACAGCGATGTATTTGATAAAACGGGCGTGTTTTCCGGATCGTTCTGGTGGCGGAGTAAGGATCTGGCTAAGGGCTATACCGATGCTGATCGTATCATACACTCCGTTATCAGGAACAGTGCCGACAAACCCGATCTAGAGTTCTGGCTACAAACCGGCACCAAAGATGAAACAACCGATCGTAATAAGAATGGAATTATCGATGCTATTGATGATACCATTGATTTGATCAAAGAACTAGAAAACAAAGGCTATACCCGCCCAACTGATATTCAATATGTAGAAATGGTTGGTGGTACCCATGACACAACTACCTGGGCCAAAGCTTTGCCTAAGTTCTTGACTTGGGCTTTTGGGCGGTAATTTACTGAGTTAAATATTTACAGGGAACATTAGGAGGGATATAATCAATCCCATACGCTTGTTTCATCAACAGCGAAACTATCTCAGCAACAACTTTTTCTTTCCGGTGCATTTGTGGCAACAGGCCCATCATGGCGTAACTGATGGGGTTTACCGCGGAGATAAAGGTTTCCCATTCATATCCCTTACCCCATATGAGGCCTTTCACGGTATGGCTTAAATCTGCCTTATTTCCCAATAAAAAATGCAGCATTTCTATCGAGTTATTCCCGTTTTGATTAACAGTATGAAAAATAGGGGTGTGCCCGCCAAAACCATGTTTATCCAGACCAGCCTTTGCGTTTACATCTGCACCATATTGAACCAGTAGTCTGGCGCACGCTACACTGTTGTATTCGGCACAAAAATGCAACAATGTAGACTCGGTTAGCTGGGTATAGGCATTATTGACCAAGCTATAAGTTTTGTTGACCACTAATACCGGGTCATTTTCCAGGCTGCGTTTTAACTTTTCAACGTCATCAGCTAAAACCGCCAACAGGGCATTATCTTCAAAATCAAGGCCTGCGTCAATAAAAGCCTGCACGCAATCTTTAAGCCGTGGTGTACGGGTATACATTTCCAGCAGAGTTATAAAAACCGGAACCTCATTATAAACGTCATTCGGGGTACCGCCTTCGTCAAAATAGCGGCGTATACCGGCAACGGAATGAATTTCCATATCATAAAGCAACTGCGTGTGGTTGGGCATGGTATATAGTGAAAATATAATTAAAGAGTTATACTTTAATCTACAGTTTTATGAAGGTTCAGGCTTTAATTGCTTACAATAATTGATGAAAAAAAATAGTCTTTGGTCTTTGTGTCAACACTATTTTTTAGTATGGTCGACATGCTGTACAATTTACTGCCGGCAATAAACATAAACATATAATACTTTATCTTTTTAGGATCGCTGCCTGCGCTGCTATAACTTGTTAAACCTTTCCATGTAGCACTTTTAAAATCTTCAAGGGTTACAGTGGGAAGGCTAATCTTTATACCCTCTTTAAGTTTGGCTGCAAATTCAGGTGTATCTTTAACCAGCGCCAGGGTTGCCGAATCAAGATTGGCAACTTCCTTAAAATCAACTACGGTAAGTACACAGGCTATGGAGGTGTCTTTATTGGTCGAAATATAAGAACCCCTGACCACTTCTCTGGGTTCGCTTGGAAATCTAACCGAAATGCGGTTATCGGCCTTGTGTGTTACCCAGCCATTTTGGGCATAAGCTATATTTACTACAAATGCAGTAGTAAATAGTAGTGATAGGAGTTTTTTCATGATGCTGATTTAAAGTTATGTAAATTTTAGTTAATCAATACTTTAAATTGTATCTGCATAACACCAATATGGTAATCAAATTGTATAAATCTTTCTCCTTTAGCCGATAAAGCTTTAAAATCTCATATATTAACCGTACCTTTGCGCCAAATTTATAGGGCATATTTCATGCAAAAAATAAGAAACATTGCGATCATCGCACACGTTGACCACGGTAAAACCACTTTGGTTGACAAAATTTTACACAGTTGCGCCATTTTTCGCGAAGGCCAAGAAACTGGTGAATTGATATTGGATAATAACGACCTGGAACGTGAACGTGGTATTACCATCGTATCAAAAAACGTTTCGGTAATGTATAAAGACGTTAAGATCAATATTATTGATACTCCTGGTCACGCCGACTTTGGCGGCGAGGTGGAACGCGTATTGAAAATGGCCGATGGTGTATTATTACTTTGTGATGCGTTTGAAGGCGCTATGCCTCAAACCCGCTTTGTAACCCAAAAGGCTTTGGCTTTAGGCTTAAAACCAATTGTGGTTGTAAACAAGGTTGATAAAGAAAACTGTCGCCCGGAAGAAGTTTACGAGCAAATCTTTGAATTATTCTTTAACCTTGAGGCAACTGAAGATCAACTGGATTTCCCGGTTATCTATGGTTCATCAAAACAAGGTTGGATGAGCACCGACTGGAAAGTACCTACCGATAATATTTTCCCGTTAATGGATGCTATCCTGGAAAACATTCCACCGGCTCCTATTGCCGAAGGTACATTACAAATGCAGATCACCTCGTTAGATTATTCATCTTTCGTAGGTCGTATCGCTATTGGTCGTGTTGCCCGTGGTACTATCAAAGAAAACATGCCGGTATCTTTGGTAAAACGTGATGGTACTATCCAAAAATCAAGAATAAAAGAACTGTATACCTTTGAGGGTTTGGGTAAAGTACGTGCTACAGAAGTAGCTTCTGGCGATATCTGTGCTGTAGTTGGTATTGAAGGTTTTGATATTGGCGATACCATTGCCGATTTTGAAAAACCAGAACAACTGGCTGTTATACATATTGATGAGCCTACTATGAACATGTTGTTCACCATCAATACTTCACCTTTCTTTGGTAAAGAAGGTAAATTCGTTACTTCCCGTCACTTACGTGACCGTTTATATAAAGAAATGGAAAAAAACCTGGCGCTTAAGGTTGTTGAAACCGAATCGCCTGATTCATACCTGGTGTATGGTCGTGGTATTCTCCATTTATCTGTATTGATCGAAACCATGCGTCGCGAAGGTTACGAATTACAGGTAGGTCAGCCGCAGGTAATTATTAAAGAAATTGACGGTGTTAAATGTGAGCCGGTTGAAACATTAATTGTTGATGTACCGGGTGATGTTGCAGGTAAAGTTATTGAGTTGGTAACACAACGCAAAGGCGACCTGTTGATCATGGAGCCTAAAGGCGACTTACAACACTTGGAGTTTGATATCCCTGCACGTGGTATTATCGGTTTACGTAACAACGTACTGACCGCTACCGGTGGCGAGGCTATCATGGCTCACCGCTTTAAAGCATACGAACCATGGAAAGGTACTATCCCGGGCCGTTTAAATGGTGTATTGGTATCTATGGATACTGGTAAAACCACTGCTTTCGCTATTGATAAATTGCAGGATCGTGGTCGTTTCCACATTGATCCGGGAGTTGATGTTTACGAAGGACAAGTTTTAGGCGAGCACATCCGCGATAACGATTTGGTAATTAACTTAACCAAAGGCAAGCAGTTAACCAACATGCGTGCATCTGGTAGCGATACCAACGTGCGTATAGCCCCTGCTATCAAATTCTCGTTAGAAGAATCAATGGAGTATATCCAGGCCGACGAATATATTGAGGTAACCCCACAAAGCATCCGTTTACGTAAAATATTCCTGAACGAAAACGAAAGAAGAATTAACGCTAAAAGGTTTACTAATCAATAATTGATAAACCTTTAATCTATACAAAAGCCTTCAGGATTTCCTGGAGGCTTTTTTTATTATATTTGAATATAAACTTTATTACATGAACAGATATATAACTTTATTAATTGTGGCCTTATGCTTGAGTGCCATGAGCATTTCTTTTACTTCCTGTAGCAAAAAAAATAATCCTAAACCAATGGTTGATAGTCTTAAAGTAGGCTTGCTGGCTTATTATCCTTTTAATAACAATGCTATTGATTCATCCGGAAAGGGTAATGATGGTGCCGTTAACAATATTACATCGGCATCAAACCGTTTTGGCAAAGCTAATACTGCTTATTATTTCAATGGAACTTCCAGCTATATCAGGATAAAAGATAACCCGGCATTACGGTTAAGCAGCACCGATTTTACGATCAATTACTGGGTTAATCTTGACGATTATATAGTTTACTCGGGCAGCGCGGTGCTGGCCAAGGCTAACGGCCCTTATCAAAATGGATGGAACACCTCTATCACTGGGTACGGTTCTGTAGGAGGTGAGGGCGGAGGACCAGGATTCGCGTTTTATAATGTGTCTGGTGGCGGCGATCCCTTTGCTGTCGGTCATAGTGTTATCTCCATTGGTCAATGGACAATGATCACCGTACAATATAGTAATCAGTTTAAGGCATTAGCCTTTTACATAAATGGTGTTGCGGATGCAGTGATAAGTAATATACCTACTCCAAATCCAGCCACTGCTGTTGATCTGTTTATTGGCAAAAATAGCTATGCTGATCCTAGCGGCAGCACCCCGGAATACTTTATAAAAGGTAAGCTTGATGATATCAGGATATATAATCGTGTAATATCTCCAGGGCAGATCAATAATTTGTTTAAATTAACGTATTGATGCGTATTATAATATAAGTAAATATTGTGAGGATCACCAAAAGGTGGTCCTTTTGCTTAATGTGGTTTTTGGATAGAATATGCATGAATGAAATAAATACATATTTAATATTAAAAATATATGAATTAAACATAATAGTTGTAGATTGCCATTCATAAAAACCTATAACAACACAATGACAACCTTCACAAAAAATCTTACACATGCTGTAATAGGCGTGCTGTTAACAGGCGCGCTCGCCTCATGCCAAAAAGGGAACGACAAAATTGTTGACCCGGCCTCAAAAAAAGTATCGGCTTCAAACAAAAGTGTAAATGGTATTACCGGCACCTCTATCGCTGTAGAAGTTGGCGCTGTTACTAAAAAAGGCAGCGGTACCATTGATCTGTTCGGCAGAAGCACTACCAACACCCTGTTACACAAAACTTGGACAAGCGCCGGCGGATGGACTGCCTGGGAAGACCTGGGCGGTAACATCGTTTCTGCTCCAACTGCTTCTTCAAGACAATCAAATGCTATCAATGTATTTGCACAAGGGCCAACCGGCCACCTGATGCAGATATATTATGTAGATGGCCAGGGCTGGTCGCCATGGATCGATCTGGGTGGTAATATCACATCCGCGCCATCATCTACGTCTCAAACAGCTAATGACCTTTCTGTTTTTGCAAAAGGTGCAAATAACGACCTGGTTGTGCTTACCTGGAATGCCGGACCAGGATGGGGCTCATGGGTAAGTTTGGGAGGTACCATTACTTCAGCTCCTGCTGCTGTATCCAGAAGCTCATCAACTATCAATGTTTATGCTAAAGGCAGCAATAACAACTTATTACAAATTTATTCAGTTTCGGGAAGCTGGTCATCATGGGTAGATCTGGGCGGTACCATTTCATCGGCACCTACCGCGATAACCCGCTCGGTTAATGACCTTAATGTTTATGCCAAAGGCACATCAAACACCCTGAAACAAATTTACTGGACAGCAAGTGCTGGCTGGTCGTCATGGATCGACCTGGGTGGCAGTATCACCTCTGCACCGGCTGCTAATGCAAGAGATGCTAATGATATTAACGTATTCGCATTAAACAATACCAGTCTGATGCAAATCTATTGGACCTCGGCCGGTGGCTGGGTTAACTGGTTCAACATGCCTCAATAAGGAATAAATTAACTGATCAATTATGGGGGCGGCGCTTTTACAGTGCCGCCTTTTTTTGTGTCCTCATTTTGCGCTGGTTTGTAACCACTAATATGAGGAAGCCTAAAATGCCAAAAAGTGGGTTAACATGTTTTATATGATTTACTACTAAAAATTAATTTAAATTATTGATTATCAATTATATATAATCATGTTAACCATAAAATGTGTAAACCATGTAAACCCACTTTTTACCATAACTTGCGCTTGTTTGTAACGAGTGCTTAATATGGGTGAGCGTTTATAACGCGAATTTGTTGCTGGCGTACATGCACTAACAGAGGGTCGGGGTGTTTTTATTTGCCCTTCAATTTCACAATAACACCATCAATAATGCTGTTGATATCCTCCGATAGTTTCAAAAAGTAAACGGCCGGTAAATAAAGCGCGGTGATAAAGGCGGTACGTACAATGGTATCAACGTAATAATTACCGATGTGCGGCAGTATCCATAACGACAGATAATAAACCAGCACACCTGTAACTAATGCCAGAAGGCATTTAAGGTCAAATGGTTGCATTTTAAATTTTATCCATATAAATATAAACCTGAACAGGTTAAATATAAAATAGGTTACTGCCGATGCGATAGCCGATCCGGTTATGCCATAAATGGGGATCAGGACTAAATTTAAAATAACAATAACGGGCACCAGCAACAGATTAAATAGTGCCTCGTATCTGAAATATTTTGATGTAGCCAATATCACCAGGTTAATGCCTGTGGCGGAGTCGATAAAATAACCCAGACCAACAAAAAATACGGCGTACTTACCAGCTTTAAAATCAGGTGGTAAAAACGCAAACACATTGTCAATACTGGCCCATATCAGCACAAAAAGGAATAGTGCGCTGATGATCTGGTTTACGCAGCTTTTCTTATAAACTGTGCTGATGTTTTTCAGGTCGTTTGTTTTCCATGATTCAGATACGATGGTGTAAGAAATGCTATACAATGAACGCGAGGGCAACGAAATGATGGTGCCAAAGCTAAATGCCAGTGCGTACACACCCGTGTGGGCAAGGTCCAGCTTTTTGGAGATGAGCAAGGTGTCAATATTCTGAATAATTAAAGGCGATGAACCGGTTAAAATGGTAAAAAAACAAATGCCAACCAGCTTATTGATCATGTCTTTATCCAGGAATTCAAAATTGGGCTTAAGCGAAAACTGCTTGTCTTTGATAAGCCTGGCCATGATCTGGAAGGTACCTATCACGTTGGCCACCAGCCAAAGTATCATGAAGAGATCAAAATTGATCAGTTTAAAATACGCCAGTAAAATGGGGACCAGTATAAAAATCCTCTTGGTAAATTCCCGCAGTATCAGGCCCGTAGTGATGTTATAAAGCATGCGGGCATACAGATCAAATACGTTGAAGAACAACGTGAAAAAGGTAAGTGGTAGCAAATACCAATAATATTGTTTAAATAAAACAGTTTTGGCATTCTTGCCTACAATTACATCTTTAAATACATACATGAACAGTAAAAGCAATACAGTACCCAACAAGGCTACCATGCACGCTAAAAATAAATAACCGTGATGTTGTTTTTCTTCACTGCGGAAGTAGGGGAAATATCTTGCCGTACCGTTGAATCCAAGTATAGCAAACTGTGCAAATAAGGCCGATAGAGATGCAAGTAATGTAATAAGACCTATTTGTGCAGTATCTCTCAATGCATAGGGCTGAAGGACACTTACTGTTAAAAAACCAATTAAAACGCCCAGGTACGAATAAATGGAACCTTTAATGGTTTGTTGCTTTATTATGCCCATTCAGTTTTTAGCGCTGTATTGTATGAAGTAAAATGATAATTTTGGAGCATTCCATGGCAAATATAAAATATAAAGTGTGTGTGTTAACGCTTACTTATGCAAATAGGTGGCAATTTCTGGAGCAGGTGTTAAAACGCGTGCTCTCTTTTGCCCCTGTTACACAGGTAGTGGTGGTGAATAATGCCGCGCTTTATAATGTAGAAGAATATGCCGGCCAATTGAACGATAGCCGTGTAAAGGTTTTAAACAATACCGAAAACCTGGGTTCGGCCGGTGGCTATAAACAGGCCCTCGAATATGCTTATCAGCAAACGAATGCCGATATGGTTTGGCTGTTGGATGATGATAATTTGCCCGATGTAAACGCACTGGATATCCTGCTGCACAACTGGGAGAAAATCGAAGGGGCCAATGATCAAAAAGCATTGTACTGCCTGCGCGAAGACAGGCCTCCCCATGTAAAAATAGCCCGGGGACAGGATCCCGGCAGATATTACCTGGTGCCCAATAATTTTATGGGTTTCAGCATATTCAACATTTTTAAAAATCGTTTATCCAAAGCACGTGATCAATTTTCGGGTTCTTCGGCATATCTGGCTAGGGCAACTATGCCTTATGTGCCTTACGGCGGCTTGCTCATGCACCGGGCCATGATCGAACTGATTGGGTTCCCTGACGAAAAGTTTTATTTATATGTAGATGATTCGGAATATACTTACCGCATCACCAAAAACGGTGGCACCATATGGCTGATACCGGCATGCAAGGTGGTGGATATTGATCAATCACAAGGCTTAACTTATCAGCCCAAAGCCTTTCATTCGCATTTGCTCGATCAGTGGAGCTTCCGTACCTATTACGCCGTCAGGAACCGGATGTATTTTTATTCCCGCAACGCGATGAGTTCCAGATTGATCTTCGGGATCAACAAAAACTTATACTTGGTCTATTTGTGGGTCATCAGCATATTGAGTTCCAAACGGAAAGAGTATCGTAAGTTTTTAACAGCCGTGAAGGATGGACTTAAAGGTAAAATGGGTAAGGCACAGCCTGGAAAATGGTGATAATATATAATGGGTAAGAAATAAGTTATTTGGCAGATCAAGTTCTCTCACCACGGGAGGGGCGCGATGGTTAGTGTTGTGGCAGGGAGGGGTTTCTGCGACATATATTACGAATAAACCCCTCCCTGCACCTCCCGTGGGGAGGGAATCGCACTGGGCCAGTGTTTTTATACTGATTTAGCGATTGCATAAAAACATGGCTAAATTTTTAATTAACTCAAAAATTTTACCTGCTTAAAAACATAAACATTAAAGTGATAGTTTTACATTCGTAAACTCATGCAGGAATCAATTATTGGCGGAAACTATAAAACCGCGTACGATCAGTTTTATCAAAAGCACGACGAAGCCTGGCGTATGCTCAGCGCCAAATACAAGGCGCAGCATATCATAGAGGTTTGCCGTGGATTAACCTTTACCAAAGTGCTGGAAGTAGGTGCGGGTGATGGCAGTATCCTCAAAATACTGTCGGATAATAACTTCGCGGCTGAATATCATGCCGTGGAAATATCAGGCAGCGGGGTGGAGTATATTCAGTCGCGCGGGATTAAAGATCTGAAATCGGCGCAGGTGTTTGATGGCTATAAGTTGCCTTTTGAGGATAACAGCTTCGATCTGATCATCCTGTCGCACGTGCTGGAACATGTGGAGCATGAACGACTACTGCTGCGCGAATTAAGGCGTGTAGGCAAACAATGCGTTATTGAAGTACCCCGTGATTATAAAACCGGGGTGGATGTCCGCATCAAACATTTTTTGGCTTACGGCCACATCAACGTCTATACGCCAACATCGCTGCGCTACCTGCTGCGTACCGAAGGTTTTGAGATCGAAAACGACCTTACATCCATGATTGAGCCCGAAGTAACCCGCTTTAACGCTTATATAAATCAGAAAAAAAACAAAAGCTTTGTAAAGGATCTGAAGATAGCTGCGGAGTTTACTGTGAAGCAAAGCCTGGGAAAAATTTTCGGAAAAAAAGTAACAGAACAATTTGCCAACGCTTATACCGTTTTGTGTAAGAAAACCAACCAGCAGCCCGAACTATTCTAATAGTATCAAGTAGTTAGTATCAAGTATCACGACAGCTACAGAAGACGGAGCTCTTAGTTTTAAAAAGTCTTGATACTAGCTACTTGATACCGCCCATCAATACCCAACAAAAAAATAACTATGCAGCAACTTGCTCCTATAGCCTTATTTGTTTATAACCGGCCCGATCATACGCGCCGTACATTGATCCATTTGCAAAAAAATGTATTGGCAGATGAATCCAGGTTATATATTTTTTGTGATGCCGCCAAAACCGATGCCGACCGCGACAAAGTGGAGCAGGTAAGGCAGATAGCCCGTGAAACTACCGGTTTTAAATCGGTAAAAGTTATTGAGCGCGACCATAACCTGGGCCTTGCCGAATCCATCATCAGCGGGGTAACCCAACTGGTATATGAGTATGGCAAGGTGATTGTTTTTGAGGATGATCTGCTGTCGTCGCCCTATACACTTGAATATTTTAACGAAGCGCTAACCTATTATGCCAACCAGGAAAAGGTGATGCATATAGGCGCCTACATGTATAACCTGAAGGATAAGGACCTGCCCGAATCCTTCTTTTACCGCGCGGCCAGCAGCTGGGGCTGGGCAACCTGGGCACGTGCCTGGAACCATTTTGAACCGGACATTGACAAGCTGATAGCCCAGTTTGATACGCTCAGCATTATCCGTTTTTCGATAGAAGGGAAGATGAATTTTTGGCGTCAGATACAGGAATTTAAAGCCGGGAAAAACAACTCCTGGGCCATCCGCTGGTATGCCTCCATCTTTTTAAAAGGAGGTCTTACGCTTAACCCTTCGCGTTCACTCATCAACAACATCGGGCACGACGGTACCGGCGTACACTCCAACCGCGAAAACATGTACGATGTGCATATCTCGCAGCAGCCTGTCAAAAAATTCCCTAATGTGATTGAAGAAAATGAAAAAGCCTACCAGGCCATCAAACATTTCCTGGCGCATCGCAAGGGTAATCTGTTTAAACGGATGGTTAGGTTTGTGAAGCAAAGGGTAGGGTAAGCCCCCGCAAATTTGTCATCTCGAACGAGGTACGAGGAGAGATCTTTTACAATTGGCTTATACCACGTATAAGATTTCTCCTCGTACCTCGTTCGAAATGACATAAAGGAATTGCCTCTCCCCAATTTTTTTCCCGTCAAAAAAATCCGTATATTTGTATATACCACGGCCCGGTTATCCGATCAAAAAGGATAACCGGGCTGTTTTATTAAAGGAAAAAAGGGAACAAAAACCAACCGTTTGGTATGTTTTATTTGACAATCAATAAATTAATACTTTTTAAAGTTTTTAAAACACGCTAAAACCGCGTTAAAATTTGTTAAAAAGTGTTAAAATGGGGTATTTTGAATCAATTTTTGACTGTTTTTACCCTGCTTTTGAACAGAAAAGTGTTAAAATTTAAGGTTTAAAAAGTTTTTACGAGACTGATTGAAATTGAATTGTTAAAAAGCGGGTCGCCGAATATTCAGCAAAAACAAAACGGGTTTTTAGGACTGACCGGTATTTAGGTTCGGCCGAATAAATGTATTTTTGGAGCATGTTAAAAGTAGTGCATTTGAACACCTATGATGGCAATGGCGGCGCGGGTCGGGCCTGTATGCGCCTTAACCGGGCATTGCTCAGTCAAAATGTCGATTCAAAGGTCATCGTTCACTATAAGTTTGGGAAAAACCCGCAGATAGGCACTTTTAACACCAATCCTTTACAGAAAGCCTATACTGCCGCTACCATTGTTCTGGAACGAATACTGGCCAAAAGGTACCTGACACCTTTATCGCGCACCCCTTTTTCATTTACCTGGTTCGGACGGTCGGTTATCCGCCATCCCGAGGTGAAAAATGCCGATATTATACACCTGCATTGGGTAAATCACGGTTTCCTGGATCCGAAACATATAGCCGAGATAGCCAAACTGAACAAACCCGTGATATGGACCTTTCATGACAGTAATGCCTTTACCGGCGGCTGCCATGTACGCTATGCTTGTGACCATTATATGCGGGAATGCGGTAATTGTCCGCTGCTGATTCATACCGGGGATAACGATATATCACACCAAATATGGCAGCAAAAGCATAAGGCATATGATATGCTCAACTTTACCATTGCCGCTCCAAGTACCTGGATGAAGGCATCGATAAAAAACAGCAGTTTGATGCAGGGTAAGGCGGTAAACCATATCCCCAATACTCTGGAAACCGATATTTTTAAACCCGCTGATAAAAAACAGGCCAAACAAAAAGCCGGACTACCTGCGGATAAGTTTATTTTCCTGAGTGGATTTATGCCGTCCCGAAAAGACTTGCATAAGGGAACCCAATACTTACTGGATAGCCTGGAACTGCTAAAACAGCGTTTAGGCGCAGATGCAAACAAAGTAGAGCTGGTGATATTTGGAAACCGCGGAACAGAAGGTGTGCCCGATTTCCCTTTCAAAACCAGTTTTTTAGGTACTATCAATAATGATGAACAACTGGCCCAATACTATGCTGCTGCCGATGCTTTCCTGATTCCATCACTGGAGGATAATCTGCCTTATACGGTAATGGAGAGCCTGTCCTGCGGAACGCCTGTAATAGCCTTTACAACAGGTGGCATACCAGATATGGTACGGCATGAACACAACGGCTACCTGGCCGCTTATAAGTCGGCAGAGAGCTTTACAGATGGTATGGAATGGATCATTAAGCATCCTGATCAGGAGCTGATACAACAACAGGCTAGGCAAACGATCATGGATACTTTTTCAGAAAAAGTTATTGCTCAAAAGCATATCAGCCTTTATGAAAGCCTGCTAAAAAAGGAGGGTGCTGATGTTTGAGCCTAAGTTAAGCGTGATCACCATTGTCTATAATAATGTACGTGATATTGAGCGTACTATGCTTTCGGTTTTAGGGCAAACGTATTCTCCTATCGAATATATTATAGTCGATGGCTTATCAACTGATGGTACGCTGGAGGTGATTAATACATACCAGGATCGCATCAGTAAATTGATCAGCGAAAAGGATAAGGGCATCTATGACGCCATGAACAAAGGTTTGGCTGTAGCTACAGGTGATTATGTGATCTTTATGAACTCTGGCGACGAATTTTATGACAAAGATACCGTAGCAGCAGTTTTTGCCTCGGCTGATGAGGCCGACATCTATTATGGCGAAACAGAGATGATAGATGATAACAGCCAAAGTTTGGGGCAACGCCGCCATCGGGCTCCAGCTACATTTACCTGGCGTAGTTTTAAATATGGTATGAGCATTAGTCACCAGGCTATATATATCAGGCGAAGTTTAACAGAACCTTACGATAACATGTATCAGCTCAGCGCCGATATCGACTGGATCATCCGAGCCGCCAAAAAGACTAAAAAAATAGTGAATGTGAACAGGTACGTAGCCAGATACCTGGTAGGAGGAATGTCGAAAAAAAGGCACCGCCAAAGCCTGCAGGAGCGTTTTAATATTATGAAACGATACTACGGATTGATCCCGACTGTATTCTATCATTTTGTAATAGCCTTTAACCTGGGCTGGTATTGGCTCAAAAATAAACGTACTAACGACTAGCGGCCTTTTGAGATATAAAAAAAGCGATGGATCTGAACCCATCGCTCTTCATTAATATAGTTGAGCCTTATGCTTTTTTGGCGGCAGGCTTAACTGCAGGTTTCTTTTTGGTTTCGGTGTAAATTGCACCACCAAGGGCCAGCACCAACAGGATAGATCCAGCTAAAGAGATATTTTCACCGGCATAATAGGATGTTGGGTGGAATATGAATTCGATCTTGTGGTTACCAACCGGTATCTGCGCAGCACGTAAAAGGTAATCAGCACGGAAGTATGGTTTTTCAACCCCGTCGATCAGCATTTTCCATCCTTTATTATAATACACTTCAGAGAAAACAGCGATTTGTGAGGCGGTTGAACCACTTTGGTATATCATATGATCAGGATTGTAACTCACCAGGTCTATTTTGCCGGCAGGATCGGTCCCTAATGTTTTTTCGTCAATATCGCTTTTGTACTGCTTATCAACGATGGCTTCGTCTTTAGGGGAAAAACTGCTGATTGCCTGCATTTCCTGGTCGGCATTTTCAGCGTATTTGATGCTTTTTATAAACCAGGCATGTCCGCAAGCTGTTGGATTTACCTGCATACCTAAGTTTTGCGTTTTTTGGTCTTGTGTAATAATGTATTTGGTATTTAGCATATCCAAAACATCCTGGTTAATGCTTTTGGAGAATTGATTATCTATAAGCTCATCGAATCTTTTTAATCGAGCTGCAGAATATCCGCTTATTGATTTATGAAAAAACGGATTAAATAAATCATATTTAATACTGGCGCTTACGTCAAATACGCGATAGTCAGGATCTTTATCTTTCATTATAAATTGGTCAACCTCACGAGGTTTAACCGCCTGATCGGCCTCAATTTTATCCTGAAAATTCTCATTCTTCAAATAACGCCGGTCTACCTGCCACATATCAACCAATGTTAAGGCAAGTAAGGCAACCGAAAGCGTAACTATATTTATTTTCTGTTTGATAAATGCCCATACAATACCAAATGTTAATAACACAAATATTAATGAGCGTATAGCATCTGCACGTGCCAAAGATACCCTGTCTTTAATAATGGCATTAGCCACATCATTAGCTAATGCAGCATTACTCTTGAACGCTTGCGTAAGATAGTTTATTCCAGCAGCTTGATCTTCGGCTCTAAAGCTTAGAATAAGATCGGGTAACACAGCAAATAACAGGGTAAGCCCACCAACTATGTAAAGAGAGAGCATCAATTTTTTAAGTATAGGGTTTCTGTCTTTGGTATCAATAATTTCCTGAACTGCCAAGAATGCCAGTATCGGGAAACATATACTGGCCACAGCCAATATAGATTCCACCGCACGGAACTTATTGTATAAGGGGAAATAGTTGAAAAAGATATCAGATAGAAATGGCATGTTGCGACCAAAGGACAATAACATGGTTAATACCACAGTAGCTAACAACCACCATTTTAAACGGTTTTTAACTGTCAGTAGGCCAAATAAGAATAAAAAGCAAACTACGGCACCAAAATAATATGGGCCGGCCGTACCCGGTTTGTTACCCCAATAGGTTGTCATGCCCGGTACCGATGAGGTAATCTGTTGTGTATAATTAACTGCTTGCTCCTGGGGAATACCATTTGTCATCAACACTTTAGCAGTTTCTGAGTTTTGATCTAATGGCTCCGTACTTGGAGAGGCACCGCCATATATATTCGGGATCAGGAAAGTAAAAGATTCACCCACCCCCTGGCTCCATTGATAAGCATAATCTTTTGCAAGGCCATTGCTGGGCTCTTTGGAGGTTTGGGTAAGGTTTGATTTTCCGCGTATGGTTTCTTTACCAAAGTCGTAAGTACTCCATAAACTGGATGCGTTCACAGCCAATGCAAGCAAGGTTGCACCCCCTATGTAAGCCAATGACTTTAAGAAGGGCTGCGTGTTTTTTGTTTTAATTGCATGATACAATTCAATTCCCACTAATATGATCAGCGATAGCAACAAATAATAAGTCATTTGTACGTGGTTAGCTCTGATCTCCATAGCCAGGAAAAATGCCGTTAGCGCACCACCTAATATGTGTTTTCCTCTTAGTGTTAGGATAATACCACCTAATATGGGGGCAAAAAATGCAATAGCAAAGGCCTGGTTTGAGTGCCCTGCAACGAGTAGGATGATATTGTATGATGAAAATGTAAATGCAACTGCACCAGCAGCAGCAAGCCACGGGTTTAATTTAAGTACAATAAACAAAAAGTAGGTACCTAATAAAAGCAATAATACAGTATCAACAGGATTAGGAAATGTGACTTTTAGTGCTGTTACAATATGTGTAGTAATGTTGTCAGGATATGGTGCCCATATTTGAAATGCAGGCATACCACCAAATATCTGGTTTGTCCAAAGTATAGTTGTATCCTTTGCCCGGTAATCCATTATTTCTTTTTGAGTGGATTGGGCTCCAAGAACATCGCTTTGGCCTAATGTTTTACCCTGGAAGGCGGGTGTAAGGAAAAAAAAGCATATAGCTACAAAAATTGCAATAACGGCCAGATGAGTACCATTACGTTTAAACCAGTTGTTCATTTAAGTTTTTTGAAATGGATAATATATATTCCTCAAAAATAGAAATTTGAATGACAATTGAGTTACATAATTCGGATTTCGGATGTTCGATTTCGGATTTGGGAAAATTTGCTGATTTTGAAAATTAAAAAAGTAGGATTTGGTACAGCTTCAAACTAAATCCGAAATCGAACATCCGAATTCCGAAATTAAAAATTAGCAGGTAAGCTCGCGACTACGTAGCAGGATAAACAACAATATCATACCTGCAAGGCTCACGACATAGGCTATCACCTGGGGTTTGCCATAATCTTCCCTGTATTTGCGTATGCTGAAAAAGTTATATAAGGCAAGGGCACCTAAAACCACCCAAAAGAATGTGCCTATCTTGGCGCAGGTAGCAAATAGCTGCAGCGCAACTGTAAATACAATGTAATTGGCCACAATGAGTATAACAGACTCGGAGGTATTGTTATGGTTTGGGCGTCTTTTGTATACTTCTTCTGGCAGCATAGGGTTTATTTCACTTCTTCATAATCAACAAACTCGCCTTCAGAATCAGGCACGGTACCCCTTTTCCCCTGTGGGATATAATCAACCTTGATAGCACCATCTGGACGTCTGGTGGATTGACGTTGCTGCTGCTGAGCTTGTTGCTGGGCCTTATTCACCACGCTTTCAAAAAGGAAAGGTAGCAGATATCGTACTAAACTGCGTATGATATATAGTATACAAATTGATATGAGTAGAAAACGAATTAAAAGCATCACATTAATTTTTAGCTTACAAATATAAGTTATATAACGTAAAAATTGTTTTAATATGATTGAAGATAGATGTACAGATGTGCGGATTACGGATGTGCGGATGAAAAATCTACTTTTGTATGATACTCATTTGCTATCTGTAATCTGCACATCTAAAACTTCTCTTCCATCATTTTTTCTAAGGCAAACATCTCATCGCGCAGTTTGGCGGCCTGTAAAAAGTCCATATCCTTGGCCGCTGCGAGCATGTCTTTTTTAGTATTGTCAATTGATTTTTTCAGATCGGCCTTGGTCATGTACTGCACTATCGGATCGGCAGCCAGTGATATGGAATCAGCTTCCACATAAGCTTTTTGTACACCACCCTGAAAGTCGACCACAGAGGTTTGCTCCATGATCTCTTCGCGCGTTTTACCAACCGTGGTTGGCGTTATGCCGTGTGTTGTATTGTAGGCTATCTGTATATCGCGGCGGCGATTGGTCTCATCCATTGTAATCTGCATAGAATCGGTGATCTTGTCGGCATACATGATCACCCGGCCGCGATCGTTACGGGCGGCACGACCAATAGTTTGTATCAGCGAGCGCTCAGAACGCAGGAACCCTTCCTTATCGGCATCCAGAATGGCTACCAGGGATACTTCCGGCAGATCAAGCCCTTCGCGCAATAAGTTGATACCGATCAATACATCAAACTCACCCAGTCGTAAGCCTCTTAATATCTCTACCCTTTGCAGGGTTTTTACTTCGGAATGGATGTAACGGCATTTGATACCCAGGCGGTCCATATACTTAGCCAATTCCTCGGCCATACGTTTGGTGAGGGTGGTTACGAGAATACGGTCACCCATTTTGATGGTCTTATCTACCTCATCCAGCAGATCGTCAACCTGGTTGATCACCGGGCGAACTTCAATAACGGGGTCAAGTAAGCCGGTAGGGCGTATCACCTGCTGCACTACCACGCCTTCAGATTTCTCCAGTTCAAAATCGCCGGGGGTAGCACTTACATAAATGGTTTGCGGAGCCAGTTTCTCAAACTCCTGAAAATTTAGCGGACGGTTATCCATAGCAGCCGGCAGCCGGAAACCATAATCGACCAATGATATTTTACGTGACCGGTCTCCACCATACATGGCCCTGATCTGCGGAACGGTTACGTGACTTTCGTCAATCACCATCAGATAATCATCCGGGAAATAATCTAGCAGGCAGAAGGGGCGCGCCCCAGGCTGCCGTCCGTCAAAAAAGCGCGAATAGTTCTCGATGCCCGAGCAATAGCCCAGTTCGCGTATCATTTCCAGATCATAGTTAACCCGCTCTTCCAGGCGCTTGGCCTCCAGGAAACGGCCATCATCAATAAACTGCTTTTTACGGGTTTCCAGCTCTTCCTGTATAGCCCAGATAGATTGGGTAAAACGCTCCCGTGGCGCAACGTACAGGTTTGCCGGATACACGACCATATGGGTCATTTTTTCAACGGTCTTTCCCGTAGTGACATCAAAAGTGCTGAGCTCTTCAATGTCATCCCCGAAAAAGGATATGCGGTAAGCATAATCCAGGTAGGCCGGGAAAATATCAACCGTATCACCCTTTACCCGGAAAGTACCGCGCTTAAAATCGGCAGTAGTGCGGGCATAAAGTATCTCTACCAGGCGGTGTAAAAAAGCATTGCGACTAATACGCGTACCTACTGCGAACTTGAAAACAGAGTCGGCAAAGTCATCCGGGTTACCCATACCATAGATGCAGGATATAGATGATACCACGATAACATCCCTGCGACCCGACATTAGGGCCGAAGTAGTGCGCAAACGTAATTTCTCTATCTCCTCGTTTATTTGCAGGTCTTTTTCAATATAGGTGTTGGTGGTGGGTATAAACGCTTCGGGCTGATAATAATCATAGTACGACACAAAGTAGTTTACCGCGTTTTCCGGGAAAAACTGCTTAAACTCGCCGTACAGCTGTGCTGCCAGTGTTTTATTGTGGCTCAGTATCAGCGTAGGCTTTTGCGTTTGCTGTATCACATTGGCAATAGAAAATGTTTTACCCGATCCGGTAACACCTAGCAAGGTTTGAAAAGGATCGCCATTATTTACACCTTCCACCAGTTGACGGATAGCTTCGGGCTGATCGCCGGTGGGGAAGTATTGGGAGGTTAAATTAAAATCCATGTTGTTATGTAAAAATACAAATATTCCTGCAATAGGTTTTGCAATTCAAAATAAGTGCAGGATAATGACAACCTTATGTCAGCAGGATTTGAGTGTGTCGAAAAATCTTCACACTCATCCGGATTAATTTTTCACCAACTTTTTACCCCACAAAAACGAAACTTACAAAATTCAAACCGGGCATCCTCTTCGGGGTACTTTTTAAACCTTTATTTTAACACTTTTCTGCTCAAAAACGATATAAAAAGGTGTGCTTATTACCCGGTTTAACTAAATTTTAACGCCATTTTAACACTTTTTAACAAATTTTTGATGGGTTTTGAAAAAGTTAAAAAGTATTAAATAATTGATTGTTAAATAACTATATACAAAACGGTTGGTTTTTGGCTTGTTTTGTTCCTTTAACCAAACAGCCCTGCTTACAATTTTCAAAGTAAGCAGGGCTGGCCTGTGGTATACTTAAAGATACAAAAAATAGTTGGGATGTGCAAGGGGATGAACCGGAACTACTCTTAGTTTTTTGTCATCCTGAGCGATAGCGAAGGATCTTCTTCGGCATGCCTGGCGCACAATAGATGCTTCACTGTCGTTCAGCATGACAAATTCCCACCCTCTTTCCGCCCCGGGCGAAGCGCAGACGGGGTGAGTCGTCTGCGTAATCCAACTAGCCCGTTAAACTAATCCGCTTAGCCCGTTCAAAAAGACTGAGGCGTTTCATTTGTTCTTCCACCTCGCTTATGGCTTGCAGGAGATTATTTTGTGTGGTGGTGAGCTCCGTTAAAGCTGCTACCATCACCTCCCAAACTGGTTTCATTTGCTCAATCAGTTCCTGGCCTTTGGCGGTTAGCTGGATCAGGCGTTTTCTTTCATCAGCCTTATCCTTTTTGGAGCGGATCAGCTTTACTTTTTCCAGCTCTTTCAGCAAACTGATGGTGGACGGGTGGGTGTAGCCAATTTCATTGGCAATTTCCACCACGCTCAAAACCGATCTTAAGTGCAGGGTGTAGATCACCGGGAACCATTTGGGTTCAAAATCAACACCGTTGGCCTTATATATCAGAACGCCATCCTTACGGAACTGGTCGCTAAGGCGTTGCAATCTGGTTGCAATGGCTAAAATGCCCGATTCATCTATCACATTCATGTATAAACCCGTGCTTAATTTGTCAAATGTAGGTGATAAAAAATAGTATCTGCGCTCATCAACGGAAATGATTGCGGCAATTCATTTTTGGCCAGCCTGGTGAAGCCATTGCGTTCATAAAAACGATGAGCCGCTTTGAGTACGTCAACCGTTCCTAAATAAATATCGGCGATCTGGTTTTGGCGGCAATAATCAATCAGTGTATCAAGCAGCAATTGACCGGTGCCCCACTCTTTGCCACGGTAATCTTTCCGAACAAACATTTTACGGATAGCGCCGGCATGCTTATCGAAAGCAATTAAGCCTATAGTGCCCACCAGGAGTTCGTTGTGTTTGGCTCCCCAGAAGTTGCCTCCGGTTTGATGATAGTTTTTCTCGATATCTAACAGGTCGGGTTGATCCTGGATCGTAATGGGAACGTTAAACTCAATTTGCTGTATGGGCAAAACAATGTCAATGATCTGTTCGCAGTAATCATTATTTAAGGGGGTAATAGCAGAAAGTATGTTCATGGTTATAAATTTATATTCAAAACTACGTAGTTAACTACATATATTCATAATTGAATTGTAAAAAAACTTGTTAGAATCAGGAATCAAGAGCCAGGAATCAAGAAAAAGATGGAAAAAATATCCTTTTACTGCTGTGACACTTAAATATTCCTTAAATTGTGGCATACATTTAGCTGTTTTCCTGATTCCTGGCTCTTGATTCTTGACTCTAAATCTACAAGCATGATCTTTATTCTCAATAAAACCAATACCATTGCCAACCAGTTTTTGGCCGAACTGCGAGACACCGACATACAGCAGGATAAAGCGCGTTTTAGGCTTAACCAGGAAAAACTGGGACAGATACTGGCTTATGAGCTCAGTAAAACACTTCAGTATGAGGATAAGGAAGTGCAGACCTCATTAGGCACAGCCAGTGTAAGCGTACCTGTTGATCAACCGGTGTTGGGGACTATTTTGCGTGCCGGCCTGCCTTTTCACCAGGGTTTTATGCAGTATTTTGATCAATCGGCTTCGGCTTTTATTACTGCCTATCGTAAAGTAAAGCGTACCGGCGATTTTGTGATCCAGGTTGATCATATCTCCACCCCAAATCTCGATGGTAAAATATTTATCCTGTGCGATACCATGCTGGCCACCGGGCAAAGCATCGTAGTGGTATGTAAGGAACTCATGGCCCAGTATAAAATAAAAGAGCTGCATATAGCTGCCGTAATAGCCAGTACCGAAGGCGTGGCACATGTAAGGGCCAACCTGCCCAAGGCCAAGTTATGGTTGTGTGCTGTTGATGATGAAATGACCAGCAAAGCTTATATAGTGCCCGGCCTGGGTGATGCCGGTGACCTGGCTTTCGGAGACAAGTCCTGAGTTTGGATTTCGGATTTAGAAGGGGAATAGTTTAATTTTGCCTCTAATATTCATAAAGAACGCGTCATTGCAATGACGTGGTGTTAAAACCTTTTGTTTGTGGTTTTTGTTAAAAAAAGTTAATGCTTGCGGTAATATTATTTGTTTTAAGGTTTTATATGTTCCTTTATGTAAACCAATCATTTACCTCATGTTCTGCAAACCCTATCGCCTGTTACTTTGCTTTTCTTTACTACTTGTTAACGTGTTTACTTTACAAGCCCAGGATATAAAGACTTTATTGCTTAAACATATTGATAGCCTCCCTATGCCGCCGCTGCCGGAGGGGACTTCCTTCTTTATTACTATAAATAGGCAGCCGGAGATTATCGCTATGGCCATGTCCGATTTTCAGGATCAGCCTTTTAAGGCAAACGCCATTGTTTCATCTACCCTTGGTAAGGGCAAGGTATTATTGTTTGGTCCGTCGGCATATTTAAAAGCCGAAATGCTGACTAATAAGGATGTATCACAATTATTAAAAAATGCTTTAAACTGGGCTAGCCCAGGCAACAGAACGCGCCGGATTGCGGTAACCGGGGGCATGGAAAAAGGTTTCACTGATTTTTTGCAGCAACAAAACGCCACTGTTTACATCACTCCAAATTTCAAGCTTAAAAAGAATACCAGCCTGCTGGTTTTAAATAAAGATATAACCGATGTTAAGGAATTGCAGCTGATAGAGGATTTTATTACTGCCGGCGGTACCCTATTATTTGCATCGCCATATTCGGATCTGTATAACAGTAAAGACACCATAAAAAATCTGCAATATCTTGATCTGGGTATTAACAAACTATTAGCTAAAGCCGGTTTGGTTAATCCAAATGCGTTGATCGTGCAATCGCCAAAATACACAGCATTGGTTATCGATAGCGTGCCCGATTATGTGCAGCTAAAAACTCTATTGCCGTTGATACAAAGTAAAAAAACGTTAAGTGAAAGTGTTGATTTTTTTACCAAGCTAACCATCGAACAGGTACTTAAATATAATGATCCTGGTGCCCCTGTTATTTACGAAATGAAACAGGCTTTTGATATCCCGGCCGTGTTGCCGGTGCCATCGCCATCTGCTCCGGTATTAAACAGTACGCCCGCACTTAAAGTGGCCACTAAAGCAGGGTATTGGTTTTATGCCAAACAGCAGGATTTTATTCATCATCCCGAAGCAAAAGCTGCTGGTTATCAAATATTTCCTGGTGATGTGCCCGCAAACGCCCTACGTGTAAACCAAACAGTTGTTATTCCGGTAAAAGTGGGTACGCAGGGACTTAATGATCCTGAGCCTGTTTATTACCGGCCACACAGTACAGGTTTGTATGTACCTGCGGGCGAAAAGGTTACTATTACCATCAGCACCGATGATATAAAGCAGCATTTAAAAGCGCAGATAGGTGTGCATGATGACGACCTGACCCATATGGATCAATTTAAACGTACCCCCGTTGATTTAACGGCGAAATTTAGCCTCGATCAAAAACAAATTGATATATATTCTCCTTATGGTGGTTTGCTGCTAATTAATATTGCAGATACCAGCAAATTAAAAACCATTAAGATAAATGTTAGCGGTGCCGTAAAAGCGCCATACTTTAAACTGGGCAAAACCAGCGAGCAGGAGTGGAATACCACCATCCGCAACAACCCAGCGCCCTGGGCCGAACTGGCTACAGATAATATTGTGCTCACCGTACCATCGTACCGTATCCGTAACCTAAATAACCCGGTTAAGTTAATGCAATTTTGGGATGAGGTGATGAATGCAGATGCCGATCTGGCGGCGATTTCGCCAAAGCGTGCGCACCAGGAACGCATTATTGTAGATATTGATGCGGCCTATGGGTATATGTTTACCACCTACGAAAAAATAGTGGTGCCCGACGATCAAAGCTGCGAATGGATGCTCAATGAGGCATTTATCCGCTCGCATGGCTCATGGGGTGCTTTTCATGAACTTGGCCACCGGCACCAGTTTTGGAAATTGGATTTTCCGGGGACAATAGAAGTTACCGAGAACTTATTTTCTATGTATACCTATGATAAAGTATTGCATAAAGGCATTTATAATCATGAAAATATTTCCAGCCAGCCCGAGGTAATAAAAAATATAAAAGTGTACCTGGCTAATAACCCCAGTTATGAAAAATGGTGTAATGATCCTTTCCTGGCTTTAAGCATGTATATTGAGCTTATTAACCAATTTGGCTGGGACGCCATTAAATCCGCCAATACAGTCTACCGGAATCTGCCCAGTGACCAATACCCCAAAAACGATCAGGATAAACGCGATCTGTGGTTTACCACCATCAGCAAGGCAACAAATAGCAATCTGGGCCGTTTTTTTGATGTATGGAAAATTCCGGTTTCCGAAACCGCGAAAAAACAAGTTTCAATTTACAAGCCATGGTTCCCGAAGGAGTTGGAAGGTAACTAATTTCGGATTTGAGATGTTCGGTTTCGGATTTGGGAAGCGAATAGTTTAATTTTGCCCCTAATATTAATGAAGCACGCGTCATTGCTTCGTAACTCGCAATGACGTGATGGTAAAATATTCTGTCAATCCATGAAATCCGAAATCGAACATCCGAAATCCGAAATAAAATACAAGCACATCTTCTTTGATCTCGACCATACCATCTGGGATTTTGATAAAAACGCGGAGGAAACCCTGCACGAGCTTTTTATACTGCACCGTTTACAGGAGATTGGCTTACCATCGGCCGATCTGTTCATCGAAACTTATACCCGTAATAACCACGAGCTTTGGGCTCAATATCATACAGGGGTTATCACGAAGGAGGAGTTGCGTAATGCCCGTTTTAAAAAAACGTTTACCCAGCTTGGCTTGCATCCCGACCTGATTCCGGCCGATTTTGAAGACGCGTATGTACGGCTTTGCCCCACCAAAACCAACCTGTTTCCGCACGCGCACGAAACGCTGCAGTACCTGCAAGGTAAATACACCCTGCACCTCATTTCCAATGGATTTAAAGAATCGCAGCAGTTAAAGATCTCGGGTACCAACCTTGGGCGGTATTTTCAGCATATTATCGTATCTGAAGATGTGGGCGTCAATAAGCCCGATAAGGCCATATTTGAATATGCTGTTAACCTGGCGGGTACTACCAAAGCCGAAAGCGTGATGATAGGTGATAGTTTAGAAGCGGATATTTACGGAGCGCTTCATTATGGGATGGATGCAATCTTCTTTAATCCGTTCAACGCACTCAAACCCAATGATGTGCCTGTACAAATTACTCATTTAAAAGAGCTAACTTTATTATTATGAGCATTGGAAAAGAGCTTAGTGCCATTGAAACCGCACTGGATAGTTACCGCGAACTGCTGGATACCATCCCCGATGATCTGTTTGCCGAAACACCAGCAGGTGGCGGGTGGTCGTCGGCCGAGGTTTACAGCCATGTAATGCAGGCAACCCTTCGCTCGTCCATAGCTATTGAACGTTGTGCCCATAGTAACTGCCCCCCTACCAAAAAGGGCCCGAGTTTACAAGGGTACTTTACGTTGCTTTTTAGTCGTTTCCCGCCTGTAAAGATCAAAATGCTGGATATTATGAATGTAGAGAAGATCAGTAAGGAGGATGCCCGCAACCTGATTATCAAATGCCGCAAACGGATAGAAGATATTGCACCGCTTATTGTAAAGGCCTCGCCAAGTGTGCGTTACGGGCACCCGCGTTTAGGTATGCTTAATGCCAAACAATGGTTTAAGTTTACCCGTATACATTTACTGCACCATTTAAAACAATTAGAACAGATCAAAAATAAATTTCACGCCGCGTGAAACCTTTTATATTTAACAGAGTCTTAACAGTAAGATAATTTAGTTTACCGACATTTGTTAAAATCATTTTACGATGAATTTTGAGTATGCGTATTTGGTTGTTATAAGTTTGCTGCTCCTGGTTGGGGCCTTTTATATCAGCCCTTATGAATTGAATGTTAATGAAGACGAAGACGACGAGTAATCGTTTGTTAAGCATTTCAACTAGATATATTAACCGGCAGCGCCTGCCGGATGAGAAATTAACCCCTCTATTTTAATGTCAAAACGCGAAGTTGATATCGTAGTAATATCTGACGTGCATCTGGGTACTTACGGTTGTCATGCCAAAGAATTACTAAAGTATTTAAAAAGTATTAAACCTAAAATGCTTATCCTGAACGGTGATATTATTGATATCTGGCAGTTTAGCAAATCGTACTGGCCCGAGGCCCACATGAAAGTGGTTCGCCGCATACTCAAATTTGTTACTGATGGCATCCCCGTACATTACCTCACCGGTAACCACGACGAAATGCTCCGTAAATTCACCGATTTTAACCTGGGATCGTTCCAGTTGCTGAATAAAATTGTACTTAATATCGATGGTAAAAAAGCCTGGATATTTCATGGCGATATATTCGACGTAACCATGCAGCACTCTAAATGGCTGGCCAAATTGGGCGCAGTGGGGTACGACAGTCTTATTTTGATCAATAGTTTTGTGAACTGGTTTTTAACGGCCTTGGGTCGTCAAAAAATGAGCTTTTCACAAAAGGTAAAAGCTAGTTTTAAAGAGGCTGTAAAATTTATTAACCAGTTTGAACAAACGGCGGCCGACCTGGCTGTCGACAAAAACTACCAATACGTTATTTGCGGGCATATTCATCATGCCGAGATCAGGACTATTGAGAATACCGAAAAAACCGGCTCGGTATTATACTTAAACTCGGGCGACTGGGTGGAGAGCCTTACCTCACTGGAGTATTATAAAGGTGAATGGAATATATTTAAATATAATCCAGACGACTTTAAAACCGATACCGACGACGATGATAAAACCGATGCCGAAGACCTGGATGCCAAGCTGGATGTAAAAAGCTTACTCGAACGCTTTAAACAGGAACCGCACTGAGGATAGACTTTGGGATTATAGGATTTTGGGGACTATGAGACTGGGAGAACGAGGATTTTTAGAGAAGTGAACAAAGAGGGCAGTGTAAGTGTTATTATTCCCTATTCCAAAAGTCCCATAGTCTAAAAATCTCATAGTCCTAAAATCCATTTTCTTTACTAACTTACCCCCCGTTATAAAAATATAATGTTTGAAACTGTAACAGAAATGGAGCATTTACCATCTCAGTTAAAGTAAAAACACGCTTACTACAAATGAAAATACTTTTTGGCATACAGGGAACCGGTAACGGGCATATAAGCAGGGCCCGTGAAATTGTGCCTTTACTACAGCAATATGGCGAGGTTGACCTGTTAATAAGCGGCACCGAAGCCGAGGTTTCCTTATCGCAGCCCCTCAAATATCGTTTTCACGGCTTTAGTTTTGTGTTTGGCAAAAAAGGTGGTGTTGATAACTGGGCAACGTTTAAAATTATGAACCTGCCCCAGCTTTGGCGCGATATGCACAGCCTGCCGTTGAGCCAGTACGACCTGATCATTAATGATTTTGAGCCGGTAAGTGCCTGGGCATGCCGCCTGCAAAAGGTGCCGTCGGTATCATTAAGTCATCAATGCTCCTTTGTTTCGCCCAATACACCTCGGCCCAAAAAGTGGAACTATGCCGAATGGCTGTTCAAATATTATTCGCCAACCACGCATCATGTAGGTTTCCACTTTGAGCGATACGACGATTTTATACATACCCCGGTGATCAGGAGCGAGATCCGTGAAATGGAAACCGCCAACCTTGGGCACTATACTGTTTATCTGCCAGCCTATGACGACAAAACACTGCTGAAGCACTTGAGCCAAACCGAGGCTCAATGGCAGATATTTTCAAAACGGCAGAAAACACCCTATCGCTCGGGTAATGTGGAGATCTTCCCGGTAAATAACGAGGCATTTAATACCAGCCTGGCCAATTGCGAAGGTCTGCTTACCGGCGGAGGTTTTGAAGGCCCGGCCGAAGCATTGTTCCTAAAAAAGAAGGTGCTCATGATACCCATGAAAGGGCAATACGAGCAGCAATGCAACGCCCTGGCGGCATCAAAATTGGGTGTGCCGGTGGTAAACGAGATCAATGATAAGTTTGCGGGTCATCTGAATAACTGGATACAGGACGATAAAAAAGTGATCGTCAATTTCCCCAACGAAACCGCCCAAATTGTCGACGATTTGGTAAAGCGGTACGCGAGGAAGTAGGGTTTTTGGACTATGAGACTGGGAGAAAGGCGTAAGGATTTTTGAAATACGGAATAAAGATATTTGAAGGGATAAGAAATCCTTACCCCTTGGTCCCCAAAATCCCATAGTCCCTAAGTAGCATAGTCCAAAACATCAGTTTTTCTGCTAATTTTACGCCGCAAACAGCGCTCATATGATCAATCTTTTCAGAACTTTTAATCCATTCAACGCTTTATGGCTGGTTATCATATTGTTTTTGTCGCGGGTGGGTTATTTGTTTCATGTTCCGGATAAGCTGGAATTTATTTTTGTGGAGCCCTTTGCCCGCTTGCTGGTACCGGTAGCTTATGAATACGCGCTTTCGCCGGTTTTAAATATCTTTTTGGCGGCGGTACTGGTTTTTATACAGGCGCTGTTATTAAATTACCTCATCAATTTTCATAATTTGCTGGGCAAGCCTACGTTTTTGCCTGCATTAATGTATGTTACCTTATCGGGTTTATTTGCCCCGTTCCTAATATTGAGCGCCCCGCTCATCTGCAATTTTCTGCTGATATGGATGCTGTTTAAACTATTTAGCCTGTACAAAGGAGAGGATGCCAAGTCGACCGTGTATGATCTGGGGATGATCGTAGCCCTGGGGTCGCTCATCTATTTCCCGTTTATTTATTTGTTTTTATCTATCTGGATAGCCCTGGTGCTTTTTAAACCATTTAACTGGCGCGAGTGGGTGGCAGGAATATTAGGCTATGCCACTGTATTTTTCTTCCTGGCGGTTTTCTATTATCTGAATGATCGTATTAAAAACTTTGGCAATATCTGGCTTCCGTTGGGAACCAAATTTCCTGATCATATCAGTATCAACTCCTATAATTACCTGCTGCTTATCCCGGTGATCATGATCCTGGTGCTTTGTTTTTTTAAATTGCAGCAAAACTTCTTTAAAAGTTACGTGCAAACCCGTAAGTCGTTCCAGTTATTATTCCTCATTTTTCTGATCACTGCTTTTTCATTTTATGTAAACGCGGCTTTCCATTTGAATCACTTTTTATTGTGTTTAGCCCCGGTTGCCGTGTTTTTTGCTTACTATTTTTTGTATTCAACCCGGAAATGGTTTTATGAAAGCCTGTTCTTATTGCTGCTAATCAGCATTATCTGCTTTCAGTTTAACAAATTTTAACTTTTACATTCGTTCAAATTTCAGCGGTTATATTAGTTTTGTAGCATGAAGTTTGGAGTAGTTATATTTCCCGGGTCTAATTGTGATGAAGACATCATATATGTATTAGAAAAAATAATGGGTCAGCAGGTAGTTAGATTATGGCATAAAGACCATGATTTGCAAGGTGTTGACTTTGTTGTTTTACCAGGCGGTTTTTCTTTTGGCGATTATCTTCGCTCTGGCGCGATATCCCGTTTTTCACCCATCATGCAGGAGGTTATACAATTTGCAGCAAAAGGTGGCTATGTAATGGGTATTTGCAACGGGTTCCAGATATTGACCGAAGCCGGCCTGCTTGATGGTGCTTTGTTACACAATGAAAACCGCAAGTTTATTTGCCGCAACATTTATTTAAAGCCGCAAACCACTCAATCATTGCTTACTGCCCAGCTGGTACAGGATCAGGCTTATAAAATACCTATCGCTCATGGCGAGGGTAACTATTTTGCCAGTGCCGATGTAGTGAAGGCGCTGAATGATAATGACCAGGTATTGTTCAGGTATTGCGATGAGGCCGGTAACATTGTTGCCGATGCCAATCCTAACGGATCATTGGAAAATATTGCCGGTATCTGCAACATCAGCAGGAACGTGTTTGGATTAATGCCTCACCCTGAACGCGCTGCCGACAGTTTGCTGGCCAATGAAGATGGACTGGCTATTTTTGAATCTATATTATCACTAATTAAGGCCTGATGACCAATTTGGTTATCGATATTGGTAATACATATACAAAAATTGCGGTTTTTAAACTGAATGAACTGTTAGCAGTAATGCAGTTTGAAACGGTTGACCCAGACACGCTTGATAATTTTTTGAATAATTATCAGATTGACAGGGCAATAGTATCATCTGTAAAAAAAAATGTGGAACCATGGCAAACCGGTTTAGAAGCAAAAATGTCGGTAACCTATTTCAACGCGTTAATAAACAGCGGTATACATAACCATTATTTAACCCCTGGAACACTTGGTACCGATCGTTTAGCAGCTGTTATAGGAGCAAGCCATACCTATCCAGCCTTAAACAGTCTGGTAATTACCGGCGGAACCGCCATAACATATGATTACATAGATGCAGCCGGAAATTATTTTGGCGGCAGTATATCACCGGGACTAAATATGCGTTATAAGGCTTTAAATTATTATACCGCCGGCCTGCCATTGATTAGTACAGACGCCACCTTTAATGCAACATATGGCGGCAGCACCGAAACAGCTATACGCTCGGGGGTGCAAAACGGAATAAAATATGAACTCATGGGGTTTATTGAAAGCTATAAAGCCAACAATTCCCAATTAAATATTGTGTTAAGTGGGGGCGACAGTATTTTTTTTGATACTCTATTGAAAAATAGCATCTTTGCCCCCTATATTAAAATTGAACCTTATTTGGTTTTAAAAGGATTAAACGCAGCTATACAAAAGCATAATGATTAAATATACCAGGTTTCTTATAACACTTTTATTAGCTGTTAGCTCATTTGCAGCATTTGCACAATCAACGGCAACCACCAGCTCTCCATATTCCAGATATGGTATAGGCGATATTGATCCGCAGTTAATGCCCCAAAATATAGCTATGGGTGGTATTGGTGTGGCCACTAACAGAATAAGTTTGTTTAACAATATCAATATAGTAAACCCGGCTTCGTATGGTGCCATCAACCTTACTACTATTGATATAGGTATTTACAGCAATTTTTTAACCTTGAGCCAGGCGGGTGCTGCCAGCCAAAAAAACAGTAACTTCAGGCTGAGCCATGTGGCTTTTGCTATACCGGTAACCAAACGTTCGGCATTGAGCTTTGGTTTGGTACCTTATAGCGAGCGTGGTTATAACTATAAAAACACCGTTAAAGGAAACGGCGCTATACCTGCCGATACTAACCTTACCAATTATACTTACAGCGGCGATGGTGGTTTATCAAAAGCATATTTTGGTTATGGTTTTGGTATAGGTAAACACCTGTTAATTGGTGCTAACGTATCTTACATTTTTGGTACCTTAAAAGATATTAGTACCACAGAAATAAATACTAATATTAACGGGGTAATATATCCGTTACCGGGTACAACCAACTCAAAAATTGAATCGAGCAATTCTATAGCAGGGTTGAATTACGATTACGGTGTACAATATTCTGTCGATTTTTCTGATACCAAACACCTTACTTTTGGGTATTCAGGTTCGTTAAATTCCAAACTCAATTCCACCAGCAGTTTTATTGTAAGCCAGTATTTTAACGATAACAGTGGTAATGAAGATATTCCGCTGGATAGCGTGGTCAATAGACAGAGCGCTAAAACAAAAATAAAACTTCCGCTAACCAACCGGTTTGGTATATCGTTTCAAAATGATGGCAAGTTCCTGGTAGGCGCTGATTATACCATGAGTAAATGGTCGCAACTATCCATTGGTGGTGAAAATCAGGGATTGCAGGATAGCCGTACGTTTAACATTGGTGGTCAGTATACCCCAAACATCGCTACCTTACGTAACTATCTGGCTTCTGTTGATTACCGTTTAGGGGCTCTATATGATGAAACTTATATGGTGGTTAATAATACCAGGATTAAGCGTTATGCCGTTACCGCTGGTGTAGGTATGCCTTTAAGACCTAACAACGGTAGCTTTTACAAGATCAATATCTCTGCCGAAGTAGGTAGAAGAGGCTCTTTGGTAAATGGCTTGGTGCGTGAAAACTACGTGAATATCCATTTAGGCTTTACGCTGAACGATAAGTGGTTCCAGAAATATAAATTTGATTAATAAAACAGCATGTATAACCGGGTGAAACATTGGAAAGGCTTATGCCTGTTGTTGCCCGTGCTGATGCTTTTTATATCATCCTGTGTAAACGATCTGAATAAAGTTAAAGAGATTGCATCAAACGAGGTAGGTACCATCGTAGAACCTACCACGGGTGTTGATCTCATTATGAGCGACTCGGCCAGGGTGACGATACACTTGACTGCACCCTTAATATTACAGTACAACCCCCAGAATCCCAAAACTACCTACAAAGTAGCGCCTAAGGGTATTAAAATAATTCATTACGACAAGTTGACCCAAAAGCAGGATGGTACCATTATTGCCGATACCGGCATACTGCACGCGGGCGAAAAGCTGTATGAGTTCCGCAAAAACGTAGTAGCTACCAATGCCCAGGGCGATGTTTATAAATCGGACGAGTTGTTTTGGAATTCGGCAACTAAAAAAGTATACTCTCATAAAAATGTGGAAGTTTTTATGAAAAGCGGGAATGTGATGAATGGAGATGATTTTGAGAGTGATGATACCTTTTTGCACCCCTCTCTTAGAAAAAGTACAGGAGTGTTTCATGTGGACGAAAACGGGGCTCAGTAACGGAGTAAGTCAAAATTCAAAATTCAAAATTCAAAACCGAAAAGCTGTGTTTGGGCTAGGTTTTTTGACTTTTGAATTTTGAATTATTTTGTGTTATAGAATTTTACTAAAAATTGTATCTTGCGCCCTCTTTTGAGCAATAGAAACCATCGTAAGCTGTCCTTTAAAAGAATAGATTAGCACGTGATAGCTTCATGGCCTTTAAAGGGAAGATTATTATAAGAAAATAATTATAAAAAGTATATGGGTATAATGGGTTATTTGCGCGACCGGATGGGGAAAATTGTTGCCATCCTTATTGGTTTAGCGCTCCTTGCTTTTATTGTAGGCGAGGTTGTAAAGTCAGGCGGCTCTTTTTTGAGGGACGATAATAACGAATTGGCCGTGGTAAACGGCGAAAAAGTGCCTTACGATGAGTTTCAGAAAAAATTGGATCAAAATAGTGCTCAGTTTAAACAGTCGGGGCAGGCTATTTCTCCGCAAATCACCAGTTACATACAGGAAACTACCTGGAACCAGGTAGTAAGCCAGTTGCTGATGAACAAGGAGATTGAAAAATTAGGTATTGTAGTGGGTTCCGACGAAAGCACATCAATGGTTAATGGCAATAGCCCTGATCCGCAGATTGCACGTCAGTTCTCTGATCCGCAGACCGGCCAGTTTGACCGTAACAAGTTAAACCAGTTTTTGAGTTACCTGCAATCAGCTAAGGCCGATCCGAATCAAAAACAAGCCTGGACCGATTTTCTGACCCAATTGATTGAAGCAAAAAAAGCAACAAAATACATGGCTTTGGTTACCAACGGGCTGTATGTAAACTCGCTGGATGCAAAAGATGATTATGAAGCTAAAAACAAACTGGTGAATTTCAAATATGCCACATTGGATTATGCTTCTATCCCTGATGCTAAAGTTACTTTAAGCGATGAAGACTACAGCACTTACTATAACGCGCACAAAGGCGAATTTAAAAACCCGCAGGATGTACGTTCATTTGAGTATGTAAGCTTTAACGCTGCACCCTCGAAAGAAGATAGCGTTGCAATAAAGGCGCAGATTGATAAACTGGCTGAGGCCTTTAAAACCAGTACAAACGATTCGCTTTTTGTACAGATCAATTCTGAAACAAAAACGCCTATCAGCTTCCAGAAAAAAGGTGGATTAGAGCCAAAACTGGATACCGTGATGTTTAACGCGGCCAAAGGTTTTGTATATGGTCCTTACATATCAAACGGCAGCTATAAACTGGCTAAATTAACCGACGAAAAAACAACTTTTGATTCGGTAAGAACCCGTCATATATTAATTAACCCGGCTACCGAAGGTGGTGTGGAAAAAGCGATTGCTAAAGCAGATTCTATCAAAAAGCTGATTCAGGGTGGTAAATCATTTGCCGATCTGGCTGCAACTTTCTCTGTTGATAAGGGAAGTGGCTCTAAAGGCGGTGAGATACCTGCATTTGATGTTAATGGCGCCATGGGTGGCGGTCAGGGACAAATTACTCCAGAATATACCAATGCTGCTTTCAAAGCAGGCAAAGGCGATCTGATTGTGGTTACTTCACAATTTGGTGTACACCTGATCCAGATTGAAGATCAAAAAGGATCTGTAAAAGTGGTAAAGGTTGCTGTTGTTGATAAGCCAATAGCCGCAAGCAGCAAAACCCAAACGGTAGCATACAGCCATGCACAACAGTTCCTGGGTAACCTTACCAAAGATAACTTTGAGGCAGAGGTAAAAAAAGAAGGCTTAAAAAAGAGCGTAGCTGAAGACTTTACAGGTGTTGCCGCCAGCTTACCAGGCCTGGATAATGCACGCGACATAGTAAGATGGGCGTACAAAGCCGAAAAAGGTGATATTACCGATAAAGTATTCACCGTAGGTGATCAGTACATTGTAACCCGCCTAACCGAAATTAAACCTAAAGGCATACTATCTTTAGATGCGGTTAAGAAACAAATAGAGCCGGCAGTGCGCAATGAAGTAAAAGCTAAACAACTGGATGAGAAATTAAGCGGTGGATCGTCAATTGACCAGGTTGCTCAAAAAGCAGGTGTTAAAGTTATTCCGGTTCAAAACATAGTATTTGCCAACCCGATCATTCCGGGTGCATCATTAGAATACAAAGTGATTGGTTCTGTTTTTGGTTCACAGCCTAATAAGCTTTCCAAACCGGTTAATGGTCAGCAAGGTGTTTATGTATATGTTGTAGATGGTTTCACCAACCCTCCTGCACTTTCAAATAACGTAAGAGAGAAACAACAAATAGCCCAGGCATTAATGCAACGCGCAGCAGGCCAGGTACTGGATGCCTTGAAAGATAATGCAATTGTAAAAGATAACAGGGCTAAACTGTTATAAGAAAATTTTAAAGTAATTTTGTATCCGGGATCAGTCTGAGTACTGTTCCCGGATTTTTTATTTTTGTTGAGTTGCTCACTGGTTCATTGGTACAAGATTGGTAATCTTGCAGACCATTTGCTAAAACTAATGAACCTATAAACTAATGCGATGGATATACAGGAAAATATAGTGAATAAAGTAGCTCAAAGTGGCCTTGTCACCTTGGATCCTGCTGCTTTTTATCCCGCCGGCGAGCGTGTTATTTATGATATCAAGGATAACCTGTTCCACAGTTTGATGCTGCGGGAAAAAGATTTCAGGGAGTTTATCAAAGAACATGACTGGACTCGGTATACCGACAAAAATGTAGGTATCACCTGCACTGCCGATGCCATTGTACCTGCATGGGCCTATATGCTTTTGGCTAACCGCATGGCTCCTTACGCCCGGGAAATTGTTTTTGGCGACGAAGCTGTTTTAGAAACCGTATTGTTTGAAAAGGAAATAGCCAAGGCCGATTTTGAGCAATATCGCGATCAGCGTATTGTATTAAAAGGCTGCGGCGATACGGAAGTACCTGTTTCGGCCTATGTGGAATTAACTAAAAAACTCACCCCTATAGTAAAAAGCTTGATGTTCGGAGAGCCTTGCTCAACCGTGCCTATTTATAAGCGAAAAGATTAATTTTTTTAGTATCAAGTAGCTAGTATCAAGATTTATTGCGGGTTGTAAATACCTTTTTTTAAGTCTTGATACTTGATACTAGTTACTTGATACTTCCTCCTAGCACAATAAAAGCGCGATTAAATCATTTATAGTAAAGCTTTGTCATATCTTCGGCCCGTTATTTGTCGATGGGTGTAATGATATAAGAAGCAATTGCTGTTAATGAGAAAATCCCTTTTTTATACCATGCTATTCATTTTATGGGGTAGCAAAGTTTTTTCGCAGGAACTAACAAAAATCAGCGAACCTGTTTTTAAAGTAGGCGAAAAGCTAAGCTATAAAATGAAGTACGGTGTATTTACTGCTGCCGAAGCCGATATCCGGGTTGAGGCCAGTGATAAAAAACTCGACGGCCCTGCTTTTCATTTAATAGCAGAGGGTAAAACAGCAGGCTCTTTTGATCTTTTTTACAAGGTGCGTAATAAGTATGAATCGTACGTTGATCAAAATACCCTGATGCCTTATTTTTATACAGAAAACAGGCGCGAAGGGAAATGGAAACATACCGATAATGTGACCTTTGATCACAAAGATGGTAAAGTAAAGGCCGATAAAGGGGTATTCGCGTTCAAGGGACAAACATTTGACTTTGTATCGGCCTATTATTTTGCGCGTACTATTGATGTTTCTAAAATGAAAGTGGGGGAGAAGTTTGAGCTGCAGTACTTCCTGGAAGATGGTTTCCACTCCATGGGTATTACCTATGTAGGTACCGAAGTGGTTAGTTGTTCGATGGGGAAATTCAATTGTCTTAAATTTAATCCAACAATCATCCCTGGTCGTATTTTCAGAAAGGATAGTAAGTTGTACCTTTGGATAACCAATGATGGCAACAGGATACCTGTAAAAGCACATGTGGAAGTTATATTAGGCAGTGTTACCATGGATTTGCAGGCGGCAAGCGGCCTGAAGTATCCATTGAACCCTGTAAAAAATTAAATAAAGAATATGATTGAGGTTGGTCATGTATTGGTGCACGAGGATGTGGTGAAAGAGAATTTTGTTTGTAACCTTAACAAATGCAAAGGTGCCTGTTGTTTAGAGGGTGATTCGGGCGCGCCTTTAAATGCTGATGAGCTTGATATTTTAAAAGATATATATCCAAAAGTGAAACCCTACCTTACCGAAAAAGGGATCAGAACCATTGAAAAGGTGGGCACTTATGTAAAAGATTTTGAAGGCGACTATACTACGCCTTGTGTTGATGTAAATAAAGAATGCGCCTATGTAATATGGGAAAACGGTATCACTAAATGTGGTATCGAGAAAGCTTATGAGCAGGGTGCTATCAGTTGGAAAAAACCGATCTCCTGTCATTTATACCCTATACGCATAACCACCTATCCCGAGTTTGATGTACTGAATTACGATCGCTGGAGCATTTGCAGCCCTGCATGTTCATTTGGTAACGAGCTTAAAGTGCGTGTACATGAATTTTTAAAAGATCCCCTGATACGCAAATATGGAAAGGATTGGTATCAGGAGTTGGAGAACGAAGTATCAGGTATATAAGAGAGCAAAGATTTTTGGAGCAAGGAACAAGGATTTTTGGAATAAGGATAACAGATGGCTACTGTCCTTATTCCAAAAATATTTGTCCTATAATTGTTCCTTTTTCCCCAGATCCTTGTTCTAAAAATACCATACTCCAAAAATCCTTACTTTAAAAATCTTAATTCTCATTGTTTTTGGATAATATTGTAACTTATAAGTCATATCCAATAAACACTTATGAAAACAGCTTTAATAACGGGTATAACAGGTCAGGATGGGGCGTATCTCGCCGAATTCTTACTGAAAAAGGGCTATGCTGTTCATGGTGTAAAACGACGTTCGTCATTATTTAATACCGATCGAATTGACCACCTATATCATGACCCGCATGAACCCAATGTAAAGTTTAAGCTGCATTACGGCGATTTAACCGATTCTACCAACCTCATCAGGCTGGTGCAGGAAGTTCAGCCCGATGAAATATATAACCTGGCCGCGCAAAGCCACGTAAAAGTGAGCTTTGATACACCTGAATATACAGCCAACGCCGATGGTATTGGTACCCTGCGCGTCCTGGAAGCTGTACGGTTGTTAGGTCTTACCCAAAAAACACGGATATACCAGGCCTCCACATCCGAGCTTTATGGCTTGGTACAGGCTGTTCCTCAAAGTGAAACTACGCCATTTTATCCACGGTCACCGTATGCGGTAGCTAAGCTATATGGCTACTGGATCATTGTAAATTATCGCGAAGCATATAATATGTATGCCTGTAACGGTATTTTGTTTAATCATGAAAGCCCAATCCGCGGCGAAACTTTTGTTACCCGTAAAATTACCCGTGCCGCGGCAAAAATAGCCTTAGGTTTGCAAGATTGCCTGTATGTTGGTAATCTTTCGGCCCAACGCGACTGGGGCCATGCTAAAGACTATATTGAAGCCATGTGGCTAATGCTGCAGCAAGAAAAGGCCGAGGATTTTGTAATAGCTACCGGTGTTACTACCACCGTTCGTGATTTTATAAAGATGACTTTCAATGAATTAGGCATCGAGGTGGAGTTTAGCGGTAAGGATGAGCACGAGCGTGGCGTGATTATTGATATCGATGAACAAAAGGCGAAAGAGCTTGGCTTAAATATAGATGCCCTTAAGTTTGGGCAAACCGTAGTAAAAGTGGATGCTAAATATTTTAGACCAACAGAGGTTGAACTGTTAATTGGAGATGCTACAAAGGCTTTTGAAAAATTAGGGTGGAAACCTAAATATGACCTTCAGGCCCTGGTTACCGATATGATATTATCAGATCTGCACCTGGTTAAAAAGGATGATTATCTGAAAAAAGGCGGTTTTAAAACGCTTAATTATTTTGAATAAAACTTATCAATTCTGCATGAAGAAAATATTTACCTGTGTTATACTATTATTTTTAATAAGCGGGGTTGTAAAAGCGCAATCAGTATACCAACCATACTCATATCAGTTTTATCAGAAACTGGATGCTGACGTTTATTCTACACAAACGCGGGTGCATAGCTCGTTAAAGCCATTTTTTGTTGATGATTCACTTGTAAAGCATCATTACGATTCCTTAATGAATTTGAACGAGCTTAAAGGAAAGTTTTTTACCCAGCATCAGATTGATGTGAAGGGGAAGGGCTATACTTTTTATACCGATCTTTTGCCCGATTTTAATCTGAGCAGGGATTTCTCCAATAAAAAGAATACCAACTCGGGTTCGCTTGGGTTGCAGGTTGGGGGTACCGTTGGTAGCAAATTGTCTTATAACGTTAGCGCTTATGAAAATAGGGCCGTACTGCCTGATTACCTGGCTACTTATACCAACCAGGTAGGTATAGCTCCCGGGCAGGCCTATGCCGGTATCTATGGCAATGAATATCGTTGGTCGTACATTACTGCATTGGTATCATATACACCCAATAAATATTTGAATATAACCGCAGGGCGCGATAAAACTTTTATTGGTGATGGTTACCGCTCTGAACTGTTATCTGATTATGCTTCACCGTATCCGTTCATTAAGCTAACCGCCACTCTTGGTAACGTAAGGTATATGGCGATGTGGGCCTATTTTAATGATCCGCTATCGGTTAAAGTGGATGGCGGCGATCGTAAAAAGTATGGTGTATTTCATTACCTGGATTGGAATGTAAGTAACCGGCTTTCATTTGGCTTTTTTGATGCGGTTATCTGGCCTGCTAAGGACGACCTTGGTCATGAACGTGGTTTTGATTTTACTTACATCAATCCTGTTATATTCTTACGGCCTGTTGAGGCAACAAACGGCTCGCCAGATAATGCTTTGATCGGGTTAACGGGTAAATATAAACTTACCGACGGCGTTACAGTATATGGTCAGTTTGCGCTTGACGAGTTTGAGTCAAAGAATTTTTTCTCCAGCAATGGTAGTTCCCGTAATAAATATGGATGGCAGCTTGGACTTAGAGGTGCAAACCTGTTTAATGTCAGTGGATTAAATTATTTGCTGGAAACCAATAACGTAAAGCCATATACCTACTCAGAACGTAGCTCCATAGTTAACTATTCTGAAAATGGCGAGCCTTTAGCGCATCCATGGGGTGCAAACTTTCGTGAAGTGGTTGGTTTGTTGAATTACTCCTATAAAAGATTTGATTTTTCCGGTGAGCTTGATTATGGACACTATGGCTTGGATATGAATAATCTTAATTTTGGTAAGGATATCTTCCAACAATATGTTGACCCGGCAAGGGCATTTGGCAACTATACGGGCCAGGGCTTAACAACCAATATGGTTTACTTGGAGGGTAAGGTAGCTTATTTGCTAAACCCTAAATATAACCTGCGTTTTGAATTGGGTGGGCTTTATCGTTCTGAAAAGAACAGCCAGTTTCATGACAAAACAGGCATGATCACCTTAGGCTTACGCAGCTCGTTCCGCGCTATTTACAATGATATAGCAAGTTATAAAACGCACTAAAGGAGGGGAGTAGTTGATTGGGTTGATTAAGTGAATGGTTTGAAAACTTAATCAACCCAATCACTTAATCAACTTAGCAACCGTTTTATGAAGCTATAGTATGTGCATTATGCTTGGCACCTAAACTTCTAACCTGTGCTATAATGTGTTGGGCATCATATCCACATTCGGCCCAAAGTTCGGGTTGTTCACCGTGCTCTACGATCTTATCTGGTATACCAAGACGTTTTACCTGTGTATTTTGATAGCCGTTATCAGCCATAAATTCCAGTATCGCGCTTCCCATTCCTCCTTCAAGACAACCGTCCTCAACCGTAATTACTTTGCTGAATTTTTTAAATACTTCGTGAAGTAAAGCTTCGTCAAGCGGTTTTACAAAGCGCAGGTCATAATGCGCAGGATAATAGCCTTCAGTATTTAGTTCGGCAGTGGCTTTTACCACTTCGTTACCAATGGCACCTATCGATAAGATAGCTACTTCTTCACCATCACAAACTTTGCGGCCTTTACCAACAGGTATAGCCTTGAAAGGGCGCCGCCAATCCACCATAACACCGTTACCACGAGGATACCGGATCACAAATGGCCCCATGTTTTCCTGTTGAGCGGTAAACATGAGGTTACGCAACTCTTCTTCGTTCATAGGGGCAGATACCGTCATGTTGGGTATACAGCGCATAAAAGCCAGGTCATACGCGCCATGATGTGTTGGCCCATCGGCACCTACAAGGCCGGCTCTGTCCAGGCAAAATATCACATTGAGATTTTGAATGGCCACGTCATGTATTACCTGGTCATATGCCCTTTGCATAAAACTGGAATATATATTACAAAAGGGTACCAAACCCTGGGTAGCCAATCCTGCCGAAAAGGTTACTGCATGTTGTTCGGCAATACCTACGTCAAAAGCACGCGTTGGCATGGCTTTCATCATGAGGTTAAGCGAGCATCCCGAAGGCATGGCCGGAGTAATGCCCATGATTTTAGGATTTTGCTCGGCCAGTTCAATAATACTGTGCCCAAAAACATCCTGGTATTTGGGAGGCTGTGGTTTGTCGTATTTGGTTTTCTTGATCTCGCCGGTTATCTTGTCAAACAAGCCGGGAGCATGCCACTTGGTTTGGTCTTTTTCGGCCAGGGCATAGCCTTTACCTTTGGTGGTAATGCAATGTAATAACTTCGGACCGGGTATATCACGCAGATCTTTCAGCACTTTTACGAGGTGGTTTACATCATGACCATCAATAGGGCCAAAATATCTGAACTTAAGGGCCTCAAAAAAGTTGCTGCGTTTTAACAGCGTACCCTTGATGCTTTTTTCTATCTTCTGCGCTATTTTAAAGGCATCAGGGCCAATAGCCGATAACTTGGCCAGTACATGAGCTATATCGTCCCTGAAGCGATTATATGGCTTGGAAGTGGTGATATCTGTAAGGTATTCCTTTAACGCGCCCACATTGGGGTCTATCGACATATTATTGTCGTTCAGGATCACCAGTAAATTCGAATTTTCGATGCCGGCATGGTTAAGCGCTTCAAAAGCCATACCCGCGGTCATGGCGCCATCGCCAATAACGGCTACGTGCTGCCTGTCGGTTTCACCTTTATAGTGCGAAGCTACTGCCATGCCTAACGCTACAGAAATAGAGGTAGAGGAGTGTCCTACACCAAAAGTATCGTATTCGCTTTCAGAGCGTTTAGGGAAGCCACTTAGTCCTTTATATACACGGTTGGTATGAAACTCGTCACGGCGGCCGGTCAGTATTTTATGGCCGTAAGCCTGATGGCCTACATCCCAAACTAATTGATCGTAGGGCGTGTTCAGTACGTATTGAAGAGCCACGGTTAACTCTACAACACCTAAACTGGCAGCAAAATGGCCACCATTTACCGATACCACATCAATAATATACTGGCGCAGTTCCTGGCAAACCTGTTCAAGCTCGGTTTCGTTAAGTCGCTTTAAATCAGATGGATAATTTATCGTTTTTAATAAATCCCCGGCTGGTACCTGCATTGACATTTGTAAGAATATTTAACTTACAAAGTAAGTTAAATATTTATAAAAACTGGTTATCTAAATGTATTTATTGTTTCTGGAATAGAGAGCCAAGAAATAAGAATCAAGAAACAAGACTCATTTTTTTGTGATTCCAATCTCTTGTGTCTTGATTCTTATCTCTTTGGTTCTATGAAAAAGTCTTATTTTTGCAATAGATATATGACCGACGACAGCTTTGCTATAAAATTACCCCAGTTTGAAGGTCCGTTTGATCTGCTGCTTTTTTTTATCGAAAGGGATGAGCTGGATATACATGATATACCCATAGCCCGTATAGCCGACGATTTTTTAAACTATATACACCAAATGACCAGCCTTAACATGGAGCTGGCCAGTGAGTTTATTTTTGTGGCAGCCACCCTGATGCGTATTAAGGCAAAAATGTTGTTACCCCGTTACGATGCTGATGATGCCGGTGACGAAGCCGATACCAAAGAAAACCTGATCAGGAAACTGATAGAGTATAAAAAGTTTAAAGAACTGTGCGACGAATTGCGCCCTTATGAAGAAGAGCGTTTTAAACAGGAAAAGCGGGGTAACATTAAACATGATCTGGAACAGGTTGAAAAGGTTACCCATCCCGGCGAAGAATTATCGGAACTAAGCTTATACAAACTGATGATGGTACATGAGCGGCTAATGCGAAATTACCTTAATCGTAGTGAAGAGGTAAAACATACCGTTGTTCAATATCCGTACACTATCGAAAAGCAGAAGAAAGCAGTAAGCGATCTACTCAAGATCAATAAAATGCTTGATTTTAAAGCTATTGCCAACCATTCGGAAAATAAGGTGCATTTTGTTTACAATTTTCTGGCTGTTTTAGAAATGCTGCAGCAGGAGCTGATTGATATACAGATTGGTTTAGGATATAATAATTTTTGGATATCAGCCAGGGAGATTTGAGATGTTAGATATGAGATGTGAGACAAGAAAAGCATAGAGCTTGTTGTTCATTTATAATTAATTACAAAAGCTATTTTTTTAATCTCAAATCTCATATCTAACATCTCAAATCTAATTTTTGCTAACTTAGCGCCCGTTATAAACACAGTGCCGTTTTAATTATATATAATGAAAAGAGACAAATTAATTTTTAAGTTATTGGATGAAGAGCAGCAACGCCAGGAAGAAGGTATTGAGCTGATAGCATCTGAGAATTTTGTGAGCCGTCAGGTTATGGAAGCTGCAGGTTCTGTTGCTACTAATAAATATGCCGAAGGTTTACCAGGCAAACGTTATTATGGCGGCTGCCAGGTAGTTGATGAAATTGAAACCATTGCTATTGAAAGAGCCAAGCAACTGTTCAATGCTGAATGGGCGAACGTTCAGCCGCATTCTGGCGCTCAGGCCAATGCCGCCGTGATGCTGGCCGTGCTTCAACCAGGCGACAAAATATTAGGATTTGATCTGTCACATGGTGGCCACTTAACTCATGGCTCACCGGTTAACTTTTCAGGTAAATTATATGAGCCGCACTTTTACGGTGTGGTTAGAGAAACCGGCTTGGTTGATTATAAGCAATTGGAAAAAGTTGCCCTTAAAGAAAAGCCAAAACTGATCATCTGCGGTGCTTCGGCTTACTCGCGTGATTGGGATTATGAATTTATACGTAAAGTGGCCGATAAGATAGGCGCTTTAGTGCTGGCCGATATATCGCACCCTGCCGGACTTATTGCCAGGGGATTATTAAACGATCCGCTGCCGCATTGCCATATTGTTACTACTACTACACACAAAACATTACGTGGCCCGCGTGGTGGTTTGATCTTGTTAGGTAAGGATTTTGAAAACCCATTCGGTATCAAAACACCAAAAGGCGAAGTAAGGATGATGTCGTCATTACTGGATATGGCTGTTTTCCCAGGTACACAGGGTGGCCCGTTAGAGCATATTATAGCTGCTAAAGCAATTGCCTTTGGCGAAGCCCTAAGCGAAGGCTATATGAAGTACATCCTGCAGGTTAAAAAGAATGCCGAGGCTATGGCCGAAGCCTTTGTTAAACGGGGTTATGAGATCATATCAGGCGGAACAGATAACCATTTGATGCTGATTGATTTGCGTAATAAAAACATTACCGGTAAAGCGGCCGAAAACGCTTTGGTAACTGCGGATATTACGGTGAATAAAAACATGGTGCCTTATGATGATAAGTCACCGTTTGTTACTTCTGGTATACGCGTGGGTACCTCAGCTATTACCACCCGTGGTATGAAGGAGAAACAAATGGAACTCATTGTAGAACTGATAGATGCCGTAATTGCCGACCCGGAAAATGAACCTTCTTTAAAGAAAATACGTAAAAAGGTTCATAAGCTGATGCACGACTATCCGTTGTACAGAGAAAGCAGCGCGGAATAATTAATGACCAAAAGGCAGCAGGGAAATTTAACAGCAGAAAAAGAGCGTTTAGAGGCCCTGCGGTCGTACCATATTTTAGATACGCCTCCTGAGAAGGAGTATGATGCAATTACCCGCCTTACATCTTATGTATGTAATGTCCCTGTTGTTCTTATCACCCTGATTGATGCCGACAGGCAATGGGTTAAGTCTAAATTTAGCGCCGGTACTGATGAAATCATCAGTGCCGGCGCTTTTTGCAATTATACCATCCTTACGGAGGAGATATTGGAGGTAAGCGATACCCTGCTTGATGAAACCTTTAAGAATAATGCTGAGGTGATAAATCAGCATGTTCGATTTTATGCCGGTGCACCACTGATTGACCCGAGTGGACATCATTTAGGGACCCTTTGCGTTGTTGATACTGTACCCCACAAGCTCACTGCCGAACAGCGCGATGCTTTGCGGATACTGGCGGATAAGGTGATGTCGCACTTTCTATTGCGCAAACGGAATCGGGATCTCCAAGAAAGCCTTGCAGTACATAAAGAGTTTCACGACCTTTTTGACAGCTCGCCCGATATTCATTGTATTTTGGATCGCGATTTTAAAATTAAGCGGATCAACCAATCTGTCAAATCGGTTTTAGGGTATGACGCAGATGAGGTAACGGGAAAGCCGATATGGGATTTCTTCAGAGAGAAGGAAAGGGATTTGTTTCTGAATAAATTGCAGGAGGGATTAAATGGCCAGGATAGGTTTGAATTTGAAACGCCCATTTTTACTCCCGATCATGCGGTTAAATGGCTAAGCTGGGCCGCTACTTTTAAAGATGATAAATGGTTTGCCAGTGGCAGGGATGTAAGCTATCAGAAACAGGTTGTAAAAGAACTCAAATTATTATCGCTGGTGGCCAGTAAAGTGGGTAACGGTGTAGTGATCAGTAATGTTGCTGATGAAGTAGTGTGGGTGAATGAAGCGTTTGAACATATTACCGGTTATAATTTGGCTGATGTTGAAAATAAATACCTAGGCACCACTTTAAATGGTAAGCCGGTTGATAACGCTGCTATTGAAAAATTAGAGGCATCAATAAAAAAGAAAGAATCATACGAAGTAGATCTCCTGATTGACCGGAAAGATGGAACCCCGATATGGATCACGGTTGTCAATTCTGTTATTCATAATCAAAAAGGAGAGATTGATAAATCCATCCGGATCATTATTGATATTACTGCCCGGAAAAAAATTGAGCAGGAATTAGAGATTCTATCCTTTGCAGCCAGAAAATCGCCCAGTGGTATTTTTATACGCGATGCCGAAGGCAAAATGCTCTGGATGAATGAAGCCCTTGAAAATATTATTGGTTATTCGTTTGCCGAACTGGAAGGAAAGATCATGGGCAATACTCTGGTTGGTGAAGATACAGACCTGGCTGTATTTGAAAGCGCGGTAATAGCCGTAAAAGAAAACAGACCTTACGAGATCGAGATTAAAGTATACAAAAAGGATCATACTCCACGCTGGGTATTTTTATCCAATAGTCCGTTATTTAATGAAGCAGGCAAGGTCGATCGTCAGATTGGTGTAATGGTTGATATTACCGAACGTAAAAAGAGTGAGGAGGAGCTTACTAAGCTTTCTTTAGTGGCCAGTAATACTACAAGTGGGGTGGTTATAAATAATAGCGATGGGAAGGTTGAATGGGTAAATAAGGCATTTGAAAATATTACCGGGTATACTATCAATGAAGTAAGCGGGAATCATTTAGGTGATGTTTTGAAAGGGGAGCTAACAGATGTATCAATTATTCAAAAAACACGCGAACTATCCCGGAATAAGCAATCATTTGAGGTTGACCTGCTTATTTATCGTAAAGACGGGCAACCTTTATGGATATCGGTTATCAACTCGGTAATTATTGGAAATAATGGTAACGTTGATAAATATATCGAAGTAATTATCGATATAACGGCTAAAAAGAAGGCAGAGATAGAACTGATCATGGCCAAGGAAGAAGCCTTACAATTAAGCAGGGCCAAGGACATGTTTATATCGGTGATGAGCCATGAAATACGAACGCCGCTTAATGCAGTGATCGGCATGTCGCATCTGCTGCTCGAAGATAGCCCGATGGAGTCGCAAAAAGAAAACCTGAGCATCCTCAAATTTTCGGCCGAAAATTTAATGGTACTTATCAATGATGTATTGGATTTTACCAAAATAGAAACTGGTAATGTTGAGCTGGAGAAAGTAAATGTAGATATGCGGGAGCTTATTCAGAGCATCAACACTTCCATGCGTTACCGTGCTGACGAAAAAAATATTTATCTTAGCCAAAGCATTGATGATGCTGTACCCGCGGTTGTGATAGGCGACAGAATCCGTTTGTGCCAGATACTGTTGAACCTGGTGAGTAATGCGGTTAAGTTTACAGACAAGGGCGGAATTAATATCGACCTGAAAGTGATTCAGGAAAGTGATAAGGATGTTCGGATACGGTTCTCCGTATCAGATACAGGCATAGGTATTGCAACTGATAAACTGCATACCATATTTGAACAGTTTAAACAAGCCGAACCTGATACTACACGCAAATATGGTGGCACCGGCCTGGGTTTAGCTATTAGCAAAAGACTGATCGAACTTCATGATTCAAGAATAAACGTTGATAGCATACCAAACAAGGGCTCTACTTTTTGGTTTACTATAACGTTTAAGAAGAAAACAAGTATCCATTTGAACAATAACAACAACAATTTGGAAGCAGGGCTTAAAATAAATGTTTTAGTAGTTGATGATAACCAGATAAACCGGTTGTTGATTAACAAGATCCTGAAAAAATGGGGCGCTAATGCTGATTTTGCTGAAAATGGTGTTGAAGCTATCCACAAAATAGAAAACAACCGTAATTATAATGTGGTATTAATGGATATCCACATGCCACAGATGGGAGGCCTTGAGGCTACCCAGATCATACGGGCTATGCCCGATCCATATTTTCAGCAGTTACCCATCATTGCCTTAACCGCATCTATGCTGAGTAACCAAATGGGTGAGATAGACAACGCCGGGATGAACGATTATGTATTAAAACCATTTGATCCTAAATCCCTTTATGATAAGCTGAGCCGGTATCAGCATCAGTAAAAGATACTTAAACCGCTTGCTTATTCAACATAAACTCCTCGTCAGCAGGGAAATTCTTAAAGATCAATTCATAGGCGATTTTTATCCATATAATAATACATGGCCATGCCTTCATAGCGAGGCTGCTCATCCATTCCCTGGCTGGTCCTGGGAAAGCATCACTGGGACCTAAACCGGTAATAACCAATAGCAACACCAACATCACCATATTGAAAGTGGTAAAAGGCTTATCCTGCATCATTGTATAAATTACGGCACCTGCTGTAGCTATAATGTAAGTAGGGTGTTCGGACCCGGTACTAAACAGAACAACCATCAACAGGGCAGAACATAATACCTGTAATTGAAATTTCAGAGAGCTAAATTGTTTAAACCGGAGCAGCGGGATAGCAAAAATAATGGCCCCGGCTATCAGGAAAGGGGTATTAGGCAGGGCTGCATTTTGAGTTAAACGACGCGCTACACCCATAATACACCAATCTATACTGCCGGTTAAACTTACGTTCATGGAGTTTTTAAGGTTTAACTCATGAAACCAGTCCTGATAGGATTGGATAATATAATGAGGACTGGAGATGAGCATGGGTAGGGCAAACATAACACCAGCCCATACCGCTGTACTAACGATAAACTTTAATTTATTACGGGAGAAAAGAAAAAACGCCAGACCAACTACCGGGTAAAACTTTATTAAAGTACCTGCTACAATTAATAGAGTAGCCCATTCATCCTTGCTCTTTTTTACCAGCATAAAGCTTATAATAATAATGGCCGCTATAAAGGCATTGATCTGCATGTAATGCGAGGTATTGGAAAACTCAATAACACATAACAAAAGGATGGCTGTTTTTATCCGCTTGTTAAATGGCAGCAGATGTACGGCCAGCAGAAAAGCAAGCGCGTTAAGTATTTGCCATAGCAAAAAACCCACCGCTTCTGATGGGATGGCGAATGGAGCTACCAATATGGTAAACGTAGGCCCGTACAAAAATACATCAGAATATTCTGCCGGATACAATAAATATAAGTTTAAGCCTGCCCTGGCATGGTAATAAGCCTGGCGGAATATGAGGTAGTTATTATCAATATGCCTGAAGTATTTAAATTGCCAGCAGTAAACCGCAACTGCTAGATATAACACCCAAACCCATTGATAGCCGGTTAAATAAAGAAACCTTTTTGTCATTGCAAGTAACTGTGATAATTGTAATCGACAAAAGTATTGATAAAAAAGATATTGGATTTAATTTGTTTTATTGAGCATAGGCAATGGTGGCAATGCTTAACTTAAGTCCGGGTATTTTTAACAGTTCGATGCCACAGGCTTCCAGAGTCGATCCTGTAGTTACAATATCATCAACCAGCAGAATGTGTTTGTCGATTAATCTTTCGGGATGTTTGATCATAAATACGTCCTGCATATTCTCAAAACGGGCAAAGCGCGACTTATGGGTTTGTGTTGCCGTGGCTACCGAACGCTGTAAATTATCATCTTCTACAATAGCAGGTAGTTTTTCAGCAAGACCTTCGGCAAAGCGGGTACTTTGATTGTATCCACGTTCCCGCATCCGTTTTTTGTGCAGTGGGACAGGGATGATCAGATCTACAGTATTAAAAATGGGGTTTTCAGCTAATTGAATTCCCGCCATGTTGCCTAATAAGTTACCTATCCGTTGCATGCCTTTATATTTAAAATGATGCATCAGGTTTTGAATCTTGCCGCCTTTGGTGAAATAATATAGGGCGTAAGCCGCTTCAACTTTTAGTTTGCCATAAAATTGTTGGGCAACAATATTGTCGGCCTGTAAATGAAAGTTGGTATAGGGCAAATTATACCGGCAATCAGAGCAAATAATATACTCGTTGGCTACAAGGCTGACTTGGCAGGCCGGACATAGTTCGGGAAAAAGCAGTGAAACAAAATCGGACAGGTAGCCACGCAGCAATTTCATGCCGTTAATTTAAGACGGAAATTTTAAACTTCGGTAACTTTTGCTTTTTCTTTAATGGCTAATTGTCCACAAGCGGCGTCAATATCCTTACCCCGGCTGCGGCGAAGGTGTGTATTGATACCTTGCTTTTGCAGATAAGCGGCAAAAGCTTCTACCTTATCTTCACCAGCATTGATATAGCTGGCAAAAGCAATAGGGTTATATTCAATGATATTTACCTTACAGGGCAGGTGTTTGCAAAATTTAGCCAGCTCCACAGCATCCTGTATCCCGTCATTAACACCATCAAAAATAATGTATTCGTATGTTACCGGGTTCTTGGTTTTGGCGTAGTAATATTTTAATGCCTCGGCCAATGCCTTTAATGAGTTTTGCTCGTTAATAGGCATTATGGCATTACGTTTTTCGTCATTCGCGGCGTGTAACGACAAGGCAAGGTTAAATTTTACCTGGTCGTCGCCCAGTTTTTTGATCATTTTGGCAATGCCTGCTGTGGAAACGGTGATCCTTTTTGCCGACATGTTCAATCCGTCCTCGGCAGTAATGCGTTCAACAGATTTCATCATATTGGCATAATTAAGCAAAGGCTCGCCCATACCCATGTATACGATGTTGGATAATGGAACGCCATAGTTTTCACGTGCCTGCTTGTCTATCAGAACAACCTGGTCGTAAATTTCATCAGGATTAAGGTTTCTTTTGCGCTCCATGTACCCTGTGGCGCAGAACTTACAGGTAAGGCTGCAGCCCACTTGCGATGATACACAGGCCGTCATCCGGCCCGGAGTTGGAATTAAAACTCCCTCAATTAGATGAGTATCATGTAAAATAAAAGAATTTTTTATAGTTTTATCAGCACTAACCTGTGATGAATTTATTTTAACGTTGTTAATAACAAAATTTTCGTCAAGTTTGGAGCGCAGTTCTTTTGAAATATTGCTCATTTCGTTGAAAGAGAAGCACGATTTTTTCCAAAGCCATTCATAAATTTGTTTAGCCCTGAAACTTTTTTCCCCCATACGGATAAAATGCTCCTGCAAGGCTTCCAAACCGAGGCTACGGATGTCTATTTTATCTTTTACATTATTCACAATGCAAAAGTACTTAAATTTAAAAAAATCTGTCTTATTTTAAAGTCATTCTTTTAAATGATAAAAAAACATAACTAAAAGTTAATTGTAATTAATTTTGTAGGGTTGTTTTAAAAGAAAAACGTTTTGAGATAGATACTAAGTGATATAATTAATGAAAAGTTTTAGAGCCGATTACGTTTTTCCAATTTTTGCCGATCCTATTAAGAATGGAATAGTTACTGTTGATGATCAGGGTAAAATCATTTCAGTTACAGACCACAATACCCCTCCCGATGGCCCCGTTGAAAAACTAAGCGGTATTATTTGCCCGGGGTTTGTAAATACCCACTGCCATGTTGAGCTTTCGCATCTGAAAGATAAAATAACTCCTAAAGGCGGATTGGTGAAGTTTATAAAAGATATACAGGCAACCCGTAAAGCTGATGATAAAGAAATATCAGATGCCATTCAAAAAGCCGATGAGGAAATGTACACCAACGGTATTGTAGCGGTAGGCGATGTCTCCAATAGCAATGCCAGCATTCCTGTTAAAACTGCCAGCAAGCTGTACTACCATACTTTTATTGAAACCTTTGGCTTTTTGCCGCAAAATGCCCAGGCTATTTTTGATAAAGCCATGGAGCTTATGCAGGAATTTAAGCCGCAGTCGTGTTCTATTACACCTCATGCACCATATTCGGTATCCAAAGAGCTTTTTAAACTAATCCGGAAGCATAGTGATGCCGAACCAAACCTCATTAGCATCCACAACCAGGAGTGCGAAGACGAAAATAAATTCTATCGTTATAAACTGGGTGGCTTTATTGAGCTTTATGAGCATTTTGGTATCGATATCAGTCATTTTAAACCACAGGCTCGTAACTCGTTGCAATCTATTATTCCTTTATTAACCAATAAACAACAGGTTTTACTGGTTCATAACACCTGTACCAATTTAAAGGACATCTACTTTATAAAACGTTTTGACCGTAAAATAAATTGGTGTTTTTGCCCTAATGCCAATTTGTACATTGAAAATCGCCTTCCGAAAATACCTCTCTTTATCGATCAGGGTTTTAACATTACATTAGGTACCGATAGCCTGGCATCAAACGATAGTTTGTGTATACTGAGCGAAATGCGTACCATCCAAAAAAAGTTTCCGGCTATCAGCACGGCTAAATTACTGGAGTGGGCTACTATAAACGGAGCTTCGTTTTTAGGTATCGATGATGAAAAGGGAACGCTTGAGCCAGGCAAAACACCCGGACTAAACCTGATAACCGGTTTAGACGGCTTAAAGATCACTCCCGAAAGCAAGGTCAGGAAATTAGTTTAATAAGTTGATCAGGTTAGAATGGATTAAATTTGTACCTAATGGTAGGGTAACCACAAATTAATGTATAGCCTTGGGTTGACTCAATTGACAAAAAGATGGGTTTACATGGTTTACACTTTTTATGGTTAATGCGTATTTAAATCATTTATAATCAATTACTTGTGTATTTATTCCAGAAAAAAGTGTAAACCATGTTTTTGTATAAGTATTATTGGCTAAACGTCAATTCAAAAATGATACGACACTAGATTATCATATAAAACTTGATCAACATAATCCAACTCAATCAACTCTTAAAATCAATGACAAAGCATCTCGATATCACTGTTAAAGGAAAAGTTCAGGGCGTTTTTTACCGCAAAGCAACCAAGGCTGTGGCCGATCAGTTAGGGGTAAGGGGCTTTGTTAAAAATGAACCCAATGGTGATGTTTTTATAGCTGCCGAAGCCGACGATACTATGCTCGAAATGTTTATGGAATGGTGTAATGAAGGGCCCCAAGATGCCGAAGTAACTTCTGTAGAAAGCCATGAGGGCGAATTAAAAAACTATCGTAATTTTGAGGTTGTAAAAAGAGCCCTGTAGTTTGCCGGGTTTTATTTGTTAACTACCATCCCAAACATCAACATTGTCAACCGCTAAAAAATTTGCCGGGCAAACGGCTATATACGGGTTAAGTACCATTATATCCCGTATGATATATTTTGTTCTTACTCCAATTTATACGCGTACTCTACCGGTTGGTGCTAACGGTATTTTTACCGCAATGTATGGCAACGCTTCTATTATCAATGCCATACTGGCTTTTGGCATGGAAACAACGTATTTCAGGTACCTGCAAAAAAGAAGTGATAATAAACAACAGGTGTACAACAATGCCTTTGGCGTAGTAATAGCCATCTCTGTCGTATTTTTAGCATTCTGTTTGCTTTTCCTGGATAATATTATCAACTATATGCAAGCCGGCGTAGCTAAAGACCACGCCGATTATGCCTTTTATGTAAAAAGTTTTCTGGTAATTTTAGTGCTGGATGCTTTTTGTGTAATACCATTCGCCAAAATCAGAGCGGATGGGCGGCCGATTAAATATGCCGTAATTAAATGCGCCAATATTTTGTTTGTCATGTCGCTTAATCTGTTCTTTCTTTTTGGTGTGCCGTTTATCATTAAACATCATTTACCCGGAGGGATTTGGATGGCTGGTTGGTATAGGGAACATTGGGTTGGTTATGTGTTTTTGGCTAACGCCATAGCAAGTGTATTTACCATACTTTTATTGTTACCTGAGATACTAAAGCTAAGGTTAAGGTTTGATGGCACTATGCTTAAAGATATGTTTGTGTATAGTTGGCCGGTATTAGTAGCTAATATTTCTTTCATCATTAATGAATCATTAGATAAAGTGATGTTGAAACATATGCTGCCGCAAGCTATCAGTGATCAGCAAGTAGGTATTTATGGTCAATGTGCCAAAATAGCCCTGTTTCTGAGCATCTTTGTACAAGCGTTTAGGTTGGGGGCTGAGCCTTTCTTCTTTAGTCATGCAAAAAATAAAAACTCTGGCGATACCTATGCCCGTATCATGACTTATTTTGTAATTACGGTTTCTGTTATATGCGTAGGCCTCATTGCCAACGTAGATATATTGGCCTATATCATTGTTGGTAAGCAAATGCGCATGCATGCAGGGCATTTGGTACCTAATATATACTGGTCGGGGCTTGGAGTTATACCGCCTTTATTATTTGGTTATCTAAGTTTGGGTATTTACATGAATTTATCTGTATGGTATAAATTATCTGACCAAACCAAGTACGGATTGTATATATCTGGTATAGGTGCAATACTAACCATTGCTTTAAATTGGTTTTTTATTCCCAAGTACAGCTACATGGCATCCGCATGGATCTCATTTGCGGCCTACGCCGTTATGATGGTACTGTCATATATTTGGGGGCAGAAAAATTATCCGATACCTTATAATCTTAAAAAAGGACTAGCATATATTGGTGTATCAGCTATATTGGCATTTATATCATTTACGGTATTTAAGCGTAATGTAATAATTGGCAATGTACTCCTGGTTTTATTTGCATCCACAGCTTTTTATTTTGAACGCAATCAATTAAAAACGATCTTTAAACGATGACCATCAGAATAATTAATAAGTCGAAAAATAGTTTGCCGGCATATGAAACCGCTCATGCCGCGGGTATGGATTTACGGGCGGATATTGAAGAGCAGGTACAGTTAAAACCCATGGAGCGTAAACTCATTCCTACCGGTTTGTTTATAGAACTACCGGAAGGTTTTGAGGCGCAGATAAGGTCTCGCAGCGGGTTAGCGTTTAAGCACGGTATAGGTATTGTTAATTCGCCGGGTACTATTGACGCCGATTACCGCGGAGAGATCAAAGTACTGCTGATTAATTTTTCGACAGAGGTATTTGAGATCAACAATGGCGATCGTATTGCCCAAATGGTAGTTGCCCGGCATGAAACAGTAAGCTGGAATGAGGTGGAAGTATTAAACGAAACCACCAGGGGCGAAGGCGGTTTTGGCCATACGGCAGTGAAATAGAAGCAAGAAGTTAGAATCAAGATATAAAGACAAGAAAACAACAAAGCATGAATGAGTTGGAATTAAGGTATAACAAAAACATGATCAAGGCAGGCATCAATTATGTAGTGACTATCTTGTTTCTTGGCTCTTGTTTCCTGCCTCTCAAAGCAAGCGCGCAAAAGGTAACCTCGGCCAAGCCGATGAGTCAGGCCGACAGTATGATGGTGAAGCAGCTTTTTTTCTCAGCCATACGCGAAAAAACCATCGAAAACTCCAAACGGGCAGGTGAAATGTTTGAGCGTATATTGCAGGCCGATCCTACAAACGACGCTTCGATGTTTGAGTTGGCTAACCTGAAACGGCAGCAGAATGATTATGCCGGGGCGCGGCCTTTATTGGAGAAAGCAGTTGCTCTTAGTCCGGATAATGAATGGTATTGGGTGGCTTTGGCAGATGATTATGAAAAAACCAATGCCATTGACAAGCTCGAAAATGTATTTAATCAACTCATCAGGATCAATCCGGATAAGCCTGATTATTATTTTGATAAAGCCAATGCCTATCTCATTTTAAAAAGATATGATGATGCCCTTAAAGTGTATGATCAGCTGGAAAAAATTAATGGGCCCAGCGATGATATTTTGGCAAGCCGGCAAAAGATCTATTTAAAACAAGGCAAGATCGACAAGGCAGCAGCTGAACTGGAGAAGGCTATTGTGGATAATCCGGGCCAGATGCGTTATTACCTCTTGCTGGCCGAAATTTATAATTCAAATGGATTGAATGATAAGGCCTTAAAAGTTTTACTACAGGCCGAAAAACAAGATAATAATAACGGTATGGTACATTTGGCCCTGGCCGATGTTTACCGCGACAAAAAAAATAACGATGCCTGCTTTAATGAATTGATGCTGGCGTTTGCAAACCCCGATGTGAGTATCGACCAAAAAGTAAATATCATTAGCGGGTACTTCCCCAAATTTCCTGAGCCTAATGCTAAAGCCAGTGCACTTGAACTAAGCCGGCTTTTAACGGTAGCACACCCTGCCGACGCCAAAGCTTATGCTATTTATGGCGATATGCTGTTGCAAAACACCAAATTAAAAGAGGCCAAAGCTGCTTACAAGAAATCAATTCAGTTGAATGAACAGGTATACATTGTACACGAGCAACTGGTACGGGTTGAACTGAGCGAAAATGATATAGACGCTACCATAAAGGATGGCGAAAACGCGCTTTCGTTATTCCCCAACCAGGGTTGGATGAACTATATGGTAGGGGTAGCCTGGGCGCAGAAAAAAGAGTATAAAAAAGCGCTTAATTACGCTACAAATGCAACTTCATTAGAAATTCAGGATAAGGATTTACTTTCGCTGAGCTTTTCGTTATTGGGCGATTGTTATCATAGTGTTAAAGATAACAAAAGTTCCGACGAGGCTTATGATAAGGCGTTAAGCTATAATCCGGATAATGCGTTTACATTAAACAATTATGCCTATTATTTATCGTTAAGAAGTGAGCAACTGGATAAAGCCGCGCAAATGTCAGCTCGTTCCAATGAGCTTCAGCCCAACACCGCGTCGTTTGAAGATACGTATGCCTGGGTGCTTTTTAAGCAAAAGAAATATGCTGATGCAAAGGTGTGGATGTTGAAGGCACTGGCGCATGATAAAACGAATAGCGCTGCTCAATATGAGCACTATGGTGATATTTTGTTTTACCTTGGTAGTATAGATGAGGCCGTAGAAAACTGGAAAAAAGCTAAAAGTAACGGCGGTCAATCGCCGGTATTAGACCGTAAAATAAATGAGAAAAAATATAGCGAGTAAGTTATTAATAGTGTGCTGCCTGTTGGTTATGGTGAGCTGTAAAGCCCGTAAACAGGTTTTGGTAGCCCGTAAAGCCGATTCATCGGCAAAGCCTGTTGATAATAAAATGAGCAGTAAGCTAAATGCTATCAGGGCAAAGCAGGTGAACTTTAACACCTTTTCGGGTAAAGCAAAAACCAAGCTCAATATTAATGGTAACAGTAATGATGTTACCCTCAACATCCGTATTGAGCGCGATAAGAGGATATGGGTTTCCATTACTGCCATTTTGGGGGTTGAGGCCGCCCGTGCACTGATCACACCTGACAGCATCTTGCTCATCAACCGTTTGCAGGGTGTGTATCTACGTAAGCCTTTTAGCTATGTATATAAATATGCCAGCACCCAGGTTAACTATAAAACGCTGGAGTCATTGCTGATTGGTAATGCCGTACCTGAATTAGTGAATGAAAAGGCCGAGCTAACTAACGCCGATGGTAACACCACCCTGAGCGGTAGTCTACAGGATTTGCTGTATAAACTGGTTTTAGGTGCCGATTTGAAAGTTACACAAACAAATTTGTCCAATCAAAGTGAAGGGCAATCGCTGCAGGTGACCAACAATAGCTTTATCCAGGCCACTAATCGCGTTATGCCATCACAAATAGATATCGCATCAGTAGTAAAAGATAAAAAAATACAGGTTAATTTGCATTATACAAAGGCCGACTTTGACGTGCAGCAGGAATATCCATTCAATATCCCTGCTAATTACGAGCCGGCCAAATAATTAATTATGTTTGTTTGATGAAGTTTTTAAAAGCAGTATTTTTTATAATAGCGGTATTTATAGCGGTTGATGTGCATGCTCAAAGCAGCCAGGAGTTAAAACGCAGACGTGATAAATTATCAGAAGAACTGGAACAACTGAATAAAGATTACCAGGAAACCTCGCAAAATAAAAGAGCTACTTTAAAACAGCTGAGTTTGTTAAAAGCGCAGATAAACCTGAGGGAAGAGAAAATAAATATCATCAACTCGGAGGTAAGAAATTTAGATAACCAAATCTCAGAGAGCAATAATACCGTACATAGTTTACAAAATCAGCTTGACCAGCTAAAAAAGGAATACGCAGCCATGATACTTTTTGCTTATCGCAATCAAAGTGCTTACAATAAGCTGATGTTCATTTTTGCTTCGAGAGATTTTAACCAGGCCTATAAACGATTAAAATATTTACAGCAGTTTGGTACCTATCGCGAGCGGCAGGCGGGTTATATACAGGGAACCCAAAAAGAACTGCACGTAAAAATAAACGAGCTGGATAAAAACAAGCAGGAAAAAAGTAACCTGCTGGCCGATCAGCAAAAGGAAAAAGAAACGCTTGGTAAAGAAAAAAACAACCAGGTAAAAGTAGTAAGCGACCTGTCGCAGCACGAAGGGCAGCTTAAACAGCAGCAACGGGAGGTTCAGGCAAAAATTGCCAAAACCAACAGGGAAATTGCCTCAACTATCCGCAGGGAAATTGAGGAAGCCCGGCGCAAGGCCGAGGCAGAAGCAAGAGAGGCCGCCAGGATAGCGGCAGCTAAAGCAAAGGCCGAAAACAGGCCCGCTCCGGTAGCTCCGGCCAAACCAGTGGTACGGAGTGAGTCGAGTGTGTTGAACGCGACACCTGAAGCGGCTAAGTTGTCAAATGACTTTTTGGGTAACCGCGGTCGTTTGCCATGGCCGGTTTCCAATGGAGTAATAACCCAGGGTTTTGGTATGTATACCACGCCCGAGGGAATAAAAAGTGAAAGTACCGGTATAGATATAAAAACTAATCCGGGAAGTTCGGTAAGAGCTGTATTTGATGGCACGGTTGTGCGGGTGGTTGACGTAAGTGGAACTTACCTGGTGATGATAGTTCACGGGGAGTATTTTACGGTGTATGCCAATTTACGGTCGGTTAGTGTGGCCAGGGGCCAAAAAGTTAGTACTAAGCAAACATTAGGAACGGTGGCGACAGATTCGTCGACCGGGGAAACGGAAGTTCACTTTGAAATTTATAAAGTGAAAGATCCAACCAATCCTAAAACGTGGCTGGCACCTAACTAATTAGTTATGAACTTTATGAAATTTTAATTGTATATATTTGTAACCTTAATTTAAATGCTATGCTAAGTTCAGTTTTTTTATTTTTAAATATTGGTACGAGCGAGATGGTACTGATACTTTTTGCAGCATTAATGCTTTTTGGAGGTGATAAACTACCTGAGCTGGCACGCGGTTTAGGCAAAGGCATCCGTGATTTTAAAGATGCATCTGAGGATGTAAAACGTGAAATCAACAACCAGATCAACAACTACGAGGAAAAGAAAACCGAAACAACGGTAAAAGATACCCCGCTTGCTGAAGAAAATACTGCAGAACACGCAACCACCACTACTGCGGAGGATAATGAAGTGAAGCACCCTATTCATGGTATAGAAAATACGGTGCCCAATACAATCCCTATCTCGGATACTTACGTAAGTACCCATGAAAGTGAGCCGGTAGCGGAAACACACATTGATCTGACTAAGAAAACAACCGCAGATCCTGTTAAAACAGAACACGAATAACACAAGTCATAATAATATTTACATAACATAAAACTTAAAAATCATGGGTGGATTAGGCGCACCAGAAATCATTCTGATCATCATTGCAATACTTTTATTGTTTGGCGGTAAAAAAATACCTGAACTAATGAGGGGTTTAGGAAAAGGCGTTAAAGAATTTAAAGACGCGCAAAACGGCGAAAATAATACAACTTCAACTGAAGAGAAACCTAAAGTTTAATACTATTTGGTATTAATTGGTTTAGCTCTTTTTGCTGCTTTTACTAGGATATAAACTTATCTGTTGAATTATTTCTTATTTCAACAGATAAGTTTTTTATTTTAGCCCCATGGCTAAATTTTATTCCTCTTTAAGTGAAATAAGGAGTGGGCTGCAACGTGCGGAAATTACCGTTGAAGGACTGGTAAAAAATTATCTGGATCAAATAAAAAAGAATGCTCATTTAAATGCCTTTAACGAGGTGTTTGAGCAAGAATCACTGATCAACGCAAAAAACGTTGACGACCGTATAAAAAACGGTACAGCCGGCAAACTGGCCGGAATGGTTATCGCTATAAAAGATAACATCTGCTATAAAGGGCACCAGGTAAGTGCCTCCTCAAAAATATTAAAAGATTTCACCTCCATTTATTCATCAACTATTGTTGAGCGCTTATTGGCCGAAGATGCAATTATTATAGGCCGTTGTAATTGTGATGAGTTTGCCATGGGCGGTGCTAACGAAACATCCTATTTCGGCCCGGTAAAAAACATGGCCGATGAAACTAAGGTTTCAGGCGGCTCATCAGGTGGCTCTGCGGTTGCTGTGCAGGCCAACATGTGCCATGCGGCTATCGGTACGGATACCGGAGGGTCGGTAAGGCAACCTGCTTCGTTTTGTGGGGTTATCGGTTTAAAACCTACCTATGGTCGTGTTTCCAGGCATGGTATTATCGCTTTCGCCTCGTCATTTGACCAGGTTGGCCCTATCACCAGGTCGGTAGAGGATGCTGCTTTGCTGCTGGAAGTAATGGCAGGTCCCGATGATTATGACAGTACCCTGGCTCAACAAGAAGTACCTGCATTTTCTGCTCATATCGAAAAAACAGGTAAAAAGAAGATAGCCTATTTACAGGAAGCCATTTCCAGCCCCGGTGTTGATGCTGAGGTAAAAGATGTACTGGTAAAGTATATTGATAAACTCCGTGCTGATGGTCATACAGTAACCCCAATCGCTTTTGAGCAATTAGACTACCTGGTGCCTGCTTATTATATTTTGGCTATGGCCGAGGCTTCATCAAACCTGGCCCGGTATGATGGAGTGCATTATGGTTACCGCAGCCCTTCGGCAGATGATCTGCAATCAACCTATAAGCGTTCCCGGTCCGAAGGTTTTGGCAAAGAAGTAAAACGCCGTATCATGTTGGGCACATTTGTACTGAGTGCCGGTTATTATGATGCCTATTATGCCAAAGCTCAGAAGGTGCGCCGGTTGATCAGGGAAAAAACCGACCAGATACTAAATGAATACGATTTTATACTGGTACCCACAGCTCCGGAACCCGCGTTTGCTATAGGTAAAGAAGAAAAAGACCCGGTAGTAACGTATCTTTCTGATATTTTTACTGTACAAGCATCCTTAGCGGGTGTGCCAGCTATTTCGTTGCCTGTTGGCAATAATAGCAAGGGTTTGCCGTTAGGTTTACAATTGCTTGCTAAGCATTTTAACGAACAGGAACTGTTGAATTTTTCAAAATATTTCCTTGAACTTTAAAAAAATTAATAATTTAGTAAAATAACCGGTGTTGGTTATAGGCTTTGGTTAATTTAAATCCCTAAAGAATGAAGAAACTATTTACGCTTACCATCTGCTTTTTATTACTGCAAATTGTTTACGCAAACGCTTCTTCTAAATCAAAATTTCAATGGCCCAATATTGCACAGGATACCATCCTGAGGAAAGCTGTTGTCCAGCCTGTAGGCCCCGCGCCGTTAAGAGGCATTTATGAGCGCCGGTTAGATTCTATCAGCAAAGATATCCCCTTGGAGTATAATGAGTATGTACAAAGCTATATAGACCTGTACATGCAAAACCGCGACGAGATGGGACAGGTGATAGGTCTTTCTAAATATTATTTCCCTATTTACGAAAAGGCTTTCCGCGATGCCGGTATACCCGAAGAGATAAAATTCCTTTCGATAGTGGAGTCAAAACTTGATCCTAATGCGGTATCAAGGGTAGGTGCAACTGGTCCGTGGCAGTTTATGTTTACAACCGCTAAATTGTATGGCTTAAATATGGATAGCTATGTTGACGAACGCCGCGATCCTATACAAGCCACTTACGCCGCTGCAGCTTATCTAAAAGATGCCTACCAGGAATTTGGCGATTGGCTTTTAGCCATAGCATCGTACAATTGCGGTAAAAGCAATGTAGAACGCGCTGTTGAAAAGGCAGGTGCGAATGATTTTTGGAGCGCCCGTCAGTACCTGCCTTCTGAAACCCGTGGTTATGTACCCGCTTTTATAGCCATGAATTATGTAATGCATTATTTTAATAAGCATAACATTGTTCCGCAGGCTTGTAATTTTTCACTGAAAACAGATACAGTTATGGTGAAAAAATATGTTGCCTTAAGTAGTATATCACAGGCGCTTAAAGTAAATATTAGTGAGTTGGCTATTCTCAATCCGGCTTACAGAAGGTTAATAGTTAACGGTTCACCGGCGTTGCCGCGCAGGTTGATCCTGCCGCAGGTTCCCAAGGAGAATTATGCCGTTTTATATAATGTGCTAAATGGTGGTGATGCTGTTGCCCCAGAACCAAAAGTAACTTACGCTTCCTACGCTGATAATAAACCTGAAGGCAAGATGCCTAGCCGTCACCGGGTTAGAAAAGGGGAGACGCTGACTTCCATTGCCGATAAGTATGGGGTTGAAGTACAGGACCTGAAAGTTTGGAACCATTTGAAAAGTAACCGGGCTCCGGTTGGAGTAAGTATTAAAGTAAATAATGGCGATGATACTTCAACAAGCGCGGCAGTTAGCACGCATGCCAAAAAGGTTTTATAATTGAAGTGCAGGAGCTTTAGGCGTATTAGCCTGTCCTGATAAATGAAATTGATAGTGAAAAAAGATTAAATGCCTGAATATGAGGGGCCCGGTTTTGATGCATTTCAAAGCCGGGCTTTTTTATTCGGGTTACCATAAAAAGAATTGTAATTTTGAGCGCTTGAATTTTGAGAAAATGAACAAGAACAACCGTAAACAGGACGCCTTAAACTACCACTCACAGGGGCGTCCGGGAAAAATACAGGTAGTACCTACCAAACCAACCAATTCGCAACGCGACCTCACTATGGCGTATTCGCCGGGTGTTGCCGAGCCTTGTCTTCGTATAGCAGAAAATGTAGAAGATGTATATAAATATACCGCTAAGGGGAACCTGGTGGCCGTTATCAGTAACGGTACCGCGGTATTGGGCTTGGGTAATATAGGCCCTGAAGCCAGCAAGCCGGTAATGGAAGGGAAAGGACTGTTGTTCAAGATTTATGCTGATATTGATGTGTTTGACCTGGAGGTAAATGCTAAAAGTGTAGATGAGTTTGTAACTATAGTAAAAGCGCTTGAACCAACCTTTGGCGGCGTTAACCTGGAAGATATATCTGCCCCAACCTGTTTCGAGATTGAGCGCAGGCTTAAAGCCGAAATGAACATTCCGGTGATGCACGATGATCAGCATGGTACAGCCATTATATCTGGTGCAGCTTTAATGAATGCCTGCGAGATACAAGGTAAAAAGTTGGATAAGATAAAGATGGTGGTTAACGGTGCCGGCGCTGCTGCTGTATCCTGCACCAAAATGTACCTTTCACTAGGTGTAAAAAAAGAGAACCTGGTGATGTTTGATATCAACGGTTTGTTGACACCGGAGCGTACCGACCTAGACGATATCAGGCTGGAATTTGCTACCACCCGTACCGATATCAAAACACTGGCAGATGCGATGAAAAATGCCGACGTGTTTGTTGGTCTTTCTGCAGCAAATGTAGTTGATGCCGATATGTTAAAGTCGATGGCTAAAAAGCCTATTGTATTTGCGATGGCCAACCCGGTTCCTGAGGTTGATTATGACCTGGCGGTTCAAACCCGCGATGATATCATTATGGCTACTGGTCGTTCTGATTTTCCTAACCAGGTGAATAACGTATTGGGTTTCCCCTATATTTTCAGAGGAGCGCTTGATGTAAGGGCAACTGCCATTAACGAAGCCATGAAAATAGCAGCTACCCATGCTATTGCCGAAATGGCTAAAAAGCCGGTTCCGGAAGCGGTGAATCTGGCTTATAATACCACCAACCTTAAATTCGGAAGGGATTACATTATTCCAAAACCGATGGATCAAAGGCTCATCGTTGAGGTATCGTCCGCGGTTGCTAAGGCGGCTATGGAGTCGGGCGTTGCCCGTAAAGCGATAACCGATTGGGAGGCTTATTATGAAGAACTACGATCAAGATTGGGCACCAATGATAAATTGCTGCGTAATCTCACCAATAAAGCCAAGCAAAACCCTAAACGTGTGGTTTTTGCCGAAGCTGATAATTACAAAATATTAAGATCGGCCCAAATTGTAAAAGAAGAGGGGATAGCTACGCCGATATTACTGGGTAACGAAGACAAGATCAGGCGTATCATGCGCGAGAATGATCTTGACCTCGGCGATGTGCAGATTATTGACCCGCGTGTGAAATGTGAAAACATGGAGGAGTATGCGGAATTCCTGTATCAAAAACGTCAGCGCAGAGGGGTGACCTTATTTGAGGCCCGCAAAATGCTAAGCGACCGTAACTACTATGGAGCCTGCATGGTACAGTTTGGCAGAGCCGATGCTTTGATATCGGGCCTAACCAAAAACTATGTTCCTACCATTAAACCAGCTTTGCAAATTATTGGTACCGAAGATGGCGTGAACCGGGTAGCTGGTATGTATATGATGATCACCCAGAAAGGCCCCGTATTTTTTGGCGATACTACCGTGAACGAAAACCCAACTGTACAGGAATTGGTAGACATCACCGTGCTGATAGAACGCTCTGTAAAACAGTTCAATATTAACCCTCGGGTAGCCGTATTATCGTACTCTAACTTTGGTTCAAATGATGGCCCTATTCCCGAAAAAACAAGGGAAACGGTGAAATTGCTACATAAGCAATGCCCGGATATGGTTGTCGACGGTGATATGCAGGCCAACTTTGCTCTGAATTCCGATTTGCTGGCTGATAATTTTCCATTTTCAACTTTAAACGGAAAACCGGCTAATACCCTGATATTTCCTAACCTGGAATCGGGCAATATTGCGTATAAGCTATTGCAGGAAATTGGCGGAGCCGAAGCTGTAGGGCCTATATTGCTGGGCATGAAAAAGCCAGTACACGTATTGCAACTGGGCAGCTCGGTTCGCGAAATTGTAAATATGATCACTATAGCGGTTGTTGATGCCCAGGAAAAAGCCGAAGCCAGCAAGCCAAAAGGTATTTTTGATAAACTTAAAGGAAAATAAATTCAGGTTCGCGGTTCCTGGTTTCAGGTTCGAGTTTTTCCCGAACCTCGAGCCCCGAACCACAAATCTGAAAAAATAATAATATTATGTACGATTATATTAGTGGCAAACTGGTATTCAAAAGTCCTTCGCATGTTGTAATAGACGCAGGGGGCATTGGCTATCACATTAATATATCGTTAAATACATATTCAAGGTTAGGTGAAGTAGAAAATTGTAAACTATTTATCTGGCAGTACGTAAAAGAGGATGCGCTCACTTTATATGGTTTTGCAGATGACGGTGAGCGTCGCTTGTTCTTACACCTGGTATCCATATCCGGCATAGGACCTAATACGGGGCGAATGATGTTATCATCAATTACCCCAGCCGAAATACAAGCAGCTATTGTTAGCGGCAATGTTGCTTTAATACAACGTATTAAAGGCATAGGTCCAAAATCGGCACAACGTATTATATTGGAGCTGCAAGATAAGTTACGTAAAGAAGGTCCTGATACCTTAACCGTTGTGCCTGTAAGCAAAACAGTTAAGGACGAGGCGCTCTCCGCACTTGTTATGCTTGGCTTTGCACGTAATGCTGCAGAGAAGGTATTGGATCAGGAGATCAATAAAAATAATGGAGATTTAACCGTAGAACAGCTTATAAAGTTTGCGTTAAAAACTCTATAATTACGTACAAATTCTAACTTGACCTTTGATAAAAATATTTACTTATAATATTATTATAAGTGTGTTGTTTATTTTGGCATTTAGTGGGCTGGGGAGTGTGTATGCACAACAACGCGTTACAGGTGCTAAAAGAGATACAACACCTGTGGGTACTCCCGTTAACTTAACTGAACCTAAAAGCCTCAGGGTCAGGGAAGGTATTTTTGATCCTGATCCTCCCAATCTCATCCGGACAGTTGAATACGACCCTACAACAAACAGGTATATATTGTATGAAAGAGTTGGTAACTTATTATATCGCCCACCGCAATATTTAACATTTGCACAATATTTAAAATTAAAAAGCAAATCAAATCAACGTATATATTATCAGCAACTGGCCGATAATTATGCTTATGCTTCTCAGCAACCGGGTTTTATACCATCTATCAAAGTACGCAGCCGCACTTTTGAACAGATTTTTGGTGGCCAAACTATTGATATAAGACCACAGGGATCGGCAGAAATGATACTGGCCGGTCAACTCAATCAAAACCAGAACCCACTGTTTAATACCAGGCAGCGTAACCAGTTTAATTTTAATTTCGATCAAAAGATACAGTTAAACGTAACCGGAAACATAGGCGATAAGTTAAAAATAACCACTAATTATAATACCGACGCGCAGTTTCAGTTTGATAACCAGATAAAATTGGATTACACCGGATCGCCGGATGAGATCATTCAAAAGGTAGAGGCTGGTACGGTAAGTATGCCCTTGAATACCACGCTTATCACGGGCAGCCAGGCTTTGTTTGGCCTTAAAACTAAACTAAAGTTTGGCCGCCTGGATGTAACCAGTATTTTATCGCAACAGCGATCGCAATCCAAAACCATTACTATAACCAATGGTTCGCAGCAAGGAGAATTCCGGGTAACACCGGCTGATTATGAAGCCAATAAACACTTCTTTTTATCGCAGTATTTTCGTGATAATTATGATAAGGCACTATCGAAGATCCCTATTATCAGCTCCAATGTCAATATTACCAAAATTGAAGTTTGGACAACCAACCGTACCAACGTTACTACCGATTCAAGGGATATATTGGCTTTCCTCGACCTTGGAGAAAATAAGCCGTTTAATACAAAGGTAACTGGCGGTGGCAGCGTTTATCCGGCAGGTTTTAAAGGACCTGGATTTGCACAACAGTCAAATAATTTATTAAACATTATACCGGCAGATGCGCGCCAGACCAATTCAAACGCGATAGCCAACTATTTTCAAAGCGGAAGTACCTCCGGTACCGATAACTACTCAAAGCTTACTTATGCCCGTAAGCTTACTGATAAGGAATATACCCTGCATCCGCAGTTAGGATATATATCGCTCAATTACCCTTTGAATAATGATGAGGTACTGGCGGTAGCTTACCAGTACACGGTTAACGGACAACAATACCAGGTGGGTGAGTTTAGCAGTGATGTAGCGGTTGATCCCAATACACCCAAAGTGTTATATGTAAAATTACTAAAAGGTGAATTGCTGAAAACCAATTTACCAACCTGGAAACTGATGATGAAGAATATTTATTCATTGGGAGCTTTCCAGGTGAGCCCTACCGATTTTAAACTTACCGTTACCAGACTTGATGACAAATCGGGCATCGAGAAAACGGTGATGGAGGAGGGACAAAACACCAAAGGAAAGCTCTGGCTACAGATAACAGACCTCGATAATCTCAACCAGCAGAATAACCTCCAGCCCGACGGCTATTTTGACTTTTTAGAGGGGATCACTATCGATTCACAAAATGGCCGGATCATGTTCCCGGTTCTGGAGCCTTTTGGTTCCGATCTGAATAAAAAGTTTTTACCTGGTGAGTCTGATCTTGCTAAACGGTATGTATACCAGCCCCTGTATGATTCAACCAAAACCATTGCACAACAGTACTTTCCCAATTTAAACCGTTATGTGATCAAGGGTACCTATACCTCAACGGGAGGGTCGGAGTACCAGCTTAACGCGGTGAACATTCCGCAGGGATCTGTTAATGTAACTGCAGGCTCTTTAAAGCTGCAGGAAGGTAATGATTACACCGTTGATTACAACTCTGGCCGTATCCGGATATTGAATCAGGCCCTGTTATCATCAGGACAACCCATTACGGTTAAACTGGAAAATAACGAGTTGTTTGGTGTACAGCAAAAATCATTATATGGATCGAGGCTTGATTACCACGTAAATGATAAACTAGCCCTGGGAGGTACCATTATGCACCTTACAGAACAGCCTCTAAACCAGAATGAAGTTGCCGGGCAGGAGTCCATATCCAATACCATATGGGGTTTTGACGCTAATTATAGCTCAGAATCACGATTGCTCACGCGGCTGGTTGATAAGATCCCGTTTATTCATACCAAAGTTCCGTCGTCTATAAATTTCTCGGGTGAGTTTGCGCAATTGCTGCCCGGCAGCCCAAGCGCTCTGAACTTTGCCGGCTCAAAAAATGGTACTTCCTATCTGGATGATTTTGAAAACAGCCAGTCGGTAATTGACGTAAAAAGTGCCAATACCTGGCAAATATCAGGTACACCACAGCTCTTTCCCGAGTCCGCATTATTTAATGATTTGAGCTATGGCTACAATAGGGCCAGGCTTGCATTTTATAATATCGACCCTATATTTTATACCAATACCGGCAGTATCCCTATATCAAAGGCTGAGCTTTCGAACCATTATGTAAGACAGATCATCGAGCAGGAAGTATTTCCTTTCAAACAGCCTGCTACCGGGCAGCAATTAAGCATTGCCACACTTAACCTGGCCTTTTATCCAACGGTGCGCGGGCCTTATAACTATACCACCAATGGTATCAATAACGATGGTACACTGCAAAACCCAAAAACACGCTGGGGAGGTATGTTCAGGAAAATGGATACCAATGATTTTGAATCATTAAACGTGTCATACATTGAGTTTTGGGTGATGGATCCTTTTATCTACAAACCAAACTCCGCCGGTGGCGATTTGTATTTTAACCTGGGTAGCATATCCGAAGATATACTAAAAGACGGACGTAAAAGTTTAGAGAACGCCTTACCCGTTAATGGCGATCTGTCGCAGGTTGACGAAACCAACTGGGGGCGTGTATCCAAATTGCAACCGGTAATAAATGCCTTTGATAATAACCCGGATTCGCGCAGGTTGCAAGATGTGGGTTTAGATGGCTTAAATGACGCCGACGAAAAAACGAAATTTGCCCCTATCGTACAACAGGTAACCAGCCGGTTAAACACGCAGGCGGCCAACAATTTCTCGGCCGACCCTTCTTCTGATGATTATCAGTATTATCAGGGGCGTGATCTGGATCAGGCCAGGGCCGGTATCTTAGATCGTTATAGTAAATACAACGGCACCGACGGCAACTCCAAAACAGCCGAACAATCACAAGCCGAACTTGGAATACAAAACTCCGCAGCCACCTCGCTGCCCGACGGCGAAGATATCAACCGTGATAATAACATGAGCCAGGAAGATTCTTACTTCCAGTACAAAGTATCCATACGTCCCGGGGATATGGTAGTTGGCCAAAATAATATCAGTGATAAGGTTACCGCTTCTGTAAAACTGGCCAACGGCAGTACGCAAATGGTTAACTGGTACCAGTTCAGGATACCCATAACCGATTATCAGGCCCAGGTAGGTAACATTCAGGATTTTAAAGCCATCCGTTTTATGCGGATGTTCATGACCAACTTTGCCGATACCGCCATACTACGTTTCGCTACCCTGCAACTGGTTCGCGGCGAGTGGCGTACTTTTAATGTCGAAAGAAACCCACTGAATGTAATTGCCGACCCGGCTATTCCAAATCCACCGATTGACAACTCTACGCTTGACGTACAGGCGGTGAGTATTGAGCAAAACGGTAACCGCACACCTATACCTTATGTGGTGCCACCGGGCATTAATCGTCAGCGTAACTATAATAACCTGCAAACAGATACAAAACTAAACGAGCAATCGCTTTCGTTAGACATAAAAAACCTGCGCGATGGTTATTCAAGGGCTGCCTTCAAAACCTTTTTTAATGATTTGCGCTCCTATAAGCGCCTGCAAATGTTTGTACACGCCGAAGGCGATCAGCTGAAGGATAATGATTTGAATGCCTTTATCCGTTTAGGGGTTGATTACCAGGATAACTACTATGAATATCAGGTACCTTTAAAGGTTACGTTACCCGGTACCCGCGATCCGGATGCCATATGGCCTGCCGCTAACTCGATAGATCTGGAGCTGGATCTGTTAACCCGTGCCAAGCTTAAACGGAATCACTCCAATGTACCCTACAACCAGGTGTTTAAATACGTGGAAGGAAATCAAACAGTTTATATCAAAGGTCAGCCAGATCTGAGCAAGTTACGTACGGTTATGCTGGGTGTACGTAACCCTTATAAAGGCGCGCAACCGTCAAACATTGACGATGGGCTGGATAAAACAGGTATTGTTTGGTTTGACGAGCTAAGGTTAACCGACTTTGACCAGCGTGGTGGCTGGGCTGCAACGGCACGGTTTGATGCTAAGCTTGCCGATTTTGCCGATATTACTATAGCAGGTACCAAAACTACCGTTGGTTTTGGTACCCTTGATTCCCGCTTAAATGACAGGAGCCGCAGCGACGACCAAACTTATGATGTATCCGCCAATATGGAGTTGGGAAAATTCTTCCCAGCTAAAAGCGGTATCCATATACCAACTTATGTCAATGTGTCAAAGCAAACGAGTATGCCGCAGTATGACCCCGGCGCGCCCGATGTGGAACTCAAGGCATCATTAGCTGCAGCAACCTCGAGTCAGGAACGCGATTCTATACGTAATGCCGCTGTTGATTATACTCTACGAAGAAGTATCAACTTCACCAACGTACACAAAGCAAGAACAGACCCGAACGCTCCCAACCATTTATGGGATGTAGAAAATCTGAATGCCTCCTATGCCTATACAGAGTACACGCATCATGATTTTGTAACTCAAAATGACCTGGAAAAAACATACAATTTGACGCTGGCTTATAATTATACCAATCAACCCAAATACTATAGTCCGTTTGCTAAGATCATTAAGAGTAACCTGCTGGCACTTTTCCGCGATATCAATTTCAGCATTCTCCCTTCGAGATTAAACCTGAGTATCAATTTTGACCGTTTTTATTCTGAAAATACCCTGCGGGATAATGACCCTAATAACTTTATCCCTGTACCAACAACCACGTTCAATAAATATTTTAACATTACCCGGGTTTACGGTATCGGCTGGAATCTTTCCAAGTCATTACAAATGGATATCGATGCGACTAACTTGTCGGTGGTTGATGAGCCTGCTGGACGTATCAATGGTTTAAAACGGGATACCCTGTGGGACAATCTGAAAAAACTGGGGCGTACCACTAACTATAATCACACCATCAACTTTAACTATAATGTGCCGTTCGCCAAAATACCGGGTATGGACTGGATAACTACGGTAGCCCGATACAGCGCGCATTTTAACTGGCAAACTCAGCCCCTGTTCGCTATTAATGATCCTACTTACGATGTGGGTAACAGTATACAAAACTCCAGGGCTATACAGCTAAATCCAACATTAAATATGGTGGCCCTGTACAATAAATTCCCGTTCATACGTAAGGCTAATAATCCTAACAATACCAAAACGGGTATTGATGGCTTCCTGATAGGGTTGTTGACCAGCGTTAAAAACCTTAGCGCTACTTATACCCGTACGCAGGGTATATTTTTACCGGGCTACTTGCCGCAGTCGGGCTTTTTTGGTTCAGATGCCGGGGCCCCTGGTTTAGGATTTTTACTGGGTAGCCAGGCCGATATCCGGGCCAAAGCCGTGGCCAATGGCTGGATCACGAAGGATACCTTGCAAAACCAGTTGTACGTAACCACCATGAATGAGGATATGCACTTCAGGGGTATTATTGAACCAATTAAGGATTTGCGCATTGAGCTTATAGCCTTTAAGACACAGGATCATAATTACCAGGCCAACTTTAAATACCTCCCTACAACCAACAGTATTGAATCATTAAGCCCGGTAACTACGGGTAATTACAGTATATCGTTTTTAACTATTGCCACCGCATTCAAAAAAACAACGGGGGTTGATAATACATCACCTATTTATCAAAAGCTATTGGATAGCCGCGCCGTTATCTCTAAAAAATTAGGGGCGACAAATCCAAATTCCGCGGGTAGTACCGATGGCTATGCCGACGGTTACGGGCCAAATTCACAGAATGTATTGGTGCCGGCTTTCCTGGCAGCCTATACGGGTAAAAATCCTGCTAAAAGCAATCTTTCACAGTTTCCGTCTATCCCGATACCTAACTGGCAGATCACTTATAATGGCTTGAGTAAGATTCCGTTTTTACAGGATATTTTTGATTCGTTTGATCTGAGCCATGGCTACCGGTCGTCTTACAACGTGAACGGCTTTACCTCCTTATTGCAATACCAGGAAGCAAACGGTGCGGTTAATTCACGCGATCTTAACAACGACTTTTTGCCCCAGTACCAGTTTTCGCAGGTAACTATTTTTGAACAGTTTGTGCCTTTACTGGGCGCCAGTATGCGCTTTAAGAACAACATGACCACCAATGTAGAGTACAGGCAAAGCCGGTCATTAAGCCTAAGCTTGCTTAATAGCCAGCTGGCTCAGCAAAACGAGCGTATCATTGTATTTGGCTTTGGTTATCATACCAAAAATTTCCATTTCCCGTTTGGCTGGTTCAGCGGACCTGGCAAGGATAACGATGTTAACTTTAAGCTCGATTTCTCCCTGCGCGATAATAAAACCCTGATATACCGGGCCGATGTGCAGGAAGCTGAAATATCATCAGGTGCGCAAAATATTACCGTACGGCCATCTATTGATTATGTGATTAACCAGCGGTTTAATTTGAACCTGTTTTATGATTCAAACATTACCAAGCCATATACCTCGCAAACATTTAATACTGCGTATACTAATTTTGGCATCAACCTTAAATTGTTGCTGCAATAGATCAGGCTAATTTCCCCAAAACTTTTTAAACCTTAAATTTTAACACTTTTCTGCTCAAAAACGGGGTGAAAAAGCTTTAAAATTGATTCATAACCATCGATTTTAACACTTTTTAACAAATTTTAACACGGTTTTGATGTGTTTTGAAAACTTTAAAAAGTATTAAATTATTGATAATCAAATATTTGAATGTAAAGTGGTCGATTTTTGTGCCGTTTTATCTCTTAACCAAACAGCCCGGTTATCTGGAAAAAGATAACCGGGCTGTGTTTTATATAAAGATACGGAAAATCGTAGAGAATGCGTAAAAAATCAGGTCTGTCACTCTGAGCCCGTCGAAGAGTTGTGCGTATAGGCCTGCCCACCATACTTCGACGGTGCTCAGTATGACATGCTTGTCTCGTCCTATTTATTCAATTCCTTCTGACGCTTTTTTTCGGCTTTGCGCTTTTTTCGGGCTTCTTTTCTGGCCTTGTGATCACGTTTGTTCTTTTGATGTTCCTCTATCCGGGCTTTTGTTTCCTGTTGCTTTTTGGCATCAACTCCCACGCAGGGTTTTATACCCTCGAGTAGAGCTTTCCAGATGGTTTTAAAAAAGGGCGAATCCTTGGGGCGCAGGTAAATAACATTGGCTGATCGGGGTGTTTCGCCTGCTTTGTCCGGATTGTCATGTTTGATCACGAACAGATTGGCAAACATCGACATTACCGAGCGTTTTTTTAACCGGTCATTAGCCGTGTCTGCCTGGAATATATTTACCTTCAAATTGTTGTATAAAAAACCTACATGACCCTTAAATACATTAGCATTGGCCTGTATATCAAAACTTAATTCTTTAATTGTGCCCCCGGTGGCCTTCACCATAGCCAGCGGCATTACCGCCGGGTTTAGCGCCTGCAAATTCATGGGGCCGAGAGTTCCTTTATAGGTAAAGGCGGCGTCTTTATCGGTTAGATTGAAAGCAAATTGCACATCCAGTTTACCACGGTTCATGAAATAGGTTGTAAGATCTACAGAGGTAATATTGTTTTTGGCCGGCGTGGTCTTGTTGTTGGTGATGTTATAAAAATGACCGCTGGTATTATTAAAGGTAACCGTACCTGTTTTATTTGATTTATGATTGAACTCGGAGTACTCCACATTAATGTGATGTATACGCACGGTGTCAATATTCAGATCGATACCTATCTGGTGTATCATCACATTGGGGAATGTGCTTACTTTATCAATCGTTGTGGTGGTTTTTGTTTTATTAGGATTGTTGAACACCCGGATACTACCCCGGTTCAACACGAGGTTTGATGCCGTTACCCGCCGGTATTTGTGATAGCTTAAAAAATCAAAATTGTTGAGTTGCAGGCTATCGATATTTACACCGAAACGATCATTATTGCTTTTGTTAAAAAATACATCTGTTTTGGCTGGTGAAAGCTGCATCCCTTCTACATTTAACTGCGATTTGAGCGTAGAAAGCTTAAGGTATTTAATTTTATAGGTATATAAGCCACTGGCTGTTTTGCCGGTATAATTGTTTAGCTCGGTTATTACATCCTTGCAATAAAGCAGGCGTGAGCGATCTGTTTGGGTGGCCGAATCAATAAGCAGATCGTTAGCTGTCAGGTTCATTTCTTTCAGTTCGGAAATAGCTACTTTATTGCCAGAGTAGTCGTGGTATTTAAATTTTACATCATTGAGCAGTATTTGCCCAATGTGGATGGACTTTAAACTTTTAGAGATCTTTTGCCAGGCCGTCCGGTGATCTTTTAAAACCGTATCCTTGGTATGGTTAAGCTGGTAGCTGATGTTTACTTCGGGCTCGTTTAATATTATTTGGCCTATATTGAGCTTATGTCTGAAATACAGGCTAAGCGGGTGCACATGCAGCAGGATGAGGCGCTTTACATGCAGCTCAACCAGGTTATTTGGGGCTAGGTGCTGTTTCTTTTTTTGATTGTAAACAGCGGTGTCGGGTTTTAGGGTGATATTGTAAAGCGTTATTTTACCTTGCAATACATGCAGTTCGGCATCGGTAAAATCAATTTTATACAGGCTGTCGCTGCTGCTTAGTACCACGTCATGAACCTTACTGGCCAAAATAGGCGACCAATACCGGTTAACCACCAATGCCAGGAGAAAAATGATAATTACCGGTATCAGCACAAATTTAAATACTATTTTTTGCCACTTGTGCTTTAAAAACTTAAAATCCATTTACCGGTTTTACTTTCTCTTAGGGTATACTATTTTAGTTGAACTGCTTTTGGTTTCACTTCCGCTTTAATCAATAACTTCTGCACATACAGTCAGCCTTAAATTTATTAAACTTATCTGATAAGTTATCCAATTTGCAACAGCTTTAACGTTTAATTGTGTTTTTTTATAAAATCGGCTTTCGGCTTAACGCAATTGCGGGGTCCGGATATAAAAATTGTTAAAAATGAAGCTTTCAGGATCGAACGGCAGGTTGATTGTCCCCGCCTAAAAACGCTATTATTTTCGGCTTATTATAGGAGGTGGCTATGAATCGACTCGCCCGGTCGTCGCTTCGTTCGATCTTCATTCTTTTTACATAACATGCAAAGCTATGTCAAGGAGCGCAGCGTGGCAATCTCCTCCCGTTGTCATCGGCAAGAATAGCGACGAGATTGCCACGCTGCAATGACATGATTTTTATCCTCCCTTTTTTTGCAAAGCAGAAAAAGGGGAAGCTTAGCGATGGTTGGGTGAGCTGGTGTTCGCATTCAAATTAAGCACACAACAAGAAAAAGTCAATTTTCCTATAAATACTGCCAATATGTCATTTGGGTATTTAAATTTTATGTATTTTTGCAGACTAATTTTTACAATACATGATGGATTTGGAAATTCCGGATAAAACACATGACGAAAGCAGGCAGGGCGAAGCCTTGGTTTTAGAACCTGTTGCCGGTAAAAACAATGGTCGTAAGCTTTATATTGAAAGCTACGGCTGTGCCATGAATTTTTCGGACAGTGAGATAGTTGCATCAATTTTAGCCGAGCAGGGTTTTGAAACCACAACAGATCATAACCTTGCCGATGTTATTTTTATAAATACCTGTTCTATTCGTGAAAACGCAGAGCAAAGGGTGCGTAACCGCCTAAAAGAGTTTACGGTTGCCAAAGTACGTAACCCCGGCCTGGTAGTAGGTGTACTGGGCTGTATGGCCGAACGCCTGAAATCGAAATTTTTAGAAGAAGAAAAACTGGTTGACGTAGTGGTTGGTCCGGATGCGTACCGCAACCTGCCCGAATTGATTGACCAGGTAGATAGTGGCCAGAAAGCGGTGAACGTACTGCTGTCGCGCGAGGAAACTTATGCCGATATCAGTCCGGTGCGTTTAAATAGTAACGGCATCAACGCCTTTGTATCTATCATGCGGGGATGCGATAATATGTGCTCGTTTTGCGTAGTTCCATTTACCCGTGGCCGCGAACGTAGCCGCGATCCAAAATCGATCATAGCCGAGTGTACCGACCTGTTTAACAAAGGCTACCGCGAGGTTACTTTGTTGGGGCAGAATGTGGATTCTTATAAATGGAGTAGCTCAAGCAGCCCCTCCCAACCCTCCCCGGAAGGGAGGGCTTTTGATGAGCCGGATACAAACAAAGTCTCCCCTGCCGGGGGAGATTTAGAGGGGGCTGTGGTTAATTTTGCCAATCTCTTGGAATTGGTAGCCCTGATCAACCCTGATCTGCGGGTTCGTTTTTCAACCTCGCATCCTAAGGACATCACTGATGATGTGTTACATACTATCAATCAATACGAAAACATTTGCAACTATATACACCTGCCGGTACAATCGGGCAATAGCCGCATACTGGACATGATGAACCGCACTTACGACAGGGAATGGTATATCAACCGTATAGATGCAATCCGTCGTATTATACCAGATTGCGCGGTATCAACCGATGTGATTACCGGTTTTTGTTCGGAAACTGACGAGGAGCATCACGATACCGTAACCATGATGGATTACGTAAAGTATGATTTTGCCTACATGTTCAAATACAGCGAACGTCCCGGCACTTTGGCCGCGAAGCGTTATGCAGATGACATCCCGGAAGAAATAAAACAAAAACGCCTGGCTCAAATTGTAGCCAAGCAACAGGAATACTCGTTTTACAGGATGCAGGCACGTATTGGCAAGGTAGAAAAAGTGCTGATAGAAGGTTATTCCAAAAAATCAGACAAAGACTATTGTGGTCGCAGTGATCAAAACGCCATGGTGATTTTCCCAGTTGGTGAAAACTACAAACCCGGCGAATATGTGAATGTATTGATTGAAAAAACAACATCGGCTACGTTGATAGGAAAAGTAGTGGAATAGAGGCAGGAAGTCAAGAATCAGGAGACAAGAAAGGAAGCTTAAAGATTGGTGAAGCACAATTTTAAAAGTTTGAAAATTTGGCAAAGGTCAATGGACCTAACCGATTTAACCTATGAATTTTGTAAGGGATTACCAATCGATGAACGCTTCAACCTGATTGATCAACTTAACAGATGTTCATGTTCGATCCCTTCAAATATAGCTGAAGGGTCTGGAAAGAGAACAAAGGTTCACTTTGCTGAGTTTTTAACTACATCGCTTTCATCTGCGTTTGAAGTAGAAACACAATTATTGATATGTGAACGCAGAGCTTACGGCTCTGAGGATAAATTAAAAGAATGCTTAGAATTAGTTATTGAAATTCAAAAGATGATATTCAATTTCAGAGAATATATTTTGAAAAGTAATGATTAAAAACCGAATTAGGATTCAATGCTGGAACTTTTGTCTTGGTTCTTGATATCCTGATTCTTGAATCTCTTTATGGAAGTACAAGAAATAAAACAACGCTTTGGTATCATTGGCAATTCGCCATTGCTTAACCGGGCTATAAATATTGCTAACCAGGTATCGCCTACAGATATTTCGGTACTCATTACCGGCGAAAGCGGGAGTGGTAAGGAAGTGTTTTCGCACATCATACACCAGATGAGTCCGCGTAAGCATGGGCCGTTTATTGCGGTGAACTGCGGTGCTATACCAGAAGGTACTATTGATTCGGAATTATTCGGTCACGAAAAAGGCGCTTATACCGGCGCTGTTGGTGAGCGTAAAGGGTATTTTGAAACCGTGAACACCGGTACCATATTTTTGGATGAGATTGCCGAAATGCCCTTGGGTACACAAGCCCGCTTGCTGCGTGTGCTGGAATCGGGACAATATATTAAGGTGGGTTCGTCAAAAGTAGAAAAAACGAATGTGCGCGTTATCGCTGCCACCAATGTTGATGTATATGAGGCGGTAAAGAATGGCAAGTTCAGGGAAGATCTTTATTACAGGTTAAATACCGTTCCGCTGCGCATACCACCACTGCGCGACCGGAAGGAAGATATTTACCTGCTTTTCAGGAAATTTACGTCAGACTTTACCGATAAATATCGTACGCCGCCCATTCAGCTGGATGATGAGGCACAGCAGGTATTGGTTAACTATTCGTGGCCGGGTAACGTAAGGCAGCTTAAAAACATGGCCGAACAACTGGCCGTACTGGAGCGCGATCGGATTATCACCGCGCAAACGCTGCTTACTTATATTCCGCATGAAACCAGCAACCGCAATTTGCCTATGCGTTTGGATAATCAGCCCAAAGAGGATTTTTCTGAAAGGGATATCCTGTATAAAGTGCTGTTTGATATGAAACGCGACATGGTGGAATTGAAAAAACTGGTGGCGGATATTATTGAGCATGGGGGAGTAGCGGCCAACTACAGCAATCATTCGCAAACTATAAACCAACTATATCGCGATATTGAACTACCCGGAAACCCCGAAGCGCAATTTACTTTGCAACAACCCGTTAATACGGTAAATAACAACAGCAACAATAATAACGTTGATGCCTATAATATAACGCACGATGCCGAAGAGGTGGAAGAATCGTTATCGCTGATTGAAAAAGAATCGGACCTGATACGTAAAGCGTTAAAGAAACACAAGGGCAAACGTAAGCTTGCAGCTAATGAACTGGGTATATCAGAACGTACCCTGTACAGGAAAATAAAAGAATTAAACTTATAAGGCTAAATGAAAAGAATTTTTGGGGTTATTATTTGTTCGTTAAGCTTACTGTTGTCATCTTGCTACACACTCCGGAATGCATCTATCCCAGCGGATATGAAAACGCTTGATGTACAGTTTTTTGAAAATAATTCGCCCCTTGTGGTGGCCAACCTGAGCCAAAACTTTACAGAAGGATTAAAGACCAGGATACGTAACCAAAGCCGGCTAAGTATTTCCCGCAATGCTGAAGCGGACGCTACCATGTCGGGCAGTATTATAGGCTATACCATTGCTCCGGTTTCTATCCAGGCGGTAGCCAATAACGTAGCGCCTATTGCCGATGCAAACAGGTTAACAATTACTGTAAGAGTTAAATTTGTTTTTAATAGTGCCAAGACTCCTGCCGATAAAAAGCTTAACTTTGATCAAACATTTACCAATTATCAGGATTATAAAGGAGATATAGGGGCGCAAGAGCAAAACCTGATAAAAACGATAACCGATAAAATAACAGAAGATATTTTTAACAAAGCCTTTTCTAATTGGTAGGCAATTCGTACTTTCAACCACGTGGAGCAAGACTTGAATAACAGGCAGAACGGAATATTATTGGAATTGTTGGCTAGTCCGGCTAATACGGGGCAGCAGCATAGCTATAATTTGCAGCAACTGGTTAATGAATTTCCGCAGAGCGGCTTACTGCGCGCTATGTTTGCCCGTGCCGGCAATGCTAACGACATCAAGCAAGCTGCGGCTTATTTTAATCCACAGCTTTTATACAAACTTACACACGAGGCCGACAGCCTGGCGGTGGTGTCGCCATCACAAATTGTTGGTCACCCTGCAGATGGCGGCAGTCAACAAAGCAGGGAAAGCTTTACTCATGTTGGTGAGAATTATTTTAACAGTGGACAGGTATCTGAAAATACGGTAACAAATGAACCCGTTGCTGCAGAACTTCACGCCGAAGACCAGTTTGTAAATAAAAACAGAATTCCGGCCGAAACCGATGAAGATCAGGTGCACGCGCAGCCGGCAACAACCGAACCGGTAGCTTCCATATCACATGAATCAGTAGCTTCCGTTTCACATTCTCATGGAGAAATTGAGGATGAGGTATATGACGAAATAAGAGGTATTGACGAACCGGCTAAAGCCACCAGTCACCCGCATGATGGTATTGAAGATGATGTTTATGACGAAATATTAGGTATTGAGCATATCCATATTGCCGGTCACGAGCATGAAAAGGCACATGAGCCAGTTGTTGCCGATGAAAAACCAAAGGCAAGCGAGCCAGAACCGATGTCGGAAGATTGGGTAATAGGGAGCATAGCAGGCAGCGATTACTTTATGTTTGATAGATCTGTCGCTGATCAAAGACATCATGAAGAAGTAAAAAAAGAGGAGTCAGCACCACAGGTATCTGTAGCGGCAACTCATACAAATGGCAGCATCCCGGCGGATAATGAAAGCCAGAATGTATCCAAATACGATGACGAAAAGATGCCTTATACCTTTATGTGGTGGTTGGATAAAACCCGTAAAGAGTACGCAGCAACTTATCAGCCTTACTCCAGCCCTGAGCCAAGCCCGGCACAGCCAGCTCGGATACAGCAGGCCAATAGCGTAAAAGAACCTGCCACAGATGCACTGCAGCAGCAGTATGTAGAAAATATTTTCCATGTACGGTCATTAGAGGAGCTGGAAAAAACACCTCAGCCGGATGGGCCCGAAGTAAAACGGAAGGAAGACGTGATCATTGAACGCTTTATACAGGAAGAGCCGCAGATACGGCCGCCAGCCATGGATAAACTAGACAATGAGAACAAAGCCAAAAAGAGCTCGGAGGACCGGAACGACCTGGTGAGCGAAACGCTTGCCCATATATATGCCGACCAGATGCTTTACCACAAAGCAATAGCTACTTATAAAAAATTGATGTTGAAATTCCCGGAAAAAAGCCGTTACTTTGCCACCCAAATTGAACAGTTAGAAAAGAAAACCAATTAATATAAAGAAATGTATTTAGTTTTAATTATCATTACCATTATCATTTGCATCCTTTTAGGCCTTATCGTGCTGATCCAAAACCCTAAAGGTGGTGGTTTATCATCAAATTTCTCGAGCTCATCACAATTGATGGGTGTACAAAAAACAGGCGATTTCTTAGAAAAAGGTACCTGGGTGCTGGCCATTAGTGTAATGGTTTTATCATTAGCTATTAACGTGGCTGTTAAAGGTGGCGCATCAGCTGGTAGCAGCAACCCGGCATTGAAAGAGCAAATTGAAAAAGCTTCAAAACCAACAGCACCTGCAAGCGCACCGTTGAGCTTACCTTCAACACCTGCTCCGGCTAAACCAGAAACAAAACCGGCTAAATAAGCATAAAAGTTAAAAGAATAAAAAAGGCTTTGGATACGTCCAAAGCCTTTTTTTGTGCAGATAACTCAAAGTTGTTCTCAAGAAAAAAAAGGTGCTTTATTGCGGGTAGTAAAAGATATTATTAATTTAGTTTCCCTAATAATTTTTGACAGCATAATAATGATGAGTACTGTACCTAACCTGAAAAAGGAATTTGAAGATGTCCTCGGCGGGCTATTCCTGATGATAGCATTTACATTAGTTTGGGCAGTAATTGGTGAGGTTGCGCTGCATGGGCGGGATTATTGGGGTATAGGTGTTCTGTTTGCCATCGTGATCGGATTTTTGCTGGTCTCCTACATAAAATTTTATACAACGTCTAAAAAGATCAAAGTAGAAGCGGTTCCGGCTTCTATTGAAGACAAGGCAAAAAGCAAATGGTTCAACATTATTTTTATAGTGGAGGGCGTGGCAATATTTGTGGTGGTAAACGTGCTGAATAATACCGGGAATGGTAACTATTTTATTTCCTGTTTCGCGCTTATTGTAGGGCTGCATTTTTTTCCGTTAGGGAAAATCATGGAACGGAAGGCTTATTATTTTATGGGCGGCTTCATATCTTTGGGCGCTATTTTAGGAATTATACTGACAAGTAAAGGATTTCCTGCTTATGAAGTTACTGGTATTGTAGGTGCCTGGAGCGCGTTTGCTACCTCGGCTTATGGCATAACATTAATAAACAGAGGAAATCAATTAAAGTTAAGTAGCAGTTTATAGATGTACCACTGCGAGCGGCCTGAAAGGTGTTTAAACAACTATCAGAGAAGATTGTAAAAATACCGCCGCTTTAAAAAAACAGGTAACTGACACGATGGCACTGGGATATTAAAAGATTGTTAAGTGCCCCAAATAAAATAACCTTTAGCTGACATTACAACAGTTTAACCTGTCAATATTGACCATTGTATTTGCTTGGCATAATTGATGAGGAATTGGACTCGAAAACTTAAATAAAATAAACAGAGATAACTATGTCATTAAACATTAAACCAATCGGCGACAGAGTTGTGGTGGAAGCTGCAGCTGCCGAAGAGAAGACCGCTTCGGGAATCATTATCCCGGATACCGCTAAAGAAAAACCTCAGCGTGGAACTATCGTTGCAGTTGGCGATGGTAAAGTAGATGAGCCTTTAACCGTAAAAGTTGGTGACCAGGTTTTATATGGAAAATACGCAGGTACCGAAATTACCTATGAAGGTAAAGAATATCTGATCATGCGCGAATCTGATATTTACGCTGTTCTATAATAGAAGTGAGATATTAGATATGAGAATTGAGACAGATTATGCTCAAGTGCTTATATCACAAACTTAAAAAATTAAAACGATTTGAAATTTGAAATGGAGTTATCTCACATCTCAAATCTCAGATCTCAAATCTTAAAACAAAAATGGCAAAACAAGTTAAATACAATGTTGAAGCACGCGACGCCCTGAAACGCGGTGTTGATATTTTAGCCAATGCGGTTAAAGTAACATTAGGTCCTAAAGGTCGTAACGTAATTATTGATAAAAAATTCGGTTCACCAGCTATCACTAAAGATGGTGTAACTGTAGCTAAAGAAATCGAACTGAAAGATGCTTTAGAGAACATGGGTGCCCAGATGGTGAAAGAGGTAGCTTCAAAAACTGCTGACATCGCTGGTGATGGTACTACTACTGCTACCGTTTTAGCTCAGGCTATCGTTACTGCAGGTATTAAAAACGTTGCAGCCGGCGCTAACCCAATGGATCTGAAACGTGGTATCGACAAAGCTGTAATAGTTGTTGTAGAGAACTTAAAAGCTCAATCACAAACTGTTGGCGAAGACAATAACAAAATCAAACAAGTAGCTTCTATTTCTGCTAACAATGACGAGGTTATCGGTTCATTGATCGCTGAAGCTATGGCTAAAGTTGGTAAAGATGGTGTAATTACTGTTGAAGAAGCAAAAGGTACTGAAACCGAAGTTAGAACTGTAGAAGGTATGCAGTTTGACCGTGGTTACCTGTCTCCTTACTTTGTTACCAATGCTGACAAAATGGAAGTTGAATTGGAAAATCCTTACATCCTGATCTATGATAAAAAGATCTCTTCGATGAAAGAATTACTTCCAATTTTGGAAAAACAAGTACAAACCGGCAAACCATTGTTGATCATCGCCGAAGATCTTGATGGCGAAGCTTTAGCTACTTTAGTAGTTAACAAAATCCGTGGCTCACTGAAAGTGGCTGCTGTTAAAGCTCCGGGCTTTGGCGATCGTCGTAAAGCTATGTTAGAGGATATCGCTATCCTGACTGGTGGTACTTTGATTTCTGAAGAAAGAGGTTACAAATTAGAAAACGCTGATCTTACTTACTTAGGTACTGCTGAGAAAATCGTTATCGATAAAGATAATACTACGATCATCAACGGTGCTGGTTCTGCCGATGAGATCAAAGGTCGTGTAAGCCAGATCAAATCTCAGATCGAGTCAACTACATCTGATTATGACCGCGAAAAATTACAGGAACGTTTAGCCAAATTATCTGGTGGTGTTGCTGTATTGTACGTAGGTGCGGCTACAGAAGTAGAAATGAAAGAGAAAAAAGACCGTGTTGACGATGCTTTACACGCAACCCGTGCGGCTGTTGAAGAAGGTATTGTTGCAGGTGGTGGCGTTGCCTTCATTCGTGCGGTAGCTGCTTTAGCTGATTTGAAAGGTGAGAACGAAGATGAGAACACTGGTATCCAGATCATCCGTCGTGCTATCGAAGAGCCTTTACGTCAGATCTGCGAAAACGCTGGTATCGAAGGATCAATCGTAGTGCAAAAAGTTAAAGAAGGCACCGGCGATTTTGGTTACAACGCACGTACCGACAAATATGAAAACCTGATTGCTGCAGGTGTTATCGACCCAACTAAGGTTGGTCGTGTAGCTTTGGAGAACGCAGCTTCCATCGCGGCTATGTTGTTAACAACAGAGGTTGTATTGGCTGATGATCCTGAAGATGCTCCAGCTGGTCCACCAATGGGTGGTGGCGGCATGGGCGGCATGATGTAATATAAGCCCTAAGTCTTAAGCTCTGAGTGATAAGTCATAAATATTGTGGCTTTGACTTAGAACTTAAGACTAAGGACTTCAGACTTAAACAAAACGCCTGTATGCTTTTGCATACAGGCGTTTTGTTTTTTGTACCGATTATGGTCATGAAAAGGTAAAGGGATGGTCACGAGTTAATCATTTGATTAATTTTGTGTATCTTCTGTATTACCGTTGTGTATTTTTGCGTAACAAATCTGAAACTTGTACTTCGGGGCATAGGATTTGTGTATTGCAGAGTATCATGAAAAAAATAGTTCAAACATCAAAATTAGTGCGCAGTACCATAGTTGATTGGGTACTGATCAAAGGCCCTGAGTTGTTTGTTACTATTTATGGTAAATAATAAATTTTTACCTTTGCTTTCAATATGAAAGTAGAAGAATTTTATCACCAATTTCATGTCTGGCTAATTAGCCGCGGGCCAATTTACGTAGGCGGGATCATCATATTTTTTATCGGCCTTTGGGTCATCAAGTTTATCCGCACACGGATGCGCAACCGGATGATCAGGAGAGGTATTCATTCGTCATTACAACCTTTTTTTCTGAGCCTTACTATTACCGCGCTTTATGTGTTGCTGGTAATTGGGGTAATGAATATTATTGGCTGGGAGATGACCATCTTCACCACCATTATCGGTGCCTTCAGTGTGGCCGCCGGTTTGGCGTTGTCTGGTACATTTCAAAACTTTGCCGGTGGCGTATTGATATTGCTGCTAAAACCATTCGACCTTAATGACAGCATATTGGCTCAGGGGCAGGATGGCAAGGTAACTTCTATACAAATGTTTTACACTGTTTTACTCACTGCCGATAATAAAACGGTTATTATACCCAACGGTAAGCTGTTTAACGAGGTTATTATTAACGTAACCCGCGAAGGCACACGCCGCCTTGATTTTGAAGTAAAGGTAGGCTATGCCAATGATGTTGAAAAAGTAAGAGGAATTATTGAGAATGCAATAAGTACAAGCCCCGGCTTATTGAAGACACCAGCCTCCAAAGTGGGCATCAATAGCCTGGAGATCGACTCCATCAGGTACATGGTAAACGTATGGGTACAACCGGCCAACTTTTTAACGGCTAAATGGGCCCTGCAGGAAAAGATCATTAAAGACCTGGGCGCCGCCGGTGTAACGTTCCCTAAAGCAGGATAGGTGGGGAAGAGAAGCAAGAGGTGAGAGTCAAGAATCAAGAGGTTGAAAAACTACTAATTTCAAACTTATCATTTTTGCAGAAAGTAATTAAATATAGCGTTTGTCATTCTGAGAATTAAAATCCGGGGCCTCTGTAGGTTGCAATGACAGCTGGATTTAAGGATTTATTGGTTTAGAAGAATTATTTTTGGGAG
>NZ_FTMG01000021.1 GCF_900155965.1 Mucilaginibacter lappiensis
AAAATCGAAAGATCACAATTGGAGCAAGGATGGGCCATTCGTAAACTTACCTTGCTGGCGATGATGGCAAGCCTTAGAATATTGCAGATGATGCTTGCTTATTTAGATGATAATGAGCAATCTATAGACGAGGTATTTGATAAAAAAGAGCAAGACTGTTTACAAATGATCGGTAAAAAAATGGACGGGACAACCGAAAAGCTAAGAAATCCCGCAAAAGTAAACACCCTGAAATGGGCAACCTGGATAATTGCCAGAATGGGTGGATGGAAAGGATATATCTCTCAAAGAAAACCAGGTCCTATTGTACTCCAAAAAGGACTGGCTAAATTCTATAATGTTTATGAAGGATGGCTGCTCTTTCAAGATTATAACTAAAAAGATGTGTACACACAGTAGCCCCACGGGAGGGGTGCGGCTGGGTAGTGCTGTAGCAGGGAGGGGTCTCTGCGTGATGCAAGTTTACAAGGCACATAAACCCCTTCCTCCCCTTCCCGAGGGAAGGAATCGCACTAGGCCCGGACTTTTATAGGGTGACATGCCGAGCTCCGTCGAAGCATGGTGAGCGGGCCTCTGTGCGCGTCCTTCGACAAACTCAGGATGACACCCCCGCTTTTTAAATATCGAGTGCTGACCACAGGCTAAATAGCGTTTTCTGGGATTAGATAAAGCTCACTCCCTGGGGGAGGCTATTTCTTTTGTGATTTCTTAGGCTCCGTATCTTTCGTGGCCAATAGTTTGTTCAGCTTGGAGCGGGTATCCGCAAATTCTTTAAGGGTCAGCGCTTTTCTATAATATGCTATGGCTTTGGTTTTGTCCTTTATGGCATCGTAATAATCGCCCATGCTGTCATAAACGTTATAGCTGTTGGGGTAGTTTTTGATGTTTAATTGCAAGAAAGCGAAGGCCATTTTGGGAATTCTCGTTATAAGGCTAATACCAAAATTATTGATCAGGTCTTCCGGTAGTGCAACTTTGTAACCCATTTGTTTGGAGATATTATCGTAATGCGATTGGATTTCAGCCAACACTTCCTCCGGATTTGAATCTTTGTTGTATATCTTCATTCTGGTTTCCTGAGGAAGGCCGTAGTTTTTAAAGAAAAAGCGTAAAGCATCATATTCCGTGATCAGGGGCACCGAACCATGCGTGTCGTTAGGGTAATATTTGTACGCAAACTTTAATTTGTTGGCAGCAGTATCACTTTGAATCATATCCCCGAGCTTTAATATCGCCCGGATATGAGTGGTTGCAGCCGATGTGTCTTTCCTGGCTTGGGTGGTGTCCATCATACCCTTTGGCATGGTGTTGGCAACGCCCATGAACAAGTATTTACCCGAATAATTTTTTTGTTTCAGTACCTCACGGGCCTGATTTAGCAGAATTCCCCGATCCCACCACATACTGGGATCGATAGCGATATAGCTATTGAACATATTGGGATGATTGACCAATGTGTTGATCACCATCGATCCGCCGAGCGAGTGGCCGATGAGTGTCTTGTAAGGGGTGGTAGGATAAATAGAATCGATGTGCGGCATTAGTTCTTTCTCGATAAATGAGGTGAAGTTTTCGCCGCCTCCCGAGGTTTTCAAAGCAGCAATCTTATTGGTGGTCAAGTCGCGCATCCTGTCAGTGTTGGGTATAGCCACAACGATCATGTCGGGGCACACGGTGTTGCTGAGCTGTTGTATCATACCCGTAACCGAAGGAAAATGAGAGTCGCCATCCAAGAGGTAAACCACCGGGTATTTTTGCTGGGCGAAAGTTGAATCACGTGCCGGAACATACACCCAGAGTTTACGGGTTTCATTCAATATTTTCGAGTGAACGCTATCAACAACGCCCATAACAATAAGGTTATTTTTGATAGTTTGCGCCTTGAGTGCTGTTACCGAAAACAGGCTCACAAAGCAGAAGAAAATGGCTTTTTTTAAAGAAATAAGATCTACCTTCATCATATTTAGTCTTCTTTAGATTGATTACTCCATCAAATTTACCCGTAAAAAGGAGTAAGGAAATACAAGTGTAAAACTATTACTGTAATTACACAACTACAATTGTAGTTTTTTTTATAAAAATCATTTAACATAGCTTTTGACAAAATCGATATTCGGTATTATTTCCCAGTTCCCTCCCCACGGGAGGGGTGCGGCTGGATCGTGTTATGGCAGGGAGGGGTTATTTACACGCGACATAAACCCTTTCCTCCTCTTCCCGAGGGAAGGAATCGCACAGAGCCCGGGCTTTTGAATATCGAACACGGAATATCGAATGTTGAATATTGGAGTAAAAATCGGCGTTCGATATTCAAAATTCAGTGTTCGATATTATTCTTCCTTAATTAACAAGATTAGAATTTCGTTCCAGCCTGTTAATGTTTAATTTTACCCTCTCTAAAACAGTATAGATATGTATAATACACTAAAACCGGTTTTACAGCAGGAGCTTGCCGACATTGAAAATGCAGGGTTATATAAAAGGGAACGGATCATTACATCGGCACAGGGTGCTGATATTACCGTTAAGGGTGGCCAGGAAGTCATAAACTTTTGTGCTAATAATTACCTCGGTCTGTCGGGCAATCCCAAAGTGGTACAGGCGGCAAAAAACGTGATGGATACCCATGGCTATGGTTTATCATCCGTGCGTTTTATTTGCGGTACACAGGATATTCACAAACAGCTGGAAGCTAAAATATCGGAGTTTTTAGGTACCGAAGATACTATATTATACGCCGCGGCATTTGATGCCAACGGAGGTGTTTTTGAGCCCCTGTTTAATGAACAGGATGCCATTATATCCGACGAGCTGAACCATGCCTCGATCATCGATGGCGTACGTTTGTGCAAGGCCCAGCGCCAGCGTTATAAACATGATGATATGGCCGACCTGGAAGAAAAACTGAAAGCCACCAAAGATCTGCGTCACCGTATCATCGTAACCGACGGCGCCTTCAGCATGGACGGAACCATTGCCCAACTGGATAAAATTTGCGCCCTGGCCGAGCAATACAACGCCCTGGTGATGATCGATGAGAGCCATTGTTCGGGCTTTATGGGCAAAACTGGTAGAGGCACCCATGAGCACCATAATGTAATGGGCCAGATAGATATTATTACCGGCACTTTAGGCAAAGCCCTGGGAGGTGCATCTGGCGGTTTTACATCGGGCCGTAAAGAAATTATTGACATGCTGCGTCAGCGTTCGCGCCCGTACTTGTTCTCCAACACCCTGGCACCGGCTATTACCGGTGCTTCTATAGCGGTACTGGATATGCTGAGCGAAACCACCACCCTGCGTGATAAGCTGGAAAGCAACACCCAATACTTCCGCCAAAAAATGACCGAAGCCGGTTTTGATATCAAACCGGGTGTGCACCCTATTGTACCGGTGATGTTGTACGATGCTAAATTGGCCCAGGAGTTCGCCGCCAAAATGCTGGAAGAAGGTATCTACGTGATCGGTTTTTATTACCCGGTAGTACCACAAGGCAAGGCCCGCATCAGGGTGCAGATATCAGCCGCCCATGATACCCACCACTTGGATAAGGCTATTGCCGCATTTACCAAGGTAGGTAAGGAACTCAAGGTGATTTAGCCCCCTAACCCCCTAAAGGGGGAATGATGTGCTATAAAATAAATTGTCTCGCCGCCAATGTTGGTGTTGTCACCAACATTATACGTGCAGGTTAATTACTCGTGCAGATTGTTGTTGGTGACAACACCAACAACGGCGGTGAATAAATTGTCATGCTGAGGAACGAAGCATCTATTATACGATATACTCAGTGAAGAAGATCCTTCGTCCTTCAGGATGACAACATGATATTGAACCTTTCAAATCCATTCTATGCACGAAGCGGAGAGAGGGGTGACGATCCGCCAGCTGGCGGAGATGTCGGGGTGAGTCTAATCGGTGCCTTGCGATTTTTATTACTCCTGAAAAATTCGTATATTGTATGAAACAACAGCCCGGCTCCCATAAAACAGGAAGCCGGGCTGTTTAGTTAAAGCGAAATAAAATCCGAAAACCGACCGTTTGGTATGTAGTTGATTGGCTATTAATTATTTAATACTTTTTAAAGTTTTAAAAACTACTCAGAATCGTGTTGGAATTTGTTAAAGGCGTCAAAATCGATGGTTTTAAGCCAATTTCTGAACGTTTTTAGTCCATTTCCAGACAGAAATTTGTTAAAATTTAAGGTTTAAAAAGTTTTTCCGGAGGATACATCAAAACGCCGGATCATTTATTTATTAAACAATTTTTCAATTAATGATTTTTTAAGAATTAATTAAGGAATGATCACAAATTTGGGTTTTATAACCTTTTATAATAAACCCATGTTTAATTCTTCTAAACTTCAACCCATATTGCTGGCGTGGCTACTGCTGACCGGTACACTTACGTACAGTCAAAGCAGGCATAGCAAAACCTCGGCATTTACCAGTTACAAAGGCCTGGTGATGGCCGGCTATCAGGGCTGGTTCAATGCCCCTGATGATGGCGGCGGCCGTGGCTGGAACCACTATACCTCGCACGGAAAATTTGAACCCGGCTACACCAATATTGATATATGGCCCGATGTAAGCGAGTACAAAAAGACCTATAAAACACCCTTTAAACATGCAGATGGCAGCTATGCCTATCTGTATAGTTCGCACGATGCATCATCTACGGAAACCCACTTTAAATGGATGCAGCAATACGGTATCGACGGAGTGTTTGTACAACGTTTTATTGGCGACGTGCAAAGAGGACATGGCAAGGCGCATAACGATGTGGTACTGGGTAATGTGCTTAAATATGCTCAGAAATATAACAGGGCCGTATCGGTGATGTATGATCTTTCGGGCATGCAGGCCGGTGGCGATTCGTTGGTGATCAAAGATTGGAAACACCTGGTTGACAGCCTGAAATTAACCAACCAGGGCAATAAGCAAACTTACCTGTACCATAATGGCAAACCACTGGTGGCTGTATGGGGTATCGGTTTTAACGATCATCGGCGCTACGGTTTAACGGAGGCCGAAAAGATCATTGATTTTTTAAAGAACGACCCGGTTTATGGTGGCTGTTCTGTTCTGCTGGGTGTGCCCACCTACTGGCGCGATTTTGGGAACGATACCGAAAAAGATCCGCATCTGCATGATGTACTGCGCAAGGCCGATATTATACATCCCTGGTTTGTGGGCCGGTATAACGAGGCGTCGTACCCGCAATTCAAACACCGTATTGCCGAAGATATAGCCTGGTGTAAAGCCAATAAGCTGGATTATGTACCCGTGGTTTTCCCGGGATTTAGCTGGCATAATATGAACCCGCGCAGTCCGCAGAACCAAATTCCGCGTAATCGTGGGCAGTTTTACTGGAAACAGATCACCGGGGCCATCTCCAGTGGTGCCGAAATGCTGTACGTAGCCATGTTTGATGAAGTTGACGAAGGTACGGCCATACTCAAGGCATCCAAAAATCCACCGGTGGGCTTAAGCAATTTTGTGAAGTACGAGGATGGTATCCCCAATGATTATTACCTGTACTTAACCGGCTATGCAGGCAAAATACTCCGCAAGCAGATCCCGTTTCAGGATAGTATACCACCGCCTAACAGCAAAAAACGATAAAAAAGCGGGTGGTATTTATTCATATGCCTCCCTGTTAATGTTTTATTAATACGTTATTATTTGCGGCGCATAGTTTAGCTCCCGGTAGGTAATTCATTCGGATTACTGAGATACAAAATATTAAAAACTGATAACCGTACATTTTATGAAGAAAAAGTATGCCGGTGCGCTGGCTATTTTAATAATGGCGTTTTGCTCTTTTGAGTCGCCTAAACCACCTGTTAAATACCCATATCAAAACGCCGCTTTGTCGGTTGAAAAGCGGGTAGTCGATCTGCTGAGCCGCATGACGGTTGCCGAAAAAATAAAACAGCTGGATATGTACAGCGGTCATGAAGTAGCCAATATGAAAGGTCATGAATCAGTATCCTACTCAGACAGCGCCCGCATCAGCATAGGTACCGAAGGCATTGGCTCTGTACATGATTTGTATCCCTTAACCTCCGATATCAGCAACCAGATACAGCGATATGCGGTTGAACATACGCGTTTGGGCATCCCGGTATTGTTTATTGAAGAAGGCCTGCATGGCTACTCGGGCTTAGGGAGCACTACCTTCCCCATTCCTTTAGCACTGGCTGGTGCCTGGGATACTACCCTGGTGCACCAGGCAGGGCGTATCATCGCTACCGAAATGCGTGCGCATGGAGTTGCCATGGTGCTGGGGCCGGTGCTTTGCCTGCCGCGTGATCCGCGCTGGGGGCGGGTAGAAGAAACTTATGGTGAAGATCCCTATCTGGCAGCCACCAATGGTGTTGCTATGGTAAAGGGACTGCAAGGGAATAAAGTAAGTGATCCTGACGCCGTACTGGCCGAACCCAAGCATTTTGCTGTTCATGGCATACCCGAGGCTGGCAGTAATACCGCCCCGGTAAACATGGGTGAACGTGAGGCCCGCTCCTCATTTTTATATGTATTTGAAAAGGCCATCAAAGAGGGCGGTGCATTGGGGATGATGGCTGCTTATAGCGAGCTTGACGGTATACCCTGTGTAGATAATAAATGGTTGTTGAAGGATGTATTGCGCAAGGAATGGGGTTTTAAAGGCTTTGTTCTGTCAGATCTGGGGGCAATTAAAATGTCGATGATCAACCACCGGGTAGCAGCCAATACCGCCGACGCCTTGGCCCAAACGCTCACCGCCGGGCTGGATATGCAGTTTTATGATTTTCCGCATACGGAGTTGATGAGTGCCATCAAAAAAGCATTGGCAACCAAACAATTGAGCATGACCGAGCTTGATCGTGCTGTAGGTGATGTGCTACGGGTTAAATTTATGCTGGGCTTGTTTGATCATCCTTATGTAGATGAAAGCCGGATAAAAAAAGTGTTTCACACCGAAGCGAGTCAGGCTGTGGCCCTGAAAGCGGCCCAGGAGGGTATCAGCTTGCTGAAAAATGATAACGCGCTGCTGCCGCTTAATTCCAATGTGCATTCGTTGGCGGTTATTGGTCCGTTGGCTGCCAGTACCTATTTGGGTGGTTATGCTAACACTGATGGTAAAGGTGTGGCCATATTGGATGCCTTAAAACAAAAGGCAGGCAGCGATATGAAAATTGAATATGAGGCTGGTTATTCTACAAAAGACACCTCTGCCGCAAAGCAAAGCGACAAACTGCAAAAGGCTGTTAGCTTGGTAAACCACTCCGATGTAGCTGTGGTGGTATTGGGCGAAGATATAGGCGAGGTAGGCGAAGGAAAGGACAGGTCAAACCTTGATCTTAACAAGCGGCAAACCCGGTTGATAGAAGCTCTTCAACAAACTGGTAAGCCTATTGCTGTGGTGCTTTTTAATGGCAGACCATTGTGCATCAACTTTGTGGCTAAAAAAATACCTGCCATTGTAGAATCCTGGTTCCTGGGCGAGGCGGGCGGATCGGCTATTGCCGATGTATTACTCGGGAAAATCAATCCATCAGGTAAATTACCGATGACCTTCCCGCGATCAACAGGGCAGATACCTTATTATTATAACCATAAACCTACATCAAGACACGTATATGTTGATCAGGATACCTCTGCCCTGTTCCCGTTTGGTCATGGTTTAAGTTATACCGCATTCGCGTATTCGGGCTTAAATTTTAGTCAAAAGAGTATACCGGTTAATGGTTCGGTCAATATCAGCGTCACCATAAAAAATACCGGCAAGGTAGCAGGTACAGAGGTGGTGCAATTCTACATCCGGGATGTAGTTTCCAGTGTTACTACTCCAATAAAATCGTTAAAAGGCTTTAGTCGCATTAGCCTGAAACCTGGCGAAAGCGGTAAGGCTCAGTTTAAATTAAGCACAGAAGAGTTAAAGATCTGGAACCGGGAGATGAAGCACGTGGTAGAACCAGGCGAGTTTAAGGTGATGGTAGGCTCTTCGTCTGAAGATATCAGGCAGCGGGGTAGCTTTTGGGTGAAATAGGCTTGTTGATGTGCGGATGTGCAGATTTCAGATGTGCAGATGATGTGAAAATATTCTGGAGTAAGTAAACTTATCCGGGATTTAGTTGATGTTACCGATATGATGGTAACGGGTATGCCCGGGGTGAGATCCGGGCATATTTTTAATTTTGGTTGACGATGAGACGCATATAATGCGCCTCTACATGAAAAATAGGTGTAGAGACACATCACATGTGTCTCCCGATAGACAAATAAAAAGCCCCACTGTTACTAACAGCAGGGCTCTTATTGTGTAATGGTTAATGTGGGCTTATGGCTTGGGTACAGTTGGGCGCACTGTCGTTAAGGGAATCTGTCCTTTGAACATTTTAGCACCGTCGCCGGTTAATCTCAGGTAATAATCTGATGAACAGGGAGTACCATCTTCATCCAGCGATTTAAAACCCGAGCCTGCCGGTACAAAAGCCTGGCTTTCGGCGGTCTTGGCAATCTGGTTGCTTTCGTTGTACTCGTCGAACATAGAGATGTAAATACCTTGTGCGCCGGCCCGTTTCATGTTGTAAAATTGGCGCCACATAAAATCGCCATGGGCGCGTTGCTGTGCACTTAAATCGCCGGGCAAAACACAGGGCTGGTAATCAATGCCGTTAGCAGCGCAATAAGCTTCGTCCGGAACATTAATAGTATTGTAGAAATTATCTGATTCGATAACGTTACCTATACGGCCCACCATCCAGGGAGATAACATATCAAAAGCTTTATAGGTGCCCAGGAAACCGGGTCTGGAATCGCTTTCTTCCTTACGCCAATGCGTGGGCACGCCGCCTATAACATAACAACCTTTACTCTTGAACCAGTTGATTACATCCAGGCAGGAAGCGGCAGAAAAGTTATGATTATCATCGTTAAAGCCAAAGCCCCAGATACATACTACGGGCTTACCATTCTGTTTGGCATAAGCCGTTGAGGAAGTATAGGCCGACATTTTATTGGTCCAGTCGGTTTCCATTTCTGTGGCCATGTTTGTCCAGCCGCTTACATCATACATAATGTAAAATTTTACACCATTTTTTTCGGCAGCGATTTTTACTTTAGCCGCCATCGCATCACGTACGGGGCCTTCCAGACCACTGGGATTAAAGCGTTGTAAGGCGGCTCCGTCAATGCCATAATCTTTCATCCACTTAAACTGTACATCAACCGTTTGGTCAGTATAGGACGAAAATACACGCGCTTCACTGCCATTGTTCAAATTGGCGAAATCGGTCTTAAAAGTGTTGGTATAGTCGCGTACATCGGGCCAGGCATATATGGCTTTATTGGTTGGTGAAGGTGGTTTTGACCAGTCGTTTGACCAATGCCAGAACATGTTGATGGGCGATCCATCACCTATAGCAGCAAACCAGCCCTGATAACCCACAACCACCTTACCCACCACATCGCCAACCGGCGAAGGGGTAACAGGAGGCGTTGGATCAGGTTTAGTGACCACAGGAGGAGATGTTGTTGAAGTATCACTTGTTTTTTTGGAGCAACTGCTCATGGAGCAACTACTAATCATGGCCAATAAGACTATTAGGCTTAAGGTGCCGAATTTATACTTTCTCATTAATTTAGGTTTTAATTCAGGTAGATTGGTAGGGTTGGATTAATGGGTTAGTTTTTTATTCCCGTGGTTGGAATCACCTTTTTAATCGTTCCATCAGCGTTATAATAAAGCTTATCTACGCAAACTGATCTTTCCCAATCCTGGTGCGAGATAGCGCTGGTATGGTAAAAAGAATACCACTGGCCTTTGTATTTAACAATGGAACCATGATTGGTATAGCTATCGGTCGGGTCCATATAAACGCCCTGTGATTTCCATGGCCCCAGCGGACTGTTACTGGTGGCGTAGCGCATTTGATTATGTTTACCGTCTACATCGTGATTGTCTGAGTAGGACAGGTAATAGATGCCATTGCGTTTATGTACCCAACTGGCCTCGTGAAAATCTTCCAGGCCTTCCATGGGTTTCATTTCGCCGTCTATCTCCATCATATTGTTTTTTAGCTTACCGCCCTCGCATTTGGCGCCGCCGCCATAGTAAAAGTATGCCTGGCCATCATCGTCAACAAAAACGCAGGGGTCAATCATGGGTTTGAGTCCCTTGATATAGCCCTGTACGGTAAAGCCACTTGCCGGATTTTTACTAGTGGCTACACCAATTTTCCAGCTGTCGTTCCATTTAGAATCACTGGGATGGGGGAAGTAGAAGTAATAGGTCCCGTTTTTGTAAGCGCAATCGGGAGCCCACATAAAGCCGCCTTCGGGACGGCCCCAGGATACCTGGCTGGCGCGTAGTATCTCGCCATGATCTTTCCAGTGCACCATATCATCGGTCGAGAAAACGTGGTACTGATCCATCAGATCGCAGCCGCGTGAAGGTGAAATATCATGCGAGGCATATATGTACAAACGACCATCCTTCCAAACATGGGCCGATGGATCTGCCGTGTACATGGTTTTGATGAACGGATTACCTAAAGCGGTATCAGCTTTGTTTTGGGCTAGTGCCGATGTTATCGATAGCGTAGCTAAACCAGCAAACAGTATAACTGATCGGAGTTTGACTATCCTCGTTAATCCCTTCATTTTATTATTTATAATCATGGTTATACTTTTTTTTAGAAAGCAGGAAGATTTTTTCTCCCTGCCATTTTGGTTGTTTAAATTGATAGAATTAGGTATAAAAACTATTTTGTAGATGGCGGCACAACCGCTACCCTGATATCATCAATGCCATAATTTTGATCTGTTGCCACTTTTGCAGTAGTCGAGAAGAAAATTTTTATAAAGTTCATGGCTGTTAAATCGGGGCCACCATCTCCTGTTGGTTGTCCGTCAGTAAATTTCAGCTCCAAATGGTTCCATCCGGTTTTTAATGTCGGGAGTATCTTATCGAATCCCCAGCCAATACGTTTTTTATCCGGATCGGCGGCACTGCTAAACTGTACCTGCCCATCTGTACTAAGCAAAGAAACATCCTGAACATACAACCAGAATTTTAATTCGCCTGTTGTTAAGGTTACTTTTGTATTGACAGGGGCGGGCAACGTTTTAATAAACTGCATAAAATTTTGCCCCGATTTAATTGTACCCTGGATATAACCCTTTCCTTCCTTTTGGCCGGTTGTTACCAAAACGGGATCGCCACCTGCCACCTGCCAGCCGTCGGTTTTATCAGCATTGTCAATTACAACCGATGTATCAATAACCGGTGGTTTAGTTGTATCAACCGGCGGCGGTTTAAGCCCCGATGTATCCCGCGACGTGTATTTTTCTTTTTTGCAGCCGGCAATGATAAGGCCTGTTATGAGGATGGAACATACCATCAGTGTTTTTATAAATTTCATTTCCTTTTTTGTTTAGGTTAATTATTTAGGAACATCTATCTGCACTATTTCCGAAAAATTGGAGCTGTTGAAGCTGTCGCTCAAGCGTACCCCCACCCGCACAAAAAATGTACGGCCCGGCAGCAGGTTGGGCACGGTTAAGGTTATCGATTTGTCGGCGTCGCTCATGTCCGTAAAATTTTTGTTGATAGTTACCGCGTTTACATCCGAAAAATCCCGGATAGAGGCACCTGCACCTACCAGTTTGGTGGTGTTAACATAAGGTTGTGTGTCCTTAATGGTTGGCAGGCCTGCAGCAATAGGCGCGGTAATAGTATACTTGAGCGTTAAGGTTGTACCGCTTAAACTTGTAGTGAAATTTTTGATGATGATGTATGGGGTAACCGTAAAATCGTGCTTGGTGCCCTGGGCAATGTTCACCACTATAGTATCGGTAACAGGCCAGAAAGCGCCCCCGGTAGGCACCACTTTATAGGCGCTTTTAAACAGCTTGGTATCTTCAAACGTACCATCAAATTTGCTGGGGATGGTTTGCGGGGTTGTCCAGCCGATCTGTTGGAGCTTGATCTGTGTACTGCCGCTGGATGTTTGTAAATTACCACCTGCAGATGAAATGATATTGCCCTGGAATGAGGCGTTAGGGCCGTCATAGTTATCTATTTTTGTACAAGCAGAGATGGTGAGAATAGCTGCGACCACTAAAAAATTGCTGATTAACTTTTTCATATTTAAAATTTTTAATGCTTAATAGTTAGGGTTGTTGGGAAGCAGGTTAGGGTTTTTGCCGATCTCACCGCCGGGGATACCTTCATAATAAAATTGTTTCTGGAAGGTGTATTCGCGGTTAAACAGCTCGGGCTCGGCCAGGAAAATGAATTTATTTTCGTTAAAAACGTAATAAGGCATCAGGCCTTTAAAATGCGCGCGGTCTAGCACCACATCGGCAGTACGCCATCTTTTCAGGTCCCAGTAGTATTGGTTTTCGAAGGCAAGCTCCATGCGTCGTTCGTTACGCACTTTAGTCAGGTCGATGGAAGAGTAAAGCGTAGCGCCGGCCCGTGTGCGGAGCTGATTAATAGAACTTAAAGCATCTGTAGGGTTGCCTAATTCTATAGCGGCTTCGGCGCGGTTCAGCAATATTTCGCCATAGCGAAGGTCTATCCATGGTTGCTCGCTTCTGTTCAAATCAACTGCTGCCTGAGGTTTGTTATAATCAACATATTTACGTACATAAAAGCCTGTACGGGTTAACTCATCACCGCCGGTCCAGGGGCCGGTAAAGCCGATAACCTGTTTACCCTGATACAGGGTTTTGGTATCGCCCGCAAGTATGTAGGAGCGTGAGTTGGGCTGTTTAGCCACTTCGGCGGCGGCTGTTCCGCTAAAAGATGGGTATATCCCCCTTTGCATATCAAAGGTGAGCCCTCTTAAAGTAGTGCCCGGGAAATAAACGGTAGCCAATAAACGCGGTTCAAGACCCTGCATGAGGTCGGCACGGTTATCAAAACGCTTAGGAGTGCCGTCGTCATTGGTTACTTGCAAATTTCCCCAAAGTTGTACCAGATCCAGCGTTGGGTAGGAGCGTGAAAGCGCGTTGGCTGTCATATAACGCGGCGACATGGTAGCATCCCAGCTGTGAGCAGTTTGGTTAGCAATAGAATATTGTTTAATAAAGATGTTCTCGGGGCTCCCGCTTTTCAGGAACAGATCAACATAGTTCTGTACTTTGTCTGAATTGGCATTGTAAAGGGAATAATGACCTTCCAATGCTTTGGCGGCATCATAAGCTGCCTGGAAATATTTAGTTGCCTGATCGGCTGGGATACCTACCAATCCTGCGGAACGCGCCGGGCCGTCAACAAAATTTACAGAACCGTATTTGGCTATACAGGCTGCATATAGCATGATTCGTGATTTTAAGGCTATGGCCGCATATTTATTGGCCCTGCCGGCATCACTGGTTTCGGGCATCATCTGGTAGCCTAAATCAAGTTCCGATCCAATAAAATCCCAGGTTTCCTGTTCTTTATTACGATGCACCTGGAGGGTTGACAATGGAGCAGCCGGATCTTGTGGCTCCTTAATAAGCGGTACCCCGCCGTAACGTTTGGCCAAACCAAAATAATAATAAGCCCTTAAAAAGTGAGCCTCGCCTAAAAGTGCGTTCACGGTTGGTTGAGTTAATGTGGCAACGTGTTTAGGTAATTCAGATATCAGGATGTTCACATTCCGGATATCGCCGTATGGCCAGTACCCGAACCCCCCGGCAATGTCTACGCCCCCCCAGGGCCCAACTTCTTCGCCAGTTACCCCGGCCGAATTGTAAAAATTCTCCCAATCGTTACTGCCGGTTTTAAATCCCTGATCTGGCCTGTATTTGAAGTCCTCGATAGGTAAATTCTGATATATGGTTGCTAAAAATGATTTAACACCCGCTTCACTGCCATATATAACATCGGGCGTAAATATATTGGTTGGCGGAATGTTCAGCTTCTGACAAGATGTTACCGAAGCGCCAACTGTTATAGAGATAACTATGATTAATTTATGTATACTTTTCATATGTCAATAGGTTAAAAGGAAACGTTAGCGCCCAGATTAAAGGTTCTGTTCATTGGGTAGGTGTATCCTCCCAGGGCTACGCCGAAATTGCCGTTGTCTCTTGGGTTAGGCCCCTGGTGCTCCGGATCGTAGTTCTTTAATCCGGTAAAGGTTAACAGGTTGTAGCTGTTTACATATACCCTGAGCTTTTTGACACCTATGCTTTTTAAAACAGAAGGAGATAGCGAATACCCAAACTCTAATGATTTTACACGCAGGTAACTGGCGTTTTGTATAGCTTTTGTGCCCTGTGCATCAGGGGAGCCCATGGCAGGATAAAATCCGGGAACCCATACCGTGTTGGGGTCAAAAACATTGGCGTAGGGATCTTTTGTGTGCCAGCTGTCGAGGAATCGGGTGAGGGCGCTTCGGCCATACATCAACGGTGATGCAAATTGCTCACCGTATTGTACATAAACGCCTGCGGCACCTTGTAACAGCATATTCATATCAAAGCCTTTATAGCTTAAGCCTATGGTAAGGCCATAGTTATACAAGGGGATATCGGTAGTGGCAATAGGGTGGCTGTCTTTATCATCTATCACCCCATCATTGTTCCAGTCTTTGTAGTAATAATCGCCGGGAACAACATTGTTATTGCCACCGCCTGTGTTAACGCCGTAATTGTATATCTGGTTGTAGTTGGTGAATTGCCCGGCGTATTCAGGACCCCACCAAACGTTCTGGTACCTGTTGGTTTGGTTTTCTTTCCAGTTTAAATATTCGTTGCCTGATTTGCCACGAAGAACATTCAGTGCTTCTAACCGTGTAGTACCTATGTTACCGCTAAGGTTTAATCCAACCTGACCAAAGGTGGTACGATACGCCAGGCTAAAGTCAAGGCCCTGCACCCTGTCGCTGTTATAATTAATCTGCGGTACATCAGCACCAACCGTTCCTGGTAAGGCTACAGAAGGCTGTGCCGGTAATCCGGTTCTGTCGTTTCTGAAAACCTCAATGGTACCATCTATTTTCCCGCCAAACAGGCTAAAGTCCATCGCAATGTTTTTGATGGTATTAACAGACCAGGTTAAACCGGGATTGCCCAATTTAGGCGCCGATCCGTTTACTGCACCCGCACCAAAAATATAACTACCTGTAGGGTAGGTATATCCATTAACATAATTGAATGCAGGGGCATTGGCTTCGTCACCGGTTTGACCATATGATGCCCTGATCTTTAAATTGGTAAGGATATGTTCCGGTATCAGATTACGAAAAAAGCTTTCTTTAGTCAACACCCAGCCTATTGATCCGCCAGGGAAAAAGCCCCATTGATCGGGCCCGGGTTGATACAGGTTGTTACCGTCCCGGCGAAAACTAAACTCGGCCAGGTATTTGCCTTTATAATCATAATTGAACCTGCCGATGATGCTCTTGTGCGCACGATCCTGCAAAGCGCCGGCATCCATACCGCCAGACATGTTGGAGTTTTGCAAGCCGCCAAACAAATAATCAACTGGGATTTCGGTATCTCTGTAGGCGTTAAAATTATCGGCGGTTTCATGGCTTTGCTCATAAGTAGCCATGGCTGTTATATGATGATCTGTAAAAAAGGTGTGAGCATAATTTAATGTTACCTGGGCCAGGGTGTTAAAGTGTGTATAATAAGAGCGGGTTATGCCCGATGGCGAGTTAACTAAGCTGGGTATATAAGTATCATTGGCCGCGCTGTAAGTATATAAAGAAAAGGATCTTTTGATTTGGTTATTATCTGCCGTGCCATAATCAATATTGAACAAAGCTTTGGCGCTTAACCCTTCTATGCCAGGAATATCATAAGTTAAATTCAACTGGCTGGTAATGTTTTTATTTCTGAACCGTTTTGAACCCACTTTACTGGCATCGGTAATGATAGACGGGTTCATATTGTCGTCCATTACAGCAGGGTATAAGGGATTGTCATTAGCATATATCTGGTGTGTAGGGATCTGGTTCCAGGTGTATTTGTAAACAGTCCATTCATCGGTATAAGGCTGGTTTTTCTCATCCATCCATGCCGATGTTAACACCTGTGCCTTAAGGCCTTTGCTGATGCTTGCGGTAACGTTTGAGCGAAAATTATACTTGTTGTAATTCAGATCGCCGGTTTTAAAAACACCATCTTGTTTTTGATAACCAAAGTTGAAGAAATAGCTTATTTTATCGCTTCCCCCATCGATGTTTAAATTGTGCTGTATCTGGTTGGCTGTTTTCTTGAAAACCAGATCTACCCAATCGGCCGTTTTGCGTGTACCATTAAGGTAAGGCTGTATATCGGCATAGGAAAATTGGGGGGTAACGTTGGATATAAAGTTATTGGCAAAATCGCGTTTAACTTTTTCATTGGTCAGCATCATGTAATCCACGGCATCCACTCCCTGAGGCATACCTAAAAATGTTTGTACAGCATCGTTAACAGAATAATTGATATTGATTTTTCCATTCTTCGATCCCTTTTTAGTGGTGATCAGGATAGCGCCCCCGGCTGCCCGCATACCATATATAGAGGCGGCAGCATCTTTTAATACTGAGATGCTTTCAATTTCATTGGGATCCATCCGGCCAATGGTGGATTGGTCGCCGCCAATGATACCATCAATTACCACTAAAGGAGCGCTTTGATAACCCCTGATGTTTAAATTGTTAGCATAGGAACCCGGTTCGGCAGTTGTTTGAACAATACGTATTCCGGGGATTTTACCGGTAAGCATATTAATCACGCTCTCGTTTTTGGTGGTGACAATCTCCTTACTTTGTAATGTGGATATAGATCCGGTTATGGTAGCTCTTTTTTGTACACCATAGCCTACAACTACCACCTCATCTAAACTTTTACTGGTAGCTTTTAAGGCTATAACACCACCTTTAATGTCTTTCACAGCCAGTTCCTGGGTTACATAACCAAGAAATGATAATTGTAAAATGGCATCGGTATTGGGAACGTTGAGTTGGAATTTTCCGCCCACATCGGTGATGGCGCCTGTGGTTGTCCCTTTAATTTTTACACTTACCCCCGGAAGTGCCGACCCATCGGTTAAGTCAATTACTTTTCCGCTAATTGAAATTTGCTGGGCTAACAAACTGAGCGGGAAAAGGAAAAATAGAATAAGTGAGTATTTAAGTTTTTTCATACTGTTTCTCGTTAATGATTAAGTTTAAATTATTTGGTTACCTGGTTAGGGTAGTAGGTGTAATGCGGCAGCATACCTACGGCGGGTACTGTTGATAGTGATTCATGGTTATATCGGTTAATCTGATACACTAACTCATTGCCGGTGGGTTGGCAAAAGCAGTGTGCAATTGGTTTATAATTGCATACAAAACAATAGCAGACGATTAATAAAAGATAAATAATTGATTAATATGAGGCTCATTTTGAATTTTGTCGCAATCGATTGTAATTATTTTTAATAATTACTGATGTAATTTATTAAGCACTGATTTAATGGTGGTTACTAATCTGTATGTGATGATGGTAAGCTTAATTAAAGTGCTAATTAATGGTCATGTTATGAGTACCGTGCCGGTTGAAATGATCAATATTGTTTGGTGGCATCCCAGAACAATAATTTGTAAACGAGTTATTAACGCAGGAATTAAGAATTTACACTTTGGGAAAGCTTTTGCTAATGAATTGGGTGACAGTTTATAAACTTAGGAGGATGTAATGAATTTTGAATTTTTGGGTTAACATGTAAATCAGCTTTATAGCACTAAAATCTATTTAAATATTTGATTTTCAATTATATAAATTAATGTTAACCATAAATTGTGTAAACCATGTAAACCCACTTTTAACAAAATGGCCCGCCTGCTCAGGGATTATGCTTAACCGTTTTTTAATACAATATCATTGAATAAGGAAAATTTGAAAACCCAGTCAAAGAATATTATCTTAACACAAAGATTATCTTAAACTAATGTTCAATTGATGCTTAAGGTTGTTTTTTGCAGCGGAAATTTAATAGATAGAAAATCCTCCCCTCATTATGAAAACTAACTCGCGCTATTTAAAAATCGGAACGCTACTGATTGCAGCTATGGGTACTGTGGCTGTTGGCGCGGCCCTGATTAGCTTCAAAAATAAGAGCAATCCTACTTCCGATCCAGACATCAATAAAGTTGGTCACGTAGTAGTTATTTATTTAGAGAACCATAGCTTTGATAACTTGTACGGCCAGTTTTCTGGTGCCAACGGATTATCAACAGCGGCCATTGATCATGTTATCCAGGTTGATGCCAGCGGAAAGGCTTATGCTTATTTGCCTCCGATATCAGGTACAAGCTTATTCCCTACTAATTTGCCAAACACCTATTTTAATATCGACCAGTATATTCCTTCAGATCAGGAAACACCCGATGTACTGCACCGCTACTACCAGGAACAAATGCAGATAAACGGAGGCAAAATGGACAAATTTGCTTTGTACAATACAACGGCCGGCCTGGCCATGGGTTTTTATAAAACCAGTTTGTTGCCTTTGGTGGGCATAGCTCAAAAATATACCCTGTGCGATAACTTCTTCCACAGCGCCTTCGGAGGATCATTCTTAAATCATCAATGGCTTATCGCTGCCGCAAGCCCGGTATTCCCAAATGCGCCGGCCAATATGGTTGCTAAAATCGATGCCGATGATAAGGTAACTACCGATGGCGTGGTTACACCCGATGGTTATGTGGTAAATACCTGTTACAGTGTGAATGCACCGCATCCAGCCGGTTCTAATGCCGCTACGCTGGTTCCAAATCAAACCGCGCCGACTATTGGTGATAGGTTAAGTGATAAAAATATTTCATGGGCATGGTATGCCGGCGGATGGGATAATGCCCTGGCTGGTAAACCAGATGCTACCTTCCAGTTTCATCATCAACCATTTGTTTATTTTGCCAACTATGCCGATGGTACGCAGGCCAAAAAGGATCACTTAAAAGACGAAACCGCTTTTATTGAAGCTGCCAAAAATGGCACCCTGCCAAGCGTTTCGTTTATAAAACCATTGGGTATTAATAATGAGCACCCGGGTTATTCTGATGTGCAGGGCGCCGAAAGCCACACCGTTGAATTGATAAACGATGTGCTAAACGGCCCGAATGGAAAAGACGCCGTAATAATTATAACTTATGACGAAAATGGTGGTTTCTGGGATCATGTTGCCCCGCCTGTAATTGATAAAAAATGGGGACCTGGTACACGTGTACCTGCATTGATCATTTCGCCGTTTGCTAAAAAAGGATATGTAGATCATACGCAATATGAAACGGTGAGTATATTATCATTCATCGAAAAAAGATGGAATTTACAGCCGCTTACTGACCGGGATAAAAACGCAGATCCAATGCTTAATGCGTTTGAGTTTTAGACTTGGGTTAAGTACAGCGATTTTATAAAATAATATTAATCAGGGGACAGTTCGATGGAATTGCCCCTGTGCTTTTTTACCAGATACCGGGAGGAAAAGTAATTTACAGGCATAGCTGTTGTTGTACATGAAGAAAGTTGTTTTGATAGGGATAATGCTGGTCATAGTAGTAAGCTATGCTCTTCTGTCAAGCGGGGAAGAGAAAGTAACCCCAACAAAAGCGATAGCACGGGTGTTATTGACACAGGCAGATGACCTTTCATTTTTTTTGAAAGATCAATTCCAGACAGCGGCTGAAAGTAATTCACCCAACGAAAAAGAGTTACAGCAGTTATTCCTGCAGGCCAGGCTGCGGTATAAAAAAATAGAATGGGCCGCCGAATATTTTGACGCTGCTACCACCAGATCGGTAAACGGACCACCTGTGCCAGAGGTGGAAATGGGCAGCGGACAAGTGTTTGAACCAGCAGGGTTGCAGATTATAGAGGGGTATCTGTTCCCCCGGTACGACGCCACGAAGCAAAAAGATCTGCTAAAACAACTTAAAACCATACAGTATGGCTGTAATAAATACAAAATTTATTTCAGCAATATTGATATTCTGGATGGGCAGGTGTTTGATGCCGTCCGGCTCGAAGTATTTAGGATATTAACCCTGGGCATAGCCGGGTTTGACGATCCGCTAACGCAGAAAAGCATGACCGAAAGCGCTGTAAGCCTGGAAAGCCTTAAAAGCGTGCTGAAGTATTATACGGGTAATGATGAAGCTTCTAAAAAATTAATATCGCAAATTTCGGCTGCTACTGTTTATCTGCAAACGCACACTGGTTTTGATAATTTTAACCGGGCCGAATTTATAACCCGGTATGGCAATCCCATCAGCCGGAGTATTTCAGATTTAGAGCAGCATTTAAAGATCCACGTGATCAGGTACAATCGCTTGCTACGCCAGGATGCCAAAACGCTTTTTGACCCCAATGCTTTCGATGTAAATGCCTACGTACCGAATGCCGATGCAGTATCGACCCCACAAAAAGTCATGTTGGGCAAAATGCTATTTTCTGATCCGATATTGTCGGGTACCAAAACAAGAAGCTGCCGTTCCTGCCATCAACCTGAAAAAGCCTTTGCCGATGGATTGATTAAAAACACGGTGATTGGTACTAAACAACCATTGAAGAGAAATACACCAACCTTGTTAAACGCGGGCTTACAGCCATCACAGTTTTACGATCTGCGGGCAACCAGGCTCGAAGATCAGGTGAGCAATGTTGTACAAAACCCTGATGAAATGCATGGCTCAATGGCCACTGCTGCCGAACGATTATGGCAAAATAAAATCTACAGACAACTTTTCGTGAAGGCATATCCGGTAGAGAAACGTGCAGCAATAGATACGCTTGAGGTGATGAATGCCCTTGGCTCTTATGTGCGCAGCCTTACCGCACTGAACAGTCGCTTTGATGCCTATATGCGTGGTGATAGTAAGGCGATGAACAAAGACGAACTGCATGGCTTTAACCTGTTTATGGGTAAGGCCAAATGTGGCACCTGTCACTATATGCCATTATTTAACGGCAATCTCCCACCCCGGTTTATAAAAATGGAAAGCGAGGTGATCGGTGTACCGCAATCGGCAACCGCACATGTAATTGATGACGACCTGGGCCGGTTTAATATAATACAAACGCCATCCTTTAAACATGCCTTTAAAGTAACCACAGTACGTAATGCCTCGCGCACGGCCCCATATATGCATAACGGGGTGTTTAAAACACTTGATGAAGTAATGGATTTTTACAACAAAGGAGGCGGTACTGGTCTGGGTATAAAAATTGATAATCAGACCCTGCCGTTTGATAAATTAAATCTCAGCGCTAAAGAAAGCAAGGATATCATCGCGTTTATTAAGAGTTTAGATAGCAAATATTAAGTCTGTTGTGCCGTTTGCCCTGTATCCGGGATTATTGTTTCCTGTTTTATTTTTATTCGTCTTTTTCTGGGTGGTTTTGGCGCTTCTATAAAGAAGTACAAGATATAACCCATGATCAATCCTGATATTAATCCACCAATGTGAGCCGCGTTATCCGTATTACCTAAAAGGCCAAACAATAAATTAACACCAATAAAGAAAACAAAACTGATCAAAACTCCTTTCTTATTTCCTTCACCGGTTTTATTGGTAGTCAGCAGCGCAATGGCGACACCATATAGCCCAAAGATAGCTCCTGATGCACCAACGCTTATGATAGCCGGATGCCACCAGATGCTGGTGAGGTTGGCCAGCAGTCCGCATAAAAAATAAGCTACACCTATTTTAAAATTGCCCAACAACGACTTTAAGAAAGCTGCCACCAATACCAAACCAAACATATTCATTAGCAAGTGCATTAGCCCGCCATGTAAAAACATACAGGTAATAAGCCGCCACCACTCACCATTTTTAACGGCAGGGCCATAGTTGGCTCCCCACTTGTACAGGTCGGCCGTATCAAAAGACACTACCCCTAAGCCGACAAAAACCATTACGAGAAAGATGAGCACATTTAACCCGATCAATATTGCAGTGATGCCGGAATCTTGCCATTTCATCCCTGTAAATGGCGAGAAAAACGCCATTATATCGGCCTGCCAGCTACGGTGGTCATATTTTTTTAATGCGGCGAGGTTGAGTTTAGGAATAGCTATCATAATAAGCCATATCCCTGCACCTATTCCAAATGAATAAAATATCCATTCCAGTTTATCTCCGTTCCGGTCTTCAAAGGGAGTTGTTTTAGCCTCCATAATAATCGGATCACCCACATTGTACATATTTGAAGTCTTAATACCTGCTATGAACCCCCGTTGTTTGCTGGTATAGCCAACACGATCTAGATAAGTGAAGTAATTAAGGTTCTGATTCTTAAACTCTTCATTAGCCTCCTGGGTGAACTCTTTAGAATAGCTTTTCTTCTCTTCGAGATTTAAGTTATTGCTAATAGTTTTGCTGTACTCTGTACCAAGCCAGGCTACAGGTATGCTATTTTTACTAATGGAATCACTTAATATAGGGCAAGCAACGTCAATAAAAAAAGTAAGATGCTCGCTGCTTCTTCCGCTCACTTCGGTGCGGTAATAAACAGCGATATGTTGTTTATCTATAAAGTGTTTTTGTATATGGTAATATTTGGTTAGGTGCGCTGTGTTAAGCTGACTAATATTTTGTAATGATGTTAATTCACCCGTTGCTGTGAGTAGGTACTCCTGGGTAGTTATGGTTGATATGGAGATGGCGCCAGCTGCCACAAAATAATATAAAAATGGAAGATTATCCTTTTTGGTTTTCAGGGAAAGTAGTTTAACACGAGGACGCAACCATATAGCCACGGATAAAATGCTGAATCCGATAGGTAACCAAAGATTAACAAGCTCCTGATTAAGGGGTAGCTGCTCTTTTATGATCAAGAGCCAGTTTAGAAGCGAGTAAATAGTGATGACAAGTAGGGCGATAATTAAAAATGGTAGATAGATAAGCTTTAGTTTGGTAAAAAAATTGGGCATAGTTTTAAAAATGAAAGGGTAGGTTATAAATCTATTTATTGTTCGGTTACTTCTCCGTTATCTTCATGAGGAAATTCGGGGTTTTGAATATTGTAGTGATCAAGTGTTTTTTGAAGCTGTTGCTTGATCTGCTTTACCAGTAAACGCGGGCCAAGCACTCGCATTTTGGCACCAAAGCCCAGTAACTCGCGTTCCAGCTCAAAGTTCATGATTACTCTAATGCTGAATATTTTACCGGTTTCGTCTTCCTTTAATAGTTTTTGCGTGTGATGCAGGGGCTTAGTGATTACGTAAGGGGCATTGGCCGCATCTATCCAAAACACCACCAAATTATCGCGCTGCCCCAGGCTTTTGGTAACGCCCAGTACGTCATTATAGTAAGTAGCCAGATCGATATCCTTATTCTCACGATAAGGGTCCTCGTGCTCTTCGATGGCCTGTATACGGTCGAGCGCCAGGGTTAAAAGTGGTGAATAACGGTTGTGCGATCTGCCTAGTACGAACCAGCGGTTACGGTATTCCTTCAATAAATATCCGCTAAAACAAAAAGTGCTGGCAGCCCTCGCTTTGAACGATTGGTAGGTTACACACATGGCTTTGCGGGCTACAATAGCCTTGCGGATAGTTTCTATCCAATCCAATCCCTTTAGGTTATCATTCTTTTCAAAATCAATTACCGGGGCACGCTGTGTTTTTTGGGTGTAGATCTTATCTTCCAGCTTACTCACCATCTCGTTCAGATCGGTAAAATGGTTAAAGCCCTTGAACTGCTTGAGCAGATCAGATACCTCGCCCAATACCTGCATATCTTGTTGGTTAAGCGGGATATTGGTAATGCTGTAGCCCTTATCGGCATAGGTGTAATACTTTTTATCAATAACGATGATGGGCGCTTCATAGCCGAGTTTGTTGCTGCGCATCATCTCGATATCAGCCTGTATGGTACGGCGGCTTACGCCGCTGTCTATACCCTGGTATTCATAAAGCGCTTCGGCGCACGCATCTATCAGATCGTCGAGCGTCCATTTTTTTTGACGATTTTGCAGACAGCCGTCAATGGTTCGATAGCGGATAAGAGCGTTGCGGTTTACAGGCATGATTTTGTTATTTCGGATGTGGAATGTTAGATTTTTAACTATTGTTAGTTTTTAATTGTGTTAAAGAAGGTTTCACCGTTTCGGATTTATTTTTTAATAAAAATATGATTTTATTTTTACTGCGCAAATACGTTGCGCAGTTGGTGTTTTACTTTGTATCATGAGAAAAGAAAATAACGCTCATAACCTACCCCTTCAGGGGGCCGGGGGGCAAAAAGAAAAAGTAAGCAACAATGAGTTAAAAGCCTTAGGTATTAACGATGTTAAAATATTAGAGAGCTTTAGTCGCGTAGCTAACGGATTGCTGAAACATGGAGTGATGGATAAACCAACTATACTGGCCAACCTGGAAGCATTGATAGACGATCCCATACCATATGCCATGAAAAAAGGTGGTAAGTTCAAAAACCTGGCCGAAAGCGTTGTTGATCTGCGTAAGGAAGGCAAGTTCATGAAACAGCAACGTACCGTACATGCCTTAAAAACAGAAATGGCCGATTTTCCGGTTTATGGCCTGGAGCATATTGAAGTGGGCGCCTTAGCACAGATGAAAACAACTGTAAAATTGCCTATAGCCGTTGCCGGAGCCCTGATGCCCGATGCCCACCAGGGTTATGGCTTGCCTATTGGCGGCGTGCTGGCTACTACGGCTAATACCATTATCCCCTTTGCTGTTGGTGTGGATATTGCCTGCCGTATGTGCCTGAGCATTTTTGATCTGCCTGCTACTGTAGTGGATACTGAAACAGATAAGCTAAAAAATTTGCTGAGCGATCATACTCATTTTGGTATGGGTTGTACTACCAAAGTGCATCATGACAGCTCCTTATTTGATAGCCGTACCTGGGGCGAAACCAAGGTGATCCGTATGTTGAAAGACAAAGCTTATGCCCAGCTGGGTACTTCAGGTACCGGTAACCATTTTGTGGAATGGGGCGAGCTTAGCCTGGCTGATGGCGCTTTGGAAGGTATACCTGCCGGTAATTACCTGGCTCTGCTTTCGCACTCTGGTTCACGTGGTTTTGGAGGTAGCATTGCCGATCATTACTCTAAAATAGCCATGAGCAAAACTAAGCTTCCTGCCGAAGCCAAACATCTGGCCTGGCTCGATTTGGATAAGGATGAGGGGCAGGAGTACTGGATAGCGATGAACCTGGCCGGCGAATACGCCAGTGCCAACCATCATGAGATACATAATAAGATAGCCAAAGTGTTGAACTTAACACCGCTTACCCGCATCGAAAACCATCATAACTTTGCCTGGAAAGAGCAACTGGCCGATGGTACCGAAGTAATGGTACACCGTAAAGGAGCCACCCCTGCCGGTGAAGGCGTGTTGGGTATTATTCCCGGCAGTATGAGCACACCCGGCTTTGTGGTGCGTGGTAAGGGCGATGTACGGTCTATCAATTCGGCTTCACACGGTGCTGGGCGATTGATGAGTCGTAGCGCTGCCTTCAAAACTATCGACCGTGCCGTGGTTGCTGCTAACCTGGTGGATAAACGTATTACGCTCATGGGCTCAGATATTGACGAGGCGCCAATGGCCTATAAGGACATCCACACCGTAATGGCCGCCCAAACCGACTTGGTTGAAGTGCTGGCCAAGTTTGAACCCCGTATCGTAAGGATGGCGGACCCGAAAGAAAAGCCGGAGGATTAGAGTGGAATAACCGCAAGCCGGGAGCTTGCGGTTATTTGGCTTTCGGGGATTTAAACCTTGCCGATCTTATTTTTCCATTATTTATAATTCTAATAGTTTATATTTTTCATGCCTTCATAAGTGTTTAATATCTATATATATTATTGATATTAAGCTTATTATATATAAATTCAATTAGATATTGATTTATATTCTCACAAGCCTTCCTGGCTTTTACTGCGTATTACGCTATATACTTCCCTCCTTTGTATTAATACCGGGCAACCCTAAAGCCCGGCAGCTGTAACCAATTAAAAACCAATTACCTTATGAAAAAGCTCACTATCTGTATGCTTATGGCGTTGCTATGTTTTGGCTGTAAGAAAAATTCATCGGAAAACCGGCTCGATCAGCCAAATTCCATTAAAAACAAAACGCTTGCCGCTGTTCCGGTAGGGAAATCCACCTCCAAAAAGATCTTTATGCACTGGATGCCCTGGTTTGAAACACCCGACTCAAAAGGAGCCTGGGGCTATCACTGGAAAATGAACACCCAAAATCCAGACATCATTACCAACGGTCGCCGCCAAATTGCCGCTTATTATTACCCGCAAACCGGTCCCTATGCATCAAGCGATCCCGATATTATTGAGTATCAGCTCCTGCTCATGAAATACTCAGGAGTTGATGGGGTTACTATCGACTGGCCGGGTACCCGTGTGCAGTACGATTATCCTGATAATCTTAACAACTCCAACGCCCTCATCGCCAAGCTGAACGCGGTGGGTCTGCAGTTTTCTATTGTGGAGGAAGACCGCAACTGGGATGCCGGCCAAACCAGCGGTGCCCACGGCGATTTTACCTACATGCAAAGCAACTACTTTAACCAGGGTAATTACCTCAAGGTGAACAATGTGCCGGTAGTACTCAACTTTGGCCCGATAACTTTCCATTCATCCAGCGAATGGGATCAGATACTGGCCGGGCTGAGTCCCAAACCCAAAGTTATTCCGTTATTTGGCTTTACCAGTCAGGTTGGTGCCAATAATGCAGGTGGTGAGTTCCCCTGGATATACCAGGATCATCCAACTGTGGTGGATAATTATTACGCCCAGGCATCCAATTTTCCGATTTCTGTAGGGGTAGTATACCCGGGTTTCAATTCCTTTTACGCGGCCGGTGGTGCTAGTGGGCCAACCTGGCAAATTGCCTATAACGGCACTTCAACCTTTAGTACCATGCTGGATAAAGCCCTGGCATCAAGCGTTGGCATTATTCAATTTGCTACCTGGAACGATTATGGCGAAGGCACCATGATTGAACCAACCGTTGAGTTTGGCTATGGCTTTTTAACCACCATGCAGCAAAAACTGGGTGTGCCTTACCATCAGCATGAGCTGGAGCAGATCTATCGTTTATATCAATATCGCAAGCAATATAAGGGTAACTCCAGCGTGCAAAATCAGCTGAACCAAGTATTTACCTATTTTGCCAATGTACAGCCGGTTGATGCCGAAAACCTAATGAATACTATTGGCGGTGGTGGTACCACTCCTCCCGTAACCACCGGTGTAAGCATCAAAAACAAATGGTTAAATACTTACCTGTATGAAGATAATGGGCAGGCCAAATACAGTTCGTCAAGTACTGTGGCCAATGGCAAATGGACGCTGGAGCAGGTTAACGGTCATACCCGCATCAAAAATGTAAGTACCGGTCATTACCTCAACATCGAGCATCTGTATAGCTATGCCGAATGTACCGCCGTTCCGGATAGTTTTTACAGCAGCTATTGGGTGCTGGAAGATTACAATGGCTACAAACGCCTCCGTAACGAGTGGCAGAATACTTACCTGAATCTCGAGAATCAAAGCGGCTTTGCCCAGTGCACCGCTATTGGCGCTACTGCCGACAGCAGTCAGTGGACGCTTAATTAAATTTTTAACAGCATATCAGACAAATTATTGTCCGATATGCTGTTTTGATCTATTTCAGTTTCGCGGTCATATCAAAATGATCAACAGTTTTTCTGCCTGTTGGCGATTCATTAAACGCGGAATATAGCACATACTTTTTATCCTGATCAATACCGGGCAACGTTTCATTGATCACTTTTCTGATGTTCTCGTTCTCCTGCTTGAGGGCTGTTGTATCTTTTAGTTTGATAGATGATACGTAATAGATCATCGGAAAAACACCCTCTGGTGTAGTTTGGTTCATTATCCTGATGATGTGCGGATGGGTTGAAACCAGCTTAATAGTCATCGGGAATTTATATATGCTGTAAGCTTCTTTTAAAACTTTATTGTAAAAGCTGTTTATCTCCTCATCTCCATTGTATTTCCACAGATCATTGGGACTCGAACAATCCATGGCCGAGGAGGCTATGTTTAAAGCATCTATCAGAAAACCCTTGTTATAGCATTCTTTGGCCTGATCGCATAGTTCGGGAGCTGTTTTGCCGTTAAACTTGTAGTGGCTCACATCCAGTTGACTCAATTTCCAGCCATAATTGTACTTACAGTAAACGGCTGTGATCATATCCTGGTTGGGTATGGCTTTGTTTATTGGTATAAAAAAGGCAAAGTACATTTCGTGCGTTGCGCCTTGGTAAGTTAGCGAATAACCATTGGGCCCTTTGATACCTGAGCTGATGGTATCGCTGCTTATATAACGGTTCACCACATAATATTCATCAAGCAGGGTATAGTCGTTTACTTTTACCCGGTTGCTTACCAGTTCTATTTTTCTGTTTCTATAAGGGTGGTCAATAAAATCCCTCGACATGATATTCTCCAACTGCTTTTCATCGTTCACTTTCAGTTGTTTAAAGAGCTCTGTGTTAAGCTGATGAAATTTATCCGGACTACTAATCTGTTCATTTTTCCAGCTGCCGGGTTGTGTGGGTTCGCAGCTTTGCAGGGCAACTATGATGAGCAAAAGGCCAAGTATCTGCGATAAGGATGGTTTAAATTTCATCGTTAATGTTAATTAATTAGGAGGTACTATTTTAGTCATTTGCGGTCATATTGTCAAATGCCCTGACGGAGGTACTTCAAACATTAAGAGATGCCTTCAAAAACTTTTTAAACCTTAAATTTTAACACTTTTCTGTCCGAAAACGAGCGAAAACAGGCTTAAAAATCATCAGAAAACCCTCATTTTAACACTTTTTAACAAATTTTAACACGGTTTTAAGTGATTTTTAAAACTTTAAAAAGTGTTAAGTATTTGATTGTTAAATAATTACATGCCAAATGTCCGTTTTTTGGGCTATATTTCTCCTTAACAAAACAGCCCGGATTTCCTTTTTGATCAGAAAATCTGGGCTGTTGATATATATAAATATACGCATTTAAGTGGAGAACTGTCTTTTTTATTGTTTATCAAAGAGCACTCAATAATTCATTAACTCACTAATTCATTAATTATCCCGAGGCCGGTACAAGATTCGAACTTGCGGACATTCCTTTTGCAGAGGACTCCCTTGAACCACTCGGGCAACCGGCCTTTTTTTATTTTATTATAATTGAATTACAGAAATTTCTGTAATTCGTCGCGCACCTCTCCCTACCCGGCGCAGGCCGGTTAAGCAAAACAAATCTGGGTAAAAACAACCACTATTATTTTTAAATACTCCCGTTTTCCTACGTGGGGGCGAACCACGACTTTCAGATCCAGAATCTGATGTGCTGCTATTGCACCATAGGAAAATAACACCGTGGAAATAAAAGGACTTGAACCTTTAGCCAACACCGTATAAGGGTGCCGCTCTAACCATTGAGCTATATTTCCTTTATAATCAGTAGGGTAACCCGGGCTCGAACCGGGAGCCTCCTGCTCCCAAAGCAGGTAATCTGGCCAATTGATATACTACCCTGAAATTTCTCCCTAAAACAAAAAATCCCCTTAGATTTATCTAAGAGGATTCACGTGTTTGATTATATTTTTTCAATACATAGCTATCCCCTCCGATAAATCGGTTGCGGTATACAGCATGGTATTGTTGTTGTTTTCATGGCACAATGATACATAATTATTTTGTAAATCAAGAAATTTCTGAAAAATATTATTTGGATGTTGTGTTAAGGCTTGTAATGGAATGGCTGATAATTAAATATAATGAATAGGTAATGTTAAATAATGGCTGTCACCCTGAGTGCCGTTGAAGGGCGAGCGCAGTGTCCTGCTCCACTATGCTTAGACGGCGCTCAGTATGGCCCTTTTTTGGGTTACAACTTTTTATGAGCTATTGATCCCTAGGTCCCGGAAATATTTTTCATAAATAAAATAATATTTTCTTCATAAAATGCTTGCAATGAGTAAGTTTTATGCTTAAATTTATATAACCAATTGCTCTAAGACCTTAATTTCAGGAGGATTCATCATGAAGAAAAAAGCTACCATAGCTCCTCAGCCTGATAAGACTGAAGCTACCCACCCAGAATTATTCGCCAATCACCCAAACAACCCTAAAATGTACCGTGATCATAAAGTGTGTGATCATTATACACATGGGAGGACTAACAAATTTCCATTTGGCAGCAGCCACGGGCCGGCCTGTTTTTAAGAGCCCGCGTTTATAAAAATGTTTACTGTGTGGGTGCTCACAAGTACCCAATTTGCTTCTTCTGCCTTTACCTGGTAAAAGATTCTATGCAATTAACGCGCCTATGCTATTTGCTTTTTGCCCTGTATCAGGCTATTTAGTAGTATTAATGCCAATCATGCCCACACCAACGGCATTGTTTGGCGTACGGCGTACGGGCCAGCTTTTTGCATATGGGGGCATAAATTAAAAAATATTTTTTCCGGATTATCTTTCAGAATTCGTTCTGCGCAGTTCAGCGTAAACCGAATGTATCCTTCGGTCAGGTAGTTTAATATCAATGGATCATCAGTTAGCCAGCCTGTTTTTAAATATAGGCGGGTTAGCCTCCCATCTGCTGTACCTTCCAGTTTAATTGTTGATACATGGTGTCTTAATGCTTTTCGCTCTGCTAAAGTCAGTAAATCGGTGTAATGGGCTATAATGTAATCGGCTTTTTCTATCGTGATATCTCCCATTTTATAAATATCTCAAAAAAAAATAAAATATTTTTCAACTACGCAAATACACTGCGCAGTGCCTCTCCACCTTTGTATCAACAAACAAAAAAAGAAGGGAGGTTCCCAATGAAATTTAACTTATTAAGCCGTACCAACACACAAACCGTAAACCATGCAGGCGCAAAAGCCTTTGTGATGAGTTCCGAAATGGAACTATACACAGCGGTTGTTACCTGGAGCTTAAATGATTCCTTTTACGAGAAGAACGATGTGCGTATGGAACGCCTGCGCACATTGATACATACCTGTAACCCGGTATTTGTGGGTAAGCTGGCTGTATATGCACGTACAAAAATGTATTTGCGTTCGGTTCCGCTGGTTTTGGCTACCGAATTGGCTAAGCTGCACTCGGGCGACGATTTGGTTGCCCGGGTTACTGCCGGGGTAGTGAACCGTGCCGATGAGATCACCGAGCTATTGGCCTGTTACCAATTGCTAAACAAGCGTACCGGTACAAAAAAACTGAACCGACTGAGCAAGCAATTGCAAAAAGGTTTACAGGCAGCTTTTAACCGTTTTGACGAGTACCAGTTTGCTAAATATAACCGCGATGGGGCCATCAAACTGCGCGATGCGTTGTTCCTGGTGCACCCGAAGGCAAAGGATACGGCCCAGCAACAACTGTTTGATAAAATAGTGAACGGCACCCTGCAAACGCCTTATACCTGGGAAACCGAACTGTCGGCCCTGGGGCAGGTTGGGTTCGACAGCGAAAAGCATAAAGCCGAAGCGTTTAAGGCTAAATGGGAAGAACTGATAGACAGCGGCAAGCTGGGTTATATGGCTTTACTACGAAACCTGCGGAACATACAGGAGGCGGGTGTAAGCTACGCGCATTTCCAAAAGGTATGTGCCCGTTTGGCAGATGCCGATGAGGTGGCTAAAGCAAAGCAGTTTCCGTTCCGTTACCTGGCAGCTTATCGCGAGCTGATCAATCCGGTTACCAAAGTGCCTGTGCAAAGTCTGGTTAAAAAATTAACCGCTTTAGTGCAGGGTAACAATACCGGTTATACCGGCGAGTTGCTGGATGCTTTGGAAAAAGCGGTACAGGCAAGCGCTGCCAACATCAAAGGTTTTGGTTATGAAACCCGTGTGCTGTTAGCATGCGACGTTTCCGGATCAATGCAGATGCCGGTATCGGCAAAGTCCAAAATACTGTTGTACGATGTGGGCTTGATGCTGGCCATGCTGTTGCAGTCGCGTTGTAAAAACGTGGAGGTGGGTATGTTTGGTGATAGGTGGAAAACCATAACCGTGCCGCGCAATAACATATTGGGTAACGTGCAGGAGTTTTATCGCCGCGAGGGCGAGGTGGGTTATGCCACCAATGGCCACCTGGTTATCAACGATATATTGGCGCGAAAGGTGAAAATGGACAAAGTGTTTTTATTTACCGATTGCCAGTTGTGGAACAGCGCGGGTGTTGGTTATCATATCAACTCGTTATGGGCGCAATACAAAAGTAATGTAGCGCCTAATGCAAAGCTGTATCTGTTTGACCTGAAAGGTTACGGACAAGCGCCGCTGCAGTTAATGCAAAATGATGTTTACCTGGTAGCCGGCTGGAGCGATAAAGTTTTTGAGGTGCTTGATGCCTTAGAAAACGGAAGCTCGGCAATGGAGACTATCAATGGTATAGTCATATAATGTGAGGTTATACGTTATACGTTTTACGTTTTGAAAAACGTATTACTTACAACGTTGAACGTATAACCTTTTAAAAATATAAGGATGCCGTAGAAAAGGGTTACTTCGTCACCATTTAGGGGAGGGCAGTGTTGCGTAAAGCTATGCTGAGGGTTCGAGTCCCTGCTTGACAGCCCCCGCTTCCTTTTTCGCTTTTTGCTCCTTATTATTAGATGAAATTGAAGATAAAAAGATGCCGTAGGTCAGCGTTACTTCGCCTGTCACGCAAAACCAAACGCTGATTAATTGTAGCTCTTTTTTTAATCAGAAAAAGAAGAAGGTGTCGTAAACAAGTGTTACTTCGATTATGACCCTCAGGTCGCCGGTTCGAATCCGGTCTTTAGTTTAGGCTAAAGTAGCTCAGATTGGTAGAGCAGGGGAAAACAAGGTCATTTGCTGTCTGTTGCCCTTCTTTTTTAAATGAAATTGAAAATAAAAAAGGTGTCGTATGGGAGTGTTACTTCAATCCAAAGCTAAGGCGTCGGTTCGATTCCGGCCCCGAAAGGGTAGTTGAGATGGTTAAAACGTAGAGAGCAAAACACTTCCTGGCTGTAACCCTTTTTTAATGAATGCTATTCCCTCCGTTAACTCTCCCTTTAGGGGGTGGGGGGCTAAGGTGCCGTAAATGCGCGCTACTTCGAGTCGCCGGTTCGATTCCGGCTCCCGGAATTCAAACCTCCGGGGTAGCTCAGCGGGTAGAGCAGATCATGCGCGTATTGATTTATCGCCCTTAATTAAAACAAAGAAGATGCCGTAGACTAGTGTTACTTCGAAACCTTAACTCAAAAAGCGCTATTCGTTTTTTGCTCTTCTTTTTTAAAAACATAAAAGGTACCGTAAAATGGCGATGCTTCGGTTAGAGCGCCCCGATGATATCGGGGAGGCCGCGGGTTCAAATCCCGCCTTGGTAGCTCAGTTATTTTGCCGTTTGCTTATAGCCCTTTTTAATGTTTTATACCTAAACCTGAAACGTAAAAGATGCCGTAAGCGGGTGTTACTTCGCCTGGTTGAGGCCGTGAAAGCGGTCCGGGTTCGAGTCCCGATCTGTACACCTGCTGCCTGTTGCTCTTTTATTAATTTATGACCCCAAAATCACCTTGCATCGCTCTTAATGCGCATCTGGTACCACTACCTTTGCGGCTTTTACTTCTTTTCTTTTTTTTATGGTGACGATCACCAAAGGGATACAGCAGGCATTTAAAATGGCCAGTAGCAAAAACGCATCCATATAGCTTAGTAAAAAAGTTTGCCTTACTACAATGTTTTCCAGCGCGCCGATGGATTGCTGCATAGCACGGAGGTAATTGGAACCATGTGCCATAAAATTTTGGATAAGCGATTGCTGCCGCATGATGGTTTGCGGGTCCGAAGCGGTAACATGCGTGATCAGGGCTGTGCGGTTGGCTGCCTCCCGGTGCGCGATGTAGGTATTGATTAAAGCGATACCAAATGATCCGCCCATTTGTCGCATCATGTTATTAAGTGCCGCGCCCTGTGGTATCTCCGCCGGTTTCAATTCCGAAACGGCCAGTGCTGTTAACGGAACGATAAGCAACGCCGCGCTAAGTCCTCTAAAGATTAAGGGGATAAAAAAGTAAGCACCTCCTGTCGCGAGGTTTGATCCCGACATGATATACCCGAACGCTGCTGATAACCCAAATCCCAGAATGATGAGGTATTGCGGCCGCAAACCGCTTTGCAGCATCTTGCCCAAAAAAGGTGAGATCATGGCTGCCATTAAGGTCCCGGGTAGTAGCATGGTGCCGGTTTGGAAGGCAGAGTAACCGATGATGCGCTGTGAGAACAAAGGAAAAACAAACACATTGCTAAACAACCCAAAGCCCAAAACAAAGGTCATGATGGCCGAAATGGATAAGGTAGTGCTTTTCAGTACCCGCAAGTTAATTACCGGGAAGGGGATCCGCAGTTCCCACCAGATCAAAATGGCTATTGATAATGCCGAAATGATGCTGAGTACCAGGATGTAGGTTGCCGCGAACCAATCGTCGGTTTGGCCGCGCTCCAAAACTACCTGGAGCGAGCCCACGCCTATGGTGAGCAGGAAAATACCGAGCCAGTCGATACTTCGGCCGTCTGTTGATTTTTTGCTAGGTTTAAGATAGATGTATGACAGCAGTGCTGCCGCAATCCCAATAGGGATATTGACATAAAAGATCCACTGCCATGATAAATTATCCACAATATAGCCACCCATTACCGGACCGATAGAAGGGCCGATAATGATACCCAGGCTGAATATGCCGCTGGCGGTTGCCCGTTCTTTAGCCGGGAACGTTTCAAAAAGGATGGATTGTGAGGTAGATAGCAATGCGCCGCCGCCTATACCCTGCAGGAAACGAAAGGCTACCAGTTCCCATAAATTATCCGAGAATCCGCACATGGCCGATGCCAGGGTAAATAATAAGATGGAGCCAATATAATATTGCTTCCGGCCAATCTTTTCGGCTAAGAAGCTGGTCATGGGGATAATGATCACGTTGGCAATAGCATAGGACGTGATCACCCAGGCGGTATCTTCTAACGAAGCGCCTAAGTTCCCGCTCATGGTGTTGATGGATACGTTCACAATGGTAGTATCTATCAATTCAATAATGGTTGAAGTAATGATCGTGATAACGATGATCCACTTTCTGAAACCGGTTTCCATAAAGGGTATGTATATGTTTTTAAATAAACAAGGGTTTAGTCATGCAATCGAATGGAATTACCATAATTGGACAGTTCATGACCAAAACCCTTTTGTCTGGATGTTTGAATGTCCCAGGTTTCTTAATAAGGCGCGCAGTTCCACAACTAACTGACGGTTTCCTGTCAGGTAAAATGAGGTATGCGCGGTGCAGTAACCTTGCTCTGCCAGCCAGTCGGCCAGTTCATATGGACTGGTCAGTATGCTTAGTGGCGACCGGAAATAATCCTTAACCAATTGCCCAACGTGTTGGCTGCCCAGTAATACGGCGCCGTCAAAACGAATCCTGGGCAGGGTGAGCTGCTGTAAGGCCAATAAATGCCCCAAACTACTGGCATCACCAAGGCCCACAACCAGGTTGGTAGGATGAGGTGCTTGACGGGTATCGCCTATTTTTATGTATTGAACAGCGTCGCCGGCATGAAGCTGCTTCGCCCAGTTGCTTCCGCAGCCTTCGTGTGCGGCATCGATCAGTATCGAACAGGTGGCTGTTTCCGCATCCCATCCAAATGGGGTATAATCGCGGTAGCATGAGTCGCCCACCCTGAATTTAATATAGGGAACTTCGGTCCATTGGCGCATATCAACAAGGGGTAAATGTAGGTCGATCTCTATGATGGTAGCAGGCTTCCAAACACGTACTTCCAGCACCCGCCCGGTATGGAGCAGCTGCGGCCCGATGAGTCTTCCCGCTTTGTTTTTTATTTGTTGTAAAATAGATGTTTCCATGTAACATTTTTTTGATGATACAAAGAAACCTTCTTTTTAAGTATAAAGAAATGGCGACTTCGGCGTAATGATAGGACTATTTTCGGTATTGTTCTCGAAAGGCGATTGCTGAAGTCCCCGTTACTTTACGAAACAAACGGGAGAAGTAAGAATGATCGGTAAAGCCCAAAGAATGGGCAATCTCTTTAACCGTAAGCTGGCTATAATATAACAGGCGTTTGGCTTCCATGGTTACTTCCTGCTGTATCCAATAGCTTACCGGGAACCCGGTGATCTTCTTCAACGCTTCGCTCAGGTAAGCTTCAGACACGTTGAGCATGGAGGCATAATCAGCAGGGCTTTTATTTGATCGTAATTCTGCTACCAGCAGACTTTTGAATTGACTGGTAAGTTGGGCCGGGCGGGATACCTTTAAATTTGTGCCTAAATATCCGTTATAGTAACCTGCTGCAATGGTTAAAAAAGATTTTAGTAAAGCATGGATGGTTGTTGCATAAAACGGATCGGCATCGTCCTCATTATATTTTTCGAGAAGCAGCGAAAGCAAGCTTTTGCATTGCCTGAGCTGGTTGTCATTAAATGTATAAGGCTCTTGAAGGAGTAGTTGGCCTTCAAATACATTGCGGCATTGAGGTGGAATCAACGAGGTATCAACCCCAATAAACCAGCCGTCTGTATGTTCGTTACGGATGCGTTGATGTACCTGGGTCGGCAGAATATAATAAAGCATACCTCCTGATAACTGAACTTCGTTGAAATCGATCATCAAAGAGCCGGAACCCTGCTCTATCACAAAGAAAATGTAATGATCATCCCGGTGCGCCTCAAGCACGCGCGGGTCCATCTCCACAGGATCGCCCTTTTTAAAATGCTTCAGGTGCAGGCCAAAGTCGGTCCTATCCTTTAATAAATGAAGAGGGATGTTGCTCATTGCTCAAAAGTAATCATTTTGGATATTGGTGGGAGGAAAGCGGTAGTTTTTATAAATTCACATAAAATATTTTACCCGTAAATATTATGTTGAATGATGTATTGGCCGGTTTTTATGAGCGCGACCTCCGCAAGCTGATAGAGGAAGTAAACTTATTTAAAAATGAAGAAGACCTTTGGCGAACGCAGGGAACGGTGAAAAATTCGGCCGGAAATCTCGTATTGCACCTCATTGGCGGCCTCAACCATCTTATTGGTGCCACACTTGCCCATTCCGGTTATGTTCGTAACCGCGATCTGGAGTTTAGAAGTAGGGGTGTAAAAAGAGAAGAGCTTGTGGCCGATCTTGAGAAACTTATTTTAATGATCAATCGTGCCATAAACGGTTTCACCCCGGAACAAATGGAGGCAGAGTACCCTGGATTTTTCGACAAACCCCATACGTCAGTCAGTTATGTATTGGTGCAGTTGCTGGCTCATTTGAATTATCATTTGGGGCAGGTAAATTATATCCGCCGGGTTTTTGAATAATCGGGAGGCTCTTTTATTTTTGTGTAGTGCTCATCTCACTTAACCTATGGCCAAAGAAGAAAAAACCGACCTGCTGAAATTTCTTACCCCATTCCGCACTGATGTGCAGGAGAGGGCCCTGTGGCTGCGTGATTTTGTTTGGGACCTGTTTCCGCAGGCCAATGAGCTCATTTATGATAATTATAATGCGCTGGCTTTTGGCTGGTCGCCTACGGAAAAGGTAGGTCATGCCTTTTGTAGTATCGCCGTTTTTCGCACAAACAATAACCTGCAGTTTGGCTTTTACCATGGCGCCGATCTTACCGATCCCGAAAAAATGCTGATAGGTAATGGTAAGCAATACCGATACATCACCGTTCCGGATATTAAAGAGTTTCCTGTTATTTATATTAAACAGCTTTTGCTGGAGGCCTGGATCAACTCGCTTAAATTGGTAAAAGACCCCAAGCAAATGGTGCAGGGTAAAACTATTACCAAATCAATTTCGGCCAAGCAAAGGGGAAAATGATTTTTCTCGTTTATCCTTCATCGTAATTCCCTCCTGTAACATTCCGCATTTCCCTTAGTCACAATCCACAGATGTAATCCTAACATATTTGTTATGTTGTTTTGGATGCACGGATTAAAAAAGCATATATATTAGACTAATATTTAAAATATCAATTTACCAACAAAACAAACTTGGCCCCTGCAATATTATAGGGATGCTAAAGTTTTAATAAAATACTTTTAACATGGCTATCAACTTACAAAAGGGACAAAAAATAGATATCGGTTTATCAAAAATGACAGTTGGTTTGGGCTGGAACCCACACGAAGGTACAGGTTACGACTTTGACCTGGATGTATCCGCCATAATGATAGACGAGAACAGGTTTGTTCCGCAGGATGAATTTTTTGTTTTTTATAACAATGTAGATTCGCCCGACTCTGCCGTTCATCATACCGGTGATGATCCATCAGGCGGCAACAGCGATGGCGGCGATGATGAATCCATCAACGTGGACCTGACCAAGGTAGATCCTAAAATACAGGAAATACTTTTTGTAGTAACCATTCACGAGGCGCAGCCCCGAAGGCAAAATTTTGGCCAGGTGCGTGATTCCTACATCCGTATCATTGACGAACTGACCGGCAGCGAAGTATGTAAATATGAACTGGGCGAAGATTTTTCGATCGAAACGGCAATCGAGTTTGGCCGATTATACCGTCGCGGCGGCGCCTGGAAATTTGAAGCATCGGGTGTGGGTTATAAAGAAGATCTGGCCTTCTTTTTAAGTAAATATTTTAAAGGGCAGATTATTAAGTAGAACAAGCCCCCTCTAAATCTCCCCCTGTTGGGGAGACTTTTTATTTAAAGTCCTTCCTTCCGGGGAGGATTTAGGAGGGACTTTTAATTATACAACTATGGCAATTAATTTAGTAAAAGGTCAAACAATTGATCTGCGTAAAAATGATAAAGGCGAAAGTTTTGATCTGTCGTCGGTTACTATTGGCTTAGGCTGGGATGTAAAACAAAGCGGCGGCGGTGGCTTTTTGGGCAAGCTTTTTGGCGGCGGCGAAGAAGCTGAGTACGACCTGGATGCCATTGCTTTCCTGCTGGATAAGAACGGACTGGTGGCTGACAGAGGCCGCACCTTTCAAAAGCCAAATGGCAATAAGGTAAGCTTGTACGAAGGCGATGTGATCTATTTCAATTCCATGAAGCATCCATCGGGTCATATCTGGCTTACCGGCGATAACCGTACCGGCGCCGGTGATGGCGACGATGAACAGATCATCGTTAAACTGGATTCGCTCGACCCCAAATTCGACCGTATTCTTTTTATAGTAGCCATTTACCAGGGACGCAAAAACAACCAGCATTTTGGTATGGTTGATAATGCTTTTATCCGCGCGGTAGATAATCACGGCAAGGAGATAGCCAAGTTCAGTCTTTCCGGTGATTCCACTTACAATGGCATGTGCTCCATGACCTTTGCCGAGGTTTACCGTAAAGATGGTACCTGGAAATTCCGAGCCATCGGCGAACCGCACAACACCGACAATTTTTTAGAAATACTTAAACAGTATTAAAGGTTCGGGGAGCGTGTTGCGAGGTTCGGGGCTTAAATGGTATGCTCTTATATACTCGCAACCCGATCCTCATAACACGCAACTCGTTCCCCGAACCCCGATCCCATATAACCCGAACCTAATGTTCTACCAGCACTATTCTTTTGATCTTTGGCTTACACTGATCCGTTCCAATCCTGATTATAAAATCGAGCGTACCCGCATCTTTCACCGCGATTTTAACCCCTCCGGTAAAAGCATAGATGAGGTGGCCAAAGCATTCCGCACGGTCGACCTGATGTGCAATGCTGTTAATGAGCGTACCGGCAAAAATATCGATGCCGAAGAGATGTTCCTGATGGTGATCAGCCTGATTAATGATAATCAACTGAATTTGAATAGTATCGACACGCTTAAGCTTTATGCCGATATGGAGTTGCTGGTGTTTAAGCATCTGCCCACGGTTTATGAGTCTGTAACAATTGAGGTGTTGGATAATCTAAAAGAAAAAAGCGGTGCAACATTTAGTTTGCTAAGCAACACCGGCTTTATAAAAGGAGCAACATTAAAAAAGGTACTGGCCGAATTAAAGATGGATAAATACTTTGATTTTCAGCTGTACTCAGACGCGGTAGGCATGTCGAAACCCAACCTGGAGTTTTTTAATTTGATGCTTCAAAATATTAAACAGATCAATAAAGAAAAAGATATAACTTTAACCGGCATCATTCACATTGGCGATAACCCTAAGGCTGATATTGAAGGTGCTACGGCAGCAGGCATAAAAAGTTTGCTTGTCAATTCAAACAACACATCCATTTCTTCATTATTAACTTATTATAGATAAAAGGATTTTTGGAACAATGAACAAAGATTTTTGGAGTAATGATTTTTTCGCGTACGAAGCTATAAAAATCACTAATCCAATAAATCACTAATTCAATAATTGACGAATGAACACCACCTATTCATTACATCATATCAACAATGTGCAGGCATTTGGGTTTAACCCCGATGATTACAGCCGTTTTAAGTTTGGCGATGATGCTGTTGCCAAATATTTTGGCACGCACCTGGCCGATGGCTTTATCCGGGATTATCTAACCGAAAATTCCATCAAACAACAAATTGTGGTGATATCAAGCCCGTATTCGTTTATCCCAACGGCTACCTTCGCCATGAAAAACTGGTTTGTGGCCCGGCTTAATCGATGGCTTGCCCGGCATGGCTATCCCGTAGTGCAGGAAACCAAAGTGCACCGCACCATTACCTATAAAGAGGATTATGGCGAACTGGATGCCGAGCAAAGAATGAGCCTGATTGGTAACGATTCGTTTCATATCGATAAGGACTTTTTGGAAGGTAAAACGCTCATATTTCTGGATGATATTAAAATAACCGGCAGCCACGAGCGCATGATCATGAAAATGGTGAGCGAATATGGGCTCAGCAACGATATATTTATGCTGTACTTTGCCGAGCTGGTGAATAAGAACATTCACCCTAATATCGAGAACCATTTAAATTATCACCAGGTAAAAAACATTTTTGATCTGGATGGCATCATCAAAAGCAATAATTTTTGCATCAACACCCGTATCGTAAAGTATATTTTAAATTACGATTTTGAGAGTTTTTGTATTTTTATCCAGGATCAAACGTTTGATTTTATAAACTTGCTTTATGATATGTCCCTGGGTAATGGCTACCATACCATTGAAGCCTATGCACTTAACCTGAACTTTATAAAAGAAAACCTATTTTTAAACAATCATAAATTAATTCAACATGGCAATTAACTTGCAAAAAGGTCAGCGGGAAAGCATCAATGCCCCCAAATTTACCATTGGCCTGGGATGGGATACCAACACGTCTTCAACAGGGAGCGCGTTTGATTTGGACGCTTCTGTTTTTATATTGGGCGATAATAAAAAAATTATAGCCGACGAATATTTTGTTTTTTACAACAACCTGAAATCGCCGGATGGCGCGGTGGAACATACAGGTGATAACCTGACCGGTGATGGTGATGGCGATGATGAGCAGGTTAAGGTTGACCTGTCAAAAATTGACTCTAAAGTATCTGAAATAAGCATCGTGGTAACTATTCACGAAGCCGAGGCCCGTAAGCAAAATTTTGGCCAGGTACGCAACTCTTTCATTCGGATATTTGACACTGCTACCGGAGCCGATATTTTAAAATATGAGCTGGAAGAAGATTTTTCGATAGAAACAGCTGTTGAATTTGGCCGTATCTACAAAAAAGATAACAACTGGAAATTTGAAGCTGTAGGTGTTGGCATGAAAGGCGGTTTACAGGATTATTTAACCAAATACCAATAATATACTATGGCTATCAATCTTCAAAAAGGACAACGGATTAGTCTGGAGAAAAGTAACGGCAGCAAATTGCAAACTGTTTGTGTAGGCATTAACTGGGGCGCTATTGAAAAGAAGGGCCTGTTTGGTTTTGGCACTACAAAAGAAGCGGTTGATTTGGACGCCAGCTGCGCTTTATATGACGATAATAAACAACTGATAGATGTAGTTTACTTCGGTCACCTGCAATCAAAGGATGGCGCGGTAAGGCACAGCGGTGACGATTTGACCGGCGATATGGCTGGTGACGACGGCTTGGACAATGAAGTGATCACCGTTGATCTGTCGGCCTTGAGCAGCTCTGTCGGTTACGTGGCTTTTATCCTCAATAGCTTCCGCGGGCAGGATTTTGGGACTATCCCGTTTGCATCCATCCGCATTTACGAAGGTACCCCAACCCGGGTAAATGAAGTATTTGCTACTTATGATATTGCGCACAGCAAAGATTTTGCCGGCCATGTATCAATGGCGATGGGCGTATTTTACAAAAAGAACGGCGAATGGAAATTTAACGCCATTGGCGAACCAACCCGCGACAGGAAACTGGAAGAGTCGGTTAAAACCATGGCACAAAATTATTTATAGAGAGCGGGGTTCGTGTTGCGCGGTTCGGGTATTATTCAACGCGAACCGCGCAACACGAACCACGATCCCCAACAACATTAAAACTCAATACAATGGAAGGTACACCAGGAAATAACGAACTAAATATAACGCCGGTTAATTTAGATATTAATCCGGCTCCGGCTACTAATACCAATACACCGGCGAAGTTGCTTGATAAAGAAGGTAATGTTGATTTGGCCAATATTACCCAGGCCGAGGTGCAAAAATATGGCGAAGTAGCCAAAGCACTTAATCCCAAGGATGTAAACTCCATCCTTAATTATGGTACAGATGTTCAAAACTCTATGGAAAAGTATAGTAATACTTTCCTTACTTCGGTACGTACCTATAACTCGGGCGAGGTTGGTGGCCTCATCAATGACTTACTTACTGAACTGAACTATATTGATGTGGATGAGCTGAACCAAAACGCGTTCACCTCCTTTATATCGCACATCCCTTTTATGAAAAAGCTGGTGGTTGATGCCAAAAAGCTTTTCCAGAAGTATGATACGGTAATTAACAACATTGATCAGATCACCAACAAGATCAAAGCCGGTCGTGTTAATTCATTAAAGGATAACAGCTCGCTGCAAACCATGTTTGACAGTAATGTAGGCTATATCCACCAAATGGAAGAGCTGATCATATCTGGCCAGTTAAAATACAACGAGCTGAGCGAGCAGCTGGCACAGATGGATGCCAACCCATCGGCTTATAATGATTATGAAATTGCCGATATGCGCGATTTTGTGAACCGTTTAGACAAGCGCCTGGCCGATTTGAAAGTGGTACGTTTCATTATGCTGCAATCGCTGGCGCAAATACGCGTGGTGCAAAGTAACAATACCACCATTGCCGAAAAAGCACAGTCTATTGTATCAACCACTATCCCGGTTTGGAAAAACCAGTTGACCATTGCCGTGGCCCTGAACCGTCAAAAGGAAAACGTGGAGATGCAGAAAAAGATATCGGATACCACCAACACTATTTTGCAAAAGAACGCCGAACTGTTGAAACAAAACAGTATTGACGTTGCCAGAGAAAATGAGAAAACCGTAGTGTCGCTGGATACTTTGAAAATAACAACAGCGTCGCTTATTGAAACGCTTACCGAGGTTAAACGCATTCACGAAGAAGGTACCGCCAACCGCAAAACACTCAACACCGAACTGCAAAACCTGGAAGTGGAACTGAAAAAAACAGTTACCAACGGGTAACCACAATTTGTCATCCTGAGCGGCAGGGAAGGATCTATTCTACAATTAACATAATTTGTGAATAGATTCTTCGTTCCTCAGAATGACATTTTTTATTTTAATCTTTTCCCCGTCAGCAGAACAGCTTCGGCCGAAAACAGGCAGAACATGATGGCTTGTGTTGAGGCAGGGGCATTAGCAAACCTTGCCGAAGCATTGGGAATGAGCGAACGAAGTAGAGGTAAGGTTTAGCAGCCCGTGGTTCTGCCTGTTTGCAGGGTAAAGGCCAAGAGTGTAAAGAAGCATTTCTGCTGACTTGATTTTTTGGTTACTTTTGTATCAAGACAAAAGTAACAGCCTTAGCGGCAATTGAGCGCTCTACGACTTGCATTATTCGCCCTGTATAAAGGGGATTATTAATGTAGTTAATTATCTTTTTAGGATATTAATGAGCTCCCGCTGGTCGGTTGTCTTCGTTCCTCGCAATGACGTGATGGATAAAAGAGTCACTTTTGCATTTAATCAAAATTTGAGGTCGCCAAATTGATGGATGAAAGCAGGTTAAATATTTTAAATCAGTCAAACCGAATGCTCAGTAAGCTGCAATTGCTTTCTGTTTTTTTTGGTGATGATATCATTTATAAAATATACCTGCGCAGCCAGGTGATCCACAAGCTTTTTGAAACCAACCCCGAGCTGGATATCAACAAGCTCGATCTGTTTCACCTGCAATTTACCCAAAGCCTCATCGATCTGCTCCGCAAGATCAAAAAGAACAACGAAACCAACGTGAGCATGCTTTTCGATGAGATCCAGATCAACAAGGAAATGATCGACAGGCTGAACGACCCCTACTATACCCTGGCTAATTTCAACCTCGAAAAGCAACGGCAGGCGCTGAAAGTCAATTTATCACTGCGGAAGCTGTTCCAGGTACTGTCGGATAATTCGACCGATAATCCGCTGTCAAAAAACATCAACGCGTTTAGCTCCAGGTTTGCGGCCGACTTTTTTTATCCTATTGCTCCCGAGTTGCTGCAAGAGATAACGGCCTATAACGACAAGGACGTTTACACCGATGAGTATGCTACTATTCAGCGTAAGCTAATGGGGGTTTTATGCAAGTATGAATTCAAAACCGAGTTTTACTGCGGATTAAAAGCGGGTACCCAGGTGGCCGAAGTCTATAAATTTGTAGACGACGACCGGTACCTGATCTATTCGCTGTCGGATAACTTGTTCGTGTTTCTGGATATTGCAAAAATAGCCAGCATAGACATGGCCAATAATATGTCAAAAAAGGAAAAACTGGTACACGAACTGCGGGATAAGAACGACAAGCTGGAAGGTAACGCTTCGGCCATGAAAGCAGCTATGCCCACCGAGATCAAAAACCTGCTGGCCGACAATTATAAAAAGATATCAGACATAAGTTTTATGGAAAACATCAGTAACATTGATGTGCAGGCCAATATTTTAAAAAGCATGTTGAATACCGATTTAATTTAGTTTATTTAACCCCAAATTAATTCCTTACCTGTTCTATGGATTTCTTACACACCATCCTGGGCCCCGATATTAAAGCCGGTTTGCTCATCATTTTAAACTTAATTGTTATTGAGAGTTTACTCTCGGTTGATAACGCCGCGGTACTGGCTACCATGGTTTTGGATCTGCCTCCGGCTCAGCGTAAAAAAGCGTTAAGGTACGGAATATTAGGCGCCTATATACTCCGTGGGGTATGCTTGTTTTTAGCAGCCTGGCTGGTAAAGATCTGGTGGTTAAAACCTATTGGAGGCTTATACCTGCTGTACCTAAGCTTTAATTATTTTAAGGGTAAAATTCAGGCTGCCAATAGCGAAGGAGGAGAGGAAGAGGTGGATAAAAGCAAGAACTGGCTGTACCGCTCAACCGTAGGTGTGTTTGGCGTATTTTGGGCCACCGTCGCTTTGGTAGAGCTGATGGACCTGGCCTTTTCTATCGATAACGTGTTTGCTGCCGTGGCCTTTACAGACCACGTAGTGCTGATATACATCGGTGTATTCATTGGTATACTGGCTATGCGTTTTGTGGCCCAGGCCTTTGTGAAACTGATGGAAAAGTTTACCTTTTTGGAAACCGTGGCCTTTATCGTGATCGGTGTTCTGGGGATTAAATTATCCGCATCATTGTTTGTACACTTTAATGAAACGTCGTCCTTCTCCAAATTTATGGAGAGTGAAAAAGCTGATATTTTCACCTCGATATTTACGGTAGGTGTATTTATTATCCCAGTGCTCACATCGCTGTTATTCAACTTCCCTAAAAGGCACACCATCGAACCGGAAGTAGCCGAAGCAGCGGAAGATGTGCTGGATAAGCAATAATTATTCACTGAGTCATTACGTCATTTGGTCATTGAATTAGGTGATATGATTTTATCATGGCTACCAATACTAATGACTGAATGACTCAATGACCAAATGACTCAAAAAAGATGAACTTAAATAAAATAATCGCCTCCATATTTGGCATCGGTTTTTTAAAAGGAGGTGGTACCTATGCGGCTATAGTAACCTGCGGGTTTATTTGGCTGTTATGGCAAAGCCCGGTATGGCAAAATCCCTGGTACCTGTTTGTGATTACCATTATAATAACCCTGCTGGGTGTATATGTCAGTAACAAAGTGGAGCCTGATTGGGGCGAAGACAGTTCGCGGGTGGTGATTGATGAAGTTGCCGGTATGCTGATAGCGGTAGTGTTTGTGCCCATGAATATTTATACCCTGATTGGCGGGCTTATCCTGTTCCGCTTTTTTGATATTGTAAAACCCCTGGGCATCCGCAAAATGGAAGCCCTGCCCAGCGGTACCGGCGTAATGATGGACGATGTACTGGCCGGCGTTTACTCCAATATACTGGTGTGGGTAGGCTACCTGCTTTGGCTCAAGTTTGGTGGGTAGGTCCGTATTCCTTCTATAATTCCCTCCTCACGTGAGGGTCAATGTCATTAAGTTAAGGGGAAACGCAAAAGAAATTCCGCAAAAGCCCCCTCTAAACGGCGAAGCCCTCATGTAATAATCTCCCCCGGAAGGGGAGACTTAGCTTCAGTTTTTTAAAGTCCTCCCTACCGGGGAGGATTTAGGTGGGGATCCATGTGCTTAACTTAATGACATTGACGTGAGGGGGGCGTCGGATTATGTTTTGGCAGGGAGGGGTTTATACGTGCGATAGAACCCCAGAATGCTTACGAAACCCCTACCTTCCCTTCCCGAGGGAAGGGAATCGCACAACCCAAGCTTTTTTAATTTTTAATTCGATCTGCTAATTGATTACAAATTCCCCTTCTTAATCTCCCCCGCCGCATAGTTAGCGGCCCGTGCGGTTAAGGCCATATACAGTATCGACGGACTTTGGTTGCCGGTGCTGGTCATGCAGGCGCCATCGGTAACAAATACATTTTTGCATAGGTGCAATTGGTTCCATTGATTAAGCAGTGATGTTTTGGGATCCTTGCCCATGCGTACGCCGCCCATTTCATGAATGTCGAGCCCGGGTGCTTGTTTGTTCTCATGCTTCTCGATGTTGGTACAGCCGGCTTTTTGCAGCATGTCGGCGCTTTGGGTTAAAAAATCCTGTATCATGCGCTCGTCATTATCATCGTACTCTACCGAGGTGATCAGGAGCGGGATACCCCATTGATCTTTCTGATCTTTACTGAGGCGTACATGGTTGCTTTCTTTAGGAACGGTTTCGCCTTGCAGGTACATATACACCTGCCATCCCCCTGGTTCGGTTAACGAATCTTTGTAGTCGCCGCCTATTTCATCTGTAGCAGTTTCAGCCGGATGCTGGTGTCGATAAGCCCCCATAAAGGTGGTAAAGCCGCCTTTGTAATCAGTTTCCTGCCGCTGCAAGTTGCGGTAATTGGCCAGGATCAATTCCGTAGGATTCCGACCAAAATAGTATCGGTCTAAAAATCCGTCTATGCCGGCGGTTACTGATGCCCGGTAGTTTTGGAATGCCACATATTTGCCGAGTAGTCCATTGTCATTGCCTAGCCCATTAGGGAAGCGTGCTGAGGTTGAATTCAATAGGATGAGGTTGGTATTCAGTGCCGAGGCATTCATGAAAATGATCTTTGCTTTGTATTCTATTACTTCTTTGGTATTAGTGTCTATCACTTTAACGCCTGTTGCTTTACCCAGTTTTTCATCATAAATAACAGAGTGAACCACTGAAAATGGTCTGACGGTTAAATTGCCTGTGCGTTTGGCCCAGGGCAGTGTGGAACTTACCGAACTAAAATAACCACCAAACGGGCAGCCGCGCATACATATATTGCGTGCCTGGCATTTGCCTCGTCCCTGATCCAGATGGAGCTGATTGGGCTTGGTTAGATGTGCCCAGCGCGCGTGCACCAAGTGCCGGTCGGGATAGTTTTCACTAATCTTCTTGCTGATCACTTCCTGCACGCAATTCATATCAAAGGGCGGCAGAAATTCACCATCGGGCATGGCCTCAATGCCATCTTTATTACCGCATACGCCTATGAATTTTTCTACGTGTGAGTACCAGGGAGCTACATCATCGTAACCGATGGGCCAGGCAATACCATAGCCAAAACGCTCGGGATTGGTAAACTCATATTTGCTCCAGCGTTGGCAGGCCCGTCCCCAGGTAAGCGATTTGCCGCCAACCTGGTATCCCCGTATCCAGTCGAAAGGTTTTTCCTGTATGTAGGGATGGTCTTTATCTTTTATAAAAAAATGCGCGTCGTCTTCACCAAAACCTGCAGCCTTACTGATGAGTGGATTCTCCCCCAGAAATTCCCGGGTCATTTGTCCGCGATGTTTAAACTGCCAGGGATCCAGCGTAGCGGTGGGATAGTCTTTGATATGCTCCACATTACGACCGCGCTCCAGCACCAGGGTTTTTAAACCCAGCTCACATAATTCTTTAGCAGCCCAACCACCGCTAATACCCGAGCCTATAACAATGGCATCATAAGTTAAATGATCTGATGTTTGCAGTGGTTTTTTTGATTGATCGGGCATGGTGATTAGTGATTATATGTAAAAACTATTCAATGATTTATTTATATAGATTTTGTCGATATCGGTGTGTAATTATTCTTTTATTTTACTCTTTATTCAGCTTTTCTGCCGCACCATGATCTAAAAAGATCTGCGTGTTCGGTAGGTTTTGAAAGATAGAAGCCGGTACATCAGTTGTTACCGGGCCGTTCAGGGCCTGTGCTATAATGCCTGCCTTTTTCGAGCCGCTGGCAATCAGCACCGGTGTCCGGGCTTCGGCCAAATGACGGAGGCCCAGCGTGATTCCTTCGGTCAGTCGCGGTTGCTGTGTAAAATACTTTTTGGCTACATCGATGGTTACGGGAGCTAATGCGGAGTGATGGGCATAAACGTTAAAATCCGTACCGGGTTCATTCAGGCCGATATGGCCGTTCATGCCAATACCTACAATCATCATATCCAGCCCTCCGAGATTAGTAATATGCTCATCCATTTCTTGACACGCTCTATCAAGGTCAGCAACCTTCGCGTCAAAAAAACGCACTTGTGCCGGCGCTATTTTTAACAGCGAAAAGAAATTCTTGTGCAGATAATGGCTGCAGCTACCTTCATCATTTTTATCCATACCCACCCACTCATCCAAACCCACAAAATGCGCGCGACTAAAATCTATCCTCCCCTCTTTGGCATATTGTACCAGAAACTTAAACATCCCCGTCGGTGAATCGCCCGAAGGGAAGCAGATCAGTGAATCAGGCTTTTGTTTGATCTGTCGCCATACTAAATAAGCTGCTGCGGATGATAACGAATCGTAATCTTTATACCGTTGTATAGTCATGCTGCTTATTGATGATTTAACCAAAGATCGATAGGTTTGGCTACTTTAGCCGAAAATGGCAGGTTAATCTTTTTGCCCTGCCCAGCCGAAGCATAGGCCGCATAAATGATCTCCAACACGGCACGGCCGTCTTCGCCGGTTACTAGCGGGGTTTTATCATGGCGTACACAATCAATAAAGTGTTTCAGTTCGTGCGGATAACCCTGATTAAAGGCCTCTTCAAAAATGGTGAAGCTCCAGCCTTTGGAGGTGTCTGCTTTTTCCATGGCATAACCATAACCTTCGCGACTGTAGGTAACGGCTGCGTTGCCCATAAACAGATCAGCATAAATAACGCCGCCGGTGCCATAGATCTCGCAGCGATCATCCATACCGCCGTGTTTGGCCCAGCTGTTTTCGGCCACAGCTGTCACGCCGTTCTCAAATTCCACAATAATCACCGAGTTATCCTCGCCTTTGGTACGGCCTTTATGAAATACGGTGCTCATAGTGGCGTACACATTATTCACTTTGGCATCATTAAGCATCCACCTGAACCAGCCCAGCGCATGGCAGCCCATATCCATAATAACACCGCCGCCAGCCAGGTTAATATCATAAAACCAATCACTATGCGGGCCCGAATGTTTTTCGCCCTGTTTCAGCATAAATACCTCCCCTACAGCCCCATCTTTAACCAATTGCCGGGCACGCTCATATTTAGGCGCGAAACATAGCTCTTCGGCGTACATCAGCTTTACGTTATTGGCTTTACAGACAGCTATCATTTCGTCGGCCTCCTCGAGCGTTACAGCCAGTGGCTTTTCAATAATGATATGTTTACCGGCATTGGCTGCTTTAACGGTGGCCTGTGCATGGAGATAATTGGGCAGGCAGATATCCACCACCTCGCAACCCGATTCGGCAATGAGCTGATCAATGTCATCAAACCATTGGGCTATCTCATGTTTTTTGGCAAAGGCTTTGGCTTTATCCGGGTTGCGGGCGTATACGGCAACTACTTCGGCTTCGGGTATAAAGCGATGGTATGATTCCATGTGGATATCGGTAATAAAACCGGCTCCGAGTATGGCTACTTTGGTTCTGTTCATGGGCATAATTATATTAATTGGTTCGGGAAACACACGTGATGCGTCTCCACAAAAAAACAGTGCGTAAAGGCGCATCACATGCGTCTCTTATTTAAACTTCATTCTCAATACTTGTAAAGCCAGGCACTGTTAGGTTTATTCAAGATTACTGAATTAAATACTAAATCAAAAAAACTAATTAAAGTTTTAAAAAGGATTTAGCATCGGCAACAGGCCGCATTTGAATGACCTTACACCAATCCGCCAACTTATTTCTGCTTATGAACATTTGCAATTTAAAAAGTTAATACATATTATTGTGTAATATTGACACAATGATTGTTATTTGTTGTTAATTAGATATTTATAAACCAAAACTCTGCCAGTGCTGCATCATCTGTTGTCATGGCATTTATAAACTGTACATAACCTGTATAAATTTTATGGCGAATCAATTTAAACTCCTGGCTTTACTGGGACTGCTGCCTGCAACTGTAGTAATGGGTCAAACCAAATGGACAGAAAACAAATCGGGCGACGTTGTCTGGGTGACCAATAGCGGCGGGCAAAATCTGGGGTATTCCAGCACATCCGGCGTAAAAATATTAACGGTGGATGGCTTCGCTTTTAAAGACCTGAACAAGAACGGCAAGCTGGATAAGTACGAGGACTGGCGCCTGCCGGTTGATGTACGGGCAAAGGACCTGGCCTCAAAAATGAGCGTAGAGCAAATTGCCGGTTTGATGCTGTACAGTAAGCATCAGCCTATACCAGCGGCACCAGCTGGACCTTTCGCCGGGACGTATGGCGGTAAGGTATTTGCCGAAAGCGGCGCTAAACCTTATGACCTGTCTGATCAGCAAAAGCAATTTCTGGAAAAAGATAATGTGCGACATGTGCTCATTACCTCGGTTCAAAGTCCGGAGGTGGCAGCGCAATGGAACAATAATGCCCAGGCATTTGTGGAAGGTTTAGGCTTGGGTATCCCCAATAATAACAGCTCCGACCCGCGGCATGGCACCGTGGCTACGGCTGAGTTTAATGCGGGTGCGGGGGGATCAATCTCCATGTGGCCCGGGTCGCTGGGTTTTGCTGCTACATTTGATCCCAAGGTGGTAGAAGATTTTGGTCATATCGCTGCGCTGGAATACCGGGCTCTAGGTATTGCTACAGCGCTTTCGCCACAAGTAGATATCGCTACCGATCCGCGCTGGTGGCGGGTGAGTGGTACTTTTGGGGAAGATCCGCAGCTATCGGCCGATATGGCGCGGGGGTATATTGATGGTTTCCAAACGTCTGTTGGCGACAAGGAAATTACCGGAGGCTGGGGATACGGCAGCGTGAACGCTATGGTAAAACACTGGCCCGGTGGTGGCGCTGGTGAGGGTGGCCGCGATGCGCATTATGGTTATGGCAAGTACGCCGTTTATCCGGGCAACAACTTTAAGCAACATCTGATCCCCTTTACCGAAGGCGCTTTTAAGCTGAACGGTAAAACTGGCATGGCCGCATCGGTAATGCCCTACTATACCATATCCTTTAATCAGGATACCAAAAACAAGGAAAATGTAGCGAATAATTATAACTCCTATATCATTAATGATCTGCTCCGAAAGAAATATCATTTTGATGGCGTGGTATGTACCGATTGGCTGGTTACCGGTGATGAAACCGCGGTCGATCAGTTTCTGTCGGGCAAATCATGGGGTGTGGAAGGGCTTACGGTTGCGCAACGACACTATAAAATACTGATGGCAGGCGTCGATCAATTTGGGGGTAATAATGAAGTGGCTCCAGTGGTGGCTGCCTACCAGATGGGGGTAAAAGAGCATGGCGAAGCCTTTATGCGGGCAAGGTTTGAGCAGTCGGCAGTAAGGTTGCTGCGTAATCTGTTCAGAACCGGGCTTTTTGAAAACCCATACCTTGATCCGCAGGTATCAAAAAGTATTGTAGGTAATCCCGATTTTATGAATGCCGGTTACCAGGCACAACTGAAATCTATTGTGATGTTGAAGAATAAGAACAATGTGCTGCCGCTTACCAAAAACAAAACGGTATATGTACCTAAGCAATTTACCCCTGCAGGTAAAAACTTCCTCGGTATGCAAACTCCCGAAAAACTGGAATACCCGGTGAATATAGAAACGGTAAAGAAATATTTTAAAGTGACTGAAAATCCTGATGAAGCTGATTATGCGCTGGTGTTTATCAACAGTCCTAACAGCGGCGGCGGTTATAACAGCGACGATGCCAAAAATGGCGGCAACGGTTATGTACCTGTAAGTTTGCAATACCAAAAATATACTGCGACTGATGCCCGCGCAACCAGTATAGCCGGCGGCGATCCGCTGGAAAAATTCACCAATCGTACTTATAAAGATAAATCGGCAACGGCCATCAATGTAACTGATCTGGCTATGGTAAACGATACCTATACCAAGATGAAAGGTAAGCCGGTGATTGTCTCAGTTAATATGGCCAACCCGATGGTGTTTTCGGAGTTTGAAAAAAATACCAACGCCATTGTAGTTGATTTTGGTGTGCAGGGACAGGCGACATTAGATATACTGACGGGCAACAGCGAACCATCAGCATTACTGCCACTGCAAATGCCTGCTGATATGCACACGGTTGAAAAACAGTTTGAAGATGTGCCCCATGATATGAAATGTTATGTAGATGACCAAGGCAATACTTATGATTTTGGTTTCGGTCTGAACTGGAAAGGCGTTATTAATGATGCCCGTACCGCTAAGTATAAGAAGACAGGGGTAAAGCCTTAAATTAGATATTAAGAATACTCAATGTCATTTCGAACGAGGCACGAGGAGAAATCTTCTGCATTGTGCAAGGCTTCAATTGCAAATCGTAAAAGATTTCTCCTCGTGCCTCGTTCGAAATGACAACTTTTTTATCTCTTCTGAATGTTTTTACTTTATCCCCAAAATTCTTCAGTAGAAGCAACCGGGGAAAGCAGGTCGAGCACAGGTTCAATTTCAAGATTGCTGGCCCAAAGCTCGGTATCAAATTTTTTGAATGATGCTAAAGATGTCAGTACCTCATGAGCCGCCTCATTTTCAAGTTGATCAAAGTGCATAAATGTTTTGCCATCGGGTAGTAGCCAGCAACCGTATTTAATTCCTGGGTGGTTAAGCTCTTTTAATTCTTTTACAATGCCGGCAATATTGGCTTGGTTTATAGAGGCAAACTCGGGCGTGGTGGTGTAATGTACTCTTACTATTTTCATAATGATTGGTTTGGATGATTAGATGAGTAAAAATAACGGCTAAATGTCAGCTGTAAAACGGGCAAAAAAGACTTTTTACAGGGTGTTTTGCGACAAAGTACAATATGCCCGTGCGGTTAAATATAAAAGGGCAGGGGTAAAACTATAAATTAGCTGATGGTAAACCTTAACATATGATTATGAAAAACTGCTTGTTATTATCTGTAATGTTGTTGTACTGCACTTTGGCCAGCGCTCAAAAAGCCGATCTGACCATCGTTAAAACCGATGCAGGGCTTGTTTCGGGCAGTACCAATGTTGCAGGAGATATACATATATTTAAGGGGATCCCCTTTGCCGCGCCACCCGTTGGTGATCTGCGATGGAAGGCGCCCCAGCCGGTACAACCCTGGGAAGGTGTAAAACAATGCACAGCGTTTTCGGCTAGCCCCATGCAGCCTAAACCTCATGAGTTTGGCGTTTACACGCGTGAGTTTTTGATCCCCAGTGAACCTATCAGCGAGGATTGCTTGTATTTAAATGTATGGACAGGCGCCAGATCATCGGCAGAAAAACGACCGGTATTGGTTTATATCTATGGCGGAGGTTTTTCGACAGGAGGGGCAGCGGTACCTCTTTATGACGGCGAAGCTACAGCGAAAAAGGGGGTAATATTTGTGGTGATCAATTACCGGGTTGGGATATTTGGTTTTCTGGCTCATCCGGAACTGAGCAAAGAATCGGGTCATAATGCATCCGGAAATTATGGGTTGATGGATCAGCTGGCCGCATTGCAATGGATCAAACAAAACATCAAAGCTTTTGGTGGCGACCCGGATAATGTAACTATTGCCGGGCAATCTGCCGGTTCCATAAGTGTAAATTACCTGGTGGCCTCGCCATTAGGTAAAGGGCTGTTTCAAAGGGCTATTGCCGAAAGCGGCGCCAGCTTTATCGGTCAGGGAGACTCCGAACTGGCCGAGGCCGAAGCCAATGGCGTAAAAACAGCACAGGCCTTGGGCGCTAATTCCATTGCCGAATTAAGGGCAAAACCGGCAGCCGAACTGGTGGGCAAAGGTCAGCAAAACCGTCCCATTGTAGATGGTTATGTATTGCCTCAAAATATAGCGCGCATCTTTGCCGAAAGCAAACAGAACGATGTGCCGCTACTCACTGGGTGGAACGAGGACGATGCGTTTGTGGGTAAATTGAAAAACACGACGGATTACAGGGCCGAAGTATTGGAACAATATGGGATCAGGTCCAATGCTTTTATACAGCTTTACCCTGCAAATACAGATGCTGATGCAGCAACTTCACAAATCAGGATAAACCGCGACCGGCTGTTTGGAACACAAAATTATACCTGGGCCAATACGCAAAGCGAAAAAGGGCGGTCAAAAGTATATGTTTATCGATTTACCCGACGAGTGCCCGCTACGGAAGATTTTGTAAAATACGGCGCCTTCCACTCTGGCGAAGTAGCTTATGCCTATGATAACCTCCGGTTTTTAAACCGCCCATGGCAGCAGGTTGATCACCAGCTGGCGGTGACGATATCAGCCTATTGGGTGAACTTTGCCAAAACGGGTAACCCCAACGGGAAAGGGCTACCCGTGTGGCCCGCCTACAATACGCATAATAACCAGATCATGATATTGAGCGAAAAACCAGCGGCGACCACTTTGCCTGATAAGGCCGCTCTGGATTTTATGCTAAAAGAGGTGGGCGGAAAATAGAATATTGTAAATTAATTCTTCTGCTGTTTGATCAGATTTTCCAATGCCTGCAAATGTTTTTTGAAAGCAGCACGACCTTTTTCGGTAACCGAGTAGCGGGTATTGGGTTTACGGCCGATAAAGCTTTTTTGCACTTCCATGTAAGCCTCCTTTTCCAATGCTTTCAAGTGCGAAGCCAGGTTGCCATCGGTAAGCTCCAGTAACTCTTTAAGCGAGTTAAAATCATAGCTTTCGTTGGCAACCAATACGCTCATGATCTGCAGGCGTATGCGGTTTTCAAATGCTTTATCAAACTGGTCTAACGATATTTTCACGAATCGTATTTAAAGTGCATCACGGTGCCGTATATAATATGCAGCACGCCAAAGCCGATGGTCCAGAATAGCAAGCCATATCCGGGTACCAGTGCGGCGAGCAAACCTAATAAAATCTCTATGATCCCCAAACTCTTTACGCCCGAATAGGTGTAATGACTACCGGCAACCAAAGCCATGCCATAAAATATCAATGTAGCCGGTGCAACAATACCATAATGACCATGGTAAATGAGGATAAAAGTAAACAAGCCACCACTAACCAGCGGAATAGCCATATTGATCAGCAGTCTTTTACTGCCCGTGCTCCAGAAGGGCTGACCATTTTTTTGCGCTTTTCTGTAGGATAACCAGACACCTGTACCAATGGAGAGAATCAAAACAGCGAAGGCTACCAGAAATAGCTCGGCGATGGACACGATGTTGTTATGTTCATAGTCGCCAGTTTGTAGCAGGCTGTAACCAATGCCCGCACCAATAAGGGCATAAATGCCTGCCATAATGCCCGATAGGCCGCTAAGCGAAATGAACTTAGCCGAACGCTCCATCAGGTCGCGGATGGAGCTGAGTTCGGCGTGAATGTCTTTTTCTTCCATTGAAAGTGCTTTGATTTTCAAAGTTAATAAGATATTTGGAAATGGCAAGAGAGATTGGAAAAGGATTAGTGATAAACGGCGAAAAGAACCATTACCCGTGGTAGTTACCGGTTAGGCAAAACAGGATGATTTTATTAACAATACTTAAAGTATATAGGAGTGAGTTAAGCTGGTATCAAAACTTTTCTTTAAGGTTAATGTTACATGAAAACACTTTAACCAATCAGATGCGCACTTTTATATTCCTGTCTGTTTTTTTATTATTCGTAACTGCCTGTAAGAGCCCCGATCAAAAATCTACATCAGTAAAAGACACCATTAAGTCGGTAAATGCAAATCCGGTTAAAGCCGATTCTGTGCAGTTTTCAGAACCATTGGTGAAGGATCTGTATGTCAAGTCTGGCCTGGTAGCTAAAATTCATGTGATTAATGCCGTAAAAAGTCAGGAGGTATATATTGTTAGCGCCAGATTACTAACAGCCTATAAAGGGAAACAGCCGGCTAATGCGGCCATTAAATACGAGGCTTTTTTAGAAGAAGGAGATTACAAAGAATTTGTAGGAAAAGACCTCATCATATTTCTTAAACCCAATACCCAGGATCGCCAGCTTTATAACGAAGGTGTACAATGGGGGCGTTCAGAACCAAACGTAGAATTTACATATAGCGATTCGTTGAAGAACTATATTTCAAAACTTAAATAATACCATGCTATTACCCACGTATCAAAGTTTAATAACAAATTACCCGGGGAGCGAATACAGCGCTGCCCAGGTTAAAGAGCTGATCAAAGGCGAAATACAATCGCCAAACTTTACCAATACTTGTGTAATCAGGATGAGCCGGGCTTTTAATTATGCCAATAGCGGGAGTCTTTTTGATATACCCTCCAATTTTCATGGCATGCTAACTGTTAAAGGCGGTGATAAATTGAATTATGCGCTCAGGGTAGGCGAGTTTAATACATTTTTGCAACATCAATACAGCAAGCCAACAATGGTGTTGAAAAGAAAAGACGGGGAATATGATCTGAAATCCATTCAGGGTGTACGTGGCATTATAAAATTTGATGTAAGCGGCTGGAGTGATGCGAGCGGGCATTTTACGTTTTGGGATGGCTTGTCATGTGTTTATTGCGGCGATCATAACTATTTTGCCATGAAACAAACCACCGCTATTTCGCTGTGGAAATGTTGATTATTTGTAGCTACAAATAAATTAATTATAAAAACTCTAAAGTGCAGGTAATGTGTCTTTTACGGGAATGTCCGGTGAAGGTATATTACCTGTATCTCTAATGATGATTTTCTTCTTCACAGGTCATCGGTATATCCTGCCGAATAACGCTATACCGCACTCCGTGATTTTTTTTGCTTATTTACCCAACGTCCTTTCTGTAGCACACGAAGAGAGTGTGTGGATATGAACAGAGCGGTGGCAAGTACAAAAGATTAGGCTCATGTGGGTGTTATCTTTTTTTAATTATATTTTCAATAATTATTGAAAATTCAAAATAAATAGTAATTTTGTGTTGTTGAATTACCAGAACATAAAATTATAGCAGTATGAAAACGCTAAATGATCATATGGTACTTTTTGATGCCGAATGCCCTATGTGCAGTATATATACCAAAGCCTTTGTTAAAACCGGTATGCTGGCCGGCGATGGCCGGCAGGCTTATCAGCAGGTGCCCGAAAATAGTTGCCCGGTGTATGACCGCCAGCGCGCCGCCAATGAAATTGCCCTCATCAACCTGAAAACCGGCCAGGTGACTTACGGTATCAAAAGCCTGTTTAAAATAATTGGCAACACCTGGCCGGTATTCGCGCCGTTGTTCGCGTTTAAGCCATTTGTATGGCTCATGAGTAAACTTTACGCTTTTATATCATACAACAGGCGGGTTATTATTCCTCCCACTAAAGAGGGCGATGGATTTACATATCAACCCACGTTTAAATTGCATTACCGTATAGCTTACCTGCTGTTTACCTGGTTTATTGTTGGGTTTACGCTTACCGCTTATGCAAATTTGCTGAGCCCAACGGTACCCTTGGGAAATGCTTATCGTGAGTATATGATATGCGGCGGACAGATCATTATTCAGGGAACGGTGATGAGCTTTTGGGACCGCCGGCAAATATGGACCTACCTGGGCAATATGATGACTATTTCTTTGGCAGGCAGTTTGCTGCTTTTAATTCCAATGGCAATAAACCATTGGCTTCAATTCGGGTCTGAGGTGTATGCCTTGTATTTTATGGGAGTGGCCGGATTAATGTTTCTGGAACATATCCGCAGAACTAAGCTATTAAACCTGGGGTGGACATTGACCATCACCTGGGTTGCATACCGCATTATTTTATTGGCACTGATTTTAAACCTGAACTAATGAAAATCTACAAAAAAATTGTACTCGCCGGTGGCAACGGCTATTTGGGTACTGTACTGGCAAACTATTATAAAGACAAGGCAAACGAGGTGATCATACTGGCCCGCAAACAGGCTAAAACTGTTGATAACATCCGTACGGTGGTTTGGGATGGTAAGGCCGAGAACGGCTGGACAGTACACCTTTCTGGTGCCGATATGCTGATAAACCTTTGCGGTAAAAATGTGAACTGCCGCTATACCGAAAAAAATAAATCAGAGATCGTCACTTCACGTGTTTTGCCTACAGAATTGCTTGGGCATGCTATACATAAAATGAGCAATCCGCCAAAGCTGTGGATCAACGTAACCTCTGCTACGATATACCGCCATGCAGAAGACCATCCGCAGGATGAGGAAACCGGCGAAATTGGTTATGGTTTTTCTATTGATGTATGTAAAATATGGGAAGAGGTTTTCCTGAAAAGCGAGACACCTCACACCCGAAAGATCGCATTGCGCATGGGTATTGTGTTGGGGCGTAGCGATAGTGTTTTTCCACGTTTACTGAATCTGGTAAGAATGGGGCTTGGAGGTAAACAAGGCACAGGTGAACAATACATTGCCTGGGTGCATGAACAGGATGTTGCCCGAAGCACCCAATGGCTGCTTGATCATCCCGAAATAGAGGGTGTGGTTAATTGCACAGCACCCGATGCCATAAAAAATGCCGATATGATGCACACTATACGCAAAACCTATGGTATGCCATTTGGCCTGCCCGCTCCGGAATGGTTGCTTGATATTGGGGCCGTAGTGATTGGTACCGAACCCGAACTGATACTAAAAAGCCGATGGGTAAAACCCAAGCGCCTGCTGGACTCTGGTTTCGTATTTCAGTATGAAAAAGCCGAATACGCCGTGCATGATATTTTGAGTATTAAAGGGTGAGATAGATACGCCTTCTTTATTAAAGTTTACTTCGCTGCCGCGGGCTTTCAGCCCGTTGCAACTATGGTCTCAGCTTTCAGCTGAACACTAAAGCTGAAAGCTTTAATCATGCCTCCCACGAGATACGCTGCGCTAATCTCGCGGGAGCGAGGATGACTCGTTTTTTATTGCAGGTTGATAGCAAACTTTTACTCCCTCGGCTCCCCTGCTTTTTTCTTCACCTCCTTCGTCATCTTCAAAGTCAGGAATAACAACAGCCCTGCGGCAATCACAATAGCAATCCAAATAAACACCGTATAATCGCGACTAGCTTTGGGAGGTTGTTTGGCTTGATAGGCCGTGTTTTGACTAACCGCTTCATGACTTATCTGCGGAGTATTATCGCGGATGCTGTCTGCAAAAAATTTAAGGTCATATTCCGCTGCCTGTACCGATTGATCGCCGGCCAGTAAGCGGTACGTTTGTTTGCCATCCAGGTAACTGATCAGCGACTCGGCCGATTGATAGGCATCTACACTCGCAATGGTTAATGGCAAATTATCGCCATTGCTTATTTGTATGATCAGCTGGTTGGCCTTGGCGGCTATCAGCAGGTCGGTAGCTTTGGTGGAATTGAGTTCCGCTTCGCAAAGCAGCTGCTTGTCATGCCCTGTAATCTGGTAAACCAACACGTCGCGCTTAAAGTATTTTGGCGCGGTAATGTTTAAGTGCAGCTTGTTTACCTGGTAGTTGTCATTCAATTTTAGGGTGATATAGGTAGTCTTGTTACTATCGGCATGGGTTAACTGAATGGGTGATATCGGAGCATAGCTTAAAGTAGTTGCGTATTCCGTATACACACCAGCCTGCAGAAATTTAATAGGTGTTTTGTTCTTATCATTCACCAGCAATTTAAGGTAACGGTAATTGCTTGCCGGGAAAGAGAGTGATTGCATATACGTGCCCTCGCTATTCACCACAGCTTCCTGCAATGGGATATCTTCCTGAATGGCGAACCATTGTTTCAGCTCGTCGCTGCCTACTAAATTCACTTTACGCTGTACGGCTGTGTTTTGCAGCTTTATCCACAGGCGGTCGAGCGCCAGGCCTGTTTTGTTTTCTACAATGAGGGTTGTGCCCGTATCGGTGCTCAGCCGGGCATCAACCTGGTTAAAAACCACAAAACTTTTTTGATCTTTTTGAGGAAGGCTCCCCGCCTGTATATAGGGTATAAAATTACCTTTAGCGTCAACTATCCGGATATCGGACAAATCGGCTTTAGCTTTGGCTACAAAAGCAGGCTGTAGGCTGATACGGTAAAATCCTGTACTATCCACCTTGGGCAGAGTTGCCTGATACTTGAAATTTTGTTGTGCCGATGCCGATAGCACCAGTCCGCAAAATAGCGCTGTGAGGGTTAATATTTTACTCATTTTTGGTAAAGCTGTAAAAATAATCTGGGCAAAAGCCCCACCCAAACCCTCCCCGGAAGGGAGGGCTTTAAAGTAACTTTCAAAAGTCTCCCCTACCGGGGGAGATTTAGAGGGGGCTTTTGTGGAAATTATTTTACTCATCCTTAGGTTTGGCTTCATCATCAACAATAATTTTTTTAACCTTTTGGTACATGAACGATATCACCAATAGTATAATTCCCAGGCAAAAGAACGCCGCTATTTTGCCCGCCACCGGTATGTTATTGATATCGAACAAAAATAATTTAAGCAGCGTTAACGAAAACAGGCTTAATGATACTATCCGCATTACCCTTAATTTATGGCGCATCCCCAGCCACATCAATGCGAAGGATAATAGTCCCCATAAAATAGGCAGACCGGTTTTAATATAGACCGTTTCAATACGGTCGATCGAATGGCTATTGCCATAAAACATAAAATTGCTTAGCAGGCTTATCTCCAAACTTAAAAATAGTACCACCGCCCCGCTGATGAGCCAGGTGAACATTACCTTCATGCCGGCGTCCAGGTTTTTCTGACTCAGGCGAATGATGCGGTAAAACAACAGGCCAACAAAAATGGCCGCTATCCAGTGCGCCGCGAAATGACTGGCAGGCACTTTTTGCTGCTCCAGCATGATACGCTGTAAGTCGAAAAATTCGGGTGTTAAAGCCAGGTAAACCGTAACGCATACCATGAGTATGGCCAGCCTTATTTTTTCATTAAAGTTGAGTGCTTTTACTTTTAACGATACCAGGTAATACACGTATACAAATGCAGGAGTATACAGCATCATATATAATACGTTAAGGGATGTATTAGGGAAGTGATTTAAAAATTGGTGGTTAACCTCAAATAAGCCACTTAAAAACAAAAGCGCTAAAGCATTTATGCTGAAAACATGCCGGTTTACAGCCACGCCTTTTGCAGTAGCCGGCTCTTCCTTACCAGCCAATACCGATAATAGATACGAGCTTATAGCGGCAACTAATGTGGTGATAAAACCCTTATTGGCAATAACAGTAAGGCTTAGGCTATTGTCGCTGTAAATCTGGAACCAGTCCATCAATAGGCTCAGCAGCATGGCAATCCAAAGCAGCAAGGAAGTAAGCTTCATTAGCTGGATAGACGAGCGCTGGTACAGCCAGTAAAGCAACACAGTTTCAGATGCCCAGAAAATAGTAATGCTATGGCCATGCAGCTGTATAGGCGCGGCCAGCGAAATAAACGTAAGCGTGATGCCGATGAGCAAGTACAGGATATTAGTATCAACCTTACGGTTGCGGAACAGTACATAGGATAGCACCAGGTTCACTACGCCCAGGCTTATGCAGAACAGGCCCCGGAACTGCTCTTCTTTCATCATGGTAAGCAGATATAAACCGGCCGCGAAATAAAGCGCGGTGTTGCTGAGTAAGATGGTAAAATCAGAGGCGATGAATTTTTTGTTTTCCTTAACGTTATGCGCTACATTGATAATAAAGTACAGCACATAAAAAATACTGGCATAAATAAAGCCGATATGATAGCTTGGCGCACTCAATGAATACAGCACCGATGCAAAAACAATCACGGTAAACACAAAGCTGATGATATTGAGCACGCGCCAGGCTTTAAAATAAGAGATGATGAGCAAGCCGGTATTCAATATCAACAGGTATATAAACAAGGCATCGTAATTGGCATGCCCGTTACTTACCATAAACGGACTGGCAAAGCCACCCACCAGGGCAATCACGGCCAGCTCCTGCTTATCATACAACATGGATAACAGCACTGCGAAAATGGTGATCACGATGAGGATAATAAATGCTACCGTTTGACTGAATAAGTTAAACTGATGAAAAGCCAGCGTTATGGTAAAATAAAACACCGCTAACCCCCCGCCTACCAGTACCGAGCTAAAGGCTTTATAACTATTACGCATGCGATGGGCAATACCAATTAAAATGGCTCCGCAAACAACGCCGATGCCAACACGGCCAATCGGGCCTACCCAATCATTATCAATGGCATATTTTACAAAAAAGCCTATGGCTAAAACCAGTATAGCAATACCAATTTTATTGATGAGGTTTTCGCCGATGAATTTTTCCAGGTCGGGGTGGCTTTCAAAGAAGGATGGTTTTGGTTCTTTAGGTTTTGGCGGAGTAAAGTTTCCGGTTTTAACCGGCCTGCGGATGGCTGATAAGCTATCTGATATAACTTCAGGCTGCCGCTCAATATGATCTGGTTTAATAAATGTAGGCTCCGGCTCTGGTGGAGCAACAGGTTCTGGCTGGGGTATATTTACCAGTTCATCAGTTTTAGCAACCGGTGGTGTTTCGATAATAACGGGTTTGGGCTCTTCGGCCTTTTTAACCGGTTCTTCATATGATCTGTAAAGCTTAAGTGCATCTGTTAACCGTTTTAATTCAGCTAATTTATTGTCAATATCGCTCAACTTACGGTTAGTATCCGTTTTGTTGCTTACTATTAAAAAAATAATCAGGAGCAGTATACATATGGTTAAAATGTCCATGGCATAGGTTTAGTAAAAAGTTAAAGATAAATGATTTATGCAAGGCAAACACATAAAAAAATATTTTACGCCGGTTTGAAGATAGTCTTCGTGCTACTTTATGGGTATTTATGACGGTAGAATCTCTTTTTATTAACAGCAGTAATTATTAAATTTAAAGGCCATGAAAAACATATTGATATTGCTTTTTTTATTGCCACTTACTGCACTGGCCCAGCAAAACTATCCAGCCTCTATTGACAATTTTATGCAGGCCCAGGTTAGCGTAAATAGGTTCAACGGAAATGTGCTGGTAGCAAAGGCCGGAAAGATAATTTACCAAAAAGCTTTTGGGTACCGCAACTATGATACAAAGCAGTTATTGGATACCAACTCGGTATTTGAATTAGCCTCCGTTTCCAAACAATTTACGGCTATGGGGATTTTGATGCTTTGGGAAAAGGGGAAACTCAGGTTAGCAGATACGCTGCGGAGATATTTTCCTCAACTTCCATACCATGGCGTAACCATACAAAATTTGCTTACGCATACATCTGGTTTGCCCGATTATATGACCGTGATGGAACAGCAATGGGATCATAAAAGGATCGCGTTTAATGACGATATGATCAATTTTATCGCTTTGAAAAAAGTTCCGGCAAATTTTGCTCCGAGTAAAAGGTTTGAGTATTCCAATACCGGCTATGCCATCCTGGCCAGCATTATTGAAAAAGTATCCGGTTTAACCTATCAGTATTTTATGCACAAAAATATTTTTGTGCCCTTAGGGATGGATCATTCACAGGTTTATAATACCCGGCGTTCGTCAAAAGATATTATTCCAGATTATGCGTATGGATTTGTTTTTGCAGATAGCTTGAAAAAGTATATACTTCCCGACAGTTTAAAAAAGGACGACGCTGTTTTTTACCTGGATGGAATAGAAGGTGATGGTACGATCAATTCAACAACCGGCGATCTGTTCAAATGGGACCAGGCGCTAAAAAATCATAGCCTACTGAATACAGTTACCCAAAACACCATGCTTTCGGCACAATCTGTAATGGATACTTTAACTAAAAAATACTACGGTTATGGTGTAGGCATCGGCACAGATCAGTTTGGTAACTATATTAGCCATGAAGGCAACTGGACGGGTTATAGTACCATTTTAACACGCTACCCGGTAAAAGATGTTACCATTATCGTTTTATCCAATAACGAATCGAATGTTTCCAATATAGCCTATGGTATTACCGGGATCTTGTTTGATGCGCAGGTAACCCCACCTTATGTTCATAAAGAAATAGTTGCTGATGCAAAGCTGCTCAACAAATATGTAGGTAATTACTCCCGTATTAATCAGGGTTTAACTTTACATCTGAGCATCATTGAAAAAGATGGAAAATTATATCGGCACCAAATTGGCGCGGCTGATGTGGAGCTGAAACCCGAATCCAATACCAAGTTTTTTTATGGTGATGGCACCGACCGGCAAATTGAGTTTGAAACTGATAAAGTCGGGCACGTAACCAGGGGCTGGTTTATTAATACCGGCCTGAGATCCGAACTTCATAAGGCAAAAAAATAGCGCGGATACACCGGATATTGTATTTGCCTTTTGTGGATTGGGTATATGCTAAATCAATTAACTACTTTAGCTATAGTTATAAATCCAACAGCACTAACCCCGCTGTTCATAACGATAAACAAAACCTGATGATGAAGCCATTTTTCAAGCACATCCTACTGCTCTGCTGCTTATTGATCGCCGTAAACAGCTATTCACAAACTATTTCACCCCCCTTGCTTCGCGGCCATTGGAAAGCGGTGTGGATCACTGCTCCCGATGAACCTGCAACAGATTACGGTGTTTATCATTTCCGGAAAAGTATCAACTTGAGCGCTAAACCTGCGTCGTTCATTATACATGTATCTGCCGATAACCGGTACAAATTGTATGTAAACCAAACGTTGGTATCCCTTGGTCCTGCCCGTGGTGATACCTATTACTGGAATTACGAAACCGTCGATCTGGCTCCGTACCTCAAAGCCGGCAACAACACCATAGCCGCACTGGTTTGGAACGAGGGGGATTACCGGCCCGAGGCGCAGATCTCTATCCGTACGGGTTTCATTATGCAAGGCAATACTGCCGCCGAAGAAATAGTAAATACCGATAAAACCTGGAAATGCATCCGCGATAAAGCTTACCGGCCACTTACGGGCATCGGTTATCACCCGTATTACGTTGCAGGCCCGGGTGAGCTGGTAGATATGAATGCCGCTATCAAAAACTGGAACGCTACTGATTTTGATGACAGTTCCTGGAAAAATGCCATCAGGATTGACTTTGGAAACCCCAAAGGAACCGTGAATGCTTTTGGTTGGATGCTGGTGCCTTCCTCCTTGCCTCAAATGGAACTCAAATATCAGCGCATTACCTCGCTTCGAAAAGCCGAGGGAATAGATGTCCCCAAATCTTTTCCATCAGCAAAAACAGCGCTCACTATACCCGCCAATACGTCGTTCACTTTACTGCTCGATCAAACTTATTTAACCAATGCTTTCGTTACGCTCAATTTTAGTAAAGGGAAAAACGCGGCTATCAAACTCACTTATGCCGAATCTATGTTCAACAGCCTGAATCATGGTATAGTTAAAGGTAACCGTAATGATGTGGAGGGAAAGATTTTTGCCGGTCGCCGGGATAGCCTCATTTCTGATGGAACAACTGATCAAACCTTCACTACCCTGGCCTGGCGCACCTACCGTTATATCCAGTTACAGGTTAAAACGGGGACGGAGCCTTTGATCATCGACGATATTTACGGAATCTTCACCGGCTATCCCTTCCAGCTTAAAGCTAAACTGGAAGCCGGCAAATCCGAAATGCAAAAAATACTGGATATTGGCTGGCGCACCGCTCGCCTTTGCGCCGGTGAAACGTATACCGATTGCCCTTACTACGAGCAGTTGCAATACGTAGGCGATACCCGCATACAGGCCCTGGTATCCTATTATAACAGCGGCGACGACCGGCTGGCACGCAACGCCATCAACCAAATGGATCAATCGCGCGTTGCTGAGGGTTTAACATTGAGCCGTCACCCTTCTTTTTCACCGCAAATCATTTCTACCTTTTCGTTATGGTACATTGGTATGCTGCATGATTACTGGATGTATCGGCCCGATAGCGCCTTTGTAAAAGAGAAACTCGAAGGGGCCAGGGCCGTGCTGGCTTTCTTTAGCAAATATCAACAGGCCGATGGTTCGTTGAAAGATACACCCTATTGGACCTTTGTGGATTGGGTAAACGACAAGGGCTGGGACTTTGGCGAAGCCCCGCAAAGTAAGGACGGGCACTCGGCAGTATTGGATCTGCAGCTGATGTGGGCCTATAACCAGGCTGCCGAAATGGAAGCGAAAATGGGCATGCCCGCCTTTGCCGAAATATATAAGGCTAAAGCAGCACAGTTAAAAACTACCATCCAAAATAAATACTGGGATGCCAGCCGGCAACTATATGCCGATACCGAGGATAAGCAGCTGTTTTCGCAGCACACCAATACGCTGGCCGTATTAACCGAAATGTTGACCAATGCCGATGCCACCGCGGTATGCCAAAAAATGCTCACCGATATCGCCATCACCAAATGCACCATCTACTTTAAATATTATTTGCACCAAGCCTTAATTAAAGGAGGCTTTGGGAACGATTACCTGCAATGGCTGGATATATGGCGCAAGAACATCGATATGGGCCTGACAACCTGGGCCGAAATATCCGACCTGGAACATAACCGCTCCGACTGTCATGCCTGGGGCGCTAGTCCCAATATTGAGTTTTACCGTACGATATTAGGGGTGGATAGCTATGCCCCCGGTTTTAACCAGGTAAAAATAGAACCCCATTTAGGCGATCTGAAAAAGGTAAGCGGCGAAATTCCGCACCCTAATGGGAAATTATCGGTAAAATATCAATGGGAGAAAAATAAGTGGGCCATCCGGATCAGCTTACCATCAGGCACATCGGGTATGTTGGTATGGAAGGGTAAAAGTTATACCTTAAAAGCCGGAGAGAATCAATTGAGTATTTGAAAAGGTAGGGAATATGAAAAAACCAAAACCGAAAAGCCCCGAATATGTTTAAGTGAATACAAAACTTAAACTGATGACATCTCCTAAATCTCTTACTAAAACACGCTGGGTTATTGATGCCAATCGTGTAGTTGTATATCCCCATCGGATATCTTACCTGCTTGGTATATTAGTGGCCCTTGTTTTTGCGTGCATTGTAGTGGCTTATTTAACATCTGTACATGGAGACACGTTTACAACCGTCTGCTTTTTTATTTTTCTGGTGGCGGTACCACTATGGTTTTTAGGGTATGGTAATACCTATGTGGAATTTGACGGTTCCAGGGGCACTACGCAAAGAAAACTCTTCGGGCTTATCCCGGTTAAAACCATGTACATGAACGATCTTCATGGCATCAATATAGTTACCCAGAACGGGGGCTATAAATACAAAATGTTTTCAAAAAAAGACAGGTATGGTAGAGGCGTCCTTGTTTCTTCGGGCTATCGAAAAAATACCGATGCTAATGCACAGGCCTTTGTAGATCAGGTAGTGCCGGTTATACATGGTTATTTGGATAAGTACGGTAGCGTAGCTGGTAGCGCGCCGCAGCCTATTACATCCTATAAGTATTACAACAACACGGGTGGTTCCTATACCGTAAAAAGCAAAAAGGTAGTGGTTATTATTTTTAGTCTTATATTTTTTGCTGTTGGTATTTATGCATGGGTAGCTCACTGGGCAGAAGATGTAAGCCCCACACAAAAAATATTGGTGGTTGTGATATGTTTGGGTTTGGGCCTGATAGTTCTTCAGGCTGCTTTTGTGAGCATAGTTTTTGATACAGCATCCCAAACCATTATAAAGACAGGCCCCCTGGGATGGGGTAACAAATCCATCCCATTTAGTGATTTTGCTGGTTTTCAAACCATACGTAAAAGCACTAACATGGTGTATACAGGTACAGAAGTGCATATGTATTACCGCTTGCCCAATTCCGAAAAAAATGGAACTATCCTGTTGCATACATTTAAATCGAGCGGAGAGATAGAGCGTTTTTTAGAAGAAACAAAGAGCGTCATGAAAATCTAGGGGAAACCATAACCGGTTAAAAACTTCCTTCTGCAAGCTTTCTGCTGGTAATCAGTCGTTAATAATACCAGAATTTTTTTTCATGCAATAGGAGTATTTAATGAAATTTAAATGCTTTATTAGCGTTATGTAACAAAAAAATTACATACTATGAAAAAAATACCCCTATTACTGCTCGTGGTGCTTCTTTGTGCCTGCAAAAAAAACAACCAGGAAATCGCCATCGACAAAAACAAAACCAACGCAAGCGTAAACATCGATTACAAGCAGGAAATGCGCAATTTTGTTATTGGGATAAGTAAGTACGCTAAAAGTACCAATCCCAAATTTGCCGTTATCCCGCAAAATGGCATTCCGTTAGTGACGGTAGATGGTGAGAGCACCAGTGCCCCAAGTACCGCGTACCTCAATGCCATTGATGGTAACGGACAGGAAGATCTGTACTATGGTTATGACAATGATGACCAGGCAACAGACTCGGCTGTAACCAACAATTTAAGGGGCTACCTTGATATTTCAAAAGCGAATGGCAAAAAGATCCTGGTTACGGATTATTGTTCAACGCCCTCAAACATGACCCGATCTTACCAGGTTAATTGGGCTAACGGGTATATTTCCTTCGCGGCCGATGAAAGAGACTTGAATAATATCCCGACTTTCCCCGCAAAGATCAATAACGAGAATGCTAATGTGATTACCTCGCTTAGCCAAGCCAAAAACTTCCTTTACCTCATCCTGCCCGAAAAGTTTAGTTCAAAGGCAGATTTTATTAAGGCGGTTACAGCTACAAATTATGATGCTTTGATCATGGATGCGTACTTCGAGAAAGTTGCCTTTACCAGCGCCGAAGTTAATGCCCTGAAAAAGAAAGCAAATGGCGGCAAGCGCATCGTTATTTCCTACATGTCAATCGGCGAAGCAGAGAATTACCGTTATTACTGGCAAAATACCTGGAAACCCGGTAACCCGGTTTGGCTGGATGCGGAGAATCCTAAATGGAAAGGAAATTATAAAGTAAAATACTGGAATAAGACCTGGCAAAACATTATTTACGGTAACGACAGTTCCTATCTAAAAAGGATATTGAATGCTGGTTTTGATGGTGTTTACCTCGATATCATTGATGCCTTTGAATATTACGAAGGTAACAAATAGTACCGAAGATTAGGTTAACCTGCTCACTCCATCTTTGGATGGATCGCCCTCTTTTCGCCTGCAATGGAAAGAGGGCTTTTTTATTGGCGGGCAATTGCGCTACTGTTGACCGTCTAAATGTAACACCATTATTTCCTAATTAACATATTATTTATATTTGAAGATGGAACTAAGTCAAACTAAATCACAAACTAAGAAGTCAATATATGTATACCTCTTACTAACTTTAGTCTTTAGCGCTGTTGTTTGGATATTGACTTTGCACCAGGGAACAGGCAGAATCGGCGGCCGTATATATGGATACGGTATTATGTGGTGCCCTGCCCTGGCAACTTACCTAACGTGTAAAATACTCAAACTCGATTTTACAGGCCTGGCTTGGCAATGGGGAAACCCGAAATATCAGGTTTGGGCTTATTTTGTGCCGCTGCTATACGCGGCAATCAGCTATGGCATTATCTGGATAATGGGATGGGGCGGATTTTATAATAAACAATTCATCAGAGAAGCCGCACAGTCCCTGGGATGGAGTAATCTTCCCGACGGCGTTTTCATTCCGTTGTTTTTCCTGGTGAACGGCGTCCTGGGTTTTTTTGCAAGCATGTCTACGGCATTGGGCGAGGAGATAGGATGGAGGGGCTTCCTGGTACCCCAACTCAGTAAAATTAGCGGCTTCACTGCTACCTCTTTAATAACCGGGATTATCTGGGCTGTATGGCATTTTCCTTTAATCATATGGGGAAGCTATAATGGCGGTACACCTTTCTGGTACAGCTTAACTTGCTTTACAGTAGCTATAGTAAGTATGAGTTTTATTTGCACCTGGTTCAGGCTAAAATCAAATAGCTTGTGGACCGGAGTTATGCTGCATGCCAGTCATAACCTTTTTGTTCAAAGTTTTTTTACCCCGATAACCGTTGCTAACGCGCAGACTAAGTATTTTGCCGACGAATTTGGGGCGGTTATAGCCGTTGTATCGGTTTGCTTTGCGATTTACTTTTGGACCAGGCGAAAGGAATTAAGCGTAGCGGGGTAAGTAAGCAGTTTCCCCACATACAAGACTTGCGCCAAAAATGTGTTTTTATTTACCCCAGGTATCCCATGCAGTCTTAGTAATTTGGGCTATAACGCCTTCCCGTTCTTCAGTATCTGCATAGGTATCTGCAATAAATATGGCTATCAACAGGTGTTTATTATTGGGCAGGGTAACAATGCCAACGTCATTAGTTGCGCGTGTAAGACCGTAATGAGTGCCGGATGAGCCTGGTTTATGGGCAACAACAGCCTGGGCCGGGAGCATGCCTTTTAAACGCTTTGCACCTGGTCCGGATTTGATCATAAGGTTCAGCAATAATTCATTATGCGAGCGGTTAAGCAGCAGGCCTGCATAAAATTTTTTTAATAAAAGTAGCATTGCTTCGGGTTTTACCCAGTTGCGGTATTGTACCCAATCATCAGATACCTGTACCATTTCGGTAGTGCTGATAGCTATATCCCGGATGCCAACGCCATGTATATACTGATTTATCTTTTGACAGCCACCCAAAATCCTGATGAGTACATCACAGGCGCTGCCATCACTGTCTGAAATATTATAACGCAAAAGCTCGAGTATAGAGAGGGTGACGCCATGGGGGTAATGATCGCGAATAGGGCTAACACCTACCGGGATAATTTCTGCCGGACTTACCTTTACCTTCTGGTTAAGGGATAGTCGGCCCAATTCTACCTGGTGCAATACCGCAATCGCGATGGGCAACTTATAAACGCTTTGCATCGGAAACTTATCGCCGGCATGATAATTCACTGTATCTCCGGTTTCAACAATCATGGCCGAAACGCCAACTTGTGCTTTAATGCCAGAGGCAATTTTAATAACTTGCTGCCGGATGGATTGAGGCTGGCTAAAAGTATAAAGCGGTAAGAAGAGCAGTAGATATAAAAAGCGTTTCATAATACAACCAATAAACAAATGTGCTGGTAAGCTAACAAATCTATTAAAAGTGAGATGATAATAAATCGCTTTTCTTTTTTTAAAGAGTCGCCAATAAAAACAACTTTCTTGTTTAAAAGTTTATAAAAAGTGTAATAAAAACAATCAATTCTAACAGAAATAACATTTATGGCGGTTTTTGCCATTATTGAGTAAAATACTTTGCATTTCGGTTTGAAAAGAAAAAAGCTGCGCTAACTTTACCTCTGTGCTTATTGTATTAATTACACCAATTTAATTGAATAATTAACAATCAGATATTATTAAAAATGTGATATTTACGTGCGGGATTTTTTTAACCGGTTTAATTAACAGTCAGCCGCACCTAAATAAAGTAAATCTATACTAATGAAGAACACGCCAACCAAGGTAAAAGTCCTCTCCATCGATATTGGTGGGTCACATATTAAAGCCACTATCCTGAACGAAAAGGGCGAATTGAAAATGGATTACGATAAAGTTGTAACCCCCGCGCCCGCCAGTCCCGAAAATTTAATAAAGGCCATCAAAACCCTGGTAAAGGATTTTCCGGCTTATGACTATATATCGGTAGGTTTTCCGGGATATGTAAAAAATGGTGTCATCAAAACTGCGCCTAATCTGAATACGAAATTGTGGACTGGTTTTGACCTGAGCAAAAACCTGGCTGAGGCATTAGGCAAACCCACCAAAGTAGTGAACGACGCGGATATGCAAGGCCTGGGCGTGGTTGATGGCAAGGGCCTGGAGATGGTGATAACCCTGGGAACCGGTTTTGGCACTGCTTTATTGATGGATGGCCATTTATTACCTCACTTAGAGTTGTCGCAATTGCCTATTAAAACCGATAGAAATTATGATGAATACATCGGCGAGAAAGCGCTGGAAAAACATGGCAAAGAAAGATGGAACAAGCGGATGGAGAAAGTTTTTGAGATTTTAAAAACTGTATTCAATTACGATACTTTATACATAGGCGGGGGTAACTCCGATAAGCTTACTTTTAAGCTGGATAAAAATATGAGAATAGTAACCAATGCCGATGGTATAAAAGGCGGCTCGAGGTTATGGCTGTCTGATGCAGAGAGCCGGATTACAAAAGCAACACCAACTAAATAAAATCATACACACCGAATTAACAATGGAAAATACGAAAGACATTGAAAAATTGGCGATAGATACCGTACGGGTATTATCGGCCGATGCAGTACAAAAAGCAAACTCTGGTCACCCAGGAACCGCGATGGCTCTTGCACCAATGGGGCACGTTTTATGGTCAAAATTTTTAAACTATAACCCTAAAAATCCTGATTGGGCAAACCGCGACAGGTTTATCCTTTCGGCAGGTCACGCCTGTATATTACAGTACAGCTTTTTGTATTTAACGGGATATGATTTAAGTTTAGATGATATCAAACAATTCCGCCAGCTCAACAGCAAAACCGCCGGTCACCCGGAATATGGTTTGGCTCCTGGTGTGGATGTTACAACCGGTCCGCTAGGCCAGGGTTTTGCCAATGGTGTAGGTTTTGCCATTGCGCAAAAACATTTGGCAGCACGCTACAACAAACCCGGTTTCGACCTTTTTAACTACAATATTTATGCAATCACCAGCGATGGCGACATGATGGAAGGTGTTACATCAGAAGCAGCATCACTGGCAGGTCATTTACAACTGGGTAATTTGATTTACCTGTATGATGATAACCATATCTCTATTGAAGGCAGTACCGATATTGCCTTTAACGAAGATGTAAGCGCTCGTTTCCGTGCTTACGGCTGGCAGGTACAGGAAGTATCAGACGTAAATGATACCCACGCTTTAGAGCTGGCTTTGATCAACGCTAAATCAGAAACACAAAAGCCATCATTGATCCGTGTTCGTTCATTGATCGCTTATGGCAGCCCTAATAAATCAGGTACTGCAGGTTCACACGGTTCGCCGCTGGGAGCCGATGAAATTAAGCTGGTTAAACAATTCTTTGGTTTCGACCCTGAAAAATCATTCAACGTACCTGCCGAAGTATTAAAATACTACCACGAAAAAGGTGCTAAAGGCGAAGGCAAAGAAGAAAAATGGAACAAATTATTTGCCGACTATAAAGCCAAATACCCAGAATTAGCAGCCGAGTACGAAGCCGCGTTTAAAGGCGAACTGCCAGCAGGCTGGAAAGATAAATTGCCGGTATTTAAAGGTTCTGACCCCAAAATGGCAACCCGTCAGGCATCTGGTAAAGTATTGAACGCTGTTGCCCCAAGCCTGCCCAACCTGATCGGTGGCGCGGCAGATCTGGCTCCATCAACAGAAACAAATTTAAAAGAATACACTTCATTTACTTCTGAAGACAGGCATGGCCGCAACTTTCACTTTGGTATTCGTGAGCATGCCATGGGTTCGGCCCTAAATGGTATGGCCTTAACTAAAGGTCTGCTGCCGTTTGGCGCTACCTTCCTGATGTTCTCTGAATACATGCGCCCACCTATCCGTTTGGCGGCCATTATGAAGATAAGCCCGATATTTGTTTATACCCATGATAGTATTGGTTTGGGCGAGGATGGTACTACACACCAGCCGGTGGAGCAATTAGCTTCCCTGCGCTCTATCCCTAACTTAACGGTTATTCGTCCGGCTGATGCCAACGAAAGTGCACATGCATGGCGCGTGGCTATCGAGAAAAAAGGTGGTCCGACTGTATTGGTATTCACCCGTCAGGCATTGCCTATCCTTGATCAGGATAAATATGGTAAAGCTGATGGTTTGGAAAAGGGAGCTTACATCGTATCAGAAGGCAGTAAAGGCCCTGATTTGATCCTGATTGCCACCGGCTCTGAAGTATCCTTAATCATGGAGGCCCAAACTAAGCTAGAAGCCGAAGGTATCTCTACCCGCGTGGTAAGTTTCCCATCATGGGAACTGTTCGAAAAACAGGATGCCGCTTACAAAGAAAAAGTATTACCGAAAGCAAGCCGCAAACGTTTAGCTGTAGAAATGGCATCCCCAATGGGCTGGCATAAATACACAACCGACGAAGGCGATATGTTAGGCATGACCACCTTTGGTGAGTCGGCTCCGGCAGAAGACCTGTACAAGCACTTTGGTTTTACAGTTGAAAACGTAGTGGCCCGCGCTAAGGCACTTTTATAAGATAGATTTGAGATGTTAGATATGAGATTTGAGACTTTTTTGAAGTCCGGATCTCATGTCTCAAATCTCATGTCTCACATCTAAAAAAATGGATTGGAATAGCAATTTAATCACAAACCTGGAATGGTCGTCGGAGATCACCCACATCAGCGGTAAGCAAAAGGTGGCTGATGAAATTGCCGCGAAGGTAAAGGATGGCGATATCCTGGGTGTAGGCTCGGGCTCAACCGCTTACCTGGCCCTCGTTGCTATTGCCAGGCGGATAAAGGAAGAAAAGCTCAATGTAAAGGCTATCCCTACCTCGCTGGAGCTATCCATGTTTTGCAGCAAGCTGGGCGTGCCTTTAACTACCCTGTATGAAAACAAACCCGATTGGCTGTTTGATGGTGCCGATGAGGTGGACCCCAACAACAGCCTGATCAAAGGTCGTGGCGGGGCTATGTTTAAGGAAAAACTGCTCATCAGCTCGAGCGTGGTAAGCTATATTATTGTTGACGATTCGAAAATGGTGCCTAAATTAGGCACGAATTTTCCCGTTCCGGTGGAGGTGTTTCCGCAAGCCTTGTTGTATGTAGAAAAAGAACTACAGCAATTAGGTGCCAACAACATCCTGCTGCGCCCGGCAAAGGGTAAAGACGGACCGGTAATTACCGAGAACGGCAACATGATACTGGATTGCAAATTTGATGAGATAGGCAGCACCATGGAGCGGGATATCAAATCCATCACAGGCGTTATTGAAAGCGGGCTTTTTATAGGCTACAACCTGCAAATTTTGATGGCATCGAATACGTAAAAGCCCCATCCAAACCCTCCCCGGAAGGGAGGGCTTTATATATGTTTTTAAAAGTCTCCCCTGCCGGGGGAGATTTAGAGGGGGCTGGCTAAATGATACTCAGGTTACCTGATTTACAATATAAATTAGGAACTTTAACCTACAATACAAATGCAGGCGGTTTAGGAGGTAAAATCGCCATCTGCACAATAAATACATCTACCTCGGTAATTAAATTTTGAACTTTAAAACAACCTAATAAAATGGCAACTAGTAATGTAAAGCAAATACATAGTTTCGGACAAAGCATCTGGCTTGATTTTATTGATCGGGAGATCATGGCATCCGGAAAGTTAAAAAAACTGATCGACGAAGATGGTGTTAGAGGCGTAACCTCCAACCCGGCCATTTTTGAAAAAGCCATCACCAGCAGCGCTGATTATGATAACGATATTGTAGAACTGTCAAAAACTACGGATGACAATGAGGCTTTGTTTTTTGGTCTTGCCGTAAAAGACATTCAACAGGCAACCGATTTGTTTAAAGGCATCTATACCGAATCAAACAAAGTTGATGGTTATGTAAGTTTAGAAGTTTCTCCGTTTTTAGCTTTGGATACCGCAGGTACCGCCAAACAAGCCGAAGAACTTTGGAAAAAAGTTGACCGTAATAACGTGATGATCAAAATTCCGGGTACACAACCTGGTTTAGCCGCTATCAGGCAGTCAATAGCTAAAGGTATCAACATCAACGTAACCTTATTATTTGGTTTGGAGCGTTATGAAGCCGTTACCGAAGCCTACATTTCAGGTTTAGAGGATCACCTGGCCGCAGGTCATGAGATTGCTCATATTGCATCAGTAGCCAGTTTCTTCCTGAGCCGTATCGATGTTATCGTTGATCCGCTGTTGGAAGCTAAAGGCGAAAAAGACCTGGTTGGTGAAGTAGCTATCGCATCTGCTAAAAAAGCATACGAAATTTACAAAAGAGTGTTCAGTACCGAAAGATGGAAAAAACTGGAAGCCAAAGGCGCTCAGCCGCAACGTTTGCTTTGGGCAAGTACCGGCAGCAAAAACCCAGCTTTCAAAGACACCAAATATGTGGAGGCCCTGATTGGTCCGGATACTGTGGATACCGTTCCTTTGGAAACTGTTGATGCTTTCCGCGATCATGGTATTGCAGCAAACACACTGGAAGGTGGTTTGGATAAAGCAACCGCTACTTTAGCAAAACTAAAAGATTTGGGAATTGATCTGGACGCCATCACCCAGCAATTGGAAGACGAAGGCATCGAGAAATTCAACAAGCCATTTGAAAAATTATTGAACGCTATCGAGGAGCAAAAAAAGAAGCAATTAAGCTAATTGCACCATGGAAGCAGCAAATATTAAAATCCTCTTTTTTGACGTTGGTGGCATTTTGCTCACCAACGGCTGGGGGCGCGATTCGCGTAAGCTGGCCTGCGAAAAATTCGGGCTCGATCATGCCGAGGTAAATGAGCTGCATAACTTCATTTTCAACGTATATGAAATTGGAAGTATCACGCTTGACCAATACCTGGACACGGTAGTTTTTAACCATCCTCGCGATTTTGTACGCGAGGACTTTAAAGAGTTCATGTTTTCCCAGTCGGTTGAACTGGGCGAAACACTGGCCTGGCTGAAGGAGTGGAAGAAAGACTGCGGTTTCCGCATTATTTCGCTTAATAACGAAGGCAAGGAGCTGAACGATTACCGGGTTAAAAAGTTTAAACTACATGATTGCTTTGATGCTTTTGTATCATCGTGCGAAGTTAAAATGCGCAAGCCCGATCCGGGTATCTGGCAGCTGGCCATGGGTATTGCCCAGGTTTCGCCGCAGCAATGCGTGTATTTTGACGATCGTATCATGTTTGTGAACACGGCCCAGAAACTGGGTATCCGGGCATTTCAGCATACTGATTTCGAGACCACCAAAAAAATATTAGAAGATCTAAAGAAAGAAAACGGAACTCATTAAGTCATTGGGTCATTCAGTCATTGATAAATTTAATGACTGAATGACTTAATGACCCAATGAAACCTAAAAATTAAAAGATAAGATGAGCGCAACAAACAATAAATATGCTTTCGGTATGATAGGCCTGGGTGTTATGGGCCGCAGCTTGCTGCTGAACATGGCCGACCATGGTTTTGCAGTAGCCGGGCATGATAAAGATACCACCAAAGTAGCATCGCTGAACGAAGAAGCCGGCGATAAAGATGTAAAAGGCTTTGGCGATGTAAAGGAATTCATCCAAAGTTTAACCACCCCGCGTGCCATCATGATGCTGGTACCGGCCGGTAAAATTGTGGATAGCGTAATTGAAGAATTAACTCCGCTATTGGAAAAAGGCGATATATTGATTGATGGCGGTAACTCGCACTTTACCGATACCAACCGCCGTGTAGAAGAACTGGAAGCCATTGGCCTGCATTTCTTTGGCATGGGTGTTTCTGGTGGCGAAGAAGGCGCACGCCGCGGCCCAAGCATGATGCCGGGTGGCGATAAAGATGCCTATAACGTCATGAAGCCTATTTTTGAGGCCATTGCAGCCAAAGTTGATGGAGTACCTTGCGTAACCTATATTGGTCCGGGTGCATCTGGTCACTTTGTAAAAATGGTACACAACGGTATCGAGTACGGTATTATGCAGCTGATTGCTGAAACCTACGAGATCCTGAAAAAGGGCTTAAAACTGGATAACGACGAGATCGGTAAAATTTTTGCCGAGTGGAACGAAGGCCGTCTGCAATCGTTCCTGTTGGATATCACCAAGGATATTTTCAAATTCAAAGCACCTGGTACTGATCATTTATTGTTAGATGATATTAAGGATGAAGCCCGTGCCAAAGGTACCGGTAAATGGACATCACAAGTGGCCATGGACCTGCAGGCTCCTATCCCAACCGTAGATACCGCGGTATCTATGCGCGATCTGTCGAAATACAAACAACTGCGCGAAAAAGCGGCTGCATTGTACGCCAAAGATCCAATTGTACTGGATGTGGATAAAGCCGAGCTGATAGCAGCTTTAGAGCAGGCATTCTACTTCACCATGATCATCAGCTACGCGCAAGGCATGCATTTGTTGTCAAACGCGTCGGCAGAGTATAAATATGATCTGCACCTGGGCGAAATTGCCAAGATTTGGAGAGGCGGCTGTATCATCCGTTCAAAATTCCTGAACGATATATTTAAAGCTTACGAAAAAGATGCCAACCTGGAACACCTGCTGCTGGATTCTAATGTACAAGCCATAGTGGAAAGCGTGGTACCGGGCATCAGAAAAGTATTATCAAAAACTATTGCTGCCGGAGTAGCTGCACCAGCCTACGCCGCATCATTAAGTTATTTTGATGCTTTCCGCAGTGCAAGGATGCCATCAAACCTGATCCAGGCTCAGCGCGACTATTTTGGTGCGCACACTTATGAGCTGATCGGCAAAGAAGGAACATTCCATACACAATGGGCAGCGGAGTAGTTTAGGGTCGGGTTGCGGGATCCCCGGTTCGGGGAATAGAATGTATGAAACCCGACAACAGAAATCCCGCAAAACACAGGATACACAAACCTCGCAACACGCAACAGAAACAAAATGAGCACACAAACTAAATCAGATCCTACTATATTCGTCATTTTTGGTGGCACTGGGGATTTAAATTCACGGAAAATTGCACCGGCCCTGTATAATCTATATTTAGATGGATGGCTGCCGAAACAATATTCCATTATAGGAACCGGTCGTACCAAACTTACCGACGATCAGTTCAGGGAGAATTTACATAACGATATCAACCAGTTTTCGCGCAGCGGTAAAGTTGACGAGAAAAAATGGGCCGATTTTGTAAAAAATATCTATTACCAGGTATCGGATGCTAACGACTTTGAAACTTACAAAGAGTTTGGCAAACGTATCGAGAAACATAACGCGGAATGGAAAGCTAAAGCCAATGTTATATTTTACCTGGCTGTAGCGCCAAACTTCTTCCCGATCATCGCGTCGAATATATCAAAAGCCAAACTGGCCGATGATAAAAAACGCGTACGAATCATCATCGAGAAACCATTTGGTCATGATCTGGAAACCGCCAAAGAGCTAAACAAGCTATTGTCGGGGATTTTTGATGAATCACAGATCTACCGTATCGACCATTACCTGGGTAAAGAAACCGTTCAGAACATTATGGCTTTCCGCTTTGCCAACTCCATCATGGAGCCGCTATGGAACCGTAACTATATTGAGCACGTACAAATCTCGGTTACCGAGCAACTGGGCGTGGAAGAACGCGGTGACTACTATGACGGATCTGGCGCTATGCGCGATATGATCCAAAACCACCTGTTGCAATTACTTTGCCACGTAGCTATGGAGCCACCGGTAAGCTTTAATGCCGACGAAGTGCGCGACCGTAAGGTTGACGTACTGAAGGCTATGCGCAGGTTTGGTCCAGAGGATGTGCGTAATTCGGCTGTTAGAGGCCAGTACGGCAGCGGCTGGATGAAAGGTAAAGAAGTTCCCGGCTACCGCGAAGAACCAAAAGTTAACCCGGAATCAAACACCGAAACTTTTGCCGCTATCAAATTCTTTATTGATAACTGGCGCTGGCAGGGTGTGCCGTTTTATCTGCGTACAGGTAAACGCATGCACCAGTCGTCATCGGTTATTACCATCCAGTTTAAGGATGTACCTCACCTGATATTCCCAACTGAGGCCGCCGAAAGCTGGCAGCAAAACAGGCTCATCATCAGCATACAGCCAGAAATGAGCATCCGTTTACAGGTACAGGCTAAACGCCCGGGTATTGATATGGTGCTGAACGCTGTAGACATGGTGTTTGACTATAAAGGTACCTACACCAACCAGGCGCCCGAAGCTTATGAAACACTGATACTGGATACCATGCTGGGTGATCAAACCCTGTTTATGCGTGGCGACCAGGTAGAGGCTGCTTGGGAACTGGTTATGCCTATCCTGAGCACCTGGCAAAACAAAAAGAGCCTGAATTTCCCTAACTATTCTGCCGATTCATGGGGACCGGAAGCCGCCGAAGCATTAATTGCCCGCGACGGTTTTACCTGGTTCACCCTGCCGGTAAATGGGAAAAAATAATAATGATTCGGGTTCGGGTTGCGAGGTTCGGGTTGCGGAAAGATAGATTTTCTATCGGGCACCTCGAACCTCGCAACCCGAACCTCAAATTGAGAATAGCACATGAAATTGAATATTTCTAATACTGCCGATGAGGTACTAACCGGGTTGGCAGATTATTTTGTTAAGATAGGTAACGAATCCATCACCGCGAGGGGTAAGTTTACGGTAGCCTTATCGGGCGGTAGCTCACCAAAAAAATTGTACGAGCTGCTGGCATCTACCTCTTACGCCGACCAGCTGGACTGGGAAAAAGTGTTTTTCTTTTTTGGCGATGAGCGTAACGTACCGCAGGATCATCAAGACAGCAATTACCTGATGGCTAAAAAGGCCTTGTTTGAGCCTCTGCTGATTAGTCCGGCCAATGTGTATGCTGTTGATACCACTTTTGAACCCGCAGAAGCAGCGGCCAAATACTGGACCCTGATCAGCACATTTTTTGACGAGGATGAGCCAAACTTTGACCTCATATTACTGGGCCTGGGTGATAATTCGCACACCGCCTCGTTATTTCCGCATACACCGGTATTGCATGATACCAAACCGGGCGTAAAAGAAGTTTGGCTGGAAGATCAGCAGGTATGGCGCATTACACTGAACGCTCCCCTGATCAACGAAGGCCGTTACATCGCGTTCCTGGTTTATGGTGAGGGTAAAGCTATCGCCGTACATCATGTACTGGAAGATGACGAGGATATTGAAGAATATCCGGCCCAATTGATCGATTCCATCGCCGGCGAAACACTATGGTTTTTAGACGAAGCAGCCGCCGCTGATCTGGAAGAATAGGAGTAAATTATTCTGAACCATAATTTTTAGGATTTTACTTATAAAAAATAACGTAGAGACACCTTATTACAGGTGTCTCTTTTTTTGTGCGATAATAGTAAGCTTGTCATCCTGAACGCAGTGAAGGATCTTCTTCGCTGTGTATATCGCCGTCTTGTCACCTCAAGAAAATCCTTTGTTCCTCGGGATGACAATTCTTATTGTTTATTTTCATCTACTTGCACTCGTTGTAAATGAGCGCAAGATTGAACGAAGCAGTAAAAAGAAGCAACGGCCCTGTGCGATTCCTTCCCTCGGGAAGGGGTGGAAGGGGTTTCGCAAACCAATAAAACCTCCAACATACCGTTTGGCCGGTTTGTGATTTTGAAGATATCCTGACCCTTTTCCAAGCTCATCAAAAAGTAGTTAAAACAGTGTTAAAATTTGTTAAAAAGTGTTAAAATGGCCTTTTTTTGAATAAATATTGATGATAAACCTGGCCAAAAAGCGTTGGAATTTGTTAAAATTTGTTAAAATACAAGGTCAAAATGACCTTTTGCAGACAATGATGATTTGTGCCTGTGTTTGAATTTTGTAACTTTGGGTATGGCAACAGAAACACTCGAAGAGTTTTACAAGAATAAATTTGACTGGCTGCCCGATAACCTGCAGCAGAACATCGGTCACTTTAACGTTTTCAGGATTGAGGACTGTATTGGCCCCAACGCCAAGCCGGTTACCTACAGCCGCAGGAGCTTTTATAAGGTTAGTTTGATGCGTGGTGATAACATTATTCACTATGCCGATAAAAGCATTACACTGTCGGGTACTTCGCTGATGTTTTTTAGTCCGCATGTGCCTTATACCTTTGAGCATATGTCTGATGACCGCACAGGTTTCTTCTGTATTTTTACCGAAGCTTTCTTTACCGAGCGTTTTCGGGGAGGCTTAAGCGAGTTGCCCATGTTTGCCCTGGGCGCCAAGCCGGTATATGCCTTGAATGATGATCAGGACCGCTATGTGACCGGGTTGTTTACCAAAATGCTGGATGAAATAAGCTCGGATTATGATTTTAAGTATGATCTGATCCGCAATTACGTGACAGAAATGGCCTACTATGCCCTTAAAACGCAGCCATCAGAAAATGTATATAAACACGCCGATGCCAAAAGCCGTATAACTTCGGTGTTTACTGAGTTATTGGAGCGCCAGTTTCCGATAGAGAACCCGGCACAGCGGTTTTCTCTGCGCTCGGCCAATGATTTTGCCCAACAACTCTCCGTGCACGTAAATCACCTGAACCGTGCCATTCGCGAAACCACTGGCAGAACTACTACTGATCATATTGCCGATCGTTTGCTGAGCGAAGCCAAATCGCTTCTCAAGCACACTGACTGGAACATATCAGAAATAGGCTATTGCTTGGGTTTTGAGGAACCAACGCATTTCAATAACTTTTTTAAGAAACAAACTCAGCTTACCCCATCGTCGTTCAGGAATGTTTAAAGCTTACTTTTGTCATCCTGAGAATTAAAATCCGGGGCCTCTGTAGGTTGCAATGACAGCTGGATTTAAGGATTTATTGGTTTAGAAGAATTATTTTTGGGAGTCGCGCAGTGTGGCCGGCTGAGTTATAGTGCTTATTGCCTGTTACTGAGTATGGTTCCGGAGTAAGAGTCTGAAGGTATGGTACGATCCTTTAAAAGAGGGTTTGTCCGATGGGTAGTCTGTCTTTTATTTATACTCCTCCGGGCGCGGCTTAAAGAGAAACCAAATGGAAAAGATGCGTTATCATGCAGCCGGGATAGATATCGGCTCGCGTAAAGTATTTGTCGGACTAGAAGCTCAGCCTGTCCGCTCGTTCGAGACC
>NZ_FTMG01000015.1 GCF_900155965.1 Mucilaginibacter lappiensis
CTCCAGTAAATAATCCTTAAGCGATTCCAAATCACTGGTAAAGGTCTCAAACCAGCGTACCGGACTGTTTTCCAATCCTACAAATACCTTACGCGAGCCGATATCTATACCGGCTGCATGATGATGCATCTTTTCCATCCTGTTGACTTATCGTTAATAAGCCGTGCCCGAAGGAGTGTAAAGAAAAAGACAGGCTACCCATCGGACAAACACAGTTAGTGTTGTACCATACCCTTAGACTCATTGCTTCAGAACCATACTCAGGGACAGGCAAAAATGCACTATAACTTAGACGGCCACACTACACGGCTTTGCAAAGATAATGTCATTGAACCCTTAAAGGCCCCCGGATTTTAAAACTCAGGATGACAAAACTTTTAGTAGGGTCACCAAATCGTCCCTGAATTTTTCGTATATTTATATAAATCAGCAGCCCGGTTTTCTTTTATTTAGAGAACCGGGCTGTTTGGTTAAGGGAAAAATAGACTCAAAAACCGACCGTTTGGTATGTAGTTATTTGATAATCAATAAATTAATACTTTTTAAAGTTTTGAAAACACGTCAAAATGGCGTTAAAATTTGTTAAAAAGTGTTAAAATCGAGGTTTTTCGATCAATTTTTGAACTGTTTTACGCCATTTTCGAGTCGAAATTTGTTAAAATTCAAGGTTTAAAAAGTTTTTATTCTGCCGGTACCGATAAAGGCTCTCCCGCTTTTAAGGGCACACCAAAATTTGGCGAACCGTCTTTATTCCAGGTAAATTTTTGTGCCCGTGGTGAGCGGTCATGCCCGCAACCCTGACCCGGTTTAGAGTTGGCGTGGTACAGGATCCAATCCTCCTTACCATTTGGCGATTTGAAAAATGAATTATGTCCCGGCGCATAAACCCCATTCTCCGGCGACTGTTTGAAAACAGGTTCCGTTGATTTTTTCCAGGAGGAGGGATCAAGTAGATTGCTGCTGGCACTGGTGCTGAGCATGCCGAGGGCATAATAATCTGTCCAGCAACCGCTTGCGGAGTATATCAGGAACAGTTTGTTGCCATGCTTTAATATCTCAGGCCCCTCGTTTACGTTGACATGGGTAGGGTTTTTGTCGTCATGCAGGTCGCCATATTTTTCCCAGGGATACTCAGGGCTCGATATTTTAACCCTTTCACTGCTTACGGTGCAGGGATCCTTCATTTTGGCGATATAGATATTCTGCTGTCCGTTGGTATCACCCTCCCAGCCGGCCCATATCAGGTAAAGCTGGCCCTTATTCTCAAATACAGATACGTCTATGGCCCATTTGTTGGTACTATCGCCAATTTGCCCTTTAAATACCCATTCGCCCTGCAGTGGATTGGCAGAGGCATTTTCGAGCACATATAAACGGTGGTGGTTGTTATCGCCGTCATCAGCAGCAAAATACATATACCATTTCCCCTGCAAAAAATGGAGTTCGGGGGCCCATAATTCTTTGGAATGTGTTGTTCCAGTTGGTGGCGTCCAGATCACCTTTTTCTCCGCTTTGTTCAAATCAGTTACCCGTTTAGTTTTCCAGATCACCAAGTTGTTTCCGGTTGAGTTGGTATAATAATAATAGCCATTGTGGTAAATAATCCAAGGATCGGCACCCGACGGCAGCAGCGGATTAGTAAAAGTACCCTGAGCCAAGCAACTCATGGTGGTTAGTATGAAAAGGTAAAAAGTGATGTATAACTTTTTCATATATAGTGATATAGGATGTTTAATTAACTGACTTGGTTTTAAGATTTTTTTTGTTCTGCTGATATTCGGTAGGGGTAGTGCCAAATTGTTTCAAAAAGTTACGCCCCAGATGCGATTGGGAGCTGTAGCCCACCATGGCAGCCACTTCGTAAATTTTATAATCGCCATCTTCCAGCAGCTTGGCCGCAGCCTTTAGTCGGGTAATGTTGATCAACTCATTAATGGTAAGGTTTGATATAGCTTTTACCTTACGATACAAAGTAGGTTTGCTCATATTCATTAAACCGGCAATTTGCTCCACATCCAGCTCGGGGTTTTGAATGTTTTTGGTGATAGCAGCGCTAAGCCTGTCCAGGAAGCTTTCATCTGGTTTGGAGTAAGCCATGGTATTGATGCCTGCCAGTGGTGAACTGGCAAAGTGTTCCCGTATCTTATTGCGGTTAATCAGCAAGTTGGCTATCTGCACTTGTAGATGCTCGGGCGAGAAGGGCTTTTCGATATAGGCATCTGCACCTACTTCAAGTCCTTCTATCTTACTTTGCAGGGTGTTTTTGGCGGTAAGCAGTATAATGGGGATATGACTGTGATCAAAGTTGGTTTTTATTTTTTTGCAAAGTTCAAAGCCATCCATTACCGGCATCATCACATCGCTGATGATGAGCTGTATGTTTTCAATTTCGATCATATCTAAGGCTTCCTGGCCATTCAGGGCTTTAATGACCGAATATTTCTCGCTCAGGTCGTCCGAAATAAAATCGAGTATTTCGGGGTTATCATCCACTAAAAGTATAATTGGTTTCATAAAGTCAAAATCCTCCTCTTTGGTTTTATCAGTCAGTTCATAATCATCAGATATATTGTACAGGTCAAATTCCTTGTCCTGATGTATGGGCAGGGTTAACAAAAATTTGTTCAGATCATCTACTGGTTTGCAGAGCACCAATACGCCTTTATGCAGCCCGGTTAGGGAGCGTGAAAGAGAAAGTCCGATACCGGTACCTATCTGTTTTTCAGATTCTTTGAGACGAAAGAAGGGTTCGAATATCTTTTCACGCATTTCATAGGGAACGATGTGTCCATTGTTGCTGATCTCGATAGAAAAGGTCCCCTCATCGGGTTGAAGCTCCAATAATTCCACCTCAACTACCGAGCGACCATACTTGATAGCATTATTGATGAGGTTGCTTATGATTTTGGTGAAGGCCTCAATATCTACATAAGCATAAACGTTTTTAATTGGATGCTTTAATTCATAGCGGATATTTTTCTGCTCAGCCATGGGCTTGAATCTCAGAAACGTATCGGCAAGCAGTTCGGTGATATCGGTTTTAACAAAGCTGAGACTAAAGCCATTGGTTTCAGTTTTTCGGAAATCAAGTAACTGATTGGTCAATTCCAACAGTCGATCGGTATTTTTTTCCATGATCTGCAGGTTGTGCTGTATCTCCGGAACATTGGCCGCCTTTTTAATCACCTTTTCCATAGGGCCTTTTATCAAAGTAAGCGGAGTACGTATTTCATGGGCCACGTTGGTAAAAAACTCTATTTTGGCATTGTATATCTGCTTTTCTTTATCGTTTTCCAGTATCTCAATGAGTCGCTTATTCTTCTCGCGGGTTTTAATGTGATATTGGCTTAATAAGTAATATACAGTAAGCAGTATCAATAGCATATAAGCCATATAAGCCCAGATACTTTCCCAAAAGGGTGGGGATATGGTGATATCGAGCCTTGCTTCTTCAGTAAGCCATTGCCCATTGTTATTGGCCGCTTTAACCATAAAGATGTAATGGCCAGGCTGTAATTGAGTAAAATATACTTTGCGATTGGTTTTTAAAAAAGTCCAGTTCTTGTCGAGCCCCTTCATCATGTATTTATACTGGGTCATCTCGGGCGAAGGATAGCTCAATGCCGCGAAATCAATACTAAATGACGATTGGTTATGATTGAGACTAAGCTGTTTGGTACTGATGATTGACTGGTGGAGTAAGGAGTCGCTGCCGTTAACGGAGATTTCCTGGTTGTGTACCTGTATCCCGGTGATATAAACCGGTGCTACAAAATCATTGTTTTTAAACTGCGAAGGATTAAAGCTCACCATGCCTTTTACACAGCCGAAATACATGGTGCCATCTGTATCTTTAAAGGCGGAGTTATAGTTAAACTGATCGCTCAGTAAACCACTGGCTTTGGTGTATATCTTGATGTTTTTAGCTGGGATATTTAGACACACCAGTCCGCGGGTGGTGCTTATCCACAGGTTTTTACGATCATCTTCCAGTATCCGGAAAACATAATTACTGGGGAAGCCATTGCTGAGATCGTAAAGTTTAAAGGTTTTTTGCACGAGGTTATAGTTCCACAAACCCAGGCCCTCTGTCGCGAACCAAAGTTGATGATGGCTGTCTTCAAAAATGCCGTTAACTGTACTATTATCCAATGCATTGGTGAGGCCATGTGTATCCTTTAGCTTGTAGCCCGAGTTTTTGTCCGGGTCATAAAAATAAACTCCATCATGTACCGTACCTACCCATATCTTGCCGTTATGATCTTCGGTAATACTGTAAATAAAGTCGTGCGTTGGCACGCCGTTAATCTGCGTAAAATCTTTGGTGGCAATATTGTACCTGTAAAGCCCTTGTGTTGTGCCCACCAGGATCAGGCCCGAGCTTGTTTTACAAAAAGTAATAATGAAATTACTTTTAAGCATGTTTTTAGCATTGCCTGCCAGATAATACCTGATCACTTTACCGCTGGGGATATCCAGGATATTTAATCCGCGTTCCAATGTACCTATGAATAGTTCATTACCATTGGCCAGCAAGCCATGTATATTGGTGTTTGAAATGGTGTTTTTACCACTGGGATAGTAATGTGTCCAGGTTTGTTTATCAGGGCCGAGTTTGTTCAATCCGTTGTCTTCAGTGCCCATCCAAAGATTGCCATATTGGTCTTTACATATCTCACGCACTACATTACCCTGCAAACCGGTTTCGTCCGATCCGGGATAAAGCTTGTTGAAAGTAGAGTATTGCTTAGGGTAATAATTTACACCGCCAAAATAGGTTCCGGCCCAAATACCGCCTTCTGAGTCTTTGTAAACCGTATAAACAGCGTTATCTGATATAGAGTAAGGATCATTAAACTGTTTTTTAAGGTTGGTGAATGTGCCCTTTTGTACGTCATAAATGAATATACCCGATTCCGTAGCTATCCAAAATTCATGATCATTATATTTTACAAAATCGCGCACATATATCTCGGTTTTATTAGGGTTGTAAGTTAAAAGATCACGATAGGTGCCGGTAGTGCAATCAAACTCCTTAATACCCTGATTGGTGGTACCAATGAATATTTTGTTGTGGTCTGCACTGTATATTTTTTCAATGAACTTTGAGGCAACTGGGGGAGAGTTTTTAAATAAACTATAGCTGCTAAAGAAATGCTTTACGGTATCTAATTTTTCCAGGCTACCTGATGTGGAGGATACCCAAACATCGCCAGACTCATTAACGGCTACAGAGGTAGCATCAAAATGTTGAAATGGCCGGTAATCGATTATTTTCCCTGTCTTTTTATCATACTTCATCAACGCCGACCTGGAAACAAACCAACAGTTATAAAACTGATCGTTTATCATGTATCTGATGGCGTTGTTATTTGAGGTGAGATGCGTAAAGCTTTCTTTTTGAGGGTTATATTTATCAAGCCCATGGTCTGTACCTATCCAAAAGCTGCCATCTTTATCCAGACAAAGGGTATGCACCATGTTGCCAGAAATGCTTTTTTTATCCTTTGCATCGTGTCTGAAAGTTTTAAAGGTGTAACCATCAAAGCGATTAAGACCATCCTTGGTTCCAAGCCATAGAAAGCCGCGCTTGTCCTGCATCATGCAGTAAACGGTATTGTTTGACAACCCCTGTTCTACCTGGTAATGTCTGAAATAGTACGATTGTGCACAGCAGATATTAAATGACAGGAGTAATAATAAAGAAGCTAAAAATACAGGTTTCAAAATCGTTCAGTAAGCAAATATAACCATTCTCGGCAAGCGTTTTCGTTGCGGTAAAAAATGATACGTTTTGACTAATAATTGATATGATTTGGTTAATAGGTGGGGACAAAAATGCTTTTTCTTTACAGTATGATTTAAATCTGTCAAACCTACATTTTTAAATTAAAATACTTAACCAATTAAATAAATCATTTATGAGAAAATTTTTACTACTCAAACAAGTAGAGTATTTCCGCTTGCAATGGCCGCCCAGTAAATGGTGTCCAAAATTAGCATTAGTTGCTTTTTTCTTTATGTTTTACCTGCTTACCACACTCTCTGCATCCGCGCAAAATAAGTTCAGGATAAGTGGTATGGTAACCGATACTACGGGCGAAGTACTTACCGGGGTTGCTATCCGTGTACAGGGAACCCAGGCAGGTACAACAACCGATATCAAAGGGAAATTTACCCTCAATGTTCCTGACGCTAACAGTACTTTAATCGTGAGCTATATTGGCTTTGTAACAGCTGAGGTTCCGGTCAATGGCCGGTCGATTATCGCTATCCGACTTAAATCGAATAACTCAGCGCTTCAGGAAGTGGTAGTAACCGGTTATGGCACGCAAAAAAGGGCCTCGATAACAGGAGCTATTTCCAGTATAACCAGTAAGGATATTGAACGCGTGCACGGTGGTTCTACCGTAAGTACGGGTTTAGCAGGCAAAATACCGGGCGTAACCTTTAAACAGGCAGAGGGACGTCCAGGTTCCAGTGCCAGTATCCAGATTCGTAACATGGGTGCTCCATTGTATGTAATTGACGGAATTCAGCAGGATGAAGGGCAGTTTAATAACCTGGCACCTAATGATGTGGAAAGTATTTCGGTACTGAAAGATGCATCGGCTGCTATTTATGGTGTACGTGCCGGTAATGGTGTGGTGGTGGTTACTACTAAACGAGGCTCCGGTGAGGGGCGTATCAACGTTGACTCTTACCTGGGTTTCCAATCATGGGATAGGTTTCCGAATGTATTGACCAACTCCTATGATTACATGAAAGCCTTGGCCGCGGCACAGGTAATCACCAACGGTAGCACTTCTATTACCGATGCTGAGCTCGCAAAGTATAAAGCAGGTACTGAGCCTGGTTACCAGAGTTTTAACTGGAAACCTTTTGTTTTGGCAAATTCCGGTGCACCACTAAATTCGTTCCATGCGGATTTTACGGGAGGCAACGATAAAGTGACCTATTATGTAGCGGGAACCAGTTTATATCAAAACTCACCAGCCGGAGCCGAATACCTTTTCAGACGTACCAATATTCAATCCAATGTAAAGGCAAAGGTAGCCGCCGGTCTTTCAGTAAGTATGAATATCAACGGCAGAATAGAAACACGTGAAAACCCCGGTGTTCCTGGTGCTGACGATTATGTATTGGCTAAATTGGGGATATTGGAAAATACCCCTTTAGACAGGCCTTATGCTAATGACAATCCGGCTTATTTAAAGGATAATGGCCCGCATACCGAAGCCAATTATGCGTTTTTAAATGATAAGCTTTCGGGTATCTGGCACCAGGACTGGCGGGTATTACAAACCAATTTCGAAGCCGAGTACATTATTCCCGGGATAAAAGGTCTTACAGCCAAGTACGACTATTCGTATTACTACGCGGATGAGTTACTAAACAACCATGAGTATACTTACAACGCTTATACCTACAATCAGCAAACGGGTAATTATGATATAACCCATGCCGTTACCAACCCATGGCGGGAGCGTGAGCAACGAAAAGAGTTGAGTACCACAACCCAATTGCAGTTAAGCTATAATAACACCTTTGGTAAAAGCACCATCGGTGCTACATTAGTTAACGAACGTATCCATAAAGAGCACCTGAGGAACTGGCTGCATGCTAACCCTATCTCCAATAACCTGCCTTTGATCTATTTCCCAACTATGGATCAATACCAGGATAGTGATGATTCTGAGGCTCGTATAGGTTATGTGGCCCGTTTCAATTATAACTATGATAACCGTTATTATTTGGAAGCATTGGGCAGAAGGGACGCATCATACCTGTTTGACCCGGCTCACCGTGTAGGTTATTTCCCGGGCGTATCCGTCGGGTGGAGGATCACCAACGAGGACTTTATGAAAAAACTGCTGGGTGATAACAGTGCACTGAACGACTTGAAATTCAGGGCTTCATATGGTGTGTTAGGTGATGATAGAAGTCCTTATGACGCGAGCGGAAACACACCTATAGTACAACCGTATGCTTATCTGCCTGGTTATAATTATGCAAATGGAGCGGCCGGTAACATAGCCATATTGGATGGCAACCCGGTTTCTACTTCAATCAATAAAGGTATCCCGGTTAACAACGTATCCTGGATGAAAAGTAAAATATTTAACGTGGGTGCCGATTTCAGTATGTTGAATAACCGGTTAACCGGTGCCATCGAGTATTTTAAAAGATCGCGTACAGGCATTGTTGGAAACAATTATAGCGTAGTATTGCCACAAGAAGTGGGTTACGGTTTGCCGGGTATAAATGAAAACAGCGATTCGCAACGTGGCGCCGAAATATCCCTGGCTTACAACAACAAGATAGGGGAAGTAAGCTATAACATTGGCGGAAACTTCTCTTACAGTCGTAAAAAGACAGGTATTTATGCCGATACCCCATTTGGTAATTCTTTGGATGAATACTTCCGCTCACAAAATAACCGTACCGCCAATATTTTCTGGGGATACCAGGTTATCGGTCAATTCACCTCTGCCGCTCAGATTAACGGTTACAAAGTAAATGAAGATGGAAAAGGTAACAGCACCGTATTACCCGGCGATTTGATTTATAAAGATCAAAATGGTGATGGTAAAATTGATGGTAACGATGCCCGTCCCATCGGTTATGGCCTAGGCTCACAACCTAATACGAACTTTGGTCTTTCGCTGGGCCTGGCTTATAAAGGTTTTGACTTTCATGCCGACTTCTCTGGTGGTTCGGGTTACTCATGGAACCAAAACTGGGAATCGAGATGGGCCTTCCAAAATAATGGCAACTTAAATACCATTTTTCAGGATAGCTGGCACCTAAGCAATCCTAATGATGTAAATAGTACCTGGGTGGCCGGTAAATACCCGGTTAACAGGAATAACGTAGGCTTTAATCATTACGATTATGCCTCAAACTCCACCTTCTGGTTACATAACGTGAAATATATACGGGCCAGGACAATTGAGATAGGTTATTCGTTGCCTAAAGACTTGTTAGCCAAAGTGAAAATTAAAAGGGCGAGATTCTACGCCAATGTGTACAACCTGTTTTCTATAGATAACCTGCGTCAATATGGAGTTGATCCGGAGGTTAATGATGATAACGGTTTGCAAACACCGCAAAGCAGGGTTTACAACTTTGGTGTTAACCTAACCTTTTAATAAAAACATTAAGTAAAATATTCAATGAAAAAGATATTCACAATAGCTATGATTTCGGTATTGATAAGTGCTGAATCATGCAAAAAAGATAGCGATTTTTTAAATGTGCCGCCAAAATCGGTGGTTACTACCGATGTGGTTTTTTCAGATCCGGCACTGGTATTATCTGTACTGGGCGATCTGTATAACCGTGTGCTCGATTTTTCAAGTCTGGATAATGGCTGGACAACCTTTGCCGATTTTGGAGAATCATTCCCATCAGATAATGGCTCCTATGGTTTTGTTCAGAACAGGTCATGGGACTACGGTACCTGGGGCACCTGGGATTACGGATATGTACGCGATCTGAATCTGTTTATTGACAACGTAACTGCGTCAACCAAGCTGTTAGCTGCCGATAAAAGCCGTTTTCTGGCCGAAGGTCGTTTTTTACGCGCCAGCTATTATTTTGAAATGGTTAAAAGAATGGGCGGTGTTCCGTTGATCACCAAAACCCTTACCTATGATAATAGCGGTAATGTAGTGGGTTTGCAATTTCCACGCTCCAAAGAATCAGATATCTATGACTTCGTGATCAGTGAAGCTGAAGCGATCAAAGGTACATTGCCTTCAGATCCTACTGAAAAATCAAGGGCAACCAAAGCAGCTGCATTAGCTATGGAAGCCAGAGCAGCATTATATGCGGGTTCCATAGCAAAATATGGCGCCACAACACCGCAGGTTTCATTGTCTGGCGGAGAGGTTAGTATTCCGGCAAGCATGGCTTCAGGATATTATACTAAAGCCTTAAACGCTGCCAAGGAGATTATCAGTGGCTCTGCCGGATCATACAAATTGTACCAGGTATTGCCCAATCTATCCGATAACTTCGCTGCTATATTTTTAGATAAAAGCAGCGTAAACCAGGAATCAATATGGGTGGAAGATTTTAAGGCACTTGCTGGTAAAGTACATTCATTTACTACGAATGATCAGCCTTATTCTGTATCAGATGAGGCTTCAGATGCGGGTCGTTTAGATCCTTCTTTAAACCTGGTACAGTCTTTTGAAAAACTGGATAACACCTTTGCGCCAATAGCTACCAAAGATGCGTCAGGTAACCCGATCTATTATGCAGACCAGCAAGATCCGTTTGCAGGTAGGGATGCCAGGCTGGCCGGTACTGTGATGCTGCCACACTTTTTCTGGAAAACCGCTTATATAGATATATGGGGTGGTTATCTTTTAGCTAATGGTAACATCATCAGCAGTGACGATGCTACGCATTATGCTGCATTACCTGGTAGTCCTACACTGGTACAGGTAGTGGGTAAAGATGGTCCTACGCCAACCGGCGAACCACTACGCACTCAAACTGGTTTTTATGTCCGTAAATATCTGGATCCGGCAACTGGATCTGGTCGTCGGGGGCGTCAGAGTGATGTTAACTTTATCCGTTACCGTTATGCCGAAGTTTTATTGAATGCCGCAGAAGCAGCTTACGAATTAGGACAAACCAGCGATGCTGCGCTTTATATGAACCAGGTAAGGGCGCGTGCCGGTTTAACCACACCACTTGCGGCCGGTGATATCACTTTTGACCGTATAGTTCACGAGCGCCGTGCCGAACTTTCGTTTGAAGGACATGTGCTGTTTGATATGAAACGTTGGAGAATAGCTACTAAAGTATGGGACGGCAATCCGGAAAGTTTAAACGACTTAACCAGCAATATCAGTTCGGCAACCAAAAGAAATACACAACCATGGGGTCTTTATCCTTATAAATATTACAGCCCGGGCAGCCCGAATGATGGCAAATGGGTATTCAGGGAGGTTTTACCATCGCCGGTAACGGGTGTTCTTAATTTCAGATTAGGTAACTACTATTCACAAATTAATGATGGTATCATCTCTGCCAATCCAAAAATCAAGAGACAGCCAAATCAATAAGTCAATTATTATAATTCAAAGATCATGAAAATTAAATTTCATCATATCGCCATATTTATTCTCCTGCTTTCAGCCGCAGGTTGTAAGCTGGATAATGTTAAACCGCCTTCAATTAAATTAACCGGGCAGTTAATGTACAAAGGTTCGCCCATTGGTGTAGAGTATAACCAGGTGCCTTTTCAGCTTTATCAAACAGGTTATAAGGGCAATACGCCTATTACCGGTACATTTGATCAGGATGGTACCTATTCGGTGTTAACCTTCAGCGGGAATTATAAATTCACTATCCCGGGCGGGCAAGGGCCTTTTCAATGGAAAGAACTTCCGTCGGGCGGAAGGGATACCATCAATATCGCCCTGACCGGCGATCAAACCGTAAACATCGAGGTAACACCTTATTATATGATCAGGAATGCGCAATTAGCTGCTGCCGGCGGTAAGATCACGGCCAACTTTAGTATCGAGAAAGTGATTACAGATGCTACTGCTAAAAATATACAAACGGTAAGCTTATTTGTAAATAAAACCCAGTTTGTATCGCCCGGTGACCATGCAGCAGAAGCCGATCTGGATGGTGGAGCTATCGCCGATCCATCAAATGTTTCTCTAAATGTAGCTATACCTACGTTTCCGGTAACGCAAAATTATGTTTATGCCCGCGTTGGCATCAGGATAGCCGGGGTAGAGGATATGATATTTTCGCCGGTAGTTAAGGTATCTTATTAATTACAATTTAAAGGGGCCATATAGCATGATGGCCCCTTATATTTATAAAATAAATCTCAATTGAATACATCATTACACAGCTGTTAATCCCTGATGAAAAAACTGAATATTTGCTTATCCCTTTTAATTTCTGCTTCCCTGTCGGCCAGCGCGCAACAAAGCGACTGGCATTTGATTAAAGACCGAATCACTACGCCATGGGCCGAAAAGGTTGATCCTAAAGCACCCCTGCCGGAATACCCTCGACCGCAATTGGTACGCCCCAATTGGCAAAATCTGAATGGTCTGTGGGACTATGCTATAGTACCTAAAGCAACAACAGGTCCCGCTAAATATGAGGGAAGGATATTGGTTCCTTTTGCGGTGGAGTCGGCATTATCGGGCGTAGGCAAAACAGTAGGCAAGGATAGCATGTTATGGTATAAAACAAGTATCACTCTTGATAAAACCATTAAAGGAAAAGATATTTTATTACACTTTGGCGCTGTCGATTGGCGCACAGAAGTATTTGTGAACGGCAAGAGTGCTGGAGTACATGAAGGTGGTTTCGATCCCTTTAGCTTCAACATAACTCCTTATTTAAAAGGTGGTTCAAAACAGGAAATTAAAGTAAGCGTTTGGGATCCAACAGATGATGGTCCGCAGCCGCGAGGCAAACAAGTTAAAAGACCAGAAGGGATCTGGTACACTCCGGTTACCGGTATCTGGCAAACCGTTTGGCTGGAGAGCGTAGCCAAAACGCATATAGAAGCGACCAAACAAACCCCCAATATTGATGAGCACACCCTTTCGGTTTCGGCCGAAGTTACTAATAGCCAGCCAGGCGATCAATTGAAGATCACCGCCTGGGATGGCCAGACACAGGTTGACGAAAAGATTGTTGATGCCAATGCAACCGCCGTGCTGGATATTAAGAATGAAAAATTGTGGTCGACTACAGATCCTTTTCTGTACGATCTGCGCGTAGCTCTTATCCGTAACAACAAACCGGTTGACGAGGTGAAAAGCTATTTCGCCATGCGTAAAATATCATTAGGCGCCGACGCCCATGGTGTGCAGCGCATGTTGCTGAACAATAAGTTTGTATTTGAATATGGTCCGCTTGACCAGGGTTGGTGGCCTGATGGCTTGTATACCCCGCCAACATATGAGGCCATGAGCTTTGATATCGATAAGCTAAAGGCCATGGGTTTTAACATGATCCGCAAACACATCAAAGTAGAGCCTGCCCGTTACTACGCCTATTGCGATAAAACCGGGATGCTGCTTTGGCAGGATATGCCCAGCGGAGATTTAGGTAACCATTGGGAAAACCGCCCGGGTGTTTACGACAGGGCTACAGATCAGCAGCGTACGCCCGAATCTGAAGGCTATTATCGCAAGGAATGGAATGCCATTATGAACGCTTTATACAACTATCCATGCATTGTAGTTTGGACGCCTTTTAACGAAGCCTGGGGACAATTTAAAACGGTAGAGATAACCGAATGGACGATGAAAAAAGACCCGTCGCGCCTGGTGAATAGCGCCAGTGGCGGTAATTTTTATGCCACAGGTAATATTGTCGATCTGCATAACTACCCTAACCCCGCTATGCCGCGTGCCGAAATATTTGGCAAAACGCAAGCCGTAGTCTTAGGCGAATTTGGCGGTTTAGGTTGGCCGGTAGAAGGCCATACCTGGCAGGCCAACAAAAACTGGGGCTACCAAAACTTTAAAAATGCTGATGATCTGTTTAAAAAATATGCATCGTTTACTGAGAGATTACAGGAATTGATCAAATTAGGTCTGTCGGCAGCGGTATACACCCAAACCACCGATGTAGAAGGAGAGGTGAACGGCTTTATGACCTATGATCGTAAAGTGATCAAAATGCCGGTTGAATCGCTGCAAAAAGTAAATAGTAAACTGTACGATCCATCTTTAGTAAAATAAAATAACCGTTGAATATGCGCTTCAAAAACAAGATTAACATTCTTAAAACAAGTCTTTGTTTCACAACAGCCTTAGTGTGCTCTGGTATTGCAGCTACTGCCCAAACGGGAGTGAAAGCCACAACTGTGACCAAAGTTGATAACGGGCAGGCCAATGCTTTTTACGTAAATAACCGTGCGCCCCTGCAAAAGCAATATTTCACCAAATTACCTGTTGGCAGTATCAAAGCGGGTGGCTGGCTCAAGAAAGCATTGGAATTACAACGTGATGGTTTAACTGGTAACCTGGGCGAGATCAGTATCTGGTTATCTAAAACCAACAATGCCTGGCTGAATAAGGAAGGTAAAGGCGAATACGGATGGGAGGAACTGCCTTACTGGCTAAAAGGTTATGCCGATATCGGCTACATGCTGAACGATAAAAAAATGATTGCCGAAGCCAAATTCTGGATAGATGCGGTGCTGAACAATCAACGGGATAACGGCGATTTCGGCCCGGCGAGGATGAATAAAGGTAACCGTGATCTGTGGACGAATATGCCGATGCTTTGGTGCCTGCAATCGTACTATGAATACAGTAAAGATCCCCGGGTTATCCCTTTTATGACCAAATATTTTAAGTACGAGCTATCCGTGCCCGATAATAAATTCCTGGAAGATTATTGGGAAAACAGCCGCGGTGGTGATAATATGCTTAGCGTATACTGGTTGTACAACCGTACCGGCGATAAATTCCTGCTTGACCTGGCGGCCAAGATCGACAGGAACACCGCCAACTGGCGCCAGACCAACAACCTGCCCAACTGGCATAATGTAAATGTGGCCCAGTGTTTCCGCGAACCGGCCACCTATTATCTGCAAAGCCATGATCCGAAAGATCTGGCTGCTACCTACAATGACTTTAAACTCATTCGTACACTGTATGGTCAAGTACCGGGCGGCATGTTTGGTGCCGACGAAAATGCCCGTAAAGGCTATGACGATCCACGGCAGGCTGTTGAAACCTGTGGCATGGTGGAGCAAATGACATCAGACCAGATGCTATTAGGTTCAACCGGCGATACTTTCTGGGCCGAGAATTGTGAGGACGTAGCTTTCAATACTTTTTCGGCCGCTTTTATGCCCGACTACCGGTCACTGCGCTATCTAACCGCTCCCAATATGGTAGTAAGTGATAGCAAAGATCATCACCCCGGCATATCCAATGAAGGCCCGTTTTTAATGATGAACCCATTTAGCAGCCGTTGCTGCCAGCATAATCACGCTGCCGGCTGGGTTTACTACGCCGAAAACAGTTGGATGGCCACACCGGATAATGGCCTCGCTGTACAGTTGTACACACAAGGTGTGGTAAATGCCAAAGTGGGTGGTGGCGCGCAGGTTAGCCTCACAGAAACTACCAGATATCCTTTTGAAGATCAGGTGAATTTTACAGTTAATACGCCCAGCTCAGTAAGCTTTCCGCTTTACCTGCGTATCCCTGAATGGTGCAAAGGAGCAACTGTAAAAGTAAACGGTGTAGCCGTACCGGTAAATATCAGTACAGGCGATTATATCAAGTTGGCTAAAACCTGGAAAAATGGCGATAAAGTGACCCTGCATCTACCTATGCAACTAAAAGTGCGTCAATGGGCCGCCAATAAAAACAGTGTGAGCGTTAATTACGGTCCGCTTACTTATTCGCTTAAAATTGATGAACAATACACTAAAGAAGATGGCCGTAAATCAACTCAGGGCGATTCGCACTGGCAAGCTACAGCCGATCCGCAGAAATGGCCATCTTATGAAATTCACCCGGCATCAGCCTGGAATTATGGTTTGGTAATAGATGAACAGCATCCGGAAAAATCTATTGAGATCATCCGCCGGAGCTGGCCAAAAGATGATAATCCTTTTACTAATACCAACGCACCCATTGAACTGAAAGCAAAAGGTAAACAAATACCAGGTTGGACGATAGATCAGTATGGCCTTTGCGGATTACTACCGCAGAGCCCGGTAAAAACCGATAAACCTTTGTCTGAACTAACATTGGTGCCAATGGGGGGGGCAAGATTACGAATTTCATCATTCCCGGTTGTGGAGTAATATTTTGAACGGGAATTAATGAAATTGAAAGGTTTTATAACGCTAATAGTCCTGGTTTTGCTATCCTGTACACAGCTAAAGGCTCAAAACGCGCCAGCCATCATATGGGATCAATCAACACTAAAACAGGTGGTGCCATTATCAGGGAATAAGAGTGCCGATTATGCCCGGATGATACAGCTGCATAATGGTAACCTGTTATGCGTATATGAAAGCGGTAGCGGTATTGAGTGTACACAAAGTGACGATCTGGGTAAAACCTGGCTTAGCCCGGTTATTATTGCCCGGCCCGCTGCCGGCGTGAATATGAGCGTGCCTGAAATTCTAGAGCTAAAAGATCATTCCTTATTAGCATCCTATAATCCCCGGCCAAACAAAATAAATGGTAGCTGGGATACCACTAAACATTTTGCCATCCGAACCAAGAAAAGCTATGACCATGGCAAAACCTGGCAGGATGAGCGGTTGATATACGAGGCCAGCTACAAGTTTGAAGATGGCTGCTGGGAGCCATCGCAAATACAATTGCCTAATGGCGAAATTCAATTATATTTCTCTAACGAAGGGGTTTATACGCACTCCAATGAACAAAATATATCCATCTTCCGGTCATTTGATAGCGGGCTAACATGGACTACAAAACCTGAAATAGTTTCTTTTACACCCGGTCATCGCGATGGTATGCCCGTGCCCATTATCCTGAAAGGGACAAAAGAGATATTGTTTTCTATTGAAGACAATTCCGGCGGTCAGTTTAAGCCATCCATCATCCGTAATAGTTTTAATCAGAACGGACAAAAAATGGTAGGAGCCAACGATCCTGAACATACCTATGCCTTAACACCTAAATTACCCGATACCGTTTACGCTGGCGCGCCATACCTGCGTCAGCTGCCGGGCGGGGAAACGGTTTTATCGTACCAAAGTACTTTTGGCAGGAACAGTAACTGGGAACTGGCTTGTATGCAAGTAGCTGTAGGTAATAGTAGAGGTGAGGATTTTGTAAATACGGCAACACCATTTAGTGTTCCGCTAAATAAACATGGATTATGGAATTCATTGTGTGTACTTAAAGATGGTACGATCATAGCGCTCACCTCAACTGATGCTTATAACAGCTATACAGCTATCTGGATGATAACAGGGCATTTAATCAATAAAAAAGACACCTATTAAATAATAATACATGCAAAATAAACTAAAATTACCGGCCATCGCATTGATCGTCCTGCTCAGTGCCACAGCTTCAGCACAGCAAAAAGCACCGGCACAGGTATGGTCGGCGCAAAAGGCAAAAATATGGTATGCAAAACATCAGTGGCTGGTGGGAAGCGATTTTATACCTAGTACAGCTATTAATCAACTGGAAATGTGGCAGGCCGATACTTTCGACCCCAATACGATAGATAAAGAACTGGGTTACGCGCAAGGCATCGGCATGAATGTGATGCGTGTGTTTTTACATCACCTGGCCTGGCAGCAGGACCCCGATGGTTTTAAAAAACGCGTTGATCAGTACCTGGCTATTTCCAGTAAACATGGCATCCAAACCATGTTTGTATTTTTTGATGATTGCTGGAATAAAGAACCAAAAACAGGCAAGCAGCCCGAACCAAAACCTGGCATCCATAACTCAGGCTGGATGCAGGATCCCGGTCAGCCTGCTTCAGAGGAAGCTGCTAATTTTCCGGCACTCGAAAAATATGTAAAAGATGTATTGAAACGCTTTGCTGCCGATAAGCGCATATTGCTGTGGGATTTGTATAACGAACCTGGCAACTCCGGAAAGGGCGATAAGTCGCTACCACTATTGAAATCGGTTTTTAAATGGGCAAGGGAAGTTAATCCAAGTCAACCGGTGAGTGCCGGTGTATGGAGCTGGAACTTAGAAACCCTGAATCAGTACCAGGTAGCCAATTCGGATGTGATCACTTATCACGATTATTCACCGGAGCCTGATCACTTAAAAACGGTTCAGTTCCTGAAAATGATCGGTCGCCCGTTGATTTGTACCGAGTATATGGCCCGCCCGCGCAATAGCTTGTTCAGCACAGTGTTGCCTATGTTGAAGAAAGAGAATGTGGGCGCTATTAACTGGGGATTTGTATCGGGCAAAACCAACACCATTTATGCCTGGGATACTCCAATACCCGATGGCAGCGAACCAAAATTATGGTTCCATGATATTTTTCGCAAGGACGGTACCCCTTACAAACAGGAAGAAGCCGAGCTGATCAAAAACCTGACAGGGAGAGGGAAGTAGATATGCGGATGTGCAAATTATAGATTTGCAGATGAGGGTAGAGAAATAAAGAAAGAGATATTCAGGAGACGCAAATTTGCGTCTCCTGAATATCTCTTTAATCCTTAAAAAGTATAAACAACCTTTCCTGATAAGAACCTGCCATTAAAGCCAAATTGCGATACGGCACGGCTATACACAAAATGTCCGTTGGAGGTATTATCACGACCGCTGGTGTAATTGTTAGCAGGGTTACCGCTCAAATTGTGCTCATTATCACGCGGGTCTATGTAGTTTTTATCCGGGTAAACATCAAACAGATTGCTGGCGCTTAGTGTAACACCCAGTTGTTTGATCACTTTATAACTTATCGCCAAATCGGTTACCCATTTGCCCGAATAAGTCTGATCGATCTGTAAAGGGAGGTTATTGGCTGGAATGGTTGGATCAACCGAGTTGAGGTAGGTCACCTTGCCAAAATAAACCGATCTCAATGAAAAATCGAACTTTTTAATGTTGTACAAAGCGCTCAGATTGATCTTGCTGGCCGGTACCGACGATTCAAACCGTGAGCGCTCGGTACGATCGAACAGTTTGGCTTTTAAGGCTGCATTGCCTTCTATAATATCCGAGCCTTGTATCGAACGTACTTTGGTCTGGTTAAAATTAGCTGCTGCCGAAAGCGTTAAACTGCTTGTGGAGTTAATGCTGATCCTGTCGGCCAATACCACATCCAAACCTTTGGTACGGGTAGATATGGCATTGGTGAAAAATTGCACACTATTGATCTGCCCGTTAGGGTCAACCGTGTTCAATATCTCAGCCACAGCAGGGGTAGCCCTGGTAAACTGGCTCGAAAATACAATACGGTCTTTAATATCTATCTGGTAAGCATCTATAGTAAATGTTAAGGCCGAGGTTATTTTACCAGCTAAACCTAAACTGTATGATTTTGATTTCTCAGGTTTTAATGAACCTACACCAAACTTCCGCACAATGGGATTATCATTATTAACCGTTAATACCTGGGTAGGGTTGCCGCTTATAAATTGTGTACTCTCGTTATTGAAATAACGTTGGGCCAAGGAAGGCGCCCTGAAACCTGTGGCGATAGCCCCACGGATAGCCAGCTGATCGATCACTTTGACTTTGCCTGTGAATTTGTAAGAGAAATTGGAGCCAAAATCGCTGAAATGCTCATATCGGCCTGCGGCTTCTAACAATACACGGGGGCCAAATTCTGCCTCGTAATCGGCATATAAGCTTTGGTTGTTTCTTGATTTATCAATAGCGTTGCTTGGCTTAAAACCCGGGAATACCTGCGAGCCCGCAGCGGCAGGGGTTGTACCGACTAATCTGCCGGGAATGCCCTGTGATGGCTGGCCGTAGGAATAGGATAATTCTTCACCGGGTTTTATCTGGTAGTTATCAATACGATATTCCGCACCATAAGCCATATTTAAGGAGGTAAGCAAACCCGTAAAATCATACTTGCGCGAAACATCAAGGTTTACGGTGTTTTGCCTAAAGATCAACTCGCCGGCCTTGAATGAAGTTGGACTGGTACCTATTGGTAAAGAGGCATTGAGGGTATGATCAATGGTATAGCTCAGGTTGTTTTCGCCAAACGTATTGCTCAGGTCGTATGTCCAGTTACTGAGTTTTCCCTTAACACCGCCGCTTGCGGATATATCATTGATAGCGGTATTGATAAAGGGTAAAAAGCCGTCGGGATAAATAGTGGCGTCGATCTGGGTAAACTGGTTAGGCAGGCGTATAAATCCTGCCGCCGAACCGGTTTTGTGCGTATATCCCGTTGCCAGATAAACAGTGGCCCAATCAGCTACACTGTATTGCGCATTGCCAAAGCTCCCAAAATTCTTGGAGTGAGAGTTACCCACAATCATATTATCGCGACTAAAACCATCGGCTTTGGCTTTAGCATCATCGGCGGCTTTAATGCCAGCAAAACGTGTCTCAAAATCTGCTTCAGATTCATTGGCTCCTTTTGTTGGCAAAGCCGAATAGATCAAAGGGTGAGTATCCAGACCGCCACGGTTGGTTGCACCACGATCAAGATACTGTGCTGCTATGTTTACAAAACCTTTTCCGTTCAAATCCCAGCCTTTGCTGCCATCTATCTGGTAGGTTTTGCCATCGGTATAGGTATTGCCGTTGTTTGACGATGCCGATTGTCCGTAGCTGGTTGATATCACCAGCGGGGTAACTTTCTTCAATACAATATTGATAACCCCGGCAATAGCGTCCGAGCCATATTGGGCGGCGGCGCCGTCACGTAACACTTCAATATGGTCAATAGCGGCAAGGGGTATGGAGTTCATATCAGTACCAACAGTACCACGACCAAATGTGCCGTTGATGTTCACCAAAGCTGTAGTATGGCGCCGCTTGCCATTCACCAGCACCAATACCTGGTCGGGCCCGAGGCCTCTTAATGATGCCGGGTCAATATGGTCGGTACCATCAGCAACGGTTTGGCGGTTTGAGCTGAAGGAGGGGGCGATGTAATTTAATACCTGTGTAATATCTGTTTGAGGGAAACTGCGCATTTCTTTAGCCGAGATCACATCCACCGGTACCGGCGATTCGATATTAGTTCGCGGTTTAGTGGAGCGGGAACCAATTACCGCCACCTCATTAAGCGCATTGCTCAATGGTTTTAAGCTGAAATCAAGTGTTTGGGTACCGCTGGTTACAGTTACATTCGTAGTTTGGGTTTCGTAACCGATGAAAGAAACTTTAATTTGGTAATTGCCCCGTGACAGCTTGAGCGAATACTCGCCTTTTTCATTTGAGGAGGCTCCCTGCGAAGTGCCTATAACCGAAACGCTTATACCCGGCATGGTTGAACCGTTTGTGGCATCGGTTATTTTACCTTTGATGCCCTGGCCAAATAATATATTAGCGCTGGCCATAAACACTAATAATAACGAAGTTTTAATGTACAGAATTTTCATAGTTAATAAGATTTGGGTTTAATATAGGGATTTGTATCAAAAAAAATACATTGCTATTGCAGTTAATTCATTATAAATCAATTTTATTGCTGGTATTTGCAATAGTTGCTATTAAATAGTATAGATATGGGGGATAAATAAGCCATATTGAAGTTTTATGATATATGCTGTTTGTTAGGAATACTTAATAACCCGTTTGTCCCCGAAATGCCCCGTTCCTGTACTTTATTTTTTTGTTGGAGATAGATTTTGTTGCTTTGGGTAATAAATAAAAGCCAAATTGAAAAAGAAGCAATCGCTCTCCCTTTATTGGAAATGCCAGCTCATCGGCTGGTCGGTGGCTTCATTGTATTGGGGGTACACGGGCATCACCAGTGAAAGCTTTGATCCATTACTAGGCCTGCTATTGTTCATAACAGACGTAGGCTTTTATATATTGATTACCCATTTATACCGCAATTTTGCGCTGCGCCACCAATGGCAATTGCTTGGACTTAAGCAATTGCTTCCAAGAATTATACCTTCGGTTATCGTATTGGGATTAGCCTTTACGGTGGTTACCATAGTTAAGATATATTTTTTAAAATGTTGGTTTATACCTGGTTTTCAGCAACCATTCGCGGAATTTGTTCAGATGAACAGGCAGACGATCTTTGTGACAGGGATCCGGCTCATGTCTATATGGTTGCTTGCTTATCACTTATATCAATATGAGCAGCGGGAGATTCGTATTGCCAAAGAAAATGCCCGTTTGACTATCATTACCCGTGAGGCGCAACTGAATAATCTGTCGGCACAGCTTAATCCGCATTTCCTGTTCAACTCCTTAAATAATATCAAGGCGCTGGTGATCGAAAACCCCGAATCGGCACGAAGGGGTATCGATCTGTTGTCAGATATCCTGCGTACCAGCCTATACAGTGGTGATATGATGCTGACATCCGTAAATAATGAAATTGAACTCGTTAAAGATTACCTCGAATTGGAAAAACTACGCTTTGAAGAACGTCTGCAATTTTCCATTAAGGTTGACGACGAGCTGTTAAAAACAGCCATCCTGCGGTTGAGCGTGCAAACCCTGGTCGAAAATGCCATCAAACATGGTATCGCGAAGCTAAAAGATGGAGGACTTGTCAGCATCCGGGTCGAACAATTTCCGAAACATATCCTTATCAGCGTTCAAAATCCGGGGCATTTGGATATGGATCAGTCTGCAAGTGGTGTTGGGCTCAAAAATTTACAGGAGCGTTTGGAGTTACAGTATAAAGGTAAGGCAACCTTCACGATCACGGGACGAATGCCGGGTGTTGTTTTAGCTACTATAATGATCCCCAACTCATGAAAAAGCTGCGTGTATTGATAATCGATGATGAGCGTATGGCCCGGCAGGAGGTAAAACGCCTGCTGATACCCTATCCCGACATGGAGCTCATAGGTGAGGCTAAAAATGCCGATGAGGCCGCTATGCAAATAACAGATAAACATCCCGACCTGCTTTTTCTGGATATACAAATGCCCGAACGTTCGGGATTTGAACTGCTGGAATCATTGAACGAGGTGCCCGAAGTGATATTCACCACAGCTTTTGATGAATATGCTGTGAAGGCTTTTGAGGTGAATGCCCTGGATTACCTGATGAAGCCCATCCGCGAAGAACGTTTTGCCCTGGCCATAGAAAAGGTGAGGCAAAAACTGGCACAGCAAACCAGCGATCCGCAGATTTTTGTGAAAGACAGGCAGCAATTTCATTTTATCAAATGGAGCAAGGTGCATTTGATAGAATCCATGGATAACTATGCCCGGCTGTATTTTGAGGAAAAAAATGTATTCCTGAAAAGCTCCCTCAACCAGTTAGAAGAGAAACTGGATGCCAGTATTTTCTTCAGGATCAACCGCTCGCAGATCATTAACCTGCAGTTTATTCAAAGCATTCAAATTGTCCCGAATGGCCGCCTGCAGATCAATCTGAAAACGGGGGAGGTGCTTGAGGTCTCCGACCGGCAATCCGTAAAGCTGAGAAGCATGGGGCGTATATAGACCCCATCATTATATATTAAACCCAACATTATGAACAGAATACGCTGCATGGCATTGCTATGCCTTTTTTTAACTAACTATTGCAGGGCGCAGAAGGTTGATCATCATAAAACTAATAGTATCGATAGTGTAACTATTGCCCGGCAAGACCGCGATAGACGATATAACATCCAAAATGTTTTGATCAAAACAAAAGATGGCGCTTCTATAGCTGCTATCGTTGTAAGGCTTAGAGGCGTAACTGCCCCGCAGCCGGTAATTTTACAGTACACCATTTATGCCGATAGTACAGCCTGGAAGAGTATTCTTGAACCTGCTGTTCATGGTTATACGGGTGTGATGGCATATACCCGTGGCAAGGGTTTAAGTCCAGATCGGATTGTTCCCTATGAGCATGATGGCAAAGATGCTAATGAGGTGATCGATTGGATTAGTAAACAAAGCTGGTGTAATGGTAAAATAGGTATGTACGGAGGCAGCTATAATGGTTTTACACAATGGGCCGCAGCTAAATACCATCACCCGGCGCTCAAAACCATTGTGCCTTATGTGGCAGCAATACCGGGTTTGGGTTTGCCGATGGAGAATAATGTATTTATCAACGCTAATTATGGCTGGTTTCTTTATGTAACTAATAATAAGTACCTGGATAATAAAGTTTATTATAATCCGCAACGCTGGCGAAATATGCAAAATAACTGGTACAATAGTGGGCTATCCTATAACAAAATCGACAGTATCGACGGAACACCTAATCCCTTTTTGCAGCGCTCGTTGAAGCATCCCGATTTTGATAAATACTGGCAGGATCAGATACCTTATCAAAAGGATTTTGCCAATATTAATATCCCTGTACTTACAGTTACCGGTTATTATGACGATGGACAGATCTCGGCCTTGCATTATCTGCATGAACATTTAAAATACAACCCTAGGGCTGAGCATTATCTTATCATCGGCCCTTATGATCATTTTGGGGCGCAGCGTGGCGGTTACCCTGTACTACGTGATTATGTTGTGGATTCTGTAGCGTTGATTAACACCCGGGATATTACTTTTCAATGGTTTGACTATATCTTAAAAGGCGGCAAAAAGCCGGTTATGTTACAGGATAAGGTGAATTTTGAGGTAATGGGCGCCAATAAATGGGAGCATGCAGCTTCCATTCCAAAAATGGTCAATACCACACTTCATTTATATCTTACTGATAAAAAAGAGGGCGATCATTACTTACTATCCGATAAAAAGCCTGGCACACTGGCTGAGCTTAACCAGGAAGTAAACCTGGCCGATCATCAAACATCAAACAATAATAACTATTATCCTTATCCCATCATCAAAAAGGAATTGGATCATAGCACCGGTTTGTTTTTCATGAGCCAGCCTTTTGATAAGCCGGTGGAGATAAATGGAATGTTTAGCGGCAGTTTGAAAGCCATGATCAACAAAAAAGACATGGACATTGGAGTTTCTTTATATGAAGTGATGCCCAATGGCGATTTTTTCGACCTGTCGTACTTTTTAGGGCGTGCCAGTTACGCCGAAGATATGAGCGTGAGGAAATTGTTGCAGCCAGGTGAAATAGAAACTATCCCGTTTTATCGTAGCCGTATGGTGAGCCGTCAACTGAGCAAAGGCAGTCGTTTGCTGGTGATACTGGATATCAATAAAAACTCATTCGCGCAGGTTAACTATGGTACAGGTAAAGATGTGAGCACCGAAAATATAAGCGACGGGAAAATCCCGCTGCGTATTAAGTGGTATAATGATAGTTTTATCAGTGTGCCGGTTAGACAGTAGTTATTGATTATGAGATCCCCTCAAGAGAGTAATAGCCCATCAATAGACATTTGCCTAAAAAAGGTGTCATGCTGAGCACCGTCGAAGCATGGTGGGCAGGCCTCTACGCACGCCCTTCGACGGTGCTCAGGGTGACCGCCCGTCTTTTGTGATATTATTGATATACTATGTCTAAGCACAGGTTATTACTCTCTCAAGAGGGAGGGCGCACGTTCCCCGCCCACTTATTCATTTATGTCATCTCGAACGAGGTACGAGGAGAGATCTTTGGCGCCTAGCTTATCTCGCGCCAAAGATCTCTTACTATCGTTCGAGATGACATGAAGGAAGAAAATACATAAAAATACCTCAAAATGACCGTTTTTAGCTTATTTCCGTCAATATTACAGCTATAAATATTTCAAAAGCAATTCACTATTAAATTGGGTGATAACCCCTTGATTAGTAGGGTTAATTGGCTTAGTGTATTGAATACAAGTTGTTGATTATCAGTTGTTATATATTTTGAATTGCGTTTTTGTAGTCTTAGTTTTGCCCCAAACCAATAACAAAATTAATGTGATATGGGACAAATCACTAATAAGACTACAAGCTTACGAACGGAGCTTCCGGAGCTAAACAAAGCTCAGGATATCCACTATCAATTATCGCCGGAGGATTTGATAAAAGCCGCTCTGGAACGCAAGGAGGGTTATTTAACGGATCATGATGTATTGACTATTGACACCGGTGAGTTTACCGGGCGTTCACCCAAAGATCGCTTTATTGTGCTGGATGGTATAACAAAAGATAATGTTTGGTGGAGCGATATTAATATCCCTGTAGATACAGAAGTGTTTGATAGTCTGTACACTAAGGTGATGACTTACCTTTATGGTAAGTCTATTTTTATACGCGATGCCATGGTATGTGCCGAAAAAAGCAGTCGTCTTACTTTGCGAGTAATCACCGAAACCGCCAGTCAGAACTTGTTTGCTTATAACTTATTTCTGCGGCCAGATAAGAAGGTTATTGATCCGGAGTGGACTATTATATCGGCTCCAGGCTTTAAAGCCGACCCTACTGTGGACGGTACTCGTCAGCATAATTTTTCGATGATCAACTTTACCCGTAAGATTATCCTGATAGGAGGTACAGGCTATACAGGTGAGATCAAAAAAGCTGTATTTACTGTACTAAACTTCCTTTTACCGCGCCAGGGTATCCTTCCTATGCACTGTGCAGCCAATAAAGGTGCGGATGGCGATACGGCCATCTTTTTTGGTTTATCGGGTACTGGTAAAACTACACTCTCTGCCGATCAGGACCGACAACTGATTGGAGATGATGAGCATGGCTGGGGCGAAAATTCGGTGTTTAATTTTGAAGGGGGGTGTTATGCCAAGATAGCGGGACTAACCGCCGAAAAAGAACCGCAGATATACCAGGCTATGCAACCCGGAGCGCTTTTGGAAAATGTTTGTTTTAAGCCATGGTCAAAAACGGTTGATTTTGACAATCTGTCCAAAACCGAAAATATCCGCTTGTCGTACCCCATGAGTTTCATCAGTAACGCGATAGAGCCCGCAATTGGGGATATTCCGAAGAATATATTTTTCCTCACCGCCGATGCTTTTGGGGTGTTGCCACCTATATCCAAACTGAATAAGGCACAGGCTATGTATTATTTTCTTTCGGGCTACACCGCTAAAATAGCCGGAACGGAATATGGTATCAATGAACCGGAAGCTACTTTCTCTGCTTGTTTCGGCAGGGCGTTTTTGCCATTACATCCTACTAAATATGCTGAAATGCTGGGTGAAAAGTTGGATAAGTATCCGCTGAATGTATGGTTGGTAAATACAGGCTGGACTGGAGGAGCGTATGGTACAGGCGAACGTATTAAACTAAGCTATACCCGCGCCATGATCAAGGCTGCGCTGAAGGGGCAGCTAAACGATGTGACTTACCAAAAGCTGCCTATTTTTGATCTGATGATACCGGAAAGCTGCCCTGGTGTACCATCAGAAATATTGAACCCGGCCAATACCTGGACCGATTCATATAATTATGAAGAAACTGCCAACCACCTGGCTGGTCTTTTTCGCAAAAACTGCAGCCAATACAAAGGTTTTTCTGACGGAATGTTATGCTCTGTTGGGCCAACCGTTGTAACGACCTCATGATAGATAATAATTGTGTTTTGTTTTCAAATAAGAAGCCCCGTGCAATTTGCCGGGGCTTTTGTTTTACTTTTTCTTTAACTCAATTTGTCATCCTGAGCGGAGCGAAGGATCTATTGCCGAATTGACTATCGCCGAATAGATTTTTCACTGCGTTCAAGAGATCGTTCTTCGCTCCTCTCAGAATGACAATTTTATTTATCTTACCCAGCTAAACCCATGCTCATTTCCTCTTCCACGGCTTCGGCCATAAATTCTTCGGCTTTGAGCACCATTTGTTCGGAGCCAATGAAAATAGGGGTACGTTGGTGCAGAGAATTCACATCCAGCTCCATAATGCGGTTTTTACCGTCTGTGGCCCGGCCACCAGCTTGCTCAATAACAAACGACATGGGGTTGCACTCATAAACCAGTCGTAATTTGCCGCCTGGAGTGGCCGCGGTAACCGGGTAAATGAATATGCCCCCTTTGATCATGCTGCGGTGCAGGTCGGCTATCATAGAGCCTACATAGCGCGAGCTGTAAGGGCGATGCGTGGCTTCATCTTCTACCTGGCAATATTTGATATATGATTTTACCCCTTGCGGGAAATGCACGTAGTAACCTTCGTTTATGGAGTAGATAATACCGGTTTTTGGTATTTTCATGTTTGGGTGCGACAGGCAGAATTCGCCTATGGACGGATCCAGCGTAAAGCCGTTAACCCCCTTGCCTGTGGTATAAACCAGCATGGTAGATGTACCGTAGATCACATAACCCGCGGCAACCTGGTTTACTCCCATTTGTAATACATCGGCCAGTGTTGCCCGGCCCGAAGTGCTCTGTCTGCGGTAAATGGAAAAAATAGTACCCACTGAAACATTTACATCAATATTGGATGATCCGTCTAAGGGATCGATAGCTACAATGTATTTGGCATCCAGTGATACGTCAGTATCCAGCATCACAATTTCTTCATTTTCTTCTGATGCTAGGATACAGCATTCGCCGCCACTTTTAAGTGCGGTTATAAATTGCTCATTGGCATAAATATCCAGTTTTTGCTGACTTTCGCCCTGGATATTGGTGCTGCCAGCTTCTCCCTGCATGTCCATTAAACCTGCTTTGTTTACCTCGCGGTTAACTATTTTTGCAGCTATGCCTATATCGCGTAGCAAGCGCGAAAGCTCACCTTTAGCGTACGGAAAATCGGCTTGTTTTTCAATGATAAATTGCCCTAATGTTTTTGCTTGTGCCATAGGCTTAGTGTAATTTTTACGTATTAATTTGTTATTGGTTTGCTGACAAGATAATCATAAAAAAGCCTAAAATAAAACAATTTGGCAATATTTATCGTCGATAACGTTTGCGTTTTATGACTTAATAGTGTAAAAATGGCTACTAAAAGGTGTTAGCATAGTGTATTATTCACCAACATACGTCCAGGCACTTTCGTAGGCGTTCAGGCGTTCGGTATAGTCTATCAGGTCGGCATAAAAAACAAGTCGGGTAAGGGTGGAGCTGTCGCCGATAACCACTAGTTTCTTCCGGGCCCGGGTTAGGGCAACGTTCATCCGGCGGATGTCTGAAAGGAAACCGATCTCGCCTTCAGCGTTGCTGCGCGTCATGCTGATGTAAACCACATCACGTTCCTGCCCCTGGAAACTATCAACGGTGTTTACCGAAATATGATTGCTGTAGGGGAGTAAATCGGGGTGGGCGACCAGTAACTCATTCAATACCCTGATCTGTTCTTTGTATGGTGCTATAATGGCAATGGAAGGGAAATTGGTGGTGTCGGTTAAATTGCCAACCAGCTTATTCAAATGCTTTAGTAAAAACACAGCCTCTTCGGGATTCGCTATGCTGGTGCCTTGCTGTTGCTCATCGAAACCACAACCCGCGGTATCTACAAATGATACAGGCATATCTCCCAGAAATAATAGGCGTTGTGCTACAGAGGCGTGCGCTTTCAATTTACCCTGATAAAACTCTGCCGATGAAAAGCCCATGATATCCTGGTGCATACGGTATTGTTCTTCAAGCAATACTACAGCTTCAGGGTGCAAAGCCGCGCATTTCTCCAGCAGGGTAGTGCTCAGTCCGTTCTTTGCCGCCTCTGCCGATTTAATGGTTGGTGGCAGCTGACAATGATCGCCAGCCAGTATTACTTTCTGTGCTTTCAGTATAGGTATCCAGCAGGCTGGTTCCAATGCTTGTCCGGCCTCATCAATCACTACAGTATCAAATTTCACATCGCGTATGGTGTAATGATTGGCGCCTACCAGTGTAGCGGTGATCACCTGGGCTTTGCTCACCAGGTCATCAACTATGTGCTGCTCGGTGGCTGCTACATCCTTCATGATCTTATGCGCTTCGTTGAACAGGGCCTTACGCTGGTCACGCTCTGCTTTACCAAAGCTGCGTTTGTATTTGTGGGCCATGTCTTTATAAGCACTGGCCTGTTTTTTTAGTTTTTTGATCTCTTTGTTATCCGCATGCTCACTCACCTTGCTATCGAGCGTTAAAGAGAACAGCTTTTCCGATACACGGGCTGGGTTGCCGATGCGCAATACATTCAAGCCTTCATCGGTCAGTTTTTCGCTGAGCAGATCAACCGCTGTATTACTTGGAGCCACAACCAACACCTGTTTTTTATTTTGTTGGACGAGCGCTTTAATGGCTTGAACCAGCGTGGTTGTTTTACCCGTGCCCGGTGGCCCGTGCACAATAGCCAAATCCTGCGCCGAAACGATCTTCTGAACCGCTTCTGTCTGCGAAGCATTTAAGCGTGGAACGGAAACAGGGGCAACAATATTAAATGCCGGCGCTTTATCTCCCGTAAGGATCTGGATCAATCGTTCTTCCTGTGGCTTTGCTGCTAATACAGAGGCCTGTTTAATGGCGTTCTGCATTTCATCGTAGCTGTTATTATCAAAAAGGAGGTCGATACCCAGTTTGCCGTCGCGGCTCCAATCAGGTAGTTCGTCCGTGTATAAGGTGATTTTCAGACGGTCCCCACCCTGGTAGGTGATGGTGCCTTCCACGCGGTCATTCTTAGGGTCGTGATTGGAGAACAGGGCAGCCGGTACACCAAAACGCAACTGGTGCGACAAGTCTTTATGCGTGGTTCGTTCCACCTCCACGCTGATATAATCGCCCCGGCCGGGCTCTGTTCCGCGGATAGCGATGGGGTACCAGCTAAGTCCTTGCGCGCGGCGATCAGCAGCTGATGAGTTTTCGGTTAGTTTGAGATAAGCGTTACGGTCCTCCTCTTTTTCTTTATTCAGCAGGTCGAGGAGCTTTTTGAAATAATCCATTGCCTGCAAAGGTAGGGGATTTTTGGGAGTAAGGCTTTTTGGAGCAAGGGGCTTTGGAACAAGGATTTTAGGAATTTATCTTGCGCTAATTTGCAAGGAGTACAAACATGTATTTGTTCCTTGCTCTCCAAATCTTTAATCCTTGTTCTTTGCTCCAATAATCGTTGCTCCAAAAATTATTTCACAGCCAACAGATCTACCTGCTCAATAACCGGGGCGGTGGCTAATAGTTCGGGTGCTTTGGCCATTAGTGCCTGCGCTATTTGCCCGTCAAGATGCGCTTTGCGGCCTTCTTCGTGCTCAAAGGTATCAAAGATACCAAATGTTGACGGGCCCAGTTGCAGGGCATACCAGCTAACGGTATCGGGTTCCTGTTGTGCCAGCGGAAGGGCGCTTTTTATAAAATCGGCCACTTCTTGTTCTTTGCCGGGCTTGGCCTCCAGACGGACGAGTAATGCGAATTTAACCATGATTTTGTTTGTTTTGAGATAATGTATGGGTGGATATTTAATTGAAAACGTAGATATAACAATTCCCAGTGTCTAAAGTTCCGTTGGTTGTAAGCTTTATTCTTGTTCCGGAATTCCTTATTTCTTACTCCGAAAATCTTTACTCAAAAAAATCTGTAAGGATTTTTCTTCGGGTACGACTAAGCCGCAAAAGCACAGGAAAAATAGTTTAACCCGGAATATATTCATGTCAAACAATAATGATATCACCACCAATGTGTTAACAGAGCCAGGTAAATGGGTGGCTCAATATGCCGATTACTTATATACATATGCCTATACGCGTATTAACGACGAAGACTTGGCAAAGGACCTGGTTCAGGAAACTTTCCTGGCGGCTTTAGAAAAGCTCGATCAGTTTAAGGGCAACAGCTCCGAAAGAACCTGGTTAACGGCTATTCTGAAAAACAAGGTGATCGATGTATACCGTAAAAAGTCATCGGCTTTTGCCAAAAAAACAGATGTGGTAGAAGCCGAACAGGAACAGCAGGATTTTTTTGACCACGACGACGGCCATTGGAACGTAGAGCACCGGCCAAAAGCATTTGGGATTGAAGAGCAAGACCCTTTAACCAACAAGGAGTTTAATTACATCCTGCAAAAATGTTTGCAAAAGCTGCCGGCGCTCTGGCTTTCCGTATTTACCATGAAACATATGGATGATCAGACTACAGATGTTATTTGTGAGGAATTGAGGGTTTCGCCCTCAAATTTCTGGGTTATTATTCACCGCACCAAGCTCAACCTGAGGGCTTGTTTGCAAAAAAACTGGATTTAAAATAGGGGAGGAATATGGATGAACTAACAAAAATAGCGTATAACTGTCGCAAAGCCACTCATTTAATTGAAAAGAAGCTGATAGATCATTTAACGCTTCGTGAAAAACTGGAACTGAAGATACATCTGGCCGGTTGCTCGGTTTGCCGGGTCTTTGAACAGCAGAGCTCGCTTATTAATAAAATGGTACGCGATCTTTTCCATCCGGAAAAGATCACGGAACTTAAGCTGGATGAAGAGTATAAAAAACAGATGCAGGAACGTATTGAAGAAAAACTGAATAAGCATTGAGATAAATTTTACTAAACCGATATAGCCAGCAATGGGCTGGATAAATGAGCTGATAGGATTTACGCCCGGTAACAATTTACTTACAATATTTAATGAATAAAAAATAAGTGTATTAAATACACAATAAATGTTAATATTGTAGTAACCAATTGCTTAACCGGTAGTATTTTATCATTATATAGTGCTTTTTTATCATTGTGCGCTCATTACGAGATAATTGTGCCTGATGACGATGGATTTTGCCGGTTGATGGAATAAAAAATATCAACTAAATCTCACATCATGTCTCTCAAATTCAAACTCATCTGTATTTTATGGCTTGGGCTTAGCTTTTTGCTGTATTCGTTTAAAAAGCCGGCTCCGGGGCCGCGTGTATTGGTGTTTTCAAAAACACTGGGCTGGCATCATTCCTGTATCCCGTTTGGTATAGCAGCTATCCAAAAATTGGGTAAGGAGAACGGTTTTGAAGTGGATACTGCCACCAACGCCGCGCTTTTTACCAACGATAACCTCAAAAAATACCAGGCGGTGATATTTAACTGCACTACCGGCAATGTGCTTAATGCCGAAGAGCAGGCCGCCTTTGAGCGTTATATACAGGCTGGCGGTGGTTTTGCCGGTGTGCATTCGGCGGCGGATACCGAATACGACTGGCCCTGGTATGGTAAACTGGTAGGGGCATACTTTTCCAGTCACCCCAATAATTCCAATATTCGCAAGGCTACTATTGATGTTACCGATCGTACCAACCCCATCACGGCCAATTTACCCGCCCGCTGGGAGCGTACCGACGAATGGTATAATTATAAATCCATCTACAGCGGCATCCATGTGTTAGCCAGCCTTGACGAAAATACCTACGATGGTGGTACCAATGGTGCCGACCATCCCATTACCTGGTACCACGAGTTTGATGGCGGTCGCTCTTTTTATACCGGTTGCGGCCATACCGACGAAAGTTACAGCGATCCGCTCTTCTTGAGCCAATTACTCGGCGGCATCAAATACGCTATGGGGAATGGCAAGCCTTTAGATTATACCAAGGCTTACTCCAAAGTAGCGCCCGATCAGGGTCGGTTTGTGAAAACGGTATTGGTTAATAACATTGCTTCGCCCATGGAGTTGGCTGTTGCCAAAGATGGCCAGGTGTTTTTTACGCAGTTGTACGGTAATTTTTCGGTGTATAATACGCATACCAAACAGTACAAGGTGATCCATAAATTCCCCATTACTGATGATGGCGGAACGGGTGTTATCGGCCTCAATATCGATCCCCAGTTTGAAACCAATGGCTATGTTTATATCTATTATATGCCTGCCGGGCAAACCATCGAACCATTGAATTTTCAGCTATCCCGGTTTACTTTAAGCAAGCAGAACGTGCTCGATCTCAAATCAGAAAAGATTTTATTTAAAGTACCGGTTCAAAAGGTGAGCGGTGCGCATCATGGCGGTTCCCTGGCCTGGGATAAGAATGGTAACCTGTATCTTTCTGTCGGCGACAGCTCCAGTCCCTTCCCTTCAGATGGCTATGCTCCGCTGGATGAACGCCCCGGTCAGGAACATTATAGTCTGGACGCTCAGCGTAGCGCCGGTAATACCAACGATCTGAAAGGAAAGATCCTGCGGATCCACCCAGAGCCTGACGGTACGTATACCATCCCCGAAGGCAACCTGTTCCCGAAAGGTACACCTAAAACCCGTCCCGAAATTTATGTGATGGGCTGCCGTAACCCATACCGTATAGCCGTAAATCCCAAAACATCGGTGCTGTATTGGGGTGAGATAGGTCCCGACGCCGGGCACGATTCGCCACGAGGCCCGCGCGGTTATGATGAGTTTAATCAGGCCCGTAAAGCCGGTAATTTTGGCTGGCCGTATTTTGTAGGCAACAACTTCGCTTACTCGCATTGGGATTTTGCCACGGCAACGCCCGGACCTATGTTTGATCCTAAAGCACCGGTGAATAACTCGCCCAATAATACCGGTTTAAATGTTTTGCCTCCGGCGATGCCTGCCATGATCTGGTATCCTTACGCTGCTTCGGATGAATTCCCGGAACTGGGTTTGGGCGGCCGGTGCGCCATCGGTGGCGATTTTTATGAGTATAATGCTGCTAATCCTAATCCTAACAAATTCCCGGCTTATTATGACGGTACTTTATTTGTGGCCGACTGGATGCGCAACTGGGTGATTGACCTGAGGTTTGATCAGAACGAAAATTATGTGCGTAACGAAGCGTTTATGCCATCAACCGGCGATTTCAGACGGCCTATTGATATGCAGTTCGGGCCCGATGGTGTATTTTATATGCTGGAGTACGGTTCGGTTTATGGCGCGCAGAATGAAGATGCCCGCCTGGTGAAAATTGAATACAATACCGGCAACCGTGCGCCGATAGCCAAAGCGGCTATTACCGATACGGCCATGATTAACCTGTATCAGCATACCAAATACCTCACTGCAGAGTTAAAAACTATCCCGGTAAAAAAAGAAATAGCCGGCCAGGCACCGCTTACCGTAATGGTTAACGGGCAAGGCAGCCGTGATTTGGACGATGATGACCAGATCCGTTATCAGTGGCTTTTTGATGGTAAAATAGTTGGAGCCACCACTGTTTCAGCAACGCACATCTACACTAAACCAGGTGTTTATAAAGCTATACTTAAAGTAACAGATAAGGCCGGTTCGGTAGGCCGTGATACTATACAGGTGAAAGTGGGCAACACCGTACCGTCGGTAACTATTGCCAGTGCCGATAATAAATCCTTCATCTGGAAAGGTAAGCCATTTAAGTACAACGTGGTGGTAAAGGATAAGGAGGATAAAGTGATCGATCCGAAACGGGTGAAGCTGTTTTACATTTATAATCCGCAGCCATCCACAGATGGTAAAACAGTTAAAAGCCTGGCAGCCTTGTCGGCTTCCGAAATCAATTATCCGGGTAAAGCCCTGATGGCCGCCAGCGATTGTAAATCATGCCATACCATTAATAAGACTGCCGTAGGGCCAAGCTTTACAGCTATAGCCAACCGGTATAAAACACAAAAGGGCGCGACTGATAAATTGGCCAAAAAGATCATCAACGGCGGGGCCGGAAGCTGGGGAACGGAGCATTTGATGAGCGCGCACCCACAACTATCAACCCCGGATACCAAAGAAATCGTGCGTTATATTTTTTCGCTGACGGATAAAAAGAACAAAGTTATGCCGTTGCCCCTGCATGGCAGCCTGAATTTGAAATTTAACGATGCCGAACCTCGTGGTCAGTACACCCTGTTGGCATCTTACACCGATAAAGGCGGCAAGGTAGTTGGCCCGCTCACCGGTACCGATGTGGTTACCCTGCGCAACGCGGATGTAAAAGCGGTTTATGCCGATGAATTGAAAGGGTTTAACCGTTTCAAGAACGATCTATCAGCCGGGAACCATAAATCCTATGTAATGTTCAGGGATATCGATCTTTCGAACATTAAAAAGTTTATTTTCCAGTACGCCTCTAAAGAAGCAGCGGGTGAGATCGAGGTACGTATCGATTCGCAGGCCGGACCGGTGATTGGTTCCGCAGCTTACACGGAAACGGGCGATTGGAAGAAACTAGCTTCTGTAACCGGAGAAGTGCAGAAACCGATGAGCGGTAAACATGATATTTACTTTTTTGCCATTAAAAGAACCAAACCAAGCGAAGGCATTTTGAGTATTAAGGATATACAGTTTGAGTAACCTCATCCTCAACGGAGAAGAGGGATAAGGAATAATAACAAATAAAAAAAACATGTCATTGCGGAGCGGAGCGTGGCAATCTCCTCGCGTTCTCATCGGTGAGAACAGCTACAAGATTGCTTCGTCGTTCCTCCTCCTATGACATATGGAAGAGTATAACAACAATAAGCCATGAAAAAATATACCATCATCCTAAGCGCCTGTCTGGCACTCGGATCTTCGGTTTTTGCCCAAAGCGGCAAGCCACTTTTTACCAATGCTATAGGCGTACAGGCTTATACCTTTCGTAGCAGTATGCCCAAAGCCACTGTTGCGGTTTTGGATACTATCAAGGCCCTGGGTATAACCGAACTGGAAGGTGAGGGGTCAAAGGATATGCCCAAGGAACAATTTAAAAAGCTTTGCGATGAGCGAGGTATTAAAATTCCATCGGTTGGGGCAGGATATGACGATATTGTTAAAGATCCGCAAGCTGTAGTTAAGCTGGCTAAAACGCTGGGTGCAAGCTATGTAATGGTAGCCTGGATACCGCACAAAAAAGAGTTTACACTGGAGGATGCCAAAAAAGCGGTCGCCGATTTTAACCGCGTGGGTAAAATATTAAAGGAAAATGGATTGACCTTTTGTTATCATAGCCACGGCTATGAGTTTGGTAAGTACGGCGATGGTACGCTGTTTGATTACATCGCCAAAAATACCGATCCGCGATATGTATCGTTCGAGATCGATATCCTGTGGTCGTTTCATGGCGGGCAGGATCCTGCACAGCTCATCAATAAATACCCTTCGCGCATGAAGCTCATGCACCTGAAAGATATTCGCAAAGGCGTAGCTAACGACCTTACCGGCGGTACCGATACCCGCAACGATGTAGCCCTGGGAACCGGGCAGATCAACATTCCCGAAGTGCTGAAGGCAGCTAAAAAGGCGGGCATCAAACACTACTTTATTGAGGATGAAAGCCCGTCGTACAGTAAACAATTGCCGGTTACTATAGCTTATATAAAAAGTTTAAAAAATTAATATAAACATATGAATTTCAAACCTGTAACGAGGAGAACCATATTAAAAACTTTAAGTATGGCAGCAGGCGCTGCGGTTATCGGAAACCGTGCGGATGCAGCCATTAAGGTTGATAAAAATGTACACGGTTTTGAGTACTCTTTAAACATGAGCACCATCCGCGGGCAAAACCTGGGTTTTATAAAAGAGCTGGAAACGGCTGCCAAAGCTGGCTTTACTTCTGTAGAGATTTGGCTGGATACTTTACAAACTTATCTGAAAAATGGGGGCTCGGTAACCGAGGCTAAAAAAATCATAGACGGACTGGGCATCACTATTCAAAACGCTATAGGTTTTGCCCAATGGATAGTGGATGATGAAGCCGTACGCAAGCAGGCCCTTACCCAGTTACAAGGCGAAATGGAACTGCTGGCCAAATTAGGTTGCAAGCGGATAGCTGCCCCGCCGGCAGGTGCTACCAAAGGCGATATGATTAACCTTGATGTCGTGACAGAACGGTACAACACCATCCTGACCATGGGCAGGGACAGCGGCGTGATACCGCAGTTGGAAATGTGGGGAGGGTCGGTCAACCTGAAACACATCAGTCAGGTATTGTACGTGGCGCTGCAAAGCGGGCATTCCGATGCCAGGGTATTGTTGGATGTATTCCATATATACAAAGGGCAATCGGCGGTGGAAAGTTTGCAATTAGTGGGTAAACCTGCGCTGGAAATATTTCACGTAAATGATTATCCTTCAGGTATCAATCCCGTGGTGATATCCGAGCCCGATCGCGTTTATCCCGGCGACGGTGTAGCGCCCCTAAAACGTATTCTGCAACTGGTCAAACATCCCGAAAACCCGTTGATTATATCCTGCGAGGTATTCAATAAAAGCTATTATGCCCAGGATGCCCTGCGGGTAGCCCAAACAGCCCTGCGTAAAATGAAAGCAGTTACGGCGGATGTGTAGCGATATAAATGTTTGCCCCCGCGAGATTAGCGTAGCGTATCTCGTGGGGGGCATGTGGTAAGCTTTCTGCTTACTACTTCAGCTGAAAGCTGAACCATGTACACCACGGGCTGAAAGCCCGCGGCAGCGAAAATGGGCCTTAAATAATTGAAAATATTTTGAAATATGGTATTTATCAGTCACCTTTAATTAACCGGTTGCAAATCTCAAAATTCAAACCTAATTCAAAACCCAATTATGCCACACATTAATTTACCTTCGGAATTTCCGGGTATCAGGAGTCTGTTCATGTTCAGGCCCGAGACAGCAGCACCGCTGAATCATTTGGTGCAAACCTTATTGCATGACCCGCACCCTTCATTAAGCGCAGGTGAGCGCGAATTGATAGCCACGTATATATCCAGCTTAAATACCTGTAAATATTGTACCACCATACACGGCGCTATTGCCAAACACCAATTGGGCAACAATGCCGAAATAGTGAGCAGCGTAATTGCCGATCCGGAAACGGCCCCGATAAGCGACAAGCTCAAGGCATTGCTGAAAATCGCAGCAAAAGTACAATCCGGTGGAAAAAATGTTACTCCTGCCGATGTGGAACTGGCCCGTAACGTTGGAGCAACCGATGTGGATATTCATGACACAGTACTAATTGCGGCGGCGTTTTGTATGTATAACCGTTATGTGGATGGTTTGGCTACCTGGCAGCCCGATAATGCCGAATTGTATGATAAAATGGGTGAACAGCGTGCCCGCGAAGGATATTTAACCCCTCCGCCAAAAGTAACCGATATGAACTTAACCGAAACCGCATAACAACATGGCGCATATTAAATTAAACAATAAAGAACTGCCTGGCATTATTTGCTTATTGAACTATTGAAGAAGAGAAGGAACCGAAAATAATAGCGTCTTTCTGCTCGAATTTTTGTATATTTATATCAACTGCGGCCCGGATGTCTGTTAACAGACATTCGGGCTGTTTAGTTAAGGATAAAAAAAAGTCAAAAATCAATCATTTCGTATATAGTTATTTGATATTCAATAATTTAATACTTTTTAAACCTTTCAAAACCCATCAAAAATTTGTTAAAAAGTGTTAAAATGGCGTTAAAATTCTGTTAAAACGCATAATTATCGGGTCTTTTTACCCTGTTTTTGCCTAAAAAAGTGTTAAAATTTAAGGTTTAAAAAGTTTTTGCCCGACATAGCCTGTCGATTTTTAAGTTACTCCGGCAGCGATACTAAAATAAAATTCCTTGCATTTTTTATTTCTATATTTGCGTCGCTTTTGGTTCCCGAAGCCTTTAAGGTTTCTGGATTAAAAGGGAATCCGGTGTAATTCCGGAACTGTCCCGCAGCTGTAAGCTCTGTTAACCGCTATCCATTCTGTAGCCACTGTTTCGATATGATCGCGACGGGAAGGCCGGATAAGTGGGGAGTAAGTCAGAAGACCTGCCATTGCACCATATGTATTCATAGCTTTCGGGGATTGAAGCTGGGATGAAGGTACCTCACGTTGTGTGTATTTCCATTGATTATACCCTGTTTGCTGTTTGTTTAATTTTTTCACGAACAGAACGTATTGCAACACTTGTACAAATATTGGTACTTCCTGACGTTTATTATTTGCCTCACGGCAATGCAGGGCTTATTTTGTAGTAATGCCCGGGCGCAAGTGATAGATACCAGTAGTAAGAAATTGACTACTGATACGGTTAAACGTCATCACTTGAAAGAGGTTTCTATAAGTGCCGCACGCCTGTCTTTGCGCAATACATCGGCCACGCCGGTTCAAATACTTAAAGGTACTGATCTTGAAAAACTCAATAGCCTTTCGGTGGCCGATGCTATCCGCTTTTTTTCGGGTGTACAGATAAAAGACTACGGTGGCATAGGGGGCTTAAAAACAGTTAACGTACGCAGTCTGGGTACCAACCATGTAGCTGTTTTTTATGATGGTGTAGAGTTCGGCAATGCTCAGAACGGACAGGTAGATCTGGGTAAGTTCTCGCTGGATAACATTGAAGAAATAGATCTTTACAACGCTCAGAAAAGTACGATTTTTCAACCGGCTAAGGGCTTTGCTGCCGGGGCCTCTCTTTACCTGATGTCCAAGCAACCAAATTTTGAAGCGGGTAGCCGTACCAATGGTAAGCTCAGCTTTAAAACTGGATCATTCGGGTTGGTAAACCCATCATTCCTTTGGCAGTATAAATTGAGCGATAATGTGTATAGTAGCATAAGTACCGAGTTAACACACGCTAATGGGCGTTACAGGTTCAGAACAACCAACGGTGTTACCGGCTATGATACCACGGCAATAAGGCACAATGGCGACATTGACGCACAGCGTGTAGAAGCCGGACTGTATGGTAAGTTGAAAGATAGCAGTGCCTGGACGGTGAAAGGTTATCTATATCATTCGGACAGGGGATTACCCGGCCCTACTGTAAACAATAATTTCGACTCCAAGCAGCGACAAAAAGAAAAGGATGTTTTTATACAATCAAGCTATAACAAAAAGTTTAGTGAAAGCTATAGTTTAATGTTGAGTGCTAAATATTCAGATGATCATACACAATACTTCGACCCCACAATAACCACTACGCGAGGGTTGCTGGAAAATAAATATGACGAGCACGAACTATACCTGTCATCAGCTAATAAACTTCATATCAGTTCTTTTTGGAATGCGGCGCTCTCTGTCGATTATCAGCGCAATACGCTTGATGCTACCCAAAATGATTCGACAGTATACCGGTTTGTGCGCCCCACACGCAATACTGTATTAACAGCATTAGCTACCGAAGTTCTTTTTAAACGCTTTAACGCGCAGGCAAGCTTGCTGGGTACCTTTGTAAATGACCAGGTTGACACCCTACAGGCCGCGGGTAAAAAAACAAAATTTACACCTGCTGTACTGTTATCATGGCAGCCATTTGATAATCCCGATTTCAGGTTAAGGAGTTTTTACAAGAGTATTTTCAGGCTGCCAAGTTTTAATGATCTGTATTACACTTTTATTGGGAACTCTTTATTAAGGCCAGAGTATACCAAACAGTATGATGTAGGTTTTACTTATAATAAAACCTTTCAGCAGCATACCTTAATTTATTTTGCTATACAAACCGATGCTTATTACAACCAGGTAACAGATAAAATTGTGGCTATACCGGGTATGAACCTGGCGCGGTGGACAATGTACAACCTGGGGAAGGTACATATCAGGGGACTTGAGATCAATTCGCAGGCAACCTGGCAGTTGCCCGGCGAATTGTTTATCAATACTGGTATCAGCTATACCTATCAGAAAGCGATAGACGTAACTGATCCTACTGATACTTTTTATGGTCAGCAAATACCTTATACTCCCCTTAACAGCGGTTCGGTATTGGTTGGAGCCGAATGGCGTAAGTTCACTTTTAACTACAGCTATATTTATGTTGCCAGCAGGTACGATTCAAAGTATAATTCGCCCGAAAATTATTTGCGACCCTGGTATACCCATGACATCAATTTTTCTTATACCACCAATTATAACAAGCATAAAATAAAACTAACAGGCGAGTTAAATAATGTATTTAGCCAGGAAAATTATATAGCGCTCAATTTTCCGATGCCGCAAATTAACTATCGTTTTACCATAAGTTCAACTTTTTGATGTTATGAAAAATATAAATTACAAACTGCTTTACCTGCTATTAGGATGTACTCTACTGGTATACGGTTCGTGCCGCAAAGCTCAGCAACCCGTTCCTGAAGTGGTAACTACGCTGTTTTCGCCAGATCCCAGTAGTGTGGTGAAAGGCTTTTACCTGGTTGATGAAGGTAATTTGGGTTCAAGCAAAGCATCATTGGATTACCTGGATTATACAACAGGGCAATTCAGTAAAAACATATATGGTCAGGCAAATCCACAAGTGGTTAAAGGTCTTGGCGACGTAGGTAATGATGTAGGTATCTACGGTTCCAAAGTGTATATCGTAGTTAACAATTCCAACAAGGTTGAGGTGCTTAACCTGCATACTAATAAAAGGATAACTCAAATTGACATTACCAATTGTCGTTATGTTACTTTCCATAATGGTAAGGCATACGTAAGCGCCTATCTGGGTAAAGTGGGCGATCCAAAAGCCCCGAATGGCGCGGTAAATGAGATTGACACTACCACCCTGCAGGTTACGCGAACAGTGACTGTTGGTCGCCAACCTGAAGAAATGGCTATTGTGGGAGAAAAGTTATACGTCGCAAATTCCGGTGGCTATAGTCCCCCAAATTATGAGCGTACGGTATCTGTAGTGGATCTGGCATCATTTACCGAGTTGAAACGCATTGATGTAGCTATCAATCTGGATAGGGTAAAGGCCGATCAGTATGGCGACATCTACGTAACGTCCCGCGGCGATTATTATAACATCCCTTCAAAACTATTTGTGATCGATACCAAAACCGACCAGGTAAAAAAGGAATTTGATTTTGGGGTGAGTAACCTTTGGATAGATGGTGATATAGCCTATATGTATAGCTATGAATTTAGCCACATCACTGGTAAAAATACCACAACCTATTCGATGATTAACGTGAAGGACGAAACCGTACTGAATACAAAGTTTATAACAGACGGAACAGAAGCTCAAATAAAAGTTCCCTATGGCATCGCGGTAAACCCGGTAACCAAAGAAGTACTGGTTACAGATGCAAAAGATTATGTATCTCCGGGAACCTTATACTGCTTTAGTACAGCTGGAAAGAAAAAATGGTCGGTAATAACAGGTGACATCCCCGGACATTTTGCATTTGCTTATTAAGAAACAGAAAACCAATAAAAATGATAAAGATCAACTTAAACCACATGAAAAACTTGTCCTTGGGGCTTTTGCTCGGCATGGCGTTAATGTCATCCTGTAAAAAAGATAAATCAACCGATAACACAACTCCCGAAACACCTATACGCCCTATAACTGCCCAAAGCAAGGCATATGTAAACCAGCTGTTTGATTTTAATCCGGCCCCGGGTCAGTTTGACAATACAGGTATCGGCGATACCGTGGCGGCCAAAAGTACCTTAAACGGCGACCAGGGATTAGTAAGTCTGGGTGCCTGGGGGGGATATATCGTGGTTGGTTTTGACCACACAATTTTAAATGTACCCTATAAAGAGGATTTTATTGTTTACGGTAATGCCTTTGCCAATTTTTCGGAGCCTGGGGTAATATGGGTGATGCAGGATACCAATAACAATGGCAAACCCGATGATACCTGGTATGAGTTAACCGGTAGTGCCCAGTATAAGGACGGTTACACCCGCAATTACTCGGTTACCTATACCCGGCCTAAATGTGATACTTGCAGCGTGCCATGGAAAGACAATAAAGGCAAAACAGGTTTTGTAAAAACCAACATATTTCATAAGCAACCTTATTTCCCAATCGGCATTAAAGGCGATAGTTATACATTGAATGGTACGCTGTTGCCATCATCAAATATTAACGATGATGATCCAACATACATTACCAGTGCGGCTTATGATTATGGTTATGGCGATAATACAGCTGGCGGCGACAAAATAGATATTGATAACGCTATTGATGCCAAGGGTAATAAAGTAAACCTGAAAGGTATAGATTTTATAAAGGTACAAACTGGTATACTTTACAATATGGGCTGGTTGGGAGAGCAATCGACCGAGTTTGGTGGCGCAGCCGATTTAAGCATGCTTAAAAACTAAAATCAATAATTCTACCTGTCGAAAAACATAAAACCTGGAAAAATGAACACAAAAAAATCTACCCTTATAAAACTATTACCCTACATCTTCCCGGTATTACTGATGGGAATGGTAAGCTCCTGTAAAAAGGATGCCGCTATTAACACAACGAATGCAAATCAAACATCCGGAAAGCTCCAGGTTCGTGGCACAGGCAAATATGATAACGGATTTTTCCTGATAAATGAAGGCTGGTACGGCCATGGTACCGGAACCGTAAATTTTTATGACTTTGGCACAGGTTTAATCAGCGATAGCCTATTTACTAAAGAAAACCCGGGCAGAAACCTTAACCCGGCCAGCAGTACACTAGAGTATGGGACTATTTTTAATGATAGGCTATACCTGGTAAGCAAAGTTGGCGGCCCATTGGTAGTAGCCGATTCACATAGCTTACAGGAAATAAACCGGATTGCAGCCAAAAGTACCAATGATTTTAGAGCCTTTGTTGGTATTGATGCTAATAATGGCTTAGTAAGTACTAATTCGGGAATTTACCCTGTCAATCTGCAAACATTGGCGCTGGGTACTAAGCTTAGCGGTGTGACAGGGCAGGTAGGTGATATGATTAAAGCGGGTAACTATGTTTTTGTGTTGTCTCAATCCAATGGGGTAGTGGTGCTCAATGCATCTAACAATACAGTTGTTACCTCTATTGCGGGCATGCTCTGTGCGTTTGCCAAAACTCCAGATGGCGCTGTTTGGGCTGCCGGTGGTACACAACTGGTACGTATTGATCCGGCTACTTTGGCGGTACAAACCATAGCCGTGCCTTTTTCCATATATGGCTCCTGGGCGGCATGGCATCCAGGCTCTATTACCGCTTCAACTACCGAAAATGCTGTCTTTATAGCCCAAAACGCTACATTTTCCGGTGGAACGCAGATCTATAAATATACTGCTGCCAACAGTGCTTCATTTACTACTCCCTTTATAACATTGCCAACAGGCAGGGAGCTCTATGGTGCGGGAGTGGCTTATGATCCTGCACACAATCAGGTTATTGTTAATACGGTACACTCTGGTTTTACAACCAATTATAGTTTTAATGATCTGTGTTTTTATAACGCTTCCACAGGTTCATTGATCAATGATATTGCCTACACCGGATATTACTTTCCTTCCATAGCTGTATTTCATTAATTTTTTAGATATCAAAAATAACAAGCATGAAAAATAAATTCACTTTAAAACTGTCGGTATACCTTATCCCGGTATTGCTGACGATGATGATCGCATCATGTAAAAAGGATCACAATGTTAAAATAGCCGAGCCTGGTAAGTATGAGAATGGCTTTTTTGTAGTAAACGAAGGTTGGTTTGGCCATGGTACGGGCACCGTAAGCTTTTTTGATTACGCCAAAGGAACGTTAACCGATAGTATATTCACTAAGGAAAACCCTGGTAAAACATTAGACCCCGCTACCTCAAGCTTAGAGTTTGGTACAGTTTATAATCACAAACTTTACCTGTTGTCAAAAGCAGGCGGTCCTTTGGTAGTAACTGATGACCTGTCCCTGAAAGAAATCGGACGTATAGCGGCCGCTACTAGTAACGATTGGAGAGCATTTGTAGGAATTGATAACAACACAGGCTTGGTAAGTACAGGTGATGGAATCTATCCGCTTAATTTGCAAAATGTTACACTTGGTGGCAAGATCAGTGGTGTAGATGGAGAAGTAGGCGATCTGATCAAAGCGGGTAATTATATATTCGCGCTATCGCAATCAAATGGGGTAGTAGTATTAAATGCTACTACTTATGCCGTGGTTAAAACTATTCCCGGTTTAGAAGTTGCATTTGCCCGCAGTAAAGATGGTGCTATATGGGCAGCTGGTGGCGCTCAACTGGTGCGCATTGATCCTGCCACATTGGTGGTTCAAGCTATTACAGTACCATTTACTGTCAATGGTTCATGGGGTGCCTGGCATCCGGGTTCAATTACTGCCTCAACTACCGAGAATGCCATTTTTATAGCTAAAAATGGCCCTTATAGCGGCGGTACTCAAATTTATAAATACACAGCTGCAAATGCTGCTTCATTCACTACACCATTTGTTACTGTACCTGCCGGCAAAGAAATGTATGGTGCAGGATTAGCCTATAATGAAAAACTTAACCAGCTGGTAGTAAACACTGTAAAATCCGGATATGGCACTAATTATAGTGTAAATGACCTGTATTTTTATGATCCATCAAGCGGTGCTCAAAGTAAAGATATTTCATACACTGGCTATTACTTCCCTGCTACTTTTGTGTTTCATTAATACGTTTGAACAGTTATAACCTGTTTTAGTAAAGAAGGCTACCGGTAGGTGGTCTTCTTTAGTTTTATTGTTCATAGATTTGCCCGATAAGAATTAAAGAGATATATACTCTGAATAAAATGAACTCATCTGTAATTAATGAACAGAAATGGCATTTTAGTTTGGAGTATTTTTAGAGGTTAAAACGCGAAACTCTTATCACACCATGCAGTCATTCTTTTTAGTAAAATGGTTTAGGGATATACCGATTGCGAAAAAGTTGTATTTTACTATTGGCATAATGGCTTTTCTGATTGTAATAGAGTTATTTACGCTTAATTTTGCTATAAAAACACTTTCGGCTGTAAGGTCATATGTAGGCGGTGAAGGGCTTTGGTCAAAAGCACAAAAAGATGCTTTATCTCATCTAAAAGTTTATGCCTATTCACATAATGAACAAGATTACCAGGCTTTTCAGCAATTTTTAAAGGTACCTCTGGGCGATGGTGCAGCCCGGATAGCTCTTGAAGAAACACCTCCCGATTATGAAGCAGCCCGTTTAGGTTTCCTGGCAGGGCGCAATCACCCCGATGATATCGATGGTATGATCAAGCTAATGCTGCGGTTTAACCAGGTAAAATATTTAAAACAAACCATTTTTTATTGGAAAAAGGCCGAGGGGATATTATTGAAGCTGATCCCTGTGAGCAAGCAACTACATAATAAAGTAACATCCGGTACCATAACACCAGCAGAAACACAACAATTTTTAAGCTACATTTCAAAGATCGATGTGGAATTTACGCCTATGGAAGATGGTTTTTCTTACAGTTTGGGAGAGGGTTCACGCTGGTTTGAAGGCCTTGTTCTTAAGGTTTTAATAGGTCTGGCATTTACCGTTGAACTTACAGGGATATTAATAGCCATATCTATAAGCAAGGGTATGCAAAAAGGCATCAAGGAAATTATTTCCGGAGCTAAAAAGGTATCTGAAGAATCATTTGATACGCGGGTAAAAGTATATTCAAAGGATGAGATCGGCGTTTTGGCGACTGCCTTTAATCAAATGACGGATAAACTGGAGCATACTATATCCGAACTGAAAAATGCTAAAGTTAAAGAGCTCCGGCAATCAGAGAGGGCAGAAGCTTCCGAAAAAATCAAGCAGGTATTTATCGCCAATATGAACCATGAAATTTTAACACCCATGAATGCCATCATGGGGTTTGCCGGTTTGCTTGAAGAGTCAGAAATGAGTAAAGAGCAAATGGAGTATACCCATGCTATCATGAAGTCGGGTGAATTTTTGAAAGGCTTACTCAATAATATCCTTGATCTGTCAAAAATAGAGTCTGGTCATGTGCAGTTGGAAAGACAACCTTTAAATATCCATGATGTAGTGCATCATGCGGTATCGATGCTAAAACCGGAGATCAATAAAAAATCGTTGACTATTAGTTATCATGTTGATAGCGATGTTCCGCAATTGGTTTTGGGTGATGAGATGCGTTTAAGCCATATATTATTAAACCTGCTTTCCAATGCGGTAAAATTCACCCCCGAAGGCTCTGTTTTGGTAGAGGCATATGTTATTGATGATACAGACGACGTGGTTTGGACAGGTTTTAGTGTTCAGGATACGGGCATGGGTATCCCCGCAGACAAACAAGATAAAATATTCGAAAGCCTTGATCAGTTCAGGCAAAACAAAGGATTAGGTGGAATTGGTTTAGGACTTAGCATGGCCAAACACTTGGTTGATTTGCATGGCGGGGATATATTTATAAAAACCAGCACACCAGATGGGTCGGATTTTAGATTTTCACTTCCTTTTTATAAACACGTGGTGCCGGCCCAACAACTTGTAGTTGAAAACGGCTTGGATAATTGCACTTCTCAAAGCGAAATAAAAAATACCCGTGTACTGGTTGCGGATGATAACCAGCTCAATCAATTGCTGATTATTAAAGTATTAGAAAAACGTGGCTATTGTGTGGATGCGGTCAATAATGGGAAGCAGGCTTTAGAGAAATTAAAACTAAATAATTACGATATTATATTGATGGACCTGGATATGCCAGAGCTAGACGGATACGAAGCCACACTAGCTATCCGAAGTGAAGATAATGCCAAAAATACTATCCCGATTATTGCAATAACTGCTCACGCTACCAGGGAAGTAATGGAAAAATGCCTGGATCATGGTATGAATGATTTTGTGGCAAAGCCTTTTGATGCGCAGGATCTAGATCAAAAAATAAAAGCTATTTTAATTGATGCCTGATTAGTTACGTCTGTGATTTTAAAACAAGCTGTAACATTAACTATATTTAACAGTCAAAATACCTAATTAATGCCGTATTTAGCGGCGTAAACCCCTACGCCCTATATTTTCACGATTATTTTACCTTATGATGCTTTTAAAACCGTTCTACAAAGCTTACCATGTACTCTTGCCTAAAAATTGGGCTCTACTTTTTACAATCGTTTTATCAACTATTATACTGAGTTCTTGTGGCAGTAAAAATAAACAAGCCGCTGAGGGGCAGGGAGGAGAGCAGATATTGGATTATAAGGTGCTTACTTTGCAACCCCGTTCTGCTACTTTAAATGTTGATTATCCAGCCAGTATACAGGGTCAGCAAAATATTGAGATACGGCCCAAAGTTGATGGCTTCGTAGAAAAAATATATGTAGATGAAGGCTCCATAGTGAAAAAAGGGCAATTGCTTTTCAAGATCAATGCACCACAATATGAGCAGGATGTACGTACAGCCCAGGCAGGCATCAAAACCGCGGAGGCTGATCTGAGCCTGGCTAAAATGCAGGTGAACAAAGTAAAACCTCTGGTTGAAAAAGATATTATCAGTCATTACGAACTGGAATCGGCAGAGTACACGCAGCAATCAAAAGCTGCTGCCCTGGCACAGGCAAAAGCAGCATTGGTAAATGCACAGGTTAATTTGGGCTATACTACTATTACCAGCCCGGTAAATGGCGTTATAGGGGCATTACCCTATAAATTGGGCAGCCTGGTAACCAGCACCACAACCGATCCTTTAACCACGGTTTATAACACCTCCAATATTTACGCCTATTTTGCCCTGAACGAAAAACAACTACTCGATTTTAGCAAGGATAGTACAGGTACAACCTCCTTCAAATCAAAATTGAGCAAGCTACCTGATGTTACGCTGATATTATCTGACGGTACTACTTATGAGCATACCGGTCGTGTGGAAACCGTAAACGGATTAATCAATACCGCTACCGGCGCTGCCAATGTGAGGGCAGGGTTTATTAACCCTCGGGGGCTCATTCGCAGTGGTAGCAGTGCTACTGTAAGAATACCCAACACCATAAAGTCGGGTTTGCTGGTGCCGCAAAGTGCCACTTATGAATTACAGGACAAACGCTTTGTTTACCTGGTTGATAATAAAAACAAGATCAAAAACGTAGCCATACAGGTGATGGATAACACCGCAGGTCAGTTTTATGTGGTGACTGATGGTTTGCATGCCGGCGATAAAATAGTACTGGGAAGCGCCAATAATTTAAGAGATAGCACAACCATAAAGCCCAACCCGGTTAGCGAGGCATCTGTTTATGGCAACCTTAAATAATGGAGTTTAATTTATCAATCCTGTTAAAGCAATTGTATGCTTAAAAAATTCATAGAACGCCCGGTATTATCAACGGTTATATCTGTTTTACTGCTGATACTGGGCATATTAGGTCTTATTAATCTTCCTATATCTCAATATCCGGATATTGCGCCACCCACGGTAAATGTATCCGCCAATTATAATGGTGCCAATGCGGATGTGGTGCTTAAAAGTGTCATCATTCCGATGGAAGAACAGATCAACGGAGTAGAGAACATGACCTACATGACCTCTACCGCCAGTAATGATGGTTCTGCCTCAATTACGGTATACTTTAAAGTAGGTACTAATCCCGATCTGGCTGCTGTAAACGTGCAGAACCGGGTATCGAGGGCAACCAGCTTATTGCCACTGGTAGTGACCCAATCGGGTGTTACGGTTGCCAAAAGCCAGAGTAGCGATTTAATTATCTTTTCATTGTACAGTGATAATAAGACATATGATGAAACATTTTTGCAAAACTATGCCAAAATAAACCTGGTACCACAAATACAGCGTGTAACTGGTGTAGGTACTGCCCAGGTTTTTGGATCGAGGGACTACTCCATGCGCATCTGGCTAAAGCCCGATGTGATGTCGCGCTATGGCCTGGTGCCTGATGATATTACCGATGTGCTTAATGAGCAGAACATAGAGGCAGCGCCTGGTAAATTTGGCGAAAATAGCAATCAATCTTTTCAATATGTAATCAGGTATAAAGGGCGTCTGCAATCTGCGGCCGAGTTTGGCAATATGATTATTAAATCTGTAGGCAACGGACAATTGCTGCGTTTAAATGATGTGGCCCGTGTTGAATTGGGCTCGTTGGATTACTCGTTTCGCATCATTACGGATGGTAAACCATCGGTAGGCGTGGCCATTAGTCAAACGGCAGGCTCCAATGCGCGCGAAGTGATCAACGAATCAAAAAAGATCCTGGATGCGGCTTCAGAAACTTTTCCTAAAGGGATGAAGATCGCCTACCTGGTTGATGCCAACGAGGTTTTGGATGCCTCGATAGAGAAGGTGATCAGCACGCTTATAGAAGCCTTTATACTGGTATTTATCGTGGTGTTTGTGTTCCTGCAGGATTTTCGGTCAACCCTCATCCCGGCCATCGCAGTTCCGGTGGCTATTGTGGGTACTTTCTTTTTCCTGAACCTGTTTGGGTTTACCATTAACCTGCTTACGCTATTTGCCTTAGTTCTGGCCATCGGTATTGTGGTGGATGACGCCATTGTAGTAGTGGAGGCGGTGCACGCCAAACTAGATATTGGCTATAAATCGGCCCGCAAGGCATCTATTGATGCCATGAGCGAAATATCGGGCGCCATAGTTTCCATTACGCTGGTCATGTCGGCGGTGTTTTTACCGGTGACCTTCATATCGGGTTCAACTGGTGTATTTTATAAGCAGTTTGGTATTACGCTGGCCGTGGCTATCATGCTTTCGGCCATCAACGCGTTAACGCTTAGCCCGGCCTTGTGCGCTTTATTTTTAAAGCCACATGAAAAGGGGACTAAAAAGCATGGCTTTATCAACCATTTTTATGTGATATTCAATACTGCTTTTGACGCGGTAAGCGGGAAATATAAAAAGTCGGTCAATTTCCTGGCGCATAAAAAGTGGATCGCACTTGCCGTCATAGCCATATTTGCTACTGTGCTTATTTACCTCATCAAAACCACTCCATCTAGTTTTGTACCTAACGAGGATCAGGGAGTTGTATTTGCTGCTATTAGTCTGCCGCCGGCATCGTCAATGGAGCGTACAGATGCGGTTGCCAGTAAGATTGACAGCATCGGGCATACTTTTCCGGCCGTGGTAAGTACTTTGAAGCTGGTAGGATTTAACTTTATAGCGGGTTCGGGCAGTGCTTATGCGATGGTGATCATGAAATTGAAAACCTGGGATCAGCGTAAATCAAAAAGCGATAGCCAGGAGGGGATTATCGGGCAGCTTTATGGTAAAACCAGCGGATTGAGGGAGGCCAATGTGTTTTATTTTTCACCGCCCACCTTAAATGGCTTTGGTAATAGTGATGGTTTTGAGTTTCAGCTGCAGGATAAAGGCGGCCATACCGTGAACGAATTGTTTAAAGTAAGTAATGATTTTATAGCTGCTCTCGGGAAACGTCCCGAAATTCAGAGCCTTAACTCTTCATTCAATCCTAATTTTCCGCAATACCAGGTTGATGTTAATGTGGCCAAATGTAAAGAGGCCGGTGTAACCGTAAATTCAGTGTTGAATACACTGCAGGGCTATTATGGCGGCTTATATGCCTCCAACTTTAATCAGTTTGGTAAACAATACCGTGTAATGGTTCAAGCCGATTATGATTACCGAGCCACAGAAACAGGCTTGAGCAAAATATTTGTACGTAACAGCGCCGGTACTATGGCGCCTATCACGTCCTTTATATCTCTGAAACGGGTATTTGGGCCTGAATCTATTTCCCGGTTCAACCTGTTTACGGCCATATCGGTTTCGGGGCAACCAAAACAGGGTTTTAGTACTGGTGATGCCATTAAAGCTATCAAAGAAGTTGCCTTAGAGAGTTTGCCTGCGGGTTATGGTTATGAGTTTTCTGGCTTAACACGCGAGGAGTTAACCGCCGGAACGCAGTCGGCTTATATATTTATGCTTTGCCTGGTGTTTGTGTACTTTTTATTGAGCGCCCAGTATGAAAGCTATATTCTGCCTTTTGCAGTATTACTTTCCTTACCCGTAGGTTTGTCCGGTACTTACTTATTTGCCAAAATTTTCGGTGTCGAAAGTAATATTTATCTACAGATATCGCTGATTATGCTTATTGGCTTGCTGGCCAAAAATGCCATTTTGATCGTGGAGTTTGCTTTAGAAAGACGACGAGCCGGTATGGAACTAATACCAGCTGCTATTGCCGGTGCTGAAGCGCGTTTACGCCCAATCCTGATGACGTCCTTCGCTTTTATATTTGGTATTATGCCGTTAATGTTCTCTACAGGAGCGGGTGCTAACGGTAATAAGTCTATCGGTACGGGTGCAGTAGGAGGTATGTTTGTAGGAACCATATTTGGGGTGTTCGTAATCCCGATATTGTTTATCATCTTCCAACATTTGCAGGAAAGGTTAAGCGGCCCGCCAAAACAAAATAATGACGACGATGAGGATGACGCGGTCGAAATAAAAACCGCCCATTGATCTATCAATTAAAAACATCGCCATGAACAGAAATTGTTTAAAATATATATTGTTATTTATCTCACTTTCGGGTATCCTTTTTTCCTGCCGGATAACCCAAAGCTATAAACATCCTGATGTAAAAACCCAGGGCCTTTATCGAGGTAACCAGTCAACGGATACTACAACCATGGCTTCCATGCCCTGGCAAAGCCTTTTTGCAGATACGGTATTACGGTCACTGATACAGGAGGGCCTAAACAATAACCTCGATCTGAAAACTGCTGTACAAAAGATCCTGGAGGCACAGGCTACATTGCGGCAAAGCAAAGCTGCTTTTTTACCCAGCTTAAGCGGCAATGCCAGTGTTACACGATCAAAGCAGTCACAAGCTGGTTTAAATTTCCCCGAAGGCATCGACATTAATACCCTTACTACTACTTACCAGGCCGGTTTAAGCACCTCATGGGAGGCCGATGTTTGGGGTAAGCTGAGCAGCACCAAAAGAGCCGCGCTGGCTAGCTTTTTGCAAAGCGATGCTGCCAAAAGAGCGGTACAAACACAATTGATAGCTGATATCGCCAATAACTATTTCAGTCTGCTGGCTTTGGATAAACAATTAGAAATTACCCGGCAAACTCTCCAAAACAGGATAAAAGATGTGGAGACCATGAAGGTGCTCAAAGAAGGAGACGTGGTTAATGGTGCCGCGGTTGTACAAAGCGAAGCCAACCGTTATGCCGCGGAGGTATCCATTCCCGACCTCAAACGTAGTATCCGCGAAACAGAGAATGCGCTGGATATATTACTTTCAAGGCCACCAGGGCCAATTAACCGAAGTACACTGGTCGATCAAAAGGTGACCGCCGAACTGCAAACGGGCATCCCGACGCAACTGTTGACCAATCGCCCGGATGTGCAGCAGGGTGAATATGCCTTCAGAGCGGCGTTTGAGAATACCAACCTGGCGCGGACTTATTTTTATCCGTCGTTTACCATAACGGCTTCCGGAGGTTTATCGAGCTTAACTTTAAAAGATTTCTTTACCAAGTCGATATTTTATAACGCCGCTGCGGGTTTAACACAGCCTATCTTTAACCAGGGCATCAATAAAGCCCGTTTACGCACCGCGCAAGCACAGCAACAAGAAGCCCTCAATAGCTTCCAGAAAACACTGCTGGTGGCAGGACAGGAAGTTTCCAACGCCCTATACGCGCACGAAACCGCGGTTGAAAAGCAGGATTCGCGCAGCAAACAGATCATTGCCCTGCAAAAATCGGTTGACTATACGCAGGAGCTGTTACGCTACAGTTCGGCCACTAACTATACCGATGTACTAACTTCAGAACAAAATTTATTAGCCGCTCAATTAAGCGGTGTGAGCGACAAATTGCAGGAATTACAAGCCATTGTGAATTTATACCGCGCGCTGGGTGGCGGATGGCGGTAGATGTAATGCGTCTCCACAGTTAAATTGGTCGTAGAGACACATCACATGTGTCTTTTTATATAAAAAAAAGCCTGTCTTTACGAAGCCGGGCTTTTTTTATTTATGCAAGATTATTTGGTCTCTTATTAAAATTTATTGATCATATATGTTTTTAGATTTTATAATAGATTATTGTATAATTTTCTTTGTTATTAAGTAGTTATTGCATAATGGTTTAAAAATTAAGTATTTATTAAGCTTTTTTTAATATCCATCTGCTTATTTTATGTCGATAACCAATTTGTGCCGATAAGCTTTTTATTAAAGTTTCCGGTTTATTAAACCTTAATATCTATGAAAAAACATGTTTTTATGCCCCCTTAGGGGATTACTATGCCCAATTGTAAAATTAACTGACATCGAACCAATTATTAAACACTTAAATTATGAAACTAAAAAATATTAAAGCTATATTTTTATTGGCTCTGTTTGGCATAATAAGCGTAAGCAGCTGTAAAAAGGGATTAGACAAAAATACTGCCGGTGCTTTGGCCGGAAAAAACAAAAGTACATTTTCGTCACCTGTTGGTGATGTTGTCGGAAAGATCACCGTGGGTTACCAGGGATGGTTTGCCGCTATCGGCGATGGTTCTCCCATTAACATCTGGTGGCACTGGTCGCCAAATGCAAGCCAGGCGCCCTCAACAAACAATGTCGGCATCAAATCATGGCCCGATATGCGCGAGTATACGAGCTCGTATCAAACTGGCTTTGCCAATTTGAACAATGGTACCCCGGCTAAGTTATTTTCGTCTTTTAATGATCAAACTGTAAATGTACAGTTCCAGTGGATGCAGCAAAACAATATAGATTGTGCCGCCCTGCAACGCTTTAACCCAACTGGGGGCGAAGGTCCGGTACGTGACGCGATAACCGCTAAAGTAAAAACCGCTGCCGAGGCTACTGGTCGCAAGTTTTATATTATGTATGATATAACTGGGTGGACGAATATGCAGTCGGAAATTAAAACCGACTGGACTAATAAAATGTCGGCATATACTTCATCATCTGCTTATGCCAAACAAAACGGTAAACCGGTAGTCTGTATCTGGGGATTGGGTTTTAATGATGCCAACCACCCATTTTCTTCAGCTGTTTGTTTGGATGTGATCAATTGGTTTAAAGGCCAGGGTGTTTATATTATAGGAGGCGTACCAGCCTCATGGCGCGATACCAACGCAACCGATATACAACCCAACTTTTTACCAACCGCTACTGCGCTAAATATGATATCGCCCTGGATGATCGGTAAAATTGGTAGTGTAAACGATGCTAATAATTTTTACAACAATACGCAGGTTGGCGATCAGACTTATTGTAATGCTAACGGTATAGATTACCAGCCTTGCGTATTACCTGGCGACTTGCAATTACGTCAACGTGCACATGGCGACCTGATGTGGACTCAGTTTTACAACTTGATTAAAGGTGGTGCTCAGGGTATTTACATTTCCATGTTCGATGAGTATAATGAAGGTAACCAGATTGCCAAAACAACAGAGAATTCATCATCTGTTCCGGCTGGCTCCAACTTTTTATCACTGGATGAAGACGGTACCGTATGTTCTGCCGATTACTACCTGCGCTTAACCGGCGATGGCGGCAGAATGTTAAAAGGACAAATTGCACTAACTGCAGTACGCCCGACAGCGCCCGTAGTAGGTGGCAGTAACCCAAGCACGCCTCCTTTTGGTCAAACGATAACTATAAAAGGTTCAAACAACCTGTATGTGAGTTCAGAGAATGGTACGCAAGCCATGAACTGTAACCGTGCAACAGCGCAGGGCTGGGAGCAGTTTGCGGTTATTAACGCGGGTAACGGAAAGGTAGTTCTGCAAAATTCCGGTAAATATGTATCATCGGAAAACGGTACTCAAGCTATCAATTGTAACCGTACCGCTATTGGCCCATGGGAGCAGTTTGATTGGGTTGTGAACTCTGACGGAACAATTTCCCTTAGAGGAAATAATGGCGCTTATATTTCAAGTGAGGGCGGTACACAAGCCATGACTTGTACCCGTACAACTATAACCGCAACAGAATTATTCCGGATAAACCAATAGGGTTCCTGGGTGATGACTGACAGAAACCGGCGACCTGATATGGCCGCCGGTTCTGTTTTACACTTATTCGGCAACAAACTTAAGCCCGATTACAGAGATGATCAGCGTGCTCATAAAAAACAGGCGCCAAAAGTTGGTTGGATCTTTGAATACCAAAATACCTATCAGTACTGTACCTACCGCGCCAATGCCTGTCCAAACAGCGTAGGCTGTACCTATAGGTAACGTTTGGATAGCTTTAATAAGAAGCACCATGCTCAGCGTCATGGTGATAAAGAATCCGGTATACCAAAGGTACATTTCGGTACCTGTTGTTTGTTTTGCTTTGCCCAGGCAGGAGGCAAATGCCACTTCGCAAAGCCCTGCGATGATTAATATTATCCAATTCATTTTATCTTATATTATTTCGACTGTAAAGTTGGGGAGTATAAACAGCCTAAAAATTAACATATGATAAATAATGTAGCTACCTGATTTTCGATCTTATACGGCTCAAACTCACCTGCGTAATACCCAGGTAAGAGGCTATATGGCACAATTGTACCCTTTGGATAAGATCGGGGCTATTGGTTAAAATATCCTGATACCGGTCGGCCGCCATGCTGAATTGCCGGGAGATCAACCTTTCTTCCACTTTAATCAGCTCTGTTTCGCCAAAGCGGCGCCCCCAGTTGGCAATGTGTATATCTTCAGTAAATAACCTTTGCAGATCGCTGTTTTTAATGCGGTACAATACGCAATCCTCTAAAAGTTCAATATTTTCATAACCGGGCTTATTCTCTACATAATTTTTCATGGAGATAACGGTATCACCTTCCCGGCCAAACCAAAAGGTAACCTCGGTATCATGCTGATATAAATAGGCCCTTACGATGCCTTTTTTGATAAAATAAACGCTTCTGCCAATTTTACCAGCCTCAAACAAAATATGCCCCCTGGGTAAAGTAATCTCTTCAATTACCTGTTGTAGTTTCTGCCCTGACGCCTCTGGTACAGCGTAAATTTGATTGATGATTTGCTCGATGCTCACCTTTAACGATTATTAATTAAATATTTACCTTGTCTTTGAGGGTATTTGCCCCTACAATTGTCCTTCTTATACTGTTAAGAACAAAACGGAACTGTTATTATAAAAGAATATGAATAACATTGTTTGCGTTATTAAATCTCATAAACCTTTAACCATAGCCAATGAAACGTAACTACTACATTGTAGCCCTCATCATGCTGATCTTCTTCGTGATCTCTTTTCTTACCAATGTAATCGGTCCGCTGATACCGGATATTATAAAGGTATTCAATTTAAGTTATACGTTGGCGGGTGTGCTTCCCTTGGCGTTCTTTATAGCCTATGGTGTGATGTCGGTGCCATCAGCCATCATGCTGGAAACGTTTAAAGAGAAAAAGATCATGGTAGCGGCTTTCATCGTGGCTTTTTTGGGCTCATTGTTGCTGGCTATGGAACCTAATTATCTGAGTGCCATCATTTCGCTGTTCCTGATAGGCTGCGGTATGGCTATGCTGCAGGTGGTGATCAATCCACTGTTAAGAACCTCAGGCGGCGAAGAGAATTATGCTTTTACATCGGTACTGGCGCAATTGATATTCGGATTGGCATCCTTCCTGAGCCCGCTGGTTTACTCTTATATGGTTAAGGCATTAAAAGAAAACAACAGTGGTGGTATCGTGGGCCTATTGCATTCTGTGGTACCTGCCAATTTACCCTGGATATCTTTGTATTGGCTTTTTACCGTGATTTGCCTGGCTGTGGTTGTATTACTTATCCTTACCAAATTCCCCAAGGTGGAACTGAAAGAAGATGAGCAGGTAGGCTCTTTACAAACCCATTTTGCTTTGTTCAAACAACCTATAGTGATCCTGTTTTTAGTGGCCATGTTTTGTTATGTAGGTACAGAACAGGGTATTGCTAACTGGATCTCCCAATTTTTGAACACCTACCATGGTCTTGATCCGCAAACAAAGGGAGCGGATACGGTAGCCTATTTCTGGGGACTGATGACTGCCGGTGGTATCCTGGGTTTGTTTTTATTGAAAATTATGGACAGCCGTAAAGTGCTGATCAGTTTTACCATACTGGCTTTGATTTGCTTAACCGCGGCTTTGTTTGGGCCAACCAGTGTGGCTTTGATCGCGTTTCCGTTGGTGGGTTTCTTTGCTTCGGTGATGTATCCCATTATATTTTCTTTAGCGCTTAATTCCATCAATAAAGATCATGGCTCGTTTGCCGGGCTGCTGGTTACGGCCATTATCGGCGGCGCTATCATACCGCCGGTTATCGGTTTGCTGGGCGATGCTTTTGGTTTGCGCGCTGGTATGTTCTTCTTATACATTACCCTGGGTTATATATTAAGCGTAGGTTTCTGGGCAAAACCACTCATCACCAATAAAACCATCGACATTAAAAAGAAAGCAACTAATGAGTAATATTAAAATTATAGGGCTCGATCTGGGGGCTACCAATATACGCGGCGCCGTAGTGAATGATGGTTCCTTATCTGATATCGTATCACAAAAAATCCGGACGCATGGTTCTGTTGATGATGTGATGGAGGATATCTATAAAGTAACTGATGCCTTACTGCAAAAAGATAAAGCCGAAGTCATAGGTATTGGTGTACCCAGCGTAGTAGATGTGGCCGAAGGTATTGTTTACGACGTGCAGAATATTCCTTCCTGGAAAGAGGTGCATCTAAAACAGTTGATGGAAACGCGTTATAACATCCCCGTTTATGTAAACAACGATGCCAACTGCTTTGCCCTGGGCGAATATTATTTTGGTAAAGGCAACGGCTCCGATTCCATGATTGGTTTAACCCTGGGTACAGGTTTAGGAGCAGGCGTAATGATCAACAATCGCTTGTATCCCGGCTTTAACTGCGGTGCCGGCGAATTTGGGATGTTCCCGTATCTGGATAACATACTGGAGTATTATTGCAGCGGATCTTTCTTTAGCAATGTGTATGGTTTAGATGGTGTACAAGTGTTTGAGGATGCCAACAGGGGAGGTGACCACGCATTAAAACTGTATAGCGAGTTGGGTATCCACATTGGTCATGCTATAAAACAGGTGATGTATGCTTATGACCCGCAGCTGATTGTGCTGGGTGGTTCTGTGCGGCATGCCTATGCGCTTTTTGAACAAACCATGTGGCAGGAGATCAAAACATTCGCCTATACCAAAACTGCCGAGCGGATCAGGGTAGAGGTATCAGAACTGGAAAATAGCGGTATCATAGGTGCCGCGGCCTTGTATTATGATCATCAACAATAAAATATAGCACTTATCATGAAAAAAATCATACTCACGCTGATCTTGCCCTTGTGTTTTCAACAAGCATTTAGCCAGGCCAGGCAGGAAAATTTTCAGCTTATGCTGAAGGACGATTGGAAAATGCAATCGGCTGTGACCGATGCTGCATCGGCTGATAAAATCTCCAAAGAAAATTACGATACCCAAAGCTGGTATAAAGTAAGTGTACCTACTACTATAATAGCTGGTTTACTGGCCAATAAAGTTTATGATTTTGACCCTTTCATGGGCCGTAACTTAAAAAAGCTCAGTGACCCCAAGCTGGATAAACCCTGGTGGTTTAGGCGGGAATTTACATTGCCTGCTGCCGAGAACGGTAAAAATGTCATCCTGCGTTTACATGGTATCAACTATAAGGCAAACATATGGCTTAACGGCGTAAAAATTGCCGATTCCACCCAAACCAAAGGGCCGTTCCGCATTATTCAGCTGGATGTTACCAAACACATCAATTATACGGGTAACAATGTGTTGGCCCTGCAAATAACACGGCCATTTACCCCGAACAAATCAAAAGGTGATCTGGCCATTGATTATGCCGACTGGATACCTTATCCGCCCGATTATAACGGCGGTATCGTAAACAACGTAGAAATTAAAACTTATGATAAAGTAGGGGTGCAGTATCCGCTGGTGACCACCCGTTTTGATCTGCCGTCATTAGCCGTAGCGCATTTATATGTTGATGCGCAGGTAACCAATTATACTAATACCGCACAGGATGCCGTGATTAAAGGACAGATTAACAGTGAAGTGAGCTTTGAGCAAAAGGTACATCTATTACCTCACGAGTCAAAGAATGTTGATTTTAGTCCGGAGATTTATAAACAGCTCAATATCAAGAATCCGCGGATCTGGTGGCCCTGGCAATATGGGAAGGCCGAGCTGAACCGGGTTGAGCTATCGGCAGTGGTAGGAGCCAAGGTAAGCAACACCCTTTGGGAAAAATTCGGCATCCGCCAGATGGATTCTAAGCTGATCGATAATGAATCGCGCGAGTTTATTGTGAACGGTAAACCTATCCTGATCCGCGGCGCAGCATGGTCGCCGGATATTTTCCAGCGTCGTTCGCCCGAGCGTCAGGAGCAGGAGGTGAAGCTGGTGCGCGACATGAATATGAATATCATCCGCTCGGAAGGCAAAATGGAGGACGATAGTTTTTACGATCTGTGCGATCAGTATGGTATGCTGGTGATGACCGGCTGGATGTGCTGCGGCGTATGGCAACATCCTGAACACTGGAACGCTGCCGAGCGTAAAGTAGCCATGGCATCTGACAGCAGTGTGATGTACTGGCTGCGCAACAAAGCCAGCCTCATGGTGTGGCTCAATGGCAGCGACATGCCGCCAACAGATACTTCGGTTGAGCGTGACTACCTCAAGATTGAGAAAACGCTGAAATGGCCAAATCCTTTGTTATCTACAGCAAATGAAACCAAATCGAAAGTATCGGGCTATAGCGGTGTAAAAATGGCCGGCCCTTATGAATGGGTACCGCCGATATATTGGGAAACAGACGCAACACACAAATTTGGTGGTACCTGGAGTTTTGCAACAGAAATATCACCGGGCCCGTCTATACCTCCGTATGAAAGCCTCATCAAGTTTATACCTAAGGATTCTCTTTCTACTAGTTCGCCGGCGTGGTTATACCATTGCGGTACAGGGTCATTTGGAACTACCAAGGTGTTTGATAAAGCCCTGGCAAACCGATATGGCGAATCAACATCTATCAAAAACTACATTGCCAAGGCACAGGCCCAAAACTACGAAGCACACCGTGCCATGATGGAGGCTTACGGTTTTAAGAAATACAATACAGCTACCGGGGTAGTGCAATGGATGCTGGCCAACCCATGGCCGGGATTGATTTGGCATACTTATGATTATTACCTGTACCCGGCCGGTACTTATTTCGGTATGAAGAAATCAATGGAGCCATTACACGTGATGTATTCCTACAAATCAAACGAGGTTGCTGTTATCAACTCTTATCTTAAAAAGTTTGGTGATTTGCAGGTAAAGGCTACTGTTTATAATATCGACGGTTCAGTAAAATACACCAAAACTGCACCCGTAACTATAGAAGCAGATGCCTCGAAAGTGGTTTTTGCATTACCAGCTATTACAGGGCTATCGCCGGCTTATTTTGTACGTTTGCAGCTGACTGATAGTCGTGGTAAGTTGGAAAGCATTAACTGGTACTGGTTGTCGCAAAAAGCGGAAGTGCTGAACTGGAAAAAATCAAACTGGTACACCACCCCCGAATCGGCTTATGCGGATTACACGGCTTTGCAGCAGATCCCCAAAACAGCGCTTAAATTGAGCCATGCTCAGGAAGTCATCAAAGGCGACAGTACCACACATGCTGTAACCATAACCAATACCGGGAAGTCAGTAGCCTTTTTTGTACATCTGCGGGCGTTAAAGGGTAAGGATGGCGATGATATACTACCGGTAATATTCAGCGATAATTATATTTCCCTGGCGCCTGGCGAAACAAGGGTGATCAAATGTACCTATAGTAGTAAAGATGCCGCAGGTACGACGCCATATTTTCTGACTTCGGCCTGGAATATTGATGTTGTTAAAAGCAAAAGCGATCAGCAGGCTGCTTTTGAGGAAGGGTTGCCGGTTAATTAGTTTTAACAACATAATTTGTCATTCTGAGCATAGCGAAAAATCTATTCGGCGATAGATCCTTCGTTCCTCAGGATGACAAATTAATAAGTGATTACATTGCTCTTGCGTTTTAAACACAAACCCATGTTAAGCACTCATTGCAAACGAGCGAAAATAGAAAAAGTGGGTTTACATTTAAACCCAATATATTTCGCATATATCTATATAATCAATTGATTGTCAATTATATAAATCAATGTTAACCCATGAAAAGTGTAAACCATGTAAACCCACTTTTGTGGCAAAACGAGTGTATGTAGAAAATTAAAAATTTGTCATTCTGAACAGAGTGAAGAATCTATTTGGCGATAGATCCTTCGTTCCTCAGGATGACAAATTAATGAATGTTACATCGTAATCACCACCCGTTTACCCCGCGCATCCTGCTGCCATGCTTCGGCTACATCTTTTAAGGGGATGGCCAGGGTATCGATAGATAGTTTGCCCTCCAAGGCCAGTTTAAATACTTCGGGCAATATCTCTGTTTGAATTTTACCGATCACTTCTTTTGAAATACTTCCACCGCCAGCCCCTGTGAGTTCGATAGCAGTACTGCGGAGGATAGCGGCGGGCAGGTTAATAGCTGAACCGGCCATTTCGCCGACCTGTACGTAACGGGTTGTATGATCAACCGTAGCATTAAGATTGTGTCCGGTCAAAGCGGCAAGTAACAGCTCGGCAGGTTTGCCCCATAGGTAGTCAATTACTACATCAAACGGCGTTTTCGCTGCTTCGGTTTTAATGGCCTGTTTAATATCGTTATCAGACTGATTGAGGGATATGGTTACATCTGCATCAAGATTATCCAACGCTTCCTGATTACGGCTTATGGCTATGATCCTGCCAGCACCCAAATGTTGGGCTAGCTGTATAGCCAATTTTCCGGTAATTCCGGTGGCTCCTAATATTAGTACAGTACCGCCTTTCTTTAACTTGCCTTTGTAAACTAACGATAACCAGGCTGATATGGCCGGATTGGGCAATGCCGCTGCGGTAACATCATCCAATCCATCCGGTATCGGTACATACCAGTGTTTATTGATCAAGGCCTTTTCACTCATCATACCGGTGGCTGATCCGGCGTAAACCCGGGTTCCATCTGCTAACAGACCTGCGCCGTCAACCCCAACAACTACCGGATAATTTTCATGCTTATCATAATGTGCGCCTTTGGCCCTCATTTTATCCAGGTTTTTGATGCTAGCCGCTTTTATGTTGATGAGCTGTTCGTGAGAGGCTGGGATGGGTTCTGCAAAATCTGCATATTTAGGAGTTTCTCCTGCTTTATATAATACTGCTGCTTTCATTTTAATTTGTTGTTTATTTAACAAATCTCAACAGTTGGCAGCAGGCCTGCGATAACAATTGTTAATAAATGAAAAACCTGTTATTTATTTATAGCGTTACGGATACGGCTTAAAGAAACGGAAGTAATGCCTAAATAGGATGCTATGTAATGTTGCGGAATTCGTTTAACAATATGTGGTTTTTCTTTTAGCAAATTCAGATAACGTTCTTTGGGGGTATCCCTGATGAATGACATGAAATGGCTCATGTAATTAATTTGCCTATTGAGCATAAGGGCAGCCATTTGTTCCCGTACTTCTGGGATGGTATTGAGTTCCTTCATCACCTCATTATAATCTTTTTTATGGATCCAGTGAAGAACACAGGGTTCAATGCTTTCCAGGGTGATTGGGCTTGGAATACCTTTTCTAAAACTCTCGATTGATGATACACCTTCCTGCTCAAAAAAGAACTGGAAAGTTACATCCTTACCCTTGTTATTGAACCAGGCCCGTAGGCAGCCTTTTTCAATGTAATATGCTTTTTTGGATACATCCCCCTCGTGCAGAAGGATGGTTTTTGCAGGAACTTCAAGGCGATGGTAAAGGTTCGCATACCTTTCCCATGAGCCTTGAAGTTGTGGTGCTATTTTTTTAAGCTGATCAAACACAGCTCAAATTACTGAAATTTTTATTAAGGCAAGCTTAAAAGCCGCTATCATCCAATGCGAATGTATTTTTACGGTCTTTCCACTTACCTTTTGTGAAATCAGGGAATTCCAGTGTTTTGCCTTCTTTTACAGATTGGGTTGATAGGGGCGCTATTACGCTCATGGTAACGGAATCATACACATCAATAGGTGTTTGGCGTTTGTGTTTTACCGACTCAATAAATGCGTTGAATACAAACCAGTCCATACCTCCATGCCCGGCACCTGCTGCTTCGGCATCGTGTTTTTTCCATAGCGGGTGATCATACTTGGCAAACCATTCTTTTGCCGGATCCCAGCTATCATCTTCTTTTGATTTATGATCGATATAGATAGATTGGTTGACATCCATCCAGATACCTTTAGTACCCTGAACCCGGAAACCCAATGAATACGGACGTGGCAAATGCGTATCATGCGATAACAAAACGGTTTCGCCATTGGCACAGTTAATCATGGTGGTAGTAACGTCGCCATTTTTGTAGTTGAGTTTAGCATTCGGGTGCCCTGGAGATAATTCCTCCACATAGGCCGCCAAACCACGCGCTTTTGAACTGAACGAAACGAGGCTCGTAAACCTGTTGCCCCTGGTAATATCTATATAATGCATCACCGGACCTGCGCCATGTGTAGGATATAAGTCCCCATCACGATCGATGTTAAACTGGGTGCGCCATTGGGCCTCGCTTAAGGCTTTTGGTCCATATTCAACACCTTTACCGCCGTAGCGGCCTTTGCCGTCATTAAACAATACATCCCGGAGGTTATGCTGATATCCGCCTTCCAGGTGTACCAATTCGCCAAATAAGCCCTGCCTAACCATGTTTAAAGCTGCCATTACATCACGACGGTAGCATACGTTTTCGAGGGTCATATAAGGGATGCCTGTTTTTTCGGATGTTTTAACAATGTCCCAGTGCTCCTCAACGGTTAAGCCTGCAATTACTTCGCAGCCTACATATTTGCCTGCTTTCATGGCATCAATAGATTGCTGGTAGTGAAACTGCCATGGGGTAGCAATAATTACCGCATCAATATCATTTCTTTCGAGTAGTTTTTTGTAAGCGTCAATACCACCGGTGTATTCTTTGGCTGCCGGTCTGCCTTTTTTGGCTAAAAACTCCCGGCAGATGTTTAGGGAATGTTCCTGGGTATCGCATATCGCAACAATCTCTACATCGTCGCGCAGGGCACCTTCAGAAATGTGGCTCATGCCCCGGGCACCTACGCCAATATAACCAAGTCGTACTTTGCCGTTATCTTTGGCAAATAAGCTACCTGTTGGCAGTATGGTAAGTCCTGCAGCCGCAATGGCGCTGTTTTTTACAAATGTTCTTCTGTCCATTTATGTTATTGTTTGATAATGATTTATTAGTTTGAATTGATGGTCTGGTTTACAAGCATGTTTCGGGATTGAAGTTATTGATCATATTTATAAAATCAACCGATCGTCACCTCCAAATACGCCGCAAACGTTTGATAGTGCTAGTCATTTACCCCAAACTCAAAAATAGTACGACTTTTAAACTGCTCGCCCGGATTTAATACTGTACTTGGAAAATGAGGTTTATTGGGTGCATCCGGATAATGCTGTGTTTCAAGACACAACCCGCTCCTGAACGGATAATTGCTGTTTTGTTTACCTATACAGGTTTCATCTAAAAAATTGCCTGTATAAATATGTATGGCAGGTTCTGTGGTAAAAACGTTTAATACCCTTTTGCTGGTAGGTTCAAAAACGGTAGCCGCCAGTTTTAACTCGGCCGAGTCCTGCTTTTTTACCACCCAGGAATGATCGTACCCACGACTTAACACCAGTTGTGGGTTATCATCGTTGATACGCTTGCCAATGGCTGTGGGTTCTGTAAAATCAAAGGGCGTGCCGCTCACCGGGGTAATGGTACCTTCGGGTACCTGCATGGCGTTTACGGGCAAGTAATCTGCTAACGGTAGCTGGAGTTGATGATCTAAAATCGAGCCGTTATTATGGCCGGCCAGGTTAAAATAGGCATGCTGTGTTAAATTGATCAGGGTTGATTGATCGGTTACGGCATCAAAATCAACTATTAGCTGGCTGTGGTTATTGAGGGTATAAGTAACTGTAGTCGTCAGGTTTCCGGGGAAGCCTTCTTCTCCATCTTTACTCAGGTACTCCAGGATTACACCAACCCCATCTTCATTGTTAAATGACTGTGATTGCCATACTTTTTTATTAAAGCCAACCTTGCCGCCATGATGATGAAAACCGCCATCCTTAACCGTAAGCTGGTGTGTTGTACCATTTATCTCTACCTTACCGCCGGCAATACGGTTGGCAAAACGCCCCACTATGGTACCGATATAAAACTGATCATCAACATAGCCCTGTAGGTCGTCATATCCTAATACAACATCGGCCATATTGCCCTGATGATCCGGAACGGATAACGATTGTATAGCGGCGCCAAAATTGGTAATGGAAACTTTTACGCCGTGATCATTGCTTAGTTGGTAACGAAATATCTGCTGATTGTTAAAATTGCCCCAATGATGCTGGCTGATATGGTATTTCATGCGATGTATGGTTTAAATAGAATAATGGAAATTAGTATTTTCATTGATAAGGCCACTCAAATAACTGCACAAAATATCACGCAAACGTTTGCAATCTGCGCGTCAGATCCCGGCTGTTTGTGTCAGTTTCAAATATGCTGATGTATCGGATGAAATGGATATCTCATCCTGGTTTATTAAATCTTCTAAAATGCACGATCAGGTAATATTTTATAATATTGACGTTATAAATATTATTACTGTTTGTAATTATCTTTTATTAAGATAATTAGCTTTTGCATAATAAAAAATACACAAACGTTTGCGGGTGCTTTTTCATAAGTAATTAATTACGTTTGGCTAAAATTTGCCTTTAAATGATGCTTGACCAGATCCTGGAACTATACGGACTTAACACCAATAACTATCACATTAAAAGTTTTGGTACAGGATTGATCAATCATACCTGGAAAGTTAGCGGCCCCGAAAATTATATTCTTCAGCGTATTAATCCATACGTTTTTAAAAATCCGGAAGCTATTGCCGAAAATATGGCCTTACTGGCCGAATATCTTAAACACACTGCACCCAATTATCTTTTCGTAGCGCCAATTCCCACATTAAAAGGTGAGCGCATGGCTGAAATAAATCATAAAGAATACTATCGCCTTTTCCCTTTTATTGATAACTCGGTAACTATTACCGAAATTACAAATCAACAGGAAGCCTTTGAGGCAGCCCAGCAATTTGGAAAATTCACTTACTTATTGAGAGATTTCAAACTGGAAAAACTGCATTATACGTTACCCCAATTTCATGATCTGAAACTGCGGTTTGATCAGTTCAAAGAGGCTTGTTCAACCGCCGGAGCCGACAAACTGGCCATAGCCGCAACTGCTATTAACGATATTTATAAATATCAGGGCATATTATTTACTTATATGCAATTGATTGATCACCAGCAATTGCCCTTGCGCGTTATACACCACGACACCAAGATTAGTAACGTATTGTTTGATCAGCATCATAACGGTTTATGCGTGATTGACCTGGATACGGTGATGCCCGGTTATTTTTTGAGTGATGTAGGAGATATGCTCCGAACTTACCTCTCGCCGGCAAATGAGGAAGAACGTGATTTTTCAAAGATACAGATCAATGAAGAGTGTTTTTATGCCATTTATAAAGGTTATGTTTCGGCTATGGGTACAGCTTTGACACCAGCAGAGAAAGAATACTTTACTTATTCTGGCAAATATATGATCTATATGCAGGTGCTTAGGTTCCTGACCGATTTTTTAAATGACGATATCTATTACCACACTACTTATCCCTTGCAAAACCTGGTAAGGGCGCAAAATCAGTTAAAGTTGCTGGAGCAATTCACCAGATCCGAAAACAGATTTAAGAAGTTTATTGAATATTTTAGCTTTAAGCATGATAACATAGTGAATTGATACGGTGATCATTTATGACAAAAAGAGGCTGCTTCCAAAGTGTGAAAACAGCCTCTTTTATTTTGATCTATTGATCCCGGGAATTAATGATAACCCGGATTTTGATCTTGTGGTGTTATCTGAGGATTTAGCTTCAATTCGGTATCCGGTATGGGATACAGGTTATTAAATGCCTGAATTGTTCCGGATTGGGCAGTCCATTTGTTGTACTTTTTAGTACGGTCAACCAATAGCCCGGTTCTGATCAGATCGATACGGCGCCAGCCCTCCGCGAAAAGTTCCCGGGTACGTTCATCCATGATATTGGTACGGAAATCGGCTTGTGCCATCGCGCCCCACATTTTATCGCTGGGCAATGTACCACCCCAGGCACGGGCCCTTACCTGGTTAACTACGGTTATAGCTTCGCCTGTTCTGCTCAGCTCATTCAAACATTCGGCATAACATAGTTTGATATCGCCTAAACGAAGTACCGGCATGTCTTTTCCGGAGTTATACATGTTGTTATAACCCAAACCACTATGTGTATCGGTACGAAAATCTTCATACTTTTTTACATGGGGCTTTAGCTCATCAAAGTCATTACCCAAACCTTCCCACGAAATAATGTCGAGCGTTGGTGTAACTCCATAATAGGTAAAATCATAGCGGATACTTTCGTTACGGCGCACATCGCCATCTTCCCATATACCACCATTAGCCACAGTTTCATAAGCGTGTATGGTTGGAACTACCTTGTCATAACCAGAATAATAACAGCCATCGCCAAATGTATTTTGCACCGCACGTGAACCTATTTGGAACTGCACTTTATTATTGTTTGGGGATACCGGGCTGTACTGGAACTCCAGAATGGCTTCTGCGGTATTGGGTTTATTATAATCCCAAAGATCGGGGTAGGGTACCAGGGTATATCTGCCCATCATTTTTTCAAAGCAATCACGAGCCTTATCAAAATCGCGCAGACCGGTTGATACCGGTGCCGACATATAAGCCTTACCCAACATAGCCAAGGCCGCGCCGCTTGTGGCTCTGCCTGGATCATTTTTGTCCGGGCAAAAAGCGGACGCTTTGGTCAAATCGGCGATGATAAATGTCCACACATCTTTAAGCGGCTGGCGTTTAAGGCCCAGTTGTGATTCGCGACTCAAATCCCTGATCGGTATTTCGCCCCAGTACATGGCCAGTTCAAAGTCAATAAATCCTCTGATAAAACAAGCTTCGCCCACAATCCCGGCTTCTACCGAACCTGCCTGTAATGTCGGTTTATCAACCCCATTGATGATTTTGGCAGCTTCATTAACCAAAGGCCAGCGAAGGTTCCATTGGGTGGTTACCTGACCTTGTAATGAATTAAGGTTACCATCGTACCTGTCCAATCCGCCTTTGGATGCATCACTTTTCATCTGATAAGCGCCCTGCTGGGTTTCGTCGGTACCCATCATTAAAACAGTTCCCTGCTCATCCACACGGTTATTTAACCAGCTGGCATATACACCCTTTAAACTTGTTTGTACCAGGTTTATATCTGAATACACCTTATTTTCATCCAGTTTTGTCAAACTGTCTTGGTTCAGGAATTTTTTGCAGGAAGCTGAACATATTACCGTTCCGGCAATCAATATATTTATAATGGTTTTTTTCATGATCTTTTGCATTGAAGTTTAAAATCCAAAATTTACCCCAAGAACAAATGTCCTTACCGGCGGATAACCGTAATCGCCGGTTTCCGGATCAAGCCCTTTGTATTTGGTAATACAGAACAAGTTTGAGCCTGTGGCGTATATCCGTACCCGATTGGCATGCCAGCTGTTCAGCAATTTTTGCGGCAGGTTGTATCCTAAAGTAAGTGCCGATAAACGCAGATAAGAGGCGTCCTGAATGGCATAGTCCAGATCGGAAGGGTTATACCGGTTATAGCTGGTATTGTCAATTACACGGGGGATATTGGTATTGGTGTTGGTTGGTGTCCAGCGGTTTAACAGATCGGTTGAAGCCATGCTTGAGCCAACACTGTTGATCAAACCTTCATAATAACTACTAATCTTTTTGGCGCCATGCGAGTAAACAAATACAGCGTTCAGAACTATGCCTTTATAAGAAAGGTCTGTTGAAAAGCCACCATAGTATTTCGGATCTTCGTTACCCACAATCTGCCTGTCGTACTGGTTAACAATGCCGTCTTTAACTCCGTTAGGGCCCGAAACATCCAGCGCGAATAAATCGCCCAGACCTACTGTTTTACCATTATAATTAAGTCCCTGCCATTCTGCACGGTTTGATTCCTGTGCTATACCGCCCGAACGCAAGGTATAGATGCTATGCAGTGATTGACCAATAAATAAATTGTTTTCACGACTATCGCCCGAAGTGCTATATATCACTGTAGCATTGCCGTACAACTGTTTTACGGTGTTTTTGGCAAATGATATATTGCCCGATAATGACCAGTTCCAGTCTTTGCTTTTGATTACCTGACCGCTTAATGACAGGTCGATACCTTTGTTATTTACACGGCCAATGTTTTGTAATTGGTGAGTATACCCGGTGGTGGTAGCCAGGCCACGATCAAGCAGCAGGTTATCATTGTTGATGTAAAACGCATCAGCAGTAACAGAGAGGCGCGAGTTCAGGAATGCCATATCCAAACCAAGGTTGGCTTGTTTTTGCCTTTCCCAGGTCAAATCAGGGTTACCTTTAAGGCCATCATTGGATAGCAAGGCATTGTTATTGTTCACCTTTGAACCATACAGCGTTTGGAAAGCATAATTGGTAATGTCCTGGTTACCTACAACACCGTAACCTACCCGAAGGCTCAATTGATCAAATACTTTCTGCTGTTTCAGGAAATCTTCTTTGTGAATATCCCATCTTACTGAAGCTGAGGGGAAAATACCATATTGATGCCCGGGAGCAAACCTGGAAGAACCGTCATCGCGGGCGGTAGCTGTCAGAAAATACTTGTCATCATAACTATAAGTAAAACGAGCGATTACCGAAAAAATGGAGTAGGCATAATAGTTTGACCAAATGGTTGTTTTGTCCTGTGCTGCTGCGCCTCCAAGATCATGATATAAAAGGTCATTACTTGCAAAGCGGTCGCCCTGGGCCCAAACATCATCAGAGGTACGCTTACTGGCACTGGTACCCAATAAGGCGGTAATGCGATGTTTGGAGTTAAAGGTTTTACTATATGTAGCCGTATTATCCCATTGCCAGTACAGATCATTCCAGCGTTCTGACTTGGCACGCGCATCGCCATTATAGTTGCGGATAGCTTCCTGTATGTTATTCGGCGTAAAGGTAGAGTAGCTTTGCTGACCGTAGTCAACAGAATAGGTGGAGCGTATATCCAAACCAGGTATTGGGTTTACATTGACAAAGTTTGATGTTACCAGGCGGTTACGGTTTTGATCGCGGGTAATATTAAGCGCGTTGAACGGGTTAAAATTATTGTTACTGTTTTGGCCCAGAGCACGATAATATATGGTAAGGTAATTAGGAGTATACCTGGTAGCTGTTGCCCTGTATGGGGCATAGTTTAAAAGAGGGTTAGCATTGATAGCCTGGTTATATGCATCGTCATCGGCCTGGGTGTCGTCTGTACGGGTGTAACCGGTATTGGTACCGATTTTTAACCACTTTTTAATTAAATAATCAGCATTAAACCTGCCGGTATATTTATTTTGATTTACGGTTTGAATAAGCCCCTTTGTGCCGGCATACCCCAAGCTCAGGTAAAATGAGCCTTTTTCTGTACCACCTGCAAAGCTTAATGCATGGTTTTGCTGATAGCCAGTTTGTGAGATAGCTTTAAGCCAGTCATAACTTTTACCGCTGTTATTGGTATCAAATTCCTGCTGCGAAAATGCCAGGTTGGTTTTAAGCAAAGTATTATTGATGTAATCCTGTCTGTTGGCGTTAGGGTTATCTTTAATGTAGCCGTTGGCATAAGCATCTACCCGTAAATCAAACAACTGCTGGGCGCTCATGGTTTCAGGTCTTTTGGCATAGTTAGAAAAGCCGGCCCAGCCATCATAGCTGATGGTGCCATCACCAGATGATTTCTTGCCTTTTTTGGTGGTGATAACCACTACACCGTTGGCACCGCGTGAACCGTAAAGCGCCGTAGCAGAAGCATCCTTTAATATAGACACTGATTCAACATCGTTCATATTGATGGAATTGAAGCCACCCAGGTTGTTTTCCATGATCAAACCATCCACTACATAAATAGGGGTTGAGCCGGAATTGATGGTATTGGTACCGCGGATTTTGATCACGGGATCATCACTTGGTTTAGAGCCACCGCCAATAAATACACCAGCCACACGACCTTGTAAAGCACTGCTAACATTGGTAACCGGGCGTTCCTGCAATGTTTTGGCATCTACGTTGCTTACGGAGCCTGTAAGATCGCCTTTTTTGAAGGTGGTACCTACCACTACTATCTCTGCAAGGTTGTTGTTTGATGTTACCATGGTAATTTTCATAGGCTCGGTTGTGGCAAGCATTTCCTTTGGCTCAAAACCTACGGCAGTGAAAACCAACACCGTACCCGGACTTACATTAAGCGAAAAATTACCATTGATATCTGTAACTGTTCCGGTTTTGGTGCCTTTAATAGTTACCGTAACACCAGGAACCGTCAATCCTTTATCATCGATAATATTGCCCGTGATAGGGGCCTGGGTCATATCCAGGTCGGCTCTTTTCATAACTATCTCGGAGGTATTATTCCTGATCACGATTACATCACCTGAAACCTCATAAGCCAGGTTAAGCGGCGTAAATAGTTCAGTTAATACGGTTCCTAACGTTTTGTCTGTGAATGATGCATTCACTTTTTGGTTATCATTGATTAGCGCCGGGCTGAATGCAAAGTTGACATGGTATTTCTGTTCCAGCTTTTTGATGACTGCTTTTAGCGCGATATTGCTTTCGCTCACAGTAATTTTCGTATCTAAAATGGCCTGCGCTTTACCATCTTTTGCAATGGCGCTTCCTAATAATGAGAGACTTAATGTTAACTGTAAAAATGTGATCTTCATTATTTTTACGAGTATAGGTTTATATTTCATAAATTTGGTTAGAGTTAATGATTCGTTAATAACTTGACAAAAAAGCCCCTGCTCAACCTTTACAAGAGGTTACAGTAAATGAGTATCGATCATTTTGGGGCTAAACATTTGGACCGGCAGTACCGCAAATACTGCCGGTTTGTTTTTTAGGTGGGTTTAAGTATTTCTTTCTCTCATCATATTAAATAGGTTTAATAATAGGTTAATTGGTTGGTATAGGGTTTAGATTTTGGCTGTTGATAATAATACGGCCATCGGTAAATTGGCAGGTGGCATTAATAGCCTTACATATCAGTTTTACTTTTTCGTCCAACGGCCTGTCATAAATAGACATAGTAAGACCAATGTTTCCCAACTTAGTTTTATCATATTCAACATTTACATCATAATCCTTATTTATCCTGTCAATAATTGCGGATAGAGGGGCATTATCAAAAGTGAAATCTTTTTTCGCTATCTCCTTGGATAGTTTTAATGGCACCGCGAGTGTTTCTTTCTTAAAACTTAGCTCTTTTTCTGTATAAGTAACTTGTTGGTTAGGCGTTAGAATAATCTCATTTTGATGCTTACCTGCTTTTGTTGTGGTTTTTTGGTTATAAACCAATACTCTACCAGTGTTTACCACAACCTTAAAGCTCTGGTTATTTTGTGTGCTTTTTACAGTAAAGCTGGTACCTAACACCCGCACAACCATATCATGGCTATGCACCTGGAAAGGCATTTGTGGATTTTTGTGTACCTCGAAAAAGGCTTCTCCATCTAAAAAAACCTCTCTTTTATCATGAAATGAGCGCAGGTATCTAAGTCCCGACCCTGGTTTTAAAACTGCAAGGCTGCCATCGCTCATCTGCACCAGCTTTGAGTTCGGCGTATGGTTAACTACTTGCAAAAATGAATCGGCCTGTGCAACCTGGCTGGCCGGTAATGCCTGATGATTATATTTCTTAAAAAAAAGAAAGCCGGCACTAGTAACAAGTACAATCGTGGCGGCAACGCGAAACCAGCCGGTTTGGTAAAACCGGGGTCTGAATACATTGGGTTCATCCTGCTCAAGAGTTTGTTGGCGGATGTTGGTTACCATGGCGCTTAGCTCTGCATTGGTCAATTCCTCTTTAAGCGGATTAACCCTAATAGATAATATAATGGCTCGCGCCTGATCAACGACCTTTTTTCGATCGGGATTTTCAACAAGCCATTGCTTCCAGAAAACCTGGTGAGCTGGTTGGCTTTTTAAAACCCAGTCAATAAAAAAATCATCATGTAAAAAGTCTTCGACTTCGTAATTCGTGTAGCTGGTCACAGGAAATAGATTCAATTGGTTATAACCTATATATTCCGAATTGACTGGATATTACCCTCTTGAAAGATGAAAAATTTAATATTTTTTGTGATTTTACTATAACTGTCTGATAAACAATTGTATAATTTACAAATCCAGGCTTGAAAACGCAATCAATAAGATAACCCATTCTGTCCTGAAGTTTTTATAAGCCTTTTGCAGGAGGTTATGAACCGATTGTTTGCTGATCTCCATGATCTGTGAAATGTTATCAAAATCAAGGTTCTCATAAAAACGGAGGTACATGATCTCGCGCTGGCGGGGAGGGAGGGCGTTTAGTACCTGTTGTATCCTGGAGCTTAAATTTTTGGTTTCCAGGTCGGTTATCATTTTCGATTCAATGTTAAATTCAACCAAAAACTCATAATTTTCATCAAGCTCCTCGCTGCGGTTCCATTTGGATTGATCGCGGAATATGCGCAGGCGCACGGCTTTAAACAAGTACCATTTTACAGCCGGGGTGGGGCTAATACGCAGCCTTCTGTTCCATAACTCCAGGAATACATCCTGTATACAATCCTTCAGGAAATCCTTGTCCTGGTAAATGCGGTAGCCATAGTTAAAAAGAGGTTTGGAGTACTTTTGAATAAGCTGGGTATAGGCCAATTCATCGCCATCCCTAAACAGATCCCAAAGTTCAGAATCATCAGTAATAATCAGCTTATCGTTATCGGGACCCATTTTGGTTACACTTTCATATCAACCTATTCCATAGATACTATTCAGATCCGGAATTGATACCTATTGATCTGATTTAAATTGACTATGGCAAATAAAGTCAAAGTTATTCAAAAGTTAATTAACCCTAAGGGTTTGTGGCCAAACGCGTAAAAAAATGTTCAAACAAATAAAAAGCCCTCAGGATGCAATCCAGGGGCTTTTCAAAAACAGTAATATTTAATGTAACTTAATGAGTTGGCTCTCCGGCAGATAAAAGGATGCCTTCATGTGCATTCTCTACGCCATTAGCAAAACCGTTATGGTTGATAAACATCTTTTCATTTTCGATCATGAAGTGTGCCCCATCAACCTTAAAGTTTCCTTTAATGGTGAGTACGGCATCTGGTTGTTGTACACCTATCTCGTTCACAATATGGCTGCCTAAACCATGAAATTCATGCTCATTTAACTGGTAAACATCTAATACCGGCTCGTGGTGACCGGTTTGAAATACCCAAACTCGATTGGCGTCTGTTTCAACATGAACAGACGATGGCCCGCTCTCCAACTTGTTGCCGCTTATTTTGATGACCTCACCTGTTAAAGAAGTGATGTTGGCATCAATAACGAGTGAACGATCTTCTGAGCCCCGTTGATGGTTATAAAATGAAAGTACCTTTAAAAATTCGGTGTTTTTATCACCGTCTGTGTAGGTCAGGGTGTTTTGGCGGCTTAAAAAAATGCTGGTACCAAAAATAAATGCATGTTTCATAACGGTATTAATTGTTTGGTTTAATTGATTAATTATTGAACGTATCATGTATTGAAATGTTTTAATACTGAATAACTTATCATTGAGCTTTGTGACAAAGTAAAACTGAGCCTCTCACCAAAATTCTGTACTTTTTTATTGTTCAATTTTACCGGTATATTTTATATCCCTTAGCATGGACTTTATTCAAAAAATACTGCAATACTATCATACCGAATCGAGGCATGGCTTTACCGGAGCGGCGTTAGGCGTATTCTTATTAATAGCCGGGCTGGTATTATGGCGTTTTGCCAAACCGCTATCCTTATTAAAAGGACTATCGCTGCCTTTTCTTGTTATTGGCCTGGTAATGGGTATAGGTGGTTTTGGCGATGGATACGTAACCAGGAAAGCGCTGCCCCAAAAGTTGCGTTTATACCAGGAAAACAAACAGGCTTTTTTCAAAGAGGAAGTATCGAAAGTAGAACGGACGCACCATTCCTGGCTGCGTATCAGGATAGTTTGGAGTGTGCTGACACTTGCCGGTGTCCTATTGCTTTTTACGGTGAAAAAAAGTTATTGGCTGGGCGTGGGACTGGGCACTTTGCTCATGGGTATAACAGGCAACGCGGAAGAGGCTATTTCCATGCGCTTCAATGAACGTTATTACCGGGAAGTATTACAAGCGGCCAAACCACAGATGATAACACAGATCCAAGAAACAGAATCCCGCATACTCATACCTGTAACAGTTCAGCGCCTGCGAAGTAAAAATGTCGCCATTGAAGCCATACAAAATGATCAGCCAACAGCAGCAAGGGATACATTACCGCCCCTGCCGTCCCCTTTATTCCTGGATACTATTACCATAAGCAGATCATTTGAAAAGCCGGCTGCGGTTTTAGCCATCAATAAGATAACCGATCAGGCAAATGAACCTGACGAGATAGAAATCATTAAACCGGTAAAAAAGAAAAAGCTACTCGACTATTATCACTCAGATCTTATTAGGGAGAATAATGTATCAGCAAAACATTGCTGGTTTGGCAAAAAGTATCTTGATTGAAATGCTATTGATTCTTGATTTTTAGTGTTACATTGTAATAACCTATTACGCTATGAAAAGAAAAACATTTATTCAATTAAGCACCACCTTAATGGCCACACCGTTATTGTCATCGTTAGAGGGCTGGGCCCAGGCTCCACGTTTAAAAAACTGGGCCGGTAATCTTACCTTCAGCACCGATCATGTATTCTACCCCAAATCAGTTCAGGAAGTTCAACAGCTGGTTAAAACGCATGCAAAGCTTAAGGTATTAGGCACAAGGCATTGTTTTAATACCATTGCCGATAGTAAAGACAACCTGCTCTCCACTAAAGAGCTGAATAAGGTGCTGAGCCTTGATAAAAAAGGGCACACGGTTACCGTTGAAGGGGGCATTAAATACGGCGAACTGGCCCCGTACCTGCATAAAGTGGGTTTTGCCTTAAATAACCTGGCCTCTTTACCACATATCTCAGTGGCTGGGTCTATCACCACGGCAACGCATGGCTCTGGTGTTAAAAACGGTAACCTTTCCAGCGCGGTTACAGCCCTGGAAATTGTAACGGCCGATGGCAATATCGTCCACTTGTCTAAAGCTACAGATGCAGAAAAGCTGAACGCGGCGGTTGTAGGCCTTGGCGCCCTTGGTGTTATCACCAAAGTCACCTTACAGGTGGAGCCAACTTATATGATGCAGCAGCGGGTATTTACCCGGATGCCCATGGCACAGGTAAAGCAAAACTTTGAAAAAATAGTGTCTGCCGGCTACAGCGTTAGTTTATTTACCGACTGGCAGCAGGATAGCATCAATGAGGTCTGGATAAAAAGCCGCATCGGTACGGATAAAGACCACAATGGCCCCGAGTTTTACGGAGCCAAAGCCGCAACAAAAAATGTACACCCTATCATCGCCCTCTCTGCCGAAAACTGTACCGAGCAAATGGGCGTACCCGGGCCTTGGTATGAACGCCTGCCACACTTTAAGATGGGATTTACCCCCAGCAGCGGTAAAGAGCTGCAGTCGGAATATTTTGTGCCGATACACCATGCGGTAGAAGCCATAAGTGCCATAGCCCGTTTGGGCAAACAGATCGGGCCGCATTTATTTATCACCGAGATCCGTACCATTGCCGCCGACAAATTATGGATGAGCCCATGCCATAATCAAACCTCGGTTACCATTCATTTTACCTGGAAACAGGAAACAGCCGCAGTGCTAAAACTGCTGCCGCTGATTGAAAAAGAGCTTTCTCCTTTTAATGCTCGGCCACATTGGGGTAAAATATTTACCATGGCACCCAAAGTTCTGGAATCGCGCTATGAAAAACTGAACGATTTTAAAAAGTTGGTTGCCGAGTATGATCCGAAAGGAAAGTTTAGGAATGATTTTTTGAGTAAGGAGATATACGGGTAACTGAGGATAAGAATAAAATCAAGTATGTCATTTCGACCGGAGGGAGAAACTATCTCTTGAGCGACAGCGAAAAATCTTTTGCGCGCGATAAGTCCAGCGCAAAAGATTTCTCCTCGTACCCCGTTCGAAATGACATTGGGTTTTATTAAGGTATTGAATTTATAATTCAATAGGGGTTAATCCCACGTAGAAGATAACTAATTCTGGCGTTTACAAATGATGACAAGCTAGCTTCTAAATTTGTTAATCTGGGGTAATCTGGATCTAAGTTTTTATCTAAATCAGCTTGATATACTATTGGATCATCTACTTCTTCATCCAAATACACGAATAAAAAAATAGAGCTTCCTCTATGCACATCTATCACAAAGAAAGGTCGTGTAATGATGTTGAGACTCCGGTCTACTAACCAGCCTCGGGCATCGTCCTGCATTTCTTCCTGATTTTCATTCAACCCATAATCCAAAACGTAACAATCCTGGCCAGCAATGAACAACAGTTCTCTCAAGGAGGTAGGGAATTGATTGCCGCTATTATAAGTAGTTTCTAAACTGATGATCTCATCAATAGTTAGTGGTTTAAGAACAAAAGAATGATCACGTCCATCAGCCATATCACCTGCTGTTGGCCTAATTACAGGGTTATTATTGAGTACAGTTTGATATTTTATTTCCATAAATCAATTTATGTTTAGTAATCCTTTTCGTCCCCTCAGGGCCTCCTGAAATGGGCCCTGAGGTTCACGCAAAAGGAAATGTCATTTCGAACGAGGTACGAGGAGAAATCTTTTACGCAAAGCTTATCAATCGTAAAAGATTTTTCGCTGTCGCTCAAGAGATAGTTTCTCTCTCCGTTCGAAATGACATTTTTTTATTGATGCCGTTCCCCCTCAGGACAACTTTATTTTATCCCACAGCTTACATTCCACCACCTGGGCAATTACCTGTTCGCGATAGTTGCGACTAATAGATATACGGTGCGTTTGTATAAAGATCTCGTTGCCTTCAAGCCCCTCTATTTTACTGATGGAAACGATGTATGATTTATGCACGCGGATAAAAGCCCGGCTATCCAGGTTCTGCTCCAGGTTTTTGAGGTTCAGCAGCGTCATGTATTTGCCCTTTACCGTGTAAATGCTCACATAGTTTTGCATACCCTCCACATACATAATGTCGTCGAAATAGATTTTTTCGTATTTGTTACCGCATTTGATAAAGAAATAATCGGCGTCAGGTTCCTCTTTTTGAATACCGCTTTGGGCCGATTGGGTAAGCAGCCGATGATAATCTTTGGCCTTATTAGCCGATTTAAAAAAACGATCGAACGTAACGGGCTTCAATAAATAATCAAGCACATTAAGCTGGAAACCTTCCAGCGCATAACTGGGATAGGCGGTGGTGATGATAACCATGGGCGGGTTCTGCACGATCTTTAAAAAATCGATACCATTCATTTTGGGCATCTGTATATCCAGGAATATCAAGTCGACGGGGTGCTCATCCAGCAGTTTCATCAGCGCGATCGGATTTTCGCAGGTGCCCGTCAACTGTAAAAAATCAACTTCCCTTACATAGTTGGCCAGGCCTTCCCGGGCCAATGGTTCATCGTCAATAATTACACAGTTGATCATCTTTTAATTTTTTGGATTAAGGATTTTTGGAACAAGGAGCAAGGATTCTTGTCATTCATGATTTTACTTTTTATTCTTTGCTTCAAAAATCTTTGCTCTTTGTTCCTTCTATCCTTGTTCTAATAACCCATGTTCTTTGTTCCAAAAGTCCTTATTCTCAAATCCCAGTTCGCTCAGTTTTAGTCGGAGCTTAACCTCAAAACAATTGTCGGCATGCTGTATATCCAGCTCATGCTGGTCGGGGTAAAGCAGATCCAGCCTGCGCTGTACATTTTTTAAACCAATGCCGCCGTAAGTCACCGCTTCGTTTGCTTCGTCGGGCGATGTGCTGTTAGTGATCAGCAAATCTAGCTGCCCTTCGTTGGTGCTCAATTTTATGCTGATCCAATTGGGGCTGTCGCTATGTTTGGATACGTGTTTAAATGCATTTTCTACAAAGGTCATGAGTATAAATGGCGCTATGCCCCAATATTCGATACTTGGTTGTTCAACCTCAAATATTACCTCCACATTATTATTTTGACGAAGTTTTTCCAGCTCGATAAAATTTTTCAGGTAGGTGATCTCCTTGTCGAGTGAGATCTGCTGATCGTTACATTCATACAGCTGGTACCGCAGCAGTCCCGAAAATTTGGCCAGCGAATCGGAAGCCATATCCGGGTTTTTGTGGATCAGGAAAAAAATAGAATTGATGCTGTTGAACAGGAAATGCGGGTTAAACTGGTATTTTAAAAATTTGAGCTCTGTTTCCAGCTTTTCCTTTTCCATAATTTGTTGCTTCCGCTGGGCCTGAATCCAGTTTTTGGTTAGCTTGATGCTCATCGCAAGCGTCATACTGGCCAAAGTGGATGGGAGCGAAGTATTAAAAAAATGGAAAAAGCTGCCTGCTTCGGCCCCAAACATTTTTGTTATGGTGCAATGGGCCAAAAATGCGCTTAAATAATAGCCTGTGTTTATTAACGACGAGGCGCAAATAATGGTAATAGCCAGGTAAATAATATACTGCGGCAGTCTGTTTTTCTCCAGGTAACGAGGTATCAGGAAATATAAATTAAAATATACCGCAAGCGCCTGAAAGATTACATAAAAGAGGATCTTGACAGTATAAGCCGAAAAGAACATAGAACTTGCGGCCGCCAAAGCATCGCCCACGGCAATTACCCACCAAAAATAATGATAAACGCACCAAAACGGAATGTGATACAGCTTGTATTTAAACAACCAGTTCTGGCTTAATTTATCGGCTGCTAATGCGTTCATTTTGTTTTTAAATCCTGGATGTCATTTCGAACGATAGTGAGAAATCTTCTGCTGTGAGCAGTGTTCGCTTTGTATGGCTCTATAGGATTTCTCCTCGTTCCTCGTTCGAAATGACAATGTTTTTTAGTTTCCGAATGACTAATCGCTAAATATCTTAAAGTTACGCAATTACTATTATTATATACATCCCCAATACATGAACGCCATAAAGTAATTGACCATTTACATCACCCAGAGTATAAGCGGTAAATTAACCCGCTCCAACTATCGTTTTTATAGCTTTTACCTGCTTTTGTGTAGTTTATCAATTATAACCAGCCACTGGTCATTCTCATTTTTATCTTACCAGCCACCGATATTTCTTTGAACCGGATAAACAAGCCGGACATGAAAACCAAAGCCCTCTGTTTAAATATTTTATGTTTTCTGCTGATGCAAAACGCCTTTGGGCAGATAAGCGGAAAACTCGTGACGACCGATGGCAAACCACTTTCGTTTGCCAATGTATTGCTGCTTAAAGCCACAGATACATCGGCAGTAAGAAGCGCGCAAACCAACGCCGATGGTATTTACCTGATAGAAAATACGCCTGTAGGGAATTATAAGCTCAGGCTCAGTAGTATCGGCTACCAAACCTGGGATTCACCTGTTTTTGGGATTAACGCCCGTACGGCTAACAAGAATTTTGGTACTACCATTATGCAGGAAACTACCCGGCAGTTAGGCGAGGTAGTGATTAAAGCCAGCAAACCACTGTATCAGCAGCGTCCAGACGGCATGGTGGTGAATGTGGAAAGTAGCTTATTGACCAAAGGGAGCAGTGCGCTGCAGGTTTTGGAGCGGTCGCCCGGGGTGGTGATCGACCATCGAAACAATAGCATCAATTTAAATGGTAAAAGCGGGGTAATGGTGATGATGGATGGCAAACTGATGCGTATACCGATGGATCAGGTAGTGAATATGCTCAGCGGTATGAGTGCCGCCAACATCGAAAAAATAGAATTACTCAGTACCCCGCCGGCCGGGTATGATGCCGAAGGCAGCGCAGGTATCATTAACATCGTAACCAAAAAGAACAAAAAACAAGGTACCAACGGCTCTTTTTCCGCAACGGGTGGTTATGGCTGGGGCGAAAAGGGTACGGCAAGCTTTAACCTGGCGCACAATACAACAAATGTGAATTTATATGGTTTCTACACCTTTTCGCACGACAGAACCTATACCGATCTGTTTATTACCAGTACCCAGAATATGCCTTTCCTGGGCGGTAATGTAGCGGTTGTTTTTAATAGCCATACCAAACGGGTACAGAATGATCATAATGCCAATATAGGGGCCGATATAAAACTCGGTTCAAAAACAACTTTAAGCGGTAATATTACCTACAATAGCAGCAATGCGGATTATACTACTACTAATCACGCCCTTTATAATGTACTGCCTGATTCTTTATTAACCTATGATGGACTAAATACCTCTCAAAATAGCTGGAATAACCTGGTGAGTTCGGTCGGTATCGACCAGCAAATAAATACTGGTGAGAAACTCAGTTTTGACGCGGATTACATCTATTACCATAACGATAACCCATCGCAGGTGCAAACTACATTTGTGAATAAGCATGGGCAGGTGGCGGGGACTAACGATAGTTTAAATTCGCCGCAGCAACGGGGTTTTGCTCTTACAACCATTAAAGTAGGGGTAGCTAAGGTTAATTATACTAAACAGTTGAGTACTAAACTGAAACTGGAAACAGGCATCAAAGGAACCTATACCACCAGTTCCAGCTCATCGGGCCTGGAAAGCCTGCTGGATAATGTATGGGTTAAAAGAACAGAATCGGCTAATCAGATCTATATGAAAGAAGGTATCGGGGCCGCTTATGCTTCATTTAATTCGCAAATAAGTACATCCATGAATCTGACTGTAGGGGTAAGGTATGAGTACTCCTACACTGACATGGATGATCCTAACACAGGTAAGAGCCTGGTTAACCGTAAACTGGGTGTACTGTTCCCCAGTATCTTATTTTCGAAAAAACTAAACGAAAATGCCGAACTGCAATTCTCCTATAGCAAACGGATTAACCGGCCTACTTATAACGACCTGGCATCGTATGTGGGCTACAGCGACCCTACGGCTGTGTATACCGGTAATCCTTTCCTGAAACCTACTATCACCAATAACATAAAACTGGGTTATAATTATCGTGATTATTCCTTCTCCCTGCTTTATAGCCGCGATGATAACCCCATAGCTCGGTATCAGCTCAGCACCGGGCCCTCAAAAGACCTGCTGTATATTTCACCTCAAAACCTGAGCTACCAAAGCAACTTTACTTTTCAGGTAAACCTGCCCTTTAAAATAAACAACTGGTGGGACATGACTTACAGTTTTACAGGCGGACTGAGCCAGTTTAAGGGGAGCGGCTATTCGGTATTTCCGTTCCAGAAAAGCTATTTTATTTATACATCTAACTTTAATGAATCATTTAAGCTCCCGAAAAAATATTCATTGGAGCTTTCGGGCTGGTACAATTCGCAATGGTATAACGGTACCACAAAAATTGATGGTCTTGGCTCCCTGAACGCGGGCATAAAAAAGGAATTAAATAATAATGGTGGGAGTTTTCAGCTTTCTGTAGCCGATATTTTAAGAAGCATAAGGGTGCATGTTCATTACGGCACGTTAACGCAGGAACCTTTTAATATCAAAAGCTATGTAGATGTACATACAGAATCGAGCAAGTTCCCCATCATCAAACTCACCTATTCCAAATCATTTGGCAGCACGCGGGCAAGCAGCCAGGCCAAGCAGGGAGCTGGGGACGAAAGGGATAGGCTGAGGAAAGATTAATATTGGATTTTGAGACTTAGGATTGTTGGGATTTTTGGACTGTGAGACTTTGGAAGTAAAGATTCTTGGATCAAAGATCTTGGGAATAAGGATTTTTGAAGTAAAGAACAAAAAAATAAAACACAGGCGATAAGAAATCCTTCTTCCTAAAGTCCTAAAGTCCTAAAGTCCTAAAGTCCTGCTGACATACTGCTGTCACGGCCCTGTACCAGTTTTGTATAGAAATACAAAGCTAAATGAACAGGACAGACAGGCTATTGGAGGTGCTGGCCGTTTTACAAACCCAAAAGGTGGTAACGGTTGACTACTTAAAAGAGAGATTCCATATCAGCACCCGTACCCTTTACCGCGATATTCAGCTGCTTACCGAATTAAGAATAACCGTGCAATATGAAAATGAAAAAGGTTATTTTATTCTGAAAGGCTACCGTAGTCCTGCGCCTGAAACCCCTGTCAATATTCAGGATCTCGGACAGGTTTCCCAAAGCATTATATTGATACCTGATCATTTGAAGAACGATGTTCTGGCTTTACTCCAGGCTGGTAATAATGTGGCAAAATAGGGTTTTGATAGTGTTTCAGTGTGAAATTTAATTTTCATTGGTAGCCTCAACCCCATAGCGTATTGCCGCTTCAAGTACATGTATGTTTATATCTTTCAGCGCTTTGAACCTAATGCAATACCCGGTCACGCTCGCCTTGCCTATTTCTTTCCCATATGTTTGGGCTAAGTATGTTTTATCCTTAATACCAAGGATATAAATAGAGATTCCGGTTGTGTTTGCGCTTAAACCAATCTGAAAAAAATCCCGGGTTTTCCCATCAGCATATTTTATGGTGTAAAACCCATAGCCTATATTAGGGTTACTAACGGTTTTATTTTCGCTGTTTTTACCATCATCGAACCATAATTTACCCCCTGGTAAAACCTCCATTACAAGATGGTGCAACTCTTGCATATCGCTACGCTTTGCCTCAGGTTGGCTGTTTATATACTCTTTGATTTGTTCTTGTACGTTCATATGAAATATGGAATTATGGGTTGCTTACTTTTCCTTTTTAAATTTCGCTTTATTTTTAGTCATACACTTATTCATTTCGTTTACCTTCCTTCAAAAGTACTTTCTTCTTTTATCTGTTTATCATTCAAATTTCAGGCCGAGGTGCTATCCATGTCTTGGTTTTGCGCCTGAATTTTCGTATATTTACCATAATCAACGGCCTGGTTTTCTGATAAAAAAGAGAACCAGGCCGTTTTGTTAAGAGAAAATAGAGGTCAAAAATCAACCATTTTGTGTTAAATGTATTGAATATCAATTATTTGATACTTTTTAAACCTTTCAAAACGCATCAAAATCATGTTAAAATTTGTTAAAAAGTGTTAAAATCGATGGTTTTGAATGAATTTTGCCCCGTTTTTACCCCGTTTTTGAGCAGAAAAGTGTTAAAATTTAAGGTTTAAAAAGTTTTTGACGGCACCAATCCGCAAGTGCCTGATCAATTTTGGTTAGAGCTGTATCTGACACATCCGAATAACTATTAGTCCAGACTATCCTTAAAACCAGACCCCGGTTTGTCTGGCTTTTAACGCCCTGTTTTATTCCTACTGCTTATGATCCGCTTAATCATAAAAATGTCATTTGCCGAAAATAATTTAAATAAAGACTAAGGGTTAAGCAGATTTAGCTTGACTGTATTGCAGAATATTTTCATGACGAGTAAGGGTAAATGAACCTGAACGTGTTTCAAGAGAAATATGAATTAAAAAAGCAACATCAAACTGTATACAAGGGAGGATCCACCTGGTAGCCGGTTTGGTAAAACAAATCATCAAATAATCAAAAAAACTCCACAACAACTCATGAAAACAAAGATCTTGTCTTTAATTGCGATAGTTACAGTATCATTCGCGCTATCAGCACAGGCACAGCAAAATACACCGGTAGAGGAAGGCGTATCTGCGCCCATAACGTCGGTACCTAATTTAGGTTCATTTGAAGCTGATTATACCTATTCTCCCTTTAAAATTGACGGTAAGGATATGAATATACAGCAAGTGAACGGCAGCCTTACCTTACCCTTATACAGTAAGATGCAAAATGGTAAAGTTGATTTTTTCCTGGCAGGAGTAGGGTACAGCGGCTTATTTCTATCTGGCATGGGCAATCAGTTTGGGGGTAACAACTTTCACTCATTTTCGGTTCCCCTTACCTTTCAAAAGGCATTTTCGCCCAAATATGCCTTGCTTATTTCAGCTGTACCAACACTGTCATCTGATCTGAAAGACATCTCCGGTAATGATATGCTTTATACAGGAGTGGCTATGTTAAAGATCAGGAAATCAGCTAAATTCACCTATTCAATAGGAGTAGTCTATTCTAAACAATTCTTTGGTTCGGTACTTGTTCCTGTATTTGGTATTGATTGGAATATTTCCGACAAACTAAGTTTATCAGGAACCATCCCGGTTTCTGAAAAGCTAAACTATAAGCTATCCAAGAAAAGTAATTTTGGCTTAAGTGGCGATTTTGGCATCGGTGGTGGCACTTATCGTTTATCAAAAAAGATGAACTCCGACTATTTCCAGGCACAGCAGTTCAAGGCTTCGCTATACTACAACTATGCGCTGGCTAAGAATTTCTCGGTAGAGGTGAGTGCCGGGTATAATGTAGTCCAAAAGCTTGATCTGTATGATAAAGACCAAAAAGTTAACTGGGTACCATTTAACAACCTCGACAAAAGAGGTGCTCCTTTAACAGAATTAAAGAAAACAGGCGTTGCTGTTTCAACCGGCATTAACTACCGATTCTAAAAATCCTTCGAACCGTACAATTTTATTCCCCTAAAACAAAGTAATGATGATTAAACAGACATATGCACCAACGCTGACAGTTACCACAGTAGAAGTTTTTAAAACAGATGTTCAAAATGTTGATCAATCGGTTATACTTATCCTTAAACTCAGACAATATATTCCCGGTATCGAAATAAATTTTGATCTGGAAGATTGTGACCGTGTTTTACGGATTGAGGGAGAACATGTCCCGGTGCCAAGAGTTATTAAGTTGATGAATAATAACGGATATTTTTGTGAGCTTTTATAAGTAGGTCAGTATTTATAAAAAAAGCCACCCGGTTATTTCGGGTGGCTTTTAGAGCTTTATTGTGGCATTAATGTCTTGAACCAAGGTCTCCATCGCGTGGGTCACCGCTGATCTGGCGGGTTAATTCATTGCAATAGTTTATCTGCCCATCCTGAATGTGAAACTCAGCTATTACCTGAACTTCGCCTGAACGACCCTCTTTCGTGATCGCCATCACCCGGTGATTGGTGAAAATAATATCGTTATCCTGGGCTATCGTGTCAAAAATTATAGATATAGATGCTATAGCCTCTTTAACTGCCTTAATGTGTTTCGTAAACTCGCTGAAATGTAATGTTTTACCATCTACCTGTTGTACATAATCTGTACTGAAATAACGTTTAACAATGGCTTCGTCATAGCCTGGGATTTCAAAAATGTTTTGAAATATTTCTTTTATTAACTTTTTATGGTCTTTCATTTATTTGTTGTTTTAATGATGCAAAGCAACAGCAAAAGTCCGTCTGGAAAAATAGATGATGACGGGGAACTATTGGACTATTTGCGGTTATTTTCACCTGATTTATTATAAATATGCAGTAATTATTGGTGTTAATTGGTTTCTGATAACAGACATGTACCACAACTTTTTAATTTGCTATGCGATTTGCAACTGAAAAGTTACTGTAATAACATTATTTATTAACCCGGATTTAACTTAAATTGAACACGTAAAGTTCAACTTTGAACCGGGTATTTATGATGCATCAAAAATGATGTGTTTAATGCTCATAAATTATTTCTGCAACGGATAGATGAGCATTGTAAAAGGAATATTTACGCACAAAAGCGAGTCGGACAGGTCAATTGAACAAATAGACCTGGATGTTCTTTTCAAAGAACATTACGACAGGCTGGTATATTTTTCTTTTCAATTGCTTAAGGATAAAGATCATGCCGAGGATATTGTGCAGGATGCATTTATAAAATATTGGAATCACCGCGAAACGGTAATGCAGGATAGCATAGCCATCAAGAATTTCCTATATAGCTCAGTTCGTAACGCAAGCCTTAACAGCATTAGGCATCATAAAGTAGTAGAGGGCTATATACAATATTATGGAAATACTGAACCTGAAGAACCACCAATAATTGAAGCCATGATTACGGCCGAGGCTATGGCCGAAATTCATGCTGCCCTCCATGCCCTGCCAGATAATTACAGATCGATATCTATCATGGGTTATTTCGACGGAAAAAAGAATCAGGAAATTGCCGATGAGCTAAATATGTCTATCAATACGGTAAAAAAGCAAAAACAAAGAGCCCTGGAACTGCTGCGGGTAAAACTCTCGCCCGAATTATTTACCTGGTTTGCATTAGCGGTACTTACTTTCAAGAAATAAATATGATTACTGTAGCATCTCAAGCTTCTTTTGAATCACCTGTTTATCAGCAGATGTGCGGGCTATGGAAAGGGCTATTTTAAAATTACTTTTTGCTTTCTCGTTATCAATATCGGTATAAAGCTCACCCAGTAGGGTAAAATAAAATTGATTATCAGTTAGCTTTAATTTCTCGGCTTCCACAATCGCTTCGGCTTTGCTGTTGGCTTTTGATAAGGCGAAGGTACGGTTCAGCGCGGCAATGGGGGAGTAAGCTATCTGTAATAAACGATTGTATAGTTGCAGCACGTTTTCCCATTTTTCTTTAGTATCTTTCTTTTGAGTACTCCAATAAGCTATGCTGGCCTCGATGTGATATTTGGAAAGGACGTTGCCGGTTGTGGCACATTTTAAAAAATAGGCGCCCTTGCTAATGAAGTCAGCGTTCCAAAGACTAACATCCTGATCGTCATACAAAATATGCTCTCCGTTTTTATCTAGGCGGGCTTCAAAGCGGGAAGCATGGAAACACATGAGCGATAGCAGGGCATTTACCTGCGGTTTGTTGGTGCTATTGTTTTCAATCAACATATTACACAAACGCATCGCTTCAAAGCACAGATCCTTACGTAGCGTTTGATTCTGACTAACTGAATAATAACCCTCACTAAATAACAGGTATATGGTTGTTAATACGTTTTCAAGGCGATCATCAATTTCAGCGGGACTGGGCAGCTCAATTTTTAGTTTTTCGTTCCTGATCTTTTCTTTAGCCCTGAATAAACGCTTGTTAACGGTTTCTTTATTGGTCAAAAAAGCCTCGGCAATTTCATCAATACCGAAACCACAAAGAATACGCAGTGATAAACCAATTTGTGCCTCGGGCGATATAGCAGGGTGACAAATGGCAAACATCATCTGCAATTGACTGTCGTTGATGTTTTGTGGCGACAGATCGATGTCCAATTCATGAAATTCAGAAGCGTTGATTTTTACTTCGGGCGATACCTTACTTTCAAAAACGGTATTACGCTGCAGATGATTTTTGGCTTTATTTTTGGCCACGTTATATAACCATGCGGTTGGATTAGGCGGAACGCCTTGAAAAGCCCAGGTTTGTGCCGCAGCTAAAAACGTATCGCTGGCAATATCTTCGGCAGTCTCCATTTGGTCAAAACCGAACCGGCGGCAAAGTACAGCTACTATCTTCCGGTATTCGGTTCTGAACAAGTGTGGTATGAGTTCCTGTTTTTGCATGGTAAGATGAGGGTTGGATTGACTCAATTAACCCAAAAGTGGGTTTACATAATTTTCCTGATAAAATATATAATTAATTGATTATCAGTTGTGTAAATCAATGTTAACCGTAAATTGTGTAAACCATGTAAACCCACTTTTTTGCATAAATATCACCTGCTTAATGTTAATTTGTAGGTGGTACAAGACCGGTGATAGTCAATTTGATTGATGATACGGCCTCCATAATTTAATCTACACCGTCGCGTTTGGCAATCCTGCGCACCTCAACGCTATTACCATCGCCCTGTAATACCGGACTACCCTTGGCAAACTCAACCGCTTCTTCAACAGAATTGGCTTTTACAATAATATACCCTCCAATGGTTTCTTTGATTTCGCCAAAAGGGCCGTTGGTTACTACATTATTATGCCAAACTACTTTGGCATCATCAAAGGGTAAACCAGTACCGCTGCTAAATTTGTTTTGAGCCGCAATGCCACCTATCCAATCCATAGTTTGTTTCATCCAAACTTCTATCTGCTCAGGAGAAGCTACTTTAGTACCATCCTCATGCCTGAATATTAAAATGAATTCGTCCATTGTTTCGAATTTTAATTGTTAATAAATATATGAATTACAGTCTCATATCAAGTGAGCATGATGGAACTGGACATTCCGATGAAAAAAAAGTAATTTTTTTTATATCTCCTTTATCCTTTTTGAAAACGAAGGTGTCTTTATATACGAAAAGGAAATATGAATAATTACCAACCCTATTTTGATCTGGGTAAGCTGATAGCAAAATATCTGCGAAATGAGCTTACCGAGCAGGAGAATGACCAACTGGAGCAATGGCTTCAAGCCGATATGCACAACCAGGAATTATTCAGAAAACTAACCGATGAAACTCTAATTGATTCGGAATTGGAAACCTTTGAGGCAAATGATAAGGATAAAGCCTGGAAAAATATTGTGAAGAAAACGAGGTTTAAACGCATTTCCCGTAAAAAAAGTACTACCAAAAAATGGCCGGCATATGCTGCCGCTATAATCATATTAATAACTATAGGCGTTACATTAACTAGATACCGTAATACTTCCGGTGAACAAAAAATGGCTGTTAAGCCCCAGAAAGACCTTTTACCCGGGAGTAATAAAGCTATTCTGACACTGGCAGATGGATCAAAGATTCTTCTGGACGATGCCAAACGCGGGAAAATAGCGAGTCAGCAAAATATCGTTATTACAAAAGATGAGAGCGGCGAGTTGGTTTACCAGGTTGCCGAAACCGCTAAATCTGAAGAGCTGCCACCGGTTGAAAAAATTGTGATGAACATGTTGGCTACACCACGCGGTGGTCAGTACCAAATTGTTTTGCCCGATGGTACCCGAGTTTGGTTAAACTCGGCTTCATCTTTAAGATATCCCACAACATTTGCCGGCAACGAGCGGAGAGTTGAACTCAATGGAGAAGCTTATTTTGAAGTAAGCAAAGACCCCAATAAACCTTTTTACGTAAAAACCACAACACAAACCGTTGCTGTTTTAGGTACGCATTTCAATATCAATAGCTATCCTGATGAAGTTGCCACCAAAACAACACTGCTTGAAGGTAGTATAAGAGTTACCAGTAATACAAATGGAGCCACTGTTAAACTTAAACCAGGAGAGCAAGCTGTAAACACTGTAAACGCTATTGATGTAAAAGAAAATGCGGATATAGATGAAGCCGTGGCCTGGAAGAATGGCAAATTTCTTTTCCGCAATACCGATCTGCATACCATTATGCGCCAGTTATCAAGATGGTACGATGTGGATGTAGAATACCAGGGCAATGTAGTGCAAAAACATTACCGGGGCCGTATTTCACGGAATGTACCGGTTTCAGAGATATTTCAGATATTAAAAACAAGCGGCATAAACTTCACAATTGACGGGAGGAAGATTATAGTAAGATCATAAAGCCTGATAGCGGTAGCCGGCAAGGCCGGTTACTGGATTTGGCCCATAAAAAAGCCGGAAAGTGTTGCGAGCACCTCCGGCCAGGTATCGGGCTGAGCATATAAAATAATATTGACTAAATAAACTTTTTACTAAACAACCCAAACAAAAGTATGGATTTTTCTACATTTCCTGCGCCCGTATGTGAAGGCACACGGGTAAATAAAATTAATAAGATTACCAATTGTTTTTCCCGGATAAATCCGGCCACAAAAAGGAAATTTATTATGCGGATCAAACTTATCACCGCTTTACTATTTGCCGTATGCCTTCATTTGAGCGCCGCGAGCTTTAGTCAAAGTATTACACTTACGGAGAAGAATGCAAGTCTCGAAAGCATTTTAAATAAAATAGAGCAGCAAAGCGGCTATGATATTTTTATGCAAACAGAACTTGTAGCCAGCAGTAACAAGGTATCACTTAATGTAAAGAACCTGGCTCTGACCGCCGTATTGGACAAGGTGTTTAAAGGACAGCCTATTACCTACGCCATAGTTGGCCACACCATTGTAGTTAAAGCAAAAGCATCTGGCAAACCAGTATCGGCAGCCGAGCAGGCTATGTTAGCGTCAGTGTATAGCGGTAAGGTAGTTGATGCCGATACCAAAGAGCCACTTATAGGTGCCTCTGTTGGTGTAAAAGGCGGCGGTAAAGCCACCTCAACCGGGCTTAACGGTGAATTTAAATTGAAATTGGGTGACGAGAATACCCAAACATTGGTAATATCCTACATCGGTTACGTTACACAGGAAATTCAGCTTATCGACAAAAAAGATCTTGGCCTGATTTTATTAAAATCAAGCGCCAATGCCATGAAAGAGGTTGTAGTAACTGGTGATTTGGCTATCGATCGCAAAACGCCAATAGCTGTATCAACTATCAATCAGCAATATATTGAAGAAAAATTGGGCGGTCGAGATATTCCGCAGCTATTGCAAAGCACCCCTGGTATCATGGCAACAGCGCAGGGTGGCGGTTATGGCGATTCACGTATCAGTATTCGCGGTTTTTCAAGCGGTTCAAAAAAAGGTAATGTTGCGCTTACCATTAATGGTATCCCTGTTAATGATATGGAAAACGGATCAATATTTTGGTCAAATTGGTCAGGTCTTACCGATGTTACCAACTCCGTGCAAGTACAGCGCGGTTTAGGTGCTTCAAAAATTATTGTTCCGTCATTTGGTGGTACCATCAATATCACTACACGTACAACTGATGCCCAAAAAGGTGGATATATTTCACAAACCATAGGTACCAATAATTACGAAAAAACAGCAGTACTGGTATCAACGGGTTTAAATGCCAATGGTTGGGCTGCAACTTTCCAGGGCAGCAGAACTAAAGGTGATGGTTACGCCGATGGATTGAACTTTTTAGGTTATAACTACTTTTTTAACTTATCAAAAGTATTAACTCCAAGTCAAACTTTATCTTTTACCGTAATGGGCGCAACCCAAACCCACGGACAACGGCCTGAACGACCATTAACCGAATATGCCGGTGCGCCGCAAGGTATTAAGTGGAACTACGACCTGGGAGTTAAAGATGGTAAACAAATAAATCCATATAACAACTTTTTCAGTAAGCCAGTATTTTCATTAAATCATAACTGGGTTATTAATGAAAAATCAAGTCTGTCAACCGTATTGTATGCCACCTATGGCACAGGAGGGAGTGGTGCAATAGGTGCATCTGCTAGCGGTACTGCTATACCGCCAAGGGTGAGTAACTTATATTCGCCATTTGATTTTGATGCCGTACAGAAAAGCAATGCCGCTAGTCCTGATGGTTCCGCAGCAACCTATTTGTACGCGGCACATAATGATCATGCCTGGTATGGTTTAAGAAGTACCTACACCACCACATTGGGGCAATATTTAAACCTTTCTGCCGGTCTTGATGCAAGGTATTATAAAGGTACCCATTACGAAGAGGTTAAAGATCTGTTAGGCGCTGATTATGTGTATGATCCATATACTGGAAATTCAGCCGCTGGCAGCCGTTCGGGTGATATCAATAATCCTTTTCATCGTGCAGTAGTTGGCGATAAAATTGGTTATTACAACAAGGACTATGTAATGTCTGGTGGTGTATATGCACAAGCAGAGTATGCTAAAGATGATTTTTCGGCATTTATCACGCTTTCCGGTTCTGGTACAGGTGATAAAAGAACAGATCTTTATAACTATCTGAACAGCGATCCGGCACAATCAAGCCGCTATGTTAACTTCCTGAGCTATCAGGCCAAAGCAGGTGCAAACTACAATCTGAATGATCAGATGAACCTGTTTGCCAATATTGGTTACATCACCAAGCCGCCTTACTTTGATAATGTGTTCCAAAAGTTCACTAATTCTATTAACACCGGAACTGTAGATGAAAAACTATTCAGCTATGAGTTAGGCTACCAATTTAAAACATCCGGTTTTTTGGCCAAACTGAATTTTTACCGCAGTTCATATAAAGATGAGGCGTTTACGACTCCATTTACCGATAACACCACGAACCTGATATACAGCGTAAACGTAGCCGGAGTTAGTGAGATGCACCAAGGAGCCGAATTAGAATTAAGATATCAACCAATTAAACCAATTACGCTTTATGGCATGTTTTCTTACGGCGATTGGTACTATACCAAAAATGCAGGTCCAGCTACCGTATTCAATAACCAGCAAAAGGCTATTGGTACAGTTCCTCAGGTATTCATAAAAGGAGTTAAAGTGGGTGATGCTGCACAAACCACAGCGGCATTTGGGTTAGACATTAAAGTTTTGCCGGATTTAAAGCTGGGTACAAATTATAACTTCTTCGGTAATTATTATTCAAGTTTCAACTTTGCTAATATTACATCTGCCGGTGCGGCTCCTTACAAGTTGCCCAATTACTCCGTATGGGATCTTAATGCAAGCTTTAAGTTTAAACTGGCTGGTTTAGATGCTTCGCTTAATGGTAATGTCAACAACCTGTTAAATACCAAATATATATCTGATGCATACGATGCCGCCGGTTCTGGTGACCTTTCAAAACTGAATGTGTATTATGGCTTGGTGAGAACGTTTACTACAGGTATAAAAGTTAAATTTTAAAAAGAAACTTCATGAAAAAGATATATAGCTTAATTGCTTTTATGGCTGTTGCATTAACAGCTTGTCAAAAGCAGCCAAACGTAAGCCCGGCGGGGTATGTAAAAACAGGAGTAACGTTTACCCTGGCACAGTCAGATTATAAGTTGCTGGATACGTCAAAGTACCCCTCTAAATCATTCAGTTTTAAATCAATTGCTGACGCAAATACCTATATTCCACTGATTTTAAATGCAAAGGAACCTCAATTGAGTAATGGGTCAACGGCCATTGTTACTTTTACATTAGCGCCATTATCTATCGTTTTAGCCGATTCAACTAACGCGAAAACAGCATATACACTAACAAAAGACGATTACACTTTATTACCTGGTAATACTTATACTGATTTTAGTACAGCTCAAATATTAAGTTGGTTACCGTACAAATATCCAAGTCCTTTAACTAATCAATTAGCGGTATTAAGCTATACCTATTTTGAATCGGGTGCTACTCCAAACGCCGGTGTTCCTGCTACTGATGCCTTTTTATATTTGAACGGTGCATGGCAAAAAATATACCGTGTATCTGCAGCTCAATATGCATCGGTAGGCAGAGGCAATAACAATTGGTTTATTGCATCTGATATAGGCAGCAGTACCACTATCCCATCTTATATCAATACATTTTTAAAGGCTGATCCGCTTGTTTCAACAACTGTTAAAACAGGAGATGTTAAATATGTAAACTATAGATATTTAACTACTTATCAAAAAGTAATGGGTCTTACTTATGACGGCACAAATTGGGTGATCAACGCTACACAATCAACCACATCATTCCTGAAAAATAATGGCACCTGGATACCTGATCCTACGGTTTATTTAACATTGTCATCTGCTGATTATACCTTCATAGGCACAACAAGTGCAGGCACTACAGCTGCGAGGGCAAATGTTGCTCAGTATAAAGACTTTAATATTAGCGCTACTACTGATGCTACGTATTGGAGCGATACCGATTTAAATAATGCCTTTATTGCATTGCTTATTAGTAAATACAAAAGCCCAATTAAAGATCAAATATTTAATGTGACTTATGCAACTTACTACAAAGGTGCTATATCAAATCCTACTAAAACATTTACTTACAATGGATCTGCCTTTGTAATTAAACCCAAAAGCTAAAATACACTTATATCTGGAATCAGGAGGATGGTTTATCCATGCTCCTGATTTTACTCGCCTATCCTGTATCCTGATCACTCTTAACGCATTTTTTCATGGGCATAAATGGCTATGGCCATGCTTTGCCATTTATCTATCACAAAAAACGAATAAATATGAAAATTCAAAACTTACTGCTTGGCTTTGCTTTGGTATTAACCATGGCAAGCTGTTCAAAAAAATCAACAGACGCGCCGCCCACTAAACCCGGGGATACAACAGCAACTACACCACCTGTAATTCCATCGTACAGTATCACCGAGAACTTTGAACAAGGTAAGAAGACCACGTATGCTGCCGCTGATGTTACTTTACTTACCGGCAGCTGGAATTTTAATGACGCGTTGATAGGTAACACTGCGCCCGATGTAAAAAACGGTCTTGCATCTGTACGTTTACGTGCCGGCGATATCGCCATGAATTTTGATATCAGCGGTGTTAATACACTCTATATCAAACATGCCAAATATGGAACTGATCCTGTTTCTGTATGGCAGCTTTTAATGTCATCTGATGGTGGTAAAACCTATACACAGGTGGGGGCCGATATCAATGAGAATAACACCACACTAGTAACAGACTCCTTTAAGGTAAGCTTAACAGGCAAGGTACGTTTTGAAATTAAAAGAACCGGCACAACCACCAATAACCGCGTCAATATTGATGATATTACCTTTAAAGGAAAAGGTGATCCCGGCATCGTTGTGGGCACCCCTGACAATGGAGGCGACGATGGTGGTGGTTCTCCAACAGCGCCTGCATCTACGCCAAGAGATGTAACAGCAGGAACAGACGCTCCACCATCAACTGGTGACAACAGCGATCTGTTATTTGGTAATCCCTCAAACGCGCAAAGCAGCACAGTTTCAATGGACAATTATCTCATTGACCAGAAATACTACACTGAATCATACAATGCTACCAAGGGCGAGCCCAATTGGGTTAGCTGGCATTTGGATGCTACTAATATCACCGGTGCTTCAGATCGTTTAAATAATTTTGCGGCTTGGGCCAGCTTACCGGCAAATTGGTATATGGTTAATGATAACAGTTACTCCGGCAGCGGATTTGACAGGGGGCACAATTGCCCGTCAGCTGACCGTACAAGTTCGGCTAATGCTAATTCGGCTACATTCCTGATGACTAATATGATACCGCAGGCTCCGCAAAATAATCAGCAAACCTGGGCCAACCTGGAAAATTATCTGCGTGAACAGGTAGTTTTAGGTAATGAGGTATATATTATTATGGGCAGCTATGGTACTGGTGGTACAGGTTCAAATGGATCCGCAACTACTATAAATAATGGTCACGTTAACGTTCCGAGTAATGTGTGGAAGGTGGCTGTTATTATACCTATTGGTGATAATGACCTGGGGCGTGTAACTAGTTCAACCAGGGTTATTGCTGTGAATACCCCCAACATCAACAGTATCAATAGCGATTGGACGAAATATATTGTAACCGTGAAAGATATAGAATTAGCTACAGGTTATACCTTATTATCAAATTTACCGACCAATGTAAGGACAGCATTGGAAATAAAACTTGACGCAGGAACCCCTGGATCATGATATTTATGAAAATATAAAAAAAGCCACTCCTAACGGGTGGCTTTTTTTATTGGCTTGTAAGTTCTATATTGGTGGTTATGTGCGTTTTGTTAAAAACGCTCATATAATAAATCCTTCATCAGTTTGCCAATTTGTACCATGATTAATAACTTAATGAAATTTATAGTCCTTGCTTTATGGTTATTGCCTGGTATTATACAAGCTCAACCGTCAGGATCAACTACAGTTACCACAGATGTTTGCGTATATGGAGGCACTTCTTCGGGGGTAATTGCTGCATATACAGCTTCAAAAACGGGCAAAAGAGTAATTCTAGTGGAACCTAGCCATCGTTTGGGCGGTTTATCATCCGGTGGTTTGGGCTTTACTGATATTGGCAACAAGTATGTAGTTACTGGGTTGGCACGTGATTTTTACCATCGTATAGGTACACATTATGGCAAGTTAGAACAATGGACTTTTGAACCCAGGGTAGCAGATTCGCTGTTTAATGATTATGCAAAAAGGGGAGCATTTAAAACGTTATATGGTAAGAGGCTTACCAGGGTCAATAAAAATCAAAATCTTATCGTCTCAATTGAACTGGAGAATTCTGCTGGGGACACTACAAAAAAAGAGATCATTAAAGCTAAGCAATATATAGATTGTACTTACGAAGGCGATTTAATGGCCAAAGCTGGTGTAAGTTATACCATAGGGCGCGAAGCAAACTCTACGTACAATGAAACGGTTAACGGTGTACAGTTGAAGAATGAGCACCAATTTCCGGATGGGGTTGATCCTTATAAAATACCGGGCAAACCCGAAAGCGGTTTACTTTGGGGCATCAGCGCGGCCACATTAGCCGAAACAGGTAGTGGTGATAAAAAAGTACAAGCCTATAATTTCAGGATATGCCTGAGTAATGATCCAGGCAATCGTATTGCTATTACCAGACCAGCTAATTACGATTCAACCCGTTACGAACTTTTATTGAGGTACCTCGCCGTTAAAACATCGGATAATCTCGGCGGGTTTTTGAAAATGGACCTGATGCCTAATCATAAAACGGATATTAATAATAATGGCCCTTTTTCAACTGATATGATTGGCATGAATTACAATTATCCTGATGGCGATTATCTAACCCGTTCTGTCATTATCCAAAAACATGAGGATTATACAAAAGGGCTGCTTTATTTTATTGGCCATGATGCTCGCATGCCCGGGCAATTGCGCAAGCAGATGTTGGAGTGGGGGTACCCTAAGGATGAGTACTTGGATAATAACCATTGGACGCCTCAATTATATGTGCGAGAAGCCCGGCGTATGATAGGAGCTTACGTGATGACGCAAGCCAACTGTCAGGGTAGGGAAGTTGTTACCGATGAAATAGGTAAAGCAGCTTATACCATGGATTCGCACAATGCCGAACGGATTGTGGTGAATGGTATGGTAAAGAACGAAGGCGATGTACAGTTAAGGGAGGGAGTTAACCCATACCCAATAGCTTATAGATCCATCACACCCAAAAGCAGCCAATGCGGCAACTTACTGGTACCCGTTTGCCTTTCGGCCAGCCACATGGCTTATGGTTCTATACGTATGGAGCCGGTTTTTATGGTGCTTGGTCAATCCGCAGCTGTAGCGGCATGTTTGGCTATAAAACAAAAGTCATCAGTACAGCAGATAAATATTAAACAATTACAGGCCGAATTAAAAAATAATCCATTGGCAGATGGCTCTACCCCGGATATACTGGTAGATAACGATGATGTTACTGGTGTTATTAAAGAAGGAGACTGGAAACAAATAAGTAATGGAGGTTACGGGCCATCATATCTGGTTAACACCGTATCGGCTTCAGCCTGGGTCCAGTTTATACCCACTATTCGCAAGGGAGGTAGGTACAGGGTATATCTTTATTGTCCTAAACTTCAAAAAGCCAGTACAATTACTAGTGTAGAGTTATTCAACGGAATAAAGTCAGTAAATACAATTATCAATGTAAAAGATATGGGTGTAACAGGCCAAACCTCAGGTGAATGGCTTTGGATAGGGGATAGTTCATTTGTCCCGGGTAAAAATGCATCAGTGAAAATATCCAATACGGGCGCTAATGGGGTAGTAGTAGCAGATGCTGTGCTATTGATACCTGCAAAATAAAACTTTGACTTTTTGAGAAAACGACCGAGGCATAGTAATAAAAAAATAAACCCATGCCCCCCCTTAAATCAAACATAAAATACTAGTAAAGGGCTTGTTTTGTATATTCGCAACCCAATACCCCTGTTTTATGAAAAAGATAACTAAGCTTATTTACAATAAACCCTTCGTTTTTTCTTTATGGTTCGGTTTAAGTTTTCTGATCGTTCTTAAAGGAATCTTAACTCATCAGCTATTTAATAATTACCTGGTTTTTAAATATAACTTCATTAATACCATTCATCAACATAATCTTTATACCTATCAGCCAGAACACTTTAACGATCTTAATCATTATGGCCCGGCATTTTCTCTCATCATAGCGCCATTTGCTCTTATGCCTGATACCATAGGAGTTTTGCTATGGGTAATGTTTAACGCTTTTATATTGTTTAAAGCCATACAGATGTTACCGATTAAAGAGAATCAGTATGTTATCATTTTGTTGATCTGCGCGCATGAATTAATGACAGCATCGGCAAATGTTCAAAGTAATCCTATGATAGCCGGGTTGATTATTTTAAGCTTTAGTTTTATCAAAAAGAAGCAGGATTTTTGGGCTGCTCTAATGATAGCCCTCGGTACATTTGTAAAACTATATGGAATAGTTGGGCTTGCATTCTTTTTCTTTTCCGAAAATAAATTAAAGTTTATTGCAAGTTTTCTTTTTTGGTCAGTGGTGTTATTTGTACTGCCTATGCTTATTTCATCGCCAACCTTTATCATACAAACTTATCATGATTGGTACAATGACCTGGTAGCTAAAAATGCCAGTAATCAGGGTTCCGACCTTCAGGAAATATGTGTGATGGGCCTGATCAGGAAAATATTTAATTATCCTGGATTAAAAAATATATATGTTATAGTGCCAGGTATCGTACTCTTTGCACTTTCTTATTTAAGGATAAAAAGCTTTAAAGCGTTACAGTATCAATTGCTTATCTTATCATCTGCTTTGATATTTGCCATAATTTTCAGCAGTTCATCAGAGTCATCAACTTATATTATTGCTTTTGCTGGAGTAGCTATTTGGTATATGAATTTAAACAGACCAGTTGCCAAATACGAAATTTTTTTGTTGATTTTTGCCCTTATTATAACCAGTCTTTCCCCATCTGATCTGTTTCCGAGATATATCAGGATGGAATATGTTGTGCCTTATAAACTTAAGGCCCTGCCATGTTTTCTAGTCTGGCTAAAAATAGTTTACGAAACGCTAACACGGGATTTTTCTAAGCAAGAACAGCTTGAAGCATTATAAACGATTGATACTATCTGTGATAGTATCTTATCCTGTATGTTAATATGTTTACAATTCTATGGCTAATTAATAATCATTTTATGATTAAATGATTATTAATTATTTAATTTTGTAACACTAAAGTTACATTAGTTAAAAATGTTTCTAAATTTAAGTGTATAAAAATTTTATTACGATGAGATTGTAACGTTGTTGTTTAATTCTTCGTATCATATTTGTTACACATGGATAAATTAGTAAGACTATAAGAATAAACCTGACCAATATAGTATTAATTCACCTATCACAGTTTAAAGCCCCTGTTAAAATAACATGACATTCGTTCTAAAAAAGAAAGTATCGGTTATCATACCGTCTTATAATGAAGAGAAAAATATAGGTTTTTTAATTGAACAGATTAATGAAACACTGAGCAATACCAATTATGACTATGAGTTGATTTTTGTTGATGATGGTAGTAGTGATAATACCTTAAATGAAATAAAATTTAATGCACAATTGCATGCCAATGTTTTTTATATAGAACTTTCAAAAAACTTTGGAAAAGACCACGCTCTTAAAGCAGGTATTGGTATGGCTCAGGGTGATGCCGTAATAACCATGGATGCTGATATGCAACATCCCCCTCATTTAATATTGAAAATGTTGAAGTATTGGGAGAATGGTTATGACATTATTTACACCTATAGGCAAAATAGTAACCCGCATGCAAAAGCTTATCAGAAAGCTACATCAAAACTGTTTTATAAGGGTATAAATATGCTCTCGGATATTAAACTGGAGAATGGTACTGCCGATTTCAGGTTGATGGATGAAAAAGTAGTAAAACAACTAAAGCTTATTGATGAGTACGAGATATTTTTCAGAGGAATAATTAAATGGGCTGGTTACAAGCAAATAGGCATCCCTTATACACCATCTAAAAGGCATACCGGCGAAGCCAGTTATTCTTTCTTTAAACTGGTTAAGCTGGCTGTAGGTAGTATCATGGCTTTTAGTGCCCGCCCTTTATATTTAGTTACAGGTATTGGCTTATTCTTTTCTGCCATGGCTATATTATACATTCCTTATGTATTGTTTAGCTATTTTGCAGGATATGCTGTTTCGGGATGGGCTTCTGTATTAGCAACTGTAGCTTTTTTTGGCGGATTGCAATTGTTGGTGCTGGGTATAATAGGGGTGTATGTAGGTAAAATATTTATGCAGTCAAAACATCGTCCTAATTATATCATTCGTTCAACAAATGTTATGAGTATAAAAAATGTAAACAATGATTTTATTGGGGTTTGATGTAGAGGAGTTTGATTTGCCGTTAGAATATGGCCGGTCAATATCTTTTGATGAACAATTGCAGATCTCAACAAACGGAACAAATTCAATTTTGAAGTTGTTGAGATCTGCAAACGTAAAAGCTACTTTTTTCTGCACGGCCAACTACGCGCTTCATAAACCTGATGTTATTGCCATAATTGTGAATGAAGGGCATGAAATAGCATCGCATGGGTATTTTCATTCCGATTTTAAAACAGAGCATCTAAAACAATCAAAGCTGGTACTTGAGGATATTTCGGGTACTGAGGTAATGGGTTTTCGTATGGCGCGAATGATGCCTGTTGATGAGGCTGAGATCAAGATGGCAGGATATACTTATAATTCATCTATAAATCCTACATGGTTGCCCGGGCGCTATAATAATTTTGATAAACCGCGTACCTGGTTTTATGATCAGGGCGTTTTGCAGATTCCCGCTTCCGTATCCCCTTTGATTCGTTTTCCACTTTTTTGGTTAAGTTTTCACAATTTATCTTTACCGCTGATTAAGTGGATGAGCTCCGCAGCTTATCGGAAAGATGGATACCTTAATCTTTATTTCCATCCATGGGAGTTTACCAATTTGCACAACAAAGAAAAATACGGACTCCCTGGCTATATATCTAAAAACTCAGGAGAGCCATTTATACTTCGAATAAAAGGCTTTATTGAATGGGCAAAATCAAAAGGTTATGAATTTTCTCGAACCAATGATTTTGCATCTTCTGTAATGAAAAAGCAAACTGTTATAGAAACGTTAGCGCCTGTTCAATAACCGATGCCGAAGGCATATTTTTATTTCTTTTTAATTCTTAATAAACCATTAGCTGTAGCAGCGTAAATAACACCTTTGGAGTCCTGCGCTAACTTGTTAATTGTGTAGCCCGGCATGGCGGAGTTGTTATTATGATAGTTTTCCCAACCATCCTTTAAATTAAACCTTACAATGCCTGACTGCTCGGTGCCTATCCATAAAACATGTTCATATTTGTCATATAGCATGTCGTTAACATGGTTTGATGGCATCCCGGAATTTTTATCATTATAATGAAGCCAGCTTCCGTTGGTTTTCAATATTGCTATACCTTCTTTGTCATTATCGCCCGGCGTTGCATTGCAAGCTGTTAACGAGAAATACAGGTTACCAGCCTCATCTTCTGTGGCATTAGAAATATACGTGTCTTTTAAAGGTGTATTGGACGTATTAAATGTAGTTGGCACGTTATGGTCAATCATAATGCACCCTTTTGATGTTCCTATCCACAAGCGCTTTCGGCTATCTTCATAAACATAATAAACATTGCTTGAGGGCAGTAGCGGAATCGTCTTTTTATTTAGTACCACAACTTTGTCTTTTCTTAAAACAACCAGCCCGGCTTTAGTAGCAAAAAGAAGATCACCATGGCGGTTATTTAGAATTCGGATGGCTCCAGGCGGCACAAACTTTTTAAAATCAAATATTTGCCATCCCGCATCACTGTACTTATACATCTTATCATCAACATATACCCATTTATTATTATCCTTATCTACATTAATATCTGCTACATCCGTTTCGGCATTGAATGGCGAGTTAAATTCGTTAACCGGATTAAAGTTTTGGCCATCAAACCTGGTCAGTCCCTTGATGGTTGTATACCATAATACATCAGATTTATCTACAATACAAGATTTGCTGATGTTATCAGGAAGAGGGGAGTTATACTTAGTCCAGGTGGTAAACTCGTAAGATTTTAACGATGGATTAGCGTAGGTAGTTGTTTTGTTATAAATAGCAGGATCACCCGGTGGTTTTAATTCCGCCAGATCCATTCTTTGCATTTGACTTGATATTTTGCCATTGGCAAAACGAAAGATCACGTTGACCGATGCATAAACGGGTTTGCCATTTTCTTTGGCCGGTCGCCATATATTACCATTTAAATACCTGATCAGTTCTGCCGTTAAAGGGCCATTGGTAACGTCGGTATGACTAAGCACGCAACTAAAACCGGAGGCCTCAACCAATACCTGGAAGGATATTGATCCAAAAGCATCTTTCAGGATGTATTTACGATTGATCTGATCACAGATATAATCAAGGGTGAACTGATCGCAAGTTGCCTTAGGATCTCCGCAGTCCATACAAAAACTGGCCGTACTACACACATCTATTTTTTCCAAAAAAAGATTTTGTGCAAAGAGTGGTGCAGGTAAAAGAAAAACAAACAGGGTGATAAAGGATAACTTCCGACGATATAAGAATGCTAACATTATGCTATAAATTAAAGAAAGCAAACTCAAAACACCAAATAAATATTAGTTAAATAATGTTAAACAAGATTATTGGTAGTTAAAGATTTTACCATTCACAACTTTTACTATAACAGCAGGCGCATCGAAAAAGTATTTGAATATGTAGAATGACTTAAACATATTAGAAAATATTGCTAATTTTAGTGTCGTTCACAATGGCTTATAAAGCTTTCTGGTTAAACTAGTTTAAAAGTTAAACTCAAGGTTTTATTATACTTATTTTTATATGAAAAGATACATTTTGTTATTCCTTTTATTTCTCTCTTTTTCCGTATACGCCCAAAATACGATCAATAATTATAAATATGTTGTAGTACCAGAAAAATTCAGCTTCTTAAAGCAAAATGATCAGTATGGGTTAAACAGCCTCACCAAAGCCCTTTTAGCAGAAAAAGGCTTTACGGTTTATTTAGATAACAATGAATTACCAAGTGAAATAGCTAACAACAAATGCCAGGCGCTGAACGCTGAAGTATTAGAAAAAAGCAGCATGTTTACCACCAGCCTCACGTTATTATTAAAGGACTGTCAGGGCAATATAGTTTTTAAAACCAAAGAGGGAAAAAGCAGGGAGAAAGAATACCGGGTTTCTTATAATCTGGCTCTGAGAGATGCCTTTACTTCATTAGATGCAGTGCAATATGCCTATAATGGAAAGAATAATGAACAACAAGTACAACCAACAGTTGCCGCAACTACAACAATAACAACTGCCAATACCCCGGCCAAAACTGCAATAGCCCCACCTCAGGCAACCGCTTCAATGGTTTCGGCAAAAACAGTGCAGATGCAACCCAATCAACCGGCCGGAACTTTATATGCACAGGTAATAGCTAACGGGTATCAATTAATTGACACCACACCAAAAATAGTTTTAACTCTTCTTAAAACCTCAGTACAGGATTATTTTATTGCCAATAATGGCACTTCTAACGGAATAGTTCTGAAAAAGAATAACGAGTGGTTTTTCGAATACTACCAGGACGGTAAACTTACCTCGGAAAAGCTAATGGTTAAGTTTTGATCGTTTCGATTGAAGGATGCACATAGATAAAATAGACAGCCATGCTTTGTTTATTGCAATTTAACTCAAACTTTTGGTGTTTATTATTTCGACATAGCTAATGCTTATACAGATAATCTGTAAAACATGTCCACTAATGCTATAACGGAAGGATTATCTGTTTAGGGAATAGAAAAAACTTAAGCTGAACGTTTTATTTACACATGACAAAAAATAGCAATACAAAATCGCCTGCGTTAATTTTACTATTTTTTATTACTGTGTTCAATTGTCTGGCGCAGGAAAAACTTATTAAAAATCCTATTACACAAGGTTATTATGCCGACCCAACGGTGATTAAAGATAAAGGTGTATACTATATTTATGCAACCATAGATCCCTGGGGAGGTAAAGAGCTGGGTGTTTTAGAGACAAAGGATTTTAAAACATTTGTTAACAGGCATATCAACTGGCCGACCAAAAAAGCGTGTACAAGCCCCACTTCGGGAGATGCCATGGTTTGGGCACCGTCGGTAAGGAAATTCAGGGGCAAGTTCTATATGTACGTAGCTGTAGGTAGTGAAATTTGGGTGGGTGTTAGTGACGATCCTCTTGGGCCGTGGAAAAATGCGAAGTCAGATAATTCGCCACTAATAACTAAAACAGATTTCCCGCAGGTACATAATATCGATGCCGATTGTTTTATTGATGATAATGGCGACGCTTATTTATATTGGGGTTCGGGCTTTAATTGGGTAAATGGGCACTGTATGGCTGTTAAACTGAAAAAAGATATGATAACTTTTGATGGTGTTCCACAAGAAATAACTCCGCCGCATTATTTTGAAGCGCCTCATATGGTAAAACGCAATGGTATATATTATTTAATGTATTCGTACGGAAAGGCCATTGATGGTACTTACCAGGTCCGGTATTCTACAGGTAAAACCCCACTTGGCCCTTGGACAGAAGGGGCCTATGATCCAATACTTTCAACTACTCCCGATAGCACAACGCTAGGGCCGGGACATCATACAGTTTTTAAAGAGCGTGGTCAGTATTATATCTTATACCATCGTATCCATCCGCAAAAGGAACAATATGTGTTAAGGGAATTATGTTTGGATAGTTTGAATTTTGATAGAAAAGGTGATATACTTAAAATTAAACCATTAGGTGTAAGTCTATTCAGAAAGTAACGATGCGAAATTTGGAAATGTGATCATAGCCACTTATAGAGTGGCTATATCTTTCTTTTCCGGAAAAAACTGTTAAAGTGTTTTACATAAGAAAGCTGCATATTGATAGATGTTAGATTAAGGGTGTTACCTTGCAAACCGGATAAAGATTTACTATTGATTAAAAAAGAAAAAGCAGCAGCCCAATCTGATTTATGATACCCGGCCGATCCGCGTGCAAAGGCAGTTGGATAAGCTCTTATCTTTACTTTTTGTAGCATTTCTGTGTCGTTACCTGCATTTATCCCTCCGGTTGCTATACCAGATATTAGCCAGCGCTCATTGATGGGCCAGGAATAGGCATAGCCTACACTGCTCCCCAACAGAAGGTTTTGAATTCGATCCTGATCCGATATGGGCAAATCCTTATCAAAAGCTACTTTATCAAAATAAATTCCCCCGCTAAGTACAAAACTGCCGGCGGTTTTCAACTGTCTTTCGCTTTGTTCAAAAGCCGCTTTGGCCGAAAATTTGTCGCCGTTAAAAATATAAGTGCCCTCGGCACCAATTTGCCTTACCAGCATATTGGGGTAAAGTTTTATCTCAGGATTTTCCTGGTAAAAGCCTTTATAGTTTTGATAAAATAGATCTAATACAAAATATCGCCCGTAGTGGTGAACCTGAAAATCAAACGACTGTGTTTTTCCATATTCTTTTTTGCGGAGTGGGGCAATACCATAAGCCAATTCCAGGTCAATAACGGTATTTTTTATTGCGAAATCCAACCCAACATTCATTGGGTAATTAGGCTTATAATAGGCATGATCTTTTTTTATTTCTACAGAATTGGTAGAAACAAATCCGGTTATCGACATTTTTTCTCTATACGATTCTATATAAGTAGTATCAACCTTGGTCTGGCCAAATACATTACCACTTATTATTAAAAAGCTCAAAAGCAATAAATGTGACCCTGGTTTCACTATCTGTTCATTGTAATATAAGAATCTATTTATAAGTTAGTTATAAATTATGAAATTACACTGTACACAAATCAATAATGTATCGGGCAATATCATAATCGTTTATCTGCGAATTAAAGTCATCCGCAACAATATGGTAATATTTGATACCGGTATATTTAATTTCCTCTGCAAATACTTTTGACAATTCTGCCTGCATATGTGCGGCGATAACAGTAAGTGGAGAAATTTTTGCTTTATCCTGCGAATATCTGTCACTAACTGCTATATAAATGCCATGCGCATTTCTATAAATACCTTGAGCATTACGTTTCATAAACTCCAAAATAACTTTCCCAACAACGAAACAGGCCGATATACTATTTTGCTGCATTCTTTCCCATTCTTCATAAGGGGTTTCTGTAAGTTGGTAACCCGAATAATTATTATCAAATACTATTATCGTTAAATTAACTTGTCCAAACCGCACTTCAATGTCTTCAAAGAAGTTAGAGGCCCCATGATGATTTGGGATATCAGCCAATACAGGAACCAACTCTCCTGAAGTAACATTAGTTGTTGTTTTTTGAAGGGACTGTATCTCATCAAAACTTTTAACGGGAACAATTACTGTGGCATTATGACTTAATAATGCTGTTATAATATGGTGGCATGTATTTCCGGTGCCTGCCACAACAGAAATTATGTTTTCAGGAAAATTACTCATGATCTACTATTTTGTAACTGTATCAATAACCCCATTCCAGGATCTGTGCATGATCCCGAATGAGGTTATATGGTTCTGATTGCTTTTAATTATGCAGCACTTTATGTACGCTAAGATTGTTATCATTCGATCCGGTAAGGTAGATGGAATAGATTTTACCAGCCTGGAGATCTGTTACATCAAAATTGCCGATATTGTTTCTTGAAGCTACGCCATAAATTCTAATGGAAAGCGTTCCGGAAGCAACATTAGAGTAACCGCTGTCAGTATCTTCGGCGAGGGTAGTTACGAGATTATCGCCATTCGCATTTTTGATATTAATTACAGATGGAGCACCATCACTCAAATGCAGAAATTTTACTCTTGCCATACCGCTGGGCGGTATAGTTAATTTATCCTCAAACTCTTTAATACGTGATTTTGAACCTTCACCAACCAGGTATACAGTAAATCTTTTACCGTTATCCGTCCATATCTCGCCAGACGCGGTAACAGTACCATTTGCGCTTTTGAACTGTTCAACCAGCCTGGTACCGGAGTTTGTAGTGATATAATCAGAAGCATCGGTAAAATTAAGACCTCCGTTAACTAATACTTTATCAACCAGCGTAAAACTCTGCGAACCTGCGGTTACTGAGGCATTCACTACTTTGATATCAAAGGTTTCTGATGGGTTAACATCATTTTTCTTGCAGGAAGAAAAGGATATAACGGTTACCAATAGTACCGCTCCAATCAATAGGTGGTTATGAATTATATTTCTTTTCATGATCGTACTTGTTTAATTGTTTTGTGTTAATCCGTTGTGTGGTTTACATGTATTTTACTTTGATATCTACTTTGTGCTCAGTTGATTTTAGATCAACTTTGAAGTCATCAAATGATGGTTTTTTCATTTTGGTCATAAAGAAGTTAGAAAAGCCAAAACCTTCTTTGGGTATTCCAACAAAGTTTTTGTTGATCTTACCATCCTCATTTTCGTCATCAACCAGGGTTATTCCATATACACCTGGTTCTATTTCAACATGCACAGTCAATGTGCCGTTGATTAAGGCCTTTTTGTCAAACGTGAATTTTTTGTAAGGTTGATTCTTGTCATAAGAATCGTTGTCTTTAAATACGTTAAGGATGATCTTGCCCTTTCCTGACCTGATATCTGTAATTTTGATTGGTGTTTCCTGCGCTTTTGTATAAGAAGCAAAGAGGATGAACAGCAAACCGATAAACAGGTTGATACAGCATGCAGTTGTCTTTTTCATTTTGTTGATTTTTAAAATTTAACATTCATTTTGAAACGAAGGTATTGGCATTAAACATCGTGCTATATTAAAAACATAGCCAAGCGGGCAAAATGCCAACTGAATGTTTCAATAAAAGGGTTCAATAAATTATGGTTGGTGGAGAGTTGAAATCTAACTGGTAGACAATAGGATAGAGGGATTTATCGTTTATAACCTTTCAAACAGCAAAAAGTGATGTTTAAATCTGTTTTTGCCCGCTTCGGTGTATAACTGTTCACTTCATTGCTCCCCGATTGGTTACATTTGTTGATATGGATTCTGTTTTACCAATTAAAAACCTTGTTCGTCTTAACTGGTTGCTGGTGGTGGCTTTTACGGCCATTTCATCGGTGTATTTTGTTTTTTTGCTAGAAGACTTACCTATACACAAGATATTTTATACGGTGATGACGGGATTGGGTATTGGCCTGGTTGGCTTTGCCAATTTGGGTATTTTAATTTTATTGGAGCGAAGGTATAATACCGAAACCAAACGATTTAAAACTTATCGCCTTTTATATACTTACGCGGCAAGTGCTGTGATTTACATCGGATTGTCGCCGATATTTGATTATATCTCCAAGAAAAGCGAATTATATCCATTCTTTGTGTTTCCTTCCATATTTGTTGTTTCGAGCGTTGTTGTTAATACGGTAATTGTTATTTTCCATGATTTTATTATCCTGCATAGTGATAAGGCACGTGCGGGGCTGGAATTGTCAAAACTAAAAACTGCCAATGCCGAAGCAACCAACCTGCTTTTAAAACAACAGATCCATCCCCACTTTTTGTTCAACGCGCTTAATACATTAAAAGCGCTTTACAGAAAAGATCCTTATGCGGGCGATACTTATATTGTTCACCTGGCCAACTTTTTAAGGGCTTCTGTTTATAATCATGCTGCCAAAGTATCCAGCCTGGCAGAAGAAGTGGCGCTTTTGAGTGACTATCTGGAAATGCAGAAGATCAGATTTGGGGTTGCGCTGGATTGTACTATCGATCTGCCCAAAGAAATCCTCAAAGATCATTATCTGCCCTCTTTTTCGCTACAGCCTCTCCTCGAAAACGCGATCAAGCATAACGACCTTACCCAGGAGGCACCTTTGGTTGTGCATATTTTTTGCTTGGAGGAGCGAATAGTGGTATACAACAACCTGCAAAAAAAATCTGTTAATGTTTCTTCTGCCTATCATGGCCTGGCCAATCTTGCCGAAAGGTACAGTTTGTTATCGGGCGATGAGATCATTATAAAAGAAGATAAAAATACTTTTTCTGTAAGCATTAAATTATTGACCAATGAATATAGTGATCATAGAAGATGAGCCGATAGTTGCCGATGATCTGGAGCTGAGTATTACGCAATTGATGCAAGAGCCGGTAAATATTACGCAGCTTCATTCCGTTAAAGAAGCCATCGCCTATTTTAAAAGTACATCCTTGCCCGATCTGATATTCAGCGATATTCAGTTAGGTGACGGCTTAAGTTTTGAGATATTTGTCGCTGTACCTATTTCTGCACCTGTGATTTTTTGTACCGCTTATGACGAATATGCGCTGGATGCCTTCAAGGCAAACGGGATTGATTATATACTGAAGCCGTTTACCACCCAAACGCTTGAACGTGCCCTGCAACGATACGACGAGCTTAAAAAGCTGTTCTCAACCGATCAGACCCCGCAATATAATGCCCTGATGGAAATGCTGGCCGGCAAAAATAATCAAAAATCGTCTTCAGTGCTGGTATACCACCAGGATAAAATCATCCCTATAAAACTGGAGGACATAGGTCTGTTTTACCTGGCGAACGAAGTGACCCATTTACTTACCTTTTCGGGTAAGACTTTTTATCCCAATAAAAACCTGGATGAATTGGAAAAATTAAGCGGGGACTATTTTTTCAGAGCAAACAGACAATTTCTGGTTAGCCGTAAAGCCATTATTGATGTATCGAGTTTTTTTTCCAGAAAGCTATCGCTTAATCTTAATATCGCTTTTAACGATAGGGTGGTGGTAAGCAAGGGGAAGGCCTCCCAGTTTTTGAACTGGCTGGCAAAAGCCTGAACAAAATCATCCTGATATTTTTCATTTAATTATTAAAAACCTGATGTGCTAACTGATAGTACATCAGGTTTTTACTGTTTTATATGGTGTAATTTTCCGTCAATAGCTGTTCGTCGTTTTTTATTTAAATGCGTTTATGCCGCTTCCGAACCAAGTTTGCCCGCTTCGGTTACCTTTTCCTTCTATAACCACCCGTAAAGGCTCACCTTTGGCCTAAATAAAAAATAATTGCGGCCTTGTGTTGCAAATAGTATCTCAAACTTTTAAATGAAATTTATGAAAAAGCTAATCTTAATGTTAATTTGTTTTATCCTGGTATCAACGAAAGGCTTTAGCCAGAGTTTTTTCCAGAAAGTAACTTCAAAACTAGAATTCGGTATTAAGGCCGGTGGTAACTATAGTAATTTTGACAAAGCCAATTTTGGTACCGATTACCTGGCTGGCTTTCATGCTGGAGCCACAGTGGCTTTCAAGATCACTAATAACTTTTTGATCCAGGAAGAATTTTTATACTCTCAGCAGGGCGCTAAAATTACTGACGGCGCGCTGGGTGCCCAAAACCTAAAACTGTCTTACATGACCGTACCGTTCTTGCTTAAATACCGCACCAATTCCGGTTTCTATGTTGAGGGAGGCGCCCAGGTAGGCATAAAGCTCAAAGAAGAAGTAGCCGGATACAACGGTACCGATTTTGCTAAAAAAATAGATGGAGCTGCTGTTGGTGGTATCGGATATCAGTCCAAAATTGGTCTGGGCATCGGCGCGAGATATGTTTATGGTATTTCAAAAGTGGGTAATTTTAACAGTACAACCATCAACAACGATTTTAAAAACACCAATATCCAGGCCAGCATATTTTACGTTTTTTAATAAAAGGCTTAAAGATTGTTCATTCAAAGTTCAGTTGTGTTTCTTGGTTCTATCCCGGTTGTGTATACAGCCGGGATTTTTAATTTCGCCTATATTCCAGACACAGGTTAATTACTATCCATTGCCGTATATATCGTTTTCAAAGCATCTTCATCCGTTGCGCTGGTTTTAATGCTTTTTACCACCGTTTTATTACGGGTATCAATAATATATGCGTTTCCGGAGCTATTGATTTTTGACCATAAATCATCCAGCCCCATCAGCTTAATCATTTTGTGGGATGCAGCTGTGGTATTGGCGTTTTCCAGGTCGCTGGTATAATAAGTGACCGGCTTATTTTGTAGATTAAGGATCTGGTTATATAAACGTTGCGCGTTCAATGCACTTTGTTGATCTGAATGCTTGTAGTTGATCACAATAACAAAATCCGGGGCTACACCACTATCTGCCGCAGGAGAGGTTTCAGTAGCCGTATCTGTTTTTTTCTTTTTTTTCTTGAAAATGCTGCCAATGCCGCCTTCTACTTTATCTAGTCCTTTATCAACGCCCTGACCCATCCGGTCATTAGTTCGGCTGGTAGCGCTGTTTTTTACTGTCTCTTTCGGATCGATGATCTGGCAGAAAGCTTTTGCTCCTAATAGTAGGAATATAGTTAGTATTAATAATTTTTTCATCAGTGTTGGTATTTGATTTTGCAGGGCATGTCGGTTTAATTAATTCACAATTATGCTTAAATAAAACAAGCTGGTCAATCACAGAAAACCATGATTTTGATCCCGGGCTTCTGCAATATCAATAAATGCAGACTGATATTGCAATTTCACTAGAGTGTATAAAAAGCCCCGGCGATATTGCCAGGGCTTATTTAATTGATTAATTAAAATTTAAAAGTTGCGCCTAATTTTAAAGCAGCTACGCCGTAGCCAACCTCTGCGAAAGCACCTACGTGATCGCTAAACAGGTATCTTGCACCAGCGTGTACTCCAAAAAATATCGAATTATCATAAGGTGTAGCAACAGAATTACTTCCGTCATAAGTCCAGCTAATGTGATGGTATCCGAGCGAAGCACCTGCGTAAGGATCGAATTTATTATTCTTTATCTTGAATACCTCTCCAAGATGGTAAGAAGCTCTAACACCGGCATAAACTATGTTTAATTTGGAACTACCACCGTAAAAATCACCGTAATTATGAGATGAATAATCAACAAAAACACCACCGCTTATATCTTTACTGAAACCATGTTCAAATGAAACACCAAAAGGCAGGCCAACATAATAAGTGCCTACGCCAATGCCGGCATTGAGCAGGTTGGCGCCTTTTACCTGAAAAGAATTTGTTTTAGGGGTAGCTTTTGGTTGTGCAACAGTAACTGGTGCAGCGGTTTGTGTTGTTTTGGTGGTATTATCTGTCTTAGAAACAGCTTTTACGGGTGTAGCAGGCGTAGCCGGTTTAACACTTTTTCTTTTGGTTTGAGCCTGTACGGAACCAATAACGGTTACCGTGATAAACATTAAAAATAGTTTTTTCATGAAAATTGTATGTGTTATAATAAAATGGTTATGCATAAATGCAATTATAATTTACGGGTGGCTACAAAATGGCCACCTGTAATAGTATATAGGCCATCAGAACCTTTTACAGTGCCTTCAAAATCACCTTCAATCGTTCCGCCTACTGATCCAAACTTGGTGATCCGGATTGTTCCCGGTGTTTTGGAAGGATCATTATGATCGGCGCCTAAATATTTGTTTTTTCCCTCACTCTGAACCTGTAATCTAAAATATACCTGTCTATCAACATGGTTGTGAGAACCGGTAAGAGGCTCACCTACCTTGGCGGTACCTGTACCTACCTGACTAAAAGCTATATCAAGATCCCATTTAGGGCCTGTTGTTCTGTCTCCAGGGGCTGCATCATCAAGATTTATTTTGGTGTAACCAACGGTGGGACCCGACATGGCGCCGTTCTCTACTCCTTTAGGGTCTGCATGAATGGTTATTTGCTGGTGATGAAAGGCTCCACCATCAATAGTATAAGTTACCAGGTTTTTTCCGGCCTGAGCCCAAATTGAGCCTGAAAGTGTAAGCAACACAATTAGTGCTGAGATGTGTTTTAAATTCTTTTTCATAAAATTATTATTTGATACTTTGTACAAAAGTCCCTCAATCCGGTGGAAGCCACAATCACAGAATACCATGATTTTACGATCATTGAATAGATATAAGGCGCTGTTACAAATTGTGATAGCATGCATTTTTTAGAACTGTACAGGTAAAAACTGTGTTGGAAGTTGGTTTTATACCATGTGCATTCAGCGCAAGTAATTATGGACGAACACGGTCTTTGACGGTGGCAACGAAATGCCCTCCGGTGATAGTATATGTGATGTGGTTGTCGATTAGCTTGCCTTCAAAAGTACCTTCAGCAGTCCCACCTATCGACCCCACCTTGGTGATGGTAATTGTTCCAGGTGTTTGGGCAGGTTTTTTCGATTCAGACATCAGCAGTCTTTCTTTTCCATCAGTTTCAACCTTTAAAAGAAAATATACCCGGTGGTCAACCAAGGCATTAGGAATGGGCTCATTTACTTTAGCGGTCCCTGTACCCACCCGGTTAAAGGCAATCACAACCGCCCATTTCGCCCCTGTAGGGTTATTCACTGGATTGTCGTCGAGACCTATTTTCAGATAAGCACTGCCGGCATTACTTGTAAAGGCTCCAATCCAGAACGCCTTGGGATCGGAGTTAATGGTGATGAGCTGATGATGGAAAGCACCACCATCTATGGTATAAGTTACCCAGTCTTTCCCCGCCTGTGCCCAAACCGAGCATGAAGTCATTAACAGCAGCATCAGTACTGACAGTAGTTTAATTTCTTTTTTCATAAAATTATTGTTTGTAAGCGTTTCATTACGATTAAATAATTACCCGTAAATGCAATTATGATTTGCGGCCAGTTACGAAATGCCCTCCTGTGATGGTATATTTAATATCGTTATTTATTAACGTACCTTGAAAGTTACCTTCAACAGTTCCACCTACCGGCCCAAACTTGGTGATAGTGATTGTTCCTGGTGTTTGGGCTGGTTTTTTTGAATCGGATGAAAGAAATTTTGTTTCTCCATTAACCATAACCTGTAAAATAAAATATACCCGGTGATCAAGTAAGCCGTTAGCAATAAGATCATTTACTTTAGCTGTACCTGTACCTACTTTATTAAAGACAATGTCCACTGCCCAATTCGGTCCCTTTTTACTATTCATGGACTTGTCGTCGAGGTTTATTTTGGGGTAAGTGCGCCCCGCAATATTTGTCCAGGCTCCATTCTCCATCACTTTGGGATCGGAGTTAATGGTGATGAGCTGATGGTGAAAAGCACCGCCATCGATGGTATAAGTTACCTGGTTTTTTGCGGCCTGTGCCCAAACAGAACATGAAATTGTTAGCAGTACCATTACTACCGACAGTAGTTTAATTTCTTTTTTCATAAAATTGTTGTTTGTAAGCGTTTCACTACGATTAAATAATTACCCGTAAATACAATTATGATTTGCGGCTGGCAACGAAATGTCCTCCCGTAATGGTGTACTTAATGCCTGCAGCATCTATTACGGTACCTTGAAAATCCCCTTCAACAGTTCCACCTACAGATCCGAACCTGGTGATGGTAATTGTTCCTGGTGTTTTGGCTGGTTTCTGCAGATCAATCCCCAGAAACTTTGTTTCTCCATTAGCCTGAACCTCTAAATTAAAATATACCTGGTGATCAAGCACGCCCTTTGGAATAGGATCATTTACTTTAGCCGCTCCTGTACTTACTTTATTAAAAACAATGTTCAATCCCCACTTAGTTCCGTTTTTAATATTCATGGCCTTGTCGCCGAGGTTTATTTCCAGGTAATTACCAACAGTATTTGTGAAGGCTCCATTCTCCATCACTTTGGGGTCGGCATTAATGGTGATAAGTTGATGGTGAAAAGTACCGCCATCAATAGTATAAGTTACCTGGTTTTTTCCGACCTGCGCCCAAACAGAACATGAAATTGATAGCAGTATCATTACTGCAGACATTAGTTTGAATTTCTTTTTCATATAAATTATTATTTGATAAGCTTACAAAGCTCTATCTACATAACCGATGCTACAATCACAGAATATCATGATTTTTACCACCACCAAATAGATGCAAAGTGCAGGTACGGTTTGTTATAATGTACGGGTAACTGAGAAATGTCCTCCTGTTATAGTGTATTTTACGCCGGCTATATCCATTACCGTGCCCTCAAAAGTTCCTTCAACAGTTCCACCTACAGGCCCGAATTTGGTAATAGTAATTGTTCCAGGCGTGGTTTTTGGAAAATCAGTACTCCGACCAACAACCATTGATCCTCCATTCTGCTGTAGCTGTAAGTTGAAACTTACCACGGCCCCTTTATCATTGCCAGTGGCATTAGTAATCGGGTCATATACTTTAGCTGTCCCTGTACCTGCTTTGTTAAAACCCAGAGTAAGGGCAAACTTTGAATCCGCATCATCCGAAGGGGCGTCATCGATATATAGTTTTATCCAGCCTGAAGATGCATCAACTCCGTTACCTGTTGATTTGGGATTGGCATTAAAGGAGATCAGTTGATTCTGAAAGCTGCCACCATTAATGGTATAACTTACCTGGGCATTTCCTCCATTGCCACCGTTGTTATTATTGTTACTGTTGTTGGAGTCGCTTTTGTCTTTTTTACAGCTAATTAATGTAACCGCCATTAGCAGAGCGGATGTGAATAAAAAATGTTTTGTTTTCATAATTATAGATTTGTTAAATAATATTTTGTGATTAGGATTATAAGGTATTCATAGATAAAAGAAATGCCGTCCCATGGAATGGATATTTTGATATTCATTAGGCTGGTTAATATTGATCTTGAAAATTGAATTTTGATTGATGAAATAGAATAACTGCTCTTGAACGCCGCTATGCCTTGCGAGTGATTACGAAATGCCCTCCGGTTATAGTGTACTTAACTCTGCCCAAGTCTATTAGCGTAGCTTCAAAAGTCCCTTCAATTGTACCACCTACGGGCCCAAACCTGGTAATGGTAATTGTTCCTGGCGTGTGTGCGGGAAAATTAAGACTCCGGGTAAGAAACAAGGACCCCTTATTCTGAGGAAGCCCTAAAGTAAAGCATACTACGGCCCCTTTATCGTCGCCGGTGGCATTACTAACCGGATCAAATATTTTAGCTGTTCCGGTACCCAGTTTGTTAAAAATAAGAACAAGGGCATATTTTGAATCCGCATCAGCCGAAGGGGCGTCATCGATGTATAATTTTAGGTAACCTGCAGATGCATCAACTCCGCTGCTCGCTGCTTTGGGGTTGGCACTAAAGGTGATAAGCTTATGGTGAAAAGTGCCACCATCAATAGTATAGGTTACCATGTTTTTTCCGGCCTGTGCCCAAACTGAGCAGGAAATAGTTAGTAGTACCAGGAGCGTAGGCATTAATATAAATTTCTTTTTCATAAGATGATTATTTGATAAGGTTCTAAAAATGCTTTAATCTAATCGAGGTAATTATCACAGCATATTAAAAGAAACGCGGCGAAAAGCTATTTTACCGCGTTTCTTTTGATTAAGCAATTACCAGTAAATTCACTTTATGATTTGCGGGTGGCTACAAAATGTCCTTTGGTAATGACATAATTGACATAGTTGTCCACTACTGTACCTTGGAAATCTCCTTCAACAACTCCGTTTACCGACTCAAACTTGGTAACAGTGATAGTCCCTGGTGTTTGGGTAGGGGTCTTATGATCCCAGTCAAGAATTCTGTTATCTCCATTCTCCTGAAGCTGTAAAAGGAAATATGCCTTTTTATCGATCCCACCAAGGATGTTGTTAGTAATTGGATCACTTACATTAGTCTTACCCGTAGCTGCATGTGGAAGAGCAATATCAAGTGTAGTGTTCACTGACGTACCACCAGGAGGGGTATCGGTGAGATTTATTTTTAGGTACCCAGAATTACCTACAAAAGCCCCGTTCTGAGCTTGTTTGGAATCGGCATGAAAGGTGATCACCTTATTTTTAAAGGTGCCTCCGTTGATGACAAAAGTTACCGAGTCATTTCCTGGATTGTTGTTATTGTTACCGTTGTTTGCATCATTTTTGTCTTTTGAACAGCTCGCCAATGTAACCGCTATTAACAGGGCAAATGCGATTAAAAAATGTGTTTTTTTCATAATTAGTACTTTTTAAATAATATTAAAACCGGAAAACTTATTCCGACGGTTACAAAAGTCTGAATAAGCAAAAGGCACATCAATCACAGAAAACCATGATTTTATAAGCAACGTGCTGATGAACAGACTAATGGAGTCACGGGAAGAACATTAGGTAGGTTATTTCACCAGAAGTTTTTGAATTACAGCCGTTTTAGTTTAAAACGATTCTTTTGGGTTAATACGTCAATCACGGTATTCCGTGATTGATAGCTGATTTCCATTTATTGATTTTTGAAGCCGGAGTTTTACGAATGAAGAAACTGAATATGGCATAAAGCTGGAGTTAGCGCTGCCTGAACCTGATTGATGGAATGGAATAATTTTTTATATTTGTTGTATATCCCTTCCACCATTTATTACATCCCCCTATTTATTTTAACTCAACATCTCCGGTTTTATTCACTATAATATGGATACTATGCTTGTACCAGAAAAAATCTATGAGTTTATACCAGATCTGATTGTGCCAAAGGCTTTCTGGGGCACTTATGGCAATAAGTTAAATTGTCTGTACCTTACTTCCTGCGAGCAAAAAGAAATGCTTTTTATAAGTGAGTCTTTAACTGAATTGCTAGGTTATAGCCCTACGGATATTCAGGGAGGGGGCCGGGATTGGTGGCTTTCTGTCATTCATCCGGATGATCTTGAACCGATGCTTAACGAGGTTTTTCGACATTATTTTTTGAAACCCGCAAGACAACGCCTTAAAAAAATATTCACGCTGCAATATCGGGTAAAAAATACTTCTGGCGATTATAGATGGATATGTGAAACCAAGCTGGTCGCGTCGTTAACCAGGGAAAATAAATATGAGTTTATACTGGGCAGGGTTGAAGATATTACCGAAATAAAAAATGAAGAAGAAGCACAACTAAAAAAACTGCTTGAGGAGGAACGCAAAACCAATCAAATGTTGCAACATGCACTGCCTGTTATAGATATGGAACAAAAATCAAAGCCCGGTCCCGTATACTTAACAGATAGTTATACCCAACCAGATGGCGTAGTGATGCCAACTAAAAGAGAATTGGAAATTCTGCAGCTCATTGGTGAGGGGTATTCAACAAAACAAATTGCCGACCAGCTTTTTATCAGCATCAACACGGTTGAAACTCATCGAAGGCATCTTTTGAAAAAACTACAGGTTAAAAACTCGATGGAGTTAATTAAAAGATCAACCAATGCATTTTGGCTAAAAGTGGCTGTTTAACGGGAGACCCCTGCGGTGAATTGTTAATTATTGGTTTTAAGTTACCTATCTACATTGTGTTGATTTTAGAAACAGGGAGGTTATCTATCATGTTCTTCATTGCTTTGTGCAATTCCTCACTTTGTCCAGAACGCATGGACAAACTCGGATCCATAAAATATTTCAAAGCCGCCACCTTATGTTTGTTGCCCTGGGTGGCCGACATCAGTTGAATTTGCTCCATCTGATTGTGGGATTTTTTCCAGGCAGCGGTTTTTGCATTAAGTTCGGCTGCTTTCGGGGTCAGTTCCTTCACCATTTGGTTAAGTATTGCTGCGGATTTATGATTGTCTTTTTCGGTGACTGCACTTTTGATGTATGATTCATAATCAATCCAGTATTTATCGGTCATTGCCGTGATATTGTCTGATGACTGGGCGCTACTTCTTGATATGGTCATTAAGATTCCGGCGATAGTTAAAAAGGAGGTAAGCAATATCGCTCTTGAAAAAAGTGATCTCATAAATAATGTTATAATAATACTCAAAGATCGCTGATAGGTAGGGGGCAGGCAATCGCAGAAAACCGTGATTTTTAGGAGCAATAAGTAAGGTTTCCTTTAAAAAGCAGCCGTCAGCTGTAATATAAAGCATGACATTTCTACAATGGTTTAAAAATCCTGATCTCCTGATTATTGAATGCAACCAGATATAGGAGACCTGATTTGGTTCTTATTGTTTTAATATCTCTTACTTCACCACTCAACAGAAACCCGGATGAAACAGGGGATACCGCCTTAAAATTTCGATTTTTATCTACCAGTAGCACATTTCCGTAGTCGGCATCGTATCTGCCTTCAACCGGCGTTACTCCTGAAAAATTCCCTCCAGCCAAAATTGTTTTGTTGGCACCAGATGAAACTGCAAAGCCAAACAATGGCGAAACCTGTGCCGATGAGGGAAACTCCTTGAACGTAAAATTACCACCACCGGCATTGTAAAATACTCCTGAAGTGAAAGAATTCGCTATTAATTGTTTGCCGTTTTTAAGAGCATCACCAAAAACCTGCTGAACAGTTTTCCCTGCAAAATCACGATAGTATGGAAATTTCTTTTTAATAAATGGTATTTGCTTTTCAAGTTCATTTTGTCCCAAAAAAGAATAATCGTTTTGATTTATACTATAAGTAAGCAGTGGGTCAAGCGTGCCATTTAGATCTAAGTCTGATAAAAATAATTTTACGGGGTTTGTTGTGGTTGGTTTAAGTTTGGAGTTCCAGCCATAATTTCCGGCAATGATATCAATTTTTCCATCGCCATCTACATCCGCAAGTAATATGCGTTGCCACCAGCCTTGTTGTTTATCCAAAACATCACTGTGTTTTCTAATAAGCCGACCTTTCTTATTCATAAATATCTCAACCGGCATCCATTCGCCGGCAACAACCAGATCTGGCCAGCCATCGTTGTCCAGATCAGCAAATGATGCTGTGCGTATTATTCCGGCATGTTTTAATTCTTCTGGAAGCTGTGCCTGGTGATAGCGACCATGGCCGTCATTCATTAATAAATATGATTCGGGCATTACGCCGAACGCCCGGGCATTCGGACTACCAGCAACGAAAATATCCGGATAACCATCATGGTTCACATCTGCAACCGCAACGGCTGATTTATTTAGTTTTAGGCTTGGAATAGAATTTACTGTTGTAAAGGTTCCTTTACCATCATTGACATATAGATGATCTTCCGGACCTGAGGAACCATCATACTGCTCATTACTCCTGCTGGCCACGTACAAATCTGGGAATCCATCATTATTTACATCTAAAAAGACTGCGTCAACCCCTTCATTTTCATGATTAGCAATAAAAGCAGGCTGAACAGTTGATTTAAAGACTCCATCGCCTGATTGAATAAATAAAGCGCCTGGCTGGCCTTTTCCGCCACAGATATAAAAATCATCTAATCCATCACCGTTTACATCAGCTACAGCTATTCGCGGACCTTGCGTTGAAAGCATATGTGGAACAAGCGGTTGCTGATTAAAATCAACATAGTTATCTTTTTGGTGCTTCCAGTTTATATTTATTTTGTTGGTAACATCTTTAAAAAGAGGGGCGGGAGGCGGGAAAAATTGATTGTAATCAAAATGGCCTGCCGCCTTTGTTTGATCGATGTTTAAAAGTTGGTTGGTCCTGACATTTTTAATTACCTGATATGTTTGATTTGGCCATACAATTAATAAACTATCAATTTTCGTAGAACCATTAAACCCGAAATGAAGCTTTGGTTCCACGGAGGATTGAAATCCGCGGGTAAGCATTAATTGTTCATATTGCAACTGCTTTCCGTTAAATGCGTACGCTTTTACTCCTATACCAAAATGATTATCACCCCTTCCTTTGAATTTAAGACTGAGATAATGGGTTGAAGTGTCGGTGTTTTTATATATACAGGCTTCGTGGTTAATGTTGTTAGTAACAATATCCAGATGTCCATCGTTATTTAAGTCGGCATAAGCTGCGCCATTTGAAAGCATAGCCCCCTTTATACCCCATAATGCGCTCTTGTCAATAAATTTTTCACTCTTTGTGCCTTTAAAAATATAACTATGCGAATCGCCAGTCGGCATTTTATTAAGTACAACACTGTCCATACCATGGCCATTGACCAGCATTCCCCGTACAGCATCATCGGATATGTAAGTGATGTAGTCCAGATCTGTAGGCCTGCGTTCTACTCCATTTGCCACAAAAAGGTCTTTTATTCCATCATTGTCAAAATCTGCAAACAGCGGGCTCCAACTCCAGTCTGTGGCGTATACACCATCCATCAGGCCTACATCGCTGAACGCCACACCACTGCCTAAATTTTTTTGCAAACAATTACGCGAATACTGATACTGGAAACCGGGCGTTACAATCTTACTTGTATATTGTCCATAAGACTCATCGCCGTTAAAAGTTTTTAAAAGGTGTTCTTCTGCAGGCAGCATATCTACCGTTATGATATCCAGTTGGCCATCATTGTTAAAATCGGCCATGTCATTTCCCATGCTTGCGCGACTATAATGGTTAAAATGTTTAGCACCCGATTCTGTAAAAGTGCCGTCGTGATTATTGATATAATAATAATCGTTTTCATGAAAATCATTACTGACATAAATATCATCCCAGCCATCGTTATTTACATCTCCTACAGCAACACCTAAACCATAGCCCATGGCACTACTGTAAATCCCGGATTTTGAAGTGACATCATCAAAATGCCCTTTGTTGTTTAAGTAAAATTTGCTGCCAGCCAGCTTATTAGGGACTTTGCGTTGAGAAGTATCCGCGCCGTACATGGATTCGGTATGATCGGACTGATTAAGCAGAAAACAATCTAACAAACCGTCATGATTGGCATCAAAAAAGACTGCCTGAGTTGAGAAACCGGAAAAATCGAGCCCATATTTAGCCGATTCTTCTGTAAAGGTTCCATCATGATTATTGATGTAGAGCATATTATGTCCTTGCAGTCCTAATTTTTGGGCAACCACACATACATATATATCCAGATAGCCGTCGTTATTTACATCGGCCATGGTAACGCCAGAACTCCAGTCTGCATTGCCAGCTATCCCCGCTTTTGAGGTGATATCTTCAAAGTGGTAATTTCCCTTATTTAAATAAAGTTTATTACCTCCCTTTTTGTTATCGGTAAAAAATATGTCGGGTAAGCCATCGTTATTGATATCGCCAATGGCTACTCCTCCGCCATTATAAAAATACAAATAGTCTAAAATTCCCGGTTTATCATTATCGGTAACATGGTTGATAAAATGAATATTGGTAGATGAAGAAGATAATAACTCAAAAAGCGGGTGATCTTTCTTTTTACAGGAAATATTCCAGAGACAAAGCAGAACGATTACCAGGTATTTAATTTTGTCTCGCCTCATTTGTTTGGTTTGCTATTGTTTGTGATTTATTTTGCTTTAAATCAATAAACCGGGCAACCGGCCCTACCAGGAAAAGCGCGTAGAATGGAGCATAAATAAAGCTTTCCAGCCTTAAGATAAATTCTACTATAGCCACAATAATCACTACCACTATTTGCGCCCTTTTGCCGGATACAGAAGTCCCTGGATCAGTGATCATAAAAAATATAAACAGTTGATACATAGGCCCGGTAAGCGGTGCCAATTCTGCAAGAAAGGGGTCTGAAGTAATTAAACTACGAACGTATGCCAGGATCACAAAACAGGTTACATAGGTTAAGGTTACGTGGAGCTTTTTTGCCCTGTACACAATACCTAAGCCTAAAAGCCATATAACCGCCATCGGCAAAAGATTATTGCCCCATTGGATGCCCAAACCGGCAACACTGAGCGGTGCCATAAAAAGCAACCATGAAACTCCGAAGTTTGATGGATTCCATAAATGCCTGCCTTTATACCTTATCACATACTTTGATAAAATAGAAAGCAGCGCAGCGATGACATAAGGCCAAACCATATTTGAACGAACCAGGATGCCTACACTGATGCCGGTAATGTACGCACTAGCCAGGTTTTTATGCGTGCCCAGTATCAGTCGGGCCAAAAGCACTTCGGCAATTATTGAGGTGGCAATAGATATGATGACATTGATATAGCTATCCAGTATACCAAAGGTTATTTGCCCAACTAATAATATCAGCGTGATAAAAAGGGGAGGTATGTAAGGGAAATAATCAATTTTCCTGCTTACATGCAAATTGTTGCCAGGCAATTTTTCGTCTTTAGCTAAATCCATCAGTTGTTTGTCTTATTTTCGGTAATTACATGAAGCTGATCTATCTGCGGTTTCTCCAATTTCTCAATCTTTCCTGAAGGCCAATAAATAGTTACCTTGTCGGCTGTGGTGCTTTTTCCAATACCAAAATGAATCCTGTGCTGGTTTTGGGCCGAAAATCCACTCCCGCCAGAAACTATCTGCATCTGTTTTTTTCCATTCCATTCCAACTGTACCTTTGCGCCTATGGCGCTTGCATTGCTTAATGTTCCATGCAAATCAAAATCAATCCAATGATTATTGTTTTTTGAATTGTTTTTATAAATAAGCGGTACATTGTTCTGGTTGGCTACCACAACATCCAACACGCCCCGATTCCAAAGATCGGCCATGGCAACCGACCGGCTGTCGAAGGTAATATAAGGGCAAACTTTGTTTGACACATCTTCAAAAAGACCATTGCTGTTATTAAGCCATATTTTGTTTTGCTGATAGCCGGATTGGCTTTTTCCCTGCATATCGGGCCAGTTGGCAGCATCGCCAATTATTTTGCTGTTGCCACCGGTAACCTTGGAGTAATCATACCAGTACGATGTGTTTTTTTTACCCGAAATAAAGCCATTAGCGGCATAAAGATCTATGAAACCATCGTTATTTAAATCACCAAACTGTGCGCCATAGCTCCATCCTGCATTCTCAATCCCGGATAGCTGCGCCAAATTGACAAATGAGGGATCACCTGCGGCGCTACTTTTGGGTTGCCAGTAATTATTGCCTTGAATTAATATACCCGGTTCGGTGATATTGGTGGTGTAGATACCCAGCATGCCGCTATTATTGATATCACCAAATGATACGCTCATGCCGCTTTTAGGAATATTGCCTATACCCACCAGTTTACCTCGTTCAACAAATCCCTTTCCTTTTTCGTTGATATAAAATTCATCCACATTGTAATCATTGGCCACATAGAGTTCTGGGTAACCATCGCCGTTAAAGTCAGCCGCTCCGGCAGCAAGTTTCCACTTGGTAGATATCAGGCCATATTCGGCAGCAACATCTTTAAACTTGCCATTCCCAAGATTTTTAAAGAGATAATTCTTTCCACCGTTATTAGCATACCTGAAACTCTCGGGCATAATTTTAGTGGTATTCAAATTACTAAGATCGAAGGCCTCGTTATAATAACCGCCTAAAAAAAGATCGAGTTTCCCGTCGTTATCAAAATCCAGCCAGATGGCACAATTGGCATTTACCCAGCTTGGCAAGCCACTGCCCTCGGTTACGTTTACAAACTTTTTACCGCCAATGTTGTGAAATAACTCCGGTTTACCCCATTTATATAAAAACATATCTGTGAAACCATCATTGTCATAATCACCCCAAACTGTGCCCATGGAAACGCCTGTCCCTTTTTTGTTTACATCGGCTAGACCTACCTGAGCTCCTACATTTTCAAATTTTCCATTGTGGAGATTGCGGTATAATGCGTTTAAACTGCCTGTGCGGCTATTGGTAAAGTAAATATCATTCCACCCGTCATTGTCGAAATCAACAATAGTAACAGATGCACCCATAGAGGCAATTTGTGAGGCAATGTTATTTAATTTAGAATCAATCACAGGGCATAAATGACGAAAATCTATCCCTGCGGCTTTGATATCCACGGGTTCCAGATAAAAACCATATTTACTTAAGGCCGCTTGTTCGTTAGTTCCGCCGGTATCGCCATTTAAATGAAATACACCTTTATGCGATAGAAGTGCGCTGCCTATCAATAAAACTATAAAAAGAATGATAGCAACAACTTTATAGACCTGTTTGGGTGTACTCATAAAAAAGGAATAGCTCACGCATTAATTGGAAAGATAAAGGTATCATAATGCATAAAAATAACAAACTAAATATAGGTGAGTCCCGCTATAAAAACATCGTTTTTAAGCTTTACCACATAAAAATGCTGTTTGATATTGCTTAACTTCGCTTTTGTATTTTTCTACTTTCGCAGCAAAACCTAATTATGCCTGTAATATCAGTATCGCAAAAAAATGTTTTTATAACGCTATTCACCTGTTTATTGGGTTCTATACTATTATTTACAGCATGCGGCAGAAAAACTGGAAAAGCAAACGCAGGAAACGATTCTGACCCAGGGAAACTTGCGCGGCAGTATATGGCTGAAAATAAATTTGATGAAGCGGAGGCTTCATTTATAAAAGCGATACAGGTAGCTCCCGATGATATTTTAAATTATGGCAGCCTGGGAAGGCTCTACCTGCTTCAAAAAAAATTCGACGAAGCTGAAAAGGAGTTGAAATCTGGATTAAAGATCAAACCGGATGACCCGGAACTGGAATTACTATTGGCAAAAGTTTACATTGAAAAAGGAGACCGGGATAATGCTCAAAGCCAGCTCAAGGCCATTATTGTTAAATATCCTAAAAATGTCAAAGCCTGGTATAACCTGGCCGGTGTTGGCCCAACATCGGCACCTCAAAGCTGGGAAAAAAGCTGTTTGACAAAGGCCTTAAGTTTTACACCTGCAAATATGGTATTGCGGCTGAAGCTGGCGGAGCTTTATGCGGGCTGCAACCAGGCAGATTCTGCACGTTATTTTTTGGAAAGTATTAAGAAAATGACGCCAGATTTTTCGACCACTGCAAATGCTGCCTACCAAAAAGCAGTTTCTTTATTAAAAGGAAATCACAGCCTTGAGGCTTTGCCTAATATCATTCGGTTTCATCAATTGATGAAAACAAGCGTAGCTTATGCCACCGGAACTGATGAGATCGAGATACCCCAACTTTTGGGAGGCTACCCGCAGTTTACAACAGCCCTTACCAATCAAGGTGGAGCCTTAGCCGCCTTTATTTTTACCGATGCCTCGGCCGCTGTAGGCTTGTCCAATAAAGCAACCGTTAACGCTGCACATTCTTTAATAGCCACGGCTGATTACGATTCAGAAGGTAATTTCTATGTTTATTCCAGTTTTCAGCCTATAGGTTCTTCCACATCCAAACGCGCTCTTTTTATCACCAAAACCGGGGAGTTTAAATTGTGTACAGGTATTGATGCTATGGATAACCCGGGACTGGATATGGATGCCACTTTTGCAGATTATGATAATGACGGTTTTCAGGACCTTTTTATTGCCACAACAAAGGGCATGATCTTATATCATAATAATGGTGATGGTACTTTTAGCCAGATTAAAGAAAATATAGGATTACAAAATATAGATCATGTGCGTAAGCTTTTATTTGCTGATTTTGACCAGGATGGTGATCTTGATTTATATGTTGCCGAAAAAGGTGGAAATAAATTTTTTCGAAACAACGGTAACGGGGCCTTTACGGAAACAGCAGATGTTATGGGGCTTATAGGTGATCCACATGGTACACTAGCAGCAGATTTTGGTGACTGGGATTCAGATGGAGACCTAGATATTACCGCATTAAGAGAAGATGGCAGCTTACAATTACTGACAAATAACCGGCATTCTAAATTTCAGGACATCAGCGACTCATTGGGCTTGAGTAAATATAAAGGGAGTGCGGTTGCCTTTGGCGACTATAACAATGATGGTTTGCTGGATATTGTTGTTCCCGGAGGTGCTAATGGCTTGTGCTCGCTACTCAGTAATACAGGTCATGGATTCGCAGTTGATCCGGCATCCAAGACACTAACTAATGCACTAAAAGGAATAACAGTAAAGGACGTTGCATTTGTCGATTTTGACAATGATGGGCACCTGGACTTGCTGGTTGCTGGTATTAATACTGATCCATCAAAAAGTGGTGTCAGGCTATTTCATAATGATATCAAAGGATTCAGCGATGTTTCGTACCTCTTGCCAAAAACGGTGTTACAGGCAGAGCAGATTAAAATTCTCGATTTTAATGCAGACGGAGACGAAGATATTTTTTTAGCAGGACCTGCGGGTGTTCAGTTAATTAGAAATGATAGTGGCAACCAGAATAATTATATGCAGGTACAATTGGCTGGTTTATCTTATGGCAACAGTAAAAATAACAAGTTTGGAATAGGTGCGCAGGTTGAACTAAAAGCAGGGGACCTATATCAACGCAAAACGGTTACCGGCCCTAATACTGAATTTGGGATAGGTAACCGTAAGACACTGGATGCTGTCCGTATTGTATGGCCTAACGGCACGCCCCGAACTATAGTTGATCCAAGCAGTAAAGAAAAAATATTGGAGCAGGAGCAACTCAAAGGTTCGTGTCCATTTTTATTTACGTGGAATGGTGAAAACTATGAATTTATTAAGGATATGCTTTGGCGAAGTGCGCTTGGTATGCCCTTGGCTATTCATGGCAGGGATACTACCTATTCATTTTCGGATGCTTCAAAAGAATACCTGTTGATCCCTGGCGAAAAACTTAGACCTAAGGAGGGTAAATACAGCATCAAAATTACAGAAGAATTGTGGGAAGCCGTTTACTTTGATAAAGCAGGCCTGGTTGCTGTAGATCATCCCGATTCTGCGGATATTTATGTAGATGAACGGTTTGTTCCTCCTCCTTTTCCAGGCAAGACGGTTTACCAGGCAGCAAAAAAATATTTACCGGTATCAGCCAAAGATGAACAAGGTAATAACCTGCTGCCCAGAATCAGTACCTATGATTTCCAGTATGCTTCAACTTTTTCCTTAACCAAATTCCAGGGGCTTGCCGAAGATCATGACCTGATACTTGACTTAGGGGACAAGGCCAAAAGCGATAGCCTGCGCTTGTTTTTACGCGGCTGGATATTCCCGACCGATGCCAGTATCAATACCGCCATGACCCAGTCCGATCAATATAAGGTTCATCCGCCGTCTTTACAGGTGATCAACAGTAAAGGGGAATGGCAAACGGTTATCCCTAACCTGGGCTTCCCGATGGGCCGGGATAAAATGGTCATCGCCAATCTTTCCAGCAAGTTTCTTACCGTTAATGATCGCCGCGTCAGGATCAGGACGAATATGCAGATCTATTGGGATCATATATTTTATACTACTGGTAGTGTAAAATCGCCTGTAACAATGAGTGATCTGGTAATGACCCGCGCTACGCTGGGTTACAGGGGATATTCTTCATCTTACCGCAAAGGCGGTCCTTATGGCCCTGAATGGTTTGATTATGACCATGCCACCAAAGGACAGAAATGGCGTGACCTTACCGGCAATTATACCCGTTACGGCGATGTGCTGCCGCTTTTACAACGAGGCGACGACCAATATATCATAGCAGATGGGGGAGATGAGATCAGCATTGATTTTGATGTGCAACGATTACCTCCATTACCCAAAGGCTGGAAACGCGATTTTCTGATCTATAGTGAAGGCTGGGTAAAGGATGGGGATTTAAACACAGCCAGCGGGCAAACCGTTGCGCCATTGCCTTTCCATAAAATGCCATCGTATCCGTATACCAATGTGGCTTATCCAAATGATAAGGCGCACCGGGAGTATCAGCAAAAATATAACACCCGTAAAGTAAACACCACTGATTTTAAAAATGCGGTACGCAACGCTCGTGTCATGTCATTTAAGAATTGATATCTAGCCAAAAATATTTATACCCAAAACATGGTTTACACTTTTTGAGGGAAATATTTCATAAATGATTTATAATCAATTACTTATTCGTGTTTTAACCATGAAAAGTGTAAACCATGTAAACCCACTTTTTGTTAATTGAGTAAACCCAACTAAATACCATACATCAATTTGTGAGGTTACATAGCACTAGTGCTTCGCTTCTCGCTAAAAGCACCATGAAAACTTTGAAGTTAAAGGTTTACCGCTGTGTGGTGATACATGTTTTTTAATGCCGGATTAAGCAACCCTGCTATATTAACCGGCGCTATCCTTTGCCTTATCAGCTCGGTAAATTGGCTGATATCGTTTGCTGTTACATGCTGTTTTCTGATAATTCCGGTCAGGTCCTGGTAACATAGATTGATCATTTCTCTCATGTCAAGGTCATCAGCACCAAGGAAATATCCCGGTTGCATTTGTTTCAGCAGGCGTTGTTCATAAGCAATAGTAGCTGCAAAATAAAGCATTGACCAGGCATTAAAAAGTCCAAAACGATCCATGGTTTGGTAGCACCCGGCAACAAGCTGGTCTATAAGTTTTAATTCTTCAAAAACACCATCTTGGTATTTTGCCAAGGCTTGGTGCAATTGATCATCATCACCCCAGTATTGTTCAATTACTCCGGCTACTTTTTGGATACCAGACAGGGAGTGAGCAATGCCCGAACTAAAAAGCGGATCAACAAAACCGGCTGTATGCGGAAGCGCAGCCCACCCGGGGCCAACGCAACATTCTGATTTGCGTTGCAGCCTGCCCGACTTGAGTATTGTACCCGGTTGTGATGAAAGGGATATATTATTCAGCAGGTCATGAATGGATGGATATTTCTCCAACAGATTATCCCATATTTGTTTCGCCGGTACACCCTCAAAGTTGTTCTTTTGCCTGTTTAGCGCAAAGCCAATACTGGTACGTTCATCATTAAAGCGAAGCATCCAAAGCCAGCCTTCATCTAAAATTTGGTGCAACGCGGAGTTATCAGGATCATAAGGGAAGTCGCTGATGGGGATGCCTGCCTCCTGGAGCATATCCGTCCAACGCGGAACGTTGTTGAAATGTGAAAATACAGCAAATGAATCGGTCAAAAAATCATTAGATGAAGATTTAATACCTAACAGCCTATCAAGTAAAGCACCACTGCCGGTAGCGTCAATAAAAAAAGAAGCGGTAATATCCGATGAGTTATCACCATTGGTTTGAAACTTCCATCTGGTATCTCTTTCTGCCGAAATGATCTCTCTAAGATCAGCATAAACAATACCTGCTTCTTTTACCTTAGTCACTAAAAAAGCATCAAAATCAGCACGCAGCCAGTTGGTATCAGATTGCATATTATCTGTACTGGCGGCAACTAAAAGCTCATTAGTATGGTTAATATCTGAAGTGAATTCTTTGCCAGGATAGTGTTTAAAATAGCTGAAACCTCTTTTAATACCACACACAATTTCCGGGTGCGATTGCTGCCAGCTACCGTAACGTGAAAAATCTTTAAGCCAGGGTAGATTGTATTGCTGGGATATCTGGCGTAAAATCATATCGGCAATAGGGGTAGAGGATTCACCAATAGCGAATCGTGGATGTTGGCCCTTTTCAACCAGGCAAACCCTGAAACCCTGGCTGTTTAAAACAAGCGCCATCAGCGATCCGCCGAAACCGGCACCCGCTACCAGGATATCAAAATCATGAATATTCCTTTCAGTCATTACAATTACAATTGATCCGCTGATAAACTTGCTGATGAAGATTCATCGCTTCTAAACGTTCTTTTCTTGCCTGAAAGCATTGGGGGCAACTGGAAAGAAAATCAATATTCCAGGTATCAACAAATACCCGGCCCTGCTTTAATAAAAGAGCTGTTTCAAACACCTCCTCTAAGGCATCCAGCGTGGGGGCAGTATAGTGCCCCTGTTGTTGCAACATTTCCATAATACCATTGCCGGAACGGGTGGCGATAATAGAACAGCATTGTGTTCCGCTTTCAAACGCAAATTGTACGGTACGAATTGCCCATTCAATATTTTCCCGCGGGTTAGTAAGATAAGGAGGGTTTAACAGGATAAATACGCGTACATCTATATGGTTAATCCGTAAAAAGGAGGCGGCTTGTTTAAAATCTGCGGCGGTGAGTTGTTTATTGAGTTGCGGTAATACTTCTGGGTGAATTGTTTCAAGCCCCATGGCTATTTCTAGTGTCCCATTAAGTTGGTCTTTAAACTCCAGACAGTTTGTGCCACAAAGTTTAGGATGATTTTCTACTATCACCTTCTTATAGGGCTGTAATCGTTCAATTATTCCCGGGTAATCAGCAAGGGGAATAGCTTTAGGATCAAAAAAATTGCCGTTATTATATAACTTAATCACGTCGGCCTTGGGTAAGCGCTCTAAAGCATAATCTATTTGCTTTAAAATAGCTCCCGATGGTGTATGGCCGGTTAATGTGTTCTTCCATAAATCACACATTAGGCATTTAAAACTACATTCCTTACCGGTCAGAAAAATCGTATTTACTTTTTGTAATACACCGTTCGCGTCCGGTTCCTCTTCATGTAAAAAATGGTAGGGAATATCGGAGTTTAATGCGTTTCTTCGCGGCCGTAGTTTTTCAATCTCCTGATTATCGTGCATAAAGTGAATGGAAATAAGCCCGGTATTCCGCTTCACCTTGTGGAAATATTTGCTTAAACGTGCTTTCTGTAGCTGCCCCGAGTTGAAAACGGCGTTTTTCGAATACAGGCATATCAAAACCGGTAATAGCTTTTACACCTCTGCTGGTAATTTCTCCTTTTAAGGCATAAAGCGACTCTTCGTTCCAGTCTGTTAATTGAATAAAAGGGATGCCTTCGGCAACCTCAATAACATTGGGCAGCGCATAAGGGCTAAACCCCTTGAATCCGTGTAAACGGCAGGGTGCATAGGAACGCACATGCCCACGACTTTGGCCTCCGGAATAGGTTAGTGAGTGTTTGATCTTATCAACGCCCCAGCCTTCCTGGTAAAGCATCATGTTATTTAATACACTGCGTATGGTGAGCTCCGTGTTTTCTGCAATGGGGTAATCCTTCAGGTTTTCGTCTCCGCCGTCGCCATCGGCAAGGTATTTCCATTCCGGGTATAAGCTGCGCAATTGTTTGCACAAGGCCAGTGCCATTGTTGCCGATTCCAGGTCTCTTGATTTATAATCTTCTATTACATTAATGGCTTCTTTGTAATTTACAGCGGATTGAGGAACATCAATAACCTCCAGGAAAAGGGAAAGCCCTAATTGATCCAAAAACTGGTGCGCCTGTTCGGCATCAGGACCGTTATTTACTGACAGGGTAAATGCCTTTAACCGTTGCGGTGACATGCCCAATTTCAGCATCAATGAGTAAAGTACCAGGAAAACTGATCCGCTATCGATACCGCCTGAAAATAAAACGCCCACCGGTTCATTTTCAGGGATCGATATCAGCCATTTCTGACATTCATTGGCCAACGCCCCGATATAGGCTTTGCCAATCTCATCCAGATCATGGGTCAGGTTATTTCTTTTGGGTTCAAAAAAACGTGTATAAACAGGATTGGGATCCGGGCAGCCTATTACTTCTAATCGTACCACATAATGTGCCGGTACCATCCTGGTATAAGAGGGGTGAAACTGATGATGGAGATCCATTCCTTTGAGGAAGTTATAAATTTCATCTATTCGTTCGGCAACAATTAATAGCGGACCACTTACCTGTTTAGCGAGAAAATAGCGCATCGGCCTGCCAATAGAACGTGCCAGAAAAACCTGCTGTCCCACTTTTTTTACTATGGCGAATTGTCCTTCTATTCTGCGTACTCTTGCTGTATTGCCCGAAATTACTGCTTCCGCAGCTTCATCCGATGTCATGTTAAAAATAACGTTATTGCTGTCATCAAGCAAGCTTATAAAATCGGTTGGTGTTGCTGTATTAGAGACGTTCATAAAATTTAGAGTATAAATGGCATTGGAACTTAGCCAAGCGTTTGAGCCGATCAAACCATTGTTCCGGATGATGCAATGTTAATATTTTCTGATGAAATAGCGATAATCTTTGCTGCGATTTTTCCGATGTTAAACACTAAAGCGGCTGTTGGCTGAGTTCTGTACGGCGGGGTATTTTTGATACCAGCGCAAAAATAACCAGGCCAGAAGCCAGCACAATTAAACTCATGGCCAAATGCCAGCCAACGGGCTTCAGTACATACATTGCACCAATAAATTGAACAACCAATATAATTGATAAAAAATTAGCAGCAGCCTTTCTGGATACTTTACTGATTACATATGAACCCAATGGCGCAAATACAGCCACAAAGGGGATACATATCAGCCACATTTCAAATGCTTGTTTTTGGAAGTCCTTTACTACACCGGCATGAATAAAAAATCCAAAAATAGTTTCTATTGTCATGATGATAACTGACGATGGGATGGCTACTTTTTCATTAATGCGATAGTAAATGGTCATAAAGCAAAATGAAAATATGTTAATGCCGGTTCCAAAAATAGAAGAGATCATTCCGCCGATAAGGCCAAGTATAATCAAGCGTACTATATCTGAACGGCCGAAATTACGTATAGCATCAAACATATCCCTTTTGTTTTTACGGTTCTCGTTCCACAACACAATACCGAAGCTTAGCCATAACGATACGAAAAAAAGCTTGGCCACCGGCGGTGAAATAAGCGGTACCACATAAAATGTTCCAAACACCATTCCGAATAACCCACCAAGAGTAACAAACTTAATGTAGTTCCATTCTACTTTTATACTTTTATTTAAGATGAGTACTGATGCGCAGGTCATACCGATACTTTGAATGGCAAATGCGAAGTTACGTGTAACTCCTGGTGCTATTTTTAGAAAAAGGGTAAATACGGGATAGGCGACCGCCGCGCTGCCCTCAGGGCTTGAACCGGCGATAAAAGCCCCGCCGATCATCGTTATTAATGAAGGGTAATGTTTTGTAAACAAATAAAAACTGTGCGTGTAAAACATATAGTAAAACCAGCAACTAATAACTAAAAATAAAAGTGTGAGATAAACTAATGGGAGGCGCTTTAGGTTATTGGCTATCATATGATTATTAGGCTTTTTTATCCATTTGGTATAATTATATAGTCTGATTTAACCTTTAAAAATAACAAAATCAAGCTTTACTAAAATTATAATTTAAAAGAAATGCTAAAGGTTGAATATCCTATTCACTAATTTATTTCTTGAAGGTGCCCATTATTGGGAATATCCTAAATGCGAATGTGAAAATTCTATTGAACATCTGTTAATACTAACGGTAATATCGGGATTATTCCGGCCTATCATACCGTTGATTTTATTATCGGATATACTTTAAAGAACGGGAAACTTTCGGTTTCAGCCAATAATCTTACTGACGAAAAATATTTTACCAGGCGAACGACTGGTTTCCTCGGCCCAGGCATTATACTTTCTGAGGGTAAGGCTATTTACGGTACTCTGCAGTTTCATTTATAATCAATTATTAATTTAAAGTTGTTGTACCTGTTGCTTTTCTGTTTATGATCATCGATATCTATTCTTTTAAATTTTTAGGAAGCGAGTTTTTGCCGCAATTGGATGAAGGTGCTATATGGCTTAGGGTGTAATTACCTTATAGTGTTTCCCTGGATAAATCAGTGGAAACCTCCAAAAAAGTGCGCGAAATATTAATGACTTTTCCTCAGGTACAGTATGCTGTATCTCAAACCGGGCGTCCCGATGATGGAACTGATGTCGCCGGGTTTTACAATAACGAATTTGATGTATTGATGTACCCGGAGGATGATTGGCGGCCGAAGATCAGTAAAGATGAGCTGATTAACCGGATGAACGTAAAACTATCCAAACTCACAGGTGTTAATCTTAATTTTTCACAGCTGATAAGTGATAATGTGGAAGAAGCTGTTTCTGGTGATTCTTTGAATTACACGGAAGGCAAAATACAGGATGTTTATAAGATTTTGAGAGATGTAAAAGGCATAAAAGATCTAGGTATTATGAAAAGTATAGGCTTACCTGAATTGGATATTATCCTCGATCAGCAAAAAATGGCTCAGTATGGTGGGAATTATTTCCAGCCGCTATTTCTCACGGTATTGGGTCCGAAAGCTCCAGGCCGTTAACGAGAGTTGTCATTGGAGGGATTCTCTGTGCTATGATGTTTAGCCTTTGGGTATTTCCTTTAATTTTCGGATGGGCTTACCGGAAAACAGATGAAACGACCCGATAAATCATTGAAAACAATATTCTGTGTCCGTCTATAATAAGAGAAAAGCGCTGATTGAAAATAGATGAAAAAAGCAAGAATAGCGTTTATTCAAGTACTGCTGTATAATATACACCCACCTTTTGATAGGTTACCCCATACCGCAGTATGGGGTAACCGGAGCCTTATACTAGGGATTTGATGATTTTCATATTAGGCGTAGCAGTATCTGGAGATTAGTAAATTATAACAAGCATTCGCGCTGTATTGGAAACTTTAGCGAAAAATCAAACCGTATATGGTCATATCACATCACTTATTCTGCTATTTATATCCTTTTATAATTTATCCAAACAATACCCGATCGATGCAATGCAGGTCATTAGGGTTAAAATAACGTATCGCCCAGCTGTCATTGTTATATAAATTTAATGGTGCAATATCGAGTTGTGCTTTTGGATCAGGTGTATTATCGCCACCTTTAACAGCTGTGGGAGCATTAGGGGTTTTAGGAGCAATATTTGCATTGCGAAAATCAAAATGGTCAACCAATGCAATTGCTTCGAGGGCAAAAACTGTTGCAATGTCTGTGTCATTGATCTGTATCAGGTTATCGCCATTCTCTTCCTCACCGCCCAAGGCTAAATTTGAAGAGCCGCACCACACCACCGGGTTGTCGGTATTAAAATCACAGATTATAAACTTATGATGTATTTGGTGGCCAATACTAATGGAATGTTCCTTATCAAAAGGAGGTGGTAAAATAGTGGTACCGGGCTTGCCGCCAACTAATACGCCAGTTTTATTACCTGGTTTGTATAAAGAAATACCACCGGGGGCATCAGAAATTCCATAGCTAAAAATATTTTGATTTTCGTGGATAGCTTTTAATGCAGGGAAGACCGGGCCTCCACCTGAAGTAATATCCATCACTGCAAACAGCACACTGCTGGTAGCCGCTGTAACCCGTGTTGCTATGGCATCCAGTGTTGATTGGGCAATGCCAGCCGGATGTGGTGAAAAACTGATACTCATTTTGGGCAATCCAAGCTGGTTAAACAGAAATGGGCCTTCAGCTAATGATGATTTGTTAAATGTTTCGGATACCTGGTCATTCCAGGCTTCATTAAATACCTTGGAATAAAGATCCGCAACATCAGTATTATTAAAAACTACAACATGGTTTGAGTTTACATACATGCCAGTTACCGAGAAATTGGTAGAACCAGTGAGCACTTTTAATGGTTGCTCATTTTTATAAACTATAAAAACCTTGTCATGGGCAAAACGGCCAAACTTGCCTCGCAATATGGCTGCAGGGGCCTTGGCTATGCTGTTGAATTGCTGTTCAAATGCATCTTCAGGTACGCCAGGAGCATGGTGCAGACTCGCATTATCCAAAATGACCCGGATTCTTCCTGATGCCGCTAATTGAAGTAAAATCTTTATCAGGTCAGGTTCATTCAAATCATAGGCAAAAACATCCATGCTCAGTGAGGCATCAGCCGCAACCGCGTTCAGGATCTCAAAAACTCTTTCGCGCGCTGTAAAACCAGACCACTGATATTCTTGTAAAAACGTATAAGTTTGTCCTGCCGCGTTAGTACCTGCAATGCCTCCCGTATCAAAAATTAAATCTTTTCCTGCAGGATGAAACAAAGCTTTTAAGCCGAAATGATGGGTAAAAGCCTGTGATTGCGTAAAACCACGGGTAAAACCCAATTGCACCTGGCTGGTTGTAAATGGAGCTACCTGCACATCAACTGATACGCTTAAGGAGAGGTCAATAGCTGTTAATAGCCCATTATTAAAATATCTTGGAGTAATAGTATAGGTATATACACCATAAAAAACGGTATCGCCCTGATGAAAGGAACCGGGAACATGTAGCCACCTGAATTTTTGTATAGGTGCGTTTGCTGAAGAATTAGAATTGGTTTCGGTTGGCACGGTAGCATTTGCTCCGGGAGGTAATACCAGGTTATTAAAAAGGTAATAAGCTTGCTGTCCATGGGGTTGGACTTGTATTGAGAAACCTGCCAAATTCGTAGCTTTTGTATCATCGGTGAAATTAAAGGCCAGTAAAGTTTTAGCATCGCCTCGCCAAGCCTTGACAGAAAAGCCACTTTGGTTTGAATTTTTTACAAACATGATACGATTTATTTAAGTGAGGTAAAGAGTTCCTTAATGTATGTCATATAAATTAAGATAACTTGAAGCTACTATGAATAAAAGGTAAATAAAAGGGTATTTCTACTGTATTTTAAAGCTATAAATAAGTATTAATACGTAATTATTAAATGCTTATATAAAGTTACTTTGAAGACACAAATTACAATATGGTTTTGATTAGCTATCTGAACCTTGTACCGGAATGCGGTGGGCAAGTTCAACAGAATCTCGAGCCTTATTACCGGATAATAGCAAAGAATTGCTTTTCTCATAAACGCAGATCGTGTGATATAAAATGATTGTCAAATATTTCAGAGAGGGTAATAATGAGATCAGTCTGGAAATCATACGCGGTTATTTCACAGCAGACAGCAATCCGAATGACTCTAAGTATGCCAAAATAAAGTTATTTCAGATTGGATCGGTCAAAAAGTGAAGTTAAACGCGACACATAGATGTTTTATTAGAAGTTTTCGTAAAACGATTTCGTCTCCGTCATTATTCGCCATCAGCCCGCCCATCACCCCACGCTGGAAAATACAGACTATGGCTATTAAAAAAAGCTCTTTTTGGTATAATGGTCTTTTGTTTTATGGTCAGCGTTTTTGAAACTCAGGGGAGCCGATAATAATACCTGCCGCCAGCGCCTGCATTGTATTCGATCTATTATTGTTTATCGCATAAATGGTTCTGGCCGGTTCCTGCGCTGTCGGCTTAGGTTTATTATCTATTACTGCGCTCATGAGCATCATATCGCCCGGCGCACCCGCCATAGGTTTCTCCATTGTTGGAACAGGTACCTGTTTTATTGGCTGAGTAGTATTATTCATTTTAGCAGCTAGGCCAGGAGCATTCAAGAACGGTGAAAGTTCCTTAGCCATTTGATCTGCGTTTTGTTCGGGCAACAACAGTTTACTAAAGCTCATGATGGTGTTTTCTGCATCCGCTGGTTGCTGATGAGTTATGCAGTTATTTAGATCCACTTTTACACCCGAAATCTGTCCTGAGGTTAGCGCCAGGCTAAAATCCATCCGGTTAAGCAGCGCGCCGGTATTGATCCAGTATTGCCCGCGGTCAGGGAATCCTGTCGGCGCCTGGTAATAATAGATTTTTTCACCCATCTTGGAGATCCAGTTAAATAATTGGTAAGGATCTTTAATATCTGCATTTAAACCACGAACTGCACTGATTGCCAATTCAAATGGTGATTTGGTTTTGGTCAGCAATGCTTTCTTGTCCCAGAACTCACGGGAGTTAACCATCGTGATCAGCACCTGTTTGATATCTCCGTCATGAGCGGTGAAAGATTTAGCCATTTTTTTGAGCAAACTTTGCGGCGGGTTGTCACTAACAAAACGTACCGCGAGCTTTTTGCAAATGAATTTCGCGGTGGAGGGGTGATGAGCTAACATTTCGAGCAGGCTAACACCTTCCTGGTAACCGGCGGTAGGATCAGTGCTGGAAGGAAAAATATGGCCCAGTACTACCTTTTCGCCTTGGTCATGACGATTGGGTGTAAACAAAAAGTCACCTTCGTGAATGTAGCCTTTCTTGGCCAGGTTATTTTCGCCAATCTTAGCCACCAACCCTTTCATGTTGCTGCCATAGGCTTGGTCACTGATAGGATAAATAGTCCAACCGGTCAGCACACGTGCAGCCTGGGTCACGTCTTGCTGGGTATAACCGCCGTCCACACCTAAGGTATGTAGCTCCATCACCTCTCTGGCGTAGTTCTCATTCAGCCCGTTCACATTTTTGCCAGGCTGGGTAAGGGTTTTGACTTTATTTGCGGTTATCGCTGCGTTACCTGCGCTCATCATCATGGATATATCACCATTGGCTACGGCTGCTTTCACCGGTATTTTGGGTGGCGTAACTACAACCGGGCCAACGCTCGTAAAATTATCCAGGTAATAAAGCATGGCGGGTGATTTGGCAGATGCCATCAGCATCTGGTCAAATTTACCTAAAGAATTGGGTCTTATGATATCTCGTTCGTAGGCCGGAATGAATTGCGCACATTCTCCTTTAAAAAAAGATACGTTAAAGTGATTGAACCAGAAATCGGTTAATACTTCCTGCAATTGATTGTTGGTATAGGCTGCCCGCAGAATATTCTGGTCAATGAACTGTTTATACAGATCTTGGTCGGATTTAAACCCTTTTTTATTCATGTAGGCTTGCAACTTTGCATTGAACGTTTTTTTATCAACGGCTTTGTCCACGGAATCCTTGCTGATCACGCTGTCCTTGATGGCCATTGACCGGATCACAAAACCTGGCGGATATTCCCTGCAAACTTCAGTATTGCTTAAGTTGATAGCATCGTAGCTGTTTAAGCGTTTATTTAAGCTATCATCAGGTTGTTCTGCGTTTAACTGTTGGCTGAACCAGTTTTCCAGGCCCATTTTTATCACTTGATCGATTTGTGCAGGCGTGGCCCCGTAGGTGAACCTGTCCAGTAGATGTTCTGCTGCTTGCCGCTCAGTCAGCCCAGCATGTTTATAGGGAAATTGATAGGGGGTGACAGGACTTGAACTGGTCAGGAACGAGGTCAATAGGAACAGCCCTCCAGTCATCAGAGCAGCAAAATAGCAGATTTTTAAAACCTTTTTCATGGCAGATCGGGTTAGATTTTTTTTCTATTTGACTATGAGTGAATTAAATAGGTTTAATCATGAATTAATAAAATAATTCCGATCTATCACTCTTTTATACAAATATCATTACCAATGATAATCAAACATTAAACCATTTACAGCAATCCCTTCGATATCACTTTATCATCCGTTTTCTAAAAAAATAGATAGATGAATTATTGGATTAATACATGATGAAAGCTACTGAAAAATTTGAGGATTATTTAAAATTAAAGTTGACCCTAAACAATAATGACAATTTGAACTAACAACAGCTTTGATACACATATTCCTTTTCAGGTAGTTACATTTTTAATAATTTTAATGTGATGTGTTTTTGTTTCTTTTGATTATCCGGTTATTAATTTAATAACAACCGGATTGATACATTAACAATACAAATAAACGTTCCTTTTTCAATTAGTATTGAAAATGAATTTGTTTTATGAAAAGGGCCATTACCGGGAAGGGAGATAATCTGGGATATTAGCTCCAATAGGGGCTTTTAAACTTTGTTCCTTTAAAAAGTAGTATTTCATAATTGGGCCGGATATGATCATAGTTACCACAGTCATTACTACCAAACCTTCAAACACCGGTTCATTGATTATCTTTGCTTGTAATGCCAATAAACCCAAAACAATTTCCTGCGAACCTCTGGCATTCATTCCGAAAGCTACCGCTATTGATTCATTTTTAGTCATGCCGCTCAGCGCACTGCCAATGCCTGCACCAATAAGCTTTGCAAGACATGCAATAATCATGATAATGACTACGACTTCCAGATTAAAGTTGGCAATAAAGTTAAGCCTTAACCCAACCGAAGCAAAAAATAACGGAGCAAGAACATTGATGGTAAACTGATGCAGCACATGTTTGTGTTTTTCGGTAAAGTATTCGGAGTCATTAATACCCACACCAACTAAAAAAGCACCAAAAACGCCGCGTACGCCAAGCCCTTCTGTGATACAGGCGCTAACGAGGCATAAACAAACGGCTACGGTAAGCACCCTGCCCGGTCTATTTTTCTTGCCTGCAAATGCCAGTAGTTTATGCATCAACCAGCGCCCTGCCGTCAGCATAAAAATGGCGTAAACTATAACTGTGCTCACTTTCCAGAAAGAGACTTCCTGTTTACCGGCATTCATGAGTTGAATGATCACCGAAAACAGTATCCAGCCTAAAAAGTCATCAACCATAGCGGCGGTAAGTACAATGTTACCTATACGGGTATTCAGGATATCCAGATCAAGCAGGATCTTAGTTATGACCGAGAGTGCGGTAATGGATAATGCCGTGCCAAAAAAAAGCGAGGTTACCAGCTGATTATTAAAGCCATTGGCAAAATGACTTTGATAAAGAAACCAAACCGAGGCAAATCCTATGGCAAATGGAAACAGGATGCCAGTAAGACTTATGCTGATGGCTTGTTTGCCATTTTGACGGATCTGTTTGAGATCTACCTCAAAGCCGGCAATGAACATGAGTAGGATGATACCGATATTCGCGATCCCGTCAAATGCCTCAAAGGCGTGAGGAGCTGAAAGGAAAATGCCTTTGAACAGATCTGGAAAAAATAATCCCAGGAGGGTAGGTCCTACAATGATCCCGGCAAAAATTTCGCCTATGATGGCTGGTAATTTATACCTGCGACAAAGTTCGCCAAGTAAACGTGCCGGCACAAGAATCATTAAAAGTATGAGTAAAAAATGTACGATCTCTGCCGAACTAAGTTTGGAAACCATGATAAATATTATTGCAAACTTTCTTTTACTTCTATCCTAAGCTGATGTGTGTTAAATACATGCGAGTAGGGTTGAACGCTTTTTGTTAAAAACACACTTCCACCAATTACGCTATGATGTCCAATCACAGTTCTACCGCCCAGTATGGTGCTGCGCGCATAAATGATCACATTATCCTCAACTGTGGGATGACGTTTGACATCTGACAATATTTTGCTAACCTGCGATGCCCCCAACGTTACCCCCTGATAAATAGTAACATTTTTACCTATGATGCTTGTTGCACCAATAACAATGCCTGTACCATGATCAATACAAAACGGAACACCAATAACGGCCTTTGGATGGATATCGACCCCGGTTTTACCATGAGCGTGTTCGCTCAATATTCTTGGTAAAATGGGGATGGACGCCTGTGTTAATTTATGAGCTATACGATAAACAGCTATAGCGTAAAAGCCAGGGTAAGAAACAATAACTTCATGTACACTGATAGCCGCCGGATCATTTTCATAGATCATAGATGCATCATTCCGCAGGTCCTGGTAAATCTCGTCTAGTGAATCATAAAAAAGATTTACGGCTTTTTCTATATCGATATCACGCGGGTCGAGATAACTAAGGAGGATGTTTTCCAGGTCGATCTGGTTCTTTTTTAAATGACCACCATAGATGGATAATTTGTTTGAACGATTATTCGGGAACAAGAATTCAAACAAATCAAACAACCATCCAACGCAATTGCGGATGGATGGTGTTGCTTCCCACTCTGCTTTATGGGTTTGATAAAGCAGCTCTATGAAACTGTCGAATTTATCGTCTTTCATGTGGCAGTTTATCGTTTAAGACTGTGAAGCGTGTTTACCAGTAAGTCAATTTCGGCACAGGTATTATAAAAAGCCAATGATGGTCTCACCGAGCTCTCAACACCAAACCTGCGCAATATAGGTTGTGCGCAATGATGGCCCGAACGTACTGCTATGCCTTCATTATTTAATGCCGCGCCAACATCTTCAGTTTTATAGCCATCCAATACAAATGATATTACACTTGCTTTGTCGGGTGCTGTACCTATCAAGCGCAAACCCTTAACCTCCTTTAAAAGTTGGGTAGCGTATACAAGCAGATAATGCTCATACTTTGCTATAACAGGCATACCTATTTTGGTAACATAGTCAATAGCCGCGCCAAGGCCAACTGCGTCGGCAATATTGCCGGTCCCGGCTTCAAATCTGCCGGGGGCATCATGATATTGGGTATGTTCAAAGGTCACATCCTTTATCATGTTGCCGCCGCCTTGCCAGGGTTGTGTTTCGTTAAGCAAATCCTCCTTACCATACAGCACTCCAATACCTGTTGGCCCAAAAACTTTATGTCCCGAAAAAACAAACCAATCGGCATCGAGTGCCTGTACATTGACCGGCATATGCGATACCGATTGAGCGCCGTCAACCAGCACCTTAGCGCCGGCAAGGTGTGCCAGTTGAATGATCTGCGCGGCCGGGGTAACAGTACCCAAAGCATTTGATACCTGTGTAAATGAAACCAGTTTGGTTTTAGGGCCAAGCAGTTTCACATACTCATCAAGTAACACCTGCCCATCGTCATCAACCGGGATAACTTTTATTTTCAGACCTTTCTTTGTGGCCAGCTGCTGCCATGGAACAATGTTGGCATGATGCTCCAGGTGACTTACTATAATTTCATCACCAGAGTGCAGGTTTTGTTCGCCCCAACTTTTGGCTACCAGGTTTATGGCTTCAGTGGCTCCGCGTACAAAAATGATCTCGTTTATAGAAGCTGCGTTCAGGAAAGCCTGTACTTTTCTGCGTGCACCTTCGTAGGCATCGGTAGCCCTTGCAGCAAGTTCATGAGCGGCTCGATGAATGTTGGAGTTTTCGTGCTCATAAAAATAACTGATACGGTCAATTACCTGTTTGGGCTTTTGTGTGGTGGCAGCGTTATCAAGCCATACCAATTGTTTGCCGTTAACACGTTCCTGCAATATTGGAAAATCTCGCCTGATGATATTTACGTCAAAAGGGAGATCTATTATACTGCTGATCCCTGCTTTCGATGCTTTATCGGGGTTATGTTTTACACTTGGTAAACCATGGTTGCCATTTAAAAAATAAAACGGTATCTCTGGAGTTGACGGCGCCCCATAAAAAGGAATAGATACACCGGGACCGGAAGTGTTTATTCCATCAAGCACTTTTCGTAGTTCTGTTTCAAAATGCTGATCCTGTTGATAAGGAAGCTGTAACAGATTATCGGGTACTACGGATAGCTGTTCAATAGGGAATTGCTGCTTTGTTGGAGTATGGGGAATCAGGTCTGTTTTCTCCAAATATGAATCATAACTAAAATTTTGTTGCGTAGGTAACTGTCCACCAAAAACAGGTGTACTGTACACAGGTACATGGGGCAAAATTTGTTGATCACTTTTCAAATTAGGATCGGCAAAACTGGTTTGCGGATCTTTCAGATTCACAGCATTCCCCTGGTTTATGGCTGATGGTGAAATCCCACCACCTCCAATCGTACTCGGCGGAATAGATTGATCAGGAGCAGTGTGTGGTATTGGCGCATCAAATGAGCCAATACCCGGCAGTTCGCCAGGCAGTGCTGAACCCTGTGGAGTAAACGTTGGTGACTGACCAAAGAAACCTGTTGGCCCGGCTTTAAAAAGCTGATTGGCCAGCTTCTCCAGTTCCGGTGCACTGGGTAGGTTGTCTGGATTAATATTTGTACTCATGATAATTACCTAAATCAACATCTTCTAAAACAGCAATAGCGTCATCAACCAAAACCGCCAGAGAGCAATAAAGCGAAACGAGGTAAGAAGCAATAGCTTTGTTGTTGATGCCCATAAAACGTACGGATAAACCGGGCGACTGCTCTCCGGGAAGGCCTGGCTGATAAAGCCCTACCACACCCTGCCTGCTTTCGCCGGTACGTAAAAGGATGATCTTTGATTTGTTGTTTACAATTGGTAGTTTATCGGATGGGATAAGCGGGATGCCTCTCCATGTAATAAATTGCGAGCCAAAAAGCGATACTGTTGGCGGAGGTACACCCCGGCGGGTACATTCGCGACCAAAAGCCGCAATGGCCAGCGGGTGGAGCAAGAAAAACCCGGGTTCTTTCCAAACTTTGGTTATCAGTTCATCCAGATCATCGGGAGTAGGAGGGCCGAGCCTCGTTTTGATTTTTTGAGATGGGGCGATACTGCTCAGTAAACCATATTCGGTATTGTTGATCAGTTCGCTCTCCTGTCTTTCCTTAACTATTTCAATAGTAAGACGCAGTTGCTCGCTGATTTGATTATAGGGTTTGCTGTACAGATCGGAAACACGGGTATGTACATCCAAAACAGTATTAACAGCACTCAGGTTATACTCACGTGGATTTTCTTCATAATCAACAAAAGTTGACGGTAGTTCGCGTTCATCGCGCGATGAGCAATCAACTTCTACATTGTTGGCATCGACAACTTTATTTAACCGGTAAACACCAGATTCAACCGGGATCCAGTTTAATAAATGGGTTAACCATCGTGGTGTAATGGTTGATAATTGCGGAACAGTACGTGTTGCTACGGCTAACTGTCTGGCTGCTACATCGCCAAGGGCTGTTTGTTTTGGTTTTTGATCGGGCATTTTTTGATAGTAAATAGTTGTCTTAAAGAATGATTTATGAGGAGCTGTTCAATCAATGGCTACCTGCTTTGCAATGATAAGAAATAAAATATATTAAATCTATAGGATTTATAGATTTAATTATATATTTGCCACATCAGTTCTTTAATGCTTATCGAGATAAGACGGAGGGAAAGGCCCCATGAAGTCTTGGCAACCTGTACAAATTTCATATAATGTAAAAGGTGCTAATTCCTGCTCCTATAAAAGGAGAAAGATAAGAAGCTACAGGTTTATATAAATATCTCCACAGCTCTTTTCCCGATAAGTTTTTATAGAATACAAACTAATAACTGAAAGATTAAAACCTGGCTATATATGAAAACCTATCAAACCTTAATCAGTACTGATCATGCAGGAATGTGTTGTTGCTGTTAACTATTTATGCTCCGCAATAAAATAAAACAACATCATCAGTATACTATACCCAATGAAAAAACTTGTACTTGCAGCAATAAGCAATGTTTGCCGCCCGAGGATATTGAGTTTAGTATCCCGGTAAAATAAAACAGCATAATACTTAAATTAATATAGTTTAACAGATCAATCGCCACCACTTGAACTGTTAAATGGATAGCAAAGCTAAAGGTCATCTAAATCGCTTGCATTGGATCCAGCTTATACAACAAATACCATGAATCTAAAATCGAATTCTATCACTAAACCCCGCATACAGAATGGTGGCATCCTTTTCTGTTGTTGCCCATATTGTTAATTCGCGCAGTTCATCCCGGAAATTGATCCTGAAATAAGATCAACATCCTGGCTGTACTAAGTGCGTTGCTTTGCTATGGTGGTAAAACAGGCGTGTGCTGTACAGTCTAGGATGTTGATTATATATAAAATATGAGCTAAATTAAAATATACTATAAAATCTATAGATTTACTTGTAATTATAAAAATTCTTATTATCTTTACAGCATTCTAATTAACCCCACCATTAATTAGTTGATTTATAAAGACGAAGGGAGAGGAAGTCTCGATGATCTTCAGCAACTTTTCAGCTTGAAATAAGTGCTAAACTTTTTTCTAAATTTTTTAGAAATATAAATTAACTATTGTCATGAAAACATTAAATTATCTACAATCTTATGTGCGGCCCGCATCAACCTTACGATGTTGCATCATTCAGTTTGCCTTTTGGTTTTAAGTATTAACAGCTAAATTTTTTGCATGTATTCTTTTTCGGCCTTTGTAATAGGCCTATGGAATTCTTATGCCCAAATTTCAAAACAGGCCATTATCAAATTAAAACTTCCAATAACTAAATTTTATAAAAATATGAACATTCACAATTATTTAACTAAAGCAAAATACCTGTCGTTAGGTTTGCTGATCAGCGGCGCAACGTTAGCTGCTGATAAAAACCCTTCCTCAAAATTTATTAAGGAAGGTGTATGGCGAGGCGTGTTTACCGTAAGTGAATCGCAAGTGCCATTCAATTTTGAACTAAAAGGCAAAGATGCTGAACACGCTGTATTTACACTGATCAATGGTTCGCGCCGTGATAACTTCCACGTAAAAGCAATAGGTAAAGATTCTGTTTACATTAAAATGAACACCTATGATGCGGCTTTGGTAGCTAAGATTGAGGACGATGGTAAAATAAGTGGTGAATACCGGAGCCTGGTACCAGGATTTAGAGGTAACTCACTGCCGTTTATCGCCGAATATGGTAAAAGCTATCGCTTTGTTGAACCCGGTAAAGACGTTGCCCCCAAAGCAGATCTTTCCGGTAAGTGGGAAATCAAGACCTATAGTAAAGAAGCCGTCCCTGCATCTATCGCCATTTTAAAACAAAAAGGGAATAAACTTACCGGGGTTGTTATGACCGTGGTGGGCGACACCCGCGAACTGGAAGGTACCGTTCAAGGCGATGAGTTTGCCTTGAGTGGCTTTACCGGCCCAAGTCCGTTTATCATCAAAGGAAAAATCAATGCCGATGGTTCAATCAGCGGCGAGGAGGGTTTTGGTATCTACAAAAACCTGAAATTTGACGCCGCCAAAAACGAAACAGTTGAATTGCCTGATCCTTACAAACTTACATTTTTAAAAGAGGGTTATAAAAAACTTGATTTTTCTTTCCCGGGTATTGATGGTAAAGCGGTTTCGTTGAGCGACAATAAGTACAAAGGAAAAGTGGTGATTGTAGAAATTATAGGTACCTGGTGCCCTAACTGTACTGATCAAACTGTATTCCTATCGCCATGGTTCAATAAAAACCGTAACCGTGGTGTAGAAGCTATAGCCATTGGTTTTGAGCAAAAAGACAGTCTTGACTATGCCAAATATACTTTAGGCAAGCTCAAAGAAAAATACGCCATCAACTATGATATAGCTTTTGGCGGCCTTGCCGATAAAAAACTGGTAGCTCAAAAACTTCCTGCGCTCAATAAATTCATTGCATTCCCTACAACAATTATTATCGACAGAAATGGTGATGTGAGGGAAATATATACCGGCTACACAGGTACGGTAACGGGCAAATATCACAAGGATTATGAAAAGAAATTTAACCAGTTGCTGGATAAATTGATAGCTGAGCCTGCACCTGAAAGTGCCGCGGTTAAATACACAGCTTTACACCCAGGAAATTAATTATTAACCGATCTATAATTTATCAAATGAAAACACTCAATCTGATTACCTCATTCAAATGCCTGACAATAGGCCTGTTGTGTAGCGGAGCTGCCATAGCTGCGGATACCCTTCCGTCTGCAAAATTTATAAAAGAAGGCGTATGGCGTGGCGTATTTACCGTGGCCGAGTCAAAAGTACCATTCAACTTTGAGTTTAAAGGTAAAGATGCCGAACATGCCGTATTTACCTTGCTTAATGGAACCCGTCGTGATAATTTTCATGTGCAGCGTATCGGCAAAGATTCGGTATTTATAAAAATGAATACCTATGATGCGGCCCTGGTTGCCAAAATAGAAGATGACGGAACCCTGAGTGGCGAATACCGTAGCCTGGTACCAGGTTTCAGGGGCAACTCATTGCCCTTTACTGCGGAATATGGCAAAAGCTATCGCTTTGTTGAACCCGGTAAGGATGTTGCGCCTGCGGCAAATTTAACTGGTAAATGGGAGCTTAAAGTTTATTCAAAAGAGCAGGTCCCCAATAAGATCGCTATACTAAAGCAAACAGGTAACAAACTTACGGGTGTTATTCTGCAGGTAACCGGCGACAGCCGGGAATTGGAAGGTACTGTTCAGGGCGATGAGTTTGAGCTGTCGGGTTTTACCGGGCCAAGTCCTAAGATCTATAAAGGAAAGATCAATCCTGATGGTACCTTAAGCGGTGAAATAGGGCAGGGTATTTATGATAATACCAAGTTTGATGCCGTGAAAGATGATAAAGCCGAATTGCCCGATCCCTATAAGCTTACCTATTTGAAAGATGGCTACAAAAAGCTCGATTTTACCTTTCCAGATCTAACAGGAAAACCAGTATCACTAAGTGATGCCAAATACAAAGGAAAGGTAACCATCATTGAAATTGTTGGTACCTGGTGCCCTAATTGTACTGATCAAACCGTATTTCTATCGCCTTGGTTTAACAAAAACCACAATCGTGGTGTGGAAGCTATAGCCATAGGTTTTGAGCAAAAAGACAGCCTGAAATATGCACAATACACCTTAGGAAAGCTGAAGGAGAAGTACAATATTCAGTATGATATCCTGTTTGGCGGCCTGGCCGATAAAAAGCTGGTATCACAAAAATTACCTGCCCTCAATAAGTTTGTCGCTTTCCCAACCACGATCATTATCGACCGTAAAGGCGATGTAAGAGAAATATACACAGGGTACACCGGCACAGTAACTGGTAAGTATTATGCAGATTACGAGCAGAAATTCAATAAGCTTTTAGATGAACTGATTGCGGAACCGGCTCCGGCCAACGCCTCAGCAACAGATTCAGAAAGTAATGCCCTTAAAGGTAAATAATCATTAATACACTCACTCCCGGTAAAGTTTAATGCTTTACCGGGTAACATTTAACATATTGAAAACAAATACAAAAAAACTATCCACCATGACAACTAAATTAACCATCGCAACTTATTCCGCAGCTATTATTTCCATAGCAACCTTAACTACGGCTTTTACCCCCAATAAAAGCACAGCTAGCCATCCGATAAAAACAACTACAGCGCACAAGCATTATAAAGCGCAAAATTTTAAGGTTGATAATCAGGGGAGTAAACTTACATGGCAAGCCAAAAAGGCAACCGGCGACCATAACGGAGAGGTTAAAATAAGTAACGGCCAGTTTACATCCGAAAATAATGTATTAAAAAGCGGCACTTTTGATATTGACCTGAATACCATTACTGATGCCGATCTTATCGATCAGGCCTCGAATGATAAGCTGGTGAGTACCCTTAAAAGCGAGACTTTTTTCAGTACAGATAAATTCCCGAAAGCCAATTTTGCAATAGTTTCTGCAACTAAAACATCTGGTAATCAGTATGATATTAAAGGTAAATTAACTATTAAAGGTATCACGAATGATGTGAGCTTCCCGGCAACGTTAGCCATTAGCGGCAAGAAATTGAATGCAACCGCCAAAATTACGGTCGACCGTACCAAGTATGATATTAAATTCAGGTCGAAGAATTTTTTCGAAAATCTGGGCGACAAAGTGATCTATGATGATTTTGACCTGAATGTAAACTTGGTGGCCAACGCGCAGTAACGCACCGGGTTTTTAACAAATTTTAACAAAATGTCATGCAATTAAAGCCGCTTTAAGGAGCGGACAGCCATTGTTTTGACTAAAAAGACATCTAAAAATCCGGGTTTGGTGGTTAGTGAACAATTAGCCGAGGTAGCGGCTCATGCATACCCCGGCGAAAGTTCCGGAATACCTTTAAATTGATATGAAAAAGAAAAGTACGCTATTGGTTTTAACTGTATTTAGTTTAATGATAAGTCTTACCGGTTTTATGGGCGGCAGGGATGAAGTGCAGAACAAAGAACAACTGGGTGAGAAACTTTTTTTCGATCCGATATTATCGTTGGATAAAACCATCAGTTGTTCCTCCTGTCATAAGCCGGAATTTGCCTTTGCAGATACAGCTAGTTTTAGCTTAGGTATTAAAGGTAACCGCACTACCAGAAATTCACCGGGGCTTACTAATCTGTCTGGCAGGCCACATCTTTTTTGGGATGGGCGCGCTTCTTCTTTGGAAGAGCAGGCCATGGGACCTATTACATCGGCCACAGAAATGGGTTTGTCGTTGGATGAGGCAGTTAAAAGGTTAAATGATGATGTAGTTTACGCCGCCGCTTTTCAAAAAGTATTTGAATCACCAGCCAGTAAGGATAATCTACTCAAAGCAATAGCTTCATTTGAGCGTACGCTAGAAACATCAAACAGTCCATACGACCGGTACATCAATGGTGATGATAACGCACTATCCACTTCGGCGGCTAGGGGCAGATTATTGTTTATAGGTAAAGCCAACTGTAACAACTGCCATTCGGGCGAGGATTTTACAGCCGACAGGTTTAAAAGTATTGGCCTGTATAACGGGAAGGATCTGAACGACCCGGGCCGGTCCGTGATCACCAAAAACAAAACCGAAGATGGCGAATTTAAGATCCCGAGCTTGCGCAACGTGGCCGTTACCGCGCCTTATATGCATAATGGTAAGTTTAAAACCCTGCACAGCGTGGTGGAGTATTATAATAACCCTTCGGCTGTAGTTAAAGATGGTATTAACCGCGACCTCTCACTTGATAAACCTTTAAACCTCAGCAGCAGCGAAATTGATGACATTGTTGAATTTTTAAAAGCGCTCACCGACGACCGCTTTAAACAAAAGATTGCCGCTAATTGAAAATATAATCCCCTATCCAAATAATTAATTGATCCGGGCATCATTAAGGTGCTGGCAGGTGTTTTCGCCTTGCTGTGGCCACTGCCTTGCCTTAAAACTATTGTAAAATGAAGAAAATTGTACGCTTAATTCTATTTCTCAGCCTGCTTTACGGGCAAAATGTATGGGCACAAAAACGAACGGTAAGCGGAGTAGTAAACTCCGCAGATGATAAAGCGCCCTTGCCTGGTGTGTCGGTAACCGTAAAAGGGCTTAACCAGGGAGCGGTTACCAAAGCTGACGGTTCCTTTGAGATTGTGATACGCAACGGTAAATACCTGGTGTTTTCTTTTATTGGCTTTGAAACCCAGGAGGTGGAGATTGACGGTATTAAAAACTTTAACATTAGCTTAAAACCTGCTGGTAATGCATTGAATGAAGTACAGATTGTGGGCTCCCGTAATGCTAACCGTACCAAACTCAACTCTGCATCACCTGTGGATGTTATTGATATTAAACCTCTGTTGGAGTCGGCTCCGCAGGTGAGTGTAACACAGATACTGCAATATATATCGCCATCTTTTCACTCGGTAAATGGCAGTAATGCGGGCGATGCGGGTTCGGCACTGAGTTTAGCCCAGTTACGTGGTTTAGGGCCTGACCAGGTTTTGGTTTTGGTTAACGGAAAGCGCAGGCATAAAAGCGCGAATGTAAACTACGGTGGCTTGGGTAATGGTTCAACAGGATATGATCTGAACTCCATACCCACGGGTTCTATTGATCGCATTGAGATACTTCGTGATGGTGCAGCGGCCCAGTATGGCTCAGACGCTATTGCCGGGGTGATCAATATTGTGCTGAAGAAAAAAACAGATGACCTGGCAGTGAGCAGTACCGGAAGCACCCGACGCCGGGGTGATGGCGCGGTAACACGCACTAATGTTAATTACGGTGTGGGATTTGGCAACGGAGGGTATATCAACGCTACCGCAGAGTATGCTACCCAGGCTATTTCGCTACCATCGGGCAATGCAGATGCTGGTTTATACAACGGACCTATATATGGTGGTGGCGCCAACACCCGCGGATACGATGCTATTTATACCAAAGATATCGACGATGCCATATTGAAAAGCCGGGGCATTGATCGTCACTTTTTTGATCAGCGGGCCAGTGGTTCCAATGCCGGGCAGGATGCTTTGCTGTTTTTTAACGCAGGGCTTCCTTTAAAAAATTCAGCTGAACTGTACGCTTTTGGTGGTATCAGCAGCCGTAATTCGCAGTTTACAGCAACGTATCGTTTACCGGGCTGGACATCCAGAAATAATAACTTCATCTATCCCGATGGTTTTTTACCGGCCATGGAAAACAACATTGTAGATGAGTCAATAGCCATAGGTTTAAAAGGTAAAGTAGGCGACTGGAATGTCGATTTATCTAATGTGTACGGTAAAAATGTTTTTGGCAACCGGGTTGATAATTCACTGAATGCCAGCCTGGGCCTAAAAAGCCCTACCAGTTTTGATGCCGGTAGTTATAATGCCAGTCAAAACACTACAGCTTTAGATTTTACCCGCTATTTTGATAAAATATTAAAAGGGCTCAACATTGCCTTTGGTGCACAACACAGGGTGGAGACCTTCCAGATTAAAGCAGGGGAGGAGGCCTCTTACTCCAAAGCCGACCAACGCACTATTGTTGATATAGATACAACCACCGCGGGCATACCATATTTATCATCGGCTGGTGTTACTTCCTTGAATGGTCTGGCGGCAGGTTCGCAGATCCACCTGGGTTTCAGACCCGAAAATGCGGTTGATGTCAATCGTTCGGTAACCGCCGGTTATGCCGATGTGGAATTGAATGTAACTAAAGAATGGTTGGTATCTGCAGCGGGTAGGGCTGAGTATTTCTCAGACTTTGGTAATGTATTTACCTGGAAGGCTGCAACCCGGTACACCTTTGCCTCCTGGTTAAACCTGCGCGGATCTGTAAACACAGGTTTCCGGGCACCAGATCTGGCGCAATCTTATTATACCTCGGTATCCACCACCTTTCAGCAGGGTAGGGGCGTTGATATCCTGACCGCATCTAATCAAAGCGCCGCGGCAAGAGCCTTAGGTATCCCTAAATTATCACCCGAAAAATCAAAAGGGTATACTATCGGACTTACCTCGGCACCCGGCAGCAACGTAGAGTTAACGGTAGATGCTTATCTCATTAATATTGATAACCGGGTAGGTAACACGGGTAACTTTACATCTACAGATGCTAATCTACCTGCCGATGTAAAAGCTTTATTTCAGCAAACTGGCGCGGCACAAGCCAACTTTTTTTATAATGAATTTAGTACACGCACCAAAGGGATAGAGTTTACAGGCAGCTACAACGTATTGCTGAACAAAGGAAGTATCAACTTTTTATTCGGTGGTAATTTTGCTAAGAATGAAGTAACCAAAGTAAATACTCCAAAAGGCCTGGAAGCTTACAGGAACGTAATTCTAAGTCCGGGAGAGCGTGCCAGGGTAACTACCAATATCCCCGGTCAAAAAATTAATCTGCAAGGTATCTACAGTATAGATAAATTTACTTTCCTGGCCCGTACCGTATACTTTGGCAGTGTTACCACGGCTACGTTGCTTAGCGCCGCCGATCCGCTCAACCCGGTTTATTTCTACCAAAAGCTTAAACCGATATGGGTAACCGATCTATCGGTAGGATATAAGTTTACCGCCAAACTACAAGGTACCGTAGGGGTAAACAATTTATTCAATAGCCTGGGCGATTATTCCGATCCAACTATATCAGGCTTGCGTAATCCTACAGTGGTTGGTATTCAAAATGGCAGCGCGGGTATTCAGCCATTTGTCAGGTTATCAGCCCATTTTTAATCATTCATCATATAAAACATGAACAAAATATATTCCATAAATAAAAAGGCGATGAATAGTACAGCTTTCATTTCGCGGTCAAAGGGATTGTTATTATTGGCAGGGGCATTGATGCTGATCGCCTCATCCTGCAAAAAAACAGATTACCTGGATATTAACGCGGCCGACAGACCTCCGCTTGCCGCGCATATCAGCTTTGTAAATGCCCGGCCGGTTAATGTGGGCATACAATTCTGGACGTATACCACGCAGGTAACTAAAACCGCGGTACCCATTAATGGAAAATCAGATTATCTGGATGCGCAGTTTGGCGATGTGCAGATCAACTTTACCGAGGGTACAAATACATCTTATAAGGCATCGCGTGAGTTTGGTAACAGTGCTACATTTACCAGCAGCGGCGGCCCCAATGGCCCCATAGCCAACTATTATCACACGGTGTTCGCCATTAAAAATACCAAGGCAACCGCCGATTCGCTGATCCTGTTTTATGATGACCTGGCAGTACCCGCAGCAGGTAAGGCCAAAATAAGGTTTGTGAACCTGGCGCCGGGTAGCCCGAATGTTGATTTTGGCATAACTGGGCAAACCGCTTTGTTTACCAATACCGCTTATGGCAGGGCGGGAAGCTCGGTTTTGTCAGGGACTGGTTTAAATACCTGGTCTATAGGGCCATTTATTACTATTGACGCAGGTGTTCTTGATTTCCAGGTGAGTAATACAAGCGATCATTCAGTAGTAAACATCCTGAATAACCAATTGAGCAACATTAGTTTGCAAGCTGGTAAAATTTATACCATTTACATCAACGGAACGCCGGGCAGCGCAGCCATTGGTGCAACTATACTTACACACAACTGAAATACAGCACATTATATAAGTGATTTAATAGCGTGTGCTTTAAAGCATGCCCGGTTCCGTTCCGGGCTGCTTTAATTTGTTAAACCCTCTAAAATATCATATCATGAAAACAAACAGTCGCAGAAAATTTATCGAAAATACCTTAAAAGCAACGGTAATAGCTGCCGTAGGCGGTCCCATACTTCTAAAAAGTGCATCCGCTTCGGTAACCGGCAATCACTATCAGGTTAATGCCGATGAAGCCTTAAAATTTACACAGGTACTATTAGGTTTTGATTATAAGGCATTAGAACCGCATATAGATGCACTTACGATGGAAATCCACTATACCAGGCATCATACCAGCTATATTAAAAATGTGAATGAGGCCATTATAGCCGAAAAATTGACTTTTACTTCTGAGAAGGATTTTTTTGATAATGCCTCCAAACTATCGGCGAGGGCTCGTAACAATGGTGGCGGTGCATGGAACCACAACTTCTTTTGGCAAAGTTTAAAACCAGGTACGCCTGCTGGACCGGATGGCAAGGTAAAAAAGGCTATCATAAGTTCATTTGGTTCTGTGGAGAAATTTAAAGAGTTATTTAGCCAGGCAGCACTTACTCGTTTTGGCTCGGGCTGGGCATGGCTGATTAATGATAATGGTACTTTAAAAATAACGTCGACTGCAAATCAGGATAACCCATTGTTTAATAACGCGGAGGTAAAAGGTACGCCATTATTGGCCTTGGATGTTTGGGAGCATGCCTATTATTTAAAATATCAGAATAAACGTAACGAATATATAACGGGTTGGTGGAATGTTGTAAACTGGGATGAAGTAAACAAAAGGTTGGTGTAATATGAGGGTAAAAATAGATGATAGGCGCCGTCAAATGCGGTTGAGTGGAAGTCGATGGTGGCAATAGGGCCATTAGAATGCTCTGTTAAGAATGAAAGATCAGGCTGTCGAACAGAATAAGGACTAAAACGGCAAACCAATCATTTCAATTTTAATGCCTTCATCGGCTATTTTTGGCAAGTGATGACCGTTTGAATAATAATTTTAGTGTCCTCTGGGTCGCGTACCTGAATACAGTCCGCACCGGTGGTTTTAGCAGGATGATCATTTCCACCTTCAAATAGGGCATCGCCGATAAAGAGCATGTCTGCTATGCCTATCTTTAATACTTCTTCCAGTTTGTGCATTCCGTAAGCTTTATCTATACCTGGTTTGGTAATATCTATGGAAGTTGCACCACCCAGGTTAATCGCGAATTCGGGGATCATTTTTTCCAAAAGGATTTTTATCTTTTTCCTTTTTTTGAAATCAGGATCCCAGGCTTTTTTTGGCTCCAGAGGTGCCTGCTGGCCCAGCGCGGAAAAAGTGATCTGGCTATCCCGGTCTTCTATTTGATCGCCCCAGGTTTTTTCTGCTTTAAAACCCGATTGTTCAACCGCTTTTTTTAAGGAAGTTTCAATTTTTTGCTTTTGCGCATCTGTAAAATTCTCAGCATATAGCTTCTTCCAATCACCTTTTTCATAACTATAAAATTGGGTACCACAGGTCGGCAAAATCGACAATTTTGAAAGATCGCTTCCTAGCGGCAGGTGGGCGATCACCTGCTTTTCAAATTGCGGCCAAGCGCCGCCGGATATAATTGCGATCCGTGCAACTTTTAGCAAGTCATGAAATAATTTTGCCATTTCTTTATCGACAGCCGCTTTACTTTCAGCAAGCGTTCCGTCCAGATCAAATACAATTAACTTTTTCATTGAGGGTTAGTTAGTGGCATCTGTTTATCAGGTATAGCTATTTCCAGCAGTGTAATTTCATTATCTGGCCGAAAGTTGCATTGTCCGACAGATGCAGGTAACAGCATCACATCTCCTTTATTTATACTGAAATTATGATCCTCATAGTATAGTTCGCCATTTCCTTCTATACAAACCAAGATACGCGGCTCATTTACGTAGCCTACGGTAAAGGAGGAGTCGTTTTGTGTGCGCCATACTATAAAGTGGTCGTCATCGAATAATTTTTCAGTTTTATCTCCTTCGTTAACAGGTATTACGGGCCCAATATTGATCTGCTCAAAATCAATACAAGCGAGCGCGTCAGCTACCTGTAGCTCGCGATGCTTACCAATTTTCGTATCTGTACGATCCCAGTCATACAGGCGGAAAGTGACATCACTGTTTTCCTGCACTTCAAAAACAACCGCTCCCTTAAGGGTATGCACCGTGCCTGAATGGATAAATATACTATCGCCTTGTTTGGGTATAAAGCTATGAAGATGCTTTTCTACGCTATTGCTTTGCACCGCTTTACTTAAATTTTGCTTGTTAGTCCCAGGTGTTAATCCGGCGTATATCAAGCTGTCTTTTGCCGCTTCCAAAACCACCCAGGCTTCGGTTTTTCCAGTGTCTCCGTCGGGAATATATTTCTTTTGATTGTCTGATGGATGTACCTGTACTGACAGCACTTCTTTACAGTCTAAAAATTTCAAAAGTAAAGGAAATCGGTCAAAGCGATCCTTTAATTTTCCCATTAACTCACCAGGATACTGTTTCATCAATTGAGTGATTGTATAGCCTTGTAAAGGCCCGTCAGAAACCTTGCTGGCGTGATCCTTTCGGTCGCTAAGTATCCAAGCCTCCCCGATGGGCTCGTTTTTTGGCAAGGGCTTGTAGAGCAGGCTTTCTAATTTCCTGCCGCCCCATAAACGATACTGGTAGACCGGCTCGAATTTTAAAGGATATAATATACTTTTCATACCATGTATTAAGCTTAATTATCCAAATAAGTTTCATTAATTGAATAACTACACTGATTTATTAGACAGGTAATTTCCTTGGCAATGAATGATGTTAATACATTGGGCGAGATTGCCGATGATCTGGATCTCGTTTTTTAACTAGTTATAGTTATTGCTCACTCGCCTAAACTCTGTCTATTCCAGCCTTAATTTTACCTGGTGTTTAAAAACTATTTACCGTAATAAACGTTTTTATAAACCAGATGAGGGAAAAAAGAAAAAACGTGGCCATTATTGTGGCACATCCTGATGATGAGACGCTATGGGTAGGTGGAACTATTTTAAAAAATCGTGACTGGCAATGTTTTATCGCTTGCCTATGCCGGAAAAATGACCTGGATCGGGCTCCTAAATTTGAAAAGGTCTTGAATATTCTAGGTGCTAAAGGAGTGATGGGAGATATGGATGATAGCCCGGAGCAAAGACCATTACCCGATGTTTTGGTAGAGGAATCTATCCTTGAATTATTGCCATCAACACACTTTGACCTTATCATAACACATAGTATTTATGGAGAATATACAAGGCACCGACGGCATGAGGAAATTGGTAAGGCCATAATTAATTTATGGCACTCCGCTCTATTAACCACCAGCGAGCTCTGGACTTTTGCCTTCGAGGATCACCAAAAAGCCAATTTTCCAACAGCGATAAAAAAAGCATCGATATTTTACTCGCTACCACAGGAAATATGGGAGAATAAATACAGCATTGTTACTAATACCTATGGATTTAATCCGGAAAGTTGGGAGGCTAAGACCACTCCAAAAGAAGAGGCCTTCTGGAGATTTTTAAATGCCGATCAGGCTTATAATTGGTTAGCCCACAAATAACGATATGAAAGTTTTACTGCTGTACGATTATCCGGCATCTCCTAGTGGCCTGGCAACCCAGGGTGAACTGCTTTATAAAGGTCTATTGGAGATGGGAGTAGAGGCTTTTGCGGTGCACTGCGAATCTCCCCAGGAAAAGGAATGGTATTATCGCTGGTTTAAGCCGGACGTGGTAGTAGGAATAGGCTATTGGGGGCATACCCCCGACCTGATACTTCACCCGCAGAAATTTGGAATGCAGCCGGTTCCCTGGTTAGTTGCCAATGGTTATATTGCCAATTACCAGGATGTATTGAATAAACTGCCACTAATTTTGGTTACCTCCAACTGGGTAAAGGAAATGTATGTACGGGATGGAATAAATGGTGATAATATCGAAGTGTTACCCGTAGGCTGTAATACAGATACTTTTATACCGCATCACAAAGAAGATCCTAAAATTGCATCAGTGAGGGAGGCATTGGGTATATCACCGGATGAATTGATGCTGTTAACTGTTGGCGGTGATGCAGCCTCCAAAGGCGCGCAAGAGGTTATGCAGGCGCTCGCTTTGATCAAAGACAAAATCCCAGCCTGGAAATACGTTTGTAAAGTATGGCCGCAGCCACGAACCGATCTGCAAAACCAGGCAGACAAGGAGTTGGCTAAAACGCTGCGTATTGAAGAGCATATGATTTATGCAACCAGCATTACATCCCGGAATTTTATGCCCTATTTGATAAACGCCTGTGATATATATGCAGCGCCCTCGCGTCTGGAAGGTTTTGGAATGTTGCAGGTGGAGGCAAATGCTTGTGAGAAACCGGTAATCGCCATGAAGGCAATGGGCATGCTGGATACCATGGTTGATGGAGAGACCGCTCTGCTTGCCAATATCGGAAAACATATTGTGGTAGACCATGTTATTTTAGGAAAGGTTGCTGGTTATGAAGAAAATCATAGAGTAGAATTTGATATTCCCCGTACCGTAGATTACCGTGCAAACGTGGATGACATCGCTGCGGGTTTATTGGAATTGATGAACCATCCTTTAAAAAGGATTGAATTAGGTACCGCAGGCCGAAAACGCGTTATTGAGCATTTTGACTACAGAATAGTAGCCAAAAAATTTGTTGACATAGTAACCCGTAAATTAAGGGTTACTTAAAGCAATAGCCTATGGAAACAATAAATTGGCTGGAGATCGAAGCAGCAAAAAACGCCGCTGTTGAAGTATTGATCCATAATTCAGATGGGCCATTCCATGGTTTACCACGTACTGCAGGATGGGGATACCCCGAGCCTTATACCCGCGACCTGATGTTTTCAATTTTAGGGATAGCGGTGAGCGGCAACCAACAACTTATCGAAAGCATTCGTAAAGTTTTATTAACGCTGGCAAAAAATCAAACGGTGCACGGGCATATTACTTCTTTGGTACATGATAAAGATGATCGGGGGGCAAGTGACACCACACCGTTATTTTTGATGGGGGTGGGCATATTCCGTAAGCTTACCGGTGAGAATGAATTTTTGGAGGAGGCTGTACAAAAATCATTAACCTGGATGGTGTACCAAAGTCCATCAGACAGAATAATGGTGGCTCAGCAACCTACCAGTGATTGGCGTGATGAGCAATGGGTATTAGGTTACGGACTGTTTGTAAATACAATAGTGTACAGTTATCTGCGCTTGCTGGGCCAGGATGAACGCGCGGATCAAATGTGCAAAGAAATGAAACGGTTTACAATTGAGGACATGCCAAAGCATAAGTATGAAGGCCTTAAAGTAAAAAGTAAGCCTTATTATGCTTTTTGGTCGTACAAGGTCTATTGCAGCAAGCGATTCGATTTGCTGGGTAACAGTATTGCTATTCTTTCGGGCTTGGTATCAGTTTCTAAAGCCGAAGAAATCATAACCTGGATAGAAGAAGAGTGTAGTCAAATGCAGGAGAAAGGTGATCTGGCTATTAATATCCCACCGAATTTCTTTCCTTTTGTGCTTCCTGGAGATGCAGATTGGCATCCTCGTTATGAAAGCTTTAATATGCCGGGCAATTATCACAATGGTGGGATATGGCCTTTTATATGCGGGTTTTATGTAGCCGCACTTGTTGCCGCAAAACGATACAGGCTTGCAGAACAAAAATTGATGGAGCTTACTAAGCTGGTAAGATTATCCCAGGACAAGGCGCTTAAATTTGGTTTTAACGAATGGATAAAGGCTCAGGATGGCAAAGTGATGGGAGTTGACTGGCAGACCTGGAGTGCTGCGTTATACCTGTATGCCGCAACCTGCGTTAAAGAAAGAAAGACTCCGTTTTTTGATGAAATGAGAGGATAATGTAGATATTACAACAGGCTTAACCCAACAATTCTGCACACTTTAGAGCAACGGGTTTTGTCTATGAGAACGGAAATAGCAATTAATTGTTAGAATGTTGTAACGATCAAGGTTCTGGAACACCTGTTTGTAATTTATGGAATGATTTGGTGTATAAGTTATTATGAAATTTGGGTCCACTCCTAAAACATATGGAATGGTATTTGTAAACAATGGCTGTAATGAAAAAGAAGATGAAAGAAGAAAATATAAAATAAATTGCCAGACTACTGCTTGGCGTAGGTTTGATATTTGCAGGGATGAGCCATCTTACCTTTGCGAGGAAAGACTTTCTGGCGCAGGTTCCGGACTGGGTTCCTCTAAAAACGGATGACATGGTTATGTATTCAGGTATGGTTGAAATAGCTTTAGGAAGCGCGTTGGTTTTTACCCCTGAAAAGTATAAAAGAAACGTAGGAAAGGTAGCCGCTGCTTTTTTTACCGCTGTTTTCCCTGGCAATATTTCTCAATTCGTTCATAAGAGAAACGCGTTCGGTTTAAATTCTGATCTTAAGAGATTTGTACAACTATTGTTTCAGCCAGCTCTTGTTTATTGGGCAGCAAGAAGTACTGGTAACATTGATTAGTAATAATGCCACTGTTTAAGTACGGACTAATATCATCGAAATAATGAGGTCAAATTTATATGTAATCAATGCCAATAAGCCCCGGTACCATATTTGTGCTCACTTTGATAACTGTCAATGATGATTTAGTTCGGTTTAATTGACTGCTTGCAAGTACTCTTCAGCAACCAGTAAAAAAAGTTTGGAGTTGTCTTTAGCTATATCCAGACATTCGGTTACCAATTGCGCATATTCCCGGAGTTCTGGTCTTAAAGCCAAAAGATTTAATATTTTACTGGCACCAACCTGCAAGTGTTCGATCACGCCCATATAAAAAATAATGGACATGTCACTTTCATACCGATATGATTTATCGTCTTGCACCTGATCCAATGCCTCCTTTATAATGGCATTCATACCAATACAATAATCTTTTAGGGCCGATTCGTTTAAACTTTTGAATATGGTTTTTAAACTGATCATTTGGGTATGGGTGTCATCCAGTTGTTCTGACAAGGCAAGCTTTAACGTATTAAAGTTGGAGTTGTTAATTAACGTCGGTAAATTATCGATCAGATGGTTTTTGGCAGAGTAAAGAATGCTTAACTGATTGATAAAAATGGAACGAATAGCTAAATTGCCTAAAGTGTTTGGGTATGACAGATCCATGGTTAAGCCCTATATTTTTCAAAACACAAAATGGAGTTTTGATCAAGGCAATTATTAAAGATATGGAATTTAATTCTATAAGATTTTGCTCCAGAGTTTTTTAATTGAATGTCGAAAGTGCTTAACGGAATTATTTTTTTCACTCGGACCTTCTTCTGTAGAAGGGTTCGCTTTTTACAGAACAGGTATGCTTCTTTAACTATTATTCCGGAAAGGTGCCGATTGGCTTATGTGTACAATACTCAACGAAGTATTTTTCGTCATTTTTTAATCACTTCAAACAAATTTTTAACATTTTCAAAATAGGGCATCAAATGTTAACGAATAATTTAAAAAGAAATCATTTGCCAAGAACGTTATTTTACTTCAAACTTGTAATTGCCTGATCCACATTTAATCATCACCGCCCCATTGATATGATCAGGTTTTATTAGTTTTTCATTTTCATATACTTTTGAACTGCCGACAACCGGTAAGTAAATATTCGCAGTTACATTGACCGGTATAGTTACTGACAATGTAAATTTGCCGCCGTCTTTTTTCCACGAGGTTTTTACCCAGCCATATGGGGAATGAAAACTGCCGCTGGCTGAATTAATGTCGCCGACCGGCTGTGGCCTGATCCTTAATGTTTTAAAACCAACTGAATTGCTTTCCTGGTCGATCCCCGCCAGACCGCTGTAAAACCATTCCATAACGTGCCCAAGCATCAGGTGGTTATTGGATACTTCCTGGAGCGCTGGCCATGATTCGGTCAACGCAGTTGCCCCTTTCTTTAACTGATAACCGTAACCCGGAACATCATCCCGGTTGTTCATCTTATAGATGACCTCAGATTTTCCCCCTTTATCCAAAGCATCCACCAGAAAATGGAACCCGATGTCACCTGCAGTCAATTTATAATTATGGGAGATGATAGAATCGCAAAGATTCTTCAAAACAGCGCTCCTGTAAGGCGTGTTAACTAACCCGACACTTAGAGGCATGGCCATGGCTGTCTGGCTGCCTGTTGAGTAAACCGCATTGTTTTTATCAAAGAATTTTGTGTTAAAAGCTGCCTTAATTTCTTTTGCCTGAAGATCGTATTTAACAACATCTGCTTTTTGGTTTAAAATTGCCGCCATCTTACCCAACAAAACGACATCATAATAATATATGGCTGTGGCGGTAAGCGCTTTCGGTGTTAGTTGTGCCTCTCCTGGCCTGCCTGGACCGTAGTCAAACCAATCGCCAAGTCCATAGGATAAAATCTGATGGTCGGACTTGTTCTGCAGGTACTGTACATACTTTTTCATCATGGGGTAAGCCTTTTGAACAACATTTTCGTCATGATACCAGGAATATAGTAACCAGGGCATGATAACACCTGCACTTCCCCATTCGGGTGAATCCAGAAACCCATCTTGAAACTTTACAAATTCAGGAGCGATGTCCGGAATGAAGCCCTCCGGTGTTTGCGCATCAATGAGCTCGTTTACCAGTTTACGGTACAAACCATAATTATCAAAATTATAATGAATGGAAGCACCCATGAGGTAGTTCTGTTCAAGCCAGCTGAGTTTTTCCCGGTGAGGGCAATCTGTTACTACACTTTGCAAGTTGCTTTTTATAGCCCAGTTAATGAGGGTATAGATCCTGTTAAAAAGCTCATTAGAGCAGGTAAATGTTCCATTAGCCGGGGAAGAGTTACGGGTATGTAAAAACTTCAGGCTAACGACTTCAGGCAAAGAAGACGATCCGGCATGACCTGCAGGCTTGGCTCCATCTACCTGGATATAACGCAACCCATAATAAGTAAATCGCGGATGCCAGGTTTCTATGCTATCACCTTTTAAGGTATAGGACAGGTAATAAGGCTCGCCTGTCGCGGCCTGATTGGCCATATTATCCTTGTTTAATATTTCAGACGGGATTAACTTCACCGTTTGCCCCCGGTGTCCCTTTATTTTTATTTCAGGTATGCCGGACGCATTTTGACCAAAGTCATAAACAAAAACCATGGATTTGGGTTCGTTGATCTTTATGGCGCTGAAAGAATCCATAATAGCCACAGGATGATCCAGATCAGAAGTCAATTTACCTAAAGGTGCTTTTACCAGTTCCGCATTCTTCCAGTTTTTATCATAAAAGCCGGGTTTATTCCAACCGGTCAGCTCCATTCTCGCATCATAATCTTCTCCTGCATAGATGCTATTGAAAGTTATGGGAGAAGAGGCCGTTTTCCAACTGCTGTTGCTGATCAGGTCTTCGGTTGTTCCGTCCTCATAGTTTATTTTAATGCGGGATAATAGTTTGGGCATACCGAAAGCATCCACCAGCTTAAAATACCGTTCCCGGTTAATGTTATAAAAACCATTTCCCAGCATGACACCCACACTGTTTGTTCCTTGCTTGACCAGGGATGTTATATCCAATACGTTATAAAGACATGTTTTATCATAATAAGTCCAGCCAGGAGCCAAAAACGCCTTACCAACCTTCTCTCCGTTAATACTCAATTCATAATGGCCAAGGCCACTTATAAAAGCAAATGCGCTGGCAACCTTTTTGCTAATTTTAAAATCTTTCCTAAACAAAGGGCTTACAGGTCTTTGCAGGCATTTACCCTTCATTTGGTTAGCATACGGGGCATGTACTCCCGGTACAACCCGCATGGAATCTGCAAGATCTTCGTAACCTATCCATTTGGCATTTTGCCAATCCTTTGTGTTCTCCAAACCTGTGCAAAAAGAATCAACCTCACTCCAGATCGAAGGCAGACCTTTTTTATCCCAAACCTTCACTTTCCAGAAATATACCGTTGCTGGTTTTAACTTATTTCCTCGATAAGGGATCATGATACTATTGTTTCCTGGAATTTTTCCGCTGTTCCATACATCAAACTCATTGGCTATTAGTTTTGCCTTGGATGAAGATACTCCTATTTGGTATGCGTTTTGAGTTTCAGACTGATCTTTAGCACTTAGTTCCCAGCCGAAATGAAAATTAGCCGTTGACACGCCTAAGGGATGTTGGTTATTTTCACATAGGGTAGTCTCTATCCGCAACTGAGCGTAGCTTGCAGTCGCCGCAATAAAAATCAATATAAAGAAGGAGATACAAGATTTAATTAGGTTATTCATTGGCTTCAGATACATACTTATTGCAGTTAGAAAAGAAAACTTAAGTTGTATGGTTTCTTATGTCAAATTGGTTATAACAAAAATAGTAGAAAACTTTCGAAGTGCATCCTGTACTGTCTTATCATGCTGTCTCATTTTTGCCTTGGTAACTTAAATCTTACTTTTTGAATAAGTTTACCAAATGTTTTTTTAATAATGTTTAACCGTCTACAGGAGTGATATATCGGGAGAATAAGCTTCTTTTAACTGACCTGCATCTTCTAGCATTTTATATTCTTGTGCCGTTGGCGATTTGTTTGTATGCATTCCCTAATGATGGAATAATAACAAAAAATGGCAATGAATGCGAATTTTTCAAAATCAACATAATACAACAGATTAAAAAACTGGGTAATAAATAAGGCATATTAAAAATCATTCAGTAAATCACCATAAAAGATACCGCTTGCGTTGCCTGTTATAATAACAGGTGTTTGTTTTTCCAACAACATACCTTAATATTGTAACTTTCTTTATTGACACCCATTTAAATGAGCAGAAAAGCGGTACATATTATGGTCCTCAGTATAGGGATGCTTATGCTCTTGATTCGGCCATACCTGGTTTATCAGCTCATAGGGTATGAAATTAAAGATAAAAATCCTGTTAAAACAAGACTGCTGCAGCGGCTAATCAAGAAAAAAGAAGATCATTTTGAATGTTATGAGCAGGCAGCAGCAGAAATCCGAGGTAAGAAATTCTGCTTTCGTCTTCCGGTAACTCCAGTTCCTTCTTTTCAATTCCAAAAGTTACATCCTGCCGCTGGTTTTTGTTTAGCTGCCTTTGCCGAAATGGCGGCTGGGATATTACTCATCAGACGTGGAAATCACCGATATTGCCTTTTATCTTGTTTCCGTATCTGATATCGTGAAACGATTGTCTTCGATAAATCGGCCCTTTTAGTTATCGGCCTCTTTGCCTACATTCATTTCCATTAAATCTATTTTAATGTTCAGACTCATATGAAAACCGTTTTTTTTATTCTTTTTTTGATCGGAAATATCGCTGCACAGGCGCAGGAGCAAATCAAATGGCCGAATCATAAGAAGTCTACCATTATCCTTACTTATGATGATGCCTTGCCTTCGCAATTAAAGGTTGCTGCACCTCAGCTAAAAATGGCGAAGTTAACCGCTACATTTTTCCTTACCAGTGATATTGATAGTTCGTCTATACCCCAATGGCGAAACCTGAGTAGAGAAGGTTTCGAATTGGGCAATCATACAGTCCTCCATCCATGCGCAGGAACAGATGATAACCCGGTCCCATCAGATCATTATACCGCTTATCAGATCATCCGTGAGATTGAGATCATGGACCGGTTTTTATACGCGGTTGATGGGAAGACCAAAAGGACCTTTGCCTACCCCTGCGCTGAAACCACTGTTGGAGGTAGGGATTATGTAGATTCCCTCCGAAGGTATACATTGGTCAAATATGCCAGGGCCGGAGGCGACTCCAGCGCTTTTATTACCGATTTCAGGCACCTTGATCCATTTCGCGTTCCTTCCTATGGATTGGAAGGTGGCGAAACCGGCGCGCAGTTAATTGCTTTTGTAAAAAAAGTGCAACAACGCGGTGGAATGGGTATCCTGATGATCCATGGTGTTGGTGGTGATTATATTACCATATCAGCTAAAGCTCACCAGGAGCTGATCCGGTACCTGGAAACACAGCGGAAAGAAATATGGATTACCACTTTCCAGCAAGCTATGAATTACGTTAATCGGCACATTCCTTTAAAAGCACAAAAACTTTAATCTCCATTACGAATAAACTATGAAAAAAAGATTTTTAACCAATAAGTACATGTTTTTTCCGGCAGCTTTAGTAGCTGCTACCTGCTTTGGCATTTCAGCTTACCGTTACCCCGAAGCGCCGGGCATTAATAAGGTGCAGCATGTGGTTGTTATTTATATGGAGAACCATAGCTTTGATAACCTCTACGGACAGTTCGAAGGCGCGGATGGCTTGGCCGAAGCTAAACAGGAAAACGTTATCCAGTTGGATGCATCGGGTAAACCTTATACAGTGCTCCCGCCGATACCACGTAGCAGCGCGTTCCCCACAAACCTGCCCAATAATTATTTCAATATCGATCAATACGTTGCTGCCGATCAGGTTACTCCTGATGTAACGCACGCTTTTTATCACGAACAAATGCAGATCAATGGCGGCAAGATGGATAAATTTGCACAGTATAATAACACCAAGGGTTTTGCTATGGGTTATTATAACACGGCTAAGCTGCCGTTATATGACCTCGCTAAAAAATACACCCTTTGTGATCATTTCTTCCACAGCGCTTTTGGCGGATCCTTCCTTAATCACCAATGGCTGATAGCGGCGTCGTCGCCGTTATTTCCCGATGCTCCGACGGCTATTAAAGCCCAGTTGGATACGTCGGGAAAACTGATTAGGGATGGGATAGTAACGCCGGATGGTTATGCGGTTAACACCGCTAATTCTGTAAACCTTCATCCTAAAGGCGCCAATCCTGCATACCTGGTGCCCAACCAGAATGGCCCAACCATTGGTGACCGCTTGTCAGATAAAGGTATTTCCTGGGCTTGGTATTCCGGGGGATGGAATGATGCCGTTGCTGGAAGGCCTGATCCTACATTCACCTACCATCACCAGCCTTTTGCCTATTTTACACAATATGCAACAGGTACGATAGGCAGGAAAAAACATTTAAAAGATGAAATCGAATTTATAGCAGCAGCGGAGAATGGGACATTGCCAGCAGTATCCTTTGTAAAACCCATCGGGCTAGAGAATGAACACCCGGGCGAATCAACCGTTAAGGGCGGAGAAAACCATGCAGTAGAGTTGATCAACGCGGTACTGAATGGTCCCAACGCCAAGAATACCGTCATTATACTAACCTATGATGAGAATGGCGGATTCTGGGATCATGTTGCCCCGCCTGTGATTGATAAATGGGGGCCTGGCTCACGTATCCCTGCACTGATTATTTCACCATTTGCCAAAAAGGGCTATATAGATCATACTCCTTACGAAACTGTTAGTATCCTGGCATTTATAGAAAAGAGATGGCAGTTGAAGCCGCTAAACAGCCGCGATCAGCATGCTGATCCGTTAAGCCATGCGTTCAACTTTTAAAGGCATCACGGCAGGCTTGCTGGCCATCATGGGCTGCAGCCTGCTGGCTTTTCACGGTGATCCTGATACAGCATCTGAACTTATTCGCAAAAAGCTGGTATTACAGGCGGATAGCTTTTTGACTATGGCACGCTTATTACAGAGCACAGCTGCCGGAACAAATAATAAACTGATCCTGCAACGACGGTTCAGAGAAGCACGCCTGGCTTATAAACGGATGGAATGGGCGACAGAATACTTTGATCCCTTAACTTCCCGGCAGGTGAACGGGCCACCAGTGCCCGAAACGGAGCTAAACGGGCAGTTTACCGAACCCGAGGGATTACAGGTTATAGAAGAACTGCTGTTTCCACATTTGAATCCTTCTTCCCGAAAACAGTTGATTGCTTCGCTGAAAAAACTTGCGGTTAACGCGGAGATATACCGGGAATATTTTACGCGCACCGACTTGCAAGACTGGCAGATTATGGATGCAGTAAAGCTGGAAGTTTTCAGGATAGAAGCATTGGGATTGAATGATTTTGATGATCCCCTCGCACGGCAGTGTTTTACAGAATCGGCAGTTGCTTTGAACAGTGTGCGTGAAGTTACCATGCGTTATGCGCGGGATGATAAAGACCGGTTACAACAGCTTTTTACGCAGGCAATCCGTTACCTTTCCGTTCCGGTAGCTTTTGATTGTTTTGACCGGGCAGCATTTCTTACGGCCTACGCTAATCCCTTAACACGAGAGCTGACCTGTTTGCATAAACAGTTGAAACTGCCGAACGTCCGCTATAACCGTCTATTGAACCAGGATGCAGCAACCTTGTTTGACAGTAGTACTTTTAATCGTAATGCTTATATCGACGCTCCGGAAGACACGGCTAACGCACAAAAAATTGCTTTGGGGAAAAAGCTGTTCTTTGATCCGCGACTCTCGGGTACGATGACGCGCAGTTGTGCGTCGTGTCATCAACCTGACAAGGCTTTTACAGATGGTCTGACCAAAAATCTGGACATCACAGGTAAAAAACATATTCTCAGAAATACCCCGACATTGGTCAACGCGGCGCTGCAGCCGGCACAGTTCTATGATCTGCGAGCGGCTTCTCTGGAAGATCAGGTTGGTGACGTAATAGGTAACCAGGACGAAATGCACGGAGACATGAGGCTTTCGGCTCTGAACTTTTGGCAGGATAAAACTTATCGCAAGCTTTTCGCTGATGCTTTTCCTGTAAAGGGCAGGGTTACAATTGACACTACCGAAATTAAGAATGCACTGGCTAGTTATATCCGAAGCCTGACAGCGTTAAACAGCCGGTTTGACGACTATATGCGGGGGGATCAAAAAATACTTAGCCAAAGGGAGATTAATGGTTTTAACCTCTTCATGGGAAAGGCTCGTTGTTCTACCTGCCATTACCTGCCTTTATTTAATAGTGTGCTTCCGCCAAGATATATGCAGATGGATGCCGAAGTCATTGGTGTACCAAAAACCAAAAATAGTAAAATCATCGATCCGGATCCAGGATTGTACGCTCTGCAGCCGATGGAGTTTAACAGATATGCTTTTAAGGTTACTACTGTGCGGAATGCCGCCCGGTCTGCGCCTTATATGCATAACGGCGTGTATAAGACATTGGAAGAAGTGATTGACTTTTATGATCAGGGTGGAGGTAATGGCCTCGGTTTGAACGTGCCTAACCAAACGCTGTCTGCCGGTCGTCTTCTACTCTCAGCTAAAGAAAAAATGGAAGTGGTAGCATTTATAAGGGCGCTCGATAATCGCTAACGTAAGGAATAATCAGGATATAATTTTAGGTTTCCTCCATTTCTTCACTTTGCTTGTCAAGCAGGAGTACCTCTTATATGTAAAATTTCGGGAGATAACTAACTTCATAATCCTGTTTATCAAATAACCACAAAAGGGACTGTTTAAATACATAAAAGCCTACAAGATAAATCTTTGTAGGCTTTTATGCTGTTTTGAACAAGTGGAGAGTTAATGTACCGCTGTTTAATGGCAGCGGTGCATTACACCGTAATAAATCTGTTATTTTCTAATTTTTGATGATCTTATAAACCCCACCCTTAACACCTCCTGGACCTGTATCAGGATTGGTTGAAAAATAAATCTCGCCAGCTGGATCTTCAGCAAAACCGGTTATTTTTAAGTTTTTGGGAATATTTTGTAAGGTTATATCGCCCCTTTGCCATTTGTCGCTTGCTTTTTCCAGAAAGAACACTTTTCCTATCCAATCGGCAAATACATACTTGCTTTTTAAACCAGGTAGCTGTTTTCCGTTATAAACATAGCCTCCAATCACACTGATCCCTATTTTATGGCTATATTCGGTTATGGGCATGGTAATTCCCTTAACAGGACATCCTGTAGCGGGGTTATAACAATGGGTTCCTTCCATTAAACGCCAGCCATAGTTAGCCCCCCTGGTAACGATATCTACCTCTTCCCACAAATCCTGACCAACATCGCCGGTAAACATTTGTCCCGTAGCTCTGTCGAAAGAAAACCGGTACGGATTACGGAAACCATAGGCCCATATTTCGGGTTTTGCATCTTTGCGGCCAACAAAGGGATTGTCCTTGGGTACAACGTATCCAACCTGGGTATTAACGTCCACACGCAATATCTTAGCCAGCCAGGTATCCAGTTTTTGTCCGTTACCAGACTTGCCGTGTTTGTCTCCCTGGCCACCGCCGTCACCGAAGGATACGTATAAATAACCATCTGGGCCAAATTTAATACAGCCGCCGTTATGATTTGATTCCGGTTCTTCAATAGTCAATATGATACGTCCGCTGTTGGGATCAACCGTACCTGAACCAGCCGATAGTTTGTACTCGGCCACGACACCGGTATGATCTGATTTTTCGGTGCTCGGTCTGCTGTAAAAGACGTAGAATTTTCCATTGGTCTTAAATTTTGGATGCAGGGCGATGCTCAATAGCCCCCTTTCTTCATAACTGTCACTTAATTTGACCAACTTACTATGCAGATCAAGCAAGGGCGCGTCGCTTAACTTCCCGTTCTTAACTACCCGGATTTTCCCCGTTTGCTCGGTAATCCAGATAACTCCGTTATCCGGGAAAGCCATATCCGTAGGTGCATTCAAATTTTCAGCAACCAGCTGAACTTTTAAGGGAATAGGTGACGGGTCTTCGGGTTTCGTAGCCGGCTTATGGTTACTAAAAGAGGGAAGCAAACATATTAAAATGCCCGAGCCCAAAAGGATAATAAAGGATACCCATAATTTTGATGGGTGTCGATTGCTGAATTTGTTTTTCATTGTTTAGTTTTTCAGGTTAATATTTGTTTATAAAATCAAACCATAACGTCCCGCTGACAGGTTCGCCGGAATTATGATTTTTTTGCCCTTGCGGCCCCATTACCTTTGCCGGTTGAAATTTGGTGCCGATAGGGCTGATGCCATTTAAAAAACCGATGCTTCCTGAAGGAAAAGCGGGTTCAACATTATGATTAGGTAATGCAGCCTGCTCTAATGCCGGATGCAGCATTTGCAGGTACAGGTTTTTGTTATCGGTATATATGGCAAATGCTGATTCCTTATTTTGAATAACTGCCCAGTTCATTTCAGCATGGTAACCTTTAAATTCCGGATATCCCCAGGTTTCCCCGGTAATCGTATTGTTATATGCTTTTTGCCATACGCCAAACTGCTGTCCGCGTAACCTGTTTTTCCAAACCCGGTAAGGGCCGCGGCCCAGCCATTTCATACCTGTAATTTTTTCTTCTGGATAATTAAAAGTTATTCCCATAAAATCAGAATCCTGTGTTTGCGAATAGGTATAGTCCAGTTTTACGGATTGCCCGGACGTAAAAGTCCATTTTACATGCAACGATCCTGCTCCCTGGTAGTCGGCTTCTACTATATATTCTTTTTTTAAATTTCTATAGGTAAAGGTATTTAGAGAGGTGCTTATCCCGGCTAATACAGGGCCGCCGGAGAGCGATATATCCGTGTTGGGTTTGGATACCTTTTCCATATAGCCGGTGGCTTTGTCAAAATAATATCTGATATGATCGCAGGTAACGATGAGTTCCTTATCTGTGGCGGTACTTACAATAGCTGAATTCGAACCTGATATAAGAGCTTTAGGAATAGCTGAAGGGGATTTGATAGCCCAGCTCCAGGTAAACAGCTCTTCGTGATCAGGGCCATAAGCCTTCAGATAAAGTGCATCGTTTTGTGACCAGTTTTTGGGCAAATTTAGGTCCAGGACGCCTTTTTTTCCTGGCATCAGCTCCAACGGCAATGGTTTGCCGGCGGTAGTTACAACCGCTCTAGTTGTTGTGCTTTGTGCAGATGGGAATTTGACCAGCTGCCATTCAAATTTACACTGGCTTAGTTTGGTGAAAGCATACCGGTTCTCGACTGGTATCCTTCCATCAAAAGTTTTGTCGATGGGTTGGGGATTAATGTAGATAGGTGACCATATTTCCTTAATCGTATAAAAGCTGGCCTCTTTTTCTCGATGCGGACCAACAATTCCATCCGGGGCATGGTTACCATCGCTGTCATAGGTATTGTTCTTATCGGTACGGATAACAGCCTCATCCAGAAATGCCCATATAAAGCCGCCTGCCCCGTGCGGGTGTGTTTGCATCAGGCTCCAAAAATCATCCAATCCGGCCCCGGCTCCGCCATCATATAAACCATGCATAAACTCCGTAGGGAAAAATACGTCCTGATCGGTAGCAACCGATTTTAAGACATAGTCATAATCGGGATAGTGTTTGGTGTTGGTGCCCCTGAATCTTTCCCAGGGATGTATTACTGTCCGTTTTTGAGGATCATAAAGATCATAATCATCATCTAATAAAGTATTCCAGCCACTTTCATTACCATTGTCCCAGAATATGATGGAAGGATGATTTACATCCCGTATAACCAATTCCTTTACCAGTTTATGTCCAACTAACGTATCATATTTGGCTTGCCAGCCGGTTAGCTCATCGAGTACGTATAATCCTAGTGAATCGCAAACATGCAGAAAATCCTGATCCGGTGGATAATGTGACATCCGCACTGCATTCATGTTCATTTGTTTCATGAGCTTTACATCCATTACCTGTATTGCATGGCTCAGCGTACGGCCTGTTTCTGGCCAAAAGCTATGGCGGTTGCTTCCTTTAAGAACTATTTTAGCACCATTGATGTATAAGCCGTCATTTATACGGAGGTCGATCGTCCGAAATCCGAATTTTTCCCTGATCTGATGGATGGCGCCCTGTTTGCTTTTTAAAGTTACGGCTACCTGGTATAAATTAGGGAATTCGGCGCTCCATAACTGAATATCGTCAAAATTACTTTTTAGCTCAAGGTGGCCTTGATTCAAATTTGCAGCAATGGAGAAAGGTTTGCCCACGTTTTCACCAGTCAGCTTTTTTACCTGTGCTTCGATGGTTTCATCACCATGCAGCCCCCTGGTGTAAACATCCATCAGGAAGGAGCCGTCAGCCCTGGCATTGATAGCTGTACGGTCAATAAATGTTTCAGGAACAACCTCCAGGTAAACTGGGCGATATATTCCCCCAAATACCCAGAAATCACTATTTCCGCGCTCCGCGTCATTGACAGAAGGATTAGCAGATGTTTTATCTACAATAACCTCGAGCAAATTTTGAGCTCCGGGAATAAGCAAATCAGTAATATCATATTTAAAACGGTAAAAACTCCCCTGATGTATGGGGCCGGCTTGTTTCCCGTTGATCATCACTTTAGTATCGGTCATGGAACCCTCAAACACAACAAAGACTCGTTTCCCATGCCAGTTTTCCGTGGAAAACTGGTGCTTATAATGCCCCTGCTCATTGGCCTTTACCTTATCATGGCCATAATTATAAGTGCCGAAACCTTGTAATTCCCAATTGGATGGAACCGCTATTTTTGTCCAGGTACCGCTGTGGCGGCCGCCGGAACAATAAAAATCCCATTGGACTGTATGGTCTTTATCCGTACCGGAAAGATATCTGATAATTGTTTCCTGTGAGAACGAATTGAAGCAGATACAAGTGAATAAGATCTGAAGAAGTATTTTTTTCATTAATGCTTTTATTATGAAATGGTCATTTATTAATGCTTGAGGCGGTCAATTGTTGAAAATACCGAACAAGAATAGCTACTTCTAAGCGAGTAAAAAAGAGCAGGGCAAACTAAAATTGCGCAATCGTTACCGGAATATTTTCAATAAGTTATGGTTATCGGGTGTAAGCATTTTGAAGAGATGCTGTATGGGGCTACCCGGACAGAGGCTTAATGACTATTTAATGAGGCCTTCCTGAGTTTCCTGTGCCGTTTAACCAGCGCTTCATCAGAAAGCTGTTGTTTGGTGTGTTTTTTTGCAGCTTGTGCACGAGTTACATTAGTAAAGGAAGTTGCTATAACAATGGCAAATAGATCTCGCAATAGGCCCTGGTCAGAATAGATTCTTATGGTTCGATTAAGTATGGAAAAACAATAGAGGCCTTAAATTATATTTAAGGCCTTTATGAACTAATTTGGAATTTTAGATGCAGAGAGCTAGGGTTTGGAACTTTTTATTATAACAATTTTGCCACGATCTTGAAAATACAGCAAAAACAGACAAATTTTCGACCTTTCCGACATATATCATCAGCTATCAACTGCCTTGGCCTAAGTAAACCGAAGCCCCTATAACTGTAAATCGTTTTCTAAAGATACAGGTAAAAGGTAACAAAATTTTCCAAAGGACAGAATTACTAATTATCTTATAATTAAATAACGAAAGATCTGACCTGAAAACGAACCTTTAGTTAGGTGGCCTCAACGACTTGCTCAATCACTTTTAAATCGGTATAATAAATAATTACTTTATTTAATTGTAAATAAACCACTTATGTAAATTTGATATTTTTATTTGTAAATGTGAAAAACAAAGCTACCTTTGCACTCCCGAAACGAAGGAAAGAAAGAAGGCGGAAACGCTGAGAGAGATGAGGGGAAAAGCCAAAGCAATTTTGGCAGCAAAACAAAAGAAGGGAAAGCGAAAGTTAACCCGGACAACAAGAAGGGAAGTCAGAGCGATTCTGGCGGACAGGAAATGAAAAGTTAAGGAGTGTTAAAACTCCAAGATTATAAAGCGGATCTGAGATAGTGAAGCTGAAAAGTTCTTTTAAGAAATAGAAAATCATGTAGTGTAACGATCGGAAACTAAACCCTTCCGATGAGTTATAAGAAAGCGGGAAGCTGTATAAAGATAACAGTGTGAGTGGAGAGAAGATAGAGGTTAGTGCAAACTGACAACTGCCAACTGCCAGCTCACAATACAGATTCTATTATTAATAATAGGGTCAGAGACAAACAAAACATTTTACAATGGAGAGTTTGATCCTGGCT
>NZ_FTMG01000001.1 GCF_900155965.1 Mucilaginibacter lappiensis
AGAACAAAAGTAAAAGTAAGGGTAAACCTGCCGTCGGTCAGATCTTCAAACAAATGGCCCAGGGCTTGCTGAACAGCAAATACATTGGCTGGGGTGCGTTTGCCAGGCGGCTAAGGGGACGTAAAGGGCCGGCAGTCGCCATAAAGGCTACTGCAAGAAAACTTGCCGCTCAATATTGGCGCCTGATCGTCAAGGGAAACGAGTTCGTTGAAAGAGGTATGGAGGCCTATCAAACGATCCTTATCCAGCAGAAAAAGAAGCGCTTAGAAAAGTTAGCCCTCGAATTAGATATGAAACTTGTACCTGCTTAATTAAGTATGTCATGGGTAGGAACGAAGGATCTACTCTGCGATTGAAAAGTTTCATAATAGATGCTTCACTCCGTTCAGCATGACAAGCATTTTTTTAAAATTCAAACATCAAAAATACAAATCAGCTGCCATCTTAAAAGTATTACAATGCGCCTCCACAATATCTCTGATCTGCGGTGAGTAGCCACCGCCCATGCTCACCTGTACGGGCAAGTTGTTCGCAATACATTGTTCAAAAACAAATGTATCGCGCGCTTTACAGGCGTCTTTACTCAGGGCCAGCTTGCCCAGTTTATCAGTCGCCAGGATATCAACACCTGATAGGTAGAATATAAAATCGGGCTTTTGCTGATTGATTAGCCTGGGCAAGGTATCATACAGAATATCCAAAAATTTATCATCCCCAACTCCATCTGGCAGTGGAATATCCAGATCGGATGTTTCCTTACGCGACGGAAAATTGTTTGCGCCGTGCATCGAGAAGGTAAACACCCGTGGCTCATTTTCAAAAATCTGGGCGGTGCCATTACCCTGGTGCACATCTAAATCAACAATTAAGATAGATTGAGCTAAGTTATTATTCAATAACCAGTTAGCTGCAATGGCCTGATCATTCAGCAGGCAGAATCCCTCACCCCAATTACTACCTGCATGATGCGTTCCTCCTGCTACATTAAAGGCGATGCGGTTATCAAAAGCAAACCCGCAACCGTCAATAGTCCCTCTAGCTATCCTGATCTCACGCTCCACTAACCGGGCGGATAAAGGAAAACCGATACGGCGTTGTTCTTTTAGCGGCAGGGTCAGGTCGCGCAGTTGGTGCCAGTAATCTTTATCATGGGTTTGCAGGATAATATCCTCTGATAGCACATCCGGCGAAAATAGATTATCCCGATTGATCACCCCTTCATGCAGCAGTTGCGCCGGAATCAATTCGTACTTCAGCATCGGGAAGCGGTGCCCTTCGGGAAGGGGGTGCGCATATATAGGGTCGTAAGCTATTTTGAACATACCTGCTTAAGCCAATATCTCTCCCACATGCTTCCTAATGTTATCACAGATGCTATCCAACGGCAAGTCGTTGGCATCATAGCCAAATGGGTCTTCAATCTCCTCGGCCAATATCTCAATGCTGGCAAAAACAAACAGCACAAAAGATATCACGGGGATAATGAAATACTTCAGATCAAAGGCCCAGGTAAAGGGCAGCGTCATGATATAAGTGAAGATAAACTTCTTAATAAACACATTATAAGAAAAAGGAATAGGTGTTTTTTTGATACGCTCACAACCACCACAAATATCTGTAAATGAAGTTATTTCTGTAGTTATACTAAACAATTGCTCCGGACTTATTTCACCGCTTTTATTGAGCCTGTACACGTTAGCTACAATAGCGGAAGCTATCTGGTTAGGCACATGTTTGCTGGGATCAATGGCAATAAATTCTGATTGCTCAGCCACATAGGTATCCCGTAAATGATCCCGGAGCGACCGCGCGAAAAGCGGTATGGTGTAGTTAAAAAACGCTGCGTCATTCTCGCCAACGAGGTGCTTTAGCTTAATGGCCAGGTTGCGGCTGCTGTTCACCAGGCTCCCCCATATCTTGCGCCCTTCCCACCAGCGGTCATATGCTGAATTGATCCGAAAGGCTAGTAATAACGAAAATACAAAACCGATGGTTTGATGAATAAAGTTAACCTTCCGCAGCACACTGGTATCTGGCAAATGCCAAAAATCAATCAGGAAATAAGTAACCACACCGGCATAGGTACCTACGGCCAGCATCAGAGGAAACAACTCTCTCAACGTATCGGCTTTATTAATTCTGAAAATAAAAGAGAACCACTCTTTGGGGTTGTAATAAACCATTTTGTTAAGTCAAAAGTAAAAATTCAAAAGTCAAAAATATTCGGCCACAGTCTAACATCTACTGTTGTATCGCCGCCGCCATTTGCTGAACCGCCTGGTACACATCCTGAAAACTGTTATAAAGCGGCACCGGGCTCAACCTGATCACGTCAGGTTCGCGCCAGTCGCCTATTACACCGTTATCAGCCAGGTATTGGAAAATCGCTTTGGCATCCCGCTTGCAAACCACCGATAACTGGCAACCCCGCTTTTGCGGATCTGCTGGCGTAATGATCTTAAATACATCTTCGCCCAGCCTCTTATTCAACTCCTTTATCAGAAACTCCATATAGCCCGTTAAAGCCACGCTTTTCTCTCGCAGAATACCCATGCCGCCTGTGTCATCAAAAATAGCCATAGAGGCCTTAAATAAAGCCAGGAGCAATACAGGACTGGTGCTTACCTGCCAACCACCAGCACCTTTAGCCGCATCGAAGCCAGGCGCCATCAAAAAACGCTTGTCCTCGCGATAACCCCACCAGCCCGCAAAACGGTCTAATTCGGGATTATTGAAATGCTTTTCGTGTACAAAAATACCACTGATGCCACCCGGACCTGAGTTCATGTATTTATACGAACACCAGCAGGCGAAATCAGCACCCCAGTCGTGCAATTTCAAGGGGACGTTACCAGCAGCATGCGCCAGATCAAAACCGGCGTACGCGCCAGCTTTATGGGCCGCAGCGGCAATAGCTTCCATATCGAATAGCTGACCGGTGTAATAATTGATACCGGCAAACATAACCAGCGCCAGTTCATCAGCATGCTCATTTATCGTTTGGATGATGTCTTCCGTGCGCAAAGTCAATTCACCTTCACGCGGAAATATCTCGACAATAGCTTCCTTTGGATCAAATCCATGAAACTTAGTCTGGCTTTCCATCGCATATTGATCTGAGGGAAAAGCCCCCCCTTCCATGATAATCTTAAATCTTTTATGATTTGGCTTATAGAAACTTACCATCAGTAAATGAAGATTTACTGTAAGTGAATTCATCACTGTAACTTCACTTTCCTGCGCGCCAACAATACTGGCTATCGATGGCAAAAGCTGCTTGTGATAATTAAGCCAGGGGTCGTCACCCTGGAACCAACCCTCTACCGCAAGATTCTGCCAGTTGCTCAACTGATCCGCTAAATATTTCCCTGCCGAAGCCGGTTGCAGACCTAAAGAGTTACCGCATAAATAAACCGCATCGACCCCATGATGCTGCGGAATTAAAAAGCGGCTCCTGAAATTTTTTAACGGATCAAGCGCGTCCTGTTCCAAAGCAAATGCTAAACTATTCTGATAATTCATCGGCCAAAGATAATTAATTAGTGAGTGGTGAATTAGTGAATTTGCCTTACTAAATTGCCTGTTCATTTTCTCACTACTCACTTATTCGGCTTACTCACATAAATATCACCCTTAACATAAAAGCGATATGGCAGTAAGGCATCTTCGGCGGCATAGGCAACCCCTATTCGGGGACCAACTGTTATTTGCTCGTCGGCAAAATGCAGTCCGCGGTCTTCCAGCCACAGGGTATCGCTTTGCAAACTGATGGCATTGATGTTTCGGGATATACCCAGGGCTTTGGCAACAGAACCCGGTCCGGCGGTAATGGTTGGCTTAAGCACCATCATATTGCGTCTTACCTGCATAGCTTCAATTCCTTCGGTCGGATGAACAGCCCTGATCAGGATAGCCTGAGCATGTCCTTCTGTCGAGGTTACGATATTAAACATTTCGTGGATGCCATAACACAGGTATATATAAGCGATACCGCCCTGCATAAACATGGTTTTGGTACGCGGGGTAATGCGGTTACCATAAGAATGCGCCGCTTTATCTACAGCGCCATTATAAGCTTCTGTTTCAATAATGTAACCACCGGTAGTTACACCATCAATACAAGTAAATAAATACTTTCCTAATAAACTTTTACTGATAGCTACCACATCGGTACCCAGGTAATACGTTTCGGGCAACTTCATTTTTTAAGGATGTTTTTTAATAATTTATTGATCTCTTTTGCCTTATCAAATATCATGATATGGGTGCCGCCTTTAACAATAGTAGCATCAGAGATACGCTTAAATGAAAACACCAGATCCTTGTCACCGGTAATATGAAAGAGATTTGGCGGGATAATATCGTTTTTCCAGTGCAACACTGCTCGCATGGCCCATTTTACAAAAGTGGGTGATGAGTTTTTCAGCATATCACTAAACAGCCAGGCATCCTCTGCACTCATGTGTCCAAACAAAGGCTTGATCATAAAACCCAATGAGGTGACCCATTTTCCGGGGATGATCTTATAAACGGGCAAGGCGCGGAAGAAGCTAAAATACCGTGGAGCTTCTTTATTGGTTTTAATACTCGATATCAGGATCACCTTTTTTACAGGAATCTGTTTAGCTATCTCCACGGCGATCATTCCACCCAAGGAGTTGCCAATAATGACAGAATTAGGTTGTATATTATATTGATGAATAAGCTTTTGCGCATACGTATTTAAAGTATCTGATTCATGTGGCTCTATCCAGTCGACAGGTATTACTTCATGATCGTGCAGGTCGATATTATTATAAACGCGGGTATCCGCACCAAGGCCGGCTATCAGGTAGATCCGACTCATGCAAAGTTTAACAGCTTTACAATTTGCTCCAGGTATTGCGCATCGGTTTCATCGAACTGATCCAGCAATTCGCTGTCCACATCCAAAACTGCAACCACTTCCCCATTATGAAATACCGGCACTACAATTTCCGACTGTGAAAGCGAGCTGCAGGCGATATGTCCTGGGAAAGCCTCCACATCAGGCACTACCAGCGTTTTGGCCTGCTGCCATGCCGCACCGCAAACACCTTTACCCAAACCTATACGAGTGCAGGCCACAGGACCCTGAAAGGGACCCAAAACCAACTCATTATTCTTAACCAGGTAAAACCCTACCCAAAACCATTTAAACTGCTCTTTTAAAGCCGCGGCCACATTGGCCAGGTTGGCCACCAGATCCGGCTCACCGTAAAGCAAAGCTTCTATTTGTGGAATCAGCGTTGTGTATTGTTCGGTTTTATCGGTTGATGTGGTAATGTTTAAATCCTCTGCCATAATACAAAAATAACAATGTGTGGCAGAAAGTGCATCAACCGGGTATCATATTTAAACTAAAGTTGGATAAAGGTTCGATTTGGCGCATGACGTCGACTCACCGCGCCCAAGCTTCGCCGGGCAACCCTGAGGGATGTCGAGCGTAGTGATGACAGGATGACTCGACATCACGCGCCAAATCGAATTACACTCTTAGATAATAAATAACCCCTGAATTTTGGTATGTTTGCATCCTACAACGGCCCGCTGCTCTTTTTATCAGAGTAGCGGGCTGTTTGGTTAAAAGAAAAACCAGACCAAAAACCAACTGTCTGGCATGTAGTTATTTAACAGTCAGTAATTTAATACTTTTTAAAGCTTTCAAAACCGCTCAAAACCGTGTTGTAATTTGTTAAAAAGTGTTAAAATCGATGGTTTTGAATAAATTTCCATCCGTTTTCATCCTGTTTTTAATCAGAAAAGTGTTAAAATTTGAGGTTTAAGAAGTTTTTTGGCCGGGGTTTTACAATTAATGTTTTATTTAGCAGAACATGATCGTTAGCCTTACCATTGTTAGATACCGGAAACTTTTTATCCCTTTTGCATTACTGGCCATGGCTATACATCGCCTGCCCATGTGGATGCAAAAAGGCTGCAGTTTTTATAAACTGCTAGGTTCCGGCCATAACGGCACTTTTGATCTTCAGCCCGACTGGCAGCAATGGGGCCTATTGGCCTGCTGGGACAGCCGGGAAGATTTCGACCGGTTCCAGGCTAGTTCCTTCGTTTCCAACTGGTGGAAGATATTAGGCCATGAAGGCTGGACAGTACTCTGCGAACCATTGCAAAGTCACGGTAAATGGGATAGAAAAGAGCCCTTTGGCAACCCGGAAGCCAAAGATTACTCTGGCCCGGTAGCAGTACTTACCCGCGCCACGATCAGGATTAGCCGGTTGAAGAACTTTTGGTCGCATGTAGATGAGGTAGCTAACCTTATGTCGGGCGCGCGGGGTTATATTACTTCGTTTGGTATAGGCGAAGCACCTGTTTACCGTCAGGCTACTTTTTCGGTTTGGCAAAGCCTGGATGATGTAAAAGCTTTCGCCTACCAAAGCCGCGAACATGCCGAGGTGATCAAATTAACCAGAAGCGAGAATTGGTACAGCGAGGAACTTTTCGCCCGGTTTAAACCCCTGGAAAGTTTTGGGTCACTCCACGGAAAAGATCCTTTGGGGGATAAAGGATTATGTTAACAAGGAATAAGGACTTTTGGAGCAAAGATAAAAGACAGAATAGCAAAGTCATTTTATTCAAAAATCCTTACTCTTTGCTCCAATAATCTTTACTCAATATATAAATCACTAATTGCTAACCATGAGAATTATTGCCGAACTACCACACCCCGATTTTAAAATATCTATCCTAAACATGAATCAAAAGTTTATTGTGAAGATAGAGCAGGGTGCCCTGGAACAAAGTTATAAGATCCCCGAAATGGATTTGACCGATGGCGTGAACAGCGTTTTTGAATTACTCGATGAAGCGTTTTTAAAAAAGGTAGGCACCCGCTTTACCGAGATGCGAACAGACTTTAAAGAGTCTTATTATCGGTACAATTACTAATCACAACTACTTAAAATATAGATAGTTAATTATTTACTCATTCATAAACAGAATTTTATTCTGTAAAAACGAGTAATTTTTAACGCAAACCCATTGTATATTTTCATTTAAGTGGATTATTGCTTTATATTTCATCAATAAATAACTGTTATATAATTATTTATACGTTAGTAAAAAATAATATTCTGAGACTAATTTTGCCAAATAAATGGGAGGTTACGCCAAAAGCAGGTCACAATACCAAAATCCGGACCGTTTTTGATCTGTCGGCGAAACACAGGAATCATCAGCATTTTGGGGTGCGTTGTATTCTTTGAAAATCTTCACCCCGATTTTGTAAGGTATGGTATTTTTAAAAATAGGGCCTTTAAAAGTAAAGGTATGGAACTCGCCGTTCTCGCCGCAAACATCCACATCGTCGGGTAAGGCATCTATCAATTCCGGACTGATCTCCTTCCCTACTATACGCTCCAGGCGCTCCTGGGTGCAGGCGATAACAGTGCCAAATCCAAGACCTAAAAACTCGTTGATCAACTCACTGGTATCACGTTTCCATAAGGGGTATATTCCTACTATCCCAACCTCGCTCAGGCGGGCATCGCGGTAAGCTTTCAGGTCCTCCAAAAATATATCGCCAAAAATGGCATGAGTGATACCTTCACTTTTAAAATGCGTGAGGTGTCTGTGCATCACCTCGTCATACTCTTGCATACCCGGCATTTCGGGCAGGCGGATCTGGTATAATGGTATGCCAATACTTTCGGCCTGTTTGATTAGTAGCTCTGTACGCACGCCGTGCATGGATATCCTGTCGGCTGCATCGTTGATAGTAGTAACCAGATATTTGATCTCCAGATCTGGATTTTGCAGGCAATGATATAGAGCTAAGGCACTATCCTTGCCCCCGCTCCAATTGAATATACACTTTTGCATTAATTAGCGAATTGGTGATTTATTGAATTAGTGATTTTAGAAAAAGACAGGCAAGTTTAAATTATTATTTCAAGGGTTTTATATTCCTCCTGAGGGGCTCAATTAGTGGGTTTACACATAAAGCCGCTAAATGACGATAAATTAAACATAACTATTTGATTTACAATTAAATATATAAATATTAACCATAAAAAGTGTAAACCATGTAAACCCACTTTTTAACAACATGCCACCCTGTTCGGAGATGATACTTTATCCTTTTAATTACTGATTTTTCAGAAGCTGATCTACCAATGTCGGTACACCAACAGTAGCCTTCTCCTGTATTTTGATCAGTTGGCCGCGTACACCTACATCTGGTATCTTAGGGTCGATAATATACCTGGGGATCTCCGGTCTTACATAGCTGATCAGTCCGGCGGCTGGGTATACCGCTAAAGACGAGCCTACAAGCATAAAAATGTCCGCATCGGCACAAATTTGTGCCGCAGGGCCTATCATGGGCACATCCTCCCCAAACCAAACCACGTGGGCTCTCAGGGGGGAGCCCAATTCACATACTTCATCCATCCTGATCTCCCAGCCATCAATGGGGTAAGTAAGCTCAGAATTAATACTTGACTGTGAGCGGGTGATAATACCATGCAGGTGCATCACGTTGGTTGACCCCGCCCGCTCATGCAGATCATCGATATTTTGGGTGATGATGGTAACCTGGTATTTCTCTTCGAGCTGTGCCAAAGCGTAATGAGCGGCATTAGGCTTAGCTTCCAGTACCGATTTGCGGCGCTCGTTATAAAACTGCTGTACCATGGCCGGGTTACGCTGCCATGCCTGCGGCGTAGCCACATCTTCTATATTGTAACCTTCCCACAGCCCATCGCTGTCTCTGAAGGTCTTTAAACCGCTCTCGGCGCTTATGCCAGCACCTGTTAGCACAACCAGTTTTTTCATTCGTGTCTATTATTTATCCATAAAAAAAGCGACCTGCTTTAGTGGCAAATCGCTTTTCTATATTTTGGAGTTAGCTTAAAGTGCCAATTGTTTTTTTGAGCGAAGAGAGCTGTATTTGGTTTTGGCCAATTCAAAACCACCAAACAAAATAAACCCAAACACTAAATTACCGTAGATCATGTTATACTCAAACGGAATAGCATTTACTAAGGATGTACGATAACCCGCTAAAGTGTGCGGATACAATGTACCGGGTAAATCGGTCAGCAACCAATGGATCAATACAGAAGCTACTGAAGCTAAAACCACGTTCAATACATTTACTTTTTTGATCAGACTACCTACTAGGATCATTAAAATAAAGGCCAAGTATGTCCACTGGGCACCGCTATACCATAAAGTTAATTTATGGAAATAGAAGTAATTCAGGATAATGTCTGTACCAAACAGGGCCAATAATACAGTAACGTAGCTTTTCCATTTATCGGCAAAATACACACCGCCAAATATAGCAATGGCCCCTACCGGGTTAAAATTGCTCAGTTCTTTATATTTAAAAGCCAGCAACCTGAAAGCAGCTGCCACCACAATCATCAGTATCAATACGATGTTGCGGGTTGTATTATCCTTTGAGTTCATGATCAAAATTTGTGCGGTAAAATTACTTATAAATGTATTAAATAAAAAGCCGCTAATTAAACTGGTATTTTGCCCCCAGCATAAAATTGATGCCCATAGTATTGTAACCCAACCAATCGGTATATTTTTGATCCAATACATTGTTTAGGTCTCCAAATACACGCAGGTTCCTGGTTGCTTTCAGCTCCAAATGCAGATCGGCCAGGTTATAGTGTTTTAGGGTAACTATAGTAGAAGGATAAGTTGCGAAGTTTTGATCGGTACGGTTACCTGTGTATTTATAGTTTACGCCAAAGGAAAAATCGTCAATAACCTGATAAGTAAAATTAAGTCCGAATGTACTTTTTGGTCTACGGTAAAGATTGGCCGTCTGTAAACCTTTTTCATCTGTTAACTTACCGGTTACATAAGTATAATAGGCCGAAGCAGTTAGTTTACTGGAGTGATAATTCAATTCGCTCTCAAAGCCTTTATCTTTCTGAAACTGACCATTTTGATAAACTCCGTAAGGAGAAACAGATAAATTGGCAAAATAGATCACATCCTTAGCGTTGCGTTTATAAAACTGGGTATTGAACGTCAGGGTATTTTTAATAATCTCCCAGTCGAATCCAGCTTCATATGATGTGGTGGTTTCGGGCTTTAAGCCGCCATTGCCATATTGTGAGTATAATTGGTATAAAGACGGCGACTTATAGGCAGAGGCTATTGTTCCGAATACTTTAAATTGGTCGGCCAGAAACAAGGATGGGTTGATGGTATAGGTGAAATTATCGCCATAAGTACTGTGGTGATTATAGCGCCCCCCCAGTTCCATGTGGAAAATATCATCCTTAAAAAACAAAGAAGTATAAGCGCTGAATATGTTATTATTCCTATCTTTTATGATATCCGGATCACCTGTAGGTAAAAACAAGCTGTACTGATTAGTATTACTGTATTTAAAGCTTGTACCGCTGGTTATATCAAAATATTTCCCTAATGCGTAATTTAAAATAGCCTCGGCATTGCTAATCTTACCTCTGTTTTTTGTTACCTGGTAGCCACTATTATTATCCGTCGGCAAATTATTAAAGTTGTTCCAAACATCATTTTGAGATAAGTTAACAACTAACGCTCCTGCAGGTAATATTAATTTAGCTCCTAAGCCACCGAATAGAAATGTATTATTGTAGGTGTAATTTTGATCATCGGTGAATGCTCCATAGGGTAGGTTTCCAGATGTATAACTTGTTTGGAGGTTTCCGTTCAGGCTAAAATTCTTTGAAACCGCCTGACTGATATTTACACTGGCAGAGCGCTGATGAAAGCCATCTTTTTTAAAATTACCCTTTCCTGTTGTATCTGTTGCAGCAGCAAAACCCCTGGAATCGGAATTGGATATATTAACAGCCACTCCCGTTTTATCTACGGTTCCATTTAAAGAGGCTGACTCTTTGAAGGTATTATAACTACCACCCATTAGCTGCAGGCTACCTTTAAGTCCTTGCCCCTTTCCTTTTTTGGTAATGATATTAATAACACCGGCTACCGCGTCCGAACCATACAGGGTTGATCCGCTTCCCTTTAAAATCTCAATGTGATCTATCATATCCAATGAAAAAGCATTGAGATCATAACTACCATCTATAGCAGAGGCGTTGTTAACCGGAAAGCCATCAATCAATATGAGTGTATTTCCGGTTGAGGCGCCACGCAGATAAATTGAGGTAGCGATACCCGGTGCATTCTGAGCTCCAGAAAATGTTAGCCCCGGAACGGTATTTAGTAACTGAGGTAAGGTTTTTCCTTGCGAACGATTGATCTGCTCGGCAGAGATCACCGTAACTACCCTACCAATATCGGATAGCTTTTTTGGTGAGCGTGTGGCTGTAACCACTACGTTATTTAGCAAACGTGTAGTATCCTGTGCCTGTACAGTAGCTGCCAATAAAGTGATATGCAATAACCCAATTCCTAAAATACTTTTAAAGTAAATTTTCTCCATATAACCTGATGTAATAATTAAATAATGCTTCTTATCTAAACTTACATTATACCATAACTATCAAATCAGTCAAATGAAAACACGCTAAACGAAGAGCATTTACATTCAAGCTTCAATCCCCGAAAGCTATGAATAATATAAGTGCCTGGGCAGGTATTCTGACTTGCTCCCACGTTGTCCTGCCTTCCCGCCCCTTTTTCATTTCATGGGACAGTGACAATAAGAATGAACAATGGTTAAAGAGCTTACAGCTGCGGGACAGTTACGGATTCTTCACCGTATTCCCTTTAATTCATTTACGGTCATAAACCATATGAAACCTAAAGCGCAACAAAATTAGGATAAGTATTAACAACCACAAAGTAACAATTTGTATATTTATAATGATGAAATTGTACGCTACACTTCTGTTATTCATAATCACTGTTACTCCCTGCTTTGCCCAGCAACCTGATACGGTTTTCTTAAAAGGGCTTTTACAAAGTCATCCGGAGCTATTTAGTGGAATACTGAATCATCCTACCCAAAACGAGGTGCAAATACTCTATACACAGATCGACCGGGATAAAAATAACGTACCACACTTTAAATCGTACAGTTATCATTTAAATGCTCAGCATTATTTTTACCCTGCAAGCACGGTTAAATTACCAACAGCCCTTTTTTCACTTGAAAAACTGCATGAGTTGCATATAAAAGGATTGACCCGGGAATCCGTAATGATCACCGACAGCGCCTTTGCCAAACAAACCAGGGTAAAAACCGACACCTCCTCGGCAAACGGATTGCCTAGTATTGAGAATTATATCAAAAAGATATTGCTGGTGAGCGATAATGACGCTTTCAATCGTTTGTATGAATTTGTTGGCCGCGAGGAAATCAATCGTAAACTAAAAAAATATCAGCTATATCATACCAGAATTGTGGGCCGACTGGCTGTGGGCGATGCCGGTGAAACCACCAGACATACTAACCCAATCACTTTTTACAATGGGAGCAAGGTGGTTTATCTCAAAAAAGCTTTATATGATAGCTTGAATTACCCTATGTATCTGGATAATATGATCATGGGTAAAGCTTATCTGGACAGCAGTGACCGCCTGGTAAATAAGCCCTTTAATCTGAGCGAAAAAAATGTATACTCTATTGCCGATCAACAACAGGTTTTAAAAAGATTGCTTTTCCCGCAATTATTTCCAGTAAATCAACGGTACAACCTTACTCCTGCAGATTACGCTTTTATATATCACTACATGAGTACATTCCCTACCGAAAACATAAAACCAACTTATACCCGACCAGCATATTTCCCTGCGTACTGCAAGTTCTTATACTACGGTGGCGACAGCACAGCCACAATCGAACCTAACATCAGGATATTTAACAAAGTGGGTGACAGTTACGGATACGACATTGATAACGCCTATATTGTCGACTTTAAAAATAAGGTAGAGTTTTTACTTACCGCAGTGGTACAATCAAATGAGGATGGGGTTTACAACGATAATAAATATGAATATGCTACAGTTTGCCTGCCATTCTTAAAAAATCTGGGACGTGTGATTTATCAATATGAATTGAAAAGACCTAAAAAGCATCGACCAAATTTAACTCAGTTTAAATTTAATTACCTTCCGGTAAAATAACTTCATTTAAAAAAAACTTAGATTGCAGTGTACTGTTTAAATTCTACAACCGTTTAAACAATACTATGGCTACTACAATTGTAAAATATACTGATAATTTTCCTGTACTTTACGGCGACGATCGCATAAACCTGAAATGGCCCGAGCGTTATACTTCCATTATCGGTGGTCTAAAATTGGGCCTATCTGGCTTCAGAAACATCTTTTCCAACCCGTTAACCAGTGTTATTAAATTGGGCGCTGGTGGTTACCTGCTAAACCGTGGCATTACAGGTCATTGCGAATTGTATAAACGCATAGGCAAACTTTCAACCAACCCGGTTAATATCAACATCCGGTCTTCATTTACAGTAAACAAGCCCAGGCACAAGGTATATGATTTTTGGCGTAAGTTGGATAATTTACCCCTGTTCATGAAACACCTGGAAAGTGTGGAAACCATAGACCCCACCTACTCCTATTGGGTTTTAAAGCTTCCTGCTGGTGTGGCAACTGTGAGTTGGCATGCCGAAATTGTAAAGGACGAACCCAATGAAATGATTGGCTGGAGCTCTCTACCCGACTCTATGATCAACAATGCTGGTAAAGTGCGTTTTCAGGATACACTGAATGGTGCGGGTACTATTGTTGACATTGTGATCAGTTATCAGCCCCCGGCAGGTGGACTGGGTACCGGTGTGGCTAAGTTACTAAATCCGGTATTTAAAAGAATGGTTGATAAGGATGTACAAAACTTTAAACAGTATATGGATATTGATAACGATAGCGAAGAATTTACACCAACGGTGATTATACTTTGATCAGATACCAAACAAAATAGGCAGCGAATTGCGGCCTATTTTGTTTTATTAAGATACTAATTGCAAGTATCTTATATTATTTTACTGCATCAATTACGGCTTTGAAAGCATCAGGATGATTCATTGCTAAATCAGCTAATACTTTACGGTTTAAACCGATTTCTTTTGCTGCTAATTTACCTATTAATTGAGAGTAAGAAATTCCGTGCTGACGGGCACCTGCGTTAATACGCTGTATCCATAAAGCTCTGAACTCTCTTTTCTTGGTCTTACGGTCACGGTAAGCGTACTGTAAACCTTTTTCAACTGTGTTTTTTGCAACGGTATAAACCTTGCTACGTGAACCCCAATAACCTTTGGCGAGGTTCATGATCCTTTTCCTGCGTCTTCTCGACGCTACTGCGTTAACTGAACGTGGCATCTTGTTTGATTTTGGTAGTGAGTGCCTGTTTTTACAACAGAACTTAAAACTCTAATACCTGGTTAAAAAATTTGTGAATTACTTTCCGATACAAAGCATACGTTTAACGTTACCCATGTCAGCATTAGATACTAAGCTGGTGTGACCAAGGGCACGTTTACGTTTTGTCGACATCTTGGTTAAGATGTGGCTTTTGTATGCGTTTTTTCTTGCGATTTTACCGGTTCCAGTAAGCTTAAAACGCTTTTTTGCACTGGAATTGGTTTTCATTTTTGGCATAACTCTATTTATTTGTTTTTAGATATTAACGTTTCTCAACGTTTTCTTTTTGTTGCTTCTGTGCATTTTAACCTTACACATTAGCTTGTTTTATTTACTTCTTTGCTGCCTTAGGAGCCAGGGTTAAAAACATCCTTTTTCCTTCCAGCTTTGGTAATTGTTCTACTTTACCATTATCTTCCAGCGCCTGTGCAAAACGCAATAACAGAATTTCACCCTGTTCTTTGTATACAATGGCACGGCCTTTAAAGTGTACATAGGCTCTCACCTTTTCGCCGGCTTCCAAAAACTTCATGGCATGCTTTAATTTAAACTCAAAGTCATGATCATCAGTATTCGGTCCGAAACGGATCTCTTTAATAACCGTTTGCTTGGCATTGTTTTTTATCTCTTTCAGTTTTTTCTTCTGTTCGTAAATGAACTTATTATAGTCCGTTACTTTACAAACCGGCGGAACCGCATTCGGAGATATTTCAACCAGGTCAAGTTCCTGCTCCTGTGCAATTGCCAGCGCGTCTCTTAATGAGAAAATACCTTGCTCAACGTTATCGCCTACAAGACGAACTTCCTGAGCCCTGATGAATTGATTAATGTTGTGTTCAGCTTCTTTTTTCTTAAAAGGAAGCCTTGGTCCTCTATTAAAGGGTTTGTTTAATGCCAAGTTATACTTTTATTTCTTTAGTTATTTGTTCTTTAAAATCTTCTATGCTCATACTTCCCAAATCACCCTGACCATGTTTCCTTACAGAAACCAATCCTTCGGCAGCTTCTTTTTCACCTACTATCAGCATATAAGGGATCTTTTTGACTTCAGCATCACGTATCTTACGCCCTATTTTCTCGTCTCTAAAATCAATCAGCCCGCAAATATCGGAATCTTTTAACACATCAGAAAGTTTTTTTGCATATTCCTCAAATTTTTCTGATATGGGTAAAATAATAAACTGCTCTGGTGATAACCAAAGCGGGAAATTACCTGCGCAATGCTCAATCAACACCGCTATAAAACGCTCCAATGAACCAAACGGTGCTCTGTGGATCATTACCGGGCGATGTTTCTGATTATCGCTACCTGTATACTCCAGTTCAAAGCGCTCAGGAAGGTTATAATCAACCTGTATGGTACCCAATTGCCATTTACGGCCCAAGGCATCTTTCACCATAAAATCAAGCTTAGGGCCATAAAAAGCGGCTTCACCCAATTCATGAACGGTGATCAAACCTTTTTCTTCGGCGGCTTCAATAATAGCAGATTCTGCTAAAGCCCAGTTTTCGTCTGTACCGATGTATTTACCCTTATTTTCCGGGTCACGCAGAGACACTTGGGCAGTATAGTTCTCAAAACCCAGGGCCTTGAATACATATAACACCAGGTCGATCACCTTTTTAAACTCTTCCTTCACCTGGTCGGGGCGACAAAATAAATGCGCATCATCCTGAGTAAAGCCACGTACACGGGTTAAGCCATGCAGCTCGCCGCTTTGCTCATAACGGTAAACAGTACCAAACTCCGCTAAACGTACCGGAAGATCCTTGTATGAGCGGGGTTTGCTTTTGTATATTTCGCAGTGGTGCGGGCAGTTCATCGGTTTTAAAAAGAACTCCTCTCCTTCTTGCGGTGTTTTTATCGGCTGAAATGAATCGGCGCCATATTTTTCGTAGTGGCCTGAGGTTACATACAGGTTTTTGTGACCGATGTGCGGTGTAATTACCTGCTCATACCCTGCCCTCACCTGTGCTTTTTGTAAAAAGTTAGTCAGGCGTTCGCGCAAGGCAGCACCTTTCGGTAACCATAATGGCAAGCCCATTCCTACCTTTTCAGAGAAAGTGAACAGTTCAAGTTCTTTACCCAGCTTGCGGTGATCGCGCTTCTTGGCTTCTTCGATCATGTGCAGGTAATCTGTCAGCTCACTGGCTTTAGGGAAGGTCACCGCGTAAATGCGTGTAAGCTGTTTACGTGTTTCATCGCCACGCCAGTAAGCACCGGCAACGCTCATCAGTTTAACGGCCTTAATAAAGCCGGTATTCGGGATATGCGGACCACGGCATAAATCAGTAAAGTTACCTTGTGTATAAAAAGTAATCGAACCATCGGCCAAATCTTTGATCAGATCGAGCTTATATTCATCGCCTTTTTCGGTAAAATATTCAATCGCATCGGCTTTGCTCACCGGTTTGCGGATATACTCTTCTTTGGTTTTGGCCAGTTCAATGATCTTATCTTCAATCAGTTTAAATTCGTCCGAAGAAAATTCACGGTCGCCAAAGTCAACATCATAATAGAAACCGGTTTCGATAGCCGGACCGATACCGAATTTGGTACCCGGGTACAGCGCTTCCAGGGCTTCGGCCATTAAGTGGGCAGATGAGTGCCAGAAAGTCGATTTACCCGAAGTATCGTTCCAGGTTAATAATTTAACGTGCGCGTCCTGTTCAATGGGGCGGCTGGCATCCCAAACCTGTCCATCAACTTCGGCGGCTAATACGTTACGTGCTAATCCTTCGGAGATCGACAGGGCGATCTGCAAGGAAGTGATCCCTTTGTCATACTGACGAACGGATCCATCAGGAAGTGTAATACTAATCATCTACAACTATGATTTAAATTTTTATAAAATTACGTTTGCCGATCACCTACAAAGTGATCTTTATTTTTGTGGCGCTAAATTAAGATTTTATTTTGATTTAGATTTTTCAAAATCCCATACCTCTTTTAAAAACTTTTTAAACCTTAAATTTTAACACTTTTCTGATCAAAAACAGGATAAAAACGCCTAAAAATTGATTCAAAAACATTGATTTTAACACTTTTTAACAAATTTTAACACGATTTTGATGCGTTTTAAAAAGTTTAAAAAGTATTAAATAACTGATATTCAAATAACTACATACCAAACAGCCGGTTTTTGGCCTTAATTGGGTCTTAACTAAACGGCCCGCTACTCTGATAAATAGAGTAGCGGGCCGTTGTTGACTCAAATATACAAATTTTCGTTTAAATTAAGACTGACGTTTTTTACAAGATCAATGGACAAACCTTTTTAAACACCCGCCTGCAGGTATTTTTCTTTAATGATATTGATGTGGTGCAACTCGTGCCCGGCGATGTGATACGCTAGAGCCCTTACCGTGGCATCATTGGCCGTACCAGTGCCATGCCCCATCCTATCGAAAGCATTATCGGGCAAACCATTGAATAAAGCAATGGTTGCCCGCCTTACGGCTTCATACTCTTCAAAAATATTATCGAGCGATCGGCTGTCAGCTTCCGAATAAAGCGCATAGCTATCCTGGTCAAAACCGATGAGGTTGTTTTTTTCGTTACGGGCAAAGCGCAGGGCACGATAGGCGAAAATACGCTCGTCGTCAATAACATGTACCAGTGTTTCTTTGATACTCCATTTACCAGGGGCATAGCGATGATATAGGACATCTTCGGGTAAAGAATAGACCAACTGCTTCACCATATCAAAATTATCCTGCAGATGCTTTAATATCAGCCCATCTGTAGGCAATAATTTAATGTACATGATGGTGTAAGGCGGGTATTCTCCTGGCTGGGGTGGTGGTATTATTCTCATCAATGTTTATTTACCGCTTTTTTCGGGTAGCATTTTTATCAACTCTTTTTCGCCGTTAAGCAGGTAATAGGCCACAAATTTAAGCGGTTCTGTATCCGATTGGTTATCGAAATGCGCTATGGGTGTATTTGCCGGTTCATAAAAAGCATCGCCGGCATGTAAAACTCTGGCCGACTGCCCTTCTGCCTCAAACAATACCGTTCCGGAAACGATGTACCCCATCACCGGTATGGGATGCAGATGCCTGCCCGTTTTTTGTTTTGGTTTAAATGTGATCTCGCGAACATCAACACTCGAAACGTTACGAGCAGGAAACTCCGCCATGAATATTCTTTTGCGGATGATGCTATCTTTTAAAGTAACATAACCTGCGGTGTTTTTTACAGGGCTTAAATTAGCTGCATTTACCGCACCGGCAAATGCAAGGCTGATCATCATAATTACAACTAAGTTTTTCATGTAGTTATGACTATTTAAACCCGAAATTGTTTCAATACGATTTAGACAATCCCAAATTCCCTCGAAGAGAACCTAAGGGAATAGAAAATATCACTAAATATATCGAACACGAAAACCATCGATCTCCTTCTCTGCTGAAGAGAGAACATCTACTATACTGTTAAACCCATCCCCCAGGCTTACCTTACTCCTATCAGCATTTCTCCAGATTAATGTAACGGGCAAATCAATCGAACTTGTCAAACAGTCCCAAAGGGCATCCAGATTTTCGCCATAATACTCCGGAAATGTTAATTTTTTTTTAATCTCCAAATGAAAATCATTTATGGTTTTAATTCGTTCTCCTTCAATAGTTATTTCCATAATTTTTTAGCCTTACAACGAATGCCGGGTTCTGTCTTAACTCCAAAAGCCTTAGAGTTCCCCTCAGAAAAGAAATCTAAACAGTAGATGCAATAATAAAAATATTCTTTTATAACTTTAAAAATCGCCGACCAGTGCATCTTTAACTACCTTATATTGGCTAAACCTTTTAAATCAAATGTCTTTGAACAACCCTCCACGTACATCTTCCTGGTTCAGTAAATTTTTTGAAGGATTATATGTATATATCGCTTTAGCCGGTGTTGCCAATATGTTACTGCCTTTGTTTTTTTATGAATATTTAAAAGTATCGGGCCAGTCTCTGTTTTTTATAATAATTAATTGGGGAGGTCCTGTTTTTATGCTGCTCATTGTTATTTATTCTGTTTACTGGCAGGGTAAAGAAAAAACAGCGGACTTTAATTCGGGCATAAAACATGCCTGGTTACGAGGCGTATTACGTTATTTTCTTGCTTTTGATATATCTATTTACGGCTTTGGCAAAATTTTCAGAACCCAATTCGGGCATATTTATTCACGTGATGATCTGCCGGTTGGAAATTTAAGCGGCTTTGAGCTTACCTGGAATTATTTCGGGCACTCCTATACCTTGGCGATTATTTTAGCTGTGTTGCAGATAGGCGGCAGCATTTGCCTGCTTTTCAGGCGAACAACCTTATCAGGTGTTTTTATTCTGTTGCCTGTAATGTTAAACGTTGTGCTTATTAATATTTTTTATGATATCGCTTCTGCAGCCTTCATCAATTCTTTAATCATAACCTTCGGTTTACTGTATCTTTTATTGTTGAGGTGGCAGGACATTAAAGCGTTCCTGTTTACTAAGAACACCGAAATACCCCTCATACAATTACCGTTTTTAAAATGGTTATTAAGGGTTTTGGCCATAGGAATGGCTTTTTTTAATATATATCATTTTGTCGCCAACGCGCCAGCAGCAGCTTTTGAGGGGAAATGGAAAGTAGATGAGTATAAACGAAACGGTAAGGTGATTGGTAAAAACGACTGGCAAACCAATCCAGCGTCCTGGTGCAAGGTTTATATGGAATCCTATGGCCAATTGTCCTTATCGCCAAACCCGTATATATTTGATAAAGAAAGGGCATGGTTTGGTGGTTATCGATATGATGCAAGCAAAAAAACATTAAACATCGTTTTCAAAGACAGCCAGACAGATACCACCAAAGTTAAGGTGAGCAATTATGATAGGAAAACAATGCAGTGGAACATGATCATGCGCGGTGATACATTGCAAATGAAACTTATTAAAGAGTAATAATTTAAAAGTACAAGAGATAAGCAAAATCCGAAATCAAAACCTACACATTCCCCCAGCCCAGTGTCAACACATCGGACAGGTGCATGGTTTTAATAGGTAGACTGTTCTTGTCGATATAACTTTGCAGGTGCAGCAGACAGGAAACATCGGTGGAGATAATGTACTCCGCTCCTACGGCCAGGGCATTGTCAACCTTTTGCTGGGCCATAGCGGTGGATATGCCATCAAATTTAACGGCGAAGGTACCGCCAAAACCACAGCAGGTTTCGTTGTCTTTTAAGTTAAGTAATTCCAGACCCAATACTTTGGAGAGCAACTGGCGGGGCTCGTCCTTGATCTTACATTCACGCAGCGCGGCGCAACTGTCGTGATAAACGGCTTTACCATCGAGCTCGGCGCCGAAATAATCGAATTGCAGGATGTTCACCAAAAAATCAGATAGCTCGTAGATATTGCCCTGTACGGCCCGGCATTTATTGTGTACGGCAGTATTAGTAAACAGATCATTATAATAATTTTTCACCATACCCGTGCAGGAGGCTGATGGAGTTACGATCACGCTATCATCCGAAAAATCATTCAGAAATTTGCTACCTACGGCTTTGGCCTCGTCCCAGAAACCGGCGTTAAAAGCGGGCTGACCGCAGCAGGTTTGGTTAGGATTAAAGCTTACTTTACACCCTGCTTTTTCCAACACCTTTACGGTATTAAAAGCTGTATCAGGGAATAACTGATCAATAAAACAGGGTACAAATAACTCAATCTTCATCTCTTACACCAAATTACACGGCACTTAGCTCCGCATTTTGCTTTACCTTTTTTTCTGCCGACAGCAAAGAAAACAATAATATTAAACCTATTATAAAAAAGATGGCCAATACCAGTACCGAATTACGCGGACTGCCGGTGAGTTCTTCAAAAAAACCAAAACTGAACACTCCACCTACTATCGCCAGCTTTTCGGTAACATCATAAAAACTGAAGAACGATGCAGTGTCCGTAATGTTTTCGGGTAAATATTTTGAATAGGTGGAGCGCGACATGGATTGAATGCCCCCCATCACTAAACCCACCACTGCCGCTACCACATAAAACTGTGTAGCTGTAGTAGTTAGATAAGCAGCAGCACATACCCCTATCCAGATGATCACTACGGCAATCAATACCCTTACGTTTCCATATCTTCCAGATAACCGCGACATTAATGTTGCCCCGCCAATGGCCACCAGTTGTATAATTAAAATGGTAGTGATTAATGCCGATGTAGGCATGTGCAATTCTTTAGCCGCAAAACCTGTGGCTACCAGCATAATGGTTTGCACGCCCATGGAATAAAAGAAAAACGCAGGAAGATACCTTTTGAGTAAAGGCATGGTTTTTACTTTTTTCCAAACTTTACCTAATTCTATAAAACCACCTTTGATGATATTATGATCATGACTAACCGCATTGGGGCTTCCTTTTGGTAATACAATGAAAGGAATAAGCGCGAAACCCATCCACCATACGCCTACCAGTAAAAATGATAAACGGGCCGGAAAGGTTTGGTCGACAATACCAAACAGCTCTGGTTTTAGCACAAACACAAAGCAAATAAGCTGCAGCAATACACTACCAATGTAACCGTAGGTAAATCCTTTGGCGCTCACGTTGTCCTGCATGTCGACCGTAGCAATTTCGGGTAGATAAGAGTTATAAAATACAAAGCCGCCGCTGTAGCCTATAGCAGCCAGGGCGAAGGCTATTATGCCCAGTTCGATATGATTTGCGTCGAAAAAATAAAGCACCCCACACGCCAGGGCACCTATAGCCGTAAAGAACTGCATGAATATCTTTTTATTCCCCTTATAATCGGCAATGGACGACAGTATGGGCAGCAGTAAAACAATGATCAGATAAGCGACCGATAAGGCATAATCAGAAAGTGCGGTATTGACAAAGCTTTTGCCAAAGAAGGTTACCCTGCCGCCATTAGCCTTGGTAATAGCCACATAATAAGCCGGGAAGATGGTAGAAGTGATGACCAGGTTGTAGGCAGAGTTGGCCCAATCAAAAAAGGCCCATGCCCTGATGGTTTTTTTATTGTTTTTGGTTTCCATTGAACAATAAAAGTATACAAATTTTAGTATTTGCGAAACGGGTATCAAACATATGAATTATAAAAATACGCCATGATTATGAATACATGAGGTAATACTGGTTTAATTTTTGAGGGAAAAGAGCATTTTAGTGTTTTCAATGTTGTATGCAGCAACTGAAATACATCTTTTTTACAAATCAGTTGGTATGGGAACCAATAGTGGCGATCCGGGAAAGTTAGTACTTAAAGGATCTGCCCAAAATGACTAATGCGATGAAGGAAAGCGACAAAACAAGCACTATAACTACAGAGATACCCCATTATACCGAGGCTAAAGCGTTGCTTTTACAAGCGAACAGCGCTCATGGCGGCAGCGAACTCGATATGATCAAAACGATGCGCTACTCTGCTACTATCATGGGTGTAAAAGCGGTATCCTATGTGGATATCCCAGGCAACAGGATACGGATAGAGCTTTGGGAAAACGGTACGGTAGTTTCTGTTGAACAGGAAGAAAATGGCGATGGCTGGCAGTGGCTTAACGGCAGAAAAGCCGCTATGCCACCCGCACGGATAGCGGAGATGAAAAGCACATTCTATTCGGGTTTGTTGGGATTACGCAAACCAGCCATTAACCAGATGCAGGTGTTAAATATGCAGAAGCTAAAAAACAACACTTACTCGGTTTTATGTAAGCTTGAAGGCAACGATTATATTTTTGCCATCAACGATCAAAACCAACTGGTGGCTGAAGCCAATAAAACATCCGGACGGACATCTATATCTGTCCTGTCACATCTGCGCCTGGTGCAGGGTATTATGATCCCTTTTCATGAGGTGGTAACATCGGGTATAAAGAAGCTGGTTATTCAATATGACAGCTTTGAGATCAATCCCGCATTTAATGCGGATACGTGGAGTGTGCCCGCGGGGATGTAGGAAAGAATTATATAAAGGGCGTAGAAATAAAAAACATGTCATTACGAAGAGGAGCCCCACCCAACCCTCCCCGAAAGGGAGGGCTTTAAAATATTTACCAAAAGTCTCCCCTTCCGGGGGAGATTTAGAGGGGGCTTCGCAATGACATGGGGGTTATAATCGCTAAGCAGCCTATTTAGCGCTCCATTTTTGCTGTAAAAGCTTGATGAAATATCCACCAACCACACTGCGTGCCTGGAAACCTACCTGCTTGCCGTTGGTAGTTTCGTGCCAGTCGCTCAGTGGTACATGAGTAGGCGTTTCGGTAGCATACTGGTAAACCGGGTTAACCAGCGCCTCAAAATCTGCCTTATTTTTGGCTAAGGTAGCTGTCCAGATGATCCAGTCGCTTTTGGTATAAGTTTTACGGCTATCCAGCGGTATACCATATTTATTTTGTTTGGTTAAATAGAATTTTATCTCACGATCATAAACCGATTGCGGGAATAGGTTTAAGCCCAGTATTTTGTCCCAAACAATATTATATTTTTGGCTCCAGCTGTCTTTTTTATCAAACACCAGGGAATAATGATCACCGGCATCAGCCATTTTCATCCATTTAGATACCATATCCTTTGCCATAGCTCTGTATTTTGCGGCCACATCCTTTTGACCGAGCAGATCAGCCAGGTGGGCATAACAGCCAACCCCAACAATAGCTTTGGCCGATAAGTTAGCATTACGTGCCAGGTGACCGGCAAAATCATCCGTACATAACTGGTTGGCAGGATCTAAGCCTTCTTTGGCTAAATAGTTTGTCCAGGTGGTTAATGTTTTCCAATGCTTTTTGGCATAGGCGGGATTATTGCCATTGGCCCTTACTATAGCCGCTGTTAAGGCCAGCATGTTGCCCGATTCTTCCACTGGCATTCCCTCGCCGTAAGTTTGGCCATTGGCTAAAGGATAGGTACCCAGATCATGAGCTGCGAAATCATGTGCGAATTTGCCGGTCTCACTAAAATAGAAGATTCCATTCAGCATACCCTCCATTAATTTTGGATTGTAAAGCAGGAACAAAGGCGCCGACGGATAGGTAACATCAACCGTATTGATAGAACCATTGCTAAAATTCTCTTTCGACAGGAATAAAATTTCACCTTGCGGACTTTTCACCAGTGTATGAGCTGAGATAGCTTGCCTGTAAGCCAGTGCGCACAGTTTAGCGAATGGCGTACCGCCTGCGTTCTGAGCATCTTTATACATAGAGGTATTAAACGCGGTACATTTTTGCAGCACAGCCGGATATTCCGCAGCGGCTTTCGCCAATATCTGCTCTATAGTTTTGGTCTGTGCGTTTTGCCACCAGGGTTTTAAATTAGTGTGGAAGTATTGTACGGGCGTAATATCATCATAACCCAGTTCTACAAATTTAACCACGGCTGTTTTACCCACTTTACCAAAAGGTATCACGGTATTTAAAACCAGGTTAGTCCCCTCCTTTACGGTCGATTTACTGTCACCACTGAAAAATGAATCAACCGATTGCTTACCCGTACTTATATATTGTTGTGCATTGGCTGTTTTAGGTACAGCCACGTACATATATCCCCAGTCGATGCGCAGGTCGTCGCCTTTCTTTTGCAGTATAGGTTGCTCTATGGTACCTGCTTTTAAAACAGACAGTGAACCCGATGTATATTGCTGCGTGGTTACCGGTTGCTGTGGTGTATTACGCGCGATATCTGCCGATGCACTGAAGTAAACCTTTACATCATGCGATGCACCATCATTTGATTTAACCTTATAGCTGATATACGATACCGGGCGTGACAAAAGATTCAAATCATTCATCAGCAATGGCGAAGTGAAAGTAAGCTGCAGATCAGCCTTTCCACATTTAAAATTGTAAATGGTTTGGGTAGCATTTATGGTTACACTGGTTTGTTTTGCCAGTTTCAGAGCAGCATGGCCTGTTGGTTTGAGCTCATCGGCTAAACCGGCATCAAGCCAGGCACCACCGCCTGTGTTGGTACAATGCAAGGCCAATACGTTTTCGCCTTTTTTCAGAGCGTTAACAGCAGAATCATTCAATGCAAAATATTGCAGATCGCCATTGGCGCCACCTTGTTCGTTTACTTTTTTACCGTTGATATAAACCTCGGCTTCATCATCATGGTGCAGCCTTAGCCAAAGTTTATTAAAGTTCAGATCATTGAGTGTAAAAGTACGGCGCACCCAGATATCACGACCTGTCCATAAGGTTTTTGCAGCGGATTTGTCGTTACTGAAGGGAGCAGTCCCCGTTTTCCAGCTACTGTCATCAAATTTGACCGATGCCCAATCTTTGGAGGGTTCTGCCTCTGTAAACTTACAGGTATAAGGTTTTTCGTCGGCAGCAGCCAGTACGGTTTTATATTCAACCGACTCTTTGCCCATAAAACGGTAAACAGTACCGTCGACTTTGATCAGACCTAACAGCGATTGATCTTTACCTGTCCAATGATGTGTGGTAGATTCGTTCAGGTTATCCGTGAACGACCAGATACTGAAATAAGGATTGTGAGTAATGAGCGGATAAGCAGGCGCTTTGGTAACCTGTGCCCGGGCCAAAAAGCCTGCTAACATAAGGCAAACAACAAATGGGAACCTTTTCATGTTTTTATAAATGGTTTATACAATATGGAATTATAGAGCCGTAAATATTTGCATTTTCCGGCTTAAAACAGATACACCACCACAAAAAGCGTTAAATTGACGATTAATTGAGACGATATGTAGAAGATGTGCAGATGAGGTCAGATGTGCGGATATGTAAATGTGCGGATATGCAGATTAAAAAGTTAAATCATCAATCAATTATCCTCATTTGCATATCTGCACATTTACATATCTGGTTTTACTTAAACAGTTCAAAACTATATTGGGCTATGCTCCAGAACTCATCAAGGGCTATGATGCGGGGTTTAAAAAAGGAAATAAGTGCGGGCCAGTCGTTACGATTAAAGATACTTGCAGATGGTAACGTTTTGATGATGCGGCTTACCAGTTTATTGTTTTCGTCGCGGGTGTGCGGTTCCCATTCCCATTCTTCGTTAAGATTAGTATCGAATACTGTTTTCAGCTCTTTGAATTGCTCAAACATCAGTTCCTGCATTCCGGCGTCCGGATGTGATATTTCGATAGCGATATAAGCCTCGCGGTTACCGGTTTGCATTTTAAAGTTAAGATGTTTGATACCGGTTTTATAATTGATCCAGTTAATTCTTAAACCATCGGCCGATAGTTGCGGCGCTATATATTGCCCAAATGCGGTCCAAAAAGCCTGTCTTATCTGTGATGCCTCGTCTTTTGAATACAATGTATTTTTGATGATTTTACTGAGCCTGTAAAATTATGGAAAATATTGGCAACGACATTTTACTGAGCAATTTTCAAGATTATATTTTTTTTCTACGATACCTATTGTAATGAAACTATAATAATTATCGTTATGGTATGTATTACAATTAAAATAAAAAGACAAATCATATGGTAACCTTGTCACAATTACCTATAAATATAGTCTTACTAAATATACTTAAATCTATGAAAACACCTACCTACCTCGTTTTGTTGCTTATTATTTTTTCATCGTACAGTGCCCGCGCAGCTGATAAATACACCGCGGGTTATTATATCGACTCCACACAGCATAAAGTTGAAGGCTTGATTGCCTTTGACGGTACAGATTGTGAGAATTTTTTATTCAAAAAACAACTTGGCGATAAAACGCTTAGAATAAACGTGGCCAAATGCCCGCAATTCCATATGGGCGATCATGAGTATGTGGCTATTGGCCAGATTGATTTTGTAACCATCATCCGGAAAAGACATATCAATAAGGCCTTTGCCGAGCTTTTAGAGTCGGGCAATGTAAAACTCTATATGATCGGGTTAGCACTATCCAGGATGGATGCTGTCCACAAGGCAGCTGCCGTGGCTACAGAACTCTCTGACAATGCTGCGGGGGGCAATATGTCTGGTTATTTCACTAAAAAGCGTATTTATTATTATGTAAAGAGGGATAGTGAAACTCAATATACCCTGGTTGAGCATCGCAAAAGCAAATTCAAAAGGCAGATGGGGGCCTACTTAAAGGATAAGCCGGAGGTAGTGGCACAACTGAATAAGAACAAAGATTATAACTTTAATAATATCGAACTGATTGTTCATGCTTATAACGGTAATTTACCTTTGACTACAAAGTAGGTTTTATCAAAAAATGACTAAAAAAGCAGCCCATCAAGGCTGCTTTTTTGATATATAGGATCCGCTGTTAGAACCTATCCCAAAATGCTGGTGGCTCAATACCCAGGGTGCGCAGGTAAACATAAGCTTGCGCGCGGTGATGAATCTCGTTATCAATTGCATAAAGTATAGTGCCAATATTTTTATTTTCATATGCACCAAAAGCCAATTCAACTTCTAAAAAACGCTCTATTGAAATTTGCGGCCAATACTCATTAATTTGCTCAGTTATCTGATCCCATTGCTTCAAAATTTCGGCTTTGGCTTGTGCCGGTATATTTCCCGAAGAATGATCAAGCAAGGTATTCCACTTCCCGGTGATGATCCCATTAATGCCATAATGAGATATATCCATAATTTCAATAGTCATCACACCAAATGAACGCATCCCTCCTAAGGAGTAATCGAATAGTTTATCTTCGGGAAAAGCCTCAATAACTTTCCGGGTTAATTTGCGGTGACCCTGCCAGTGGTTTAGTAAAGCTTCTGACGAAATAAGTTGAGCAGTTGAATTGTTTACTTGTTGTTGGATTGCATTTGTTTGCATGGTTTCTTTTGTTTTGATTATAGAACAAAGAAACCACCGGCTAGTGACAGCCTTATGTCAGTAGTATAAAAGAAATTTGATATATATATCTTTGAATTATTTATTTTTTTATAAGTTTACCGCAACTTTAGGGGTGTCCTTTAATGGACTGAGATAATACCCTTTGAACCTGATGCAGTTAGTACTGCCGAAGGGAAAAGTGACGATAACCCTATGTGGTTATTTTTTCTTTCCTCCATGCAACGGGGCCATTCCTAAAGTTGAGATTTTAGAAACAGAATGGAAATCACCGTAAATCAACAAGTTTACCAGGTTACAGACACGTGCAATGTGCAGCAAATGCTGACTATTGTATTCGAGGCTTTGCCAAAAGGCATAGCCGTAGCCATCAACCAGACCATTATTCCACGAGCCAGCTGGGCCGATCATCAGATTAGTCCGCAGGATCAAATTGTCATCATCAAAGCAACACAAGGGGGATAGCGTTAGATGTGCAGATTTCAGATGTGCAGATATGCGGATGTGAAAATGAAATACTATACTCCTCAATAAAAATCACTAATTCACTAAATCAATAATTCAATAATTATTCACGGATGAAGCAAGAAAAAATTCCAACCGGTAAGGTATTAACTACCGATCCGTTCCCGGCCTCCAGAAAAGTTTTTGTAAAAGGCGAGCTGCATGACATCCAGGTAGCCATGCGCGAGATCAGTTTAAGCGAGACCAAACTGCATGGCCGTTTTGGCGAAACAGAACCCAACGCGCCGGTTACCGTTTATGATACCAGCGGCCCCTATACCGATATTAACACCACTATCGACGTTAAAAAAGGGCTTCCACGTTTGCGCGAGCAATGGATCATGAACCGGGCTGATGTAGAACAGTTGGAAGGCATATCCTCTCAATATGGGCAGCAACGTTTAAACGATAACAGCCTCGATGAACTGCGTTTTGCTTATGTAAGCAAACCATTGCGGGCAAAACCCGGCATGAATGTATCGCAGATGCACTACGCCAGGAAAGGCATCATTACCCCCGAGATGGAATATATCGCTATTCGTGAAAACCAGCGTATTGATCTGTTAAAAGAGCAATTGAACGGGCAATACGAGGTGATGAGCCATCAGCATCAGGGCCACAGTTTTGGGGCAAATACCCCAAAAGGATATATCACGCCCGAGTTTGTACGCTCGGAAGTTGCTACCGGTCGTGCCGTGATCCCTTCCAATATTAACCACCCCGAAATTGAGCCGATGATCATCGGTCGTAATTTCCTGGTGAAGATCAATGCCAACATCGGAAACTCGGCCGTTACTTCCAGCATTGAAGAGGAAGTTGAAAAAGCGGTATGGGCCTGTCGCTGGGGGGCAGATACCATCATGGATCTGTCTACCGGGAAAAACATCCACGAAACACGCGAGTGGATCATCCGCAATTCACCCGTGCCCATTGGTACTGTACCCATTTACCAGGCACTGGAAAAAGTGAACGGTAAGGCTGAGGACCTGACCTGGGAATTATTCCGGGACACGCTGATTGAGCAGGCAGAACAGGGCGTAGATTATTTTACCATTCACGCAGGGGTGTTGCTGCGTTATGTACCGCTCACGGCCAAACGCATTACCGGTATTGTATCACGTGGGGGCTCTATTATGGCCAAATGGTGTCTGGCCCATCACAAAGAAAACTTCCTGTATACCCATTTTGAAGAGATCTGCGAGATCATGAAAGCCTATGATGTTGCATTTTCCTTAGGCGATGGCTTACGACCAGGCTGTATTGCCGATGCCAATGACGCTGCCCAGTTTGGAGAACTGGAAACTTTAGGCGAACTCACCAAGATTGCCTGGAAACATGATGTGCAAACTATTATTGAAGGTCCGGGCCACATCCCTATGCACATGATCAAAGAAAATATGGACAAGCAGTTGGCTCATTGCGGGGAGGCTCCATTCTATACTTTAGGACCGCTGACTACAGATATTGCTCCGGGTTATGATCATATCACTTCAGCTATTGGCGCCGCCATGATCGGCTGGTTTGGCACGGCTATGCTTTGCTATGTTACGCCAAAGGAGCATTTAGGATTACCCAATAAAAAAGATGTAAAAGATGGGGTGATCACTTATAAAATAGCTGCCCATGCAGCCGATCTGGCTAAAGGGCATCCCGGCGCGCAATACCGGGATAATGCCTTGAGTAAGGCGCGTTTCGAATTTAGGTGGGAAGATCAGTTTAACCTCTCACTTGATCCAGATACCGCACGGGAATTTCATGATGAAACCCTGCCCGCCGATGGCGCTAAGATCGCCCACTTCTGTTCCATGTGCGGACCTAACTTTTGCTCGATGAAAATTACACAGGATGTACGGGAATATGCCAAAGAAAATGGCGTAGACGAAGCAGCCGCGCTGGCAAAAGGTATGGAGCAAAAATCAAAGGAGTTTACGGAAAAAGGAAGCGAGATATACCTGTAAATAAAATAGCACAGAATCAAGCTGTCATGCCGAGCCAGTCGAAGCATGGTGGGTAGGCCTCTGCGCACGAGTCTTCGACAAGCTCAGACTGACAGGCCATTTTTACAATATTGCTGTTAATATATGCAACTGATAGTTATTTCGCATCCCGATTCGGTAGTTAACGAAGCACAGGTAATCAACCAACTGTTTGATGCTGGCCTAACACGTTTTCATTTGCGAAAACCCGATTGGAGTGATGAACAACTGGTCGATCTGCTAAGGCAGATTGACCAGGCATTTTATCCGTATATCGCTTTACATCAGCATCATCACATCGCCATAGATTTTAATATCAAAAGGCTGCACTATACAGAAAAGCACAGATTAGCTACAGAACCGGGTAAACTGATAATTCAGAAAGAAGAAGGCTACGTATTGAGCACATCAATTCATAACATAACTGAATTGAATTCATTAATACCATTTGATTATACCTTTTTCGGGCCGGTGTTTAACAGCATATCCAAACCAGGTTATCAAAGTAATCTGACTGAAGATTTCAATATCAATCAAAATGATAATCAACCAAGGGTTATTGCCTTAGGTGGTGTGGAATATTCGAACCTGGATAAACTAAAACTTATGGGTTTCGACGGTGCAGCAATTTTGGGTACGATATGGAACGATCCTACGCAAGCCATCACCAACTTCAGGAAATTACAGGAATACCTTTTAACAAAACAAACATGATTGATAAACTTCATTATATATCGCAGCAACCATCAAACGGAACGCATCTCACGGCTATAAAAGCCGCATTAAGCGCCGGATGTAAATGGATCCAACTCCGGGTAAAAGATCAACCCGAATCTACCATCCTGGAATACGCATTGGAAGCCCAGACGCTATGCGCGAAATATGGCGCTAAATTGATTGTAAATGACCATCCGGAAATCGCGCTGAAAGCAGGCGCTTACGGTTTGCATCTCGGTTTACAGGACATGCCCATTGCCGAAGCACGACAAATACCAGGCAGCCAAATAGTCATCGGCGGCACAGCCAATACCTTTGAGCACATTGAGCAAAGAGTTGCAGAAGGCGCCGATTATATTGGACTGGGCCCCTATAGGTTTACCAAAACCAAGCAAAAGCTAAGCCCGATTTTAGGGCTGGAGGGTTACCGCGAGATTTTAGAGAAAGTAAGATCAGCGGGTATTAATATTCCCATAATCGCTATAGGAGGTATTGAACCAGATGATATTGCGGCTATCATGCAAACTGGGGTACATGGTGTAGCAGTTTCGGGAGCCATCACGCATGCCGTCGACGCTACACAAACCACTCAATACATATATCAGCAATTAAACACAACCGCTTTAAAAGAAGCATAAAATTAAAAAGATGTTAAAAATAGCCGGTAAAACATTCCATTCTCGTCTGTTTACGGGAACAGGTAAATTCAGCTCATCCTCGTTAATGGAAGAAGCATTAGTGGCTTCAGGATCCGAACTGGTTACCGTGGCCCTGAAACGCGTTGATGTGAAAAACAATGAACAGGACGATCTGCTGATCCGCTTAAAATACCCGCATATCAACCTGCTGCCCAATACTTCGGGTGTACGTAACGCCAAAGAAGCGGTTTTTGCCGCCCAATTGGCACGTGAGGCACTGGAAACCAACTGGATAAAACTGGAGATTCACCCTGACCCCAAATACTTAATGCCTGACCCTATCGAAACCCTGAAAGCCACGGAAGAACTGGCTAAAATGGGCTTTGTGGTGTTACCCTACGTTCATGCCGATCCCGTTTTGTGCAAACGACTGGAAGATGCGGGCACAGCGGCAGTAATGCCGCTAGGTTCACCTATTGGTAGCAACAAAGGCTTAAAAACTATTGATTTTTTAGAGATCATCATAGCACAAAGCAACGTCCCGGTTATTATCGATGCCGGTATAGGTTCACCATCTGATGCAGCCAGGGCAATGGAAATTGGCGCGGATGCCGTATTGGTCAACACCGCCATCGCTGTTTCTGGCGATCCGGTACGTATTGCTGCAGCTTTTAAAATTGCTGTAGAGGCTGGCCGAATGGCTTTTGAAGCGAAACTGGCCTCCCCTGTTTCACATGCCGTTGCCAGCAGCCCCCTAACCTCTTTTTTAGATGCATAGCTTTAACGACATTTTTGAAACCTATAACTGGGACGAGGTAAAAGCCAGCATCTACGCCAAAACCGGTGCTGATGTAGAAAAGGCTTTGTCATCTACCAAACGTACACTGGAAGATTTCAAAGCGCTGGTTTCGCCCGCGGCTGCCCCCTATCTGGAGCAAATGGCACAGCTTAGTCAGCAGCTTACCCTTAAGCGCTTTGGCAAAGTGATCCAGATGTATGTGCCGCTTTACCTATCCAACGAATGCAGTAATATTTGCACCTATTGCGGCTTTAGCTATGATAATAAGGTGAGGCGTAAAACGCTGTCGCCCATGGAAATTATGCAGGAGGTTGCGGTAATCAAAGCCATGGGCTATGAACATGTACTTCTGGTGACCGGCGAAGACAACGTGACAGTTCATGTAGAGTACTTTAAAAAAGTGCTGGAACTTATTCGTCCGCATTTCGCGCACATCTCCATGGAGGTACAACCCATGGATCTGGGCGATTATGAGCAACTGACACCCTATGGATTAAACACCGTATTGGTTTACCAGGAAACATATCACCGGGAAGATTACAAAAAGCATCACCCGAAGGGAAAAAAATCCAATTTTAAATATCGCCTCGAAACACCCGACCGGCTCGGGCAGGCGGGTATCCATAAAATGGGTTTGGGAGTATTAATTGGTTTGGAGGACTGGCGGACAGATTGTTTTTTCACCGCCCTGCATTTGAATTATCTCGAAAAGAAATACTGGCAAAGTAAATACAGCCTGTCGTTCCCCCGGCTACGCCCCTTTAGCGGTGGATTGGAGCCTAAAGTTGAAATGAACGACCGGGAACTGGTTCAGCTGATCTGTGCTTATCGCTTGTTTAATGAAGAGGTAGAACTATCCATCTCCACCCGCGAATCGCCGCATTTTAGAAACAACATCATCAAACTGGGGATTACCTCTATCAGTGCAGGATCAAAAACAAATCCCGGAGGATACGCTGTTGAACCCGAGTCATTGGAGCAGTTTGAAATTTCAGACGAACGCAGTCCGGCTGAAATTGCCAAAGTGATCTCTCAGCAAGGATATGAACCAGTGTGGAAGGATTGGGATAATTGTTTAACATAGCCTCACCCTGCCCTGAGGAAGGCATTCAAAATTAAAAAATGTTAGAACGTGAAGAACTAAAACTATATAACCGCCAGATCATATTACCCGAATTAGGACTGGCTGGGCAGGAAAAATTAAAAGTCGCCCGGGTATTGATGATAGGCGCCGGTGGTTTGGGTTGCCCCGTTTTACAATACTTAGTGGCTGCCGGTGTTGGCCATGTAGGTATAGTTGATGCTGATGTGATAGATATCAGCAATCTGCACCGGCAAATCCTGTACTCCATTGCCGATGTTGGAAAACCCAAAGCCGAAACAGCTAAACAAAAGCTGGAATGGTTAAACCCTTTTGTAGAACTAACCGCTTACGAGGAAAGATTAAACACTGAAAATGCGGCAAGGCTCATTAACCTATATGATCTAATCATCGATGGCTCTGATAACTTCACCACACGCTACCTGGTTAATGATACCTGCGTGGCTTTAAATAAGCCATTGGTATTTGGCTCCATTTTTAAGTTTGAAGGTCAAGTATCGGTATTCAATTACCAGGATGGGCCAAACTATCGGGATGTATTTCCGGAGCCCCCTCCTGAAAATGAAGTACCCAATTGTGACGAAACGGGCGTTATTGGCGTTCTGCCGGGTATCATCGGTACCTATATGGCTAATGAAGCTATCAAGATCATCTGCGATATAGGCGAAACCCTATCCGGTAAACTATTCAGCATGAACGCGCTGGACAATAGCATGAATGTTTATAAAATAACTAAACAAAGGCAGGCAATTTCAGCACCGGTCGCTGCGAATCTGGCAGCATCTCCCGATCGTGAAATCAGCATGGAAACTTTAAGCAATTGGCTGGGAGAAACACCTGATGAGATATGTATCATTGATGTGCGGGAAACCTATGAGTTTGATGATTACAATATAGGCGGGCTAAATATTCCCCTATATGAATTGCAGGAATCTGTAGATATCATACCTGTTGATAAAAAACTGGTATTCATTTGCCAAACCGGTCAAAGAAGTAAAATAGCCCTGCAATGGACAGAATCGCATTTAAAAAATGAAAAATACAGCTTGAAGAATGGGATTAAGCATAATCTCTGAACAGGCGGGCCATTTTGTTACAAAAGTGGGTTTACATGGTTTACACATTTCATGGTTAAAATTTAATTAATTACCTTATAATCAAATAATTAAATATTTTTTTGTCATTATATAAGCTAATTAATGTAAACCCACTTAGCGCAAAGTATTCCATGTCATTAAATAAGTTTTGCCACTTCCCTTAGTGTCATTTACACATTTGCCTATTTGCACATTCGTACATCTGAAAACCGCTCATTTATCCTAAATTCGCTGTCGTTATTTATACCGGAGCAAAGCATTGAGCAGTACAGAAACACAGGATGGCAACCATCATTTTATTTTCAGAGGTGTCACCCTGGAATCAATAACCAGCAGGGATATTGCCCAGCATAATCCGGCTGGTTTCTATACCGACGAAGATGCTGGTCGATATCTTGTACCTACCAATTTAGCTGTTAACGAAGGTGTATTCCATCACCCTAAAAATGACGCCTTCCCTACTGTTACGGTATCACAGGATGCCGAACAATTGCTGCTCACCTGTTCCTGTACCAGCAAACCCGGGAAATTATGCGAACATGAGGCTATAGTGCTGCAAACCATTCTAAAAAAGGAAGAATTTGCCGTATTCTTTAATACGCGGATTCGTCATCAAAAACTAAAAAACGCAGCTATACCTTATGGTTTGGAAAATGAGCCTAATCCCGATCAGTTTTTCCGGATCGAACTGTTGTTTAATAAGCTGATCATCAGTCCGCATTCCCCAGATCTTTTTCCGGTAACCAAAGAAAGCCTAAATACCCTGCGCACGATGATATCTTCGGGGCCGGAACAAACACCAGTTTCCTCTCCGACCGATAATGAACAAACATACTTTGTGGTGATCCGTGAGCATAAATATTACAAGTATCTGCATATAGAACTTTTCGCTTCGGCCCTGACCAAAGAAGGGAAATTGAAAAACCCGCTAAACCGCCTGGAGCCTATGGATCTGGTCTGGAAAACTACCGATCATGAGGAACTGAAATTTTACACCGGCATCAGCAAATTCCAAAATAACCTTACCGGAAAAAGGACAGAAACAGATCTGGCAGCCTTGCGGGCCATTGTCAAAAATCCAATGGGCTACCCTTTTTATTATCAGGATACAGAAAAGGGAGAAAAGATAAGCGCTTCTTCACTTCTACCGGTTAAAGTAGCTCAACTTCCTCAAGGGGTGCAATTACGTGTAAAACCCGACGGGTCTTTTTTTGAGTTGTCGCTTGATATCAATATAAATGGCGAACACCATACCCTAAAGGATCAGCGTATCATGTTCAGCTATTTTCTGCTGAACGATGATACCTTATACCTGGCCGACAATCTACAAGCTTTAAATGTGATGAGTTTCCTGAAGCAAAGGCCGGGCAATCTCCTCGTTCATCAATCCAAATACCCTTTGATCAAAAGCCAATGGCTGGGTAAACTGGAGGATACTATTGATGTAAAATATCAGCATATCCAACCCGCCACACCAAAACAGTTGGAACAATTGGGCTTTAACCAGGAAGCTGAAAAGATCATCTACTTATCAGATTTTGGGAGCCATGTCATGCTGATTCCGGTAATGCGGTACGGGGAAGCCGAAATACAGGTTCGTACTAAAAAAAATATCTATGCTACCGATGCTAAAGGGAAAGAGTTTCTGGTACAGCGTAATGAACCCGCAGAAAAGGCCTTTATAGCCAGCCTCATCGGGCAACATCCTTATTTTGAAGAGCAGGCTGATGATGACCTACACTATTTTTACCTGCACAAGAAACATTTCCTGAATGAAGGTTGGTTCCTGAATGTATTTGAGCAATGGCGTAATCAGCTCATCACCATATTGGGTTTTAATGAGATTGAAGGTAACCGGCTTAGTCCTTACAAAATCAGTATCGACATTAAAGTGCTGAGCGGCATGAACTGGTTCAATACCATTATACAGGCAAAGTACGGCCAGAAAAAAGCGAGTTTAAAAGCTTTGCATAAGGCTATCCGCAACAAAAGTAAGTTTGTACAGCTTGATGACGGCACCATGGGTATCCTCCCCACCGAATGGATAACCAAATTTGAAAGTTATTTCAATGCCGGTGAGGTTGTAAGCGATGATACTTTACATACACCTAAAATAAATTTCACGGCTATTGAAGAGCTTTATGATGCCGAAGTATTAGCAGAAGAAGTTAAACAGGATTTGCGAATCTACCGGGAAAAGTTTTCAAACTTTGAAACAATCATACCCGTTGATGTGCCAGCCGAACTGCTGGGTACCCTTCGCCCATACCAACATCAGGGATTAAACTGGCTCAATTTCCTGGATGAGTTTAATTTTGGCGGTTGCCTGGCCGACGACATGGGGTTGGGAAAATCGATACAAGTGATTGCCTTTATCCTGTCGCAGCGTAAAAAAGTTAGTCAGAATACTAACCTGATTGTTGTGCCTACTTCCCTCATTTTTAATTGGCAGCAGGAAATACAAAAATTCGCGCCTTCTATCCATTTACATACACTTTACGGAGCCGACCGTGTAAAGGAGATCCATGATTTTGACCGGTACGAAGTTGTTTTGACCAGCTACGGTAACATGTTTTCTGATGTTCGTTTCCTGAAAGATTACCATTTTAACTACGTCATTCTCGATGAGTCTCAGAACATCAAGAACCCATCCTCCCAAAGGTATAAGGCCGCTCGTTTATTAAAATCACGAAATAAACTGGTGGTGACCGGCACCCCTATCGAAAATAACACCTTTGATCTTTATGGTCAGCTTTCCTTTGCCTGCCCTGGTCTGCTGGGCGGGAAGCAATATTTTAAGGACATTTACTCTACCCCAATCGATCAATTTAAAAGCAGCATCCGTGCCGCCGAATTACAGAAAAAGATAAAACCCTTTATTCTGCGAAGAACCAAGGAGCAGGTAGCCAGGGATCTTCCGGAAAAAACGGAAATGATACTGCATTGTGAAATGGGTGCCGAGCAAAAACGGATTTATGATGCTTACGAAAAGGAATTCAGGGAATATATATCAGCCATCAACAATGAAGAGCTTAAAAAAAGCCCGATGAACGTATTGAAAGGCCTTACCAAACTTCGTCAAATCTGCGATTCTCCTGTTTTATTGACCGGCGACCGGCTGCCAGGTAAAGAGTCGGCTAAGATTGATACGCTGATTGAACAGATTGAAAGTAAGTCTCCCGAACATAAAATACTGGTATTTTCGCAGTTTACCGGCATGCTTGATTTGGTGAGTAAGGAACTGCATAACCGGAAGATACCCTTTGTTCAGCTAACCGGCAAAACCCGTAACCGTGAAGCTGTAGTACAATCCTTTCAGCAAGATCATAACTGCCGCGTATTCCTCATCAGTTTGAAAGCCGGTGGTACCGGACTTAACCTTACCGAAGCCGATTATATCTACCTCATCGATCCCTGGTGGAACCCGGCAGTCGAGAACCAGGCTATTGACCGTGCTCACCGCATAGGGCAAAACAAAAGAGTGGTAGCCATAAGACTCATTTGCCCCGGTACAGTAGAAGAAAAGATCATGCAGGTACAGGAAAACAAAAAAGACCTGGTTCATGATTTGGTTAAAACAGACACCAACATTCTCAAAGCCCTATCCCGACAGGATCTGTTGGATTTACTGACGCCTTTACATGTTTTATCGGATTAGGTTGCTTCGCGGAGTTATAGATACATTATATAATGCCTTAGATGATAACATCTTTTAAATTTTCAAGAGGTTTTAAGCAAGAAAAAAGGCTCTTAGAAATCTATCTAAAAGCCATTTCATTTTCAGGTAAGCGCTACTGAAGTTAATTAACTTTCTTCCAAACATCTTTTCCAAAAGCCAAAACCTGGGTAATACCGCCGGAATTATTACCGGTAAACTGGAGAGTAAAGCCAGGCGCTGTTTTTGCAAAAAAGTCTAATGGGCTAGCGGCAGCAAAACCAATTTGTTTGTTGTCCCATAATTGATTTAAAACTAATCCATTGCCGGTAGAAGTGATTTCTATAAAAGTTCCTTCTTTTTCTGTGAACTCATACTTGCCCTCGAATTTTTTTAACTCCTGTGCAGTTAATTTTACTTCAACAGGGGCATGGTAGCCATCATTATTTCTAACCCAAACATCTTTTCCAAAGGCCAAAACCTGGGTAATGCCGCCAGCATTATCGCTGGTAAACTGGAGGGTAAAGCCGGGATTCGTTTTTGCAAAAAAATCTAACGAACTTTTGGCTGCAAAATCAATTTGCTCATTATCCCATAATTGCTTTAAAACTAAGCCATTGCTGGTAGAGGAGATTTGTATAAAGGTTCCTTTTTGACCTTTAAGCTCGTAATAACCCTCAAATTTTTTAAGGTCTTGTGCAATTAATTTTACTTCGACAGGGAGATGGTAGTTATCATTTTTAACCCAAACGTCTTTCCCGAAGGCCAAAATCTGGGTGATGCGGCCTGCATTGTCGTTGGTAAACTGGAGGGTAAATGATGCGTTTTCTTTTGTTGAAAACGTCAATGGGCCGGTAGCTGTAAAGTCAATTTTCCTGTTATCCCATAGTTGTTTTAAAATAACGCTCTTGTTGGTAGCAATAATTTGTATTAAGGCCCCTTTTCTGCCTTTCATCGCGTAATAACCTTCAAATTTTTTAAAATTCTGCGTTGTTTCGATCGCGTTTTTATGTAATCCACTTGCACTTAACGGATTGATAAGGAGATAACTGGCCGCAACCAGTAGCAGCACAAACGCATATTTGTACGCATTTGGGTTAGGTGATTTTTTTAAATTCATCATTTTAATACGGAGTTTAATTTTTGAAGAACTATATAGATTGGTTAATTGGTATACCTGACTGACTTTAAGTGAGTTGTACAAAACACTAAGCTGATAGTTTTTTTTATCAACGCCGCTGCTGATCACTTCGTGATCAGCAATGTATTCGTGGTTGAGCTTGATGCAGCGTTTTAAGTATAGCAATAGTGGGTTGATCCATAGTATAGCATGCACCAGTTCAACAAATAATATATCTATACTATGCGATTGCCGTATATGCACATTTTCATGCACAATGATTTGCCGGAGTTCACTATCGGTAAAAAGTTCTTTGTTAATGACCAGGTAATTGAAGAATGAAAATGGTGCCGTTCCATCAAAAGCGCAATAATAAATGCCATCTATAAATTGTTTATCGGTGTTTTTGATCAGGATACTGATTTTGAGCACTTTTATGATCGATCTAACCAGCAAAACAGTACTAATTAATAAATAAACACCGGTTAAAATTTGTATTAGTGAAGGACGTGTAAAACCCTGGTTAACGACAACGTAAGCATTGTTAACGTGATTAGTAATCATTTGTGAATTACCAATAGTTGTGTACAGGCCGTTTAACGGGTTGGCTGTTGTTATCTGCCGCTGTATCGGCTCAAAATGCGGAGAACTCAGCTCTGGCAAAAGAGGCAAAAACAGCGATAGTACTAAACTGAATAGTAAGTAAAACCTATTCTGCTTAAATGACTTATCGTTTCTGAGCAACAATACATAAAACAGGAACAATATGGACATCACCACATTGGCCTTTAAAAGATACATAACTAATGATTCCATACCACTGAAATTTATTTGTTCTTATCCTCTATCATTTTAATGATCTCTTTTAGCTCATCTAAGGATACTTCATCCTCCTCGGCAAAAAACGATACTACGTTTTTCATGGAATTACCAAATAGCCCAGCTAAAAGCGGCCTTACAAACTTCCTGGTGTATTCCATCTTAGATATTATTGCCGCATAACGGTACGTACTTCCGAAGTCTTCAAATTTTAAAAAACCCTTATCGGCCAATCGGCGCATCATGGTTGCTACTGTGTTAATGTGAGGTTTGGGGTCAGGCAGGCCATCGCGCACTTCCTTAACAAAGGCCTTTTTTAACTTCCAAACCGACTGCATTATGGCTTCTTCTTTTTCGCTTAGTCGTTTCATAATACAAGTATAAAACTATTATTGTAATTACACAACTACAATTGTAGTTTTTATAAAAATATATTTAGGATCACTTTTGACGAAAGTGTCAGAGTTTGGTAGTTTTATTTCTTGATCAATAGAAATTAGAAACATCATCAAGGTCCCAGTCCCGGCAAGATTTGTTGGATTTGCTGATGCCTTTGTTTATTTTATCAGATTAGTTGAAAAATGGAGATTCGAATCCCTTCTTCCGTACAAAACAACAAAACCCGACTATTATCAGGTTTTGTTGTTTATCGTAAATAAAGTCAATTTGGGGTTTTGCTTATTACCAAATCTTTACTCTTTGGTTTTCTGGTTTGTAATTTTTATCATCAGGCTGTACATTAAATGCCTTATAAAAGGGGGCAAAATTCATTAAGGGGCCATTTACACGCCACATGGCCGGTGAGTGCGGATTAGTGTTTACGTAAGTGCGAAGAAATGCATCTCTTGTTTTCACCCTCCATATCCTGGCAATAGATAGGAAGAAGCGCTGATCTGGGGTAAAACCATCAATTTTAACAGAACCTTTTCCCTGTTCCGTCATCTTAAATGCATCATAGGCAATAGCAATGCCACCATTATCGGCGGTGTTTTCACCCAATGTCAGGGCTCCCTTTATATGAACAGTATCTAAAACGGTAAATGAGCCGTATAAATCGGCTAACTGTTTTGTTTTCTCCCGAAACTTTTGATAATCTTCCTTTGTCCACCAGTTTTTTACGTTACCGTCCTTATCAAATTGTGCACCCTGATCATCAAAGGCATGCGTCATCTCATGACCAATCACCATCCCTATGCCTCCATAATTGATGGCATCATCTGCCGAAAAATCAAAATAAGGGAATTGTAAAATACCGGCGGGGAAAACAACTTCATTAAAAGATGGATTATAGTAAGCCGTAACCGTAGATGGTGTTGTACCCCATTCTGTTTTATCAACCGGCTTGTTCAATTTTGCCAATTCAAAATTATAATCGTTTTGGTTAAGCGAAAGGATATTTTCAAAGTATTTGGTTCTATTAATCTGCACCTTATCGTAATTCCGCCATTTATCAGGGTAACCTAATTTTTTGGTAATAGCGTATAGTTTTTCTTTTGCTTTTTGTTTGGTGCTATCACTCATCCAATCCAAATGATTGATCCTGTTTTCGAAAGATTTTTGCAAATTGTTTACTAATGCAAGCACACGTTTTTTTGCATCCTCATTAAAATATCGTTTTACATACAATTGCCCTAAAGCCTGCCCTAAGTAGCCGTCAACATTTTCGGTCATGATCTGCCTGCGGGATTTTTGCTTGGCTTGCCCCGATAATACTTTACTAAACTCAAATGAGGCATCCACAAACGGTTTACTAAGCGTTTCAGCATAGTTTTCGAGTGTACTTGCTTTTAAATAGATTTTCCAGTCATTTATGGATATTGATTTCAGTTGTTCATTTAACTTATCGTAATAAGCAGGTTGGGCCATATCAATAGAGTCGGTTGTGGCGCCTAAGTCGGCAAGCAATGATCCCCAGCCTATATTAGTTTGTGTTTTACTGATGGATGCAACTGCTATTTTATGATAATTTGCGTTTACATCTCTTAGTTCAATATTTGTTTTATGTGATGCTGCGTTTTGTTTTTCGATGCTGTAAGTAACATCTGCATCCTTAGTAGCTGAGGCAACATCACTACCTGTTAATTGAAATAAGGTATGGATGTATTTTTTATAGGCTTGCTGAATGAGGAGTGTAGATGAATCTGTTTTAAAATAATAATCCCTTTCAGGCAAGCCAATACCAGTTTGAGAAACATGGGCAATGTTGATGCTGCTGTTTTTATTGTCGGGATAAATACTAAAGCTAATAACCGAGCGGTTCCCTCTTTTTAATTCCGCTGTTACGAATTTGATCAGCGATGGTATGTTATTAATAGCATCAATACGTGCAAGTATTGGCTTAATGGGTTGGTATCCACGTTGGTTAATGGTAGCCATATCCATACCTGAGGCATAAAAATCACCTACCTTTTGTTCAACGCTTCCCATATTATTCCTGGTTTTCGAAACACTGTCCAGGATGTTTTGCAACAGTTGCTTTTGGGGGATGTTCATAAAACTATATGAACCTACGCCCGATTGATCGCTGGCAATTTTTGCGGTGTCATACCAGCGCCCGTTAACATAGCGAAAGAAATTATCGCCGGGTTTTGTCAGGGAGTCAATTCCGGCTACATCAACAAAACCCCTCTTGTGATCATCCCGATAATTCCATGCGCTCAAAACGACTAACGCAACGCACAGATAAAATACTTTATTCATAAACTGCTAGATTTTTTTTAAAGTTACTGATTTTTTTGCCCGACAGTAAAATGACCAAGAGAAGATATTATTGATACGATTACAGGTATCTCCCCTCCTAAAATCAGATCATTTGAAAGACGAAAAGCTCTAAATAAAAAGTCTCTCTGAACATAAAAAAGCCCCTTAATTACTTAAGAAGCTTTTATATTTTAATAATAAATTGATAGGTGTTTACCTATTTAGCCCGCTCAACGTATTCGCCGGTGCGGGTATCAACTTTTATTCTATCGCCCTGATTAACAAAGAGAGGTACTTTAATTTCTATTCCGTTTTCTGTAGTTGCTGATTTCAATGCGCCAGATGAGGTATCACCTTTAACGGCAGGTTCAGCGTAGGTAATTTCCAGCTCCACAAAGTTGGGTGCTACTGCCATAATCGGTTCTTCGCTTTCAAACGAAACGATCACACTCATCCCTTCTTTCAGGAATTTCACAGCGGGCCCGAAAAGCGCTTTCGGGATATTATGCTGTTCAAAAGAGGTATTATCCATGATCACCATGGTATCGCCATCTTCATACAGGTATTGAAAATCGTTTGTTTCTACACGGCAAATCTCAACCTGCTCGTCGGTGGCTAAGCGTGCTTCAACAATTTTTCCTGTTTTTATATTACGAAACTTATCCAGATAGAATGCTCCGCCTTTGCCTGGTGTACGATGCAGTACTTCGGTTACGGTTACCAGTTCGCCGTTGAAACGTAGTATATTACCTACTTTAATTTCGGATGCTTTTGCCATGAAAATATAATTAGAAAATTTAAGCCCCAAAGATAGATTATCTTAGCTAATCAACTAAAATAAAAGTTCGAGCCGTCAATATTAAGAGATTTTATACAAAACTAGGAGCACCTCCCCTTATTATAAAAAGCTTACCTTATTTAATAACAGGCAATATGATCTTTGAACTGTTATGATAAACGTGGATGGTTTCTTTTACAAAGTCGGCATCTTTTGCCTGGTTAATATCCACAAACTGCTGCGGGTTTCTGTCAGTTAACGGGAACCACGTGCTTTGTATCTGTACCATTATTTTATGCCCTTTTTTAAAGGTGTGTGCAACATCGGGCAGGGTGTATTTTACTCGCGTTGGTTTGCCGGGTACAAATGGCTCGGGTTTCTCAAAGCTATTACGGAATTTGCCGCGCATAATTTCGGCACGTACCAGCATCTGGTAGCCGCCCATCGGGTATTTAGTGACCGGGTTGGCTGGTGTATCTTCCGGAAAAACATCAATCAGCTTCACTACAAAATCCGCATCTGTTCCTGATAAGCTCACCATCAGGTCGGCAACCAGCGGGCCAGCCAATGTTATATCATCTGTTAATATCCCTGTATCATAAACCAGCACATCCGTACGTCGGGCAGTATACCGCTGATCATCATCCATATACTCCCGGGTGCGGTAGGCATGTACTTTTTCGGCATAAGGGACAGGTTTAGCCGGATCGCTCACATAGCTATCAAACGTAGGCTTTGCACTTTTTGTAGCTTCAAATGACAGTTTACCATTTGCCTGCAGATAAATATGCGTTTGTTTAATATCGATCAGCGGCCATTGTGAAAATTTATGCCATTTATTTTCACCTGTGAAAAAAATATTAACCTTACTTAACGTGTCGGCCCCCTTCCCTTTTAAATAGTAATTAAAGAACGGAACTTCCATATCCTGGTAATAAAGTGAGGTGTTGCTGTCAAAGCGCACATTGCCTAAATGGGTACCATCCTTACTGGCCCATTGCCCGTGGTACCAGGGGCCCATTATCAGTTTGCTGTTGGTTGCCGGACTTTGTTTAACCAAAGCCTCATAAGTATGCCAGGCGCCATAACCGTCTTCGGCGTCAAAGAGGCCACCGGTGATTAGCATAGCCGGTTTAACGTTTTTTATTCCGCTGCGGGCATCACGAGCCTTCCACCAGGCATCCAGATTAGGGTGGTTCATCATATCACTCCAAAATTTCATGGTATCACCACTCAATTTGGTAAAATTGGGCATTGCACCCATCTTTAAATAATAATCGTAATTATCATTATAATGAATATCAACACCTTTGGTGCCTTTTGTTGACGGTGTACTGCTTGGTGCGCTAAAGCCATAACCCACATGAAAATCAAAAGCATCCATCAGCATCATGACCCCATTGTGATGGTCGTCATCACCAAAAAAGCGATCGGTAACCGGTGCCTGCGGACTAACCGCTTTTAAGGCCGGATGCCCGCTTAGCGCTATCATGGTTGCATAAAAGCCGGGAAACGATATACCAATAGCACCAACGTTGCCATTATTGTTATCAATATTTTTTACAAGCCAATCAATAGTGTCGTAACTGTCGCTTGCCTCATCAATATCCTTATTTGTTTTTTTATTGGGGTTAAAAGGACGTACAACTTCAAATATACCCTCACTCATGTACTTACCGCGAATATCCTGGTTAACCATAATATAGCCCTCACGGCAATAGCGCATCATATAACTACGCCAATACGGCCTATAAGACGCCCCATAGGGCCCAACAGAATAAGGAGTTCGGGTAAGCAATATGGGATGTTTTTCTGATTGATCTTTTGGTATATAAACAGATGTAAAAAGCTTAATACCATCTCGCATCGGTATGGTTACCTCTTTTTTAGTATAATTATTTACAAACCATGTTGAATCAGCATTTTGAGCGTTTGTTGTAATTGGAAAAAGGATCAGTATAAACAGGTAAATATTTTTCATATCAGACATCGAAACTTTGAAAGTAAATATATTGAATTTGAATAATATGGAAAACAAAAAAACCCAGTCGAACCGACCGGGTTTAAATGCTGTTGTGCGGAAGAAGGGACTCGAACCCCCACGCCGTGAAGCGCCAGATCCTAAGTCTGGTGCGGCTACCAATTACGCCACTTCCGCATTAGGATTTTTAACAGGTCGCAAAGATAGTGTTTAATGATAAATATTAAAACAAAATTTTAGTTTTTTAGCTATCTCCCTCATTTCTTTGTTATTAATTTAAGGTTAAGGCTTGCATGATAGTCTTAAAGTAACCGGCAGCGTATAATAAACGGCTGCCATACCACGAAAACATTTCGCCATCAACCAGAATGACTTTAGCATGGGGTAACATCAGCTTAAATTCGTCTATATGTTTTTGCTTAAACGGGTATGGTTCTGATGATAAAAAGATCAAATCCGGGCTAATTGCTATTATTTCCTGTGGGGTTATCTCGGGGTATCGGTCTTTATCTATAGCGTTTATCAATCCACATCTTTGAAGCATGTTGTCAATAAAAGTACCGGAACCGGCAACCATATAAGGTTTGCGCCAAATAAAATAAGCTATGCTTAGGTTTATGGCAGGTAACGCCAGATGAGCGAAGCTGCTAATAATATCGCGGTACAGCGCTTGGGCTTCCGTTTCACGGTTTACCAACAATCCTACTGTTCTGATCATCTCCAGGGCGCTATCGAGATCATGGATATCACTAATCCAAACCTGGCAAATGTTCATGAGTTCTTCTACCTGGCTACGCTCATTCTCTTCTTTATTGGCGATAATCAAATCTGGCTTTAAGGCCCTTATCTGATCGATATTTAACTGCTTGGTGCCTCCTACTTTGGCTAGCGCTTTAAATTTATCCTCCGGATGAATACAGAACTTGGTGATGCCAATAACCTCGGTATCGAGCCCTAAATAAAATAGTAATTCGGTTTGAGAAGGTACTATAGAAATAATCCTTTGGGGAGTTGCCGATAAACTGACCACACGATTGAGCTGATCGTGAAAAACAGCCATGTTAAAATGCGTTTTTCTCGCCTTTCGCCACATTCCAAACAGTCAGGAAGATAACTTTCAGATCCAACAAGAACGACCAGTTTTCCAGGTACCAAACATCAGCCTCAACACGCTCCAACATGGCTTGAGTAGTCTGAGTTTCACCCCTTAGCCCTTTGATCTGAGCCCAGCCGGTAATACCCGGTTTAAGAAAATGCCTTACCATGAAAGTATCTATCAATTGCGAATATTGTTGTGTATGACTGATCATGTGCGGTCTTGGCCCTACTACAGACATATTACCCAAAAGCACGTTAAAGAATTGTGGCAATTCATCAATACTTGTTTTACGAATAAATGCCCCGGTTTTGGTGATACGCGAGTCGCCACGGGTAGCCTGTTTTTTATCAGAATCTTTATTTACCCGCATACTGCGGAATTTGTAACATTTAAAAGGCTTATTATCGCGCCCTGAGCGTTCCTGTACAAAAAATATAGGCCCCCTTGATTCTAATTTGATCAAAATGGCCAGTATGGGGAACAACCAGCTAAAAACAAACAAAATAATGAATAGAGAAAATGCTACGTCAAACAATCGTTTAATTGACCGGTTAAGCATGTTTTCCAAAGGTTCAGGCCTTACTGATATTACAGGGATATGCCCAAAGCTTTGTATAAAGGTTGGTTTCTTGGCATAATCATAATACTCGGGTATGAATTTAAATCTGATGAGGTTTTTATCTGCGTCAAGCATCAGCTTTTCGATAGTTTGGGCTTCTGAATTAGGAAGGGTACAAAATATTTCATCAACCTTGTTATTGAGCACATAACTGATACAATCCTCGGTCCCGCCTAAGTAAAGACGTCTATCCATCATGTGCTCGGTCCGGTCATCAAAAAAACCAACCAGGCTATAACCGCGTTCCGGGTTTTGTTTAAAAAAGCTATGCAGATCTGACCCAATCCTGCCACCACCAATAATAATTACAGCTCTTGTATCAATCAGCGAAGCACGATCACTTTTACGTATAGTGAGGAAAATTAACTTCCACAACCCTAGCAAAAAGCCAAACAATGCCAGCGAATAGAACAAATATTCGCGGGTTATAAAATAGGCCTTTGTTCCTATCAATATAATGATGGTAAAACAAATAAAGCTTACAAATAAAAGATAGGTTTTAATTACACCACGATAGGTTTTTATGGAGTCTTTATTTAAAACATGTTCATATAAACCTGTGATGTTAGCAGAGAGCAACCAAATTAAATTAAACACTAATACAATAGGCAAATATCTCCTGTTATTTATCCAAAAAATATATGATCTGTCTTCGATGAAGTAAGAAATCACCATGCTTATATTAAGTATAATATAATCAATGGTAAGGTTCACTGCTTTAATAAAAGTAGCGTATCTGTGAATCATTTATTAGAGCTTATTATAGGAAAATACAGGCTAAAATTAGCATAATTTATTTATAAAGCAACCTGCAGGTTGATTGTTAAACGGGTTGTAAAACTGTAAAGTTGCCACCCTCAAAATTATAAATTAAGAAAATCCATACAAAACCAAATATAAAACAATTAACCAAAAATAAAGGACGCTTCAATACTATAAACAATTTTTTATATAGCTAGCAATAATTATAAGCGTCCGTTTACGAGATCTTTTTCTAAAATCCCTTTGATATCATATATAACTGATAAATCGTTTTTCTTGAGTTTGCTATAATTCAACTCACGAAACTCCTGGTGTCCAACAGCAATAACAATAGCATCATAATTTCCGCTCAGCTTATAGATATCCTTTATGGTATCTACACCGTACTCCTGTTTAACCTCAACCGGATCGGCCCAGGGATCATATATTTCGCAATGCGCTTCAAAGCTGCTCAAAACTTTCACAATATCAATAACCCGGGTATTGCGAACATCGGGACAATTTTCTTTAAAGGTAAAACCCAATACTAATATATTAGAATATTTAACTGAAATATCATTTTTTATCATCAGTTTTATTACTTCAAGCGCTACGTAAGAGCCCATGCCGTCGTTCAGTCTACGTCCGGCCAGTATGATCTCCGGGTGATAACCTACCTCCTGCGCTTTTTGCGCCAGGTAATAAGGATCAACACCGGTACAATGCCCGCCAACCAACCCAGGTTTAAAATTCAGAAAATTCCACTTGGTACCCGCAGCCTCTAAAACAGCATGGGTATCTATATTCATCATGTTGAATATCTTGGCCAGTTCATTGACAAAGGCAATATTGATATCCCGCTGCGAATTCTCGATCACCTTACAGGCTTCAGCCACTTTTATGCTGGGGGCTTTATGCGTTCCGGCTGTTATGATGGAACGGTAAAGCTCATCAATAAAATCGGCTGCCTCTGTTGTTGAGCCTGAGGTTACTTTTAAAATATTGGTAAGTGTGTGCACTTTGTCGCCAGGGTTTATGCGTTCCGGTGAATATCCGGCAAAAAAGTCGTTATTAAATTTCAATCCAGACGTTTGCTCCAATACCGGGATACAAACATCTTCCGTAGCGCCGGGGTATACTGTTGATTCGTATATCACTACATCACCAGTTTTAAGTACACTACCAACACTTTTGCTGGCTTTAACCAGTAAGCTCAGATCCGGACGATTGTATTGATCTGTGGGTGTAGGTACAGCGATGATATAAATGTTACATGAAGCAATGTCCTCAACAGAAGATGTAAATATAAGCCCCTTCCCCCCCGTTTCGTTAGTTGTTAATACTGATGACAATACAACCGAATCGGTTTCGAGGGTACGATCAAAGGCATTATTCAACTCATCAACACGGCTTTGCTTAATATCAAACCCTTTTACAGGATATTTTTTGGCAAATTCTACGGCTAAGGGTAAACCAACATATCCTAATCCGATAATAGCGATGTGAGTACTGGCTGGTGGTACAAACTTTTTGGAGAATTGATTTGACGATTGATCAATCATTTTTTATAGCTGTAGATCGTAAATATAGATTTAATTTTTTATGGTGCTTAAGCTACTCTATTGATTATAGATCTGATAAACACCCTGAATAGTTCTGTTTGCAGCAGAGCCAACCAGCAAGGTGGTGATCTTCTTTTCGATCATTAATTGTTCGGCCCGGCTCACAAATTCTTCCCCATCAATAATAATAGGGCTTGAGGTCATGATTTCGGCTACAGTTAATGTAGAAGTATCCGGATGTTGTAATAATGCTCTACGCAAATCGCCATCGGTAACGATTCCTTTAATATAGGCAGCATCCCCTACCATCACCATCCCCAATCTACCTGCAGACATACTGAGTAATAACTCCATAAAGGAAGCACTCTCATTTATAAAAGGCAGCTTATCCGTACGCATCAGGTCCTTTACCTTAACCAATAATTTACGCCCCAGGCTTCCGCCGGGATGGAATCGGGCAAAATCATGTTGCTGAAAACCGCGCGACTCCATCAGCGCTATGGCCAGGGCATCGCCCATAACCAGTGCAGCTGTGGTTGACGAAGTAGGCGCCAACTCAAGCGGACAAGCCTCTCTTGAAATTTTTATGTTCAGATGATGGTGGCTATTCTTGGCCACTGTTGAATTTGGATTACCCGTAACGCCAATGACCTGGTTCTTATTCCAGGTTAAAAATGGGATGATCCGGAGAACTTCATCTGTTTCTCCAGAATAGGATATCAACATTACAATATCATTGGAACTAACCATACCCAGATCGCCATGAAAAGCTTCGCCCGGGTGCAGGAAAAAGCTGGGTGTACCAGTGCTGGCCAGCGTGGCGGCTATTTTTTTACCAATCAGTCCGGATTTACCTATCCCGATCACCACTAGCTTACCGGTAGTATTTAGTATAATCTGAACCACTTTGGTAAATTCATCATCAATTAAGCCGGCCACATGTTGTAACGACTCAATCTCAATATCAAAAACCCTTTTGGCAATATCTTTCATTTTACGTTGAACGTTTTACGTGCTACGTTTTAAGTTTATAATTCAATAAATCCACGTAATACGTAAAACGTAATACGTATAACCCAATCATCAGGACAATAGCGGCGCCATTACCTTATCCAGATCATGAAGCTTAACCATATTAGGGCCGTCGCTTAGTGCATTATCCGGATCGGGATGTATCTCCATAAAATAACCGTCGGCACCAAAGGCTTTGGCTGCCAGCGCCATCATAGGCACAAAAGTACGGTCACCGCCGGTTTTGCCTCCTGCACCACCCGGACGTTGCACCGAATGAGTACAATCCATACAAACGGGGTGTCCAAAAGCTTTCATATCATAAATGTTCCTGAAATCAACAGCCAGGTTATTGTATCCGTACATATTACCACGTTCGGTTAATATCACCTGATCATTTCCTGCCTCTATAACCTTTTGTGCCGGATAGAACATGTCGTGTCCTGACAAAAACTGGGCCTTTTTTACGTTTACTATTTTACCCGTTTGGGCTGCTGCAACCAGCAGATCGGTCTGGCGGCATAAAAAAGCTGGAATTTGTAATATATCAACCACCTGGGCGGCTATAGCGGCCTGGCCTGGTTCATGAATATCGGTAGTTACCGGCAAACCGAAACGATCTTTTACGTTTTGCAGCATTTCCATACCTTTTTCAATGCCCGGGCCACGGTAGGAATGGATAGACGTACGGTTGGCCTTATCAAATGACGATTTAAATATTACTGGAACTTGATAACGTTCACCTGCTTCGGCTACTTTTTCGGCTACCTGATATAAGAGCTCCTGGTTTTCCATTACACAGGGTCCTAATATAAAGAACGGCTTTTGCCGCATTTTTTCAAACAACATGATGTGGTATTTATGGTATAAGAGGCAAAGATAATGATAAGCACCAATTACAACGAATAGGAAATATTAGGCACGAATTTCACGAATAAAAACTAACTAGAACTAGTTTCTACTAACAGATAAGAGTTTTATACAGTTCAATAATATTGGTGTAATTAATGCACATCTATTCGTGCTAATTAGTTTTTATTCGTGAAATTCGTGCTATGAATTATTTTGAATTTTACGGTATCTCTGAATCTTTTGATATTGACGCGACTTTATTGAAAAAGAAATTCTACGCGCTAAGTAAGCAATATCATCCAGATTTTTATGCCGGCGAAGATGAGGCCAAACAGCAGGAAATACTGGAATTATCGACACTAAATAATAAGGCTTACCAGATACTTTCGGATCCGGTGCGTCGTATGGAATATATTTTAAAGCTGCATGACCTGGTATCTGAAGGGGCAAAACCACAACTTCCGGCAGATTTTTTAATGGAAATGATGGATATTAATGAACGCCTGATGGAAGTTGAGGATACAGAACAATTGGCTGTGGTTACAACGGAAGTACTTGCTATTGAGGGTGATATTAGTGACAAACTTACTAGGCTTACGGCCGATTATGAGCATTTAGACCATACAGCCCAGGAAAGCCGGCGTAATGAAATAGCAGAAATTTACTTTAGACAAAAATATCTGTTGCGAATTAAAGAGAGTTTAGATACATTTGCAGCCCGCTTGTAAGGAATACCACTCACAAGCAGAGTATGCCCAGCTGGCGGAATTGGTAGACGCGCTGGTCTCAAACACCTGTGGGAAACCGTGCCGGTTCGACTCCGGCGCTGGGTACTTAAGGAAACAACCTATAATGGTTGTTTCCTTTTTTTATGCCAATAACCTTCTATTAATCAAGATATTGCAGCCTAATTATTCATGGTTCTATTTTTACGAATTAGATTGATAGACTCTTTTTAAGAATGGTCTAAAAAGCAAGTTTAGAGTAGTTTTTACTTCGTTTTTCATTGGTTCGATATCCACTTAAGGATTCGGGTATTTTTGTACTGTTGAAATTGTAATTCTTTGCCATAAGATATAAGAAATCCAATATGATCGCGCCTTCACCTTCATTGATCTGAATATTGTTTTTAGCCATTATTGTGATCGCTCGCTTAATTGAAACCTTGCGATCATTGAAATATATTGATCGATCATGTGAATCGATTATTTCAGATCTCCCAAACAACTTTTTGTATAATAGAATTTTTGACAAAGCATTGTTTATGCTCACCGAAAGCGTAGCGGTTTCAATATTAACACTGATTGGTGGAATCAGACTGACAATCTTTTTCATATCAACGATATCAAAGTCTAAGTAGTTGAGAAAAATGTCAGTGAAATCTCTACATGCCGCTTTCAACTGTTGATCAAGTAGTTTTAGCTTTATACCATTGCTGGTCAATTCCATTCCAAGGCCATCGCAAATTGCTTGGCATTCTATTTTCAACTCTTTAAAATCATCAAACTTCAGCTTATCTATCACAAACAATTTTCGTGCTTTTGATAATACCAATTGCTGCTCTTCAAGCTGATTTACCAACAGTTTCCGATTATTCAAATATCTGTTCTTTTGTGCACTTACATTTATATCTTCCAATATAAGGCCAACCAACTCTATAACACTGGTAGATAATCGCAATTCCTGTAATCTGTCATTATAATTGTTATTTAAAAGATCTGCATTTATTCTCATTTTACAACTCCCTGAACAATGGTAGTAAGGATATCTTTTTGTCCTTCCTTTCGAATAACTTGCGCGAAGCTTTCGCCCACAATCCGGACAAGTTAAAAATCCTTTCAAGATAAAAGCCTTACTTAGTTTATCCGACCTACAGGTAATTTTCCTTTTAGTAGTTATAATAGCTTGAACTTCATTAAACAGAGATTCTGAGATCAATGGCTCATGCACCGCTTTGATCAGCTGAGGTTGCTGGTCTTTCGATGGCAATACAATAAGCCCACAATACACAGGATTGTGTATAAGCTTCCAGAAATATACTGAAAGATTAGTAATTTGATTTATAAACCCTCTACTATTAAAATTCGACGAACTATTGCATAAAATCTTCACCTAAAGGGCTTTTTAATTAATTCAAAATATTCCATCTCTTTCTATAGGACTTTTAGATGTCAGACCGTCATAGAATAAAATGAAGTATGATTTTAATATGTCTTTACCTGCTACAGCATTATTTAAAAAGAAGGATGACCAAAAAGAATGTGATCGTATCGAATTGAATTTCAAAGATTGAACTAAAAATTCCGAGGGCCTACCCTTCATAAAATCATACTAATTAATCTCAACAATTGATGAATTTATAAAATGATAAAACAAATTAATGAAACAATCTTGTATGTCGTGGGATTTATGCTAATCTCTTTCTATCTGTTATTACTCATGTCCGCTTCCTTTGAATTACTTATGTTTATTTTAATTCATGCATGCTAATCATAATGATCAAATAAATAATAGACTGCATTGATAAGTATAATTTAAAAATATTTTCCAATTCTTTTAGGACTTATTAAGCCTTGAGCCGTCTCCCATACAAAAGCAATTAAAATGAAAATAAGAAAAAACTATTCAGTAAAAAATTTAAACAGGTGTACTTTAGGGCTAATTGGCTCAATTTGTTTTATTGTTACAGCATGTAGCACAAACAAAAAGAACAATCCACCACCGGTACCGCCGCCAGCTAAAACCTTTTCTATTTCTGAAACAATTTCAGCCGACCCTAATTTTAGTTTGCTTGGAGCTGCATTAATCAAGGCAGATTTAGCCACTACCTTAAAAGGCAAAGGAACATTCACTGTATTCGCGCCCACAAATGCAGCTTTCAAAGCTGCAGGTTACAAAGATGAGTCCGCAGTAAATGCTGCCAACAAAGGTCTTTTGTCTTCCATTCTGCAATACCATATTCTTCCTGTAAATTCAATTCCCATTGCCACGAATACCGAATTCGTTACACAAAGCAGCGAAAAGCTATATGTAACAAAAACAGATGATGATAAAATCTCCGTTAACGGGATACCAACAGTAAAACTTAGTAAGAAGGCAACTAACGGAACAATTCAGGTTATTAATACAATATTAACCGTTCCTGCCATTGATATAGTGGCATTAATTAAGAATACCCCCAATTTGACCTATTTAGATGAAGCTGTTAAAAGAGCAAACTTATCTACCGTACTGTCTGATAAAGGTCCGTATACAATTTTTGCACCTTCTAATCAGGCATTCATTGATGCAGGGTATCCAACTATCAATGCTATAAAGGCTGCTGATCCTGTAAAGCTGTCAAACCTGATAAAATACCATTTGGTTAATCGGAGGCTTTTTTCATCCGATTTCAAGGACAAAACTGAAGTACAAACGTTAGCTTCTGGTACTATAACACTTAACGCAACCGGCGGATTAAAAATAAAAGGTAAATCGAACACCGATTATATATTGTTAAGTAAAACAGATAATACAGCTAAAAATGGAATAGTTCATGTGATTGACAAAATGCTGCTCCCCTAATTAATACCCCTATATACCGGGGCCAAGTTACTTGATTAATGAGGCCCCATTTTTTCAACTTTTCCAATAAGTGATATGAGGTACAAACTATATTTCTCTATCTCTTCCAAACGGATTAATTAAAATATTATAAAACCGTTAGCGATCAGTTTATAGCAAATTTTGGTGTCAATTTTTATAGCATTACTTAATTAAATCTTTAACAGCGAATTTTTTCATCTCGTAATCTGTACAATAAAAATACCCCTGACCGGTACCACTGATATTACCGTAAATACCACTCGGATTAGTTGAAAAAATATTTTTCCAATCCGTTTCCTGGAACAATGTATAAAGGTATTGACTATAACTTTCAGACAACGAAAACTTATAAACTGTGATGGAGTCGCGAAGACTTAAAATGGGCTCTCTAAATTCCTGTGTCGATGAGTATAAAGAATTGGGTGCTCCAAGCTGATGAGTATAAATATATGGTACGGTGAAACTGTTAAGCAAGTTGATTATAGAGCTCTTGTCATATATAACTATCCATCTTGCCGCCGTTGGAGCGCCAAATAAATGTTTAGGTATTTTCAGCTGAACCTGATCTGCAGAAATAGCCCGGGCCGAAAAAGGCAGATTATTTAATTGGATAGAAGGAGTTACCACACTTAAAATATCAGCCGCCGTATACTCCTCTTTATTATAGGTGATGTGTAATGTATAAACTCCGTCGTAATTGGTATTGTTAATTATAGTACCTGCATATAATCCTGGGGTCTGAGTTTCCTTAAACGGAATTTCGTCTGTTCCGTCATTTACACTTACTAATGCATTGCTGACCGGTGAGGTTTTCCCATCGGGTAATAATCCAGGCTTTGATAATCTAATTTGCTGACTTGTTTGAAATGTGGTTATTCCACCTTCTACGGCCAGATCATAAGTACTGCCGTGGTTATTGAATTTTATTGGTGATACATAACTATTTTTACAAGCGGTAATCAAAATACATGAAATTAATAAGACGCTAAGTTTTTTCATTTTATCAAAATTTAAAATTGTAGGTAACACTTGGCACAATACCTGAACTTAGATTATTGACGGTTGTTGGATGATCAATGGCATAAAAAATTATATTTCTTTGATTTAACACATTGTAAACAGAAAAAAGCCAGGTACTTTTCCATCTTTTTTTATGATCTGTCCTTGTGCGGGGCTTCAGTTCTATCGTTAAATCAAGTCTTTTGTCATCTGGAAGGTGAGAAGTATTTCGATCTTCAAAAATAGGAATCCTTTGCCCGTTCTCAATGTAGTAACCAACGGGAAGCGTAACTGGCCGTCCTGATTTATAAGTAAAAAAAGCATTTATGGATATTCTGGAAACTGGCTGGTAATCAACCGAAAATCTTAAATTATGCGGTATGTTATAATTCGCTTTAAATGTATTGTTTTCATTAATACCTGCTATCTGCTTATTAACCACAGAATAGGTATAGCCGAGGTTCCCGGTTATATTCTTCCATGATTTTGTTAAACTAAATTCTATTCCACTGGCAGTAGATTTGCCAAATTGCAGTTGACTTTCAATAAAAGGATTTAAAATAATTTGAGCATGATCATTCAATTCCACCTGGTTATATAGCTTCTTCAGATAGGCGGTTGTAGTAAAAATGATGTCTTTGCTATTCAGGGAGTAACCGATGGAATAAAAATCAGCCATTTGAGGCGCTATTGTGGAACTTGCCGGTATCCATGACTCTAATGAAGAAAAGGCTAATTCTTCGCCCTGTACCAATTGTAAGTACTGGTAATTACGATTATATACCATTTTCATGGCATTATTTTTATTGAAATTGTATTGTAAACACAATCGTGGTTCAAATCTTAAAAAATTCTTACCCGGTTCTGTCAATAAATCTGAATATCCCGAATTCATATAAAAATCAACAATATCGGGTCCATTAGGTAATAGTGTTTTATTGTAAAAATAGCTCATTCGCAATCCATAAGTTAACTGCAAATCTGATAATATATTGAGGCGATGATTAAAGTAAGCCGCCATTTCTATTGCTTTATGCCTCGGTATATTTACCGGTATGGTATCATTAAACCTTGATGGGGATTCTCCGGGTATAAATTTGTGATTAATTAAGTTAATGCCGAACTTAATCTGTTCACTGTTATGCACATAATAAGTAAAATCTGCTTTTATGCTTTTGTCAATAATCCCTGTGATCCATTGAGATTTTGCATCAGACTGATCCGCATCAATGTTGAGCTGGTTAGAATAATTACTATATAAAACGGACAGATTTAAAAATAGCCGGCTATTAAATAAATGGTTCCACCTAAATGTGGCAATTTTATTTCCCCAGGAATTATCATAATTATCAAAAGCCCGAAGTTTATCAAACCCATAATATCCTGATAGATATATTTTATTATTGGTATTAAGTTGATAATTTAGCTTAAGGTTAAAATCAGAATAATTTGCGTTATAAGGAAACGGGGCAAACGCTTTTAATAAATTAGTAAAGCCTTTTCTAAAAGTAAAAAGGTATGAACCTTTATCGGATACAAGTGGACCTTCTACTGCGAGCCTTGCAGACAACATACTTAAACCTCCTTTAACATGGAAAGTTTTATTATCTCCGTTTTGCATTACGTTATCAATAACGGATGATAAACGCCCCCCGAAATTTGCTGGAATTTCATTTTGATAAATTTGTACCTGGTTAATTGCATCCGGATTAAATATAGAAACCAAGCCAAATAAATGCGCAGGATTATAAACAGGCGCTTCATCCAGAAGAATTAAATTTTGATCTTTATCGCCCCCTCTTACAAATAAACTGCTGCTGCCTTCGGCTATGGTTTGGATACCATTCAATAACTGAACAGATTTGATTAGATCAGGTTCGCCTCCTTCTGATAAATGGCTCCAAATAATATCCTGATTTAACGAGCTACCGGCAACAGGATTCACAAACAGATCATTATTTTTCGCTGCTACCTTTACTTCTTTTAAAGTATCTGTTTGTTTCTCCAATAAGATATTAACAGCCATCGACTGCCTGACATTGAAAACAATTTCCTTCTTTTTATATCCTAAATGAGAAATATGTAGGGTATCATTTCCACCAGGTAACTCCAAAGCAAAATAGCCGTAATTATTTGAGGAAGTAAGGTGTTTTGAGGAGTTAAAGATAGAACCGCCGATAATATACTCACCAGTTTCTGCATCTTTAATAAAGCCTCCTATTACGAAAAGAATCTTTTTTTTTGCAGCAATAACAATAACGTTTGAGGTAAGGTGGTACTCAAGAGGGCTGTCTTTCAATATGAAATTTAAAACTTCATAAATTTGAGCCCCATTGAACCGATGGGTTATTTTTATGTTTTGAGGTATTATCCCAGGATCAAAAGAAAGGTTGATTTTTTTTTCAACTATTAATCTGGTAAGCGCATCACTTATAGAGCTTCTTTCAAAAGTTATATTTAAATTATTCGTTTGCCCATATAGAGGCAGTTTAAACAAAAGACTAAAGATCAGAATAAATCTGAACCATAGTTGTTTTTTAAAATAGCAATAAAGATGGGGCTGCACTTTAATTAATACATCAGATTTTTTTGCTCGTCAAATAATAAATTCCGTTTTTATTTTCAAAATCTATATTCAAGGACCCACTAATTACTTTAAGAGCATCCTCAATTGACTCATTGTTAAATGAAGCAGTCAATTCCTTGTTTTCCAAATCCTTGTCTGATAAACAAATACGGATCTCGTAAGCGTTTTGTAACTGCTCAACAACTTTTTCTAAGGGGCATTTTATAAATCTAAACTTTTTGTCAAGCCAGGAAGTGGTATTTAAGTCCTTCTGGGGAACCACCTGTATGTTTTTTGAAAAGACATTATAGATCGCTTCCTGATTTGCCATTAGTTTAATTGAATCTTTATCCGTTTTTTCTGAGAGGGCTACCTCTCCTGAAATAACGGAAACAACAGTAGCTAATTTCCCATTTCTAATATTAAATATAGTGCCAATATCCCTAATTTTCAAAACACCCGAATAAACCACAAACGGATATTTTTCATTATGAATTACTTCAAACAAAGCTTCACCCTTAACAAGTTTTAATTCTCTGGACAGAGAGAAAGCTTTTTTGGAATAGCTAACTTCAGAATTGCTGTTTAACTGAACCTTGCTCCCATCAGGTAAAACTATTTTCAGATGTTGGTTTACTTTTGTTTGAAGAATAGTAATATCATTATTCCTGGAACGCCACATTACCAGAACAATACTTAGAGCTACCACTAATGTTGCAGCGATAGAGGCAATCCAAAACGTATGGTTATGTTTTGCCGAGTATAAATTTCCGTTATTGTGGTTAGTTAAAGTTACTACTTTTCTATCTTCCGATAACTTTTTAAATCTCACCCATGATTCATCTGTATTTAAACGATTTTGATGAGCCAATGAATCCAAATCATGATTGATGGCAACAATTTCGTTATAAAGTTTTACATTTTCGGCCGACAATGCTAACCAGGCATCAAGCTCCTGCATCTCACCAGGCGAAAGTGAATTGCTAAAACTGTTTACGATCAGTTCATATGGAGTGCTATCAAAATTATTTTCCATCATCTGCATATATGACTGTAAATCATTCAAAAAGTACTATAATAAAAATCAAAATCCAGGCTTTACTTGAATTTATAAATTCTCTGATTTTTTTATATCCATAGGTTAAATGGTTTTTGACAGTTTTTATAGAGATATTTAGGGTATCTGCTATCTCTTGCTGTTTAAGTTTATCATATTTACTCATTAGCAATACTTTCTTACAAATTGGCGGTAATTGTTCTACCGCTTTTTCTACCAGTTTTAAACGATTTTCCAGTTCATCAAAATTATTTTCTTCCCACTCTATCGTTTCGGAATTTTCGAGAAATGTTTTCTGTAGTGAGACTGTTCTCTTCGACTTTTTGATAAAATCAAGTGATGCATTAACTACCGAACGGAACAGATATGCTTCGATATTTTTTATAGAAGATAGTAATTCCAAATTATCCCAGATTTTAAGAAAGGTATCATGAACAATTTCTTCTGACTGTTCATGATCATTAGTATACCTAAAAGATACCAAATGCAATTTTTTATAATTTGATTTATAGAAATGCTCAAAAGACGATATGTCTTCCTTGTAAATACCATCGTATTTAGTTGAAGTGTTATCATCCTTATTTTTTACAATCATATAAACGGCTAAGAAAGCACTCTGGGGTTTTAATTGAATTAAAACGCAAATGTACTGTAGAATAATATTTTACTATAATAAATATTTTTTAAATATCTATATGACTAAAATTAGCTGCCCCCGTCTCAACGAAAAAACGGAAGGAAAAAACTTCATTTTAAAAGATAGGGGCAAGTATGATGGGATCACTACTGATTCTATTATTTATATATAACGCCTGTTCTGAAGGCAAAATACCCGATATAATAAACGCAATCAAACACATCTTGGCGAGTAGGAAAACGCTGATCTTACTAAAGTAATCGCAGCGGATAAAAATGCTGATCGAAAAAAGGCAGGACTCGGTATTGAGAATTAATGAAAAACAGGCGATCCTATCCATTAATTATGAGGCTAAAAATACGCTAAGGCCGGGCGACAAGTCGGTCATTCATCAATCTGCTTTGGACATTTGTTGCAAATGATACTGGGAGATATCCCTTGTTTAAAATCGCTTCCTTCTAAGTCACAACATCGCCGACAAGAAACCTAGCGTCAACCCTAAAACCACATACAGTCAGCAGATAATATCTCCATAATAGGAGCCGATATGTAAATTATAAATGTACCCACTTAAGGCCTGTTAAAACTCAAAACAGTAAAATCTCTCCCCCTATTTTATAAAGCCCTTAACTTTCAAATCTTGGATTATGGGCTCTATAAGCCGTAGAAAGCTCTCTAAGTGTTCAAAGTATTCCCGCTCAGGGATACGGATAGAAAAAAAAACAATTTAACACACTGTAAATAAGACAGTTAAATAGTTTTTTTTTGTTAAAACTCTTCTTATTGCAACTAAAGCCTGTATTTGTATCAATATTCTATTATTTAATAAAACACAAACTACTGATAATCAACATGTTAAAAAGAAAACAGATTCGACTCCGCTTAGGGGAATTGGCAATCATAAATTTACAATAATCTTATTTACAGCAAGTTATATATTTCATCATTTTAGTCTACAAAGAAATTAAGGGTCATTCGATTGTAAAATTGAACAACAATAAACCCATAAGACTATTTATTAAGTTGACTGGTGATTGTCTATTGATTACTTGCAATAGCCCGGGTAAACAAAAGAATATTCTGATTGATTGTGGCTATCCTAACATTTACCGGGAGTATTTGTTGCCGAAATTGCGTAAGGTAAGTTTGCGTGGCGCGCAGATTGACCTGTTTATTGTGACACTTATCGATGTCGATCATATTCCAATAGGGCTACTTCGGCTTTTAAAGCATCTAATTTTACATCAATATTTAAGCTGGACGCGAACTTTTCTTTATAAATCTCTTTTAGACGGTCCCTTATCAATTCTTCTCCGATACTCTCAATTACTTGAAGACATAGAGTCGGTGTCCAGTATCTTTCTCCCCGCCTATCTTCATTAGCAGTTCTTTGTACAAATACCATTCTTAAGTCTGACTTTGAAATTTAATTGGGATCGGATAAAAAACAAAAGCCCTGCTCTTTGACAAGAACAGGGCTTAAATTGATCAGGGCTAATTTAAAATTTATAGGCCAGTGTTGTCAAAAACTGACGCGGCGCAATTGGTGTGATACTGTAATTATCATGAATCAGATAATTGAGTGTATTGGTAATATTGGACACCTGCGCCAGTAAAGATAATTTTTTATAAGTATAACCGGCCGAAAGGTCAAGCGTAGCATAGCCACCTACCGGCAACAAACGGCTATATGCCTGGTTTTGACCAACTACGTTATTGTAGCCCGCTAAACGGGATCCCGTATAAAAAGCTGAGGCGCCAACCTTAAATCCTCTGAGTGATGAATTACTAAATGTGTAAAAAATGCTGGCATTTGCGGTATGCTTAGGGTTAATTACTAAAGGCTCGCCTTCAATATTAGAACCTTTTAAACCAGATGTTTTGGTATACCTCGCATTGTTATACGCGTAACCAGCAATAAAATAAAAGTTTTTGCTAAGGTTACCCGTAACATCAACTTCTACACCGTCACTGGTAGTTTGTCCGCTAAATGTTTTTATAGTGTTATCACTGTTAACAGTTACACCATCAGCCTTGAAAGGTGCTACCACAGCCAGGTTGTTATTAACAATGCGGTAGATACTGAAGTTGGCAGATAACTTTCCGTTAAAGAATTCATTTTTTACCCCGGCTTCATACTGATCCAATGTAGACGGTTTTAGGCCCTGGCCTGTACTTACATCAGTACCTGTGTTTACAATAAAATTGTTGCTGTAGCTAGCATAAATAGATGTTGTTGTTACCGGTTGGTAGATCAATGATGCTTTTGGCGAATAGGCACGATCATATCGTGTGGCCGCAACACCCAATCCATTGGTACCTTTTTGAAGATAATTAATATTTGTTTGATTGGTTTGCTGCCACGACCAGCGTACACCAGCCAATACTTTGAATTTATCTGTTAAACTAACTAGATCCTGCACATAAGCACCAAAGCGATAGACTGGTGCTGTGGTACGGTTCGTGTCAACTGCATTCGGGATATCGGTACGCTGGGTATATTTGTTCAAATCTATTGTATTGATCTTGTCATAAACATAACTGCTGATGTTTTGGCCATTGATGCTATAACCGTTCGTCACATTAACAACCTTAGCGGCATCACTACCTATCAAAATCTGATGACCGATACTGCCTGTTTTAAATTTTCCGGTCAGGTTTAATTGGGCCGTATAATCTCCCTCATGAGTGTTGGCGCGCGCCAAGCCCCGGTTCCATTCACCGGTGGCACTTACACTATTTGGCAGGCTCGATTGATAGGAATCAATATTGGTTCCTTGTGCAGAGGTGATGAGATTTAATTTCCAGCTATCGTTGATGGTATGATTGATGGTCAGGGAGCTGGAATACTGGTTCATGTGGCTATAAGCCCAGGAAGTATTGATAAACTGTGAGCGCGGTACCATTGTCGGGATGGCCTGCCCGTTATTCAGCGAACCAATACCCCAGTCTGGGGTAAGGTTTGATTTTAAATAATCTCCCTCCAGGATAATGGTGGTACTTTTTCCTAAATTATACAATAAGGAAGGATTCACATAGGTACGTTCTGTTTTTACCCCATTGCGATAGCTGCCTGCATTTTCATAGGTTGCAATAGTACGGAAAGCCAGGTCTTTGGATAGCGGTCCGTAAACGTCTACAGTAGGTTTATAATAGTTATAGCTGCCATAACGCATAGATACTTCTCCACCAGTTTCAAACTGAGGTTTTTTGGTTATCATATTGATGATCAATCCACCTGAAACATTACCATACATCAAGGCTGAGCTGCCTTTAAGTACTTCAACAGATTCCAGCGTACTTGCCTCCGGGAAACCGGCGGTGTTTACCAATACCCCATTTTTAAAAATGCTGCCTGCACCGCCGGTGATACCGATACTATAGCCGCGAGCCGTGAAAGTTTCACCTACTCCGCCCCGGGTCTGGGTCAAAGTAACTCCACTAACATTCCGTACAGCATCACCCAGCCGGTTGATCTGCTGATCTGCTATTACGGTACTGCTCACTACGCCTGTGCTTTGCGGCAAATCGAACGGGCGGATACCAGATTTATTTAGTGATACCGGGCGGTTATTTAATGTTTTACCCGAGGTAATACTTACTTCCTTTAATTGAGCGGAACTCTCTGCCAAATTAAAATCCGTATTACTGGTTTTACTTGCGCTAACAACTACTTCCCGGCTTGCCCCGGCAGTACCTACGAGGGTCACTTGCAAAGAATAGGTCCCTGCCGGAATATTTTGAAGGATATAAGTACCGTTTTCATTGGTCAGGGTAGTTTTATGTAATGACACCAGGGTTACGGCGACACCCGGGGCCGGCTTGCCATCGGTAGTTTTAATGATTCCCGAAATTTTACCGACAAGTGTTTGCGCATAAGTCACAGCCAGATTACAGGACATGCATAAAAGTAAAAGGCTAATTTTTTTAAAGTAAGTTTGCGTCATTATATTTATTTAGATTGATTCTAATTTTCGGCAAATATAACAACACGGGTGATTTTTACAATTATTTAGACTAAGTTTAATTAAGAACAAATCCAATAGACCAGTCAATCCTACCGGTGAAGGGAATGCTATCCAGGTTAAATTATTCCCTCATTAATCACCGAATAATTGTCTTTATCCCCTTTCCAGAACTCAAATATTAAATTTTGATTACCAATAAGTTAACATTTAAATTACTGTAGTTTATTCAGCATTTCTCCCAAATTGGCCAAGTGATTTGCAAAAAAATCACTTGAACATATGAGGAATAAACTTTACCTGATTGTTGTTTTTCTTTTTCTTTCTTCCGTAGCCGCGGCCCAAAATGCTACTATGAAGGGACAAATAATGGATGAAAACACCAAAGAACCACTAAGCGGTGCCTATGTGCACTTTGATGGTATAAAAGGGGGATCAATTACCGATGCTTTTGGACATTACCAGATCAGCGGTGTATCACCGGGATCCTATAAAGTCAAAGTAAAATACATTGGTTACAAGGATTATGAGCAGCATATTGAGCTTTCTGCAGGGCAAACGCTGACTTTAAATATGCCGCTTACCGAAAAAACCGAATCACTAAAAGCGATAAGTGTGTATGCCAAAGCTAACGCGGAATCTGAATCGTCTTCCCGTCGTTCGGAGAAAAACGCGGGTAATATTACCAATGTAATTTCGGCACAAGCCATGCAAAGATCGCCGGATATTAATGCAGCTAATGCACTGCAACGGGTTTCGGCAGTAACCATTCAGCGAAACAGTGGTTCTGATGAAGCATATGCCATTATCAGAGGGTTGGAGCCACGCTATAATAATACGTTAATTAACGGTGTAAAAGTTACTAGTCCGGACCCTATATCTAGATTTGTATCGCTGAGCATAGTCCCCTCAGATCTTTTGGAGAAAATTGAGGTTAGTAAAACCTTAACCCCGGATATGGAAGGCGATGCCATAGGCGGCACTGTGAATCTTGTGTTTAAAGATGCGCCAGAGTACGAATATTTTACTGCTAATGGCGCTATTGGTTATAGCGCTCTATTTTTCAACAGGAAATTTGATGATTTTGATCACGGTGCCGTTCAAAAACAAAGTCCGGCTGATAGATTTGGTTCATCTTATAAAGCAAATCCTGGTAATTTCTCCAGAGCTAATCTGGACTTTAAAAAGAAGAATGCACCCCTAACCTCATTATTAGGTTTCACTTATGGCCGAAGATTCCTAAAGAATAAATTGGGTTTTATTATTGCTGATAGCTATCAGAACCAGTATTATGGTACCAATTCACAGTTTAATATTGCTCAATTGGATACACGTCCCGGGAAAAATTTCCAGCCCGTAATATCTGATGTAGCGAATCGCACCTACTCTACCCAACAACTGAACAATGGTTTGTCAGCTCACCTAGATTACCAAGTTGATGACAAAAATAAGATAAGCCTGGATAATGTTTTCCTATATACCCATATCGCTCAGACCCGATTGAGTATTGATACTTCTATTCTAGGTGGTAATGGAGGGAGATTAGGGCCGGGTACGGGAACCGTGTTTAATGATAACCGGTCAAATATTCAGAATCAATATGTAGAGAACTTGAAATTGAACGGCAAACATGTGCTTTCAAAACATTTTCTTTTTGACTGGACAGGCGTTTATTCCAACGCCACACAAAATGCACCAGACCGGGCAGATATATCCATCAATCACCTGATCAATCCGGATTTGACCAGTACACCTGATTACTTCGATAATATTTCCAGGATATGGCAAAAAAGTGGCAATAAGGATCTGAGCGCGATGGCCAATCTGAGTTATAAAACGGCACTGGGAGAAAAAAGTTCTGTTGAACTGAAGGCCGGAGGTTTGTACAGGCACAGTACCCGATATAACACGCAAAACGAATATACCTTAAGACCAACTCCTACGGCAAATGGTGTAAAAAGCCCTTTTACAGATATTTATGCTGCTGACTGGCTGGTATATGATGTAACCGGCTCCTTAACAAGCGATAAGGCCAACTATACCGCTTATGAAAACATTACTGCCGGGTATGGAGAATTTAAGTTAACACTTGAACAATTGGATATAACCGGCGGTGTACGTATTGAAGGAACGGAGCAAGGATATGATACACATCCGGTAGTTTTAGATATCAGGAGTAATGCAAAAAAAACATATACCGATGTTTTGCCTAGCTTAAATTTGAAGTACAAACTAAACGACAAAGCAAACCTAAGGGCATCTTACTTTAAGTCCATTGCTCGCCCTGCATTATATGAGCTGGTACCTACCCCTACCTTTGGCGAAAGCACTGATGTTACCGGTAATCCTTACGTACAACATACTGAGGCTGATAATTATGACTTGCGATATGAGCTATATCCGGGTAAGGAAGAACAGTTTTTTGTGGGCGGTTTTTATAAAAACATTAAAAATCCAATAGAGTTTGCCCTAAATGCCCTTTCCGGCGGTCAGCTTAACACCTCACCACAAAACTTCGGGACTGCTAAAGTTGCCGGCGCAGAGGTTGTATACAGCAGGTATTTTGGTGATGTTGGGGTATCCGGTAATTATACCTATACTTATTCTAATATCAATACCACCAAGATCTACACTTCTACCGATGCGTCTGGTGTTACCACTTCAGTACCCAAGTTACAAAGCAGGCCACTACAAGGCCAGACCGGAGATGTGGTTAATCTTTCCTTACTATATAAAAATGACAAGCAAAAAGCATTTGTGCAATTAGCTTATACCTATACCAGTAAAACCCTCGACCTGGTTTATGGCAATTACGGTTATGATTATTATCAGCAGCCGCAGTCTTTTTTAGCCTTATCTGGAGAAAAACAAGTGAGCAAACATTTTGTACTCATCGCAAAAGTCAATAACTTATTAAATACACCAACTACCATTAAGATCAGCAACCTGATACAATCCAGAGATGTATCCAATGTGAGCTTTAATGTTGGTTTCCGTTACGCACGCTAAGCATAAAATCAAAATGAAAAAAAGATATCATTATTTGTTAATAGTTGGCTATTTGCTAACCATTATATTGAATTCCTGCAAAAAACAGGAAGTAACCACATTTACTAAGATCAAGATTCCTGCCTCCAGTCCAATTGCCCCCGGCAATATCAGTGGTTTTGTTAAAGGGACTTTATTAACGGGCGAAACTTACACGGTAACTGGTGATGTAACTGTTAAAAAAGGTGATACACTGGCCTCGCAGCCGGGAGCCATCGTTATTGTTAAAAATAATGCACAATTCACTATCCAGGGTGTATTACAATTACTGGGTAGCAAGGATCAGCCTATATTTTTCAATTCTGATCTAAACAAACCCGGCACCTGGGGCGGTTTTCAGGCGGATAGTGCACAAGCCATCACCATTAAATGGACACACATAGATAATACCGGGGGACCGGACGCTTCAGGAAGTGCCAGAAGAACCATCGTTGTTAACAATGCTATCCCCGTTGATATTGAAGATTCCTGGTTTACCAATGGACAGGATGACCTGATGGGACTTTTCCACGCCACTGTAACCATACTCAGAAATACCATTAGCTCATCAGGAAGTACTGATGGCGAGGGCATCAACTTAAAGTCAGGCGCTAAAGGAGTTGTAGCCTATAATGTGGTATTCAGTCAGGCGGGTAGTGGCATTAAGCTGGAAACCAGCGCCAGCATCCCATTCCCGCAAACAGAGGTGGATGTTTATAATAATACCCTGGTATCTAACGGGTGGCGAAGGGGTTCTGCCGAACCGGGGCGTGCCGTTTCTGTTGGAGTTAATGCTATCGGGCATATTTATAATAATATCATCGTTAATTGTTATCATGGTATTGAGCTGTTCAATGATGGCGATCTGGTGCATACCACTTATGGAAATAACCTATTTTACGCTACTGTTGATACCTATGCTGATTTGGTTGACCCATCACAGAAGATCAATATCAGGGATAATTTTTACCCGGCATCCGGCTTGGGTAAACCACAACCTACAGATCTCATTTCAAAAAAAATAGGTAATTATGATCCCTTGTTTATGAAGTTTGACGGTACAGTTGCTGCACCAAACGGTTATCCTAATACGAACGATTTTCGCTTACAAAGCTCCTCACCGGCTTTTAGCGCAGGGAATACCAAATACAACCTTGATCTGGGGGCCTATACCTCTGATGGTAAAGGCAATCAACACTAAGTAACAATGACGATTTATTTGGCATTCTTTAAGTTTTAATTTAAGCTAATACCATAATTTTACTTCACAGTAAAATCAGTACTGTAACTTATGATTAGAAAATACTTTTTGTTCGGCATGCCAACCGTTGGTTTGTTTATTTCGCTTATGGCGTGTCACCGTTTAAACAGTAATAAACAGTCTGCCGGAAATGAGCAGGTTAATATGCATAGCGCCTATGATGATAGTACGCTTAATCGTAGTATACTGCCTGTTTTAATGCCCTACAACAGGATTATTGACCCAGCAGGTAAAGTAATAGCTTTTGGCGACGCCGATGATGAAAATCACAGCATGGATGTACGCCTTATACCCGGCAGCAGGCTTATTGCTGTAGAAGACAGGTATGGGATAACGCTTATTGATACCGTTGTAAAAAAGGTTGTCACCCGGTGGACCTACAAGCAGAGTACACAGTACAGAGGACTTACAAGCACCTATTCGGGTTTGAAGGTTTTAAAGACTGATAATCAGACACAGATTTTTTGGAGCGCGGCGGCAGGTAAGGGTAAAGATTCTAAATCGTACGTTTTTCAGGCCATTTGGGATGGCGAAAAGATCAGCATTAAAAATACTTTCAGTTTCAAGGCCGAGGGGGAATCGCCATTAGCATTGCCAAATGATCTGGCTATCAATAATGAAAACGGAACCAACTATTTATACGTGGTTCTAAACGGTAATAATCAGTTAGTAAAAATTGACCTGACAACCAATAAAACTGTCTGGACAAAAGCCACAGGTGTAGCTCCTTACGGCATTGTAATAGCTAAAAATAAAGCTTTTGTTACCAATTGGGCCGGTCCCGAAGCAGTGGATACTATAAACCGGGAAACAGCAGGCGTGCCTTACGGTAAAACCTATATTGATCCAAAAACCGGGGCAACCGCACAAGGTACCGTTATGGTAATGGATTTGAATAAAGGCAATATTATTAAAGAGATACCCGTTGGATTACATCCCAACGCAATCATTAGCAGTACCGATGAAGCTTTTGTATATGTTGCCAACGGAAACAGCGATATAGTTTCGGTTATATCCGCAAATTCCCTTCAAAATGTCGACGCCATAGATATAAAATTAAATCCTGGCAAAAAAAGCTATATAGGTGATACGCCAAATGCCCTGGCTATAAATACCGATGGCACGGTTCTATATGTGGCTAACGGTTTGGATAATGCGGTAGCTGTGGTAAAACTTGGTTCAAAAGCAGCAAATAAAACATCTGGTAAAAGTGAAGTAAAGGGATTTATCCCAACTGAGGCTTATCCGGGAGGCCTTGCCGTTGATGGCAATACCTTATTTGTAACCAACCTGGAAGGCGAAGGCTCACGTATTAGCAGCAAGGAAATTGGACAAACAGGTTTAGGCGGTGAAGTGGCAGAGAACGGCCCCGCAGCATATAACTCTCACCATCAAAAGGCTACGGTTTCTATTATCAATATTCCTGATGCTAATCAGCTACAACAATATACAAAAAAGGTACAGAACCTTAACCTGAGCTTCAGACAGCAAATAGCCAACCTACTGCCGCGTAAAAATGTCCCCCCCCGCCCAATACCTGAGCGTATTGGGGAGCCCTCGGTGTTTAACCATGTGCTGTATATTATAAAGGAGAACCGGACTTATGATCAGGTTTTGGGTGATATGCCCGAGGGCAACGGAGCTAAATCTTTATGTATTTATGGCGATAGCGTTACCCCAAATCAACATAATCTTGCACGGAATTTTTTACTGCTTGATAATTATTATGTATCGGGGAAATGTTCGGCCGAAGGGCATCAATGGACCGATGCTGCTATGGTTACCGATTATGTCGAAAAAAGTGTACGATCATGGTTCAGGAGTTACCCGCACGTGCAGGAAGATGCATTGGTTTATGACGGTAATGGCTTTATCTGGAACAACGCCGCCGATCATGGTAAAACGGTTAGGATATATGGTGAGGCCTGCGCAGTTCATTTTGACAATAAGTTAAGCTGGACAAATATTTATGATAATTATAAAGCCGGTAAACCCTTCGTGTTTAACAATACGAGCACCATATCGCGGGTTAGGCCTATGCTATCGCAAAACTATCCGGGCTCTGATGAACATAAGATCAATGAGCAACTCAGGGCAACCGCCTTTATTAAAGAGTTGAATGAGTATGAAAAAAAGCCAGGCGACCAATTACCCGAGCTGATGGTTATGGCTCTGTCGGCTGATCATACTGTAGGTACGAGGCCAGGCTACCCAACACCAAACGCAATGGTAGCTGATAACGATCTTGCTCTTGGCCGCATTGTTGAGGCTGTATCCAAAAGTCGTTTCTGGAAAAACACGGTGATATTTGTTACTGAAGATGATTCACAGGCGGGGTGGGATCATGTATCTGCCTACCGTACCACGGGCTTTGTGATCAGCCCGTATAGCCGGTTAAAAAGCAAAGTGAGTAAAAACTATAACCAAACATGTATAGTACGTTCTATCGAGCAGATACTGGGTTTACCGCCCATGAATATTATTGATGCAACAGCATTGCCCATGTTTGATTGTTTTACCAATAAACCCGCTCATTATACCTATCAAAGCCTCCCTAACCTCATCCCCTTAAATAATATCAATCCTAAATTAGCTGCGCTTAAAGGTGCTGCCCTGCATTTTGCGCAACTATCCTCCAAAACCGAGTATGATCATATTGATGGTGGAAATGATGATGTAATGAACAGGATATTATGGTATGCGGCGAAAGGAAAGAAAGTATACCCTGCTAAACTTGCCGGTAAGGATACAGATGATGATAAAGAATAGATTAAAACAAAGTTGTTGTAAAGCCTATATTGAAATTTAAACTACTTGGGTTAAGTAATTTGTAGCTTCCATGTGGAGAGAGATAAAAATAAGAGGATTCAAGTGTTAAGGCAAAATGTTCTGCCAGGTAATACTCTATCCCATAGGTGAGTTTTATACTTAAATGGCGGCGACTGATCTGATCTATACTTATGGTTTCGGGGTTAAAATTAACCCGGTCATAACTATTGATAGCCAACCCGGGTTGCAAAATACCAAACATTTTGATGCCCCCTACTTTACGACGATAACCTAAGCCTAGAGAAAAGATATCTGCGGACAGTTTTCCGGTATTTACATTGGTGGGCGAATTGGAATAAACCTGCTGATAATGATTGTGAACAGCATCATAGTTAAATCTAAAAAATAAGGCATTCCCGTTAACCGGTCTGTATTCCAATGCGGTTGTCAGTAACGTACCGTTTTTTAAGTGAAGTCGGGAGTCATCAAACGGCAGGTTCAGCCCGATGGAGCCTGGGAAATAAATTCTGGAGGTAACGCTTTCTGTCTGCGCGTAACTCCTGCTACCAATTCCAGACAGCAACAATAACACGATGACTTGAATAAGCAATCGGGCTAATTTCATCTTTAACGAACCGGGCCAAAGAACCATTACTTACACTCCAGTTTTATGAATCAGCTCATTATCGGCAAATAACACCTTACTGATCCAAAGGGGAATAATAATCAGCTTTAAATAAGCAAGTTGAACAATATCCTGGTGTTTAGAGATCGTTGAAAGAACCGTCATTGATTAAATTGGATTAATGTTAAGCAACAGGCATGGATATCGTCATTGAAATTAATTTATCAATTCAATGACGATATCTTAATGTAACAAACATATAGACAGATTCTGAGCAAAAGTTGAATTACCCCGGCTTTCTAACACTTTAATTTCATAGTTCGAAAATTACTCCATATAAAACCAGCAGCTATCGGCACTCAAGATGATTGATGTTAACAATTTATTATCAATTATAACTTATTCGTGGCTCTTCATTCAGCACTATTTTCATTTAAAGCATTTTAAACACAGCCTTTAACACCTAAAAACCAATTGAGCTTTGATGTAACCTATGAGATTGAGGGCAGTTTCCGTTTTGGTGCCGAGAGTTTTTATACCGGGCCGCAATTGTTAAGCGATGATACCACACTAAAGGGCTATGCAACCTTTGGTTTATTAGTTCAAAAAATATGGAAACACATGGATGTTTTTATCAATGCCGAGAACCTTACAGATCAAAGGCAGACCCGCTGGGGGAATATTTATACGGGGAGCATTACTAAGCCAAACTTCAGGGACATTTACGCGCCATTCGATGGAGTGGTCGTCAATGCCGGGATCAGGATTAAATACTGCTGAATTGATTACTAACTACATTTATACATTTGAAGTTAAATTTTCAAATTTTTTAATCTGAGATTTATTGTTTTGCTCTATCGAGGTTATATTATTGTTTTGCAAATTCAAAACGCTGAACCCTTCCCTTTAAAAACGTTATTATTTCTTTATCTGAATCAAAACAATCGCCAATATTTACAAAATACTTTGCCAAAAGATCATAGCGTTTAATCAACAAATAGAACGAAACTTCGATAAAATCAATCTTATAAAAAACGACTGCATTGTTTATACTGTAATTTATAATGGTATGCTGAAAATATGCAGGATGTTCTGTCCAGTGTAAATTCTGCTTTAAATGATGAGAAATATGGTACCCATCATTCCAGCATTGCCAATTGTATTTTGAATTTATACAGGTAATACTATTCTTATAGGAGTTGCCATGATCAAACGGATCTATAAAGGCATGTTGTGCCCAATTGCCAAACATGGCAACAAACCGATAGATATTATTTCATTATAAAATCTTCGCAGGTCTGAGGAATCAGAATGAGGTGAGAGTTTATATCATCAATAGAAGACCATAATTCGACTTTTGTTCTATTATATTTCTAAAACTCGGTTTGTTTTGATCTGATTAAACATTGAGACAAGCCCGGTAAAAATGCTTATTATAGCCAACAGATCTTTTTTCAACCAAGCCAGCTTCAACCAGCTTTTTTAATTTGGTATTAAAGGAACTGATACTCAATTCATACCCTTTAAATCTCATTCCAAACCAAAGTGTTTCCGCGTCTTCCTCGGCTGAAAGGCCTTTTATATAGGACATGATCTGATCAGTTATCCGGTTATAGTTTTCCTCTTGTTTAGTGATTCGGGATTTGGAGGATCTATATTGCGGTTGATTGACCATCTGATTCTTTTTACTTACCTGCACAGTGACGAATTTTTTGAGGCCACCCTAAGTTAGCTTCCAAATTTGAAGCAAATCTGTAGTTTACAAATTGACTAATTAAACGACGATCAGATCCATGTGTTTTTGAAATACTAAATGGCAGCTAAGACCCAACGATGTCATGTTAATACACTTTCTAATAGCAATACATTAAAAACAAGTCTGTTAAAATCTGTTAAATGGCTTCAATTTCATGTCAACTACAGAATCTACTGATAATATTGCTGCTGAATCAATACTACTCATACGATTAGCATGGTGTTTATCCATACTAATGTGCTTTCGCTTTGGTCTGTACTTAATTAAGTTATTTGGAGGATTAAGCTATACTATACAGGTTTCTACAATACTAAATTTTCAATTATGGATAGAAAAGAATTTCTTTCAGCTATCGGACTTACTGCTGCATCTTTCGCATTGATCAATTGTGCAGGATGCTCCAAAAAATCTGACAATGGCACTTCCGGCGTAAACGGCCCTTCAGACATAAATTTTACACTTGACCTTACTATATCAGCTAATGCTGCATTGTTGACAAATGGGGGCTATTTGGCATCTAACGGTGTTATTGTTGCCAAAACAACTGCAGGTACTTATGTCGCTGTTCAGCAATCCTGTACTCACCAGAGTTATCCATTGATTTATCAAGGCAGTAACCAGCAGTTTTACTGTAATAACCACGGCTCAGCTTTTACAGAAGCAGGTGTTGTTAAAAATTCGCCTGCAAACCGTAACCTAACTGTATATCAAACTACATTAACCGGATCATCACTGAGGGTGTTCTCTTAAAAGTAATAAAAATGAAATTATTAACAATTTTTCTTTTCTTATTTACAACCAGCCCTGTCACATGGCTCGATGATTTCAATAAAGCACAAACTGAGGCAGCAGCAGCACATAAGCTGATCCTTGTGAATTTCTCCGGATCTGACTGGTGCGGCCCATGCATACGGTTGAGAAAGGAAATTCTGGAATCAGAAAAATTCAATGACTTTGCTACAGATCACCTGGTGTTGGTTCGTGCCGATTTCCCCCGGCAAAAGAAAAATCAGCTGAGCAAAGAACAGGTAAAACTGAATGAAGCCCTGGCGGATAAATACAATCCCGATGGCAAGTTTCCATTTACCCTGCTGGTTAATGAGCATGGTAAAGTACTAAAAGAATGGGATGGCTATCCTGATGAATCTCCAGATCAGTTTATTAACCAGATCAAACCTTTTGCAAATGCCAACCATTGAAACGATAGAAAAAGCACAAACCGTGCACAAGCGAATCTTAAAGCTGATGGGAAACCGGTTCGAGATCAGCGTGGTTAGTGATCATATAGATTGGGCTGATAGCCGTATTGACTTAGCAGTTGCCGAGATCCGCCGAATCGAAAAGTTGCTAACGACCTTCAGCGACGATAGCCAAATCAACCAGATCAATGCAGCTGCAGGTATCAGGCCGATAAAGGTTGACCTCGAAGTTTACCAACTAATCGAACGTTCCCTTAAAATATCAGAACTGACCCAGGGTGCATTCGATATTACGTACGGTTCAATAGATAAAAGCCTCTGGAACTTCGACGTCAATATGAAAGCCTTACCTGATGCTGAAACCGCACTTAAATCCGTTGGACTGATCAATTATAGAAATGTTATTCTTGATCCTGCTAACGTAACGGTTTTCCTAAAGGAAAAAGGTATGCGCATTGGCTTTGGTGGTATCGGAAAAGGTTATGCGGCCGACCGTGCTAAAATTGTGTTGCAACAAAATGGCGTAGGCAGCGGGATCGTGAATGCGGCCGGTGATTTAATCACTTGGGGAACTCAGCCCAACAGTCATCCCTGGACGATAGCTATTGCGGACCCGGATAAGCAAATGACGCCGTTTTCTACGCTTAATATCAGCAATATGGCTATCGCTACATCTGGTAACTATGAAAAATATGCCATTATCAACGGCAAAAAATATTCCCATACTATCGACCCTAAAACCGGCCTGCCAGTAGGCGGGATCAAAAGCGTAAGCATCATTTGTCCCAGCGCCGAGTTTGCTGATGCCATGGCCACTTCTGTAACAGTTATGGGTATCCGTGTTGGGCTCGATTTGGTGAACCAATTACAACAGATAGCGTGCGTCATTATTGATGATGATAACCGGCTTTACACCTCCAGAAACATTAACGTTAAAAATTAACAAATGAAAAAACCACTCCTGATTAAATTATTGCTGGTCGGCAGTATACCGGCGCTTGGATTAAGCTCATGCTCTTCAGTAAAGGCCTATCAAAAGAACAGGTTGAACGACGCCGAAATGGAGTTATCTGCCCGAAAGTCACAGAAGTTTGAGCAAAGCTTTCAGCTGTACCGTGAAGGTGCTTCGGGAGCTAATGGCGGAAAAAGCGGTGGTGGCTGTGGATGTAACTAAAGGCGGGTTACTGATATGAGAAAAATATATTTATGTGTTGCCGCTCTATATTTAGGGATCGTCGCTTCGCATGCGCAAACCAAAGCCTTGCCGGTTAAGGATAGTAGCAATTACGAAACACGGAAGCTTAAAATTGAAGAGATCAACATTATTTCGGCTTATTACCACCAAAATGGCAACAATTCTGCAGTAACAGGAGGCATCGGCACCGAAAACCTAACTGATTTTGCCAATACGTTTGACTTGCAACTTTCAAAATATGGTGCCAGTGGTAAAAAGCACACCTTTACCTTTGAACTGGGTGTGGATCATTATACTTCGGCATCATCGGATAAGATCGACCCGAACAGTATCTCCTCTGCCTCCAGGCAGGACACCCGTGTCTATCCATCCTTGAACTGGACGGTTTCGAATGACAAAACCGGCAATGCTTTCGGGCTAACAGGATCTTATTCGCATGAGTTCGATTATCAGTCTTTCGGCGGAGGAATAAATCTTATACGGGTATCTAAAGATAAGAATACCCAGTTTGATTTTAAGGGAATGGTTTTCCTGGATACCTGGAAAGTAATTTTGCCGGTTGAACTACGACCGCCAGGGTACGGTTCTGGATCAAATAAGGATGATAGACCTGTGGACCATAGTCCGCGCAATTCATTCAGTACTTCTTTTTCTCTTTCGCAGGTACTTACCACGCGATTGCAGGCCTTACTGATCATCGAGCCCTCCTACCAGCATGGTTTACTGGCCACTAAATACCAGCGCGATTATTTTACTGATGGATCTGAACGGGTAGAAAACCTGCCGGGCAGTCGGTATAAGCTTCCTATTGCGGTGCGGTTTAACTACTTTCTGGATGATCATTTCGTGATCAGGACATTTTACCGGTATTACATGGATAACTGGGGCATCCGGGCACATACTGCCGAAGTTGAAATACCCGTTAAGCTGACTTCATTTGTATCGGTGAGCCCCTATTATCGATATAACAATCAGCAGGGTACACGCTATTTTGCTACTTATGGACAACATAAGCCTACGGATACGTATTACACCAGTGATTATGATCTGTCTACCTTACATAGCAATTTTGTGGGGGCCAATATCAGACTATCCCCTCCTACTGGAGTATTTGGCTGGCAGCATTTCAATTCACTGGAAATCAGGGCCGGCCATTATATGCGTTCCACCGGCCTGAATTCGAACATTATAACCCTGGCCATGAAATTTAAATAGTTAGTTTAGCGATGCTCTGGTAGTTAACCTGAGCATCGCTTTCTTGCTAAACTTATGATCGGGAAATAATCACTCATGATCGCTTCCGCCGTTAATCATGTCAGATACAATTCCTTGACTATCCTTACGTTCCGCTAAAAAAACACCGGCAAGGTGAACCACAATAAAAGCAAGGATCAGGTACATACAAAAGCCATGAACATATTTAACGCTATGCCTGATAGATTTGAAAGGTGCTAACAGATCTTCAAAGGCCAAAAACAAACCGGTTACAGCCATAACCATGAGCAAAATATAAAACACAGCATAAATAGCTTTTACGGTAAACTCGTGTTTGGCCACCTCTCGGTTCTTTTTCATGGTTTGAAATTGCCGGTAAGCGCTTTTCATTTTACGAATGAACTTTTGATCAGCCAGTTGAAAAAACTCAAGAGCTAAGCGGAATAAAAGCAGACCAACTAATACATACCCAAAATAGATGTGTATTTTCCAGACGCTATCGCCAAGCGCGTGTGCAACTGAACCAGCCTGCTCATCGCTAACCGTGGCACCGGCATTCTTTAATTCAGTTTTGACCAAAGCCGATACAGGCCTTTCATTGATAATGGTTGAATTGATCAATACTGTAAGTAGTGAACCGCTGATAACGATGGTATTTGCCCAGTGCCATATACGTAGCGAGGTCGAATATTTTTTAATATGCCCCTGGTACCCTACATCCTGACGAACTGGTTCTATTGTTGCCATATTGGTTTTAAATTAGTGAGGTTGGGTTGTGCTTTTTTCAATTGCTTGTAAATTATCACAAGAAAATGAAGTAAATCTGTAGTTGCTATAGTGCTTTCCAATTTATAAAACAGTAAACCTTGTAAGCTTCAGGTTATCTTCAATTTTGATGTTTACATTTGAATAAAAAGCAAGTATTGAAAATACTGGTAATAGAAGACGAGCAAAGTTTACGTGAAAATATCACAAACTATTTAAACGTGGATGGTAATATCTGCGAGAGTTGTGGTGCCCTGAATCCGGCTTTGCAAAAACTATCAGACTATGATTATGATTGTGTTTTGCTGGATATAGGGTTACCTGACGGAGAAGGTTTCGGTGTTTTGGAGTACCTGCGAACCAATCATAAGAATGAAGCGGTCTTGATTATTTCTGCAAGAAATTCCTTGGATGATAAACTAAAGGGACTGAATGTTGGCGCTGATGATTATCTGACCAAGCCATTTCACTTAGCTGAGCTCAAGGCACGCCTGGCAGCCGTTTACCGCAGAAAGGCTTTAAATACTAATAATAAGCTGTTATTTAACGAGATTGCCATCGATCTATTGGGCCGAACGGTTGAAGTTAACGAAACCGCTATTATCTTAACCAGGAAGGAATATGATATGTTATTGTACTTTATTGCCAACAAGGGTAAAGTTATCTCCAAAAATGCCATTGCCGAGCACCTATGGGGCGATGAGATGGATATGCACGATAACTTCGATTTTATTTATACCCACATTAAAAATTTGCGTAGGAAACTACTCGACGCAGGGGGTAAAGACTATTTAACTTCCATTTATGGGCTTGGTTATAAATTTACAGGTTAATGAAATTATCTGAACATTATACCAGAACGAGTATTTATAGCACCTTAATGGTCTTATTAGCGGGGGCTGTTATCTATTACTTTGCTATCAAATACATTGCCCAGCAACAACTGGACCGTGGTCTGCAGCAACAATTAACAGAAGCGGAGGAGTATGTACGAAGCAGCAATCAGGATCCACAGCAATATGACCTCGACAAAGATCACGCGGTATTTATCAAAACTAATCAGTGGCAATTACAGAAGCGTTTTTTTGATACTACCTATTTTAACCCAAAAGAACAGCGGAAAGAGGCTGGGCGTGCGGTTGAAGATCTGGTTAAGTTAAAGGATACGGGTTACAAAGTTATCATCACTATCTCTAGAGCTGGGCAAAAATATCTCATAGAGGTTATTACCATTATTACACTGGCTTTGCTGGCAGGTTTGCTATCGGTACTTTTTATCAGTAATAAATATTTTCTCAATGGCCTTTGGAAACCATTTCAACTAACATTAAAGGAAATAAAGCAATTCAACATCGCTGATGTTGACCAGTTTAAGGGTAAACCGAGTAAAGTGGATGAGTTTGCTGAACTTAACAAAGCTATCCGGGAGATGTCCTTGCGGGTAACACATGATTACCTGAACCTGAAGCAATTTACCGAGAATGCCTCGCATGAAATGATGACTCCATTGGCTGTAGTGACCACAAAGTTGGATACGCTGATCCAGGATGAAACATTAAGTGCCGAACAATTAGCGCAGATCACGGACATCTACAGCTCGATCAATAAATCCAGCCGCCTTAATCAATCGTTGTTATTACTGGCCAAACTGGAAAATAAACTGATCGCTGATGAAATACCAATTAGCCTTGACACTGTGTTATCTGAAAAAATGCTGCAATTTCAGGAACTGATGCAAACTAAAGACCTTTCGTTTAAACATAACCTGCAGGCTAAGCAAGTGTTGGCCAGCAAGTACCTGATCGATATTTTATTAAATAATCTGTTCAGCAATGCGATCAGACACAATAGCTCTGGCGGCGTAATTATTATCGAATTGAACGGAGAGCAATTATCGATTAAGAATACCGGCACCACCCATTCGTTAGATGAACAAATGATCTTTGAGCGTTTTCAAAAGGGCAAAGATTCACAAGGCACTGGACTCGGATTAACATTGGTTAAAAATATTTGTCAGCATTACGGGTATATAATTCATTATTATTATGAATCGGGATGGCACACGTTTACTCTGAAATTTTAACAAACTTTATTCAATCGGCGGTAATAATGTTCCTGTTTTGTCACTTTTTTTATACAATTAAAATTTAGCGGTCAACTTCAAGTTTGCTTCAGATTACAGCTATAGTTTTAAAGCGAATGTGATTTACATGAGTTTTAAAGCCGAATATCAATGATATATATATGCTTGCTGATTCTTGCCCTTTCTTCTCTTAATCTTAAAGCACAGGATAATTATGAGATTCAGGTTTATGGTTCTGAAACAGTTGAAAAAGGGAAAACCATGGTTGAACTACACAGTAATTTCACATTAAATGGAAGTAAGACAGTCACTAATGGTGAGCTTGCGACAAACCATGTAGAACATGAAACGATTGAGATAACCCATGGCTGGACAACATGGTTCGAGACCGGCTTCTATTTTTTTAATTCCATAGGTGATGCTGGCAGAACGGCCTATGTTGGTTCACATATCAGACCAAGGGTCGCTGCACCACAGAGTTGGAACTGGCCCGTGGGTGTGAGTATTTCAACTGAATTTGGTTTTCAGAAAAGTGCATTTTCAGCCAATACAAGTACGCTCGAGATAAGGCCTATCGTTGATAAAAAATGGAATAAGCTATATATTTCTGTTAATCCAACGCTGGAGAAAAGCTTCAAGGGGCCAGATGAGAACAGAGGATTTACCTTTTCACCCAATGTTAAAGGCAGCTATGACGTAACCAAAGTTGTTGCACTTGGATTAGAATATTATGGAAGTACCGGTCCCTTTTTCCATTATGATGCTTTCCGGCAACAGGATCATCAATTATTTGCAGCGACGGATCTGAACTTTGATCCTAAATGGGAATTTAACGGCGGTATAGGATATGGTTTTACACAAAATGCAGATAAGGCCATTATCAAAATCATTATAGGCAGGAGGTTTTAAACTGGATACAACTTTACACATTCAGGGTCAGTTACCGGTGCGTTTCTGTTCATCTGAAGAACCGGAGTCGATATGCACCTTGTTGGTCTTCCCGGGTCCGAAACGGCAGGAAAAATTAAGGCTGATGTATCGCGAATAATCCCTGAAATAAGAATATTGATACAATACGAGATTCCGATCAATCCCGTAATGAGCTTCGCTTTGCAAGATGTTATTGGCATTGAGTGAAAGGGATGCTTTTTTGTCAAACAGTTGCCGCTTGATTCCTATGCTCAAGCTAGAATAGGCCCCGAAAGTGGAGTTGACATATTGCCGCTTGGAACTGTATTCAAAGTCACATTCCGCCCACAGGAGTTCATTGAGCTGAAAACTATTATTGGCGGTCAGGTCTATAGAAGCCAGACCGGAATTATTTAAACTATAGCCCCGGGCCTGCCCGGTAAAAGCATTTTAATAAATGGAAACCGTATTGTCGGTTGTCCACCAGCTGGTTATTTTTTTGGTATAAACGAGATCAATATCCCAGGCGCGCGCACCTTGTATATTGATCGGCCTTCGAGTGAGCGTGGTTTGATTGCTGTCCACGAAAGGCAGGGTCCGGATATAGTCTTTATAAATATCATAATTCAGGGTTATGATGAATGTACTTTGCCAAGCCTAGGATAGTTCCCCGTGTCAGGAGGTCTGAGGTCGGAGATGGGGATTGCCCAGGAAAAACAGCATAGCTGTCTGCGGCCTACGGAAAGGTACCAGTTCATGATAATCCGGCCGTTCCGTTCTTCTGCCCAGGCGCAAGACCAGGGTATTTTTTTCATTCAGCTTTTCGTTAAGGAACACGGTCGGAAACAACTGTAAATAGTTCTGATTAATAGACCTACCTGATTGCTGATCATTTCCTTTGGTAACCGTTTGCTCCGCACGCAAACCGGCCTGTAGCGTTAGTTTGCTATAGGTTTGGTTTAGATTAACATAGACTGCATTGATATTTTCGGAGTTGACCGTGTAATCACTTTGCGAAGGATCCGTAATGCTTTGGCCGCCGGTTTGGTTATAATAGATGTTGTCATTAATAACTTTCACATAACTGGATTTGAGGCCCGCTTCGAAACTGCTTTTGTTTTTCAATGGCCGTGTATAATCCACTTTGGTTCCATAAATATCCAGCTGTCTATGTTGTCTTAACAAGACATCGGTTTCACTGAGAAAGTTATTATTGAAATCTTCAAGGGTGTTAAAATTATACTGTAAAGGAAAGTTACGGTATTCCGAATGGTCGGCATCGATATTGATGGACCGACCTGCTGTATCCAGCTGAGGGAGAAGCTGAATACCTGTCGTGTAATTGAAGGGATTATCCTTGAACAAAGAGGTAATTACCTCCCACGGACCTAACAACACCACTCGCAATATCATACAAGATAGAAAGGGCAACATTTGGATTGCTGCATTTGACGGTATTTTTCGATACGATGGAAAATCATATTACTAATATTACCAGTAAAGTAAGTTCGGAATACTTCTTTTCTGTTTTAGAAGATAGGTCGTTATGATGGAAATACTATTACTGACTTTAAAGGGAAACAGGATCGCAAATAATTTGTATAGCTAATAACTTAATTAGCGGCTATGAAACACTTTAATACCTTAAGACAGCAATTCGCTTTAAATCGTCCATAAATTGGTTCGATATTAGTACGGCTTGTGTACATACCGGTTCTATTTATAACCCATAATAACTTGATTATTATGGGTTTATTTTTTTATTAAATTCATAAGACTGCGCAATGACTGCTAAAGTCATTTATTACTAAAATTACCACACCCCCAAATGCGTTACACCCGTATAGCGTTCCCCGCGGCCCTCGTAATATCTCGATACTTTGTATGTCATTAAACAAGGGTGGCGCGGAAAAATAATAAAATTGATAAACACCATCTATATAAGTGGCTATGGCCTGCTCGTTGGAAAAACCTATCACCCCGCAATGTTCAGATTTTGAAAACCGTCAGCTGAATTTGGCAAAAATGTTCCATTAACCCCCGTCAGCCCCCGTTGCGGCAATGTCTTGTTAGCGATAGTTGTTATTATTTCTTCGTCAATTTGTATCTTAAGTGTGTTGTTAAGTCTGATGGTATTACTTCTACAATCTGAAGATCATATTTGTCTTTGTCAATGCCGTCGAAGAGCCGAATACCACTTCCTAAAAAAACGGGAGAAATGTGAATAAAAAATTCGTCCACAAGACCTGCATTGAGATATTGTTGAATAGTATCCGCACCACCTTGTATTCTTATGTCCTTTCCTTTGGCAGATTGCCTTGCTTTTTCTAATGCGCTTTTTATTCCGTCATTGATGAAATAAAAAGTTGTTGTCCCCTTTTGAACCCAAGGTTCCCGTTTTTCGTGTGTTAGAACATAAACATCTGTTTTGTATAAATCTTCTTCCCAATGAACTTCACCCTCTTCAAACATTCGTTTTCCCATAATGTAAGAACCTGTTCTTGCAAACACATCATCAATTAATTTACTATCTGCGCCGTATTCTTCACCGCCTTCCATATTGATGTGTTTCCAAAATGCTTTTTGTTTAAACATCCACATGTGGATTTTTGGAGAAACGCCTCCCATTGGGTTGCTTGGGCTTCTGTTATCGCCGGCGAAAAAGCCATCAAGAGATATCCCGCTGTCAAAGATAATTTTGTTCATAATTTTTATTTATTGTTTGTCAAATTTAATTTTTGTCTGTTGGTTTGATCGTTAGCCCTGTCGCCGACTTTACCGATTTCACTTGTAATTTCTCTTGCTGGTTAATACCATCAAACAACTGTCTACCTTCTCCTTCAACTATCGGATGAACCACAAAATGATAGAATTGAGTATGGTCGCAGTGGCCATCTAAGGTTGTGTTGGTTGCGTAAATTACATTTCTCATTTAATTGGTTTTGATTTTCTGATCCGGTTTATGTGAACCTCAAAATTAAAATATTTCATCCATCGTGGCCAGGGTTATCCGCGACAAAAAAAGGGGGTGTTTACGTCAAAAGCTCTATCGTCAAATTAGTGATAAATGGAGGACTTTGTTGTTGATGTAAGGTAACAACGCCGATCATAGCTGAATCTTCCTCAAGTTTTCACCTTGACTTGTTCTCGATGACGAAAGCTTTTAATTCGGCCATCTTACCATCTCGAAAACGCCAGACATCACAATATAAATAATCAACCATTTTCCCGTCTTCGTCCTTCATACTGATTTTGCCGAGTGCTGTAACAAGCTCCCCTTCGGCGATTAAGTTTTCTACCATGAACTTCGGCGCCTCCATGTATGCTATTGCCATATATTGCCGAACGGCTTCTTTCCCCCGTAGGGTCTTGTCGCCTACAAATATCCATTCTGTATCGTCGGTGCAAAAAGACAGAAAACCCTCATAGTCACCTTCTGTGATAGCTGCATTTGCCTTTTCCAGTATTGTTTTATTATTCGAGTTCATGTAGAATTTCTAATTTTATATTTACCATTAATACTTTTTAAAACGTTCAGGAATAGTAAAAGGTGTTTAAAGGTTCTTTTGTTTTTGGTAATTTTTAATATTGCTTAGTTGCCAGTTCATATCCCATTCCTCGCCGTCAAAATCATGGGCTTACCAGACGTTATCAATATGGTGTGTTCGTGCTGGGCTACAAATCCACCTCTATTACCAACAAACGCCCAACCATCTGAAGCTGTTTCAATAAATGCCGACTTGGTTGAAATAAATGTTTCTATAGCAACAACAGAATCCTTTCTAAATCGCCTGATTTTATCAAAACGATCGTAATAATTCATTATCCCACTGGGCTCTTCATGTAAGCTTCGCCCAACCCCATGCCCACCTAAATCCCTGATAACAACATATCCCGCCTTTTTGGCTTTGGTTTCTATCAGTTTTCCAATATCAGAAATTCTTACTCCCCCGCTAATGTGCGAAATTGCATCCAATAATATTTCTTTGGAAGTATCAATCAAATGTTGTAAACCCTGAATATCTTCTCCAACAACAAATGAGCATCCATTGTCAGACCAAAAACCATCCAGCTCTGCGGATACATCGATATTAATGAGGTCTCCATTTCTCAGAATGACTTTGTCTGAAGGAATGCCATGAGCAAACTCGTTATTGACGCTGATACAGCTATAGCCGGGGAAGCCATAGGTTTCGAACGGGGCAGACTTTGCACCAAGACTCTCTAACAGTTGTCTTCCGTATTCGTCTATACCTTTTGTAGACATGCCTATTTGTGTAAAGGCTTTCATTTTCTGTAAGGTAAGCGCAACAGCCTCACTTACTCTCTTTATGCCTTGCAGCTCTTCTTCCGTTTTTACAACCATGATGCAAAGTTCGGGCTCTTTAAACTATGCTCATAGTAAATATTAGACATAGGTATTATTCGCCGACCATTAATATTTCCCGTAAATTTGCGACATGCCAATAAATTATCTGAAAAAGATACAATTAGGGGAATTTAACGCAGATGGTTATAGAATTAGTCCCGCGACCGAGCTTGAATCTGTGGTCGAAGGCTTTTATATTTTCGCCAGAGACCCCATGGATAATACACATCTTATTTTCAATGATGGGTTTCCCGTGCTTGTATTTTTGCAAAATCGCGAAGATACCGTAATGGTAACAGGACAAAGCAACGCATTTGAAATTAAAGCGGCATGGGCAAGCGCCGGCTCCATTAAGAATATTTATGTAAAATACAATAATAATACCGACCCGATTTTTATAGTTCGTTTCTATCCGGGTGCTTTCTACCGGTTGTTTGGTTTAGACGCTCTATATTTTAGATATAACCCAGTTGCCCCATTTGAATACATTGCCAGGAACAATAACTTTAGTATAAAAGGGTTTTTCGAGCACAATTCTATTGAAGAAAAGGTAGCATTTGTAGAAACATATGTTCAGCATTCTTTTACGGAGATCGATACTCCTGAAACCTTACATAAAACATTGAATTATATCCATAAAATAAAAGGGAAAAGTACTGTACGAAATGTGACCCATGATGCTGGCGTAAACTATAAGTGGCTGGAAAGAAGCTTTGTGCAACATATTGGACTTTTGCCCAAAGAGTACATTCAACTCCAACGTTTTATTCATGCTTACCTGGAATTGGTTGGAAATGAGGATGTCAATTTGATGCGAATCGCCATATCAAACGGATACTATGATGCAAACCACTTTCTAAAAGATTTTAAGGCCTATACCGGAAAAACACCATTGGAGTACCTGAAGTTTCAATCACATGCTGATCTCCGTCAAATAAGTTAAACATGAGCTTGTGTTAGTAACGATTCACTACTCCTCATCAACATTAATTTTCTCCTTCAAATGCAACGCCTTGTAATGCACCAGCAACTCCCCTTTACTATTACTGCTTACTTTTTGTAAAAAACGCCCATTAACAGATATCTTATACTGAGTATTAGAGCTTAGTTCACTGATAAGGTAAGCTAGCGGTGTAGCAGATGACTTGGTTATGCTTTGCTCCCATTCCATTTTCTTTTGCCCCCAGTTATTGAATTTTAATGTTAAGGGTTTATCTGTTGTAACTTGCAGAGCAGCGTGCGGATTGCTGCCATTAAAATAGTACAACTGATTGGCGGTTGCGTTAAAACCAAAACTTTTAGGACTAATCACTTTAAATGTTTTGTTGGATATTGAATAATTGTCATTATCAAGGTTTATGATTAAGCGCTGCCCCCTGAAATTATATTTCAGTTCGGTACCTGCAAGTTCTGGTGTGATATGAGGATCGAGGTAAAAGCGGTTATATAGAGGATTTACCCCATATACAGCCTGATACAAACCTACGATGGACAAGCTATTGCCTGATAAAATATCATCGCCCCGGCCATCCTGTTTCAAACGACCGTATCGCTGGTAGGCTAACCCATCTTTACCGTATTGCTCCAATACATTTTTGACATACTTAACTGCGATAGCGGGATCATAACTGGCGTAAGCTTTAACTCCTAAAGCGCCCCATGATAAAAACAGGTCGCCGTTTTCATATTCAGGAAAAGGGTACTGATATTCTTTCCCTTCAGCTGGAGTATATGAGGTCATGGCTAATGGCCAGAAGAAAAGTTTTTCATGCCTCATTTGTGCCTCTATATTATCCAGAATAAGCTTTTGCCGGGTTTGATCTTCGCAAATACCATAGGCAATGGCCATAAAATTAACCGGGGTAACCATATTACGGCCATGTATGGAATTGTCCTTATCCCGCCAGTGAACGTAACATTTCTTTTCTTCATCCCAAAAACCACCCTCACTGGTGGGTTTATTGAAGCTTACTTTGAGTTTTGATGCGAAGGCTTCGTATTGGTCGGCTTTAGCAGTATTGTGAAGCAAACGTTCTACTGCGGCCCATTTTACCAGGGCATGATAAAGTTTGGCATTCACAAAGGCATTTTCATAGGATGCCCAAATGATATCAATCCAATCGCTGCTGTGTTTTTGCCCTGTAAAATCGGTCATCATTTCAACCAGGCCATTACCATTGCTATCTCTTTTCAGGATCCAATCTAAAGCTTTTTCGCAGGAAAGCTGGTGTGTTTTCACCCATTTCTCATCGCCAGTCATATCATATAATTCGGCCACATTGGTTACTAAATCTGGGTTCGAATCCATGAGTATACCCCATTGGGCCTCATAAAAACCCTCTTTGTTCCATTGGCCCGGCATCGCGTCTTCATTGGTGTAGGCCCAACGTGGATAAACGCGCCCATCTGGCTTTATGGCGTGATCCCGATAAAAATCAAGACAGCTTTTATATCCATTCAAATAATTGGGATCGTTAATACCTAGGCCTAACTGAGCAATATATTGCTCGTGTAAACATATTGGGCCATAAGGCGTTGCCCAGCTATTGCCTCCAAAATGGAGAGAATCAATAACACCAATGCGGGCTATGGTACCCAATACGGCACTCACCTGACCTGCGTTTACACCAACTAACTTACCCCGGCCATATTTTTCCTGATAATCAAAATAACTAAACGTTAAACTCTGCGTGCTTTTACCACCGCTTATATTAAAAGGTGCCCATACATCCGTACCTTTCCTGATAAACCGCCGCCGGTTGGTGCCACTGTCTAAGCGTGGTAACATTTCCTGGTCGGCAACAGTAATTGTATAAGCCATCTGGTCTTCATTCGTACGGGTATACTTCATTGCCACTTCTTTATCAGGTGCGTCAACCGTAATATTTAACCCATTATTGGTTTTACGGTTCCAGAAGCTTGAAGACCGCGTGTGAACGCCATATGTACATAGTTTCTCATTAAACAGGTAAAACCAAGCAATACCACCATAGCCTTGATAAGCCCCCTCCCAGGTGTTAATTCGATCAAAATTAATAACGGGCATAGCGGCTTCCTCTACCTTTACTGCTTTGGAAAAAGATCTTTCTATACGCCACTTAATTCCTTCTTTCTGCTTCAGGAAGGTCCAATTTTCATTAATAGTCAGCTCTTTATCACCATAGCTGATTCTGCTGATCTGAATACCGTCCGGGATACTCGATAATATGGGTTTACCTTTCAACTGCAGGGAAGAATAAGTAATACTGCCCACCTTAACCGATGTAAAGGCCCCGTCCGTTCCACTAACCACCTTCTGCCCATTAACTATAAGCGAAGTAATACTGGCTTTGTTCCCGTAGTTAACTACCATCGACATATGAGAACTAGTTATAGTGATCGATTTATCATCATTAAGTCTCGTTTTCGATATGCCGTTGATAAACGAAAAAAGGAACAGGAAATAAATAAAAATAGTATATACTTTTTTTATAAACATAAACAGCTATGGTTTTAAAATTCAAGGCTTTTTGATGGCGGAAAGATCAAACAGGATAGTATTTATTTGTGGTTTTAAGCGGAATAAAATCCCGTTACCTGGCTCTGAAAAATTACCTTTGATCGATCTAAAAATGTAATCCATACCTTCAAAACGACACGTAATCTGCTTATCGGTGATTTTTTCAAAAGGCAGTTTCGCATCAGCAGCGGTAGTCATATCAAAATACCAGGTATAAGCATGGTCGCTGACTAAAGTCATTTTCAATTCCTTTTCATCCATATCCATTTCAAAAGATCCTTTAACAGACATTAACGGCCAGGATACATGTAAGTGACCGGGTTGAGTTTGACTGTATACCGGATCTTTTCCTTTTACCAATACTTCCTGACCATCAATCAACACTTTTAACCTTAAACCAGCTATTTGATTGGGCTTACTCCAAATATAACCATCTATAACGGGTAAGGTAAAAAAGGAACACTCATTAGATGTTGCTACCTCATTGGTATAAACAGAAGGAAAACTTTCATCAAAAAGGTGAAGATCACGGATACGGAGATTGCCGTTTTCCCATAGCAGGTTGATCCGATAAAAACGACTATCGAACCACACTGTTTTCAAATCGCTTCCCTCGATATCCTTACTTACAGCGAATGAAGTAGCCGGGGTAACTTTATATTTCTCTTTAAACCAGCGCCCGGATGCTTCCATAGTTTCCACCCTGATCTTATGCTCGTCTCTTAGCTTTGCCAGCAAAGGCATCTGAATTTCAAAACCTTTAGCCATAGCATCCCAGGTAAAGGAATTTTCCTGACCCGCCTGTGTATAATTAAACCCAAGACATTTATCCTCCGTAAACGATTTTAAAAACCAGTTTACCCAAGTAGAATCACCACCTCCGAATTTATAAACAGGCTCCAGGGTTACCACTCCCTGGCGCGTCGTTCCCAAACCATTATCATACTGACGTATAGGATCGGATCCAAGCATCCGGAAGATGGGTACCGGAATTTGATTCTTTTCGTTTTGTGCCGGCATATAAGAGTTGATCTTACTCGGGTAATAGGCCTGGTTCCAATACCCCCCCCACAAGGTATAGCCATCTGTACCGTATTGATCCTTGCAATTACTGGAGGCTACAATATGGTACTTTTGATACATATAATTCAGGCTATAGCTATCTATAAACCAGGAACCAACCGATTTAGGATAATATCCAAAGATCCCTTTAAATTCGGTCATGTATACATCAATCAGCTTTACACGTTCTTTTGGCGTGTAACCTGTAGAGAAACCAATATTAGCACGCCAGTCCCAGGGATATCGTCCGCGCCACTGCAACCCAGCCTTCTCTACCTGGGGTTGTGGAATTTCCCACCAGGCCCCTATCTCAAAAGAATCACGAGGTAAGGTCTTCAGTAATTTTTGATATCTCGGGTCAATAAGAGCGTCATATTGCAATAAAAAGGTGCCCCCGAGCTTATACTTTTTCATGATCTCCGCCTGCTTAACCACAGTCTGATATAGTACATCCTCGGTAATTGCTGCATCGCGGGGTTCCAATAAACGTATAAAATTGACGATATTGACAATCCTGGGCGTTGGCTGATCTTTCAGAGGTGCCTTTTCTTGTTTGGTCTGACTTTGAAATGAGCTTAACATGCAAACGCACACCAGTCCTATTATGATAGATCCTCCAAAAACTTTGCTGATTTTATTTTTCATTAAGATAGATTACGGGATAGCGATGGAAGCCATTTTTATTGCGCTATCTTAAAAAAAGATACTGGCTAACTTCATCGCATAGTGTTTATAATGGTTCAGGCTAATGTAATCATAGCTCAAGCATCCACTATCCCTGTCTGTCTTTTTGAGTAATCTGATAAGTCAAATCGTTCTCTGCTTACTAGCACCAATAAAATAATATACGGGTATACCGGCAAGCGCGATGATCAGTCCCGGCCAGGTGTATTGAGGTTTGTATTTAATAAGCAGCAGGCAGAACGCCAACCCCATGATCATGTAAATAAAAGGTAAAACGGGGTATCCAAAAGCCTTATATGGCCGTTCGGCATAGGGCATTTTTTTGCGTAATATAAATATACCGCCGATGGTCAGCACATAAAAAACAACCACCACAAATGATATCATATCCAACAGATCGCCATATTTACCACTCAGACTCCATAAACAAGCAAAAATGCATTGCAGCCATAAGCCAAATCCAGGGACTGCATTTTTATTAAGTGTACCTACCTGCTTAAAAAACAACCCATCTTTAGCCATTGAATAGTACACACGAGCACCGGACATAATGAGGCCATTATTGCAGCCAAAGGTGGATACCATGATCAGTAAGGCTATAATTATGGTACCCGAACTTCCAAATATCTCTTGTGATGCGGTAACACCCACCCTATCCTTTTCTGCCACAGCTATATCATGCAGCGACAATACGCCGGTATACATGATATTGGTTAAAATGTATATCACCGTAACAATGAGTGTACCCAAGGCAAGACTTAAGCCAATGTTTCTTTTAGGATTTTTTATTTCGCCGGCAATAAAAGTTACGTTATTCCAGGAATCACTACTGAATATCGAGCCAACCATGGCTGAGGCGATGGCACCCAGCGCGGCTATAATGGTATAGGATGCTATAGATCCATCAGGTTTTAAACGGTGTATGCTCCAGGCATTATGCCAGTTGCTGCTCCATACAGAAGCCTTTAATGCAAACAAGCCAAAAACAATCAAACCCAGTAAACTAAGCAATTTGGCCATAGTGAATATGGTTTGTACTATTTTACCACTATTGATTCCCCGGGTATTGATATAGGTTAATAATAGAATAACCACAATAGAAAGTAATTGAGCAGGTGATATAGTTATAAAACCAAGATCAATGGCAACCAGATCTTCACTGATCTGCGGCAGCAAATAGGCTGTAAATTTTGCGAAGGCAACACCAACGGCTGCTATAGTTGCAGTTTGTATCACCGTAAAAAAACTCCACCCATATAAAAAACCAACTAAGGGGCTATAAGCTTCTTTTAAATAAACATACTGGCCACCGGCCCTGGGGAACATCGCACTTAATTCGCCATAGCTTAGTGCCGCTGTAAGTGTCATAAAACCGGTGATGAGCCAAACCAATATCAACCAGCCTGCACTGCCCACGTTACGGGTAATATCTGCGCTTACAATAAAAATGCCTGAACCTATCATGCTGCCGGCTACCAGCATGGTAGCATCAATCAGTCTTAACGACGGTTTAAATGAGGTGCTGTTATCCATATAACTAAATGATTAGGGCATTAATGGGGAATGATTAAATAATAACAGCCTTATTTATTAAAGTCATAAAATTTCCAGCTGGTGGTAAAATCCTTACTTAAAGGCTGATTAGTTAACGTAGCTCTTAACATTTCAACAGGAATAAGATTTTCTTTGATAGCCGCGTCATGAAATTGCTTGTAGGTCATTTTACCGCTATCCACCATCTCTTTTTTAAGCTCCATGAGCTGTAGGCCACCTAACAAATAAGCTACCTGGTAAAGCGGACTATAATCGCCCTTAAATGATCGCCGTACTTCACCTTCGGCGTTGGCCCTTTCATGTCCAACTCTATCCACTAAAAAGTCAATACATTGTTGCGGTGTCCAGTTCCCTAAATGATAATTGAGGGAAAATATGATCCGTGCACAACGGTGCATACGCCAAAACAACATACCAACCCGTTCTTCGGGTGTTTTAGCGAAGCCCTTATCATAAAGCAGCAGTTCCCAGTATAGTGCCCAGCCTTCGATAGCAAAAGGGGTGGTAAAATCCTGACGGTATGATTTGTATCGGCTGTTCATAAAATATTGAAGATTATGGCCAGGAATAAGTTCATGCTGTACCGTACCCCTTGAAAAATAGGGATTGTTACCCCGCATACTCATTAACCTGTCCTGTAGCTGCATGGTGTTTGTGGGGTAAGAAATACTGATCTCTTTCCCACCTGTGAAAAACGGGTTTACCAACTGCCGTTCGGGCGACATCATTACCATTCCCCAAGTTTCCTCGGCAAGCGGAGGTATGGTGATCAAATCGCGTTCTTTAATAAAACTAATGGCATCATTATATAGCTTCACAATTAACGCTGGTTGATGCCCCACAGGTACATAACTGTTTTTTACCTTTTCCAGCGCCTTTTTCCAGTCGTTACCAAAACCCATTTCCTGAGATGCCTTGAGCATTTCCTTATCGCACCAGGCAAACTCTTTGTTAGCCAGCTTGATAAGTTCCTCCGGAGTATAAGGAATCATCTCAGCTTGTAACTGATTAATTAGCTCCTGCCTGCCAATTGGCACACCTTTTATGCCACTACCATCTGCTTTTTGAGTAGTGTTAATTTTGCCTTTACTTATAGCAAGGTCACTATACTTTTGTAATGCTTTATCCAGAACTTTGTAGGGCTCGGGTACCCACCAGGTAAAATTAGGATCGTAGGTGTTGTAAAAATTATAGAAATCCTTTAACCTGCCTTTTAAACCCAATAATGCATCCCGGGTCATTTTTGCCAGGGGCATGTCTAAACCCTGAAGATTATGATATGTAGAAGAATCTGTTTTTAGTTCTTTTAGAATAGTATTAAGTTCATCAGCTACCTTTTCCCCTTCCAGATATGTGCCGCGACGTCGTTTTTGTTCCAGTGCATATATCCCATCAGCAAACGAAATATATTTTGTGATCTGCTTATACTGTTCATCCTCTTTTTTTAAACCAAGCAATTCAAAATTTATCTTCTTTTTAAGCAGTATATAATCAACCTTACCATATATACTCAGTGCAGAAAATTCAGTTTTATCAAGCTGTTTTAAATAATCGTTATTAACTTCTGTCAATCTTTTCCGCTGCTCGGGTGAATTGAGCACATCCATTTTATACTGATATTCGGCATGCTCATTAACATTATATGGTGAATAGAAATCTTTAATAGCACTAATATCCTGGCCATACCGGGTGATCAAACCGGCCGTTTCGCTGGTTTGTTCATAAAGAATATTTGGTGTTTGCGCCTTACCTTTGAAGGCATATATGGTTAAAGAAAATGTAATTAGGAGTGTGAAATAGCCTTTAGATGGAGTTGTAAACACTATGTTTTTTATTAAAGGGTAAAGTGAACGCAAATTTTTCTCCAACTATTTTTAACTGGCAACCCTGTTCAGGTTTACCAAATTATTGTTGTAAGTATCCAGGTAACCACGTGGGGAGCTGCCAATAACGTACTTAAAAACCCGGTTAAAATTGGTAATGCTGTTAAACCCGCATTTATAGGCAATGGAGTTGATACTTTCAAATTTATGGGCGATCAGTTTTTTACAGGCTTCGTTGATCCTGATCTCATTTAGAAATGAAATAAAAGTATGACCGGTGTGCTTTTTAAAATAGCGGCAAAATGATTCAGGAGTCATATAAGCAACTTTGGCCACATCCTCCAGCGTAATAGGATCGCTGTAATGCCGCATAATAAAATTATAGATCTTTCCTATACGTATACCCTCATTTTCGGTAATGCCCGGAAGATTACCGTATGTCGATAATGGATCTAATTTATCTTTTAAATTAGTTAGTCCCTTAAGCAGGTATAAAAATTGCACCAGCTGATCAGAACCTGAAGCACTTTTTAAGGTGGTCATTATTTGTGATATTTCACCAGCACTACCATCTGGAACTTTAAATCCTTGCTGGTGCTGCTGCATAAATATCCTGCCCTGAGTCATCTCCGGCAGATCAAAAAAGGGAGCCAAGGTACCCTCCGGATCAAAAAATATAGTTAAAGCCTCTACTTGTTTATTGGTATTATGTGCAAAATACTCCGGGTTACTTTTAAATACATGCGGCAAATTTGATCCTAAAAAAAACACATCTCCAGCCGAATAATCATGCATATTGTTTCCAGCTATCAAAGTTCCCTCACCTTGCCTTATCCAGGTGATCTGGATTTCTTTATGCCTGTGCAGATATGGATAATGATGAGGTAGACAAACTTTTTCCACTATCACACTTTTATCATGTGGCAGCGGGATGGTAAATTGTAAAACTTTCATCTTGATATGAGTTAATTCTTCCTGAATTTACATTTACTTAACTTAAAAAACTAATAATTGAGTAAAACAGGATAATATCCGGTTACTATTTGCTAATTTATTGTGATAGGCCGGTAAAAATTGCTTTGAAAACTGATAGTCAATTCGCTTTTTATTGTTAAATAAACAATTTTAAAATATACAATTATGAATATCAAATACGTCTATTTATAATTGTTTACTGAACAATTATAAATAGACGTATAACGGATACTTTGTCAATAAAAGTATAAATAGTGTGAGATTGTTGGATCTGCCTATCGGTCAGGAGCAAACTCATTGATATTAATGGATGTTGGTTTGCCCGAAATAACTTCGGTCACCAATAAACCTGTGGCCGCACCCAAACTTAAGCCCATCATACCATGCCCAGTGGCTATAGTAAGGTTGGAATATTTATTACTCCTGCCTATATAAGGCAATCCATCGGCAGATGATGGTCTGAAACCAAACCATATATCTTTTTGCTGGGGAACAACTGGTTTAAGTCCGGGAAAGTATTTCGGTACGGATTCTACTATACCTTTTACCCTGTTCATATTTACCCGGTTATTGATCCGGTCAAGCTCCATTGTTCCTCCGTAACGCAAACCTCCGTTCATGGGTGTAATGGCAACCCTGGCTTCGGCCAGCAAAGCGGGGATCTGCATGATTTCGGCATTATCCTGAACATTAAAGGAGTAGCCCTTGCCTGGCATCAGCAAAATTTTCAATCCTAATAATTTGCCGATTGATGGTGACCATGAGCCACCTGCCACGACATATTCATCTGCGGTAAATTCTTCCCAGGATGACCATACCCGGCTTACTTTACCGTTTGAAGTTTCAATTTTTGTAACCTCTTTATTAGTGACCAGGTTAACGCCCACAGCCCGTAAATATTTAAGCAAAGCAGTCATCAACTTATTGGGCGAAAGATGCGCATCGCAAGCGTAATGTACGGCGCCTAATACATCCAGGTTAAGTTTGGGTTGCAGCTTCATACAATCAGCCGGGCTAAGCACCTTCATATCCAATCCCAATTGTCGCCCTTTTTCGGCCATGTGAGCTTCTTCCTCTCCGGCCTTTTCGGTTTTATAAAACATCAGGATGCCCTTTTCAACCAGATCAAATTCAAAATCGGGCTCTTTGCTCAACTCCTGATAAAGCTTCTTACTAAGCAGCGAAAGTTCGGTTAAAGGAATAGCCGACTTTTCTACATGCGCGGCATTAGCCTTTTTCAGAAATTTAAGCCCCCATGATATTAATTCCGGATTTAGCGAGGGTTTCACATAAAACGGACTTTTGCTGCTAAACATCCAACGGATACCCTGACTTACCATGCCCGGCGTAGCTAAGGGTATAAAATGACTTGGTACAATCATACCGGCATTTCCGTGGGAGCAATTGTCGGTCATATCCCCTTTATCAATCACGGTAACCTGGTGCCCGGCTTTATGTAAATAATAAGCAGAACTCAAGCCAACGATCCCACCGCCAATAATCAGCACTCTAGCCATAATTGTATTTTGAACTATTGAAATATTTGATTTTAGAAATGAAACAGGTTATATCACCTGGAAACCGTGTGCGTAAGGATCATCATCATCTATCTTGATGGTATTGTAGCCATAAACTTTGGCCCAACCTTCCACACTCGGAATTATGGCATCTATATCATTGATCTTAACCACCTCTTCCACCCTGCCTGTAAATTTACTACCGATGATACTTTCATGTATAAATGGCTCACCAACCTGCAGTTTTCCCTTGGCATGCCATTGCGCCATACGGGCAGACGTACCAGTGCCGCAAGGCGATCTGTCGATAGCCTTATCGCCATAAAATACGGCATTTCTGGCTGTAGCATCATCTGATAATGTAGCCCCGGCCCAAAGGATATGCGTACAGGTATTTATGGTAGGATCCTGCGGATGGATAAACTCATATTTTTCATTAATGCGTTTGCGTAACACCTGACTCCAGGCAATCAATTGCCCGGCAGTATAATGTTCGATCCCTCCGAAATTGGGTTGCGGATCAACTATAGCGTAATAATTTCCGCCGTAGGAAACATCAATAGTGAGCATACCTAAATCAGGACACTCTACCTGTAAATCTGTTGCTGCAAGATACGCAGCCACATTTTTGAGCTTTACCGAAGTAACCTTTTTGCCCTCCTGTTTATATTCAATTAAAACCAGTCCCGCGGGTGCTTCCATTCGGATAATGCCGGGTACTTTGGGTTGTATCAGCCCTTCTTCTACAGCAATAGTGATGGTTCCAATGGTACCATGCCCGCACATAGGCAAACATCCGCTGGTTTCAATAAACAAAACCGCCACATCGTTTTCCGGATCATGAGGTGGGTAAAGGATACTGCCCGACATCATATCATGCCCCCTTGGCTCAAACATTAAGCCCGTCCTGATCCAATCATACTCCTTTAAAAAATGCTGGCGTTTTTGGCTCATGTTGTCGCCTTTCAGGGTCGGGCCTCCCCCAGCCACCAATCTTACGGGGTTGCCACAGGTATGCGCGTCTATACAGAAAAAAGTTTTACTGGCCATATATTGTATTATAATGCAACCTCAGTTAACTTACCCCAGCTGCCTACTGGCAATACCGGACGAACAGCCAATGCGTCGCTGATAATCTTTTGAACTTTTTCACGTTCTGCACCCACTAAAGGTAAACGTGGGGCACGCACATTTTCGGTACCTATGCCGGTAGCTACTTCTGCCAATTTAATGTATTGTACCAATTTAGGATGGATATCCAACTCCAGCACCGGTAAAAACCAACGGTAAATAGCCAATGCTTCATCATATCTTTTAGCCTTAACCAAACGGTATATAGCCACAGTTTCTTTAGGGAAAGCATCAACCAACCCGGCTACCCAGCCATCGGCACCCATCACTAAGCTCTCCATAGCTAAAGGGTCAACCCCTGTTAGTATTTTAAACCTGTCGCCAAAGCGGTTAATCATCCGGGTAACATTTGACACATCACGGGTTGATTCCTTTACTGCCTGTATATTATCATAGGCTGCAAGCTGCTCAAACATATTCAACGTGATCTCCACCTTGTAATCAACAGGGTTATTGTAGATCATGATAGGTAACTCTGTGCTTTTAGCAATGGTAGTGATATAGGTTATAGTTTCGCGCTCTTCACTGTTGTAACGCATTGGTGGCAATAACATTAAGCCATCCGCGCCATTGTCTAATGCTTTTTGTGCGCATATAACGGCAGCTTTGGTTGTTTGCTCCGCGATATTCAATATTACAGGTACTTTTCCATCTACAAAAGCTACGGTGTGGGCAAGCAGGGCATATTTTTCCTGGTCGCTTAACACACTTGCTTCACCTAAAGATCCGCCCAGTATAAAACCGTCAACACCGGCTTCCAGTTGAGCATTTAAGTTAATATCAAAAGCTTCAAAATCCAGTTCATCATTATCGGTAAACTTGGTAGTTACAGCGGGTAGTACGCCCTTCCAATCAAAAGTTATCATTTCTAAATGTTTTTTACAAAATTAGCCCGGCATCCCATATTAATAAGCCATTAATTTAACAGGTACTAACCATATTTTATCCAACAAAACCATTTTTAATACACACACCATGATAAATCATGATGCAAAAAACTTTTTAAACCTTAAATTTTAACAAATTTCTGATCGAAAACAGGGTAAAAACAGCTCAAAACTGTTCGAAAAACATCGATTTTAACACTTTTTAACAAATTTTAACGCGGTTTTAATATGTTTTTTTTACTTTAAAAAGTATTAAATTACTGATAATCATATAATTAAATAAAAAAAGACCTATTTTGAGACCTTTTTAATCTGAACTAAAACGGCCCGGTTGCATTTTTATATACAACCGGGCCGTTATCTATACAAATATACTAAATTAATTAGCAAGATTCAAGTAACAACAAAACGCAGATGACTCACCCGATCTGCGCTTAGCTGGATCACCCACTCTCCGGTTACGCCGCAAAGAGTGCCTTCAAAAACGGCAAGACCTATTGCCTTACCCTTTTATTGCGCATCCCACCAAACCCTATCCGTTAGTTTGGCGCTTTGCTGCGGTTGTGGGTTTGAAATAATTTCGGTTTGCGGATATAATACTCTTCTCGGAATAGTAGAAAGCGCGTTTGGTACCGCTGGCAATACCGGGAACCCTGTACGCCTGAAATCGGTAAAGTTTTCCAGTGAAAGGAAATTCGCTATCCCTTTTTCTTCGATGATCAGCTGCTCCGCATTAGCGTTAGTCAATGGCCTTGAAGCGATATAGGTATTCGCGTTAGCCGTGCTCACCCCCAATTTTGTCATGTGCGATGATATGGCGCTTTGATAAATGGACTGCGCACTGCTAAAACCAGAAAGTATGAGCGTGGCTTCGGCTTTTATAAACAAGGCTTCGGAGTAATTTACAATATAATTGCTTGCCCCGGTAGCGCCGTAAAAACTTCCCGGGCGCGAGTATTCTTCCAGCTGGCCAATAGTGTTTAACCCTTGATCTAACCCGGTATACAAGCCGGTGGCAGTTGCAGGGGCAACCATAATGGTTAAACGCGGATCATTACGTGTTTTAAAACCATTAACCGCGGTGCTGGCCATTACAATAGTGCTGGCTGATATAAAATTCTGTTGCCACGGATTTTCTGCACCGGCAGCGCCACCGTAGGCCATTTTAAAATCATCATCATTTGATTGCATTCCGTTTTGAAGCGCTGTAAGGGCTAATTGTGCCTGTGTGGCAGCCGTATATCCTGCCGCTTTGGTCAGGTGCATATAATAACGGGCTTTTAAAGTATAAGCCAGCTTTGTCCATTTACTCATATCGCCTGCATAAAAGAAATCATCTCCACCCGGAGTTATAGTGCCGTTTTTGGCAATGTCGGCAATACCTCCATCCAGCAAGCTTTGTATGGTAGTATAAATATCTTTTTGGGCATCATATACGGGTGTAAAATTAGCAGTTCCCTTAAAAGCCTGCGAGTACGGAATATCACCCCACAGATCTGTTCCGGTGCCCAGGCAATAGGCGGTTAAAATTTTGGCAATACCGGCATAGTTTGTTTTTCCATCGGCAACGGCCTTTGCATTTAGCGTTACCAGGTTATTTAAACAGATCACATAAAGCGTCCTCCAGTCATCATTCATATCGGTATTATACATTAAATAAGTGCCTGCATTAGGCGCAACCTGATTTAGCGCCGCCACCTGCATATATTCCTGTACAATTACAGCTACATTGCCTGCATATAATTTTGATGATAATGCTACTTCAAGCGGGGCAAGTATCTGGGGCTCGGCCACATCAAGGGGCTGATTGGGGTTGGTATTTACGTCAATATATTTTTTACAACCTGAAACACTTATCAGGATACATGACATTAAAATCATTGATATTTTTTTCATGATATTTTTTAATTGATAAATGATGATTAAAGGGTAAGCTTCATGCTAAAATCGATAGACCTGGATGTGGGTACAGAAAAGGAATAAATACCCTGCGAACCATTTGATGAACCGAACGAACTTACTTCAGGGTCGCCGCCGGTAAAGTGTGGCGCGTATATCCACAGGTTACGCCCGGTTACGCTAAAATTAACGGTTTTGAAAGGACTCCCTCTCAACCATGATGGTTTTACGGTATAACCCAGACTTACATTTCTTAATTTGATATAGGTGCCGTCCTGTATTACAGATTCGGTTATACCATTTATACGTTGATAATAAGCTTGTCCGTTAACAGCAGTAGTATTAGGTTGCCCGGTTGCTTCGCTAATTCCCGGAACCACCCGCAGCCCCCTGTTTTCAGTTACTTTAGGCGTTCCGTAAAAATATCCGTAACCATCCACATTGTTCTGGATATCGCCGCCTTTTTTCACATCAAAGAAAAAGCTAAAATTAAACTGTTTGTATTTGAGGTTATTGGCAACTCCACCTGTCCAATCAGGGTTAATATTGCCTATAATACCTTGTGTATCATCGGCATAAGGCAATCCGCTGGCATCAATTAATAACTTACCCTCTGCATTGCGTGCATAGCGTGTACCATATATGGTTCCATAAGGCTGACCTACAATAATTGTAGTAAAAGTATTTCCAATCTGTTGCAAATCGCCATCAATTGCCAGAACCTTATTCCGGATACGGCTGTAGTTGATGGTCATGTTCCAGGTAAAGTCCTTTGTTTTTACCGGCACCACGTTCAATAATAGTTCAATACCTCGGTTTTGCATTATTCCGGTGTTTACAGTAGTACCGTCATAACCTGTTGATGGTGCAATACTCACTCCCGGAATCAAACCATCCTTTGTTTTTTTGGCAAAATAAGAAGCTTCTAAACTTATCCTGTTATTAAAAAAACCGGTCTCAAACCCTGCTTCAAATTCATTTATCCGCTCATTTTTTAAATTAGGATTACCCAGCGTAGGGCTCAGTAAAAATCCTGCCTGGCCGTTGTAAGGGAATGAAATATTACGAATAATGTTATCTTTACTTTGAGTAAGATACGGAGTAGTAAGTGAATAAGGAACCACATTACTGCCGCCAACCGTAGCATAGGATATTCTGAATTTACCCAGGTTCATGATATCCTGAAATTCTTTGGAGAAAAACTCAGAGAATATAAAACTGGTTGCTACAGACCCATAAGGGTAAAAATTATGCGCTGTTGATAGTACAGAGCTTCCGTCATACCTGCCGGTTAAAGACAGGATCAGGAATTTTTTATACTCAATATTTGACTGAGCGTAAAAGCCGACCCTTCGTGTATTGTATTGATTTTCAATAAAAGTGACAGTCGAAGCCGAGCTGATATTATTAAGATCCGCTACAGAAAGCCCAACACCATTGGCATAAGCGGTTTCTGAATATTGAGAATAAATATTGTTCCCGATAACGCCATCAATATTAAAATCACCAAACTGATGATTAGCGCTTACGATCAAGTCGTTATTAAATTGCCTGAAATTGGTATTATTAACTACAATACGACCGGTAGGATTAGATACTGACTGGGCCGATTCATGATATCTATCCTGTTCGGTATATACATCAGCGCCAAATCTTTCAGTTACGGTAAGCCATTTTAATGGTTTATAATCGGCCGTAAAGGTTGGCAAAAAACGGTTTACACCTGATTTATTAGAAATATTATCCAATACCCAGTAAGGATTGTTTCTGGAATAACGATACAAGCGCTGGGTGCCATCTGCATTTTCATAAGGTAGCAGGTTGTATGATATCGGGGCTGTAAAAATAGTCCATACAGGGCTCTCTAAAGCATAACCTTCGGGCAAGCGGTTATTTTGCGAATTGGTATAATTTAACTGGAATGTTGTAGTTAAATTTGGAAGGATCTGAGCGCTGTATTTGGCAAATACGGCGTTCCGCAGAAACTTGGTAGTTGGCACCGTACCCTGCTGATTAAAATTAGAATAAGATATATAGTAGTTAGAAGCAGCCCCGCCACCGTTTATACTAAACACATTATTGTAGGTATGCCCGGTTTTAAAAAACAAATCGGACTGGTTGTACTTTTTTGCCGGCTGACCATTTATTTTTAAGGTATCCATCAATGGGCCCCAGGAAGTGCTGGTTTTCATATCATCGCCATTATAATAAATACCATTTGTACCCTGGGCATATTTGCTTTGTATTTGCGGCAGCAGCGGGTTTTCGAAGGAGAAATCAGAAGTAAAATTAATGGTCGGTTTTTTATTGGTTGAGCCGGTTTTGGTAGTAATGATAATAACACCATTTGCACCCAACGAACCATATAAAGCCGTAGCCGCGGCACCTTTTAACACGTTGATATTTTCAATTATGGAAGGGTCAATGTCGGCTACCCTGCTGGAACCAGGCCCTGAATTGAGGTTCCCGGTTTCACTGTTATCGATCGGGATACCGTCAACAACCATTAAAGCATCATTGTTTCCGTAAAACGATGATGCACCACGAACAACTATACGCGTTGAACTACCTGGGCTGCCAGATGAGCTGGTGATCTGTACACCGGATACTTTTCCGGCTATATCATTAACCAGGTTAGGATCTTTGCCCTGCACCAGGTCGGTACCTTTGATCTCCTGGCTGCTGTAGGTTAATACTTTTTTGTCGCGCTTAATTCCCAACGCGGTAACCACTACTTCGCCAAGTGTTTTATTGTCTTCTGCTAAAACAATATTAACCTGATTAGTATTGGCTACCTTAACATCTTTCGCGGTAAAACCAATAGCTGATACACTGAGAATAACAGGAGCATTGCCATCAATAGTAAATATACCCTCGGCATTGGTGATAGTGCCTTTATGAGTACCTTTTATTTTAACAGATGCGCCTGGTATAGACAGGCCTTTTTCGTCTGATACCTTCCCTTTTAATGTAATTATTTGCGCACTGGCATTATAACCAAACACAAAAATGCCTAAAAAGAGCAAAATAAGCCTTTTGAGTAATCGTTTTAGCTTCATAAATTAATTCTTGGGGGTTAAAAAATTATTACTTAAGTCTGATTTCTTCAGATTATGTAAAAATATTTACCCCAATAGTTAATTTTTTAGCAAAAATTCACCACAACTACCCGCATATTACCATCATTTCAATAAACAACTATAAAAATTATAAAATTTCATTAAAATAACAACACATATTAACTAACTCCCTAAATACACACCCTATTATTGATCGAGACTCGTAAAGTAACAGTATAGTAACCCAAACCAGTTAAAATCCGGTTATCACCAGCAAAATATCATCAATAATTATTCATGATATTCGGGTAACTTTACGCTATATGTTTAATTGTTATAATCACACGAAATCTGCTGCTTTATTAATAAAATGGGGTTTATCCTTTCTCATTTGCTTTACGGCAGTAATAAGCGTACAGGCACAATCATATGTACCCGAATGGAAGGATAGCCGGATAAAAGTAAAATCGGATATAGCGATACAAGCCTATTCATTTGATTTAAAAGAGGTTCAACTACTGGAAAGTCCTTTTAAACAGGCGATGCAGGTTGATGCCGCATATTTATTATCTATTGAGCCCGATCGTTTGCTATCCGGGTTTCGCTCCCACTCCGGCTTAAAACCTAAGGGTAAACTGTACGAAGGCTGGGAATCATCCGGTTTAGCAGGCCACACGCTGGGGCATTATTTGTCGGCCATTTCCCTGCATTATGCTTCGACCCGGGAACCAGAATTTTTAAAACGAATAAACTATATAGTTGCAGAACTTAATGAATGCCAGCTGGCGCGTAAAACAGGTTACGTTGGCGCTATCCCGAAAGAAGATACAATATGGGCCGAAGTTGCCAAAGGCGATATCCGATCCAGGGGTTTTGATTTAAATGGTGGCTGGTCGCCCTGGTACACTGTGCATAAAGTGATGGCCGGGCTTTTGGATGCCTATTTATATGGTCATAATACCCAGGCGCTTAAAATATGCCAGGGCATGGCCAACTGGACGGGCGAAACTATTAAAAACCTGGACGATGATCAGCTACAGAAAATGTTATTGTGCGAATATGGCGGTATGCCAGAAACCCTTACCAATTTATATGCTATAACCGGCAACAAGAAATACCTTGATCTGTCTTACAAATTTTATGATAAGCGAATTTTAGATCCACTGGCTCAAAAACAAGATATTTTACCGGGCAAGCACTCCAATACCCAAATACCTAAAATAATTGCCAGCGCCCGACGGTATGAACTTACCGGTGATAAAAAAGACCAAACCATTGCCAATTTCTTTTGGGAAATCATTACAGACCACCACTCCTATGCCACCGGAGGAAACAGTAATTATGAATACCTGAGCGAACCGGATAAACTAAACGATAGACTGACAGACAATACCACTGAAACCTGCAATACTTATAATATGCTTAAACTCACCAGGCATTTATTCGCGGTTGCACCGTCAGCGGCATTGATGGATTATTACGAGAAGGCCCTGTATAACCACATCCTCGCTTCGCAAAACCATGCAGATGGCATGATGTGTTACTTTGTATCGTTAAGAATGGGTGGCAAAAAAGAGTATAGTACTCCCTTTGACACCTTTACTTGTTGTGTTGGCTCGGGTATGGAAAATCATGTAAAATATAACGAAAGCATCTACTTCAGGGGTGCCGATGGTAGTCTTTATATTAACTTATTTATCCCGTCGGTATTAAACTGGAAAGAGAAAGGCGTTACCGTTAAACAAGAAAGCAATTTACCCGCAAGCGATCATATTACTTTTACTGTTAACGCAATCAAACCCACCATTTTTGCTATCCGTATCCGTAAACCTAAATGGAGCGGTAATGCAAACATCCGCATCAATGGTAAGCTACAGCAACTTAAGCCTGATATGCAAGGCTATTTTGTTTTAACCCACAAATGGGGCAAAAACGATAAAATAGAACTGAATACCCCTGAAAATATCTATACGGAAGCGATGCCCGATAACGCGAACCGGCGCGCCATATTTTATGGCCCGGTATTGTTAGCTGGTATCTTAGGAAATACCGAGCCCGATCCGCTGAAAGGTGTGCCCGTTTTTGTGACCAACGAAACCAACCCCAATAACTGGTTGCAAATGGTTGATAAAAAACAGCTGAATTTTCGCACGGTAAATATTTCACGCCCTGATGAGGTTAAACTGATCCCTTTTAATCAAACCAAAAACGAATACTATTCGGTTTACTGGGACGTATTTACGCCTGAAGCATGGGCCGTTCAGCAAAAAGCCTATGACGAACAAAAGAAAAAACAACAGGAACTGGAAGCCCGCACCACTGATATTTTACGCGTAGGTGAAATGCAGCCTGAACGCGATCATAATTTCAGTGGTGAAAATGCCACTACCGGCGAAGACCATCAGAAAAAATGGCGATCGACCGAAAACGGCGGATATCTTTTATATGAAATGAAGGTGGATGCCAACACCCAAAATACGCTAATCAATACCTATTGGGGAATGGACAATCGGGGTCGCACTTTTGACATTTTGATTGACGGCGTGAAACTAGCCACAGAGGATCTGAACCAGTATAAAGAAAGCCGTTTTTATGATATCAGCTACATCATTCCTATAGAGTTAACCAAAGGCAAACAAAAGGTAACTATTAAGCTATTGCCCAAAAAAGATAATAGCGCGGGTCCGGTTTATGGCAGCAGGATGGTAAAAAATTAAATAATCAAAAAGAAGAAACTAAGCATATGATCAATAAAAGAAAAGCGGCCTGCGTGTTATCATTATTCATGATGGCATTTACAGGTCAGCTATTTTCGCAACAAAAAGATTATCCTATACAGCCAGTGTCGTTTACCAGTGTTCACGTGAACGATAATTTCTGGCAGCCAAAAATGGAAGTTAATGCCAATGTTACCATCCCTTATGTATTGGCGCAATGCAAGGCTAACGGTCGCATGGACAACTTTTTAAGAGCCGCCAAAAAATTGGATGGCGATAAGCTAAGCGAATTTCCTTTCGATGATACCGATGTGTATAAGGCCATTGAAGGAGCCTCCTACTCCATGCAAAACAAAGCCAATCCTACGCTGGATAAATATATTGATACACTGATCAGTGTGATAGGCGCAGCCCAGGAACCGGATGGTTACCTGTACACCTTTCGTACGGTAAATGCAAAAAAACCGCATGAATGGATTGGCGCCAAACGCTGGGTACAAGAGGAAGTACTGAGCCATGAGCTGTATGATTGCGGGCATTTGTACGAAGCCGCCGTTGCCCATTACCAGGCCACAGGTAAACGAACATTGCTTAATATCGCCATAAAAAATGCCGATCTGCTGGTTAAGGTTTTCGGTCCGGGTAAACTGGAGGAATATCCCGGCCACCAGATCGTAGAGATCGGCTTATCAAAAATGTACCGGGTTACCGGCAACAAACAATACTTGGATCTGGCTAAATTTTTCCTGGATGTACGCGGTCCTAAAGGCGATGCTTACAACCAGGCTGATAAAAAAGTGGTCGACCAGCATGAAGCAGAAGGGCATGCGGTAAGGGCAGCTTATATGTATACAGGCATGGCAGATATTGCCGCACTAACCGGCGATACCAAATATTTAGCCGCTATTGATGATATATGGGGCGATGTGGTTAACAAAAAACTCTATATCACGGGTGGTATAGGTGCAACCGGTAATGGCGAGGCTTTTGGGGATGCTTACCAGCTGCCAAATATGTCGGCTTATGCAGAAACCTGCGCGGCCATTGGTAATGTGTACTGGAACAACCGGATGTTTTTGCTGCACGGAGATTCAAAATATATTGATGTATTGGAACGAACGCTTTACAATGGCCTGCTTTCGGGTGTTTCTTTAAGTGGCGACCGTTTCTTTTATCCCAATCCGCTGGCATCAATGTCACAGCACCAGCGTAGCGCCTGGATCAGCTGTGCCTGTTGTATCAGCAACATGACCCGCTTTTTACCATCGTTGCCGGGCTATGTTTATGCCAAAAACAAAAACGACCTGTATATCAACCTGTTCATGGGCAATTCCAGCAATATTAAACTGGCTTCGGGCAATGTGAACATCATACAGACAACCGATTATCCATGGAAAGGTAAAGTTGATATTACGGTTAATCCTGAGAAAAGCCTTGATTTTACCTTAAGGATACGCATACCGGGTTGGGCTAAACAGGAGCCGGTACCGGGTAACCTATACACCTTTATGGATAAAAAAGTATTGCCGGTTATGTTATCCATCAATGGCCAACCGCAATCATTTATTACCGAAAAAGGCTATGCCGTATTAAAACGAACCTGGAAAAAAGGCGATCAGGTTTCTCTTTTGTTACCGATGAAAACCGAAAAAGTATTAGCAAATCCATTAGTTAAGGATGATAAAAATCGCTTTGCATTTGAACGAGGCCCGGTTGTTTACTGTTTGGAAGGCCCTGATAATAAGGACAGCCTGGTGCAAAATATCATGGTTGACACAAACGCCATTGCCAACGCAAATTATCGTGCCGATTTGCTCAACGGCGTTGATGTAATAAGCGCGGCAGGCAAAAGCACCAAGCGCCAGTTAAACAGCGATCAACTGATTGAAGCCAACCAGCAGGTAAAAGCCATCCCTTACTATGCCTGGGCAAACCGTGGGCCAAGTGAAATGACCGTATGGATTCCTTACGAAGCTTCGGCTGCGCGGCCCAAACCTGCGCCAACTATAGCAAGTACCAGTAAGGTAACATCATCATTAAAAAACACAAAAATGTATGCGGCCATCAAAGATCAGTATGAACCCGCCGACTCTAAGGATGCCAGTTACCCTTACCTGCATTGGTGGCCAGCCAAAAACACCGGCGAATATGTTCAATATGATTTTGATACCGCACACACGGTTGGCGAATCAAAAGTTTACTGGTTTGATGATGGCCCATGGGGCGGCTGTCGTATACCTGCATCATACAAAATATTGTATCTGAAAGATGGTCAATGGGTGCCGGTAAAAAACACGATACCGTATATCATTAGTAAAGACAGCTTTAATACGGTGACTTTTGAACCGGTGAACACCACCGCTTTACGAATGGAAATTCAGCTGCCAGTAGATAATTCTTCCGGTATACATGAGTGGGTTGTTAAATAGCAGCAAAAAGCCCTTAGCACATATACTAAGGGCTTTTTTATTTATTACATTTACATATAACCTATTTTATGGCAACAGTAGCATTAGGCAGTTCTGCCGGTAAATGGATCATGGTTTCCTCCATCATGGCCTCGGCTATGGCTTTTATTGACAGCACGGCACTTAATGTAGTGTTGCCATCACTGCAACAAAGCCTGAATGCCACAGGCACCGACTTATTTTGGATACTGAATGCTTATCTGTTGATGTTGGCCGCCCTGATCATGATAGGCGGCGCTCTGGGCGACAAACTTGGCCGGAAAAAGATCTTTATGACCGGTATCTTTATTTTCATTGTGGGTTCTGCAACCTGCGGCTTTGCTCCCGATGTTAAATTATTGATTGCATGCAGGATGTTACAGGGCATCGGCGGCGCACTGATGATACCTGGTAGTTTGTCCCTGATCTCCTCATCTATTAACGAAAAAGAGCGTGGTAAAGCCATTGGCACCTGGTCGGCCTTTACTACGGTGGTTACTTTAGGCGGCCCTGTTTTAGGAGGCGCTTTTGGCGATGCCGGTTTGTGGCGTTATATATTTTTCATCAACGTTCCGATAGGTATAGTAGCACTTTTTATCCTTTGGTTTAAGATAAAAGAGAGTCGGGACGAAACAAACACTCAGACTATCGATTTTCCCGGGGCTATTTCAATTGCGCTTGGTTTGGCAGCGCTTACTTTTGGCTTTTTGCGCGTACCGGCAGTTGGATTTGGTCATTGGCAGGTATATACTTCGTTAACAACAGGCATAGTGCTATTGACCGTTTTCATCCTTATCGAAAGCAAAAGCACCCACCCTATGATGCCTTTAACGCTATTTAGAAACATGACTTTCAGTGGCGTTAACCTGCTTACTTTTTTCCTGTATGCCGGGCTCAGCGCAGCTATGCTGTTTCTTCCCTTAAACCTGGTACAGATACAGGGTTATAGCCAGTTACAATCAGGTCTTACTTTTTTACCATTTACCATATTGATGATCGGCATGGCCCGTTTTGCAGGAGGCATGGCAGATAAGCATGGCCCCAGATTATTATTGATAAGCGGCCCTGCAACTGCTGGTATTGGCTTACTGATCTTATCTTTTGTTAAACAAACTAATGGCCCGGCAGATTACTGGACTACCTTTTTTCCGGGTATTATTGTTTTCGGTACCGGTATTGCATTCACGGTGGCGCCACTTACAGCCGCGGTGATGGGTTCGGTAAGTGATCATTTTTCGGGAACCGCTTCCGGCGTGAACAATGCCCTTTCGCGTATTGCCAATGTTTTCGCCAATGCTATTTTAGGGGCTTTGGCGGTTTTATTTTTCACAGGGGCACTGCAACAGGACATTCAGAACATCCCTTTAAATGAAAAACAAAAACAAACGGTGATGGCACAAGCCACTAACCTAGGCGATGCCAAAGTACCCGCAGATTTTAACACTCATAATCAGCAGATTATTAAAAAGCTGTACCATTCTGGCTTCATCAGCGTTTATGCCCGGGTAATGCAACTATCTGCTTTGCTTGCTTTTTTAGGCGCGTTGATGTCGTTCCTGTTTATTAAAAACAGTATGGTAAAAAAGGAGACGTCCTCCTAATTTAACAGCTTTTGCGCCCTGAATAAGTTGTCGGTATTCTGCAGTATTTTAGCTTTGAGTTTTGGATTGTAATGAGGATGTGTATTTAAAAAGTCATTAACAACTTTGGCAGCTTGCTTATCCTGATAGTAACCAAAAACAGCCTGCAACCATGATTGTGGGAAGAAAATATCACCTGTTTTCTGTATCTCCTCCACCATCTCCAAGCTTTTTGCCAGATATTTCTCAGATGTTTTTTGCCTTAAGGGGTGATGTAAATAAACCAATGCCGTGGTTACCCATGCTTCTTTTTGCCTGTTCTTCACCTCTTGCAAACTGTTAAAAAACGCGTCCCGCTCCTGTTCATTCAATGATAGGGCCGGCATTAAAAACTCCAGTCGCTTTTTACGATCGGCATTGGCTATTCTTGTTTCCTGCATCTGCAATACGCCTGTCGCCGAATCGCTTTTTAATGCGATACTCAGTGCCAGGGAGGTGTAATCATCCTCATTTAATTTGACACCTAATGGTGGTTTTTGCAGCTGCCAGATGGTGTAGATATTCTTTTTGGCTGCATCCGTTAAATAAACATCCTGATACGCCCTGAAAAGCACTTTTTTATTATTAGGCTTATCCTGTTGCTGCAATGCCGACCATAAACCCTCCTCCAATTCGGCAGCCATAGCATTGCGATCTGCAGGCGCGATAAACTCCCAGTAAATATTGCCGATATAACCGGTTAGCAATCTCAAATTAGTTTCTTCCTTTTCTAAAGTTAATCCTTTCGAAAAGATGCTCAGCAACTCTTGCGGTTTAAAGTAACGGCCTGCTAACATGTTTTCATAAGCCGAAATATAAAGCGAGGCCCTTTGTAAAGGATTATTGATCCGGAATAAACTATCCGTGCTCCCCTTATCTACCGGGAACAAACCATACCCTATCCCATTTGAATTAAAAACCATGTATAATGGTTTATCAAGGCCCACGACTTCTTTCAGGTCAATACTGGGCCCTTTCATATTCACAGTGATATTTTTAGTGTAAGATGGATAAACCATGGTTATATTGAACGATTGTGGCCAAACCCGCATGGCTCCAAATTCCGGATGCTGCGTTATCTTAAAATCGCTGATCTTATTTCCCGTATAACTTACCTTTTCGTCAAATACCGGTCGGCCGGGTTGGTTCACCCACACTTTATTCCAGGTGTACAGATCTGTTGTGGTGTGTTTGCTCAGAATAGCAATCAAATCATTCCAGGTAGCGTTGCCATAAGCGTATTTTTTCAGATACTCTTGTATCCCTTGTCTGAATTTTTCTTTTCCCATCAACAGCTCCAACTGCTGCATCATAATGGGTGCTTTGTGATAAATGATATTACCATATAGTGAACCGGCATCTTTCAGATTATCCAGTTCCTGCCGTATGGGATTGGCACCTTGTGTACGGTCGATACTATAAGCCGCAGGGTAATGATCCTGTAGGAATTTCAGATCAAAAGTTTCGCTGCCCATCAGCTTTTCGGTTATTTTATCGGCCATAAAATTGGCAAACACCTCTTTCATCCATACATCATTGAACCACTGCATAGTTACCATATCGCCAAACCACATATGCGCGGTTTCATGCGAGAACAGGTTCGACCGGGATATGATCATATCTTTGGTGGCACCATCATCCAGAAATACCGCTGAAGCTTTATACTGTACCTCGCCCGGGTGCTCCATACCGCCAAACTGAAAATCGGGTATAGCTATAAAGCCTATTTTCTGAAATGGGAACGGAATACCCGTCCACTGTTGCAAAAAGTCGATAGCATCTTTATGTGCTGTAAAAGTTGGATTAATACTTAATTTAGTTTTGGTAGTATCTGTTTCGCGGTATAAAAATTCTGCCTTTCTATTTCCCACAAGCTGTTTAACAGAATTGAATTTGCCGGCCGCAAATGAAAATAAATAAGTACTCAGCTTGTCCGACTTATTAAATCTGTAAGTTGTTCTGCCGCCCTGGCTTATAGAATCGGCAATAGCTACGTTGGCCAACGCCCTCCATCCAGCCTGTACGGTGAGCGTGAGCAGGTAGTTGGCTTTCAGATCAGGCTGATCAAAGCAGGCAAAAACCGTGCGAGCCCTATCGGGTACAAACAAGGCGTATAAATAATCGTCGTTACGGTTCAGCGACTGATCGCCAGTAGTAAATTGAAGCGAAATTGTATTTTTACCTACACGCAGAAATCCAGGTGCTATCAGCAAATGTTCCTGCTCCCATTTTACAGGGACCTGCTTGTTATTCACCTGTATAGCATGAACTTTACCCGGACTTTGTTTCAGATCAAGCTGTAAGGGTTGATCGTTATGCTTTAAAACCAGGCTGATTGATTCCTTCGCCTCAATACCTTTATTTTTATCGGCAGGGATATCAAAATTAAGGGTGTATTGAATGTCACTGATCACCGAGTGCCTGTACCGGGCCAACGCCAACGATACACCAGGTTCAATTGCCGGGGCACTTATTTGAGCATAAGCTGTTACCGCATTAAAAATTACTAAAAATAAGATGATACCGCGTGTGTATATTTTTTTAAAGACCATAGGGATACATAACAGCCCGAAAGCAGGATCATCAAATTTATAAAAATGAACTTACTGTTCGCTATCAAAACAAGCTCATAAATACTTTCATGGCATTTGATTGCGGCAAGTCATTTCGATAAGCCATCAATGTGGTTAATACACCCGCTTCGCCCTCAATCCGATACGTTTTTAATTTCCGGTTATAATACATCTGGCTGAACAGATCCTCGGGCATTATGGTTATACCTATTCCGGCTTCCACAAAATTCACTATTCCTTCCAAAGTGTTCATTACGGTACACTGATAGTTAAAGATACCCTGATTTTTTAACCAGTCCTCCAGTTTGGGGCGATAGCTACAACCAACATCAAAAACAACAATTTTAATCTGACCTTTTTTAATATACTCCGACAGATCGGGATAATTTGCCGCGGTAGCGATAGCCAGTTTTTCTTCTTTGATGAGATGTACACCCAACTCTGGCGCAGTAATGGGAGCAGCTACAAAAGCGGCATCAAGTCGGTAGTTCAACACATCGTTAATCAGATTATTAGAGTTATCGGCCTTAAAGCTCAACATCACATCGGGGTACTTATCGGTAAACTCCTGTATTACTCCAGGTACTTTGAGCGCCATGGTGGTTTCAATACAGCCAATTTTAAGTGAGCCTGACAATTTATGAACATCTGATAGTTCCTTTTTTAAAGTTTCAGTAAGATGATTCAGCCTTTTACAGTACTGTATAAATATCTCTCCTGCCGATGTGAGTTCTACCGTGCGGGATGTTCTTTTAAACAACTGCACATTAAACTCCTCCTCCAGACTTTTTATACGCGCCGTTACGTTCGACTGAACTGTAAACATGGCTTCGGCAGCTTTGGTAAAATTACCATGAGTAGCCACCGCCTCAAATATTTTAAGATCATTACTATTCATAAATCACTTTTTATGATGTTTTATATTATTATTAATCGTTTTTAACAATCAAATATAGAATATAAATTTGATCTATGAAATCAATCACACAAACAAAATGGCAGTTCATATTACTGCTTTTCCTGGCCGGAATTTCATCCGTGTATGCCCAACAAATTAATTCTACAAAAAATAATCAAATGAAAACCACAGCAATCCACTACAACAAGGTTAAAGTAAACGACCTGAATATTTTTTACCGTGAGGCCGGTCCTAAAGAAGCTCCGGTGATCCTGCTGCTGCACGGATATCCCACTTCCTCATTTATGTTTCGTAAACTGATACCTATACTGGCCACCCAATATCATGTAATAGCGCCCGATCTGCCCGGCTTTGGTTTTTCAGATGCCCCCGATCCTAAAATCTATAGTTATACTTTTGATAACCTGGCCAAAGCGATGCAGGGCTTTATTGATAATTTAAAGCTCAAACGCTTCGCGGTTTATATCTTTGATTATGGCGCTCCTACCGGTCTGCGCCTGGCGCTGGCTAATCCCGAAAAAATAACAGGCATCATATCACAAAACGGTAATGCCTACGAGGAAGGATTAAGCACTGCGTGGAACCCGATACAGAAAGCATGGAACGATCCATCTCAGGTGAACCGCGATGCATTGAAAAGCTTTGTATCCTTGGATATGGTTAAGTTCCAATATGAAACCGGCGTGACTGATAAATCACTGATCGAACCAGAAGCTTATATATTAGATAAACACATTCTTGACCTGCCTGGTCATGTGGAAATTCAGGTAGACCTGATGGTTGATTACAAAAGCAATGTGTTGTTGTACCCCAAATTCCAGGCCTATTTCAGGGATAAAAAACCAAAGTTACTGGCTGTATGGGGTAAAAACGACCCTTTCTTTTTACCCGCCGGTGCCGAAGCCTATAAAAGAGATAACCCGAACGCAAAGGTAAAGTTTTATGATACAGGCCATTTTGCACTGGAAACCCATGCACAGGAAATTGGCGCCGATATTTTGGAATTTATGAAGGATCTGCCTAAGTAAGCTTAAGTCTGTTACAAAAACAAAAGGCCCGGCATGGTATACCGGGCTTTTTGTTTTTGATCAAGATTACAGCTTCATTTTCTTCTCGCCATCATCCACACCTTCAATAAATTTTATTAAACCGTTCATATAAGTTTGCTGATCATCATACATACTCATGTGACTGCCATTGGCGCAGTATAGGTAACTGCCATTTTGAAACTGAGTAGCCATCCACTGCATATGTGCGGGATCCATGGTATCGTATTTTGCTCCTATACTTAATGTCGGAACCGAAATTTTGGGAAGATCAGCCTTACGATCCCATTTCAGTAATTTGCCGGCAATGCCAAACTCACTCGGGCCCTGCATAGTTACATATAACGATTGATTGATCTTGTTGAAAGCCCGTAAAAGAGGCTCGGGCCATTGTTCAAACGGAAAACGGCATATGTGCTTTGAGTAATAATTGGGTATCAGTAACTGCATATACTCTGGGTTTTCAAAATCGCCTTTGGCTTCAATCGCTCTGATACGGGCCAGCACCTTGGGGTCTAATTGCTTAGCCAAAACGCTATCGGCATATTTCCCATAATCGGGGCAGCTGGCCATCATGTTAGAGATGATAAGCCCTTTTAAATTCTGCTGATATTTAAATGCGTATTCCAAGGCGAGGATACCACCCCATGAGTGGCCCAACAGGTAAAAATTGTCCTTATCTAGTTTAAGTGCCTGCCTTACCTGCTCCACCTCTTCTACATAACGGGGCAAACTCCACATAGCTGTATCTTTAGGATTGTCGGAATTTCCGGTGCCCAGTTGATCGTAATAGATGAGTTCAATACCCTCGGCCGGTAAAAAACTTTCCATGCATTCAAAATACTCATGGGTAGCGCCTGGCCCCCCGTTCAACAGTAACACTTTAATTTTAGGGTTATTACCTATTTTCTTTGTCCATACGTTAAACTTTCCTTTTGGCGTACTGATGGAAACCACTTGTACCCCGCCTAATTGTACACCTTTTGTGGTATCTTTTAAAAAGGAATGCAGGCTTAATTCGGTCTTCTGCGCAGCATTCGGGTCTTTGCATGCTGCTAACCAGGTAAGCGCAACAAAAAAAACGATCCTTAATTGTTTTATTTTCATAGTAAGTATTTGATATGACAGCAGGGTATAATCAATTGTACTATTTGTTATTTTTGAGTACTATCAATTGTATTATTTATTATTTAAAAGCAATAACCTATAAACGTTATAGTTATTATGGCTATTGTACAAAACCAGTAATATATTTTGATAAAGATTATTTCGCCATTCGTATTTTAAGCAAAGTGCTGTTGGTTGATTGCATTAAAGTTTATACATTTGCTGCATTACAGTTTCACATCAAAAACATGAAAAGAATATTAGGGCTTTTAATCACAACAATAGGCATATTAATAGTGGGCGGATTTTTCGTTTTCACACCAAATCATGCGTTTAACCCAGCTGATTCTGTCAGTGGAGTTCAGGCATCTGCTGGCATCGTTTACGGCGGATTTATCACCTTTGGTGTTGGTATGGTTATCTTTATATCAACTTTGCCATTCGCCGGAGAAAAATCAAGAAACTCTTAATTGATATAAATTCTTTTTCGCTATACAAAGGGCGGTCTGTTAACAGACCGCCCTTTGCTTTTTAAGACTATTCCCCAACCTTATTTCGCGTTACGCAATTGCCCCCGCATATTGTCACACTCACCCCCTTTTTTAATGTAATGACTTCAGGTAACTTTGATATAACAAAACAAACTAGTAGCGTAAATCACATTAAAACAAATTAAGGAGAATATATTATGCAAAAGATTACAACATGCCTTTGGTTCGACGGTAAGGACGGTAGAGTTCAGGAGGCCATCGATTTTTATACTTCGATATTCAAAAATTCAAAAATTTTAGACATCACCTATTATGGTGAAGGCCATCCACAATTGAAAGGACAGATCCTGGTTGCGAGATTTGTATTGGATGGTCAGGAACTCATGATACTGAATGGTGGCCCGGGGTTTCCATTCACTGAAGCGATATCACTATCGGTTGATTGCAAAACGCAGGAAGAGATCAATTTTTACTGGAACGCTCTACTTGCCGACGGCGGGAAAGAGAATCAGTGCGGCTGGCTGAAAGACAAATTTGGCTTATCATGGCAGGTAGCCACATCAGAAATAGAGCAAATGCTGAAAGACAAGGACACTAAAAAAGCAAACAATGTAATGATGGCTATGATGCAAATGGTTAAAATTGATATTCAGACATTGAGAGATGCATACATGCAAGCCTAGTTGATATCAATTCATTATATTTATCTGATATGAGAGGCTCAGATTTTCCGCCACCACGCAATGCCGATGAATATATTGCGCAGCAACCAGCATCATTCAGGCCTACGTTAAAAGAGTTGAGGCATATTATATTAACTACTGCTCCGCAGGCAACAGAAGTGATAAGCTACCAGTTGCCTTGTTACAAGTATCATTATATGCTGGTGGGGATTGGGGCAAATAAAAAATACTGTAGTTTTTATACCATGAGCCCCAGTTTGGTAAAGTCAATGAAAGAGGAACTTAAAGACGTCAAGGTATCAGGCTCTACACTACATTTTGCGCCGGGTGAATCCTTGCCTGTTGAACTTATCAAAAAGATCATATCAGAAAGAATGATGCAGAACGAAATGCTTGCTTTCTCCAGAAAAAAATAATTGAACACCGTTTTTAAAAAACGGTGTTCAATTATTTTTTTCAGTCACAACCACTTTGGCGGGCACCATCATAGAATGAATCATACAATGATAGGTATAGGTACCCGCTTTAGTAAACTTAAAAGTGTAAGTCTGGTTTTGCTGAATATTGCCGCTATCGAATGCACCAGAACCGTCTGTTACCGTGTGCGTCGAAACATCTTTGTTTGTCCAGGTTACTGATCCACCGGTTTTAAGGTTCAACACAGCTGGCGAAAAAGCAAAGCTTGCTATGGTTGCACTACCATCAACTACCGGTGTATCTCCATTTTTTGAAGTAGGGTTGTTGGTGTTTGATGACGATGTGCTTTTCCCGCAAGCAGTAAATAAAAGGACGCCTGCAAAAGCAATAAGTGTAATTTTGATAATTTTCATGATTTGGTTTTTTTATGTGCTGGAGTGATATATACCATACACGTATTAAAAAGCAAATCGGTTGTCTCAAGTGAGGCAACTATCGTATAGCAAATCAGAGTACTCTTAATGCGTTTTAGATTGATACTCTTTATTTGCCATTTCTAGGCTACCTTTTTCATTTACAGCATAATTTGAAATGGCTTTAGTCTGTACCGATTGATCGTCTTTATTTTCTCTTCTTTTTGGCCCTCGTAATGGTATTATTAAAATGCATAGAAAAATAAAAACCTTAATTATAGCTACCAACATAATCAGAAATTTTTGCAGCAATGATATAGCCACATTTACAATAGGATAAAGCACATGATTGGTTGAGCTTTGCAGATATTTAGCACATGGTTGATTAATCCTGGCTAACAAAGGCTAAGATAAAGAAATGATGAATAAATTAAAAATTTTGCCTAATTGTTATTCGGGCTGGGCCATAGCAGTGATAGCTTGTAGGAACCATGCCGCATGGGGCAACCATTGTTCTGTCCATCGCCATTCGTTGCCCTTGTCTTCGGTTTTAAAATCAATGCTGCTTCCATCGGGATTACCTTCTTTACCGGTAATGCCATTAGATATCCCGCCTTTGCCTGATCCGTGACCAAAGCTTGAGCTCATGTAAGGCACATTGTTTTTGCCAAACTGGTACATAAAACACACGGAATATGGGTTGCAGCCCAATATCCACGATAACTGATCGGATGCATAAACAGCAAGATCTTTTTTTACGCCCCAGCCACCTTTTTGCGGGTAAACCAAACGGCCTCCTACTATCGCAGCCGTAGCTAACGACCCCAACCGGGCGTTTTCACCCTGCCACCACCAGCCCGTTTCATTTTCATGAGGGATAAAAAAGCCATCTTTTATTTGATCGCGCAGGCGGAAGGTTTGCCTGGCATAACCAAAGGGATTACTCACCTCATTTGTTACCCTTAGGTTATAATCAAGTGCCTTTTTAATAACGGTTAACGCTGCAGCTCTTTCATTTTGCTCTTTTTCTTTACTTAAATACCGGCACAAAGCAATAATAGGTAATCCGGCATCAGACGCATGCCAGAACGGACGTCCCTGATCATTACTGATAAAGTAACCAGCGGAACTCATCCGTTTCTCGATATTTTGGGCCCGTTTGCGGGCTTCATCCTGATAAAACGAGCTATCGGTAGCTATCCAAAGTTCGGTTGCTGCCATTAAGGCACAATAATCGTCTATGATATTTTCTTTACCGTCATCGTCATATTTGGTATTATTAAGGAGCAGATGGGCATAAGCACGCTTAGCTGCGACAAGATACTCGGCCGATTTATAATCCCCATCCTTTTTCAAAGTCGATATACGGGCCAGAGCTGCTATTCCCATCCCACCACCTTCGCGAAAAGCGCATTGATATTCGTCCGTTGTAACACTGTTTGCTCTTAGCCCTACTATCCGGCGGGCTTTGGGATCTTTACTGAAATAGCTAAAAACGGTCATATAAAAATAACCTTCTTTGGATAACGAACGCATAATATAATCGCCGCCCCATAAAGCCTCATTGGTCATGCTATCATCGGCATGAAGCTGATGCAGTAAACCCGGTATAGTTTGCACCGCGTTAATCATTGACCACGTTACCAGCGGAATTTGCTGTGGCGACATATAATTAGCATAAGCCAGGTGCGAAAAATATTTACTTACATCTCCAGAAGCATCGCACCAGCCTCCACGCACATCTGCAGTTTTGTTGCTTCCATAAAGTATTACAGCCTTATCAACATCAAGTTCGGTAGGTGTATTGGCCCGTTGCTTATTATAATAACTAATGATAGATGGAATCGTATTCACTGCAAGTGCATTCTCGCTTACCTCAAAACCATCAGAAAGATAAGGCTTGCCGTTAAGGTTTATGCTTAGTTTATAGTTACCACTTTGTTTAAAGGATGAAAAATCCGCCTGATAAAAAAAGGCGTTCTTAACCCAATCATTAATTTGTTCGGGGCCTTTTAGCGTACCTGTAAAAACGAATTTCCCCGAGGAATTGATCAAATTAAATGATAACCCGCTTAATTTAATATCATTACGGATAACCGCCATTTTTGCTCCCCGAATATCAAAAGCAACCTGGTTAATATAAATTACAGGGGCTGCTTGAGTAATAAAAGCAAGCATAATGGAAAAACAGGTCAGGAATGTTTTGAGTTTAGAGGTGCGGTTCATTTTTTCTGCTAACAAAATTTATATGTGCAAATTACTAATTAATATTCCGCTGGTTTTAATGAGCTCTTTTAAATAGATGTTTGTTTGACCCTATATTACCTCTACAGTACACTATTAACAATTGCAAAACTCATCAAACAACTTATCATCCTCAATTTTCTTCATGAGAAATATTTGGACGGAAGTTTATTGAATAACATAGCCCCTTTACACATTAATTTACTTAGCTTTGAACAATCATGCGGTAACATTATGGAGAGCCTGCAGCTCACGGTTACTTTTAATTTAACAAACAATAGTTTTCAATAAATAGGATCAGGAAATATTGCCGGTTCTTATAATCGTTTTAATGCCCTTGTAGAATAATACCTCACAAGGGTTTCATTTTTTATAGAAGCATAGTATGGAAGAAAGAAAGTTTTTAGCTACCTGGCAAAGGTATATGCCGGTTATTCGTTTGCATTTGAAAAAGAGCCTGAATGAGGATCAGCAGTTTAAATTGAATATAACAGATTTTGAATCGGCTGGTGGCCGCAGTAAAACAGGATATACCTTTAACATCAGTATGGAAAATGGTAAAGTGACCAATAACATCAGCGGCTCACCTGTAGCGCGTGACTTGTACGAAGCTATCCGGACCGACGAAGCCGTAAAAGCTTTATTGCTGGATAAAAATGTTAAAATAAGTGTAGGCAAATCATTTATGCTCACCATAAAAACAACCCATCTTTCTACTTACAGATAGGTTTTAGAATATAAGAAAAGGAAATAACCCGTAGGTTATTTCCTTTTTTTATGAGGTCTTTTTGAGCTTTTGTGACCCTTTTTAGAGCTTGTATGTTTCTTTCGGCTTATTTTTCCATGTCCCCGTTTTGAAGTATGGCGAACATATGATCGCGCTTTAACCGGTTTAATACGAGGAACAAAATCAACAACCTCCGGATGGAAAGATGGATCAAAGGGGTTATAATAATAAATACCGGCAGCGTCGTAATTTTTAAAATCGGCTTTTAATTTATCGGTAAATGCCAGTTCATTCTTTTGTTCTGCTGAAGTCCATGCAGCCTCGGCCAGCCCTGCTATACGCGGAAACAGCATAAAATCAAGGCGTTTTTCTGATTCTATCCTTTCTGTCCAGAGATTAGCCTGTATCCCTACAATAAGTTTCGAATTCAGTTCCTCAGCGGACACTTGTCTGTCTGGAAAATTATAAACATCTGTTACTCTGTTTAATACGCCATTCCAATTTCTGCCGGCCACAAGCCCAGTATCCTGCAAAAAATCAAAGTAAAGCGGCAAACGCGGGCAAAGCACCACCTGGTAATTTTTTTGAAGCGCCAGATGCAGCTGGCCAGGAAGGTTTTGCCTCCACCAAAAAATGATCGTTTTATCAGGGGGTAAATTTCCACCGGTGGCTTCATCCCATGCCAGTATTTTACTATTCAGACTGGTAACGGTATCCGCCATCCGTTTAAAGAAGTACTGCTCCAGCTGGTTAACACCATCAAAATTCTTTTTTTGCATCATACGGGCAATAGCCGTATCCAAGGACCAGGCCTTAACACCATAAGCAACTTCATCCCCACCTAAATGGATCATGTGTGCCGGAAATAATGAATTGGTTTCTTTGATGATATCGGCCAGGTATTGATAAGTTTTTTCATTGGCCGGGTTGAAAGTAAAATTGGGATAACCGGCAACACTTCCACCTGAAAATTCCGGATAAGCTTTATTTGCGGCTGTTGCATGACCCGGCATGTCAATTTCTGGTATTACCGTGATAAACCGTTGTACTGCGTAAGCTACAATGTCGTGGATATCATCCTGTGTATAGTATTTGGCTTCCACAGATGTATCGCTGTAATTGCCTATACCTCCTATGGTTGCCAGTTTAGGATATTTTTTGATCTCGATGCGCCAGCCCTGAACATCGGTCAGGTGCCAGTGAAACTTATTCAATTTATAATAAGCCATCCAGTCAAGCAATTGTTTTACCTTTTGTTTGCCAAAAAAATGCCTTGACTCATCGAGCATAAGGCCTCGCCATTGATAACGTGGTGCATCCGCTATTCTGCAGTCTTGCAAACATAAATTATTGTCATTATCTGCCTGCTGATCCTTTATAAGCTGCAATAATGATATTAATCCATAAAAAATACCCTCTTTATTTGATGCCGAAACAGTAATATGTTCTGCTGCTATGTTTAATGTGTAAGCACCTGTTATTGATGATGAGCTAGTTAATACCAGATCAATCAAGCTTCCGGAACCTGTACTATTTTGTACAAGAGCAATACCTTTCGCTTTATATACTTCTTTCTGAAAATAAGTAACTAAGGCCAGCAACGTAGTATCATTAGTGCCAATAGTGGTGCGGTTATTCAAATAAAATTGACCAACTCCCCTGCTAACCGACTGTGGTTGTGGGATAATGTTTAAGTTTTGGGCTTTTACGCAAACAGAAAATAAAAGAAGTGCTGCTAATAGTTTAAATTTCATTCAATAAAAGTTCAAATCAATGCGGGTGCCGCTATGATAGCAAAAATATGGCTATTTCAAGGTAATTTATTTGCAATAAGTTAAAATCGGTAATATAATCGGGGTTTATGTAATTAAGCTGCCAGTTCCTTCTGAGCAACCACACCCCATATATTTTTCGTATTATATAATAATATTTCGCAGTCAATAAATACACTAACTACAGCCTAAATATGCCCCCAACAAATACACTATCCATAGGGGTACTTATAGATAAATTCAACTTTTTTATAGCTAAACCGCAAACGTTTTCGTAAATAAATCACTCATCAACAGCTTGTTGTAACATATATATCATATAGATTTGAGTCACCAATATTTACCGAATAATAATAATTTTTCAATAAAAATACTGAACGGAGCCCCTGCAATTTCCGAACAGGATTATTATGCTCTTTTGCAAACCATTTAATAAACCATATACTAAATTTCAAATTATGAAAAACAAGAAAATCAGCTCTATGCTGATCGCCATCGGCATGGTTGCTGGAAGTATATTTTTGTACCAATGTAAAAAATCATCAAATCCGGAAAATGTGGCATCCGACAATCCTGCTAGTTCCGGAAAGCTGTCAACATCAGCAGTAACTACCTTTGTGCATCCCGGCGTATTAAACACACAAGCCAGCTTAGATCTGATTGGTGGCCAGGTAAATGGAGGCGATGCAACCCGTACAGCCTCCTACCAAAAAGTACTGGATTACATTAACAGCCATTCCTATCCTACCTCGTTTCCATCTACAGTAGTGGTAGGATCAAACGGAGCTACTACCCCGTCCAAAGATCAGATCCGTAAAGATGCCGAACTGGCATATGCAACAGCTTTGCGCTGGGCCAAAACAGGCACAGCCAGCTATGCGCAGCAAACCATCGCTATCTTGAATGGCTGGTCATACAATTTTCAAGGTTATGGCTTAAAGGATTCCTCCACCAATCCTAATCAGCCAGATTTGGAAGCTTCATGGACAACGCCAAGCTTTGTGGCCGCGGCTGAGATCATCAGGTATTACAAAGTTAACGGAGTAGGTTCGGGTTGGTCGGCTGCGGATATTAACCAATTCAGTAGTTTTCTGAATCTGGTTAAAAATAATTATATTAACAACACCCCTACCACGTACAATAACAACTGGGATGCCTCGGCAGGATATGCAAAAATGGCTATTGGTGTATTTTTGAACAGCGCTACTGTATTTCAAAATGGTGAAGATATGATCAAAAACTATCTGCCTATAGTTATACAAAGCGATGGTACACTCCCTGAATTATGCGACAGGCAAGATTGTGTTCATTACCAGTACACTTTAACTGCATTGGCATATGCAGCTCAGATTGCCGAAATCCAAGGCGATAACTCCATCTGGACAGCCAACTCAAGCAGGATCAGTGCAGGATATGATTTTATGAGGAAAGCTTACAATCAATCTACAGGCTGTAATTACTGTACAGTTAACAGCCCCGTATTTCCCGGAACAGAGGTTGCTTATAATCAATATAATACCGCTAACTTAAAATCATTAAGAGAGATTAATCCGCCAAATGGTGTACCTAATGATAATACCTTTTTAGGATTTACAAGCTATACACATTTCAATGTATCCGGCTTATAAAAAATAAGCTTTAAAGCAAAAAAGCGGCCCTGTAATATTACAGGGCCGCTTTGCATATATATGGGGTGGAGTTATTTTTATTTCCAGCCACCGCCAACGGAGCGGTATAGGTCTGATACAGCGTTTAAACGTGCATTCTTTACGGTTGCCAGATCAAGCTCACTTTGCAATACATTGCTTTGAGCAGTGATCACTTCCAGGTAAGTAGCCTGTCCGTTTCTGAATAATAAGTTGGCATTGCTGGTAGCTTTTTGTAAAGTACTAACACGGTCAGCAATAATGCCTTGCTGTGTTTTCAGCTTTTCAATCTTCACTAAAGCGTCAGATACTTCACCAACAGCATTTAAAACAGACTGCCTGAACTGTAAAACAGTTTTTTCGCGATCAACCAGTGCAACCTTGTACTGGGTTTTCAATTGTCTATGCTGAAACAATGGTTGAGCTACAGCACCGGCTACAGTACCGAACAAAGAAGCTGGGATAGTAAACCAGTTGCTTGCTCTGAAGGTATTTAAACCACCTGTTCCGGTAATAGTTAACGATGGATACATGTTAGCCTGTGCTATGCCTACGTTTGCATTAGCAATAGTTAAGGCTAACTCCGCGCTTTTCACATCCGGTCTGTGGCTTACTACTACAGATGGTACGCCTGCTGATAGATTTTCAGGTATAGCTACCTCTTCTAAACGAACGGTACGTTCAATCCTGTCAGGAAGTGAGCCAGTTAGTATTTTTATGGCATTCTCCTGAATAGCGATATTCTGTTCAAACCCCGGAACCAACTGAGCTGCAGCTAAGCGCTGAGCATCAGCCTGTTGCACAGCTAATAATGTAGTTTGACCTGCATCAAATTGTAAACGGATAATACGCAAAGTACTGTCATTAAGCCTTACATTCTTTTGTGCTATAGCTAGCTGATCATCCAGCATCAATAAATTATAATAACCTTGTGATACACTGGCTACTATGTTAGTTTGGAGCAATTTTTTAGCTTCGGCTGTTTGAAGGTACGATGCCAGCGCCGATCTGCTTTGATTGCGGATCTTGCCCCAGATATCGGCTTCCCAGGTCAGTGCAAGGTTAGCATTGTAATCCTCGATGTGTTTGCTGCCAATATTGTATTGGGTTAAACTTAAACCGGTAACACTGTTATTTGAAGGACGGTTGGTATTAGCCGTTACGTTCAGGTTAAGCTCAGGAACATAGTTCCATTTTACCTGTTTAAACAGTAACTGTGATGCTTCGATGTTTTTAACAGCGATCTGCATATCGTAATTTTTAGCGATAGCGCTATCAATTAATTTTTGCAGCGTAACATCTGTAAAAAAACTCTTCCATTGAACATCAGCAATACTGCTGGTATCACTGGTGTTAGCTGCATTTCTGAAATTAGCAGGCAGCTCTGCTTTTGGAGTGGCCACATCCTTTGATACTTTACAGGCGCTTATAAAGGCAGCCATCAGTATTAAAAAGGAGTATGGATTTATATATCGTTTCATTTTCTTTTAATTTTTAGCTATGCCTGATTAATTTTTAGCCAGTTCAAAGTCTGTTACATGAACATCTTTACCATTAGTATTCGATGGCGCTTTTGGTGTTCCTGAAACTTTTTCCTGCAAGTATTGGAATATCACAAACAGTACCGGTATGATGAATAAACCCAGGATTACGCCTGAAAGCATACCACCTGCTGCACCTATACTGATGGAGTGGTTACCTTGTGCAGATGGCCCTGTAGCGATACTCATCGGGAACAAACCGAATACGAATGCGAGTGATGTCATGATGATTGGCCTTATCCTTAACCTGGCTGCTTCTATAGCTGAATCAACCAAAGTATGACCTGCTCTTCGTCGTTGTACCGCATATTCCACAATAAGAATGGCGTTTTTGGCTAACAGACCAATGAGCATGATCAGGGCTACCTGTACATAGATGTTGTTTTCAATACCGGTTAAACCTAATACCACAAACACACCAAATATACCTGTAGGGATGGAAAGTATTACCGCCAATGGCAAAATGTAACTTTCATACTGTGCTGATAATAAGAAATATACAAATATCAAACAAAGCATAAATATCACAGCCGATTGCCCGCCTGAGGAAATTTCCTCACGTGTTTGGCCAGAGAACTCATAAGCATAGCCATTTGGCAATTGTTCTTTAGCTGTTTCCTCTATTGCCTTAATAGCATCACCTGAGCTGTAACCTGGTTTAGGAATAGCCTGAACCTCTATAGAGTTAAACAGGTTGTAACGTGAAGCAGTTTCTGAACCATAAACACGGGTTAGTTTAACGAGTGTGTTAATAGGCACAGTTTCTCCTGCCTTGTTTTTAACAAATACACGATCAATAGATGTAGGGTCGGTCCTATCGGCAATATCAGCCTGAACTATCACACGGTAGTATTTACCAAAGCGGTTAAAGTCTGAAGCTTGCGCAGTACCAAAGTAAGCCTGCATTGTTGCTAAAATGTCTCTGACACTTACGCCTAATTGATTAGCCTTTTCATCATCAACTTCTAACTGTAATTGAGGATAATTGGCTTTATAAGAAGTAAAGGCATAAGCAACTGCCGGTTTTGCCATTAGCTTTCCTATAAAGTTATTGGCTACGCCGCTAAATTTATCTAACCTGCCATTGGTTCTATCCTGGAGCTGTACGTCCAATGCTTCTACGTTACTAAATCCAGGAACAGTTGGAAAGCTGAACACGAAGAAGGTACCGCTTGGTATGCCAGCTAATTTCCCTCTTATTATATTTTGTATATCATCAATATTCTTAACGGCGCCCCTGTCTTTATTAGGTTTTAACAACAGGAAGATCTGACCCGCTGATGGGCTGTTGGATAGTGTTAAAAAGTTAAAGCCAGACAACGCCATCACAAATCTTGCTGATGGTAAAGCTCTCAACTCTTTTTCGGCCTGGTTAATTATTTTACTGGTATTGGCTAATGAAGTTCCGGATGGCGATGAGACAGCGATAGCCACAAAGCCCTGATCCTCAGTTGGAATAAAGCCTGTTTTTGTTTTGTTCACCAGGTAAACTGTAGCAACAATTATTAATGCAAGCCCAGCCATACTGATCCATTTATTACGGATAAGAATTTTTAAGGCCCCAACGTACCTGGTGGTCATATAATTAAACCCTCCATTAAAGCCTGCGTAAAATTTATCAACAAAGCTTTGCTTAGGTGCTTCGTGGCCATCTGCAGTATGCTTATTCTTTAAAAATAAAGCAGCCAGGGCAGGACTTAAAGTTAAGGCGTTAACAGCCGAAATAATGATGGCTATAGACATTGTTAAGGCAAACTGCCTGTAAAATATACCTGTTGAACCTGTCATGAAACTAACCGGTAAAAACACCGCCGCCATAACCAATGTAATAGATATAATCGCACCGCTAATTTCGTGCATAGCCTCGGTAGTTGCCTCTTTCGGGGTAAGACTCGGGTCGTGCTCCATTTTGGCATGCACCGCCTCCACTACCACAATCGCGTCATCCACCACAATACCGATGGCTAATACGAGGGCGAACAAGGTTAAAAGGTTAACAGAGAAACCGAAAAGGTTCATGAAGAAGAAGGTACCAATAATGGCCACCGGAACCGCTATGGCCGGTATCAATGTTGACCTGAAATCTTGCAGGAATATAAATACTACGATAAATACCAGTATAAAAGCCTCTACCAATGTATGCTCCACCTGGTCAATTGATTCATCAAGGTCGGTTTTGGTACGATAAAATTGATTGTATTTGATACCTACCGGGAAATCCTTTGATAGCTTTACCATCAACTTATCAATGGCAATCTGGATTTCGTTGGCGTTTGAGCCCGACAATTGTATAATACCAATAGTAATACCTTCGTATCCGTTTAAACGGTTCACACTGCTATAGCTATAAGCGCCCAGTTCAACACGAGCTACATCTTTTAAACGTAACACAGAACCATCTGCATTTGCACGGATAGCAATATTTTGATACTCCTCTGGCGTAGTAAGCTTACCTTTATATTTAATTACATATTCAAATGCTTCATTACTTCGCTCCCCTAACCTACCAGGCGCTGCTTCCAGGTTTTTGTCCTGTATGGCGGTCATTACTTCAGCGGGAGTAATTTTGTAAGTAGCCAACTGAGTAGGATTTAACCAAACACGCATGGAGTAATCCTTAATACCACCAAATACACTGGCAGAACCAACACCCGGAATACGTTTGATTTCGGGAATGATATTGATCTGTGCATAGTTGTTTACAAAAGTCGCGTCGTATTTTTTAGGATCTTCTGAGTAAATACCCATAGCTCCAATAAAGCTATTTTGCTGTTTGGTAGTAGTTATACCATATTGTACAACTTCTGCAGGTAACTGGCTTGTTGCTTGTGAAACACGGTTTTGAACGTTCACCGCCGCCTGATCGGGGTTGGTGCCTTGTTGAAAGTAAACCGTGATACCCAATGTACCGTCATTACTGGCAGTGGAAGTCATGTAGGTCATGTTTTCCACACCATTAATTGCTTCTTCCAATGACGGAGTCACGGAACGTAAAATAGTCTCGGCATTAGCGCCCGGATAAACAGCTGAAACCAATACCGACGGAGGTGCGATATTCGGAAACCGCTCTAAGGGCAATTTTGTTAAACCAAGCACACCAACGATCACCAATAATATGGAGATAACTGTTGAGAGTACTGGTCTTTCTATAAATTTCTGAAACATGACTTTAAAGTTTAAGTGTATGTATTATTTTTTTGTTACAGCGGCGTCAGCTACTTTACCTGTAGCCTTTTGAGGTTGGATCACCATACCCTCCTGTAATTTATCAACACCGCTTAACACAATCTGGTCGCCTACTTTTACGCCGTCTTTAACCAGGTAATTGTCGCCGTTTTTACCAACAATATTAATTTCCTGTTTTTTCACCTTGCTGCTATCACCCAGGGTAAATACAAATACCTTATCCTGCATATCAACAGTTGCTGATTCAGGTATTATTAAAGCATCTTTATGTTCCAGGCTCAAGCGAACTTTACCGGTGTTACCAGAGCGTAACAAACCTTGCTGGTTAGCAAAAGTTGCACGAACGGTAATAGCGCCGGTGTTTTTATCAAACTGGCCGTCGATCATATCTATTTTACCTTGTTTAGCATACTCAGTACCGTCTGCCAATAATAAAGATACTGCCGGCAGTTGTTTTAGTTTATCGCCCAGGGTTTGACCAGGATATTGCTCTTTAAAGTTTACAAAATCTTTCTCGCCTAATGAGAAATAAACGTGTACCTCATGTACGTCTGATAGTTGAGTAAGTGCATCAACATCTGTTGGGGCTACTAAACTTCCTTGTTTTTTAATTAACCTGCCAATGTAACCACTTACTGGCGCTTTGATCAGGGTATAACCCAAATTGATCTGAGCGGTTGATATGTTTGCCTTAGCTTGTTCAATGTTTGCTTTCGCAACCTGATTGGTGGCTTTAGCTGTTTTTAACTGATAGTCAGAAACTACTTTGTTTTCAACTAATGGAGTTAACTTATCAATTTCCAGTTGTGAATTAAGCTGGGTTGCTTCGGCAGCATGTAAAGCGGCAATCGCGTTATTTAAAGCTGCGCGGTAAGGTTGCTCGTTAATTTTAAAGATTGGCTGGCCTGCGCTTACAAAAGCGCCTTCGTCAACAAATACTTTATCTAAAGCACCACTTACTTGTGGACGTATCTCTACATTAATAGTACCTTCTATTGATGCAGGGTATTCCTGGTAAGTAGTTTGTGTGCCTGCTGTAACAGCGGCTACGGGTAAAGATGGCGGTGGTGGAGCCTGCTGTGTTTGAGGCTTTGAAGAACAACCATATAATGAAAGTGCTAAAAGCGCTAAAATGAAACTTTTCATAAATAATTAATTTTTGATGATGATAAATGATAGAGATTGAAATGACCTAATGGTCTGCATATATGTTGATTGAGTTATGTTCATGTGTATATGATCTTGTTGTATGCAGCTAACGCCCCTGGTAAGCTGTGCTTGTTTTAACAGTTTTAAGCTTCTTAATGCTGTTAATGAGTAATAGGTAAAAGTTGATGTCCATGATTGTATATATTTATGTGCTTGATGGATAGATGTTTAAACTTTATATGTTTAACAGTGTTAAATAATTTAACACTGTTTTAATATGGGCAAATTTTTAAACCCTTTCTATTGATTTAATGATTGTTCCAATGGCATCTTTTAATACTTGTTGGTTCATTTCATCAGAGTAACCTCTACGCAGGATATTAATTGATATTAATCCGTGTACTACAGACCAAAAGGTATAATACTTTAAACAGACCATATCCTTGGTTGGGTGTTCAATGTGCATGAGTTCAATAATAGCCTGACTGAATTCATTGTACGGCCCTTCTGATTCTTCGAGAGTTGCCACCATATCGCAGCAGCAATTCATTTCTACCCCGAACATCAGTTGATAAAGCTCCTTATTCTCCATTGCGAAATCCCAATAAGCCAACCACATGGCCTCTAACTGTTTTGCCGGCAATTCATGTTTGGCTCTCACCTCTTGTAAGTCACGGGTTAGTATCAGGTAACCTTTCCGGGTAAGCTCTAACAGGATAGCTTCTTTGTTGGCAAAATATTCATATATAATAGGCGCAGTGTATTCAATCACATCGGCAATTTTACGCATGCTCAAAGCTTGCCAACCCTCCTCTTTTACAATCTGGAGAGAAGCATCCAGAATATTAATCCTGGTTTCTTCTTTTAAGCGTTGTATCCGTTCTTTGCTTGCCACTTTTTTACTTAATTAAATTATTTAACAGTGTTAAATGATTTTACAAAAACAACCGGGTTTTATTTCAGTTCCCGGTTTTTTCTAACGACTGTTAATTCATTTAACAGCGTTAGGCAAAAGTATAAAGGATCTAAACTTTATTTACCATCCTTTTGTCAAATTCATTTCATTGAATTGTCACGTAAATCGCTTTATACGTTTGTTTTACTCAATAGGTAAACCAACTGCCCTAAATGATATCCCTGGTGAATGGTTCTGTTAATCAGAATATTCAGTTTGTTACGATGTGGCTCTCGCTCAAAATCATCAACTGATATAGCACTATGTTTGGCGAACCAGGCTTCTGCCGGTAATGCTTCCATCTGTTGTTTAAGCAGTGTGTTCACATTAGTCCAGTAAGATTTCAGTTCTACTATAGATGGTCTTTCGAGCTCTGCGGCTTCCGGATTTTTCACAAACAGATTATCCAGCTCAGGATGGAGCCTTTCACCCAGTTCCAGGTAAGTGAACATACCATCGCTAACGGCGGTGAGATGCCCCAGCAGATACACGCCGCTGTTACGACCGGGTGCTGTTTGCGCCGCCAGTTGCTCGTCGGTTAATTTATCCAATAAAGTGTTGAGTCGGGTATTTTGCAGTTCCCAGTTAGATATAGCTACTTTAATTGCTGTGTTCAGCAGTGATAGCGCATTGGTTTCGGTTATAATATTGCTCATGTTGTGGTGGTTTTTGATGATTAAAAGCCTAGTGTTTTTTACCGGACTTTTAATTTGATACAATTATAATTCAAATCCATATTTTTTGGCCCATCTATCTTTGATCTCAGCACGAGATTTTACAAACTCATGATCTGTTCCCTGGGCCACGGCATCCAGCGGAAAGCGCAATGGATTATTGGACAACCTCAGCTTCGGTTTGTGGTTTGAGTTTTGATACCATAACAATGATCAACGCTCCGAAACCCGCCACTATGCCAAAAGCCCAGCGCAACCCTGCCGCCTGTGCTATAAAACCAACCGCCGGCGGTATAATCAAAAAGCCAAGATAACCTACGGTTGATATGGCAGCTAATGCCTGCCCGCTATTCATACTTTGCGATTTGCCTGCCATACTAAATACCAAAGGCACCACACAGGATACCCCCATCCCCACCATAGCATAACCTATATATACTGTATAATTATGTGGTAAAAGAACAGAAAAAAGCAACCCGGCCAATATTAAAATACCACTAAAACTAAGCACCTTCTTTATACCTGCGGATGCCACCAGCTTATCACCCGTAAAACGCCCGATGGTCATGGACACCATATATATTACAAATGCAGCCGTTGCTGCTGATTTTGAGGCATGGAGTACTTTTTGAAAGTAAATGCCGCTCCAATCGTACATGGTATTTTCACAGGCCATGGATGCGAAGCAGATCAGTGAGAATTTGATCAGGTGCTTATCGGGCAAAGTAAAAACCGACCGGTTGATTTTATTAACGGGCTTTTCATAGTAAGCATGGGGATAAAAGATCAGTGTTATAATGATCATGCTTATCCCTACAAACAGTAAATGGTAAGATGGGGCTACATTAAAAGATACCATCAAATATCCTACAGCCGCACCTGCAAAACCGGCCATACTCCAGATACCATGAAATGTAACCATGATAGACCGGTCATAAAAGCCCTGTATGCTCACAGCCTGTGCATTTACCGATAGATTAAATATATTACGTGCCGAGCCAAAGAAAAACAACAATACTACCAATTGCCATACATAAGCTGTAAAACCTGGTAAGCAAAGTAAAAGGTTAAAAGTAATAGCTCCCACCAACATAATGCTCCGGCTGCTGAAATGCTTTAACATTTTTGCGGTTATGGGTATGGTAAGCATCAAACCAATAGGCAATGCAAATAATACCGCACCTAACTGTCCCTCATTAAGATGTAATTGTTGCTGTATGGATGGTATGCGTGAAGCCCAGGATGAGTAGCCAAACCCCGAAATAAAAAAGAATACCCCGCAGGCCATTCGTAATTTCAATTTCCCGCGAGCTGTAACCTGATCCATACCTGTATTAAAGGGGCAAAAATATAGATAATTTACAAGCATGAGGTAATATTACCAGCTTATTAATATACTCTGATAATCATGCGCTTTGTATAATACCGTAATAAGTTTATCCGTCAAATGCAATTTTGACCTATTTGTTTGTGTCAGCAGGTAAATAGCATTATTTTTGGTAACACAACAAGCATTCTATTAAAAAAAATGAAAACCAGCAGCATGTCCACTGAACCTACTTATAAAGCTGCCCGGGTTGTAGCACCTTCGGTTGAAAGACATTTTAAATATTTTCATTCATTGGTTAACACCGAGGTTGATGCCAATGTTGTCGCCCCTACTCCTGATATTAGTATCATTGAAAATATAATTGATATAGCCTTTTGGGCAAGCTTGCGCCGGGAAGAAGGATATTCGCCCAAGTTTACGTTGGCATTTTTACCTCCTGAAAGCGCTGGGCAACCTTTGTTGTTTGGTCACAAGATACCGCTTGCCCCAAATATTCTCACCAAATTCGCCTCCGCTGTTCAGCAGCCAGGCATACATTTAGGGGTATGGGTTGAAGACGGCGAACTTTATCTTTGGGGCACTACGCTGGCCATACCCGCTTATTGCTTTGTATTGGAAGTGATAGAACCGGGGCTGTTGGTGATCAAGCACCGCAGGGTTGACGGTTTTGGCAAATTTGTGAACATCGTTATATTAAAAGGTGATGACATTAAGGTAGTAGATGAACAAGGCTCAACCCTTTCCGACTGCCCTACCATCCTCACTTCCATGCTTGATTTTACACTACCATCCTCCTGGAACGATCCGGTGAATGTACTTGTACAATTGGCGGCTTCTATGCAGGCACATCGTCGTGGTGGAATCTTATTGGTAGTTCCTTCAGGAAATGATGACTGGAAGGAATCGATCATTACACCGATATCTTATCCGGTATCCCCAGCTTTTTCTGGACTAACCGACCTCATGATACATGAGGGGATAGAAAAATACCACACCTCCTGGCAGGAAAAACTGCGCCGGGCTGTAGATACCATCGGTGGACTAACCTCTATAGACGGAGCAACAGTAATAAACGACAAGCATGAGTTGTTGGCCTTTGGCGCTAAGATTGGCCGGTCCTCTAAAAGCGTTCGTGTTGAGGAGATTATCGTTACCGAACCTGTAGTTGGTTGCTCTACTCAAATAATCCACCCGGCACAAAATGGTGGTACGCGGCATTTATCAGCAGCTCAATTTGTATTTGATCAAAAGGATGCTATAGCCCTTGTAGCTTCTCAGGATGGCCGGTTTACCGTTTTTGCTTGGTCGCCGGTGGTGAATATGGTTCATGCGCATCAGATAGATATTCTTTTACTCTGAGCTTTTAGGCGAAAGACTTACGAGGTTTTAAAAACTAAGTCTTAAAATCACTTTATTACTCAAAAAGTGGGCTTACATGGTTTACACTTTTTATGGTTCAAATTGACTTAAATTATTGATAATAAATAATTTAAGTCAATTTTATGCAAAAATCATGTAAACCCACTTTTTGTATAAATATTACGGGTTAAGCGTCAATTTAGTAGTTGGCACAACTTAGTACGTACGCCTATATAACATAGAGAAGTATTAGTAAGCAAATAAAAGCTTACACCATTCTTCAAGGATTTTAATTAAGATGAAGCGCTTTCTTAACCGCCATCAAATCCTTTGTATTTACTTTTAAAGCAGAAACTGTTATAACTGACGAAGCCGGAACCAAAACTATTTGAACATCAAACTTTAACTGTAAAATAAATTCCTTATCTGGATCCTCAATATGCATCCTTACACCTTGTTTTTCGGTTGTAAAGTAAACGTTGTTATAATACGCAATTAGCGGATTAGTATTGCCATTAGCTGGATACCATATACCTGCTTTGTCTAAAGGATTTCTAAAATAAGTAAAAATCAGCCCGCCATTATACGCTTTCTTATATGCAGAGTCGGGAAGAGTAAACAATTTGCTATATTGATAATATAATTCACTCCTGATAGCTAACGTAGTTGTATCAACTGATTGGTTTAAGAAAATATAACTTGATACGTTAGCATTGCCTGTGGCACCAGTTGCTCCGGTAGCACCTGTGGCACCCGTGGATCCTGTTGCCCCGGTAGCACCTGTAGATCCTGTTTCCCCTGTAGCGCCTGTTGCACCTGTAGCCCCAGTTGCACCTGTTACTCCAGTGTCCCCTTTAGCTCCAGTTGGCCCCAGTGCCCCGTCTTTTCCGCAAGACTGTAATAGTAATACCGCAAATAATAAATAAAGAATAGATTTTAATTTCATGTGATAAATTTTCGGCAATTATAAGCAAACTGAGTGGGATATTTTTGCTATAAAATCCGAATATTATACAGGCAATTTTTTTTTATAATAAGTATAAAAATGGCAATACTGCTCTACCTATTTGAGGTTTTTCAAGCTTATGCAAATTGAATTTGGCCAATCATCAAAATCTGAATCCTATAGATATATAAGGCAGCGCCCCTTCTTTAGAGAAACCAACCACCCCCTCAATTAATACCAACTGAGCAGGTATCAGATAGATACCTCCGCCGTAGCCATCATGCCATTGATCAGATGATTCGCCAGGTTGCCAAACGCGTCCTACATCATTAAAGCCGATGATACCTAAAGAGCCCGGTAAAAGATATGAGCTAAAGTCGAGCACTTTCAAACGTAATTCCAGGTTATTGTAAGCAATGGTTTTGCCCGTGAACCTATTGGTATGAAATCCTCTGAAATTTTGCGCCCCTCCCAGTTTCATCAACTGAAAATAAGCTGCATCGCCTACCGTAGTACCCAATCCTGTACGGTTAGCTATTACTAAAACAGAATCCCTATCAGGGTTTAAATAAAAGCTAAACTCAGAAAGGACTTGTCCGTAGGTATTATGACTACCGGAGCCACCGCCCGAGAATCCACTGATAGTTGTATTCCATAATACACCCTGGGTAGGTATAATCAATTTGTTACGCGTATCCAGTTTGGCATTTGCTATTACTCCTCCGTAAACTTTGGTTCCGAATACCTTTTCATTTGGGTATGCTTGATTATAATCATTCAAAAAACGCCCATCGTTGTTTGATGCCTGACTATTATAAAACTGCCCGGCTATACCCGCGCTTATATTCCAGTTACCATAAGTGTGATGTAAAGAAACATCGCCGGTAACATAATCATACCGGTTACGATAATAGGATATTTGATGATCTCCTTTATTTTCAAAAACCGTATTGTTGCCTATTCCAAAGAAGTTACTGAGGTTATTTGGCCCCCTCGACAATATATTAATACCAAAATCATTATTACCAATCAGCTTTTTCCACTCAGCTACGTAGGTGAACAATAACGACTTTCGCTCGAGCGAGTAATTGGTTAAAAATTCTTCCCTGAAGGAATAAGGTTCTTTCCGGAAACCATGTTTTTCATAGGAAAAACCGCCAATAAGCAGTATACCGATATCGTTACTGTAATTAGCTAAAATAATAGGTTCAAAACGGTCAAATTTATAGCTGGTTTTATCGTAGCTGTTTACCGTGGTATCAGTAGAGGTTTTATTTTTTGCCTGGGATGGTGGTGGCAGCTTATTCTGCTGATCGGAACGATCATAGATGTATAGATTGCGTTTATTGTGCAAACTATCATTCACCGCAAAACTATCCATTCCATCCCCCCCAACCATACGCACTTTTATGGGCGAAGGTTGGCTACCGGTAACCGAAAAAACATCATCACCAGCAAAACCATAAAGCCTAACTTCTTTGGTTACAGCGGGTGTAAATGAACGGTGATAGGTTACCTTATCAATGCTGCCATATTTTTTAATCTTATTAACAGTTACAGTTAAATCGCCATTTGACTCATTATGAATAGTGAATTGATCTGTTTTATCACTTGCCGGGATCTCTACCTCGCGCGATATAAAACGATAATATTCGAGCGCTTGTTTAGCAAGCCCGTTCCGGCGTGCTATCATCTTGTTGGCTATCTCCTTACCCGAAAGCTGATAAATGGTATCGGGCATCAATTTCATAGCCTTGTTGATCAGCTCATCGGTCAATTTAGATTGCACAAAGCCAATCTGTTTCTTCCAATCATCCTCACTCAACTGGTTTAAGAAGTAACGGTCGAAATAACGGGCATTAAAATTCCAGCCGTTGATATCCCTGATCTCATTGCTATAACCCTGAAACTTTGATTTTAACCATTGATGGGCCACTATCCAGGGTAATACACCTGATGTTTTGTAATAAACCTGGTCGCGGTCGCGCGGTACGGGTTCATAAACAGTTTCGTGCTTGCCATCTATTTTTTCCCAACGCCATTGATCCTCGTGCCTGTCCCAATCACCCAGGAGCATATCCAGTAGGCGTGCCCGTAAAACCGTTTTTTCATCAACCCGGTTATCGTTATCCTCCTGCAACTTTCGCTGCACTTTTGGGGTATTGTCGGTTTTGTCGGCATCAAGAGGTTCCCGCTCTTCAAATAAAAAAACCTGGTTGGCAAAATCCTTCCGGTAATCACCCAGAGCGGGATCATTCGGCACATAAACAATTTTAGGATTAGAATGCGCGACACCTAATGCCTGGGCTAGCGGCGGCACTGTAAGCGCCGAAAACGGATGTGCCGCTGATACCTGATCCTGCAATATATCCTTAGCAACCGTGGGCCTAAGATCTACCGGTAAGCCCTTTTCGGGATATTTTTGAATAGTTCGTAAAACCCATTGTTGACCGGTAGGATCCTGCAAACGCAATGACTTGGTTTGCTGCCCACCACCCTTTTGCAGGATTTTCAAACCACCTTTTTCTGTAGAAATATGAAATACAGGTAGCTTAACCGGTGCGGCCCAAAGCTTCCGGTAACTTTCGCCCAGGAAAAACCGGTGTGTTTTGCTTACATCATTATAGGTAGGCTCAATAGCCAGTTTTACACTATCGCCCGTAACCTGTGCTTTTAAACTTTCTGAGCCTAACAGAAAAACTCCCGTTAAAAACAGGAATATTAATTTAAACACGTTTTTAGCAGGCGGCATGATATGGTTTTATTTAGCAATAGTAGAACCATTGCATATTACAAAATAGTTTTATTTTTCTAAAGCTATTTCGTAATTAACACCAACCCTAAGCGCTTTTAAGCCGGTAACACCTTGTAATTCTTCCAATTCAAGCTGCTCCAGATCATCCAGTAAAATGTTCTCTTCCTGTAAGTATTTAATGTACTCCATGTATTCGGCCGCTTCTGTCTGGTTAAAATAAACCATGGCAATTTTACCAGGTTGAGTTAGTCGTTCAATGGTTCCGGCTATTAAAACTTTATCAATGCGTTTTTTCACCACCTCGTACCGGATATTATAGGCACCTTCTACATCGAAACGCCTTTCATCGTTCCTGAAACTAATGTCTATAGGGTTTGAGTGTATAAATATCAACTGTGTGGTTTGTAATGGTCTTGAAAGTTGATCGGTTAATCCATATGCAAGCCTGGCAATTTCGGCCATTGATTTAAGCTGCCACAAGCGAATGTTCTTCAAATACAACACATCAAACATCTTTTCCGGCGCTATGGATTGCCCTATATAAATATCATATTCCACCCCATCAGTGCGAAATTTTTCAAAATAGCATGGATATGATCCCTGTACTTCTTCCTGTGCCTGTTCCAGGTAGTGATTGATGGAAGTATTGATGAGCTGCATAGATGCCTCCAGGTTACGTCTGTTGGTGTATGACAAACCATTCTCTTCGCTCAAAGAATCAAAATAACGGTCGATCACTTCTTTTTCATTAGGATAATTTTTCCGGAAATGGTCAAGAAAGGGGTTTACCTCATCCTGTAGAAAACCATCCAGCATTAACTCGTCATTTGTGGTTATAAAGCCGTTCACTTTCTCCAACCACTCCTCGCATTTATAAATCATCCTGTCGGTCAATGTAAGATGGATATGTTTTTTTAATACCGTAAGCGTTTCCATAATAATGGTGAGCAGGGATTTTAGATCTTCCTGCAAAGCACTATTACGCTCGATGGTGGAATTACGAATATCCACAGCACCAAATAAAGGATACACATCCTCAAAAACTATGGTCTCAATTTCCTGATTCTTCTTTTTCCGGTTACTTTTTCGCAGATAATTCCAGGCAACCTCGTTAAATTTCCATTGAACAGATGGTTGCAGCGAGGTAAATTTATCTTTGATGATAGTTTCTATACGAAAGGTGAACTGATCTATACTGTTTTGCAGCAACTGAGCCACCAACGGAATAGCAGCTTGCAATTTTGACAACAACTTTTCATAAAACACGATCTCCTGATAAGAATATACTTCCATAATACCGGCTATCTCTTTATTGTAATAAACCGGAAAAATACCATACGATTTAATACCCGCCTGTTTTAAAACATTAAGAAAGGGATGTTTAGATATCTTTTCGTCAGTAAGTGATCTGAAAAATACAGGTTTCGGATTAAGCTTATAATCATTGGTAATAGCATAAAATGTTTCTTCAGCCAGGTTAAACTCCTTTGCAGATGAAATGAGCACGCTTTGCGAACATTCATTGGTATCAAATATCAACTTGTCATTAACCGTTAAAAAGGGCAATAAGCCAAATTCAATAGCCGGGTTTTCAGAAAGCGTTTTAAGCGAGTCAATAATCAAATCGTACTGATCGGTTTCATTATTGGAATGATTAACCAGCTCATTACGGATGCTTTCTATAGCATGAGGCAGTGTTATATCCGTAAGGGTTATCACGGTAAAGCCCTCAAACTTAAAATTGGAGAGCGGCAGTATATCTTCTAAAACATCTATTCCTTCATAATTATTAATATAAGGCTCAATGATATCAAAATTAATCTCAGGCAAGTCACCAACCAATTTTATATTAACAAACTGCGTGCTGGTCTGGATGTTATAGTACCTTGAAAGCCCGGTTCCGGGATCGGAGTAAGCGAATAGGAGTTCATTTTTTGATACCGTTGAAAAGCCATATAAGCGCTCCAGTATCAGGTTATATATAAACCGTTTTTGCCGCTGGCTAAACAGTTCACCCTGGCTCATATTTACCGCATGCAAACCTGAATGGTGGCTGGAATGGAAATCAAAAAAAGCGTCGGTACTAAAGAATATTTTTTCGGGTACGGGTGTGCTCAAAGCCCAAAAAAATTCTTTTTCATTTAAAATAGGTGGTGTAAGTATACTGTAGATCAGTTCGAGCATTTCCCGATACTTTTCAGCATCTTCGGGGTGCATATTCAGATCAATACAGGTGTCTTTTTCGAATTTGTCTAATACATACCGGTAAAACTCGCTTTTAAGTGTTTTTTCGGTTTGTACGCGCTCCTTCAAATGCTCCACGAATGGATTAAATGACAGGCAGGTATCTACCTGGCATAAAAAACAGTCATCCTTATTTATATTTAAAACTTCGGTGTGCATTATCGTTATAAAATTACCCTGTTAAAAATCTAAAAACTGTTGAAAGATACGGGTACTGCCCTTCTTCAGTTTGGCTGGTTATTCTTTTTGTTGGCGCAGTTTTGCCACAATGTCTATAAATACATTTGCCTTATCAAAGTTATAACTATCAATGGCTTTTGTAAGTAACAGATTTGTAATTAAACAACTGGTATTGAACTCACTATCAAAACCAAAGTATTAATTTAGTCATATTTTTTAGGTTTCTGATACTGCTTAAACAGCTTTTGATTAAACCAACGTCCTGCATACGCCGAACCAATACCCACCGCTGCCCCAGCCAGTACATCGGTAGGATAATGTTTACCCAAATACATCCTCGAATAAGCTACAGATGAGGCCCAAGCGTAAGCTGGTATCGTTACATACCATTTTTTATATTGCATAGACAATGTTGTTGCCGTTGCGAAAGCCAAACTAGTATGCCCAGATGGGAACGACTGGTTATGGGTAGGACTATTAACAAATATTTCATCAGGGTACCTGTCAGCTGGGCGGGTACGGTTAACGCTTATTTTTATAAGCTGGGTAACCAGCACACTTGCGCCCAAATTGATAAAAGTTTCGGTAGCATTTTGTTTTACTGCGGCATTATTACTTGCCAAACCATAAATTAAAGTACCAAACGAAGCAGCCCCAGCAACATAATATGCCGAATTACTGGTATTGCGCCAATAAAGAGAGGTTGGATATCTTGGATTAATACTTTTTAAAATATCAACATCCAAATTTTGTGCTAAACTGCGGCCAGGATTTATAAAGACAAAGAGCCATATAAAAAACAGGAAAAGCCTTTTGTCTTTTATCATTAATTACTTTGTATAGTTAAATTTCAATACGTTGCCTGCGCTAACCAAGTCGCCCTCGTTTGATATATACAGATTGTTGCGATCATCAAACGCAATACCTTCAGGCTGATTAAATAACTTCGGATTGAGGGGATAAACGTTTTTAACATTCCACGCAGCATCGGTAACCACCAGCACTTTATTAACAGATGACAGAACATACCATTCGTTTGTATTTAAGTTTTTAGCCAGGGCAGATGGGCGAAATGCGCCTTTCTTTTTACCGGTTAGCTGCTGCTCGATAGTTTTAACATTTATACTAAAACCACCGGCAGGTTTAGTAGTTCCATCACTTTGCAGTTGTAAAATATAGCCACTGCTTACCTTACGCTTATCATCATCACAATTTTTACAGAGTATGTATAGGCGATTTGTTTTCTCATCAGCATACATGCCTTCGTATTCTCCGGCTGGTATCAGGTCTTTTATTTTTTTAACATCCGGAATCACTTTATTTCGCACCTGATTAAAAGGAAAGGTGAACAATGTGCCGTCACTCCGTAATATGATCATGTAATTATTACAGATAGCAATATCTTCATAATCGCCAGATTTGGCGAAACGGCTTTCATTTACCTTTTTATCGCCCAATTTTAAATAATACACGTTTCCATTCTCATCCTCCTCTGCATATAACGAATCACTTTTACCATGCCTAAAAGCAATCCCTGATATCTCTGTTAAATTAATGGGCATGTTATATTTTACCGGTTTACTCAAATCGTAGCCTTTGGGATTTACTATAGCTTCTGGTTTACTAGCGCAGGACATGCCTAAAAATACCGCAGAACTGGCAAACACCATCATGATCAAAGCAACAATCTTTCCCTTCATGTTGTTGTTTTTAAGCTTTCTCATCAATTTTGTGCTGTAAAAGTTCATATATACCCCGCTGTGATTGTATCAGGGGCTCATGATTTGCAATGCTTATGTTTTGCAAATCTTCATTGAGCATCACTGCCTGCACGTTATCATTTAATTGCAGGTCGATGATCTGCATGATCTCGGCCCTGATAACCGGATCATAAACCGGGAAACATACCTCAATACGTCTGTAAATATTCCGGTTCATCCAATCGGCAGAGCCCAGGAAAACCTCGTGTTTGTTATTGTTATGGAAAATAAATATCCGCCCATGTTCCAGGTAACGATCAACAATACGGCGTACCGTAATGTTTTCACTCATCCCTTCAACGCCTGGTATAATACAGCAAATACTGCGTACAATAAGCGATATTTTCACACCGGCCTGTGATGCCTCATATAATTTGGAGATCAATATACGCTCTTCCAGGTTATTTAGCTTGATGGTGATAGCACCCTGCAAACCTTTCTTAACATGATTAATCTCCCGGTCAATCAGCTCGATAAAGCGTTCCTGTAAATTAAACTGGGCTACCAACAGATGTTTAAAATCGATAGGATAACCTTCGGATGTTTTTGCTTTTTTACCCAGGAACATAAACAACAACTCCATTTCACGCAATAAGGCTGGGTTGGCAGTCATTAAAATATGATCGGTATAAAAGGCCGCGGTGCTTTCGTTAAAGTTACCGGTGGCCAGCAGACCCGCGTATTTAATCCGGCCGTCCACCGATCTTTTGACCAAAGCGATTTTAGCATGAACTTTTAACGCCTTGTCACTATAGATAATCTCCACGCCGGCAGCCTTCATTTTTTTGGCCCATTTGATATTGTTGGCCTCATCAAACCGGGCTTTAAGCTCCACCATTACTCTCACTTTTTTTCCATTGCAAGCCGCACTGATCAAGGCGTTTACAATACGTGAATCACTGGCTACCCGGTACAGGGTAACTGATATTTCCTGTACGTCCTTATCAATGGCTGCCTCGTTAAAAAAGCGAAGTATATTATTATACGATTGATAAGGCGCGTGAAAGATATGGTCATGATCTGCAATATGATCAAACAACGATTCCTTATCAATCAAACCTGCATTGACGATCGGTGGCCACGGGGTATAACGTAAACCAGGCAAACTAACAGGCAGCCCCATCAAATCCTTCAAATTATGGTATACGCCCCCCTCAACCACGCTTGAACCCTGCAAACCCAACTTTTCGGTTATGGAATGCAGCGTACGCAATGGGATGCCAGGCTGATGTAAAAAGCGCGTGGCCATGCCCATATCCCTTTTGAGTAACTGTTTTTCGATCTGTTCAGACAGGTCGCCATGATACTCGTCCTTTAGGTCGAGCTCAGCATCACGGGTTATTTTGAAGCTATAACACCCGCTTACTTTCTCGTTAGTGAACAGCCTGTCAAGATTATATCTGATAATATCATCCAGAAATATAATATACTGCTGATCATCTGCCTGTACGCTATAAAAACGGGGCAGTTGATTGGAGGGTATATTAAGCAGTATTGTTTTTTCCTTTTCACCCTTTACATCCAAGGTAATTAAAAAATACAGACGATTGTTTTCGGGGAAAAACTTTTTACCTGTCTCGGAAAGATCAACGGGCTGCAAAAAAGCCATCACCTGGCTAAAAAAGTAATCGGTTACTTTATCCTGAACCACTGCGGGAAACGGTTCATTGAACAGCAGATTTACCTTATTTTGTTTTAGTAAAGGAATAAGTCTGCCGGTAAATACTTGTCCAAACTTTTGTTGCTGCCGTTCAATTAATTGCTGAGCCTCCAGTAAAACGTCTTCTTTTTCGTGTGTAGCACCTTTAGCCAGCTTGTTAACAGCCAGTATAACAGGCATCCTTACCCGGTAAAACTCATCCAGGTTAGAAGAAAATATCGAAAGGAAATTCACTCTTTCCATTACAGGCAACTCTTCCTTTTCGGCCTCTAATAAGATGCGTTCGTTAAATAGCAGCCAACTCAGGTCCCTGTCAAAAAATGAGTAATGATCCATAAAAGCAGAAATTTTGTTTAGCGTGATACGGTTTACTCTTATAACATTGATGAAATAGCGTATGCTATAACAGAAATAATAAGCCCGAACATGAATATATTGTAGGATGCCCTCAGTAACCTGTATTTTTTACCTAAAACAACTCCCTGAGAATAATTATCACGAATAAGGCTACCGTACAGAAAATCCTTATCGTCCATCATTTTTTCCATGCCTTCACTGTATTGCTCAAACGGCATCCGGTAAAAGTTTCCAAAAAAGAGCAGGTTTACGCTTTTCTTTTCAATGTCATCATGCGTAAACACTCCGCCTGGTATTGACGGCCGGGTGGCCAATATCGAGAATATCATGGTGAGCAAACTTACACTAAGCAGCATAAAAGTAGGTATAAGCAGGTTGGAATGCTCATCAAGCTTACGCAAAACCAAACTGATAATAGCCGATAAAATAATAGAGTTTACGGTGATCATAATATGCGCCTTGTTATCGGCCATATTACTTAAGCGCTGATGGTTGGATGAACTTATGCGAAACATGGTTTCAATTCCCTTTTCTGGCTTTTCATCCTTGTCTTTCTCTTTATGCTTTTTATCATGATGATCATGTTCATCTTTATCAGCTTTTACAATGGCTATATCTGTGTGGCCAGTTTCGGTTACCTCTTTTTCTTCAGCTTTTTCCTTTTTTTCGGCTTTTTCTTCCACATCGGTTTGTTTGTCTTTTAATTTAGCCAGGTTCTTTTCCTTTTGGTCATTAAGCAGCAGGCGGCAGTAATCGGTAAAATAATGATGCGATTCTAATAGCGCAATATTACCGATCCGCCAGGTTTCTTTATCAATTTCAACGTGTCTGCAGGCTTCCAGCTCCTTGCGCATCATCTTGCTTTTTTCCCTAAAATCATCTGTGCCCAGGTGAAACAAATCAGCATCGCACAAAATTTCTTCCAGCAGATTGGTTGGTTTTTGGGGCATTTCGGTAGCCATGATACAGGTATTTACCCTATCAATTACCGCGTTATCTACTTTTTTTTGTTTCAAGAAATGGGTTGCATTCTCGCTGCTTTTTACCTCATGGTTGCTTTTATCCACAAAGTAGCCGGTATCATGAAACCATGCTGCAGAAAGTACTATAAAAAATTCCTCGTCAGACAGTTGATAATGATTAGCAATCTGTGTAGCAGCGGCAACTACGTCTTTGGTATGTTTAAGATTATGATATGCAAGTTCGGGATCATGGTGCACATCAAAATATGATATGACTTCATGTTTTACCTCTTCTAACAACTGTTGAAATTTCATGATAGCTTTTTATGGTTAAAGTAATCAAATTTATTTTAAAAATTAATATTTCCAACAGGCTGTTAAATGTTCCCGAGATATTATTTGATGCACCGGTCTGAAAACTTTTTAAACCTCAAATTTTAACACTTTTTTAGTTAAAACAGGATAAAAATGACCGTTTTTTATCCGTTTTAACAAAGTTTTAACGCCATTTTAACACTTTTTAACAAATCTTTGACGGGTTTTGAAAGGTTTAAAAAGTATTAAATAATTGACAATCAAATAACTACATAACAAACGGTCGATTTTTAGGCTATTTCATCTCTTAACAAAACGGCCTTGTTTTCTTTTTACCAGAAAACAAGGCCGTTGTAGTTACAAATATACTAAAATAAATAGCCATATAAAACACCCGGTTAGTGTAGAAAATAAAAAAGCCATCTCATAAAATAAGATGGCTTTTTGGGTATAGATGAATTATACTATTGTCCGCTACCCAAGATTGGGGCAAACTTTTTCATATAATCATTTAACTGTGCCGTTACCTTTTTATTGATATCGGCCTGTTTGTTTTCTTTGGTAAAATCGGCTATGCCGTTTAGCAATTGCAAACTGATCTGCACATCGCGCATGTTTACGCTGCTTGAATTATCTCCCAGTAAGTGATAGTTGTAATCCAATTGATCGGTAACGTAATCATCAATGCTGTTGGTAAGTCTTTTACCTAAAACCACGTCATTAAGTTGAAATGCCAGCTGAGCCAGGAATAATTTACGACCGGCTACATCAATATATGGTGTAATATCGGGCATTTCCTGATCATATTTATGCAGCGCTTTCAAAGCCAGATCATTATGACCTTCCTGCATCAGGTTTTGTATCAGATCGATAAATGTAGAGGCCATTACCGGATAAAACATTGATGTTGACTCATGATCCAGATAACGGGCATTTTTAAAGTTGCCGAATTTAAATTTGTTCATGATGTTGTTATACATCACCATGGTATTGGTTTTGCCTAGTTGATCGCGTTTGGTGGTATCTTTTTGAAAAGGGATCAGGTGGTAGGTAAAGCCTTCTTTATACAAATAGGGCTGTAAACCAATCAGGTTGTCGTTACCAATGGTCGTGGTAAAACAAATTGGCCTTTTCCAATGGTTGTGGGCCAAAATATCCAGCATCGCCAGGTTATCTTTAGTGACGTAGTTTGATGTAAATTTCCAGTCCATCACTTTGGCTAGCCTATCTTTTTGATCAGCAGAAACCACACCATTTTTTATTACCTCATCAGGATCAATGGTAATTTTAAAGTTTTTGGTTGGCAAATAATTACCCCAGTCGCCACTTTGATATTGTACCTGCGTAGCCCGGTTATCTGAGGATATAAAATCAAATACCTCTTTTACTTCTACCGGACCGGCTATTTTCTGGTCGTTATAATAAATAACGTCCCTCACCCCTTCCTTATATTTATCATAAGGCATGGTGATAGGCAATGGTTCTGATTGATTCATTTTTCCCTGCATCTGGCGGATGTACCAGTCGCCGGTAAATAAGCTCAGGTTAACGATACGTACATCCGGACGTATGCCTTCTACCTCCTGATCGTACCATAACGAGTAGGTATCATTATCGCCATAAGTAAATAATATGGCATTTGGCGGGCACGATATCAGGTAATTATAAGCCATATCATGCGCGGTCCATTTGGTGGAGCGGTCATGATCTTTCCATTCTTTGCTGGCCAGTAATACCGGAGCCAGCAATAAACAGATTACGGTTGACCCGATAGCCGCGGTATTGGCATTGATGTATTTACGTGCAAATTCGGCAATGGCAATAACGCCCAGGCCTATCCAAATGGCAAAAGCATAAAAGGAACCTACGTATGAATAATCACGCTCACGGGGCTGTATGGATGGCTGATTAACGTACAGCACAATAGCAAGCCCTGTAAAGAAGAATAGCAGCAATACAATAAGCGCGTCTTTCTTTTTGCGGTTAAGGTGATAAAAAGCACCTATTAAACCAATAAGAAGCGGAAGGGCATATAGCGGCGTATAAGTTGTTCCTTTAGTTATTGATTTGGGTAAGTTTTTATCAAAAAGACCGGTAGTCCAATTACCGTCGATACCAACCATACTGGTTTGTCCATCGGCATCATTGGTACGACCTACAAAGTTCCACAGGAAATAGCGCCAGTACATCTGGTACATTTGCCAGGTGGCCATAAATTTCAGGTTATCACCAAAACCCGGCGCCTGGCCATCAGGAATACGCAGCCATTCTTTATAGAACTGAACATCATTTGCTTCGGTGCTGTACATACGCGGGAATGGCGTAGTATGGCTGTATTCGGTCTCGATCTTTTTACCGGCATTCTCATACTGAGTTTTTCCTTTGCGGTAAATGATGCTGCCTTCTTTTTGATCGGTAACGGTAGCATCGTAATAAGGGCCGCTCAATAAAGGAGTTTCGCCATATTGGATACGATTTAAGTACCCGTAAAGTGTAAAAGCGTTATCGGGGTGTGAGTTATTCAAATCGGGGTTTGCACTGGCCCTAATGGGTATATAGGCAAAAGCGGCATAACCCAGGTAAATAAAGGCAACACATAATAAAGCCAGGTTAAGCGTTGGCTTTTTAGTGCGGATACTATATATAATGCCACCTACAAGTGCCACAACAATTAATAATATAAAGAAAAACGCACCGCTGCCGAAACCTAATCCAAGTGAGTTTACAAAGAAAAGGTCAAAATAGGCCGCAAATTTTATAGTATATCCCCTGATGCCGTATTGTACCAGCCCCAGGATAACAACACCTGCTAAAAATGCCAGAATACCATTTTTAACAGTAATATTTTTGCTCCTGCGGAAGAAATACACCATGGCGATAGCCGGAATGGTTAACAAATTAAGCAAGTGGATACCAATAGATAAGCCTATTACATAAGCTATAAAAACCAGCCATTTATCGGCTCCTTTTTCATCGGCATGGGCATCCCATTTTAATATGGCCCAAAATACAATGGCGGTACACAGGGATGATAAGGCGAATACAATCGTTTCAACCGCCGAAAACCAAAAGGTATCGGTATAGGTAAAGGCCAACGCACCAACCAGGCCCGCACCCATAATCAGGATCAGGTTTGATTGCTCAACCACATCATCGCGTTTATTTAAAAGCATTTTTTTGGCCAGAGCAGTTATCGTCCAAAACAGGAACATGATAGTTGCTCCGCTGGCTACTGCCGAGCCTAAATTGGTAAAATAAGGCACCTTGGTATTATCGCCAAATGATAACAAGGAAAATAATTTACCCAGCATGGCAAAGACAGGGTACCCTGGTTGATGGGCTACCTGCAAACGATAGGCACAAGAAATAAATTCGCCACAATCCCAAAAACTTACGGAGGGCTCCAATGTTAAAATGTAGGTCACAGAAGCTATAACAAAGCAAAGCCAGCCTAAAAGATTATTGATTTTTTTGTATTGCATTTAATATGTAGTATGGGTTTTTAGCGCGCGCAAATATCAGGATTTTTATAGCTTATTAAAAAAAAACAATTCCGTGCCATCAAATTTAACATAAATTAACTTTTACAATCAACACAGCAAAGATTTTAATAAGAGGGAGCAAGGTTTTGGGGAGCAAGGATTCTTTCTTTGTCTCTTCAATATTTGCTCTTTGTTCGCAAAATCCTTGTTTGTTATTTCGGGCTTGCTCCAACAATCTTTATGCTAAAAATCAAAGCTCAATTATTAATATATCACTTTATCAAAACAAATAAGATATTATTTCCTTAGTCAATAAGTTCATCCAATTTTCATGTTAATATAAATAATGCTTACTTTGTAGCGATGCAAAAACTCTACTTCTTTCAATCAATAAAATTATTTTTGTTAGCGGGGATCCTCCTCCTTTCAGTTCAGATAAGTAATGCACAATCTGTTTATCTGCCACAATCCTATTTGCTTTATCAAAAATTCAATGGTGATATATATAGTACAAAAAGTTCGTTTCACACGTCTTTACGCCCTTTTTTGATTGACAGTCTGATCAACCACACCTATGATTCTGTGATGAATGTAGGTGTAAGTGATCAACGTAAAACATGGTTTAGCCGTAAGTTGTTTAATGAACACCTGTTTGATGTACAAACAAAAGATTATACTTTTTACGGGGATGTTATAGCAGATTTGCAGCTTGGAAGAGATTTTACTGCTAAACGATCAACCTATTTAAATGCCCGTGGATTCCAGTTTGGCGGCACGGTAGGTACTAAATTCTCGTTTTACACCAGTGGATTTGAAGACCAGGCCAAGTTTCCGGATTATTATAACGACGTTGTAAACACAAATGGTTTTATACCCGGCCAGGCTTACGCCCGTCATTACAATGGCCAGAAACAAGACTCCCAGGATTGGTCGTACGTTACTGCAATAGCTTCTTACACACCTATAAAACAGTTAAATATTACTCTGGGCCAGGATAAAATGTTTGTGGGCGATGGCTACAGGTCCTTACTACTCTCAGATTATGCCGCGAATATGCCTTTGCTAAGGATCACCGCCAACCTTGGGAGAGTACAGTATATGATGGCCTGGGCATATCTCGAAGATTTGCAGGCACCAAAATTTGACCAACTGGGAAGTAACAGGCGAAAATGGGCCCTGTTTCATTATGTAGACTGGAACGTGAGCAACCGCGTATCATTGGGTTTCTTCAACGCGCTGATTACGCCAGAAGCCGATGCACAGGGAAACAGACGAGGTTTTGATGTAAACTTTATCAATCCCCTGGTATTCTCCAGCGCCTTAGGGTCATCAGGATCTCCTAAGGACAATGTATTTATGGGCTTTACAGGTAAATATAAAATATTTGATAAAACAGCCATTTATGGTCAGTTAATGCTCGACAGATTTAAATTCAACAACTTCTTTTCGGGCAATAACCTTGATAATACCAATGGCGTACAATTGGGTATACGCGGGGCCGACATATTTAAGGTTAACCGTTTGAATTATCTTTTTGAGTTTAATACTGTAAAACCAAATACCTACACCAATACCAATACGCTTAATAATTATACCTTTTTTGGCGATCCTCTTGCTCATCCTTTTGGGGCCAATTTCAGGGAATTTTTGGGTATCATCAATTACTCTATTGGCCGGTTCGATTTTCAGGGCCAGCTTGATTATGGTAAATACGGACTTGATGCCAACGCAACAGACAACAACGGAAAGTTACTAACCAAACCATATCCGGTTAACCCTAACCCAACTCCGGTTATTGGTCAGGGCATCAGCACACAGCTTTACTATGGCGAAGGTACGGTATCGTTTCTGGTAAACCCTAAAACAAATCTCCGCATTGAAATCGGTGGCCTGTACAGACAGGAAAAGAATGCACTAAATGATAACAAAACTACCCTAATTACATTTGGGGTAAAAAGCGGCTTCCGGAATTTATACCACGACTTTTAGTATCAAGTAGCTAGTATTAAGTATCGCGACAAAATACCAGCAAGTCGAAAATCTTTATACTTGATACTTGATACTTGATACTTGATACTAGCTACTTGATACTAACTAAAATTCACAATTTCAACGCGTTAATGATCTGCCGCACCAACTCAGCTTCTGCAAATGGCTTGGTCACAAAACCCGAAAATCCCTTTTTCGATAGTGTTTCAGCATCCGATGGTTTTGAAGTACCGCTGATGGCGATAACAGGTACTTGATTTAACGGAGCTTTTAATTGCCTGATAGCTGCAATAAGTTCGTGGCCATCCATGGTAGGCATCTGAATATCGGTTAATATAACAGTGATGGTTTCTTTGCTCAGGATATCTAACGCGGCCCCTCCGTTATTAGCCTGGTAAAATTCAATGTTCCACTTGCTGGTCATCATTTTCAGGAACATCAAACTTAGCTCATTATCGTCTACAGCAAGGATACTGATGCCGTTAAGTAACGATAGCGGATCATCTATTTTTTGTTTGTCAATAGCAACGCTGCCTGCTTCATAAGGTATATAAAAACTAAATGTGCTCCCTTTGCCAGCAACACTTTTTACACTGATCTGCCCATTTTGCAATTGAAGCAGTTGTTTACAGATATACAGCCCAAGTCCTGTTCCGGTTTGACCTTTTGCCGAGCTGGTTTGATAATATTTAGAAAAAAGATTGGCCTGTTGTTCAGTACTAATACCGGCACCTGTATCGGTAATATCAACCACCAGCATGCTTTCCTTATTTACCGATACCAGGGAAGCTTTTACCGTAACACCACCTGTATTGGTATACTTAATAGCGTTGCTCAGCAAGTTAACCATCACCTGTTTAAGTCTGAAGCTGTCGCCTAAAACCAGAGCGCTCTTATCGCCTTCAAAATGATATTCCAGGCTGAGTTTCTTTTTAGTTGCGCTAAACTCCATGCTTTCTATCACCTCTTTCAATACAAAATCGGCATTGAAAGGATCACGGTTGATCTTAAACTCGCTGTTCTCCATTTTAGCGGCATCAAGCGTATCATTCAACGTGCGTAACAACATATCTGAAGATAACCTGATAGAACCCAGCATATCTGCCTGCCGCGGTGACAAATTAGTTTGGCTGAATATATACAGAAAGCCTTTTATAGCAGTAAGCGGATTTCGAATTTCATGGCTCATGTGTTGCAGCAGATCCATCTTTTGCTGGGCAATAGTAACCGACCGTTCATTTTCCTGTCGCAACAAGGTTTCTGATACCCCCAGTTTAAGTATAAATACAATAAGTAACGCGGCAAATATCAACACCAGGAACAGGGCAGCCAGATAAAAATTGTTTATTAACCGGGTGGTTTCCTGGTAGCTCTTAAATGTCATCCCTTTAAACTCATTGGCGATGTTGTAATTAATGTCCTTTACGCCGTTTATAATATTTTCGAGCTCATTACGGATACGGATATTCAGGGTTGTTAAATCTTTTTGTGTAGCCAGCAGTTTAATGTTCCGTTCCTGTAGTTGTTTTAGTTTTTGATTATAATTTCTTTTATCCTGATAAGCTACCTTGCGGGTGGCCGAGTCAACCAACAGGTTTGTACGACTGTGGTTAACCACGATAATACTAGAGGAAGTAGTACCATTTTTATTAACAATGGCGTCTTTTATCCGCCCGAAAAGCCCCTTCTTTTTGCCTAAAATGTCTTTTTTTATAGTATCTGTTTTGTTTTCAATATTCTTTTTCCGGGCTCCGTTATCCATACTGATGCTAACCGGATTTTTACCAGCGACTTCATTAAAATCAGCGTAAACGGTAAGCAGGGAGTCGAAATTATGTTTGAGCTCATATAATTTGCCCGATAATTCTAACTTTTTAACGTGCCAGTACAATACCTTCTGATGCTGTTCTTCGGTTAAACCCGGCATATTGGCATGATCCTTCAGCAGCGTATCAATCAAGTTAAATGCCTCTGATAATTTACTTTTATAAGCCTTACTTTTTTCATCGTCGGTACTTAACAGCGATTCCTGAAAATCATCCTCGGCCTCATGCAATAATAATAAGGCCTGCTGCGGTTTTGATTGATCGTATTCAACGTCATGAGCTAATTTGGAAAGATCCTGTAATTTATTGGAGATAGAATTACGTACAAAAAGTGCTATGATAGCCAGGATAATGATCAATGCCAAAAACGCCAGCATGATCTTCCTCGTGATTTTTTGAGTATATGTAGATTTCATTAAAGCGAAAAGCTAAGCAACTATGATGCCGATATTTAATTGGCAAAATTAAAAGCAATAATAGCATTTATTAAAGCCCTGAGACATATATTTTTAACCTAATGTGAGAATAAGTTTAAAATATAAATAATTAAATAAAAATATAGCTCATAAACGAAAATCCGGAGGGGTGCAATGATAGCCATGCATGACCGATATATATGGTAAAAGGTAATTCTATAGAACCAGGTCAAACAGGAATATTCCTGCTGACCCAGTTGTGTATTTTATTTTCTTTCTAATAAGAGGCGCCATACTGCGGCGCTTAATACGGCACCTAATATAGGCGCCACAATAAATAACCATAATTGGCTGATGGCGGCCCCACCTACCAGCAATGCCGGGCCAATACTACGCGCAGGGTTTACAGATACCCCAGTAACCATGATACCAACTATATGAATAAGCACCAGACTTAAACCTATTGACAAGCCGGCGAAACCACCATGTATATTTTTGGTAGATGTTGAACCAAAAATTACCAGCAGGAAGATAAAGGTAAAAACAGTTTCGGCAATAAAGCCGGATACTAAATTGTAATGACCTGGCGAAAAAGCATCATAACCATTTTGCCCTAAACCATTAGCTGCTACACTATACCCATCTTTCCCTGATGCTATGAGCAATAAGATACCAGCACCGGCAATAGCGCCCAACACCTGGGCAATAATGTAAATAACAGCTTCATTTGCTTTCATACGGCCGGCAACAACCATACCTATAGAAATGGCCGGATTAATATGGCAACCTGATATATGACCAATAGCATAAGCCATTGCCACAACCGATAAACCAAAAGCAAAAGAGATACCCAACAAACCAACACCACTTGTGCCATTGGCACCCGCAATTACCGCGCTGCCACAGCCCATCAAAACCAATACCAGTGTGCCGAAAAATTCGGCAGAAAATTTTGAAAAAGTGCTTGTTTCCATGTGAATTATAAATTAGGTTAAAGGATCAGGTAAATAACAACTAAACTGCAACCTGGGTTTAATTATAATAACCTGTGCATAGTTATTATAAAGCTACGCATTGTTATATTGCAAATCCGCATCAAATAAAATAAGTTTTAAATTAAATGTTTAATAGTCAACCAAACTCCGAAGGTGTAAAAGCACCATCTCATCGTCATCAATAATCATGCAATCAATCGACATAGGCTTCTGAATATAAGCTAATCAAGGCAAAAGTCAGGCCATGGTGTAACAGGTTAATAATAGACTACGGGAATAAAAATACGGGTATTTTATTCCTCATAGCGTTACAAAGAACAGCAAAAACCTATTTAACTTCTAATCTCACTAGGCAGTATCCCAAAATATTTTTTGAAGGCTTCTGACAGGTGCGACTGGTGTTTAAAACCAACCTCATAAGTTACCTCTCTGATGGTCATTTTTTGATCAACAAGCAGGTGCCGGGCGCGTTCCATCTTTAACCTGGTAACATAACCATAAATGGTTGTGCCGAAATAAGCTTTAAAACCACGTTTTAATTTAAACTCATTAAGAGATACCATGCGTGATAAAACCGGCAGCACAGGCGGATTGGCAAAATCCTGATCTAAAATATCCCGGGCTTGTTCTATTTTTTCCTGTTCAAGATTGGTATACTTTCGCACTTCATCGTGCTGGTCATTCTGCAATTGTTCCATCTGGAGCATCAGTAACTCTAATATTTTTGATTCGGTATGCAAGCGTTTGAGTTCGCCGGCCCGTTTGCACTCTACAATATCGTTGATGGTTTGTTTCATTTCGTGCGACACCAGCAAGTCCTGCGCCGATATGGAAGTATATTTTCCATTCTTAATCTCCTGTACAAAGTCAGCATGCAACAACGAATCCTGATTAATGAGGTGAAAATAATATTCTTTTGATAACACTATCAGAAAGTAGTTGTAAACCACATCGGGTTGCAATTCATATCTACCAGACAGCGAGGGTATATAGCGAATATTATGCCTTGCTCCTCCCCGCATTTTTTTTGTACGCTGTTTATCATCCATCGTCTGCTTTTGCTCATAAAATATAAACTGCGAGGTTACTGTTTCACCCTCAATTTCGAAAAGAATGCTGGCTGGTTCGTTGAATTGCATATGCACGTTCATCAGGAACAAACCACCCGAACTGATCATATGATTTGAAAACTGGTTTACGGGAGGCCGTTTAATGGTCATACTTTTTTCGGCCAACGGCGTTTGCACGTTATAGCTGTCGGGCAGTTCTTCTATAAACAACCAATCTTCAAAACCTTCTATTTTTGATTTAATATGCATCTGGTAATTTAACTTTATAGCCCGCATCCCAAAAGATGCAGGCTATGTTTTCATAGATATATGTAGGTGTTGTGTTTATTCTGTAACCTGAACCCCATCGCCCCAGCGATCGACAGAGCCGTAACTATTTCCGGATTTATCAAAAATATTGATGCTCTGGATATTAAGCAGCGGGAAATCTGCTGGAATATGTGCGCGAATACCAGTATCCGTTATGGTAATGTCAAATGAGTAGTTTTTGCCATCGGCGCTATTATATACGGATGCTTTACTGTCTAATATATTTTTATAATACTTTGATGAACCATCGGCGCTTGTAATAAGCAGGTCCTGCCCACGCTTTACCGTTTTTATATTCTCCGGAATGGCCAGGATCAGGTAAGGGATATCAATATGAAATGGCCCTTTTATTACCGCCTGTCCGTTTGTAACCAGTTTTATTTTATAATTACCGGTGTCAACCGACAAGGGTAAATTAGCAACCAGGTGGGTGGCTGTAAAAGTGGTAAATGAAGCACCTGATATTTTTATTTCTTTATTGTTTTTATCAATCAGTGATAATTGGGTACGACTGGTATCCGGAACCAGGTATTCACCCGATAGATTTACGTACGACCATACTCGGATGGCTGGATCGACATCAAAAACCGGCTGCGGGTTATTGAGCATAGGTTTAAGCGTATATGTTTTCACGCTGCCGTCCTGCGCTTTTACTTTAAATGTAGTGCTGTTTTTAAATGCCACTTTAGTGCCCGAGGCCGGCTCAACAACAGCCTGATCAGATACTGTTATTTGCGGAGTAATAAAATCGGGCACGGCCTGAAACGGGGGATAATACACGATGATATCATTACCGAGTATGGTTGCTTTAAGGCTTACACCTGTAGCATCCTGTATGGTAAACTGCTCAATTTCGTTGTAAGGGTATTTTACATATTCCTTTTTACAGGAAGATACCGCCAAAACTGCAATAACCAATAATATGGAGAAAATACGGGTAATGCCGGGCCTTCCGGATTTAAAGTAGATCATTATTCAAATTTTATTTTAACGGATCTGCATCCTGGTAAAACAGGTAAGCCCTGTTGGACTTACCTGAATAATTGTATTATAAATTGTTGATAATACCTGTTTTAATGGTATATACACCTCTGTTATTAGTAGCAGTACCCTGGCCAACAGCGCCGGTAAACTGAATTACATAATTAACATTGGTAGTAGTATTGGTAACTAATAAATAGAAGCCAGAGATTGGCGTAACACCACCCGGAACTACATAATTATACCAGCCGTTTGGTGTAGTGCCACCAGTATTTTGACCAACGCTGGCAACAGCAGCGGCCGTAAAATCACTGATTTTTAAAGCTGAAAAAGTAGCAGAAGTGTTATACAGGTATTTAAGTGAGTAACCTGTTGGAACTTTCACAACAGAGTTATTAGTGCTGGTGAAAAGTACGTTGGCACCAACGGTATTGCTGGTAGTATCCTGCGCACCGGTAGCTAAATTTACATATACGGTACCAAAAACAGCCGGACCCGAAGCCGGGTTACCCCATCTGCCGGTTATAGTATAAGTATTGCTGCTGGGTACAGCGCTTACAGACAGTTTTGAATCGGCAGAAGAGCTTTGCAGTTTAGTGCTGTTGTCTTTAGTGCAAGAAACTGCAAGGATAGCAACGGCTGCAATAGCCGCTGTTGATTTGATTACTTTTAGAAAATTCTTTTTCATGAGATAATGTTAAATTAGATTGTGAATTAAATTATTGATTTATGTTAGTCGCTTCGTACGCAAGCGGGATAACCAGATGGTATTATTTAGCCGTTACAGTGAGCGCGCCAGTTCTGTTCACGGTAGGCCAGCCCTCAAATTCAAAACTGTAATTAGCCGTGTAGTAATAAACCCCTACCGGAAAATTATCCGGTATTTTCAAGGTCATGTCTGTAAAAGTGGAGCTTTGTATAGCCAAGCTATAGATTACGCCATTCACCTTAACCGATGCCGATTTTAAACCCACAAACACACTGTTAAATGCAGTAAAGCTTATGGTGCCTCCTTGCTTGGCCTCGCGGACAGGTATCAGCAGGTTGGGTTGTTGATATACAACATGCACGGGTTCCGTTATTTGTGCGGAATGCCCCTGGAAGGTGACTTTAACCTTGTAGTAGCCCGTATCAATATCACTCGGTAAAAGGATATTGTTGAGTACATAGTCATTATCTGATGGCATCAACGTTAGCGGTGATCCTTTGGGATATGTTACCGTTTTACCTGTTTTTTGATTGGTAAGATCGACCTGAACTTCGGCTCCGTTGCGGCTTTCAAAACTTCCCAATATCGGTGGCAATGCCAGTGGCGGCGAAGCTTCTACGTTTTGATTAAATGCCCAACGTACAGTTAACGAAGGTATATTTTGCTGGATAATCTTAAGTTTGTAGGTATTGGTGCTTCCGTCTTTAGCTTTTACAGTATAAGTAACGTTTTGCGCATCAACAGATACCGGTATCACTTTTTCAACGATAGCAGCTCCATCTGATACACTTATCTGTGGATCTATCACGGCAAGACTATAGTAAAACGGCACGTAAACGGTAATTGATTTTTCTACCTGGTCTATGGCGCCATAAATAACCGTATCAGTAAGGTTAACTACTTTATATTCTGTGATCTTGTTTTGGGGTTGTGCGGGCAACTCAATCGTTTTTTTGCACGAAGCGATAGAAACGGCAAGTAAAATGGCAATAAAAAATTGTAAGGGTTTTAAATTCATCGGGGTAGATATGTAATTATTTGATCTCAAATTTGGTACTGCCTTTTGGAACGATCACATACTCAAATGTGAAATACATGTGCGGCGTATCGCGGAACCATTTATCGGCCGTAAAAGCGTCTTTATAACAACTGATCATTTTGATCTTAGCATAGTTACCCGCGGCTGTGCGGACTACCAATGTGCGCGATTCGGGCATGGCGTAAGCCACATGCTGTTTGTTGTAGCTGCCATCGCCCCTGATGGTTCCTCCAAAATCATATAGATACCAGCCAGTACCTTCGCCAAAAGCGCCCAGATCATCGGTACCAAAGGTTTTTGAAGTCGAAAACTCAGTATCGGCAGGCACATTGGTTACCGCCTCAAACGGTTGCTTTAAAATGATGATCCCACCTACCGAATTGGAACTATAGCCCGGGTTAGCCTGATCTTTGCCGTTATTGCTGCCTATAAAGCTGTCATATAAACTGGAGAAATTTATATCCCAACGGGCTGTTTTTTGATACGATGACGGTTCCTGTTCTTTATTTTCCAGGCTAAAATATATGGGCGGCAGTTCTGTTGTAGGGTTGCTGTCGTCCGACTGGACGTATAGGTTTTCAACCCGCTGTAGTTTATAAAATGGTACAGATCCGGTTTGTACAGGTGTATCTGGTTTGGGATCTGGCGCAGGGTCGTTGCTTTTTGAACAGGAACTAAAAAGCATACCGGCAATAGTAAGCACGCCAAGCCATTTAGTCAGATTATTGGTTATAGATCGCATGATAATATATAAGTTGGTGTATTTATTTAATTAGTCTTTGGTTGACAGGTTGCGGCTTCCATCCTGCTGTACAAAATATCTGAAGGTGAAGTATGGGGCAGGCCAGTTCAGATCTGTCACTACTGCCGGGGCTCCTTTATACATGCTCACCATTTCGAGTTTAGCAAACTTGCCATCAGCAGTAACCAAAACATACGTCCGGTTCTTTACCGGAACGGCCAGGTGGGTTTTCAGATCGTAGAAGTACCACCCATTGCCGCTACCACTATCCCAGCCGGTAGCTGTAATACCGTTTATAGCAAACTCATCATCGGCGGGAGCCTGAGTAACCTGGTCATAAGCTTTGTTTACCGCAACCATCTTACCTTTTCCTGTACCTCCAAAACCATAGCTGGCGTCATTGGTACCGCTATTAATAGATACATAAGAGTTGTATTCTTTGGCGAATGCGATATCCCATTGGGAGGTTTTCTTTTGGCCGCTATCTATCTTGGCATTGGTGCTAAAACTGAAATAAAATGTTTTGAAACCAGTGCTGATGGTTTTACCAACATCGCCGGGCAAATCATTTACTACGGTGCTTTTTCCATCCTGTAGCTGGGGCTTTACCTGATCCTTTGTACAAGAGCTGATTAATAAAGTTGAGGTAACTGCAATAAGGAGCGTTTTGAAGTAATTATATTTCATCGTTTTCATAAATCTTTGTTGTTAGAAAAACCGGTAATTAAATCCAGCCAGTATCATTCTGCCGGGTTGACCGGGCATCAGCATATCCCTGTAGTTGAGTATATTGTCGGCAGTAAGCTGTACGGCAAAGTGTTTATTAAGGAATGTTTTTTGCACCGATGCATTAAAGAGGAAAAAACCATTCACATAAGTATCATAAGGGTCAAGGAAACCATTTGACCGGTTTGATTCCTGAAAGCCGTATTTACCGCGATAGTTTACCCTGAACGTTCCCGTAATACCCTTAGGTTCATATTCATAACTGAACCTGATATTGGCCATATGGCGCGAACGATTGGTTAGTCCGAAATAATCAGAAACTTTGGAGCGGCGGTCTGTGCCCAGGTTAGGATCGTATACTTTGGCATAGTTTCCTGTACCAGCCTTTATCGAATCGATAACACCCCTGTCTTTGGCATAAAGCAATTGGTATCCGCCTGCAATGGTTAAACCTTTGGCAGCTATCCAGCTAAAACCAACATCCAACCCGGAAAGAAATGCTTTATCAATGTTGAAGTAGGAAAATACCTGCTGCCCTCCTTTTTTGGACGCCACCTGATCGGTATTGATGAAATTATGAACGTTATTATAAAAGCCGTTTACATCAATTTTAAAGGAAGAAGTAGGTGTTAAGGTAAAACCTGCGCTATATGACACTGAACGCTCTGGTTTTAATGTACTCACTTTGGAAGCATTTGGAAACACAGAGGAGATTTCGCCGGCATCCTGCAGTTTTTTTAGCTCTGCCGCAAATTGTTCGGTGCCCAATACGGTATAACCGCCACCTGCAAAATTGGTAAACACTAAATATAACTGCCCGAAGTCCGGTGTTTTAAATCCTGTTGCCACGGCTGCTTTTAAAACCAGCATTTTTACAGGTTGATAATTGATACCAAAGCTTGGCGTAAGGCTGCTGCCGTAGCGACTATGGTGCTCTACCCGGAAACCACCGATCATGCCTACCTTGTCAGATACCTTCCAATCGCCCTGGCTGTAAAAGAAAGAGTTTTGTTGATGTTTGCCACCCTGGTAAGCATCGTTATCCATTGTTTCATACTGAGTACCGATACCGCTGGTAACCACCAGGGAATTAAACCATGTTTTTGAGGCCTGTACCTCGCCCCGGTGCAGGTATTGTACAAAATTATTGCCTGGTATTACCTCGTTGGAAGTAAGATCAGTAATGTTTTGCCCGGTAGAATAACGGGTAAGATAGTATTGCGATTTAATTCGCAAACCGCTGCTTAAATTGGTATTCAGTACCGCCGATCCGTTCAAATCATCCTCGTCCAGGATATCCTTTGTGGGGCTACCTGTATAAGATTTATCATTTATCGAATGGCGGGATGCAAACCGACCGGTAAAGTTGAGGGTGTTAACCGTACTCAGCATATACTTTGCTCGCCCCTGAAGGGTATAGCTGGTATATGGTGGTACGGTTTTGCCCTCTGATAGATAAGGATTTGAGTTAAAGCCATCAGTACGGTAATAATTTCCGGCGATATATCCTGAACCTTTACCATTGGCAAAGGGGCTTTCGCCTTCCAGGTTTGCATCAAGCGTATTAAAGGTTCCATATCGTACACCGGCCATGCCCTGGCTTCGCGATACGTGCTGGCGCGTTACAATATTAACTACGCCAGCCATCGCATCGCTACCAAATAAACATGAAGAAGCTCCTTTGATGATCTCGATCCTTTCGATATTGGCCACGGTAATGCGCGACAGATCAAAATTGCCCGAGTTACGGCCAGTCATCGGTTGACCGTCTATCAGTATCATCGTATAACCACTGTCAAAGCCCTGCATCTGCAAACCAATGGCCCTTGCTCCTGAGCCAATATCGTTCACAATGGCCAAACCGGTTTGTTCTTTCAACACCTCATCCAAACGCCTGCTACCCATTTGCTCAATTTGCTTACGCGTGATGATCATAGATGGCATCGGCGTACGTTGAAGATCGATGAGGTTATCCGGATTATATTTTTTTGTATTGACGTTTACCTCATTGAGCATATTCATATCAGCTTCTATCCTGATAGGTAAAACCAAATGTTCATTTGATTTTATAGTAGCCTTTACCACTACAGATTTGTAACCAATAGCATTTACCCTGATATGATAAGCACCGGCAGCTATATTGTTTATAGTGTATTGCCCTTTTTCGGTAGATGCACCACCCTGCCCGGTTTGTATAATAGTAACCGCTGCGCCTGCTACCGCATTGCCTTTATCATCGGTAACCGTACCCTGCATTTGGGCGGATGATGATTGAGCTTGGATATTGTTAAAGTGCAGCAACATGACGAGTAGTGGTAAAAAGTATTTCATTAAAGGATCTAAGATTTCTTATTTTTAACCAGTCTAAATAAGAACAAGACAAAAGTGCTTAGTTTATTTGATACTTTATTACCGGAATCCGGATTATTTTTTACGACTTTGGGACTATTATTTCGGTAATTATATTAACAGGCGGGCATATTGTTGATCGAAATAAGTAGCTCAATTCCATACAATACATATCAAAAAAGTTAATAATCAAATATTTAAATAAATATCACTACCTTATAATCCCCGGTATTAACCTCAAATTGTAAAGAGCCCGATTTCATAAATAAGCATCATCTTATTTGGAATAATTATAAATAAGAGGTTCATTTGTGTTATGGAAAACAACACGCCCCGCAGGAACATTTTTGTCCTGATTTTAACTATACTATTATATAGCGGTCATTTAATGGCGCAAACCAGCTCCGGAGAATTTAAAATGGTAAATGACCTGGATGCAGTTAAGCAGAAGACCTATTTCAGCTTTGATAAAGGCCAACGGGTTGAAAGCGCAGATACGACCGGTAAAGACTGGGATCTCGTTTTTGCGCGTACAGTGATCTTAGTAAATAGTGGCACCAGCGGCACCGGAAATACAACCGCCCAACTGTTAAAGGATACCTCTTTTGATAAGATTCAAAAAGCTCCGACAAGCGGATACCTGGAGGATAGCCAGAAAACAAAAGCTATAGCCTGGGGCAGCAATAATGGATGGTATACTTATGATATGAGCAACCACAGCATCACGCCCATACCCGGTCGTATCATTATTGTACATACAAGTTCCGGAAAGTATGCTAAAGTGGAGATACTGAACTATTACAAAAATGGTGATGGCGATTCGGGCTATTACACTTTCAAATACGCTTTTATTGAGCCGGGAAATTAATTGTAAAACACAGACACATGAAAAGATCTTTTTATTTCCTGTTATTTATAGTGGGGTTTATATTGCATTCAAAAGCACAGGCACAGCCTAAGCGAATTGTCACTCTAAATGGCGCTTTAACTGAAACTGTGGATGCGCTTGGCTTGGGCAAAAATATTGTTGCCGTTGATGTCACCAGCACTTATCCTGCTTATGTGAATACTTTGCCCAAGGTAAGTAAAAACCGCTCCGTATCAGCCGAGGGGCTGATATCCTTTAATCCGGATGTTGTATTGGCCCCGGAGGGTTCGGTATCCAAAGAAATTGAATCACAAATTAATGCTGCGGGCATCAAATTGGTACGTATAAAGCAGGTTTTCACTATTGATGGCACCTATCAGTTTATAAGGGATGTTGCTGCAGCAGTAAACGCTACAACAAAAGGCGATGCATTGATTAAACAAACCAAAGATAAGGTGGCTAAAGCTCTTGCATTGGTAAAGCAACAGCCTAAAAACACCAAAGTGCTGTTTATTTATGCCCGTGGCCCCGGAGTTATGATGGTGGCAGGCAAAAACACGCATATCGACGCGATCATTAGCCTTGCCGGCGGTAAAAACGCCGTAAATTCATTTAACGATTTTAAGCCCTACACTACCGAAGCGCTTGTGGAAGCTAATCCCGATGTCATCCTGATGTTTGACTTTGGGTTTAGCAGCCTTGGTGGAATGGATAATATCCTGAAAATTCCGGGTATGGCACAAACCAATGCGGGCAAAAATAAACGTATTGTACAAATGGATGCCGATCTGCTCATCAATTTCAGTACCAGGCTTGACCAGGCCATTTTACAATTACACAGCAAAATTTAGTGTTAAATTATTTAAGTACATGCCCAAGGGACTCATATATATTATCTTATCTGTCTGCATAGTAATTGCAGGTATCGTTTCAGTCGGGTTGGGTGCAGTACACATCCCCCCGGGAGAAGTGTTTCTGTTGATCATGGGTAAACTGGGCATTTATCATATGCAACAGGTTAATGAACAACACAACGTTATTATTTTTATTGTACGGCTCCCCCGCTTGTTGCTGGCCATATTGGTTGGTGCAGCGCTCGGTATTTCCGGGGCGGCTATACAAGGAATTTTCCGGAATCCATTAGCCGAACCAGGACTTATCGGTATATCTGCCGGGGCAACATTGATGGCCGTAGCCATTATAGGTTTGGAGGCTACTTTATTAACCAGTTTAAGTAATCTTTTTGGCTACTATCTTTTGGCATTCGGCGCATTTGTTGGAGCAGGCATCACGGCATTGCTTATTTACCAAATATCAAAGCATAACGGTAAACCCAATGTAGCCACCATGTTACTGGCCGGTATCGCTATCAATGCACTTGCAGGAGCGCTTACCGGGCTAATCACTTATTTAGCCAGCGAACAACAACTACGCAATATTACCTTTTGGATGCTGGGTAGTTTAGGTGGTGCCACCTGGCAAACAGTAACCTGCCTGGCCCCCTTTGTACTGATCCCGGTTATCCTGCTACCAGCATCGGGCAAGGCGCTTAATGCCTTTGCCCTGGGCGAAATGCAGGCCGGCCACCTGGGGCTTGATGTAAACAGAACCAAGCTCAGGGTGATCCTATTATCAACTATGGCTATTGGAGCATCGGTTTCGCTTACCGGTATTATTAATTTCATGGGCTTGTTAGTGCCACACATCATACGCCTGGTAATGGGTGTAGATAATAAACATGTTATCCCTGCCTCTGCATTACTTGGGGCACTGATACTGATCATAGCTGATATCATAGCCAGAACGTTGATAGCGCCCATTGAATTACCTATTGGTGTGATCACAGCACTAATTGGCGCACCGGTATTTCTGTATATACTCATCAGGGATAAACGAAAATTAACCCTTGCCTAAGTATGCTGACTGTTAACAATGTAACCTACCAAATTGGGCAAACCAAACTACTGAAAGATATATCCTTCAGTATAAAACCAGGTGAAATGGTAGCCATACTGGGCGCAAATGGCGCGGGTAAATCAACTCTGCTGAAAATACTTTCAGGCACAAACAAGCCTGAAAGCGGTTCGGTATCGCTTCATGGGAGAGCTTTAAATACCTACACACAGCTCGAACTTGCCCACCAGCGAACCGTATTAACACAGCAAAATGTAGTGAGTCTGCCATTTTTAGTAAAGGAAATTGTGATGATGGGGCGTTATCCGCATTATCAACATAGTCCGGCTGCAAAAGATTTTCAAATTGCACAAACCGCCATGGAGGCAACAGGGGTGCAAACATTTGCCGAACGATCATACCCTACCCTCTCCGGCGGTGAGCAACAGCGTGTACAGCTGGCCCGGGCGCTGGCCCAGGTATGGGAACAACCTCATGCCTTACTGCTGATGGACGAGCCAGTGGCAGGTATGGATATATTGTATCAGCAGCAAACACTGGCCATTTTAAGATCAATGGCGCAAAAGAAATTCATCGTAGTAAGCGTGCTACACGATATGAACCTGGCCGCACAATATGCCGATCGCATCATCATGATGAAACGTGGCCGAAAATGGTATGATGGCACACCGGCCGAAGTATTGAACCCAAAATCGGTTTATGAAATATTTGAAATTGAGGCCGATGTATTTACCAACCCGTCTACTTTAAAACAGATAATTATGCCCCACGAAATAACATTTGAACAAAATAAAACATCTTTAAAACTATAAATATGGAAACATTAACTAACACATTAAAAACGAGATATCAGGAATATAAACTGGCTAATCCTAAAAGACGTATCCGGGAAATAGCAGATGATCTGATGGTAAGCGAAGCTGAGTTACTGGCTACAGGACTTGGTGAAACCGTAACATTACTCAAAAAAGATTTTGAGAACATCCTGCAACAGGTAAATAGTCTGGGTTATGTAATGGCTCTTACCCGGAACGAATATTGTGTAAGCGAACGTAAAGGTGTTTACCAAAACATCTCTTTTACCCCGCACGCCGGTTTAGTGTTTGGCGAAGATATTGACCTGCGTTTGTTTTTGCAACAATGGCATTTGGGGTTCGCAGTAAAAGAAAACGGTCGCGAAAGCCTGCAGTTTTTTGATAAACAAGGTGTTGCCATACATAAAATATATCTGACTGATACCAGCAACAAAGCTGCCTATGATCGACTGGTATTACAATTCCAGGATACCGATAACCACGAAATTATTGTAGATACGTCAGAAAAGCCGGCATCTGCAGAATTACCTGATACTGCTATTGAAACCGTCGCGTTTCAGGGTGCCTGGAAAGCTATGCAGGATAGCCACGAGTTTTTTGGTTTATTGAGAAAATTTAAACTCAGCCGCACCCAGGCATTACGCCTGGCTCCTGCCGGATATGCCAAAAAGGTTGATCTGCAATCATTCCAAACTATTGCCGAAACATGCTCAGGGCAGCAGATACCTGTTATGATATTTGTAGGTAATAAAGGCTGCATCCAGATCCATAGTGGTAACATAACCAAATTGGTACCTATGGGGCCGTGGTTCAATGTACTTGATCCGGAATTCAACCTGCACCTGCGCGAAGATTTTGTAGCCGAGGTATGGCATGTCATTAAACCTTCAACAGATGGCGACGTAAATTCCATTGAATTGTATGATGCTGATGGAGAAATGATACTGCAAATGTTCGGTAAGCGCAAACCGGGCATTCCCGAACTAACAGAATGGCGCGAGCTGGTAAATCACACCTGTAAATAATATACCTGTGAAAAGCAAAAGAGGCTGTATCATAAATCATGATCAGCCTCTTTTTTATTTGATCAATCCGGATACTCCATCACGAATTGATGTATAGTCTTGGGTTGGATTGACTTCATTAACAAAAGTGGGTTTACATGGTTTACACTTTTCATGGTTAACATTGACTTAAATAATTGATTATCAATAAATTATTTAAATTTTTAAAGAAAATATGTAAACCCAACTTTGTATGAATATTATCGGCTAAATTTCAATTCATCGGTGACACAACACCAAGAGTGGTCAATTTGATTTATGATACAGCCTCTTTTGCTTTAATACTTTTTGGACCTTTATAAATCGGGGTTTAAAGGCTCTTTACCATTGTTCAAAATACCATTACGTATCACAGAATGCTTTTTACTGTAAGTAAAATAAACTACCAAACCTATCAGCATCCAAACTGCTAAGCGTATCCAGGTATCAAGCGGTAACGATACCATCATTAAAACACAAATAACAATACCAGCAATCGGTACAAAAGGTACCCAGGGTGTTCTGAAAGGCCGCGGAGTAGTTGGATCTGATTTTCGCATCACCATTACCCCGATACAAACCAGCACAAAGGCAAATAATGTACCTATTGATACCATTTCGCCCACCACCCTTACAGGTACAAAAGCGGCAAATAAACTTACAAATACCGCAAATAATAAATTGGATTTATAAGGGGTTTGAAATTTTTTGTGAACCGTTGCAAACGTTTTAGGTATTAATCCATCCTTTGCCATGGTATAAAATATACGGGATTGACCCATCAAAAACACCAGTATTACAGAGGTGTAACCTGCCAATATAGCCACTATGATAGACTGCTGTAACCAGGCATAAGGTGTTTTGGCGATAGCTACAGCAACGGGTGCTGCACTATCTTTAAACTCCTTGTAATTGGCAACACCCGTCATTACATGCGAAAACAGCACATACAATATGGTACATACCACAAGAGAACCAATGATTCCTATCGGCATTCCGCGTTTAGGGTCTTTTGCTTCCTGGGCAGCGGTCGAAACTGCATCAAAGCCAATAAAGGCAAAGAATACCACACCGGCGCCCCGAAGCACACCCGACCAGCCGAACTCTCCGAATTTTCCTGTATTTGCAGGAATGTACGGCGTATGGTTAGCCGGATTAATAAAGGCCCAGCCAACGGCTATAAAAACCAATACCACAGCAACTTTAAGCACAACCAAAAAATTATTGACAAAAGCCGATTCTCTTGTACCGCGAATCAGTAATAATGATAAGCATACAATGATAAATACAGCCGGAAGATTCATGATACCATGAATCACAGTACCATCGGCAAGCGTGGCGCTTTCCCAGGGCGACCTGGTAAATTGAGGCGGTATTTCCCAATTAAAATAATGCAAAAACTTGGTTAAATACTGCGACCAGCTGATGGACACCGTTGCAGCGCCTAATGCATATTCCAGTACCAGGTCCCACCCAATTATCCAGGCTGTAAACTCGCCCATTGTTGCATAGGAGTAAGTATAAGCAGAACCTGCGATAGGGATCATACTCGCAAATTCGGCATAACATAGTCCTGCAAATGCACAACCAATGGCACCTATGATAAAGGATATAGTAACAGCCGGCCCAGCATTATTGGCGGCAGCCAACCCGGTAAGTGAAAATAATCCGGCACCAATTATTGCGCCGATTCCCATGGTAACCAGGTTAAAGCTACTTAAAGTGCGCTTTAACGTACCTGCACCTGTTTCCGAGGCTTCTTTTAGTAATACATCTAATGGTTTCTTAAATCTCATAAAGCTTAAATAAAATTGTCTTCAATTGTTAATTGTTTGTTCTTAAACGCAATTAAATTTATTGGAATTTGAAGCGCCGAATATAATAATATGATAGCTAAGTATTTCTAACAAAATGGTTTAAATATATCAAATCACGGTTTTCCGTTAGGTAGTGGCCTACTCCGGACAAGGCAGCGTATCGAAAACTAAAAAGAGATTGTCTTATTAGTAAAATCGAGGCTCTGAGAATCATATATACGAAAACGCTCTCCACCACCTATTCGAAGAAATCAAAGAAAAAGAGGCTGTTCCCATACTTATGAGACAGCTTCATGGCGAAATTTAGTTCCAGTCCAATAATGCTAAATATTCTAATAAACAGGCTGTCATCGAACGAGGGCCGAGGAGAAAATGTCTTCTGAGCGAAGCAAAAAATCTTATACAGCCTGAAATATTCGCCTTCAGTCACGTGTAAGATTTCACTTTCGCCAACTATGCTCCAGATGCTTCGGCTCTAAAGGAAATTACATTTTTTTACGGTTGTCTCCCCTACCAGAACCTCACGTAAATAGCTGATAACAGTATCAATATCACCGCTATCAGCATAACCGACGAAGGCTTTAATTTAAACATGGTTCTTTCAATGGTGATAGCTTTGGCATTGATCACCTGTCCTCTAAGACTAATGCCCACCATAACCAGGCAGGTAATCAGGAACGACCAGCTCAGGGAGATAAAGAATGGGATTTCATATTGCCCTGATGCGTTATGAAACGCCGAATACAATATAGTTTCTGGCCCGAGTAACTGAACGGCAAACTGGTTGAAAAATACAGAAGAGGCAAACCCTATCAATATTCCAACAACAGCAGCTTCGGCAGTGGTTCTTTTCCAGAACATACCCAGCAGGAAAGTTGCCAATACCCCCGGACTTACAAAGCTTGAATATTTCTGTACAAAAGTATATCCGCCTGCGCTACCAATACCTAAAACATCGTTCCAGGTAAACATCACAGCTATTAGCAAACTCATTAAAATGGCAATTCTGCCAGTCCAAACCATACTGCGCTCACTGGCATCTTTCTTCATATATTTTTTGTAGATATCCAGCGTAAAAATGGTAGCGATACTATTCACCTTACCAGCCAACGAAGCTACGATGGCAGCCGTTAATACCGCTAATGACAAGCCTTTTAAACCCGATGGTAAAAAGGACAACATAGCCGAATAAGCTCCATCCTTACCCCCGGCTAATTGCTGCAGGTGGCCATTTTTGTACAGCACAAAAGCTACAATACCCGGCAGCATTACAATTACCGGCATCAGTATTTTTAGTAAACTGGCAAATAAGATACCAGTACGAGCTGTGGTGATATTAGCACCCAGGGCTCTTTGAGTGATATACTGGTTACAGCCCCAATAATTTAAATTGCTGATCCATTGCCCTGAAACATACATGGCAAAACCCGGCAAAATCAGGTATTTGGCTATGGTTTCTGAGGAAGCGCCAGCTGTTGGTTTTTTAAATATGAGGTGAAAGTGGTCGGGCGCGTTTTTTAGCAGCAAGTTAAAGCCCGTAAGCGCATTGGTACCAAAGCCGAATTTCTCGCTTACGATGGTTAATGACAAGTACGTAATAGCCAATCCACCAATAATGAGTACGCCTACCTGTATAACATCGGTATAACCCACTACCTGCATACCACCCAGGGCAATAATAACCCCGAATATAGCCAAGCCTATCATGATCTGGTGAAAATACTCACCACCCAGCAATCCGTTGATAGCTAAGGCGCCAAGGAATAATATGGCGGTAAGGTTAATAAATACATATAAAAGCAGCCAGAAAATCGACATCACCAGTGCTACTCCGCCGTTATACCTATCCTGCAGGAACTGCGGCATGGTGAATATCTTATTCTTAATATAAATCGGCATAAAAAACACGGCCACAATGATCAGCGCTGCTGCACCAACCCATTCATAAACAGCTACGGCTATCCCGGCAAAAAAGCCGTCGCCACTCATACCGATAAACTGCTCTGCCGAAATATTGGAGGCTATAATGGAGGCACCTATAGCCCACCAGGTGAGTGATCCTTCGGCCAGAAAAAAGCTATGTGAGCTATTATTGGTTTCTTTTTTACGGCGATTATAAATGTAGTATCCGTAACTGGCAACTATGATAAAATAGAAGAAAAAGACCAACAGATCGGCCGTAGAAATGTGTTTCAGCATGAGTATTTTTTTGCAATAGGATATTTAGGCCGGTAATTTTTCGGGGCCGGTTCAATTTTTCAAATCTATGAAATAAAATGAATTGACATAACCGCCGGTGATATAACGCCACCAGCGGTTATGTTAATGGGGTATTGGTAGAAAAACCCGCTTAGAATTTCAGCGTTGCCGGTAAATATTTGGCAACCAGATCTTCATAGTACGGGCGCAATTTTTTCCAATCCGGTGGCACGGGGCTCTTGGAATAAAGATCATATGGATTGAACAGATCAACAGATTTAAATAACTGGTGATCATGCGGGGTCATTAAATGGCTGTAAGCATTTTCCCTGTGCTGCGGATAAAATGAGTGATAACGAAGCATGTACAACGCCTGCTCAGGCAGGTAAGGCTTCATGATATGATAAATATACTCATCGTGTCCCCAGGTCATGTGTACGTTTTCTAAACCGCAATTTGGCTCATAAACACCATATTTAGTGTTGTAACGAGGATCATGATGATCGGGGTTTTGATCAAAATATTCCGAGTATACGATCTTGTCAGAAAAAGCGCAACCTACCGGGTAGCTATCACCAACCACTGCCCATTGAGGTTCGCCGAAAAGGCATAACACTTTGCCCAAGTCATGGAATAAGCCAGTGAGTACCATCCAATCCGGACGGCCATCTGCACGAATAGCTTCTGATGTTTGTAACAGGTGTTGTAACTGATCCAGATCGGTATCCGGATCGGAGTCATCAACCAGTTGGTTTAAAAAATCAAATGCTTCCCAAACTGTCATCTCCTGTTTATCAAACGACAGATATTGCTGTTTCTTTTGCAGCACAAAATCATAAGTTTGGTTGATGTGCTGTAAGCGGTAAAACTCCCTTACGCTATCTTTTGTAGTAGCCTCGTAGTCGCGATATGCTTGCGTATCCCGGCCGGCGGCTATCGCATCAGCATCGGGGTAACGAACTAATAAATCATCTTCCCATTCTTCTATGGAATTTAGAGGGCCCTGTTCGGGCGTTCCGATTATCTTGCTCATGATGTTATAATTTAAAAGGAAATATAATTGGTAAACAATCCTTTATAGCTGGTTTTTATAGCTGTGTTATACAAATTTGTCCATTTTTAAAATCAGATTTATCAAAAACGCCGTATTTATTTGCTTAAACGTTTACTTAAACTGTATAAATGACAGCTAAGTTATCACCACTTATTTTAAACGCTATTTTTATTACCTTGCTAAACTTTTTTATAGTTTAGCGATAAAAATCAATTAACAGATAGTTAAAATTCCGAAAAACCAATTCCCCAATGGCCGAAGCAAAAAGCAACAAAGTAAACATGAAAACACTAGCTAAGGTGTTAAATGTATCTATTGCAACTATATCAAAGGCACTCAGGGACAGTCATGACATTGGTGAGGAAACCAAACAAAGGGTTATAGAAACCGCCAAATTGCTGCACTATGTACCCAATCCTTATGCCAGCAGTCTCCGGAAGCGATCAAGCAATACTATTGCTATTATCATCCCCGAAATTGCTGATAGCTTTTTTAGCCAGGCCATCAATGGTATCGAGAGCATTGTTGGCCAGGAAAAATATCATGCGCTCATCTATTTAACTCACGACAGTTACGAGCGTGAAGCACAGATGTTTAACGACCTGAGCAGCGGCCGGGTAGATGGGGTACTAATGTCTGTGGCCAGCAATACTAAAGATATCAAGCATATACAAGAATTACAGCAAGCTGGAGTACCCATTGTTTTTTTCGACCGGGTTTGTGAAGATATCCCAACCGCCAAGATCAAAACCGACGATTTCAACAGCGCTTATATGGCCACCAAACACCTGCTTGAACGGGGTTGTAAAAACATATCATTGGTTACTATTGAAGGCTACCCCTTCATTTTGCAGGCCCGTGAAGGCGGATACAAAAAAGCGCTGGCCGAATATCAGATCAAACATCAGGAGCAAAACGTAATCAGCTGTTCCAATAAGTACAACCAGGAAAACATAGCATTTCTAAAAGAACATATCGCCAAAATTAAACCAGACGGTATTATTGCCACGGTTGAGCATTTGGCTACCACCACTTACCTGGCTTGTGAGGAGTTGAAAATGAATATTCCTAATGATGTCAAAGTGGTTTGTTTTACCAACCAGATCACCGCGGCCATATTGAACCCACCACTCACTACAGTTTTACAACCAGCATATGATATGGGCCGCAAAGCCGCCGAACTTTTATTTGGTCATCTGGCGGGGAAGCCTATCCAGTTGGAAAAGGAAAATATTACGCTGCCCTCCAAACTGGTAGTCAGGGACTCCACCCGAGCCACTGACTAACCAGATTTTCAATTTCTTATAATTTCTGCGGTTTATCGGTCATGGTGAACGCCAGCGTTCCGCCTTCGCTGATTTCTTTGTGCGAAATGGTATAATTCTTTATTGGTGTACCGTTAAAGCTTACTGATTTCACATATTTATTTTTAGCTGAAAGACCTGTGGCTTTAATGATCAGCTTTTTGCTGTGCTGCAGATTCAGTACTATGTATGGGAACTGCGGCGCGCCAATGCTGTAAACGCCTGATGCAGGGGCAACCGGGTAAAAACCCATCACATTGAAAATGTACCATGCCGAAGTCTGGCCGCAGTCATCATTTCCGTTGATGCCGATGGCCGCGTTCCTGAAGTTTTGTGTTGAAGTATGCTCGCGCACCAACTCCTGTGTTCTCCAGGGCATGCCACAATAGTTAAACAGGTACAGGTAATGATGACCTGGTTCATTATCCGCTTGATAGTGGCCGCCGCTAAAATTCTGGCTTAACTTATCAGCAAAGGCCTTTTCACCACCCATTAATTTGATCATCCCTGGTATATCATGCATGGCGCCGAAGGTATAGGTCCACTTGGTACCTTCGGTGAACCCAGAATCTGGTTTGGCCGAAAAATGCCCGTCTGAATTACGTGGAGCCATAAAACCGGTTGCTTTATTATATACGTTCGCGTAGTTTTTGCTCCAGGCGGTCAACTGTTTATAGTCATCTTCCTTACCCAAGCCTTTGGCCACCTGGGCCACGCAATAATCGTCGATAGAATACTCGATGGTGCGTGAAACAGATTCCCGGGTCTTGTCTACAGGTATATAGCCCAGTTTATGGTAGTTGGTTAAACCGCCGCGAGCTTCAAAGCTTGTCCACGGGTCACGGTCGCCCCAGCGTTTGTGGGTATCGCCATCCGGGGCATTGTAGGAGTCTTTATGCAGGGCTTCGTAAGCCAGTTTGGTATCAAAACCACGGAAACCTTTTACATAGGCATCAGCCACAACAGCATCGCCATGAGTGCCTATCATAATATTGGTATAGGTTGGATTTGGCCACATCGGCATCCAGCCACCCTCCTGGTACATTTGCAGCAGCGATTGCACTATGCCATCAACCCTCTGCGGTTGGGTAAGGGTTAGCAGCGGATGCAGTGCCCTGAAGGTATCCCACAATGAATAATCATTGTATGATTCGCCTTTGTGCACCTTATCATCAAAAGCGCTGTAGTATTTACCATACTCAGAAAACTGCCTCGGAAACAGTAGCGTATGGAATAATGCGGTGTAGAAGATCGTTCTCTGATCTTTGCTTACCCCACTTACCTGTATCACTTTTAAGGCCTGTTGCCATTGTTCGCGCGTGTTTTTTACAACCCGGTCAAAGTCCCAGTCAGGGATCTCCTTTTTAAGGTTTTCCCGTGCCTGCTCAATACTGATAAATGAGGTAGCTACTAAAACCCTCACCTCGTCATTGGCTTTGGTACGGAAGGATATAAATGCCCCCATGCGGGTACCATATTGCTCGTGACTGTCTTTGTTGATCACCTGCTTATCCCAGGTGCCATATTTTTTGATCTGCTTGTTAAATTTGATCACAAAATACCCTTTAAAATTCTTTAATTCAGGACCTAACTGGGCTGATTGCCTGTCGGGGTTATAGCCTGTTATTTCATTATTTATGGTGTCTACGTGTACATAGCCTTTTAGCTTTTTGATCCTCTCTGTATAGTCATTGGCCCAGTCCTTTAAATCGGGATTCAGGTTGATGCCCTGGATAATGATATGAGCCTGATCTGCCTTGGGGAAAGTAAACCGGAACATACCACAGGTATTAGCACCCGCGATTTCGGCTTTGATCTTTTCGGTACCGGTAATTTTCAGTTTTACCGAATAATAGTAGGGCTTGGATACTTCATCCTTATGGCTGAAAGAAAGCACACGTTCCTTAGGTAAAACACGCAGTTTACCAACCTGCGGCATCACCGAAACATAGCCATAATCACCCATCCAAACCGTGGGCTGGTGACTGGCCGTGAACCCAATAACCCGGCTATCCTCATAGTGATAAACCATATAGCTCATTTTGTTTTCGCGGGTTTGGGCTACAAAATTGGTCATGGCAAAGGGTACGTTTACGCAGGGCATGGTGCCACCACCGCCGTTGCCTTCCTCAAAATTCTTGGCAAAACCTTTTAGAGAAGTGCCTATTAGTGGATCAACATAATCAACCTCATCCAATTGCTTTTTGGCGGTGGTTTGGGCGAAATTATCCGCGTAAAAAAAAGTTAGTAAGCCTAACAGACAAATACTCCGTTTTAATTGCATAGTGAACAGAAGGTATAATTGGTGAATGACCTGCTTACAGATCGAAAACAAATCTCTTATTTTTAAGGTCATATTTCTCAAAACGTTTGAATTATTTACTTAATCGTTTTCACTGATTTTTTGTTTAACAACAATCATCAGCCACTTCATCTGCCCTGTATAAAACTTTTTAAACCTTAAATTTTAACATTTTTCTGCTCAAAAACGAGGTAAAAACAGCTTAAAATCGATCGAAAAACCCTCATTTTAACACTTTTTAACAAATTTAAACATGATTTTGGCGAGTTTTAAAGAGTTTAAAAAGTATTAAATAATTGACATTCAAATAACTACATACCATACAGCCGATTTTTGGCATGGTTTTGTTCTTAACCAAACGGCCCGGTTCCCTGCAAAAGAGAACCGGGCCGTTGCCTGATACACAAATATACAAAAACCATCTTGGTTCATCAAAAGAGATCAGTATTGTTCAATTAAACGTCCTTGCGGGAACTTAGTTGACAAAGAAAATAGAAACCCGGGAAATTATAATTTAAACTTTGCTACGATATAAAGAACTATAAATTGGAATAATAATTTATAGTTCTTTATATATCATATATTTAAAAAATATATCTCATCTAACATGAAAAATTCATACTCATTATTTACCTTCTTAATTTTATTTATAACCAGTTCGTGTCATAGCCATAATACGGCAAATGTTGATATAACTGAAAAACTTAGATCGTCTCCGACTTTCAACAAATATTTAGAGTTAAATATTCACTTGGCTAATGGCCTTAAAAATGGAACCTATAATTATGCGCATTTAAACAAAACGTATATAAGAGATCATAATGCTGATTTTGTGGACAAACTACCCGCAGATCAATTATATACCATTTACGCGAGTGCCGGAATGACAAATACCAAAGATTATATTGATACACAAATTAGCCTTAATAAATATTACGAACAACTGATGAAAGAATATCCGGAGTTGTTAGGGTTAAGTATAAAAGACCGTGTGAAACTTTTTAAAAAGGTAAGAATCCTGGAAAAGAATAAATAAAGTAGAGCTTCATGCAAACTCAGAATTGGAGTTCTTTCATATATCACTCGTGCATTCGTTTTATTCTATACTTATATTTAATAAACAATACGGTTTTTATCGTTTTTGCAGATCAATTTGATATAAGAAAATATTATTTTTCAGAGATTAAAATCATTGCATTTAACCTCATTTCATCCTCGATCTTATATCTCATAATAATTTTAAAAGGCAAACAATTATCTTTTAAAATCACCTACAAAGCCATTGCTACAGTATGTATAATTTTACTGTTGTTATTACATTCTTTACAGGACCATACATTTACCAATAATTGGATACTCTTTTATATCCTGTTTTCCAACATCATATTTATGTTGTTGATCAGTAGTGATCATATTAATTACCATAAAAGAAAAGCGATCAACATTGGCATCGGAATTATTTTAATTACTCTTGTGTTCGCTGTTGTTCATAATCAGGATCGGCTATTTATCGAAACATTCTCCAACAAGATCATTTTTAATAATTACCTGTGTCTGATATCAGTTATATTGGTGTCTAATAACTTAAAAACTGGTTCTGCATTAGTCAAATGCATAATAGCTCTTTTCATTTTATGCGCTACAGGCTTTTCCTTCTATAGTAATGCGCGCAGTGCGTTAATTATATACTTTTTCTTAATTGTATTTACTCTCTACAACAACTTTTCCTTAAAAACTAAGGCATTAAGGTTCATATTGCCTGCTTTTATCGGTTTATTCATTTTTATCGCCATAGTGGACAAAAAGGCCTCAACAGAAGGTCGATTATTTATTCTGAAAAATGCCTTAAAACTCAGTGGCGATAATTTTTTTCAAGGAGTTGGGTTTAACAAATTTCAATCTGTATATAACCAGGAGCAGGCAAGGTACTTTTACCATTCGAAGGGAACAGGCAGGGAAAAGTTTTTAGCAGGAAACGTTTATGTTTGTAATAATGAACTTATACAAATGCTTGTTGAATTGGGATTTCCGGTCACTGCCCTTATTTTATTGCTGGTTATTTTGACATTGTATTATTTAAAATGTTTTACTTTACGTAAGGAATATCTTCCCAACCAACTATTATATTTTTCTATTTTTTTCTTTTGCATAATATCCTCGCCACTAAGAGTCCCCGTATTCCTCATATCGATTTTTACTTTTACTGGTTATTTTTCAGACGACTTCACCAAACAAATCCCGGATTCCTATTCGCACATTGTAAAATTCACCTTGTTAATTATTGTTCCAATAAGCATTACATACATGTTGATCAGCGGATATGGAAGATTTAAAATACTGGAAAAATGGAAGTTGGTAGATGAAAATAATATTATGGTTTTTGAACGAGCTCCTTTTTATGATCAGATTTATCCGGATTTATATTGGAATCGTTTCTTCTTACTTAATTATATAACTGTATTAAATGAAAATCAGAAATACCCCCAATCTCTGGCAGTTATTAATAAGCTATTAGAAATAAGAACAAATACCACTTTAATATTGCGCAAAGCTCATATTCAAGAGAATCTTTACAATTATAAAGCCGCTTTGGATGACATGCAATTAGCGATAAATATTGCACCTAATCGTTTTTTGTCAAAATATGAACTTTTGAAATTGTATCTAAAGTTAAAGGATACAACAAAGGCACAAGTTATTGCCCGGGAAATTGCTGATCAAAAGGTAAAAATATTAAGTGATACGATCAGGGCTATAAAAGACAGTAGTAATATTTTATTAAATAGAACTAATTAATTGTTTTTTAATTAATTAGTTCTATTTAATATATATATATATATTTGAGAATAATCCATAACTCTAATATATGAAAAGAAAATACCTTTATTTTTGCATTATTATCTGTGGGTTTTCCTTATCCTGTACCAAGGATAAAGGCACATCCGCAAAGGTTTCTATTTCCAGTCAGCTGGATAACTCGGCAACATTTAAAAAATACATGACTTATGAATCGAGTTTGGAAACGGGTTTGGTAATTGACAAGTATAATATGTCAAATGTAGACTTTAAATACATATCCTCACATGTTAAAGGTGTACACTCACATCAGGGATTAATCGATGTTTATACAAAAGCAGGAATGGATAATGCCGCTGATTACCTGGCCAATTCCCTTAAATCAAATCTTTATTATTTGAAGCTAAAAGCTGAAGTAAGCGATGTGAGTACCTTAAACTCACGTGATTTTGCTACACTCTCTCATAAAGTTTATTACGAGGATATGCATGTGAAAAAGTTGGATTATGTTAACCTTAAAGAACAACGCAGGGTTATCAGATTGAACAGGTTAAACTTGAAAAATAATTGATTTAAAATGAATTTATTAACATGAAAAAAATAATTGCATTAGCATTATTGGGCTTTTTACTGCTTTCAACAAGAACAATTGCTCAGAATTGCACTACCGCTTGCCAAAACCAATTCCAAACTGCCGCCTATCAATTGGGGCTTCAATACCAGGCAGACCGTAATGACTGTATATCGAGCAGTATGCCTGCGGATGCTGCGGCTGAGATGGCCGAAGGTATCACAGAAGAAGGTGGTGATGGTAATTCAACAGGCTCTGGTGATTATGCAGCCGACGAATGGGATGCTGCTATTGAAGATTGCCAAACAGGCGCGGGTTACTCCTTCGATGATCAATTTAGTTATCTTGAAGATCAGCAAGAGGTTTGTAACGCCCAGTGTCCTCACTGATAAAAGACAAGTAGTCAAATGATCATTAACAGATGATTTGAAATTTTTATAACATAAATATAGTAAGCAAATGGACACAACTATTTGCTTATTTTTTTAACATGCACCTGGTAGTTTTATATTAGTATTGGATTTTAAGTCCGTTTAGATTTGAATTTCCGATATTCTATCATCCTCAAAAAAGCCAACCACATTTCCTTAGTTTAAATAGATTATCTCTCCACCCTTTTGCCACCAAATTGTAAGAAATAAGCGAAAATCATTAAATAAATATAATGTCTATGGATTTAATAGAATTATTTATATGTTTGCACCCGAAATCGTTCTTTATTTCATTTTTTAATTATCCAGAAAGACTGAGGGAAAGGCCCTGTGATGTCTTAGCAACCTGTACAGATTGTTATAAAGGTGCTAATTCCTATCTGTAATTACTTGCAGAAAAGATAATGATACGTCCACATAATTACAGCTATAAGCTGTTCCCGATATTCTCTCCTATTCTTTCTGTTTAATTGAATATGTTATTTTTTTATCGCCGGCTTATTTATAGCTAGCCCTATTTAGCTAATTCAATGAACAACAAATTTTTACTTATAGTTTATCTTTTCCTGTTCACCGGCGTTGCTGCCCGTGCACAATCGGCGCAGGCTGTTGACTCAGCTAATATCGACCGTGGCTACCTGGTTAAAGTTGGCGAACAGGCTCCCGATGATTTTGAATTGGTACTCACCAACGGTACCAAAACAACCTTAAAGCAGTTACGCGGCAAAATAGTGATACTACAGTTTACTGCCAGCTGGTGCAGCGTGTGCCGTCAGGAAATGCCCCATTTACAAAAAGACATCTGGGAAACCTACAAAAACAAAGGCCTGGTATTAATTGGTGTCGACCGTGATGAGCCACTGAACAAAGTGCAGAAATTTCACCAGGATATGAAGATCACCTATGATCTGGCGCTTGATCCCGGTGCAGGTATTTTTGGAAAATTTGCCAATAAAAAGAGTGGTGTTACCCGCAACGTGGTCATCAACCGTGATGGCCGCATAGTGTATCTCACCCGCCTGTATGATCAGCAGGAATTTGCATCCATGGTTAAGGCGGTCGACGCTTTGGTGAACAATAAAACCGCATCTATAAACTAACATAATAATAAAATAACTATCCCCAATCTTGTTATAACACATTGCTATATCGATTTAACCAACAATCACCACGCACATGAAAACAAATTACATATCCTTAAACAACATTTCTATTTTGAACATTTACGTTTTAACATCTTCTTCTATCATGAATACCCCTACATTATCTATGCAAAATAGGTGTTGCTGCTGCTAATACGCAGCGTTGTTTAGGTCGGTCAGGCTTTTGTCTCAGGCAACACAGCACAATCCAACAATCAAAAATTTTACAGTTTAACGGAATAGTATTATCCGCCCGGATCGTCTGATCTGCGGATGGTTAGAGCCTTTCATTTTCCGGGTACTGTATGGTATCGTTAACATTCACAATCAATTACCATGTTTAAAAATTACAAACTATTACTGGCAATACTATTGCGTTTTATCATCATCCAAACGGTTGCGGCGCAATCTGTTAAAATAAGCGGGGTGGTAACCGCCAAGTCAGATGGGCTCCCTTTGCCCGGCGTAAGTGTTTCTGTTAAAGGAACAACCAATGGCGTACAAACCAGCAGCGATGGCAAGTTTAGCCTAAGCGCGAAAGTGAACGATGTGATCAGAGTAACTTACATCGGTTTTACCACTAAAGAAATACCGGTTACCGGGGCCGATGCATCGCTCCATATTATACTGGACGAGCAGGCCAACGCCTTGAACGAGGTTGTGGTCACCGCACTCAATATCTCAAAGGATAAAAAATCACTAGGCTATGCCGTTCAGGGTTTAAAATCAAAAGATATATCGGAGGCTAAGGAAACCAACCTGGTGAACGCGCTGGCCGGTAAAATAGCAGGTGTAAACGTAACCAACAGCCAGGGCGATATGGGTTCATCCCGTATCATTATCCGGGGCGAAACCTCCGTAGCCGGGAATAATCAGCCGCTGTTTGTGGTTGATGGTTTACCTGTTGATAATACCCAGCAATTGGGTGTGGGTGGTTCAAGAGATTTTGCCAACCCTATTTCGGATATCAATTCCGAGGATATTGAATCCATTTCGGTGCTCAAAGGGCCAAATGCAGCAGCTCTTTATGGTTCACGTGCAGCGGCAGGTGTTATCCTCATCAAAACCAAAACCGGCAAAGGTGCCAAAGGTCTGGGTGTTACCATTAATTCAAACACCTCGTTTTCCAACTTATTGGGTCTGCCCAAATATCAAAATGAATACGGACAGGGCTCCAACGGTAAATTTAGCTATGTAGATGGTAAAGGCGGCGGCGTTAATGATGGTGTTGACGAAAGCTGGGGCCCGGCATTAAATGGTCAGCTGATACCTCAATTTAACTCCAACGGCACACCCGTACCATTTATAGCACACCCCGATAATGTGAAAGATTTCTTTTTAACGGGTGTTACCCTTAATAATGGCATATCATTGGCCAGCTCGGGCGATAAATATGATTTCCGCCTGTCATACAATAACCTGCATCAAACGGGTGTAATTCCCAATACCGAGCAGGGTCGTAATTCATTTTTATTGAATGCCACCTATAAAATTACACCGAAGTTAACCTTAACTACCATAGCCAACTATATCCGGGACGATGCCGATAATTTACCCGGCGCGGGCGGTAAACGAGCTACCAGTACCATGCTGCAGTTTACCTGGTTTGGTCGTCAGGTTGATATCAGCCAGTTAAAAAACTATCGCGATGCCAATGGCAACACTTTTAACTGGAATAATAGTTACTACAGCAACCCTTACTTTCAGGCTTATGAAAATACAGTGGGCCAAACCCGCAACCGTTTTATTGGTAGCGCGGAGTTAAACTATAAAATTATCGATGGCCTGTCGGCGAATTTCCGTACCGGTACCGATTATTATAATGATCGCCGTAAAATCAGGATAGCTTATGGCACCAACGGTACGCCATTTGGTTCGTACGAAGAGGATGCTTATGATTTTTCCGAAACCAATACCGAAGGCAGATTGCAATACACCAAAAAGCTGAATGACGATTTTTCGCTCGACGCATTAATCGGTGGTAACATCCGTGCCAATTCCTTAGAGAATAACGACCAGAAAGCGCCTAAACTGGCGGTAAGCGGCTTATATACTTTAAGCAATTCACGCGATCCGCTCATATCGTCAAACACTTTCAGTAAATATAAAACATACAGCTATTTTGCGTCCGGACAAATTGGTTTCAGGAACTATGCATTTATCAATGTTACGGCCCGTAATGATTGGTCGTCTACCCTTCCGGCATCCAGCTTATCTTATTTTTATCCTTCTGTTAATGGCAGTTTGGTATTATCCGAAGCACTGGATATTAAGAGTGACATATTAAGCTATTTAAAACTACGCGGCGGATGGTCAAAAGTGGGTAAGGCAACCGATCCGTATCAGTTGATCAACACCTATGATTTTACTGCTCCGTTTAATGCGAACCCGCAACAAAGCGCAAACAACGTAGATCTGAATCCTAATTTAAAACCAGAAACCACCACCTCGGCCGAAGCAGGCTTTGAACTGGGCTTTTTTAACGACAGGATCCGTTTAGACGCGAGCGTTTATAACACCAACAGTAATAACCAGATATTAAAAGTTAACGTAAGCCCAACCACGGGATATAACCAAAAACTCATCAACGGAGGTACTATTAATAACAAAGGCTTAGAGGTACAATTAGGTTTGACGCCGGTAAAACTGAAAGATTTTAGCTGGGATATCAATGTAAATTACTCCCGCAATAAGAGCAAAGTGGTTTCGCTGGATAAAGAAGGCCGCCTGCAAAGTTATATCTTAGGATCTGACGGTACAGTACAGGTACTGGCCGCAGTTGGGCAACCTTATGGCGCTATTTACGGTAATGCGTTTCAGCGCAATGCCAGCGGCCAGGTAGTTGTAAATGCCGACGGAACACCTGCCATTAACCCAACTATACAGTACCTGGGCAAGTTTACACCAAACTGGTTAGGTAGCATCAATAACAGCTTTACTTACAAAGGCATTAACTTAAGCGTTTTGATCGACGCGCACATTGGCGGCTCTATTTACTCAGGCACCAACAGTACAGGCACTTACACCGGTATACTAGCATCTACCTTGCCGGGTCGTGGTACGGCTAACGGAGGCATAAGCTATTATTACCCGGGCAACAATACCTCAGCGCCTGCGGTTCAAATTAGCGGCAATGCCCCGGCTGGCGTGGCAGTGTATAATGATGGTATCATTTACAACGGCGTAAAAGCCGATGGCAGTAAAAACACCACCATTTTATCGGCACAATCTTACTATAAATCGTTAACCAATGCCGATGAGCCATTTGTTTACAGCGCTACCTATATCAAATTAAGGGAAATAAAACTGGGGTATACCGTACCTCAAAAATGGGCCCGTAGCATTGGCTTCCAGGGGGCATCGTTCGCAGTTGTAGGTCGTAACCTGCTCATCATCCACAAAAACGCGCCAAATATCGATCCGGAAACCGCTTTTAATACGGGCAACGGACAAGGGCTGGAAGATTTAACCCTCCCTACTGTAAGGAACATTGGTTTTAATATTAACCTTAAATTTTAATTATCATGAAACTTAAATATACATCCATCATATTATCAGGCACGTTATTATTGTTATTGGCATCGTGCAAAAAAGAACTGGTAAAAGTTAACGTAAACCCTAATGCCACCCAAAACCCACAGCCTGATTACCTGCTTACAGGGGTTATTAAAAATATGGCCGATACTTACTGGGGTGTAGAAGACAACATGGGTTCAAGCTTGCTTTTTGTACAAAACTGGTCCAAAATACAATATACAGATCCCGACCGTTATATATTCACCAACGCATCTTTTCAGGGCTTATGGACAACTGCTTATACCAAAGGGGTTATCAATTTGAACCAGATTATTAAGCTGGCCGATGCTCAAGCCAATCCCAATTACAAAGGTGTTGCTTTGGTATTGCGCTCATGGGTATTTACCCTGTTGACCGATCAATATGGCGATGTACCTTATAAGCAATCCATCAACATTGATCAGTACCTTACTCCGGCATACGATGCACAAAGAGATGTTTATTTTGCCTTGCTTGATGATCTGAAAGCAGCACAATCTTCTCTTGATCCATCAGGTAAAGCCATTTTAGGCGATGCGATATACAGTGGCAACATTGCCTCATGGAAAAAGTTCGCCAATTCGCTGCGTTTGCGTATAGCGCTTCGTATTGCTGATCGTGAACCCGATAAAGCTAAACAGGTATTGGCCGATATCCAAGCCGAAGGCAGCGGATATATCAGCTCCAACAGCGAGATAGCACAATTGGTTTATGTTGATTCACCAAATCAAAACCCTATCAGCAATTTGTTTGATACCCGGGACGATTACCGGATCAGTAAAACTATAGTTGATCAGTTATTTGCCCTTAATGATCCGCGGTTGCCTGTTTATGCCACTCCAACCCAGGATGCAACTCCGCAAACCTATGTGGGCGTACCCAACGGTTTACTGGTTGGTGATGCAAGCAGTTTAGGTCTTACTAAAACATCAAAACCAGGCGCCTATTTCCGGGCACCGCATGCTCCAGCAGTAATTATCAGTTATGCCGAAGTATTGTTTGACCAGGCAGAGGCCGTAGCACGCGGTTTTATAGCTGGTAATGCAGCCGATTTCTATAATCAGGCGGTTACAGCCTCACTACAGCAATATGGAATCGGCAACACCGCCATTTCAACATACATTAATTCCGCAGCGGTTAAATATGATGCTTCGAATTACAAAAAGTCTATAGGCAACCAAAAATGGATAGCTTTATTTGGCCAGGGGCTGGAAGCCTTTGCCGAATGGCGCCGCTTAGATTACCCGCAGCTACAGCCCGCCGTTGCCGGCACCTTAAACGGAAAAATACCTGTACGGTTCATTTACCCCGGAACCGAACAATCGCTCAATGGCGCAAGCTATAAAGCAGCCGTTGCCAACCAAGGCGCCGATGTACTCACCACCAAACTGTGGTTTGATGTAAACTAACAATACCATCCATCAACAACAAAGGCCGCTTTATGCGGCCTTTGTTGTTGATGGATATCTGGTTTAAAGCAGCATCAAGGAGCTTGTCGACTACAAAAACTCCGATCCGGCATAGCTTAAATCATCAAATCAGAATAAAAAGCAGAGCTAATAGCTCTAAAAAAACTCTTCATTAACCGGATTTTGACAAATACTTACACATTAGTTTATTTTTTTAGCACCAGAGGCAATATAAATTTCAAATAGTACCACAAATAACTTTTGTAAGCCCTTAATTGTTATTATATCTGAAACCCCTGATGTTCAAATATTTGCTAAATGAGCGCTATAGTACTAAATATTAAATAATTGAATATCAACAATTTAATAAAATAATTTTTTATATTTAAACCAACCCTTCCAAAGTAAATCCTGCTTTAAATAAACATTAACAAATTGGTCAAAATTGTACCCAATAAAGATATTTAACTCAAGAGAATCTATTTTTTAACCAATAATTATCATTATTATTTACGGTAAATCATTTAACCTCAATGATAAACAACATAATATTAGGTTGTTAACATATGTTTAAGGACCATTTTTTCATTTTGTTCTTTTTTTGTTCATTGTATTCACTGTGCATAAATATAAAAATATAGTGGTATTATTGTATAATTAATAAGATTAAGATGTCTTTGTTGTTAAATTATTACTTTTTGATTAAAGTATAAGATTGATTTATTATTTTCATCTGCCATAATATTTAGTGTTCTCTATATCCTCATCTGGGATTTGTATGGTAGTTTTTGCAGATAGCCATCTATTTTAACATTTTATCTACCCTATATCATGAAAAAACGTGCAATAATTGGATTAACCCCCTTCGAAAAACCCGATGTATCGCTTGCACTTGATCTGCATCACGCGGGAGCTTTTCCTGTATTGAGTCTCGGGCTCAATAAAACCCTCGCCGAAGAAGCGCTTGAAAGCTTAGTAAGCCGTAGCTCAATCGATTTTGGAGTTTGTTTTGCGGGAATTGATATCAGCGATATCAAACTGCCCGAACAGGTGAGCATGATCATCGTGCCATTCGGAGTAAAGATCAAACAGCCCAAAAACACCCAGCTTATTTATCAGGTAAATGACCTTGCTTCTGCAAAACTGGCTAAAGCCCAGGGCGCTGATGGCATCATCATTAAAGGTAACGAGGGCGCTGGCAATGTGGCTTATGAATCTTCATACATATTATTCCAGCGCGTTATACAGGAGGTAAAAGACATCCCGGTTTGGGTACAGGGTGGCGTAGGCATTCATACTGCAGCAGCATTATCTGCGCAAGGAGCAGCTGGTATCGTACTTGACAGCCAATTGGCCTTGTTTCCGGAATGCTCGGCACCAAAAGAATTGAAGGAACTTTGCACCAAATTAAGCGGTACCGAAACCAAACTGATCGACAACTGCAGGGTGTTGGTTCGTCCAAACTCCCCTGCCCTGCCAGAAAACACTACTTATAACGATCTTAAAGCTTATTTCACCGATCTTAATCCGGAGAAAAGCTATATCCCCATGGGGCAGGACATTGCCTTGGCTACCGATTTGGTTAACCGGTACAAAAAATTGGACAAACTGGTATTTGGCATCAAAGAAGCCATGTACGGTCACCTGAACCAGGCACGTGCGTTAAACGTGATCAGACCAAATAATGCTTTAGCAAAAGATCTTAACATCACCTACCCTATTGCCCAGGGCCCAATGACCCGCGTAAGCGATGTAGCTCCCTTTGCCGATGCTGTAGCAGAAGCCGGTGCTTTATCGTTCATCGCGTTATCATTATTAAAAGGGCCGCGCGCCAAAGAACTGGTGATGGATACCAAAAAACTCGCCGGTAAAAAAACCTGGGGTGTAGGGATCCTTGGTTTTGCACCGCAGGAACTGCGCGATGAGCAAATGCAATACATCCTGGAAGCAAAACCACCTGTGGTACTGATTGCCGGTGGTAGGCCATCACAGGCTAAACCGCTTGAAAAAGTGGGTATAAAAACATTTTTACATGTTCCGTCGGTTTCCTTGCTGGACATGTTTTTGAAAGAAGGCGCCCGCCGCTTTGTTTTTGAAGGCCGTGAATGCGGTGGTCACGTTGGCCCCCTATCCAGCATGGTACTTTGGGAAAAACAAATTGAACGCCTGTTAAAAGAAGATAAGCCCGAGGAGATCAGCGTATTTTTTGCCGGTGGTATACATGATGCTTTTTCATCTGCTTTTATAGCGGTAATGGCGGCACCATTAGCGGCCAAAGGCGTAAAAGTAGGTGTACTAATGGGTACTGCTTACTTATATACTAAAGAAGCGGTTATTACCGGTGCCATACAGGATAAATTCCAGGAGCAGGCTATGCAGGCTAAGGATACCGTGTTGCTGGAAACAGCACCGGGTCATGAAACCCGTTGTCTGAATACCGCATTCGCCGATTTCTTTAGTACAGAGAAAGCCAAATTACAAAAAGCTGGTATCGACAAAAAAGAAATCTGGGAGAAACTGGAAAGCCTTAACGTTGGCAGGTTGCGTATAGCCGCCAAAGGTATTGAACGCCGCGGTGACGAATTGGTAACTATCGACGAAGCCGACCAGCTAAACCTGGGCATGTATATGATTGGTCAGGTGGCGGTAATGCACAACAAAGTTATTTCCCTGCTGGAACTGCACCAGGATGTTGCCGAAAACAATTATCAGCATATCTTGAGCGCGGCTTTACCTGCCGCCCCAGAGTCAACCGAGCGTTCGCTTGACGTGGCTATCGTGGGTATGGCTTGTATCTTCCCCGAAGCAAAAAATATTGAAGAATACTGGCGCAATATTATCTTAGGAAAAGATTGCGTTACCGAAGTACCCGATGAGCGCTGGAATAAAGCATTATATTACGATCCTGCATCTACCGCAGACGACATGTCGCACTCCAAATGGGGCGGCTTTATTCCAAAGATCGATTTTGATCCGCTTGAATTTGGGATACCACCGCAGTCACTAGCCGCCATTGAGCCAACACAACTGTTAACCTTACTGGTTGCTAAACAAGCTATGGAAAACGCCGGTTATAGCAACGGTAATTTCGACCGTGATAATGTATCCGTGATTATCGGCGCCGAAGGTGGCAACGATTTGGCCAACAGTTATAGTTTCAGAGGATATTACAAACAGGTATTCGGCGAAATCCCGCCTGAAGTGGACGCTGCTCTGCCAAAAACCACTGAAGATTCCTTCCCGGGTATTCTGGCTAATGTAATTTCTGGCCGTGTCACCAACCGGATGGATTTTGGTGGTCGTAACTTTACAGTAGATGCCGCCTGTGCATCGTCATTAGCTGCCATTGATTTGGCTTGCCAGGAATTGTTCCTTGAAAAATCAGACATGGTACTGGCCGGCGGCGCTGATTTGCACAACGGTATTAATGATTACCTGATGTTCTCAAGCACCCATGCCCTATCGCGCAAAGGTCGCTGCGCCACATTTGATGGTGAAGCTGATGGTATTGCTTTAGGCGAAGGTGTAGCCATGATCGTGCTGAAAAGACATGAAGATGCCCTGCGCGATGGTGACCGCGTTTATGCCGTGATCAAAGGCGTTGGCGGATCAAGCGATGGCAAAGCACTAGGCTTAACCGCTCCCCGCAAAATCGGGCAGGTTCGTGCACTGGAACGTGCTTACGAACAAGCCGGCATCACCCCGTCATTATTAGGATTGGTTGAAGCGCACGGTACAGGTACCGTGGTTGGCGATAAAACTGAATTAAGCGCGTTGACAGACATGCTGAATCAATCAGGCGCCCTGGCAGGTCAAACACACCTGGGCTCGGTAAAAACACAGATCGGACATACCAAGTGCGCCGCTGGTTTAGCCGGATTGATCAAAGCTTCCTTAGCGGTTTATCATGGTATAAAACCACCAACCATACATTTAAAAACACCAAACGGATTTTACAATCCCGAGACCAGTCCGTTCGCTTTCCATACCGAAGCCGGTTTATGGATGGATGATAAACGTTACGCAGGTGTGAGTGCCTTCGGTTTTGGCGGAACCAACTTCCACGCCGTAATTGAAAGCAGCGGCCCTTCATCGGTGCAAAACCCGGTGTTAACATCATGGCCATCGGAGCTTTTTGTTTTCCGGGGTGATACTTATGATGAAGCCAAAACAAAACTGAACTCAGTAAAAGCTTTACTGGAGATCAATGGCAATATTAACCTGAGAGACATCGCTTTCAGCCTCGCGACAGCCAATACCAAACCGGTACAACTAAGTATTGTTGCGGATAATGCCGACGATCTGATGATGAAGGTTGAACTAGCCCTCTCCGGCATCGAAAGCAAAGACACCTATATTGTTAAAAAGCAGGAAGGTAAAGTAGCGTTCATGTTCCCGGGACAGGGAAGTCAGCGCATCAATATGGCCCGCGATCTGTTCGTGGTATTCCCGGCCATGCGTACTTTGCTGAAACAATACCCTGAATATGAAAAAGTACTGTTCCCGAATGCCGCATTTGATCCGGAATTGGTAAAAGACCAAAAAGAAGCTATCAAAGATACCCGCATGGCACAACCATTACTGGGTATTGTTGACCTGGCTTTGGCCAACTTCCTGAAAAACATGGGTATTGAACCCGATATGGTTGCAGGTCACAGCTATGGCGAGTTGCCGGCCCTGTGTTTTGCCGGTGCTTTCGACGAAAGCGAATTGGTAAACCTGAGCGCCAAACGTGCGCAATCTATTTTAGATGCCGTTGTTGATGGCGATGCCGGTGCTATGATAGCCGTAAATGCTACACAGGACGAACTACAAAAGATCATTTCGGGCTTAAAAGATGTTTACCCGGTTAATTATAACTCTCCGTTACAATGTGTATTAGCGGGCACTACTCCTGCCATACATAACTTAATGGAAACACTTAAAACGGCAAAAATATCAGCCAGGAAACTAGAAGTTGCCTGCGCGTTCCATAGCCCGCTGGTAGCCAGATCAAAAGAACTGTATACTGAAGTAATTGCCGGGGTAAACTTTAACGACCTCAATCTGCCGGTATGGTCAAACACCACCGCAGCAGCATACCCTGTTAAAGCAAACGAAATAAAAGAACGCCTGACAGACCACCTGGTAAAACCGGTAAAATTTGTGGAAGAAGTACAGCAAATGTATGCCGCAGGTGCCCGGATATTTATTGAAGTTGGCCCGGGAAAAGTATTAACCGGCTTAACCAAAGCCTGCCTGGGTAAAGATGAAGTATTGTTATTTGCCGAAGATAACAGCCGCAACAAACTCACCCACCTGCTTTGTATGCTGGCCGACTATATGGCCACAGGCCGTAACATCCATATTGAAAAACTATTTGAAGGCCGTGATGCTAAATTGTTAAATCTGGACGAACCAGCTTTATACAAAAAAAGCGCCGCTGTTTGGTACGTAAATGGTCAGCAAGCTATTCCGGCTAATGGAAAGCTGCCCGCAAACGGTGCCCTGCCTATCACTGAACCTATTAAAATGAAAAACAACGAAGTACGAACTGAAACGCACACTATCGTAAATTCAGGTGCTGAATTGATGATGCAGGAATACCTGAACAGCATGAAAATGCTGATACAGGCCCAGAGAGATGTAATGATGTCCTTTTTAGGGCAAAACCCGGGCAGCCCAATGGCTTACCAACAGGCACCGCAATATCAGCAACAAGCTTATGTTCAGCAACCTATCCCGGTAGCAGCTCCCGTTGAAGTTAAACAGGAAGTGAAAGCCATCGCACAACCGGCTGCAGCACCAGTTGCCGTACAAAAAGATGTTAAACAGGTATTATTACAGGTAGTAAGCGATAAAACCGGTTACCCGCAGGATATGCTAGGTATGGAGATGGACCTGGAAGCCGATCTGAGCATAGACTCCATTAAACGGGTGGAGATCATCGGTACTTTACGCACCGAACTGGGCGGTTTTAGCCATGGCGACAAGAGCGAAGATACCATGATGGAGCAACTGGCCGGTATTAAAACCCTGAGCGGTTTGGTAAGCTGGATCAACGAAAATACAGCGCAAACTACCACGGTTGCGCCTGCCACAGTTAACATAGAAGTCAACGTACAGGCTACTACAAAAGCAAAATTTTCATTAGAAGATTTGAAAGCGGCTATATTATCCGTAGTAAGCGAAAAAACGGGCTATCCGCAGGAAATGCTGGGCATGGATCTGGACATGGAAGCCGATCTGAGCATCGACTCGATCAAACGCATGGAGATCATTGGCGATCTGAAACTGCAAATAGGTTTTGGAAAAGCAAATGAGCAGGCAGATGATATGATGGAAAAACTGGCAGCTATTAAAACATTGAACGGCTTAGCCAATTGGATAGCTGAAATAGAAGCAGAAACCACTGGTTTGGTTACCGAAGCCAAAAAACTCATAGAAGAACCAGTTGCCGAAACAACAACTGATGAAACGCTGTCGCGCCTGCGTTTTGAGCTTACTCCTACCAAAGCATCAACCGCAGAAGATGCTATTATCAAAGGGCAACGCTTTGCTATCACCGACGACGGCGGCATACAAGCCATCAAGATCAAGCATTTACTGGAACAACGCGGCGCTATAGCCGACATTGTATATGCCGGCGGAAACCTGCAAGGCTACCAGGGTTTGATCATCCTCAATATGTTTGCCTCGCAAAAAACAGTGGGTATCATTGACCATTTCGCATTGATCAAGAAACTTGATTTTGAAACCGTAAAATGGGTTTATATCATATCAGATACCATGTTGCATCTGAATGAATTTGAAGACATCAGCCTATTAAGGCGTTACCAGGGCTATCCGGGTTTCTTCAAAAGCCTCGATCGTGAATTTGAAGATACTAAATGTCGCGTAGTAAGCTTAGGCACTCCGATGACGGCGGAAGAAATAGCCGATATCACATTAAAAGAACTCCTTAATCCCGATAAACCATCGGAAGTGATCTACCAGGGTCATCAAAGACATATAATGGAACTGATACCTTCACAGCTGATCACCGGTTTGGAAGAATCACACATTAAATTGGATAAAAAATCGGTTGTGATCGTATTCGGCGGAGCGCAGGGCATCACTTCCGAATTGATGATCCACTTTGCTAAGGATTATCCTTGTACTTATATCCTGGTAGGCCGCTCTGCCGATCCAAGAAAAGCGGGGGCAAGTGCTGCCGATTCACTGGAATCAAAAGACGAGATCCGCGCTTATGTGATCAAACAGGGTGTTATTAAAAAACCTGCCGAAATTGAACAGGAAACTGCCCGCATCTACAAAAACAACCAGGTAATGCGCACCATTGCTCAAATGGAAGCAGGCGGTTCAACCGTAGTATATAAATCACTTGACCTATGCGACGAGCCTCGCTTAAGCAGCTTTATTGATGATACTTATGAAATATATGGCCGTATAGATGGCGTAGTACATGGTGCCGGTTTATTGGAAGATAAACTATTCCAAAGCAAAACACCGGAATCGTTTGGCCGCGTTTTCGATACTAAGGTAAAACCATTGCGTATCCTGGCTGAGCAGCTACGTCCTGAAACACAGTTTGTAATCCTGTTCTCGAGCATTGCATCGGTTTATGGTAACCGCGGACAAACAGATTATGCCGCTGCCAACAGTGTACTGGACAAATACGCCTGGGCATTGAACAAACGCATCAATGGTAAAGTAATGTCTATTAACTGGGGTCCGTGGAAAGGCGCCGGCATGGTATCGCCAACCCTCGAAAAAGAATATGAACGCCGTGGTATAGCATTAATACCGTTGCAACATGGCCGCGAGATATTTTTAAATGAATTAAAATACGGCAAAGAAAGCCAGGTATTAATTATGGCAGGCAACAATTGGTAATTATACATCAGCCAAACCATTCCACACATGAAGAAAACCGATGTAGCAGTAATAGGGATGTCATGCATTTTTCCGGGAGCGGGCGATGTTGAAACCTTCTGGCAAAATATAATTAACAAAGTTGATTCCACTCAAATAGTGCCACCGGATCGGATAGATCCGGTGCATTTTAGTAAAGGGGAAGCGGCTGTGGATCGTTTTTACTGCAACCGTGGCGGTTTTATACCCGACTATGAATTTGATCCGCGTCGTTTTGGAATCCTGCCCGTAGCTGTTGAAGGTACAGAGCCGGATCATTTGCTGACACTTGACTTGGCCTATAAGGCCCTCGAAGACGCCGGCGTATTTGCTAAAAACATTACGCTCGATAAAACGGGTATCATTATTGGTAAAGGTAATTATACCGGCCCTGGTGCAACCCGGGCCATTGAAATAGTGCGCACCGGCGAACAGATCGCCTCCTTACTTAAAGAGATTCTGCCCGGTTTGGGCGATGCCGAAATAGAAAAAGTAAAACAGGAATTTCAATTGCGTAAAGGACGCTTCAGCGCCGATACGGCTATGGGGTTAATCCCCAACCTGGTGGCATCATTGGTGGCTAACCGCTTAAACCTCGGCGGCGTGGCATTCACCCTGGATGCAGCCTGCGCCAGCTCGCTGATCGCTATTGACCATGGTGTACAGGAGCTGAACAGTGGTCGTTGCGATATGATCATAGCCGGAGGTGTACACACCGGTCAAAATGCCGCTTTCTGGAGTATATTTTCGCAATTGGGAGCTCTATCCCGCCAGGAAAAAATAAAACCTTTTGACGTAGCAGCCGATGGCCTGATTATTGGCGAAGGCTGTGGCTTTGTGGTTTTAAAACGCCTGGAAGATGCCATAAACGATAAAGACAAAATTTACGCCGTTATAAAAGGCGTTGGTGTAAGCAGCGATGGCAGCGGCACCAGCGTGATGAGTCCGGCGGTAAAAGGTCAGCTTAAAGCTATTGAGCAAGCCTGGGAAAACGCAGGTGTACCCACAGATAGAATTGGTTACCTGGAAGCACACGGTACAGGTACCCCACTGGGCGACAAGATCGAACTGCAAACCCTGGCCCAGTTTTTTGGTCACCATCCCGAACTGCCAGATGCGGGTATAGGATCGGTAAAATCAAACATTGGTCATGCCATGCCGGCAGCGGGTATAGCAGGTTTCATTAAAACCTGCCTGGCATTATATCATGATACTTTGCCACCCACCCTGCATTGCGAAACGCCACTGGCCCAAATGGAAAAAACCAGGTTCTCGCCTGTACAAGCATCACGTAGCTGGTCGGCATCAGGTTTGCCTAAATTTGCCGGTGTAAACGCCTTTGGCTTTGGTGGTATTAACGCTCATGTGGTATTAGAAGGCTTTAACGCTCCTAAAAAAGATGAAGTATTATTACTTGCCCGTGAAAGCCACGAAGCATTGATTACCGCGTTGGAGACAGGAGATTTTAGGGAAGGAAAAGGCAACTTCCGCATAGCCTTGTTTGACCCAACACCCGAAAGAATAAAAAAAGCAACCAAGATAGCCGCCAAAAATAATCCCTGGCGCAATAAACAAGATATTTGGTACACCAACGCCCCATTGCTTAACGATGGCGGTAAAGTAGCCTTCGTATTCCCTGGTTTGGATGGCCTGGCAGGCGGTGAGGTTTCTACCGTATCCAATTATTTTAACATCGCACCGGATAATGACACTAAAGCTGACGGCCTGTTGAGCGAAGCACTGGGCATACTGAACAAAAGCAGTATCCTGGATTCCGCACTTAAACAGTTAGGTGTAAAATCAGACATGAACGCCGGGCACAGCCTGGGCGAATGGCTGGCAGCACGTTCATCTGAACTGGCCGAGGAAAGCTCGGTACTGGAACTGCTGGATGTATTGAATCCCGAAACATTTGAGTTGAAAGATTCTCGCTTTATAGCGGTGGGTTGCGGTATTAATCAGCTGGAGCCTATCATGGCCGGCATTAAAGATGTATACCTATCGAACGATAATTGCCCACAACAAGTGATCCTTTGTGGCAGCAAACCCGCGCTTGACGAGCTGGTACCCATATTAAAAGCTAAACAGATATTTCACCAGATACTGCCTTTTCAATCGGGATTCCATTCCCCTTTTGTGGCTGACAAACTGGATCTGATATTGGACGGGATGCGCAATATGCAGTTCCGCAAAACAACTACGCCGCTATGGTCGGCCACTACATTGGAGCTTTATCCTGAGGGTTTTGAAGCTATCAGGCAACTAAGCGCTGAACACCTGATCAAACCGGTTCGTTTCCGTGAGCTTACCGAAAAACTTTACAGCGAAGGCGCCCGTGTTTTTATACAAGTTGGCTCTGGCGGCCTTATCGGTTTTATCGACGATACTTTAAAAGGCAAAGGTTTTAGCACCATAGCATCAAACGTACCTACACGTCCTGGTTTAAACCAGCTGCAACGGGTATTGGCAGCGCTATTTGTGGAAGGCAAAGAAGTTGCGCTTGACTTTATGGGTCGTCAAAAGAAATCTTCGCCAGCTGCAACAAAAGGTATCAAACTGGAATTAGGATCACCTATTGTACATAACCTGGCTGGATTAAAAAATCTTGCCCAAGTTAAACAACAGGTACCTGTAAATCATGAAGCAATGCTGGTTGACGTTGCCGATCCAATCATGCGGGCTTTCAGCGAAAACGTGGCCGAAATGGTCAGCATTCAGAATGAGATGATGCAGTTTTTCCAAAACAGGCCTGCACAACCTGTGGTGAGAACAACCACATCGATACCTGTTCAGGCACCACCTCCACCTGTAGCGCCTCCACAAACGATAACTAATGCTCCTGCAAAAAGGGTTCCTTTTTCTAAACAGTTGGATGTTAGTTTGGATAATTGCCCTTATTTGATTGACCACTCCCTGCTGCGTCAGCCCAAAGGCTGGCATAGTGTGGCGGATATGGATCCGGTGATACCAATGACCATGATATTTGAAATGTTTGGCGAAATAGCTGCCGAACAGTCGCCCGGCGAACAGGTGCAAAAGATTATGAACATTAAGGTGTTCCAGTGGATGAACGTGGTAAAACCATTCCGTGAAACCGTTACCGGCGAATGGAAAGATCAGCAACGCGTTTACCTCGATCTGGATAAATTCGCCAATGCCGAAGTTCAGCTGGCCCGCGAGCTCAGCCCGGCACCAGACAGGCGTTTTGATGTTGGCGAACTGCTGGATATTCAGCGCACCGCCGAGCAGATCTATGATGCGCATATGTTCCATGGCCCGCGCTACCAGGGTATTCGCTCTTTAACGGCCGTAGGCAAAAAAGGCATTACCGGTATTATTGAAGGCGACGCTGGTAAAGGCTCTCTGCTGGATAATGCCGGGCAGCTATTCGGCTTATGGCTGCAATTAACATTGACTAAAGACCGTATCGCGTTCCCTGTAAAAATCCAGGAGATCGAGTTCTTTGAACCAATGGAAGACCAAAAAGGTCAATTTGAGTGTACCTGTGTATTGACAGAGCTGAATGATGAATTTGCCACTGCTGATTTCGTGATGAAACGCAACGGTAAGATCTGGGCCATTATTTCTGGCTGGCAAAACCGCCGTCTGGAAATTGATGAACCGCTTTGGAACGTATCCATGTCGCCATTGCATAACCGTTTATCGGAAGAAATCGCGCCCGGTATATTTATGTTCCATCAGGCTTACTCACGTGTGGTATCCTGGGATTTTATCCTGAAACGCTATTTTAACCAGGCCGAGAAAAAGCACCATAACACCCTGATGCCCAATAAGCGGAAGATTTGGATGATCAGCCGTGTGGCTGTAAAAGATGCAGTCAGGAACCTGCTCAATAAACAAAAACAACAGGCCTGCTACCCTATCACCTTTGAAATAAAGGCCGATGAGTTGGGTAAACCATATCCAAGCGGTGGTTTGGCAGATGGTATCCATATTTCCATCGCTCATAAAGGTACTGATGCGGTGGGTATCGCTCAATATGACAAACCTGTAGGTATCGACATAGAGACTATAGAAGATCGCGGTGCTGGCTTTTTTGATATGGTGTTTACCGATGCAGAAACAGCTTTGTTAAAGGATAAGGATAAAGCCGAATGGTCAACCCGTTTTTGGGTAGCAAAAGAAGCTTACGGCAAGTACCTGGGCAAAGGCTTGCAGGGTAATCCCAAAGCATACGTGGTTCAGGAGATCAAAGGTGATGAACTGCGCATTAATGACATTTATATCAAGACACTAAAACATAAAAACTACATAATCGGATGGACACAGTAGCATCAACAACAAAAATGAACCGGGACGAAATATTTGATCTGATGAAACAATTCATCACCGAAGTTATAGGTGAAGAATTTGTAGAGGAAATGGATATCACCCCCGAAAGTTCTTTCACTAAAGACCTTGAAATGGACAGCATCGAGATTGTATCCTTTTCCGAAAAAATAAAAGCCCATTTTGGCGACCAGATCGATTTTACCGGCTGGCTGTCATCCATGGATCTTGATCAGCTCATCAATCTGAACTTAGGTATGATCATTAATTACATTTACGAATGCCAGTAATCAAAGTAAATAACAGGGATGTACATATCCAGGAACTGAACAAAGGCGCGGCCGAAACCGTGCTGATGATTCATGGTATGTTCAGCAACCTGTCTGTTTATTATTTTAATATAGCCCCCATTCTGGCCGAGCATTTCCACGTGGTGATGTACGATCTGAAAAGCCATGGCATGAGCGAACGTACCCTGCACGGATATGACCTCAACAGCATGACTGATGATCTGAACGCCCTGATGGAAGCATTGTACTTAAATTCGGTGCATTTGGCCGGCTATAGCTTTGGTGGATTAATCGCCTTGAAAATGGCATTGCGTTTTCCTGATAAAGTAAAAAAACTGGTGGTTATTGAGGCGCCTGATCCAAAGGATGAGAAAGCACGCGGTATTATTGACGATTACAGTCGCGAGTTTTTGGAGCACTATGTGGAGAATTTCACCGATACCACCAAAGTAAAAATGGGTAAACGACAGATGGAACGTAACCACCGGATGTACGAGTACTTGTTTTATCAAACCAGCATCAAAAGTGATATGATAGCCGAAAAGGATTTCCTCGACGAGCCGCAGATCACCCTTTTGAACAAGGAAACGCTACTGCTTTACGGAGCAGACTCCAACTGCCTGGAAACCGGCAAAGAGCTCAATGAAAAAATAAAAACGTCAGAGCTTACCCCTGTGCCTGGCGACCATAACATACCAATACAAGAACCTGTATTGATTGCTAATATGATCAATACATTTTTCATGAACTAAAACCTTACCCGCGAAAAACATTTACCCTATGGCAAAGTTTGTATTTATTGTACCTCCTTTAACCGGGCATATCAACCCCACTTTAAGCATGGGCGCTGTTTTATTGGAACGCGGCCACCGGGTAGGTTGGATAACGCTCGACGAATCATTAGCTGCTAAACTTCCCACGGGTGGTGAACTGCTGCACATCAGCTATGATGAGAATGACGAACAAAAACAGGAAAGTGAACAATACCTGGATATCATCACCAAAAAAATAGTTTACGGTATCGATAGTCTTAAATTCCTGTATGAAGAAGTGTTGATTCCCCTTAATCGTCATAGCTATGATGGCATTATCCATTTGCTCGATCAATTTGAACCAGACCTGGTGATCACCGACCACCAGATGTTTGCGGGTGCTATTGCAGCGTTGAACAAAAACCTACCCTATGCCACATCAGTAACTGCACCTGCTGCTATCAAAGTAATGGAGGAACTGCCTAAAGTGCATGAATGGGAAATGAATCAGGTAATAGGCTTACAGCGGGAGTTTGGGGTTGATGCTACCACCCCCATAGTTTGTTCTGATCTGTTAACTATGGTATTAACCTCACAGGCCTTTTTTGGCGATATGGAGCTGACACCAAATTTCCGTTTTACCGGACCTGTAATTAATCGCCCGACTACCAAAACGGCCTTTGATTGGGATAAGCTGAAAGAAAGCAGCAGTCCTAAAATACTGATAAGCATCGGCACTACTTTTGACCACGAGCATAAAAAGAGCTTCTTTACAAAAGTAGTTGAAGCTTTCGGCGACCAAGATATTACCGCCGTAGTGGTTTCTGATCCCGATCTGTTTGATCAATGGCCTGCCAACTTTATTGTGCAGCGCCATGTGCCCCAGCTTGATCTGCTACCCCATTTAGACGCCGTAGTTTGCCATGGTGGTCATAATACCGTTTGCGAAACCCTATCTAATGGCTTACCTATGGTGGTGATCCCGATTGCCTATGATCAATCACATGTGGCTGGTCGTGTAGTGCGTACGGGCGCAGGTGAGCGTTTGAACTTTAACCGATTTAAGGCCCATCACCTGAAAGAAGCCGTTAACACCGTATTGAATAACCCTGCTTATAAAGAATCCGCAGAAGTGATCAAACAATCATTCCTGGAGGCCGGCGGCACAGCAACCGCAGCCGACCTGCTGGAGCAGATCGCCTCAAAACAATCTTTGGAAGTACTAAAAAACTAACAATATCATCATCTACTACCATGGCAAAATTTTTATTTGTTGTTCCTCCATTTTTCGGGCATATCAGTCCAACATTAAGTATCGGTGCAAGCCTTATTGCCCGCGGTCACGAAGTAAAATGGCTGGGTATTACACCACTTGCCGATAAGCATATCCCAGCAGGCGGCGAGTTCATATACCCTGCTGCCGAACTGGAACAACACCAGGACGAAATAAACCGTATCCTGAAACGTCAGGACGATGGCCCGGCTTGTTCGGGTCCGGAGGTGATGAAATTAGCTTTGGAGGAAACCTATGTGCCTTTTGCCCGCATCATGATGCCGGGGCTAAGCAACTTTGTGGATGCCTGGAAACCAGATGTAATCATTAATGATTGTATCACCTTTGCCGGTGCCTTATGTGCACACATCAAGGGTATCCCATCGGTAACAACTACACCTGTACCGCCGGATGTTATGGGTGACACTGCCAACAGCGCTCCTAAAATTTTTGAATGGCAGCAAAACCTGGTAAAAGGCTTGCAACAGGAGTTTGGTGTTTATGGTGATGAAATCGTTATCCACTCGCATAAACTCAATATGGTATTTACTTCACAGGCTTTTGCCGGTTTTGATGAAGTATCGCCGCATATGAAATTCGTGGGCCCGGTAAAAGGCCGGCCAAACAACGCTGCTTTCGATTGGGAAAGGCTGGCCAAGGCTACTACCCCAAAGGTTTTTGTATCTCTGGGTACATTACTGGTTGACATCCGCAAGGAATTTTTCCAGAAACTGATAACCGCTTTTGCGGATCAGCCGGTAACCATAGTAGCGGCCACCAATCCTGATATTTTTGAGGTATGGCCCGATAACTTTATCGTAAACGGTTTTGTGCCTCAAACCGAACTGATGCCACATATAGACGCGGTGATATGCCATGGTGGCTTCAACACCGTAAATGATACATTTATCAACGGACTGCCTATGCTGATCACCCCTATCGCTTATGATCATTTTCACACCGCAAAACTGATCGAAAACTCAGGTGCTGGTGTTAGCATACGGTACAAACGTTTGCGCATAGCTGATCTGCGTGATACTGTTTTTGAGCTATTACAGAATCCGAAATATCGGGAGGCTGCCATAAAGGTAAATGAAACCTTTGTAGCCGCCGGTGGTAATGATAAGGCCGTACAATTATTGGAAGATTTTGCTGCCGCAGAATCTGTCCTGGCGCCTTTGAACTAACCACCAACCTAAACCTTTGACCAATTTATTGCCTATGAGAAGAAAGTTACTTTTGATTGAACGCGTTATGCATGGAGATGGGAACTACGTATTTAACGCGCTTTTACCGGTACGAGTACGCGGTAATTTTTCAGAAACAGACATCCGGCTGGCGCTGGTAAGTCTGCAAAAAACACACGCCATGCTGAATGCAGTGGTACAAAATGATAAAAATGGCGAGCCCTGGTTTGTAGTTAATAACGAACGCCCGGTTAATATCCCAATACGTATTATGGAACGTATAGATAATAATAATTGGCAAACAGAATCGGTAAAAGAGTGGTCGGTACCTTTTAAAAGTTACCAGGAGCCACTGATGCGCCTGGTATGGATCAAGGGCGAACCGGTTTCAGAGCTTTTGCTGGTGATGCACCATTGTCTTTTTGATGGCCGTTCGGCATTGGTTATGCTCGAAGAATTTTTACAATTTCTGGATGATCCTGATGCCCGCATCGCTGTTGAAGTACCCATAGCTGATATTGGCGATATTGTTCCGCCAACGATGCTGAATAACAAGATACACCAGTTTATGGCCAAATTGCTATTTGGTATGGCTTCAATAGCCTTGTCGCTCATACCATCTAAAGACAAACCAGTAGAGAAAAAAAAGGATTTTCTGATCCATTGGCGGCTTGATCAGGAGCTTAGCTTGGCGCTGCTGGCCTGCTGTAAAGCCGAAAATATTAAGGTAAACACCATCATGTGTGCCATTCTTTTAGATGCCTTTAAACAAGTTCTGCCGAACAAAGCGCTTAATAAGATCATGTGCCCGGTTGATATCCGCAATTTTAACCCGCAGATAAAAAAGAACAATATTTTTGCCTTTCCTTTAATGATATTGGTAACAGCTTTTCCGGGTCTTGATTTTTTCAGCAACGCGCGGGCTATGCAAAAGGACATCGAACACAAGATGGCTAAACTTGATCCGTATAAACTCATCATGTTGTTAGAAGCTGCTCACGGGTCATTGCGTAAAATAATCCGATTCTTACGAAACCAGAAAGCAAATAAGGATTGTATGTTTTCTAACCTGGGTAAATTGGACATTCAACAACATTATAAACATTTTGAGGTAGAAACTATATTTAGCCCATCGGTTATGGTACCAGAAGGACACGCTACCGCGTTTACAACAACCACTTATGGCGGAGAAATGGATTTTTCCTTCATCAGCAATGAAGGAAGCCTGACATATGAGGATGCAATGGCTATCAAGGATAAAATGATGGAAACTATTTCGACATTAACCGGGACAACAGAAAAACTGAGTGTGGCATGAGAAGAAAACTATTATTTGGCGAAAGAATGTTACACGGCGACGGCACGCTGCCTTTTAACGGCGTGATACCGTTTAGACTACGTGGCGTTTTTGCAGAGACCGACCTGCAATATGCCTTAGGAAAGATACAGGAAAAGCACCCCTGGCTAAATGCCTTTGTGCAGAATGATGATAAAAACAGGCCCTGGTTTGTTATCGATGAAACAAAAGCGATTAAGATCCCTGTAAGAACGGTAAACCGGTTAAGTGATAATGATTGGCAAATAGAATCGCACAGGGAGTTGCTTACACCATTTGATACAGCTATAGGTCCTCTTTTACGCGTGGTATGGATAAAGGATGAGACTGTATCTGATATGATCATTACCATCCATCATTGTTTATGCGATGGCGGTTCGGTCATGAGCATATTAGCTGAATTGCTGCAGCTTTTGGATGATCCAGGCGCTGATATTGGCAAAGAAGATCCGATAAAGGGTGTGGAAGATATTATTCCACCGGCTATTTTAAACAACAAAACGAAACGAATAAAGGCTAAATTGATTGGAGGCCTGGCTGCGGTAGTGCTAAAACTGATGCCGGTAAAGAAAAATCCGGTCGATAGGAAAAGAGATTACCTGATCCACTGGAAGTTTGATGAAAGCCTGAGTAAAGACCTGATCGTTTATTGTAAATCGGCGGGCATTACGGTAAATACCATGTTATGTGGTGTGCTGTTAAGTGCTTTTAAACAGGTAAGGAAAGATCAGGCGCATAACAAGGTATCGTGCCCGGTTGATATCCGGAGATTTGCCCCCGAAATTAAGAAAGACCAGCTATTTGCGTTTGGTTTGATGATAGTGGTTTCGGCACATGCCGGTCTGGATTTTTTAGATAACGTTAAAGCCATGCAAAAGGATGTTGATCAAAAATCGGCTAAGCTCGATCCTTATGCTACCATGATGATGATGGAATCGGCACACTCCGCGATGGATAATTTCACCAATTTGCTAAAAAACGGCAAGTCAACTAACGATTGCATGTTCTCTAACCTGGGCAAAATAGACATCCCGCATCAATACCGTTCGTTCGAACTGGAAACTATATTCAGTCCGGCGGTGATCGGTCCGCTGGGCAACACCACTACCATGGTAACCTCCACCTATCGCGGCCAGATGGACTTTTCGTTTATTGCCAGTGAAGGGTTTATTCCTTATGAAGATGCCCTGGCTATAAAAGATAAAATAATATCAATGATCAAAGAACAGATTAGTAATATAGCGGTAGCCGTAGCATGAAAAGAAAACTAATGATGGTGGAAAGAATTATGCACGTAGACGCTTCTACGCCGCTTAATTGTGTATTTACAGTCAAAATAGTCGGGAGCATTAACCCGGAAAATCTTCATATCGCCTTAACTAAGGTTCAGCAAAAGCATCCGTTATTAAGGGTACGTATAGATGAGGAGCAGGAAGGCGGCCCCTATTTTATTACCAATAAGCATGTACGGTCAATCCCGATACGCATCACCGAGCGACTTACCGATGATGATTGGCTAAAAGAATCGAAAACGGAATGGTATAAGTTATTTGACGGCGACAATGTACCTTTAGCCCGTGTAGTTTGGATAAGATCGGCATCAGTGTCAGAACTATTGCTGGTAATGCCGCATTGTGTTTGTGATGGCGGCACCTGTGCAGCATTGCTTGGCGAGATACTGAGTTTACTGGATAACCCGGAGCAGGAATTGGATACTTATACGTCATTCAATTCAGTACAGGAATTAATGCCAGAAAGCTTTGATATTGCCAAAAACAAACGCAAAGGCCGGATATACTCGTTTTTGGGTAGATTATTCTTTCTACTTAAAAGTACCCGGAACAAATTTGGAAGCGGCCGAAACTATGCCATCCACTGGAAATTGGATGAAGAACAAACCGTTGCCATAGCCGAAACCTCTAAAAATGCGGGCACTACGATACATGCGGTTTTATGTGTTGCCTTCTTAAAGGCCTTTCAGGAAGTGAGAGGTGTTAAAGCTAGAGGAAAGGTGATCAGCCCGGTAGATATCAGGCGCTTTATCCCTGCCATAAAACCGGATACTATGTTTGCCTTTGCACCTATTGTGGAACTGACCCTTGATAAAGATCATAACAAAGGTTTTTGGGAACAGGCACGCAAAATAAAAACCGATCTGACGGCCAAAATTGAAACCATGAACGCCTATGAAATGTTGTGGATGGGCGAATACATGCACAAAACAGTAAAGCGAATGATTGGTTTTTTAAAGACTACAGATGGCTCGCATGATGTTACCTTGTCAAACATGGGCAGGTTAACTATTCCTGAAAAGTACAACTCATTTGAGGTAGAAACTATTTATAGCCCAACCGTTGCTTTCCCCTGGCGCAACCCGAATACATTGGTGGCAACTACTTTTAAAAACAGGATGGATTTCACCTTCATGTCAAACGATAATTTCCTTGAAGAAGCCGAAGCTTTAAAAATTAAAGCCGCTGCAATGGAACTATTGTTTGCCAACTTACAGCAATTATCGCATGCCTGATAAACCTATACATAAAACAACCTTAAGACGATTTGCGCAAAAAAAGCTGCTGCAATACATTATCCCTAATATTTTTTTCAATACCATTATTGCCTATGCAAGCTTCGCTAAATTAGGGTATACCCATTTGTTTGAGGGAGAACAAAGCCTGGCCAGGCTTACGCTGCCAATGTCGTTATTTCTACCCTTTATACTCACACTGGATATACTCAAAAAAACGATACTAGCTGTTGAACAAGGGGCACTTGACCTGGCTATCAGTGATGATCTGAACAAAAATAGGTTTGCTATGCAAACAGCTATCATCAATGGTGTTGGGACGTTATTGATTGTTTTGGCCATGATGTTTACCGCACAACTAAGTTTACCAGCCCACTATAAATTCAATGGGCCAATAATGGCTTATCTGGATGGCTTACTGGCCGCAGCATACTCCATTATCTTCACTTATTTCCCGATCAGGAAACTAAAAAAGTATATGTCTAAACAAACCAAAGTTCCGGTATCTGCTTAAAGCGTATTACTTTCCGGGTTGGTTTTTATAATTGCTTTGCTCTTTATTAAAAACATCCTGGATTTCAACAGCTGATAATGGCTGGGCATAAACTTTGATCCCGTCCATATAACCATGAAATATTCTTTCTGAAGGAAACTCTTCGTTACGCCCTATCTGCCATTTATTTGCTACAGACAGGTTCACCAGTCCTTCTACCATCGATGTACCCGCTAATTGACCATCGATATAAACAGACAGCACATTACCATTACAAACACCGGCTATATGGTGCCAGTTTTGTTTCCAGTTGGCAGGAAGGTTTACGGTACAATCGCCCCGCCCCCAGCCGCCGGCAAAAAAGGTCAAGGCTTTATTATCGTTCATCTGCAAAACATGCGTATCGCCTTTGGTAAGCATATCAACCAATCCGGTTTCTTTTCCTTCGGGATAAACCCAGGTCATCATGGTAATAGTTTGCCCAAGCTCATCCAGACTGGGTGCATTAGGAACTTCTACAAAACAATGATCGCCTAGTAATATTCGTTTCCCATTTTCAACAGTTATGGATCGAATAATATACCCATCATTACCAAATCCAGACTTATCGGCAATAAGTTGGTCGCTGTCATTTGTTGTAAGTGAAAGATTAAGCAACAACGAGCCTACACTATCACTAAATACTTTATATACAGATTTTATATCATTCACTATTAAATATTTAACACCATTTACTTTATCCCTAAATGAGTGAGACAATGCTTTACTTTCACCCGGAGATAATTGTACATGATCGGTATACAAAAGGGAATCGTTCAGCTTTACTGGTATAACAAATGTCTGATTTTTACCTGCCAAGTTTTTCACTGTACAGTTTATTTGCTGCTCCCAGCCACGACGTATTAATGGCTTAGAGGTGAATCCGGATATTTCAAAAGGATGTAATACAGGTTGCACAGGATCAGTAACTTCAACAGTATTATTACCTGCACTATCTAGCCCTACTCTTACTTTCCCCAGTCGATATAATCTACAGCTGATAGAATCGGTAATTGTGCTCCCTTGCGGAATAAGATAGTTTCCGCTGGCGACCACTTTTGCATTAGCATATATTCTTATATTCTTTGTGCCTGTCGAACCTGTGTTTTGCGCTGTAAATCGCAGCCACAATTGTTCATTCGGCTCTACCTTGTTTTTTTGCAGGCTATAATTAGTCACTCTTATATCCGATGGGGTTTTGGTTTCGGATAGGGATACAGGATCTTTATCAACTGGCCAGTTGTTGTGATGAGCGTTATTGGTCATCGTAAACTGCATCATTCCGCCCCCAGCAATAGTTGAATGAGGCAGAACCAACTGTTCATAGTCCTTGCCATTAACAATTAATGAACTTACGTATTTGTTCTCTGCCGACTGGTTTTTAGCCTGAATCGTCCATGTTTTATGATTAGCCAAATGCAATGTTACCAATTGAAACAAAGGTGCCCCGATAGCATATTCTGGCTTACCTGGGCTGACCGGAAAAATCCCCAGCGCATTGAATATATAAGCACTTGACATCGCCCCCAGATCATCATTGCCGGGCAAACCATCTGGTTGATTTTTATATCGCGACAGCATAATGTTCCTGCACCATGCCTGCGTAAGATCTGGCCTGCCCGCTGCATTAAACAAATAAGGAACGTGTATAACCGTTTCATTATCAAATAATATAACATCGTTTCTTAAAGCAGAATCTAAACGATTAGCAAAAGCATTATTCCCCCCCATCAGGTTTACCAGGTCTTTGGCATTGTGAGGTACAAAATAGGAATATACCCACTTGTCGCCTTCTTTATAGCCAGACATGCCCGGGTTCAGCTTAAAATCATTTCCGGATCGGGGCAACATAAACAAATCATTCGGGTGAAACAGATTCCGGTAATTGAAACTCCTTTGCTGTAAAAGCTGATAATCTGCATCATTATGCATCACCTGTTTAGCATACTGCGATAGTGCCCAGTCATCATAGGCATACTCTACCGTACGGGTTACCGATTCCGAGTTGGTATAAGGCACATAGCCCATCCGGTGATAAATGCTTATATCTTTCTGCACAAAAGGCGAATCGACAATATTGCTTTTCATGGCTTTATAAGCCAATCCTTTATCAAAGCCGGTAATACCTTTTAAATAAGCATCTACGATAATAGGTATAGCATGATTACCGGTCATACTTTCTGTAGGTAAATGACCTGTTTGCTTATAAATATCCAGCATGGATAAAATAATATCATTCTGTTTTTCAGGATATAGTAAACTTAACAGCGGATGCAGTGACCGGAACGTATCCCACGGAGAAAACCCGCCATATTGATATTTACCCAAAGTATGATAAACAATACCATCCTCTCCCCGATAATTACCGTCCACATCAGAAATTACCCAAGGAATTAATAGCGAATGATAAAGGGCAGTATAAAAGACGGCTTTATTGGCCTCGCTGTTATCCGTAATATCAACGGCAGAGAGTTGTTTGGCCCAATCATTACCTGTGCGCGCGACAAAAGCATTAAAGTTTAATTTAGCTATTTCTTTATCGATATTGCTTTGCGCCCCTGTAAAGCTTACGGTAGATGTACTCAGCTTTAACTCAATAACCTTTGCTGTTGAAGCAGTTTTAAACGTAAACAGGTAACCATCTTTCACGTTTTTCTTTCCAGTAAAAGCTTCGCTAAAATTGATCACCGTATTCAGCGCAGAACCATGTATCACTTTTCCGGAAACAATGGTAATATCTCCTGCATTACCTATATAAACCTGGGCCTTTGTTTTAGCTGAGAATACAAAACGCAGTATTCCTGTGCGGATAGAAGTGCTTGCTTCAGTTACGATGTTATTATCCGTAAATTTTACCCGGTAGTATCCTGGTCGCGCTATCTCATTCTGATGCGAAAAACGGTTTTTATTTATGCCGGGTTCAAAAACTTGCCCAGCAGCAACCGGCATAATGAATAAACGCCCTGATGAACCTTCAGGAAAACCGCTATGATGGCCAAAACAGCTGAAATAATAAATAGATGAATCGGCATAGTTATACCCTCTTGCGCCTGTAATTCGTGTTTCTGGACTAATCTGAATAAAACCCGATGGCGCTACTGCACCGGGATATGTACCACCATCGCCACCCCAATGGGTAAGTACACCGCTTTTGGTAGTTCCGATGAATGGATTTACATATGATAGGTTTGATCGGTTTTGTGCATTTATGTTAGAGGTGATCGCAAGTGATAACAGCAACAGTCCGACAGTCTTTTTAATTAAGAAAGATGTTTTATGCATACAGAAACTTATATTTTGATATAGACCTTTCTTTTATCCATCATATAACCTACCAGCCAGCAAAACATCATATAACAGATTGCAAAAACCAGTGTACCAAATGCTCCTGGGAATAGCGGTTGGTAAAATACCTGGTTTATCCAATCATAAAAACTCAGGTTTGGCTTTACCCAAACGGTCGAAATAATAGTAAGTAGCAACTCCGACAACAGGTATATCGCCAGCGAGTTTCGACCAAAAACCAGGAAAAAGTTAGTACTTCGTTTGATGTTCTTTATTTCTATAGCGTAGATCAGTACGCCAATAATCACGAGATCAATACCGATAGTAAGAAGCGTAAATGTGCTTGTCCATAACTTTTTTGCCAGCGGAAAAAACTGGGCCCAAAACAGCGCTATACCAATCAAACAAACCCCTGCTATCAATAATTTAGCTACCGACTCATAGTTACGACCCTTGCGCTGTATATAGGCTCCGGCCAGATAACCGGCTATTACATTCACAATAGCGGGTAAAGTACTCAGCAGTCCTTCAGGATCAAAAGCTATTGGGCCGCCTTTGTCGTGGTATAAATGTGCGTTACCCATGATCAAAATGTCCAAACGAGTACCTGCATTACCTAACATAGTTAACTCCTTTCCTGGCTCGCCAAGCAATAGCAAAAACACCCAATATCCTAACAAAAGCAAAACAGAGATAATAACAGCTATGCGTTTTGAGCAATAATGTACAATCAACGAACCAAAAAAGTAACAAAGCGCAATACGCTGCAATACCCCCATAATACGGGTACTCCCTAGTGGATTAAATCCCCACCCTCCAGCTTCGCGGTGAAAGAAAGGGAACCAGTACATCAGGTAGCCCAGTAAAAATATGATCAGCGTGCGTTTGCCTATCTTACGAAGGAAAGCGCTATTGCTTTCAAACTTATTTTTAGAAAAGCTTAGCGCGTTTCCTACTGCGAAAAGAAAAGAAGGAAAAACCAGGTCGGTTGGTGTAAAACCAAACCAGGCGGCATGATCTAATGGTGCCCATTGCACCGCACCCGAACCGGGGGCGTTTACAATAATCATGAAACATATAGTCATGCCCCTGAAAATATCGAGTGTTATAAACCTGTCTTTTGCTAAAGCCATATCTCTTAATTTTTATTATAATTTCCCTTGAAGCGTATAGGTTACTCTACCTGCCCCTTTTTCTGATCTGATACCCACCTTATCGGGCCGGTTACCATTTTCGTCATAAATTACCACATGGTTTATACCTGTTTTTAACCAGCACTCGGGTATATACATGCCAATGTTACCAACCTTTTCGGGATATCGCCCCAGGTTATGACCATTCACCCAAACCGAACCGTAGCTTAAGCCATCTGTATGAACCCTCCATATCAAATGCTTACCCGGTGATTGCGGCACGGTAAATTGCGACCGGAAAAACTGCGGTCCCGCAAATGAGGTTTTAGGTGCTAATTTATTCCAGCCATCAGCAGCGTCCGGATTACCAGGACCACCAAACATTTTCCAGTTATTTAGTACTATCCCATCACCTATGCTGTTGATTTTTACAGGTTGATCTATCCCTCCTTCATTGGAATAATTTTCGATGAACAAGGTAACTACTATTGATTTTTGAAGCGTAGTGGCATCATTAACTTCTACAGCAAAAGGTGAGTTCCAGCCTTTATGCTGTGCAACCTGTTTGCCATTAATAAACACAGTAGCGTCTTCGTCGACACTTCTGAAATTGATCATGAGCTTAGATGGATTGCCTTCCTGAACCGGGATAATAGTTTGAAACCAGCCGAAACCCTCCTGCTTGTTAAATACATCGTCGCCAATTTTATACTTTTTCCAGGTGGTGGTGTCAAATACCGGGATATTGTTTTTTACGTCGACAGCTTTTTCGGCTTTAGTAAAATACCAGTTAGTGGTCGTAGAAATAAACGGACCGCCTTTTTTCAATTGAACCTGACCAGATAAACCTTTTTTATCTACATAGGTAATCGCTCCTACGTAGGCAGCCAATTTATCGCGGCCCTCATGCGCGGTAAATACCGCCAGTGTATGCTTCCCCTTTTCCATATCGAACGTTACTTCACCATCCCGGACTTTCCATTGGGTTGCTTTCTTACCGTCAATAAACGCTGTAGCACGATCTCCGCCGTCAACCTGCATGGTATACTTTCCTGATGATGGAACATTCAGTGTGGTACGATACCAGGCATCGGCTGTCAGGTTATCATCAGCGCCCATTTGTTGGGGATCGGCAGAACTAAACCAGTTGGAATCGTCATAAGCTGGTGCCGCATAAACAGAAGCATTTTTGTTCTGCCATGGAGATAAAGTTATAGTAGAAGCAAACTTATTACTCAACTGATATACATAAGTTAACACAGTAGATTTATTCTCCAGATACAAGTGTATTGAGCCATCTTTTTTTGCCATCAGCGGATATTCGCCTTTTGCCGACAGCTGCGTTTTTTGCAAGCTAAGATCTGCAAGATACGATGTACCGCTCACGATAACAGGAATCGCTGATCCTTGTACTTCAGTTACCCAGGTTTTATCCATGGTGGATGCATCTCCTACTAAAATCCGGACACGCTGGCCCGACACTTCAAAAGTATATTCGGTCAAGCTTCCGGCTTGTACAGCCGCCGCAAGGCTGATACTACCATCGGTTATTTTAAATGATTTAGCTCCTTGTGCAGCAGTTGGCATACCATTTACCTTGAAATATAAAAGTGCCATATTTTCTTTACTGGCTTCCACGAATATAGTTGTGGTATTACCTTGTTTAACCATGCCGTAAACTTGGGTAAGTGCCCAGTTAAGCGTTATCACATTATTGATGGTATAGTTATGTACCAGCGGGTAGATCTCGTCTGGGGCAATAGTTATATCAGTTACCAGTATATCGTTTCCAGCCTTAACCCTGGCTTTTATTGCTTTTTTTGTCGGATTATCTAAAAATACGAGATCACCAATATCGGCCGACCTTGCTGTTACTCTTAGATTGCTATCTACAGCAATATCTTTATAAGCGGCAGTAGCATCGGTACAATTCTCCAATACATCCTGAAAGCTACGGGCAAACAGGGCCGCATGTTTAAAACCGTAATATATAGGTCGCAAATCTCCGGCTTGGCCAACAGCCGAACCATAATCGTAAGATGCCGCGTCCTCGTCATTATTGGTATAACCAAAATTTGATCCGCCATGAGCCATGTAATAGTTATATCCACCACCACCATGCGCTATTATTTTCCAGGTACGCCGGGCATATACCGCAGAATCAGTGAGCTTTGCCCCATACTGGGAGTACCATACACTCCAAAACTCGGTAGAAAACCAGGGATTAGGACGTTTTGGGTCATCCAAAGTGCCATCACCTGCAGGGTCGCTGGCATGGTGCAAGCCGCTAAAAAAGTACGGCACCTGCAAACCTAAACTCAGCGCTTTGCTTTGCAAGTGCTTAAAATAATTATCGGGCACTATTGTTCCCCAACCATTATTATGCTCGTTCTCCAGTTGCACCATGATTACCGGACCACCTTTATTAATTTGCTGATTAAAAACTATCGGCAATAATTTATCAAAAAAACGGTCGACGTATTTTTCGAACTCTTCGTTATCCTCTCGTACGCGTAAGCCGGGCTTAAATTTCAACCACAGCGGATAGCCGCCCAGATCCCATTCGGCACAGTAATATGGACCTACTCTAACAATGGCATACATATTCAAGTCCTTAACTATAGTTAAGAACGCATTCAGGTCATGGTCGCCACTGAAGTTAAATTTACCTTCCAATGGTTCGTGAAAATTCCACATGGTATATACTTCCACGCAATTGAAACCGCCGCGCTTTAACCGCAATAGGCGATCGTACCACAGTTGCCGGGGTATGCGCGCATATTCCAATCCAGCCGAAGCGATGAAAGTACGTTTACCATTTATTAAAAAGCCTTTGCTATCAAAATTGATAAATGGTTTGACTACTTCGTGAGTTGGGAATATGTGATCGTTCATAGCCTGCCCATAGCCTCTGTTACAACAAAGTGCGAGTAATAATATAAAGTAAATACGCATCATCACTTTTGAATATATGCTTGTTGAATGGGGGTATGATATTTTCCAAATAACTGTTTTGAAAGGTCAACGCTGTTACCTTTGGTAGCATCAGAATAGGAGTTATCATGCTTATTTACCCATTGCCATTCCCAGTCCTTCACTTGTTTATCAAAAGCAGGTTCGTCAAATGGAGCACCTGAGATTAGAGATTTATTTAACTGGTCAAGAAACAGTTCCCAACGGGGTTTGTAATATCCTTTGATTAAGCCAGCCCATTGACGGTTGGAATATTCTCTTAAGCCACTCTCCTTATCACCCCAAAGGGTAACCAGGTCACGGGCATTAAACTCATACAGGTTCTTTTCTTTTTCGGTGATACCATTGACTCTTGCTTCAGTGATCCATTTGCCCAACAGGAAATCTTTACGGGTGCTTAACAGCGCATCCATATCATCCATGAGTTGTAAAAACTGGGTACTGTATAATTTAAAGTTGGCTTTATCCTTGCTTTGATATGCAGCAACCATTTGCTGCTGTAGCGGACTCGCATAGTTTGCCAGTACCTGACGGGTTATATCAGCCAGATCATACTGAAAGCCGTCACTTTGCTTCAGGCTGTCGGTAGCATTTATAAACAGGCCCCAGGCTTTAAGTAATTGCGCAGGATCATAATCCACTTTGGTTAACACCCTGTCGATAGTCCTTTTAAAAGTTGGACGGGCTACTATGATAGATTCAGGGCCGCCTTCGGTTAAGCCGCCGGAATATACGGTGTTTAATAAAATATGCCACGCTTCATTTACTTGAGTGTTGTTTTGGCCATAACGTCTTTGCGCGTAATTGACAAGCCATTTATCTACATCAATCGGGGTATCATTCCATACATTCTCCAGCATAAGGGCAAACAGTGCTGGATTTTGCTCAATACCTTCAGGGGTGATGCCTATACCACGCATATTTTTTGATTCGGGGTCATGCAGGGCTATAGCCGGATCGGCGGCTACGTGGCGCATTCTGCCGAACAGGCTAATATTACCGCCAAAGTTTTGCAGCATGCTCCAGATCCAGGGTTTGCCGTAGTAGGCCTCGGTACGGTTCCAAACCGGGTGGGCGTCGCTGTAGAGATCCAATACGATCATTTGTTCGTTAGGCACGGCGTTTAGCAGCGCCTTGATCTGCTGTGGTTGCCAGAATTTATTATTATAATGGAACATCCAGCCTTGCATCACCCAAATTGCTTTGGGATCAGCTGCGGCCATGGAATTAAAAACCTTTTTGCTCATGCCGTCCAGGTAAGTAGAGTCATTGGTTGGCGGCACGTTTTCATTAAAAGTATCGGCAGAGTACAGGTGATCTGTACCAAACTCTTTGGTTTGCGCCTCTATATATTTTTTACCGATGGTTTCAAACATCGGATCGTCGGGGTCAAGGATATATACATCCGGAAAACCGGCATCCCAATTGGTCTTTTTAATCTTAGCACCAGGGAACTTATCTTTAAATGATGGCGGCACATGCCCTGTAAATGAAGACAATACAGGTTTCATACCAAAGGAACGCTCACGCTCCAATATCTTTTTTTGCAGTTCTTTGTGAGTATCCATCCAATGCTGTGGCAGTGGACCACCCCAGGCATCAATGTTACCCATCCAGAACCAGGCGAAATACGCAGGGCCGCTAAAAAACTCATCTAGTTGTTTATCCGTAAAACCCATGCTTTTGTATACGTTTTGCCAAACGGCTTCTTCGCCGGTAATAGCCAATGGCAAATTAATGCCATTTAGAGCCATCCAATCAATTTCTCTTTGCCAACGGTCCCAATCCCACCAGGCCATGGAATAATTGTAAGTACAATAGTTTAAATAATAGCGATACTGGTAAGGTGTAGTTTTATGCACCAAGCTTTTTACCATAGGCAAAGTTGCCGGAAGGTTAAGATTGATGCCATTCCAGCTGATATCGCAAAGACAGTACTTTTTAAGATAGTAATTTAATGCTGAGGCTATGGATAAACCATTATTCCCTCTCAATACTATTTTACCGCTCCTGCTGTCAAGTTCAAAAACATCTTTACCATTTTGCTGTGGGATAGCTTCTATTGTAAACGAACTGCTTTTACCGGGGATGACCCGCTCAATAAAGGCGTATGAGGCCTTTTGATCAACCTGGGCACTGGCTTTTAAGCCAAATGCTATAACAACAAGTACAAGTAAATGCTTTCTCATTTAATAATTTTATGGAATAGTTATGAAGATATTAAAGTAAGTGTAACCACTTCATTATAAAACACCGGTAATCAGAACAAAGTATTCTGTAAAAGAATTTCTTACCCTGATTACCGGAAATTTATTTTATCATCTTTTAAAAGTTAGGGTTTTGTATCAAAACTCCCTTACTCTTATCAATTTCAACCTGCGGAAGCGGGAAATAATAATTTTTAGGACGAATAAATATGACATTCTTAGATTGATCTATCGGCGCTTTAGAAACAGAAAGATTGTATATCGCAGCAATATCTACGATTTTGTCTTTATCCCAACGCATCAGATCCTGATGACGCTCACCCTCACCTGCCAATTCCATACGACGCTCATGGATCAACTCTTTCATACCTGCACCAGCAACTGGTTTTAATAAAGGCGAAGCCCTATGCCTGATCTGATTAATCAACGCGTCGCCAGCCCCTACTCCTTGTGTACGAATAAGGGCCTCTGCTACTAACAGGTAGGTATCTGCCGAACGCATTAACGGTACCGCAAAAGTGTGATCGACACCACCACCTGCACTTGCGGAGTTAAATACCGCGTATTTACGGAAAACGTAACCCGTTGCAGACAGATCTGATGTAAAGGTAGTAAGTCCCTTACCATCGCCGATATCTATCTGATCACCAACGCTTAAAAGAGTGGCTGCTTTACGCGAGTCATTAGCTTCAAACTCATCGGCAAGCCCTTGCAATGGCTGACTAAAGCCGTAGCCGCCCCACGGTCTTGGAATGTAATACACCGTAAAATCATTCTGCACTACGTTTTGTACTGCCTGGATAGAGAAAAGCAACTCTGTACTATTTTCATTGGCGCGGGTAAAATTATCCTGATAATTAGCAGCCAGCGCATAATGACTATTTGAAATCACCTGCTGTCCAGTCGCTATCGCTTCAGGGAATTTTTCCCAATACATGTATAGTTTAGTTAATAATCCAAGGGCGGTTCCTTTGCTTACACGACCACGGTCTGTTGGGCCATAGCTTTCAGGAAGTAAAGAGACAGCCTGTTTTAAGTCAGACTCAATTTGTTTCCGCACATCTTCTATTGGAGATTTTGGAACGTTAAATAGTTGCTTAGTATAATCATCTTCGGTAATGATAGGCACATCACCATGGATCACCATTAAGCGCCAATAACCAAAAGCCCTTAGAAAATAAGCCTCGCCCATGCTACGTGATTTAACATCAGCAGAGATAGCGGTGATCTTAGGTATATTGATAATACAGTTGGTAGAACGGTTTATTTCTTCGTACCTCCATTTATAAGGATACCTTATGGCTGCGTTTGAGGCGTCATAAGTTAAGTTTTCTATCGCTTCATCTTCACCGTGATCGCCCGAACGCCAGTAATCATCAGACGGAACATCAAAGGTGGTTTCAGCATGACCTATATAGTCTTCCTCCTCCAACAAGCTGTAAATTCCTGATACTGCATTAACAGCATCAACCTCGTTTCTGAAATAATTATCAGAAGTATAAACACCCTGCTGTTTTAAATCAAGCGCTTTTTTGCAGGCACTGTTACACAGTACCAAAGCAAGAAGTGTGTATAATGTTATTTTTGATTTCATGATGTTATAATTTAGCTGTTAAACCAAATGTGATAGTCCTGAGCGACGGATATTGGGCCACGTCTACTCCCCTTTGCTCGTTACCATCCGTATAACCCAGCTCTGGTGTATAACCTTTGTATTTAGTGATGATGAATACATTTTGACCCGAAGCATAAATCCTTAAGCTGCTTAATGCTGCCTTTTTAGCCCATACTGCGGGTAAAGTGTATCCTAATGTTACATTTTTAAGGCTGAAGTAATTCCCACTTTCCACAAACAGGTCAGACGTGCGGTAGTTATCATTGCTACGGTCTAATGTCATCCGTGGGATGGTATTACTGGTTCCAGGGCCTGTCCATCTGCCCATATCCTCCGCATAAAGGTTAAACGGATAAGTTGGATCAATTCCCTGCATTCTATCGGCATTGTATAAACTAACACCAAATACGCCGGTAAAATTTGCAGACAGATCAAACCCTTTATAAGATATGCTTGCCTGTAAGCCGGCGGTAACGTTAGGATTAGGATTGCCCAGATAAGTTCTGTCGTTACCATCAATTACGCCATCCCCATTTATATCTACAAATCTTACATCACCAGGCTTAATACTACTCTTGCGTGGATCGTTCTTCAGGTAAGGGTCATTGTCAATCTGGGCTTGGGTTTGGTATAAACCATTGGTTTTCCAGCCATAAAAAGAAGCAATAGGCTGTCCTTCATAGGTTCTGGAAATTTCCTGGCTCGAACGCCCGTAAACAACAGAGCCAATAAATGCTCCTGCTCCATAAAGTTTGGTAACCCTATTTTTAATGAAGGAGGCATTTGCACCTATGGAGTATTTTACTTTGTTACCGCCCTGATAGTTAACATCTACCTCAATACCGTGATTGTTCATAGTAGCTATGTTTTTATCGGGAATAGTTACACTTCCAACGGTAGATACTTCCGAGGACGGAACCAGCATATCTTTGGTGTTTTTATTGAAATAAGTTACCGTAGTGTTTAGTCTGTTATTTAAAAACCCGGCTTCTAAACTAATATTGGTCATTGCAGCCCGCTCCCAGGTAATATCTGGATTAGCCAGATTGGTAACAGCGGAGCCACTTACACCAGTACCACCAAAAGCATAACCGCCATTTTCATAAGTACTGCCAACCTTTATTAAGGCTAAATATTGAAAAGGGTTAACATTTTGATTACCTAATTCGCCATAACCACCTGTTAATTTTAAATTGCTTATCCAGCTGATATTTTTAATAAACTCTTCGTTTGATAATCTCCAGCCCAATGAAAATGCAGGGAAATAACCCCATTGTTTACCCGGAGCAAACTTTGATGATCCATCGGCACGAAAAGTTACCGTGGCCAGAAATCTGCCATCATAATCGTAAAACAACCTTGCAAAACCAGATTGTAGTGATGACGGAGCCGCCAAGACATTTGAATTAAACTGGCTATTCCCCTGATTTAACACCCTTTGATCGGGTGAAGTATCATCATAACCTAACCTATAGGCCGTAAAACCATAGTTTTTAAAGTTTTGATAAGAATAACCACCGGTAAATGTAACATGGCTCTTACCAAATACTTTATCATAAGTAAGAAAGGACTCCAACAATTGTGATGACAATTCACCTTCAGTTTCTGTTAATTGCGATGTGGTATTTTGTCTGGCCTGATTAACATCGGCTATGTTAAAATTGTAGCCGCGGGTTATAGTACCATCAAAAGCATAATTAACACGCAATTTCAAGTCCTTAGTGAATGAAACCTCTGCAAAAGCATTAGCCAATGCTCTGTATTTCTTGTTGAAGCGGTCTGCCTCTTGAATGGTGGCATATGGGCTGTTTACATCTCCCAACTGGTTTGCAAATGCTTTTGAGGTGCCGTAAGTGCCATCGGGGTTAACTAAAGGGATAGCGGGATTAAAACGTAGCGCTGAAAAAATCAATCCGGTTTGGGAGTCGTTGTTATTAAATCCATTGTTATCGGCATAAGTTAACTGGATATTTTCGCCCAATTTAAGCCATGGCTTTATTTTATGTTCTGAATTGATGCGGGTACTAAAACGCTTAAAATTGGTTTTATCTATAATACCATCTTCATTATAAAGAGAAGTTGAAAAGTAATAGTTTGACTGATCGTTACCTCCTTGTATGTTGATATCACCATTGGTTACGTGCCCGGTTTTCATAATGGCCCGTTGCCAATCTGTTCGCTGGGTAGCATAATACGGGTTATTCCATGGAGTGTCAATCGCGACGCCGTCGTTGGTATAACGTTCCCTTTTCAGTTGATACAATTGCGGAGCAGTTAACAGATCAATGTATTTGGTTGAATTAGAAAAACCGCTGTAAAAGTTAAAGGAAGTTGACAGTTTTTGGCTGTATGACCCTTTTTTAGTAGTGATCAAAACAACACCATTAGCAGCCCGGGTACCATAAATAGCACTTGATGAAGCATCTTTTAAAATGTCCATAGAGGCGATATCATTCGGGTTAAGGTCACTAAGAGCACTGGGATCACTAGTAGCAACCCCATCAATTACTATTAACGGATCGGCATTATTAATAGTACCTGTACCACGAATACGGATACTTGGGGCTGCGCCCGGCGAGCCATCGTTACGAACAATACTTACACCACTGGCCCGGCCATCTATTGCTTGAGCAGCGCTGCTTACTGGTAAATTTTGAAGATCAGCGCCTTTAACACTGGCCACAGAACCGGTAATATCAATTTTTTTACTGGTGCCATAACCAACTACAACAACCTCATTCAAAGCTGATGGCAAGGCATCCATCGTAATAGTTAAACTATGATTGCCTGCAATAGACACTATTTTTTTGGCATAACCGATATAGGTTAACTCCAAAGTACCATCGTCTGGCGCATTAATACTGAATGTACCATTAACATCCGTAGTGATACCCACATTGGTGCCTTGTAGTTTAACGCTTACACCTATCAAAGGTTCGCCTGTTTTATCAACCACTTTACCTTTAATGATAGCCTGACGACCCGCATCTTCCTGGTTAGATATGATCACTACATGATCGTCAGCCATTTTGTAAGAAAGTTTATTATCTATAAGGCTGCTTAATATCTGACCGATAGTAGCATCCTTCACATCCAGATCAACCTTGCCCAATTTTTTGATGGAGGCGTAGTTGTAAAAGAAACGATAATCACTTTGTTTTTGAATTTTGGTTAATATGCTGCTTACTTCGGTTTGCTTAATACTGAGTGTAAACTTTTGTTGAGAATACACCGTGGCCGAAACTTGCATACATGTAACCAGCATAAGAAGGAAAACTGCTTTCATCAGCAAAATAACTTTTAGACATACGGGGGCACCCTGAAGCGGAAATACCCTTCTTGTTTTTTTCATTACATTTGTTTTGAAAATTAATGGATAGAGTAAGCACTGTGTTACAACACCTTACTCTTGTTAATAAAAATCCGATTTGTTTTTACAGGGAGGAGTGCCAGCTCTTCCCTTGTTTATTGTGGATGTCAGGAATCTGATAAGTAATGTTTCAATGTCATACGCGTTAGTTTTAGGGGTTAGTTAAATTAATTTTGTTTCTCTTTTTTCGACAGATAAACTGTATTTCCGTCCATGCGATAATTGAACGGAGTTGTTACTTCTATGATCCGAAGAGCATCTTGCAATGACTCTTTATCCAACAGACCACTTATTTGCTCGGTTTCGAGCGCCTGGTTTTCAAATACAATCTGCACATTATATTTCCGTTCTATTTGTTTAGCAACATCTTCAAATAGTTCATTGGTAAATAATATCCGGTTATCAAGCCACGCGGTTTCTTTGATCTCATCGGCTTTAACGGCGGGCAAGGTAATTACCTGGTATTCTATTTTTGCTTCTTTAATACCGGCAGCCTGTGAATGGGTTTGAAGTTGATTGTTAGCCACTAATAGCTTTTCGTTAGGTAATAATACGATATCTTTTTCCGGATTATTTTCCAATTCAACTTGTACCTTACCTTTGAACAAAGTAGTTTCGATATTTCTGTCGTTATTATATGCTTTAACATTAAATACTGTTCCGAGTACTTTTACAGTCAATTTATGGGTATGTACCAGGAAAGGCCTTTTGGCATTGTGCGTTACTTCAAAAAAACCTTCGCCGGTAAGACTAACATCTCTGGTATTTTTTGCAAATGTTTCGGGATAGGTTAGTGTACTTCCGGCATTCAGCATTACTTTAGTTCCATCGGGCATGACCAACTTTCGGGTTGTTCCATAAGGAACCCTGACTTCGTGCATAACCAACCTGGTGGCTTGATCTGCTCGTCGCAGTTTCCATGTATACAATAAACCACCTGCTATACCTAATACCAAGACAGCGGCAGCTGCCCATTGCCAGTTAAATAAAGACTTTACCTTGTTGCTATCATTAAAAGTACTTGAATTTTCGTCAGAGCCTTTTATTTTATACCAAAGCTCCTCAAGCTTTGTACTGATATCTTTTTGCTTTACTGCGTCGGGTTGCTTTACATTGCCTTTTAAGGCTGCAGTAACCTGGTGCATCTTTTTTGATTCTGGAAATTGCTCAAGAAACGTATTAAGTTCGGCTAATTCTTCTGTAGTGGCGGTTTTGCCCATACTTTTAGCCATTAACTCTATAAATCTGGATTTGCCCATAATAATTGTATACCCTCTAAGGACACACAACTATTGTTTTTTCTTAAAAGAAATTAAAAAAAATTTAAAATAGATTTATCTGATGCCGGCATTTTATTTTCCGGTAAGCGCATCATCCAATTTTTTAAGGGCAATGGCCAACTGAGCGAAAACGGTTTTATTAGAGAGACCGAGAATAGCAGCCACTTCATTACAAGAGAGATCGTCCTCCTTAACCATTTTAAATATTAATTTGCAACGAGGGGGTAACAGGTTAACTGCGTTCAAAACCCTTACCTCCAATTCTTTGCTAATGAGCAAGTGAGAAGGATCAACAGATAACTGAAAATAATAGGTTTCAGTAAGCTGAAGCTCCTTAATTTTTTGGCTAGATGTGTTTCGTAAATGGTTCAGGCAGGCGTTTTTTATCAGTACATATAAGTAAACCTGCAAATTCCTTATTTTATATAGACTCTCACGTCCCATCCATATTTTCAGAAACGCATCATTTACAATCTCCTGCGCCACTTCTCTGTCGCCTAAGAAAGAATAGGCAAACTTATTGAGCCTGGGTTCATGCAATTCGTAAAGCCCACTAAATGCTGCCTCATCACCATCAATCTGAATACGACGAATATGTTCCTGTGTACTCACAACGGACGACGTTTACTAACAGCCTAAATTAATTAAGAAATACCTTGATAGGCAAATGTGTAAATTTATTACAACATAATAGAGTATTATATTGGCATATTTATACATTTAATGCAGTACGGCCCAGTTTTACCTACCTTATAAGTAATTGATTACCATTTGCCGCCACGCACGAGCCTGGTGGGCTTCGTTGTCCCAGAGATACAATGAATTATTAATGCCTTTCTCCGTTAATAAATGACTTAATGTGTAGTTGTTATCCAATAAAACATCCTCCTTCCCTACTGCCAAAACTATACACAGTTGTCTTAGCATTTCCAATTTACTTTCATCTGTTAAATTAGGAATATATTGTAATGGCATGTTAAAATAAACATTCTCATCCCAATAGCCCTCTAACAAATCTTCATAATGTCCTATTTTAGTTGCAAGATCATACCTGCCACTCATGCCAACTACTTTATTAAATATACCGGGATGCCTTAATGATATGTTTACCGCATGATAAGCTCCCAAACTACAACCCGCCGCAATTTTAAATGAGTTGGGGTTTTTAATATCTATATATGGCACAACTTCTTCGAGGATGTACTGCTCATATTGTATATGCCTTAATATTTTTACCGAAGGGTGAAACCATGAGCTATAAAAGCTTTCCGTATCGCAGCTATCAACACAATAAACCTGAATATATCCGTTTTCGATTTTATGACGCAGTGACTCGATTACACGCCAGTTTTCGTAATCATAAAACCGGCCCATTCTTGCAGGGAAAAACAGAACAGAGGCGCCGCTATAGCCAAATATCAGCATCTCCATATTTCTCTGAAGAACCGGGCTATACCATCGCGTGTATTCTCTGTTCATACTATATGCAAGATGCCTCTATGTTATGATATTTATATTAATTCTGCATGAAAGTTCTCCGAAAGGCGGGCGTAAATAGCTTGTTTCCACAGAGCATACCCCTTTTTACTTAGATGAAGGCCATCTGCCTGAAAGTATTCTTTATCAGGATATCCATCCTTATTCAGCATCTTATTATATATATTGATGAATTTCCAGTTATCATCCCGTTTGATAATCTCATTCTCAATAATATTATTGGTATATCTAAGCGAATTAATGAGATCCCAGCGTGCTATACTGGGTTTTATGGATACATAATAACAAGGAATAGCATCAAATCTTTGCGCTATCTGATTAGCGAGTTGTTCAAAAAAAATAAATATTTCTTCGGGATGTCTTCCATCGCCCAGGTCATTATCACCTGCGTATACAACAATAGATTTAGCATCATAAGGAGCAACGATACGATCAAAAAACCAGGAGCAGGCAGCAAGTGTTGAACCGCCAAAACCCAAATTAGCCGGCTTAAATGGCTTAAAATCGTCAAATAACGTATCCCATAACCTTATCGACGAGCTTCCATAAAACAGCGTTGATGGTTCATATATCAACTTCAACCTTTCTTTCTCAAGTCCTTTAACCTCTTCTTCGTACCAATACATACACTTAGCTATAATATAGGGATAAAAGTATAAAATTACAGCTAAATGCCAAGATATGCCGGAACATTGCACCTCATTTATTATTTCGAGCAGAGTAAAGTGGTCATTATAATCCCCCTTTACTTTCCTGTACCATTGTTCAGGGTATTATTGAATGCAGGGTTTAATCGAAAATATTTACTTCCTTCTTCAAAATTCACCACGTAATCAGATTTAAAATGGGTGCTCTTTAAATAATAATCAGTAGTTATAATTTGCGCCCCGGAATTGCAGGCCGCAATAAAATCAGTTTTATCATTTGTACGGGCCTGCTCAGTATCCGAGTCGGCACGGGTACGGATGATGTAGCCTTTTTTAACCAAGTCTTTTATTTCAGGATCCTTAGGATTATTTCTGATCATCATGGCAGCCTCAGGATTGCCGGGATCTGTATTAGTAAATAAAACCCGGCCCTTTAAGGATGGATGGCCTTTGATATATAAATCCCTGTCTTCCTTGGTATTATCCATTATAAATACAAATTTACCACGTGCTGCTTTTAATTTTGGCCAGTTGCCATGCAATACCGCGCTTTCCAATGTCGCGTATTTACCTCTGATCATGTCTGGAGTTATCAGGCTATTCCCTAAACCATCCCGAATATTTTTATCCAACTCATCAAGGGTTTGTTCTGTGAACTTTTCCGGAGCAGTTCGGTTCGGATCTTTTGGGGTTTCATCCTTAGGTTCCAAAGTTATAAAGATTGGGTTATGATCAGGATGAGCATCCGACCATGTTTTTAGCTGTTTTAAACCATCTTTAAAAGTTAAACAATGACTGCGAAAATCAAGATCAATGATATGAAATACCTTAAAGCCGGGTTGTTTCATTTCACTTTCGGGATCAAACGGCGGTTGATCTTTCACCCAATCCAAACCCTTCGGGTGTGCATACTTACCGCCTTTTGAATCAGCGTAAACATCAATTTCTAAATTTAAAAGCCCCATGTTCAATTGATCTGATAAACCAATGTGCTCGTAATCGATCTTTTCTGCTGCTTCGGGATTTTGTTTTTGAAAAGCCTTAAACAGGGTTGGATAAATAGCTTCTTTATAGCTATTATGCGATCCTATTACCTGTATTTTATTCATAGGCACATTGTCATCACCATCACTCCACTGGCGCAGAGGTAAAATCAATATCAAAAGTACACTTAATAGGGTTTTCATATTTATTACAGAGTTGTTATTTGCTTTAGCAATTTACGATGATATACTTTATTAAGGTAGTATAACCCAAGTTAAAAATTACACCAAAATTGCTCCTCTTATATTTCATTTAGATTAACTGTTCATTAACAATAATAATAACTAAAGGTTGTGGGATGTGATATTAACCTCGGCACTATAACGCCCTACTGATTTTATTTAATTAATTTTAAACAACCAATAACAAACCGAGTGGAAAGAATTTCAGAAACCGATCTTATTTTAAATGATGATGGTAGTATTTACCATTTAAACCTCCTTCCGGAAGACATAAGCGACACCATTATTTTAGTTGGCGACCCCGATAGAGTGCCCAAGGTTAGTCGTTTTTTTGACACTATAGAATTTAAAAAAGGTAAGCGTGAGTTTATTACCCATACGGGTCGCATTGGAAGCAAACGTCTTACGGTTATTTCAACAGGTATAGGTACCGATAATATAGACATAGTTTTAAATGAACTGGATGCTCTTGTAAATATTGATCTTAGAACACGTTCTATTCATCCTCAACTTCGCAGTATCGATATTATTCGTATCGGTACTTCCGGCGCAGTACAACCAGATATTCCTATTGATAGTCTGTTGATATCATCCGGTGCTTTTGGTTTTGACGTGCTTATGCATTTTTATGAACACCAGCTAAATGAGAAAGATGGACAGCTTTTACAAGAATTTCATAAACATACAACCCACTCCCACTTAAATCTTAAACCCTATTATGCACCGGCAGGAAAAAAACTGCTCAAACAATTGGGAAACATAGCTTCGCACGGCATAACACTTACCGCTCCCGGCTTTTATTCGCCTCAAGGAAGGCAGGTACGGGCAAAATCATCAACGCCAAATCTTTTATCCCTCCTCTCGTCCTTTAAAAGCTCAAATGGCTCGTTAATTACTAATCTGGAAATGGAAACCGCCGGAATATATGGCCTTGCCGCTTGCTTGGGTCACCAGGCACTCTCATTTAATGTTATTCTTGCTAACCGTTCAACAAACCAGTTCAGTAATAATCCGCTTAATGTAATGGATCACTTTATCGAATTGATATTAAATACTATCGCCAAAACTTAATTCATGAATATGTATTAAAAGTGGACAGATTATAATTTCTCTCTTTCAAAAAATTGCTGTATAGTATCCGGTGTTGTCATTAAAAATGTTTGTATACCTAATTTTTGCGCAGCTGCTAAATGTTGAGGACTATCATCAATAAACAGTGTTTCAGATGGATTAAGGTTATTTTCGTTTAACACCATCTCAAAAATTGCGGGTTCGGGCTTACGTTTACCTGTTAAATGGGAGTAGTAAGTTTTTTCAAAAATATGCTCGTTACTATCAAACCCAAAGCCAGTTTTCAGATAGTTCATAATATATTCGTAATGGATTTCGTTGATATTACTTAACAAAAAAGTACGGTACTTATCTTTTAAACCTAGCAATAATTCATGGTTTCCGGACTCAATTCCGACCAGCATGCTGTTCCAGGCTGCATTAATTTGATCATTAGTAAGCTCAGAATTACCCGTTTTTTGTCTGATATAATCTCTGAATTGATCGGCAGTGACCTCTCCTCTATCAAATTTGTCAAAAATTTCATCTTGTTGTTTATGCCCAAAAAAATCAGCAGCATTATTGATACCCAACTCTTTCCAAGCTGCTTGACCCCTTAAAAAGTTAAGACTAAATATAACGTTACCGTAATCGAAGATGATATTTTTAATGTTTTCCATAAAAGCGTTTTGTAATTTGACGGCAAATATGTAAAATTGCACCCGCAAACAAAAACAAATAACCGCGCCTATAGCTCAGTCGGTTAGAGTAGAAGACTCATAATCTTTTGGTCCCTGGTTCGAGCCCAGGTGGGCGCACAAGGCTTAACACTTAAAGCAAAGCCGGAACCGGCGGGGAAAGATTTCTCCGCCGGTTTTTATTTCTTCCCATTTAATCCGTAACAATGATGCAATTACATTCTAATCTTGTGTATATATGCAACAAAATTCTAATCTTGAAATTTTTACCGAAAGACCAACATAGTAAACCAATAGGAAAAAAAACAGATGTTCAATAAAGTATTCATCGCTCATGCCAAGGAAGACATCGAACAAGCCAAGAGCTTGTTTGAATATCTCAACAAATCTACACCATTCAAACCTTGGCTGGACAAAGAAAACCTATTGCCGGGCCATAACTGGCGTGAAGAAATCAATCAGGCGCTTCGGCTCGCTGATTTTATTATTATTCTGTTTTCAAAAATTGCCATAACAAAAACCGGTTATATACAGAAGGAATTCAAGCTCGCTTTAGATTATTTTGAACAACGACCCGAAGACAGTATCTATATTATACCTGTTCTAACCGATAATTGTACAATTCCGGAAAAATTTGCCAAATATCAATGGGTAGACTTAAACGACTGGGATGCGTATAACCAAATTCACGCTTCACTGCGACAACAACGGGACATCTATCTAAAAACGGAGATGCTCAAGATTGCCCAAAATCTGTCTTACGAGTATACCAGCCATAACCTGGAGGAAACCCTCGGGGATACGATATTTCATAAAATCAGCATCAGCTATCCTCAATTTACCAAGACTACTATCAAAAGCCTTTTACATCTCAATACTTACATCCTAGCCGATGTTTACCGAATGTATAATGGATTTCTTCATATCAGCCCACTTAACGAACCAAACGGTAACCCTAACCATCCCGGTAACGAGAGCCGAACGAATTACAATTTTGAACTGATCACGCCTGGAATGATCAGTCTCACCGTCTATAATTACAGTTATATCGGCGGCTTACATGGTAATTATGGCACTGTTGGAATGAACTTTCGGCTCAATCCACTATTGGAAGTGTATCTCAAAGAAATTTTGGATTATCAAGACGAAATCCTGCTGTTATTCGCGCAGCTCTGTAAATCAAAACTTCTTGAGCGAGCATCTGAGGTGTTTGACGTAAATGACGAAAACGAATTCTTTTTAAAGAACTTCGATGAACAGATCAATTGGGAATTTCTTGGTAACTTTTATGTTGGCGATAAAACACTCACGGTTATATTTGTGCCCTATCAGGTTACCGCTTATTCATACGGGCAACACGAAATCACTGTAACATTTGAAGAAGTACGAAAAGTTTGTGGCAGCCTGATCGGTCTAGATTGGCTTGAATCCCTGATACTTCCTGTCAAGGCTTGATCCGCAAGTCCAGTTTGTTCAAAGGGATATCTATATTGGCAGCGCCCTGAAAGGCATGAGGTAATAAATTGTTGGACATTAACCTCAACAAATCCGAATTAAAGACAAAATCCATGTCTTTGGCACCCCAATTCTCAAATTCGTCCCGGATGCGGGCAATCAGATGTCCGTCCTCCTCTTTTAAATATTCGTTGGTATACTTACCATATACGTCAATCACAAAGTCATTGATATTGTCGAATTTTACTACATCACTTAATGTCAATTTTCTAACAGGATTAAATGAAAAGTTTTTTGTCTCAATGCGGTGATTTGGGTGCGGCCCACCCCAATAAGAGCTAATATGTAAAATTAAACTAAGATACCGCTCGGAAATAAAATGGATTTCATAATAACTCGAGAAATATAAATGGCCTTTTAAATGCTCCGGCAATACGGCATAAGTATCCTTTTCGCTCATAAACGTTGAATAGGTACTCATCTGATCCATTATAGCATGTTGAATGAATGTATTAACATACTCTGCATTAAAAAACGGATTTTGAGGAAATTGCGGAAACTCTACACTGCTTTTAATATTTAGTCCCGCAGGAAGATCCAACGGCAAAGTTTTGGTATAGTGTGTATCTAAGAGATCTTTGACGTAAGCATTTTTAAGATATTCCACTCTTTGGGCGTCAAGTGCCTTAAGGATATCCTCAAAAGCACTTTCCCCATCATAGCGTACCCACTGAAATTTATTCAAACTATCCGGCACCTCGCAATCGTCGATCAGCACCGGGATAATATAAATGTCCGATTCCAGTTTGATTTCCCAATTCTGTAAGGCCAACCGATATTCCCTTTGGATATAACCGCGTTTAGAAACCGAAGTGGCTGACAGCAGCAATATTATGAAATCAGCTTCTCTGAAAGCTTTGCGGATTGCATTATCCCAATTGGAACCTGCCAACAGTTTTTTCTTGTCCAACCAGGGATTATAGTGATTACGTTGCAAAAAATCATAAAGTTCGCTCGCAAACTTGATGTCCTCTTTCGCGTAGCTGATAAACACTTTCCTATACATAATATTTAAAGTGGCAATATCGCACATCATTTTGAAACACAACAAAAATATCCTAAATATTTATCACCTATTACAATAATAATATGATGCAACAGCTGCTCCCTTAGGTTCATCATAATCTCTCAAAAGGTTTGCAACAAGCTTCATATCATCCAAAAGATAGCAGAAAAACCGCACATTTTGGCATCCAAGATAAAAGGTTACTTTCCTTATTAAAATATTCTAACGTCATTTGGGTGTTTTTTAAAGCCATCATACTTTACGATCATCGGTTTTAATATTGATCAACTCTACTAATCTGGCGTCCCAAACACTTCAACAAACCTTTACCATATCCATGCCTAATATTTCGGATAGTTTTTTAAGCTTAGTACTGATATGTCCCACCCCTATGGCACAATGATGAGCCGGCCCGTAACTATTCCAATCGTTAACAAATTTACGAGAGCCGATAGGAAATTTATATCTGCTGTTGGTATTGCCAATTTGAAGAATAGGTCCATCCACAGACTCACCTTCGGCAACCAGCATCATGAGTACGCCGTTCCCTTTTTCAAGAATGGAAAGACAAGTGACCGGCCCACATTTAACAGTCATTTCAACAGAAAGCCCCTGTCCTACTTTACCATGGTAAACCTGTAAAGGCCTCACTTTGGTCCGACCCTCTGCAATGGCAATATGACCCGGACCATCGTGCCCCATCAAAACCACATCATCTTTGTAATCCATGGCGTAATACTCTGTAAAGGAACCACCTGCGCCAAAGCTATCCATGATCTTCATTGCCTGCGCGTTCTTTATTTCAAACTCACCTGCCACAGGTATACCATTTGCAGTAAGTAATGAGTTACCTAAAATAATAGAACTCATGGTCTCTTCATTATCAAGGTTACCGGTTCCTTTATGATAATAAGCAAATGCCCCTAGCTGATACCTGGCTATTAACCTATCCATAGCTACTGATGTTTTGGCGGCCCTTAACAATTCTGCATGTGAGCAGTCATCCTGTACGTCAAATTTCACATAAAACTCAGCCACACGTTCCTCTGCTTCGCCCTGGGTAACAGTATTCTTAATAGCAGTAAGCTCTTCTACCTCAATATGTTCAAAGTGACCGCCAAAATATTTTATTTGTAAGGTAAGGTCGGTATAGATATCCAGCATACCCGAGTAGTAGTTCCCCATGCACCCCATTCGATTATTTTGCATGATGTGTGCTACATTAGCGGCTTCCACCCATTCCATAATTTCCCTATGACTTTCTTCGTCATCTTCAAGCATACCTGTTACCTGGTGAAAATTAATACCGGTACGTTTAAAAACATTAGCTATCTCGGGTACTGGGCAAGCAGAACAATATCTTAACCAAACGCCTGTCATCATTGTACGATCATTTAGCTGATTAAAACTTTGATAATCAATACAAGCATCTGGAGAAAGATTGAGTACAATAACAGGTACATTTAGCTTTTGTACCACAGGTAGTACAGTTGAGGATAGTGCATAAGTACCGACATACAAAAACACCATGTTCACATCTTCCTGCCTGAATTGCTTACCTGTTTCGAAAGATTTATTAACGGTGTCTACTATTCCGGCATTAATTACACGTACCGGCATATTGGTAAATTTTAAACACAATTTTTCCAGGCAGCCTTCTAAATAAGTTTTGAGTCCATCAAATTGCTCCCAATAAACATCTAAACCTATTCCAAATACCCCGATAGTTAAGTTGCTGTTGATCATATTAGATTATGATATTACCTGTTGTAATATTTTATGAATATTAATAATTACTTTCCTGAATTGTTACAGGCCCCACCAGACCTGATTTTATTAAGGGGGAATCTTTTTTATAATAATTATAGGTTGAGAACGTGTATCTGTGGCTTGTTCTCGGTTTCCCCTGGATTAACCAATCGGGCCAATGCTCATTTACTACACCATCATCCGGAAAATTGGCATCACCAATCAATCTGTTTGCCCATAAATTGACTACCTCAATTTCAAGTTTATTGTGCTTTTTCAAAGCAGCGTTGCTAATATCTACACGCCAGGGTGCCGTCCAAACTACACCCATATCTTTGCCATTGACTTTAACGCGGGCCATCTGGTTAACTTCGCCTAAATGCAGGTATATGCTTTTATTCATCTTACCTGGTTTTACAGGCATATCAAAATCCTTGTAATATGTTGCCGTACCAGAATAATGCCTGATACCATCTTCTGCTCTTAATGTCCAATCTACTAACTGATCAAAACGGATACTTTTTGGGCCACCCCATTTAGGATCGAACGAGACCTGCCAGGGACCGTCAAGTGTTTTGATTATGGTACTTACAGCAAGGTTTTTATGATCGGATGGATTAGAAACCCCATCCTTAGTAAATACAATGAAACAACTTTCATAAGCCTCAAGCTTTAATGGCACAGTTGTTAGTTGGCCGTTTATTCCATATTCAGGTAATTGCCGAATTTCACCAGTTACAGCATCCCAAAGCTGTGGATTCCCTTTGATACTTCTAAAGGTGGCCGTTGTTTCAACAGATACGCCCGTTCGGTTAGCCACAAAATAAATATCTGCGTCATTAGTAGTACGGTGAGTGTAACGTAATGTACCATTGGAAGTAAAATCCGGTTCAACGCCTATCGATTTTAATAGTTGAGCTGTGAGTTCATATTCTGGATAGAGATCATCGATCTTCTTATCTAAGTCGCCCCAAAAAATCACTTTACCTTTTCCATATTCATGTATTGTTTGTTGCCCGGGCTCCTGTAAAGTACCCCAAAGTGTTTTGGCTAATGTACTAACCTGTTCATCACATAAAGGATAGCCTGATAATCCCGGCGACTTTAAAGGAGGTTCTCCCACCACCACAGCACCATCATATACAAGTGATGTAATTTTCCGTAGTAAAGCAGGGGTCATGGTTTTAATAGCCGGTAATACCAGCAATCGGTAACTAGCTCCGCCTGGAAATACAAGCATGCCATTTTGTACACTTGCTTTGTAAAGCTGACTGGGTGCACAACCATCAAAGTTATAACCCTTTCTATCGGGCATAAACACATCACCATCCATTGCCGATGAAGGTGGGCGAAATACATGAGGCGAGCCTTCCGGCGTTAAATAAAGTAAATCAGCAACAGTACGGCCTTGCTGTAAAATATACTGGCAGCGCGATATGTATTCATGATAACTGCCAACCATTGGCCACCAGGTTTGGTTCCTGTCCCAATGCACGCCATAAGGCCCCATGGTAGCACCGGGTCGCAATGAGTCGGCCAGGAACTGGTTTTGAAAGGTGTGGTATACAAATCTATTTATACCCGTGGCAAAAGCCCAATCACCCTGGTTTTTCATTGACCCGGGATATTGTTTCCAAACATCGTCCTGTGCTGTGAAAGCCTCTGCCGGGATCAACGATTTTCCGTTAATATGACCTATTGAAGTAGATTCGATACAGCTGAATGATGAATTGAAACCCCATCCTTTACTCCAGAATTCGCACATAGGCATATCGGCAATATTTCCTAGTTCAAGATCCGCCGTAGGGTTCATATCATAAGGCTCGATGGATAGCTGTAAGCCATAGCGATGGGCATATGTTTTAACTTGTTGTGCATGGTATTCTAACACCAGTTCTTGCGCTGTTTGTCTAAGATCCCATAAAAAACGTTCGCTTACTTCATTGCTTTCAACAATATTACCTGCATACACCGGATAATAAGGTAGCGGGTCGTATCCTCTGCGTTTTTTAAATTCCTCACGAAAATGAGGAGTCCAGTTTTGAGCCCCCATTTCCCAACTGTCTATGTGCAGTCTTTTCAAACCACCTTCATCTTTTGAATCGGGGATGCCGGCTTTGCGCATCAGTTTACCTACATAATTATCCAGATGAGCGTTAAGTGCTCCTGTATCAAATTTATCAGCCTCAAAGCCCAGACCGGGTACTGGAGCCGGCCGGGTAATAGCACCATTGTTCCTGCGGCCAAAACGCATGATAGTCCAATTGCCTTTTGGCGCTACCCAGTTGAGCGTGCCATCGGGCTGGAGCTTACCTGTAAGGTCTATAATTTTAGATCTATCAACCACCGTGTTTTTAGGAGGCTCAACGTATTCGGCTGTTGTTGGCAGATATTGTTTAACTCCCCTTACAGATGAATAAGGTGCGCGATAGAACAATGCTTTTTCGTCCACATCAGCTATTTTTTGACCTGTTGCCGATGGGGTCGGATAAGCCAATACAGCTACATCTTCGTAAAAATCATTCCATTGCTTTTTTAGTTCTGGCGTAAATGCGCCTTCACCAAAATAGGGTTTCTTCGGTAAGGGGATGGGTAAAATAATGAGTTGCTTTTTGCCTCCCATTATATTGACGGAACTACTAACTAAATGCTGCATAGACTGCTTTACAGGTACCCAGGGACCACCACTCCCTGTCCAGCCGGGTCCTATACCCAATGTCATTTCAATACCTAAACGTTTGGCTTCTTTTACAGCATGAGCAAACATACGTTGCCATTCTTCGCTTAAAAAATCAACAGGGCCTCGTGGGATACCAACATTTACCTCCAGAAAAATAAAGTTACCTATCCCAGCTTTCTTCATGGCCTCCAAATCAGCAGTGATAGATCGCTCCGACATATTGCCATCCATAAAATACCAATATACACCCGGCTTAGCGCTGTTAGGCGGATGAATAAATTGTTCTTTTAGTTTGCTTATCTGTGCATTAGCAATACTCAAACTATTGAAAATGATTATAAGGAAAAATAAAAACCTATTCATTATTATTTATGTCTTTTATTTACCAGTAACAATCATAGCAACGGCAAAAGGCTTTAACTCAATAAAATCGTTGTTTAATGTTGATTGAGTTGGCTCATTATCTCCGAGGGCACTATCCAGCATACTCAATTTCGCACCTTTAACATCCTGCGGTACTTTTATCCTGATGGTTTTATTACGTTTATTAAGGATCAGTATTTTTTTATCTCCCCCATCTGTAAATCCTTGCGCCACAATATCATCTCCATTATTTCCCTCTATACTGGTTCTTACCAATTTACTGCCCGGCTTAATATTATCTTTTATGAGTTTGAGCACCCGGAAACGGGCATTGGGTTTATTATTTTCATAATTAATCATACTTACATCCGGATACTGTGAGGGAAAGCCTACCAGTTGAGATTCGCCTATAACATCGATACCGGCTTTGGTAAGCTCTATAAAGAAATAGGCATACACACTTGCCGATAGGTTCCAGTAAGCCGGGATAATTGGCTGATTACGCATTTCGCCGCTTACAAACGTACCCAGTTCATTAATATCCGTTTTAGTATCGGGGGATAAACGTTTGCGAATATTTTCGATGTAAGTTACCGTGTTTATAAAATGTTCTGCTTTATCAAATACTGAATACTCATACGCATCGAATTTTTGATTACTGTTAGCATTAGCATAACAATGGTAGGATATCATATCCAGCCGAATGCCGGGTTTATGATTAGCCGGATTCAGAAAATATTCAAACCATTCAGGTCTTTCATATGCAAGTGCCATTCCTACAAATTTAACATTAGGCAACACAGCTTTTATGGCGGTTACCATAGCGTCATAAATTTTAGTATAAGTTTGTGGTGACATGCTATGTTCCAGATCGGGTTCATTTAATACTTCCCAGTATGGAATTTCATAATGATAACCTGATTTATGATATTTCCCCAGTTCATCAGTAAATCCGCCTTTGGTGTACCAACTAATAAGGCGCACATAATAATCCGTCAACTCTTTAAGGGTGGTATCTCTTAATTCAGTACCACCACCATAATTCCAGACAACCTGGTTGGGGTCCTCGGGATAAGCAACAGGTTTCTCAGTTTTAAACATCCATTGTGGTATGGTACTAAAATTCATAATTACGGAATGCCCTTTAGTGGCTTCCAGAAAATCAATAGTCATTGGATCTATCAAACTAAAATCCCACGATGTTTTGGTGGCTGTTGGGGCATCCAATTCGGCTACTGCCAGCTTAGGGTACGGGAACCAGGGCACATAACGCACATAATCGGCATTTAGATTGCTTAGGGCCTCAAAAGAGCCATCGTGCATTGAGGCCTTCCGGCGCAACATGGGATTGCCAACTACCTGCAATGTAGGGGTTGACCTAGAAACCATAACTACTTCATTCCAATTAACCTTTAGCTGGGGAGTTTGTGCTTTACTTATACTAAAACACAGTACTCCTAAAACCATACTTATTAATTTTTTCATCATTGCGATTTAGAATAATTTACATGTACCCGTCGAAAAGGCAGAAGCTCAGAGATCCTCACCGGTAATTCTTACCTTTCTCACAACTTAACCAATATGTTAATTGCCTGAATTTTGCTTTAAATTATAAGCAAGAAAGAGTTTAAAATTGATTATCAAAAGTATTTCAATGATGATGAGTTGAAATACAGGTTTTGATATTTGAATTGTATTTTTTGATATGGGCCTTGTTAGTATATAAATTGTTCCTATTTTTAATACTTTATAAACCACTACTATCTGGCATTCTCGCTATATTGGGCAAACGTGTCCTTTGCCAGCAAACATTATAGTAGCATAATTAAATGATCAATTATTACAAATACCTGCCGGTAAGCCGTGAAGATGAAAACTGGGGGCTATGTGTTTTAAATACGGGCTGTACCCATATAGGGCCCACAGGTTCATATCCATTTAAAACCCATCCTGCTCATCATTATTTTAACTGGGATATGGGGCGCGTATTAAATGAGTACCAAATTATTTATATTACAAGAGGTAAAGGAACTTTTGAATCAGACAGCTGCAAACTTCGCGAGATAAAAGCAGGCACCATTATTATTCTTTTTCCTGGAGAAAGGCATCGATACAAACCAGATAGCGAAACCGGTTGGGATGAATATTGGGTAGGTATAAAGGGAGATATTATAGATAACCTGGTGAAGAAAAACTTCTTAAAGCCTGACAATCCAAGTATTTATATTGGCTTCCATGAGGGAATATTTAAACTATTCAACAGCGTTATTGAGGTAACTAAAACAGAAAACACAGGATACCAACCACTTATTTCAGGAGCAGCATTGCACCTGATGGGGAATTTTCATTTTATTTTGAAACAAAACGCGGTAGAATGCGAAGAAAAAGAAGTGATCATTAATAAAGCAAGACTGTTATTCCGTTCAAATATCGTAAATGACTTTTCGCCAGAGCAAGCTGCCGAAGAATTACAAGTGGGTTATTCCTGGTTCAGAAAAGCTTTTAAAAGCTATACCGGACTTTCACCGGGTCAATATTATATCCAATTAAAAATAGAGCGGGCCAAAGAGCTTTTGAACAATCCGGCTACTCCTATAAAGCAAATTGCTTATGATTTGGGCTTTGACAGTTATTTCTACTTCTCTAAAATGTTCAAAGAAAAAACCGGCATTACCCCAACCGATTATCGAAAAAGAGCCATAGGTGTTATATATTAAAATTCAACTATGAATAAAGCTAAATTAATAATCGTACTCCTGTTTGCTATATCTTCAAGATCATTTGCCCAACAAGAAACAGCTACACCGCAATGGCGGCCGACCTATCATTTTACGCCCCCGACCAACTGGACCAATGATCCCAATGGTTTGATATACCTAAATGGAGAATTTAACCTGTATTACCAACATAATCCTTTTGAAAATAAATGGGGACACATGAGCTGGGGCCACGCTACGAGTAAAGACCTCATACATTGGAAACATTTACCGGTAGCCATTCCTGAAATTTTGAGCAAGGACACCACTACCTGGATCTACTCAGGATCTGCAGTACTTGACAAAAACAACACCAGCGGTTTTGGCTTAAATGGTCAAGCTCCTATTGTTGCCATCTTTACTGCCGATCAGCCTAAACAGAAAAAAGAATCACAGTTTATTGCCTATAGTAATGACAATGCTTTATCTTACAATCTATACGCAAATAATCCGGTTATTGATCTGCAAATGCACGATTTCCGTGATCCTAATGTATTTTGGTATGAACCAACTAAGCAATGGATCATGACGGTTGCTATGGTTGATGAGCATATGGTACGCATTTATGGTTCAAAAGACCTGAAGAAATGGACAAAACTAAGCGATTTTGGCCCTGCTGGTTATACTAAAAATGGTTGGGAATGTCCATCACTCATCCCACTGTCGGTTGACGGGGATCCAACTCGCGTCAAATGGGTGTTATTTGTATCATCTGGTGGAGATCATGGGCCATTAATGCAGTATTACATAGGAGATTTTGATGGTGTTACATTTAAAAATAACAATCCTACGGATAAAGTGCTAACTGTTGATTATGGTGATGCTTTTTATGCAGCTATAGCCTGGCGTGATGCTCCGGGAAATAAAAAAATATTATTAGGCTGGCTCCAAAATGGTCGCAAAGAAACTTACCCATGGAAAGGTCAGATGTCAATACCTCATGATCTTTATTTAAAAACTACAGATGAAGGTTTGAAATTGATACAAATCCCCTCAACCATCATAAGTAATTCGCTTTCAAAACTATCAAAGGGTAAAAAGCTTATCAAAGAAGACATATCGCTTACTGGGCGTTTGGATTTATCTGGGAATAACAGTTTCAACAATAATGCTAATTGGTTAGATGTAGAATTTAACCTGGGCGATGCCAAAAAAGTTGGGGTTATCGTAGCAGAAAAAATGGGCAGCGATCAAAAAATCACAGTTGGTTACGATGTCATTAAAAAAGAACTATATGTAGACTGTACCAGATCGGAAAGTGGGAATAAAGATACACGGAACTTAATTCAAACAGCTCCAATGAGATCTGTAAATGGCGTTGTACGGATGCAAGTACTGATTGATAAATCGTCACTGGAAGTCTTTGGTAACAGCGGAGAAAAAGTAATATCAACCATGATTTACCCTAATAAGGACGCTACCGGCATATCTTTATTTTCTGACGGTAAGACCATGGTTAGATCTTTAAAAGTATGGGATCTAAATAACGCCAATAAATAATTGGAAGCTATATTACTATAATTATAAGGATACGACAATAATGACTGTCGCATCCTTATAATCTCAGACTTATTATTCTCCTTTATCGCTTTTTATAGCTGGAGGGATCAACTCGTACACAATTGGTGTTACAATTCTGGATAGCAATGTAGAACTTATTAATCCTCCAATAAGCACAATGGCCAATGGTGATATTAAAGGATTGGTAGATGTTGCGATCGGAATCAATCCACCTATGGCAGTAAGAGATGTCAATACAATCGGTAAAAAACGAACCTCGCCGGCTTCGCGGATCGCATCCTGAAGCCCTTTGCCCTGCTGTCTTAACTGGTTGGTAAAATCTACCAGCAAGATGGTATTTTTCACTTCGATCCCAGCCAAAGCAATCAGTCCGATGATGGCTACAAATGACAGCGAATTACCTGTTACCCAAAGTGCAACAGCAGCCCCCACCACACCTAACGGTATTACCGAAAGGATGATCAATGTACTTTTAAATGTTTTAAATAATAAAACAAGTACTGCAATAAATACAAATACAGTGACCAGGATAATGCTCATAAAACCACCAAAGGAGTTGTTTTTTGATTCAACCTCGCCACCCATTTCATAACTATAACCAGGCGGGAGTTTTAGTTTATCCATTTTTTGAGTTACATCATCTATTACGCGACTAACCAAAAAACTCTTCTGCACATTGGCTTGTACAGATACAACCCGCTTTTTTTCCTGGTGATTAATAACGGCTGGAGAAGCTTCCAATTGCAAATCTGCCACTTGTTTTAGGGGTAAGGCATTGCCCTGGGCATTATTTACATATAGATTCCTAAAGGCATCAATACTTGGCCGCCCCTCCTTTACCCGCGTAAGCAAAACGGTATAACCGTATTTATTATCATTATTGTAATAGGTGCCCATGTCCAGGCCGGTAACAGCTAATCTTGCAATCTGATCTACAGCTAAAGAGTTTACGCCTAATTGTTGTGCTTTATCTTTATTGACCGCTATGCGTATATCGCTTTTTAATAAGCTTACCGGATTGTTTATATACATGGTTCCCGCTGTTTGGTGCAGTAACTGTTCAACCTTTAAAGAATAAGCCCGCAAGGTGTCCAGATTATCGCCGAACAGACGTACCTCGATTGGTGCAACCACAGGCGGTCCTTGTTCAAAATTCTTTACCTCAACTTTAGCACCCAGATAATGTGCCCAACGATGCTGTAAGCGTTGTATTAAGGCTAATTTCTGATCGGGTCTGGTATCATTATCCAACTGAACAAAAAGCTGGGCAAAATCACTGCGGTTATTTTCCGAATTTACATTATAGTAAATACGCGGATTACCATGCCCCACATTGGTTGCGTAATATTGAATAAGTGGCTCTTTCTTTAATTGCTTTTCAATTTCCTTTGAAACACTATCTGTATAAGGCAGGTTTGACTGGTTAGGTGTAGTAATGTTTATCAGAAACTGCGGCTTTTCTGACGATGGGAACAAACTGAACCCAATAACACCAAACAGATAGATGGCAGAGACAAACAATACAACAGCTACGCCGATAGTTAAAAATGGTCTTTGAAGTGCCTTATCCAACAAGCGGGCATAGCTGCCATGAATCAGTCTTTTCAAAGCACGCATCAGGAAATTCCCTTCGGGATTACCAGTATGATTTTTTAACAGACGACTCGATAAAAATGGAATAATAGTTAAGGATACTAGCATAGATGCCAATACACAGAAAATAACTGCTAGTGGTAAACACCGGATAAAATCGCCTGATCCTTCAGGTAAAAACACCAATGGCATAAAGGCGATAATCAGGATAACAGTACAACCTACCACAGCTTTACCGATCTGGCCAGTTGCTTTTAGGGTTGCTTCCAGACGGCTATGCCCTTCCAGCATCCAGCGTTCTATGTTTTCTACCACAACGATGCTATCATCTACCAGAAGCCCTAACGCAACTACTAACCCTACAATACTCAACTGATTTAAATTAAACCCAAACAATTGCAGTAACACAATACCAATGGCCAGCGAAAGCGGGATGGAGATCATAACAATAACAGCCGGACGTAAACCTAAAGGCAGTAAAGTAACTGCAACCAATAAAATAGCGATAATAAAATCGTGACTTAAACCGGTTAAACGTCTGCTCACATTATCAGCCTGATCAAAATTTTGCACAAGGTCTATATTACCGGGGAGTAGTTTTTTAAAACTGGTGAGCACTTTGCTATAATCCGCTTGTGTTTTATTGATATTCTCTCCATCTTTCTGAGCAGCTGTTACAAATACACAGCGATGCCCGTTCAACCGGGTTATATGCTTTTCTTCGCCATAGCCATAATATACACGGGCAATATCTTTTAATAAAATATTTTTACCGTTTGCAGCATAAACAATCGTGCTGTTCACCGCATCAAGCGTACGATAATCATTACTCTTGATATTAAAAGTAAGATGTGCAGCATCGATACTTCCTCCGGGGACACTGGCCATTTCACTATGTAAACTATTAATCACGGCACTTACAGGCAAGTGCATTTGCGCCATTTTTTCGAGGTCAAGCTCTATGCGAACCTGCTGTCCCGGAAGTCCAAAGATTGCCACCTGTTTTAGGGATGATACCTTCTCCAGTTCGTCCTGCAGTTTCTCAGCAAAGTGCTGCAATAAGCTACGGGGAGCATTTTCTGATACCAAGGCAACCTGCAATACATTAACGTCTGTTGGCTGCTGTTTTTGAATCTCAATATTCGTAATATCCGCAGGAAGTTCACTTCGTTTATTATTTACTTCCCGCACTATTTCCTGATACTTGGAGTCGATATTACTGCTGTATTTATATTCAACCCTTAATACAGCAACCCCATTGGATATATTGGTACGGATGCGTTTAATATCATCTAAGCCACCTATTGTTTTTTCTAAGGGTGTTACTACCCTGTCTTCAATATCACGCGGACTTGTTCCCGGGTAATTAACAATAACCAAAAAAGCAGGAGGATGCATCTCCGGATCTTCCGAACGGGGCATATTCAACATAGTAGTTATACCCAGGGCAATAATCATGATAAAAATCACCAACGTAAACTGGCTGCTCTTCACAGCATATTCTGATATTTTCATTTGGCTATAGTTTTAGGTGATTGAACAACTATAGCACTGTTATCGGTAAGATAAGCCGACCCCGAGATGATCAGGGCTTTAGCATTCTCTAATCCTGCACTAATGGTAACCGTGTTTTTATTGATTCCCGCAACAGTTACTTTTACTTTGCGAGCGGTTTTATCGTTGTCGGTTACAAATACATAACCACTGGCACCATCACCATCTAACAATGCTTCATAAGGAATTTGCCATTCAACACCACTTGCAGTTGTATGGTTGGGCGTAATGATAGCCTTACCAAACATCCCGGCTGCAATAGCTTTTGGCTTTTTACTAGTGAGGGTGATGTCGGCACTAAAAGTACCGGTAACAGCATCCACCCCCTCTGATTTACGACTTACTACGCCTTGAAGTATTTGTCCGGGCAGCGCAGTAGTTTGAATTTGAGCATGGTCGTTCAATTGCAACCTGGCCCATTCACTATCACTAATACCCACGCGTAAAATCCATTTATTGGCTTCTGCCCCATTAGTTTGCAATACCGAAGTACCAGCAGATACCAATTGCCCGGCATTAGCCAATTTGCGTAGTATGTAGCCATCCTTGGGAGCACGTATTTCTGAGTACTGGCGATTATATTTTGCCATGTTCCATTGTTGCTGCGCCTGTTGCAATACTGTTTTATTATTTTGTAATTGCTCCAGTGTAGCTACACTATCCTTATACAAATTTTGAATACGCTGATAATCACGCTGCGCTTTTTCTACAGAAAGACCCGCCTGCTGTACCTGCGCGTCAATTTCAGTAAGGTTAAGGGTAGCCAGCAGCTGGCCTTTTTTTACCGCATCGCCTTCTTTTGCATTCAGGCTGTTAATGATACCCCCTGTTTTAAATGATAGCATTACCTCATCATCTGTAGTAAATTGCCCTGATACGGCCATGGTAGCACTGTTATTCTGTTGCTTTAACAATATAGTTTGTACGGGGATGGTATCAGCTCCACCATTTTTACTGATCGCAACCGGATGCGATTTGCAGGCGTACATCAAAGGGATGCACATTAATAAACTGGTATATTTAAAGGTTTTCATATAATTTATTTCTGATTAGGATTGTTAATGGGATAAGTAGCTTGTTCACGCTCAAGTTCGGCAAGGGCTATTTGTACATTGGCTTCCGCATCTGCCATTTGTAAGCGTGCATTAGTGAGTTGATCTTGGGCATCTAACAATTCAAGGTATAGCAATTGCCCTGCCCGATAGGCTTTTAGCTGGTCGTTATAGTACTTACTAGCAAACAATAACTGAGCGGTAATACTTTTATAGGCTGCGGTAGCAGATTGATAATTATTATAGGTTTGATCTAACTGGAGTTGCAAGGATTGCTCGGTTTGATCAAGCTGGGCAATTGTTGCGTTTACGTTGGCTCTTGATTGTTCGGCACGATGTTTACGCTGCCCACCGGTAAAAATGTCCCATTGCAGGTTTACTCCCCATAAATAATACCGGGTTTTATTATTGATGTTAAAATCAAATCCTTGTGAACCAAGGTCAACAAAAGTATTAACCTTAGGAATAAAGCCCGATTTCTGCAATTGATAATCAAGCGTATAAACGTGCTGCATCGTACGCAGTTGCTTTATTTCTTCGCGACGGCTGGTACCAAGGGTAGTATCAGGAGCTGTAACTATATCGGCGACCGTCGCTTTTTCGATCAATATAGAATCCTGTAATGAGCGGTTCAATAGAAAGTTAAAATACGATTTCGCATTCTTCATATTATGCTGTGCCTGTATTAAGGCTGATTTATTTTTTTCCTGTTCTGTTTGTGACCGAAGCAATGCAGTGCCATTACGTATACCATTTCTCAGCATGCTTTCGTTTTCCCGGATGTTCTCTTTTATCAATAACATAGCGCTGTTATAGGTTGCTATGCTTTGCAATGATTGATAGTATCGATAGTAAGCTGTTTTAATATCTTTTACCAAAGCCCGTTTATAAACATTTACAGCAGCCTGCTGACTGGTAATAAGCTGTTGTTTGATGAGCTTATTATAGCGGATCTCGGCGTTAATCAATGGTAATGAGGTGCGTAATTTGGCATCGTAAAAGTTATTGGGGTTGAGCAGAAATGATTCATTTTTAAGCTGCGGAAACTTGTTAGAATTGGTTAACTGATTAAGCGCGGTATAAACCGGATTAACCAGATCACCAACCGGTACATCTATGGTGCGCCCCCCCGCAGATCGGGTATAACTTCCAAGCAAACTCACCGTTGGTAAATACATGGCCTGAGCCTCTTTTAAGGCCGCCATGGCTTTATCCAGATCAAACTGCTGCTCCTTCAAGCCCTGATTTTGTGTAAAGGCTATGGCCACGTAATCATCAAGTTGCTGGTGATTGCTTTGGCCTAACGCACTTATATGGCATAACAACAAAAAAGTAAAGATGGGAATTAAACCCCTTGTGAACAATGTATACATAATGAACAATGTTTAGTTAAAAGACAAAAAAATTTATTTCAAATACTACTTAAGATCGAATGCCTGGCATACTACTACGTCAACAGGAGTAATATCCAGCGTTTATCTAATGAACGATGTTTATTAATAGACTAAATTTTTTTTATTTTGTTACAGCTGCTAAATAATCTTCCATAGTTTTTATCAATACCTGAGGTACATCCTCCTCCGATTCAACCATAATTTTCAAACGGCAGCGTAAATGAAGGGATACCAATCCATGTACAGTACTCCATATTTGTAAAGTAGCCTGCTGCACATCATTAATCCGAAGAAGATCTTTACTGATACAATCTGTCAGGCACTCTATCAAAAAATTCAGGCAGTTGGCTCCGTTAACTTTATGGAGTTTTTCGTCTACATTCATAGGTGAACGGATGATAAACATCAAATCATAGAGCTCGGAGTTATTTAAGCCAAAGTTAATATAAGCCCGACCTATTTGGCTAAGCCTTTCGAGTGGATCGGTACTGGTTGCTTCTTTTTGAAATACTTCCAGTAAACGCCCATAAGCATCAGCTTGTACTTCATACAACAATTCATCCTTATCCTTGAAATACAAATAAATTGTCCCTGGGCTGTATTCTATGGCATCCGCTATTCCACGAATGGAGGTTTTGGCATAACCATCCTCCAGGAACATTTTCATGGCAGCAGCCGTGATCAGCTCCCTCATCTCCGTTTTTTCACGTTCTTTTCTTTCTGTAACTCCCATGAATGATAAAATACCTTGCAAATATAATGAACAATGTTCAGTATGCAAATAACGCTATACAGATGTATTAAAGACATTCAATTTGAGTATATTAGGAAGCATTTAAAAGTCGGCTGTGATTTAACGATTTTTATTATCTTAGCCGTCCTGACTTGTTCATTTATAACCAATTTCGACTGTCACAAGCAAAAGTAGTTTACTCATTATCAATGACTTTACTATTGGCTTAAAATTTAAATATGTTACCTGAACAAAGGTATTCAGGATATAATTAGGGTTGAGGCTGCGCGTGATTATATAGTTTATATTTATTTAAAATTAAAATATGGGAAAAGCTTTACCTCAAACTAGGAATGTGATTTATTGGAATGATCTGTATGTAACCCTGTCTCGTGGCTATTAATTTTTCCTATTGAAATTTTCAAGCTTAGGGCCCCCTCCTTATATGTCAGATTATAACAATTATACTGATGAACTACTTACCTTTCACTTAAAAAAAGGTGAACAGGCTGCGTTTACCGAAATTTATAACCGGTACTGGAAACAAATGCTGGCTATTGCGTGGAATCACTGTAAAGATAGCGCTGTAGCTAAAGATATTGTACACGATGTATTTATTTCACTATGGGAAAAATGTAACCTGTCTGATATTCGAAATCTACCTGCTTTTCTTGCCGGAGCCATTAAATTAAGTATATATCATTACTATCAGAAGGAACAACGTCGTAGTGAATTAGCGCAGCAACATTTGGATTTTGAAACTATGGCTTATACAGAAGATAAGTTAGATGCCCGCTTCCTGCAACAATATATTGATAGTATAGTAGAAGAACTTCCGGAAAAATGCCGCCTGGTTTTCCGGTACAGCCGTGAAAACGGCATGAAAAACTCAGAGATAGCAACTGAGATGCAAATTACAGAAAAAGGGGTCGAAGCCAATCTTACACGTGCCCTTAAGATCATCCGTGGTGGTCTCAAGAAATATGGCGGACTAATATTGATATCTTTTCAATTATACCGTTCCTTCTTTTAAAATTAATCTATTAAGTAACATTTGAATAAAAGTTAAAATTTATTTCAAAGAGGATATAGGGTAAAACGTTTTTCATGTAACATACCATTATAAAGCGCAATACCAATTGAACCGCCAAACCATTTATAACTTAATACAAAAGCACCAGGAAGGCCGGGCTACTGCTTCAGAAAAGCAGGCTCTGACCAACTGGTACAATAAAGTTTCGAACGAGACATCTGAATTTCCGGAGGACGAAGACAGTGTTCGCGAAGAAATATTGACCCGGCTTCTGAGTGAAATCAACTTTTCAAAATCAAAATCTTTTCGATATAAAAAGTGGGCTGTTGCGGCATCTATATTAATGATATTATCAGCTGGCACCTTTTTTTTTGTTGGCAAACACAAGCAAAACGTAAATTCAACAACCGCACTTAACCAACAAATTAAACCTGGCGGTAATAAAGCCTTCCTGGTATTAGCCAATGGGAAAAAAATATTCTTAGCCGACGTTAAAAACGGCAAAATAGCACAGCAAAAAGGAAGTCAGATCATTAAAACGGCTGATGATCAATTAATATATAGCGCTAATTCAGGTACACCTAATGATGGCTCTATACAATACAACACGATAGAAACACCAAGAGGAGGACAGTATCAGCTGCTTTTGCCTGATGGAACCCGCGTGTGGCTGAATGCCGCTTCATCCTTGAAATATCCGGTAAGTTTTAATTCATCTAAAGAAAGAAAGGTTGAGCTAAGTGGTGAGGCTTACTTTGAAGTGGCACATAATAAAAATATACCTTTCAAAGTGGTGACCAACAAGCAATTGGTCGAGGTTTTGGGCACTCACTTTAACTTGAATGCCTATCCCGATGAGCTCAGTACCAAAACCACGCTTTTAGAAGGAGCCGTTAAAGTTACCGCAGGAGATAAAAACACAACACTAAAACCAGGGCAGGAAGCCGACCTAACAACCACACTCAAAGTATCGGAGGTTGACCCTCGTGACGCTATAGATTGGAAAAATGGATTCTTCAGATTTGATGATGAGGATCTGGAAATAGCTATGCGGCAAATAGCCAGATGGTATGACGTAAAAATTATATATGAGGATGAAAGCGTTAAAAAAGAACCATTAGCTGCTGTAACTACGCGTTTTTCCAATATATCCACCTTATTAAAAATGATAGAGCAAACTACTGGTGCCAGGTTCATCATTGAAGGCTCTACTATCAGAGTTACCAAAACAAAACAAACCAAATTATAACTTAATCAATTTAAACCGGGAAGAAAATGGAAGATTCTACTTAACGAAAAAGGAATAGTTTAAAAGCATGATCAGAGACACTCGCGATGTCTCTGATCTTAAAGCTTATTAAACTAAAATGCTATTGGAGATAACAATTTTAACATTAACCAGCCTAAACAAATGTACAAAAATTTTACTACAAACATTTGTACGCATTCGTGCTACACCAAGAAATTCCTTCTTATAATGAAAATAACGAGCCTTATACTCCTGCTGGCATTTATGCAGGTCAGTGCATCGGTCTTTTCACAAAAAATAACTTATAAACAAAATGATGTTACGCTGAAACAGTTGTTCAGTGAAATCAACAGGCAAACAGGATACAACGTTTTTTGGTCGCCAAAGGGATCACAAAAAACTTATACCCTTGATGTTAATTTCAAGAACACTCCTCTTGATGACGTACTTAAAACAGCTCTTAAAAATTTACAACTATCCTACATTATTGATGGAAAATCCATCATCATTACTAAAGAGGCAGCTGGTGTGGAGGCTTTTAGCACAAACACATCAATATTAGCTGATATTACTGTAACAGGATCAGTTAAAGATAGTAAGGGAGTGCCGTTAACAGGAGTAAGTATTTCTGTTGTGGGTAATTCCAAACAAGGTACAGTAACAGATATTAACGGTAAGTTTATTTTAGATGTGAAAGAAGGTGCTACAATTAAAATAACCTTTGTAGGTTTTAAATCGCAGACTTTTATAGTAACACCTCAAACCAAGCTCTTTAATGTTACACTGGAAGAAGATGTACAACAAGCTGATGAGGTAGTGGTTACCGCCTATGGAAAAAAGGAAAGAAGAGAGGCCATTGTTGGCTCTGTTACCACAGTAAAACCAGGCAATTTAAAAATACCCGCCAGTAACCTCACCAATGCATTAGCAGGCCAGGTTGCAGGGGTTATAGCCTATCAGCCCAGTGGGCAGCCTGGGGTAGATAACTCAACATTCTTTATCAGGGGTGTTACTACCTTCGGTTACCGGCAGAGCCCTTTGATACTGATAGATAACGTTGAGTTAACCGCATCCGATCTGGCCCGTTTAAATGTTGATGATATAGAAAGCTTTTCTATACTAAAAGATGCGAGTGCTACCGCCTTGTATGGGGCACGCGGTGGTAACGGTGTTATCCTGGTTAAAACAAAAGAAGGTAAGACAGGTAAATCGCAGATTAATTTCAGGGTTGAAAACGCCTCATCGCAATCTGTCAAAACCCTCCAGCTGGCCGATCCAATTACTTACATGAAGCTCTTTAATGAAGCCGTACGCACCCGTTATCCTTTAGACCCGTTACCTTATGACCAGAACAAAATATTAAATACAGAAGCCACTATCAATCACGCACCGGGAAGTAACCAATATGTATACCCGGCAGTTAACTGGCTCGACATGCTATTTAAAAACCGTACCAGTACACAACGGGGTAATTTAAGTGTACAAGGTGGCGGTGGTGTTGCCCGTTACTATGTTGCCGGTTCATATGATAATGATAACGGTATTTTGAGAACTGATATCAGAAATAATAATAACAATAATGTTAAGTTTCAAAATTACCAGATACGCTCTAACGTCAACATTAATATAACCGATAAAACCGAGCTGATTGTACGTTTAGCGGGCACCTTTAATGAGTATAACGGCCCCCGCACCAACGATGCAAACTTCCAGACCGATCTTTACAACTTGGTAATGCATACCAGTCCGGTTGATTTTCCAGCTTATTTTCCACCCGATTCTGCCAATCTTCGTACTAAACACATTTTGTTCGGTAATACAGCCGCTTCAAACGGGGGCTTAGGATCTACTCAATATATCAACCCGTATGCTTCCCTCCTTTCCGGACATCAAAACTTTTCGGAATCAAGGATGCTTGCGCAATTGGAACTAAATCAAAATTTAGACTTCCTTACATCCGGACTGAATTTCCATGGCATCTTCAGTACCAACAGGTATGCATACTTCAGATCGCAGCTTTATTATAATCCCTTTTATTATACTACACAAAATTATGATAAGACAACCAATCAGTACACATTACTCTGGATAAACTCGCAACCCGGACAAGCCCAGGAATATCTTTCCTACTCCCGCGACCCTTATTCAGATAACCTGCAAACCTTTGTTTATTTCCAGGGTGTACTGGATTATAACAGGTCGATCGGAAAAAACAACAATGTCAGTGCTTCTTTAATAGGCACCCGCCAACAACAATTATATTCCAATAATATTGATCCGCGCACTAATACCTATAGTTTACAATATTCATTACCATACCGTAACTTAACGGTGGCGGGACGTGCTACCTATTCCTACAAGAGCAGGTATTTCCTTGAGTTTAACTTTGGATATAACGGATCCGAACGATTTTCGGCAAATCACCGGTTTGGATTTTTCCCAACAATAGGTGCTTCATGGATCATATCTGATGAAAAGTTTTGGGGTGATCTGTATGATGTGTTTGATCGCTTTAAACTACGTGCCAGCTATGGGTTGGTGGGTAACGACCAGATTGGAAGTCAAAGGTTCTTTTATCTATCAGACGTAAATCTTAATGGAGGTAACTCTGCTTCATTTGGAACAAATAACGCGTACTCCCATAACGGGGTTAGGATCAATAGTTATGAGAATGATGATGTGACATGGGAAACCTCAAAGCAGACTAACCTTGGCCTTGAATTTACCTTATTTAAAAAGTTTAATGTTATAGCCGAAATTTACAGAAACGACAAATACAATATACTACAAGATCGCTCCTCTATACCATCAACAATGGGCCTTGAATCTGGTATATCTGCCAATGTGGGCAAGGTACAATCACAAGGTATCGATATCTCTGTAGATGGAAAACAATCGCTTACCAAAGACATTTGGTTATCTGCCCGGGGAAACTTCACATACTCTACCAATAAATATACACAGTATGAACAGCCCGACTACAAAGAGGGGTACCGCAACATTATCGGACAACCGCTTAATCGGGCATACGGCTATATAGCAGAACGTTTATTTGTAGATGATAATGAAGCGAAAAACTCACCTTCACAAATATTTAGCACTGGTGGAACACCTCCGCAGGGTGGCGATATTAAATACCGCGATTTGAATGGTGACGGTAAAATTGATGCTGCCGATCAAACTTTTATCGGATATCCAACAGTACCGCAAATAGTTTATGGTTTTGGTATATCCACAGGGTTTAAAAACTTTGACCTTTCTGCTTTCTTTCAGGGACAAGCAAACGTATCATTCTTTATTGATCCTGCCCGGACAGCGCCATTTATCAAAAGCCCGGATTCATACTTTACCGGAAATACGGCATTGCTAAAAGCTTACGCCGATGACCATTGGTCTGAAGATAATCAAAACCTATATGCATTATATCCAAGGCTTGGGCCAAATGGTGGTGTAATAGAAAATAACAGGCAAAACAGCACATGGTGGTTACGCGACGGCAGCTTTATGAGGCTTAAATCACTGGAAATTGGTTATACATTACCAGCACGCCTATTAAAAGCCCTATCCTTAAAAAATGCAAGGATATATTTTAACGGATTAAACCTGTTAACCTGGAGCCCCTTCAAATTATGGGATCCTGAACAAGGTGGCAATGCGTTTGCCTACCCAGTTCAAAAGGTGTTCAACGTGGGTTTAAATATCAACCTTTAATATTAACTGACTATTACTTGAAATATGAAATCACACTACAAATATTTTTACATGGCACTGTTAGCTTTAACTTGTGTGTCATGTAAAAAATACCTCGATGTTACTCCTGAGAATGTTGGTACGATCGATTATGCTTTCAGGAACCGTAATGAAGCTGAGAATTATTTATTTTCCTGTTATTCCACCATACAGCAATTAACATATGTTCAAAACGATGCCGGTTTTACCACTTCATCAGAAATCATTTTCCCCAATAACCTTACAGATAATCAAGGCATTGACCCAACAGGCTTTAATTTAATCAGAGGTACACAGAACAGTGCTAATCCCGGGCTTAATTATTGGGATGGATCAAATGGCGGGCAAGCTATTTTTCAAGCATTAAGAAGATGTAATACTATGCTTGAAAACATTGATAAGCCTATTGATCTTGGCCCGGATGAAAAGAAAAGGTGGATAGCTGAAGTAAAATTTTTGAAAGCTTATTATCATTTTTACCTATTCAGGCTATACGGGGCAGTTCCAATTATTGACGTAAACCTTCCGATCAATAGCTCTGCAGAGGCCGTAAAAGTAAAAAGAGCTCCGGTAGATTCTGTAGTGAATTATATAGTCAGATTGCTTGACCAGGCTGCCCCTGATTTGCCTGCGGTAATATTAAACCAGGCAAAAGAGCTTGGCCGCGTAACCACACCTATTGCACTCTCTGTAAAAGCAGAGGTACTGGCAACTGCTGCAAGCCCTTTGTTTAATGGTAATCCAGATTATATCAGCGTAAAAAACAAGGATGGACAGGCACTCTTTAGTTCAACTTATGACGCTAAAAAGTGGGATAAAGCTGCTGCTGCCTGCCTTGCAGCAATTAACGTTAGCGAAACAAATGGCGCCAAACTACACACTTTTATAGCGCCGGCAAACATTACCAAACTTTCAGACTCATTAAAAACTGTTTTGGATTTGCAAACTTCCATAACCGAAAAATGGGATGTTAATACCGAATTAATATGGGCGCTGAATCCAACTTTTCCAGATCAAACTTATTGTGGCCCAAGGCTAACCGCTAAGGCTGCTGCCAACCCTTCATTCCAGGGTACTTTTGCAGTACCAATCTCTGAGCAAGAGTTATTTTATACTCATAATGGTGTACCAATTAATGAGGACAAAACGTGGGATTATGCCAATCGCTATACCATAAGAACAGGCGATAATGCAAATAGGTTTTATATAGGTAATGGATACGAAACTGTTAAAGCGCATTTTGACCGCGAACCAAGATTTTATGCAGATCTGGGTTTCGACGGAGGTATATGGTTTGGCAATGGCATGGTCAATCAGGAAACTCTATATTATATTCAGGGGCGTGGCAGTGCAGCCCTTTCAGGTCCAACAGATAACGTAAGGCTAAACATTACGGGTTACTGGCCTAAAAAATTGGTAAATTATTTAACCGTTTATGACGATGGTTACACCATTGCTGATTTTCATTTACCACTTATCAGGTTGGCTGGTTTATATCTGCTTTATGCCGAAACATTGAACGAGCAAGGTAAAACTTACGCCGAGGTTGTCCCATGGCTTGACAAAGTACGTCAAAGGGCTGGGTTGCCGGGTGTGGTTACCGCCTGGTCAAACTTTTCGACAAACCCTGGCAAATATGCTTCACAGAATGGTTTACGTGACATAATACACCAGGAAACCAGGATAGAGTTAGCTTTTGAGTGTGAGCCCGGATGGGATCTGCGTCGCTGGAAAGAGCTGCAAAGTGTACTGAGCAGGCCATTGCAGGGTTGGAATATTTTTGAAGCTTCTTCAGCAAATTATTACCGGCCGCGAACCCTGGTATCACCAATTTTTAATGTCAGAAACTATTTGTGGCCAATAACAGATAATAACCTGATCATTAATAATAACCTGGTTCAAAATCTGAACTGGTAGTATCAAAAAACATAACAATCATATAATTGAAAAATTATGAAAAGTATTAAAAATTATTCACTACTACTTCTTTTACTGGCAGTGGTGCTAAGTGTGATTTCCTGTAAACGAAATGATGGTGCCAGGGTGCCTATTTCAACCGATAACTCAAAACCAGGAGTAATTACTAATGTTAAAGTTAATAACTATAATGGTGGGTCATATATCACTTACCAGTTGCCTAATTCTCAGAATATACTTTATGTACTGGCAAAATATCAGATCAGGGATAATGTGCCAAGAGAAACAAAATCATCCTATTACAGTGATACGGTAACCGTTGAAGGTTTTGCCAAAGAGCAGGATTATGATGTAACATTATATACCGTAAGCAGGGCTGATGTACTGTCGGATCCCGTTACGGTGAAGGTACATCCTAAAACACCTGCTTATATATCCATCAGATCCACCACCACCATGACAACCGACTTTGGAGGAGTTAATGTAAAAGCATTTAATCCCCTGAAAAAAGAAATTGGAGTAATTGTTACGGCGTTTAACAAAGCAACAAATACGATGGAAATTCAGGATCAGCATTATACTACGGCAGATACCATTGATTATTCCGTACGTGGTTATAGTACTGATCCAAGAAGTTTTGGAGTGTATGTTACAGACAAATATGGCAACATTTCTGATACGCTAAAAAAGAGCATAACACCGTTGTTTGAACAGTTGCTTGATAAAAGTAAATTCAGTCCATATAATTTACCAAGCGATACCGAGATCGGGTATGGTTGGGTGCTTCCTAATTTATGGGATGGAAAAACAGACGGCAATTCTGCAGGCTGGCATACCAACCCTGGTCACACCCCCCCTTTTGTATGTACATTTAATGTGGGACTCACCTATAAGTTAAGTCGCTTTATTATATGGGAAAGACCAGATCAATATGCCTTTGGGCATGGTAATCCTAAACTATTTTCATTGTGGGGGTCAAATGTTGCTTCGCCACAGGATGCACAATTACCTGTATCCTCAGCAGTAGGCACTGTAGTTGGAGACTGGACAAATCTGGGAAATTTCCGTTATCCAAACCCACCTTCAGGTTTACCTCCTGGCGCTACTAATGCGGCCGATAATGCTTTTGTTTTGGCAGGTGTTAATTTCAACATTTCTATCTCGGCCCCTGCCGTTCATTTTATACGTGTAGCCGTAGGTCAAACATGGTCAGGAGGTAATTTCGCTCACATCATGGAACTATCATTTTACGGAACGCCACAATAGATCAGTCGCTTATTAAAACATAAAAGACATGAAAAAAATTAAATATCATATATTATTCATTTTTTTAATACTGGTTACCCTTTATAGTTGCCAGAAGAATAATCTCGGAAATGATTATAAAAACTATTATACCGGGCACGAAATTGTGTATACGGGCGCAGTGGCAAACGCTGTTGTACAGCCAGGTAATTTAGAGATCGGGCTTAAATGGAAGGCAAGTACCGACCCCAGCATTACTAAATATGTGATTTATTATAACAACAAGGCCGATTCGCAAATCGTAAATATTTCAGGTAAAGCAGATACCATAAAAACAGTCATCAAAGGGCTTGCTGAATACACCTACTCTTTTACCATATATTCTTATGATGCTAAAGGCAATAAGTCAATTCCATATGAAGTGAATAATGCAAAAGTTTATGGCCCTATTTATATATCCACGCTGCTTAACCGGGGATACAATGCAACTAATCCCTATGCTGTTAGTAAAACTGGATACGTAACACTCAATTTTATACAGCCCGATACAATTAATATTGGTACAATTATAAAATATACCAATAGAGCCGGACAAAGTGTACAAAAGGTGCTTAGTCCTGATAGTTCCTCGATAACTTTCCCTGATTATAAAGGAGGAACAGATATTACCTATAACTCCTCGTATATACCCGATCGTAATGCTATTGATGTATTTTACGCACCAAAATCAGATGTGTTTCCGAAAATTGACGGTAGTGTACCTTGTGATAAATCATTATTCAAAAAGGTAAAACTACCTAATGACATGAACCCGTATAATTCAGGTACTGATATTGACCGGCTTTGGGATGGCAGCACTAGTCCAAACGGCTTCCCTAACCTGTTTCATAGTGATGGTGCCAACCGCTTGCCGCAAACCCTTACATTTGATATGGGTAAGATTTATACAAAACTTACCAAGGTAGAGGAGATAGGTCGTAATTGCTGCCATAATCCGGATGATTTTGAGGTTTGGGGTATTGCTGATATAACAAATGCAGCAACAACCCTAGCTCCGAATGACCCTGGATGGACGGCCGAAGCTATTTCTAAAGGGTGGAAACTACTAAAAGAAGTTAAAAGAACCGACGATGGACAGGCTCCTTTTAAAACCGATCTGGATAATAATCCGCCTCCGGTACGTTATATCCGCATCAGGGTAAAACACAACGCCGATGGCGAGGGAAGCTATACCAACATTACTCAAATAACCATGTTTAATAATGTACTGAATTAATACATTAAATGTGTTGACTAAACAGCGCTCTTAATACACCATGCATTAAGAGCGCTGTTTGTTACCGCAACTACGCTTCTACGAATTAGTCGGTTCTTATTTTTCACGTACTACCCTCCAATATAGAATCCCATCCTCTGGCAGATATTGAGCCCAAACAAACATTTGAATGTCAAAACCTAAAGAAAATCTGCCTGGATTTCAACTAAAAAAATTGAAATTTTCATTTCACACTTTTTACCCTCATATTAGCTTTTGCAATCGATAACAAGCCAAATATCATAGCCTTTTGAATGTGTGGTTTTCAGTGTCGTAGTTGCATACCATATTAATTCAAACTTTATGATCTTAATTATCCTAAACATCATTTTTTGTTTATCATTTTTGGTATTTGCCTACCTTAATTTAAATGATGTTGATCCCTGGCTTTGGGTACCAATCTATTTAAGTGCGTCCATCAGCTGTGGTTTAGTTGTCTTTGGTAAATATTACCCTACTATATGGCTTTTATTAGTGGCTTTTTATTTAATTTATGCTATCATCTTATTTTTTGCTAAAGATGGTGTGCGCGACTGGATAACAAAATATAAGAAGCCAAGCCTGGTCGAAACTATGCAGGCTACCAAACCTTATATTGAACAAACGCGTGAATTTTTTGGCTTATTGATCATTTCAGCGGCTTTGTTAATCAATTATTTTGCTACGTAAGTATTTCACTGCCCTATTCGTAACATTTCATTATTCACCCATGATTTGATTTTTTATGCCTATTTATGATATAGCAAAAATGGAGGCCTCTATGGCAGGTATTATTAAAAATAATGTTTCCCCTGATACCTGGTTGTGGCTTCAACAATTTAATAAGTTGCCTAATGATTATTCCGCCCTCAATACAGCGTTTATGATCATTCCCCGAAAAACCGGAAAATCGGCCATATCCATAGATAATCTACAATCTCATCTATCTCCAGACACAATTATAAACCCATTTAAAAACTGGACTATTGACAGGCTATGCCGCGTATGGCTGCTTTTACAATGGGATACAACGGATAAAGACAAATATTATCAAACCATCGAAAATTTGTTTTTGTCTGCAGAAATGAATGAGGTGGTAGCATTATATTCTGCACTCCCTTTTTTTGCTTACCCTGAAATATGGACAAAGCGGTGCGCAGAAGGTATCCGGAGCAATATCGGCTCCGTTTTAGAGGCCATTATGTATAATAACCCGTATCCATTACTATATCTGGATCAAGCCGCCTGGAATCAACTGATATTAAAAGCCTTTTTTACCGAAAAAAATGTACCATTAATAATTGGTATTGATAAACGGGCCAATAAAGAGCTGGCATTAATCCTTAGTGATTATGCCCGTGAGCGATGGGCCGCTGGTCGTAAAGTAAATCCGGTATTATGGCGATTGGTGGCCAAATTTATTGACGAAAAAATTTTCGAGGCCATCAAAATTGGGCTTGCTCGTGATGATATGGCCGAAAAAGAAGCCATAGCACTGGCTATCTCAGAATCGGGCTTTGAGCCTGCAAAGCAATGGTTAAGTAATATTCCTGAATTGAAGTCGGTAGTAACTGATAAGGCATTAAATTGGGATAAAGTATCTATAAATTAAAAATATACTTATGTGTTGTAGTCATTCGATAGAAAAAGACAAGGAGGAGAGAAAAACCCTTGAAGCATTTGATTTAAGTTTGGTAAAAGGGATGAAGTTTTTTGATCCCCATGTTCACATGACCTCCCGCACCACGGATGATTATCAGGCAATGGCCGATGCCGGTGTTGTGGCCCTTATTGAACCTGCATTTTGGCTGGGCCAGCCACGAACAGGACTGGACAGTTTTAGAGATTATTATAGCAGCCTGATCGGTTGGGAAAGGTTTCGTTCATCCCAGTTTGGCATCAAACATTACTGTACAATTGGTTTGAATTCAAGGGAAGCTAATAATGAAGCTTTAGCCGAGCAGGTGATGGAGCTTTTACCTTTGTTTGTTTACAAAGATGGCGTGGTTGGTATCGGCGAGATAGGTTTTGACGATCAGACGGCTGCTGAAGAAAAATATTATCGCCTACAGTTGGAGCTGGCTAAAGAGGCAGGGTTGCCTGTACAAATCCATACCCCTCACCGCGATAAAAAGAGAGGCACACAACGCAGTATGGATATCGCTCTGGAACATGGCCTGAATCCCTATCAAGTAATTGTTGATCATAACAATGAAGAAACCGTTAAAGAAGTACTTGACAGGGGCTTTTGGGCAGCTTTTACCATTTATCCATTCACAAAAATGGGTAACGAACGCATGGTTGATATTGCCACACAATATGGACCGGAACGCATCATGATCAACTCAGCCGCTGATTGGGGTATCAGTGATCCGCTTGCGGTTCCTAAAACTGCCGCCTTGATGAAAATGCGTGGCTTGAGTGATCTGGATATTGAACTCATAACCTATCGCAATGCCATAACCGCATTTGCACAAAGTGGCCAGATCGATGAGACTGATTTCGCGACTTCGAAAAACATTGATCAAAGCGGAAAATTTGAGGGCAATACTATTTTACGCGGAGGGCAGCAACCACGTATCGATAAATCTTCTATCATTATCAGCTAAGTTGAAAAAGTTATTCATTTATTTACGAATGATGAGGCCCGCCAATATCATCACCTCCGTGGCCGACATATTAGCCGGTATGGCCATTGCCGGTGTGTTTACAGCAACGGTTACAAGTCATTGGCTTTCTATCATATTGCTGTGTTTTTCAACAGCTTGCTTATATGGAGGCGGTATAGTTTTTAACGATGTTTTTGATGCCGATTTAGATCGCATAGAGCGCCCCGAACGAGCCATACCAAGCGGATTAGTCACCTTAACAGAAGCAACGCTACTGGGTACGATACTGCTTTTAACAGGTATAATTCTGGCAGCATTGCATAGTTTAACATCTGGGATATTTGCTTTAGCTATTGCGTTTTTTGCTTTATTATATAATAAAGCGGGGAAGCATCACTCCTTTTTTGGCCCTTTAAGTATGGGCATCTGCCGGGGTTTAAATCTGTTACTGGGTGTTAGTATAATTCCTGCTATGCTCTATAGCCATTATTGGCTTGCCATTATCCCTGTTATTTATATATTTTCTATCACCATGACAAGCCGGGGTGAAGTACATGGCGGTAATCAGAAAAACCTGTATATAGCGGCTATTCTTTACGCTATAGTTATAGGTTCCATCTTGTATTTTTCCTTTATAAACCAACAGTGGTTATGGTCGCTTATTTTTCTATTGCCATTTGCATGGATGATATTTAAACCATTAACCAAAGCGATACAAGAACCCATAGGTAAAAATATTGGTGCAGCAGTTAAAGCCGGCGTTATATCATTGATACTGATGGATGCTGCCTGGGCAGTTACTTTCAGCTCCATTTATCCGGCTTTAGGCATTGCTGCCTTGTTACCGGTATCTATATGGCTGTCCAAACTTTTTGCTGTTACCTGATTTCATCATGTTCATTAATAAATCTTCTCAATACCATATGATATGGATACGCTTCACCAATCCTTTACTGTAAAATTCAGTTATGATGTTTTTTTTACATCAGCTCTTTTTGACCCTAATAATAAACTCATCAATGATTTTTTAACTGGTAGCAACCTCTCCACTTCTATAAAAAAGATTCTTTTTGTAATTGACGAGGGTGTAACCAATACCCACCCTGCTTTGGTCAGCCAGATAAAAGATTATTTTATTCAACATAATCAAACACAGCTAGTACAGGATATATTGATTATTCCAGGTGGTGAACCAGTAAAAAATGATACCCGGTATCTCGACCAGGTTCTGGAAGCCGTTAACAATCACGGGATAGACCGGCATTCCTTTGTAGCGGCCATAGGTGGAGGCGCTGTCCTTGACATGGTTGGCTACGCTGCTACTATTAGTCACCGAGGCGTTAAACAGATCAGGATACCCACTACTGTTCTATCACAAAATGACTCCGGCATAGGGGTTAAAAACGGGATCAATTATTTTAATAAAAAAAACTTTCTGGGCACATTCTCCCCTCCTGTCGCGGTTTTTAATGATGAGTTATTTTTGAGCACACTATCAGACCGCGACTGGCGGTCGGGCATAGCAGAAGCCATCAAAGTTGCCCTGATCAAAGACCAAAAGTTTTTTATCTGGCTGGAAGAAAATGCCGACTTACTGGCACAACGCAACAGAGCTGCGATGAACTACCAGATATGGCAATGCGCCAAATTACACCTGGAACATATCCGCGGTGCCGATCCTTTTGAAAGCGGCTCTTCCCGTCCGCTTGATTTTGGACATTGGAGTGCGCACAAATTAGAGTATCTCACCAATTTTGAGATCAGGCATGGTGAGGCCGTTGCTATGGGGATCGCTTTAGACACGGTATACTCCAATTTATCGGGCCGTTTATCAACCGAGGAATCAAACAGAGTATTAAACCTGATCCAAAAACTAGGATTTGAGCTTACACATCCTTTGCTTCAAGTTCAGCAGGATAACAGCCCTATATTATTAGGCTTACAAGAATTTCGAGAACATTTGGGCGGACAATTAACTATCACACTGCTGACAGCTATAGGTAAAGGCGAAGAAGCCCATGAAATTGACCCCGCGCTCGTTAAAAAAGCAAGTGAAATTTTGCAGGAGCTCAACCAACAAACAGCGCACAATTTTTCATCTTCCATCTTATGAGAATAGACTATGGTCACTTAACTTTCTGTACAAATATTTATGTAGGCGAAAGCTGGGATACCCATTTTGCCGTTTTAAAAGAAAGCTTTCCTCTAATTAAGAAGGACCTTTCGCCTCATGAGTCTATGGGGATAGGGCTACGTCTTTCTAACCAGGCCAGTATAGAAATATTAGAGGATGATCATCTCCTTGAATTTAAACAATGGCTGCAAGCGGTTGGTGGATATGTTTTTACCATGAATGGCTTTCCTTATGGCGGCTTTCATCATACCCGGGTAAAAGATCAGGTACATGCACCCGATTGGACTACTGATGAACGGGTAGGCTATACCACCCGGTTATTTAATATCCTGGCCCAATTATTACCTGAGGGTATGGATGGTGGAATTTCAACCTCTCCTTTAAGTTATAAGCCCTGGTTTACAACAGCGGAAGAAAGTGAGGATGCTAAAAACATCGCTACAAAAAATATCCTGTCCGTGGTTGAAGCGCTTCATCATATACATGAATCTACCGGCACTTTATTACACCTCGATATTGAACCTGAACCAGACGGTTTTCTGGAATCAGGACCGGAATTTATCAACTGGTTTGAAAACGATCTGCTTGCGAAAGGAAAATCCTATTGTTCAGAGAAATTACACATAACTGAGGATGAAGCAGAGAAAATACTGAAAAGACATGTTTGTTTATGTTATGATGTCTGTCACTTTGCTATTGGCTATGAGCCGCATACGGCCATCATTGAACAGCTCAGGGCGAAAGGTATTAAAATTGGTAAAATTCAAATCAGCGCGGCATTAAAGGCCCTGCTTCCGACATCACCGGTTGAAAGGCTAAAAGTAACTGATGAACTTTCAAAATTTGATGAACCAACCTACCTTCACCAGGTTATTGCTAAACGTACTGATAGCTCATTAATACGTTATCCTGATCTTTCAGAAGCATTAGCAGATAGCCATAACCCGGATGTTACGGAATGGCGGGCACATTTTCATGTCCCAATTTTTGAGGAAGATTTAGGCTTGGTTAAATCTACCCAAACAGATATTACGGAAGTACTTTCGCTTCAAAAGAGCAATCCCTTCACTAATCACCTGGAAGTGGAAACCTATACCTGGGGTGTTTTGCCCTCCTCATTGAAAATCCCTCTCAATGAATCCATTATCAGGGAATTAGCCTGGGTTAATACAAAAATGTCATCATGAATAAAACAGTAGTAATTGATATTGTAGGCTTATCATCTTCAGTAATAGGACAGCACACACCCTTTCTTCAGCAGTATATCGCTAAAAAAAATCTAAGGACCATTGAGCCATTATTGCCTGCAGTTACAACCGCGGTACAATCAACTTATTTAACGGGTAAATTTCCTTCAGATACTGGTATTGTGGGTAATGGCTGGTATGATCATGCCGACAGTGAGGTGAAATTCTGGAAACAATCAAACAAACTTGTTCAGGGCGAAAAGATATGGGATAAAGCCAAAAAAGAAGACCCATCCTTTACTTGCGCCAATATGTTTTGGTGGTACAATATGTATTCATCGGCAGACTATTCGGTAACCCCCCGACCAAATTACCTGGCAGACGGACGTAAGCTCCCCGACTGCTACTCCCATCCGGCCGAATTACGCGATCATCTACAAAATAAATTGGGCCAATTTCCTTTATTCCAGTTTTGGGGCCCCGGTGCCAATATTAAGTCAACACAATGGATTGCTGATGCGGCTATGATGAACGAAGAGTTGCACAACCCAACACTCACATTGATCTATCTCCCCCATCTTGATTATTGCCTTCAGAAATTCGGGCCCGATCTGGCCAAAATTGGTAAAGAACTGCAGGAGATTGACGCGGTGGTTGAACAACTGGTCACCTTTTACCAGAACAAAGGTGCTCGTATTATCCTGCTTTCTGAATATGGCATTGCCCCGGTAGATAATCCCATCCACCTTAATCGTATATTAAGGGAACATGGCCTTTTACAAATCAGAACAGAGCGTGGATTGGAGCTATTGGATGCCGGTGCATCCAAAGCATTTGCAGTGGCCGACCACCAGATAGCTCATATTTATATTAATGATAAAACGGTAACCGAACGGGTAAAAACCTTATTGCAAAATACACCGGGAATAGAGTTGGTGCTTGACAAAGCGGAACAGGTTAAACACCATATCCAACATGAACGCTCGGGCGATCTGGTACTCATGGCGGCTGAAAAAAGTTGGTTCACCTACTATTTCTGGCTTGATGATGCCAAAGCACCTGACTATGCACGAGTGGTTGACATTCACAAAAAACCGGGCTATGATCCGGTAGAAATGTTTATGACCTCAAAATTAAGAGCGGGCTATAAACTTTTAAGAAAAAAAGCAGGCTTAAGGTATGTGATGGACGTTATACCGCTTGATGCTACTTTAATAAAAGGATCACATGGCCGAATTGGTATCCCCGAAGCTTATAAACCTGTTATCGTTACTGATAATAATGATATCAAAAACATCAATGCGACTGATGTTTTTGATATCATATGGCAGCACCTGCATTAATCAGGATATTTAACGTGAGTTCTATATAAGAAATGAGGGCTCAATACCAATAAAAAATGTCATTTCGAACGAGGTACGAGGAGAAATCTTTTACGATATGCTAATTTGAACAGCATTGCGTAAAAGATTTCTCCGCACCCCACCACTTTGTCCGTCGCTGTTTGTCGAAATGACACGGGGGTTCTTATACCAAACTCACGTTAAATTAGATGATTAGTTAGCTGTACCTGCATCCCGCTTTGTTTCCAGTGCGGCACGTATACTGGCCGGTAAATTAGAGAATAAGGTATAGCCAGTAGCATTTTCAATATCTTTTACGGTGGTTATATACTGCGTCCAGTCCGAGCTAATAGAGTTGATATTAGGTGTATTTACGGCTATTACCCGGGTGTCACTGGTAATACGGCTCAGGTCATTATTCCCATTGGGGATAACCACGATCACTTTCCATATATTGGAAGGCACAACAACATGTCCATTATCAACAGTAGTAGCAGAACCACTGGAACCAGTACCACCCGAACCATAGCTACCCATCACAACATAGATTTCACTACCTGCAGTTACCAGTGACCGGCCATAAGCTTCCAGATTGGCCCAAGTGTGCTCATTATTATTGGGGGCTTGTGGAATCATATTATCCATTAAAAAAGTAGCTTGATTAGCCGCTGTGGTAGAGCTTCGATCGGCGCTGGGGCAGTTATGGCCCCGGTCAAAGCCCGAACCGGAATAACTGGTATTAGATACTTCATACCAACCGGCGGGTAAATTGGTATCCGCACGAAAATCATTGGAGCGATCGACAGAACCCAGGGAAGTACTCCCCACGTACCAGCTTACCCAATTAGGTACACCTTTATCACGATTGTAGCTTTCGGTATAATAAGTCTGGTCGATCAGGTAATTATCCGCATTAGCAGTACTGTTAGTAGCACCGGTTGGATTTCCCAATAAGAGATTGGTATTATCAGCGGTTGAACTTCCAGATCCCCCACCAGTTCCACCTCCGGAACCTCCGTCAAAGCTATTGATGATAAAATCATCAATATTAATCCGGTTAGTGCCACCAGAAGTCTTTCTCAATTGAAAACGCAATGAGCCAGATTGATTAACGTTAAAAGTAGCCGTATTTAAAGTGGTGCTGGAAACGGTTATTTCAATCCCCCCCACTTGTGTATAACTACTTCCCCCGTCTGAGGAAACCCATAACTGAAACGCAGAAGCTCCATCAGTACCATAAACCGCGTAATTCATAGTCACGGTTGATGCTCCAGTACTCACATCAAAGTTCATACTTAAAGTGCCCGTATTACGGATACGAACAGAGCGGCTACCGTTTTTTTGATCAGACGCACTGGTTCCTATCAAAGCATCATTAAGATTCCAGGAACCGCTATTCAATGCGACATCGGCAGCTGCATATCCGGTCTTTGATCCGGACTCAAAATCTTCATCAAAAGCTTGTACCACAGCCTGAGTTTTTGCTTTGGTACCGATCGCTGTAGGATCTGTTGAAATTGGGGTTACTAATGATTTCTGGCAGGATACCAATAATAACGAGGAGATAAGGAGAACAAATGAGGTCCGTTTTAATTGCATGATATTTTATTTAGTCAATAATGCAATAAATTTAAGTTAGGTAATATTAGCCCCCTGTTAAATGATTGTTCTTTAATTATTAAGAAAATTGAGAAATATCCCAATAAACTACCTTCAATTGAATTCCACAACAGCTTCCATTGTCATGTCATTTATGAATTAATGTTTAGCCAATAATATTTATACAAAAACATGGTTTACACTTTTTTGAAGAAATAAAACATAAATAATTAATTATCAATAATTTAATCACATGTCAACCCTAAAAAGTGTAAACCATGTAAACCCACTTTTTTGTCGATTGAATACTGATGACAGCATTTTTAGCGGCAATAAAAAAGCCACCCCCTTTTAAAGAAATGGCTTTTGGTATTATTATAAAAATATAGTTATTGTTTCCGTCTTTTCCGTTCTTTCACAATCAAACTAAGCTCGCGGCTCATTTGGCCGGCTATAGCCGTGTTTTCCTGCGCACGTCTGAATAAATAAGGCAATACAGCCTTTATTGGGCCATATGGTACATATTTGGCTACATTATATTGAGCGTCGGCCAGGTTAAAGCTCAGGTTGTCACTCATTCCTAACAGTTGCGAAAAATACACGTGAGGGTGTTTATGATCAATTCCTTTCGCATCTAAAAGCTCGGCCAGTAAACGGCAGCTTTCTTCATTATGGGTACCGGCAATAAAGGCAATTTTATCGATATGTGTGGTACAGTAATCCAAAGCAGAATCGTAATCCAGATCAGTTGCTTTTTTATCCGGCTGTATTGGCGACGAATAACCTTTTTCCTCTGCACGTCTGCGTTCTTTTTCCATATAAGCGCCACGTACAATTTTGGCCCCTAAAATAAATCCTTCACTCAGGGCAATTTCATGGTCGTTTAGTATAGACGCCAATTTATCATGCCTGTACATTTGATAGGTGTTATAAACTATCGCCGTTTTAGTGTTAAAGCGGCTCATCATGGTTAGTGCCAAAAGATCAATAGTTTCCTGTATCCAACTCTCTTCGGCATCAATCATCACCGGTACGTTATTGGTATGAGCTTTATCGCATATAGCCAAAACGCGATTTTGTACTCTCTGCCATTCCTTTTCTTCCTCTGCGTTAAGCGCTAATTTAGCATCCAGTTTTTCCAGTAATGCAAATCGCCCGACACCGGTTACCTTAAAAACAGTAAGCGGTACAGCCTTGTCTGAAGTTGCACGCTCTATAGTACGGATGATTTCATCGCGCGTACTGTCAAAAACAACTTCGTCATCCTCCCCTTCTATGGAATAATCTAATATGGTGCCTACTCCACCGCTATTCAAATTCTTAATGGTATTATTACACTCATTAATGGTTTCGCCGCCACAAAAGTGTTTAAATATGGTGGCCTTGATCAGGCTTTTGATAGGTAACCCAATTTTAATAGCAAAGTTGGTTACCGGAGGTCCTATCTTTACTAAAAAATTAATATTGATTATCCTGAATAACCAGTATGCCCGGTTAAGGTCAGCATTGGAGGAGTGACGGAAAGCGATTTCTGTATTTTCAAAAGAGGGCTTAACCTGTTGAGTTTTATTGTTCGTTTGGTTAGAAAGCATTTGCAAAATTATAAAATGATATCTCATTATTCCATGAATAGTTTATTTTTGCCGCTCCATGACTGAATTTAAATTAATAGGCGACCATATACCGATGATACAACTGCTAAAAGCTGCCCACCTGGTATCAACAGGCGGAGAGGCACAAATAGTTGTAAGTGAGGGAGAAGTAAAATATAACGGCGAGGTTGATTATCGAAAACGCCTTAAAGTTAAGCGCGGCGATACGGTTGAATTTAGGGGAAATAAAATCTTGGTAATATGATAATGGATACCATTCAAAGCGACAACTACCCTATATATTTTAACAATAGCATTGACGAACTGGTTAGCTTTGTAAAAAAAGGAGCCTATTCTAAATTCTTTATTTTAACCGACGAAAATACAGGCGTTCATTGTTTGCCAATTGTAAAAAGTAAATTAGACGAGCTGGGTGACTACGACCTTATCGAGATAAACGCCGGCGAGGAGAGCAAGGATATTGATTTTTGCATTGGCGTATGGAAAATGCTGATAGATTTTGGTGCCGATCGTAAAAGTTTAATGATAAACCTTGGAGGTGGCGTTGTGACCGATTTGGGGGGCTTTGCGGCATCAACATACAAAAGAGGAATTGATTTTGTGCATGTACCAACTACGCTGCTCTCACAAGTGGATGCCTCTGTAGGTGGTAAAACAGGTATCGATATTGATAGTATTAAAAACATCATAGGCACTTTTACTCAACCCAAAGCTGTATTTATTGAATACAACTTTTTGAAAACCCTTCCTCCACGACAAATACTTTCGGGCCTGGCCGAGATGCTTAAACATGGTCTGATAGCCGATGCTGCTTATTGGAATGAATTGAAATCAAGTGATCTGAAAAAACCTACCGTTCAATTGGTTTATCGCTCTGTTGAGATAAAAAATGTGATCACTATTGAAGATCCTAAAGAGAAGGGTATCCGAAAAGCTTTAAATTTTGGCCATACCATTGGTCATGCCGTTGAAACCAATTCCCTGATCAACGATAAAGATCCACTATCACATGGCGAGGCTATAGCTATTGGCATGATCTGCGAATCATACCTTGCCTATAAAAAAACAGGATTAAGTGCTGAGGAATTAAGCGAAATCACTCACGTGTTCAGTGATCTTTATCCAAGATATACTATAGCCGAATCGAGCTTTGATAACTTGTTTGCTATCATGCAAAAGGATAAAAAGAATCAGGATAATAAAATAAATTGCACTCTGCTTACCAAAATTGGGCAATGTAATATTGATAATATCTGTACAGAAGCCGAACTTCGTGAAAGTTTAATGTATTACATTAATTTGTAAAATGTCTGAGTTAGATCCCCGAAATAAGGCCGCGCTGGTACTGATGGGTTTGCTGGTTGTATTAACCCTTGTTGAAATGGGATTAAGCTACTGGGAAAATCGCAAGTACTATGAAAAACGCGATACATTTGTTAATATCTACCTTACCTCAATAGCGGTAGTTACCAATCTTATTGTTAAGACCAGTACTTTTTTCATGCTGAGTTTCGCCTATCAGTTCAGGCTTTTTCAAATACACAATGTCTTTCTGTATTGGTTTGTGCTGGTTGTGGTACAGGACTTTTTATACTGGGTGTTACACTACACCGGCCATTATTGCAGGCTCTTTTGGGCCATGCATGTGACGCATCACTCATCAGAGCATTTTAATTTAACCACGGGTTTCCGGTCAACAGTTTTTGAGCCATTTTACCGTACTTTTTTTTATTTACCTCTGGCGCTGATAGGTTTTAATGCAATTGATATTTTATATGCATACCTCATCACCCAGCTTTACGGAAACATAGTACATACGCAATATAAGGTAGCACTCCCTAAATGGTACGGGTGGTTATTTGTAACACCGGCGCATCACCGGGTACATCACGCCTCGAATATTCCTTACCTTGATAAAAACATGGGTATGATGCTTATTATCTGGGACAGGCTATTTGGCACTTTCAGAGATGAGAATCTGCCAGAACCGGTTAAGTATGGCCTCACCAAACAGCCGGAAGATATGGGGCCCGTTAATATTATCTTTCATGAGTGGAAAGCGCTGATTCATGATGTTAAACTTGCACCTGGTTTCAAAAACAAATTGGGCTATCTGTTAAACCCACCTGGCTGGAGCCATGATGGCAGTTCACAAACTGCCCGTGTGCTGCAAAGGGAATACGAAATACAGCAGCTCAGCCTGCCTGAAGAGCAGAAACATTCTGCTTAATATAAATACCAACTATTTAGCTTGGATACTATATTTGGATACGGGCAAACTAATGCCTGTATGCTTACCTTATGCCACAATTTGTATCAAAACTACAGCATAACACCTATGAAAAAGGTGAATTTTCTGACAAACAACCAAGAAATCTCGATGAAACCATCGATCTGATAAAAAACTTCCCATGGGATATTGAACGCCCGCTAACCGATATACAACTAACAGGCCCATCTGTTACCATTCAGGATAATGAGCTGAACTATTTAAAACTGGGCTTATATTTTGGCGGCAAATTCTGTGTGTATTACCTGGATAAAGACAATCACCTGTACGAATACCATGTGCCCGACTTAGATTCGGTCAGTAAGCTTATAGCAGACTTCTTTGCCTCAAATTTAGATCTTAAGTAGTTTGAGAAACATTTTTTTAATGTTGGTAACCGGGCACATTTTATCACCCAAAGCTTTGTTTATACATTAAGCATGTGGAAGTTTGTCATCCTGATGGCCCTCTTTTTTATCTACCTGTTTTTGATCTCATTATCCGTTTTCACCACTAAGTTTAATGATGGATCTTTATTCATAACCGGCTTAATGCTACTTTTATCCGGATCGTTCCTGATTTATACATTATTCGTATACTTTAAAAACCGGCATCTATACCTGCAAATATCCAAAGGCAACGGCCAATTCTCTTTTGGCCTTGATGAACAGCATATCGTAACGTATAATAAAAGTGATATCAAACAGATCCTATATTATGCAGGTAAAGGCAACAGCAGCCGTAATTTAACTGGTGAGGTAACAGTATATTTTAAAGATGGCAGTGATATTAAAATTCCCAATCTGCTCATTTCGGTTGTTGATCTCCTGGCAAAATTTAAAGACCATACAGACAATTATACTGTACCTGTTAATTTTATAACCCAAAATATATTCCAATAGCTGTAAAATCAATTTAAACAGAATAAAATTTGTTTCAATCCAACTATTTTACAAAAAATAAAATTTTCTATTGACAAAAACATTTTTTACCGTACATTTACAACGTAATAAAAAAACAAATGAAATTTACAAGCGCATATTACTTCGGTTACTACTTTTACTTTAACAGTATGAGCCGGGACTAATATGTACTTAACACACACATAAAGAACTTAAAAAGTCCCGGCACAAAATGCCGGGACTTTTTGCTTTAATAAAGTTTATGAAGATAGAAAGACCAAGAGTTGCAATCCAGGGAATACGCGCTTCTTTTCACGAAGAAGCGGCTTTACGCTATTTTGGAGAAAATACACAAACCATTGAATGTAACACATTTAAGCAGACTTTTGAGACTCTAAAAAACAGGGAGGCTGATTATGTGGTGATGGCTATTGAAAATAGCATTGCCGGAAGTATATTGCCCAATTATACCTTACTGCTTGATTATGGCTTCCCGGTAGTTGGCGAAATTTATCTGCCTATCCAATTACATTTAATGGCATTACCCGGTGTGAAATTCGAGGATATTAAATATGTGACCTCCCATCCTATCGCTTTACGCCAGTGTGTTGATTTTTTTGATGAGTACCCTCATCTTAAAATAGTGGAAAGTAATGATACCGCGGCTTGTGCCAAACGTATCAGAGAGGAGCAATTAACTGATACTGTTGCTATTGCCAACGCACTTGCTGCTAAACTTTACGGACTGGATGTGCTGGAGCGTCGGATAGAATCCAATAAAAAGAACTTTACCCGTTTCCTGATCCTTACCCACCATGATAACGTGGAAAAGAAGAGCTCCAATAAAGCTTCCCTCTGTTTTCAGGTTAGCAATAAAGTGGGAGCATTGGCCAAAGTGCTTAATATTTTTGCCGAAGAAGGTGTGAATATGAGCAAGATACAATCCATGCCCATTTTAGGTAAGCGCAATGAATATAATTTTTACGTAGATATTGAATGGGACGAACCAAAACAATACGATGTATCCATAAGACAAATACTTAAATACACTCATAACTTTAACATACTTGGTGAATATGAAAGGCATGACGATGAATTAGCAACTCCTAAACCTCAAAAAAACGACCGGATAAGAAAGTATATCAATATCCGCAGAAATATTTAAGACCCTTAATTAATAACTAAAGATTTAAACAAAATATAAAAACACACCGGTAAAAAAATTAAAATACCGGACAAATAACAAAAACGATGAAACTGAATTTAAACATACAGCCGCTTCATACCTGGATCAAAACCGGAAAAGAACCATTGGTAATAGCAGGCCCATGCAGCGCCGAAACTGAAGATCAATTAGTGGCTACGGCTCATTTATTAGCTCAAACAGGTCGCATCTCTGCATTGCGTGCAGGTATCTGGAAACCACGTACCCGTCCGGGTGAGTTTGAAGGTATTGGCAGCATCGGTCTGGAATGGCTTAAACGCGCAAAAGAAGAAACCGGATTACCTACCGCTGTTGAAGTAGCGACAGCTAAACACGTAGAAGAAGCATTAAAAGCAGGTGTAGATATTTTATGGGTAGGTGCCCGTTCAACTGTTAACCCTTTTACCGTACAGGAAATAGCTGATGCCTTACGTGGTGTTGATGTTCCGGTAATGGTTAAAAACCCGGTAAATCCAGATCTTTCTTTATGGATTGGTGCTTTAGAGCGTATAAACAATGCAGGTATCACTAAACTGGCAGCTATACACCGTGGATTCTCATCTTACGAAAAATCAGCTTTCCGTAATGAGCCAATGTGGGATATCGCTATTAACTTAAAAACACTGGCTCCTGAGCTGCCGATTATTAACGACCCGAGCCATATTTCAGGCAACCGTGATCTGATTGGTTACATATCGCAAAAAGCATTAGACCTTGACATGCAAGGCTTAATGATCGAGTCTCATATCGATCCAAGCGTAGCCTGGACAGATGCTAAACAACAAGTTACCCCTGCTGCCTTAGCCGATATTATTGATCACCTTGCTTTACGTAAACCAGAGATCCGTAATGCCGAACTAAACGACAAGCTTGCCGAACTACGTACCCAGATTGACAAAATTGACGACCTGGTTATCCAGAAAATTGCTGAACGTATGCAAATTGCAGAGAAGATTGGTAACTACAAAAAAGACAACAATATTACCATTTTACAGGTAGGTCGTTGGGATGAGATCGTTCAGAAACGCACCAACTACGCAAAAGCATTAAAGTTAAGTCCTGAATTTACAGAGAAATTATTGGAGCTTTTACATAGCGAGTCGATCCGCAGACAAACCGAGATCATGAATATAAATGAGGCCGGACAAGCAGCAGAAAAACTTACCCACGTATAATATCAAATACTGATGCAAAACGTCATCCTGAAAAAAAGTAATAAGCAAATAAGCGGCACGGTAAATCTCACTGGCTCAAAAAGTGAGTGTAACCGTGCGCTAGTGATTGAGGCTTTAAGCAATGGTAAGGTTAAGGTAGAGAACGTATCTGATGCCGCCGACGCAGTATTGCTGGCGGGTATATTGCGGTCGGCAGTGGGCAGCGACCAGTTGGCTGCTGTCCATGGACCATCGACCATAGACCATGGACCACAAACCGTCGACATCGGCCCTGCCGGTACCGCCATGCGCTTTTTAACCGCTTATTTTGCCATACAGGATAATGAAGTCATATTAACCGGCAGCCAAAGGATGAAAGAAAGACCAATAGGTATATTGGTTGATGCGCTGAGAGAGTTAGGTGCCCATATTGACTATGAAGAAAAAGAGAGATATCCCCCTATAAAGCTAAAAGGCAGTTTCGGGCAGCAAACTAGTAAGATCAGTATTAAAGGTAACATCAGCAGTCAATATATTACCGCTTTGTTACTCATCGCTGCACGGCTGCCTTTTGGTTTGGAGCTACATATCGAAGGTGAGTTAACCTCGCGCCCTTATGTAGAAATGACGCTTGCCATGTTGGAAACAGCTGGTATACAGCACCAATGGCTAGATAACGTTATTTCCATAACCAATCAGGAGTTTACTACTACATCCATACACGTTGAACCAGACTGGAGTGCGGCATCATACTGGTATGCTATAGCAGCACTGGCCGATCAGGCGGATTTGTTTTTGACAGGACTGACCCCGTATAGCTTACAGGGCGATAGCGTGATCACCGAGATCATGGCCAATTTTGGTATCACTTCGCAATTCAAAGATGGCGGTGTTCAGTTAATTAGGGAGAATAAACCCTTCAGCCACAAAATATTCGACCTGAAGGAATGTCCTGACCTGGCACAAACCATTATTGTGGTATGCGCAGCCTTAGGTCACGAAGCTGCATTCACTGGGCTGGAAACGCTAAAAATAAAGGAAACCGACCGTATTTTAGCTTTGCAGACCGAGTTGGCAAAAATGGGTGTAAAACTAATTGAGAACAACGAAGTATATCAATTAGATTGCAGCGGAAAATTTATTCCGGATCGTATGTTTATCAATACCTATCATGATCACCGTATGGCTATGGCATTTGCACCGCTTGCCTTGATTATTCCGCAATTGGAATTTGAGAACGGGCCGGTAGTTGATAAATCATACCCAGCATTCTGGACCGACCTGGCCAAACTTGGCTTTGAGGTTCAGGAAGTGGAAGGATAAGGTAATGGTAAAATAACCAAACACGTCGTTACGAGTGATAGTGTGGCAATCCCTTACATACAGAGCGGCTTTGCTAATTGGGGATTGCTTCGTACCTCGCAATGACGGTTTAAATAAATAGATTTGCGGAAAAAGATCTCAAATCTCATATCTAACATCTCATATCTAATACAATGGCAGGCAACTCATTCGGGCAAATATTCAGGATAACCACCTTTGGCGAATCGCACGGCGAGGCTATCGGGGTAATTATTGATGGGTGCCCCGCGCAACTACCAGTTGACCTGGATTACATTCAGGGCGAACTGGATAAACGCAAACCCGGTCAGTCAAAAATAACTACACAGCGTAAAGAAAGCGATAGTGTTAAAATACTTTCAGGCGTATTTGAAGGTAAAACTACAGGTACACCCATAGCTATGCTGATCCCTAATGAGGATCAGCGCTCCAAAGACTATAGTCATAATGTGGACGTATTTCGTCCCTCCCATGCCGACTATACTTACCAAACAAAATATGGTATCCGTGATCATCGCGGAGGTGGCCGTTCGTCAGCCCGCGAAACCGCTGCACGTGTTGCAGCCGGGGCTTTAGCCAAGCTTTTACTAAAAAGCCAGGGCATCGAGATTGCGGCCCATGTAAGCAGCGTGGGCACTATCAACGCCCCAAATGTGAGCATTGATAGCGTACAGGAGTTTATTGACGAACGCGAAAAAAACATTGTACGCTGCGCTGATCCCGCCACTGCCGAAGAAATGATCGCCTTTATCGACAGTGTGCGTAAAGACGGCGATACCGTTGGCGGCAAAATCAGCTGTCATATAAAAAATTGCCCTGTAGGCCTCGGTGAGCCCGTATTTGACAAGCTTCATGCCGATCTGGGTAAGGCCATGCTGAGCATTAACGCAGTTCACGGCTTTGAGTTCGGATCAGGTTTTGCCGGCAGCGAAATGCGCGGATCAGAACATAACGACATCTTTGTAAAATCGCATTTAGGCGATGTAAGTACCATTACTAACTTCTCTGGCGGTATACAAGGTGGTATCAGTAACGGCATGCCTATTGAGTTTAAAGTAGCCTTTAAACCGGTGGCTACCATTATGAAAAGCCAAGCCACTATTGATAGTGAAGGCAATGCCGCCGAAATATCGGGCAAAGGCCGTCATGACCCTTGTGTGGTACCTCGCGCCGTACCCATTGTTGAAGCTATGGCCGCACTGGTCTTAGCCGATCATTGGCTCAGGAACCGAAACTCTATTTTAAGTTGAAAGCGCAAGGCACAAAGCCTTAAGCTATTTAATAGTTTTTCATAAAAGCCCAAAGCCAAAAAAGCTTTGGGCTTTTCGCTTTAAGCTTTCTGCTTATAATTATCTTTGTAAACCTATGCTAACCTCCGTTTTCCAATTATACAAACAAGCTTACAGCGGACTATCTAAAAACAGCTGGTGCCTGAGCATAGTGATGTTCATCAACCGGAGCGGGACTATGGTAGTGCCGTTTATGAGCATTTATACCATTCAGCAGCTGCATTTTACCATCGTCCAATCGGGCTGGGTGATGGCGTTTTTTGGTATCGGGGCCATTTCCGGCGCGTTTATTGGCGGCAGGTTAACCGATAAAATAGGCTTTTACGACATCCAGGTGAGCGCGCTGCTTATTGGAGGCATATTATTCCTGGTACTGGGTTATCAGCGTACTTTTTTGAGCATGAGCATTGGCACTTTTGTACTCAGTATCTGTAACGAATCCTTTCGTCCGGCAAACTCTACAGCCATAGCCCATTACAGCAACGACGAAAATAAAACCCGCTCCTACTCTCTTAACCGGTTAGCCGTAAACCTGGGCTGGGCCTTTGGGGGCGGATTGGGTGGTTTCCTGGCCTCATTCAATTACCATTTACTTTTTTGGGTTGATGGCTGCACCAATATTTTTGCCGCGCTTTTACTGTTGAAATTGATGCCGCGTGCAACTATCCGAAAAACGGTTAAAGACCTGGCAGATAAAGCCATAGCATCCACATCCGCCTATAGAGATGGCGTTTACCTGGTGTTCATTATATTAAGTACCCTATTTGCCATCTGTTTCTTTCAGTTCTTTATTATGCAACCGGTTTTTTATAAGATCCAATGGCATTTTAATGAGCGCTTTATAGGTTTTCTGCTGGCATTAAATGGCATCCTCATTGTGTTGATCGAAATGGTATTGATCCATAAACTGGAGGGCAAAAGAAACCCGCTTACCTATATTAGCGTTGGCATTATTATAGCAGGTGCTAGCTTTGCCCTATTAAATTTACTGCCACATGCCGCATGGGTAGCTATATTGATCGTAGTAATGATCACCCTGGGCGAGATCATGAGTATGCCCTTCATGAATGCCTACTGGATAAACCGTACTACCAATAGCAACCGCGGCGAATATGCCGCACTGTACAGTATGTCATGGTCGGCGGCACAGATCATTGCACCAGCAACTGGCAGCCAGATCATCGCTCATGGAGGTTTTACGATGCTCTGGTGGATATTGGGTTCGGTATGCCTGTTATCCTCAACTGGCTTTTTTATACTGAAAAAACTCACGCCTCATACTAAACCAATCATTATTGAGAAGGCTAATTAACCGTTGTTTTTCAACACCTTAACCGTAACCAAAAGCTGCCCCAAATGCCGCATGGTATGTTCGGCGGCATGTACGTACAAACCTATTACGGTTGATGGCAGTTGCGCCCGGCCCACCCCACGAAACTGTTTCAGGGTTTGTTCATCGGTTATCATCAATTGAGCAATGACTTTATCAACCTCATGATCAAACCGTTTCAACAAATCAACTGTAGTTAAATTGGGGACTACTGTTCCTTCAGATAAAAGGTAATCCAGCTGTTCTGTCCTAAGCGCTTCGCCTTTGGCATAGGTAAAAAGCCGGTTAAGCACCCCTGTTAAATGTTGCAGATGAAAGCCAGGCGACGCCATGCCTGCTACTTTTTGCCATAATAGTTCGTCCGCGAAACCGGCCATCAGTTCCTGTAATTCTTCCCTGGCTTGTAGTAGGGCATGTGCTACAGGTTGGAGGAGTGCCGGCACATCATCCAAAGGTCCGCGGAGCCAGACTTCGGTCTTGTTTTTTGCTGTCATCATTTTCAGAAAATCTGTTCGGTTTTAGGCCTCACAAAACTTTTTAAACCTTAAATTTTAACACTTTTTTAGTCAAAAACTGGGTAAAAACGCTTCACTTTTGGCCATTTTAACTAAACTTTAACGCTATTTTAACACTTTTTAACAAATTTTTGATGGGTTTTGAAAGCTTTAAAAAGTATTAAATAATTGATATTCAAACAACTAAATACCAAACGATCGTTTTTTGTGCTCTTTTTCCCCTTAACTAAACAGCCCGGTTTCCTATCGAAAAGAAAACCGGGCTGGTATGTATACAAATATACGCATTTAAGTCGGGAGTCTCAAGCACTGAATCATAAGTATCACTACTTGGGACTTAAGGTTCAAGACTTAGATTCAATCTCCGTCAGGCAATTATTTCGCATCCCCATAACGCAGTTCCATGGGTATTATGCCGCCGTTGCCGTTTTCGGGAGCATATAGGATATCGAGCGATGGTTTGCCATGCTTCTCCAGGTATTCAACCTTCATGCTGTAAAACCCTTTTTGCAAAGGCAGCAAGTATGATTTAATACCCGCTGTTTGCTGGGTAAGTATCAATTGGTTATTGATGTACATCCTGGACTCACAATCGCCTCGTAATCCAAAAATGTAATAGCCTGCTTGTGTTATTTCCAATTGCCCGCTAAACACACACGCGAAGTTTTGCTGTTTGGGTAGCTTGGTTAGGTCGAAGTCTTTACCTGCCCAGCCTTTTTTAAGGGGCTTTAACTTTTTAAAATCAGGCAGGGTATTCCAGTTGCCCTCGTAGTAAGCATAATTCCAGCCGCCTGAGGTAAAATTTTTGAGTTGAGTACCGGCGGGCAGAGCATTACCTATAGTGAAGTTCGCACTTCCCTGCTGTTCATACCCTGGGCGATAGGTCAATTCTTTCAAATTTAATTGTGTAATATTATTAAGCGTTAAATCATTGCCATCCATTTTTGGCGATGCCATGGTAGGCACGCTACCATCGGTGGTGTAGTGCAGTTCTTTCACAAAATCGCCCTGGAAACGCATCTTAAAAGGCTTGTCCTTCATCAGTACGCCGCCCGCGGGATAAAAACTTAAACCCTCTTTGCTATACCCGTGATAGGTTAATTTTAAACCATCATACATCGTGCGGAAGATCATACTGTTATGTGTTTCGTCGTTATACAGCATCAGCTTGTGATGAAAACCTACAGGAGCCGCCTTTTGGATTATCGAATCCATAATATTTACCCGCTGTTCTTTGGCGGACTCTCCCTCGCGCCCGGTAATTAACAAAGTGGTGTTGTTTAAGTCGATCTTACCTATGCTATCCCGTACCAGTCTGGGCAGGTAATCCTTGTCCCACCAAAAGCTTGGATCGGCCAGCAGGTACGATTGAAAAAGCCGGGGTTCCTTTATTAGTGTATACATACCAAACAGCCCGCCTAATGAACCGCCGTAGTAAGTATTCATCCCGGTGGTGCGGTATTTTTTGTTAATGTAAGGCATCAGCTCGGTTTTTATAAAGGCAATGTAACGGGCAGCCCCACCCGATTGCGGATCATAGTCTGTCCGCGTGGGCGTAAGATCCCGTCCGCGCATGTTTTGGCCCTGCAGCATGGTATTCGGCAGGCTCACCATAATATTAGCCGGTATAAACTGAATCTCTAAAAACCGCTCAATATTGCCTACTATCTGTGTATTCCATTCGCCATCGGTAATATAAATAGCATCGTACTTGGCGGCGGCGGTATCGCTGTAAGCCTCCGGCAGTACAATCTCAATTGATCGCTTTTCTTTGAGTATGTTGGAGTAAATACTATCGCGAATAATATTTAATGGCTTCAATTGCGCCAAAGCGCTACTTGTTAAACAAATCAACAGGACAGAAAGCAAGATGATAGGCTTTTTCATAAGGATGTATTAAAGGCAAACATTATAGAAGGCAACCCAAATTAAGACTACACCAGGATAAAAAACGTTACAGCCAAAAGACCATTTAGACTTATGGCTGATGTTTTTACCCTATGGTAGGTTATCACAATAGACAGAAATAGATAGTTCAGCAGCGCTCGTTTGCATCTACAGCAGGAACTGCTGAGTATATATTATCAATTATTCATACAGGTCCAAATATTAAATTATAAAAAAAATACTTATATTGGTATTATATAAGTATTTGATAATAAAGAGAAAAGAGATGCTAAATTTTTAATTTATTTATTATACACTACAATACGCATCATAAATTAAACCAATTATATATTATTCAACCAATGAAAAAATCAAATTTAACTTCGGCATTTGGAAGATTGCTCAATCGAGACCAGATGAAAAATGTAAAGGGAGGCGTAAAAACCCAATCCTATTGTCAGCGCACACTCTGTGAGGGTACCGACAATCAAGGTAACTATTCTTCCGGCTCGTGTAATCTTTATTGTACCTGTATTTCGTATAACGAAAACCATCAGGTTATTGCCCTGAACTCATCTGATTGCGGGGCATAAATGGTGGCCACTCTATTGGAGTCATTATCACTATATAAAAAACCTGCTTATTACTGCAGAGGTACAAAATTTGCGTCTCTGCGGTAATTTAAACTACGTTAGTTACGTATAACCTTATCTTAAACCTTTCCACTCCTGACTTAGAACTTTAATACCATATCTTTGTATGGAAATATAGAAACGGCTGGCTAAAATGCTACAGCTTATGATTTATAAATAAGCATGTATCTCCTGTTTATCGGCCGTTTTGATACAAAACAGCGGTTTTAAAAAATAATCGTTGTCATTTGACTTTGTGGTATGGCTATTGCTAACGCAAGGATAATTAACTGTACGATTATCATGACTTTTACCTTCACAAAAAAGACCTCTGTTTACCTGCTTATATTGGGTCTTTTTGTATCCCTGTTTGCTTTTCAAAGCTGCAAGAAAAAGCACTCGGCCATAGCCGATCGACTTTTTAAAGTAACCCAGAATAAAATATATGAAGACGTTGACCCTGATACACTGGCTGCTGCGTTGAAAAAAGAGATTGAAAGTCAAAAATCACAGATCGCGAATGAAGAAGTGATTGAGGCTTTTGTAAAGGGGAACGGTTACCAACCCGTTTTAGTGATGGATCATTTTTTTAACGGTGATCTGGATATATTGCCCGACTATTTTGACAAGATCACCGAGCACGGATTGAGCAAAAAACCATATCATATTGCAGCTATCAGAACCCTGGTTGCCAAGTTTCATGACAAAAATGGCATTATGTCAACCGATGAAGCCTATCATGAACTTGCCCGGCTGGAGTTGCTTACCGCAAGTTCGCTGATCAAATATTCCAACGCCCTGCAATACGGGGTGGTGAATCCCCGAAAAATATTTTCCCGGTACTTTACCGCTACAAAACGCCCTGATAGCACCAGTATGAAAAATGTGTTACTGGTAAAAGACCTAAAAACTTATCTGGATAGCATACAACCGGCCGACCCACAGTACAAAGCCCTGCAAAAGGCGTTTCTGAATAATACTGTAATAGATGGTTTATCCGCCGAAGAATCTAAACGGTATTTTTTGGTAAACATGGAACGCCTTCGCTGGAAAAATAAGCCAACAGAACAAAAATATGTCATAGTAAATATCCCAGATTTTAAACTGGATGTGATGGAGGGTGGTAAATCTGTTTTAAATATGAAAGTTTGTGTGGGCCAGGGACGTAACATGGATGGCAGGGCCAGCCTGATATCCTATGCCGACAGCGACCGCTATGATAAACCTTTCCCGCGGGAAACACCACAGCTAAGCAGTGTGATCCATAGCGTTGAGGTAAATCCAACCTGGAACATCCCGCGGAGCATAGCCACCAAAGAGATCATTATTGAAGCTGCCGAAGACCCTTACTATTTATCAAACAAGAATATAGACGTTTACAAAGACGGCAAAAAAATTGAAGACCCGGAAACGATAGACTGGTCGACCGTTACCGCGGATAACCTGCAATATGATTTTAAACAGCGTCCGGGTGAGGATAATTCATTAGGGAAGATAAAATTTCTGTTCAAAAATAAAAGCAGCGTTTACCTGCATGATACTCCCGCGAAATCGGCCTTCAGAAAATCTATGCGTGCGGTAAGCCATGGCTGTGTGCGCCTGGGTGACCCCCAGGGCCTTGCCAAGAACCTTTTTGGAGAGGGAGAAGATTACGATACCATTGCCAAAGATATGAGCGAGGATAACCCCGAACCTACCAATATTGGTCTGCCTAAAAAAACACCGATATATATTACCTATGTTACCTGCTGGGTAGATGACACCGGGGTATTACAATCCCGCCAGGATGTTTACGGACTGGACATTGTTCTGTACGATCATTTAAAACCTTTAATGGGGGAAAATTTGAATCCAAAATCTGAGATGTTAAACGCTAAACGTTAAGTTAGCTTAACAACAGAAGCTGAAAGCTTCAGGCATGCGTCCCACGAGATACGTTACACTAATCTCGCGGGGAGCAAAATATTTTTGTCTTGATCCTTGACTCTAATCTCTTGATTCTTTTCACCTACAGTCTGGCCAGATCAAAAGAAGTTGAATCTGCCGCTATAAAATTCAGCGGGCCGGTTTCGTCTAGATATTTGGAATTGTAAGTATCATCATTACCATTAATAAACAATACTGTTTTGTCTTTGATGGTATTGATCACCTGGTCTATAACCTTGGGTGATACCGCCGGGCAACCAAAACTACGGCCCACGTACCCTTTACGGTTTATAGCAGACTGCCCAACGTAACTTGCCCCATGAACAACGATATCGCGCATGCGGGCGTTACTGTTAAATCCTTCATCAAGGCCATCTAAATGCAAAGAGCGGCCATGTTTGCCCATGTAAACATTGTCGGTAAGGTAAAAGCCCAAACTGCTTTGATGAGAATCGTTCCTGTCAGAAAAACTGGTAGCCATTTCATCACCACTTCCCTGTCCGTGGGCTACCCATGTATTGAGCAACAATTGCTTGCTGAAGAGGTCAATGATCCACATACGTTTTTCACGGCTCGACTTGGTAAAATCGACCACTGTTAATACAGAACTGCTTTGTGGTAATTGGTGGCTGAGCTTTAAATTGGTATAACCTGTAACCGCTTTTTCAAATACATCAAATGCCAAACCGGTTTGCTGTAAGCTGGCCGCCTGGTATAAATTATTCACGTACTGATTAAATAATTCTTTTGCATTTAGAGTTGAATTTACTTTTCCATCTGATTTGTTCGCACCTGCGGATCTCCAACTAACAATGGTTGTAGCTAAAAATAGAACCGAGAATGTGACACACCATAAGTGTTTCCTCATACTTGTGTTGAGTTTAATTTTAAACAATAATTTAAATTAGCAACAGGTTAAGTCGGTAACTGACCAGAATTAGGAACCGGCCAATTACAAATGTATAATTTTTTACTTAACTCAAAATCATTTTAAGATATTTTTTTACTTAAATGAAAATAAGTTTAAGATAAAGCAATTAAGCTCCGATTTATACGGACAAAAACGGTTGAAGGTTAGCAAATATTGTTACGAGAGGAAAAATCGGAGAAAAAAACATGTCATTGCGAGGAGGAACGACGAAGCAATCCCATAGCTGTTCTGAGATTGGCCAGAACGCGAGGAGATTGCCACGTTGCGCCCGCAATGACATAAAGGCTTGTGTTTTATATTCACCAATGTGTAAATGACATGGTGATTATTACCTTATATTTTATTTAACCCAGTTGATCTTTTCTTCAAGCGGAGTATTTCTTTTGCCTTCGGGGTATTGATCGGCATAGCCCAGGTAAAGTACGCCAAGCACATTATCCTCTTCGCGTAGTTGTAGAAACTCTTTCATGCCAGGTTTTAAAATAGCGCCGCCTGTGCTCCAGAAAGAGGCCGCATTAAGGGCCGTAGCGCCAAGCAGTATGTTTTGAATAGCGCTTGATACTGCGGCAACTTCTTCAAACGGAGGTATTTTAGGCAGGTCGCCGCGCTTCATGGTTACGATAATTACATGCGATACCTTATCACCCTGATGTTGCAGGTTGTTATAAGTAAGCTCGTTAAAGTTTTCGGCCTCAACGCCTTGTTTATATATCTCGGCATGTTCGCTACAAAAATCGGCAGGATTTTCGTACACAATAAAACGCCATGGTTCGGTATAACCGTGTGTCGGCGCCCAATCGGCAAGCTCCAATAAAGCAGCAACCTGTTCATTGGGTATTTTTTGCCCGTTCATAGCAGCCGGTTTAACCGAGCGGCGTGTTTTAATAATGTTTGATATGGTGGTGAATGTTGTTGAATTCATGATGTATGTGTATAGTAAAGAACGGTTGCAAACTTAAATATTTAAGCGCAAAAACTGAGCGAAAGAGATTTGTTTCGCTAAAGAAAAGGCAATTATGTTTTTCAGCTGAAGGCTGAAGCCATGCTACTCAGGGGCTGAAAGCCCCCGAGAGCTTGAATATAAAATCGCGTCATTGCTGTACGAAGCAATCCCCGATTAGCAGAACAGATCTGTATAGCATAGAGATTGCTTCGTACCTCGCAATGACGCGTTGAGAGTAATTCACTAATTAATCACTAATTCACCAATTAAAATATCGCTGGATATTTAGCCGGGTTAGCTTCGTTCATCATAGCGTAAACCGCTTCAATCACATCATCTACAGATGGTTTGCTAAAATAATCGCCATCGGAACCATAAGGCGGACGGTGTTCTTTAGCCGTTAGCGTTCTGGGTTGTGCATCAAGGGAATAGTAACCATTTTCGGTTTCTACTATCTTTTGAACAATATAAGCTGATGCCGCTCCCGGTACGTCTTCATCGATCACCAATAATTTGCTGGTCTTTTTTAACGAAGTACCGCAAACATTATCAATATCAAAAGGATACAGCGTTTGCGGATCGATAACCTCGATGTGTATACCCATTTTTTCGAGCTCGGCAGCAGCTTCCATTACAATACGCAGAGTTGATCCGTAAGAAACCACAGTGATATCAGCACCTTCTTTCAATACTTCGGCCTTACCCAGGGGAACGGTAAATTCGCCTACGTTTTCAGGAAGCTTTTCTTTTAAGCGGTAACCGTTAAGGCTTTCGATCACAATAGCAGGCTCATCACCTCTTAACAGCGTATTATATAAACCTGCGGCCTGAGTCATATTGCGTGGTACACAGATATGAAAACCGCGCATCGAATTCACGATCAAACCCATTGGCGAACCGGAATGCCATATCCCTTCGAGCCTGTGGCCGCGTGTACGGATAATCAGCGGCGCTTTTTGTCCGCCTTTGGTACGGTAGCTCAAACTGGCTATATCATCGCACAAAACGGTCATGGCGTATATCAAGTAATCGAGATATTGGATCTCGGCAATGGGGCGTAAACCGCGCATGGCCAAGCCCATACCCTGCCCTATAATGGTAGTTTCACGGATGCCGGTATCAGTAATACGCAAATCGCCATATTTGCTTTGTAAACCGGCAAATCCCTGGTTAACATCGCCAATAGCGCCTACATCCTCGCCAAAAGCCACAATAGTTTTATCACGTTCAAAGTGGGAATCAAAACAGGCATTTAATATTTCACGGCCATCCAGCACACGCGCATCTTCACTATAAATAGCCGGCACAACAGGCACATTTAAAGGAGATTGTGGTGTTTCTGAAAATAGTTTGGAATCATAACGCTCCTTATTTTTGATGGTCTCTGCTTTAAGCCAATCTATCAATACTTGTCTTTCCGTTACCGTTTCATGTACGGTTAGGCGGAGGGCCTTACGCACGGAGCCTACGGTATCTTTCCGGCCGGCATCATAGCTTGACCGTAGTTCGGCAGCAATATTAGTCAGTTCCTCTTTAACAGCTACAGTGTAGGCCAAATTATCAATTAAGCGGGCGGTTTCCTCAACTTCAACCTTAATGATATCACTCAGTTCGGCGGCGGCTTCGCGCTGGCATTCCCGCACATATTTTTTAGCTTCGGTTTCCAGGATTTCCAATTCAGCTTCAGTAGTAATTGCCGAAGAGATCATCCATTCGCGCATTTTAAGCAGGCAATCGTGTTCCTCTTCCCAAGTGAGGCGATCTTTTGATTTATACCGCTCATGTGAGCCCGAGGTAGAGTGTCCTTGTGGCTGTGTCATTTCTACTACGTGTATCAATACAGGTACATGCTGTTCGCGGCATAAGGTAATAGCACGTTCATAAGTTTCGCAAAGGGCGATATAATCCCACCCCCTTACTTTAAATATCTCATAACCGTTGGAGCCATTTTCGCGCTGAAAACCTTTCAGTATCTCAGAAATATCTTCTTTGGTGGTTTGCAGTTTCGCGGGAACAGAGATGGCGTAGGCATCATCCCAAACCGAAATGGCCATAGGCACCTGCAGCACACCCGCCGCATTAAAAGTTTCAAAAAATAAGCCTTCGGATGTGGAGCCATTGCCTATAGTTCCAAAGGCAACCTCATTACCACCAACAGAAAACTGTTTCAGATATTCCAGCTCTTTATTCTGACGGTATAACTTTGACGCATAAGCCAAACCCAGCAAACGGGGCATATGACCACCGGTAGTTGAAATATCTGACGAGCAATTCATCGTTTCGGCCTGATTAACCCAACTACCATCAGGATTCACAAAACGGGTAGCATAATGGCAATTCATTTGCCTGCCGCCAGAGGCGGGATCTTTTTCAATATCGGGGTTGGCATAAAGCTGGGCGAAAAACTCTTTCAGGTTACTCATACCGGTGGCAAACATAAAAGTTTGATCGCGATAGTATCCTGCACGCCAGTCGCCCGCGCGGAAGGCTTTGGCCATGGCTAACTGGGCAACTTCCTTGCCATCGCCAAAAATGCCAAACTTGGCTTTACCCGTTAAAACCTCTCTCCTGCCTATTAAACTTGCCTGACGGCTTTCGTAACCAATACGATAATCGTCAATCACAATTTTCTTGAAATCATCAAAACTCAGTTCTGCAGTATTAAATTTACTGGTTGCACGTAAGGTAGATTCGGGCATATATAATTTCGTTTAGACGGTAAAATTATAAAATTCTATTCTGTATTTTGCAAACTAACAATAAAACATGGAGTTTAACTAATAGTTTTTAATTTGGGTTAAACCTTATATATTTGTTTTACGTTAAACCTTATATATTTGTATTAATCAAACAACATATGAAACAGATACTAATGATTTGCGCAGTAGTTTTAGGTTTTGCCTTTACTGCATCGGCACAGGACAGCCAAAAAGCTGAGTTTAAATTCAATGAAGAAAAACACGACTTTGGCAAGATACCTCAGGGTACTCCTGTAACCACCGTTTTTGAATTTACCAACGTTGGTAAAGAACCTCTTATTTTGACAGAAGTAAGACCAACTTGCGGTTGCACTATTGCCGATTACACCAAAACTCCGGTAAAAGGTGGTGAAAAAGGCACTATCAAGATCACTTATAATGCTGCTGCCGCTGCGCCTTTCAACAAAACTATTGTTGTAAAATCAAACGCGGTTACGCCAGAGAAGTATCTGAACATTATTGGTGAGGTTGTGGCCAAGCCAGCATCGAGCAAATAAAGCACAGCAAGTTGCCGATGATACCCCTTGCTGAACAAGGGATAAAAAATATTAAAAAAAGACCCTTTTTGAGGGTCTTTTTTTGTTTAAGGAAGTATGCAATAACAATACTTTCTTTTTTATTAATTTTGCACATGCCAAAAATATCTCAAAAAGGGCAGCGAATGCCCGCATCGCCTATACGTAAGTTAACACCTTATGCTGATAAAGCTAAGCTAGATGGTAAAAAAGTTTATCATCTGAACATTGGCCAGCCCGATATTGAAACTCCCGAAGGCATGCTGAATGCCATTAAAAATATTGATTTTAAGGTTTGGGCCTATACTCCGTCTGAAGGCACACTGGTTTATCGCAAAAAACTTACAGAATACTATAACAAACTGGGTTACAACATTACCCCCGACAATATTATTGTAACTACCGGTGGTTCTGAAGCTATTACCATATCCATGATGGCCTGTCTTGATCCGGGCGATGAGGTGATTATCCCCGAGCCTTTTTATGCCAATTACAACGGCTTTGCCAACCAGAGCGATATTGTGGTAAAACCGATACTTTCTTTTATTGATAATGGTTTTGCCCTGCCCCCTATCAGCGAATTTGAAAAACTGATAACGGATAAAACCAAGGCTATCATTATCTGTAATCCTAACAACCCTACAGGTTATTTATACTCGAAAGAGGAGCTGGAAGCACTGAAAGAACTAGCCCTGAAATATGATCTGTACCTATTTTCGGACGAGGCGTATCGTGAATTTTGCTATGACGACAGAACATTCATTTCGCCTATGCACCTGGATGGGCTGGAAGAGAATGTGATTGTGATGGATACCGTAAGCAAACGTTACAGTGCTTGTGGCGCCCGTTTGGGTTGTTTGATCACTAAAAACAAAGCGGTTTTAACTGCTGGTTTAAAATTTGCCCAGGCCCGTCTGAGCGCCGGTATGGTTGAACAAATTGCCGGTACCGCAGCCGTTGATACTCCTGACAGCTATTTTGAAGCCGTAAATAAAGAATATACCAGTCGCCGTGATACCCTGGTAAGTAAACTGAACAAAATAGATGGCGTTTACTGCCCTAATCCTGGTGGCGCTTTTTATGTAGTAGCCAAATTGCCCATTGATAATGCCGATAAATTCTGCCAGTGGATGCTGGAAACCTTCAGCTATAATAACCAAACCGTGATGATGGCACCGGCCACCGGCTTTTACAGCAGCCCCGGAGCCGGGCTTAACGAGGTACGTATGGCCTACGTATTAAAAAATGAAGATCTACAAAACGCCATGATCTGCCTGGAAGAAGCCCTAAAAGTTTACCCGGGACGCGTAGTAAACAATGAACAACTTGCTGAAAGCAGGTAATTAAAATACACTATAACACTAACAACAAAACCCGGCTTAAAAGCCGGGTTTTGTTGTTTTATAAATAAACAAGAGATTCGAACCCTCGCCTAAATCACATATTATCGAGTAAGCTAAATCTCAAAACGGAGACAAGAATTATTAACTCACCTGTAATACTATTTTGCCATTAAGACCACCAGCCGTAACCAAGTCCTGTGCCTCAGCAGCGGCTTCCAGGCTCAATACTTTGGCTATCTGCGGAGTAATTTTATTTTCCTCAACTAATTTTTTACCAAATGCTAATTTTTCAAGTTTTGGTACAGAATTGATAAACTCGGCAGTGATACCATATTTTTCCGCTTCTTCATTTGAAGTAGGCATAACAATGCTAATTAACCTGCCTCCTTTTTTTATCAGCGCATACGATTTTTGAAGCGTTTCGCCTCCTACTCCATCTATAACCAGGTCAACATCATGTACTAATTTGCTAAAGTCTTGTGATTTATAGTCGATTGCTTCGTCGGCGCCCAATGATTTAATGATATCTTTACCCTTCTCCGAAGCTGTGCCAATCACATGCGCACCCAATGCTTTGGCCATTTGAACCACCGCGATACCAACCGCACCTGATGCTCCATGAACCAACACCTTTTGACCCGCTTGCAGATCCGCCGCCTCTATCAGTACGCTGTAGGCGGTATTTAACGGAACAGCCAAGGCTGCAGCTTCATTCAGGCTTACATTATCCGGGATCAAGGAGACATTTTTTTCATCTATCACAATATATTCAGCATAGGTACCGCCAAATGTGGTCGCGAATACCTGGTCTCCTTTTTTTAAGCGGCTTACATTTTCTCCGGTCTCTTCTACTGTTCCGGACAAATCAGTGCCGGGAACGAATGGAATTGGAATTGGTATAAATTGCTGCATGGCACCCGAGCGAATTTTCATATCAAACGGATTAATGGTTGTAGCCGCTATTTTGATGAGAACCTGGCCGGCTGCCGGTACAGGCTTAGCTATGTCTTCTATTTTCAAAACGGATGAATCTCCGTACCCTGTCATTTGAATTGCTTTCATGTTTTTTATAGTTATACACAAATGTAACCGATTAACATTCATGCCATATCTCTTGCAGGTAAATAAAAGTCAATCAACGTTTTTTTAATAATACAATAGTTTTTATCCGTTTTTGATACACAACAAACAATACCCCGTTCGTTTCTGATACAGTACAACGCTCTATAATATACATAACTAATTAATAATCAACAAATTAAAATATTGGCATACATTTTAAGACAGTAGTTTAGTTTTCCTAACCCTAATAGAACGTTAAACCGATGATCAAGAACTATTTTAAAATAGCCTGGCGCAATATCTGGAAAAACAGCGTTTTCTCAGCAATTAACATTATAGGTCTGGCTGTGGGTATGGCCGCATTTATGGTCATTATGATGTTTGTTGCTTACGAAAAGAGCTTCGATAATTTTCATACAAAAAATATTTACCGTTTAAATGAGGTACAAACGGTGGGTCAGGAAGGTACTACACAAAAAGTTGCCTTATCCATGTTCCCTATGGGGCCGGCCTTAAAAATGAAGTTTCCGGAAATAAAAAATTTCACAAGAATAAACTGGCACGAAAAATACCAGATGACTTATAATAATGAGCGGATGTTTTTGCCAGAGGCGTTTGCAGTCGACTCTACCTTTTTCCAGATCTTTGATTTTAAACTCATCAGTGGCGATCAAAAAACTGCGCTTAGTAAACCCAATAGCATTTTACTTACCGAAAAAACAGCCAAAAAACTATTTGGCGATGCCAACCCTATTGGCAAAACCGTAACCCATTATGGCGATGACACCGTTTCTTTTGCCGTTACTGGAGTGCTTGCTAATGTACCTCAAAATTCACAATTACAATTTGATGCCCTATTCTCATTCAGCAGTATTTATAAACCCTGGATGTTTAAGAATTGGGGCGGCAACTGGTTAAATACTTACCTTGAACTTGCACCAGGAACTAACCCGGCATTACTGGAAAAGAAATTCCCATCCTTTATTACAGAGCACCTGGGCAAAGACGGCACCAAATACATGAAGTTGTTTGTTCTACCATTAAAAGATGTACATGCCCACTCGGCCGACATTGGTTTAGATTATATCAATTATCAGAAATTTGATAAAAAGTCGACCAACCTGTTTGCCATTATCGCTCTGATTGTGCTGATTATAGCTTGTGTTAACTTCATTAATCTTTCAACAGCCCGTTCGGCCGAAAGGGCTAAGGAAGTAGGTATCCGCAAATCCATTGGGGCCTATCGTTTTCAATTGGCTATTCAGTTTTTGGGAGAAACGGTACTGATTTCGTTTATCGCGCTGGTTCTTGCTATTGGCCTGGTTGAGCTGGCGTTGCCCTATATTAATAACCTGAGCGATAGAAAAATAAACTTCAATGTATTTGGCAGTCTTGGTGCCATATCTTTTGTATTTGGAGGCACGGTACTTATCGGCCTCATATCTGGCATTTACCCCGCCATTTATTTATCTTCGTTTCAGGCAGCCAAGGTTTTGAAGGGTTCTATACAGGTTGGAAAAGATAAAGGATTGCTCAGGAATATCTTAGTTATTACCCAATTTAGCAGCGCTATTTTCCTGATGATAGCCACTGTATTTGTATTAAGGCAATTAAAATTCATGCAAAAACAGGATCCCGGGTACAATCGTGAGCAAATAGTCAATATACCGCTGGATAGGATCACCACCAAAAAATACGAGCTTTTTAAAAATGAATTATTAAACAGCACTTTAGTATCGGGCGTAACTGCCTCGCAAGATATTTTAGGAAGCCATTTAGATCAAACAGGCGTATCATTTAAACCAGCCAACGGACCGAAGCAAGAGTTTGGTACAACCCTGTTGGTAGTGGATGATAATTATCTTGATTTGTACAAAATAAAACTGGCTGCCGGTCAAAATTTCTCTACTGATAAAAAGCTCAACGGCAGGGAATATATTGTGAATGAGGCCCTGGCAAAATCACTGTTAAAAGATCATCCCAAAGCTCCATTATCTTCACTGATAGGCCTACAGTTTGGCTTTGACTCCTTAGGCACCATTAAAGGTGTTGCCAAAAACTTCAATTTTAACTCCCTGCAATATAAAATTGAACCGATGTTTATGGTTTGCGCGCATGCCTGGGATTTCAGAAATATATCTGTTAAGATCAACGGCAGTAATACCGCCGCGGCTATAGCATTTATCAAATCAAAATGGGATAACCTTTACCCTGATTATCCATTTGAATATCAGTTTCTGGATGATCATTTTAACGAGGTTTACAAAGCCGATAACCAGGTGAGCCAGATTGTAGGCATCCTTGCGGGCCTGGCTATTTTCATTTCCTGCCTGGGCCTGTTTGGCCTGGCATCCCATTCTGCCGAAAAAAGAGTAAAGGAGATTGGGGTACGGAAAGTACTGGGTGCATCTGTACAACGTATTGTGCTATTACTTTCAGGTAATTTCTTAAAACTGGTGTTGATAGCCAATATCATCGCCTGGCCATTAGCCTGGTATGCCATGGATAAATGGTTAACGGGCTTTGCTTATCGCATCAATGTTACCTGGATAACTTTTGCCACTGTAGCATTTATATCGGTATTGATAGCACTGGTCACCATAAGTTTTCAATCTATCAAAGCAGCAATTGCCAGTCCGGTAAAAAGCTTAAGAAGCGAATAAACTATCAGCACTGTTATACTTGATTACGGAATAAGGGAATATTCGTTATATTGGACTATGTATAATAGTAGCCCTAAAATATAATATATTCAAAGAATGTTTTTTGAATTTACGGTTCAGCCCGGTTTTAATTTTGTAAAAAGCTTTGGCGAAAAGTTTAATATTCCTGTTTTTAAAAATAGTTTAAAAATACCGGATGATCTTGGCGAAGGTTACATCAAAATGATCGATATAGAGCCCGGTTTTAAATTGGTGCTGCATCATTATACCCTGAAACAGGATTTTCATTTAAAACGCCATTCTCCCGAAGAAAGTACGGAAGTTATTTCTATCGTATTTAATAGTAATGAAACCCCTACCGGTCTTGCCGCCGATAGGGAAAATGCTATTCAATTTCTAAAAAACAATGGCTCATCAATTCAAATAGCATCTACAGCATTAGGTACAGAAACTTTTTTTCCTGCATATAGCGAAGTATATTTTGGGGTGATCGGTATCAGGCGCCAGGTGCTTTTATCTCTACTCCGTATCGACCAGGTAAGTGGCCCCCTGGAAACGATCCTTTTCGGGAATACCATGTTCTTTTATCACGAAAAGATGAACCCCGAGGTACAACGGATTCTAAAACAGATCTCCGAAATCAATGACCAGAATAAACTGAGCGATCTGTATTATGGCATAAAGGCACATGAACTGATCTACCTGCTATTTGATAAATTACTTGACAGGGGAATTGAAAAGCAAAGCCCCGTTAATAAAGCGGATATTGATAAATTATATGTGATCAGAACCGCGGTACTTGCTGACCTGAGCCAGCCTCCACAACTGAACGCTTTAGCCAAATTTGCCGGGATGAGCGAAACAAAAATGAAGCAATTGTTTAAGCAAACCTTTGGCGATACAATTTACAACTACTATCAGAATGAAAGGATGCAGGAAGCCGGCTTTTTATTAAAGCATGCGGGCTATTCGGTTTCTGAAACGGGCTATCGTCTTGGCTTTTCAAACCTCAGTCATTTTGCCCGGCTTTTTGAGAAACATTATGGCATCACCCCAAAAAAATACACTGCCGTCGGATAGGACTATTTTATAGTCGTTAAGCGATATTTTAACCGCGTGGGCCAACCTAAATTTGATCTGTCAAAACAAAACAAATTGACAGATTTAAAAATGAAAACGATTTTAACAGCATACAAAAAGAATGGTTTTGCTTTAAAAAACCATATTGTCATGGCACCGATGACCAGAAGTCGTGCTATTAATAACATTCCCAATGATTTAATGGCTACCTATTACAGCCAACGTGCAGGTGCTGGTTTGATCATCACCGAAGGAACCTCCCCTACACCCGAAGGTTTAGGATATCCCCGTATTCCGGGTGTTTACGCAGATGAGCAGATTGATGGCTGGAAGAAAATAACCAAGAGGGTGCACGAGGCCGGCAGCAAAATTTTCCTTCAGCTGATGCATACCGGTCGTATCGGACATATTGATAATTTACCCGAAGGATCCGTTCTGTCAGGCGCTTCGGCTATAAGAGCCGCTGGGCAAATTTATACCGATACAGCAGGGATGCAGGATCATTCGGAACCCACTGCATTAACAACCGATGGTATAAAAACTATTATAGAAGGTTATGTTAAAGCGGCAAAAAATGCCATAGGAGCCGGTTTTGATGGCGTGGAACTACATGCTGCCAACGGGTATTTATTGGAGCAGTTTTTAAACCCCAACGTAAACAATCGTACCGATGGATATGGCGGCAGTATAATTAACCGTGCCAGGCTCACTGTTGAAGTTGCAGAACAAGTTGCAGCAGCTATTGGTAAAGAAAAAGTGGGTATCCGTTTTTCACCATTCTCCACCCTGGGCGATCTTCAAGCTTACGATGAAGCCGAGGTTCATGAAACCTATACTCATCTAACAAAAGCTATGGATCAATTTGATATACAGTATATTCATATTTCTTCAAACCCTGGCATACCGCAAAAAACCTTTGATATCATCCGTTCTAATTTTTCGAACACCATTATTTTATGTAACGGCTTCACTGCAGAAACAGCTGAAGATCAGCTTCACAAAGGATTTGCCGACCTGGTGGCTTTTGGCAGAAGTTTTTTAGCCACCCCCGATTTTGTAACCCGTATTGAAAAAGGCCATTTATTGAACCAGGTTGATTTTGCTACGCTTTACACACCTGGGGAAAAAGGGTATATAGATTATCCAACACTTTAAAAATAAGTAAGATATATTTAAGGTAATAATTAACACTAAAACCATTTCGTAATGACAAACCATATAACAATCGTAAACGAAGATCAGGGAGAAAGCCTTTCTGTAGTGGGTGATGCCTATCGCATCCTAATTTCTGGCAAACAAACCGGAGGGGCTTATGCTGTTATTGATATGCTTGTGCCACCAGGAGGTGGTCCGGGTCCGCATGCCCACGCGGATATGCAGGAATTATTTTATGTAGTAGACGGTGAAATAGAATTTAAGACCGAAAAAGGAAAATACACTGCGAAAAAAGGTGCCTTTGTAAATGTCCCCAAAGGTGGAGACGTACATTGTTTTAAAAATACGAGCGGTGAAGTGGCCCATATGCTGTGTACCGTTATCCCCGCCGGTCTGGATGCCTTTTTTGAAGAAATAGGGACCCCGGTTGCGGCAGGCACATTTTTACCGCCACCTGTTCTGACTGATGAGGATCTGCACCGGCTAAAACAACTGGCAGAAAAATATGGTCAAAAGCTATATCCTCCGGATTATTTAGATTAAAAAATAAAAAAGTCACTAACAAATGGATAGTGACTTTTTTATTTTCAACCTTCCACAAAAATCAGAAAGCATAATGACGCATCCCCCCGTCCACAACACCAACAGTACCGGTGATATATTTTGCCCGGGGCGATACCAGGAAGGTAGCCATATTGGCTATGTCCTGTGGTTCACCAAAATCGCCCAGGGGTATTTCACGGGCGGCAAATTCCTTGCGTGCTTCTGCGGTAAAATTGCGGCGCACATTAGCCGTATCCAAAAGGCCAGGCTGAAGACAGTTGATCCGGATGCCATACTTACCCAATTGTCCCGACAGCTGCTTTGACCACATTACTATACTCGCCTTAGCAACCGCCGAAACATTAACACTACGCAGCTCATAAGTACTGGTGATATTTAGGATGCAACCCTGCTTGCGCTCCATAAAATGAGGTAATAATTGCTGGGTCAATTGCCGGTGACAGTCAAAATCCATCGTCATCGACTCGTTCCAGGCCTCCTCCGCCCCGATAACCTCCAAGGGCTGGCTGCGCCCAGTATTATTGATCAGAATATCAACCTGTCCCAGACTTGATAATGCTACTTCAGCAATTTTCTGCGGGGCATCAGGTGCAACAAAGTCCTGTATCAATATCATCGGCTCCACGCCTCCTGCAGCTACTACTTCTTTCTGAAGGCTTTTTAGTAATTCCTCATTTCGGGCGGCAGCCAGTACTTTTACACCTTCTATAGCTAATTCTTTTGCAATTGCCCGACCTAGTCCCTGGCTAGCGCCAGTAACTACCGCGGTTTTTCCTTTTAAATACAGATCCATAATTTTATACTATTATCTTTTGTTAAAAATTTCTTTGGCAAAATTAACGGGCGGCATTAAATTTACAGGGTATACGATTAATTGTATGGTACTAACAAAAAAGTAACTAATGGCAGGCAGAAAGCAAAATTCAACCTATACCCGTAATGAAGTATGCATTATCGATTGTGACCTTACCTATGCTGTGCATAAGCTGGGAGGCCGCTGGAAATTATTGATACTGGATAAGCTATGCAAAAAGAAAATGAGATTCAATGAGATCAAAAAAGAGTTTTCCTATATATCTGAACGCATGCTAACCTTACAATTGCGGGCGCTGGAAGAGGACGGTCTGATTATAAGAACCGTTTTTGCCGAAGTTCCGCCAAGGGTTGAATATGAACTTACAGAAATGGCCTTTGAACTGGGCCCCATCCTGAAACAACTAAGTGACTGGGGTGGCAAACAAAGGAGTTCGGTAAAGAAAGACTAAATTCGTTCAGATCATCTCCATTTTATAATTGCTGTTTTTATATTTACCTGAATTAGTAAAAAATAATGTACCCAGCACCTAAACTAGATATTACCGTTCTGACAGATGAAATTTAATCAGGAGAGTGCTCAGGATGCGCCGCAAAACATAACCTGGATAAATAATTTACGATTGATAGCCATGTTTGCGGTGGTGGTGTTACACACTGCCTCGCCCCTACTTTTTTATCACGAAGGAAACTCCATGCAGGATTGGCTGGTTGCTGATATATACAATGCATTGGTACGTTTTGCCGTACCGGTTTTTGTAATGATAACCGGTGCTTTATTGCTTCACCGGGATTATGAATTGGGTGATTTTTTGAAGAAACGACTTGGCAGACTTATACTACCATTCCTTTTCTGGAGCACGGTGTATGTGCTTTACAGATGCTATAACGAAGAGTTTGCTTTTACGGACAGCGTTTGGGCAAACACCCGACTGATCTTGCTTCAGTTTCAAACAGGAGCCTATTATCACCTCTGGTATGTATATTTATTGATAGGCCTGTACTTGTTTATACCTATTATCGGCAAATTTGTAAAGCAGGCGTCGGAAAAAGAGCTACTATATTTTCTCGGCATCTGGTTTATAACAGTAATAGTCAGCAAGCCCTATTTAAGTAGCTTTGATACTGCTATCGACCTTCACAATTTTACGGGGTATATAGGGTACCTGATACTGGGTTATTATCTTACTTATAAAAAATTCCATATTCGTGGCTTAGTATATATCGCGGCAGCATCTTTCATTGTGATCGCATTAATCATTATTGCGGGCACCCACCATCTGCTGTTAAAAAATCATGACCTAAGCACATTCTTTTATGAACCGATAAGCCCATTCATCATCCTGCTTTCGGCAAGCGCATTTTTGACCGCTAAACATACTGTGGTGAAGTTAAATCCTGCTTTGAATAAAATAGCCCAAAATGCCGGACAATTTACGCTGGGGATCTATTTCAGTCATGCGTTGATATTAACCCTTTTTGACCTGACCGAAATTAATTACGCTATTTTCACTCCAGTATTAAGCATTCCCGCTATAGCCGTGTCATGCTTTTTACTATCGTGGCTTTTAGTTTATGTAATGAGTAAAATACCCTTTATAAAACGTCTTGTTGGATAGAAGAGATTCGTTAACTGCAAACTATTTTCTGTATATTTGTACCCTTAACTGCAAACTGCCCACTGGCTAATGCAAACTCTAATAAAAATGGGGTCGACCGGAATTGACAGGATGGAGATAAGTAAGTAAGCATGCAGCGCGTTGGGTGAATTAGCGCTTAAATCTGAACGCTCAAACTTACAAATGGCGAAAATAACTACGCCTTAGCTGCTTAATTTAGAATTAACTAGCTTTTGTCCCGCCGGTTTTCCGTTCTGTTGAATCGGCAATCGGGGCATCGAAAAACGGAACTGGCCAGCTTAATGGTGTGCATAGCAGGCGAGATAAAGCACCTAAGGAAGACGGTACAGGTAAGCGACTGACCTTCCCCTTCCCTACAATTAAACAGAAGCTAAGCATGTAGAAAGCTTACCTTATACCATGTTTGGACGAGGGTTCGAATCCCTCCGGCTCCACCCGAAGGGATAATCGTTAGATTATCCCTTTTTTTATCGATTTCAAGCAATCCCTTTTCTTTCATTATCAGATAGTTACGATCTAATCCTTGTAACATAGACTGTGTTCGATAGATGCCATTTTGGTAGTATAAGTTGCTGTCGAACACGGCAGAAACGAGTGCTCGTTTTCTAATCGTATCTGATAATTCATAAATACCCCTCATGTCATTAAGCTTGTGAATATGATCCTGAAACAATTTCAATCCTTCAGACATATTTTTGCCCAATCGTTCAATGATGGCTCGTAGGGTAAATATTTCACCATTGTAGGAAGATGACCAACGTTCATAAGTATCACGACCAATTTGGTTACTGATCCACTTTTCCTCCACTGCATAAAGTTTCTCTTGCACCTTCTCCAAATCTTCCTTTTTTTGCTTAGCCACCTCCTGATTCTGCTTAAATTTATCGTTCAAAGAAGCTTCTGCGCTTTCTTTTATAAACTTGATTTCATTCATTGGTAAACTCATCAGCTCATAAATTTGAAGAAGCTGATCATGTGCCTTCACAGCGCTGAGATTAAGGTGCTTGGAAAACTTACATTTATAATAATAGTACCAATTATTGTTCCTGTTTTTGGAAGGAGCCCCAGTCAAGGGCTGACCACAGTGGCATTTTAATATACCCCTTAATGGAATTTCATCATCGAGAGTTTTTTTACTCCTATCAGGCTTTTGCATTTTTTTCTGAACGGTATCCCAAGTCAATTTATCAATAATAGGCTCATGCCTTGCCGGAAAAATTCCGCCAGGGTATTCTTTAAAGGGTTTTACTTTAACCAAACCAGCATAGGCAGCATTTGAAAGTATTCTTTCAATTGCCACATTGCCTTTTCGATTGAAGCCCATTTGAAATACCTGTTCCTTTATAATGTTTAACGGAACATTCCGCAGATAATTCTGGAAAATAAAAAGCACGATTTTAGCTTGTTCCTCTACGATTTCTAGTGTACGCTCCTTTCCGTCACCAATTTTTTTGTAGCCGAATGGTGGAAGATTACTTAAAAACCGTCCCTCCTTCGCACGGGCAGTATAATTACCCCCGCGAATTTTTATGCTTCGGTTAATATTATCTTCTTCGGCAAGCAAGAGTTGAAGACCTGTGCGGAAGTAACTTCCTGGCGTGTCATAATCAAAAATAATCCCTTCCGTAACGCTGACAATTTGAATGTTGTATTTACGCTGAAGTGTTTTGACAAGGGTCATGGCTTCACCTGCATCGCGGCTGAATCTATCTAATTGATCGACAATCAAATAATCTACATCCTTTTGATGCTTCTTAATAAACTCCGTTAATTTAATAAAATCGGGACGATCAAACGTCTTTGCGCTATGTCCCCTGTCTATAAATGTGTCAACTAATATAATTTTATTGTATTCAATATATTGATCAGTGTAAAGTTCCTGGCGCTCAACGGATCCGTTACTTTGTCCAAGGTTACTGAATCTCAAATATCTAATTGCTCGTTTCATACAAATCTCTTAGGGTTGCTTCAACTATTATTTCTGCTATTAAATTTAGCAATTTTAATTTTTTTTCCCTATCATTCTCAGAAGTATTTTCATTTATTTGTTCATCCAATGACAACTTTGGGGTCTTCTTTTTTATTATCTCTCTTTTTTGTGTGGTCGACTTTTTGAGTGTTCTTTTGGACATAAATAATTGTTAAAGTTCGAACCGCAATGCAGACCATTAATTCATTGCGCAAAGGTTATTTTTCAATAACAAAGAAATCCCTGCCGAGAAACGACAGGGATTTATATTATTTTAATCGGATATTAAATCTTATTAATGTTCAATAATTCCTGTTAAAAGCCGAACTACGCATATATTCATTAAATCTGCGCTGGTATTCGCGTTCTTCATTTAATCTTCGATTAAGTACAACGCACCTCCATGCACATAGTCCGCATGCTATAAAAGCCACGGATAAGCAGGTCAAAGTTTCCTTTTGGGCTTCCGCTTTTGCAGCCTGGGTCATTTTTTGCTTGGTATTCTTCCTCCCTATTGCTCCGAAAAAGGCAAATGAGATAATCAAACAGGCTAATAATATATTACGTACAATGGCTTTCATCACACTGATTATTAATTAAAAATACTAAATTAATTAGTAAAATTAAAGTATTTTTAATTTAGTTTGTAAATTTTATTTTTTTTTCCGCGCTTCCTGCACCCTCTCGCGGATGATATCCGTGATATCCGATTCTGGGACACCCAGGAAGTGGATAACGGCATTTTCAGGATCCGTAGTTTTCAGGGTCAGGTACATCAGTCTGGCCAACTGTAAAATAAAAGACTGAGTAATAATATAGACCTTCACTCTGAACATTTCCACCTGATCAGTTATTTTAAAGAAAATACCGCTCGTTAACCGGATATACTCTGTAGTGATCAGATATTGAAAACTACGAATGTATAACAACCGGTACCAGGCTGCAACAGAAGCCGCAAGACTGAAAAGAATAACCTTCTTTTTTCAGGTAACACAATATGTAGTTATAAATAGCAATCAATTTGTTCTATTTACAGTTTTGTAGGTCCAAATTGAAATTATGCCACCTGTTTTACTGTCTTGAGAAATCCGAAAATTGCATGTTTTCAGATTTCGGTAATTATCACTAAATAACGTCGCCAAATAAATTTGAGCTTAAATACCGGTCGCCCCGGTCGCAGGCAATAAACACAATTACACCTTCTTCAATTTCATCTGCGACCTGGAGGGCAACGTGCAGCGCACCTCCGGTACTCATTCCGGCGAAAATGCCTTCATTCCTGGCCATCTGTCTCGTTCGCATTGTTGAATCCACTTCAGTTATATCGACAATGCGATCTACTTTGGACGGATCGAAGAACTTGGGCATGTATTCGGGTGACCAGCGTGGGATGCCCGGAATGGCTTCACCAATACCCGGCTGGCAACCGATAGCCTGAATAGCAGGGTTCTGCTCTTTCAAGAAAATAGAATTGCCCATGATCGTCCCTGTAGTTCCCATCGCACTTATAAAGTGGGTGATTTTGCCATTTGTATCTTTCCAGATTTCAGGAGCAGTTGATTTAATATGCGACTTATAGTTGTCGTCATTGTCAAATTGATTTAACAGAAAGTAACCCTCCTCGTCGGCTTTCTTTTGCGCATAGCGCCTCGATGCCTCCATATCTTCCTGTAAAGTAAAGGTTGCTCCAAAGGCCTCTATGGCTAATGTACGCTCGCGGGTAGAATTAGCAGGCAAGACGATTTCCATTTGTAAACCGAACGTACTCGCGATCATCGCCAAAGCAATGCCTGTATTTCCGCTTGTTGCTTCTATCAGTTTGTCGCCTTTCTTCAATTCACCTCTTTCAATTGCCGATCGAATCATATTCAATGCAGCTCGGTCTTTTACGGAACCAGCTGGGTTATTACCTTCCAATTTAGCAAAAATCTTTACGCCCGGTTTCAGGTTAAAGCTGGTTAGCTCAACCAATGGGGTATTACCGATTGTTTGAATGACATTTCTCATCGTATATTGAATTAAGGGATTTTAAAATTTATGGTAATTATTAATTTAGGGACTATTATATAGCAATAAAGCCAGTAATCCAACCGGCTAAGTGATAGGATTTACTATCGCCGCCGTTTTCATTCATTTTCATATTACAAATGTAGACCAGTGTTTTTGCGGAATACAGTCCCAGTTTTTCTTTTTTTAATGGACACAGTTATATTTGTACTATGAGTAAAGAGTTCCTTTATAACCAGATAGCGAACAGCTTGGCTGGTCAAATCAAAAGTGGAGTATTCAAGCCGGGTGATCGGTTGCCTTCTGTCAGAAACCTTTGCCAGGAACATGGAATAGGGAGTAATACTGCCAAAAGAGTTTTTATGGAATTGGAAGCACAGTCCCTGGTCGATACAAAGCCACAATCCGGATATTACGTCAAAAGGCGAAGCTATCGGGAATTGCCACTTCCTGAAGTAAGCCGGCCAACGATCGTTGCCCGCGAATATGAACCGAATAAATTGCTAAGTATGGTGTATTCGAACATGGGACGAAACGACCTTACCCTTTTCTCCATTGCAGCACCTTCAGGAGCCCTACTTCCTTTAGCCAAACTCAAAAAGGAAATTGCCAATGCGAACAGTTCGCTTATCGGTGGAGGTACAGAATATGAATTGGTCCAGGGTAATGTTAACCTTCGAAGAATGGTGGCTGTCCGCTCTTTGGGCTGGGGAGGAAACCTGAGTGAGGATGATATTATCACTACCGGGGGAGGAATGCAGGCATTATCTTTCTGTTTGATGGCAATTGGGAAACCTGGTGATACCATCGCGATTGAAAGTCCATGTTATCCGGGTATATTACAGCTTGTCACGAGCCTGAACTATAAGGTGATTGAACTGCCAACACACCCTGTAACCGGTGTAGAGATTGAAGGATTAAAAAGGGTGATAGATGATATTGATATTTGTTTGCTCATTCCCAACTTCAACACTCCGTTAGGGTGTTGCATGCCTGATGAAAATAAAAAGGAAATTGTTTCCTTATTGTCCAGGCACAACATACCTCTCATCGAAGATGACGTTTACGGCGATCTCTATTTCGGTTCCCAACGTCCAAAATGTTGTAAGGCCTTTGACACGGAGGGAAACATAATTTGGTGTAGTTCGGTTTCCAAGACTTTGGCTCCAGGATATAGGGTTGGTTGGATTGCACCAGGAAAATATAAAGATGAAATTATGCGAATGAAGCTCGTCCACGCTATTTCCTCAACAACCATTGTTCAGGAAGCAGTCGCCAATTTTATTAAAACAGGCAAATACGAAAGCCATCTTCGGCAGTTTCGACGCACTTTGGAAAGTAACTGCACCAATTATATCGATGCGATCTCTGAGTTTTTTCCGAAAGGCACTAAAATAAGTAGACCGCAGGGTGGGCTTACCATGTGGGTTGAACTGGACGAAAACATTGATACCATTAAACTTTATGATCTCTTGATCAAACAGGGCATCAGCATTGCTCCTGGCAGGATGTTTTCATTGCAGGAGCAGTTTCATAACTGTCTCCGCTTATGTATAGGCCTACCCTGGTCGAATGATCTGAAACTAAAATTAAAACAAATCGGATCGCTCGCATCTACGAATTATGTAAAAAACATGCGGTAATATTCCTTAAAATCTTATACTGTTTCTCAATTCGCGGATAAATGGTCCGTTACGTTTTCAAGGAGAGAAATTCCCGATTCAGGTCTGCGTCATTTTTTAATTGATCTAAAAAGGTTAATGATTGAGGCGGCTTACCGGTTCGGAAACGCGGGCGGATGCCGAAGGCTTCCTGAAAAGCGTGCAATGAGATCAGATCCTGACTGAAAATTTGCACCCAATTATCACGATATACAAGAATTTTAGTATTTGAATGAATTATTCTGATAGGGATGTTTTTTATGGCTGCTGCCAATTTAATATCGGTAATACGCCCTATCAGGTCTTTGCCAAATACCAGTGTAACCTTTCGGCCCGGGAAATTTTGCCTGATCCAATGAGCCTGCGCTGCATGAAATCTGTTCCCGATCGCCACAAATGCCAGTTGCTCGAGCCTGGGGTAACGGGGCCTGGTCAATGTGATAAATGCCATAGCTTCCATTACCGAATAAGTAATGATCAAATGGGTCGCATTTTGAGTTCCGGCAAACCATATATTTTGCGTAGCAGGAACTCTGTGGAAATCTACGTCAAATTGTTCATGCTGATCTCCGTAAGAAAAGGAAAGGTTGGAGGGCACATTAAAGAAGGCCTGGATCTCCGAAGAAATGCCAAGCCTTGTCAGGATCTGATTCATTGTTACGATCTCCCCTTGCGTTTCAGAGATTGTTCGAATTGATGAGGCTTAAACCCGCGCTGATTCTCAATGTCTTTAAGCGCCATATAATATCCCGGACTTAATTTTTCAGCGGATTTTTGTTCGCGTTTCTGATTGAACAGCGCATTTAATCCTTTATAAACCATGTAAGAAAGCCCTCCGTCGATCAAGATGGAAGCTACCAGCGCCAGTTTGTTGGAGCGAATACCATGGTGGTCTGTGCCTGAATAATTAAATTTAGTGCCATCGGCGATTTGCACCTCCTTACCCTTCCGATAAGCGGCCTTTTGCGCCAGAGTCAAAAACTCATTATTGACCATATCCGGTGCCATAATCTTTTCCGTATCCGACACGATATATTCTTTGGTTTCCGGATCATATTCAATCAGCATTTCTTTTTTATTACCATGATTATCGACTGTAATTTTAAGCAAACTGGCAACTTCACCTTTGCGCAATTGCTGGGCTTCTGTGTCGTTCAGGAAATCCGGTATAATTGGATTGCGGTAAATAGGGTGAATCAACAAGTCCAGTTTGCCTGCCTGATTCGGCTTTAGGGAAATCTTGGCATTGATGGATTTGATCTTAATGTCATCTGATTCGAGGTCATGCAGTTCCAACAAAGCCGTGCGCCGGCCTGAAAGCAATGCTTTCAAATCATCGAGATTTAAGAGGAGCTGGCCGCCTGCGGCCAGCCCGATGGTTTCCAGATCCTGGATCGGAAGCTCATCTCCATGAAAACTAACCAAGTTCATTTATCGTCCTACTTTTTGGCTTTGTTCCTGTTCTACTGCCTCGCCTTGCTCCTCATCCATTACCATTTCCTGTCCAAGGGGATTGGTTTTGGCCTCCAATAAGGATTTATAAAGCCCGTATTCCGGCTTTAACACCTTACGGCTCCCTGTCGAATCTTCCACCTTGATACTTTTGGTTTTATAGGTTTCCAACACTTTATAGGTGGTATCCATATAGGAGATCTCGTCGCCCTGTTTAAAACCTGGTGTTTCCGATGCTTGTTTTTGCTGACGCTTTTGTGAAACACCCAATAAGAGATTGGCTATTTTTTGCGCATCCCTGGAAGCTTTGGCTATTTCAAAGGGCTCGTCCTTTAAGATTTTGACAAAATTGTTCATGTAGGCGGCTTGCTGCCCGAAATTATGGCCGATCTTTAATTCACCACCGATCAATATTCCCGCAATGGCGGCACGTAATTCTTCACGGGCGTAATCAAGGGAACCAAATTTGCCTTCCATCGTACGATTCAAGCGATCCTCATGGCCTGTCCAATGTGTCAGTTGATGGATGGCAGCTTGCAGGTATTTGGTTTCGTTCTCAAAATTTTCCGGCTCGGGCATGAAGATAGCGTCTCGTTTTTGATCATAGTAGGCCTCCTCGCCGCCGTGAATAATCACCGCCTTACTGTCATCAATTAATTTTGCGGCCCGTTCAAGGGGTGAAAGTGTTTGGCCTGATTGCTGTTTGGCCAAAAACTCTTCCAATGGCTCCATATCCTTCAACTGGCTGCCATTAAACAAAAAGGCTCTACCGGGCTGCGGTTTGTCAAATTCTACCGTTTTGGTTTGGGTCACTCCATCTTTTTTAATTCGTTTCCCTTCGGCAGTACGGATCGCCTGAATCTCGCTGGTTTTGGGAAACTCTATTATCGTACCTTTTTCATCTTTTTTTACCCAATTGCCTCCATAGCGCGCAGCTTCCGCTGACATCCACCTTGGATCGTCATGACGCTGCATGCCTAAGATAATTGCATTCATGGCACTATAGCCTTTTCCGGTTGTGGGGTTAACCGGTGTAACAAAAGCCGGCAAGCCGTTTTCTTTAATCGATTTTTGAAACAAGGAGTTTCCTGCTTTGATTTCCGTTATCAGCTTTTCCGAAAGCTGAATAGGAAGTTTTTTGAAATTTTTGTCGTTCATTTTCTTGTTTAATTAGCAGTTCATATAAAAATTCAATTGGATTGATGTATTTGCGCCTGTAGCAAATGCTGAAATGCAGGTGCTCCCCTGTCACATGGCCAGTTGACCCGGTGATGCCGATCGGCTCACCTGAGGTTACGCTGTCGGCATTTGCTATAAAAATTTGACTGAGGTGACTATAAACCGATTCGGTCTCCCCATGTGCCAGCCTGATGTAAATTCCCAGGCCGTTATCGAAACCGGTGGATTTCACCAAGCCATCAAGGATGGCATACACTGTGTCGTGCCGGGCTTTGAGGTCAACACCTGCATGCATGGCATATTTGCCCGTAAGCGGGTGGATGCGGAAACCGAAATCTGAATTAATATGGAGATGTTTGAGGGGCAGGCAGACCAGGCAGAAGCTAATCAGAGTCTTCATCGGCCGTAGGTTTTGGACAGCTCCTGTTTTTGCGTTGGGTTAATGGATTCCAATACCCTTTCCTGAATTTCTGGATTATCGTTTGCTATAGCCAGTGCGGAATACAAAGCCTGGGAAGTCCCCCTGTCCTGTAACAGCATGATTTTGTACATGGCCTTGAAATCATCTAAGGGTATCGATGACCCGTTATTAGTGAGATCGTCAACAACCGCCTGTTTGTCTTTTAGGGTCATTACTTGCGCGGCGGGAAAGTAAGCCTCCCCGCCTTCAGGAAACCTCACATAGTTTTCCTTTTCTGAAAAAGTCATAGTCAGCACACCTATGTGTCCACGTTTTGTGCCGGTATCGTTTTCCAAATCCGGCAATACCAGGACATGTGTCCCGATTAAGTTTTCATTTTTCATAATATTTAATGTTTAAGATCTTTATCTGCCTATTTTCCGCCTTGGAGCATCCTCGATGATTTCGCTCAGACGAATTATGGCAACGCTATGGAATCCGGAGTCGTCCCGCAAAGAGGTAAAGGCATTCCGCAGTTCGCTGTCCGACCCGGATGTTTGAAGCAAAGCGAGGGATTTCAGATTTTCAATTACGTGCGTCCAGAAAAAAGCCTGTTTAGTTTCCGCCAATTCATTAAGTTCATCAGCTGTTTTGAGGACAAATAAGGTCTCGGAACTAAAATAATCCACTTCCTCATCCTCGAATCTTACCCAGATTTTGTCCTCTGTAAAGTCAGTAAATTCAATTGTGCCAATTTACCCGCGTGGTCAGAAGTCTGCAGGACCGGGCTAACCATGACCGTTAAACCCATAATTTCTTTCTGTTTCATGATTATTGCTGTAAGTGTTTGTTGATTTGGTAATGCTAGGTTTACCGTTTCAGACCACGGTTTTGACTTATTCCAAGGCGTTGGTCTAATCCAATTGTTGCTGCATCGCGGATAGCATCATTTTTTTTAACCAGTTCCATTGCGGTTCGGATATGCTTTTCCGTTCCATGATCCAACAGGAGGGCAATATTTTTGAGGTCTTTAAAATCGTCAACAGAAAGTGTCAGCGCATTTTGATGCATAAAATCATAGATATTGCCCGGTTCTTTGAATGTCAGCAGGGCATCGGCACTATATAAACCAACTTGATGGTCGTCAAAGCCCACATAGAATTCATCCATATTCAGGATCGCTGCCGTTATAAAACCAATCTCACCCTGTTTATTTGCCGGATCGTCTTTAAGATCGGGATGTACCATCAGAAAATCAGGCAACTGTATTTCACTTGTATCTTCTTTCATTATTTCATAGTGGCTTTAACTGGTGAAACAGGCGATGGCAACTTGAAAGCGAGTACCATTTCCTGTATTTCCTGGCTGATATGATTAAAGTTCTGCCGGAGCTTTTCATCTAATTTTCCACCGAAGTCATAAAAAGACGGCAAGGGTTTATAACCTTTTTCTTCCTGTTTGATGGCTTCCATATCAAGATTGATCCGGCAGTTAATTGCGGAGGTTTCAAAAGCGCCCGTAAATTTCTCCTGTACATCGGCGGCAATTACGCCGACCATCTCGCCAGAATTGAGCGAGGCAATCTTTCCTGCTGGAATCAGGGCTTCCAGCTTTTCGTTCAGGGAGGTAGATGTTTTATTCCTGTCGATAGAGAGGCCTTCGCCTATCTGCTTGGACTTTCCTAAAAGTCGTTCAAGCCACTCCAAAGTATCTTTGTTGCGTACAGAACCGGATAAAACATTGCCTACAACAGATACCATTGTCGCAGCAGTATCTTTGCCGTACTGCTGATTAAATTGCGTTAATTCTTGTAGCCCCATTACGAATGCGACTTTATTACTCCTCGCCGTTGCGATTAGGTTCTCCGCTTTATTTACAAAAATTGTGGGAATTTCGTCGACGATTAACGCGGACGGGAGGTTTCCTTTAGAGTTTATCAATTTGGTCAGCCTGTTCAGCACAATGGAATAGCAGGCCGAATTGATATTCTGCGTACTCGGGTCATTTGCTAATACCAGCATGCCGGGGTTTTCTTTGGCGGATATTTTTAAATCAAAGTCATCACCCGAAAAGACCCAGAAGGTTTCTTTCGTTGCCAGCCGGCTGATAAAGATCTTCAGCGTACCTATTTGTCCTTCCAACTGGTCAAATGCTTTCGCATTGTAAGCGGTCATGAATGGTGATAACAGTGAACGCAGCTCCGGCTCAGAGGTCAGGGCATTAAATATTTCCTCATAGGAGCGATTCAACAGCGCCAGCACATGTGGTAAACTGGAATAAATTCCATGTTTATATTTGCTCATGAAATACACGCATGCTGCCAGGAAATTGATCGCAGATTGTGTAAAGAATTGGTCACTTCCCCCGGATCGGTCTCCTTTTTTTAGCGCTTCCACTAATGCTTCAGCTGTTTCTGCCGCATCTGCCAGTGACTTGATATAATCTGCCCTCCAGGGGTTGATCCTGCGGCTTTTTTCAATATCGTTGAGGTTGATGACGTGAAATGCAAAGCCTTTAATCTTACCATTTTGTTTGGCCAGCAGATAATGATAGTACGCTATCTGGCCGAGATCGGGAAACTTAAAATCGTACAGGCATACTGCAAATTCTTTGGCTATCAATTGCCTGATGAAGGGGTTAATGATGGAGAAGCTTTTTCCGCTTCCGGGGGTGCCAACTACCATCGTTGCTCTAAAAACGTTGCAGATATTTATCCAGCCATCCCTGACCTTGCCTTTATAATAGAAAAGCATTGGGATGTTGACCGAATAAGGTGTTTCTACTTTTTTTACCGGCTGCATGAAGCTTTCGGCCTCGGTATTCCATTTATCCTTGCCCAATCCGGATTTGATGAATTTGGAGATATTATCCATTGACAGGCTCACCATCAATGCCCCTGCAAATGAGCTTATCATGTAAAACAGTTCATACCAGGTGGTATAGGCAAATGCGAACGGAGCGGCGCGGCACTGAAAAACAAGACTGCCGAAAAACAAAAACAGACCGATTGCAAGCGGATAGATGATGTGCTTTTTAGGGTCGAGGTCTGTTTTCTTTTTTGCCAGCGTACCGACGCTCACCAGGCAGATCAAACCAAACGTGGTCAACTTGCTATAGACCAGGTTGGAGTAAATAATAAGGTGACTGATCTTATCCAGTGGGGTAAAGAAAACGCCCCAGAAAGGGGCATCACGGTATATAAAAATGGCAGCTTCTAATAGTATGGATAAGTAAATAGCGCACTGCAAGAACCCGTGGAGTTTTTGCTGCTCTCTCGTTTCTTCCATAAAGAAATGGATTAAAATAAAAAGCCACCGGATTTTTCGGGTGGCTTGGGGACATTCGCTTAGCGTTTAGGGAATACGGGGGTAACTTCTATTATTTCTGTATCCTCTTTGATAGTTAATTGATTAACTTGTACCTGCTTTTCTCTTTCAGCTATTTTCTGATTGATCTCCATTTCCAGTTTCGCCATGTCCCTTTTTAAGGAAGCCAGTTCGTACTCCTGTTCAAATGGCCTTTGGGAAAGCTCGCGGACTTCGGGAATCTGTTTGTTAATCCCGTCCAGCTCCTTTTCGTAACGTTCTGCCATTCCAACAACCCTGTTGATCGCATCCAAAAAATACCGGGCTGCATTTTTAGGGTTATCGATATGGGGTGCCCCACCGTTTTGCATGTACTTAATACCGGTTGAACGACTTTCGGCATAAAGCGAGGTTACGTGAGTGATCCTGCTGGAAAATCCTTCTTCAACTGTTTGCAGCTTGCGCCTGATAAAAAGATCGAAGCCATACAATTCCCCTAAATGAAGATCAGGTTGGCCATAATCGCTTGGGGACCAGTTTTTATATAACCCGATCAGGTGATTGCCAATCGCGACATTGTCCGCCAACAGGATATCCTTTAATTTTAGCGGATTCAGCTTGGTGCCGTCTTCATCAAATTTCAAGACCTTCCTGTAGCTGATTTCATCTTTACGGACCAGTTCCAAGGTTGATTGAGTATCCTGACTTTTCTTTTCGAGGTCTTCCAACAGGTAACGGCTCCGGGCTACTTCTTTGAAGTGAGCGCCTTTATAGCCTTCCAGTTCTGCAATCTTTTTTTCAAGCCGCGTCTTTTCGAGTAAGGAAGTGTCGCCTGATAAAATCGCGATGTATTCGGAAAAGCTCATACCGCTCTGTTCGTCCATTGCCCCTTCATCCAGCGTACGCACCGATAATTCATTATTCTTCATCTGGCTGATGAAAATCTGCTTGTTTTTGAGCAGGTTGAATTTGTAGTTATCCAGTGATTGCTCCACGGCGTAAATGAAATTCCTAACCTTATTACTGTAAAATTGCTTGGCCAGCCAGTTGCCTTGCCGGGCACCACGGCCATCGCGCTGCTCCAGTTCTGAAGGTTTCCAGGGAATATCCAAATGATGCATGGCAACGATGCGTTCCTGCACATTCAGACCTGTTCCGGCTTTTTCGGTACTGCCAATCAGAATCCTGATCTCCCCGACGTTCATTTTCCTAAACAGCTCCTTCCGCTGTTTATCCGTTGCCCAGTTGTGTATAAAGGTGATCTGCTTAGGCGGGATATTGAAATCATTTACCAGCTTATACCGCAAGGCATCATACACATTAAACTCATCGGTTTTCGGTGTGCCGATATCGCTAAAGATGATCTGTGTGCCCTTATGCGGGGTGCTTTCATGATAGGTCTCGGCTACGTTCCGGGCGCAAATATTAACCTTATTGCCGGGGTGGTCGCCATATTTATCCGGGTTGACCAAGCGCATGTCCACTGCCATTTTCTTGGCATAATTGGTAGCAATTAACATCCGGCCTTTATCCTCATCCCTAGTCAGGGGACGCCTGCCGATTAACGTAGCATCACCAGTCTTGGCAAATTGCATCAGTCTTTTAATGAAGTCCTGCTGGTCAGGGGTTGGCTTGATATTGACTAAGGTTTCGTCAATTTCCGGCTTGTCAAGATTGATATGCTTGGCTGTTTTATAATCGGTGATCTGGTTATAAAACAAGGCCAGCTCAGGCACTTTGATAAAGTGGCGAAAACGCTCTTTTGCCCTGATCTCGTTAGTTACTGTAAATTCAAAATCGACTGTTTTTCGGGCATACACCGCTGCCCAGGCATCAAAATTGGATATCCGCTGCCTTTCCAGTTCCCGCGGGCGGAGGTATTTAAAGATCAGGTACATTTCCGTCAGGCTGTTGGAAATTGGTGTTCCGGAAAGAAAAGTAGCACAAAGATCCGTGTCGTAGCGGTCTTGTAAGGTTCGGATCGCAAAAAGCATATTGAGCGCCTTCTGACTTCCGGCTATGTTCCCCAAACCTGCGACTTTGGTGTGCCTCGTAGTGAAGGTGAGGTTCTTAAACTTATGTGATTCGTCAATAAATAAATGGTCAATATTCGTTTCCCGAAAATTAATGCCGGTATCCTTACGGTTTTCTATGGCCTTCATCACGCTTTTCAGCTTAGCTTGAAGGTTTTCCTTCCTGATCTCTAAGCCTTTCAGCTTTTCTTTAGTAATTTCTTCTCCTGTACCCTGAAGAGCCAATAAATCCAGCTCCGTGTTGTCCAGTTCGATTGTTAAGATCTGCCGCTGAATGTCCGGGTCCTGCGGGATTTTCCCAAACTGGTCATGGGTTAAGATGATGCAGTCCCAGTTGTTGTTTTTTATCTCGTGAAAGATCCGCTTACGCTTAGCCGGTTCAAAATCATTTTCTCCCGGCGCCAGTAATTTGGCTTTGGGATAAGCAAACCGGAACGTATCGGTGATTTGCTGTACATTGGTTTTTAAAGCCAATATCATCGGTTTATGGACGATACCCAGGCGTTTCATTTCCATGGCAGCTATGATCATCGTCAAAGTCTTGCCTAAGCCTACTTCATGGTCGATCAGTCCGCCATTGTTTTGAATTACCCGCCATGCCGCATTGCGCTGCGATGGATAAAGATCATTTATCCTTAGGGCTTTGAAATTCAGTCCCGGAAAGGTCAGGTGGCTACCGTCATATTCCCTAAGCGCATAACAGTTATAAGTGTCGTTGTATAATTTTTCTAAATACTTTTTATCCTCATTCGGAAGTTCCAGCAACCAAAGCAGGTAACGCGCCCTGATGTTATCGATCTTACGATGCGCGTTTTGAATCGCTTCCGTATCCGGGACCCGGACAACTTTTCCATATTGTTCAACCGGGTATGTAAAATGAGGGTTAGTATTCAGGAGCGCATATTCCAGTAAAGTATGCCCGGTGATTTTGTTGCTTTCCTTTGGGGTAACCGAAAACTCTTCATTCGTAATTGTGTTACCTTTTTTTTCATAACTTACCTTGTAGTCATCAACGGACACCAGGTAGCTTATTTTGGTATCCAGTTTGAAAAGGTCAGTTGCAAAACGCTGGTAATAATCAATCGGCACCCAGCGTTCCCCAAGGTTAAAATCAAGCCGTTCAAATGGGACTCTTTCGGGCTGCACGCGCCGGATAGCCGCGAGGCTTCTCGCGAACTGTAGATTTTGCGGTTCTTCCTCTGCCAGCTTTTCTGCGGCCTTTAGTTTTAGAACAACGTTCCCCGAGAGGTAATTATCTGTTGTTTCCCAGTTTAGCGTTTGTGGATTTAAGAAGATCTGATTATCCAGTTGCAAAATGATCTCCTCGGCTGTTAAGCCGGTTATCTGTCCGATAATGGTGAGATCGACCCGGCCAGCATCGTTCAGGCAACGCGCCAGCGCTTCGGCGGGGTCATCTGTTTTCAGCATTTCTTTTTGCTGAAAAAGCGGCCCGTAGAAGATATCGGAGCGTACAATTTTTTCACCCTCCCTGATTTCGAGAGAGGAAAGTATCTTAAAACCTAGGGCCACATCATTTAAGATGCGGTTCCGGTTAACATTTTTGTTCAGCTCACCATGCCTGGCAATGAAACCGTCATAATAGAAGTTCAGCGATTTGCGCAGCTCCGGGAACTGAATAGCATGTTCGTTTTCGCAACCGGATAGCTCAAGGTAAATATCCCGCAGTATCAGGTAATCCTCGTAAAAAGACAATTCCGGCTGCGGATCAAGCGCATCAAATTTGGCCTCAAAATTATGAGGCTCCCCGATTAAACCAAGCTTACCACCCAAAATCACCAGGGTGTCTTTGATATAAAAAGATTTCAGATCTGTAAACACCTTGGGTTTATCAGGCAGTAATTTAAAAGCCGGTTCAAGGCTGGAATCCCCTTCGTAACGATAGTCATGACCGAAGTTCTTTAACTTTATTGACAGGTTATCCAGTTCCTGGCCAAGCGTGAGGCCGGTCATCCATTTTCCGGGGAATGAAATCTCGGATAAGTTACTGTATAACTTGTACGCGAACCTTTTATTACTTTTTCCACGGGCGGTCAATAATACAATGCTGTCATGCAGAGGCTTTGTCGTTGTTCGGATAACACTAACCAACCTGGCTGTTCCAGCGTCCACGAATTGCTTATCTAAATCATCCAGATAGGCCAAAGCCTTGTTATCCTGATCCGTTTGAACAGGCGCATCAAACAACCCTAACTGGCCGAAGCTCAATCCTTTTTTATCCTCAGATTTTGAAGATTGCGGTACCAGTAAAAAGGTAAATTGTTTAAGGTTGGTTTCCTTTTGGTCAAAGGAAATTGCTTCCCATTTAGCATAGTTGAAATTGGAGAAGCCGGCAATTAATTGTTCTTGAAGTAAAGGAACGATGTCCTGCATTTCGCCATTTTGCCAGGCCACCTGTGATGCTTTGCCTCTTGCATTGATATCTTCAATAATCTCGTCGGCATATACCAATTCATTTTTACCGGCTAACCAGGCATTTAGGTGATATTTACCAATTGAATTTTTAACTTCTACCGTTTCAATCAGCAGGCTTTCTGCTTCGCTGAGAATTTCCTTGGTATCGTTTTTCTGTACCAGAATCAGGTGCATCCCGACCTCTACATTGGCGTTTTCCTTCATCAGATTTGCTGGAAGTACGGCAACACTTAGGAGGTCAGCGGAGGTAAACAGGTATTTTCGTGCGGTCTCGTTGGAAGGATTATTTAGGAAGGCATCTGTAACGATATATGATAAAATGCCACCATCCTTGATTTTATCCAGGCCCTTGGCAAAGAAATACGTATGAACTTTTGAGGAGATGCCACTTTTATTATAAGCGGGATCGTGTACAGCAATTTTACCAAAAGGTATATTACTGATCACTAAATCCGACTGCGCCTTTTCGGCCGCTGCTGTTTCTTCCAGTTTTTTGATCTGTACCTTTACGGGCAAGTTATAAACTGAACATAAAGCCGTTAGTACTTTGCCGGTTATAATATCCTTTTCAACAGCATTGATTTGTTGGAGACCTTCAAACACGGTAACCGCCTCCTCAATAAATACCCCGGCTCCGGCACTTGGCTCATACAAGCGTTTCGGTAAAATGTTGGCCTCCCGCATGGCGGAATAAATTGCTCTGGGAATATAGCCTGGTGTAAAATAGGCTGTTTGGGAACTACTTTTGAGCGAATCAAAGGCGGCCTTGTATTGGGTTACCGTTAGTTTTTCTTTGAGCAGAGCATGTAATTCGATGACCTGCGGATAAAGTTTGATATCAGCGGCGGAGGCGCCGAATTTTGTCCATTCTGATAATCCGCCGGGTGGGAACAAAACAGCCTTTAAACCCCCGAATCCGGCATATTTCTTTAGTTTTTCTATTTCTGTTTCGGAGAGCGGCTGGCCAGTAAAGTCCAGCGCGATTCGGATGGCCGCAATATTATCTGCCATCTTCCTTACCGGATTAAATGCCATATTACACCTCCTGTAAATAATCTGCTATGGTGCCGATCACTTCATACTTTAAGAAGCGGTCGTCCTCGTCGAGGCCTTTAATGAGTGGCGCACAGAGTTCGAGGATATTCGTAAGCTCGTAGTGGAGAATACCATGGTTGGAAAAGCGCAGATATGCTCTTAAAAATTCCTCTTCCAATACAAGCTTTACGTAATCGTAGCCTATGGAATCAGTCATATAAATGGTATTGTAATTAATTGGGCAGTGTATCCGCATCCAGTATGTCCTGATAGGATATGCTTAGGGTGACGACACGTCCGGAAAGCTGCTTTTCGCTTAATTCTGCCCTAAGCACTTTATTACCCGGGAAGGACATCTTTTTAAAAACAAAGATGTTCCGGTAATTTTTGGTAAAAGCAGCTTGGTTCAACAGCACAAACTCCGGTTTAACTTCTACCGATTGGTTATTGGCGGCTTTGGTGACTTTTTTATCAACCACATCAAACCTGAAATCGGCAATGTCATATTTGAGATTGGTTCTATTATGATAGCCTATATCCAGGAAGATATAATCCCCAACGGTGTAAACATGGTTCAGTTGCCCTTTGATCCCAAAGGCTTTAACTTTCTCTGCGTGTTTTTCGGGCCGCGAGGCAATCAAACTCAGGGCCAAAACTTTCAATTGGTTCTGTGAAAGCCCGATGCCGGAAATATCGAGCGGGCGCATATCCCCGGGAACGATATTTATTGCTGCCGGAACGCCGGGATAGCCTGGCAATAATCGGTATTGGGCAATAAATTTTTCACCGGCCACGGTAACCACCGAGCTCGAAAAGGATTTGGTAGAGTCACGTAATTTTAGACGCAGGACATTTTTAAGCGGCAGGTCGCCGATCAGTTCTTTGGTGGAAATATCCACGTATTGAATCGGCTCAGGAGAAATGAAATGAATCGTCAGGTTTAGCGGCAGGTAAATTACCGGCAATTTATCCTGGGCATGCAACATTGGGGCGCATAGCACCAATAGAAAGAATAAGATCGTTTTCATGATTTTTCGTGATTTAATTTTTTTTTGATGAGCACTCATGAGTGCTTAGCTTTAATAGGTTTTTTGAACGTTCTGCGACGCATCGGTGTCGATTAAATAGAGGTAGGAATTATATTTGAGCTTCGCTTTATTTTTGCGAATGAGGTCCGCAATGGCGGAAGAGGTCGATTGAAATACCTTATCAAGCGAGCTCATGATAAATTGGCTGTTGCCGGAACTGCCATCTATGGTTACACCCTGCACGGAGTTACCACCCAGATCCTTGGTAAAATCACGAAAAGCGGATGACGGGACATACAGGCCGGGCAATCCGTCCATATCGTATATCTCCAATTTAACAGGGAGAATTTTCCCCTCATAAAGAATGGAAGTTACTGCCAATGTAACCCGCTGTTCAGCAAATCCACTGACCTGCGCGAAAAGGCAGGTTCCTTTTTTGATGCGGTTATTACCGGCCTTGATATCCTCCAGGAGTTTCAGGCGTAAGCGCGACCCTGCATATCCAGTTATATTTTCGTCTATTACGGCACTGATAAGGGCGCCCTCCTTTTCCGGCAAAACAGTATTAAAGTCTGATGAAACAGCATCCACTTTCTCAACCGTTAATTTGACTTGGTTTTGTTTTAGCTTAGTAGCCTGGTCTGCCGCGTGCTTTTTCTTCAAATCTTCTTTGTAGGCTGGGTCGTTCTGCTTATTGATACTGTCCATGATGGCCATTTGTGCTTTGAAAACCTCCATTGGATCTTTTTCCCTGGTCACCTTCTCCGCCTGTCGCGGCGGGTTAACCTGCCTGTTGTTCATGGCTTCAATCGCCTTGGCGACCTGCCGGTCAGGTGATAAGCCGGTTGGCTGATCCTGCTTGATTCTAATGTTGTTATCAGTGGCAAATTTTAACTTCATAACCTGCTGGATAGAATCCAGCTTTTTCTTTTCCTGATTAGAATAATCATTATTAAAGGAGGGGTTACTTGAATTTTCGCGGGGAATTACATTTACGGCGGTCATGCCGTCCGCTTCCTTGTAGGTATTCCGGTAAGCATCCAGTTTATCTGTCAATTGTTTTTTCCGGACATCGGTTGATACCGCGCCCACGGAACCGTTCAGACCAGCATTTTCTTTGACTGTTGGCTTTGGCCTGGAAGTGCTACTATACCACGCGTAATAAAAAAGGCACAAAAAAGGCAGCAGGATAAGCGGCAGCACATACTTGGGCTGCTTAAAATTAATTTTCATACGATCTTATTTGAGTGTTTGGTGAATTTTGGACAGGCGGTCAAGGGTGCTATCCAATAAGGCGCTATCAACGGACGAAAGCTGCTTTTTGGCAGTAAGGCTATCTATCAGTTTTTTAAGTTTTATGGTTTCCCGCATATTGCCGGTTGCCAGTAAGATCTGATTAAAGCCGTCCGCCACCGGATTGACCCTGCTTACCACAGCTGCTTTTTTTTGCTCCGAATGGCGAAAAACACTGAATGATAATATCAGTGATGCGGACAGCAGCAAGACCATGCCCCCAAAAAAGAACTTCGGGTATGCAGCCCAAAGCCGCTTACACATATCCGCCGCCCTGCTGAAATAACCATTAAATTCCTTGTGTATTTCACTATACAGTGTATCCCTTGGATCTCTGTTAGAATGTATTCTTTTCCACATCTTGCAGGTCTTTGTTTTCAAGGGTTTTCCAATTGATAATAAGCACCCCATGTGGGTTATTATCACTTCGCGGGATATCTTTAAGATATCCTTCTGTTATTAGGGAACGGACAACAGTAGAACTGCGGCGGTCAATTTTCAACTTACCGTAATAGCGGAAATAATGTTTCGGCATTTCTACCTTGATGGAATCAGTTTGCAGCGTTAATACGGAACTTGAAGAAAGGATTGAGTTAAAGAAACCATTTTCCTTCAGGTTATTGTACTGCTCCATACCGGATTGGTCTACGAGGTACATGGCTTTTTTCATCTGGTATTCCATGTAATTATCATCCGGGGTTAAGGAAAAGAAGAGGGAATGAAAAAGGTCAACATCGGCCCTGTATTCGGCAGGCCGGTTCATCTGCACATCAGTCTGCCTTGCGAGAATGGGAATATTATTATCCAATATATATATGCTTTTTTGGGCATTGGATACCATCTTATAGGAATAGAAGCAATTCATGCCGACGATGAGCAGTGAGGTGAGCAGGCTACCACCCGCAATGAACGTCGCAAGCCTGATCTTGGCTTCAATATTTTTTATGATCATGATAAACGGCGTTAAATAAAAAAGGCCGGCCCGCATTTACGGGTCAGCCTGAAATCAAAGGAGAAAGGATAGAAAAGAAATTCTAAAAGAAGCTACCGGTAGCCTTTCTGGCCATACTTACAACAGTTCCCGCACTGCGACCAAAAGTGGAAGTGGCAGAGCTGATACCAGAAGTGGAGATGATCCAGGTAGAGATACTTGGAACGGTGAACATGCAGATAGCTCCGATAAGGAATACAATAATGACGGTACCAAATGAGAGGATACCGTTTCCGGCGAACCAGGCCATTTTTTGAAGATTTGCACTCAGTCCATTTTCACCCACCAGCTCCTTGTATTTGCTGATCTCGGAAGTAAGCGCATATTCCTGCATCAGCCCGGTCATATACATAATAAGGTAAGCTATACCGCTATAAAGATTTACGGAAATAAAACGGGCTACCCAGGTGCTAAAGCTATCGCGGAAAGCCGGCAATATGCTGACTGCTACGGCGAAGGGGCCAAGGATAATCAGTATAGTCGAGTATATAATCTGTATCATAAAAATAATATAAACTGCCAGGCGTAAAATCCATAACCCCACCAGCTCCAAAAGTTGGGTAAAGAGTAATTGCATACCTATGGTCAACCTGTTTTTCAATTCCATCAATGGTGCGACCACTGTAGATATGCCCTCCTTAACAGTGCTGGTTACCGAATCCCATGCCTGATCGTACCAAGTGTCGCTTTCTTTCTCAGCGACATCAGTTTGAGCCTGATAAGTATAGAGGGAATTGGCTACGGCAAGCATAAGATTTGACCGGTTTAACCGGAGATTATCTACGGTGGCTTGCTCGCTGTCAAACATTTTTTCCGTTTGATTGGCAATCAGGTCTGTAGGGAATGCAATCATTTTAACGAACGCGCCCCACCATAATATGATCATGGCCAAACCAAATGGGCGTAGCAGGGGCATAATCTCCAATTGTTTGTCGCCGACCATCATTTCGTATGACTTAATGGCGAAGAAGATGATCATAAAAATGGCGGCAAGCGCCTTGGCGTCCGTAATAAACATATCGAAATGTGTCCAAACGGAATCCTTAAGGCCTTTCAAAAACACCATGACACCAGCCTCATAAACACCATCACCCTGCAGGAATTGCAATGTTTTAGTATTGTCGGTATCGGTGGTGGTTTGTGCAAATACTGCGGTAATACACAGGCAGAGCAGTATTGCTAAAGTAATTTTCCTTTTCATTGCAAGTGTTGTAAAACTTGGTTGGCGATCTGGATGTCCGTTTGTGGCGTCCAGTTGCTGACCGTCACCTGGCCAGCTTGTAGTTTTTGCTGCTGGGCGGTCATATTAATGGTTGCCTGAGCCGATGAAGTCCGGATTGCCCATACACCCGTAAGCCTTCGGTATTCCATCAAATAACGGTGGTAAGCCATAATGCGGGCACCACGATCCATGGTGGTTGTGTGTGCTGCATTGATTCGTTCTTTCAGCATATCCAGTTCGTTTTTATACCAGCTGTATAAGCCTTCAGAAACAAGTCTGGTACTGACCTGCGGAGAAAAGCCAGCTAATATGGAAGTCATTGAATAATTAAGCACTGGTTTTAGTTCATTTTTATAATATAATTGCCAAAGAGGATCCGCATCCGATACCAGGCCGGTCTGATTAGCGATTTCAGATAGCGCCGTGTTGCGTACGGTATCTGATTGAAGTTTATATTTATTATCTGTGGTGTTCATGACACCAACTAATGCAAGTCGTTGCGTCTGGGGACCGGAAACGCTGAGCGGACGTAAATCAGTTTTATGGTAACTGGGATGAAATAAACCCCATGTCAGCCAATAATAAGGGTTGAGGCTGAGAAACCCGGCTTTCGGCTCAAATTTATTCTGGTCCCACTGCAGGTAAACCATTCGTTCCTCCTGATAGCGAACAGCTTTGTCCTGCGCGACGGCCTGGCCGAAACATTGGTTTATTAATGAGATTATTATAAATGGTAATGGTATTAAAACGTTTTTCATGATTCTAATTGTTTTTGGACGGCATTTAAGCTATTATCCGATTACATCGAATTGATGGTCATCACTTTAAGTATTTAGCGTTTTGAATGATTTGATCAACAATCCGGGTATCCTGATTGATAAAATTGGCAAATGGATTAAGAGAAGCGATCATGCCCCGTTGCTTTGCCCAATACATGGCTTTCCAGGTACCATAGGCTAAGCCATCCAATATTTGTAATTGAGTAATTACCTTGCGTAATAACTTGTCACGGGAGTTATAGTCGGCCAATACATTATTACCTTCCTTCAGGATATAGCCGGAAACATCCGTCACCAGGGCAAGAGAACGCGTTCGCATTTCTGAGGTTATATTTCCGGCAAACACCAATAGATAAGGCTCGGTTTTCGCCATCTCCAGCGCCTGGTTGATGTAACCAGTCATATCAGCAATAATGACCGCCATGTTTTTAACCGCGAGGCCATCCTTTAAAGCCGAATTAACATTGGCAAGCCCATTATAAATCATGGTTTGTGCCAGAATTACGGAGCCTACATTCGTGTTAAGGTTGTTGATATTGTTATTGATCTTGCCGAGATATTGATCATGCGTTGTTTCTGCGCCGCTTCTGACAACGCTATTTTGAGAAACCGCTACGAGGTGTTGGTAATCTATGACATATTCCTGTGCACCTGCCCTTTGAAAGCCGATCAGCAAAAAGACGGCTATGGATAAACTTCTCATTTCAGGTATTTAGCGTTTTGGATGATGTCGCTGCCAATGGACCTATCGGCATCAATAAAATTTTGAAAGGGGTTTGCCGCCCTTAGAAGCGAGACCAGGCTGGAATACTGCATCATTCCCAGCATATTGCCAGAGAGGTTCTGAATATTGCTAAGTTCTGAGATCACATAGTCAAAAAGAATTTTCCTATCAGAAGCCTTCATTTGGTTCACATCACCCAGCGACAGGGTGAGGCCGGTAACATAGGCCACAAGGCTTTTCGCCTGTGAAGCAAATTGCAGGGCGGATTGGTAACCAATCGCTATTAATGCAGGATTTTTTTGTACCAACCGGACAATTTGAGTTTGGTTGCTGATGATGCGTTCGACCATAGGGGTTGCATAAATACCGATATCCGCAATATTGATGGCTGTGCCAAGCGTATTGTACCGCTGTTGCAACGTCCGGTACATAACTTTCATTTTATCCAGTAATGTGAGGTTAGCCTGTTCGTTTGCCGAGGCGGCTGCCTGTTGATTTTTTGCTTTTACCTGTAGCTTGTTTTCAGATTCCGATTCGTCAACCAATTGGTGAAGGGCGGGAATATCCAGGATTTTATGTTGCGCGAAAACTTGTTGGCTCAACATCATTAATGCGAGCGCCAGGATCATGATGATATTGTGTTTCATTGCTTCAGGTATTTAGCGTTTGTCAATACATCGTTGGCGATCCGTACATCCTGGTTCTGCCATTCGGCCCAGGGATTAAGTGAACGAAAAATACCATTGATCTTCGCCCAGTACATGGCTCTGTTCATGCCATAGGCAATACCGCGCAGAATACGCATTTCATCAGCTATATGATTTAACATCCTTCCACGCTCGCCGGAGTCCATCAGATTGTTTCCACCTTTAAGTACGAATGCGCTGACATCCGCTGCGAGAGTCGCTGCCCTCGTTTCAAAATCCCGAGCGCCTTGTTCTGCGAAAAGCAATAAGGCGGGGTCGGATTTGGCCAGCGTGACAGAGGCCTCCACATCGTTAACAATATCACTTCCGCATTCGGCAATCTCCTTAATAGTAGTTAGGTTATTGATCACTGAAGCAACCTGGCTCAGGCCCTGATAAACCTTTTTTTGCAGGTCGTTAACGATCACGAGCTGGCCGGTTACCGCAAGCTGGCCTTTTTGAATCAGGTCAAGTTTGTTATTGGTGGTATTCAACTGGCCATTGATTACGCCGGCGTTTACTGCGATAGCGGCAGATACCGCAGGGTCAAAGGTTAGTGTCTGCGCCTGCGAATGGCAATAAATAATGCAAAGCATGATGACTAAAATTGCTGATTTGAATTTATTGGTTTTCATGAAGGTTGATTTTGGTTAACCTGTGAAATGAAAGCAGGCAGGGATTTTCCGCTGCCTTTGAAATCATTGACAAAGGCATCAAGCCCGTCCTGGTAAGACCCGAAGCGATTGGTGTAGTTTTCTACCGCTGACTTTTCCGGTTTTTCTGTTGTATAAGTGAGGTATTGGTGCAAAGACACTTCTACGCCATAAACTTCGCCCACAGCGCCGCGACGGATATATACTTCTTTGAACCGGCTCCGATTTTCTGTATTATCCAGCTGATTAATGGTAAAAATCTTCCGGCGTTCTGTTTCGTTGATAGACAGTAGTGAGGCGATTTCATTATAATTGTCCTTGAATTTATTTTGATCGAGCAGCACAACGGTATCTGAATTGTTAATGATGCTATCCTTTACAATCGGATTGCCCAGCATATCATCTAATTCCTGGGTAACTTCGATAATCTCGCCCCAGAATTTCCTAACAGTTTTATTCAAATACAAAAGGAATGTTGCCATAATCGGTGAGGTCAGCGCCCGCCATGCTTCTTCGAGGATAAGCGCTTTTCGCTGATGCTTCCGATTGCGCATCTTTTGAATGAACAAATCCATAATAATCAGTGTGACAATGGGAAACAGAATAGCATTATTCTGTAAATTGTCGATCTCATATACAATAAAACGCTCCGCAAACAATGAAGCATCGGTAGCCTCATTCAGAATACTTTGATATTCTCCGCCACGATAAAACTTCTTTAGCACATAACGGAATTCATCTACATCGAATGGGATATGTTCTTCCTGTTTGATCTTTGGGATTTTCTCCAGCGCAAACTCATAAAAGGAATTAAAATTCAATTCCGGTTCTTGCTGCTGGAATTTGACCACAAAAAAAGCATTGATCGTATTTGACAACACATCCCGCTCCACAGTGGAAATGTCACCGTCCGATCCTTTCCATAATAAGGCGATGAGGGTTATTAGAAAATCCTTTTTCTCAATGTTATATTCTGCCACAGTCATGGCAAAAGGATTCATCGTAATGGGCTTTGCCTCGCTATAGGTAATATATTTCCCCTTATAGTAGGCGCACAGCCCCGAATAAGAATGGCCCACGTCAACAATGACCACATCCATGTTATACAACATGTATTGCTCCACGAGCGCATTCATGAAAAAGCTCTTGCCCGAACCACTCGGCCCTAAAACAAATTTGTTCCTGTTATTAATGCGTCCTGTTCGCATCGGCAGGTCGGCAGGATCAATACCTACGGGTATACCCTGCCGGTCAGTAAACCGGATCAGAAAATCAGAAGGTTCATCTTTAGGTAAAGACTCCTTAAAAAAGAAACAGGCAGCCGCATCACAAGTAGTCAAAAACCAGTCGTAATCTTTGATCTCAACAGCATTTCCCGGTAGTGCACTCCGAAAAAGCTCTAACTGGTTATAACCGGTCTTGCTGGGTTGAACCCCCAGATTGAAAAGTCCACCTTCCACAAAATTGGAAGCCTTCTCCAGCTTACTGAGTTCGGCAACGACCATCACATTGAAATGACAGTTAACTACCATCTGATTTTCACGTGCTACGTCCTTCAATAACAGGTCAATATCCTCTACGCAGAGATCGTTAGCCGGATCAGGAATACCTGAATGTTTTTTCTTTTTCGCTTCCAGTTTGCGCAGCATGGCGCTTTGTCCGACCACATCAATCACCTGGTGATAAATGATGACTTTACAGCCAGGCACTTTAAACAGCAAGGATAAAAAATCGACCGGGAACCCCCTTAACGAATCCTTGTCATTCAATTCGATATGGGTTGCGACCTCCGGTGGAAGATCTACGATGTCGATATTGACCAGGCTAATACTTCTTACTGCCTGTTCCCCCATTTGTACTTCATTGTCATTCGGACTGAGGTTATTTAAGGAAATCGGGCCACCTGAAAAATTCATGCTGAGCATTTGTAAAAGCAGCAGGTTGATTTCCTTTTCCTTGAGAACAATTGCTGTAGGCAGGATATCATGAATCTTGCCGATGGTTTGATAAAAATCCCGGAGTACTCTGGGGTCAAAAACATAGAATGAGCTTTTTTTGACCCTACGGGTAATGGTCAGGTAAGTGGCAATCTGCAGAAATTCGCGACCCTCGAAGTGCTCATTGTATTTTTGCTGCAAATACTCGTTAGCCTCGGCCGTTTTAAATAGGTTACGGCTAATGATATCGTGCTTTTGTAACAGGAATCCATCGCCAAGAACTTTGACAATGTTTATCAAAGTATTGTGAAACTCATCGTAAGTGGCAGGATTGGCCGCGTAGCGGATCACCGGGTTGATGATCTTCAGGATAACCGAAAAATCTCCGGCCGCACCGATCAGTAAATCAAATTCACCCTTCGTATCAACCCCAATAAAGGGCATTTCAAATAATGTTTTTGCGGCCATAGTGATTGAATTGAGTGATAATGAAAATCTTATGGGCGCGGCTTTTGGAGTGTAAACCCTTTTTTTGTTTGAACGCGGTAAAGAGCAGACCGCCAACGATAAAGCCGATTAAGATCAGGGCACCCAGCCACATATTAACCAGTGACATGGTTAGCGCACCGAATACAAGCCCGATAAGCAGGGAGGCAATACCCCAGTAAATGAATTTGCCTTTGAACCCTTTGAATATAAGGGGCCGTTGCAGCCCCTTATAAACCGGATACTTCCTGGCCATATTAGAGGCCGAAGAAAGCTTTGATCACCAACGCGGATACGACAAGAAAGACACAGGATCCGCCCCACCCCATTAATTCCTTATTGATATCTTGATCACCGCTGTTCCACTTGGAGTAGACGCGGATTGCACCAACGATACCAACGATGCCGCCAATCACCAATGTGATATTGGTTACGGGGGCTACATAGGTCTTTAAGGTGGAGGTTGCTGTGTTCAAACCATTAACGCCGCTTTGCGCAAACACAGGAACAGACAGGGCCAGCAATATCGCCGAAGCCCAAAACTTTTTTGTTTTTGAGAACATTAATTTGGAGAAAAAATAAAGGCGGAGATCTTTTATAGCCTGCAGAGCGCGGGCTGGGGATGCTAAAAGTGCGTTCAGATCACGAACAACGCTCCGATAATTTTTAGCCGGGGAAATGACAGATCAAGCCTGCCGGGAAAATCCTTATGGAAATAAGTTTGAAGAAGTTAAAGACAGGAATCTTTTACAGCTTCCAGGCGGGAAGCAACAAGAAAAACAGGCATTCAGATTCCGAACAATGCCCGCAGAAAAGGACCCGATAGGATCATAAAAAAAGATGCAAAAAACCACGCCGCAACGGCAGAATCTATCCGATCCTTACCCATCTGCCAGTTATGATAAATCCTAAGGCCGCCTAAAAGGCCAAATAAACAGGCTAGAACCATACAACAATCGAAGGCGGAAAAAAAGGAGGAAGACAAGTCTTGCTGCGCCTGCTGCATTTCGTTAATGCCGGGTTGTGTAAACGCCACTGCACTAAACAGGCAGCAGCATACGGACAGGAGAAATTTCATTCATTAGTAGCTTACAGATTTGATGTACTCGACCGATTCCTCACGGGCGAGATGGAATAGCTGTTTAAGGCTTACACCACCTGAAAAAGTTACGGACGATTCCTTACCTGAAGCAATGATCTCGTCTGCAAATGATTTAACAGGTTGGATATCCTCAACAAAAGTGAGTTCATGTTTTTCACTTCCTGTATCCCCGCGATTGGTTCTTAGGATATCCCAAATGATGAGCGCCACATAATATAGGGTATAAATACCAAGCAGCCAGAGTGCAAATTTTATCCACGTCATAATTCTGAGTTTTGTATGAATTGTTTGATAATTGTTTTTAATTCCGGGTAGGTTTCAATAAGGTGCCTGACTGAAAAGGCTACAAACCTGGTTGCATCGATGCCGGTAGCAATTTTAAATTGATTTAAAAAATCTACTGTTGGTTTGTTAAATCTGAAGTGGACCATGCTTTTATGGTTACTATTGTCATACTCATTCAGGGCTTTAAGTATGGATGAGTTAATAACTTTGTTAACCTTTTTCTTTGGCACAGAATTGTTTTCAACACCCTTTTTGACTTTAACTGTTGATGATTTTTCCCCAGGTTTGACCATTTGCTCCCGAAGCTGGTCAGCTAATGATTTCATTTTTTCCATAATCGATCAGCAAATATTTCTTCAAAAACCGGGGTGATGATTCCGTAGAGGGACAAGGGAGTTTGAAAGGTGGTAATACGTTGAAAGTCAATCCGGTCAGGAATCATGGCCGTTATTTTCCCGAACCTGGAAAGTTGTTCATTGACTTCGGTCATGATCTCAAACTTTACATTTGCTTTGATGCGGTTGGGAATAAAAACCACCTCCGCATTTGGGTTTATTTTTTTAAGAACGATAGTAAATAAGACAGTGGATTCAAAGGTGAACTCATCATAGGCAAAGGGGCAGATCACGAGGTCGGCCGATTTAAATACCGGTATCAGACCATCATCATCCAATTTGCCCGGCAAATCGATAAGTACGGCATCTTTCTTATTTTTGGTTAGCACCGGGATCAGTGGTGGAAAGCTATCTAGGTTAGCTGGTAATACGTCATAAGGTTCTGCGTTTTCCAGCACTTTGGCCTTCTCAAATTTCTGCGAAATGGATTGTTGATAATCCATATCGATAATGGTCACCGGCCAATCTTTAGCCAGACTCAGGTAGTTCCCTGATAGGACGGTGAGTGTACTTTTTCCAACGCCACCCTTTTGGTTGCCAAATAAACAGATCATAAATTTTCATGTGTTATCCCTTAGCGGGTATTAGTTCTTGCTTTCTTTTGTCTCCGGCGCTTCATGCCGAGCACCTGTTGATCATCCACATCGTCAGAGATCATGACAGGCCTGATATTAATTGGTTCAGGTGTAGATTCGGCATAATAAGTAATTGCCTCGTTGAGCAAATACTCATTAATATTTACACTGACCGAATCGTTTAAAAATTCATATTTAAAGCTGTTATTTAATAAGTATTTCAGGCTTAGTATTTCACTTCCCTTAAAAACCTGTTTGGTGGCATGATCGATGACTGTATAACCGTAAGGCTCTTTTCCTTCGGCGGAATGAAATATTAGATCTATACCGTATTTGGTGTGCATCAATTGAACAAAATCAACATTTCCTTTATGAGTAAAAAACAACTCTTTAAGTTCAGCTATCCTAACTTTGTCTGGCATGTGAGAACCTAATCTTTTCATTAGTTTCTTTTCATCGAGATAATCCCGTCCAAGAAAGCCCTGGTTCTCCAGGATCAAATAAAATTGAGCCTGGGTGCTGAAACGGTATTGCATGGCAAAGTCGTAACCCAATACCTTATTGATGCATCTTACCGCACGAACCTGCTCATAATCGCGGTCAACCTGTTTGCCATCTTTACATACACGTGAACTAACGATATGGACGTGGTTATTTTCGGTGTCTTTGTGAAAAACGATAAGATACGGCTGATCGCCATATTGCATTTCCTTCAGCCACATTACAGCGGCCTTTGTCAATTCATGTTTGTTATAATTCCTGCTGTTGGCAGAAATAACCGCGTGAAACTGTGTGTTTTTGATCGCCCGGTTCTGTGCCGAAACCATTAAGAGGTAGTTAACTAGGTCCTGCGGGCGTGGATTATTAAGCGCATGAATTGCTCCGAAGTTGGCAATTAACATCAATTCGCCTGTATTACAGTCCACCTTTTCCGTGTTATATTTTACACCTGCAAATGTTCTGGAAGGTTTTTCAAGAATGTGGGCAATCATGGCTTATAGAAATAAGAAAGCCTAACGGTATAGCCCTATAGCAATATATCCATAGAACATTCGAGCGGCCTATCGAAAAATCATTAGCACTTTATATCGATAGAACAACCTACCGCTAAATCACTGGATCAAACGATCAATGTATCTTGCTATCTAACGATCATGTGATCCTTAAATCTTTATACCAATAGATCTGTGGATCATCATATCCAGGTATCAACCTATCCGTAGATCACTGTATCAATTTCAACAATAAGGGGGCGGCTAAATTCCCATCGCTCTTATAATTTTGCGAAGCGATATTTCCAGCAATTGCTGCACCTTGATATAATCCTCAAACAGCGCATTAAATTTTGAAATGGTTACCGGATTTAGCGCTCCCTGCAGCTTAAGGGTATTGGCGTGTTTTGCCAATTGGTTGATATTGTTCCCAATCCGGCCCAGCTCAGCACCAACTTTATCCAGGTGTTGGATCAGTTCCCTGGAATTAATGACGATTTCCTTGACGCCTGATAAAACCCGAATCCTTATCAGGTCTGTTTTGGTGATGCCCAGTTGTTTTTCTAATTCAGCAACATCGTTGTATTCATCTTCTGTAAACCTCGCAATAATTCTTTTGCTCCGCTTACCCTCCCTTAATTGAGGCCTTCCGGTTAATTTCTTTGGGTTACCCATGAAAAAATGAGTTGCGAGTTTTTTTATCTCCCCCCTGGAAGGGCAAGAGACTTTTTGTATGACAAAAAGACATCTTGCCGTTGCAAAAGCAACGGAAATCCTGATTATCAAATTGCAATTTTAGAATATTAAATAACAAGTTGGGTGAACACTTTCCTAAAGCCTTAATGTTAGCGAAAATAATACAGGTTCTACCTCTCAAAGGGAACACGAACGTTAGAAAAGAAATCGGTTTTGTTCTCCTTCACGCTGGCCGCCATTTTAAGCTGCGCCTTGATTTTATCATTATAATCGTTAAACCCCTCATATATCGATGACCTGTCTGTAGCATAAGGTAAAGCCTTTATAAAATCTTTGCTGGCCGATTTACCCGCCTGATCGCGGTCAAAGTAAATATCCAGAGAAGAAAAGGCCTTTGCTTTGGTTATACCTTGATGTAATAATGTCAACGTATTTAAGACGATAATGCTGTGATCTGCTTCCGGGTTCTCAAATCGCCAACTCAAAAAATTAATAAAACCCTCAAAGATTGCGGCTTTTTTAGTATTTCCAGGAATAACAGTAATGCCTTTGTGCCCCATACAACCTTTAAAGTAGCGATTGCGGACTTCCCATGAATTGTGTTCATTGAGCCAGCCTGCTGCAAAGTAGTGCTTACGAATTTCATTTTCATCTTCTATATAGTAATATACTTCACTCAGATAAAATTTTGCTACCGCAAAAACCCCGCGGCTTTTCAGATAATCTTTAATGGCAGGATGTCCACCTAATGGTTTCACCCGTTCCACGACATAGTGAACCTTAACAGGTTTACGCGGCCTTAAAATCCTTGGTTCAACCGGTTCGATCGAACAGACCTGTTGAATTTTTTTGACGACTTCGTTAAATCCTAAATTCTTCCAATAGGCTAAACCGAAGTCGATAATATTCCCGCCTTTCCCGGCTCCGTGGTCAAACCACACACCAAGATCATCATTTACGCTAAAGGAAGGGTTGGCATCGTCATCCCGCAACATACTAATGTACATTTTTTCACGCCCCCGTTTGGGAATTGGTTGATACCCCAGACGGCTTAAAAGGTCAACAAGAGAGCCCTGTTCTTTGAGCTCCTTAGCAGTTAATAAATTAGACATAGTTTATAGGTTTGGATTAAATAAAAGCCGGGTGGGAGAATGTTGTGCTAACTCTATAAATGCCGGCAACAAATAGAAAGACATTGGAAAAAAAAGATATTATTTATGAAGTGTATGTTTTGTACCGGCAGCGGGTAACGAACCCGTAGAATTCACTTCTGCCAGTATTTAATTCGGGACTACTCACGTCAGTTTCTACAAACCGGGCTATTCGCCTGCCTATGCGTTTTCGGAATTTTGATATGATCTCACCTTCGCAATATTTTCTACTTTCCGGTAGAATAATGTTTTGTCCCCTGATGTCAAATAACGATTTGATCAGCTAACTGATCGTGCATCGCTGCCAAGTGCAGGTCAGCCAAATGGCCGCTTGATGCATTAAAAGCATCAAATTGAAACCGGCAATCATTTTCAGAAAGTTGGAAGCAGTTTTGAATTTTGTTCATTGCTTTCCGGCGATCATCAAATCATGGAAGCAAATCACGTTTTTTGAGACACACGGAAACAGGGAAAGGGGGTGAAAGAAAACTTTCACCCCCCAGGGATTTCATGAATAAAAAAAGGCACTAACGCTTATAAGAATACAATTGAAACAGAAAAACCAGGATATAAAAACCAAATAATATATTGACTATCAATTCATTAAAATTTAACAACAATATCTTTTGAGTAAATTTTGAACTTCGGCCGATCCGAAAGGTGTTGGCTAATGGCTGAGAAAACAGTTTGTAATTATTTTGAAAATAAACTCAATAGGCTATTTCCTGCTCGTCAATCCAAGCATTCGCGTCAAAGACATGTTACGAATGGATTAAGAATACGTAGATAGCCTAAATGATATTTAACTTAAACGACTTCTACAAAAAGCGTTATTGATGATTCTAAAATCTTCTTTTCAAAATCAGGATCGGTGACTTGTTGATTCATGCTTTGTTTTCAGGGGGGTATTAGGGTAGTGCGTTATTATGAACAATTTTCCATCCCTTAATGCAAATTCATGCACGATCAAGGCGTAATCTCAAATGCCAACGCCCTAAAATCATCCTAAAACCCTAATTTATCCGATAATAAGCACTACCCTTTTCTACCTGTTTTAGAGCTCTTAGTTGTGTTTACTTTGTTCCAGAATTTATAGCATAAGTCAATTTCCATTCACTAATCTCTTACTCGCTTTCGGGGTAATACAAAAAAGAAGGGCATTTGTGACAAAGAGTATTTTAATCAAATTGCGGGTTACGTACCTGCAGGTGGCTGAAGCCACCATCTAATAATGATCCCACTCACAAACTTAGCTTATGGAAAGTAGAGCATTAAAAATACAGCGATTTCATTTATCAGACGTTTCAAGGGAAAGAATGGTTACCGGTATCAAGTTGATTTGTATGTTTTTATTCCTGTATACCGCATATGCGAAAATAGTCGATCACGAGCGTTTTTTAAACGGTTTGAAAAACGTGCATATCATTACTGGATTAGCCGTGTATATATCCTGGTTTGTTCCGTTGAGTGAAATCCTGACATTTTTTTTGTTATTAGTTCCACAAACTTTAAAATGGGGCTTTTATGCCTTCATTACGCTTATGACCATTTTTACAGGTTATATAATAAGTGCGCTGCTTTTGGAAAAAAAGCTCCCATGTCATTGTGGCGGGGTCATCGAAAAGTTGAGCTGGACCCAGCACTTATGGTTTAATCTCGCATTTATACTTCTTGCCATAATTGCTGTTTGGCTTTTTAAATCAAAACAAAATTTTAATAATTACAAAAGATGAAAAACATCAAACAAATCGCTTTAGGCCTGGTAGTAGGCGCTTTAGCAATCGGATTTAGTTCGTTCACTGCAGTGCGTAAATTACCTCCTCAAACTTTCGAGTTTGTACATTTAGCGCACACGACTTCTAACCTCCGGACTGACTATGTTTACAGGTCAGCCCCTGTCGGATGCGATAACTCGGTTAATAATTGCACTTCTTTATGGACCGAAAACATTACCGGAACTCCGGCAGAGGGTGACAACCCAATTCCAAGTGCATCCCAGGGTGCTATTACTTTGGGTGATTATAAAGGACAGTAACCATCATGAAATAGCACTGAGGTTATTTAACCTGAGTGCTATTTATTGTCTTATCTTCCTTAAAAACCAATACATCTGTCATCCGATCAGCCGCTATAAATTTCAGTTTATATTTTTCCAATTCTTTATTTACGGCATTGACATCAAGCATACTGCAGTTTAAAATTAAATCCACATTTCCGTTCATTTTTGTTTCGTCAAAAACCGCCCTTTCCGAATTTTGCCAGAAATAACCCTCCAATAAAGCTATAAAATGGCTTAAAGGCATATTGTGCTGAGTATATGAATACGCATTGTGTTTTTCGAAGGGCGTACCTCCGGTTGTCTTTAAGCTGCCGTTTTGGACCGTTTCGATAAGCACATCGCTTGACAACATACGTTTTTCCAAACCAACGGATAATTTAAAAGGTTTGCCGAAGTACCTGTCCAGATCTTCCGCTAATAAAGCGTATTTATCTTTCCATTTCCTGGCCGATTTCCAGATTAATTCATATGTATATCCGTTTGTTACTAACCATGCATCAAAAGGAGATCCATGTAATGGTGAAGTTATCTTGTTGTATAAAACGGAATCTTTAATTTCAACCGCATACCTACTTTTACCCCAGAATAATAATGGTGATTTATTATACTTCAATCCCCAATAAAGTCTGTAAAAATTTAATATGGGTGCATTTGTAGCTACAAAATGGCTGGAATCAAAGTACATTTTAGACACAACATTGGGAACATATCCATCGAGGATTGATTGATATAAAATTTGATTATCAAGTATCGGCTCTACATGAGTTGAACTGTCATCTTCTTCTGTTTTAAAAGGAATGCCGGTAACAAAAATTGTTTTGTTGAAATCAACTTCTCGCTTGAGTTCTCCAATGGTATTTTTTATTCCCGGAGTTACTCCGTCAATTGCTAATCGAATATTCTTTTCATTGATTTCTTTACTTTCAGTAGTGGCTATTACAGTACCGTTTTTGTCGATCCAGACATAATATGGAATAGAACCGTGCACAAAAAGACTATTTAGAATCTTGTCATTGATCACAGAGGATATGCTAATGTGTTTTACTGATTTGAGCCTTGTTAAAAATGCCGCGGCCATTGTTTTATCTTCGTAGGTCACCGGCAATATTTCAACCTCACCCGCGAATTTCTTCTGTAGAGAATCGGTCTTAGGCAACATGGCTACGCAAGGGCTACACCAGGTTGCCCAGAAGTCAAGAATTAATAATTTGCCTTTAAAATCCGAAAGTTTGGTAGAGGTCGTTTTATAATTTAAAACATCTTTGATAATGATATCGGGGACTTTGTCACCTATGGCCAGCGGTTTTGTTTGCGCATTGCTGTTCGATGCAAAATTTGTTAATAATAAAAATAGTACTGCTAATAGATTATTTCTCATCTTGTTTATATATAATGGTTTAATTAAAATTTATCTGGGATTTTGTTGTAATCCACTTAAGGCTATTTCATCGGGTGGTATAGGAAAGACGTACAGATTGCTATTGGGTGGCAACGAATATGTTTGTCCGTTAAAAACCCGGGTAAGAGTAATCGCGGTAGCCGCATCTTTATTCAATCGCTTTAAATCCTCCCATCTAAGTCCTCTAAAGACTAGCTCTTTTCTTCGCTCCGTCAATATCTGGGATAATGCATCGGTACTATTTCCGGCAGTATAGGGAACAAAAGTTCCGGTGACCCACCTGCTTTTTAAGAGGGTATTGAGATCCTGCATGGCCATAGTGAAGTTATTTGCCCTGGCAAAGCATTCCGCTCTTGTTAAGTACATTTCGTTGGTTGTGATCCCTCCAAAAAGTGAAGACGGATCGCCACTATAGGATCCTTTAGAGGTAACTATGCCAGATACTGTCTTATAATAAACAGCCTTCCTCAAGTCGTTGGAACTGTATGATTTATATAGAATGGAGTCTACAATCAGCCTTGGACTGCTGTTATTGAAAGCGGAATAGCTCCCCAGTTGATGGTGATAAATGACCTCTGCGCTAAATCTGGGAATCGGGCTGCTATTATTTGTTGCCAACTGGTTAAAATCCAACAATTTATTAGTGAGCTGTAGCGATGAATCGGCATATAATAACGCCCTGCTATAATTACTTTGGGATAAATACACCCGGCTTAACAGGCCGTATACCGCCGCTTTGCAGGGCCTTGTGGGATACAAAGAAGAAACAGGCAGCAATGGTTTGGCCAAACTTAGGTCACTTAAAATTTGATCGTAAGTCGCCTGTATGGTCGCTCTAACAGATTTGACAGTGATATCCGCATTTGTCCTCAAAGGGATTCCCGGGTCCGTCTTGGCTGTAGCCGGATCATACGCTTTTGCAAACTCTTCAACTAGGCCTAAAAAGTCATAGGCCCGATAAAATAAGGCGGTACCTTTTACATTATTCCAACTGGTCTTACTTGAAGCATTGTAAGGTATTTTGGCAATACCATCTAAAACGATGTCTTCATTTAATATCCGTTGATACCCATCAGTCCAGTCATAACTTTTTTGACCGGCAAATAAATCAGGGCTCCATATATAGGCATTTCTTTCCTGTGGCGTACTCAATGCTTGCCAGGCGGTATATGACAGATAAAAGTCGCCGGCCCCCACTTCGTTTAAACTTGGCTGATTAAAATTAAAGAGTGTATTTGCCGTATTGTTATCTAAAAGGGCCTGGTAGTCCGTAATCGTGCTTGGTACAACCAAGGCCAAATTTGGTTTTGCATCCAGAAAGTCCTTTTTACAGGAGAATTGAATTAAGACGACAGCCAAAAAAGCAGCTTCTATGCTCTTTTTCAAATATTTGTTCGTTGATTTCATCGTGGAAATTTTAATTAGAGATTTGCTTTTACGCCTAATGAAATAGATTTTGGTGAAGGATATCCAGTTGGATAATCAGGATCCAGGTTGAGCTTATTGGCTCTCCAGAGTATGCCGATATTATTAGCGTATAGGTATACCTGGATATTAAACGGAAGATTTCGGTATACCCTCTTATCGAAGGTATAGTTCAGGCTAACATCCTGTAACCTGATATTATCACCTTTAACAACAGTAGCATCAGAATATTGGTAGAATACATCTCTGCTTGAATTAGCGGGATATACCATTGATGGTACGTTGGTGACCTTTTCGTCACCTGGCTTTTGCCATCGTTGTGCATATTCCTTGTTTCCTCCTAACCAGTTGTTAAATAAATTGGTGTAGTTGAGCGCGCTTTTTCTGAAAAAGTAATCGAATTTATAACTGATATTAAAATTTAAAGAGAAGTCTTTGTATACCAATCTATTATTGATACTGCCGAAATATTGGGGACGGGCAGGCCCGTTGTATACTAGATCATTTTTTGAGGCGGGTTGGATTAGCGTGCCGTAATCTTTACTTATTTTACCATTTATATAGCCTTGCGGATCGCCATTAGTCGGGTCTAGGCCTGCCCAGCGGTAACTCCAGACTCCGTATACTGGGTAACCAACAATGGGGTATATATTACCGCTTGCGCCATCAGCTGTAATTAATGAGGATGCAATGCTTGGCGCATTATACGTCGTTACCTTATCCCGGGCATGGCTGAACAATAACGTAGTAAACCATTTGAAATTTCCATCAATATTCGTTGAAGTCACTTGAATATCAAAACCGCTGCCCTTCATATTCGCGAAATTGCCTTCAATGGTTGTTAAGCCAACACTTGGCGCAACGGACTCATTGCCAATAATATCTTTGCCGTTCTTTACGAAATACTCGAAGCTCCCGGAGAGCCAGTTGTCTTTAAGCCCAAAATCCAATCCAAAATTTGCTATTCCCGCCTTCTCCCATCTTAATTGCGGATCTCCGACATTCGCTATGTAAGCCTGTGGTAAATGTGTTAAAGAACTATTTATGGGATAATATTGGAAGGTTGTAACCCCAGTTATATTCTGATTTAAATTACCGTTATAACCATAAGTAGCGCGTAAATGCAAGACGGGAAGCCATGCCGAATGATAAAACTGTTCTTTGTCCACATCCCATTTCCCTCCCACAGACCATAATGGAACGGACTTTAAGTTTGTTGAGACACCAAAATAATTCGACCCGTCAATTCGGGCGCTTGCCGAAAACGTATATTTCTTAGCATAGGTGTAAGCAGCGTTACCAAAATACGAACGCAGACGGGTAAGTGCACCTGAAATCCCGCCCCCATTTGGTATTGGACTATAACTTAATCCTCCCGGATTTAAAGGAAAATAATCCACCAGGTCTACCGCGGTGCTGTTACCTGTTTTAGGATCGTATCCGTATACACTCGCACTAGTATTGCCGTCTGTTTTGGCTTGACTTTGTTCTATTCCTGCAATCGCATTCACTTCGCTGTTGCTCCAACTTCCAGCGTAATTCAGCTGGCCTCTTGCGTTATAAGCCGTAACAGTCGTTAAAGATTGGGACAGCACCCCACCCAGGGGGACATAATTATAATTGACAATACCTTTCGCATCTACGCTTGCAAATTGATTGATAAAATTTCTTGTAGTGTAGGTTTCCTGACTTTCAAAGTCCCTAAAATTGCTGGTATACTGTTCATATTGATATTTTATATCCAGGCTAAGTCCTTTGATAACTGTATATTTTAAACTTGGAGATAAGCGGATATCTCCATATTTCGTAGTATTGTCGCTAAGCCCAAGATCAGTAAGCGGGGCATACGACCAATCAAGGTACCCCATGGAAGGAGCTACTTTGACAAATGCAGGATTTAAATTTTTAGTAATCGTTAACGGATTTCCCGCAGCATCAGCCAATTGCGCATACGGGTAGATATTGCCCTGGAGCACATTAGAAATGGTATTGTCAGTTTTGGTATTGGATTGATTATAATTTAAGCCTACGGCTACTTGTAAGTTTTTTATAGGGTTAAATGCGATGTTAGAATTTACAGTCAGCCTATTAAATTTATTGTCTTTTTGAGTGGGAAGGTCATTGTCGTAGCCTGTTGAAAAATAATAGCTTGTTTTTGTATCACCACCTTTTATATTGACGGAATATTGCTGATTTACAGCACGCTGGTACAAATATTTTGACATATCATTTAACAGATCATTCTTACCCAATGCGTCAATTTGTGATGAGGCCATCGCTGAAGAAATGGCTCCGCCTCTTTGCTGTGCTAAGATTTCAACGACAGGCGATATAAATGGATAACTAGTCGTATTGGAGAGGTCCGTGTCATATTTCCCCTTTTGAAACAGGAACTTTTCCACACCGATATAGTCGGCTGAACTCATGTATTGCGAATTGTAATGGAGATCAGGCTTTTGAAAGACAGTGACATTGGAATTAAAGGACACGCTGAGGGGTTGATTGAGTTTTCCCTTTTTGGTTGTAATTACAATTACTCCGTTACCTGCTTTAACTCCCCATATAGATGCTGCGGCAGCGTCTTTTAAAACGGTTATATTTTCTACATCATTTGGATTTATGTTATTAATATCTCCGCTGTAAGGAAAATTATCTATTACAATCAGAGGCTGGTCATTTGCGAAAATGGTGGAACGTCCACGGATGCTTAAGTCCAGTTGCCCATTTTGGGTATTGGTTGTATTTCTGTTAAAAAGTAATCCGCTGGTTATCCCGTCTAACTTGGAGATTATATCAGTAGCAACCCGGCTATCGTACATTTCCTTTAAAGGTTGCGCAAATGAGCCTGTAACCCTTTCTCTGGGTAATGTTTGATACCCTGTTGAAACCACGTTAACCACGTCCAATTTGGAATCATCCAAGTTCAAAGCGATGGTCAGATAATTTAAATCATTACCTACAGTTATTTCTTTTGTCCTGTAACCGATAAAAGAAACCTGTAAAATAGTGTTTGGAATAACATCGTCAAGTACAAACGCTCCATCTTTATCAGTTATGGCCAGTTTATTTTCGCCTTTTATTCTGATAGTGGCGCCCTCCAGTGCTTGTCCCTTATTATCGGTGACCTTCCCTTTTACTCGAATTAGTAGTAAGCGTTTATTTTCGGAAGGCTTCAATTGGGGCTTTGGCAAATCATGCCTTATTACAATCTTTTCATCTATAACTTGATAGGAGTATGAATATGGCGCAAGCAAAAGAATTAAAACGTCCTTAAGAGGTTTGTCCTTAACATGAAGGCTAACGGATGTCTCTGTTAATTCTTTAGTGACACTGTACATGATGGTTACTGAAGCTCTACTGGCAATTTTATCTAAAGCTTGTTTTAAGGTTACTTTATCAAAGCTTATGGTAATCTTCTTCTCGAGGCCTTGTGCTTTGGCAATACCTTCTGCAAGAGACGAAATACACAAAAAGCCGTTAACAAAAACGATCAACAAAAGGAGTCTAAGGGTTTTTAAGGATGGTAAAATTTGGAACATAGTTTTACAATTAGAGGGTTTGTTGTTATTTAAATAGCTCGAGTTTTTAGGCAATAGCATCTCCGTAATGCAGGATTTCACTTTCTTGCAGTTCGGGGAAATATATGATCGATGATATTGGTTACCTGGAAATAGTGCTTATTCCAGGCTAGGATATCGTTGATTGCGTCTTATCATTCAGAACATCCTCCTTTCAAAATGTATCGGCCATCTTGAAAAATGACATTTGCATTGATGGCAACAGCCAGCTGTTCCAAAACAATTGATATTGGTTTTTTGGTATCAAACTCCCCAGAAAAAAGACAGCTTTTAGATTTGTTTTCAATATCAATTTGAAGATTGTAATACCTTGAAAAGTCCGATACTACATCATTGACAGATGCACTGTCGTAATTTAAGATACCGTCCTTACGTTTGAGTATCATTTGAGCATTTGGATACGCAATACTTTTTAAAGTGCCATTGTTTTTATTAAACAGGCTTTGTTGATTGGGATGTAGCGTCACCTCTTCTCGTGTGCTTTTTGCAAAGCTCAAGCCTGAAACCTTTACGATCCCGGTCACAACAGTAACCTTATAGTTCGTTTGCCCTTGATAGGTCTGAACTTCGAATGAAGTTCCCACTACCCTGGTATCCATGTGATCACTATGAATAATAAAGGGGTGTATTTTGTCCTTGGCTACTTCAAAAAAAGCTTCGCCTTCCAGCTTTATCTCACGAAAATTACCTATTAACTGATCTGGAAATTCTAATGTGCTGGAAGGGCTAAGCCATATCTTAGTGCCGTCAAAAAGAACAATCTGTTTGCGTTCGGATCGGGCGGTTTTGATAATTGATAATTTTACCGGAACAGCGTTTTTTTTAATAGTAAACAGAAAATCGTTGAACAACACGGCTGCCAAAGCACTTACCAGCAGCCAAAAGGCAGCGACCTTTAACCATCTTGGAATTACTGGCAGAATCTTACGCGGTTGTTGCACATTATCCTCCCTGATCTCAGCAATTAACGCTGATTTAATTTTCAATAAGACTGCATCTTCCCTTGAATTGGTAATTGTCCCTTGTTGTTCAAAATTGAGCTCCGCATTAATCAAGTGCCTGAGAGATTCTTCGTCCTGTTCCGTTTCAAAATATTTCAAAAGCTGTTTCACCTCGTCAGGCGAACATCTATTTTGAAGGTATTTTACAAAGAGTTCAATGATTGCCGATTTATTTTCCAATGTTGCGCTTTATTATAATACGCGGTAAAACGAATCGATAACTATCAATAAGTAAAATATTTTATCAGGGAGTATTGGATGTTTAAATGCGCTTACAGCGTTATAAGCTGTTCAGATGCTTTCTTCTAAGAAAACAATGATTGCAAATCCAGACAAATTCATATCACTTACAAGAAACCCGGTGCATCAAACGATATAGGATAGGAGAAACTCCCTGGGTCAAATTTGCATCTATAAAAGACCTGATGGCAACGTGGAGTTTGCATGAGGGGCCTAAAGTTTCATAATTTGACTTATAAAACTACCCGGAAAGTCAGGTTAACCCGAGCTTTCATAGGCCTGGTGGATTTGGCAATGCGATGTTCCCAGTATTCCTGCAATCCGGCCTTCATCAGTAAGAACGAACCATGTTCCAGCCGGACAGAATAATGCGCACTGTGATCTGCCTTACTACGGATATCAAAGCTACGTACCTGTCCAAAACTGACAGAGGCGATAACCGGGTTCTTTCCTAAAACATTTTCCCGGTCGCTATGCCAGGCTACGGAGTCATTGCCGTCGCGGTAATAATTGAGCAGTACGCTATTGAACCGGATGCCGGCTATCGCTTCCACTTTTCCCTTCAGTACCAGTAATTCCGGTGTCCAGGGATTGGGGTTGGATATTTTTCCGGATACGGAATAATCTGTACCGATATCACCATGCCAAGAAGTGAGCCGTGGAGTTAAATATTCTTTATCCCACATCTTCTGCGTGGTTTGCTTCCAGGGTGTGTGGGTGATCAATTGTTGCAACAAGCCATCACTTTCCTTTTCGCTTATAAAACCGGCATAATATTCCAACAATTCCTTTGGCAATCCTTTGCTCTGCCCTGCTTCTGCAAAAAAACTTAACTGTTCCATAATTTAATGCCGTTTATAATTATTCATCCTTGGGTACTTCCCGCTTTCATACCAGGGCTTTAGGGGCCGGTTATTAGGAAAACCATATTGTTCTCGATACGCTTTGCGCTCAGCAGTGAAATGCCACCAACGTTTACTGTCATCGCGGTTTTCAATATAATGCACCAGCAGGCTGTAGGAATCCTCTACGCAAGGGTCTGCCCAAGTTCCGCAGTGTCGTTCAAAAGCATCAAACAATTCTACCGCTGATTTTCCTTTGAGTTGCTCTAGTGTATAATAGCCCTGACTGATTAGCTCTTCTGCAAAGTTGATACCAAGCGAGGGAATACTTTGAAACTCTGCCAGCGCATTTAGCTCCCGGGCACGTTCGGACGATGCCTCCAGCAGGGTAGCGATTTCGTCAGGCGCATAATCCTGTAACAATTTCTGGTTTACCTTTTTGACCTTAAGCAATTGTTTTTCCGACATGGTCAACCGGTAGTTAATTGTTTTTTTCATAACCTTTCTACATAATGGATAATAAAATCAGCCACCTGCTCCTGCTCGGCGATGGATAATTCGCTGCCGTCATAGATCCAGTAACCCTGTGCATCAAACAAAATGCAGCCAAGCTCGTCTGGATTTTCTTCAAAAGCGATATATAGCCGGTAACATTGCGCGGCGTTTTCATGGAAACGATCAGGCACAACTCTAACCACTTCATCGGGACCGTTAAGGAGTTTGACAAAGGCTTTGGCTTCCCGGGTTAAATAGCTGTTGGCGATCATATTTGCTTGCTCCAAAAAATAATTTTCAAATATAAACAAAATGCTAATATTTTTAGTATTAGTTTTGTAATCCAGTTTTATTTATGGTCAGTACCCGCAAAAATATCGTCAGTGAGCTGCAGCAAAAGATCCTGCAATGGGAAGGCTATAAACCACCGGTTACGGGTGCGCGGTCTTTGGTTGGCCTGGGCCCGCTGGAAGCGGCTTTTCCAAACGGGGTCTTCCCGGTAGCAGCTGTGCATGAACTGGTTTGTAACTCTGCAGAACAGGCAGCTGCAAGCGGCGGCTTGGTTACCGGCGTCCTGTCAGCTTTGCTTGGGCAGGGCGGTATCTGCGTCTGGATTGGCCGTGCGCGGCGTTTGTTTGCACCGGCATTAACGTTTTTTGGAATTGAGCCGCATAAGGTCATTTTTATCAGTTTATCAAAGGATAAAGATGCCCTTTGGGTAATGGAAGAAGCGCTGAAATGTCCGGGTTTAACTGCGGTGGTTTGTGAAGTCCAGGAGCTGGATTTCAAACAATCCCGGCGGCTGCAATTAGCAGTAGAGCAAAGCCGGGTAACAGGCTTTGTCCTGCGAAATGCAAAAGATAAATTGGGCTCAACGGCTTGTGCGGCACGCTGGCAGGTAAAATCTTTACCAAGTGCCGGCCTCAACGGGCTGCCAGGCCTCGGCTTCCTGCGCTGGCACGTGGAACTGCTGAAAGTACGCAACGGACAGCCAGGCAGCTGGTCGCTGGAATGGAACGAAGGCCGCTTTGTACCTGTTGAACAATTGATTGTAGTGGAAGAAAGACAAGCGGGGTGAGTGATGCAAAAAAGATATATGGCCATATGGTTCCGGCATTTGCTGACAGACGGGCTGGCGCTTCACCAGCCGGCCTTGAAAGAGTCGCCTTTCGTTTTGGTCATGCCGGTCAAAAACCGTGTGATTATAACGGCTTCCTGCCTTTTGGCTGAACGGCAGGGTGCTTTTGCCGGAATGGCTGTGGCAGATGCACGGGCCGCAGTACCCGAATTGCTGGCGATTGACGATACGCCCGGCAAAGCGACGAAGTTGCTGCGGCTGCTGGGATTGTGGTGTATTCGCTATACCCCTACTGTTGCTGTTGACTTACCGGATGGCCTGATCCTGGACATCTCCGGCTGCACCCATCTTTGGGGCGGTGAACGGGGCTACCTCAAAGAAATCGTATTAAAATTAAGAAACGCAGGGTTTGATGCACGCGCAGCCATTGGGGATACCCCGGGCGCTGCCTGGGCGGTGTCACGTTTTTCGCTATCCAGACCGATTATAGAACCAGGCGAACACATCCGCGCTTTGTCTGGCTTGCCACCTGCGGCCCTGCGGTTGGATGCTGAAGTGCTGGAAAAGCTGAAAAAGTTAGGTTTTCGTACCATTGGCAGCTTTCTGCAAATGCCGGCTTCGGTTTTACGGCGGCGTTTTGGCAAAGACTTGTTAATCCGTCTGGATCAGGCAATGGGAAGAGTGGATGAAGTGTTGGAACCACTGGTCCCACCAATCGCGTATGTGGAGCGCCTGCCCTGCCTGGAGCCGATAAAGACAGCGCCGGGTATCGGGATCGCTATTGAAAAGTTACTATCTGCTTTGTGCCTGCGCCTGCAGGCGGAAGGAAAAGGACTCCGTAAAGCCGTACTCAAATGTATCCGCGTAGACGGACGTACAGTGCAGGCAGGAATCACCACCAACCGGGGTTCACACAGCGTTTCGCATCTGTCAAAGCTTTTTGAGCTGCAGATCGCGAAGATCGAACCGGCTTTAGGAATAGAGCTATTCATACTCGAAGCGCCGAAGGTAGAGGATATGGACACCTTGCAGGAGCAGTTATGGGCTGTCGATAAAGGCCTGGCAGATACGGCACTGGCAGAACTTCTCGACCGCGTTTCAGGAAAGGTCGGCGCGGCAGCGATTCAGCGTTTTTTACCAGCGGAACATTATTGGCCGGAACGCTCTGTGAAAGTCGCCGTCTCGCTTACAGAAGAACCAGCAGCAGCATGGCCGGTGCAAATGCGCCCTATCCGTTTGCTGGCTGCACCTGAAGCCATCGAGGTCATGGCTTTGGTACCGGATAACCCGCCCAAAACGTTTATCTATAAAGGAAAGCGTCATGTCATTGCCAAAGCCGACGGACCTGAACGGATCGGGCGGGAATGGTGGCACGATGGTGGCGAGCACCGGGATTATTATGTAGTGGAAGACAGCGATGGGCAGCGTTACTGGGTGTTCCGCTCCGGCCATTACGATGGCATCGATGTACAATGGTATTTACACGGTTATTTTGCTTAGGAGGTTAAACTCATGGACTACGCGGAATTACAGGTAACCTCCAATTTCAGCTTCCTGCGCGGTGGCTCACATCCCCATGAACTGGTGGAGCATGCTGCGGCTTTGGGTTATTCCGCCATTGCCATCACCGACCGGAACTCTTTGGCAGGGATCGTCCGGGCACATATGGCAGCCAAAACCACCAATATTCGCTTTATTCCGGCCTGCCGGCTGGACCTGATGGATGGCGTCAGTTTACTGGCTTATCCTACTGATATAGTGGCTTACAGCCGGTTGTCGGCCTTACTAACGAAAGGTAACCTGCGAACAGAGAAAGGCAAATGCGAGCTATATAAAGCTGATGTATATGAATATATGGAAGGTATCCTGTTTGTAGCGGTGCCGCCTGACCAGTTAAATAGCCGATTTGAACTGGATGCTACTTTTCTAAAAGATTTGACAGAATACCGGGAACATTTTGGCCGGTCACTTTATTTAGCCGCTTCCTTTAATTACCAGGGGCAGGATGCCAAACGGTTGTTCCGCCTGGAGGAAACAGGTGTTCCTCTGGTGGCAACAGGCGATGTTCATTACCATCACGCCACCCGTCGCGAATTGCAGGATATACTTACCTGTATCCGTGAAAAATGCACTATTCATACCGCCGGGTTTAAATTGCACCCGAATGCCGAGCGTTTTTTAAAAGAACGACAGGAGATCTTCCGTTTATTCCGTGGGTATCCGCAGGCCCTTAAAAATTCATCCTTTATTGCTCATGCCTGCCATTTTTCACTGGACGAACTAAAATACCTGGAACCGGAGGAGCAACTGATAAACGGGCTGACATCCCACCAGCAGCTGACCAAATTAACTTGGGAAGGCGCAAAAGTTTGTTTTGGGCAGGAGATCCCGGAGAAACACCGAAAGCAAATTGAATTTGAACTGGATTTCATTCAAAAACGGAGGCTGGCCTGGTATTTTTTGAGAGTTTACCATTATACGCAAAAAGCCGAAGAACTGGGTATCCTGCACCAGGGACGCGGCTCAGCAGCCAATTCTACGGTTTGTTTCTGCCTGGGCATTACAGCGGTTAACCCGGCTAAATCCCGTTTGCTGTTTTCCCGCTTTATGTCGGAGGCGCGTGACGAATGGCCGGATATCGATGTGGACTTTGAACACGAACGCCGCGAGGAGATCATCCAGTTTATTTACAGTGATTACGGGCGTGACCGGGCAGCCATCGTGGCAACGGTTACGCAGGAACGCCATAAAGGTGCGATCCGGGATGTGGGTAAAGCCATGGGCTTATCTGAGGATACGATCAAGCGCATTGGTGGGACTATCTGGGATTTCCGGGAAGAGGGTTTTGATGAAAAACGGCTGTCCGATCAGGGATTAAATCCCAAAGACCCGCTGATCTTAAAAGTGCTGCAGCTGACCTGCGAGCTAATCGGTTTCCCACGGCAACTGGGCCAGCATACGGGTGGTTTTGTCATTACCGAAGGTAAGCTATCCGACCTTTGCCCGGTATTAAATGCGCGTATGGAAGAGCGTACGCAGTTGGAATGGAACAAAGATGACCTGGAAGATCTGAAAATCTTAAAAGTGGATGTCCTCGGTTTGGGAATGCTGACCATGATCCGCAAGGCTTTTGATCTGGTATTGAAACATTACGGCAGGAGATTAACATTAGCCAATGTGCCTCAGGATGATCCGCTGGTATATGACATGATCTGTCGGGCGGATACGATCGGGGTCTTCCAGATTGAAAGCAGGGCCCAAATGTCTATGCTACCCCGTTTAAAGCCGCGCGAATTTTATGACCTGGTAATCGAAGTGGCTATTGTAAGGCCTGGCCCTATCCAGGGCGATATGGTACACCCCTATTTACGGAGACGAAATGGCGAAGAACTGCCGGAATATCCCAAACCGGAACTGGAAGAGATTCTGAAGCGCACGTTGGGTGTACCGTTGTTTCAGGAGCAGGCTATGGAGATCGCTATCGTAGCAGCCGGCTTTACCCCTGCTGAGGCCGACCAGTTAAGGCGAAGTATGGCTTCCTTCAAAGCCAACGGAAAGCTTCACCTCTACGAAAAGAAAATGGTTGATGGGATGACGGCACGGGGTTACGAAGAAGATTTTTCAAGGCGGGTGTTTAAGCAGCTACAGGGCTTTGAAGGCTATGGATTTCCTGAAAGCCATGCGGCATCATTTGCTTTACTGGTTTATATATCCTCCTGGCTAAAATGCCACTATCCGGATGTCTTTTGCACGGCGCTGCTCAACAGCCAGCCAATGGGTTTCTACCAACCGGCTCAAATTGTACGTGATGCACGTGATCATGGCGTTCAGGTCCTGCCGGCCGATGTGAATTATTCCGAATGGGACAATACACTCGAACAAAAAGGAGGTAAATTCTATGCGGTGCGCCTCGGTTTCCGTCAGGTTAAAGGACTGAAAGAAGCTGATATGGAATTACTGGTGGCGATGCGGGATAAAGGCTACCAGCATATCGATCAGTTGCGCGCAGCAGGCGTGCCGGAAGCTGCTCTGGAAAAACTGGCCGACGCGGATGCATTCCACTCCCTGGGTACAGATCGTCGCATGGCCCTTTGGGAAGTTTCAGCACTGGCTGACCGGCCGATCGCGCTCTTTGACGGGCAACTGTCCGAAACAGTTCTGGAATCGCCGGTAGATTTGCCACCGATGACAAGAGGCGAGCATGTGGTACAGGATTATATCTCGACTGGGCTCTCATTGAAAGATCACCCGATTGCACTGGTACGGCCAAGGCTTAATCAAATGCGCAATGTGCGCGTAAGAGACCTGGCCAAAATGAAAGATGGCGATACGGTACGTTTGGCGGGCCTTATCACCGTGCGGCAGCGGCCGGGGACAGCCAAAGGTGTGCTCTTTATGACGCTGGAAGATGAAACGGGTTCAGCGAACCTGGTGGTGTGGCAAAAGCTGTTTGATCAATACCGTAAAGAGATCGTGCAGTCACGCTTACTGATGGTAACGGGAAAACTGCAGATTGCCAATGGCGTAACGCACCTGGTAGTCCATTGTTGTTTTAACCTGACCGCCCTGTTACGCAGTTTAACCGAAACGTCGGGTGATATACTGCCGCAAACGCTGGCACGGGGCGATGAAACGACCAAACCAATCAATTATGATGGGCGTTCAACACCTGCTATATCCACCGAGGGGGCTTTTCATAAAGGCAGGAATTTCCATTGAGTTTACTTGGATTGATCAAACAAATTGTTCTGCTTAAGACCTGGCGTAACCTCTTCAAATGGATACTTGCCTTTGATATGCCGATTAAACCAAATGCCTTTGACCATGGTAGATCGCATTTCTCTGAATACTTTTTCGGGCACGTTCAGGTAATTATAAATCTTACCTGAATGGTATTGGATAGTCAGCGTTTCCGATAATTTATCATATTCATAAGCGGCAATGACTGCTGATGGCATAGCTCAATCTTTTGCTTTCGCGGTTTTTTCTCTCGCGAAATGCAGTCGCGCCTGTTTGAGGCCGGTGGCAATGGCTTCGCCTTCGTTCCCGGTTGTTTTTAATACTTCATTAGCGATCTCCGTCGCTTTTTCCCGTATCTTCTTCGGTTGATTTTTATAAGACGGCGGGTAATCTCCATTATACCAGGGCATAGATCCTCCTTTTTAAGAATTTAACAAATTAGTAAGCGATTTGATTTAGGAATATCTTCATGTACTAAGACACGGCTTTCTACCGGAACAAAAATACTGTCCGGTGGTTATATTCTATGGAAGAGGAATTGAAGTTACAAACGCCCACAGCTAGATTATTGAAATGGCCTTTATTGGGATACCATTCAGAACATCATAAATGAATATATTAACCAGTTATTATGACCAAGCATAACACTTTTCCCGGACAGCAACCGGAATTACCGGTACCCGGAAAAAAACCGGAAATAGAACGTCCTTACGATCCCAAGGAACCGGAAGTGCCACAAGAAGAGCCGGAGGGTGTACCGGAAGAATTACCACCAAGAGCTAATCCGCCGGAGGATCCGCCACTTAACCCAGGGAGTTTAAGTTAAGCAGATGAAGATCGCTAGTTATAATATCAACGGTGTGAACGGCCGCCTTCCGAATTTACTTCGCTGGCTGGCGAAGGCAAAGCCTGATGTTGTTTGCCTGCAGGAGCTGAAGGCACCGGACGAGCGTTTTCCGGAACAGGCGCTACTCGATCTTGGTTATCATGCCATCTGGCATGGCCAGCAAAGCTGGAACGGCGTAGCCATCCTGTCACACTATGGTGAGATTCGGGAGACACGGCGCGGCCTGGATGGTAACCCCGAAGACTTGCACAGCCGCTATATCGAAGCCTTTATTAATGGCGTAGTAATCGGTTGCCTGTATTTACCGAATGGCAATCCTTTTCCTGGGCCAAAGTTTGATTATAAACTTGATTGGATCAAACGACTTACAAAGCACGCGAAGAAGTTACAGGAATTTAATCTGCCGGTTGCGCTGATCGGCGATTTTAACATCATGCCGACCGACCTGGATACTTATAAACCGGAGAAGTACAAAGAAAATGCGTTATTCCGACCGGAAGCACGAAAACTCTTCAACGTTTTATTGAAAGAAGGCTGGACGGATGCGATCCGAAAACTTTACCCGGATGAGCGAATCTATACTTTCTGGGATTACTTACGGAATGCCTATGAAAGGGACGCGGGTTTACGGCTGGATCATTTTTTATTGAATGATCATTTATTGTCCCAACTCCAGATCGCAGGTGTCGATAAGGAAGTTCGGGGCTGGGAACACAGCAGTGACCATGCGCCAGTGTGGATAAAGCTGAAAGATCGTGTCCATTTATCATGACCAAAGGCGCTAAGGATTTACAGTAAGCTCACGAGAACCGTTTCACGTTTGTCCACACATTCCTCCCCTTGCATTTTTGTCCTAAACAAAAATGTAATTGGTTTTATTAAAAAATAAACGTCTTCTTATATTTAATGAAAAACACCGCAAGGTCGTTTATCACCGATCTTTTTTCAAAACTTTTTATACGAAGGAAGTTGATTAACTTCAAAAAAGATAACAGCTTTCAAAGCGCTACAAGCTACACCTACCTTGCTATCTCCGGCGGGATTTTAATGCTAAAAGTAAATTTTTTAATTTATATGCAAAAAACAGGAAACAATGTACGATACTTCCCGTTGGTCATATAGTATAGGTTATTTAAATATTTAGACATGGAAAATTCAAAGGATAAAAATATCAATCATGCTGTACGTTATGATCACTTCGGACATGTAGATGTGTTATATATAACTGCATTGCCAAAACAAGCTCCAAAAGACGGCGAGGCGTCAGTAAAGATAAAAACAGCCGGGATCAATCCTGGTGAGGCTTCTATAAGAGAAGGATTCCTTAAAAAAGAATATCCTTCAACGTTTCCATCCGGACAGGGTACAGATTTTGCAGGAGTTATAGAAGAGTTAGGCGCCGGTGTAACTAAATTTAAAGTTGGTGATGAAGTGATCGGTTTCACCAATAATCGCAATAGTCACGCAGAATATGTGGTGGTAAGTGCCGACCAATTGGTTCCACGCCCCGCCAATGTATCCTGGGAAGAAGCAGGAGGCTTATTTATTGTTGGGTCGACAGCCTACGCTGCAGTTAGAGCCGTGTCTTTGAAAGCCGGCGAAACCGTGATTATTTCAGGTGCTGCGGGAGGAGTTGGATCTGTAGCTGTTCAAATTGCAAAAAAGAGCGGCGCCATTGTCATAGGTATAGCCAGTGAAAGCAATCATCAATGGTTGAAAGATCATGGTATTATACCGGTGGCTTATAAAGGCAATATAGGAGAGCATATAAAAGCAGCGCTTAACGGTAAAAATGCTGATGCATTTATCGATCTGGCTGGAAAGGGCTACGTGGAATTAGCCATAAAACTGGGCATTCCCGCCAATCGCATCAATACAATAATTGATTTCGAAGCCGCCGAAAAATACAAAGTAAAAACAGACGGCAGCGATGCAGCAGGCAATGCAAAGGTGTTAAACGAACTGGCAGGTATGGTTAATGACGGCGACCTTGAAATACCGATCGCTAAAACCTATCCGTTAAATCAGGTGATAGAAGCCTATCGTGAACTGGAGCAACATCATACACATGGGAAAATCGTGTTGATCGCATCTGCAAATTAATACGGAATTGATAGAAACTAAGGATCTTAAATAGAATCGGCAGAGATTCTTTCAAACTGTTAACGCTAAACTTGCACAATTGATTGAAAACCGTCAAATGTGTAAGTGAATCGCGCCTAAGAGGTTCCGGCTTTACATTTTAATTTTTGATTCATAAATTGTGTTCAATGAATTTCGCCGGAGTAGAACATGCCCAAAGCGTCTTTCAATTCGGACATTATCAGATAAACAAATGACGACATAGGATCTATAATGCTTGTTTGTTAATCCAAACAACGTTTAAGAAAATCCCAATTATTCAGCGCGTCGCCGGCCGTATTATTAAAGTAGCAATACACGGTCTTACCGTCCTGCTGCCATTCCTGGATATAGGTAGCGTATTCATAAAGAATGCCCTCGCTATAACTACCCTTGTAATTACCGCTCGGCCCATGGAAACGCAGGTAAACCAATTCATCCGATGTTAACTCCATGGGTGTAGGTGCTTTGGGCATGTCCTGAATCACCATAATAGCCTGATACCTATTTAGCAACTCATACACACTATCTTTATACCAGGAATTGTGGCGGAACTCAACCGCAACCGGCCAGTCGAAGGTATAAAGGAGGTGCAAAAGCTCCTGCAATTGCACTAAGGCACTCACCTGTAGGCTAGGCGGAAATTGTACCAATAGACAGCCTTTCTTATCTGCGGCACCACTGATGACTTGCAGGAAACTGATCACATCTTCGGCTTTGAAAATCAAGTTCTTTTGATGGGTGATCTCCTTCCAAAGCTTAAACGTAAAACGAAAACCGACTGGCACATCAGCTGCCCATTTGCTGACAGTTTTTGCCTGCGGCAACTTATAGAAAGAACTATTAACTTCCAGGCTATTCTCATGGTGCGCATAAAAAGCAAGCCGCGACTTATCAGCGTGTTCAGCAGGAAAATCCCGCTTGGGCATAGAGATCTTCAGGCCACTTGTCCCGCCATAAAACTGCGGCGGCATATTAAGCCTGCTTTAATTTAGCCTCCATGCTCATAGTCGTATGCGGCACGGCCCGCAACCGCTCTGCAGGGATTAGTTTACCTGTACCGCGGCAAATGCCGTAAGTCTTATTTTGTATACGTAGTAACGCAGCTTCCAATTGTTCAATAAATTTCTTTTGACGCGCCGCCAGTTGGTTGGTCTGTTCCTTTTCATACGTGGCTGAACCATCCTCCAACGTCTTACCTGCAATGGCAGCTTCATCGCCATTGGAGCTCGCCGCGCTAAGCGAGTCCGTAAGCTCATTCAATTCTTCACGAGCCATCCGGATCTTTTCCTCGATCAGCTTCTTAAATTCGACCAGTTCGTTATCGTTATATTTCGTTTTTGTCATTTCCTTTTGCGTTGATGATTATCAACACCAAATGATGAATTTAGTTTAGGTTTTTCAGTGCCAGGACAAAAAAATATTTCTGTTATATACTTAATCCCGTCAAAACCCCATCGCCTTCCGGGCACATTGCTATTATTTGTAAAATAATCGGCTAATAGGCCTAAAATTAATTGGGTCAATTAGATTTAGCCGGTTCTTTAAATTTTATCTCATTGGTCAGGCTCTCATGAAAGGCCTGGACAAACGCATTTTTAAGTATACCTACAAATGTTGCCCATCCGCTTGTTTTAGGATCTTTGACACTTCCTTTTATAGGGATGATTGTCGCAATTTTTTTTGTTTTCGGATTAGTAACCACTTTAGCGAAAAGACCAACCACCGCTTTTTTAACTACCCGGATGATTCCACCTTTTTTCTTGATGTCCTTCTTAACGTCCAATACTTTTAGGTCTTTAATAAAGGGCTTCACATATCCGTTCATTTCTCCGTCTTTCAATTTCAGCTTACTAAAAATATCAATTCCGCCCCGTTCAACATCCATCTTAGCATTTGCTTCAAAAAAGCCATTCAGGCTCAATAAATTGGCACCGATTAGTTGCATACCCATCTCAAAGTCAGGTATATCTTTTAACACATTTACTTTTGCGTCCATTTTCAGTTTACCATTACCGATGGATATTCCCGTAAGGTTAACCTGGGATGGCAATGGATCAGCTGCTTTCTGCACGTTTGCCAGGTTCAGAGCGGTTAACTGCATTTTTTCTATATGCAGATCAGTGTTTGGCTGCTTATCAAGATCACGGTAATCAAACCGGCCGTCATTCACCTGAAGTTTATTGATGGTCATCGGCATCAGTGCTTTAACGGTTTTCGTCCAGCTATCTTTGGAGGGTTCCTTCGCAATTGATTCCGTAGTAAGAATATTCACAACAGGCTGGTCCAATGTCACTTTTCCTACCAATCGACCTTTAAAAAGCGCAGACCACTCAATGGAGAGATCAGCCTGCCTGATTTGGAGAAAAGGGTATTTCTCCAGATCGGTTTTCTTTTTCAGCAGCAGGATTTTAATTACATAAGCGCCCCGCAATAGATGAATATCTATATCATCAACATGTCCTGTATAACCAGGTAATTCGTTTAGCTTTTTATTGACATAATTTTTAACGATCCCAGGCAAGGCCAGTCTGACGACGATGATCGCAAGGATAAGTATCGTAACGATAACGTAAACGAGCTTAACCTCTTTTAGGAACCGGAACCTTGAAGGTGCTCTCTCTTTCATTTAAGCTCCTTTTTTCACCTGTAAACTATTCATCAGCTGGTCATACAGATCATCGCTTTTCGCTGCTTTGGGTTTTAGTTTTTTAATTGTCGGACGTTTGCCTTTGGCTTTCGCTTCGATCAGCTTCAGTAATTCTGTATGATATTCATCTTTGTATTTTGACAGGTCCAAATCTTCCGCATATTGGTTGATCAGTGCTAAGCCCATATCCAGTTCCTTTTTTGTGACCTCGACTTTATCATTGAGTTTTAGCTCACTTTGATCGCGTATTTGCTGTTCAAAACGAATGCGCGTTACGACAATAGCTTGATCAACCGGGTGTACAATACACATACTTTCCGTATTTCGCAATACGAATCTGGCTAATCCCGCTTTCCCCGATTTCTTCAATGCTTCCAGCAATAAAGCATAGGCTTTATTATTCTTGGTTTCCGGCTCTGTATAATACGAGGTCTCGTAAAACATTGGGTTCACTGAGGTGATATCCACAAAATTTTCAATTTCGATCACCTTGCTTTTTTCCGGTGCTGCCGCCTCAAAATCCGCATCTTCTACAATCACATAATCATTCTCGTACTTATACCCCTTGACGATCTTGTCATAAGGCACCTCCTTTTTAGTATTCTCGTTCACCCGTTGAAATTTGATATGGGCATGATCGCGACTGTCCAGCATGTCCAGATCAAGAGCGGATGTTTGGACCGCCGAATATAATTTTATAGGGATGCTAACGAGCCCAAACCCTATTGATCCTTTCCAAATACTTCTCATTGCTCTAATTTCTTTATATTGTCGTTCACACTTTGCGGGTGATGCGCTTCGATCTGATCAGCCAGTAAATGCAAAATTTCCTCGTTGACATTCCCTGGGTTTTGACAAATGTGCAGGAAGTCGTGATCATCCGGTGTAAAACTTGCAACGTAAGTCCCGTTCTCAAATACCCGGTACTTACATTTACCCTCCTCGTGATGTACATATTCACCTACCTCAAAATGATGTACTTCTTTTTCCTTACTAATCGTAATCGGATAGTTTTCCATAATCATACAACCTTTTGAAATCCCTTTTGTTTAAGGAGTTATGGAACCAAATGAAGAACTGAACGGCTGCCCGCTGTGGAATTGGATTATGCCTGCCGTTAGTGGTCGATTACTCAGCGTTTCGATTATATCAATTCAATGGAATGCTGAAATAAAAGGTTGATCCTATACCCACTTCGCTTTCTACCCAGATTTTTCCCTCGTGGCGCTTGATAATCTCCGCGCTTAGGTATAGCCCGATCCCAAATCCTGAAATATGTTTGGTACCGCTATCTTCGACGCGGTAATAACGGTCAAATAACCGCTCTGCGTCTTTTGGTTTAATCCCTATTCCTTCATCCCGAATGCTCACCTTCGCATGACCATCTACAACCTGGCAATTAACAGTTACGAACTTTCCTCTAGGAGAATACTTGATCGCGTTGCTGAGTAAATTTGAAATTACTGAGCCGATCTTATCCCGGTCTCCATTAACCTGCACTGGATCACAGGGTGCAAATTGTATTTCGTGACTGCTCATTGTCATTTTGATTTCATCAATTATTTCCAATAGCAGCTCCTCTAGTTTGAATGGCTGTTTAACGATCATTAATTTACCAGATTCCAGGCGCGAAATGTTCAGAAAGCCATTGATCATATTACTCATTTTTTTAACCTGCGTATTTGCCTTATCCATGGCCCCGGTCAGAAAACTGTCTTCATTGTATTTTAATTTCGTATTTACTATCTGAACGAGCGCTGTCAGGGTGGTTAGCGGTGTTTTTAACTCGTGGCTGACCATCCCGATGAAATCATTTTTGCGGATTTCATCCTGTTTGTTCTCCGTTATATCATGTAATACCCCGGTAAAGAAATCCTTACCATCATAATGCTGCATGGTACCGATACCCCGTACCCAGCGAATGCTGCCGTCATGATGACCAATCACCGGGTATTCCATATCGAAGCGCTCTCCTTTGGTAAATGCAGCTTCCACCATATCAGCTGCCTGTTTCCGGTAATCGGGATGGATCTGGTTAATAGCCGCATCATAAGGAACTTCCTCATCCTTCCGAAACCCAAAAAACTCTTTCAGTCTGGGTGATGGATAGAAGATCCTGTCCGTGGCATTAATAAAATATGTACCGAGGCCTGCGGCATCTATCGCCATACGCAGGCTCTCTTCGGCTCTCTCCACTTTTTTTGCGGCCAGATGTTGTTCGGTAATATCCATTACTACACCGGTAAACGCGGAAAATGCGCCGGAAGGGTCTGCCTTTAAATTACCAATCGCACGAAGCCAGCGTAACTGGTTATCATGAAAGCCAATTACCGGATAAGTCACATCATAGTCCCCATTATGGTAAATAGCATTTTCGAGCTTTTCCGCAACATAGCCTCGGTATTCTTCGGTAATTTGGGCCAGGGCACCTTCTATATTTAATTCCTCCTCCGGGTAATAGCCAAACAGTTCCTTTAGGCGCGCATCTGTTATGAATTCCCGGGTAACAGAATGAATATACCAGGTACCAAATTCGGCGGCATCGATAGCCAGACGCAAGGCTGCTTCGCCTTCCTCAATTCTCTGATGAGCAGTGAGCAATTCTTCATTTACAGCAGCAAGCTCTTCATTAGAGGCGGTAAGTTCTTCGTTCATTGCCTGAAGGTCGTTGGAGAACTGTTCCAATAGTTTACGAGAAACAACCCGGTCGGTAATCTCAAAAGACATGACCAATACGCCCGTCCTTTTACCGTTGATATCACTCAGTGGCTGGTAGGTGTAATCTACGAAAGTTTCCCTTTGCGTTCCATCCGGAGCAGCAAAAATAACCGGGCTTTCCTTCACGTCTATAACTTCACCGGTTTTCATCACCTGTCTAAGTTGACCAGGAAATGGCTGGCTGGCTAATTCAGGTAAAATTTCCAGTAGCGGTTTACCAATAACCTGCTCTTTGGTTTTATTCCAATAGGCCAGGTTAGCTTTATTAACAGACTCTACGACCAGGTCATTACCCCTGATAACCACCACCGCGGCTGGCAGGATACTAATGATCTGCGCTAGTTGCTGTTCGTTATTTTTTCGGTCGGTAATATCAATGCAGGAACTGATGTAGCCGGCGAATGTTCCATCTGACCGGAACCGTGCCGGTATGTTGGCCAATAGCCAGCGGTAGTCGCCGGCTTTACTTAATATCCTGAACTCGCCCTTTACCGATGCCTGCTTTTCAGCCGCAGCCAGGTATGTTTTTAGCCAGCGGTCCTTATCATCGGGATGGATCAGTTCTGCCCAGCCGAATTCCAGCAGATCGGCTTCTGACTTACCAGTAAGATTTACCCATGCTTTATTAAAGTAAACCCCTTTGCTGGTTTCGTCAGCCATTGCGATCATCACATCTGTATTTTCGGACATATTTCTAAACCGCTGCTCGCTTTCTGACAATTCTGCCACGCGTGCTGCAACCCGTGCTTCCAGATCGGTATTGATATTTAACAGGTTGTCCTGTGATCGCAGCAATTCTTCATTAGCTGCAGCAAGCTCTTCATTGGAAGCGGTCAGTTCTTCTGCCAGGTTTTGTTCGCGTTCCTTACCTTCCAACATTAATAATCTGTTGTTACAAAGCTCCGTTACATCCGTTGCAGTGTGTAATATGCAATAAACTTCCCCGGTTTCATTTTTAAGGGCACGATAAATAAAATCGTAATAAAACCATTTCAGCTCGCCATCAACTCTTAGCTGGGCGGCAGTATTCTTTGCTTCATAAGTTACACCGGTGCGCCAGACATTTTTCAACAGGTCGAAAAAAGGTTGACCGATCAATTCAGGAACAGCTTCTGAAAAGGTTTTGCCAATTACACTTCTGTCTTTCCCCCAAAATCCGATCATGGCATCGTTGGCCATCTCTATCAACAGGTCTTCAGTCGAATAAATGGCAGTAGCATCCTTAGATAGCGCAAGTATCGCTACCAGGTCATCATTATTGAATTTACGGGTATAAGGTGTCATTGGCAGCTAATTCTTTTAAGGTTATCTTTCCGTGCCTAAATCGATTTTATTTGTTTTTGTTCATTTATCCACGCCTCTGCTAATTTGATATCTGTGAAATATTGCGTGGTAATAATACCGGCCATGATGTCAATGCTTTTCTTTGCGGACAGCTGGCTGAAGGTACTGGGTGAAAACACCAGTGCAAAATATTTTAAACCGGCTTTTTCCATCATAGGGAACCAGATATTCCCCACCCATTCGGCAGCCTCTGACCAGTTGCCCAATACATGCGTGTTGTCATTGACCACACGGTCACTCTTATTTTTCTCCAGGATCTCCCACATGATCAAACAGCCTCGTTTAACAGATTCTATATCGTGAAAACCTGTCCAGTCAACGTCCAGCCGGTTATGCATTTTGTTGTAATTAATGGATATATACCTGTCCCGATAATAGGTTGCTGTCCGCGTCACCTCTTGTTTTTCTGTCTGAACTATTGGTAACCTGAAATAAAATGTGGAACCCTCGCCTACTTCGCTTTCGATCCAAAAACTGCCGCCATGACGCCTTAATATCTCAGCAGAGATATAAAGTCCCAACCCTAGACCTTCAAAGCGCATGGACGTATTATCCACACGGTAATACCGGTCAAATAATTTATGAAGGTTTTCTTTGGCAATCCCGATACCGAAATCTTGTACGGAAACAACAATATTATCCTGGTCCATCGCACTGTTGATAAGTACTTTCGTTCCTGCGGAGGAATACTTGACTGCGTTTGATATAAAATTATTGATGACTTGTTCTAAACGGCCGCGATCGCCATCATAAGTAATATCAGGATTGCCGTTGAGAATAAGCTGATGCTGGGGCGCGGTGTGTTTCATGCTTTCGACGCTATCGTTCAGCAGTTCGGCGAAATTGAACTGTTCCATCGCATAGCTAACCTTTCCGGCATTGATCTTAGTCACGTCCAACAGATCAGCAATCAGCCGTTCCAGCCGTGCGATATGATCGGCTGATTTGCTAATAAATGGTTTTACTTTTTCCGGGACCTCCAGTCGTTTCATGATCTGGTTATAAGCTTTGATGCTCGTTAACGGCGTTTTAAGCTCATGGCTGGCGATGGAAAGAAACTCGTCTTTTTTATACTCATTCGCTTTACGTGAATCGATATTGGTATTGGTTCCAAACCAGGATGTGATCACGCCGTCTTCGATGAATGGTACAGCACGGGCAAGATGCCAGTAATAGTTACCATCGGAGAATTTCAAGCGAAATTCAGTCATATATTCTTTTCCACTGGCCAGTGATTGTTCCCATTTTGTCTGGCATCCGGTCAAGTCATCCAGGTGAACAAAGCCCTGCCAGCCTTTTCCTACGATCACATCTGTATCATAACCGAAGTCGTCACATACGACCTGGTTAACATAATCCAATTCACCATTCGGCTTTGCAGTCCATACTTGTTGTGGCATGGTGTTCAACAGGAAATTATGCCGTTTGTCGCTAGCTTCAACCTTTCGTTTGACCCTGATCGTATCGGTTATTTCGATCACGAACACCAGGATGCCATCTACTGATCCATTCAGATCTTTCCTGGCCTGGTAGATAAAATTGAAATAGCGATCCTCAACCGGGCCATCTGACGTCCTGGCCAGCGGAATGAGTAATTCATTTCCTTCAAATGTTTTCCCGCTAGTATAGACGCCCTGCAAAACGTCCCAGATGGCTGAATCTTTAACTTCTGGTACCGCTTCAAGTAGCGGTTTGCCCAATAATTCTCTTCCGGGGAATAATTGCTGGTACAACGGATTAATCAGCTCAAAGGTCAGTTCAGCTCCGCCAAGAATACATATGCCAGCGGGAGCCTGCCAAAAAAAGTTTTTAAGCCTGTCACGCTCGATGATCGTTTCCGCCTGTGCTTGCTCGGCTTGTTCAATCGCTTTTACTTTTTCTGTGGTTTCAACACAAATTACCAGTACGCCGTTAATATGACCTTGCGTGTCTCTTAGCGGGCTATAAGAAAAATCAAAATAGCAATTTTCAGGAAAGCCGTTTCTTTCCAGCGGCACCATGAAATTGGGGAAGCCGACTGTTTTCCCTGCCATTACTTCCTCAAACATCGGCCCAATGGTGTCCCATATCTCCGCGAATGTCTCACTGCCGGAAATCCCTAAAGCTTGTGGGTGTTTGCTCTTTCCGAGGATGGGCCTGAATGCATCGTTATAAAATTGTAAATATTCCTGTCCCCAGCAAATCAAAACCGGGAATGCAGTGCTCAGCATCATACTGACGGTTTGCTTCAACGCTTCCGGCCAGGTTCCGGGCGCCCCTAGTGAGGTAGAAGACCAATCCTTAGCGCGGATCTGCTCACCCATTCGGCCACCGTTACTTAAAAATGGGTATTCAGCATTCGATAAGGAAGAATTCTGTGCCATAATTTAATTACTGATGAAGGAAGAAACTAAATTGGAAACAAAATGTTTTGAGTAATTATTGATACCACAAAATAATACTAATTTAAATCCGCCCGTCGTATATCAAGTTGCTCAGGTGTACATAGACATTATAAAAATGCAGTTTTGAGGAGCAATGGAAAATCACAGATTCGATGTGCACGAAAAATATTTGTTGCTATGGAATTCAACATCAAACAGATTGTTTGAATGAGCTAATGACTTTATTATACCATCAACAAGCAGTTATAATTTCAAAAAAATTGTGTCATGCAAAAGTCCGGGACAGCACGGTGAGTAAACGCTAATTCAGCTATCTGAAGTTTGTAACTTAGGATATCAATACATGTAGTTTGCGGAAAACTTCAATATTTCATGCAAATAACTTGAAATTAAGTTATTTAAGCCTATTGCGAGTTAATAAATAAGTTTAAATTGTGCATGCTGTAAATCCCGGATAAAAAAAGTTATAAAATAGAACTCTAATGAATTTAACCCGCCGTAAATTCTTACAATCCCTGTCCATTGGCGTCGTCCTAACAACAAAAAAAGGTTGGGCAAACAAGTTCCCCACTAAAGCAGTTGAGCGCAGGGACCTCTTTCCACAGGGTGTAGCATCAGGTGACCCAACAGCTGACACAGTCATCTTGTGGACGAGGCGTCCACCAGTAAACGGAAATTTCGCCAGCAAGCTGATCGTTGAAATATCGACCAGCCCGGAATTCAATAAAATCCTGGCGGGCGGTACTGCAAATATTAGTGCTGATTCAGATTGGACCTGTCGTTTCCTGGCTACAGATCTCAAACCCAATCGCGAGTACTGGTACCGCTTCATTGATGATCGTGGTTTCGCAAGCCGGATCGGTCGCACTATGACAGCACCCAGCGATGATTCGGATACACCTATTCGTTTTACCTTTGTATGTTGTCAATGCCCTAACGAAGGTGCCATGAATGCTTACCGAAAGATGATCTTTGAAGATGAGGCACGTCCGAAAGAGCAACGGCTTAATTTTGTGTTGCACCTGGGCGATTTTATTTACGAGGTGACCTGGTATGCCGAAGATAATCCGAACGGAAACCGTGGTCGTCGCATCAGAAACCTGTATAAATTTCCGCAAGGTCGAAAGGTTAGCAATTTCCATCTCCCCGTTACCCTGGAGGATTATCGTACACTCTACAGGGCCTATCTTGAGGATCCCGACTTACAGGACGCCCGTGCCCGTTGGCCATTTGTCTGTATTTGGGATAATCACGAATTTGCCTGGGCAGGATACCAGAGCCAGTATGTGGCAGGTGGCGGCTTCAGCGCTCCTGCACAAAACCAAAAAGTCTCTGCCAACCAGGCCTGGTGGGAGTTCATGCCTGCAATGGTCAAACAGCCGGGTAACCCCAAGATGGAACATTTTAATGCTCCCGCAGTGGTGGATACACCCATGGAAAAATTCAACGAAGACGGACTTTCAGAAGAGCCTAATAACCTGAAGGCGATCAATAGCCTGAAGATCCAGCGTGTATTGCGTTGGGGCAAAAATGTAGACTTACTGCTGACCGATAATTGGTCATTCCGTTCTCCCGATATGTCGACTGATGATTTTAATGTACCAGAGTACCCAAGGGTAGACGCGCAGATACCTTTTGAGATCATGAATTATGGTCGTCATTACAATGGAGATAAACCACCGGAAACCATACAATTCAATGGCAAAGCTATTCCGAATCCTACAAAAAATGTTCATGCCCAAACTTACCTGGGTAGCGAGCAAAGAAACTGGTTCTTAGAACAACTCGGGGCTTCTAACGCGCGCTGGAAAATATGGGGACACGGTTTTGGCACCATGGAAGTACGTAGTGATTATCAAAATTTACCCGGCGAACTAGGCGCTAAGTGGCCTAAAGATGTAGGATATGCTTTAATAGACAACCGGTTCCTTCGTGATAAAGACATCATATTTGATTTCATACACGACCATAAAATCACAGGTTTTTGTGTGGTCGGAGGCGATCGTCATGCGTTTCACGCCGGTTTAGCGTCTAAGGCGCTGCCGCCGAAGAAATACGAACCACTGGGCGTAGAATTCATTACCGGTTCCATATCGCAGCAGACGCTCTTTGAAGTATTGGAAGTAACTATGGCTAAGGACCATCCGAAACGCGTACTGCACCTGATTGATCAGCCGGATGGCACCGTGATCCCTTCTATGAACGTTGCCGCTTTGCATGGGGTGCTTTCGACGCTAAAGCTAAAAGAGACCGGAGATATGGAGCAAGCCCGTGCCGTGCGCAATCCGGATGTGGCGCCGCATTTGTCATTGCTCGATTTCGGGGGCCATGGTTATGTATTGATGACTGCCACTTCGGAGCAACTTTCGGCGGAGTTCGTATGCATCCCCCGTCCATTGGAACGCAGCGAGCGTCCTGATGGTGGTCCTTTGGCCTACCGTGTTGTGCATCGCACAAATTTGTGGAACGCAGACGAGACACCTAAGCTTGAACAGGAGATCCTTGAAGGCAACCCACAGTATTGCATCTGAGTTATTGCCCCACCCCCACCCGCTTAAGCGTCTATGCTTAACTGAAAAATAAATGCGAGTGTCCACATGGATATTCCGGAGCCGTGGATCATAACATTCCGAAATCGCGGACCAATAGTTCTGCAACACTTTGACCATATCAAATCACTGATTAATAGTTGCCATTTTTTAATGTGATAAACACAAGGCGCTGCTCTAAATGCCACGGAATCGCCTGGTCAAGGCCTACGGAACGTCCATATTTCTCCCTTGCAGTGAGGGAATACAAACTGGAGAACTGATCGTAAATGCATTCATAGATCTGCTTAAAATAATCTGGATCTATTTTGGAAAGCCGCTCTGAAATGGAGCTTCTACGTATCCGTTCACCCTCATCCAGATTAAAAAGCACCTTAAATACAGAATTATTGAAGGTATCTTCCAAAGTTCGCTGGCTTAGTTTTTCATTATCCAAAATGCTATACAAGAGAAGATAGAATAGTTTATTGCCATGAAGAACCTTGGCATAATGATCGATCTTGGTCGTTAGGGATAAATTTGATATCAGAGCCTCAGGAATGTATTCCGGGAGATGTTTTGCACTAATAATATGATCTTTAAATTTCGGCATATCTCATTGATTATCAGCCATTAGGATACTAATTTAAGATCAAAAAAACAATAATAACTAACTGGAAATCAGATGTTTGCAATGATAAATAAACCGATTTATAACAAAAAAGTCGGAAGAAAATCTTCCGACCATGACTGGCTTTAGGCCCCCTTATAGTTATTTAGATTTGCTCGCTGGGTTCTTTGAAAATGTCTTCAACAAACCCAATAGCTGTTCCCTGTGATCGTTATTCATGTGTTCAGGCTTTCCTTCCTTAGTAGATTTAACATATTGCCAGAAATCAGAGCTTTGATTAAAACCATATTCAGGCGCTAATGATACAAACCGGACATTTTCTTTAAAAGTAAGTTCTCCTGGTTTTTCATTCCTTTTTAAAACGCGACCTGCCCTCACAAAGTATGGAAGAATAGAAACGTCTTTTGTGTCAGGCGTCCATACTATGTATAATATCTGTGTTTTCCCGGAAGTATTAATAAATCCGTGCATGAAAAATCTGTTACCATAAAAGAGTTCCTTTGGACGCATAGGCACTATATCCACTATGTCTTTAGGAGCGTTTTCACCTGGTATTTTATTTAAATCAGGATAAGCTGTTTCACCCATATACATAGTAAATCCACCATTTGGTGCATAGAACCATTCATCTGTCCAATGGTGAATGTGCGGCGGCGGCCCCTGGTTCGGCGGAACAGTCACTTTGGCAAACAGGTATTTTCCATTAGTAGATTTTCCTGTCTGAATAAAATCAAATATCTGGTATGCAGGGCCTAAAACAAGAGGTCCATCACCAGACGATGGAATTTCCGGGAAATCAAAAGGTTTATAGCTTTCCGGAGCAGGTGTGCAGACAGCTACTTTAGCTTTAGCTTTCACTTTAGTTGGTGCGGTGTAAGAGAACAGGGACATCGCTCCAATGACAAGAACAGAAGCGCCTGTCATCAATAGGATTGTTTTTTTCATGATATTTTTGGTGAATTTTTTCATTCAAAACTATCCGATATTTGGGTTATATTTACATACCAGTTTTAATAATAAACAGGGCCCAGATTGGATATTCGATAGCTCCTGCCGATAGAACGACCTCACGTGCAGCCTCAATTATCATGATCTCCCCGTTTCGCAGCAACTCAACTCCAGTACAATGTGAGCCTGTTAATTGTAGCTTTAATGCTTTCGTATTTGTCAGAATGGTAAGATTTTGCTTAACCGATATCGAAGGAAGCTTTAGATAAGCAGTTGGGCTTGACCGGCGGTTTTCACGGAAATTCACACTCATCGGTCCAACGCCTTGAGGGGATTGTCCATTCATGTCATCCAACAAAGGCATGCCCATCGCCAAGCAGGAATCTGAAAATGCGGCAATTAACGGATGCGGATCTTTAATATTCTCGATAGCAATGGGACCACCCGCACCGTGGAAAGCAGAGGCTCCACCTTCCCAGTCTTCTATTTGCCTGAATAATGGTAGCACTGATTCGTAATCCCAACCAGGATTGCCGGCTGCAGCCCAGCTGTCATAATCGTGTTGTGTGCCTCTCGCCCACATCATGGCATTGATACTACCTGATCCACCGAGTACTTTTCCTCTCGGTGCCAGGTTGATCCTATCTTTTAGTAAAGCCCCCGGTGCATAGGTGTAGGCATAGTCGTGGGCTGAACCAATATTTTACGCCCACATTAAGGGATGTTCAATTTCCTGTATAGCAGTATCCGAGCCTCCTGATTCGATCAGCAGTACAGAAGCTTCCGAATTTGCGGCAAGGCGGCCTGCGACAACGCAGCCAGCTGATCGTCCTCCAATAATAATATAATCATATTGACGCATAACAGCGTCATTACTTAAAAGTGTATCGTTCATAGGGGGTATTTATATTGTTTAACATGATAGACTTAACATAGAATGACATCGGAGAACTTGATCGGCAGCGGGCAGATATGACCGCAGACAAAGTGATTCCGGGATGCTAAAAAGTAGTTGTAGTTTGAGTGCTTCGTTGAGTTTTGATTAAATCGCGGCTACTTGAAATGGGTCAGTAAAAAGCCCTCTTGAGAGGGCTTCTACGATAATCACCATCATGAACAATTATCAAGCTGGCAACAGTTGGGTAGTGATACCGATTCTGTTCCAGGCATTGATCGTGATGATTGCCAGAATAACGTCCGCCAGGTATTTTTCATCAAGAACGGCTGCTGCGGTAGCATAGGTTTCATCTTTTACATGATTCTGGATCAATGTAACCTCTTCAGTGAGTGCCAGGATCGCCCGTTCTTCCTCCGAAAAAAACTGAGTGTCTCTCCAGGCATTCAATGCATAGATGCGCTGCTCTGTTTCGCCAGCTTTCCGTGCCTCTTTCGTATGCATATCAATGCAGAAAGCACAAGCATTTATCTGGGAGGCCCTAATTTTGATCAGATTTTTGTGGGTTTTGGTCAGTGATGTACTTTCAATGAATTTTTCCAGTCCCAAAATGGCTTGATATCCGGCAGGTTCTACTTTGTCAATTTTAATGCGTGTACTCATTTTTGTTATTTATTAAGGTCAGTTATTATTTTATTCAAAAGATCTTTCTACTTCATGTACATCTTCCAGCATGAGAAATTTGGTGATTTTGCCGTTTTTAACGGTAAAGCGCTGGCAAAACTGATTCGTAAATGTTTTCCCTGTAGCAAAAGGAATTCGTATCATTACCCCAAAAACAGCAGCCTCAGAGCCCTCAACGAAGACGTATCCAGGTTCAACCTGTTCTTCACTGTCCATGTGTGCGTCGAATAATAAAGTGAGCGCTTTTGCAATATCCACCCTATTATTCAACTGCCCGGTCCAGGGTAATACTTCAGAAACTGGTATTAACCAGTCTATATCGTCTGCGCACAACGACGCTATTCCCTCCGCATTTTTCTCATCAACATTTATATAAAAGCTGTTTAGAACAGCCAGTGTTTCGTGTTTATCTGCTTCCAAGTTCATTTTCGGGTTGTAATTATCAAGTGGTTCTTGGCCACTTAATTCGCTGTTTCTATTCAAAATTAATGCTATTATGCTCCGGAATACCGCCCCAGTCTTAAAATAATCAGCGGCCCAGCTTGTAATTGTGATGCTATCTTCCCGCTATTGCATTGGAATCGTAACACCCGCCACCAACTTTGTTTTATCCGCATCAAAGTAATAAGCAGGCATAAACCAAAGTGTTGATTTGATGTGGGGTATAGTGTATCTGAAATTTGGCCCTACGCCGTGCTTACGCCAGGCTGTTGCGCCTATTGTAAACTCATTGGTGCATTTATAAAACAGGTTCGCCTTATATAAATAATTCGATTTTCCTGCGCCCACCTCCCATAACGCCGCAAACGTAGTTCTTTCATTTCCAGTCTAGATACTGGCAATATATCGGGGGCTTGTTGTACCATGTTCGATACCCGTGCCGAGCCCGAGAATTAATGATGGAGCCACCTTATAACTGGCTCCCACCAACGCTTCGCCCCATTGATGCTCCAACAAACCAAAATAAGTGAGTGAAAACCGGTCTGTAAGCTTTTTGGAACCGAAATAATTGATGTTCGGTTCATGTTTTCCTCCTACTGTATATCTGTCGTAAACTTCCAGTTGCGCTATCGCGCCCAACGGAAGCATCACTGCTAACAGAACTAAATATTTTTTCAAGTTAATGGGATCCTAAAGGGGAGGCATTATGGAAACAATAGTATCCCGGTCATCCTATTACATTTTTTGCAAAGACGCGCCATAAGGCCAAACAACAACAACTCAATTGCCGGCATGGCTGAATGACCAGGAATACTATGTTTGTCTTTTTGTCAGTTATTCAGATTTCTTAAACAGGTTATCCAGGCTCCAATTGTAAACCGGGATCGTAGAAAGCAGCAGGCTGCCGGAACAAGTACCGAAAACTGCGAAGTTAATTGGGGCTTTAATACCCAAAAAGACGGTCATGGACAGCGCAAAAATCAAGGTTAGCACGCAACTTGCAATAGCGGCATACCGGGTTTTGAAGCCGATTATTAATAAAATACCAATAGAGGCCTCAAAAAAAGTGGCGAGCCCACCCATGACATTGACCACGGGCCTGTCAAGAAATGGAATCAGTGTAGCCGTATAGTCTATAAATTTGTTCCAGGCTCCCCATTCTATATTTCTCGTATCAGTGGGCAATAGGCCCAGTCTGTCTGAAACAGTTGTTAAAAAGCCAACACCTAATGCCAAACGTAATAGCAGCTGGGGTATTTTAAATGAATTTTTCATAATTTTTTTGTTCTTTAATGGAATTAACGATGCAAAGATATATTACCTCTGGGTCGTATTTACATACCAGATTTCAAAATTTGCTGGACCCAGCAAATGAGTGTTGTACCTGTTTTACAGTGCTTACTATTAGTTAATTTCTTTGCAAAAAAACCTTGCGGTCACCCGATGCTATTTAATCATGATGTGTGCAGACAATTTTTTATATGGTAACTGTTTAACAACTTCACGATTTGCGAGGCTTTCCTGGAGTATCCTGTGTTTCTCTTGATCTAAATCAACTTCTTTCTTATCCTTATCAATGCACAGGCTACACCTATCGGTGAACTTTGACCAGATACTTACACTAAATAATCCCGGTAATCATTGAATGATGGCGTAAAACTTTAGTGCCGCGTAACTTCTATTAAAAATTACTAAACATGAAAAATGCGAAAGAACTGTTAAATTCATATCTTGAAAATATAGGTGATGTGGATCAACTCATAGAATTCTTCGCTGAGGTCGGCGCATTTGATTACCCTATCTTGCAAGTAATGGAGGGCCGGCAGGGGCTTTACGACTTATTTAAAATCTCCCTCAGCCGTTCCACAGGTTCAGCTCTAAAAAAATCAAGATACTTATTGAAACACCTGAACAGGTTTTCGCTGAATACGAAGTAATGGTGATTGCTGCGAGAACAGGAAGGCCATACCATCAAACCTATTTGGGCAGGCTGGTTAATGAAAATCGTAAGATCAAACTTATTCATGAAGGCTTTATGCCTGCGGCAAGCTCTTTTTCAAGATCGTTAATGCCCTGACCATTTCTTCCTCCCGGAGTGACGCGAATCCCATTCGCAGTCCATTTGGTGAAAAACTTTCATTTTGGTAGTATGATCCGTCTCCGATATACAGGCCATTTCCTCCGGCAATGTAGGAGAGTTTCTTCAAATCAATTTTTTTGTCAAAGTTCACCCAAACCCCCAAACCGCCTTCCGGCGCTTTGAAATCTACTACATCATCTAACTGCGCTTTAAGCATTTCGCAGAAAATGTTCCGGCGCTGTTTATAGATTTTTAACGACTTCCGGAAATGCCGGTCCATTTCTCCATCGTTATATAATACGGAAAATGCTTCTTCCAAAAGCGTATCACCTTGTTTGTCGATCAGCTGCCGGATAGTTGAAGCAGATTCGATAAAGCCCTGCGAAGCAACCATAAAGCCTATGCGTAACGCCGGTGCAAAGGTTTTGGAGATCGATCCGATATAGATCACGTTATGGTGATGGTCTATACTCGCGAGCGGCACATACGGCTTATTGTCATAGTGAAAATCAAAGTCATAATCATCCTCGATAATCGCAAAAGAGTGTTCTTTAGCTAAATTCAGCAATTTCATCCTGCGATCCATACTCATGGTTACCGTCGTTGGGAAATGATGGTGGGGAATGATATAAACTGCTCTGACTTTACTTTTTTTCAAACGCTTTTCCAGGAAATCCACATCCATACCGTAGTCATCTACGGGTATGCGTAACAGGTTTGCTCCGGCAAATCTGAAGGTATCATCAGCAGAGCCGTAATTGGAAACACCAACTGCGATCTGATCCCCTGGCTCCACCAATAATTGGGTAGCAAGGAAAATACCCATCTGGCTCCCTTTGGTGATGAGAATATTTGTTGTTTTGGTTACCAGGCCCCTGCTATGGGCTAAATACTGCTGCAATGCCGTGCGCAGGTGTTCAGATCCCATCGCGGTACTGTACTTGAGAAAATTCTTGCCCTGATATCGCCTCGACAGGCTTCGGTATTCGCGCATCAATAAATCGACCGGCGCAAGCCGAACGTCCGGAAAACCATCATCTATGGCCAGCACGATATGCTGAAGGTTTTCATTTGGCAATATCTTCCCGAAATCCTGTTTCCAGCGGAAAGAAGCGCGATCATTTTCTTCATTGCCGGTGTCCGCATGGATATATTTCGAACGTATAGGCAATTTTGAGAGCACGAAGATGCCTTTCCTTTCCAACGATTCCGCCCAACCCTGACTGATCAGTTCTTCATAGGCCAGTTTCACTGTATTTCGGGCAATTCCAATCAAATCTGCCAAAATACGGGAGCTCGGCAAAGGATCCGATGGTTGAAGCGTGCCATCGGTGATCAACGAAATAAAAATATTGCAAACCTGGATATGGAGGGAGACCGATGAATTCCGGTCAACCTGAACTAACGTTTTATAGGGCAGCATCTGGGCCATATTTAATATGAAAACTGGGGTGTAAATATAATCCAAGTTACCAATAATTTTGTGGTAAAATAATTGAAAATGAAAAAGATATTGATAATCAATGCCAGTGCAAGACAAGCTCTTTCCAAAAGCAGGATGCTCACTAATGCATTCGTTGAGGAATGGGAAAGCCACGAAGGCAATGCTCATATAACCTACCGGGATTTAGCTGCTAATGACATACCTTTTGTTGACGAAAACTGGGTAGCAGCGGCGGCAAAACCCAAAGCATATCGCACAACAGAAGAAGCAGCCACATTGCATTTAAGCGATGGGCTGATCGCGGAAATTAAGGCAAATGATATGATCGTCATCGGTACCCCAATGTATAACTGGTCCATACCAGGGGTACTAAAGGGATATATTGATCAGATCGTCCGCGTGAATGAAACCTGGAGGATCAACCGGGAAGATCCGTCCAACCCATATCTGGGTTTACTGGAAAATAAAACGTTGATCTTATTGCTTTCGAGGGGTGGTTCAGGTTATGAACCGGGTGAAGCCAATGCGCACATGAATTTTCAAAGCACCTATTTGAAAACGGTATTTAACATTATGGGGATCAACGATGTTCAGACGATTGCCATCAACGGAGAATCTCAAGATCCAGAACGATTGAAGATCAGCATTGCTGATGCAGTTCGGGATGTAAAAAGCCTTGTAAGCTCGTACCTCGTTGATTCATCACCTTTGATTGAAGCGCAATGATAAGCGATAAACTTAAAGGGGGAATTTATGTAGCCTTGGGCGCATCCAGCTATGGCATGCTCACAACCTGTGTGAAGATGGCCTATCACGAGGGTTTCAATGTGGCCGAAGTGACGGTATCGCAATATGTTCTTGGGGCATTGGGCCTGTTAATCCTGAATTTATTCCGGAAAAATAAATCAATGATCCTAAGTAACCGTCCCAGCGCCAAAACTGCGCTGCAATTGGTAGCTGCTGGCGCTTCACTCGGCCTGACAAGTTTATTTTATTACCTGGCAGTACAGTATGTTTCGGTCGGCGTGGGCATTGTATTGCTCATGCAGTCAGTGTGGATGGGTGTCATAGCAGAAATGATCGTTCATAAAAAAATGCCGGGATCAAGAACACTACTGGCAGTCATTATTATACTCGGTGGAACGGTGTTGGCAGCTGCAATTGGTCAGCAAGGTATCCGGATCAACTGGATCGGCATCGGCTGGGGTTTGCTGGCGGCAGTTTCCTACACAGCGACGATGTATTCATCTAATCGTGTTGGCCTCCATTTTCCACCTTTAAAACGGAGTTTATACATGATTCTGGGTGGGCTCATCATCATTCTGTCGATCTTTCATGCGCATCTTAATCAGGACTTTTCATTCAGGATCTTCGTTCGCTGGGGTATAATACTATCGCTTTTCGGGACAATCTTACCGCCGATCCTGCTAACGAAGGGGATGCCGCTTACCGGCATGGGCTTGGGCGCTATTATCGCATCGCTGGAAATCCCGGTGTCCGTTTTAATGGCTTTCGTACTGATCAATGAGCACGTGAGTGGCTTGCAATGGTTAGGTGTTGTACTGATTCTCCTTGCAGTCGTGCTGATGAACGTTGGGAACCGAACGCCGATTCCCGGTTGAGAAATTCAAACCAGCCCCGGTGAATTGATATGACAACGCCATTTGGTGACCTATAAAATTTTGAAGTCCAAATTTATTTAACCTTTTAAAAATGAATACGATGAAAACAATGCCAATTTTATTACTCATGTTATGCGTCATCGGGGCATGCGGCCAGCAAGCAACTCCCAGGGTTTCAGCCGCTGAAGTTTTACAAACTGCGGGTGTTCAAATGACAGCATTTATTAACCGGGACGAGAAGACGATATCTGTCTTGTACGGGGATTCTGCGGCGTTTGAAAGCACGAAAAGCAATTTTAAACATCATACGTCTGAAGAACATTTTACACTGATTACTTATAAGTTGAAAAATTTCTACTACGACTACGATGCGCAGGCGCGCGGCGAGGTAGAAAGGGTAGAAAAAGTTTCGGATCTGGACCCGGAGAACGACGCCAAATTTTCGTATATGATCCCGGTTGGAAAATGGCCGCGCGATAGTTCGGGTACCCGCTTCAGGGACAGCGACCGAATCAAATTTATTTTTTCCCATAAAGCATACGAATACCCCGAAATAGGTGAATTAAATAAATAAGTATCAAATCATTCAGGAGATGCAGGCGATAATCAATCAGTTTTGGTATTGTATGCAAACATATCCGTCAAGCTGCGGCTCTATCGCAGAAACAATTGTTCTCTTAAGCGATGATTTATGGCTGGCGACGTCGTAACTCATAGCACTACGTTGTCAGCCCTTTTTGTTCGTTAGCGTTTGGACGAACTTCGCGATAGTTGAAGCTATGCTGAACAGTTTCGGCGAACAGGAAACCGATCGATTATAAATTAATATCAGTGCATGAAGTTATTGAGAAGCCGTAAATATATTTCCGTTATTCAGCTACAAAATTCAGTATTTGGGATACAACGCCCGCTAACGAAACAGGTAATTTTATCACCTCAAAAAAGATGAAAGCTTCCCACCAAAATTTCAAGACTATCAACTCAGTTAGCGAATATCATGCGTTACTGCAACTCGATAAACCGGAGCATCCGTTAATGAGCATCGTCAATTTTTCAAAAGTCAAATACACCAATCCGGGTCCCGAGATCACATTGGTCATGAACCTTTACTGCATTACCATAAAACAAGGTGCTGATTGCGTTTTACGATACGGGCCATTGCACTACGATTTTAATGAAGGCGTGATGTTATTCATCAAACCCGGGCAGGTGATCAGTGTGCAGCACACTTCGGAGAATGCCAAAGAAGGGTATATGCTCCTTATTCACCCCGATTTTTTAGGCTCCTTCCCCCTGGGGCTGAAGATTAAACGGTATGGTTATTTTGAGTACGCCATTCACGAGGCGCTCTTTCTTTCAGACAGAGAGAAAATTCACATGAACACAATCATGGCCGGAATCGAAATCGAGTATCATACCAATATAGATATGTTCAGCCAGGAAGCAATCGTCACCTTTACCGAGCTGCTGTTGGTCTATGCTAACCGGTACTTTAACCGGCAGTTTATAACCAGGAAGTCTAAAAATGAACAGCTATTGATGCAAGTCGAAAAATTGCTGGATGATTATTATACGGCGGGCCAGGTAATAAAAAATGGCTTGCCAACCGTGCAATACCTTGGCGAAAAACTGAATTTGTCCCCTAATTATTTGAGTGACATGCTACGGGTAACCACTGGCAAAAGTGCACAAAGTCACATCCAACATAAGATTCTGGAAGAAGCAAAGCTTTTATTAAGCACCTCAAAACTATCGGTCAGCGAAATTGCTTACCAGCTTGGTTTTGAAAGGCCCCAATCTTTAAGTAAACTGTTCAAAGCTAAGGTGGCTATCTCCCCGTTGGAATACCGAGCTTCATTTAATTAGCGTACTGACTATCCGGCCGCCGTGTTTTAATTTATTCCTTAAACTCTGTTCTCCCACAAACCTGATCAGCGATTTGGAAACATAAATCAGCGATATAGCGAACCGGTTATACTCCGCACCTCGGAACTTTGGCGCAGTAAATTTTAAACAAAACCTTTGTAAAATGAAAACAACCAAATTAGGTAGTCAAGGTCTGGAAGTGCCCACTATGGGGTTCGGCTGCATGAATCTTGCCGGAAGTGATACACAATTCATCTATGGGAAAGCCGATGAAAGTGAAGGTGTCGCACTTATTCAACGAGCAGTAGAACTGGGGGCTACGTTCCTGGATTCCGCCGATATTTACGGGCCGCACCGGAGTGAGCGCATGATCGCCAAAGCGCTTGCGGGAAAACGTGATCAGGTTATCATTGCAACGAAATTCGGATTTGAGATAGATGACCATGAAAAGATGACGGGAAAAATGAACGGGAGCAGCGCATATGTAAAAATGGCGGCCGAGCGCTCTTTGAAAAATCTGAAAACTGATTATATCGACCTTTATTATTTACATCGGCTTGATCCCAATACCCCTATCGAAGAAACCATGAGCGCAATGGCAGAATTGGTAAAAGAAGGAAAGGTAAGATACCTGGGCCTTTCGGAAGTGTCAAAAGAAACTCTCCGTCGCGCCCATAAAATTCATCCCCTAACTGCATTGCAAACTGAGTACTCTTTGTTCGAGCGCACCCTAGATGAGGACGGAACAATCAATGTCCTTGACGAACTGGGGATAGGTTTAGTTCCTTACTCGCCGTTGGGACGAGGCTTTATTACCGGTGAATTGAAAAGCCCGGATGATCTTCCCGCAGAAGATCCCAGAAGGAGTTTTCCGCGCTTTCAAGGCGAAAATTTTTACAAGAACCTGGAACTTGTCGATGAGCTGAATAAAATTGCGATTGAGAAAGGCGCAACTCCTGCGCAACTTGCTTTAGCCTGGAGTATTACCAAAGGATATGTGCCGATCCCGGGGACCAGGAAAATCAAATACCTCGAACAAAATATGGACGCTGCTGATATCACCCTGAGTGCCGATGAAATGCAACGTATCGAATCGATTTTGCCGTTGGGAACAACACTGATCGGAAACCGTCTCGACGAAAACATGTCAAAGACGATCGATAAAAACTAAAAGATCATTCAGAAACGAATGACCTGATTCAGCAATTATAGACTGGCCGTAAAGAAAGTTGCAGCGCATGCCCGGCCGATCGCCGGAAATACTGGACAGATGGCAAAATCGAGCATTTACTGGCCATGACCTGGCAAAAACGTTGATATAGATCAAGACGTTTTTTATCATACATCAATGCACAGCGAAAAGCGTCCCTATAGTTTTGCATCAACAATCTGATACAATTTAAAACAGAACAAGATGTCAAAAAAAATCTTTATTACCGGAACAAGTACTGGGTTTGGAAAGCTAACTGCGATCACCCTTTCACAAGCTGGCCATACCGTAATCGCCGGCATGCGCGGCACTAACGGCAAAAACGAAGCCGTAGCAAACGAGCTAAACGCTTTACCTAACATTGAAGTTGTAGAAGTCGATGTGACTGACGATGCTTCAGTTAAAAACGCATTCGAGCAAACCTTAGCTAAATACGGAAATATAGACGTATTGATCAACAACGCCGGTATTGCCGGATTTGGGCTGTTCGAAGCTTACACCATTGACCAGATCAAAAATATATTTGACGTCAATTTCTATAGTGTAGTCCGCACTTACCAGGCAGTATTGCCAAGCATGCGTGCGGCTAAAAATGGCCTGATCATTAACCTGACCTCTGGCGCCAGTGGCCATACCTTACCTTTCATGGTACCTTACCTTGCTGCAAAATTTGGTGTGGAAAGTATTACCGAAGGTGCACAGGATGAATTGAGCGAATATGGTATCGAAAACGTAAGTATCCAACCGGGTGTATATCCAACCGAAATGAATACTGGCGTTAAAACCGGCATCAATGCTGACAAACCGGAAATCATCGCTGAATACGGCGAGGCTGCAACAGCAAAATTCAACGCTATGGGCGGCGCTTTATTCGGCAAAATGGCTGAATTTAAAATGGACCCGCAAGCCATCGCTGATGGTATTCTGGAACTGGTTAACATGGAAAAAGGTACACGTCCACTGCGCTTTCCATTGGATGCCATCGCACAGGGAACCGATAAGGAATTTATCGCGGCAAGAGCCGAAACCAAAGCTAAATGGCTGGGTAAATACACCGGCTAATTTAGTTATACAGTAAAGCCTTTATCAGCCGGTAAAGGCTTTACTTTTTACCTCAGCATACAAATCATGGATATTATACAAGCTTTGAACTGGCGATATGCCACAAAGCGGATGACGGGACAAACCGTTCCGAAAGAAACAATCGCGAAAATTATAGAAGCTGCGCATTTAGCACCATCGGGGATCGGTTTACAGCCCTATGAAATCATTGTGGTAACTAACCCGGAATGGAAAGCGAAGATCCTGCCGGTGGCCATGAATCAGCCCCAGGTGACACAATCTTCGCACCTATTGGTGTTTGCAGCCTGGCAGAACTATTCTGCCGAACGCATTCATGGAGTGTTTGACTATCTGAATGAGCAACGTAATCAACCGGCTTCGGTATCGGACAACCATCGAAATTTCGCGCTCAAATATTTCGGCCAACTTTCAGAGGAAGAGCAATTTCATCATGCAGCAAAACAAGCGAACATCGCTTTAGGCCTGGCGGTTGCGGCAGCGGCGCTGGAACAGGTGGACGCCACCCCAATGGAAGGCTTTAATGCCGCGGCACTGGACGAACTATTGGGTTTGAAAGCCAAAGGTCTCAGGAGCTCCATGCTCATGGCCATAGGCTATCGCGATGAGGAAAATGATAAGAACCTGAAGCTGAAAAAGGTCCGGAAGCCGTTATCACAACTCGTGACGGAACTGGCCTAACCATAAAAACAGATATTTATTATGAAAAAGTTAGCCAAAAGGGCACCCATCGGGACTGGTTTATTACTTAGCCTGTTCTTATTTTTAGCTACCGGTAAAAACGTACAAGCGCAATCGCACGGTTTAGTTGGTGTCGATCACGTAGGAATGAACGTTCCTGACATGGATAGCGCAGTTAAATTCTTTACCGATGTAATGGGCTGCGTGCCGGTTACCACCATCGGCCATTTGCCAATGGACGCTGCCTGGAAGAAAAAATATAAGATCCATCCCCATTCAGAATTGGAAAGGATCGTTTCGTTAAGGGCGGGTAACGGTTCAAATATTGAGCTGTTCCAATACCAATCCACCGAGGCCAATAAGGAGCAGCCTTATAACGACGATATGGGATTAAACCACATCGCCTTTTATACAACGGACATGCCCGAAACCGTTGCTTTTCTGAAAACGAAAGGGATCAACGTCCTGAATGATCCGATAAAAAATATGGCAGGGCCAACTGCCGGCGAAACCTGGGTTTATTTTCTGACACCGTGGGGTGCTAAGATCGAGCTTATCTCTTATCCCGACGGAAAAGCTTATGAAAAAACAAGCCCTGCCGTAAAGCTATGGTCACCGAAGGATGCAGAAGCTCCGCTTAAAATCACGGAGATGCCTGCTGCTCAAATCAATGCTATCGTTGAGAAGCATCTTGAAATCTGGAATGCAAAAGAAAGCCAACAACGTACTGACGCCATTAAGGAAGTGTACAATGACCAACTTGTTTTTGTCAGCCCCGGTTTTGAATCTGTCGGCAACGATAAACTAAATAAGTTTATTGACGATCTGCATGCCAACAATGCGGGCTATGTTTTTACACATCAGCGGCCGATTGAAAGTCATCACAACCTGGCGAGGCTATTCTGGTCGTTCGGCCCGCCGTCACACCCTGATGCCATCACGGGTATGGATCTGTTTATAATAGAAAATGACAGGGTGCAATCATTATATGTATTCCTCAATGCTCCAGGGAAATAAGCATCCCAACTAAAAATTCAAATCAACAATGCCTGCTGAGCAGGCGCTAACAAAAAACACAAATGAAAATCAACGCTAATCCGGCGAATTGCTATGCCATGCCATCTTTTAACCTCTTATTTAAAAAATGCCTTACCCTGTTGTTAATGATCACATTGGGATTATCGGCAGGAACAGTTTATGCGCAATCAACAGCAAAGTACAGCAAGGCGGAATTATCAGATGCCGCGCTCATCAAATCACTACCTGGCTTCAAAAACGCCTACGCTGAAGTAAATGGTGTTAAATTACATTACGTGATCGGTGGCCAGGGTGAACCACTTGTACTGTTGCCAGGCTGGCCGCAAACCTGGTGGTCTTTTCACCAGATCATGCCGCAACTGGCAGCGAAATATAAAGTGATCGTAGTAGATATCCGGGGTATGGGTAGCTCTGGCCGCCCGGAATCTGGCTATGATAAAAAGAACATGGCCAAAGATATTAACGATCTGATACATACACTTGGCTTTCAAAAGGCATTTATCTCCGGTCATGACATAGGTGCCCAGGTGGCTTTCGCCGTAGCTGCGAATTATCCCGAAGTGACCGCCAAACTGATTTTGATGGACGTTCCGCATCCGGATGATACATTCGCCGCGACTTTGATGCTGCCTGCGTTAGGTACACCTACCGATAAGCTGGACGAAAACCATCCTTTCCTGTGGTGGTTTGCCTTTAACCAGATGAAGGGCATGCCAGAAAAATTGTTGGCAGGCCGCGTGCGCCTTGTTCAGGATGCGGTATTTAAATATTTGCTGTATAACGAAGCTGCTTTGAGCGAACTGGATCGCGAAGTTTACGCTGCCGCCTATGACAGCCCGGGAGGCGTTCGTGCCGGAAATGCATGGTACCAGGCGTTTCCGCAGGATATCGCCGACTATAAAAATTACAACAAAGTAACCATGCCGGTTTTAGGTATCGGCGGTCCAGGTTACAATTGGCTGAATTATGTACTTCCAAATAAGGCTACTGACGTTAAAGTAGTAAAGGTGGAAGGCAGCGGGCACTTTGTAGCCGAAGAAAAACCGAAAGCTACGGCTGATTTTATGATTGACTTTTTGAAATAATATGTCGCATCTTTGTGTCATTAAAGTGATTCATGTTCGAAATATTTCAAAAGTATATCAGTGACCAGATTACGCTTAGCGAAGAAGATTACGAGCTGATCAAATCAGTTTGTATTTTCAAAAAACTGCGTAAAAGGCAATACCTGCTTCAGGATGGCGATATCTGGAAATTCAATGCTTTTGTCTGTAAAGGTTGCCTGCGTAATTACAGGGTGGATGAGAACGGCGGCGAACACATTATGGGTTTTTCCAAAGAATGCTGGTGGACCGGTGACCGCGAAAGTTTGCTGACGGGGAAACCATCCGCTAATAATATCGACGCACTGGAAGACTCGGAAGTGATTTTAATAACTAAACCGAGCTTCGAAATGCTTTGTGCACAGCTACCAGCCTTTAATGATCTAATCAACGGCATACTTAATAAAAGCTTCATCGCCAGCCAAAACCGGATACATTCAGCGATCAGTTTTACTGCTGAACAAAAGTACCGGAGTTTCATGGATAAATATCCGGACCTGACGCATAGAGTGCCCCAACACATGATCGCGTCATTTTTGGGAATTACACCGGAAACACTAAGCCGGGTCAGGAAAGAAGTCGCAAAAAAGTAAGTTGTATTCAATATTTTGAAAAGGCCATTGATGAAAATCAATGGCCTTTTTTGTTTAACAGCGCCCCATGAATCATAGCCTTCGTCAATAAAAACCTTGATATAGATCAAGTTGCTTTTTATTATTTATCAATGTGCAGGATAAGCCAAATGGCGAATTTTAGCATCATCTAAACCGGAAATTCACAAGACGGGTAGATCAAAATTTGTATCAATGGAAAAAGAAACGGAAATAGCCCGGTTGGCTGGGGAGTTGGAAAACGTGGTAGAGCAAACAATTGCTGCCTGGCAATTGCAAAACAGGAAGGTTAATGGCTTATGGAATAAATTGAGCCCCGAGGAAATACTAACCCCGCTCGCGCCCGGCAGGAACCGCGCTATTTATTTGCTGGGACATGTTATCGCCTTTAATGATATGATGTTTCCCAAACTCGGTTTTGGCGAACGCCTTCACCCTGAGCTGGATCATATGTTTGTCGGTTGTTCTGATGGATGCGCGAATAGTTATCCTGCTGCCACCAGCCTGAAAGCATACTGGTACGAGGTAAATGAAAAGCTCGCTTCCAATATGCACAGTTTACCGCCAAGCCAATGGTTAACGCAGGTAGCAACAGTTGAAAAGCCCGTTTTTGAGCGAAATCCGCTTTATAACAAATTAAGCATCGTCATCGGGCAAACTGTTCATTTGAGTTATCATATCGGCCAGCTCAATTTGTTGTTTTAGCAATTATGCAGGTTAATTGGTCAGCAAACCAATTTATAACCTATTCCCCGAAGACTGATGATCTGGATCTCAGGACTGTCAATGAGCATTTTCCTGATATGGGACATGAAAACATCCATGCTCCGGTTATTATAGAAATTATCGTCGCCCCATATACTCATTAAGGCGTCCTGGCGGCGAAGGACATCATTTTTCCGTTCGATCAGCATCCTTAATAATGAGCATTCCCGGTAGGAAAGCGAATGCTCCGCGCCGGAGGTCACCAAAATTTGGTTCCTCACATCTAAAATGCAGCTGCCAAAGGGTAACCGGGTTTCCGCATCAGCCGTCAGCCCCGATTTGCCAAACCGGTGCAACAGCGCCTCAATACGGATCAGCAATTCTTCCATGCCGAATGGCTTCTTCAGATAATCATTACCGCCGGATTTAAATCCTTTAACTACATCTGCGGGCAAGCTTTTAGCACTTAAAAAGATAATCGGCAATTGCGGGTTGCGTGCCCTGAGTTCAGCGGCGATCATATACCCGTCTTTTCCCGGCAGGCCAATATCAAGTATCACGATATCGGGTATAATCCGGCCAAAAGCATCAAGGACGTTTGCACCATCGTCTATCACACTCACGGCGTAGCCGCTGGATGAAAGCCCGTCACTGACAATGTGGGCCAGGAATGGTTCATCTTCTGCGTAAAGTATTTTCATATTCATTTGGCCGCGGGAAGTGTAATTACAAAGGTAGCACCTTTATCGGGTCCACTGATAACCATGATTGAGCCACCGTGGCGCTCCAAAGTCTGTTTGACATAATACAGGCCAAGGCCGGAACCCTTAACCTGATGAATTGCACCCTTATCCGGAATCCTGAAAAAACGATCAAAGATCACCTCCTGGTACTTTTCAGCTATTCCCGGCCCGTTATCCGCGATACGGATGATAACATTTTCTTCAGCTTCGCTCAAAGCGATGTTAATCTTCGTCGGTTTGACCCCATATTTGATCGCATTATCGATCAGGTTATAGAAAATATTGCTCAAATGGATTGGATCAGCAAGGACGAAATAGGGCTCGGCGGTATCTTCAATTTCAATCGATGAATACGTTTTCGCCATTTGCAGTTTCATCGCGGCAACTACCTGTTGTAAACCAGCCTGCACTTCATATAATTGCAGATTCAAACGAAGTTCCTCCGCATCCTGCTGATTGATGTTCAACACTTTCTCCACCATCAGGTTCAGGCGCTGTAGTTCGAACCTGCCTATTTCGATGTAGTTTTTCAGTTTCTCCGGGTCGCTCGCGAGGTCATACCTTCCGATGGATTCTAGGGCGAGGCTAACCGTCGCAATGGGCGTTTTAAACTCATGGGTCATGTTGTTTGAAAAATCCGCCTTGGCATCGGCGTAAAGTTGTTGTTTCCGATATAGATTAATGACATAATAGAAAGCCAGGCCCGTGAGGAACAGCATCAGCAAGGCCGAAATCACATGGTACCGCATCTTATACCAAATGTCACGGTCGAGCGAAATCAGCATCAATTGATATTGATAATGGTGCTTAAAGTTATAGGAATGCTTTGGACTTACATACGCTGCATGGGTACCCGGAGCCAACGTATTGGCAATTTGCTTACCTGAAATAAAGGTGCTGATGCGGTAATACGGAACGGCCGTAACGCCCATCTGGCCCAAACGCTGGGCTATCGACTTTAACATACGGGGTAAAGCAACAGTATCCTTCTTTAAAACGGCGAGAGGCAGCAGCCCCACCAGCTCCGGTGCCACTTCCCTTCGGGATTTCGGCGGGGTATCCGTCACCTTAAAATCCATGTTCACATGGGTAGTATCGCCCTGCAGGTTAATCGTGAAATTCGCATCAAGCCCATAAATATTCATGTCATCATAGGCCATCCGGATTTGCTGCCATTGGCGCGAGAGGAAAAATGCTCTCATCTGGCGCTGATTGCCGATCGGTCGTAACGACGCGAGACTGAGATACAAATTAGTCTTCGCCTGGTCGTTCACCATCTCGTCGATTTGCTGGCTGATTTGTTGTTTTTGTGATTGGAACAGTTGGTATAACCACGCGGACTGCAATCCGACGGACGCAAGCAACGCCAGCGTGATCAGCGGATAGGTAAAGGAGGTTTTAAACCATTTCATTGTCCAAAGTTCCTCATTTTCTGGCGCCCGTCCGTTATAACCTTTAACGATTTAACCTTATTTAACTCAACTTAACTCCTGTTTAGGTTGTCCCGGGATACGTTTGCGGCATAATGAAAATCATGAAACGAATCCTATTTATTTTATTTCTTACTTGCCCGCTACACTTGCTTGCGCAGTACAGACTGAATGGTACCATTGTGGACGGCGCAGGGGAAAAACTGGACGCCGCAACGGTTTCCCTTTGGCATGACGGAACACTCATCAGCACACAATTTGCTCATCTCGGTCAATATGCGTTTGACGTAGATAAACAAATAACCTATCAGTTAACGATATCGCTTATCGGTTACAAAGCCGTAAAACTCGATGTTGGGTATCCATTTCATGCCGTTAATACAGTTCTGATGGCCGACAACACCCAATTAAAAGAGGTCGTCATCGCCTATAAAAAACCGACGATTGAGCGGAGGAACGACAAGGTGATTTTCAATGTTGAGAATAGCCCGGTGGCAGCAGGAGGAACGCTGCTGGAAGCAGTTGGGAAGGCACCAGGTGTCCAGGTGAGCTCAACAGGAGCCATATCGGCCTCAAATAAAGGCGTAACCGTTTATATGAACGACAAACCTGTTCGGCTGACTGGTGACGACCTATCGACGTATTTGCAGGGTATCCCCGCCGACCAGGTTAGCAAAATTGAAATCATGGTAAACCCATCTGCAAAATACGAAGCTCAGGGCGGAGCTGTGATCAACATTGTCTCCAAAAAAATTAAAGGGGAAGGTTTTAACGGCAATTTAAATGGCAGCTACACCCAGGGACACCTGGCTTCGGGCAAAGCCGGGGGCTTGTTCAATTACAGTAAAGGCAAATGGGGTGTTTATGGCAATTATAGCTTTACCGACCGTAACCAGCGCAGGGCCATCAATAATGATATTTTGTATGAATCGCAGCCCGGCAATGCTTACTGGGATATCAATAAGATCTTGTTGCCAGTTGCACGAACCCATAATTACACTTTCGGCCTGGATTACAACATAAACGCCAATCAGGTTTTCGGCATCCTGATTACGGGCAACAACAATACCCTGACCAATAACAGCAATGCATTGACAACGATAACCAATGGCCAGAAAACTACGCCGGATTCATTGTTGAACACATTAAACCGCAACGCGGGAAACACCCGACAATACAGTTTCAACGTCAATTACAAAGTAAAATTTAAAAAACGGCAGGCAAGCCTGAATACCGATATCGATTATGTGCCTTACCATACTGGGAGCACGCAGTCGATCGATAATACGGCTACAAATGCTGCCGGGATTCCAACATCCGCACCATTCCGCAGCATCTCTCCCTCGATGCAGGATGTCGATATCTGGTCTGGCAAAGTTGATTATGATACCCACCTGAATAAGCAATTTGAACTGGAAACCGGCATCAAATATAATTCCATCGTAACACGCAATAAATTCGATTTTTTCAATGTGGCATCGGGACAGCAGATGCTCGACCCCAACAGGAGTGATTATTTCAAATATTCGGAGCAAACAGCCGCCGCCTACGGTATCCTTACCGGGACAATCGGAAAACTGGACGTTAAGGCCGGACTAAGGGCTGAACGAACCCGGACGACTGGCATTTCCTATTCGGCAGACTCCGTAAATAAAAACAATTATCTGCGCCTCTTTCCCAGCGCCTTTCTAACCTACAGGTTTAGCGAGGACAATGTGCTTGGGATTGATTTTGCGCGCAGGATTGATCGGCCGGGTTATTCCCAGCTAAATCCGGCAAAAATTTATGCGAGCCCATACGCTTATTCAACCGGCAATCCTTTCCTGCTGCCCGCAACTTCTACTAACATCGATTTGAATTATACCTTTAAATCGAACTACACGCTGACCGCCAGTTATTATGCCGTTAGCAATCTAACTAACCAGATCACGGTGCAGGATAATTTAAAACAAACCTTCTTCACCAACTGGGTAAATACAGGCAAGATCCGTGATATCGGGCTACAATTGATGACGACGAATAATCCTGCACCCTGGTGGGAAATCAATAATTACATAGAGGGCTATGCCCGCCTTCAGGATTTGCGATACCTTACCGGGCACATCGAAAACAGCTTTCATTATTACATCAAATCAGATAATGCCCTGACACTTTCCAAAGCTAATGGTTGGAAAGCCCAGGTCAGCATGTTTTATGTGGGGCCTTTACAAACGGGCACTTATCATTTCAGCAAAACCTGGGATGCCAGCACCGGCATCAGTAAGTCACTTTGGAATAACCAGGCAACAGTAAGGTTTGCTGTAAACGATATCTTTTTAAGTAATCCTATTCATATTCGGGTGGATTACGCAAATCAGCATAACGGATTTCTCTATAGCAACGATTCCCGAAATGCGACAATCAGTTTAAATTATAAGTTCGGCAGGAAAGTAAATGAAGCACGCAAGCGGCAAACTGCTGCCGAAGATGAAAAACAGCGAAATCATTGACAACAGGATTTAGCCGGTGTAATGTAGGAAATAAGCTTGGAATGAATCTGTTATCAGTCTTTAATGCCAGCAGGAAGCCGGATGTGCGGTCTTTTGCTGGCATTTCGGACTTTCAGGATAGGCGGGTCATATTTTTGCCGGTCATTAAAAATCCGTTCCCATTGATGCGCCAAAATTTTAAAGATAGCTACTTTGGCAGATTTTGAGAAATTCATTGTAGATAAGGTGTTTATTATAACTAAAAAATAATACTAAAAATTAAGCGTTTGCGTGAGCTAAGTCAATCAAACGATATATTAGGTAAGAGTAAAGATAACGGGAATATTCACATCTCACCACTTATAATCTTCAACGTTATAGTAAGAAACTATTTTGCAAGCCGTGTGTTGAACGGCGTTTAGAAATATAAAACACTACGTCAAATACTTAATCAATTCTGAAGCAAGTAAAAAAATCACAAACTCTCGATTTAGGTTAAAATACTCTTTAACTGATTTGTTTGCTTTAACAATCTGATTATTAATTGTAGAGGTGGAGATTCCTAACAAATTGCTCACTTCTTCATGAGTCTTACCCTGAAGTTTACACAGTATATAGACCTGTTGTCTTTGGGTTGGCAAACATTCAATAGCCCGTTGGAGCATGGCATTGGTTTCTTTCGCTATTATTAACTCTTCCGCATTAGTGTCAAAATCCACATAGTCCGATATTAATTTATCTATTAACCGAGCATCTTTAGCAACTTTTCGGAAATATGAATAAACTATATTCTCTGCTACCTTATAGAGAAATGATTTGAATGAGCCTTCTAAATTGATCTTCTCCTTCTTCTCCCATATCTTCATAAAAAGATCCTGCAATAACTCCTGCGCAATATCTTCGTCTTTAACTAAACGCAGAATAGTCCGGTACAAAGGCTTGCTAAACTTATCGTATAAAACGGTAAATGCTTGCTCGCTTCCCTGTTGAAGTTGCTGGAGCATTAGATTAAGATTTTCCTTGTCCGAAGTCATCGCTTTGCCTTTTTGAATTAAAATCAATGGCAAGCCTTTTAGAATTAGTGGACGGGTATTGTTAAATACAATAGGGCCGGTAACCCGCAAAGTCTATTGTAGCTAGGCTCTGGTAAGCCAGCCATAACTTTCGAAATGGCCCTCAACAATAAACATAAGCGAGCACCAGCCCTATCACATGTATAGGGTATTGATGCTGCACTTACGCTCGCTGAGGTTAAATTTACCAGATTTAGCTGCGAGGCTCGTATGCAATACTTATCTTTTTAGAATAGATTGCAAAAGTATACTATTTAAATTTGTTTAAAACTTATTCGAATTTACAAAAAATAATGTAATACTTAAATTTATTTAGTTTTTACAATATTATATTGACTTTTTACATTAATAATTAAAAAAAGTCATTAATTTCTGCTTGTTATATTTGTTTTACATCGCTAAAAATGAGTAAAACAACGTATAATCGTATAAAATCTGTCTTGGCTGAAAAAGGAAAAAGTAACATAGATTTAGCCGATTCTCTAAATATCACTCCAGAAACTGTTTCTAGTTGGTGCACTAACTCCGCCCAACCATCCATCAAGAGATTATTTGAAGTTGCTAATATTTTAGATGTTGATGCAAGAGATTTACTAATTTCCACAAAACACAGTTAACTTTCTGGTAAGAAAACAATTGGGACATTCTAATATTTAGTTAACACTATCCATAGGCCATAGTTAAGAAGTCCATTCTTGAGAAAATGAACTCATATGTCCATGATGAAGATACTTTAATATTTTTTGCTACCTGAAAAATTCCTAATTTCCAGCGATGGAAATCCTTGTCACTCCTGAATACCGAAATCTCTTTCCTTTCGAAAACGAAACAATGGAAATGCTGTTATTTGACATTCCGTCCATTTCGGTAATTGAGTTGTTGGCCTTGATGGATGCTGAACTTTATGCGCATCAAGAGGATGAAGATTCCCAAGTCAAACTAATGGATCTAATGCTTAACAGACAACCGCCAGCTGTTATAGGTAACATCATGAGCAATGCGCTGAAAGGGCGACAAACCCACGTTCATTTCTTTAGCCAGCATTATAACATGCACCTCCTTCATTATGAGCTTATAAATTACCGCGAACTGCCCGTGCCCGAGGGAGATTTAACCCCGGAGCAGGAATTGAGGATTTTCAAAGCTTACTTCCTTGCCGCTCAGCTTGCCGGAAATACACTCGTTTACAAATCAGAGGGTTTACCGGAGTTCAACGAAGACTACTTTTCCAAAATGCTTTGGCCAGGTCTGGCAGATCAGTTTGAATTCCATTTTCGTATCAATCCCTATTATTTTATGATCAGGGGAGTGGTTCTGTTAAACCACTTACAATTTCATACACCTTATGGTGCCTATGTCGAAGCATATTTGCGGCAGCATCAAAAGCCAACGGTTTTAAATTACTTTCTGGATATTTTCCAGATGCTTATCGCAAATACTAAATCATTAAACGATCCCAATAGAGATTTCGCCGCCTTTTCAATACAAAGATCTCCAGGTTTTGAATCACTTTTTCGTCAATTTACGATGGATAGGCATCACTACACAAAAACTTACAGCGGAGGAAAGCAAAATTATGCCGGACTGAAATCGAAACCGCTTTATCAACTTGACGAAAAAAAATGGTTAATCCTCAACTGGGGTTTCCTAGCGAATAAACTATATGAGGGGCTGGTCTTTGATTTTTATTTAGAATCAGGCATTGCTTCAGACCCCAAATTCTCTGGAATAACTGCTTTCAAACAATTTATATCCCAAGAGGTAACCGATCAGAAGTTGTTTCGAAAATTACTCAAGGCTGCGTTTGACCATCGCTACGGAACCTTACTGTTCGATGACGGGCAAATAGCGGGCTTTCCTGATGCCTATTACAGGCAAGGAAACCGGGTTTATCTCATAGAGCTTAAAGATGCTTATTTCCCGTCAGAGGCGGCCGGCTCCTATTCTTATGAACAAATAATCGCGGCTATTGATAAAAAAATAAATAATAAGGGCAAAGGAACTGGCCAGATAATAAAACAGCTTACATATCTCTCGAAGCAACCGTATGAAGAAGCGGGTCGTTACAAACACACCCGAAACCTCGAGATTTATCCTGTAATTGTGTATACTGACATTCTATTTAATATGCCGGGCGTTAACTACTATGTCGAACAGTCTTTCCGGCGCCAAGTAAAGGAACATGATCTCGAAAAACATTTCAAAGTGGTCAAACCTCTGACACTGATGAACATTAGCTATTTAATTGAAATCTTTGACCAATTAAAGAAGCCGGAAACTGACTTGGGAAAACTGGTCTGCTATCATCATCAGCAAATCAAAACCCGAAAAAAAAGGCATGATAGAACTAATTCGATGTCCGACCATATCACTATCTACGATGTGTTTGAACACGTAGTTTCGCATATTTTTCCTGAGCCTCAGGACTGCAGCGATTACATTCGCACCGTCACCCATACGCTGGACCTGGATGAGGGGGTTCCCGGATGGAAACCCAGATAATAACCAGCTTAGCTAATAACCATCTTTTCAATTTTTATTCTTTAGACAATGGGACTATTTTAATGAGTCCGAAATATCACGATAGCAATAACCTATAAAATCTTCAGGATATTGATTTGATATAGGTCAATTACTTTACACATTGAACTGATTCTTGTTTTTTTATAAGTAATTTTCCCCTTCAATTTCATTGTATTAATTGTATTATTAGTACAGCAATGACTTTGACAATAAAACCTATTTTATCATAAATGACAACCCCTAAGAGTAAAACTTTCAGCAATAAAAATCAAGGAATAAGTATTATTATGGGATCGATATGCATTATTGTGGTCTTCTGTATTTTATTATTTAAAAACGAGTTTTCTAATGATCTACGGCTCTATTTGAGAATTTTATTTGCGTTAGGCATTGCAGGGCTTTCTGCTGCATTACTCGGGAATCTTAAAATTAACACGATGCATATTAACGGTGTAAGAGCTGCCGGTGGGTTTGCCATGTTTGTTCTCGTTTATATAATTAATCCCGTTGGATTTAAACAAGAGAGTTTCGACATCACATTCATGCTAAAAAATAAAGAGGGAAAATCAATAAAAAATATCGTTGGTAATATCGATCTCTACCTAGGGAACGACAAAATAAGTAAAAAAATTGCCGAAGATGAAACTGCCGAGTTTAAACAAATACCAATTTCGTATAATGATAATATTACTGAAATTGAGATTCAAATACCAGGCTGGCAATTTCCCAATGGAACTAATTATTCGAAAATAAAACTTAATCAAAAAGACGCTATAATAAATATAGAGCACGATGATAGTTTGTGTTGCATTACCGGAACTGTAACAGACGAAGAAGGTAATTATTTGCAGGACGTAGCAATAATGGTGGATGGCATTAACGCCACTACAAATAAACTAGGCTTTTTTGAATTGAAAATACCGGCTGAGAAGCGAAGGGAAGAACAAAAAGTGATTGTGGCAAAAACTGGATATAAATCTTTCAATGATAGTGTTTATCCGGCAACTAAAGCCCCCCTAAGCATATCCCTTCAGAAAAAATGAAACTATTACCTCTATTAACAGTATTAGTCCTGCTGGGAAACAGTACTTATTCTCAAAACTCTATTTTAAGAGGACGTGTTACTATTCAAAATAGTGGTTTTATACCTTTGACAAATGCTCAGGTTAGAAGCGAAGGGGCGACAGCACAGACAACCGATTCCCGCGGATCATTTAAGCTCATTTATTCCAATAAAATACCAGGTAGCTCTATACACATAGATATTCAGAAAACTGGCTATCAGGTAGTGAATAACAAAGACCTGTCTACAAAAATAAGTATTGATGAATTGGACACCTTAAAAATTTGGGTTTGTAAAACAGATGAATTGGCGAAGCGTAAGATCCAATTTTACAACATCAATGTGAAACAGATCACAGAAAAATATAATTCCATCATTAAAAATTTGACCTATCAAAAAAAGATAACAGCAGATACGCTGCAAAAACTTGAAAAAAGCAAAGTTTTGTTGATAGCCAATGTCAAGGAACTCGTTGATGAATTTACCGTTAAAAACCTTGATGAAAGCAGCGAATTAAATAAACAAGCCTACTTACTCGTGCAGAATGGAAGGGCGGATGAGGCAATTAAAATTTTGGAAGATAAATCATTGTATGAAAGTTTAGATATCGCCAGAAAGGAACTTGCCGAGTCAAAAAAATTGGATAGCATATCACATGCGAAACTTCAAAATGCAAAAGAAGCAATTGAACAAATCGCTGAAAGCTTTAGTTTAAAAGCAAAACTGTTTGAACAAAATTTCGATTTTGTTAATGCCGAAAAAAATTACAAAAAGGCTATGCTCGCTGATACTTCCGATTCGTTCAATACAGTTCAGTATGCCAAATTTTTAAATGCTCAAAATCGGATGTTTGACGTGATACCGATTCTTCGAAAAGCCCTGATCATCACTTTGGCTGAACAAAGCAAAGCATTCATATACGACTTATTAGGAGACACCTATTTGACTTTAAATAATATCGATTCAGCTAAAAGCAATTATTTTAAAGCCTTAGACATCTATAACGATTGGTATCCTACTGATCCATGGATTTATGACGGGCACTTAGCGATTGAATTAAATAATATAGGGCTATTGTATACACGATCCGGACAATTCCAACCAGCGAAGTATTATCTGCAAAAGTCACTCGAGTTTTACGATAGGTTAGTTCAAATTAGTCCACTAGAATATACTCCAAATCTTTCCTTAACAACAGCCACATTAGGAGAATCCTATATGAATATTGGGGATCTAGATTCTGCAAAATTCTTCCTTAAAAAGTCTTTGCAAATATTTACTGCGATGGATACGTCACTAATGTCCGGTAATCAACAAACCCTTTCAGCGATATATGACGATTTAGGCATCATATATTCTCACATGAGTATTTTAGACACTGCTCTCACTTATCATTTGAAGGCATTGCCTATAAGAAGAAAATTGGCCGGTGAGAACTTTGATCGACACGTACATGATCTAGCAAATACATTAAATAACTTGGGAAACGTCTATAACGCGGAGGGGAAATATAACGAAGCGGTCGCGAAATTCACGGAATGCTTGGACTTATTAAAAAAAGTCAGCACAAATAATCCAGATGAAAAATTCAGGATTGCGCTAACGAACATAAATCTTGGAAATTCATACAAACATTTGGAAAAGCCTGAGACGGCGGAAAAACATTATAAAATGTCCTTAGATTTTTTTGCTAACGTTCAATCGAACAATTATTATACCGAGCAATATGCAAAAGCATGCTTCATAATCGCAGGCTTTTATAAGTACCAGAAAAATAATCGGGAAGCTGCTGACCTTTATGTTAAGGCGTTAGGAATCTATAAAGTGATGGGGAAGAACCATCAACAACTCGATTTCTATTATTATATGCGAGTTGTGTATAATCTTTGCGATATCTACCAAATGGAATATATTCGAAATAAAGACATCAAGTACAAAAGGTTAGGATTTGATCTCATTAATGATTACAATAAATTGATTACGATTCAAGGCATCAATCTGCCATCTGAATTTTCAACAAGAATAGATGAGTTTAAGAAAATCTTTAGTGATAAATAAAACCTCCTCATAAAAAGGAATTCGCTGAAAAATTATAATTTTATATTAATTAAGTGCTGCCCCCTCTTGTCTACACGAAAAAACTTTAACTTTACGTAAATACCTTATCACTAAATTATCTGCAATGAGAAAATTTAATTTCACAATAATTACCTCATTTATACTCCTGTTACTTTCCTTTACGGCGGATGCTCAGCTTAAAACCAAAGTGGTCAATGGCCAGATCGTTATCGATGATGGCTCGATGGTCTTTAGAAGAGCTCAATATAAGTCCTTAGCCGACAGCCTGGATAAGAACATAAAAGCCCATCCTAACGATACCACCAGCCTATTTTTCAGAGCCCTGATCTATTTGCGTTCTAACGATGCTATGGCGAAGCCTGCTCAAAGAACAAAAGGCGCGCTGGAAGACCTGACTGTTGCCAGGAATATGGCAGAGAAAGCGAACGACCTAAAAATGAAAGATTTCAGATTGAAGGTACTTAGAGCAGGTATATACAAAGAATTAGTATATCGCTTTACAGGAGATGAATCGTGGATGTTTAACAGCAAACAGATAGCAGAAAGAAAAAGCCTGTTCGACAACTATAAAGTACTAACCAATAAATACTACAACGAACTGGCGCTATTGGATAGTAATAACGCATACGATTATCAAAAATTAAAGGTGAAAGATAATTATCCTTTGAGTAAATAGTTATTATATCTGGACCATCAGAGAAATATGATGACAGTAAAATTTCGTCCAATACTATCCTTACATGATTAGTTTTGATGAATACATTGTACTCCCTGAAGATGAAAAGGCTGCTATAGCCATGACACAAGGTAACTTTGTCGACTTTCGTTATGAAAAGAAATTTCGGGTGGCTTTATATCGTCTGAGGCACTTTTATGCGGAGGTTTATTATGATGGTGCCCTAAACACGATCGACCACACCCGTGCGTTTACCAAAATCAGCCAACTCGCGCCTTATATTAACTTGTAATATATTTAGATTACAGGGCTTTTAATGCTTAATTAGTCCCTGTAGATTCTGTAATCAGGAATTCCTTCAAAAAATAACTTTCATCTCTTCAGTAAGCATTTTTTTTAATAATTTCGCCGCCCTTCAAATTTTCATTGTTATATATCCCCTGGTATGAAGAAATTTTTATATGGAATTGATTTTGGGACAACCAACTCGGCCTTGGCTATTTATGACGAAGAAACAAAAGAAATACACAGCACCATTATCATCCCTTCGCTCATTTATTTCTACGATCAACCAGGTGCGGTAAATGCCATAAATTATGTCGTGGGCGAAGAAGCCATCACGGCTTACCTTGCAGATAACATGAAGGGGCGCTTTATCAAATCCATTAAACAGATCTTATCAAGGAGCAGTTTCTCAGAGACCCGAATTCAAAATAAGAAATATAATGCATCCGATCTGGTGGCAATCATTTTAAGGGAGCTGAAACACCACGCAGATCGATTGACCGGGCAGGATTGCCGGAAAGCTATCATTGGCCGGCCTGTCTTTTTTGATGATGATGACGTGCAAAAAGATACATTAGCGCAGACCCGGCTAAATAAAGCTGCAGCAATCGCCGGTTTTACGGAGGTCCGTTTTCAGTTTGAGCCTATCGGTGCGGCCTTTGCCTACGAGAAAAGCCTGGTAAAAAAGGAAAATGTATTGGTAGCAGATCTGGGCGGAGGAACCACAGATTTTACTTATTTAGTGCTTGATCCTGAAAAAGTCAGGAGTAAAGACAGGAAGAATGACATGATGGCCAATGGTGGGATCTATGTAGGCGGCGACAGCTTCGATTCCGCTTTCATGTGGGAGAAAGGTACACCATATTTCGGTAAGAACACCCAATATGAAGCTACTCCGGGTAAGGTGCTAACTGTACCCAAATCTCTTTTTGCAAACATCTGCTCCTGGGAACAAATGAATTTCTTCAATGGCCTGCGCATCAAGAAGGATATAGAGGATTACTATTATTTCTCGGGCAACGACCCGCTGTTTAAGAACCTGATCACGCTTATTGAAAATAATTTAGGCTATTCGGTATTTCAATCCATTGAAAGAACGAAGATCACACTCACCAGTACGGATTCTGCAAGGTTCAGCTATGACAAAATGGAGATCCATATTGATGAGGAAATTCCATTGCCGGATTACCAACTGATCATTGCAAAAGACGTGGACCGGATCGCAAACTACCTGGATGAGTTTATGAAACAAAATAGTATCGATCCCGAAAATATAGATAGTCTTTTTTTAACCGGAGGTACTTCCATGGTAGCCAGTATTCAAACACTCTTTAAAAACAGGTTTCCCCATGTTAACCTGAATTCGGGAGATAACTTTAAAAGCGTGGCCAAAGGCCTGGCTTACAGTGGTTACCTCTTTGAAGATTAACCATATTGAGCGAAACTACGGAGCCGGTTCAAACATGGCTAATCCAACAGCGTGTAATAGCGGTGCGTTGTCGCAACTTACGTATTTCGCCATGTTTATTTGATTGGTGTTCACATTGTAATGCCAGCTCCATACAGGCACATACACGGCATCCCCGGCTTTCCAATCTACTTTTACGTCTTCTATCATGGTAAAGCCCTCTCCTGCTATGATATACATAATCGTTTCATAACTATGCCGGTGTCTGCCGCTTTGCTGCGCAGGTTGTAAGGTACCGACGGTAACAGCCATTGTTTTTGACGGAAGGTCGGCTATAAAAAACGGAGGCCGCGCTATTTCAGTAAAGTCAGCGTCTTTTTGTTCAACATCATGGTGAATTAAATTTTCCGGTATGGTGACTACGGGACTTGTAGCTTTCTGATAAAAATCTCTTGTAGTAATTTTACCTTTTTCGTTTGTGCTTGTGTTCATATCTATTTGATTGAAATTATTGAATAGTATTCCTTTTAAAAAAGCTTAAAATGAGTTCGGCAATCTGCTGCGTATTGCCATTGGTAGCCGCCCAATGTCCGCCATTGAGCAGATGAACTTCTGCTTTGGGTACGTCTTTCAAATAAGCAAGAGCGCCGGGCACTGTAAAAAAAGTATCCTCTTTGCCCCAGGTTATTAAAACAGGTGGTTGATACTTTTTCAGGAAGGCGTGCCATACCGGGTAGCTTTTAACATTATTGCCATAATCAAACCAAAGCCGCATAAACAGCTCCAACCTGCCGGGCGTAAGCATGACCGTTGCATTAAGCATCCGGCTATCTATGTTTATGGCTGTATCAAGCTTTTGCTGATCAAATGGGATCAGATTGGCGTTGCGGTAAAAATTTATCCAGTTTGTTTCGTATTTCCTATTCTTATTCTTCCAGTATTGCTGCAGTTCCCCGTTGGGATCCTGCGCTTCCGGAAAACCTTCCATATAGGCGTTGCCATTTTGAATGATCAGGGCTTCAATATTTTCAGGATGTTTTACTGCCATTCTGAAACCAACGGGCGCCCCGTAATCCTGCATATAAAGGCTGTATTTGTGAATGCCTAGTTGATTTAACAGCGTGTAAACCGTATTGCTGATGTTATCGAAAGTAAAATCATATCCGGCGGGAGGCACGTGCGAATAGCCGTGTGCCGGATAATCCGGCGCTATTAAATAAAAATCATTTTTCAATAACTGCATCAGATCCCGGTACATGATGGATGAACTGGGGAAGCCATGGAGCAGCACAATTACCGGGTGTTTGGGATCGCCCGCTGATCTGTAAAAAAGCCTGACACCATCAACAATCGCCCAATGATTGGAAACGATGTTTGTTTGTGCTGATGATCCGGAGACGATTGCTATAAAAAAGCAAAAAGCAATGACGATTCTTTTAAACATTTTGACTGGCCTTTATGCCGGTACAAATGTTGTGAAGGCTTCGGGGCTTATCAACCTGATTCTTGCGGGTTTGATATTTTTTGAGGGAATGTACTTTAGAGAATCGTAATTATACAGCCAAGCTTGCCATCTCCCAGGCAATCATGGTTCGTTTCCGCACTTTGCCATACTGAAAATCGCCTACGGTACCATCTTTACTTATAATGCGATGGCAGGGAATAAGATATAAAATGGGGTTTTTACCTGCTGCGGAGGCCACAGACCTGATGCCGTTCGCATACCCCAACTGTGCGGCAACCTGTTGGTATGAACGTACTACGCCAAAGGGGATGTTAACCAGGGCTTCCCATACCTTTACCTGGAAATCAGTCCCCTGCACCAATAGGTTGAGCTTTTCCTGAGCGTTTTCGCCGGGCTTAAATATTTTTTGAATATAAGACTGGGTGATATCTGGCCGATGGTTTAATTGGGCAAAGCTCCACTTCTTTGAAAAGACTTCATACTCTTTGCGGTCGCTATTTTCATCTATAAAATGAAGATCGCAGATCCCCCTATCGGTAATGGCAATAAAGCAGATGCCAAATGGCGAAGCATGATAGCCGTAAAAGATCTCTAACCCCACTCCTGCTGATTTAAATTGCTGGGGACTGACGCCTTCAATATTAACGAACAGATCATAAACCCGCGACTGGCTGGAAAGTCCTGCCAGGTTTGCCGCTTCAATAACGTTTTGGGTTTGGTGAATACTGTTTTTAAGGTAATCCAATGTGAGGTATTGGAGAAACTTCTTAGGCGTCAGGCCGACCCAGTCTAAAAAGATCCGCTGAAAATGAAAGGGGCTGAGGTTTATTTTTTCTGCCACCTCATCCAGGTCGGGTTGTTGCTTAAAATTAGCTGTCATATAGCTGATAGCCTTTTCAATCCGGTAATAGTTTACAGTTAGATCCCTGGTCATTTCACGTAAAAATAACAAGTTAATAACCAAGCGGCAACCCGAAACTTGCGAAAGTTCCTATAATTAAGCGGGCGGTTAAATAATTATATCAGTTAAAAGTAAACTATTACCATAGCGATTTAAAAAAGCAAAATCGGAATATTAATTAATAATTAACCCCGTTTACGTACAAGGCACAATTAACCTGATACTTTCACGCAATGAATTATAATTTCCTAAACCGTCTTATCCTAAGAAGTCCTTACTACAGCTATCAACATTACTCCCTGCGAGCAATTTCCGATGTGATCCAAACGCCTTCTTTTCAAACTGCCTTATTTTTGGCCAGCGCTGATCTGTATGCGTTACTTGAAAGCAAACAATTTGAATATCAGGCATTATCCGAAAGGGAGCGGCTTGCCCTACTCCGGTACTACAACCGGATGTGTTTCAGGCCCACGCCATTTGGCAGCTTTTCCTCGTTTTCTACCGTGTCATGGGGAGAAGGCGGCACCATAAAACTGGATAACCAGCATCCGAGCCTGCATTTGAACATAGATCAGGAAGTAGTTAGCCAGCTGGCCGGCACGTTGATGGAGATTGACCTATCAAAAGACTATTACAGCTGCAATCCAACGCTTTATCAATCCGGAAAAGATTTCCGGTTTATTACCACGACCTATTCGACGGACAAAAGCAAGATCTACTTTGACCTGCAATCCATGGAGAGCAACGCCTTAATCGCTGAATTATTGAAAACTTATGCCACCGGTTATGTTCAGGGTACACAAATACTGGCGGAGATGGAACGCATATGGGGTTGTGACCGAAGCACGGCATATGATTACCTGCAGTTTCTGGCAGGCGCTCAAATTTTTATACCCAAAACCACTAATAACATTATCGGCGCTGATTACCTTGAAAGGCTATTGAACCTTGAAAGCGAATCTCTCAACAAATCCTTGCTTAAAAGTGTATTACGGCGGCTAAAGTCCCCGCGAATTGATCGGGTGGAGTATTTAAAATCCATCAAATCAAGTATTAACGCCTTTTTAAATAGTTCCGGCCGTCAAACAGCGCCGCAAATATTTTATGCGGGCCTCGAGCTGGGTGTCTTTTCAGGCGCCCTTGATCAGAAGTACAAGGATAAGATTTCTGACGGGATGCGGGCACTCTCTCTATTGGTCACGTCCTCCCAGCCGCCCATGCTGGAACAGTTCATTCGCGATTTCTCTCAAAAATATGATAAACGGAAAATACCGCTGCTACAGGCCCTTGACCCTGATATTGGGATTGGCTACGGTCCGATATTGAATCCCGCAGCGATAACAGATCTGCTCCGGGACATTCGCTTTAAAAAGCAACAGGAGACGAAAGTTTCGATGGAATGGTCAAAGACTCATCAGCTTTTACTCAGGAAATGGAATGAAAACCCACTTCAAACAGACCCGATCCAGTTAGATGATGCAGACCTGCAGGTCTTGTCTCCAGGCGAAACGTTGACAACGCCCCCGTCTTTTTCCGCTTTGTTCCGGGTCATTGAAGGCGGGTTATTCCTGGAAACGGCAGGAGGTGCAACAGCTACCGCTTTAATCGGCCGGTTCACGGCATGGAGTGAGGAAATTCACCAGGTAAGCCAGGAGCTGGCTGCGAGCGAAGAATTGGCAAACCCGAATGTTATCTTTGCCGATATCGGGCAATTATCCGATCCCCACGCCGATAATATCAACAGGAGAAAACACAGCTACGCGCATGAAATCGCGATCAATGTTACCTCTACGCTGGGGCCTGATCAACAGATCACGCTAAATGACCTGTGGGTTTCCATCAAGGACGATAAGCTTATCCTCGAATCTAAGAAGCATCAAAAGACCATCATTCCCAGGTTAACTTCGGCATTTAATTATAGCAGAAACAGCCTGGCGCTCTTCCGGATGCTTTGTGACCTGCAATTTCAGGATATCCAGGGTTCTTATGATTTTTCTTTAGCGCATTATTTTCCAGGAATGGCCCATTATCCTAAGGTGATGTACAAACAAACCATTTTAAGCCCGGGAACGTGGCACCTCTCCGACCGGGATGTCCGAGAAATCACGCGGTCTTCACCGGAAAACGCGATAACGAAATGGAACGCACTCCGGGAACAACTCAAACTTCCTTCCGTAGTGGCCATCAGCAAATCCGACCAGCAACTGGTTTTCCATTTGGATAAGAAGGACGAAGTGCTTTTTCTGATCGACTGCCTGGAGGGTACGAAACAGGTTTTATTACAGGAATACTATCTGCCGGATGAAAATACCGTCAGAGACCAGAAAGGTAATGCGCTGGTCAATCAATTCATTGCCTCTATCTATCAAAACCAGGTCGTTTATCCTGGCGCCGAGGCCTCAGCCCCCCCTGCCGCTCACCATAAAAGCAAGTCAGACTATATTATCGGGAGTCAATGGCTTTACTTAAAACTCTACTGCAGTCCGGCTATTGCCAACCATATGCTTACCAAAAAGCTCCTTCCGTTATTAGCGCAGCTTGATAAGACAGACTTGCGTTCCTGGTTCTTCATCCGTTACCGCGATTCCGGCTACCATATCCGCCTGCGGCTTCATATCGCAGAAACGGCAGTCGGACCGATTTTGCTTAAACTTAAAAAGCGCCTTTCGGAAAGCATTCATTATCACCTGATCAGGGAATACCAAGCCGACACCTATCGCAGGGAGATGGACCGTTACGGTGCAGACATGATCCTGTTGATCGAAACTTTTTTCCATGGCAGCAGCGAGCTGATATTGAGGTATATCAAAGTGTCTGGTCTAAAGTCATTTCGGTACAGCTATCATAGCCTGGCGTTCGTGTCCATCCATCATTTAGTCAGCAGTTTTATCCCCCAAATAACAGACCGCATTGCTTTTCTGGAGCAGATGGTCAGCCTGTTTTATGCAGAGTTTGCAACTGATAAATCGCTGAAGATCGACCTGGATCAGAAATACAGGCAATTGAAAACCGAAATAGCCTTGCTTTTAGGCGATGAGCAATATTACGTCAAACTGAAACTCGCGCTTTGGGCGGACTTCTTTTCGGAGAAGGTCCAGGCGATTTTAAAACGTGCGGCTACCTTTCAGGCAAAACGAAGAAACCAGTTACTGGCGGATATGATCCATATGCATCTTAACCGGCTTTTTGTCGACCGGCAACGGAACCAGGAACTCATCATTTATTACTGTCTTTTAAAATATGAGGTCACCTTAAATGCCATCAACAAGAAGCAGACCTAGGGTTTTCTCCGGGATTTTAAAAGCACCTCATTCATTTTTTCCAGGAATGGCTCTTTATAGAATCTCCCCAGATTCAAAACAGTGCCATTTTCCAGCGTTACACGCGTTTGTTCAACCGCCCTGATCCTGTCGGTGTTGATGATGAATGACTGATGGATCCTGGAAAATTGCGTCATGGGCAGGTATTGTTCAATTTCGGTTATGGTCAGGTAAGGCATGACCTGACCGGATAACAGGTGGATTTTGATGTAATTCTGAGCCCCTTCTATATAAAGAATGTCATTAACGGTTACTTTAACCATCTTCCCTTTCATTTCCGTTTTTACAAAGAAAAAATCCCTTTTCTCTTCAGGCTCTGGTTTAGCAATTATCGCCATGCGCTGGACCCGCTGGACGCTTTTCCTGAAACGCGCGTAGCTTATCGGTTTCAACAAAAAATCGAAAGCTTCCTTTTCAAATGCTTCCAGCGCAAATTCCTGAAATGAGGTGGTAAAGATGATCCTGGTATACAGGTTGGCCATCCCGGCAAATTCCATCCCGGACAGTTCCGGCATCTCCACGTCCAGAAAGGTAATGTCGGGCGGGTTGGCCCCGGTAACCTCATTCAGGGCGGTAAGTGGGTTCGTTGAGAAACCCTGCAGCTCCAGGCCGTCAGTTTTCGAGATATATTCAATAAGCATTTCGACGGAATGGCGTTCATCATCGATCACGTAACATTTTAAACTCATAGTTGCATCGTTAGTTCCACGCCAAAACTGTCGTCTTCATCTTCAATATGAAGCTGATATTGATGCGGATAATTATATTCCAAACGCTTAATTACATTTTTAATTCCAATCGATCTTAGGCGCCTGTTTTCAGGCTCGTGCTTTTTGAGATTCCAGCTGTAAAACCTTAGCTCGTTCTGGTCATTCACGGTAATGTGCAATTTAGCTTCCGTATGCTTCGTTTTAAGGTTACCATGCTTAAATATATTCTCCGTAAGCGTCAACAGGATGAGCGGGATGATTTGCTGCGTCTCCAGATCCCCACTGGTGCTGAAATCAATATACAATTCATAATCGAACCGGAGCTGGTTAAGTTCAATAAAGTTCCGGATCTGTTCTATCTCCTTATCCAGGGTGGTTTTACCGCGAATATCAACGTCATCCAGGGAAAACCGCATAATATCGACCAGTAACAATACGCACTGTGAAGCTTCAGCCGAATATTTATAGTAAGTATTATGAATGAAAGTAAGCGTATTAAAGAGGAAGTGCGGGTTAATCTGCTGTTGCAGGTAGGCATTCATCGCTTCTGCCAAATTCCGCTCCACTTCCGCTTTCTCCTTTAGAATGACCAATTGATTTGTTTCTGTCTGGTGTACCCGTTTGGTGAATACGATCATCCTGAGAACGGCCCAGTACAACGTGCTTACCCCGGCCATATAGATGCCGCGGAAAAGATTCGGGATCAATAATTTCTCGATATATAACCTTGTGGCGGGAAAGTGCTCTTTCGGAGCGGCCAGGAGTTCGTCCATAGCGTATTTCAAAAACAGGTAGACTGCTAATTCCAATGCAATGAAGATCGGTATGACAATATAAGACCGCTTATATTTTATCCCGGCCGATAATAGGACATGCGCATGAAAATAGAACAGCATGATATTCAAGCCATAATAGAAGACATAATCTGAAACAGGGGAAAATTCGCCAACGCTGAACCGTATAAAACTCACCTCGTAGGTGATAAAAATCACCCATCCAAGCACGTGTCTAAACAATAATTTCCATCCCAGTTTCCCGGTGTTGTAGTCTCCTAATTGTAATCTGAATGTCATTGGCCGTAATCTTTCTACACCATCCTGTCGTGCATGTAACAGAGTTGTGACAATCACACTTGTACTCCTTATTTGATTAAAAAGTTACCGATATGAAAAATAATAAGGAAAAAACATTCAAGAAAAAAATCAACAAGATTTACAGCTTCCGGCTTTCAGAAAACGCGAACTCATCTGAAACCACGGTTGGCGATCCGACCAACACGGTCATCACAGTGCTGACAACGGTTAGCAGGCCCACTCATTTAAACCAGGCCTCCGATCAGGCGCTGCTCCGTTTTTAAAGTCATACCTGCATCTATCCTATGTTACAAGATGAGCTCAAGTCGCTGGCAGAATGGGCCGCCGGTTTTTCGTTAACGAATACCGGCGGCGATCCGCTGCCGTCCGCTTCTTTGGCAGAGCAAAGTTCCGGGTACAAATCAGAATGCATCCGCATCAAAAAAGTCTGGACGGATCTGCTGTTGAGTCAAACAAAAGATATCGTTATCAAAAGATACATCTCCTTCCAGCAGCAGTTGATCTGCGAGCTGGCAGACCATATGTACGGGCTAACAACATCCGGTAAACCGGCAAATGCAAGCGTAGACGGATCCGGGACTGATCTGGCTGCGTCATTGTTGACCTGCGTTCTCGACCTCCATGATTTTTTAATACAATACTTCCGTAGCTATATCAATGAAAACGGGAAAATACCAAATGCCATTTTACCCGCCACGCGAAAAAAGATAGCGGAACCGGCAGTTGACCTAAGCACAGCGCTGCAAACTGCGGAGATGGACATAGATCTGAAAACCTGCATTTTGGATTATTTAAGCAGACTTGCCGGCACTGATTACCTGCCGCCGGGAACCTACCGGGAAATGGAGTATGTGCTTACCTTTATGGAGAACCTGCAAACTGTTATCGCTATCGGAGGCGCGGAGGATCTGACGCATGATGTTACAGAAATGCTTTTTTACATCAACTTTAATCATAGCAGTTTCATTCATTGGTACCGGGAAGATCTGGAGAGGAAAAAGGCATTACTTCAGGCTGCGGATCAGACCGCCCTATTGATGAAAGGGCTGCTGCAGCTTAAATCAGCGCCGGTCGCGACAACGATGCAATATGATCCGCATCTCCCCCCGGTAAACGTGCTGCTTGAAACCTGTCTGGCCGAGTATATCAGGCAGTTGAATTTCCAGGGAGAGTTTTCGGATCCGGAACAAACCGATAAGCTGGAACTGAAACTGACGGTGGCGCAGATGGCATTATTAACCAGGCTGCTTTACGATGAAGGTATTTTTCCTTTAAAAAACATTAAAGCCATATTGAAATTTTTCACGCTTCATTTTACGAGTAAAAAACAGGAACATATCTCCTATGCGAGTATGAACAAATTGTATTATAGCGCTGACCAGTTCACCGCTTACGCTGTGCGGGAGCTTCTTTTGAGCATGGTGGCAAACATAAATAAAATGCATTTTCCCACTTAAGCTACGGTCACGATACCTATTGTGAACAATGATCCAACCTTTTACCAACCTTTCTAACCTACCTTAATTTGAAAAATCACATACTGTTTCCCAAATGCACTTTTACTGTGCAGATCCCTTTTTCGCGATTCGATATCATATGCAGGGTGCTGAGATCAGCCATTGCCCGTAGAAACCTTATCTGGAGTCGCTTATGAATTATATATCTACCCAACTTCAGCTGTTTCTCCGTGATACCGTCCATCCGCAAAACTTAGCAGGTCAGCAAATTTCAGAAGAAGAGTTCTCCAGATGGAAATCGTTTCTTAAAGAAGAAATATCGGGAACACTGCTGGCCATACAAAACTCAACATCAACCAGTAACGGCAAAGAAGCAAAAGACCTCAGGGCCGCAGTCGCTATTGTATATCATCTCAGTAACACAGTAAACAGGTACCTGACCAGGTATTTACCTGTTTGGAAAAGGCATAACCAGGCAAAGGAGATCAAAACGCATTATAAATATACCATTGCTTTACTGAATAGGTTACAATCTTCCATTTACGAGTGGTATCCTTCTATAGAACCGGCATCACGGGTGACCAATTTTGCTTTGCCGCAAATAAAAATGGAGCTAAGACAGCAAGTAAAAACACTGGAAGGGAAACTAACCGGGTCCGGAATTCAGCAGGAGCTTCAGGACCTGGTGACACCAGGCTTTATCCAATTGATCAATAAAAAGAACCTGACTATCGGACAGGTAAAATATATCGAAGAGTTACTGGCAGATATTTCGATGGAACCGCTATTGAGTACACAGTTGTTAACCGGTTTATTGATCGTCCGCGATTTCAACTTGCCTGAGTTTTTTCTTTATTGCGTAAACAATATACAGGACAAACTCGATGACCTTCCGGGACTTCACGAACAAAAAGAATTCTTGCTGCAGGAAAAAAACATGCTTTATGATCTCGCTTTAAGGAGCGCAAAAAGCGCGAATGTTCAATCATCGATGCTATACCGGGAATTAAATAGCTTTCTGGATGAAAAATACCTCTTCCTCAAGCAGCTGGTCAAGGTCAGAAAAGATGCCATGCGGGATCAGCAACAGCCCCTTTCAGGTCTCAGATTTAAGATCAACCTGTCTGTGCCGCAATTCGGGTTATTCATCAGAATGCAAATGGAGCGGGATATTTTATCAAAAGAAAAGGTCGGGGATATTTTTGAATTTTTCGCCCATCATTTTTATACGGCAAATACGGCGTTAATATCCCCGGAAAGCCTGCAAAAAAAGTCCACCGATGTGGAATTTACGACCGCACAGAAAATGAAAGGGCATTTGATCGGCATGCTCAACTGGCTCAATACGAATTACAATTTGTCAAACTACAATTAAGATTCCTTACAAATTATTCTCCTGAAACTGCCTGAGCAGGCCCTGCTCTTTTAAAAGATTAAGCAGCTGGGTATACCAGGTAAAGCTGAACTCATGGTGCAGTTTCAATTTGGCAAGATTTACCTTCATCACATCCTCCAGATTAAACAACTGAAGTTTTTCCGCTTGCTTAATGAAAAGGCTATTCATGCCTAATTTCGAAAAAGAAATCAATAGGTTAGCTTCCTCTACCATAACATTGCAGCTCTAAATTATCAAAGTGTCAAATTAGTCTTTTAATATGAAAATGTAAACGCAATCTGTTAAAATTCAATCGCTCACTTTGTTTTTTCGACCGCCAATAGGAAATATGCTCAACTAAACAGGCAGGCCATCACCCCAAATTTAATTTCGAAGTAATTTTTCTAATTACTGTTTAATTTAAAATACAGTATGGGATCATTTAAAAACCCGCCTGCTGTAGCCGGTTGTTGTTTGATCATGGCACGGTCTTGGCGTATCACCAAAAACATACTATGATCAAAAAACCTATGGAAACTACAGAAAAAACAACCGACCTATTAAACGACCTGATCGAGATCAACAATGACCGGGCTGCCGGTTTTGAAAAAGCAGCAGCCGATCTGAATGATCAAAACGCGGACTTAAAGGCGACCTTCAGGCAACTGGCAGAGCAGAGCCGAACAAATGTGATAGCGCTGGTCGCTGCGGTAGGCCGAAACAACGGTGACCCGGAGACCGGAACCAGTATTTCAGGTTCCCTGCACCGCGCCTGGATTGACGTCAAAGCGCTATTTGGAGGCAGCGACCGCAAGAGCATCCTGGAAGAATGCGAACGCGGAGAAGACGCCATTAAAAAAGCTTACAGAAACGCTTTGGAAGAAACCGAACTGGATCCCGAAGCCCGCCAGTTGTTACAGGATCAGCAACAAGGCATCAGCGCCAGCCATGATACGATCAAACGCTTGCGTGATACGCAATAACATCAGGTTCGATATTTAAAAATAGCCGCCCCGATGGGATGGCTATTTTTAAATACCAGGTTTACATCTATCTAAAACATCAACACATGAAAGACCATCATAAAATTACCCGCCGTGCAGCAGTTAAGGGAATAGGAACTACCATCGTCGCAACGGTTATCTCAACACCTTTAGCTGCAGCCGCAAAATCGTCAGCGCCACAGGGGCTGGAGGACCCAGCCGCAAAATATCCCAAACCGCCGTTTAAGGGGCAATCCCAGCCATGGCCCGGACTAGCCAGTAAGATGGATCCGCGGCCGGACCATGGGGAAACAAGTTATAAGGGTTCCGGCCGTCTAGCCGGCCGCAAGGCGCTGATCACCGGCGGAGACTCCGGCATGGGACGTGCGGCGGCTATCGCTTACGCCCGTGAAGGTGCCGACGTAGCGATCAACTATTTGCCTGCCGAAGAGCCGGATGCCAAAGAGGTGATCGCATTGATCAAAGCTGAAGGCCGAAAAGCCATTGCTATTCCCGGAGACTTACGGGAAGAAGTTTTTTGCCAAAAGCTGGTCTCGGACGCCATAAAAGAGCTGGGCGGTTTGGATATTTTAGTGAGCAACGCCGGACGGCAGCAGGCACACGATTCCATTTTGGACATTACCACCGAACAGTTTGACTGGACCATGAAGACGAATATCTATGCCCCCTTCTGGATCATTAAAGCCGCCCTCCCGCATTTACAGCCCGGCTCGGTCATCATCGCCACGACTTCGGAACAGGCATATGACCCAACCCCTGACCTCTATGACTACGCCCAAACCAAGGCTGCTACCATGAATTTTGTAAAATCGCTGGCGAAGCAACTTGGAAAGAAAGGTATTCGTGTGAACGGCGTTGCGCCGGGGCCGGTTTGGACACCTTTGCAGGTAAGCGGCGGTGCCAGCCAGGAAAAACTGAAAAACTTTGGCAGTCAAACGGTTTTCGGAAGGCCGGGACAACCCGCGGAGCTCGGTTCCATTTATGTCCAGCTTGCCGCGGCCGATGCGAGCTTTGCAACAGGACAAGTCTATGGCTCTTCAGGGGGCGCAGGGCAGCCATAAAGCAGCAATGCAATTAAGTTTCATGACGGGCGCTGCAAAATGCCATCGTTAGTGCAACATCCTACAAACGGAGTAATACAAATTACGCCGTTTTTTTATTTAATGATCCCTACACTACTTTCGAAACCATATTTAAACTAAGAAATAACTATTTTAACTAAAAGTGTTTGTTTTTCTAAACAGCTGACGAGATCGGAGCGATCTGCCAGGGGCTGTAAACAGGCAGGAAACATTCTTTTTTAGCCATTAGGGGTTCTTTCAGGAGTTGGCATACAATTAGCATAGATGATCATATGAAGATATTGACATTGAAAACCCGCACCAGGCAAACAGCCACTGAAAAAATGATCAGTGCCATATTAGAAAGAAATATCGATGCTTTTAAATTGACCAGCAGGCAGTTCATTCGCAATAACCAGTTGTATTTTCCCGGTTATTCCGGCTTAATTGCCTAAATACTACCTCACCAATTCTTCGTTTTCAAAGGCAACAAGGCTATGAAGATGCAGGGGCACTATGCTATCAGTTAAAACCTATAAACTGATAGCTGATAAATCGTCAAGATCAAGCGCATCTTATCATTGAAAATCAGCCCGCTTTTTTAATATTTACACTTTCTTTTTGAAGAAAATTGATGCCTGTGTTGTCAGAAATCAGGGAGGCACTGCCGTTCTGATTTTTGGCAAGTCAGGCGTACCCCATTGCCAAACCGGCTGTTGCGGATGAAAGGAGCATTGGCGGTTTGGCGCGATTTTTACCCATCCCGCAGCCGGATGAGCTTTTGATAAACATCCTCCCAATAGGCTTTCAATCCCTCATCCAAAACGCTGAACGAGGGGTCAACATGCTGATAGTGACGGTAATCATCCGCCTGTAAGATGGCAAGTTCCAAATCAGTCACGGTAATTTCCTTACCGTTTAAATCAATTATCTTCATCAGAATTAGTTTTAGGCCACTTTCAGGGCAGCTGTTTTAAAGTTTTTGATGTCGAGGAACAGGCCACGGTGGGCGATCATGCCATCGCTGAGCAATTGCCACAGCAATTCCGCACCGAACACGGCCAAAGCCGTGTTGATATATAAATCCTGCTTCCGGAGGGCTTCCGCCTGTGAGCAGCTCGGCTCGTCGTTATCGTCCACGGCCTCTAACAGCCCTTTAAACTCGTCCGTCACTTTGGGCAGGACAGCCACGGTATTGAAGCGCTCCGATTCCGGCTGCTTGATCCCGGCAAGGGTAGCTAAGAGCAGCTGCCCTGTAAAACGGCTGTTGCCTAAATCCATCCAGTAAAAAGGCTTGGCACGGTCATTCCGGCTGTTGTTGCAAACCTTGCGCAGGGCAGCGGCAATATCAAACCGTGCGCTTACGGTGTCGACACAGGTAATAAAGATATTCGCCTTTCCAAAGGAAGGCAAGAGGTGAAGCGTTTTGGTACTGTAGCGTTCGGGGATTGCCTTCCAGTTCGTACCGTTACAGCGATTGATGCGGTTGATTAAAACCACAGCTTTAAAATGTCCTATTTCAGATGGGGCGAATAGCTGCCGCCCGAGGTTTGCCCCGGTGATAATGTCATCATCAAAGACGTTGACCTGCAAACCGGGCCGTCCGAGAGCAATCAGGGAAACGTGCATGCGGACGAGTTCCGTCAGCATGCGGTGACCAGTCCCTCCCGCTCCGATGAGGTTAAAGGTGATGGGATTAGTTGGATTGAGCAGAACGTCATCCGTAAAGTGCATGGCGGTTAATGTTTTCATTTGATGAGGTCTTTAAGGGTTAATTTGATAGGGATCAGTTTGTCAAGGGGAAAGGGTTCACCTGTGTTTACAAGGCTTTGCCACAGCTGAACGATATTGCCTTTTACGGGGCTTCCCCCGCCAAGCGTATGACTAAAAAAGCTGTTAAAGAAGTAGGTTTCCCACAAGCGGATAAACGCTTCAAGGCAGCAATCTTTGGGAATTTGGATGCTGACTGTGCCGAGGCACACTTTGCCATCCTCGTAGACATTAAAATAAGGGGTTTTATATAAGTTGGTATGCAATTCAGCGGGTGTGTCGGCATATAAAGCATACACCTGAAGCGTTCCCCGCTGCGCTTTCCAGATCATGGGCGGGATATTCGCCTCCCCGCTGGGGATGGACAACGTATCCTTAAACAAAAGCCGCACCTTTTGGGCAGGCGTTTGCCATAAGACAAAAGCGTTGTGCCCCCGGTTGATGTACAGTACATTTTTGGGCAACAGGCCGACCGGGTCTAAAAATCCCGTCTGCAAATCCTCGGAAGTGTCCAAAGCCCGGGCAAAGGCCATGCTTTCCTGCAGAGACAAAGGATGGGCGTTAATGGGTCTTCCGTTAGGGTCGAAATCAAAGGACTGCACGTAAATATCCTTTTTTACAGGATTCCGGCAGATCAGCAGGGCTTTAAACGGCTCGTATAAATGCCCGAATTGTTGGGCGATATCTTTTCTCATAACAGGTCGTATAAAATATTAGAAAGGTTTTCAATGAGTTCAAAAAGGCGGTATTCGAATTTCAGGTCTTTGATTTCAGAGGCTGTGCCGTCATGCACCCGTACGGCTTTGGGAATGGCGATTTCCGCAAAGTTCCCTAAATAGTCGTTGATCTGCCGTTGAATGCTATCAAACACCCATCCCCGGCTATCCCCGATAAAGGAGACGAAAGCTTCGGGTGTGGCTACTTCCTCCTCGTCAAAGGAGGAGTCAATGTTTTGGAACACCCAATTACCGGGAAAGTCAAGCGACAGCTGTAACGCTTCTTTGGCGACAACCAGGCATTCCTCCTCCAGTTCATTTTGCGGATCAAACTTTTCGATGTTCTCCGCAAAGTGCTCTAAATGATAGCGGTTATAAATTTTTCGGTGCATGATGTCCCCGCAGATTTCATTTCTGACAATGTCCGATAAATCCTCCTCATATTCGTCCGGCTCTTCCCCGACCGATTCCAGAAAAAACTCCCTGTTCATGGCGTATTCGTCAAAGAGGTAACTGCCTTCGTCCCTGTAATAGGGAATCCCGGCCTCCCGGTAGAGGTAGCTGATGACGGCAAGCAATAAATTACCGCAGGCCTTGTTTGCTTTAACCCGCAGAAAGCGGTAAAGCGGGATTACGGGGATATAAAAAAGCGATCCGCCAAACTCGTAGGCCTGCTCCGTAGCTAAAACCACCCGCCTGTCCCCTTTAGTCCGGGTGATCGTCAGTTCCGTTTCTTCCGGCTGTCTGTTTAATTTCCGGCTGATGTCCCGATGAGTTAACAGGATGTTGTAAGGGTACGGTACACCTCGTACTTCCATCGGTGTTAACCCATGCAGGTTGCAAAGAAGCGTTGCAGATTCATAAAATGCATTTTCCGTTTCCGCCTGCGGGGGCAGCTTCCCGGCAGCATGGCAAAGGGGAAGAAAGCTGTGGTTCAGAAAACCATCGGTACTTCGCGGAGCGGTGCTGACCGGGCTTTGTCTGTTAAGACCGCCTGTGCGTCCGGCAGCCTGTCGAGGTTTTGGGCGAATGTTCCTAATTGCTGGTAGAGTTTGCATAGTCTTTTTGATTTTGGCGGGCTGATGAAACCCGCCTTTATGTTGGCTGCCATGATTATCCCTTTGTTCCTAATGTGGTGACAAACTGGTATTCCGCTTTGTCGTTCTTAAATTCCGGCCCTACTATTTTGGCGGTGGCGAGGATAGCATAGATGGTGCTGTAGAAATCGCACACCTCTTTGGGGCTGAGGTTATTATCGGGATCAGTTAAGATTATCTCCTGCCCGTTTTCCTTATGGATAAAAACCCGTGGTAATAAATCGCTGAACATAATTGATGTCTTTTTTAATTTTATAATAATTTGATTTGTGCCAATTGCTCCTTTTTGCGGTTGAGGTCATTCCGCAGGTTTTTGAGTTCCGTTCCCTTTTCGGGGTATTCTTCCAAAGCGGGAATCAGCAGGATGGCCTCCTCATATTTACAGCTTGCGTTCAACTCGCCAATGGTTTTCATAGCGGTTTCGTAGGCCTTTTTCTTTTCCAGTTTAGGGTCGGGCATTTCCTGATCGGGTATCTTCGCTAAGGTGGTTACCGCTGTTTTGACGGCCTTATCGGTCAGGGCAGGTTTGGAGAGGGCCTTCGCTCTGTCCAGACCTTTGCGGTAATCCTCCATGTTATGAAAAATACCTGCGGTCTCCTTTACAGGATTGGCTATCGTGTCAAAAAAGGTGCTGTCCATTTCTTCGGGCGTACCACTTAGAATAAATGGCGGGACGACTTTGGCAGCCTGTGTCCCGTTGTTATGGATATTGAATAAACCCATAATTTTGATATGGCCTTGTTCATCGGTGGTGATGCCGATCTTCCAAACTCCGGGAACGTTAAGGCTTGCTATATTTTGAAAAAAGTTAGTGGTCATGTCGTTTAATTTTTAGTATTCATTTGTTCGTAATCACCAGCCTGTTTCATCAGGCGTGTACCCTTGCCCCGCTCATAAACTGCATGATAGCCGTTAGTTTCAAGGATGCTGCGGATATAGTTTTGTGCGCTCCCTGCCTGCTGTGCATCTGCTGCAGTCATATCCAGTTGCGCCAGTTCAGCAAAAAAACGGAGGCTTTTGGCTAATGCTTTTAAAGCTTTCCTTTCAGTCTTGACTGATAAATTGCTCATTATCTGTGCTTATTAAGGGTTAAAGAAAAAGTCCACAGCCATTTTAAATTTGGGGTCGCTGTGTTTACCCTGTCCGGTATAGGTGGTCAGGCAATGGTGCAGAAATAAAGCGCCGTAGCCATCAAATAACTGGTCAGCAAAGAGGCTGCTGCTTTTTTCGAGCTGTTTACCGTACCGTTTTATTTTGCGTGCGGTATCTTCGGAGAGCTGAAACCAAAAATCCACCCCGAACAGTTGGTCTTTCCAGACCTTGCGCACCTCTTCAGGGTTCACCCTCATATAGGCGGATAACTGCTGTACGTAGGCCAGAAAACCGGGCATTTCGGAAATCAGCAGAGCGTGTAACAGCTTTGCTTTCTGAACATTATTTAATTTATCTAAAGTTTGCATAATGATCGTATGAAGGTTAAAAAGCGGGGGATCGCTCCCCCGGTAACAGGTTAATTAAAGTTTAAAAAGTTGGTGTTGAGGTGTTGTCCGAAGTCCCGGCAGAGGTCAAAGGCGACCTGCGCCCGTTGCTTGCCTGTCCCCTCGATGATTGATTTGAATTTGGCCTCTTCGTCTTTGTAATTCCGGATGTTCTGAAAGTAGCCCGTAACGGAATTGTATGCGCCAAACAACGTCCCTGCGGTGGTTTCCATTTGCTGGGTTGGGCTGCTCATGGCATATTCATAAACCCTATCTACCATGTTGGTGTAGGTACTGGAAAGTTCATCCTCCTTACCTGTCATCAGGTTACTAAGCACCTCCTTATTCGGAACCATAGCGACCTGTATCAGTTTCTTTAGTTCCTTTTCGGTGATGCGCACCTTTGACCAATGATTAAAAACGTCCTGTAGTTCATCGGCCAAAGTGTTGCTCATTCCCATGAGCTTATATGCCTCTTTAAGACGGTCGTTGGCAGAAGCGGTGTGGCGTATCTTAATCGCCCCGGTGTGGTTGCGCATGGCAGCGTTAAGGGTGTTATTACAAACGATCCTGACAGGTGTAAAAGCAGCGGTGATGCTGCCAAAACCATCGTGCGAAGTAGTCAGGAAAAGGTATTTCTCAATAAAATCGTCGTTACCTACCCGGATATAGCCCGGCAATTTGGCGGTGATAAAAATGCGCTCACCCTTTCCCAAAGCCCCTGCGGTTTCGTATAGCATCCCATCTCCCCCGCCTACAATCGCATCAAAAAACTCGAAAGCATTGACGTTCTGTACAATTTCGTAATCCTTGCCTACTACTCCCAACACCTGTTCGGTATCACTACGGACGGTCGCAAAGTAATTCGGCACTTCTATTTCGGGTATGAGTATATCAGCATCGGGGTCGCCCAGATGGTTTTCGGTATCATACGTAAACAAAGACCGTTTTTCGACGGTATAGTCCAGTCCCGCATATTTGATGGCCTCTGCGCTTGTGGGATACTGTTCTACGTTTTTACCTAAACCATGCCATGCCCTTTCGTTCACGCTAAAAAAGCTGTACTCATTGCTTGCTGCGTTGTAATTTAAATTGTGTCCCATGATGTTGATTTTTTTAATTTTAAATGATTCCTGATTTTGTTTCGTTTTCCTTTCCTGATTGCCCTGATTGATTATTTTTAAAAGAAAAAGGGAAAAAAGAAAGCAATTACGAGTGCCGGATCATTAGCGAAAAGGAAACGGAATAAGTGCCGGAGGCTGGAAAAGCGAGGGACGAGCTTTTCCATTATGCCGTAGTCTTTTTGCCAACCCAACAACGACATCCGGCAGGACATTGGCTGCGCTTTTTACCCGTTTCGCCTAAAAATAGACGATTAAAAAAATAATGCCATTGGAGCCGGAGGCGATCCCGTTAGGGATAACAATGGAAATCCTTTGAAAAAGATTGCAATGAATAGCCCGGGCCGCAGGCAACGGCCAGGCGGGAGAAATATGAAAATTGCAGGTACGGGCTTGTTCGGACCCTATACGGTATCTTCCGGGGAATTGAACTAACCGTTGTGTTCGTCGGAGAATTGCTTATTGTTTGCTATTTTTATGATCGTCACCGGTAACTTAAGCAATCACGATAAAACCTTCCTTATGGGACAGATCATATTTTATTCCGGCACAAACGAAACGGGGGATATTATGCAGACTATTGATGACAGCGCGGGTCAGCATTTACGCCCGATGAAGAGCGGCGATATTCGTTCGTTAAAATTACTGAACCAGGTAAGGAGAGGCTGTTTGATCAGGCTTTATGCGTCGCCGGATGAAGACGCCCTTAAGGGGCGTGGTACTATTGAAATAAAACGAGCCTCTTACCTGGACTATGCAGTCCATACTTTTGATCACCTTATTGAAGATGAATATATCCGAATGAGTTTTAAACTAATAACCTGTTCTTTGGACATATAGGCTTTAATCGAATAAAAATAATCGTTCCCGGCCACTACCTCTCCTGTTTGTTTATTGACGACGTATAATTGATTGCGCAGGAAAAATAAATACTTTTCAGACTACGATTGAACTAAGACATAAAATCCGGAACCTGGCTGGCATCTATTTTGCTTATATTTAAGCAGGCAATGTAAACCAAAAAGTACTGCCTTTTCCCGGTTCACTTTCAACGCCCATCTCGCCATTGTGCTTTTTAATGATCTCAGCACAAATATAAAGGCCGAGTCCCAATCCCGTTTTCCCGCCATTATTGCTTTCCACCTGGTAATAACGTTCAAACAGATGAGGGAGTTTTTCCAGAGGTATTCCAGGCCCCTGATCAGTAACAGAAACTTTAATTTCCTGTCCGGTTTTTTCATAGCTAACCTCAATTATTACACTTTCAGGAGCGTATTTGATGGCATTGTTTATAAGATTAATAATCACTTGCTCAATACGGCCTTCATCTACGTCTGCCTCAATGGATGGATCACCTTTAACTAGGATATCAAAATCTGTTTCGTTTTTAATATGATTACAACAATCGTTGATCACCTCAAAAATGATCGATCTTTTTTTATTTAAATACAATTGACCCTCATTAATACGGCCAACGTTTAGCAGATCATCGATCAGTGAAATTGTTTTATTTACATTTCTGTTTGCCCGGTCGACCAGTTTGTGCATCATAGGATCGGGGTGACTGCTTTTCATTTTTTCCATCAACTGCAAAGTTCCTTTCAAACTGGTAATGGGCGTTTTTAGTTCATGACTGGCTATGCTGATGAAATCATCTTTCGCCTTTAACGCTAACACATGTTCTTCGGTGCTGATACAAGAGCCAAACCATTTGGTTATAACACCATCTTCGTTGACATAACGAACAGCTTTAATCAAATGCCATTCGGAATTACCCAAGTAATTATCCAGCCTTATTTCAATATGCAGATCACTACCAATCCTGATACTTTTCCTCCAGGCTTCAATGAATTTTTTACGGTCTTCCGTAAATATCCTTGAAAGCACCGACGACGGTTTAAAGCCCTTTTCAGGTAGATTAAAATATTGAATAAAGCGTTGATTGACATAGTCGATATTACCATTGGCAGTAGCTGTCCATATCATTTCAGGAATAAGATCGGCTAAAAACTGAAAAGTTCTTTTTTCTTCTTCTGCTATCTTTTTAGCTTTCAGCAGTTCCGCCTCGTAAGACTTGCGATCTGTTATATCATATACAGCTATATTAATGGCGAGCACGGTGCCAGACACATCTTTCATGGCCTTAGCGCTTAACAAAACAGGCAAGATTGATCCGTCTTTTTTTAAAATTTCATAGCTCAGTTCTTTTACGTGCCCCTTAACACCGATCATCGGTTTAAAGAACATCTCGAAATGGATCTTACCGCCTTTTGACAATAAGTCCGTAAACTTCTTTTTATACAATAACGATTTAGATGTGTAGCTGAGCCAAGTCAGCAGGGTATTATTGAGCTTGATGATCGTTCCATCCGGCAATAAGGACACATAGCCGCAGGGAGCCTCCTGATATAAGATTTCACTATCAATTAATCCATCTAAAAGATCCTTATCTACTTGAACTGACACGGTTTATCTAAATTCTATTATATAAATGCCTTTATGGCTCTAATCGTTTCTTCAGGTTCACTGATATGCGGACAATGGCCGGTAGCCCTCATAATGAATAATGAATTATCAGCAGTATGCTTGTTTACATAATTTCCTACCTCAAGCGGCGCGATAATATCTTCAGAGCATTGTAAGGTAAGACTTTTTATACGGAGTTTATCCAGATCAGCCCTGTTATCCGAAAAGAAGGTGACCCTTGCAAACTCCCTGGCAATAACCGGATCGTTAGAACAAAAGCTGTCCGTCAGGAATTCCCCCAGCTCCGGACGATCAGGGTTACCCATGATAGCGGGAGCCAATGCACTCGACCATCCCAGGTAATTGCTATCCATGAATTCAAATAAATTTTCCAGATCAGCACGCTCAAATCCTCCTGTATAATCCTCGTCATTTAAATAACGGGGCGATGGACCTATAAATACCAGCTTTTGAAAATAAGCAGGCTGTTTTATCGCGGCAAGTATACCGATCATACTGCTGACGGAATGCCCTACAAAAATAGAATCCTTTAATTGCAATGCTTCGCAAATATCCAGCACATCCTGGGCATAGCCGTTAAGGTTACCATATTTGAATGAATCATATTGGCTCAGGTCTGATTTTCCCGAACCTACATAGTCAAAAAGCACTACTTGGTAATCATCGGTAAAAGAATCAACAATATATTTCCAGGATTGCTGGTCGCAACCAAATCCATGCGCGAATAATATAACCTGATCTCCTTTACCTATGATCTGTACATTATTTCTCTTTAAAATAGATTCCATATATCGATAATCCCACATCTTTTTAGGTGACAATAAAAACGACTGAATGAATTAATTGTTTACGTTGGCCACTTCAATTCAACAATCTTACATTTTAAAGACGTATATAATTTAATTTAAACGTCAGAAAAAGACTAAATAGCTTTTTTTATTATATAGTCGATCTTCCAGTTAAAGATAAACCAGATAGCTGCATGTCTAGGTCGTAATCAAATTTTTTATTATTGCCTTTGGCCAATTCGATCATCACGGTGACATTCTTTTGTTCAAGCCAGTTTTCCATCTTTATATTCTTTAACATATCGCTTATAATATCGTTTAACTTGTTCGGCATAAGCGAGTGCATATTCCAGCAGGGGTGCCTGCCACTCGGTCGAACGGCCAAAGGCGATCAGGTCATCTATATTAGATGAGCCCTGCAGCCCCCCACTGCGCAACTGAGAGGAGGCGGTTAAAACACCCATATCGTCAATAACCTGATACATTCCCCGATAGTCGTCCTTCAATAGCTTGAATTTAATCGTGTCCTTAACCGGTTGTAATTCCTGGATCAGAAAGCTTTCTCCACGGAAACTGGTTGTACTCAGCAGCGCTGCCGACACGTTCTGCATCCGGCGCTGGATGCTGGTCACCCGTTCAGCGTCACTCTCCCATTGCAATTGCTGCACCGCAACATGCGGCAACGGCGATGCCGCGCGACACTGCTTCATATCGAGCATCAGGTAATGCTGCCTGGTGTTCGTGCTCTTCAACAGGAAGAGGTAACGCTTGAGTCCAATACTGCCAGTACCCGCCAGTCGAAAGACAACGCTTTTAACTTTATAATTATAGGGTCCGTCACTACTTGTTGATATCCATTCCTGAATATGCGCCGCCAATTCTGCCTGTAATTTTTTATCGAGTTTGAAATGGCGTTCATCTTCCAGGGAAAAAATACGCTTTTTACGATCATTGATCGTCCGTTTTCGAAGAAGGTCCTTATAGGTACTTTTTTCGGCCTTCTTTAAAAAATCGCAAACAATGCCACGCGCGGTTCGGGGTTCTATACTTTTGGCCTTGCCCAGTTCCAGCGTGGCGGAATAAGACCTCAGGTAGAGCTCTGCCATCCTCCTGGCCTTTCTTGGTCCGATCTTCACTTGGTCGAATGCGATGAAAATACTGGTGACCATACGCACCAGTTCATAAGAGGCAGGTGCCAGTAACGCTTCATCAAAATCGTTCAGATCAAAATAAACCAGTTTATTGTCTCCCCGGTAACTGCCAAAATTCTCAATATGTAAATCCCCGCAGATCCAGGCCAGCGGCGATAAGGGCAAAGGTGTAGCGTGTGCCAGGTCTTCATAGAATAAATGACAGGTACCCCGAAAGAACCGGAAGGCACTCTCAGCCATGCCTTCATATTTCAGTTCCAGCATATCTGGCAGTAAGCCAGCATTAAACGCGATCAGGCGTTCAAATAGTTCAATTAGATCCATGTTATCGGGATTTGGAGTTTCGGCTGCCGGACTTCCGCCTTTGGTTTTCTTCGGCAGCATCTATGGAATGTGTACGGGTGATATCATGCTCTTTTTCTGCCAAAGCCGATAGGCGAATATAAAACCGTCGCAGCTCATCCAATTCCTTTTCAGTCAGACTCTCGATATCCACGATACGGTTACTGGTACCCTCATGCGAGGCCAGTAATTCGTTCAATTTCAGGTGTATGGCCTTAGAATCCTTATTTTGTGATTTCTGGATCAGGAAAACCATCAAAAACGTAATGATGGTCGTACCCGTATTGATCACCAGCTGCCAGGTCTCGGAATAATGGAACAAAGGTCCGCTGACCGCCCAAATAAGTACAGCCGCCGCGGCGCTGATAAAAGCAGCTGAACTGCCGGCAGCGGTTGTAGACCAATTGGAAAATCGCTCAAATAAGTTAATTTTTTTTTTCATAATATCATTTCCAGTTGATATGAATTTCGCTATCACCGGCAACGGTGAACTCAAGGTGTCCCTCCTTGGTTTTCTTTCCTTTGATCGTTTCTTTGCTATCCTGAAGCGTAACGGAAAATTCCGGCATTTTACCTTTTTTGGTTTTGACCAGCATCACACGACTGGTCAATCTGCCGTCACCTGCTAGTTTAAACCTTGCCGGCCTGTGTTTCTTCGGTGAAAATCCATAGGTTGGATAATCCGTGTAGATCATAAACGACTGATCCTCCACCTGCATATAATGGCGCGGCAGGATACCAAAAGCATTGCCTGCACCATAAACTTCCTGGCCAACCTCACCGGATTTTTCCCAGCCGTCATGCATATCCTCCAATGCAATCCACAGGCTAGCGTCCACTTCTCCCGTCTTCACTTCCTCCGACAGCATTTCCTTAGGCAACATCGGTGGGTAATAATACACGGCCCGCTCTACAACGAACCGGATATACTCGGCCAGTAAAAGCCGTACAGCCGGCAGGATATCCTGCCCTTCGGCGTGTTTCAAATAATCATGAAAAGCGCAGAAAACTTCCTGTTCTTCGTAAACTGCCGTATAAGGTGCATCATTTAGTGGGAAAAGCGCAAAGAACGACGGGAAATTTCGTCCGTATCCATAGTTGCAGTCCCAGAGCTGGACATTTTTGAACAGGTTCGCCAAACACAAATAGCTCAATTCTTTATATACTACCTTTTTGGTCACTTTATAGAGCCGTAATAATGCTCCGGCTGAGAACGCAGTATTATTGGCCTGGTAAAACAATTCAAATCCCAGGCCCCTCAGTTTTAACGCGGCTTTTTCAGCTTCTGCCAGGTAGCGTTTTTGGCTGGTCAGTTCCCAGGCTTGTAACATGACATGCGCATATAGTCCCGCGACATCTTTTTCACCACCTTTGCCAGGTTGAGTTTCCGCTTTGATCACTTCCAGCGTATCCATTTTATAAAACACCGGCCAGGTATAATTAAAATGGTGGGCCACCTTAATAGCATAGCCCAAAGAATCGACGAACAGTTTTTTTGCGACCTCATCGCCTTTAAGTGCCAGTCTGGACAGATTAAGCAGTGGGTGGTTCAGGTACCAGGAATCCATAACCAGGGGCTTTTTATGTTCCTCCTCACCATCCATGGTGTCCGCCACTTTCGGGTGCCAGCGCATAATGGTTCTGAGTTTCTGATCATAAAAGGCGGGCAGGCCATCCTTGATCTTTTTCATGATCGCTAACTGAGAATCGTTCCATTCCACATAATCGAGCAGAGGCAACAGCACCGCTAATTGTACCATGATCTCCGGCGGCGTTGCATAATCACAGACATAAGCATTCAAATAATGATTTCCATCCACCTGGTTCCAGCAACCCGGACTTTCGGTCAGATCCTTTAAACCTTTTTGCAGGGTATCCGGCCAGTGTTTATAGGTGGTTGCCGGCTTGGGCAATTGTAGATAAATAGCTGCCAGCAAATCTAAATACTGCCTGACCATGGCCGGTTCATCGACCGGTACCTCTTCTGATAGCGCGATATAAGCATCGCCTAACGTATAGATTTTATTAGCCTCCAGAGCTTTGTTCTTTAACGTTGGCGGTAGGGCAAAACCGATCTCCGGCCATTCACCGCCTACGGTATTTCCAGCAGAAGTTTCTGTCTGTTGATTGTAGTCCGCCAGTGCTGTCAGGTTTTGCAAATACAAAACCGAGCCTGCCTTTGGCCGGCTCAGGTTAAAGTAAAGCAGCCCGGAACGGTTGCCCACCTGACTAACTCTGATATCGCCTTCGGCTAACAGATCGCTGCCGGCAGCCCCCAGCGGTATGATATCCCTTGGCCAAAAAGGGAACAGCAGCGGAGCCGAAGTTTTAAGTGTAGCTTTTAACCGAAACACCAGGCTATTCCCGACAGGCAATTGAAGGCCTGATTGATATTCGCCGATCAATGACGAAATATGGAAAGTGACTTTTTTGTCTTTTTCCGCGATCTTCTTGAGCTGCAGTTTGTCGTTGGGCGAATAAGCCATCCGGAAAGCAATTCGGTTACGTTTTGGCCAGGACGCAACGAGCCAGCAGGAATCGCCGATCAAATAAACTTTAAAATGATAACCAGCCACATCCTTTTCGTAAATGGCGGTCAGATCAGGACTGTTCAGTTGGGCATTAACAGTCAAAAGCCAGGGTGATAGTGCATTCATGGTAAAAAATTCAATCGGTTAACAATCAATAATTACTCGAACGCTGCTAAAAAAAGCGCCAATAAAAAAATGTAAGTACATAAACTCGCCGCAAATATAAATTGTTTTAATTATCCTAATAAAATAAATATTTAATTCAAACCATAATTTTGGACTTAAAATTGCAGGTATAGTAATTCACCATTAAAAGCTATTATTATGTTTCACCACGTCAAATCTTTACAATTCAATGCAAGGGTATCCCGCCCTGATCCGCGCTTTGCCAACCTGTTATTGGAGCAATTCGGCGGCGAAAACGGAGAGCTGGCCGCGGCTATGCAGTACTTTACTCAGGCATTTGGCGCCAAGGTGCCCTACCCCGATAAATACGATATGCTAATGGATATCGCGACGGAGGAGTTCAGTCACCTTGAGATCGTTGGTGCTACTATACAGATGCTGTTGAAAGGCGTAAACGGAGAACTGAAAGATGCCGCCGACAATTCGGAGATCATGCAGGTAATGAATGGAAAAGCAGCTAAAGAAAGCATCATCCACGAGGCGCTGACAGCAAATCCGCAGTTCGTTATGATCACCGGCGGCGGTGTAACCCCGCGAAACAGCCAGGGTATTCCATGGTGTGCGTCCTATATTCACTCCAATGGCGACCTAACAGTCGACCTGCGCAGCAACCTGGCTTCCGAGTCAAGGGCCAAATTAGTCTATGAGCACCTGATGAAATTTACAGACGATCCCTATATCCATGAAACATTGTCTTTCCTGATGACCCGCGAAATAACTCATTATAAGATGTTTGAAGCAGCACTGGACAGTATTCAACCGAATTTTCCGCCTGCTGTGCTGGCTGCTGATCCGAGATATCTGCAACAAGCCTATAATTTTTCTGAAGGCACCGTTCGTGGGCCCTGGAATGAAGGCGAAATAAAAGGAATGGGTAAAGATTTTATTTATGTAAAGAATCCGCTTGATTATGTACAGGAAACGGAGGGTCAGACCAAATTACCCGAGGACTACACCAAAGACCTGAAAGCAGCGGAAAAACTCGATAAAGAGATGAGCGCTATTAAAAGCGCCGAAGTGAAAAACGCAGAGCCAAAGGGTGTTGAAAAATGGAGCAGCTACGAAGCCGCCCAGGTTTAATAGGCGATGGACAGTATTTTTTGCCGAAAGGCCAACGCGTCAAAACGCCCGAAGGATCGGGAGAGGTGGTCGAACTCATTGGGGATAAGGTAGTGATCAAGCTGGATAATGGTTCGAGCACTACGTTTCCTGCTGACAAGGTAGAGGATGACAGCAGTGCTGGATAAAAACAAGTAAAAACTAATTAAAAATAAAATACCTATGGAAATTTCAGAAAAATCCCTGTATGTGATCAATGATCTGATCAAGATCAACAATGACCGCGTAGCCGGTTTTCAAAAAGCAGGCACCGACCTAGAAAACGCCAACAACGGACTGATTACTGTCTTTAGTAAATTTGCCGATGAAAGCAGGCAATATGTTGGCGAACTCACAGATATTGCCAGGCGATACGGCGGGGAAGTTGCCGAGGGCACTAGTACTTCCGGCGACCTGCACCGTGCCTGGATCGATATCAAAGCCACATTTACAGGCCATGATCTGCTTGCTATCCTTAATGAATGCGAGCGTGGGGAAGATGCAGCAAAAGCGGCCTACCGTGACGCACTTGCCCCGGAGAGTGAATTAACTCCTGAGTTGACCCAGGTCATACAAATACAGCAACAGGGAATCAGGGAAGGTCATGATTTGATCAAGTCTTTGCGTGACCAGGCGAAATCAGCAGCCGAAACACCGGAAAGCGATGAAAATCATGTAACATCCGGAGAATCGGTTCACCAGGAACAACAAGAGCAGTTTACAGAACAACCATCCTACGAAGGGGCGGCCGGTGAGTATCAAGCCCCGAGAGCTTACGTTCCCGAGCCGGAAAGCCTGGAACAGGAGAACGACTGGGAAGAAAGTCAGGATGCGAGTTCAGGTAATTCTAAATTGTCGAAATTCTTTATCAACGAACTTAAAGACCTGCTTTGGGCTGAACGTGAACTGGTGGACACCTTGCCGGATTTAGCGGAAGCGGCTACTTCAAATGAATTAAAGAATGCTTTTGAAGAGCACCTGACAGAAACGGAAGGTCATGTGGCACGGTTGGAACAAGTTTTCGGCATCCTGGGTTTGGAATTAGAGAGTCGTAAATGTGAGGCCATGGCCGGGATCGTTGATGAAGGTGATGATATTATCAGCGCGACTGAGGAAGGTACAGCGCAACGTGACGTAGGTTTGATCTTTGCCGGGCAAAAAGCGGAGCACTACGAGATCGCCTCTTATGGCGGCATGATCGCCTTAGCCAAAACATTGGGTTACTATGAAGTTGCCGAACTGTTTGTGCTGACGCTGGACGAAGAAAAAGCAGCCGACGCTAAATTAACGGAGATTGCCGAAAGTCACGCTAATTACGATGCCAGTATAGAACAAGGTAAGGACTAATCATCTATAAAAACATGAAACCATGAGATCAATTTTGTATATCATAGCAGTTATCCTGATCATAGGATGGGCTATTGGTACTTTTGCATACGCAGCAGGCAGCCTGATACATGTTTTATTGGTGATCGCCGTGATTGCCTTTATATTGGGTCTTCTCAGAAAAGATGCGCCGACAGTATAATCATAAAAAGCCCGGCTTGCATGGCAAACCGGGCTTTTTTAATAATTTATTGGAGCATACTCAGAATAACGTTGATGGAAAAATGCGCTCCGCAAACAAACTCATCCGCTGCGCCATAATAAATGGTCAGACGATCTCCATCCACCACGTGCCCGTTGGTAAATACTACATATCCAAAAAAACCGCTTAATTCATAAGCTTCAGTCGGCACCATGATCGGTTCGATTGTCCGTGATATCACTTTTGATGGATCATTAATATCCATCAGAAAGGCGCCGAGACAGTACTGCTGCTCTGTATTTGCGCCATGATAGATCTCCAGCCAGCCCTGTGTTGTCCGGATTGGCGCGGCACCTGCGCCAACACGGGCATTGTCCCATGATCCCGACCTGGTTTTGATCAAACATTGGTGGTTGCCCCATTGCCGTCCGTCGGAAGATTCGGCAAGCCAGATATAATTGCCGCCGATCTCTTTACTGCTTGGGCGATGCAGGCAATAATATTTACCTTTAATCTTTTCTTCAAATATCGCGCAATCTTTATTGTGAGGCGGCAGGATCATCCCGCCGGATTGAAAATGCTGCCAATCTTTGGTTATTTTCAGACCTACGCCGACACCACTGTCAGATACGGCGGTATAGGTCATGTAATAAGTGTCGTCTATTTGGCTTACCCGGCAATCTTCTATACCGAAGCGTTCCAGATAGCCTTTTCCGAATAGCGGTAGATACCCCTCCTGTTCTGAAAAATGCAACCCGTCATCACTTGCTAATAGGCGCAGGTGGGATATCGTGGTCAGATAATCAAGTCCTTTGTAATTGATCACCCGCGCATCGGTTGCGATCATGTCCGGGTCGTTTAACGGCACTTCAATGATCTCTATATTACCCGTCGCATTCAGGGCAGGAAAAAAGAGCACGCCTTCCTTTTGAGATACACCTTCAGCCACCCGTACCAACAGCCAGGTCTTACCTTTAAAACGGAACACTCCAGGGTTAAGCAAGCTGATGACTTGCAGACCATCTCCGCTTGGCTTCAGATCTTTTGGCAATAATAACGGGTTTTTCGGGAAGCGTTGGGCGATGTCTTTCATCTTCTTTCAACAGTAAAATCAGGCTGCTGTTTTAATGATAAGCAAAACGATGTGTAACAAATGCCGTTTGTAAAAAACATGGAATAACCCTCAAATTGCTGCGTTTAAAAGATCAAATTGAGGCAGCTGAATCGAAATCCGAATCGTGATTTTTATGAAAAATATCTATCCCGGAGGTTTCAATTGATGTTTTGTGACTTAGTATAGGTTTTATTCCCCGGGCCTTTATTAACTCTGTAAATATTCTTCTGCAACAAAATGGAAAAGGCTAGCATTGTCTTTGACTATGTCCAGGCATTCACGGACAAGTTGAGCGTAAGGCTGATAGACAAGTTTTAACGCCATCATATTCAGCATCTGGCTGGCACCGACCTGTAAGTTTTCTATCACTGCCATATAAAACAGGATGGACATATCACTTTCAAAATGTTTGTCATCGTTAAATATCACCTGATTGTGTGCTTCCTCGATAACAGCGTTCATGCCTAAACAATCATGGGTTAGCCAGGATTCCTGCATTAACTTAAAGATCGTTTTTAAGGCGATCATTTGCCTTTTAGTGTCATCAAGATCCTCTTCTAATGCCATTTTAAGATTATTAAAGGTGGCCTGGTTGACTAATTGCGGCAGACGGTCGGTTAGACTAACCTTTGCATTGTAAAGGATACTAAGCTGCTTAATAAAAACAGTGCGCAGCTTAATGCTACTAAGCGATTGATTTGCCTGTGATTTCATGTTAGTGAGTAGGTAGCTGGAAGTTATTGGGAGTGGATATAATAATTAATAGTATTAGCGGAAAGGTAGTGCTTTATTTTCGATTAATGGAATTTGCGGGCAGGCTTGGCACATCAGCAAATGGAAATATTCGTAATATATTGATTAAAAAGCCATTTAAACATCACTCTTATAAAGAGTATGATGTGAATAATACTGTTTCTGGCACCATTTTAGACATATTGAAGCATGGGCAGGATATTATGAAAGGTAGAGGGTCAAAACTGAGTGACACTGAAATAGTACAGTTGGTTCGGTTAGCAGGTCAGGCAGGCGCAGAGGCTTTATATGACAGGTATTCTGCGGCCCTGTTTTTATCAATCATTCGTATTATTTCTAAAAAAAACCGGCAGAGGATATTCTTGTACAAGCTTTTGTGAAAATTTGAAACTCATTTTATCTTTACGAACCTGATAAACAAAGACTTTTCTCCTGGATGTTAGCTATTGCCAGAAATATGGCAGTTTGCACTATTACCTGTAATACTAATAAAACCGTTCTTCCTTTATGAAAATATTGCTTACCGGCGCCACCGGTTATATTGGACGCAGATTGTTACAGGTGCTTTTGGAAAAAGGCCACGAAGTGATTTGCGTAGTCCGGGACAAGCACCGGCTGGATATTAAAAAGTATAAGCCTGAACAAGTAACACTGGTGGAGGCTGACCTGATGAAACCAAAGACCCTGGCGGATCTTCCCAAGGATATTTCCGTCGCCTATTACCTGGTGCATTCAATGAGTATGAGCGGAGGTGATTTTAGCAGGGAAGAAAAAATATCCGCGGAGAATTTCGTTGCCTACATCGATACTACCCAGGCAGAACAAGTTATATTTTTGGGCGGAATCACTAATGAACAGCGGTTATCCAAGCACTTGGCATCAAGAAAGGTGGTGGAAGATGAGTTGCGCAAAAGTGTTGTCCCTTTGACCGCGCTGCGTGCAGGTATTATTGTCGGTTCCGGCAGCTCCTCTTTTGAAATCATTCGTGATCTGGTGGAGAAATTACCAGTCATGATCGCTCCGAAATGGTTGAAAACAAAATGCCAGCCGATCGCGATCCTTAACGTCATCCAGTTCCTTACAGGTGTATTGCATAAAAAAAACACCTATAGCAAGCACTTTGATATTTACGGGCCTGAGACATTAACCTATAAGCAGATGCTGATGGAATTTGCACAGGTCAGGAAATTGAAACGCCGGATCTGGACCATACCTGTCATGTCACCTAAATTATCTTCTTACTGGCTTTATTTCGTGACCTCAACATCCTATCCGCTTGCCAAAAACCTGGTAGAAAGTATGAAAGTTGATGTAGTGGGTGAAAAGAACGATCTGCCGAAAAGCTTACATATTGAGCTTATTCCTTATAAAGAAGCCATTAAAATAGCATTTGACAAGATCGAGCAGAATATGGTTCTTTCTACGTGGAGTGATGCGATGAACACAAGCATTTTTGATAAAGGTCTGGCGCAGCATATTGAGATACCCAGGTTTGGGGTTTTTAAAAATACACAGTCAGTTGAAGCGAAAGATCCGCACCTTGCTTTAGAGAAAATCTTCGCCATCGGCGGAAGGAATGGCTGGTATTATGCGAACTGGCTTTGGGGCTTCCGGGGCTTTTTTGACCGGCTCTTTGGCGGTGTGGGCTTGCGTCGCGGCCGCAAAAATGCCTCCGAAGTGTATCCCGGAGATACCCTGGATTTCTGGCGGGTGATCTATGCCAGTAAAGAAGAAAAGCGTTTATTGCTGTACGCCGAAATGAAACTCCCCGGCGAAGCCTGGCTGGAATTTTGTATCGACCAAGATAATTGTATACAGCAAACAGCAACTTTCCGGCCGCTGGGCCTGGGCGGACGTTTGTACTGGTACGCTATGTTGCCCTTTCATTTTTTCATCTTTAAGGGGATGCTTCACAAAATTGCTGAAATCAAAGCTATAAAGAAAAATGGTTGATTTTAATACTCCAAAATACAGTGCGATTAAACCAGTTTCCCAAACATTTATATCCGAAGCGTGTTAGTCTTAAGCACTTCAAATAGACAGGAAATAAATTGCAGAATCATAAACGTATTGCCATTCTCGGCGGGGGGCCGAGCGGCCTGTTCATGTTTAAAAGATTGGTGGACTCCAAAAGAACGGATGTCAGCATCATCATTTTTGAACAAAAAAACCGGTTAGGTGCCGGTATGCCGTATAGTGCCGAAGGCGCTAATGACGAGCATATCACGAATGTATCTGGTAACGAAATCCCCTTACTGGTTACCCCCTTGGCCGATTGGATAAAAAATGCACCAAAAGACACCCTCGATAAATTTCATATTGATGCTGAACGTTTCAACGAATATAAAGTATTGCCCAGGTTGTTGTTTGGTCAATACCTGACGGCTCAGTTCAACCTGCTGCAAAAACAAGCAAAGGAAACGGGCATTGAATTCGAGATACGTTATAACAGCCCGGTAACTGATATTATCGATCAGCCTCAACAGGAACATGTTTTAGTAGAAATAAATGGCAAGGATCAAATTGAATTTGACCAGGTGATTATTTGTACGGGCCATAACTGGCCGGTTAAACATGAAGGCGTGGTACCCAATTATTTTGACTCTCCTTATCCACCTGTTAAGCTGGCGCTGAAACTGGACCATCCGGTTGCTATTAAAGGTTCCTCCCTGACCGCGGTTGACGCGATCAGGACACTATCCCGGTATAACGGAACTTTTTTAAAAGACCAAAACGGCCGTTTATCCTACCAGACCCTGGAAGATAACCCGGACTTTAAATTAGTCCTGCATACCCGTAACGGGATGCTGCCGGCGGTAAGATTCCATCTGGAGGATTCCCATTTAACCAGTGATTCCCTGCTTAGCAAGGAAGAGGTTGCTGTACATATCAAAAACAATAATGGTTTTCTTTCTTTGGACTATGTATTTGAAAAAGACTTTAAGGAACCCATTCGTGATAAAGAACCCGCATTCTATGAACAGATCAAAGACATGCGCCTGGAAGAATTCGTAGCTAAAATGATGGAACTGCGCGAACGCCTTGACCCGTTTCAATTGCTTAAGGCGGAATATGAAGAGGCCGAAAAATCAATCAAACGAAAAGAATCGGTTTACTGGAAAGAAATGCTGGGGGTGCTGAGCTTTGCTTTAAACTATCCGGCAAAACATTTGTCAGCAGAAGATATGCAGCGACTGCAGAAATCCCTTATCCCGCTGATCTCCATTGTGATCGCTTATATCCCGCAAAGTTCAAGCGAAGAATTACTGGCTCTTCACCAGGCCGGTGTGTTAAGCCTTATTCCGGTTGGGGACGACAGTGAAGTAGAGGCCGCAACTGAAGGTGGTGCGATCTATCATTACACCGACGAAACCGGTCAGGAACAAACGGTTTACTTCAATACGTATATTGATTGTGTTGGCCAGCCGCACTTAGCGTTTGAAGACCTTCCGTTTAAAAGCCTGCTCCATAACAAGACCGTCAGCCCGGCGCGTCTGAAATTCAGCTCAGCGGCGGAGGGACGTAAGGCATTGGATGAAGGAAAAGAGGTATCACAGGACCAAAACGGTGATTATTATTTAAAAGTACCTGGCATCACGATCAATGATCATTTCCAAGTGGTAGATACCTACGGTGCTTTCAATGACCGCATCTATATCATGGCGGTACCTTATATCGGTGGTTACAACCCAGATTATTCTGGCCTCGATTTCAGTGAGGAAGCCTCCGCTATCATTATTAAAAAATTATAGTATGAAACTGTATTTATTATTACTGGGGGCGGAAGCACCCGGGCGAAATATAGAGCAACATGATTATTTTTTCGGTATTGCTGATCACCTGGCAGAGCTTGTGCCTGCGGTTAAAACATTCTGGCCCGAAGCTGGTAACAGCTTGCACATAGATGGATGGCGGGAAGTAACTAAAGTAGATAATAGTTCCATAAGGGTTGAGTTGCAAAGTGACGAAGCCCCGATCGCGCTAAAGAAACTATTTTTTTTAAATCTCGGTGGTTATACCAGCGGCAAGCTTGAAGAACAGCATTATACCCTATTGACCGTTCAGGAAAACCGTACAAAGGCTATCCAGGCCGCTAAGACGAGTGTTTTTTTTAAAACCAATTCCTTAAAAGGTATTGCTACTTCCCATATCGATGAAAAGTATGGCGTGGATGTGGACAATATCTACCAGATAGAGGATTTGCTACTGCCCGTATTCAAAGAAAAATACCGTATAGTCATCAGTGACGATACAGAACTTTCCGGGGACGAAATTCACCTGGGCTATTTTAAACTGGATAAGATCAAATGACACCAGTTGAGCTATTAACCAACTGGGTGAAATTAAAACACACGGGGCAGCTTATAAAACGCAGTGGGGAACCTTATTTTAATCACCTGCTCGCTGTGGCTGAAATGGCAAAGTCTGCAACCCCGATGGGTTATGAGATCGGTCTTTGCCACGATCTTTTAGAGGATACGGGTACGGATGCAGAAGAATTGCTGGAAAACCTGGTTCACTTTGGCTACGAGGATATGACAGCCAGTTATATCACAAGCCGTGTTGTCGAACTGACCGATGTTTACACAGCATCCACTTACCCGGATTTAAGTAAAATCGAACGGAAGGAGAAAGAAGCCACCCGCCGGGCTACTGTCAGTCCTGGCGCCCAAACGATTGAATATGCTGACCTGATCTATAATATCGGCTGGATGTTACAATATGATCAAAAACACGCAGAAAAATACCTTAAAAGGAAGCGGGCTCTGATCGGACAAATGGTAACCGGGGATTCGGGATTGCGTCAAAGAGTATTGGCTGTTATTGATAAGGCATTAATAACCTAATCTGGTTTTAATTCTTTTATTCAGCTCAAAGCCTTGTTGCATACGCAGTTCATCCCATAGCCCGGATTATGATCAGAAAATATAGGTCCACTGATTCCCCAAATTGCGGAATCAGTGAAATTGTCATCATAATGCAGATAACACCTTTCTTATATTTCAACGTAGATTAACCAGCTAGTATTTGGCGTGTTTACCGTTCTGTCCTTCCCTCACCCAGTTGCCGGTATACCGCGCGTCTGCTGACATCTTTTTACCCGTTTCGCCTGGAAATAAAAAAGATTAAATAAAAAATGCCGCTGAACCCCGTTATGGGATAGCAGCGGCATCCTGCGGAGCAGATACAGCGGAAAGCTCGGGCCTCAGGCAATGGAAAAGAATGCGGATATCCGGGAATAATTCGATCAGATTTGATAAATAAGCAGGCGGTCGACAGGTGCTTAAATCAACGTTAGTTTATAAGTAATTAATTAGTTTAATTAGTAGGTCATTTTTATGCGTTTTTTGCTATTAAGGAAAGGATTTTTTTATTTTAGCTGTAAATTTTCAGCCTCCCGTCCTAATGCGCCTCAACTTTAATCGAAATCTCCAGATCGGCTATGGGATCTCTATCCTGATGCTCGTTATTGTTGGCTTTATTTCCTACCGGACTGTCCATCAATTGCTGGATAGCAATCACGCGGTGGAACATAGCAACCTGATCATACAGAAGCTCGAAAAAACGATATCGGTGATGAAGGATGCAGAAACGGGTCAGCGTGGCTATTTACTCACCAACCGCAGGCAGTTCCTCGAACCTTATAACGGCGCATACCAGGAAGCCAATGGCCTTGTCAATCAGGTAGCAGTCTTAACGAAGGATAATCCAGGTCAGCAAAGGAATATGGCAGCGATCCACGGGATCCTGCTGCAACGCATGACCATTCTGCAATCGCTTATTGAAATGCGGCAGCAGGATAAGGCTATCACCGCTAATGATCTGGATGCCGGTAAAGCGGCGATGGATGCGTTACGCCTGGCTATCAACAAAGCAGAAAACGACGAACAGGTTTTACTGGATCACCGGATAGCGCAGTTAAACCGCTATACTTTGCAGACCCCTTTATTTATCGTTCTGGCGATCCTGCTGGGTTTACTGATCTCGGTTCTATCGTATATTAAGGTGACCCGCGACATCAAAGAAAAAGACCGGCTACAGGCTGAACTCTTCCTAAAAGAACAGGAAACAGCCGCATTCAACGAAGAGCTCACCGCAGCAAACGAGGAAATCACGGCATCGAACGAGGAGCTCACCGCCATCAACGAAGAATTAGTAGAGGCGCAGGAAGAAATAAATACACTGAACCGCTCGCTGGAAGAAAAAGTAGCAATAAGAACCAAGGCGTTGCAGGAAAGCGAAGAGGAAAGCCAGGCCCTTAACGAGGAATTGACGGCGATCAATGAAGAGCTCGCCGCTGCCAATGAAGAATACCGGGCCACCAATGAAGAATTGGAGCGTGCGCGGGATCAAATGGAAAAGAGTGAAGAGCTGTTCCGCGCCATTGCGCATAATATTCCCGGCTCATTGATCATGGTGGTCGGGCCGGACCATAACGTATTGATGTTGGAAGGAGACCTGCTTGACGAGCTCCATTATAAGGGCGAAGCACATGAGGGTAAGCATCTGGCGGAAGTTACCTCACCCGAGCGATACGCGGCCAACCGTGGATTGTATGAACGGATGCTGGCGGGAGAGCAGTTCCGGATTGGTCGCAAAGGCGATGGCGATGCGGACTACCAGGTGGATTTTGTGCCGTTGCGGAATGAGTCAGCAAACGTTTATGCCGGCCTGATTATCGCCCTTGACATCACTGATCTCAAAAAGGCCGAAGAAAGAAGCGCCAAACTGGCGGCTATTGTAGAGTCCTCTGATGACGCTATTATCAGCAAAACGCTGGATGGGATCATTACCAGCTGGAATCACGGTGCGGAGCGCATGTTCGGCTATAAGGAAGCGGAAATGATCGGCCAGTCGATCCTCAAACTGATCCCTGAAGACCGGCATGACGAAGAACCTGAAATCATTGCAAGAATAAAAAACGGCCAAAGTGTGGAGCATTTTGAAACGAAAAGACTGACCATAGATGGCAAACTGATGGATTTATCACTGACGATCTCCCCTATCAGGGACATCACCGGAAATATAACAGGCGTTTCAAAAATAGCCCGCGATATTTCTGAAAGAAAAAAAGACGAAATCCGGAAAAATGATTTTATCGGCATGGTAAGTCATGAACTCAAGACGCCGCTGACCTCGCTGACCGCCCTGATACAGGTGCTGAACCAGCGGCTCAAAACCCATATAGATCCATTTGTCCCCTCTGCGTTGGGAAAAGCCAATGTTCAAGTCAAAAAAATGACCGGTATGATCAATGGCTTTTTAAATATTGCCCGGCTGGAATCCGGCCAGATCCAGATCGAAAAACAACAATTCAACCTGGAAGAACTGATCAGTGAGGTGATTGACGAAGCAACGCTGACAGTTTCCAGCCATACTTTTTATTTTGAGCCTGGTGCATCTAAAATTGTTGATGCTGACCGGGAAAAGATCGACTCGGTTATATCCAACCTATTGAGCAATGCCGTCAAATATTCACCTAAGGGTAAACAGGTCACGATCAAATGCGGTATAACAGGCAGCACCGTTCTGGTTAGTGTTGAGGACGAAGGAATGGGGATCAAATCAGACGACCTTGTTAAACTGTTTGAGCGTTATTACCGCGTCAACAGCAACCACACTCAGCATATTTCCGGCTTTGGCATCGGTTTATACCTGAGCGCCGAAATTATCCGGCGGCATGATGGAAAGATCTGGGCGGAAAGTGAAAGCGGCAAAGGCAGTACCTTTTTCTTTACTTTACCGCTTGGATAAACCTCCGGAACTGTATCCCTTCTGTTAATTTTAAATCGTTCAAGACAACGGTAAGGATCCGCGCGACACCTGTGAGCTAAAATCAAATCGTTTTAACAGCGCTAACGGCGCTACAAATTATCGCTATCAGTCCAAACAATTTAATCAATGTTAAGTTAAAAATGTAGCAGCAGTTTAGAGCCGATCCTTGCGGTACCCTATTCGCCTAAGTTTAGCGCCAACATTTTACGTCACTTATAATGACCTACTTGGAGTTTAACCACCAACTTGTTTTGGAATTGCAATTGACAAAGCAAAACACCTTACTTATGTATAACAACTTGAAGGGTGCGAAGGGTTACCTTGATCATTATGAATGTGATCTGTATATGGAGGCAGTTGATGAATTTCATTCACTGGCCAATCAAACAGAGCACTAGATGAACCTGTTTCTCAGCGGAAGCATTTGCCCGTATGATGACATGGATTAAACAGGTGTCCGTCAGCAGGTATCATAGTAAGGAATATAAGCGAAGATGTAGAACCTACCCAATAAAAAAATAGCGTTATGAGTCTGAAAGAGTATGTCAAAAAGAGAGATTTCACAAAAACAGCAGAACCCAAAGCCGGAAAAAGCAGAGATAAGGATCATCTGATCTTTGTTGTTCAAAAGCACGATGCCAGCAGGCTGCATTATGATTTCCGGCTGGAGATGGATGACGTATTGAAAAGCTGGGCTGTACCTAAAGGTCCGATGCTTGATCCTAAAGTAAAACACCTGGCCATGATGGTGGAAGACCACCCACTTGATTATCTCAATTTTGAGGGAATTATCCCTAAGGGCGAATATGGCGGCGGCACCGTCATTGTTTGGGATGAAGGCACTTATGAACCTATTGAAAAGATCAAAGGAAAGAAGGCACAGGAAAAACACCTGTTGAAGCAATTAGCCTCCGGTCAGTTAAAGATCAGGTTACATGGCGAAAAGCTAAATGGTGAGTTCGCCATGGTTAAAACGCATGGGATGGGAGAAAATGCCTGGTTGATGATCAAACATGATGATGAGTTCGCCAGCAGTAAAGATGTTACTAAACAAGATAAATCTGTATTGTCCGGGAAAACCATCGAAACGATGGCCAGCACGAGCGAAAAAGTTTGGCAACACGGGCACGAAGAGAATCTTGAAAAAAAATCACAAAAACCAATCAAAAAGGCAGTAGAAGAAACCGGTGAAAAGTTAAACAATCAAGTTGAAAGTGCTGAAACGAAAACATTGAATGTCGCTGCTATATTGAAGACCGCCGCTAAATCCAAGGTACCGGCTGGGATCAAACCCATGAAGGCGACTTTGGTAGATGAACCATTTGACGACCCTGGCTGGTTATACGAAGTAAAATGGGATGGTTACCGGGCCATCGCCATACTGGATAAAAAAGAAAGCGCGCAACTGATCTCCCGCAACAACCTGCCTTTTGATAAGTACTATCCTATTAACGAGGCGTTAAAGAGTTGGGATATGAGCGCTGTGCTCGACGGTGAATTACTGGTATTGAACGATAAGGGCATATCCGACTTTGGCGCCATGCAAAATTGGCGCAGCGAAGCGGATGGAAACCTGGTTTATTACATCTTTGATGTCCTGTGGTATGAAGGTAAGAACCTGATGAATTTGCCGCTCAGGGAACGGCAAGCCGTTTTGCGGGATATTCTGCCTACAGACAATGACCATATCCGCCAGAGCAGTGTGTTTGAAGCCAGTGGCATCGAATTCTTTGCTGCTGCAGAACGCATGGGACTGGAAGGAATCATTGCCAAAAAAGCAGACAGCACATATACTTCGGACCTGCGCAGCAAGGAATGGCTAAAAATAAAAGTACAACGCAGGCAGGAAGTCGTGATCGCGGGCTTTACTAAAAATGAAGGTACCAGTAAATCTTTCAGCGCGTTAATACTGGGAATTTATAAAAACCATGTTTTACAGTTTGCAGGCAAGGTAGGAACGGGCTTTTCCGATAAAATGCAAAAAGAAATGATGACGCAATTCAAACCCCTGATCACGGATAAGAGTCCTTTTGATCATGAAGTGGACGTCGATAAGCCATCCCGTTTTCGTCCAAAAAGAATGGGTGCTAAACCAACCTGGCTAAAGCCTGAACTGATATGTGAAGTAAATTTTGCAGAAGTGACCGGTGACGGAGTGTTCCGGCAAGCTTCATTTAAGGGAATGCGTAGCGACAAAAAAGCTAAAGACATAGTTTTAGAAACACCATTGGATACAGAAGAAACGGTGGCAGAGGCGGATAAAAATCAGCGACAGAAGTCCACGAGAAAAACGGATACTAAAAGTCAAAAGCCCGGCCTGGCATTAGCACCGATTAAAAATACCGACCGGAAAACCCTGCTTAACCCAACAGAAGATACCCAGGTCAAAACCGTTTGTGGACATCAGCTGAAGTTTAATCATGTAACCAAGCTTTACTGGCCAGAAGATAAGATCACCAAAGGGCAAATGTTGAATTATTATTACAGGGTCGGCGAATTGATGATACCTTATCTGAAAGACAGGCCAATGTCCCTCAATCGTTTTCCGGGTGGAATACACGGACAAAGTTTTTACCAGAAGAATGTTACCGACAAGGCACCGGACTGGGCCAAAACCTTTGCGCATACTACGGATGATGGAAAAGAAACCAATTATTTGGTTGGCACGGACGAAGCCAGTTTACTTTGGATGAACTCCTTAGGCTGTATAGAGATCAATCCCTGGTTTAGCCGGGTTCAATCGCCCGACAATCCGGACTATTGTGTCATTGATCTTGACCCGGATAAGCATACGTACGACCAGGTTGTACAAGCAGCCCTGGAAGTAAAAAAAATTCTGGATGCTGTAGATGTTCCCTGTTATCCAAAAACTTCCGGATCTACAGGCATGCATATTTATATACCATTGGAAGCGAAGTATACCTATCACCAATCACAAATGTTCGCCAACATGATCGTCAAACTGGTACATCAACAGGTCCCGGATTTCACCAGTTTGGAACGCAGTATCGCCGCGCGTGAGGGTAAAATGTACCTGGATTTTTTACAGAACAGACCGGGTGCTACTATTGCCGGCCCCTACTCTTTGCGCCCTAAACCCGGAGCAACGGTTTCCATGCCGCTCAACTGGGATGAAGTCAAACCGGGACTGACTATCCAGCATTTTAACATTCATAATGCTATGGACCGGTTGAAAGAAACCGGAGATCTTTTTAAAGGGGTTTTAGGTAAAGGAATCGACCTGGAAAAGACGATCAAAAAAGCACACCGTATTTTTAAATAGACAGAAACAACATATCAGGAATCGGCCCGCATTTTTCGTTACAGGTGCAAAAGAACTTTTTTTTATTGTCCTGTAAATTATACCCTATAGCTATTTTTTGTACAATTGGAATAAATAAAAACGGAATTTAACGGCTATTTCAGAATGGTATTGAGTTTGCATACCTGAATTATCATTTACACTAAAAGAAAAATTATGAGATCGATATTGTATATCATAGCTGTTATCCTGGTTATAGGATGGGCTATCGGAACATTCGCTTACGCGGCAGGAGGTTTAATTCACATTTTACTAGTGATTGCCGTAATTTCTTTATTACTGGGTATCCTGCGAAAAGATACTTCGGTTGTATAAAAATAAACATATCCCTGAGGTATTGTGCAGCCCGGCTTGTTTAAACTAGCCGGGCTTTATCTTAAAAAAGCAACTCATGACCAGTCTGGGTTGAAATTAGCGGGTATAAAGTATATATACACGATAAACAACTACATAAGTCAAAATCCCCGGCCTGTGGCTGTCTGGATTCTGTGATTGGTAGACGGACTATTGTTTATCAGAGAAAACTTTAAATAGCGCTTTATTTACACATGATGTAAAACCTTTAAGTCCCGATTGTTGTTGTGAATCAACCTGCTACTTTGCCGATCAGAAACCACTGTTTATCCCGCTTCCCCGCCTACCGATAATGAAATCAATTAAATGAAGAAGAACACCAATACTAACCCGGGAAAAAAAAGTATTTGGAAATGGTTAACGGTATTGGGCCCTGGCCTGACTACCGGAGCAGCCGATGACGACCCGTTCGGCATTGCTACCTATTCGCAAACAGGTGCACAGTTTGGCTATGGACAACTGTGGACGGCGCTATATATGCTGCCTTTTATGACGGCGGTACAGGAAGCCTGTGCCCGTATTGGGCTCGTGACCGGAAAAGGTATCGCGGCAGTGGTAAAGGACAACTATAACCGCACTGTACTGTATGGCGTGGTCGGGCTGGTCGTTATCGCCAACACGATTAACATTGGAGCAGACATTGGCGCTATGGCTTCAGCCGCCCAATTATTAATTCCCATACCATTTACGGTACTGACACTATCATTCACGGCACTTATCCTGTTACTGGAAATATTTACCAATTATAAGGTATATTCCCGGATCCTCAAGTGGCTTGCGCTGACACTGCTATCCTATCCGATTACCGTTTTTATTATTCACCAGGACTGGCCAACCGTACTGAAAGCTACGGTAACGCCGCATTTTGAATTTAACTTCGCTTTTTTATTCATCATTACCGGCGTATTCGGCACAACAATTACCCCTTATATGTTTTTTTGGGAGGCTTCGCAGGAAGTAGAGGAAGAAAGGGAAAAGGGACTGCTCAGAAAAGGGAAGCCAGCTATTAGCTGGAGTCATATCCACAGAATGCGGAAAGACAATACCGCAGGCATGATTATTTCCGAATTTACCACATGGTGCATTCTTTTAGTGGGCGCTACCGTATTACATAATAGCGGCATAAAAGATCTTAAAACGGCTGCTGACGCCGCTAAGGCATTGGAACCTTTAGTGCATTCTTTTCCCAACGCGGGCTATTTGGCTAAACTGATCTTTTCGGTTGGTATTATCGGCCTCGGTCTCCTGGCTGTGCCTGTATTATCAGGATCAGCTGCTTACGCAGTTTCTGAGGCGGCAAACTGGAATGCCAGTCTTAATCTTAAGTTAAAAAGAGCACATGGGTTTTATGGCGTAATTACCATTGCCACCGTAATCGGGCTGATCATCAATTTCGTTGGGATCAATCCGGTAAAAGCCTTAGTTTTTACTGCGGTACTCAATGGAGTTGCGGCTGTTCCGTTGTTATTTCTGATCGTTAAAATTACCGCCAGTGAAAAGATTATGGGAGAATATAAGAGCGGTTGGCTATCCAAGGCGCTGTTATGGATTACTTTTATAGTGATGGGTGCTGCTTCGGTCGCGCTTTTCTTTACTTTATAATGTGAGATTTCATCATCTATTAAGCTTCGGTTATGAAAATTAAATACTTCCTTGTGGTCATATGTTTGATGGTTAGCCAAATAGTTTGCGCACAAACTGATACGTTAAAAATTTCTTTTCAGCAAGCGGAGAGAACGTTTCTGGAAAACAACCTTGGCCTGATTGCAGAACGCTTCCATGTCGCGGCGGTCAGGGCTCTGATCGATCAGGCTAAGCTCTGGGACAATCCCACTCTCGCTACGGATCAAAACCTATATGATAACACACATACTTTTTTTAATCATGCCCATGGCAATGGTGAAATTTATGCGGTACTGAGCCAGGTTTTTCTTACTGCCGGAAAACGAGGTAAAGAAATTCGAATGGCTCGTGATCAGGCAAGCCTGGAGGAGGCGCAATTTCGTGTCCTGATGCGAAACCTCCATTACAATTTACAGCTGGACTTTGCGCAGCTGGCCACCTTAAACGAACAAGCCAAGGTGTTTCGTTATGAAATGACGGCTGGTGATAGCCTTGTCAAAGCTATTGAGAACGCTTATAAAACTGATAAAACCAAAGAAAAAGATGTGATCCGTTTGAAGGCATTACTTTTTAGTGTGGAAAACGATCAGGTAGATAACAGCAGCCAGATCAATAACCTGGAAGCGGAACTCAAAAGCTTGCTTCGAACCAAATCCACTGTTTTTATTCTGCCATTGGTGAAAGTTATCCCGACTGAGGAAACGGAATTTAATATTCCTGAGCTGATCAGGAAGGCTCAGCAGAACCGCGCTGATTTTCAGGCGGCGCAGTATACCGTGGATTATGCCGCGGACAACCTGGCCTATCAAAAATCTTTGGCGATCCCCAATGTAACGGTCGGTGTTGACTATGACCGGATCAATAGTTATGCGCCGAATTACCTGGGTCTGCAAATCGGTCTGCCGCTGCCCGTATTTAACCGGAATCAAGGTAATATCAAGTCAGCGCGTTATAACCTTGAAAGCCAGCAAAACCAAGTAAAAGACAATGAACTCCGCCTGGAAAATGGCGTTATCGCCACCGTGCAGCAATACCAATTAAGCAAAGCACTGCTTGTCAATAAACATTTGGAATTCAACGAACAGTATGATCGTTTGTTCAAAACTCTTTTAGTCAATTATAAAAGTGGGAAAACCGGATTAACCGATTTTGTAGATTTCTTTGATTCTTATAAAGACACCAAGTTAAAAATTCTCCAGCAACAATTTAATTTGCAAAAGGCAATCGCGGATGTCAATTATACGGTCGGTACTACAGTCGTTAAATAGCAGGTAGCTGTTCTAGCAAATCATCCGGATCTATGCTACTTTTGGGGGACGGTACGACAGGAGGTATCAATGCGCCCTAAGATATGGAAAAATTGAACTCCAGGTTAATTAGTCATTCGCTGCATCCGAAATAGATGTTAAAATATCCCGGATATCTACAGGCTTTCTGACCATGGAGAAACTGCCGAACTTCGCGGCGAACTGCTCCATTTGCGGAAACTCAGACACCAAAATAATATGCAGATCTTTTGATGCCGGATCTGACTTTAAACGGTGACATAATGCCGCGGCGTTGTCATTCTCCATGATGAAATCAATGATTAAAATGTATGGATCAATCCCTGTGATCCGGGTAAATAAGTGTTCGTGATTTGCTATGGTCTGAACCTCAAAACCATTTGTCTCCAGCCCGGTCTTCAATTGTGTTAAAAGCTGCTCATCGGTTGAAACTGCCAATATCTTTTTCATCCTTTAATAACCTGATCCTGTTATTTTTGTTTAGGGAAATATTGTGTTAAAACATTTATTTAATTAGAAAAACATTTTCGCCGGTTTTTGATTTTGTTGGTATGAAAACTGAAACTTATCCCGGTAAACCTTATCCGCTTGGCGCCACATGGGACGGAGCAGGCGTAAACTTCGCTCTTTTTGCAGATAACGCAACGGGCGTTGAGTTGTGTCTATTCAACAATATCAACGACGAAAAAGAAGCTCAAAAAATAGAGATCAAAGAACGGACCCACCAGGTCTGGCACATTTACATCCCCGGCGCCCAACCGGGGCAATTATATGGCTACCGGGTTTCAGGGCCCTTTGAACCTGAAAAAGGGCAGCGGTTCAACTCCAATAAACTGTTGATAGATCCTTATGCAAAATCAATCGCGGGCCGGATCGAATGGCATGACGCGCTTTTTGCTTACGAAATCGGCAGCGAGCGACAGGACTTAAGTTACAGTGAGCTGGACAGCGCGCCGTTTATTCCAAAATCAGTCGTCATAGATCCTAACTTCGATTGGGAAGATGACCAACCGCTAAGAACCCCCTACCACCAGTCCATCATCTACGAAACCCACGTGAGAGGCTTTACGATGATGAACCCGGAGATCCCGGAAAATTTGAGAGGGACCTACGCCGGGCTGGCACATCCGGCAACGATAAAATACCTGCAGGAACTCGGCGTAACAGCAATTGAGCTGATGCCGGTTCATCAGTTTGTGAATGACAGGGGACTGCTTGACAAAGGCCTCGCCAATTACTGGGGTTATAATACCATTGGCTTTTTCGCACCTGATGTAAAATATTCGGGCAGCGGCGTATTGGGCGAGCAGGTGAGGGAATTTAAGGAGATGGTTAAAACCATGCATAAAGCGGGCATAGAAGTCATCCTGGATGTCGTTTATAATCATACCGCCGAAGGTAACGAGCTTGGCCCCACCCTCTCCTTCAAAGGGATTGACAACGCATCTTATTACCGCTTGACAGAGGATAACAAACGGTATTACATGGACTACACAGGTACCGGAAACACTTTAAATGCGATGTTGCCGAACGTATTGCGCTATATCATGGACAGCTTGCGTTACTGGATCACGGAAATGCATGTAGACGGTTTCCGTTTTGACCTGGCTGCCACCCTGGCGCGCGAGTTACATGAAGTAAACCGTTTGAGTCCATTTTTTGACATTATTCACCAGGACCCGGTCATCTCTCAGGTTAAGCTGATCGCGGAACCCTGGGACATTGGCGAAGGCGGCTACCAGGTAGGCAAGTTTCCACCAGGATGGGCAGAGTGGAACGGCAAATACCGGGATTCGATCCGTGACTACTGGACCGGAGCGGACAGTATGCTGGGTGAATTTGCCCAGCGCCTTACAGGCAGTCCGGATCTTTACCAGGATGATTATCGCAAACCTACAGCCAGTGTCAATTTCATTACTGCTCATGACGGCTTTACACTAACAGACCTGGTATCTTATAACGAGAAACATAATGAGGCCAACGGAGAGGATAATAACGACGGGGAAAGTCATAACCGCTCCTGGAATTGTGGCGTTGAGGGTCCTACTGACGATCCGGATATTATAGCATTAAGGAAGAAACAAAAGCGGAACTTGCTGGCCACCCTTTTTCTCTCTCAAGGAGTGCCTATGCTGGTCGCAGGTGATGAATTTGGTAAAACACAACAAGGCAATAACAATGCTTACTGCCAGGATAATGAAATTTCCTGGCTGAACTGGGAGCAGCAGGATCAGGAGTTACTGGTCTTTACCAAAAAGCTGATTAGTTTGCGGAAAGACCATCCTGTTTTCCGGCGCCGAAAATGGTTCCAGGGGCAGCCGATCAAAGGTAAAGATCTCGAAGATATCGCCTGGTTCCTGCCGGAGGGCGATGAGATGTCAGATGAGAACTGGAACCATGATTTTGCCAAATCTTTGGGCCTGTTTTTAAATGGCCTCGGCCTGCATCACGAGGGTCCACAGGGCGAGGCCATTGTCGATGATCATTTCTATTTAATATTCAATGCTCACGATGGTCCGCTGGATTATGTGGTCCCGGTTAAATTGCGCGGCAGAAAATGGCGCAAGGTTTTGGATACTGCTGACGATGATATTAAAGACCAGCCTGTAGAAAATAACGAAATTGTAACGGTACAGGGCCGCTCGGTGGTTCTATTACAACAGCCTTCCAGCCATGAATAAACCTATTCCAGGGATTCGGTTCGAAAACGGCGAAGCATTGATTGCTTTGTGGTCTCCAACTTGCAACAATGCGGCAATTCTAATAAACCAAACGGAAAAGCTCAGCCTTTACAAAGTTGATTTTGGTTATTGGGCGCTTAATACGCGGGCTATAAAACCAGGTGATACCTACCAGTTCTTACTTGATGATACGCCTTATCCTGATCCCGCCTCTTTATCTCAGCCCGACGGGGTAAACGGCCCGTCAAAAGCGCTGGATTTAGGCCCATATCAATGGAAGGATCGCAATTGGAGCAATCCACCACTGGAAGACTACATTATTTATGAACTTCATACCGGCACATTTACGCCCCAAGGGACCTTCGACGGAATAGCAGACAAACTCGATTATTTAAAGGAGCTTGGTATTACAGCCATTGAGATCATGCCCGTTGCACAATTTCCGGGCGAAAGAAACTGGGGATATGACGGCGTTTATCCTTATGCGGTTCAAAATTCTTATGGGGGGGCCGAAGGACTGATGGAACTGGTTGATGCCTGTCACCAAAAAGGGATAGCAGTAATACTTGATGTAGTTTATAATCACCTGGGGCCGGAGGGCAATTATTTTGCTAGCTACGGTCCATATTTTACAGATAAATATCATACACCCTGGGGAAACGCCATTAATTTTGACGATGCCTGGTGCGACGAGGTACGGCATTACTTTATTGAAAACGCGCTGATGTGGTTCCGCGATTTTCATATTGATGCTTTGAGGCTGGATGCGGTACATGCCATTAAGGATCTTAGTCCAAAGCATATTTTACAAGAGCTTAAAGAACGTACACCGAAAGGGCATCATCTCATCATCGAATTTGACCTCAATGATTCCCGGTTCATTGATCCTATAAAAAAAGGAGGGTTTGGGATGGATGCACAATGGATAGATGAATTCCATCATGCTCTTCGGGTAACCGCCGGAGGCGGGCAGGACGGTTATTATGCTGACTTCAATGGCATCGTCCATCTTGCCAAATCTTATAATAGCGCTTATGTCTATGACGGTATCTACTCCCCACACCGGCTGAAGACCTTTGGCATTCCTGCTCAAGATAACCCTGGCAACCAGTTTGTCGTTTTCTCCCAAAACCACGACCAGGTTGGTAATCGCATGCTTGGCGAACGGAGCAGTATGCTATTCAGCTTTGAAATGCAGAAATTGATGGCTGCGGCAGTTATGGTTAGCCCGTTTATACCGATGCTTTTTATGGGTGAAGAATGGTCGGCGCAGGAACCGTTCCTTTATTTTGTGAGTCATAGCGATCCGGACCTTATAAAAGCTGTGCGCAAAGGCCGTAAGGCAGAATTTGCCGCTTTTCATCAGGATGGCGAGGCCCCTGACCCACAAGCAAAGGAAACTTTTGAGCAATCAAAACTGGACTGGCAAAGAATAGATTACACGATGATTGACTATTACAAAAATCTGATTGCTTTGAGGAAACAGTTTCCCGCCCTTTATCAACTCAATCGTAAACTCGTCACAACAACGATAAATGAAAGCGACCAAACCCTCTTGCTGGAGCGCGGGGACCCACATCAAAATATCAGCTGCCTGATGAATTTTTCCGGGGAGCGGCATCAAACCGGAGTCCTAAGTAAACTTTTTGATTCAGCGGATCAGCGCTGGAACGGACCCGGTTCATTAAAGGGTTATATCCAGCCTCAGTCCATCATTATTTACACCAACCATGTATAACCCAATCAGCACCTATCGGATCCAGTTCCATAAAGGCTTTACCTTTACTGATTTGGAGCGAATCATACCCTACCTGGAAAAGCTGAATATTAAAACAATCTATGCCTCTCCTATTTTCGAGGCTGTTCCGGACAGCACGCATGGTTATGACGGGCTGAACCCTTTAAAGATCAATCCGGAGATCGGTACCATTCAGCAATTAAGAAAGATCAGCAAAAAGCTGAAGACGAAAAACATTGGCTGGATTCAGGATATTGTACCCAACCACATGGCTTTTCATCCGGATAACCACTGGCTAATGGATGTGCTGGAAAAAGGGCCAAACTCATCTTATAAACATTATTTCGACCAGAGCCTGAACGATGAATTATTCAAAGGCCCGATCATGGTGCCATTTTTAGATGGTGACCTGGATAAAATAATCGAAACCGGTGAGCTTACCATTAAGCGCACCGGCAAAAAGCTATTTTTTAATTACGCCGGTAACAACTGGCCGCTTAGGGCGGATTCTTATCCGGATAAGCTGGAATTGGGCCCCGGCGAATTGAAACAAATTGCAGATAAGCAGTATTACCGTCTTTGCAGCTGGAAGGAAACCGATCAACAAATTAATTTCAGGCGCTTTTTCACGGTAAATGGCCTCATTTGCCTGAACATACAAAAAGAAGAGGTCTTTGCGCATTTCCACCAGTTCATCAATGAGCTGATTAAAGAAAAAATATTTGACGGCTTACGAATAGATCACATAGATGGGCTTTTTGACCCCACCGGTTATTTGAAACGATTGCGACAGCTTTGCGGCAGCGAGACCTATGTCATTGTTGAAAAGATACTGGAACCCGGTGAAGTGATGCTGCCATGGCCAGTACAGGGAAACACCGGCTACGATTTTTTAGCCACCGTCAATAACTTGCTCACCAATCAAAAAAGCAGGTCTGCCTTTACTTCCTTTTACCGGGAGCTAGCCGGGAATAAATTATCTGTGGCAGAGCAAATCAAACGGAAGAAGGCTTTTATTCTTAAAAACCAAATGGGTGGCGAACTGGATAACCTGGTCAGCCTTTTACAATCCGGGCTTGAAATTAGTGGAGATTTAAAATTCAAAGAAATTATTGCGGAATTTTTAGTTCGCTGCCCCGTTTATCGTTTTTACGGCAACCAGTTTCCGCTGAATAAAGACGAGCATGCTGCCGTTATGCAAATATTTGAAGCTATTTCTATGGACTGGCCTGAATTGAAATCCGGTGTACAGGCTATACAGGGTTGGTTGGATAAGGGAAATAAAAAGGCATTGCATTTTTATCAGCGCTGCATGCAATTTTCTGGCCCCCTCATGGCCAAAGGTGTGGAAGATACGCTGATGTATACTTATAACCGCTTTATCGCACACAATGAGGTTGGTGATGCGCCGGCGGCTTTCGGCATCGCCACAGGAGAGTTTCATGACCAGATGCAATTACAGGAAAAAGCATGGCCGCTTTCCATGAACGGAACCTCTACCCATGACACCAAACGTGGGGAAGATGTGCGGGCAAGGCTGAATGTATTGACAGATTTGACGGAGGAATGGTTTAAAATGGTCAGGGAGTGGCAGACCATAAATCATACTTCCATTGACCCTAATGACGAATACTTTATCTATGAAACCTTAGCTGGTACCTACCCTATGCCTGGTGAGGCAGATGACGATTATGGCCAACGAATGGAGCAATACCTCGAAAAAACCCTGAGAGAGGCCAAACAGCGTTCGAACTGGGCAGAGCCAAATATAGCCTACGAAACGAATGTAAAACAGTTTGTCAAAAACTTATTAAATAAAAAAGGAGCTTTCTGGAAAAGCTTCAAACCCTTTCATCAAAAAATAGCCGGATTTGGCGTGATCAATTCTCTTGTACAACTTTTGCTAAAGCTAACGGTACCCGGCACGCCGGACATATACCAGGGCTGTGAGCTTTGGGATCTGAGCCTGGTAGACCCCGATAACCGCAGGCCGGTTGATTATAAGCAGCGGGAGAGTTACATTGATGACCAGGATGATTTCCGGCAATTATGGAAAACGAAATTTGATGGTCGTATTAAACTTCGGTTATTGCAAACTGTATTGAAGGAAAGAAAGGATTATCCCCTTGTGTTTTCGGATGGTGAGTATATCCCGTTGAAAGTAGAAGGACGGCACAGCAACCAGGTGATTGCTTTCGCCAGGCGGTATCGTGGCTTGTGGTTCGTTACTGCAGCTCCGTTAGGCATAGCCGCCCTTAAGGAGGACCAGCTATTTGATTGGGCAGATACACGGATCATGCTGCCCGAAAATATCCCAGCCACATTTGAAAACGTATTGTTGAATGTTACAGAAAAAGCATCCGGCGAAATTCCGCTGTCATCACTTTTTAGTAAACTGCCAATGGCCTTGCTCAGGTTTGAACTTCCTGCCACCGATCGGGGATCAGGTGTATTAGCGCATATCACTTCGCTACCTTCGACTTTTGGAGCAGGTGATGTAGGACCGGGTGCAAGGAAATTCGCGGATCTGTTACATCAGAGCGGGCAAACATATTGGCAAGTTTTACCAATCAATCCTGTGGCTGCAGACAACAAGTTTTCGCCTTATAGCTCCTGGTCAGCCATGGGTGGTAATATCCGGCTTATTAGCCCCGAATTATTGCAGGAGGACGGGTTATTAACAGCTATCGGTTCTGCCAATAAAAATGAGCTGCTCGACCAGGCCTGGAAAAATTATAGAAATGGTGATTGTCCATGGTTAAGCGCTCCATTTAAGGATTTTTGCTTAACAGAAGACCATTGGCTGGATGATTTTGGCTTATATAACGCGCTCAAGAAACACCACAACAACCTTCCCTGGCACAAGTGGCCTGAAGAGTTTAAACTAAGGAATGCAACAGCATTGACAAAATTCCGGAAAGACCACCAACAATCTATTGAAAAAGCTAAATGGTTGCAATTTATTTTTATGCGTCAATGGCAGCAATTGAAAGCATATTGTAACCGCCTTGACATTCGGGTTTTGGGCGATCTGCCGTTTTATTTAAGCTATGATTCCGTCGATGTGTGGGCCAATCCTAAATTATTCCGGCTAGAGAAGGACATGCGGATGGAACAGATGGCAGGAGTACCTCCGGATTATTTTAACGCGAACGGCCAACTTTGGGGTATGCCAGTATATGACTGGAATGAATTGAAAGCCCAAAATTATCTTTGGTGGGTACAGCGGATACGGAAGAATATGCAACTTTTTGACCTGCTCCGGCTGGATCACTTCCGGGCCTTTTGCTCCTTTTGGGCGGTACCCGCCGAAGCGGATAGCGCAATCCATGGTAAATGGATCAGCGGCCCTGGTGCTGATTTCTTTAAAGTATTGCAGCAGCAAATCGGCACGCTGCCCTTTGTAGCCGAGGATCTTGGCGATATCGACGAAGATGTTTATCAATTGCGGGATCAATTCAAACTACCCGGAATGAAGGTTTTGCAATTTGCTTTTGGAAAAGACATGCCGGCTTCACCACATATCCCCCATAATTATACGCCAGGTGACATCGTATATACCGGTACACACGATAACAATACCCTTAAGAGTTGGTTTCAAAAAGAGGCAGATCAAATGCAGCGCGATTGTTTAAACGATTATACGGGACTGAAAGTTAATACGACCAACGTCAACAGTGTGTTGATCAGAATGGCTTTCTCATCGGTAGCCAAATTGGTTATCGTACCCTTGCAGGATTGGTTGAGATTGGACGAGCACGCAAGAATGAACACCCCTGCGGCAACTGAAGGAAACTGGTTATGGCAGGCAACAAAACAACACTTGAAAAAATTCCCGGTCGGAGAATTAAAAAGACTTACAACACAACACAATCGCTTGTAAAAATTTCTTACAAGTTAAAACCAATCTTATTAGCAATTGTTATATTCTTAAAAAAAGGGCAAAAAAATTAAGCATATCACAATACCCATGAATGAAATATTATTAATCAACGACCAATCTTCAGGTGCGGTTCATACAGCTTCATTTGCATTGGATTTGGCGCAACGCTTGAATAAGAATATCGTGTTGGCAAACATTGTATATCAGCCAAAGCGACTACAATTTGCCAGTGCAGGTGGTTTTGAGCCCGCCAATCATGATGAGTCCCTGCTCCAGCATTTAAATGAACTGAGCCATTACAAAGAGGGTTTCCGACCAATTGTTGAGTTGTTGGACGCTGCAGATTTTACCGAAAGAGACCTTATTAATTATATCAATCAGCGCAATATTTTCATGGTCATCCAACCTGCAACAAAAGATACATCACGTATAAATATCCAGTCGATACTGAACAGGATCCTTTGCCCTTTATTATTAATACCAGACACCTTTCCTGTTAAAGCGCTGAAACGGATCATGTACCTAACCGATCTGCGCTATTGCCAGGTTCCTATTGTAAATTATTTAAAGAAGTTTACCAAAGAGGCGTCAGCCAGTATACTGATCGCACACATCTGTGCAGCCGGTCTTCCGGATCTTGATAAAGCTTACGCGAATGATCTTTTCACAAATGGGATAAGTACACGGGTTCAAACAAACTCCATGTTTTTCAGTCATATTAAGGAAAGAGATATGCCGGCAACGGTTGACACCATGGTACATGGCATGCAGGCTGATTTATTGGTTTGTCAAAACAACGGATATCACTTTAATCAGCTTCTTGGCGGTCGGTGCCTTCCTTTCCTCCCCGACCATGTTATTGTGCCGTTGCTGGTTTTTCCCTCATGATTTGGAAACAGTTTGGTAATTAAGGATCATTATGTTGATTTATCGTGTGTTGTAAAGCTATTTTACGACAAGCAAGAGCCAATAGACGAAAAATAGTGATCAGGGAAGGTGCGGACAGACAACATCAAATGCCGGGTTACGACTAAGTCATCAATGCGATCTTCAGCCTCCCGGGATATCCCATGCTCTGGTTAAATAAATTTATATTTTTGCGGCTGAAAAATTTAAAAATCAGGTTAATGGAAAAATTCAATAAGGTTAAGACCTTGCTCGAAGCGTCAGAAGCGGACTTCGCGGCGTTCTATAAAAAAGGCAATAAGGCAGCGGGCACCCGTGTTCGGAATGTCATGCAACAATTAAAAACACTGGCACAGGAAATCCGCCAGGAGGTTACCGAACAAAAGAATAAAGCGTAATTAAAAGTAGAAATACTGTTTTGGGTAAGCCCGGCTGCGAGTCAGCCGGTTTTTTTTGTAAAAATATAGATCATTCCACGGTCATTGGCATTACCCAATGTTCCCACAAAAACAACAGAGGACTTAAATTCATGCTTATGGCATTAATGGCAACAGTTTTGCAGCTGATATATGACCACAATTAAAAAGAGGAGAACAGGATATGGATTTAGAGAACGAAAAGCGGCAAATACAGTCTTTAATAGCTGCAAAGATCAAATTGATCTATAACAGGAATATAGACGAACTATTGGCAAATTATGCGGCTGATGTTGTGTCCTTTGACTTAATGAGTCCTTTGCAGAACAACGGCATTGCGCCAATGAAAAAAAGGCTCGAAAATTGGTTTGCAGGTTATAAAAGCCCGATTAAGCAGGAAACGGCTAACCTGAAGATCATGGTTAGTGAAGAAATTGCTTACAGCCACTGTCTTACCCGAACCTTTGGAATCAATTCCAATGGGGAAGAAATGGATATGTGGTACCGTACCACAACGGGGTACAAGAAAGAAAATGGCCGATGGCTGATCACACATGATCATAATTCCGAACCGATCGATATGGAAACCGGTAAAGCCATGTTCGGTCTGAAACCATAATTTGCGACACGGTCAACCTAGTAGGGAAATGGCCGCCCGGAGGAAATATAACGGTACCTCCATCCATGGAAGAGGCTGATTATTTTTTGCGAGATAATATAACCCTGACAATCACCGTTCCGGACCAGTGTTTATATTTTTGCATTGCCTGTTTCCTGGCTATTAGCTATGTTAGCGGCATGAGAAAGATGATAGTGCCGGGGATTGCTCTGGCTATGACACTGACCCTGGCATCCTGGGGATTTAAGGGCCACCGGGCCATCGCTACAATAGCCGAAAAGCATTTAACGGCAAATACTGCCAAAGCAGTCAGCATTTACCTGAAAGGCGCGAAAATGTCGGAGGTTAGTACCTGGGCGGATGAAAACAAGGACAAAACCACTGCTCCCTGGCATTACCTGAACCTGCCTTTAGGTTTAAGCCATGAACAATTCATAGATGCGGTGAGCAAACAAGGGAGCGATAACGTTTATTCCGCTATCCTTAAAGAAGAAGCCATATTAAAAGACAAGACGTCAAGCCCGGATCAAAAGAACGAAGCCCTGAAATACCTGATCCATTTGGTGGGCGACGCCCATCAGCCGATGCACGTCAGCCGGAAGGAAGATAAAGGCGGTAATACCATTCAATTGCAATTTGACGGGCAGGGCACCAACCTGCACAGCCTTTGGGACAGCAAGCTGATCGACCATGAGGGCCTGAGCGAGGCGGAGATCGTTTCAAAGTACGATTGGGCTAATCCGGCACAGATCAAAAAATGGCAGTCGGACAGTCCCATGGAATGGCTTTGGGAAAGTTACCAGGTCAGTACAGAACTTTATGCAGACATCAAACCGGGCCAGCGCGTGGACGATACGTATTATCAAAAATATATCCCCACCGTCCACCTGCGCATCGACCAGGCCGGCATTCGTTTAGCCGGAGAGCTGAATAGGCTTTTTAACGACACTCCTCTAAAAACAGTTCCTTTCCAGGCCCCGGCAGCTCCTGCCGTTAATCCGCAGGCCAACGAGGTCAAGCTGGAGGACATCAATAATTACGTAGGTAAAGCGGTAAAAGTAAAAGGCAGGGTATATGGCAGCAAAGACATCGGCAGTATGACACTCGTGAATCTGGGTGCGGCCTATCCAAACCAATTGCTGACCGTAGTCCTGAAAGAGAATGCCAAAACACTGACGGATAAAGTCAAAGATCAAACGATAAGCGTACAAGGTACGGTGATTATGTTCAAAGGTAAACCTGAAATTGTCGTTACCGACAGTGTACAACTCCGGTTCGAAAAATAATATGCCCCACGGCGAGTATAGTATATGCTCTCCCCTCTTGTTTAGCTGCAACAACAGGCGAATTAACGGCTAATGTTGCGGCTCCAGGAGTAAAATAACGAATGTATAAACTGACACAGGAGTTGACTTTCCCGAGGTTTTAATCTTAAAATATGTATTTGATTTATCGTTTAGATCAATGGAATCTTTTACTAATTTCGCCCCATGACTACCAATTTCAAGATTGATTTTGATGACGCAGAATTTGAGTTTGTCAGTATGAACAGGGTAAGGCTCCAACTTTTCCAGGTTTATGTGTTGCATGAAGGTAAAAAGCAGCGCTTTCATATGCAGATCAATGACCAGGCAGCTTTTTATATAACAGATATGCAAGTTTGCCCGGAGGTTTACCGTTCCCTCGAAAATACCTTAAGTGACGCTATTCTAAAGTTGGGAGAAGTTAAATAAGTAATTCACGATGGCCACCTTGCATTTTGACTCAGCCGAACGACCAGATACCGGCAAAAGACATTAGCAATTTACGACTCATCTACAGCTTTAAGCCTGATCCAAATTACCTATTTTAGCATAATGAAACCCATTGTCCTTACCAAATCGCAGGCACGGAGCATTATTATTAATGCCGCCGGACTCGCCCGAAAGGCCCAATTCGGAACAGGGATTGCGGCTGTTTATCAGGTTATTGACCATTTGGGTTTTGTGCAACTTGATACGAATTACGTGGTGGAACGTGCCCATCACCATGTCATGGCAGCCCGTGTACCGGACTACCAAAAGGAATGGCTGGCCGAACTTTGCGAAGACGGCAACGTCTTTGAATATTTTACTTCGGATGCCGGCTTTCTTCCCATGCGCGACTTCCGTTTTTCATTGGCGGTCAAAGAAAGTTTTATAGTCAACGGAAAGCCAGTAAGTCCGGCGGAGACACGGCTTATGAGGGATGTACTCGACCGGGTGGAACGTGAAGGCCCGTTAATGGTGGGTGATTTTGACGATGACAGACCTGAAGCAAGTACGGGCTGGTGGGACTGGCGGCCGGCAAAGGTAGCACTCGAACGACTTTATCTGGAGGGTAAACTGATGGTCAGCCGCACCAAGGCGTTCCACAAGGTCTATGACCTGCCGCTGAATTTGGTGCCTCAGGAAACAGATCTGACCATGCCGGTACCCCAGGAATTTGCCCGTTATATTATCCGCCGCACATTGGGCGCATTGGGTATAGCCTACGTTAAGGAGATCGCGTGGCGGGCGCGGCGCGTGAAGGGAAACATGGTCAAAAAGGAATTGGAGGAAATGGTTGCAAATGGAGAAGTACAGGTAGTGATGATTGAGGGACTGAAAAGCGCTCCATTGTATATGCTAAGCAATCAACAAACAGTAGTAGATCTGTCCGGCGAGGCATTCATTCTCTCGCCATTTGATATCCTGAATGTTTTCCGACACCGGTTAAAAGATTTTTTTGATTTCGACTACCAGGTCGAATGTTTTGTCCCCGCTGCAAAGCGTAAGTACGGTTATTTTTCACTTCCGGTGCTTGTGGGTGATGTTTTTGTTGCCCGGATGGATGCCAAAGCCGACCGCAAACATAAAATACTCATTGTTCATAACTTGCATTTTGAAGATATAAAGCTCGATGGAGCGGTGATTAATCAAATTGTAGAAGCCCTTAAAGCATTTATTCAATTTAACGAATGCAGAGACATTATCTTTAAGAAAACCAATAGTAACACTTACCTGAAAACGATCAGCAAGAGTTTTTCCGGATAACCGGCCCGGATGAAAGCGATAAAGATCCTGAAAGAACAATTCATGTTAGCCAAGTGGGTACACGTTCAGGATTACAGTATTTCAGTATAGATAAACACAAAGACGGCGCAGTGTTATACTTCCAAAACCTGACCGCTTTAATTGATTATGCGCAGGCTACGGAAACATCTTTGGGCAATGTGGTTGGTGGAACATGGCCGGAATTAGGCTTTGCTCTTCCTCCTACGCCGAAAGATAAACCCATTCCAGCGCATAAGAGATTATACTTTCTGACGCCTTCTTCGCATTGAGCCCTGAAAACCCGAAAGATGAAATGATGCAGGCTGAGCAGTTCCTGAACCTCCTTGCAGACATTTACCTATATCTTCCAAAACCTGCCACCGAATATTACAGCTGGCCGGATATAGTAGATAAGGGTTTGCATGATCTGGGAATAAAAGTCCACTGGAAATGAAAACATTATATTTTATTTTAAAAATGGCCGAAAGGTGATGGTCATACCGGACACCCAGGCACACCTTAACGGGCATGCAATTATTACGCACACATAGCGTATTCAAAGACAACGCTACCGGTAACCTGCTGCTATCCCGCAGCAAAGAAAGCACCCTTCACCTGGAGCATGTCAAAGATCCAAATTACTTAGGCTTCATTACTTTTGAATTGCCTGGAACACTATTTACTTACACCGCTGACGGAAAACAAGAATTGAATTCAGATGAAGTTACAGAACTCATTGAGCAACTGAGTGATATTCGGGATAACCCTTCTTTGTGGACTGAGAGAGATTAAATTTTGGTACAAGGTTTGCATAGTTCAAAATGATAATCAATGCAGTGTGATTATATATAATTAACCATTTAAAAACTGAAACAAAATGCCTACAAAAACAAACAAAAAGGCGGTTGCAGCAGCTGCAAGCCGCACTCCAGAAGCAGAAAGTGCTTTAAAAGAGTTATTCGTTGATGAGATCAAGGACATCTATTGGGCCGAGAAACATTTAGCGGCAGCTTTGCCAAAAATGATCAAAGGCGCAACTTCCGAAGATCTGAAACAAACGATCAACACACACTTGGAAGAAACCAAAAACCAGATCACCCGCCTGGAAAGTGTATTCGAATCAATCGGCGAAAAACCGGTCGCTAAAAAATGTTTAGCTATGGAGGGCCTGTTAAAGGAAGCCACCGAGTTGTTATCCGATACCGATAAAGGTACCGAGGTTCGTGACGTGGCGATCATCTCTGCCGCTCAAAAAGTAGAGCATTATGAGATCGCATCTTACGGCACACTGCGCACTTTAGCCGGAACTTTAGGCTACAGCGAAGCACAAGGTTTGTTAGATGAAACTTTAGCAGAAGAAAAGAACGCAGATTCGTTATTAACTCAGGTGGCTGAAAACTACGTAAACGAAGCTGCCGCCGCAGAGGCTGAATAATAAATAAATAGTAATAATAAATCAAACGGAGGGGTCGCCTCGGCGGCCCATCATTATAAAATTACTATGGAAGCGAGAACGCCCACCAAAGAATTAGATCCGAAAGAACTCAGGCATTTTTTCATCAGCCATTTGAACCGTATCTATTGCACCAAAAGCCAATTGGTTGAAAGGCTGCCGGAACTTGGAAAGAGTTCCCATTTCACCGATCTCCGGCAAGCCATAGATGAAACGGTCGAGGTCGTTCAAAACCAAATTTTTCGGATGAAGCAAATCTATATCATGCTTAATTCCCGGTATCAGCCGGAAAGCTGCATTGGTTTGGTCGGAATTTTAGATGAAGCTTTTCAATCCATCGGCATCCCTGATGAAGGTGGGGAGATTCGCGATCTATCCATCTTATTTTATATGCATAACATTGAAAGTATCGAAACTGCATCTTTTAAGGTGATGATGCTCGTTGCTGGCAAACTGGCTGAGCCGGATATTAAGCAGCTGCTGTTGGAGTGCTATGATGAAGCAAAAGAAGACAAAATATTATTCAGAGAAATAACTGAGAACTATCTCTAAGTCCTCGAAACCTTTGTTCTTGTTGCCCCTGATCTCTTTTGAATCTGACACTAAAATCTGGTTCACCTTCCGTAATCAGCTATAGTTCTCCTACATGGCCCTGACCTCATTCATTACTGCCTGTAATTTTTCCAGCCTGTTTCTACCGGGCCCACGATCACTAAATAATTAAAACCAAAATAATTTCAAACGCATAAAGAAAATCGCAAAACAATTCCCGCTTTAATTGTTATTAAGTAGACATTCCTATCTCGATAGCGCACCGCTTAAGTTTCCATTCTCTTATCCTGCACGTGTTTATATAGGCAAACAACTTGTTTATGACTAATAAACACATTCTAATTCTTGATGATAACGAAGCCATACTGGAAGTCGTTACCGAAGCCCTTATTTATGAAAAGTTTGAGGTGATGGATATTTCCTGGGGATACCAACTGCTGGAGGCCGTAAACGATTTTAACCCCGACCTGATCTTAATGGATTACCGGTTATCAGATACAAATGGCGGGGATCTTTGCCGGGCTCTAAAAAGTAATCCTGAGCACCGCCATATTCCGGTCGTTATATTCTCCGCCTATTTCAACCCGAATGACACTGACCAACCCGGCGAATGCGATGGGATATTATACAAACCATTTGATTTGGAACAGTTGTTGAAAATTGTGCACCTGTATATTGATCCCGGTCCGCATAAACAATGGACTAACGACGCTAAACACAATCCTGATTTGCAATTAGATAAAGGCAACTTATAAAAAGATATACCGTGGAAGATAAACAACACGTGCTGACCCTCTATATTGCGGGAAAGACACAAAAAGCCGAGCGTGCAATCGAAAATATTAACAAATATTGCGAAGAACACTTGCAGAACAGGTATTCGTTGGAAGTGGTAGATTTGAAAGAACATCCTGAACTGGCAGCCAGCCATCAAATTATAGCGATTCCTTCATTAATCAAAAAATTGCCGGAGCCTATACGCATATTGGTTGGTGACCTTTCAGGTGAGGAAAAAGTACTGGTTGGGTTAAATATTAAAACGGCTTAGCTAAACTGATGTCGCTTTTTTCAAAACTTCGATAACGACCTCTTTGGATATATTTTTCGGAATGTATTTTCTTAGGGTGAGGTAAAGATGATCAAGGTCGAAAGGTTTGGGGATATAGTCATCAAATCCAAATGCACTATATTCGTTATTGATGTTGTGATTGCAGCTCATTGCAATTACAGGAAGGTGGGGGTATATATCTTTGATCCTTTCGAGAATTGTTAAACAAATTTTGCCATCCAATCGGAAGTCAAGCATCACTACATGCGGACGATGTTGTTCAATAAGTCCTATAAAATCTGCTGTGCTGTCAAGTAATGCGTAAACCTGGTAGCCTTCCTGCTCCAGCGCATATTTTAAAATTTCTAAAATGTCCTGGTCGGTTTCCTGAATAATAATTTCCATCTGATCTTTTTTGTCCAAAAAAAGAAAGAAACTTTTGCTACGAGCTGGATGCCGTTTTTGGTTATGCGATGTAAATATACTCATTAATAAAATGAAAAACGATCCTAAAGGGGGAGGCTGAAATAAACACCGAACCTTGCCCACTTTCACTTTCCCCCCATATGTCGCCATCATGACCATGAATAATTTCCGCGCTTAAATAAAGGCCGATCCCAAAACCCGAGATATGATGTGTTTGATTTAGTTTCGACCCGGTTATAACGGTCATATACCTTTTCTTTGTCCTGTGGTTTCAGCCCAGTGCCTTCATCTTTAACACTTATTTGGGCGGTCTGTCCGACAAGCTCACGCTTAATTTCGATAGCCTTTTCCTTTGGCGAATACGTAATGGCATTATTGATCAAATTCGTGATAACAGAATTTGCAGGAACGGCTGACCTTCCAATTCCGGAGGCGCGATGGTCAAAGGCAATGCTAAAACATTTTTTGATTTGCCCCAGATCCGGAGGATGAGATCTTTGGCGGAATCAATGATTAGTTCGCGGCCTCTTAAAACGCCAATTGCTACTGGTGCCTCCTGGATGAGTTACTTAAACCGGGCTTCACTGCTCGCTAGCCCGTTGTTAGCAATCGAAAGCTGTGCGTTTGTCTTGCAATTCTGCAGCATATTTTTCCAGTAATTTTCTGGCGGCCACACGATAATACGGCAGTCGATCCGGCAACCAGGAAAAGTACCGCTTTCAGAAACCACGATGATATCCAGCGGATCGCCGTCCTCACCTTTGGTGCCGGGGATCATGCCGAAATCAAACAGGAACACCAAACCCGCCGACAGGATCTTGCTGAGCTGAAATTTTTACTTTCAGGTAGGGGAAACAGGCCCGCGCTTGAAAAATTCGGCATACATTAGCACCTTGCCCAATTGTTGAAAGCCTCTGATTTTTATATCTTCTTATAAGATCGAAAAAAACAAGATTGTGATAAATAAAAAACGTAATAGAACGTGATTGCAATAGAAAGATCACAGGTACGCACGCGCCCCACTTTGCCTGCCCTGCATTCTTGTCAGATTAGGTAGAATTGAAATAATTTCATGTTTAAAGCTTGGGTGTGTTTTGTATCATTTAACATGCAAACAACAAATTACAACTTATTGAAAATGAATAATTTACATACAAAAAAAACGTAACATACTGTAAATTAAGGCATGTTCGACAGTCGAACATTTTTGTTGTGAAATTAGCTATGCATATGAATTTCTTTACTGTTGTCATTTTATTTGATGAATGGTGCGAAAAACGATTTTATATTTAAAATTTTTCTGGTAGTAGGCTACTACACGACTACACTTACTACAATTTGTAGTAGGTAGCAGGATGTAGTAAATACTCCAATAACAGCCTACTACACTTCATATAGCCCGTATAACAGCAACTTATCTTATTGTAGTAATGTAGTAGGGTCATTATACTTGATATAGTATATTTTTACAGGATAGGTATAACTGCCATACCCTCTAACGGCATGTTGAACAAACCCTAATTTTTTCAATGCTTTACCCAAACCTTGTTTATTGAGCTTTATCCTGCCGTTAACTTTATCGCTTAGATAATCCAAAAAATCTGTTGCTGTATATTTTGCATCATAATCGGTCGGAATACCAGGAGCGTAATATTTCTGTAGGAGTTCCATTTCTGGGCTTATAATTCTGAACTGTTCATTGGCTAACTCATTTTGTTCAATCTCTTCTTTGGTCATATCATATTTAAAACCTTGCTTCCATAAATAATAGGCATGGCTCCAAACTATATTGATATCTATTTCCTTTTTATATGTCCAGTCGATTTTATGAACCTCAAAGCATAACCAGCGCACGTTAGCCTCATCGGTTAAAATTCGGTCATATTGGTTGAACCAAAGAACGAAATACGCCGGGGTGTCATTTTTGTTCTACGCTCATAAGGATGCCGGACATTGACCAGGAGTTTGCTCATCACCGATTTCAGCGCATTAATTTCAAAGCGCGAAAGCGTTGACAGTTCATCCAGTATTCCGATGAAATTGGAACTTAATGCTATCAGACTATCCTTATCTACACTAATATTTTCTACAAAATACTTTTTTAAGCGTTCCGGCACTAAAAATCTGCTGAAGGTGGTTTGCAAACACTAATAACATGAATTTTAATTTTTTCATACGCGAACTTTTTAATGGGGAAATCAAATACAAAAAAGCTTTTGCAAATTTAACTGGCAAAATATCACCAAGTGGTGAGTTCGTAATATTTAGTTTAATTTTTCGTTCGACATAGAATACGGTACAACACCTGAGGTTTTCATGCAATTTTCAGTAGGCTTACTACGAAACGTAAAAGTTATCTTTGGACAGTGAATTGAGAACCGATGCGCAAAAAGACCAAATCCATTCCTGTAAATACGATGACCGACAATATCGGCGCAGGTATTGCCATTGAAAGAATATCTTTCCATGATTTACGCACCCTGGACAATTCAACTTTAGACTCTTTTGAGGAATCAAAATTAGCACACCGTGAAGACCGGCATTCCTTCTTTCTCCTTGAAAACGGTATAGTTCACATGGAGATTGATTTTCAAAAATATGAAATTAAGTCCCCGTCTGTCGTCTACATGCACCCTGATCAGGTACATCGTATGATAGGTTTTGAAAATATAACCATCAGTAGCTGGGCACTCAATAATGAAAATCTGAATCCTGGACATCTGCAATTGCTGGAAGACATCGCACCAGCAAAACCGTTAGTTTTAAACGCAGCGACGTTTTCCATTATTTCCGAAGCGGTATCACTTTGTATAAAATTTTCCGAACGTAAAAAGGACAAACTATATCATTTGTTTTTAATTGACAGTTGCAACGCATTAGTAGCACTGGTTGCTTCACAATATTTAGAATTAGCTGAATCAACGGGCACTCTTTCACGATTTGAGCTTATTGCCAAATGCTTTAAATCAGCATTGGAACGTGATTTTATCACAGTGAAGCGTCCAGCAGCGTATGCTCAAAGCCTAAATATATCCACTCCCTATTTGAACGAATGTGTTAAAAATGCAACCGGATACTCCGTTTCATACCACATCCAACAACGTATTGTTTTAGAAGCAAAACGTTTGCTCTATCATTCCGATAAATCGGTAAAAGAAATTTCAGCTGAACTGGGCTATGAGGATTATTCCTATTTTTCAAAGCTGTTTACTAAAACTACAGGGATGACTCCATTGACTTTTCGACATAAAAACCTCGATTAGTACAATACCTACTTTGTTTTGACGTTGTTTACCCTAATTATACGATGTTCCTTTGTACTGACAATAAACTCGTATAAAATGGAATCGTTAAAAGAAAAAAAAGTACTGGTTTCGGGTGCAAGTTTTGCCGGACTTTCAACCGCTTACTGGATGAATAAGTTAGGTTACAAAGTAACCGTTGTTGAAATCGCAAAGGAACTTCGAAAGGGCGGCACACCTGTTGATATTCGTGAAAATACCGTAGACATCGTTAAACGTATGGGAATTTTCGAGCAAATCAAATCAAACAGGTTGAATATGGAAGTAATGGAATTTAAAAATACCGATGATGTTACGGAAGGTTCGATCACGCTAAAAAAAGAAGGGGAACAAATCCTTGTCGATGAATGCGAAATTGAGCGGGATATATTGCTAAATATTTTATTTGATTCCTTGAAAAATGAGGTAGAATTTATTTTCAGTGACAGCATCACTGCGTTAAACGAATCAAGAGAAGATATACAAGTTACTTTCAAAAATGGTTCGCAACGATCATTTGATTTGGTTTTTGGCTGCGACGGTTTACATTCGACTATAAGAAAAATTTGGTTTGGTCATGAAACTGAATACATGCATTTTCTTCAAGCTTATTTTTCGATCACCATTGTCAACAAATCGCTGATCAAACAAAATACCTCACAAATGTATAATGTCCCAGGCAAGGCTGTTATGCTTAATGCTTACAACAATAAGACGGATATCGTTCTTTGTTTCTTTTCAGAAAAAGAGATTACTTACGATTATCGTGATGAAGAACAACAAAGAGACATCATTTTGAAACAGTTTACCGGAGGAACCTGGAGAACTCCAGAATTACTTGCGGAAGTGCAGCATTCAAAAACTTTTTATTTCGATAAACTCTGTCAGATAAAAATGTTATCGTGGACAAAAGGTAGAGTGGCGTTGGTGGGCGATGCAGGCTATTGTGCTTCGCCAGCTGCGGGAATGGGTGGATCATTGGCAATAAATGGAGCGGCCGCATTAGCTGATGCTTTTCAGAAACACAACGGGGATTTTGAATTAGCGTTTCAGGATTACAACAAAAACTTCCGTCCCTTTATTGAAGAAATTCAAGAAGGAGCTGTAAAATTTGGATTAGAAATGCTTGTACCAAGAACCGAAGAAGCTATTCGGGAAAGAAATACACAAACGGAGACTTTTTAGCCTCTACGGAGATCTAAGTATTAGTAGTTCAAAAAAACTTTTATGATAGAGATCTTTAAAACCAATGTCAGGTCCCCAGCGCAGGCAACTGATGTGATAGATCTGCTAATTCAGCATTTCCCAACAGCAGAAATCAATTTTGACCTTGATGATTTTGACAATATTTTAAGAGTTAAAGGTGAGGAATTTTTTCCTTCTGCTTTCATGTAACCTACTGGTCAATCATGGCGTAGAATGCTGCTTATTATGACGACTAAGGTCGAAATTGATAACGTTAAGCTATTTTTTGCGGCATTTAAAAAATATTGAAGAACGACTTCCTCGCAATTTAGGAATCAGGATAGACGACAGCAACATAATATATAATGGACAGCAAAATTTTTACTTTTGTATCATGACAAATATCACTTTACATCTACTTACGGATAGTACCAATTTAGGCTTGTACAGCAATATGAGGTGTTTCAAATAAATTGTATCTTTTTAAAATTAGTAAATTTAGTCCAATAGATGCGCTTTTATACCCTATAGGGTGTTTTTTGGCTGTTTAGTGTTTAAAACAATTTGTATCCTTTTACATGTCATTTGATTGTTAATAAAACAAAATATTTTCCTTCTTCTATATAATTCTTAATATCAGATAGTTGCATTTATATTCTGATTGCTATTACCTAATTTATCGTTCTAATCGTACAGGTATTCTGCTGCCTATCATTTTAATTTGTAAAACTTGGTCAACAGACTCTTATCTGCTAAATTCGAGGGCAAAAAAACTTCATGCATAAAAAGATTTTTCAATAGAAAAGAACTTTTGATTTTCAGGGTGCCCAGAGGGATCGAATCCTCAGCCAAATGATTAAGAGTTATCGTTGGAATTTCTTATATTTTATTGAAAATCAATATGTAATCATAGTTATTTGATATGGCATTAGGGACAACTTCCAAGGATTTTAAAGGTGTTTGTATAACCTTTCTCCTGATATCATTTTTTCACGAGGTTAAGATTGATCGTGCCGCAGGAACAACGCAGCTGCTGACGTACGTTCTTATCGGAAACGACATACAATAGCGATCTGCATTCCACATTTTTACAATAAAGTGCTTCGGTCAATTCCTTGAAAGCCGCATATACAGGAATGAAATCTGTACCTTCTAGGTTCGGCCATTCTGTATAATGGACGCTGGGATTGATCTGCCATTGGTCAGAGTTCGACGTCGTGACCAATTGTTTGAAGTCGGTTTGCATTTTGGCGATGACATCCGCATCCGAAGTTTTACCCCAGGACCGGGCAGCTTGTGAGGCATCGCCAAGGAGCCGTGTATATTGGGCGGTCGCCTGCGGTAAGAGGTCATTCAACGTATGCAGGCCGTCGGCGCGGTACTCTACCCGCGCATGCAGACTATGGCACATCTCGCCCGATACATACTCTAGGTAATGCCGCATCAATGCCGCCGCGCTGCGGACGTCATCCATCTTTAAATAGTTCCATATCTCATTCCAAACATCGGTATCGTTCCACTGGTTCGGGCCGCTGTCGACGCTCCATTTGCGGAATAAGATAGAGGATTTGCGTTGGATGAGACCCGCGGTCGCCATGTGCTTCAGCCAGACCTGGTCGTGGGTGGTAATAATGAATTGCGTCTTCGGGAATTTCTCTTTCAACAGCCGGCAGACCTCGCGGCGATGACCGGTATCTACGGACATCAGTACATCGTCCAAGACGGCGAAGGTGAAATTATCTTTTAGGATGTGCTTCATCAGCGCCAGGTACAGGCATAAGCCCATGCCATCCTGGTGGCCTTCGCTGTGGTATGCTCCAGGCGGGAAGAACCCACGGCCGTAAAAGTCCACATCGAAACCCAACTTGCCCATAGATGGCGTTAGCTGCGCGGTGAATTCCGACTCGTCATCGTCATTGATAAAACGATAAAGCTCCACAAAATTACTCTCGACATCTTTATACAGACCTTCCAGGGTGCTGGTCACGACCTTACCGTAGGTATCCAGTACACCGCTGCTGACCTTATATTGTTCTTCTGCCTGCTTATGTTTCAGGGATGCAGCCCGGTAAGCGACCAGCCGCTCCTGGGCGATGATCAGAAATGTGCGCGCGGCGTCCTGCTGGGTCGGTTCGGGTATCGCAGAGATACCCTTATGTAAACTAGCTACCACATCAGTAGCGGCAGCAGGGCAATTGCCGTACCCATCCAGTGCTTCCAGCAGATCAGCAACGGGCAGAAATGCCGTGATGCGGGTTAGGCGGGTCTGCAGTGCAATGATGAACTCGTCCAAGGCTTTCACATCGATCGGCGGTTGCAAAGCATGCCCGTTATCTTTCACACCGCGGACCGCGGTGATCAGGTCACGCAGTTGCTGGCTATAGGGTCCCAGCCCTGCTTCGAGTCCTTTTCGGGTCTCGGAGATCGCTTCATAACCATTCAGTTTTTTCTGCACGGTCGCCTTGATCTGTTCCAGGCCGACCGGCGTATCACAGACCGGACAGTCATCATCTTCGACGAGAGTGAGCGCATTGCGCAGGAAACCTTCCCGGGTAAGGCTGCTGGCCAGGTCCGGATTGTCCTGCAGCTTTTCAAGCTTCCCCCGCAAAGAGGTCAGCGCCGTGCCTTTGCCGAGGATAGCATAGCCTTTTATGGCTGCGTCCAATACGACCAGGGCGATCTGCGCGTGTGGCTTCGAGATGTTGCTGGCCTTTGCTGTAGCCACGGTGGTCCCGTCGCTCAAATTCGTTGTCGGGGTAAGTTCGATCAGTACTGGCAGGTTCAAGAGGCTGCGGTTGGCGTTCACCGCGGCCAGTACCTTCTCTGCGCTGAGATCAGTAATGCCCAAAGCTGATAATAAACCTTTCTTTGCATCATCTTTGCCCGTCTTTAAGGGCGTTACGTCCCGCTTATGCGCGTTAGCTACTTTTTGCATCAGCACGCGCACCTGCTCGATCTGCCCCAGTTTCAGGAGTGCTTGCACTTCTTCGGAGCGGTCGCCTGGTGTGGAGATCACATATTTGATCAGTTCCCGACGGGACAGGGTGAATTCCGCGTGGTCGGCTACTTCCTTAAAGATCGCTAGGACATCCGCTGTTGCTGGCGTAATGGTCGGGTTTTGCATGTCACTGACCACCCGTTCAATGGTCGCTTTCTTGTTCAGCGATGGGATGAAGACGGTAATAACGACCTTAGCTTTAGCCGGATTGGTGCGGCTGTCCACATGTGGTGCATGCTCTTTGATGGTAATACCGCCGGTGCCACTGCCAGATAGCCGGGAGATGTTACCGGTTAGGCCGAATTCCAGCGCATCGACGATCCCGCTTTTGCCGGTGCCGTTCTTGCCGCAGATCGCGAAGTTCTTGTTGTTAAAATCCAGTTCCAGGTGCCGGACGCCTCTAAATTCGAACACCTCGATTTTTTTTACGGTGATCATAGCTCAGCACTTTTAGTGAGGGCGTTCTTTAGGGCCGTTTCATTGATCGCGTTGCCGCTGTTCAATAATTGTTCGAGTTCGTTGGTCACGACAGTCGGTGCCTCACTTTTGCGTAGTTCATCAATAAATTGTCGGAAGATTAGCTGCGGAACATCGGAAGAATGCGGTTTAGGTTGTTCTGAATTCATGATAATAAAGGTTGCCCGGTTTGTCTAAGTTAACGTTTTCTGCAGTACCATCAAATGAATCAATTACGATTTGCGAATATCCTATCACAAAAGAGGTAGAAAATAGAATTTTAATCTATAAGCCACCTTTAGTATCTTTAAACTAATGGAATCTATGCTTTTTTCGGAAGAATTTTTAAAACCACATTTAACAGGATTCCGGCTCTCTTCATTCGCTGATATCGAATATAAACGCGCGCTTCTGAAAACTTGGTTCAGCAGTATGACAACGGGTAAAATTGATTTATTTAAAGAGGAAGAAATTAAGTCTCGTTTTGTGTTGGAGATTTTCGGGGATATACTGGGATTCAACTATAAAAATCCAACTAAATGGCTGTTTAGAGAGGAATTGAAATCTAAAATAGACTCTACAAAACCAGATGCCGCATTGGGTGTATTTCAAATAACAGATCATGGTATTGAAGGCGACGTCAATGTAGTTGTTGAAATAAAGGATATAAAAACGGATTTGGATAAACGACAAAACCGGGCTGGCATGAAATTAACTCCCGTCGATCAGGCATTTCTATATGCGTCGAAAATGGGAGGACATTGCAATTGGGTAGTTGTTTCGAATTTTAAAGAGATAAGGTTTTATAATTATCGAACCCAGGTATTTTATCAAAGTTTTACACTGCAAGATTTACAGGATGAAAACAATTTAATGGCTTTTCTATTTCTTTTTCATAAAGACCGGTTGACCAATTCTTATAAATCATCAACAGATAAGCTATATGAATTACGGCCACCGGAGAAAACCCGATTTATAAAGGAGACGCATATTGTGGATCAAATTTATTTATCGATAAAGAAATTTCAAGGGTTGGGATTTATTGACCCTGACTTTATATGCAATATTAAGCCATTTAATATTTTAGACGATCATGTTTGGCATTACAAAAACGGCCGGATGATCAGCCTAAATCAAGAAATCGCCAGCTTTTTAAACGACGTGAAGATTGTTGACGGTGAATTTATTTTTAGCCACCAACTAATAGGTCAGTTAAAAATTGCAAATGTTACTGAGGTGGAGTATAAATTGAAATATATCCTTGATCAGTTAAAAAATTGTGGCGTTACTGAATTGGGTGCTATCAAGGACCTTTTAACTATTCGTAGAAAAAATGCTTCGCAGATGGGTTTTAGTATGCGACATCTTACCCACGTAAAAGATGAAGAACTCGTTTTAATCGACACCGAAATTATCCATAATACAAATTGTGATTGTGTAAATTGTAACTATCGTAGTTTGGATTTCAAAGCTTTTCTTCAAAAATTAAAAAGGGCTGAAACCGAGCCAATACTTGAGCCCCTCGAACTGGCTTATGCTCATTACATGATGGCCACTGATAATTTCAAAAAATCATATCATTTGTATAAAAAGGCGGAGGAAGCATCTCGTGGTCATGAAAGTAAAATAAATGAATATTTTGTATCAAAGATTAATCAAATCAGCCTACACAATCTTGTTGAATCTTATGATGAACAACATGATAAAACCATTCTAAAAGACATAAAAAGCATTGATTTGGATCGTAGCATCCATAATGAGTTAGATATTTATGTTGATAATGATGTTCGTAAATACTTGTTAGAGATCAAGGAAAATAAGGTCTACCTAAAGATTAAAAACAAAGCGAATGAGTTAATAGATAAACTTGAAAAGGGTAGCCAAAACGCCTCAGATCTTAATAGTCTTAGTTGGCAGTACAATTTACTTTATTCTTATTTTCATAAGGGCTATCTTGTATTTGATGCCTTCAGCGATTTCAAAATTCTTGTATCAAGGATTATGAAAACATTTATAAAAAGTTTTGCAGAAGGCCAACTTAACAAGGTTACTGCATTTCATATCACAGAGGCTATTATGTATATGCATGCAAAGGAGCTTCAAGATATCCTTATGAATTCCGGTGACCTGTTAATGACACCTGAAGACAAAGCAGATCTGGTAAATAAGACGGAGAAATTGCTCAGGAGCTATTTCAAAGATGGTTTTTTGGGACACTATTTAAAAGAAGATTTGCTTACTGCCCACCTGGTAAATTACCACTTTCAAGAAAAATTCACCAATATATTCAGTAACCTGTTTACTGTTCTGTCAAAAGTTGATCTTAATGATTTTCAAGTTAAAGTCCTTGTTCATCCTATTATAGGGTTTGTTTTAACCGAAGATATACTCGCATATTTTGATTTGACCGAATTAGGAAAGTTTATAGAACGGCACGGGGGAGCGTTTAAAGCACATGAGTTACTCGAGTTACTTAAGAAAGCGATAAATAACGATAGTTATGGGACACATAAATATCATACCTTATTAAAGTCCGTAGCTGTAGCGTATCATAAGTTTCACCCTGACTCTCTAATTCAGGATATAGGTTTGGTTAAGCGGGCGGTGGCTAATGCCACGGATCATAAAGGGGAGCTGCATCCGGCACATTTAATACCATTATTTCATATATTTTCCGAAGAAGGCAGGTTAATATTACTTCAGGAATTTGAGAATTCACTAATCAATGGTTTCGAACATTTTCTATACATCGACGCTTTAGGAAACGAATTATTTGATTGGGAGTACAAAGACTTTTTTAGCAGGTTTGTGCAGCAGGTGAATGCACATAAACGTGGCGGCCTAACAGGCTTTGAGAATAACCAACCGCAATATAACGATGTCTACATGATTAATCTTATCTATCAGGTAATGACACGTAAGATTCCGAGATCACATCCTGTACTGCAACAGTTAACAGGATTATCAGAATTTGAGATTTGGGCACTTGATCCTAAAAATTTCAATTATGAGAATTTTGATCCTATGTGGTTGCTGACCATAAATCATGATATCATGCTAAGCCAGTTCCACGATCTTCCTGAAATGGGGAATAAATTAAAGTTGTATCTAGCGAACAACTATCAGGAAGATCTGTCCAAGATATACTTCAAATATTTTATATAGGAAGCATAAACCAACCGGCCCACCTAAGTTTAGATGACAAAAAACAGTTTTCCACTATAAGGCGAAGTGTAACGATACTTTATCCAGTCAGAGTAATGTATGATATGACCGCTATAGCCTATATGCTTGAACATTAGAACCATTAACATAAAAAGCAATTTATTTACAATTACTTCCAGTTCTTCTTGTTTTTCCGCAAGTTCATCTTCCCCAAATGGTGAGGTGCCATGCAGGAATTTATTTCGCGTATTTAGAATGGCGACATCCTCGTCAGGTAAGATGATATCAAATAGCTCGAATGGTCTTGACAATTTTTTCGCATTAGTGGGGCTATTTAAACTGTTGATCTTTGCATCAAGAATACCCTTGCCGTATTCGGTAAGAAATGCACCATATTCATTTACAACTCCGCGTACCTTGTTAATTATTGTTTTTGCCAAAGTTTTGTCTTCTATTGGATTTATACGGTCCTGGTTTTCTTCGTAAATAATCCCCGCAATTGTTTCAATTCCGATAGAATAAATGCCACCCTTTAACAAAACTTGTTTTGATTGGTGCCCTTCAATAATAAACCGGCAGCAGCGGGCGTACACCACATTTTCATTTACCATTTGGCACAATGATGAGAAGACTTCCATGCTCATCGGAATGCAGTGGTGATGATAAGACTTTGAACTGGTGGTATTTTCGAGATGTAATCTGAAAGCGTTATGATTCAGAAGGGTAATATTCGTGATGGCGGAAGGCTCTTTTTTTTCATAGATTAGGCGCTGTATAGCATTGTAATCCTCGTTAATAACATGATAATAATATTCTCCCAGATACAAATTACCAGACACCAGGGCATAGCCTGTAATAATACTGTTTGATGCTTTTTTAAATAAATCCAATGATGTTGGAGCTAGAGACTCAATAATCAAATGATTCCCGTTATCATCTAATGATTTGTATAATTGAAATTTTTGGTCGTCAATTGTTACCTCCGTTAGTCCCGACGGCAAATAATGATTTTCTATTTTTAATCTTTTGTCACTGAGAGCAGTAAACCCCGGATTATTGTCAACTGGAATGACTAGGCGCAATAATTGATTATCAAATTCTTCAGTACGGCCCTTTTGAAAATGCGTCAGCCTAAACTTTAAGAGAGAAGGCGTATTTAATGATCTGCTTATTTCCAGAACGGATTTAGCCCTAATAAAGTAAGTATCTTCACCAGATTCTAAATAAATGTCTTCAAACGCCCCGTAACCTTCGCTTTTTTTGCCTTCAACAGGCTCAACGAGATCTTCACAATAAACCTTGCAAAGAAAGTCTTCATTCGATTTTTTTTCAATCGTTGCCAGTTGATGATTTAAGGGTGTTTCCGGGCTTATAATTTTATATACTTTTTCAGATTGCAGTTGATTTATCGCTTTTAGCGACCGATAGATATTTTTTTCTATGTCGAAGGGTATCTCATCGTTGGTATTTTCCGGGTTAGGTACCATAATAATTCCATTTTAGTTGACGTTTAGCGAAGATATTATTTTTTATGCGGTGTGGACTTCCCGACCATGGTTATATGGGTTTTTAATAAATATCTAATGATAAGATTGCAGCGGACCTAAATCATGATACTGTTTATTGTATATTCGACGTATCAATCCAAACTTTATGACATCTTATACTAATGAGGCCCCGGATGATTTGCAGGTGTTTTTGAATAAGCTGAAATTATATCTTGACAAAGCTTATTCTAAGCCTGATAAAGAAAAATTAAAAAGGCTGCTTGCGTCTGCTAAAATCGATATCCAAAAGACTGGCCGATGGGGTTCGATACATGCTCATGCTGAAGCAAAAGTCGTTTTTTATGTCTTATACAAGAATCTCGAATTAATAACACCGGGAGTTAAAGAAAATCTAAAAAATATAACCTACCAAATGCTTCAAGCAGAAAACTGTGGTTTGGAAGTTACTGATTTGGAGTTTTTTCCAGTCGCCAGTCCTGAGAATGTCAGTGTGGAAGAAGAGTTAATGGAAACGATCGAGGCTGCAAAGCAAGTTACTAACGGAATAAATTTACCGGCTGAACTGATCGCCAAAGGCAAAGAAATGAGCGAGGCATACTTGTATATCTACTTTGTAGAGAATGCTTTACGCTTATTTATAGAGAAAATTCAAGGACAGAAACCATTAGATTTTCCCCGTGATGTAACACGCACTATAGAAAAGAATAAAAATAACGAAGCGCAAAGTCGTTTCTTGCCGCTTCGAGGTAATTCCGATCTGTTCTACTGCGATTTTGTGCAGTTGCAACAAATTATTGTGCACAATTGGGAGTATTTCAAAGAATATTTTCCTCAGCAAGACCAACATTGGCTCAGGGTGAAAATTGAAGATATGTATCGGGTACGAAACTTGATAGCTCATTGTGGTTATATCAGTAAAGAGGAACTGCAAATGATCAAAAGTAATTTCAAAATGATTTTGCGGCAATTGAAGTTTCAGGATAATGACAAAGACGGTTTCTGAAAAAACAGAATATGATAAAATGGCACAAGTATCAAGAAGATGATCCTATAGAAAAATAGGATACTGCCCAAAGGATAATTGACTGTTTGGGTACAAACATGCAATTATACTTTCAATGTATCAACCAGCCAGAACGCACGAGGTTCGTAAAAAAAGAGTTAGTAAAATGGGCCACAAGTTAGGCTTTAGAGTGCATGCAAATGGACTTACAGCGGCAGATTTGAAAGAGATCGAGGTGGAGTTTGTTAATGATGAATGGTTGTTTGATCTGCATTGGTTCACAAATGGAGTTGAGCCTTATTCGGTTCAATCTTTACCACTGGTCGTTGAGTGTGAGTGGAACCCACGAAGAAAAGGCGATAGTAAGACACTATACAGTGGGATAAAGTATGATTTTCAAAAGCTACTCATTGCAAATGCTGATTTGCGTCTCATGATATTTAAAATAGCAAAAGAGACTGAGTTGGAAGTACTTGGAGGATACTTCAACAGCGCAATTCAAAAACGGTCTTTTAATCCCTTAATAATTTGACCGATACCCTGCCTAACTGCCAAATGTTCTTCGCGCTTTTTTTCGCAGATTTCCCACCAATTGGGAATGTGCAAATATTCCGTAATGCTGAATTCCGTAATCGCACCTAAATAATCATTGAATTGATGGTAGGGCTTAATTTTATCTTTATAAGTTCTGAACCCGTCAAAATACTGCTCCGGCAATAATTCTTTTCCTGTTAAAATTAATACCGGGTTTAAAGGCCGGTTGTTGCTTCTACCTCTTTGAAAATATTTTACCAGTTCGCTGATATAACCAATTTCTTGTTCATCTAATTGTTCATTTAAGGTAGCTAACGTAAGTACCGAGCCAGGAAATGCATCACCTAAAACCTTCATTCTTTCAATATCTTTTTCTGTAAATTTTTTGTAAGTCTTACATTCACAGAACACTAAATCGGGCTGTTTATATTCATCGCGTGAGTTTTGGATCAATAAACAAAGGTCAATTTCTTTCGGCGGGTTTTTTATCCCGGATTTTCCCTTACTGAGCTCAAAGCCGAAAAGCGCAGAAGATTTCCCCCTGGTGTCGCCGAATTCTGATTGAAAAAGACTAAGAGCTGCAAAAACAGCCATTACCCCATCTGCTTTGTTGGTACGCGTAAATGGTCCAATGCCACGATATGACCATGCAATTGAGTCAGGATCAGCCATTGGTAAAGCATATTGGTTTCGACAGACCGGACAAGTGATCTTTTCGCTGAGTGCACCGGGTAAGAAAAAGCCATGTTGATCGCATACCGCACATTGGATGCGGGCACCCATTTCAATAATTTTATGTTCAAGTAATCGATTCACAAAATATCGCGCGTCATCCACTTTTTTAATACCCATCGTTTTTTTGATCTCGGCAACTAACTGCACGTGAGAGATTTCCCTGCCGCCTTCAAAAAGTTCGATAATCTTTAACGGACCTACCCGTAGAAATGACCTTCCGAAGCGTAGTCCTCCGATATTTTTAAGCACTTCTTTAGCCAATTTACTGTTTGCTGTTTCTTTGAGATCATATCCTGTATTTTTGAAGTAAAACCTAAAAAAGTCAAGAGCTTTCGGCAATGACAACATAATGCGGTCATCAGAGCGGTTAATAGTTCTGTGAACGCCCGCACGTGAAAGCCGCCATTCTCTGAAATCAATTGGCGCAGCAACTTGTCTAAGTTGGTGATTCGTTATTCCGGTGAGTAGTTCCGCGTGTTCTGCGTATTCATCATGCAGTGATATTTCGAGAACAATTTTATAGGCAGATTCTCTCGAAAGGTTATAATGCGCTTCAAATGGAAGCTGCTGCGCTTTAAATTCAATCCGTTCCTCAATGACGTCGTAATGATCAAAATGAGAATGATAAAATGGAATTTCGCTTTTTATTTGATCGGCATCCTGATATTCGTAAGAGGCCCAGAACCGTGGGAACCAGCCCTGCCAGGAATAAAGCCTTTGCGAACTGTTTTGAGAATCAGCAGGCAGAACTTTTGTCCATGCAGCGTCAGCTTCATTTTGCGGAAGAATATTACCCACTAAATTTGTAACCATGCTCATATTACCTTTTTGTGATTTTGTGACCCATTCTGCAAAACGAGCTATGTATCCTTTTATATAAGGATTCTCTGCAAGATCTATTGCAAATGGAACAACTTGCCACCCGGCTGCACGAAGGTTCCAATAATTTATAACGTCCTGAAGGCGGTCAGACCGCATAAAATAAATTGCAGCACCTCTTTTATAAGGTTTGGTCGACCAACTGTTTAGTTTATAAATGTTCATATCAAGAACATCAACTACAGGAGTATCACGATAATTTTCCATTGAGGCCCAATCTAAAACAGGCCTCCCGAATGCATCATTACCATCATATATGTCGGCAATAGCACTTTTAACAAACTCTGGCAGGGCTCCGATGAAGGCTTTCAAAAGCAGATTATCTGCTGCAATTATAGGCAACGCCAGTGTCAACTTATCACTACGGACGAACTTGAATTCATTTTTTAAAAGATGACTTGCTATCTCCGTTACCGAGATAGCATGATCATATTGACCGTTGATTAGCTCCTCCAAATATTTTTCAATACTTTTTACATTTCGTTCCCCCGATAGAGCCGAAACTGCCGGTTCTGTAATATCCGCATCAAAAAGAATTATATCAGGGTCATAGTTCTCAATTGTATTTTTGTAATAATCAATTGTAGAGATGCCAATATTGAATTCAATCCGATAGTTTACCGGAAGTTCTTGATAATAAGCAAAGATTGGTGAATGGATACCACCCCATAATGACCAGGCGAGTTCCATTGCACGACTGAACCTTTCCTGATTGTCGGGTTGTATCAGAAACAGAAATCTGATCGGTGCTAATTTTTGATTGATACCAGCGTTCATGCACTAATTGGAAAAGTTTAGATATATAAGATGCCATTGAATAATAACTAAGAGCCCTTATTTTTCAAACTTAACAACAAAAAGATAAAAACTAAGCAGATTAGCAGATATAACGTTATTATTAAACTTATTAAAGCTTGTCACAGAAAATAATTTAAAAGAAATTTGTGTCATACTTTTATTCTAAACCATCACACATGCAACATTTTGATGAGGCCCGTAAACTTGGCGAAAAGCTTTATTTTTATAAACCCTATCCACGAGAATCCGCATTTAACCCAATCATTAAGCGTGAGGATATGTGGGGTGCATCGTTTTTCTTAGCAGCAGTTCTCGAAAAAACGTTCCCAGCCGAAGGATTGGTCATTACAAAGGAAAAACTGAAAGAACTCCGCGACCAGTTTTTAAGCGACACCGGAAACGAAATCGATCTCGACGATCTTTTTAGTAAAGGTTGGCTAAGATGGATATTGGGGAGGGTATGTGTACCCAAAGCTATATGGTTTGGCCCCGATAAACTGGATACTATTAAGCAATTTCAGAATGAAATCGTTTTTCTTGAAGGCATGACCAATGAGGAACGTGTAACCAACAATACATTTGAGAAACTGCTGGAATTTGCCGGTGAATATGGAAAAATCAAAGGTGTTACGCTTGACCTGGAACAGGCCAAAGACAAATATTTTAAGATTAATCAAAATGACCGATTAGAATATTATAATACGCGGTTAGCGATCTACACGCTTGAAAATCTGCCGATTTTTGAATTTCTTTTGGTGTTCGGAGCATTTAGTAAAAATTCAGATCTGCTGATAAGCGCAACGGTCTTGGCAGCGATACATGAACACCATTCGGCCTTATTTACAAATACGCCAGCACTTACAGCGTTAATAACTAACAAGGTCTTCCAGTCTTGTGACAGCGGCACAAATTATAGCGTACACTGTTATTATCATGAACAGAATATGGGGAGCGATGTTGTACAGCATGCCGCTACGCTGCTTTGGGAAAAACTGATCACAATGGACAGTTTTAAAGATGACACCGAGCGGTTACAATTTTGGTATTACCGTATAGTATATCACAACGACCATAATAGTTTATGTTCGACCATGCCGGCCGGGGCAAAAGACCGGTTTCTGAACGCCGCTGTAGCAACTGTCTTAAACGAAACCGACCTTGAAAACGGAAAAGCGGAGTACGATAAATTACGACTGGATCATCATCACACTGACAGGGAATCAATCATTCCTGAATACTATGTCCATAGTGAACTATCCTCCATACCTGATGATTTATATGAGGTTTATCAAACCCTGATTGGGCTTAATCATGGACACGGTGCCGATTTGATCATTGAACAAGGCTGCCGTCATGGCATCACTTATCTGATCACCGAACTTGTTGCGAATGACAAGCCTTTTAAATTCGAGAATACTTCTAAACTACTTGAACTTGCAGACAGCAAACCTTATGCATTTTGGTACACATGTTTTTTGTTGTATTACTGGCATCCTGAAATCCTGCCATTTCTAATAAAAGAAGAAAAAACGGCCGGCCTGGGCTTTCGGTTATTGTTTGAAGCAGGTATAAATAAAGTGGCAGATTCCGGGAAAGTCAAAGCATGTCTTATACAGGAAAGTTTCGGGTTATTATTGAATGTACTATCTAATGATAGCATAATTCCCGATGATCGAAAAGCGGTAGTAATTTTCCAATGCATTGAATTCAGCACCGGTAAAAAATTCCAATCGATCAGTAATAACAGAGCGTTCCAGGACAAACATCGGGCAGAGCAAATGGCCCTTTCCGATAAATTAAGAGAGCTTTTCGCTGCTGAGGAGTTACCAGGCGTTGTTTATTCAAAAAGGCTGAAATTCAAAAAGCTTTTTTACCCGAAGCTGCTTGATAAATTATTTGACCTGATTGGGGGAATGGAACCTGAAAGCAATGGCAATGGCCTGATTGGTCTGTATCACCTGCAACTTGACCTGATGGCATGGGTTATCAATTTGAGTTTAAGGAAGGATCAGGAAGGTAAGCAAATAAAGAAAAACGAGTGTATTGTAAAGTACTTGCGTGGATTTGTAAACTCCTACCTTAAGTTTATCAATTGCAAAGAAGTACAAAAACTGAGTATTGATGATGGCATGAAGTGGAAACCGGGGTTACCCAGCTGGGTTACCCGCGTTGAACAAGACGATCTGATAGACTGGGGAAAGCTTTTTCTTCTTATGGAGAAAAATTATCTTTTTGATGAATTCCTTTCCCCGGATAGCCTGAAATTCAGCAACGCCGAGAGCGAATATGATGATGAAAATCAACTGGCAGGCAGAAAGCTACGTAACCATATTTCCATCCTGATTAAAGGATATAATGAAATCCAGCATATATCGAGAACGGCTACTATTACAGGTTACCCGGTTGGGCAAGTGCTTAATAAAATCGAAAGCAAACTTGCAACTTTGATTACCAGGTACAGCAAATTTGAGCCCGCTTCATTGAGATATGATATCTTCAATGAAAGCTTGGAACGCTGGACTTTCGGCGGAAAAAGCGAAGAATTGTTGCCATTGATCGGGAGTGTAATTAATAAGTTTTCTAAAGAAAACCGGCAGAGTATCATTCGGGAGCTTACGAAATCCGATCATCTTATACGGTCATTGAAGATGATTGAATATATTGTCGGCGAAGACGAAAAGAAGACGCTGTTAAATGTCGTTCTCGATGAACAAAATATCCAACAGATCATGGATAAACTTTCCTATGCCGATAAACAATTTGTTATTCAGAGCCTTACCCAAAGTCCGGAATTTATTAAACAGGCAGAAGATGCTTTAAAGGATACCGAAAACACAGAGGAAAGGAGACGTATTTCTCATCATCAATTTGAGGATGAGATTTTTCATCTCCGGGCGAACTTATTGATTGCCTATCATAATCATGACCTTGAAAAAATCGAATCGCTGCAAGGACCCGAAAGAGATCAATATAGCGGGAGACAATTTTCTGCATCACAGGAGAAGAAATTTTATGAAGGGTTGATCTATCTCGATAAGAAAGAAGCGGAAAAAGCTTATGCAATTTTTAACAATTTATTGTCATTAAATAATACGGATAAACCGACTTTTGCACTTAATCGTTTCGCGTCACATTTGGTATGGGCCGGACAGATCGCCGATCAGCAGGAGCGATTGAAGAAATACAATGATGCTTTAGACGAGTGGAACGGCTATCAATCACAAATCGGACAATCAGATAACATAGATTATATCAGCGAAAAGATTTCAATCAATAAATTGGAAGCCTACGAGGCATTGACCGACGATGAAAACTTTGATAGGCTCTACCACGAGCTGGAAAAAGAGACGCGTTTTAAACCTCACTTTTTGCAAATCAGAATAAAGAATCTGATGAGGCGGAAAATGCAGGCTCAAGCTGAGGCACTTTTACAGGATGCAAGAACCGTGCATGCCTTAGGTACTGGTGGCTTTCCGCCATTTATAGCTAATCTTGAAGAATTGGCCAATACCCCGGAGACGATTAATTTTCTTGCCGAACAGCACAACAGGATACTGTCATTACCACCTGATAAACTGGTGCAGGTTATTACAGGAAATGGATTGGCTGTAGAGACAATTGCTGAGTTTTTATTAAGCGAACTTTTGGAAGCTTGCAATCAAATGCTATTGAAGATCAACTCAGTTTCTGACGTGCATTACGAGGATAAGTATTCCGACCTGCTCATGCTTGTTTTAAACGGCAGATTGCAACATTTCCATTGGAAAGTCAATACGCTCAGGGGCGGTTTTTCAGATAAACAGAGTGATGAAGCGGACGAAAAAGCAAAAGATGACTCTAAGGCAAAATCTAACGTGGGTGAAATTGATTTTGGATTTTACGCTTCAAAGGGTGAGTTGCTTGGGATTTGTGAGGCTTTGATTGTCGAAGGTAGGAACACTACAGAGGTACAGAAACACAATCTCAAAGTTTTTAATTATGATCCTGCCAGAAAAATATACTTTATGGCTACGTACTATCAAGGTGATGCGGAAAACTTCAACGCGGCCTGGAGTAGTTATAAAGACGTTGTACAAAACTTTATAGAGTTCCCTGCGGATTATGAATTGAAAGACAAATTGAAGGAGATTGATCACGTCAAAACCAATGCTTCCTTAAAACTGGCAACAAGTGAACATGGAACCGAAACGATATTGTATCACATATTTGTAAATATCAATTACAAACTGGAACTGACAAAGAAAAAAGTTCGCGAGGTGAGGCAAGCAGAGGGAAAAAAATAACGCCCTTTTGCACTTGCTGCTAAAGGGCATAGCCTAAATTTGAATTTTGCTCTATAATTTCTGCTATATATTATTTTATAGAGTTGAATACTGGCTAAGTTCGATCTCAATCATTTTTCTTAATTCAATAGAGTAAATTTTGATTGCCCCTCGTTTTAACATCCAGTCATTATACTGGTAAGAGCTCTTTAGTCTTCTTATTTCCTTAAATCTTTTATAAAATAATGCTTCCTTTTCAAGATCTCGCATTGAATCAGGACGTTTAGACTCTTTATAATATAAGCGGAAGTAAACCCCTGCTAACCCATTGAATAAGCTTTCAAAGCCTTCATCAATGAGAAATATCTCCATACCCAGCGGATCGTATATAGGATAATTATCTTCTTTCATGACGTTACTTTGTTAGCGCTGGTAATTAGGTTATTGATTTGTTTTAAATACCTGTAAAAGGTAGCTCGACCAATACTTAAGTCTGTCAAAATTTCGTCTACAGTTTTTTCTCCTGAATTATATAATAGTGTTGCTGTCTTGGCTTTTGCTAGTTTCTCTTTAGATAACCCCTTGGGTCTGCCACCGATTTTCCCTCTTACCCTCGCAGCTGCCAAACCAGCCTTTGTTCGTTGTCTGATGATATCCCTTTCAAATTCAGCGATAGATGCAAATAAGTTAAAAGTAAAACGCCCGGTAGGGGTGCTGGTGTCTATACTGTCATTTAGACTTATGAAGTTTACATCCAGTTTTTGAAATTCAGCTACAAGATCAATTAGATCACGAAGCGATCTTCCTAAACGATCAAGTTTCCAAACCATAATTTTATCGCCAGGCCGTAACATGTCAATCATTTTCTGAAGCTCAGGCCTATGGGTGTTTTTACCAGAAATGTGTTCTTTAAAAATTTTACTACAACCGGCTTTCAAAAGATCGTCTATTTGTAAATCCAAATTTTGTTCTTGAGTGCTCACTCTGGCGTATCCGATGATCATAACGTATCATTAACTTAATCAAAGATAAATAAAAGGAGATTTATTTATGGTACGTTTTTTTGAGAATACTTATTGTGAATTTTTATAGTATGATGAATCCGAAATTTGTGAACTTTAGAGTTATATTGTCACTTTTCTTTATGATTATTTTGCCGTTTTTTACCGATCAGTTTTACAATCCGACACATTCGGATCAATCTTGTAATATCGATAATAATTAGATTTGCTGATTTTTAGTTTTGAAAGTATGATTGATAAAGACAGACATGTGTTTTCCTGGCGAAAGCTTTGAGCCAGCATAACCCTTTCTTTTAAGTCCAGCATGGATTCAGGCTGCCCCTTGTAGTGATTTGTAGGTACCCCTTTTTTTCTTCCAATGATATGCCCCTTTGACCTGGCGATCATCTGTCCTTCTTTTGTTCTTTCACTTCGTGCAGCTCTATCAAAATCAATAAAGACGATTAACGCATCCAACACAGGTTTTATATACTCTTCAGAAATATCAATATCACCAGATATACATTTAATATGGATTCCTTTCTCAAGTAAAATTTTCAATGAAGTTGTCATTTCCTTAAATGAGCGTCCTATTACGGCTATCTTCCAGAGGATCAGTTCATCACCAATTTTTATTTCTTTTAAAAGATTATTAAACTGTGGCAGGTCTTTTTGGCGATTTTTCTCAATAAAGATTTTCTTGGCACCTGCATCTTTTAATACACTAAATTGAAACTCGGGATGCTCATTCTGTAAGCATTTCATACCATACCCATAAATCATCATGATGGATTTATTGAATAGCCAATCATTCATTAATGATCACCTATAATTAAACATTTTCTTGCCGCTTCTACAACCTCTTTAGTTATACCTTGTAATTTATTGATCTTGAGGATCCGGGTAATTTGGCTGAATAACCGGTCTATCAATCTGAAATTACCGCCGGTAACCCGCATGATAATATTTAATGCCTCTACGTCGGAAAAATCATCCGGATTATATATTAGGCCCAAATTTCTCCAGATCTTAGGAAAGATAAACTTCATTTCATCCTCACTTAGCCTTTTAAACTCATGACTAAAACCAATCCTGGAATAAAGTTGCGGATACCTGGAAAATTTCTTTTCTATACCAGGCATCCCAATGAAAATCAAGCCAAATAAATGCTGGTCATATAAATTTCTTACCTCTTCCAGCGAGTTGATATTAAGCCTATCTGCCTCATCTATAATGACCAAGGGGCATAGTCCCTGTGAATTAACCACTCTTTTATAAACATCGGTCTCATTATTGGCTTTTGATAAGGCTACACCGTATCCAAATGTACGCCGAACGATATTGGTTTTAATAATTTTAGGCGTATTGGTAACCGGGGCAGTAACTACTATCCCCTTGCAGCTTTCAATCATTTTCCTTCTTTCCGGGGAAATATCGTCTATGGCGTTTTCATCAGTTATTTCGTCGTCCCAGTTTGTATAATGAGAAGCGGCAAGCGATTTTCCCACGCCTGGGTCACCATAACAAATTCCGATATATCTGAAGTCGGTGCAGGATACAGCGAATTCTTTAAATCGTTTGAACTCCTGGGTCAAAACAAAGCTTTTAAGCGCCTTACCTGGTATTTTAAGATCATTCATTGTCGTAGAGTTTTAAGGATGATTTCTTGTGAGGATCTTTTTTTATAGCCGGTGTACCGGGCTCAATCGCCGCCTTTTCTGCTTCTTTTTTCTGTATGATGCTTTTAACCAGGAGCTGCGATTTCTTTATCTGGAGATACAATCCATTTTTAATTTTATTGCGGGCTGTTTGAATATCCTTTAAGCTGACGACCATTTCGGCGATATCCTGGCAAACAGCCTTGCATAAAAAACTTTCCTGATAGTATACCTTTATTTCAGCCAGATCTCTGGGATCATACCTGATAGTGATGAGTTCACCAACAAACCCCGCCAATGTTGGGGCGATATACCTCATTCCCTGGAACTGTATGCCATCCCTCTGAACTTTTCGTGGCTTATGTATAGTCAAAAGCAGCAAATCAAGCATTGCAGATGATTCGGGCATCTGCGGAAGGAAACCCGCTGACCACATTTTTATTGGGGCTTGCCCCGTAGAGCTATGGTTATTTACATGATAGGTATTCAGGATGAAATTCATGATAGCTCCTTCCAACTGTGCCAAACTTAGCGTGGGTTTTGAAACAGGCTTACCCTTGATAGAAAAGCCGGGTAAATCAATTAACACGCATTCGTTCAGGGTTTGAAAAAAGCGCTCGATCTTACCGCGTCCCTGGGGCCTGCCGACCATGGAGTTGAGCATTCTGATTTTTAGGGCAATACATACCTGCTCGATATGATGGGACATAAAATCACTTCCATGATCCGTATATAAAATTTGTGGTATACCACAAATTTCCCATCCAGGGTCTTCTTTTTTTCCAATGGCCTGACGTAACGCGAGGGCAGTATTAATAGCACTTGGAGATTCAAGTGAAATAAAAATCCCGGCGATAGCCCGGCTATAATCATCCATAATGGTCGTCAGCCATGGTTTCCTTTCTTTGCCATTGGCATCAATAATATAAATATCAAGTTCCGTATGATCCGATTGCCATATTTCATTTGAGGTACGACACTCCCTTCTGAAGATCAGCTCATACTTTTGTTGATAGGCTTTACTTCCCTCATGGGCAAGCATTAATAGCGCCGGGTTAATTTTCCTAATAATACCGTAAATGGTTTCATAAGATGGCGGTTTAAGATCTTGTCTTTTAGAAAGGGCTACTATTTTTCTATAAATGGCGGATATGGATAATGGAGGTTTCTGTAAGGCAAGACCTCGGGTAAGTTCTTGAAATTCCTCATTCAATATTCTTACATTTCCACGATCACTTCGTTTTGCCCTTTCTAACCCCGGTAATCCTTTTTTTGAGAATTGATTAAGCCAGTGACGAATTGTACGGATCGGGATATGCTCGGTTTTGGCTACTTTCGTAGCAGAGATATTGCCATCCAATATGAGGATGATCAGCCTGTACTTTTCTATGGGAGAAAAATTTGCCATGATCTTCAGTTTTTTGAATCACCAGGGTGTACACTGAAAAATAGAAACTATTGTCCATTTATTTTAAAGTCCCTGTATTCAGTCAATTCAAGCGCTATCATTTTTCTTAACTCGATACAATAAAGATCCACCGCTTCCCTTTTTTTAATCCAGTCGGTAGGTTCATAGGATCTTTTAAGCCGAACCATTTCACGAAAGCGTTTGTAAAATTCTTTTTCCCGATCAAAGTTCCTTACATCTTCAGAACGTTTAGATTCTTTATAATAAAGCCGGAAGTATACACCTGAAAGACCATTAAAAACGCTTTCAAACATTTCTGCAATAACAAAAATATCTAAACCCAGGGGATCATAAATTAAATCATCCATTTTTATTCCTTTGATCTAATAAATTTTATTGTAGTACTAAGTTAATGGTCATAATGAACATTCCCTAATGTTTATACATCAGAAAAAATTATAAAATAAACCTTCCTATAAGCTGCAATATAAATTAGATAGAATCAACATATATTTGTTATCAATAATTATAAATTAATTATCTTTATTACACTTTCATCTAATTCCATAAAATGGCTCGAACAATTGCTTATTTACGTGTTTCCACCATAGATCAGAACCTGGAAAAAAACAAGGCCGACATTCTTCATTTAGCCAATGATAAAAATCTCGGGAAAGTGGAATTTGTTGAAGAAAAGATTTCAGGAAAAGTATCATGGAAACAAAGGAAGATCGGCCCGTTACTGGATGAGCTTAAAAAGGACGACACTATTTTGCTAAGTGAGTTTTCAAGACTTGGCCGTAGTATGTTGGAATGCATGGAAATCATTTCCATTGCGGTAGAAAAAGGCATTAAGATTTATACGGTAAAAGGTGGCTGGCAATTGGATAACACTATTCAAAGCAAAGTGATGGCCATGGTCTTTTCTATGGCTGCAGAAATCGAACGTGACCTGATCAGCAAAAGAACGAAAGAAGCGCTTCAATCCATAAAATTGTCCGGAGGCCAGCTCGGCAGGCCAAAAGGGCCGGGGAAAAGTAAGCTTGATGCTTTCCGTATGGAAATTGAAGCATTGCTGAATAATGGCTCTTCTCAAAAATTCATTGCCAATAGATATCGCGTCACGGAACCGACATTTTGTAATTGGATGAAGAAAAATAAGATTAGGAAACCTATAAGCCACTAAATAAAATCAACATTAGATCAAATTATTTTTAATATTTAAAAATGGTTGAAATAGATTCAATTTTATAATTTGCTTTCACTATCCCTTTAAGATATTTCCTTATTAGACAATTCATTATAATGAAGTTTCTCGTTCAGGTTCAGAAGTTAATTAGTGTATTTTGTTTGATGACTGTAATTGTATTGGGGCTCATCTATACGCCATTGGTAAATAACTGGAATGCAACCCCGGAAGTCTATTATTACTTCATTGGAGCGACTTTCCTTTCACTGTGTTTTTTGCTAACAACTATCAGAAACAGTGAGTTTAGATTCAATGTAATAGATGTTCTATTATTATTCTTTTTGGTCTATGTATTTAATTATGAATTATTATCTCACGCTACGTTATCATTTTATCTTAGTGATGAGTTTATTTCAGTTATAGCTGCTTTATGCATATATATCAGCTTCAAACAAGCTAATAAGATGCTTCCTGGGTGCTTGCCCTACATCATAGCATTAACGGCTATAATGGAACTTCTCTGGGGAATGATTCAATTATCTTTGATGGTTTTAGATCATAAATTTATATCGGGCAATATCACAGGTTCTTTGGGGAACTCTGGGGTCTATGCCATATATTTAGCGTGCTGTCTACCATGTATTAATCATGTTTTTTATCTAAATAAGTCCACCTCATATCATAAATGGATAGCTAATGGTATTACTACCACAGTATTGATCTTAGTTCTAATCGACAGATCGAGAACGGGATTACTCCTGGTCATTATGACATTGTGGTTTATGCATAAGCTTACATTGGTTACCATATGGGATAGATCAGCCAAAAGTAAATTATTTACAAAGGCATTCCTTTATATACTGGTCGCTGGGATCATTACGACACTATTGTGTTATAAATATCCATCTTTCATCGGCAGGTTATTTATTTGGAAAATCTGCTTCAACATGTTTTTAGAAAAGCCATTCTGGGGTTGGGGAATGTCCGGACTGGAGAGAAATTATCTATATCATCAAGCCCATTATTTTAAAACGCATTTAATAAGTGGACAACCGTATAAATATGTTGCTGGGCAGGTAATTAACGGCATAAGTGAATATGTAATGATCCTGGTACAGTTTGGCTTGATAGGATTATCTTTATTTATATATTTGGCTTATAGGGGCTATAGAACGTTTGTAAAGGAAACGCAGCTAATAACATGGGAGGCTCTTACCTTAGTTTTGATCTTACTCGGGTCGTTGTTTTATTACAGTCTACACGTTACGAGCATGCTAGTTTTAGCAATGGCATCCCTGGCCGGGCTTGCTCTCCCTCTGTCTTTCCGAATCAATAATCGGGCATTTCGTTACGTAGCCATATGCGTTATAATCTGTGTATTTACTGTTTTTCTTTCCTATATTTTATCCCAGTATAAAGCCACCAAAATATGGAGAGGGGCGAGTAAAATGGATCAGAATCAGAAAAACACTTCCTTTGACGTAAAACCGCTTTCGGATATCCATCCTGAGCTTCGTCACCGGAGTAATTTTTTGTATAATTATGGTGCAATACTTTTCAGCGTGGGGAATTACAACGAGAGTGTTTTTATCTTGAACGAATGTAAATTTTTACATCCTTCAGAAGAGGTTCTGTTATATCTTGGCAAAGCCTATGAAATGAGAGGTGACAATAATAAAGCAGAAGCTTGTTACATTGAAGCATCTTTTATGGTTCCCTCGAAATTTTACCCCAAGTATTTATTGGTTGAACTTTATATAAAGATGGGGATGATAAGGCGTGCGGTAAATTTAGCGAGGATGGTGTTGCAAATGCCGATAAAAGTTCCGTCTGCCGAGACAACGGTAATAATAAGTGAAATGAATAGGATAATTAATGCATATCCTATTCATTAACTTAAATACTTTGAAAAATCCAGGTTATGAGATATTAATTTGTAGGAGGCTCATTTAAATACTTCTTTAGGGCCTTGACTAACAACCGGGTAACATAGATAAAAATCACAAGTAGCACGATAAAAAGACAACTACAAAATATTACCCATATTAATGATAAAGTTTCTGCTGACATGATAAAAAATTATTAATGTAAAGTTTGAAATAGGTATATAAGTACATGTATATTTAAACAACATCAATTCATGTTGTTTTTATTGATCAGGGGGCTCGATGAACATAAATTGAATATACTCCTGTAGAAGTATTGTAGGTTCCATCGATCGTTACATTATCGTGCCAACCCTGGTTATAAACTCCGTAAACGTCATATCCGTTAAATGAAAAATTGATTGTTTGATCAGTAACGGAGGTTGTTGACGTTAAAGTCTGCCAGCCAACAATCATGGATTCTGCACCAAACGTCGCCGCGACGTTAGCCGTCACCGTTGGCGTAGTAGTAGTAACCCCATTCTTTGTATTAGTCGTTATTGTATAGGTTATGTTTACTTGCCAGCCGCCATATAACCCTCCGAAGGGGGCAAATTTTGCAACGCCAGTTGCCGGTGTTTTGCCTTTTTTAAATCCAGGGTCAGTGCCAACTCCACCTCCAGGTGCAGGGACAGAAGCTTCCATTCCATTATTTGCAGGGCCACTACCGCTGCCTCCCCCATTTGGGCCAGGAGTATAATTGAACCCATAAGAAGGATTATTACCCATCAAAATGTACAGGCTGTAAAGACCCAATACCGAACCGCTGGTCGTTGTTGAACTCACAACTACTTCCGGTAGTTGATTGACACCAGACCAGGTAAAAGACCCGTCGGTGCCTCCATCTCCAATGCCGTCTCCGCTGCTGCCCGTTCCCGTACCAGGATCTCCACCACCACCCGGATCACACTCTGCATTCGTTGATAATGTTTGGCCTAAAACCTTGAAGTTCTTTACGGCGTTGGTGGCTATTTTAATCGGTTTGTTTATATTCAAAACCGTTATATTACCCCTTTCGTCAATTTTTTGAGCTGCATATATCCTTCCATTTTTTATATTGGATTCAATATGTTCAGTTTCATTAATGGAACTACTCGTAATTTTTCCAGATCCATTGTTTACATTGAGTTGCACCCACCGGGTATTAACAACACTGTCTCTCTTACTATATAATAAATATTTAGAGTCAGTAGATTTGCTTTTAATCCATAAAAGGGAAGGAACGCCATTTGCAGTTATTACTTTGACGTTAGTCCAGTCCAGATCATTAAAAACCTGAGGTGTAGCCTTCAATTTCAAATCAGTGTAGGCTGAGTTTTCCAACGCAGTTTGTTTATTAGCAGGTTGATTCCTCGCGGTTACACTTTGTTTCTGGTCTTTTTTACAGCTGTACAAGAACAAAAGTAGCCCACTCAAGGCTATAAAAATAGTTCCAATGAATACACGATTTGCGTTAAATCGCAAAAGAGAATAGCGCTTTTTTTTCATTTTTTTAAAGGTTTAGAAATTATCGTTTAATTTAAATAAATTATAATATGAAAAAAAATATTATTAATATTTATTTAAAAAACCATAGCATGTAACAGGATTATTACAACAAGCACTATATTACAAAGACCAGCGGAACGTAGGAATCTAAAGCAGAGAAGAATTCAAAGAGGCGAATTGTATAATATCCATTTGCTTGTTTATACCTTTAGATAATCTACAAATAGGGTTACTGACATCAATCTAAAGATGCAAATAAAAATGAGAACAACTTTCAAAGCTATAAAATCACACATCTTTGCAATCGCAAAAATAGTATTCATTTGCACATTAATTTCATGTCAGAATAAAGATATTAGGTATTTGCCGACTTTCAAGGAAATCGATAGTCGATTTTTAATTGACAAAAATGACATTTATATATCTATTCATGATAAAGACCGTTATAAGATTGTCAATATAAAAGATCCTCAGACTTCAATAATTGCTTCAAAAAATAGTCTTTTCCATCCTTTTATCTTTAAAAACAGGCTTATTGCCCTGGAAGATATTGCAAACAAAGGTTATTATACGGCCACCGACGATATTATTAAAAATCTATGTGGGCCTTCTGGATTTGATCAATTGTATTCGCTCAATAATGGCCAGCTCCTTATATTTAAGGAATTAAATGATCCCAGTGTCTTTTTGCTTGATTCCGTCAAGATGAAAAAGGTTAGGATTGTTACAGCTATAGGTAAAATGAACGGTGCGGTTTACCACAAGAGTAGTAACAGCGTCTACCTTAGTTTTGACAACCTATTAGAGTCAATAAATCTGGACACATATAGACAAACAATGATTGCTCCGGAATTCCGGGGGGCAAAAATAAACCTATCACTTTCCGAAAACAATTTATACTTCACTTCGAATTCTTCTTGGAATTATTATGCTATTTATAAGTTAGATTTATTGGAGCCGAAAAGCAATCCTATGTTAGTCTATAAATCAAACCATGATCTTTGTCAGCCTGTACAAAATAAACGTTATCTTTATTTTACAGAGGTGGTCAATGCCGAATACATTCTTAAACGAATGGATTTAGTAACCCGCAACATTGCAACTCTAACAAAAAAGGGGGTTGTTTACGATTTTCAATTCACGAATGATCGTATGTATTTTTCTTATTCGGATCTCAATTTCCCCAAATGTCTGATAGGCTACCAGGAGACAAAAAAAAGTTATCAGCATATCCCAGTCAAAAACGATTCAGTAAATGGATTTAGTTTTAAGAGCTTTGATATGGCAGGCTCACATGGTTTCGAGATTAGCAAGAATCGGGTAAAGACGAAAGGGATAGTGATATTTCTTCACCCAGGCTTTCAAAGCAATTATTCACCGAGATTTGACGACTTAGTTAATAACGTGTGCATCAATGGCTATCGGGTAATTAGCTTGAATTTTCCGACTTCTTCCGGTTACGGCAAGCGTTTTCTCGAAAGCGATTACGACAGTGCAGTAGGTAGTGTTTCGCGATGTACTGAGATATTGAAGGAAAAATATAAATTGCCCTTCTTCTTTATATCTGTGAGTGCGGCAAACCCACTTATGGAAACGCTATGTGAAAGCGCGTCTGTAAACGGCGCCGTTAGCCTATTTGGAATACCCAAGATATCCATCAATACTTCATCAAAAATTCCTACACTTTATATCTTAGGAAAACAAGATAGGCTAATCAACGCCGATCAACGAGAAAAACAAATAAGAAATGCAAAAAACAATAACTTTTCTTGTATTATGTATCCGGAGGAAGGGCATTGGTTCAGAGCCGATAAGAATTTAAATTCTGCCATTGCCGCAATAATAACTTTTTTTGAAAATCACAGCTAATACATATCAACAAAGCGGATTCTTAATTAATTGGTTTTGATTTATCAAAAAAATCAGATAAAAATTATTTCCGACATAAATAAGGGGTCTATTGTTAAGATATTTTAATTTTTTTCAAGCCAGTATCGATCAAATTCCCGCCACTCAGTATCTGTAGTTCGCCAGTCACAATAGAGGGCAATCCCATCAAGAATGCGCTTTGGGGGAGAAACCGACACTAATCCACTCTTTATTACGCTGATAGAATTTGGAATATTTTCAATGTCCATGTGTCGATAACCATGTAATTGGGGTTCATTAATGAAAGTTCCAACTGCTATTAAATACTTGATTTTGTTTTGTGAATATAAAAAAAGAATATCCTTGGAGAGAAGTTCGCAATTATGTTTGAACACTTTATTATCGGTGATACCTGTGTCAAAATATAGAAATGCAAGTTGGTCGATATACTTCGTTAAAATCTTCAATTCTGGCAGTGTTGTTTTCATTTTCCATGGCTTTGTTTCTGGAGAAGTAGCTACAACAACGGAAGAAATAAAAATTTTAGGCATCGATATCCTTAATCGTCTACAAAAGTCATTAACGTTTTTCCCATAATCTTCTTTGTTTGCATTATTATGATTATCAACAAAGTGATCTAAATAAGGATCCCCAGATAAGATATATTCAAAATCCAAGTGAATTCCGGGTACTCCAAGTCTTTTTATCAATAGTTTAGTATCTGATATGGCATTATTTACCCATAGGGAGTCCTGCAACTGGACGGTTTTGTTTTGTATACCACCTACCCAGGGCAATATGATTAGATCTGGGTTATTTTGCTTTAATTTTTTTACAACATTGACAGCCGAGTCCGTAAATGGATACTCAGGTAAATGTCCGTTGCTTAGGAAGGGTCCAGCGAAAAGATAAACATATTTTATATGATGATTCTTCATTTGTTGGCCAAAGCTATCAACCATTTTCGAAGTTAACCTCTCTTTAGTTGTCGGGTTGTAACCGCGCAGATATAAACTTTGACACCACATGGCATTGTTTTGTCCGTATAATAAACTTACTTCATTTGAATTTTTGCAGCCTTGAAATATTTGTATAGATGACAAGAACAATAAAAAAAAATATAAGGGTTTATAACTTATTAATCGAAACCGCATGCTTTTGAAGATAAAATAAATTGAAATATACTTATTAATGAATATTTCCACAATTTAATATCGAGTTCAGATGCTTAACTAATGGATATTTATCTTCCGTTTTGAGTTTTAATAGGCTCAATATCTCGGTAGGACAGGCAAAATAATTATAAAGAAAAGTGACAAAATAATTCTAAAGTTCACACGAAATTTGTGGCGATGAATTTTGAAAAGTTGTATCGGAAAAACGAGGGTTATTTTGAGAACGGGTAACTAATAATTCAAGTAATGTTTGAACTTACATATACCAGAACTGCGAAACCAGGATTCAGCTTTTAAGACTAAAATCCAAACAGCATGTATGTCAAAATTTGATTTTAAAATAACTAATTGGAAGTTTCGATCATGCTCTAATTTAATCATTCTAATTTTATGATGATATCTCTCGGGACTCACGTCATCCGGATGCGAGTATAGATCGCAATGCAAATACAAAAAAGAGTCACTTAACAAATGGATAATATAAAATCTACCATCAATTATTAAGGGGGCAAATTCTGTTTCAATTATTTTCTTTGACCTCATTGATATTGGATAATTAAGCAAATATCAACCGGGCATAAATAAATATGGCGTAGGTCAATACTTATCCGTGTTAGAGGTACTGGTATACCCGACAAACGAAATAAGCAAGCCCACGCCAAAGCGTGAGCGTTGCGCTTATTCTCCCGTCTGTCTTAAAAATTACCAGTTTTCTAACACGAGATTCTTAGCGAACGCAAAGCATTCAATATTTTACTACAGCAAAGGCTGTTATTTTAATTCATATACAAAGATAATTAAAAATGCCTCCTTCATATTATTAACCTATTTAAAAGTAACAGACTTAACTTCTTTATTACCGGTAAATCTGTCAATAACCTCCTTGATGATGATAAGATCATACTCAGGCAATTTCTTCAAACGTTCCAATGAACATTCCAAATCATCGAAATCAAACTTTGCCTTCAACGTAATCCCTGCTAAATCTTCAAAAGGCATTTCTAACGCTCTACTAAGCTTTTTTATTATTAAATCTGATGGCTTGGCAGTATTTTTTTCGTATCTGTTTATTTGAACATTTGATATACCAGATAAATGTGCCAATTCAATTTTTGTAAGCCCTTTCTCAACTCGTATGCTTTTTAACTTATCACCAAAATTCTCCTTCTCAAAAAACTGATTTTCCATTGTTGTCAAATTCGTTATTTTACTGTACATTCCAAGTTTGAATCTACTGATTATTAGTCAATTGTGAAATGCACAATAAAGTATATGCGATATATAATGATGTATATCGAGTGTTTTTAAAATATTTTCAATTAGAGTTCCTAAAATATTTGATTATGAAAAAAAAGATTTTGTCGATAAACGGTAGGGTGGCAGGTATAATGCTATATACTGATATTTACTATTTGAAAATCGAAGATCTAACCACTTATTTTTCAATACCGTATTCCATTATTAAGGATTTTATATGTGAAAAAAATAAAAGTAATATTTTAAATATAGGTCGGTCTAATTGGATTAGCCTAGACGAAATTCCTGTTTCTATCAAAGAGTATAACTCTTTCCCTACTAAATACGAAATTGAAGCTTTAAGAACTATTCTAAGTGGAAAAGATATTGACAAACAAGGTTTTTTTAAACTAATCAAGGAGCAACTCAATATCGAATTAAAAAGATCTAATCAATACAATTTGATGGTTTTAAGATGTGACTTACAAACGAATGAAAATCAAATACGCAGTATTTCAAGATCGTACGCATTATTCAATTTTTTAAAAACTTGCAAATTAATGAATGGGGTAGACAAGTTTTTGTTATATAATCAATTTAAGAATGAGGATTTGATTTATAAAACAAATTCTAAGGTTGCTTTTTTAAGAAAATACAGGGAATTTCTTAAAAATGACATAAAAGCATTCCTTCATAAAAATATACAGAATCATAATGCACAAAAAATCACCCCCAAAGATGAAAAGGTCATAATGAAAAAATATGGTGATGGGGTTAAGTATAGTATGTCTGAAATTTTAAAATTTGTTAATACAGATCGGATTATCAGAGGAAAAACCAAAATCTCAGCCGCCGCTGTACGGCGCACAATATTAAATCATAAAAGCCTGGTCGCTGCAAAACTAGCTCGATATGGACATGTGGCACTTGAGAAGGTTATAGGGCATGCTTCCAGAATTCAACCAATGAGCATCGGAGAACAATATCAACTCGACGGTACCAGATTAAATTTTTTATTTTGTAATGAGAACGGTGATATCGGGTTTCTTTATGCAGTGGTGGCTTTAGATGTCTACTCAAAGAAAATCGTAGCTTTTTCTTTAAATGAAAAAGAAAGCTTCACTCAGTATATAAGTTGTCTTAAAACGAGCATCAAAAAAGATAACTTCATTCCATATGAAATTTTGACCGATAATTTTAGCGGACTTTCTAATGACCAATTTTTAGATTTCGAAAATCGCTTATCATTTTTAGGATGTACGGTGAGAAAACATTTACCGGGTCAACCTATGGACAAGGGACATATTGAAAATTGGTTTCATATAATAGGAAAAAAATACCTAAAGCGCATTCCTGGTTATTTAGGTGATGGGTTACTTAGTGGAGATAAAGATGGAAAACCGACCCAAGAGATGATACAGGAAGCAAGGAAGCGAAAGAACATTAGAACGAGAGCTGAGGTATACACCATGTTTGAAAATGAAATAATCAATTTTAATTCGACTTACGTATATAAAAACTCAACTCCAAACAATTTATTTAATGATTCAAAAGCTGTCCATGTTATTAGTCTCGACAGCGACGGCTTTAGATATATGTTATTCAATTCAACTAAGAGATTTATAAACAATCAATTAATTAAAATTGAAATAAACAGAAAAAGATATGAGTATTTAATATGGGATGATCAGTTTTTACTAAACTACCTTTATAAAGAAGTTATAGTTAGGTATGACCCTGACAATCCCCAGATCGTATATATATACAATAAAGATAACTTCACTTTACTATTAGAAGTAGATGTTCATTTGCCTTATCATTTGGCAAAATGCAATCAAACCAAGCGGGATGAGCTAGCAATTTTTCAAATAGCCAATAAAAGAAAAGAGCTGAAATCGAAGCTAAAGGCGGCAAAGAATGATTTTATAATGAATTATGAAGATATACCTTTAAATGGATTAATTTATACCCAAGACTCTAAAAATGTAATCCATTCAGCAGAGGAGAAATTAATTTTATCAAGAACTCTCACTAAGAATGATAAAATCAAACGAAGAAAAGTTTATCCGATTTTGACCCAATATGATCCCTCAGTAGGGGAGGATAGCTTTCAGCTTTTAGATAGGTACGCAAATATCAAAGGACGCGGAGGATTGTTATAATGGATAGTGATATCAATCTTAACGATTTTGATTTGAAAAAAATAACAAATCTTGATCTTGAATTTTATATGGAAACAACGAACTTTTTAATTACTCAGAAAGCATGCACTGAGTGTTTGAGATTTTCGAGAATGATTTCGATGCTAGGTGGCCCCGGATTTGGAAAATCAAATGCTTTAACATATTTCGCAAATAACAATGCTAATACTTATTATGTCTTAGTAAGTGAAAGCATGTCACCCAGAGAGTTATTAATCAAAATTTTGGAAGTAATGGGCTTTCAAAATAAACATAGTAGTTCTAGTGTTTATAATTTAATTCAAAGTATTGGTTACTTTTTATCAACAGAAGCTAAAAAATCATTATTGATAATTGATGAGGCAGGTAGATTAAGTAACAAAAATTTAATGAACTTTCACGATTTAAGGAACTCGTTAAATAAATCAGCTGGAATTATGTTTGTCGGTCCATTTTATTTTAAATCAAAAATTGAAAATATGGTTAGAAAAAATGTACAGGGAATTCCTGAACTGAATAGTCGTATTAATTCTTGGATCAGTTTAGAATGCCCAACACTTGCGGAGCAAGCCGAGTATTGTTTTCATCGAGGTATTTTAAATAAACGAATTGCTAATTCTTTAATCATTAGAGATCAGAATTTAAGGAAACTTAAAGAACGAATAGATGAAATCGGAATAACTGTAATTGAAATGCTTGAAAGTAAAGAAAGTAATCATTCTAAAAATGGATTGGAGTGATTATCGTTAGAAGTTAACAATTGCGATACAATTCGTTTTGCTAGCGGGATACAATTTGTATGAAACACTACAAATAGATCGGGCATTTTTAGGCATCTGTTTCAATTCTCTAACCAAAGATAGATTTTTGAATTTGTCGTATCCCTAAACGTTAAATTTCAATAAGTTTCTAATTCTCGCTCACAATACATGCGACCGAAGTATATCACCAACTGTGAATTAATATATGAGATATAATAACTAATGGCCTTAACGCAATATCACAGGGCGGTTAATACTATAATTAGTCTGACATGACGTCGAGAGAATTTTTGTAACAGAAATTCATTTAGCCGTAGATTACACAATAAGTAAAAACAAATCACAAGTTGATCTTAAATGAACATCCATTTTAATAGCTAAATTTATAGCTAACCATTACCCGAAACCCAATGTAACGTCATTGTTTTATGCGACTAAACACCCACCAACATCTTCCTGATTTTTCTAGCTGTCTACTGCTATTGAGCGGGTTATTTATGGCAAATCTGGCTGGCGCATTACCCGGTAGATCAAAGCCACCAATTAAAAAAACAGCATACATCAACATCAAGTTACGATCAGCCGCTAAGGCTTCGGTACAACTGGCGGCATTAAAATATAATAAGCATGTAGCCTTTAGTTTTACCCTTGATGACGGTTACCGCTCTGCCTATACCTGCGCTTATCCGCTTTTAAACGGTGGTATGGTAAGCCCGTCCATTCCGGATGAATACCACAATAACCAGGGCGGCGACGGCGAACATTCCAATGGGCTCTTTTATTCTGACGGCTGCGGGCAAAAGATTCCCTTTAAATTGGCACTGGCCATTAATGCGGGCATCGTATATGATAAACCCGATAACAGGGCCCGCCTATCCTGGCCCGAATTACAGGAATTATATCATGCAGGCTGGGATATTTTAAACCACAGCTGTCATCACGCGACCAAACACGGTACCGATTTTTATAACGAAGTCGCGCAAAACATAACAACCATAAAAGAAAAACTCAGCTTCACCATGACGCAATTCGTCGTTCCCGGCGGACCGAGCGATCCGGGCTATGAGTATGAATACGAAAAAGACGCTTTTAAAACCGGCTCCAATGCCGTAGCTTCCTACGTGGGTCTGGGTCCCGTAATCAATGTAGATCAGCCGGTAAAACTAGATTCCATGATCTACGCCCGTGACCTTTTAAAAAGTTATAAGGACAGTATTGATTTTGCCAGTGTGGATAAAGACATTGCTAAAATCGATTCCCTGATGCAGCAACCGCACCCGGTTTGGTACAATGCATTCACCCATAATGTGGGTAATGGCAATTTATGGTCGATTAGTTTGATATATCCTGAATTTAAGTATTACATGACGACAATTGCCAACAAATATGGCAGCAGCGGCTCTGATCAGCTCTGGATGGCCCCCTGGCAGGAGGTTTATGAATACATTTGGCTAAAAGATCATACCATCGTCACTACCAGGCAAAAAGGTCGTAACCTGGTTGTTAAACTGCAACTGCCTCAAATACCTCCAAATTTCAGAAATAAGGCGTTATCGCTGGTTGTTAAAACCGGAGATACTTTTAGCATAGTTTCCTATAGTTCTGATTTGAAGATCAACGATAACGGCACAAAGAAGCGCCAGCTCATCAACTTAAAAATCAATTGACAGGCGGATTATTAGAGTACGGCGTCTTCACAACCTGAAATCCGGACGACTAAAAGCAAACTTGAATAGAATTGCAATTTTTTTACTTTTGTAACATGACAAATATCCCTTTACACTTACTGGCAGACAGGACGAATTTAGGCTTGTACCTGAAGTATTTTAAAAAGGGTGAAGTTGTCGTTGATGATGAGGCGATTTTATCTGCACACAGGGATGATCATTACATGTTCTTTTTACTGGAAAACGGTTCCGGATCTGTCATGATCGACTTCATTGACATGCCCCTACCCGAGCATTCCCTTTATTATATACTTCCTACCCAGGTACACCAGCGTATCAAAAATTACGCTGCTGATGGTTGGGTTATCGCTGTTGATACCGCTTTGATACCGCCCGAATGCAGGACTGTATTTGAAAGCACCTTAATATTGCAGCAACCTCATGTATTAAATGCTGCCTACCTTCAACAATTTCGCGACCTGCTGGCGTTGCTTTTCGTTAAATATATGGAAGATAATGCCGGTCCGTTTTACATATTGGCCATACATTCACTGTTGCAATCCTTTTTTGCCATTGCCGCTACTTGTTATAATGGCGATGCCGACATGAATTTAAAAGTTTCGCGCCCGGTGCAATTAAAATCCCAGTTTAAAGACCTGCTGACAACTGAGATACGTACAGTTAAAAGCCCGGCAGCATTCGCGGCTAAGCTTAATGTATCCGAGGCATATCTGAGCGAGATCCTAAAGAAAACGACAGGGTTCCCGCCAAGCTACTGGATACAACAGGAAGTGATCATGGAAGCTAAACGGTTATTATATTACAGCGACCTCACAGTTAAAGAGATTGCCCATACTTTAGGCTATACAGACCATTCCTATTTCTCCCGTTTATTCAGCAAGATTACGGGCACCTCCGCCATTGCTTTCCGGGATCAGTACCGAAAATAGTCCTATCATTACGCCAATACCTCTATTTCAACAAGCTTAAAAAGGCTGTTTCTTTGTAGCATTCAAAATTGTCTTACAAGGATATGTCTATTATACAAATAATTGAAGATGCTTTAAAAAATGTTACCGGGCAACAATTAGTCGGTGCAGGAAGGGTATTGGAAGTACGCGCCTGGAAGGACTCGCCCCTCATCGAGATTGACCTTCATTTACCAACTATAGATATAAATGAATGGACTGGTTTGATGAAGATCACATTCCTCATCAGTGATGTTTGCTTTCGTGATTATGTTCCTTTTGGTTGGGATGCCGATACGGCGACCTGTTCATTACTCATTAACGTGGCACGGGATACTTCCGGTGGTCAATGGGCAAATTCACTGCGCAGCGGTGATCCAGTGCGATTCATCAAAATTTTAGTTTTACCTGAAACATTGCATCCTACCAATCTAATCGTCGGGCTAGGCGATAGCAGCCATCCGGCATTTCCGCTGGCTTTACAGCAATTAACATCGCCAGCATCCCGGCTTGATGGTGCCGTAAGTTTTGACAGCCCGCAAACGGCTAAACTGTTCAGTAGCTATTTTAGCACGCCGTTAACCACTGTTAAGCATCAGCGTGATCTGATTAACTGGCTGCTACGCCAGAATTACTGCACAAATCACACTTCGTTTTACCTGAGTGGGAATCAATGCTTCACTGGCGACATTCAAAAACTGTTGAAGAACTTGGGACACCGGAATATTCATATATGGCCTGCTGGCTTGTCCGCTTAATATCTCACAAATCTTAAATCTTTAGTACCCCAAGTTTTTATGGAAACCGGTTTTAGAAAATGGGTCATCGTCGTAACGATCATCACATCAACAATCATAGAACTCATAGATACCACTATTGTCAATGTCTCTATCAACACCATGAGTGGAAATCTCGGCGCATCACTCGAAGATACTGCCTGGGTGATCACCTCTTACGCTATTGCCAACGTTATCGTTATTCCCATGACCAGCTTCCTGGCCGAGAAAATTGGCCGGAAGCAATATTATATCGGATCGATACTGCTGTTTACCCTCGCTTCGGCCCTGTGCGGTTTTTCCACTAATCTCTGGGAACTCGTGGCCTTTCGTTTTCTTCAGGGTATCGGCGGCGGAGCGCTCCTGTCCACATCACAAGCCATACTTTTTGAAACCTTTGCGCCGAAGGAACGCAGCACTGCTGCAGGCATCTTTAGCCTGGGCATTATCATCGGCCCATCTGTCGGTCCGGTGCTGGGTGGCTATATCATTGACAACCTGAGCTGGCAATGGATCTTCTATGTAAACATCCCAATCGGTTTGATGGCCGCGTTCTTGTCTTACGCATACCTCCGCCCGAGCAAAGCATCAACCGATAAGCGAAGTATAGACTGGCTGGGCATCTTCCTGCTGACCGCGGGTGTCGGTTCGCTACAGGTAGTGTTGGAAAGAGGTGAAACAGATGACTGGTTTTCGGCAAGCTATATTGTCGTACTCAGCATTCTATCTGTTATTTCACTGGCATTGTTGATCTGGTGGGAATTGAAAATAGAATTTCCCGTGATCAATCTGCGGGTACTAAAAAGTACTACGCTGTCCATTTCCGCTTTAATGACCTTTGTCCTGGGGTTTTGCCTGTTCAGCGCGATTTTCGTATTCCCTTTGTACGCTCAGCGAATTATTGGTTACACAGCTTTCCAAACGGGCATGATGATGTTGCCCGGAACGCTCATGGCTGCGCTGGTTTCGCCATTCCTGGGCAAGATATTACAAAGCGGCGTGCGTCCGCAATATATTATCATTACCGGATTTCTTTTTTCTGCCATATTCGGGTTCATGATGTCCGGATCTAACCTGGAAACCGGAAGCGCTTACTTTTTTATTCCGCTGATCTTTCGCGGGTTGGGTAATGCCTTGCTGATCGTTCCGCTAACTGCGCTGGCCGTATCGGAGCTTAAACCCCATGAAATTCCGCAGGGTGCAGCCCTCAACAATATGATGCGGCAAATGGGCGGCTCTTTTGGCATTGCCCTCATCAATACGTATATCGCACACCGCGCCGCCGCTAATCGTACCGCGCTGATCACCCATGTTACGCCAGGCGATCCAATTACGCAGCAACGAATGCAGGCTATCATAAATAATCTGGTTGCTCACGGCTCCAATTATTATAAGGCCATGCAGCAAGCCATAGCTGCCCTGGAAAACACAGTGGTTAGACAGACCTATCTTTTGAGTTATATGAATGCATTTTTACTGTTGGCCATTTTAAATGCTACCTGTATTCCCTTGGTACTGGTCACTATTAAAAAAAGAAAAGTAATAAAGGCCGGAAAAGTAGAGGTGTCAGATGCGCATTAAACCGATAGGACTCATTTATAAATTAAACACACCAAACACAAAGATAATGGAAACATCAAATGAAATAAAAAGACCAAAATCAATTTGTATGAATACAGTGGTTTGCGGTATACAAGAAACCGCTCCTCATTTAAGACGAATCAGTTTGAAGCATGAGTTACTGAAACAAATCGGGCCTTTGGCCCCGGGTGGCCATTTTAAGGTTTTTATCCCGTCTACTAAGGACGGTCAGGCTTTTTTGCCGGATATGTCCAGCGGAAGGGCCGTTTGGCCAAATGAAAAAATCAAGCCCCATATCCGTACTTATACGGTAAGAAGTTTGGATAGAATAACGGGAATTTTGGATGTCGAATTTGTGCTTCACGGCGATATTGGGCCGGGTTCTGCCTGGGCCGGAAATGCTTCGATCGGCGACTCATTGGGAATAGGCATCAAATTATCGGGAAAAATACGTGAACCGTCGGACTGGTATCTGTTTGCAGGCGACGAAACCGCTCTTCCTGCGATAAGCGCTATGCTGGAAAATTTACCTGCTGAAACAACAGGTCTCGCCTTATTGGAGGTAGAAAGAGAAACCGATACATTTTACATCAATACCAAAGGCGCCATTGATATATGCTGGCTGTTCCGGAACGGCGTACCGCCTGAACAATCAGATCTGATATTATATTCGGTGAAAAATTTAGTATTGCCTGAATCTGCGCTAAAATCACGCTATGCCTGGATTGCCGGCGAGGAAAATATGGTACGAATTATGCGTAAGTATGCGATAGAACAACTCGGGCTGAACCGTGAAGAATTACATGCGACGGTTTACTGGAAGGCGGGTTTTAGCGAAGACGACTATCATCAAATCAGGAGAGCCCAATGATATTTTAAGCTATCTTATATCTATAAACTATAATCTGAAACCTATTTAAAGAATTTGAAGGGTACAGTAACATTATTTGAAATCAGAGTGCAGACAGGCCATAATATTTTCAGGATATTTTGCTTCTTTTTTACCCATCTCTCGCTTTGGATGCCTACGTGGCGAAAAACAGAGTGGTGTGTTCCTGACTTGCAAGGTGTACAGCATGGCGGCAAAAAAACGACCACATCGTCCTAAAAAACGACTTTTTATTCAAGAACATTCATTATATTTGAATAACGAGTTCATTGACTATCATTTATACGGTTAACAGGCTACCAAACAAAAGCACATTATAGGTGCCTTATTCGGTGCCCCTTCCTGTTTATTTTCGATATAACGTACTGAATATTATAAATATAAATGGTCAGATAATTGTCCTTCCATCCGTTAACCTATCTAAAGTTTGCTATCTTCCTCTTATATAACCTAATACGAAACAAATTAACGAAAAGTGAGTAGTATATAATAATTAGTTTCCAACCCCTCTATTATTTATGGCTCCTTTATTCTTTTCATTCGGAAACTTGTTAAAGCATTTATATCTATGATCAACAAATCCGGAATTATAAAGGAATCTTTTACTGAAGTAATACCCACTTTAAAAAAAGCAGATTTGTTCAGTGTTTTTGAGCGACATGTATTTGATCGTAAAAGAGTACCTTACAACCGGAGGGATTTTTATAAGATTGCTGTAACATCAGGAACCGATACTTTGAATTATGCGGATAAAACTGTTGAGGTTGATCAGCCCGCGCTGATTTTTTCAAATCCAATGATACCTTATGGCTGGGAAGCCAAATCTGCTGATCAGGAAGGCTTTTTTTGCCTGTTCACTGAAGAATTTCTTGCGTTTAAGGACCATCGTCAATTGTTAAAAGATTTTCCCGTTTTTTCAGTTGGTATGGGCCCGGTATATTTTTTAGACAAAATGCAGCTCGATTATATCAGCTCCATATTCAGAAATATGCTTCGGGAATATAATTCGGATTACAGCCACAAATATGATCTGCTGCACAGCCATGTAAATCTAATTTTTCATGAAGCGATGAAAATGAAGCCTGCTGTTGAATATATTAAACACAATGCTTCCGAGCGTATCGCCACACTGTTTATGGCCCTAATGGAACGGCAGTTTCCAGTTGATTCGCTGAAAGCAATTCTAAAACTGAAAACCGCAAATGATTATGCAAAACAGTTGTCTGTGCACGTTAATCACCTAAACCGCGCAGTAAAAGAAGTGACTGGCAAAACTACCACAGAGCATTTGAATGAACGTCTTATAAACGAAGCGAAATTATTGCTTCAGCACACCAATTGGACGATTAATGAGATCGCCTATAGCCTTGGTTATGAATACCCAACCTACTTTACCAATTTCTTTAAAAAACAAACCGGCATTTCACCCAACGCGGTAAGATAAAAGACCTACATGTTTGAATTTCTATGCTTTCTGTTTGAATACCTTTAAAGCCGGGTTACTTACCCATGTACTTTTGTATCAGCGGTAGCTTAGCAAACACCGCTTAATCTATTTAAATATGAAAAACACATTGGAAGGCAAGGTAGCCGTTGTAACCGGCGGTGCGTCAGGAATTGGCTTGGCTATAGCAAAGACATTTACGGAAAACGGCGCAAGCGTTATTATTACCGATTTGCAACAGGAGAATCTGGATAAGGCTGTGGCCGTAATCGGCAAAGACGGTATAGGAATTGTCGCAAACGTATCGAAGCTGAAAGACATGGAAGCTGTATATCAACAGGTAATGGCCAAATTTGGAAAACTTGACACCGTTGTTGCTAATGCCGGTCTTGGCGACCACGGCCCTTTGGGCACCATTACTGAAGAACAATATGACCGCACATTTAACACCAATGTAAAAGGTGTACTATTCACTGTTCAACCAGCAGTACCGTTGATGAAACCAGGCGGTACTATCATCATCATTGGATCAACCGGATCTGTAAATCCGCCACGTGGAATGAGTATTTACGGTGGGTCGAAAGCGGCCGTGCGTAATTTCATTAGGAGTTGGGTTCAGGATACAAAAGGAACTGGAATACGCTTCAATGTTTTATCGCCAGGAGCCATTGATACCGAATCTTTGAGAAACGCACTGGAAAAGGCACACGGTAGAGACCAGGTAGAGGCAGGCGTAAAATCAATGGGAGCAGATACCCCTGCCGGTCGTATCGGTACAACTGATGAGATTGGCCAGGTGGCATTATTTCTGGCAAGTGAAGCGTCCAGTTTTATCACCGGCGTTGAGATATTCGCAGACGGTGGCCTTACAGCCATATAACTATTTAAAGTTCTTTTGTGAAATACCCAAATGGTATTCACTTAATCATTAAGGGTTTTGATTTCGCGAAACCCTTAATGGTTTATAAACGACCCTGATAGAAAATTGCGTCAGAGATTTATTAATGTACATATTTTTAACGGGCAAAGTGTGGCCGGAATACTTCAAAGGAGTTAAGACTTTAAAATGTGAATTTTTCTCTAAACCCTTTATGGCTATTATGTCCTCAGTACATAATTTGACCAAATGGCATAGTAAATAAAAACGTTGAACTTACTTTCATTGAATAATTTCAAAGGATAATTCTCTAGCTCATTGAAAACGTGACAGAATCAATAACCAACTTGTTCATGAAGTAAATATAAAAATGAACTCAATTAGTTTATTTTATGGCTACGCTCCACTTCTTCGGTTTCATACCAATATATCCCTCAAACACTCTTGAAAAATGGCTGAGATTGGTAAACCCAAGCCGAAAGCCGACTTCCGAAACAGTTAAGCGCTCATCTTTTAATAATCGTGCTGCCTCTTGCATCCGTAGTGACTGATAATATTCAAAGACGCCTTTGCCAAATGTTTGTTTAAAAAGTTTACGCAATTTAGTTTCACTCATGCTGGCTTCTACCGCGAGTTTAGCGATATTGGGAGCAGTGGCTAAATGTGACCGGAGATAATCCTTAATTTTATAAACCGCTTTTATATCATCAATGTGAAATTTACTTACCGACTCATCTTTTCTCCCCATGAGTTGATTAAATAAATAGCAAAGCAGTTCTTCACACTTTATTTTAAAATACAGCGCTTCAAGACCTTCATTTACATTTTCACTGATCAGATCATTGGCACATTTGATCATAGCAGCGGTGACATTTGATTCAAATGCAAAATGTTCTTTGTTCTCTGCTATTCGTGCGATAATCGGATGCCGGATATTAGCTGTCATATTTTGCAGGTAACGTTGGTTCACCGCTATATAAATACTTCTGAAAAAAGTATGCGACGGAAATGTCAGAACAGATGATACTGTTTCGGAGAAAACAGCAACCTTGGGTTGTTGATATTGATTGATAACCTGCTCGCTTTTTTCGAAGGGCTCAAATACATCATTAAATGAGAACAAAATGTATTTATCTGCTCCGAACTTATTAATACGCTCCATGACCATCTGCTCTTTCAGATAATAATTACCAATCATCACCCGGAAATCACCTTCAATTCGCATAAAGGTGATAAACCCGCCACCTTTTGATTTTGGAATAGTTATCGTATTGTCTTTCGCCGCGACGCCAAGTGCTGCTGCAAATTCTTCTATCAAGCCTGCTTTTTCTCCGATCATGCCTACTCCTGTTGTTTACGACTATTTTTAAACCGAATCAGGTTATTTTAATTGCAAATCTATATACTATTTTGCAATAGTAATTATATGCGGGATCCATAACATTCTAAATAATCAAAATGACAAATTTATTTTCAAAACTTACTGAACCGGAACTATCGATTTTCGAAGCCATTAAAAATGGTTATATAGAAGAAATTGGGAAAGCTCTAAGTCAAGGCGCTAATGTCAATGTCTTTGGCGACCAATATGAAGTTTATACCAGCATATCTCCACTGGAATATGCTATTTATTGTAATGCGGATAAAAACGTAATTACCTTTTTAATAGATCATGGAGCAAAAATTGATGAAGTAAATGAGGCAAGGAAAAGATCTATATTGGAAATTGTTATTTGCTTTTACAAGGACAATACAATAGTAAATTATTTGTTGGAAAAAGGAGCTCAATTTCCAACAGACCAACATCGCGATGCTTTTAATGGAAATCTAAACGGGCTACGAGTTATTCAGAATAACCTAAACGATATAAAAACACCAAGCGGATGTACACTGCTGCATTATGCAGTAGCCTCCGGTACAGTGAACGTTGCAGAATGGTTATTAAAAGAGCGCGGAACGATCATTGATGAGAAAGATATTTTTGGACTAACCGCCTTATCGTGCGCTGCAACCAAAGGCCATGTTGATGTTGTAAAATGGTTAGTCAAAGAAGGCGGAGCAAAAGTTAAGGAAAGATCCAGACGTGGATTAACCGCATTACTTTGCGCTGCACTTAAAGGTCAGTTGGAAGTTGTACAATGGCTGATAAAAGAAGGCGGAGCAAAAATTGACGAGACTGATAATGCTGGCAATACCGCCTTATTATGTGCTGCTATAGCTGAAAACCTAGAAGTTGCACAGTGGTTATTAGCACATGGGGCGTCCTTAGAGGAGAGAAATGAACAAGGAAAAACAGCTGTGGATTTATTTCCAGGTGGGGAGATCAAAAAATATTTAGTTCAACGACATCCCTAAAATGTCATTGAAAAATTCAACAAATCTTTCGTGAAGAGTATTCATTTGGATATAGCCATTGAAAGTATATTGAACGTTTTATGATTGGTCTTGATAATTACTGACCAGCTCATTTTAGATTCGTATGGTAAAGTTTACGTCATCAGTTAAACTTAGTGTTATTTGTATATTTACTGCTTTAACCGGGTTTTAAAATAATAGATAGCCCCGGAATGAAAACGCAAGACTATCTATTAAGAAACCTAAAGGTTCTTTAGCGTAACTTTTTTACGGACCAAAAATTCTATACATCCGATTAATGGCAGCATAATGATCAGTACCCATTTGATGAAGGTAAACCAGGGTCCATAGGTCAATGAAAAATCAGACAGATGAGGAAATGACCCGGCCATTGAAAAATGATCTATATTTTCCGCAGTATCCATTAACCACATTAGTATCGGTGCAATGTTGATCCAGGCCATCTTAGAATTGGATCTAAAAGCAAGTGATAAAAAACTAATGTAACAAATCGTCAGTGATAAAACCGGGAAGTAAAAATCCAGGTGAAGATAAAAATTCTGATAGGCTTCCCTGCCCTTCGGCCCAAGTGAGGTAAATAACTTTTGTGCATCTGCAGGTGTCCATGTCAGGATATATTCATCCAAAATTTTGTCTGCCAGTGTTCGCTGATTGGTTACAGTGTCAATGCCATGTGGTACGAGGTATCCGAACATTAAGGCCGCTATTGAAAAGAATAAAATACAAATCTGCCATTTCCCAAGTGACTTGCGGAAAATACTTGAAAGGCCGGTATCATTTTTTTTTATATTTCGAGGAGATTGCATATAATATCTGTTATTAAAAGTACTTTGATAATATTAATTTATTCTGTTAATTGGTAAGGCTCACATATCTCCCCAGATAGGTTGGATTTTCTGCCTGATCAAGCAGAAACGTCGCAACATCATGTCTAGAAACAGTGCCAATTTTCATGTCTTTTTGCAATTCGGTATAAATCTTGTAATTCCCAATTGCTGGTTTATCGTTCAAAACCCCGGGTCGCACGATCTCCCATTTTATACCACTTTCCGATAACAACTTTTCCATTCGCGTTTTGTCATCATATTCATTTTTAAGAAAAAGACGAAAAAGAATTTTCATGATTAAATTATGATATTTTCCACTCGCCCCGGCGCCAAACCCCGTCACTATGAATACAGCACCTGTAAAATTTATTTCGTTTACAGCTTGGAGAAAAGCTTTAGCTGTTTTGCTAAAAAGTGTGCCGGGGTCATTGTTTCTACCTCTTTTTCCAATGGAAATGATAACGGCGTCAGCATGCGAAATCGCTTTTTTTACGTCGCCACTAATTGTTGCGTCGCCGCTGATTTTGGTAATGAATGGATTATCAGGTATTGTTTGCGTCGTTCTTGATAATGTAGTGATATAATGCTTTTTATTTAATGCAAGATTCACAGTGTTAAGGCCTATTCCGGATGAGGCGCCAATAATTGCTAAGTTCATTGCTCGTATTGTAAAATTTAATATTTACTTGCAAAGAACGATTATGTCTAAATCAAAGAATAGGATTCAAAAAGGGAGGTATAGCACTAATCACGGAATTGGTATCGAAATTCCAACGGCGTGATATTTTCATTTTTTTTGAAAAGGCGTGAAAAATAATTGGGATCATCATATCCTAAACTGTAGCCAATTTCTTTAATACTTTGATCGGTAAAAAATAAAAGCCGCTTTGCTTCGAGTATAACATACTGCTGGATATGTTCGGAAACTGGTTTTCCCGTAGTTTCTTTCAATGTATCGTTGAGATGTGAAACAGTTATAGAAAGTGCGCTGGCATAATCCGCAGGCCGCTTCCAATTTTTGAAGTGTGTTCTTAACAAGGTACTGAATTCACGTTCTATTTTTACACTTTGGTTTACCTGGCCAGTTTTGTTATCTGGTCTGGATATGCTGTAACCGATTATTAAATTCAAAATTGCTGTTAAAATAGCATGAACAGAAGTATTGATAAATGTATCTTGTTTGTCATGCAGCAAAGTATTAAGCAGGTCAATCAGTTTTAGCACTTGTAAAGGGACGCCGGTTTCGTTATTATAAAGAAAAGGGTCAAGCCCCCAATTCATTAGAATTTGCGTAAACTCCTTAGTAATTAAAGAGGGATCGAAACCTATAAAATACCCTTTTGGAGATGTAAGAAATGTCAAATGATGCACTTGCCCCGGCACCAACATGATCAATGCGGGTGCGGAAATATCAAAGTCTTTAAAATCAACCATCAGCTTAAACTCTCCCTCCATAGGAACAATGATCTTATAATAATTGTCGCGATGTGGAATGAACAGATTATGTCCGCAATCAATATCATCTTGCTTAATATCCATAACAATAACTCCTGCAGGAGTTAGCTGTGAAATTTTAAATTCTTCAATGATATTAGAATACTTTTTCACTCAGGTTTTGTATTTATAAGTCTGAAGTACCGATAATTCACATCAAACTTAATTAAATGTGCAATAAGTAGAGAATGGTAAAGGAACATACAATTCTGTTATCATGGTTTGACAATACGAAGCTATTGACAGCCTGGCCCTCATATCGGCAAACGCCGTCGACTTAAGCAAACCTAAAACAATTTTAAATATCAAAAAGCACAAAAAAAAACACAAAACGGACACTAAACACCTAGTCAATGGAACGTAATTTTGATGTTATAAACCGTTTATATTAGCTTCTGTCCAAATTATTCTTAGCTGGGCTATGCTGTCCCGGATCAAACCAACAATAGTATGAGAATTTATTTTTTGATGTTTTTACGTAGTGTACTTTTTGCACCGCTAATTCTTATCTGTTCGTTCAGCCTGTTTGCCCAGGTTAGTAAATATCCGGCTATATCCGGTCGTCTTACTGGCGCCCCTGTCACTTCGTCGCCCGACCCGATCGTCCGTATGAGATGGCTAAACCCAACCGCCGCCCATGATCTGGAAACTTATCAATTACGGCCGGTTAAATGGACGGTCCCTGACCCTGGGAGTTTTAACCTACAGCAGTTTCAATCAAAAAACATTATTGAGGTAACCGGTAAAGGTGATATCGGTTTTGATTTTGGCAGAACAAATGCTGCCTGGCTGGAATTCGATTCGGACGACCTTGCTGATAGTGTCACCCTGAGTATCAGCGAATATAATGAACCCGCTATTGTGAACACCGGCGCAATACATCCTATAAAAACACTCGCCCCTGTTAAATATGGACACCTATACCGGTTGGAGTTAAACCCTGAGCTTTATGAAGGTGTAAGGTTTGGCTGGATCCATGTACTTTCACATCAGAGGAACTGGCACATCAAAAACCTGAGATTGGTTTGCCAGGTAAAACCTGTTAATTATAACGGCAGTTTTTCCTGTAGCGATCCTGAATTAACCAAAATATGGTATACCGGCGCTTATACTGTAAAGTTAAATCTGCAAAAAGATTATTTTGGCGCCATCCTGATGGAAAGAAGCGATCGCTTTTCGTGGACGGGCGACGCTTATCCCTCACAAGCCGCATCGATGGTGGCGTTCGGCAATTATGATTTTGTTAAAAAGAACCTGGTAAACACTGCCAAATTAGATAACGGTATTGCAAGCTATGCCCTTTACTGGGTTCTAAGCGTTATTGATTATATCAACTATACCGGTGATGTGGCATTTTTGAAAGAAAATATAGCTAATGCCTCGCAAAAACTTGACAACGCATATCAAAATTTTAACAACCCGGTTAAGCTTGGATTTTACGGATGGGACGAGCGTTTAGGCGCCGGATTTGAAAACCCCACCAATACTGAAACAAAGCATGCGTATGCCATGCTTTCTATAAGGGCATGGTTCGAGTTTGGCAACCTGATGAAAAAATTTGGCGAAGAAAAACTAGCCGATAAATATCTGCATTATGCCACTGGCAAAATGGATGAGGAACGCAAAAAAAGCTCATGGCTAAATGAATTTGGCCTGCATGCCTCCGCTGACGCAATCAATACTATGCTTACTACCCCACAGGAAGATTCTGCATTTTATCAGCACAATTATATGGATAGGGCAAACCGGCTATCCTATTCGCCATTTAACGAATTTTTCATTATCGGCGCCATGGCTAAAATGAATAAATATAACGATGCCATAAGTGCAATTAAAGATTGCTGGGGGGGACAGATAAGTTATGGCGGCACAACATTTTTTGAAGTATATCGTCCAAGCTGGAATTTGATTCTTGGAAAAAATGATGCACCTGTAAATAACCAATGCGGTTATACCAGCCTTACCCACCCATGGAGCGCTGGGGTAGTAAAGTGGTTATCAGAAGAAGTGCTTGGCATAAAACCAACAAGTCCGGGCTTTAAAACGTTTCAGATCATTCCACACTTGGCTGATGGTTTAACATCCGTTAAAGGAACAATACCTACATTGTCAGGAGATATTTCCGCGGATTTCAATGCGGCTTCCGGCATTAATAAAATAGCAGTTCCTAAAGGCACCCTGGCTGAAAAAATTTCAATCCCGACAGGCCAAAACGCAGTTTACAAAATCAGCATGAATGGCGTTGTTATATGGATCAAAAGCGCTTCTGCTGAAGCTAAACAATACAATACACGCATCAGCAATGGTTATGTTTTTTTAGAGAATTTAAAACCTGGAAAGTACAATTTTAAGGTCACTTATAAAAAAGCTTATCAACCAACTGCAGTTAACTCCCTGCCCTGGAAGTACACCATTAATTCATTTAAAGAGGATAGCCTGACCGGCGGGCAGTGGAATGGAAAATATGGCACTGATGGGTTTATCTTATTCAACTATTTTAAGGCAGGTAAACACTTGCAAAAGCTTCCCGTTTATGTTGACTCTATTGTATTAAGACAAGATAAAAACATTTATATGGATCTGCCGGCCGCCAATGCTACATTAAGAGATACTACCGGGGCTTATAAATCGCTGGGCGCCATTGCAACCCAGGATCATATACCTTGCCTGCAAACAATGACGATAGATATCCATGCTTCAAATAGCGTCCCGCATCAAATGGCTTTATATTTTTTGGATTGGGATAACAAAAATAGGCGTTCAGCTATTGAAATTTTTGATTTGAAAACGTTGAACCTGTCAGCTCCTGTGCAACTCGTAAAAAATTATAAGGGTGGCAAATACGTAATCTTCAATTATTCCGGCAGTACCCGGATCAGGATTAATCAGGTCAGAGGGGAAAACGCGGCGATAAGCGGCTTGTTTTTCAAATAGAAAATTACCAATGCTGCTAATGATGAAACTGGAAAGAGGGATTTAGTTGCTATTAATAATACGATTAATAGCAGGAATCATACATACATTAAAACATAAAAAATTCGGGTTCAGGAGATCTGATAACGCTGCCTGAGCAAATCCTTCATAAAGCAATTTACCTGGAACTGATCTGCAACTGGTGTGCCTGTAAAAGGCAAGGCAGGCATGTATGGGGGTGGCCCAAACTCGGTTGTTATAGTTAAAAAGGGCCGCTTAATTTCATTGTTGTATGCAACTATGCTATCCCACCATCCCAGGAAGTGATCAAGCGCATATTTCCATTCGGGTGCGGCCGGGTTTGCCACTTGCGGGCTCTGTTCAAAGCCAATGCGGCCATGGATATGCCTGGCTCTTGTTATCGCATTATTTAGCGTACCGGCAAAATTTTCGAGCATGCTTTCTGTAACACAAACCCAATGCGAAAGATCAGCCGTTAAAAGAAGCTCTTTTCGGATCTCAAGAAATCCATCTATCATTTGCGGGCAATAGCCGAACCTACCGCGGTGTGTTTCGTGCGCAACCATGACTCCGGTTTTCGCTGTGAACTCCTGCGCAACGTCGATCAATTCAAGATTTTGCTGAAAAGAAAAATAGTCTCTGCCCGTATGAGAATTAATAAGCAACGGGCCGGGCTCGGCACATTGATGGAGATTAGCTAAAAAGGATTCTCTGAATTCCTTAAAGGTATTACCACTTGCAGCGTGCTGATGTGATACGATATTCATCCCATGCTGCTGCAGATAATTGAATAATACCTTCTTATCATTATTATCCACCGGTATCCATGTATCGATGCCGTCATAGCCTGCCAGCCTTATCTTCTCAAGAAAGGCTTCCAGCTTAATATGTTCATGGCCCCATAGTGGGCAAAGTATTTTAATATCCATTTAAAATGAATCTAGAAAAATATAGCTTTTATTTTTATCAAATAGCATCATGCAGCTTTCTTAACCGCAAATTTTGTGGCTTTTGTACAACGTTGTTTTATAGTAAACTTACCAGTTCCATCTGTCTTTATATTTTGACCGATGCTATTGACCTCGACCTTATAGTTTACTCCCGGCTGTAAGCCTTTAACCGTAAATTGGTAATTATCAGTCGATGTCATCGTCCACGAAAACGCATTAGGCGTCCACGAATGTATCTGCATGGCTATGTTTTTCTTTGATCCGGCATTTACCTGAAGCAATATATCATCTTTGTTGTCCGGGTAAAAGGTCAGCAGCGTGCCGTTCTTAGTCGCGCCAAAACCATTGCTGCTTTTTATTGAAAAGCCGGCAGTGCTCATGATATAATCATGCACACTTAATTTTAACTGATATACTGTATCCCTAAGGGTATACGAAAATTCAGCGCCATTTAGAGATGCCGACATATTGGGCTCAATACCCATCCGATTCCATTTAGGGCGGATACCATATATATCGCGGTACAAAGCCGTTATAGTCGTCGAAATCCCAGCTAAAATATCATCACCCTGACCGGCTTGCGTAACCCTGTCGTAACCTTGCGACGAAAGTCCGTCATTTTTGTATTGTTTCAGGATGTTATTAATGTATTTAAGCGCTATTCCTTTATTGTAACTGGCATAAGCCCTGATTCCAAGATATCCCCAGGTAGGGAAAATATCGCCATTTTCATATTTCGGAAACGGCCAGTTTCCGCCAGAAACTTCTTCTCTTCTGAAAGAATCAAAACATAATGGCCAGTGAAACAGATTTTCTTTAACAGCTCGTGCTTCTATCTGATCCAGGATCTCCCCTATCCGTTTTTGGTCATCACAAAGTCCAAACGCAATAGCGGCGAAGTTCACTGGCGTAACCAGGTTGTCGCCGTGAATAGAACCATCATCATCGCGCCAATAAACATATTGTTTTTTCTCAGGCGACCAGAATCCGCCTTCAGCGATAGGCTTGTTAAATGCATTTTTCAATCGTTTTGCCACTCCCGTATAGTAAGTAGCTTTTTCTCTGTTACCCAACACTTTTTCGCAATTTGCCCAAAGCGTTAGCGCTTCGTACATCTGGGCGTTGACAAACGAGTTTTCATAACTTGCCCAAACAATATCAAGCCAGTCACTGCATTTCTGTTCTGAAACGTTGTTATTCATCATTTCAAAAATACCGTTATGATTAGTGTCGCGTTTTATCAGCCAATCGAGTGCTTTTTCGCAGGTGCTCTGATGCGCACGCAGCCATGTGGTATCGCCACTCAGATCAAATTGTTCGCTGGTATTGATCACAAAATCAGGTTGTGAATCTATGGTATATCCCCACATAGCTTCATAATAACCGGTTTGGGCATTATAAGTCCCGGGCATCTCATCACCCGGCACATTATGCCAGCGCGATAATACACGTCCGTTGGGTAAAACGGCTTCATCACGCTCCTGGTCAAGTGTTGCCGACATGTTTTTTGTGTAGTTCTTGTCGTCTACAGCCATACCTATCTGCGCGAAAAATGGTTCGTGCAGGCATTTCCAATTAGATACCCAACCATTTGCACCAATAATATTATTGTCTACTACACCATATCTTCCTGTCGTATTCAATAGTTCACGTACAGCGACAGCATCTATCCCTGGCAGCTTACCTCTTGAGTAAGCTTTAAAATAGTCAATATACTGAAGATCAACTTCCAGCTTAACGGTAGCCTTTTTAACTTCAAACGGAGCGAATATATCGGCTTTTCCGGATACAAAGCGGCTCAGGTTATACCGTTGGGATAACGAGCTATCTGTCACATATTGTGTACAGGTAAATTCATTTTTGGCGCTATGTGAATATTTTGTAGCGATATGATACCCTTTATCTATTTTAGTACTTATGCGCAGGGCATTTCCCGATTCGGCATTCCAGAATGTTACACCGCCTGTGTGTACACCGTAGGTATCATCAACCTGTTTAAGATATTTACACCAAACCATTCCGCCGTTATCTAAAATGCCGCCCTTCCAGACAGACATGTTGGCAAAATTATATTGCGGCATTGCCATATCTTCAAGGCCAGTGCTGTTGCCATACTCCCGTGTAATATTCCAGCGGATCTTATCGTCTACTAAGCGAAATTCCCAGGTTTCGTTAATAGTGATGCCATTGTTACCATATTTTAAACCCGAGAGCTTTATTACACCGTTATCCTTTGTCAGCTTGACACCAGCCGATTTGCCATTTGAGAAAAACGCTTTGTCTTTCGTTTTGATCCCGGTGTAAATCCCGGCAGGAGATAAAACATTCTGCCCCTTTATTCTCAATTGCTTTATTACATACCCCGACGAATAAACGACTACCAATGACAATTTTTTATCAGGAGTGGATATCATAATTGTCTTTGCCGGAGCGGAATATTTTATGTCATTGGCCGATACCAGTTGTGTGCAAAAAAACAGACTCATAAGAAATACCACCGAGATATTTCGAAGCAAGATTAATAGTGCCCGCATATAATTATAAAGATTTTCGAGATGTAAATTAGCGCTTATATTTTAGTGTAGATCAGTGGTGTAATCTCATTATCATTTAAAAGATCACCTACTTTTAAGCGCGATATGGCCTCTTCAGACAAAATATTAGGTGTGCCGTTAAAAGCATTACCATCCGGCATATAAGCACAAGTCATTGCCCTGCGAAAACCTGGGGTCATGTTTGCATGTGCTCCGTGAATAGTGAGCCCATTATGAAACGAGCAGCTGCCTGCTTTCATTGGAGCAGCGATAGATTTAGAAGTTTTAAATTCAGGATACGTAGTAAATATCGCGCCCATGTTTTTACCGATACCAGGATTTTCAAAAGTGGTTTTTTGATAGGATTCCGGAATAAAAAACAGACACCCATTCTCATAAGTAGCATCATCAAGGGCCACCCATATCGATAATGCCCGCCTGTCGCTAAACGACCAATATGGTGTATCCAAATGCCAAGACGTTGGGTTCGCCCATGGTTTTTTTATTAATGCCTGGTCATGCCAGATCCTGATACCGTCAACACCCGCTAATTCGGCGGCCATTTTACCCAGGCGTTCATCAAGCATTATTTGTTTGATCTTTTCATTGTCCTGCCAAAGGTTAATCAGCTGGTCAAAAACATTATCATAATATGATTTATCGTTTTCATCGCCTTTACCATAAACCTCTTTACGGTCGGGCATTTTATTGCCGTTTCTTTTCTTAACGGCTTCATCCAGGGCTGTGCGCCAAAAGGCCAGTTCATCCGGTGACAAAAAATTCTCTATTACTAAAAATCCGTCACGACGGTATTGCGCAATATCCTGCGACGATAGATTGTTGTTCATATTTGGTAGTCTTTGGTTTATATTTCAAAAGTATCTTTAAAACCATTCGGGCGTTATAACAGGATGAACTATTTTTTGTACTTTTTGATATAAATTCAGCCCAATAAGACATTCAAAAATTCTCTTTTATAATCCGGCTTTTTTTCGATTCGTATTTAAACTGCTTGTTAAAATTTGACAATATTTTTGAAACCCAGACTTTCAGAAATAGTTGTCATGCCGCGATCTGTTTCGATATGTACTTGTGGGCTTTTTATATTCTTAGCGATCTTGTTCTACTAAAATAGTCGTTACTCCGTCTGACCTAATTCTTTATTTTTATCGGTAAACTGATCCAGGCTAAGCCAATATCTCTGTGCATGTGGCTAATGCTGTTACCCGCCGCCGCATCATATAGCATAGCAAGCTTATTACCTACTTTTATAACCGTCGGCATCCCAATTGCACCTTTCGACCAGCTGCAATTTTTTCCATCAAGCACAATGGCTTTGTTCCGACTTTTCCAGTGTTCCAGGTTTTTGGACCAATAGACCCATATGGCGTCTGTATACTCAGTGCCATCTGTATTGATACCAATATGATTGGTAAACAGGTACCAGGTTTTATTTCTTGCATCAAAAAATAGCGACGAATTTTCTACCTGTTCTGTTAAAGGCAATACGGGTTTGTCATTAATTTTCCAGAAATTGTTTAAATTGTTTGTTTTAGCTAAGCCAAGTGTTCTTTTGGTTCCTGTGCTGTCCTGTGTAGCTCCACTAAAAAACTGCAGGAATTGGCTTTTATATTTTACAATAAATCCGGGACTGGCAGTAACCGTATAAAAACTATTTTTTTTCTCCAAAAACGGTTTCACGTTATACTGTTTAATCCATGGTCCTTCTAATGACTTTGATTTTGCCTTCATCGTTAAATATGGAAAAGCAGGGATTCTGTCCGGTGCTGAAGTAGTATGAGGGGTTCCTAAGTAAAACATGTGCCATTCTCCTTTTTCTTTAATTACCCATGGTGCAGAAGCACTTTTAGAATCTGCTTTAGAGGAATCTCCAAGTGTAAGAATAGCACCCTTTTTTACCCAATTCTTTAAATCTTTACTTTCTGCAAGACAGGCCAGCCAGCCATCTTTGCCGGCTCCATCATAAAATAAATAATACGTGTCTCCAATTTTGTTAACTATAGCCTCCCTCGCGCCGTAGGTATCACAACTATCCGGTCCATTGTCATGGCTTAAAACAATACCTTCATCAACACATAAAATCCTTTGTGATGTTGAAGGGCGCCCATCTATATACGTTCCTTTTTGCGCAAGTACCGCAGTAGAATTACTAATTAAAACGATAAGAAAACTGAGTGGATAAAAAAAACTTCTATTCATAAAGCCAAATTTAACTACAGGACCTATAAAATTGTTTAAAGCCGTTAATAAGCGACAAATTAAAACAGGTAAACAAAAGTGATATTTTACCATTGTTTACCTGCTTAAAATTTGATAAGGTTAATGCGGGGTATTTAATAGCCTGGATTTTGGGTTAGTTTATTATTTATTTGTATTTCACGAAACGGAATAGCATATATCAACCTGTTGGCCGTAACGTTAAAAGTTATAGGTAATAGCCATCCATATAGCGATTTCATGGTTACCCCTTTAGCATTCATTACATCTATAGCCGTGCCGGTACGAATCAGATCTGTCCAGCGGTGGTTTTCGAATGCAAGCTCATGCCGCATTTCGTTAGATACATTTAATGCTGTGGCTGCAGCCAGGCCCGGCAAACCGGCTCTAGCTCTAACCTGATTGAGATAAGGCAATGCTTCCCCATTTTTATTTTCATCAACAAGACATTCTGCTAAAAGTAAAAGGGCACCAGAATAACGAAAAACCGGCCAGTTATCATTGGTGTTGAAAGGTACCTGAAAAGGTGGGTGTAAATATTTTTTGATAAAGTAATAATAGCTCAATCCAGTTGTTGGTTTGTAACCAACAGGACTTTTCACTGCTGTTGTAGTTAAAACCTCATTCGCAACGGTGCCCTCAGCAACTGAAATGGATGCAGGCAATCTTAAATCACCGGCCTCATAGGAATTAACCATTTCCTGTGTTGGAACGTTCCAACCGCCGCTGCCAAGGCCTCCACCCGAGTTGGAGCCTGCCAGCCCTAAAATAAACTGGGAATTTGTGGTCTTTGGAATAAACCTCCAGATAAAATCACTTTGCTGCCCGTCATTCCCTTGTTGATACTGGACTTCAAAGATCGATTCCTTGTTATTTTTATTATTAGGATCAAAAACATCCGCATAATTGCCCAACAGGGAATAGTTCATTTTTGTGACATCTATTAAAGCGGCTTCTGCTTTTGCATAATCTTTAGTCGGCTCAGACATATAAGCATACGCCAACAGTGTTTTGGCCGAGCCCTGAGTAGCTCGTCCTGTTTGGGGGAAAGTTTTCGCCACCGGCAACAGCGGTAGGGCTGTATTAAGATCTGATATGATCTGGCCATAGACCTGATCAGCAGTGCTTCTTGGCAGGAATGCCCCTGTAACATCAGTTACTTCAACAAGTTGCAAAGGTACGCCACCATAGTGCTGAACCAGATCGTAGTAATAAAATGCCCTTAAAAACAACGCTTCTCCTGATATTTGATCTTTTTCTACTTGTGTAAGGGTAGATTTGGGAAGCCTCGTTAAAATAGTATTCACTTTTGAAATTCCGGAATAATCATTACCATAACGATTCCCCGGAGAATTTAGCTCCTGGCTGGATATGTTGTTATCTATAAATTCGGCCATCGCTTCAGTACTCGTTTCAGCACCCCGATCTGCAGAAAAATAAGTGAAGAATGTATTGTCGGAACGCATTTCATCCATATAAATCCCCATAAAGGCAACCCCGCGCAGGTTTGTATAGGATGCAACCAGTGCCTGGTCAAACTCACTTTTGTTTTTATAAAACGAAGCCGAGCTTAAAGAAGTTTGCGGTACCAGATCCAGGAAATCTTTCTTACAGGAAACCAATCCCATGACCGCTAGTAATATATAGGTTAACTTTTTCATGTCTATTTGATTAAATTTATTCAATTAAAAATTTGCATTCACGCCCAATGAAACTGTCCTCGGGATGGGGTATCCTGTAAAATCACGACCCTGGTTCAATCCGTTTAAACCGGCAAGTCCCGCTTCCGGATTCATACCTGGGTATTTGGTAAAAATGAATGCATTTTGCGCACTTCCAAATACTCTTAGGCTTTTAAAAGATGAGCCTTTTTTGAGCGGCAAAGTATAGCCAAATGTTACGTTTTTTACGGCAAGGTAGGTGCCGCTGAAAACTTGAAAACTGGTAAAGTTGCGAAAGTCCGCTGTGGTGCCACTTTGTGTACGTGGCCATATACCATCGCCGGGATCCTGCAATGACCTCCAGCGACCTGCAGCCGCTTTAAGCACATTGAAGACACCGTCCAGGTTTCCTGTTGACTGAAAGGAGTCATCGGCGATCTTATTTCCGACTGTTCCCGACATGGTGATGCTCAGATCAAATGCTTTATAGCTAAAAGAGTTGGTTATGCCATAGATAAAAGTAGGGTTCGGGTTGCCAATAAACGTTCTGTCATAGCTGTCAATTTTCCCATCCGGAACACCATTTGGTCCGCTAACGTCTTTAAAGCGTGCTGTCCCAACCATTGCCGTGGCATCATGCGGTTGGGTATCAAACTGCTGTTGGGTCATATAGACCCCTGTGTTGATATAGCCGTAAAACATACCGATTGGATGCCCTACTGCTGTTCTGTTATCATCCCAGTATTCATTATATCCGCCTATTGGCGCATTATTTGTGCCTAGTTTAATAACCTTGTTCCTGTCGAACGAAATATTAAAATTGGTGTTCCATTTTAATCTTCCTGTTAAATTTTTCGAGCTGATGGTAAACTCATGCCCCCAGAAATTGAACTGGCCGATATTTGAAGTGATCGTTGAAAATCCCGATTGAATAGGTACATCTATCCCATATAAAAGACCGTTCGTTTTTTTCCAGTAATAGTCATAGGTAAAAGCTATCCGGTTATTAAATAGTTCCAGGTCTAAACCAAAATCATAACTGATGCTTGTTTCCCATGTTAAATTACTATTACCAATGCCATTAAGCGACTTCCCAGGAGTTACTGTGTTGCCAAAAACATAATTATCCGTATTCAACGAGGCTAAATAGGAGTAATTTCCGATATTATTATTCCCGACTTTACCATAACTACCCCTTAGTTTAAGAAAACTGATCGGCTTTATATTTTTTATGAAGTCTTCATCAGAAGCCACCCATCCGACTGAAACTGATGGAAAATTACCGTATTTGGTGTTTGTGCCAAATTTGGAAGAACCATCTCTTGCAAAAGCCACCTGGAGCAGGTATTTTTCTTCATAGTTATAATTAAGGCGTCCTATATACCTGAGGTATGACCATTGTTGCGCATCAACATTTCCAATTCTGGTTGTTGCCGCATCAATCCACTGAATGTTATCGTCAGGAAACTGTGTACCAACAATATTGCTGCTTTCATAAGAATATTTTTGGACGGTATAACCTGCAAGCACATCAAAATTGTGTTTGCCGCCTATTGTTTTTTGGTAATTAAATGTATTTTCACTCAGCCAGGTAACAAAATTACTGGTTGAATAGCTTCCTGACGCCGGTTGCGGCGGAGCGCTTCCTAATCCCCCCTGAGCAGTAGAAGGTGTAAACTCCCTGTTAACGGTATTATCCGTGTTTACATTTATGGTGGTTTTGAACTTTAAACCGTCAATGATCTTTGCTTCCGCAAATCCATTCGCCAGCACCCTTGCCGCCTTGGTCCTATTTACTATTTGTGTTAAAACAAGGTAGTAATTGGGATTTGGAAACATGCCGGGTTGATTAAATGAAAGGGGATAAGTTCCGTCTGCATTTTTATAATTAATAGTAGGGTCCATCAAAAAGGCGTTCTCAATAATGTTACGCCCATTATCCAGGCCAGGAACTACCTGGTTGCTGCCATAAGAAACCTCAAGGTTTGCACTCAGGGTTAACCAACTGGAGGCCGTATAGATATTATTTGTTCTGGCCGTGATCCGCTGGTCATAGGAGTTGAGCATAACGCCATCCTGCTTGTTATAATTGATGTTCACAACTGATTTTAAATCTTTTGTTCCCGAACTAAAAGCAAGGTTGTAATTTTGGCTTAGCGCATTTCGTAACAGTACGTCAAACCAGTTGGTCCCAGATTTGCCCGCATATTGGCTCGGATTCTGGTATATAGCCGGCACACCACCGGTATAGTTCTGGTACTTCGCTTCATCTTCATAATATTCTTTTTTATATTCAGCAAATTGTTCCCCGTTCATCAAATCGGGCTTTCCACGATCCGGAACCGACTGAACCCCCGTATAGGAACTGAATTGAAGGCTTTTTTGACCAACTTTTGCTTGTTTGGTGGTCACCAAAATCACGCCGTTGGCTGCTCGCGATCCATACAGGGACGAAGATGCTGCATCTTTTAAAACAGTTACCGATTCTATCTCATCTGGGCTTAAGGTTTGAAGTCCGCTTTCAGAAGGAAAACCATCAATTACAATCAGCGGACTATTCCCTGCATTTATAGAAGCTGCACCACGGATACGAAAGGTCATCTCAGATCCGGGTGTACCCGAATTCTCATTTATTTGAACTCCCGCAAGTTTACCCTGTAGTTTTTGGCCGATGTTTGCCACCGGCATATCTTTTACTTCCGAGGTATTTATTTGGGCGATAGCGCCTGTTATCGCGTGTTTGCTCTGCGTTCCGTAGCTTACTATAATTACTTCTTTTAAGCCTTGAGAAAGTGATGCCAGCCGAATATTAATCATTTCGGAATTTTGAACAGCGACCTGCTGTTCTTTATAGCCAAGGTATCTGAATATTAAAATTCCGCCCACGGGCGCGCTAATTTTAAATTTTCCGTCTTTATCTGTCTGGGTACCTATTGTCGTACCTTTTAATGACACAGAAACACCTACCAGTGATTCGGTATTTACTGAATCTTTTACAGCCCCGTTTACTGAAATCTGAGCTTGGGAAAGGAAGGACATAGCCATCAGCATCGCCAGGATTAATATCCTGCTATACTTCCTCGGGTTGATAAGTAAAATTCTTTGTTTCATATTATAAGTTAAGTTTATTGATTAGGTAGAGGCATAGTTATTCCAGGCCAAAAAAAATGTCTTTTTTGGGAATAAAGTCTCTAAAAATATTGGAAGGTGCTTTTGTCGAACGGTTAACTATTTAAACCTTCGCAAAAATTATTAGACTCGTCAGGGGCCGTTTGATTGATTCTCCAAAAGATAAATTAATACTTTGGAATACCCCATTGTAGACTGCATCGTCTTGATTGAGAACCTGTTACAATTTGATGTATATTTCTTCATGCTAAAAAGGTTAAACAGTTTGTTGGCTACAGTAAATTCTATTGGCATGCTAAGGAGAGCAACGGTAAAATAATTGTTACACCAAACTTAAGGCAACAGCAAAAGCTTTCAAATACACAATTTGAACTATAATTTGTGCTTTTTGGCAAATTTTAGTTAATCGTAATAACTTATAAATCAAGGGCAACTAATGGATAGGGTGCATTTTTAGAATCCACCTAACTACGGCGCCTTATGTTGGATAGAAATGGAGTTTAAATTAAATAGCAGGGGGTTATAATTACATTCCTAGTGCAATTAATTTACCCAACAGCATAAGAAAATAGAACACCGAATTACCCCTATTAAATTATTATCAAATACTTTTGGCAGTAAGCTCTTGTGCGGTACCGCCGCAACGGATTTCCAATTATTGAAAATTGAGTTGGATTTTGGCGCATAGCCCTCGTGAAGCTATTGCGAACCACAACGGCACTAAAATTCCCGATCGAAAAGAAGTTTATAATAAAGGCGGCGAGGCTGATAAATCATATCATCAAAATGCTTTGATCAGCTCAATAAGTTATGGTGAAGCATAACTAATCATAAAGCTTATCACCGAACGGTGCATTGCGAAAAGCAAGTAGTGGCAAACCTATGGTTGCTCATTTTGAGCGCTTTGTTACATGAAGATTTTCCTTATCGGTAACATTTTCTTCATTAATTCTATAAAATTTGGGCGACACGCCATTCTTCTTTTTAAACAGTTTGGAAAAGTAGAAAACTGATTCAAACCCTGTATGCTCAGCCACTTCAGTAATATTTAATATAGTTGTGGTCAACAAGTTTTTTGCGCGCTCCAGGCGAAGGTTAAGATGATAGTGATTTGGTGACTCACCGGTAGTCTTCTTAAATAATTTCCGGAAGGAGGAGTATCCCATTGGTAATTCCTTTGCCAATTTTTCCATATCCAGATTATCCTCAAATGATTCCTGAATAATATATTTTGCCTTGGCTATCAGCTTACCTGCCCTATCGTTAATGTTCTCATGGTGCTGAGAAATATTGTTAATCAAGCCCAATATTTGCATAGTAATACCTGCAATTTGCTGATGATAGCCAGGTAACGAGGTCTGCACAGCTTCAATCAGGCCCCTAAAAAGAATAAGTACATCTTTATTAGGGCCTAAAAAAACAAAGGGTTTTTGGCGATCAAAAAAGTCCGCTGCCATTAACTTTTCAACATATGATCCATTGAACCCAACCCAATATTCTTCCCAGCCTACTTTAGAATCGGGCTTGTAGCGGTGCAAAACTCCTGGATAAAGAAAGAAGCAGGTACCAGCGGCTACTTCAAACGGATCTGTTAAAGCAACACCATAAACACCTTTTCCTTTTGAAATGAAAATTATATAAAAGTCATTTAAAATGCGTCCTCTGTTCCAGGTTAATTTATGACTTTGTGGATGCTCCTCGTTGGGATAGGTATCTTTAGGATCAACCTTTGAGTATCCCACAGAGGTTACATACATTCCCCAACGCTCTTCAAGCAAACTAACATTTAAATATTTAAAATAGTTCTTCTGCAATTGTCAATCTATTATATACTTTATACTAATTAAAAGACGATTCAAAAAGAGCTTTAAAACCTTGACAGCCCCTTTAGGCTATTTGAAAGTCTTCGCCTGTGATTTCACCAGCATTTGTAAAATCTAAAGCAGCACTTCAATCGTGTTTAAAGATTAATTTGATAGCAAGTGAACGCTCCTGTATGATTGAAGTCATAAAAGAATCATAATTGGTTTTGCTGTTTACCGATGGTGGCTATAGTCAAAATTACTTTTTATTACGAATAGATCACATCGCTAAAAACAGTTTTTTTTTGTACTTTCTGATATTTCGTCTATGCGCTGAGAAACAAAAAGAATAGATTGTTCTTGTGACTACAACATACATCAATAACGCTACATGAAAAACAAAAAAATGCCCATTACGAATATTTGGTCTAAAACGTTCCAAATTTGTTGGGTAACCAATGATTTCGATCATGCAAAAGATTTACTCAAAGATAAATTTGATATCCCACAGTTCATGGTCATGCATGATCTGGTACCGATTGATCAAATTTATGAAGGAAAAGCAACAACTGATTGTAAAATGACTGCTGGCTGGGCTAACGGTGGCAACTTTGATTTAGAATTGATTCAGCCTACCGGCGGCCCTATTCTCGAAATGTACGGGGAGCAACTGTCCAAAGATAAATTTGATATGAAATTTCATCATATGGGAACGCGGTTCGATGATGATTTAGACGGTTATTACCAGGCAATTGAAGCGCTTCAAAGTAAAGGCTTTGAAATGAAGATTTCAGCTGGTATTAAAGATTTGACCAAATATTGCTATTTTGATATGCGGGAACTGCTCGGACATTACCTTGAGCTTATATATTTTAACCAGGCGGGTGTTGATTTGATGCAGACATTATTAACGAATGATTTTAAGGGTGAGTAGTTAATTAAATATCATCCGGCTGTTTCACCCAATCCTCATTCTCCGCAAAGAGATAACCAGCTAAACTGCATAATCGCAATCTTGCAGGTATCAAGATCCGTTTAATTTAATGTCTTCTTAAGGATTTTGCGTTAGTGATAAATACAGATCAACTAACCCTACAGTATGCGGTCAGGAAATTAAGTAATCTAAATGATGTACATCATTTAAAACTACTTAATAAACTATAAAAAGCGTTTGTAAATACATTATAATTAAATAAGGTAAGTTTGCAGTAGAATAAAAGCTTTGGGCTATCTTTTTATGTCCTCTAACACAATGCGGGAAAAACTAAAGGCACATATAGAAAAAGTAGTACCGCTTACTGAAGAAGAGTTTGAATTTGTGTTAGCACAATTTACCATCAAAAAATTCAGGAAATACCAATTCCTTATTCAGGAAGGTGAAGCGGTAAAGTATTCTTATTTTGTGGTTTCCGGACTTTTAAAGCTTGTGCATACCGATGATACAGGAAAGCAACGCATTGTTTCCTTTGCTATGGAAGATTGGTGGGAAAGCGACTATTACGCCTATTTTACCCAGACTGAAGCAACAATGTCTCTAGATTGCCTTGAAGATACTGTGGTCTTCTGCCTTTTGCTCGAAGACTACAAAAAGCTATGCGATGGTCTACAAAAAATGGAACGGTTCTTCCTTGAAAAAGCGAATTTTGGTTTTATTGGATCACAGCGGCGCATCATATCCTGGTTAACCTCAAATGCGAAAGAGCGTTATGAACAACTCCTAAAGCAATACCCCTCACTTGTTCAGCGGGTACCTAAAAGCCTTCTTGCTGCCTATCTGGGTGTTTCCCGCGAAACACTGAGCCGATTATCTGCTTAGTGTGACAAACCTCACTTTATAATCGTGAGGATTGTCAACGTCCATTACCTGTGTTATTCACCAACTTTGCAGTGCATATTTTAAACTGCATCATGAAAAAACCGCAAAACTTTTAGCATTCATATTAATAACTTCTGCGCCTGCATTGGCGCAAACTCAAAACGACAATAAAATGAAAAAAAAAATCATTAATCCCTGGCAATGGCAGGACAAACGCAGTTATGTGCAAGCCGTTGAAGTAAAAAATGTAGAAAGCACACTGTATATTTCGGGGCAGACGGCCATAAACGCTGATGGAATATCAAGTAACGAAGACATGGAAACTCAATTAAATCAGGCGTTACAGAACCTGGAACAGGTTATCAGCAAAGCTGGATACGAATGCAAAGACATTGTGCGTTTAAATATCTATACGACTTCAAAGGCCGAGCTTTGGCCGCACTTCCATATTTTTCAAGATTGGATAGCTAAACATAATATTAAACAAACGCTTACTTTGTTGGAAGTGAAAAGCCTTTTTGAAACATTGAAAGTGGAGCTGGAGGCTACCTTGGTGAAATAGTGAACTAAAGACTTGTAGTGCATTAGAGGAGACTATCTCAAAAGGATAGCCTCTTTATTATTTTGCAGTATATTATTGGGGGTTGATCGGCCTGGGATTATTTTTCAGAGCCGTGAAAAATTTGAGAAAAGGCCGTTAAGCTGCTTTTTTAGCGAGATAATTTGTTAATTAACAAGGGTATGGCTTTTTTTGAATCCTTATTCACATTTCCAAACCTTTATGGAAGATTTAAAACAAGAAATGCAATTAATAGCTCAGCAAATCAATTTGTAACCTATACTCCTGATACTTATAATTTTCACGTTGGGATCATCACTTAGCATCCTGCGTAAATGTGTAATGAATACGTTCATGCTGTTGCCATTATACATACTGTCTATACGCTTGTCTGAATTGTAACCATTCCGGAGAAAGGAAAAAAGCCCTGAAATTTTTATTGCCTTCATGACCGTGTAGCGCACTTAAATAAGTTCCTGTTTTTGCAGTCTGGCCCACCATCTCTTCCAAATCGCGCTTCGCCTGGTCCCGCTGTGAAAGGTATAATTGGTTAAGCCAGGCAAGTTGTAAAACAATGCTTACCGCAATAACCAGGATCACCATAGGGTAAGTGTAACGATTAGATAACCATTTCATAAAACGAAATTGATCATAATATTTATTGATTTATCCATGCGTATCGCAGTTTTTTCTGTTCGTCTGTGAGGTTTTCATTCTTTGTGATTTTACCATCTTTCATATTCAACCCAACCTTTTTCAATGTTTCCTCAAGCGGCAATGCTTCATGTCCTTTTACATATCTCTCAAAGAAACCGCCTATTTCAGGATACCCGCAGATCTTTACGATTTCATCAAACAACTGATCATCCTTAAATGCTTTATCCGGGCCATATTTTTTCAGCAAAGCGAACACCAGATCCTGGGCGCCAAATTTTCCGTCAGAAAGCTCTCTTAAACGAATATCCAGGCATAAATTCAGCAACGGCCCTTTCTGATAGATATTGAGGTACTGGTCGTCCAGCTTCATAGAGTTCAAGCTAAAATCTACCAGGGAAATATCATTGTTGTATTTCTGCATTGCCTTATACTTATTTTCAATAACCTCAATAAAATCATCCAGGGAGATCAATTTGTTTTTTATGGGCATATGAATGGTGAAGTACTCCGTCATTCCTTCATAAAGCCAAAGATGCCGGGAAAATTTAGGGTCGTTAAAGTCATAATCAGCAATTTCGTACGAATGTATGCCAAGCGGCATGATAATATGAAAAAACTCATGACTGGCTGTGCCATAAACAGATTCTTTTAATGCAGCCATATCCAGTGGTGCGTTTAGTAAAATCAGTGTGGAATTGGCATGTTCAAGGCCCTGGGTCATGACCTTTTTTGAATCTTTTCGTTCATTATGGTAGATAATAAAGGTATACCTGGATACCGGTAATTTTCCACCTAAATATTTAGATTGATTAATTAGCAATGGCCTGATATAATTTGCTATTTCTTTTGACATAGGTTTACCACTGTTTGAATAACAGGCCACCTGCACATTGATCCCCGGCAACGTGATATTTGTAGTGTCGGGGATAGCATACAAAACCGGGTTATCTATCAACTGGTTATATGATCTGGCATAAAATACGTCCTTTAGCGGTGTCATGGATGATTTTAAACTGGTAGCAGCATATAAATATCCGGGCTTGCTAACCTGGATCTCGAACGGAGATTTCTCGAATTTTTTAAAATAACCGAATATGGTGTTATGATTGATTACGAAGCAGCTGTCTTTAAAGCTGGATTCAGTCATATAATATTCTCCGGTCCACTTTGAATGATTAAACTCCTCCCAGTTGCCGTTAACGGTATAGCTGACCCCGGTCAATTTTTTTGAGCCATAAATCTCCCACCGATTTACATCTATTCTTTTATTTAACAGCAGGTTACCTTGTTTGTCTTTAAAGCTGATTTTCTCAACGGATTTCCCGTAGTCAGCGGCGCTGTAAATACCGGGGATAATTTTAGGAAAACAAAACTGAACGGTATCGTCTTTAAACCCATTCACGTTAAGTTGAACCGATAATTGATTGTTTTTTAAATTATTCAGGTTTATGGAATACTTGTATGTTATTTCCGTTTGGTATGATGGCTTATTTTTTAAAGAAGCACATCCGGTAATTATTACAATGATGAAGCATAAAATTGAGTTTTTCATTTAATATAGTAGTTCAAGTTGGGGTTTGTGGAGCTCTTTCGCAAACAGATTGAAATCCAGCGGCGATAAGTAAATTTTCATAAAGCAAAGCTAGTCAGAAGTAATATTAATGAAACTTAAAAAACATTAAATATTGATATCGGTTAACCTTCAATAGCCTGTTAACTATAAGGTATGCTTTATTAAAATTCCGAGAATTCAAAGGCTAAAAAAGTTATAGCAGACTCGTGTTTTATGGCTGGGCTGTATCCATGGAATTTATTTTTAAGGCCCCTTCCCAACTCACCGGCGGGTGCAGCTATCCTGTTTATCTGCCTGATTTCAGGAGGCTACTTCTATCCGTAATGCGGTTAACTTTTCCAGATGCTCTTCCAGGCCTGATAAATGAGTATGGGTTGAAATACCAAGCTCGCGAAACGTTTATTGCTTACAAAATATCCTGCTGTGCCCGTTATTTTGATAGCTATTAATTTACTCGGCGACGCTTTAAGTTTTAGCATCGTTGTCACCATCATTCGTCTTGAGCTTTCCAAATTTATAACTTAAAGTAATACCAAAGGATCGCAATGTTTTTTGTCTTAAGTTGGTTTGTGTAAAACCGGTGCCATAAGCACTTGAATACTGGTTTATATATTGATTAAAGGGGTTCGTAGTTGTATATCCAAAACTTGCTTTCTTATCAAACAATTGCTTCTTTACAGCAAAGGTGTAAATATAAGAACCGGGACGGATGTTCTGAAAATCGGTTCTTTTGGAGTTTATTATACCGAACGCCTCGGCAATAAGGCCGTCACTTAATCTATAGGTAACATTTAAATTAGCCTTATAGGAAAAACCACCTACGCTGGGCAATCCGGGAACACTGTTGTTTTTGGACAGCAGTAAAATGTCCGTGCGAAGGGTTAGCCTTTCTGTAACTGTTGCTGAACCCGAAAGGTTGATACCTACTATTGTTTGTGAGCCAATATTAGCACTTTTTGAAAGCGATACATTGTAATAATTGCTTCCGTTCGCGGTATAAACCGGATAAAAAGTGGTAAAGGACTGGATATCATTATTGTTATAGCTATAAAAACCACCAATGTAGACACTGCTATTGTTTGCAAATGTTTTGTTATAGCCCAGCTCAAATTTATGACCGATTTCATTTTTCAACAGCGGTTCTCCGGTGGCGATATTATGCGGATCGATTATGTCCAGAAACGGATTCAGATCATCATAATCAGGACGTTCTATTCGGTAGGTGTAAGCAAACTTGATCGATTGCGTTTCCTCTAGTTTGTGCAGTACCAAAAGATTCGGTGACCAAATGTTATCAATAGGAATGTGAATACCCAACAAATCAGAATGTGTGTCCGTACGTTCATAACGTATGCCGGCCTTTCCGTTTAAAAAGTCGTTAAATAACGAAAAGGAAGTGGAAACATACCCGGCATAAATATTTCGCTTAAAATTAAACTTGTAGGTCTGGCCATTATCATTGATAAAAGTTCCGTTATTTAACAAGGTATCCGTAACTACACTGTTATTTATATTTTCCAATACGGTCTTAAGTCCTGCTTCTATTTGAAAGCCCTTTGCAACTGGCTCGGTGTAATCAACTGAAATATCTGTTTCACGATCATTTCCAGGGTTATTGCTTTGGATTCCGCTGCTTGGGTAGCCACCATTCAGGTAGTTGGTGATCTGAGAATCATAGTTTGTATTTTTCGAATAGCTGGAACTATACAATATGTTTAAGTCACGCCCTGATTTCCGAAAAGTTTTTTTGTAGTTCAAACTCCAGTTGTCAGCATTTTCGCCGAAATCTGTAGCGGATATGCGCTCGCTGCCGATATCTGATAAGACAATACCTGATGATAGATAGGTTTGCTGGTCCTGAGCCGTCCTTCCCGTCATATGGGTAATAATGTGATTGATGCCGACTGTCGCGGTCAGTTCATCTTTCGGGGTGATGTTCCAGATGAAGCAAAAACCGGATTGGTAACCATTTCTTGAAAATGGCGTGAACCGTTTCTGAAGGTATCTGTTCATGGTATCTTTTGCGGCATTGAATGATAGCCTGTCAGCAGTGTTGACAATATTTGAGTTTAGTTGGTCATTGCCGCTGAAGAAGGTACTTATACCCCAATTATTATTCTTCACATTTAAGTTAACAGAACCGTTTTCCAATCGTGTAGCGGCCGAAATATTGACGCTACCGTTTACTCCCTTAGTCTTATTGTCCTTCAAAATGATGTTAATAATGCCAGCAGTCCCCGCTGCGTCATATTTTGCGCCGGGGCTGGTAATCACCTCAATCCTCTGGATCTGGCTGGCTGGAATAGTTTGTAAAGCATCGGTTATGCTTGAGCCATATATGCTCGCCGGTTTGCCATTAATCAGAAACCTTACATTGGCATTCCCCTGCAATTCTACAATACCGTCTATGTCTACCGATACCATCGGGACTTTTGTCAGCACATCTGTGGCCGTACCGCCTTGTGAGGTAAGATCAGAAGTGACATTGTAAACCAGTTTATCAATCTTGCTTTCTAATATGGGAACTTTTGACTGGATGGTTACTTCTTTTAACTGATGTTGAACAGGTGTAATCATGATCGCTCCCAAAGAAACGTTAGCGGTTTTTGCTCCTATAAGAATATTTTCAACTGTTTTAATCCGGTAACCAAAAAAACCAGCGGTCAGGCGATACGTACCTTCAGGTAGGCCTGTTAAAGTAAACGTCCCTTTTTCATCAGCACTAGTTCTGATAAACGGGGTAACGATACCAATTTTGAATAAGCTGATTGTAGCGAAATCAACAGCCGTGTTAGTGACCGAGTCGATAATTTTTCCTGTGATATGTCCTTTATTAACTGACTGCGCAAAAGTACAGTTGAAAACAAAGGAGAACAAAAGCGTTAGAACAAATGCTAGATGAGTGCTCTTCTGTAATATAAGAACTTCAATTTGCACGCGGATTTGGGTAAAAAAAGTATTCATACCCCAAAGAAATGAGGCATTCCTGATACTTTTTTTTTATTTAGACGTACGGGTAAGATCAGCCGTGAATAGCGTTTTCGATGTGGAAGAACTGAGAAAGCAGTGTATATTTATCTATTAACGGCTCTGAAATCACCAAACGTCGAAAGAAAATAGCCACATGAAGTTTTATGAGCAAATTTGTATAATGCATAAAAATGACCACTACAAGACGATTGGGCGGCACCTGCTCTTTTGGATCGCCTATATTTTCTATATAGCTATTGATGAAGGCGGAAGGCACAGGGATTCCTGGCGTTTTGTATTGCCGATTTCAACACTTACTGACTTACCAGTAGCAGTTATTGTTGTTTACGTAAACTTATATCTACTAATGCCTGTCTACTATAAAAGCCAAAGGTATATTCAATATACATTTTGGCTTTTTGCCCTTTTGCTTTTTGGTGGACTGGCAGGACGTTTTTTTTCGTGGTGGCTGTGGCTTCCCCGTGAGCGCTATCTTGATCCTACAAGCATGGAGCCTAAAGAATTTTGGATATGGATTCGCATTGTTAAAGATTCATTTACAAATCTCCCCGTATTGACCGTAACGCTCGTATTGCAATTGATGAGGGATTCAAGTCAGCGAGAAAAAAGGCTAAGGGAAGTCGAAAAGGAAAGGTTCACTGCCGAAATGAACTTGTTAAAGGCGCAGATCAATCCACACTTCTTTTTCAATACCCTCAATAGCCTTTATTCATTGACCCTGCCTGTTTCGAAAAAAGCATCGGACGTAGTCGTTCGCCTATCAGACTTGATGCGCTATATGCTTTATGATGCCACCGCAATCAAAGTATTATTAAAGGATGAGATAATCCACCTAGAAAATTATATTGCTATTGAACACATGCGGTTCACCGACAGACTGGATCTGTCTTTCCAGCACTCCGGCGACATGGATGGAAAAATGGTGTCACCATTATTATTATTGCCTTTTATCGAAAACGCATTTAAACACGGCATCGGTAACAGCTCGGGTTGGATCACCATTGATCTGCAGGTCATCCGTAATCAACTATTCCTGAAGGTGGAAAACAGTTATACACCTTCAATCCCCAATAAAGGTGGTGGTTTGGGTCTCTATAATGTTAAACGCAGGCTTGACCTGATTTATCCTAATGCCTACTTGTTAAATATTGAACAAACCAATGAAACTTTTGCAGTGGAGTTAAAAATAAGTTTATGAGAAAGATCAACTGTATTGTTGCCGATGATGAAGTACTTGCCAGGAATGTGATTTTAAATCATTTAGGTATGTTAGGGAATATTAATATCCTGGCTACCTGTGCAACAGGCCTGCAGGCATATGATGCAATCAAAGGCTTCGATGTCGACCTGCTTTTTCTTGATATCCAAATGCCTAATCTAACAGGAATAGACTTGTTGCGGACCATTAAAAACCCACCGGCTGTGATCATCACTACCGCTTATTCTGAATATGCGATTGAGGGTTATGAACTTGACGTGATCGATTACCTTCTTAAACCAATAACTTTTGAACGTTTACTCAAAGCTATCGATAAGTTTGAGACGAGGAGTAATCCGGACTATAAGCGCCAGCAGAATTTCAAAGCAGAAAACCCCTCGTTTAATGATGCTTTTATCTATGTGAAATCGGACAAGAAAATGGTAAGGATCCCGCTAATAGATATCATCTATATTGAAGGTTTGAAGGACTACGTTAAAGTACATACGACCAACAGCCAAATAGTGACTTATAAAACAATGACATATTTTGAAGAGAAGTTGCCTGCTACGCAGTTTATGCGTGTACATCGCTCGTTTATTGTTTCTTTAAGCCATATAACTGCTTACACAGCGGCAGAAATAACCATGGGAGGAGATACCATTTCAATCGGAAGCACCTACTTAAAAGAGGTGTCTCGAAAGTTAAATACAATTATTGGCTAAACCCTTCCTTTTAAAACAAACGGAAAGTTGATTACAGCGAGGCTGCTATCAACAGTACCAAAAGAATAAGTTGTTGGTTTATATTGTGATTGATAACGCTAGCGGCAAAGCTTACAAATGAGCCATCCAGATTAACAATATACGCCAAGTCAAACTTTACTTTATAGATATACTCGAGCCAACTATAAATATTTATAATTGACCAAACTGTGACCGCGTGCGGCAGGAACCTTTTGATGAAGCCACAAGTTGTTGGTTTTCTACATGACTCTTCCATTTTTTATTTGTTTATTCAAATGGAAGATGATTTTTTTGGCCTGTAAAATAAATGAGGTGAAAGTGCTGAACTTTGGGGTGAAAAAGAGCAAAAGCTTAAAAAAGAACTCATTTATTTAAACATCTATCGCAACCGCGAGTGGATATCAACGGGGATGAAAAAAATAAACTATTCTTTTTATAGGTGTAATTTACTTCCAATAAGCATTGACTACTTTTTCTTCGAACAAGCCAAATTTAATTCTTTTTACTTCCCGCCTGATATGCCCAGTCAACGATCATTTCAATCGCTTTTAGCATTTCATCCCTACCTTCTTCCGTTGCAAGATCAATATCTGAAAATATCCCACCGTTAAACCGGGTATGTAAAATTGTATAATATATACCGCCGACCAAGAGTGCCGCCACTGCCCGGAAGTTGACGCCAGTATTGACAAAATGCTGATCGGTTAATTCAAACAGTTTCTGGCCCATAGTTTCCCTTACGTTATGGATACTCCGCATTAATGGACTGTTGGTGGAAACTTCCCACATGATCAGCTTTTGCATTTGTTTATCCAGGAAAAAGTATCGGAATTAATTTTGTAGTATATCAGTAATCAGCTTCTGGTTATCTGAAAAAGATCTCCTATCAATTAGCTCCTGGACACTACCAGCAAAAGTCAGCCAGTAATCTGTTTCTAAAATATACGCTTCTACCAGGTTGTCAAAATCCCGTTCAAAATAATCATAGATTAGCTTTTTAGCTACCCCAGCCTGTTTGGCTACTTTATTGACCCCTAAGCCTGTATGACCTTCTTTGCGAAAAATTTCGCCAACCGCGTCAATTAATTTTCGTTTCGTGAGCTCCTTGTTTCTGATAATTTTAGGGTTGTCTTTATTTTCCATAATGTGTAGCCTGGTATACATAAATCTGATTTCCTTCAGAAATTGATTGGCGGTGTAGGATTAGGATATCCAAGAAAGTCCGGATGAATAAATAATCTAAAGTCTTCACATTCATCACAATGATCACCTTGTTCGCCGGAAGATAATAGATAGTTTGGTGAGCTAAACCATAAGATGCCTTCTCACAGATTATAATATTACTGCCATATTTAGTGGCTACGGAATAATACCGTTTGTAAGAGAACTATAATTGGTTTTGCTATTTACCGATGAAGATTATCATCGAAATTACTTTTTCTTATTATCATAACACATTAATAAAAATAGCTTTTTTTTGTACTTTATGGCATTTTATCTATGTTCTGCGAAACAAAAAACAGCGCGTTGTTATCACAACAACCTATTTAAATAACGCTGCATGAAAAACAAAAAAATGTCCATAATGGGGTTTCAAATCCTTTAAGTAAAATAAATTGATTAAATGATGGCGGAGTTGGGAGTACTTTGTTTATAATCCTTCAGGCTAAGGAGTGCAGATAAAATTTGACCGACTTCAAAACAGGCAGAAGCCTCTTATTTCGTTAATTTGTCCTTTCTTGAACAAAACCCATCATAATGCATGAGGAAATCTTTACCCATTCTTTAAAGGACATCACTGACCAGGAAATCATTATCGACAAATTTATTTGGAAGGATAGAATTCATAGTTTATCTAAAAAACCAACGCATCGTAGAAATGACAACCAACTATTTTATTTTCCAAAAGAATGATAAAAGTAAAATTATAGTTGATTTTGAGGAAAGGTAAATTGGGTGGATATTCCGGAGCCGTGGATCATAACATTCCGAAATCGCGGACCAATAGTTCTGCAACACTTTGACCATATCAAATCACTGATTAATAGTTGCCATTTTTTAATGTGATAAACACAAGGCGCTGCTCTAAATGCCACGGAATCGCCTGGTCAAGGCCTACGGAACGTCCAGTTAAATAACATAATCTGAGCCGGCCCGCGATATAAAAATGAGACCATACCGGAATCGAAATTATTTAAAATAAGTTAAATCATCGTTATGAAAACATTTGTGGAGCAAGCTGAAAAGAATGGCATAAAATTATTGCACAGTGGGCCATGCCAATTTTGTCATGCACCAGTTGAAGCTGGTGTCTATAAGTGTTTTGAGCTTTTTAGTCAAGCGCTTAATTTATTAGACCTTAGCAAGCCCGAAGTGTATATTACTCGATTTTTAAGCGTGGACAGCCATGCACTACAACATTCAGAGGTGCATGGACGATGGAATAATCACCTTCACCTAACTCGCTTACATTTAATAATTGAAAGAAAATTTATTTGGGATTATAAAAAGACGCCCATTCTAAGTGATGTTCTAAAGAAGTATAAAAAAAATAACAGCAATGAATATTTAAGTCCACCCTCAGCCGGACAAAGAGGATTAATAACTATAAGTGATATTCAGAATGCAAAAAATGCAAGTGAATTAATAAAAATAATACATGAATGGGCAATCTCCGTCTATCAGGTATATGCTGTTTATCACAAAATCGTTGCTGGCATTGCCGATGAATTTGAAGAATCAGTATGGAAATAATGAGCATGCCATATATTTGGACAATCGGATAACATAGAAGTGAGGAAACTTATGACAAACCTTTCTGATGTTGCCCAAAAAGGCCTAGGGCAAATGGCAGCCGGTATCACAAAACGGCAAACCCGTAAGATTCTTGCTTATTACTCCATCGCTTTCAATTTGTTGTTCATTAAAAGAGAACAAACCATGACTACCGACTATAGATTAATCATAAAACCAACTAACATTGCCGACCTTGAGCATTTCTTTCAATTTCAGCTTGATGATGAGGCAATTTACCTGGCAGCCTTTACCCCTAAAGATCCTGCAGACAAAAAAGCTTATATCGATAAGATATCAAACGCCCTAAGCAAACCAACCACAACCATGCGGACCATCTTTGTGAACGACAACATTGTGGGCAGCGTCGCTAAGTTTGATATGGAAGGCGAAGCCCACATCACCTACTGGATAGACAAAGCATATTGGGGAAAAGGAGTCACCACACAGGCATTTAAAGAATTCCTAATCATTGAAACTACGAGGCCGATCTTCGGCAGCGCGGCGTTTGACAATTTTGCTTCACAGCGGGTAATGGAAAAATGCGGATTTGAAAAAATAGGCACCGACAAAGGATTTGCGAATGCAAGAAATGCCGAGATTGAGGAGTTTATTTATAAATTGATATAGTAGTTTGATGAAATCTTAAAAATTAACTATCCTCTTATTTATAGGGCTGCAAATATCCTGCGACCAAAAGGACGTTAATCTTCAGTAGGCACGCCAAAGAAAATTAGCGACCTGGGTGTAAACATTGCTTTCACCGATAATGGCAAGGGTGATACGACTTTGTTTTTTTACATGGTTGGTGCATCAACAAAACTTATTGGGATAATCAGATAAAATATTTCAGCAAAACTTATCGGGTTGTTAAAAAATTGGGAGGAATTACTATCACAATTTTATGAATATTGATTATTCATAAAATTTAATATTTTAGCGACCTGAAAATTGTCTTTAGTGTTATAAATCAAGTTATAATAAACTAAGTCATGTCGAAATTAATTCCGGAAACCGGGTATAAAGCAACTTTTAATAAAATTTCTGCAGCCATACTGCTGATTGATATTGATGCTCCTTTGTATACAATCCTCGATGTCAATGATGCCTATTTAATAGCTACTAACAGTACCCGCGAGGCATTGGTTGGGAAATCAGTATTCGGAGCCTTTCCGGCTAACCCATCGGATGAGGAGGCTGAGAATATCAGGATGACTATCTTTTCTTTCGAGGAAGCTATCCGTACCAAAATGCCCCATACCATGAGTGATTACAGGTATGATATCCCGATCAGGGGCACCGACGAATTCGAAGAGCGGTACTGGACAACTTCTAATACGCCGGTATTGGACGAAAATGAAAATGTAAGCTATCTCATTCATTCGCCGGCTAACGTGACCGAGTTGATCAAACTCCGGGAAAAAGAGATAGCCAGTGTGGAAGCGCTTAAAAATCACCGGCAGCAATTATATTCTACATTCATGCAAGCCCCGGTTGGAATCGCCATATTCCGCGGACCTGAATTTGTTGTTGATCTCATTAACCCAACGCTTTGTGAAATTTATGGCAGGACAGTAGAAGAAATGCTTGCCAAGCCGATCTTTGATGTGCTTGTGCACATCAGGGGACAAGGGTTTGATCAGTTACTTGAGCAGGTTAGGCTAACGGGGTCGCCTTTTAAGGGGCAAGGATATCCTGCTTCTCTTCTGCGCGATGGTAAACTGGAAACAGTTTACTTTGATTTCGTTTATGAACCCTATCGTGAGATCGACGGAACAATCAGCGGCGTTATTGCAGTAGCAACGGAAGTGACCGAACAGGTTACTGCTAAACAATTAGTAGAGGAAGCTGAGGAGCGGGCAAGATTAGCAGTTGATGCGGTTGGCTTGGGGACCTATGATTTAAATCTGGAAACGGGTGAAATGATTACAACGAAAATATTTGCAAATATATTTGGATTTGATGCACCCGTTCCGCGGGCTGATTATGTTAGTGTTTTTCATCCCGACGATATTAAATTACGCAATATGGCGCACGCAGAGGCAGTGGTCAGCGGTCAGTTATTTTATGAATCACGGGTGATCTGGCCGGATAAATCTGTACACTGGGCCAGGGTAGAAGGCAAGGTATACTATGATGCAGCGTCAAAACCCATGCGCATATTAGGCACACTATTAGATATTACAGCGCAAAAGCAGGCCAAGGAAGAGCAGCAGAAATTGATGGCATTGGTAGCTGATAGCGAGCAATTATTAAGAAATATTACCACTGCCGCGCCTACCGGCTTGTGGATGAGCGATGAACAGGGGGACATAACCTATGTTAACCAGACCTGGATCGATTGGACGGGCTTATGCTATGAAGAAAATCTTGCGAACGGATGGTTGAATTCAATTATCCCGGAAGACAGGAAAAGAGCTGGGGAAAAGTTTCTTGAAGACTTAGCCAATAAAAACTTGTATGAAGTAGAATTCCGAATCAATCACATAGATGGCACTAAGCACTGGTGCGTTGCGACCGGCAGACCGCAATACCGGAACAATGGAACTTTTTCCGGGTATATCGGATCTTGTGTTGACATTACCGAACAAAAGAATTTGCAACAGCAAAAGGATGATTTTATTGGTATAGCCAGTCATGAATTAAAAACGCCGGTGACCAGTATCAAAGCCTACACCCAGGTGCTTGAAAGAATGCTGCTGAAAAAAGGCGAAACCAAGGAGGCAGGAATGATTAGCCGAATGGACGGGCAACTGAACCGGCTAACGAGCTTGATCGGCGATCTGCTTGATGTTACCAAAATTAATTCTGGCAAACTGCAATTTAACGACCGCGACTTTGAATTTAATGACCTTGTAAAGGAATTGGTTGAAGACTTGCAGAGAACTACAGAGAAACATAAATTAATAGAGAAATTCTTCCCAACCGGGGTCGTTTTTGGGGATAAAGAGCGTATTGGCCAGGTCATCACTAATTTGATCACCAATGCTATTAAATATTCCCCGCACGCCGATAAGATCATTATACATACCGGGGTAAAAAATAACGAGGTTAGCTTATGCATAGAAGATTTTGGTATCGGAATCGAGGAAGATAAGCTGAATAAAGTTTTCGAGCAATTTTACCGGGTGAGCGGTGATATGCAGCATACATTCCCGGGGCTTGGACTGGGCTTATATATCTCATCAGAAATAATTAAACGCGAGGGTGGCCGAATATGGGTAACCAGTAAGCATGGTGAGGGTTCAACATTTTGTTTTGCTTTGCCATTAAAAACTAAAACAAAGGCGCTCCGATCTGATTATATAGGATGACGGATAGCTTTTTCAATTAGACCAATGAATAGAATTAAAACAATTATGATCGCCGATGACGACCCCGGCATCCTTGATGCAGTGTGTATCATGCTGGAGTTTGAAGGTTATAACGTTTACTGCACACCCGATGGCGCTGAAATTTTGAATATGAATAGCAAACTTCCTGATTTACTGCTACTGGATATATGGATGTCCGGTATCGACGGAAGAGATATTTGTAAGCAGCTTAAACAAAATCCAACTACCAATAAGTTACCGGTTGTCCTGATTTCAGCCAGCCGAGATATTGAAGGCTCTGCCTTAGCCGCCGGGGCAGATGATTTTTTGGCCAAACCTTTTGATATTGATGATTTGCTAAACAAAATCGAGCGAAATCTGGTTAATTAAACCTGTGGCCGGTATTTACTTTTTACCGCCCTTGTAGTTAGCATACCGACGGGCGCGCGAAAAATCTATATGCAAATGTTTTCGTCCATATGAGCGTTAACAACCTCGTGACGGTCTAATAGGTCAGGGACATTTCATAGATCTGTTCGCTGCTTTCTTGAGCAATAACCTGCGTTTTGAACCGCCAGTGGATTCCAATTTCACTTTCGTAAGGCTCATAGATTAAAACGCCTTGTTCACCTTTTCCAACGTGATAAATTTGGCTACGCACGATAATCGATATCCGGCTTCCAGGCATAGGATTCAATCTTAAAATTCAGGTATGAGGGAGTATCAGGCTTCATAGATTAATCTTGCAGTTCTATCCATACAGGTGCATGGTCACTGGAATATTCCCATCCGCGAACATGCTTATCAACTTGTGCGCCAATCGGCCGTTTGGTTAAATTTTCGTTTAATAGGAAATGGTCAAGTTTTAAACCAGCATCCCTACTGTAGGCATTTCGCAAATAGTCCCAAAATGTGGACGTTCTGAGGGCAATGACCATCCGGTACCGGAAATAGAAGGTAAATAGTTATGCTACACTTTGATCATGTTAAACAGTTGTAGGTAAAGATGCTCTTCATCTCTAATTTACACAAATTGGCGTTCCAAATGGCCCGGAATTGTCCGATCAAAACCTTCGGAATATCCAATGATCCCCGGACTGGACGGAATTCGAACCAATTAATTCAAGATTTGAAGTTTTTGAGTGAATTGAAGGCAGCTTAGATCAGGGGGCCGATTCCCTTGGGGCCCAAAGAAAATAGCCTTTAGCTAAAAGCTGAAGGCTATCCTGTCTTCAGTAGTTTAACATTTTTTTTACTGGAACGGTTAAGAATCATTCAAAAGCGTGTATTTTAAAATGCTATTATTTCCGGGTTAATGGTATCTGTAAATTCGTAGGCCGGTTTTCTTCTGTGTCGAAGCCACGTCCTTCGGCGTTTCGGGCACCCCAGAAAAGCATGTCTTTAAAAAGGTAGATCAAATCATACTCTTTGAAATGTTGCCCTTCGGCTAAACCGAAAGGTAAAAAGGATTTCCCAAAGATGCTTTGCACCTTTCCTACTTCCCATTTATCATAGCCGCTAACGGCTATCTGATTGAGAATGTCTGCAAAACCCTGTATCAAAGGGATGACTTCATCTGCTGTGAAATTCATTTTTTGAGCACCTTCGGCAATAGGTTGATCGCCTTCCCAACTGATATGGCCGGTAATGGCAATCCTGGCTAACGGCACCTTTCCATAAGGATTTGCGAAATTCAGGATCGTCAGTGTGAACTTGCCGCCACCAAATATTCAAAGTCCCGCGTGAGATAAAACGGTTTGGCGCTTCCATTTTCCTTTTTTTGATTGCTTGGCCTGATCTCTGGACTTATGCTATGCCATTTATCAAGAATAGCTTTTTTAGTTTCTTCAATTTTCACAGAGGTTTTGTCAATTACCGGACGAGAGTCATAATTAATTATCTTAGCGTTTTTGGCTGCCGTTTCAAGAATAGCAGCAAGTTGCCATGGTCAAAGTGTAACGGAACGCTCTAAACTTTTTTCCGGAACGCGATAATCAATGGCTCCGGAATTTCCACACAAGAAACTAATATACAAGCATTTTGATAATGCGTACAACCTCATTGAAAACTACATCGTTGAGAAAGACTTTTATATGGAATTTATAGGGAAGTTAGTGGATCTGCTGAAAGCAACATTCATCGTACCCGAGCTTGCAAAAGATTATAGCTTTATTGTTGAGCAACAGAATTTGAACGTTAAGCGATACTTTTTGAACGTTACCCTATCAGCCCCTGCTGTTAAATAAACTACCTTTGGTTTATTAAATGAGCAGGACATGAAAACCGACGAAGTACCTATCACCATCTTTCGCTACGACACCGCTGTCGCCAGTGTCAAGAACAGGGTCACTTTGCAGCAGAACTTATTCAGTTTCCTGCTGGAAGGGGAAAAGACCGTATTTTACGCCGGTTCCACGATCACTATCGACCCCTGCCAGTTCCTCCTGCTTTCCGCGGGCAATTGCCTGATGAGCGAAATGACGGCCGTCAAAGGCGGTGCCTATCGGAGCCTGCTGATCAAATTTGATAATAAAATACTTGCCGATTTTTTCACTGCGCATCCGGACCTGCTCCGGACAAAAGCAAGTAAACTGGAAGAAGAACCAGTACTGCTATTCGAAAAGGACGCTTTTCTGCATAGCTTTCTCGGATCGCTGGATCTCATGCTGGACAAACCATTATCTGCCGGTATGCAGTTGCTTAAACTCAATGAATTACTTTTATATCTGGGCGAAAGCTGCCCGGGCCAATTACAAAAGCTGCGCAACAGCAGCCAGGAAGCCGGCGATGAAATTCAGATCCGGCAGGCCGTGAACGCCAATATCGGCCAGCCGGTGAGTGTCGAGGAACTAGCCTTTCTGTGCAATATGAGCCTGTCCACCTTTAAACGGCGCTTCGCTAAGATTTACGGCACCTCCCCCAATAAATGGCTGATCGAAAAAAGAATGGCGAAAGCGGCGGAACTGCTCAAACAAGGCGGTTATAAAGCCAGTGACATCTATTATGAACTTGGCTATGAGAATCTTTCCAGTTTTATCCAATCTTTCAAACAAGCCCACGGCGTTACGCCCAAGCAGTATCAATTAACGAATTAACGAATTAAAGACATGACCAACACCTATTTTACGGCTTTAGCTGCTTACAACAGCTGGGCGAACGCTAAAGCTATAAGCTGGCTCGAACACATCAGCGAAACTCAATGGAAACAAATCAACGCCAGCAGCTTCAGCAGCGTCCAACAGACCGCTGTGCATATAGCCAGCGCGGAACAGATCTGGATCGACTTCTGGACGAAAGCGCCGGAGCCGGTTTATCTTTCCTCATATTTCCAGGGCTCCAAACAAGAACTCATCGCCATATGGCAAAAAGCCTCCGTTGGCATGCAACGCTTTATTGAAAATTGCGACAACCTGGCTGAGCTGGTGACTTTCGTTTACCCCAATGGAAGGGTCGGCCGAATGCCCTACTGCCAAACCTTCGCCCATATCATGAATCACTCCACCTACCACCGCGGACAGTTAGTTACACTGTTAAGGCAGGCTGGCTTCAGCCAGTTTTCATCCATTGACTTGGCCACCTATTTTATCACGTCCGCTTCCTGCACATCCCAATAAGATACCGATAGACAATGATGCCTGCAGGTAGTTGGGTGGAGATTCCTCAGACGATCAATTCTCTATTAATTGGTAATGTACCTTGGTTTTGAAAAAATCAAGGTGCATTATTAACATATGAAACAATTCCCGAAACAATTCAATTGATAATGAAATTATAAACTAAGCCTGTCTTTCACATCATCATGATTACTTTGATGGGCTGGTGCTATTTTTTTACCGAACTTATAAGATAAGCTTAAGGTAACTCGTCTGCTATCTGAATAACTATGACCGTTCATATGTATTGAACCGGCATTCGAGCTGAGCGTGTAGCCACTGCCCTTAAAAATATCATTTACGCCAAGTTTAACATTCAGCATCTTTTCAAAAAAGTTTTTCGATACGCCCGCATTAACCATGGAGTAATGTGAGATCTGGTATAGACCATCAATACTCGCTGAGCTGTAAATAGCTGTCAACTCGGCCTTCATATTGTTGGATAAAGAAAATGTGTTTATTGAATTCAGGTTGTAGCTAAACTTTCCGTGATTGTAAATGCTACCGCCCACATTGTCGCCATAATATGAATTGTACAAGCCTACTACTGTATTGTTACTGTTCCACCACCGGATAATGTTATAAGGCAAAACAACGGCCACACTGTAGTTTTCCAAGTGAGTAAAATTACCTTTCATAAAGGTCCATACCTTTGTTTGCTCATCCTGCTCAATAAAATCTGTGATGGCGTTATGTGTGTAGGTGTACCCTAAAGTAATAGAGATATCATGAATGTTATTGGTGAGTTCAAAGCTGTGCGCATATTCCGGTTTCAAGTTTGGATTCCCTTTTTCCTGTGTATAACGGTCGATGGGTACTACAAACGGTATAAGTGATTGATAAGCCGGGCGGTTAATTTTACCGGCATAAGAGAAGGTTAGTTCATATTTATCTGAAAACTTCTTATCAATAACTGCGCTTGGAAAAAAGTTCAGATAGTTTGTATTTAGGTTAGCGTTGCTCAGGCTGGCACTGGTTTGCTCGGCCCTTATTCCCCCTTGCAGCTTTAATGTTTTTAACTGTTGAGTAAGGATAAGATAGCCGGCAGCTATATTCTCTTTATAGGAAGTGTTGCTAAAATCAGGCGCACCAGTAAGAGAATTTACATCCTGATTAGACGAACGGTTAGCTGAGCTTGTGTACAAATTTTTCACACCTGTTTCCAGGGTAATATTGGTATCAAGCGGCAGGGTATAATCTGTTTGAAAGGTCGTTATATTAAATAACGAATTTGTACGGGTTACAGACGAACTATATTCAACGGGTTTGTTTGTTGAAACCGCAACCATCTGCGCGTCCAAATCCTGTTTAGTAAGGCCGGTAAAGTGCGACTGATTAAGATCGATAGTTATTTCTTCACCCTTCGCATTGATCTTATTTCTATAATTAAGATCATACGAGGTATAGTTGTTGTTTCTACCGGGGCGGCTGGCCGAAGTAAGTACAGAATCCAACGTGCCTGCCTCATCTCTGAAATAAGAAGTAGCGTTAGCACGATTATCGGATTGTAAAAACAGGCCTTCTACAGAGAAACCCATTGTACTGGTTTTGTTCAGCGTATAATCAATTCCCAGCTTTCCTGTTTCCGCTTTCCCATGTGTAAATAGTTCGGTTGGAGTTTCAAGCGTTATTGGCTGCCCGTCTGTTTGAAGGTAGCGGATCAAGCCTTCATTTCTATAGCCTTTCCCGTCCCTTAAATTTATATTGCCATAAATGTTTAATTTGTTGATGCGGTAATTCAGTGAAACTCCTCCATTATATTTTCCATAATCACTTCTTGAAGCAGAAAGGTTCGCCGTACCGTTCAATCCCATGCCGGTTCCCTTTTTAGTAATGATGTTGATAATACCACCGGTTGCCGAAGCATCATATTTTGCCGATGGATTGGTAATGATCTCAATTTTAGAGATCTGCTCGGCCGACATGCTTTGCAACAAGCTGCCCGCGGTTTCTCCCGGAATAATTTTACCATCCAACATCACCATTACATTGTCCTTTCCTTTAAGCTTTACGGTATTATCCTGGCTCAATGTTACCAGCGGGGCCATTTTAAGCAACTCCATGCCATTATTCCCGGCAGCTACTGTACTGTTCTCTACATTGAAAACCATTTTATTAGCATGGCGCTCAATAAGTGACTTGGTGGCTTTTATAGTAACCTCACTTAACTGGTTTGTTTGGGGAGCCAAATCTATACTTACATTAATTTCATCCTTTATAACCGTAACAGGAACCAGCTTTTTAACGTATCCTACAATTTGTGCCGATAACAGGTAATTACCTGCTTTAATGTTTTCTAATTTATACAAGCCATTATCATCAGCCAACCCGCCTTTCAACTGGCTTGAGTCTGCCGCTTTTAATAAGCTTACAGTTGAGTATGATAATGGCTGATGGGTTTTACTATCGGTAATTGTTCCTTTAATGCTTTGTGCGGATAAGATTTTGACTGCATTTAATAAAACAAGGCTTAATATTAATTTTTTCATTGCTGCTGCGATTTGTTTTTTGATTACGATTCAAAACAACAGTTTACCGGCAGCTATATTAAATAAGTTTGACCAACCTTACAGATAGCCTGACAAAGCCTTAAAAACAGGTTATCTGTACCTTAAATTTGAATATAAACAGCTTTCATCATTCAGAAACATAGTTTTGTCAGCATAAATATTAATTTCATCATCAAAAATCTTTTTGTTGATTACATTGGCAGAAATTTGGGTATGGAAGAAAATAATATTAAAAAGTTTGCAGCCAAAATAAATTGGAGAAGGGTTTACCTGCACACCATTTTTATACTCATTATTATAACCTGTCAGCCAGTTTTTAAACTGCTGTACTATCAGAAGTATAATTTCCAGTGGTCAGAGTCTTATGGACCAGTTTCCTTAATTTTTTATGCATTAACGCTAGCCTGCATTTATTTTACAGCATTTGTAGTTTTACGTAACAGACCCCAGTTGAAGCAAAGCACAGCCTTACTCATCAAAACAGCTGGGCTTATAGGTATGTTCTTTTTGTATGTACCCTTCAGATGGGTAATAGAGCAAAAACTGGAATTTTTGATTTTAGGTATTTCAAACTATCCCCAAAATGTATCCTACAGCTTTTTCTTTCATGATAATTTGGTCTTTGCATTTCTTATCCTCATCGCGGGAGCCTACGTGAAATTTATGGACGACTGGTATATCCATGATCGTATTAAATCAACTCTCGAAAAACAAAATCTCCGGCTGGAGCTTGATTTTCTAAAATCACAGGTTAACCCACATTTTTTGTTCAATACATTGAATAATATACAGTCATTTATTGTGCAGGATGAAAAAATGAGATCGATAGAATTGATAGGTCGGCTTTCTGAATTTATGCGGTTTGCCTTATATGAATGTGATGAAGAATATATTGACCTGGAAAAAGAAATAAGTATGCTTGCAGACTATGTAGAACTAGAACGTGTACGTTGTGATGACAGGGTAAAGATTCACTTTGAAACTACCGGTAATTTTGATGATTTGCAGATCCCGCCTTTGCTGCTAATGCCCTTTGTTGAAAATGCCTTTAAACATGGTGCAGCTACACAACTTGACAAGTCATGGATTAATATATCCATTACACTGCAACAGGAACGATTACATTTAAAAGTTGAAAATGATTTTATTGCGCCAGCAACCAACAGCGAAGTAAAGCCGGGCGGTATCGGTTTACAGAACGTAAAGAAACGACTGCAATACTATTTCCCTAATAAGCACCAATTGGATATTACCGCTAAGCAAAAAGTATTTGAAGTAAATCTAATTTTACGGCTTAATCCGGTGCCATCGCAAAATTATTTAAACTCAATACCCAATCTTTCTATAATTAATGAAAACTATTAACTGCATTATTGTTGATGATGAACCCCAGGCCCGCAAAATGATGGAGGCCTTCGTTTCACAATTGGGTGGATGGAAGATCCTGCGTGTTTGCAGCAATGCTATTGAGGCATTTGAAGCATTGCAATCTTCCCCGGTTGATGTGATATTTCTGGATATTAAAATGCCCATTATTACCGGCATAGATTTTTTAAAATCGTTAAAAAAACCTCCCCTTGTTATTTTCACAACTGCCTATAATAAATATGCGATGGACGGCTATGAGCTAGATGTAGTTGATTATCTGCTGAAACCCATTTCTATGCATCGTCTGTTACAGGCAGCCGAAAAAGTTACCGAACGGTTAAATGCCGGAGCTGAAAGGGGAACCAACAATAATGCAGCCGAAGCAACATTTATGTTTGTAAAACATGATAACAAACTGGTGAAGATAAATTTCGCAGACATGCTGTATGTAGAGGGTATGCAAAATTTTGTGCGTATTCATACAAACTCGAAACCTTATTTAATCACCTACACCATGAAAGCCTTGGAAGAAATTTTGCCTGCTAACGCTTTTATCAGGGTTCATAAATCTTATATCGTGGCAATGAATGCTATTACTACTGTTTATGGTAACACCATTGAAATTGGTAGCACCCAAATTCCAATAGGTAGTAATTTTAAAGCCGATTTCATGAATAAGATTGAAAGCTAAGGATTTGAAAATCAAAGCCGATTATTTGTGGTTCAAAGAATTTATTATTATAACTGGAGGTTCCGAAGGCCTTGACCAGGTAATTCCGGGCCACTCGGAGCACCAATTTGTGTAAGTTCGAGATAGAGAGACATCTTTACCTTCAATCGTTTAACAGGATCAAAGTGTAGCAGAATTGCTCGTCCTGCATTTCCAGAACCGGATGGTCAATGGTGCCGGAATGTCCATTGATGTCTTTATTTGCAACGTGTCACGTTCAAATTAAGATCAAGATATATTATTGTAAATTAGCAACTTACATTCCGATAAAAACTTAACTAATTGTAAATCAATAAGTGTTCGACAATCGAACATTTTTGCCGTGCAGTTTTTTATACAATAACAAATGGTAACGATTAATTAGCAAAGAAAACAGATAGATAAGTATACAAATCCCACTAAATATAAAAATATAACTAATTGATTTTCAATTCACTAATCAACAGCAAAAGAGGAATTAAGTGTTCGACCTGACCCCCACCTACCCACTTAAGGAGACAACATATAAGTGTTGCCTCCTTTTTTTATGCCACAAAATACCTGATAGTCAATTCTTTATAAAGCATGGTCTTTTAGTTCGATTTTAGCAAAGAAATTCTTGAACCGTTAAGACTTAACGGTCTGAAAAACAGTGTAGAAATGGAATTAAGGCACTTTTCGGTAGTTCGATTTCTCTTTAAGGTTCTTGTCGTCTAAATCACTATCACATTGGTAAGTTTTCGGAATCTATAGCGCCTGGCGCTACGATGTTGACCCGGATGCCGTGACTGCCTAATTCTTTAGCCTGATAATGCTCTAAAGTTTCCACAGCGCCCTTGACACTCGCATAGGCGGAACAGCCGGGAGAAGTAAACCGGTAGAAATATTAATAATGGCACACCATCATTCATCAGCGGTAACGCATTCTGTCTTAACAGGAAAACCCCTTTAAAATGGACATTGATTAACTGGTCAAGATTTTCTTCTATTGTTTCGGCAAAGTTTGCATATATACCCATACCTGCATTATTGATCAGGAAATGAATATGATCGGTATTAAAGGTATCACCTAATGTATTTTTCAGTTCCCCGAAAAACATCTCAAATCTTCCGATTTCGCCGGTATTTATTAGTAGGGCTGCCGCTTTTTGTCCAGAACCAATAATTTCGGCCACAATAATAACACACCCCTCACTATTGCCATCATCTTTTACAAATGCTAGGTGATGTTTACCTGTATCTGTTTGGATGAAAGTAATCAGGCTAAACAAACCGTATTTAGTGGGAATACGGATAGTTGTTTCTTTGCCAATGATTTTTTCCTTGCGTTGGCGGTAGGCTATCAGGTCTTTCATAGAAACTATTTTCAGCTGAATCACGCAGCGATCTTAATCAGATCAGGCAGACGAGCCATAGTCCCGTCGTCGTTTAATATTTCCACAATTATACCTGCGGGTCCAAGACCAGTAAGTGATGCCAACTCAAGTGGTAATGACATGTTTATCTGCGCAGCAAACTAACATATTGAGTCATCCGAAAAACCTTTATGACTTAACTTTTATAAGATCTCCGTAATATTTCCTTGATTTTTTTGCAAATAACCAATTAAGATATGATACAATTTATTTTAAGCTTCTCTTATTGGGCAGTTACCGCTAACATAATCCCATCGCTTATTCAGATTTGCATATCCTTGGTAAATTAAACCAATAAAATTTTATGCGTTGTTTTCCTAGAATATTCATTGAAAATGAATAAAAAGAACTGATATTATAATTATAAATATAATTATATTTATAATTATAATATAAACCCTAACCCTTTTTAAGCATGAAGATCACTCAAAGCCCCCCCTTGTTATCTTAAGATCATCGTATGCACTGGCATCATACTATATTAAGTGTGCCTGGGCATGGTATGTCTTGTCGTCTAAGGAATTTAATCCTTTATGATATCACAAATTAATTAAACCCAATAACCAAACCAATCACCTTTAAAATTATGGACAATCCATTTTTAGGCACTATCTCATTATTTGCCGGCAATTTTGCGCCGCGCGGCTGGGCTCTTTGTAACGGTCAGCTTTTAGCTATCGCACAAAATCAGGCTCTTTTCTCTATTTTGGGCACTACTTATGGGGGCGACGGCATCAGAACCTTTGCCTTACCAAATCTACAAGGACGCTCACCTATGCATTGGGGACAAGGACCCGGTTTAACGCCCAGGGTTATCGGCGAAGCAGCCGGCGAGGAAAGTGTAACCCTGTTAATTTCACAAATGCCAACGCACAACCATGCGCTTAATGCAAGTACCAACACCGGGAACCAGCCTTCGCCAACAAATGGTGTATTGGCTGTTTCAACAGATCCTGACGCTGGCGGCAATCCGATAAACTTCACAGCGGGGACAAATGTCAACACAATCATGGCTAATAATTCTATCGCCCCGATTGGTCAAAACCTGCCTCATGATAATATGCAGCCATACCTTGCGGTAACTTTTATTATCGCGCTGGAGGGAATATTCCCGTCTCGCAACTAATAGAATATACGGCTCAGTAAACTGATGAAAATAGGTATTGTTTCCAATTCGGCAACGCTGTATATGCCCCTGCTTTCGGCCTTATATAATTATAAGGCGAAAGCAGGGCTTATGCTTTACGTGGGTGGTTCTACGGCACCAGACAACAGTGTGCCCGAAACGGTGAACTATTGCAATGCTGGCGGCATTGGACTTACATTTGAACACGATAAAGCCGACCTTTATGCCTGGCTGCATCAACATGATATCGTTTTTTTTTCGGGTTATAGCAGTATTGTTAAAACGCAATACCTAAAACAAATACCACATGGCGCCTATAACATTCATTTTGGCGCCCTGCCGCAATTTCGCGGGCCATCGCCAGTTTTCTGGCAATTGCGGAACGGCGGCCAGCAAATAGGGCTGGCTATTCATGTACTTACAGACCAGTTAGACAGCGGCCCGATCATCTGGCAGCAAAATATATCGAATCAGCCACATTACAACTACGACACTGTTCATCAGCTGCTTAGCCAATTACAGATACAAGGCGTACTTGCCATAGTGAATGGTGTTAACAGCGGCACCAGATTACCGCTTACTGAACAGGATGAAAGTCTGGCAGTGTATTATCCGCGACCTGAGCTAAAAGATGTTTTTATTAATTGGCAGAAAATGGAGGCCGCAGAAATCATAGACACTATCCAGGCTTGTAATCCCTGGAACATGGGTGCTGTTTCACTTATTAACGGGCAGGAATTAAAAATACTAGACGCCTCCATTGGCTTAGCCAATAACCATTCTTATCCATCGGGCACTATTATTATTAACAAGCGCACGTTTGCCGTAATGTGTAAAGGCGCTCGTCTATTAAATATTAACTTTTTTAAGATGGGCAATAATTATGTACCGGCCAGGTTTGCCGGTGCCTATGGTTTTAAAAGCGGGCAAAGCTTTGCAAGCAGTGTGCCGCATTTAACCCACACAACAGCAGAAACTAACTAAAAACTATTATAAAATTATTACAGACCGGTAATCATAGGTGCCGGTCTTACCAATCAACCTTATTAAAATGAAAAAACATTTACTCGTTTTTTTTATAGGCCTTTTAAGTATCATAACCAGTTTGAGGGCCTCGGCCCAAACTTTCGACTGGTCTTGTTTCCCAACTTCGGGTACTATACTGGCTGATAACAATGGCATTGCCAATCTTAATCTCACCACTGCTAATTGCAGTGTGGCCAATGGCTGGGTGCTACAGTGCCAGGGAACCGGCGAACAGCGCATCCTGTCCTCGGCCCTGGGTGGTAACCCATTCATCCGGCTGCAAAAGGTGGGTACGGCTGCGACATTTAGCTTTGCCCGTTTACTTACGGCATCAGGTGCTTTATTTACATTGAAGAGCGTATCGGTTACACCAACCTCGGTAGGTGCAGCAGCCGGCGGTGCTCAGGTAATTACCGTGCACGCCTTCAAAGGCGGCAGGGAACAGGGGTCGACATCAACAGCCTCCCTCGGCTCGGTGGCACTTGTGAATATCCCCGAATCACAATTAGGGGCCTTCATCAATATTGATGAAATCAGGTTCACTTGTGATCAAGCTGCCTCTTTTGGCGTTGGTATTGATGATGTAGTTATTGTAGCGGCACCGAGCGCCCCAACTGTAACTACCGATAACTCAGCAGCGATTACCGCCAGCTCGGCCACATTAACAGGTACTGTAACTGCTGACGGTGGTGCTACAGTGACCGAAAAAGGTATAGTTTACGGCACCTCACCCAATCCCAATATCGTAACCGGCACTAAATTAACTAATGGCTCCGGTACAGGTGCCATTTCGGCAAACGCCGCAGGGCTTGCAAGTGGTACCAGATATTACTTCAGGGCCTATGCTACCAATACCAGGGGTACAGCTTATGGTGCCGATTTGTTCTTTAACACGCTTGCCAATACCGCACCGGTAGCGGTGGCTGATAACTATAATTTTAATACAGGGACAACTTTAACCGTTGCCGCTCCCGGCGTTTTAGGTAACGATACCGATGCCGACGGTGATCCCCTGACCGCCATATTGGTATCCGGCCCGGCCAATGGCACCCTGGCTTTAAATCCCAACGGCAGTTTTACTTATACCCCAACTGGTACTACTAATGATCAGTTTACTTATAAAGTTAATGATGGCAAGGTTGATGGCAACACGGTTACGGTGACGCTAACCCACGTCAACACCGCACCAGTAGTAACTGCATCTACAGGCGCAACCGTATTTTCTGGTGCGGATGCTGTTGTTGATCCGGGAATTACGGTGAGTGATGATGGTGGCACTTTAGCATCCGGTGTAATATCCATTACCGGGGGGCTGCACTCAGCAGAGGATCAACTGGTGTTTACACCCAATGGAACCACAGGTGATATTACCGGTTCTTATAATCGGCTCGTCGGTGTGCTCTCCTTGCAGTCGTCGAGTGGCGTAGCTACTATTGCACAGTGGCAGGCTGCCTTGCGTGCTGTAGTTTACAGGAACCAACAGGTGCCCCCTACAGCAAATGTACGAACCATTACCTTTTCAGTAAATGATGGTACTTTGGACAGTAACCCGGCCAGTAAAACTGTGAGTATTGCCCTGTCGGCGATCAGTACCAGCGGTACGTTATCGGCACTCAACAGCACATACGGCACGGCATCGGCCTCAGGTACATTCAATGTATCGGGAATAAACCTTACCGCTGGGATATTGGTTACCGCACCAACCGGTTTTGAAGTGAGTATGGATAACACCACATTTGCCCCTACGGTTACCATTGGCTCAGCCGGAACGATTCCTTCAACACCTGTGTACATCAGATTGGCGGCCAGCACCAACGCGGGTAGCTATTCGGGCAATGTAGTATTGAGCAATACCGGTGCAAGTAGTGTAAATTTACCAACAGTTGCCAGCACAGTTAGCCCTAAAAAACTGACCATCACTGCTAAAAATATAACCAAAACTTACGGCCAGACCCTTACCGGCGGAGGCACAACTACAGAGTTTACCACTGCCGGATTGGTTGGTACAGAAACCGTTGATAATGTTACCCTTGCTTACGGAACAGGCGCTGCCGCCAATGCCGCGGTTAACACCTACACTGGCACAGTAATAGCCAGCGCCGCAAACGGCGGCACATTTAACCCGGCAAACTATACCATTAATTATGTAGCCGGCAATATTGTGGTAAACAAAGCCGCATTAACCATTATGGCCAATAATAAAGGCAAAGCATTTGGTTCGGCCATTACCGGCGGTGCTGGCTCTGTTGATTTTTCTTCTACAGGTTTGGCTAATGCAGAAACCATAGGCAGCGTAACCATTACTTACGGCGCAGGCGCAGCTGCCAACGCTCCGGTTGGGCCCTATGCCGGCTCTATAGTTCCGAGTGCGGCAACAGGCGGTACTTTCAACACAGCTAATTACAATATTACCTATGCCGCCGGCACACTCACCGTTGGGCAGGCTATTTTAACGATAACAGCTAACAGCACCATCAAAATATATGGAGCACCCGTACCAACCCTAACGGTAAGTTATAGCGGTTTTGTGGGCACAGATAACGCATCCAGTTTAACTACACTGCCTACTGTCAGCACTACGGCGGTTACCAATTCGCCGGTGAACACTTATCCAATAACAGTGAGCGGTGCGGTATCGTCAAACTATACTATTGTTTATCAGCCGGGAACAATAACGGTAACACCAGCTCCATTAACCGTTACGGCCAATAATGCTACTAAAACCTACGGAGCGGCTGTTCCGCTATTGAGAGTAAACTACAGTGGCTTTGTGGGCACAGATAATGCATTCAGTTTAATTAGGGGGGCTGCTTTAACAACGCCGGCAGTAACCAATTCGCCGGTAGGTACTTATACAATAACACCAAGTGGCGCGGTATCATCTAATTATACCTTTATTTATCAGCCAGGAACGTTGACAGTAACACCGGCAGCATTAACCATTACAGCCAGTGATGCCACAAAAACTTATGGCTCGGTAAACCCGGCACTTAGCGTAACTTACACCGGTTTTGTAGGAACGGATAATGCAGCCAGTTTAACCGTTGCGCCTACTGTGAATACAACAGCTGTAAATAATTCACCGGTTGATACTTATCCTGTTACGGCCAGTGGCGCGGTATCTGCAAATTATGCCATCGCTTATACAAACGGCACTTTAAGCGTAACAAGGGCTGCACTGACCATTACCGCCAATAATAAAGGCAAAGCATTTGGAACACCAATTACCGGCGGACCGGGCTCTGTTGATTTTACATCTACCGGTTTGGTGGGTGCCGAAACCATAGGCAGTGTGACCATTACTTATGGCGCGGGTGCAGCGGCCAATGCTGTTGCGGGATCATATCCGGGTTCCATAGTGCCAAGCAGCGCTACGGGTGGTACTTTCAACGCGGCTAATTATAATATTACCTATACCGCCGGTACACTCACCGTTGGGCAAGCTATTTTAACCATAACAGCCAACAGCACCATCAAAACATATGGCGCACCCGTTCCTACCCTGACGGTAACCTATAGTGGTTTCGTAGGTACCGATGGTCCTTCCAGCTTAACTACACTGCCTACTGTCAGCACTCCGGCGATTATCAATTCGCCGGTAGGCACTTATGCAATAACCCCAAGTGGCGCGGTATCGTCAGATTACACCATTGTTTATCAGCCTGGAACACTTAGTGTAACACCTGCTGCTTTGAAGATCACAGCCGATAACAAGAATAAAATATATGGACAAAACCTAACCGGAGGCGCAGGTTCAACCGCGTTTACGTCAACCGGGTTGGTAGGTGCCGAAACTATCGGCAGTGTCACCATCAATTATGGAACGGGTGCGGCAGCGGGCGATGCGGTAAATACTTACACCGGGGCCATTGTAACCAGCGCTGCTACAGGCGGTACATTTAACGCGGCAAATTATAACATCAGCTATGCTGCCGGGAATATTACCGTAGGCAAAGCCCCTATCACGGTAACCGCCAATGTGGGGAATAAAATTTATGGCAATGTTGATCCTACTTTAACCTATGCAGTTACTACCGGAGCATTGGTTGGGACAGATGCATTTACCGGCACGCTTACCCGTACCCCAGGCGAAAATGCCGGAACCTATGCTATTTTGCGGGGCACCCTGGCGCTCAATAACAATTATACGTTGACTTATGCGGGCGCTAACTTCATCATTAACAAAGCCGCCATCACGGTTACTGCCGATGCACAAACCAAACCTTACGGTTCGGTCGATCCGGCGTTAACCTTCAAGATCACTAGTGGAACGTTAAAATTTGCGGATACATTTACCGGAGCGCTTAGCCGTGCTCCGGGAGAAAATGCAGGTACTTATGCTATTCAGCAGGGCACTTTGGCAATCAGCAGCAATTATGCATTGACCTATGCCGGAGCAAACCTTACCATCGGTAAGGCAGATATCACTGTAACTGCTGATGCGCAAAGCAAAGCTTTTGGTGCCGCTGATCCGGCGCTTACGTTCAAGGTTACCAGCGGAACGTTAAAATTTGCGGATACGTTTATCGGCGCGCTTACGCGTGCCCCAGGCGAAAATGCAGGTACTTACGCTATTCAACAAGGTACGCTGGCACTCAGCAGCAATTATAACCTGACTTATGTAGGTGCTAACCTCACTATTGGCAAAACGGCCATTACCGTAACTGCTGATGTGCAAACCAAGACTTATGGCGATGTTGATCCGGTATTAACCTATAAGATCTCCGGCGGAGTATTGGCACCTGGTGATAAATTTACCGGCTCGCTTACCCGTGTTACCGGCGAAAATGCAGGAACTTACGCCATTCAGCAGGGTAGCCTGACGCTCGGCAGCAATTATACTTTGACTTATGTTGGTGCTAACCTAACCATTGGTAAAGCAGCTATCACGATAACCGCTGATGCGAAAACCAAGGCCTATGGCGACACTGATCCGGCACTGACCTACAAGATCACCAGCGGAACGTTAAAATTTGCTGATACATTTACTGGTGCGCTTATACGTGCTCCGGGTGAAAACGCCGGAACTTACGCTATTCAACAAGGTACCCTGGCACTTAGCAGCAATTATACCCTTACTTATGTTGGTGCAAACCTGACAATAGGTAAAGCAGCCATCACGGTAACTGCTGACGCGCAAACCAAAGCCTATGGTGATGATGATCCGGCACTGACTTATAAGATCACAAATGGCGCTTTGGTTGGTAAGGATAATTTGACAGGTGCCCTTACCCGTGTTACCGGCGAAAACGTAGGCGCTTATGCTATTCAGCAGGGCACTCTGGCACTCAGCAACAATTATACGCTGACTTATGTTGGTGCCAATCTCACTATTGGTAAAGAGACTATCACCGTAACAGCAGATGCACAAACCAAAGTGTATGGTAATACCGATCCGGCATTAAGCTACAAGATTACAAATGGAGCTTTGGTAGGTACCGATAAATTTACCGGCGTATTGACCCGTACTACCGGCGAAAATGTGGGTACTTATCCTATTCAGCAAGGAACACTGGTGCTCAGCAACAATTATACCCTGACTTATGTTGGCGCCAATCTGACCATCGGTAAGGCAGCGATCACGGTAACTGCAGATGATCAAACCAAAATTTATGGCACAGCAGATCCGGCATTGACTTACAAGATCACAAATGGCGCTTTGATAGGTACTGATAAATTTACCGGTGCACTTAGCCGTATTGCCGGCGAAAATGCAGGTAGTTATCTCATTCAGCAAGGAAGCCTGGTGCTTAATACTAATTATACCCTGACTTATGTAGGGGCTAATCTGACTATTAATAAAGCAGCCCTCACGATAACGGCTGATGCGCAAACCAAGACTTACGGTGACGCTGATCCGGAATTGACTTACAAGATCACTCATGGGGCATTAATAGGTACAGATAAATTTACAGGAGCCCTTACCCGAGTTACCGGTGAAAACGTAGGTGTTTATGTTATTCAGCAGGGTACCCTGGCGCTTAATACTAATTATACGCTGACTTATGCCGGTGCAAATCTGACCATAACCCAAAAGGCGTTAACCATTACAGCTAATAATGCCACTAAGATATATGGTTCCGCAAATCCGGCCTTTAATGTAAGTTATAGCGGTTTCGCAGGCAGCGATAACACTTCAAGCTTAACCACCCAGCCAACGGTAAGTACTGTGGCAGTGGCTAATTCGCCGGTAGGTAATTATCCAATAACAGCCAACGGTGCCGTATCTGCCAATTACTCTATAGTTTATAAAGCAGGTACATTAACAGTAACATCTGCTGCCCTTATCATTACGGCTAATAACGCAACCAAAAGCTACGGACAAACCTTAACCAATCAGACGGCTTCAACTGCGTTTACATCAACTGGTTTGATCGGTACTGAAACCATCGGCAGTGTATCTATTACTTATGGCACAGGTGCATCAGCCGGGGCTGGCGTTGGAACTTACAACAGCTCGGTAGTAGCCAGTACGGCCACCGGAGGCACATTTACTCCGACAAATTATCATATTACCTACTTGCCGGGAAACATTGTTGTAAACCAGCTTACATTAACCATTACAGCTAATAATGTCAGTAAAATTTATGGCTCGGCAAATCCGGCCCTCAGCGTAACCTACAGCGGCTTTGTGAATGGTGATAACAGCAATACTTTAACCTCCAAGCCAATTATTACGACAGCAGCAACACAAACATCGGGGGCGGGAAGCTACCCTGTTACTGTAAGCGGAGCTGCTATTGCCAACTATAAAATTGTTTACGTACCGGGTACATTAACCGTTAGTAAGGCAACCTTAACCATTATAGCCGAGGATAAGAGTCGTTTATATGGTGTAGCTAATCCGGTGTTCACCGCGGTTTACAACGGTTTTGTGAACGACGATGGTCAGACCGCTTTAACCAAGTTGCCAGTGCTGGCTTCTGTAGCAAATCCCACTTCGTTGCCGGGTTCATACCCTATTACCGTAAGTGGCGCGGCATCAGCAAACTACTCCTTTAATTATGTACCAGGCAAATTAACAGTTATCGCGCTCAGCAACGCCAAACTGATTAACCTGGTGTCAACATCGGGCACGTTAACACCTTCATTTAATTCAGATAACTTCAATTACCGCTCTGAAGTTGATAATGAAATAGCAGGGTTGCGCCTTACACTCACTTTTGATCCAACGGCTACAGCAAGTATCAACGGATCTTCGGCATCAAATGACAGGCAATCATTCAATATCCCGCTCAATATCGGTAACAACACCATTAGCATAGTAGTTACCGCCCAGGATCATGTTACCACCAATACCTATACGCTGGTTATTTACAGGGGCGAGGATCAGAAAAATATCGTGGCCAGTAATATACTTACGCCTAATGGCGACGGTAAGAATGATACCTGGGTTATAGCCGATATCCAACTCTACCCCAATAATACGGTCACAGTTTTTGACAAAGGAGGACGCACAGTTTACAACAAACATGGCTATACTAATGATTGGAACGGAAGCTTTGGCGGCGCTCCGCTAACAGAAGGAACTTATTATTATGTTATTGACCTCGGTCCGCAGCAACGTAAATTCAAAGGGTTCATCACCATTATTCATGATAGGTAAAAACAGCCCAGAACCAGAGAAACAGAAAAACCGCAGATCAAAAGAAATTATAAATAAAATGAAAAACCTTAAACAACATAAAAATATAAGTTTTAAAAAGCCTTTGTTGTTAATGGCGCTGCTTACATGTTTTACATTGTGTAGCAAGGCGCAGTTAAACCCTTTTCAATCCATGTATTTCCAGAACAGGTATCTGATTAATCCTGCTATGGCTGGTTTGGATCAGGGACTCAACATTAATTTAGGCTATCGTCAACAATGGAGTCCGTTTCCTGGTTCGCCGAAATCGCAAACTCTTACAGCAGATTACCAGGCAACAGACAGGGTAGGTGTGGGTTTGAACGTAACTGATGATCAATCTGGTTTACTCAGACAGACCCGCGCTATGGGTACTTACGCCTATCATCTACCACTTGGTGAGCATAATCAGAAATTGAATTTTGGTCTTTCATTGGGTGTTAACGATGGACGTATTGATGTTGACAAGATTGTTGGAGATGAAACGGATGAACAAATAGCCCGGTACAACCAGGCGAAACCCTATGTAGATGGTGATTTTGGTATAGCTTATACCAGCGATAATTTATTTTTAGAAGGAGCTATCCCTAATTTAAAAGCCGCTTTTTTTAAAAATTCTATCGAACGTATAGATGTAGATAGGGTTGAGTTTTTTGCAGCAGCCAGTTATAAAATATATATAAGCAGTGGTTATACCGATTTATTGATAGAACCGCTTACCGCTTATCGTAAAGTTAAAGGCGCTAAAGATATTGTTGATGCCGGTTTTAACTTCACCATGAGCAATTATTTTATATCGTTACAAGCCATATACCATAGTAACCAAAGTACGGGGCTTGGTTTGGTGTTTGACCAAAGAGCCTATGCTTTTAACTTTACCTATAATCTGGAAACAGGAAAGCTTAGTGGCTATACCGCAGGTGCATTTGAATTGGGTTTAAAACTGAAACTGTTCCGCAAGTAAATAGGATAAATGGTTACGGAATAGATATCAGATACACTGTATTGTTTTGCATTTGGGCAAAACAAAAAAGCCTGTAAATTGGTAATTTACAGGCTTAACATGGATTTATACTCTTTTCTGTGACATCAGATGCGACATTGTCCTTTCGGTAATACTACGCTCAAACATGTTTGTCATCCAGCAATGGTATCATTATCAGAAGGTATAAAATAAATTACTCTTACGTTATGCTGATGATTACTTGAGTAGGCCACACTGTTCAATCGATGTTGTTTTGAAGCAGGTGTTGGATTCGATCGGGTCAGTGTTGCTTTTTTACATGATTTAACCCCAATTATTATTGCCGTAAATGATTTACTCATGACTCTTGATAAACTAATAAAATAATACGTTTAAAACATTTATTTTCTTTCGAGAAATTTAGACTAACCTATATAAATTTTTTTTTGTTAAAAAAAGATAATTGGCGTGTTTTGATGAATACCCACTTTTATTTTCATGTATTTTGAACAGCAAAAGCACCTGCTTCACGGGTGCTTTTAAACTAACTATTAACTGATATAAAGAACGGAACGAAGATTCTTGAATATTTTATTGGCCATAAGCTTTTAATCCGCTGTCCAAGTAGTTAATATAAGCGACAGGGTCATAGTCGGCACCTTGAGGCGGAACAAGTGGTTCTTCTGTATCAGGGTTGAGCAATACATAAAATGGTTGTGAGTTAGCCGCAAACTTTGATGTTTGCAAATAGCTCCATTTGTTACCAACGGTTTTAATCTGCTTGCCCTCGGGTGTAGTGATTTGTTCGGCTGGAGTTAGGTCGGTTTTATCATCTACATAAAGCTGAATCAATACATAATCATAATTTATTCGTTGATAAACCTGTTTATCTGGCCATACGTTAGCTTCCATTTTTCGGCAGTTTACGCAGGCATGGCCGGTAAAGTCGATCATGACCGGCTTATGCACCTTTTTGGCATAAGCAATACCTTCATCGTAATCAAAATAGGGGTTAAATCCTTTAGGTTTATCAAAAATATCGGCATACTTATGTGGTTTTGTGCCTGCCATACCATTGCTGTTACTTTGATTAGTGTTTGCTGAGCCTATGGTTGATAGATCAAAGTCCTGGGTTGACTGTGGCGGTAAAAAGGCGCTGATTGATTTTAAAGGCGCTCCCCATAAACCAGGTACCATGTACATCGTAAACGACAATACGATAATAGCCAGAAACAATCTTGGTACTGAAATATGAGCTAAGGGACTGTCGTGACTGAAAGTAAGTTTACCCAACAGATAAAAGCCCATCAAGGCAAATATCACAATCCATAGCACCAGGAAGATCTCCCTGTCAAACCAGTGCCAGTGATAAGCAAGATCAACGTTAGAGAGAAATTTCAATGATAAAGCCAGTTCTAAAAAGCCAAGCACTACTTTCACGCTATTAAGCCATCCACCCGATTTGGGTAGAGACTTTAACCAGGATGGAAACATAGCAAACAATACAAAAGGTGTAGCCAGGGCCAATGCAAACCCAAACATACCTATAGCAGGCCCCAACAGTGCACCTGTTGTAGCCGCCTGTACCAGCAATGTGCCAATGATGGGTCCGGTACAACTAAAAGAAACCAATGCTAAAGTGGCTGCCATAAAGAACAACCCGGCAAAACCGTCTTTATCTGAATTTTGATCCATTTTATTTACCCACGAATTGGGCAGTGTAATTTCAAACGCACCCAGAAAAGATGCTGCAAAAATCACAATGAGTAAAAAGAAAAGGAAATTAAATACGCCGTTGGTGGCCAAACTATTCAACGCATCCGCACCAAATATTACCGTAACAAGCAGGCCAAGTACAACATAAATAACGATAATGCTTAAACCATAAAGCACCGCCTTACCCGCAGCACTTCCCTTTTTATCAACCGACTTGGTAAAATAACTCACCGTAAGCGGCAGCATCGGGAAAATACAGGGCATTAACAAGGCAGCCAAGCCACCCGCCACACCAGCCAAAAATATGGCCCATAAGGTTTGCTGCTTTTGATGTTCACCGCCTGCTTTAATCGTCTTTTTTTCTGCTTGTTTATGAATACTGTTTTTATTTGCTCCAGTACTTTTTACTACGGGGGTTGTAGCAGGTATCGAAGTAAATTCAACACCTTTTGTGGAGGCTGTATCCTGCGCTTTTAGTTGATTTTTGGCCAATAGCAAACCTGTGATCATTATAATCACGATATATAATCGCTTCATGTACTTGAAATTTTTATAAGTTTATCAGGACTATTTTACGGGGATGCTAAAATCAATATCTTCCGGGGGCAAACACTGTTTGTCGTTACAGGTCATATATTCCAGCTTGCCATTTACCGTTGTTTGTTTTGTCTTTAATTTTATCTTTTGCTGAAAGATCACCGATTTTTCAAAAAATCCAACCTCCATGCTAAAAACTTTTTCCATTCTGGTGATAGGCTTAGGTTCAATAGTTTTATCAATAAGGGCATAAGTTTTATCCGGACTAAAAGTAATCGTTGTTTTTACCGGGCCACCATCTTTTACATATTGTGAGTACACATGCCAGCCTTCGTCTATGTTAGCCTTTATAAACACCACAGCTTCCGTAGGGCTTGTTTTTTTTGCTGCATAACTCCAGTGTACAGGTTGCAATATCTGCGCCTTTATTTGTACCGCGCCCAATAAAACAATTATTGCTGTAAGAATTTTTTTCATCCTGTCTATTATCTTTTAATTTGTTTGTTGTTGTTGTTTAACGTTAGTGTTACTTAATAACAGGCTCATGCAGCCGGCTTATAGGCCGGTAACCCGTAAAGCTGGTACCCGTTGAAATATATCCTTCTTTTACCGGTTCCTCCTTTACCAGGTCTGTGCTCAGGTATTTCTTGTTACTGTCAGACAGCAGCGTAACTACCGTGGCGCCCTCTCCTAATGCTTCTTTGAGCTTGATGGCTCCAATTACATTGGCACCAGATGATATGCCTACCGCAAGCCCTAATTCTTTGGCCAGCTTTTGTGCCATGATAATGGCATCGCCATCACTGGCCTGCACTATCTCATCCAGCTCTTCCAGTTTTACAATGGCCGGGATAAACTCGTCACTGATACCCTGGATACGGTGAGTGCCTACTTTATAACCTGTAGTTAATGTAGGCGATTCTGCTGGCTCTAAAGGATGGATCTTAATACCTGGATTTCTTAACCTGAGATATTTGCCGGTACCCATTACGGTTCCACCTGTGCCTACACCCGCGACAAAAGCATCCGGCATAAGACCAATACTTTGCAATTGTTCCCAAATCTCAGGGCCGGTGGTCAATTCATGCGCTTCAGCATTATACAGGTTTTCAAATTGTTTAGGCAGAAAATATTTATCCGAGGCATTACTCATGCCTTCGGCTAACTGTATACTTCCCAGAAAGCCTCCTTTGGCTTTGCTCACTAAATGAATTTTGGCACCCATGCTTTTAATGATATCCATCCGCTCTTTACTCAGCCAGTCGGGCATCATGATAATCACTTCGTGTCCGAGCGCTTTCCCTATTGCCGAAAAAGCAATGCCGGTATTTCCCGATGTTGCTTCTACAATAGTATCAGTGGGTTTTATCTTTCCCTGCTTATAGGCCTGAAAAAGTATATACAGTGCCATCCTGTCCTTTACACTGCCGGTAAGGTTATAATGTTCACATTTGGCATATATTTTACCCGGTTTACCCTGGTAAGTATACTGTAGCTCCAACATGGGCGTATTACCCACCAGGTACCACAAATCTTCAAGCTTTTTTTCCAGGCTTTCACTTAAGCCAATTAATTCCGTCTTTTCCACTATCTTAAATTTATCAGGATAAAGCTCCATATATGCAATATTAGTTACAATAGTTTCAGATAAATCCGGAAATTTTATGGATAATTGGTGAAAAATATATTCTTTTTACGGTTATATACAATTTCAATCTTTATCATTGTATGTTTTTTCACCCGATCGTTTTTTAACTCTATGATAAACACTGATTTAGACCCCTTAGACCGTGAGATTTTAAAGCTCCTGCAGCAGGATGTTTTACTAACGAACAAGGAAATTTCCTATACACTTCGTAAATCAATTGCTACCGTTCATGAACGGATCAGACGTCTGAGAGAACAGGGTTATATTAAACGTTCCGTCGCCATACTGGACAGGAAAAAGATCAACAGGAGCCTGGTTGCGTTTAGCCAGGTCCTGTTGAATGATCATGCATTAAGTACTTTGGCTACGTTTGAGGAGGAAGTTATCAAATTCCCCGAAGTTATGGAATGCTTTCAGATGACCGGGACTTTTGATTTTATCCTGCGGATAGCAACAAGCGATATGGACGCCTATCATCAATTTTACCGTCATAAATTAGCTACACTGCCCAATATAACATCCATCCAAAGTTTCTTTGTTTTATCAGAAACAAAAAGTGACACCGCCTATCCTCTTTAATGCTCGTCCATTAACCTCGCCTCTATCTTTAACGCCGAAATATTTCCTGAAGCTTTTTGTCTAATTCATCGCCCTTAATATTCACAGCGATGATTTTACCTTCCTTATCTAAGAGAAAGTTTTGTGGGATAGCCCGGATACCATAAAGTTTAGCTACCTCGTTATTCCAGAACTTCAGATCAGACACTTGTGTCCAGGTTAGCTGATCGTGATGAATTGCATTTAGCCAGGCGGCTTTACCTCCAGGCTGATCCAATGAAACTCCAAGTACCGTAAACCCTTTGTCTTTATACAGAGCATAAGCTTTAACTACATTGGGGTTCTCTTCCCGGCAGGGCCCACACCAGCTGGCCCAGAAATCAAGCAAAACATATTTCCCCTTAAAATCTGATAGTTTAACCATTTTGCCGGACGTATCGGGTTGTTCAAAATCCGGAGCCATCTTGCCTATAGCCGTAACTTTTTTGGCTTCGATTGCTTTCAGAATGCTTTGGTTGTAACTTGTGGTTTTATAAGACGGCCCAAGTTCATTGTAATAAAACTGCGCTTTTTCAGCCGGAACCACGGCAATCATCGTATTTAGCAGATATACTGATACAAAAGCATCGGGATGTTGTTTTATAAAACTGCCCAATCGTTCTGCTTCCGATTTATTGCCAGCCTCATTTAACTCATTATAGTATTGATAAATTTCCGGAAATTTGGGATCTTTTTGGTTAAGATGTTCCATTACATCTGCTCCAAATTTCTCTTTCAGCTTATCCTGAATCTGTTGTCTGAGCGGCAGGCCACCTTTCATAAATTCTGATAGTAACTCATTCTCCGGCGCATCCGTAATAACCGAATTGGCCAGGGTTTCCATATCAGCTTTCAGGTGAATTGTCCCTGGTTTTGATATCAGGATACCGTAGGGCGAATAACCTCCCTTTTTTTTCAATTCATATTTGCTGTAAAACATGTAACGGGTAGGTTCCTTATAAGGAACAGATAGTTCAAACCCGCCGTTTGCAACGGTTACAGAATCATGATCGCCTGTGGTTTTATTATATAAAACCAGTTGTTTGCCATTGTACGCTGTATCTGTTATACCTTTAAAAATCACCAATTGCTTTTCAGTTGCCGTTTGGGCAATAACTAATTTGCTGACCGATACGAAAAGTATGGCCAATACTATTTTTTTCATTTTCATAAATTACTTTTTACAGCTAGTTAAAAATTTTTGCGAGCGCTTTATCCAGGTCATCACCTTTGATATTCTTTGCCAGAATGGTTCCGTCAGGACCGATCAGAAAATTTGCAGGGACAGCGTTAATATTGTATAACTTCACTACTGCATTACCCCAAAATTTCAAATCGCTAACATGAGTCCAGGTCAGGTGATCATCGTGTATGGCTTTGAGCCATAACTCTTTTTTCCCCGGCTGATCGAGCGAAACACTTAAAACCGTAAAGTTTTTGTCTTTATACTGATTGTAAGCTTTTACCACATTAGGGTTCTCCAGCCGGCAGGGGGCGCACCAACTGGCCCAAAAATCAAGCAATACATATTTCCCTCTGAAACTCTTTAAGGAAACCGGCTTGCCAAGTGTATCGCTCTGTGTAAAATCTGGTGCCGCCTGTCCAACTTCAAGCATCTTTTTATTGTTTAAGGCAAATAGCATATCAGCGGCAATTTTATTATTGCGGGCGTATGGGGTCATTTTGTCTAAAATTGCTTTCTTTTCTTCATCGGTCAATCTACCACCGAAGGGTTCAAGCGGGCTGTGCATGATAAAAGCACACACAGCACTGTTTGGATGTTTATCGATCCACTGCAGAGCCATTATTTTACGAATGGAATCTGCCCTTTTCAATTGCCCACTTGTCACTTGTATAGCTGCGGAGTCTTTTTTAATCATTGCCTGGCGAGCGTTATTTTTTATACTTTCATAGTTTGCCAGCTCTGGGGCGCTTGCAAGAAACTGATGAAACTGGTTTAACTCCTGTGCTCCCTTATTCCCACCCAATGTTACATGCGTGAAGAGTGAGTCTTTCGAATTAATGGTAATAAGGCCTTTATCCACATATATAAAAAGCAGTTTCATCGCTGCAATTTTATCGCCAATTAATAATATCAGTTCATTCCCTCCACCCTCATCAAACATTTAGTTTAATGGTAAAACCGCCAGCCGTACTAAGAACAGAATCCCAATTTTCATAGCCCTTCATGTGTTCTTTGTCATTCCATTCGTAATGAACTTTTATACCAGGCCTCATTTGTGATATACTACCTTGAATGGTGGTGTTATATTGCTGGGCAAATCCTGTTAATGTAATGAGCAACAGGATTATTGTTGGGATACACTTGGCTAAACCGAAAAGATGCGATCGTTTTTTATTGTTTATTCTCATGATATTAAAATTTAAATATGGCTGCCAACATTTTGTCCAGGTCTTCGTCAGAACCGTTGTCAAAACGGCCGATGATCTTTCCATTGGGGTCGATTAATATTTTAGTGGGCAATGACCTCACCCCATATTGTTCGCCCAGATCACGTGGATTAGGCATACCCTTTCTGGCCATTTCCGTATTGCCACCGCGCAGGGTTTGATGGAACATGCCAGTACCGTCTTTATCAATAGCGGCCGACCAATTGGGTACATTCTTATCATCGTCTCCGATGGCAATGATATCGAAGTTTTTGGCCTTATATTTCTGATAAAAACTGATGATATGCGGCATGCTGGCACGACAAGGGACACACCAGGTAGCCCAAAAGTCGAGCAACACGTATTTACCTCTAAAGCTGGCCAATACCAGGTCTTTACCTTCCCTATCTTTTACCGCGAATTGAAAAGCCTCGGTTCCGGGTATACCTACTTCACGACTTTTAATTACGGCCGCCAGTCTACGGGCTCCCGTACTTTCTTTTACAGCAGGGCTAAAATTGCGGTATATCGTTTTCAGGGAATCTAAACTGAACGCGCCGGTTAAATACATTACACGATCTGATGATACATAAGAGTCTGGGTGACTTAAAAAGTATTTGTAATAGATATCAGCTATTTTAGCCTGATAAGGCGCAAGTGCTGAACGGTTACCGGCACTATTAGCCCCATGCGAAGCCGGGTTTAACGCTGACAGCGAATCAACAGTAGCTTGCAAGGCTTGTGTTTTACCCTTTAACTCATTCCATTCGTCCTGGGTTTTTGATCCTTTGGCATAGACGTATCCCCGTGCATCAGCCTCCTTATTGATCAGCATATTTCCAGGTTCGATATAAACCAGGTTTCTTTTTATTTCAACATCCCTTTTACTCAGTACCTCGCCCTTATGCTTAAATAAAAGAAAGGAAAATGAAGGTTGACTGATCGTTCCGCTGATGGTGAATTTCCCATCAGATGCCGGAACAATCTGGTGGATATATTTGCCCTGGCCATCTATATATTCGATAGAAACGGAGTCAAGTTGCGGGCTTGTCATTATCCCCTGAAGCGTAAATTGTTTTTCCGAATTTACCTGGCCTAAACATTTTACAGCTATAAAAAAACAAGCCGATAGTATTGTTAACTTTTTGATTTTCATTACAGATATATTTAATTAAGATTCTGCTTACTGCTGGTCTTTAGTAATTCTGAGTCAGGTTAGGGTTGTAATTGGTACCACTTTGCGGAAATGGAAAGATCCATAAAGGCGATTCTGGTTTCAGCTGGTAAATAACGCCATTAACTGTCCGGGTAATGGTTTGCTTATAAGCATCCTCCGTATTCCATCTTTTGATGTTGAAATAATTCTTGAAAGTGTACAAAAATTCTATCCTCGATAATTTCATCAGGTATCCCATAGCCTGGGCTTCGGTACCGGCCGTTTCATCAACACTGTTAACAATCCTTTTTTTTCTGATGGTGTTGATGATGCTCATGGCTCCGGCCACATCCTGTGTACGGGCCAGGCATTCTGCTTTGATCAGATAAGTATCGCTTGTGGTAAGGCCTGCCGTATTTACCGCATATATAGCCGGTGTATAATACCACAGCTTGGCGCCGGTTACACCAGTAATATTAAAAGCCCCGGCTACCGAAGGATAATATGGCTTAATATAATCGTTAATCACACTACCGGGCTCATAATAATTCATTACTTCTAAACTTGGCGCGTTAAGAATTGGAGGGCCCGAATAGGACGCATAAAAAAGATTATCGGGAGAAGTAACAGCCGGCTTGGCAAAAGTAATACCCCCTACTGGTTTGAAAAGATTGTCATCAATTAGTGTATTGTTGATGGCCAGGCTCGCATTGGCGGCAGTTAAAGCTCCGGTATAGTTGCGCATTGCTAAAAGTACCTGTGCCTTTACAGCATAAGCAAATCCCAGACCTACCCGCATATTGTTGGCCGGAACCGGGGGCAAACTGTTTAGCGCCAGACCCGCGTTGATGTCAGAAACGATGTTGGCATATACTTCGGCTACCGTACTTTTTTTGTTGGGTACGCTAATCACGTTATCTTCTTTTACGTACGGAATGCCTCCATCTGTTGCAGCTGTAGCTGGGTTGTATGCCTTTGCATAAAAATTAACCAGCAAATAATGAAAATAGGCCCGGAGTATGTACGCTTCCGCTTTTAACTGAGCGGCTTTTGTTTTATCACCACTTGCCTTATCGGCATTGGCTAATACCACATTGCATACGTTGTTAATAATAAAATACAGCTTTTCATATTTTGCATCTGAGATTGCCAGTGTTTTACGGTCTGTTGTTTCATCATAGGTAGTAAGGGCATAGGCTAATGTTACAGAATGCACTGCAATCAAATTGGTAACATTGGTTACATATGGATAAACATCATTAACTATTACACCCGCATCATTTGATTGAAATGCTGTACCTGCGGTTGTTCTGCCAGCTAAGCTGGTATCCCTTACACTGCCATTGTAGCTGTAATTAAAGTTTAGTATTAGGTCAAGGTCCGACACCCGGCTTAGTATGTTGGCGCCCTTAGGGGTTATTTCAGTAAACTTAGTGCAGGCTGGTAAAAAGAACAACAGACTCCCTAATAATACGCTGTTAAATATTATCTTTTTCATGTTCGTTATTATAAATTGAAATTAATACCAAATACGTATGAAGTAAGTGTCGGCGCTCCCCCGGTTTCAGGATCAATATTTACATCATTCTTTTTCCATAACGCTTTGGGGTTATTGAGCTGAAAACGCAGTTTTACATCTTTTACGCCCAATTTATCTGTCCAATTTCCAGGCAGTTGATAACCTGCCGCCACGTACCTGATCTTAATAAAATCGCCCGGGCGAACAAATGCGTCAGAATATGGAAGATGATAGGCAGGAACCGCAGATGTGCCGGGATAGTTTCCAGGAGCATATTGACCAAAACCCGGAATAATGGTATTGGTATTACCCGGCGACCAGCTATTTGATAAATAGGATGGCAATCCTGTGTAGGGTACTCCGCTATAAATATCAGGAACTACGGCCCTGAGGTACTGCCCGCCATAATATACAGCCAGCATGTTCAGACTAAACCCTTTATAGTAGATACTATTGGTCAGTGCAATATTGTTTTTAGGATCTGTTCCGCCTGAATAAGTAACGGCGCTTAAATCACTACCGGTAAGTCCAACAGTGGTTAGCGTTCCATCTGCCTTAAGCCACTGCGGCTGCCCCACACTGTTGAGTCCCTTATACTGAAAGGAGTATAATGAGTTAACCGGGTAACCCACCTTATACCCCCCCTGTACCAGGGCCACCGGCGATGCTGATACCTCATCTACATAAGTTATTTTATTGTTATTATGACTTATTACAAGTAAAGTAGTCCAGCCAAGGCCATCTTTTTTACCCGGTTTTAACCAGCTATAGCTCAGGCTCAACTCAAGGCCATTGTTCAACAATCCAGCATTGTTGATAACCTGACTGGTAAACCCTTCCGAAGCATCAAGCCTCTTCGTAAAAAAGATATTTGTCCCTTTTTTCCGGTACCAGTCAAACGAACCGCTTAGCCGGTTATTAAACAAACTGAAATCAAGACCCAAATTAGTTGTCGCAGTTTTTTCCCAGGTAAGCTGTGGATTGGCAGCACTGGTTACTACAGATGCGGGTTGGTTAGTAGCCGCATTGGTAAGGGTAGAATTAGCTGTCAATAAACTGGTTACACCGAGTTTTACATTTCCAGTTACACCATAAGTTGCCCTGAATTTTAGAAATTTAACCCAATCCACAGCCGCCATGAATGATTCATTCGAAATATTCCAGCCCAGGCCTGTTGACCATAGCGGTTTACCCCTGAATTTTTTATCAAGGCCAAAAACATCAGCGTAATCTACCCGGTAAGATCCAAAAACATTATATTTATTATCATACGTGTATGTCGCATTGGCATAACCTGAATTAAACCTGTGCTCAGTCTCTGGAATTACACCTATGGGATTATTTAAATAGGTGTTATACAAGCCCAGGGTATTGAACCCGTTTTTAAATGAGGTGGTTGTATTGTAAGCAAATAAAGCAGGGAAATTAACAGAAGTAGTTGACTGGGATTGCAGTTGGTCATCATATCCTAATAATAACCCACTTGTTCCTTTGGTGAGCGTTTGGCGGAATTCAGTACCAGCAATAACATCAATTGCATTTTTTCCATACTGGCGCTTATAATTCAGTTGCCCCCTTGCGGTCCAATAATCACCGGTACTATTGATAGTAGCCAATTTGCCACCATTGTCAGGAAGCAACGAAGTATAAGCTCCCGGCGTTGTTGCGGATGGGGAGCTGTACACATTTTTGAGGTATCGCATAATGTAACTATCCGGTTCGGAGTAAGCTGAAACGTTAGTTGTACTGCTCTCATATTGAAACTGGGGATTAAAGGTTAAACCCGGGATGATCCTGACGATAGCGTTAACATAATACCTGGTATTTTGCTGTTTGGTAATACTTGCGTCATGCTCCAGTTCATCCAGATGGTTAACCAGCATACTGTAACGTGGCTGCGTGGCTGGGTTGGTGTTATACATATTATAATCACCCGTGGTATAATATACCCGTTTACCATTTCCGTCAAGCAGTTGCATGTATGGTGATACATTAGTGCCATCAGTGGCAAAATCACTGCTGCTTGACTTGGTTTTGCCCAATACGCTGTTAACCCCAAAGTTTACATCCATCCATTTGCTTAAATTATAAGAACCCTTATAAAAAATATTAAGCTGATTATTGTAAGCATTGATGATGCCCGTGTTATCGCCTTTAAAATTTAACACCAGGCTCGACTGAAATTTATTTCCATCGGTGCGTATAGCGAAATTGTATTGCTGCAAAACGTCTTTTAATAAGGCATTATCTGTGTATTGCTTTCTAAAGTCGTTCTTTTTAAAGCCAGCCAGCTGATTATCCAGTTGACTTTGGGTGATTGAGCCCTGGGCACGCTGGTAATAAGCGTATTGAACAGGAGTAATCTGATTGCCATTGGTAATATCACTGGTTGTTTTAGTAATATTTGTTGCTATAGCATTACCTGTGAGATACTGATAGTTAAAAAAATTACTTTCCAGATCAACCTGCTGGGAGGGTGTAAGCATATTAAAACCCAGATCTGGCTTTTGGGTTATGGTCACATCACTTGAAAATTCTACAGATGTGCGTTTATTTTTAGCCTTTTTAGTAGTAATTACTATAACCCCATTAGCAGCCCTGATACCGTAAATAGCTGAAGCCGCGGCATCTTTCAATACGGTTATGCTTTCTACATCGTAAGGATTAATATTGGCTATCGAACCCTCAATAGGAAGACCATCTACTACAATAAGCGCCCCGGTTTGTGACTGTATGGTACTTACACCCCTGATAGTGGTAGCGCCCCTGTAATTTACCAGGCCCGGGATTCTGCCTTCCAGGTTGTCCATAATATTGGGGGTATATCTTTTCTCCAATTCTGTACTGCCCACGGTAACCGTAGCTCCTGTCATTTGTTCCTGCCTGACAGTTTGAAAACCGGTATTAACAATAACCTCCTTTAGCTCATTACTTTTTGCCTTAAGCGTAACTTTTATTTCGGTACGGTTATTTAGTTTTACTTCCACAGTTTCCATTCCTACATTGGTAAAAACCAGGATAGCATCGGCATTGTCGACTCTGATTTCAAACATGCCCTCTTTATCTGTGGCTATTTTATTTTTGGTGCCTTTAACACTTACCGTTACTCCAGGCATCGGATTTCCGTGTTCATCCAGCACCTGCCCGCTAATTTTAATATCAACAGTTGGTAATGTTTTCTGCGGGCCCTCCGTCTTTTTAGGTACAACAATGATCAGTTTATTATTGATAGAGTAGGTAAATGGCTGATCTTTAAAACAGGCATTTAAAACATCGGTTAAAGCCGCAGCCTTAACATGAATACTTACAGTTTTTGCCTGTTGTATCTGGTCTTCATTGATCAGGAAATCAAAACCGCTTTGTTTTCTTAATTCCTTAAACACCTCGGTAAGCGGAGCATTCGTCTTAGACAAAGAGATCTTTTGAGCATTTGCCGCAAAGCTGATCTGCATGAATGCGGTCAAAATTATCAGACAGGTTAAATTAATCCTCATCAGCCATATTTTTAGCGTAGTGTTCCATGTATTAATTCGGAAAAAGTTGTGCTGGGTATTCAGCGAACGGCGGGGCGCGCCATTCCCAATTGTATAGTAAAGTTTATACATTTGTTCTTCGGTTTAATCGTTGACAATCATTAACAGGGTTAGCTACGGGTTATCCGGATTTGAATCGGGGGCGGGTCGAAACGCCTCCGATTATTTTTCACGGTAACTTATTAGAAAGTAAAGTTCAAGGCATCACTTCAATCCTCCTTCCTTCCATTTTAAAGTGAACATTCTGATTCATTTCAAGCGCTTTTAATATTTCGGATAGTTTTTTTGTACGAGAGATAGTGCCAAAGAATTTTTTGTACCCGGTATTGTTTTTATATATCACATCCACATCATACCAGCGGGCTATCTGGCGCATAACGTTTTGCAGATCTTCGTCATTAAAAATAAAATCGCCATTTTTCCAGCCTACGGCCTGATCGGGATCTGCAGTTGCAATATTCATATTATTTTGAACAACGGTGGCCTGTTCGCCGGGCTTTAATAATCGTGCATGATTATTTACAGTAATATTTATGCTGCCTTCTAATAAGGTGGTTTTTAATGCGGGTTCATCAGCGTATGAATTAATATTAAAATGTGTGCCCAATACTTCTACGAGCTGCCCCTTACTCTTCACCCGGAAAGGTTTAGCCGCATTATGCGCAACTTCAAAATAAACCTCACCGGTAATTTCAACTGTCCGGTTATTTCCTGAAAAAGTGGTTGGATAGGTTATAGAGGATGCTGCATTGAGCCAAACATTAGTTCCGTCTGATAAAAGGACATGATACTGGCCGCCACGAGGGGTACTTGTAGTGTTAAAGGCTGCTGCTCCACCAGCACTTTCATCAGTGGCCTGATAAACAATCTGTCCATCCGCTGTTTTATTAATTTCGGCATTGCCCTCTTGAGCAAGCTTGCCGTTTGGATTACCGGATAATATGATCCTTTTGCCATTAGCCAGGGTAAGTATAGCTTTATTACTACCAGGTGCTATATCATGTTGATGAATTTGTGCTGTTTGGGGACTGTCTTTTTTATGGAGCAAGAAGTAGTAGCCACCTATGGCCAGGCAAATTACAACAGAGGCAGCTGCTGCAATGCGTGGCCAACCTATAAATTTAGGTCGCTGTATATCCCCGCTGCTATCAAGAGATTTTAAAATAGAATGAACATCTTCGGCCCATTCCGTATCGATTAGCTTTTTGGAAGGAGCTATAGTATATTGGTTATACCAGGTTTCCAATAAAGCCAGTTCTTCTTCCGAACAATTACCATCCTGATATTTTTGAAGCAGTTCTTGCGCTTTAGTTCTTTGCATAAACGAAGGTTATATCCTTAATTATAACAAAGACAGCTAAGAAAGGGTTAGGGCCCAGAAAATTCTATTAAAAAAATAAAAATAACAGATAATTAAGAATACCAAGCTTTACTCTAAGGACTTTAAGTGCATTATTGATTTGATTTTTTACTGTTTTTTCAGAAATCCCCAATTCTAAAGCAATTTCGCGGCGCGAAAAATGCTTTTTCCTGCTGAGTTCGAATATCTCTCTCATTTTAGGAGGCATGTTGGCTACTTCATTTTCAACAATGGCTTGTAACTGATTGGTCCGGGTTAAATAATCTGTATCAGCTTTCCCATGATCAAGAAAAGCCTGCAAAGAATCTGCATAATCAGACTCAATTTTTTTATGAGCGATAATATTCAGGATCTTGTTTCTGAGCGATGTATATAAATAACCGGAAATATTTACCTGGAACTCTATAGTTGCCCGTTTTGACCATAAAGAACTAAAAACATCCTGAACTACATCTTTTGCCTCTTCACGATCCTGTAATTTGGAATAGGCGTGGGTATATAATATCCCTGTATATCGGTGGTAAATTTCACGATAAGCACCATGATCGTCCTCTTTAATTAGGGCCACCAGATCAAAATCGTTTAAATCAATGTATACAGACATCTTAAAACCCCTAATATACAATAATAAAAAATTAATTATCTTGTATACCTCCAGTCATATCATCTTAATGTTTTGGCCATGGCTCAACAGGACATTAATGAAACGATTACTAAAGTAACCGATTCATCAATAACCGTTCGTTGCATTATTTTAAGATAACTAATCTAATATTGTTCATGATTATTAAAATTTTGAGTCGTTCGCATTCTATGTAGCCGTGCTGTAGCTGAGCTACCTTTTTTGCTTATTTAGAGATTGATATAACCACACCGGCCCAGCACACCTATACAATTCGTAGACAAACATTTCAGAAACGCCTTGACCATGTCAAATTCTTGAGTATTAATTGCGATTTTCCTTCTTACAAAACGCAACTCGATGCTCTAAATCGAACGGAATAGCCTGATCAACGATGCCGTAATATCCACCATACCCAGCATTGCCACGAAGTATTGTTGACAGCATAAAGCAAATGCAATACAGCGATCCGTTCTAAGGCGTGTTTTTTTTTATTTTGCATCTAAACAAGTTAAAAAAAGCCTAAGCAACAAATTACAACTAATTGAAAATAAACAACTTGCAAGCTAATAAAATGCAACAACCTGTAAATCAATGTGTGTTCGACAGTCGAACATTTTCGTCGTGAAATTTTCTAAATAAAGTTTTGAATTTGTACGATTTTGTCTCTCAAAGACGAAGTTAATCGGCGAAAAAACAATATTCAAATTTATATAATTACTTGATTTTCAAATCACTAATCAACAGTAAAAGAGGAATTAAGTGTTCGACCTGCCCCCCTCCGGCTCCACTTAAGGAAACAGCCACTTCTGGTTGTTTCCTTTTTATTCATATATACTACTGATTATCAAAAGATTAATTGTTAATTCATCGAACAAAATTGTGTTCGACATTTAGGGCGATTTTTCTTCTCAAATACTGATTACTTCAAAAAGGTCATTTAGTTCACTTTAAAAAATATTTTGGTGTTCGACTTTCCTTGGCTCCTTAACAGTTGCAACAGATCGCTTATTTTTTAGTGATCAGCTTTGAGTAAGTTAATCATTTTTAACAATTTTTAGAGAGCCGGCTGGTAACCCAAATAAATTTGTCCCCGTTGGAGATAGTGCTGATCTTATTAAGTGCCATTTGTGAGATAGCCCGCAATTTTAAAGCATTGTAAACATTCCCTGTCTCATCCAACGCTTTTTTCAATTTTAAGAATATCTCGTATTGATCTTTGTGATGGTTAAGCGTACGTTTTGGGGATAATGGATGTTCTCAATGGGGAGGAATTTTTCGAAGGTTGTATAATCTTCCGGGAAACTGCAGGAAGTAAAAACAGTATTGGAGAACTTAGAGGGGTAAAATGGTATTCAACTCAAGGTATGAAAAACAAGATATTACTTCTATAGAAAGCAACATTAATTTAACTATCAATAAGTTACAATATTTCAATCACAAACCAGCAAAAACAAATTTGACGTTTTTTTATCCCTTTTTAAGGGTTACGGTCACCAGTACTTTTTATAGCCCAATAAACAAGCATTGGCTGAAACAATAACCGCACAAATCTTTTGTTATCAGAATTTAAACCAAACGCGCTTCTCTTATGGGTAAACTGGGAAATATTTCCCGGGAAAACACCAATAAAAAATGCTGCGGCTATCTTTCCTACTTTTCTTTTGTGTTTTTCTGGGGTAAACACTAATGCGCTACCTAAGGCAATTTCAACGATGCCTGAATAAACAACTGTATCATCCTTTTTTAAAGGTACCCAGTCGGGTACCTGTGCCTTGAAATCTTTCCTTGCAAAGGTAAGATGGCTTATCCCGGCAAATATTAAACTTGTACCTAAAAGTATTCTGGCTATTTCTTTTATATTTTCCTCTTTCATTTTGATATGAATCTATGACTATCCGATTATACGTTTAAAATTAATCAACTAACTGCCGTTCGATTTTTGCTAATAAATTCTGGATGTCAAATGGCTTAGCTATAAAATCATTGGGAGCTCCTTGCTGATTTAGGGATTTGGCCAGATCATGGGTTCCTGATATTAAAATAACCGGAATCGAGTCTGTCTCTGTGTTTGTTTTGATTTCCCTGCAGATCACACGACCGTCCATATTCGCCAGCATGACATCCATCAGCACCAGATCTGGGTGGAATTTTTTAATGATCTCAAATACTTTTTCGCCAGACGATAGGGCGTGTACCTGGTAACCACTATCAATCAATAGGATGGACAACATATCTAATATGTCTGCATTATCATCAAGTATCAATATTTTCTTATCCATCACACAGAGTGATGCTAATATGATGCCAGCATTTACTTAAATATATTTCGGTTACAAGATGCTATCATTTACAACCAGCGGCTATTTTATTTCGTCAAATAGCGTCTATATAAACTATAACGTATACCTCATTATTGATTTTCTGTTTATTAAAGAGGGCGATAGGATGCCAAACGGTATACTATAAAAATAAATGACATATCTGTAAACCAATAACTTCTGCAAAATTATGGCTTATAACCTGAAGGTGTCCTTCCTTAATCATTTTCAGCGGTAGTAATACTATTTTTATTTAGGGCGGCCTCATTTGCCAAATCCCTTGCAAGAACCCTCATCCAGGCTAAAAAACTCTGATGATGTAAGGGATACTGATCAATGGAATTCCATATCTTTTGAAAAGTTCGTTCAAGAACTATTTCTGCCTTATCTTTCTGTGGGACGATACGAATGATCACCAGTAACAGAAAGGTAGCATAGGCATCAAAGAGCTCTTCAACTCCGTCCTTGCTTTGCGAGCGAATCAGCCTCACTATCTCATCATCGGTCGGCTTCACTTTTTTGATCATTATTAAAAATAAATACATAGCCAATCAGATCTACATAGCATCGGGTCTTTCCCCAAACCCCATAGGTTTTTCAATAACCTGTCCAACTAATACTTTAATTCTCGCGATCAGATCATACAAATCAAAAGGCTTGGTAATAAAATCATTGCAGCCATAACTACCGGGAACGAAACCTTTATTGGAGTAAGCGGAAATAATAATGATAGGAAGCCGGCTGGTTTTGGCATTTGTTTTTAATTGCTGGCATAGTTTGCCCCCATCTGTACCGTTCAAAGCGAAATCCATCATTAACAGATGCGGCTGATAATCCGCGATCAAAGCATCCAGGTTATTGGCCTCCTCAACTCCTACTACATCGAAACCCTCATAACTTAAAGCTTCCTGCATTACGTCGAGTACTCCGGGGTCATTATCCAATATCAGTACTCTTTTCATGATAGGTTTCTTTAACTAAACTTCAGAACTATGTTCCACTTTCACAGTGCTCAAATCGACTATAATAAGGGTTTCATCAATACCATCAGCCATTTGAACAGGCTCTTCGGTGATTTTAAAGTAGGTGTCGTACTTCTCGGGCAGTCTTCTCAGCACCGGTATATATTTAACCGGGGTCAGGATAATACAAACATTAGCGTCCGGGCCAAATATGCAGGTTGTTTTGGAAAGGCAATAGCGGTAACCTTGGTTAATCAGAAACTGTAACAATTTGGGGGTAAGCAAACTTCGCATAACTCATATCTTTGATAACAAAAATATGCCGGCTGATTTTTACCCTTATCGTACAAATACTCACATTAACGGTGGTAAATACTCTAATTGATTAATAATTAAACATTTAAGTTGTAGGAAGATTGAGAAACTTCTAATTTAAATGATTCCATTAAGCATAGCGAAACGAATTAAAGCAACCGTGTTACGCGAATTTGTCTTATCAATGAGGGTTTGCCGATGGTTCTCGATAGTTCGTTTGCTGGTGAATAGTTTATCTGCGATCTCCTGGTTAGTAAAACCCTCCGCGATCAAGCCTAAAATTTCAATCTCCCGGGTGGAGAATTCGATATCCTGGATATTTTCATGACTAACCGGATCGGGAATAGTCAGCAATCTATTCAAAAAGCGGATAGAGAGTTCTGAACAAATATAAGCGGTGTGTTGATGGGTATGTTTAATAGCAAAGATCAACTCATCCGGACTGACGCTTTTTAGGAGATAGCCGCTTGCTCCGGATTGAAACGCTTTGATGACATATTTTTCATGATCAAGAGCACTTAGGATGATGACCTTACTTTGAGGAAAATCATTTTTAATTCGCTCAGTCAGTTCCAACCCACCCATCACCGGCATGTTCATATCTGCCAGGATAATATCCGCATTCGTGCCTTTGTTAAGGAGATCAAGGACATCAGCTCCATTGGTTGCTTCACCGGTTATGACAAAGTCTTTCTCCTTTTCCAGCAGGGATTTTATACCTCCCCGCACAATATGGTGATCCTCTGCTAATATGATATGGATCATGATCTGTTAGTTAAGGTGCGTTTTTGATTGGAGTCGTTATCGAGTGTGATCCTTACGATGGTACCTGTTCCAGGTATTGATTCAATATGTAAGTGACCATGATATAAGCCCATTCTATTTTTTATACTGCTCAAACCTGATCCTGAGGGTATCTCTTCCTGCTCTTCTACCTTAAATCCTTTGCCGTTATCTTTTACGCATATCTCTATTATTCTGTTTTTCTTTATTTCAATATTGATCAGGTCGGCAGTTGAATGCTTCATACAATTATTGACCAACTCTTGTATTATCCTGAAAATGCCGATCTCCAGTTGAAGATCCAGCCTTTCATGAAAACCAACAATTCTTGTTTTGATCAGCATGTTTGGGGTCGATAAGCGTTTGGCCAGTTCTTCTATCGTAGCTGGCAAGCCAAAATCAGCTAAAATTGATGGCGCTAATTCAAAGGAGATATTACGCGTTTCCAGGATGGCCATATCCAGTAATTCATTTACATTACGAACCACCTCTCTTGAATCATTGCAATCCTCAAGCGTTCCTAACTTAATTCTGATGCTGTATAATAACTGGCTAACGCTGTCATGCAAGGCATCACTGATCCGTCTGCGTTCATTTTCTTCTGCGCGAAGCGTAGCCAAAATAATATTTTTTTGCGAATCATGTTTTAACCTGGCCGATTCTTCTTCTATCTGTCTTTTTTCGCTAATATCCATCATGATACCCACGAAGCGGTGGGGCTGTCCCTCTTCGGTGATCACATGCCCGCGTATACTGGCATATCGCATATGTCCGCTGCTGTTAATGAAACGACATACCAAGTCAATGGCTTTTTGATTATTCAATGAGGTGCGAAAATGTTGATCGACCATATCCCTGTCGTCTGGATGAATGAGTTGTATAAATGTTTGATATTTACCGTCAAACTTATCGCCGGGTATGGCACAAGTTTGGTAATTGAACTCATCCAGGTAAAACTTCATGGTATCCAGTTCCAACTCCCAGGTGCCAGCAGATGAAGCTTCCAGGGCGAGCTCCAGCCGTTCCTTGGTTTTGGCAAGGCTTTTTTCGGCATTTACCCTTTTCGTAATATCAATAACCGCGATATCACATTGTAAAGGAAGCGTGGGTATTGGCGTAATGGCAATACCTTCCATCTGTACATAAAACTCAGTCCCCTTTTTGGATGTCATCTTCACATGGCAATTTTGCCTTTGACCAGAATTCAGCATTTCCCGGTAAAACCGGTGATAGGTATCTGAATATTCCGCCGCCACAAAAAACTGCAATCTATTTTTAATAATATCTCCTTTACCTGTTTCGAGTAAGTTTACCCCTTCGTTATTTACCTCATTGATGATGCCATATTTATCCAAGATGAAATAACCAATTGGCGCCAGATCATAAATACCTGCGAATTTGAGTTGCTGCAGTTCCAGTTGTTCATTAGCAATTCTTAATTCATCATTCTGCATCTCCAGTTCCACCTGGTGCATCTGTAATTCCTGGAACAGCATTTCCATACTTTTCCCGTTTAGAACAGAATCCGACTGTTTATAGGCAGCGTTCGATTTTTCGTCCTTGGATGATATTACCGCTTTATTTTCTACTTTCTTTCTGTTCATTAATCATGACTACGATTAAAGGCGTAGTATTTGTTTCCTCCGCAAAAGGCTTAGCTGTCAACTCAAACGTTCTTGGTTCCTTTTCGCCAATGTTAATCAGTGCGCTTTGCGTTACCCGTGTTCTTAAACATTTATTTAACAACTGATCCGGTATTTCTGTTTTCCAACGTTCCTTTAAAAAGCCTCCAAGGCTTTTTCCAAAAACGTCTTTCTCAGCTATCTGAAATATCTCCAGGAACCTGGTGTTGACAGCTAGCACCGACAGTTCTATGTCTAATTGTATCACAGCTTCACCGATCGTATTCATTAAACTTGCTGAATAGTCCTGTAAAACCTGCAGTCTGGATTGCATTTGTTTATAATCGGTAACCAAAGTAAAAGTAAGTACTGCTCCGGATATAAAGTTGTCCAGCGTACGGTAAGGCATAATGCGGATCCTGTACCATTCATTATGCTTTGTTTTAACATCAATTTCCTTTATGGTTAGTTTATCAATCACCTCTTTGATGTCATTTTCATCAAAGGGAGTTTCAAAATTAGAAACCACATGCACGATCGGCCGGCCAACATCTGTGGGGATAAGGTTAAACAATTTGCGTACCTGGGGAGTATATCGGAGTATATCAAGATTGTTATCCAGGAACATCGTACCGATCTCTGTAGCATCAAGCAAGTTTTTCATATCGTTGTTCAAGCGGGTAAGTTCTTCCGCCTTAGCTTGATACTGCATATTAATGGTCATCAGCTCTTCGTTGAGTGACTGCATTTCTTCCTTAGTGGTCAGTGATTCTTCATTGGTACTTTGCAGTTCTTCATTGGTACTTTGTAATTCCTCGTTGGTTGATTTTAGTTCTTCCAGGGAGGTTTCCATTTGCTCGATCGTATTATTGAGCCTTTGTTTGGTATAAACCAGTTCTTTTTCTAATTCTTTAGCGTTTGAGTTATCTTTTGTGATTACACCTGTGCGAGGTTTTTTCCCGAGCAATCCCTGATCTTCAAATACCAGCAGTACAAGCTCCTCCATGCCTGGTTCACGAAGGGCGCTGGCTTTCAAACTCACCATCCTGACGTGTTTATCCTCTTTTAATTTAACAGCTTCCGTAATAACCGTTCCTTCCTGAGCAATTGCCTGATGTATGCTGTTACCGATCACATATTTCAATTCTTCTCTTGCCATTTTATGAATGTTCACAACCGCCTCTCCACTGGGAAGCTCCAGGTACTTACCGGATTTACCATTAGAGTACAGAATATCTCCTTTCTCATTCACCAGCACAGATGCAGGAGTAAATTTATCGATCAGCACCTTATTAAATATGGCAACTACTGATTTTTCGCTGGCGGTTGATCTGGGATCTTCTATTTTGGTGATATTCATTGGTTGTTTAGCTACATGAAAAGGAAAATCAATGATCTTGTTCATCTGGATATTACCTTTTTTACGTTCAAACAGCTTCCATTTGGGGTCTATAGCAGCGAACATATCCGTGAACCCGCCTATGGTCTCGGCAGGGCCCATAAACATGATACCATTTGTATTTAGCGCATAGTAAAACAAAGGAATGATCTTCCTCTGCAGCTCTGTCGTAAAATAGATCAGCATATTGCGGCAGCAAAGCAGGTCCAGCCTGATAAAAGGGGCATCTTTGATCAGGTTCTGCTGTGCGAAAACAATCATTTCCCGCAACTCTTTCTTTACGGAATACTGTTCCTCTTTTTTAACGAAGAACCTTTCTATACGTTCAGGTGAAACATCGGCAGCAATATTACTATGATAAACACCCGCACGGGCTATATCAAGCGCGTCCGCATCCAGGTCTGTTGCGTATATTTGTATCCGAGATTTGTCTTTGCTTTTATACGTATCCAGGCACTCGATCAGCAACATGGCTACGGAATAGGCCTCCTCTCCTGTTGAACACCCGGCAACCCATACCCGAACAGATTCTTTCTTGGTTTTAGCTTGTATCACATGAGATAATTTGTTCTTCAGCGAATCAAAAGCGGCTGAATCCCTAAAAAACTTGGTAACGCCGATCAGCAGTTCGTTAAACAGGGTGTCGATCTCCTGCGGGTTTTCCTGGAGATAGTCCACATAATGTCCATAATCCGGCAGTTGATAATACGCGATCCGCCTGTCGATCCGGCGTGTAATGGTGTTTTTTTTATAAGATGCAAAATCATTCCCGGTATGGGAACGCAGCAGCATCAGTATTTTTTGAATGGCATTCGCATTCTCTATGGATGATTTTACCTGATCAGAAGCCTCCTCGGCAAGTACAGGGTGGCTCATATACCGGATCAGTTTTTGTGGCATTTCTTCTGGCGACAGCACAAAATCCACCAGGTTAGTGCCCACGGCGGCCAGGGGCATGCTATCGTATTCGGCAGTTTCCGGATCCTGCACCATGGTTAAACCCAGTTTTTCCTTGATCATCCGGATCCCGGTCTCCCCGTCAGATCCCATCCCGGAGAAAATAATGGCCACTGATCTATTCCATTGGTCTTCAGCCAGGCTCTGCAAAAAATAATCAATAGGCTGCCGGATGCCGGTAGGTTTCGATGGGGCCAGTAAAAGCAGCTTCCGGTTATGGATACCCATATCTTTATTGGGTGGCAGCAAGTAAACTTTATTCTGTTCTATTGCGATCCCGTCAGTCGCCTCAATAACCGGCATAGCAGTATAACGCTGCATGACCTCGGTAAGCTGGCTTTTGTAATGCGGATCCAGGTGCATAATGATCACGAACGACATACCGCTATCTGCAGGCATATGTGTAAAGAACTTTTCAAATGACGAAAAGGAGCCGGCGGAACCGCCGATACCTACCACGGGAAATGATTTGTCTTTTTGTTTTCCCATTGTCGCAGATCTTCTTTTTACACTGACTTCGGGCTTTATCTTTTTTATTGGTTTAACCATTTCCTATGGCATTATTTGATCAGATGACGATAAAGGTTAAAAGTAATTATAATTAATAGCGATACCTCAATTATTCCCGAAAGATGTTCCCTCTTGTCAAATCCTTTAAGTACAATTGAGTATTTACACCATGTCCCTGGTGTATTTATACCCTCCATGTAAAAATCCGTACCGTTAATTTTGAAAGACACAATTCATGTATAACTAAAAACCGCATCAGGCCATCCGGTGCGAAGTAGCTTTTAGTTGATATCCCTTAAATTTTCAAAATGGCTTTTTTAGATCATATATTAGAGATACCTGCTTATGGTTGGAAGGATGAACAGGGAGACCTGATCAAACCTACAGCCGGACAAATATTAAAGGAATTTTTTTCAAGATTAAATATCTTTAAAACCCGCAAAAACTGGCTGCCATTTTTTAGCTGGCTGAAAGTATTATGCTTGCTCCCCTTCTTCGTAGTATTTCTGCTGTACTTTTTAAGCTGGTGGACAATACTTGCAGCTTTCGTTTACAGCATGATCATTATGGGTACGCATGGCACTATCTGGCATCATCGTTATTGTACCCATGGCGCCTACACTTTCCGCAATAAATTCTGGCGTTTTGTTACCCAAAATTTGACGATCAGCGTTATTCCGGAAGAGATTTATGTAATATCCCACCATGTACATCATGCCAAATCCGATCAGCCGGGCGATCCCTATAACGCGCAAGCTGGTTTTTTATATTGCTTTTTGGCGGATGTTAATCATCAGCCTATCGCGAAAGATTTGAGCGAAGGCGATTATTGTAGGGTTAGATCGTTGATGAAACACACCGGAGTACAGGCTAATACTTACAAGCAATATCAGCATTGGGGCTCTTATGTTAATCCCTGGAGGGCCTTGTTATCCTGGCTACTGAACTGGTCTTTCTGGTACCTGACATTTTATTTGGTAGGTGGTCATGCACTGGCATGCAGTCTGTTTGGGGCGGCCGGTTTCTGGGCTGTAGGTGTACGCACTTTTAATTATGAGGGGCATGCCAAAGGCATGGATAAACAGCGCGAAGGCGTTGATTACAGCCAGAAGGATAAATCAATCAATCAGGTTTGGCCGGGATTGGTAGCCGGGGAGTGGCATAATAATCACCACTTGTTCCCCAAAAGCGCAAGAAGCGGTTTTAAGCCTTTACAAATTGATCTGGCCTGGTATTACATTAAACTGATGAGCATACTGGGCGCGGTAAGTCATTATAAAGATTTTAAAAAACAGTTTTATGAACAGTATCACTTGCCGTATCAGCGAGAAAAGGAACTTGATGTTAAAAAGGGGCTCTCTAAATCTTTTGCATGATCTTTAATAATCAATCTAAAAATTCAGAAGTCTCTGAAATGTAATATTATTGAGGTGGATATCTTTTGGGTGAACAATTAATTAATTCAGTTGTCCTTGGATAACACAAAAACAAGAGGAGCTATCGGCTTATGGAGTCTATGGTAAAAAGGAATAATGTAAAGGTTATCGGCAAAGGAGACCAGGTTATATTATTCGCGCATGGATTCGGATGCGATCAGCAGTCCTGGAAATATATTGTAGATGCTTTTACCGATGATTATCGGGTAGTGCTTTTTGATTATGTAGGTTCAGGAAAATCGGATCTGAACCAATATGATTCAGTCAAATACGGTAACCTGAATGGCTATGCCGAGGACGTATTGGATATTTGCGAAGCGCTGGAGTTAAAGGATATTATTTTTGTCGGGCATTCCGTCAGCAGCATGATCGGTTTACTTGCCGCGATAAAAGAACCAACTTATTTTCAGAAACTGGTGTTTATAGGTCCCTCCCCCCGTTATTTAAATGACGCGGATTATACGGGCGGCTTTGAGCGTACCGATTTGGAAAGCTTATTCGAGTTCATGGATAGTAATTATTTGGGGTGGTCGAGTGCTTTAGCTCCCGCGATTATGGGTAATCCTGATCGTCCAGAACTGGGCGAATTTCTTACAGATAGCTTTTGTTCCAATGATCCGGTAATAGCCAGGGAGTTTGCTAAAGTAACTTTCTTCTCCGATAACAGGGCCGATTTGTCCAAACTTCGCATAAAAAGTCTTACCTTACAATGTTCTGATGATATCATCGCACCGCTTCAGGTAGGAAATTATGTAAACAAGCATATTTCTAATAATTCATTATTCATCATGAGGGCGACCGGCCATTGTCCGCATATCAGTGAACCTGAAGAAACGATCAGGGCCATTAAAGCTTTCATATAATTAGAATTCAAATTTCACCGTGTCACTGCAAGTAGATAAGAACCTTTTAGATGCATTAATTGATACAGAAACCCTATACCAGGAGGCCCCTTGCGGCTATGTATCGTTGCTACCGGATGGAACGATCATCAAACTCAATAATACCTTGCTGACCTGGCTCAACTATACAACGAAATCATTATTGTACAAAAAAAAATTTTCCGACTTACTTTCAAAAGGAGGAAAGGTTCATTTTGAGATGTTCTTTAAGCCAATGATCACTGTCAGGGGGCATATCAAGGAACTAAGTTATGAGATCCTGAAAAAAGATGGATCTGTTTTGCCGGTTCTGTTAAGCGCCAAAGCTATGAAAGACGCTTTGGGTAGCGTAATGGCAATTAATATGGCCGTATATGATATCACTGATCGTAAGTCATATGAGGTGGAACTCCTAAAAGCCAAAAAGACAGCTGAGGACGAAAAAAGGACTTTTCAGTTTTTGGCTGATCTTATCCCTGAAATGATATGGACAGCTAACGCTGATGGTGATATCGACTATGTCAATCAGCGTTTTGTTCAATATTTTAATTTACCGGAAAGGAATTTTAATCTTTCATCAGTAGCTTCCAGAATTTTTAAAGAAGATCGAAAAAAATTCCTTAACGCCTGGAGAGAAAGTATAAGGGCCGGCACCGATTTGCATATAGAAATAAGATTGGATAATTACCAGGGTAATTCGGAATGGCATTTGATTAAAGCCGTTCCATATATCAACCAGGATGGGCTTGTTACTAAATGGTTTGGTTCCTGTATCAGCACCGAAGAACATATTATGGCGCTAAAGGCCAAAGATGATTTTATCAGTATTGCCAGCCATGAACTAAAAACACCCATCACCAGTTTAAAAGGAACTTTGCAGTTGATGGACAAAATAAAAAACAATCATCCGGATCCTTTGCTGCACAAAATGATAGACCGCGCAAACAGAAATGTAAATAAAACAATTTCGCTGATCGACGACCTGTTGAACGTGAGCCGTATTAATGAAGGACAGTTGTATTTAAATAAAAAACGGTCGGTTATTTTTGATCTGATCAACGATTGTTGCAGTCATATCAAATACGAAACTGGTTATGATATCTTAATAGAAGGTGATTCATCGATTGAAGCAGATATAGATGAAGGTCGCATTGAGCAAGTGATCATCAACTTTATTAATAATGCCATTAAATATGCACCTGAAAGTAAATTAATTGAAGTTGGTTACGAAAAAAATGGACAGCATGTTAAAATCGAGGTAACCGACAAAGGTCCGGGTATATCGCCAGAAAAATTATTTCACCTGTTCGAACGTTATTACCAGGTGAAAAACAACAGTAGCGGAAATGCGGGATTAGGGCTTGGCCTTTATATTTGCGCGGAGATCATTAAAAAGCACAATGGTAAGATCGGGGTTAAAAGTGAATTGGGAAAAGGAAGTACTTTTTGGTTTACTTTGCCCGCAAACATGTAAGAAGCACATCATACACTTGACGATTATTACCTTGAATAGTTATCTTACATTATCATTATTACCTTATAGATTATTTATTCAATTGCCTTTTTCTTGCTGATCACTCTCCGCTTCGGCTTTTTTAGCTTCTTCCAGCAAATTGGTAGCGATCGGGTTAGCAGCCAGTAATTTAGCGAACCATACCAGGTTCGAGGTCATATATCGAAGGGTTTTATTAGTGTATAAATAGCGTTCTCCTCCTGCTTCAACATAATCTTTTTCACCGCCCGCCATGCCTACCCAGTAGGCATTCACATTCGGTGGGATGGTAAATCCAACTTCCTGTAAGGCCCAGAGAACCTGTGCCGCACAGCTGTGCGCACCATCTTCATTCCCGGTGATCAGGCAACCACCAACCTTGCCATAAGGCATGTATTGCCCGTTTTCCTTGTTACTCAATTCCTCATCCCGAAAAATAGCGTCCAAACGTTCGATAACTTTTTGCGAAGTGGATGCCAAATTCCCCATCCATATCGGTGTGGCAATAATAAAAATTTGGCAAGCCTTAATTTTACTGAGGATGAGCGGCCACTGATCCCCGTCGCCTTCATCCGAAGAATTGCCGGTCAGAATATTATAATCATTTAAGCGGACGATCTCGGTTTCAAAGCCTTCTGCCTGTAATTGTTTAGCCGCTTTTTCGGCCATCGCACCTGTATTGGAAAACGCTGATTTACGTTTAAGTGTGCAATTAATGATGAATGCTTTCATGGGTTTTGCGTTTAAAAAAAGCCGCTTTTATAGGGCGGCTTTTTTTGATGTTTAAGACATTTTAATTTCTCGCACTATCGCGCAAAGCTTTGATCTGATCATGCGCGGCTTTAATTTCCTCTGCCTGGCTTGAAACAGTTTCTACTGCGCTTGGTGGCAACTCACCACCATTTAACGCATCCTGGTAAGACCTTTTAATGGCATCCTCACCGCGTTCTGCTTCTGAAAGAATGCTTGCCCGGTCGCTTCCACCAAAGATCGATTTCACATCGATCCAGGCACGGTGTAAAGAACCGCCAACGCTGGTACCGGTTTCCACTTCACCGTAAGCGCCCACCAAAGCGGCCAATTCCTGGCCGTTCTTCCGGCTTTGTCCGGCATACCCCTGAAATAATGACTTTAGGTCAACGTTTTCATCTTTGATATCCGCAATTGCTTTTTCAAAACCGGCTACACGGTCGTTGTTAATTTCGATCAGGTCGTTCAATACACCTGCTGATTTTTCTGTAGATTCCATTTTGTTTTTCTTTTGATAGACTAAGCTATAACCCAATACCGTGCCATTGTCTTGATAACCCGACAAGGCCCCTATTCAGACGGTGCAATCCCACAGACATCTGTATGTTTTGCAGGAATAGTGTAATCATTAGGTAAAAACAGATATAAGCACATTGATGAAAACATCAATGTGCGTTTTAAGCCGCATACCCAAGAGACAATTATCAAATACACTACTAAAATATCCGGCTTTGGTGTCGCCCTCACTTAAGTGCCATTCAGCCGGATATTTTCGGAGGCTTGATATTCTTGAAGCTGGTAATCAATGAATCAATAATGCCTGATTAACGCCACTTACCTTTACTTTCAGCCGCATTATAAGCGGTGATTCGTTTTAAGATGTAAGATAAGATCGAAGCAAAAACCACGTAGCCTACAAAAATGAAATAGCCGGGTTGAAGTGATGTATTATTCACCGTTGTGGTAGTTAAGAGGCTGTTATGGATATTCAAATTGGAAAGCTGGCTTTTTAAAATTCCGTTCAGGCCGATATAGGTCATCAGAATGCCAACCACCATCACGTCTGCCATATCCCATTTGGCTGATTCAAAAGCTAAATACCGTACAACTTTATTTTCAGCAATCATTTTCGGGCTTAAGATATGAATACCCTTGGCGACCAACCTCAGCACCGGCAAAATAATAATGAATACCATGATCAGCACCCCTATTAACACGGCGTCGGGTTTGGATTGTTTGATCAGTGTTTCAACAATACCGAGTATGCTTTTACTCTGAAAGAATAGGATTTGGTTTTCGAAAGCCACTTTTTCACCCAACAGCATAAAATTAAAGCTTTGAATACGGGCATCAACTTCAATGATCGAGGCGGTGATGCCAACCGCCAGCAAAACGAAGGCGAACAGCAGCGACATAACAAAAAGTATCGTTTGTAAATGCACCTGCTTTCTCATCAGCAACCATAGTACCAGGGCCATCACAACACAGCCAAGCATGGCTAACGCATAATTATAGGTAACGGTACGAATAGCCGTTAGCTGGCTATTGATCCGGTTATTAAAGGCAACAGGATCTGCCACATGGTATTTGCGGTATTCGTATTTCGTGATCTCGTAATTAGCAGTACTGGTACTATCATAAATCTGCTTACCCAACTGGTTTATTTTGCTGGTAGCAATATTTTTCAACCTTTCCGTGCTGGCCGGGCTATTGACCTTATCAACAATTGTTTTGGCGAACGAGGGTACTTGCGCCTGGATATCATCAGCATTAACCATGGCATTGAAGGCCAGCTTTTTCAACTTACCGCCTAAGGTTTTTTGTGGCTGGTTAATCTCTGCAACCGTTTTATTGATCAGGCTATGCAGTTGTTGCTCTACCTGCGCCTGTAACGCCTTCTTTTGAGCAGGTGTCATTTTAAAATCACCTATCTGGTGATTGACCACTTCGGTGATACGATCCCGCCATTGGTCTACAGAAAAAAGACCAAACGTAATGTTATTAGACATACTATAATCCTCTTTGATCTGCTCCTGCTCGCTGGAAAGTGCATGCAGGCGGAACCCAAAATAAGCCTCGCCACAAAGCAAGATTCCCAACGCAACGATAAGGATGAATTGAGGCAACCCAAATCTCTTTGTTTCTTTATTTTGTTGTTGATTTGTCAAGGTGATAATTGATTTGAATTCTATTTTTATAGGATCTAATGCGAGTCATAAGGTGTAATGTTCTTTAGGATAGTAGAAAGCACCAATCCATACAACACGAAACTGATGAATATGATATACCCCGGCTGTAATGCGGTATTATTGGTTGTGAGGATTGTTAAAAAGTCGCTCTTGATATTCAGGCCAGATAACTGGCTTTCCAGTAAACCGTTCAAACCGATATAGGTCATCAATATGGCGATTACGATAACGTCTGCCATACTCCATTTCCCGGATTGAAAGGCGAAGTATTTGATGACTTTGTTTTCTGCCAGCTTTCTTTTACTGAGGAGGTGTATGCCGGTAGAGGTTAGTTTCATGATTGGAAAGAGAATACTAAAGGCCAGGATCAGGATGCCCACCCCTATCGAATCGACAGCCGGCTGTTTGACCAACACCTCTACTACATCCAGGATACTTTTACTTTGAAAAAATAGCACCTGGTTTTTAAAAACAACGTGTTCCCCTAAAAGTACAAAGTCCAATGATTTGATCCGCGCATCTACCTCGATCATGGAAGCCGTTAATCCCACAGCGAGCAGGATAAAGGCAAACAGCAATGACATCACAAATAACGTGGCGTGTAATTCAACGCGTTTTCTAAATAGCCACCACAATATAAGCACTACCACAACACAGCCCAGCATACCAAAAGAGTAAGCATAAGTGGTGGTACGGATGTTGGCCAGAGATGAAGTCAGTTTGTTATTTAATTTCTCAGATGAAGAAGCATGATATTTGCGGAACATCGTATTTCTCACCGAATCATTGGCAGTAATTGTGCTATCTAAAGAACCACTTTGTTGCGCCTGGTCAAACTTGTTTAATGCCAGCGTACTTAATTTGTTTTTACTATCGGGATTATCCACCTTGGCGAGGATGGTCTTAGCAAAGGCTGGGACCTGAGCCTTGATCTTATCCGTATTCACAAAAGTTTTAACTACCAGTTTCTTCAGCTTCCCTCCGATAGAGGTCGGCTTTTTATTGACCAGCGCCTCGGCTTTATTGATCAGGGCCAGCAGGATCTGCTGTACTTCTACCTGGAGTTCTTTTTTTTGTTTAGGGGTAAGCTTAAAATGGCGAACCTGGTGATTAACGATACCGGCAACCTTGTCTCGCCACTGATCAACAGAGAACAGGCCCAAAGTAATGTTATTGACATTGGAATAGTCTTCCTTGATACTCTCCTGCTGATCAGAAAGGGTGTGCAACCGGTAACCAAAATATCCTTCCCCACATAACAGGATGCCCAGGCCCAGGATAAGTAAAAGTTTAGCGACTTTAAATTCCTTATGGCCGCCGGTTTGTTTTTTCTCAGTCAATTCCTCGTAATTTAAATTGTGGTAGGTAATGAACAGTAAAAAATAATTAATGTTTTTGCTTGTTCATTGGCCTCATCAATTATCACTAACAATCGCTTTTTTCTTACGCTGTTTATTTACGCTGTGAGGTTTCAGGAAATTATAGGTAAAAGCCAGGCCCATATATTGCGTACCCCGGTTATTATTGGTGCCATCATAAAATACATAACCCTGGGTTACCGCTATGGCTATAGTTTCCGAAATATTGAAATTAATACTATTGCATATCTCAGTCATTAACCCCTGTTTAGCTCCTAAAACATAACCAGCACCCAGGCATAATGCCTCCGCAAAACGCCCTTTGGAGAAAACGTTTATTGTTGGCCTGAATTCCAGGTAATGCGAGGTGTCGCCACTCAGGGTATTGGTATAACCGGTTGCCAGACCTATATCAAATATACCATAGGTGCGTCCAAACTCTATAGCCGGTGCGAAACGCTTTGCAAAACCGCCTTTGGTATTCACAAAAACATTAGTATTTACAGAAAGGTAATAGTATCGGGGTTCCTTGTTTTCTTTGGATGTATCCGATTCTGTAGTGCTATCCCGTTTTGACAGCAGTGCCTTAGCTACAATTGGCGCGGTTGGTGGCTTTTGTGCAAAAGCTACGGTGGTCATTAGAAAGCAAATGAGCGTAAATAATTGTTTCATAATTGGTTAATATTACATGTTAAATTCTCCGCACTATGGCAAACGAACCGATAAACGCTGATTCTGGCGATCTGCAATTGCAGTCTTCGCTTAATTTTACCAAGACCAGGACGGATAAGCTGGCCGTTTTTATTATCAATGCGCTCGGCAGCATGATCTTTTTAATGGTTTGCATACTGATTTTTGGTATCTGGATCTGCTGGAATGTTAAATTAATTCCTGGGTTAAAGCCCTTCGACCCTTTTCCTTTTTCTACCCTCGAAATGGCCGTATCCATCTTTGCCATCATTTTATCCATTTCGGTGCTCATCAACCAAAATCGCCAGGGCCGGATAGAAAAGATCAGACAGCAGGTAGAGTTCGAGGTCAACGTCCGTGCGGAAAGCGAGATCACTAAGGTTCTGCATATGCTTCATGAGATCCACCAAAAGCTGGGATTAAATAGTATCGAGGATCTGGATCTGGAAAAAATGAAAGAGCAAACAGACATCAACAAAATCCATCAATCGATAGATGAAAAGCAAAATAACGCCGATTCAACTACTTCAAATAATCAATAAATTACCTCGTCTTTTCTACCATTTTTTTATGACGCACTAATTTTAGCTTATGATTTTCATCGGCCGCGTCAATAGAGTGCGTACAGGTAATATCATCTTCATTTTCTGCCAGATCAGATAACTGCTGATAAAATTTATGCAGATTATCCAGTTCTTTTTCAGTCAAGTCTTCAATATCCACCATCCGGTTGCTGGCCCCATCATGTGCAGCCAGTAATTCATTTAGCTTTAAATGGATTGCCTTAGAGTCTTTATTTTGTGATTTCTGGATCAGGAACACCATTAGAAAAGTAACAATGGTTGTACCTGTGTTAATGATCAATTGCCAGGTATCAGAGTATTTAGCCAGGGGCCCGGTGGCCAGCCAAATCACGATGGCGGCGATAGCGATCATAAAAGCAGCCGAGCTTCCGGTAGCGGCTGTAGCCCAGTTGGAAAAACGTTCAAACAGATTTTTTTTCTTCTTCATTTCTCAAGCTTTTGTTAGGCAACAAAGGAACGGGAGTAATAAATGTTTGAAAATTAATTATTTATAAAAATGAAACAATCGTCTTGTTGGGCGCTTGTCTATGGTACATTTTAATCCACATACCATGAACTCACTACTTTATATTATTGCCGTTATCCTGATCATCGGTTGGGCGCTGGGCGTTTTCGTTTATTCCGTTGGCAGTTTGATCCATATTTTATTGGTAATCGCGATCATCGCAGTCATCCTGGCCGTGATTCGGGGCAGGTCAGCGGTCTAATAGTGCACCATGATTGATATTAATCAACTAATCATACCCGCTTCCCGAGTTGGCGATATCCCTGTATTGGCAGAGCTGATCGCGCAACACGTTAACGTAGAAACAAGAGATGAAAAAGGTTATACACCTTTGATCATCGCTTGTTACAACAATCAATATGCCGCTGCAGAATTACTATTAAAAGCCGGTGCGGATGTAAACGGTGCAGATAGCGGTGGCAATACAGCACTCATGGGCGTGGCCTTCAAAGGTTATCCTGATATCGCAGAACTGCTCATAACTTATGGAGCTGATCTTAATTTGCAGCATGGTAACGGTGGCACGGCTTTAATGTTCGCAGTCATGTTCGGCCGCAATAGCTTGGTTCAACTGTTGATCGAAAAAGGAGCGGATAAACACATAACCAACAAAGGCGGGCTTTTGGCATTTGACCTCGCTGTACAACAAGGAAATCAGGAAGCAGCGGATTTGCTGGCTTAGCTAATATATTAAAAAGCTAATTATTTTCTTATAATGAAACAAAACATTATTCTATAGGTTGTTTTTATTCCTACCTATAAAATAATAATGGCAAAAAAACCTACTGAATCTCCATCTTCTAATAAGAAGCTGGATGAACTTCAACCGGATCTGAAATCAGGCGCAGGCCAGTTCATGACCACAGATCAGGGACTGAAAATAAACGACGACAACAATTCGTTGAAAGCCGGTGAACGCGGCGCAACACTCTTGGAAGATTTCATTCTGCGGGAGAAGATCACCCACTTTGACCATGAGCGCATCCCCGAACGGATCGTCCATGCCAGGGGCTCAGGCGCACACGGTGTTTTCCAGGTCTACGAATCCATGGCCAAATATACCAAAGCCGGCTTTTTACAAGACCCGTCTGTCCAAACACCTGTATTCGTGCGATTCTCAACTGTGGCAGGTTTTAGAGGATCAACTGATCTGGCCCGGGATGTTCGCGGGTTCTCCGTTAAATTTTATACCGAAGAAGGTAACTACGATTTGGTAGGTAATAATATGCCGGTGTTTTTTATTCAGGATGCCATCAAATTCCCGGATCTGATCCACGCCGTGAAACCCGAACCGCATAACGAGATCCCTCAGGCGGCATCAGCACATGATACTTTCTGGGATTTTATCTCCTTAACGCCCGAATCTATGCACATGATCATGTGGGCTATGTCCGATAGAGCCATCCCCAGATCATTACGGATGATGGAAGGTTTTGGTATCCATACATTCCGCTTTATTAATGCCAAAGGCAAATCATGTTTTGTAAAATTCCATTGGAAACCTTTATTGGGTATGCATTCTGTAGCCTGGGATGAAGCGCAAAAGATCTCGGGTAAGAACGCTGACTTTCACCGCCAGGACCTTTGGGAAGCCATTGAGACCGGCGCTTTTCCGGAATGGGAATTCGGTATACAGATCGTTCCTGAAGAAGATGAACATAAATATCCTTTTGATTTGTTAGATCCAACCAAACTGATACCGGAAGAACTGGTGCCAGTAATGAAGATCGGTAAAATGACCCTCAACCGTAACGTTGATAATTTCTTTGCTGAAACAGAGCAGGTAGCTTTCCACCCCGGCCATTTGGTACCGGGTATAGATTTTACCAATGACCCATTATTACAGGGACGGCTGTTTTCCTATACCGATACACAACTTTCCCGTTTAGGCAGCCCGAACTTCCACGAAATACCAATCAATCGCTCCATTAACCCGGTTCATAATAACCAGCGAGATGGGCATATGCGCCAGCAGATCAATGTTGGCAAATCCAGCTATCATCCGAATTCGGTTGGCGGCGGTTTTCCGCAGCAGGCTAAGGTCAGCGAGGGTGGTTTTACTACTTATGAGGAACGTATAGACGCGCGCAAAGTACGTGCAAGGAGTAAAAGTTTTATGGATTTTTTCAGCCAGGCCACGCTGTTCTTTAACAGTCAGTCTGAACCCGAACAAAATCACATCATTGATGCACTTCGTTTTGAATTAGGCAAGGTAGAAACAGTTGCCATCCGCGAACGAATGGTAGGCTTACTGACCAAGATCAATACCACATTAGCGTCCAAAGTTGCCGAAGGATTAGGAATGCCGGTTCCAAAACCACAGGAACCATTGAACCAGAGTTATGGCGCCGATGCTAACCCTGCCGATTACCAGGATCAGCCGCAAAAACAAAGTATAGACAAATCTCCTGCCCTGAGCATGGCTAACAGCCCGAAGGATACGATCAAAACCAGGCAGATTGCCGTACTGGCAGCTGATGGTGTTGATGGCAATCCTTTAAAAATTATGAAAACTGCATTACTGGCCGAAGGCGCGCAGTGTAAACTGATCGCACCGCATGGCGGATTTATTAAGGACGCTAAAGGCGAAGCTATTCCAGTTGATATGAGTTTCCTGACTGCAGCTTCTGTGATCTTTGATGCCGTCTATATTCCTGCAGGAACTAAAGGCTTGTTGGATAATGCAGACGCCATTCATTTTATTAATGAAAGCTATCGCCATTGTAAAGCCATCGCGGCTGATGATGATACGTTGCTCCAGGAAACCTATGTGGCCAAAAAACTCGCTACCCCTGGTGTATTGGTTGGCAAAATACCTAAAGATTTTATCCATGCCATTGCCCAGCATCGTTTCTGGGAAAGGGAGAAAAAAGATAAAGTCCCTGCTTAAAAATTAATTAATCATCTACCTATTATATACTTATTAAAAAAGAGAAACATGACGACTGCAACAAAAAGCAAAACAGGAAAAATGGAAAATTCAGAATTTCATGAATTTTTCGTGGACGAATTAAAAGATATCTACTGGGCTGAAAATCATTTGGTGAAAGCTTTACCAAAAATGAAAAAAGCAGCGACCAGCCCAGAGCTCGCGGCAGCGTTTGATAAGCACACCGCCGAAACACAAATCCATATCGAAACTTTGGAAAAAGCTTTTGCCTTGTTAGGCCAAAAGCCTGTGGCCAAAAAGTGTGAAGCAATGGCAGGTTTGTTGGAAGAAGCCAAAAGCATTATGGAAGATACCGAAAAAGGTACGATGATCCGTGATGCCGGTTTAATCCTGGCCGCTCAGAAAGTGGAACATTATGAAATTGCCACTTATGGTACACTGCGTGCTTTCGCTGCAAACATGGGGCATACCGATGTAGAAGCTTTATTATCCCAAACATTGGAAAATGAAAAAGCGACTGATATTGCTTTAACCACATTGGCAGAAACCACGATCAACGAAGCAGCTGTCGCCGAATAATTAACTATTAAATTTGATTTTAAATAAGGTTGTCTTCCAACAACCTTATTTTTTGTTACCCACCTATTACAATGGAAAACTTTACAATGCTCCAATTTTTTGAATGGTATTATCCAGCGAACAGCAGTTTGTGGAACCATTTCAAAGCTGATGCCGAACACCTAAAGAAAATAGGTATAGACACTGTTTGGTTACCACCGGCACATAAAGGTATGGCCGGTAATCAGGCAAATGGCTACGATTCTTATGATTTATATGATTTGGGTGAATTTGACCAGAAAGGTTCGGTCGCCACCAAATACGGCACCAAGCAGGAACTCATTGATGCAGTAGCGGCTGGTAAAGCGGCCGGACTTAAAATATATGTGGATATTGTTCTCAATCACATGGGTGGTGCCGACCAAACGGAAATTATTACTGTTCGAAAAGTTAACCCGGAGAACCGTAACGAATTTATCAGCGAGCCTTACGAGATCGAAGCCTTGACCAAATTCACTTTTCCTGGCAGAAACGGCAAGTATTCTCAATTTGTTTGGGATTATCTGTGTTTCGCAGGCGTGGATCATGACGTGCGTACCAAGGAGACCGCCATCTTCAGTATCCAGAATGAATATGGTGAAGGCTGGCAGCAGGTAATGTCTAAAGAAAATGGGAATTATGATTTCCTGATGTTAGATGATATTGAGTTTCGTAATCCAAATGTCCGCGAGGAGTTGAAGCGCTGGGGCAAATGGTTTTATGAAACTGTAGGCTTCAATGGCTTCCGTTTGGATGCGATCAAGCATATGGACCCGACCTTTTTTAATGAATGGCTTGATTACTTAAGAACAGAATCGGGCCACGAATTTTTCACCGTAGGCGAGTATTGGGAGCCCAACGACCTGCAACCCATGTTGGATTATATTGAGATCACAGGCGGACGATTTTCTTTATTTGATGCGCCTTTGCAGGGTAATTTCCACGAAGCATCAAACGAAGGCATTAAGTATAATCTCTGCGCGATTTTCGACGGAACTTTAGTAAAGGCTAATCCCGGCTTGGCGGTAACGTTGGTTGAGAACCATGATACACAGCCTTTACAGTCCCTGGAACAACCGGTAAAAGCATGGTTCCGTCCCCTGGCTTATGCACTTATCCTGTTACGAGCTGACGGTTATCCCTGTGTTTTCTACACCGATCTATATGGCTCTACCTACAAGGACAAAGGCGACGACGGCAAAAACCATACAGTAACGCTTAAAAAGATGGACGAAATGGAAACACTGCTGTATATCCGCAAAAACTTGGCTTATGGAAAGCAGCGTGATTATTTTGATCATCAGAACTGTATCGGCTGGACAAGGACAGGTGATGAAGAGCATTCCGATTCGGGCTGTGCTGTTATCTTATCTAATGGAGAGCCCGGCACTAAAAATATGGAAATAGGTATTCAATTTGCTGGTAAAGTTTTCGTCGATTATTTAAATAAAATTGGTGAAGAGATCATAATCAATGGAGATGGTTGGGCAGAATTTAAAGTAAATGCAGGATCCGTTTCTGTTTGGGCCCTGAAAAATTAAGCCACGTGAATTATAAATGAGCAAAGGTTCCTGACCTAATTTCGAGCATTTGTACAATGTTATAATATAATTATCTAACCCTTTCCATTTAATTCTTTTTCCTACCCTTAGGATACAAAATGATTTACAGTTATAAGGCGCTTTGGTAAATGCATACCAAGTAGTTGATAGCTGATGATATATCAGAAAGGCGGTAATTTGTTCGTTTTTTGCCGTGTTTTTAAGATCGTGGCAATCTTTCTTTTAACCCATATAATAAATTGATTTACAGTTATTTATATAGAAAAGTTCAGAATCCTCCGCCACTTAAGGAAACAGCCACTTCTGGTTGTTTCCTTTTTATTTATATATACTACTGATTATCAAAAGATTAATTGTTAATTCATCGAACAAAATTGTGTTCGACATTTAGGGCGTTTTTCTTCTCAAATACTGATTACTCCAAAAAAGTCATTTAGTTCACGTTAAAAGAATATTTTGGGGTTCGACTTTCCTTGGCTCCTCAACAGTTGCAACAGGTCACTTATTTTTTTGTGATTAGCTTTGAGTAAGTTAATCATTTTTAGTAACCTGGTTCGACGGTGACTATATCAGTTTTTATTTTTTGCCATATTTTCTGAAAGCGACTACAAACTGAAAGATAAGGTAATTATAAAAGATTTTTGGCTAAAAATATTAGTCCAAACATCTAGTTAGCCAGCTAATTATTATATCTTTGCATATGGAATCTACTAACATCAGCGGTTTGTTTTATCAGATCTGCAAACAGCGGAGAAACTTACTTACGAAACAATTGGTCTCCATTGGGCTTTATGCGGGGCAGGATATATTGTTACATTACTTATCCCATGGACCTGAGGAGGGTATGATGGTCTTAGAACTTACAGAGAAAATGGCTGTTCAAGCCTCTACTGTCTCTAATATGATCCGGCGTATGGAGGCAAGTGGTTTAATCCACAAGCAAGGCGACGCCCAGGATAGAAGGGCTCTACGCATATTTATTACCCCTAAAGGCAAAGAAATATTAACAGAGGTGGCTTCAATATGGAAGAAAACCCGTGAACAGACAATCAAAGGACTTACAGAAAAAGAACAAAAAACATTAAGTTACCTGCTTGAAAAAGTAAAAGAAAATATGAGTTGATATTTTTTGTAAAAATAGTTAGTCGGCTAACTTTATTATGAGGCAGTAAAATGAATATAAGTAAAAATAGATTAATAATTTCTGCCAAACCGGTCGGGAGGTTTCTTATGGATAGTTGTCGCTGGTCAGCACCTGAAGTATTCCCTCTACATCAGATTCTCTCGTCGATGTTGGGTTTTACTCTGCCTCTTGTAATTGGCATTATTACGGGCCATGTGCCAATTAGTTTGGCGGTTGCCTTCGGTGGGCTTGCGTTAAGCAGTAATACAGGTGAAACATCCAGGCGGCAATTACAAGACGGATTGTATACCTTGATTGCCGGAAGCCTCGCCGTGTTTACTGGAGCCTCTGTTGCGGGTAATGGCCTATGGAGTTTTTTTATAATTCCTTTTATAGTCGCCTTTGCGGGCCTGGTAGGCGGTATCAATAGGATAATGGCATGGGCAACAACTCAATTTATTGTTTTTACTATTATTGCCACCAACTTTAGCGTGCATAAAGCAAGTCCGCTGGCCATAACTATACTGTTTCTTATCGGCGGTATATATACAATAACACTGTCGCTCATTTTAAGAACATTATTTAAACCTGTTTCCCCTATTGGCGAAGCATCGCGATCGAAATACACAGCAAAACAAGTACTAACACGTTGGTGCAAGTCACTTGTCCATTTTTCAGGCTGGTTATACCCGGCAAGGATATTCACATGCTTAATAATTGCAGAAATATTTGAACAGATTTATCCACATCATCACGGCTATTGGGTATTGCTTACTGTAGCAATCCTTGTGAAACGTAAAAATGACACCATGACCCTGCAAATATTCCAGCGTGCGGCAGGCACAGTTTTGGGTGTTATAGTTGCTGATATAGTTTTGCTTTGGTCGCCTTCTGTTTGGTTTACTGTAGCTATAATTGCAGTAATCGCTGGCGCACGACCTATATTAAAACAAGCTCATTATATAAGTTACTCAACCGCTATGGTTCCGCTTGTTATATTGCTTTCAGGATTCGGAAAAGACTTGCCAGGTGATGTTATTTCGGACCGTATAATCACTACTTTTATTGGCTGCTTTCTCAGTCTGACATTGGGTTATTGGTTCTGGATAAAACATTCTTTGAAAGAGCAATATCTTATTAGTAATAAGCATAGTCAAAGGTTACTGGAATAATTGGTTCGAGGCTAATGAGATTAGACTCGAACCAGGGATCCTCTGATTAACGGGCGAATGGCCGACCTCTTCAATATCCTTTGACAAAGCATTGAAGTTATATAAAGAGAAATATCCGGGGTAAATAATGCAATTCAACTTACTTCAAAATATGAATAAAAAGTCAGGGTAAAAGCACACCCTTACTCAAGGGGCAAGGCTTTTAATTATTAACTATTAACTGGTCCTTCATTAACTAAATAAAGGCCTATAAAGAACAGAGTATAAATTGAGTCCACTTTTTAAAATGGCTATGACTTATATTTTTATTTATTTGATTGTTTTATTTTACTTCGCTTTTTTCTGGCAATAACACCAACCGGATATAATTCTTCCCGCTTAAATATTTATTCGTTATAGCTTTTAAACTCTCCGGGGTCACTTTTTCCAGGTTGCTATCATAGGCATTCAGCTCATGCAAATCGTCGTGATTTTGCAAGCTGGTGACTAAATAATCCAACCACCAGTTGTTCGATTTCAGGGATGTTTCCCACGTGCGTCGATCCTCGGCTTTGTACTTATCAATATTAACCTGCGGCGGCCCCGTGGCTTTTAGTTTCTCAATCTCCTCCATCGTCGACGCGATCAGTTTTTCTACATTCTGTGGACCACAGCCAAATGAAATGGTAAAACTATAACGAGACTGAGGGTACTTAGTCGCTTCTTCTCCCACTCTGGGGCTATAAACACCGCTTTCATCTTCACGTAAGCGTTCGATGAGTCTGATCTGCAATACCTCTTTTAAGGCATCCAGTTGCACTTGTTCAGCAGCACTGTAGTCAAAAGTGCCCGAGAAGATCAGATTGACCCTGGCTTTGGGTTCGGTGCCTTTGTACACCGTTTTTTCTATCCTGCCGGTCGGCGGGTATATACCCAGATCCTTATAGTTTTCACTTTTATAGGTAGAGGGAAGCCCACCCATGTATTTCTCCAGTAAAGGTTTTATTTCATCAACTTAATTAGTTCCATTTAAAGATGAAATAATTGGAATTAAAATATTATTTATACCCAAACAACTACTTGATTTTCAATTCACTAATCAATAGTAAAAGAGGAATTAAATGTCCGACCTGACTCCCACCCACTCCACTTAAGGAGATGGTCGATTGAGATCATCTCCTTTATCAGAAAAAGCGATGTCGGTATCGAGGCGTAACCATGCGGAAAGAATGATTGAGAGACCACAGCTGGTATCTCCCCAGTAACAATGATCATAACATTATTATCGCTTTTTATTCCTGATTATTCTAAAGACATTACCAATGGAATTTATCAGAAAATGGCGGAAGTAAAACTGATCAAAAATCAGGGTTGAAACTTAATTTGATACCATAACGGGATGCGCCAGGGTGATCAAGATAGTTAAAGCGTTTTATCCCGTCGATCCGGAGAAATTTGAATATATTTCCTATGCCCACACCTGCTTCGATATAGGGCTTGCTGCCAAGGGCATAGGTACCGTTCGCTCCGTTTCCTGCAACCGGAAAGTTATAGAGACCCGAAGAATAAAGCGGGTTGTTTTCATTCCGGAGTCCTCCAAAAAGTATTTTTCCGGTTAGGTATTCCCGCCATTTCAAATGCTCTATCAACGGGATTTTATTCAGGAAGAAGCCATTAAAGCTTTGGGTAAGATTAAGGCCTGCATAATGATCACTTACAAATTCAAGGTAAGTCATCTGGTTATAGGCATCCGGATCATAAGCGATTGATTGGTTTGCAGGACTGATACTAAGCAGCGGAAAAGGAACCTTACCATTAAGATAACCTCCCAGAAGCGTAATATCCGCAAACCCGAGCTGGGAAAAGTAAAACCGCTTAAAAATATTAAGCCCTAGCGTGGTATAATTGTACGAACCATTGAATAAACCCTTGATGCCATGATTCACTTGTAAGTAAAGTATTGGGTATTTACTGTAAATGGTTCTTCGGTATACAGTACCCTGCAAAATTTGCTCGTGTGGGGCATAACGCAACCCCAGGTCAACCTCACTCGTTCTCAGATGATCAACAATTTGATCATCCGGGGAATTATGCTGGTACACGAGTCTCCCAGCGGCCCGTTGATCCCAGTTCCGGAAAGCCAGGTTATAGGAGAAATGATTTTCAAAATCTTTAACATATTCGGCTTTGAATGTCCGGTTATATATCCAATATGCAGTAGTGCCTGATTGAAAAGAAGACACCGCCGCCTGCTGATTGATGATCGAAAAGTTTTGTCCCGGTACACCAATATCATATTGATAGGTTAATTTGAAATAATCGTTCGGAAACCGGTAGAAAGCCGTCTTATTGATGGCAATATAGGTACTCAGATCGTACTTTATTTGTTTGTCCCTTGTCCCATAGGCTGCGTAACCTTCGAAATATAGAGTCTTACTGAGCGCTGGTGTCGTGCGCCCTCCTATCTGGAAACGGGGGCCTTCTTCGCTGTCATACGAAAAAAACGAACCCACCGGTCCAAGCTGTACAGGTCCCCAACTGGCATAACCACCAGTCAACGTCGCCGCCACCCAGGTAGCCCGCTTAAATTGGGGCATCTTTTCCAGCCTGCTGATACGGGGATAAACCCTCGCCTGTTGAGCTGTCAGGGTATCCGGACGGTGCTGCGCCCAATAAGCTGTATCTGGATTATCGGCATCAGGTACTGTTTGCAGGTCCTTTCCTTTGTAAAATACCTCTGGGAGTGCTGAATTCAATAAATAATTAGAAAAAACAACTGTACGCTCACCGTTTACACCAAAACCCTTATTTTTAAAAACACCAAAGTCTGCCTTAACGTCGCTTTTACTCAGATAATAGCGGCCGTTTGAAAAAGGCAAAAAATCAAGCCGTATCTGGAGTGAACGCATAAAGTTAATGTTGATATGCTTATTCACCTTCAGTTCACAGGACTGCACTGCGAAATGCCCATCCTGGGTAACCAGGAGTTTTCCTTCAAAAAGAAGATCTCCCTGGTTTCTTGGCGTGAAACTGATCTCGATCAGTTTATTTTTCCCCGCCCGAATGGTATCGGTTATGAAAAATTTATAAAAATCGGGCGCATGGTCTGCTATTGGGCTCAGGAACTGGTTAGTGATAATAAAAATATTATTGGCGTAGATGTCAATAGTATTACCATAAAGACGGTTAAGGTATACATCCACACCAGCCGTATCAATAAACTTCAGTATGTTGGCTTCCTTCTGCGCAACCAAAATTTTGATGGCCTTTTCCGGTGATTTCCTATAATAGTTCCTGAATACTTTTTCACTGAAATAGGCAGGTAACAGTGCTTGTTTTTTTTCACCATTACGGACTGTGTCCAGCATAAATTTATACATTTTGAAAAACCGATTATTGATCAGAGCCGCAGGAATATCAACAAACGAAAGATTGATTCGTTCATATTGCTCATATTGCAGATAATCGGCGCTCGTCATCCTATTCTCCTCCTTATGATTGATGACCTCCCTGATCAGATCGACAGCCGGGTTACCTTTATTCCTGTAGCGCTTCTTCTTTCCGGAGGTTATGGCAACTTCTTTCAATTGGGTTTGACTGCTGTGCATCGATACATTCAAAACATTATCCTTACCGGGCGCTATACTTTTAGTCACCTGTTGATAACCCACATATGAAAATGTAACCCGATTATAACTACCGGGAGCAGACAGATAAAAATCCCCCTGTTGATCTGTCACTGTACCATATCTGCTTCCGTTAATTTTCACATTGATTAAAGGAAGCGGATGATGAGTGTCAACATCAGTAACCCTACCCTTAATGGTTGTAAAAACACCAGCATCATTGTTCATGCCGGCGGTCTCAGGTGTCGTGTTTTTTTTCCCTCCGTCTCCGCTGGGTTGCTGAGCACTGACTCCATTGCAAATACCAAAAAAAATTACCAGGACTAATATATTAATAAATCGCTTGGGCAAACTGCATAAAACAAAGCTACAAACTAAAATCAGTTGTCTGAACGGGGTTATCGACTGTAATTGTTTCAATGAAGAATATGAAAAATGTGAAGTAGCTATGGCGTCATTTGGCTGGGATTTGTGAATACTTAACGGTGACGAAATTCGACCTCAATTCTGAATATTTTCTGAAAAACTGTAGGCCAATCTCAATAAATCGATAATGTGCTACTTCAGACAAACAGGAAAAGTGATACCCAAAAAAAACAAGAAGGCTAAATAAATAGTACATATTTGATTTCTACATCTTGATTTTAAACATCCCGTTAAGCCTTCAACAAGATAGATAATTTTCAGATCTTTCAACGGGCTTAACGGAAAAATAATAACGCACTCAGAAGTTCAAAAAAACCAGCAAAGGTTTTTATCTTGAAATAAAACGCGCATCTATTGACTTAAAACGCAGATTAGAAATTGGCAGAAAATGCAAAGTGACTTTAACGATATCGTTAAAGTCACTTTGCTCCTGATCCTCAGCATAATTTGAACCTCTTAGTTGAAAATCCACGATGAAGCGGAAGATCAGAATAGTAATTATCCTAGCTCTTTATAACAATTGTTAAAAAGGAAGAAACGCCCCCTAACCCTTCCTGAATTAGGTTGAATCATTGATATATAACTGTTAAGACATCAACCCGGGTATTAATACCGGCTATTTTTGTATGATAAATACGAAACCAGTTGACAGCAGCGAAATCATAAACCGAAGTTAGTTATCTTCTATCTTTATAAAAAGATAGTATCTATAGTCTAAAAGGAGTACCTCATCTTAAACCCATTAATAGTTATTATCCAGGATTTTTTGAAGCACCGATTGTGACTGGTTAATCCTTTTGCTTCTGATTGCTTTATAAAGCTGCTCGTGCAGGTGATGATTCATGGCAAAATAGCTGATACCCTGTGCATCTCTCGCGGAGAAGAAATTACGTAAAATTAATGTAAAACTATAATATAACTCTGAAAGAACAATATTGCCAGCCGCATTGGCTATAGCCATGTGAAATTCAATGTCGGCGTCAACACACTCCTGTGGCTTCTCTGCTTGAATGGCAATTTTACGATTTTGAAGTGCTTGTTCAATTTTAATAATCTGGTCTTCAGTATGATTCAGTGTGGCCCGTTTTACAATTTCTTTTTCCAACAACGCCCGCACATCATTAATTTCATCAAAATCAGCACGGCGTAAACGTTGTTCCATACTTACGTTCTGAAAGTTTGCATTAATGAATGTTCCAGCACCTTGCTTCACGTTTAAAATACCAGATATTGCTAATGTTTTAATCGCTTCCCGTATGGTTGACCGGCCTACATTATATATTTTCATCAGCTCCGGCTCAGTAGGGATTTTTTCACCTGGCTTGTACTTTTCCTTATTAATATCCTCTTTTATTTGACTTAATATTTTGTTGTAAAGCTTCATATATGCTGTCTGAATGAATTCAACTTGCTATTACAAACATACGATGTTTAATATACAAAACAAGTCCATTTAAGCTTATTTCATAAATACCTCTATCGCCAAAACAATTTCTTTACACACAATGTCGATACATTAAAATAAGATAAAATACTTAAATTTTTAATTATTAGATAGTTATGTAAATCATACAATATAATCTCCCCTACAAAATTGACAGAAGATTAAAATGATATTAGAATTCAACATTCATCATATGTATTATTTAAACATATGATGAATTGTTTTGAATTCTCATTTATGTTATCTAAGTTTGTTCTACATTTTAAAATTAAAGTCATGGAAAACTCAAGACGTAAGTTTTTACAAACAGCATCCCTATCCTCCCTTGGTCTGGTTGCCGCAGCCACAAGCCTTAGCTCATTTACCCCTGGAATTGCAAAAGCAAAGGGTCTATCCCCGACTTTAGCAAAAAAGGACCTGGCTAAAAAGCAGGAAGAACTGGAGGATTTTATTTATGATATAGAAAACGGTAGTACTGGTTATAAAAGCGATGGAGGTTCTGCTAAAGAAGCTACCGTTGAGGAATTTCCGGTTTCCCAGAGTATTGCAGGCGTATCAATGCATTTACAGCCCGGCGCATTCCGTGAAATGCATTGGCACTCTGTTGCGGCCGAGTGGGCTTACATATTAGATGGGCAGGTACGCACCACTATAATTACTCCGGATGGCACCACCTCTACCGATGATTTTGAAAAAGGTGATATCTGGTATTTCCCAAAAGGCCATGGTCATATGCTACAATGCCTGGGCAATAAACCATGCCACTTTCTATTAGGCTTTGATAATGGTCATTTTTCTGAATTTGGCACCTTTAGTATAACCGACTGGATAAGTCATACTTCGCCAACCGTTATGGCCCGTAACACAGGACTGCCTGCCAGTTTCTTTGCCAGCCTTCCAAAAAAGGAATTATATATCGGGGTTGGAAAAATTGCCATTGAACCAAGACCAAAAAATATTAATCCGGCAATTCCCTACAGCAGCTCGTCACACAAGTTCCGCATGGCTAAAGATGGCATACATCAAGAATTTAAAGGAGGATCTGTAAAACTGGTGTCATCACTTGAATTTCCGATCCAAAGCACTTTAACTTCAATGTTAATGGAAATTGAACCGGGTGCCATCCGTGAACTGCACTGGCATCCAAATGCCGATGAATGGCAATATGTAATGAGCGGAAAAGGAGAAGTAAGTATTTTCGGTTCGCATGGCCGTGTAAAAACTATGCCTTACAGCAAAGGAATGGTTGCCTTTATTAAACAAGGCTACGGACATTATATAGAAAACACCGGGACAGAAACATTAAAATTAATTGTACTGTTTAACGCACCTATTTATCAGGAATTATCGCTGAATGACTGGTTGAATTCGAATCCCCCGCAGCTGATTGCTGATCATTTCGGAATGACCCTTGATCAGGCTGCTTCTTTGATCAACCACAAAACAGGAATTTATTAATCAATAATTCTATAGCGGCTATTGGATAAACATCCCGATAGCCGCTCTTTTTTAAAAATTTCTCCCAATTACCTTGTTTTTAAACAAGTAACAATATTTAACTTTTCAGGGTTGTTTTTTATTAACCGTCCATTCAGCCATTTGAAAATCACGGGCACCATTATTGGCCTTAATACTTATCCGGTAAAATTTATAGGCCACATTGTTATTAAAGTGATATATAATCCGTTGAAGACGATTTGCAAAAACTTCATTGTTTTTGCTGTGCAAGTTTATCCAACGTATACCATCCTCCGAACCTTGGAGTACCCAACTTTTGGGATCACGATCTGGCGAGTCATTTGCCGATGTCATGGTATAGGCTCCTGCTACAGCTGCTGATTTCAGTTCAAACTTCATTACCAGATCGCCCGAAAAACCCGACTGGAAAAATTTAGTATTTGGATCGCCATCAACAACTTTTAGTGATCCTTCATTTGAGGTAGGGCCGCCGCCATTATCGCGCGATACAGTGAGCGTGCCCCCTATCGTAGCAAAATAACTTTCGCCAACCTTGGTTCTGTCAAAATTAGGGTCGGCCACATTCAATATGATCTCCCTGGCTGCCGAATACCCTTGGGAATTTCTGGCGGTTAATACTACGTGATACAAACCGTCAAAAGCATACCTGTGTTTCGGTGCCTTTTCTACCGACGTACTATCATCCCCAAACTGCCACAATATATCAGTGTAATTGGTTGACGTACTGGTGAACTGATAACTTAAAAAATCAACACTATCTATTCGGGCAACGGTGAAGCCGGCTGTTGGTTTAGGTCCATCAGGTGTGGGCGGCGGGGCTGGTTTATCTTTTTTACACCCAACAAACAGCATGGCCGCTATTGAAAATACAGATATAATATCTAATACCTTTTTCATGTCCTTAATTTTCATTTAACAATTAGCGTAATTGGTTTACGGAGCTGGATATAATTGACTTTGGGGTACTATTCTTCTGCCATTGATTCCGGCTGATGGCACTTCAAAAGTCAGTCGCGCACGCTTTCCACCCCCATTTTGACGGTGATCCGCTTCTATTTTATAGCGTTTTCCGCGCTCTAAGAATATCTTGGCGGTACGGCTGTCTTTATCCCACTCAGTAGTAAAATCATTGATAATGGCTTTGCCGTCAATAAATAATCTTGATCCGTCGTCCCACTCGTTTTGCCAAAACACATATTCCCCTCGTACCGGAGCAAGGAATTCACCGGTCCACCGGGTCGAACAATTATCATGACTTATATTTGGTATTGTAGGCTGCCAAACCCCATCATTGGGCCAGTCAATAGTGGATTCTACTCGTACCAGATCAGGTTTTCTGCCATCAAAATCAAGCTGTTGATTATTTGAAAAGTATTCTGCCTTTAAACCCGTACCATTACCAGTTATATATGAGTTATTATCCAGGTTTACCTCTGGTTGCACTAAAACAATCAGTTTACTATTTGTTGGATGCAAAATATGTTTGGTAGGACTGACCAGACTCACCGCAAAGCCGAAGCGTTTACCTGCTGCTATGTTCGCATCAAAAACGGGCCAGCCTATTGATAAACGTATTTGCGCAGTAGCCGCATTGGAGTTTACCCTGATCAATGTGTCAATAGTAAACTGATCTGGCTTGAGGGCTATGGTATTATCAGGTAGCACCTTACTTTTTACAAGGGTACTAATGGTATCCATATTTAATTTCACTTTAACATTAAATGCACCAGCTGGCACACCCGCCAGGTTTATGGTTAGAGGAATTGTAATGCCAGCCGGCGATGTGGTATAGTTTTTCTGATAATCAACATTCATAATACCGCCACCATTTAAAAGTGACAGGTAATGAATATCGCTCTCCTTAACAACGGCTTTGGTATCAAGTACCACCAGGATATTTGATTGCCCTCCTTTAATTTGATTACCCTTACCCGGGTCAGTGAGTTTAAATGCAAAAGCTACATTCTTGCCATAATTGGCCTCAATAGCTGATAACCTGATAGTAGCTACAGACGTTGCGGTATCAGCTCCAAATAACACATTAATTACGCTTGAATAATCAATTGTTCCCGCTGGTAATACTATCGCATTTTTTAGTATTCCATTGGCTATCAGCTTATTTACAGTATCGTTATTAAGCGTTATCCCCACCTGAAAAGCTTTAGTTGCCGGCCCGGACAATGATATTTTAAATGGCACCTTAACTGTTTCGTTATCGGTTGTTATACCACCTGTATAGGTGCCCGCACCAGAAATATCCCTTTCTGTATTTTTAATCAGACTCAGATCATTCAAATCATTTTGTCTGCAGGCTCCTGCTATCAGGATAAACAACCCTATAAGCAAAGCATACCTATATTTTTTCATCATCAAATAATTTAGTTTATCATGGTTAATTTTATTGATCAAGCCAAACGCGGCCATCAAGTCCCCAGGCCTGCCTGTTTGGTATCCTGAACCAGTTTATTATTTGCGCCGGGATATCTGCCGTTTGCGGAACAAATACAGCAAGCGCTCCTGCCGGCGGCGGACATATCAGGTCATTAAAATCTTCCCATTTATAACTTCCCTTTAATTGAAAATCGCGTGCTTGGGGGCCAACATCCCTGATCTTATCTCCCTGCCCATCTGTACCCGGCCAATAGGCTGCAAGGAAAGAATAATAAGGATGCCCCTCGCTAATGGATGTTTCGCAGGCATAGTTACCAATAACAGCATCAGGCACATCAACTTTAAAGAACCGAATATCACTTACATACACATCAGGTGTACCGTGTCCCGTACCATTTAAAAAACCTAATTTTAGTGGACTATTGTTGCGGAAACTACCAGACGAGGTTACCTCCAGTTCATTGTTGAAAACGCCATCGGTATATGTCCTGATATATCGCTTACCGGCACGTATTTCGCATTTGGCAGTAAGGTTTTGCCATCTGCCTTTTTGCAGATCACCACCCCGGCATTGATGATAATCGTTATCTTTAGTACCCCTCATTTCAAAATACCAGTAAGAATCTTCCAGGTAAATTACCCAGCCTACACCAGGGTGACCGGCAGACCACTCTTTTCTTTTACCCAGAATACTTGGCCAAAAGAATTTGTCTTCGTTTTTCTTAACCTTTAGCTCAATGGTAAACTTGGTGGTATCGTCGAGGTTAAAAACATCAGCGGTATCTATCTGAGCCCTCACACCTGTATCTTTCAAACGCACAGTACGGCCCAGATACCTGTTGCCTGTAAATGGCTTGCCTATTACCCGTTGTTTGTATTTTGGATTGTAATAAATAGTAAAAGTATTTGCGGCTGTATTGCTGAACACCGTATTATCATCCTGATTAGCCGGTATAGCAAACTTACCGCCGCCACTTGAGGCTATCACCACCAGCCAGTCTTCGCTGGCATAATTCTTCCTGTTTTTAAGGGCAGTAATCATTTCGCCCACATAGCCATCAAACTTTTCAATAGCCGCTTTATACTGAACCCGTGAGTTATCATATCCATATTTGATACCGGCTTCTTCAATATCATTAAAATGCCCCAGTATCAATTGTGCCGTATCGGTATTAAGATTATTTACAACAGCAGTTTTGATCTGTTCGTCTGTATCGAATAATTGATTTATGGCAGCGCTCTGCGTCAGCTTGTTCTTAAAAATAGCTGATGATGAAAAAGACACAATTTTAGCACTCGGTTTTTCTTCTTTTATCCGTTCAAAGAATACGGGATAAGTTGCCAGGTTGTTACCTGTAAGATCATCAGATAAAACCTTGTGTTTTTCTTTTTTTACGCCTGTAAGCATATTGGCCCAATTACTTACATCTCGGGTCGAATCCGGATCACTCAACGCAACCCAACTGTAAATAGAATTCGGCAGCATAGCCTTAATATTAGACACATTGGCACTATTTACAGACGCCCCCCTTGCCCCATCAACAATAAGGTAAAGCACCTTGCGCTGGCCAAATGATGCTTTGGCAGTATCTGTATAATTTTTATCGGGCAGCGTACGTACAAAATCCTTATTACATGATATTGCCGCAATAGCCAATGCACAAATAATCGAAAAAATTATTTCTTTATGTATTTTCCTGTTCCGCATCTCTTTATAAATTATGAGTTCTTTTAAAATTTATTCAATAGTTACGCGTATGATGTTACTAACCTGCACGTTGTCAAAGCGGTCAAATCCACCAATCAGCAGTAATGCTCTTTTTCCATCGGCCGATTTAGTTTGTATGATATCATTCAAAGTACCTGAGAATGGCCCAGTAGAATTATAATTCGCTGCCAGCTCGCCTTTGGCGCTTAATACCATAAAACCGTTACGCGTAACGTTATCATATTTTTTAAAGCTGCCGCTAACTACAATCAGCCCATCATCAAGCTGGCGTGCAAAGCCAGGATACCCTCCTTCAAATAATTTGGCCGTAAAGGTTTGATCAAGCGTACCATCAGTATTGAGCAAGGCCATGCTAATAGCCGGTTTGCCATCATATGTTCTGAATATCCCCGTTATAAGATATTTTTTAGTTATTACATTGTATGTCAAGGATGAAATACTGTTATCAGTACCTACACCGGTTTTAAACGATGCGTCAATTGCACCATCGGCACCTAACCGAACCAGACGACCCGCGGCTTGCTGATCAAACGTGGTAAAGCTTCCAAACAGCACCAGTTTTTCCAATTGATCGGCATCGGTATGCATATAAGAATCAACAGGTCCGTTTGCCGAAGGCTGACCTTTGTTAGTAGAAACATTAAAACGATATGTTTTATCCAGCGATCCGTCAAGATTAAAACGAATCACCTGCCGTATTTCTGTACTATCCAGTATTACCGTATCACGGGTAAAGTCATGATTGTGCTCAGTATAAACCCGGCGTACATAATATCTGAAGTTACCAGTTGCCAGTATCTTATTCTGGTGCTTATATATCTTGCCTATAAAATCATTGGTACCTCCGTTGAACTTTGGAAAATACTTGGTTGTATCGGTTTGCGATGGTCTTCTATAGGTCTTTATACCGATTGTATCAATGCTGCCATCAATATTTAAACTGGTCATATTGCTGATATTTTCAGTACGCTGATTGTAACCACTAAAGCCTCCGGCAATAATATATTTCCCCCCGAGTTCAATAACTCTGGATAAACCTCCGTTTGCTGCTTTACCGGTCCTGAATGTACGGTCAAACTCTCCATCGGCTGATGTTCTTACAAGCCTGTTAAGGGGGGTTATGATCCCTTTATTATCATAGTTGGTAAACCAACCAAGTACCAGATTTCGACCATCTGCTAATGGATATACCTGATTTACATAATTATTTGCTCCTGCCGTGGCCCTGAATGAAGGATCGATATTAATCAATCCTATCACCTTAAATATAGGGCCGATCACTAGCTGGTCATCTATAGCAATGGAGGTAATACCCGTGCTGCCAAACGGAGGCACTTTTACTTTAATGGTTGATTCCGTTACTTCGGTAACCTGGCCTGGTTCACCGTTAAACATAAACTTTATTTTATCCTTAAAAGGAATGAGCCCGGTAGCCTTAAAAGTTACCTCGATACCCGCCGCACCCGTTGCGGGTGCCGGCGCCGCGTCTCTACTCAACGTAACACCCAATGGCAGTTTTCCATCTCCATAGGGATCCGAAAACTCTGTTTTATCCTTCTTACAGGCCTCTATGGTCAGTACAGTCAGGATAAGCGTTATGATGTAATTAATTTTGCTCATGTTTCAATTCATTACCATTGAAAAACTATTTATAATATTTTAATTGGATGGATGAAGCCCTGCGAAATAAATCTCTTCGTAAAAGTCGCTGGGATTAAATCCAAAATATGCTCCGTTATATTGCAGGGTATGCACTACCCCATTTTTAGGTTTAATATCTGAGGAAGATATGAGGGTGCGAAAAACCGCATTTTCCGCATTATTTATATCATTTATAAACCCTATTACCAGCGTACGGGAGCCAATATATTTTACGTTATTGGCATCGCCATATATTACCCCAATATTCATTAGATCTCCGCTATAGGAGTAATAAAGAGCTCCGGGATATTGGTTTTGTAGTGTAAGATCTATCTGCGGGTAATCTTTAAGCCTGTTGATACCCTTAAACATATATCGTTGTAAATACTTTTTCCATATCGCAGAGTCGATGTCCGAAAGCTTTTTCACGGTATCGCGTCCGGCATCGAACAAAAATTTATTTAATGAGCCATCTGTTTTGTTGTTACCGATAGTCCTTTTGATAACATCGTCATCAGGAGCAAAAAAGGTAAAATCGGTTTTGCGAAACGTATCTTCCATCCCAGCCAATTTTACTATCTGAGCGATGGTATCAAACGGAACGGCTTTATCCTGCAGATACTGCAACATATCTCCCGGATAATCGGCTTTGGCTTTACCTCCGTCCTTATAATACTCATCCCGTTTGCAGCTGGTAAAAACCAGTAAAAAGCCGGCAAAAACAATAATTATATTCTTCATATTTCTTATTATTACTCTTTTAGGAATAGGTTAATTGCCTCCATTTACCCAGTACATATTCAATGACATGAAAGGGTTATTGGCAAGTGCATTACTATTGAGCGGCCATGTCCAGGCGCCACGGTTAAATTTGTCTAACGTTAATACATCATACGACCACTCGCTGTTCATGATCCTGCGGGTACGCACCAGATCAAAATAATGATGCCCCTCGCCCACCAGTTCTCGCGATCTTTCCAGAAAAATAAAGTCCTTAAGATCCTGTCCTCCGCCACCGGTATAACGTGCGGCTTCGGCTCTGTCTCTAACTTTGTTTGCCATCGCAATCGCGGCGTCATCCTGTCCCAGTTCAGCAAGGGCTTCTGCGCACAGCAATATTTCACCTGCATACCTGAATATCATAAAGGTGTTATCAGGGTTGGCATCTTCTTCGCCGGTTGCAAAGGCATTTTGGGCAAATTTGAGCATCATGAATTTTCCGTTATCAGCATATATATCTGAATTAAACCATATGGAAACACGCTTATCCGCAGTGCCGGAATACAGCTTCTGCATGTATTCGCCCCGGTAATACGCAAAGCTTACTCTGTGAGTGTATTCGGGTCTTTTATAAGGATAATGCAAAAACATATCACCTATGGGTGCTACATTGGTATTCTGATCGCCATAGTTTATACTGCGGTAAAACTCAAAAAGGCTTTCGTCCGATCGTCCTTTAATAACCGTTGCCCAGTCACTTAGCGGCAATAACCTGTAAGCATTGCTCTTAACGAGTTCCTGCCCCAGATCGGCCGTTTCCTGGTAGTATTTATTTGCATTTGGTTTATCAAAGCCGGCATTCCACATATTCATGTTCATGATGAGCGCTATAATGCTGCCTTTGGTTGCCCGCACACCTTTTAATGCAGGATCGGTATAATTCCATGGTATACCATCTTTGTATTTTTTAAGGTCGGCAATACATTTGTTTAAAACAGATACCATGTTTTCGCGCGGTAAAGCTGTTGAATGAAAAGCATCGGTATAATAAGGTACATCACCATAAAGCCTAACCATGAAGAAGTAAGCAAGTGAACGTATAAAGGCCGCTTCACCTTCAAATTGCTTTTTTTCGGTTTCGTTTACACCAGGCACACCGGTTTCCAGCTTCGAGATGAGGATATTGGCGCTTTGTATTACCTGATAATACCCAGTCCAATCGGTAATTAAACCAAAATTGTAGAAACTCCATGGCGGATTTCCGTTTATAAGTCCTAGCAGATCATTCCGGCCAAGTACCTCCACAAATGCGCGTGCAGGCCCGTTATCAGACTGAGCCTCATACAACACTTCGCCAGAGCGGTATTCGCCGGTAGCGCCAATAAAATGTGTTTCATTGATCTTGCCGAAGAATGTTCTCGACATGTCATAAATATTGGCTACAACGTCGTCTTTTGAGCGGTAAAAGTTGTTTCCCGTTAATTTATCAATGGGCTGCACATTTAAAAACTTCTTACAGGAAGGTAAACACAAGCTTGCTGCCGCTATTAAAATGTATATCACACTTTTTTTCATAATCTTGAATTTTATTTACTTGTATTGAGTTCAATATTTAAACCTAGATTATAAGTACGCGGTACCGGATATCCGCTTGACACATCCCGCCCAAGCGAAGTCACGTTCTCGGGGTTGGGGCCGTTATATCCTGAAAATGTAATCAGGTTGTTGGTTGAGAAGTAAACCCTTACATTGTTGAACCCAAGTTGTCGTGTAAAGCGACGGTTAAACATGTATGAGAATGTAATGGTATTAATCTTTAAATATGATCCATCCTCCTGCCACAGGGTTTGATCGGCACGGAGAGGTTGTATCTGGTTAAACCTTGAAAACGAATAAGGATTAGGATATACCGAGTTATCTCCGGGTTTACGCCATATATCCAGATTGGCCAATGGCACTACCGCCAACAATGCATAGGGATCGCGCATGATGGACAACCTATCAGACAATGCATTATTTAAAATTGTGCGCTTGGCTGTGTAAGTGGCGTAAATGTTTAATCCAAAATTTTTATAGTTGATATTTGTCGATATACCACCCGTAATTAAAGGTTGTGAATTACCGGTTATTTCATAATCACGGCTATCAAGTATATAGTCGCCATTAACATCTTTAAAAATCGGATCGCCGCCTTTAAAGGCCAGACCGTTCGTTTGATACTTTTTACCCGTCACAGGGTCTACGGGCACGTTTGCATCGGTTGAATAAACGCCTTGATTAATAAGCAGGTAGTTTGATAGCGTGTTTTTACCCACCCTGAAAACGATGTGCTGATAATTATTATAATCAAATTTGATGTATTGCCCGTTATACTCTGCAGGTAATTTCAGCAAATAATCGCGATTAATGGCTCCGTTAAAAGATACAGTCCAGTTAAAATCTTTAGAAGTTATCGGCCGTACCGTTACCATGAGCTCATAACCATAATCAGCTATGGATACATCATTGCTTGTCTTTTTCTGAAAACCGGTACTATTAGGTAAAAATCTATCAAACAACAAATTATCTACCTTTTTATAATAGGTATCAAAGCTCAGATCAACCTTACCTTGCAAAAGCGTCATATCAAAACCCAGGTTGTACTGCGTGGTAGTGGTTGGTTTTAATGCTGGGTTGGGTATAAACTCATAGTTAACCCCTATAGTTGGGTTATTATTGAAATTACCATTCAGATTATACAACCCATAAATACTTTGCAAACTGCCTGTTGGCACAATGTTTTGGCCCCAGGTTAATCTTAAACCGCCGGAGGTAAGCCAATCCCAGTTTTTAAACCAGTTCTCTTTATAATAATTCCATCTGAAACCAGCGGCGGGATTTTTTGAATACGGGTTCTCTAAACCATTTGATGATGTACCATCCAAACGATATGAAAGCTCCAAAACATATTTCTTTTTATAATCATAATTAAATGAGCCGGCAAATGATGCTATAGTAGCATTCTTGTAATTTGATAATACGCCCCCACCTCTTGAATTATAAGGGTCGAACCCTATTGGGCCTTCTAATTGGTCGTTCGGGATACGGGTTTGCCTGATGATGCCACTTTGGCCGCCCTGCTTGTATATTTCGTTAAAAGTGTTAATGAATATGGTATGATCTGCACCAAATGTTTTTGCATAAGTGATGGCATTACGGTTATATAATGTGAAATTACGGCCTTCAAAATCATATATCTGGGCAAATTGGGCATTTGCGGCAGCAGGTGTAAATGTTGATTCGGCATCTGAGGTATAATCATAGCTGATACTTGACGATAAGGCAAGACCAGGAAGAAACTCGTATCGGCCATCAATATTGGTGCGTATATTTCTTGTACTGTTACTGTTTTTAGTTTGTAAAGCCGATGTCACACCATCGGGCGAAAGATAAAACGAGGGAGGCGGCAATAACGTAGATGCCTGCCCATTTTGAGCCACTCCCTGCTGCAGTAAACCAACGCCATTTCCCTTGGCCTGACTACCTAATGAACCGAATAACGAACCGAAAAACCTGAATTTATCATTTGGCTTAAACTCCATATTCATATTCATGTTATACCTGTCGAAACCGGTGTTTTTGATAACCCCCTTTTCTGAATAATACCCCATATTCACTTTATAGTTAAAGCGCTCATTTCCGCCATCGAGGGATACATTATGGCTCTGGTTATGTGTTGTACCGTAAAAAATGGATTGCCAGTTTGTGGAATTGTTCCAGTAGGCGTTCAAACTATCAGCCAGGAAACCAGTCATGCCAAGCTTTCTCAACTCATCAATGGTTGTGGCATTTGATAATATTTGTTGAATTTTTGCCTGGCGTTCTGCGTTGCCACCAAGTGTTTCGCGTAGCTTTGGGGTAGCATTAACAAAGAAATTCCCGGTATACCGTACCCTTGGAACTTTTGAGTTTCCGCGTTTAGTGGTTATAATGATTACTCCGTAAGCTCCTCTTGAGCCATACATGGAGGTTGCCTGCGCATCTTTCATCACTTGTATACTTTGAATATCCTCTACCGGTATCAATGATAATGGGCTCACCCCTGGTCCCTGTGTCTGAAAACCAAACTCGGCAGCCTTATCTGCATCCAAAGGCACCCCGTCAATAATGTATAAAGGAGATGTGGGTTGTAAAAATGATTCACTGCCACTACCAGTTACACTCAGAGTTGATAAACCACGCACCTGAACAGACCCTCTGAAACCCGGAGCACCTGTATTATTCTGAACATTTAACCCCGCAACTTTACCCTGTAATAGGGTTTCGACGTTTGAGGTTGGAACATCCTGAATGTCCTTAGCCGTTATGGTTACCGAAGCGCCGGGAGTTGTTTCTTTATTCCTGTTCTGGTAGGCTACAATAATTACCTCATTAAGACCTTTTTTATCCTCGGTAAGTGTTACTGTTATATTTTTTTTGCCAGGTTCAAGCTTTATTTTCTCCGAAACAAAACCAACAAATGTAAATGTAAGTGTAGCATCGGCGGGGACAGTAACAGTAAATTTGCCCTTGGTATCTGTTTGGGTTAAACCCTTACTTCCCATATATATATTTACACCTGGTAAAGTTTTATTGGTTGATTTTTCGACCACTGTACCGGTGATGGTTACATTTTGCGCTTGCGCATGAACATCTGTGCAGCAGATGATCGTGCAAACAACAAGCACTATGTAAAATAGTATGTGTTTTCTCATCGTGATAAGTTTTAAATTCGGTTATTCGTCTTCAAACTTTGGATTGTCCTTTAAAAAGTGAAACACTACCTCCCAGTTCCCTTTTTTATAAATGGCGAAATCAATGCCGAAACTTGCCACTACCCGGCCACCACCAAACCCAATTCTTGAGTATTTAAATTCGGCATGATCCCTGGTTCCTCCAGGCGCATAAATAGTTGGTATCTCTACCAGCGGAATGGGATATGCAACGTCATACTGCACATAGGTTGCCGTTTTTTGCATGTTAAACCCATGTACTATTTTATCCCATACGGTTTCGTTGAATAAAGCAGGGTTCATTTCAACCGAATCCTTGTTCAGAAATTTGAACCTGAGTGAATTTCCTGTACCACCATTAAAAGGGCGTATATAAACCACTACATCCTTTTTATCATCGTTACTTTGCAGCGGTATATCTGTTGTTGCCCCTATTACACCATTTAAAAATGGCCTGATATAGTTTCGGCTGGCAGGGTTGTAAGGAGTTTTAGGATGTGGGGCCGGCGCGCCAGAGTAAATGTTAAAATCATCAGAAGGCTCATACAGGCGTTCGCGAAACGGGCGTACCTGCAGATCCCTGATAACGGTGCTGCCACCGGTATTGCTTATTTTGATGTCGAAGAAACGAGTATCCTGCGGAAAGTTGGTACTATCCGCAGGTCTTGGTTTAATAAGTTCATTGGTAGATGAGGCCCACATAATGAACTCACCGGACGAGCGCACTTCAAATAATGGATGCTCTTCCAGTTTTCTTTTAGACTCTATTTCGGCAAGGCTTTTTTCAAGACCATTATAAGGGGCTGTCCATACATAGGTTTGCTTTTTCTGAAAAAGGTCCGTAACGGGTTTACCATCGCCAAAACGGGCATTAATTATCTCAAACTTTATCGGCTGGGTTGAATTATCCCCGTTAAACCCACCCATTAAAGTGGTGCGCCCTAAAATTGGTTCAAAAATTTTATTGCTGTAGTTTATGTTTGAGCTCAGATAATCCTTTTCGTCCGGAATACCATATAGCTTTCTGCAACTGCTGAGTGCTGCTGCAGCAAACAGGATAGCTATAAATCCTTTTTTTACGAATATTTGCATCTGCATATTTTTTTTCATTGCATTGATATTTTGATCTTCCATAACTTACTTCACTTTGTTTATAGTCCATTCGGCCAGTTGGAAAAGGCCACCGTCGCGTAGTTCAGTGATGTCTACACGATAAAACTTATAAGCGGTAGTATTAGGGCACCTGAAAACTTTTGTCTGGTATCGTTCCTCGAAAAAGAAGTTGCTTCTGCGGTCAAGCTCGGTCCATGCTTTACCGTCATTTGAACCTTCATAGGTCCATGCTTTGGGGTCACGTTCCGGAGCATCGTTAGCAGACGTAAGTGTGTACACCCCTGATACTGCAGGTTCATTCAACTCAAACTGCATCCACAAACGCCCTTGAAGATTGGCCAGAAACTTAGTATGATCATCGCCATCAATTACCTTTTTAGAGCCTTCACCATTATCGGGCCCCCCATCGTTATCTCTTAAAACAGTAAGCTTACCTCCTATCAAGGTCATCAGGTTTGGCGGTGGCGGAACAAATGTTAACCGCGATACAAATTCATCAAAACCGAAGATGTGATCCGGGCTTATTACATGGACAATGCCATTTTTGGTACCGATATTATTAGATCCGGTTGTAGTGGTAGACCAGTTTCTGATGAACTTGCTCCGTTTGGTATTACTGTATTCAATAACATCAGGACCGCCGCTTGTGAGGCCAGATGCCGATATTTTAGAAACCTTGGCATGCATTGGATATCCAAAACGCACGCTATAAAGATCGAGTCCGTCCTGCAGAAGCAGGGAGTCAGTGGTACGTTTACCTCTGATAATATAGTATGAAACCATAGTATCCAACTGTACACCATCAATGTTTGCCAAAAACAGCGGGTCTTTATCACCTTGGCGTCTCAGTGTATTCAGATTATTAATGGCCAATTGGAAACTTGGATTGGTAACCGCGAAAAGGGTAACGCTGCTATCCACCAGCATTTGTTTTAAGCCCATCCTGTCTATCACAGCCAGCAATGAATCATATACACCCGGTTTACTTTTCAAATACTCATAGGTATTACCCGAGAATTTTGTACTGATTCCTGCGGCATTATGATAACCGCCATCTTTTTTACAGGCGCTTTGCAACAACATTATGAGCAACAGGGGCTTTAAAGCGCTCATATATTTTATTAGCTTTTTCATATATGGTCAGTTATTTCCAAAATGGATTTTGAGTTAGCAGGGTATTCTGTGAAATAAGCTTACGCGATACCGGCCAGTATATACCCTGCGAATTAATCAGTTTCAGAAATACAGGGTTGTTTTGCTTGATCTTGTTGTAGCGTATCAGATCATACCATCGATGCCCTTCGCCCAGAAGTTCGCGGTGCCGTTCCTTAAATATCAGGTCAATGATATCCTGGCTGAAATCAATTTCGGTAATCCCTCTTCTGGTCATTACCACAGTCACCTCGTTTTCGGCACCAGTCAAATCGCCTAAAACAGCCAATGCTTCTGCCCTAAGCAGCACGATATCTTCCAGTCTGGTAAAAATTAATGCACTGGTAAAGTATCTGAAAGTTGGATCGGAAACTCCTCCCTGAATAACCTTTATTTTGCTAAAAATGGGGTACTTGCCATTAATATTGGTAAAGTATCTTTCTGAACGGGGCTGGCCCAGCGTGTCTATACTAAAGCGTTCATCTTTAGGCTGATCAAATATTTTCAGGATAGTATCTTTAGGGATATAGATATCAGGCACCTTTTTATTCACCACAGGCTCGGCCAGTGTCAGTTCCTCCAGGTGGCCTGCTACAGACCCGTCGATATGTCCCCAATCGGAATCAAAGCCAAACATCTGACTGGTGTTCTTATTAAAAAAGAACCCGTTTGATTTGGTAAGATCTTCGGTGCTCTGGTAATTGATTCCGCTTTTACCGTAATTGTCTTCAACAAATTTGGTGTAGGTAGCCACATCGGCATAGTTACCCTGCCATGCCGCTAAATGAGCCAAAACCGCATAAGCCGAATTTTTTGTAGCCAACGCTCCGCCCCACCTTGTGGCATCTTCATTATAATAATTACCAGGCTGCTGAACATCATTGCCACTATAAACAAAAGGCAGATCGGTGGCTGCTTTAAGCATTTCCTGCTGCGCCCATACTAGTATTTTGTTGCTGTTCTCGCGCGGCTGGTTTTCAAACTTACCATCATGGGAAGCGGTGACAAATGGCACATCTCCCCATATCCTCACCATATAGAAATATGTAAAAGCCCGTAAAAAGCGAACTTGTGCAACATCAACCTTCAGATAATTGTCTGTGTAGCGTTTATCAGCGGCTTTTACATCACCAATACGTTCAAGAAAAATATTTGCAGCATTAACTATGGCGTAAAACCTTGTCCAGTCAGACAAGGCATCAATAGTTGGATAGGATGCATTTAGCTGGTTACTGGCCAGTGCCTTTAGATCTTGTCGGTTGGGGCTAATAAACTCCCCTGTTCTTACATCGCCATAAAGCCAGTGCCCATCATTGTCAGACAAAGCTGCTCGGGTGAGGGCGTAAACTCCTAATATGCCGGCACGTGCATCTTCAAGCTTATTCCACATGTTTTTTTCACCAACAACTCTTGATGAATCAATATCCAGCGTTTTATTACAGCTCATTAGCGCTGTTATATACAGCAGCACGATACATGGTATCTTTTTCATTTTTATAACATGATTTTTGTGATCGTTCTTCATATCATAATTCCATTTTTACACCAAGGGTGTATGTTCTTGGTATTGGCAAACCGTAACCTGTGTCATAACCATCATAATTTACCAGCTCCGGATCCTGCCCTGTATAAGGAGTTATGGTGAATACATTATTGGCCGTTGCATACACATAAAACCTGGAGAGTTTAATTTTCTTTGAGCGCACAGCTTTGGTAAGGTCATATCCTATTGAAACTGTTCTTAATTTCAGGAATGAAGCATTTTCAAGAAAAAGGTCTTGATCAACACGATATGGGATAACGGTGCTCCAAGGGTTATACAAAGGATACTTGCTGTAGTCACCGCGTTTTTCCCAAAATGTAATCTCCTTAACAGAATTAACATCGCTGTTACCTTCGCGGTTAATAAAATCAAAGCGGTTCGCCATTTCCTGATGGATAAGGTCGCGTCCTAGGTTGAAATAGAGGTTTACGTTTAAGTTCCAGTTACCATACCTAAAGATATTATCATAACCACCTGATATGCGAGGCAATGAGTGCCCTTTTAATGTCTTATCGTTGTTATCAATTACGTTGTCGCCGTTTATATCCCGCCATCTGGGATCACCAGCATGTAATGCGATACCATTATATTTAAGCGGCTGACCGTTTACCACCGGTATTTCGCTTTCCGATTTATAAATGCCATCATTAGTCAGTAACCAATACTGGTCAACCGGGCTGCCTACCTTTAAAAGCTTATTATCGATAGTAATTTGCTTCAAACCTCTTGGCAGGGCTTTTAATTTATTGGCGTTATGATTAAGATTTAAGGAGGAGGTCCATCCAAACTTTCTACTCTGGATAATATTGGCCGATATAGATACATCAATACCGGTATTATTTACAGCCATACCGCTTTCTATTGACTGTTTATAACCGTACTCGGCAAAGGCTGGGATACCAATTAGTAAATTCTTTTCCTGTTTCAGATACCAATCAACCGAAAGGTGCAAACGGTTATTCAATAAACTTGCATCGGTGCCCAGGTTTAATTGATTTGAGTATGACCATGGAATTCCATAACCAACCCATCCGGTGGAGTACGGCCTGGTTAATACACCAAACCCGTTATATCCAGGCACAGTTAAATTACCAGTATATCCTACCGACGCGGTATACTGAGGCCCCTGTGCATAATTGTCAAATGCATTAAGCCTACCTAACCTACCCGCGCTTGCACGTAAAACAAGATCGCTTATAATAGTATTATTGCTAAGCAGTTCTTTTTTAATACTCCAGGCTGCCGATAGCACAGGCGAGTAGAACCACCTGCTGGTAGGTTGGGCGTTTGACGACCCATCGGCGCGTACCGTTGCCGATAAAAAATATTTCCCTTTAAATGAATAATCGGTTTTAGCGTAAAAAGAAACCAGGTTGTCCTTAGTCTTATCCAGGAAACGGTAGGTTAGTTCACGAGGGAAAGCTGTGGTATTCAGATAGTCAGGATTATCAGACCCATCCGGATTTTTAGGATTTGAAACTAACAGGTTTATTTTGATATAGTCATTAACTCCTTTATATGCATAGGCGTTGCTATACTTATAAATATCCCATTGGGTTGATTGCCCAAGTTCAAAATGAAAATCATGTACTTTATTTATGGTCAGATCATAAGTTGCCCTGTTATCTGCCATTATGCGTTGGCTAAACCCAAAATAGTTGGAGGCATAGCTATTGCCTTGTAAAAGTGTACGCGCGTAAAATACATCTCGGTACCCTTCATTGTAGTCCACATTAAATGTGGTCACAAACTTGAATTTCCCAAGGTCGATACCTATTTTGGCATAACCATCAATAATATTGTTCTTATTATTATCAAAACCTTTTTTGTACTGTTCCAGGTAATCGGCATAAAAGTCTTTGTTTGGTGGCAACGGCGCGCTCAGGTCCGGAAAATAATTGATCTGTGCAAATCGGTCACGCAGGTATTTATTTCGTTGCCGCTCAACCCGGTTGGCATTTACCATAGCAGAAAAAAGAAGCCATTTTATAGGCTTCATGTTGATATTGAACATGGCGCTATATCGGTTTAGCCCTGTGCCATCAGCAACACCTTCATTTTTCAAATCACCCAATGAGAAACGAAAATTAGCCCGGTCGGTTCCTCCGGAGATACCGAAGTTGATACCATAAACCACCGCGTTACGATAATAAAGATCGCTCCAGTCAGATTTTCCGCTATAAACATTATTTAACGAATCGCTCAGATAAATAGGATAATTTTCATCATCTGAATATCTTCCATTAGTTGTATAAAGGTCATAAAAACGTTGCCTGAAAGCGTTTTCATATTTGCCATTTATAGTAGTTACATGCGGGCGTTGCGCCAACCCTACATAAGAATCAAAAGTGACGCTTTTGGCAGCCACAGGGGTTTTAGATGTTAAAATGATAACACCATTAACTGCCCGCGGACCATAAATTGCAGTGGCAGCCAAATCCTTTAACACCTCTACAGAAGCGATATTATTCATATCGATATCAGCAAAAGGATTGGTAGCAGTACCCATTCTGTTATAGTTATATAGTTGTATATCGTATGCGAACGGATGTTCCGTTACGAGTGGGATGCCATCTAATACAACCAATGGCTGCGATTGGTAAACGTCCCTGGGAGAAAGCAGCGGCATAGGTACGCCCCTTATAAACATATTTTGCACACTACCCGGCTCACCAGAAGGCTCCTGGATATATAAACCGGCAAATTGTCCTTTTAAAAGTTGTTGCAGGGAAACACCAGGGAACTTTGAAAGGTCATAAGGTTTTTTGCTAACACTGTCTGTCAGTTTATTATAAATAGTATGTCTTTTAATAATATTTATACTGTCTTTTAGTAATGAATCTTTAACCACTGTATCACGGCGGGCATAGACATTATTATTAAAAACAGCATGCTTCATTTTGCCTTTTTTACCCTCATTCCCTTTAGCTAAGCCAGTAAGTGCACACGTGGTAATTGCAGCAAAAACCACAAGGCACAGCCATAAGTATCGCATAATTAATGGATCTTTAGATTGATGAAATAAAAATTTGTGATTTAAAGGGCTATATCCTGTTATGTCCGCAAATGATTTATGCGAACAAAGGATGCCTTTGGATTAAGTAGAATGTAATTCTTTTTCCATAGCGGTGATTTTGAGCAAAAAGAACACGTTATCAAAAATAATCTGCAGGAATATTCTTGACAACAGTGCATAATTATGCACCCACAGGTTTGTCATGAGGACGACGGAACCCTAGTGTTCTTTTCCCTTTTGGTGATTGGGTTAATTAATAAATACTCTTGGCATCTAAAAAACTCAACAAGAGATTTTTATTGATGGCTTCCTTATCAGGCTATTGGCTCCCGGAAGATGTGGTACAGGTAAATCAGATTCTTCATGTTAGTGATATTGGTTAATTTAATAAGTACATAAATCTCAAAAAGAAGTCTTTCAGGTGGACTAAACTATTGAGCAGTAACGTATTTTTTACAATTGGTTTTAACAAATATAATTAACAAAAACGTTTTACCAAGTGATATTAAAAAAATAATAAACTTTTATTATTTCAATCAAAAACAATCGATAAAAATTGAAAAATTGATAAAAAAAAGATTCTTTATTTAACTCATCTTTAAAAATGTGCAACATTACCAACAACATAAAGTCATAAAAACAAGCCCAAATAAGACTATAAACAAGCAAAAATCTTCATAAAATGTAATTTATACAGTTTTAAGTTTAAATATTATGGTATTCACAAAATACTCTCATAATAAGCTTTAACTGAATTAGCTCTTCTTAGGCTTTCTTTATTATATCCCACCTTGGCCGGAGTTCCACATCTATATCATGTAATCTGCTTATTTATTTTGGAATATGCACGAAAAACGGTTCGATCAGTTTACCTGAATCATCTCAGTTATCTGATATTTTTTAAACACAGATATTGCTCAATATATCTTTTTAATAAGGCTTCGTAGCTGGTGATATGAACTGATTTGTATGCGCTCCGAATACGCTTATATCAGCACAAAATAAAGAACCGCTCAATGGATATTGTTTTAGTTGTTCATCGCTCAGATCAGCTCTGGCAGTAGTGATAAATAACTGATTCATACCGTTTCCTCCAAATGCGCAGTTGGTAACATTTGGTGCGTCAACATTTACGCGGCCAATCAAATTGCCAGTACCGGGATCATAGCGATTTACGCAACCGCCGCCCCAGATGGCTACCCACAACATTCCTTCTTTGTCTATACACATCCCATCTGGGGTATGATCAGGCTCTCTTATTTGAATAATAACCCGCTCATTAAAAATATCACCTGAAGTCAGATCAAAATCATAGGCTTTGATATTATAATCAGATGAATCTATATAATACATGGTCCGGTTATCAGCCGACCAGCAGATCCCATTTGATATACTGATATTATCCAGCATTTTTTTTATCCCGCCATCAAATCTGTATAACGCACCTTCATGTAGTTTTGCATCTACATGCATGGTCCCAATCCACAACCTGCCAACCACATCACATTTGCCATCATTAGAGCGATTATTTGGCTTATCTTGCTCAATCGTTACTAATTCTCTCAATTTCCCCGTTTCAAAGTCCAGTTCTTCAATTGAACCCTGCAATGCGACTATCAATTTACCGTTAGTGGCTGGCACAACTGTCCCTACCCTTTTACCAACATACTTTTCCTTTATTTCTTTTGTTACCGGATTAATACACCCTACTTTTCGTCCTTCAATATCCACATACAGAAACATCTTCCAGTCTTCGTGCCAATATGCACCTTCGCCTAGAATCAAATCAGTTTTATAGAGTATTTCTGCGTTCCAAATTTGCATAAATAAATTATTAGGTAGATAATCTGTTACTTCTTTTTTAGATACTATTTTCCTGCATCAGGGCACTTCTACCTCCATCTATCAGGTAAGTGGTACCCGAAGCAAAAGCAGCATAACTGCTTGCAAGAAAAACGCACCAGGCACCTATCTCATCGGTAGTGCCTAATTTTTTAACCGGGTGCATATTTACCGTCCGTGTTCTTTCTTTTTGAGGATCTGGGAATGAGTTAAACCATTCCTGATTGCCTGGGGTATCAATGAAACCGGGAGCCAGGCCCACTGTTCTTATTTCAGGGCTCCATTCAATAGCCATACTTCTCACCAGGCCTGTCAAAGCTGTTTTAGCCACGTTATATGGGAAACAGCCAGGAATGGAACTGTACGCATGATTGGAAGTCATGATAATAATAACCCCATTATTTTTTTGGAGATAAGGTTTACATAGTTTTGCCAATCGCCAATGAGATGCCAGGTTCAGATCGATGTTTTGAGTCCAGTGTTCATCATCACAATCTTCAAGACCTTCAAAAATATTGCCCCCTGCATTGGATATTAAAATATCTATTTGACCAAATTTTTCAATCGTATCCTGAACAAGTTTTTGCAGCTCCTCTTTTTTGGTAACATCACATATACTATACTGTGCCTGACCTCCTTGATTTTCTACTTCATTTATAAACTCACTACCGTTATTTTCCAAACCGCAGCCCGAAATGTTTGCGCCTGCCTTTGCGAGCATTTTGGCTACACCTAATCCTATGCCCGATGAAGCCCCGGTTATCAGTACTGTTTTCCCGCTAAGATCAATTTGAAACATATGATATACTTTTATTATACATAAAAACCAGGTCTCGGAACTGTCACTCCCGGATGTTTCTCCATCTCCTCTTCTATCAAATCCACACCCAAACCCGGGCGATCGCTTAAATGCAGGTGCCCGTTTCTGATCATATCTTTAATAGGATGAGTAATCACAGTATCTCTCCATGCCACATCATTGAACATAAATTCCTGCCTGAAAAAATTGGGTACCGATGCACATACATGAGCAGAAGCCAATGTTGATAAAGGTCCGTTAGGATTATGAGGTGCCAATAAAACATTATAGGTTTCCATCATGGTAGCCATACGTTTCATTTCTGAGGGGCCACCACAACGGGTAATATCCGGCATCATGATATCACAAATATTTTTTTCTAATACCGGGCGGATACCATAGCGCGTATAATGTCGTTCACCAACACATATAGATACATTAGATGGGATACGCTCACGCATAGCCCTTAAGGTGTCGGCACTTTCAGGTCCGGCGGGTTCTTCGTACCAGGTAATATCAAGTTCAGATAATCGTTGAGCCATTTTTACCGCAACCCGGTAATTAAGCATGGCATGGGTCTCAATCATGATATCAAAATCCGGACCTACCGCATCTCTAACGGCTTTACTAACATTAAATGCCAGATCTTGCTGAGCTGAGGTAAGGGTTAGATTGCTTGACAAGTCTTCGCCGTATAAATAATTTGTATGGGCAAAGGGATCAAATTTTAAACCGGTAAACCCGGCTTCCTTTACTTTTTTTGCCTGCGTGGCATAATCATCAGCATTATGTCCGCCACCGGTAAACCAATAATTGGCATATAATAAAATCTCCTTACGGAATGCCCCGCCCAGTAACTCGTAACAAGGGGTATTGAGTACTTTACCTTTTAAATCAAGCAAGGCCATATCAATACCACTAATAGCGCACATGCTGGCTCCGTAAGGTCCAATCCAATTCAGGTCACGATATAATTTTGTCCATATAAAATCTGTCTTCATAGGGTCCAGTCCTATAATACGCTCTCCTACATGTTTTGCGGCATTGTAAACAATAGGGCTGCCAGGCCAGTTGGTGGCCTCGCCAACCCCAGTATGCCCGGTATCTGTATATATTTTCAGTAGTGTCCAGTTGTATTTAACTCCTTCAACCAGCCATACTTTTACATCTGTAATTTTCATATTTTTTTAGTAACAGTTGCTTGTGGTTTTCGCAACTTATTTCAATATAAGCACTAGTCTCCCCTTTAAAATATTATCTTTTATTTTAATTCTCCCGGCTGAGTGCGGAGAACCATAAAATGGTTCTGACCCGTTATTACAATAATCAGCTATCAGCCAGTTTATATGCTCGTCCTGTAACCAGGTCCGGGAGGCTTGAGTTGCATCAGAAAGTACATTAACCAGGTCTCCCTCATTATTCTGTAATGACGCATTTTGAATATATCGCTTGGTAGAACGAAAATCATTACTTCCTAAATCATTTGCATCATCTTTCCAATCTCCTTTTTGTACAATGCCCCAGTCCTCCACCGCCTTCAAATGCTTTGCATTAAGCATGGCTGTACCTATTGCCCGGGCTACATCATTTGCGGGATAAACAGTAAATTCCGCTTTTCGTTTCCAACTGAGCTGATCAAATGATTTTGGTAACTGTAACATCAATCCATACTGGTAAGGAGATATATCAGCCTTATTATATTGTACCTCGTATTCGGTTATCAATTTTCCATCATTTGAAAATAAATAGGTTTGTTTGCCTTTACAATCAGAGTAAGTAATATCCATAGAGAATTCCAATCCAGAATCAATCTTTTGCACTACAATATTACGGGCAAATAAAGTATATAAAGGATAATTTTTGAGCGGATAAATACTATTCTGATATGTTTCACCCGCTACATTGGGTTTCCCGCCATCCTCTTTATTCATGGGTACCATGCTAAATACCGGACCTTGTTTTAATATCTCCATCTCACCTTTTCGTGCCGAGGTAATGATACCTGTATTTTTACTGATGATATATTGTACACCACCTTGTTTTACCATATAAGCGGCATCATTTTCCGTATAAGATATTGCCGTATTTTGACTAGTTGGTACAGTCTGATCAACTGCCATTTCATATTTTTCTTCATCGGCAATAAAGCCCCTTGGGTCTTTAAAGCTTATTTCCAGTGTTTTTACATTATCTGCAGGAATCCTGATAACTCCAGTGCTGCGTGGGGCAATATCTGCTTTAATTAATTGTGGAACATCGTTTAAAACAGCAGTGATGGTTACTTCTTTTAATGATGTAAAATCGTAGCGGTTCTCTACGGTTAATTCAATATACTTTTTACCTGTTGATGGCCAGATGATCTGCTTTACTTTTATAGGCGAATAGGCCTTCTTCATACCAAAATACTCTGGTTTTGGTCGGCGCCACCCATCTATGGGTCCCCAGGGGCCATAACCTATAATCCTCCCATCAGGCATATGGAAGGTATCATCAATACCACTCCATATAGCGCCCCCAAGGCACCCTTTATGATAATACATGGAATCATACATCGTTTCCAAGGGCTTTCCGTAACTGCTTCGAACACCCGGGTCAGTTAATAATTCACGCCGGTTATAACAGGAAATATGTGCGTATTCACCAAAAAGAACCGGACGTTTCATGGTATCACTTGCAGCGGGCCCGTTGATACCAGGATAATGATATACAGCGATATCGGCTTTACTATGGGCATTATTATAACCACCCCAACATTGGTCATGAAAAGTTGTCGGACGCGAAGGATCGAGCATTTTAACAACTGCTAATACCTTTTCCCACAAAGGGCTCCACACCGACTCGTTTCCGAGTGACCAGATAATGATGGATGGATGGTTACGACCCGCCAATACATTTTCGACATCGGCATTAACCATGTAAGGCAAAAACCGTTCATCCTTATAATCCCATTTTTTCCAGATGGGTGATGCGCCATGATTTATCCAGCAAAGAGAGGCTTCACTTTCTACAAACAAACCTAATTCATCACAGGCATTTAAAAATTCTTCGGAGGGTGGGTAATGCGATGTCCGGATGTAATTACAATTGGCGGCACGAAATAGTTCAGCATCCTTACGGTCCAATTCCGGACTAATACTTCGGCCTGTTAACGGATATATGGAATGTCGGTTTACGCCGTGTAATTTTATAACCTTTCCATTCACCAGCAATTGATTACCTTTTATATTAATTTGCCTGAATCCCAGATTTTGACTTACTGTTTCAACGGCCTTGCCATTAACTAATAAGGTACTTTTTAAATGATAAAGGTATGGATGCTCGGGATTCCATTGCTCTGGCTGGTTTACAGCGATACTGGTTTGTGAGTTGATGGTACCATTAGGTGCGATATTTTCTTTCAATGCTGACAGCTTTTGAAAGATCACCTTACCCTTTACATCCATTAAAACATATTGCAGCTGGGCAGATGTTGATTGTAAAGCATCATTGGCTATGCTGGATTGTATTTTTAATGTGGCATTTTTAAACTGCGCGTCAAAAGCTGTTGTGCTTATAACAGACGCGATATTTGTTGAGGGTACCGCAAACAAAACTACTTTACGTAACAAACCGCCAACGGTGTGTACAGCATATTGAGAAGTACATGCCAACCTATCACTAATCGTTAACGCCTGCACCTCTACCTGTAATAAATTCTCATTAAGGTTAAGGGCCTTGGTAATATCCATCTCAAACGGAACAAAGCTACCTTCATGCTCACCTACTTTTATATTGTTCACCCTTACAACCGCGTGAGAACTTACACCATCAAAACGTATTTTTATCTGCCGGCCTTTCCAATCAGCCGGAATGTTCAACTTTAAGCTATATACAGCGGTTTCACCTTCATTTACGGTAAATCCCTGCATTTCCCACTCGCCAGGTACGTTTATGTTATGCTTTGCTACATGGCCCAGCACCTGAAAATCCCATTTACCATTTAATAAAATTTGCGCTTGTTGAGTCCCTGTTGTGCTTGCAGGTAATGGTGAGATCCTGGGAATTTCAAATCCATTGATTGTGTTTTGGCCAAAGCAGTAAACAGGGAAAAAAAAGACCCAAAATAGCCAGTAAAGTCGATTACTATAGGATGCCATATTTTTCAAATGCCTCCTTTGCACTCATACCTTCTTCAATTTTTTTTCGCACCATTTTTTCGCCCCTGGCTTTTTCAATGGCCAATTTGAATACCACTTGTTCAATTTCCCTGGGTACAATACAAACGCCATCTATATCACCCAAAACAACATCGCCAGAATTTATTTTAACCCCATTGATTTTAATTGGCACACGAAAATCAATCACCTTTCCGCGAGTCGCCTGATCCTGTGCATAATTACCGTAAGAAAAAGTTGGAAAGTTCAGCTCTAATATCTCTTTGCTATCTCTTGAATAACCATCCACTATCGCCCCCGCAGCCCCCAACTTAATAGCCCTTGTACTCATTAACTCGCCCCACAAAGCATAAGTTGGCGAAGCTCCGCCACAGATATACACTTCATTCTTTTTTAAATCATCCAAAGCTTCCAGCATCAGGCCAAAAGGTTTATTTAGTATAGGATTATGTTCGCTTTTTTCAGAAACCACATCAGCTTCCAATACCGTCATTGCCCTTCCTACAATATACATATCTTGCCTTAATGGCTTGATTTGAGGAGGTAAAAACTGGTGAAGAAAGCCCATCTTATCCATAATATCACCCACTACAGCTGTATAAATTTCTGCACGTATGAGTTGAAAAAGTTCATCATCGCCAGACCATAGTATTTCCGAGTTATTGTTATTTGTCATGTATTATTGGGTACGCTAAGTATCTTGATTTATTGAGGATAAATATAGACCGCATACCAATCAACTTACAAAAAGCTATTTAGCCATTTAATAAACTATTTTACCATAATTCAATTTACAATTATAAAAAACAGTTAATTTAGTTTTATTTTGAACACTTATACATCTTTAAATGAAACCTCAGTTAATAGATATTAATTTACCTGGCAGTAAGACCATTCAAATAAAGAAATTAGACACCGCTTACCTTACATCACCGTTACATTTTCATCAGCTTTGTGAATTGGTGTGGGTGGAAAAAAGTTTTGGGAAGCGTATTGTTGGCGACCATATAGACAATTTTGAAGCTGGTGACTTGGTATTAATGGGCCCTAATTTGCCCCATATATGGAAAAACGACGAAGCATTTCAGCATGAAATAAAAGAAGGGAATGTTAAATCAACGGTTATTTATTTCCCCCCAGATTTTTTGTTGAATTTAACAGATGAGCAAAATATTTTAGCTCCCACAGCAGAGCTCATCAAAAGATCAGCCAGAGGTTTAAGGTTTTATGGAGAGACCAGCAAAAAAGTAACAAAGATACTTGCAGGGATGTCAGAAAATAATGGGTTTAAAAAGATCATTTATTTTTTGCAAACCATGGAAATTTTGTCAACCTCACAGGAGTATAAGTATTTGGCGAGCCTCTCTTTTAAAAATCAGTATGATGAAAAAGACACCAAACGAATAAACGATGTATACCAGTTTTTAATGCACAACTTTCACCGTAACGTAGAGCTTAAAGAGGTAGCAGATTTATGCAACATGACAACCAATTCATTTTGTCGTTTTTTTAAAAACCGAACCCAAAAATCGTTTACACAGTTCCTGAATGAATTGCGAATAGGTCATGCCTGCAAATTAATCCAGGATGAAAGTTATTCCATATCAGATGTATGTTATCAAAGTGGATATAATAACCTCCCCAACTTTAACAAGTTTTTCAAATCAATTACGGGCTTTACCCCATCACAATACCGAAAGAAATCAAAATTCGCAGATTCTCCTGTAGGTTCTTCACCCTTGTTATAAGGGCCACCGATCTTGTCTTTTAAATAGCCTCCAATTCCAACACCGAACTTGTACGTGCCCATTTCAAATACCATTTCAGTCCTTGCTCCATTAATGTTTCACCGCTAAATATTTGACCATTTTCGGTAAATGTTACCTTGGCCCCACTATTTAAATTTATTTCAGTAATCCTATACTTCTTATTCGGGTCAAGGCCATTCATTTTTAATTCAGGATAAGTATCAGCTTCAATGCTTTCAAGGTTATAAGCAAAAACGACAGCCTTCTTTTTTGTACTGTCTACGTACATAAGCGACGCGAAATTTGTTTTGTACGGTGAAACAAGCCGATACAGGTCGCCATAATTGATTACATTTTGCAGTCGTCTATAATTATCAGTTACTGTGTGGCTTAAAGCAATGTCACGCTCACTCATTTTTTTAACCATAATGTCAAAACCCAACTTACATGACATGGCTACATCCAGTTTGTACTTCAGCGACTCACTACCAGCAGCAGTAACATGTGCACAAATAGCAAGCGCAGGATAAAAGTAGGAATACCCCCATTGAATCTTTATCCTATCCATTGGATAAGTATTGTCACTCGGCCAAAATTCCTGGAAATACTTTAATGCGCCATACTCAACGCGGCCGCCCCCGCTTGCACACAACATCATATCCAGGTTCGGATATTTTGCGCGTACCCGATCCAATACTTTATAAAAACCCTGCGTATAGCGTACATACATAACATCCTGATCTTTTCCGAGATAAGGGCTGTAGGCGTTGTCTATTGAGCGATTGCAGTCCCACTTCATGTAGGAAATATTTGGAGATTCCTTCATCAGTTTATCAATAACCCCGAATACAAAGTCCTGAACGGCTGGATTAGTTAGGTCTAACACTAATTGCGTACGGTAAAGATGCTCTGGCCTGTTTGGAGCTTTTAATACCCAATCAGGATGTTTTTCATACAACTCACTTTTAGGGTTAACCATTTCGGGTTCAATCCATATCCCAAAATTCAGCCCTTTTGCTGTGGCCTGCTTTACCAGGTAGCCTATGCCATCCGGCAGTTTCTTTTTGTTCGCATCCCAGTCACCTAACCCCGCCCGCGAATTGTCGCGCGGATATTTATTGGCAAACCATCCGTCATCCAGCAAAAACATATCAACGCCAAGTTTTTTAGCCCCGTCGAACAAATTTACAAGCGTATCCTGGTTAAAGGTAAAATAAGTGGCTTCCCAGTTATTCAGCAAAGTTTGCCGCTTTTGGTGACCGTTCCATATTCCATAATTAATGGCCCAGTTATGAAAATTACGACTTACCTGTCCTTCGCCATTAGTAGTATAAGTAAATATGAAATGTGGTGTTTCAAAATTTTCTTTCGGTTTTAATGCATACGATGAGGCATAGGCGTTAATTCCCGGTATGATTTTTAGAGAATTACCCATGTCCACATTTTTTTGCAGTGATTCAAACTGGATATCAAAGTTACCGCTGTAGGCAAGAGTTCCGGCAAAAACTTCCCCTGTATTTTCAGTAACGTCATTATTGGGCGATACCATAAAGGATGGATTATAATTACAAGCCGTTCTTACCCCAAGCTTTGACTGAATGCTGAATATGCCTGGGGCAAGCTGGAATTTATGCATTTGCATTTCATAATTGTACTCTCCGTAAAAATGAGTAAGGTAATTTTGCTGCGAATTAATATTAATAAAAGCTGATGCATAGCGGTTAAGTATCACATCCGAATTTTCGATGTGACGGATACTTGTCCAGGTTTCAATGATGTTTTGTGTTTGATAGGCCCGGTAATGCAGCGTTACAAAAAACGGATATTGTGGATCTTTTAAGTCAATCTCTGTATTTACAATGTTATTGTTCTCATTGCTCGTTTTCGACGACACATAATCCAAAACAAGGGACATGTTGCCATCGGCATGTTTTACAGCCAGAGCGGGTTCGTTGAGATATGTTGAGCCACCGGTTGCATAAGCGGGACTCAGGGCCGTATTGATATTTCTGTATCCTGCTGTATCTGATAATTTTTTACCCAGGTAAATTTGCTGCAAATGGCCTTCAACATCCCGCTGATATACGATGGCAAACGCCTTAGTGCCAATAATAATTTTTTGTGCTTGCAAGTTAAAAGGCAGTAAGCACGAAAATATTATCATGTACAATAGTTGTTTCATAATAAAGTTCAAGTTTTTAAAAATGCTAATTAGACGAGTGCTTTTTAATTTGTTTGGCTAATAAATAGCAAATTAATAATGTCGATCATTTAAATATTTCTTTTGATTTTGCGCCTTAATAGCACTGCTGCCAAAAATCAAAATAAATAGAATAGAAAATATATATTTCATAAAATCCATTGAGATAATTGGTATTGTGCAGTTTATTCGCTTTAGCTATTGGTTGGGGTCAAATCTATCACTAGCTGGCTGTACATCCTACTCGAAATTTGCCGAGTTATAACCATATTTTAACCTTATTTGTATTATTTGGCCATCCAGATGGATTATTTATTGGATAAATACAGGTTTTGATGATGTATTTAAGGGATTGTTGAGATGAAATTAAAACCGATTGAAAAGTAAATACCTCCAACCGGTTAAAGGAAATGCTCGTAATTCTTTTAATGAATTAAATTTGTTGACTACAAGGCCTTTGCCAAAAGAGACTTAAATGAATCCTACGATAATTTTCTAGCAGGTTAACTACTTTGTAATAACCTCAATCTTGCTGCCGCTATGAAACAAATTATTTGGCACGAAATAACCTTTAATTTCCTTACCATTTACTTTTATAGATGTTAAGGTTCTTCCCTTTCCGGATTTTGTTATAGTTAATATTTTACCTGTATTTGTTTTCCATTTTACTTCATCGAAAAGCGGAACCGTAACTATATACTCGGGATCTGTGGCCGAAAAAGGATAAAGACCCAATGCACTGAACACATACCATGCTGACATTTCTCCGGCATCATCCATACCGCTAAGTTCCAATCCTCTTTCACCGATGCCATATAAGTTATTTAATATATAATCAATGATCTTCTGTGATTTCCACGGCTTCCCTACAAAATAATAGGCAAAAGGCGCCTCATGATCTGGCTGATTACCCTGACAATACTGCCCTATCATGGTTTCTACATTTCTGGCAATATAATTGGGATTCCATGGTGTGGTAAAAAATGAATCTAATTTTGCCTCAAAGTTCTTCGATCCACCATATAATTTAATCAATCCAGGCATATCATGGGGCGCAAAAAAAGATACCTGCCAGGCATTCGCCTCCCTGTACATATATTCATAGTAAGGATATTGGGGATTAAAGTTTTTAATCCATTCCCCATTTTCTAATCTACCCCTCATAAATTTTGTAGAGGGATCAAACACATTTTTATAATTCTTGGATCTTGCCATCAATATTTTGTAATTGGCAGTATCGCCTAATTTCTTAGCGATCTGGGCAACGGAATAATCATCATAAGCATATTCTAACGTTTTGGATACTCCGGCTTTACCTTTAGTCTCTACATTAGGGTTAGCAATATCGGGATCAGCTATATAGCCTTTTTTAATATATTCTACTATGAATGGACGCGTTCCTCCTTCTACATTGGCATTCCTTAGCAGTAACTGATAAGTACCTTTGATATCGAAATTATCAATACCCCTGAGATAAGCCCCTGCAATAGAAGATGCAGCATGATCACCATGAAAAAAGGTGGGTATAAAGCCCGTCTTATCTCCCTTATCTTTCAAGGATTTAATAACATTAAGTGTAACATCCGGGCTGATAAGCTCCAAAAGTACATCCTTATTACGATAGGTATCCCACAACGAAGGCTCCGTATAGTAGGTAATTCCCGTTTTTACTACATTTTTCTTGATATCTGTAAATTCTCCGTTTACATCACTGCGCAATGCCGGCCACAGAAATGATCTGTAAAAACACGAATAGAACATTTGCCTTTGTTTATATGTTCCGCCCTTTACCTGGATAGATGACAATAAGGTTTCCCATTTTTGATTTGCCTCTTTACGAATGACCTCAAATGTTTTATTACCTATTTCTTTCTCCAAATTTTGTTTCGCATTCTCTACGCTCACAAATGAAAGGCCTATTTTAAGCTCAACGGGCCCTGTACTACCATTGGCTAAATGAACTATGGCAAAACCTGTGTGCTGTCCTTCATCCTTCTTTTCTAATTTTTCAATTTTGGTATTCAGTACCGCATAAAAATAAACGTTTTCACCACTCTGGAAGCCTTGTAAAGCAAACTCGCCAACCTGTTCAATCTTCCAGGTTGATACGTGGCTAAGGGCTTTAGATAAGTCAAAAAGTATTTGCCTGTCTATATTGTTCTTATATTCGTATCTATGGTAACCGCATCTTAGGGTAGATGTCAAACTCACGTTAACATGATAATCATCCAGGTATACCTGGTAAAAACCAGGAGAGGCACTTTCTTTTTTGTGCGTAAATCTTGAACCAAATTGAGCGCCCGGATTTGAGAGAGGCAGGATAGGAATATTACCCAAATTCCAATGCCCTTTATTGGTATGTGTAAAACCTACTATAACCGAGTCTTCATATTCATATCCAGCACCAGCAGGCTGGAATTTTGTCATTGGGCTTAATTGTACCATGGCATTGGGTAAAGAGCTGCCGGGAAAGGTAAGCCCCGACCACGCTCTCCAACCTTTCGGTAACTCGTAACCCAATATTTTAGGATCAGTAACCCCTTCTGAACCAATAAACGTATTTACATACTTTGTATAAGTACTTATAGTTTGACCTTTACTTGTAGTTGATGCAAGCAACACTATCAGTATTATATTTAAAATGCTTTTAGCGGAGTTTCTCATTCTTTAAAAATAAGTTGATTAAATCAATTGATCCCAAATTGTAACTATTCTAAATCTTTAAATAGAACAGCAATATACATTTATTGAATTTTCCCTTCTGTCTTTAGTTTTGCAGCGGCTTCAATCATCATAACACCACTTAGCTGGGTGGTAAGATCTGTACTACCAGATGGAAGTTTAGTCCAATCCGGGCTAATCATCATTGATGGTCTGCTTATACCTTTAGCACTAAGCGATTCGGCGTTCATTTGCAGAAAGTTGGCATATTTAGCTTTATTAGTCGCATCCAGGTCAGATAGCTCAACCAGCAGGGTTAGGTAACGTACCACAACACCTTTAAATAAACCTCCATCCCCTTGTCCTTCATTTTTGAGAATTCCATTTACTGTAAGGTTCGGATCAGCAATTTCATTATTAGCGGTACGTATAGCATCCTGAAGATACATAGGGTCCTTAGTAATATTATAAAGCTCCACAGCCGAACCAATAAATAATCCCTGATTATAGGTAAATATCCAGTTATCAACCTGCCCGTCCTGGTTGCGGTTAATTCCATCCAGCACCACGCCTGATGTTGGATTAACCAAATTGTTTTTCATCCAATTATACAAGCTTTTAGCCAAGGCAAGATCTTCCGGTTTATTTTGTAATTCATAAAAACGAGCAGCTAATATAGTTGCATTGCCGGTTGATGGTATATTTTTATAATATAACTGAGATCGCTGCCAGGCAATTCCCCCTCCTGCAATAGTATTTGACCCTCCTTTTATTTCTGTATATAATTGCTGAGCCACATTCAGATAATCCGCATCATGCGTTATTGTATAATCTCTCAAGCTTGCATTGGCCAGCCAGCCCATATCATCATAAAACTCATTGGGGTATCCCCCACCATTTGTTATCTTAATTCCGTTTAACAACGTTTTCATACGCTGGCTGTAAACAACGCTTTGAGTTCTTAAATACGCATCCGTTAAAACATCCAGCATGTGTGCATTGGGCCAGTAATTAAAATTAGTGTTGCCCGCATTATTTTGGATATAGTAGTTTCCGTTGGCCGATATAAAAGCAGAATAAGTGGTATTCTGCAGTGAATCTGCCAGCGATGAATAATTATAAGTCACACCTTTCACTGTTGTATCTACCGTTTTCGGTGGTGTTATCGGGTCGTTCTTTTTTGAGCAGGAACATACTGCCAGTGCAATCCATATCATGGATATAGCTGTTATATGAAGGATCAATTTCTTTTTCATAAGTATATCAATTTAATTATGAAAGGGTTGCGCTTTATAAAGCACAACCCTTTACATTTTATTTTATAGTGATGGTATTGGTATAATTGGCAATGCCCGGGCTATAATTTACGTTAACATTACAGTTCCTATTATTAGCGGTAGGAATGATCTTGAAACAAAAATTATATTGTGAGTTATCAACCGGATACATATAATAATAAGACAAAGGCGAAGTGGCAGAAGGATCAGGATTGTCTGAATTCACGCTTCCATACCATTCTACAGATTGATTTCCGGCAGAGTCCATTACCACAAATTTATATTTATACCGACTATCTAAACCATAGGATTCCTTCGGTATAACTATAGTTGTATTAGCAATTTCCCATTGACTGTTGCCTATATAAGGTAAAGTGAAATACACCTTGTTATCAGGTGCCGAGAAAAAACCTACGGAAACAATCTGCGTAAGAGTTGCAGCAGCGTTGCTCAGATCAATAGAAATCCTATACACGTTTTTAGTACCGGTTATCGCTGTACTTCCGCCTGCTACAACCATGGTGTTATTTTGTATGGAGTATACTGTTGGCGAGCCGCTATTTTTATCTACTAAGGTATAACTTCCTGGTTGCAGGGAAGTGTAAAGTTCAAAAGTACCATCGCCGGTTTTTTTGAAAGCGATGCCTTTGGTAATATCATCACCTTGTTCTGTAGCTGTACCAGAAAGATAAAGTGTATTTGGAAGTATTGCAAATCCGGCAGGTCTGGTAACCTGGATAATATGACTATCGCCGCTAACTTTTGCGTTAGTTGCTTTTGAAGTAATAACCGCCCACTTAAATGTTCCGGTACTTAATGACGCAATTCCCGCCAGCGATGCAACCGTATTTAAAACTTTTTGTGTTATTGTTGCCTGTGGCTGAACGCCTGAACCATCAGAAAGTACTTTATAAATCGGCTTACTAAAATCACCATCGGATTTATCAAAAGCTACCTCATATAGTACCAGGTCTTGCGTTGTGCTGGCATTCCACGTGAACAGCACACTTGGGCCTGTTGTCGGTTGCAGGTTAAAACTTGCCTGATTTGTGGGCGCATTCAATGCTGTAACTGGGGCCACATCAGTATTCAGCGCCCTTGTATCCTTTTTACAGGAAGTAAAAGCCATCGTGATTAAAATAATCATGATGCTTAGTTTTATAAAAGTCTTCATTTTACTTATTTATAATAATAAATTAATAACCAGGATTTTGAGTAAGGTTTTTATCGAGACTAAGATCATTGGCGGGTATTGCCCATAAATAATCTCTTGACGGATTAAACTGCCTTTTCTGAGCTCTGATATAACCATTATCTGTAGTTAGATCGCCTGAGAACCTGGCACCATGGGCATAACCGTTCATAACCACCTCTGCTATCTTCCATCTTCTGATATCATCTGCTCTTAATCCTTCCAAAGCAAACTCAACTCTTCTTTCACGCCTGATAATGGCGGTCATATCACCACTGGCAGGATAGTTTAACGCACCCGGATCTGTAAAGCCTGCCCGCGAACGTAAAGCCCCAATGGTTTCATTCCAGACTGTAGCATTCATTTGCCCCAGGCTGTTTTTTGCTTCCGCATAATCAAGCAATATTTCAGCATACCTGAATAAATGCAGATTTAAACCCGATACATAACTGGCCAGTGCATTGGGATCAAAATATTTGCGCCAGTAGTAACCTGTTGGCGAAGAGCTTTCCCTATCCCCTACATACTCATCAGGTCCGCCTGGTATACCGTTTTTATCTGAAGGATCACTTCCAGGTTTAATATAAATGGTTTTACTTGTACCATTTACACCTCCTCCATTATCCCATTTGTACCCATCATAAACTATAGTTGCCGTAAACCTGGGATCACGATTCACATAAGGGTTATTTTCATCATAACCAGATGTAGCATCGGTAATTGGTTTACCATTAAGCATGATATAATCATTAACCAACTCCTGCGTTGGCGACATGGAAATTACACGTCCACCTACCGATAATGGTGCAAAGTCAAAAAAGTCTGACCAAGTATAGGTAGTAGGTACATATTGTAAAGAAAGTATCGTTTCGTTATTGGTTTTGTTTATTACTTTGTCACTAAACAGATCAGTATAACTAGGGTTTAGTGAATAAGTACCATTGACCGTTTGATTATTGATTAACTTTTCGCAAACAGTCACTACATCAGCCATCCTGTCTCCCTGGTATAATAATACCCTCGCCTCCAGGGCTAATGCGGCTCCTTTAGTAACTCTTCCATTTTCACTCACTGCAAGTTGATCTTTTGACGGCAGATAAGGCAAGGCGGCATCCAGTTCCGAAAGGATAAATTTAATAACATCAGCCTTGGGTGTTCTGGCTATTACTTTTGCCTCATCAGGAGTAATATTGTCTGTTACCAGAGGCACATCACCGTACCATTTTGTTAAGTTAAAATGGGCAAAAGCACGTAAAAAACGTGTTTCGGCTATCAACCTGTTTAATACGTCTTTTGACAATGTTGTGTTTTGATTCACAAAGGTTAAAAACTCATTACACGATTTTATGTCCGAATAATAGCCGCCCCAATCCCCGGCAAATTTCCCTGTGCTGGCAGTGGCATTTCCTCCGGATATAATAGCAACGTCGCCAGCCCGTGAATAGGCATTATCAGACAGAGCTTCGGCATTAAAATATAACCCATCATTATAAATTAAGTGATAGTTATTATATAGTGCATTGTATACATTGGCGTCAACTTTCCAAAAAGTAGCATCCGAAAACCGATCGGTTGGAACAATATCCAATTTTTTACATCCTGCAATTGCTGTTGTTATTAAAACTGCAATGAAGAGCTTCTTTAAAAGGTTCATATTTTTATTTTTAAATATTGTCGTTAAAATGTTAAATCGATCCCTGCCCCGTAAAACGCAGATAGCAGGTAACTCCGGGGACTGTTTGAATTGGCATTTAAGTTCACGTTACTATTAAACTCTGATGTTTCAGGATCGGCAAATTTCAGTTTAGTGAGGGTTGCCAGATTTTGGCCAATAAGGGATACCCTCAATTTTTCGATACCCCATTTTTTGGTAAGGCTTTTAGGGATAGTATAGCCGATGTTTACATTTTTTAATCTCGCATAAGCGGCATTATATTTAAAAAGATCAGACCCGGTTTGCCAGTTATTAACATTTGAAGGACCCGAGGTAGCTAATCTTGGATACTTGGCGCCTGTATTTTCTGGGGTCCAGAAATCGGTTTGATGATCATAAAGCGTTGCGCCGTACCCTCCTTGATAAGGCTCTACCAGTTCGCCTCTCAAAAATTCGTCTCTTTTGCCAACCCCTTGTATAAACAACATCAAATCAAAACCCGCCGCAGCTATCCGGTAGGTAAAGCCAAACGTATACCTTGGAAAAGGGTTACCCAATTCGGTTTTATCTTTGGAATCTATTACACCATCATGATTTAAATCTTTAAACTTTAAATCACCCGGGGCCACTACAATTCCGGCCAGTTTAGGGGAAGCATTGATATCAGCCTGGTTTTGGTATAAGCCGTTTGTTTCATAACCATAGTATTCTGTTATTGGCTGGCCCACTTTTCTTATTAATCCATAAACATCCGGCTGTGTAATTTGCTGGGTAGCGGTTCCGGTTAACTTTAATAAGGTGTTTTGATTGTCGGCTATGTTGGCGCTAAAGCTTTGGGTAACACCTTTAGTTCTTAAAGTATAGGTTAATTGGGCTTCCCACCCTGCGTCTCTAACTTTAGCCACATTAGCATCGGCAAGTCCGGCTCCAAAAATAGAAGGAACATCCTGAGGGCTTTGTAAAATATTGCGGGTTACTTTGTTAAAATAGTCAAATGAGCCGGTAAGCTTATCATTAAATAAACTAAAATCAACACCTACGTTAAATGTTGCCGCGCTTTCCCATGTCAGATTGGGATTGGACTGAAACGTACCGGCACCGCCCACCAGCGTATTATTAAATCCGTAGGCGGCAGTGTAGTTAAAATAAGTGGTTTGATATTGGAAATTTCCAACGTTTTGGTTACCCAGTATACCGTAAGATGCCCTTAGTTTAAAATAGTTAAGGGTATTGCTGAACTGTTTCATAAACTTTTCGTCTGATAACAGCCACCCGGCATTTACTGACGGAAAGAAACTCGCTCTTTTACCCGGTGCAAATTTAGATGAGGCATCCTCCCGAAATACAAAATCCAAAAAATACCGGTTTTGATAATTATAGTTGACGCGACCATATGCCGAAAGCAAACTATTAGCGTCAATACCAACACTGTTATTTGAGCCGGTAGGGCTTATAGTAGTACCTGTTGTAGGAGTTCCTAAGGTGGGATCGGTAAGGCTTTTAGATAAGCTAAACCCTCTACTGCTATAGCTTTCGCTCGAAACACCAAGGGTAGCGTTAATCGTATGCTTACCTATGCTTTTACCATAATTTAAATATAGCTGCGTATTGAACAGGTTTTTTTTTAAGTTCCCATCTGCAACCGTGAGATCATTATTTGCTGATGCACCGACAGGTAAAAAGTTAACTACTTTGTCATTGTAAAAGCTACCATTATTGTTGAGGGTACCACCAAATACACCGGTTAACTTTAAATCTTTGGTTATACTTAGAGTGCCATTCAGGTTGCCAAAAATTTCATCGTTGTCGGTTTGATTAAACCCTCCTTTTTGCAATAAGCCTAATGAATTCAGCTGAGATGATACCGGGTTGGTTAAATAGTTGCCGTTGGCATCCTGCCAGTTATAATTTGAAGGTACACGATTGGCATCGGCAATAATAAACCCTTCGCTGCCGCTTGTGGTTTTATTGCGGGTTTTAGTATAGTTAAGTATTACATTAAATTTAAATTTACCAATGATAGAAGTTTGATTTAGGCGCAGGTTATACTTTTGATATCCAAATTTACTACCCGACCCACCATTACCAACAAAGCTGTTCATTTGATCCTGGTAGCCGGCTCCTATAAAATAGGAACTGGTTTCACTACCGCCCGATATATTCAAATTATGCGATTGCAAAGGTGCATTGTAAACCAAATGATTTACATCCCAGGTACCTCTGCCCTCAGCCTGCAGCTCTTGTATTTGCTCTGGCGAATAGGCCGGTGCCAGGCCCGAATTAACCAGGGCCATATTTTTATCATAGGCGTTATCAGCTGCGCTTATTTTGTGCACCAATATATCAGGCACTTGTGTGCCGTAACTACCGTTATAGCTTATGGTAGGCTTTTGGTTCAGCTTTCCACTTTTGGTTGTAATTAATATTACACCATTGGCCGCGCGCGAACCATAAATGGCAGCCGAACCGGCATCCTTAAGTATGGTAACGCTTGCTATATCATTGGGGTTGATGGTATTTAAACTATTGCTACCCTGGGTTACAATTCCATCAATGACCACTAAAGGATCATTGCTGCCTGTTGTACCAACTCCTCTTATGTTTACAACAGCATCTGCGCCAGGATCAAGCGAACTTTGTTGAATAATTAAATTGGGAGATTCGCCTTGTAATGCCTGAAAAGTATTCAAGACAGGCTTACTGCCAATATCTTTTGCACCAACTGTACTTACTGCTCCATTGATGTTTATTCTACTTTGCGTGCCATAACCTACTACCACCACCTCGTTAAGACTCGTATTATTCTCCTTAAGTTTTATATTAATTAATGTGTTACCAACAGCAGGTACCTCCTGTGTATCAAAACCAATAAAACTAAATACAAGTATGGCTTTATCATCTATTACAGAAATACTGTACTTTCCGTCCGTATCTGTCACAACTGCATTAGATGTGCCTTTTTCTCGAACAGTAACCCCCGGCAAAATCGCGCCTTTATCATCTGTAACCTGTCCTGTAATAGTTTTTCGGTTTACCTTTTCTTTTGGTATTGCAGGCTTCTTATTAACCAAAATGGTTGTATTTACAATCCGGTAACCCAATGGCTGGTTACGGAAACAAATATCAAGAGCCTCTTTTAAACTTATATTATTCAGGTCTAAAGTGACAGGTTCTGCTAATACGAGTTCATCTTCGGTATACAAAAAATCATACTTGGTTTGCGCCTGTATTTTTTTAAAAGCTTCTTTAATAGTTGCGTTTTTAAGCTTTAAAGTAACCTTTTGAGCATAAGTTGCCGCGGACACCTGTAGAAAGGTTACCGAGAGCAAAATAAGGGTTAATTTCATAACGAGCAGAGGTTTATAAATACCGCAAGGGAGCTTGCTGTAAATAAAATTTGTAAAAATTTTATACATTTGAATGTTAGATTAAGTAAGAAATTGTATTAGCTGCAATGTTTTATTATCTGGCATATGACCAGGGGCGTTGGAGCGCTCCTGGTTAACTTTAACAGATAATTGTTAGTTGAATAATGAGTTAATTCATCACAATTATCCTCCTTCCTTTTATAACTAAATGAATATTCCCTACGCTTTCCAGGTGTTGTAGCAATTCTTCGATACTTTTAGACCGGTAAAAAGTACCTCCAAATTTCAGGTCATTAAAATTTCCCTGATACGCAACGTCAACGTCGTACCAACGCGATACCTTTTTCATAATACCTTGAATATTATCATGATCGAAAATAAAATATCCATTTTTCCATGCCATGGCATCATCAATATCAGCGGTTGATACAATAATGCTATTAGAATTTTTATTGATGACCGCCTGCTGACCAGGTGCAAGAGTGGAGTGAGCATCGTTTTTGGTTATCTGTACAGCCCCTTCCAATAAGGTAGTTTTAATCTTTTCATCATCGTTATATGCTTCAATATTGAAATGAGTACCCAATACACGTACCTGCACATTATTGATGTTTACATAAAAAGGCTTGTCTTTATTTTTTGCTACTTCAAAATAGGCTTCGCCCACTAGTTTAACCTGGCGGTCATGGCCAATAAATGCAACGGGATAACTTATGGATGAAGCAGCGTTTAACCATACTTTAGTACCATCGGGCAAAACAACTTCGTATTCACCTCCTTTGGGTGTAGTTAAGATATTATCGCCAATACCTTGACCATTATTTGCTTTGACGCCATCTATTGAATTATATACAATTTGTCCGTTACGGGTTTTCAGTACACTGCCGGAGTTAGTTTTAGCCAGTATGCCATTGGTTGCATTGGAAAGTAAGATGATCTTGCCATTGGCCATGGTTAAAAATGCTTTACTTGATCCAGGCAGGATCGGCGTTTTAGGTGAAGCAGCAAAATGGCCTGTATTAGTATTTGATTTACTTTGACGCCGAACATATAACATCCCTCCCATGAGCAAAAGGAAACAGGCAGCTGCTATTTGAAGCCATTTATTTTTGTATATACTGAATACGCTAGCTTGTTCTTTTTTTACATGTGGTGATTCTTTGAAGCGAAAATCAGATTGAATTCGTTGTAAAATTTCGTCTGTTTGCTTTTCTCCAAATTGAGGAGCTTTTTCCAGATCAACCAAATCAACAATAACTGCGTCAGCAATTTCATCAGTACCTGCATTGTTGATGTAATCTAATAACTCAATGCAATCAGCCTCACTTATAAGACCATTTAAATATTGATGCAACAAGTTGTGCAGCCTTGCTTTATTCATGTTCTGTTTGTTTATAATTTGCCGGGAATGGCTGGTTTATATATACAGTACAAAACAACTCAAGGGATAAGTCTAGTTGAAACGAAAAAAAAATTAATGATGGATGATGATGGCCAGAAAAAAAATGAGATCGGCAGATTTTAAGTGTGTTTTGAGCGTTTTTAAAGCCTGGATCATATGATTTCTAACCGTATGTTGTGAAATTTGCAGCTTATCTGCGATTTCCTTATAGGATAGGCCCTCATTTCGGCTCAGTTTAAAAACCAATTGTTGTTGCCGGGGAAGTTGATCAATGATTTTTTGAGTAAATATTTTGAGATCCTCCGCAGCCATATGTTCTTCTGTCGGATTATGTTCCAGAATGGTGCGCTGAATTAACAATTTCAGGTTATCGGTAGATTTATAGATCTGCTTTAAAGAATTGATCGAAAGCCGTTTTGTAATAACATATAAATAAGGCCACAGATCCACATCTGGATCCAGCTTGTCTCTGTTCAACCAAAATGTTATAAAAGTCTCCTGAACAATTTCCTCACTCAGTTCCTGGTCTTTTAAAAATCTATAAGCGAGTTTATAAATTTTACTACTATAAAATCCATATACCAATCTAAATACAGTTTCGTCTCCTGCAATCAGTTGTTTAATATCTTCTTTGTATAGGAGCTGGTTATACAAGTGTTTGAGAGTTTTAAAATTGGCTGCTAAAATTAACAAGTATTTTCAGATTTACAATTATCTGCTTTGTAGTCAGACTTTGGTTATAAAAATAATCCGGGCATTTATAGTCAGGTTGATATCCCCATTTCCATTGTTGTATTGGTACTGATGTCGCTAATTATATTGGTGAAGCAAAATTTCAGGGCATTTACGCTTGCCCACGGTAGTATAGGCTTTGGATTTTTGCTCATAGGTACTGGCACATGGGCATTTATTGGAGGGACGATCCATGACCTGGCTTATATGTATATAGTTACCTTGGAACTGTATCTGGCTTATGTAACTTATTCTATTATGTTCTTCGAGCAGTTAATTGCCACGTTTAAATACAAGAGTAATGTGGGTTTTATGATCTACCTGGCCGATTCTACGGGATACCTGGGTAATGTTTGTATATTGCTTTTTAAACAGTTTGGCCATACTCATTTGTCATGGGGCAATTTTTTATTTTTATAGAAAAAACAGAGGTTATACCAAAAACAGCGGGCGCCTCAGTTATACTGAATCAGCCCACTGCACAACTTGGTAATGCTGAATAGCAAGAAATCTATATCAAAAAAACTAATGCTGTTTATTTCGACATATGATCATCTAAAACTGGCAACAGATCTAAAAGATTATCAATTATATAATCCGGCTTAGCAGATTGCAACTGTTCAAATGTATGCGCGCCGGTAGTAATACCTATACTGTAAACACAGCCAGCATTTTTTCCTTCTTCAATATCAATAATAGAATCCCCTACCTTAACAACTTCATTACCGTTTGTAATTCCAAACTGCTGCATTGCAAATAATATCATATCCGGGTTAGGCCTGTTTTTAGGTACATCTGTCGCGGTTACCAGATCGTCAAATTCAACGCCCTTTTTCCAGCCCAATTTGTCAACAAGAGACTGAGCAATTACTCTATTGTAGCCAGTATTAAATACCGTCAATATCTTTCTTTCTTTTAAGGCAGCAAATAATTCAGTTGCATTATTCTGCGGTAAAACGTTCAGTACAGCATAAGCATCTTTAAGCTGAATCATGAAGTTTGCAAAAATACTATTAGCAAGTTCCTCATCATCATTTTCGGCATAAACATTTAGAATGCTTTTAATAGCCTGTAATTTTTCTTTACCAGCCCCTTGTGCTAATACTTCGTCTAAAGTGAAATTATATCCTGCTTCATTTATGGCTTTTTGCAGCGTTTTGTAAACAACATTGTCTTCGTCTACTACTGTACCAGCCATATCAAAAACAACCATTTTAATTGTACTATTCATTGTTATCTAATTAATTGTAAAAAGGAAAAATATAGTGATCATTTAACTTATTTTAATACCCACCCTTACCGGCTTACTTTCACTGGCATATTTGAAAGCTGCTTCAATATCATTCAGCGGATATTCTTTTTCTATCAGATCTTCAAAAGGATATTTCGAATGATTATCTTCGATAAACCTGGTAGCATTTACAAAATCATCATAATTATAATTATGCAGGCCACGAATCTGTAGTAATTTACGCACTATTTTTTGAGCATCAACCTGTACCGGCTTTGCCGGAAAAACAGCACCAATCCAAACCGCGCATCCTCCAAGAGCCAAGGAGTCAATACCAATTTTCATTGCTCCGGGATTTCCGGTCATATCAAAAACTATATCAGCCTCGGGCCATGGTAAATCGCCGGCATGATCTTCATTTATGGAGGAATAAACCTCATCCGAGCCAAATTTACTCCCCCAATACAACCTGGCTTGATCATTATCGACTAAACCGATCCATTGAGCGCCTGCTTCTTTACACATGGCTACGCATGATAATCCAAGTAAACCCGCGCCAAAAACAATCACTCTTTTGTTTTCAATTTGTTCCGCTATACGTAATGCACCCATAACGGTTGAGTGGGCACAGCTTATAGTGGCTGCTACTTTAACCGGTATAGAAGAAGAAATTTTAATAAAGGCAGTGTTAGGCTGCAATACACAATAATCGGCGAGTCCGCCGCTGAATATATTATTTTCTGAAGCGAGTGTATGCCCGTATTTGTACAAATGATCGCTTTTTTGAGGCATATCAGGTCTCGGGGCTTCTATACCGGCAGGCACAGCAAAAATAGACCATGTTATCCTGTCGCCAATTTTTACAGGCTCACCCCTGAAATCTTTAACTGTGCTGGTCTGATCCAAACTCAATATTTCGCCTACAATTTCATGGCCCAAAACTACTTGTGCTGGTTCAATTCTGTGCCCGCAATAGGTATGAATGTCACTACCACAAAGCGTTGTGTAGAGGTTTTTAACCAGGATTTCGCCATCTTTAAGCTGAGGCACGTCCTTTTCAATAAATTTAAAAGGAATACCGGTACCATTAAATATTGCTGCTTTACCCGACGGAAAGCTGGTTAACTCGTTTTTCATTTGTTTTTAGTTTGGTTTTAAAATATAAGTAACAAAATGTAATGATCAACACACCGGCTATTCCAAGATAAACGCAGATTTCTAAAAAGATAGATAATATAGAATAATTAGAGGGTATCAGGTATCTCAGGAACATCAAACCAATATAACCGGTATAGCCAACAGAATCAACTATATACATCAAAAATCCAACATTTGCCCGCTCCCTGGTAATAGCAATAAGGCGTTCAAATACAACAGCATGAACTGCCACATAAGGCATATAAACACCAAGACCAATCAATACCATGAAAGGAAATTTACCAAGTCCATTTTGTAAGCCTACAACAGAAGCAAGCAAAATTACAAAGCCGGTTAAGCTGGTAAACAAAGAAAAACGAAATGCCTTGTAATGATCAGGGATTAAAACAGCAAAACCAGTAATAATAATAACACCCAATGACACTAATAACTCCGATTGTGTAAACAATGCCGGCGTTTGGAGATAACCTAAACCGCCCCATAGTTCAACAGCAAAATCAGCCCTTACACTACGTAACAAAGTAACAAACAAATAAATAGCTACAATGGCTATCAAACCTGGCGCGTATTTGTTAAAAAAGTACCAGCGATCGGCTGCCGTCATTGGTTCTCTTGCCGAACGGGTGCTTATATCGGTAATAGTTGGTCGTGGGACACAGGCCAGCATAGTAATAAACAATAGCAGGGGTAACAAAAATACCAGACCGGCAACAAAAGGCATCCAGTTTTCACCAACACCAATCGTTAATAACAGGGCCCCTACCGACTTGGATACACCATCTGATAGAATAAAACTTGCACAAAGCCCGGCAATCAGAAACTCCGTTTGCTTGCGCCCTTCTAAAAAGCTCAGCACTAAACCAAATATTACCCCGAGTGGAAGACCATTCAATAACATACATGCCAAATTCCAGGGACGTGGTATTACAGCAAAAAACAGCAGCATAACCTCAGCAAATCCAATCAGGGTAAGAATCGCTCCAATACGTTTCTCCGGCTTAATTTCAGAAACGAATTTGATACCTATCCATTTTGCCAGCACATAGCCCACCGTTTGCGCAATGATCATTCCGAACTTATAACTTAAGCCCCATAAGCCTACATCGGCAAAAGCTGCCGCTGTATAAGGTTTCCGGTATCCATACATGCAGAAGTAGGTACCAAATGCCGCGATCAATGACCAGGCAGGATTTGCAAACACTTTTTGCAGACGTTTGGAGTTAGTTTGGAATTGCATTTAAACGATACAAACACTGTTTACCAAAACTAAACAATGTTTAATATTTGTTCACTTACTAAGCATTATATTTGTGTTAACAAATTTTTAATTCTTATTGTTATAGAATGAAAAAAGATGCCCGGACAACACGCAGAAAATACATTATAAATTATCCTGTACAATCAATGTTTAGCATTACGCATCCTGATAAGCGAAAAATTAAGGCTGGATGAGCTTATCGCTTTCGCAAGGTCAGTGAGTGAGGGAGTGAAACGCAACTCAACGTTACGACTAAGTATATCTGGAATAATATGCGCTACCAGCATTACTGATAAAGGAATAACCGGCTGATACGATATGTAATAACCTGCACATTCATCTATCAAAGAAAAACTTTCAACCGGCAGCTCATAACAAAACAATGTGGTTGACATCATAACTTCATACCAGCCCGATTCTACTATTATTACATGGCTCGCTGTGGTATCTCCCATAAATTTATCAATATCGGCAGGTGTTGTTTTTGCCGACGCGTAATAGGTTACCCGTGGACAATCTCTGGGAAGTAAATAATTATGCAACAAGTTTTCAGTTATGGCGAAAACTACATCGCCGGTTATTCCAGCAAAATACGAAGGGGAAGGCCTGGGTTTAAATTCCTTTATACCGGCTTGTTCACTTACATGAAAAAGCCGGTTATCATTCTTTAAAATATCCGGATCTAACTTCATATTTTGTTTTTTGATTGGAAAAACCCGGCAATCTACCCATCATTATTAAATTCACAAATAGATTAGCGTTTGTAAACGATCTTACCCCCAACCAGAGTCATGTTTACTTTAACATCACGAATCTTATCCGGGTTTATAGCAGTAGGATCAGCATCAAGCACCACCAGGTCAGCAAATTGTCCGGTTTGTATTTTTCCCTTTTTGTTTTCCTCAAAAGTAGTATAAGCACCGCTATAAGTGTATGCTTTGATGGCGTCTTCAGCATCAATACATTGGTTAGCACCAATCACAACTCCTTCTTTTGTTTTGCGCGTAACAGCACTTCCAAGTCTGATCATGGCGGGATACGGAGATATAGGTGCATCTGAATGCAAAGCATAAATAATTCCCATATCCATTGCCGTTTTGGTAGGATGCAGCATGCTCATCCGTTCAGGGCCATAAACCTGCATTTTTTCGCCAAGCTCATACATATAACAATGGAAAACAGGTATGATGCCATCTTTTTTGATGCGGTCAAGTATTCTCTGGTTGGTAATACTGCAATGCTCAATCCGGTGACGGGGATCAGGGCGAGGATCGGCCTTCTGCGCATTTTCAATGGCTGCAATAACCATATCTATCTCTCTATCACCATTGGAATGACAGGCTATCTGCCAACCGGCATGATGGATCGTAAAAAACAAACTATCCAAACCGGCCTGACTACGGGCGGGTGGTATACCATAATAATCCTTCTTTCCGGTAACCGGGTTTATCATATCATAAGGCTGATACAACCAGCAGGTTTTGCCGCTTAATGAATTACCATGAAAAACTTTGATGGTTGATATCCGCAGATAGTCGGTATTCATCTGTGGTATTTTGCCGCTCAATACCTGATCCAGGTAATCAAATCCTATAATCAGGTTAAAACGTATTGGAAAACCCTCCGCTACCAATTTGCGATAAACATCTACCTTTTCGGGCGTAGTCCATGCGTCGCCAATACTGGTTAAACCACTTGCAAGTACCCTGTTAAAATATAAACGGTAGCCCGCCATTTCCTGCTCAGGAGTTGGCTGGGGCGGGTATTGAATATTTTTGGAATGGTGCAGATACACTGCAGCTGCTTCCTTACATATACCATCGGGTTTGTCAGAACCTTTATATCGTTCAAAGGCTCCACCAGCAGGATCTTTGGTACTTTCATTAATGCCATTGATATCCATCAGAAAGGAATTAGCAGCCGAAAGATGACCGCTTATATGGCTTATAATGATAGGGTGTTCAGTTGAAGCTTTATCTAAACTATCCCTGATGGGTTGCCCGCCTAATTGAGTTTCATTATACCCCACTCCGCGTATCAACATTCCTTTTGGAGTAATAGCAGCCTTTCTCTTAAGCAAACTGATCAGGTTTTTCATAGAGCTAACCGTATCAAGCTCCAGTGTAGCATAAGGCTCTTCAAATGCATAAACAGGTGCCGGGTGCTGATGCACATCATTAAACCCGGGTATAACTGTTTGGCCGTTCAGTTGCACAGTCTTTGTTTGTTTGCCAATATATTTTTTTATAACTGCATTGGTACCAACAGCCATTATGCGGCCATCCTTAACGGCTACAGCTTCCGAACGATCGCCTTTGTGCTGTAGCGTTATGATATTCCCGTTTAGCAATACCACATCTGCCTGTTGCGCTTCAAGTTGGGAAACAACCAATAGCAACAAAAAGCAGGTTATTATACTTCTTATATTCATATTGTCTTATCCCGGTTTGCTTATTCTAAAAATTTCTTTTTTAGTAATCCGATCTTTTGATCATCTAAACCAACCTGTGTTTTCAGGAAATTATCAACAGAACCGTATTGGCTCGTTATAGCCTTAAAAGTGGTATCAAGGAATTCTTTTTTTACACCCGCCATATTTTTAGCTACCTGTTCATCAATGTGCGCGTACTTTACCATCTGGTTTACCATTTTAATATTATCAGCACGGCGATAGTAATTTGAGGCGAGATAATCATCCATTATGGTATCATAAGGTACACCCAAACTATATAGCAATAGCGCTGCACCTATACCTGTGCGATCTTTACCTGCTGTGCAATGAAATACCAGGCTATTATCCTGCGGTAGCTTAAGCAGTTTATCAAAAAATATTTTATACCGCTCGGCCAAAAATTGGGTATTGCCATAATAAGCATTCATCACAGAATCGCCCTGATCGCCTTTCAGCTTAGCTATGGTTTTCATCCAGTCTATACCATCGCTGCCTGCCGGACTCAGAATATAATCTGTACCCGGGTTAATACGGTCCGGGGCTTGTGCCGATTCCTGATTCCCCCGCAGATCAACATCATAGGTAATCTTCCGTTCTTTCAAAACGACCAGATCAGCATCGGTTAATTTACTCATATCGGCACTGCGGTATATTTGTCCCCATTTTACATGATGCCCGTCGGCCGTAGTATATCCACCCAGATCGCGAAAATTAGAAGCCCCCTGTAAAGCAACGTGTCTTTTAATACTATCCGCTACTTGTGCCTGCGACGCTGATAAAACTCCAAAAGAGATGAACAATAAAAAATATTTTTTCATGATATAATATAAATTGAAAAAGCAGGGGTACTTGCGTCTCCCCTGCTGCATTTAAAAAATTATTTTTATTTAGTTAACCAGGTATCCTTGCTAATATCATCAATACCACCAAATTGTGATGAAACTGCAGCCTGGTTGTTCGCTGCGTTATAGGTGATCTCATTTTGAGGGTATAAAAACCTGCGTGGAATTAAATTATTAGGTGTTCCTATACCCACCCCGCCCTGTGCAAAAGCAGGAACTCCGGTTCGGCGATAATTATAATAAGCTTCCCATCCGGAGTTGTTGTTTAAAGCAACATATTTTTGTGTAAGTATTTGTGCCAGACCATCAGCATTATCACCTTTATATTTTACGGTAGTTAAAAAAGTGGCAACATCAGCGGTAACCGTACCCCAAACATTACCCTGGGCATTAGTACCTACTTTTACAGGATAATTGATAGTTAGCGCCTTGCTATCAGTTATGCCGTATAAGGCAAGTGATGCATTAATACCATTAGTATACCAGGTAGCCGAGGCACCACTGATCCATCCACGGTTTATGGCCTCTGCAATGCCAAAGCACATTTCAGGATAACCGATAAATACAAATGGCTCCTGGGTTGCACCAGATTTATCCACATAATAACGATTAAAATTTGAAAAGGAATAGGCATTATTGGTATTATCAGGACCTGCGGATGCTCTTGCTAAAAGGTCAGACTGTGCTAAATCAGGATCAGCACCAACGTAGGCAGTAAAGTCGCTTAAAGATTTACCGGCAGTAATTTGTGCCGGGGCCGGAGATGCTACAACAAATGTTCTCGGATCTTTTGTTGCGGTAGTAATGTTAAGATAGGTAGACCCTACGTTGGCAAAGTTATTGTACGGGTTAAAGCCTAATGTAAATAATGAGTACGGGTTTGATGCCGTGTTAAACTTATAAACCAGGTTATCTGCATTACCGGTCATAATAGGGTATTGAGCCGGATTATTGATAATAGTTGCAAATTGCGGAATAACACTCAGATCGGCATTATCAGCAGCACGTTTACTTAGGCTAATTAAAACCCTTAATCTATAAGTATTTATCACTTTTTGCCATTGCTGATTTGTTAAACCAAAAATATCTCCGGTTGAACTTAACAGTGCTGATGGTGTTAATTTATAGGTGGGGTTTGGCGATGAATACAGACTATTGATGGTGTTATTAGCGCTATCAAGCAATAATAAACACTCTTTATATACATCATGTTGCGTATCATACTTAGGCGTTAAATTAGTAGTGCTCCCGTTTACACTTGAAAACGGAATATCGCCTACCCTTTGAGTTAACCAGATTCCCGCGTAAGCTTCAAAAAACTGGCCAATAGCATAATACACATTTGTTTTACTATTTAGCTGGGTGATTGACTGTTTTTGTAACGCAAGAGCGTATTTAAAAATATCATAGCTGTCAATTGTATTGGTAAAACCTGTGCTATAGTTATTAGTTCCACGATAATAAGCGTAGTTCGCTATATCGTACTGATCATACTTATTAGCATCAGCAAAAGGGAATTCGCTTGATTTGATCAGGGTTGCGGTAAGGTGATTTAATAATAAAGGAAGTGGAGTTAATGATCCTGCGTTCGCAACGTTAGGATTATTAACCAGATCGCCTTTTTGGCAACCGGTAAAAGATACCAAGCCGGTTAATAAAACTAAGGCTGTGGCAATTATTGATCTTATTTTCATAAAAATATCTTTTTATCTAATGAATTGATTAGAAGCTTGCATTAATATTGAATCCGAAACGACGAGCCGTCTGGCTTTGAAGATCCACACTGCCTGCACCGCCCACCAATGTTCTGTCCGACGCGTTATAACCGGCAGCATATTGATCAAGGTCTATATCTTTACGGGCAGCAAAGTATAACAGGTTTCTGCCTACTAAAGCAAATGATGCTTTTTTCACGAATGATCCACGTAACCATTTAGCCGGCAAATTATAACCTAAGGTAACCTCGCGCAATTTGGCGTAGGTACGGCTAATCATATAATACTCATCAAAGTTGCTGCTTATACCACTTGAAATATAGCTTTGAACCGATGTAGGCACATCATTAGGTGCAAAAGTCAATTCATTCATATTAGTGATCTGTCCATTGGCAAATTTTGGTGTTCCGCTAACCAGTTTCACACCTTCTCCTATGTATGATCCTGCACCGTTATTACCTAACTTACCGGTAGCTTTTACCGCATTCCAGTCGGCCAAACGGGCAGCCCCAAAAGCGCCACTCGCACTTTCAATTGATGTACCGCCATTATTTGATTGATAGTAAGTTCTGTCATAAATTTTGCCACCTATCCGACCATCAAACTGGAAGCTGAAAGTGACGTTTTTATAGCTAAAACGGTTAGTTATACCAAAGGAGAAATCGGGGTTAGCATAACCAAGCAAGCCATTTTGCTTTACGCCCCCTCCGGCGCCTAAAGGCAAACCGCCACTGTTTACAATATTTCCATTTCCGTCCCTTACAAATTTAGTTCCGTATATAGCATCTAACCTTTCACCTATTTGGTAAACATGGCCGTTTTGTAATAATGATTCGTTACCGTAAATTGATTTTAAAGTTTCTTTATAGGTTGAATAATTTACGTTAACATCCCAGTTAAGCCCTGAAGCGCTTCTTAAAGGCGAACCGTTTAATTGGATTTCAAAACCTTTTTTAACCGTTGTTACACCATTTACAATTTGCGATGTAAAAGTTGTAGATGGAGCTACAGGTAACTGGAAAATGTTAGGGCCGTTGGTAGTATAAAATGCCGTTGCATCCAATCCTAATCTGTTTTGTAAAAACTTCAAATCGATACCGCCTTCATATGATTTAACGTCATAAGGTTTAATAGCGGAGTTAGCAATAGTATTTGAAAGCGTTACAGATGGTGTACTGTTATAAAAAGTTGATGGCGATATCGGGCTTGAGTTTTGATAGGTTGGCCCATTGTATGGCGTAATTAACTCTGTTCCGTAACCTAATAATGTAGTAGTTGATATCCCGGTTACAGCCTGGTAAGCAGAACCGATGGTGGTAGCTGTTAAACCACCCTTAACATCGGCAAATGATGCCCGGACTTTGAAAAAAGAAATAGCTTGCGGTAATGTCACATAATCTGACACAACCGTGCTTAAAGATACTGAAGGATAAAAATAAGTATCGTGGCCTGAAGGCAAAGTTGAAAGTTTATCAACACGACCGGTAGTGTTTAGGTTAACGTAATTTTTGTAACCCACATCAAATGAATAATAACCGCTATAAACCTGCATTTTTGAGTCAAAATTGTAATTGAAGCCCTGGTTTATGGAGTTATTTAAGTTATATACGTTAGGGATAGAAAGATCTTTGGTACTTCCCCAGAATGAATTGTAAGTGAATGATCGTTCGCTGGCGCCTAATAATCCACCTATATTCCAGCCTTTTAAATTTTTGCTGTAGGTTAAGTTAAGGTCGGTATTGTTTTCTAACGACTTTCTTTGATCCTGCCTGTAATCACCATACCAGCCTGCATACCACCAGGTGGTATATTGGTTTAAGTTGGTAGAAGCAGGAACCTGTTCGGTATTTAACTCATTATAAGTATCTAACTGTGTGCGCAAGCTCAAACTTAAATCATCGGTAAATTTATAAGTTGCCTTTAATGACCCGTATATATCTGTTTTGTTACGGCCACGCAGCCATTTTTCAGCCATAAACCATGGGCTATTTAAACGACCGTACTCCTGGGCATATTGGGTCAGGTCCTGAACACCCTGAGGGCCTTTGTAAATATCTTTCAGATCCCTTACATCATAATCTGCAGATCCGTAAACCTTAAACATATACGAGTAGCTATTGGGGCCATAACTTACATCAGGGATATTGGGTGAATATTGTATATTGGTATTCACATTACCTTCAACCCTAAGTTTAGGGGTTACATCATATGCTGCACTCAGGTTAAAGTTATCCAGGTTCAATTTAGTATTTGGAAACAAACCACCAGCATAGGTATGTGTATAGGACATCCTGATATCGTAGTTTGAACCACTTGCAGCCAAAGCAAGGTTATTGGTACTTGTTACGCCTGTTTGAACAAAATTTTCAAAGTTGTTGGCTCCCCGTGCTAACCACGGCGTAGGTGTCCTAACGTTGGTAACAGGATTGTATGGGCTATCATATTGTTGTATGGGTTGTCCTTCAAAACGGGGTCCCCATTCTGGTAAGCGTTGGTTATAATCGTATAGCTGGTTACCATAGTTATATACATAATTAGTACCACGGCCATACTCAACCTGTGCTTGAGGAAGAACAATGAATCCCTTTTCCAGTTCATTGGTGCTGTTAAAGTCAATTGACCAGCCTTTTTTATCTTTTGTACCTTTTTTAGTAGTGATGATAATGGCACCATTAATACCCCTGAAGCCATAAAGAGCCGCAGCATTTGGTCCTTTTAATACGTTATAGGTATCAATATCATCAGCGCTGAAGTTATAGGTGTCTGAGTTTACCGGAACCCCGTCAACCACGTAAAGTATATCCTTGCTTCCGCGCAGAACTACTGTTGGCGCGCCAAAAAACTCGGCGCTTGCACCAATATTTAAACCGGCTACCTTACCGGCTAAGGAATTAAGCGGATTAGCGTCGCGGGCGGTGGTCATATCACTGCCTTTTATTTGAGTTGTTGAATAACCCAGGCGTTGTATTTCTTTTTTAACACCAAGGGCGGTTACTACAACTTCTGTTAATGAGCGTGTATCTGCTTTTAAGGAAACAGAGATGTTGGTTTCATCGCCTATTACCACCTCTTGAGTAGCGAAGCCAATGGTACGAAATACCAGGATTTGACCTTTACTTACAGAGATTGTAAAACGGCCGCCTTCACTTGTGGCAGTACCTTGTTTGGTGTCCTTGATGCCTACGCTTACGCCAGGCAATGGTTGATTGGCATCATCTAAAACGATACCCCTTATTGTTAAAGTTTGTGCCTGGAGGTTACTGTAAGTAAATATGCAAACTGCAATACTAAGTAACCACTTTGAAATTTTGAGTAAACTTTGTTTCATAATGCGATTTTGATTTAGCACTATAAAACTATCGTCGTGATATTATGGAAGCATTGTTAGCACAACAACAAAAAGTTAACAAATTTCAAACAAATGATCAAAAACGCTAAAAATGTTAACAATATAAATACAGAATATTATCAAATAATCAATATTATATAACAAGCAATATTTTTAACAAATGATTTATCTATAAAAACTAAAGATAAGACTTTATAAGAGAGCATTTAACAATCGATAGCCGTAAAACAGCACCTTTTATTTAACAACAATAATAATATCACCCTAAAATATATTTTCATATCTCAAAAACGCCTGCAAAGTATACTTTACAGGCGTTTAATTCTTAAATCTCTTTAATTTCTGGATTGAGAATAGGTTTACGGTGCCAATAATTTGCCAGTAAAGAGCCGGTAATATTCATTAAGGGGCCAAACACAGCCGGGGCCAAACCAACGGTAGCTATTTTCCCCATCTCTTTTGCTAATCCGGATGCCAGACCGCCGTTTTGCATCCCCACCTCTATAGCCATGGTGCGGCAATCGCGCTCATCCATTTTAAATAACCTGCCTGCCCAGTAGCCCAGCGTATACCCCATCAGGTTATGAATGAGCACCAGTAAAACCAGCATAAAGCCGATATTAAGCAAGCTGCTCCTGCCCGCCGCCGTAATGATCACGATAATGAACGCTATGCCAAACATAGATACCATAGGCATGGCATACTCCAGCCATTTGGCTCTTTTAAGCAAGTATCTATTAAACAAAATACCTGCACCAATGGGCAGTATCACCATTTTGGTAATATCCCACATCATCTTAAACATATCTATCTGGATAAAGGTACCACCCAAAAACTTCATCAGCATGGGTGTAAAAAACGGTGCCAGCATAGTTGAAACGGCGGTAATGGTAATAGATAAGGCCAGGTTGGCTTTTGCCAGGTACGATATCACGTTAGAAGCCATACCATTTGGCGAACAGCCGATGAGGATGATGCCAGCCGCAATCTCGGGCGGAAAACCGCTCAGTTTAGCCAGGGTAAAGCCCAGCGCAGGCATGATCAAAAAATGGCTGAATACGCCTATGAATACTCCCTTGGGCATTTTGATAACACCGGCAAAGTCCTTTATACTCATTGACGTACCCATACCAAACATAATCAACTGTATAAGCGGGGTGATGAGCTCAGCCAGTTTAAATCCATTCACCTGTATAAAATGCTGCGGGTAATATAATGCCGTGGTAACCGCCGCAAAGATGATGAGCGTATAAGAAAACCCTTTAAGCTGTTTAAAACCCCGGAACGAGACGGCTAGCGTTACAAAAAGCGCGATCAGGAAAGGACCCGTCTGTTCTGTACTTCCACGAAAAAAAAGTGTGGTCGAAATAAGCAGGCATATCACCGATAGGCCTGCTGTTACTTTATATATATTAAAATTATTCAATGTATTTCGATTTAAGGTGTATCATTACCAGGTTCTTTTCTCCATAAAGGCATCCAGTTGGGCACGCGTCATTTTCACTTTGCTCCCGCTCTGGTCAAGCCATTTCAAAAATGCTTCGCGGATGGCAGGTGGCCATTGGCTGTCAATTTCGCCTGTACTATAGGTACCCGATTTAAGCATGGCATGCCCAAAGTCGTCACGCAAGGCAATAAACTCAGCGGTGGCCACTACCTTTTCGGCCAAATGAGCAGGAATAAACAATACGCCTTCCTTTTCGGAAAGAACCAAGTCGCCGGGCATTACGATGGCGTGCCCTATTCTTATGGGTGTATTTAAACCCATCAACACCATTTCTTCCAGGTATGATGGATCAAAATCACGAACAAAGGCATTGAACCCGGGAATACTTTTCAACCCTTGCAGATCGCGCGCCGAGCCATCAAAAATCACCCCATTACCCGATTTGTTGAATATGGAATTACCCAGGTTATCCCCAATTAATGTCCCCCCCCTTATTTTACCAAAGCCATCGGCCACATAAACATCGCCTTTTTTGAGCACATCAATGGGCCAGGCATTAGTATTCCCTTTTCTGCCTTCCTTTACTCCACGGGCTTTGATATTTTTTTCCAAATCGGGGCGGCTGGGCATAAACATAGCCGTTACCACCCTGCCAATTACGGGTACATCATCGTTCACTAATTTCCAGTTGCCCTCAAACTGGTTGTTATAGCCTTCGTTCCGTAATACGGTCCAGGCTTCTTCAATACCGATGTGTTTGGCCCGTTCCAACAAATCGTCGGGTATTTTGGGTCGGCCATCGTCAAAACGCTCACCTTTCCATTCGGAGGTATAAAATATCAGTTGTTCTTTCGATATAGTTTGGGCTCTTGCTCCACCGGCATAAAACAGCAATACAGCAAGGCCCATCTTAAAAATATTTCTCATTTGTTTATAGGTTTATTATTGGTTATTGAACTCTGGCAAGTGACTTGTTATTGGGTATTCTTGGTGCTTCGATAGGTGTGGCAATACCGTTCAGATCATACACTATTTTGCCAGCCCTCACCGTCATTTCACATTCCAGTTTTTTATCGGCGGTAATTTTATACCCGGTATAATCAAACAGACCAAATTTACCTTTACGTATGCTTAAAATGGCAACATCTGCATCGGCACCGACAGAAAGGTTGCCCAACTCTTCGTGCTTAATTTCTTTGGCCGGGTTTGAGGTGCTCACCCTGATTACTTCATAAAGGTCCATGCCGATATTCAGAAATTTAGACATGGTGGTGAGCATATCCTTCATCGCATTATTCATACTACCAGTATGAATATCCGTGCTAATGGAATTTGGGAAAAAGCCATCCTTTGCTGCCGGTATTGCCTGCGAAAAAGCAAAGCTGATACCGCCATAACCAACATCGAAATAAATCCCTCGCTTGCGTGCCTCCCAAACAAAAGGCTTTATTTTTTGCGTAGCCAGATCGACGATATACTCCCTGTTATCCAATTGACCGAAACAGTGCGTAAAAATATCACCCGGGCGTAGGTGCTTCGTAAACAATTCCTCGATAGACAGAGGTGGATTACTGCCCCCAAAATCAATCATTACCGGCAGGCCGCCGGCCATATTGCCGGCTTCCACCGCATGATCAACCGCTACCCATTCATGGCCCTCATAATGGGCCACTTTAAAGCCTACCACAAAGTTCCGGTAACGGCGGGCGGTTAGTGCCGCCATTTTTGCGTCCATATCATTGGAGTTTTGCTCGTAGCCGCCGCGCATGCCTTCGCCTACAATATTGATGAAGGCCAGCACCCGCGTTTGCGACTGATCAATGGTTTGCGCCTTAAATGTAGGAAAAGTACGCCAGCCTGAGCTGCCGGCATCCACTACAGTAGTTACACCGTTGCGAAAGGTAAAGCCATCAGGCGGCAAAGCCAGGTTACCATTCTCATACTGATGATCGGGTTCGGTACCATAAAAATTGTGTGTGTGGATATCGATGAGGCCGGGCGTAACATACATGCCGGTAGCGTCGACAACCTGAAGGCCCAATTTAGGATTGATGTTTTTAGCCACCAGCGCTATTTTACCATCCTTCACCGCTATGTCCATTTCGGCATCGATGTTATTTTTAGGGTCCATAACGTGGCCTCCTTTGATAACCACGTTATAGGATTGTGCTTGTATTGTTGTAATAGCTAAGCCCATGGCCGCTATTACCAGAAATATTCTTTTTTGCATTTCAAATCATTTTTTAATTTATTAATGCAGGAAACCTGGGGCAATAGTTATCCTGTCGGAGCAGAAATACCTACTCCGTAAAGCAATAAATAATGTAAATTGGCTTAAACCGCCTGTTGTAAAATAGCCTTCACCCGGCTGGCAACTACATCGATCTGGTCGGGCCGTAACAACACCACTCCAATGATCAATGTATCATCATGCCTGTTGGCAACTATACTTGGCGTACCGCTTTTAAGGGCTACCAGTACATCCTTAGGATTGGTTTTCACTTTGGTTTGATCCCAGGTTACATTTAAGCTTGGAAAAGCATTGGCCGGTCCCGGATTGACAACCACCTCGGTTTTTACCGTCGAGACTGTTTCTAACGTGGTGCCTATACGCTTTGCCCGCTGTAGCCAATCGTTCCATTCTTTATGATGGTCTTTTTCCAGGTATACCTTTAAAGCCGCGTACATGCCAAACATTTCCTCTTTGTTCACCTTCATGGGCCTGCCGATCGGCGCTTCGTTAGGGCTATGATTAAGCCTTGCTGCCGTGATCAGGTCTTTCCTGCCAAATAATAAACCGGCGCTTTGCGGCCCGTGGATCATTTTACCCCCCGAGAAAGTGATCAGATCGAAGCCCATTTTTTGAAACTTAAATAAGTTCTCAACCGGCGGCACGTCTGCCGCGGCATCGATAAATGTTCGAATGTTGTGCTTCTTAGCTATTCTTACAAATTCATCGTGTGTAATACTGCTTTTTTTCTCGCTGGCATTAAAAAACAGGGCCATCACGGTATTACTATTGATGGCATTTTCCATGCCCTCGGGGCCATCAACCTCAACTATTTTAGCGCCGGTAGTGCTTACAGCCTGGTCAAACAAATAGCGATGCGTTTTCTGCATAATCACCTCAGGCCTCGGGTCAGGTAAATTGGGCAGTTGCTTTATTTTCGATTGATCGGTGCCCGTTATAGCTGCCGCCGTACCTAAAACTATAGCGCATGATGCGCCGGATGTTACCATAGCCGCTTCTACATGCAGCATTTCGGCTATCTTACCTCCTACCTTGTCCTGCAGTTCATACATATTGGCAAAATCATGCGAGGTTGAATTGATAGCCTCCAGCACTTCCGGCAACATGAGCGAGCCCGATAAAAAGGTCATGGTTACCCCCGCGTTTATTACCGGGGTAACATCAAGTTCTTTAAAAAAGTCGCGTTTAGGTGCTGGTTTTGGTGTAGTAAGGGTATGTAAAGCGGCCGCTTTACCTATCAGTCCGCTGGTTAGGGGGAGTATGGTAAGGCCTTTTAAAATATCTCTGCGTTTCATATACTGATATTATTATATGTAAGCGATACAATCCATCTCAACTAGCGAGTTTCCGGGTACGCCGCCTTTGGCCACAGCTACGGTTGTACGTACTGGCGGATTTTTACCAAACCGGCCCTTGTATACATCATTCATACCCTGGTAATCGGCAATATCATTCAGAAAAACGGTAACCTTTAATACCTTTTCCATAGATGAACCTGCTTTTTTAAGTTCTTTCTCGAGTTCCTGTAATACAATTTCCGTATGCGCCTTAATTTCGAAAGGTTCTACATGGGCACCTTTGCCGGCTATAAAAACCATATTGCCTAGTTTAGTAGAGCCCGAAAACAGGGGTACATCCTGGTGGTTGGTAATGTTGTTTACTTCTTTTTCATCGTTATTTACAATACCGGCTTTTGCAAAGCCAAATATTGAAATGCCTGCCGCCGAAGCCAGCAGTTTTTTTAAGATCGATCTTCTTTCCATGGTTATGTTATTTTTAGGTTATGTGTGATTTTTTATTAAATGATTGCTAAGTGTTAGGGACGATCCCACCACATGCGGGTCAGGAAATCATCAGGACCCTGCCGGGCTATGGCCGCATTATAATTAGCTGTATTTAAATTTTGCTCGGTAGTTGGGTATAGCATCCGTCGGAATATTTTACCCCCGGTTGCATTGCCCACATAGTTATTAGGTACCAATGCTGGGTAGCCTGTACGCCTGTAGCTGGCAAATACTTCCTGCGAATTAGGAAACACGCCCACCCAAAACTGGGTATAGATCTGCTCCATCTGCGCGTTAAATGAACCAGTGGTATTTAATCGGTGATAGCTCAGGTAAGTTTGGATTTGATTAGTGCTGATAACACCCTGCGACCCAAACAACGCCCATTGCCGCATCGAAGCGCTGATACCGTTTTCGTACAAAGTACTGGCGCTTGAGGCGGTGTACCAGCCACGCAACGCTGCTTCGGCCAGTAGGAAGTTGGTTTCGGCGTTGGTAAGCAACAGATACGGACTATTAAGTTGCAAAATAGTATTAGGATTAGGCTCTGAATAAGTTACAAATACAGCATCCGCAGGTTTAGCGCTCAGGCTGGATGACATCCCTTTTTGTATCGCTGCTGTAGTATCGGCAACTTTGTTTAACCAAACCACGGAAACAGCTGCCAGGCGAGGGTCATTATTGGTTTTTAAGTAGTTAATAAATACATCCTGGTATTTGCCGCCTTCGGGATTGCTGGTACCATTTGCGCCAATGTAATCAGCATTAAGCATATTGAGGGCCAACGGATTTTTGTTGATATCTTGCCCGGCAGAAACGTAACCATTTACTTTAGCCATATCTGCATCAGCAGTGATCACGCCACCGGCAATAGCTTTTCGTGCCCATGTTTCTGCACCGGCAATATCAACCTTGGTCATGCGCATGGCACAGCGCAGCATCAGGGAATAAGCAAACTTTTTCCATTTATTTACATCGCCATTATAGATCAGGTCAGCAGCGCCAAATGTTGGTTTAGCGGCATTAAAAGCTGCGGTAGCCTCGTCTAGTTCCTTCAGCATATCAGCATAAATATTTTTCTGCTCATCATAGGCCGGCATGTAAATGGCATCGGTATACCCTTTGCCTGCCTGAGAATACGGGATATCGCCGTACAGATCTGTAATGCGGCTAAAACAGTAAGCACGCCATATGCGGGCTGCAGACAACAGGTTAACCTGATCCGGATTACCTTTAACTGAGGTAATTACCTGCGAGATTTCATTGATCTCTTTGGGATAAGCGGTATTAAACACTACCCATGACTGTGAGCTTTGGCTCAGCACGTACTTGGCGCCAAATCCAGCTACATCATTATAGCTGGTGGTATATTGCATAGTACCCTGCAACAATACTTGTACATCACCGGCTCCATCTAACACAGCTTTGGTAAATACAAAAGCCGGTGTAGGGTTGGCTGATGAGTTGGGATTGGTATTGATCGCCTCAAAATTTTTATCACACCCTTGCAGACCAATACAGGTTATCAATAGCAAGACTATCAATTTGGGAATAAAATATTTTTTCATGATGGTGGTTTTTCTGAATTAAAATTTAACCATAAGGTTTAGCCCATAGCTTCTTGTTCTTGGTAATCCGAAAGATTCAAAGCCCTGACTGGAGCCATTGGTAAAGCTCGACTCCGGGTCGAAATTGTCCGTCTGCTTATAAATGGTTAGCAGGTTACGCGCAACAAATGATACAGAGGCGTTTTGAACGTTGATAGCTTTCAGGAGATCGGCCGGAATGTTATAGCTGAATATGACCTGACGAAGCTTTACAAAGCCACCATCGTGCAAAAACAACTCTGAGTAGGACTTATAATTGTCATAATAACTACGCAAGTTTGATACCGGCACCGTTCTGGAATATGGATTGCCGGCCTGATCCACACCACTCAGTTGCAAACCATTTTCTCTGCCTGGCAAGGTTGTTTTCATTAAGCCTAAGCGGGTACCATAAACTTCCATCAATGAGAAGATCTTGTTGCCGAACTTGCCATCAAGCAATACATTTAAGGAGAACCTCTTGTAGCGAAAATCATTAGACCAGCCCATGGTTATCGGCGCAACACCCTTGCCTAAGGTTTGCAATCCGGTTGCAACAGGTAAACCGGTAGTAGCGTTAAATACGGTTTGGCCATTGGCATTTTTCAGGATGCGGGTACCAACTATGGATCCATATGACTGGCCAACAATATTATTGATATACGCCCAGCCGTTAACCGATGAAGCCATCTGGATTTGATTAAGACCCGCGGCCAGTTTTACCACCTCATTCTTGTTATAGGCAAAGTTATAGCTGGTATTCCAACTGAAGTTGCCCGTTTTTACAGGGACTCCGCTGAGCAGCACCTCAATACCCTTATTGCTCAGTTCTCCCACATTTAAGACCACATTATTGTAACCGGTGGTTCCGGAGATGGCTGTAGATACGATATCATTGGTAGTTTTTCTATCATACAGGGTTACATCAAAACTTAAACGACTGTTAAATAAACGGGCCTCAATACCTGCCTCTGTGGTGGTGGAGGTATAAGGGCGAAGGTTTGAATTGGAAATGGTTGTACTGGACACATTTTGCAGTGGCTGCCCCGAAGTTGGCACCATGGTAAATGCCTGGTTGATCTGGTACGGACTTGGCGCCCCGCCACCTACCTGCGCATATGATGCCCTTATTTTAGCATAACTGATAGCCTGCGGCAGTTTAAATGCCTCTGAAAGCACAAAACTACCACCTACCGAAGGATAGAAAAGACTGTTATTTTTGGGGCTCAGGGTTGAAAACCAATCCTGACGACCGGTCACCGTTAAATAAGCAAAATTCTTATAACCAATATCAGCCGAACCCATTAATGAATTGATAGCGGTTTTATTATTGGTTGGTGTTGTAGAGATAGTTGAAAGGTTAGTCGAGCTGTAGAAATAAGGGATAATGTAATTACTGCCCGTGATATTGCTTTCATTGTAAACGGAACGCTGCTGATTGGCGCCTACAAAAGCAGTTAAAGCAAAATCATTGGTTACCTTGCCATTGTAGTTAAGCGTTAATAATCCGTTGGTTTCTGAAGCATCCACTTTTAGTTCACTGTACTGACCATTGGGTACATACAAGGTACCGGTAGGCAGTATGTATTTATAGTTGTAATAATAAAAATCGCGGCTTACAACACCTTTTAATGACAGATTTTTAACGATCTCGTAAGTAAGACCAGCCTGCCCAATGAACCTGTTTTTGATATCATTTTCCTTAAACTTATTGACAACAAAATAGCTGTTTGAGGCAATAGAGGCATCATTCCAGGCAATTTCATTACCATTTGCGTCATATCCTGGCTTTAGCCACCTGATATCGGCAGTATTGGCAATCATGTAGGGTGTCCAGTTGGGATTACCTAAAGCATCGCCGGCTGTGGTTCTGTTATGAGCATTTTCAACATTGTACTGTGCCAACGCTTCCAGGTTGATTCGTTTGCCGAGCTTGCTGTTAAGGCTGAGGTTACCGGTTTTACGGTTATAGTCCGTATTAGGGAGTACACTTTTGCTATTAAGATCCGAAGCGGAGAAACGGTAGTTAATAGCTTCTGTACCACCGGTAAAAGCCAGCGTATTGGTAAATGTAGAGCCGGTTTGGTAGAAATTTTTGATATTATCTTTCTGGGCGCTATAAGGGTGCGTTAATCCATCGGCTGCAACATATGGCGAGCCATCTATCTTTGCCCCGAATGAGCGGCGACCCGTTTGAATGGCCTCTCCCTGTGTAGTTGGTTTTACGCCATTATCGCCCTGGCCATATTCATATTGCCAATCGGGAAAAACGGCGGGCGTTTCCATGGTATAAGACGAGTTATAATCAACCCCGATACCTTTTTGAGCGCGCCCTTTTTTGGTAGTGATCAAAATAACACCATTAGCCGCCCTTGCACCATAAAGCGCTGCAGCTGTACCGCCTTTTAATACGCTGATGGACTCAATATCATCGGGGTTAATACCGGCTATGCCGTCGCCTCGGTCTACGTTACCGGCGCTGCCATTGGTGGTAGCACTGCCACCCGGTACCGAGTTTTCCAACGGCATACCGTTAATCACATACAATGGCTGGTTGCCGCCCGAGAGGGAACCGTTACCACGGATAATAACCCGGCTTGATCCGCCCGGACCTGTGGATAATCCGGTAGCATTTACACCGGCAACTTTACCGGTAAGGGCATTAGCCACGTTGTTTTCACGGGCCTGGGTAAATTCATCACCTTTTACTTCGGTAACCGAATAAGCCAGGGCCTTGCGCTGACGGGAAATGCCCAAAGCAGTAACTATCACCTCGTTTAGTTTACTGGATTCTTCCTGTAGTCTGACATCAATGGTTTTACGGTTACCTACAGCAATTTCCTGGGTCAGGTACCCTATTGATGAAAATACAAGCATGGTATTACCATCGGGTACGTTAATACTATATCTTCCTTCAGCATTGGTGCTGGTTGCAATTGCGGCTCCTTTAATCCTTACAGTTACTCCGGGCAACGCACCTGTGTTATCGGTAACCCTGCCCGTCACCTGCAGGGCCAAGTTTTTTTGCATTACCGGAATAGCAGAGGTCTGCTTTTTTTCGATCAGGATCATATTGCCTGATAACTGATACTCCATGCCCAGCGGATCAAATATCCTGGATAATACCAGGCTCAGTTTTTCATTTTTTACATCGATGGTAACGGTTTGATCTGTAACTATTTCGTTACTAAAAACAAAACTCAGCTTAATGGCCTTATTTATTTGCTTGAGTACATTTTTTACAGGCATGTTTGTCACCTTTAGCGATATTGGCGTGTCTAGGTCCTGTATAGAGTGGATAATCGCGCTGGTTTTGAAGAAACAGATAGATAGAAAACCTGTGATTATGACTATCCTGTTTACAGCTTTGCGCAGCCGATTAGAGGACAATATTTTTTTTGTCATATATTTGAAGAAAGTTTATAGTAATTAAATGCCCTTGCGGGAGCTATGAATTATCTGAGCTTTAGCTCGGTAGGGTTGGATGTGCTGGAATCACATTCAACCTTTTTTATGTCGTCGTTGTATATCTCTATAGGCAATCGGTTTTAAAAGTTATCATTCTGTTTATTAAAATAAGGTATATACATTTTTATCAACGCGATATTTGGCATGCGTAAGCCGGGTAATCCCGTTTAAAATATCGGGCAGGGTTTGATTTTGGAATATCGCCGTAATATGCCTGGAGGCTATCCGCTGATTATTGATCTCCACCTTAACCGCATATTTATTGCTTAGCGCAACGGCCACATCAGCCAGGGTAGCATCCTCAAATATCATTTTATCATCCATCCAGGCTATAGCATCCGTTGGATCGGCCATCCGGCTAACTATTAAGCTTTGATTCTTTTGGTCAGTTGTTACACATAAACCCGGCGTAAGTAGCGCATGAGCTTTACTGCTTTCGTCAACAACACCAACTTTACCGGTTAAAACAGTTACTTTTTGAGGCTTTTGCTCATTGTAGGCGCTAACAGTAAAGGTTGTGCCCAAAACCTGTGTCCTTAACGCCCCGGAGTAGATAATAAAAGGCTTCTTACTATCATGTACCACATCGAAATAGGCCTCTCCCTTTAAATAAACAATTCTTTGTCCGGTGCTGAATTTTTCAGGATACCGTAAAGAACTATTGGCGTTCAGGGTAACATGGGTGCCATCGGCTAAAATGATCACTTTGGTTTTAGCTGGCAAAGATTGAGCGGTTAAATATTGGATACCGGTAGCTGTCTTTTTATAAAAACTGATGGTACAAATAAGTAGCGTCAAAGCAAAACAGGCGGCATACTTTAACCATACTTGCGTATGATAACGTTTTGGTGTTTTTTCCTTGATACGTGCAGCAATATCAGCCCACTTTAAATTATTCTCAATTGACGAATGCTCCGATTTTTCCCAATTGCTTTTCAGCGCTTCATCAAAATCATCATTATTAGGCGAAGCTTTGATAGCCAGCATCAGCTCATCAAACTCCTCGGGGGTGCAGGCATTATTGATATATTGATTTAATAAATATGATTTTCTTTGTGTAGTGTTCATCATTAACGGTGTGATTACATTAAAGACACAGCAAACTCACAAACAGACTAATCAAAATGAAAATTTTATTTTTTTTATGACAACATTCTAAAAATGTTATTCCATGATGTATTAAAACAAGAGAATATAACCTACCAACAACTATCCTTTGGTGAAATTAAAAGCAGTCGCATAATCAAAAAGTTTAGCTTTTTTGATCATCATAATTTAACGATCATGAAAATAAGGATGAGGGTTGGATCGATACCATGCTGCGTAAGATATCCTTTGATAGAGGCCAGGGCAGAGAGCAAATGATTTTTGACTGTATGTTTTGATAAGTTTAACTGCGACGCGATATCATCATAACTCAGATCGTTATTTTTACTCAGCTCATAAACCAGTCTTCGTTGTGGTGACAGTTTACTCACAGCTATGTGGATCAGTTTTTTATACTCAGATACTTGCACGGCCGATTCTGTGTCATTATAGCCGACCACAGCAACCCGCATTAAATGATTGGTAAGCCGCATATCACTTGCCGCCTTGCGTAAATAATTTAAGGAGTAGTTGCGAACAATGGTGTAGATGTATCCGTCCAGGTTTTTTACGCTATTTAGCGCTTCGCGATTCTGCCAGATCCTGATAAATATTTCCTGGGTAATTTCTTCTGCCGCGTAATGCGATTTTGCTAAAGTATACACCTGGGCATATACCTGGCGGTTGTATGTTTCAAATACCCGTCTGAATTCAAACTCTGAATATGTTTTCGGGATATCGGTTTTCATTAAATCAGCAGCAGGAGTCTTATAGGGTTAATAGCGATAAAAATTTTATCTAATATAAAGAAGGTTTTATTCATTTCAACAAATCATTACAAATTTCTAACGCCCTGTTGATGTTATATTAACTTAATATCTTATAGGTTAACTAAAAAGTTAAGCCATTCTCTTATTGGTACGATAACCAACATGTGCCTCCATCATTTTTGCACAAAAAATCATCATTCAGAAACCCTCTGATATTGGGTTCATGGTCAAAACTCCAATAGATTCAAAAATAAATTTGTTTGTATTTAAAAAGTTATTACTTTTATTTTAGAATAGACCAGAATAGACCAATTAATTTAAACTTGTTATGAAAAGAAAAGTACCTAAAAAACTGGGACTTGTTATGCTTTGCTGTATTTTGCTGCTGAGCTTTCGACAAGGTTTTTCCCAACAACTTAAAACCATTTCGGGCCATGTTAAAGACGAACAGGGTTTGCCCATGCCTTCTGTCAGCGTTAACCTTGCCGGCACCTCTCAAGGCACTATCACCGATGTCAATGGATCTTACAAAATCAGCGCACCTGAAAACGCCACCCTCGTGTTCTCTTTTCTGGGTTATGAGAAAAAGACAGTGAAGGTTACCGGCAACTGGGACGGCAATGTAGTAATGTCACCGGATGCAAAAGCCAGAGATCTGAACGAGGTGGTGGTGGTAGCCTACGGCACTCAAAAAAAGGCAAACCTTACGGGCTCGGTATCGGCAATCGGAGCAAAAGAACTTCAGGACCGGCCGGTTACCAACCTTAATGATGCGCTGCAAGGTACCATGGCCGGAGTTACTGTTACCACAACAGGTGGACAGCCCGGCTCATCCGGGAGCATTAATATCCGCGGTATTGGTACATTGAACAACAGCACCCCCATGGTGGTAATTGACGGTATCATCGGTAATTTATCAGATGTAAATCCCAACGATGTACAATCGGTTTCTGTGTTGAAAGATGCTGCTTCGGCGGCGATATATGGATCCCGGGCTGCCAATGGGGTTATATTGGTTACCACTAAACGCGGTAAGAGCGGCAAGATGCAGGTAAATTATAGCGCCTACGCGGGTAAGCAAAAGCCTACCCACCTTCCCGATTTTTTACCATCCTGGCAGGCAGCCACCCTGTACAACCAGGCTTTGGCAAACGAAGGTCAGGCTCCTTACTGGACAGCTAATGATATCACCTTGTTTAAGAACCAAACCGACCCGGATACACACCCTAATACCGATTGGCAGGGCTTTCTTTATAAAGGGAGCGGATTTCAGCAAAATCATGCCGTTAACATTAGCGGAGGAGACGATAAAACCCAATACGCCTTTTCATTGGGTTATTTTCAACAGGACGGTATCATACAGAAATCGAATTATAAAAGATATTCAACCCGTATGAACCTCAATTCAGCCATCACCAAAAACTTTAGCGTAAATGCCAACCTGGCGTTTTTATATGCCCCCACCCAGGCCCCAGATGGTTTAGGTGGCGGAGATATAGGCGGTATCATTGGCACAACGGCCGCCATGAGCAGTACGGTGGTAAATCAATATAAAAATGGTGTTTACAACTACCTTTCTTTTGGTAACCCCATTTCATGGCTTAACTCACCGGGTTATAATAATAACCAAAACTCTCTTTTTACAGGCAATGCAGGGGCTGATTGGGAGCCAATCAAAGGACTCCACTTTAAACCATCATTCTCCTATCGGTATAATGCAAACCCTGCCCAGGAATTTAAACCCGCGGATACATATTATGATCCCAAGAACCCAACTGTGGTGCAAACAACTATCAGCCAAAGTTCCATAGCCAATGCTAATGCTATCAATAACTACTACAACCTGCAGGCATTATTAGAATATGACAGACATTTTGGTAAACACAGCATTGATATATTAGCCGGTAGCTCACAGGAATTGACTACCTATCAGTACCTCTATGCTTACAGGCAAAATTTCCTCAACAGCTCTCTTTCGCAAATAAACGCTGCACCATCATTAGGACAGCAAAATGCCGGTACTTCCAGTCAGCTAGCTCTCCTATCCTATTTTGGTCGGGCCAGATATTCATATGATGATAAATATCTGTTTGAAGCCAACCTGCGCGATGATGGTTCGTCCCGGTTTACCAACGGGCAACGATGGGGCGTTTATCCGTCCTTTTCTGCCGGCTGGAATATTTCGAAAGAATCATTTTTCGGTTCCTTATCAAATATTATCCCTATGCTTAAACTACGGGGTTCCTGGGGTAAACTAGGTAATCAAACGCTAGGTACTACAAACGGCCTTAATGTCCCTTTTGCATATCCGGCAGTTTCGGTTATATCAAGCGGGCAGAATTACTCATTCAACCAAACTCTTGCCCCGGGTATTGCCTTGAACAACGGTGCCAATCCAGCTATTACCTGGGAAAAAACGACTACCACAGACGTGGGAATAGATATGGAGCTTCTGAATAGTAATTTAAGCTTCACTGCCGACTATTTTGTAAAAAACACCAATGGCATACTATTGCAATTACCTGCCAGTAGTGTTTATGGCTTTACTACACCTTATCAAAATGCGGGCGCGGTACGTAACTCGGGCTGGGAACTCGCCGCGGCGTACAGAAACAAAATTGGTAATGTATCCTACAATATTGCTGTTAACGCATCCTTTATCACCAATAAAATAACTGATCTGGCAGGTACCGGGTCTATTTCAAGCGGAAGGGTTGTGGGTTACCCGCTGCAGGCATTTTATGGATACCAGGTAGAAGGTATTTTCCAGACACAACAACAGGTAAATGACCACGCCAAACAAAGTGGCGGCGTTATTGGCCCAGGCGACTTGATGTATAAAGATATCAGCGGCCCAAATGGCAAGCCAGATGGCGTTATCGACGGTAACGACCGTGTATACCTGGGATCGCCTTTCCCTAAAACCACATTTGGCTTTACCCTGGGTGCGGGCTGGAAAGGATTCAACGTGAGCGGCTTTTTCCAGGGCGCATTAGGCGTGAAGAACTACGTTCAGGGTTTTGAACTGGGCTCATTACAACAGGCTAACATCGGCAATCCTACAACAGCGTTGCTTGATGCCTGGACGCCTACCAATACCTCGGCCACTTTTCCGCGTTTATGGTCAACCTATACGCAGAATAACCCGCAAAGCTTTGTATCATCTTTCTGGGTACGCAACGCATCTTACCTAAGGTTAAAGAATTTATTGGTGAGCTATACCCTGCCCCATAACACGCTCGCCAAGCTGGGTGTAAAAGGCGTCAAGATTTATTATAGCGGGCAAAATATCCTCACATTCACCAGCTTTTACAAATGGGTTGACCCCGAGACCAATGCAGGGAACAATGCTTACGGATCATACCCGCAGTTAAAAACAAATACCCTGGGTGTTGAGGTAACATTTTAATTATTAAAAAATTAGTACATGAAAAATCTATTCATAACCTTAATTATTTTAGCCACGCTGGCATCATCATCGGGCTGTAAAAAAGATTTCCTCGATAGGGCTCCTTTAGATTCTTATACCAATGCCGTACTGTGGAAATCATCAAGTGATGTACTGGCGGCGCTCAATGGCTGTTACTCCAAATGGGGCGGCGGCAATAATGGCTATTACGGAGTTTTTGCCGATAATAATTCCGATAACACCTTCGACCAGTTTCCCTGGGAGAACTGGCTGGCCCTCTCCGCGGGTATCGCTACGCCAACTAATCCAGGCTTTACAAAATGGAACTATAGCTGTATACAAACCTGTAACTGGTTTTTAGATAACGTAGGCGCTGCCACTATGGATGCAACGCTTAAAGCCAGGACAATAGGCGAAGCCCGTTTTTTAAGAGCCTATGAGTATTTTACACTTAGCCAGTTATATGGCTCTGTTCCGTTGGTAGAGCATAATCTGACGCCGGATGCTGCCAATAAAGTAACCCAGGCAACAAAAGCTAATGTAGTTGCATTTATATTAAACGAACTTACTACCATAGCTCCTGACCTACCCGTTAGTTATTCCGGTTCAGATATCGGACGTATTACCCGTGGCGCTGCTATTGCTTTAAAAGCAAGGATAGAGTTATTTAACCAAATGTACCCACAATGTATAGCCGACTGCCAGCAACTGATGACCGCACCGTTCAGTTACTCGATATATCCGAAATATGTCGATCTTTTCCGTCAGCCTTATGCCGATAACCAGGAGGTAATACTGGATGTTCAGTTTAAAGCAAGCGATAATAATTTTGGCTGGGCCAGAAATATGACCATCAATTCATTAGGTGGTTATAACTCCATTGCTCCTACACAAAACCTGGTAGATGCCTATGAAACAACCAATGGTAAAACTATTGATGATCCGGCATCGGGATACAATCCTGCCCAACCATATCAAAACCGGGATCCGCGGCTTAGCGCAACCGTATTTTATCCCGGTGCACAGTACAGCAGCAAACTGCCTTATGGTTTTTATTATGACCCGATTTCATCCAGCCCCAAAACCCTGGATCATTGGGGCGATAACAACTGCAGTCCTTCGGCTTATGGCTTACGTAAGTATACTCCTTTTATTGCCGACTTCCCGAATCTGGACCAGGTAGGCATGGATGTTATTTTGATACGTTACGCAGAAATAAAACTGATGGATGCCGAAGCTAAAATTGAAAGTAATAAAATAGATGCTTCGGTTTATGATGACATCAATGCTGTACGCCAGCGCCCAGATGTAAACATGCCTGCTGTAGATAGGTCGAAGTATAACGATCAGTCGAGTCTTCGCACCTTGCTACGGAGGGAAAGAAGAGTAGAGCTGGCTGTGGAAGGACTTCGCTGGTTTGATATACAACGCTGGCAGATTGGCCAACAGGTGATGAACGGCCAGGTAACGGGCAGTATGCTTGGCACGGTGAACCAAACAAATGGCGCACTTACCCTAACACCAGGAACAACCATCAAAGTAGGAGCCGCGCGCGTATTTGACCCGGCTAAAAACTACCTGTGGCCGATTCCGCAAACAGAGATAGATCTGAACAAAAGCCTGAAGCAGAATCCTGGCTATTAATTTAACTAATACCCTGTTTAGTGATTGAAGTCCAATCACTAAACATTATCAGTTTTGTCGTATAAAAAGCTTGTTTTTAACCTTAAATATTTAACCAATTTAAAATTTATGATGATGAAAAAAATCTTTTTTGCAGTTTCATTCGTGGCGATTACTTTACTGTCTTTGCAAACTATTTACGCTAACAGAAGCGTTCACCGGTTAGTTAAACACGCTGCCCCTGATCCAATAGGGATCAATGTAAGCAGCCCTCAAGGCTCTTCTTATATCATTACCTTTTCTGGGCCAAGTAATGTAACGTATAACACCAGCACACCAGGTTCTGGGTTTCCTATTCTTCCCGGCACTTATTATATTTCAGTAAGCGGATTTAGTTATAGTCCAGGCGCTCCGGCGCATGGTTTCAGGTTCGAGAATACTACCGTGCCATTAACAGCAAGTAGCGGCTCTACCCTTTACCTTAACCAGGTAACCATTACACAAACATCTTTTTTGTGGATATACTAACAGGAATAAATGATACGACGTAACTTGTAACACGGGCAAATATTTCGTATATTTATATGAAAACAGCCCGGTTCTCTTTTAATCAGAGAAGCGGGCTGTTTAGTTTAAGAGAAAACAAGGCCAAAAATCGGCCGTTTTGAATATAGTTATTTGACAATCAATAAATTAATACTTTTTAAAGCTTTCAAAACCTATCAAAAATTTGTTAAAAAGTGTTAAAATGGCGTTAAAATTTAGTTAAAACGGATAAAAATAGATGGTTTTTACCTTGTTTTTGACCAAAAAAGTGTTAAAATTTAAGGTTTAAAAAGTTTTTGATCTCCTTGTTGGAACCCTTTAGTTCATCATTTACCCGGCTATAATAAAATTATTGTTGAACAAAAAATTAACCTAACCCAATTAAATTAATAAGGAAAATAGGCAATTGGCTTGCCGGCTTTTTTCTTACTTTGGCTAAAATCTGCACGTGAAATGGATAGAATTTTTCAAGAAATAAAAAAACTCACCGATGTACCATCTTATTCAAAACATGACCGGTTTGTGCAGGGAATTATCAATGCTATTAATGAAAAGGCTATTGGTCAGGATGAAACGCTACCATCGGTAAACAGATTGATCAAAGAATTAGGCTTCTCCAGGGAAACGATCATCAAAGGATATAAAGATCTGATTAGTCGTGGTATTGTAGAATCAAAGAACAGGCTGGGATATTTTGTAGGTAATGGTAATACGGAGCAAACTTTAAATGTGGCCCTGCTTATGTATAACCTGGATACATTTGAAGAGCAATTCTATCGTAATTTCCGTCATGAACTGGGTCAGAACATCCGTTTGAACCCTTATTTTCATCATGGTGATATCGAGATATTTGAAACCATCCTTACCCAGATTAAAGGAAAATACGGAATGTATGTGATAGCACCTATCCCCCATCCCAAAACTAAAGAGCTGCTGGATACTATTCCACGTAATAAGTTCCTGATGTTTGACCGTTACGAACCGCTGGAAGGCGATTTTAACCATATAACCCAGGAGTTTGGCCAATCATCTTATAAGATCTTTTCGCAGCTAGCAACTAAAATTGGCCGGTTTAATGAGATGATATTCTACCATTCGCCCAGCTCATTGGATCCTAAGGAGATGGTTAAGTCTTTTAAAAAATTTCTGAAGGATTTTAATATCAAGGGGCGCATTGTAAATGAATATACACCGGGTTCAGTAGAAAAGGGAAAGGTTTATTTTACGCTGGACAACTTTGCACTCTGGCAGATCATGCGCGATTGTAATAGTCAAAAACTAATCCCCGGGAAAGATCTTGGCATACTTTCTCACAACGATGAGCCAGCTAAAGAGATCATCGGGATCACTACTTTCTCTGCCGATTTTTCAAACATGGGGAAACTGGCCGGGCAAGCTATATTAAATAAAGAAAAAATCAGTTTAACGGTTCCGATGATCTTATCCGAACGGAATACACTTTAAGGCGCTTAACTTAAATCACGCAAAGGTGAATTGGCTTATTTTAACCAGCTTTCTTTTTTTTACCAGCATAGTGGGGCTGGTTTCCTGGTATAAATCCAGAAAAAGTAAGCTCAATACGCTAAACAGTTTATTCCTGGCCGATCGTAGTTTAAGCTTTTTATTGGTAGGCGGAGGCTTGTTATTTACCAACATTAATACAGCCACCATCATAGGCGAAAACGAACTTACCTATACGCATAATATGTCGGTGATGGCCTGGGGAATGACCTCAGTACTGGCTATGCTATTGGTTTCTGAATTTTTGATGCCGATGTATCTTAGATTGGGGATAGCTACCACACCCGATTACCTTATCGCCAGATACAGCCCAGGCATAGGAAAATTGGTCTCTTTTATTTTTTTGATCAGCTATATCATTAATCTGTTACCTTCTGTATTGTATAGCGGTGCGGTTGCATTTAACGGGTTGTTTCACTTTTCGGAGATCTGGCATACAGATTACTGGACAACCATTTGGATACTCATCTGGGTTATGGGTACTGTTGGTTGCCTTTACTCTTTGCTGGGAGGACTAAAAGCTATTTCCATTTCGGATACCTTGCTTGGCCTGGGTATTTTTGCAGGCGGCCTCTTTTTACCATTTTTCGGGCTCAAGTATTTGGGGCAAGGCAGTATCATGCAGGGTTTACATACCCTGTTGCATACACATCAGGAACACTTAAATAGTATAGGTTCTAACTCAGACCCTATCCCATTCGGTACTTTATTTACTGGTATGTTGTTAGTAAACCTATATTATTGGGGTACAGAGCAATATATAGTTCAGCAGGTTCTGGCTTCAAAAGATCTTAAAAGTTGCCAAAAGGGTATAGCGGTAGCCTGTTTAGGAAAACTGATATCACCATTACTTTTAAATATACCCGGCTTAATTGCTGTACATATATTTATGCACCTGGATAATTCTGCCGAGGTATTTCCCAAGTTGGATAGTTTGGTATCGCCACCTTTTATAGCGGGATATATAGCAGCTATCATTTTTGGCGCTGCGCTTACCACTTTCAACGCGGGTTTAAACAGCTCAAGTACCTTATTCGTGCTAAACATTTATAAACCCTGGATGGAAAAGCGTTCCAGGCAAACTACCGAAAAAAGCATGATCGGTATAGCTAAAAGATTTGAGATCATCATTTGCTTAACAGCCATGCTCATAGCCCCTTTCATTATTTTTGTTAAGAATGGTTTTTATACCTATGTACAAATTGTCAACGGTTTTTTCAATGTGCCCATTTTTACCATCATGTTTATGGGCTTTGTAACTAAAAGAGTTCCGGCTATAGCTGCCAAAATAGGTTTGTTATTTTTTATAGTTGCTTATGGCCTTACCCAATTGGTGTTTGATCTGCACATTCATTTCCTGCACATTTTGGCTATATTATTTGTAATAACCTGCGGACTCATGCTGGCTATCGGTAAACTTTACCCCATGCCTGTACCCTATCGACAAAAGCTTAATAATGTAGTAGATATGAAACCCTGGGAGAACCGGCACATCTATAGCGGAATACTATTATTACTTATGGTATTGATGTTTATTTTGTTTTCTCCGCTTGTACTTGCAAAATAAGTTTGGACAATAAATAAAATTATCTATTTTTATAAAATAGACCAGAATAGACCAGAACATATCTAATTAACATGAGATCAATTGTTTCCTTAATCTACAGAATATTTATTTCTGCAGCATTGCTTGGCTTCATTCTTTTTTCTCCTGCCGTGGCTCAGGATAATGGTGTGAAATTTACCTCGTCTGATAAAAAAATGGAGCAGGCTTTTGTGTGGGCCAAAAGTATGGCTTTATACTATAAAGGTAATGCTAAAGATCCCGTAGGCCCATGGTATGAATCGGCATTACCACCCCGCGATGCTTTTTGCATGCGCGATGTGTCCCATCAAAGCATTGGTGCCGAAGTATTAGGTCTAAAAGAGGAGAACCGTAACATGCTCACATTGTTCGTAAACAATATATCAGCATCAAAAAATTGGTGCTCCTACTGGGAGATCAATAAATCGGGGAAACCAGCACCAGAAGATTATAGGAACGACCGCGAATTCTGGTATAATCTGCCTGCTAATTTTGATGTATTGAATGCCAGCTGGAGGCTTTACTTATGGACAGGCGACAAGTATTATATCAACAACCCCGCATTTGTGCATTTTCAGAAAAAAACGGTAAATGATTATATAAATGCCTGGGTACTATCTGCCGATTCTATTTTAACCAGGGCAGCTCACCCCAATGCGCCGGTTCCTTTTAATGAAAGTGATTCTTTTCACCGCTGTCGTGGTTTACCCTCCTACTCTGAAGGGGTTCCTAATTTAAAAACAGGTGCCGACCTGGTAGCTGCATTATACAGGGGTTTGCTAACCTATGCCGCTATATTGACAGAAAAAGGCCGACTTAAAGAAGCTGCTGTATATACTCATAAAGCTGAAAAGTACCAGCAACAACTGGATGCTGAATGGTGGGATGAAAAGGATAAATTATATTATACCTACTATAGTAACGACGGTCATTTTGGTAAGGATGAGGGCGAAACTTTTTTACTTTGGTTTGATGCTTTGAAGTATAATGCCCGTGTAACGCAAACATTAACACACCTCAGCTCCAAAACCTGGAATGTGGAAAACACATCATACCTTCCGCTTATATTTTATAACAAAGGCTCCTGGGACAAAGCAAGAGATTATATTATGTATCTCTCCAACGAAACTACTGCAAGAAGAGAATATCCGGAGGTTTCTTTTGGCGTGATAGAAGGTATTGTTCAGGGATTAATGGGCATTACACCCGATGCACGTACACATAGTATCAGTACTATGTATAAAACGGAGCATGTAGGTACCGTGACTATCAGTAACCTGCCTCTGTTGAATACGCTAATAAATGTGACACACCTTGACACACATCAATCTGCATTGACTAATAACGGAAAGCAGCAATTAAAATGGAAGGCCATGTTTTACGGTGGTTATCACCATGCTTACGCCAATAATAAAGCTACAATCGTCAGGCAAGAAACGGATTCACAGGGAAAGATAATATCTTTTATAGAGATAATCGTTAAGCCCGGTCAGCAGGTAAAAGTTAGCGTAAAATAATAAAACATCAATCAATCCTTACAAAAACATTTAATGAAATCATCCTTGCATAAACTTTTGCTTATACTATTAACATTCCTTATACAGGTACCCCTATCCTACGCTCAGCACCTATCATTGCCTCAACAAAATGACAGATGGCTTTTGCAATCCAATGGCAGCATCACCTGGAATATCAGTAACCGTTTACCACATGCCGATCATATAGAAATGTCCGGAGAGAAAGTATCGCTATGGGTGGCTTATAGTGTAGATAATTCCAAAGTTTGCCACATTACCCGTACTATAGTTTTCCCTACCTTTCGCATGCTTCCTGATGATACACGCAGTCACATTGCTTATACATTTGACGATAACGCTTTACCCAGGATGTATGTAGACGGCCGACTGTTACGGCCGGATCCTTCAGCAGCAAGCACTGGTGTACAGGTAAAAAGCATTAATCAGCATGGTATCATGCGTATGGAGGAACAGGTAGGCGATCAGAAATCCGTTAAAATAGAACGTTCTTTTTTCCCATCTGTAGACAAACCCCTCGCTATTGAAAAATATAAGTTCATCAATACCGGTAATAAACCAGTAACTATTTTCGTAGAGCATTTGAAACGGGAGGCTACTACCGATACTATCAGAAGTAAGGGTGGCCCACACACCATTATTATTCAATCTTTAAATGATGGCAGCAGGATATTGCAACCGGGACAGTCATATACTTTTTCCGTTTGCTACCAGGCTACTGATCATCCCACATCCCTCCTGCCCATTGATCCTGAACTGGAAGAAAAAGCCCGTCAAAACCGTATAGCCGAAATTGAGGCGCCTTTACAGTTGCAAACACCAGATAGCATATTGAATGCCATGTTTGCTTTTGCCAAGATCAGGGCTACGGAAAGTATTTTTAAAACCGAGGGAGGATATATGCACGGCCCGGGTGGTTTATCCTATTATGCTGCTATCTGGGCCAATGACCAGGCCGAATATATCAACCCGTATTTTGCCATTTCGGGTGACCGGATTGGAAATCTCTCCGCAATGAATGCTTACCGGATGTTTGCCCGGTATATGAATCCGGATTATAACGCTCTGCCAAGCTCCATTGTAGCCGAAGGTGATACCGTTTGGAAAGGCGCCGGTGATCGTGGCGATCAGGCCATGATAGCCTACGGAGCATCGAGATATGCACTTACCTATGGCAATGCCGATTCAGCAAAAGTCCTATGGCCACTTATCTCCTGGTGCCTGGAGTATAGCCGCAGACATATCAACACACAAGGCGTTGTAGAGTCAAAAAGTGATGAGTTGGAAGGTCGTTTCCCCTCAGGTAAAGCTAATCTATCCACCAATTGCCTGTATTACGACGCGCTGATATCATCAGCTTTACTTGGCCGGCAATTACAACTACCTAAACAACAAACTGATCTATACACAAAACAAGCTGCCCAGCTTAAAGAAAATATTGAAAAATACTTTGGTGCTGATATAGCCGGATTTCATACCTATAAATATTACGAAACCAATGACGTTTTGCGTGCCTGGATCTGTATGCCGTTGACTATGGGTATATATGATCGAAGCAAAGGTACTATTGATGCCCTATTTTCGCCCCAGCTCTGGACTGCCGATGGTTTAGCCACGCAAGCCGGGCAGGATACCTTTTGGGATCGCTCTACCCTTTATGCGCTCCGGGGTGTGCTGCAAGCGGGGGCTACTGAACAAGCCATGACTTTTTTACAGTACTATTCACGCCGCAGGCTTTTGGGCGAGCATGTGCCCTATCCTGTAGAAGCTTATCCCGAGGGAAACCAAAGGCATCTTTCTGCCGAAAGTGGTTTGTACTGCCGGATATTCACAGAAGGCTTGTTTGGCATCAGGCCTACAGGGTTTCATTCATTTACGCTAAGCCCCAGGTTACCGAAAAACTGGAATTTTATGACACTGAGAAATATTAAAGCTTTCGGTCGCTCCTTTGATATTACAGTTATCCGGAAGGACGTTAATGAGGTGGTCACTGTTATACCCGCCGGTGGTAAAGTCATCCAAAAAACATGGGCAGGAAAAGTTCCAATGGAATTTAAACTCGAATAGACCTATTAACTTCAATTCTCAGAAAAAACGAAAAAGAATGCATATTCAAAATACTGCGATAATTAAATAATCTTATCCAGCTCCCTTGAAACCAAACCCTTGTCCCATAACTTTCGGTTAAAGAATATGGCAACAAGTACCAGTAATGCAACACACAAAATGGTAAGCAGATAGCTAAATTGCATCAAGACTTTGCTCCAGCTTAAATCCCTCATGAAAAATTCTTTGTAAAGTAATAAGCCAACGCTGCCCAAATAACCAACAGAATCGCATATATATACAAAGAACCCGGCATTGGCTTTTAATTTAAATAAAGCGATCATCCGTTCAAACAAAACTACCTGAATTGGCGTGTAGGCTAAAAACATTCCCATCCCTACCAGGAGCATCCACCAGAAAGGACCTAATACATGGAAATGAAAAAGTAATGTGCTACCACCACTGATCAATAAGCCCAAAACAACCAGATATTGTGTAGCCCAGAAGCCTTTGATATTGCTACGGATAAGTGACAGACAACCTATAGCTGCCAATACAATGACTCCGGAAATGGCTTCCGTTATTGAAAAAACAGTTTTGTCCCAATGAGGCGCTATTTCATTCCATATCTCTACCGAGAAATTATCGCGAAAATCACGCATGGTAGTTAATATGGTATAAACCAATCCTGTACCTATTATAGCGGGGCCATACTCTTTTAAAATGATCCGCTTGTCCTCTTTGGTCATTGCTACACGTTCTACCCGTAATAATTTATCGGTTTCTGTAGGATTGGGCACTACCGAAAGCATCCACACAAACAGGAGAAATAAGGGTAAAAAAATCAGGCCTATAACACAGGGCATCCAAAACTCAGAAACCAGTGGAAACCAGCCATGAACCATAAAATAGATGGTTTTTAAAATACCTGATGATACAATGAGGCTAATACTTAAACCCATGGCCAGCATTTCGGTAAAGCGCCGGCCTTCGAGATAACTGAAAACAATTCCCCATACCATACCCAGCGGTAACCCATTCAGGAATAAAAAAACGAAATTATAAGGATAGGGAACTAAGCCAAATAGAATCAGGGCGAGTTCGGCAAAAACAATGAGTTTAATGATCAACTTTACCCTGCCAGATGCTTTAAGCTCTGAAATAACCTTAATACCGATGAATTTTGACACCATATAACCCAGTACCTGGGTAATGATCAAAACAGCCTTGTAGTCAATACCCCAGAGCATCAGCCCAGCGTAAGTACCGCTGGTAAATGGCTTTCGGAAAGCATACATACAGAAATATGTGCCAAAAGCCGCCAGCATACACCAACATATGAAGAAAACTTTTGACTGCACAAGTAGCTTATTTATTTGCTTCATATGGTGGCGATAAAACTGGCTAATGATCAGTTGTATATTCCTTGTATACTAGCTTCGGCATAACCGCCCGAGCAGGTCATTCCTTTACCACCTATGGCCGTACGGATATGTATACGACTTTCTATATCCATTTCTACCACATGCTTGCTGTTATGCTGCGGATAAACACCGGCCCATGTTGATGCTATTTTGCTAACATCGAAACCCACGATATTTTGCGCCTCTTTCAACATCAACTCATTAATGTGGCCATTAACATCAAAACTCAGATCGTCTGAATGGTTTACATCGGCATATTCATGAGAATCGCCAATAATAATAGAACCGTCAACAGCTTTTTTAAACAGGATGTGCACGCCCCATTTTTTTAGTTCGGCATAATGTTCAGGTGTTGTAAGTTTGGCAAACGAAGGACATTCCTGGAAGGACTCATACCTACGGATAGACAAGCCTGTTAATATATTGCCTTCTAATTGTACCTCCGGCATCGGGACAGTCCGCATCATTTGTAATTTGCACAAGATGATACCGCTATTTTTAAAATGATCGGCAAACAGCAATTTGTATTCCCCCCCATTGCACACAATTACCTTATCGGCAGTAAATTTTTGTTTGGATGAAGTTGTTACCTCCACATGGTCACCGATAACCTCACAATCGATAATAGCTGTTGCAGGTTTGTAAGTAAGCTGAGAGTATTTGGTAACAGCATACTTAATCAAACGATATATAAGCTTGTCCGGTTCCACACTTAATTCCTGCGGAAAAAAGATTCCTCCTTTGCAATATTCATTATTCAGAGCCGGCCATTTAGTTAAACAGTCTTTTGCCGATAATAACTCCGCCTGATAACCAAAGGTATCCATACGCTCTTTTAATTCATGAGCCAGCTGTAACTCCTCCGGATCAGACGCCAGGTAAACACTACCGTTATTACGCACGCTGATATCAAATTCCTGCTGAATCTCTTTATAAAGCTCGGCCGTTCTGATGGCATAAGGAAGCCAATCTGAAGACATTCCGGAAGTTACAACCTGACCAAAGTTTCTGACAGTTGCACTTACAGGATACTGATCTTTTTCAGTCAGCAGTACTTTTTTTCCTAAACGAACAGCATGCAGGGCATGGAATGTACCTAGTATACCAGAGCCAATTACTATTAAATCGTATGTTGATGAATTATTCATAATGATTTTTTACCAGGGCATTGAAAATGTTTTTACTGTAGTGAAGCACTTAATCGCTTCGATCACTCCTTCTTTTATTCCGAGACCAGAATCCTTGATGCCTCCAAAAGGAGAATTCTCTATCCGGTAACCAGGAACTTCATTGATATTAACTGTACCAACCTTTAGTTCCTTCACAAAGCGGATAGCATGCTCCATATTATTAGTGACCACCCCTGACGATAAGCCAAAAGCAGTTGAATTAGATAAGGAGATTGCATCATCAATATCTTTAAAGGTGAGTATTGGGGCCAAAGGCCCAAAAGATTCCTGAACAATCATTTGCGCATCCCTTGGAACATCCACGATCACAGTAGGTTGTAACAAAGCACCAGTGCGTTTACCTCCCAATAAAACCCTGGCTCCACGGGCAACCGCTTTATCGACAACACTTTCCAGATATAGAGCCGATTGCTCATCAATTACAGTCCCTACTTTAGTTTCAGGATTAGCCGGATCACCACAAGTATATTCTTTTGCTTTTTCAACAAAACGTTTGGTAAATTCTTTTGCAATGCTTTCCTGAACCAAAATACGCTTTACAGCAGTACAACGCTGACCTGAGTTTCGGAAAGATCCTTCTGCAGCCAATGTAACTGCCAAATCAAGATTGGCATCTTCTAATACGATCAAAGGATCATTACCACCAAGCTCCAAGATCACTTTTTTATATCCTGCGGTTTGCGCTATCTTCTTTCCAACAGCTACACTGCCCGTAAACGACACCAAATCAACCCTCGGATCCTGCACCAATGCTTCGGCAACATCTTTAGTATCTCCCAAAAGAACACTTAGCATATAAGTTGGCAAACCAGCTTGGTACAATAACTCCACCAAACGAATGGCTGTTAAAGGCGTTTTTTCCGAGGGTTTTAGTATAACCGGCGTACCCGCGGCTAATGCCGGAGCAATTTTATGAGCCACCTGGTTTAATGGGTGGTTAAATGGAGTAATAGCAACTGCCAGTTTTAAGGGTTCACGTAAGGTGAATATCTTACGTTGTTTGCCATTAGGGGATATGTCACAGGAAAATACCTGTCCATCATCTTTTAAACATTCCATGGAGGCAAATAGCAGTACATCGTGTGCACGACCAATTTCGTAACGGGCCTCAGTAATACATAGTCCCGCCTCAGCAGTGATCAATTGGGCGAACTCTTCTTTTCTTTCCAACAGCATGGTTCTGGTTTTATCCAAAACGCTATATCTTTCGTAACGGGTCAATACCCTCCCACCTTTTAAAGCTATATCAATAGCGGCTTGAGTATCATTCAAACCCGCCATTTCTACGGTGCCCACCAGGTGTCCGTTATAGGGATTATTAACCGCTAGTGTTTTCCCGGATATTACCGGCTTACCGGCAATTAACGAAGCTGATTTGATTATATTTTCAGTGGTTATCAACGTTTCTTCTTTCATTGTCCTCTTAAAAATTCATTTGTGCCCCTGATTAATGGGTGCCATTAACTGCAAAATCAAACACATCAAAGTTCCGGGGATCGCCTTGCGCCTTCATTTTGTACACATTGTTTAATGGATGTGAAACCACCAAAGGCACCATTTCTTCGTACCGGCCACCATGCGAGCGCAAGGTTCCGTCCAACGCCTTCAAATCATGATCGGCAGCTGTTTTTCCAACCACAACATCACGCGCAGATAACACGAACAAATCACCAGTCCGGTCGGCTGGTTGCTCCAGAATACGACATCCGGTTTCTTTATCATAAACCTCAGTAATACCCGGTTGCTGTGCCAGCCAATTTTTTACTTCATTGATATTAGAATTATTCTCTACATGCACAACCACATAAGAACCTAATGCACCATGATGCTTAACATAAGGATCGGTAATAGGACAAATAACGCGGAAACCTGCACCAAACTTTTCGGTAAGCATCGTCTCAATAAATAATACGTTGGGTGAACCATCGGCTTTTACTTTGGCATTCATACCATGATCTGCCGTTGCACCGATGATAGCTCCCAATGCAAGCATTTTGCCTAATTCAATATCCTGTGCTTCGTAAAATGCCAGTGACTCCTCAGTATCGGGTGCATATGTATGCTGCATATAATCTGTTAATGACAGGTACAGAAAATCGGCCATACCCTGTTCTATCATGGCTACACCTGCCCGTAAAACAAATAAACTGGCTTCGGCGCTGTAAATAACCGGTGTTTTATGCCCGATAACCCCTTCAGCATTTTCAATGCCATGCGTTTCCAGCTTTGCCTGGTTGGCTTTTTCTGCCGAAAAAGCAATACCATTTAATTTATAGGAAAGTATATCTCTTAATTTTTCCTTAGCGGTTACCACGGCTACTTTACGCCCCGCGTTTGCCGCCGCAGCTAATAAAGTATCTGTCCGGAGATATTCTGATGAGTTCATCATCACCTCCTGGTCTTTTTGCGCGTCATAGAAAAAGTTACCGCAAATACCATGTACAGCCGGACTGACCCCGGTTACAATAGATGAGTTATTAACATTGGTGAAAGACGGCAATGCTCCCCGCACCATGCCACGATAACCTTGCAAAGCCATTTTTTTAAGATTAGGCATGCGATCATGAGCCAAAGTAGTATCCAGATATTCGTCGGCTGAGCCATCCATGCAAATAACCACAATGGGCTTTGCCGGAGGCGTATATAATTTACCGTTTACTGAGAAGGGAGTAGTTGAAATGGTATTCATTATGTATTTCTGTTATTGAAGTATCGAATTATAGTTTATTTAATTAAAAGGTAATAAAGGGCCGTAACCGCTACGGCCCTAAATAAACACATTAATCAACTTACCAATACCTTTAAACCATTATTTGCATATGCAAAATTCTGTTTATAATTATTGTTTAGTATTTATTTCCAAATATAAATACTTTTTATAAAAAAGTAAACAAATACTAAACATTTATTAAAATATTTTTCCACATTTTTAGTTGGAAATAGCCAAAAAGATAGAAAATCTAATTTCAATTGTTTACCAATACTAAATATTACAATAATAAAACTGAGGTTTAAAAAAACTGAGATTATTTACGGATATCCATTCGCTCATTTACAACTTTCATGGTATCTATAAAATGCGAATCTAGTTTTCCACTAGGCAACGGGCCAGTATTTAGCACAAAAGACGCACGTTTATTTGCCACTTTTTTCATATTATATATAAGGGTATCAACAGGTTTATATATTTGTTTAGAATAGTATCCCCATTTACTACTACTCATATCCATGGCTTGCAATGGTATTTGCTTTAAACGCGGATCACTATCGTAAGCAACTTGCGGAAAAGGATCATATAGGGCATATACCATAGCATCTTCACCCGGAATGTAAAACATATCATGATTATTAATAATCATACAGGCTGGTTGTAATTTGTGAATCAGACCATAAATTTCCTGGAAAGGATATCGACTGATGTCTTTCGACCAATACCCGTCAAACCATATTCCTGCAACAGTTCCATAATTGGTTAGTAACTCGGTAAGTTGATTTTGTATATACTGAAAATACTTTTGCTCAGCCCGATTGGGATTAGATAATTGATGAATATACGTACCTCCCTCATTTTTACGAAATACAAAATCCGGATGATGCCAATCTAACAAAGAATAATACAACCACAACTTTACCCCCTGCTTATGACATTCATCAGCCAGGGCTTTAATGATATCAATATGCCTTTTTCCGTAATGCATGATCGTCCAGTCGGTATACTTTGAATCAAATAAACAAAAGCCATCATGATGCTTGGTGGTTATAGTGATGTATTTAAACCCTAATTGTTTAGCTGTAGCCACCCAATCTTTAGCGTTAAAATCTTTTGGGTCGAACTGATTTGCATTTTTTTCATATTGAGGTATGGTATATTTCCGCATAGCCCAGGCTTCATCCACATCATCTAACTGCGAATAAATGCCATAATGAATGAACAGACCTAATTTAGCGCTGTTAAACCATTGCCTATTTGCGAGATTACGTTTAGAAGGAATATAGGGCGATTGCGCAAATACAGCCGCTGAAAAAATAAACATTATAGAAAACGCAGCAATATTCTTTTTCATGATGTGATTTTAATGTTTTGTATGCTAACAATACAAAGGACCGCAAAGATGCGGCCCTTTGTAAGATTAACTAACCAAGTTCTTTATTTTACCTGCCAGGTAACACCATTTTGCGTATCAGCTCCACTAAACTGACTTTGAATAGCTGCTTTTACATTTACCGTATTCGTGGTATATTCACCAGTGGGATAAGCCCAGCGCGTAGGGATTAAATTATTGTTGGCATTTTGCGGCCCTACATCAAATTTAGGCACACCCGTTCTGCGGTTATTATAATAAGCTTCTTTTCCGGAGTTCTCAAAAAAAGCAACATATTTTTGCTCCAATATTTGCGTAAGCCCGGTTGGTGTATTTCCTGCATAAGGGTTTTGTGTTTGAAATGTGCTGATCGCAGCACCAGCTACGCCATAGAATTTCATAGATTCTGAAATCCCCTGATTATAATAAGTAGAAGCATCGCCAGAAACCCAGCCGCGATTGATAGCTTCTGCGATACTGAAATTGGTTTCGGATGCACCTGTATATACATAAGGTATACCCGTAGGACTGGCTTCCCAATAGTAAAAATTGATCTCGCTTAATAAACCCGCTATTGACTGAGTTTTTTGAGTGGATTGCAAATCACCGGTTTTCGCCCCTCTGAAAGAGGTAAACTCAGTTGCATAATTTGGATCGCCACTTGCTTTGGCAGAATCCGTAGGCAAGGCAATTACAAAAATTCGGGGATCTTTTGTTTTTTTAATAATATCAACATAGGTAGCCCCCAGCGTGTTTCTCAGATCTTTGTATAAAACAACGCCATTACTTGGCCATAACGGGTAATTATTGGATACATCCGAGGTATTATATACTAATTGAAAATTATCCGCATTGGTTAATATCAAAGGATATTGTGCAGGATTGTTGATTATATTGGCGAACTGCTGTTTGATATTTAAATCAGGTGCATCATCTGCCCTTTTGCTTAAGCTAATCAGCACCCGTAAACGGAAAGAATTGATTAACTTTTGCCATTTGGAAAGATCACCACCATAAAAGAAATCCCCATCAACTATTGTATTACTTTTCACTAAAGGAGCTATCTGCGTATTGGCATCATCCAACAATTTTAAACATTGCATGTAAACATCGTGCTGACTATCGTACTTCGGTGTGAAAATTTTACTGGTTGCTCCGTTTAGCGCCTCACTCATCGGAACATCACCAAACATTGTAGTTAAATTCACAAAAAAGTAAGCCCTGAAAAATTTGGCAAGAGCCATATAAGGAGCGGCTGTAGCACCGTTTTTTTGCGCTTCTATTTCCAGGCGGCCAACATTTTGCAGATAGGTATAGTTAGAATAACTACCTGTTATCCAGTCATAATATTGCCCTCCGTAATATGGTTCGTTCAATACCATAAATTGATTATTGCGTTGATCTTGCCCCCAAGGCCCTTCAGATTGCACTAGATCTAACAAAAGGCCGGTAAACACCAATTTTGGTGGTGCATTTACAATAGCCGAGGGATCTTTTCGTAAATCATCAAACTTTTTGCATGACAATTGGACCATACTTAAAATAAGTAAAAAAAGGCCTGTTATATTTCTTGCTTTCATGTTGTTGCTTATTAATATCTTAAAATGTGGCATTTAAATTAAAGCCAATACTTTTAACCGTTGGTGTTTGCAGATTGGTAGAGCTGGATGTAAACTGATCCAGATCTATATTTTGCGTTCCTTTTCCTGTCAGGTATAATAAATTCCTGGCTACAAAAGAAACACTGGCAGTTTTTATAAATTTGGTACGATCGAGCAGGCTTTTTGAGAAATTGTAACTCAGTATAACCTCTCTGAGCTTAACATAGGTGGCGCTCCTGGTAATCTCATAACCTGATGTATAAAAATTACTGGCCCAGTTTTCATAAAGAACCGGTACATTATTAGGAGCAAAAACCCGTGTATCCGAAATCACTTTACCATCCTGATCGGTGCTTAAAAGACCACTTACTATCTTTGATCCATTAGTCATAACCGTACCTTGCCAGTTTGGATTATTGCGGTTATTCCAATCGGCCAAACGTTGTGGCGAATCTGAGCCCGGCGCTACGCCTGCCTGCCATTGTTTGTAATCAACATAATTTTGAACTTTGCCGCCAAAACGGCCATCTAACTGAAAGCTAAGACTAAAGGCCTTATACTTGAATGTATTGTTAATACCGGCAACAAAATTATTATCTGTATAACCTACTTTAGTTTGATAAGGGTTTATTGCAGGCAATCCATTAGATTTTACAATGATGTTTCCCTGGGGATCTCTTTGAAAATCATAAATATAATAGCTGTCTGCCCGGTCACCTAATTTGATCATCCCATTGCGGGTTTGTACGCCATCAATCTTATCAAGCCATTTGTGATTGAAAGACCAGTTACCTGCTATATTCCATGAAAAGGCGGCTGTTTTTATTGGAGTTCCGTCAATAGTCAATTCCGCTCCCTTACGGGTATAGGTGTAAGCATTCTGCTGATAAGATGTAACTCCCGAAGTGGGTGATTCAGCAACGTTTACAATCCCAGGCCCCTCAATATTGTGAAAATAAGCCGCATCAAAACCTAAGCGATTATTAAAAAAACGAGCCTCTAAACCTACTTCAGATGTTTTTACACGTGCAGCTTGTATGTCACCGTTGTAAAGTGTACTGCTATAATTAACACCGGTATTATTATTCCAGCGAAGGGAGTTTGTTGTATAGGTAGGTATCTGTTTATAAATATCATACTGATTATTTTCATCCACCACGTCGCGGGCAATATTAGCATAAGATCCCCTTGCTTTTAAATAAGATATAGCTTGGGGTAAATGTATAAACTCAGATAATACAACGCTCAAAGAAGCTGAGGGATAAAAATAAGTATCATGACTTGCCGGCAAAGTAGATGATTTATCAAAACGACCGGTTAGATTTAGATAAAGAAAAGTTTTGTAATTCAAATCGATCAAGCCATACGCACTGTTTACCTGGCGCTGTGCAAAATAATTTTGTGGCACAGAAGGCAAAACAGAGTTACTCAAGGTGTATACACCCGGCACCAGTAAGCCGCCGTTTGTGCTGGCATCGGTTTCCTGAACATTAACTGTACGTATATTAGCAAAAACCGATGTTTTATATCCGAATGATCTGAACTTATCTGCATAGCTTAAAGAAGCCTGCGTATTGTTTTCCCAGAATTTAGAATTCTGGTTGATATAGCCTCCTATCTGATTGTAATTACCATATTGATAAAAATTACCTGAAACCGGAATATTAACAGCATAGTTTTTAGACCAGGTACTTACATCGGTACGTAAATTAAATTTAAGCTTATCTGTTATGTCATAATCCATCTGTACGTGTCCATACAAGTCATCCTTTTTGTAGATCTGCAAATTCTCATAAGCCACAAACCAGGGATTGTTATATATGGTGTATTCTCTGGAGTATTGCTGAATACCAACTTTACCTGGTTGCCAGTAATTTCTGAGATCACGGACATCATAATCGGCACTTCCCCAAACTGTCATCAAATAAACCGGGCTTGTGGGGCCATATCCGGCAACCGGATAGTTTGGCGAAATCTGCCTGTCGTAATTAATGCTGGATTCAAACCTTACTTTTTTACTTACATTTATTGTCCCGTTAACAGAAAAGTTTGTAATATTTAACTGTGTATTAGGTATAGTACCACGTTGGTAAATATCCGAAACCGAAAATCGCAAGTTACCAAGATCACTTTGTGTGGAAACTGCAACATTATTGGTGCTGATCAATCCATTTTGCAAAAAATTCGCAAGATTGTCTTTACCTCTCGCCAGCCAGGGTATTGGCACCAGGTTACCGGTAGCGGGGTCAACCGGACTATTATATTGTGGAATTAGCTGCCCTTCAAACCGGGGGCCCCAAATAAAATAATCGTTATCATTAGTTCCACCACCTTTACCATCTTTAAATGCATAGTCGAAATTATCACCGGGACCATAGCTGGTTTGTATTTTGGGTATCGCATTATAACCAAGCTGCAACTGGGTACTTGAATTGAGCTCGACAGATAATGATTTTTGCTTAGAACCCGTGCCTTTCTTAGTTGTAATAATAATAGCGCCATTCGCTCCCCTGCTACCATACAAAGCAGCCGCGTTTGCGCCTTTTAATACCGAATAACTTTCAATATCATCCCCACTCAAATTCCAGGAATCAGTACTGATTGGTGTGCCATCCACTACAAAAAGTACTCCCGTTTGGCCACGGAGAGAAATTCCGGGATTCCCAAAAAGATTAGAACTTGGCGTAATCAGCAAACCCGCTACTTTTCCGGTTAATGAAATTACAGGGTTTGGTTCCCTTGCTTTGGTTAATGCATCACCTTTTACTTCCTGAATGGCATAACCTACGGCACTTTTTTCTTTTTTAATACCGAGTGCAGTAACTACCACTTCATTGAGGTTTTTGGAATCAGTCTTCAACAAAACAGTTAAGGGGTCTTTGCCTTCAATTTTTAACAACCGGGTCAAATAACCGAGCGATTTAAACTCCAGAACATCCCCGGCATTTGCCGCAATTCTGAATCCACCTTTTAAATCAGAGGCCGTGCCTTTCCCTGTTGATTTATTGGATACGACCACTCCCGGAATAGGCCCCGACTCATCGGAAACTTTTCCTTCAATCGTACTTTGAGCATAACCTATACCCAAAGTCAGCAACCATACTACTACCAGGAGCAGGCCATGCTTTAACAAGTAAAAATTCTTCATTTTTTAATAGTTTAAATTCCAATAGTTTTGTTTAGTATTTGTACAAATAAAGTCATTATTTGTAAACAACAAGTTAATAAATATTAAACATTAAAAACAAAAAAACTCACTTATAAATTAAATTATTTTTTAGACACACTTATAAATAACTTTTTTTAATAAAACACAGATAACTGTAAATTAACAAATTACAATTAAATTTATTACGCAAACGTTTGTGTAAGCAATTATCAGACAATCAAAGCGATCATTTAACACACATTAGACAATTGATTGATAGTTTATAAATACTAAATAAACATTAAATAAAAATAAACAACCAGAATATCCCTCTTTCAGATAAATGCAACACCATAAAATGTGATAAATTGCAGGCCCTTAAAAGTAATTTTTAAAAAAAGGCATAAGCGTTGGGAAAATGACGAAAGGAACTCATATCGAATAATGAATTTTAATTTTCCAACATCAAAACCATTATTCCACAGTCGATACGGATACTACACTTTATAAACCCTATTTAATGACATGGAATGCTCTGCGCTAAGCTGATCAACGTAAATCCATTATATTGCAGTCCCCACGGGGCCTCTCGCAGTTTAAGTTAACCCACAAAATCTAAATGTGAACTAAACAGCACTCGGAAAGCAAGTTCACGATTAGGAGACTCCGCTGGAGTCCACCATTTCTTTAAATTTTATCTATAAACAGGAGGCCTCTCTGAGGCCGAATGGCAGGCCAGGTATACTAATTATAGTATAAAGCATTGCCGGCCCCAGCGGGGCCACGTGTTTATAGCCTAAAAGAGGACGTTCTTTGGCTCCGTAGGTGGTTATGAAATTTTAGGTTGGTGAATTTTGTGGGTTAACTTAAACTCGCAGAGGCCCCTGAGTTATAAAGTTGAGGAAGAAGCAACTTTAGGGGCCCTTTCAGGTAAATCAGAGTGGGTTTACACTTAAACCCACTATATGACAATAAAACATAGATATTTATTTGATTATCAATTAAATAAATAATGTTAACCATAAATTGTGTAAACCCACTTGTAACAAACTGGAACGCCTGTTCAGGGATATAGATATGGGGCTTTATTTATAGCACTTAATATCGTGCGGAGATGAGTATTAATCGTTGGAGATGAAATAATAAACTACCAGCATTATAGCTTGAGAATCGCCAATATTAGAGAGGCTATGTCCCAGGCGACCATCAAAAAAGATAGAATCACCTTCTTCTAAAATATAATTTTTATCTTCTATCAAATAGTCGATCCTACCTTTAATCAGATACTTGTATTCAAAAGCATCGGTCACTACCATTTTATTGCGCCGGGCTCCTTTTTTTAACTCTAACAATACAAAGTCAACCGGACCACCCTGTATATTACGTGTCAGCATCCTTTGATAGCTGAAACCTTTGGATGCCTCTTTTTGAATTGGGCTATATTCAGATGAACGAATGACAAATACTTTTTCCTGATGCCCTTTGGAAGAAAGATCTTTAAAAAATTCAGTTAAATCCAGGTTTAACGACTGAACGATATTCATCAATACCGGAAGAGAAGGTATGGTACGGTTATTTTCAATTTGGGATATTAACCCTTTACTAACCCCAGCCTTATCAGCCAGTTCCTGAATGGTTATACGTTTGTCTTTTCTTATTTCTTTTAAACGGTAGCTAATCTTCAGGATAATATCGTCTTGCATAGTAATTACTTTCGATCAAAAGTAATCAAAATTTAATAATGATACCCGTTACGCAATACAGGAAAGGGACTAAGGTACCTAACTTTATTTTGACTGATCTTAATCCTATAACTTATTTGAATAGTAATACAGGCAAGTCGAGCGGAATCAAAAAAATAGCCACTAGTTATTATTCAAAATCATGGTTTACACTATTTCAAGGAAAAAAATCACATATTATTGATTATCAATAATATAACACCGTGTTAACCATAAAAAGTGTAAACCATGTAAACCCACTTTTTAGCAAGTGAGCAACCTGTTCAAACAGTATACGTTATTATAAGGTTCGCTTAATTAAACCCATCAGTTACGGGCTTCCCACGCCAGCTTTGTGGCATTTTCAATCCAAATACCCAGGCTATGGTAGCAGCCGTATCGTACGTAATGATCACATCTTTTATTTCATGATTTTTTTTGACACCAACACCGTTTATTATCCATGGTATTTGTATCTCATCCAATGATTTACCACCATGTCCTTTATTAATACCACCGTGATCGGCTGTCACTATAATAATAGTTTCGTTTTCGATACCTGCATCTTTTAGGGCCTGAACAATTTTACCAATGCGCGCATCAACCTTTTGTAATTCCTCATAATAAGCGGGGGTCCGATGACCTATATTATGCCCCACACCATCAGGCTGGCTCACATGGATAAATGTAAAAAGGGGTTTCTCTCTTTTAATGACACTCACCGTAGTATCCACACAAAAATCATCTCCTGCATCGCCACCCGGTATCACAATATTGATAGCATCTTTTTCTATCAGCGGAGCTATACCACCCCAACTATAAATAGCAGCAGTTTTAGCTTCTGGCCTTTGATCACGGATAACGCTAAAAATAGTTGGAAAAATACCATACTTAGTGGTTGTGACTGACGGAATTTCAGGAACTTTACTATTCCATTCTGTATAGCCATGCTCTGTTATGCCTGCTCCCATTAACATTGATGCCCAATTATCGGCACTTGATGATGGCATTACACACCTTGCTTTTAACGACCATGAGCCTGTTTCCATCAGATGTTTTAAGTTAGGCATTTTTGCGTCGGGCACAGCGTAAGCCCCAAAACCATCACAACCTATCAATACGATATGTTTTACATGTTTAATTTGTGCACTTAGTTGTGAAACTAAGCCAATCAGGCAAAGTATAATAAATGATCTTTTCATAATATAATGGTTAAACTAATCAGGAATTAAGGTTAATTTTTCTGGGCGAAATGGTTGGCACAACCTCGTAGCCCATTTCATGTTTGGGCATACCCAGTTCGATAGGCGACGGACCAACAAAAGATGTGCTGGCGCCTTTTAATGAGAAACTTCCGCGACTATCTATTTCAGCTACCGTGTAGATGGGATCTTTATAAGGTACTGTGTATTTGATATAAGGATATTTCTGATCAATTTCTGCATTATAACGCATCTTAACGTAGGAATCACCCAACCATTGGTAAGACATGCTATTGATCTGAACATAAAAGATATCATTAATCTCATTTTGATAATCCAGGTGATGGTGACCACTAAATACCAACCGTACTTTTTTAAAACCTGCATCCTGATTAGCTCGCTCCAGAATCAGCCTGATCTGGGTAGCATTTTCAATACCACCCATATCGTTATCTAAACCTTGATGACAAAATATAATAGTGGTAAGTTTGGTTTGCTGCAGATCTTTTTCCAACCATGCCTGTTGTTCTTTACCGATAAAACGCGCATATCCTACCGGTCTGTCTGGCGAAGGATTGTGCTCATTTCCATTTAACACTACAAAATGATACCCGTTTTTATCAAAGGAATAATATTTAAACGGCGCTTTCCAGAAAGCGATCACCTGATCATGGGAGAAACCACCGTCATTATCATGGTTACCAATCACGAGATACCGGGGACCAGTGAATTGTTCCCATATTTTTAAAAATGGAAGATTTCTTTCATAGGGTCGGCAAAAATCACCTAACTGAATAATGAAATCAATCTTTTGTTTTTGCATATCGTCTACGAAAACCTGCAAACGTTTTTCACCGTCATGCATAATGTCCTGATGTATATCCGCACATATCCCAAACCTGATATTCACTTTAGCCGGAGCGTTCGATAATTGTACAGAAACCGGCGAGGCGATTATTTTTTTAAATGGGGTGATCATCAAACCACCTACTGCCAATTTTTGAATAAAGTTTCTTCTGTTTTGATTTTTCATGGGATAAACGAACTATGTTTTAGCTTACTGTGCAATGCTACCTATTACTGCACCAATAGGATTTACTGAGGTGAAGTTAAATCCTAACAATTTGGCAATGGTTTTTGCGTACTGATCCTGATAAATCTGTCCATTATTTTTCACCTCGCCCAGTGGCTTTATCTTAGGGCCCATAGCCATTAACCAGGTATCATTAGCATGCGGAATACTGGCGCCATGACTTGTCCATTGTTTTCCTTCCCCTCTCCCATGATCGGGCATCACTATGATAGTGGTATTGTTCTTATAAAAGGAGTCTTTCTGCATATAATTCCACAAACTACTAATCATAGCGTCAATGTTATGGATGGCATCCAAATAGAGATCATAATTACCTCCGTGTGCATGATCATCTGTATCAGCAAGGTCAAGGTAAACTACCTTTGGATGTTTGGCCTTAATATATGATTTAGCCAGTGCGTAGGTAGTAGCATCCAAACGTTCGCCGTCACCCCATATCTGAGGCTCATAATGCTGAATTTCATTGGCCAGTTTTTCGGCCTCTGTAAGATTATCTCCTTTAATGTCTTCAAACGGATTATTAACCATTATGCCATTCCTATTCCGGTTTATAATTCTGGCCACAGCATCCCACGATGCAAAAGCTACAACTTTGCCTTTATATCCTTTTTGCTGATCAATAAATTCCAGTACATTTTTGTTTGGGTTATCAGGATAGTCGTTTGAGTTCACTTTAGGATCTGCGTACCCTGTTAAGTTTTCACTTCGGCCTGGGTATGAAAACCAATACGGGTTTTTAACATTTACCGGGCTTCCTAAATCACGGTTGCCGTACAATTGCCCATCTTTCGCAAAAATACTCCATACAAAAGGCATCAGCTTAGCTCTTCGCTCCTGTTGATCCTCAGACCAATATTTTTTTATTCGCTGAACGGAATCCTGAGAGTTATATCTTTTGTTCAGGATCAATGCTTTCTCAGCACCCTGAAAAACTTCGTGCCATCGCAAGCCATCAATGGACACGATAATAATATTTGCCGCCTTGTCAGCTGTAGCTTTCTGAGCGGATGCGGTTATGCAGGTTACCAACAAAAACATTAATAAGAAGGATAGTTTTTTCATTTCAGTTAGGGTTATATTTTTAATTAATTAGGCCTCGTACTTAACATATTCATCATCAAAACTGCCATCGCTATACAGATTCAGCAAGGAGTAGCCCGGTACAGTTTGTTTATAAGAGCTTTTGCCATCATCACCCGGCTCCCACCAAAAACCACTGGCTGCACCATTACACAAATAACTCACATCGTTGTACCATACTTTATCCAGCAGGTGAATATGACCACTCAAACAAACTTTGATGTTTTTATTTTTGTTAAACACATCAATAAACTTCATAATATCCAGATGATTGTAGCTGCCACTTACTTTAAATGGACCAATAAAGTCAGGTTTATTATCAGTGATACCTGTACAGCTCAGGAGTGGGTAATGTGACATGATCAACGTTGGCTTACCATTGCTAGCTTGTACATCCTGAACAAACCAGTTCCATTGTTCTTCATCCAACATCCCTGGGGTTTTGGGATGATTACTATCCAGCATAATAAAGTGCCATCCATTCTTGTCGAAACTGTAATAACTATTCTTCAAACCCAACATTTTAAGTACACCAGGTTTACCAAAAAGTTCATCTCCTTTACCCTGCCACCACATGTCATGATTTCCAAGCACGCTATACATCGAAATTTCATTAACTAAGGATATGCTATCTTTCCAACAGTTCCATAGCTCAACAACACGCTCTTTTTTAATATTATCGTAATCGGCTGCATATATAGAGTCACCACCATTCAGGATCAGATCAACCTTATCTTTTTTGATCATTTCCAAACACTTTTTAAAACGGGCTACAGCATTGTACTCAGGTCGTATATGCACATCGGTAATGTGCGCTATTTTTAAAACCTTTTTCTTTTTTTGCTCCGAATTAAGGGGAGATGCAACAACAACATTGCTTAATGCCGCTGCTCCGGTAGCCAGCCCGATCTTTTTGATTAGATCCCGTCTTTTCATATAATTTGATATCGCTAAAAATTGGGTTTACCGATGTCAAATATAAATACTACACAACTAGTTTACAAATACTATACAAAAATTAACATATTTTAGTATTTTATTTAACATTGGTAAACATTCAACTGAATGAACTTCATATTTTTAAAGGCTTAGCCATAAAAAAACAACTTCATAGACCTACTTTTCATGACTCATCATTAATTATTTTCGGAAGTTATTTGGCGGGAAGCAGAAAGAATTTCTGTGAATAAGGAATAGCGTTGCCGATGCAGATTGCCAATTACAGCGGTAATATAAGCTCACCGGCTGTAAGCATGTTCTTATTATGGGTTGAAAGGTCTTTATGTAGATCTGGTATTAACCAGAGATAGCCAGTAAATAGTCCAGATTTTGTTGAGTACCATATGATTTGCCGGCTAAGCGTACTTGCTGTTCTTGCCTAATTCCCTGTAGTTGCACAGTTTGCTGCTGAACAATGGTCTGTTCATTAACCAGCAATTGATATGCATCTTCTGAAATGATCAGATCATTATCCAGTTCCCTAGTCTTGGCCTGAAGCCGGGAAGCGATGTTGACAGGCAAGCCCATAACCGACAATTGTGGCGCGTTATCTAAACCGAATTCGCCCACGAAAACTTTTCCGGCGTGTAAACCCATACCTATTTCGAGTGGGCCACCATAATAGGGTTCAGCATAAGCTTCATTAAAAAGGTTAACCGTATGAAACATTACTTGGGCGGCCTGGTATGCATTATTCACAGCTACCTTAAGTTCGGTTTGTAAACCAAATACTATATACAAACTATCGCCGGCAATTTCTACCACCCTGCCTTCGAATTTTTTCACAATTTGGCCAAAAGCTGTGAACAACCGTCGAACAATCTGTATAACGGTTTGACCTGGCTGTGATTCCATCAGTCCAGTAAAGTTCCGGATATCCAAGAACATAATGGCAAGCTCCTGCTCCTGATCAGGTGCAGCAGAGTTTGGGTTCAGCATAAAGTAATTATTTTCCATAACAGTAGGGACGATTAGCCACTTAAAACATTTTAACAAATGTAAAACGGTGACAAAGCTATGGCAAAGCAAAAAAGGCCAATGGTGCTTGCTTATCGGTGAAAACCTTAATAAAAGCGGTAAAGAAATTTAAAAGACCGTTTTGCAAAGGCTTTAATAAACTCAACAAAAAAGCCACCAGGTAAATCCGATGGCATTAACATTATATAGTTTGGTAAAACTGCAGGCGTATGAATGTATACTTACAGTTCTGTCATCGCTTTAAAAGTTACTTTACCTACATTATCAGGCTTACCTTTTGGAGCTGGGGTAATTGCGCCTTTTAGTTTTCCATTCAGCTTAATTACCGTGATCTTACGGAAGGCATAATTTCCTTTTTCATAATCATAGGTTTCGCCGTCATCATCATATAATGAATAGGTACCGGGTTGTTCACCATAGTACTTTACCTCTATATCAACCTTCTGCCCTGCTTTTGGCGCATGCAACATTACCGGCATCATAGGTATTATACCCCCATCCTTTACGTATACAGGAATCTTATCCAAACCAGGTGTTACGTTGATTACCTCGCCGTTACCGGCATATTTTCCGCTATAAAAATCATACCATTTACCTTTAGGCAATATTACTTTACGGCTGGTTTGCCCGGCAAACATAGGAGCCACCAATAAGTACTCCCCTGCCATATATTGATCCTTTACTTCTTTAGTCGCCGCTTCTTCATACGGGTTTTCTTCCAGATTCAGTTTCTTATTTTCACTTCTGGCTTCGGTATTTGTAAAACCGTCTTCCAGATACATAGCTCTGAATGGCGGAATACCTTCAAAATGATATTTAGCAAACTCGCTATACCAGTAAGGCATCATCTGCATCCGCAAGTTGGCCATTGTTTTTACCTGTTCGGCAACCTCAGAAAACGACCATGGTTTGGTGCCACTAGCCCAGGCATTGATCATAGCCATTGGCGAAAACACGTTCGATTGAAACCTGCGCAACCATTCCTCGGCTGTTTTAGATGAACGCACTTCAGGTGTCCACAGTACTCCGGCAAAGCCGCTGTTCACTAGCGCTGTTATGAAATCGCGATGGTCGTAATAGTCATTATAAATCACATAAGGAAATGATGCGCCGCCGCCGTTTGAAGCACGTACCAGACCAAAAGTGCGTTGGTTACGATTGTGATAAATTTCGCTGGTATAACGTTGCATCATAAGTCCGTAGGTCTGACGCATTTGTTCGGCATCGTGTCCTGAAGGAAAAACAGCTACATCAGGCCATAAATAATTATCGCCACCATCAACCTCATCCATCTTATAGCCACTAACACCAATATCTATTTTACCTTTTTCCAGTTCCCCAAAAAATATCTTCCGGGCCTCAGGCATACTGATATCAGGTACGATGCCATTCCAAACGGTATGCGAACCACTGTATGGCAAAATATCTTTATAAACAGGAGCCTCAGGCGATACGTAGGGATTTGTCCATAAGTTTAGCCTGATATTCTTTTTCAACATGTCCTGCACCAGCGTTTTTGGATCAGGGAAGCGGGTTTTGTCCCACTCAAAAGTACAGGGGTATGATTTACTTTGCCAGCCGGGTTCAAGACCGATGAAATCCAGTGGGTAACCTTTTTCCTCAAAAGCCTGCGCCTCCGCAGCTACGCCTTGTGCATCGGTTAAACGCTGCATGCGTTGGGTGAAACCCAGACCCCAACGCGGTGGTAAGCAACCACCACCATTCAACAAATTATAACGTCGTATAGCATCTAAAGTTGTTGGGCCTGCAAATACATAAATCTCCACACCTGCAGCGGGCACCAGGATTTCTACTCCATCAGAGTACGGATGTGAGTTCCAGTTTTTGTCCAGATTTCTATCCTGTACATCGGGTACTGTTTTACTATCCCGCCTCACTGCTGTACCGGCATACACATTAATATATCTGGCCGAGTTGATGAATACCCCGTAGCCATTGGAAGACACATAAAATGGTGTAGGCGCATGGGTGCGGCCATTATCCTTACCCGCATAATTATCTACATGCAAGGAGAGCACTTTACCCCGTTGAAATACAGTTTGAAAGTTTAAGCCAAAACCAAATATCTGCTCTTTTCTCTCCAGCGGGAAACGAAGGTAGGTTTTACCATCCTGTACGCGACCTATAATTTCGTCCTGGGCTAGTGGAAACGTTACCTTGGGCATTTGCTGTAAGCCCGCATAGTATGGCTGAGCCCCAGCAACTTTCAACAGATCAAATTCTTCGGGCTTACCAATCACTCCTTTCCATATTCCCGGTTCAACCTCTGTCCAGATAATAGATTGCGCCTTGAGTATTTCTGTAGAACTTAAAAGCAAGGAAATCATCAAAAAAAACTTCAGAATTTTCATTTCGTTATTGAGGTATAATGGTGTAGGTTTTACCTTTTTCGGTGGGAAAGTCAATTACATAACCCTTATTAAAGCTGATATCCGCCAGTTTGACATCATCAACTTCTTGGTATGTTGGTATTGCGGGTGGCCTACTCAATATGTTTTTATTTACGCCAGCAGCGGCTTTACTATTTACTTCAACCACCTTTACAGGGATAGGCGTCCGAAGCCGGCAATTGCCACCCAGGTTTGATTTAATGAGTACTTTAGTCAATTTACCTTTTTTCCAATCGATGGCTACTTCAAAATTACCACGGGCCTTAATACCCTTGATACTGCCATCGGCCCAGGCATCAGGCAGGGCTGGCAAGAGTTCTATTTCGCCGTTTTGGCTTTGCAATAGCATTTCGGTCATACCGGCCGTTCCGCCAAAGTTTCCATCGATTTGAAAAGGCGGATGTGCGTCGAACAAATTAGGATAAGTACCGCCACCACTCATTTGCTCTTTCTTTTGCACGGGATTCATATAGTTAAATGCTGCACCTAGTATTTTGTAAGCGTGATTACCATCGTGCATACGCGACCACCAATTCACCTTCCAGGCCATTGACCAGCCTGTACTTACATCTCCCCTGTATATCATGGATTGTTTGGCGGCAGCGGCCAGCTCTGGTGTATTAAACACGGATATCTGTCTGCCAGGAAACAGGCTGAACAGGTGAGAGATATGTCTGTGTGTATCCACCGGATCGTCCCAATCCTGGAACCATTCCTGCAGTTGTCCGTGCTTACCTATATGAAATGGATACAATTTATCATAAGCGGTTTTTACCTGTGCTGCAAAATTCTTATCAATGCCCAATACCTGTGCACTGCTGATGCAATCCTGGAATAATTCTCGAATAATAGACATATCCATGGTAGAGGCCATACTTATCAAATATTCCTTGCCATTAATTTTGATGGTATTCTCGGGCGATGTGGAGGGATTGGTTATCAGATATCCTGTTTTAGGATCGGTTACAAGCCAGTGCAACATAAACTGCGTGGCACCTTTCATAATTGGATAAGCGGTTTTACTTAAAAATATTTTATCGCCGGTAAACAAGTAATGATCATACAAATGCAGACTCATCCAAGCACCGCCCATTGGCCATGCCGACCATTTTACCGAACTTTTAGGATCATCATCACAACCACCCACAGTTGAGGTTTTAGCCCATATATCGCTGTTATGGTGCTCAACCCAGCCCTCCTGGATGTTATAGCTTTCTTTGGCGGTGATAGCACCATTTACAGTTAGCTCTTTTAAAAAGTCAAATAAAGGCTGATGACATTCTGAAAGGTTGGCATTTTCGGCCAGCCAATAATTCATCTCCGTGTTGATATTGGTTGTATAATTGCTACCCCATGGTGGTGATACCTGGTCATTCCAGATACCTTGCAAATTTGCCGGAGCACTGCCTGGCCTTGAACTGGCAATGAGTAAATAGCGTCCAAACTGGTAATGCAGGGTTTGTAATTGTTTATCGGGATTGGCTACACTAAAATTCCGGAGCCTTTGATCTGTAGGTTGCTTTACCATGTTGGCATCAGCACCCAGATTAAAACTCACGCGCTTAAACAACCGTTGATAATCTACTATGTGCCGTTGTTTGAGTTTTTCATATGTTTTTTGCCATGCTGCAAGTAAAACGGCATTGGCTTCAACAGCCGGATCTTTTCCCTGCAAACCTGGCGATTTGTTAAAACCATTAAAACTGGTAGCCTCTGTTAAATAAATAAGCACCTCATTGGCGCCGCTAACCTGCAACGTATTATTAACAACACTTACGCGCCCGCCCTCATTTTTAATCTTCAGGTTGATCTGAAAGTTCATTCCTTCACCTTTGGGTTCATCGTAAATTACCTGCCGTGGTTCATAATCACGATTGGCTACATAGCTTGGGGCCTTTCCTTTTAATATAAGTTTATTATCGCCTTCGTTCGCTATAGAAAAATGAAGTTTGCTTTGCAAATTAGCGGTAAAACTAATAGCACCCTTTGTGTTGGCGGCAATACGTATCATCATTACCTTATCCGGGTAACTGATAAAAGTTTCACGAGTATAGTGTACACCGCTAGTCTCATATTTTACGGTTGAAACCGCTTTATTTAAATCCAGGTCACGATAATAATGCGTAATGTCGGTCACATTAAAATCCAACAACAGGTCGCCCAAGGGTAAGTAACGAGCAGTGTACGGACCCTGCAAATGTTTTTTCCAGAGGTCTGCTGCTTTGTCAAAATCATTATCAAATATGGCCTTCCGTACTTGTGGCAGATACTCTGGCCCTTGCGGGTTGTTACCAGATTCCGGATAACCCGACCACAGATTATGATCGTTTAGTTGGTAATGCTCCTGCTTTACCCCACCAAATACCATAGCCCCTGTAGTGGCATTGCCCAAAGGCAGGGCCTCTTCCCAGGCAGCAGCAGGTTTGCTATACCATAATTTTAAATAAGGATCATCACCATGCGTTTGAGCCGATACCATGCCAGCGCTTGCCATGTAGATAATAACCAGGTAATTTTTAATAGACTGAACTTTATTAAGCTCCATATTATTTGGTTGTTATTAATTTGTAAGCCGCCACTTTTTTACCCCAAAAGGTAGGCACATATAAAATATGTTTTATGATACCATATGCAAGATCGGCAGTATTTACCTTTTTTTCCTGTATGTCCAATAAAGTTTCAATTTTGCCATCGGCAGTTACATAAAATATATGGCCCGACCAGCATGTGATCAGGAAATCGCCATTGCCAACAGGCCCAAGTCCATCGCCACCACAACTAAGCGTAATGATCGGGGTTAAATTTCCTTTGCTGTCAGATTTCATGAATTTTTGTCCACCGAGGATATAAAGATCAGGTCCTATAGCTTTAAGACCGTTCACTCCTCCTATGTTTGTTAAAAACACACTTACTTTCCCTTTTTCAATCCGGTGAATCTTTTTGGTTTTGCTATCGGGTACATAAACTATTTCCTTATCGTCCTCTGTAATCATGATCAGCAGCTTTTGATTACTTTGTCTTGATGTCTTGAGATTGAACACATGACCGAATGAATGGATATTTAAAGCCATTTCGATCTATTCCTTGGTAACCGCAGCGTATTATTACGAGCACATTATTCTCTAACTATTTCTTCCTTTCCGCTTTTAGCATTTCAGTTCCGGCTAATAAAAATGCACCGGTACCATGTGTATCGTTCAGCTCTGTTGGACGGGTATAGTAAAATTTGATATCCGTATCCATATTGGTACCGATACACACATCCTGCAGCTGACCATCAACTGTAACTTTAGTCAATAAGCCTTTCCAACCTTCCTGGGCTATGGCTATATACTTTTCATTGATCCAACCCTGGTTCACCGCCCGGGCAACGGCATAGGTATACATGGCCGTAACTGATGTTTCCAGATAAGAGTCTGGTTTATCCAATAACTGGTGCCATAAACCTGTTTGATCCTGGTAACGGGCATATCCTACTATTTGTCTCAATAATAATTTAATTATTTCTGCACGTTTAGGATGATTGGCCGGCAGGTTATTTAACAGCTCTACGGTTGCCATAGCTATCCAGCCATTGCTGCGCCCCCAGTGGCCGACACCATTTGTCTGGTCATCGGAATAATAATTATGAAAGAACAAACCTGTATTAGGATCATACAGGTATTTGTTAAAATTCTCTACCTGTTTTATAGCGTCATCAAAATATTTACTATCACCGGTTTGTTTACCCATACGTGCCAGGAAAGGGATACTCATAAACATATCGTCTGCCCAAAGGGTCATATTGCGAGGTACCGGACGCGAAAGTGTACCATCGGGTAAACGCAGTTGTTTGTTTAAGATATAATCGGCCGACCTGCTCAAATACGCCTTATAATCTTTCCGGTTGGCTAATGCATCTACATCAAATAACCCGGCCGACATAGCACCGCAGGCATCCAGATTACTAATGCTGAAAACAGCACCATACTCTACTTTTGGTACTTTAGCTTTACGAAGAGCCTCGAAATAACCCAGGTTATCAAAAATAAAAGCGAAGTTACGTTGTGAATAATCTGAGTATTTTTTGTCGCCGAGTACATCTGCCATTTGTACCATACCAATTGTTAATACACCGTTCACGTACATCCATTTATTGTACTTACTATCCGCTTTAATATCTGGTGAAGAAGCTAAACCTTTGGTTGAATCGTATTTTTCTTTGGTATTGGTATTGATAAATTTAAAGGAGGTATTTTGAATTACATTGTCTGCAACCTTTCTGATTACCTCTTCGGTATTGCTGCTTTGCCCCAAAACCGTGGTTGAGCAAAGGATCAGCAACGGGTATAAAAATCGCTTCATGTTTTATTATTTTTTGGTTACGTAGTTTTCTTTTTATTTATAGCTCTTACCGTTTTTATCGGTGTCGCGATAATTGGCCCAGCTTTATTGGTAAAGTTTTCCCTGACATAGGTTCATAACTTAATATGCCACCAACTTGAAATTATTGGATTAGCCTGAAACCTGCCAATAACTCATCATTCAACTCTGGTCGATATTCGCGTTTAGCAGGTGGTATCGGCCTTATTTGGTTCACTGATTCACATTTTTCTCAGATAAATCTCCTTTCCATTTATATCATAATCCAAATGATGAATGGTTTTAATGATATTAAGCACATATGGTAAGGTGTTAACTCTCGAAAAGTGAATAGTGGTTGTCAGATGGTTTACCCTGGTATGGTCATAATTGATATGAACATTATAGATATTTTCCAGCCGCATGACCAATTCATCAAACGGGATGCTATATAGATTGATCTCATTTGATTTCCACGCGGATACCTTTTCTGCATCTATTAGTCTAATCTGGTGGGTACCTGCTTTTTGATCATAAACTACCTCTTTGCCAAGCGTGATCACACCAAAGCTTGATGATTTGTTACCGACTTCAACCCGGCCACGGGTAACTGACAACCGTACATCACTAATATTTTTATAAAACTTCACGTTAAATGCAGTCCCTAGCACACGTGCATGTAAGCGGCCATAATGTACTGTAAATGGTGAATGATCATCATGTTTTACATCAAAATAAGCCTCACCATCAACTAATTCTATCTCTCTCGTTTTCCCAAAATGTTCAGGGAACTTCAGTATCGAACCTGAGTTTAACCAAACTGTTGATCCATCAGGAAGTTGTATGTTTTTAATATTCCCTTTGGGACTGGATACCGCTATCCAATTAGCCTCGTCATTAGCCGATAATTTTTTATACAAAAGCCCGCAGCAGCACATCAGCAGTAAAGAAGCAGCTATGGTATACCTTGCGGTTGTGGTTTTGAAGAAATGCCATCTTCCCAAAATATCTTTGTGGATATTCCGGAGCATTTCTTTTTCTACAGCGTGCATCGCCTCCTCGTCCCGAAGATGTTCCTCCCCAACTTTATCGCCGGGATCTGGCCTTCGCCATAGCGTCATGATGATCTGTTTTAAGTTTACATGAACTGTTATTTAAACAGTTTTTGGTTTTGATACTATATACAAGACTAAGGCAGCCTGGTACCAGATTTATTTTATTTTTATAGACAATGGCTAAAACATGCCCAGTTTGGTGCGCAGTATTTTTAAGGCGTTGGAAAGCTGGTTTTTAACTGTGCGGGGTGTAATATTAAGTGTTTCAGAAATTTCGTTGACAGAAAGGTGCTGCCGGCGTGATAAAATAAAAACCTCCTGCATTTTCCGGGGCAGTTCCCTGATCTCTCCATCAATTACAATCGAAAGTTCTTTAGCCATTAGATTTTCTTCATTAGTGTACTGATCAACTTCGTCAAGATATAGCAGTTGTTCTAATCTCTTTCTTCTGGCCGAATCCTGCTTATAAAAATTAATGATGTTATTTCTCAGGATCTTAAAGAGATAAGAGGGCTTATAAGCATCGGGGTTAAGGTTTTGTCTGCAATTCCATAAATTTATAAAAACCGTTTGTACCAGATCCTTAGCATCCTCCTGTGAGGATGTTGAACGATAAGCCGTTTGATACAGCGCACGCCAGTTTCTTTTATAAAACTCATCAAAGGCGCGGATATCCCCCTCTTTAATTAATACGATCAATTCAATTTCTGAAACCATTGCCTAGCACTGATATGATTGATTAGTTATTTTTTAGTTCCCTTTTGCGGGTACCTGATCCAGCAGCCACTTACTCAGATCATCTGCAGCCTTATCATTATCAAAGCTCATAGCTGCGGGTAATCTGCCATTTGTATACTCGTTGTATAGCCATGGACACCAACAGCCACTACCCTGCCTTTTCCGTACAGTGTAGTTAAAAACGTGATTGAGCGTTCGCATATCACCATTTTGAAATGCTGTTATCGAAACTGTTTTAGGCATAAGCATCAATCTTAGTTTTTTAGGGTTAATCAATATCTACTGTAATGAGATCAAACCATTACAGTAAAAACCGGGCTTAATCATCCGTTTCAATTGCCTCATTCTGCTGATAGCAGAGGCCATGACCAGGGGTTATTCGCGGTTATAATTGGTTAACTAAATTAGAGATAAATGCGAACCGAAGAACAGGAAGTTTAGGTAAAAATGCGCAAACGTTTTCGGAAAATTAACATCAGGCAAATAAGAAGATATAGCAAACGAACAAAAAACACCTCAAATATATCATTCAAGGCACTTTTTGTTCGTGATTTAAGAAAGTGTCCGATTTACGCTTACTTAGCTTTGATCAGGGCCAACAATTTGTTAAAAATATCGGTATTCTGATACACTCCTCTGAAATCGCCGGAGTGAGGACCGTATGCAAAAACCGGAACCGGCGTGCCGGTATGGTCATTGGTGCTAAAATCGCCCCAAACATATCCGTTCTTAACGCTGCCATCAAGCAGGGTTAAACCACCAGTTTCATGGTCGGCAGTTACTATGACCAACGTTTCGCCATCCTCATCTGCAAAGCGTAAAGCATTGCCCACAACCTGGTCAAAATCGCTATTTTCGGTAATTACCTGTTTCAGGTTATTGCTGTGGCCGCCATGGTCAATTTGTGAACCTTCAACCATCATAAAAAATCCCTGTGGACTATTTTTAAACGCGCTGGTAACTTTATTAAAAGCCAGTGGCAGATAATTCCCCCTCCCTTCCATTTTTGGGCGGGTTACGCTATCATTTACCAGGGCCACTATTTTGGGAGCTTGGGAGCTTAAAAACTCATCAAAATTACGAATAACAGTATAGCCCCTTTGCTTCATTTTATCCAGTGGAGTTTCGTCATTAATCTTTTCGGTAAAATCTTTATAGCCAGACCCTAATAAAATATCAATTGGCGTTGATACCATATCATTAGCAATGGCAGCAGCGCTTGAGCGCTCTGATTGATGTGCGTAGAATACGGCAGGCGTAGCATCGGTTAATTCGCAGACAACAATGTCGGCGGTTTTCTTTCCAGCTTCTGCGCTATAAACAGCCAGCGATTTCAATGGCTTACCCGACGGATCAACCCCTACTGCACGGTCATCTGTTTTTTGACCTGTAGCAAAAGCGGTACCTCCAGCTGCCGAATCAGTAATATAAGCATCGGCCGAATAGGTGATAGAAAAACCTATATTTTGCATCTGGAATATATTCAGTTGCCCCCGGTTAGCGGTATAGGTGGAATATATTTGCGATAACCCCATACCATCGCCAATACATAAAATAATGTTTTTGACTTTCTTTTGTGTCCCATCTGAACTATAAGTTGGATGGTACACCGCATAAGGTGCCGGCGATAAATATTCGCTGTGCGGTTTTTTATTCAAAAAGTCACCAAGCTCCTCTATTTTGTCAGTACCAATCACGTCAACGCCCAGTCTGATCAGGGCTAGCCAGCTGCTTTTGGTATCAGGGGTTTCCCAAAATCGGATCATTTTACCCGCTTGATGTACACTGTCTATACCCGCCTTTACTCTACTGATCTCCTCTTTGTTCAATACACCTTTTCCGTTCCATTTCAGATATTTACTGAAGGGAAAACTTACCAGCCCAACCTTTTTCCATTGCTGTGCATTAAAACCATCCATATGGTCAACATCAAAGGAAATCCAATCCGGATAGTTAGTCATTTCGGCGGCAGGTGGTACAGCACCGGTCATTACGATGGATAAACGACCTGGGTGCCCCTTATAGGAGAAATATTTTTCAAGCGGTTTTAACTCCTTGACCACCAATGGTAGTACCGCTTTGTAGTCTTCCTTAATCTCGATCAGTAATCGGAGTTTTCGCTGGCTGTCGCGATCGAATTTTTCGATCAAAGGATCTATATACAAAATTTTTAACGACCGTTTGGCGCTAATCTCCTTTTTATCGTGAGCTACCATCAACTGGCCATTTACGGCATATACGTCAGCCTCAATTGATCCAAAACCTTTTTCATATGCCCTAAAAAAGGGGATATTGTTTTTATAATCATTGTGCGAATGTGCATCGGCAACGGTATAGGTTTTTATTTGTGCATGGGCACTTATACCGGTAATTGCTAAGGCCCCTAAAATGGTAACTGCTTTTGTAAAATTATTCATGCGGAAATTGTTGATGTAAAACGGCGGTGCAATATAGCCCCTGTTTTAATTTGCGCCAAAGAAACTATTATGTTGTTAATATAAATTAAACTGAATGTTAACCTGAGCTTTTTCGTGGATCCGATTTACTCAAAAACTTTTTAAACCTCGAATTTTAACACTTTTTTAGTCAAAAACAGCATAAAAACACATGCCTTTTGTCCGTTTTAACTAAATTTTAACGCCATTTTAACAAATTTTAACAAATTTTTGATGGATTTTGAAAGCTTTAAGAAGTATTAATTTACTGATTGTCAAATAACTACATACCAAACGGTCGGTTTTTGGGCTTTATTTGGCTTTTACTAAACAGCCCGGTCCCCTTATTAAGAAGAGAACCGGGCTGTCAGTTGTTTAAATATACGAAAAATTTGTGGCATACCGCTGGGATAATTTGAATTAGTACGGAAAATAATCGCTCTGACATAGCAAAACAGGCTATTACATCGTTGTAGTTGATTTTTTTAATCCCTAATCATCTATCAATTACATTTGTGAACCATACCTATTATAGCCATGACATTATCCAGAAGAAGCTTTATCAAAACAACTGCCATTGGAACGGTAGGTCTCATCGGCGTATCGCCGCCATTTGCAAATGCCTTCGCTTTACATCTATCACCTCCTAACGATGATCTGTATGCCTTGAGCGATCAATTGTTAGGGCAATGGGCCAAAGGTCTGCTGGCGCTGCAGGTGCTGGATAAATCAAATACCGATAATTATGGCGGCTTGTATTGCCCGGCCAACAAAACGGTTCACGGCCGCGGCAGCGATGCCATTTACCCATTTTACCATCTGGCTCAAAAAACCGGTGATTCTAAATACACAGATGCTGCGGCCTTGCTTTATCGATGGATGAAAACCCGGGTGAGTCAGCCTGATGGCTCCTGGCTCAATGAACCAGTGAAAGGCTCTTGGAAGGGCACCACCGTGTTTTCGTCGATAGCACTGGCCGAGACCCTGAAAAATCACGGTTCCATCATGGACAGTGGCTTTAAAGCTGAATTGACCGACCGCCTGCAAAAGGCTGCCGACTATGTTTATACCAATTTTTCGATGGAGTATGGCAATGTCAATTATCCTATTACTGCTTCATACGCGCTATCTCTGATAGGCACTATGCTGGACATACCGAAGTATAAAGACAAAGGCCGGGAGTTTGCGCATACGGCTTTAAAATACATTACACCTAAAGATGGGTTTATATATGGCGAAGGCGGACCTAACAGCAAAGCAAGCCCTAAGGGATGCTTTTCTGTCGACCTGGGCTATAATGTCGAAGAATCGCTGCCTTCGCTGGTACTTTATGGCTTATTGACTAAGGACGAAGAGGTATTGGACGCGGTAACCCGCAGCCTGCGCACCCATATGGAGTTTATGCTGCCCGATGGCGGCTGGGACAACAGCTGGGGTACACGTAATTATAAATGGACCTATTGGGGCAGCCGTACCAGCGATGGCTGCCAGGCGGCATACACGCTGATGGCTGATCGCGATCCACGGTTTTATAAAGTAGCGTTGCGAAATACCCAATTGCTGCAGGAGTGTACCAAGGATAATTTACTATACGGCGGACCGCATTATGTATCGCACCAGGTACCGGTTTGCGTGCACCATACCTTTTGCCACATTAAGGCTTTAACAACAATATTAGAACACGAGCATAAACCGGCGAAAGTAAGTGTCGACAATATCAACCTACCTCGCGAAGAGGCCTATGGAATCCGGGCTTTTAGTGATATACAGACATGGCTGGTAGCCAAAGGAAAATTCAGGGGCACGATTACCGGGTACGACAGGGAATATAAGGAAACCAAAAACGGACATGCCACTGGCGGCGCCCTTACCATGCTTTGGCATGAGAAAACAGGTCCCATATTTGCCGGCAGTATGAACCAGTATCAATTATTTGAGGCCGATAACATGCAAGCCGATACAGACCCATTATCCATGCCGCTGACGCCACGTATAGAACTTAGAGTAGGTGAATCGGTATTTATGAATATCCATGATCTGGGGGCTCAAATAGAGCGTGGAGACATCAGCGGACAGGAGGTTATCAAAACACGATCAAAACTGGTTGATAAAAATCAGCAAAACCCACCGGCAGGGGAAGTAAACTGCCAAATAACTTACCACTTTACCGGCGAGCGGGTAATCATCAAATTCAGTATTGAAAAGAGTAGTTACGACGACCGGACAAAGATCATTTTGCCGGTGGTTTCCAGATCAACAGAAAAGTTTATGCTCCACGAAAAACTGATCCATGTAAATAAGGATAAGGCGACCTTGCAAATAACATCAACCGATAAGTTTACAGCCATGCCTACCACCAATAAAGGCAGGGTATTCAACTTTGTACCAGGCCTGGAGGCTATCCCGCTGAGTATTGGTCAAAACGAGGCTACTATTGTTGTAGAAGTTATGTAATTAATCAAACGCTGGCGGACGCGTGCACCAGTCAAAAGTGGGTTTACATGGTTTACACATTTCATGGTTAACATCAGTTTAGTTTATTAACAATCAATAAGTTACACCAATTTTACCGTCATATAATGGGTTTACATGTAAACCCACTTAGCGCTAAGTATTTAATGTGATTAAATGAGGGCAATATAAGAAACGCTCTATGTCATTTCAATCCACAAAAGGAGGCTGTCACCCTAAGCCCAGTCGAAGGGTGGAGCGCAGAGGCCTGTCCACCATGGTTCGATGGAGCTCACCATAACACCCTGCTTGCATGATGCTATCTATATAACTTAGTGTAATAAATACACATTTAATCATCCTATTGTAAACACTTTCATATCAGCCTCAAATAAGCCCTCAAAAGCAGATACACCCGGTAAAATAGAGGTATATTTGTGTATAAAATACACTATCAAATAATTGATAAAATGAGCACTCCTAAAACTATACCGGCAGCTACGGGCAATGCCCAAAATACTGCTAAAAAAATTGTTATTGTTGGAGGTGGATTTGCCGGGATAAACCTTGCTGAACAAGTAGCCAAAAACAAAAACTACCAGGTTATTTTGCTTGATAAAAACAATTATAATTACTTCCCACCCCTGCTTTACCAGGTGGCTACTAGTTTTCTGGACCCATCAGATATCAGTTACCCGTTCCGTAAAATGTTCCGTAATAAACGGATCAGTTACCGCATGGCCGAAGTAGTCAAAATCGATCCTGCATCACAAACCGTACATTTAATTAATGAAGAACTAAAATATGACTACCTGGTATTTGCATCAGGTGCAAGGATAAACTTTTTTGGGATGGAAAATGTTCAAAAGAACGCTATCCCCATGAAAACTATTGATGATGCCCTGCACATGCGTAATGCTTTGCTGCAAACCATGGAACAGGCTGCGATGACAAAAGATTTGGCCGAACGGAAAAAACTGTTAACCATTGTGGTAGCAGGCGGTGGCCCTACCGGTGTGGAAATTGCCGGTATGCTGGCCGAAATGAAAAAGAACATTTTTTTAAAGGACTATCCTGAGTTGAAAGGTACGCCGGGTGGTATCCATATTATTGATGGCGGCAAAAACCTGTTGGGCCCTATGAGCGAAAAAACTCACCAGGAAGCTTACAAGGTACTTTCTGAACTGGGTGTAAAGGTAAAATTGAACACACAGGTTAAGGATTATGATAAACACGAGGTCACTCTTTCAACCGGCGAAACCATCGAGGCAGGAACGCTGATCTGGGCCGCAGGTATTACCGCCAATACTTTTGAAGGCATACCGGAAAGCAGCCTGGGTGTTGGCCGCAGGATGATCACCAACGAATTTAACCAGGTAATTGGCCTGGAGAATGTATACGCTATTGGCGATGCCAGCGTACAGATAACAGACGAACGTTATCCGAAAGGTCACCCGCAATTGGCGCAGGTAGCCATACAACAGGGCCGCAACCTGGCTAAAAACTTTATAGCCATGCAAAAAGCTAAGCCTTTAAGTGCTTTTGATTACTTTGACAAAGGCGATATGGCCATCATCGGCAGGAACAAAGCCGTGGTCGATCTGTTTAAGAATAAGCTGCACATTGGCGGTATCATGGCCTTATTCATGTGGTTGTTTATCCACCTGATATCATTGGTAAACTATCGTAATAAATTAAAAACCCTGTATAACTGGGGCACAGCCTATCTGTCAAAAGATCAATCGTTAAGGATGATATTTCGATCTTAATGCATTAAAACGAATCTTGAAACCGGGACATGCAAACGGTCGGGTAGGCAAAACTTATCGGGCCGTTTTGTTTTCATATGGATATGGCATTGAGCGCCTTAAATCTTCTGATCAGCTTCGCGCTAATTCGTTGAAATGGCTTTTCAATAAAAACAAGCATCAGGTAACTAATTATTAAAGCAAATAAAAAAGCGGTTATAAAAGTATAAAGCCCTCCAAAGGCATATCTCCCAACAAATACCGAACTCATAGCGATTACCAAGGGCATGTGAATTAAATAAAAGCTGTAAGATATGTTTCCCAAAAAAGTAAAAACAGAATGTTCAAAAAACAGCGATAAATTCTTATTAGCCAGAACAATCATCATCATTATACAACTGCCCACAGCTATAATATAGCTATTCCATGTATGGCTAAGCAGCGCATAATGCTGTTGAATTTTCCCGGCAAATTCAAACCCAATATTGTATAAGAATATCCCCAAACAGCATGCTACGATCAGTATAACTAAAGGCCATGATTGGATGGTGTTTGTTATTTGATCTTTATATTTCGCCATTAGTATACCCAAATAAAAAACACCTATTGGCCATACGCCTGCATGATCATAGGCTAAACAGACCATTATAATCAGAAAGATAAAATTTAACACAGCACTGCTGCGCGCGATGATCATTATAAAAAAGGGCAACAGAATGGAGATCTTCATTTCTATAACCAGTGACCAGATGGGAGGATCGAGCAGGTTAAAATTAAACTCAGGTCCTATTAATACAAATGTTTTAATAAGCTCATGAATGTGCTCTTTATTCCAGTGCCAGTTCCAAAAGCCGCCCCATTCACCAGATTGAATATCAGGTATAGGAGAAATAATGAATTTATCGTACACAAATTCTTTTAGCAGTACAGAAAGAACAATGGCCAATATAAGAGCGGGATATATTCTGAAAACCCTTTTTATATAAAACGCTGTAAGTTTTAATGGCTTTTCATTATTAATAAATGGCAAGCTTAATACAAAACCGCTCAACACAAAAAAAAACATCACAGCTGCCCCTCCATTAAACACAATACCTAATGGTGTTCTTTTTAAAAAATCGACAAGGGGGTTATCAACTGCATTTTTCCCTATGATATGTATAAAAAAAACAGACAATGCGGCCAATCCCCGCAAGCTATCCAGCTGCTTATATCTGGGATGCATCACCGCCTTAGGTTTGTCTTCTTTCATGCCTGTTTAATAATCGTTACGGTGAAAAGAAGATACTGGTTGCTTTTACGTCAATATATTTAAGGCTGATGAGCTGCCCAGATATCGCGAATAGTATCCTCATCACCATGTCCATCGGGAACTTCCGTATTGGGGTTATTGGCATAGTACCAGCGTTTTTTATCAATAGGCGATGTGGTTTGCCTGCCGCCTGGCATTTCCAGGTGACCGTTTGGGTCAGTTTTCTTTAGCCAATCGTACGCATAGTGCAGCCATTTCGTACGGTAGGCTTTATTCTGATGGGCAAACCAGCTGATCTCATCATAGCCCCAAACCCAAAAAGGTATGTCACCCGCATTTTCTTCACCGGGCTTTTTGCTAACACCATAGTTATCAAACTCAACCAGGTATGGGAGATGTTCGCAAACCCAGCCGCTGGGGGTAATACCACCTTTGCTCCGCAGGTAAAGCGCATCGGTATGACCAACCTGTAGGGTGGCCTCCTCGGGTTTGCCCGGGGTTTCCATAATGCGAAGCGGAAAGGCATGAACATCCATCAACAGTTTACCATCGCGAACAAAGCCCCCGCTGGGTACATGCGAATCGCAAATAACTATGTGCCGGCGGGCATGCTTGTTGGCATACTCTCTGATCAAGGTCAGTATCTGCGCATAGTTATCCAGGTTAGCATCATTTTTGTTCATGAGTTCCACCTGTCCGAAATGGATTCCCTCGATACCCGCGTCGATATATGATTTGGCCAGGTAGTAAAAGAATAGTTTGGTTTCGGCCCTACTTACATCTGGTACAGAACCATGGCCCCATTGACCTTTAAATTTGCCATCGGGATACAACATATCCGCGTAATTAAAATTCCGCTTTTGTACTGGTATCCCCAAGGCTTCAAAAGCCCAGGCAGGGATAATCAGCTGCTCCACTTTAGGGGTCACGATCTCAAAGATGCAGGCCTGCAAAATGATGTCGGCATCGGCCACATGTACCTTTGCTGCCAATTCTTTCTCTTTGATCAGATTTTGAGGAATCTCATCTTCCTCGCCCCACTGGCAAACAGCCCGGCCAATAAATTTGGCCCCGATATTTTTAATCATGCGCAGGTTATCATCAAAACTCCCCTTGCCTACCAGCAGGCTTTGCATGGTGATGGAGCGGTTGAGATAATTTCCCAACACCTTACGCGATATTTTTCGGTCGAATTGATAATCGCCATGATCGGGCAGCGTGGAGGCTTTACTAAATACACAAGTAAACAACAGAGCTGCTATCATAGCACAGCCATAAACTCTTTTTAGAATTGATACGGGTAGGTTCATTATCCAGGTTTTAACAGGTTTGCGAAGTGGGGTATAACACAAATCTATCGTCCTGAATAAATATTTGATTAAAATATCATTAATGGAGAGGGAAGTGGTAAAAGAGACATGTCATTGCGAGGAGGAGCCCCCTCTAAATCTCCCCCGGAAGGGGAGACTTTTGGAAAATATTTTAAAGCCCTCCCTTCCGGGGAGGGTTTGGGTGGGGCTCCCCTTTTTATTCACTCCAGGGCGAGTGCAAAATACAATCGCAGAAGTTTTTGCGGTGGAAATTCGGGATCATGTAGGCGCATACATCGGCTTTGATATTACCAAACGTTGTTTCTGTTTTATGCTCAAAACCGCCGAAGAAGGTTGGGATAATGTTTTTCTTGAAATCATTACGAGGGAACGCGTATATGATCTCTTCCCTTTTTTCGGTGCTCAGGTTTTCATAGCCCTCACCCATTACATCAAGGCCCACGCCCGAATACATCAGGGCAACTTCGGGTTCTTTATGCTCGGCAATTCCAATGGTAGTATGCAGGGCAATAGTGTCCCAAACCAGCTGTAAAGACTCTTTAGGCAGTCCATGGCTTTTCAGAAAATCGCGGGCGGCATTGGCGCCGTCAACTTCAAAACGCAAATCGGGACTGCTATAGTGCTTGGTTAAACCCAGGTCATGAAATACCGAGCTCACGTATAAAAGTTCGGCATCATACGGCAAGTGGTTGCGCTTTCCGTTCAGCGACGAAAAAAGGAATACCCGCAGGGAATGGTTATAGATAAATTCAGTACCATGCTCCAATAAAAGTTCGGTGGCCTGGGTAGCGATAGTACTATCGGGAATGGCTATCCCGGCTATTGTTTTTATTTTATTTACAGACATATTTTGTTGATTTTATATCAGCAAAATTAGCTGTGATACAGCACCCGGTAAATGTTAAAAACGGCCAATCACATGCCAATATTTACAAAGCGACCGCGGTAATCATTGGGTGATATCAGTGTGTTTTTCTTAAAAAAGTGACTGAATTGATCGGGCGTTGAAAAGTTAAGATGATAGGCGATCTCCTTTACCGGTTTGGATGAGAACTGCAGAGAGCGCTTGGCTTCGGCGATGATTTGTCCGTTAATAATATCCTTGGCGCCTTTACCACTACACCGACGGCACAAATCAGACAGCTTGCGGGCCGGGATGCCCAACTGACGGGCAAAATCGGCTACCTCATGCGTACTTTGGTACTGGTTGCTCACCAGTTCCAGGTATTGCCGGTAAAGCTGATTTTCGTAACTATCAAATCCTCGGGCAAGGGAGGCGTTCACATTGGCAATCTTGATCATGATGATCTTTAAATAAGCAGCCATAGCATCCAGCTTATTGGGGTACTCATCCTTTACATACTCTTGATGAAGGGCACGAAACAGCATATCTAATTCTGAATGATCAGTATTATTTAAGGGTAATTGTTGATTGTCGACAGCATTATTAAACAACACTGCCTTGCAATTGCTGGCACTACCGGGTGTTTTCTCCCAAAAACAATCGCCAAAGGAAAGTTCGTAACCAGTCATAAGGGCTCCTTCCTCAAAGGTATACAGCTGCCCTTTGGCTAATAGAAACAGTTCATTTCCTGAGATTGGATAAATGCAGTCATCAATACGGAGGTTACCCCTTCCTTCTTCTATCATAAAAATACGGTGGTAATTGATCCTGTAAACCGTTTGCGCTTCAAAAACATGAGCGCGCAGAAAATTGATGGCAAAGGAATCTTTCAGTTCCTTGTCAATCCGCATCCATGAAAGATCATGTTTTTCCATCGTGATCGCAAACCTATAAAACCATGGTGAATATAAAGTCACCGCTGTTTAAATAATTTTCTATTTTGCTTTTCCCCGTATTCACCGACAATTTAGGGTATTTGGCCGAAATCCATTAAAAAAAGCTTAACTGCCTCATCATATTTGACTCATTATTTAATGACTTATGATGAACAACGACTTAAACAACAGGAATATTTTAATATCGGGCGCCAGCATAGCCGGCCCTGCCCTGGCTTATTGGCTAAACCAATATGGGTTTAATGTTACGGTTGTTGAAAAGGCTCCGGAACTGCGCAAAGGCGGTTACCGTATCGATTTGCGCGGCGTAGCGACAGATGTAGCGCAACGTATGGGTATTTTGAATCAGGTAAAGGAACTCAATACCGCCATGCGTGGTTCATCTATGATTAATGCCGATGGTAAACGATATGCCGATCTGAATGATCCCAATATATTTGGCATGCGGCAGGATGGCGATGTAGAGATTATGCGGGGCGAACTCTCAGGTATACTCTATGCCGAAACAAAAGATCAAACGGAATATATTTTTGATAATTCCGTTACCACCCTCACACAAACTAATGAGTGCGTAACTGTTACTTTTAAAAATGGGGAACAACGTGAATTCGACCTGGTTGTGGCTGCCGATGGTTTGCGGTCAAATGTGCGCGGGTTAGCGTTTGATCAGGAAAAGATATCTGTTAACCATCTGGGCTATTTTGTGTCTGTTTTCACTATTCCCAATTATTTTAACCTCGACCATTGGGAACTGAATTATCCGGCGGTAGATAAAATTGTAAACATATACAGTACCGGTAAAAACCGGGAGGCCAAAGTGCTATTGATGTTTGCTGCCACAACCATTGAATATGATCATCGCGACGTAGCACAGCAAAAACAAATAGTGATTGATCATTTTAAAGACGGGGGGCCGGTTATCTCCAAAATACTTGACGCTATCCATGATACCACCGACTTTTATTTTGATGCCATAAGCCAGGTAAAAGCAGAAAATTTATCAAACGGTCGCATAGTATTACTAGGCGATGCAGGTTATTGCCCCTCTCCTGCCTCTGGTCAGGGAAGCAGTTTGGCATTTGTGGGTGCTTATATATTAGCCGGCGAGTTGGCGGCCTCATACGGTAACCATCAAGCCGCATTTGCCAATTATGAAAGCCAGATGAGGTGGTTTGTGAAAGCCAATCAACAATTGGGGGTAACTGTTTTAAAAGATATGGTGCCCAAATCAAAAAAGCAGCTTTGGCTGCAAACCACGATGCTGCGCCTGATGCTTAAACTGCCGGGAAAAGAGAAGATACTGAAAAATTTCCTAAAAGAAATGCAACGATCTGTTGATGAAGCCGCTAACGCTATAGAGCTTAAAAATTATGATCATCACAAACTACAGACCATCAACAGCGATCAGGTTTAATACTTAATCACCCGCCTTGCTTAATTTATAATTAAACCAAATGCCTCAGATGTTTATCTACAGCTTCAATCAGTTGGGTCATTTCAAAGGGCTTGCTTAAATAGGCATCAGCCCCACAATCACGGGCAATATCGGCCAGATTTGCCCAGCCAGACATCAGTACTACCGGAATATGACTGGTTAAAGGATGATTTTTGATAGATACGCATAACTCACTGCCAAAGCCATCTTTTAACCTGTTATCAACCAATACCAGGTCGGGCATGTGTAATATCACGCCCTTTATGGAGTTTTTATCCAATGAGGCAGCGGTCTCGTAACCCTCTTCCCGAAGGATCAATTGTATAGCTTCAGACAAATCGGCATCGTCTTCCACAATAAATATTTTCTTATTCATAGGTTTATTGATGTAGATAAACAAATTTACGTAACGCACCATTAACAATCAATTACTAATTAAGTTATTTAAAAATAAAGCAATACTTTAACTGAGTTTTTACATTGTTGTGTTTAATACTGCAAATAGGGTTGCGCTTAAAACAATTTTCTTTAATTTCAATTCGGAAGTACTGACCACAAAACATAACTATCTGACCACTCATGAAAACAGTAACATATCCCGGAAACCCATTTCCACTTGGCGCTACCTGGGATGGCGAAGGAGTTAACTTTACACTTTATTCTGAAAATGCTACCGGGGTTGATCTTTGTTTATTTAACAGTGTTCATGACGAAGTAGAATCGGCACAGATACCCATCACCGAGTATACCGAATTGATATGGCACATTTACATACCAGGTTTAAAACCCGGGCAATTATATGGTTTCAGGGTATACGGGCCCTACGAGCCAAAGAATGGCCACCGTTTTAATCCCAATAAATTACTGGTTGACCCTTATGCTAAAGCCGTTGCCGGAACAATTGACTGGAACGATTCCTTGTTTGGATATGAAGTTGGCAGCCCGGAAGAAGACCTTAGTTTTAGCAAAGCAAATAGTGCCGCCTTTATACCCAAGGCTGTAGTTATTGATCATCATTTTGATTGGGAAGGTGATAAAAGCCCCGATATTCCCTACTACAAATCGGTAATATATGAGGCTCATGTAAAAGGGTTCACCAAACTTCATCCGGACATACCTGAAAACATCAGGGGGACATACGCAGCTATTGCCCATCCGGTAGCTATTGCTTATTTAAAAGATTTGGGCGTTACTGCTATTGAATTAATGCCCGTGCACGATTTTCTTTCCGACAGGCATTTGGTTGATGAAGGGCTTACCAATTACTGGGGTTATAACACTATCGGTTTCTTTGCCCCTGATGCACGCTATGCCTCCTGCAGCGTATTGGGTGAACAGGTTACCGAATTTAAGAACATGGTTAAGGAATTGCATAAGGCCGGTATAGAAGTTATTCTGGATGTGGTATATAACCATACTGGCGAAGGTAGTCACCTTGGCCCCACTTTATCTTTCAGGGGGGTTGATAATGTATCTTACTATCGATTGGTTGATGACGATAAAAGGTATTACATGGATTATACCGGCACTGGAAATACGCTGAATGCCAATTTACCCAATGTTTTGCGCTTAATGATGGACAGCCTCCGTTACTGGATAGAAGAAATGCACGTTGATGGTTTCCGTTTTGATCTCGCAGCTACGCTGGCCCGCGAGTTGCACGAGGTGAACCGACTGAGCGCGTTTTTTGATATCATACACCAGGATCCTACCATATCACGTGTTAAATTAATAGCAGAGCCCTGGGATCTTGGCGAAGGCGGATACCAGGTGGGCAAATTTCCGGCAGGCTGGGCCGAGTGGAATGGTAAATACCGCGATTGCATCCGCGACTATTGGAGTGGTGCCGAAAGTACCCTGGCCGAGTTTGCTAACCGCATCACCGGCAGCTCCGATTTGTATAAATCATACAGAAGGCCCACCGCCAGTATCAACTTTATAACTGCTCATGATGGCTTTACGCTCACCGACCTGGTATCATACAACGAAAAACATAATGAAGCCAATGGCGAAAATAATAACGACGGCGAAAGCCATAACCGATCATGGAACTGCGGTGTGGAAGGTCCGACCGATGACGCTACCATTAATAACTTACGTGCTAAGCAGAAAAGAAATTTTTTAACAACACTTTTCCTTTCGCAGGGTGTGCCTATGATTGTTGCCGGTGACGAAATGGGCAGAACCCAGCAAGGCAATAATAATTCCTACTGTCAGGATAATGAAATTTCATGGGTAAACTGGCTGGGGCTGGACAAAGAACTATATGCTTTTACCCGCAAGCTCATTAATTTACGAAAAGAACATGCCGCCTTTTCGCGTAAAAACTGGTTCAATGGGCAACCGGTTCAAGGTAACGAAATTGCTGATATAGCCTGGTTTTTACCCAATGGTTCTGAAATGAACGATGATAACTGGACCCATGATTTTGCCAAATCCGTTGCCGTATTTTTAAATGGTTTAGGTTTGCACACCGTTAATGCAGAAGGCGATAAGGTTGTTGATGATAGCTTCTACATCATCTTTAACGCCCATGATGAGCCTTTGAGTTATAAACTACCACATGAAGAATACGCGCTTAATTGGGAACTCCTGATTGATACCGCCAACCCGGATAATAACGGTACTATCCGAACATTTAAGGCTGAAGATACGATTCAAATAGATGGCCGATCTGTTGTGTTACTTCAACATCAGCTTGTTCATGATATGGGGACAAAACAACAATAGCTTTATTTTACCCCATTGTCTGTGTCTTCACAGACAACTTATATGGCCAAGAGAAAAAGAAATTGCCTGTGAGGACACAAGCAATGGAAAAACTTATTTAAGGTAATCTGGAAACAAAAAAGCAGAATGGAGAATATCCATTCTGCTAAATCACTCTAAAACAATCACCTCTTATTAAATAGGAAGTTTCTTTCAATAATCAGGGTATTAATTTAAACACGTCTGATTATTTGTGCAAAACAAAGTTATCTATAATAATATTCGAGATTGATTATTCATCTATCTTTTGACCAATAACTGACAGTAAATCAAGTTCATTAGTTAAGGATGACTTAATACATCAGGCCTTTTATAAAAATATCTATCAGCAATAATCTTTTGGCATGTATTTCTTCCAGATGTTCTTTACGCGGAAAGCTTACTTTCTTTTGCGATACAGCGCCAACTTTAATACCATGCAAAGCATCCAACAACAAATCCACTATCTCTTCGGGGTTTTCAACAGGCTTAATAGCTCCCCGCTCTATCTCGGTTTTTATGGCTCTGCTCAATAAATTCAGTTCGGCCAAATGCACCTGCTCCACAATCTCCCAAATGGTATCCGGAAGATTTTGTTCATTCAATCTAAAAAAATCAAAGAAATTGTAATTACTTACAATAAAATCGTGATTCGTATTTATCTGGAAAACAAAAGCATCTTTTAAATTAGCAAAGGTGTCGATATTATCTTCCAGGTTTTTTAAGTAATCATTGGCCAGTTTACGCATTACTGCAATGTACAACTGGCTTTTATCAGGAAAGTAATAATAAAGCAAAGCCTTTGACATAGACAGATCCCCGGCGATTTCATTCATAGTTGTTTTTGAATAACCATAATGTAAAAACCGTTGGTGGGAGGCGTCTAAAATTTTTTCCCGCTTTATATCCTGATGGTCATTGCCTGCAGCCATTTGATCTATAATTATATAAAACCCTAAGTCAGATCACATTCCTGACTTTTTTAACAAAACTATCAAAAATTCTATAAATATAAGTACCAACACCTGTCACATGCGTTATTGCTAAAACAATTTTACATTCTAACTATTTTCAAAGTAGATTTTATAAACACATCTGCCATAAACATGGAAAGTAGATTACCTCCCGATTTGTTTGAGTTTTCGCAACGTATTCCTGCCATATTATGGGATCTGGCCATTGCGGTAATAGCTATTTTAATAGGGCTTGTTATCAAATTTATAGTTACCCGCCTCTTTAGCTTATATGCCAAAAAAGAAACGTCCTATTCGTTTTTCAGATCGGTGATCATTAACCTGGGCAGGTCCATCACCTATTTTATCCCACTTTTCCTGCTTAACTTATTTATCCCTTTTATGCGAATGGATAAAATTTATGTAGCCCCCCTTGATAAGATTGTCGAAATTTTACTAACTATTTCCTTTGCAGGTATATTGGTTCGATCTGTAAGGATACTGGAAGATTATATTTACCATACTTATGATCTGAATAAAGCCGATAATTTAAAGGAGCGAAAAATACGCACGCAGATACAATTTATGCGTAAGCTTTTGGTGGTGATTATTGTTTTTGTGACCATAGCCATTATCCTGCTGAGTTTTGAGAGTATGCGTAAAATTGGCACCGGACTGTTAACAGGCGTTGGAATAGGTGGTATTATTGTTGGTTTTGCTGCTCAGAATTCATTAGGTAATTTGCTGGCCGGGTTCCAGATCGCTTTTACGCAGCCTATACGTATTGATGACGTGCTGGTGGTGGAGGGCGAATGGGGACGCGTTGAAGAAATTACGCTCACCTATGTTGTTTTAAAGATATGGGATGAGCGCCGGCTTATTTTGCCCATCAATTACTTTATACAAAAACCATTTCAAAACTGGACGCGCACCTCTGCCGATATATTAGGTACTGTGTTTTTGTATATGGATCATACCGTGCCCATAGAGGCCATCAGGAACGAATTTGAACAGCTGCTCGTAAAAACACCTTTGTGGGATAAACGGGTAAAAGTAGTACAGGTAACCGATGTAAAAGAACGGGTTATTGAGATCAGGGTACTCATGAGCGCACGGACATCATCTGACGCGTTTGATCTTCGTTGTTATATTCGCGAAAACCTGATCACCTTTTTACAACAAAATTATCCGGGGAGTTTACCAAAAACCAGAAATGAATTAGGCAATCTGGAAAAGTATGTTCAGCCCAAAGATCAGAGCTAAACCGCCTGTTTTTAAACAAAAAGGGGCTGTCTCATCATTAATTAATGAGACCGCCTCTTTTGATTTTTATATCAATTAAACCGTTTCTACTTCCAGAACCTCTTTATGCGGCTCAACCGACTTTTTACCAAAAAGCCAGGATTTAAGATTATAACGGATAATGTACATACACGGCACCAATATCAGGGTAATGATGGTTGCGAATCCAAGTCCGAATATCATTGTCCAGGCTAATGGGCCCCAGAAGGCCACGTTATCGCCACCAAAGTGAATATGGGGTGCAAAGTGGGTAAACATACCCACAAAGTCGATATTAAAGCCTACTGCCAATGGTATTAAGCCTAATATAGCTGCGGTTGCTGTCAGTAATACCGGGGTCATACGGGTATGTCCTGCTTCTACAACAGCGTCATGAAGGTTTGCACCTTGCTCAATGAGCATATCCGTAAACTCCACCAGCAATATACCATTACGAACTACCACACCCGCAAGAGCGATGATACCCACACCAGTCATTACGATAGACATGGTCATACCAAATATACTTACACCCAGCAGAACCCCGATGATACTAAAGAATATCTCACTGATGATAATAAATGTTTTACCGATAGAGTTAAACTGGATCATTAATATGATCAATATTAACCCAAATGAGGTAGCCAAAGCTCCCAAAAGAAAGTTCATCGCTTCCATCTGATCTTCCTGACCACCACCTTGTTTGATAATAACATTATCAGGCTTTTTAAAGTTATTAATAGCCTGCAAAATATTCGCATTAACCTCGTTAGCGTTAAATGGCTTAATTACGTTGGAGCCCAAAGTAAGTACCCGGCGCTGTTGCTTACGTTTAATATTACTATAGGTATTGGTATAGCGTATATCCGTAAAGGCCGATATAGGTACCTGGCGAATCGCCCCGCCTGTAGCAAGGTCACGATAAGTAATCTTCATATTCCTTAACTCTTCCAGGCTGCTGCGTTGATTTTCTAAGGCCCTTACCTGGATCTTATAGTCATCTTCCTTTGTATTCCTGAAGTTACCGGCAGGCATACCAAATATGGCTGTTTGTAAAGCATCGCTTATAGTTTTTGTACTTATACCTTCCCTGTTGGCCCGTTCCCGATTAATATCAAACACAACCTCAGGTTTGTCGCTCTGCACGTCGGCTATCAGGTTTTCAATACCAGCAATATTTTGTTTGGCAAGATAAGTCTTTAGGCGGTTACCGGTGGCTACCAATGTATCCAGGTTATCACCAACAATCTCAATACTAATATCTTTCTGAACAGGAGGCCCGCTATTTTCTTGCGCTACGGCAATCTTAGCGCCCGGTATACCCTGTACAGCCTTCCGGATGTTAGCTAGTACTACTTTAGTATCCTTGCCGTTTCGCTTGCCAAATTCCACAAAGGCCACAGTAACCTTACCTTTGTTTTCATAATCACCCTGATCCTCATCCTGAGGATCAGATACACCTTTAGTAACATTTGATATTACGGAAGAAACAATGTCTTTATCAGGTGCAACCACATCGGCCACACGTTTTTCGATCTTTTTGGTAACCTCGTTAGTATAAGCCTGATCCGTACCAATTGGCATAGTGATGTAAACGTAGGCAAAGTTTGGATCACCTGACGGAAAGAATTCAACTTTAGGCGACCTGGCTATCATGAATACAATGGTCAAGAAAAACAACACAATAGTACCTAACAATATGATCACCGGCCTGCGAACCGCTTTCTCCAACAAATCTGCATACCATCTCTGAAACTTTGGCCATGCTTTTTTCTGGAACCTGTCTATTACTTTGAGTAAAAAGAAGTGGTTTAACAGATATAAAAGTATGGAAAGTACCAGGAAGTTACCCATACCCATTGTCCAGATACCTGCTAAGAATAGCGCATAGCTAAATATAGCCAGGCCGGCCATAACACCTACGGTTATTGTCGTTTTCCGGTCAAATCTTGGGTTATCATGTTCGCCTTCATGATGTGGTTTCATAAAATCAACCGCAAATACCGGGTTAATAATATAAGCCACAACCAATGAAGCCAGCAGGGTTATGATCAGCGTAATGGGCAGGAAGAACATAAAGTGTCCTATCAAACTATTCCAGAACGCTAACGGAACAAACGGAGCAAGCGTGGTCATGGTGCCCGAAAATACCGGAAGAAACACCTCACCTGCAGCCATTTTAGCCGCTTGTTTAATAGGTACTTTACCATTGGCAAAAATACGGTGCGTATTTTCGATCACCACAATGGCATCATCCACCACAATACCCAATGCCAAGAGGAACGAGAACAGTACAATCATGTTGAGTGTAAACCCAATGGCTGGCATTATTAAAAATGCAATAAAGCATGACAAGGGTACGGAAAGCGCCACAAATACGGCATTGGTTGTTCCCATAAAAAACATCAGGATCACGGTCACTAATATAAAACCAATGATGATGGTATTAATCAGGTCATTAAGTGTAGTACGTGTTTTGTCAGACTGATCACCAGTTACCACAATATCCAACCCTTTAGGGAATACGGTTTTCTGCTTTACTTTGATAAGATCATTGATCTTATCTGATGCTTCGATCAGGTTTTCACCCGCTCTTTTACTTACGTTAAGTGTAATTACGTTTTTAAAATTGGGATTGTCATTTGTTTTTAGGCGGGCGTAGCTTTCTTGTTCCAGGAACGAATCCTTTACATCGGCTATATCCCTCAGGTAAACAGCCTGGCCTTTAGGGTTACGAATAACCATCGCAGCTACTTCATCGGCATTCTTAAAATCTCTTTTAATATCTATAGCTCTGCGTACACCATCAGATTTAATGGTACCTGCAGACGTAAGGATATTTTCGTTACCCACCATCTGGGTAATATCGCTGAAACTGACTTGGGCGGCTGCCATCTTATTCAAATCAACATTGATCTGAATTTCCGGTGTTAACGCACCTACTTCATCAACTTTTGAAATCTCTTTATAGCTTTCAATTTCATCTTTTAAAACATCAGCATACTCTTTCAATTTCTTCAGATCATAATTACCCGAGATATTGATATATAGAATAGGTAAATCAGCAACGTTTATATCAGAAATAATGGATTCTTTTAGGTTCTGATCTCCCTGTGGTAAATCCTGTTTGGCTTTATCCACCGCATCCTTTACATCAATCTTGGCATCCTTAATATCAATATTGGCGTTAAACTCTGCCGTAATCACCGAAGAGGTTTGAACAGAGTTCGATGTAACCTTTTTTAATCCTTTTAATGACTTCAATTGCTTCTCTATCTGCCTGGTAACCAGGTTTTCGATATTCTGAGGCGATTGCCCCAGGTAGGCTGTAGTAATAAACACCTTTGACTGTGCTATATCCGGAAAATTTTCCTTGGGTAAACTATTGTAGCTTATCAGCCCCAATACCGTAACCAGAAATATGAGCACATAAACGGCAGTCTTGTTATCAATGGCCCAGCTTGAGGGCCCAAATTCTTTATTCAGATCTTTCATAATCAACAGATCAAACGTTAATAATTAGTTAGCAGACTGTAATACCTTGATTTTATCACCATCCTCAATTTCGGTAGCTCCTTCGGTAACCAGCTCATCACCACTTTTTAATCCGGATAATATTTCGGTATTGCCGCCATAAGTTGTTCCTGATTTTACATTCACTTTTTTGGCAGTTCCGTTTTGATTAACATATACATAATCACCATTTTCTGATTTCAGGATGGCCTTAACCGGCACTACAATGGTGTTTGCCTTGGAGTAATTGGCTATCTGGATAATAGCCGTCATATTAGGGCGAAGGCTTTTACGTACAGGTAATTTTATTTCCACACCAAAGCTGCGTGATGTAGGGTCGATAACTTTAGCAGCAAAAGTTACTTTGGTAACTAAAGAATCCTGGGCATCTGGCACTAATATTTTTACCTGGTTACCAGTATTTACACTGCCTGCATAAGATTCTGGCACATCGGCTTTAACTTTTAAAACGTCGGCGTTCACCACACGGATACCTGTTTGGCCTGGTGATGCCGCCTGACCTAGTTTAAGATCCATTTGGTCAACAGTTCCATTAATTGGAGATACTATGCGGTATTGACTAGCTTGCTGTTTTAAGGCGCCTAATGCTTTTTTACTGCTTTGCAAAGTTGTTTGCGCCTGCAAGAATTGCACTTCGGTACCTATTTTTTGATCCCAAAGATTTTTTTGGCGGTTAAACAATGTTTGGTTCAAATCAACCTGGGACGCACTTTGTGCTATATTTTGTCTCAGTACATTATCATCAAGCTGGGCCAATGTTTGCCCTTTACTTACGTGCTGCCCAACTTTTACATATATACCGGTAATTACAGCCTGTGCTTGCGGATAAGCTGTTACGTTATCCTGTGCATCAATTTTACCCTGTATCTGAACATAATTAGTAAACTGAGTGGGTTTTATAGCAATGGTGCTTACATCAGTAGTTTTAGACGAATCTTTTGAACCAACCTCAGCCTGTAATTTGGTGATCTTTGAGTTCAGATCGGCCTGCTGTTTTTTCAGGTCGGCCAATTCAGCTGATTTATCTTTAGCTTGTTTACTGGAGCAAGCCGCCAAAAAAATAAAAGCCGGTATGTATAGTAGTTTTTTCATTGGAGTAATTTGTTTTTTTAATGGAAATGAAGCTATCATGAGTTTATTTCTTTTTGAGCGGTAGCTCATGATGGTTTCATTGTCTTTTTTTATATAGTAGGTTTAGTAATTGTTTATTTAATACGGCCATATGCCTTGTCCAGGTCAACTTTGCTTATTAAGGCATCGTAGAGTCCCTGTATATATTTATCATTTGCATCATCAAGAGAGGTTTGAGCTTGCGTTACTTCGATACTTGAGCCAACTCCCTGTTGATATTTTATTTTAGAAACACGTAACACCTCTTCGGCTAATTCCCTGTTTCTTTTTTGATTATTCAAACTTTGCAGCCCGTTAACATAGGCCACATTAGCTTGATTAGCTTCCAGTTTTAGTCCATTTTTTGAGTTTTCTAAATCATTCTGGGATTTTAAAACCGCGATTTTTGATTGTCTCACCTGGTTTAAACGTTGCCATCCATTAAATATGGGGATGTTTAAAGTAAGGCCTATGTAGCTTGAAGGAAAATTCATTTTGTACAAGTTACCAAAACTATTATTCTGATAAGAAGAGGTATAACTTGCATTAGCTTTAAGCGTTGGTAAGTACTGTGATTGCTGGCGCTTTAAATCAAGTTTTTTAAGTGCAATACCTGTTTCTGATAAACTATATTCAATACGATTATGATAAAATGAGGTATCCGCCGCAAGGTCTGCAGTATCATCTAATTTAATATCCTCGAGTTTGTCCTTTAAAGAAAGCGCATTTTCTATAGGCATCCCCATTTGAAATTTTAAAACCTGATAGTTTAAGGCAAGAGACCGGATGGTATTTTCGCGGGTGGTTACTAAGTTGTTATACTGGACTGCGATACGATCTACATCGATCTTTTCAACCGTTCCTTGTTTATTTTGGGCTGTAGTTTCATCAAACTGCTGCTTTAATTGTTTAATATTTGCATCTGTTAATCTTAACTGCTCATTACTAACCAATACCTGGTAGTAAGCCTTGATAACCGATACACTAATTTGGATCTTGTTACGGGTTAGGTTTTTTACTGAAAGCTCCTTATATGTTTTAGAAGCCTTTAAACCAACAAGGTAGCTACCGTCAAAAAGTATCTGATCTGCTGTTGCACCAACACTTGACTGATACTTAACCCCAAACTTTACAGGAATAAAAGTACCTGCTGGCTGGCCAAATACTTCTCCGGGCAGCAACGTTGTCGGGATTTTTAAGTAATCCTGAAAAGTAGCCGATCCGCTTATCTGAGGCAAACCTATACCTCTTGTTTCTTTAACTTTGTACTCAGCACTTTTAACATCAAGCCCGGCATTCACAATAGAATCCTGATGCTCATATGCATAGTTGATGCAATCCTGAACACTAAAGTTAAAAGTTTGATTATTAGGTGGCGCTTCCTGCGCATAACTTTTAAAGGCTATGGCGCAAAATAATGTTGCCGTAAAAAGTAAGTATTTCATTTTATATACTGTAGTTGGGTTATTGTTCTGTTATTTATTTTTACTAATTCAAAGGTCTTGTCGGCAAATGACAACCTTATGTCAGCAACTCGTTTATTCTTCGTGTATATTTTTATATTGATTTAAAAGCTTGTAGCCTTTAAGGGTACAAATTCCATAATTAAAATGCTCCAGGAATTGTACCTGCACCTTCCAGAGATTAAACTCAGCTATCGGGAATATTTCGGTATTAAAACCCAGCTCAATCTGATTCACGCGCATCCTTGCCAGTATCTTTACGTCAATATCCTGACGGATATAGCCCTGTTTCATTCCCTTTACTAAAAGCTCTTCCATAGTGCGGATCAGTACTTCTGCTTTAAACTTTTGAAATTCGGCCCAGGCTTCGGGATGATACTTTTGCATATCATGCACCACTATTGGATTAATTTCGGAAAATATCTCTTCCGAGCATTTCATCATGTTAATCATTTCGTCAATTACATTGTCTGATTTACTAATGATGTCCGTTATCTGATCCTCATCCTCTTTTAGTCTTATTCTGAGCACTGCTGTTACCAATTCATTCTTGTCTTTAAAAAACTGGTATATTGTTTTTTTTGACATGCCGATATGTTTGGCTATATCATCCATGGTAATGCTCTTGATCCCTGCTCTTAAAAACAGTTCCAGGCTCCCTTGTATTACTCTTTCTATTTGACTCATTGACTTTCCGGGTCAAAACTAAGGAAACATTTTTTGATTTCAAAGTTTCCATCAGAAAATACAAATTCCTGACAAAGCGCTTTTAATATACTGATACTATGTTATTTATTTAGACCACCTAATTGCTTTTGATATATAACAATTGAGCATCCAAAAATGGGACATCAGATCACAAATATTTTATAGTTCCAATTTGCGCCTCTACTTATTGAGCATCTGCACATCAATTTTCTTACCTTTGCCAAAATTTATAAAGAACATGACGCTTTCTCCGCTTTCAGCAATTTCGCCAATTGATGGCCGTTACCGTAATACCACCGCTGAACTTGCCAACTATTTTTCTGAATACGCCCTGATTAAATACCGTGTATTTGTTGAGATAGAGTATTTTATTGTTTTGACAGAAAACTCTTTACCTCAATTAAAACATTTTGATGCAGGTGTGTCGGAAAAGTTACGCGACATCTATAAAAACTTCAGTGAGGCCGACGCCGAAAGCATCAAAGAGATCGAAAAAACCACCAACCATGATGTAAAAGCCGTTGAATATTTTATAAAAAAAGAATTTGACAAATTAGGAGGACTTGAGCCATATAAAGAATTCATACACTTCGGTCTTACCTCCCAGGATATTAATAATACCGCTATACCCTATACCTTTAAACTAGCTATAAATAACACTTACCTTCCCGCAATAAACGAGTTAGTTATCACTCTTAAAAACTACGCCCGTGATTGGGATCAGGTACCGATGCTGGCTCATACGCATGGGCAGCCGGCTTCGCCAACACGTCTAGGTAAGGAGATCCAGGTTTTTATAGAGCGCTTAGAGGCTCAGCTTGACTTATTGGCAGCAGTGCCCTATTCAGCCAAGTTTGGCGGCGCAACCGGTAACTTTAACGCTCATCATATAGCTTACCCGGGTACAGACTGGAAAACCTTTGGTAACCATTTTGTTAACGATATATTAGGTCTTAACCGTTCGCAATTCACTACGCAGATAGAACATTATGACAATTTTGCTGCCCATTGCGATGCCCTGAAAAGGATCAATAACATCATTATGGACCTGGACCGCGATATGTGGACCTACATATCCATGAACTATTTTAAGCAAAAAATAAAAGCAGGCGAAGTTGGTTCATCAGCCATGCCGCATAAGGTTAACCCTATTGATTTTGAAAACTCCGAAGGTAACCTGGGCATTGCCAATGCCTTGTTCGAGCATATGGCCGCCAAACTGCCGGTTTCAAGATTACAACGCGACCTAACCGATTCAACCGTTTTGCGGAATATAGGCGTTCCGGTAGCGCATACACTAATTGCTATCAAGTCAACCATAAAAGGTTTAGGCAAACTTCTTTTAAACCAGGATGCTATTAATGCCGATCTGGAAGCCAACTGGCCGGTTGTTGCTGAAGCTATTCAAACCATATTAAGACGTGAAGGCTATCCTAACCCGTACGAGGCCTTGAAAGACCTCACCAGAACTAATCAGCAAATTAACGGACAAACAATAGCAGCCTTTGTTGATACGTTAAATATAAGCGAGGCCATTAAACAGGAACTAAAACAAATAACACCGGCAAACTATACGGGGATATAATTTTAGATGTGCGGATTTCAGATGTGCAAATTTCAGATATTCGAATTTTAAACATCTGCACATCTGAAATTTGCACATCCGCACATCAAAAGTCATCTGCACATCAAAGTAATCTATCATTTATGTGTCATAACTAATTAATAGCTAACTTTAAACAAAAAAGCTACCTAAATTTGTTAATTCAAGATTTAATCAGAAAGCGAAAATGAATATCAACGTATATACAGAATTAACGCCAAATCCGGCAACTATGAAGTTCATTGTGAACAAGTTGCTCATTAATGGCAGTGCCGATTACGCTACAAAAGAAAGTGCTGAAAAATCACCTTTTGCTAAGGAGCTTTATAAATTCTCTTTTGTTAATGGTGTTTTCTTCGCCAGTAATTTTGTGACCATCACCAAAACCGAAGGCAGCGAATGGGATGATGTAGAGCCTATTATGAAAGAGTTTGTAAAAGGCGCGGTTGAATCTGAACTCAAAATACAATTAGAGGAAGAAGCCGAAGCAGGAAACTTTGAAGGTTCTGAAACCGAAGTAAAAATACAACAGATATTACATGATTACGTTCGTCCGGCTGTGGAGCAGGATGGCGGCGCAATTTCATACCGCTCCTTTAACGAAGGTGTAGTTACCGTTGAATTGCGTGGTTCATGCAGCGGATGCCCTTCATCAACCGTTACCCTTAAAGCCGGTATCGAAAACCTGCTTAAACGTATGGTTCCTGAAGTTACCGAGGTAGTATCAGAAGCATTATAAAATAATTTACACCAATTGCACTAATTGATTCGAATTACACGAATTGATTAGTAAACAAATGGCACAAATTTAATCGAATCAACCTAATGGTTATTCAATTAAATTTGTGCCATTTTTAATTAGTGAAATTCGACCCAATTCGTAAAATTAGTGTCTACTTAAAATATTTCTGGATATACTGTACCAGCTCTCCCGTTATTTTTCCATTCGTTGCCACAACTTCTCTTGACTCCAACACATCGCTTCCACAGTTAAAGGTTACTACCTCGCCACCAGCCTGCCTAACGATAACTATACCGGCAGCTACATCCCAGGAGTTTAAATTATACTCGTAAAAAGCATCAAACCTGCCACAGGCCGTATAAACCAGGTCGACAGCGGCCGAGCCTAAACGCCTCAGACCATGGCAATTCTTCATCAGATCGGCAAACAGGGCTATATAGGCATCTTGTTTTCCGAAATCATAGTATGGAAACCCGGTTGCCAGTAAACTGTTAGCTACCGTTTGATTATTACTTACCCTGATCTCGGTACCGTTAAGATACGCAGGGGCATCTTTCCAGGCATAAAAACATTCATCCAGATTTACCTCGTATACCACACCGGCCACCAGTTCATCATATTCCTTAAGCGCTATACTTACCGAAAATGAAGGTATGCCATGTATAAAATTGGTTGTACCATCTAATGGGTCGATGATCCAGTTATATCTTTCGCCAATGGTGGTTGTGGTTTTTTCCTCGGTAATAAAACCTGCTTCAGGGAGTATCTTGCGTAAACCTTCTACAATCAGTTTCTCTGCGGTTTTATCTACATAAGATACCAGGTCATTCAAGCCTTTGTATTCAATTTTATCGGCGTCAAAAGTTTTACGCTCCTGCCTTATAAAATCTCCGGCTTGTTTTGAAACCTCAATTACCTGTTCAGTTATGTTTTTGAGTTGCATGTTTGCGTAATGATAAGCTGAATGAAAATGCTTTATGTACAAAAAAGCTCGCGAAGAACAAGCTTAATGCGGCTCCTATCCTGGCTACAGGCGGATATATGCCGAAATCCTGTATTAATATTTTTATTATGGCCAAATTGGCGAAAAAGCCAAGGCAAGCTACGGATGCAAAACGAACGAATTGCTTATAAGCCGATAGTTTCGACTCTGTAAAAACCATATACCGGGTAATCAGGAAATTCACAACCACCCCCATAAAAAATGACAGAGCCAGGGATAAGGTAGAATTACGGACCGTTAAGGAAAATATCTGGTAAGTATGCCTTACTAATAAGTTATGATAAAAGAGATAAAAGGCAGAAACATCAACTAAAAAGCCTGCCCCTGCAGAAATCACAAATCTGAATACCTGGTTATCCAGTAATTTGTTGGCTTGATTACTATTAGCCATGCTTTAAAACAGCTGTTTTTTTGTCCTTATTTAACCCGTTCATAATTAAAAAAGCCCCACCAACAACCATCAGCAACGAAATAAATTCGGCCTGGGTAAAGCTGATACCGGCAACGTGGTATTTAGTGTTTACACGTATCAATTCAATAAAAAAGCGTTCAACGCCGGCCAATATCATGTAGATGCCAAACATGACGCCTGCGGGCTTAATACGGTCGCGGATACTCCATAAAAGCCAGAACAATAACAAGCAAACAATCACTTCATAAAACGATGTAGGATAAACCGGGTACGCCAACTCATGGCAAAACTTACCGATACATCCGGGAATAGCCACACCTTCGTCATTCACATTATGCGGAAATTTAAAGGCCCACATCCAATCAGGCGCCCAGCTTAGCCAGCCTGGTTTTGCTGCGGTATTGGTTATTCCCCAATCACCATCGCCCGACATCTGACAGCCTACCCTACCTAAAGCGTAAGCCAGCATCATACCCGGACCACCGATATCCAACATATCCAGCGGTTTAATATTATGTTTATTGGCAATGTATAACACAGCAGCACCGCCGCATATTAAACCACCATAAAAGGTTAGGCCGCTAAAACCTATCAGCATCCCTACGGGATCTTTCATAAATTCGCCCCAGTTCTCCAAAGCGTTAAATACTTTGGCACCGGCAAAGCCAAAAACAGCTGCCCATAGCAAAATATTGCCCATGAGCTCCTGCGGATGTACGTTTACTTCTTTAGTTACCGGTTTAGGCAGTTTTTGCTTTTCGGCCTCATAATAAGCCCAATAAGCAAATGCAGCAGCTCCGATGAGCCCACCTACCCAACTGCCGCGTAAGGATAATAAAAAATCCTGCGGGCCATCCAAAAGCAAATGATAGTTTAGTATGCAATCAACCAGTTTATAACCTAAAACAAAGCCAAAAACACCATTACCAACCAATTCATTAACCGAGGCGGGTTTACCTACGGTAACCGTTTTTTTAAACGAATGGATGATGCCTAATTTCTCTTTCCGTTTAAATTCCTGCGCAAAAGCCCAGTAAGCGCCCATAAACGCAATGGCCACAAAAAAGCCAAAAGTTTGAACAGGCAAAGGGATATTTATACCGAAAAGATATTGAAGAAGCGATGTAATAGTTGGAAACATAGGTTATAGTTTGAAGCGAATATAGTATTTTAATGCACTAATATTTCTTCGCTTTCTGTTATATCGACATCACCATCTGGTGAAATATTTGTTAAGTGAACTTTTTTAAGCTCGTTAATCAACACAGGATCATATTTGGTACGCACCTTAACATAATTACGGGTAAAACCGTGCATATAGCCCTCTTTGATATCGCCTTCAAATAAAACCTCTTCCGTTTTATGCAACTGACTTTCATAAAAGGCACGGCGTTTTTTGTCAGACAGAATATGCAGCATTTTACTACGCTCGCCGCGAGCCGAACCTGGTACCGCACCGGTCATCTGGCTGGCCAGAGTGTTTTCCCGCTCCGAATAGGTAAATACGTGCAGATACGAAACGTTCAGCTCGTTCAGAAAATTATAGGTTTCTACAAAATCCTCGCGGGTTTCGCCGGGGAAGCCGACTATCACATCCACGCCAATACAACAATCGGGCATCACTTCCTTGATCTTGGATACCCGGTTTACATACAGGTCGCGTTTGTACCGGCGGCGCATCAGGCCCAGTATCTTATCAGAACCCGATTGTAATGGGATATGAAAATGCGGCACAAAACGCTTGGAGGTGGCCACAAAGGCTATAATTTCGTCGGTAAGCAAGTTGGGTTCTATGGATGATATCCTGAAACGGTCTATCCCTTCTACTTCATCCAGGGCCTGTACCAGGTCGAAGAACTTATCTTCGCGTTTACCATTCCGGATGCCAAAATCGCCCAGGTTTACACCGGTCAACACAATTTCTTTTACACCTGATGCCGCTATCTGGCGGGCCTGTTCAATCACATTTTCAATGGTATCACTGCGGCTGCTGCCACGGGCCAGTGGTATGGTACAAAAGGTACAGGAGTAATCGCAACCATCCTGAACTTTCAGGAAAGTACGGGTACGGTCGCCAAAAGAATAGGCTGGCACAAACTCGTTTGCTTCAGACACCGGCTGATTATATACTACAGCCTTAGGCTTTTTCGTGAGATCCGTAATATGATCAATGATCTGGAACTTTTCGGCAGCACCCAACACCATGTCAACACCCGGTATTTCGGCAATTTCCTGTGGTTTTAGCTGAGCATAGCACCCTACAATGGTCACATAAGCATTTGGTGATATCTTGAGCGCTTCCTTAACTATTTTCTTGCACTTTTTATCCGCGTTTTCGGTAACCGAACAGGTGTTGATCACAAAAACATCGGGGGTATTCGTAAACTCCACCGTATCGTACCCAGCCTGGTTAAACAGGCGCCCGATAGACGACGTTTCCGAATAGTTGAGCTTACAGCCCAGTGTATAAAAAGCAACTTTCTTATTCATCTTTAAGGGCGCAAAGATAATTAATTATTGAATTACTGAGTTAGTGAATTATTGAGTTATGACAAATCATCAATTATACAATGCTGTCCTTTGGTTAATCCCACACCCTCCAAACTTTTTAAACCTTTAATTTTAACACTTTTTTAGACAAAAACAGGGCGAAAAGGCTTCATTTTTATGCACTTTAACTAAATTTTAACGCCATTTTAACACTTTTTAACAAATTTTTGATGGGTTTTAAAAGCTTTAAAAAGTATTAAATAGTTAATTATCAAATAACTACTTATCAAATGGTCGGTTTTTATGCTGTATTTTCTCTTAACCAAACAGCCCGGGTTCCTGATAAAACAGGAATCCGGGCTGGGTATATACAAATATACGCAATTTATTAGCGTTGTAAAAACGCGGTGTTTAGCGATCAGTTTTTATGTTAAAAATTGTACTATTTTCGATGTATAGCTCGCCGGGGCAGTTACAGATATAAATCATTCATCATGAAGTATAAAATAATTTCATTACTGTTGACTATGATGCTGGGCACCTTTGCATTTGCCCAACAACAACCTAAAAGCATCATATTGGATACCGACATCGGTCCCGATTATGACGACGTTGGGGCGATGGCCATTTTACATACCCTGGCTGATAAGGGCGAATGCCGCATCCTGGCTACTATAGCCAGTAATCAATACAATAACATAGCACCCGTACTAAGTGTATTGAACACTTATTTTAAAAGACCGGGCATTCCCATTGGTGTGGTACGGGGCAAAGCGGTTAATATACCCTGCGGACAAAAATGGGACTCATTGATTGTAGCCCGGTACCCGCACCGGATTAAAAATAACGATGAGGCGGAAGACGCTACAACACTTTACCGGAAGATTCTGGCCGCACAACCCGACCAAAGCGTAACTATAGTAACCATCGGGTTTATGACCAATATGGCTAACCTGCTTCAATCAAAACCAGATAAAGCGTCGCCCTTAAGCGGGGCTGCACTGGTTAAAAAGAAGGTGAAACTTTTGGTGAGCATGGCTGCTTGCTTTAACCAGAAAATGGGAATGTTCAAAGAGTTTAATGTGGAAAAAGATTCGGTTTCTTCAAAAATAACGTTCGACAATTGGCCCGGTCCTATTATTTTCAGTGGGTTCGAGATCGGCGAAAAAATCCATACCGGTTTGCCAGTCGTAAGGGATAAGTCTATCGTTCATTCACCGGTTAAAGATGTATTCCAAAAATGTATTCCGCTTGACCCTAACGATGCCAAAGGCCGGATGAGCTGGGACGAAACCGCAGTACTTATCGCCGTTCGTGGCTACGAAAAGTATTTTAGCGTGGTAAAAGGCAAAATCATATGCAACAGCAATGGCAGCAATCTTTGGGACAAAACCGGTACCCGCGACCGTTACCTCGTGCTGAAGATGCCCATCCCACAGATAGAAGCAGTTTTAAATACATTGATGATGCATCAGCCTATGTAAAATGGATGGCGTTGGGATATGATACCCCTTCCTCCCCTTCCCTGGGGAAGAAATCGCACTGTCCTCCGCTTCTTTATAGCTTAAACGATGACCAGCGCGGCCTGGTTGCCGTTCCATTCAACGGGGCTTTCTGTATGGGCAATCCAATTGTAAATCAGGCCTGTGGATTGTATAAAATCTTCGAGAGCCCGGTATTCATAATCTTTATAGTTTGGGTAATTGTACAATTCATCAAAAAGGATCACCGTTCCCGGAATAATTTTCCCGGCGTTAAACAACTCGTCCAGTACATCCATTGTTGAAGAATACAGGTCACAGTCGATATGGATAAAGGCACAATTTTCTGGATGGTTGGTGCAAAAGCTATCCAAAGTTTCAGAGAAAAGACCAATAACCAGTTCCGTGTTTTCTGCAACTAATTCCGGCGCTATACCGTTCCGCGAATAAGTATTTTTAGTATAGACCCTTTCCGTACTCAGTACCCAATCTTCGGGAAGACCGTTGAAGCTGTCAAAACCATAAATGGTTTGATTAGGCTTCTGTTGCGCAATAAATGACAATGATTTACCAGAGCCTACACCAAACTCCAACCAAAGACCGGGAATAGCTACCTGGCTGATGCAATAGGTTAAATAAGTCCAATAGGAATGTTCAGGATCGGCAAGGTCTGGCTCATGGGTATGTCTGTATCTGGATACCTTACATTTATCGCAAAGGCAGCCACGTTTATCCCGATTATATCCTTCAGTGAATTTAGTGCTTAACTTGAGGTTGTCGATTATAGGGTCGTTCATGTTGTTTTATTGTTGTGCATTTTATAGGAGATTGCGGATGCCCGCACATTTACGTCGGACCGATACTTGTCCTTACATTTAATGGAAAAGCGAATTTAATAATGACTAACAGCCAATATATTAATTTACTATCATATCTCTGTAAAGCGCAGTTTAACCCCTGTTTCAGTTGGCACGATGATGTGTTAAATCAATTTCTGCTTAAACAAAAATCCGCATGTCGGTAACAACATGCGGATTAAAGAAGGCAACTCCAATAAAAATTTAAACTGCTGATGCGTTTTCGGCTGCTTCTATAATTACACTGGCAACAATATCAGGATGCGACATAAAGATTACGTGGCTGCCTTTAACTTCTGTTACTTTGGTGTTTGAGCGGCTATACATGTTTTTTTGTATTACCGGGTTGATGCTTTTGTCCTCGGTAGCAATTAAACCATAGGTTGGTTTGTGTCTCCAGGCCGCATCAGTGATGGGGCTTACAAAACCTTTGGCATAAAATGCCCCCTGTGAGGCATACATAAATGCGGCTTCATCGGCATCAATATCGGCACAAAAACCAGCATGATATTTATCTTTATCATAGTATACAATGCCTTTTTCATCAGGAGGCAATACGCCGTTTTCTGGCGCTGCGGGAGCCGTTTCCAGCCATTGCAGTGCAGATTCGCCATTGTCGGGTTGAAATGCAGCTATATATACCAGGGCGGCAACATTGGGATGATTACCTGCTTCGGTAATCACAGCGCCACCCCATGAATGACCGGCAAGTATTGCCGGGCCACCGATCCTGTCCAGCGCCACGTGTGTAGCCAACACATCATCTTCCAATGAAGATAAAGGGTTTTGTACAACGGATACGTTGTACCCTTTTTTTGTTAATTCGTTATAAAGTGCTTTAAAGCCTGAACCATCGGCGAATGCTCCGTGCACCAGCACTACATTCTTTACATTTGAGTTTTTCATTGTTTTGTGAGTTAATGTTGTTTGAATGATTTAACAATACAAAGATGCCGCTTAAACCAAGGCAAGGGAATACAAGGATTTCCCGAAGAGTTGTAATTATTTCCCTGATACTCTTTCTGGGGTGTATATTAAAAAACAAGATCCCCAAGCCGGCGGCCTGAGGATCTGTTATTGGATATTTGCTTATTGGCGTTGATACTCAGTTCAATAACCGGTAATCACTTGGCACATAACCTGTTTTATTTTTGAATAGCCTGGTAAAATGTGAGGGATGTTCGAATCCCAGCATATAAGCTATCTCACTAACGTTTTTTTGTGTACTCCATAACAAAGCCTTAGCTTTTTCCACCAGTTGTATGTGAATGTGTTCCTGGGTGGTTTTACCTGTAAAACGATGCAGCAGATCGGATAAATAATTTGGTGAAAGATTCATCCGCGAGGCGAAATAACTTACATTAGGCAAACCACTGTTGATCAGCGTTTCCTGTGCAAAGTAATTCCTGATCAGTTTTTCAAATTCTTGTACTACGTCGATATTCACTTTTTCCCGGGTATAAAATTGGCGGTCATAAAACCTGCTGCAATAGTTAAGCAGTAGTTCAATATTGGCCTGAATTAAACCATTGGTATGTTTGTCAATATTCTGCTGGTATTCTTTACGAATGTTTTGAACACAGATATTCAGGATGTTTTTTTCGTCTTCCGATACATGTAATGCCTCGTTGGCCTCATAGTTAAAGAAAGAATACTCCATCATTTTGAGGCCTAACGCACCTGTATTAACCATATCAGGATGAAAGAACAATCCCCAACCCTCTTCTATATTCAACTCCGGACTGGGAGATACAATTTGCCCTGGAGCTGTGAACATCAGGGTTCCCTCTCTGAAATCATAATAAGAGCGTCCATATCGAAGCGTACCGGTAAACTTTTTACAAAAGATAGTATAAAACCCTACCCGGTAAGTCGTTGCATGCTTTGGGCGATTGATCTGGTTGTTATCCAGATCAATCACCGTAATTAAAGGATGCTTTGGTTTACCCACACCATAAAGCTCATGCAGATCGCTGATGGATTCAATATCGATATAGGATTCTGACATAAGGTGAATTTAGCTATTAAGTTGCGAATTAACAGTTTAGAGGATCATTTAATAAAATAGCCGCGCATCTGCCGCATATAATCCGGATCACTGTTTTGGTATTTGGTATCGATGAAGAAATGAGCATCTGCACCTACTGCATAACGCAGGCGATCCGTACCATCGGTTGCAGCCTCATAAATAATTTGTGCTACTTCTTCGGGCGTTGCTTTAGTTAAATGCGAAGCAGCTTGTGCATAATTATTAAAGAAACCGGCAAATATGGGATCGTAAGCAGCAATATCATTTTTAATCATATCAACCGCCCCTCGAAAGTTGGTGGCTATACTGCCTGGCTCAATCACTTTAACAGTGATGCCTAAGGAATAGAGCTCGTGTGCAAGTGATTCAGAGAGTCCTTCCACAGCGAATTTAGTACTGTGATACAAGCTGCCAAATGGAAATGTTATCTGCCCTCCCATCGAAGAGATATTGATGATGGTGCCGCTGCCCTGCAAGCGCATGTATGGTAACATGGCCTGAGTAACATCTATTAATCCAAAAAGGTTTACATTAAATTGTTTGTAAACCTGTTCGCGGGTAGCCGATTCGAAAACACCTACTAACGCATAACCCGCATTGTTAACGAGGGCATCAATACGGCCGAAACGGGCGATACCCTCTTCAATGGCGCCAGAGATGGATGACTGATCTTGTACGTCGAGGCGGGTAACCAGGACATCGTCCAGTTGATTAAGTTCCAGTTCTTTTTCGGGTGAACGCATGGTGGCAATAACATTCCAGCCGTTGTGCTGAAATAGTTTGGCGGCTTCACGACCAATACCAGAGGATGCGCCGGTAATCAGGATTGTCTTTTTCATAACTTTATATCATTTTGTTGAGACAAAGTTCCGGATCATCTGCGCATCCCACTTGACAATATCTACGCAATGCTTAACAATTTCACGGTAAATACATACCTAAAAGCTAATTGTTTAAATGGGAAGGTCACCTATAAAAATACCCAGCGAAACGCAAACGCAATCTATCACTCCGAACTCTTATAGTATTTCAACATATCCATCCGTTCCATTCACCCGGATCCACTGCCCGTCTTTGATCAGTTTGGCCGCGTTCTCCACTCCCACAACTGCCGGTAAGCCATATTCCCGGGCAATAACGGCGCCATGCGTCATCAGGCCGCCAACTTCCGTAACCAGACCTTTGATGGATACAAACAAGGGTGTCCAGCTGGGGTCGGTAAATGCAGTGACTAATATATCTCCATCTTCCAAATCAGCATCTTCCATGTTTAAGATAACGCGTGCCCGACCCTCTATAACTCCGGAAGAAACAGCCAGGCCTGCAATAGCACCGACCGGGAGATCTTCGTGTTTGTACTTGCCGGTAATGATTTCACCGTCAGACGTCATAATACGTGGAGGAGTTAGTTTTTCATATAATTTATACTCGTCTTTCCGTTTGTCAATGATCTGGTAATCCAGTTTATTTGTACGTACTACTTCCCGCAGTTCTTCAAAGCTGAGATAGTAAATATCTTCTTTTGCATGAATAACGTTAGCTTGTATAAGCTTTTCGGCTTCTTTCCATAAAGCTTGCTTATAAACGAAGTAACGGCTAATTATAGCATATTTTGGATATTCACGATAACCGGCAAAATTCCGGATCAGGTCGATCATTCGTTTGGTTTCTTTGGCTTTTTGTTCACCATCAGGTAATGGCGCCAACCGGTTTAATAATTCCTGTTCTTTTTTCAAAGCTTCCTGTCGCCCTTGCTCAAATCTCCGGGTGCCTGCACCAGAGTCAAAGTTTTTGATATTATTGAGAATAACGGGAAGAAGTGTAATTGATTTTTCGCTCCAACGGGTTTTCGTAATATCAATTTCTCCGGCACACCGCATTCCGTATTTATTAAGATAAGTGTCAATAGCCTCCCAGATTTTCTGCCCACCATCAAATTGAACCAGTCCATCCAAAAAATTATCATCTTCTACCTGTTGCAAGTATTCAATTACTACCGGATAAGGACGAATCACATCGGCAACATGCAATAGGTCCAGGCCCATTTCCGAAGTAATATTGTTTGGCACAGATTGGGCAAGCGTATCTCCCGCATTTTTCTCTCCTAACCATTCGTTCATTTTTTCATTGATCCATGATAAAGCATTCATTCCAGTCATAATTACACCAAAACTTTGTGAGTCGGCCGAAGCTTTCTTTAGTTGCTGGATATCTTCCAGGATAAAATCAAACACATCCGGTCCTGATTTTGGCCGGATGTTTTGCTTTAACGATTCTATCCATGATTGACTGGTCCTGATCAAATCAGAAACGATTGTTGGATCGTAATCGTTTAGCGCCTGATAATCTCTATTCAGCACATTTTTAGCGGGACCCGGTTCTTCTTTATCATCAGGTAATGGTTTTAGAAAACCTTCCCGCCCGATGATAGTTGTCAATGCGTCTTTTATGAGCGGATCGGATTTTCCAAGAACATTTAGCATGGTGTTTCTGCCGGCAGATGAAGACAGCATTTGTGTAATATCAACAAACAACCTTCCACCAGCTGTACGCATGGGTGCAGGGGTTGTTAACAAGAAAAAAGACAATCCCAATGGTTTCATGGCATCGGTCATCATTTGTTGATGACCGACAGATACATATACGTGATTTTCGTGATCATCTACTTCAGGAACCGGGTATAATGTAGTGATCGGCCGACTCTGAACAATATAAAATATATCGCCTGCCAAACACCATTCGATGTCCTGAGGGCTGCCGAAATGTGCCTCGATCTTTCGGCCTATGCCTTCCAACTGTAAGATCTGTTCATCCGTCAGCGCCTGCTTATTCTGCTGTTCGGGCTCAATCTCCTGTTCTTTTGTACCACCATCTTTTAAAGCATAAATGGCCAGTTTCTTGGTAGATATTTTTTTATCGATAATCTTGCTGTTGCTCACTTTATACAGATCGGCATTTACCAGGCCAGAAACCATGGCTTCGCCAAGTCCGAAACTGGCATCAATGGATAATATTTTCCGGTTACCGGTTACAGGATCGGCAGTAAATAAAATCCCTGCCGCCTGCGGGAACACCATCTGCTGAACAATCACCGACAGGTGGACTTTACGGTGATCAAAACCGTTTTGAATACGGTAAACTACCGCCCTATTGGTAAATAGCGATGCCCAGCACTTACTGATATGTTTTAGGATGGCCTCTTGCCCGATAATGTTCAAATACGTATCCTGCTGGCCCGCAAAGGATGCCGACGGCAAATCCTCGGCAGTAGCACTGGAACGTACAGCAAAGGCATCTTTTTCGTCAAACCGGGTGAGATAATCAGCAATTTCATCAGCTATATCCTGGGTAATGGATGCGCTTTCGATGGCTTTGCGAATCTCGCTACTGAGCTCATTGATCTTATTCCGGTCTTCCACCTTTAAAACTGATAACTGATCAAGTAATTCGTTAATTGATGGCGTTGTCTCCATCATTTTAGTAAAAGCTTCCGTTGAAATACAAAAGCCATCTGGTACATGTATTCCTTCAATCCTGCTGAGTTCACCCAGGTTGGCACCTTTCCCCCCAACTATTGCCAATTTTGTTTTATCGATTTCCTGCAAACCAAATACACAAGAGCTACTGTTCTTCATTTTACGATTATTTGTTGTTGAGTTCATTTGTTGTTTCATTCATAATTTCAATGGCTTTCGAAAAATAGGTTTCAAGAACTTCGAGATCCTTTTTTGAAAAGGAGGCCATCAGTTTTTCTGACCTGGCCCGAAAATCTTTATAAAGCGGAACTAAAAGTGCCATTATATTTTCGGTGTTTGGCTCAATAAAAACCTTGCGCCGGTCGTCTACCGCAAATTTTCTTTTGACCAGACCTCTCTTTTCAAACCGGTCTATTAAACCTGTAACCGCACCTGTGGTTAAGCCTGTTAAAGTGGAAAGTTCGCCGGCTGTCATCTGTCCTTTTTCTATTAAAAAGCCTAAATATTTATGATCGGTTCCTGAAAGCCCTGCCTTTCGGGCAACTGCTTCGTGCATCTGAATGGAGGTATAGGCATAGTTTTGGCTCAATTTCCTTATTTGTTGTAGTACTTCGCTATCCATAATATATCTTATTTTCTAAATATCTTAGTTACAAAGATAATATTTAATTCGCAGAAAATCCACCTAATTTTCAATAAAAAATCATGCAGATTACCAGAAGGATCTATTAAAGGAATTAATACCCGGGCGTTAGGTGGAATTAAAAAGGCTCGTTTCGAATACGATAATCAACCGCATCACCCAGTAGCTTAAAATTTACGGACTACCTTAAATCAATAACATACTCCTCATAATTGGGAGTTACTTTTCCAGGTATTGATGTGCTAAAATCAGGAAAGTACTGGATGTCCAGGTATAGGCCGGGTCACGTAGTGGCTGTCCGGTTAAGGCGTCGAAATTCTCGGCAAACCCACCTGCCTCACAGGTATTACAGAACCGCTCTGCCAGTTGACGCGCAAAATCCTTTTCACCCGATCTGTTTAACCCATCAATAATTAACAACATAGGCGGCGCCCACACGGGGCCGCGCCAATAGCTATCAGCACCATAAAGTTTGCTTTGTGGGCTTTCAGAAGCAAGGCCGTATTCGGTAACAAAATTTCCGGGCTTTTTTAAATCATCAATCATTTTATCCCTGATCTTTTTAGGCAAGCGGTCGCCTATCAACATAGGAAGATAAGCCATCAGGCTCCTGCTATCTTTGTTAACCTTGCCTGATAAAGCATTTTTACTTACAAATTTTTCTCCATCCCAAAAATTGGAGATCATTTTATTTAACGTGGTGTCAGCTCTCCTGTTCCAGTAGGCAGCCTCTTTTTGCTTTCCTAATTTTATAGCTACTTTAGCCAATACTTCCATTTGTTTTATTAAAAACGTGGCAAGGTCAGCGCCTTCAATCGGGAACTCCACCCCAAGCGCCGAACCATTATCCCAACCAGAATCATTTCCATGATAATATTCGGGCAAGCCATTATGATTACCATCCCGATATATAAACCAGTAGTTAGTCCATTTTACAAGCTTCGGATAAATTTCGGCCAATTGTTTTTGACTGAGCTGGGAATGCTCCATGAGCTGCCCAAGTGTCCAGCCGTGAATTGGGGGCTTACGGAACTCCCATACCATATGATGAGGATTGATATAATCGGGCAAAGCACCCGTAGAATCTTGCTGATCAAACACTACCATGAGTTGAGCCCAGGATAGTTTTGGTTGGTGATAGCTTAAAGCAATCGCATTGAAACAATTGTCCCAGCTCCAGATGTTGAACATCCAGTTTTTTGACATCAACATACCATACCTGCTCACAATGCCATTGGGCTTTACGATACATGACCAATTGATATACGCTGCCAATTCCCTACCTTGTTCATAAGCCGAAGAAACGGAAACGGTGTTTTTTTCCCACTGTAAAAGCTCCTTTTTTAATATCTCCATGCTTTTGGCATAAGATACACTATACTGCACCGGCAACCAGTCACTGCGATATTGTTCTATTACAATATCCAAATGACCCTGCTCGGGTTCTACCCGGAAACCATTTTTATCTTTATCGGTTTTAAACTCACCACTCCCCGACTTAATGGTCAGTACCATGCGCTCATCCCTTAATTTCCAGGTTTTGTTATATCCTGGCACCCGCAGTGTATTGCTGCTATCAAGATTCCCTTTTAAGAACACACCGGGCCCGTCGCTCATGATATGCAGCCTTTCCGGGCTTTCAAAATAAAAAGTAAGTGTGCCGAGGGTAGTTTTGCCTTGTACCTGCAAAGGTGTTGCTTCGTATTTTACGGGCACTGTTTGCTGCTCATGCCAGGGCGCTATCGTAAGCACTGTATTATTGGAAAAAACCTTTGCACCAGACAAATCACATAAATGTATTTCCTTCGTGTTATGATGATCATGATCAAGTGTAGATAATGACATATAGGAACCAAAACGACTGAAAGGAACCCTGACAAGGTCAAATTTAATATTGGAAAGATTTTGCCCATAGGCGGCAACTGTAGTAAACAGCACCATTGACAAAAGACTATAAACTACTTTAATAACACAGATTTTATTTTTGTGATACATTCTTCAAAAATTTTATAATAAGCTTAAAGCAATCCGATCAAAAAAATTCCCAATTGATTTTTATCGATTTCAAAAAGATCTTTCGTGCGATTATCATCAAATACAATCGATTACGAAGCGATGTTAAAGATATATCAAATCATTTAGTTTTTATGACATTGATAGATTTTTGTAATTTTTTTTAAAGACAATATGCGGGCAAAAGCGATTACGCTTTATCCTCACTCCAGCGGTAGCTTTCGTTTTCCAGGCCGATGAGGTCAATTACGCGATTCACTACAGTCATGGCCAGTTCTTCGATGGTTTTGGGTTTGCTGTAGTATGATGGGATAGCCGGGCAAATGATACCACCGGCTTCGGTCACCGTTTCCATGTTACGGATGTGGATGAGGTTTAAAGGGGTATCACGGGCCACCAGGATGAGTTTACGGCGTTCTTTGAGTATCACATCGGCGGCACGGGTGATCAGATCGTCAGATATACCAGCCGCGATACGGCCCAGCGTGCCCATAGAGCAAGGAACTACAACCATGGTATCAAACCTGGCTGATCCGGAGGCAAAGGGTGCCATAAAATCGTTCTTAGCGTAAAAGTGATAATCGTACTGGATAAAATCCTCATTATCAAGTTCAAAACGCCAAACATCCTTCGCATTATCAGACATCACAACGGCTACTTCCTGTATCTGATTTTTTAGCTGGCTCAGCTTTTCTAACAACAGCCGGGCGTAGATAGCGCCGCTGGCACCCGTAATGGCAACTACGATCTTCTTCTTCATAATTAATCCTTCAACAACGCAAACATACCAAAGTTACGGGCATAAAAAAGGGTCGAATACAAGTACCCGACCCTACATCTACCTATGAAAAACATGCCCTTGAGAGGGCACTACAAATATAATAAGAGTTTTTAAATTACTAAACAAATTTGTAAAAATAATTTTACGTTAAGTTTTTATAAATTCTTCTCGATAAGTAATTGAATAATACCATCAACCATACCTACCCTGGGCACATAAATACTCTTAATACCGGCATGTTTCATTACGGTAAGATATATTTCGCAGGCGGGTATAATTACGTCGGCGCGGTCCTGATTCAGGCCCAGCACGTTAATACGGTCTTTAAGTGAGAAAGATGTGAGATAGGTATATAGCTGGCGGAGCTTATTAAAACTCAGTGGTGCATCGTTTTCTTCTTCTGACAGTTTATACAGCTTGTTGATGTTGCCACCGGTACCAATACCAGCCAGCTGTTTAAAGCCACGGGTATGCTCGCGTATAAAATCCCGCATTTCGTTCCAGGTTTCTTCGTTATCCTGATTATCCAGAATCCGGATGGTACCAATGTTGAATGATTTGGATGCCATGAGCTGACCGGTTGAAAACAAGGAGAGTTCCGTGCTGCCGCCACCAACATCAACGTAAAGGTAGTTTTTACTTTTATCGATGTTTTGATCGGCATGACTGGCGTAGATTACTTTGGCTTCTTTGGAGCCGTGGATGATCTCCAGGTCGATATTTGCGTCCTGTTTAATCAGTTTAGCCACCTCTTCCCCATTTTCGGCTTCGCGCATGGCCGATGTGGCGTAAGCCAGATAATCAGTAACCTTATAAACATCCATCAGGTTACGGAAAGCCTGCATCGCCTTTAAAAGATCATTGGTTTTACGTTCAGAAATATGGTGCTGTATAAACGCATCGTCGCCCAAACGCAACGGCACCCTGATGAGCGTATTCTTTTTAAAAGAAACTGATCCATTGTTTTCAATAATGTCAGCAATCAAAAGCCTCACGGCGTTTGAACCTATGTCTATAGCAGCGTATCTCAATTTATTTATTTTTAGCTTTTAGATAATTATATATCTCAATCTGTGCGCGGTGCGACTCGGCAGAGTGAGTTTTATGGTACTTGTTATTGTTTTGGCTGTTTATTTCGCGGGCCTTGGTATTATCATGCAGTTGGATATCAATCATATCCCTGATCTCCTTGCGTAACTGCTCGTCATATACCGGGAAACCAACCTCGATGCGGTTATCAATGTTACGGGTCATGAAATCGGCCGATGTCAGATACAACAGTTCATTGCCTCCGTTGCAGTAAATATGTACACGGGCATGTTCCAGGTATTTATCTACGATACTAATCACCTCGATATTTTCGCTGTATCCTTTTACACCTGGTATCAGGCAACACATTCCGCGGATAATCATCTTGATTTTAACGCCGGCATTGCTGGCGGTGTAAAGCTTAGTAATCAGGTCCTCATCAGCAAGGCTGTTCATTTTTAATATCATGTAAGCCTTTTTACCCGCCTTGGCATTCTTGATCTCGGTATCAATCAGCTTATAAATAGCCGGCCGGGAATCAATTGGCGATACTATCAAATTCTTCAGGCCTTTTGGTAAGGCATTTTTATATAAGGCTCTAAAAACCACTACCAGATCGCCTGTGATCTTAGGGTTAGCCGTAAACAGCGTATGATCAGCGTATATACGGGCAGTTTTTTCGTTGAAATTACCGGTTGAAAGACAAGCGTAATAAGCCAGCTTCCTTTTCTCTAAACGGGTAACCAAACATATTTTAGAGTGTACCTTGTAACCGGCCACGCCATATAATACGTTTACACCTTCCTCCTCGAGCCTGTTACTCCAGAAAATATTGTTTTGCTCATCAAACCTTGCCCGCAGTTCAACCAGGCAGTTTACTTTTTTACCGTTTTTGGCAGCGTTGATGAGCGCGTGTATCACCCGGGAGTTTTCGGCCAGGCGGTATACGGCAATGCTGATCTCCCGTACTTTGGGATCGATGGCCGCTTCGCGCAAAAAGTGGATAATATAATCAAACGATTGGTAAGGGGTACTTACCAGGTAATCGCGTTTGGCAATCAGGCCAATCAAACTTTTACCAAATGACAGATCCTCAACCGGTAATGGCGGATATTTAGGATATTCCAGCTCGGGCCGGCCCACATTAGGGAACGAAATGAAATTTTTAAAGTTGTGGTATCGGTTACCGGGTATCAGGCTTTCGCCATGCAGCCCCATCCTATTCACCAGGTACTTTAACATATCCAGCGGCATATCGCTATCATACAGCAAACGCATGGGCTTACCCTTTTTACGTTTTTGCAGACTTTTAGATAACGAATCGATAAACTTTTCGCTTACTTCCTTATCCAGATCAAGTTCCGCATCCCGGGTGAGCTGCAGGGAATAAGCCTCAATGGTGTCATGGTTAAAAATAAAGAATATATCCTCCAGGCTATACCTGATGATATCATCCAGCAGGATAATAAATTTTAGGTTATTAGTTTCGGGCAAGGCCACAAACCTCGAAAGGTTGTCAGGAAATTCAATCAGCGCGAACCTTGATTTTTTGTTTTTGGTGAGCTTTACAAAAAAGTAAATGGCCCTGTCGCGCAGCTCGGGCAGCGGCATGGTATCATCCAACATGATGGGTACCAACGTAGCCAGTAGCTTTTCCCTGAAGTAGGTTTTAACAAAGGCGCCACGGGTTACGTTAAGCTGCTTATCATTCAGCAGAAATATCTTTTCTTCGGCAAGCTCCTTTACAATGATATTTTCGTAAAGGTTATTGAATTTACGCTCTTGCTTTACAACCAGATTTTTAATCTGATTCAAGATCTTTTTGGGATTGTAGCCCAGTATTTCTTTTGATTTTTCGTTCAGGTTGGCCAGACGGCTCATAGTGGCTACCCGCACACGATAAAATTCATCCAGATTGGATGAAAATATGGCTAAAAACCTTACCCGTTCAATTAGCGGAACAGTTGGGTCGGCAGCTTCCTGCAAAACCCTATCGTTAAAATATAACCAACTTATTTCTCTGTTTATTAAAGGAACCTGTTTATCCATATAAATTGCCCGCCCGGGGCTCACTTTTACAAAACTGCTTATTTATTTGTTAACTTAATATTAACTCATTAGCATTTAACGAGTTTTTATTCATTATTATTTATTACACAAGGAAGATAATAGTTCATAGTTGATGGTTCATGGTTGTACATCAGCTATAAACATAAATTTAGATACTATGAACTATCATCCATGAACTATTAACTATGAACTATCTTAACAATACATTAGTTTTGTGAACATTTATAAAACTATTTACTTATGCCAACATTTGATATAGTAAGCAAGATAGACGGACAAACGCTTGACAACGCTATCAATACCGCAAAAAAAGAAATATTGAACCGTTACGACTTTAACGATTCAAAAAGCACTATCGACCTGGATAAAAAAACCAACGAGATCACCATTGTTACCGAAAACGATATGCGTTTAAAAGCTATCCAGGATTCCATTATCAGCCGTATGGTGAAACAACACCTGGACTCCAACGCCCTGGATTTTGGCAAAGAACAATATGCATCCGGCAATATGATACGAAAGGAGATTAAAGTAAAGGAAGGCATTGATAAAGAGGCAGCCAAAAAGATTGTTAAAAAGATCAAGGACAGCGGCCTTAAAGTACAGGCTTCCATTATGGATGATCAGGTACGCGTGCAAGGCAAAAAAATTGATGATCTGCAAGCAGTGATCAGCCTGTGCCGTAGTGATGATTTTGGCCAGCCGCTGCAGTTTATTAATATGAGGGATTAATTAATATACAAGTCCTCCTCCTTAATAAAATATGTCATTGCGAGGCACGAAGCAATCTCATCAGGGCATGCAGACTGCTTGGTATGCGTAATTTGCAACAGGAGATTGCCACGCTACGCAATGACATACGTTTTAAAGTATTTATAAAAGAGAAAGAGCCGCAAATTGCGGCTCTTTCTCTTTCTATGTTATTTGATTAACAGGTTTTACCCAGCTACTTCAACTTCTTTAACTTCATTAGGGCGGCCATTTTTGAAAGCCTTGCGTGGCGATAAGCCCAGCAATTCAAACATCGCCATATCGGTATCAAATGATGGGTTTGGCGTGGTCAATAATTTTTCACCAGCGAAAATAGAGTTGGCCCCGGCCATAAAGCAGAAAGCCTGCTCAACCACACTCATCTCGGTGCGGCCAGCCGACAAGCGTACTACCGTTTTTGGCATAATGATACGGGTAGTAGCTATCATGCGCACCATATCCCAAACAGATACCCTCGGCTGATCGGCCAGTGGCGTACCTTGAACGGGTACCAGTGCGTTGATTGGTACTGATTCCGGGTGTTTAGGCAGGTTTGATAATGTTTTGAGCATAGAGATACGATCTTCCACTGTTTCGCCAAGACCGATGATACCACCACTGCATACAGTAATTTTAGCTTTACGTACATGCTCCAACGTTTGCAGACGTTCGTCATAAGTACGGGTGGTAATAATACGCTTGTAATCTTCTTCAGATGTATCCAAATTATGATTATAGGCGTACAGGCCCGCATCAGCCAAACGTTGCGCCTGGCTCTCGGTAAGCATTCCCAGGGTACAGCAAACTTCCATATCCAGGGAGTTAACGGCTTTTACCATGTCAATTACCTTGTCAAAGTCGCGGTTGTCACGAACTTCTCGCCAGGCAGCGCCCATACATAAGCGCGAAGCACCGCCAGCTTTGGCTTTTTCGGCCGCGGCAATCACTTCGTCTTTAGGCATTATGGCGTGTACATCAACACCGGTATTGTAACGTGCAGCCTGTGGGCAATACGCGCAATCTTCGGAGCAGCCACCGGTTTTTATCGAGATCAGCGAACTGATCTGCACTTCGGCATAGTCCTTATTTTCGCGGTGTATAGTTGCGGCCTTGTAAACAAGGTCAAGCAGCGGGGTATGGTATATTTCAGCTATTTCTTCTTTAGTCCAGTTGTATTTTACCTCAGTCATTCTGTTTCAAATTTTGATGGTTCAAATTTATAATAATTAGTGATTTAGTGAATTAGTGATTTAGCGATTTATTGTCTTGAATCAGAATTTACAGAATTAAAGAATTAACAAGATCTTAACTATAGTCTTTAATCCCGTCTAAAAAACCTAATAACCATCTAAATAACAGATACTTCCATAATCACTAATTCAATAATTAATTTAGTGGTGCAACAAAAGCTTTGTGGCCAGCCAAAGCGGTAATAAAAAGCCTATGCAATCTGTAAATGTGGTAATGATGATGGATGATGCCACCGCCGGATCGATCCCTACCCGCTTTAATATCAGCGGGATAGACGCGCCTGTTAAGCCGGCGATGATCAGGTTGCCCGTCATGGCTAAAAACAATACCAGGCCCAGCATGGGATTGGCATCGTAAAAAAAAGCCACTGCAAAAACGATCAAACCATTAGCCGCGCCATTGATCATGCCTACCAAAAACTCTTTCAGCACCGTATTGTAGGCTTGTTTATCGCTCAGATCGTTTAATGAAATACGCCTTACCGTTACCGCCAGGGCTTGTGTTGCCGCGTTGCCGCCCATCCCTGCAATAATGGTCATATAGGCCGAAATAATGGAAAGCTTGGCCACTGTAGAATCAAAATCACGGATGATGGATGCTGCCAGGAACGCGGTACCCAGATTGATCACCAACCAGGGTAAACGGCTTTTTACCGCATCTTTCCAGTTACCGCTCAACTCTTCATCCTCAGATACACCCGATATTTTCAAAATATCTTCGGTATTTTCTTCCTCCATTACGTCGATGATATCATCCACCGTAACACGGCCCAGCAGTTTCATATGTTCATCAACTACCGGGATACTGGTAAGATTATATTGCGATATTAAACGGGCCACCTCTTCCTGGTCAACATCGGCTTTTACATATACAAAGGTTGTTTGTACCAGGTCGCTGATCCGCGCATCCGCCTTTGCTTTAATAAGTGTTTTTATAGATAATATACCTTTCAATGTAGCTGCATCATCAATTACATAAATGGTATATAGTTCCTCCATCTCTTCCGATTGATGGATGATCTCGTCGAGCGCGTCCTTTTTATCCAGGTTAATATTTACCCGGATAACCTCGGAGTTCATCAAACCACCCGCTGTATCCTCTGCATAACTGAGCAAGGCGCGGATGCTGCTGGCATCCTCCTGGTCAATATCTTTCAGGATCTCATGCTGCTGCTCTTCATCCAACTGCGAGATAATGTCAGTAGCATCGTCATAGTCCAGCTCTTCAACGATCTCGGTACGTTTTTCCGGATCAAGGCTCACCAAAAGTTCTTCGGGGTGGTGCTCCTCATCCATTTCCGAAATCACTTCCGATGCGATGTCAGTGGGCAGGATATTGATGATGCGTTCTTTAGCCTCCTGCGGAAGTTTCTCAAACAGTATAGCAATCTCAGAGGCGTGGTATCCCTGCAGAACTTTCTCTAACTCAACATCATCACTTTCCAGAGCGGCTTTAATGCGGAGCAGGTCGGTTTTATCGATTTCAAAAGATTGCATATTCCGACTAAAATAATCATTTATGCCACAAAAAGAGTATTAAAAATGACTTTGGGATCATGAGATGTTTGGACTATAGGACTTTTAGATTATAGGAAGCAATTAATGGTACTATATTCAAATCCCATATTCTCATCATCCTAAAATCCCATAGTCCCATCACAAACTGTGATCATATTTCGCGACAGCCCCATTTACCTTACTTATTTTAAATAAGGTTTGCTCTACCTGGGTTTTGCGGATGGAAACCTGTATGCGGCAGTCATTATCAAATTGCTGGCTGAGTATATTCAGGTTATCATCTTTGATGATGCGCATCACATCATTCATTTGCAGATAATCAAACGTAATGGTATAAATATCGTTCACGGTTTTATGAATGATGGCTGCCTGGTTCAATGCCTCTTCAGTAGCGCCTTTGTAAGCATTTATTAAACCGGGTACACCCAACAAGGTACCGCCAAAGTAGCGCACAACTACCACTAATATATTGGTCAGATCGCGTGATAGCAATGTATTGAGTATGGGCCGACCGGCAGTACCCGAAGGTTCACCATCATCGTTAACCCTGAACACCGATCTGTCGATACTTAAACGCATGGCCCAGCAATGATGATTGGCTTTCGGATGTTCTGCTTTCAAATTGGCTACAATGCCCTTGATATCGTTCTCGGAATTGATAGGATAAGCATAAGCCAGGAATTTGCTTCCGCGATCGCGGAATATGCCTTCAGTTGGTTGTTCAATCGTTTTGTAAGTATCGTCAAAAAGCATTTTTTAAACTAAAAGCAGAAGGCGGAAAGCTAAAAGCTAATGCCATCTTTATTTTTTTACGGGTCAGAGGATAAAAATCACTAACTCAGTAATTCACAAATTAAGAAACCCCAGTGTTTGCGGGAAATAAATGATCACAATGGCCAGCACAGCCACCACTATACCAATTTTGTTCAGCGTGCTTAGTTTTTCTTTAAATATGAATATCCCGATAAAAGTTCCCGCTATAATTACACCAATGTTCATGGATGAGAATACGGCCGAAGGACTATTGGCCAAAGCCTGATGAGCCTTTAAGTAGAACAGGATATTGCCAAAATTCGCTACTCCCAGTATCCACCCAATAAGAATATGCGGCCAGGAAAATTTTGTTTTTTTGGTAGCTACCTGGTAAATAAGTCCGATCATGGATAAGGCAAAGGCCAGTATAAATATCACAAAAATAGCCGAGGTAAATGGCACTTTATTAATCTTGGTTATCTGTTTCAAAAGCACATCAATAATTCCAAAACCTAAAAAAACAATGAGTAAATAGATCCAGGAGATTTTGGCAGCCTTATCACGTGAGGCCTTTTGCCAGGGTATGGAGCATATAATGGCAATAAAGGCCAATACTATACCAATGATCTTCACGGTATCCTTAGCCTCATTGAATATAAAAAATGCTGCGAAAATGGGAATGAATAGCGATAGCCGCTGCGCTACATCGGTACGTACAATACCTGCAAGCCGTATCGACGAGGCCATGATAACAAACAGCGAGGGAAATAAGATACCAAGCGCTATGTAGTTATAAATTGGTGCATCCTCAAAACTGATGATGAGCTGCGGTTTAAAAAATATCCAGGTAAGCAATATAGCCATAGAGTAGTTCCAGGTGATGGCCTGAAATACATCTATGTGATAGCGCTTGGCCAGTTTCAATAACACAGAAACTACAACGCTGCAGCAAATACTTAAAAAAACGTAGAGCATTATTATAATTGGTATCAAGTAGTTAGTATCAAGTATCAAGATTTTTCATCAATTAAGCATCTAGTTTTCACGACCGTACTTTTCTGGTCGTGGTACTTGATACTAGCTACTTGACACTTAAATAGTATGTACTATCTGCAGGCGGTCATTGCCCGATGATAATTCTTCTGCAATTATACCTGTTATTTGCGGGGCTTTTATACCCTTTTTTAAAACAGTTTTCCCGGTGAATATGCGGGCTTCGTCCCAAAGACCAGCTTCTATAAAACTTTCCAACGTGCGGGCGCCACCTTCAATAATAACCGACTGGATATCCTGCAGGTATAACTGATATAAAATATACTGGGGTACATAACGGTCAAAATCTTCCAGGGCTATGTACTTATTTTTGCCGTCCACGTCAAATTTAACCTCATTAAATAGGAATGTTTCGACCGATTGGTCAAATACATTCAGATCTTTATTTAACTCCAGCCGTCTATCTATTACTACCCGCTTAGGCGATTTACCCTCCCAGTAGCGCACATTAAGCTTTGGATTGTCAATGGCTGCCGTGTTTTTACCTATCAGTATAGCATCCTCTTCACTTCGCCATTTGTGCACCAGTCTGCGCGATTCTTCACCGGTGATCCAAAGCTGGCTATTATCATCAGGGGCGAAAAAACCATCGGTGGTCTGCGCCCATTTTAATATAATATATGGCCGGTGTTTTTGTATCCGTGTAAAAAAACGGCGGTTAAGCCATTGGCATTCTTTTTCCAGCACATCCGCTATTACCTCGATGCCTGCTGCTTTTAATTTAGCGATACCCTTGCCGTCAACCTGTTCAAAGGTATCTCGACAGCCCACCACCACTACCGGTATCTGGTGTTTGATGATCAGATCGGCACAAGGCGGGGTTTTGCCGTAATGCGCGCATGGCTCTAGCGAAACATATATGATAGATTGTTTTAACAACTCGGCAGCATTATCAAACCGCGAGGTTACCTGGGCAATGGCATTCACTTCGGCATGGGCCTGGCCATATTTTTGGTGATAGCCCTCGCCTATTATTTTATCATCATGAACTACAACCGCCCCAACCATTGGGTTTGGACTTACCTGCCCAGCACCCAGTTGGGCAAGTTCCAGGCAGCGCTGCATATATTTTTCATGTTTAAGCATGCTGCAAAAGTAGCTTTTATGTTACTTTGTTGCATGATTACAATAAAGGATGTTTTTGAAGATTACAAACAGCTGAACAATATTTACGACAGTACGGAGATGGAAGCTCTTACTTTATTGGTCATCAGCGAAATAAGCAAGCTATCAAAGGCATCTATTAAAGCATTCCCCGAGCGGGAATTAAGTACGGAACAAAGCGAAGTGCTAAAAACTATACTCACCCGGTTGCAAACTGGCGAACCGGTACAGTACATTTTAGGCGAAACGGAATTTTACGGTTTACCTTTTAAAGTAAGCCCTTCGGTGCTTATCCCCCGCCCCGAAACCGAGGAATTGGTGGAATGGATATTATCTGTTTGTGGCGGGCACTTTGCCCAAAATAGTGACCAATTTGAGGGAGCCATACTTGATATCGGTACAGGCAGTGGTTGCATCGCTATCAGCTTAAAAAAGAACCTGCCTAATGCAAATGTTTCGGCAGTTGATATATCTGAGCCCGCACTACAAACCGCAAAGGATAACGCAGTATTAAATCAGGTTGAGGTTCATTTTGTTCATAGTGATATTTTGGATTGGCGGGCTCAAGACTCCAAATTCAACATGTATAATTTAATAGTCAGTAATCCGCCATATGTTACACCTCATGACAAGCAACAGATGCATACCAACGTAACGGATCATGAGCCACACAGCGCTTTGTTTGTACCAGAGAATGATCCCTTATTATTTTATAACGCTATCGCCGATTTTGCTTTGCTCAAGCTGCCTACCAAAGGCTTATTATTTTTTGAGATCAACGAAAATTACGGCAATCAGACTGTTGAAATGCTTCAAAAAAAGGGTTTTACCGACATTGTTTTAAAACAGGACATGAGCGGTCGGGACAGAATGATAAAAGCCGCGACCATATAAGTGGCAGCGGCTTGTTAACCAGAAATAACGCTGGTTGTTTATTTAGTAACAGTTAATTAGGGATACTTAGTTGTAGTTGATCTGCTGGATCATTTTATAATGCCCGTACCTGCTCAGATCACTGTTAACTGCTATCTTGAGTTTAAATTTATTTATCTCAAATATCAATTTCTTTTTTACTGATGGTAATTCGTCGTTCATCAAAACACTCAATTCATTTTCGGCTTCTATAATTGTAGCTACCGAAGACCGGAACACCTGATCATTAATACAATATAATTGTTCAACCACGCCATCATAGCGCTCTAAAAGTACCTGAAGCATGTATGCATTAATTTTCGAATAGTTACCCAAATCGTCAAACAACTCTTTTAGCTCATTTAATTCATCTATATAATCTAACATGTTATTAATCTTTAATTAACCATAACAACTCAAATGCCGAAACTTACTTAAACTCAGTATCATGTGTGTTAATTAAATTTCACAAAACAAGCTGGGCAAATTCCGCCACAATCGGGGAATTACCATACCACCTGGCAGTATTTTTTTCTTGATCAACTACGCGGATGAAACTGACTGATAGTACTTTTCAGGTATTCACGGTCAAGATGCGTATATATTTCGGTAGTTGTTATGCTTTCATGCCCCAGCATTTCCTGTACGGCCCGTAAATCGGCTCCTCCTTCTACCAGGTGCGTGGCAAAAGAGTGCCGGAAAGTGTGCGGACTGATAGCTTTATTCAGTCCAATGCGCCCGGCTAGTTCTTTGATCAGCAGAAAAATATAAACCCGACTTAAGCGCGTTCCCCGTCGGTTCAGGAAAACGATATCTTCTTCGCCTTTTTTAATAGCGACATGAACCCTCACGTGTTCAATCCACATTTTAAGCGCTTTTATGGCTTCGGCACCTATGGGTACTAAACGTTCTTTACTCCCTTTACCGGTCACTTTTATAAATTCAATATCCAGGTACAGGTTTGAGAGTTTAAGCTCAGTCAGCTCCGACACGCGCAGACCGCTGCCATACAGTGTTTCTAATATAGCTTTATTACGGGCGCCTTCGGGTTTGGACAGGTCAATAGCTGCTATGAGCCTGTTGATATCCTGGTAGCTCAGGGTATCGGGTAGTTTACGTTGTATCCGGGGCGACTCCAGTAATTCTGATGGATCTGTTTTGATGATGTCCTCCATCAGTAGGTATTTGTAAAAAGCCTTGATGCCTGACAGTATCCTGGCCTGCGATGATGGGATCATGCCCAGTTCATTTACCCAGGCAATAAATAATCGTAAATCGCTTAAAGTAATGGTTTCCGGCTTCAATTGGGTTTGCTGGGCATCGGCAAACTGGGATAACTTTTCTATATCGCGGCTGTATGACTCGATAGAGTTATCGGCCAACGATTTTTCTAACTTCAAATAGGCCTGAAAACCTTTTATTGCCGAACGCCACTCCAATTGATTTTAGTTTTAATGATTTATGGTTAAGTTTGAGCTAATGAATATACAAATTATAAACGGCCCTAATTTAAACCTGCTTGGTGTACGCGAAAAGTCAATTTATGGCGATGCCAGCTTTGAAACTTATCTTGACAGCCTACGCAAGCGCTATGCAAACATCACTATTAATTATTACCAAAGTAATGTTGAGGGCGAAATTATAAACAAACTACACGAAATTGGTTTTTCGTACGATGGAATTGTACTGAATGCCGGCGCATACACCCACACATCTATAGCTATTGCTGATGCTATTGCAGCCATTAACACACCGGTTATAGAAGTACATATTTCCAATGTTCACAAACGCGAGGAATTCAGGCATCGGTCAATGCTGGCAGCTAGCTGCAAAGGCGTAATAGCTGGTTTTGGGATGGACTCCTACCGACTGGCCATTGAAAATCTGACAAACGGGTAATTTGCGTATATTTATTATCATAATGATAAAACGCTTTTTAAAATAAAGTGTTTAACCATGGCGTTTAGCGTATTTATCCCGATGCATAAAATAATAAAAGTTACCACTTATCTCTTGTTGTTCATCACACTTTTTTCTGGTGTGGATGCGCTGGCTCAAACCAAAAAGAAAAAGACCCGCTCTAAAAGAGATTCACTCCGTGCATCTATCCTGTCGCGCGACTCTCTGTTGCGTTCACTTAAAAGATCTGATACATCAACCAACAACTTGTTGCAAAAGGTTGAATACTATACCTCCGCTTTTAACCAAATCAAGGCCAATCTTTCTAAAAAGATCGACACCGTTGATATCAGCGCGCAATTACCCCGGTATGAAAAAAGTGTAGGCATCATCAAATCATTGATCGATGATGATAAATCGAGCACATTACGTTATTTATTTACCATACGGGATGTTTTAACCCGCCTGGGCGATCAGTTGGATGGATGGCAGGATCAGCTTGCTGATATCAACTCCAAAATGATCCAAAATCAAACCGACCTGAACGCTATATCAAAGGATAGCACTTTGAAGATTTTACCATCGGATAGTTCGCTGGCTACAACTTTTCTGATCCAAAAAATAGCTATCGACAGTAAATACCATCGGTTGGATACAGTTAACAAAAAGCTGATGGTAAAAATCGGGTTACTGCAAAACCGCACCTCGTCGGTATACATATCCGTACTTGACCTTAAAGACCAGATAGATCAGAAAATAAGAGACTTTGGCGAGAAGGCATTATCAGCCGAATATAGCGATATCTGGAGCATGAAAGCCAGCGAAGGCAGTGACTTTAGCGAGGCACTTTCAAAAACTGCCATCATGAACTCCAAGCTTTTCAGCTTTTTTATCGGCCGCGATATCTTGACGCATCTTGCCGGCTTATTAGTTTTATTGGGCTTTTTAGCCTGGGTCTATTCCAGTCGAAAAAAAATACTTAAAACCAATGACGCGCCTGAAGGCGTTTTTAACCAGGCCAATTATGTAACCAGCTACCCGATAACCTCCTCAGTTATCGTTGCTTTTACCCTGGTTCCTAATTTTTATGATCACCCGCCCGTGGTAGTACTAGAAACTTTTTTTGTTATCCTGATAGCAGCTATACTATACATATCCAAAAAAACCTGTCCAAAACCATTATTCAATTATTTGCTGCAGCTGTTTATCATCACCAATATTTATTGTATCAGCAATTTATTTATACAAGTAACCAATGCTGATAGGATCGCGGTGCTGATACTTGGACTAGCTTCAGCCTTTATCAGTATAAGGCTGTTACCAGCCGTACGCAAAACACCCGAAGATTTTTTACCGCATACCGGTATCGTACTAAAAATTTTTATTGCGCTACAATTTGCTTCGTTTATCTGTAATGTTTTTGGTCGTTTTAGCCTGGCCAAAATAATTGGTGTAACAGCCGTGCATAACCTATGGCTGGCAATGGCCATGTACTATATTGTACAAATATTTATGGAGGCTTTATTTTTACAGCTTGAAGCCAGTAAGAACAGTACTAATTTTAGCTCATACATTGACTTTCAATTACTCAAAAACAAGTTCAGGAGTGTGCTTACTGTTTTAGTGAGCCTGTTATGGGTGGTGATGCTTACTCAAAACCTGAGTGTTGAGGATTCCGTATTTGACCATATTGAAGCATTTTTAACCACCAACCGCAGCATTGGTGGCACCAATACGGTGTTCACCTTTCAGAGTGTTATCATCTTTATCGCGGTGATCTGGTTATCGTCCATTACCTCCAAGATTGTCAGTTACCTGTATGATGTATCTGCCAAGCACAAACACGATATGGATGTGCTGAAAAAGAAAAATCGTACTTCCACCTTATTGATCCGCATAGGGGTAATTGCCGTTGGATTTTTCCTGGCAGTTGCAGCATCGGGTGTACCTATTGATAAAATAACCATCATCATCAGTGCCTTTGGTATCGGTATTGGTTTTGGTTTGCAAAATATTGTGAACAACCTGGTTTCCGGATTGATATTAGCCTTTGAAAAACCGATACAAGTGGGTGATATTATTGAGGTAGACAGCCGGTCGGGAACCATATTGGACATAGGTATACGGGCAAGTAAAATTGCGACGGCCGATGGAGCCGAGGTGATTATCCCCAACGGCGATCTCATTTCACACCATGTAATTAACTGGACGTTGAGTAACAACAACCGCCGCGTAGAGCTTATTGTTGGCGTAGCCTATGGAACAAATATTGAAAAAGTAAAAGGCCTATTAAAAGGCGTGCTGAATGCACATGATGACATTATGCAAATACCTGAACCATCGGTATTTCTGCATAACCTGAGTGAAAGTTCGGTTGATTTCAGAGTACTTTTCTGGGCTGCGGACATCAACACCTGGGTGGGACTTAAAAGCCAGATATTAACTGATATTTACGATACATTTAATAAAGAAGGCATCGAAATACCATTCCCTCAACAGGATGTGCATTTATTATTACCGCAGGATAGTAATGTTATTAATCTTGTTAAAGAGCAAAAGAAGCCGGCAAAAGAAACAAAGACGGATGTTATTAAATCAAATCGGCCTGATCAAGGTCTGTAAACCTGGTTTTCTTTTTAACAAAAAACGCCCATACAATACTGCTTTTGTACATACCCTTTAAATTATGAACAATACGTTTTGATTTATGGGTCCTGGGCGACAGCTTGTTCTCGCCGTTACCGAGGTCTTTAACACCGTACCCGGAAACATGTATCCCGAAAAGGCCCAAAACAAAGTTCTGATGGGCACGGCTTACGGCCCAGGCATCTTTGCGTTTGCCTTCAGCCAGGAAGCGGAATATAGCCAACAAGTCCATACAAAAGCGCACGCTAATTACAAACATGGCTCGCCAAAAAGGCAGATTCTTTTTCAACAGCAACAGGTTATTCCTAAAATTAAGATAGGTTTTAAATGGGTTTTCGGCATTAAGTGTACCGCCACCAACGTGATATATGGTTGATTGTGCGCAGTACATTACCTTATAGCCCATATTTTTTAATCGCCAGCACAGATCAATTTCTTCCATGTGGGCAAAAAAGTGTTCATCAAAGCCGCCAGCCTCGTCCCAATATTTCTTTTTGATGAATAAGGATGCTCCCGATGCCCAAAATACCTCACCCGATTGTTCATACTGTCCCAGATCGTGCTCCAGCTCGTAAAACATGCGGCCACGGCAAAACGGGTAACCAAAACTGTCTATAAAGCCACCTGCAGCCCCGGCATGTTCAAACTGATCTTTTTGAGCGAATGATAATAATTTAGGCGCGGCAGCAGCAATCAGATCATCGCTTTCCATTAAACCGATCACAGGTTCTATCCAACCCGGTGTTACCTCTACATCTGAGTTCAACAGGATGTAGTAATCCGCATCAACCTGGCTCAGTATACGGTTATATCCGCCGGTAAAACCGTAATTTTTATCGTTTTGAATGATCCTGATAGCCGGGTAGTTTTCCTTTATAAAAGAAATGGAATCATCGGTAGAAGCATTATCCCCTATCACAATCTCCAACCCCGGCCAGGAAGAAGCTAATACCGATGGTAAAAATTGTTTAAGATATTTAAGGCCGTTCCAGTTTAATATAACTACAGCAACTTTGGGTGCGTTGATCATTTATGTTTGTCCTCCGGCTTAAACTTCCACCTTCGGTGCGACCATAGCCAATATTGCGGTTCCCGCCTGATCATGCCTTCCAGGTACCGTACATGTGCATCAGTTATTTCGTGCTCAGCAGTTTGTTTCGGGTTTTCAGTTAACGGAACCAATGTATAAGTATAATAACCTCTTTTTACGCGTTTCATATCGTAAAATACCACAGCGGCATCAATTGCCTTTGATATTTTTTCGATGCCCAAAAATACGGCAGTAGGTTGATTTAAAAAATTAGTAAAGTAAGTTACTTCGTGCATTACCGGGGTTTGATCACCAACCAGTACACTTACGGTTAGTTCATTCCGGTATTCGGCCATTTTACGCATGGTTTGTTTCATAGCCACTGGCTGCCCTCCAAACCGTGAACGTACCTGTATAAAAAACTCATCGAACGTAAAGTTTGACAATGGTTTATACACAATCATGAACCTCTTATCAGTTACAAAATTAAAGTTGAGCGCAGCCATCTCCCAGTTGCAATAATGCCCTGCCACCGCTATAATGCTTTTACCTTTAGCAAAATATTCATGTACCAGCTCAGAGTTGGTAGCTACTACCCTTTTCCGTATCTGTTTTTCTGATACCGTGATCATTTTTATAGTTTCTACGATTAGGTCGGCCAGGTAGCGGTAATATTTAAATTCGATATCGTGGCGTTCTTTTTCCGTTTTTTCGGGAAAGGAATTGGCTAGGTTTTGCTGTACTACATCCCTGCGGTAACGCACGAAGTAATAGATAATAACAAACAACACATCAGATATGATGTACAAAAACCAAAAGGGAAGCAGCGACATGAGGTATAAAAAAAATATACCTAACCTCAAAAACCCTTTTTTTATCATTATTTTAACCAATTTTGAACACAAACATAAAATATATGATTGAAAAAGGTGCTGTGTTCCCCATGTTTTATCTTCCGCCAGTTGAATATTTTGTAAAGTTAAACACTTATAAACCTGATATTCTGATAGAAAGAGAAGAACATTTCCCGAAACAAACTTATCGTAACCGGGCCAATATCTACTCGCCAGATGGTATGCTGACCTTGACCGTTCCGGTTATAAAAGGTTCAAAAAATCATACCCGTATCAAAGACGTAAAGATCAGCTACGATTTTGAATGGCAGCGCCTGCATTGGCAAGGCCTGTGTGCTTGTTACCGCCGGTCTGCCTATTTTGAATATTATGAGGATGACTTTGCCGCGTTTTATGAAAAGCAAAAGCAGGTACCCTTTCTTTTTGATTATAGTGAGGAACTTTTGCAATTGTTATTGAAACTCACTAAAATAAAAGCAGACATCAAATACACCGACGAATATCATTCTGAATATCCTTTGCCTATTGATGATCTGAGAGCTGCTATCCATCCAAAAAGAGAAACAGAACTGGAACAAAAACCTTATTTTCAGGTTTTTGAAGATCGTAAGGGCTTTCTGAAAAATTTGAGCATTGTTGATCTGTTATTTAACCAGGGGCCTCAAAGCATTAATTATTTGTAAATGGACAACAGGATAAAACGTGTACGCTACAAAGTACGCAGGCACCAGGGCAATGTTGGCGACCGCCCAGGAACAATTGTGATCCCCGACGGCGCGCTAAAACCGCACATCGCCATGTTTTCCTATAACCAGGATGAATTGGTAACCTCGGAGGGGAATGATATCAAAGTAATTTTAAATCAGTTTAAAAAGTGTGATAACCATACCCATTGGATAAAGGTTAATGGTCTGGGCGATGCGACATTGATTGAAGAGATAGGCACATATCTGAATATTAACCCGCTGGTCCTGGAAGATATTGCCAATACCCACCAGCGCCCTAAATTTGATGAATATACCGATTATGCCTTTTGTACCAGCCGCATGGTTAGGTTTAATAACGAGGATGAGCTGGTGAACAACCAGTTTTCGGCCATTCTGAAAGATAACCTGATCATTAGTTTTGAAGAAGACTACGAAGAATATTTTGAAGCAGTTAAGGCACGTCTTAAGGCTGGCAAAGGTGCTATACGCACCGCTGGGCCCAGCTACATGTGCTATGCGCTTATTGACACCATTATTGATAATTATTTTATGTTGCTTGCCGTAATTGGCGACAAACTGGACGCCATTGAGGATAAGGTTTATGCCAGTGCCGATAAAAGCATCATGTTTAACTCGCAGCAGATTAAGCGCACCCTGATCATTATACGCAGGGCAAGCTGGCCCGAGCGCGACAAGATCAACGATATGATCCGCTCGGAAAGCCCTTTAATCGCTTCAGAAGTAAAATTGTTCCTGCGCGATGCTTATGACCATTGTATACAGGCGATGGACCTGATTGAGAATTATAAAGAGGTAACCTCCAGCATTATCGACCTATACCTATCTATGGTAAGTAACCGGATGAACGAGATCATGAAGGTGCTGACCATTATCTCGGTAATATTTATCCCACTCACTTTTATCGCCGGTATTTACGGGATGAATTTTGCCCGCCAGGATGAAAAGGGGCATGTAATACCCGATAACATGCCCGAACTTTATTGGCGGCACGGCTACGTTTACGCCATTGTACTCATGTTCGCGATAGCTATTATACAGGTATTTGTATTCTGGAAAAAGGGATGGTTTAATAAGTTGTAAGTTGTCATCCTGAACTTGGTGAAGGATCTATTATTGGACATGCACATTGCAGAATAGATTCTTCACTACGTTCAGAATGACAAAATAAAAGGGTTATTTAAACTCAGGCTTCAATTCTGCAGCCATGGCTTTTCTGAATTTCATTACTTTAGGTTCCGATACCGATACTATATATGGTTGGTTGGGATGGCTTCTGTAATAACCCTGATGGTAAGCTTCTGCGGGATAAAAAGTAGCATATGGTACAACCTGAGTTACTATCGGGTTGTTATAATGTTTTGACTCATTTACCTTTTTGATAGTGGCCAGCAAAATACCCTTTTCTTCCGGCGTATGGTAAAAAGCGATGGAACGATAATCGGTACCTTCATCAGGCCCTTGACGATTTAGTGTGGTTGGATCGTGGGCAAAAAAGAAAGCTTCGGCCAATTGATTATAACTAATCACTTTAGGATCATAAAATACATCCACAGTTTCGGCATGATTAGTACTTTGCGAGCTTACTTCCTCGTAAGTAGGATTTTTAGTATTCCCACCGGCATAACCGGATATAACCTTATTAACCCCTTTTAACTCTGACATAGCTTCGCTCATGCTCCAAAAACATCCTCCGCCAAAAGTGGCTACCGACTCACCTGCTTTAGGCTTGGGTAGTGCAGCAAATTTATTAGACGACTGTCCATCGGCGCAGCCAACAAATAGAAAAACTCCGGCGATATATAAGATCAACTTTTTCATACAACAATGATTTTATCTCTTTAGTCGTATATACGTCCGGAACCTTTCAACCGGATGGTCATTAATAAGCCATAAATCCGGTTATCTGTATCCACCAGCTTGCCTGAGTGACTTTTTCACCATTAACAGAATATCGCTCAATCCATTGGTTTTAATCTCGAAGGTGGTTGATAACAGCATGCCCATCTTGTCCTTGGTAAAGCCCTTACCGGCCATCCATTCCAAATAATTTGAAGGCAGGTCGGCTATAATGGTTCCTTTATACTTTCCATAAGGCATCCGTGTTTGTACAATATCAATTAATATTTTCGGGTCGGGTTGTAAATTTTCCACAGGATAAAGGTAGTAAACACGATCAGTAAACCCCCTAAACAGGCGGCCATTTTATTAAAAAGTGGGTTTACATGGTTTACACTTTTCATGGTTGACATTTATTCAATTACTTGATAATCAAATAATTAAATTTATTTTATCATCATAAAGTGGTTTTATGTGTAAACCCACTTTATGATCGCCTGAAAGGGATCCCGAATGGGTTGAAATATAATGGATTTACACTACATAGCTTGGCACCGAGTATTCCATGTCATGGAATAAAGGTTTATCAAGGCACAAACAAACACAAACGCACAAAACAGTGTTAGTTAATAAAATACACACTATGGAACAATTTGAAGCAACACTCTCCGGTACCGACAGTTCGATTGACGGTATTGCGCAGGGAATTACATATCCTAATTTCAGTAACGCCTACGAGTTTAAATCAACTGATGGGACGCTACATCTCATTATAGCTAAAGACTCCGATGGCGAGTGGATCAGATTAACGGGAACAGAACCCTATTTATCGAGCTGGATAGATGAACTGGCCGAGCAGGTTGAAAGTAAACTTTAATTAAAAACGCATTAAAAAAGCCCCGGTATTAATTATACACCGGGGCTTTTTCTTGATAGATGGTCTTATTCTATAAATCGACAGGTTTCATTTTGGGTGAAAGCAGGTGCATGATGAACCATGCCAGCAGATAAGCACAGCCGCATATAAAGAAAATAATATTGTAGCCAGTAGTAAGGTGCCCGGATTCTTTATAAAACTCCAGGATATGCCCCACCAAAAAGGGGAACAATATACCGCCAACAGAACCGGCCATTCCGCCTATGCCTACAACCGAACTAAGCGCACGTTTAGGGAACATATCAGACGCGGTTGTAAAGATATTAGCGCTCCAGGCCTGATGAGCAGCAGCAGCCAGGCTGATCAAGGCGACAGCCTGCCAAATATTAGTAGCATACATAGCCGATATAATAGGCAATACACATAAGGCGAATATGAACATCGCTGTTTTACGGGCCTTGAATACCGGCCAGCCCTTTTTAATAAAGTATGATGATAAATACCCGCCACCGATACTACCTATAGAGGTTGCAGTGTAAACCAATATCAACGGCAGACTTGGTTTTTTCAGATCGAGGTTAAAAGTACTTGAAAAATAAGATGGCAACCAGAACAGGAAGAACCACCAGATGGGGTCTGTTAAAAACTTACCTATTACAAAGGTCCAGGTTTGCCTGATACCAAAAAGCTGTACCCATTTTATTTTACTTTCTTCTTCTTTAACAGCAGAAGGTTCAATATCACTATGAATATAAGCAAACTCCTCAGGACTTACTTTTTTATGTTTTGAGGGTATCTCATAAAATATCCACCAGAACACAAGCCATATAAAACCGATAGCTCCTGTAATGATAAAGGCCATTTGCCATCCGTAAATACCCAATATCCATGGAACCATTACCGGGGCAACTACGGCACCAATATTAGCACCGGAGTTAAATATACCTGTGGCCAAAGCACGTTCCTTTTTTGGAAACCACTCCGCTACTACCTTTATGGCAGCCGGAAAATTGCCCGATTCGCCTATACCTAAAGCTGCACGCACCACACCAAAGCCAAATGTGCTTTTAACAATGGCATGAAGCATGGCCGCTACGCTCCATACTATTAATGATATGGTATAACCTAACTTGGTACCTATCTTATCAATAAAACTTCCAAACAAGAGTAATCCTATAGCATAAGCAGCCGAAAAAGCCATTACAATATATCCATAGTCGGTTTCTGTCCATTTAAACTGAATTTCTAACACAGGTTTCAATAAACCAATAACCTGCCGGTCAAGATAGTTTATAGTAGTTGCAAAAAATAGAAGGGTAACCACTACCCATCTGTAGTTGCCAACTTTAGTTTCTTTCATTATGATTGGTTTTAATTGGTTGTAATATTTAGTATCAAGTAGTTAGTATCAAGTATCAAGACCTTGTTTTTTAGTATTAAGTAATCGGTATTGGGTATCAGGACTTTGTTATTTTTATTTACAACAAACAGCCAGGCCGCAATGTGTCTTGATACTTGATACTAACTACTTGATACTACTTTATTTATTTACTGGCTTGTACCAGCTCCATTAATTTAATGGTGTCTGTATATAACTGCTCATATGAGCGATTATCCAATACTTTTTTGCTGATGAGCTTACTTCCCATACCCACTGCGCAAACCCCGGCTCTGAACCAGGTGCTGATGCTGTCGATATTCAAGTCAACCCCACCTGTTGGCATGAATAACTGACCCGCAAACAGATCTTTTATGGACGACATAAATTCGGGCCCCAATATGTTAGCCGGGAATAATTTTATCAAGGCCGCGCCATGCTGTTGAGCGGTATTAATTTCGGTTGGCGTCATACAACCGGGTATCCATAACAGATCATGCTGCTTGGCTATAGCCCCTACCTCGGGGTTTATCACAGGTGCTACTATAAAATCAGCCCCAGCGGCTATAAAAGCGGTTGCTTCCACGGCTGTTTTTATGGTGCCTATACCCAATTGTAAGTCGGGCATTTCTTCCTGCTGCGCCTTTTTTAATATGATAAAATTGGCCAGCGCCGCGGCGCCGCGATTGGTATATTCAAATACACGGATACCCGCTTTGTACAGGGTTCGGGTTACCTCCAGGCTCACCTGTGCATCTTCATAAAAGAAAAGCGGTAATGATCCCTGGCTTAGTATAGCATTCAGTACTGTATCTTTTTTACTCATAATTTGATAGCGTTTGTTATTTGTTGAACCGTTTTATTGGTTGCATCACCCTCGATAAATAATTTCTGATAAGCGGCTGAGGTTGCAAACTCCAACGTTTCCAAAGGACTTAGCTTGCTGTAAAACCCATAGATAAGGCCGGCCATGAAACAATCGCCGCTGCCTACTTTATCTACCACCTTATCGGTATCGTATTGTTTTGAACTGTGCAGCTTGTCACCATCGTACAAAGCAGTGTAGTAGTTAATCCCCTCACCAGCGTCAAAACGGAAGGTATTGGCTACGGCCTTACATTTTGGAAATTGCGCGATAATAGCTTCTGATGATTTTTGAGCTTCCTTCAGGTAAATGCTCTTTTGGCCCGATTCGGTTACATTGGGTTCAACCGGAATGTCAAGCATCCGTTCGGCAGCCCATATGTTGCCCATGATCAGGTCGGCGTATTTTACCAGTTGGGGCATTACGTCAATAGGTTGTTTACCATATTGCCAAAGGCGTGCCCGGTAGTTAAGATCCACCGATATGGTGATATTCCGGGCAGATGCCGCTTCCAACACCTCGACACAAACGTCGGCCACATCCTGACTGATAGCCGGGCAAATAGCGCTAAAGTGAAACCAGCTTACACCGTTCAGCACTTTGTCCCAATCTACCTGCCTTGGTTTTAGACCAGCAAAAGCAGAATTGGCACGGTCATATATCAATGCATTATTCTTGATATCCTTTCCCCGGGTTAAATAATACAAGCCTATCCTATCGCCGCCCATATAAACCGGCGCTGTATCAACGTTTTTATCCTGCAGGTAATCAAGTATCTGTGTGGATAGCGCGTTATCTGGTAAAGCTGTAAAATAAGCTGACGGAAGTCCCCACAAGGCTAAAGCTGTGGCTACATTCAGCTCGGCGCCCCCTACAAAAAATGGTAATTGGTTTTCATGCAACCACTCACCACCGGCATCGGGACATATCCGGAGCAGTAGTTCGCCAAACGAAAGTATACTGCCTTTAGATGATCCGTTTTCAAAAGGATTACTCATTTTACTGTTTATCGAAATTAAAGTAATTTTTAGCGTTGTTGTAGCAGATATCCTGCACAATCTTGCCTGTCCATGCTATATCATTTGGTAGTTCACCGTTCTCGATATCATCAGCAAACAGGTTACAAACCAGTCGGCGGAAATATTCATGCCTTGGGAAGGATAAAAAGCTGCGCGAGTCGGTAAGCATACCTACCATGCGGCTCACCAGTCCAATGTTCGACAGGGCGTTCAGCTGTTTGGTCATCCCGTCTTTTTGGTCCAGAAACCACCACGCCGAGCCAAACTGTACCTTACCAGCAACAGAACCATCGTTAAAGTTGCCCGTCATAGCAGCAAATAGTTCATTATCGGCCGGATTTAAGTTATACAATATCGTTTTGGCCAGCCTGTTATCAGCATCAAGCCTGTTTAAAAATTTGGATAAAGCTTCGCCCTGTTTAAAGTCACCGATGGAATCCCAGCCAGTATCCGTGCCTGAATTGGTTAGTCCGCGTGTATTGTTGTTACGCAAAGCTCCCAGGTGATATTGCTGCACCCAGCCTTTTTCGTGATCCCAAAGAGCAAACTGAAACAGCATGGCTGATTTGAACTTGGATATTTCCAACGGCAACAATACTTTTTTGTTTCTGATCTTTAAAAAGATCGTGATTATCTCCGCTTCCGTATAATCATCAGCATAAATATGTGACAAACCATGATCTGATAGTTGGCACCCATTTGCCGCGAAATAATCATGACGGCTCTTTAATGCTTTTAAGTAATCACCGTAGCCAGAAATATCAACATTACTGATGGTTTGCAGTTGATCGATATACTGATTAAGGGCTTGCAGATCATCAGCATTCATAGCTTTATCCGGTCTGAAAGCTGGTAATACTTTCACCTGAAAGCCATCTTGTTTAATTTGTTGATGGAAAGCCAGATTATCCAATGGATCATCAGTAGTACAAACCACCTCCACGCTTTTGCCTTTCAGGATATTGCGGATACTGAACTCAGGTGTTTTCAATTTAGCATTACACTCGTCATATATCTGCTGAGCAGTCGCCGGCGAAAGCAGTTCATGAATACCAAAATAACGCTGTAATTCCAAGTGTGTCCAGTGATACAAAGGGTTACGCAGGGTGTACGGTACCGTTTCGGCCCATTTCTCAAACTTTTCCTGGTCGGTTTTATTACCGGTTATATAAGCTTCATTAACGCCATTGGCACGCATAGCGCGCCATTTATAATGATCACCATAGAGCCAGGCATGCGTCAGGTTATTAAAATTGATATCCTGGGCTATCTGATCGGGCGGTAAATGGCAGTGATAATCAATAATAGGCAGTTGGCTGGCATATTCATGGTACAGTCGCTGCGCCGTTTTGGTACTCAATAAAAAATCCTGATCTAAAAAACTCTTCATTATTAAATTCTAAACACTAAATCCGAAACTCTAAATTCTAAACTCTAAATTCTAAACTCTAAATAAATCCGAAATCGAGAATCCGAATTCCGAAATCAAATAAAGGTTAGGGGGCTATCGAGCGTTTAACGCCCATTTCTAACCCTCTCAGTTCGGCGAGACCTTTTAGCCTGCCAATAGCCGAATACCCGTGATAGGTTTTATAGTTAAAATCATCCAGCAATTTATGACCGTGATCCGGACGCATGGGTATGGCCACATCTGTACGACCATTTTGCTGGCGTTTTTGCTGTTCTAAAACAATGTTCTTCATCACGGCGTACATATCTGTACTGCCGTTCAAATGCTCGGCCTCGTAAAAGCTGCCGTCATCCTCACGTTGTACATTGCGTAAATGCAAAAAGTGGATATGCTCCCCTAGCCTTTCTACTATACCGGGCAGATCATTATCTGGCCTTGCTCCTAATGAGCCTGTACAAAAAGTTAATCCATTACTTGGCGATGGACTAAAATTAACCACATCGGCCAGGTCCTGCTCTGTGGATACCACGCGTGGCAAGCCCAATATCGGGAATGGCGGATCGTCTGGGTGGATACACATTTTTACCCCGGCAGCTTCGGCACCAGGAATGATACCTTTCAGAAAATAACCTAAATTGTTTTTCAAAGCCACGGCATCGGTGTTGGCGTAGCGTTTTAAATGCTCCTTAAACTCTGGAATGCTCAATACTTTGTTGGTACCTGGTAAACCGGCCATCAGGTTATCTATCAATTGTGCTTTTTCTTCGGCACTGATGCTGTCTAAATATTTTCTTGCGGCTTGCTGCTGTTCGGGGGTAAAATCATTTTCGGCACTTTCGCGTTCCAGGATGTACAGATCAAAAGCAGCCAATGCTTTGGCATCATATCTTAGTGCGGTTCCCTTGTTGGGTAGTAGGAAATCCAGATCGGTACGGGTCCAATCGAGCACAGGCATAAAATTATAACATACCGTGTTTATACCAGCTACAGACAGATTTTTTAGCGTATTGACATAGTTCGCAATATATTTATCCCTGTCGGCCGAGGCTGTTTTTATACTCTCGTGAATATTTACACTCTCCACTACCGACCAGGTAAGCCCGGCATCTTCAATGATCTTTTTGCGTTGGTTGATCTCTTCTAAGCTCCACACCTCTCCGCTTGGGATGTGATAAAGTGATGTAACAATGCCTGTGGCACCAGTTTGCCTGATAGCTGTTAATGTAACCGGATCGGTAGGCCCAAACCAGCGAAATGTTTGTTCTAAATTAGTAACCATGGATTGATGGTATCGTATATAAAAGGTTTGTTGTGACCGGCAAATTACACATCATTTTGTACAAGTTGGAAGGGATAACACAACAAATCCACGCAAACGTTTTCGGATGCGGGGTTTATTGAGCAAGATACCTTTAACGTTTTAATAAATTATATATCGTTTTAGCCATTGATGAAACTATTTAAGCAAAAAGGGCGGCAAATCCTCAGATCCGCCGCCCTTTGTTTTATGTTGAAAATTACTCCTACCAGAAGATAGAGTAAAGGGCCACTACAATACCGGTAACTATCAATGCACCAGCTGTAAAGGCACGGGATGTTTTAAACATAGATGCGTCAATTTCCAGGCCATTGGTTTTAATACCACGGGCACCATCAATTTTAGAGATGATATACATACCAACAATACAAATGATGAATACAAAGCCCATGCGGTCAAGGAATGGTATCTCATAAAGCTGGGTAACCTTATCGTCCTGTAACGCCAGTTTCGAGAAGCCATAAGGCGACAGGAAGCTCAGATCGGCAAAACGTGGCAATAGTTTAAAGAAACATGACATGATAAACCCACCTACGGTTGCGAACATAGCTGCGTTCGAAGTCGCTTTTTTCCAGAAGAAACCCAGGATGAACATGGCAAAAATACCCGGTGATACAAAGCCAGTATATTCCTGAATGTACTGGAAGCCTTGTTTACCTTCGCCCATCAGCGCTTTACCAATCAGTTCTGATAACAGGATACCTAATACCATAGCTACCACAACAGACCATTTACCTAAATTAACCAGCTTTTTGTCATCTGCCGCCGGATTAATGGCCTTTTTGTAGATATCCAGCGTAAATATGGTGGCTATACTATTTGCTTTACCGGCTAATGAAGCTACAATAGCAGCTGTTAAAGCAGCAAATGAAAGCCCTTTTAAGCCCGATGGCAATAAGTTTAATAAGGATGGATAAGCTTTATTAGGATCTAATACCCCTGATGAGCTCATCATTTCCTGGTGGAACATACCTTTTTGGTATAACAAGTAGGCTGCGATACCCGGCAATACCACAATCACTGGCATCAGTAATTTGAGGAATGCCGCGAAAAGGATACCACCACGGGCGGTTTTCAAATTCGCGCCCAAGGCCCGTTGTGTGATGTATTGATTACAACCCCAATAGTTCAGGTTAGTGATCCACATACCACCAATTAGCACCGATAAACCCGGTAAGTCCATATAATTCGGGTTATCCTTCTTGAAGATCATGTGGAAATGATCGGTAGCCTCAGAATGGAGTATTTTAAATCCGTTTAATAATCCTGTTGTACCTTCTTTTTCACTTAATAGCGTTAATGCAAGGTAAGTAGCCATTAAACCTCCTAAAATAAGCACTGCTACCTGAATAACGTCGGTGTAGCCAATAACCTTCATCCCACCAAGAGTGATGATAACAGAGAATATGGCCAGCAACCAGATACATAAATGAATATCCAGACCAGATATCCCACTGATAGCCAGGGCGCCCAGGTATAGTATCGACATCAGGTTAACTACGATGTAAAGTAACAGCCAGAATATAGCCATCACCATTGCTACCGTGCCATTATACCGCTGGTGCAGGAACTGTGGCATGGTGAATATCTTATTTTTAAGATATACCGGAATAAAGAATACCGCTACAATGACCAGTGTAATTGCGGCCATCCACTCGTATGTTGATATGGCCAACCCCATCTTGAATGCCGATCCGCTGGTTCCAATAAACTGCTCGGCAGATATATTGGAAGCGATCAGTGATGCACCGATAGCCCACCAGGTTAGCGACCCTTCGGCCAAAAAGTAATCTTTTGAAGTGGCATCGGCGTTATGTTTACGCTTATATACCCACCAGCCATAACTGGCGACTATTACAAAGTAGATCAAAAATACAGCATAATCGCCATACGAGAGGGTTTTCAGGTTCATTGTTTTGGTTAAGTTGGTTTAATATGTTAGATTGACAATTATAAACTATATATAGCGATTTATCAAATTTTCTAAATATTCTTGTTTGCCGCTTATGGTTTTAGGCTCACCATTAGCGATGGCATAGTTACGCAAATCCTCTAAAGATAACTTTCCTGTTTCAAAATCGTTACCAGAACCGGTATCAAATGAAGCATATCTTTCTTTCCGGATCTTTTTATAATCTGATTTTTGCAAAATGTTATCGGCAGTAACCAAAGCGCGTGCAAAAATGTCCATACCACCAATGTGCGCATAGAACAGATCGGCCGGATCGGTTGAGTTACGACGGATCTTGGCATCAAAATTTATACCGCCCCCCTGGAAACCACCTGCTTCCAGGATGATCAGCATACATTCGGTTACCTCGTTAATGTCGTTCGGAAACTGGTCGGTATCCCATCCGTTCTGGTTGTCGCCGCGGTTGGCATCCATCGAACCTAATAATCCCGAATCGGCAGCTACCTGCAGTTCATGCTGGAAAGTATGGCCTGCCAATGTAGCGTGATTCACCTCCAAATTCAGTTTAAAATCATTGATCAGATCATATTTCTGCAAAAAGCCCAATACTGTAGCCGCATCAAAATCATACTGGTGTTTGGTTGGTTCGCAAGGTTTTGGCTCAATAAAGAAAGCTCCTTTAAAGCCTTGTTTACGGGCATAATCTTTAGCTGTATGTAAAAAACGGGCAAAATGCTCCTGCTCACGTTTCATGTCGGTGTTCAGCAAGCTCATATAGCCTTCACGTCCACCCCAGAAAACATAGTTCTCACCGCCTAAAGCAATCGTAGCATCAATAGCAGCTTTAACCTGCGCGCCTGCGTGTGCCAGCACATGAAAATCGGGATTGGTGGAAGCGCCATTCATATACCTTTTGTGGCTGAACAGGTTTGAAGTTCCCCAAAGCAGTTTTACACCGCTTGCGGCTTGTTTTTGTTTGGCATACTCTACCAAAGCCTGTAAACGCCTGTCGTTTTCATTTACATCATTACCGTAATCAACCACGTCTACATCATGAAAACAGTAGTATGGCAGGTTCATTTTGGTGATGAACTCAAAAGCGGCGTCCATTTTATCTTTGGCACGGTCAACCGCATCGGCTTTTGCATCCCATGGGAATACGTGGGTTGGACCGCCAAATGGATCGGCACCTGTACCGCAGAACGAATGCCAGTAGGCACAGGCAAAACGCAAGTGGTCTTTCATGGATTTGCCGGCCACTACCCTATCCGCATCATACCACCTAAAAGCCAGTGGATTATCTGATTGCGTTCCTTCAAACTTGATCTGTCCTATTTCTTTAAAAAACTGTTTTTCTCCGGTTACGATGCTCATATTTTTAATTATTGGATTATTGATTTAGTGAATTTGGGAGTATTTTAATTTTGACTTATTGATCTGTTGTTTTTTAGCTTTTGGTTTTATGCCTTCAGCTTTAAGCTTAGCAATTCCTTCCATTCCTGGTATACGGGTTCAAATTGCTGGGTTGATGGTTCAATGAGTTGGATTGGCTTAGCATTACTGAATGCTTCGGTTGGCGATTTGTATATGCCTGCACCGATACCTGCGCCTAAGGCTGCACCAACGCTGCCGTCGTTATTATATAGTTCAACAGGCACTCCTGTGGCATTTACAAATGTTTCGGTAAACAGTTCGCTCAGGAACAGGTTGCTTTTACCTGCACGGATCACCGTTGGGTTCATGCCATTGCTGCGCATAATATCCAGTCCATAACGGAACGCGCTGGCTATCCCTTCTTGCACTGCACGGAAAATATGTGCCTGTGTATGCAGGTTCAGGTCGATATTTTGAATATGCGCACCTACTTGCTTGTTGTTCAGCATGCGTTCAGCACCGTTGCCAAAAGGTAATATCTGTAAGCCATCGCTTCCCAACGGGGCTTTTTTAGCTTCGTTATTCATTTGGGTGTAGGTTAAGCCGGCACCAAAATTGTATTTGGCCCATCGATATAAGCTGCCAGTGCCATTAATGCACAAAAGCACTCCCAGGCGTTTTTGCTGTTCGGCATAGTTAACATGGGCAAAAGTATTGATGCGCGATTGCTGGTCGTAGGTTAATTCATCACTTACGCCGTATATCACACCCGAAGTACCTGCAGTAGCCGCCACCTCACCCGGGTTAAGCACATTTAAGGACAGGGCATTATTAGGCTGATCGCCTGATTTATAGGCTACCGGGATACCCGCTTTCAGTTTTAATTTTTGTGCTACTGCGGTCGATAAGGTACCGTGTGATGAGAACACCGGGTTGATTACCGGGAAAAGACTTTCATCAAAACCAAAATAGTTCAGGATCTCTTTGGAGATACCATTGGTTTTGAAATCAAAAAATACGCCTTCTGATAATGCCGATACCGATGTGGTGATTTCGCCTGTAAGCTTCATCGCTATATAGTCGCCGGGCAGCATGATCTTGTCTATCTTTCTGTATATTTCGGGCTCATTCTCCTTTACCCAGGCCAGTTTTGAGGCCGTAAAATTACCGGGCGAATTGAGCAGGTGCGATAAACAATGTTCCTCACCTATGGCAGCAAAGGCTTTATCGCCTATTTCTACCGCGCGGCTATCGCACCAGATAATACTATCGCGCAATACATTTTGGTCTTTATCCACCAAAACCAGACCGTGCATCTGGTAGGCAATACCAATAGCGGCTATATCAGCAGGATCATAGGCTTTTTTTGCATGACAGCGTTCCAGGGCTTGTTGCGCCTGCTCCCACCACATTTGCGGCGATTGTTCGGCCCAGCCGGGATGTAAAGCTTTAATGGGCGACTCTTCATCCGGATATTGCGCCGAGGATAATATATTTTGAGTGGCCGCGTCAACAACGCTCACTTTAACCGATGACGTACCTATATCGATGCCTAATAGCAACATATTTCAGATGGTTATGACGTGAATAATTAGGTTGTGTTTATTTTTTGGTAACTTAACGAGACGAAATTAAATAAATATTTGAAATTGCAATCGATTGCGTGAAATATTTTTTCCAACTTGCACTTTGTAATGAAGAAAGTAAAACGTACCACCATTTATGATATTGCCGAAAAGCTGGGCATTACCGCTTCTTCTGTTTCCAGAGCGCTGAATAACAGCAACCAGGTTAACGAAAAAACAAAGGAGTTGATCATTAAAACAGCCGATGAATTAAACTATAAGCGTAATACACTGGCCTCCAACCTACGCAAAGGACAATCCAAAACCATTGGTGTGGTGATACCCCGTATTAATCAGAACTTTTTCTCGAATGTAATTGCCGGCATTGAGGAAGTTACCTATCAGAAAGGTTATAGCCTGATCATTTGCCAGTCGGACGAAGATCATGACAAAGAGATCCAGTGCGTAAATACGCTGATTAACCAGCATGTAGATTGTATTGTGATATCGGTATCGGCCGATGGCAATGATTATCAGCACCTGCAAAATGTATTGGATCACGGTATCCAGTTGATCCAGGTTGACCGCGTGGCTGAAGAACTGGAAACACTGAAGGTGATCAATGATAACGTTCAGGCTTCGTACGAGGCTGTTTCGCACCTCATAGAAGGCGGTTATAAAAGAATAGCCCTGCTGGAAGGCCCTCAAAACCTGAGCATTTTTAAACAGCGCAAGGAAGGCTATCTAAAAGCATTCAAAGCATATAATGTGCCGGTAATAGAAGAATTGATTGTAGAAAATGCCTGGACAAAAGAACTGGGCGCCGAAGGAACACGCAAACTGCTAAGCCTGCCTCACCCTCCGGATGCCATATTTGCTTCTACATCTGATTTCTCGGCACTGGGTGTTCTGGATGTGGCCAATGCCATGGGTATTAAAGTACCATCGCAACTGGGTATATGCGGTTACGCCAACGAAAGTTTCTCGGAGATCACCAGTCCTTCCATTACCACGATCGATCAGTTTAGCGTTTATATGGGTAATACGGTGGCCAATTTATTTTTCCAGGAAATAGGCAATAACGATACTATCACCAAGCCTAAGATCATCAGTATTAAGCCGGAACTGATTATCAGGGGATCTACAAAACGGAACGGGTAAGCACCCCTCTAAATCTCCCCAAAGGGGAGACTTTTAAAATCCTGCTAACTTCAGTATAGTGTTTTGATTAGCTACCACGCAAATCAAAGCCCTCTCCTTTGGAGAGGGTTGGGTGAGGTTTACTAAATTTTACGCACTAATACAACACGTTACACTTAAAAAGTATATTTTATATTTAATATCAATTAGCAAATCTCCGCGAATTTGTTACATTATAGCTTTAAATTCAGCCATTATTTAGTATTACTTATATGGATGATTTTATTGCAGCAAGGTCGCAAATGGCCTTATCGTTAGGTTTTCATATCATATACTCCTGCATTGGTATGGTGATGCCTGTTTTTATGGCCATATCGCATTACAAATGGATCAAAACCAAGGATCAGGTTTACAAAAACATTACTGTGGCCTGGAGTAAGGGCGTAGCCATATTTTTTGCTACAGGTGCCGTGTCGGGTACTATGTTGTCTTTTGAATTAGGCTTACTTTGGCCGGGTTTTATGAAACATGCCGGTCCCATCTTCGGTATGCCTTTTTCCTTAGAAGGTGTGGCCTTTTTTATTGAGGCGATAGCGCTGGGCTTTTTCCTATACGGCTGGAATCGGCTCAATACCTGGTTTCATTGGGTTACAGGTATTGTAGTGGGCATAAGTGGTATTGCATCGGGTATATTGGTAGTATCGGCCAACTCCTGGATGAATAGCCCATCAGGCTTTGATTTTATGAATGGCAAGTACCTGAATATCGATCCGCTGAAAGCCATGTTTAATGAAGCCTGGTTCTCCGAAGCCCTGCACATGACTATAGCCGCATTTTCGGCCACGGGTTTCGCTGTTGCCGGGATTCATGCGCTTATGATCTATCGCAACCGCAATGTACATTTTCATAGCAAAGCCTTTAAAATAGCCATTATTTTCGGCGCCGCGGCAGCCATTTTACAACCGCTAAGCGGCGACATATCCGCCAAAGGCGCTGCGAAAAGGCAACCTGCCAAGCTGGCTGCCATGGAAGCCTACTTCCATACGCAGGAATATGCACCCCTGGTTATCGGCGGCATACCTGATACAGCGGCAAAAAAAGTAAATTATGGTATTGAAATACCCGGCTTATTGAGCTTCCTGGTACACGATAATTTTAAGCAGCAGGTTAACGGTTTGGATAAGATTCCTGTTAAAAACCAGCCTCCCATAGCCGTTACCCATTATGCCTTCCAGATTATGGTTGGTTTTGGCATGCTGATGATGCTGATCGGGGTATTATATTTTATTGCTTTGTGGAAAAAAAAGAGCTGGTTTAATAAAGGATGGTTCCTGAAAATGTTTATCTGGGCCACGCCTGCCGGTTTTATTGCCTTAGAGGCCGGGTGGACGGTTACCGAAGTCGGTCGCCAGCCCTGGATCATACAAGGCGTTATGCGCACCAGTGAGGCTGTTACGCCCATGCCGGGGATCCAGTACTCCTTTTACCTGTTCACTTTTATTTATTTCACACTGAGCGTATTTGTTATCTTCCTGCTGAAAAGACAGATACAAATGGTGCCCGAATTGTATGACCGTTAAGCCCATAAAGATATGTTATACGTAGTTATTTTGTTTTTATTTGCGGCCATCACGCTCTACTTTCTGTTAGGCGGAGCCGATTTTGGCGCGGGGATCATTGAACTTTTTACCTCGAACGATAATAAACAGCGGACCCGCAAAACCAGTTACCAGGCTATTGGCCCTATATGGGAGGCTAACCACATGTGGCTGATCATTACCGTAGTGATCCTGTTTGTAGGTTTCCCAACCATTTACAGCGAAATGTGCGTTTACCTGCATATCCCTTTACTCATCATGCTGCTGGGTATTACAGCCCGGGGAACGGCATTCGCTTTCCGCAATTATGATGCTATCAAAGACGAGAAAACGCAGGGGTTTTATAACCATATATTTGTTTACTCCAGCTTTGTTACACCCATGTTCCTGGGCATCATCGCGGGTAGCGCCTTATCTGGTCAGATAGATCCAACGGCCAAAACTTTTGCAGGGGCCTATATTTTCAGCTGGCTCAACTGGTTTTCGGTTTCGGTTGGTCTTTTTACCGTAGCCCTCTGTGGTTTCCTGGCTGCCATTTACCTCATAGGTGAATGCACCGAAGTATACGATATCAAACGTTTTATAAAAAAGGCCAAAGCTATGAACATAGCTGCCGTAGTACTGGGTGCCCAGGTATTTTTAGCATCCTACTTTGAACATGTGCATTTGGCCGATTGGATATTTGGTAACCTGTTAAGCTTAGCCGCTGTTATCGCGGCTACCCTGTCGCTGGTGTTATTATGGTTTATTATCTCCGACAAAAAGAATAAACAATGGATCAGGGTACTGGCCGCATTCCAGGTAAGTATGATCTTGATATCGGTTGGGCATACCCGCTTCCCGCGTTTTGTGATCTTTAAGGATGGCAGCTCCATGTCGCTGCTTACCGATCATGCTACCGGCAAATCTATCGACGACCTGGGTGTAGGACTGCTTGTAGGTAGTTTATTTATATTACCCGCGCTTGGGTATTTGTATTATAGTTTTAAAAAGAAAGATAACGGACAGACAGCAGAGCACTAACCGCTGATTTTGATGATTTTGTTGATTTCGCTGATTCCTTGGAATTTTGATTTACATCATAGACACCCAATCAATATCAGCGAAATCAACGTAATCATAGCCCATCAACGGTCTATCGCTGAAATATCTCCGGATACTTACGGATAAAATAAACTGGTGTACAACTCCAGGCATGGCAGTAGCTGTTTACCGGGTAAAAGTTATAAGGCGATTTTAGCTCATCGTTCGGATCATATACTTCCCAAAAAGTATCGGCTCCTTTTTTGACCATGCCACCCCAATAGTTTTGCAGTGCTTCTTTTGCCTCGACTTTTAAACCACTTTCAATTAAGGCAGCTATGTAGTAATGAAACATATATGGCGCCCCGGGATGTACCGCGTCCTTAACGGTTGACAACGCTTTTAAAGCCGTTTGTGCTTCTTGTTTAGAGGCTACCCCGCTCAATATCATCCAGGCTTGTGAACCGTAGGAGATCTGTTTATTCACCCCGCTTACAAACAAGCCCGATTTTGGATCATACAGATTTTTATATGCGGCTGCTTTTAATTTTCTGGCTAATGATGGTATGTCATCTACTTCGTTTTCTTTGCCCAGTAATTTGGCCAATGCGTAGGTTTGGTTCAGTGCGTAAATAGATAGTCCCTGTAAACAGGCCTGTTTATCTAAACCATCCTTCCAGTCAAAAAACACCCACCACTCTTTACCGGCTTTCTGATAATCTATCATACCATCCTGACCAGCATACTTACGGATAATATCCAGCTGTTTTTTGGCGACAGGCCACAAGTCCAGGCCTGTTTGCTTATCGTCGGTAGCGGCAACATATTCTTTCAGGGCTACACCGTACAATAAACAATAATCCAATAAACGGCTGCCAGCCTGTGCATGGGGCTCGGGATTTTCAAATACATTGGCGAGCAAAACACCATCATCGGCAGATAAGCCAGCCAGCAGATAAAGACAACGACGGGTAAGCTGGTTATTCTGGTACGAAAACTGATTAGCTAATGATTCCAGATACAGGTCACCTATCCAAAGCCGGCGGTCACGTTTGGGGCCATCCTCATACACCGTTTGCATACATTCTTTTAAAGTGGCCAACCCCACGCGATCAATATCTGCAATCAATTTCGGGGTGGTTGCCGCTAATAGCGGGGGTTTAAAAGCTACGGATGAAGTTGCTTTAAACACCATACTGCTGATATGGAAATCAAAATTCGGCGAAGCACCCAATAATTCAATCTTCACAAAACGACAGGCCACCCGGCGCGGTATGGTAATATCGGCAGGCATTTCGGTTACTGTAACCGTTTCATCCTGCAACCAGGCCCGGCTGAGGGTACCTTTATAAGGATCAAAGGGTACGGCTACCTCTGAGGGCACTTCCCCAAAGGTAAATTTCAATCTCGCGGGCCCGTCGGGTGTTCCTTTCAGGGATTTTATCGAGAAGGTGAAATATCCGGTAAGATGTTCGCCAAAGTCAACAACAACGCCGCTTTGCGTTTTGAACGATGTATTATACAGTTTGCCCACGCTATCTGTATTTATAGCTTTCCAGCCCTGAAAAGCCGCGGGGTCTTTCTCTAACCGAACCAGACTTACCGGTTGCTTTTCGGTTTCAATGAGTTTAGGCTTGTTATCCTCTGCTTTTTTGAGCCAATCCTGCCGGTAAGATTGGTAAGGATCTTGTGCCTTTACGCTGTTCGCAAAAACCGCGATAAAAAAAACCGGCAAAAGAAAAGATTTTGGATTAAGTAAGTTTAATACCATAGGGGAATAGTTTAAGTTTTCAGGACCCCGGTAACTAACTGTACCGAAGATGGTTAATTGGTTAAATCAAGATAAATATATACATTTTCCAAACCATCCCCTACCATCTTTTTAATGAATAAAATACAATTGTGTAATATTACATTTGTGCTGTTTCAATTATAACTTGTGAAGAATTATCTGAAAATATTATCGATAGACGAATACTCTATCACGCCCAAATACCTGCAGCTATCCAACGCGATCATCAGAGGTATTGAAAGCGGTGATATTGTTAAGGATGATATGCTTCCCTCCATCAATGACCTGAGCTTTGCTCTGGATACCTCCCGTAATACCATTGAGCGGGTTTATAAGGAATTAAAGGATAAAGGCATTGTAAGTTCGGTACCTGGAAAAGGTTTCTTTATCTCCAACACCGATTTTCAGAAACCGATTAAGATATTCCTGCTATTCAATAAACTGAGCGCGCACAAAAAGATCATCTACGACGCCTTTGTTGCCACCATTGGCGAGCAGGCTACTGTCGATTTTTACATCTATAACAACGATTTTCATTTTTTTAAAAAGATCATCACAGAAAGCGTTCAAAACGATTATGCCAAGTATATCATCATCCCACATTTTCTGGACAATGAAGCCAAGGCACATGAGATCATCAATACGATACCCAAGGATAAACTGATCCTGCTGGATAACCTGGTACCTGGAGTAAGCGGAAAATTCGCGGCGATATACGAAAACTTTGCCTCTGACGTGTACGAGGCCTTGAAAAAGCTATTGGACAAGCTGACTAATTACCATACCATCAAATTGATATTCCCGGGTAAAACCTATCATTCCAAAGAGATCATGAAGGGTTTTTTAAATTTTTGCCGGCAGTATGCTTTTGAATATGCTGTGGTCGATTCCTTATCGGCAGAAACCATCCAGCCGCAAACGGTTTATATCAGCCTGATGGAAGATGACCTGGTTGAATTGATCAAAAAGATCATTGCATCCGATCTTAAAGTAGCCAGAGACGTGGGTGTTATATCTTATAATGAAACCGCGCTTAAAGAAATTATTCTGGATGGCATCACCACCATATCAACCGATTTTAAGCTGATGGGCAGTAAGGCGGCGGAATTTGCCCTGATTAATTGTCACGAACACTTTGCCGTGCCATTTCATGTTACCGTGAGGAGTTCGTTATAAATTACGGTGGTGACTTTTTAGATAAAAGCCGTTAACCATAAATGATTAACAGCTTTTACAATCCTGAATATTCAACAAAAACGATCTCTTTTATTTACGATTGAATAAATGCCAAAAGATCTTTGTTGATAGTTGCAGCTTCTGTTGCCGGCATTCCATGAGGGAAGCCCGGATAAGAGATCAGTTTTCCATTTTTCAAAAGCTTTACCGCTTTTGCTCCCGAAATAGGAAATGGAACAATCTGGTCATCTTCACCATGCAGAACAAGCACAGGAATATCCACACTTTTAAGATCTTCTGTAAAATCAGTTTCAGAAAAAGCCTTAATACCGTCATGATGCGCTTTTACTCCGCCCATCATTCCCTGGCGCCACCAATTATCTCTGATCCCTTGCGATATTTTTGCCCCTTCACGGTTATAACCATAAAATGGGATTGTAAAATCCTCAAAGTATTGAGCCCTGTTGAATGCCGTACCTTCACGTATTTCATCAAATATAGCCATAGGGACACCATCAGGATTGGTCGCAGATTGTACCATGATCGGTGTAACCGCGCTGATCAGCACCACTTTGGCTACACGGCCTTTTCCCAAATTAGCAGCGTAATGGATGGCTTCGCCACCACCGGTAGAATGACCAATATGTATAGCATCTCTCAGATCTAATGCCTCGGTTACTGCTGCCACATCCGCTGCATAGGTATCCATATCATGACCTTCCGAAACCTGACTCGATCTTCCGTGGCCGCGGCGATCATGAGCGATAACCCGGTATCCTTTTTTCAGGAAAAACATCATCTGCGCGTCCCAGTCATCACCAGACAAAGGCCAGCCATGATGAAAAAAAAGTGGTTGCCCGGTTCCCCAGTCTTTGTAATAAATTTCTGTTCCGTCTTTTACTGTGATCTTGCTCATTTTTTGTTGATTATGATAATAAATAAATTTTGGAAATGTGCCTCTGTTTTGAATAGAGTGATAGTGGATAGAAAATCCCTTATTACCGCATTACAAATGATTTTGGGCATGGTTAAATACTAAATTGTACGCACAAATCGGGGTTAAAACCCAAGCCGGTTAAAGAACTAAAATTAGGGAATAAAAGTGTTGATTTTTTAAATCGACCGATCAAAAACCATTCGAAATTTATGAACATTCGTTAAACGCTTTTTAATCAGGGAGAAAATAATTTCGAGATGACCAATCAAAGCTTTTCCTAAAAAGAAAGCTTTAAAATTAAAAGAAAAATTGCCATTCTAAAAAACGAAGGAATCTTTAACGGGATTGACTGTCTTCCCAAAGACTCTTCATCATTGTTCAGAATGGCTAGTTATACAAGGTGAAGTAATTAGTTTAATGTTCTAATTTTGATATTCCTGAAAAAAGCTTCGTTACCATGATCCTGTAATAGCAGGTGACCTTCTTTTGCTTCACCAAAGTTTTTCCAGATGGTGTATTTACTGATAGCTACCAGATCGCGGAACTCTTTAGAGCCGCGCTCGTACTCCAGCACTTTAACGCCGTTCAGGTAATGCTCTACATGGTTATTAGGGTAAACCACAATCCTGCCGATGTTCCAGCTGCCTATCGGGTGTACAAAACGTTCCTGTTTATTGGCTTTGATAAGGTCATATAACGAGGCCAGGGTACGGTCACCGTCACGACCAAGTTTGGCATCCGGGTGCAGTTTATCATCCAACACCTGGTATTCCAGTCCAATGGCCGAGCCTTTAGTTACTTCAGACAGGGTTACAAAATATTTAACCCCGCTATTGGCGCCGGGCGTTAATTTAAATTCAAACGAAAGATCAAAAGCGCTATATTGATCGTTGGTCACAATATCGCCACCGCCTGATTCCTCTTTTCCGGCAGATGGCAGCACGTGCATGGTTCCATCTTTATACTCCCATCCCATAGTTGGAAAGGTTTTTAAAGTAGCCCCGCGCCAGCCCGTGTTGGTTTTACCATCATACAATAGTTTCCAGCCGGCTGCTTTTTCGGCAGGAGTAATGCTGTTTGGCTGCAGATTTACTACATAGATATCCTTCGGGAATGGTGTACGTTTTAAATTGGTGGTTTGCAGCTTAAAATTTTTAAAATATACTTTTTTACCGGCCTGCTCCTCTTTACTTACCGCATGTACCTGTAGGCCGATGAAACCTTTACTATCAATAGTGTCAACTACATCGGCAATAGGAATACCATTGATCCAGGTTTTCATTTCATTACCGATACATTCAATTTTGATATGATTAAACTCGCCTACTTTAAAAGCATCTTTTGCCTTAGCGTTCAAATCAAGCGGGTAAAGCCAGTCTCTTCGGCCTTCATCATAAATACCACCTGTCCATTTACGGTCAGACGGATCAATTTCAAACTGGCGGCCGTAAACTTTTCCCTTGCCTTCATGGCCTGTAGGGTCATAATGACTACGGGTTTGCACACCTGAATTACTCAGCTTGCTTTCTATTTTAGTGTCCAGTTCTAATATAAAATCACCATACTCTTTCTCGGTTACTAAAAATGAATTGCCCGAGTTTAAAACTGTAGTACCTACTATCTGACCGTCTTCTACTTTATAATCGGCAGTACCGGCCAGGCGTTTCCAGCCTTTTAGGGTTTTACCATCAAATAGAGCGTTTTGGGCACGACAGGTAACAGGCAGTAAGGCAGCCACAGCAAACAAGGCTATGGCCGGGTAGATGATTTTCTTCATGTGTAATATTATATTGGTTTTTTATTTTGGATAGTTTTAAGTCCCGCACACTCCGGAAAAGATTAACCGAATTTATACATTTAATTCCCAGCCTTTTTCATACTCCCGGCTCCATAATTTGGTGGCTTCCGGGTCGTTTAAGATATGTCCATTTGATGGATCTACGTGCAACACCCTGTCAACCCGGTATGATATATTACCCAATTGAGGCAATAATGTCGACTTGAACCCAGTTTCAATCGGGCAGTTTAAAGCAGTTTTGCCCCTTATAGCGTCGATAAAGTTCTGCATGTGCAAGCCATCCAGCGCTTCGGTAGGGCTTACTTTGTTGTTAGCATCAACCTTGGTATCGTCTTTAACATCCTTTACCAGTTTGTTATCGCCATCATAAACCTGGTAACCATTGCCGCCACCATAAAATAAGGTTCCTTTATCACCATAAAATATCACTCCCCTGCCTATCTTTTCAATTCCAAACCCGTTGCAGCTGCGGCTTTCCCACTCGGCAGCGGTATTGTTGGGGAAGTTGTATAGGATATTTTGCGTATCAGGTGTTTGCCAATCATCATTAAAATGGAAACGACCACCAGTAGAAACCACCTTATTCGGAAAATCAACACCCAGCCCCCAGCGGATCACATCCAGTTCATGGGTACCATTATTCAAAGCCTCACCTGTTCCCCAGTTCCAAAGCCAGTGCCAGTTATAATGGATCAGGTTATCGCGATAAGCAACACGCGGTGCCGGGCCCTGCCAAAGGTCATAGTTCAGGTTTTCAGGTACGGCTACTTCCTTACCATACCCCATGCTTGGCCGATGGTTAGTATACCAGCCTTTGGCATAATAAGCCCGACCGATAACTCCTTCATGCAGTTCCTTCACCAGAGCCTGCACATTAGTAAATGAACGGCGCTGGCTACCCATTTGCACCAATTTATTGTACTTTTTGGATGCAGCAACCGCCATTTCGCCCTCATGCGGGTTATGGCTGCAAGGTTTTTCTACATAAACATGTTTACCCGCCTGACAGGCCATAATGGTGGCCGGGGCATGCCAGTGATCAGGCGCGGCAATCACAACCGCGTCAATTTCCTTGATCTCGAGCATTTTACGGATATCGGTAATGCCCTGTGGTTTTTTACCGGTAATTTTGAATATCTCATTAATGGTTTTTTCAACCACCTTGGAGTCCACATCACATATATATCCTATTTCAACGTTAGGTATACGGGCAAAGCTTTGAGCCAGGTAAAGCCCGCGGCTATTGGTTCCCATCATCCCTAACACTACCTTATCATTTGGCGACCCTGTAAAAACCCCCGCTTTTGATAGCTCGGGTGTAAGCAGGAAGCAGGTACCTGCTAATGAAGTTGTCTGGATGAACTTTCTACGGCTAATCATATCTAAAATCGGTTAATTGGTTTATACCCTATTACTTGCGTAAGCAAATATGGCAAATTACCTAAGTTTTAGAAAGCATTTAAAGAAAATGAACAACTTTTTTTCAAAATGGCCTGTAACTTAACTGTGACTTAAAACAGCCTCTAAAACAATCATTTAAAGAAAAGGCCAAAACATAGCAGGCTGGATCGGGAGTCAGCTTTAGGTTTAAGTTAAATATATTATCAAAATATTTAACGGATAGAGTAAAAAATGATGCCCGGTACAAAACTTTTTAAAGTTTTATTTTAACACTTTTTAGGACAAAAACCGGGGCTAAATGGCTCAAAAGCTGCTCAAAATTCACTCAAAACCATCGGTTTTAACACTTTTTAACAAATCACCGACAGGATTTATTGGATTTAAAAAGATTTACAAAATTGGTTATCAAATAACTACATACCAAATGGCCGGTTTTTGGGCAGTATTTCTCTTTAACAAAACAGCCCGATTTTCCTTTTTGCAAGAAAAACCGGGCTGTTGTATATACAAATATACGCATTTAAGTCCGGAGTTTTAAGTCATCGGCCTAAAGCACTATGCGTATTTTTTAAATTAAACCCTGTATCGAAAATACATCCAGTTTGGAATTTTGGAAATTGCGGACGCGCTTATACACGCCATTCCCGTTGCTGCTGCCATCGTTATTGGTATTACCTTCAATGGTTTCAAACACATCGCCATTAACAGCGGTAATAATGCCGGTATGTATCCAGTCGTAAGTAGTTTTTTCCAGCAGGAATATATCACCCGGCTTTACGATCGATGGATTACTGCGCACAGCAGCGTAACGACTCAGGATACCTTTTTGAATCCCCGTGGTGGCGACGGTATCGCAACTATAAGACAAAGGCATCAGCGTACGAAAATCTTTACCGAGCTGACTGGCGGCCTGATCTAAAATGGTTTGCACAAAGCCCATGCACCAAAACCATGGCGTACCCTCCATACCATCCATATAACTGCGTACCCAGGGGCCGCTGTTACTCTGCCCTTTAATGGTGAGTTCAAAAGGTGCATTATTAAGATGCTGAAAGGCGGTGTTTACTACCAAAGTGCGCAAATCAGTACCAACTACAACACCCGTAAAGGCGTTTAGCATTGGTCTTGATAATTCGGTAAAAAGGGCAATATCAGCAATACCTGTTTGCGGTAAACTTTTGGCTAGTTGAAAGGCATTCACCGCGGCCTGCGTAGCCGGACCAAAATCACCGTCGATACCGGTAGCAGTACCTGCCGATGGGTTCACCATAGCGTATAAGTTAAGCCAGCTTTGTACCTTCATTACATCTTTTACGGTATTGGTGCTTCCGCCCCTTTGCTGGGTGCCCGTTATAACTATTTCTTTCAGGTATTGCTTTTTAACCATCGCCGTTATAGATTTAAAGTGATAAGGTTTAGGTTTGATCCCTATTATTTTTAAAAGCCCGTTAAACAGCTATTAAACAGGAACTATTTACTGCATAAAATTAAACCATATCCCATAATTTTATACAGGTAATTATACCCTATTGCATACGTAATTTTACGCATAAAGTTACCTGCAGGGCATACAAATAGAAAGTCTTTGTCCTTGATGGAAAACCCAGTTGCTTTTTAATAATAATACGGGCATCAAAAACTACAATTTTATTTTGGGCGTTGATGTTAAGCAACTCTTACAAACGTCTTTATGAATTTCGACATTGACAAGCAAACACTAAATGATTTGGCCATATTTCAAAACAACAATTCCCGCCAATCAGTATATAGTCTTTTCGGCCACACCCATACAATTGGTGGTAACGAAGCGTTGCAAGACATGTTCAACAAACCACTCAGCAATCCTATTCACATTAAAGAAAGATTGGAAGTGTTTTTGTATATGGAGGAGCACGATATTAAAATCAGCTTCAATAGAAACGATTATGACTTTGTAGAATTTTATTTAAAAAAACATGATCATGCTCAACCATTTTCAGTTATAACCGGGTTTCTGAAAAAAATCATATATGCTTTTAAGTTCAATGATCATGATTATTACGTAATTCAAACCGGAATAGAAAGTACGCTATCGATATTGGATAGCTTAATAAAATTCGCTGATACATTACAGGGCCATCTGCCTAAAAAAATACAGGAATTCCGCACCGTTATTTTAAATACTTTCCAACCGGCAGAATTTGCATGGCTAAAACAGTTGATCCAAAAACCCCATCGCAGTGCTACAGAGATAGCGAAAGCCGACCGCTTTTTCAGACAACTGGCTTATGAGCGAATGAAGATTTTGTTAAATGTTGCTTATCAATTAGATGTTTATCAATCTGTTGGTGAAAGTGGTAAGACACTCGGTTTCACATTTCCTGTAGTTAATGAAAATAACGCAACGGGATTAATTATAAAGGGCTTATTCCATCCGTTTATTGTCCATGCTAAAAGCAACGACATCGAATTTAGTCCCGATAAAAATGTTTGTTTTATTACGGGCACCAATATGGCGGGAAAATCATCCCTGCTTAAATCAATTGGAATTGCAATCTATTTATCGCAATTAGGCTTCCCGGTGCCTGCGAAAAGTATGATGACTCCTGCATTTAAAGGGTTGATTACAACCATAAACTTAGCCGACGATGTAGAGCAGGGACATAGCCACTTTTATAAAGAAGTATTACGGGTTAAGCATGTGGCCGAAAAATTAAATCAGTCAAAAGGTATTTTCGTTATTTTCGACGAACTGTTCAGAGGGACAAATGTTAAAGATGCCTATGATGCCTCGTTGGCCATAATAGCTGCCTTTGCCGAAGTAAAAACCTGCTTTTTTGTAGTTTCTACCCATATTATTGAGGTTGCGCATGAATTATCAGCCATTGAAAATATCAATTTTCGATATATGGAACCATTTTTGAAGATACCAACCCGGTAAATACTTATAAACTTAAAGAAGGCATTACCGAAGAACGATTAGGAATGTGGATTGTAAAAAATGAACGGATTGTGGAAATCATAAAAAACGCTTTAAAACCCTAGTATTGCTTAGGTATTCATTAATGACGCTAATTAATTATTGGATTCCCCAATTAGGCTTATTCGTAATAACCTTTTATTACCATTACCGCTCCTCATACTCCCCGATGAGTTTTTGGGTAGCCCGGTTACGCCAGGCAGTGATCAGTAATTCTTTCAGATCATCGGGTGATACGGTTTCGAGCCGCACCAGCATGTACTTGTAGTTCCGGTAATGATCTGTTATAAAAAAGGTATGCGAGTCGGCGGCCATCCATTTCTCCCGTTCAAGGGTATGCAGAGCTACCAGTTCATCTTTTAGCTTCACATTGGCCATTATTTTTTTATTTACATAAAACGCAGGGTCCTCAAAGTGCATTTTTTCGGTTACTCCCGGCAGCGGTAGTAAGGTAGCGCGCATAAACTGCATAAAGGTGAGCATGTCTGTAGCCATGATAATGAGTCAAGATGCTAGAGTCAAGAACCAAGAATATCATATCTATAAAAAAGCTGACATTTTTATCTTCAGCATTCTTTTTCTTGATTCCTGGTTCTTGACTCTTGGTTCTTAATTAATACTTTACCGGCAACGGATTTAACGTTGTGTTCTGGCGTTGGTGCCAGTACGGATATATTGGATCAACTTCACTGGCGGTATCCAGCTTTTTAACCTGTTCTGTGGTCAGGTTCCAGCCAATGGCGGCCAGGTTTTGTTTTAGCTGTTCTTCATTGCGGGCACCTATCACCAGGTTAGCCACAGTTGGTCTTTGTAACAGCCAGTTTAATGATACCTGCGCAACCGATTTACCGGTTTCTTCAGCAACTTCATCCAGTGCGTCAACAATATTATATAGGTGTTCAAAATTGGTTGCAGGTCCATGGCTGCCGCCTTGTACCGTTCTGGAATTTTCCGGAATAGGCTGCCCTCTTCTAAATTTACCACTTAACTGCCCCGATGCCAGCGGGCTCCAAACTATGGTACTCACTTTTTGATCAATACCCAATGGCATCAGCTCCCACTCAAACTCGCGGTTGAGTAAGGAATAATAAGCCTGATGTGCCACATACCTGCTCCAGCCATAACGCTCAGATACCGACAGGGACTTCATCAAGTGCCAGCCCGAAAAGTTAGAGGCCGCTATATAACGGATCTTACCACTGGTTACCAGATCGTCAAGGGCACGCAAGGTTTCCTCAACGGGTGTGGTACCATCAAAACCGTGCATATGGTAAACATCAATATGATCGGTATTTAAGCGGCGCAAACTGGCTTCGCATTGCTGTATCAGATGATAACGGGATGAACCATAATCGTTGGCGCCATCGCCCATGGTAAAAGTAGCTTTTGACGAAATAAGTACCCGGTTGCGTAAACCTTCTAACGCCTGACCTAATATTTCTTCCGATAACCCACGCGAGTAAACGTTAGCCGTATCAAAAAAATTAACGCCCGCATCAAGGCAAAGGTTGATCAGTTTTTTAGCCTCCTCCACCTGCGTGCTTCCCCAGGCTTTAAAAAATTCGTTACCGCCGCCAAAAGTGGCCGTTCCAAAACTCAATACGGGTACTTTTAATCCCGATGCTCCTAATTGTCTGTATTCCATAGTGTGGTATTTTTTGATGTAACGCGGAAAAAGATGCAAGAATTAAGAGTCAAGAATCAAGACAATTGAAAAAGGATCAAGCATGCAGTTAACCCGTTATCGTTTTTCTTCTTGACTCTTGATTCTAATATCTTGATTCTTCTTCCTTAACTCTTAACAAAGCTAAAACTTATGTGTTTCGACATTAAGTTTTACGCATCATTCATTTGTCATTTGTAGTTATGATTTGCCACAATCCGGAACAACTCTAAATAAGAAATAGCCCATTTACAGATAGCGCCATGTGTTAACTTTGGCAAAAAATTAACACATGGAGAAAACCAGACTTACCATTAATAATAACGGCTCTGTAAAAGTTGACGGAGATTTTGAAATAGTTGATGCGCAAGGCAATGTATACGGTTTACAAGGCCGTACAGTATTATCAATTTGCCGCTGCGGCCTGTCGGCTAACAAACCATTTTGTGATGGCTCGCACAAAGGTCATTTTGAGCATGATGCCATAGCATTTGATCTGCCGCCTAAAAAGGTTTAAGCAGCAGTATATAAACATTTATAAAAGCTCTGGGTATAAAACCCAGGGCTTTTCATTTGATACCTGCTTTACCGGATTTTTTACAGATTTTTGAGTCATATACTGATGCGTTATTTTTTCCATATAGGTTACCACGGCACAAAATACAGTGGCTGGCAAAAACACGCCGGTGTTAACAGTATTCAATTGGTTTTAGAAACCACACTGAGCAAAATATTTAAACATACCGTTGCTATTGTCGGCTGCGGTCGCACTGATGCGCATGTACACGCGAGTCAGTTTTTTTTTCATGTTGATTTGGAGCACGAGTGGGATTTCGACCTGTTTTTCAGGCTCAATAAAATATTACCTGATGATATAGCCCTGTTTGACATTATCCCTATGCAGGGCCTGCCGCATGCCCGCTTTGATGCCGTACAACGCGCCTATGATTATTTTATCCATACCTATAAAGATCCATTCTTAAGCGGGTTCAGTTCACTGTATCCCGAAACAAACCTGGATATCGATGCCATGAAAAGGGCTACAACACTGCTGCCTTTGTATGATGATTACCGGGCGTTCTGTAAAATGCCCGACAGGATTGATCATACCATTTGCAGGGTATCATCGGCCGGTTTATTTGTTGATCAAAGCGGCGACAGGCTCCGGTTCCATATATCCGCGAACAGGTTTTTGAGTAAAATGATCAGGATCATTGTTGGCCGCCTGCTGGATATTGGTCGTGGAGATATGAGTGTTGATGAATTTGAACATTATCTGGTCAGTAAACAAACGCCCCAGATTATTATACCGGCCCACCCGCAGGGCTTATATCTTTCAAAAGTCACCTATCCATATCTTGACCTTGCCCCACGCACAAACTTTTCGGGTATGCTATTTTGATTATGCTGGCGTAGAGTAGACTTACCCGGTCTGCGCTTCGCTGGACACCCCTCTCTTCGCCTGCGGTGGAAAGAGGGATCAAGCATTCTTTTGTCTTTGCTCCTTTGTCCTTCCATCCTTGCTCCTTCTATCCTTGCTCTTTTATCTATAATTCATCTTTATAAAAATATGAGCAGTTAAATTGGTAATTTTGCCGTCTTAAATAATTAATACAATTTCTGATGGTGTGGTTTGAAAAATTAAAGCTGAATAAGCAACTGGTTAGATCGGTAAATGAGGCAGGTTTTACAAACCCTACAGAATTGCAGTTAAAAACACTTACCCGCATAGTTGGCGGTCAGGATATTATTGCCATAGGTCCCGAAGGTAGCGGCAAAACCACCACCTATGTTTTGGGTGTTTTAAACCGGTTCAATTATGCGCCTGAAGGCGTTCCGCGTGTATTGATCCTGGTACCCGAAAAGGAACAGGTAATGGCCGTGATTGAACAATTTGAATTATTGAATAAAAATAAATCAATCTCTATTGTTGGCTTATATGTTGCCCCTGGGATTGAAGCCCAGATGGATGCACTTGCCGATGGCGCCGATATTGTAGTAGCTACGCCCGACAGGGCCAGGGCTATTTACCTGAAACTGGCGCTTAACTTAAACAAAGTTGATCTGCTGGTAATTGATGATGCCGATATGATGGTTAAAAAAGGTTTGCAGCTGCCGGTTGTTGAACTCGCCAACAGTATAGGCAGGGGTCAGCACCTTGTATTTACCGAGGTGATGCACAGCAAGCTTGAAAAAATGCTGGCTCCTTTCATGAATCAACCTGCTATTATTGAGATAGAAGAGTTACAGGAACAGCCATTACAAACACATCCTCAGCTACTTTATAATGTACCCAACTTTGGCACCAAGCTCAATTTGCTCAACCTGTTTTTGTATGATGATGAGCTTTTTACCAAAACAGTAGTATTTGTAAACACCAAGGTTAATGCCGATAAGTTATACAAAAGCCTTTATGGCCGCCTGCGTGATGCTGTAGCTTTTTTAAATCCGCAGTTTTTTGACACCAATGGCTTTAAAAATATCGAAGATTTCAAAGCTGCCGAAAACTCCAGGGTTTTAATTGTGACCAATCAAAATAACGAAACTGTTGATTTAAGCGGGATCCCTTTTCTGATCCATTTTGATCTGCCCGCGGAAAAAGAAATCTTTATGGAGCGTATCATCAATCAGGATCCCGATAACGAGCAGGAAACCCTGGCTATCACCTTTGCCACCGATCTGGAATTGAGCCTGGTTAAAAAAATAGAGCAAGCCAGCGGTAAAAAGATACCAACAGCCACCCTGCCCGATGAACTGGTTATTGAAAAAGAGATAAAAGCAAAAAAAGAGGAAGCAGATAAAAAACCGGCAAAACCAAATGCCGACGCTCCAGGTGCAGCCTTTCACGAAAAAAAGGCAGCCAACTCAAAAACCTACAACTTTAGTTCTGGTCAAAAGGCAAAAATGAACAACAAGCGTAAGCACTAAGCTATTTTACGCAATAAGCTATATATAGGTCTTCTACCTTTTTACGGGCCCAGGGCGTTTTACGTAAAAACTTAAGGCTTGATTGTATGCTGGGATTATCATGAAAACAATTAATGCGGATGCGTTTGTCTAATTCGTCCCACCCAAATTGAGCTAAAAGTTCTTCCAATATTACCTGTAATGTTTTACCGTGCAGCGGATCTTTGCTTTGTTGTTGCATCATGCAAAAGTACGGCTTGTTTAGGTATTATATATAGACCATCCATTTATTATATACTTTAACAAAGCAGCTAATAGTACGCTTATTTTGCAGCACAACCAATTATAACATGGATGCGTTTAAATAGCCATACTTAATTACGATTTATTTAACCGTATTTTAGTAAATTAGATAATCATTTTATGTAATTATCCGCAACCATATAAATCATAATTTACTGATATAATGAGGGGCTGTAAGTTTTATCTTATTTTACTTTTTCAGGCTATATCATTATATGTTTTTGCGCAGAACCAGCCTTTACATTTTCAGCGCATTGGCAGCCGCTCTAATTTATCGGAGCTTAACATCAATACCATTTTTCAGGATAGTTATGGTTTTATCTGGGTTGGCACCCTTGATGGTTTAAACCGCTTTGACGGCAATAAATTTAAAGTTTTTCAGAATAACATTACCGACAGCACAAGCCTAAGCAATAATTACATCAACCATATTGCCGAAGACAAGAATGGAAACCTTTGGATAGCCACCATGGGTGGAGGTTTAAATAAGTATGACCGGAAACAAAACCGCTTTTATCATTACTTACACAGTAAAAAAGCAGCAAATACTATAGCAAGCAATAATTTAACGGGGCTTGTTTTTGATAAGGATGGCAATTTATGGATCAGCTACCTGGAAGATGGATTGGATGAGTTTAAGATAAGTCAGAGCAAACTCGTCCATTACAAACACAGCAACAATGATCATAACACCCTGAGTGATAATAACACCAGGAGTATTTATTTCGATAGTCATCATAACTTATGGATCGGGACTATAACCGGCGGTTTAAATCTGTTTAATATCCAAACTAAAACTTTTACCTGCTTTAAACACGACGATAAAGCTGTGGGGTCAATATCATCTAATTATATCACCTGTATTTTTGAAGATAGCAGCCACCGTTTATGGGCAGGTACCTGGGATAACGGCGGTTTAAATTTATACGATAACAACACAGGTACTTTTAAAAACTTTAAAAACAATCCTGGTAACAGTAACTCCATTTCGGGCAATGACATACAAGCCATTGCCGAAGACAGTAATCAAAACTTATGGATAGGTGTTAACAATGGAGGGGTAAGCATATTTAATTACGCAGAAAATAAATTTACAAACCACGCCCACGATGATATTGATAACACCAGTATAGCCAGTAACTCTGTTGATGCTATATTAAAGGATAAAACAGGCAATATGTGGGTAGGCACTTTTTCTTCGGGTATTAACTTATACAGAAAAACTACGGATAATTTCGCATTCTACAAACACAGTTCTTCGTCTGTAAGCCTATCAAATAACTATGTTTTAAGCTTTTATCAGGATAAAAAAGGTGATATATGGATTGGCACAGATGGTGGAGGGCTGAATTTTTTCAGCCCCGATAAAGGAACTTTCACCGCATACAAACATAACGAAAATGATAAAAGCGGTATAGCCGGCAATTATGTTCTGGACATGCAGGATGACGACAAAAACAACCTGTGGATAGCAACCTGGGGAAACGGCGTTAGCGTAATGAATATGCAAACCCACCGGTTTAAGTCATATACCCATAACCCCAATGACAGTAGCAGTTTAGCCGGTAATAATATATATGCCATTACCGCAACACCCGACCATAAAATATGGATAGGTACATTTGGGCAGGGCCTTGATTTGTACAATCCTAAAACCAACAAGTTCGTCCATTATAAGCATAACCCTGCTGATGCTAAAAGCATCAGCGATAATGTAATCAATTCATTATTAGTCGACTCTAAAGGCAATCTTTGGGTAGGCACAGGTAATGGTGGTCTTAACCGGTTTGATCAGCAAACGGGCACCTTTACTACTTACAAACACGACGAATCGAACAATAGCATAAGTAACAACAAAGCGGTCGACCTGCTGGAAGATCATATTGGCAATATATGGATATGTACATTTGATGGTTTAAATCGTTTTGACCCCAAAACCGGCAAGTTCACTATTTTTAAAACAAAGGATGGCCTGCCTAATAATTACACCTACGCTATTAAAGAGGATAATAGCGGAAATTTTTGGATCAGTACCAATAAAGGAATATCCAAATATAATCCCATCACCAAAAAATTCAAAAACTTCACGGTTGATGATGGCTTACAAGCCGATGAATTTAAAGCAAAATCTGCTTTAAAAGCCAGGGATGGCCAATTGTATTTTGGTGGTGTGAATGGATTTAATGTATTTGATCCTGAAAAGATCATGGAGCATCATTACAATCCGCCTTTAGTTTTAACCAACTTTCAGATTTTTAACAACTCCATAGAGGTAGCTAAAAATGATAAAGACCCATCGCCTTTAAAACAGGATATCAGTGTTACCAAAGCTATTACTTTACACTATGATCAATCTGTAATTTCATTTGAATTTGTTTCGCTGGATTATGCCTTGCTAAACCGTAACGTTTATGCTTATCAATTGGTGGGTTTTGATAAAAACTGGAACCATATTGGGCGTAAAAACACAGCGACTTATACTAATTTACCTGCAGGCCATTACACGTTTAAAGTAAAAAGTCATAATGGAGATGGCGTGTGGTCAACCCGTGAACTAAGTCTGGAATTAACAATTCTGCCCCCATTTTGGCTAACCTGGTGGTTTATTATCCTGGTAACTCTTTTAATTTTTGCTGTCATATATGGTTTATACCGTTTAAAGGTAAATGCCATTATTAAACAAAAGGCTTTATTGGAGCAACAGGTATCTGAACGTACCGTCGAGGTTATGCATCAGTCAGACGAGTTAAAAAAGCAATCAGCCGCTTTACAGAACCTGAACGCCGAATTACAGTCGCAATCTGAAGAACTACAGGCCTTGAACGAAGAGTTGCGGGTACAATCTGAAGAATTAGAGCTACAGCGGCAGCAAGAGCGACAAGCCCGTAAAGAGGCTGATAAAGCCAATCAGGCTAAAAGCATATTCCTGGCTACCATGAGCCATGAAATACGTACCCCCATGAATGGCGTGATCGGGATGGCTTCTCTTTTGGGCGAGACGGAATTGAATAGCGAACAACGGGAATATACCAATACCATTATAGCCTGTGGCGATAGCCTGGTGAATGTGATTAATGACATTCTTGATTTTTCAAAAATAGAATCAGGTAAAATGGATATTGAGCAGGACGATTTTGATCTTCGCCATTGTATGGAAGAGGTAATGGACCTTTTTTCGCAACAGGCCTCACAACAAAACCTGGAACTGGTTTACCAGATAGATCCTGCCCTGCCCACGCAAATTATTGGCGACAGCCTCAGGCTTAAACAAGTAATCACCAACCTCACTGGCAACGCTTTAAAATTCACTCAAAAAGGCGAAGTATTTATAAAAGTATTTCTATCCAAAACCCTCAAAAACGGTCATATCGAGATCGGGTTTAGTGTGATGGACACCGGGATAGGTATCCCCGATGAAAAGCTTCCAGGATTATTCAATGCCTTTTCGCAGGTTGATTCATCAACTACCCGTAAATATGGCGGTACTGGTTTGGGCCTGGTGATCAGTCAGCGCCTGGTAAAACTCATGGGCGGCGATATCTGGGTAGAGAGCGTTTACAAAGAAGGCTCGGTATTTATGTTCACTATCAGGGCAGCGGTTAGTAAAAAACAACTAAAATATCAACCCATAGTATTTAATCCGGCCGAAATGGAAGGCAAAAAGATACTGTTAGTTGATGATAACCAGACCAACCGTTTTATACTAAAAACACAGTTGGAACAATGGGGAATACTCACCGAATCTGCAGCGTCGGCAGTAGAAGCGCTTGACCTTTTATCCGAAGGCGAAAGATTCAATCTGATCATCACGGATATGGAAATGCCTGATATGGATGGGGTCGATCTGGCGCGGTCTATTAAAAGAAACTATAAGAACCTGCCTGTAATTATGTTGAGCTCCATTGGCGACGGTTCAAAGAAAAAATATCCGGGATTGTTCTCTGCCATTCTCACCAAACCCGTTAAGCAAAATCAGCTGGGGAAAAGTATACAGGCAGAATTTCAAAACCAGCCCACTTCAGCTTTTGTAGAACCAAAGTCCTCGAAATTATTTGAGGAAGACTTCGCCACTGATTTTCCGATGCGTATTTTGGTGGCAGAGGACAACCTGATCAATCAAAAACTGGTTGATAGGATGCTGACCAAATTAGGTTACAAATTTATCATAGCACCAAACGGGCTCGAGGCCTTAAACAAGTTAAAATTAAACCCTGTTGATGTAATATTTATGGATGTGCAAATGCCCGAGATGGATGGTTTTGAAGCAACCCGGCATATCCGTAAATACGCCTTTAAGCAACCCTACATCATAGCCATGACCGCCAACGCCGGCCCCGAAGACCGTGAGCTTTGTTTATCCCAAGGCATGAACGACTACATAGCCAAACCCATGAAAACCGATGACCTGGTAGCCATACTAAAAAGAGCCCATGAGCAAGTAGCGAAGAACAATTTAGATAAAGAGAAGCACAAATAAATTTAATTTGTGCTTAATGTATGCTGCACCATGAGTTGAAGAATCTCCCCACGCGTCATTGCGAGTACGAAGCAATGACGAAAAGTGACATATCCTACTTCACAAACCGAAACTTTTTATTCCCCCACCCCTAATTCCTGCATCAATTTAACCAACTTGTCCTTTACTTCAGCCAATTCATTTTCCAGTTGGGTAACACGGGCCTCCAGGCCACTGGTTGAACGAGAGCCGGTTTCTTCTACGTCATCATAGTCATTAATATCAGGTGTACCGCTTAAAAGATGAGCATATCTAACTTCTTTTTGTCCCGGGCGTTTGGGTAACTGCACCACATAAGGCAAAGCCGGATCAGCCAGTTTCTCGAGCATTTCCTGCACCTCTTCTATGGTTTCAAACTCATATAACCTGCCCGAATTGGTATTCAATTCGCCCGGTGTTTGCGGGCCGCGTAATATCAGCAGGCAAAGCAAAGCCACTTCGGCCGGAATTACCGGGAACACAATAGCAAAGTTGTGCTTATATTTTATATTCCGGATAGAGCCGCCGGTAACGGTGGAGATCAATCCGCGTCTTTTAAGGGTATTTAACGTCTCGGTAACCGTACCCTCATCATAATTTACAACAGGCTTGCGCGATGTTTTTTGATTGCATGCAGCGGTTAAGCCGTTAAGGGTCATGGGGTAATAATCGGGCGTGGTTTTACTTTTTTCCATCAGCGAGCCTAATACACGCAGCTCTGTAGCATTAAGTACCGGTAAAGTTTGGGGTGTATCCATGGCTAAATATAAGCAGCTTTTTATAGCCGCAAAATTTTAGTGATTATTTTTAAACACTACACGTTAAGTAAAGATAAAATTTAGCTTAAATCCGTTACTTTGTATTTACATGTCATTATTCATCACATCACTAAATTCGGGCAGTAACGGCAATTGCTATTACATCGGGAACGAGCGGGAGGCTATATTGGTTGATGCCGGCATATCATGCCGCGAAACGGAGAAACGCATGACCCGCCTGGGCTTATCCATGCAAAAGGTAAAAGCCATATTTGTATCGCATGAGCACTCAGACCATATTCGTGGTATACCGGTACTGGCCAAAAAATTCAATTTGCCGGTATACATCACACCCGGCACCTTATTACATTTAGGTAATAGCGTGGATATGCAGCTGGTGCACCATTTACGGGAGTTTGAAACGGTAAGCATCGGCGAATTGCAGGTTACCTCATTCCCCAAAGAACATGACGCCTCTGAGCCGCATAGCTTTTTTGTAAGCTGCCGCGATATCAACGTAGGTATATTTACAGATATCGGCTTGGTGTGCGACAGGCTCATTCGCTATTTTAGTCAGTGCCATGCCGCCTTCTTGGAGGCTAACTATGATGACGACATGCTGGATAACGGTGGCTACCCCTATCATCTTAAACGACGCATTCGGGGCGGCAAGGGACACTTATCAAATAAACAAGCCCTGGCATTATTCACCACGCACCGTCCGCCGTATATGACACACTTGCTGCTTTCCCACTTATCACATAATAATAACAACCCCAAACTGGTAGAAGACCTGTTTACTGCCTGCGCCGAAGGCATTCACGTGGTGGTAGCTTCGCGGTTTGAAGAAACCCCGGTTTATCATATCGGCGAAACGGATAAAGTACCTTCATTTGCCGGGCAGCTTGATCTTGGCTTTGGCAGTATCTGATTTTAGTATCAAGACATTGGAAATCACCTTTGTCATGCTGAACGGAGTGAAGCATCCATTGAACGATAGACTTATCGAAGAAGATCCTTCGTTCCTCAGGATGACAAACTTTTTGGGTTGTAAATACATGGAAAATCGCGGTAATCCTTTAACTGCGAAGCACTCTTGAACACCAATAAGGAGAGTAATTTGTGAAAAATCTCCTCAATCATGGTTCAGACAAAAAAACACTAAAACTTGATACTAAAAACCTATCTATTCACCCGCATAAACATCATAAACAGCATTTCGTACAACTCCGGGTGTTTGTGTTTCAGTTCTTCAGGTTTCTGAAAAAAGTATTCAGCAGCTACAGCAAAAAATTCCGCTTCGCTAGTGGCAGCGTAGGGGTTAATATCTGATTTACCTTCTTCTATTTTGTGGATCTCCTGATGGATCATTTTTAACCAGGGCAGTACATAATCATGCGCCAGCAGATTTTCTGGGATACCATCTGTAGCACCGTCCGATTTATCCAGCAGGTGCACAAATTCATGTATAGCCGTATTCTCTTTACCAGCCGAACGGGAAAAGCCTTTAGTAAGCGCCGCCCGCGACAGGATCATTTGCCCGTTCATGTATCCCGAACCCACCATGCCCAGAATATTCCTGCCTTCACCCTCAAACTGAAATTCACTATCAAAAGTGTCCGGGTATAATATCACGTTGGTGAGGTTGCTGTATCGCCAGTTACCCAGCCTGAAGATGGGAATCACCGCACTCGAAGCAATCATTACCCGGTCGGTATCTCCAATGGCCGTGCCCACCCCTTCTATGGTGATACCTTCCAGAAAATCACTTACTTTTTGTTCAAATAAAAGCTTATCCGCATTATTTAAGGCCTGATAAAATGGAATATACCGGGCTAAAATATCTTTATAAATCGTATTGGCAGGTATTCTTTTCTGCTTACCTTTTTTGGTCGAAAAATAGTATCCGATTAAGGCAATAACAATAAGCAGGAGTATAATGATTGGTATCATAAAGCTAAAAAATCAACAGAATCAATGTAATCATTCACATCAACGGTCAAATATCAGCATTAAATCAGGTAAATCAACAGCATAACCAAAGCTGCTATCAGCGTATTTATAAAATTTACTGTATTGTTGCCCAAATATCCGCGTCGTTCCAGCAGGGCTCCCAAGGCAGAATCGGTTAAATTACCTATTGTTCCGGCAATAATAATCCAGATAAAACTACTGTTGCTCCACCCAAAACCAATAGTATAAGCCAGGGCTATAATGCAGCTGCCACCTAAACCAAACAAGACACCTTCCATACTGACAACGCCATCTAGTCCCCGTTGGTCGGCTTTTAGAGTGATGATATTAAAAAAACGTCTGCCATAAATTGTACCCAGCTCTGAAGACAAAGTATCTGCCGTTGCCGATGCAAAGCTGGCAGCCATCATTAATATCCATAAAGTTGTATAGGCAGGAAACCACAAGACCAGGAGCCCGGTTATGGCCCCTGCACCCGCATTGGCCAATACCTGGGCTGCGCTTCTGCCACTCTGATGCTCCGCCGTATTGGCGAAATCTTGTTTTTGATGTTTTTGCCAGGAGGTTGCTGCCGAACCTAAAATAAAAAAGGTGGCCATCATGGCTACGCCGCTATATCCTGCCCCGGCAAAAACCAGACAGGCGACAATAGTACCCGTAAGGGCCGCTACCGGAGTTAGTTTACGAGCCGATATGCTATAAACTACGCCCGCAATAAGGATTAATACCAATAAACCGTAATGAGCCAGCATGAGTATAGAATCAAGAAATTAGAGTCAAGAATCAAGAGTTAGTAAAAAACAATTATAAGCCATTAATTTCAATAATAATTTCCGATTCAGGGTAAAATAATGATTAACCTACTATTACTATTTTTTCTAACTCTTGATTCTTGACTCTAATTTCTTGCCTCTTTCTTCCTATTTTTGCCTACGAATGAAAGATATATTAGGACAGGCCATACATGATCACTATCATCAGCAACAGGAGCATCAGCTTTGGATCAATAATCAATACGGCCCTAGTGAAGAGATGCCTGTAGAGGCTTATTTCCGCGAAGAAGACGACATGCCCGATATAGAATGGCTGGCCTTAAACGAATGCCGGGGCGATATATTGGATATTGGTGCCGGCGCCGGCGCACATGTCTTAATACTACAGGAACGTGGTTTTGATGTTACTGCTTTAGATATATCCAATATGGCATCAACAGTAATGAAAGCGCGCGGAGTTCATAAAGTAATTACTGCCAACATATTTGAATACCGGGATCAGCAATATGATACCTTGTTATTACTCATGAATGGCATCGGTCTTACCGGCACATTACTCCAATTAAAAACCTTTTTACAGCACACTAAACAACTGCTTAAACCCGGCGGACAGCTTTTGTTCGACTCATCAGACATTGCTTATTTGTATGAGGGTAAGCTTCCCGAAAATGGCGTCTATTATGGCGAGATCCAATATCAGTATCAATATAATCAACAAAAAACCGACTGGTTTCCCTGGCTATATATCGATGAGCAAACACTCACCAGGATTGCCGAAGAAATAGGCTACAACATAGAGGTGTTACTCGAAGACGAGTTTAAACAATACCTGGTCAGGTTAACAGTAAAATAAAAGCTTCCCATAACTTTTCTATTTGCTCCAACTTCTTGTAGAAGCTAGTTCATGGTCAGCCCTTGCTCTATCCGGCCAATTACAGCCAGAAATCCTTACAATTCATTTTATAAAAACTTATCATCATAATATAATTATGATGATAAGTTCATTATTTAATCAAAAAAATATCTACCAAAACGATTATAATAAGATGTTGTAAACATTTAAAAATTTTGTTTTTTTATTAACAAACAAAATATAGAATCAATATAAATTCAATTAACAAATCAATAATTTGAAAATATATCAATAAGAGTTATATTGGGTGATATTAATTTAATTTTCTATTAACGCTAACCCCTACTCTTATGACTAAAAAACTATTACTTTTTATCGTATTATTTCTATTTGGCATAGAAATAGCATCGGCTCAAAAAAAACCAGTTACAGGAACAGTTACTGACGCTGCCGGGGGTGCCCCTATGGCAGGCGTATCCGTACGTGTTAAAGGTGGCAACCAGGGTACCAGTACCAATGCAAAGGGTCAGTTTTCTATCACCGCAGCTGCTTCCGACGAAATAGTAATCAGTTATACAGGCTATAAAACCCTAACCATTCAGGTAAATGGCCGTTCTAAAATTGATGTTACGCTGGTAAATGATGTAGCCCAGCTTAATGAAGTTGTACTGATAGGTACCCGATCGGCAGGGCGGGTAAAACTCGAAACCGCGGTGCCGGTTGATGTGGTAAATGTGAGCAAAGCGGCCTCTACCACCGGTCGTATGGATCTGACGGATATATTAAATTATTCTGCCCCATCATTCAATTATAATAAACAATCAGGATCAGATGGTGCCGACCATGTAGAGTTGGGAACCCTGCGCGGTCTGGGCCCGGATCAAACGCTGGTTCTGGTAAATGGCAAACGTCGTCACTCCACCGCCTTTGTTTCGGTATTTGGTACCCGTGGCCGTGGCAATTCCGGCGTCGATCTGAGTTCGATCCCCACAGCTGCTATTGATAAGGTAGAAATTTTACGTGATGGTGCATCCGCTCAATATGGATCAGACGCTATAGCCGGGGTTATTAACCTGGTATTAAAGAAAAATATAAATCAGTTCACTGCCAACGTGGGCTATTCCGGTTATTATGATCCGGCTTTTAACAGTGGTAAGAGTGTTGTCGCGGCCCAATATCCTCATGGCGGCGCTATAGACGGCAATGGTATTACCATTGATGCCAATTACGGTTTAGCGGTAGGCAAAAACGGTGGTTTTTTAAACCTTACCGGCGATTATTCAAAAAATGGTAAAACATTTCGCCAGGTACACGATACTACTTATTCAAATCCAAAAGCCTTGGGCGTAAATACCTCCAGGAGGGCCAATGGGGATGGTTCGGCAGAAACGGGCACCTTCTTTTTTAACAACGAGATCCCATTGGCCGGTACCCGCACTACTTTTTACAGTTTTGGAGGATACAGCTATAAAGCATCTGACGATTATGCCTTTAGTCGAAATTTTTCGGCAAGGCCAGATCGCTTCCCTACCACCAGCGATGGTAAAATAATTCCGGTAAGCGGCATTATATTCAACACACCTGATGGTGAATCTTATTATAACCCCATTATCCAAACGCATAATACCGATGTAGCGGTTGCAGCAGGTTTTAAAGGCACTTTAGGCGAGGGATGGGACTGGGACCTGAGTAATAATACAGGTAATAATAAATTTCATTTTTTTGGCGAAAAAACTTTTAATGCCTCTTTAAACGCTACCCAAACACATTTTGATGATGGAGGATCGGAGTTTTTACAGAGCACTTCCAATTTGAATATCAACAAGCACTACTCCAAAGTAATGCAAGGCTTAAATCTTGGTTTTGGTTCGGAGTATCGCTATGAGCAGTACAAATTATTTGCCGGCGAAGAGGCATCCTATAAAAACTATGACCCTACCGGTGTAAAAGCACCGGGATCACAGGGTTTCCCAGGATTTCAGCCCAGTGATGTTGCCAAACAAAGCCGCTCTGTATTTGGCGCTTATGTTGACCTGGAAGCAGATGTTACCAAAAAATGGCTGGTAGATTTTGCCAATCGGCTGGAACATTACAGCGATTTTGGCTATAACTTCAACACCAAACTGGCCACCCGGTATAAAATAACCGATAACTTTAATATCCGCGCCTCTGCTGGTACTGGCTTCCGTGCGCCATCGTTGCAACAGATCAATTATAGCTCCACATTTACGAATGTGCAGGGCAACGTCATATCAGAAGTAAAGATAGCTCCTAATTACAGCCCTATTACCAAAGCGGCCGGCATACCTACACTAAAACAGGAAAAATCAAAAAACTTAGGCGTAGGTTTTACATTTAAACCTATACCTGAATTAAGCATTACAACCGATGGCTACCTGATAAAGGTTACGGACAGGGTGGTACTTTCCGGGCAGTTTAGCGCTAAAGACAGTACCCTTGCTCCGGCTTTTATAGCAGCCTTAAATAATTTACATGTTGGTACTGCTCAATTTTTTGCAAACGCGGTAAATACTACCAATCGTGGTTTGGATGTGGTTATCGACTATAACAAAACCATTGGTCAAGATCGTTTCCATATATTGTTTACCGGAAACTTTCAACACATGACTATTGATAAGGTGAATTATCCGCCTATATTAGGTACTACCCCAGAACTTAAAGAAACCTTTTTGAGTGACCGTGAAAAGAAATTTATCCTGGCATCGGCCCCGCCGCAGAAACTTTCTTTAAATCCCGAATTTGGGCATAAAAATTTTACTATAGGTACACGCTTCACCTATTTTGGCAAAGTGGTGATTGATGGCTATGGAGATGGGACAACCCTGCTGCCTACTGTAAAGGCAGATAACGGCTCAGGACAACTGCCAGATGTATACAATTATAGCGGTAAAGTAGTGAGTGATGTATACTTGGCTTACAAACTCAACAAAACAGTTCGTATGTCTATAGGCGTCGATAATGTATTTAATGTACACCCGGATCTTGCTTACGTAAAAGGAGCAAAGCTTCAGGCCTATAACAATGAACCAGCGGGCCCATTTGATGCTGTGCAGATGGGCAGCAACGGGCGCAGGCTTTTTGCACGCGTGGGTTTCAATTTCTAGAATTAATTTTTTCTATACAATAAAGCTATCTCGTAAAAATGAGATGGCTTTATGTTTTTATGACATTACAGATAAGCCTGTTCTGTAGATTATAAATATATTTAGATTGTTTAACCAGCTGATATCTGCCATGAAAAAAGCCATAGACCATATACTGGAAGCCCGCGAGAAAAAAATAACGGAAGAAGATGTAGTGCTACAGCCCTTACCACATCAGCAATTCCGCTTTGCGAACCCTTTTATCGTTTTGCACCATATGAGGCCGCTTGTTATTCAACCAGGGCAATCGTCACGGATACATCCTCACCCGCATCGTGGTTTTAGTCCTTATACCATTATGTTACAGGGCGAGGGCTATCACCGGGATAATGCCGGCAATGATAAAGTGGTTAAGGCTGGTGATGTACAACAGATGTTTGCAGGGAAAGGCATTTTACACAGCGAAGGCCCAACTGATGAACTTTTAAAAAGCGGTGGTACACAGGAGTTGATACAACTCTGGATAAATGCCCCCAAAGCCTATAAATGGGACGAGCCTTTTTATCAGGCTGCTACCAAAGACCAACAACCCTGGGTATTAGAGGCCGATGGTGTTAGCTTCCGCCTGTTAAGCGGCGAGTACGAAGGCAAAACTGGCCCTATCAAAAACTTCACGCCCGTTATTTCTATAGTTGGTGAAATAGCTGCAGGTAAAGCAGCCCATTTTACGGCAACGCCCGGTTACTGGACTTTGCTGTATATTATCCATGGCGATATGGAAGTAAATGATCAACCGGTAACAGCTCATAACCTGGTCGTATTCAGCAAAGAAAACGAGGACATTACTATAACTGCCAATACCGATGCGCAGGTATTGTACCTTTCGGCCGAACCAATTGAAGAACCCGTTGCCGCGAAAGATAATTTTGTGATGAACACACCCGAAGAAAACGAACAGGCCATTGCTGATTATAAAAACGGCCTGTTCGGTAGCTTAAGTTTTTAACCGGGCAGCACATTTTCTGGGTTTACCGAGACGCTATCGTATTTATCATAAAGCTTTAAAAATTTAGATGGATCGATAGGATGTTCGGTCAATATTTCTTTTAAGCCAAAAAAGAAACCTTCCCGATTTTGTCCCGGATTAAATATTAAAGTGGTTACAACAACACTATCGCTACTATTACGAAAGGCGTGTGGTGTAAACCTCGGAATGTAAACAACAGATCCTTCTACTGCATCTACAGTTTTGTCGGCCAGTTGAACGGTTAGTGTACCTTTATTTACAATAAAAGTTTCGTCCATATAACGGTGATAGTGCAACTGTGCACCAACGGTACCCGGTTGCAACAGAATTTCATACACGCCCATTTGATTGTTTGATATCTCGCTGGTTACTTTCAGTGTAATCTTATTGCCTGCTATCTCCAGTATTTCTCCTTCGCCGGGATTAAAGACAATAACTTCGTTTTTTAATACGTCGGTATAATGATTTATTGGAGTACTCATAGTGTTGTATCTTATGCTTTAGTTTTAACTTCATAATTTAAATACCAACCGAAACCAAACTGGTCTTTAATTACCCCAAAGGCGCCCCATGGGGTATCCTGTAATGGCGAAATAAATTGAGCCTCTACCGAAAGCTTTTCAAAAAAGGTTTTAACCTCTTCTTTATTTTCGCTATCGACACATAGGTAAACGGCATTGCCATGGGTGATCCCTTCAGGCTCAGTCAGTTCTGAGGCAAACAGGGTAATACTATTACTAATTAAGCTGGAATGCAAAATGGTCTCTGGAGCTTCGTGCGGCATAAATTCGGCCATAGGCGAGTTGCCGACCGTTTGCAGGGTTAACTCCCCGCCAAAACAATTTTTATAGAAAGCCATCGCTTCACGACAGTTTCCATTAAATTTTAAATAGGCATTGATCTGTGTCATGATAATTTGTTTTTTTGATAAAACAAATTTCCATAACCGCCTGAGTAAAAACGTTTACAAATGTTGAGACTCTAAAAAAACTTATAACTCGGCCCTGATGCGGCTTAATTGCGTGGGGGTTATCCCCAGGTATGCTGCTACTTCGTGCTGCTTTAACCGGGATTCGAGTGTGGGGTAGTCTTTTAAAAATTGAATATACCTGGTTTTAGCCGTATCAGACCGGAAGGCTATCTCCAATGGCTCCTTTTCAATAATCCAGTGCAATTCCATGTACCGGATATACATGGCTGCTATATCACTATATTTTTCTGTTAACTGTTTAAAGTCATTAAAATTATACTCCAGCACTACACTTGGTTCCAGCGCCTTAATGGTAAACATGCTTGGCCCTTTTAGTAATAAGGCGCTGGTTGATGCTACGAAATATCCTTCGGGAAAAAACCGCTTGATAATGGTATCGCCATCTTCAGAGGTATAGCTTTGTGCAAACAGCCCTTCGCCAACAAAGGCAACCATTCTGGGGATCTGCCCTTCCGTTAAAAAAAGGTCATTTTTGTTATACACCTTTCTTTTTAAACCTTTCTCCCAGACCGACCGGCTTTCATCTGATAATTTGGTATAGTTATTTATCCCTTTCCAAAATCTTTCCAGTATATCTTCCAATGTTTAACTCCTTAAATGAATGATCTTTTAAAGTTAAACTACCAAGATAACACTTATGTTTTTATAATAGCAAATTGTTTGTCTACTTCGCTTTGCGGATATAAATATTTCCATTCATGTTCTTCATCAGCATTTCGGGACCGCCACCATCAATTTTGCCATATACCCAGTCATCAAATTTGAGGCTATACATACCGTTTTTATTGGTTTTTGTAACTGCCGGTTTCTGCACGGTATTTACTACATCAAAGTCGGTATAAATATCACCACGATCTGACTTGAGCTTTACATTAGCTTTTAGTGTGGCGGGGAAAGTTACATCTACATTCCCATTTAATGTGGTAAACGCCATAGCCGCTTTAGGATCAATAGATCTGAACGTAACAGTCACGTCACCATTAATTGTATTGGCTACTACAGAGCCGGAAACACCTGTTAGTTTGATATGACCATTCACATTAATTACCTCCAGCTCGCCTTTTACATTGGAGACCATGATATTGCCGTCATTTATAGCAGATAATTTTAATTTTGCACCATTTTGCGGCACTTTAATAATTAAATTAACAAGCTTGCCGGCACTGCCACCTACATTCACTTCATTGTTCTTTTCTTCTGCTGTGATATCCAGATTATTATTACCTATCAAGCGTTTCATACCGTTACCGTCTTCTTTAACGTGACCACGCTTTTCTTCTCCCGACTGTGCATCTATCACAATATCTTTGCCTTCGTAACCTGTTACCGTAATTGATCCCCGTACCAGACCCGCGCTTAATTTATAAGGCTTACCAGGCTCGCTTAACGGTACAATCAACTGCCCGGATCCGTTTTGTGCCCAAATGCGTGTATTTAGTAATAAAACGGTTAGGAGTATCCCCGTAATTTTTATGGTTTTTATCATTTTCATGTCCTTAGCTTTTATTGTTGCTTTTTAATATAGATATCCCCGTTGAGGGTTTCAAATTTGAATAATTTACCACCTGACCCTATCCTTACATCAGAGTTTTTGCTGAGTTTAAAGGTTGTACCCTTACTATTTTTTGACTGGCTTGTAATTACTTTGCTGGGCATTACTTCTGCGTTAGGAAAGTCCGTATAAAACTGACCGTTCATACTTTTAAACTCCATATCAGCAGATAATGCTGCGGGATAGGTAACTTTTACCTCTCCATTTATTGTTTTGTAAGATGACGCTTCTGCCGGAACTTTAAGATAATTGGCCGTAACCGCCCCGTTAATAGTATGCGCATCCGTAGCGCCCTTGGCGTTAATGATATCAATAGGGCCATTTATATTATTTAGGTTTAATGCGCCATAAACATCTTTAACCGCGATATGGCCATCATTAATTGTTGATATACGGAGATTAGAATTGAACGGTACTTTCACCGTAAATTCCAGACCGATTTTATATTTAACCTCGGTGTCATCCCCATCGTGCCAACTGTGGTGAGGTTTTGAATTATATGGTTTGGCTATATAAGCTATTACACTATCAGGTTTCTGATCAAAGGCCAACTGAACTTCATTTTTTCCCTGATCTACGATCTGCTGGCTCCTGCCAGAAATAGTTTCATCAATTTCCATGATCACCTTATCGCCCGAATAGCCTTCTACATTGATGGAGCCATACACATTATAAATAGCCACCACTCCGCTTTGCAAAGTAAACTGCTTGCTGATGTGTTGCTTAAATTCCTGGGCCGAGGCCGAAAATTGGGCAAAACAAAGCCCTGCTCCCGTCAAAACGGGGATCAATAATTTTTTCATAAACTGGTTTTAAATAAGTTGTGTTATTGTTTCCTTGATCTTTTCACGTACGCCACGATCCAAATCTTTTTGTTTTAATAATTCTTTAAACGAACCTACCGAACGTTTTTCCTGCAGCTTGAGCATCACATCGGCTATGGCAGATTGCATTAAGGGCGAATCCTGGTCTAAAATAGAACGAATAAGCCCTTCTCTAACCTCTGGATGATCAGACAAATGCGCTAATGCCTCAAGCGTACTCAAACGTACATTCACATTAGGATCGTTATTTAAGGTAGCCAGCAGCGCGTTGATAACCTGTTTATCCGCATGTTTTATCTCACTGGTATAACTCACCCCTCGCATCCGTTCGGATGCTGATGGATTTTCCAACAAAGCCAGCATCATGGTTTGTCTTAACTCATGAACCTGCGATGACAGGGCCTGCAACTGCTGATCTTGTTTGTTACTACGGCCGGAAGAAAAAACCCAGTATCCGCAGGCAAAGCTAATGAGCACCACGAGCATACTGTAGGCCATTGGCCAGCGTGGCTGCAATTGCCATAACCGGTTCCAGTTGTCTGCTATTTTATCCCAAAAGCCTCTTTTTTCTGCAACCGATGCTGTGTAAGTATCCAGCATAGCGTAAAATTTCACCTTTACATTTACTGATGGCTCCGGTGTTTCCAGATCACCCAGTTCATTCCATAGCTCTTTCATAGCAGCTAATTCCTGCCCGCAACTATCACAACCCGCAACATGTATGTCCAGCTCTGCCTGTTGTTCCGGACTTAGCTGTTTATTCATATAATCTGTAAACAGCTCCTGGTATTGCTCACACTTCATCTTATTTCTGTTTAGCATTTTCTTTTAAAATAAACCTGTTTTAACTCCTGCATAGCCCGATGCGCCCTTACCTTAACTGCACCTTCAGTTATTTGAAGTATCTGTGCTATTTCCTGATATTTGAGTTCCTGCAGCCTGCTCATGATTAAAACTTCCCGATGATCATTGCTTAAATTCTTCATAGCGCCATGAAGTTCCGTCCGCGTTTGTTTTATTTCGAACAACTCATCGGCTGCTGTGCCTCCGTCAATCCTGTCGGCAAAATCTGTCACATCATAATGCGAAACATTCTCCGATTTCTTTTTATAACTGTCTTTTAATACGTTGCGGGCTATCTGGTACATCCATGCCATAAACTCACCCTCGCCGGTAAAGCTATTACGGTACTTAAGCATCTTGTAAAAAACAGTTTGAACCATATCTTCACTACCTTCCCGGTTATAGGTCATGTGAAACAAAAAGCCATATAAAGCCCTGTGGTACCGCTCAAAAAGCAGTCCCATTTTTTCCAGTTCCCCGGTTTTAACCCGAAGCATGATGGCATTGTCACTTAGCGTATTCAAACAGGTTTAGTATTTTAATTTACATTGGAGACTTCTGCAAAAAGAAATGGTTACAAGAAATTTAATAAATATTGTAATTTACTGATTATGAGTAAAAATCAATAAAAAAAAGAAGGCCTCCATAATGCATGTCGGCCTGTCTTTTCTCGCGGTAAGGTAGGTATAAATTCTTAGTTACTAATACACTTGAACCCAAACGGGATAAGTTATTAGTTGATAGCGTCAAGCACCATGGTGCCTTTGAGCTTTGATTTTTTATCGTATGTTTCTGATTTTACAAAGCGACCCATTTTTGGAGAAAACCACTCGGCAACTTTAATATGTAAGGGAATACCTATGCCCATCATTTTGATTTTCACGGTAGAATCATAGGTAATTTTGTAACAATCAAAAGTACCGGCGTTAGTGGTTACGTTTTCCTCCTTTTCAACCATACGGTTAATAATATCCATCTGCATGGCCGTCATAGACTGTCCGCCGTTGCCAATATCAAGGGTAACCGAGCCGTCATCCAATTTTTGGCCAACGCTCAAATTAAGCGGATAAGCCATGTATTTGACATCTCCCGTGATTCGCATATTGTTGTACTGTTTCATGGAAGAAGCAGGAACAAAAGATTTCATGTCAACTTTAATGGCATCACCATCACAAATCATTTCTGTGTCGCCACTGGGGCCTGGTTTTCCATCCTTATCAACAAAGTCAGCATGCACTATTACAGTTGTGGCATTCTTTTTAGTAGCCGTATAGGTGATTTTTTCCAGAGAATTTCCTTTGGTATCCAGATTTACATAGGTGAGTTTTTTTCCGCTTATTGCTCCCACAAACTGGCCACAGTTTTGTGCATCAGCTAACTGTGAGCCCAAAAACAATAACGTAATAATAGTAATGATACCTCTCATTGATGACTTTAACATTTAGTGTAAAAGTCAGCTTACTATTCGTTACTCACAACAGTACAAACACGCTACCTATATGCGGTTTTTACGCATTTTTATAAAAAATAATGGCAATCACATATATCTTATTATAGTTGTGGAATGGCGGGATTAGTTTATTAGTTATTTGTAACAGGTTTCATAACCTGGTCAAGGGCTAATTGCCAGTTGAATTTTTGCTTTGTAGTATTTACCTGTTGTATATCTTGTATATAAGCAGGATTAAAATACGCAGCCAGCGAAAGCGTATAAACACCATTGCCAGGTTCAAACAAGGTACCGGCTTCATATCCTTTTTCGTGGTTGGCGGCGCGTTGCTTATCAAACGGCACTTTACTGTTCACAAATTCGCCATGGGTTTTAACTCCTGTTACAAAGGGCACTAAAAAATCGACCGATTTCTGGATGGATGCTCCTTTTTCTGACTGATAGCTAAAGTAGTTTTTACCAGTGGCGCGGTAAATAACCATGCTGGCTCTTAATAAAGGTTCAAGCGTATAGGTATGGTAATGCAATGCGTCTCTTTCCAAAAAGTCAAAGCCGCTTCCATCAGCATTCAGGTTAACGTTGATCTGTTTTTCTATTTCCTGGTAAATACGGGGTTCATAACCGGTATTATGGAGCGTAAATGCAACCAATGTGAGCGTTTTGATCCGGTGCGAATTCCAGTTATTAAAACTGGTTGTTCTACCAGGTTTGGCAGATGCACTGTTGAACTCTGCTTCGCCAACCTTGATCAGCCAGCTATCAATCTGTTGTTTTGATTCTGCGGAAACGTTATTCCTGATTAAATCATACCCGGTTATCATATCCTCCAGCTTGGTTTCGTTGATCGGGTCGCCATTAGGTTTATTGGTATTTGCCCAGGCCAACAGAAAATCCTGCACTTTTTGCAGATAAGATTTTTGCTGATACAATCGGTAACACAAAGCCAATGCGTAAATTTTATTACCATCCTGCAATGATTTAAGACTGGCTGTTTTTGCCGGATTACCAGCCAGTACTCCCTGTGATACAATTGTTTCAATGGGACTTGGCTGCTCATTCAAAGCCTGTTCCGCTGTTCGCTTGTAGCGTTCAAAAGCTTTTTTCACATCATCACTGCCCGCAATATTCTTTTTTAACACCTGAATTTCAGCATCATTTAAACTTACATATTGTGCTTTGACGTATACAACTCCAAACAGGAGTACTGTCAGTAGAATTACTTTTTTCATAAATCAATTACGGTTAATTACAGGTTGACCTTTGTATAGATGTTGTTTACGCAACAATGCTTCCAGGTAATAATAATCGGCATAAATGATAGGCACATCAATTTCGGTACCTGCTGGTTTATGACCTGTACTGTGGATGAGTAAAAACCCTTTGCTCCCCCCTGCTTTGGCCTGATATTTTTCGCTTAGCGTTTTAACAATTTTATCGGCAGTAGAGCGGTACTCTTTGGCATTTTTACTATAAGTACTTAATTCATATAATGCCGAAGCAGCTACTGCCGCAGCCGAAGCATCGCGCGGGGCATTAGGTATAGCGGGATCATTATAATCCCAGTAAGGCACCAGATCCGCCGGTAAATTAGGGTTACTGAATATGAATTTAGCTATATTTTCGGCCTGTTTCAAATAAGCTTTGTTATGTGTTTCGCGATAACACATGGTATAACCATAAAGCCCCCAAGCCTGTCCGCGTGCCCATGCCGACTCATCGGCATAACCCTGGTGGGTTTGTTTGTGCAGTACTTTACCAGTTTCGGGGTCATAATCAATAACGTGGTAGGAGCTATAATCGGCCCTGAAATGGTTTTTCATGGCGGTATTGGCATGTGCCACAGCTATTTTATAAAAAGAGGAGTCGCCGGTTAAATGAGTGGCTTCAAACAGCAGCTCCAGGTTAAGCATATTATCAATAATAACCGGGAATTTCCATTGTTTACGGTTATCCCACGATTTGATGGAACCCACAACCGGGTTAAACCGGGTCGATAGCGTTTTGGCAGCTTCAATAATCACTTCTTTATAATGCGCATCTTTTGTTAAACGATAACCGTTGCCCACACTGTTATATACCTTAAAACCCATGTCATGGGTAATGCCGTTTGTTTTCTCAACCTCAATATTTGTAGTGAACTGTTGGGCTAGCCCCATCCACTTTTTATCGTTGGTATACTCATATAAAAACCAAAGTTCGCCCGGGAAAAAGCCGCTGCACCAATCTTTTGAAGGCACCATGACCAATTTTCCTTCTACGCTTAAACTACGTGGCGATACAAGTGCTGAGTTAGCTGCGTCTGACTTTACGGTGTCAACTTCTTTAAGCAACAAAGTGGTTTGATTTTGTGCAAATGAAAAGGCTTTGGCTACATCGGTTTGTGAAAACACCTTAGTAGTCAAAAGGGTCAGCGCAAAAAATACGATCAAGTTTTTGGTTCTCATGGGTTTTATAAAAAGTTTATGATCAGCTTGGTTCGTCTAAAGTTCAGGGGGATAAAAGACGCTGATGATGAGTTCAATATTACGACGTATTCCTGCCAAAATAAAAGCATAGCCGGTTAATTTTTACGCAAACGTTTGAGTTAGCTTGATGTAATCTGGACTTCGATGCCTTTTTGGGTGTGTCTTTTCGCAAAAAGCAGGTAAAAAATGCTGTTTAGTTGAGGTTTTTGTCTAATTTTAGGAAAATACTCATATACTTGTTGAGTTGCCGGGAGAGAGCCAAATTATGAATTTTGATGCCATTACTATAAGGGATATTGCCAGGGAATTACATCTATCTGTATCTACTGTTTCTAAAGCACTGAGAGACAGCTATGAGATAAGCGAAAAAACCAAAAAACTCGTAACAGAGTTTGCCCAAAAACATAACTACCGGCCTAATCCTATGGCCCAAAGCCTTAAAAAAGGGCATAGCAAATCCATCGGCATTGTAGTTTCCAGTATCGATAACCAGTTTTTTTCGCAGGTGATTAACGGCATGGAGTCTGAGGCTTATAGCCAGGGCTACAACGTGATTATCACCCAGAGTCATGAATCATATGAACTGGAGGTGCAAAACGTTGGACACCTGATCCATAGGGCCATTGACGGCCTGTTGATTTCAATCGCGACCGAAACCGCCGATGTAGAACACCTCAGACGGTTGCAGCAACAGGGCTTACCTATCGTTTTCTTTGATCGTGTAAGTAACGAGATAGACACACATAAAGTTATAGTTGACAATTTGGGTGGCGCCTACCAGGCCACTATGCACCTGCTTGCCTCAGGCTACAAAAACATTGCGCATATCACTAGCTCGGTAACATCATCTGTCACCAACCAACGGCTGGCCGGCTATGTAGACGCTCTTGTTGAAAGCGGCATTGAAGTTAATGAACAGTACATCAAATATTGCCTCCATGGCGGTCTTAATCTGGATGAGTTGGAACAAGCGATAGACGAGCTGATGCAGACAGAACCACGTCCGGATGCCATTCTTACCGCTTCCGACAGGATCACGACATCCACCATGACCTTATTGCATAAAAAAAATATAAGGATACCACAAGATGTTGCATTGGTTGGTTTTTCCAATACCGTACTGGCCGATGTATTAAACCCCTCCCTTACATCGGTACATCAGCCTGCTTTTGAAATTGGCAGAAAGGCCACTGAAATGTTGCTGAGCATCATTAACAGTAAGCGCCCCATTACCGAATTTGAGAATGTGGTTTTACCTACCGAACTGTTTATCAGGAGTTCATCGGCAAGCAAGCTTAAATAAACTTTTTTCTTATTCTGAAAAAGCTCTCCAGACTATTTCAATAACAATTCAGCTTCCTGAAATACACCTTAGTGTAGGGATAATTTTACATTTCCTAATTTTTCGAAAACGATTGCGTAAATAAAATTGGGGCAAAGTGTAAAACACCATATCAAATGTAGGTACTTTTGATATGTGCCATTCGCCTAAATAAGGCGATCACCCATTTATAAACCCTGTATTAATTATTAAAGTTTGCTGTATGTGCCAGGTTGTACCTTCATATTTTGTAAATACTATTGATCAGCCATTAAACATAGTAAGTGTAACCGATATCCATATGCGTTAATGATAGGAGACCTGCATGCGGTCATACAATTTATTTACAGTGTAAAATAACGTACTAATAACCACCCAAAACCAATAAAACCAAAACTTACTAAAACGAGAGTGAATATGAAAGAATAACAGACAAAACAAGTCTGGTAACAGACGCCCCTCCCCCTCATTTAAGGTTTCCTCAAAAAATCAAGTAACGAAAGTTGCCCGGAATCCTATTGCCAATTTTTTAAACCTAATTAATACCATAAACAAAGAATATGAAGAGAAAAACTTTATTTTTTAGCGTATTCAGAAGCACATCATTGCAATTAGCGCTTATTTGCTTTTTGCTGACCGGTGCTTTTGCAAGCGTTAGCTCAAAGCCCGGGGCTACGCCAATGAAAACTGCCGGTAACTTAAAAACTGCGGCTGATATAAAAATAACCGGTCATGTAACCGATGAAAAAGGCTTGCCACTTCCGGGAGCCAGTATACGGGTAAAAGGCACAAAAGCGGGTACCACTACCGATATTGATGGTAAATATTCCATTACCGTACCGGATAATAGTGCCGTTCTGATATTTACAACCATAGGATACACTGCCCAAGAAATACCGGTTAACGACCGTAAAACCATCGACGTTCAATTATTAAACAACGCCAAAGATTTAAACGAGGTTGTAGTAGTAGGTTATGGTGCGCAAAAGAAACGCGATGTAACCGGCGCAGTAACCTCAACCAATTTAACTAACGTTACCAAAACTCCTGTTTTTGGTACAGCTCAGTTATTACAGGGCCAGGTAAGCGGTGTGCAGGTTACGCAAACCAATGCACAACCAGGTGCTAGTTTTAGCGTACGCATCAGAGGTACCAACTCCATCACTAACAGCAGTGAGCCTTTATATGTAGTTGACGGTTATGCGGGCGCCGATATATCTGCCATAAACCCGAATGATATTGCTACTATGGATGTATTGAAAGATGCATCTGCAGCGGCTATTTATGGTAACCGTGGCGCAAATGGCGTAGTTATCATCACTACCAAAACCGGTAAAGCAGGGCAAAATATTGTTTCGGCCGATGTATACTCTGGTGTTCAGAGAGTAGGTAAAATACTCGATTTGATGAACGCATCACAATTTGCCGTATACCTTGATTCGGTGACATCTTATAACAATGTGGGCTCAAAAACACCAAAGCCACTACCTTTTACCCAGGATCAGATCAATAACTTAGGTGCCGGTACCAACTGGCAAAAAGAATTGTTCCGCACTGCCCCTATTACCAATGCAAACCTTTCTATAAGCGGTGGCAGCGAGCTTACCAAATACCTGGTAAGTTTCAGTTACTTTGATCAAAAAGGTATCATCCTTAACTCCGGGTACAAACGAGGTACCTTACGTTTTAATTTTACACATGAAATCAGCAAAAAACTATCATTTGGCCTTAACTCCCAGGTATCTTACGATCAGCAGAATATTGCTAACGTAAATACCAGTGGTGGTGCCGGTGGCGGTACATTGCTTGATGCCTTACGTATAAGCCCTACTATACCGGTTTATGATGCTACCGGCGCGTTCACTTTTCAAAATGGCCCTACCGGATATGCGGATATATTAGGTAACCCGATTGCGGCGGCTACGCTAAATACCGATGTTGACAATTCACTGCGTTTGTTTATTAACGCCTATGGCGAATATCAGATAACAAAAAACCTAAAATTCAGGTCGAGCTTTGGTACAGATGACCGTTTTGAAAAAGAAAGGATCTTCAGGCCAAACACTACTTACCTGGGCTTAACCACCAATGGTTATGCATCAATCATTAATCCTTCTAACCTCGATTGGTTAAATGAAAACACGTTAACCTATAATGCCACTTTCAATAAAATACATACCATAACCGCCTTAGCAGGTTTTACCTATCAAAACTCCCAATACCGGGCCAGCACAGCAACCGCGCAATCATTAACTACCAATAACCTGGGTACTGATGGTTTAGGTGCAGGTACCAGCCTGAATGCAACATCAACTGCCAATGGGCGCAGGTTAGCATCATTTATAGGCAGGGTAAATTACAGTTTGATGGACAGGTATCTATTAACCGTTTCTGTACGCCGGGATGGTTCTTCGGCCTTGGGCGCTAATAACCGATGGGGTACATTCCCATCAGGTGCATTAGCCTGGAGGGTATCAAGCGAAGAGTTTATGCAAAACATCAAAACCATTAGCGATCTGAAACTACGTTTAGGATATGGTATTGTGGGTAATCAGAGTATCCCTGTTAATTCGCCATATGCACAGTATGCTTTAAATAGCTATGTTCTCAACGGCGGTCGTAGTGTTGGTTTTTCACCCAATAATATCCCGAATGATAATTTACAATGGGAACAAACCCGGTCATACAACATTGGTGTCGACCTTGGTCTATTGAACAACCGTATTACTTTCAATGCAGATGTTTACGATAAAAAAACCACTAAATTATTATTCCAGCGTCCAGTGCCTTCAACAACCGGCTTTACCACTTTCCAGGACAACCTGGGTGCCATGAGCAACCGTGGTATTGAGCTGGCTTTAAATACCACCAATATCAGCGGGCAATTTATAAAGTGGACCACCGGTATTAATTTTGCCAAAAACATCAATAAAATACTAGATCTGGGCGGCCCTCAGAGTGTACTTACCGGTACCGTAAGTTCCAGCTTATATCCGGGCGGTCAAAACTCATCTATATTACAGGTGGGTAAACCTATCGGCTCATTTTATGGTTATGTATATGACGGTATATGGCAGTCAACCCAACAAATTGCAGCCAGCGGTATTACTAACGCTCTTAAGCCTGGCGACCCAAGATATAAAGACCTGAATGGCGATCATATCATTAACGCGTCAGACCGTACTATTATCGGCAATGCTTTACCAAAATTCACTTACGGCTTTAACAGTAATTTAACTGTAGGGCAGTTTAACCTGTTTGTGTTGATACAAGGCGTTTATGGTAACCAGATCATGAACGAGAACAAAATTGAGACTGAAAACGGAACCACCAACGATAATAAATTAGCTTATGTATTAACCAGAAGCTTTGGTATGCCGGGTTCCGATAATTCGCTGCCAAGTGTGGGCAGTACTTTGCGTCGGAGTTTAGGCCCAACCAGTGACATATTGGAGAGTGGCAGCTATTTAAGATTTAAAACTATCACTTTAAGCTATAATCTGCCTTTGCCAAAAGTGAGCAGGATATTTAAATCAGCCAGTGTATATGTAACAGGCCAAAATTTATTCACCATCACCAAATACTCAGGTTATGATCCGGAAGTGAATACTTACGATACGTCAAGCGGAAACTATACTTCATTGGGTACCGATTATAACCCGTATCCAAATATCAAAACCTACACCCTGGGCTTAAGATTAGGCATGTAACCGGTAATTATTTAAATAGACAAATCATGAAAAAAATATATATACTATGTGTTTTGGCGGGATTGGGCCTTTCTTCCTGCAACAAGCTGTTAGACGAAAAACCAACCAGCGTTTTAACCAATACTAACTTTTATCAAAGCGCTGCCGATGCACAGGCTGCTGTTGTAGGCGCCTTAAGTCAGTTACAACCACAGGCTTATTATCAGCGTACAGTTTATATTATGGGTGAGCTCTCCGGCGATTGCCTTATCCCTCTGCTTACACAAAATCAGGAGCGTATTGATATGTATAAGCTAACTTACACTCCATCAAATATCGAAATAAACAACTGGTGGGTAAACAGCTATAAATTGATTAGCAGGGCCAATGATATTTTGGCTAATGTTCCTAAGATCACCATGGATGTTCCTACGAAAAACAACCTATTGGGTAACGCCAGTTTTTTACGTGGGATGGCTTACTTTGACCTGGCCAAAAGCTTTGGCGATGTTCCATTGATCACTCACCCAATTATTGATAAAAGTGATCCTGATTTTTCGCCGCCAAGAACAGCTGCCAGTAAAGTATACGCGCAAGCTATTGCCGATCTGTTATTTGCCGAAGCCAATTGTTTATCGGAAGATAAAATCTCATCAGCCAATAAAGGAATGGTATCATCAGGCGCGGCGTCAGCTATGCTGGCCCGTGTTTACCTGCAAAGGGCAAGCACCACCTTTGCCGATCCTAACGACAATCAAAACGCACTTGCCGAATGTAATAAAGTGATCAGTTCTGGCCTTTATAAACTGATGCCGAATTATACCGATGTGTTTAACTGGGATATTAAATATTTCCCGCAACAAACAGAACATATTTTTGATGTGCAGTTTGGCAGTAATAACACCACTACCACGCAAAATATAACCATCCGTATGTTTACACCGTTGGCTGGTGGTGGTTCCGGATCATTTGTGGCCAACCCTTATGTATTCAACAGTCTTTATTTTGGAGCCGATGTGAGAAAAGCATGGAACGTAACCAACAAAGTAACCGATTCAAAAGGAGTTACCACAACTGTTGCTCCGTGGATCAGTAAATATAAAGATCCTCAATGGGTACAGGGAAGCAATAACTCCCGTATGAACTGGATCATACTGCGTTATGCCGATGTATTGATGATGCAATCAGAAGCCATGAATAATCTTAATCCAGGCGATCCCGCCAAATTTAATGGGCTAAACACTGTGCGGGACAGAGCAGGTTTATCTGCTGCCCACCTGAGTTTGGCTAATACCCCTACACCTTCCGCTTTTATTGATACGTTAGTTAAAGATCGTGCCCGTGAGCTTTGTGTAGAAGGGCATCGTCGTTGGGATTTAATCAGGTTAGGCCGTATTAAACAAATTGAACAGACTATTAATGGTTTTACACTTCCAGACAACCTGTTATTGCTACCCATACCACAGCCGGAGCGCGATGTAAACCCGAACTTAACTCAAAACCCAGGATATTAATTATGACATACAGACACATTACCCTGTTTCTGTTAATACCCCTATGTTTTACCAGCTTTGCCCAACGCAAGGCTGGTAAAACTATTTTTATACTGCTTGATGAGCAAGCGCTTCATCAAAGTAAACAACAGTATCAAAATAAAGACACAGCCATGGTAGCACAGGTTAACAACCTGCTTGCCCGTGCCGATAGCCTATTAAGTGCAGGTCCCTATTCGGTAACTTATCATAAAACTAAGCTGGCACCCAGTAATGATAAACACGACTATGTAAGCCAGGCGCCCTACTGGTGGGCAGATTCCTCCAAAAAAGATGGTAAACCTTACATCCGAAAAGATGGCCGGCGTAATCCCGAAATTTATTTGTTGCATGACGGCAGCCAGATAGGTAATTTATGCAATAGTGTAGAGCAGCTCACGCTAGCCTGGTACTTCACCGGTAACGAAAAATACACACAGAAAGTTAAAACTTTACTGCAAGTTTGGTTCCTGGATGCCGATACCCGAATGAACCCAAATTTAAATTACGCGCAATATATTCCCGGACTTAATGATGGCCGTGGAATTGGTATTATTGAAACGACTGGATTAACCGTTATACCGGATATGCTCACCCTACTACAATCCAGCAAGAATGTTGATAGCGGCTTAATAAATGGCATAAAACAGTGGTACCAACAATATCTGAATTGGTTGGTAACCAGCAAAAATGGCAAATCGGAACACAGCCAAATCAATAATCATGGTACTTATTATGACCTGCAGGTAGTTGATTTCGCCTTGTTTACCGGCAACGATGCTTTGGCAAAACAAACCCTGCAGCAAACCACTATGGCCAGGATCGACCAACAATTTACTCCCGATGGCGCTATGCCGCTGGAGTTGATCCGTACCAAATCCTGGGGTTATGCCAACATGAACCTTTGGGGCTGGTGCCGCCTGGCTAAAATGGCCGCTTTGGTTAATGTAGATCTTTGGCATGAGCAAACCATCGATGGTAAAGGCATCAAAACAGCCATTAACTGGCTTATGCCTTATGCACTTAAACAAAAAGCATGGACCCACGAGCAAATTGAGCCTATTACCTATGGCACATTTACCCGTATCGTTCGTGCTGCTGCCGCTGTTTATCCTGATGATAACTTCAAACAATATTTAAAAGAGCATCCAATAAAAAATCGGTTAAACGATATCAATTAGCAGGTTTTTAATATACTTATGAAAAGATCAGTATTATCCCTTTTAACTTTTATCTGTGTTTTTGGTCAGTTGAGCTATGCCCAGCAAAAAACAAGGCTTACCGGTAATTGGGAGTTCCTGAGGCAGGACATTGGCGGCATATGGGAAGCCGTGCGTCCGGTTACACCCGGTAACCCCGAAAGTGTTCCGGTTTGGCAAAAGGTAACGCTGCCCCATTGTTTTAATGCACGGGATGCTGTTGATCCGGATGTGAACTATTACCAGGGACCAGGCTGGTACCGCACCCAGTTGGATATTAAAAACCCTTATGCTAATGGCCGTATATTGCTCCATTTTGAAGGTGCCGGACAAAAAACCGAGGTATACGTATATACCACCAAAGTAGGTGCCCATTTGGGTGGTTACGACGAGTGGACAGTAGATATCACCCAGGCGGTGGAAGATTTTAAAAAGACGGATGTTTGTCAAAAACGATTTAAAGGACGTATCCCGGTGGAGATCAGGTGCGATAACTCGCGAGATCTGGAAACTATCCCCTCACAGTTATCTGATTTTAATGTTTATGGTGGACTTTACCGCTACCTGAACATGGTGTATGTTCCGGCTGTTTCTTTGGATAAAATATTTGCATCGGCACAAACTGATAAGGAAGGTAAGCTGGGCGAGCTTCAGGTTAAAGCCAGGTTCTATAACCCGGCTAATAATTTTGCTGCCGATGGCCTGATTAAACTGATTGATCCGCAAGGTAAAGTTGTGGCCAACAAAACTTTTCAGCTCAACAATTTGACCGGCGATATTTCGATTGGCTCGTTCCAGTTGAAAAAACCAAAGTTATGGTCACCTATTGATCCAGCTTTGTATACGGTTGAAGTATCAGTAAAATCAGGCGACCAGGTTGATGTGCAAACCGAAAAAGTGGGGTTTCGCAATTTTGAGTTTGCCAATAACGGGCCGTTTTATTTGAACGGTAAACGTTTGCTATTACGCGGTACCCATCGCCATGAAGATCAGGCTGGTGTAGCTGAGGCCATGACCGATAGTATGATGCACCAGGAAATGCAATTGATGAAGGATATGGGTGTTAACTTTATCAGACTGGGTCACTACCAGCAGTCTCGTATCATATTGAATTTATGCGATAGCCTGGGCATCCTGGTTTGGGAAGAAGAACCATGGTGCCGCGGCGGCTTAGGCGGCGAGATCTATCAGAACCAAGCCAAGCAAATGATGACCAACATGATCGAACAGCACTTTAATCATCCGGCTATTATTTTGTGGGGATTAGGTAATGAGAACGATTGGGAAGGTGATTTTCCAGTATTTGATAAAGAAAAGATCAGAACTTTCATGAAAACGCAGAATGACCTGGCTCATCGCCTGGATCCTTCACGCAAAACAACCATCAGGCGTTGTGATTTCTGTAAAGATATACCCGATGTATACTCCCCTTCTATCTGGGCGGGCTGGTACCGTGGTTTATTTACCGAGTACAAGTCAACTTCCGAAGAAGAATTTAAAAAAGTAAAACACTTTTTCCATGCCGAATGGGGCGGCGATAGTCATGCCCTGCGCCATTCCGAAAATCCGGATAAAGCGTTGAGCATCATCAAAGCGGGAACAGGTACAGATGAACGCCTTGGTGACGCTTCCCTGTATGGCGGCGCAGCTCGTGCGTCTAAAGATGGCGATTGGAGCGAAAGTTATATCTGTAACTTGTTCGACTGGCACCTGAAAGAGCAGGAAACCATGTCATGGCTTACCGGCTCGGCATTTTGGATATTTAAAGATTTCTCGACGCCCATCCGTCCGGATAACCCTATCCCTTATATGAACCAAAAAGGTGTGGTTGAACGAGATCTTACACCCAAGGAATCGTATTATGTATTCCAATCTTATTGGACGGAAAAACCTATGGCCCACATTTATGGGCACAGCTGGCCCGTGCGCTGGGGTGATGCAGGCGAAGAAAAAATGGTAAAAGTGTATTCTAATTGCGATAACGCTGAGCTTTTTGTGAACGGTAAAAGCTATGGTGTAAAAAAACGCAACAGCCAGGATTTCCCGGCAGCGGGTTTGCGTTGGATGGTACCGCTACAGGCAGGTAGTAACGATATTAAAGTAGTGGCCCATAAAGGCAAACAAACCGTTACCGACCAAATCAGTCAGCAATACCAGACCGAAAAATGGGGTAAACCGGCCAAAATTGTGATCGAAAAAGTGAAAGATGAAAATGGCGAGGCCACTATACAGGTAAAATTACAGGACATTAAAGGGGTACCATGTCTTGACGCCGTAAACTGGATCGCGTTTTCGCTATCCGGCGATGGTACGCTAATAGATGATCTGGGTACTTCAAGAGGTTCACGTAAAGTACAGGCGTATAATGGTCGGGCTTTAATCAGTGTAAAAACAAATAATGGTAAAAGCGTGGTAGGTGTACAATCGCCGGGCTTACCAACCGCATTCATTAATTTATAAGCTATGTTTAAAATACGGTATTTATTATTTCTTTGTTTGCCCCTGCTCTTACTAAGTTGGCAAACAGATACAGACTTGCCCGTTAAACAGCAGGTAACGGCTACATTAAAAGCCGATATACTAAAAGAAGCCGCCTGGGCGCTTAAACAAGATCCGGTAACCGTTACGACCGAAACTTGCTCGCGCAGCTCGGGAGGCAAGCACGATTTTTACTCCGAAGGTGACTACTGGTGGCCCAACCCGCAAGATCCGAATAGCCCGTACATACAAAAGGATGGGTTGACCAATCCGCAGAATTTTGTGGCACATCGCCTGGCTATGATCCGCTTTAGCCGTATCATTGGAGCCCTTGCATCCGCCTATCAGATTACCGGTGATAAAAAGTATGTTAAGCAGGCGCTCTGGCACCTGAAAGCCTGGTTCATTACCCCCGAAACTTTGATGAACCCCAACCTGCAATATGCGCAAGCCATTAAAGGGGTAGCCACTGGTCGCGGTATTGGCATTATTGATACCATACAATTAATGGAGGTGGTTCAGGGTGTGGAAGCGATGCAAAATTCTTCCTTGATAGATCAACAAACGCTTGTGGGGATCAAAGGCTGGTTTAGCCAGTATATTACCTGGCTTACCACTCACCCGTACGGTAAAGACGAAATGAATGCCAAAAACAATCATGGCACTTGCTGGGCCATGCAAACCGCTTGCTTTGCCAAATTTACAGGCAATAAAGAGGTGATGGATTTTTGCCGCACCCGCTTTAAAGAGGTATTATTGCCCAGCCAGATAGCTGCCGATGGTAGTTTCCCCTTAGAGTTAAAACGCACCAAACCTTATGGATATTCTATATTTAACCTGGATGCCATGACCACCCTATGCCAGATACTGAGCGACAAAAACGATAATTTATGGACCTACCAAACACCTGATGGTCGCTCCATCAAAAAAGGGATTCAATTTTTATATCCCTTTTTAAAAGATAAAAATACATGGCCCTATGCGCACGATGTGATGCACTGGGAAAGCTGGCCGGTAGCACAGCCCTCATTGGTTTTTGGTGCAGCGGCTTATGGCAATGCCGAATGGCTTAATACCTGGAAAAAATTGGATCACACACCAAAAGATGAAGAGATCATCAGAAATTTACCGGTAAGGCATCCGCTTATCTGGCTCAATTAAAAACATCAAAAGCCCGGCTCAAATGAACCGGGCTTTTTTATGATATAATATTTAATCGGGTAATAGCCTGTGGAATTTAAACTCAGTTAATACCGGGGCATCGGCCGGATAGGTGATATATTTTAAGGTTAATACGTTACCATCAAGAATAAATATGGTACGATCATAAAGTTTGACATTGCTTGGCGTTTTAACCACAGGACTATTACCATTTTGCACAACCATCTCCTTGATCGTAATTTTTAAACTATCGCCTTTAGTAGTATAAGTACCGTTATACAAGGTCTGATTTGTCAGTCCGTTATCGTAATGCACTAATGTGTACGTAAATTCGCCAAGCCCACCGAAATATAAATGAGTATCAAAATTAGGCCCCTGGTTGGTGACCGCCCAGCCCCCAATCAAGCTTTTAACTGGTTCAGTTACCGGTTTCTTGTCTTTTTTACAAGCCCCGGTGATCAGTAAAGTGCAAATCAGTACGCCATATAAAGCACTGACAAAATTTGGTTTAAGTAATTTCATAAAATGCAGGTTTATAACCATTACGCCACACCAAATCATTTCGTTACAAACACTTACAATTTTCATCAATACACTGGCGCCTCTAAGCTTATCCCATATCGTGTTACAGATGATCTAAAAACCTCCCTGGCTACCTGAGTTAAGTTCTGCCATTCAAAACCACCGTAAATAGTATCAAATGGTATCTGGTCAACCCGTTTAATCACCTCTGCCAGTTCCTTTTCGGGTAATGGAATTACGTTCGGATAACTGTACATAAATGCCAGATGCTTTTTACTTTTAGCAACGTAAATACTATCGCCGGTAAGTAATGTTCCTTCTGCCGATAAGTCAGGCACCCGCAGCACGCTGCTACCTGGGAAATGTCCGCCAATATTGATGATGGAGATACCATCGCATAACTGCTGTTCAGTTCCCTCCCAAAATGAGATATGCGGTCCTTTGTTAAACATCCATTGCTCATCAGCAGCATGAATATAAACCGGACAATCAAATATCTGTGCCCACTCATTCACATTGCTGTAAAAGTGAGGGTGCGAAAAAGCGATAGCCTTTATCCCTCCCTTCGATCCGATAAAATCAATAATTTCCTGGTTAAGCAGCGGAATACAATCCCACAAAATATTGCCTCCCGGTGAAAGTGTTAGTAAAGCCCTGTTTCCGAGCGCTAATAATGGTGTTACCTGCAGGGAGAAAAGCGTAGGACTAAGTTCCCTGATCAATACCTGGTGATTAGCTACTATTTCGACTGAGTTAGTCCAGTTTTGGCCATCTTCAGCAAGATATTGCCGGTCGTCATTACATATCGGGCAAAACTCAGGTGATGACAGTTCTGCTTCATATTGTGTACCACAGGTACAGCAAGTGTTTTTTACTTGTTCCATAATATCTCCGTTTTAAGTCTGGTTAGATTAATTATCATCTAATTTCAGACATTAATGGACTATCCATATAGTCCAGATATTACAAGAAAAATAGTCCAGGCGTTATGTATTAATCGATAGCGTGGTCGGTTTCAGTATCTGTTCCCTTCCACACTCTTTTGGCAGTCCAGTCCTCATCAGCCTTTTGCCAAAATTCGTCGGATGGTGGTAAACCCAGTATCAAAAAAACTTCGGAACAAAGGTAAAGGCTCCCCGTAGATATATACCCCTCACCAATATCCGGCTGATGTCCGTACAGCCCCACCTGCAACCAGCCCTTTTCATCAAAAGTACCAGGGGCTTCGATTTGTCTTTTAACAAGGGTATACAAAGCCGCCCTCACCTGTTCAGGTTTTATGCCATCGGGCAAAGTATGCATCAGGGCAATTTTTGATAAAAGCTGAAAGGCGCCAAATCGATAAGCCAATGAGCGGCCAATGGGTGGATAAGTGCCCTCGGGAGATATCAACCGTTCCTGAATAGCGGCATAACGACGGGCACGTTTCAGCGCGGTATTGTAAGTTGCTTTTTGGTCGACTCCGGCATCCTGGAGCGTTTGCAACACTTCCAGCAGCATGGGTTGTATCACAAAACTGTTGTAGTAATCCCAATGAAAATCGGCACCGTCACCATACAGTCCATCCCCCTTGTACCAAAGTTGATGTTGTTTAATGGCATAATCCATTCGCATCCTGTCGCCATAATTATCAAATTTCAGCAAGGCTGCTTCAATAGTAGCGCTGAACAGCAGCCAGTTATTATATCCGGGTGTAATAACTCGCGAAGATTTAAACGCGGCAATAATATTTGCTTTGGTTGGCGCATCCAATGGATCCCATAGTTGGTGTGGCGCTCGTAATAAGGCCTGGGCCAAAAAGGAGGCATCAACCACGGGTTGAGCGCCTTTGTTAAAATTCATAAAATCAGCACCGTTCGGATCGGTAGCATTGTGAAGACCCATACGCGCCAGTTCGATATATTTTTTGCGTAATATACCTTCGGGGGTTTGATCGGGTCCTAATTCCAGCCAGGGCGCCATACCAGCCAGTAACCGGCCAAAAGCTTCCAGGTAAGTATAATTTTTACGATCGCCGGTCTTGGCTTCAACCGGCATTTGCTGTTTGAGTTCGTTTTTACTCAAGGTGATCAATACCGGATTGGCTATCTTCACCAAAGATTTAACCAGGTAAGCCCGTTCTTTTTGCCCGGCCTCATTATCTGTTGGCGATTGGGCCATCACCATACCTGATAAAGGCAAGGATAATATCAAACAGAAAAATTTATGGCGCATTACAGGATTGATGTTCATCTTATCATTATTAATTCTCGGTTTTACCGGGGAATTTATCAAACAAAGCTTTCAGTTCTTTTGCCTTTTCAGGGTATTCCTGGATAACATTGGTTCGTTCGCTTGGATCGAATGACAAATTAAACAATTCTATTTTAGATTCCTGTGCCTGGTTGGATATCCCTGTATTGGTATTGGCCGATTTTACTTCCCGGTATTTCCAATCGCCCTGGCGTACCGCTTCACAAATGCCGTTATTTACGTAATAAATTTCCCGGTGTTTGGGATGACGGCCGCCTTTGCCCAACAGCACATCGGAGATGGATTGCCCATCAAGCACCCGCCCTTTTGGCAATGGCGCGTTTACCCACTGGGCCAGGGTTGGCAATACATCCAGATTGCTCACCATACTGGTGATGGATGCACCTACAGGCGTATGCCCTTTCCAGTACACAATAAAAGGTTCGCGTACGCCACCTTCATAACTTTGCCCTTTGCTGCCGCGGAAGACGCCTGCGGTACCGGCATCCCAGGGTTTGGTAGCCCCATCACCCGACATGCGCGATGGAAACTCGATCCACGGGCCGTTATCGCTCGAAAACATAAATATGGTATTATCGGCCAGTCCTTGTTTTTCCAGCTGTGCCCAAACCTCGGCTAAACTGGCGTCGAGCTGCTCCACCACATCACCCAGGTGACCGCCATCGGAACGGCCTTTATTTTGCTGCGATGAGGCAAAGGCTACCGGCAAATGCGGCACATTATGCGCCAGGTACAAGAAAAATGGTTTACCTTTCTTTTGCTCTTTAATATACCTGATCGCCTCGTTCTTATATAGATCGATCAGGGATGAATCAGCCGGTTTGATCACCTCTGGTTTATGTCCCCGGAATATTTTAAGCGTGGTATCTGTTTTAACGTATGGATACTTATAATCATGGCTGTACAACATACCGTAATAGGAGTCGAAACCTTGCGCCATGGGATGGTTGTAAGGCTTATGATCGCCCAGATGCCATTTACCTATCATAGCAGTTTTATAACCAACAGCCTTCAGCATTTCGGCAATGGTCACTTCCTGATCAGGCAAACCCAATTCCGATCCCGGCCCTATAGGATAGGGAAGATTCATCCTGGAGGCATAACGCCCTGTTAGCAACGATGCCCTTGATGGCGTACAGCTTGGACTGGATACCACATAATTAGTTTCTCTTACACCTTTTTGGGCCATTTTATCCAGGAACGGCGTTTTAATGACCGGGTTTCCATAACAACTCAGGTCGGAGTAACCCATATCATCGGCCAGTACAAAAATGACATTGGGGCGTTGCTGCGCCCTGGCATTTAATGTTATAAAAAGTAATACAAGCCATATTAGCTTAGCAGGTAATTTGCCCGGAAAAGATTGCATAAAGGTTGGTATAATTTATCCAAAGTAACCGATTGCCATTTTACTTTACAAGCGGTTACTTTATTATTTTTGTTACAATGATTTTATCTTGTTCCAGTCAACCACTCCTACTTTTTGTGCCCATTGCAGGTATTCGGCTTCCAGGGCTTTTACCTTATCGGGGTATTTAGCAGCGAGATTATTGGTTTCAGATCGATCGGCATCCAAATCATACAATTCCCAGGGCCGGTCAATTTCGGCAACCAGTTTCCAGTTCCCTTTCCTGATGGCCCGGCTACCCTCATGCTCCCAAAAGATGGCATCGTGACCGTTCCAGGCTTTGCTGAGCAATACATTTTTCAGACTAAATCCCTCCAACGGTGTAAGCTTCCTATTTTTTAACTCCTGCGGATAACTTACGCCAGCCAAATCAAGACAGGTGGGCATGATATCGATAAAATGGGCAGGCTGCGTGTTGGTGCTACCAGCTTTGATAATACCCGGGAACCAGGCAATAAACGGTGTGGCGATACCGCCCTCGTGTGTATTTCTTTTAAACAGCCTGAACGGTGTGTTACTCACGTTGGCCCAGGGAATTTCGTAACTATCAATAGAATTTACTGAACCGGGTGTTCCATTTTTTTGAATCACTGTGGCCAGGCTCTTTACCTCATCGGCACTGCCACCATTGTCTGATGCAAAAAGCACGATGGTATTTTTATCTTTTCCAAGTTGTTTCAGCTTGTTCATGATCTCGCCTACACCGGCATCCATCCTATCTATCATGGCCGCGTAAATGGCCATGCGGGTATCCCATTTATCTTTTTCTTCAGGTGATAATGAATCCCAGTCGGATGCGCGACTGTCACGATCAGATAGTTTCCAGTATTTTTTGATGATACCGCTGGCCAGTAATTTTTCATAACGTTGTTTACGCAGCTTGTCCCAGCCTTTGAGGTATTTGCCCTTGTAACGGGCAATGTCCTCCGGCAGTGCTTGTATGGGCCAATGCGGGGCGTTATAAGCCACATATAAAAAGAACGGCGACTTATCAGTTTTAATTTGTTCCAACGACTGTATGGCGAAATCGGTAATAGCTTGTGTCAGATATTTAGAAGTATCGTTCCTCGTGATCTCCCGGTCGTTCAGCATAAAGGTTATCTTGCTGCCATCGTTATACAATGGGGCCGAATTAAAATAACTGCTGCCATTATTCAGCATGATAAATGATCTGTCAAAACCGCGATTAAAGGCCAGTGCCGATGGCTGCAGACCAACATGCCATTTGCCCGATACGATGGTGTTATAACCGGCTTTGGTTTTCAGCAACTCGGCAATGGTGGCGCAATGCTCATTCAGATACCCCTGGTATACCGGCGAGCCTTTATATTTCACCATGTCGCCCACACCTGCCTGGTGCGGATATAAACCGGTTAACAATGATGTGCGCGATGGACAGCACCTCCCGGCATTATAAAATTGGGTCATTTTTAAACCTTCCCGGGCGAGTTTATCAATATTGGGGGTATGGATCTCGGAGCCAAAACAACCCAGATCAGCAAAGCCCATATCGTCGGCTAAAATGATGACGATATTGGGTTTGGTTATTTGCTTTTGCGCGAAGGTGATGCTGCCGGAAAGCAGGCATAAAATAAGGAGTAGTAAATGTTTCAATGTTGGTGGTGGTTATTATCTTACACTAAATGTCATTTCGAACGAAGAGAGAAATCTTATACATTGGGATATAATAGCGTATAAGGTTTCTCCTCGTTCCTCGTTCGAAATGACAAAAGGAAATATGATGACTATTTGGTTTTCGCAATGCTTGAGGTAGTCTGTGCCACCACGGCTTCAACCTGGTAAACTGACGAAAACCCTTGCTTTTTCCAAACCTCTTTTTTGTTTTGATACAGCACCAGGGTTGGCAGCACGTTTACTTTAAGCTCCTTTGCCAAAGCAGTATTATCATATACTTCGATGCTGATGATCTTTGGGGTAAAACCAGTTTTTGCTTTCAACGAATCCAGTACGGGTACCAGCTTTTTGCAGGCGCCGCAATACCGGGAGCCAAAATCAACCAGTACCAACTGCGATGAACCGGTAAGCTCTGTAAATTCTGCCTTAGTTAAAGAAACACCTTTTTTAGTAGTCGAGATAATAGGATAACCAGAACCTATCCAGTTAGCTAAACCACCCGGAAGCTCTTCTACGTCCTTAAACCCTTTTGCACGCAATTCGTTGGATAAAACCTTGCTTCGGCCATTGGCAATAGAGTAAACAAAGGTCGGTTTGTCTTTTGAAAGCGCATCCAGGCGTTGCCGATAATCGGCGGCTTTGGCATCTACGTTAACAGCGCCCTTGATATGGTTCTGTACAAATTCTTCGCCCGAACGGGCATCCAGTATCTGCGCGTTTTTAGCGTGGTTAAGTTTGGCGGCAAAAGCCTCTAATGATAACAATGGGGGTTGTACAGGTGTGGTTTGCGCATTGGCAACACCCGTGGCGGCAACTATTACTGCCAGCAAAAAGTTTCTTAATTTTTTCATGATCATTAATTAGTTATTGTTTTCTAAATGATGGATCCTTTTATTGTTGATATCATCACGGTCAATAAAGGGGTAGATATTGTTCTTTTTAGCCTCGGCATCAAACAAGTCTTTCAATTCCTTTAATTTTTCAGGATATTTTTTAGCCAGGTCAATGCGTTCGTTAAAATCCTCGTTCAGGTTATACAGCTTCCATACGTCCTTGTCGTAATTGCGCTCAGGAAGTGTTTTACCTTGTGGAAAATTGAGCAGGTCGATATTATCCGGGCGATGCGCGGCTTCGGCTTTCCAGCCGTCTTTATAAATAGAGCGGGAAGTGAAGATGTAATAGTATTGTTTGGTGTGCAACGTTGGCGCCTGCGCATTATTGAACGAGCTAAACAACGATTTACCCTGCAACGTATCCTGTTTAATACCTTTAATATACTCAGGCAGTTTCAAACCTGCGGCTTCAATAGTAGTTGGGAATATATCCGAAACATGACCATACTGGTTACGGATACCGCCTTTTTCCTTGATCAATTTTGGATAGTAAACAATGAGCGGGTTATGCGTACCACCTTCGGCGTCGGCATCAGATTTCCAGTATTTGAAAGGCGTATTGGCAGCCTGTGCCCATCCTAGTGGATAATTGGTTGATGCCTCAGGAGTGCCGATAGATTCGTAATCACTTTCGTTATCCTTGATATAATCGGCCTCAGGTGTAGTCAGGGGTGAGTTTTTGGGGTTGATGACACCGTGGAAAGTTCCTTCCTTACTGGCGCCGTTATCCCCTATCATCACAAATACCAGCGTATTATCAAACTGACCAGACGCTTTAAGATAACTGATCACCCGGCCAACCTGGTGGTCGATATAGGTAAGGTACCCGGCATATACTTCCATAAAACGGGCATATAGTTTTTGCTGAGCCGGCGGCAGACTCTTCCAGGCTTGTATGCGCTCATTACGCTCGGGCAGTTTAGCATAAGCAGGAATATAACCGGCTTTTTTCTGATTTTCAAAAACCTTTTCGCGGTACACATCCCAGCCTTCATCAAATTTACCCTTGTACAGGTCGCTCCACTCCTTGCTTACCTGGTGCGGGGCATGAGTAGCACCTGGCGCATAATATAAAAAGAAAGGCCTGTCGGGAGCGGCTTTATGAGCAGCATCAATATAGGCTATGGCCTTATCGGTGATCACCTCGTTCAGGTTACGGCCATCCGGTTTTATATGGAAATTATCCTCTACCAGGTGCGGCGGGTTATACTGGTCGGTAGCCGATTCCAGAAAACCAATGTGGTGATCAAAGCCTTTACCCGTAGGCCAGCGGTCGAATGGACCAACGGCTGTAGTATCCTCATCGGGTGTTACGCCCCACTTGCCTACAGCAAAGGTACTGTAACCGTTTTCGCGCAGATTTTCGGCAATGGTACCCTTATCAGCCGGGATCCGGCCATCATACCCTGGAAAACCTGCTGCGGTTGAGGCATGCGAAAAATTACCCACGTGCACATAATGATGATTACGACCTGTTAGCAAAGACGACCGGGTTGGCGCGCAAATACCAGCTGTATGAAAATTAGTATAACGTAAGCCATTGTTGGCCAGCGTATCAAAATTGGGGGTGCTGATGAGTCCTCCAAAGGTAGCAGAGGCGCCAAAGCCAACATCGTCTAATAATATCCACACCACATTGGGTGCGCCTTTAGGGGCCTTAAGCGGCTTAGGCCACCATTCCTTTGATTCGGCCAGGGTTTTGCCTATCACCCCTTTGTAGGTTGATGGAGTTGATGGCGGTATATTGGCCGGAGCTACGGGTCCATATTGCGCCACGGCCGGCAGCGCAAAACCCAGGGCAATTACTATTGCCACGAACGTTTTTTTATGATTTTGTTTCATATGGATAGGTTTTATATTATTGGATTATAACTTCTGATCTAATTTAATACACGTCAATTGCGAGGTACGAAAGCTACAGCCCCACCCAACCCTCCCCGGAAGGGAGGGCTTTAAAATATTTTCCAAAGTCTCCCCTTCCGGGGGAGATTTAGAGGGGGCTTTCGTACCTCGCAATGACGCGTTTTTTTGTCCTTGTTCTTTGCTCTACTTATCCATGTTCCAAAGAATCCTTGCTCTTTGTTCCCCTAATCCTTGCTCCCTCAACAGTCTATTTTTTATAATTCTGATGTATCCTCCGATGATAAACATCGTACCAGTCAATAAACGGATACAGGTTATTTTTTTGAGCCTGTTCTTCAAATACTGCTTTCAGTTCTTTTAACTTTTCGGGATATTTCTTGGCCAGGTCGATACGCTCATTGAAGTCATCGTTCAGGTTATACAGTTCCCATACATCATCATCAAAGCTGATATCGGGAACATTTTTGCCTACGGTAAAGTCGTTCAGCTCCACATAATCCGGATGGTGTGCCGCCTCGGCTTTCCAGCCATCGCTGTAAATAGAACGCGAGCCAAATATGTAGTAATGCTGTAGTTTGTGCCTGTTAGCTGCTTCCGGGTGATCAAAGGAATAAACCAGAGATGTTCCTTGCAGTGTATCCTGTTTAATACCCCTGATGTACTCAGGCAGTTTAATGCCTGTATACTCCAATGTGGTAGGCAGCACATCAATCACATGACCGTACTGCGTGCGGATGGTTCCCTTGTCTTTAATGCCTTTTGGATAGTAAACAATCAACGGGTTACGGGTGCCTCCTTCGGAGTTGGCATCCTGTTTCCAGTATTTAAAGGGCGTGTTGGCAGCCTGTGCCCAGCCCAGCGGGTAATTGGTTGAGGCCTGCGGCGTGCCTATGTCATCAATATCCTCAATGTTTGTTTTCAGGTAAGGAGCCTCGGCAAGCAATTTGGCCGAATTCTTTTTAGGATTAATCTCACCATGCAGGGTTCCCTCTTTACTGGCACCGTTATCGCCTATGATCACAAATACCAGGGTATTATCCAGCTGGCCGCTTTGCTTTAAATAATTGATTAGTCGACCAACTTCATGATCAGTATAAGTCAGGTAACCGGCGTACACTTCCATAAAACGGGCATATAGTTTTTGCTCGGCCGGAGGTAATGATTTCCAGGCGGGGATACGGGTATTACGCTCCGGTAATTTAGCATAAGCGGGTATGATGCCCAGCTTTTTCTGCCTTGCGATCACTTTTTCCCTGAAATCATCCCAACCCGAATCAAACTGACCTTTGTACAGATCGCTCCATTCTTTTGCTACCTGGTGCGGTGAGTGGGTTGCTCCCGGTGCGTAGTACAAAAAGAAAGGTTTATCTGGTGCTGCTTTATGTTGTCGGGTAATATAAAAAATAGCTTTATCGGTGATCTGCTCGTTCAGGTGACGACCATCTGGCGTTACGTGGGCGTTGTCTTCTACCAGATCAGGTTTGTACTGATCCGTTGCCGAACCCAGGAACCCAAAGAAATGATCAAAACCTTTACCTGTTGGCCAGCGATCAAACGGACCGGCATCGGTAGCATCCTCATCGGGTGTTAAACCGTACTTACCCACGGCAAAAGTATTGTAACCATTCTCGCGCAATATTTCGGCAACCGTTCCTTTATCAGAGGGTATGCGGCCGTCATAACCCGGGAACCCGGCAGATAAAGCGATGTGCGAGAATCCACCCTCGTGAACATAATGGTGATTACGCCCGGTAAGCAGGGCCGAACGTGTAGGCGCGCAGATACCTGCCGTATGGAAATTGGTGTAACGCAGCCCGTTATTGGCCAGCGTATCAAAATTGGGTGTTTTAATGATACCGCCAAAGGTGCTTGTAGCGCCAAAGCCCACATCATCCAATATGATCCACAGCACGTTTGGCGCACCGGCAGGCGCTTTATGAGGCTCGGGCCACCACTCCTTTGAATCATTAAGCGTTTTCCCTACCGTACCGCCAAATGGCTGCGTATTTTGAGCCTTTACACTTTGCAAACCGAGCATGCCGATAAGCACAGCAACGGGCCATATTTTACCAATACCCGGCTTAAAATACTGGGGTGGCTTTGGGGTGAGTACTTTTAAATGTATCATAATATGATTTTCGTTTAGATGTTTATTATTGTACCGGAAAACCAGCTTTTGTTAAACTGTCAAGAGCTCCTATATTATAGCTTAAATGATAGCCCAGCGTTTGCAAGGAATCAGCTGCTCTGCCGCTCCGGTTGCCGGAATGACAATAAAGATAGATGGATTTATTTTTATCTAGCTTCCTGATCTGATCGGCAAAATCGGCCGATTTGATATTGATATTTGCTGCGTATTTTAAATGCTTCTGGTTGTACTCTTCGGGCGTACGCACATCTACGAGGTAAGCTTTACCTTGCGCCACATCATCAAGCAGTTTCTTTTCTACCGATGGTGTTACAGCTATTTTACCCGAATGGGTCTGTACGTATGCCGTCTGTTGTGCCCGTAAAGCAGTGTTTACAAAAAACAGTAGCGCGGTGATGATGATTAATTTTTTCATGTTTAAGTACTACTCCGCATAACTTGATCTGAACTTAATACCCCAGTGGCCGTCTTCTTTGGTAAGGATGTACAAAGACTCGAAATGTCCTATCAGGCTCCCATCGGCCCGATACCGCGAAAACCCTGTATCCACATGTACCTTATCTGCAGAAGCCTGGATAATGTTGCGGTGATCCCACTGGCTATGATCCCAGCCGGTCTTTTGCAGCTCGCCAAAAACTCTTGCAGAGTCACGGAGCCCTGCTTTTTCCAGTACCGACATTTTACCGCTGGCCAACCGGTAATGCGGAAACTGATAGGTACGCTCCCAACCCGCCAGATCTTTAGCGTTAAAGGTGGCCATATACTCATCGAGCACCTGGAACACGGCCGCACTTACCCTCGGGTCAATCCCATGCGAGCCCTGGTCAGTCGCCGATGATTGTCCTAAAACCTGGGTTAACCCACCGATGATTGTTAAAAAAACAAAGAATAATCTTTTCATAGCATTGATATTTAATCGTTTAACTATTCAAAACCTCACCCTACCCTCTCCAAAGGAGAGGGTTCTGAAATCTTGTTCTAAATCCTCTCCTTTGGAGAGGATTATTACCATGAGGGCTTCGCCGTTTAGGTGAGGCTTTACTGCCAGCCCGGGTTTTGCGTAAGCTTGCCATTACTGTTATCAATTTCCTGCTGCGGTATCGGGAACAAGTAGAATTTGCCCGCTGCTCCTTTGGTCACATTGGTTTTACCTACTTTGAGCAAGCTGGTTTCCAGTATGCCGTTACCGCTGGCATCCCGCTCGCGGATCAGATCGAACCAGCGCTGATACTCGAACACAAATTCCAGGCGGCGCTCCAGGTAAACCGCATCACGGAATTGTGCTTGCGTCAAACCCGAAAGATCATCCAGTCCGGCACGTTTACGCACCCTGTTAACAGAAGTATATGCCTTGGTGGTTGGCCCGTTCAGTTCATTTTCTGCTTCTGCATGGATCAGCAACACTTCTGAAAAACGGATGATAGGTACATTGGCCCCAGACTCAGCCTCATTGGCAACCACGTTGGGATCATAATACTTGTTAAAAAATGGAGTAGAATCACCGGGGATGCTATTATCATTCAGTTTGCCATACCATAAGTTGGTGCTCGGGCTCTGGAAACGGGTCACAAAACTTACGCGCTTCCTTTTATCATTAGCCGGATACAATTTATAGATGCTGAAAAACTTATCTGTTCCGCTCGGTTTGGTAGCATCGGGTACCGAATAAAACACCACCTGGTCGGCATAACTACTTGTCATACCAGGTATACCATTGAGGATTGACCGTGGCGCCTGGTTATTGCCCTGTCCCTGCGAATTGGCTTTAAATTGAGCTGAGAAGATATGCTCCTTACCATTTTTAGAAGCCGGCAAAAATACATCTGCGTAATTAGTAAACAGATCATACCCATACGGGCCATTGATCACCGTTTCGGCCTGGGTTACGGCTTTTGCCCATTGGCGCTCGGTCAGATAAACTTTAGCCAGCAATGCATTAGCAGCACCCGCGGTTGCCCTGCCCAGATCGGCACCGGTGTAGGTGTTTGGCAGATCAACAGCGGCAGCGATCAGGTCGGTTTCTATTTGTTTATAAACCGTTGCAGCAGCTGTTCTGGGTACTTGCAAATCAGACAGGTTAATAGAAGTTTGATCATGCAGTACCAGCGGTACATCGCCATATAAACGCACCAGATTAAAGTAAAACAGGGCACGTAAAAACTTAGCCTCGGCCACTAGTCTTTTGTTCAGCGTAGCATCAAACTGAATGTGTGGTATGGTATCAATAGCGATATTGGCTTTCTTGATGGCGGCATAATGTTGCTGCCATATCTGCAGGATACGCAAACCTGATGAGGAATGCCCCAGCACAGCCTGCGACCGCACATCGGCATTGGTAGCGCCCGGACCAGGTCCCTCGTCGTCGGCCATAAAGTTCATACCGGTATTGAACAGGGTATTGTACGGCGTTTGGACTGCGTTAGAACCCGCGTTTAACAGCGAGTAGGCAGCCGTAACCGCGGCTACCGCGTCGGCCTGTGTTTTATAGAACTGGTTTGCCGGAATAAAAGATCGCGGATCTTCATTCAGCTTTGCGCAAGAGGTAGCACCGAAGGCAAGCAGTATAGTGAGATATTTTATATTATGGAGTTTCATGTCTGATCGTATTATAAGGTGATACCTAACCCGGCAATAATGGATTTACTGTTGGGGTAAGCCCCATTATCGACACCCGAGGTAATGGCCGACTGTTCATTACTGCTCACCTCCGGATCATACCCGGTGTATTTAGTCCAGGTAATGAGGTTTTGAGCAGTTATGTAGATCCTGATCTTTTTAATAGGCGATTTGGATACCACCGATGTTGGAATGGTATAACCCAGACTCAGGCTTTTTAAGCGCAGGTACGAGCCGTTTTCGATAAACCTATCAGAAATAGTAGGTGCCGGATCCTGGAAGGCGCTGTGCACATCGGTATTAGTGTTGGAAGGTGTCCAGCGGTTCAGTAAAGTGGTGGTGGCATTGGTATAGCCCGTGCCCAGCTCCAGTACATTGCGCTGTTGGTTATATATTTTGTTACCATATGAGCCTTGCAGGAAAATACTCAGATCGACGCCTTTGTACGAGAATGTATTGGTGATACCGCCTGTAAACTTAGGTTGGGCGTTACCTAAGATCACCCTATCGGCCGATTGCGTGATCTTGCCATCACCATTTATATCTACATAGGCCTGTCCGCCCGGAGAAGTATTGGCAGCCGGGGTAAGTGCCGGGCCGCCGGCCTTGATCAATCCGTTGGTTTTATACCCGATAAATGAACCGATAGGCTCACCAACTTTTAAAATAGATGGCAGGGATGAATCCGGAATAAACTGATTTACACCATTGCCACCCAAACTCAACACTTTATTACGGTTCACCGCAAATACCAGGCTGGTGTTCCACACAAATGAGCCGGTGAGGTTATGCGAGTTCAGGCTTAGCTCAAAACCCTTGTTTTGTACCGCTCCTACGTTTTCATACTGCTGCGGATTGGTGATAGCCGTATTGGTAATAATGGTGAGTCCGCTTGTAGCCGGCAGCGGCAGATACAGCAGCAGGTTGGTTGTTTTTTTGTAATAGATATCAGCAGTAAGCGTGATCCGGTCTTTCAGCAGGCCAAAGTCGAAGCCAAAATCATACTGGGTTGTTTTTTCCCAGGTAAGGTTAGGGTTGGCCAAACTATTTGGCGCGAAACCAGCTACCGTAGTATTACCAAAGTTATAGCGGTAATAACCCAATTGTGAATACGACTGGTATGCCGGAATATCACTATTACCGGTTTGCCCGGCGCTCAGTCTGAATTTAAGCTGACTGATCTGCTCCACGTTTTTCAGGAAATTTTCGCTGGAGGCATTCCAGGCGATAGCCGCGGATGGGAACGATGCCCATTGATGGCCGGGAGCAAATTTGGAAGAACCATCGGCACGTAAGGTCAGCGTTAACAGGTATTTACTATCGAAGCCATAATTAACACGGGCCAGGTATGATTTTAGCGCCCAGGTATTGGTAGAGGATGAAGGCGCGATAGCAAAACCGCTCCCCGAAATGGAAGTGATACTGCCCGAGCCCAGGTTGTTATAGGTATCATAATCGCTTACAAAACCCGATGATCCGGTAATCGCTCCTTCGGCCTTAAACTTTTGTTGGGTAAATCCTGCCAGTACATTCAGGTTACTCCTGCCCAGTTTTTTGGTATAGGTCAGCGTGTTTTCGTTCAGCCAGTTGAAGGAGTTCAGCGTACCAACTTCGCCCAAACCTGAGTAGCCGGAACCTTCATATACCGTGGCCGGTAAATAACGATTTTGCTTATTATCAATCAGATCCACTCCTGCTAAAACACGGGCGGTCAAGTCTGGAGTGATTTTATAATCGCCAGAGATATTACCCAAAACACGACTTGTAGTAGTAGTATTGGTTTGATTATAGAGCGTGTTGATTGGGTTACCATAACTACCTTCAAATATATTCTTCATAAAGAAGGATCCATCCGGATTGTATATCGGAGTAGTTGGCGTCATCAATAGTATCGCCGGTACAACGCCTGCCGGGGCTACCTGCGCGCTGGTACGGCTGCCGGTTATAAATGATGATATTTTGAACTTATCGTTATAATCATGCTCCACATTCACACGACCGGCATATCGCTCAAAATTGGTATTTTGTAATATACCATCCTGTTTCATGTAGTTGCCCGAAAAAGCAAGGCGGGTCCTGTCTGTTCCTGAAAGGATGGACAAGCTATGATTTTGCGTATTCCCTTCCCGGAAGGCAGCCTTTTGCCAATCGGTATTCACATTATAGGGATTGAGTTGAGCCGCGGTTTGTGGTGTTTTGCCCGAATTAACCAACGCATCGTTACGTAACGCACCCCATTGATCGGAATTGAGCAGCGGAATGGTCTTAATCACACTTTGCCAACCGTAGGTGCCATCGTAATTGATAGATGACACGCCCGATTTACCTTTTTTAGTGGTAATAATAATTACACCATTGGCGCCGCGCGTTCCGTATATGGCTGTGGCTGATGCATCTTTCAGCACCTCAATATTTTCAATATCAGCAGTATTGATAGAAGCCAGTGGGTTGATCTCCGGACCATTGGTTACCCCGGCATCCGTCAGCGAATTGCTGTTGGAAGTAGGAAAACCATCAATAATATACAATGGTTCGGCTACCGCATTAATAGAGTTTACGCCCCTGATATGCACCGTAACACCTGCACCCGGTTGCCCGGAAGCCTGGGTTACCTGTATACCTGAAATCGTACCCTGCAAAACCCTGTCGAGCGATGGTACGGGTTGTTTTAGCGCCAGTTGCGGCACTGATGCTACCGAACCGGTAATATCTTTACGTTTTTGAGAGCCATAACCAACAACCACTACCTGGTTCAGCAGGCTTTGGGCATCTTTCATCAATATCTCCACGGGGCTCCCGGTGGCGATGTATGATTGTGTTTCGTAACCTATAAAGGTGATAATAAGCTTATATGGAAACTTCTGACCGGTAACAAAACTGAATTTTCCTTCTACATCTGTAGAAACTACGTGGGTTGTGCCTTCAATACGTACTACCGCGCCGGGCAATGGTTCTTTGGTGGAACCATCCAGTACCCTGCCTACCAGTTTGGAATTGATAATAGGCTGTGTTTGCTGTGCAAAAACAATAGCGGGGAACAGTAAGGCTAATAATTGAATAAATAATAGTTTTTTCATATCGCCTGGTAGTTTAAGTTGGTGATTAAACCGGACGATACAGCGGCTTTTAGTACAAGCCTGCTACCGTTGTAGCGGTAGTAAAAGTGCGCGGCAATGGCCGTGACCAGGTGAACAAGCCGGGTCTGGGGCAATAGAAAGCCCCGCCCAACTTTTGCAATATTTTGCATAAATTTGAATAGTTTAAAATGACACCATTGAAACAGGCTCAACGCCAATCGATCCCTGTTTCGTTGTTTTAATTCTGGAGGGAAAAGCGATCGCTTTTCCCTTATTTATAGAGCTGGTTTTGTTATTATTTTTTCATATGCCTTCCTGTTAAGATCCTGTTATTTATTGGGGGTATTATTGTATTAATTTTTCACACACCTGAAACCCAGGTGTTCCATACCGCTGTCTTCGGTGGTTTTCATCCGCCGGGCTACCCTGAAGCCCGAGCAATAGCTGTCGTTACACAAAAACGAACCGCCCCTCACTACACGCTTTATGGCATAAGGCTCATCCGGGTCGTATGATTTTGATGGCCCTTTGGGGTTTTTAATGCCTTCGGGTTTGTTAATGGTGTTGTAATACCGGTAATCATACAGGTCGGCACACCATTCCCAAACATTGCCGGCCATATCATATAAACCATAACCGTTGGCTGCAAATGAACTTACCGGCGCGGTATAATAAAACTTGTCGCGCTGAGTGTTCCTGTACGGAAAATCACCCTCCCAAATATTTGCCTTAGGTTTGCCCTCGGTCACTTTTTCGTTTCCCCACGGATATATATTATCGGTCAGTCCTCCCCTGGCAGCATGTTCCCATTCTGCCTCTGTTGGCAAGCGTTTACCGGCCCATTTGCAATAAGCTATCGCATCGTCATACGATACCTGCGTTACCGGGTAAGTCCCTTTTCCTTTGATATCGCTGCCAGGCCCATGCGGATGCTTCCAACTGGCACCTTTTTTCCAGGTCCACCACTGGCTGTAATCGCTCAGTGATACCGGTTGTTTAGAAGGCACAAATACCAGCGATGCAGCTACCAGCAAACTATCCGCCGGTTTTTCGGTCCCGGGAGGCAGCTGTTTTTTGAGCACATTCCAATCCGGTTTTTGTTCGGCTGTGGTTACATAACCAGTGGCTTTTACAAATTTTTCAAATTGCGCATTCGTTACCTCGGTACGATCCATCCAAAAGCCATCGACTGTAACTTTATGTTTTGGATATTCGTCCTTTTCGGCCTGTGCATTGTCTGCCCCCATCCTAAAAGTACCCGCCGGTATCCAAACCATACCGCTATGACTGGTATCGGGGCCTGTCATCACCGCCGCGCCGGCTAAAGGGGTTGGTTTAAACCGGCTGGGAATGTTCGACTCGCAACAGATCGCTTTCTTTTTATTCGACGCAACACTATCGGTTTTAGCAACAGCTTTTTCTTTTTCCTTTTGCTTGCAGGCCGAAAAAACTATCGAACCAGCAATCGCGATTATCAGTACCGGGGAAATTCTTTTAAGATTCATATTTTTACAATCAGGGTTCGAGGTTCGGGTTGTGAGGTTCGGAAACCTAACTTCCAGAACTTCGATCCAGGCAACACGCCTCACGCAACCATTACGCTTTTACCGGCTGTAAGTTATATGTTTCTTCAGAAATTTCCTGCTCCACATTTTCTTGTTTTTCCGGGCGATAAAGCTGATGTTCCTGCAATGGCACATCTTCCCTCACCATCTGCCCGTCGGCAGCCAGTTCGCTTCCCGCTACTTTTGATTTAAAAATAGGCCATAACAACTGCGCATACCACTGGTCGCCCTCATAGTGCGATATCCCATAGGCTTTAGGATACTGACGAGAGATATGCGCCGTGCCGAATATTACATCCCATAAAAAGAACATGTTTCCAAAATTGCCTTTGTAATACCCCACACCATCATCTGTAGTAGCAGCATGGTGTGCATGGTGAGTCGCTGGTGTAGATATGGTACGCTCCAACACCCAGGCTAGCGGATGCAGCACTTTGTATTGATAAAAAGGTTTATCCCACGGAATACTGGAATGCGCCAGTGTAGTAATAGTACCTTTGATTCCTTTTACTATAATAGCAGGGATACCCAGGCCCAGGTAAACCAGCGCGGTAGTTAAATACGTTTGCGAAAAAAACAGGGTATAAATTACATTTTGCCTGCTGGCCATAGCCATACCCATGTACGATGCCGAGTGGTGCGTACGGTGAAAACGCCATAACCAGGGCACTTCATGATGCAGGCGGTGGTACCAGTATTGGGTCAAATCATCAGCCACGGCTATAATGATAAAGCCCCAGAAAAATGGCACCCAGTCAAAAGCGTTTTTGAAACCCGGCAGCAGGAATGGTAAAACTTTCAGCCCGTAGTAGGCTATTACCGGTTTAACAACCAGTTTGGGGATGGTAAAGCAGGCAATATCTACCCAGCGCTCGTTTTTAGTCCAGTGTTTTTTATACAGGCCAAATGAAAATTCAAGTATCCCGAGTACCAGCACCAGAACGGAAAAACCATATCCGTTGAGGTTATCAATTACTTTTTTTATCAGTTCAATCATAGTATTTGTGTTTAAGGATTTTCAGATTTAGTTTTTGTGTCGGGTTGTGCTGTTTTGTGATCCTGCTTTTTCTTTTCCCATGGGCGCTGCCCGGTAAAGTAAAAAGTAGCAAACATGAGCACCAAAGGCAATGCATACAGCAGCAGGCTCAGCAAGGCGTTTTTAATAATTCGTGTTTTTTTTGCTTCTTCCAGTTTCATGATGTGGTTGTTTTAGTTGGTGCTGTGGTTGCCGGTGCGGGCTTATGGCTATCTGACAGTAGCTTTTGAGTGAGCCATAAACCCCCAAAAATGATCACAAAGGGAATCAGGGTGATGATCACCCCTACCAGTATCTTTTTTCCCAGCAAGGAAACGTCATTGAAGGTCATAGTAATAAATTTATATTGGTAATTAAAAAAACAGGTAAAAAAGGCCATCACAACTGTGCACAGATGGTTATGCCATATATAAAATTGAATAAGAATAATTTGTAGAAATCAGACCATTACCGGCAGGTAACAATCACTGAGAAAGAGGATCCCTTGATGCCAGGATCAACAGCAACAACAAAAACGAGCAGAAAGAGCAGTTTGCATTTGATAAGCAGCAAAGCCGGGATTGGTGGTTGAGTCGGGTTGCATTTTCTGGAGCTTTTAAAACTGTTTTACGTTGTATTTTTTTATTCTCTCGGGCAAATGTAATAATTGTTTTTATAATTACTACTAATTCTATAGAATTTATGTATAAAATTAACATTTTTATGAATTTCGTAGTGTTCTTAGTTAAAATTGATAAAAAAACGCAGTTCGAAGTCTCTAAAACATGTGGAAATTGAGTATTTGTGAATAGATTGGTGTGGGTGGTGTCTTGATTCTTTCATCTCAATTAACAGGACATTGCCTCCGGCCCGCGCTATCCACTCATACGCCACAAGGCATTAGCCACGGGACCGGTATCCGCTGCTATCGCTGACGTGGGTTAATTATTGAATTAGTGAATTAGTGATTTCTTTTAGAACAGCTTCGGGCGAAATTCTGAACCATGATTAATGGATTTAAAGATTACCTTGATCTATTCTCATCCCATATTACAAGTTTGTCATCCTGAGGAACGAAGTATCTATTCACAAATATGCATACCGTTTAATAGATGCTTCACTCCGTTCAGCATGACAAAATGGTGGTATAAAGCACCTCTTTTCCTGTCAACAGATAAGCTTCAGGCGATTTTTAATTAGTGAATTATTGATTGAAAGCGCTTCTCCTCCGTCGGCACAACAGCTTCGGGTGAAAGCGGGCAGAACGATGCGGGACAGTGCGGTTGCAGGGCATAGCAAGTTTTTGCTGAAGTGCGGGATTGTGCGAACGAAGTGGGGCAAAATAATTGCAGCCTGGTTCTGTCCGGTTTGCAGGGCAAAGGCCCAGTGCGCAAAGAAGCATTTCTGGTGACAAGCCTTTTGGTTACTTTGTGGCGACAAAGTAACTGGCCTTCCCGCGGCCAAGAGCGGGTATACGCCAAGCAAAGTAACCCTGTATAGCATGCGATTGCCACGCTACGCTCGCAATGAGATGAAGGAGGAGGTGATGCTAAACTCTATTACGGTATCAACCCCACAACCGTATTAACAATCAAATTAAAAACACCACTTTTAAACTGATCAACACTTACTTCGGCCAGACCGGCTTGCTTCAGGGCTATCATTTTTATTTCATCGGCTTGCCCCAGTACCAGGTCGCTAAAGTCATCTTTGCTGATAGCGCCGCTAGCTAACTGTTTAGTCCAGGTTTTTAGGTCGTCACTCAATTCATTCAGGATAGCCTGCCCATCGGCTGTAGCCGCGATGATATATTGTTTTAAAGTGGTTGCGGCCAGGTCTGTAATACCCTGCTTAAGCGTAGCCAATACGTTTTTAAAATTTATTGCCATAATTTAGTTTATTGGGTTACCTGTGCGGGTTTTATCTTTTTGCTTTCCAGTTCGGCTATCTGGTCAAAGGAGTTGCCTATCTGTTTCTTTTTATCAACGATATAAGCCGAGTTGCACTTGCCTTCTTTTTTCCATTTCACCAGGAAACCGCCAAATAAATGTCCATCCGGATCGTTCAGGAGAGTCCACATTTGGGTGGTGATCTGGTTATTTGGGCGGTGCTTATCGTACTCGATAGCCTTATCAAGATTAAGCTGAAGCGCTTTTACTTCACTTTCATGAGTTGTGTAATTTTCGGTAGCTTTATCCATCAAATCAAGAACATCTACTTTTAAAGAAGTGGCCTGTGCGTAAGCAGTTTGATCGAAGGTTGATATCGTTGGGCTGCAGCTCAAAAGCAGGCAAAGCGGTAATAATAGCGCCAGGTAAAAGCGTGTGATCTTCATAGGTAGGTAATGTTTGAGTAAAAGTAAAAAGAGTTTTCGATATAATTAAGTAAAACGCATGAGTATTTCGCCCGATTCTGCAGCTGTATTTGGTTATCACCGGTATATGATCGCCCTACATGGCAATCGTAGTCCAGCGGCTTTGGGCTGGCGCGATACGGAAAGCCAGATTATCCGCTTTGATGCACTGGCTCATATGGCCGACCTGAATAGCCACTCCCTGCTGGATGCCGGTTGTGGACATGGCGACCTCCGCTCCTATCTGCACGAATTGTACCCCGATATAGTTTATTATGGCATGGAACAGATCCCCGAATTGTATGACGAAGCCACGCGTCGTTTCCAGGACTGGGAGGCCACCGCTTTTATCCGCGGTGATTTCATGACTGATGAAATGCCTGTAGCCGATTATGTGATGGCCAGCGGATCGCTCAACTACTACAATGCCGATCCCGATTTTATTTTTAAGGCCATTACCCGTTTATACGAACATTGCAGGCGAGGATTAGGTTTTAACCTGCTGAGTCACATTATTCCCAACGGTCTTTTGGCTGCTTATGATCCAGATGTGATCATGGACCATTGCCGGCAGCTATGCCAGCACGTGGTTTTAAAAAATGATTATAGTAATGAAGATTTCACGGTTTTTATGTACCGATAGATTGTCACTTCTCCTGTCGATAATTTTCGGTATATTTGTATACACAGCGGCCCGGTTTTTCTGATCAAAAGGAAAACCGGGCTGTTTTGTTAGGGAATAAAAGGGCACAAAAACCAACCGATTGGTTTGTTTTATTTGACAATCAATTATTTAATACTTTTTAAAGCTTTCAAAACCTATTAAAAATTTGTTAAAAAGTGTTAAAGTGGCGTTAAAATTTAGTTAAAGTGGCCAAAAAACAAGCGTTTTCATGCTGTTTTTGATTAAAAAAGTGTTAAAATTTAAGGTTTAAAAAGTTTTCGGGAGGTAAACATGGCCCCAAATATGTTCTGCAATTTTTATTCGATCGTTAAACATGTTAATATTACATTTGACTTTGTTGGATAAAGCCAACAGCCTATAATCTTGAAAAAAATGAAACAAGGACTGCTCATTGATATGGACGGTGTTATATACAGCGGCGAAGAGCTGATATATGGCGCCGATAAATTTATTAACCACCTGCTTGCAAAAGGGATCCCCTTTGCGTTTATGACCAACAACAGCCAGAGGACCAGCCTGGAGGTGGTACGTAAACTGAAAAGACTGGGCATTACGGTGGAGGCTAAACACATATATACCAGCGCTATGGCTACCGGGAAGTTCCTGGGCGACCAAAGCCCTAATGGTACAGCTTACGTATTGGGCGAAGGCGGTTTGCTAACCAGCCTGCACGAAAACGGCATAACTCTGGTTGATACCGATCCCGAATTTGTGGTTTTGGGCGAAGGCCGCAATTTTACCCTGGAAATGGTTCAGCGCGCGGTAGATATGATATTAGCCGGTGCCAAATTCATCACCACCAATCGCGATCCATCACCCAAAAAACCGGGATGGAACAACCTGGGCATAGCTGCTACTACAGCCATGATAGAGGAAGCCACTGGCCGTAAGGCATTTGTAACCGGCAAACCAAGTCCGGTGATGATGCGCTCGGCCCGTAAATTCCTGGGTCTGGAGACAGCCGAAACCACAGTAGTTGGCGACACCATGGAAACCGATATTCAGGGTGGTGTACAAATGGGTTATAAAACTATACTTGTACTATCCGGGATATCTTCCAAAGATCAGCTGAGCCATTACGCCTTTAAACCCGACCTGATAGTTGGTTCGGTTGATAAGATCGAGTTTCCGCTAAAATGGTGGTAATAGAAAAGAGGCCCTATCATCAATCAAATTGATCACCCTTGGTATTGTGTCACCTATGGATTAAAATTTAGCCGATAGCATTTATACGAAAAGTGGGTTTACATATTTTCTGGAATAAAATACATAATTAATTGATTATCAAATGTTTAAATCAATGTCAACCATAAATTGTGTAAACCATGTAAACCCACTTTTATAACAAAATGGCCTGCTTAGAGACTATCCTTAACCCCATCCTTTAGATACAATGCCTCTGTTAAATTATATTCTGAAATTCAATGAGATATAAGGGTACCAACCCTCATTAGAATGCCCGGCAAGTAGTTGTACAATAGTTAAACCGGCTGGCGAAAAGTATAAACCGCCACCAACACCCTGGTGCCATGTATCTGAATGTTCATCTTTTATCCATACCCTGCCAGCATCATAAAATCCGGTTAAGCCTAGCTCACCAGGTAATATATAACTGGCTATCTTTGCTAGTTTCACCCTGCCCTGAAGGTTGTTAAACACCATTTGCTGACCAGCAAACCGATTTTGAAGGAAACCCAACAAATTTCCCTGACCGCCCAGGAACAAGGATTGATAAAACGCCGGATCGCCAATGGTTACGCCGCCACCAACACGATCAGACAGTACGATAGTACCTGACGAATTGAGCTTTTGGTAATAAGTAAACTCTGGCTTGATCTGCATAAATGATTTAGAATAGCTGTTAAGCCCGGTATAACCCTGAACCAACACGTTGAAATAAAAGCCACCGGATGGCAATATATTATTATTCCGGCGGTTGCTCACGTAGTTTAAAATCAGCCCTACATGTGCTTTATCTTTATTTAAAGTAGCGCTATCATAAGAGTTGATGTGTGTTGTAGGCAGACTGATAAACTTTCCAACATTATCGGCAGGATTCATGTGATAGAGTTGTAATGATGGGCCTGCACTAAATGTACTTCCTTTACCCGTATGCCAGCGCAAAGAAGGGTCAAACTGATAAGTATCAAAACGGGCACGATAAAACCTGCGATAGCCTGGAAATTTAGTAAGCTTAGTTTCATTACCACGGCCAAAAAAGTTCATCGTATTATCTGGTGCCTGTATATAAGCCTGCATCGTAAAATCAGCTTTACCTATAGCCTGGATCCATTCTCCATTATACTTGATCCTAAACGCATCGGTAGCAAACGAATGGGTGATCATAACCTGCTGTATGGTTGAGTAAGGCAACTTTCTGAAACCATCTACTCCTTTATATTTAAAGCCTAGCCCTAATAAAAAGCCATCATCGGCATTAATAGCTGCTGTTGCCAACGGCATCCAAACATTATAAAGATTAGCTGGTACAAACCGGCTGTTTAGGGTATCCGTGGATAAGTGCTTACTCAGCCGGTTTACATTACCGGTGAAACTTGTGCTATCCTTCGGCCCATAAACCTTTACACTGCTGTTGGCTTGTTTTACCTCGAAAGTTTTATCATCAACACTATCAATAATGCGTAGTTTAATTGGTGACGATGCATTATTGATTAAAATATGATCGTTACCTGCACCAGTGTACAACCTCAACTCTTTGGTTATATCCGGCTGATAGGTCATGTCCCATACGGTATTTTTAACCTCCCCTTTTTTGTTAAGGCTTTCCACCGTTACACGCATACCTTGGTTAGGCGCGTCGCTAATGGTAATTTGCTCATCCTTATCGGTTGTATGCAAATCAACTATCCTGTTTATAAAACGATAATACTCAGCCATTGCTGCAGGCATATTGTCCCGGCGTCTTTTCAGTTCAGACAGCAGTTCTTTGTGCCTAAAATCATAGGTTTCTTTGGGTAATCGTTTTAAGCCTGCTTCTAAAACCTCGTCTGTTTCGGCCTTAACAAATTCGTTGGTGATCCGCATCCAATCTGCATAACTTATCTGCGCATCAGGAAATTGTTTCATAAACCTTGTTTTAAACAAAGAATATTTTACTGCGGGAATATCACCACTAAAATTGCCTAATAGCGGATCGACCCAAGGCAATGCAGCTATGGATGGAAACAGGCCCTGGTTAACATGGAATACCTGATCACGATCACGCGGTACAGCCACATAATGTCTTGCTTTATCATCTTTAGTTACTGCCCAACGCCATTGATCTTCGTGCCTGTCCCAATCACCTATCAACAGGTCAAGCATACGTGCCCGTAAAAACTCTTCGCCGTCAACCCTGTTATCATAGTTCTTAGTTAACTCGCGTTGCATCTTAAAGGTGTTGTCAGATTCACCAATGGGCTCCCGTTCTTCCAACAAACACACCATATTGGTGAATATCTTGCTGTACTGCCCCAAGGCCGGGTCATCAACAACCACACCAATAATCGGGTTAGCATGAGGCACTCTGGCAGCAACAGCCAACGGAGGAACAATCAAAGCCGAGTACGGATGCTGAGCGCTAAATTCATCACTAACCCAATCAATAGCAAATGTACCCTGCAGGCCCTCTGGCAATAACTTATCAGGCACTTTTTCAACACTTCTTAGTACCCATTCCCTTCCGGTTTTATCCTCCAGTCGCAATGATTTGGACTGCATGCCACCACCTTGCTTTAAAGTTGTTAAGCCCCCATTAATCTGAGATAACCTGATTATGGGTAATTTAACAGCCATAGCCCACTCTTTACGAAAATTTGTTCCAAACAACCAGCGATGTACACCAGTTACATCATTATAAGAAGGATGAATTTTAACAATTGTGCTATCAGGAAACTTTTGCCAGGCAGAAGGAGCTATTTCCTGAGCCTGCAAGGACGTTACAAATGCTAAGCAAACAAACAGAGAAGGTATCTTTTTTATCATAGGTTAATTTTGTACCGAATATAATTTAAAGAAAATAAATTATTGCTACATAAATATATCAGGGAAGCATATTTATGAATAATATCTACGACGAATTTAGCTTAAATTAACCTTAATTAAAAATTACAAACAGGAAAAGCACCCCTAGTTAAAAGCCAAAGGTATGTTAGAGATTGTATGAATAAATAATTCTCATTCTGTTAAAAAAACTAACAATCACTGTTAATCAATCAAAATTTCAAGAATAAAAGAAGATAAGCATCAAAAGGTAGAAAGTTGGTTTCAGGCAGATAGTATTTAAATATGTTTATTCCCTTACCTCCACTTTTATTTCTCTGTCTGAAATGAACGGAACCGTAGGATAACCATCATATTCTCCGGTCTCTTTTTCATTTTTATAGGACGATCTTTTACCTTTTACATCAATGATCCCGTTATCATAAACAGTTATAAATGCCCAAATCGGGTCAATTGTTGATGCAAAATCATAACCATCTTTTAAATGAGCAAATTGGTAGGATATACTATTGATTTGCAAGTAGTTTATATTGTTATAAACGTTATGATAATCCTCATGATGATGGCCACTCAGAACCAGTTGCACCTTCTGAAAACCTGCCTTTTTGTTTGCCCGTTCAAATAATATGCGCATTTGATTGCCTTCTTTTAAACCGTCAAGATCATTATCAATACCCTGGTGGCAGAATACCATAACAGGTAAATTAGTACTATCCAGATCCTGTTTAAGCCAGTTACGCTGTTCTTTTAAAATGGAGTTGGGGTATCCTTTTAACTTATTTTCAGGTGCCCTTTCATTACCGTTTAATATCACAAAATGATAATTGTTATAATCGAAAGAATAGTACTTCCCTTTTGCATTCCAAAACTCAACAACCTGATCATGGGTAAAACCACCGTCTGTATCGTGATTACCTATAACATGATATTTGGGGCCTTTAAACTGATTCCAAATATCCATAATGGGTTGATTGGCAGGTTTGGGAACACAAAAATCGCCCATTTGTATGATAAAGTCGGGCCTAAGCTTGTTCATTTCAGTGATGAATGACTGCACCCGTGCGGGACCATCAGTAATAAGGTCTTGGTGAAGATCTGTACAAATTCCTATACGAAACAGCGCTTTTCCCTTTTTCTCCATTCTTCCGCTTTCAACGCTGCTTGCATTTACTGATAAGGTATCAGCAACCGCCATACCAATGCTCCCTATAATTGATTTGATCAAGAAACTTCTTCTTTTCATGTTATTGTTTAGCATAGTTTAACAATTGATTTTACATTATAGCTATTACCGATTAAACAAAGTAAAATAAACCATTTAATTGTTTAGCTAAAATAAACTTTACATATAAAAATCACATTAAGTATTTATAAATAAAACGTATATTTTATTATATAAAAAAAGCCCTGTAGGTCAAATGACCTACAGGGCTTCAAATAATAATTAATCTTTCTTCTTGAGAAAGATTATTGTGTTTTTTTAATATACTGTTTGTTGCCACTTGGAGATAAAGTATACTTACCTCCTCTTGGGCCTAAATAGATAGTTCTGCCTTTGTCGTCTTTGCCGATAGCTTTATCATCAGATTTGTTTGCAGCCTCAGTAACGGCTTTAGTTGCTTTTGTTTTTTTAGCACTAACAGCTGTAGCGGCATCATCTTTAGCATCTTTTGCTTTGGTGGTAGCTGTAGCTGCTTTATCATCAGCCTTTGCCTTAGCATCTTTTGCAGTTGCAACGGTTTTGTCTGCCTTGTCTTCAACCTTAGCCTTGGTATCTTTTACTTTAGCAGTGGCTTTATCGGCTTTGGCATCGGCTTTTGCTTTGACATCCTTTGCTTTGGCAGCGGCCTTATCAGCTTTGGCATCGGCTTTTGCCTTGGCATCTTTTGCTTTATCGGCTGCCGTTTCAGTTTTATCTGCAGCTTTCTTTTTGACTTTTTTTACAGCATCAGTAGTTGATTGGGCAAATGTATTGGCACTCACCAATAATACTGAGCAGGATAATAATAAAACAAGTAATTTTTTCATGTTAAATAATTTTGGATGTAACAAACTAATATAAAATTGGTTTAAAAATTTAATGAATTTGACTTGACAAGGTATAATTGGTTTAAAATAAACCGCTGAGTTTATCTTTTAACCCGCCAAAAATATCTTCAGCTGATGAAGAACCTCCTTGAACAAATGATTCAATTTTATCCCCTAACCCCATAGGCAATTTATCTTTCAAATGGGATATTACGGTTTCGATAGCGCCCTTTGCCTGGTCTACCGAAATTCCGGTTTTTTCTGATACTTCCTGAATGAGTTCTTGCATAATTAATAGATTTTAGTTCGATACTTTTTATAATTGATTATTTAAATTTAAAAAAAATAAATGAAGAATTTGTTGTTTCTACTTATTATTTCAAAAATCAAAACTCCGATCGCCATCTTAATAAAACCATCATATCATCTTAATATTAAATTTCAATTACCTGTAAACCATAATCAAATCATATCAACAGGCCTTAGCTAAATAGGCACCAATAGCCTATATAATCAACTTATTTTTATTAAAATATAAGTTTTACTCCTTATGTAAACTATTTCATTTATTCAAAAAATTGTATATTCGTGTAAATCAAAAAAATCTAAAACCATGGGAAAATTTGCAACTAAAATAGGTAAAGACGGTCAGCATTATTTTAACCTTTTAGCTACTAATAGTCAGGTTATTCTTACGAGCGAAGGGTATACAACAACAGCCGCTATGCACAATGGTATCGAGTCTGTAAAAAAAAATGCGCCTGATGATAAGCATTTTGAAAGGGCTGACTCCAAAAATGGAAAGTTTTATTTTAACTTGAAAGCATCTAACGGACAAGTGATCGGCAAGAGCCAAATGTACGAAAGCGTAGCCAGCCGGGATAATGGTATTGAATCTGTTAAAAAGAATGCTCCTGAAGCCCCCACGGTTGCTGAGTAGGCAACTTATTGTTTAAATAATAATCTATAATTCAAAATAACAGAATGCTCCGGGCTTATTTTCGGGGCATTTTTTATTTAAGACTCCCCTATAAATTCGCTCGGAGTTTTCCCGTACTGCTTTTTAAATTCTTTGCTGAAATATTTACGATCGCTGAATCCAACCATATAGGCTATCTCATTGATGGTATATCGTTTACTTTGCAAAAGTATAGTCGCATTATTCATCTTGATGGATTTAATAAAGTCATTAACAGACATACCTGTAAGCGCATTCATCTTTTTATACAATATTGGCTGACTCATGGCTACCGCCTTTGCCAATTCAGGCACTCCAAATTCTAAATTATCAATATCCGCCTCTATTATTCCAATTACTTTACTCAGAAACTCATTATCAATGGAGTCAACCAGTTTTTTTACCTTTTGATCATTCCCTGCATTGGAAACAATACTGGTCTCTTCACTTTCCTGATCTGGTTTAAGCTTACGATTAAGGCTTTGTCGTATCCTTTCGCTGGCTGTTAAAAGATTATTTACCTGCAATAACAATATCTCGATACTAAATGGCTTTGATAAGTAAATATCCGCTCCCATTTTTAATCCTTCGGCGTGACTTGAATCGGAGGCCCTGGCAGTTAAAAGAATAACCGGGATGTGGTTTGTCCGTTCATCGGCCTTTAATTTATTACACAAAGTAAATCCATCCATTTCAGGCATCATCACATCACTGATGATTATATCCGGGATATGTTCTTTTGCCAGTTCCCATCCTTTTAGTCCGTTATCGCCCGTAATCACCTCGTAATGATCCTGTAAAAAACCACTTATGAATGCACGAACATCAGGGTTATCCTCTACTAACAAAACCAGGTATTTTTTATTTCCCGCAGGTTTGCTGGTGGTTATGGGGCTGATCATAGCAGCATCGGTACTTACTAAAGGTTTAGCTAAGCCTGATGGATCATCCACCCGTTGCCGGATCAAATCTTCCGCGCTAAAATGATCTACTCTCTTGCGTAAACTAACGGCAAAAGCTGTATTGTTGCCTCCGGACGATATCTTACTCTCTACCGTAATGGAACCCTGGTGTAATTCAACTATGCTTTTAGCCAGTGCTAAACCTATACCATAACCTGTGTTTTGTTTTCCATGATCACTCTCCTGAAAATAGTTCTCAAACAAATTATTCAGGTTTTCGGGCGCTATCCCTTTGCCATTATCGCTTACCGTTACGGCAACTTCATCCTTCTTTTCTTCTATAAAAACACCAATGTGGCCTCCGTAATTAGTAAACTTAAACGCGTTATAAATTAAGTTGTAAAACACTTTTTCTAACTGTTCTTTATCAAAATAAACCCTGATATCATCCGAGGAAGAAATCAGATCTGTAGTGATGTTGCCTGATATAGAACTGTCATCAAACGAAGCCAATATTTCCTGCAGGATATTTACGATATTATATTCCGACACATGAAGTTTTAAACTACCGCTTTCTGCTTTGCGGAAATCCATCAGTTCGTTTACCAGTTGAAGCAGGCTATCGGAATTTTTCTTTACGGTCTGTAATTGCTTGGTATTTTCGGAGTCTCCCTTGCCAAACAACATCAATTTTTCCAAAGGCCCCAATATTAAAGAAAGATGCGTGCGGATTTCATGCGATATATTGATAAAGAAATTCAGCTTTAACTGGGTAAGTTCCTTATCCCTGCGCAACAGCGACCGGAGTATAAAAAAGCGGGCTATCAAAAACACTAAACCGCCTATAAAGAGCACGTATAAGCAACAGGCCCATATAGTTTCCCAAAATGGCGGTAACACTTGTATATGCAGTACCGCGGCCTGCCCCCACACCCCATCATTATTAGCCCCTTTTGCTAAAAACGTGTAACTCCCCGATGAAAGATTGGTATAGGGGGCCGATGGAATATCAGTATGTACCCAATCGTTATCAAAACCTTCCAATTTATAGGCATATTTGTTCTTTTCGGACTTGATATAGTTTAACACGGCAAAATCAATGGTAAACACATTTTGCGCATGCGTAAAAGTTATTTTGGGTGTTAGGCTGATATCTTTTTTTAATAATCCATCTGGCTGGTTGATCCCTACGGGCTGATTAAATAGTTTCAGTGCGGTGATGACAACTGGCGGAGCGATATTATTATCCTCTATTTTAGATGGATAAAAGCTGCTTAGGCCATTATATCCTCCAAAGAGCATTTCACCGTCAAAGGTTTTATGGCAGGAATTGATATTGAATGTATTCCCCCCTAAACCATCGCTTTTGTTATAATTTTTAAAGGTGTGGGAAGCGATATTAAACTTTGATAAACCGTTGCCCGTACCTATCCAAAGGTTATGGTTGGCATCCTCTAATATACTCTGTACGTTATTATTAGCCAGGCCTTCTTTCTCAGAATAAGTTGTAAATCTCTGCTGATCACTATTGTATCCAGCCAGGCCACCATAATATGATCCAACCCAGATACGGCCCTGTGTATCCTGAAATATGCAATTGATATCGTTGGATTTTAAACCACCATACGTAGTAAACAGCTTTAAACCACTATGGGCATGATCAAGCAGATACAATCCATTAGCTGTCGCTATCCATATATTTTTTTCTTTATCTTCCAGCAAAGTCTTGACTGATCGTTTGCCAATTTTATTAATGACCGGGTTGTCTGCCATCTCTAATACACTATTATTTCGCTTAAAAACAAGCAGACCGTTTTGAGTCCCAACCCAGAAATTATTTCTGGAATCTTCTAAAATGCCCAACACTTCAGAGCCTAAGGTTACCGGATCATTTTCCTTATAAAGATATCGCTTAAAATTATGGGCACCCGGGTTAAACAGGTTTAAGCCGCCGCCATGCGTTCCTGCCCAAACATTTCCACTCTTATCAATATATACCACCTTAACCAAGTCAGATCCAAGCGATGTGGGGTCGTTCACTTTGTTTTGATACGTGGTTACCACATCAGCCTTGCGGTCAAAGTAATTTAGGCCTCCCCCTTCGGTTCCGATCCACAGATTCTGTTTACTATCTTCCCATACCGCGCTCACCACATTGTTATTGATGTTGGAGTGATAACGTGTTGTTTGAAAGGTCAAAAACGTGGTATTGTGTCTGGATATCATATTAATTCCTCCCCAGTAAGTGCCGATCCATACGGTGTTGGTGTTATCCATAAACACACTGTAAATGGAGTTCTGACTCAGGCTGCTCTTATCCTCGGGATCATGCTTATAGGATGAAAACTGCCTCGTTAAGGGATCAAGGATGCTTAATCCTCCCTGTGTGCCAATCCATATTTTACCGGAGTTGACTATTTGCAGTATTCGGATATTATTATTCACCGGGCCATTTGCACCGTTGTTACTTAAAAACCGGGTACAGGTGTTTGTGCCTTTATCGTAAAGATTAACACCGCCATGCAGTGTACCGATCCATAAGTTATGCTTCAAATCTTCCGTAATGGTAGTTACATAATTGTCGCTCAAACTATTGGGAACACTTTCCTTATGCTTATACATTTGATACCGATACCCGTTACCTTGCTTTTGCATTTTGGTAAGGCCTGCCGACGAGCCTATCCAATAAATACCCTCGTGATCCTGGTATAGCGTATGCCCATTGGTTCCGTACAGACCGGCAACAGAATCAGGAACAGCCACCGAACCGAACTTACCCAATGTTTCGCCTGGCAATAGGTGCAGGCCGTTTGACGACCATACCCAGATGTTTTTTTGCCGGTCTTCATACATCGAGCTAATGATTTGATTACCCTTCCCGGGCGATGATGAACCTAACGGAATGCGGTCAAAGCTATCCGTTTCGGGGTTATACTTATTCAGTCCGTTGCGGGTACCTATCCAGAGCGTTTTGTGCGCGTCAAGCAGCAGACAGGTAATATAATCTGATGAAAGACTCGATCTGTCGGCCGGATCATTTTTGTAAATTTTAAAACTCCGCGTATTATACTTGTTGAGCCCGTGCTGGGTACCATACCACATAAAGCCCCGACCATCCTGAACTATGGCCAGCACCGAATTTTGCGACAGGCCGTTATCCACCGTCAGATTCTCAAACGCGATACGCTGACTATAAGCAGCCGAATAACAACCTATGGAGAACAGGAATATGGTAATAGCTAATTTCATTTGATCGACCGGTCAAATAAAACTAACAAAATTCCCGCTACATTAATAGTTTTTCTTACCAGGATGGTTCTCTTTAAATATCGATGGTTGCTTATTCTTTTGTAAATGAGTTGTATAAACTTTCAGGAAATTGCGCTGCTACATTCCGAAGCTTTGCCGGTATATACTTCCAGGGAAAGCTTAAGTTTTTAGGATACGGTTTATGACTCGTTTTGGCCGGTATATCTTTTCGATCCGGCAGGTTATCCAGCCCTATTATATTATTACTGAAGTTGTTATTATTAAAACTCACGTGACTATACTGCTTTGGCGACCTGGTAAAAACTGCGGGGGTTTTCCCGGTATAAACAAAATAATTATCTTCAAAAACAACATGTTCTGGTATCCCATTTTCAATATCTACCGCTTCGATAGTGAAAGATTTTGGCGCATCATTATAAAATATATTCCCTTTAATCAGGGTACTGTCTGTTACCCCCGCGAAATTAAAAAGTCGCTTACGGTTCAGACCGTCATTTACGCTCAGGTTATACTGAATGATATTACCCGAGGTTTTGACATTATCTTTATTAATGAGGTCTGATATCACCAGCATAAAACCGCCCTCGTTATCATGGCTGTAATTGTACTGTATAATGGTATTCCTGGAGTTACCGTCAATGTCAAAAGATTGCCCGTCATTGGCCCAATTACCATTTTTGGTATAACCAACCTCGTTGTACTGAATAGTGGTATGATCACTGCTGTGAGGCCATACGGCCACCGCGTTATCCGTTGCCCGGCTACGGATATGGAAGAGTTTATTATGCTCAACCATAGCGGTATCAAAGGCTTTTACCACAATGCCATCCCCCCCAATATCTTCGAGCAGGCAGTTACGGATAAGTAGATACTTGTTTGGAAACCAGTTAGTCCGCAATGAAAAAGTTCCATTGCCGCGGATGCCATTACGGTCCACACGCTCTACCTTGCAATTTTCGATTTGCAAATGTTCAATATTACTCGGTTTAGGGCCCTGGCAATCCCAAAAGATGCCGCAACCTTCGGCAGAGCCTTTTTTGTTATCGCCATTAATATCATGGATATACAAATTAGCCAGCCTGATATGGTGCAGTGTACCTATGTCTTCCGCCATGATCCGAACACCTGTAGGACCTGTTTTTTGAACCGCTACCGTATTATCCAGGTTGGAGGCGGCCAGGTATTCTACCACAATGTATTGCAGGTTGTGCAGCAGTATAGCATCCCGAAAATGGCCTCCCGCTTTTATTTCGGGCAGGGCGCCTGAGCCGTAAGCACTAAACACGATGAGGGACTTTGCATTCCCGGAGCCTGATGGAGCCAGTTGCCCTTCCCAAACCCCGTTACGGGCGAATAATACACTATCGCCGGGCATAAAGGCATGTTTATTTACCGGGGCCAATGACCGCCATGCCTTTGTGCGGCTCAACCCGTCGGAGGAGTCGTTACCGGTTTTGTTGTTGATATAATACGTGGTCGCCAGAGTGTGCAAGACACTACAGCTGGCAATCAGAAGAAGTAATATTTTTTTCATTAGTTTATTTATGGTGACAGATTACCGATGACTACATCGGCTGTTCAAAAACTTTTTAAACCTTAAATTTTAACATTTTTTTAGTCAAAAACAGGGTAAAAACGATTGCTTTTTATGCGTTTTAACTAAACTTTAACGCCATTTTAACACTTTTTAACAAATTTTTGATGGGTTTTGAAAGGTTTAAAAAGTATTAATTTATTGACTATCAAATAAGTACTTACTAAAAGGTCGATTTTGTGGCCTTTATTTCTTTAACCAAAACGGCCCGGTATCCTTTTATAAAAGGACACCGGGCCGTTATACATACAAATATACCGAAATTTTGGGGCATATAAAAGTTCTGGCCTATCAAAAAAGAGCTGTCATTGCTCAGAGAAGCCCCTTCTAAATATCCCCCGGAAGGGGAGACTTTTTGAACTACTTTAAAGCCCTCCCTTCCGGGGAGGGTTGGGTGGGGCTTCGTATTTCGCAATGACATGGGTTTTATATGATCCGTTTTGCTAAACATCTTCATTAATTGCTTTTTGTTATACCGCTTTTATCTTCCAGTGTCCATTCGCAGGTATCCTGTAAAACCTTTCCATCCGTAGTGGCGCTTACCTCAATTTTGTTTTTCCCTTTGTGCAGCAGGACGTTTTCCCAGCGGATGATGTGAAACTCGTCTGGCTCACCATTGGCGATGACAGTTCCATTAACCCTTAGTTTTACATACGCCATGGTACTGTATATTTTTATAACTGTAGCCTGCTGCGTTCGTACCTCGTTCCTGCGATCAGTGATATAGAGCATGGGTTCGGGGTTCCAGTTGGCTTTGTAAAAGTAAAAGGCATCTTTTTTCACTTTCCGATCATAGGTAACCAAACCCTTATCGTTGATGCCGGAGGTATCCCCTTCCGTGCGGATGGATGAGCCAAAATCGGCCAGGGCCCAAACAAACTTGCCCCAGATAAATGGCCTTTTACTCAGTTCCAGCCAGTTCATTTCATGATAGCTGGTTTGCCATTCTTCCGGGTGAAATTTCCCATCGGCATCTGGTTTAACATTGTTCTCGCTATGTTTAAACGGACTACCGCCTGCCCCATATTCGCTTACCGCAAATGCTTTCTGTGGATAACTATGATGTGTTTTATCGGCCCAAACACCTATCTGCTTAAATTCGCCATCGTACCAGCCATAATATTTGTTCCAGGCTATCAGATCGGACACCTGATTAAAGCGGTCACCGTCTAAAAAAGTGGCACAGGTGGTTAACCGCGTTGGATCTTCTTTTTTTGCCAAAGTATTGAGTTCTTTTATAAAAGGTACCGGGTCGTCATGATCCAGTTTCAGCTCATTGAATAAGCCCCAGAAACAAACTGAAGGGTGATTATAATTCTGACGGATCATTTCAGTCAGCACCTGCCGGGCCTGCCCTTCCAGTTCGGGGTTCTTGAGGTATCCGGCACCTGTGTAGCCACCGGGGCCAACAAAGGGAATCTCGGACCATACTACCATGCCGGTCCTATCGCATAGATCATAAAAATATTTGCCATGCGGGTAATGTGTTAAGCGGAGCGCGGTAGCGCCAATCTCCCTGATCAACTGCATGTCCTTGTCATAATCGGCGGTGTCCAATGCCGAGCCCTTGCCTTCCACATCTTCATGAAAACCTACACCATGCAGATCGAGGTATTTGCCATTCAAAATAAAACCTTTGTTGGCGTCTACATGATAATATCTTAAACCCAATGGCTGTGTTACCCGATCAATCACCTGTCCGTCTTTTAGTAAATTCACCTGTACGGTATATACATAAGGATTGGCCTTCCCGTTCCATAAATGCGGCTGTTTCAGGCGGATAGTTTGCGCAGCATTGCGGTTATTGCTTACCGCATTAGTGACTGAAGCCACAACATGCTGACCGGCATCAATCACCTCTGACCTGATCTGTAACCCGGTGCTGGCCGTTACCGAAAGTTTGGTTAAAATATTCACCGTAGCCAACTGCTCAGATACAGAACTTGGCGTAAGATAAACTCCGGGTGAGCCATGATCTAAAGGAGAGATACAATCCTTTGCCGTAACCAATAAGGAAACAGGCCGGTGGATGCCCCCATACACATTAAAATCGCCGCATAATGGCAGCACATCCGTCCGGGCAGCATTGCTTACCTGCACCTCTACCTGGTTTGTTTCTCCGAGCTTTACCAAACCAGTGATCTCCACACAAAAGGCGGTATAGCCCCCTTTATGTTCGGTCACAAAATGTTTGTTTATCAGCACTGTTGCCACCGAGTTAGCGCCTTCAAAATATAAAAACAGGCGTTTGTTTTTCCATATAGGATCAATCATAAAGCTTTTTTCATAGATACCACTTTCTCGTTGGTAATTGCCCTTGCCTAATAATACATCTTGCGCGTTCCAGGTATGGGGTAGCTTTACATTGATGGTTTCCGGCTGCTTGCGAACATCATAGGCCATGTGAAATTTCCAGCCGGTGTTGAAGCTGATGGTTTGGCGGGTGGATTGCGCTGCAGCTCGTAGACAACTCACCCCGCCTGCGCTTCGCTGGGCGACCCTCTCTCCGGCTGCGCCGTATAGAGGGTGGGGAAATTGTTTGTTTTTGTTTCCTTTTTTTTCAAGTCCCCTCTTTACGCCGAAGGCGAAGAGAGGGTGACCAGGCGCAGCGATGGTCGGGTGAGTCGTATGCGAGTTATGATGCGCCAAACCAATTGATGAGGCTCCTGCAATAGCATTTCCAATACCCACAATCAGCAGAAAAAAGATATAAAAAGATCCAGATAGTAATTTATTCATATAAGATAGAAGGGGTGTGTTAGAGGCAAGAGCTGAGAGTCAAGAACCAAGACGTTAGAAAAACACATAAACATATACAATCCTATTTCTTGATTCCTGACTCTAATATCTTGACTCTTTTTAGTTGATCCAACCGGTGTTCTGTTTCAGGTTGGGGTTTCTTTGGGTTTCTACCAGCGGGATGGGCCAGGTATAAATATAATCGCCCTGGAAAGAATACGTGTACACATTGGCACCCCAAACTTGTTTTACACCATTGCCTGAGTAAAACACTTTATCTTTCCATGATTGCCACCTCAGTTCATCAAAGTAATTGATACCCTCGTTCGGGAACTCTACCCGGCGCTCGTTCCTGATACGCTCGCGCAGATCGGCCTGCCCGGCAACCATGGTAGCTGTACTTGAATTTAATAAAGCTACGCCGGCCCTTGTCCTCACCTCGTTAACTTTAGCCACGGCATCTGATGTTAAACCCTGCTCATTCAAAGCCTCGGCCCACATCAACAGCACATCGGCATACCTGATCAACGGGAAATCAGTAGGTCCGTATGCCCTGTTGATGAGTTCGGCATTACCTTCATAAACAAATTTCCGGTACAGGTAGTAAAAATAGCTTTGTGTATCGGTACGCAGATCGCCACCCAGGGCAGCCTCAGCACGATATGGCCAGCGTGAAGTTACTGTTGCATTATTTGAACCAAATACACCGTTATAAGTAGCATAAGGCGTGATCACATTGGCAGCCAAACGAGGGTCGCGGTTAGCATAAGCCTGCAGGATCCGGGCTTCGTTACTCGTAGGTAAATACAAGCTCATTTGTGCGCCCCTGGTTGTAGCGGCAGCTATTTCGGCAGCTGTCAAATTATTTCTTAAGAAAAACACTTCCCGTTGTGCCGGGGTCATGCTTGAATAGCCCGGCAAAACAGAATCCCAGTTAAAAGGCGAACCATCCAGGTTCTGGTAAAGATCAACCAGGTTGGGCGATACCAGGTAATCATTCCAGCAGGAGCCAAAAGACGAGCGCGTACCGCAGAACCATTGTGTGGTTGAGCCATATCCCTGAGTTCCGCCACCGGCAACGGCCACATTCTGGATAGAAAATATCATCTCGCTGCATTGCTCATTGGCGGCCTTAAACAGCGTGGTATAATTAGCAAACAGGGCATATCCGGCCGATTTTACCATAGCGAAATCAGCAGCGGCCAGATCCCATTTCTGCAGATACAAATAGGCTTTACCACGCAGCGCATACGCCGCGCCTTTGGTCGCGTGACCGTAGTTGGCAGCTCCTGCCGTGTATATTGAAGGTAGATTTGGTTCGTTGATGGCGTCGGTCAAATCGGCCACCACCTGGTTCCACACATCAGCTTCGGACGACCTTGCTTTGGTAGCCTGGTCGGCAGTGAAAGGTTCCAGGTAAATGGGTACACCTTTCCATAACTGGTTTAAGCGCAGGTAAAAATAAGCCCGCAAAAATTTACACTCCGCTACGTAACGGGCTTTTTTTGCTGGATCGGAAGGTGATTTTAGTGGTATGTTTTTGATAGCATCATCAGAACGTTGTACACCTTCATACAGGTTTTGCCATGTACTGCTGTAAATTCCGTTACCGGTGGTTATGGTACCTGACAACATGGATTCCTGGCTGCGGGTTTGACCGGTAAAACCAAAGCGATCCATCATATATAATTCCAGACCGGAATCGCCGCCAGAGTTTTCGCCCAATCTTAACGCCTGATATACCCCTGTAACACCCAGATCGGTTAAATTATCGGTTGTCCACATATTGGAGGAGGCAACAGAAGAATAAGGCGATGTATCGAGCAGGTTTTTCTTGCAGCCGGTTACTATGGCTACAGTCATCAATAATATAAATATCTTTTTCATTATTTTTTATTTAAGCTTAAAAGGCAGCATTTAAACCAACAGAGTATTGACGCATGGTTGGATAGCCCACACTCGGACCTATTTCCGGATCAAGTCCAGGGTACTTGGTTATCGTGAATAAATTTTCGGCGGCTACGTAGATCCTTATTTTACTTAACGACCATTTCTGGGTTAACCTTTTTGGAAGTGTATAGCCCAATTGAACGTTCTTCAATTTTACGTACGATGCGTTATACAGATAGAAATTACTGGCTACCGCGGCATTCTGCACATCGGATGTATTTTTTAAGCGTGGGTAATAGCCATTAATATTATTAGCCGGGTCTGATGGATTGGCATCATTATAATAATAATGGTTATTAGCTACCAGTGTACTTACCGCGTTACCTAAGGAAACAATAGAGTTATTATATCCGGTATCATTCCAGTAATAGTACATACCAAAGCTTCCGGCCCATATCATAAAGCAATCAAAACCTTTGTAGGATACATTGAACTGTAAACCGGCATTATATTTTGGCGTTGCCGATTTATTGGTAAGCTGCGCATCGTAACTATTGCCATAAATGCCGTCGCCATTGGTGTCACCATAGATCAGGTCGCCATAATAGATCTTGGTTTTGCCGATGCCATTAGCCGGTTGAAATTTATAGCCGGCATTCATCATACTCTGCAACCAGGCCAAATCCTGCGGTGTACGGATCATACCATCTTTAGGGCCGCCATTTTTATTTACGGAGCCATCTGCATTATAATAGCTTCCATTTCCTTTGTACACTGGGTACAGGTAATACTCATTGATGGCATGACCCTGGATAACTCTGGTAGTGCCACCACTTGAAACCTGACCAATGTTTGATGAATAAACCTGATTCCCGTTAGCATCGGTGGTGTAACCTTGCTGCAGGGTACCATTATATTTTTCGACCCGGTTAAAGTTGTAAGCAAAATTACCAGACACGCTATAACTCAAACCACCAGTTTGGCCGCGAAAGCCCAGGGTAACCTCAATACCTTTGTTGGATACTTCGGCAATGTTTTGTGTGGCGGCCGTGGCCGTACCAACGGTCAATGGTATGGTTGGGGTAAATAAGATGCCGGTGGTATATTTACGATAGGCATCAATCTCAAAATTCATTTTGCCTTTAAACAAGGTTCCATCCAAACCAATATTACTGGTGGTGGTAGTTTCCCACTTCAGGTTCTGGTTGGCAAATTTTGTTTGTGCCAAACCGGTTACAGCAGCTCCGTTGTAGGAATAAGCGGTAGGACTATAAGTTGCCAGGTAATCGTAATTACCCAATGCAGCATTGGAGTTTAGCACGTTATTACCGGTTTGTCCCCAGGATGCACGCAGTTTTAAATTACCTACATATTCATTTACGTTTTGCATAAAGGGCTCTTCGGAGATGCGCCAGCCCGCGGCAAAGGCAGGAAAAAAGCCCCAGCGGTTAGATGGTGCAAATTTGGATGAGCCATCATATCTGAACACCGCTTCCAACAGGTAGCGCGATTTATAATCATAGTTCAAACGTCCAAAGAATGAGCGCAAAGCATAATCGTAGGCGTCGCCGGTGGCTGCTGTTGGCGTGGTTGCCGAATTTAGGGTGGTAATTGTAGGATCGATGAGGCCTAATTTAGTGGCGTCGAAATAGTAATATTTGTATTGATACTGATCATAGCCTACCAAAGCGCCAATAGTATGATTTTTGGCTATAGTAGTGTTATATCTTAAAACCGCATCGAGCGTGATCAGGTAGTTTTTATTAAAATCATAATAAGTACTCAATTGCGATGGCGCTGTGGCTGCCTGTTTTAAGGTGTTGGTCGAAAAGTCCCATTTTTCGAAAGGAATAGTGAACGAATTGTTTTCCTCAAAACGGGTCTGGTAATTGAATTTGGTTTCCAGGGTTAAACCTTTATAAAGGTCGACATTAGCGAAAAGTGTGGTATTGATCCTGGATTCCTGGTCGCTTCCGCCGGTAGAGGTTAAATAACTCAGGATGTTATTGGCTGTCGATGATTCTTCGGGAGCCGAAGGGAAACCATATTTACCGTTGTAATAGGGATAAACACCCGGTGTGGTTTGTCTTAAATAGTTAAAGGCGTTACTGGTACTGGCCAGGCCAAAAGTTTGCAGTGATGCAAATGTTTGCGTACCCACGGTTAAAAACTTGGTAGCCTTAGTCTGCAAATTCACCCGGAACTGGTATTTATCGGATCCGGTATTTTGCATAGTGCCCGGGTTACCGGTATATCCGGCTGATAGCAGGAATTGAGTAGTTTCGTTACCACCGCTGATGGATAGGTTATGATCCTGCAATACATTGTTTTGAAAAATTGCTTTTGCCCAATTGGTATTGGGATAGGCAATGTAATTGGGTACACCAATGACATTTAATCCGTTGGGATCAGCATCGGCTTTTTGCCATTGTGCTATGGTAGCAGCGGTATAAACCGGTGTTTGACCCAGGTTTTGGTACCCCTCATTGACCAACTGCATATGCCTTACATAATCAGACACAAAGGAAGGCATACTGCTTGGATTGGTTTTGGAGGCAATACCCGTATAAGTTACCGTAGTTTTATTTTTGCTTCCCTTTTTGGTAGTCACCAGGATAACTCCATTGGCAGCCAATGAACCATATATAGAAGCCGCTGCGGCATCTTTTAAAATAGAAATACTTTCTATATCGTCGGGATTTACGGCATCTAAAGTGCCCTGTATACCGTCGATAACTACAAGGGCATTGTTATTATTCAAGGTACCCATCCCCCGGATACGGATAGTAGCACCGTCTGAACCGGGCTTACCGGAACTTTGCATCACCGATACCCCAGCGCTCAAACCCGTTAACGCCGATGATACGTTGGTTACCGATCTGTTTTCGAGATCTTTTGCCCCGATGGTAGCCACCGAACCGATCAGGTTAACCTTTTTCTGGGTTCCGTAACCTACTACTACCACGTCGTTCAAACTGGTACTTTGTTCTGCCAGTACAATATTAACAGACGGGGAATCTCCTGCTGCTTTTTCCTGGGTAATAAACCCAATATAGGAAAACACCAGCGTAGCATTGTTATCGGGCACGCTGATGTTATAGATGCCTTTCGCATCTGTAACCGTGCCGTTCGCTGTACCTTTTAATTTGACGCTTACCCCGGGCAGCGTCTCCCCTTTGCTATCTTTTACCGTACCCGTGATCTTTCGTGTTTGGGCGTAGGCGCTGCCAATAAACAAAGTAAGTATGATGAGGGTTGCAAGGAGATTTTTAAAACACTTTACCATGCGCGCACCCTGGCAGTTCAATGAGTAAATTTTATCCATCTTAATTCAATAAGTTTTAAATTTTGTTGGTGTATGATCATTAAAAAGGCACGTATCTGCGCCTTTACTCAGTTCCCGATTCCTGACCGGCGGGAATAAAATGGCATTAAGCCGCAATACCCGGATGGGTTAATAAAATGTCTGCTCTTTCATAATTGGTTTTAATGGTTTCAACAAATTTGCTATTATCAGCAGCAGAGGAGGGGGTAAAATCCTAAGGAAATGGGGGTAAAATTCTAAATAACCTTACCAATAAGGCTTATAAGGCCGATATTTTACGATAGATGACCAGGTTAAATTTCAAGAAGGAAGGATCATTCAACTGTAAATAATGGATTATTCCCAGCAAAATTCACAAACATCTGGTGGAGGTTGCCTAACTTCGGCCATTATATCATAGTTGCTTATATACCGTGAAAAATCATATCAATAATGTTTATATCGTAGGTTTGGGTGCAATGGGCGGCATGTATGCGGCCAAATTACAAGATATAGATCCTGGCCTGGTCAAGGTAATCGCTTCTCCCGAACGCATCAAAAACTATCAAAACTCTGAGATCAAGGTTAATGGCAGTCCTTATCAATTCAATTACGTTAAACCTGGCGACCGCTCTCAGCCCCCTGCCGATCTCATTATTGTTGCGGTAAAGGCGCCCCAGCTTGCAGCAGCCATAAATGATCTGAGCACATTTGTGCACGACGACACCATCGTTATTTCACTACTCAATGGTATATCCAGCGAAGAGCAGATAGGCGAAACAATCGGGATAAAACATTTACTTTTTGCCTATGGCGTGGGGATGGATGCCGTTAGAGCAGACAGTACGATTACCTATTCCAATCCTGGCCGGATAGTTTTTGGCGAAAAAGACAATAGCACGCTTTCGGCACGGGTAAAAGCTATAAAAGAGTTATTTGAAAAGGCTGGTATCCCCCATCACATCCCCGCGGATATGTACAAAGCGCTCTGGTTTAAATTTATGATGAACACGGGCATTAACCAGGCATCAGCTGTATTGAAGGCTCCTTACGGGGAGTTTCAGCAAAATAAACAAGCCCGTAAGCTGATGCTGATGGCAGCCGAAGAAGTGATAACATTATCGCACCAAATGGGTATTTTTCTGGGTCAGGACGATATTAATGAGTTTACCCGCATAGTTGACGGGCTTGGCCCCGACGGGAAAACCTCCATGTTACAGGACATTGAAGCCGGGCGTAAAAGCGAAGTAGATCTTTTTGCCGGAAAGGTAATAGAGCTTGGCCACAAATACCAGGTACCTACCCCTATTAATGAAACTTTATATACCATTATCCGTGCATTGGAAACAAGCCGGGAAGTAATTTAAACCACCTAACCATTTTAAATTTTGTTTGTATAAAACTTTTTATATTTTTGTTTTAGTGTTATATTAACAATTAATATTTCGCAACCAGTTATAGCTAATTTATTAACCGTTCTGCCATTTCATTTGTGATGTTATTTAATTAAATGATCATCAGCATATATCCGGCAGATACTATTTCAACGTCAATCAAAATAAGTGTTATAAAAACACTAATTATACATGAATAAAAATCAATTAGTGATTGGGGTGGATTATGGATCAGATTCTGTACGTTCCATCTTGGTAAATGCAGCAAATGGACAGGAAATAGCCTCGTCTGTATATGAGTATCCCCGCTGGCGCGATGGCTTATTTTGCGAACCCGGTATAAACCAGTTCAGGCAGCATCCACAGGATTATATTGATGGTCTGGAGATCACCATTAAAGACTGTATAGCACAGGCAGGCGGCGCCGGCATTGTTGATTCCATAAAAGGTATATCTGTTGATACTACCGGCTCCACCCCCGTAGCAGTCGACGCTTACGGTACCCCCCTGGCTTTAACACCCGGTTTTGAAAATAACCCGAACGCCATGTTTGTGTTATGGAAAGATCATACGGCTGTTAAAGAAGCTGCCGAAATCAACGCCCACGCGGCTTTGTTTGATACCAATTACCTGCAATATGTGGGCGGCATCTACTCATCCGAGTGGTTTTGGGCTAAGCTGCTGCACGTTTTAAGGGTTGATGAAGTTGTAAGAAACGCAGCAGCTTCCTGGGTAGAACATTGTGATTGGATACCCTTTTTACTCACTGGCGGTAACGATGTTAAAGCCATCAAACGCGGGCGTTGCTCTGCGGGGCATAAAGCCTTATGGGCCGAAGAATTTGATGGTTTACCGCCCGACGATTTCTTTTCATCGCTTGACCCATTATTAAAAGGCTTTACGCACAAACTTTATAAAGACACTTACACCGCCGACCAGGCCGCAGGTACGTTAAGCGCTGAATGGGCGCAGCGCCTGGGCCTTTCCTCTGGAGTTATTGTGGGTACCGGGGCATTTGACGCGCACATGGGAGCCGTTGGCGGGCAAATTGAACCTTATTATTTAAGCAAGGTAATGGGTACATCTACCTGCGATATTTTGGTAGCCCCAACATCCAACATGCAGGGCAAGCTGGTGCGCGGTATATGCGGACAGGTAAATGGCTCGGTTATTCCGGGGATGGTAGGTTTAGAAGCCGGGCAATCGGCTTTTGGCGATACTTATGCCTGGTTTAAAAATATAATTTCATGGCCGGTTAATCATATACTATCTCAATCAAAAATAATTGACGAGGCTACTGCCAAAGCGCTAAAAGCCGAACTGAGCGATCTGATCATACCCGAACTGAGCAGGCAGGCTGCTCTGATCCCTGTTGATGAACCTAACGAATTGGCTGTTGACTGGTTGAACGGTCGCCGTACACCTGATGCCAACCAGGAACTGAAAGGGGCAATAAGCGGCCTGAGCTTAGGCAGCGACGCACCCAGGATTTTCCGCGCCCTGGCAGAAGCCACCTGTTTTGGTGCAAAAAGTATTGTGGACAGGTTTATTGCCGAAGGTATCCCTGTAAAAGGCATCATTGGCATTGGCGGCGTGGCCAAAAAGTCGCCATTTGTTATGCAAATGATGGCCGATGTGCTGGGTATGCCTATCCGTATCCATCAGTTTAAACACACCTGTGCTCTCGGTGCAGCTATGTTTGCCGCCGTGGTAGCCGGTATATACCCAACGGTTGAAGAAGCTATGAAAGCTATGGGAGGCGGTTTTGACGAGGAGTATTATCCCAACACCGATCATACAGTTATTTACAACAGACGGTATGAGCAGTATAAAGATCTCGGGGAGTTTGTAGCTGGTCAAATAGCCAAAACTACAGCAGTCGAACTTCAAAACAGTTAAGCACATGAGTAAGTATCAACACATTAAACAAACGGCTTATGAGGCAAACATGCAATTACCCAAATTGGGCCTGGTACTGTTCACCTTTGGCAACGTAAGCGCGGCCGACAGGGATCTGGGTGTTTTCGCAATCAAACCGAGCGGTATTCCCTATGATGAACTAACACCAGAAAAAATGGTGATTGTTGATTTTGACGGTAATACGATAGAAGGTAATCTCCGCCCATCTTCTGATACCAAAACACACGCTGTTTTGTATAAGTATTGGGCCGGCATTAACGGCATTGTACATACCCATTCCACCTATGCTACCGCATGGGCACAGGCGCAACGCTGTATCCCTATCTTTGGTACAACCCATGCCGATCATCTAACCACCGACATCCCCTGCGCACCACCAATGGAAGATAATAGGATAATCGGCGATTACGAATACCAAACGGGCTTCCAGATCATCGATTATTTTAAGGACAACAATCTTGATTATAAAGAGATCGAAATGATACTGGTGGGTAACCACGCCCCCTTTACCTGGGGCAAAACAGCCGAAAAAGCGGTTTACAACAGCGCCGTCCTGGAGGCTGTTGCGCACATGGCCCATTTAACAGAACAAATAGATAATTATGCTCCCCGTTTAAAAGATTCGCTCATCAAAAAACATTACGAACGCAAACACGGGCCCGATTCTTATTACGGCCAATAATACAACTATGAAACTACACTGTTTAATCCTATTTGCCGCGGGTATTCTGCTGAGCACCCAAACGTCTGCCCAAACAAAAATAGCCGCTACACCACCAATGGGTTGGAATAGTTATAACTGTTTTGGTTCGGCTGTTCATGAGGATGAGGTTAAAGCTAATACCGATTATATGGCCAAATACTTAAAGCAATATGGCTGGCAATATATTGTGGTCGACTTTTTATGGTCATATGACAACCCTCCGGGCAGTAATATCGGCAACCCTTTTCAAAAAAGGTTACAGGATGGCTCATACATACCCTGGTTAGCTATGGATAAATGGGGCCGGTTAACACCTCAGCCCAATAAATTCCCATCGGCGTTTGGCGGCAACGGCTTTAAACCACTTGCCGATTATGTACACGCACAGGGGTTAAAATTCGGGATTCACGTGATGCGCGGTATCCCAAGACAGGCCGTGTGGGCAAAATCGCCGATAAAAGGCACCAACGGTATTACTGCAGATATGGTTGCGGATACCAATTCGCAATGCCTCTGGATGAACCATATGTACGGACTTGATATGAAAAAGCCCGGCGCACAGGAATACCTGAACTCCTTATTGGAGTTATACGCTTTATGGGGTGTAGATTTTATTAAGGTTGATGACCTCTCGCGACCTTACAGCGCAGCCGAAGTTGAAGGCTACAAAAAAGCGATTGATCAATGCGGCAGGCCTATCGTTTTAAGTCTTTCACCGGGCGAAACACCACTTAACCAGGCTGCCCATGCCACCCAATATGCCAATATGTGGCGCATGGCCGATGATTTTTGGGATAACTGGAAAGAAGTGCTGCACATGTTTGATTATGCCAAAAGCTGGGAAGGCGTAGGTGGCCTCGGCCATTGGCCAGATTGCGATATGATACAGATTGGTAAACTATCCAAACGGGGTCCTGTTGGTATTGAAAGGTACAGTCGTTTTACCGAAGATGAGCTCTACACTCACATGACCTTTTGGAGCATCTACCGCTCACCCCTGATGCTGGGTGGTAACCTGCCCGAAAACCGAGAACTGGAATTGAAGCTATTCACTAATGCTGAAGTACTTGCCGCTAACCAAAGCGGAGAAAACCCGCGCCAGTTGTATAAAAAAGATGGCGCTATGGTTTGGTATTCGCATGTGCAAAATAGCAACGACGTGTATGTGGCTATGTTTAATATTGGTGATGATCCGAGATCGGTGGCTGTAGATTTTTCATCCCTTGGCCTTAAAGGCAAAGTAAAGGTGCGCGATCTCTGGAAAAAACAAACCCTTGGTCAGTATAAAACAAATTATCAGCAAAATATCAATGCGCATGGTACAGCCTTGTTCAGACTATCGTCCATAAAATAATAAATCAAAACAATCAATAACTAAAAAGTAGTGGATCAAACAATCACTAATTCACTAAATCCATAATTCAATAATTATAAAATGATCGACCTGAAAACATTTGAAGTTTGGTTCATTACCGGGAGCCAGGACCTGTACGGAGAAGAAACATTAAGACTGGTAGCCGAACATTCCCAGCAAATTACAGCAGGATTGGATAGCTCTAGCAAAATTCCCGTTCGCGTAATTTATAAACCCGTTGTAAAAAGCACAGATGAGATATACACTACCCTGCAACAGGCAAACCTGGCTGAAAACTGCATTGGTGTGATCACCTGGATGCACACCTTCTCTCCTGCCAAAATGTGGATACGGGGTTTAAGCATCCTGAAAAAGCCACTATTACATCTTCATACCCAATACAATCGCGATATTCCATGGAGCTCTATCGATATGGATTTTATGAATCTGAACCAAAGCGCCCATGGCGACCGGGAGTTTGGTTTTATGGTATCACGTATGCGCATTAACCGCAAGGTGGTTGTTGGGCACTGGCAGGATCCCGAAGTTTTAAGTCAGATAGAAGCATGGACACGCGCTGCGGCTGGCTGGTATGACTGGCAGGGTGCCAAATTTGTCCGCTTTGGCGATAACATGCGCTTTGTTGCTGTGACCGACGGCGATAAGGTTGAAGCCGAGCTAAAATTTGGTTTCTCTGTAAATACCTATGGCATTGGTGATCTGGTAGCTGTGATCAACGCGGTAATTGAAGCCGATATTAATACGCTGATAGACGAATATGAAGCAACATACACCATGGACACTTCGCTTAAAAAAGGAGGCGAAAAACATTCGTCCGTTTATGAAGCCGCAAGGATAGAATTAGGCTTGCGCAAATTTCTGACAGAGGGCGGCTTTAAAGGTTTCTCAGATACATTTGAGGACCTGCATGGCATGGTACAATTACCAGGCATTGCCGCCCAGCGCCTAATGGCCGATGGTTATGGTTTTGCCGGAGAAGGAGACTGGAAAACAGCTGCCCTGGTACGTGCTTTTAAAGTAATGGGCGCCGGACTAAAAGGTGGCAACGCTTTTATGGAGGATTACACCTATCATTTCGACCCCAATAATGCGCTGGTATTGGGATCGCATATGCTGGAGGTAGACGCCTCTTTGGCCAATGGCAAAGCCACGTTGGAGGTTCATCCTTTAGGCATAGGTGGCAAAGCCGATCCTGCAAGGCTGGTATTTAATGTAGCAGGCGGCCTTGCGCTAAATGCGGCGTTGGTTGATATGGGTAACCGTTTTCGCCTGTTGATTAATGAGGTAGAAGCCGTAGAACCGCTGAATGATCTGCCCAAGCTACCGGTTGCCCGAGTATTATGGAAACCATACCCCGACATGAAAACCGGCTGCGCCGCATGGATATACGCCGGTGGAGCCCACCATACTGCTTACAGCCAGAATTTAACCGCAGAGCATCTGCGGGATTTTGCTGATATGGCGGGCATTGAGTTTTTACGCATCGGAAAAGATACCCGTATAGACCAATTCCGTAATGAGATCAGGTGGAACGAAGTTGCTTATAGATAATTACCCCCTAATTTAAAAACTGGACTGGCGACTATTGATGGGTGCTATAAGTCGCCGGTTCAGTCCTATCAACCCCAATTAAAATTAAACCAAATTATGAGTAAATTCTCCACTATTGATTATATCATATTCATCATCTATTTTTTTGTTGTGGCCGGGTATGGTTACTGGGTATACAGCCGTAAGAAAAAAAACAGCATCACAGGCAGTCACGATTTCTTTTTGGCCGAAGGGTCACTTACCTGGTGGGCCATCGGCGCCTCGCTGATCGCCTCTAACATTTCGGCAGAACAATTTATTGGCGCCAGTGGTCAGGGCTTTACCGTAGGTATTGCCGTAGCGGCGTATGAATGGATTGCGGCCATAGCACTCATTATTGTAGCCGTATGGTTTATCCCGGTATATCTTAAAAACAAGATATTTACCATGCCCCAGTTCCTGGAAACCCGTTATAATCAGTCGGTGAGTTTGATCATGGCCATTTTCTGGTTGTTTTTATATGTTTTTGTAAACCTTACCTCCATCCTCTTCCTCGGCGCATTGGCCATCAACAGCTTAGCAGGCGGCGATCCTGCCACTTTCCACTGGATCATTATCGCTCTCTCTGTTTTCGCATTGGTGATTGCCCTGGGTGGTATGAAAGTTATCGGCTTTACAGATGTGATTCAGGTTTTGGTACTGGTTATTGGTGGTTTAGCCACAACCTATATTGCCTTAACACTGGTTAGCGAGCGTTTTGGTTTGGGTAAAGATGCCTTGGCAGGATTTACTGCTATGCTCAAGGATTCGCCCGAACACTTTAAAATGATACTGGCCAAACCGGGGCCGCATGCATCGCAGGCTGATATTGATAAATACCTGCTGCTGCCAGGTATAGCCATGTATTTTGCCGGGCAATGGATAGTGAATTTAAATTACTGGGGTTGTAACCAATACATCACCCAAAGGGCCTTAGGCTCCGATCTGAAAACCGCTCGTACCGGTATCCTTTTCGCCGGTTTAATGAAACTGGCCATGCCTATCATCGTGATCCTGCCGGGTATAGCAGCTTATGTTTTATATAAGAACGGCGGCTTACAGCATGAAATGAACTCAGGCGGACATTTAAATGCCGATAACGCTTATTCCGCAGTGCTGGGATTTTTGCCAAGTGGTTTAAAGGGGCTTTCTATAGCGGCCCTAACTGCGGCTATCGTGGCCTCATTGGCCGGTAAGGCCAATAGTATATCCACCATATTTACGATGGATATCTACAAAAAGTATATCAAAAAAGATGCTGATGAAAAAGGCATGGTAAGGATGGGTAAGTTAATTATCGCATTGGCTATGTTACTATCTGTTTTGTTAACCTGGAAAGACCTGTTAGGCATTGGTGGTGAAGGTGGATTTACCTTCATCCAAAAATATACCGGCTTCATTAGCCCGGGAATATTTGCCATATTCATATTGGGCTTCTTCTGGAAACGTACAACAGGAGCAGCAGCTATTGTAGGGATTATCACCGGCTTTCTGATGTCGGTATTATTTAATAACTATGCGCCAAGATTGTTTGGGCATGAAACATTTTTATATACCGCTTTCCCTAACGGGCATGGTGGTTATGAGATACCCTTTTTGATATGCATGGGCCTTTCGTTCCTGTTCACCGTTATTGCCATCGTTCTGGTAAGCTTCGCAGGACCTAAGATCAATCCAAAAGCATTTGTACTTGATAAAACCATGTTTAAGGTTGAGCCATCTACATTGGCCCTCATCATAGTAACCTTGCTGCTGCTTACCACGCTTTATGTAAAGTTCTGGTAAGTTATAATTCTGTTGCTCCAATAAACAGGCCCGATGTAAGCCTTTACATCGGGCCTGTTTATTGGAAACTTAAAAGTATATGGCTCTATTTTTTCTGATAAACCCTTACATAATCTATTTCATAACGGCGAGGAAACTTTGTTTGAGATGGATCGCCGCCATTGTTGCCACCCAGCGCCAAGTTGAGCAAAATATAATGCGGTTGCATAAAAGGGTTAAAATTACTGCCATCACGGTTAACCAGGTCTTTGAGTTCTACCCAGTTCAGCAGCTGATCATCCACAAACAAACTGATCGTGTTTTCATTCCAATCCATACGCCAGATGTGAAATTTCTGGCTCCAACTCTGATCGAAACTGGTGAGTGGTTTGGCATTGCTATACCATTTGGCATGGTAAGGCTGGGCTGTTCCACAGGCTATATTAGCTAATAGTTTACCCCGATAATATTCCATAATGTCAATTTCACCATTAGATGGCCAGGGTTTACTGATACCCAACGTCCAGAACGCGGGCCATAAGCCGGCATCAACATCAATCCTGGCACGCATCACAAAACGGCCATATTGCCAGCTATGCCGTCCACCTGTATTTAGGCTTGATGAGGTATATTCTATAAACTCCCGGCTGGCTTTCCAATCGCTGCTCCCCGCCACATAACCTGTATTTGGCAAATGTTCTTTTTTAGCCTCTATTACTAAGAAACCCTTATGGCAAACCGCATTTTGTGGCTGATACCATTGTAATTCATGATTACGTACAAACCCATGTTCAAATTTCCAGTTGGTGGTATCCGGAGCGCCTTCTTTATTAAATTCATCGGCCCATACCAGTTTATAATTACCGGCCGTATCAATTTGTTTAACCTGGCATTTACCTACCCAACTATTGCCGGCAAGAAGCCCTGCCAAAACTACCAGCATCTTTTTCATCATGCTATTTCATCAAGCCAAATAAAACATCTCCTGTAATGGGGAGCTTATGGGTGAGTGATCGCTATTACTTTCCATAATATCGGCCATATATTGCCACCATTTTTGCATCACCGGGTTTTCCGGAAGCTGGCTAATAACATTTAAATCCGCAGCCATGTAAGTACCCAAAAGGATGTTTGTGTCTTCGTCCAGGTAAATGTAATAGTCACTGATACCCGTTTGTTTTAACAAGGTTACTAATTCGGGCCATATGAGGTCGTGCCGCATTTTATATTCCTGGGCTTTACCAGGTAAAAGGTGCATCTTAAAAGCGACTCTTTGCATAACGGGTATATTTAGATTAAAGTAAATACTATAACTGATCTAAAATTGGCTTTTCGGATGTTTCCAGGAGGGTTTGTTCTGGTTTAAGCAGCTCTAAAATCACTACTTCATTTTGGCCTTTTTTCAACCACTCCGCAGGTAAATATAACGTTTGTTGAGGCCCTACGCTCCAATATTTACCTAAATTATGACCATTTACCCATACCAGGCCTTTCCCCCATTTGCGCATATCTAAATAGGTATCGGCAATCTTATCCAAATTAAATGAACCTTTTTTAATAACCGGTGCTGTACCTTTGTAAGTTACGGGCTGATATTTTAAGCCGTTAAGATTTTTGAAGGGCAGGGTATACATTTTCCAGTTGTTCAATTCGGTGTGGTTAAACCATACTTTTTCGGTAATTCCTTTTTTATTTTGTAAAAGATATTTACCAAAATTAATCCGGCCCATATTTTCAACCAATATATCCAGCGTCACATTACCGGCAGGCAGGGTAACCGGTAAACTATCCTGTTTTAAACGGCGATCAAGCGTACCTACAGTTTTTCCGTTAACCATTACAATGGCATAATCCCTTAGCTCCTGTAATTTCAGCAGACCACTTTTACCACCTTTTATAGTAGTCCGATACAATACAAAACCATAGTCCTGGTTCAGATCTTCAAACGTAAGTGGCTTCGGACTACTCTTCGGCACTGGCAGATTCTGCAGTATCCCCCCTGCCTGTGTAAGGTTTATAGTCGGAAGCCGTGCAGTGGGTTTAGCAGCCGGAACCGGCGGTAATTGCTGACCAGCCAGTAAATGCTTTTCAATTACACTTCTGAACGCCATAAATTTAGGTGTTGCGTTACCGGCCTCATCCAGCGGCGCATCATAATCATAACTGCTGATCTGCGGTTCATAAGGCGTTTCGTCCTTAAAATTGGCCCCATTCATAAAACCGCGGGTAGTACCGCCATGAAACATATACATATTGATGGAGATACCGGCGGCCAAAACGGAGTCGAGCCGGCCACTATACTGCTCTGCTGGGACTGTATGATGCTTTGTACCCCACCAATCAAACCAAGCCGGGTACCATTCGGCTATATAGTAAGGTCCCTTGCCTCCATGATTTTCATTGATAATCTTTTTTACCTTGGCAGGGCTATCAAGGCCGTTTACCGCTGGCAATAGCCCGGGCAAATGACCTTTTACCAGATCGGGTGCCGGATCGCAGGTATAAAGCAAGCCATCAAAACCCGCCTCTTTAAATAATTTCTGATTGATTTCCAGGTATTCTTTATCACTTCCGTATGATCCATATTCATTTTCGATCTGCACCATGAGGATGTTGCCTCCATGATTGATCTGCAAGGGCGCCAGCTGTTTGCCTACTTCTTTGATATATTTTTCATACTCTTTCAAATATTGCTCCTCTTTGCTGCGAACAACCAAGCCTTTTTCATTTTGCAACCAATACGGATATCCACCAAATTCCCATTCGGCACAAACGTATGGGCTTGGCCGCAGGATCACCCACAAACCCTCCTGTTGAGCAATCTTTACAAACTCGGCTACATCGTTATTACCTCTGAAATCAAATGTGCCTTTCTGTGGTTCGTGTAAATTCCAGAAAACATAGGTACCAATGGTATTTAACCCCATGGCTTTTGCCATCTTCATCCGGGCACGCCAAGCTTCACGGGGTACCCTGGGGTAATGCATCTCACCGCTAATCATCTGAAAAGGCTTACCATCCAACATAAAGGCAGTATCGGATAAAGCAAAGGAATGTTGAGTTTGCGCATGGGTATATAAAGCCGTTAGCATTAAAATACCGGAACACAGGGCGTGTAACTTATTTCTTAAAAGCATAAAATTAATTGGTGGTGTTATTTTTATCAGGTTGTAATTGCTAAATACAGACTTTTTCAAATAAAACAGAGGGGGTAAAATCGCCAATTGCAGGGGATATTTTCTCATTTGCAAAGTTTTCCACAATATATTACTGAATCTTCCCAAAAAGGACTGAAAATGTATTTTTGCCAGCTGTAAAACAGAATACCATTTTATGTCTGCTGAAGAAACTTATTCCAAATCCGGGGCCAACCTGGTCAGCATTGCTTCCAAATATATTTTGCTTATAGAAAGCCGAAGAAATTTAAAAGGCCGATGCCCGTTTCATGCCGATCAGGGAACTTCGTTCATGTTATCGCCCGAGAAAAACATTTTCAAATGTTTTGGCTGTGGCAAAGATGGAGGCCCCATAGAATTTATTATGTATATGGAAGGCAAAAGCCGCGAGGAAGCTATTGAACAATTGATAAGCTCAGGAAATTAAAAAAGGTATCGCATGGGGCAATGCAATACCTTTTTAAGATATGGGTATTATTGATACCTATTTATGTGGCATTAATGTAATTGAAACGCCCCCATGGTAGTTGTTCCACCACTAATCAAAGGAATGCCGTCATAATCAGTTTGGGTTGGATCTGTTATAACACTGATGTCACCCGATTTAGTAAAAGTACTTAAGGCAGTAAGATGAAAATCTGGTGATGATGCGGTAAGGTTCTTAAAATTGGGGTTAGTATATAATGATTTGCCATCTTGTTTAGTATTCGCCTTATAAGCCGCAAAACTATCATACTCTTTCTTTAACCAATTTACACTTACATTATCCTGATTTCCATCGGGCGAATAATAACAATTAAAGTTGAACGTATTGTTTTGTTGAGGAGTTATCGGGGTAAGACTAAATAGCAATGCCTGGCTACCAGTGTAAAAAATATTATTTTCCATTTTGCAATTTGTTGCCTTAGTGATCAAAACTTCACCATTGCCATTCATGCCCATGTCATTGCTATAAAAGGTGTTATTATAAAAGGAGCAATTCAGCACCTGGCCCGTTGTTTTTTCGTCATATCCGCCAAAAGCAAGCCCTGCATCATCGTTAGAGTAGAGTAAATTTGAAACCACTGTAATATTGCTGGCCGATCCATTTTGCTCATTTCCTACTTCAATACCAAAACCATTTTGATAGCTCAGATTTCTTTCAATTTTTATATCCCGTCCTCCGTCAATATATATCCCTCCACTGGTGGAGTAGGTGGCAAAGTCCTTGTAGCAGGTATTTTGACTGATCAGGCCATTTCTGGCCTGATCAAGCTGGGGAGTTCCGCTTGTACCATAATTCCCAATGGCATCAATGCCGATATTGGTATTATCATGCACCAGACAGTGTGTAATGCTGAACCCATCGATATTACCATCCAATGAAATTGCCTCGCTTTGGCCCAATATATTGTTACTTATCTCGCAACTATCTATTACTAATTTGGTAACCGCATTAGCTTGCGTTGTTCCTTCTCCATAAACTATAAAAGCCTGGGCGTTCTGGTCAGCGTTTGGGATAGCGGCGGCACTTGTACTCCAATTAATTTGCGAAACTACTATGTGTTTAAAGCTAAGCGCTGTCACCCCACCGTTCTCTGTAGCATCAACCAAGATTCCCTGCGCTTCATTCATGGTGAGGTTTTTAATAGTTAATCCTCTAAAATTAAGGTAGCTTTTGTCGACAATTTTTAATATTACATTTCCAGCCTTACCCGAACCGTCAATAGTAACGCTTTGATTAGCGTAGTTAACAAAATTTATAGGTTTGCCGCTTAAACCCGAAACATTAACTGTAACGTGTTCATTATAAACGCCCCCAAGAATAGCGACAGTACTACCGGGAGTTGCGCTATTACAGGATTTTTGAATTGTTTTCCAGGCCTTTGCCAATGATTTGCCATCATTGGCATTATTTCCATTTTTGCCATCCACATAATAAACAGTAAGCGTACTATCTGCTTTACCAAGATTAGTATCCGAGAGGTGAGTACCAGCAGACGATTTCTTATCAACAAGCTGGTTTTTATTGCATGACGCAATAGGTAAAATAACTGTAAGCATAGCGAATTTCATAAGCAACGTGCTTACTTCCCAAATTTTTTTCATAGGTGTTTTGTAATTAAAAGATTAATAATTATTAAATAAAACTGGTATAGATGTTTTTCTTAAACGAATCTAGGGATGACTCGTACATTGTATACAAAACATTAAGTTTTCTATACAATGCGGACGGCAATAAAAAACTACAATGCTCAAATGTATAAAAAATCCGGAATAACAAAAGGGAAATATGTGAGAACAACATAGCCCCCGGTTAATCTTAATTATAAAGCATTATCCATTGGTGAATAATTGGACTGTACAATTCTACTTACTTGTGTGGAGTATAGTTGAAAAAATTAAAAGGAGTTCATTCTGTAAGCTCACGCCTTTATCTTCATTATACCATTTCTGCAACGCAATCTTCTTTTGCTCTATTTCCACATGTTCTTCCAGTAGCCTGTTGTATAATAATTGACACTCCGCTGGTCGTGAGCCCCAAACGGCAAGATCATTATTCTCATGATCCTTAATGATCAATTTCGGTATGGTTTTTTTGCCGTTAGTTAGATAATGATCAATCAAAAATGGCGCTGTATCCCTTAACTGGTAGTCTATCTTTATTAATGGGTTCAACTCCGATAACCTATGTATAAATGGCAAAGAATGAGCCGCATCACCACACCAGGGTTCAGTAATGATTGTCCAGAATTGCTCTTTCCTTATACTTTGAATTACAGCCACTAACTCCTCATTCAGTATACCAATCTTCAACCACCTTTGCTGCCTCGACCAATTTAGCCTGGTATAATTCAAATAATCGGGATTATCGTAAGGCGCCAGAGGATTAAGCCCGTCTAAAGTATTTTGAAAGATCTGCTGATAAGCTGAAAAGTTCATCGATTTTACTTTTATTATTAAAAAAGAGGCAAAGCCAGTTTTTTTCAACCGGCTTTACCATGATTGGTAATTTACAAATGATTAATTGAAAACAGGTCAGTTTTTTGTAAATGTCAGATGGTTTAAACTTAAAAGAAAAAGCCTGTAAATCTTAAGATTTACAGGCTTTTGATACTTATTGATATCGCTTTTATTGCCCTCCCTATATAAATTCCGAACCTTCTTCTGCATAATTTGAGGAGGTTGGCGACATTGTCGTTGTAAGGAATGCAAGCATCAAAAATAACTTTGCATCAGAGGTCTTCTTCTCGATAAGACGAATTCCATTCCCTAACGTTTCTTGGTAAAGGCCGCTAACGTACAGGCTAATCCCTCTAAGAGTTCCTGTCCTTTTAATAAGTGGTTGCCATTTATCGGCTCAGATATTTCTTGTATATTTATAGCACCAACCCAATCGTGATTCAAATAGTTTATTATGGTCTCTGCCGACTTCTGATTTAACTTCCGTCCTGATAAAAATAAGGATATGATAACGGCATTGATCCGATAGTTGAGCACTTGAATATGCTCTATCCCGGGCAGATCAACCTTGCCTGGTTCTACCCTCGCATGACGAATCCCCTCAGATAATCTGGCTAGTCGCAAATGAGCCTCTTTCCTTGCCAACCAAATTTCTTGCTGTTCCGATCCATTCACTACGGCTTCTAAAAACAAACGATTACCCTCCGTAGCCGAGCGTCCAAGATCTTCCAGTTCAGTATTGATCCAAACCGGAAAGATAAAGATACCTGCAAACGCTAGTGCGCATCCCACCAAAGAATACCATACCCTGGCCGATACGATTACCGTTGGCTGCCCGTGATATAAACTTAGGCAAATCACTACACAAATAGTGATACAACAAACACTCCATCCATATTTCGGACGATTCCAGATGAAAAAGCCCAGCAAGGCAAAACTGGCAATGACTAACAAAACAACAGTTGGCTTAATCAGGAAAATAAACGCACTCGCCAGCACAACACCAGCAAATGTTCCGGCTAACCGTTCCAAATTCCGCTGCCAGGTAACTGCCAGCTTTGGCCTCGCTACAATAACGATGGTTAGCAACAACCAGTAACTATAATAGTCCTTAGTAAAAAATAAAGTAGCGAGATATCCTATACCGAATAGGAGTGCCAACCGTAACGAAAATCGTAATACGGGCGATTGAAAGTGAAGTTGCATTTTAAACTTTTGCCAGTAATTATCGCCGCGTGGTAAAAAAGCGTTAAAATTAGGATTTGCTACTGTATCATCCCGGTCAAGGTGAATATCCTCCAATAGCTGACGTATGGCGCCCACATTTGTCAAAATACTATTTACAACCGCCCTTTCCTCGGTCGGCAATCTTATAGCTATCTTACCCAGCTCAATATTTAGCTCCTGATATCTTTCGAAATATCCTGGTGGCACATCCTTCTTCAACTGGTCTGCCTCTTCAGCTAACAAATTGATCAATTCTGCCACAACTATCAGGGCGCCTGTGGGTGCCAGACGTAGTCGCACCACTTCATAGTCATAATGCATCGCTGTTATTTGTTCATAAAGACCAATCACTTTTATGGACGAGCTAAGCAGTCTTTTAACCTGCGGTCGTGATTCCCGCATCGCTGCGCGATCACTTAATAACAATTGTCTCACTAATTCTTGTTTTTCGGATACCCGCAAATGCAATGTGATGATTTGCCGGTAGCTTTCCTCCAGTGAAATATGCGGATCGTAACAATTAGCTTTGGCCTTCAAAAAGTCAGCCGTGGCCGATAAAGTCTCCCTTAGACCCTGATGCAGCGAACGGAATGGCCATACAAATACCTGTATCAGACTTACCAAGTAAAACCAAATACAGCCTGCCAGCAAGTAACAGCTAAATATTAATGGCTCGTGTGGCCGTAGGCCCAGAATAAAAACCATCAGTATGATACCCATGGTTCCGACTACGGTTGAGCGCCCACCCAACGCTGCCAGCATAGAAAGTAAAAACGTAAAGCAGACCAACATCAGTCCGGTACTTACAGGGCTGGATAAGCCTGTCGAAAACAAAAGTGAGATCAGTAAAAAGGCAACGATACTTTGCAAAGCAGTCAATGTCTTATTGCGCCGGTTCCCCGGTAAATCGGTCAAGCTAATCAACAATGCACCTACAGCCATCGCTATTGCCATTTGCCGATGTTTTGCATACAGCAATACTAAAGGTATTAACACAACCAGCGTGTTACGTAGTGCATCGGTTACACTTTCTTTTAAACGGAAAGCTAAAAAAAACGAAGGGCGGTTTAACACACAGCAAAAGTAAATAATAATTAGGGGTACAAGCAATCCCCCCCTTGCATCATTGAACAATTCACAATAAATGTCTTTATCTCCAGAAAAATTTATGGCATATTCAGGCGCAATTTATATTCAGGCATATCATAAACCAGGCTAGGTGTCCTCTAATAAAACTCGAATAGTTTTAAGTCACCATGTTTAAATCGTTTATTAAAAAATTTCGATTAAAATGATTCGAAAAATATCCTATTGTCGGGATTCGTTAGCACCAACGAGTTGGCCATCATTCAGAAGCATCAACACCCCACTTACAACAGCGTTAATGAAAAATTACGTGGGTTTACTGCCACTGGCAGCAGACCTTACAAATAAGCAGCCATTGAACTATCTGGTAAAGGAAGTTGGCGGCACTTTGTTTATAGTAGCAGTTAGTATCGTGCTTAATATTTCTGATTCGGCTTGATAATACTAAAGCCTAAGGATTCTTGAATCATTTCATTGAATATTCATCTAAGACATAGATTTTAGAGGAAAAATTACTATTTCGTAAATTGCTAATTCAATAATTGCTGTTCATTTTTTTTATTCGTTCGAGCCCATTAGGACGCACTTGCAGGTGCTGCCTGATTAAAAGCTCTGAGCGGGAAGCTTTAGCGCGAAATGTGCAGGAACAATTGCCGGGGCTGACGATATTTATCAATAATCCATTACCGTATGCAAAAACAGGTAATGGTTAGCTTGATGTGTTTATGAAAAATATGTCATGATTGATTAAATGGCCTAGACCTAATCATCATCATCTTTCTTTTTCTTTTCGAGGATAACAAAGGCACTGCGCTTGGGTGCCGGCATTACCGATCCCTCTCCTTTTACTGATTTCCAGATCACTTCATTCAAATCGAGGTCGGGTACGGCATCCTCTTTGGCGAAATTGAATAGCTGTGAACGTTTGCTACTTTCATTCACGGCAACGTTACGTTGTTCAATATCAACCTGCGCGGCCTTCGCAACATATGGCGAAGTATCCGGCTTACTCATAAAGCACTCATACAGGGGCATTGCAGCTGCATCATACTGGCTCATAGGCGGTAGGCCTAATATAAGCTCAATAGTACGTAGCACACCTGATGTTGAATACATATTATGAATAATCGCATTACGCCTAACATAAGGACCGGCAACAAATACCGGAGATCGGTGAGCATCAATATGATCAGAACCATTCTGAGCATCATCCTCCAGGATAAATACCACAGATTCCTTCCAGATGGAACTTTTAGACAGGTGTTCGATAAAGCGGCCTATAGCCAGGTCGTTATCGGCAACAGCCGCGATCGGCGAAATCGCTCCTCTTTTCTGCCCGCTGGTATGATCATTTGATATACGGATGGTATTAAACTTCGGTACCTCATTGATGGTAAGCAGTGAATCGAAGTCATGAGCCCATATCTCTTCGCGTTTTATATCCTGCACAGCAAGATCAAACCCCGGTGATTTGACACAGTAATGTCCCTGTAACGATTTGATATTCGGTTTTCCGTCATCAACAAATTCGCCGTAGGTGCGGTAGCTTATGCCCGCTCGTTTGCAATAATCCCATATGTAGCCATCGCGCGGATCACCGATTTTACGGGTGCCCTCGGAATCATAATTACCGCCGCGGCCTCCATAACTAGTTGGCCAGGTTTTTTCAATAAAATCTGTTGCATAGGCGGCCATGCTCCAGTTATGCCCATCGGCACTTACTTCGGCATCTACGTAAAAATTATCAAGCAAAACAAACTCATTAGCTATAGCATGATGGTTTGGAGTAACCTGTTTACCAAAAATACACAGAGAAGTATCGCCATTACCCTGAGGCATGTCACCCAACACCTGATCATAGGTGCGGTTTTCCTTGATAATGTAAAACACATGTTTTATAGGCGATTTCTCGCCTTTTTTGCGCGGTATAGGGTTACCCTCCTCGCCGGGGGCCTGTGCGGTCACTTGTTCATTAAATGGAGTATTGGCATAAACCTGCCTGGTGTAGGCCTTAAGCTGCTCGGGGTGCGGAGCATCAATAAACGACAATGTGCCTTTAAATAAGCCACCGATATATTGTTCCTTAGTATTGGTAGCACCCAGCTTATAGCCGCTATTATCGGTTCTTTTAACCGGCCGTGGCCCTTTAGGATTAGCCATTGAGGTAAAACCCTTACCATTGGCCACCAGAATTTTACTGCCTAGTATTTTAACGTTGGTTGGATACCAACCAACGGGTATAAAACCCTGGCTAAGGCTGTTGCCCGGTTTGGTGACATCAAATACCGCCAGGCAGTTATTGTCGGCGTTGGCTATATAGAGCGTTTTTTCATTGGCCGATAAGGCCAGTCCGTTGGTAGTTGAACCAGTTAGTTTCGTTGGGTAAAGCGTAGCTGATATCAGTTCGATAGTTTTACGGGTTACCGTATTAATTACCGAAACAGAGTTATCATTGGCATTGGCAACAAATAAAAGGTTCCCCTTTTTGTTCAACAACAATTCATTAGGGTGATTGCCAGTAGGTAGGATACTCAACGCCCCGGTGGTCGTGTTATAGCAGGCTACCTCACTGCCGCCCCATATAGATATATATAAAGTTTTTTCATCGGGCGACAAGATGCAGCTATAGGCTTCGGCAGTTAACTTAACCTGTTTTAAAACTTTACGCCTGCCGGGGTCAATTATGTAGAGGGAGCTATCCTCCTTGGTAACGGTGTATAAGGTAGTATTACGTTTATTTACCGCTATGCCCGTTGGGCAAATTTTATTTTTAGGCCAAGGGGCACCTAATTTTATGGTATCTGCCTCACCAAACTTATTGTTCTGAATGGAGAACGCCAGTATCCAGTTATCATTACCACCAGATGCGTAAATTTTTTTTTCGTCGCTGTTAAAAGCAAGGCCATACCATGATTTACTCAGTACTTTTTCATCGAGCAGTTTTTCACTTTTGGGATCGATAAGCTGAAGTGATTGGGTGCTTTGCCCATTATTGGTAACCGCTAAATATTTACCCGATGCAGATAACTGGATATTTAAAGGCAGGTCACCCAGGGGTAAACCACGCCCTGCCGGACTGAGCTTCCATCCGTTAGGTAACAATACCTGGTTCGTTTGTGCTATTTTTCCAGGTACCTGTGCTTGGACATAAAAACTCCATACGAGCCATAAAGCCACTGTTAGCATTTTTTTTATTGAGCCGAGCTTGCTAGTTAATATCATGACGAATATAGATTACATGGGTAAATTAAATTTCACAATAGCTGCACAATAACATGTGAATACGGGCTAAATGTTTATTAACTTAAGTAAAAGACCTGAAAATTATTTTTACTCTCTATCATTTACTGACAAACAAAACTAGTTTAAATACGATGCTAAGTATATTACCGGCTTGTTAATCAATCGCCAACAAATGATAACAATGTTGTTGCACAATGTGGCCATCGATTTAATTAAGGGCAAAAATGCGATCATAACAAACAATATATACTTTTCAATTAACTTCCGTATCCATCGTTCGAATACAGGAGTATACACAAAGAAGCACGAACGTATATAAATACTGTCAATCAATTATTAGAGTGCTATATTTGCATCCCAACTCAAAACCATCAAAACGATGCTTGTAATCGATACCTACTGCCAAGGCTAACACTCTAAGCGTAAAAATATTAAAATTATCTCAAAAGATCTCTTCTCTTTTCTACCCGGCTTGAAACTATAATACTGATTTCGTATAATAAAAATAGCGGAAAAGTAACGCTAAGCATAGTTTACGTTAATTCATAAATAACGTCGTCCAAATGCCCTTTAAGCTCTTCCTGGTCTTCATTACTTATAGATGCTTGACTTAGGCGATGTTTCCAACCCGTTATTTGTTGGTTTAGGTAAGAGAAAGTGGTGTCCATAAGGTATTTAGTAATTCATTCATAAATTGCCAGGACAGGCGCTCTGCTTTCAAATATTCCAGGCCTTTTGCAGTGATCTGGTAATAACGCCTGCGCTTATCGTTATCGGCTATACGCCATTCTGAAATGATCAGTTCTTTATCCTCCAATTTCCTAAGTACAGGATATAAAGTCCCGTCTGAATACAATAACCTTTCATTTGTGACCTCTTTTATCTTTTTAATAATTTCATATCCATAACTCTCTCCCTGAATAAGCGTCGATAAAATAATGGGTATGGAAGAAGCCGCGATCAGGTCTTTAGAAATCGCTATCATTTATAATTTATTTTATTTAAATATACATAGAACTGCAATGTATATAAAATAATTACTCCGTAATATCATTTCAGCACGCTTTGTTCTTCCAAATCAGGCCCTCATAAATTTTAATTTTTATCTCTTGCAAATATCAAACTTTGTGATATATATTTGTAGTGCACTATCTAACTATATCACATATTATGATTCAGATAAAAGATCTGCAGTTCGGATATCAAAAAAACAAGCCTTTATTTAAAGGGCTTCATTTAAATTTAACTAAAGGACACATCTACGGTCTGTTGGGAAAAAACGGGGCTGGTAAATCAACCTTGTTAAAAAACATGGCAGGTCTCGCCTATCCGCAACATGGAAAATGTTATTTTAAAGGTATCAATGTATCCGGAAGACCGGTAGCGGTTTTAGAAGATATATACTTTTTAGCAGAGGAGCTGTTTGTACCTAACCTCACCCCTGCTCAATTCGTTGCTAATACCGCTTATTTTTATCCGCGCTTCAACAAAGCAGATTTTTACCGGTATCTGAGCATTTTAGATGTAGACATTGATGCGATAATGGATAAACAATCTTTTGGCCAGCAAAAGAAGGCGATGATAGCCTTTGGACTTGCTGCCAATACCGGGCTGTTAATTATGGATGAACCGACAAACGGACTGGATATCCCATCTAAAGTGCAATTCAGAAAGCTTATTGCATCAGTATTGACCGAAGATCGCTGCATTGTTATTTCCACTCACCAGGTACGTGACCTCGACAGCTTAATTGATACACTGTTGATATTACATAACGGAGAGATCATTATTAATCAATCCATAGACGAAGTGCAGGAAAAAATACTTTTTGAAAGTTATCACGATACCCAAGGGTTGCCGGTGTTATACGAAGAAACTGGCCCACGCGGCAAAAATGTCATCCTGAAAAATGAAAGCGGTGAATATAGTAAAGTTGATCTGGAACTCCTTTTTAACGCGATTATCATCGGTAACCAATCCGTTTTACAAACTTTAAAAGCATCAGCCCATGAATAACATATTTAAACCAGAACGCTTTAGCAGGCTATTTATGAAATTCACAGCCGAACAGTACAAAAGCTATCTTCTGTCCCTGGGAGTATTGATGGGGATATTAATCCTCGGAGGTACTTTCATGGTATATATGATGAATGTACACATGGAACCAACCATTCAAATGATATTTTTATCCTGGGTAGTTTTCTTTTCGGGATCGGTTTTTACGAGTATGATATTTAGCCCGTTGGGTGAGCCTAAAAAAGCCATTAGCGTACTTACATTACCGGCAACACATTTTGAAAAATTCCTGGTAGCCTGGATTTACTCCTTCGTCATATTTTTGGCAGTGGTTATTGCCTGCTTTTACTTGGTTGTGCTGTTTTTACTAAATATCAGGCATTTCCCAGGTCCACAGGAAGAAGTTTTTAATTTATTTCACAATATCAATGGCTTTAACGGAAGTGTTTTCTTTGTGGTAGTTAGCCTGTATGCTTTATTTCATTCCATTGCTTTTTATGGCGCCATATGTTTTAAGAAACTACATTTTGTAAAAACGGCGCTTATATTTTTTTTAGGCATAGCAGTTTTAATTATTGTGAATAATATCTATACGGGTTGGCTAATACATCGTGATATTATTCAGGCGGTGCCCTTTACCTTCCTGGGCTTCCTGGAAAAAGGTCAACCAGTTTTTTTAAATGTCATCAGTTTTGTTTGGGTCGGGCAATTGGTATTCCTTATTCTCGCTTTGATGCTCTGGACAGCCGCTTATTTCAGGCTAAAAGAAAAGCAAGTCTGATAAATCGTCAATTATGGAATTTAAAGACAAAGATGCCATATACCTGCAGATAGCGGCATATGTGAGCGAAAATATACTATTGGGTAAGTGGTTGCCGGAAGAAAAGATACCGTCGACGCGGGATCTTGCCGTGGATCTGGAGGTGAATCCAAATACGGTTATACGGTCATACGAATTTTTACAAAGCCAGGAAGTAATAGTTAACAGACGGGGTCTTGGTTTATTTGTAGCGACCGACGGGCCCGAAAAGATCAAAGCTTACCGCAAAGAGCGTTTTATTCAGCAACAATTACCCGAATTTTTCAGGAACCTCTACCTGTTGGACATTGATATTAAAGACTTGCAGGAAATGTATAATAGTTACATCAGAAACATCGATCAAACAGCCAAAAACAAATGAAGACAAGTACCAAAATTTTTATCGCTACCCTGCTTTTCTTAGTGCTGTCTATGCTGGGATACGATCATTTATTAAAGAAGGAATTTCTTACCGGCAGGTATAAAAACAGCTATGCCTATTATAAGGAACTCAAACTTGAAAATTTTGACACGTTTGATATCAATGCGGCACACATAGCCAATGTTAAATTTATTCAGGGGCCATACCGTGTGTTGATTGAACCAAACGCGCTTGATTATGTCAAGGTGAAACAAATAGGCAATCACCTGCAAATTGATGTAAACCTTTCGGAGGCACGTTATAACAACCGCAATCCCTATCTAATACTTATATCCTGTCCGCGTATCAAAGAGGTTATTACTAATGCCTATATAATCAACAAAAACCTAAAGGTAATTGACACAGTAGTTAACGAGGGATGGAACGGACGACAGGTTTTGATATCCGGTTTTAAGCAAGATAGTTTAGCCATCAGGCAGGATTATGGTACTAATGTCGTGCTTGCGGATAATTCTATCCGTTCATTAAATGCCACTGTGGGGCAAAGCCCATCAAGTGTTTCCAGGATAGCCATTTTAAAAAGTAATCGCTTTGAAAATGTAAACCTTCAGGTAATGAATAAAAGTAAGCTGGTATTAAAAGATGCACTGATCACGCATCTGAAATACCAGCTTTCTGATAGCGCGGAGCTCATCATGAGCGGTGCAGCGAAACACGCTTTTATTAAAGAATAACAAATAACTAAACCTTATAATTATGAACTTAGTCATTAACTCACTTTCCAAAACATACTCCAACGGGGTGAATGCCTTAAAAGATGTTTCCCTAACCCTTGGCAATGGCATGTTTGGTTTATTAGGCCCAAACGGGGCCGGTAAATCATCATTGATGCGCACTATTGCCACGTTACAGGAAGCTGACACAGGCAGTGTTTTCCTGGACGACCTTGATGTACTTAAACATAAAACAGAGGTAAGGCAATTATTAGGTTACCTCCCCCAGGAATTTGGTGTTTACCCAAAGATTTCGGCCGAGCGTATGCTCGATCATATTGCGCAGCTCAAGGGTGTAGGCAACAGGAATGAGCGAAAAGAACTAGTCGCTGCCCTGTTGGATAATGTGAATCTGACCAAAGACAAAAAGAAAAACCTCGGTACTTACTCCGGCGGTATGAAACAGCGGTTTGGTATTGCGCAGGCGTTGATCGGTAATCCTAAACTGATCATCGTGGATGAGCCTACCGCGGGTCTTGATCCGGCTGAGCGCAACCGGTTTTATAATCTGCTTAGCCAGCTAGGCGATAATACAATCGTGATCCTGTCTACCCATATCGTAGAGGATGTCAGTACTTTATGCTCCAACTTTGCCATTATTTGCCAGGGTGAAGTTTTATACGCTGGCCAACCGGATATAGCTGTTAATGAACTGGATGGTAAAATATTCAACAAGGCCATCAATAAACAGGAACTGGGGTTTTATCAGGACGATTTCACCGTTATTTCCACCCAGCTCAAAACCGGTAAATTACATATCCGGATCATTCAGGATACCCATCCCGGAAAAGATTTTGAATTGGCAATACCCAATCTGGAAGATGTTTATTTCAGTAACATCGCTACCCGCATTGATGTAAATACTATTTAAAACCACCCCATCATGTTCTGGAAAATATTCATTTTTGAGGTGCAAAACCGCCTCAGACGGCCTGCAGTGTATCTATACTTCGCCGCCGTGTTTGTTTTTGTGACTTTTACCTTTTCTACAGGATCATTACCGGTTGGCGAAAAAGAGCACATTAACAGCCCCATGTTAATCGCGATGTCCATGGCCTGGATCAGTACGATCATGATGCTTGTTACTTCTGCCATCATGGGTATGCCCCTGTATAAAGACATCGAATATAACACCAAGGATTATTACCTCACCTACCCTATAACCAAAGCGGGTTATTTCTGGGGCAGGTATTGCAGTTCGATATTATTTGTATTTATTATCGGCAGTGGCATCATGCTTGGCGTTTTTGCCGGGAGCAAGTTAGGGCCTTTAATGGGCTGGCGCGAGGCTGCCAGGTATGGCCCCAATCATCTGGAGTATTACGTAAAACCTTTCTTATTAATTGCCATTCCTAACCTCGTTTTCACCTCTTCTATATTTTATGGACTTGTAGCACTCACTCGTAATATCAAGGTGATCTATAGCAGCGGCATTGTGATGTTTCTGGGATATATGATAGCCTCCTTTTCTTTAATGCATTTAAGCAATGAGTTTATTACTAATCTGGCCGATCCATTTGCTTTTAGCGGGATTCGTTCACAGCTTTTGGCAGCTAATGACCAGGTTCGAAACGTAACCATGATCTCTTTTGAAGGTTCCCTGCTCATCAACCGTATCTTATGGCCAGCATTGGGGCTGCTTGTTTTAATCATTACCTATTTAAAGTTCAATTTTGAAGATTTTTTTAGTGGTAAAAGGGACAAACGTATAATTAATAGTGACGAAAATATCAACCGGAATGCGCAGCGCCCACAAGTTGTTACCAGTTTTGCAGATTCCTACAACAGGCAAACCCTGGTTACGCTGGTTAAAACCGAATTGGTAAACATTGTTAGGGATAACTACTTCTGGATCATTATTGGTTGCGGGCTCAGCTTTTTGGGCTTTGTTTTTTACCTGGGGGATAGTTTTTATGGTATCCCCAATTTCCCCAGAACGGTTGCGCTGTTAAAGATCTTTTATGAAGTGTTCCTGTTTTTCATTTTCTTTATTATTATTTTTTATACCGGCGAAACCGTGCATCGTGACCGGATCACGCGGTATGCCTACATTAACGATTCCCTACCCGCTCCCAATTGGGTATTAAATGGCTCGCGATTGATCAGCCTGCTCATCATGGGCCTATGTTTGTCCTTGGTTCCGTTGGTTATGGGGATTTTTATTCAGATCATCAGGGGTTATCACGAGTTCGCTTTTTCGGTATACCTGATAGTGGTCTTCACGCTTATCTTACCTCGTTTTCTGGAGATGGTTGTATTTGCTTACGTTATTCACGTAATATTCAACAATAAGTTTGCGGCCCACGGTATTGGCATTGTTATTTGGATAGCCCTTTTCTTTCTGCACATTACCAGTATTTTCAATTACAATATCTTGCTATACTCCTATACTCCGGATTATACAGTCTCGGACATGGACGGTATCGGACATATGGCTTGGCCGGTATTTTGGTTTAATTTTTACTGGTTATTAGCTGCCGGAATACTGATCATTATCGCTTCATTATTTTATTACAGAGGTTTATCCTCTACACTTAAAGAAAGGCTCCAACTCATTCCTGAACGCTTTGACCGTAAAACTAAATTAATCACCACTATCGTATTATTTGGTTTCTTAGGCACAGGTTCTTTTCTTTACTACAATGTAAATTATCTGAATAATTACCTGACACGATCAGAAAGCGATCAGCGGGCGGTAGCTTATGAGCAAAAACTAAAACCATATGCCAACCTGCCCCTACCTAAAGTAACCGCTATCAAATTATGGGTAGACCTGTATCCGGAAAAGCAACAGGCCCGAACACACGGGTATTTTACGTTAGTTAATCAATCTGACAAAACTATTAGTCAGCTCCTTCTGGATGGCGATAGAATGAGTAGTTATAGTTTAAAAACTAATGGCAAGGCCATACCTTACACAACGCCATTACTATACGCTCGTGGCAAATTCAATTGGTTCAGAGCAGAAAAGGATACTGCCGATTTTAGGCTATATCATTTTGCTAAAGTGCTCGCCCCTGGCGATTCTATGATCGTGGAATTGCGATCAGCAGTATTTCACAAGGGCTTTACCAATAGTCTTTTCAGCGGAGATATCATACATAATGGAACTTTTTTCAGGGGTGGTATCCCGGGTTTAGGTTATGATGAGGACGATGAGTTACATAGCCCTTATGAACGTAAACGAAGTGGTCTGGCACCAAAAAAAGAGGAAGAGATAGCGCAAAATGATCCTGAAGGCATCCAAACCCTTAGTATGGGCAAAGCCGCGAGCTTTTATTCGCTGGATATCACGGTTAGTACCTCTGGTGATCAAACCGCGATCACCAACGGCTATCTGGAAAAACAGTGGAAACAGAACGGACGAAACTACTTCCAGTATGTTCAAAACAAGCCTGGCATGTATCCGCCATTTGGTATCCTTTCAGCCAGGTATGCTGTATCTCATCATTTGGCTGTTATAGATCCCCATCATCACATCAATGTGGATGTTTTTTATCATCCGGACCACAAGGCTAACGTTAGCCGTTATGCTGATGCCTTAAAAGCCGGCTTAACCTATTATTCAGGTGCTTATGGAATATACCCTTTCCATGATATACGGCTTGTTGAAAGCAGTGTTTACAGCCGTGGTTCAACCTCATCAACGTCTTTAATTACGTATAATGAAAATGGCGGTTGGAACGCGGATTTTAAAAGCCGGAATAACCAGAACGTACTTTATGATTACTGCTATTATGAAAGTGTACAGGCACTGGCTCAACAGTGGTGGATGTTCCAGGTTTGTCCTAATAATACAGTTGGTTCGCATATCATTTCGGATGGTTTGCCTCAATATGATGCTTTTGTAATGATAGAGAACAAGTATGGCAAGGAAAATATGCGCGGGATCCTGCGTGAACAACTGTGGGGCTATCTATTTTGGCATAGCCGAGGTGTATTTGGGGAAAAGCCGTTGATCAGGACTGATGCCTGGTATGAATGGGACAAAGCCGGTGTTGTTTTGTATGGCCTGAGAGATCTAATAGGTGATGAACATATCAATGCTGCGCTGCGGGACTTTAAGAATGAATATGCTTTTAAAAAACAACCACCATACGCAGGCAGTAATGATCTGTACCGCTATCTGAAAAAATATACTCCGGATTCCCTACAATATTATTTAACCGATACCTGGGAAAAAATTACTTTTTATAATAACAGGGTAATAGAGGCCAAATCTGTTCCACTTGGGCACAACAAGTATAGGGTAACTTTCAAAGTCAGTACCGGTAAAATTTATATCAATACGAAAGGAGACGATATTCCGGCGACGATGAATGATTATATCGACATAGGCGTATTCGCCAAGGAAAGCCAGGATAAAGATGGACAAATGGGGAGTAAACCTTTATATCTCAAAAAGTATAAACTGACAAGTGGTGAACATACTTTTAGTATTGATGTACAGGGAATACCTGAAAGTGTAGGCATTGACCCTTATAACAAATTAGTTGATCGCGCGCCAATGGATAATAACAAAAAATTTTGAGTAGGAAGGTCCATTATACTTATACGAGGCTAGTCACATCCAGATGAACTAATAGAACATGCGGCTAACATAAACTATACAACAAGATCGAGCTCACTAACGGTAACGGCGTTGTGGTATATAGTGTCCTATATAACCAATGACACCATTAAATGGTGTCATTGGTTTGCCGCATCTCCTGTATAGGTTTCTTAGACGACAGAGAACTCAATTAAAGGCACATCCATTACTTTTGTTTAAATCACCTCTGGTAAAATTGAGGATAATTTAAAAAATAAAAAAGTACAGGACAATTAGATACTACTAAACTTTTGTCTTTTTCCCCACCTGGTCGCTTCTCGAACTATTTTATTGATGATTTGAAGAAATTATTATAATACGAAATAGTAGGTGACTGGACAAGTTACTCTATACTATACATCATTTGTTAATTCTTATTTTTTTGCTGGCCATAAAAATATAAAGCCTGCTATCAAATGATAACAGGCTTTATAAAATTGACGATTATTTTTCAGTAAACCTCGGTACTACCGAAAAACAAAGTCGGGATGGCAGGATTCGAACCTGCGGCCTCCACATCCCAAATGTGGCGCGATACCGGGCTACGCTACATCCCGTTTCCGATTGGGTTTGCAAAAGTAGGATTTTAAATCAAGTTGCAAAACTTTTTTTAAAAGAATTTTCAAGTTAAATGCTAACCCATTCATTAGCACAGTTTTGAACTTAAAAAAAGTTTTACATTAATATTTACAGCACACAATCGCTGTTATTTTAAACATATCAGAGCCTGCTAAAACTTTAAATAACTAATCATGTTGTTCAAACAAACCTGCCTGAAAAATATATGAACCTTTACGAACAGCACCCTTATTGGCTAATGAAGAATGGTATTGTTACCTCATACCCTTCTTTAGATAACAATCTCCAGATAGATGTGGCCATTATGGGTGCAGGTATCAGCGCTGCTTTAACAGCCTTTAATTTAAGAAACTCGGGATTATCTGTAGCCGTTTTCGATAAAGGTCATACCGCGATGGGTAGTACCGCTGCGAGCACCGCCTTTTTACAATACGAGATTGATACTCCATTAAGCCAATTGAAAAACTTAGTTGGCGAAAAGGATGCAGTTAAAAGCTATGAGCTTTGCCGCCAGGCGATATATGATATTGGCGACCTGTGCGAATCATTTAAACCAAAATTTGATTTCCACCTCCGGCCAAGTTTGCAGTATGCAAGCTTTAAAACTCACACCAAAGCTTTACAGGATGAATTTAAACTCCGGAAGAAACATCATTTTAAAGTGGAATGGCTGGAAACATCAGATCTGCGGAAAAAATTCAATTTTGATGCACCGGGTGCTATACTTTCTGCAGATGGTGGCGAGGTGGATGCCTATTTGTTTACACACGCTCTATTTAAAGACTTTCAGCGTGCCGGTCACCGGGTTTATAATAACACCGGGATAAAAAACATTGAATATTCAAAGCAGGGCATTAAACTGTACACCAACAATGATCATATTGTAAAGGCTAAAAAACTAATCATAGCCTGCGGTTATGAAAGTTTGCAATATATCCCTAAAAAAATCGCGGAGATCAATTCAACCTATGCCCTGGTATCTGAGCCCTTAATCAATGAATTCTTTTGGCATAAAAACAGCCTGATATGGGAAACAGCTACGCCATATATGTATTTCAGAGTGGTTAGCGAAAATCGCATTTTGGTAGGCGGACGGGATGATCCGTTTCATCATCCGCACATCTATCCATCCGTAATTAACCGAAAAACGGAGTTATTAAAGCAGGCTTTTTTAAAGAAGATGCCGCATATTCCCTTAGTACCCGATTTTAGCTGGGCCGGCGCATTTGCATCAACCAAAGACGGCTTACCTTACATTGGTTCAATTTCCGAAAGGCCAAACACATTTTTTGCTTTGGGTTTTGGAGGCAACGGGATTACTTTTAGCGTAATAGCAGCACAAATTATACAAGATATGGTATTGGGTAAGAAAAACGCCAATGCCGACATTTTCAGCTTTAACAGGTAATAATTTAATCTAGTTTACCCGAGCGGTTCATCAGCGCAAGCGAAACAGCTACGCAAATGAATACCCCTATCAATGCCCCACCCAATAAACGACCGGAGAAACCCAGGAAGTTATTGCCCTGGTCGATATAATTCAGGTAAACAAGCCCGGCCAGACAAGCAACAATACCACCTATGACTAATATTCTGAAACTTTGAAAAAGTGCCTCGAAGAAACTAAGATTATTGTCCTTTTCGTTTTCCTTATAACTTTTCACCCCCATGTAAACCCCTATCAGCGGTATTAAAATAGATAAATATTCAATAGGATAAACATGATTGCCCGAATTGCTATAACCAAAAGTGTGCATTACAAACAGCCAGGTTCCGCTAAAAACACCTACAACCAAACCACTAACAAATGCATTTTTCATCAGCTCAGTATTAAATAGTACATCTTACTAAATTTACATATAAAAAAGGAAATAATCAAAGCCAATTATTTTATGTAATGATTGTTTTACAGGGAAATACGTTACCATCTCATCAAACAACAAGCCTGTTTTGCTGCTTCAATAACTTTTAATTATAACCAAAAGTTATTGAAGATTGTTCTTTGTGATAAAAATAACGATGGGTAAAACTTCACTTTTGTGGTGTTAAAACATACATCACATGCATACAAATCATCAATTTGCCAATAACACCAATACATTACTACTCAATGTAAGCTCTAATGCACGCATCATCATTTTTGCCACATGTATCATACTTTGCTTAACACCATTTGTAAGTCCGGCAGTAGCGCTCCTCATGGGACTTGTCATAGCCCAGTTCACCGGTCATCCTTACCTACATCTTAATCATAAGGCCACCCACATACTATTGCAAGCATCGGTGGTAGGCCTGGGCTTTGGTATGAATGTACATAGTGCGCTGCATGCCGGTAAAGAAGGTATTTTGTTTACAATCGCTTCTATCAGCGGAACGCTAGTTTTGGGGTATTTCATGGGCAAATGGTTTAATATCGAAAAGAAAACATCTTTCCTGATTTCATCAGGAACGGCAATTTGTGGCGGAAGCGCTATTGCAGCCATATCACCGGTAATTAAAGCCGAAGAAAAACAAATATCGGTAGCGTTGGGCTGCGTTTTTATCCTCAATTCTGTAGCATTATTTATATTCCCGGTTATTGGCCATCATTTAAATTTATCACAAAACCAATTTGGTTTATGGTGCGCCATAGCTATTCATGATACCAGTTCGGTAGTAGGCGCAGCAAGTAAATATGGCGCACATGCTTTAGAAGTTGCTACCACGGTTAAACTGGCCAGGGCTTTATGGATCATACCGGTTGCTTTTTTATCCTCATTCCTGTTTAAAAACAATTCGCGCAAAATTAAAGTGCCCTATTTTATAGGATTATTTATTTTGGCCATGATCATTAATACTTATGTACCTGCTATAGCTATAGCCAGCCCCTATATTATAAAAATTGCCAAGACAGGCTTAACGCTTACTTTATTTTTAATTGGTGCCGGTTTATCCCGTACAGTTTTATTATCCGTAGGTTTCCGGCCTTTGTTTCAAGGTATATTATTATGGATAGCCATATCAACCAGCGCTCTTTATGCAGTGATACATTGGGCGTAATTAATTTTCATATAAGAATAAATAATTTCAATAAACAAAAGAAACGTGTTTTTACGTATAGGTGGTTACCGTTTTTTGTTTATTTTTAGCCCCGATGATACCCGTTGTTTCTAAACTCCCCCAAACTGGCACAACCATATTCACCATCATGTCGGCCCTGGCCAACGAGGTTGGTGCAATAAATCTTTCGCAAGGTTTTCCGGATTATGATTGCTCTCCGGAGCTTATTGAGTTAGTGAATAAGGCCATGAAAAATGGTCATAATCAATATGCCCCGATGGCCGGTGTAATGGGCCTGAGAGAAAAAATTGCCGAGAAAACAGAAAAGCTATACGGAGCAGTTTATAATCCGGATACCGAGATCACTATCACTGCCGGCGGCACACAAGCTATATTTACGGCCATCAGCGCCGTTATACACCCCAATGACGAAGTGATTATTTTTGAGCCCGCCTTTGATTGCTATGCACCAGCCATCAAACTGATGGGAGGTGTTGTAAAATCATTGGCGCTTGAACCGCCAAACTACCGTATTGCCTGGGATATGGTAAAAAGACTGATCAATCATAAAACTAAAATGATCATTCTTAACTCGCCGCAAAACCCAACATCCACCATACTGCACCGGCATGATATTGACGAGTTGAGCGCGATAGTTAAAAATCAGGACATATTGATATTGAGCGATGAGGTATATGAGCACCTGATATATGATGGCGAAACCCATCATAGCATGGCCCGGTATCCCGAACTGCAGCAACGTAGTTTTATAGTGGCCTCATTTGGCAAACCTTTTCATGCTACAGGCTGGAAAGTGGGCTATTGCATGGCCCCAGAGCACCTGATGAATGAGTTCAGAAAAATTCACCAGTTTTTAGTATTTGCAGTAAATACGCCCATACAATATGCTATTGCCGAATATTTAAAAAACGAAGAAACCTATTTAGGTTTACGCGAGTTTTTTCAGCAGAAAAGAGACTACTTCAGAAAAGGGCTTGAACAAACCCGTTTTGAGTTGCTTCCATGCTTTGGATCATACTTTCAGTCAGTTCGTTACAGCAATATAACCGACGAAAAAGACGCTGACTTTGCCATTCGTATGGCTAAGGAAAACGGGGTGGCTTCTATACCAGTTTCGGCTTTTTATACCAAGGGGATCGACCATCATGTGTTAAGATTTTGTTTTGCCAAAAGGCAAGAAACCTTAGATAAAGCCGTTGATAGGTTATTGAAGGTTTAATTTATGGTTAATATATTGTTTATAAACCATAGTTTTGGTTAATAGCAATAAGATGGATCAATTGTAACTTATTTTGACAAGGGTCTATCATCTATAAACTACTAAAATACTGCTTATGGATAATCTTAAAATTACTGTTTTTCAGGGTTACCTTTTCTGGGAAAATACCGATAAAAATTTACAGAATATATCGCTAAGATTATCGGGGGGTATACGCGAAAAAACCGACCTTATTATATTGCCCGAGATGTTCAGCACCGGTTTTACTATGGATGCCGAGAAATTGGCAGAACCCATGGATGATAAAACCATGAAATGGATGCTCAAAACGGCACAGTTATATGATTGTGTAGTAACCGGCAGCATTATTATAAAAGAAGGTGACAAGTTTTATAACCGCCTGATCTGGATGCGGCCTGATGGTACTTATGAACATTATGATAAACGGCACCTTTTTGCATTGGGCAAAGAACATAACACTTACACTGCAGGTAACGAAAAGCTTTTTGTTAAACTTAACGGATGGGTAATTTGCCCGGTGATTTGTTACGATCTCCGTTTCCCGGTATGGTTACGTAATATTAACGAAAACGCTTACGACCTGCTCATTGTAGTGGCTAACTGGCCCGAACGCAGGGCATTACACTGGCGTACCCTATTGCCGGCACGCGCCGTGGAAAATCAAAGCTATGTAATTGGTGTAAATCGCGTGGGGCATGATGGCAACGAGGTTTATCACTCTGGTGATTCAACCTGTATCGATCCCAACGGCAACGTAGTATATTATAAACGCGATGAAGATGATGTATATACATTTTCTATTATAGCCGATGAGGTTCAAAAAGCCCGCCGTGCCCTACCTTTTTTAAAGGATGCTGATACGTTTGAAATAGAAATTTAGCCCATTTTTATCCCAATCAGGAATAAGAGAATTAATATCGAATAATGAATTTTGAATTGCCAACATCGAAATAATTATTCCACACTCAATACCCGATATTATACCCTATGTCTCCTCGGGGCCTCTCGCAGAGGATCCTAAGATATAAGGCAACCATCTCAAGACTCCTTTTACCATCATATAGTGGGTTTACATAAAAAACTACTATATGGTGGCAAAATTCACATAATTAGTTAATAATCAATTACATAAATAAATGTAAACCATAAAAAGTGTAAACCATGTAAACCCACTTTTTAATAAACTAGCTGCGTGTTTAGAGGTTATACTTAGGGGAGAATTAACTGCAAGCTTCTTAAAAACTTCGCTTCAGGGAAGGGCTTGGGAGGCACCTTTTGCCAAACTTATTTTGAAAACCTTACCTAAGATACTTTTATAACATTTATATTTAGCAGTATTTAAACTTTATGTTTTTCCCGATATAATATATGGGCAGTTTATATTGCCACGTTCTTTTTAATTATATCGTTAACCCATCTTCATGTAAAATTCATACCTATTATGAATGTTTGCAAAGTTGAATTGAACTAGGACTATGTATAAGATAAAACCCCTGCTTTTTTTATCAGTTGTACTTTTTACTTTTGGTACCAACCGGGCAGTCGCCCAAACTGACACACTCAAAATCACCTTTCAGGATGCCGAGAAACAATTTCTTGAAAACAATTTAAGCCTTTTAGCCCAAAAATATAATGTAGAAGCCTCAAAAGCGCTTATACAACAGGCTAAGCTTTGGGACAACCCTGTATTAAGCACCGATCAAAACATTCATACCAGCGGCAGCAATAAATTCTTTGACCACAGCAAAGGCCAGGGGCAAGTATTTGTGCAACTGAACCAGGTATTTACTACCGCAGGCAAACGTGGTAAGCAAGTACAAATGGCCAAAGATGATGCCATGGTACAGGAAGCCGCTTTTAATGATCTGATGCGTAACCTGCGCTATAACCTCCGGCTTGATTTTAGTCAGCTGGCTACGCTTAATGCCCAGCAAAAAGTTTATGAGAATGAGATCACTTCGGCCACTAACCTGGTGAAGGCTATTCAAAAATCATATGATGCTGGTAATACCTCCATGAAAGATCTGATCAGACTTAAAGCCTTGCTTTTTGGCTTGCAGAATGACATGGTGGAGAACAACCGCCAGATCAATGATCTGCAAACCGAACTCAAAACTTTGCTGCAAACTAAAGAAACCGCTTTTGTTGATCCTATCATTAATGATAAACCAACAGAGAATGTAACGCTTGATGTTCCTTCATTAATTGAGCAAGCAAAAGCAAGCAGGCCTGATTACTTATCGAACCAATACCAGCTTAACTCGGCCACACATAACCTGGCTTATCAACGGGCATTAGCGGTTCCGGACATTACCATTGGTGCTTCGTATGATAAAAACAGCAACTACGCCCCTAACTATTATGGTTTGGAGATTGGCTTGCCCCTGCCCTTTTTTAATCGTAACCAGGGTAATATCAAATCGGCCAAATATAACATTAAAAGCCAGGAAAGCACTTTAAAACAGAGTGAGTTCCAGCTTAAAAATGAGGTGGTAGCCGCTGTAAATCAATATAAATTAAATCAACAGTTGTTTACTACGCAGCAGGTTGAATTTAATGAGCAGTACGATAAATTATTTAGCAGTATGCTTAAAAGTTTTCAGCAACGACAGATCAGCCTGATTGAGTTTGTTGACTTTTTTGATACTTATAAAGATACTAAGCTTAAGATTTTGCAACAGCAGTATAACCTGCAAAAGTCTATTGCCGATCTTAATTTTGCTATTGGTATTCCTGTAATTAAATCCTGATAATTTTTATAAATATAAAATAATGATGAAAAGAGAAACGCTGTTATCCGGCATCTCCGCTTTACTATTACTTGCCGCCTGCAAAGGCAAGCCCCAACCTGTAGCAGAAAACCTGCCTGTTACCGTTAGCGACTCTATGGCGCGAATGATCACTATTGATACGGCCAAAACCACTGCCATGAAAGATGAACTCAGCCTTTCGGGTGAGGTGTCTTATGATGATAACAATGTGATCAAAGTATTCCCTTTCGCGGGTGGACAAATACAGGAGGTGAAAGTTTCCCTGGGTGATAAAGTTACCAAAGGTCAAACGCTAGCCGTAATGCGGAGCGCGGATATTGCCGGTAATTATACCGATCTGACAGCAACCCGATCAGACTTAGCCATTGCCAAACGCCAGTTGGAGCAGGCAGAATACCTGTACAAAAACGGTATATCAAGCGAGCGCGACTATACAGAAGCCAAAGAAAACTACAATAAAGCGGCAGCAGCCAGCACAAAAATTCAACAGCAAATTGCCATCAATGGCGGCGGTAATACCTCTGCAAGTGGTTCACTGGTCATCAAAGCCCCTGAGAGTGGTTTTATCGTTGAAAAAAGTATCACCGCCGGGAGTTTTATCCGCCCCGATAATAGCGGTAACATGTTCACTATTTCCAATATGAAGGATGTGTGGATATGGGCCAATGTGTTCGAATCAGATATTAGCAAAGTAAAGGTAGGCTATACTGCAAAAGTCACTACAGTAGCTTATCCGGGTAAAGTATTCATTGGTAAGGTTAATGCGATCAGCTCGGTTCTCGATCCAGACAATAAGGTAATGAAAATAAAGATCGTTTTACCTAACACGGATATGTTGCTGAAGCCGGAAATGTTTACCAATGTGGTGATATCTAATAACGATAAGGCTCAATCGGTAGCAGTACCTGCAAAGGCGGTTATTTTTGATAACAGCAAATATTACGTAGTGGTATACAATAGCAAAAGCGATTTAAAAGTACGCGAAGTAAGTGTAATTAAAACGGTTGATGATGTAAGCTATATCTCCTCGGGCTTAAATGCCGGTGATAAGATCATCTCTAAAAATCAACTCTTATTTTATGATGCGTTAATGGGTGATAAATAGTGGTGAGTGGTAAGTAGCCAGTGGTGAGTATTTACCCCGCTCCCTACCCTCCTAAAATTACAAAACTGACCACTCAAAACTCAATACTAAATTACAATGAATAAATTCATTAAAAATATAATCTACTTTTCATTAAGGCACCGCTACTTCGTGTTTTTCATGACGCTGGTATTGGTTGTGCTGGGTATATGGAGTTACCTCAATACGCCTATTGAAACGTTTCCGGATGTTACCAATACACAGATCATCATTATAGCGCAATGGCCGGGCCGCAGTGCCGAAGAGGTCGAAAAAATGATCACCATACCTATGGAGACCGTTTTAAACTCCGTACAAAAAAAGGCTAACCTGCGTACCACTTCTTCCTTTGGTTTATCCTATGTCCGCATCATTTTTGATGATGACGTGGACGATGCATTTGCCCGGCAACAGGTTTTAAGTCGCCTGGGTAATGCCGACCTGCCAGATGGTGTAAAACCAGAAGTAGAACCACCTTATGGCCCTACCGGCGAGATATACCGTTATACTCTTAAAAGCCGTACCAAAACCATCCATGACCTCACCGCCATTCAGGATTGGATTCTGGATCGTCAGTTTAAATCGGTACCAGGTGTTGCCGACGTAAACAGCTTTGGTGGTGAAGAAAAAACCTACGAAGTAAGCGTTAACCCTGCATTACTTCAGAAATACAGTCTTACCTCACTTGACGTTTACAATGCTATCAACCGCAGCAACATCAACGTAGGTGGCGATATTATTGAAAAGAACGACCAGGCCTACATTGTACGCGGTATTGGTTTGATCAATAATATTGATGAGATCCAGAACATCATCATTAAAAATGTAAACAATGTACCTATACTGGCCAAAGACGTTGCCGAAATTAAAGAAAGCGGTCTGCCACGTTTAGGGCAGGTTGGCCGCGACAAGCATAACGACGTTATTGAAGGTATCGTAGTAATGCGTAAAGGCGAAAATCCAGCCGAAGTTTTAAAACGGATACGGGATAAGGTTGCCGACCTCAACAATAACGTGCTACCAAAAGATGTTAAGATCGATACTTTTTACGATCGTACCAACCTGATGGACTTTTGTACCGAAACTGTTATCCATAACCTGTGCGAAGGCATTATCCTGGTTACCGTTATTGTATTCCTGTTCATGGCCGACTGGCGTACAACCCTTATTGTAGCCATCATTATACCGCTCGCCCTATTGTTTGCCTTTATGTGTTTACGCTTAAAAGGTATGAGCGCCAATTTGCTCTCGATGGGTGCTGTTGATTTTGGTATTATCATCGATGGCGCCGTGGTGATGGTGGAAGGGATATTTGTGGCCCTTGACCATCGGGCCAAAGAAGTAGGGATGCAAAAATTCAACGGCCTTGCCAAGCTGGGACTATTCAAAAATGTGGGTGCAGAAATGGGTAAAGCTATATTCTTTTCCAAACTCATTATCCTTACCTGTTTAGTACCGATTTTCGCCTTTCAAAAGGTGGAAGGTAAAATGTTCTCGCCATTGGCTTACACCCTGGGTTTCGCCTTGTTGGGCGCGTTAATATTCACCCTTACACTGGTACCCGCCCTATCAAGCATATTGCTGAGCAAAAACGTTAGGGAAAAACATAACCCTATTGTTATATTCTTTGAGAAGGGCATCCGCCGGATGTTTAATTATACCTACCGCAATCAAAAGCTAAGCTTAATTGTAGCTGTATCGTTCATGGCTGTAACTTTCTTTTCGGCCAAATTTTTAGGCACTGAGTTTTTACCGCAGCTTAACGAGGGCGCTTTGTGGGTAACAGCACAATTACCTATGAGTACATCATTGGAAAGCTCTGTAAACGTTACCAACAAAATGCGCGATGTGCTCTCAACCTTCCCTGAGGTAAAACAGACACTTTCGCAGGTTGGCCGTACCAATGATGGTACCGACCCTAAAGGTTTCTTTAACGTACAGATCCAGGTGGATCTGAAACCCAAAGACCAATGGGAAAGCGGTCTGACCCAGGAGGAATTGATTGCCAATATTGATAAAAAGCTCAGTCAGTTTCCGGGTATTATCTTCAACTATTCGCAGCCTATTATTGATAACGTTGCCGAGGCCGTTGCCGGTGTACCTGCTTCTATGGCCGTAAAAATATTCGGCCCTGATTTTACCGTGCTCGACCATAAGGCCGATTCTGTAATGGATATTCTCAAGCATGTTCAAGGCGTTGAAGACCTTGGCGTACTGCGCAACCTGGGCCAACCGGAGTTCAGAATAGAGCTTGACCAGCGAAAAATGGCGCTTTACGGCGTATCTACTGCCGACGCTAATGCCGTTATTGAAATGGCTATTGGTGGTAAAGCAGCTACTACTCTTTACGAAGGTGAACGCAAATTTGACATCCGGATACGGTATCAAAAAGCATTCAGGAATACACAGGATAAGATCGAAAATCTAATGGTACCTACTTTGAACGGTTCCAAAATTGCTATCAAAGAAATCTCAAACATCACCACCCAAACCGGGCCTGCCTTTATTTACCGCGACAATAATATGCGTTATATAGCGGTTAAATTCTCGGTGCGTGGCCGCGATTTAGGCAGCACCATTGCCGAAGCGCAGCAGAAAGTAAATGCCGCTGTTAAGCTTGACCAGGGCTATTCCTTTACCTGGAACGGTGAGTTTGAAAACCAGATTCGTGCCTCAAATACTTTGGCTCACGTAGTACCTGTATGCCTGCTGGTTATATTCCTGATACTGTTTATCACCTTTGGCAACGCTAAAGATGCGATACTGGTTATCATGAACGTACCATTCGCGCTTATTGGCGGTATCCTGGCATTGCATATTACAAACACCAACTTTAGTATATCGGCAGGTATCGGTTTTATCGCCCTGTTTGGCGTTTGTATCCAGAATGGGGTGATATTGGTATCCGTTTTCCGGAAGAATCTCGAAGCGCGGATGCACCTTAACGAAGCTATACTGGAAGGTGTAATTTCAAGAGTTCGCCCGGTAGTGATGACCGCCCTCATGGCGGCAATCGGCTTGTTACCAGCAGCTGTATCAACCGGTATTGGTTCCGAAACCCAGAAACCACTGGCTATTGTAGTGATTGGTGGCCTGGTGACATCGACGATATTAACATTATTGATATTGCCGATCATTTATGCCATCGTTTACCGCCTCATTCATCGTCGCGAAAACCGTAAGCTTTTGAAAAAAATGGGAGTAGTACGTAACGCTTAAAAACTTTTTAAACCTTCTATTTTAACACTTTTTTAGTCAAAAACAGGGTAAAAACGATTGATTTTTACCCTGTTTAACTAAATTTTACCGCCATTTTAACACTTTTTAACAAATTTTAGAGATGTTTTAAAAGGCTTAAAAAGTATTAAATAATTGACTATCAAATAACTACACACCAAACGGTCGGTTTTTTGTCCCTTGCGAACCTTAACTAAAGAGCCCCGGCTTTCAATATTCATGAAAACCAGGGCTCTTGGTATATACAAATATACGAAAAAGCAGTCTGAATCAGAATTAACTCTGTTGAGGGCTACGCCGTTTTCAGGATTTAAGAATTTTCAGGATTTGACTAAGCAGTCTGGCATTTTGCTCCTTATTCTAAAAATCCTTACTCTCCTCACCTGCCTTTTTTAATTGTAACATTTAAGTTTTAATTTGCGTGATATAATAAACAGCGTTTACCTATATGTCTGCTATAAAATTTGTGCTCCGGAATGTTTTAGCATTTACTTTATTATTCGCTACAGCATCCGTTGCTTTGGCCCAAAAGGTCGAAAAGAAAAAAGAGAAAGATTACGCGCAACTGGTCGATCCTTTTATCGGCACCGGCGGGCATGGGCATACTTACCCGGGTGCTGTACTGCCTTTTGGTATGGTACAGCTGAGTCCGGATACGCGCCTAACCGGCTGGGATGGCTGTTCGGGTTACCATTTTACCGATACGGTAGTATATGGCTTTTCACATACCCATTTAAGCGGTACAGGTATTGCCGACTATTGTGACGTATTATTTATGCCCACCACCGGCGATCCGCAGTTTAAAAACACGGATTACCGATCCGGCTTTAAAAAGAAGAACGAACTGGCCTCACCCGGTTACTATAAAACACTACTGGATAAATATAATATAGGTGTAGAACTTACCGCAACTACCCGGGTGGGTGTTCACCGGTATAATTACCCCAGTACCCCAAAAGCCAATATCATCATTGATCTGCAGCACCGCGATATGGTAATTGATTCCTGGATAGAGGTGGTGAATGATCATGAAGTCCGTGGTTTTCGCGAATCCAGGTCATGGGCAAAAGGTCAGCGGGTTTATTTCTATGCCAAGTTTTCCAAACCATTTAAAACTTATGGTATAGCAAGTGATGATCAACTACAGAAGGGTCAGAAAAAGGCAGAAGGCAAAAACATCAAAATGTACCTGCAATTCGATAATCCAGGTGAGGTGATCTCCAAAGTAGGCATATCCGCGGTAAGTGCCGAAGGAGCCTTAAAGAACCTGGATGCCGAAGTGCCCGATTTCGACTTTAAAAAGACACAAAAAGCGGCCAGAGCTACCTGGAATGCCGAACTGAATAAGATACAGGTAGAGGGCGGCGCCCCTACCGTTGCCCAGGCTACACAAGCTGCCCAAACAGAACTCAAAGCAAGCGGGGGTGCCAATGGTCGCGTTCCCAAAGAGAAACGACCTGTAGTGCCCGATTATTCCCACATTAAACAAACCATATTTTATACGGCCCTGTATCATGCCATGCTCGCGCCAAACATTTATAATGATGTAGACGGGCAATATCTCGGGCTCGATCAAAAGGTACATACCGCTCAGGGTTTTAACTACTACACCGTATTCTCCTTATGGGATACCTTCCGTGCCGAAAACCCTTTGCTCACGCTGATTGACCGGAAACGAACAAGTGATTTTATCAAAACTTTCCTGGCTATGTATGAACAGGGCGGTTTACTGCCTATATGGCCGTTGGCGAGTACCGAAACCTATTGTATGATCGGCAACCACTCCATCCCGGTTATTGTTGACTCTTATGCCAAAGGTATCCGTGATTTTGATGCTGCCGAAGCTTTTACAGCGATGAAAGCCGCCGTAAACCGCGACCAGTTTGGCTTGGATAATTACCGTAAAAATGGCGCTGTACAGGCCGATAGCCAACCGGCATCTGTTTCAAAAACCCTGGAGTATGCTTATGACGATTGGTGCATTGCCCAAATGGCCAAAATGCTGGATAAAACCCAGGACTATACCGAATACATACAACGCGCCCAATACTGGAAAAACGTATATAACAATCAGAACGGGTTTATGCAGGCCCGTATTAACGGTGGCTGGTTCGCTCCTTTTAACCCTACCGATATCAACCGTAATTATACCGAAGGTAATTCCTGGCAGTATTCGTTCCTGGTACCGCAAGATGTGGATGGCCTGATAACCCGTATGGGCGGCAAACAAGCTTTTGAAGCTAAACTGGATGAGTTGTTCACTACCGAATCGAAATTAAGCGGGAATGCTCCCCCCGATGTGGCAGGTTTGATTGGCCAATATGCACACGGAAACGAGCCAAGTCATCACATGGCCTACCTGTATAACTTTACCGATTCGCCCGATAAAACCCAGTTCTACATCGACCGCATCCTGCGTGAGGAATACAGCGAAAAACCGGATGGCCTGGCGGGTAATGAAGATTGCGGGCAGATGTCGGCCTGGTATGTGATGAGCTCCTTGGGTATTTATAACATCGCGCCAGGGCAAAACCAGTTTATGGTGGGTATCCCCCAGTTTGATAAGGCTACGGTTTACCTCGAGAATGGCAAAAAATTCGTTATTACCAACCCGGGCGCAGGTATCAGCAGGGCCAATACCTATTTGCAGGGGATGAACCTTGCCAAAAAATCATATAATAAATTGTACTTAAATTACAGCGACATGGCCGATGGCGGCGAGTTTGAAGTATTTACCGGCCGGTTATCCAACAAACTATTTCTGCAGGACCTGGAGAAACCGGTATCCACCATCACCGATAACCCCATCGTGACCAATCCGTACATCATTGCGCCATCCAAAACATTTAAACAACCTTTCAGCATCCAGATTAAAAGTGCTGATACCGATGCTAAAATATATTACACGCTTGATGGATCGGCACCTACAGCCGGTTCAATATTATACAGCGCCCCGATAATCATTTCTGCCAGTACAACCGTTAAGGCTGTGGCTATCGTCAATGGTAAAAGCAGCTTTGTTGATGAGGCCAGTTTTGTGAAGGGAAATTAAGGGAAGTAACAGATGTTTTTTTATTTCCTACAACATAACACTGTTTCGACTGGAAGGAGAAATCTTATACGAGGCATATCCCATGTATAAGATTTCTCCTCGTACCTCGTTCGAAATGACATTAGTTTTTTCTCCCCATCGTCTGTGTCCTCACAGACGGTCACCCACCAGGTTATTTGTGAGTATACAAACAACGGATATACTATTTACGACACCTCTCAGAGCCACAGAAGCTCCATGGCATCCCCGAAAACCATGATTTACAAAAAAATAAAACATTTGGTGACAAAATATAGTTAGCTTTAATTAATAATTGATAATAAATCTAAATCATTAATCACCTAACCCCATGAACGACATCCCATCAAAAGACGACGGCAAAACAGCAGGAATTGTAAGTTACTTTTTTATCATCGGTTGGCTAATCGCTTATTTCGCTATGTATAAGGATAATAAAACCGCGCAGGCAAGCTATCAGTTAAGACAAACCCTATTATTTCATATTGCTTCCATGATCATTTATTACGCTGCCGGAGCCATTTTCGCAGCTATATTTTTCTCGGGAGGATATACCATTGGTATAACCATTTTCTGGATAGTGCGCGTTGGATTATTTGTTTTATGGGTAATAGGCTTTATTGGTGCTATTAACGGCGAAAGTAAACCTATTCCACTTATCGGTGAAAGAGCACAATCGATGTTCTCGAGTATATAAAATATTTCTGAAGAACAGGGGGGTGTCATGCTGAGCCCGTCGAAGCATGACACCCTTTTTTACTCTTCTTCACTCCTTCACCAGCATCTTTTTACATTCATCCAACCTGTCCTTTTCCTCTTTGGGAAGTACCGGATATTTTAGTTTCAGGTCTTTTAAGGTTTGCAGGATAACGTTGGAGATGGCTATACGGGTAAACCATTTTTTATCAGCCGGGATCACATACCAGGGGCAATCTTTAGTAGCGGTTTCCTGGATGGCCTTTTGGTAAGCAGTCATATAATCGTCCCAGCGCTTACGCTCTTCGATATCCGATGCAGAAAATTTCCAATTCTTTTTTGGGTCGTCTATCCGTTGTAAAAAACGTGCTTTTTGTTCGTCCTTTGATACATTCAGAAAAAACTTAATGATTACCGTTCCATTAATGGTAAGATGCTCTTCAAAAGCCCGAATACTTTGATAACGTTTGTTCCAAAATTTGGAATCGATATCTTTTACATTGTTGATGTCGGGCAATTTTTCTTTTAATATCAGCTCTGGGTGTACTTTGGTGATGAGCACATTTTCATAGTGCGACCGGTTATGGATACCGATACGTCCACGTTCGGGCAGGGTTTTATAATGGCGCCATAAAAAATCGTGCTGATAATCTTCGGTACTGGGTTGTTTAAAACTATATACCTGGCAACCCTGGGGGTTTAGTCCCGATAAGGTATGTGCTATGGCGCTATCCTTACCGGCTGCGTCCATTGCCTGAAAAATAATCAGCAGCGCATATTTATTGGCCGCGTAAAGCTCGGTTTGCAGGTCGGAGGTTTCTGCTATCAGCGCGGTGAGCACATCTTTGGCATCGTCTTTTTCAAAACCATCGGCATAGGCGGAATCATGATCTTTAAGCGAAAAGCCCTTACCGTTGTCGATCTTAAATTTGTTAATTATGTTACTCATATTAAAAAAATTGCTTTACAGTTTTGTCAACTTAAAATTTAGATGTTAAAATTGCGTTGTTAACGATACTGTTTATTTAAATTTATAAATATCCATACCCATAAAGGTCAATTTAAATTTGACCGAGCCTATATGAATACGGTTTTAAGGTACTGAAAATTTAATGCCTTATGCTTACAAACAGGTTGGTGATGGGTGTACTGTAACTTTTATGTAAACTGTATATATTAATATTTGTTTGATACTATGATTTAGTGTCATTATTTTACATCTTTACCCAATGTTCCGACGTATACGAAACCGATTTCTTAGATATTTCGCCATATTTATTTACTTCGTCATCATCTTTTTTTGTTGTATCGAACTCAATTTCCTCTGGCTTTCAGGCTACTCACCTGATATGCAGGATATTAAAAACCCTGTAATGTCTGTTGGCTCTGAAGTGTATACAGCTGATGGTAAGCTGATTGGCCAATACTATAAAGAGAACCGCTCACCTGTGGAGCTCAAAAACATCTCTCCCAACCTCATCAACGCCTTAATAGCTACTGAGGACGTACGCTTTTACAAGCATAACGGTGTCGATTTCTATTCGTTTTTTACCAGTATGCTATCTACCGCTAAAGGCGAACGCCGCGGCGGCAGTACCATTACACAGCAGCTGGCCAAAAACCTGTTCGAGACCCGGAAACGCAAATCGCAGGGATTTATTAAACACGTTCCTTTTATCCGTACCATTGTTTATAAGTGTAAGGAATGGCTCACCGCCTTTAAAATTGAGCATGTTTATAATAAGGAGCAAATACTTACGCTGTACTTAAATACGGTACCTTTTGGCAATAACTCTTTCGGCATTAAAACTGCTTCGTTAAAATATTTTAATAAAACACCGGATAAGGTTACGCCTGCAGAAGCCGCCCTGCTTATTGGGATGCTTAAAGCAACCTCGAGTTACAATCCTATTAAAAACCCTGACCGTGCCCTGGAGCGCCGTAATACGGTTTTAAGCCAAATGCAGAAATATGGCTATCTGACCAAAACTGGTTACGATACCAGTTTCAAAGCGCCTATAAAACTTGATTTGAGCTATGTGGAAGAAGATTCACATGGGGACTCCTACTTGCGCCGCGCGGTAGAAAAATGGCTGGATAAATGGTGTAAGGATAATGGCTATAACCTGTATGAGGATGGCTTAAAGATTTACACAACCATCGACTCGCGTTTGCAACGGTATGCGGAAGAAGCTGTTGCCGAAAAAATGAAGATGCTTCAAAAGCGCTTCAACAACCTGTGGGGTAATAAAAACCCATGGCGCGACTCTAAGGGCGTAGAGATCAAAGATTTTATCCTGAAAAACGAACAGCGCTTGCCTATATTCAGTTTACTGGAGAAGAAATACAAGGGCGACACTGTTCAAATTCAGCAGTATTTTAAACAGAAAAAACGGATGACCGTTTTTACCTGGAATGGCGAAAAGGATACTACCTTCTCAACCATCGACTCGATTAAATATTACGCGAAGATCCTCAATACCGGTATGATGACGCTGGAGCCATCAACAGGTAAAATAAAGGTATGGATAGGCGGTATCGATCATCGCTTTTTTAATTACGATCACGTAAACCAGGCACGCCGCCAGGCGGGTTCAACCTTTAAGCCTTTCGCTTATTTAACCGCGCTGGACAATGGCTTTACACCCTGCGATAAATTCACAGACAAACCCGTAACCATTAAATATAAAGACAATGGCAAGGACGAAGTTTGGCAGCCTAACAATGCCGACTTCAAGTTCTCGTACCGCGAAATGTCGTTACGCTGGGCCATGGGTAAATCGGTAAACTCCATCACTGCACAGCTGACAGAAAAAGTGGGCTGGGATAAAATTGTTGAATACGCTCATAAATGCGGTATCGAAAGTCCACTTAAGGCTGTACCATCGGTATCATTAGGTTCAAACGATGTTTCGGTTTTTGAAATGGTGAGGGCTTACAGCACCTTCCTGAACAAAGGCGAAAAACTGGACCCAATTCTGGTAACCCGAATTGAGGATCAGGACGGAAGCGTATTGAAAGAATTCACCTTAAAAACAGAACGTGTGATCAGCGAGGAAACGGCCTGGCTCATGTTATATATGTTCCGCGGTGGTATGGAAGAACCAGGAGGTACTTCACAAGCTTTGTGGGAATACCCTGGCTTGTGGAAAAAGGATAACCAAATAGGCGGTAAAACCGGTACATCATCTGACTATGTTGATGGCTGGTACATGGGCATCACCAAAGACCTGGTAACCGGTATATGGGTTGGCGCCGATGATCGCAGCGTGCACTTCACTACTTCCGAGACTGGTGAAGGATCACATACCGCGCTCCCTATATTTGGCCGTTTTATGGAAAAAGTTTATGCCGATCCAAAATCAGGCTACACCTATGGATCATTCCCGAAACCATGGGTAAAAATCACCAAGGAGTACAATTGTCCATCACCAAGAATAGTGGCCGATACGGCAGCGGTTGACAGTACAAGCAACCCTATTGATACAACGCACGTATTACCTGTACCGGCAACACCAACTACTACACCTGAAAATCCAGAAAATACGCCACCGGGTAATAAATAGGGAGTCAAGATATTAGAATCAAGAGTCAGGAATAAAAGGTTGGTGTTGCACTTAAACAAGTAATTTTGTAATGAACTGTTTTGCACTCATCTTGACTCTTTATTCTGATATCTTGAGTCTTGATGCTTTTCATTAAATTAGCCATGTCATCTATTAGTTAAGTTATGAATAAACACTACCCCTTATCAAATAAGGCCAAAAAGTTCACTTTTGTACTCCTTTGTATTATAGGTTCTTTATTGATAAGTACTGGTGCCCATGCCCAGTATTTTGGGCAAAATAAGGTGCGTTATAAAAACCTCAAGTTTAAAGTTTACAAAACCCCGCATTTTGAAATTTACTATTACTTAAAAAATGATAGTATGGTAAAACGCTTCGCACAGGAAAGCGAATTGTGGTATACTTTACATCAACAAGTTTTTAAAGACACATTTAAAACCGCGAACCCCATCATCCTATATGCCAATCATCCCGATTTTCAGCAAACTACAGCCATTGATGGCGAAATTGGTGTGGGTACCGGCGGTGTTACCGAAGGCCTGAAGAACCGGGTGGTGATGCCGGTGATGGAAACCAACCAAACCACCCGCCATGTTATCGGGCACGAATTGGTACACGCATTTCAGTACCGGGCGCTGCAGGCTGGTGAAGGCGATAGTTTTGAGGAGATCAACAACATCCCACTGTGGATGATTGAGGGTATGGCCGAATACTTGTCCTTAGGTAAAAAAGATACATACACAGCAATGTGGATGCGCGATGCCTATCTGAACCATGATATCCCCTCGGTACGTGATCTTACAGAAAGCAATAAGTATTTCCCTTACCGATATGGTGAGGCTTTCTGGTCGTTCCTGGGCTCCACCTATGGCGATACGGTAATTGTGCCCTTCTTCAAAAATACAGCGCGCTACGGTCTTAATTATGGCATCAGGCGTAGCTTTGGGTATGATGACAAGACCTTATCCCGTTTGTGGAAGACCTCCATCGAGAATACCTATAAACCTTTTTTAAAAGATACAGTTCAAAAACCAGTTGGTATGAAACTAATCGACAGCAAAACTGGGGGTGATCTGGTAGTGGCGCCAGCGGTAAGTCCCGATGGCAATTATGTGGCTTTTCTGTCTGCGAAAAGTTTATTCTCTATTGACCTTTATCTTGCCGATGCCCATACGGGGCGCATCTTACGAAAGCTTACGAGCAAGGTATCCAACACTCATATTGATGAGTTTAACTTTATAGAATCAGCGGGCGCGTGGTCGCCGGATGGTAAGCGCTTTGCCTTCAGCGTTTTCAGCAAGGGTCGAAACCGGATGATTGTGGTGGATGTAGCCAGCGGTAACACACTGAATGACGTTTCGATGGGGAAAGCCGAGCAGTTTAGTAACCTATCCTGGTCGCCCACCGGTAAGGATATTGTTTTCCAGGGCTTATCAGAAGGCCAGGGCGACTTGTATTCGTATAACTTCGATACCCAAAAAGTCACTCAGTTGACTAACGATAAATATTCTGATTACCAGCCAAGTTATTCCAGGGATGGTAAAAAGATCATCTTCTCGAGCGACAGAACCACTTATGATCAGTCGTTAGAACAGGATATTCCCTTTAACCTGGCCGAGCTTGATCTGGCCACGGGCAAAACAACCGACATCAAAATATTTAACGGTGCGAACAACCTCAACCCGCAATACTCTGCCGATGGTTCACAAATCTACTTTTTATCAAACCGCGATGGTTTCCGCAACATGTATCGCTACACTCCTGGCAGTGGCAAAATTGAGCAAATGACCGATCTGTTTACAGGTATATGTGGCATTACAGAATATTCACCGGCTTTGAGTATCTCTACTCATGATGATGTGATTTACTCCTACTATCGCGCCCAAAAGTATTCCATTTATAACGCAAAGGCATCAGATTTTAAACCGGTTACTTTGCAGGCTACCGATGTAAACTTTAGCGCAGGTATACTGCCACCGGCCCGTGCTGTTGGCGTAGATCTGATCAACTCCAATTTGAATAATTATCTGGCTTATAAAAAAATACCGGCAGATTCGGTTATCAACATTGGCTATAAACCTAAATTTAAGCTAGACTATCTGGCTGGTAGTGGTATCGGAATCGGCGTAAGTAGTTTTTATGGCACAAGTTTGTCAAGCGGTATACAAGGCGTGTTCAGTGATATACTGGGGCGCAACCAGATATTCGCGGCAGCCTCAGTTAACGGGCAAATATATGACTCCGGGGCGGCGATAACTTATGTAAACCAAACCGGCCGGTGGAACCTCGGCTTCGGTATATCGCATATCCCTTACCAGTTTGGTGTACAATCACAAACTTTCCCAACAAAAACTGTGAGTGGCAAAAATGAGACTGTTCTCTCAAATAATATCGATATCATACGCAATTTTGAAGATGCTGCCAGGGTATTTACCTCCTACCCTATTTCCAAAACTACGCGTTTTGAGGTTGGAGCCGGCGCCTCGTATAACTCCTACCGGGTTGATCGCTACGCCGATTACTATGCATTGGATACTACTGTAAATGCTGATAAAAGCAAAACCATCACCCAGAACTACTTAACATCTGACAAGAAAAAGATAGCTAACGATGATGAAAGCAAGCTCATTGGTACCAGCTTAAAATCATACTCGCTTTTCAACGTATCAACAGCTTTAGTTGGCGACAATTCGTTCTTTGGTGTTACCTCGCCACTCAATGGATTCAGGTACCGCCTGGAAGCCGAATACAATTTTGGCACCTACCATTTCTTTGCACCAACTATCGATCTTCGAAAATATGTACGGGTTGAACCTGTTACCTTTGCAGCCCGCTTTTACGGTTACGGACGTTTTGGTGGCGATGCCACCGGACTGTATCCTTTGTACGTGGGTTACCCGTTTTACATACGTGGTTACGAAGGACAAACTTTTTACAATAATGGCAAAGCGGGCACCAATGGCTTCAGTATTGATCAGTTATCGGGCAGCCGCATCGCAGTATTTAACTTCGAGGTACGTTTGCCTTTTACCGGTCCGGAGAAGTTGGCCCAGATCAAATCAAAGTTCCTGTTTACCGATCTTAACTTATTTTTCGATGCTGGTTTAGCATGGAACGCCGGCGATCATATTTATTTCCAGAAAAACCCACCTGTAATTGGTGAAAAACCTGTGCTTAATGACGATGGTACACCTTCCATAGTAAACGGACAACCGGTTACCCAGCCGGTATACGGCAGGGTTCCGGCACTAAGCGCAGGTATATCATTAAGGATCAACATATTTGGAGCCTTTGTATTGGAGCCTTACCTGGCCGTTCCGTTTAACCGTACCGATGTTAAAAAACCATTATTTGGTTTAGGATTTACGCCTGGCTGGTAAGATAATGATCATATAAAAGTAATAAAAGCAAAAGCGGCCCCAAAGCCGCTTTTTTTATTTAAAACCTAAACGGTTCAAAATAGTTATGAAATAATATCTGTTTATATTTGCAGCCTGAAATGAAAAAAATACTGTTGTTGAGTTTGGCTCTGATGATGTGTAGCTTCGCCGTACTTGCCCAGGCAGCTGATACCGACCCCGTTGGCAATGTGCCGGCACTAGGTTCGATGAAAAGTACTGCTGGCGACAGCATGCTACCAGCCAATGATATTATACAAAATATAGCCGCCGATAAGGATCTGTCCATATTTTATAAATTTGTTAATTCGGCTAATTTAGCCGAAACCTATGAAAGCAAAGGCCCCATTACCATATTTGTACCTGCTAACGAAGCATTTGAAAGTTTACCTCCCGGTAAGCTCGATACACTTTTTAAACCCGCACATGTTTGGGAATTAACCCATATATTGGCATATCACGCTATCGCAGGGAAATTTAGTACCAAAGAGTTACACAAGCGGATCAATAAACATAAAGGCTCAACCACTTTAACTACCATTAGCGGAGGTAAACTCATTGCTAAAACTGACGGTGATAACAATATTATATTGGAGGATGAAACAGGTGGCCAATGTATCATTAGCCGGTCTGATATTGCACAAAGCAACGGTGTAGTGCATATCATCAGCAAAGTATTGCTGCCCAAAGCAAAGGCTGTATAATAATACAAGTAGGTGACAATCTGTCTAAAACAACACTACGTATTTAAGATATAATAAATTGTAAGGTTTAGTTGCTATTGGCGACTAAGCATACAAAAGCACAGGTGGGCTTAATAACTCATCGTGTTATTTATATTGACTAAATACCTCAAAATGAAAAGATCGATTTTAGTAATAGCGATATTATTTGTTGTAACCGCATTCGGCTGCCAGAACAGCAGTGGGCAGGATGCCAAAAGAAAGCTGAGCAAACCGGCAGAAGAGTGGAAAAAAACATTAACGCCCAACCAATACCATATTATGGTTGAGAGTGGAACAGAACCGCCTTATAAAAACGACTACTGGAACAACCACCAAAAGGGTGTTTATGTAAGTGCCGCTACCGGCGAAGTATTATTTAGCTCCGACGATAAATTTGACAGCGGTACAGGCTGGCCAAGCTTTGTTAAACCCGTCGACTCCAAAAAAGTGACCATTGTGCATGATGACAGCTATGGCATGAGCCGCGATGAGGTCATTGAAAAAAGTACCGGTTTACACCTGGGTCATGTTTTTGATGATGGCCCCGCCAACCGCGGAGGCAAAAGATATTGTATGAACTCAGGCGCTTTAAAATTTATTAAAAAGTAACCGCCCGGCGATTAGCATTTACAGATGGGCGCAATTGCGGGCGTACCCGTAAACCACTTTCATATTTTAAACCAATGGTCAGATCTACCCAGTCAGGATTAACAGGTCTGATCATTTTTTCTTTTTGCGGGCGTGTGTAGGTGCTTACTACTTTAAAACGTTCCATAGCCTGCTCTTCGGTGTTAATCTCTTCAAAATAAACCAAACGGTTAAGCTGCTGCGCGCTGTCGAAAAACAAAGTGGGCATATCGCTATAAAATTGCAGTGTTTTTACAAGATCTGAGCATAAACCCACGTGAAGATTTTTCCTGTTTCTGTCGGTGATGATATATACAAAACGTTTCATTTTATGATAAAAATTTTGGTGAACCAATATTTATTACTAACTTTATGAGCATAAAATTACTAATAATTTTAGCAAATGCAAATTTTATGTCAATAATTTCACAAAATATTAAGTTTCTCCGCAAAAAGAAGGGTTTAACCCAGCAACAATTTGCCGACCAGTTAGGTATAAAACGTTCATTAGTAGGCGCATATGAAGAAGAAAGAGCCGAACCGAAATACGAACTACTAAAAACTTTAGCAATATTTTTTGACATTACTATTGATGATTTCATCAATGAGAGCATCGATGAAAAGTGGGCTCCCAAGCCCAAAGGCAATCCTGCCAACCTGCGCATACTAAGTATCTCTGTTGATAAAGAGGATAACGAAAATATTGAAATGGTACCGCTTAAAGCAAGCGCGGGCTATCTGAATGGCTATGCCGATCCGGAATATGTATCCCAGTTGCCTAAATTTTATCTACCCATGTTTAAGCAAGGCACCTATCGTGCTTTTGAAATAAAAGGCGACTCGATGCTGCCTATATTGTCGGGCGATATTATTATAGGCGAATACCTGGAAAACTGGGCTGATATTAAAAGCGGCGAAACTTATGTTGTGATATCCAAAAACGATGGCGTAGTATATAAACGCGTTGGCAATAAATTTAAAGAAAACAAAAAGCTCAAACTGATATCTGATAATCCCGTTTACGAGCCTTACGAAATAAATGGCGAGGATGTACTGGAAATATGGAAAGCAAAAGGCTATATCTCCACACAGCTGCCACAACCCACCCCCGAGCCTACCATGGAAAGCCTCACCAGTATGATGGCTCAAATGCAGCGCTCCATATCCAATTTACAACAAAGCAACAATTAAGTTACATCGGCTTATTTAAACCTTTACGATATATCTTTATCCTAAGATTATAAAACGTAATAAATTAAAAAGCTATGAAAAAATTGTTGTTAATGTGCTGTTTCCTGATCGGGATTTCAGCGGTAAGCCGTGCACAAGGTGGCGGTATGAGAAAAAGTCCGGAAGACAGGGCTAAAGATCTGCAAACACAGCTAAAGCTTTCTGACGATCAGACCACTAAAGTAACCGCCATATATAAAGAACAGGCTACCAAAATGGATAGCGTAAGAACAGCTGCTAATGGCGACAGAGATGCGATGAGAAGCGCTATGGCACCGATGATGAAAGCAACTAATGATAAGATCAAAGCAGTTTTAACTCCGGAACAAACCACTGCTTATGATGCCTGGATGAAAGAAAGAATGAGCAGAATGAGACAAGGTGGCGGCGGAGGAGGCTCACAGAACTAACAGTGCTCCGCTTATAAAAAGCAAAGGCTGTCTTTTTACAAGGTAGCCTTTGTTTTTTATGCGTAAACCATGCGGCTTATTTAGGCCAGTTGTTTTCATAGACGATGTTACCAATAGCTAACTTGCACTCAGATACCACAAAGTTCAAGGTTATTGGTTTGTTACCAATGATAGATATCCTCGTTATATTGTAACTTTTAACAATTAATAGTAAGCAAAAAATAATTTGTTTGGTATTTTTAGTTTTTGCCCGGCCAGTCATTGATGTGCTCGGCGTCGCCAACTTTAAGTGTCCTGGCCGAAATTACGAATCTCATACTCATCGGCACCTCTCCAACTATATTTATTCCTTCATCGTAGGCTATAATGTAGCTGTCTTCAAAAGTAAGTTCCTTCATTTTGGCATCTTCTTCTGATTTTTTGATCAGCAGGGTACCTTTAAAAGATTTAAACTGGCTGTTTACCATTGTTTCAATAATGGAGGTGTCTTCAGTTGATTCTATCTCAACTTCAATTTTTCCGCCGTAAACACCCGAGGAAGGGCGTCCTTTAGAATCAACATCGCGGTCAAGCGCGTAAGAACAGGTGAGTACATCATAATCCCTGCCCGAAAAATTTAATCTTGCTTTGAAAGCCATAAAGTTAAACTTAGGGGTTATTTTAAATAAAGTACCGGCTTTCGGCACTTAACTCCTAAACCACAAATAAAGGCAAATATTGTTTACGAAAGAATAAAAATATTTATTAAGTTATTTTTATTAACTATTGCTACAATTTAACTAACAATATATATTTTTGCCTACCATCTATTTAAAAACAACGGTGTTTACGCACTCAATATTAACCAAAATTTAAATCAAATGAAGCTTACCCCCAAAGAAGCTATTGATAAGCTGATAGCCAAAAGCGCTAATAAATTTGAACATGAAATTTACCTCATTAGAAGAGGCCGATTAGAATATGTACACCATAACAACAACAGCATTCAATTTAAAAGCAACGTACCACCTAAACAAACCACCGGGAAAGATGTCAACGAGGCAAAACAGTGGTATAGGTGCATGTCGCAAAGTGATTTTTTACACCTGAAAAGAAGAGATGTATTATTAGGCGGCGAAAGCTATGGAGGTATTGCCACTAACTTTGATTATGCCAGTAGTTATTTTAGCGATACCAACAGCCACATTGTAGAGTTTGAAACCATTGCCGATTCTCCATTACTGTATCACACTTTCCTGGGATTAAATACCGGCAAGGGCACCCCGGCGGGCCCTAAAGGCGAAGGAGATGGTGGCACCTTCGGTCTTGGTAAAACAGGCTACCTGGGCGGCAAAGCCGGAGATAAGTTTAACGAACTTCTGGAACGCACACAAATTACTTGGCGACTGGTAGCCTGCAAGCTCCCGCTTCCGGCTTAAACAAAATTATAAAAGCAAAAAAGGGAATGGGTGGTACCCGTTCCTTTTTTGTTATGGATAAAATACAGTTAATCAACTTAAAAAATAAATGATTTCACCCTGTGTGTAAACGGTAACTTTTTACCTTTGCACAAATCATTTCTATTTTGACATCTGCCGAAAAATATATCGAAAGCAAACTCGAAGAACGACGTTCATCCGGCATTTACCGGATGTTAAAACCAGAAAGTGATCTTATTGATTTTTGTTCGAATGATTACCTCGGCTTTGCGCGATCGATAGTCTTAAAACACCATGTTGATGAGGAAGTACAAAATCATCCGCATAGTTTAAATGGATCAACTGGGTCGCGGTTGTTATCTGGCAATTTACAATATGCCGAAGAACTGGAAAAAACCATTGCTGCTCATCACCAATACCCGGCTGGTCTTCTTTTCAATTCTGGGTATGATGCCAACCTGGGTTTGTTATCATCATTAGCACAACGGGGCGATACCATTATTTTAGATGAACTGATCCATGCCTCGGCCATTGATGGTGCCAGGTTAAGCTACGCTAATCGCTATAGCTTTAAACATAACAATACCGAAAGCCTGGAAGCAAAGCTAAAACTGGCTAAAGGAAATTGTTATGTGGTGATAGAAAGTGTTTACTCCATGGATGGAGATACTCCCCCATTATTGGATATATTAAACATCACCGAAAAATATGGCGCGCATTTAATTGTTGACGAGGCCCATGCTGTAGGTTTACATCCTATGGGCCTGGTAACTGAATTTAGTTTGCAAAACAGGGTATTCGCATCGTTAGTTACATTTGGTAAAGCGCTGGGTGGTCATGGAGCCATTGTATTGGGCAGCGATATATTAAGAGAATACCTGATCAATTTTGCCCGCCCATTTATTTATACTACCGCCGCTTCTTTTCATCAGCTGGCTTCCATAAAAATGGCTTACAGGCTATTAAATAGTGTAAAAGAGGAAATAATTGATCTTAGAAACAACATCAAACTGTTTAAAGAACAAATCAACCCGGAAAGCGCGTATCCACTATTAAATAGCAACAGTTCAATTCAATGCATCGTATTCAAGAGCAACGACAAAGCCCGTGAAATGGCAAACATTTTGCAAAATAAAGGGTTTGATGTTAGAGCTATACTTAGTCCAACTGTTGCAGCCGGAACTGAAAGAATACGAATATGCCTGCACTCGTTTAATACCGTCAGTGATATAAACAAACTTGCCACCATTATTAACCAATTTATAAATGCCTGATAAACAACCTATATTCATTACCGGCATAGGCACCGGAGTTGGTAAAACGATTATTTCGGCCATCGTAACAGAAAAACTGAAAGCCGACTATTGGAAACCCATACAATCCGGAGACCTGGATAACAGCGACACCTTAAAAGTACAGAGCCTCGTATCAAACAAAACTACCCGTTTCTACCCTGAGGCATATCGTTTAACACAGCCCTTTTCCCCCCACAAATCGGCTGCTATTGACAAAATAGTAATGGATATTCAAAGTATCATTCCCCCACAAACAGATAATCAATTGGTTATCGAAGGTGCGGGAGGACTAATGGTACCATTGAATGACAATGAATTGATCATTGACCTGATCAAACAATTAAATGCGCAAGTGATATTGGTATCACAAAATTATCTGGGTAGCATTAATCATACCCTGCTATCTCTTAGCATGCTTAAACAATATGATATACCAGTAATGGGTATTGTATTTAATGGGGATAAGGATATTTACTCGAAAACATTTATCCTTAATTACTCAGGAGCAACAGAGCTGGGACATGTACCCTCTTTTGATAACATCAACCCCAAAACAATAATTGAAGGAAGTGCCTACATTACTTTATAAAAAAAGGCCTCTTTTTCAAGAGGCCTTTTTTTATAAAGTGTATGTCACGAATATTAATAATTGGGGTTTTGAGTTATGCTCTTATTAACATCGGTTTCTGCTTGCGGAATAGGTAACAACCTCCTGAAATTATCTGTAGCAATGGTAGTAATTGAAGGAGCGCTATTAGCCTCAACAGGGCGATTAATAGTCACATTGGTACGCTTAAGATCAAAGAAACGTAAACCTTCAAAAGCAAGTTCCTTACGGCGCTCGGTTAAAATATCACTTATTAACTGATCACCGGTTGATGCGTAAACCAATGAAGGATCGCGTTGTGCAACTAATTGGTTCAGATATTTTAAGGCATTCACCATATCTCCTAAACGGGCGTAAGATTCGGCCAGAGTAAGCAATACCTCAGAATAGCGAAGTATTTTCAGATCGTCCCGGTCGTTAGGATTGGATACATTGCTGTATTTATTAACTATGTAAGCCTGCGCTCCACTTCGCTTGCCATTAATGATCAGACTTTTTCTAACATCAGTAGCTGAGTAAAGATTATATAACGGATCTGTTGACAATATATCGCCATAGCCAGCCGGATTATATATATAATCTAATCCAGCGGTACCATTGTTAGTTATATTGGTAAGTGCCAATTCAAAAATAGTTTCCTGTTTATTGGTTACAGGTCCGGGATTCGTCCAGTAAGCAGCAAAACCGGCAGCAGTTAACAGGGTGTATCCACCTTTATTTACAACCTCCAACGCTGCATCCCGTGCGTTAGCATAATCACCCTTATATAAGTAAGCGCGGGCTTGAAGTGCTTTAGCCGCATATTTATTCATATATTCTGAGCTGGTAGCCGTAGGAGGCATAATTGCATAGGCACTATCCAAATCACTGATGATTTTGGCATATACATCCGCTAATTTGCTCCTGGAAGGCTTTGTATAAGCACCTTGGTAACCAGTAACAAGAGGCACACCATCAGCACCAGGGTTAACTGTATAAGGTGTGGAATAAAAATTAGCCAATTGTAAGTACACTAATGCCCTTGTAGTATAAGCTTCGCCTTTATACAAACCAACAGCTGTACTGGTAGGTAATGCGGTGTTGATTATTCTGTTGGCTTGCAAAATAGTATAATAGCCCTGCGACCATATATTATTTGCCTCCGCATTCGTAACTATATAAGTATAGTTATTCTCTTGCAGATACCTACCGGAATTTGAACTACTGATATAGGCATTATCAGCTAATACATCGCCCAGCACAGGAATATCCCTGCCAAACAATGAAGATGAGCGCGAGGCATTGAACATACCATTTACGGCATCGCTCATATCACTTTCTGTTTTAATTGCATCGCCTATGTTTACTGCTGCAGGCGGCTTTTGATCAAGGAATGATTTTTTGCAGGATGTTGAAACAACAGCACCGGCAATTAATACATATATAAATTTATTGATTTTCATTTCGGGTAATTTTATAATCCAACATTAAGGCCAATAGTATACGTTTTAACCTGTGGAACTTCCAGGTTACTTACACCATATAAAATCTGGTTAGTAGTAGCGTTGTTTACTAATGCACCAACCTCTGGGTCAAACGGTAAACGTTTATCATATGTTTTAGTCCATAAGTTTGTTCCACGACCATATAGATACAGCTTACTGATACCTAACTTCTTCAAAAAGGCAAGGTCTTTAAAGTCATAACCGATGGTTAGGTTTCTAAGCCGTATATAATCACCTTTATACAAGAAACGGCTTGAAAATGATGAAGACTGACCATTATTAACCCCACCTACAACATATTTCGGCACATCAGTAATTTGCCCAGGCGTAGTCCATCTGTTCATGTTAGAAGCATATTTATTGAAGGTATATTGTGTACCATCATTTAAATACTGAGCCCATGCATCTTGGATATAGTTACCATAATTATAGTAAATATCTGCAGATAAGGTTATTCCTTTATAAGAGAATGTATTATTAAAACCACCAAAAGCTTTGGGATCGGCTTGTTTACCGGCTACACGTTGAGCTTTGGTATAATCATTGGTTGTAGCTGTTTTGGTACCATCTGTATACCACAAAGCATCACCGTTGGCCGGATCAACACCAGCGTACTGACGAGCGTACCAGGTATAAAACGGCTTGCCTTCCTGCACCTGGAAGTTACCATTAAGGAATGGCGCATGGTTAACCAGTTGCGTAACCTTGTTTTTATTTAACGATAAGTTAAAACTGGTTGTCCATGTAAAATCTTTTGTTTTTACAGGAATTCCTTTTACAGCAAATTCAAACCCCTTATTGGTCATTGCACCAATGTTTTGATTTATATTTGAAAATCCAGTGGTTAACGAAACGGGATTTAATAAGATCAACTTGTCAATATTCTTGTTATAATAATCTACAACAAATGTTAAACGATCATTAAAAAATCCAAAATCAACACCAATGTCCAATTGCTTAGCTGTTTCCCATCCAAGATTAACATTACCAATATTATTAAAATTTTGCCCAGGAGAACCAGCATAATTTACACCGTAACCCGCTGTTGGACGCCATCCATAATTGCTTAACCCTGCTGAGTTACCCGTTAAACCATATGACGCCCGGAGTTTTGCGGATGACAAAATCTTTTGAACAGCAAAAAAACTTTCCTGGTCAACATTCCAGGCTACCCCTACAGAAGGGAAATTTCCAAAAGCCTGGCTGCTACCAAATCTTGATGAGCCATCTCTTCTGAATGAACCACTCAGCACATACTTATTTTTGTAATTAGCGCTCACTATAGCAAAAACTGCATCATAAGTATAATCAGAGGTATTGGCATTCCCGGCTATTGGTGTTGACGCATTAATGGAGTTTGTTAAAAGTGGTTGAGTAGCCGGATACAAATTGCTATTGGAAGTAATAAAATATGCACGTGATTTTTGAGCTTCATAACCAACGTTAGCATCAACATAAAAATCAGAAATATTAGGGACGTTCCAACGGTATGATAGTTGGTTCCTGGTTAACCAATTAAAAGCACGGGTATAATAATCATAACCACGACCACCCGAGGTACGACCATCGCCCATAATAGCATTATTAAATTGCCGCTCCTCCAAAACATTGTAATCAATACTTACATAGCTGGTATATTTTAACTCATCCCATATATTCCATTTCAAAGTAGCATTTCCTAAAACACGTGTTTGGGAATCGGTTTTTTTATCGTTTTGTGCTATATATAATGGGTTATAAACACTTGGAAAATTGGTATTTCCGGTACGAGTAGAGTTTAAAGATCCATCATCATTATAAGCCAATTGAAACGGCCGAAGGAAATAGGCTGATAAAATTGGATTGGCAAAACCACCACCATTTGAAGGTGTATTTTGATTTACATTCGAAAAGTTTAAACCAATACCCAAGCTAAATCTTTTACTAATAGTATGATCAATATTTAATAAACCGGTTATCCTTTTTAAATTAGAACCGACAGTGGTGGCCTCCTGTTTAAAATAACCGGTTGAGGCAAATATCCTGGTCATTTCATTACCACCATTCAAAGAAACATTATACTGCTGTTGCTTACCGTTTTTGGTAACCAGGTCATACCAGTTATTGCTTTTTCCGTTTAATCCATAGCTGGTTGTGGTTTGCGGGACATCAAACTGACTTTTGGCATTGGCTGGAATTTGATTATAATTATTTAGCCCCTCTAAAAACAATGTACGATACTGATCGGCTGTTGCAGGTTTGCCTGCATCGGGTAATGAAAGGTTTGAAGTAGAACCCATCTCAGCATCAAAACGAACTTGGGTTTTACCCGATTTACCTTTTTTAGTGGTAATAACAATTACACCGTTTGAACCTCTGGAACCATAAATAGCCGTTGCAGAAGCATCTTTTAAAACGGTAACGCTTTCAATATCATTTTGATTAATACCTGCTAAAACATTGGTAGTTGTGCTTAACCGGGAAAGATCACCTGAGTTGATGATCATTCCATCCACAACATACAAAGGATTCGAATCTGCACCTATTGAACCAATACCGCGGATACGAACTTGCATATTGGCACCTGGCTGACCTGAATTTTGGCTAATATTTAAACCGGCAACTTCTCCCTGCAAAGCTTGCAATGGGGTTGAAAATGGTTTATTTTCATTTTCACGTCCATTAACCGTTGCAGCAGCACCCGTATAAGCTTTCTTTGCCCTGGTTACATAACCATCAGAAACAACCACTTCAGTTAATAAACGAGTGTCGCTTTTTAATTTAACCGAATAATTAGCATTACCTTCAATAGTTAATACCTGCGCAGTATAACCAATAAAGGTAAATACCAATTTTTCACCAGCAACACCTGCAATTGAAAACTTGCCGTCTGCATCAGTCTGCGTTCCGCGGTCTGATCCTTGAATTTTAATAGAAACTCCTGGTAAGGGCTGTCCGTCATCGGCCCCCGTTACTCTTCCTGTAATTTTCCTGCTTTGAGCAAAAATACTATTCAATGAAATAATACTTAAGACAAAAAATAAAAGTAATTTTTTCTTCATGCTTTTTGTTTTAGTTTTTACAAAATAATTGTGATGAAATTATGAATTTTATATCAATCACTATGCAATTGTTACATTAAATTACATATTTGACAATTTAATGACCATGTATTTGAAAATATTTTCTTTTAAAAAGGATTCTTTTTCTATTATAACGTGATATAAATGAAGCTTATAACTCATTCCATCAAGATCTATCTCTCTTTAATATAATGGAGATCAGACGTTGACGAATAGCAAAGCCCAGATTTAGTTGCATCCCAATTTTGCCAAATAAATAATTTACTCCACTTTAGCTCATTGTTTTACAGCAATACATAACCACTTAACATCAGCATGAAAAATATTACCGTAATAGGTTCAGGAACAATGGGCAACGGCATTGCTCATACTTTTGCTCAGCATAACTTTGAAGTGTCATTAGTTGATATTAACCCCGGTGCTTTAAATAAAGCTGTACAAACCATCACCAGTAATCTCGATCGCCAGTTAAAAAAAGGGGCAATAGATGAGCAGTTAAAAAACGATACGCTTAGTCGTATTAAAATATATACTAATCTGCAACAGGGGGTTGCAAATGCTGACCTGGTAATAGAAGCCGCTACTGAGAACCGGGAAATTAAATTGAAGTTATTCAAGCAGCTTAGTGATATTTGTGATGATAAAGTGATCTTGGCTTCCAATACATCTTCCATATCCATCACACAAATTGCCGCAGTTACTAAAAACCCGGGAAATGTGATAGGAATGCACTTCATGAACCCCGTTCCGGTAATGAAGCTGATAGAAGTGATCAGGGGTTATGCTACTACTGATCATGTTACCCAAACCGTAATGCAATTATCCAAAACATTGGGTAAAGATCCGGTTGAAGTGAATGACTACCCTGGTTTTGTTGCCAACCGGATCCTGATGCCGATGATCAATGAAGCTGTTTATACGCTTTATGAAGGAGTTGCCGGTGTTGAAGAGATTGATACTGTGATGAAATTAGGCATGGCCCACCCTATGGGGCCATTACAACTGGCTGATTTTATTGGACTTGATGTTTGCCTGGCTATTTTAAAGGTATTGTACGATGGTTTTGGCAATCAAAAATATGCGCCTTGTCCGTTATTGGTGAATATGGTAACAGCCGGCCATTTGGGTGCAAAATCAGGAAATGGCTTTTATAAATATACCCAAGGCAGTAAAGAATTGATAGTGGCCGACAAATTCACCAAAAATTCATTAAACTTATAGCTATATAGAGCGTCTATAAATTTGTAAGCATTTTTAATTAAAACACTTTACAGATGAAAAAGATAGCGAAAATAGGATTATTACTAGCCTTAACCGGCACCTTGTTCAGCTCATGCGCTGCTGATTATTACGTGGCTGAACGCCCTGCTGAACCCGTATATGTACGTCCTGTTGCTCCATATCAAGGTGCCTATTGGGTTCCAGGTGAGTGGGCTTGGCGTGGCGGAAGATACGCTTATATAAATGGCTACTATGCTCATCCTCGCCCTGGCCGGGTATATGTACAGGGTTACTGGCACCCAGCTCACCGCGGCTATGCGTGGCACAGGGGATATTGGAGGTAGGCTGCTGATGGGTAGATGTGCGTATATGCAGATGTGAGGATGAATAAACGATTAATTATAAATTGTAAATAAAAAAGGCCTTGCTGAATTCAGTAAGGTTTTTTTTATTTATTTTATCATTTGCACATCTGCATATACGCACATCTGCACATCAAACTACATCCGCTCAGGCACATTTATACCCAGCAGATTCATGGATTTGCTGATCACTTTGGCCGATGATGCTGACAATTGCAATCGGAATTGTTTCGATATCTCGTCCTCGGCCTGGAGGATTGATTTCTCGTGATAGAATTTATTGTAAACTTTGGCTAATTCGTATACATAGTTGGCTATAACTGCCGGACTATAATCGTTAGCTGCCGTATTGATCACATCAGGAAACTGGGTTAACAATACAATCAGGTCACGTTCAACATCCGCAAGCTCAGTAGTTTCAATTGCGCTATTGACTTGGTAATTTGCCTTACTAAGCACCGATTTAATACGGGCATGTGTGTATTGAATAAACGGCCCGGTGTGCCCTTGGAAATCAACTGACTCATTAGGATCAAACAACAACCGTTTTTTAGGATCAACCTTTAAAAGGAAATATTTAAGTGCGCCCATCCCTATAGTATGGTATAATTGCAACTTGTCTTCTTCACTAAAACCATCAACCTTACCCATAGCTTCGGTTTGTTCTTTAGCAGTAGCTTCCATTTCGGCCATCAGATCGTCGGCGTCAACCACTGTACCCTCACGTGATTTCATTTTGCCCGATGGAAGATCGACCATTCCATATGACAAATGAAATAATCCATCTGCCCCGGCTTTGCCTAGTTTACGCAATATCAGGAACAGCACCTTAAAGTGATAATCCTGCTCGTTACCAACCACATAGATAGATTTATCCATATGAAAGTTGTTATATTTTAACTGGGCGGTACCCAAATCCTGGGTAATATAAACCGAGGTGCCATCTGAACGTAATACCAGTTTCTCGTCCAGTCCATCATGTGTAAGATCTATCCAGACAGATCCGTCAGGTTTTCTGAAGAAAACGCCTTTTTCAAGTCCTTCCTCAATAATATCCTTACCTAAAAGGTAAGTATTTGATTCGTAGTAATATTTATCGAAATCAACACCCAGTTGCTTGTATGTTTCGGCAAAACCAGCATATACCCAACCGTTCATGGTTTTCCACAGGTCGATCACTTCAGCATCGCCAGCCTCCCACTTTTGTAGCATTTGCTGGGCTTCTTTAATAACAGGAGCATTCTTTTTAGCCTCATCCTCACTTTGCCCTTCGGCTTTTAGCTCTTCAATCTGAGTTTTATAAGCCTTATCAAACAGCACATAATATTTACCAACCAAATGATCGCCTTTTAAGCCTGATGATTCCGGCGTTTCACCATTGCCAAACATTTGCCAGGCCAGCATAGATTTGCAAATGTGTATACCACGGTCGTTCACCAGGTTTGCTTTTACCACTTCGTAACCAGCTGCGCCTAATATTTGCGCTATCGAATAACCTAACAGATTGTTGCGGATATGCCCCAGGTGTAGCGGCTTGTTGGTATTAGGTGACGAATATTCCACCATTACTTTTTGACCATTGGGTTTGGCAACGGCAAAATCATCAGGTAAAATTTGGTTGTATAACTGACCTATCCAATATCCATCACTTATAGAAATATTCAAAAAGCCTTTGATCACATTGAACGCAGCGATTTCTTTCACCTCGTTTTTCAGATATTCCCCTATTTCGGCACCAGTTTGCTCAGGGCCTTTGCGCGAAAATTTGGTAAAAGGGAATGTTACTATGGTTATTTGCCCTTCAAATTCTTTGCGGGTTTCCTGTAAACTTATAGCAGCCGGGGCTACATCTGTTTGATATAGTTGTTTTATTGCTTTAACAGCCGCCTCAATAATAAAATCCATTCGGCAAAATTAATTAAATTGCCAATATCCTTGTTATAATAAAATGTTGATTATTCTGAATAGATTTGTTCTTCTTATATCCATTTATGACACTTAAAAACAACGATTTTAGAATAGATGTAACCTCCGAAATTGGAACACTCCGCACCTTACTCATCCACAGCCCAGATAGCGGCCTGGGTAAAGTAGTACCATCAAAAGCCCAGGATTGGCTATTTGAAGACATTGTGCACCTGGATACCATGCGTAAAAATGAATATGATTATTACGTAAAACTGTTGCTTTATTTTTTGGATCAGGATAAGATCAAAGGCAAACTGCAGGAGGTTGATAATGACACTGAACGCACATTTTTTAAGCCTGACAACCCGGGTTTCCATGCGTCAGGCAAAGTAATTGAGATACAAACCCTACTGGCCGATATTTTAAAACAAGCCGATATCCGCGAAAAACTGGTAGCATCAGTTTGCGCTATTGAAAGCTGCAACTATCGCCTGCAACAACAACTGATAGATACCGATCCTGTTGAGCTATCCAAAATATTTATATCGGGCTCATTAAGTACGGAAGAAATGATCTTCGCGCCAATTCCTAACCTCATTTTTTCGAGAGATATTGGTATTGCCATCAACAATCACATGCTGTTGAATAAGCCTGCAAAAAAGGCCCGTTTCCGTGAAACACTACTGGCACGGTATATATTTTTTAATCACCCATTGTTTGCTGAATACCGCAACAACATTTTGGAGATACCAGAAACTGCCCAGCACTTTTTACGCCCAGGCGAAGACAATCTCGAAAAAACAACCCTGGAGGGTGGCGATGTGATGATGGTAAGTCCGCAGCACCTCGTTATTGGTTGCAGTGAACGCACCTCCATCAGCGGTGCCAATGAGGCTATTAAACTTTTGTTTGACAACGATGTGGTAAAGAAAGTAACCATTGTAAAAATCCCCCATAAGCGCGACTACATGCACATTGATACGGTTTTTACACAGGTTAGACGAGATACATGGGTACTGTTACGCTCCCTGGCCGTTGCTGAAGCCCCGCTTGAAGAACAGGAGCCTATATCCTGGTTTGCCGATAAAAAACAAAAGGAAAGACCAGAAATTGTACAGTTTGAAAAAGGCGAAAAGCCAAGATTATTTGGCTGTATTGAAGATCTGTTAGCAGATATCAGTGAAAATGACTTGCAAAGTGGTAACAAAACAAAGTTCATTTACTCGGGTAATAACACCTTCCCGTTTGACGCCCGTGAACAATGGACAGATTCTTGCAACCTGCTGGCCATCAAAGAAGGCGTGGTTTTAGGATACGACCGTAATGATAAAACCGTGGAAGCATTTAAACAAAACGGCTTTAGTGTGATCCGCGTGAATGACCTGCTGCAGAAATTTGAATCGGGCGAACTTGATCCACAAGAACTGACCAATACTTTAATTTTAATGCCATCGGCAGAACTTTCCAGGGCCCGTGGTGGTTTTCACTGCATGAGCATGCCGCTTTTAAGAGATAAAATTGTCTGAATCAGAATTCACTGAATTAACGGATTTACAGAATAACACTATAATAATTCTGTAAATTCTGATTCAGACAAAAAAAATAATAAAATGATCAATAATCAATCAACCGATAATATACTAATGATCAGGCCGGTAAGTTTCGGCTTTAATGAACAAACGGCCAGCAGCAATGCTTTTCAGAACCGTGATGCAGACCAACAAGCTGTTCAAGATAAAGCTCTGACTGAATTTAATGGTTTTGTAAAAACACTAAAAGAAAACGGAGTAAATGTTACCGTGATTGACGACACCTCGCAGCCACATACGCCTGATTCTATTTTCCCCAATAATTGGGTATCATTTCATGCCGATGGTCAGATTTTTTTGTACCCTATGCAAGCCGAAAACCGGAGACTTGAACGGCGGGAAGATATCATCAGCAAACTGGAAGATCACTTCAAGGTAAATCATGTAATAGATTTAAGTCGTTTTGAGGCCGAAAATAAATTCCTGGAAGGCACCGGTAGTATGGTGCTCGATAGGGAGAATAAAATAGCTTATGCCTGCCTTTCTCCCCGTACTGATAAAGAAGTATTAAACTTATTTTGCGAGCAGGCAGGCTACCAGGCTATCAGCTTTGACGCGGTTGATGAACATGGAAAAGCTATTTACCATACCAACGTGCTCATGTGTGTAGGTAGTGGATTTGCTATAATTTGCACAGATAGTATCCCTAATCCTCATGAAAAAGTAGAAGTCCTGGAATCGCTAAAATCTACCCAAAAGGAAATTATCGAAATATCATTTGAACAAATGAATCGGTTTGCCGGCAATATGCTGGAGGTAAAGAACAAGGCCGGCGAAACCTTGATCGTGATGTCGAAGAATGCTTATGACGCACTTTATGAAGAACAAAAAAACACACTCCAAAAATACGGAAAACTGGTCTATGCCGATATCAATACGATTGAAACCAATGGTGGCGGCAGTGCCCGGTGCATGATGGCAGAGGTGCATTTACCAAAGGAGGAATAGCCTATTCAGTGGCTCAAAAATCATTGAACAGGGTAAGTATTATAGGTGATTTTCACTATGAAATATTAACTATGAACCATCAACTAAAACATTACATTCAAACTATAAAAATTATCCCAACAATTAGCCGTTAATTCCGTTTTAAAATCACATTTTTGCCCCAAATTTTTTAAGGATGCAGAGTTACCAGGAATTTCTTGATTTGAGTGTAGGTTTTCCTCAGGATGGTTTTGAGATCATCGACGATGAACTATACTTTCAGGACCTTAATTTAATGGAGATGATCGAAACGTACGGTACGCCGCTGCGTTTTACTTATCTACCCATGATAACCAAGAAAATACAGCAGGCTAAGCTGTTATTTCAGCAAGCTATCGTCAAAAATAATTATCGCGGCAGTTACAAATATTGTTATTGCACCAAAAGCTCACACTTCAGACATATTGTGGAAGAAGCGTTGAAGAACGAGATTCACTTGGAAACATCGTCGGCCTTTGATATGCCGATGATTGATGCTTTGGAAAAAAAAGGTGCAGTAAACAAAGACATCACGGTGATATGTAACGGTTTCAAAACCTTCCAGTATAAAACCTATATTATTGACATGCTGCATGATGGGTTCAAAAACATCATCCCAGTATTGGATAATAAGGAGGAATTTAACCTGTATGATGATGAGATCGAAATGGACACCCCTTGTAACCTGGGTATCCGCATAGCGGCCGAAGAGCAGCCAGACTCTCAATTCTATACCTCCCGTTTAGGTGTACGGATGGAAGATGTGATCGATTTTTATCATAACAAGATCGAGGAGAACCCCAATTTCCAGGTAAAGTTGTTACACTTCTTTATTAACTCAGGTATATCAGACACACCATACTACTGGAACGAACTTGAAAAATACGTAACACTTTATTGCAAGTTCAAAAAGGTAAATCCGGCTCTGGATACATTGGATATTGGCGGCGGTATGCCTTTCAAAGATTCGTTGGTATTTGATTTTGATTACGAGTATATGATCAACGAGATCGTGAGCCGTATCAAAGAGATCTGTGCCGATAATGACACTATGGAACCGGATATTATTACGGAGTTTGGTAAATACACCGTTGCCGAAGCTTCGGGCATTTTATATAAAGTCTTAGGCCGTAAACAACAAAATGATCGTGAAAGGTGGTTGATGTTGGATGGTTCATTCATCACCAACTTACCGGATGTTTGGGCTTTGAACCAAAAGTACATCCTGCTTCCGGTTAATAACTGGGATTCGGAATATGAGCGTGTAAACCTGGGTGGTATTACCTGCGATGGTCAGGATTATTATAACCAGGAAGCCCATATGAACAGCGTATTTATGCCTAAAACCCGTAAAGTACAATACCTGGGCTTTTTTAACACAGGAGCTTACCAAGAAGTACTAAGCGGCTATGGAGGTATACATCATTGCTTACTTCCTTCACCTAAACACGTGATCATCCGTCGTAACCGCGACGAAACATTCAACTTTGAGGTGTTTGGTGAAGAGCAGAACAGTAAACAGGTACTAAAAATACTGGGTTATACTACGTAAAAATTTGCAGTTTTGAGTTGACAGTTGGCACAGCTCTTATCATATTTTATTTAGCGATGGAGTTAAATCCATCGCTATTTTTTTGACCGTTGACTTTGGTGATGGCGTTGATTACGTTGATTTTTTTACCTAATTTGTTTGCCATTTTTTGCAAACTGCAAACTTACCTCGAGGAAGCTACTCCCCAATAACAGCTGTTTCTGATCTTTTTCAATATATCAGGGGTTATGCTGGATATGGGCTGCTGGTTTTTACCTTCATTATTGAGCAGATACAGCGTTCCACTTTGATTATTATAGGCATACGAGCATAAATTATGCTCTTCTCCATCTTCATTTTTCCGAACATCTATTCTTAACCCATCGGTCATGTTGGATTTATTTGCTGACTCTGCAGGGGCTGAAGCTCTGATCCAGTTAACCGTATAAGCGATGTTTTGTGATGATACCGATTCCGTGCTTTGTTTATAACTTTTACTAGCCTGTATCACTTGTAACAAGCATTTCACACAGGGTTCTGCCACGGTAGCCGTACCATAATTTTTTTGCGGGTTATTGATCACACTATCCTTTTTTCCCGCCACCTGTATCATAGTTTTTGTAATGTCGGTAGATACTGGTTTAGTTTTGGCATGCTCACAAGCAGTTAATGCTGCCACCATTATACAAAAACAAGTATTCAATTTTAATATCCTCATGCCAGATCACCTATTATTTATTGTATATACAGCAATGAAAGCTTTTTGTGTTAACCGAATGTAAACTGCATCATCCAAATTGATAAAAGCACAGCCATTTTAATTTAAACAAGTTATTTATTGCATTTAATGGACAGTAAAAGACCTGATTTTCTATAAAAATTTCTTAAAATTGTCTGATTTAATTTTCCCTTGCTGCTAAACATGCCTGCAGGACTTAATCATCACAACAATTTTCAAAAAACCGGGTTATACCTGGTATAATTTAACTTGAGCGTACCTTTACAAGGTGTTATAAAAAGATGGCTAATAGCGATAAAGTTTCAGAATCAAAGGTTGACGTAGTTTTAATTGGCGCGGGTATCATGAGCGCTACATTGGGGGTAATGCTTAAAGAACTGCAACCCGATTTGACCATTGAAATTTTTGAACGACTTGATGTTATAGCCGCCGAAAGTTCGGCCCCGATGAACAATGCGGGTACCGGCCATTCTGCCTTTTGCGAATTAAATTACACTACCGAACTCCCTGACGGATCCATTGAAATAAAAAAAGCCATTAAAATTGCCGAGCAATTTGAGATATCTAAAGAATTCTGGTCATATCTTATCGAACAAAAATATATTCCATCGGCACAAAGTTTTATTCGTCAGGTACCACACATGAGCTTTGTTTGGGGCCCCGAGAATGTAACCTATCTTAAAAAACGTCAGCAGGCCCTTACCAAACATCATTTTTTTAAAGGGATGCTGTATTCTGAAGACAAAGCGCAGCTTCAGCAATGGATCCCCTTGGTGATGGACGGGCGTGATGAAAACGAAAAAGTTTCGGCCACATTCATGGATTTAGGCACCGACGTAAACTTTGGCAGTTTAACCAGCAGCTTACTGGATCAGCTGAAACAAAAAAACGGGGTCGCACTTCATCTTAACCATGATGTACGTAACCTTAAACGTAATACAGATAACAGCTGGCAGGTAACCGTAAAAGACAAAACAACCGGTCAAAAAAGAAAACTGACCTCCAATTTTGTGTTTGTTGGTGCCGGAGGTGGTGCTTTGCCCCTATTGCAAAAATCGGGTATTACCGAAAGCAAGGGCTTTGGTGGTTTTCCGGTAAGTGGGCAATGGCTGGTATGTAACAACCCAGATGTTGTCGCACGCCATGAAGCCAAAGTATATGGTAAGGCATCTGTAGGTTCGCCGCCAATGTCTGTCCCTCACCTGGATACCCGGATGATCAATGGTAAAAGAGAATTACTTTTTGGCCCGTACGCTGGTTTCTCTACCCGCTTTTTAAAAAGAGGTTCATTGCTTGATTTGTTTTGCTCCATCAAACTAAACAATATATGGCCCCTGCTAGCTGTAGGGCGCGACAATTGGCCATTAACCAAATACCTCATCAGCCAGGTATTACAATCGCCCACGGATCGCTTAAAAGCCTTACAAGAGTATATGCCCACAGCCAAGGCCAGCGAATGGGACCTGGATGTAGCCGGCCAACGTGTACAGGTAATTAAAAAAGATGCCAAACATGGCGGTGTACTAGAATTTGGGACTGAAGTGGTAACATCAGCAGATGGCAGTATATCAGCATTGCTGGGCGCATCACCAGGCGCATCAACATCGGTACCTATTATGATACAACTGATAGAACGTTGTTTTAAAACCCATATCAAAACCGATGAGTGGCAGCAAAAATTAAAAGAAATGATACCCTCATACGGACAATCATTAGCTAATGATGAAGCACTAAGTGAAACCACCAGGGCCAGGACAAGCAGGGCGTTAGGAATAGCATAGGAGACCTGGAATAAATCAAAAAAAAGAGGCTGTATCATCAATCATGATCAGCCTCTTTTTTTTGATTTATTCAGATACTTAAGCGCTGTATAGCCTCGGGTTGGATTAACTCCATTAACAAAAGTGCGTTTACATGGTTTACACTTTTTATGGTTAACATTCATTTATATACCTAATAATCAGTTAATTGACATAATTTATTCAAAAAAAGTGTAAACCCACTTTTTGTATAAATTATCGACTAAATTTCAATTCAAAGGTAATATAGCACCAGCGATGTCTGTTTTTAAATAGACAATTCTCCAAGATGGTCAATTTGATTTATGATACAGCTTCTTTTTACTTGAAAGCTTCCGGATAATTACTCTACTGAAAAACCCCGGCAGTCATACCACTATTCACCGCTGTTTCTTTAACCTTAAATTCTGCCGCTTGCCCCAGCAAGGTGGTTTTAATAAGAAATGGTATTCGTATACCGCCGTTTATACCTTCATAGTCAGCAAACTCGGTTACCGAGTTTATGGAGCCCTCCACTACCTGTTTTATTTTAAGACCGGTTTTTTGGCTATAAAAATTCCGTATTTGTGTTCCTTCGGCCAGGTTTATGTCAACTTCATAGGCCAGATCGCCATTCACTATCTTCAGGGTAGAGTCGAGTTCCATGGCGTATCCACCTTTTTCATAGTCGAGCTCTGGGAAAGGTCTGCTTTTCGCTTTTATTATTTTTTTACCGCCATCATCCAACGGTATTTCACGACTTAACTGCTGTACACTGATGCGCTCGCCATTTACCAAAACATGGGCCACAACCAAATTATTGTAAGATGGTACGGTTATTTGCTGAAAAAACATATCGGGCGACCTGTACCGGCTAACCATCTGCACTTCAGATCCCTGAACGGTACCTGTTGATGATATTTGCAGATCTTTTATATTTTTTAATTTCTCGGCCCCACCTATCGCATCAATATATGTTTTGAGAACACTGGCAGCAGTAGCACCTGCAGGCACAGGTAACCCACTGAATGAATTATTCTCCGGATTGATATCAGGCAAAAGATGATCAGGGTCAAGTACAGCCGAAACAATTTTTGAGGTGGATTTATAATGAAATGTCCAAACTCCACCGCGCTGCCATATTTCAACCGGGAGCTTTACCGTAGCAGTTTTACCGTTTTCTTCTTTAATCAGGATAGTTACCGGCAACGCCATTTCTTCCAGATTCTCTAGCGTAATAAGCGCTCCTTTGGAGGCATCACCATCGGGGTAAGTGATATCCTTTATACCCTGGTCAAGTTTCCAGGTGGTGAAAAACCATTCATTCCAAAACCAGCTCAGATCTTCTCCAGCGGCATTATCCATGGTATGGAAAAAATCCCATGGTGTAGGATGTTTAAACGCCCAGCGTTTGATATAGGTTTTAAAGGCATAATCAAAGCGTTGTTCACCCAAAACCTGCTCACGCAGAATAGCCAACCCCAGTGCCGGTTTTTCATATGCCGCTGCGCCTAAATAATCGGCCTGGATCACATCCGGGATAGTCATGATAGGCTCTGCTTCCGGGCTGAATAATTGCAATGCTGCCTTTTGCTGATCGGGTTTTACATAAAACTCGCCATTGTTAAACACCTTGGTATCCACATTATTTAAAAACGTGTTAAACCCTTCATCCATCCAGGCATATTTACGTTCGTTCGATCCTACGATCATCGGGAACCAGTTGTGTCCAAATTCATGGTTGGTCACTTCCCATAACTCTCCTGCCTTATTTTCCGATCCGCAAAAAACAATTCCCGGGTATTCCATCCCACCCACAGTGCCTGCCACATTGGTAGCTACGGGATAAGTATATTCAAACCATTGGTTGGAGTATAGTTCGATAGCTCCTTTTACATATTCTGTAGACCGGCTCCAGGATTGCTTACCCTTACTTTCAACCGGGTAAACCGATTGCGCCAAAGCTTTTTTTCCACCAGGCAAGTTAATACGTGCAGCATCCCATATAAATGCTTTTGAAGCAGCCCAGGCCACATCTCGCGCGTTTTTACATAAAAAGTGCCAGGTAATGTTCGGCTTTTTAGGATAGTCATCTTTTCGCAAAATATCGGCCGAATCTTTGATCATTACTGTTTTATCGCTCTTCCTTGCTTCAGCCAATCGTTTCAGGATAGTTGGAGAATACACTTCAGTTGGGTTAAGTAATTCGCCAGATCCTACAAGAAGCAGGCTGGCTGGTGCAGTAACTGAATAGTCAAAATTGCCATATTCCAGGTAAAACTCACCAGCCCCAAGATATGGCAGCGTATTCCATCCGCTTACATCATCATAAACTTCCATACGAGGATACCATTGGGCCAATTCATATATCCAGCCATTTTTAGTAAGCAAGCGCCCCATACGGTCAGTTCCATATTGCGGGATATCAAAACCATACTCAATCCTGATCTGTAATTTGTTTCCATCGGCACGTAAAGAATCTTTCAATTTTATTTGCAAACGGGTATCGGTCACTATATAATCCGCCTTTTCCGTTTTACCATTTTTAGTAACGAATATGGCTTTTATTTCATCGCCTTTGGTATAAGTACGATTGTTAAATCTACCTCCGGTTATCGGGCTGGTAGCTTCGGCCCTCGAATCTTCCCGGTAAATATTTTGCTCCACCTGTAGCCACAAAAATCCTAGTGCATCCGGGCTGTTATTGGTATAGGTAATCAGCGCAGTGCCATCAATACGATGTTTTAGCGTATCTAAAGTAACATTCAGCTTATAATCGGCCCTGTTTTGCCAGTATTTTGAACCCGGTGCGCCCCCCGCATTTCGGAACGCGTTACCTTTTTCGGGATAAAAATTAGGATTGAATACTTTGTGCTGATCGTATTTTACACCGGGCTGGTCGGTATTTTGCGCATATCCTTTAAAGGTTATGGCGCATAGTAGTATACAAAGCGTTAGGTTATAAAGCTTCATGTAGGTGATTTATCATTTATAAACGCCAAGATATTAAAATTATGGTGATGCCATTATGACAATTGAACTGTTATAACATATTTTAACATATCATTACTGTTACATACTTACCAACGCCCTACTTGCTTTATTGCAACCTCACAAAAACAGTATACAAACCATTATCTATTTTTTATATTTTTGCGGATGATTCAGCGTATGCAAAATCGCTGCTCCGAATCGCATTCCTAATAAATGGATATATCAGTAGTAGTACCGCTTTATGACGAAATAGAATCATTACCAGAGTTAACCTCATGGATAAGCCGGGTAATGGACGAAAACCGTTTTACTTACGAGATCATGTTAATTGATGATGGCAGTAAAGACGGTTCATGGGAAATGATCAAAAAACTACAGCTGAACAACCCTTTTATTAAAGGTATTAAGTTCAGACGTAATTATGGCAAGTCGGCAGCATTGAATACAGGTTTTGAAGCAGCCAATGGTAATGTGATCATCACCATGGATGCCGATCTGCAGGATAGCCCCGACGAGATCCCGGAACTATACCGTCGTATCACAGAAGAAAATTACGACCTGATATCTGGCTGGAAGGCAAAGAGATACGATCCGCTGAGTAAAACCATCCCAACCAAGTTATTTAACGCGGCAACCCGCAAAATGAGTGGCATTGATAACCTGCATGATTTTAACTGTGGTTTAAAAGCCTACCGTAAAGCAGTGGTTAAAAACATTGAGGTTTATGGCGAAATGCACCGCTATATACCAGTACTGGCCAAATGGGCCGGCTTTACTAAAATTGGCGAACAGGTAGTTGAACACCGTGCGCGTAAATACGGTAAAACAAAGTTTGGTATGAGCCGCTTCGTCAATGGCTTCCTGGATCTGCTTTCGATATTTTTTGTAGGCAAATTTGGCAAACGCCCCATGCACTTTTTTGGCACCATGGGCACACTGAGCTTTTTTGCCGGGTTGATCATCACCATCTGGATTATCAGTGAAAAACTTTACCTGATAGCCCATAATGAAAAATATAGGGACATTACAGCTAATCCTTTATTTTATATAGCGCTTGTTGCTATCATTTTAGGTTCGCAGCTATTTTTAACTGGTTTTGTTGCCGAGTTGGTTTCCAGGAACTCTAGCGAACGCAATAATTACCAGGTAGAAGAGATTATTTAAAACAGATATGAGACGTGAGATATGAGATATGAGACTTAGAAAAATGTCTTCCATCTCACATCTCATATCTCATATCTCACATCTAACCACATGTTTTTTTCCATCATCATTCCGTTATATAATCGCCCGCAGGAGATCAAAGAATTACTGGAGACTCTTGTGTTACAAACTTACAAGACCTTTGAGGTTTTGGTAATTGAGGATGGTTCTGTAAATGATGCCGAAGCAATTGTAAACAGTTTTAGCGATAAACTGGAGGTACGCTATTTTAAAAAACCCAATGAAGGTCAAGGTTTTACCCGAAATTTTGGTTTTGAACGCGCCAAAGGTGATTATTTTATTGTTTTTGATTCTGATTGCCTGATCCCGCCCAATTACCTGGAGATTGTAAATAATTCACTGGCTACCAACTATCTCGATGCCTATGGCGGTCCGGATGGTGCTCATAGCTCATTTACCCCGACACAAAAGGCCATCAGCTACTCCATGACATCTCCTTTTACCACCGGGGGTATTCGTGGTAACAAAAAGTCCATAGGGCAATTTCATCCGCGAAGCTTTAATATGGGTATATCCCGCCAGGTATGGGAAAAAGCCGGTGGTTTTATCATTACCCGTTTGGGTGAAGATATCGAATACAGTATCCGTATTCACTCGCTGGGCTTTAAAATAGGATTAATACCCAATGCTGTAGTTTACCATAAAAGGCGCACCAACTTCTTGCAATTTTATAAACAGCTTCATTTTTTTGGCAGGGCACGTATCAACATTTACAAATTCTTCCCAAAGGAGTTAAAGGCCGTACATTTTTTCCCGGCAGTGTTTACCATGGGCGTAATACTCACCCTCATTTTCAACCTGTTAGGCTGGCAAATAGCTCTATTGGCTAACATTTTACTAGCAGTTTACATTTTGTTAATATTTTTTCACGCATGGTGGAAAAATAAATCAGTAAAAATTGCATTTTTGAGCATTATAGCCACCTTCACCCAACTTATCGCCTACGGGTTAGGATTTATGCAGGATTTTTGGAAGCGTGTAATTTTTAACAGATCATAAGAACTTATGTACCACCCATTTTCTGTCGCAGAAACCATTAAAACTGCATGGAATGTATTAAAAAGGAATTTTGTACCGCTTATAGTTTATTCGGTGATTTCCTTGTTCATTTATGAATTTGTTGATTTCCTGAAAGCATTTATCCTAATCGATGACGACATGGTAAGCCGCTTAATCATCATCCTTCTGCAAATGGTTGTCCAGGCTTATATCGGATTAAGCTTTTACAAATTGATACTCACCCTGATGGATAGGGAATATTATGAATTTGAATTTAAGGATATCATACCTTCTTTTAAAATGGCCTTTAACTTTATTGTGATAGGTCTTTTGTTGGGTATTTTGTTTGCCATACTATTTTTTCTTTATGTATTAGCTGAGCGAAACCTGGGATATCCCAGCATTTTTGAGACGCTGGAGCTGATTTTCGTTATGTATTTAGGGCTTCGCTGCATTTTTTGTATTTGTTTTATAGTGGACGATAACTCTGCTCCATTAGAATCGTTAAAGCAGAGTTTTGAAATAACAAAAGACAATTTTTTTAAAACACTAAGCATATTCATCATCATTATTGCCATTTTAATTTTAGCACTGATACCGGTAATAGCTATCATGAACTTTTTTGGCTTAGATGAGAACAATGGTGGGTTTGTATTCAGACTAGCTTTTTACTGTTGGTTTATCCTGACATTTCCGTTCATACAGGTTATCATCATGGTTACTTATCGCAAATTGGTTTACAGCCACCTGGATGTGGATGATGATATTGCCGAAACCAATTAGCAAATGGGACTGAAATCTGCATTAAGCAAAATATTTGCGGCCGCAGTGAACCGGCAGCTAAACCGGCTACGCAAAAATGCCATAGCACTACAGCAAAATACCTTTTCTGATCTGGTGGACGCAGCCAAAAACACCGCTTTTGGTCGTGAGCACCGCTTTGCAGAGATCAACAATTACAACGATTTTAAAAAGAACGTCCCCATACATGATTATGAAGACCTCCGCCCCTACATTGATCGCGTAGTCAATGGCGAAGAGAATGTTTTGTGGCCGGGGAAACCCGCTTACCTGGCCAAAACATCGGGCACAACATCGGGCGTAAAATATATCCCCATATCCAAAGAGAGCATGCCCGAGCATATTAAAGCTGCACGTAACGCATTGCTTAGCTATATTCACGAAACCGGCAATGCCGATTTTGTGGATGGTAAAATGATATTCCTCCAAGGCAGTCCCACGCTTACGGTTAAGGCTGGTATAGCAACCGGCAGACTTTCGGGCATTGTAGCTCATCATGTGCCTGCTTATCTCCAAAAAAACAGACTGCCCAGCTATGAAACCAATTGTATTGAGGATTGGGAACAAAAGGTTGATGCCATAGTTGAGGAAACTTTTAATCAGGATATGCGCCTCATATCTGGCATCCCCCCCTGGTGCCAGATGTATTTTGACAGGCTGTCGGCCAAGGCGGGTGGTAAAAAAGTAAAGGATATATTTCCCAATTTTAAACTGTATGTGCATGGCGGTGTAAATTTTGAACCGTATCGCTCTCGTATGGAAGAAAGCATCGGTGCAAAGATCGATGCTATTGAAACCTACCCTGCATCTGAAGGTTTTATCGCTTTTCAGGATTCGCAAAAGGAAAAAGGTTTGCTTTTACTGGTTGACTCAGGCATATTTTACGAGTTTATCCCTTCGGAAGAATATTTTAATGAAACCCCAACCCGTATTAACCTGAAGGATGTAGAACTGGATAGAAACTATGCGCTCATCATGAATACCAGCGCAGGCTTGTGGGGCTATAGTTTGGGCGATACCATTAAGTTTGTATCCAAAGATCCTTACAGAATAGTAGTAACGGGCCGCATAAAACATTACATATCCGCTTTTGGCGAGCATGTGATAGGTGAAGAAGTAGAACAATCCTTAATGACCGTAGCACAACAGGAAGGCGTTGATGTGGTGGAATTCACTGTAGCCCCGCAGGTTAATCCTCTGGCAGGGCAACTACCCTACCATGAATGGTTTATTGAATTTGGTTCTGCACCGGCAGATCTAGAGGCCTTTGCGCTTAAAGTAGATAAAGCCTTGCAAAAGAAAAATATTTACTATTTTGACCTCATTGAAGGTAACATTTTGCAACCTTTGATCATCCAAAGCCTGCAAAAAGACTCGTTCATTAATTATATGCGTTCGCAGGGGAAACTTGGAGGGCAAAATAAAGTACCGCGATTAGCCAACGACAGGAAGATTGCCGACGTATTAAAGGAATACACTATATAATAAGTAAATTTGACGTTGTTTAGATAAACAGTTTCATCATTTAACCGTTCATCTGACTAACAATTGAAACAGGAATATCATTGATTAATCATACAAAAAACATTGCCATTCTTGGCTCTACAGGTAGTATCGGTACACAAACGTTGGAGGTGATCAGGAACAATAGTAATTTGTTCAGGGCATTTTTACTTACAGCGCATTCCAATGCCGATCTGCTGATCAAACAGGCTATTGAATTCAAGCCCGAATATGCCATTATATGCGATGAAAGCAAATATCAGGAAGTTAAAACTGCGTTAACCCATTTGCCAATTAAGGTTCTGGCTGGTCATCAGGCCATTGTTGATACAGTAACTCATCATGATATTGCAGTGGTGCTAACTGCCATGGTTGGCTTTGCGGGTCTTGAACCTACCATTGCCGCCATCAAAGCTAATAAGGACATCGCACTAGCCAATAAAGAAACCCTGGTAGTGGCAGGTGAGCTGGTAACAGGACTGGCGAAACAGCATAACGTAAAAATTTTACCAGTTGATTCTGAACATTCCGCTATATTTCAATGCCTTGTAGGCGAAGAGCATAACCCTGTTGAGAAATTAATCCTGACAGCCTCTGGCGGGCCGTTCCGCGGGCGTGGTCTTGATTTTCTGGCAAATGTTACCCGTGAGGATGCCCTGAAACACCCTAACTGGGTAATGGGCGCCAAGATCACTGTCGACTCGGCCTCGCTCATGAATAAAGGCTTAGAAGTGATAGAAGCCCGGTGGCTGTTTGATGTGGGGGCCGATCAGATCGATGTGGTCATTCACCCTCAGTCTATCATCCACTCAATGGCACAGTTTAAGGATGGTTCCATCAAAGCGCAGATGGGTTTGCCAGATATGAAACTGCCTATTCAGTATGCCTTAACCTACCCAAACAGGATAGCAAACGATTTTAAACGGTTTAACTTTACCGACTATCCTACCCTTACATTCGAAAAACCTGATTTGGATACTTTTCGTAATCTTAGTTTAGCCTATGCCGCATTAAAGCAAGGTGGTAACATGCCATGCATCATCAATGCGGCAAACGAAGTAGTGGTTGCTGGTTTTTTAAGCCACTCTGTCAGCTTTTTAGCCATGAGCACAATTATTGAAGAGTGCATGCAGAAGATCAATTTCATAAAGCAACCAACCTTAACCGACTATTTGAATACTGATAAAGAAACACGCATCTTTGCGCAAAATTTAATAGAAAAAACGCCGGTAAAGGCAATACAATTTTAATATACATAAACGTAGATAATGAGTATAGTGATCATGGTGGGCCAGCTAATACTGGGCCTTTCAATTTTAATAATCTTGCATGAGCTGGGACATTTTTTAGCGGCTCGAGCTTTTGGCATTAGGGTAGAGAAATTCTACCTGTTTTTTGATGCCTGGAACATAAGTCTTTTTAAATTCACCTTCAAAGGTGTTGAATATGGCATTGGCTGGCTCCCCCTGGGCGGCTACGTAAAAATTGCCGGTATGATAGATGAATCAATGGACACCGATCAGCTTGCAGGTCCGCCGCAGCCTTGGGAGTTCCGTTCAAAACCAGCCTGGCAACGTTTAATTGTAATGCTTGGCGGTGTTACGGTAAACATTGTACTGGGTATACTGATATTTTGGATATTGACTATGCGTTTTGGCGATAGCTATATTCCAAACTCAAGCGCTAAATATGGCATTGTACCTGGCGAGATCGGCAAAAAGATTGGCCTTGTAGCGGGCGATAAAATTGTAGCCATCAATGGTAAAGCAATTGAGCGTTTTGATGACTTAACCAGCCCTAAAGTACTACTCGAAAATACCGTATTTACCATACAACGTGGTACACAAACAGTAAGCGTTACAATACCACGCACCATATTAAACGATCTGTCAGACCATGGTATTGAGGAGTTTATCAGCAGGATTCCCCGCAACAAATTTATAGTTGATTCTATTGTGCCTAACAGCAATGCACAAAAAGCGGGTCTGGCCAGGGGCGATAGTATTGTGGCTGTCAATGATCAACCTATTGCGTTTTATGACGAGTTGAAAACCGAATTGCTCAAAGACAAAGGCAAGGTGGTTGATCTGGGTGTAAAACGTAACAACCAGATTATCACTTTAAAATCACAGGTAACTACCGATGGAACTATTGGTTTTGCACAGTCAAAGAACGATTTACCTGAAATAAAAACCATTTATTATGGTTTCTTTGGTTCATTGCCAATAGGCGCTTCAAGAGCCTGGGGCACATTTACCGATAATGCCAAAGGTTTGGGCAAAATTTTCAAAGGCGATGTTAAGTTCAGCAAGGCGGTAAGTGGCCCTGTTGCCATTGCCAATCTGTTTGGCAGCCATGTTGACTGGGTACATTTTTGGAGCCTGGTAGGCTTTTTATCGATGGTATTGGCCCTAATGAACCTATTGCCTATCCCAGCGCTCGACGGTGGTCATGCGCTGTTCCTGATCATCGAGATGATTAAAGGTAAACCACTGAGCGATAAATTCTTGGAACGGGCCCAAATAGTTGGTTTTGTAATATTAGTTACCCTGATGGTTTTTGTTTTTGGTAATGATATTGTAAAACAGGTAATGAAAAAATAAACTCAACAAAATAAGATATATGGCCCTTGGAGTAATTCCAGGGGCTTTTTTGTTACTATATCCTCAGTCTTGGCCATTTGATAAACCTGCGTTTACGCTAACTTTACTTTGCACGATTTTTTATAAGCTTTAAAACCGTACCTTCGCGGAATTATTTTCCTGAAAAGTGCATAATCCATCTGCTTAACTCTTCAACGACAATAAATACTTATTAATCAATACAATGAAAAAAATTGTCGACTACCGCAAACTTTTAGGCGTAAATGAAGCTGCTGAGCTACAGGAATTAAAAACAACATACCGTAGCCTGATGAAGGCCTGGCACCCGGATAAATTCCAGGATAGCCCGGAAAGTAAATTGGAAGCCGAAGAAAAAAGCAAGACCATTATTGAAGCTTACCATTTTTTAGTAAGCATCGCTCCGGAAACCCGCGAACAATCGTTTGCCGAATATACGATCACTACAACTACCTCAAGCATAGCCGATTTTGAATACAAATCACAAGTACTAAAGATCAGTTTTGCCGATGGCAATACTTACGAATATTTTGACGTACCCAAGACGGTTTATGTTAAGCTGATTAACGCCGACTCACCCGGACGTTTCGCCCGCAGACATATCTACAACGACTATGTTTACCGCAGCATCAGCAAGCTTGTGGCAACTGCGTAGTTTTTTACTGAAAACTTTTTAAAGCTTTTATTTTAACACTTTTCTGCCCAAAAAGAGGGCAAAAACGAGGCAAAAACTGCCAAAAATTGCTTCAAAACCATCGATTTTAACACTTTTTAACAAATTTTAACTCAGTTTCAAAGCTTTAAAAAGTTTTAATTTATTGGTTATCAAATAACTACATACAAAACAATCTGTTTTGGTTACCTTTTTTGTTTAACAAAACAGCCCGGTTTTCTCTGGTAAGAGAACCGGGCTGTTGCTTTTTATAAATATACGAAAAATTCAGGACAGCATCAACTGTTCTATTTCTTATGCAGTCTTAAACTGTTGGTTCAACTGTATCTCCGTCGGTATCAGATATTAAAACCGGCGGACGATCTTTTTTAAAGATAGCGGCGCCAATAAGTGCTATAATGGCTCCCATAATTGCCGCAGAGATCAGTGCGCTAATGGTAACACCTACCGGACTAAGGAGTTTTTTGGTAAAGGACATCGCCTGGTCTACCTGCTCCTGCGACAGGCCTTTTGCCGCCATTTTAGCTTCTGTAGATGCAACTATTTTTTCGAGCATCTCCGGACTCAATATGGAGAAGTACAAATAAGTAAATACAGCCAGTACAATACCCGATAATATAGCAAACAAGAAGCCTGTTTTAAATCCTTCACCAAAAGTTAAATAACCGCCGTTTACATCCCTGTACTCTTTCTGTGTCAGAAACATAAAGCCGATAAACAATAACGTACTCAACCATTTAATGGGCGAATCAGGATCGATATTCATAAATTGGATAATATAAGTAAGTACTATAGAAGCTATTACATATATCGCTCCCCATTTAATAATTACCGGCATTGGACTTGTTTTTTGTATTTCCATGATAGTTATTGGTTTATGATTTATTAAAAGTAATTATTATTCCCACCTATTCAAAAAATCAACTATAGAATATGTTCTGGGAAAGTGATGATTATTCTGGAATCCGGGTATTCGGCTTTTTAATTCCTTGAATTTAGAAGGTCTGATTTTCAGCCTGAAGTCATGCTACCACCTACTATTTCATCAGTAAAGCACGACCAGGTATTTTTTTGCGGCACCGATTTCTCGATGTTATCAAACTTCAAATAAGCCACTTTCCGGGCAACCCGCTGAACGTTTTTTTAAAGCTGAATAAATACCGTTGAATTTAAAGAATGGTTATAGCTGTAATTTAAGCACTTAGAATCCTTTATTAGATAACATGATACAAAAGAATGATAGATTGATACAAAACAACGAGAGTGTTAATTGCTAATTTATTCATATTTGATATGACGGACCTGGTAAATGTAATCTCTCTTACAGCGGGCCTTTAATAAACCAATTATTTAACAACTTAATTAAAAATTAGAGTTATGAGAACATCTAACCAGAGTGTCAAGGCACTGTTAACACTTGCTGCTGTATCATTTTTTTCTTTTTCATGCAAAAAAGAAGTATCAAATAACAATTCAAATGATCAAACAACATCCAGAAAATTAGGCATACAGTCTACAACCTATTACTTAAGTGCATCAAGTAACAGTACCGATTTTCAATCGCTTGTTGATGCAGCAGCTGCCAATGACATCATTATTTTAAAAACAGGAAGTCATTATGTAACAACACCCATCCGGTTAATGGCCGGAAAAAATAACATCACTATACGCGGCGAAAGTGGGGCAGTTGTCCGGAAGGCACCCAACAGCTACAATGCTGCCGTCTTTGAGATAACCGGAAATTATAACACTATTGATCTTATTGAGCTCGATGGAGGAAATTTACCAGAGGCAGGCATCATAATTTACGGACAACATAACACTGTTTCAAATAGCAAGGTGCATAATTGTGGCAATGCATCGGCGGTTGGAGCAGGTATATTACTTCATGATACTGGCAATCCGGTATGTTGTTATAACACGGTTATAGGTTGTAGTGTATATTATAATTATATGGTTGGCGTATCGCAACACGGTCATTCAAATGGCACTATTCGTGACAACCAAATTTACCAGAATGGAGCCGAGGGCCTAACTATTGATGTTTTAAGTCACAATAATTATGTATACAACAATTGGATACATCAAAATAACACAAGTAACTTTGGTGTGGGCGGTATAGGTATTGATGACTCAAACGGCAATCTTATTGATAATAACACCATTGACTATACACAATATAAAAGTGGTATTACTTTCCAAAACAATATTGGCGGATGTGATGGTACAACAGTAACTAACAATCGTATCAATTATAACGCCCAATACGGTATAACAGAACGGTGGACACAGTACAGTAATACAAATACATCGTCTTTTTCAACGGATCAATTTATTGGAAACTCTTCGGGTACCACAACAATTATTCATTAACAATAAGATGTGTCTTATTGAGCCACGCAGACAAGTAAATTGAGCCGTGAAAGACATTTGCCATTAATTATAAGGATGATATTTGTATCGTTAACTTATTAAAAATACAGCAATGTCAAACATAACAAAAATAGCCCTTGGCAAAAACGGCCCGCTTGTTTCTAAACTCGGATTAGGCTGTATGCGCATGTCACCTGTTTGGGGAGGCCCGGCGAATAATGAAAGTGAAAGTATCGCTACTATTCAGTCGGCTTTGGATAGTGGCATTAATTTCCTGAATACCGGCGATTTCTACGGTGCCGGCCACAACGAACTACTGGTTGGTAAAGCCATTAGAAACCGAAGGGACGATGCCTTCATCAGCGTAAAGTTTGGTGCTATTTTCTATGGCGGTCAGTGGCTTGGATTGGACTTACGCCCCATAGCCATCAAAAACTTTATCAACTATTCTTTAGTACGTTTAGGGATTGATACCATTGATCTTTATCAACCCTGCAGGCTGGATAACAGTGTTCCGATAGAAGATGTGATTGGAACCGTTGCCGACCTGATTAAAGAAGGCAAGGTGCGTTATCTTGGAGTTTCTGAAATTACGGCAGATCAATTGCGCAAGGCCCATAGTGTACACCCGGTAACCGCATTGGAGATAGGTTATTCATTGGCCGACCGCCAGATAGAAAACGACTTACTCCCTGCGGCGAAAGAACTGGGTATAGGAGTTGTAGCCTTTGCCAATACAGCCGAAGGATTACTTACCGGTGAGATGAAGACACCGCTTGCAGCTGATGATTACCATAATCATTTCTCACGTTTTCAGGGAGAAAACCTAACAAAGAACCTGGAAAAAGTAGGGGTATTAAAACAAATGGCAGCTGAAAAAGGATATACACCAACACAGCTGGCAATAGCCTGGGTTAATGCACAGGGAGATCATATTATGCCATTGGTGAGCATGAGCAGAAGATCGCGACTACCGGAAAATACACAGGCTATGGAGATAGTTTTTACTCCGGAGGAAATGAATATCCTTACCACTCATTTTTCTCCAGGCGCGATACTTGGGGGCACCTACCTACAGCGTTAACTGGGTGTGGCTATATATAAGCCCCACCTATTTTATATATTTACGTAATGATAAATCCGACTGAAATAATTCCGGGAGTCCTTTTTTATTCCTATCACGCTTCTATGCGAAAGGATAAAGTAGCATTTTTAGAACATACTACCTTGGTGTTGCAAGTTTCAGGCCGCTTTACATTGGAAACTGCCAGCGAAAGGTTTTCGATGGAGCAAGGCGAGATGTTGCTCATTCGAAGAAATCAATTGGGAGAACTCACTAAAACACCTTTAAATGGCGAGGATTACCAAACTATAGTAATTTGTCTGAAAGAAGATTTGCTCAGACAGATCGCACTGGAAGAACAAATAGAACAGGGGAAAAAATACACAGGTGCCCCAAACATCCTTATTCCCGGAAATGATTTTCTACACGCTTTCTTTCAATCGGTGATTCCTTATGTGCGTCATTCGGAAGAAAAGATCACCAATGCGGTGGGCATGCTCAAGGTAAAAGAAGCGGTACTGTTGCTTTTACATATCATGCCAGCGCTCAAAGATTTCCTGTTTGATTTTTCCGAACCATATAAAATCGATATTGAAAAATTCATGCTCAACAATTTCCATTTCAATATACCTATTGAAAAATTCGCACAGCTTACCGGCAGAAGCCTTGCAGGTTTTAAACGCGATTTTCAAAAAGTATTCGGTATGGCGCCACGGCATTGGCTACAGGAAAAACGTCTGTCGGAAGCCCGGCACCTGATAGAAACAAAGAATAAGAAACCATCTGCGATCTATCTTGATTTAGGATTCGAAACCCTTTCACATTTCTCTCATTCTTTTAAGAAAAAGTTTGGCAGAACCCCTACTCAGGGAACGTATTAGTGCAATTTATTCCTTATATCATTACCCACTACAGCGTAGAACCTAAATGGGATTAATAAACTATGTCTAAAAATTAAAAATACGAAGATGAAAAACGATAAAATAAGAGTAGGCATCATTGGAGCAAATACAACCAATTGGGCCTCTAAATCACACATTCCGGCATTAAAACTGATACCCGAATTTGAATTGACTGCAGTAGGTACTACCAAACTGAGTAGTGCAAAGGAGGCTGCAGAAAAATTCGGGATAAAGTACGCGTTTGATAATGCATTTGATTTGGTAAGCTGTCCAGACGTTGACCTTGTAGTCATAGCGGTAAAAGTACCGCATCATTATAAGCTGGTCAAGGCAGCAACAGAAGCAGGAAAAATGATCTATTGCGAATGGCCGCTTGGTAATGGCACAAAAGAGGCGGAAGATCTCACTGAAATGGCTGAAGCCAAAGGATTACGTACCTTTACTGGTTTACAAGCACTTTCATTACCTGAAACCCTTTACCTCAAAAAAGTGATTGCTGACGGATTGATCGGAGATGTACTTTCTTCCGGTATTATTGGTTCTGGTGGCATGTGGGCTGATATCCGTAGCGAAGAAAATCTTTATCTGATAGATCCTGCAAATGGGGCTACCATGTTGGAAGTTCCTTTTGCACATACCCTGGCAGCTTACCTCCACATTATTGGTAAATACAAAACCATCAGTGCAACATTCGCCCGGCGCAGAAAGGAAGTTACCCTTTTAACAACAGGTGAAAAAGTTCCTCAATTATCTAACGACCAGGTCGTCGTTTCCGGAATTCTTGAAGGGGGCGCCGTGTCTAATATACATTACCGGAGCGGTATGTCGGCCGGCACAAATTTTCTTTGGGAAATTAATGGCACTAAAGGCGACATTTTAATTACCGGAGATTTAGGTCACTACCAGTTGACGCCAGTTAATATTCAATATGCGGCATCAGGTAACAAATTGCAACAAATGGAGATACCCACCGAATTTTTAGCAGCAGGTATTCAAACGCCAGGTCAACCCGTGCGCGGATTATATTTCGCATACAAGGCGGTCCTGGCAGATATTAGAAACAATACAAGACACGTTCCTGATTTTAAGGACGGGGTTGCTATGCATAAACTTTTGGACAACATCAGGATAAGTGCTGATGAAGGAAAAACGATAGCGTTGTAATTGGTTTTGCTATATTACGTTTCGGTCAAACATCTACGGTGATAACATAGTCCATAAGCTAAATGATAAAATAGAAGAGGCCTTCTTTAACAAGAAAGCCTCTTCTATTTAGGTGATAGATCTTCTTATCAAACCGTTGGAGGATTATAAACCTGTGCTTCCTTTTTAAAGAACGCGGCAAAGATAATAGCCAGCACAAACATAAAGATGATAGAGATGCCTACTCCTTGTATTTGCCTGCCGATAGTAACATCTTTTTGCGCGTTAAATTCTCCCTGAATCTCAGCCAGTTTCTTTTTGATAATATCCGGACTGGTTTTGCTCTCTTTAAGAAACTTGGTTACCGAATTGGTCATGGCCGCTTGTGTTTTTTCAATCATGTGAGGTTCTATCACTTTGGCAAATAACTGATCGCGCAGGGCGAACTGTATGACAAAAGCTGTAAAAAACATAATGAATATGCCTGTTGCCGCTTCACGCAGGGCCCAGAAACCACCAACCCTTTTCCTGAAATTAAAACACAATACCACCACCAGTAAAATGGGGAACAGCGCCGAGAATATAAAAGGCACGGAAGATATGATCACCACCGATGTTGCCGATAGTATGATATAAAACGAGGCGATACTTAGTACGGTTAACACCACACCCAATAGTAAACCAAAAACTAAACCGGTGATTCTTAACCGTTTTTTGTCAATTTCAAAGGCCATTGATACTATTGAAAGTTGATTAAAATATCTAAAACAGCCATATCAAACTCTTTATCCAGGGCGTTTGCTGCTATTTCGGCTTTCATCTCGTCGGTTGGATCGATAGTTTGGAAAAAGCAGATCATCGGGTAAAACAACTCCTTTAATTCCGAATCCTGCGGAAGGCTTTGGGCTACTTTACTTACTTCCGAAACCGGGCTTTCGATCAGGATCTGGTTGGCTATTACCGGTTCATAAATGCGGTACTCGTCCTGAAACTCGTCCTCATCAACCAGTAAAAATTCTTTCAGGTAATCTTCCAGTTCTGGTTCAATATCTTCATCCTCACATTCGTTCAGATACAGCAACAGGTTTAACAGCTCGGTACCGCGGTCAAGGGTCTGCTCTTCAATATCTTCCCATTCTGGCGTATCTAGGTAGTCTTCTTCCAGCTTTTTAACATCGGCGCTAAAAAAGTTCACCAGCAGGAGGTCAAAAAACACCTCGCGTAATGATTCAACGGCTGGATTATTGTCAAATACTTCGTCCAAAGCGTCAACCTTGGTCAAAAAATCTTCGTCAAGCGCAAAAACTTCACCGAAGCTATTGTTCAGAAGGGTAGCATCAAAGCTGCTATATTTTGAAAAAGCTTCCAGAGCGGCTTCAAAAGCGGTTTGTATTTTTGGATCGATCATGATTGTCGTTATTTAAATATTTGTTTGTTATTATAGGTTAGCTGTACTTTTCCTTTTAGATGCTGCCCAAAGAACGGTGAATTAACCGATTTGGAGCGATTATTTTTATTGCTGTATTCCCATTCCGTTTCTGTGTCAAAAAGCACCAGGTTGGCGCGTTCACCTTCGGCAATAACCGGTACGGCTACACCCAGTATTTCGCGCGGATTAATAGCCAGCTTATCAACCAACAACTCCACTGGCAAACCCGACTTCAAAGCCAGCGGCAAAGCCGTTTGGAAACCCGTTATCCCAAATTCGGCCATTTCAAATTCTACATCTTTAAATTCTACCTCATGCGGGGTATGCTGGCTTACAATGGCATCAATAGTACCGTCTTTTAGCCCTTTTATCAACGCCAAAACATCATCTTTGGTACGCAGCGGCGGTTTTACCTTGTACATGCTGTCAAAACCCATCAGGGCCTCATCTGTAAGCACCAGGTGGTGCGCAGCTACGTCGCAGGTAACCTCGAGCCCCTTACGTTTCGCTTCGCGGATAAGCTCCACTGAGCGGGCGGTCGATATGGTGCTGAAGTGTATCCTGGATACGGTATATTCTGCCAGGTAAAGGTCGCGCGCTATCATTAGCTCTTCGGCCAATGATGGAATGCCTTTCATCCCTAACAGGGTGCTTACTTCGCCTTCGTTCACTTTAGCTTTACCGGCTATAGCTGTATCTTCCGGGTAGGAGAACACCATGGCATCAAAACCCTGGGCATACAGCAGGGCACGTTCCATGAGGCCTGCATCCTGTACAGGGCGGTTACCATCGGTAAAAGCACGGGCACCGCTTAGGTACATATCATACATTTCGGCCAGATCCTTACCCTCACGCTTGTGGGATATCGTTCCTAAAGGATATACATCAACCAGGTTATTTTTGGCGCGGTTAAGCAGGTATTCAATTTCGGCTTTGGAGTGTACCGGCGGGGTGGTATTGGGCATCAGGGCAATACCGGTAAAGCCACCGGCAGCAGCGGCTCGTGTACCCGAGTGCATATCCTCCTTGGTTTCCAGCCCCAGTTCGCCGATGTTACAGTTCAAGTCGAAAAAGCCAGGCGATACATATTTGCCCTCTCCATCTACCAGTTCGGCATCGGCCTCAATGTCTTCGGCAATGCGGGTGATCACCCCATTTTCAATTAAAATATCGGTAACTTGTTGATGAAGGGTTGATCCGGGATCAAGAATGGTGGCAGATTTGATAAGCAAATTCATGAGCACTGCTTTAAGGATTTGTATGGATCAAACAGGCTGCTTTACGGCTTGTTTACCCGGGTTAAAGTACCTGATCAACAAAATTTCGGCGGCCAGAAAAATCAATGCCAAAATTATACAAAGTTTCCATAATTGTGTGCCAAAATTTGTTTCGGCCACAATACCTTTTAATGAAGTGTTACCACCTGTTAATAAGGCGGTTGAAGCAGGCATCAATTGTTTCAAGTTAGCCTGGCTCAAATAACTCATGTCAGATTCGCTGCGGTTATCGTTAAAGGCCAGCGTAGCCAGCGTACTATCCTGCTTTTTCAGCGTATAGATCCCGGTTTCGTGTAACTGATCAGACAGGTACAGCATCGTGCTCCCCTCCTGCTGCCGCACATCCGGAATGGTGCTTTGATCGCCCTTCACCAGCTTAAGCAGTTGCTTTTCGGTAACCTGCACGGGTGGTATCTCCAGTGTCTCATCCTGACCCAGGGTATAAAACAAAGGAAGGTCATGTCCGCTTAACAAGGCTATCCGGAACAATGTAGGTACAAAAAGAGCGTGCCTGGGCAAATTGCTATATGCTTCATCAAGCGGAACGGCGGCTACGTATACTTTACCGCGACCAAGGTTATAACCCGCCCAAAAGGTTTGTCCGCCACTTAGTTTCATCAGGTTATCTGACCTTGCACCCGCGTCGCTTAACTGGTAATATTTTTTAACTACCGGCAGATCGGGATTTTCGGGAAAATTCTCAAACACATTTTTAAATACCGGGCTTTGCCTGTTCAGGGTCGATACTTTGGTGGCCTCGGTCAGCAGTTTTTCGGGCCAGGCAGCATTCATTGGTTGCAGAAATGCGCGATAGTTGGCCAGGTCGGCATCCGCGGCTGGGAAAACAACCAACGTTCCGCCTTTGGCAACATAGGTTTTTAACTGTTGCGCCAGACCTGTGGATATAGCTTTTATATCACTGATCACTACAATAGGCAAACTGTTAAGCCCTTCATAATCTACATTACCATCGGGCACACGCTGCGCGGCAAAAAACGGATCAGAAGCAAATACAGCCTTTAAATATGGATTAGGTGTACCACCGTCAATCAACAATACCGGCATTTGTGCACTTACATTAAAGCTGAAATAAAATTGATTATCAAACGTAACCGGATTATCCTGCAGTTCAACCAGGCCCTGTTGCCAGCCGGCTTGTAAACCCATAAAGGCTAGTGTATCAGTTTGTACCACACGGGCTGGAATAGTGTAACTACCCAATGCTTTCTGCGCGCCATTGATGGTGACTTTTAGCGGTACTTTATCGGCCTTTTCATCGGCATAATTGTGTAGCCTTACCACTAGCTTTTCGTTTTCCCCCGGCCGATGCACCGCGCTTAGCAACCAAACAGAATCAACTGCTACATTGGGCAGCTTACCAGCTTTAAGCTGTATCAAGCTGATGGCTATACTGGTATCTGTTTTTAATGACTTGCTGGCCATGTTTTTTTGAAGATCGGAAATAATATAAGCCGATTTGATAGCCCCCGGCTGTGTAACTAACAGGTTCTGCTGACGGTTGATGATTTGCTGCAGGGTACGGCTTTGCGCGCTGATCTTTACCTGATCGACAGCGTCATTAAACTCATCGCGACTTAATAGGCGCTGGTGTTTACCCTCAAAATCCTGCGTAAGTAGCTGAAAACGGTCATTGATACTATAGGCCGAGGCAATTTCTTTGGCTTTTTGTTTGGCATCGTCCAGCAGCGAGCCTTCCCGGTTAAGGGTTTCCATGCTGTAGGAGTTATCTACAAAAATACTTACCGCATTTTGACGACCGGTATTGTTGGCGTTTTGCCCCGGCAAATACGGCCTGGTAAAAGCTAGCACCAGGAAAAACAAGGCTAATAAACGTGCAGTTAGGATCAGCCTTTCTTTTAAATTTCGGCGCGATGCCTGCTGCTCCTGGATCTCTTTTAAAAACTGAACGTTGCTAAAATTCACTTTCTGGAATTTACGAAAGTTGAACAAGTGGATGATGACCGGGATAGCTAATGTAAGCAGTGCAAATAAAAAAGCCGGATATATAAAGCGCATATTTTATCGGTGCAATAGGCAGATATACAAATGTGCAGATTTTATTTCAGATGTACAGATATGCGGATGTGCGGATATGCAGATTAGTGTTATGAATCGATACATCGATCCGCGCTTCGCTGGGTGGGGTAAGTCGTCGTTACTATCCTTATCCCCTATTCCAAACAGAAAATTAATTAAATATTTGTAAGTAAATAATCATTTACTTACTTTTGTATTGAAATTAATAATCAAGGCATTATGCGCCCAAAGAATTTAGAAAAAGAAGAAGCCATCCGTACCATAGCCCTGCAAATTATTGCGGAGGAAGGGTTGGAAAACCTCACCATGCAAAAGCTGGCCAAGGCTGCCAATATATCGCCACGTACCATTTATATTAAGTACGACAATAAGGAGGATCTTTTGGTAAAGCTCTTTATTGAAGAAGTGTTGAGTGCTTACGAGCAGGCGGTGCTGAAAGACTTTCAGTTTGATATGGATTTTTCCGAAGGCATAAAAAAACTCTGGCTAAACGGCTTTGCCTATTTTAAAAACAACCGCCATGCTTTTGTTCTGATGCAATATGGTAAATCGTCGCCCCTGCTGAATAAGGCTTATCAGCAAAAAAGCATTAAACAGGGTGATTTTTTCGGGCCTATTATGCGTTTCCTGGAACACCATGTAGTGGCGGGCACTATCCGGAATTTTCACCACGACATACAACGGGCCCTATTGTTTTCGCCTTTGATTGACCTGATGAGTGAGTATTTTGATTACCAGGAAAGACCTGAACAGATTATCACCGAAGAAACGCTTTTACAATGCTGCGATGCGGTGATAAAAGGAATGTTGAAATAAATTAAAACATAAAAAAATGAACAATATTAAAAATAAAAAGATAGCCATTGTAGGCGGTGGCCCGGGTGGCTTAACATTGGCAAGGCTACTGCAAATGAATGGCGCCGACGTAAAAGTATATGAAAGGGATATCAATAAAGATGCCCGGGCAAAAGGTGCTACGCTTGATCTGCATCAAGACTCGGGCCTGAAAGCGTTGCAGGAAGCCGGGTTGATGGACGCCTTTAACGCTAACTTCCGTCCCGGTGCCGATAGGGTGCGCATTATTGACAAAGACGCCAACATCGTTCTTGATGAACATGACACGCCCAAACGAGAAATGGACAGGCCCGAAATTGACCGGGGACCGCTGCAAAACATCCTGCTTGATTCTTTACAACCCGGTACGGTGGTTTGGGACAGCCATTTTTTAAGTATGGTATCACAGGGCAATTCCTGGAAACTGGAATTTAAAAATGGCCTTTCGGTTATTGCCGATATGGTGATAGCTGCTGATGGGGCAAATTCCAAATTGCGCCCATATATTACACCCATTAAGCCTTTTTATTCGGGAGTTACCGCTATAGAGGGGGCCGTTCATCATTCCGAAACAGCCAGCCCTAAAATGCATCAACTATTAAAAGGCGGTAAAATATTTGGAATGGGTAATGAAAAAACCCTGATCGTAAGCTCCAAAGGCGATGGCAGTTTGGTGTTTTACGCAGGTTTAAAAACTGATGAAAATTGGGTTAAAGATTCTGGTATAGATTTTACCGATAAAGCACAAGTACTCGCCTGGTTCAAAACAGCATATGCCGACTGGGACAGCGTATGGCAGGAATTGTTTGAAAACGCGAGCTATGCCTTTGTGGCGCGCCCGCAATACTGCATGCCTTTTGACCAAACATGGGAAGCTTTGCCGAACCTCACCATACTAGGCGATGCCGCGCACCTGATGCCCCCTTATGCCGGCGAAGGCGTGAACATGGCCATGCAGGACGCCCTGGAACTAAGTCAGTACTTACTCAGCGAGGATTTTGCCGATACACAGTCGACTATAGCTGCTTATGAAGCCCAGATGCGGGTAAGGGCCAGTGAAATAGCCATGATCACCATGGAATCAACAGCCGCATTACACTCGCCGCAGGCTATCGACTTTTTGCTCAGTATCATCGGCTAAGTTTAAAACAAAATGCCACTCGCGTTCTTTTGTATAAACAAACAATACAAGGAATGGAGTGGCATATCGGTTGTTCGGGTTTTCATTATAAAGATTGGAAAGGGCGTTTTTATCCCGCAGATCTGCCACAGCGTAAATGGTTTGATTACTATTGTGAACATTTTAAAACGCTGGAACTCAATGTAACCTTTTATCGCTTTCCACAACTGTCGTTCCTGCAAAACTGGTATGGTAAAAGTCCGGCAGATTTTCGTTTTGCGGTAAAAGCGCCGCGCGCCATCACCCATTACAAAAAGTTTAATGATACAGCAGAGCTCATCACCAGTTTTTATGATACCATTAACCAGGGATTACAGGAGAAACTTGGCCCGGTGCTATTTCAGCTGCCGCCAAGTTTCACTTATGATGATGAAAAGCTCGATCGCATTATCAGCAGCCTAAATCATTCTTTTAAAAATGTATTGGAGTTTCGCCATGTAAGCTGGTGGAATAAATCCGTTTATGAAAGGCTTGCCAAACACAACATCACTTTTTGCGACATGAGTCACCCGAGTTTGCCCGATGATGTGATACAAAATACGCCTATAGTTTATTACCGTTTTCATGGTGTACCCGTGTTGTACCGATCTCCTTATTCCATAGATTTCCTCGAAAAAATCATCAACACGGTAAAACAAAATCCTGATACCCGCGAAGGGTGGTTTTATTTTAATAATGATTTTGACGCCGTTGGCGTTGGTAACGCAAATGATATGATTTCGTTGACTAAATAATTTTTTAATCTCAACAATTAAATACATTTTGCTGCCGGATTTTAAACCACTTATTTATCTATGGAATTTAGACGATTAGGAGAAACTAAGCTTGCTGTTTCGGTTATAACCTTTGGTGCCTGGGCAGCCGGTGGCTGGATGTGGGGTGGTAATGACGAAAAGGAAGCCATTGAAGCCATGCGCGTATCCTACGATATGGGTATCACCTCTATCGACACCGCACCTATTTACGGACAGGGTAAAAGTGAAGAACTGGTTGGCCAGGCCATAAAAGGTTTGCCTCGTGATAAAGTTCAATTACTCACCAAATACGGCATGCGCTGGGATTTGGCTAAAGGCACTTTTGGTTTTAAAAGCCAGGATAATGATGGTAAGGATATCGATATTTACAAATACTCTGGTAAAGAAAGCATCATACTGGAATGCGAAAACAGCCTGAAACGTTTAGGTACCGACTATATCGACCTGTACCAGATCCATTGGCCGGATGCCTCTACACCTATTGATGAAACCATGGAAGCTATATTGCGCCTTAAAGAACAGGGCAAAATACGCGAGGCCGGTGTAAGCAACTATGATATACAACAAATGGCTACTGCCGAAAAAAGCATCAAGCTAGCCTCAAACCAGGTACCTTTCAGCATGGTGAACCGTGATATTGAGGATGAGTTGATCCCCTACTGCATTGAAAATAAAAAATCGATACTGGCTTATAGTCCGCTGGAACGGGGTTTGCTAACCGGAAAAATAAAACCGGGGCATCAATTTGATGCTGGTGACCATCGCGCGGATCACAAATATTTCAAAGAAGAAAATATCAGGCGTACCAATGAATTCCTGGCTAAAATAAAACCCCTGGCCGACGAAAAAGGTGCTACCCTGGGGCAATTAGTAATCCGGTGGACCATCAACCATCCGGGTATAACCATAGCGCTTGTAGGTGCCCGTAATGCAGCGCAGGCTAAACAAAACGCCAAAGCTATCGAAATCCATATCAACGGCGAAGAAATGGAGTTTATCAATAACCAGTTGAGCGATTTGGAGATTGTTGGGTGATTTTTGAGCATATAGCCAATTGTCATGCTGAGCATAGCGAAACATCTGTTATACGACCGGCATCTTGAAGAAGATCCTTCGTTCCTCAGGATGACAAAATATAATTATAAAACAAAAAGAGCGGTATCAAAATGATACCGCTCTTTTTGTTTTACTCCTCCTCCCGATGCCTTCTCCTGTGTTTCTTCTTTTTCTTTGATTTTGACGAAGATGACTTATGCTTCTTTTCAGATTTCTTCTTAGTAGTTGTAGTTTTCTTTTCCACGTTCTGTTTAACAGGCGTGGCAGCTACGGCCCCTTTTTTATCAGCGACATCAGTCGAATCTTTGCTGAGTTGTTTTACAGTAAACTCATTACCTCTTAAACCATACTCCAGCTGGCGTTTGGCGCCGGTAGGTTTAGCCTCTTTTCCGCTGCCACTGTAAATTGGAAATTCCCGCATCAGTTTACCATCGCGAATGTAAAAATTGTCGTTACCCCGATAGCCCTTGCGCTGCGAACTGTTTAGTTTCGGAAAATCGAGCTTATTGGCTTTGTTGTTACTGAACTCGAAAGCATAAATACTGGCGTAATTGGTGGTATCTTTTGATTTGGCCTGTATCAATATCTCCGGATTCCCATCCAGATCCATATCGGCATTGTATGCATCCACTATAGTACCGTCAAGATCACCAGTGGTAGTGGTATATTTTATGGCCGACGAATCGGAATGCAGGATCATGAATGATCCGGCGTCTAACGAACCTCGCCCCCAGCTCAATATATCATAGCTTTGCCCTGGTGATACCTCTATCAATTTATGAAACCTGAAAGGCGGCATCAGTTCCGGCTTTTTAGCCACCGGAGCTGTTGCCACGGGCTTTTGTTGGTTACCACCACAGCCCGCAATTACGGCACCTATTAATAGCGCGAAAAGATAAAATCTGTTGGTCATTTTATTTTACAGGATATTAATTATATAAAGTATCTGCTGTTAATTCAGCTTTTTGTTTGCCCGGCGCGTTGATGAATACTTTTAGGCTACTTGGCCCGCCCGCATCAACATATTTTAAAGTAACCTTGTGATAGCCTTTTAATAAGGGTACTGCACCTGCCTGTTCGGTAACTGCATGTTTGCCATCATTATCAACCACCGGCTGACCATCAATCAGTAACACCGACCCATTGCCTGAAAGGGTAGAAAAGCCATAATTTCCATCAGCATCAATATTCAAATAGCCCGAATAGATAATGCCATATTTACCCTTGCTTTTCCGAAAATCGATAGTGCTGAAAGTTTTAACAGCGCCGCTGTCGGCAGCCGGTAAATTGGTTAACTGGCTGGTAGCCGTATAAGTACCGGGGAATAACTGATATTTTACACCTGGTGTTGATCCTGCATAATTAACGGCTGTCATTGGTGCTTTATTATACATTACGGTACGCGTTACCACGCTCCTTTTGCCCGATGGGGTGATCACGATGGTTTGCAATTCGCGATATTGATCAGGCGGAACAGACAAACTCAGCGGAATGGTATAGATCAGATCGGTCTCTCTTGGAGTATAACCATCAATGGTATAATATACTTTTGCCCCCTCTACCGATGGTTTTAAGGTAGCGCTCAACTGCGTACCTATCATCACCGTGTCTTTAGCGCCGATAGCCACAGGCACGCGGTAATTGATATTGTTTTTATCCAGCCAGGCTAAATGACCAGGCAAACGGGTTTCTGAAAAATCTTTAAAGTTCTTATTGGCCAAAGGCGACCAGGCCACTTCTGACAGGGCCATCAACCGCGGCAGCAACATATATTCTACTTTAGCATCGGTTGCTATATACTCTGTCCATAAATTAGCTTGTACTCCTTCTATGTATTTTTGTTCCTCAGCAGTTAGAACAGCCGGTGTTGGGTTATAGCTGTATATTTTTGATAAAGGCTCGTTGCCACCTATGCTCAAGGGTTCCTGGCTGGGTTTACCCTGACCATGATCGATATATAAACCGCCACTTCCCGGCGTCATGATCACGTTATGTTTTTGCTGGGCCGCTGCAATACCTCCTTCTTCACCCCTCCAGCTCATTACCGTGGCATTGGGTGCAAGACCGCCTTCCAGTATCTCGTCCCAGCCTATAATGCTGCGCCCTTTGGAATTCAGGAATTTCTCTATTCTTTGGATAAAGTAGCTTTGCAAGCCGTGCTCGTCCTTCAGGTTTAATTTTTTAATCAACTGCTGGCAAAAGGCCGATTTTTTCCAGGCATCCTTCGGAGCTTCGTCGCCGCCAATGTGGATGTATTTACTTGGAAAAAGCTCCATTACCTCAGTTAGCACATCCTGCAAAAAGCTGAATGTTTTATCAGACGGGCAATAAATATCCGGAAATACGCCCCAGGTTTCGGCTACTTTAACAGGAGTTCCGGGATCGCAGCCTAATTCAGGATAGGCAGCCAAAGCCGCTGAAGAGTGACCAGGCATCTCAATTTCAGGAACAATGTTAATATATCTGTCAGACGCATATTTGACCACATCCCGGATTTGATCCTGGGTATAAAATCCGCCGTATGGCGTACCGTCAAATTGCTGCGGGGTGCGATCGCGATAACCACCAATTAAGGTTTGTGCACGCATACTGCTGATCTGTGTAAGCTTTGGATATTTCTTTATTTCAATTCGCCAGCCCTGATCTTCAGTGAGGTGCCAGTGAAAAGTATTCAGCTTGTAGGCAGCCAACAGGTCAATGTATTTTTTAACCAGTTCCACCGAGAAAAAATGACGGCCCACATCCAACATTGCTCCGCGATAACCAAAACGGGGATAATCCTCTATCTCGACACATGGAAATTTAGCGGTAGCGCTACTTTCCAGGGGCAGCAACTGTAAAAGTGTTTGTACTCCATAAAAAAGCCCCGAACCTTTACCGGCAACTGTGATTTGTTGCGGGGTAATGGTTAAACGATAACCTTCGGCAGGTAAATTATCGGTACCCTCGGCTGTTAACTTGATCAAATTTGCGTTTGGATGGTTTTTCATCATCGCTTTTACCACAACCGACTTACGATAGCGCATGTTGTTCGCCAGGTAATCTTTAAAAAACAAAACCGCTTTGTTTGAGGGCGAGTCGGCCTGGATAATGGTTTCCTCGCTCAATATAAACTGGCCAAGAGATTTTTTTAATGAAACAGGAGCTGGAATGATGCCCAGGTTAGGATCGGAGTCTTGTGCTTTTGCCATGGTTACAAATACTGTTAACACAGCAAAAAGCACGTAAGATGCTTTTTTGTACATATTTATTAATCAGGTTGGTACGAAGTGGTGAATATAGATGTTTTTAAAAAAATACAAGAAGTTTGGCATGTAAAAAATCTATGCTAAAACGAATTTATTAGCGATATTATCCTTTTAACCATCGCCTATGTCCTCACGGCAACTTCCAACGCCGTTGTCTGTGTTCTCACAGACAACGGCGTTGGAAGTTTGATGTGTAAATAACATATAACAACCACACTAGATTTTCCCTATCTTGATCATAATCTTAGTAGAACAAACACGTTGATAAATATGCTTCAATACAATATTAACTGGGTAAAATTTGGAACAGGAATTATCTTTAGTGTGATACTGTCGCTCAGTGTTCATATTGTTATGCTTCAGAGCATGAATGTAGCATTTCCTGATTTGGCCATTATTACTACGCCTTACAAATTCATTAGCCGTGGGATTTCAGTCCTGAGTTTGCTATTTTTTTGGGAATTAGCAGATAAGAAAATCGGCTATTCTTTCGCAAAAAAATGGATTTTGTTGGTTATTCTCGATGCGATGTTGACGGAAACACTTTTTAGGGGGCCATTCATGAATGGTTATTGTACCAAGTCCATAAGCTTTATGCTTATAAGCAACATCCCAAAGTTGATGACGACTGCTGTGACGTGCGGATTGATAGTTTTTACCGCTCCAAGACTAAATAAATTTTTCTTGAAATGCCTGGCTGCAGCCGCCATAGTCGCTATTTCTATGTTTGTCGCGGGGCCATTAATAGAAACAGCCTGGAAACCGGTAATGAACACCATAGCTCACCTTGCTCCTACAGGTGAATGGTGTAAATTGCCTTACGGCCCTGAAGTGCTCGTACCTGCATATATCAGCTTTATTGAACCTGTTATAGCTTGTGTGATCATGGCCATGTTAATTTGGGATCAACTTTCACCAACAAGGTGGTTCAGGTATTTGCTGTTCATTTTAATTGTATTAGCTATAAGAAATCAATTGTTGCTACCTATATTTTACGCAGTATTGGGCAAAGGTATTTTTGTAATGAATTTGGCAAGTGAAGGTCAATTTGCCTTGGAAGCTATTGTTTTAGCCATAACAGCAGGTTTTACTTTTGAGTGGAGCTTAAAAAGATAAACATCCAAAACACTTGATCATGATACTCCCGAAAATGGATCAAAAAGAAAGCGCCAACTGTTTCCAGTTGGCGCTTAATATATTTCTTTACCACCCTTTAGGAGGGTGGGGGGCTTAACTTATGCTGTAACCACGTGCTCCTTAGCGGCCAGGTAACGTTCGGCATCAATGGCGGCCATACAGCCTGTACCTGCAGCGGTAACTGCCTGGCGGTAGATGTGATCCTGGGCATCACCGCAGCAAAATACACCTTCTACGTTGGTTTCTGTTGATCCCGGGCGGGTAAGGATATAGCCTGTTTCGTCCATATTTAACCAGCCTTTAAAAATATCAGTATTAGGGTGATGACCTATGGCTACAAAGAAGCCGGTCACATCCAGATCTGTTTCTGCATTGGTTTGGTTATTGATCACACGTACACCGGTTACGCTTTGCCCGTCGCCAAGGATCTCTTTGGTTTCGGTATTATAAAGAATCTCGATATTAGGTGTATTCAACACGCGGTGTACCATTGCTTTTGAAGCACGGAACTCATCACGGCGAACAATCATATAAACTTTACGGGTTAATTTAGCCAGATAAGTAGCTTCTTCGGCAGCGGTATCACCGGCGCCTACAATGGCCACATCCTGTCCTTTAAAAAAGAAACCATCACATACGGCACAGGCCGAAACACCAAAGCCGCTGTATTTTTGTTCAGACTCCAGACCCAGCCATTTAGCTGATGCGCCGGTAGCAATGATCACCGTATCAGCAGTAATAGTTTTATTTTCATCGATAACCACTTTATGTGGTAGGCTCGAAAAATCGACAGAACTAGCATAACCAAAACGAATCTCGGTACCCAAGCGCTCGGCCTGTTTGCGCAGATCTTCCATCATTTCGGGGCCCATGATACCTTCAGGATATCCGGGAAAATTCTCTACCTCGGTAGTTTGGGTAAGCTGACCGCCGGCCAGTAAACCAGTGTACATAACGGGTTTCAGATCGGCCCTTGAAGCATATATTGCGGCGGTATAACCGGCCGGCCCTGAGCCTATGATAAGGCATTTGATGTGTTCAGTTTCTTGAGACATTGTTATAAAAAAATGTAGGCGAATTTACGATTTATCTGTCTATCAGACAATAGGTGAATGGTCAATACTGTGCCATCATTTACCTGTATTAGCTTTCAGCACCCGCATCACGTTGCCCCCTAATATTTTATCGATATCCTTTTCAGTGTAGTTAAGTTTAAGCAGCTCCGCAGTTACTTTGGGATAATCTGCAACACTATCCATCCCCAAAGGAAATGATTCGGATCCATCAAAATCTGAGCCGATGCCTACGTGATCGATGCCTATCAATTTGACGATATAATCAATGTGTTGAATGAGCATGCTTAAAGGCGGACGTAATTTGTCGGCCTCGGCCTGATGCAGAGAGCTTGTTTTGATAAATCCCAGGTCAGCATCATTATATACTTTGCCAAGCGAATCAATCTCGGTTTTATATTTCAGATAGAAGGTAGTCACCTTAGCAGCATAAGTACTATCTACAAAACCGCTGTAAAAATTCACACACACCACTCCCCCGTTTTTTGCAAGAGCCTTAAGCTGATCATCTTTCAGGTTACGCCTGTTCGGGTTGATATTGTAAACGCAGCTATGTGAAGCAATGACCGGCTTATTGGTAGTAGCCAGCACATCATAAAAAGTACGCTCGCCTACGTGCGATACGTCCACCATCACACCTAATTCATTTAAATGATGTACAATTTGTTTGCCATAATCCGTCAAACCCAGATGTTTTAAACTATCTTTTTTGATCACCTCGTCACGAGCAGATGTGGCCCAGGAAGTACTGTTGTTCCAGGTGAGGGTTAAGTAGCGCATCCCTCGTTTGGCCAGGCTATCAATATAATCCATCCTGTCTTCTATCATATGCCCGCCTTCTACACCTATCAACGCAGCCAGCTTTTTCTGATCAACCGCTTTCTTCAATTCAGCACTGTTACGTACCAATACTATTTTATCAGGGTTGCGTTTGATGAGCGCATACAGGGAATCAATTTCCTGGTTAGCCTGTGCAAAGGCTGTGCCCTTGCCATACTTTTCACCGCACCATATCGAAAAGATCTGCGCATCCAACCCACCCTCTTTTGCCCGTACCAAGTCAAAATTACCCGTACTTTGCCGTTTGCCCAGATCGTTTTTAGTAATCAGTTGGGTCGACAATACATCATTATGCGTATCAATCAAAATAGCTCTTTGATGGATTTGCTGCGCGTTTTGCGCCGATAGTTTCAGAGAAAAGAGTAGTAAAGGGAGTAGCAGTTTTTTCATGTTTCAAGATAAGGTTTTAGCCCGTGATTATAACCTAAAAAGTATGTCATTTCGAGCGAGAGCGTGGCAATCTCCTCAATTGTTTATAAATGCGAGGAGATTGCTTCGTCGTTCCTCCACGCAATGACATGATGGGAGATTCCATGTTTCCTTCAATTATTTACGTTTGTATCACCCCCACATTAAACGCCTTTTCAATAGGCGCGTGATTCGCCGCTTCAATACCCATGGATATTACCTTGCGCGTTTCCAATGGATCAATGATGCCATCAACCCAAAGCCTTGCTGCGGCGTAATATGGAGTGGTTTGGCTGTTGTACCTGTCGGTTATTTGTTTCAGCAGCTCGGCTTCTTTTACTTCATCAACTACTTCGCCCCGGGATTTTAAGCCGGCAGCCTGTATTTGCAGCAGGGTTTTGGCGGCCTGCCCGCCCCCCATTACCGCGATTTTAGCCGATGGCCAGGCGTATATCAACCTGGGATCATAAGCTTTACCGCACATGGCATAATTACCCGCACCGTAGGAGTTTCCTATTACGATGGTGAATTTAGGCACAACAGAATTGGCCACCGCATTCACCATTTTTGCGCCGTCTTTGATGATGCCTCCCTGCTCTGACCGGCTACCTACCATAAAGCCGGTAACATCCTGCAAAAATACAAGGGGGATCTTCTTTTGGTTACAGTTCATGATAAAGCGGGTGGCTTTATCGGCCGAATCGGAATAAATAACACCGCCAAACTGCATTTCTCCTTTTTTTGACTTGATTACCTTGCGCTGGTTGGCTACTATACCTACTGCCCATCCGTCGATACGGCCCAGGCCGCAAATAATGGATTGACCGTAGCCTTCCTTATATTCCTCAAAAGCCGAGTCATCTACCAAACGTAAAATAATCTCCCTCATGTCATAGGCTTTCTCGCGATTATCAGGCAGAATGCCATAAATATCCTTTTCGTTTAGTTTGGGGGCAACGGGCTTTATACGATCAAAACCTGCTTTGTTATAATCGCCCACCATACTCATGATGTTGCGGATAGAATCTAAACAGGCCTGATCATTTGGCTGTTTATAATCGGTAACCCCTGATATTTCGCAATGGGTTGTTGCTCCACCAAGTGTTTCGTTATCTACATCTTCGCCTATGGCCGATTTAACCAGATACGATCCAGCCAGGAAAACCGAACCGGTGCCCTCCACGATCATAGCTTCATCACTCATGATAGGCAGGTAAGCACCGCCGGCTACACAAGAGCCCATAATAGCCGAGATTTGGACAATGCCCATACTACTCATGATGGCATTATTGCGAAAAATACGCCCAAAATGTTCTTTGTCTGGAAATATCTCATCCTGCATTGGCAAATAAACACCGGCAGAGTCGACCAGGTAAATGATGGGTAAGCGGTTTTCCATGGCAATCTCCTGTGCCCGCAAGTTTTTCTTAGCGGTTATCGGGAACCACGCACCGGCTTTTACAGTGGCATCATTAGCCACCACTACGCACTGCCTGCCCGATACATAACCAATGCCACATACTACTCCGCCTGAAGGACAGCCGCCATGTTCGGCATACATACCATCGGCGGTAAAGGCACCCATTTCCAGCCAGGGTTTGTCGTCGTCAATCAGATAGGCCACGCGTTCACGGGCCAGCATCTTGCCTTTTTCTTTTTGTTTGGCTGCGGCCTTTTCGCCACCGCCCTCATGTACTTTTTTGAGCCTGGTATTAAGCTCATAAACAAGTTGTTTGTTTATATCCTCATTGATATTGAATGCGATATCCATAATTGGTTTATAGTAGGAAAACGTAAATTAGGAAAAATTAAAGGATCAAAAGCTACTGAATCGCTGTTTTGTTTTGCACATTATAGCGTAAAAAATCTTTTGACATTGCTAATCAACTATTTATCTTGTTCAAACATTTAGGTGGCAACACGCATAAGATAACGTAAAAACACGTATCTGAATTATCAGCAAACGCTATACCTTTATTGCATAAATACTCATCCCTATATGATACAACAAACCAAACACTATGGCTGGTTACCTGACCTGCCTGACTACCGCGACTTTCAATATGCAGTTGTACGCCACGAAGCCCTGGCCCAACCCGCTCCTACACTAGTAGACCTTCGCGCACAATGCCCACCCGTTTATGACCAGGGGGAACTAGGCTCCTGCACAGCCAATGCCATAGCCGGCGCTTTTCAATTTGAGTTGATGAAACAAAAGCTGGCTGTATTTAATCCTTCAAGGTTATTTATTTATTACAATGAACGTGTTTTAGAAGGTCATGTTAATGAAGATAGTGGCGCTCAATTACGCGATGGTGTAAAATCAATTGCTACTCTGGGTGTTTGCGACGAAACATTATGGCCATACAACGTTAGTCAATTTGCACAGCAGCCAACACCATCGGTTTATACAAGTGCGCTGGCAAACAAGGCATTGCAATATACCCGTTTAAATAATACTGCTATCAATGAGTTAAAAACGTGCCTCGCCAGCGGCAACCCTTTTGTGTTTGGTTTTACAGCTTACCAAAGCTTTGAAGGTGATGCCGTGGCTAAAAGTGGTATTTTACCAATGCCCGCCCAAACTGAAAGCGTGATAGGCGGTCACGCGGTAATGGCTGTGGGTTATGATGACCAAAAGAGCGCGTTTATTGTACGCAACAGCTGGGGTGATAGCTGGGGGCTGCAAGGCTATTTTTATATGCCTTATGACTACATTACCAGCACCAATCTGGCCGACGATTTTTGGACCATTAGCCAAGTAGCTTAGATTTTCACGTTGTACGTATTACATTATAAGTTATATGTTTTTATTATAATGATAATATGATGTAGAGCACGTCTCATAAAAATTCAACATTAATAATCCAAACGTAATACGTACAATATATTAAAGATGCAATCATCGGTCATTAAAGCCTTGCAGCACTTAAGCAATAAGCCCGAAAATTTATTTGTAAAAGTTATTGAACATGGCAGTATGTCGGTAGAGATATACCGGCCGGTAAATATTGATCCCCAAAAACCACATCTCCAGGACGAATTATATGTGATCATTAGCGGGCATGGGGAGTTTTTGAACGATGGCGTACGTACAACTTTTCAGCAGGGGGACGTATTGTTTGTGAAAGCCGGCGTTGAGCACCGTTTTGAAAACTTTACCGACGACTTTGCTACCTGGGTTATTTTTTACGGCCCTGAAGGCGGAGAGTGAGTTTTGGATATGCGGATGTGGGAAGATGTGCGGATATGCAGATGTGTTGATTTCAGATGCTTTGATTGTTTATCTATACACCCGCACATCTATCTAAGGTTTCTGTTTTTTATCTGCACATCTAAAATCCGCACATTTGCACATCTACATAAGGTTTCTGTCTTTAAACCAAACCTCATCTGGTGTAACATTAAAACCATCCATGAGATTAATCAATTCTATAGGATCACCGGATGTGATCACTAGGTTGCGGTTGGCTGGTTTCATGAATTTTTGTTCAACCATTTCATCTAATTGTTTAAGCAAAAAATCGTAGAAGCCGTTTACATTCAATAAACCTATTGGATGTTTATGAAGCCCTAATTGCAGCCAGGTTAATGCCTCAAAAAACTCCTCCAGGGTTCCTATGCCACCGGGTAGTGTGATGATGGCATCGCAAAGATCATTCATCATTTGCTTGCGCTGATGCATATTTTCAACAATATGCAACTCGGTTAAACCAGTGTGCCCAACTTCCTTATCCATCAAAAACTGAGGAATGATGCCAATAGCTTTACCACCACCTTTCAGAACACTATCAGCCAGCAGACCCATTATCCCCACTTTACCGCCGCCATATACCAGGGTAATGTCTCGGGTTACCATGAGTTCGGCCAGTTGTTCAACCGCTTGTTTCAATACCGGGTCGCCATTGAAATTGGCACCACAGAATACGCAGATAGCTTTCATTATTGGGATTAGGTTAGATATGTTGTTGATTCAGCTAGATTATGTTGAGTGAGTTGATTCAGGTGACTTAGTAAATTAAGAAAAACTTACCCAACTCACTCAACCTAATTAACTAAAAAACTTACCTGCTGGTATAGTTAGGTGCTTCTTTAGTGATGGTAATATCATGCGGATGGCTCTCACGCATACCAGCTGCAGTGATACGCACAAATTTAGCTCTTTGCAGATCCTCGATATTGGCAGCACCACAGTAGTGCATACCGGCGCGTAAACCACCAATGTATTGGAATATTACCTCGCCCATGTTACCTTTAAATGGTACACGGCCAACAATACCTTCAGGAACCAGTTTGGTCACCACATCAGTCTCATCCTGAAAATAACGGTCTTTTGAACCTTTAGCCATCGCTTCAACCGAACCCATACCACGGTATGATTTAAATTTACGGCCTTCATAGATAATCGTTTCACCAGGTGATTCTTCAACGCCGGCAAACAAAGAGCCTGCCATAATAGAGCTTGCGCCAGCGGCGATAGCCTTAACAATATCGCCAGTTTGTTTGATACCTCCATCGGCAATTACCGGGATGCCGCGGCCTTCTAATGCTTTGGCACATTCATAAACCGCGTAAAGCTGCGGAACACCCACACCGGCAATAATACGGGTGGTACATATAGAACCCGGGCCAATGCCTACTTTTACCGCATCGGCACCGGCATCGGCAAGAGCAAGGGCTGCATCGCCGGTTGCTATGTTACCGGCTATAACCTGTAAATTGGGATATAATTTTTTAACTGCCTTAACCATATCAATAACTCCCTTTGAATGGCCGTGAGCGGTATCAACCGTAACCACATCCACACCAGCGTTAACCAGTGCGGTTACACGGTCAATGTTATCCGCAGCAACTCCAACAGCGGCACCTACACGTAAACGACCAAATTCGTCTTTACAGGCATTAGGGAAGTTTTTTACTTTTTGTATGTCTTTATAAGTGATCAGTCCTACCAGTTTACCATCTTTATTTACTACGGGCAGTTTTTCAATTTTATTGCCTTGTAAAATAGCCGCGGCTTCAGTTAGTGTAGTACCTTCAGGGGCAATGATCAAACCTGTTTTGGTCATCACTTCACTTACCGGTACCGACATATCTTTCTGAAAACGCAGGTCGCGGTTAGTGATGATCCCTTTCAGTTTATGATCCGCATCAATTACCGGGATACCACCAATGCTAAACTCTTTCATGATCTGGAAAGCATCTGCAAGCAAGGCATCTTCCAACAACGTTACAGGATCTTGTATCATTCCGCTTTCTGAACGTTTAACTTTGCGCACCTCGTCTGCCTGGGCCTGTATGGTCATGTTTTTGTGCAACATGCCTATACCACCTGCCTGTGCTATGGCAATAGCCAAACCAGATTCGGTAACGGTGTCCATAGCTGCTGAGATGATTGGAATGTTTAACCGGATGCTTTTTGTTAAAAAAGTACTGGTGTTAACTTCGCGCGGTAAAACTTCTGAATAAGCCGGGAGGAGTAAAACGTCGTCGTAAGTTAATCCTTCGGCAACAAATTTTAATGGGTCTAACTGCATAGCAAATAATTATTTTGGAGTTATTATTTGCCGGGCAAAGCTACCTTTTTATTTTGGATTTCGGATGTTTGATTTCGGATTTATTTAAAAGTTAATCAAAAATTGCCTTTTAATGATAAATCTAATTAGGGATTTGGAGAATACAGAACTATAAAAAAGCGTCATTGCGAGGAACGAAGCAATCCCCTACTTACAGAGTAACTCTGCATGTCGGGGATTGCTTCGTTCCTCGCAATGATGCGCGGTAAAAACAGTTCGAATGGATCGTGGATTAAGTAAATCCGAAATCGAATATTCGAAATCCGAAATTCAAAAATCCTAATATTTCCCTACGATCACCTTGTAAAACTGATCGAAGTTGAGGTATTTATTAGCCAGGTCGCGCAGTTCAACCGCGGTTGTTGTTTTTACTGTTGTTGCGTACCTATCGTAATAATCATAATCTAAACCGGCAAAATAGATACTTTTGAATTTGTCTGCATGTGAAAACACATTCTCCAGGCTGCCCAATAATGATCCCAGCATAAAGTTGCGTACCAGCGATAGTTCCTCTTCGGGCACTAATTCGGTTTTGAGTAATTCGAGTTCTTTTTCAATTTCGCCGATTGCGGCTTTGCACACATCGGCTCCAACCTCGGTAGCAATAAAGAAAGCTCCGCCTTGTTTAAAAGAATTAAGACCAGAACCAATACCGTAAGTATAGCCCTTATCTTCGCGGATATTGGCCATCAACCTTGAACCAAAATAACCACCAAAAACGGTATTTAATACCTGCAAAGGCTGAAAATCGGGGTGGTTACGGTTAACTACAGGCAGCCCTATCCTGATAGCCGATTGCAGGGCATCCGGCTTTTCGACAAAATAAAACAGCTCAGCGGCAGGTTTAAGTTCAGGTTGTGATGTATCCGCTGCAACAGGGCCATTTGTCCAGCTTTTATCAAAAGTTTCTTTGATCAGTGTTAACGTGTCAGATTCAATTTTACCTGCAATAATTACGGTACAATTTCCAGGCTGGTACATTTGTTTAAAGTGAGCTTGCAGATCTTCGCGCTGCAGGCTTTTATAATTATCAAAGCTTGCGCTCAGGCCATAAATAGTTTCTCCGTAAATAGCCTTATTAAAATCGCGACGGGCAACTACATCATTTTTCTGAAGACTTACCTGTAATTTCTGTTGCTGGTTACGCTTAAATGTCTCCAGCTCTTTTTCCGGGAATACCGAATTGGTAAGGATATCCAGAATTACCGGCAGCGTATGGTGTAAATGTTTATTTAAGCTGTACAAAGTAACCAACGAATTCTCGTACCCGTAATCAACCTGTAAAAAGGCGCCATAGAAATCAACTTTATCAGCAATTTCTGAGGCGGAAAGTGTAGATGTTCCCTCGGTAAGCATGGTATTTACAGCCATGTTAAGCAAAGGTTTGGCCGCGTCAAAACGCAGATTGTTAAATATCCATTCAATTCGTACCAGCTCCTGGTCGCCTGAGTTAAAACAATAAACATTACAACCGTTATCCAGCTTTTTATGTTCAGGTTTTATGAGTTTTATGTTTTCAATAGCCTTAAAATCCGGGGCTAATTTTCTGTTGATCATGTTTTTTATTTTTTGTCTGAACCGGGATTTATTTAAGCTAATGCAGATTCAGTCTTTTCGGCCAAATAAACAAGAGTTGATGAATTATCTTTTCTGAATATTTGAGTGGCTGTATCCTTTATCTGAGCAGCAGTTACAGCCAGATATTTAGATGTTTCCTGATTAAGCATTTCGGCATCGCCAAGTAATTCAAATGATGCCAGATTCATGGCTTTGTCCAGTAGTGACATTTCCGAAAAAACCATGGTCGATTCGGTTTTGTTCTGCACCTTGGTCAGTTCATCTGCCGGGATCTCTTCATTTTTAACTTTTTCCAATTCTTCCCACAGGGCAGCTTCTGCCTGTTCTATACTCACATTTTCGAGCGGTTTACCTTCCAGTACAAACATACCTTTATCCAGACTACTAGTAATGTAAGCATGCACTTCGCTGAATATCTGCCTGTCCTGCACCAAACCGCGGTATAAACGTGATGAGTTACCACGCGAAAGTACATCAGACAACAATTCTGTTGCATAAAAGTCATCATCCAATCTGCCACCCATCTGAAACGCGATGTAAACATCATTCAATGGAACTTTAGCGGTAACCGTTTCGCGGCGCTCCTCGTGTTGATCTGCTTCTTGTGGTAGGTTACGGTGATACTTTTCGCCAGCCGGTATAGGTGCAAACCATTTTTCGGCCAGTTGTTTTACCTGCTCAGTAGTAACATCGCCGCCAACCACCATAATGGCGTTTTGCGGAGTATAATGCTTTTTAAAGAAGGCTTTTACATCTTCAATGCGGGCATCTTCAATATGTTTAATGGTTTTACCAATAGTAGCCCAACGATATGGGTGTTGCTTATAAACCAGAGGACGCAGTTTTAACCATACATCGCCATAAGGCTGGTTCAGGTAGCGCTGCTTAAACTCTTCTATAACCACGTTACGCTGTACTTCCAGGCTTTTTTCGCTAAAAGCCAGGCTTAGCATCCTATCGCTTTCCAGCCAAAAAGCGGTCTCGATATTAGCGGATGGAAGCGTGATATAATAGTTGGTAATATCGTTGCTGGTAAAAGCATTATTTTCGCCTCCTACCCTTTGCAGGGGTTCATCATAGCTGGGTATATTTACCGATCCGCCAAACATCAGGTGTTCAAATAGATGCGCAAAACCGGTTTGCTCAGGATTTTCGTCGCGGGCGCCTACATCATACAGAATGTTAAGCACCGCCATTGGGGTAGTATTATCTTCGTGAACAATAACCCGAAGACCATTATCCAGTGTGAAACGGTTGAATTTAACCATGTAGTAATTTTAATTTAAAAACGGGTAAAGGTATAATTTTTAGCTTTGGGTGTATATACTTACCAGGTATAAATTACAAAAAGCTTAAAAACAGCCCTATAAATCAGCCTTTACTCAATTAATGTGTTAGGGGTACTCACAAAAACCTACAATTTCCAAACCAATAAAGCACATTCCATGACAACAAGAAATTGTTAAATTTGTTATAACATGCTTACCCGTCAACAACTTATTGAAGAACTATCGCACACATTAGGTAAAACCAAAGTATTAAAGTTGACTCGTATTTTAGAGGAGCAGCATTTTGCTTTACGCGATTTGATCGATATTACTTTTGATCAGGATAAGGTGATCGGCTTCCGTGCGGTGTGGATATTAGAGAATATGTTTTTGAAAGATCCTGAACATTATCTGAACGATCTGAAATACTTCGCATCGCGGTTTAAAGGAGTAAGCAATCCAAGTTGCATGCGCCATTATACCAAACTGATCATGTATATGACCGATAACTCATCACCAGCTTCCGTTAGGCAAAAACTCCAAACCATTGATCTGGAACCGGTAGTTGAACAACTTTTTGACTGGATGATTGATCCGAAAGTTAAGGTTGCAGTAAAGGCCTTTGCCGGCAAAGCGCTTTTTAATTTAAAGGATCGTTATGATTGGATTGCGGAAGAATTAGAAGGTCAGCTCCAAATATTTTTGTGTGATAAAAGCGCCGGCATGCGATCGGCTGCAAAAAGTACATTGAAATTAATTCAAAAATAATGTGCCGATTTGGGACATGCATAATCCCTGAACTGACGGGCCATTTTGTTAAAAAAGTGGGTTTACATGGTTTACACATTTCATGGCTTAAATTGACATATATTATTAAAAATCAATAACTTAACTACAAAACCATCACATAATGTGTTAACCATCTTTGAGCAATGAATTCCATGTCATTTTCAGTCGATGTGAAGCGGCGAAACCCTCAACGTAATTAATCTTCAAATCCAAACACCCACATATTTGCACATCTGCACATTTGAAATCTGCACATCCGCACATCTACATTAAGCCGATGGCCTGTCGTTACCATGTAAATGATCACTTACCTGGTGATGATGTAGTTTTGCAGCAATAGCTGATTCACTATTATCGGCATAGGTTCCGTAAGCGTTGATCAGTACCCCTTTAAGGTTATATTTAGGCGATGATACCGCGTAAATGATCGACATATCATCTGGATTACTGGCTCCCTCAAACCTATAAAATTCATCAATTTCAAAGTCGTCGGCACTCATATGTATATTTTGTGCTTTATCATCTATAGTATCACCATCCAGGCTCAGATTGGCGGTATATCCCCTTTTTATAAGGTCGTTAGTGGCATCCACTAAGGTTTCGTAACTTCTCATGATGGTGATATTTTGTTTAATGTAACAGGATACAGGGTTTAGCTGCTTAATATGTACAACCACTAAACACGTACCTTGTTTGAATAAGGTGGCCCTAAAACAAAAAAACTTACCTTTAGATTAGCTTCAACAAGAATAAACGAGTTGTTATTATTGTTGAAGCTTTCTTTTTGCTTCTTTTTCTTTGTTAACAACTCCGATTTTTGTTAAAAAGATTAACACTGACAGAGGCACATTAAAAGACTTACCAGGCTTAAAGGCCTATACTTCGATTCAATCCTCTGTCAGTTTGTTTAAACAAGCATCAAATAGAAATTAGAGTTCTCAGGCTCATTAGTAAGGTATTGATTGTGTTTAAACAGGTTAATCTTGATTTATTAACAATCAAAAGCAAAGTTATGGAATTCACCTATTTCATCGGCACCGATGTGTCAA
>NZ_FTMG01000012.1 GCF_900155965.1 Mucilaginibacter lappiensis
TGTTGTTTTCTCGAAATTCAATCACTTCTTTCAATTATTGTCTTAGATATGAGATGTTAGATATGAGATATTAGACGAAAGTCTGAACTCAGAATCTGCTGATCAATCTAAAAAAAAGTAATTAAATGGTTTGTTAAAAAGGGTATGTCTCAAATCTCATATCTAACATCTCAAATCTAAAAATATTCAGGTGCCTATATCGGCGGTGTCTACCTCTTCCCATTCCGAACAGAGAAGTCAAGCCCGCCAGAGCCGATGGTACTGCGGTAAAACGTGGGAGAGTAGGTCGGTGCCCAATCTTAAATCAAGCCCTTGCTGAGTAATCAGTCAAGGGCTTTTTTGTGTTTATAGCTTTTGGGATGAGATATAATCCAATGTGGAAAAGGAAGATTTATCGACTTGTTGTATATAGCCCAATTAGTATCTTTAAATCAAAAAGATTTTATGAGCAATCAGATATCAGAAACGGAAATCACGGATCGTAAGTCCTTCATAAAGTTTTTGGGATCTTTACGAAACGAGCTTGAGAATAATACCGGTACATGGAAAAATACCTCGCTTAGTGATTTTCTTGAAGCTTTGGAAACTTATGCGGATGATATTCAAGGCTACTATGATAATGTTCATCCCGGAATTAATGCAGATATCCCTTCCTGGCGAACATTTGCCGATATACTAAAGGCGCTTCGATGCAGGAGTGAATAAAAAGAGGCTTTATCTCAAAGCCTCATAAATCTCCGCACTCAGTAATCCACTTCCACCGCCATAGTGCTGCGCTATTTTGATATCTGGTTTATTGGCTCTAAAGAAAACGCATAGATCCTGTTCTGATTGTTCTTCAATACCACCGCCCAGTAATACCAGGGTAAATTCCTGTATTTTAAAAACATTGATAGCTTCTTCGTCGGTTATGCAACCGGTGGCATTCCATTCCGGATTGTTATTCACCAGGCGTATCACGGTTTGTAATATCTCCGGGTGCCGCCCTATGACTAATATTTGTGTTTGGTTCATTATTTTAATTCTTATCAACAGTGGAATGATTCGTTACCCGTTGCCCGGCACCCCTCTTTCTGCCAAAGGCAAAAAAGAGGGGGCGAACAAAGCTCTATCAATCATCATTCAAAATACCATAGGAACATCTATCAGTAAAAATTCGGCATCAGTAAGTGCTGTTATTTTAAACCGATCGGTATCCCAAATACCTAAGGCATCGCGGGTGTTCAATAGCTGTCCGTTTATTTCAACTTCACCGCTCAGTACAAAAATATAAACGCCATTACCTTGTTTCTTAATAGCATATTCTGTGTCGATACCTTTATCAAACTTGCCCAGGTGAAACCAGGCGTCCTGATGTATCCACACACCAGCATCATCGGGGTTGGGTGATAATACCTGTTGCAGTTTATTGTGTCTGTCGGCCAGGTTTAGGGTAAGCTGATCATACCGGGGTTCCACATTCCTTTTGTTTGGATATATCCAGATCTGTAAAAACTTTACTTGGCTGGCCCTGTCGTTATTGTATTCGCTGTGATAAATACCTGTACCGGCACTCATGGCTTGTATATCGCCATTTTTGATCACCGCTACGTTGTTCATACTGTCTTTATGTTCCAGGTCGCCTTCTAAGGGTATGGAAATAATCTCCATATTATCATGTGGGTGTTTGCCAAAGCCCATGCCGGCATCTACGGTATCGTCATTCAATACACGTAATGCACCAAACTGCATCCGGTCGGGATTGTAATAGTTGGCAAAACTAAATGATTGATAGCTGCTTAACCAGCCATGGTTAGCGTGACCGCGGGTTTCTGCTTTATGTAAAATGGTTTGTGCCATGATATTTACCTTTTTGGTATACAACAAATTTAAGACAACAATAACGATGTACACTTGATGTAGATTAAGAAAGTAAGCCCTAAGTCGGAAGTTTTGAGTCCTAAGTTGTAAAGTAATATCGAATACACTTTTGGCTTCTGACTAAAGGCTCTAGACTTAAAACTTCTTCCTCACCATTTCACTCCGCATCCGGCTAAAAAATTCGGGAGTAACGCCAATATATGATGCAATTTGTTTTTGGGGCAGATGATCAATCAATGTAGGGTAACGTTTGCAAAAAATGTTGTAACGTTCTTCGGCGGTCAGGCTCAAGCCATCAATCAGCCTTTGCTGACTGGCTACTAAGGAGTTTTCGGTCAGTATCCTAAAAAAATGTTCGAATTTGGGTATTTGTTGATATAGCTTTTCCTGGTTGGCTTTTGATAATAGGAGTATCTCCGTATCCTCCAACGCTTCAATATTCAAAATGCCGGGTTTCTGCGAAAGGAGGCTATACATATCAGCGATCCACCAATCTGGCGGTGCAAAACTTAATACGTGTTCAATACCTGCTTTATCAACCGTATATCCTCGTAAACAGCCTGCGGTAACGAAGGCCGAATGCTTGCATATATCACCATCGGTAAGCAAAAACTGTTTCCGCTTTACTTTTCTGGTTTGTAAATAGGTAATAAAGGTATCCTGTTCACCGGGTGTTAGATGAATATGCTTGGCAAGATTATTCAGTATAAGCTGAAATGACATACGCAAAAATGAATTTATTTTTTATAAAATGTAAATTAGCTTTCATTAATCAATGATTTAGCCCGATCCCATGCCAAAATAAAGGTATGTTATGCTGATAAGCCGCATTTATAAATTAAAAATTATTGATAAGATTGTGAATACCTTGAGATATTATGTCCCGGGAGAATTTGCAAACAATGTAAACCGATATGCATTTCCAATTAGTGCATGCAGCAATTGTTAATAAATAGCCTTATGATGAAGAATTATGCTTTAGTAGTCTGGATGTTTGTTCTTGTTACATCATCTGCATTCGGGCAGCAAAAATTTAATGGCCTCGATGTAAACCTTGGAAATATTTATCGTTTGTCTGATGCTAAAACGCGATCAATAAGTCCGGAGAATTTTAACGGCGAAAAAGGTAAAGGTGGAATGGCCACTACCGGAACGGGCGCCAATGCCTCCCGCGAACTGGGGCAAACCTGGAAAGTGAGCCCAAGCGTAATTATTAAAAAAGGAACTACCTATACCGTTGCCGAAATTGACGGCTCCGGGGCTATTCAGCATATCTGGATGACACCAACTGGAAACTGGCGCTATTCTATACTCCGTTTTTATTGGGACGATGAAGCCACCCCATCTGTTGAAGTGCCCGTAGGCGATTTTTTTTGCATGGGTTGGGGTAAATACGCGCCGCTGCAGTCGCTGGCAGTAGCGGTTAACCCGGGCAGCGCTTTTAATTGCTACTGGCCTATGCCTTTCCGCAAAAAATGCCGTATCACCATGGAAAATATCGACGACCGCGATATGGTGCTTTATTACCAGGTAGACTATACACTCACTCAAGTACCCGAAGATGCCGCTTATTTTCACGCGCAATTTCGCAGGGTAAACCCATTGCCTTATAAAAAGGATTATGTGTTGGTTGATAGTATCCAAGGCAAAGGCCAATATGTGGGTACTTACCTGGCCTATGGCTCCAACAAAAATGGCTGGTGGGGTGAGGGCGAGATCAAATTTTTTATGGATGGCGATACCAAGTTCCCGACCATAAACGGCACCGGTACCGAAGATTATTTCTGCGGATCATATGATTTTGATACGCACCATAAAGATGCCAATGGCAAAGAAGAAGAGAAAACCGAATACACCGAATTTTGTAGCCCTTACAGCGGCCTGCACCAGGTGATCCGTGGCGACGGGCATTATAATATAGCCCAACGCTTTGGCCTGTATCGCTGGCATATTGCTGACCCTATCCGATTTGAGAAAAGTTTAAAAGTTACCATACAGGCCCTGGGCTGGCGACAGGGTGGCCGATATATGCCTTTGCAGGATGATATCGCTTCTACCGTTTTCTGGTATCAGAGTGGCCCGCATGGCCCTTTCCCTAAGTTCCCCTCTCGTGATGAATTAGAAGTTAATTAATGTTATTGTATATACCTACCTCATGAAATTATATAAAATAGCAAAAGGCATCTTACTGGATCATAACAACTCCACGTATATTATTGATGATGAATGGGACAGTCTCATCAACCGTGATGACCTGGCCGGATACCTGCAATTGATATTTGCTGATACCACCCCCATCAATGACGAAGTGAAGAACGAACACTTAAGTGGAAAAATATTGCCACCCATCGGCAGCCAGGAAGTTTGGGCCGCAGGTGTTACGTATTTAAAAAGCAGGGATGCCCGGATGGAGGAATCGGAAAGCTCCGGCGGGGCGAGTTTATATGATAAAGTTTATGATGCTCCACGCCCCGAATTGTTTTTCAAGGCTATAGCACAGCGGGTTTCGGGAACAGGAGCCGAAGTTTATATCCGGAAAGACTCCGAATGGAACGTTCCCGAACCGGAGCTTACCTTATTTATCAACTCCAAAGGAAACATACAGGGTTATACCATTGGTAATGATATGAGCTCGCGCAGTATTGAGGGCGAAAATGCTTTGTATCTGCCGCAGGCAAAAATATATGAAAAGAGCGCCGCGCTTGGCCCTTGTTTACTGGTTGCGGCAGAACCGATAGCAGCGGAATCGGGTATTAAAATGGTCATTAAACGTAATGGAGAAACTGCCTATCAGGATGCTACAACCGTATCGCGGATGAAGCGATCCTTAACCGAATTAGTGGGTTATTTACACCGTGAATGTGATTTTCCTGTGGGCGCTTTTTTAATGACAGGTACCTGCCTGGTACCTCCTCCTACTTTTACCCTGCAGCCGGGCGATGTAGTTGAAATTAACATCGACGGTATAGGGACACTCGTTAATACTATTGCTTTAAATCCCAAACATAAATAACAAGGTATGAAAACGACTAAGATCCTGCTTGTTTCTTTCCTGCTTACCGGTTTATATGCCTGCGATACCAAAGTTGCTTCACCGACCAAAGGTACTTTTGGTTACGATCTGCAGTTTTTAAAAGCAAAGGATAGCGTTGTTGTTTTAAAGAGCGATGACGGCAAAGGACAGGTGATCATTTCACCAAAATACCAGGCTAAAATATTTACCTCAACTGCCGATGGTTTAAATGGCAAAAGCTTTGGCTGGATAAAATACGAAACCTTTAATGCCAAACAACCCGACGCTCACATGAATGCCTATGGTGGTGAAGACCGCTTGTGGCTTGGGCCCGAAGGCGGCCGGTTTTCCCTGTTTTTTAAGCCGGGTACCAAAATGGAATTCGATAACTGGCACACCCCGCCCGCCATCAACAACGAAAGCTGGGACCTGGTTTCATCAAGCGGTAAAAAGGCCAGTCTCACCAAAAATACCAGCATACAAAATTATGCAGGTACAACATTATCCATTAAACTACAGCGTGATGTTGAAATATTAGAGCCCGCAACTATCAAACAGATGCTTGGAATTGATACTCTCGACAGTACCATCAAATCTGTTGGGTTTACTACGGAAAATACCATTACCAACAGCGGCACTACAGTCTGGGATAAAACTGCCGGTGCGCCCTGTTTGTGGAGCCTGGATATGTTTACGCCTTCGCCTAGCACGGTAATTATTGTGCCTTACAAAGAGGAAGCTACAGGTAAAGTAGCCACCACCAATTATTTTGGTGAAATACCTAAGGATAGGATAGCCTATAATAACGGAACCTTATTATTTAAGGCCGATGGTAAATCGCGCGGTAAGCTGGGTATCCCGCCAAATCGCGCCAAAAACAAACTAGGCAGCTATGATGGTGCTAATCATGTTTTAACCATTGTGCTTTTTGACCTGGATACCAAAGGAGATTATTTAAACCAGGAATGGAAACCGGATACAGCACCCTTTACCGGTGATGCCGTTAATGCCTATAATGACGGCCCTTTGGCTAATGGCAGCCAAATGGGGCCCTTTTATGAACTGGAAAGTGTATCACCTGCAGCATTTTTAAAACCAGGTGAAAAATTGTCGCATAAGCATAGTGTATTTCATTTTATGGGCGATATCAATGCCCTAGATAAAATAGCGTTGAAAGTACTTGGCTATTCGCTGCATGATAAAAATCATAACATTTAAACAAATATTCAAACCCTAATTATTAAACCCATTACAACCACCCAATGACCAAGAACAACAATCTGTTTGCCGTAGCCCTGATCACCTCCCTGTTTTTTATATGGGGCTTTGCGCTAAATCTTAATCCTATCCTTATTCCGCATTTGAAAAAGGCCTGCCAATTGAGCGACCTGCAATCGTCATTGGTTGATTCGGCTTCTTATATAGCCTATTTCCTGTTGCCTATACCTGCTGCACAGTTCATGAAACGTTATGGCTATAAAGGCGGTATATTATTAGGATTGATCTTGTTTTCGATCGGGGCATTTTTGTTTTATCCGGCTTCTATTGTGCGTAATTATGCGTTTTTCCTGGGTGCATTATTCATTATATTTTCGGGCGCGGCCTTTTTAGAGACTGCTGCAAATCCCTACATTACCGCCCTTGGCGATCCGGCAGGCGCTACGCAGCGCATCAATTTTGCACAGTCATTTAATGGTTTAGCGGCTGTTTTAGCTCCATTGGTTGGCGGCTTGGTTATTTTATCGGGCAAAACCTTAACAGCAGCGCAGGAAAAAGCCATGTCGCCGGCACAATTAAATGACTATCTGAACAAAGAAGCCTCATCGGTACAAACACCTTTCATCATCATTGGTGTTGGTGTACTCATTGTAGCTTTACTTTTATACCGGACACATTTACCCCAGATAGTTGAAGAAGGCGAGGGAGTGGAGCATCATGAAAGCCTGTCGCTTTTTCAAAGGATGAGTTCCCTGTTTAAAGAAAAGAATTTACGGTTTGGTGTAATTGCACAGTTCTTTTATGTTGGTGCACAAGCCTGTGTGGGTAGTTTTTTCATCCGTTTCTCTGAACGCGTGGCTGGGATGGATGAAAAATCAGCAGCCTATTATTTAACAGCAGGCATGTTCGCGTTTTTGGCTGGCAGGGCTATAGGTACCTTTTTAATGACATTTATTAACCCGGTAAAACTATTGGCCATTTTTGGTATTACCAATGTAATACTGATTGTGGTATCTGTTTTTCTGCATGGCAAGTTTCCGGTATTCGCCTTAATTGCCGTTGATTTTTTTATGTCGATTATGTTTCCTACCATTTTCTCCCTAAGTATCCGGGGATTGGGTGCCAAAACAAAAGAAGGATCGTCATTGGTGATCATGGCTATTGTGGGCGGAGCTGTTTTCCCTCCTATCATGGGGCGGCTTTCTGATCTCACCAACATACAAATCGCTTACCTGGTACCAGCAGCCTGCTTTTTGTTTGTGTTTTATTTTGCGATAAAAAACCTCAAGGTAAAAGAGGTGAAACTTTCCGTTTCTCATTGATCAATATTGGATAATTATAAGATATAAAGATGAATTTAGAACTCACTGATAAGGTAATTATAGTAACCGGTGGTGCAAAAGGCATTGGCGAAGGGATTGTAAAAGTATTAGCTAGCGAAGGTGCCATACCAGTCATAGTAGGCCGGGTGGAGGCAGATAACCTGAAAGCGGTACAGGCTGTAGAGGCAGCCGGAGGCAAAGCTTTCCAGGTAGTAGCCGAACTGACAGACCCGGCGGCAAGCGAAAATGCTATTAAAGCGGTTGTTGCACAATTCGGCCGTATTGATGGCCTGGTAAATAATGCAGGCGTAAATGATGGTGTAGGTTTAGAGAGCGGCGATTATGAAGGTTTTATGGCTTCCTTACATAAAAATGTAGTGCATTATTACCTGATGGCCCATCATGCCTTACCCGAACTAAAAAAATCAAAAGGAGCGATATTAAATATCACCTCCAAAACGGCAGATACCGGTCAGGGCCATACCTCTGGTTATGCGGCATCAAATGGCGGGCGCAACGCTTTAACCCGCGAATGGGCCGTTGAATTGTTGAAATACGGCATCCGGGTAAATGCTATAGTGGTAGCCGAATGCTGGACCCCGCTTTATGCCAACTGGATAAAAACGCTACCAGATCCGGATAGTAAATTACGCGAAATTGAATCCAAAATACCACTGGGTAACCGGATGACCACCGCCGAAGAAATTGCCAGTACCACCGCGTTTTTATTGTCCCCACGCTCCAGCCATACCACAGGGCAGCTTATTTATGTAGATGGCGGTTACGTACATTTGGATAGGGCGCTGGCCAACGCCTGATAGCCTAAGGCAGCTGCGGAATTTCAGAAATAGGAACCCTTTGATCTTTGGAAACGAGTTGTACTAACTCCGGAGATCAAAGGGTTTTATGTTGACTTATTTTTATAATTTTAAGATATAAACTATTTGCATGGTTTATACTTATTAACCAATAAGAACCTGAAATATCCCGGACTATTAACCGCTGCCTTATCGATATGAAGCTAAGTTTACCTGTTATCCTGTTTTTATTATTAACCGGTTCATGTGTGATGGGCCAGGGTAATGACAGTCTTTTAACCCGACTTAATAATACTCTTGGAAAAAAGAAAGAATTTGATGAGGCTAAACTAACAAGGATAGCCAATCTTAAAAAAGAGCTTCGTAATGCAGGCAATACCGACCTGGTATTGAAATACGACGTATGTCTGAAGCTGTATAACGAATACAAATCATTTAACTATAACGAGGCTTTTAATTATGCTCAAAAACTGCAGCAGATTGGCCATCTGTTAAATGATCCAACCAAAATAGCTTACAGCCGAATTAAACTGGGGTTCATATTGCTATCGTCAGGGATGTTTAAGGAAACTTTTGATTCCTTAAAAACAGTGAATGTTCAATTGCTGGATACAGCGGCCCGGCGGGAATACTACTTTTTAACTGCCCGGACCTATTATGACCTGGCCGACTTTGATAAGGACAACTACTATACCCCCATTTACAATAGCCGAGCCGAAAAATATATAGATTCAGCTACCCGGCTATGCGCCATCAACTCGTTCGATTACATTTATTATAAGGGTTTAAAATCCCTTAAAAGAGGGCACATTGATACGGCTGTAACCAATTTGAAACTATTGATGGATCAGCACCGGCTAATAGATCATCAGTTTGCTGTTACCACTTCAACACTCAGTGATATATACATACGCAAAAATCAACCCGATGCAGCTATAAATTTGTTGATACAAGCCGCCATAGCCGATGTAAAATCATCAACCAAAGAAGCAGCCGCTATGACCAACCTGGCCCAGCTGCTGCATCAGCAAGGGGATGTAAGAAATGCCTATACCTTTATTAAAGCTGCCAGGGACGATGCTGATTATTATGGAGCCCGCCAACGCAAAATACAGGTAAGTGCCATTTTTCCCATCATCGCAGGCGAACGGATAAGTTATGTAGAGCAGCAGCGTAAAGTTTTGTTCTTATACGCCTCGCTGTTAACCTTGCTGGCTATTGTTGTTGTGGTATTTGCTGTTATTATTTATAAACAACTACAAAAACTAAAGCAGGCTGATAAAGTGATACAGGATACTAACCATGACTTACAGGAAAGTATTAAAAAATTGAATGAAGCTAACCGGATAAAAGAAGAGTATATCGGCTACTTTTTTAACCTGATAGCAGAATACATTAATAAACTGGATAAGTTTAAACGATCTGTTGACAACAAGTTAGTTACTAAACGTTTTGATGATATTCATAAGCTTATAGATAATATCGATCTGGCCAAGGAACGTGAAGAGTTGTTCATCAATTTTGATAAAGCTTTTCTGAAGCTGTTTCCCAATTTTATTATAGAGTATAATGCGCTTTTTGGTAAAGAAAACCATATTAAACTTTTACCTCAACAGTTACTCAATACCGATCTGCGTATTTTTGCCCTGATCCGATTAGGTATTACCGACACTGAAAAGATAGCTCATATACTGGAATACTCTGTAAATACCATCTACAATTACCGGGCACGTATCAAAGGAAAATCCAATATCCCTAATGAGGAATTTGAACACAAGATCATGGCTATTAAAGCAGTATAACTGTGTGTTAGTATGTTGATGGGAATGATCTATTCCATTAAAAAGCCATACGTAAATAACGTATGGCTTTGTTTGTTTACCACAATTTGCAGTAAACTCATTGGTATAATGTTCAGGTTGGTTGCATAGTATTATAGCATGAATGCTTTAAGGTACGGCTTTGCGTATTCGCCCCAGTTTTTCATTACAGAGGTTAGCGTGGTGTATAGTGATTTGTTAGTAACCTGCTTGCCTTTTTTTGGCGGTGCCAAAGCCTTGTCCTCAATAGGCATATCGGTTACCTTGGTAGCGAACCAGGTCATATTTTCATGGGGAAGGGCCACGCCTAATATCATTCCCGGCAAACCGCTAAATAATTCAGGTCCGCCTGATACAGGGATCTCATCGGTATAAAAAGCCACTACATAAATAGAATCAAGCACCAGGGCGTTAGCACGACGGCAAGTATAGCCGGCAATTTCGCGGGTTTCAGTGGTAATTTTCCAGTTTATTTTCCGGGTACTATCTTTTACCAGGAAGGTTTCTTCAAATACCTTTTTCTGATTGGTAACCATGCTGGCAGACAGATCGGTAAAAACGGTATTTACTTGCCCGGCCATTGGGCTGTCGCTAAAAAAGCCGCCGGTAGCGGTTTCAGGTTCGATAGGCGTATACAGGGTTTTGTTGTTTGCAAAATTTAAAGTGCTTTTTAGCACTTTAAATTGCTTTTGATTCTTCTTATAAGATTCAAAAGCCGGGCGCATATAGCTTTCGTCGTCTTTATTGATCTGCTTTTCAAGAAGGGCATACATGTTGATGGTTTTTTCAAACGTAATGGTGCCGTTTTCGGTAAAGTGTTTGTTCTGAGCAAACAGCCTATTGCTGCCCAACGCAAACAATATGGTGATGGTTAATATGATGTATTTCATGGTGATTATTTTTTAGGTGTGCCGCCGCCCATGTGATTAAAATCCCAAACAAGCGAAAGCATAAAGTATCTTTTTATAGAGGTGTATCGCTCCTGGGTAAGCAGATTAGCCGATCCTGTACGGTTATAACCGACGTTTTGGTTCAAGAGATCGTTCCCGGAAACAGATAATTTAAGGCTTTCATCTTTCATAAATGCCTTGGTGATATTGGCATTTAGAGTAGTCCGCCTGTAATCCTGGCTAAAGGATTGTGTAGCCGCGTTATACTGGTAATTAGCATCGGTACCTATCTGGAACTTGGCAGGCAGGTAAAGATTAAAGCCGCCGTAAGCATTAAACCCACGCCCGTTGTTGTTGATCAATGGCTGTAACGTTGAAGAGTTTACGGTATAAGTTGGCCCTGCACCAGTCCAGAAATCGTATTTCTTTTGCTTGTATTTTGACAACCTTAAGCTGGCCGAATAGCTATATTGCTTGGTTTGGTTCAGTTTAGTGTTGCTGAGGTTAAAATAATTGCTTCCGTTCATGTTCAAACCAAGACCTGCATTAACATCAACCTTGGGTATTTTTTGATCGAAGTAGGCATTAAAATACATGTTGGAAGTTTGATGTCCTTTAAGGTTTGATGATTGATAAGTACTCGCGCCGGTTAAATCGTCGGTAGTTACATTACTTACAATAGGGTTAATAGTGCGCGAATAAGAACCGCCTATCCAGATAGACTGTCCGCTGATAACCTTGTATGAATTGTAGTTCGCGCTGATGCGGTTGGTGAATGATGGTTTAAGATCGGGGTTACCCAGTGTAATATTTAACGGATCGGTATTTACCCTAACCGGCTGTATCTGGTCAATAGATGGTTGGCTGGTGTTTCCATTATAATTTATCCGGAACGATTGCTGTTGCGAAAACTTGTATTGAAAACTGGCCTGTGGGTACCAGTTCACAAAATTGCGTGTAAGCGTATTGTTGGTAAACTCATCTATCTGCTTAAAGTTTACAGTGGATACTTTGGAACCAAAATTGATGATGGTTTTTTTCTTTTTATAGTTAAATATAGCCCCAAACTGGTTTGATAGCTGGTTGAGCTTGAAATTATTGCTCAGCGTGTTATCCAGTATGGTATACTCTCCGGAGGCGTCTTTATCAAACGATCGCCTGTCTGACCGGCCGTTGTTAATGTTGATGCCATAGTTTACAACCAGTGCCAGTGCTTTGGTAAAGGGTTCGGAGTAAGTAATGTTGGTGTTGAGAATAGAACTTTCACTCAACCCGGTTTTATACTGATCTATTTTCTGCGTACTATCGATACCGCCCAGCTTGCCAAAAAAGTCGGTTTCTGATTTTAAAAATCCGTTAGTTTTATTTTGATTATAGGCCTCGGTGATGTTTATAGAAAAACTGCGCCCCACTTTTTTAAATTTCTTGTTATAAAATACGTTGGCATTAAATATTTTTTGATCGCCATTATTGGTAACGCCCCTGGTATTCTTATTGAGCAAGGTATCATTACGAAGGCTTGTAGTACTGTAATCAGTATTGGTGATGGTGCTTTTGGTTGTTCCGTCAACGGATATTTTGAGATTGGATGAGGTATCAATCTTTAGCTGATAGGTAGCATCCAATTTTTGCCTGAAAATATGGTCGTGGAAGCTTTGGTCACTATTGCTGTTTAAAACAATCCCCGGTTGGTTGTTAGCCCCCGGCAAGTTATTTTGGGTTTGCGTGTTGCGGGTTCCATCAACGTTTAAAGAGCCTATTTTAAAATTGGTATTGATCGATTCTTTGTCGCTGTTCCATTTGGTATCATAATGCGCCCCACCCGAACGGGCCAAGGGGATACCCTGGCCATTGTACTGACCGCTAAAAGAATCTAACCCATCATCACCGCCACCTCCATAAAAATAGATCTCACCACCATCACCAAAGTCTAAGCCGCCAGAGCCACCGTATTTTGAATTGTCTTCCCATCCTAAACCCGTTTTACCGGTATTGCCGATTGTGCCGTAAATTGAAAACTTTTGCTTGCCTTTGAACCGGTTAAACATCAATTGTTCCTGGTAGTATTTATCGGTGCCTCCTTCGGCATCTATTTTGCCGAAATAGCCATTCTTTTTATCCTCTTTGAGTTTTATATTCAGGGTTTTGTTTTTTACGCCATCATCAATACCGGTAAATGTAGCCTGGTCGCTCTTTTTATCGTATAGTTGTACCTTGTCAACCATATCGGCACGCAGGTTTTTGGTAACCAGCGTTGGGTCATCCCCAAAAAACTCTTCGCCATCAACCAATACTTTGTTTACTGTTTGCCCTTGCGCTGTAATTTTTCCATCCTTATCTACCTGTATACCAGGTAACTCCTTGAGCAGGTCCTCCACTTTGGCATTGGGCTGCACGGTAAATGCCGCGGCATTAAATTCGGTAGTGTCGCCTTTTATTTTAACGGCAGCCACTTTGGCCTTCACTATTACTTCGGCAAGCAACTGGGTTTTCAAGATCATTTTAATACGACCAAAATCATGCGTGGTATGTGCCGAATCCAGGGTGAAGCGGTCTACATAATCGGCATAGCCAGGGTAAGTTACCAGCAATATCAGCTTCCCTTTTTTTAGATTGTTTATTTCAAAGTTGCCATCTTTTACTCTTGTAAATTTCTGGAGGATGGAGTCTTTGGCGTTTAATACACTAACCGTAGCATTGGTTAATTTGGAACTGGAGGCCGTATCGGCAACTGACCCTTTAATGGAATAGGTATTTTGCGCGAACACAGAAACCGTACTTAAACAAAGAATTATTAGGGCAGGTATTGTGATTTTCATAAGGTTCTTTATGAAAACCAAGGTATAACTAAAACCTTAGTATTCAAAAGGATTTAACAAATTAACCTGTGGATTTAACATTTATTAACATTTTTATTCATAAGTAACTGATTGTTAATAGTGTTGAGAGTGTGCGTTCTACTTGTAGAGCAGCGTTTGCAGTCCCCTTGGGTACCCCTCTCAAGAAACCCAGAGAGGGTTTACATGTAAACCCACTATATGATGGTAAAATTCAAAGAATTATTTGATTGTCAATTAAATATAACAATGTTAACCATGAATTGTGTAAACCATGTAAACCCACATGGAAAACTTTACCTAAGCCGTATTGCTTGATTGCTAATGATATTAAAAATAGAGATTTACTCATATCTAAGGGCTTCAATAGGGTCAAGACGGGAGGCCTTTTGTGCAGGATAGTAGCCGAAGAAAATACCGGTAACCGCACAAACAATAAAAGATAATACCACCGAAGATTCAGAAACAATGGTTGGCCAGGATAGGGTAAGGGTAACCACATTGGACGATACTATACCCAAAATAACACCGATGATGCCTCCGGTGATACTGATCAGTATGGCCTCCATTAAAAACTGCAGCATAATGTCTTTTCCCCGGGCACCAATAGCCATGCGTAAACCAATTTCGCGTGTACGTTCGGTAACCGAAACATACATGATATTCATAATACCTATACCGCCTATCACTAATGATATACCCGCTATTACCGTAAGCAAAACAGTAAGCAAACCGCTGGTTGAGCTTAATGTATTTATTAATTCGGCCTGGGTACGCACAGTAAAATCATTGTCTTCATTATCACGAAGGCGGTGCGAAGCGCGTAAGATAGAGGTCATTTCGGTTGTAGCGGCATCTGTTACTGCTTCGTTAGTGGCAGACGCGTAAATATTTTGATAATAAATAGTGGCCAGTATCCTTTTTTGAACAGTGGTATAAGGGGCAATCAGAATATCATCCTGATCCTGTCCGAAAGCGTTTTGACCTTTAGGGTTTAGTATCCCTATTACCTGGAAGGGAATCTTGTTAAAGCGGATCACCTTACCTATGGGGTTTTCGCCGTTCGGGAAAAGATTATCAATAACAGTTTGCCCAATGAGACACACTTTTGCAGAGGTAAGTACATCCTGCTGTGTAAAGGCAATGCCATCCTTTAAGGTTAACATACGGATGTCCAAATAATCGGGGCTTACACCCTGCATAGATGTTGGCCAGTTTAAGGCGCCGTTAATAGCCTGGCCTTTTGCCGTTAGTGAAGGCGATATTTCTGTAATATATTGCGCTTCCCGTTTCAAGGCCACGATATCTTTATCGGTAAGGGTCTGGAAACTGGAGCCGGCGATACGCACCCCACCGTTAAGGTTACTGCTGGGTAATACGGTGATCATGTTGGAGCCCATGCTTGATAACTGATCATGGATACTTTGTTTTGACCCCTGACCGATGGCCACCATCGCTATAACCGCTGCCACCCCAATAATAATACCCAGCATAGTTAAAAATGCCCGCAGTTTGTTACGCTGCAATGCCTTAAAAGCTATCCGTATCAGGTTTGATATATTCATGGTTGCTGGTTAATAGTCATCAGTTACTGGGAGATTGGCTAATACCTCTTTTGCCGATCGGGGTTCTTTGTTTTCAGTATCTTTCTGAATTTTACCATCGCGCAGCTGAATAGTACGGCTGCTGAAGGATGCAATATCCGGTTCGTGGGTAACAAATACAATGGTTTTACCTTGTTGCCCATTCAGGTCCTGCATTAAAGACATGATCTCGTATGAGGTACGGCTATCCAGGTTACCAGTGGCCTCATCAGCCAGGATCATGACCGGTTCATTAACCAATGCCCTTGCAATAGCAACCCGCTGTTGTTGCCCGCCTGATAGCTGGCTTGGTGTATGATCAAACCGATCGGCCAGTTTTACAGCTTCCAACGCGTGAATAGCCCTTTCGCGCCGCTCGCTTACGCTGATATCTTTATTATAAAGAAGGGGCAGCTCCACGTTTTCCAAAGCCGATGTGCGTGGTAACAAATTATAGGCCTGGAAAACGAAGCCTATTTTGTGGTTACGCAGCTGAGCCAGCTCGTCACGTGATAGTTTTTTGATATCCACGCCATCCAGCAAATAGTCGCCGATGGAAGGTTTATCCAAACAGCCTAAAATATTAAGCAAAGTTGTTTTGCCTGAGCCGCTGCTACCCATAATGGTAACAAACTCGCCTGCCTGCACGGTAAAGGATATGCCTTTGAGTGCACGTACGGTTTCGCTGCCCATCTGAAACTCACGTTTTAGTTCGCGTATCTCTAATATTGTTTTGCTCATTTTCCTTTTCCGCCTCCTCCCCGTCGTTGCGGCATAAACGGACTGGTTGCTGCTTTGGTTGCTGTTGGGGTACCGGTATTGCCACCGGTGATACCCGTAACTACGGCATCATCGGCAGTTAAGCCGCCTAAAACTTCCACCTGTGTATTGTCATTTAAGCCAGTTTGTATTTTTTTTCTGCTCAGTTTTTTACCATCCAGTACCCATACAAACGCGGTTTGTTTGGTGACGCCTATGCTATCCTTGCGGCTTTTGCCGGTATGTGCAGCTTGTGCATTATCATCGGTAACACCTGTTGTCGCGGCTTTTTTCCTGGAGCCTTTATGCCCAACCTTGCCCACAATTTCATAATCTTTCATTAATGAGGAGTCGGGAGTAAAGCTTAAAGCCTTGGCAGGTATCAACAGGGCATCGTTAACTTCTTTGGTGTAAATGATGATATTGGCCGTCATGCCAGGCTTTAATTTCATGTCATCATTCGGCGCGTTGATAATGGTAGTATAAGTAACCACGTTTGAGGATACCGAAGGGTGCAGCCGGATATCTTCAACCGTACCGGCAAACTGATCGTTTATAAAAGCATCAACGGTAAATGAGGCACGTTCACCAGCTTTTACATCGCCAATGTCAGCCTCATCAACATTGGCCTCCACCTCCATTTTGGTAATGTCTTTGGCAATTACAAACAGGGTAGGCGTACTAAAGCTTGCAGCAACCGTTTGCCCTATGCTGATGTTACGGTTAAGTACAACCCCATCAATAGGGGAGTAAATATCGGCATAAGCCAGATTCTGTTTGGCAAGCCGTACCTCGGCCGCCGAGCTAACTACCGAGGCCTGGGCAGCGTGAAGGGTATTAACCGCGCTATCATAATCGGCTTTGCTAATGGCGTCTGTTTTATAAAGGAGATCCTGCCGGTTAAAATTGTTTTTGGCATAAACCAACTGGCTTTGTGAATTTTGAAGGTTACCCTGAATCTGATCAAGTGTGGCCTGCAGCAATGATTTATCCAACTCAGCTATCAGCTGACCTTTTTTAACTTTTGAATTAAAATCGGCATATAAAAACTTAATAATGCCCGATACCTGAGTACCCACGGTAACGGTATCAACAGGTTCAATTTTACCCGTAGCAGTAACACTTTGCGCTATATACCCCTTGGTTGGTTTTTGCGTAGTAAGTACCACCGGGGGGATTGGTTTCCTGATAAAGAAAAACCAGATGAGCACCAGTACTACCAGTATAGCTACTATGATGATGATATTTTTATAACTTTTCTTCATGATATCAGGTGGTTATAATTTAATAGGTACCCCTCTGTAAAAATCGTAGATCTTTAAGGTTAATAGTGTATTGTATTTGGCTTGTATAAAAGCCTGCTGGGCTTGTACGTACAGGTTTTTCTGCAATAAAAAATCCACTGTGTTGGCTACCCCCACTTTCAGTTGCTCACTGGCAATGCGGTAGCTTTCCTTACTGTATTTATATTCTTCGCTGGCCGCATCGTATTGGCTGCGCGCGTTTTGTACGTTGATGTAAGCGCGCTCCACCGTTTGTGACAGGGTGATGCGGGTGTTTGTAAGATCGAGCTGTGCCTGTTTTACGTTGATTTTGGCTTCCTCCACCTGTGTTTTTACCACCCGCTTGGTAAAAATGGGTATGGCCAATGTAAGTCCCATTTGTTGGGTGAAATTGTTATTGAGCTGGTAACCGAAGGAGGTGCCCTGTCCGTTGGCATAGCCCGAGTTGAGGGATGCCCCACCCGTTAACGTTGGTTTGTAACCCGCACGGGCCTTATCTACATCATATTGCGCTATTTTAACTCCCAGCTCACCGTTTTTAACCTCCGGACGGTTTTGCAGGGCGGTTTGCTCCGCATCATGGAAAGCAGCTACAGTATCTATCGGCGCTATTACAGTATCGGGTTTGGTAATATCAAACCGGGAGTCGCTGGGCAAAAGTAGCAGTTGCTTCAAGGTGATAAGGTCACCGCGCTCGGCATTTTGCGAATTCACCAGTGTGTACTGATCCGATGCCTGCTGTGCCTGTAGCTGGATAAGATCTTTACGGGCTACACTGCCCACATTGTATCTTTTTTGTTCCAAGGCCACCTGCGCTTTGGTGGTGTTAAGCAGGTCGGTGTTGTAAATAATGTTTTCCTTATCCAGCAGTATGGCCAGGTACGCCTGGGTTATTTGCAGGGTAATATCGTTTTCCTGCTGTATAATGTTCAGGTTGGCCGATTGTACCGACAGGTTTTTTTGCTGGATGTTGTTATTGATATAGCTGCCATTATATATAGTAACATTTGAACTTAAACCATATGAACCAGACAGGTTGTAGCCCGAATGACGGCCATTATCGCCGTTGCTGAAATTGTTGCCATGAGCAGCAGTTTGCGAAGCTGAGCCCGAAAGATCTGGCAGGCGGGCTGCTTTTGCCAGCAGATATTCCTGCTGACTGGTCTGTTGTGAAAGCCGGAGTGTATTGATCTGGATATTATTCTTTTTGGCATAATCAATACATTTTGCCAAATCCCAGTTGATGGTAGTACCAACTAATGTACTATCCTGCGCATAAAGGCTAAAACAACCCGACACGAGCACGACTAAAAGGAGGATATGTTTTTTTAATAACAGCATAGCGTAAGGTTATGCAGGCTAACGCCTTGTGTATCTTAGTATTGATAGTGTTAATACACTGAACGTTAAAAATGTTTCATGTAATGCATCAATAGGCCGTCAATCTATGTAATAATTGTATTACCGATATTTTTAGTGAATTATATTTCCTGTAACGAAAATCATTCAAACGTTAGGGAACCAGTAGGGATGGGCATTATTTTAATGCCCTCGCTATTTTATAAAAAAGGAGAACACCACTATGGTCTTTAGTCCGTCTGTTACTTAAAAAAAGTATATTTTAGCATTGTTATTTGGACTGACCGCCCAGGTTAGTTTTTTGAAAACGGATTCCCTGCGATGATAAAAAAAGAGAAAGTTTTAATACTTCATTTAAAGGTATATAAGATCGTATTGCTTTTTATTTTATTTGCACCCGCACTTAAAAGCCAGGCACAGGGGTTAATGTTTAACTCCAACGATAGCCTGATGGGCCAACGCACCTCTTATACGGTATTCAGTTCCGATGTACCCACTTTTCATGACCACTTACGGATGAGCTTCGATCTGTCGTTATGGGATAAGGAACACCTGGGTTATGTTTTTAATATTATCGACGGCCATAAAAACTCCTACAGTTTAACTTATATCTATAATTATAACGGCTCGCCTGCACTGAATTTTAATATCGACAGTAAAAGCAACAAGATCAAGATCCCGCTTCATTTATCACAATTGAATAAGCGGGTCTGGATAAATGTTAAAGTTGATATTGACCTCAAAGCTAATGTGGTGACTTTTTATGTAAATGGTCAGGTATACAAGGCTGTGGATTTCGGCTTTGATGACCAGATAACACCGATCGTCACTTTTGGAAAAAATCCGCATTACTCAGATGTGCCTAAAATGGCCGTTAAGAATTTAACCATAAGCAACGATAATAAAACGTACACCTTTCCGCTGAATGAATGGTCTGGCAATGATGTTCATGACAGCTCAGGTGAGATCCTTGGGCATGTTGATAACCCGGTTTGGCTTATCAATGGCTCCTACTTTTGGGAAAAAAGGGTCACATTTAGCTTTCACGAAGTAGCCGGCGCTAATTTTAACCTTCAAGATCAGTCGTTGCTTGTTTTTAAAAGCGACTCGCTGATCCGCTATGATATGAAGAGCGGTGGTATATCGACCAAAGTATTTCAGAATAAAGTGCCTGTACCCTTATTGCTGGGCAAAAGTATCATCAACACCCGCGAGAATAAGCTGTATGCCTACGAGGTGCTGCGGGCCCCTAAGCCCGGTCCTTGCATAGCCTCGCTTGATCTCAATACACTGAAATGGGATGTTGTTGGGATCGCTAATATCAAAGAACAAAGGCACCATCACAACATTTTTTACGACAAGGATCAAAACGACCTATACCTTTTTGGCGGTTATGGCTCGTTTGCCTATCATAATGATTTTTTTAAACTTAATAAGCAAACCGACAGTTGGGATAAGGCAACATTTACCGGTGACAGGATCAGCCCACGCTTTTTTTCGGCCAGCAGTCAGGCCAATGAAAGCAATGAGGTTTATATATTCGGAGGTTATGGCAACCAGTCTGGCAACCAGATTGTGGGCGGCAGGCATTTTTATGATCTGTATCAGGTTAATCTGACTAATCACACCATCAAAAAATGCTGGGAAATCAAACCCAATGAAGAGGATTTTGTACCCACCAACAACCTCATCATTTCTAAAGACGGCCAATATTTTTATGCCCTGTGCTACCCGCATGAACGGCCAAAAACCCAATTAAGGTTATATAAATTCTCTATTAAGAACGGCTCATACCAGGTAGTGAGCGGAACTATCCCGGTTACGTCTGAACGGATTGAGAGCGATATCAACCTGTTTTTTAACCCTGTACAGGATGAGTTTTTTTGCGTCATACAGGAATTTACCGATCCTAACCGGTCAACTATCCGCGTCCTGGCGCTGGAATTTCCGCCGGTAAGCCAGCAGGAATATGAACAATCCCAAAAATCCATTGCCCCACCCCGCCCGGTTTTTAAGTATGTAATATTTGGCGGAGGGGCTATCCTGGTAATTGGTATAACATTCCTGATCATCAAAAAAAGGCGGGTGAAACAACCGGCACCAGAACCACTTGAAGAAGAAGATACCGGGGTTGCCGTTATTAATAAAAAGAACGATGAAAAGCGCGCCAATGCTATTTACCTGTTAGGTGAATTTACCGTGTATGATAAGAACAGCCGGGATATCACTTACCTGTTCAGCCCCAAAATAAAACAGTTGTTCATCCTCCTGTTGCTCAACAGCAGGAATGCGACCGGCGTGGTATCCAAAAAAATATCCACCATTTTATGGCCTGATAAAGATGTGGCCAAAACAAAGAACATTAAAGGGGTTACAATTAATCACCTGCGCAATATTATTGCCGATATAGGCGGTATCGAACTCACCTTTTTGAACGATACCTATTGTTTTAAGCTGGACGACAACCTTTTTTGCGATTACTTTATCGTAACCAACACCCTGGAGCAAATCAATGGTCCTGATAAGGCTGCTGAAGCAGCTATCCTCCAATACTTTGACCTGATTGCCCGCGGGGGACTGCTGCAGTATATCCCCGAAACCTGGCTGGACGATATTAAGCTCGGGTACGAAGAAGCCCTGATGCCCGTAATATTACCCGAGGTAAAAAAGGTATACGAAAGTGGCGATTTCCGTAAGGCGCTGGACATTGCCCGTGTTGTTTTAAATATCGACCCGTTTAATGATACCGCTTTGAAATACAAGCTTAAGGCACTCCGCCGCATCAAGGGAATTGAATATGCCCGCAAGGTGTATGACGAATTTACCGCCGAGTACGAAAAATCATTAGGTATCAGTTACGAGGTCTCTTTTGATAAGATTTGTTCCAACAAAACGGAGCCGCGGTAAAAACATTTAACATTCTACAGCCTGAAAACTTTTTAAACCTTAAATTTTAACACTTTTCTGCTCGTTTTAGGGCTAAAAATGGGTGAAAATCGCGCGAAAAAACCTCATTTTAACACTTTTTAACAAATTTTAACATGGTTTTGAGTCGTTTTTAAAACTTTAAAAAGTATTAATTTATTGACTATCAAGAAAGTGTGTTAAAATAGGTCCATTTTTGGCCTTGTTTTGTCCTTAACAAAACAGCCCGGTTTCTCTGATAAAAAGAGAACCAGGCTGATGGTTTTATAAATATACGAAAAATTTGTGGAGAAACCCAATAGGGCGTTGCCTTCGGCTCGCGCTATCCGCTTATACGCCACAAGGCATTAGGCACGGACTCGGTATCCACTGCTAACGCATTTGTCTGAACCTTGATTTATAAGATTAAAGGATTACCATGATTTTTTATTGTTCTTCCCCGTTCATTAGGTTTTCCCCGTCAGCAGAACAGCTTCGGGCGAAAGCGGGCAGAACAATGGTGGGCTGTGCGGTTGCGGGGCATAGCAAGTTTTTGCTGAAGTGTAAGGAAATGTGGGAACGAAGTGGAGCAAAATAATTGCAGCCCTGGTTTTGCCCGGTTTGCGGGGCAAAGGCCTTGTGCAGCAAAGATGCATTTCTGCTGAAAGCCTTTATTCGCACTTATTTATTTTTATTGGAGCTCATTATCTCGCTTCGCTCGGTCTGGTTACTTTGTGGCTACAAAGTAACTGGCCCTCCCGCGGCCAAGAGCGGGTCTGCGATAGACATACAGAAGAAGATCCTTCTCTCCGCTCAGGATGGGAGGATATAGCTACGAGATTGCTTCGTCGTTCCTCCTTGCAATGACATATTGGTGAGCGCTTAGAATAGATCCTGAAACAAGTTCAGGATGACCTGTAGAGTTATTTCACTATGGTTAATGAAATTTTAGCCATGTTAACCCGTTTATTAACCCATCTTTTAATACCACCGGGTATATAATTGTTGCGCCAAATGAACGCTTAGTGCCAATGTGCAGGTTTAACCAGCCTGTTTATACCAAACATTCATTTGGGCAAATTATTATAAACCATTTTAATCAATTTAATTTATGAAGGAAATTTTTACCTATTATGGTGGGTGCCATGGTATCCATTATCCGGCAAAATTTAAAGGGGTGATACGGCATGGTATCATGGCCCTTTTGTTTTTGCTTGTATGCTCGGTGGCTATGGCCCAAACCAATCGTACCGGTACGGTTGTGGACGAAACCGGACAGGGGCTGCCCGGTGTAAGCGTAAAGATCAAGGGTACAACCATTGGTACCGTTACCAGTGTTGATGGCAAGTTTACCCTCAGCGTTTCAAACGACCAAACCCTGGCATTTACGTTTGTGGGTTACGCTTCGCAGGAGGTTGCCATTGGCAGCCAAACGAGCATCAAAGTGTCCATGGTATCCAATGCCACCAATGTGAACGAGGTAGTGGTAGTAGGTTACGGTACGCAGAAAAAAGCAACCGTAACCGGGTCTATCGCATCGGTTACCAACAAGGAGATCGTAACTACCAAAAACGAGAACGTGCTGAACATGCTTACCGGTAAAGTAGCTGGTTTACGCATCGTACAAAATTCATCGGAACCGGGCTCATTCGATAATGCTTTTGATATCCGTGGCTTTGGCAATCCGCTGGTGATTATTGACGGTGTACCTCGTGATAACATTTCCCGCTTAGATCCCAATGATATTGAAAGTATCTCGGTGCTGAAAGATGCCTCGGCTGCTATTTATGGTGTACGCGCGGCAAACGGTGTGGTAATCGTGACCACCAAAAAAGGAAAAAAAGGTACTGTAGAATTGAATTACTCCGGCACTTACGGCTGGCAAATACCATCGTACATGCCAAAACCCGTGGGTGCTGTTGATTACATGACACTAGTTAATGAGCAATTACTGCATAACGTAAACGGCGGGCAGGTTAAATATACCGATGCCGACTTTGCCGCTTATCGGAGCGGGGCTAAAAAGAGCACCGACTGGTATAGCCCGGTTTTTGCCAACAGCGCCCCCCAGCAGCAGCATAACCTGAATGCCATAGGCGGTACCGATAACAGCAGCTATTTTGTGAGTATGGGTATTACCGATCAGGACGGCTTTTTTAAGAGCGGTGATCTGAACTATAAAAGGTATAACCTGCGCTCGAACTTGACCACCAAAGTCAATAAAAACCTCACTATTGATGTAAACCTGAGCGGAACCCTGGAGCAAAAGAACCAGCCTTACCAGGATGCCGCCTGGATCATCCGGTCGTTCTGGCGCCAGATACCTACACAAAGCATTTATGCCAATAATAACCCTGCTTACCTGGCCAATGGCGAGGTTGACGGATCAAACCCGGTAGCCATGGCCGATGCCGATATTGATGGTTATAAACAAATCAACAATAAGTGGCTGCAATCGTCAGTTTCTGCAACCTACAATGTACCGTTTGTACAGGGACTGAGCGCTAAAGGTTTGTATAATTACGACTATTACATGTCGAGCAATAAACTATACCAAAGGTCATACAACCAGTATACTTATGATGCCAATTCCCAAACGTATAGCGCTATAGCCAATCAAACACCGGGTTCATTAACCAGGCAGTTTTACGAAAAGCCCACCAGCTTAATGCAATTATCATTAAACTATAACCGCGCTTTTAAGGGTGGGCATAATATTACTGCTTTAGCGCTTTATGAAGAGAGCGAGCAAAAAGGGGATAATTTTAACGCGCAACGCCAGCTGTCGTTACCGGTTGATCAGTTAGGGGCTGGTAATGCGTTAAACCAAACAGCCACTGTAGATAATAATTACCCTTATGATTATATCACCAAATCATTTGTGGGCAGGGTGAACTACGATTACAAAGGAAAATACCTGGCCGAATTCAGTTTCAGGGATGATGGCAGCTCCAAAAATTCCCCGCTTAAACGCTGGGGCTTTTTCCCGGGTGCATCAGTAGGATGGCGGGTATCTCAGGAAGATTTTTGGAAAAAGTCAAAAGCGCTGTCGTTTATTGATGATCTTAAGATCCGTTTATCATATGCCAAATTGGGTGATGATGCAGGCTTAAATGCTTATCAGTACTTGAGCGGTTATAACTATCCGGCAAATGGCGATAATAATCAAACGCCTCCGGGCTCGGTGTTTGACGGCACTTTTGTAAATGGGGCGCAAAGCCGGGGTATTCCAAATCCTTATATTTTTTGGTATGTAGCTAAAACCTACAATGCAGGTATCGACCTGCAGGCCTGGAACGGCTTACTGGGTTTAACCGTTGACGCCTTCAGGCGCGACAGGAGCGGCTTACTGGATACCCGCGCCGATAATTTACCAGGTGTAGTAGGGGCCGGTTTGCCACAGGAAAACCTGAACAGCGATCGTGCGCAAGGGTTCGATATCGAACTGAATCACCGTTACCATATAGGCAGCTTTAATTATTTTGTAAAAGGAACCTTTGGTTATACCCGTACCCAATGGATCAGCAAGGTACATTCGGAGTATGGCAACTCCCAACTTAACTGGCATAATAATAACGATAACCGCTACAGCAATATTTTCTGGGGATATGGCTCAAACGGGCAATTTCAGAATTATCAGCAGATATTGAACAGCCCGCAGTTTGTATCACGTAATGCGGTGGTGGGCGATTATATTCTGCAAGATTGGAACGGCGACGGCGTGATCAATGATCAGGACGTACACCCTATTGCGCAAAATGTAAGTAATAACAACTATAGCGTACCATCAACCACGTTTGGCTTAACGCTGGGCGGTTCATATAAGGGGTTTGACATCAGCACCGTATGGCAGGGTGCTACCGGTATCAACGTGTCTTATATCGAACAGCTCAACATCCCGCTTTGGGGTGGGGGCAGCGCGCTGGCCATGTTTATGGATAGGTATCACCCAACCGACCCTAAGGCCGACCCTTACGACCCTAACACCGTATGGACACCGGGCACCTTTGCCCTTACCGGTACCACGGCCGATGTTAACTCGCTTTCCAATATCCACAGCGCGGCTTATGTAAGGCTAAAATCGGCCGAATTGGGTTACAGTATTACACCGGCCGTGGCCAAAAGATTAGGTATCAAAGGAGCACGAATCTTTGTAAATGGTTACAATGTGCTAACCATCACCAATTTAAAATACCTTGATCCGGAACACCCATCGGCCAATTACGGCTATTTATACCCATTAGATAAAATATTCTCCGTTGGTGTAAATGTTAAATTATAATCCATACAGATCATGAAAAAATACACATATATCATATTTGCTGTTTTGTTTTGCTGGGTATCGGCATGCAAAAAGCTCGATACACCACCACCAAGCATTGTTCAAGACGCTGACATTTTCTCGAATAGTGCCGGTATACAAGCCTATATGGCCCGCATGTATGCCGAACTGCCCATTGAGGATTTCAGATATTCGCCGGCACGGGGTTTAAACTTTTTCTGGATCATCAGTCCGTTCAGTGCCGTGAGCGGCGAGGCTTTGAGCCGCGACCAAAATGGCGCCATGCAGGAGAACCTAACTTTTGATAGCAGACCTACTACCTGGTCGCTTTGTTATACACTTATTAGGGATGCCAACTATTTTTCGGAAACGCTGCCTAAATACGCGTCGAACTATACACCCGCACAAATCAGTGCCTGGCTGGGTGAAGCCCGGTTTTTGCGCGCTGCCACTTACTTTGCACTGGTAAAACGCTACGGCGGTGTACCCATTGTTGATAAAGTGTTGCAATATCCGCAGCAGAGTATCGACGAATTAAAAATTCCACGATCATCAGAAGAAAAAGTTTATGATTTTATCTCGACTGATCTGGATTACGCTTATACCAATATGGGCGAGAGCAACCAGGTAGGCCGGGCCAATAAATACGTAGCTGCCGGTTTTAAATCACGTGCTATGTTGTACGCAGGCTCCATCGCCAAATACAATAACATTAACCTTACCGATGGTGGCGGCAACAGGCTTTGCGGTATACCGGCTGCTAAAGCGGTTACTTATTTTAAAGCCGCTTATGATGCCGCTGTATTGCTGGATGGTAAATACAGTTTGTATAAAAAAGCATGGGCAGCCGGCGATAAAAACGCGCAGTATCAGAATTATGTGAACCTATTTTTTGATGCCACCAGTCCGGAGAATGTGTTTGTGCGCCAATATCACTACCCCGAATCGGTGCATGGATATGATGCTTATAATGTACCACGCCAACTGATGGGCGCAAACGGATATTCTTCTGAAATTAATCCTACGCTAAATTTTGTGGAGATGTTTGATGGCATCCCTAAAAATGCCGATGGTACTATTAAAACCACAACCGGTGGTAAATATGACCTGTACACCAATACCATGGATCTGTTTGCCAATGCCGAACCAAGGCTGCGGGCGACAGTTATTTTACCTGGCGATGCGTTTAAAGGGGTGAACATTGAGATACGCCGTGGTATTTACACCGGCAGTTCAGCAGGCGGTATCAGTCCGCTTTTACCAGCCGGTTCAACTGCGCATTACCCTACAGATCATATCATACAATCGGCAAATGCCAACCAAACTCCCTACACTCTACCTAATGGAACAACCATGAACCCAGCCGGTTTAAGCGGTTATTTTACCGGCGACGGAACCTGCTCGGTATCAGGCTTCTCTATCCGCAAAAACCTGGTGCCTGATAAGCCAACATCCGAAGTGCTGGAAAACCGGTCTGACCAAACCTGGCTGGAGATGCGTTATGCCGAAGTACTGTTAAACCGCGCTGAAGCGGCAGTGGAGCTGAATGCTTTAGGGCAAAACGACAAAAGCTACTTGCAGGATGCGTTTACCGCCATTAACCAGATCCGCGATAGGGCAGGCGCCAACCTACTGCTGAGCCCGGCTGACTTGGGCGATATTAATGTGGTACGCACTGAGCGGAAAAAAGAGCTGGGCTTTGAAAACAAAACCTGGTGGGATCTGCGTCGCTGGAGGGTGATAGATAAGGAACAGAACAGTACCATTTACCGTACCCTGATGCCGTTTTACTCGGCTAACGACGGTAAGTACTTTTTCGATGCCCGTTTAGATGAGCGCAACAGCCGCTATACTTTTGATGTGCGCTGGTACTATGAGCAAATTCCGCAAGGCGAGATACAGAAGAGTCAGAATTTAATTCAAAATCCGGGTTATTAATTTTAAGAGAGATGACCATCATGAGCTGCCGCTAAAAACAAAACGAATAGCTCATGATAGCTTCATTACCATTAAAAACAAATTATTCCAATGAAAACTATATTTTATAGCATAGCATTAAGTGTACTGGTTGCCGCAGGCAGCTCATGCAGCAAGGTTGATAATTATGCCGCACCCGATGTAACTTTAAAAGGTGTGGTGACTGATGCCGCTACCGGTAAAAGTGTACAAACCGAGCAGGGCTCGGGCACCAGGATCAAATTATTGGAGATAAGCTGGAGTAGTAATCCTACACCTTTTTATATATCCTCGTTTCAGGATGGTACTTATACTAATACCAAACTGTTTGCTGGTAAAAATGTGATTTCGGCCGAAGGACCTTTTGTGCCGATGGTACAGGTGGATAATAACGGCAAAATCATTGTAGATAAAAGCCGGACAGTTGACGTGAAAGGGGTAACTACGGTTAACTTTTCGGTTGATCCATTTTTGAGGATCGATTGGGTTGGCGACCCGGTTCTGAACGCAGATGGCACCATAACCACCAGCTTTAAAATTACCCGTGGCACCAGCGATCCCAACTTTCAGCAGGATGTAAGCGACGTGGCCGTGTTTGTTAACTCAAACAAATATGTGGGTAATAATAATTATGATAACCGTTATACACCAACACTTAGCGGATCGAATGCCAGCAGTTCGGTAGGGAAAACGGTTAGTTTAACTACCATTGGTGGCCCCTTACCGGGCAAACGCGAATACTTTATCAGGGTAGCCGCCAGGATAGCCTATGGCTTAAATTATTATAATTATACCGACGTTAAAGTAGTAACCGTTCCTTAAATTTTATCATATAGTGAAGCAGAAGGACATCAGTCCTTCTGCCTATTTTAGTAGTACAAATTATATCTAATGAAAAATATTCTATTTTCCTGTTGCCTTGTAGCATGGTCATTTGCGGGTTATGCGCAAAAACTGCCGGAGAAAACGGCCTTCCAGACCAGCAGTCCCTGGATTCCTGAGATCGACGTACGGTCAGACATTGCCATTGTTTATGGCGCTAATGATCGTCCGGGTTTAACCTTTGAACAGCGGGTACAATCATGGCGCGACCACGGTTACCAGGTAAATTTTATGACCGGCATAGCCTGGGGCGACTATAAAGATTATTTTTTAGGAAAATGGGATGGCAAAAACCACCTGGGTGTAGGCCAGGTAACTATGAAAGGTGATACCATCTTCCACGGCCACAATATGCCTTATATAGTGCCCGATGCTTCGTTTATAGAGTACATGAAAACCGCGGTGGTAAAAAAAGTGATCAACGCGGGTATCACTACCCTGTTTTTAGAAGAACCAGAGTTTTGGGCGCGTGCGGGTTACAGCGCGGGTTTTAAAGAGCAATGGCAAAAATATTATGGCTTCCCCTGGAAACCGCAGGATGCTTCGGCCGAGAATACTTACTTGTCTAGCAAATTAAAATATCACCTGTATTTTGAAACCATAAAAGAAGTATCCAACTACGCTAAGGCTTATGGCAAAAGCAAGGGATTGAATATTAAAGTATTTATAGCTACACACTCGCTGGTGAATTATTCGTCGTGGCAAATTGTGAGTCCGGAAGCCAGCCTGGCTTCGCTGCCGGGTATTGATGGCTACATTGCGCAGGTATGGACAGGGACTGCACGCGAACCTACATTTTTTAATGGTCAGCGTAAAGAGCGGGTGTTCGAGAATGCTTTCCTGGAGTATGGTTCGGTAGTTTCTATGACCGCGCCAACCGGTCGTAAAGTATTTTTCCTGACCGACCCGATTGAAGACTGGCCGCGCGACTGGAGCGATTACAAACGCAATTACCAGGCTACCTTCACCGCCAAACTATTATATCCCATGGTTGCCGATTATGAGGTGATGCCATGGCCCGAACGTATCTACACCCATCCATACAAAGTAGCTGGTACTGATCAAAAGACGCTTATTCCGCAGTTTTATTCTACCCAGATGCAGATCATGGTGAACGCCTTGAACAGTATGCCGGTATCCGCCAACAAAGTATCGGGTGTAAACGGTATTGGAGTGTTGATGAGTAATACGCTGATGTTTCAGCGTTTCCCAACGCATAATGGTTTTGAAGATCCACAGTTCTCTAATTTTTACGGGCAAACCCTGCCTTTACTAAAACGTGGCGTACCGGTACAAACCGTGCACATGGAAAACCTGGAGTACCCGGCATCGCTAAAAAATATTAAAGTATTAGTGATGAGTTATTCCAACATGAAACCGGTATCGGCAGCAGTGCATACTTATCTGGCTAACTGGGTAAGGCAAGGTGGTGTTTTAATTTATTGCGGCAGGGATGATGATCCATATCAAACAGTAATGGAGTGGTGGGATACCAAGGGTAACAAATTTACCGCGCCATCGCAGCATTTGTTTAAGCTGCTCAACATTAATCCAACGGGTGATGATCAGCAATTTAGGGTCGGCAAAGGCGCAGTTTACGTATTAAGGCAGAATCCTAAAGAGTATGTGCTGGAAGCCGGGAAAGATGATAACTACATTAGCACCGTAAAACAAGCCTATGAGGAAAAAGCCAAAGCAGGCGAGCTCACCTTTAAAAACAGTCTGTACCTGGAACGCGGCCCTTATGATGTGGTATCCGTAATGGACGAAAACCCCGACAGCAAACCCTACACTATCAAAGGCCCAGTGATCGATCTGTTTGATCCGCAATTGCCGGTGTTGAATGAGAAAGTAGTGAACCCGGGCGAGCAATCCTTATTATATGTGGTGAACCGAGTACCTAACAAAAAACTACCACAGGTGCTGGCATCGGCATCAAGAATTTATGACGAAAACAGGCAGGATAACGATTATTCTTTTGTAGCCAAAAGCCCGGCAAAAACATTAAACAGTGTACGTGTGCTGTTACCCGCGCAACCCAAAGAAACCAAGGTGACCGATAGCACAGGCCAGAATATCAGCGATGTGAAAACATCCTGGGATGCATCGTCAAACACTCTTTACCTGGGTTTTGGCAATAGTCCGGATGGTATTAAGGTTGATTTGAAATGGTAGAGAAGAAATTAACCAATTATCTATTAACCAAAATTAACCACCTATGAAAACACACACCATGATGATTAAAAGCATGCTCGTGCTGCTGATATTGGCTTCCTGCCAAAAGAACAACAATACCGCGGCCAACAAACAAAAAGACAGCGTACAGAAAGTAGCCGCGGCCCCGCCATCTGATGCACCAAGAGCCGCCCTGCGCAGCATTATTGAAAACGTAACCACCGCCGACGGTAAAATTTACAACGCTACCGACAACACCGGCAAAACCATGGATTGCCTCAAGATCATTGCCAACCCATCGGGCGGGTACATAGGTGTGTACCATACCATGATCAACGGCACATTCAAAACTAATGTGGCTTCATCAACCGATCTGCTGCACTGGACCTGGATCCGCGAACTGGCAGGCAGCAACACCGGTGGGGCATCACAACCTACCATTGCCGCTACTTCAACCGGCGGTTTTGTAATGGTTTGGGAACAAGAACCTAACAACCACTTAAAATTCAGCTATTTTAACAGCTGGACCGATCTGCAGAACGGTGCCGTGGCTAAAACCTTTGAGGCTCCGCATACTTTATCAACCTGTGCAGAGGGTACGCCGAATATTTATTCGGCCAGCAGTACTTCTGTTGATGTGGGTTTTCATTACTGGTCCAATTGCGATGTTGATCGCCAGGCACGCGGTACTACCACCTGGTCGAGCTGGAATGCCAGTGCGCAACCGCAAATTGATAATGCCATTTTATATTGGGGTGTTAAGGGTAATATCGGCGACCGGGACGGCTACCTGAGTTTTCAGAATTTTAACTTTGGTTTAATTGAAGGCCAGGGTACTAAAGGGGATTTCGGTACCTGGCGCTGTTACCTGTATGACTACCAAACAGGTAATGCCGATAAGCTGAACATCCATACCGATGGCGGTAGCCAGGCATTTGCAAACCCAACTATTACAGCCTTAACAGTTGGTGGTAAAGCGGCATTGGTCATCACCCAATTTATCCCTTCACAGCTATCTGCAAGCGGGGAAGCCGGAGAATTGATCTATTATAAAAAACTATAAGTCAGTAGTGTTTAATAGTTTGTAATCAAATTTTATACAGTACTTGTTTTGGCGGGTACTGTATAAAATCTTTTACCGGGGTTAACACATGGTATATAAGCTTCTAAACCTTATCAAAAAATATCACCGTATCACAATAAAGTATTGAATTCTGCCGTATATTGCATAGCTTGATTAAACGATTTAGCAGAAGCCCCCTCTAAAAATTAATAATGAAAAAATTATTCCTTTTGGCGTTTGCCCTTTTACCAATAGCAACTATTGCACAGCAAACCACTCCACCTGTTACTCCTGTTGATTATATTAACCCTTTAATGGGGACGGCATCCAAGCCTTCGCTTTCAAACGGTAACACCTATCCATCTATCGCAGTGCCCTGGGGCATGAATTTCTGGACACCACAATCCGGTAAAATGGGCGACGGCTGGCAATACACCTACGATGCCGATAAAATACGGGGTTTTAAACAAACCCATCAACCATCGCCATGGATGAATGACTATGGTATGTTTTCCATCCTCCCCGAAACCGGTAAACTTAAACTGAACGAAGAGCAGCGTGCCAGCTGGTTTTCGCACAAAGCCGAGATTGCCAAACCCTATTATTATAGTGTATACCTGGCCGACTATGACGTAACTACCGAACTTACACCAACAGAACGCGCTGCCAATTTCAGGTTCACCTTCCCCAAAAGCGACAGTTCACACATCGTAATAGATGCCTTTGATAAAGGTTCATACGTGAAAATTATCCCCGGCGAACAAAAGATCATCGGCTATAGCACTAAAAACAGCGGTGCCGTGCCTGCCAATTTTAAAAACTACTTTGTTATTTATATAGATAAACCTTTTGAGCTGGCTTCAACCTGGCACAACTGGCAAACAGATGGCTCGCTGGAGTATACCGGCGATCATGCGGGTGCGGTTATCAGCTTTAAAACCAAAAAAGGCGAACAGGTACACCTGCGCGTAGCATCATCCTATATCAGCACCGAACAGGCCGAATTGAACCTGAAACGCGAACTGGGCATCGATAGTTTTGATGTTACCTGCCAAAAAGCAAAAGCTGTATGGAACAAAACCTTGAGTCGTTTAACACCAGAAGGCGGTACTATCGACCAAACCCGTACTTTTTATTCCAGTCTTTACCGCATGCTTTTCTTTCCTAACCGCATGTATGAAGTTGACGCTAAAGGGCAAACCGTGCATTACAGTCCTATCAACGGTAAGGTATTGCCGGGCTACTATTTCGCGGGTACGGGTTTTTGGGATACTTTCAGGGCACTATACCCATTCCTCAACCTGGTTTATCCATCTATAAATAAAGAAATGCAGGAAGGCCTGGTTAATTCCTATAAAGAAGGGGGCTGGCTGCCCGAGTGGTCGAGCCCGGGATATGCCGATTGTATGATCGGTAACAACTCCGCATCGGTAGTCGCCGAAGCTTATTTGAAAGGTCTGCGCGGATATGATATCAATTCACTGTATGAAGCATTAAAACATGGCGCCAATAACGAAGGTCCGAATGCAACCGGTCGTCGGGGAGTAGAGTATTACAACAGCCTAGGTTATGTACCTTATGATGTAAAGATTAACGAAAACGCCGCCCGCACACTTGAGTACGCCTATGACGATTTTGCTATATATAAATTAGGCAAAGCCCTGGGTAAGCCAGCGTCTGAAACCGATATTTATAAAAAACGCAGCCAAAACTATCGCAATCTGTTTGATCCTTCAACCAAACTGATGCGTGGTAAAAATAAAGATGGTTCGTTCCAAACACCATTCAATCCTTTCAAATGGGGCGATGCCTTTACAGAGGGCAACAGCTGGCATTATACCTGGGGCGTTTTTCATGATATACAAGGCCTGATTAACCTGGTAGGCGGTAAACCGCAGTTTGTGGCCAAGCTGGATTCTGTATTTACGCTGCCACCTGTTTTTGACGACAGTTATTATGGTGGAGTAATCCACGAAATCCGCGAAATGCAGATAGCCGATATGGGCCAGTATGCGCATGGCAACCAGCCTATACAGCACATGATATACCTGTACAATTATGCCGGCGAGCCCTGGAAAACCCAATACTGGGCTCGCGAAACCATGAACAAATTGTACAAAGCTACCCCGGATGGCTACTGCGGCGATGAGGATAACGGACAAACATCGGCCTGGTACGTGTTTTCGGCCATGGGCTTTTACCCGGTAACCCCAGCCAGCGATCAGTATGTTTTAGGCGCGCCGCTATTTAAAAAGTTTACCCTAAAGCTGGAGAATGGTAAAACCATAACCATCAATGCGCCCAAAAACAATGCTGATAATAAATATGTAAACAGCTTAACCGTAAACGGCAAACCATATGATTTTAACTGGCTAAGTCACAAAGCTTTACTAAACGGAGCCGAACTGAACTTTGATATGTCTGCCACACCTAATAAACAACGCGGTATTAAAGCCGATGATGTACCTTACTCTATGTCGAACGAGAAGTAATAAGTACATCAATTTGTCATCCTGAACGGAGTGAAGGATCTATTAGGCGATCTGTATATAGAAAAAGATCCTTCGCTATCACTCAGGATGACAACTTTTCTAAGTAATCCCTTCTTTCCGCCACAGGCGAAGCCAGGGTGAGTCGCTGCCAACTCCTCAGTCCCTACTATTCTTCTTATAAGCCAGCCATACATAAAACGGTATGCCACCCATCAGCAGTAAAAAACCATAGTAAACGGCTTCTTTACCCGTACCGGCAATGGTCCACAAGGCATAACCAAAAGCTAAAATAGCCAGTATCACTGCGCCTGTTAAACCATCTACTTGTTTTTGTTTTACCCGGATAATGAGGTATGACGCTGCCGAAAGCAGGTAAGGGATCAATATAGATAACAGGGATAACAGCAGTAAAAAACGAAATTGCTCTACTAGTCCCTTGGTATAGTTCATGCTCATAAAAAGCGATACCATCACGCTGCTTACCAAAATGCCCACATAAGGCACACCCTTTTTATTCTTGCGGGTAAAGGCGGCGGGGAATAATTTATCGCTGGCAATGGCAAAAGGCATTTGGCCTTGTAGCAATGTCCAGCCGTTGAGCGAGCCAAAGGCGGCAATAGCTATACCGGCACTCACCCAGTAACGGGCATTGCTGCCATATATCACTACGGCGGCATCGGCAAATGGAGTAACCGAATGTTTTAAAGCCTCCGCCGGGATAATCCCGATCACGCTAAAGCTGCTCAGGATATAAACTAATGTCGCGATCAACAAGCCCAGTAAAGTAGCCCTGGGAATGGTTTTTTCGGGATTGGCTACGCTGCCGGCAGGTACCGTGGCGCTTTCAATGCCAATAAAGGCAAACATGGTCATGGTAGCCGTAGCGGTTAAGGCGCCGTATATAGTTGTACCACTACCATTAAAAGGCGAAAAGTTTTTGGCTTGTATAAAAAACAGGCCGCCGATGGCCACCAGTATCAACGGGGTTACCTTTAATATAGTGGTAACCAGCTGAACCTTGCCTCCGGTTACCACGCCGCGAGTATTAATATAGGTAAGCAGCCATATGGTACATAAGCCTGTAGCTATGGCAGTGATTGCACTGGAAGCCAGCACCGGGAAAAAGGTACTCAGCGCGCTTACAAATGATATGGTGATGGCCGCATTAGCGCAGGCTACAGCCAGGTAATAACCCCAGGCCACCAGAAAACCGGCAAAATCACCCAGGCCGTTGCGAGTATACGCATAAGGGCCACCCGTAGCGTGCGGCAACAACTTGCTCAGATTACTGAAAACCTTGGCCAAAAAGTAGGAGCCTATAGCCGAAAATACCCAACCCAATAAGCCGATACTGCCATAGGAGGCCATAGCTGCCGGCATTAAAAATACGCCAGCGCCTATCATATTACCAACCACCAGGGAGGTACTGGTCCATAAACCTAATTTATTTTTTTCGGAGGATGATGCAGGCATAGCTGTCAATAATTTTTTGCAAAGATAAGATAGCATATTTATTTGCACTATTCTTCAAAAATGGATAGATGGATCAGAATAAGTATTATCAGTATATAGTAGTTGTTAAAATAAGTTAAAATTGAATTAATAGTCAAGTAGTTGCACTAATTTTATGAAGCCGATGAATCCTAAAATCCTGATATTGTTTTTCATTATTTATTTAACGCCATTGAGTGGGGTTAAAGGGCAGGTGGCTAAGATACAAAAGGGGTTGATACTTAAAAGTGGTACTGCTGCCAGATTAGGAGATGTGCAGGTTTTAAATAAGCGCAGCCATGTCGCCCTCAGGTCTAACACAGTAGGCACATTCGGTATCGTGGCTTTACCGGGTGATACCCTGCAATTTTCAAGTGCTAATTACTTAACCGGGGAATTGGTTGTAACTGATTTTGCCGATAAACTCATCTATCTGCAACCTGTTATTGAATTGGCCGAAGTAGTGATCAGAGAGAACTCCCTTGTTAAAGAGCTCCGGGAAACCCAGATGGGATACCGGAAAAAGAGTGTTTTTTATACCGGCACACCACATTATTACTACCTGTTTTTAAAACCGATGACCTTTATATATGAAAATTTTAAGAGCGAGGTTAAGCAGGCCCGGAGATTTAACCGCTTTGCCAAACAGGAGTTAACCGTTTATGAAATCACCAAACGCTTTAATGATTCATTGATAAAAAAGGTTGTTCCTGTTAAAGCCAATGAAATTGACGATTTCAGGGTGGATTATGCACCTACCTTACAACGGTTGAATACCATGAGCGATTATGACCTCATCAATTATATCAGAGATAGTTATGAGGATTATAAAAAGAAAAGCGCTGATAAAAGGACACCTCATCAGCTGTGATATTTATATCCCTGCTATTTTATCCTGATCCAATAAAAAACACATCATTATTTAAACATTTATAGCGTAAGATCCGTTGTAGCTGCATACATCTATTGTTTTGATACATCAACCTTTCAACCTCTCCAATGAAAAACCGCGCCATTTTATTTTTGACGGCTATTGCCGCGTTTTTTATCATCAGTTTTACCATTACCGGGAATAAGGATACTTTACCAGTTGCTGATAAAAATAACGGAGGCTTGTTTTTACCAGGTCATTTCAGGGCTGTAGTGGTAGTGGATAGCCTGGCAGGGCGCGCCCGCCATCTGGCTGTTAATGATAATGGCGATGTATATGTAAAGCTCCGTTTTCCTGACTCTATAGGCGGGAATGTGGCATTGAGAGATACCAATCATGATGGTAAAGCGGATATCATCCAAAAATTCGCGAATTATGAAGATAAGGGGAGTTATGGCACAGCTATGCGTATCCATAAGGGGTATCTTTATTTCAGTTCGGAAATCAATGTATACCGGGTGAAACTTAATCCAAATTCCCTGGTGCCCGATGGTAAATTGGAGCTGATTGTGCATGATTCCCACGGCGAACACGAGCATGATGCCAAGCCTTTAGCGTTTGATAATAAGGGGCATATATATGTAGCTTTCGGTGCGCCTTCCAATGCCTGCCAGGAACAAAACAGGGTTCCCGGATCTATGGGTATTGAAGGTTGCCCGCTGCTGAAAGAAAATGGTGGTATCTGGCGTTTCGATGAAGACAAGCCCAATCAGTTGCAGGCTGATGGTATGCGTTATGCTACCGGACTGCGCAGCATTGTGGCCATGGATTGGAACACAGCCGAGAACTGTTTATACGTAGTGGCGCATGGGCGCGATGATCTGCGCCTGCAATTTCCTAAATTATTTACCCCATGGGAAAGCGCTGTATCACCTGCTGAAGAGTTTTTAAAAATTAAGGAGGGTACGGATGCTGGCTGGCCATACTATTATTATGACCCTATTAAAAAGAAGAAACTTTTAAACCCTGAATATGGCGGGGATGGTAAAAAAGTGGGAGATGGCGCCAAATACGCTCAGCCTATTATGGCTTTCCCGGCTCACTGGGCGCCGAATGATCTGTTGTTTTATACAGGTAACCAGTTCCCTGCAAGGTATAAAAACGGGGCATTTATAGCGTTTCATGGTTCTACCAACAGATCGCCTTATCCGCAGGCGGGTTTCTTTATTTGCTTTGTGCCTTTTAAAGGAGGAAAACCTGCTGGTCCTTGGGAGATTTTTGCCGATGGATTTGCGGGCCATACCACGATAGTGAGTGTGAGCGATGCGATTTACCGTCCGATGGGGGTATCGCAAGGGCCAGATGGCTCCTTATATGTAAGTGAAACGGAGAAGGGGAAGGTATGGCGCATATTTTATCAGGGCGACAAAACCAAATTCACAACAGCGCAGTTAGCGAAGATGGAATTACGGAAAAAACTACCAAGCTTTAAAACCCCCGACGTAATGCGCAATAACCTGATGAGTGGTATGCTGACCGGGGGCGCTAAACTGTATGCTACCTATTGTACTAACTGCCATCAGAAAAATTGTAAAGGCGATGGTAATCTTTTTCCGCCGCTTGCCGGGTCTGAATGGGTTACCGGGGGCAAATACATGGAAAAGGAAACGGCCATCCGGGTACTGCTTAATGGTTTGGAAGGCCCGGTTAAGGTTAAAAATGTACCTTATAATAGTGTAATGCCCAAGCATAATTTTCTGACTGATGATCAGATAGCCCAAGTATTAACCTATATCCGCAATAATTTCGGGAACAATAGTAGCCTGGTTACCGCATTAGAAGTAAAAAAAGTACGTGCAAGTTTGAAAGTAAAATAATGACTTCAAATACAATGATTTAGTTGTTAACCTTTACTTTTAGTGCCAGAACTTCGCTTTTAGGCGATATAAACACATCAACGCTTAAACCACATTCACGTAATAAGCGGGTATGGTTGTAAGATACCTGTTTGTACAATTGGGGGTCAAGATTTAATAGCACCTCGTTGTTCAAAATGCTGGCATAAATGAACAGTTTTGACAATTTATTGCCCGATTCGTCAGAAACCTGGTTTAAGCAATTCAAATAACTATTAATAGCTGAGTAATCATTACTTGAGATAGCATTTTTTATTTTAAGCCCATAAAACAATGATTTCATAAAAGGGGTAAATAAATATTCTTCCTGTTTATGCGAAGCCGAAATTTCATCGTTGTTTTTCAACAGGCTGGTTTGTTTATCCAGTAAAAAATAAGCGTCAGACTCGGCTACCTTTAAAAAGAAATTATAGGCGAATGATGTTTCGGCGCTAGTTTTATCTATGGTATAAAGTGCGTTAACAAATCTTAATGTTTTATGTGGCTTACGGCAAATAAAAGTGGAGTAGGCAGATAACAAGAAAATAAGATCATTCGCTTTTCTATTATGTACGGTTTCACTTTGTTTTGGCGGATTGAAGTAGAAGCGGGTGATCTCGGCAAAAAAGTCCTTCCTGATCATGCCATATTTCAGGTACTGATAAATAGCATTGAGGCAATGCAATGGGTTAATGGCAAATTGATGGAAATCATCCTGCGGGAAGCTTTTTAATTTCGCCAGGTGATCTTCCAGTTGCTTCAAATCCAACTGAAGTATGGCTATAGTAGCCAAAGCAGTGTAAGTAAGTACCTTTTTATGGTCAGAAAGCTCAAACTTTAATAAAGTTTGCAGTACTTTTTTGTAATCAGTATTGACCAGCTCTAATCCAAAAAAGTAATAAAAAAATCCGTCGCTGCAATCCTGCTTAAAAAAATTGGCAGTAGCTTCAGCGTTGGTCGACCCAAAGCAGACTCGCTGGAGCAAATCGCCTAAAAAAATGATGAGCTCCGATTTTTCTTTAGGATTAAGGTTGGTTTGGGCTAAAAGTTCAAAGCTTTCCTGCTGTCCGTTTTTAACAGCGTGTATTACACACCATTTGATAACCGGCAATTTATGCTCACTGTCATTAAAAGCATTATTGATCTGTTTGATCAATTGCAGGTCAAAACGTTGGTTATTATCCAAAAGCAGCTTGCGGGCAATGGTAAATTCCAGGAAGTTATTGTTGCCGAACTGAACAAGGGTTTTAAACTGAAAATCGTTGCTTGAATTGATTTCCCGTAAAAATCCAATACTTAACAATTCATTATAAGCGTGGCTGTATTGTTTAAGCAGGTCGTTGCACTTAAATTTATCCAGCTCATATATACCGGCCTGAAAATCCATTTCATCAACCAATCCTTTTAACAGGAGGATTTTTTCGGTTGCGTAGTGGCCCAGGTAAACCTTATTCAATATGAATATGGAAATGAGCTCATATATACAAATGTGATCAATGTTGTTGAGCGAAAAATTGTTCTTATTCTGTTTATAATAGAATTGGAAATATAAAGGATGGTTGAAATTGTTGGCCACATCAATGGCGATCAGATTCTGAACGTCGGGATTTATTTTGCGGCTAAGTTCTTTGATCTCCTGGATGTTGAACAGCGGCACATTGGTGGTGAGGTCATGATCTGTTATAAAACCGGTAAACCAGTTTTTAAGACCAAACTCCATATTGTGTTTATTATTGATCCAGTTGGCAGACCGCATAGTTAAAACCAGTTTAAACCACTCGTGTGATTGATAAAAGGAAAAAATATCCATTAACTGGGTCAATACCAGTTCAAACTGATCATTTTTGAACATATGTTCATCAAAGCCATCAATAACAAGATAAAACCTGCCGTCGTTACGTTTATTGATGTCAAATAGTGCTTCAATATCTTCTTCCTGTGAGTAGCCAAGCAAGGCCAGCAGCCAATCGTTCAGATCGCGCCCACTTAAAAAAACGTTCATTAAAGCGCTGCTGCTAAAAAACAAGATGATATCGTTACTGTCTGATTCTAATTTTTCATCTATCCAATGGCAAAGACCGATGGTTTTTCCATAGCCCGATGGTGCGGCAAATACGGTTGCGGTGTAATCGCCCCTTAAAAACTCATCAAAATGATCATCGATAAATTTGCGGCGGATGGTTTGGCCGAAAGGGATACCAGAACGATTTTTTAAAGCCTGAAGCGTAAAATGAGTAATCTTTGCCGCATTTTGACTTAGAGTTTTCCAATCCACATGTTCGTTTTGGAATTTTTCGGAGGGTACGCTTTCACGTTCGCAAAAATCATCCCAGCCTTCGTAGTCACAAAATTTCGCTAAAACATCAATAGTGAACAATGATGGTTTGAATTTGCTATAGGCAAAACCGTACACCCGTTTCAAAGTGGTTTCACTTACGGTTAATTTTGTTTTTGAATATATTTGAAATGCAAGCGCCTTGCAGTCACCCGGAGTAATGCTTCTGATATTGGCATTGGCGAGTACTTTGGATTTCAACGTTTCAAACTGAATTGGTGAAAAGGATATCATAGGCTCAAGCAATTAGGTTAATAGGTTAGCATTTATATTACGCAATTAATCTGAATAGGTTGTTGTTATTTATACAATTAACGTTACTGCTATTATTATACGGGGGTAATATCAAATAATGTTGCAGTCATATTTTACCCGAATATTGGGTTTTTACCATATTTTACTGTGTTTACGAAAAATGTAGAGCCATAGGTTTTAAAATAATATTTAATGAACAAAATGAACAATAATTAAGTGTTGTGAATGATAATTGAACCTGTCTTAATAAGTGAATAAGATGTATTAATAATTATCCTCAAGCGGTATGTAGTTTTGAAAGGTGTAACTATTTGCACCTACCTTAACTTCATATTTGCATGAGAACCTTTACCTTTTATTGCAGGTACATAATAGTTTTATGCCTGCTATTGTGTGCTACAAGCCAAATATTCGGACAACGCCATTTTGCAACTACTCAGCAAAGCGGCGCTACAGGTTTACTTTGCTTGGGCTGCGTGGTTAATAATCAAGGCAATGCCATTGATGCAAATCTGCAAACGTATTCTACTTTAAACGTAACGGTTGGTCTTATAGCATCAACTTACCAGGAACTTATATTTCCAACTACAGTTCCGGCTAACACGCCACTGACCATTAAATTGGGAACTGGTGATAACCTGCTTGATGTAACACTTTTGGGAGGGGTAACTATTACTCCGTATAATGGCAGCGTAGCAGGTACCCCGGTTACTGCGCCTACATTAGCAAGTGTGGCCAGCAACAATAATCAACTGGAGTTAATTTATGCGCCAACACAGGCTTATGACAGGGTAAGGGTAACACTTAGCGGTGGTTTGTTAGGAGCGCTAAGCAGTATATATCTGTACGATGCATTTTACACTACTCCCGGGCCACCGGTTTGTAACACGCCTTATGACGAATTACATGGTATATCATCAGCATTGCTTGGTCTGGGATTAAACGTAGGAGGGGTAGCAAATCCTCAAAATGCTATTGACGGTAATTTAAATACAGCATCCACCCTTAACGCGGGTGTTGGTGCGTTAGGTGCATTTGCGCAACAAACAATTGTTTTTCAATCGGCATCAACTGTCGGCGATTCCGTAAAGCTGACGTTAACCATACCCAAATCCCTGCTGGACGTGGGACTTCTTTCGAGTATATCCATATCCACTTTTAACGGCAATACCGATAATAATGACACGCAGTTCTTAAGCGCGTCATTACTTACTATACGCTTACTTGATTTTGCAAATAACAGGCAGCGATTAACCGTCAGTTACGTGCCTCCAAAGGTATTTGACCGTGTACAGCTCCGGCTGGGCGGAGTGGCTAATGTACTCTCAACCCTTGATCTGAATGAGGGCGAGATAGCGATACCTCAGCCAATCATAAAAGTTAATAATGTTGCTGTAACCACAGCGCAATTGTGCGCCGGTAGTACAGTTACATTAAACGCTACCGCCAACCTGGCGGGTACAACCTTTAGCTGGTTCACCCAGCCAACAGGCGGTACTGCTGTATTTACAGGTGCAAGCTTTACTACACCTGCTTTAACTAATAATATTACTTATTATGTGTCGGCAACCCGACCGGGTTGTGCTACGGCGTCTACCCGTGCACCGGTAACTATTAATGTTAACCAAATTCCGGTAGCGCCTGTTGTTGCCAATGCTAATACTACCGTATGCCCCGGCTCAACAGCCATATTTGCGGCTACACCGGTAACCGGCGTTACTATCAACTGGTATGCAGCTGCAACCGGTGGTACGCCATTGTTTACAGGTAATACTTTTACCAGCCCGGCTTTAACCGCTACTACCAGCTATTATGCCGAAGCGGTAAGCGGCGGTACCTGCGTAAGTACTACACGTACTAAAGTGACTGCTACTATAAGTCCGCTGCCTGTGGCGCCAACGCTTACCACACCAAACGTAACTATTTGCGATGGTGATGTGGCCGTACTGGCCATTGCTTCGCCAGTAGCCGGACAAACCTATAATTGGTATGCAACTGCAACCGGCGGCACTCCATTGTTTACCGGCACTAATTTTACCAGCCCGGCTTTAAGTGCAAACACTACTTATTATGCCGAAGCGGTTAATGCAGCAGGTTGTGTAAGCGGTACGCGTGCCGTAGCAACTGTGACTGTATCGCCTAAACCAGCTGCCCCGGTTTTGGCAGTAAATAATTCAACCATTGTAGCCGGCCAAACCGCTACTATCAATGTAAGCAATGCGCAAACAGGTATCACTTATAATTGGTATACTTCGGCTGCTGCTGCTACACCTGTATTTACAGGTAATCCGTACACGACACCGGCGCTTTTTAGCACCACTACTTATTATGTAGCTGCTGTTAACGCTGCAGGTTGCGAATCGGTTACCCGTACCCCAATAACGATCACCGTAACTATCAATACTAATTCGCCTTGTACATTTGCTAATCAGCAAAGTACCTCCATTAATGGTTTATGTTTACTGTGCGTTATTAATAATGGCGCCCTAGCCGCGGATGCAGACACCACTACGGCATCAACGATAACCGTACCGGTTGGGCTTTTAGGAGGATCGGCTTCACAAACATTGATATTCCCGAACCCGGGTTTTGCAGGCGATACCATTAAACTTGCCTTGCAGACACCCGGTGGTTTAGCCGATGTAAGCTTGCTTGGAGGTATAACTGTTGCTGTTTATAACGGCGCAACATTGGTAGGTACCTATCCGCTTAATAACACACTGCTCACGTTAAGGTTACTGAGCGGAAGCGGTAAATATGCAGCCTATATACCAGCTGTTGGAAATTATGATCGTATAGTGGTAACCCTTAATTCGGGTGCTGCTACATTGCTTACTTCTTTACAGATCTATTACGCGGTGCAGCAATACCCTACACCTAAATTTAATCCAACTGCTCCCGAAATTTGTAAAGGCAGTCCGGCAACATTGAACATTACTTCATCAGCACCCGCTAACGGAACTTTTAGCTGGTTCACCACGCCAACCGGTGGTACTGCTGTTCATACCGGAACATCTTACACTACGCCTGCGCTAACCGCCAATACAACTTATTATGTAGAGTACAGCCGCAGCGGAAGCTGCGTAAGTCCAACAAGGGCGCCGGTACAAGTAATAGTTGATGATGCGCCAGTGAAACCAGTTGTAACGCCTTCGAGCGCTACAATACTGGCCGGACAGACCGCTACTTTCAAAGCAACCGTTGTAAACGGCGCTACTATAAAATGGTATACTTCTGCAACCGGTGGTACGCCGGTGTTTACAGGCAGTACTTTCACTACGCCGGTATTGAATGCCAATACCACTTACTACGCCGAAGCCTCATTAGGCAGCTGCGTATCGCCAGACAGAACCGTTGTGCCTGTAACCGTTACACCGATAGTAATACCGGATGTAAGTGTTAACCCACCAACACAATCTGTTAACATAGGAACAAGCGGTACCATAACCGCAAGCTCAACTACCCCGGGAACCGTATTTAACTGGTATACTACACCAACCGGTGGCACCCCAATATTTACAGGGCCAACTTTTGTAACTCCGGCAGTATTTGCCAATACTACTTATTATGCCGAGGCCGTGGTAACAGCTACCGGCGCAATATCGGCCACCCGCGCAGCAGGTGTGGTTAACATTATTCCTGTTGCTACCAGTCCTGTAGCCTGCGACGCCGCTACAGCCCAAACCAACTCGGCTAATGGCCTGTGTTTATTGTGCGGTATTAGCAATGCCGGCGGAGCAATTGATAACGATCGTAATACATTTTCACAAATACACGTACCTATAGGTTTATTAGGAGGCTCTGCACAACAAACACTTCAATTTGCCCATGCAGGTATTGTTGGCGATAGTGTTATTGTTGAATTAGGTATCCCCGGTTCACTGGCCGATGTAGGTGTGTTATCACAAATTCAGATAGGTACTTACAATGGCGCTACTTTTAATAACGATTTCTTTAGCGTAAACGGATCTTTATTAAATGTTACTTTATTAAACGGTACAAGCCGCTTCAGGGTAGCCTTTAAAGCAGGCGCGGCATTTGACCGTGTTGAAATTCAATTTAACTCAGGCGTGGCCGGCTTATTGAATGCCGTGAATGTTTATGACGCTTACCAGTCAGTAGCTTCACCTACTATCGGTACAGCAAACGTAAGCACCTGCCAGGGAACATCAGCTACGCTGACTGCCACCAATGTGCCGGCCAACGTAACTATAAAATGGTATACTGCCGCTTCGGGTGGTACAGCTGTATTTACCGGTGCAAACTTTGTTACACCTGTATTAAATGCTACTACCACTTATTATGCTGAAGCCAGCCGTACGGTTGATGGTTGCGCTCAGGGTAACCGTACACCAGCAGTTGTAACCATTGTTCCGGCGCCAGCCGCACCGGTGGCTAATGCTACTACGGTAGCAGTATGTTCTGGTCAACCAGCCATATTCACAGTACAAGCCGTTAATGGTGTTACTTTTACCTGGTATGCTACAGCAACCGGTGGTACCCCATTGTTTACCGGACCGCAATTTACCAGCCCGGCATTAACTGCAAATACTTCCTACTATGTTCAGGCTAATGCAGGCTCATGCGGTAGTTCGGCCCGTACGCAGGTAACGGCTAATGTAGTTACAACACCTACAGTACCAACCGTAGTTACCCCAGTACAAATATGCTCTGGCTCATCAGCAGTATTAACCGCCTCATCAACCCAGGCCGGTGTTACCTTTAACTGGTACACCACTGCTACCGGAGGCACACCTGTATTTACAGGTCCTCAGTATACTACCCCGGCATTAACTGCCAGTACATCATATTACGTTGAAGCTGCGTCGACAGGGGGCTGCACCAGCTCAACAAGGGCAAAAGCGGATGTGTCGGTTAATCCGACACCCGTTGCGCCCACTATTACTGCTCCAGGACAAGTAACATCTGGCCAGACCGTTACTTTAGCAGTCACATCACCTGTAGCTGGCGTTACCTATAAATGGTATGCTTCTGCAACAGGCGGTACACCTATATTTACAGGTACTTCATTCACTACTCCACCTTTAACATCAAACACTACTTATTATGTGGAGGCTACCTCAGCAGCGGGTTGTACAAGTGTAACACGTACTTCGGTTGACGTTATTGTAAACCCTATATTCTCAACCAGCTGCGATTTCGCATCAACACAAACATTTGATGTGAACGGCGGCCTGCTTTGCGTTGGTTGCGCGGTAAACAATCCTAATAATTCTGTTGATCAGGATACCACCAACTTTAGCCAGTTGAGCGTTCCAATAGGTTTGGTAGGATCAAACGTATCGCAAAAATTAATATTCAGCGATGCCGGTGTTGTGGGTGATACCGTGACTGTTAAAATAGCAGTTCCCGCAAGTCTGGCTACTGTGGGTGTTTTAAATCAATTACAAATAGCTTCTTTTAATGGAGCCACTTATAATAATGACCGTGTTACTTTAAGCAGCAGCCTGCTGAAAATTACATTGCTGAACGGTAACCAGACCGCCTTAGTGAAATTTGCTCCGCAATCGGCATTTGACAGGGTCGAGATCAGGTTTAACGGCGCATTGGCATCATTATTTAATACGCTGAATATTTACTATGCTACCAAACAGGTAGAAGCGCCAAGGCTTGCCGCAAATGCTGTTAGCTTATGCTCAGGCAGCACAGCAACCTTTACTGTGAATAACGCCCGTGCAGGTGTACAATATAAATGGTACACTTCGGCTACTGGCGGTACTTCGGTACATACAGGTTCAACTTTTACAACTGCGGCATTAACCGCTACTACCACTTATTATGTAGAAAGCAGCCGTGTATCCAGCAGCTGTGCTAATCCTAACAGGGTGGCCGCAACTGCCAATGTTACTCCGGCTCCGGTTAACCCGGTTCTGGCGCAGGCATCGGTACCGGTGTGCTCAGGTTCAACCGCGGTGTTAACTGTATCACCTACACAAGCAGGTGTGGTATATAACTGGTATGCAGCGGCAACCGGTGGTACACCACTATTTACCGGCGCACAAGTTACAACCCCGGCCCTAACCGCCAATACATCTTATTATGTAGAAGCATCAGCAAATGGCTGTGTTAGTCCAGCGCGTACCAGGGCAGATGTGACCGTTAATCCTGTACCTGTTGCTCCAACAGTAGCTGTAAGCCCGGCCGGTGGCCAGGTTACAACAGGAAGCTCGGCTACATTGACTGCCAGTTCAACCACTGTGGGTGCTATCTTTAAATGGTATACCGCAGCAACCGGCGGAACTCCTGTGTTTACAGGTTCGGTATTTGTTACCCCGCCTTTAACCGCTACTACAACTTATTATGCTGAAAGTTCACTGGCTTCTGGTTGCGTAAGCGCGCAGCGTACCCCAGTGATCCTGACCGTTACCCAGCCTATCATCATACCGGATGTGGCAGTTAATCCGCCAACACAAACTGTTAACGCGGGTACTTCAGGCAGTTTAACAGCATCATCAACTACACCAGGTGCAGTATTTAACTGGTTTACTACTCCAACCGGAGGAACCAGCATATTTACCGGAGCAAACTTTGTAAGCCCTGGCATATTTGCGCAGACTACTTATTATGCCGAGTCAAGCATCCCTGCCACAGGAGCAGTATCTACTTCAAGAGCATCAGGTATAATTAATGTAAAAGCAATAGGACCTAATCCGGTTCCTTGCGACGCGGCAATTGATCAGACAAGCTCAGTGAACGGCATCTGTTTACTATGCGGTGTGAGCAATGCCGGCGGTTCTGTTGATAACAACACCGAGACTTTCTCACAAATACACGTACCGGTAGGTTTACTGGGTGGATCGGCACAGCAAACCCTGCGTTTTGCAAATACCGGCATTGTGGGCGACAGCCTGACAGTTGATCTGGGTATACCAGGATCGCTGGCTGATGTGGGCTTGCTTTCACAGATCCAGGTAGCCACTTATAATGGTTCAACTTACAATGGCGACCGTGTTACCGTTGACGGATCATTATTGAAAATTACTTTATTGAACGGAACCACCCGTTTCAAATATAAATTTAAAGCCGCGCATACATTTGACCGCGTTGAGATCACGTTTAACTCGGGTGTTGCCGGCCTGCTTAGCGCAGTGAATGTTTATGATGCTTACCAATCGGTAGCTTCACCAACCATCAGCACAGCAAATGTTACTATTTGCTCGGGATCACAAGCCACTTTAAGTGCAACCGTACCAGCTAACGTTACCGTAAGATGGTATACTTCGGCAAGCGGTGGTACTGCAGTATTTACCGGCGCTACCTTTACAACACCCGCATTAACTGCCAATACAACGTACTATGCCGAAGCCAGCCGCACCGCTGATGGTTGCGCCCAGGCTATACGCACACCGGCAACTGTAACGGTTACTCCGGCTCCAGCTAAACCTGTTGTGACTGTACCAACTTTAACCGTATGTTCTGGTCAGCCTGCAACATTTACCGCACAGGCGGTTGCGGGAGTTACCTTTAACTGGTACACTACGCCAACAGGCGGCACGCCAGTGTTTACAGGCCCTGCATTCACAACACCGTTATTAACATCAACAACATCGTATTATGTTGAAGCTACGAGCGCCGCAGCTTGCGGTAGTTCAAGCCGTACACAAGTAACAGCCAATGTAACAGCTACACCACTGGTGCCTATTGTATCGCAAACACCGGTATCAACCTGTTCTGGTTCATCGGCTGTATTGTCGGCTACTTCAACTCAGGCAGGAGTTACCTTTAACTGGTACACTACCCCAACCGGTGGCACACCAGTATTTACCGGACCTCAGTTTACAACACCGGCATTAACCGCCAGTACTTCCTATTATGTTGAAGCTACAGCAGGTGGTTGTACCAGCTCAACAAGGGCCAAAGCAGATGTGATCGTTAATCCTACACCTGTTGCACCGGTTATTACCTCAAACGCACCAGGCGGACAGATCACTTCTGGCCAAACAGCTACTTTAACAGCTACATCAACCACGGCAGGTGCTACCTTTAACTGGTATACATCAGCAACCGGTGGTACGCCAATATTTACCGGATCTACATTTACTACTCCGCCTTTAACATCAAATACAACGTATTATGTAGAGGCAGTATTAACCAGCTCTGGCTGTATCAGCACAACACGTACGGCGGTACTTGTTAAAGTAAATCCGATATTCTCAACCAATTGCGATTTCGCATCGACCCAAACATTTGATGTGAACGGCGGCCTGGTTTGTATCGCTTGCGGTGTAACTGATGAAAATAACTCAGTTGACCAGGACACTACTAACTTTAGTCAGCTTCATTTGCCTATCAGTGTATTGGGTTCATATGTGGCTCAAAAACTGATATTTACAGATCAGGGACTTGTTGGTGATACAGTAACCCTGAAAATAAGCGTTCCAGGAAATCTGGCCGACGTAAGTGTACTGGGCTCTATACAATTAGCATCATACAACGGCGCTACTTATAATAACGACCGCATTACACTAAGTAGTAACTTGCTGAAGATCACAGTTCTTGCCGGCGGCCAAACAGCCATTGTCAAATTTGCACCAAAAACAGCATTTGACAGGGTAGAAGTTCGCTTGAATTCAGGTATAGCAACGTTATTAACTACGCTTAACATCTATTACGCAAGTAAACAGGTTGAAGCACCTCGACTGGCTACCAATACCGTAAATATTTGTGCCGGCGGTACCGCTACATTTACAGTGAGCAACCAACGTGCCGGCGTAACTTACAGATGGTATACTGCAGCGGTAGGAGGTACATTGGTACATACCGGTGCAACTTATAGCCCAACCAACGTACTGGCAACTACTACTTATTATGTAGAAAGCAGCCATACCGCAACCTTATGTCCTAACCCTAACAGGGTAGGTGCAACGGTTAACGTTACGCCATCGCCGGTGAACCCGATATTGACCAAGGCTGCATTCGAGATCTGCGCCGGTCAAAGTGTTACCTTCGCAGTAACCAATGCTAACGGAGCAACTATTAACTGGTATACATCACCTACTGGTGGAACCCCAGTATTTACCGGTGCAACCTTCACCGTTTCACCAGTATCAGATATCATTTACTATATCGAAGCAGCAAACGGTACTTGTACCAGCCCGGCACGTACAGTAGCAACAGTTAAAGTTGATCAGCTGCCATCAAAACCAGGCGTACAAGCATCAAATGTGGAGGTTTGTTCAGGCAGTCCTGCTACACTGGCAGTAACTTCACCACAAGCCGGTGTTGATTATAACTGGTACACTACAGCTACCGGTGGTACATCGGTACATACCGGAGCTACATTTACTACTCCTGCTATTACACAGAATATCACTTACTACATTGAGGCTACTAACTCTACCACCAGCTGTGTGAATGGTGGTGGCCGTACAGCGGTTAATATTACGCCAAACGGATTGCCGATTGCGCCAACATTAAGTGCTACGCAAAGCTCAGTTTGTAACGGAGGTAGTCTTACCATCAGCGTAACCAATCCGGTTGCAGGCGTTACTTATAACTGGTACACAGCAGCCACCGGTGGCACAGCGGTATTTACCGGAACATCATTTGCGCTTACCAACTTAACCGCAAATGCAACCTACTACGTTGAGGCTGTAAGTGCAAGCAGCTGTACCAGTACTTCACGTACGCAAACAGATATCACGGTATTGCCGGTACCTCCAACACCGGTTATACAGATACCATCAGGCGGTTTAACTGCTTGCTCGGGATCATCGGCTACTATCAATATATCTAACCCACAAACTGGTTTGGTTTACAGATGGTACGATGCGCCGGTTAATGGTACGCTGTTATTTACCGGTACACAATTTATTACACCGGCTTTAACTGCCACAACTACGTACTATGTTGAGGCAGCAAGTGCAGGTAATTGTAATTCATCAGCACGTGCACAGGCTACGGTAACGGTTACTCCGCTTCCACCGGATCCTGTAGTAGCCAATGCTAATCAGCAGGTATGTTTAGGCAGTACAGCTACATTGTCTATACAAACACCTCAAGCCGGCATTACTTATAACTGGTATGATTCCACTACCAAGAACCACTTACTGTTTACCGGTAACCCTTATACAACCGGTGCTATAACTGCAACAACAGATTTCTATGTAGAAGCAGTAAACAGCACAGGTTGCAGCAGCAATGGCTTTGCCTTTGCCCAGGTTACTGTTGTATCTGCACCTGGTGCACCAGTAATAGCAGGTGGCAACACCGTACCAACTTGTTCAGGTTCTACCGCTACATTAACCGTTTCTAATCCAAGTGTATTGCTTACTTACAAATGGTACAGCTCTGCTACCGGTGGGGTAGCATTAGCAAGTGGGGTAACTTTCACCACACCTGTATTAACAGCTAATACTTCATATTATGCAGAAGCATCAAATAGCATTGGTTGTACATCAGCTACCCGTACTCAAGTTAATGTGGTTATCAATCAATTGCCTAGCGGGCCAACGGTAACTACCCAGGCTGGTTCATCAACACCAACCGTGTGCGCAGGTGGCTCGGCAGTATTAATTGCAACAAGCACTACGCCAGGTGTAACCTTTAAATGGTACGATGTAGCAACCGGCGGTACACCGATATTTACTGGTGCACAGTTTACTACACCGGTAATTTCAGCAGCTACTACTTATTATGTAGAAGCTGTAAACACTGCTACAGGCTGTACATCAAGTTCACCACGTACTTCGGTAACTATTACTATTGATAATACCAAAGCACCTGATCCTACGCTTGATCAGACCAGCTTAACTACTTGCCAAAACAGCGCGGCTACTATCAAAATAACCAACCCAGTAGCTGGCACAACTTATAACTGGTATACATCAGCCACCGGCGGAACTTCAATATTTACAGGTTCAGCCTTTACAACACCGGTGTTAACAGCTAACACGACCTATTATGTTGAAGCAACAAATGCACAAAGCTGTAATGCATCAACAAGAATAGCTGCAGCCGTAACGGTAACGCCTCAACCACCAACACCAACGGTTTCTGTTCCGAATCCGCAGGTATGTTTGGGTAGTGTAGCAACGCTTTCTGTAGCATCGCCACAGGCAGGCATTACTTATAACTGGTATACAGATGCCGCAAGAACTAACCTGGTATTTACAGGAGCAAGCTTCCCGATAGGAGCTGTTAACGCTAATGCCACTTATTATGTAGAAGCAGCAAGCGGGTCATGCTCAAGTTCGGGAGTGGCTACTGTACAGGTAACTGCCGTTCCGGCACCTGGAGCGCCTGTAATAGCGGGCGGCAATTCAGTAAATGATTGCGCAGGTGGTTCGGTAACATTAACTATCTCTAATCCGCAAACAGGCTTTACCTATAATTGGTATAGCTCAGCAAGCGGCGGTACTGCATTAGCAAGCGGCACAAGCTTTACTACGCCTACGCTTACTACCAATACCATTTACTTTGCCGAGGCGGTAAATAATACAGGTTGCCCATCTGCTTCACGTACAAGTGTTACTGTAACGGTAACATCCGCACCAATAGCACCGCAGGCAAGTGCTCAGGGTACGTCCATATGCCCTGGAACAAGTACTACTATATCGGCTACAAGCGCTACACCAGGCGCTACTATAAACTGGTATGCGGCCAATACAGGCGGTGCGATACTATTTACAGGTACCGACTTTACAACACCGGTATTATCAGCTAATACTACTTATTATGCCGAAGCTGAAGTTGCAGGTGGTTGCGTATCAGTTACCAGAACACCGGTAACGGTTACCATACTTACTCCGCTGGCTGCACCGATAGTTTCTGTAGGTTCAACTACTGCAGAGAGTATCACCTTTACATGGGCTGCTGTTACAGGGGCTACGGGTTATCAGATCAGTTTAGATAACGGTCAGCACTTTGTTGCGCCAAGCACAGGCGCCGCAGGCTTAAGCCATACCGTAAGCGGATTACAGCCAGGTGCATCGGCTACCATTATTGTACGTGCCACCGGAAACTCTGCTTGCCAGCTAAGCGCCAACTCTGCCGCTGTGACCGGAACCACAAGCAATCCTTTTGGCAACGGATTATTTATACCGAATGCGTTTACTCCTAACGGTGACGGAAATAACGACATACTGTACGTTTATGGAACCACCATTAGCACCTTAACATTATCAATTTACGATCAATGGGGTGAGCTGCAATTCAAATCAACAAATAAAGCAAGCGGATGGGATGGTACCTATAAAGGTAACAAGCAGCCGGTAGGTGTATATGTTTATTATGTTGAAGCTACCATGAACGATGGTCAGGTAATCAAGAAAAAGGGTACAGTTACGCTATTAAGATAAGGCCTGTACGGTATCATGTAATAACTACATGATACCGTACTTCATGACCGCATCACAATTAATAAAACTACTATGAAAAAAAGAGTTATAGTTATCATGGCAATACTGCTTCAGATTGGAGCAATAAGTCAATTAAAGGCGCAGATCGATCCGCATTTTTCGCAGTATTACGCCTATCCCCTGTACCTGAACCCAGCCTTAACCGGTGTGATCAATGGTGATGTGCGTGTCAATGCGAATTTTAAAAATCAATACGCAACTATCAACAATGCGTATCAAACGGGTGCCTTGTCTGTTGATTTCAGGCCAACTGATAAAGTGGGAGTAGGTTTTAATGTGATCAACCAGGCAGCAGGCGATGTGGGATATAACTATTTTGCCGCTTACGGATCTTTTGGTTACGCCATAGCGGTATCAAACGATGGTTATAAAAAAGTGAGCTTTGGTGTACAGGCGGGTATCATTAACCGCAGTTTCGACCCTAACAAAGCCCAATTTGGTAGCCAGTTTAATCCAAACAGCGGTTTTGACCCAACATTACCCAGTAATGAAAACTTTTTAAATACAAATGCTACCATCTTTGATGCAGGTGCCGGTGTTTTCTATTATGACGGTGATCCCCTGCATAACGCCAACCTTTTTGGTGGTGTGAGTGTATCGCACCTTGCACGCTCAAAAGATCCGTTTGCTGTTGATGGTACCAGTCTTAAATTGCCTATCCGTTATACCATACATGCAGGTGTACGCATAAAGGCTTCAGATTATTTTGATGTTATCCCGCATGCTATTTATATCAGGCAACAAAAAGCCGAAGAGAAAGCCGTAGGCGCTTATTCAGAATTAAAACTACAGGATGATAAAGGTTTAATATTGGGCGGTATGTATCGTTTTAAGGATGCGGCTATTGCTAACATTGGATACCATGTTAACAGCCTCATCATAGGCGCAAGTTATGATTTCAATACATCATCGCTTACCCGGGCCACATCTGGCAACGGAGGTATTGAGTTATCAGTAAGTTATGTATTTCGCAAACGTATCCAGGAACCGGAAGCAATTTGCCCAAGGCTTTAAACTTTATCAACATGAAGAAAATAATTTTTACTTTACTTATACTGCTTGTGTTTAAAGGGGTTAATGCCCAATATAGTAAAGACAATCCAAGAGTTTATGGCGACAAGGCATTTAGCAATAAGGATTACTATGAGGCTGCTTTCTATTATAAAAGAGCTGCCGAGGGTTTGAGTCTTACCTTGCTGCAGGCTATTCCTTATCATGCTGGTGAAAAAACCAGCAAAAAACCTACAAAACAGGGTGATCAGGCCTATATATCCTATCAGTTAGCCGAGTCATACCGTTTGTATGAAAATTATGTAGAGGCCGAAGGCTGGTATTATAAAGTGATCAGTGCCAATTATGAAAAGGAATACCCATTGGCCCGTCTTTGGTATGGCGTGTGTTTAAGAGCCACTCAGCACTTTGATGATGCCATAAAACAACTGGAACAATTTAAGGCCAATTACAATGGCGAAAGCAAGTACAAGGATATTGCCACCAAAGAAATCAAAAACTGTCATTTTGCCAAAGATCAATATCAATATCCATTATTGGTGGAGATAGCTAAGCTGAAAGACCCTTACTCATCCGATGGGTCCGATTACTCTTTGGTGCAACGTGATGGTAATAACTATTTTACTTCATCGAGGTTTGCTAAAGATGAGAAAAAGCACCTGAACCGTGTATATCAACTTGATAAATCAAAGCCTGGTTTACCTACGGCGATCAGTTTCAAAGATCCGGAAAGTAAAAAGGAATTAGAATACGGAACTCCTTCTTTTAACGAAAATGGGAAGAGAATGTATTTTACTCGCTGGTATAAAGAAGGTAGTAAAACCATACACGCTATTTATTACTGCGATAAAGTGGATAATGAATGGTCGGCACCAAAGAAAATGAATAGCAATGTAAACGTGGATGGGTTTAACTCCATACAGCCATTTGTTACTTCCGATGGTTTGCGTATGTTCTTTTCTTCTAATAAACCAGGTGGCCAGGGTGGCGACGATATCTGGGTAGCTTACCTTAATTTTAATGGTGATGCTGTAAACTCAACCAACCTGGGCAGCGTGATCAATACTGCGTTTGATGAAGAGGCTCCTTACTATGATCTGCCCAACAAAAGATTAGTATATAGCTCAAAAGGATTTATAGGTCTGGGCGGTTTTGACTTTTTCGAAAGCCAAAGCACACTGGATAAGTGGAGTGAACCCAAGAACCTGGGCTATCCTATTAACTCAGCCAAAGACGACTTGTATTTCCTGCCCGATCATGATGATGCCACCAAGTTTTATATCAGCTCTGATCGTGAATCAGATTGCTGTCTGGCTATTTTCTCGGCAGTAAGTAAAAAATATGTGTTATCGGGTATTGTTACTGATTGCGATACTCATAAACCGTTAGAGGGCGTTAAAGTGAGTTTTATCGATTCGCTGTCAAAAGATACCATTAAGCAAATGGTGGTTAATAAAACAGGGCGGTATGCATTTGATGTAACCGATAAACGCCCGCATAGCCTCCGATTGGAGAAAGGCTGCTATTTTGCTAAAAATATTCCGGCACCGGCTTCGGGCACCATGCGTAATGATACCTTGTACAGTCCCGACATCTGTTTGCAGGCCTTTACGCCGGATAAGCCTATTGTTATAAAGAATGTATTATACGACTTTAACAAAGCCACACTAAGACCTGCCTCAATGCTTGTTTTGGATACACTGGTAATTGTATTGAAGGATAACCCAACCATAAAGGTTGAATTAAGCGCGCATACCGACTCTATAGGTTCAAACAAGTATAACGATAAGCTGTCACAGGCCAGGGCTCAATCGTGCGTTACGTATATCATATCAAAAGGTATCGAGTCGACACGTATATACGCTAAAGGCTATGGTAAAAGAAAGCCAGTGGCACCAAACTCGCTTCCTAACGGAAAAGATAACCCTGCTGGTCGCCAGTTAAACAGACGTACCGAGTTTAAAGTGTTAAAAGACCCGAACGCACCTGGAAGTAATCCTTGTAAATAAGAGTTGGCTATGGGAACCTGCTTGCCGCGTATAATTTGAGGTCGATTAGAGAGTGAATAAAATAGTGTAAAGATTTTAACAAAGGGGTTTATGATTAAGGAGGATAGATTATCAGTAAGCAGGCCGTTACTCAAAACCAAAGGATTTTCAACCTTGCATTTGCAGATATTTGAATATATACTGATAGGAAAAACCAACCGGGAAATAAACCGCATATTGGGATATACCGAACGATCACACGCGGTTGTTGATCATTCACGTAAAGTAATGTATAAATTATTGGCTATGGAAGATCTTCACAAGGCTGATTTTAAAGATCGGGTGGTATATCCGCGTAAATTTCAGTTCTGGTGGAAAAAGTTATTGGATAAGCATAAAACAGAGCTGTTAACCATGGCAATAGCGCCTAAATTTTACGAATAAGATTTAACGCCTTGAGCGTCTAACTGATCAGATAAGGAGCAATGAAAATACGAGTCATTGCTCCTTTTGTTATTTTGATTGCCATTAGTGTCCATCGATTTTAAGCGGATTTGCGCTTTTAGCTAGCCAACCTGGGCTGATGTTCCTTGAATAATATTCATAGCTTTTTAAGTATTACATTTAACTTTAATAGCCCGGGAAAAGTAAATGCTACCTATAAAGCCCCTTTTCAGTATAAAAAGAGCTGCTTTTAGTTAATATAATGTTGATAAGTGTTAAAATAACATTAATTAATGGTTTAATTATGTTTTAAGCAAGAGGATTGTATGTGCATTATAAGATGATTTTATTAAATTAATATATGAAAATAAATTATATCATGGATTGATTTACAGTAAGTTAATCATAAATTCTGCTATAGGCCTCATTTATGGATAATTTTGGATCGTATGAAAATAGAATAAGATATCTAACTTCATTTCTTTACACTTTATGGTTTTTTATCAACAGGAAATAATTGATTTTCTGATTTTGTGTTTCTTAATAAAGGAGAAAATTAATTAATATTAGGTACCCTATGGAAGGGTTGGTTTCTACTAATTATGAAAGTGTTGTGATATTATTCGTTTAAACATGTATTATTATAGAGTGATAAGTATTATATGCTATCCAACCCGTTGGGATGGGGAGTGGTAAAACCAACGGGTAATTAATACCTTAGAGGTTAAATACCACCAATGAGCAGCTTGTTAAAAGATATTTATTCGCCGGCGTTTTATGGCCGCTTTACAGAAGTACTTACCCATGTGCTTCCTGATTTTGATAAAAAGCGTTTCCTGTCGCTTATTTTTATGGATGGGTATGAGAACAAGGCTTTAAAAGAACGGATGCGGCATAACTCCATCGTACTGCATGAGTTTATGCCGGCTAATTTTACAACTGCTACAGAAGTGGTGAAAAAGATCATCACTCGTTTGCGTGTCGAACATTTTGGCGAGGACAGCCTGGCTATGATGTTCTTGCCCGATTATATAGAGGTTTATGGCCTTGATGATTATGAGGTTGCTGTAAAGGCTCTGGAATTTATCACCCAGTTTGTAAGCTGTGAGTTTGCGGTGCGACCTTTTTTACTAAAATATACCGAAAAGATAATGAAGCAAATGCAACTATGGTCGGTACATGAAAATTATAAAGTACGCCGTTTTGCAAGTGAGGGCAGCAGACCACGACTGCCCTGGGGGCTGGCCATACCTGCATTGAAAAAAGATCCCACACAAGTGCTGGCCGTTTTAGAAAACTTAAAGAACGATCCCTCTGAATGGGTGCGTAAAAGTGTAGCCAATAACCTGAACGATATCTCCAAAGATCACCCGGAGGTAATGATAGCCATTGTTCGCCAGTGGCATGGGGTTAGTAAAGAAACTGATGCTATAATAAAACATGCCAGTCGCACCCTTTTAAAAAGCGGCCATGCCGAAATACTGCAACATTACGGGTTGGAGAGTAAAAGTATCACCATGACTGATTTCCAAATCCTGACACCCGAAGTTAAGATAGGGGACAGCCTGGAATTTACTTTTACGGTAACCAACGATCATGCCGAAAAACAAACCGTAAGGTTGGAATATGGTGTGTATTATAATAAAGCGAATGGGCAGCTGAGCAAAAAGGTATTCAAGATAAGTGAGCGGCTTTATCTGCCCGGCGAAAGGGCAGTGGTTAAAAGAAAGCAATCCTTTAAGCTCATCACTACCCGTACTTTTTATCCCGGGAAACATCGGCTTTCCATCATCATTAACGGTGAGGAGAAGGAACTCCAAAGCTTTGATATATTTGCCTGACCATTAGTTCTCAAAAACGTATGCCCAATCCGCTTATCAGTTATTTTCAACAGTTCAGATACATTTCTGATGAAGATGCACTCCTAATCCTGGAAGCCTTTCAACTTAAAAGTTTTAAAGAGGGTGAGTACCCGTTTAAAGGGCACCGCGTTTGCTCCGAAATGTATTTTGTTTGCAAGGGTGTAGTACGCATAGCAACCCATAATGAACGGGGTGTGGATATCACTCATTTTTTTTATCCCGAAAACCATCTGTGTACCATTTTGCAAAGTTTTAATGAAGGCAGCATCACCCCAACAGCAATTCAGGCTTGTTGCGATGCCGAGATCATGGTGATAACCAAAACCAGACTAGTGGCTTTGTATACGCAACTACCTTACCTGCGCGAGGTGATTGATCATGTTAATCAGCAACACCTGATACACAAGGTAAATGTTCGTAACCGTTACCTTGGCGAAGCAGCCGAAGAGCAGTATCGGCTATTTGTGGAGCAAAATCCTGATATCGCATTGCGCGTGCCTTTAAAAGATATTGCTAGCTATTTAGGTATCACTCCCCAATCGCTTAGTCGTATCCGGAAAAATATACGTTAGCAGGGCTGATTGAGGCTGTATCATAAATCATATAACAAAGTGGGTTTACATGGTTTACATAATTCATGGTTAACATTGATTTATTCTATTGATAATCAGATTATTGTGTATTTATATCGAAAAAAAGTGTAAACCCACTTTTGCATAAATATTATCGGCTAAATTTCAATTCATAGGTGACGCAACATGAAATTCAGACTTACCAAGTTTTCAAAACTTGGTAAGTCTTTACTTTATCCATTAAACCAACACCGTTCCTCCATCGGTGATCAATATCTGGCCAGTGGTAAACTGTTGTTTCATAAGGTAGGTAAATGCCTGGGCTATGTCTTCGGCTTCACCCACGCGTTTTACCAATAGTGCTTCACCAACTGTTTTGTAATAAGCCTCGCGATCGGCCTCAGGTATACTATTCCATAGATTAGTTTTTACAACGCCTGCCGAAACTGCGTTTACACGCACCGGTGCCAGTTCAACAGCCATGGCACGGGTTAAACCTTCTATAGCACCGCAAATGCTAGCCCCTAACAGCCAGCCCGATCCCGGACGAGGATTCGCAATGCCGCTCATTAAGGAGATAGAACCACCCTGATTGATATGCGGTGCTCCATATTTTATGGATGCCAATGCGCCCCAGTAACGCAGGTTAAAATAGTCGTGTGCTTTTCCCAGCTCCAGATCGTTCACATAAATTAAGCTGATATTTTCGGCCGCGGTGTATACCAGGTGGTCAAAACTGCCTATGCCGTCAAAAAATGCTTTGATGTTTTGCTCTTTGCTTAGGTCAACCGCATAGCCTGCGGTACTTTCAGGCAACTCGACCAGGGCACTATCAACCCGCTGCTGGCTGCTCGATACCACAATCACTTGAGCGCCTTCTTCTGCCGCTGCTTTGGCGGTAGCCAGGCCAATGCCCGATGTACCACCCATTAATATAATTCGTTTATCCTGTAGTTTGCTGTTTTGATTTTGTGTGTTCATGATATAAATTATTTGATAGCACAAAGTTCCGCGAGTTATGAGCGTATCCACTTACCATTTGGTAAAAACGCGTAACCGGGAGGCGAAAAATATATTTACATTATCAATATACCATACGGTATTTTTATAATTACTTTTGCCAAATTTTATTTAAAGTTTAAAACCATGTTAAAACGAGTAGTGGTAACCGGCCTGGGGGCGCTAACCCCGCTTGGCAACCAAGTAAAAGATTTTTGGAAAAACGTAGTAGCAGGCAAAAGCGCTGCCGCACGCATCACCCATTTTGACCCCACTTTGTTCCGCACGCAGTTTGCCTGCGAACTGAAAGATTTTAACGCTGCTAATTTCCTGGACAGGGCCGACCTTAAACGTACCGATCCTTTTACCCAATATGCACTGGTAGCATCAGACGAGGCCATCAAAGACTCGGGCTTCGAGCTGGATAAGATGGACCCATTTGATGTGGGTGTGATCTGGGGATCGGGCCAGGGCGGTATGGAAACCTTTGAAGAGCAAGTGCGTGAATATACCCTGGGCGACGGTCATCCACGGTTCAGTCCGTTTTTTGTGCCTAAGCTCATTACCAATATGGCCTCTGGGATGATCTCTATCCGTCATGGCTATATGGGTATCAACTATACTACCGTATCAGCCTGTGCTACCTCAAATACAGCCATTATGGATGCTTTTAATTATATCCGATTAGGTAAGGCCAAAGTGATCATTACAGGCGGTTCTGAGGCCCCTATTACGCCGGCTTCCTTTGGTGGCTTTAGTTCGATGAAAGCCATGTCGACCCGGAATGATGATCCTCAGGGTGCTTCCCGTCCATTTGATACCCACCGCGATGGTTTTATCATGGGTGAAGGGGCAGGTGCATTGGTCCTGGAAGAATATGAACATGCCGTAAAACGTGGCGCTCATATTTATGGTGAAGTGCGTGGCGCCGCCATGACCGCCGATGCCTACCACATGACAGCTACCCATCCCGAAGGTTTAGGCGCAGCCAAAGGTATGCAGCTGGCCTTGGAAGAGGCGGGAGTTTCCATTTTCGATGTGGATTATGTGAACATGCATGCCACCTCAACACCAGTGGGCGACCTATCCGAACTGAAGGCGATACAGGTATTAACCAAAAACGAAAAGAACAATATACAAATCAGCGCTACCAAATCCATGACTGGACATTTGCTGGGCGCGGCAGGGGCCATTGAGGCTATTATCTGTTTGCTGGCCATGCGCGACAGCTTGATACCACCTACCATTAATACTACGGAGCTTGACCCCGCAGTACCAGACAGTATGAACATTGTTTTGCAGGAAGCTATCAGTCACCCGGTGAGTTTAACCATGAGTAATACTTTTGGTTTTGGCGGGCACAATGGTATCGCGGTATTTGGTAAAGTTTAAGAGGACAAAACTTTTTAAAGCTCGAATTTTAACAATTTTTTTAGTCGAAAACAGAGTAAAAACACATCACTTTTGCCATGTCTAATTAGATATAACGCCATTTTAACAATTTTCAATAAATTTTTGATGTGTTTTAAAAACTTTAAAAAGTATTAATTTATGAATAGACAATTGACTACATACCAAACGGTCGGTTTTTGTTTTGTCTTAACTAAACAGCCCGGTTATCTGCTAAAGATAACCGGGCTGTTGCTTTGATACGATGTGCGAAAAACTCGGCGGAATAAGCAAACTCCTTAGCGCCTGAATAGGTAACTGCGTTTAACAGGCGGCACCTACGGAGCCGGGATTTCTTCTGTATTTTACTATAAACAGGTTACTCCTCCGGAGTTGTGTTTGTGGCATTTATTTGACTCCGGAGGAGTAACCTGTTTGTAGCCAGAAAACAATACATTTAGCGGCTCCGGTAGGTGCCTCCTATCAGCGCCTTAATCTAAAAGCGATTTCCCTGATCATACAAAAAAATCAAATCGATTGTAAGGAATCGCTTTGTAAAAAGACTAACCTCACATGAACACAAAGTATCAACAATACGCTCCTTTGATTTTAAGATTGGTGATGGGATTTGGTTTTATCGTGCATGGTTGGGTGAAACTGAGTCGTGGCCCCGCTGGCTTTGAAAAGCTGATCGCACAGGCAGGTGTTCCTTTTCCTCATTTTACATCATGGCTGGTGCCCTTAACAGAGGTTGGGGGAGGATTGGCTTTGATGGCAGGGGGTTTTACTACACTGGTGGCTATTCCGCTTATCATGACCATGCTGGTGGCCATGATCACCGTACAACTCAAATTTGGTTTCAGCTCGGTGAATACCATCGGCTTAACACCCCAGGGGCCGAAGTTTGGTCCTCCCGGTTATGAGATCAACCTACTATATATTGGCGGACTAATATCGTTAATTATCACAGGTGCCGGGGCATTTTCTGTGGATGGTTTGTTAGCCAGGCAGCGGGTTAAAAAAGCGCATAAATAAGTATAAAAACGAAGAATTAAGGGTCTTTTTATTTGGTCTGACGCGTATTTTTTCGTATTTTTAAAGATGCCGGACAAGCTATCTGCAGGGCGCCCTGAGTTTAAAGAAGCCCTGAAATTTTGGTTCAAATTAGGCTGGATCAGCTTTGGCGGTACAGCCGGTCACATCGCCATCATGCATGATTTTTTAGTGGATAAAAAGAAGTGGATCAGTAACAGCCGCTTTTTTCATGCCCTGAGTATCTGTATGTTGTTGCCCGGTCCGGAGGCACAGCAACTGGCCATATATATAGGCAAACAATTGCATGGCCGTAAAGGCGGACTGGCAGCCGGTACCCTGTTTGTGCTGCCCTCCATGTTTATTTTACTGGGATTGAGTATCATTTATGTATCATACGGAAACCTGCCCTGGATATATGCCATGTTTAACGGACTCAAGCCGGCCGTGATTGCCATTATTATAGGGGCCTTGTTTAAGGTTGGGCAAAAGTCACTACAGGGCGTTCTGCATTATGTGGTGGCAGGTATAGCGTTTGTCTGTATCTTCTTTTTTAATATACCCTTGCTTACCATCATCATCGCTACTATTTTGCTGGCCCTTCTTATTAGGTATATCTTTCCACGAGTGTTGAAAGTTGATGCCGGGCAGGAAGAGCAACTGGCAAGTAACGAGCAGGAGTATTTTGTGAATAAGTTTTCGGTTACCGAAAATCAATTTGAGCTCAAACAGTTGTTGATGCAATTGCTGGTGTTCCTGCTTTTGTGGTTGCTGCCCCTTGCATTCTTTTACCTGTTTAGTCCAGATTTTTTATTCTGGAAAACATTGATCCTGTTTTTTACCCAAACCGCCTTTTTCACCATCGGTGGCTCCTATACCGTGATGCCCTACGTGGCTCAGTTTGCGGTTGGTAAACTGAACTGGTTATCCAAATCGCAAATGGTTGATGGCTTTGCCCTTGCCGAAACTACACCGGGGCCGCTCATTATTGTGGTGGGTTTTGTGGGTTTTATGGCGGGATTTAATCACTTCCATGCTTCCATAGCTATGGGCAGCATAGCGCTTTTCGCTACCATATTCTATACCTTTTTGCCCTGCTTCTTATATGTGTTTGCCGGTGGACCGTTAATCGAAAAATCACATGGCAGCGAGATAGTGAGTCAGATATTGAAACTGGTTACGGCTGCCGTCGTAGGTGTGATTCTGAACCTGACTTTGTTCCTGGGTAAAGATGTTGTTTTTCCTGGTGGATTGTCATGGCATCATTTGAATGTTTTGTCAACAGTATGGATAGGGGTAACCCTTGTTTTGATGCAGCGATTTAAGCTCAATGTGATATACCTGATATTGTTAAGTTTGGCTTTGGGATTGTTGCGGTTTGTGTTGAAGGTGTAGGGGGAAACATACTGTCATGCTGAGCGGAGCGAAGCATCTATTATTGAATAGTGCATGTCGCAGAATAGATCCTTCACTACGTTCAGGATGACAAAAAAACTGGGTTTTAAAAGCACTCTTCATGTGAGACGGATTGACAAACCAGAATCATGTCATTGCGAGGAGGAACGACGAAGCAATCTCGTAGCTATTCTTATCGATCAGAACGCGATGAGATTGCCACGCTGCGCTCGCAATGACATATGGGAAAAAACAAGGCAGAATGAGCCTCCCCCTCAATTATTTTCCTACCTGTTTAATCACAGCGATCACATCCTCTTCGCCATGCTGGGCTTCGGCTTCCTGGAAAGTTTGGTAAGCTATTTTAGCCAGTGGTGAGTTGAGGCCTTCGGCTTTGGCCAGGCGCAGGTCCTTGGCAATATGTTTCAGTGCAAATGCTGCCTTATAATTATCGTTCAAAATAGCCTCTCCTTTTATTTTGGCTACCACATTACCCAGTGCGCTGTTATTGATAATGGTAAGCATATCCTCGGTTTTGATATCATTTTGCTGCGCAAATAGTACGGTTTCTGCCAGCCCCTGCACATGAAAGCTCAACAAGGTGTTAATAGCCAGCTTGGCGGTATTGCCCGCCCCGGTTTCGCCTACCAGCAAGGTTAGCTTACCCAGTTTTTCCAATATGGGTTTGGCCTGCTCATAAGTAGCAGAGGCGCCACCTACCATGATCACTAGTGTACCCTCCTGGGCCTGTTTTACACTGCCTGATACGGGTGCATCCAGGTAGTCGCTGCCTTGCTCGCGGCACAACGCAGCCATTTCTTTGCTGATAGCAGGAGATACAGTACTCATGTTGATGATGATCTTGCCTTTAGCTTTAGCGCTCAATAAACCATCTTTTCCAGTAAATATATCGCTGATGGCCTCATCGTTGGAAACCATGACGAAAACTACATTGGTTTGCTGTATCAATTCTTTGGGTGATAATGCTATAGCCGCACCCATGGCTTTCAGGGATGCTTCTTTTGCTTTACTGCGGTTGTAAACGGTTACCGGATAACCTGCGTTGATCAGCTGCTGCGACATAGGGATACCCATATTGCCCAGACCGATCCATCCTATTTTTGTTGTATTCATGGTATATGTGGATTTTAAATATGGTGCAAAGTTTCGTAAACAAAACGGATAGAATACTTAACCAAATGGTAAAATCTTCTTTATGTATTGTCATTTTTTTAACGGACAATCATTATGCCGGGAATTGGACTCCCGATATGCGGGCGCACTCGGTCATAAACTTTTCCTGTACCTCTGGGTCAGCCGCTGCCGGCAAAAAAGGACGGTGCTGCAGATGATAAAAATATTCGCCCGATACCATGGCTCGCGGTTCGTTACTGATGGCCAGCCATACCTGCGTTTTGGGCGCATCGGCCAAGCTATCCGGTGCGCCGGGGCCGCCCATTTTGGTGGCTACCCAGCCAGGTTCCAAAGCATTTGAAAATACGCTGAGCCATTCGCGGGCCACGGCGAAGGCCAGTAGCACGTTATGCAGTTTAGAATCGGCATAGGCGCTAAAGCCGTCCCAGCGGCGGTCGGTCCAGGTAAGGTCTTTCAATGAAGCATCCCCGCTTCGGTGCAAACCCGAACTGAGGTATACCAGGCGTTTGGGCTGATGGATCAGCGCAGTTAATATATAAGGAGCCAGACTGTTCACCGCGAAAACATGCGACAGGCCGTCTACAGTTTCTATGCGCCGCGGTTCGGTATAGCCCACGGCAGCGTTATGGATAACGGCATCAAACAAACCCAGGTTATTTACCTTTTGGGCCAGGGCAACGGTTTCTTTGATGCTGGCGAGGTCGCCGCTTACCGCAGTTTCGGCGCCGTGTACTGCCGCCAGAGCTTCCCTGGCTCTTTGCTCGTTACGGGCATGCAGTACTACCGAATGCCCGGCTTTAACCAGCAGTTGGGCGGCCATCTGCCCCAACCCATCTGCCGATCCTGTTATGAATATACGTGACATGATCTTTTCTTTTTTATGATAACAAAGTTAGGGGAGAAAAGATGAGGGTGGATTATCAAATGGTAAAAACGTGGGTTAGGAGAAGCATGTAATGTGTCTCTACAATTAATAAAGGGGAAGCATGATTTCAGCTTTCAGCTGAACAAAAGCCGGAGGCTTTAACCATGCGAACCACGAGATACGCTGCGCTAATCTCGCCGTAGCGGGAGTTAACGGCTATGGGCAAGAGCCGAGCGACTGCGGCGGGGAAGGCATTGTTAATTACAGCTGACGTTGATATTCCAGATAACGTTCACCTATCTTCTTATGCTTTTCGACAAACTCTTTTGCCTCCCGTAAGGTTTCCGGATAGATAGCTGTTCTCGTGGCCCCGTTAGGGTTATCAGGAATAGGCTCATAAATATGATTATATATAAATCCATGAGCTACAAGGTATCTTACTGTTTCCCATTTAGTATTATCTGATTTTCTGGGCGGTCTAAAATTGTAAGACATGTAAGTCATGACTTTTCCACAATGAGGGCATGTAGCATCTCTCACTTCAGTAGCTATCATATTGAAAGCTATTTTACAATTTAAGCAAACATTCTTGTGTCCCATCGATGTTATTTTTATACATAAAGATAGTGAATGATGTTACAAACATCTAAGCTGGGGTAGGCATCAACAAAAATAGCGATGAGTATTCACTCATCGCTATTTTATATGGGTATAATAAATTTTACAAACCGAAAGCCTGTTTTACTTTGTCAACATAATCCAGTTTTTCCCAGGTAAACAGTTCTACTTCGCGTTTTAGTTCGCTGCCATCATGGGCAATGAACGTTTTGGTTACTATTTCATTTGGTTTGCCGAAGTGACCGTAAGCGGCGGTTTCACTGTATATAGGGTTACGCAGTTTAAAGCGGGTTTCAATAGCGTATGGGGTCATGTTAAATACTTCCTCTACTTTTTTTGCTATTTCGCCGTCGTGCAACTTTACTTTGGCTGTGCCATAGGTGTTTACGTAGATTCCCATCGGTTGTGCCACGCCAATAGCGTAGGAAACCTGAACCAGTACCTCATCACAAACACCGGCAGCTACCAGGTTTTTGGCGATGTGGCGGGTTGCATAAGCTGCGGAACGATCAACCTTTGAAGGATCTTTACCCGAAAAAGCACCACCACCATGTGCACCTTTACCGCCGTAGGTATCTACAATGATTTTACGACCGGTTAAGCCGGTATCACCATGCGGCCCGCCGATAACAAATTTACCAGTTGGGTTGATGTGATATTTGATCTGATCGTTAAAGAAGTGGGCGTATTTTGGATATTTAGCTTCAACGCGTGGAATAAGGATGCTGATGATATCCTGTTTGATTTTGGCCAGCATCGTTTTTTCTTCATCAAAATCATCATGCTGGGTTGATATCACAATGGCATCAATGCGTTGTGGCTTGTTATCGTCGCTATACTCCAAAGTAACCTGCGATTTGGCATCAGGCCTCAGGTATTTGATTTCCTTGTTTTCGCGGCGGATAGCTGCCAGCTCAATTAATAGGGCATGGGCAATATCCAATGCCAGAGGCATATAGTTGTCGGTTTCAACCGTGGCATAGCCAAACATCATACCCTGGTCGCCGGCGCCTTGCTCTTCTTTAGCCTGACGGTCAACCCCCTGGTTAATATCCGGCGATTGCTCGTGAATAGCCGATAGCACGCCGCAAGAACTACCATCAAACATGTACTCGCCTTTGGTGTACCCAATTTTATTGATCACTTCGCGGGCAATTTTTTGTACATCTAAATAAGCTTTTGATTTTACCTCGCCGGCTAAAATTACCTGTCCGGTAGTTACCAGTGTTTCACAGGCAACTTTTGAATTTTCGTCAAACGCCAAAAAATGGTCAATCAGTGCGTCTGATATTTGGTCTGCAACTTTATCCGGGTGTCCTTCTGATACGGATTCAGAGGTAAATAAGTATGGCATATAAGTTTGATAAAAAATTAATTAATAAAACCGAAAGGAGTAAGTTTTAACGGATCGAGGTAAAAAGAAGCGTTGGTTTTAGCACTTTTTTACGTGGTTGCAATCCAGCCTTATGTGTACAAGGCAATTAAATCAGTCCACTTTCGGGTGGCAAAAATAAAACAAATTTCACAAAGCCGAAAATACATTTACTTTTGGGGGCTGAAATAATACAGATAATTGAAACGTAAAGCGTTATTTATAATAAACCCTATATCGGGTGGGAAGAAGAAGGACGGTGTACCTGATCTTATTGATCAAAATATTGATAAGGCGGTGTTTGATGCAACCATTGTTTTTAGCGATGGTATATCACACGCGCGCATCATTGCATTGGAGGCGGTGGGTAAGTACGATATTATTGTGGCCGTAGGCGGCGATGGTACCGTAAATGAAATAGCATCGGCCATTGTGGGAAGCGATACGGCCCTGGGCATAGTGCCTTATGGATCGGGCAACGGCCTGGCCCGCTTTTTAGGTATTCCCATGAACCCTAACCAGGCCATACAAGCCCTGGTAAACGGCCAAGCAGAAAACATTGATTCGGGTACGATAAACGGGAAGCCATTTTTTAATATGGCGGGTATGGGTTTTGATGCCCATATCAGCGAGGTGTTTTCGCACGGCAAAAAACGAGGCTTTATATCCTACATCAAATCATCTATGCAGGAGATAGCCACTTATGATGAACAGGAATACCATATTGAAATTGACGGTAAAGTTTATGAGCGCAAGGCATTTATGCTCAGCATTGCCAATTCATCGCAATATGGCAACAACGCGCATATCTCACCCAATGCATCGGTACAGGATGGTTTATTGGATGTTTGCCTGATCAGGAAGTTCCCATTATGGCGTTTCCCGGAAATGGGTATCCGGATGTTGACCAAAACATCAGAGAGTACCAGTTATGTAGAAATTATACGCGGCAAGCAAATTAATGTAACCCGCAAAACCGAAGGCCCTATACATCTTGACGGCGAGCCGCAGGTAATGGGGACTGCTATACATATTAATATAGTGCCCAGTTCGTTAAAAGTTATTGTGGGCCCAACCTATAAAAAGAATTAAGGCGTTTGAGGTACGTGGCTCGTGTTGCGCGTTTCGGGTAGCCAAAAGCAAACACCCATCATCCGCAACACGAACCACGAACCCGGTAACACGAACCAGATAGAAATTATGGCTAAGAAAAATTTCACAGGGGTAGTATACTCTACAGATCCTGATTTTCAATACCAGGAAAACGGAGGGCAAGCCGCACAAACGCTACCTCCGCAGCAGCAAAACCTTAAAATTTATCTTGATCGTAAAGGGGGCAGTAAACTGGTTACCCGCGTTACGGATTTTGTTGGTACCGATGCCGATCTGGAGCTTATTGGAAAAAAGTTAAAAACTAAATGCGGGGTAGGTGGTTCGGTAAAAGACGGAGAAATATTGATACAAGGCGATTTCAGGGATAAAATTTTAACCCTGCTGCAAACAGATGGATATAAAGCTAAAAAAGCGGGGGGATAATTAAGGCATAAACACGCCGGATAAAAAAATAGCTAAGCGTATAACATACACTAAAATAAAAAAAAACTTTTAGCGTTATACTACTCCCGGCCGCTATGAAATGGCTTTAAAACCAATATTGTAACATATTAATAACACAATTTTTATCAGTTAAGGCTTGATAATCTAAAAAAAAATGGTTTTCATTGCAAATAATTGTCGTGGCAACACACAATATTTAAGCATTGTTACGTTAATAATGACCAATTAAGCACAAAATGTAATTCGGTATTAAAAAATTGTAAAGAATAACATAAAAGATTTTTTTATTTCATTAAAATTCTATTTTTGTTATTCGCTAATTAAAAGCACATTTAACAAACTTATAATATAAACAAAAACTAAAACTAAAATTTAAAAGTAATGGCAAACGCACCAACAAAACCAACTACTCCTGTTAACAAAGAAAGCTCAAGTGCATCTGGCTTGTTTGCATCCTTAACTATTCCAATCTGTCTGATTGTTACTACACTTATTTTCATATTCGTTCTGGGCGATCCTAGCCACTTTAAAGGCGGCGACGTAAATGGTTACCCAACAGATCCATTTGGACAAGTTCATAGCGGTGGTGTAATTGTACCGGTTATCATGGCGTTTTTATTAATGGTTATCGTTTTCTCTATCGAGCGTTTCGTAGTTATTGGTAAAGCTTCTGGTACAGGTAGTGTAGATGCTTTTGTTAGAAAGATCCAAGCTTTATTAAACGCTGGTAACATCGCTGCGGCTTCTGCAGAATGCGACAAACAAAAAGGTTCTGTAGCAAACGTTATCAAATCGGCACTGAAAAAATACGCTGAAATGGAAGCTGAACCAAATCTTGATGTTGACCAAAAAACTTTGGCTATCCAGAAAGACATTGAAGAAGCAACTGCATTGGAAATGCCAATGTTAGAGCAAAACTTAACTATCATCGCTACTTTGGTATCTATCGGTACATTAACAGGTCTGTTAGGTACGGTTGTGGGTATGATCAAGGCTTTCGGTTCATTAGCGGTATCAGGTGTACCAAATCAGATCGAACTATCTGCACACATTTCTGAAGCTTTGATCAACACTGCATTCGGTATCAGTACTTCTGCTGTTTCTATCGTAATGTACAACGTATTTACATCGAAAATTGACAAGTTAACTTACGCTATCGACGAAGCAGGATTTAGCATTGTACAAACATTTGCTTCATCACACAAAAATGCCAACAGATAATAAATATATAGGTTAATTAGCTTTCGTCCCCCCATTTGTATATCCTATATAATCAGGACTAATGCGTGGATGTTATAATTATTTAATACTATATATTTTAAAAAAAAATCAAATATGGCAAGGATAAAAGTTCCAAGAAAGAGTACAGCGATTGACATGACCGCCATGTGCGACGTGGCCTTCCTGCTACTGACTTTCTTTATCATGACCGCGAAAGTTCGTACCGAGGACCCGGTTCCTATCGATGTGCCAAAATCATCGATACAACAGCCGATTCCGGAGTCAGACTTCGCCACCATTTCTGTAGGTTCACAGAAAGCATTTTTTGGAATGGAGGGAGTAGACCTGCGCAAGCAAACCTTAATTCAGATGGGCGATATATATAAACAAACGTTTACCCCTGATGAATTAAACAAGTTTTCTACGATTACATCTATAGGTGTTCCCTTTGCTCAGATACATCAGTTTATCGCTTTATCAGCTGATGACCAGAAAAAACTTAACAAACCTGGTATCCCCCGCGATTCTGTAAGTAACGAATTGTTTAACTGGATCCGTGAGGCCCGTAAAGCTACTGTAGCATTACACAATACGCAGCTGCGTATTGCGATAAAAGGCGATAGCAAGGAAGAATACCCGGTTATTAAGGATGTTATAGGCATTTTGCAAAAGCAAAAAGTGAACAAGTTTAGTTTAATAACCAACTTAGGCGGCGGTGGTACTGCTCCTAAAAAATAAAAGATCATGGCAGAATTAGACACCTCCGGGGGAGGCAAACATAAGGGCGGGAAGGTTCGCAGTAAAAAGCAATCCACCCGTGTAGATTTAACAGCGATGGTTGACCTCGCTTTCCTGCTGATCACTTTCTTTATCATGACAACTACATTGGCCAAGCCAAAAGCAATGGACCTTGCTATGCCTGATAAAGATGAAAAAACCAAAGATCAATTGGCTATTGCAGCTTCACGTTCACTAACTTTGTTGTTAGGCAGCGATGATAAGTTGGAATGGTATCTTGGTGAACCAGGAAAATCGGCCCCAACCATTGATAATTATGGCAAAGATGGTTTACGTAAAACCCTTATTGATAAAAGTAAGGAAGTTTTGGAAAAAACCGGTAAAACGATGTTTGTTGTAATTAAACCAAGTGATAAATCAACATACAAAAATGTAGTTAGCGCGCTTGATGAGATGAACATCACCAACATTACCAGTTACGGTATTGTTGATATTTCACCTGTTGAGATTGAGTTACTCAAGAAAGACGGTTTATACAAGGATAATAAATAATTTAAATAACGTTATTAACACCCATTAAATCTTAAAAGATGTTTGGATCGAAATTAGACATATTAGATCAGAAATGGATCGACGTTGTTTTTAGTAGCAGAAATAAGGCCTACGGGGCTTATGAGCTGAGAAGGGATAACTCCAAGAATACATCAAGGGCGCTTGTTATAGCTATCATTGTGTTTGTATTTGTTGTTGCTTTACCTACTATCATCAACAGGATTCAGGGACTTATCCCTAAAGCTGATCAAAAAGTGAAGATAACAGACGTTGTGCTGTTACCTCCACCACCCGTGGATCAAACCAAAAAACCACCTCCGCCGCCACCTGAACCACCAAAACCAAAGGTTGACCAGGTACGTTTCCCGCCTCCGGTTGTGAAACCTGATAACGAGGTTAAGGAGAAAGATCCGCCAACGGTAAAAGAGCTTGCTGTTGCCGATCCTGGTCAGAAAGATCAGAAAGGTGACCCTAACGCCGACATCAGAATTGATGAGCCGGTAGGTAACTCCGATGTTAAACAAGTAGTAGAAGCCGATCCTAACCAGATCTTTACTTCGGTAGAGCAGGTTCCGGAATTCCCGGGAGGTTTGGATAAATTCGGCGCTTACTTGGGTAAATCTATCCGTTACCCGGCTGTTGCCCGTGAAAACGGAACTCAAGGTCGTGTAATTGTTACCTTCGTAGTTGAAAAAGATGGCTCTTTAACCGATATTAAGGTTACAAGAGGTATCGGAAGCGGTTGCGATGAGGAAGCGGTTCGTGTATTGAAAAACTCACCAAAATGGAAACCAGGTATACAAAATGGTCGTCCGGTGCGTGTACAATACAGCGTTCCAATCAGCTTTACGTTAGCGAGCGAATAATGCCACTTAATTTTAATAAAGAACAAAAATCGCCCAAAAGGCGGTTTTTGTTTATTTTAGGCGCAGTCACCTTTGTTTGTTTTGTCGTTTTAGGCTTAATGATCATGTTTTGGGATCAATTGCCTTTACAGTTACCGCGATATCAGCGCTTACTTTTTGGAGCCTTTGTTATTGCTTATTCCATTCTGCGGTTTTCGAGGTTGTTTAAGAAGGATCAGTATGAAGATTAATTTTAACGGTAAACTTTTATTTTTTGCATTGTTTTTAATTGGAGGCTTGCAGGCCTGTAAACAAAAACCGGCAAAAATTCATACTGATAATGACCTTAAATCAGGTTCAGCAACTTTTGTGGCCGATGCTTCTTTTTCACCAATCTTAGATCAGGAGCTGTATATTTATTCTGCTTCAAACCCCAATGCCAAAATCAATGTTTTGTATAAAACAGAGAATGCGGCTGTAAATAGCCTGTTAAATGATAGTGTGCGCGTGGCTATCCTGTCGCGCGAGCTTACCGCCGACGAACGTGCCGTGCTCACAAAAAGAACATTGGCTATTGAAACATTGCGTTTTGCAATTGACGCTGTAGCGCTTATTGTAAACAAAGCTTCTAATGATACTACCATTACTGTAGGCGAATTGAAAAAACTGCTCACCGGACAGGGCGATTTAAACAAAACCATTGTTTTTGATAACCCTAATTCAAGTTTGGTAAGGTATTTGAAGGACTTCAGCGGAAGCAAGGGATTTACACAGAAAAATATTTACGCCCTCAAATCAAATAAAGAGGTTTTAAAATATGTAAGCGAGCACCCTGATGCTTTGGGCATAACCGGTTTTAGCTGGTTGAATGACCCAGACAAGGACTATGCGGGATATGTTGAAAAAGTTAAGATAGTAGGTGTCAGGGATGAGTCAAATAAACAATACCCGGACACTTATTTTAAACCATCACAAGAGTCACTTGTCCTAAAACAGTACCCTTTAAGCAGGGGGCTTTATATAATCAACTGTACAAGCAAGGTAGGCTTGGCTATGGGGTTTGCTAATTTCTTAGGCAGCCAGGTAGGTCAGCGTATCATACTAAAATCAGGCCTGTTGCCCGATTCTATACCAACGAGAGAGATTAGTATTAAAAATAAATTTTAATTAAAGATGAAAATGATCAGTAAAATAGCCACGGCATCATTAGGACTGTTATTAGGAGGTTCATCAGTTTTTGCGCAAAGTCTAGCCGACGCCAAAAAAGCTATTGACGCCGAACAGTATCAGAAAGCTAAATCGATGCTTAAAAACCTTACGGTAACACAAGCCGATAAGGATGAAAACTTTTTTTACCTGGGTTGGGTATACATCAAACAAGATTATGCCGACTCGGCAAAAGCTGCCTTTAACAAAGGTATTGCTGTAAATGCTAAATCTGCACTAAATTATGCCGGTTTAGGTGCTGCTGCCCGTTTAGATAAAGATAACTCCGGAGCAACTAACAACTTTAACCAGGCCATTGCACTGGCTGGTAAAAGCTCAAAACCATACCAATATGTGGGTGAGGCTTATTTATTGGTTGCACCTGGCGCAAAAGTAGCCCCGGCTGATGCCAATGCCGCTATAGCCGTTTTACAAAAAGGTAAAGTGGTAAATCCTAAAGATGCCGATTTATTAATCACTTTAGGTAACGCGTACCGCTCACAATTAAAGAGCAACGAAGCTTACCAGGCTTACTCAGATGCATCAACCCTAGACCCTAAAAATCCTGCTGCAAAAGTAGCTACCGGTGTTTTATGGCAATTTGCCAATAACTTTGAAGATTCTGAAAAACAATTTCAGGATGCGTTAGCTATCGACCCTAATTATGGTCCGGCTTACCGCGAATGGGCTGAAACAGATGTCCGCTGGTCAACTACCGACCCTAAAATGGCATCAGCGAAGATCAAAGAGGCAGCTGATCATTATAAAAAATATATCAGCCTGACCGATCAGTCTGTTGAATCGCAAATGCACTATGGAGACTTCTTATTGATGGCCGGTGATTATAAAACCCTGCAGCAAGTAGCTGCCGATCTTTCAAAATCAGCAAACACCAATGCAAGGGCATACCGTTACCTGGCTTATGCAGCCTATGAGAACAAAGATTGTGCTGCTGGTTTAACTGCTATGAATGCCTGGTTCCAGAAAGCCGAGCCAAAACGTATTATTCCTCGTGATTATTTATACCTGGGCCGTTTACAAATGTGTGCTGGTCAGGATTCTGTAGGTATCAATACTTTAAGAAAAGCACTAACATTGGATTCAACACAGACAGAGGTTTATGCCGAGATCGCTAAATCGCTGTATAGCCAGAAAAAATATATTCAAGCAGGTGATGCTTACAGAGAGGTTATCCAAAAAGGTGGTCGTACCGTTACGCTTAATGATTATTTAAGAGAAGGTACAGGCTATTACTTTGGGTATACCGGCCAACTAAGATCTGGTAAAGCGGATACTGCTTTATTAACTAAGGCTGATTCTGCTTTTAGCTATATTACTCAGAAGAGTCCTAATACGGCTGTTGCATACCAATATCGTGCTTATGTAAATGATTATAAAGATGCTGACCGTAATAACATTAAAGGTTATGCAAAACCTTTTTATGAAAAGTTTATTGAGCTTACACTAGCCAAGGGTACACCGGCAGACGACAGGACCAAAAAAGATCTGGCCGAAGCTTATGTATATTTAGGTACTTATTACGAGTATAAAGAGAAAGACTTAACCAAAGCAACTGATAATTATACCAAAGCCCGGGATAATGACCCAACCAATAAACAAGTAATTGCTTTCTTTGCTCGTAAAGGCGGAGCTAGTAAAGGAAAATAAAGTGTTATAGTAGCAGGTACAGTGATGTTGTACTGCTACTTGAAGCTTAAAAATAAAAAAGGCCTCTTGTAAAAGAGGCCTTTTTTATTATGGTTGCATTAGTATATTTGCAGCATGGAATTACATAGTACACCGCTTAATTATTTGCCCATCATTATTCAAATGTTAGTGGCTTTAGGGTTTGTGGTAACCACCATGTTTGTAACGCATAAAATTGGTCCAAAGCGTAAAACCAAGGACAAATTAACCCCCTTTGAATCGGGTATCGAAGTAGTGGGCAACGCCCGTACCCCCATATCCATTAAATATTTCCTGGTAGCCATATTGTTTGTGCTGTTTGATGTGGAAGTAATATTTATGTACCCCTGGGCCGTAAATTTCAAAGAAATGGGCGCCAAAGGTATGATAGAAATGTTCATTTTCATGGCTACACTTTTGTTAGGTTTTATATACGTAATCAAGAAGAAAGCTTTAGACTGGGATTGATCAGGTTCGAGGTTGATGAATCGAGGTTCGGGTAGTGAGATTCGGGATCTGACGCTCGTTACCCGAACCTCGATCCGCGAACCCGAAACATTTCTTTAGAACGATTCTAAATATAGCTTCTGTACAGCCATTGTGTACTTTTTACATGGTTATTATTGTAAATTTGCGCTCGTTATCCGTCTTTTCCGGATAGCGGATTTCTATTAAAATAGTTCAATGAGTGATATTCAATTAGTTGACGCTCCTGCTGGAGTAGAAGGCGCCGGATTTTTTGCTACCTCGCTTGATAAAGTAATAGGTATAGCACGCTCAAATTCATTATGGCCCCTGCCATTTGCCACTTCATGCTGTGGTATCGAATTTATGGCAACTATGGCTTCTCATTATGACCTTTCGAGATTTGGTGCCGAGCGTTTAAGCTTTTCGCCACGCCAGGCCGATTTGTTAATGGTAATGGGTACTATCGCCAAAAAAATGGCTCCTGTATTGAGGCAGGTATATCTGCAAATGGCCGAGCCCCGTTGGGTAATGGCTGTTGGCGCCTGTGCCTCAAGTGGTGGTATATTTGACACTTACTCTGTTTTGCAGGGTATAGATGAAGTGATACCGGTTGACGTTTACGTACCCGGCTGTCCGCCCCGCCCGGAAGCTATTATTGATGGCTTTATAAATATTCAAAAATTGGTGCAAACAGAATCGCTTCGCAGAAGAAACGAACCTAAGTACCAGGAATTGTTAGCTAAATACGGAATTCAATAATGGCCCAGATCCCTAACGAAGAGCTTTTAAAAAGAATTGCTGAAAAGTTTGATCAGCAGGTAACCCTTGTGGGCGAACCTTATGGTTTACTTACCGTGGAAACCGGCCGTGAGCAGATCATAGATCTGTTAGCTTTTCTGAAGACCGACGACGCTCTCCGGTTTATATTTTTAACAGATATTACCGCCATACATTATCCGGAGCAGGAAAAGCAGATAGGTATTATTTACCACCTGCACAGTTTAACCACCAATACCCGCATCCGTATTAAAGTATTCTTGGCAGATGGCGACGTACATATCCCTACAGCTACTACAGTTTGGGAGGGTGCCAACTGGATGGAGCGTGAAACGTACGACTTTTTTGGGGTTATATTTGACGGCCACCCCGACCTGCGCCGTATACTGAATGTTGATGACATGGAGGCCTTCCCGATGCGAAAAGAATTTCCGCTGGAGGATCCAAACCGTGTTGATAAAAAGGATTACTTCTTCGGAAGATAAATTGATGAGATATGAGACATTAGATTTGAGATATGAGACTCTTTTCCTTGATAGGTCATTCAAAAATCTCATATCTCACGTCTCAAATCTCATATCTAAATAAAAAACTATACTGATGCAAAATCATCCTGTATATATAGACAACGATCCGCAAAACGAGCTTTCGACCCTTAACCTGGGCCCAACGCACCCTGCAACCCATGGTGTGTTCCAGAACGTGCTGCAGCTCGACGGTGAAAGAATTGTGAGCGGCGTATCAACCATTGGTTATATACACCGTGCGTTTGAAAAAATTGCCGAACACAGACCTTTTTACCAGATAACCCCGCTTACCGACCGGTTAAACTATTGCTCGTCGCCTATTAATAATATGGGCTGGCACATGACGGTTGAAAAAATGTTGGGCATCCAAATCCCAAAGCGTGTGGATTACCTGCGGGTGATCATTATGGAGTTGGCCCGTATATCTGACCACATCATCTGTAACGGTGTATTGGGTGTAGATACCGGCGCATTTACAGGCTTCCTGTACATGATGGAGCACCGCGAATCTATTTATGAAATATATGAGGAGATCTGCGGATCGCGCCTCACTACCAATATTGGCCGCATAGGTGGCTTTGAGCGTAATTTTAATACCATCGCTTTTGCCAAGCTGCGTGCCTTCCTGAAGAATTTCCCGGTTACGCTGAAAGAGTTTGAATCGCTGTTTAACCGTAACCGTATTTTTGTTGACCGCACCAAAGATGTAGCCGCTGTTACTGCCGAAACCGCTTTAAGCTATAGCTGGACAGGCCCTATATTACGTGCGACAGGTGTTGATTATGATGTAAGGGCCATGAACCCATACTCATCATACGAAGATTTTGATTTTGAAGTGCCTGTTGGTACCAATGGTGATGTTTACAGTCGTTTTTTGGTACGTAACGAAGAAATGTGGCAAAGCTTGCGCATTATTGAGCAGGCCCTGGTAAAACTGGAAAAAGAGCCAACTGACATTTTCCATGCCGATGTGCCTGAGTTTTACCTGCCTCCAAAAGAAGAAGTTTATAATAACATGGAAGCCCTCATCTATCACTTTAAAATAGTGATGGGCGAAATTCCAACTCCAAATACCGAAGTATATCATTCGGTAGAAGGTGCCAATGGCGAGCTGGGCTTTTACCTGGTGAATGACGGTGGGCGCAGCCCATACCGTTTGCATTTCCGCAGACCAAGCTTTATCAATTACCAGATGTATGCGCCAATGAGCCGTGGTATGTTATTATCAGACGCTATTATTAACATGAGTAGTTTAAACGTTATAGCCGGAGAGTTAGATGCTTAAAGTGGAAGATACTCAGGTACCGGTTGATTTTTCGCCGGAACTGATCAGTAAATTTGATGATATCGTAAGCCGTTATCCGCAAGGGAAACAAAAATCAGGCTTACTGCCGATATTGCACCTGGTACAGGCCGAGTTTGGCTGGGTGAGCGTACCTGCTATGGATAAAGTGGCTACTTATTTGGAGATACTGCCAATTGAGGTATACGAAGTAGCCTCATTTTATTCCATGTACTTTTTACGCCCGCAGGGTAAATATGTACTGGAGGTTTGCCGTACCAGCGGTTGCTGCCTGGTAGGCGCCGAAAAGATCATGGATCATATTGAGCAAAAGCTGGGTGTAAAAGAAGGCGAAGTTACTGCCGATGGCTTGTTTAGCTGGCGCGGTGTGGAGTGTTTGGCAGCCTGCGGCTTTGGTCCGGTTTTACAAATTGGCCCTGAATATACTTTTTACGAGAATTTAACTAACGATTCGGTAGATAAATTGATCGGCGATTTAACAGCAAAGGCAAAAAATTAACAGTATCATGGGACGCAAATTATTATTAGAACATATAAACGTACCCGGCATCAATACTTTTGATGTTTACCGCTCCAAGGGTGGTTACGCTTCTGTTGAAAAAGCTTTAAAAACCATGTCGCCAGACGCGGTGGTTGAAGAGGTAAAGAAGTCGGGCTTGCGTGGTCGTGGCGGCGCGGGTTTCCCAACCGGTATGAAGTGGAGCTTTCTGGCTAAGCCGGAAGGCGTGGCACGTTACCTGGTTTGCAACGCCGACGAATCTGAACCCGGTACTTTTAAGGACCGTTACCTGATGACCTACATTCCTCACTTGCTCATTGAGGGTATGATCACATCGAGCTTTGCATTAGGTGCCAATACATCATTTATCTATGTTCGCGGCGAAATGATGCCGCAGATCAGGATACTGGAAAAAGCCATTGCCGAAGCAAAAGCAAAAGGCTTTTTAGGTAAAAATATTTTAGGCTCAGGTTACGATCTGGAGCTTTATGTACAACCAGGTGGGGGTGCCTACATTTGCGGTGAGGAAACCGCTCTGTTAGAATCATTGGAAGGCAAACGTGGTAACCCGCGTATTAAGCCACCATTTCCGGCTATTGCGGGGTTGTATGGCTGCCCAACGGTGGTAAACAACGTAGAATCCATAGCAGCAGTTGTGCCTATCATCAACGAAGGTGGCGATGAATACGCTAAACTGGGTATAGGTCGCAGTACAGGAACCAAGCTGATCTCAGCCGGTGGTAACCTGAAAAAACCAGGTGTTTACGAAATTGACCTGGGTTTGCCGGTTGAAGAATTTTTATACTCCGACGAATATTGCGGCGGTATTGCCAATGGCAAACGCCTGAAAGCAGTTGTTGCCGGTGGTTCGTCAGTGCCTATTTTACCGGCCAACCTCATCCTGAAAACCATTAATAACGAACCTCGCTTAATGAGCTATGAATCATTGGCCGATGGTGGTTTTGTAACAGGTACTATGATGGGTTCGGGTGGTTTTATTGCTTATGACGAGGATGCCTGTATTGTTCGTAATACCTGGAATTTCGCCCGTTTTTATCATCACGAAAGCTGCGGACAATGTTCGCCATGCCGTGAAGGTACTGGATGGATGGAAAAAGTATTGCACCGCCTAGAGTACGGTCATGGTAAACAAAGTGATATGGACCTGTTGGTTGATATCTCTAAAAAAATTGAAGGAAACACGATTTGTCCGCTGGGTGATGCAGCAGCATGGCCGGTGGCAAGTGCCATCCGCCATTTTAGAGATGAATTTGAATGGCACGTGACTAATGCAAGTGAAGCGGTTTCAAGGAATTATGGATTAGCGCATTATGCAGATCCGTTACCTACGCCCGAGCCGGTGGCCGGATAAGTCAAAATTAAAAAGTCAAAATTCAAAAATAGAAAGCATTGAGTGAAAAGCCTTTTGACATTAAGCATAGATGTTATCAATTTTCAAAAGAGGTAATTCAATTTATATCAACTGCAAACTACGATAGAATTTACTTTTCGATTTTTGACCAGTTGCTTAGAAGCGCAACTTCAATAGGAGCAAATGTGGTGGAAGGTAAGTCCGGAAGCTCATTAAAAGATTTTAAGAATTTCTATACGATAGCCTTAAAATCTTCGAACGAAACTAAATATTGGCTCTGTTTGATCAGGGACACTATAAGTATGGAGAAGGATAAAATAAAAGATTTGATTAATGAAGCAGATGAGCTTTCAAAGATCATTGCCTCAATAATTATTAATCTTCAAAAGTAGTTTTGACTTTTGAATTTTTAATTTTGACTTAAAGATGAAAGTAACCATAGACGGAATACCCGTTGAAGTAGAACCGGGAACAAGCATACTGAATGCCGCAAGGCAGATTGGGGGCGATATTGTTCCGCCTGCGATGTGCTATTACTCCAAGCTGGAAGGCAGCGGCGGTAAATGCCGTACCTGTTTGGTTAAAGTAAGCAAGGGCTCTGAAAAGGATCCGCGCCCTATGCCTAAACTGGTAGCCTCCTGCCGTACTACGGTAATGGATGGCATGGAAGTGCAGAATATTACCTCGCCCGAAGTGATTGAGGCCCGTAAAGGTGTGGTTGAAATGTTATTGATCAATCACCCGTTGGATTGCCCGGTTTGTGACCAGGCTGGTGAGTGTCATTTGCAAGATTTAGGTTTTGAGCATGGCGCTGCTAAAACCCGTTACGAGTTTGACCGTCGTACATTTGAAAAAATAGACATTGGCGATAAGATACAGTTACACATGACTCGTTGCATTCTTTGCTACCGTTGTGTGTTCACTGCCGATCAGATCACCAATACCCGTTTACACGGTATCCTGAACAGGGGCGATCATTCTGAGATCTCTACCTATATCTCTAAAGCGGTTGATAATGATTTTTCAGGAAACATCATCGATGTGTGCCCGGTAGGCGCGTTAACTGATAAAACTTTCCGCTTTAAAAACAGGGTATGGTTTACCAAACCTGTAGATGCACACCGCGATTGCGATAAATGCTGTGGTAAAACTACTTTATGGTATAAAGGCGAGGATGTGATCAGGGTAACCGGTCGTAAAGATGTTTATGGCGAGGTGGAAGAGTTTATTTGCAATACCTGCCGTTTTGATAAAAAGAAAACAGCCGATTGGATTATTGAAGGCCCACGCAAGATATCGCATAAATCGGTGATCAGCTCCAATCACTATGAATTTATACCGCTGCCCGTGGTGAAAACCAACCCGGTACTGATGGAAGCGAATAAAGAACAATTTGAACGAGACACACGCTTATAATGGGATCAACTGCAGATATATTAATTAAAATTGGCCTGATATTAATCATTTTCGTGATCAGCCTGGTGATGGCCATGTATTCAACCTATGCCGAGCGTAAGGTTGCCGCGTTTTTCCAGGATAGGATTGGTCCTAACCGCGCCGGTCCCTGGGGGCTTTTACAACCTTTGGCCGATGGCGGTAAACTGTTCCTGAAAGAAGAGATCATCCCAACTAATGCAACGCCTTTTCTGTTCATCGTTGGGCCATCATTGGCCATATTAACGGCTTGTATCGGTTCGGCAGTTATTCCTTGGGGGCAAAAAATGACCATTGGCAGTCATGTCGTTGACCTGCAGGTTACAGATATCAACGTAGGTGTATTGTATATATTTGGCGTGGTATCCTTAGGTGTTTATGGTGTAATGATAGGTGGCTGGGCATCAAATAATAAATATTCGTTGCTGGGTGCTATTCGCGCGGCATCGCAAAATATCAGTTACGAAATTTCAATGGGTTTGTCCATTATCGCGTTGCTAATGCTAACCGGTACTTTAAGTCTGCGGGAAATTGCCGAACAGCAACATAGCTGGCATTGGAATATAATACGCCAGCCGCTTGGTTTCATCCTGTTTATAGTTTGCGCGTTTGCAGAAACCAACCGTACCCCATTTGATTTGCCGGAGTGCGAAACCGAGCTGGTGGGTGGTTACCATACTGAATATTCATCAATGAAAATGGGTTTTTACCTTTTTGCAGAATATATAAACATGTTCATATCATCGGCGGTAATGGCTACTTTATACTGGGGGAGTTATAACTATCCGGGAATGGATTGGATGAACAACCTTTTAGGGCCAACTTGGGGGCCGTTATTTGGTTTCGCTGTTTTGTTCTTTAAAATATTGGTGTTCATCTTCTTTTTCATGTGGGTTCGCTGGACTATCCCGCGTTTCCGTTATGATCAGTTGATGGATCTGGGCTGGAAAATATTAATACCACTGGCTATTGCCAACATTGTGCTTACCGGTATAGGTAGTACATTACTTACACACTTTGGATATTAATTAAAATGGAATCATTAAGTAATAAGAAAAAAGTACTGGAAGTAAAGCCACTCAATTTTATGGAGCGTGCTTACTTGCCTGCCATTGTTAGTGGCCTGGCTACTACCATGAAGCACTTTTTCAAGAAACCGGTTACCATCAGTTATCCTGAAGAGAAACGCGAGTTTTCTGAGAACTTTCGTGGTATGCACTCCCTGAAACGTGATGAGAACGGTAAAGAACGCTGCACCGCCTGCGGATTGTGCGCGCTTTCATGCCCGGCAGAAGCCATCACCATGACCGCCGCAGAGCGCCAGCCGGGTGAGGAAAATTTATATCGCGAAGAAAAGTATGCCGCTGTTTATGAAATAAATATGCTGCGTTGCATTTTCTGTGGATTGTGTGAAGAGGCCTGCCCAAAGGAAGCCATTTATCTTGACGGTGATATTGTACCTGCCGACTATTTGCGGAAAGATTTTATTTACGGTAAAGACAAATTAGTAGAGGCCCCCTTAAATCAATAAAGAAGTTTTATACCTTTGCCCAACTCTTTGAGCGGGCAAGGGTATTTTGTAAATATAAACATGAGTACATTTTACTTCATCGCGTTTTTGTCCATATTCTTTTCGATACTGGTGATCACGGCCAAAAATCCGGTACATAGTATCCTTTACCTGATACTTACCTTTTTTACGTTCACGGTTCACTATATTTTATTGAATGCCCAGTTCCTGGCCGTTGTTAATTTTATTGTGTACATGGGCGCCATTCTGGTACTGTTCCTGTATACGCTGATGCTCATTAACCTGAACAAGGAAAGTGAACCGGTAAAGCCATTTATGGTGAAAATAGCGGGTGTGTTTGGTGGTGGTATCCTGGCGGTAGCTTTGGCATCGTCATTAAAACTGGTAGCCACATCAAACCCGGTGATCTTAAAAAATCCCGATCTGGGCCTGGTGAAAAACCTGGGTAAAGTATTGTTTAATGAATTTTTACTGCCATTTGAAGTGTCGTCTATATTGCTGTTATCGGCAATGGTAGGCGCTGTTTTACTGGCTACTAAAGACCCTAAAACTGCATCATAATGGATAGTTTAACAAATACCATACACGCGGTACCGCTTAATCATTACATATTACTAAGCGCCATTATTTTTTCGATAGGCGTAATGGGTGTACTGATACGCCGTAACGCCATCGTGATTTTTATGTCGGTTGAGTTGATGCTTAACGCGGTTAACCTGTTGCTTACCGCTTTCTCGGTTTACCGGGGCGATGCCAGCGGACAGGTTTTCGTGTTCTTTATCATGGCATTAGCGGCTGCAGAAGTTGCAGTAGGATTAGCCATCATTGTGATGATCTATCGTAATACCAATTCGGTTGACATCAATGTGCTGAACAGGCTGAAGTGGTAGAGTGATTTCGGATTTCGGAATTTCGATTTCGGATTTGGAAAATAAATTAAAATATTATAATAAACCGTCATTGCGAGGTACGAAGCAATCCCCGATAAGCAGATCGGATTTGCAAGTTTAGAGATTGCTTCGTCCCTCGCAATGACGATCAGATAAAAAAACGTATAACGTAGTACGTAAAACGTATAACATAAAATATGAATCAATACATCTGGCTTATTCCCATATTACCGTTAGCCGGTTTTATTATTAACGGACTTGGCCGCAATTCATTATCAAAAAACGTAATTGGCTTTATTGGCAGCTTGCTGGTACTGGTGTCTTTTGGTTTAAGCCTGGCAGTTTTCTTCCAGATCAAATCAAGCGGGCACCCTATTAATGTTACTTATTTCGACTGGATCTCTGTTGGCGCGCTAAAAATTCCTTTCGCGTTCCTGGTTGATCAGCTGAGTGCTATTATGTTATTGATCATTACGGGTGTTGGTTTCCTTATCCACCTGTATTCGATAGGCTATATGCATGATGATAACGGTTTTGGTAAATTCTTTGCTTACCTCAATCTGTTCGTATTCTTTATGCTTTTACTCGTGATGGGTTCAAATTACCTCATCATGTTTATTGGCTGGGAAGGTGTAGGTTTATGCTCATACCTGCTTATCGGTTTCTGGTATACCAATCCAAGTTATGCAGATGCCGCTAAGAAAGCCTTTATCATGAACCGTATAGGTGACCTGGGCTTTTTATTAGGCATATTTTTGATCATACATATTTTTGGCAGCATTGATTTTGCTATCATATTTCCCAAAGCGGCTTCTTTAACAGCCAGCCAAACGGTACCCTTAACCGCTATAACCCTGCTGCTTTTTGTAGGCGCTGTGGGTAAATCGGCTCAACTACCATTGTTTACCTGGTTACCTGATGCAATGGCCGGCCCAACTCCGGTGTCGGCATTGATACATGCGGCTACCATGGTTACAGCTGGTGTATATATGATAGCCCGCTCCAATATTTTTTATTCCCTGTCTCCGTTTACTATGGAGCTGGTAGCCATTGTTGGTTTGGCAACAGCATTGTTTGCCGCATTAATTGCATTAACACAAACAGATATTAAAAAGGTACTGGCCTATTCAACCGTATCGCAATTAGGATACATGTTTTTAGGCTTAGGGGTAGGTGCTTACACAGGTGCTTTCTTCCACGTGTTGACACACGCTTTCTTCAAAGCTTTATTGTTCTTGGGCGCAGGCTCGGTGATCCATGCTATGAGTGGCGAGCAGGATATGCGCAAAATGGGCGGCTTAAAAGGTAAGATCAAAATAACCTTTGCTACCATGCTGATAGGTACTATTGCCATATCAGGTATACCACCATTCTCCGGATTCTTTTCCAAAGACGAAATTCTGGCTCACGCTTATGCACATAGCACCACCTTTTATGTGATTGGTGTATTTACCGCCATGTTGACTTCATTTTATATGTTCCGGATGCTGTACCTTACTTTTTACGGAAAGTTCCGTGGTACACATGAGCAGGAGCACCATGTACATGAATCGCCTGCAACCATCACCATCCCATTGATCGTATTGGCTATTCTTTCGATGATCGGCGGTATGATTGGTGTCCCTGAAGTTTTGGGCGGTCATCATGAGCTGGAACATTTCCTGGCGCCGGTGTTCGAGAAATCAAATGCTATTTTGGGCGAACATCATTTGCAGGCAAGCACAGAATTTATACTGATGGGTTTTTCAGTAGGTGTTGCCTTAGTGGCGCTTGTTTATGCCTGGTTTAAATATGCTAAAAATGGAAGTGTACCGGTAGCAGATACCGAAGAGCGTCCTGCATTAACCAGCATATCCTACAACAAATTTTATATCGATGAGCTGTATGATCTGATCATACGTAAACCTTTGGATTTTCTGTCCACTTTCTTTTATAATGTGGTGGAACGCCTGGGCATTGATGGTTTAGTGAACGGATTAGGCAAGGGTACTATTGAAACCAGCAAGGGTTTGCGCTTACTGCAAACCGGTAATGTAGGTTTCTACATATTTATCATGGTACTTGGAATTATTGCTGTATTGGCGTATAGCATATTTGGATTAACTAAAATATAAACGATAAGCGTTTACCATATAACATGACCGTTAGTATATTAATATTTTTACCAGTAGTTGCCGCAGTTATAGTAGCCTTATTAAAAAATGGGATTGCTAAGCACGCTGCATTATTTTTCTCAGTTGCCGAACTGGTAATTGCCGGCTTATTTTTGAGTAAGTTTATACCAGATGCAACTACCCAGTTTGCCATTGATGTACCATGGATACCTAAATTTGGTATTTACTTTAGTGCCGGTATCGATGGTATCAGCATGGTGATGGTATTGTTAACCACGCTGCTTGTGCCGCTTATTGTTTTATCAACCTATCAGCACAAGTATAACAACGAAGGTGCTTTTTATGGATTGATATTGTTTATGCAGGCCGGTTTGCTGGTAGTATTTACCGCATTAGACGGCTTTTTATTCTACGTAGGCTGGGAAGCAGCGCTTATCCCTATCTATTTTATATGTGCCCTGTGGGGTGGCGAAAACCGGATCCGCATCACTATTAAGTTTTTTATATACACGTTTGCCGGTTCGTTATTTATGCTGGTGGGTATCATTTACCTGTATCTGCAATCGCCAGGCAAAACGTATGATATTCATGAGTTTTATCGCATTGGTTTGGATGCCAAACATCAGTCGCTGGTGTTCTGGGCATTTTTCCTGGCCTTTGCCATCAAGATGCCTTTATTTCCTTTCCATACCTGGCAACCTGATACTTATACCGAAGCGCCAACAGCGGGTACTATGCTGTTATCAGGTATTATGCTGAAGATGGGTATTTATGGTGTTATCCGTTGGTTAATACCGAATGCACCGCTTGGTTTTGTACATTGGCAGGCGCTGGTTATGATACTGGCAGTAATCGGTATCATATATGCTTCACTGATTGCCTTTAATCAAAAAGATGGTAAACGCTTAGTAGCTTATTCGTCCATAGCACACGTTGGCCTTATAGCTGCGGGTATATTTGCCTGGACAGAAGTAGGTGTTCAGGGTGCCATGATCCAGATGCTTAACCATGGTATCAATGTGGTAGGTATGTTCTTTATTTGGGATATCATTAGCCGGAGGTTAAATACCCGCGATATCAGCCAGCTTGGCGGTATTGCCAAAGTTGCGCCAAAGTTTTCAATAGCTTTTTTAATTATAGTGCTGGGAACAGTAGGTTTACCTTTGACCAATGGTTTTGTGGGCGAATTTTTACTGCTGAACGGTGTGTTTGAGTACAGTGCATATCATTATTTCAATATCGCACTGGCTGCAGTTGCGGGTTTAACCATTATTTTTGGCGCGGTATACATGCTGCGTATGTACAAAAATGTAATGCAGGGCGAAACCAACGAATTAACCGCCACTTTTACAGACATCAGCGGATCTGAAAAGCTAACCTTGTGTATTATTTGCATGCTGATCATCGCAATAGGTATTTATCCGCATCCTATCCTGCACATATCAGAGGCCGCGGTTAATAATTTAATACAAACAATCAAGATTAAACAATATTAAAGGAAACTCTAAACTCTAATTTCTAAACTCTAAATAAAAGTAATTTCTAAAATAGGGATGATTAAATTTTATGGTTTGAGATGGATGCTAAAGAAAATAATGTCAGAAAGTATAATTTAGAAGATAGGACATTTGACTTTGCTAATAACTGTAAGGAATTTTTAAAAACAATAGATAAAAATATACATAACGTTGAATATTATAAACAGCTTATTCGATCATCTGGTTCGGTAGCTGCGAACTTTATTGAAGCTAATGAAAGTTTTAGCCGTAATGATTTTTCCCACCGGGTGAAGATTTGCCGGAAGGAAGCAAAAGAAAGTATATTGTGGCTCAAATTGATTGACTTAAATGAAACACAGGCACTAAAAAGAGATTCATTAATTCAGGAAGCAACGGAATTGATGAAAATTTTTGGAGCGATACTTGAAAAATTGAAGAATACTAATTAAAAAAAATAATTACAACTAATAAGTTCGATTTTAGAGCTTAGGATTTAGAGCTTAAAATTTAGGATTTAGAATTTCACATAAAATGAATACTTTAATCATCATATCTGTTTTACCTATAGTGCTTTTGTACCTTGGCTTGTATAAGGCTACAAAATCATTATTACCGGTTACTATTATTGGTTTATTGGTGGCTTTAGGCTTGGCCATTGCCCAATGGAATAATGTTGCCTTGCCTATATACCACGGTATGATGATGTTTGATAATTTTGCAATCGCGTTTTCGGGGATCACCATTATTGCAACTATACTTATCCTGATGCTGTCAAAAGGATATTTTGATAAGATCAGTAAACACGTGGCAGAGTACTACGCTATTATTCTGTTCTCACTGGCAGGTATCATTGTAATGGTATCGTTCTACAACCTGGTGATGTTGTTTATCGGTATCGAGATTATGTCCGTAAGCTTATACATACTGGCTGGTATCAAGAAAAGCGATTTCGCATCTAATGAAGCAGCTTTAAAATATTTTTTAATGGGGGCTTTTTCAACAGGTTTCCTATTGTTTGGTATCACATTATTGTATGGTACAACAGGTTCATTTAGCCTGGAAGTGATCCGCGACTGGGTTTTAGCCCACCCACATGCCGACCCTATGTTTTACACCGGTATAGTGCTGATCATTGTAGGTCTTTGCTTTAAAGTAGGTGCAGCTCCTTTCCATTTCTGGACACCGGACGTGTATGAAGGTGCGCCAACGCTGATCACCGCTTTCATGTCAACCGTAGTTAAAACAGCTGGTTTTGCTGCTTTCCTACGCCTGTTTTCAGCCTGCTTTGCGCCATTGTCTGATTTTTGGGTGCCGGTATTATTGGTCATCACTGTTATTACTTTGTTTATTGGTAATATCACCGCGCTGTATCAGCAAAGCTTTAAACGCATGTTGGCATTTTCGAGCATATCACATGCCGGCTACCTGCTTTTTGCCATCGTAGCTTTAGGTTCAGGCTCGGCTAATTCGGTATTTATTTATGCAACAGCATACTCCATAGCTTCGATCATTGCTTTTGGCAGTTTAATACTGGTACAGCAACAAAGCGGCAGCGACAATTTTGAAAGCTTTAATGGTTTAGCGAAAAGTAACCCATTCCTGGCATTTGTATTAACTATTGCCATGCTTTCACTAGCTGGTATACCGCTTACCGCGGGCTTTATGGGTAAATTTTTCATGTTCTCGGGAGCGTTGGCCAAATATCATGTTTGGTTGGTTATTATAGCAGTAGTAAACGCCATTATTAGTATTTTTTACTATTTCAGAGTTATTATTGCCATGTACTTCCGCACGGCCGATCGTACAGAACTGGTGGTACCTGCCTACTATAAAGTAGTATTTATCATCTCGGCGCTGGTAACTATCCTTATCGGTGTTTACCCGGATTTTATTGCCAGGTTCATTTAATCAATAACTGAATAACTGCAAATTGATTTAATATTTGTAGTTTTACAGATATAGTGAATGGAAAGTTTTTGGGAATACCTTCAAAATTTAACGGACGCTCAATCCATTATAAGCAGGGGGGGCTTTTACCTCTTGCTTGTTGTTGTGTTTGCTGAAACCGGCCTATTTTTTGGTTTTTTTTTACCAGGAGATTATCTGCTTTTTATGGCAGGCCTGCTTTGCTCGGCAGGCAAGGTTGATGTAACTATATCCACATTGGTTTTATCACTTATTGGTGCCGGGGTATTAGGCAATTTTGCTGGCTATTGGTTCGGCTACCGAACGGGACCGGTACTGTTCAATAAAAACGATTCCTTGTTTTTTAAGAAACGGTACGTAACCCTGGCCAGCGATTTTTATAACAAGTACGGTGGCATGGCATTGATTTTAGGTAGATTTTTCCCTATAGTTAGAACATTTGCCCCTATATTTGCAGGTGTGGTAAAGGTTGATATAAAGAGGTTTACTTTATTTAACTTTATAGGCAGTGTAACCTGGGTATGCGCGTTTACCCTAAGTGGTTTTTTTCTGGGGAAACGCTTTCCACAGTTAAAAGATTATCTGCAATACATTGTTTTAGGATTGATCATAGCTACTTCCATTCCCCTAATTGTAGCTTATATAAGAAAGAAAGTATTAGAAGCAAAAGAAAATAAATAATATAAACAGAATATACTAAATGAGTACACAACACCCCTGGCACCAGGTTTCTCCTGGCGAAAATATCCCCGAAGTTGTTAATGCAATCATCGAGATCCCTAAAGGTTCAAAAGCTAAATATGAAATTGATAAAGATTCAGGTTTATTAAAACTTGATCGTGTTTTATTTTCGTCAGTAATGTATCCGGCAAACTATGGTTTTATCCCGCAAACTTATTGTGATGATAAGGATCCATTGGACATTCTGGTGTTATGCTCTATTGACGTTTTCCCGATGTCTATCATTGAGGCCAAAGTTGTAGGTGTAATGCACATGGTTGATAACGGTGAGCAGGATGACAAGATCATAGCAGTAGCTAAAAACGACATGTCGGTAAATTATATCAATGATCTGAATGAGTTGCCTCCACATGCCATGACAGAGATCGTTCGTTTTTTCAAAGATTACAAAAAGCTGGAAGGTAAAAACGTAACCATTGAGCATTTGCTTGGTGTTCGTTACGCCCATAAGGTGATACAAGAAAGTTTGGATCTGTATAAAAGTACATTTCCTGTCACGCAATAATTAATACATGGACCCCGCGCATTACGAAATAAGTACTTTTTATTTAATTGCAACCGTGCTGCTGGTTTTGCTCAACGGTTTTTTTGTAGCCGCAGAGTTTGCCATGGTTAGGGTGCGGGGTTCACAAATTGAAATAAAGGCCAAATCAGGAAGCGGGGTGGCCAAGGTTGCGCGTGGTATACTGCATAACCTCGACGGGTATCTGGCGGCAACACAGTTAGGTATTACTATAGCATCACTGGCGCTAGGTGTTGTGGGCGAAGAGGTTGCCACCAACATTGTGATCAGAGGATTTTTAGCTATTGGGATAACCCTCTCTGGTGGCTTTATTACTGCAAGCCATATTTTAGCCTTTACTTTTATTACTGTATTGCATATTGTGTTTGGTGAGCTCGCTCCCAAATCTATAGCTATTCAAAAATCGGTACGTACCGTGCTGGCAGTTTCTCTTCCGCTTAGGTTTTTCTTTGTGTTTTTCAAACCTTTGATATGGCTGTTAAACGGGTTTGCTAATTTTATTTTGAGGCTTTTAGGTATTAATACCTTAGAAGGTGGAGAAGCCCATCACAGCTCCGAAGAATTACAATATCTGCTTGAACAAGGTAAAGAATCGGGCGCTTTGGACTCAAACGAACACGAACTTATTCAGAATGTGTTTGATTTTAACGAGCGTGTGGTTAAAAATATCATGGTGCCCCGTACAAAAATATCTGGTATCGATATAAGCTCGACGAAAGAGGAGCTGTTGGATATGATCATTACCGAAGGGTATTCCCGCATGCCTGTTTATGATGATGTGATCGACAAAATCATTGGAATTGTACATGCCAAAGATATTTTACCGTTGTTGGCCCGGAATGAGGAGATCGTATTAAAAAACATTATCCGCAAACCCTATTTTATTCCCGAAACCAAAAAGATCAATGATCTGATGGCCGAACTGCAGCAGAAACGCATTCAGATAGCTATTGTGCTTGATGAATTTGGCGGTACTGCGGGTATGGTTACGCTGGAGGATATTGTAGAAGAACTGGTAGGCGAGATACAGGATGAGTACGATGAGGAAAAACCTATTGTTGAAAAAGTGAACGACCGTGAATTTATCGTAAATGCGCTTGCACCTATCTATGATGTAAATGAGCATTTGCCACATGATCTTCCGGAGGATGGTGATTTTGATACCGTATCCGGATGGCTGGGAGACATATTTGGCAAGATACCTGACGTGGGTGAGCAAAAAGAGTCAAACGGATATAATATTACTGTACTGCGCAAATCCGACCAAAACATTGAATCAGTTAAACTTGAATTGCTGATCAACGAAGAGGACGCGGTAGATTTGCATTAGTATTAAAACGGTATCAAGTAGCTAGTATCAAGTATCACGACAACTGCACTTGTTTATGTAGCTCAAAAATCTTGATACTAAAATAAATATGCAGCTTTTTTATACTCCCGATATAGAACCCGCACACCCGCAATATTTTCTTAGTGAAGAAGAAAGTAAACATGCTATCCGTGTATTACGATTGGAGGTGGGCAGCGAGGTACAACTCATTGATGGCCGGGGTGGCTTTTATACCGCGGTGATACAGGATGCACACCCCAAGCGTACCATACTGCAAATTACCTCGGTTACCGAAAGCTATAACAAGCGTAACCATTATTTGCATTTAGCGGTTGCGCCTACCAAAAATATAGAGCGACTAGAATGGTTTCTGGAAAAAGCTACCGAAATTGGTATCGATGAGGTATCATTGGTCATCAGTCAGCGGTCTGAGCGCAAGGAGGCTAAAGTTGATCGTTTAAACAAGATCATTACAGCAGCTATAAAACAATCTATCAAAGCCTATCACCCCGTTTTAAATGAACCGGTAAAATTACCTGAGCTTTTGGCACGCCCGTTTGATGGCCAAAGGTTTATAGCTCACTGCGAACCCGGCGATAAACTTAACCTGCGCGGTGAGTTACTGCCGCATGGCCGCTACCTGATATTGATAGGTCCAGAGGGTGACTTTACCCCTGCCGAAATTGAAAGCGCTTTGCAAAACGGTTTTAAACCCATAACTTTAGGTGAAAGCCGTCTGCGTACTGAAACGGCAGCGCTTGAAGCCTGTTTTGAGGTGAACTTTTTAAACCGTATATGAAAACAGCTAAAATCTTTTGTTTTGCTTTTGCTGTCATCATATTCATGAGCAGTTTTAATAATCCTGCTTATAAAATTGCGCGGCTTAAATATAATGGCGGTGGCGACTGGTACGGCGATCGGACTGCATTGCCCAACCTGATTAAATTTTGCAACGAAAATCTAAAAACCAATTTTGAGGCCGATGATGATGTAGTAGAAGTTGGCAGTGCTTCTTTGTTTAATTACCCCTTTACCTTTATGACCGGGCATGGCAACGTGATATTTACCGATCAGGAAGCGCGCAATCTGCGTAAGTATTTAACGGGAGGTGGTTTTCTGCATATCGACGATAATTATGGCTTCGATAAATTTATCCGTCCGCAAATGAAAAAGGTTTTTCCCGAGCTTGATTTTGTGGAATTGCCGGTTAACCATCCCATCTATCATCAAAAATATCCATTTCCAAACGGTTTGCCTAAAATTCATGAGCATGATGGAAAACGGGCGCAAGGTTTCGGGCTTATCTACAAAGGCAGGCTGGTGTGCTTTTATACCTATGAGTGCGATTTAGGCAATGGATGGGAAGATTATGGTACTTATGCCGGCGATACGCAAGAGGCTCGCCTGAAAGCCTTAAAAATGGGCGCAAACCTTATTCAATATATATTTACTCAGTAAAACGCCCGATCGGTTATTTTTATATTATTGTTATTGATAATAATAATGATATCTTTATAATAAGTTGTTTCCCTAAAAACAACCATTGTTATTTAATATTCCTTATACCCGTACTTATTCTGTAATCGCCAAATACCAATTTGATGTATTGCTGTATAAATTGGGCTTAAGCACTGTGGAAGCCATGAAAATGGAAAATATTATCAAATCGCCAGCTGATGTTTAAAGATTATAAAAGTAAAGGCTGGGATCAGGTAGAAAAGGGTAGATTCTGATAGGGTTCTAATAAATTTACTTACTTTTTAGGCATTATTTAACGCAAATTGTAACAAGATCAACGTTTTTATAGCATTTTTATTGTTTTTGCGTCTGAATTTTGTTAGCTTACTTTTCATAACTTAATATTGACTATATGAAGAAAAATTTACTAACGATTTTGTTGTTATTTTCTTGTATTACATTTGGTTTAGCACAAAGCCGTGTTATTACAGGTAAGGTAACAGATCAGAAAGACGGTTCAGCCTTACCTGGGGTAAGTGTAACCGTGAAGGGTTTATCTGGAACAGGTACCCAAACTGGTGTAAATGGTACGTTTAGCCTAACGGTTCCAGGTACCGCAAAGGTGCTGCTATTTCAATTTCTTGGGTTTAAGCCAATGGAAATGTCCATTAGCAATAAACCCTTAATTGTACAGCTTGAGTCTGATTCAAAACAACTCTCTGAGGTAGTGGTTGTGGGATACGGTACTCAAACAAAAGCGTCTGTAACAGGCTCTATTGCAAGCGTCAGCTCCAAGCAGATCGAAGAAACTCCGGTTACCTCATTGGAACAGGCTATGCAGGGCAAAGTTGCGGGTGTAGTTATACAGGCTGATGGTGGAAAGCTGGGGCAGGGTATCAATATCAGAGTTCGGGGTTCATCTTCAGTATCGGCAGGCACGCAGCCACTTTATATCTTAGATGGTATACCGATAACCACCGAAAATTTATCAAGCACAGATGCTGCAACTAATCCTATAGCTGATATTAACTTTAATGACATCGAGTCAGTCCAGATATTGAAAGATGCATCAGCATCTGCTATATACGGTGCACGGGCATCAAATGGCGTAATTGTTATTACTACTAAAAAGGGTAAGGCAGGAGCAACAAAAATTAATTTTAGTGCACAGTTTGGTAGCAGTACCCCATCAAGGCACCGCCAGTTTTTAAATTCAAAGCAATATGTAGCCCTTCAACAACGTGCAGCAATAGGAGCGGCCAAACAAGATACTATTGGCGGTGGCGATTATAATGATGCTTTGGCAAGTGAGCAATCAGCTTTGAATGATGAGCTTACTTTGCTTTCGGCAGGTAACGATGATTGGAAAACCGGTAAAGTTAATACCAATTGGGAAGAGCAGGCTTTTCAGAAAGCTCCGCAACAACAATATGACTTGAATTTATCGGGTGGTAATGATAAAACTACTTATTATATTGGTGGCCAGTACCTGAATCAAACAGGTATAGTTCTTGGAAATAGCTTTAAAAGATACTCTGGCAGGGTAAATCTCGATACCAAGGTTGATAAAAACCTAAGTATTGGTACTAACCTGAGTTTTGCCAATACGATTAATAACAGGATAGCAAATGATGATCTTTTTAGTACTCCGTTACAAGGGGTAGCCTTATCGCCAATTACCCCGCTAATTGATCCAAGATCTGGTTTACTAAGTGGTAGCTTGCCAGGCGAGGCTGATGATTATCCTTTATATTACAATCCTTTATTAAGTACGAATAATGCCTATTACCAGGCAAAAGTTTACCGTACCATAGGTAATGTGTACGCCAACTGGGAAATTATTAAAGGTTTAACATTCAGATCGGAGTTTGGAATTGACCAATTGAACCAGGCAGAGGATAGTTACTTTGGCCGTTTAACATTCCGTAATACTGCTACCAATGATGGTTTTGGGGAAAATACAACTACCCAGGTTTTAAATTATAATACGAACAACTATTTTAGTTATAAAACACTTTTTGGTACTGATCATTCTCTCGACTTAACGTTGGGTACTAGTTACCAGAATTCAAGAAAAGTTGGTAACGATATTCAAGGACAGGAATTTCCGTCAGATGCGTACAAAAAATTAGGGGCTGCGGCTGTAAAAACTACGGGTGCATCCTATGATGAAGGATATACCTTTTTATCGTACTTTTTAAGGGCCAACTATGCCTATAAAGGGAAATACCTGATTTCGGGAAGCGCCAGAACTGATGGCTCTTCAAGGTTTGGTTCAAACAGCAGGTATGGATTTTTTCCTTCCGGCTCAGTTGGCTGGATAATGTCTGAAGAGGAATTTTTAAAGAATAGTAAGCTGATCAGCAATTTAAAGGTAAGGTTTAGTTATGGTTTAACCGGTAATGCCGAAATTGGGAATTTTTCGGCATTGGGCTTATTTTCGCCGGCTAATTATAACGGAACAGCAGGTCAGCGCTTCAGCCAGGTGGCAAACCCAAACCTTAAATGGGAAACCACGGCTCAGTTAGATGCCGGTGTTGATTTTGGGTTTTTTAATAACCGCTTAACCGGAAGTTTTGATTATTACAAAAAAAATACCCGCGATCTGTTATTAGAAGTTAACCTGCCCGGAACATTAGGGATTGCTAATATTTCGCCGGCAACACCATCTACCCAGCTACAAAATCTAGGTAAACTTTACAACAAGGGTTTTGAGCTCCAAATATCATCTGATAATTTAGTTGGCAAGTTTAAATGGACAACCTCCATTAATGCATCATATAATAAAAATATTGTGACAGACATTAAAGGACAGGTTTTAGGAAGCGATGACCTTAACCGGGTTATTGAAGGGCAACCGATAGGTGTGTTTTATGGCCATGAATATGCAGGTGTTGATCCGGCCAATGGCGATGCTTTATATTATTTAAATACAAAAGACGCTAATGGTAATATTAACCGTGGTAAAACCAATGATTACAATGCTGCGCAAAATGTAGTATTAGGTAGCCCCACACCCAAATATACAGGTGGTATAACCAATATATTTGGTTATAACGGTATTGAACTTGCTGTAACTTTTCAAGGGGTATTTGGGAACAAGATATATAACCAGGCTGGTCAGTATATGAGTTCAGCGGCAGGGAATGGATATGATAACCAAACCGTTGATCAGCTAAATTACTGGAACAAGCCGGGCGATATAACCAATGTACCGGAGCCGCGTACATTTTATGCTAATGGCACCAATCCATCAAGCAGGTACATATCAAGTGGAACCTATGTACGATGCAAAACGGTAACATTGGCCTATAACTTGCCAAAAGACATTATAAGTAAGGTGAAGTTGGAGAGGGTTAAGGTATTTGTTAATGCTTATAACTTATTTGTAATTACCAAATATAAAGGATGGGATCCGGAAGTAAATACCGATTATCAGTCTGGTAATATTAACCTGGGGGTTGATTTTTACTCGGCACCACAGCCGCGTACAGTTACATTTGGTTTTAACGTAGGTTTATAATATTAAACATGATGAAGATGAAAAAAATTAATTACATATATATATCAGCTTTTGCTGCAGCCATAAGTTTAAGTGCCTGTAACAAAGCGCTAAATATCAAGCCAAAAGAACAAATTGATCAAACCAATGCGATTGTTACCTCAAACGATGTGCAAAGCACATTAGTAGGAGCATATAACCGCATGGCCCAAACAGGGGTATATGGCGGCCGCATATTTGTTCAACCCGATTTAATGGCCGCTACTGATACGGTTCTTACATTTAACGGTACTTATCAGGGTTTAACCCAAATAACTAACCAGGCAATTCCTAATGATAATAGTTTTGTTCTGGATACCTGGCAGCAAGCTTATCAAGCTATAAATCTGGCCAACAATGTGGTAGCCAATTTGAGTAAGGCTGATGCAGGCCAACGTGACAGAATGGAAGGCGAAGCTAAATTTATTCGGGGGCTAATATATTTTGATCTGGCACGGTTATACGGGCGTGCATGGAATGATGGCGACCCGGCAACCAATTTGGCTGTGCCGATTGTTTTAACGCCGACCACAGGTGTTGATAACTCCATATTTGTACCACGTAATACTGTAAAAGAAGTATATACACAGGCTATCAATGATCTGAAAACAGCCGAAGCTAAATTGCCGGCAACTAACAGTTTTTATGCAAATAGCGGTGCTGCCTCGGCTATTTTGGCCAGGCTATATCTTCAACAAGGTGATTACACTAATGCTGGAGCAGAAGCTAATACAGTAATAGCGTCAGGAACTTTTACTTTAAATGCTAAGTATAGCGATGAATTCCCTATTCCAGGCAAAGCATCGCACGTAGATAATACTCCTGAGGATATTTTCGCTATCCAGGTAACGGAGCAACAAGGTATTACCAGCATGAATGAATTTTATGCGTCAGCAAGTAACTCTGGCCGGGGCGATATTCATATTGATCCGGCTTTTATTGCCGAGTTTGATGCTAATGATACCCGCGGACAGTTTTATACGCCAAAGTTAAATTCTGATAACTCGGTTTCCTTTTATCGTACCAAAAAGTTTGATAACACTTTTGGAAATGTGCACGTTGTACGCCTTGCCGAAATGTACCTGATACGTGCCGAAAGCAATTTGCAAACCGGTAAAGCTTTAGGTGCGACCCCTTTAAGTGATATAAATAAAATAAGAGAACGAGCAGGAGCTAATGACTTAACTACCGTTGCATTATCCGATATTAAAGCCGAAAGACGACATGAGCTGGCATTTGAAGGAGGGTTCTTTTTACATGACGCCAAAAGATTGGGGCTACCCGTGGGTAAACTGCAATATAGCTCACCTAAACTGGTATTTCCTATTCCACTGCGTGAGATACAAGCTAATTCAAAACTGGTACAAAATCCGGGCTATTAATTAAGCTTGCAACATACAAAAGCCCAGTATCAGTAGTATACCGGGCTTTTGTATGTTGATACGGGATAATAGTAAGGAGCAAACTTTATTATCTCATCTTGTTAGTTCTCGTCATCATTTAATTAATTCCCTAAAAAGGGCTGTTTCGACAGATCTGTAAATAAATTAGTCCTCCGCAAATAATGTATTTACTCTATCATAGGGCATATAAACACAAAGCGGTCCGTTCTTCATGAACGGACCGCTTTGTGTTTATAATAATAGATATACTAATTATTTTGATTTGAAAGCTTTCGCTTTTTTAACACCATAATGGGGTTTGCCATTAGGATAAATTTCGGGAGCACCAACCAGGGTCATTGCGCAGCGGAAACCAACTTCGGCACTAGATTCATCCTGATCCATAAAGCGGCGTGTAGCCGGATTTAACCAATAGGCCATATCATTCCATGAACCGCCTTTGTAAACTTTTGAACGGTTATTAACAAGGGTAGTATTTCCGTATAAGGCCAGGTTAACGGTATCTTTTTCACCTCTCAGATCGGGATTAAATGCTTTGCCGGAGTTTTTAGTAGCAAGCAGAGCATTAGCATTAGCTGCATTTCCATTTGCCGGAACCGCATTTGCAGGAGTAGCTGCTGTTGCGTTAGTTGAATCGGCACGTTGCCCTTGCTGAGCCAAAAGCTCACTGTATTTTAATTTTCTGTTTGCCTTAGCCGGATCCTTGATAGGGCGGCCATATTTGTCCTTTGCATACAATCCCTTTGAGGGATCGGCCATGCGTTTATTGGAATATTCGTTACCACGGAAGGGGTTAAAGTCGTCAAACTCTTCAAATGAAGTTTGGCGATAGGTATCCGCAACCCATTCGTTTACGTTACCAGCCATATTATACAAGCCAAAATCATTTGGTGCATATGAACGTACCGGTGCGGTAATATCAGCCTTATCATTCAGGTAACCGCCAACACCGGCATTATCACCAGCACCGCGTTTAAAGTTAGCTAATATCAAACCACGGGTTTTGCTTTTGGCCGAGCGCACGCCCAGGCCATTCCATGGGTACATTTTGCCGTCGTCAATATTTTCAAATTGAGTGTTTCCGGCTAAAGCCAGCGCCGCGTATTCCCATTCGGCTTCTGACGGCAGGCGGTAACCTTGTTTCAGTATACCATCTTCCATGCGTACAGGCCTAACAGGTTTGCCACCTTTACCCGTACCTGCCTGCGCATTAGGGCTCAAATCGGGCATCATTTTTTTGCCATCAACACCAGGGCCCTTCATTTGTCCGTTAAGGTAAATATCGGTATTGAATGGTTGCGCAGCACCATTTCCTCCACCAGCGGCGGCAGTAGTAGTTCCAGCAGCACCACCGCCATTTTTGCCACCATTCAAATCTTTCCATGCCACCATTCTACCGGTTTCACGTAAAATATTTTCATTGGTACGATCCGTACGCCATTGGCAATAATCTTGCGCCTGATCCCAGGTTACACCAACCACAGGATAGTCCTGAAATGCAGGGTGACGCAGATAGTTATCTACATAGGGTTCATTGTATGATAATGGTTTACGCCATACTAAGGTATCGGGCAAAGCATCATAATATAACTCCCGGTCATTTGGAAAGGTAATGGCCGTCCAGTGCAGGTAATCAAGCCAGTCCTGGTTAGATACCTCCGTTTCATCCATATAAAATGATGGAACGGTTACCCTGCGGCGTACGTTATTATAGTCATAAGCAACATCCTGGTCTGCGCTGCCACCCATCACAAAAGTACCGCCTTCAATGGGTACCAAACCCGGTCCCGGTGAAGGATGGGTTTGCCTGAACCGCACATAACCACCATTGGTTTTGTCGTTATAAGCGATCCCGGTTTTTTGCGAAGTTTCGTGTTGTTTACTGCAGCTGCTTACCACGGCACTTACAGCCAACAGCACGAAAGCAGTTTTAGTAAAAAGTATTTTCATATTTTTACGGTTATATTATAGGGTAAATTTAGAAAAAAATGGATATAATGCTACTTCGCACAAACCATTATTCAAAATAATTCAAACTATTATCAGGCATTTGAACGAAAATTTGTTGAAATTAGTTGCACTGGTTTGCTTTTTTTGATTGAGCAATTATTGCAATCGTTCTTTAAAAATGCTGAGTAAATTTTGGGCGTACCTGTATATGAATTAAATTATTAAAGCTAAATTGCACCCAATGAAGTTTTCTACCTTTCGCTATTTTGTTTATTCCGTGCTCTTTTTGCTGCCGATTTCGGCTATTGCACAAACGCCAGTAGGTACAAGTACTGATGGTAGCAATATCAAGGCGATACCGGTGCAGGTTCCTTTTTTAAATATATCCCCCGATTCACGTTCGGGTGCTATGGGCGATGCCGGCGTGGCTATTTCGCCTGATGTTAATGCGAATTTCTGGAATCCGTCTAAACTCGCATTTTTGGAGAGTAATGATGCACTTTCATTGTCGTACAGTCCATGGTTAAGGCACCTGGTGCCCGACATCAGCCTTTCGTACCTGAGCTATGCACATAAATTAAATGATCGTAATACCATAGGGGCTTCTATGCGCTATTTTAATTACGGCTCGGTACAATTAACAGACGATCAGTCAAATGATCTGGGTACGTATACTCCCAATGAGTTTTCGATAGATGGTTCATTTGCCCGTAAATTTGGTGAAAATCTTTCTTTAGGATTAACGCTGCGTTATATACGTTCGAGTATATCAAGTATATCTTTTGCGCAGGGATCCGGACAGGTTAGCAAACCAGGTAATGCAGTTGCTGCGGATGTGTCGCTATTTTACAAGAAGCCTTATGGTGAAAATAACCTTTTTGCCCTTGGTGCACATATCTCCAACATTGGTACAAAAATTAGCTATAGCGATGTGGGGCCGAAATACTTTTTACCTACGAATTTAAAATTGGGGGTGGCCAATACCTGGGAGCTTGACGAAACCAATGAGCTGACCGCCACTTTTGATATTAATAAATTATTAGTACCCACACCTCCCATACGTGATGCCAACGGGAACATTATCAAAGGGCACGATGACGATGTATCTGTACCGGCAGGTATCTTCCAGTCATTTGGCGATGCTCCGGGCGGCTTTAGTGAAGAATTGAAAGAAATCAGCTTCTCTCCGGGTGTGGAATACTGGTATAACCATCAATTTGCGGTTAGGGCCGGATATTTTTATGAAAACCCGGACAAGGGCGACAGACATTACCTTACCCTGGGTTTAGGCATGAAGTATAATATTTTTAATTTCGATTTTTCGTACCTGGCGGCCAGCCAGCAAAATAGTCCTTTGGCTAATACACTGCGCTTTACCCTATCAGCAAATTTCGGTGGTATAACAAATGTGGGCAGGAGATAATGGGTAAGATAAAAGTAGGTTTTGGGTTTGATGTTCACCAGTTAAAAGAACAGCATCCCTTTGTTTTAGGCGGCGTAAAGTTAGAGCACCATTCCGGTGCTTATGGCCATTCAGATGCTGATGTATTGTTACACGCTATTTGTGATGCTCTGTTGGGCGCCGCCAACTTACGCGACATTGGCTTTCATTTCTCTAATACCGATAACCGCTGGAAAGGGATCAGCAGCCTGGTACTGTTACAGCATGTGGTAGTGCTGATCAAAGAAAAGGGTTTTAGTATTGGCAATATTGATGCGATGGTGTGCCTGGAAGCTCCCAAGATAAACCCACATATACCGGCCATGAAAACCTATATAGCCGAAGCCGCATCCATCAGCGAAGAGGATATATCCATTAAAGCAACCACTAACGAGCAAATGGGCTTTATTGGCCGCGAGGAGGGTGTAGTAGCTTATGCGGTTTGCCTTATTGAGCGCGATTGATTAGAATTTGATCGCGCCCATCCCAAGTTAGTAACTTCATGTAAGCGCGATCAAATCTTAACTAAAATGTTTATATAATAGGAATGATATTAAAGCTAACACCAGCACTATTGCAATAATGTATACTGGCTGCGTTTTCTTGTTTTGATCTTTCCCTACATTAACATTACCCGTACGTTTGAGTACACCCCAGCCGCTAAGCTCACCTTTTAAAGCTTTCCTGATAGATTTAAACAACACATAATACATCAACTGGCGCCACATAAAACGCTGCGGGATAATGTAAATGAGCTTTTTGTAATCCTCTTTTTCCATGCGGAAGGCGATGATGCCCACAATAAAATCAATCAGGACAAAGGCTACATAGTAAATCAGCATTTTCTCGGGCTTGGCGCCAAAGAGGGCAAATATCATCATCAGATCTGCCAGTGGTGAAAATAATGGCAATATGATCTGGAAGATGAGAATGTTAGGCATACCCACCATCCCGAAAAACTTATACTTTTTGTTAAACAGCGCATCCCGGTTTTTCCAGAAACTCTGTATCACCCCAAAGCTCCAGCGGAAACGCTGTTTGAGCAACATATTAATAGTTTCCGGCGCTTCGGTGTAGGCAATAGCATCGGCACAATTTTTTACAATATAGCCTTGCTTTAATATGCGCATGGTCAAATCGCAGTCCTCGGCAAGCGTGTCGTAAGTAAAGCCGCCAGCTTTAAATATAGCCGATTTCCGGAACGCGCCAATAGCGCCCGGTACTACGGTAATACTATTGATGAGATCAAATGCCCGGCGATCCATATTTTGAGCCGTAATGTACTCGATAGATTGCCAGCGGGTAATAATATTGGTTTCGTTACCCACTTTTACCGTACCCGCTACCGCGCCTATTTCTTCATCAGTAAAATAGGTCATTAAATGATAAATGGCATCTGTTTTTAGCTGGGTATCAGCGTCAATACAAATTACATAATCATTTTTTGCGTGGGTAATACCAAAGTTCAGGGCTGATGCCTTGCCTCCGTTTGGTTTAGTTAATATCTTGACCAGCGGATTGCCTTCATAAGCCGCGGAAACCACTTCAAATGTTTTATCCTTTGATCCGTCATCTACAAAAATGATCTCGAAGGAAGGGTATTCTGTTTTTAATAGACTTTGTATGGTAGCAATAGCATTCACCTCTTCGTTAAAAGCAGGCACTATGATGCTCACCGGTGGCAAAGGGAAATCGGTGCCACGTGCCTTTACCATCTTTTTATTTTCGCTATGTTGCCTTACCGCCAGTACGCCAATTAAAACAATACGACCAATAGCCAGGAAAATAGCAGATAAAAATATATAGATCAATATCCAGTTAATGTAATAATAACCGTGTACGGCAACATCATATACCGGTCCCAGGATCCCGGTGTGCGGGTCGTTTGGAATAGGCGGCATCAGATCGGCTTTGGTTTTGCCCAATACATCGGCAATGGTAGTGAATTGGTAACCATGCGATTTAAAGTAGTGGATAATTTCGGGCAATGCCTTTACCGTTTCTTCGCGGGTGTCGCCACCTGCGTCATGCAGTAATATCATTGATCCGGCATTTCTTTGCCTGATGGTGCGGGCAATAATACTATCGGCTGTTACACCAGGCTGCCAGTCCCAGGGGTCAATAGATTCACCAATGGTAATATAACTTTGCCTGCGGCTTTCCGCAACCGGGATAACCTCGGCCAATGTTTGCGGCTCGGCATCGGCATTAAATGGCGGCCTGAACAGGATGGTACTTCGCCCGGTTATGGATTCAATGAGTTTGCGGGTAGAGTTAAGCTCCAAAACAACGCGGTCAAGACTAATCGTCGAAATATCGGGGTGGAAAAACGTATGGTTACCAATTTCATAACCTTCTTCATACTCACGCCGTACCAGTTGCATGTTCTTTTCGGCCATGGAGCCTACCACGAAGAAGGCTGCCGGTACATTTTCCTTCTTAAGAATGTCTAAAATACGCGGGGTAAAATCCGGATCGGGACCATCATCAAACGTTAAAACCACTTTTTTAGGCTTATAACCATAGCGCCGTATTACATATTTGGTGGGCAGTTTAATGTAGTGTTGATTTGTTATCGTGAAATTGTTGGTATCCAGTTTTACATTGATCTCACCTATAGTTGGGGTTGTGATCAGGTCAAGTACTTCACCGTCACCGTCATATTCCACATTTTTACGACTATTTAAACCTACAGATGTTAATTTCTTGAGGTCAACGCCCGTTTTGTGTAATGAGTCAATAGAGAGATTTTTTTGAAAGAAAGACCATAACCGTGGATCTTCCGTTCCCATACGCCATAATGCAACACCACCAGTTGCCCAATCATCAGCCATACGGATCACATTAAAGTTAGTGGCGGCGTCTGCAAAATAGATAGTATGATCAAGACTATCCTGATCAACATAATTAAAATGCAGATTGGCAGACAAGGGGTCAAAAATGATCTTGCTTTGTTTTTCCTGCGCGGTACTGATGGCCTGTTGGTAACCTATTGCTCGACCAACGCTTTTTTCGGGCCAATCATAAGCTCCACCAGCAAAAGTTAAAATAACTTTTTCACTGGGTATTTTACTGCATACATCATCAAGTATTTGTTCAACCCAATGTTGATTAGAAATGTCTCCTGCATTGCTATATTCATTATGCTCATCGATGGCCATAACGAAAAGAAAATCATTTACATGTTGTAATCTCAGGATGTCATATTCATCATCTCCAGGGATTACATTTTGAGTTACCAAAAACTTTTTGGCACTTAATGTCGCATATAATTCTTTTTGAAAGGTAATGTAAATTTTGCTATTACGATCCTTTATTTCATCCAGGTCAACATTGATTCCTTTTAACTTGTATTTATAAAGTGCGTTTACTATGCTTTTAATAAATCCTGCCCGTAGAGTTTTACTTTTAAATATGCGTTCTACATCTTTGCTATCATATCCCCCAGTTAAGTTGTCTTTATTAACATAATTTGATAGAGTTAGCAGTATAGGCTTATTATATTTTTTATTAAGATTGATAAGTCCTGTATCGATTTTTGTAATGACAGTATCAGTATGTGGAGCAATAGAAAAACCTTCGCTCACAATCATATCTAATTTGTTTATATTATCCAGTAACGAATAATAGGCTTGCGGCTCCCAAGGATGATAGAAAGCGGCATTTATCCGATCTTTGTTATTGGGATGTTTAAGTTGATGGAGACGCTTGGTTCGCTCCATTTTTTCAATTTCAGATTCTTGAATCTTGAAGGCTTTGTACTTGGTTGATCTTTTTAACTGGTCGAGCTCTTCTTTCGACATTTTTTTCGGAGCCGGGTTCAGGTTAGGCAGATCGGGGTAATAAGTTGATTTAATGGTAACTATTACGGCTATGATCCCAATGATGAGTACTGCAAGAAGTATGCGGCTGAGCCACTTGAATTTATTCCATCTACCTGGTGAATCAGCCTGAAAAACTTGCTTATTTGAAGACATTAAGTGAGTTTACTTCTAAATTTAAAAGTACGGGTTACAAATGAAGATTTAATGAATGGGTACTGCGTTATTTATGTGTTTTACCCGGTTCTACACCAGAAAAATCAACACCGCATTTACAACTACCACCACATCCCTTTTTTGCTGTAAAGCTCTTATACAGCATACGGCTGATGTAAAAAACCGCACCTGCAAAAAGAATAATTACTATAATGGTTTGAATATTCATAATACAAACTTAACAAATAACAAATAGCTTGCCAAAGCTAAAATTATGTTTGAATATGTTGAGTCACAATTTTTTCTATTTTTTTGTATATTATATTAATATAAATATTATATATTGGACTGTCATAAAGCAGAATGATAAATTATGAAAAGATTGAAAGTAAATACATTTGATTTAGGGGTAAGTAGAATACTTACCAGGAATGAATTAAAAAACATATTAGGAGGTATCTTACAGCCTTTTCCTAATGGAGATGGTAGTAATGGGACGACCACTTGTAACTTTATGGTTGTTGCACCTGATCCTGCTGGTAATATACAGCATGTAGCTTATAAAAGCGTTGTTGTAAGATCCGATGGAGGTTGCTCTGGTTTTGGCTCTGGGGCTAATTCGTTATGTGTATCTTATATTGAGAATCAGGGTTTGCCAAACTGTCATTATCATTGTGATGGTTGCTAAAGTTATAATATTTAGCCTTGTTTGAGGTTTATGTTGTAATTTATTAGTAGTTATTTTCATGTCGAAATAAATATTCCTATTTATTTCGACATGAAAGTAATTGTTCCGCCCACCCAGTCAAAATCCTGATTATAACGCACACCTATCATTTTGCCCCGGCTAAGCCTGGCCAGGCTGATGGCCAGTGTAGGCTTGGTATTGCCATCGGGCCATAAGTACAATAATCTAATCTCTGCCTTTACCCCGCCATCCGGCGCTTGTATCACAGGTTCATAATTTACTTTTTGCTGTAATATCCAATTTTCAGGATCAGTAATATTTTTGATGTCATCCGGCTTAACGTCGATGATCACTCCCTGGCCAGCGAAGGAGAATAGGGGTTTGAGCACATAATTCTCTAGGTCGGCAGGTATTTGAATTAATTCATGCAAAAATTGTGTTTTGGGGATATGATCGCCATGCAGGTATGGCATAGTAAACTTACTGATGCGGTAAAACCAGTTTGGGTGTGTTATCCACTCCACATCAAGTGGCTGGCGAATGTCAACTACCTGGTTGAAAATATGATCATCACCATCTATCTCATCAAATATCAGCCGGTTATAAATACGCCTGATGCGTTTTTGTTCGCCATTGACCTCATAAAAAAGCTGATCACCCTGTTGTTGCAGATCGCTTAACGAGATAACCGGGATGCGCAGGTATCGCTGGGTGATATAAAAATCAACCGCGGTTTTTTGTTCGGGAGCGTTTAAATCCATCAGTACCACCTCGTCGGGCTGATAGGGGCCGAGGATGGTTTTTTTCAACAGCTCAAGATATGATTGTTCGTTAAGTCCGCTAGAGTAGATGGTTTTGTTGGTATCGATATTGAAAACTTCACGATAGGTATTACCCAAATGAACCTGGAAACCATACAAGGAAGGGAAACCCTGTAATTCGATCAGCTTAGGTACTATCTGCCCATCCGCATCTTTACAAACACCAAAATCAAGCGCAATGAAATGAGGGTGGTCATTTTCATTAGGCAAACGCCATTTGTTGGGAATGGAGCGTTCGGTAAGTTCTTTAAATCCGGGTTGCAAAACAGTATCGATGATGCTGTTACCTGCCGCCACCAGTTTATCGCGAAAGTCATCGGTCAGGAAAATCGGTGTTTCGGCTACGCGGAAAGGTACGGGATTGGGCAAGCCATCATTGAGGCTCGTTAAGAAAGTCTCGTATTTTTCTGCTGTAAAATGCTGGTTAAATATTGCTCTGGCTGATGGATCCATAGATATAGCTTATAAACAAACTTACTATTTTAGGAGCAAGGAACAAGGATTTTGGAGCAGGTAATTTTGGAATAACTAGCTGCCGGCTACAGTCCCATTGGAGTCTCTTGGACTTGAAGTTGTCATCGAACGAGGTACGAAGAGAAACTATCTCTTGAGCGGCAGCGAAATATCTTCTACGATTTGCAATTGAAGCCCTGCACTATGCAGAAGATTTCTCCTCACGCCTCCACGCTGTCCGTTGCTGCTCGTCGAAATGACATGGAGTGGACTTAAACTTAACAAAATCTGGGTTTACACTTATTTTGTAGTAAATTAATTTAATTAATTGATTATCAATTAAATGAATTAATGTTAACCATGAAAAGTGTAAACCATGTAAACCCACTTTTGTAACAAAGTGGCGGCCTGTTCAGGAATTATACTTAAACCCATCTTTACTCCAAAAGTCCTTTCTCCTTATTCCTTGCTCCAAAAAACCTTTCTCCTTTTACCTCAATTTTTCATTAATTTGCTTTGTCAATTAAAACCTGGCAATACTATTTAATGCATACAAATAAAAAGAAGATCGCGGTTGTTGGCGGAGGGAGCTGGGCTACAGCCAATATAAAAATGCTGGCTGATAATACCACAGAAAAGGAAATTTTTTGGTGGATGAGGAATGTGCAGGCGGTTGAACATCTGCATAAATTTGGGCATAACCCGCATTATTTGAGTTCGGTTGAAATTAAACTGCCAAAACAAAATATCTCTGTCAATCTAAAAGAGATCATACAGCATGCTGATATTATTTTACTTAACGTACCGGCGGCATTTTTAAAAGACGCCTTGACAGGTATAACTCCTGCCGACCTGGCCGGTAAAAAAATAGTATCAGCCATAAAAGGGATAGTGCCTGATGAAAATCTGATCATTGGTGAATTTTTAAACCGGAAGATGGGAATCTCGTTTGATGATTTTATGGTAATCAGCGGCCCCTGTCACGCGGAAGAGGTTGCGCTTGAAAAATTATCTTATCTCACTATAGCATCAAGGGATACAGACCTGGCTGCCGAATTTGCCGGGATGATCAATACCCGCTATATCAAAACCATCGTATCTGATGATATATATGGCACCGAATATGGTGCTGTGTTAAAAAATGTATATGCCATTGCAAGCGGTATTTGCCATGGGGTGGGTTATGGTGATAATTTCCAGGCGGTACTCATATCAAATGCTATACGGGAGTTGGAACGCTTTGTTGATGCGGTACATCCCATCAATAGAGATATCAAGGAATCGGCTTACCTGGGCGATCTGTTGGTGACCGCTTATTCGCAGTTTAGCCGCAACCGCACCTTTGGTAATATGATAGGTAAGGGGTATACGGTAAAATCGGCCCAACTGGAGATGAATATGATAGCCGAAGGGTATTATGCAGTAAATTGCCTACAAGAGGTGAATAAACAATACAATGTTGATATGCCTATTTGCGATGCTGTTTATGCCATTTTATATCGGAAAAGCCCTCCGGCATTGGAAATGAATAATTTGGCCGAAAAATTGAGTTGATTATTTTGTTATATTAGTAATAAACTTAACTATAATTCCTTATGAAAAATTTATTCAAAATCGCCTTACTTGCTGTGTGTACGTTTGTAATATCACCGGCTTTTTCACAAACTAAAACAAAGAAGGATACTAGCTTTTTTAAAAAAGTTGGCGACAAAACAGGCAAAGTTGCCACAAGCGTTGGTCATAAAACAGCTGAAATTGCATCTAAAGGTGCTGCAACCGTAGCTGATAAAAAGTATGCTGAAAAAGTGGGTCCGCACGGACAAACCATTTATATCGACAAAAACTCTCACTACTTTTATGTAAATAAAAAAGGGAAACATGTTTATGTTAGCAAAGCTAGATTGAAAGATAAACCTGTAGAGAAAAAATAACAAAACCCGGCAGCGTGGGCCAGGGGCATAAAAACTAAATATGAAACATAAAGCTTTATTGATCCCGACAATTGGATTGATGCTATTGGTTTTTGCTTGTAACAGGGCTCCTGAGCACCAGGTTAACAAAAAACTGGTAGGCAAATGGCAATCAAAAGATGGTGAAACCAAGCTTGAAATATCTGATAAAGGATTTACGATGGATGATGGCAAACCCGTTACTGAAGATTATTTTGTAACGAATGATACCATCTTCACTTCCTATCAAGGTAGCAGGCCATTTACCAAATTCCTGATCAAAAATCTGGACGATCATAAGCTCACCCTGTTTTACCCAGACTCAGACGTGGTTGAATTTTCCCGCTAAAAACAAAAGCCTTCATGTTGCGGATGCAACTGAAGGCTTTGTTAACAAAACTAAACTAAAACTAATGCTTCTTTACCAGAGAAGCTACATGAAAAACAAATCTTTTATTAGAATCAAGAAGTAAGAGTCAAGAATCAAGAAATGAGCCTTTTTGGCGGCCTTTGTCTTGACTCTTGGTTCTAATCTCTTGACCCTTTCTAATTAGAATCTTCTGCGACGTTCCGGACGATCTTCGCGGCTTTTGCCAGAGAAATCACGGAAACCACCACCAGAGCTGCTTCTTTCGCTGCTACCACGATGACCACCGCCTTCACGACGTTCGCCACCACGGTAACCGCCACCGCCTTCGCGACGCTCGCCACCACGATATCCACCTTCACGGCGTTCGCCACCGCCACGGTATCCACCGCCGCTGCTGCGATTATCACTGGTGCCTTCGCCGGATATTTCTATCCTAACCGGACGGCCTTTGTATTCGATCTCTTTATAAGCAGTCATTACTTTTTCTACATCCTCATGTGGAACTTCGAAAAATGAATAAACGCCTTTTACATCAATTTTACCAACGGTACGGCCGCTTATTTTGGTTGTGTTGCAAATGTAACCCAGCAAATCGCCGCGGTTAAATTCATCAACAGAACCTAAGTTTATAAATAAACGGGTGTAAGCTGATGGACCGCTTGATGCACCACGTTCCGGACGATCGTCCCTGTCCCTGGTGCGGCCTTCTTCAACACTTGCATTCAGGTCAGGAGCATTTTTGTAATAATCCAGAAAACGGTTAAATTCGATAGAAGCAAAACGTTTGATAAAATCTTCTTTGCTGATATCTTTAAACTCCTCGATAATGCGTGGCAGGTATTGTTCAATCTGCTCTTCGTTAACGGTTACGTTATGTACTTTATGTACAATGGAGAACAATTGTTTTTCGCAAACGTCAAAACCTGTAGGGATCTCGGCTTTAATGAATTTTTTACCTATAACACGCTCAATCTGACGTATTTTGCCTAATTCTTTACCGTTAACGATAGCGATAGATATACCGGTTTTACCTGCACGGGCTGTACGGCCACTACGGTGGGTGTAGTTCTCGATTTCGTCAGGTAACGAATAGTTGATCACGTGGGTAACATCATTAACGTCGATACCACGGGCCGCAACGTCTGTAGCTATTAATAGCTGCAGGTTACGCTCACGGTAGCGTTTCATTACCTTGTCACGTTGTTGTTGTGACAAATCGCCATGTAAAGAATCGGCATTATAACCGTCTTTGATCAGGGCTTCAGCAATATCCTGGGTCTCAATCTTGGTACGGCAAAAAACAATACCAAAAATATCAGGGTTAAAATCAACAATACGTTTAAACGCGGCATACTTGTCACGGGCACGTACTATATAGTACTCATGCTCAATGTTGGCATTGCCAGTGTTTTTGGTGCCCATAGTAAGCTCAAACGGATTCTCCATGTATTTTTTGGCGATCCGCCTAACTTCGGCAGGCATGGTGGCTGAGAACAGCCAGGTTTTTTTCTCGTCGGGCGTGGTAGATAAAATACTGTCAATGTCTTCCTGAAAGCCCATGTTGAGCATTTCATCAGCTTCATCCAATACTACGAATTTTACCTGCGAAAAATCTATCGCCTTGCGGTTGATGATATCAAGCATGCGGCCTGGTGTGGCCACAACGATCTGTACACCGCGTTTAATCTGGCGTAGCTGATCAGAAATACTTGCACCACCATACACAGCAACAACGTGAACGTTGTTCATATGCTTGGCGTAATTTTTAATGTCGTTCGTGATCTGTAAACAAAGTTCACGTGTTGGGCATAAAACAAGTGCCTGTGGATGATTTTCTTCGAAATCCAACAGCTCTAATAATGGTAGGCCAAAGGCAGCAGTCTTACCGGTCCCGGTTTGGGCTAATCCGACAAAATCGTTGCTGCCTGTTAACAATACCGGAATTGACTGTTCCTGGATTGGCGTTGGGTTTTCAAACCCTAACTCAGAGATGGCATTAACAATATCATGACGGATTCCCAGTTGAATAAATGGGTTCATGAATTAAAATAACGAATTTGGCAACATCGCCAAATCGGGCGCAAAGATAGGGATTATATATTTCATATACAATAGTAATGTGGATTTTTAAAAATATCATAACTTTTTGATAATTTGGGAGTTATGGTGGGATGGGGTGATATGTAGATCTGTGAATTGAATTTCAATTTGGCAGTCGAATTTTTTTATGTAGGTTTAAAGCCGTTAATTAAGCTGAAATGAACGATCTGGAGTTATATTTTAATAAGAATGATAAGCGGGTAATATATAAATGGGCTCATTATTTTGATGTTTATGAGCGTCACTTTAGTAAATACCGTGATAAAGAAATTGTAATATTAGAAATAGGCACCCTGCACGGCGGCAGTCTGCAAATGTGGAAAAGCTATTTTGGCGATAAAGCAAAAATTTACGGAATGGATATTAACCCTGCCTGTAAAGCGGTTGAAGAGGAAAATATTAAAGTACTGATAGGTTCCCAAACAGACCGTAAGTTTTTAAGACAGGTGAAGCAGGAAATTCCACCAATTGATATTTTAATTGACGATGGTGGGCACACTATGCTGCAGCAAATTGTATCATATGAAGAGCTTTTTGATCACGTTAAGCCCGATGGCGTCTACTTGTGCGAAGATATACACACTTCGTACTGGCTCAAATATGGTGGAGGCCACAAAAGGCGGGGCAGCTTTATTGAGTATTCCAAAAACTTTATTGATCAGTTGAATGCTTATCATTCGGTCGAAAAATCATTACCGGTGAGTTCTTTCACCCGTTCGGTAAATTCTGTGCATTATTATGATTCGATAGTAGTTGTGGAAAAACGCCCAACGCCACAACCTACTTCGTCACAAACCGGAACCATCAAAACCCCACCTATGAACCTGGAGGTTCACGGTGTGGCAAAAGTTAAAAAGAACCTGAGATATCGCCTAAAGCATATAGCAAATGTGGTAACCGCCTTTTTTAAACTACCGTTCAAAAAAGGAAGCTTCGATTATTCTTAGGGGACTGTTGGACTTTGGGATTTTAGGACTGTTGGATTTCGAGAGCAAGGAGTAAGGATTTGTGGAGTAAAGAACCAAGAGGGGGTAATAAAAAAGAGCAAAGATTAAGGATGAATATTTTTATGTCCTTATCCTTTGCTCCTTTTATCTGTTATCAAAAAACTTTGACCTTAATCCTCCGGTCCTAAAAATTTCAAAGTCCCTCAGTCTTATAGTCCTAAAATCCTACAGTCCAACAAAAAAACTATCTCAGTCTGTCGGCTGATTTTACCAGTTTTTCATCGCGCTGTATACTTTTAGCTGCCAGTATCAATAATACGATACTTATCGATGTAAGAAACAGTCCTATTCCCATGGTATGCGTATCAAGCTGTATGCCACCTACTGCTTTTTTAACTGTTTGGGCCATCCAAAAGCTGTAGCCAATTAATACCAGTATAGCGCTGTAGCAAATGGCTATCTGCTGTTTACGATTTTTATATAAAAAAATAATTACCAAGGGTATCAGGGCCGCAATGGCGGTTATGGCGGTAAGTGCTGTAAAAGACTCTGTGTTTTGCTGCGCGCCGTTCACATCCTGAAATATGCCGGTAACCATAATGGTCACTGGTTTGCCGGAAACATAAACGTTATGGGCCAAAGGGAAAAAGAAAAGAGCAAACAGCACAAGGCTGGCAAACAACAGGTAAATGCTTTGAATACGTTGCAGCATGATATTGAAAAATTATAAGGGCAAATATAATTGTTTTAATGGTTGCCGTGCGGCATTTTTATTACGCAGTTGGTTTGCTTTTTATGACAATATAATACGGTATATTTATAAAATATTCTAATCAATTAGTTGTGATGACCAAGTCCCCCGTTAACAACCTATCTCCCCAGGATGTAAAATTTGATGACGCTCATTTGAAAAAGATATTTCTGGAGCACCTGAACAGTATTTATTGCGGCAAGCAACATTTGATACAGTTTTTTGACGAAATTGAAAACCTGGCTACCTTGCATTTTTTAAAGAACGCGATAAAGGAATGTTGCGATGATGCTCGGGATCAATTACAGCATCTGGACAGTATATTTAATTCCATTAATGAAGATCAGTCAAAAATTAGTGTTTTGGGTATGAAAGCCATGACGCTTGAGGCTTATATCTCAGCCATTAAAGCAGGTAAAACACCTATGGAACGCGATGTTTTTATTATTTTTTACCTGCAACTGATAGAAGGTATTGAAGTAACTTATTTTAAAGTGTTAAAAAATCTTGCCAAAGCTATAGGCTATAGCAATACCTTTTTGGATAAACCATTTAACCAGGCTTTGGAAGATAAGATCATGTTTGAATCTATTTATAAAGAATATATCAGCGAGCCCGGTTCGTAGATGAAATTATCCCATTGTCTGAAAGTTTCGACTTCTGATGACCATGCTCGCGTATTTTAATCCGGGCTGGTAAACAGGAGGAAATAAAAACGCCCCATTGTTGGGGCATTTTTATTATGGGTGTGAGTATATTTTATAAACGACCGCCCCGACCGGTGACTCTCCCGGGCCACCATCGGTATAGCCCTCCGAAATCAATGTTCCATTAGTGGGGTTGAGGTCACCTCCGGTAACCACTTCTGTATTTATTAAAGTGCTCCAGGCAACGAATTGCCCCGAAGGAGTGTACCATGCATAGTTTCTTATCAAAGGGACAGCAACATTTTGTTGTGTCTTTGATGAAAATGAACTAAACAGTAATACCATAGTCAATAACGACAAACATAAAAGACCTCTAAATTTTTTCATTGGAATAATGCTTAAAGATTAAATAAATAGAAAACTATATAATACAATAAAAATATGAAAAAATACAGATATGCAATACTTAGAAAGCCTGCTTTCCGATTTTTTTCGTTCGTCTGTCTGCTTTGCCTTTTATCTATATATTTTTACTTTGACCAAATAATGAATACCCTTACCCGGCATATTATTAACTTTGCCGTGTGACCGCTAAACAACGTTATTTTATTGAACTGGCTTATGATGGTACCAAATACCACGGTTGGCAGATACAGCAAAATGCTGTGAGCGTACAGGAGTTATTAAATAAGGCGCTGGCTACCATTTTGCGCCAACCCATTGAAACCATAGGTTGCGGCCGTACAGATACGGGTGTTCATGCCCGCGAGTTTTTTGCGCATTTTGATCTTGAGGTAAATAACCCATTGGCCATGGACGATAGTCAGCAAGCAGAAGAAAGCAAATCCACAGACCATGGACTATCGACTATTGACTATGGACTAAAAGTACGCGGCCTCAATTCTCTTCTTCCTCCTGATATCGCCATAAAAAACATCATCCAGGTTCATGAAGATGCGCATGCACGTTTTGATGCAACTCGGCGTTCTTATCAATACCATATCCATTTTCATAAAGATCCGTTTTTGCATGGTTATTCGTGGATGGTGCGTGACGTGCCCAATATCATGTTGATGAATCAGGCGGCAGCTATTATTATGGAGTATACTGATTTTAGCTGTTTCAGTAAATCAAACACACAGGTTAAAACCAATAACTGTAAAATAACGCGGGCCGAATGGATAAAAACAGATCAGGGTATTGTTTTCCATATTTCGGCCGACAGGTTTTTGCGCAATATGGTTAGAGCCATAGTGGGTACGCTGATGATGGTAGGCAAGCATGAAATAGAATCTGGGGCGGTGCGTGCCATTATTGAAAGTAAAAATCGCTCAAACGCCGGTACTAGCGTCCCCGCCTGTGGTTTATATTTAACAGAAGTGAAGTATCCGTATTTGTAATATATAATTTCGGATTTCGAATGTTCGATTTCGGAATTTGATCTAAAAGCTATTGGGAAATGTATAATTTTATAAATCCGAAATCGAACATTCGAAATCCGAAATAAAAAATATGTCAGATGTAACCGGAAAAGCACTTGATTGGAAATTGTTAAAACGGGTGATGCACTATGTAAAACCGTATAACAGCACATTTGTAATTTCGGCATTTTTAACTGTTTTCCTTGCGGCTGGTGCATTGTTACAACCTATCCTGATACAACACACGTTAGATAACGATATCCTGAATGATAATTACGATGGGTTGGTTTTTATGGTTGTGCTAATGATAACGCAACTTATTGTGCTTACGATTGCCCAGTATTATCAAACCTATTTAACCAATGCCCTGGGGCAATCTGTTATCCGCGATCTGCGGATTGATATTTTTAATCACATTACCAGCCTCCGCCTTAAATATTTTGATCGTACACCCATTGGTATGCTTATTACCCGTACGGTATCAGACCTGGAAACCATCGCCGATATTTTTTCGGAAGGTTTAATCTCTATCATGGGTGATATGCTGCTGGTATTCGCGGTGATCGGTTTTATGTTATATGAAGACTGGAAGCTGGCGCTCATTACACTGATTCCAATGCCGTTCCTGTTTGCCTCCACCTATGTTTTTAAGGAGGCTATTAAATCGTCTTTTCAGGAAGTTCGTACGCAGGTAGCCCGGTTGAATACTTTCCTGGCCGAACATATTTCGGGTATCAGTATTATTCAACTATTTGCCCGCGAAGATCAGGAGATGCGGAAGTTTAAAGAGGTTAACTTGAAATATCGCGATGCCAACATCCGCTCTAACTGGTATTATTCTATATTTTTTCCGGTAGTTGAAGTGCTGTTTGCCGTTTGTATGGGGCTGTTGGTATGGTATGGTTGTAAAAGAATGTTGTCTGATAGTCAGCTGGCTGCTATTTCAGCAAGGTCGGGTGGTATTACACCGGGTGTTATTACCAGTTTTATTGTATTGCTCAATATGTTGTTCAGGCCAATACGTCAATTGGCCGATAAATTTAATACCCTGCAAATGGGCATGGTAGGTGCCGACAGGATATTTAAAGTTCTGGATACCGATGAGGTTGCGATAGATACCGGCCAGATTAATACCGGCAGGCTGCATGGCGACATTGAATTCAGCAAAGTATGGTTTGCCTATAACGATGAGAACTGGGTTTTAAAAGACATCAACTTTCACATTAAACCAGGCGAAACGCTGGCGCTGGTAGGTGCCACTGGTGCGGGTAAATCATCAACCATTAATATCCTGAACCGTTTTTACGAGATAGGAGCAGGCAACGTAAAGGTTGACGGGCACGATCTTCGCGATTACCAGGTGGAGTTTTTACGCTCGCAGATTGCTACCGTGATACAGGATGTGTTTTTATTTACCGATACCATTGCCAATAATATCAGTCTGAATAATCAATCCATCACCCGCGAGCAGATCATAGCGGCGGCGAAAGATGTTGGTGCGCATGAATTTATAGAACGCCTGCCAGGTGGGTATGATTATAATGTCATGGAAAGAGGTTCTACACTTTCGGCAGGGCAATCTCAACTGATATCATTTATTAGGGCACTGGTGTATAACCCGGCTATTTTGGTTTTAGACGAAGCCACCTCATCTGTTGATACCGAAACCGAAATGTTGATTCAGAATGCCATCAATAAACTGATGCAGGGGCGGACGGCTATCGTGATAGCTCACCGTCTCTCCACGATACAAAACGCCGACCGCATTATTGTGCTTGACCATGGCGAAATCATGGAAAGCGGAACCCACCAGGAACTCCTCAAAATTGAGAATGGTCATTACCGTAAACTATATGACCTACAGTTTAATTCGGCAGGGATAGCGAGATGATGATCGGTTGCGTGTTGCCGGTTACCTGTTGCGGGTGTTTTAATTGTTGATACCCGAGCCCCGCTCCCCGAACCAGGCCACCGATCACTCCTTCGGCGCTGTCTTTATTGGTTCAACGGGTTGCTCTTCTTTTTCATGTTTTTTGGCGATGTCGCCACCATGTGGTTTATCGGCATGGTATTGTTTGTCTTCTTTTCGCACTTTGCTTTTGCCGCCATTGTCATTTGGCCTTTTGGTAGGCGTATCAGCAGGCGAGGGTTTATTATGTGAATTTGCTGGCTTTGTCATACTAAATGGAACAACAGGAGCAAGGTTTTTGTTTAATTTGTAATTGGCAGACGTTAATAAATGTTAAAACTATAGGTATAACTGTTTAATAAACCATATTTATAACTAATAAACTTTTACCTTTAAAGCAGGTTTGTTAATTTTGCACAAATATATAGATGTGAGATATGAGATGTGAGATATGGGATGAGCTTCAAAATAAGCCATCTTTGTCTCACATCTCATTATCTAATGTCTCAAATCTGAAACATGGAAGAATTTGAAGCAAGCGCGTCAGCAAAAAAAACAAAAACGATATACATATCAACCGTATTTGGTATCGCTATGGTATTGTTAATGGTAGGGTTGTTAGGCCTGTTTTTGGTATATGCCAACAATATTTCACGCTATGTAAAAGAAAACATAGTACTGAATATTTTTGTTGACGATGCCGCGCATGAAACAGATGTATTGCAGTTGCAAAAACAGCTGGAAGGCAACGTGATGGTGAAACAAACCCAGTATGTAAGTAAAGAACTGGCCGCTCGTAATCTGCAAAAAGACTTGGGCGAAGACTTTGTGAAGTTTTTGGGCTATAATCCACTATCGCAATCGATAGATGTTTACTTGAAGGCAGATTATACCAATAACAAGGACATTGAGAAATTCAAGACCGAGTTGATGAAAAACCCACTGATCAAAGAGGTTAAATATCAACAATCGCTGGTTGACCAAATGAACCAGAACGTAACGTCCATTAGCTTAATTATCTTGATTTTTGCCGGTATATTTGTGGTATTGTCGGTAGCACTAATCAATAATACCATCCGTTTGGCTATTTATTCGCAACGCTTCCTGATCAAATCTATGCAGCTGGTGGGGGCCACCAAAAGTTTTATCCGGAAACCGTTTTTGTTGTATGGCATATGGCATGGCCTTTTGGGCGGATTGATCGCTATTATTTTACTGGTAGGTACGCTATACGTTGCTTACAGAAATATTCCTGATTTGGTTTTCCTGCAAAATTACACGGAATTTGGCATCGTGTTTTTAGGCGTAATAGGCCTGGGTATCTTTATATCGGGCTTTAGCACCTTTTTGGCGGTCAATAAATTTTTACGTTTAAAAATATACGACCTGTATAGGTAATTCAAAATTAAAAAGTCAAAATTCAAAACCCTCGGGGTTAGAAAATTTACTAATTCAATAAATCACTAATTCAGTCATTTAAAAAAATATGGCACAACCAGCTAAACCAGCTTCAACTGTAAAAACAACACAGGCAGCTAAACCGGCATCAAAAACAACAGGCACCGAGCCAGTACAATTCATATTTGATAAAAGTAATTACAGATGGCTGATCATCAGCGTAGCTGTAGTAGCTTTTGGCTTTGTATTAATGGCAGGCACAACTGATATTTACAGTACTACCAAAATTGTAATAGCACCTATCGTGGTATTAGCTGGATTTGCCTTAGGCTTTTTCGCTATATTAAAAAAGCCGGCAACCAATTAATAGCTAATCCAACTCAAACTACCCCTAATGAATATCATCCACGTTATTGTTCTGGCTATTATTGAAGGCCTGACAGAGTTTTTGCCAGTATCTTCAACCGGACATATGGTTATCGCCTCATCTTTCATGGGTATTGGTAAAGATGATTTTGTAAAGCTATTTGAAGTGGTGATCCAACTGGGGGCTATCCTGTCGGTGGTTGTTCTATATTTCAAAAGATTTTTCCGTTCCATAGGTTTTTACTTCAAGCTTGTTGTAGGTGTTATACCTGCAGTTATTGTGGGCGTACTGTTTAAAAAGCACATCGATCAATTTTTGGAGAGCCCCCTCATTGTGGCTTTTTCCTTGCTAATTGGCGGTGTTTTGCTGTTATTTGTTGATAAGTGGTTTAATAAATCAACTGTTAAAGAAGAAGCGCAGATCAGCTATCCTACTGCTTTAAAAATCGGTATTTTTCAGTGTCTGGCTGTTATTCCAGGGGTTTCCCGATCTGCCGCAACTATTGTTGGTGGTATGAGCCAAAAGCTAACCCGTACCGCGGCAGCTGAGTTTTCTTTCTTTTTAGCTGTACCCACTATGTTGGGGGCAACCTTAAAAGAGGTTTGGGACTTTCATAAAACCCATACACCACTTTTTACTGGTGATCAGCTTAAGTTTTTGATCATTGGTAATATTATTGCCTTTATTGTGGCTATGCTGGCCATTAAATCATTTATTACCTTTTTGGAACGTAAAGGGTTTAGACTATTTGGCTGGTACCGTATTGTTGTAGGCGCTGTTATTATCGGGTTGATATTAAGCGGTCATACTTTGGAGATTTTATAACGTTTTAGAAACGGAAACTTATAAAATTCAAACCGCCACCGTTTTAAAAAAAACTTTTTAAACCTTTATTTTAACACTTTTCTGTTTGAAATTCGGCTGAAATCAGGTCGAAAATGCTCGAAAACTCATTCAAAACCATCTGTTTTAACACTTTTTAACAAATTTTTGACAGGTTTTTTGGAGTTTGAAAAGATTTATATGGTTGATATTCAATTGTATGTTTGAAATTATGTCTGTTTTTTTTGCGCTTTTGCTCTCTTGATAAACAGAGCTGATTATGATTTTCAAACAAAGAGAATCTAGTTAACGGTTAACTTAAAGGTACAAAAATACCACGGATTTGCAATGCCCCATTTTATCCCCAAGTTCTGATTCCATACTATTTCCCTACCTTTGCCGCTTTAATTGCATTCATTGAAAAAAACATATACTCAAATACAGGAATTTGCCGAAGGACAGTTGCTGCTGGTTAATAAACCCTACAATTGGACAAGCTTTGATGTGGTTGGTAAAATTCGCAATTCATTTAAGCCGCTTAAACTCAAAGTAGGGCATGCGGGTACGCTTGACCCACTGGCTACCGGACTGCTGATCATCTGCACCGGAAAAATGACCAAACAGATCGACACTTTTCAGGCCGAAGAAAAAGAATATACCGGTACCATGGTATTGGGCGCCACTACGCCATCCTACGATATGGAAACGGAGCCTGACAATAAATTCGACACGAGCCAACTTACCGAAGAGCAGCTGCGTAATAACTGCGGGCAGTTTACCGGTGATATACAACAGTATCCGCCGGCGCATTCGGCTATAAAAATTGACGGCGAGCGTCTGTACGAAAAAGCTCGCAGGGGCGAAGAGGTGGAGCTGCGCCTGCGTAATGTAACCATCACCGAGTTTGAGCTGACACGGATTGAACTGCCCGAAGTTGATTTCAGAGTGGTGTGCAGCAAGGGAACTTATATCCGGTCGTTGGTAAATGATTTTGGGGCTACGCTTAACAACGGGGCTTATCTTTCCAAACTCAGGCGTACGCGTAGCGGCAATTTCCGGGTAGAGGATGCCTGGGAAGTAATGGAGCTGGTGACTATGATCAGGGAGTTAAAGACCGGTGGTGGGGCGCCTGTTGAGTAGTTAGCTTCTTGGAGGCAGTTTAGTGAAAAGCAATGTCATTTCGAGCGGCGGGAGAAACTATCTCTTGACCGGAGGGAGAAATCTTTTGCGACTGATATGTCCCGCGCAAAAGATTTCTCCTCGTACCTCGTTCGAAATGACACTTCTTTTCTCCGATTTGTCATTTCGAGCGAGCGGCAGGGGCAAAGAGAGCAGGGGCGAGGAGAAATCTTTTACGCCATGTTCCCAATCGTGCGGAATTTGTACATTTAAAAGATGTGGAATCATAACTACTACGTTTATATCACAACTAACCCAGACAGAACGGTACTGTATGTTGGCGTTACCAATGATATTCGTGTAAGGCTTATTCAACATACAGAAAACAAAGGAACAAAACGGTCTTTTACAGGCAAATACTATTGTTATCTATTGGTTTATTATGAGCATTTTACTCACATTGAACACGCCATTGAAGTGGAAAAAGAAATAAAGAGGTGGAGGAGAGAAAAGAAAGAGGCTTTGATCGCCACAACAAATCCTGATTGGATATTTTTGAATGAGCAGGTAAGTGGGGAATAGGTTGAATTTTATGTATTTAAATAGTAGAATTCAATAAAAAAGCGTTGTCATTTCGACCGGAGGGAGAAATCTTTTGCGACTGATATGTCCCGCGCAAAAGATTTCTCCTCGTACCTCGTTCGAAATGACAAGCGGGTATTGTAGGATATATAAACAAACCAAACAATTACATCCGAACGTCAAAATAATTGACTTTTATAGTGTTAACGGTCAAAAAATTAACTTTGTGTTTTTACGCATATCATGAAGGTTTACAATCATATTGACGAATTTACAGCGGTAAAAAACGCGGTGGTAACCATTGGTACCTTTGATGGAGTACACATCGGTCACCGTAAAATCATATCGGGAATAAAGGAAATAGCGGATAGTATCGGTGGCGAAACCGTCATCTTAACCTTCTTCCCGCATCCGCGCATGATACTTCATCCAGAGGATGAAAGCCTTAAACTGATCACCACCATTAGCGAAAAAGCGGAGTTGATGGAAGAACTGGGTGTCGACCATTTGATCATCACCCCTTTTTCAAGAGATTTTTCGAACCAGACAGCCGAGAGTTATATCCGCGATGTGCTGGTGAATAAAATAGGCACCAAAAAAATTGTGATCGGTTATGATCACCGCTTTGGGAAAGACCGTCAGGGTGGCCTGGAAGATCTGCAGCGGCTTGGTCCGGTTTATGGTTTTGATGTAGTTGAAATACCCGAACAGGATATCAACGAGGTTGCCATCAGCTCTACCCGTATCCGTAACGCGTTATTAAATGGCGAAATAGAACTGGCCAATTCCTTCCTGGGGTATCCCTTCTTCATCACCGGTACCGTGATCCGCGGCGACCAGATTGGCAGGCAATTAGGGTATCCTACAGCCAATATCGTGGTTGAAGAAAAATACAAGCTTATTCCGGCCGATGGAATTTTTGCCGTAACAGTAACCGTTGCGGGCAATCAGTATAAAGGTATGGCTTATATTGGCAGCCGACCAACGGTAAATGGCCTTACCAGGAACATCGAGGTAAACATTTTTGATTTTGACCAGGATATCTATAATCAGGTTATCAGGATGGAGTTCCTCCATTATGTACGCGGTGATATCAAATTTGCCTCCCTTGATGAACTTAAAGTACAGTTGGCAAAAGATAAGGAAGATGTGCTGGCGTTGAGCCCCACCCAACCCTCCCCGGAAGGGAGGGCTTAAAGATATTTCTCAAAAGCCTCCCCTTCCGGGGGAGATTTAGAGGGCGCTTTCACGTTATTTTCAACTAAAATTGTACCTTTACCTGTCAATATGACTCAGTCAGTTGCCTTGGCGCAATTGTTGAGTTTGTTCGATTATATCAAAATAATATGTTAGATTTTATCAGTAAGCTTTTTGGAAGCAAATCAGAACGGGATGTAAAAGCAATACAGCCTATAGTTGAAAAAATTAAGGCTGAATTTGCAAAACTCGACAACATCAGTAATGATGAGCTTAGAGCTAAAACCATAGATTTTAAAGAAACCATAGCCCAGGGCCTTTCGGGCATCGATAGCGAGATACAAGCTATTAAAGATCGCACTGAGAATGAGCTGGATATGGATGTAAGTGAAAAAGTGGAGCTTTATACCCAGTTGGACAAACTGGAAAAAGACCGCAATAAAGAGCTGGAAGATATATTGTTAAATATACTGCCCGAAGCATTTGCGGTTGTAAAAGAAACTGCCCGCCGCTTTGCCGGTAATAAAACTATTGAAGTTACTGCCACCCAGTTTGATCGTGAACTGGCGGCACGCAAAAATAATGTGATCATCAAAGGCGATCAGGCTATACACCACAATACCTGGCTTGCCGCCGGTAATGAGGTTACCTGGGATATGGTACACTATGATGTACAGCTGATTGGTGGTATTGTACTGCACCAGGGCAAAATATCAGAAATGGCCACGGGTGAAGGTAAAACGCTGGTAGCCACGCTGCCTGCGTATTTGAATGCGCTGGCTGGTCAGGGTGTGCACATCGTAACGGTGAATGATTACCTGGCCCGTCGTGATAGTGAGTGGATGGGGCCCTTGTATGAGTTCCATGGCTTATCGGTTGATTGTATTGATAAACATGAGCCAAATTCTGATGAGCGTCGCCAGGCTTATTTATCAGATATTACTTTTGGTACCAACAACGAATTTGGGTTTGATTACCTGCGTGACAATATGACACGTAGCCCGGAAGAACTGGTACAACGTAAATCACATTACGCAATGGTGGATGAGGTCGATTCAGTATTAATTGATGATGCCCGTACACCTTTAATTATATCTGGCCCAATTCCACGTGGCGATGAGCACGAGTTTTATGAGCTTAAACCACGCATTGAACGTTTGGTTAACGCGCAGAAAGCCTATGTGAACGGCGTATTGAACGAAGCTAAAAAGGCCATTAATGAAGGCAATACCGATGTTGATGGTGGTGGTTTGGCTTTATTACGCGCTTTTAGAGGTTTGCCAAAAAGCAAGGCTTTGATTAAATTTTTGAGCGAAGGCGGTAACCGGACAATTTTGCAGAAAGTGGAAAACCACTACATGCAGGATCAGGGTAAAGATATGCCAAAGGTTGACTCGGAGCTTTTCTTTGTGATCGACGAAAAAAATAACCAGGTTGAACTAGCCGAAAAAGGTATCGAACTGATCACCTCATCTGGCGAAGATCCTCATTTCTTCGTGATGCCTGATGTAGGCACCGAAATTGCCGAGATCGAAAAATCAAGCCTGGCTCCCGAAGAAAAAATTGCCCGCAAGGATGAGCTGATGCGCGATTTCTCTATCAAATCTGAGCGTATCCACTCGGTTAACCAGTTATTGAAAGCTTATACCCTGTTTGAAAAAGATACAGAGTATATCCTGGACGAAGGCAAGGTGAAAATTGTGGATGAGCAAACCGGTCGTGTATTAGACGGTCGCCGTTACTCTGATGGCTTACACCAGGCTATTGAAGCAAAAGAAAACGTAAAGGTGGAGGATGCTACACAAACATTTGCAACCATCACCCTGCAAAACTACTTCCGTATGTACCACAAACTTTGCGGTATGACGGGTACTGCCGTTACAGAAGCGGGTGAGTTTTGGGAAATATACAAACTGGATGTAGTAGAGATACCAACCAATACCCCGGCAAGTCGTGCAGACAGGCAGGATTTGGTGTACCGTACCATCCGTGAAAAATATAATGCTGTTGCCGATGAGATCGTGAAGCTGACAGAGGCCGGTCGCCCAGTACTGGTAGGTACTACATCGGTTGAAATTTCGGAGTTACTAAGCCGTATGCTGAAACTGCGCGGTATTAAACATAACGTACTGAATGCCAAAATGCACCAGAAAGAAGCCGATATTGTGGCCGAAGCCGGTAAAACAAGTACAGTGACCATTGCCACTAACATGGCTGGTCGTGGTACGGATATTAAACTGGGTGCGGGTGTTAAAGACGCGGGTGGTTTGGCCATTGTAGGTACAGAGCGCCATGAGTCGCGCCGTGTGGACAGGCAGTTGCGTGGTCGTGCCGGTCGTCAGGGTGACCCAGGTTCATCACAGTTCTTTGTGTCGTTAGAGGATAACCTGATGCGTTTATTCGGATCAGAGCGTATCTCTAACCTGATGGTACGTATGGGTATTGAAGAGGGTGAAGTAATTCAGCACTCCATGATATCTAAATCTATAGAACGTGCACAGAAAAAGGTAGAGGAAAACAACTTTGGTATCCGTAAACGTTTGCTGGAGTATGATGATGTGATGAACTCACAACGTACGGTGATCTATACCAAACGTAAAAATGCCCTGTTTGGCGAACGTTTAGATGTTGACTTGAGCAATACCATATTTGATGTGGTTGAAGATATTGTGACCGAGTATAAAGAAGCAAACAACTACGAAGGCTTTACGCTGGAAGTGATCCGTTTGTTCTCGGTTGATATTGAGCTGGATATTGAAGAGTTTGCAGCGAAAAATATTACAGCCCTTACCGACAGGACATTCCATACGGTAATGGACTTTTACAAACGCAAACAAGAAGCGGTAGCTCAACAGGCTTTCCCGGTACTGAAAGATGTATATGATACCCGCGGTCAGTATGTGGAGAATATTGTGGTTCCGTTTAGTGATGGTATCCACGGCATACAGGTTTCTGTACCATTGAAAAAAGCGGTAGAGAACCATGGGGTAGAAGTGTTTAAATCTTTTGAAAAGAACGTAACCCTTTACCTGATTGATGATGCCTGGAAAGAGCATTTGCGCGAGATGGATGAGTTAAAACAATCTGTACAGAACGCGGTTTATGAGCAAAAGGACCCACTGCTGGTTTACAAGTTTGAAGCTTTTGAACTGTTTAGAGGGATGTTGGCCAATGTGAATAAAGAGATCGTGAGCTTCCTGTTCAGAGGAGGTATCCCGGTTCAGCAACAGCCAGATGAGATCAAAGAAGCCAGACCGGAACCCAAGCTTGATCTGCGTAAAATGAAAACCACCAAAGCCGAGCTGGTAAGCGAAAGCAATGGCATACCGATGGATGATTTTCGCGAACAGCAGAAAGCCACCCCGGTTAGGGTTGAAAACAAGATTGGCCGTAATGACCCTTGTCCTTGCGGAAGCGGTAAAAAATATAAAAACTGCCACGGCGTAGGGCAGAATTAACGGCCCCACCCAACCCTCTCCGGGAGGGAGGGCTTATAAACAACAAAATAAAAACAAAAAGTCTCCCCTTCCGGGGGAGATTTAGAGGGGGCTATACCAAATGAAAAAAGCAGTATTTGATCATCAAGCTAAACCAGCCTTCATCAAATACTGCTTTTTTTTTGTGCTGATCATAGTGTCGACCCCAATTTTTGCACAGCAAGCACGAGGCAAGGTTGAGGTGGTTAGAGACCCCCTTGTAGATACGCTGATAGCCAAACGTTATGAAATGAGTAGCGCCAGCGGTATTCCTGTCGCCTTTTCATCTTATGGTTATAGGGTACAGTTCTTTAGTGGATCAAACCGCAAGGATGCGTACAATGCCCAGGCCAGGCTGCAAAGCGAATACCCGGAGCTGCGCACTTACATCATTTATAACGAACCCAATTTTAAAGTGCGTGCCGGCGATTTCCGGACCCGCCTGGAAGCTCAGAAGCTAATGCAGGACCTACGGGCTTCCTTCCCGAGCCTGTTCATCATCTCAGAAAAAATAAATCTACCCAAAACGGATACCAATGATTAAAGAACAAATACAGGAATTATCCCACAAAATATTTAACGATGTGGTGGCTAATCGCCGCCATTTGCATACCAATCCTGAGCTATCGTTTCACGAACAAAAAACATCAGCTTTTGTAGCCGGCAAGTTAGACGAGCTGGGTTTAACTTACGAAAAAATGGCCGATACAGGCCTGGTAGCTTTAATCAAAGGCGATTTACCATCTGATAAGGTAGTAGCTCTTCGTGCTGATATGGACGCGCTGCCTATCATTGAAGCTAATGATGTACCCTACAAATCGCAGAACGTTGGCGTCATGCACGCTTGCGGTCATGATGCGCATACCTCATCATTATTAGGCACAGCCCGTATATTAACCGAGCTCAAAAGTCAGTTCGCGGGTACAGTAAAGCTGATATTTCAACCCGCCGAAGAGAAGCTACCTGGGGGAGCCAGCCTCATGATCAAAGAAGGGGTGTTGGAAAACCCTAAACCACAGGCTGTATTGGGGCAACATGTAATGCCGCTGATTGACGCCGGTAAGGTAGGTTTCAGGGCAGGTAAATACATGGCTTCAACCGATGAACTTTATGTTACCGTGAAGGGTAAAGGTGGCCACGGTGCACAACCACAACAAAACATCGATCCGGTAATTATTACCGCTCATATATTAACCGCGTTACAACAGGTAGTAAGTCGTTTTGCCGATCCAAAAAGTCCTTCGGTATTATCATTTGGTAAGGTGATTGCCAATGGAGCCACCAATGTGATCCCGAACGAGGTTTATTTGGAAGGTACCTTCCGCACCATGGACGAACAATGGCGCGGAGAAGCCCACAAACGCATGAAAAAAATGGCCGAAGGTATTGCCGAAAGTATGGGCGGCAGCTGTGATTTTAATATTATGCGCGGTTACCCTTTCCTGATCAACGAAGAAGTGCTAACCGCCGCAACCCGTGGGCATGCCGAAGATTACCTTGGTAAAGAAAATGTGCTGGACCTGGACATCTGGATGGCCGCCGAAGATTTCGCTTACTACTCGCAAGTGGCCGATAGCTGTTTCTATCGCTTGGGTACCCGTAACGAAAGCAGGGGTATTACCTCGTCGGTACATACACCAACCTTTGATGTGGAAGAGGACGCGTTTAAGATCAGTACCGGTTTGATGGCTTATCTGGCTATTAAACAACTGGGGAATTAGAGGAGGGCTAATAGACCATAGTCCATGGACCATGGTTCTGTTTAAGAATCCAAATTAATCGAGAGATACCATGGTCTATGGACTATTGACCATCGACCAAAATACCTATGAAAAAACTTCTGCTATTATTATTTTTCTGTACCATAGTGTCTGCATCTTTCGCGCAGCAGATCAAGCGTTTTAATCCGGATACTATACGTACCATTGTGATTGATTCGTTGGTTGATATCAAATCACACAAGTTAAACGCGCAGGATTTTATTGATGCTGTACTGGCCGATACCAGCTTTTACAAGGCCTTTCAAAACATGAAACGCTACGGGTTTACTGCCGAGAACCGCATTTTTACCTACGATAAAAAGAATAAGGTTGATGGTAAAATCTACCGCAAGATCATCCACAGCAATGCAGCTGGCAAGCACCGAATGGAATATGTAGCCAAAACCGATAGCGGCAACATGTTTAAAAAGAACGGTAAGTACCAGCTATATACCGTGGAGATGTTTGACTATATTTTCATGAACGCTTACAATTCCGACTTTACCAAGGGTGATGCCCTACCTGGTTCAGGAGGTAAAAATGAATCCTATAAAGACAAGTTGAAGACGCTCATCTTCACGCCTGGACGCAGGGTAAAAGGTATTCCTTTCATCAGCAGCAAAACCGAAATATTCGCGGGCGATATGCGCGGCTATTATTACTATGAATTTGCGCGTGGCAAGTACCTGGATACTATCCCGGTTTATCGTTTCAGGGTGCGGTGCAAGCCCAGCACATCAGACGGTGATACCATGATTAAAGAAATGACCACCATATTTGATGAGCGTACCTTCCAGATTCTGGGCCGCTATATTGATATGAAATTCAGCAATATGTTTGTTGATTTTAATGTGCAGATGAACATCGAACTCAATAATTTTGGTGGCGAGCTGCTACCTACTAAAATAACCTACCAGGGCAACTGGAATATCCCATTCCACAAAGAAGAGCGGGCCAGCTTTTTAATTGTGCACAAGGATTACAAAAAGGAATAAGCCATCAATTATAATTCTTCTGATAAATGGCCGGGGTAATTCCTGTCCACCGTTTAAAGGTACGGGTGAAGGCGCTTAGCTCATTATACCCGAGCATGTAGGATATTTCTTTAACCGGATAGGAGCCCGCCTTTAAATAATTAATGGCTAATGATTTGCGAACCTCATCGGCTACCTGTTGAAAGTTAATACCTTCTTCTTTAAGCTTCCGCTGCAAAGTCCGCGCGCTGATATTAAAGTTGGCTGCGATATCCTCCAGTGATACGATACCCAGGTAAGAGTTGGCCAGCAAATAATTATGGATGCGAGTTTTTAGCATTTGCTTTTCGGCCAGCGTATCTTTTAATGGACTTACCTTTTGCAGCAGGATATGCTGCAGTTCGTAATTGGCGGTAATGATTTGCTCATTCCAATATTTTTTGTCCAAGGTGATGGTGTTGGTAGTGGTATTCATCATGGGTTTACAACGCATCACACGTTCATATTCGGCTATGTTATCAATTGACCTGCCGTAGCTAACAGCCCGCGGACTTATCTTCTTCATCATCAACCCATCCAGTTCATGCACCACAAAAACCATGAGCAGGTCAAGTGTTTGTACGGATGTGGTAGAATTTTGCCAATCAGGCGTTGTTGGAACAAACTCTACCGAAAAGGAATCGTCACTTTGCCTTACTTCTAAAGTAAAGGCTGTAGTTATTAAATGAGTTAAAGACGCGGCAATAGTTAAAGCGCTGCCAACAGTTTCACTGCTCTTAATGATCTCGCCAACAATGCCTAGCGCCGATAATTGCAACGACTCCCCAAAGTGCAGACCAAACAAGGTATCCTTACTTAAATGAATAGCATTGAGCCACAGATCGCCCACTTGTTTGGGGGTAAGCGGCTGTTTGTCAGTTTGCAGCTGGGCTACGGGGATGTTTGATAAACGGCACAGCATTTCGGGCGACAGGTCGCGCTGTACAGCGTAGGCTAGTAAACTTATGGTTAGTTTTTTAAGTTGATCTTCCATGATTTTTTGATTGCTGTACTAATGTACCTGTAGCAAATGATTTTGCCAAAAAATGGCGCAATGTGGTAAGCGGATGTCGTGTAATGGTAAGTTATGAGTGGGATTTACGGGCGACCTTTGGTTTATCAAAAAGAAAGGAAAACACGATGTCACTATTCAAAACAAAGCATTTATCCATCAAACTTACCGGTGTGCTATGCCTGCTAGCCGCCACGGGATACAGCCAGGCACAATTAATCCATTCCATTCATCCAACAACAACAAATAACATGAAAAACCAAGCGCAACAAGTAGTAACCGAATTTTTAAACGCCGTACAAGTAGCAGATATTGAACAATTAAACGCCCTATTACATCCCGATGTAGAATGGAGCCAGCCAGGTAATAGTCGCATTTCAGGTATCAAACATTCCAGTAATGAGGTGTTTCAGATGGTTGGCAAAATGTTTGAGCTATCATCCAATACTCTGAAGCTTACCGATATCAAATCTATTTGCGTTAGCGGTAACAAAGTAGCCTGTTTGCTGCACTGGAACGCTGCTCAGCCTGCTGGGGGCATTTTGGATGTAGATAATATTGATGTGTATACGGTAGAGAACGGCAAGATCATCAAAGTAGAAGTATTTACTGCCGATGAACCTAAAGAAGAAATGTTTTGGGGGGATTAAATTCCTTATACCATTGGGTTATATGTAGAGACGCATCATATGTGTCTCTTTTTGTTTTATACCTATAATGAGATGTTTAATTTCTGTTTAAAATACCTTATTTTTAAGATGAAAATCAGCTAACCGACACTACCATGACCTTCAAGTTATTCATCAAAAACAAACGTACTATACTATATGGTGTAGCGTTGGCTGTGTTGCTGTTTTTATTAAAATGGCTCGAATTTCATTTTATTATTATCAATAACGCTTATGAAGTTTATATAGGTACCATAGCCGTATTGTTTACCTTGCTGGGTATCTGGCTTGCCCTAAAACTGACCAAACCTAAGGTACAAACCGTAGTTGTTGAAAAACAGGTTTATATTAATCATGACAGATCTGGTTTTTCTCCTGACCAGCGCGAACTGGAACGCCTTAACCTTAGCCGTCGTGAATTGGAGGTTCTGGAGTTGATGGCCGAGGGGCTAAGTAACCAGGAAATATCTGCACGTTTGTTTGTATCACTAAACACTATTAAAACGCATTCATCAAACCTGTTTGATAAAATGGATGTAAAACGCCGCACACAGGCTATTGAAATGGCTAAGAGATTGTGCATTATACCTTAACGCTCTCATGCTTTGGTATGAAATGATGTTCTGTTCAGCAAAATCACCCAAAAGTATGACCGCAAAAATATTCTGATCGTGCAATTTTGTCCTGTAGATCATTAAAATAAACATCATGAAAAAAAATGTACTTGTTTTTGGAGCAATCGCGGGAATCATCACAGCAGGATGGATGATGGTTGCCGTTGTTGGGCACTACAACAATCCAAACTTTGAAGGCAGCATGTGGATGGGCTACGCGTCCATGATCGTAGCCTTTTCCTTTATTTTTGTCGCAGTAAAAAATTTCAGGGATAAGTATAATAATGGCACTATCTCCTTTGGGAAGGCTTTTAAAATGGGACTTTATATTGTGCTGATAGGCTCAACCATATATGTGCTCACATGGTTGATTGCGTATTATTGTTTTATGCCCGATTTTATGGATAAATATGTTTCACATGTTATCGCCAAAGCAAAAGCTAACGGGGCCAGTCAAGCCGATATCGCCCGGCAAAAAGAGCAAATGGCAGGCTATGTCTCCATGTATAAAAATCCGTTGGGGGTAATTCTCCTTACTTATATGGAAATTTTACCTGTAGGTTTGGTTATAGCTGTAATAGCGGCGCTGATATTGAAACGTAAATCCGATGCTGAGCGGGCAATACCTGCTGCCTAATAATTCATTGTTGAAGTTTTAAGGGCCTTTGTGCGTCATATAGATTATGACGAGAGATTAAATTTGCAGAACGTTAAAGGAGGAAATATAAAATGGGTGTCATGAAGCCCCATCGAAGCATGGTGAGCAGGCCTCTGCGCACTACCGTTCGACAAGCTCAAGGTGACAGACCTTTTTTATGGGGCTTCTACAAATTATTGATGATGGGCCTTCCAGGTTTTTAGTTCCTCGGTTATAAAATGGTTTACCAGGTCGGCATACATTTTTTCTATGGCATCGGGACAAAGGCCCTCGGCTTGCGCCCATGATCTTCTTTCGGCAAGCATGGCTTTAAATCGCTCGGGAGAGGCCACATCGGTGGGATTTCTTTTGAACTTGGCGGCTGCTTGTACATATTTGAACCGTCGGCCTATCAATGCAATCACTAGCCTGTCTATAGCATCAATTTCCCGGCGTATATCGGTCATGTCCCGGCATTCTTCAGGTTGGTTGCTGATGGTAGTCATATTACTATTTATAATGGCTTAGCCTCGTTGTAGTAAAACTTTTCTTTTTTCACCAGGCCCTTTTCCCATTGCTGTACAGAAATTTCGGTTCTATGCATAACTTTTTGATTGCCCTTGTCGGTAATGGTCATCTCGTACTCGCTAAAAACCACCTGGTTTATTTCGTCAATGGCCTGTTTGGTTATCACCAGTGCCAAGTCAAATTTGCCCAGGAGAAACTTTTCGCGGGCTATGCAATTTTGTTTACCTGTTGTTGTGTTGGCTTCGTTTTCCTGAAGTTCCACCTCATCGTTATAAAATAATTCCATTGCCGGTACCGTCTTGTCGTTGGTAATAAGCTGGTTAAAAGCCTCTACCTTATCTTTCAGTGTGTTCATAATGATGTTTTATACGGCAAGGTCTTCCTCGGTAACAACCTGGTAACGCGGTTCATGTAGAATAGGAAAATTGCAGGAGTTGGCAATAAAGCACATTTTATTGGCCTCCTTGTGCATTTCCTCAGCCTTTTCGATCATCGTTCTGTCCGTAACGGTGATCAACGGTCTTAACAATATCACGGTAAAGCAACCGCTCCCGTTCTTGTTTTCGAGCATTACTCCTTCGGCGTTATCTTCATAGGCCGTTACTACAACGCCAACTGTAGTACATAAATGCAGGTACCACAGCATATGGCAAGAGGAAACTGCCGCAACCAACATGTCCTCGGGGCTGTGTTTTGATCTGTCGCCACGGAAATTTGGATCTGATGAACCCAAGATGCACTGTTTACCATCAATGTTGATCTCATGACATCGTTCATAAGCCCGGTAGTCTTTAGTACCGTCGCCTGTATTACCGGTCCAGGTGACGTTTGTTTGATAATGATGATTTTTCATAGACGTAATATAAAGTAGGGCCAGCAGGTATCAAACCCGTTTCCTGCTATCGTTTTTAATTAAGTTATACCCGCTAACCAGCATGTAAAAGCCATAAGCAGAAGTAGCCATAGCCACTCCAATACCTATAATGGTTAAAGTAAGCGTCTGGGTATACTGATAACGGGCCATCATAATGATGCCGCTTATAGCTACAAGGCAGGTCCAGGTGGCTAAATAATAATCAATTTTTCTGTTGAATATTTTTGCCATTGGATAAAAGTGCAAGCCAACAATGAGGGCAATGGCAGGCAAAGTAAACTGCTGATATCCCAGCACCAGTAGTATAACCGAAACAACGGGTATGGCTGTTCCTTCAATACCAAAAATGATCCCGAACCGGGTAGCCATCATTTTACCTTCGGCCACATCACTGTCGCCGGTAAATTTGGGAAATCTTTGCGCGGCTATTAACACTGTAATGCCGTATACCACAAAGATGACACTGAAAATAGAAAAAAGGATCAATACTGCATGATGGTCATGCTGTTGTAAGCCGCCCTGCGCTACACCCGTCCACATCATGGTAAAAAGAGCCATGAGCAATAAACCACCACCAATACTGCGGATAACTATTCTTGGTAAAACTTGTGAATCAATTGCCATAGTCTTAAGTATTTTACGCTGATTAGTTATAAAGTGATACAACCAATAAACCATCTGTTCTTTACAAAACTACAGGTACTTGATCGTAACAAATTGTACAAAAACGACATTTAAGCAAAGGCAATTGTTATATGCCTGCTATTTTACTCTGCAGTTTTAATATGGCTCAGGTTTTGAATTTTACCCTCACCGAACGACCAGTTTTCTTTACCACCATTTTCTACCAGGATAATGATCACATCATTGATCAATACCGGGGTTTCGGCTGCTATTTTACCGGCAATAGCGGCATATAGTTTCTCTTTTTGTTGATAAGTGCGGCCCGAACCTGCGGTTATCTGCACATATACCATATTGCCGCTATGCGCTATACCCAGGTAGTTTTTGGGGTAGTATAATTGCGAAGCCTCCAGTTCTTCCACAACATGAAAGTAATCGTCAAGGGGTACATTAAATTCGGTCATCAAAGATTCATGTACTGCCCTGGATATTTTGTCTTTGGCTTCAGCTGCCAATGTTTTCAACAAACTTATTCGTACAAAAGGCATAAACTAAATTATGGATAAATATTATACTAACTTATTTTAGATAAGTTTTTTAGCATTTTGTTACTTCTTAATGACAAAAACTTACTGATTTAGCACGATAATTACTTTGCCCAAGTGTTCACCCGCTGCTACGTAACGGTAGGCTTCTTTTACCTGTTTAAACGTATAAATTTTATCAATAACCGGTTTAATATCAAATGCTTCAATTGCCCGGTTCATGGCTTCAAAGCTTAAGCGGCTACCTACAAAAATTGGCCGAATGCTGATCATTTTAACAAACAACGGAGCAAGAACGCTTTTTAAAAGGGCCGTTGAATTGTTAACCACCCCGGCGCTGCTTACCAGCGTAACTTCGGCCCCAAAAGCGGCAGATTTTACCGACTGTTCAAAAGTGTCAATTCCCCCGGTTTCTATCACGCGACTCACGCCATTACCTCCTGTTAATTCTTTTACTTGTTGATGCCAATCGGTATGAGTAGTATAATTGATCACCGCATCGGCACCCAGGTTACGCAGTGCTTCAAATTTTGAATTTTTTGACGTGAGCGCAATAACACGGGCCCCCATCATTTTTGCAAACTGTATGGTAAATACCGCCACGCCGCCGCTGCCAATAGTGAGTACCGTATCCCCGGCCAAAACCGGGCGTGGCCCTGTTAATGCCGACCATGCGGTTAAAGCAGCACAGGGCAGTGTAGCCGCCTCTTCCCAGCTCAGGTTGGCGGGAATCCTGACCAGCCATTCTTCGTTCATTAATACATATTCGGCAAGCATGCCATCCAGCGTACAACCTAATTGATCCATAACATCCATATTCATTTGCCCATCGCGCCAGTTGGCAAAATAATTGCCCGCGACACGGTCGCCGGATTTAAAGCGGGTAACATAGGTGCCGGTTGATACTACTTCGCCAACGCCATCGCTCAAAGGTATAATACCTTGTTTGGGAGGCAGCGGATAAACCTGGTTGAGTATATAAATATCCCGGCGGGCAATGGATACTGCTTTTACTTTGATTAAAACCTGGTTAGGTCCGGGTGTTGGTATCGGGCGCTCGGTTAAAGTAATTCCTTCTATAGAGCCAAAATTTTCGATGATATACGCCTTCATGATGTGTTTTATTTGATGCTGTAAACCTACCCCGGCAAACACATCAAACAGCAACCATTTCACGACAGCCATTTACCACTTCACGACAAATATCCTCAATCCGATCAATAAAATTCAGGATATACTTTTATCCCTTTCGCCTGCTTTTCATCATGCCCAAAAATGGGGAAGGCATTATGCTCCGCGGTGATAGCCTGTATCTTTTTTAGTGACTCGGCTGCCACTTCCGGATCGGCGGCGGAATAGGGTACATTGTTCCTGAAATTAGCTTCTGTTAGTGCGGCATCTATACAAAGCAGCACATAACCGGAGCTTGCCGTATTGATCAATACCGACTGATGACCGGGTGAGTGCCCTGGTGTAGATATCAACCGGATGTTATCGCAAAGCTGGTAGTCACCATCAATTACCTGGTAGTTTAGTCCCTTGATACGGCATGCCGGTGGCGAATAATTTTCATCATCTAAAATGGTCAACTCATTTTGTTGTACCAAAACGGGTGTCTGGGTTTCCAGGAAATACGGGTTGCCGCCGGAGTGGTCACTATGAAAATGGGTAGCGATCACTAGTTTGATGTCTTTCGGTTGAAGGCCGGCACGTTTAAGCAGATTAGGGAGGCGATGGTCTTCCTCCATATACATATATAAAGCTCCTTCTAGCGGTGTACCTTTGTAAAAATCGGGGTTGTTCAGGAACACCTCCGCAAAGCCTGTATCTATCAGGATCGGTCCATCACTCGTATCCAATAAATAAATACAAAGCGGAGAATAAAGCAACTCGGGGTTATCGGCCCCCAGATTAGTATTGAAGAAGAACTCTTTAAGCATCCCATGCCCCGCCGGGATAATGTATAACTTATTTACTATAAGATCTTTACTGAGCATTCGGTTAATGTTTAAAATTTAAACAGCACTTTTCCTTCCTTTTTTGCCTCAATAGCGGTTTTGATAGCCTCCTGGTAATCATCAAGCGGAAAGCTTGCGGCAACTTCCATTTTAAATTCAGGGTCGCCAATAATACTTATCAAAGAACGTACAATCTCGGCCTTTTGTTCGGTAGTTTTACTCGCCAGGTAGGCCCTGATACCAAATCCGTTGATGGAGATATTTTTGTAAAGCACATCGCCGCTGTAAAGCTGTATGGGATCGGGGCTTAGGCGACTGTAAATAATCAACCGGCCACCGGGTTGCAGGCATTTTAAAACATCGCTGCCGGTTTTACCGCCCACCGCGTCCAAAGCTATATGAGCCCCTTTGCCGCCGGTAACTTGCTGTACGTATTCAACCAGGTCGTCTTTACTCACATTGACCACATGAGCACCATAGGATGTTAAGGTAGTCGTATTTTTATCATGGCGTACGGTGGCTATCACCTGGATGCCGCGCAGTTTGGCCATTTGTATGATCAGCTTTGATACTACAGAACTGCCCGCAGTGATCAATAGCCAGTCGCCGGCTTGCAGATCTGCCCGCTCCAGCAAGCCCCAGGCGGTAATAGGGTTTAGGGTAAACTGACTTGCTTTCTCTACCGGGAAATTACTGGGCAGCACTAGTAGATCGTTTTTAGATACAGCCACATATTCGGCCCAGGCATTCTGGCTGAAAAAGGATACCAGGGTGCCAACCGGCAGATCGACACCCTCGCCTATACTTTCAATAATGCCAGCCCCTTCCATTCCCGCTATTTGCGGAAACTCGGGCTTTAACCGGTATGTACCGCTGATGAAGAAAAAATCTGAAGGATTTATAGGGCTACCCAGAGGTTTTACAACTACCTGGTTTGCCTTAGGTGAGGGTTTATCAAATTGTTTTAATAGCAACACGCTTTTGGCATCACCCGTTTCTTTAAAATAGATGGCTTTCATTACAAATTAGTCATTTTTAAAGAAGCTTCATTATAACGGCCGCCGGTATCGGGATATTTTAACAGCAAGGTGCCTATTTCCTGTAAATCAGCAACTGATAATTTTACATCAACTGCACCTGCATTTTCCTGTAAGTATTTACGTTTTTTAGTCCCTGGGATAGGTATAATATCATCGCCCTGTGTTAATACCCAGGCTAAAGCCAATTGTGCCGGACTGGCATTTTTTTGTTGAGCTATATCGGCAAATGCATGAGCCAGCTTTTGGTTATTATCCCAGTTCTCGTCGCTAAAACGGGGTAGTATCCTGCGGAAATCATCAGCCGCCAGATCATCTTTGCTTACGGTGTTGGTTACTAAACCACGAGCCAGCGGACTGTAAGGTACCAGCGAAATATTCAGTTCGCGCAGAACGGGTAAAATTTCGTTTTCCACATCGCGGGTTAATAAAGAGTACTCACTTTGCAGCGCGGCTATCGGATGAACGGCGTGTGCCTTGCGGATGCTGGCTGCAGATGCCTCGGATAAACCCAGGTAACGTACTTTGCCTTCTTTAACCAGTTCGGCCATGGCGCCAACCATTTCTTCTACGGGTACATTCGGGTCAATGCGGTGTGCGTAGTATAGGTCGATAGTGTCGATACCTAAACGTTTCAGACTGGCTTCTACCGCATTCTTGATATGCGCGGGTGATGCGTCGAAATAAATATTAGAAGTACCACTACCTCCATAAGGTACATTTTCATCATGCACCCTGAATCCAAACTTAGTGGCAATAAATATTTTGTCGCGATTTTGTTTAAGTACTTTTGATATCAGCTCTTCGTTTTTGCCGTAACCATATATATCGGCAGTATCCCAAAAGTTAATACCCAGATCAAGGGCCAGGTTAAGTGTAGCTATTGACTCTTCATTATCAATGGGGCCATAGGCAAAGCTCATGCCCATGCAACCCAGGCCAATGGCCGATAGTTTTTCGTTGGTGTTTCCTAAATTCCTGTATTCCATAGTATTTCTGTTTTGATAGTACAAATATATAGCGACCACGAATCGTGCCGTTTACACTTATCAAACTAAAACCTATAAAATTCAAACAATTAAACGCGGAAGGCTTTTGGATTGAGGGCAGTTTGTTTTTTAAAGAAGTTGTTAAAGTAAGCCGGATACTCAAAACCCAGGCTATAGGCAATATCGGCGATGTTCCAATCAGTATACCGGAGCAGGGCTTTGGCTTCCTTTGCCACACGTTCGGCAATGTGCATACTGGTAGTTTTACCGGTAATCTCTTTTACGGCCCGATTCAGGTGATTTACATGAACAGATAAGCGACTTGCGTAATCAGCGGCTGTTTTTAGTTTAAGTGCATAATTGGGTGAATCAATAGGGAACTGGCGCTCCAGTAACTCCATAAATAAACTGGCTATTCGCGATGATGCGTTACTATGTTTAAAAAAAGTATCGGCTGGTTTTAGTTTAAGCGCCTCGTGCACAATAAGGTTTACATAATTGCGCAGCAGATCATATTTATACATATAGTCGCTGTCGATCTCGTCCAGCATTTTGCAAAATATATCGCTGATGATCTTCACCTGCTCATCATTAACAAAATAAACAGGGCTGCCGCCTACACTAAATAATGGCGAATTGATAAAGCTTTCGCTGCGGTTGTTACTGCTGATAAAATCTTCGGTAAAAAGGCAAAAATAACCAGTTTGCTCCATCGGGGCAGCCTCCCAGGAGTAGGGTATGGTTGGGTTTGAAAACACCAGGGCGCATTTATCAAAAGAGATACCCTTATCGGCATAATATATAGTGCCGCCGCCAATACTTAGTGATATCTTGTAAAAATCGCGACGGTGATAGCTGGTTACGCTATGACAAAGAGAGCCGCGCGGGTATACATTAAAGTGCCCGGCCTCCTGGTGATGGTGCCCTGCCGGTATCATTTTCATGCCGGGGTGACCTTCGTAAAATTCTTCGATTGTTTCGGTTGGATGCATACTCAAAGTTATGAAATTCAAATAACCGGGAAGATGGCCGCAATGAATATGCGATCATCACCATAAATGTTTACATTAAGATTGCAGCTTGGCTAACCGCTCTTTGGCCCGTTGAGGCAGGCCGGTATTGCCGCTTTGCTTATCGTAGTTTAACTGAAGGTGAGTAACCAGCCAAACACCGTTTTGCTTTTCCAGCTTAGTGTGGTATGATCCGGAAACTGTCCACACATCATCATCCAAAAAATGATCAGCTTTGCCTACATAATCCACATCAGCCAGGTTGCCGTGCAGTTTTACCCTAAACTCAGAGATCTGGTGATGGGTAGAATCAAAACCCGGCATGAAATGCGACCAGAGATCTGTAATTTCCTGAGGTGTTTGTACAGAAGGTTCACCGCCCACCATCGAAGTATAGTCGTACAAAACAGTTTCGGCCATTACGTTGTGCACTGATTCCCAGTCGCGGTTATCAACGCTTTTAAATAAATGTGTAATTGCTTGTATTATTTTATTGCCTTCCATACCCCTTTAGATGTTAAAATACTGAATTTGTTTCAAATTTAAACCTAATTAATTAATAATTTATCAATATCGGTGATCCATCATTCAAGATGTCCGATTTGAGTTAGCTGATCGTTAATAGTTTGTAGTTTTTCGATAATGCCCGCCCAGTCTGCGCGTAGCTTTCTGACTCTCCGTGGAACTAGATAAAAATATACGAAAGCCATATATGCGAATAAACAAATATACGCAACACTTCCCCAAATTACACCCATTTTTATTGTGTATTCAATCATAAATAAAGCCACACCAACAGATAGGGTTATCAGGTACAACTTTACTACTTTGGTTTCAACAAGCTCCTGTTTCTTTTTGATGGTCAATAGCTCTTTTAAATAGGCAAAACTATCAACCTCAGAATGACCTTTAAATAAACCTACTAATAAACCATTAGAAACCAGTAGATAAGCCACAAAGCCCATGATCGTGAGCAAGCCACCTATGCGTGTAGTAATCGTTGTCGGATAATAGCCTCCGAAAAGGAAAACTACATAATAAGTGGTTACGGCCACCAGCAAGCCATTTGTTAATAACAATTTATTCCTTGTCTTTTTTTTCAGCTGACGGGATTTTTTAATAACCTCCTTGATATCGGGTTTGGCCAAAACATCCTGTTGCTGCCAAAGCGCTTTAAAATCAATATTGCTGCTCATACTTTTTAAATTTTTGTGAGAGCTTTTCTTTTATGCGGTAAACCTTTACCCTGATGTTGGTTTCCGAAAGTCCTACTATGCAAGCTATTTCCGCCTGTTTAACATCCTCCAGTTCCAACGAAATAATAATACGGTCAATCTCGGGTAGCTCCGCAATACATTTGTAGAGCAGCTGCACCTGGCTATCATTGTCGGGTGGTGGTTTATCTTCCAGTTGAACCGGCATTTCGGCTTTAGGCATTTTGCTTTGCTTTTGCAACTGCCTTAAACAATGGTTGGAAGCTATACGGTATATCCAGGTTCCGACGGCCGACTCATGACGAAATTGCGATAACTTTTGCCATACCGTAATAAAGGTTTCCTGTGTAACATCCTGCGCCCAGTCATGATCATTCATATACCCCATGCACAGGCGGAATATTTTACTATAATAAGTATCGTATATTTCTTCGAATGACATAATTTATGAAAAGGCCCCTTTGGTCAAACTTTATGCGTTGTTAGATACCAGGTTTATGAAAATGCTACACTTTTATAAAAGTATTACTGATACTTTGTAAAGTTTGTGCCACGCTTTTAAAAGTTTAAATAAGGTGGAGGAAATACGTTTATATTCGGGTCATGATAAATCAATATGGCCGCTGAGATCAATAAACAGGAATTATTGCCTCACTTATTCCGTACGGAATACCGCAAAATAACGGCCGTGCTTTATAAGCACTTTGGCTTTGAACACCCAGAAATTGCCGAAGATATTGCCAGTGACACATTTTTGACTGCGGCCGAAGTCTGGGGTCTTAAAGGCTTACCCGATAATCCAGTAGCCTGGTTATATACCGTGGCTCGCAACAAGGCAAAAGACCATCTGAGGCGCAATAAATTATTTACGCAGAAAATAACCGGCAACCTGCAGGCGGCTTATGAAGGTACTGATGAACTGGTGATAGATCTGTCGGATGAGCATATCAGGGATAGCCAGCTGCAGTTGATGTTTGCTATTTGTCAGCCCATATTGCCTCCCGAAGCTCAGATTGGCCTGGCGCTCCGAATCCTTTGCGGTTTTGGTATCAACGAAATAGCGGATGCTTTTTTATCCAACAAAGAAAGTATCAACAAAAGACTGTTCAGGGCAAAGGAAAAACTGCGCGAGCAAAATGTGAGGATCGAGTTTCCGCCGCCGACCCAAATCAGTACCAGGATACAACCGGTTTTAACCACACTGTACCTATTATTTAACGAAGGATATTATTCCAGTAGTAAAGACACCACCCTGCGTAAAGACCTTTGTTTGGAAGCCTTGCGCCTGGCCGTTTTATTAACCGAAAATAAAGACACTAATTTGCCTGATACCAATGCGCTTATTGCCCTGATGTGTTTTCATGCTTCGCGTTTTGAAGCCCGAACCGATGAACACGGCGAAATGATACGTTATGATGAGCAGGATACCAGCCTATGGAATGCCGAGCTTATAGCAAAAGGGAATGATTATTTGAACAGGGCCTCGCAGGGCGATCAATTAGGCAAATATCACCTGGAAGCAGGCATCGCTTACTGGCATACTATTAATGCTGATACTACTCAGAAGTGGGAAAATATTTTACAACTATATAATGGTTTGCTGCAAGTTGCCTACTCGCCCATTGCTGCGCTTAACCGCACCTATGCGCTTTATAAGGCGAGGGGAAAACAGGAGGCCATAACCGAGGCCGAAAAACTGCAGCTGAATGATAATCATTTATACCATGTTTTACTGGGACATTTATATACAGGGGTTGACCAACAGAGGGCTATAAAACATTTGCAGACTGCACTGAAACAGGCAAAAACAACAACCGAAAAGAATCGCATACGAAAAGACCTGGAAAAATTAGAGTAGTTTTTAAAAAGAATCAAGATATTAGAGTCAAGAATCAAGAGCTGATTGAAATACGAGCGGTGGTGTGATAATTGACTTTTGGTTTTAATCTTGATTCCTGACTCTTATTATCTTGACTCTCCATTATGGCATATGACGAATTATTAGCTAACCGGGTACGGGAGGCCCTGAGCGAACAAGACCAGGTAGATGAAGTAAAGATGTTTCAGGGTTTGTGCTTTATGGTTAATGATAAAATGTGTGTTTGTATACGGAATCAGGATATGCTATGCCGGATAGGTAACGAACAGGCTGTTGTTGCATTGGAAAACGATAATTGCCGCCAGATGGTTCATGGGAGCCGGGTGATGAAAGACTTTGTTTTTGTGGAGGCAGAAAATCTGCGCTCAACAAAAGATTTTGACCATTGGATAAGTCTTTGCCTGCAGTTTAATAAGGTCGCTAAGGCATCCAAAAAGAAGAAAAATAGTTAAAATATCCCTTCATAACTGTTTTTTTAACAATTATATCGTATTGATAATAATTTTTTCCTACTTTACTTCATCGATCGGCATCTACCTTTTTTAGAATTTTTTTGGAATTTCTTTTATTTATGCTTATATCGAATGTAATTCTATATTTGTTTTTTATTGTAATTCGGATTATATAAGATGCTAAAATACTCTAAACAGACCAGGCTATTACTGGCTGTTGACTGCATTATTTTTGGATTTGACGGAGAGGTTTTAAAACTATTACTGATCAAAAGAGGATTTCAGCCCGAGAAGGGAAACTGGAGCCTGATGGGTGGTTTTGTGCAGGGTAATGAAAGTATTGACCAGGCAGCTAACCGTATCCTCAAACAATTAACAGGACTGGAAGGGGTGTACCTGGAGCAGCTATATACCTTTGGCGAACCAAACCGGGATCCGATGGAACGTACCGTTTCCGTAGCTTATTTCGCACTTATAGATATTCAAAAGTATCAAACCCAGATCAGTTCTGATTATCATGCCGAATGGTTTCAGTTAAAACGGACGCCCAAACTCATATTTGATCAGCAGGAAATGTTGGAGCAGGCCAAAAAGCGTATCCGTTATAAAGCGGCCATGCACCCGATATTGTTTGAGCTTCTGCCTACCAAATTTACCATTCCTCAGCTGCAAACACTTTATGAATGTGTTTTTAATACCACTATTGATAAGCGTAATTTTAGCAAAAGAGTGCTGGCAACCGGCCTACTTATTAAACTGGCCGATAAAGATAAAGCAGGCTCAAAAAGAGGTGCGTATTACTATCAACTCAACATGCAGAATTACTACGCCAAATTCCAGGCTTTCATGAACTTTATCCCCAATCCGGATACGGTTTAATTTGCACACTTCTTAAATTTTTTTAATTAGACAGTGCTCTTTTTAATAAATAAATAAAAGTGATTTTAACAATCATTCTCTAAAAACGTTATTTGACGTGAAGTGGGTTTAATCTAAACTCCATGGCATTTCGAACGAGGTACGAGGAGAAATCTTTTACGATTCGCATTGAGAACCTTGCATCACGCAGAAGATTTCTCCGCACCCTACAGCTTTATCCATCGCCGTTTGTCGAAACGACATGGGGGTTTTATTATATAGAGCTCTCGTAACTTAATTAATGGCAGTCTTTCAGGTAATCAGATAATTAATCATCGTCCGAGCCACCTTCGGCTTTTGATTCCAGGTAGAATGCTCCTTTTAGAGCTGCTTTAGCATTGGCTGGTAAACTGGTCATGGGTTTAATTTCAATATAACCCAATTCCATTACGCCGGTTGCAACCTCCGCCTTTTTAAAAGCGAAGCTTGTTTTGTTTGGTCCGGCTTCTTCACTGGCCACTATATAAATATATTGCCGGCCACCCGAACGAATCACTGCCTCAACGGGAACAGCCGGTACGGGGTGGCTACCTACGCTGATGAGGGCGGTAACATACATTCCCGGAATAAGGTTTTTATGCTGCCGGTTATCAATCTCGGCATGAACAATAACACCCTTGCTTTCGTTTTCAAAAGATTTATTGATGCCATTGATTTTACCGGTGATCATCATGTCGCCCTGATTGGTGAGCTGAAAGTTTACTTTTTGACCGAGCTTTACCTGCATCAGATCTTTTTCAAATACGGTAAGATCACAATGGATCTTGGAGTTATCCACTACTTCCATAATGGATGTACCTGGTTGTACAAACGCACCTGTATTAGCCGATATTTTTCCAACGGTTCCGGTAATGGGTGAAACTACCGGAAAACCGGAAACAATATTGCCGTTGTTGATGCGGCCCGGGGTAATGTTTAACTGCCTGAGCTGACTTTCAAAGGCCTTGATCCGTGAAAACTCCGCGTTATAAGTAGCTTGTGCCGATTGAAATGATTTGCCCGTTCCGGCACCGGCATCCTGTAACTGGCGCTGCCGGTTAAACTCTGCCTGCACATAAGTAAAGTTGCTTTTTGCAGCCAGGTAGTCCTGCTGTATTTTGATAAGATCCTGGTTGCTGATGGTCGCTAACACTTGCCCCCGTTTAACCTGCTGTCCTTCGAGTACGCTGATACGACTGATCACCCCACCCGAAAGGATGCTTACATCTGCCCGGTTTTGTGGCGGAACGGCTAGTTGTCCGTTGGCTTTGATCACCGCATCGAGGTTCTTTTGAGCGATAGGGCCTATTTCAATTCCCACGTTTTTCATTTGTGCTTCTGTAAGCGTAATGTCATCCGGTTTAGTGCTTCTTACATTGGTCAACACTTGTGGGCTGTCATTTTCTTTTTTTGGCGAACCGCCCGAACAGGCAGCCAGCGTACCAACACTAATGATAATCAGTGCCGGTATAATGTATTTATATTTTTGAATCTGCATTTTATTTTCCTTTGATATATTGAATTTGTATGGCCGATTGATTTAAGCGGCTTACCGCCTCGAGGTAGGCAAGCCTGGTTTGTACCGCTGCTGATGTATTCTGGATGTATTCGATATAACCTATCTCGCCCAAATTGAAGGATACCTGTGCTATTCTTAGCTGTTCATCAGCTTGCTTTAATCCGCCCGAGGTATAATATTCCACCGCTTGCCTGAATTTTTGATATTGCTGTAACTCCTGCTCATATTGGATGCGGAGCTGTTGGCGGGTTTGCTGATAATTGATCTCGGCTACCTGTGAAGCTAATTTTTCTGAGCGGATACGCGCTGTGTACGCCTTGCTAAAAACAGGTACGGAAATGCCTACCTGGAAACCACCAATGCGCGTACCCGGCGAGTAACTCCGGTTGATGTTGGCTGGATTAAACCCGGCAATGAGTAGCTGTTGATTATAACCCAAGGTAAAATCGGGTAGGAGCCTTGATTTTTCAACGGCCACTTTTGCCCTGGCTACTTCCACCTGCTGAAGCCCCAGGCCTACCTGTGGATTCTCGGCTACATTGGCCGTATCAGAGCGAAGATCAAGCCATATGGGTAAAGTGCTTTCGCTCACGTTTGCTGGTTTATCCATATTCAACAATTGCTGCAATGCCAGCTCATTACTGCGCAGATCGGCTTGTGTGCTTATCCGGAGAGCCTGAATTTCCTGGTATTTATTACGGGCGCTGATTACTTCCAGTGCAGATGTTTCTCCCGTTTTACGCCTGATTTCGGCCTTTTTTACAAAGCCGGAGTAAATGCTATCCTGGTGGTCCAATACTCGTAGCATTTCGCGGTTCAGGAGGTATGCATACCACGCGTTGCGTACCTGCCTAATGATATCGGACCTCGTCACGGCGCCCGAGCTTTCAGCCAACCGGGTTTGCTGATCTAGCAATTTTCGTTGATTCTTATAAAGTCCGGGCCAGGCAATGTTTTGAGTTATAGCGATGCTGTTATCAATATTACCGCCGCTGGTAGGGTCCTGGGTAAGCAGAAGCTCAGTCTTGGGCAAATCAACAGACGATTTTTGTAAAGCCCTGGCCTGATCAACCGATAATCCGGCAGATCGCACCTTCAGGTTCTGACTTAATGCTTGGGCTATCGCACTATCCAAAGTTAATGGAGGATTGCTTTGCGCATTGGCCTTAGGAGCACCAGCTATAGTCAGTATGCCGATAATCAGGATGGCTATTACCGCTTTGGGCAATTTTATTTTGCTTACCTCTTTGCGGTTAAAAAGCAAGTACAGGCAAGGCAAAACAAACAGGGTTAAAAAAGTGGCAGTGACCAGTCCTCCTATGACTACGGTAGCCAGCGGCTTTTGCACTTCGGCACCGGCGCTTGACGATAGAGCCATGGGCAGGAAACCAAGCGAAGCCACAGAGGCAGTCATGAGTACGGGGCGTAATCTTGTTTTGGTACCTTCCAGTACGCGGTCATAAATATTGCCCATGCCCTCTTCTTTCAGCTGGTTGAAATAGCCGATGAGCACAATGCCGTTAAGTACCGCAACCCCAAACAGGGCAATAAAACCAACCCCTGCCGAAATACTAAAAGGCATACCGCGTAGCAATAAAGCCGCTATACCACCCATAGAGGCTAATGGTACCGCCGTAAAAATGAGCAAACTTTCCTTAACTGAACGGAAGGTGACATACAGCAATACCAGGATAAACAACAAGGCTGCGGGCACGGCAATAGCCAACCGACTTTTTGCTGCCTGCAGGTTTTGAAACTGCCCGCCATAAGTCATGTAATAGCCACCGGGTAGTTTTATGCGGTCAGCCAGTTTGTTTTGTATCTCAGTTACGGTTGACTCTACATCGCGGCCCTCTACGTTGAAACCTACATAGATACGGCGCTTGCCATCTTCACGGGATATTTGCGCCGGTGCATCTTTGATGCTGATATCAGCTACCTGATTCAAGGGTACTTTATTGCCCGATGGGAGTGGGATCAGCAGGTTTTCAACATTGGCAATGTTTTCACGAAGGTTGCGGTCCATACGTACCACCATATCAAAGCGTTTCTCTCCTTCAAATACCACACCTGCCACATTACCGGCAAAGGCTGTTTTTAGTATCACATTTACATCGCTGATATTTAATCCATACTGGGCCATCCTGTCGCGGTTATAGGATACCTGTATCTGCGGCAAGCCGATCACCTTTTCGATATAAGGCTGACTTACACCTTTTACTGTTGATATCTCCTTTGCAATTTTGGCGGCTTCATCGGCCAGCACGTCAAGATCCTCACCATATATTTTGATGGCTACATCCTGCCTGATGCCGGTCATCAGCTCATTAAAACGCATTTGCATGGGCTGCGAAATAGAGGCGTGGATGCCGGGGATCTCCTCCAGCACGGCCTCCATTTTTGAGGTCATTTCCTGGCGGGTTGCTGCTGTTTTCCAATCAGCTTTGGGCTTCATGGCCAGCATCATATCTCCTCGTTCAATAGGCATAGGGTCTGTCGGGATCTCGGAACTGCCGATACGGGTAACCGCCTGTTTGATCTCCGGAAAGCGATCCTTTAATAATTTCTCCGCTTTGCCGAAGGTTTTAACCACCTCAGAAAGGGAAGTGCCCTGCATCATAGATATCTCTACGGTGAGGTCGCCCTCTTCCAGTGTAGGGATAAACTCGCCGCCCATGCGGCTGAATGTCCATATCGATAAGCCAAATAGTATAAAAACCACCGCCACGGTAATCATTTTTACTTTTAACACGGCCACAAGTGCATACTGATAAATCCGCTGTAAGAAATTGATGATACGATCGGAAATATTGGTTTTATGTACTGTCTTTTTGCTCAGGAACAGGGCGCTGGCCATCGGCACGTAAGTGAGCGATAGGATAAATGCGCCCAAAATGGCAAACGCTACGGTTTGAGCCATCGGGCGGAACATTTTACCTTCAATACCAATAAGCGATAGCAGGGGAAGGTAAACAATGAGGATAATGATCTGCCCAAAAGCTGCCGATTTCATGAGCTTGCCGGCACTGTTTTGAACCTCGGTGTCCATTTGTTCGGTACTCAGCTTTTCGATAGCATTCTTCTGATATTGGCCGCTGGTAATATGATGCACCACGCTTTCTACGATAATTACCGCGCCATCAACAATAAGTCCGAAATCGATGGCGCCTAAACTCATCAGGTTCCCCGAAACGCCAAATAAGCGCATCATCAAAAACGCGAACAGCATAGCCAGAGGGATAACAGAAGCAACCACCAGACCTGCCCTGAAGTTGCCTAACAGCAGTACCAATACAAAAATAACAATCAGTGCACCTTCCAGCAGGTTACGTTTTACGGTGCCGATGGCGCGGTCTACCAGTTCTGTCCGGTCAATAAACGGCTCGATGACCACACCTTCGGGGAGAGATTTTTTGATCTGCACCATACGATCTTTTACGTTTTTGATCACCTGGCTAAAATTCTCACCTTTTAACATCAGGGTCACACCGGCTACTACTTCGCCGCCACCATTCCTGGTCACTGCGCCATAACGGGTAGCGCTGCCAAACTGTACTATGGCAATATCCCGTATCAAAACGGGTGTACCTTTTACATTTTTAACAACGATCTTTTTGATATCATCCAAAGATTTTACCTGTCCCAAACCGCGGATGAAATAAGCGTTGTTGAGCTGTTCGATGTAAGAGCCGCCTGTGTTCTCGTTGTTTTTTTGCAGAGCAGTATAAACATCCGGAATAGTAAGACCCAAAGAATTGAGCTTATCATTATCCAGCGCCACTTCGTATTGTTTAACAAAGCCGCCCCAGCCGCTTACTTCGGCAACGCCCACGGTGCCCGCTAATTGTGTGCGTACCAGCCAATCCTGGATGGTGCGGAGATCGGTAGCCGTGTACTTTTGTTCGTAACCTTTTTGGGGATGGATCACATACTGATAAATTTCCCCAAGCCCGGTAGTTATCGGGGCCAGCATAGGTTGACCAAGATCAGTGGGAATGCTGCTTTCGGCTTCTTTTAATTGGGCCGTTACTTGCTGGCGAGCCCAGTATATGTCAATATTGTCTTTAAAAACAATAGTTATAACGGATATACCCGAACGGGATATCGACCGTTTTTCAACTATCCCGGCAATATTAGCCATGGATAATTCAATGGGAGCGGTAATAAATTGCTCCACTTCCTGTGCACCCAGATTAGGTGCCTGCGTAATGATCTGTACCTGGTTATTGGTAATATCGGGTTGCGCGTCGACTGGTAAATTGGCAGCAGAATAAATTCCGGCAACAACCAGCAGCAGCGTCATGATCCCAATAGTTACCTTGTTCCGGATAGAGAACGCGATAATATGATCAAACATGAAATTTTATTAAATTAATGCGACAATCCATGCTCCGTCATGAGTGACGGGCAATAAAAATTAAAAGGAAATTCGTATTAACTTAATTGCGGCGGTTGCCAGATAGCGATATCCTGCTCAGATAAAGCCGGAATAATCAGGTCGGGATATGGAACAAATGTATTTTGCTGAAATGATGGAATATATACCTGTTGGTCAATGTCTCTAACGCTTGAACAGCAGGAGCAGGAACAAAGCGGTGTACAAGATTCGCGACTGCAGTTTTGATTACCATCATGCGCCTGTCTGATAGAGAGGTGCGCTTGAGCCCATACAGCATCATCCCTGTCCTGGCACGGCATAACCGACAGTAGGGAAACGTATAGACTTATGATGATGGCAATATATTTCATCCGGCACAAAGTTAGATTATTTATGTCAAAAACTCAATGGCTATTATTGGAAGGTGAAAAAGGAGGAGTATATTAAAGTTTATTTCATAAAAAAGGGCTTTACGATTCGTAAAGCCCTTTTTTATGATTGTGGAGAATATCGGAGTCGAACCGATGACCTCTTGCATGCCATGCAAGCGCTCTAGCCAGCTGAGCTAATCCCCCGTTTCGGGTTGCAAATATATTATATTAAGTAATAAAATGAAACTCTATGTGATTATTTTATTTCATGGTCAAGCTGCTTTAATTCGGGAAGGTGGATCGCTATAGTTAAATCTGAACAGAGAATCCCTTAAAACAAGTAAAGCCCCTGATGGGCAGGGGCCTTTACTAACCAATTATAAACCTAAATTATGAGAAGACTTTTTTATCGTTTTTATTATGGTGTAAAAGTAACACTAAGTTTTTAGATTCACCAATTTTATTTTGTAATATTTTTGTAACATTTATTAAATACTCGTTCGTTTTGTATTTGATTATCAAAAATACCAATAAAACTTTAATAATGTAGTAAAATTTTAATTTTTTTATACCAGTTTAAAATGTTAACGTATTTGTAAGTTATTTATTCAATAAAATAATTTATTTTTATTGTAAAATTTAACTTTTAACATTTTTTTTGTTAAAAAAATGTTAAAAAATGAGTTAAATAAAATAATAGTAAATTTTTAACCAGTTTTTGTATTAAAAATTCAATAAATCTATAAAATTATCATTTTAATAGGTCTATTTCTCAAAAAAGTATTTATAAATCAATTCTTTTTATCAAAATATAAAACTCCATAAAACCTATCTTATTGTTTATTGTGAAAGAAAATTTACTTTAAACAGGCATCTTTTTAAAAATGCTTTGTCACTTTTGCAGCAAATTTTATATTTTATTGATAATGACAGTTACCGAGGCCTCTAAAGAACATCCGCATTTAACACCGCTTACTTTATGGATCATGACCATCGCTACCGGTTTGGTGGTAGCCAATATCTATTACAATCAACCTTTACTTGCCGATATCGCGCACACTTTTGGCATAACTGATAAAAAGGCTCAGCAGCTATCCCTGTTTACTCAAATTGGCTATGCCTGCGGCTTGTTATTTATTGTACCCCTGGCCGATATGGTAAAACGTAAGCAACTGATCTTGTTAGATTTTATATTGGTTATTTTCGCCCTGCTGATCAGTGCGCTTGCCCCATCTATATTAGTGTTAACTATTGCCGGTTTTTTACTGGGTCTTTCGTCTATTATACCACAGTTATTAATTCCGATGGCCGCACACCTGGCCAAACCTCATGAACGGGGCAAAAAGTTAGGTTTTGTCATGAGCGGACTGTTGATAGGGATATTACTCTCCCGTACCTTGAGTGGTTTTATTGGCCAGCATTTTGGCTGGCGAAGCATGTATTATATAGCTACCGGCTTAATGGCAGCTATGTGGCTGATGATATTTTTCTTTTTACCTGAGGTAGAGCCCGATTATAAAGGCAACTATAAAAAATTGATGACCTCGCTTATTCATTTAATAAAAACACAACCCAAATTACGCATGGCCTCTTTCAGAGGTGCCTTGTGTTTTGCGGGCTTCAGCGCTTTTTGGACAACCCTGGTGTTTTTGTTAAAACAACCTCAATTTAACGAAGGTAGTGCAGCAGCAGGAGCTTTCGGGCTGGTGGGCGCTTTTGGGGCGTTGGCGGCAGGCTTAATGGGGCGACTGAGCGATAAAATGAACCCCTATAAATTGTCGGGTTATACTTTATTATTAGTGTTGATCTCCTATGTTATCTTTTACTTCTCCAGCAGTAGCATCGCCGGACTTATCATTGGCGTAATTGTTTTGGATATGGGGGTACAGGCCACGCATATCTCTAACCAATCTATCATTTTTGCATTGATACCCGAGGCCCGCAACCGGCTCAACACGGTATACATGGTGTCTTATTTCGTGGGCGGTGCGTCTGGAACGTTCCTGGCAAGTTTGCTTTGGAACAACTACGGGTGGACCGGAGTATGTGCTATTGGTGGTGGTTTAGCGCTTATCGCCCTAGCTGCACACTTTATTAACTATAAGGCAAACGTTCGGGATTAATATTACTGTACGGAGATGTTCAATTAGCGTACGCTTTTTAGCGTATGTATCACGTTGCTGTACAAAAAAATGGAAATTTTTATTGATTAGTAAATTCCTTAAATACAGGTATTTACATGGTATTGTAAATTTTTTTATAGATTTTAATGACTTTTTTGAGGCACGATCAGTTTTTTGGCACAGGTTTGGAATACTAGTTATTAAATGTAACTGTTATGAAAGCTACAAAGAAAACCATTAAGGAAGCAGAGAAAGAATGGGAGAATCCGGTAGAGCCGACAAAAACATCAGATGAACGTGATGAAGAACAGATACTAAGGCAATACAAGGAAGCTAAAAGAAGGAAAGATAACCTTACCGAAAACGACGATACAAAGAAGGATTAAAGAAATTTAGAATACACGAAAAACTAAAACTATGAAAAGCACCAAAAAACCATCTATCAGCAAGTTAGTAGCCAACTTTGATAATCAGTTAAAAAGGATCATCATGAACGATTTAAAAGCTATTAAAGCTAAAACACCGCTATTGCCAACGGCCGCTTAATTGCCTACAAACTAATACTAACCTACAACACCAACACATCTATGAAAAATCATAAAACACCATCAGCAAGTAAATTAATTGCCCGCTTTGAAAATCAGTTGTTAGATATTTTATTGGAGGATTTTAGAAATTTCAGAGCCAAAAACAGCAAACAACGGGTAACTACACAACAAACATTGTCCGTTGCCTGATCCATATATACGTTATACCTATGAAAAGATAAAGCTCTGTTTTAACAGGGCTTTATTTATTTTGAGCGTATCTGATGATGAGCGCGGCCGTTTTTTCAGATGCACCAGGTTGGCCCATTCGTTTATCCAATTCGTCATAATCAGACAATACTTTTTGCCTGTGATCTTTATTATTAACCAGCAGGTAAACCTCATCGCTGATTTTTGATACGGTGCAATTTTCTTGGATCAATTCCTTCACCACGCCCTTGTTCATGATGAGGTTAACCAGCGATATAAATTCTAATTTAACAAGCATGCGCGCTACTGCAATGGTTAATGCGTTGCCTTTGTAAACAACCACCTGCGGCACATGGAACAAAGCTGTTTCCAATGTTGCTGTACCTGAGGCTACAACAGCCGCTTCGGCGTGACTCAACAGGTTATAAGTAGCATCAAATAATACGGGGATATTCTTATCCCCTAAAAACTGTTTATAATAATCGATACTAAATGATGGAGCACCGGCTATTACCAATTGATGGTTGGGAAATCGTTCGACTATATCCAGCATTTCGGGCAGTAGATTGCTGATCTCCTGTTTACGGCTGCCGGGTAACAGGGCGATGATTTTTTTACCGGTCAACTGGTGCTGCTGCAAAAAATCAGGATCAGATTTAAAAGCCGCAATGGCATCTAGCAGTGGGTTGCCCACATAATCAACCTCCATACCCCAGCTTTTGTAAAAATCGACCTCAAATGGCAGGATGCAGAAAAGATGGTTCACTATCTTTTTGATCTTTAACACCCGTTTCTGGTTCCATGCCCAAACCTTGGGCGAGATATAATAGTTTACTTTTAGCCCGATGGTTTGCGCATAAGCAGCAATCTTGAGGTTAAAGCCAGGAATATCGATGAGGATAAGTACATCGGGCTGCCAATCATGAATATCCTGCTTGCACTGTTTGATATTTTTGAGGATGGCGGGCAAATTCACAATCACTTCTACCAGGCCCATATAGGCCATTTCGCGATAGTGTTTTATCTGGTTGCCACCTTCGGCCAGCATTAGATCGCCGCCAAAAAAACGGAACTCGGCAGCCGGGTCAAGCGCTTTTAGGGCCTTCATTAAATTGGCCCCATGCATATCGCCTGAGGCCTCGCCGGCTACCAGGTAATATTTCATCGGATAGGTTGCAATTTAAATACAAATATGGCGATCATAAACATAAAAGTAACGGCCGCTATACCGATCACTGCTTTATCCATCTTCTTTTTACCATACCACCTGATGATTAAAAGATTTAAACCAATGGCTATCAGATAAGGAGTCCCCGGTTTATTAAACAATAAGAAATTGCCTTTTAACAGGTACAGAAAAATGAACAGACTGATGGCAGGTAATATAGCGCCATAAATGGTGCCCGCTGTTACTGTATTGTGCTTAAACATTGAATTTCCAGTTATTTAAATAAGGAATGGCATGATGCGCCGTCATATCAAACTGAACGGGCACTACCGATACGTAATTGTGCTCCAATGCCCAAACATCGGTATCTTCACCACCATCATTTAATTGAAAAACACCCGTAAGCCAGTAATATGGTCGTTTATGCGGATCAATTCTTTCGTCAAACTCCTCGGCCCATTTGGCAGCTGCCTGCCGGCATACTTTGATACCTTTGATATGAGGCGTATTCGGAAAGTTTACATTGAGCAGCGTGGCCTGTGGCAGACCATTGGCTAAAACCTGTAAAGCCAGCTCTTTAACATACTTTACGCAGTGACTAAAATCGGCCTGCAGGGTATAATCATCCAAAGAAAAACCGATAGATGGAATACCTTCAATAGCGCCTTCAACCGCGGCCGACATGGTACCGGAGTACAATACATTGATGGAGTTATTTAAACCATGATTGATGCCGGATACACACAGATCGGGCTTTTGGCCTTTAAATATTTTATTGACAGCCAGCTTTACACAATCAACCGGGGTGCCAGAGCAGCGGTACATTTCCACACCTTCGTACAAATCCACTTTATCTAAACGCAATGGTTTACCTATGGTGATGGCGTGCCCCATACCCGATTGCGGACTATCCGGTGCAACTACAACCACCCGGCCTATCTCGCTCATGGCTTCCAGCAGCACTTTTATACCGGGGGCGGTTATGCCATCGTCGTTTACAACAAGTATGGTTGGTTTCGCTTTATTCATGCTGCGAAATTACTGATATTTTGGGGGATGTGGGAGCCCCCTCTAAATCTCCCCCGGAAGGGGAGACTTTATAAATAAATAATGTAGAGCCCTCCCTTCCGGGGAGGGTTGGGTGGGGTTTACTCCTCCGTCAGAATAGTAAACTCAAAATCAAGTGGTTCAAAATGGCGGATGAGTTCATCAACAAATGATTGTCCCCATTTTACATACATCAAACCAAAATTCTCGGTTCGTTCCTGCAAGCTGTCTTTCGGAAAAAGCTCGGCTTTTACTATGGATAGCTGTTCCAGCCTTACATCATAGTTGCGTTTTTCGGCACGGATCATTTTCTTCTCCAGATTATCAACCGCATGTTTCAGGCGGGCTTGTACAGCAGCGGCTGAGGGTGAAAGTGTCGGGTCGATCTTATACGAACGCAGCTTTATCTTTTCAAAAACGGCGGTCAGTTCGCGCCATTCGCCTTCCAGGGAAAGGTTATGGTCGCTGTGTTTTTTTATCCAGTCGGTTTGCAGTGCATCTGTTTGTTTAAACAATGCGGCTACATCCAGATCCATGCGCTCAATTTTGGCGGCTTGTTCTTTACGAACCACCAGGGCCGAGTTGCGTAATATCAGGATAGGGAAATCGACTTTATAAAAATCAAAATTTGATTTAAGCTCCAGCCAATATACTACTTCGGCGCCGCCGCCTATGTAAGCGATGTTGGGTAAAATGCATTCCTGGTAAAGTGGGCGCATCACCACATTCGGGCTAAAACGCTCAGGCGATGTGGCGATCTCCTGTTTTAGTTCGGTCTCGCTAAAGCGGATATCGGTATTCATGACCTGGTAGCTGTCCTGCTCAAAAACGATACGTTCGCGCAGCTGATCTTTCAGGTAAAAAAAGTTGATCTCGCGTGGATTAACCTGTATGTGTACCCCCAATTTTTGCAATTGCTCGTTGGTGGCAGTTATATTTTTAAAGCTGTTTTGATTGATGATATCCTGTTTTATAATCGAGGCGAACTGCTGCTTAAATTCGTGGTCGTCGGCATCAATGATCACCAGGCCGTATTGACCAAACAGGGCGTTTACCAGGTAGCGGGTAGCATCGGCCAGTTTATCAAAGCGGGTATAGGCTGTTTCTACTATTTCGGCAAGCTCTTTGGAATGTCCCTCCATGCCCAAAACACCTTTGTATTGGTTAAGGGCCTGGCGCATGGTGTCGGGGTTAATACGCCCGGTAGCGCCAGATGCTTCATACCACCAATGCACTTTTTTGCCGCCAATGTTGGTATAATTGATTTCGGCAAAGTCATGGTCTTCACTGGCCATCCAGTAAACGGGTACGAAATTTTTATCGGGGTGGGCCGCTTTTAGCTGCTGAGCTAATTTTATCGCGGTAGCAATTTTATAAAGAAAATATAGCGGGCCGGCAAAAATATTAAGCTGATGACCGGTTGTTATAGTATACGTACTTTCCGCCTTCAGCAGATCGAGGTTATGTTTTACGATGGATGGATACGGCTCGTTATGATCATATTGTTTTGACAGCACCCGATGCAAAATCTCCCGATCAGCAACAACTTTTTTGTTTTTCAACAGCTCGGCAAAGCCGGCCATATCCGGGCGGTAACTGTAAAATGGCTTCAGATCGGCCCGGTTCTCGAGGTAATCAATAACCGTGGGCGAAAAAAAGCCGGTGTTTTTATAACTTGTACAGGAAGCTTCCATTTTTGATTTTGGATTTTTCACTTTTTGTATGCTTTCTACGGTGTTCAAGAAAGCTTCGCAGTTTCGGATGTTCAATTTCGGATTTAAAATTGAAATGCGAAACATCAGCAAATAAATTTAATGCTAACGCCGAATTTAGATTTTAAATCTTAAAATCCTTCAATAAAGGAATATCCATTAACATTATTTTACAATTTGTCCATAAAGATCAAAGTCTTCGGCGCTGTTAACTTTCACATTTACAAAGCTTCCAACGGTAGCGTAATCAATGCTGGCATCAATCAACACTTCGTTATCCACCTCGGGCGAATCAAATTCGGTACGACCCACAAAGTAATCCCCGTCTTTTTTATCGATCAGTACTTTGAAAGTATGACCAACTTTTTCCTGGTTCTTATCAAACGAAATACCCTGCTGAATTTCCATAATGGCATCTGCGCGTTCCTGTTTTACTTCAGCCGGAACGTCATCTACTAAAGAGAACGCATGCGTTTTTTCTTCGTGCGAGTAAGTGAAGCAACCCAGACGGTCGAACTTGGTTTCTTCAACCCATTCCATCATCTCTTCAAAATCACGCTCGGTTTCACCTGGATAGCCGGTGATGAGGGTAGTACGCATGGCAATGCCCGGTACCTTGTCGCGGATTTCGTTGACAACGTCTATTGTTTTTTGTTTGGTAAGGCCGCGGCGCATGGATTTCAGCATATTATCGCTGATGTGCTGCAAAGGCATATCCATGTATTTGCAGATATTGTCGCGCTCGTTCATCACATCCAAAATCTCCATCGGGAAACCAGAAGGATAGGCGTATTGCAGCCTGATCCACTCTACACCGTTCACATCACTCAGGCGGCGCAACAATTCGTCCAGATTACGTTTGCCATACAGATCCAGTCCATAATAGGTCAAATCCTGGGCTATCAGTATCAATTCTTTGGTGCCGTTTTTAACCAGGGCCTGGGCATCTTTAACCAATTGGTCAATAGGTGTGCTCAAGTGTTTGCCACGCATCAGTGGGATAGCACAGAACGAGCAGGGGCGGTTACAGCCTTCGGCAATTTTAAAATACGCGAAATGTGATGGGGTGGTTAACAAACGCTCGCCTATCAGTTCGTGTTTATAATCAGCTCCAACAGAATGCAATAGATTTTGCAGGTCGTTGGTCCCAAAATAAGCATCAACATTAGTGATTTCTGCTTCCAGCTCGGGTTTGTAGCGCTCGCTCAGGCAGCCGGTTACAATTACTTTGCCAACTTTACCTTGCTCTTTCAGTTCGCTGTATTGCAGAATGGTATCAATAGATTCCTGTTTGGCATTATCAATAAAGCCGCAGGTGTTGATCACCACGATATCATTTTTACCTACTTTATCAGACTCGTGCACCACATCAAACTGATTGCCTTTAAGCTGACCCATCAATATCTCAGAGTCGTATATGTTTTTGGAACAGCCTAAAGTAACCACGTTTACACGTTGCTTAACAGCTTTGGCTACCGGTTTTGAAATTTCTTTTGTTTTCATAATGTAAGCCCCCTCTAAATCTCCCCCGGTAGGGGAGACTTTTAAATACTTTTTGAAGCCCTCCCTACCGGGGAGGGTTGGGTGGGGCGTTTTGTTATTGTTTAAACAAGGAGTCGACAAATGCTTGTCTGTCAAACAGCTGCAAATGTTCTACACCTTCACCCACACCTATATATTTTACCGGGATCTTAAATTGATCTGATATACCGATCACTACGCCACCTTTAGCTGTACCGTCAAGCTTGGTTAAGGCCAGGGCGTTAACATTGGTAGCCTCAGTAAATTGCTTGCATTGCTCAATGGCGTTTTGCCCGGTTGAGGCATCCAGTACTAGCAATATCTCATGTGGCGCACCGGGAATTACCTTTTGCATCACATTTTTGATCTTGGTCAACTCATTCATCAAGCCTACTTTATTATGCAACCTGCCGGCGGTATCAATAATAGCTACGTCATCGCCATTGGCAACGGCAGAAGTTAAGGTATCATAGGCTACAGAGGCGGGGTCAGATCCCATAGGTTGCGCCACCACTTTTACGCCAACACGCTCGCCCCAGAGTTTGATCTGGTCTACCGCGGCGGCGCGGAAGGTATCCGCAGCACCTAAAACCACTTGGTTGCCCGCTTGTTTTAATTTGTGGGCTAATTTGCCAATGGTAGTTGTTTTACCCACACCGTTAACACCAACCACCATAATTACATAAGGCTTGTGGTTGCCATACTCCAGGTTGCGGAAATCATTGCTGTTATTTTCGGCCAGTAGTTGCTGTATCTCGTCTTTCAGCAGGGTATTCAGTTCGCTGGTACCTAAATATTTATCACGGGCTACGCGGGCTTGTATACGCTCAATTATTTTTAGGGTAGTGCTAACGCCAACATCAGATGTTACCAGTACTTCTTCCAGTTCATCCAAAACGTCGTCATCAACGGTTGATTTACCGGCAATTACCTTGGTGATCTTTGAAAAAAAGCTATCCTTGGTTTTTTCTAAACTGGTATCAAGCGCCTGCTGTTCCTGCTGCGTATTTTCCTTTTTCTTAAAAAAATCAAATAATCCCATATTTTTTCAGATGTGCAGATTTCAAATGTGCGGATGTGCAGATTTAAAATATGCAGATTTCTTGACATTTATATTTTACTGTGCAAATATGCCAATATTCATAAGAACAGATATCAGATCAATGTTATTAATGTACCCCATTTGCACATCTGCACATTTGAAATCTGCACATTTGAAATCTGCACATCAATTACACATCAACAAAAAAAGCCCTCTCGTAAAAACAAGACGGCTTCAATATTTTAGTCGGCAGTTATTACAGTGTTTTACCTGCAATTGCATCCTTAACAAAATCGTTAGGGACAATTTGTGTTTTAAATGAATAAGCACCAGTTTTTGGTGATTTATTCATGGTGATCACTTTTGAATATTCTTTGCCTTTACCTGCTACTTTCAGTGTTGCAACTACTTTCTTTGCCATGTTGTTTTTGTGTTGTACGTTTTACGATGTACGTAATACGTATTTGTTAAACATTCGGTTATAAGTTGATTTTGCGTATAACGTAAAACGTTCGACGTAAAACTTATTTAATCTCTTTGTGAACAGTTACTTTACGTAAAACCGGGTTGAATTTTTTCAATTCTAACCTTTCAGTTGTATTTTTTTTGTTCTTAGTGGTAATATAGCGAGACATGCCTGGCATACCGCTTGTTTTGTGTTCAGTACACTCTAAAATAACCTGAACCCTGTTGCCTTTTTTTGCCATTTTCTTTTTATGTTGTACGTGTCACCTCACGGCTTACGTAATTTTTCAAATTATATATTGCGTTTACTATTTACGTAGCACGTAAAACGTTCAACGTAATACCTACTAAATGTATCCTTTTTTAACAAATTTATTGATACAGGCAGTAATACCGTTTTTGCTGATAGTTTTAACAGCTGATGTAGATACCTTTAAGGTTATCCATTTATCTTCTTCAGGGATATAAAACTTTTTAAGTTTTAAGTTAGGATGAAACCTGCGTTTTGTTTTAACGTTTGAGTTAGAAACGTTATTACCTACAATAGATCCTTTTCCTGTTAGATCACAAATTCTTGACATGACAAATATTTTTAATTATCAACCCTTTATTCAAAAAGAGTTTGCAAATATCAGACTTTTAAATCAAATATTCAAGAGCGTTTTTAAAATATTTCAAATTCTTTTTAAAAGGAAGCATTCGCTTTGAAGTCAACTCATTACCCGGTATAAAATTACTTCTTAAATTTTTTTAATAAGTAATGTTTTTTAATTTACACTTAACACATAAATTGCTAATTTACGCCTCCATTAAACCAATATGAAGATTACATCATTTGACGAATACAAGCAGGTTTACCAGCAAAGTGTTGAACAGCCTGAGCAGTTTTGGGCAGGCATTGCCGATAATTTTTACTGGCACAAAAAGTGGGATAAGGTACTGGACTGGAACTTTAAAGAACCAAACGTAAAATGGTTCCAGGGTGCCAAACTCAACATTACCGAAAACTGTCTGGACCGTCACCTGGAAACCCAGGGCGATAAACCCGCCATTATATGGGAGCCCAATGATCCGCAGGAAGATCACCGTATATTAACTTATCGCCAGCTGCATGATAAGGTTTGCCAGTTTGCCAATGTGCTTAAAAACAACGGCGCTAAAAAAGGCGACCGTATTTGTATTTATATGCCCATGGTACCCGAACTGGCTATTGCTGTTTTGGCTTGTGCCCGTATCGGTGCTATTCACTCGGTAGTATTTGGTGGGTTTTCGGCCCAGTCTATTGCCGATAGGATCAATGATGCCGAATGTAATATCGTGATCACGGCCGATGGTGGATTCCGTGGCAATAAAGATATTCCTTTAAAAAATGTGATTGACGATGCTCTGGTTCAATGCAAATCCGTTAAAAAAGTAATTGTATTAACCCGAAGTCGTACTCCGGTATCCATGATTAAAGGCCGCGACGTGTGGTGGGAAGATGAAGTGAAAAAAGTGGAGACCCAGGGTAGTCCGCAATGCCCGGTTGAAGTAATGGATGCCGAGGATATGCTGTTCATCCTGTATACATCCGGCTCAACAGGTAAACCTAAGGGTGTAGTACATACCTGCGGCGGTTATATGGTTTATGCCGGTTATACCTTTGCCAACGTATTCCAGTATAATCAAGGTGAGGTGTATTTTTGCACCGCCGATATCGGTTGGATCACCGGTCACTCTTATATCGCTTATGGTCCGCTGTCGCAAGGTGCTACTACTTTAATGTTCGAGGGGGTGCCTACCTACCCGGATGCCGGTAGGTTTTGGGAAATAGTTGATAAGTATAAAGTAAACATATTATATACCGCGCCAACCGCCATTCGCTCGTTAATGAGCTTTGGCGAAGAGCCTTTGAAAGGTAAAGACCTCAGCTCACTCACCAAACTGGGATCAGTAGGTGAGCCTATCAACGAAGAAGCCTGGCATTGGTTTGATGAAAAAATAGGTCATGGCAATTGCCCAATTGCCGATACCTGGTGGCAAACAGAAACCGGCGGTTTAATGATATCACCTATCTGCAACGTAACACCAACCAAACCTGGTTATGCAACTTTACCGCTGCCCGGCATTCAGCCAATATTGGTTGATGAGAACGGTAAAGAGATAGAAGGTAACGGTGTAAGCGGTAACCTGTGTATCAAATTCCCTTGGCCAGGTATGCTGCGCACTACTTATGGCGATCATGAACGCTGCCGTACCACTTATTTTGCTACTTACGAAAATCTTTATTTTACCGGCGACGGCTGTTTGCGCGATGAGGATGGTTATTACCGCATAACAGGTCGTGTGGATGACGTATTGAACGTATCCGGTCACCGTATTGGTACTGCCGAAGTGGAGAATGCCATCAACATGCACAGCAGCGTGGTAGAGTCGGCCGTGGTGGGTTACCCGCACGATATTAAAGGGCAGGGTATTTATGCTTTTGTGGTATGCCCCAAACATCATGCAGATGATGACCTGACCCGTAAAGATATTATGATGACTGTGGCGCGTATTATTGGCGCTATTGCCAAACCCGATAAGATTCAGTTTGTAACCGGGCTGCCAAAAACCCGCTCGGGCAAAATCATGCGCCGAATTTTGCGTAAGATAGCCGAAGGTAATACCTCTAATTTAGGTGATACCTCTACACTGCTTGATCCGGCTGTGGTTGATGAGATCAAGGCAGGGGCTTTGTAATTAGAGAGGCAAGAAATAAGAATCAGGAATCAAGAAAATGTTTAAAAGGGTGGGCTGTCACCCTGAGCTCCGTCGAAGGGTCGAGCGCAGAGGCCCTGCCCACCATGCTTCGACGGAGCTCGGTATGAGACCTTTTTTGCATAAAGCCTTTTCATAGGCTATCCCCCTTTGTAGCGGGAGCAAGAATATTTGGAACAAGGAGCAAAGACTCTTTTGAAAAATTAGAAATTAAAGATAGATGCAAGGAATCAGGAGTGATAGATCGGGAAAAATGAAGTACTGGACTTTTTTCCTTGTTCCTTGCATCCTTATTCTTTTATCGTTTTCTAACCTGGCTTTTAAATCCAAGCCATCCGGTAAATACCGGCTCGATTTTTTCACCAAACACAACCAGTTTTACCTCTGCGATTCGGCATATAAAAGCAATACCGGCTCCGATACTTTCTGGACACCGGAAGCCTATCATGATAAATTGGGCGTTGACTATGATATCCTGGGCATTGGTATTGAAAGTTATGGTCATGTAAAAGCCGACCTGGAAATACTAGACAGCGCCGATCCTGAAAAAGATTTTAGCCGGTATGATCATGTGGTGGAAGCCGGCATTACCATTCAATCGGGGTTGTTGCAGGTACTTAACTTTCCGGATTATAAATCATATTTGAAACTCATTATCACCCCCGGCAAATATCGGGTAAGAGTTTATTCCTCAGGATTAAACAATGTGGATCCCGAAGCCGATGAGGGCCAGGATCATTATAAAATAACGATGTGGGCCGATAGCCGTATGGATCGCAAAGTGCTCAAGCAGTTTGTGAAAAAGTAATTACAACAAACAGCTCCAATAAACCCAGGCTATAAACAAAAGCTGCAACGGCATCCGGAACCGCAAATACTCCGGACCAGGTCCATCTAACGTAGCTTTTTCCATATTCAAGTGTTTCATGGCGGCATTGATATTGGCCGGAGTAAGTACTATGAAAAACAGGATAAGACACCATGCCGTAAGTGTACGGGTATCAGGTATAAGCAAACCCACGGCCGCGGCAATTTCTATCATTCCGGTAATATATACTACTTGTTTTTTATAGGGGATAGATGCAGGCAGCATCATGGCCATGCCCTTGGTAAATTTAAAATGCCCCAGGGCGGTAAAGGCCATCATCACAGCCATAGCTATCTGGGCCGACAGTTTTATATTAAAATCATCTGTTAATTTAGTAACTATAAGGCCTATTCCAAAGGTAGCCAGTAATACGATCAGTACTTTCATATTGGTGTTTTATTTGATGCAAAAGTGGAAATACACCCAGCAACAAACAATGAACCTGGGTTAAGTAATGCGTCGCCGTATCCGGCTTAATCCCTGTGGTGTAACGCCGATATATGAGGCGATATACTTTAAGGGGATATATTTAATAAGGTATGGTTCTTCGGTAAATAAGTTCAGATAGCGTTGTTCGGCAGTGTCATTTAAAAGCGATAGTTCCCGTTTGGATTTGAGCAGGAAAATAGCTTCGCAGGCGTGGCGGGCCATAGTCTGGCCAACTTCTGTATCAGCATAAATATGTTGCAGGTCATTATAAGTTAACCGCCATAGCGTAACATCGGTAAGCGTTTCTATCTGGTAAGGCGATGGTCCCCGGGTTAAAAATGAATCATATCCGCTGGTAAAATGGTTGCCAAAACTAAAGGAGAAGGTTACATCGTTATCATCTTTAGGGATATAATAACGTACTATTCCTGTTTCCATGAACGACATATAGTTTTCTGTTTCACCTCTTTTTAAAAGCACGGTATGTTTAGGGACTTTCCGTTTGGTCAACTTCGACGAAAATATTTGCCAATCCTTGTCGCTCATAGGAGCAATGTGCTCCAGGTATTCCCGTATTTTTTCCATAAAGGTGAAGATAAGCACTAAGGCTTATATTTTACCATCTCGTGGTGTCATGCTGAGCTCCATCGAAGCATGGTGGGCAGGCCTCTGCGCTCTACCTTCGACGGGGCTCAGGGTGACGCCCTTTACCGTCCCCTCAGGGGCTCTCGGAGAGGGCCCTGAGACTGGTGTCAGGCATCCGCCGGCTCCATGATACTTTTCATATTCCGGGCTATCTCTATATCAGCACTACGGTATTTATACTCCGGAATACTGGCCAGCGACGAATCATGTACTTGTTCGCCAAGACCATAAAACTGTTGAAAACTCATGATCAGCGGTCGCCATTTGTTCGGATCAACACGGTTGGGGTCACCATTCATGATGATGGATTCTTCCAGGTAAACCTGTACTATTTTTAACTCCATGGTTACTATGCGTCCGCGTTGCTGGTCGTTGTCTTCGCCAATGGGGTGTATTTCGGCTACGTGCGCCTCCATTTGTACCGGGCACTCCATGGCACGCGGAGCGGCCACTTTTTGCGATGGTACCGGGGTTAGTCCCGCAATCCCAAACTTATCGGGCTCATAATAATAACCGCGACTTAATTTACCTTCGGGCACCGGGTGCATGCCGGTTTTAAGCGCCAGGTTATTCACCGCCTGTACCTCATTAACCGATGGCAGGTTTAAAACACATTGCCCTGTACGCTGCAGGTTTTGCACCGTTTTAGAGGTGGTAGCCATGCCGATGATACAACGCCAGCCCAGCCAGAAAACTGATGATATGGGCGCTAAATTATATGACCCATCCTCGTTTAGGGTACTGATGAGTACTACCGGGGTGCCGAAGTACAGGATGGCGGGTTCGCTTATTTTGTGCATGTTGCTATTATTTTGATAATTATTGAATACGCTTATTTGCTTATTCAAAATTGCCAAATTATACGCCCCTGTGAAACCCGGAACTTGCGGTATTTGATCGGCCTTGTGTTATCCTGCCTTACCCATGATGCGCTTGCTTGCTATCCTGAGGTACCTCCTTTCTGTCAAACATGCCGTAATCACGTACCACATGCGCTATACGCAAATGATAATCTTTAAACACGTATTCGCGGCCTTTGGCCTGGGCATCCCGGTGTACTTCTATATTGCGCCATTGCTTTACAGCTTCCTCATCGCGCCAAAAGGATAAGGACAATATTTTACCCGGATCGGTCAAGCTCTGAAAACGTTCTATCGAAATAAAACCGTCAATAGTGACCAATGTAGGTTTCAGATCGGCGGCTATGTCCAGGTATTCCTGCTTTTTGCCCTCCGCGGGCATCACTTCAAAAATTACGGCTACCATTTTATTTGCTTTTGATGATGTAACAACTCAAAGGTATGGTAGTTTGATGAAGGATACTTCGGGTTGGAGTGAAGTGTAGGATGGCGACTCACCCGGTAATAGCTTCGCTCGACCACCCTCTCTTGGCTTGCGGCGGAAAGAGGGGATTTTAGAAGATCGGATATCATTTGATTTTGTCATCCTGAGGAACGAAGGATCTATTGTTGAATTTGCAGGGCTGCAAAATAGATGCTTCACTCCGTTCAGCATGACAAAGCCTTTTTACCCTATTTCCGGCGAAGCCGAAGAGGGGGCCGTCCAGCGTAGCGCAGACGGGGTGAGTCTTCGCCGCCAGGACAAATCTCCCGGTTTTAGCGTGATGACTTAGTGTATCAATTTTCGCCTGTTTTGCCGATTTGTTAAAAAGTGTTAAAATGGGGTATTTTTGAGCATTTTTCCTTAAAAAACAATAGAAAAAGAGCTGTTTTGATCTTAAAAAATGTTAAAAATGCCCTTGTTTACTTAGTGTACAAAAAAACTGGGCATAACTTAAAGTAATCTAAACACCATCCCATCCATTTCTTCACTCAGATGGATCTGGCAGGCCAGGCGGCTGTCCGGACCTGCATTAGGCAGTGTGTCGAGCATATCGAGCTCATTATCTGTCGGGGTAAAATACTGTTCGGGGCCTTCCACCACCTGTACATGGCAGGTGGCGCACAGGGCCATACCGCCGCAGGTAGCCAGTATCTCATATTCTGAGGCTTTGAGCACCTCCATCAAACTCAGGTTGATGCCTTCGGGAATTTCGACCGGGGCACGGTGGCCTTCACGGTCTTCAATAATTAAGTTGATCATGGCTAAAACTCGGTTACGCCGTAAACGGTAGTGTATTTAAAACTTAGTTTTTGTTCGGGGTAAACGTATTTAAAGGCACTTTGGGCCATCAATGCCGCTTCATGGAAACCGCAAAGGATCAGCTTTAGCTTACCCGGGTAGGTATTGATATCGCCTATGGCATAAATACGTTCCACGCTGGTGCTGTAATCGCGGGTGTTCACCACAATGGCCGAAAAATCAATATTAAGGCCCCAGTTGGCAATTGGTCCAAGTTTGGGGCTCAGGCCAAACAGCGGTATCAAATGATCGGCGGTGATATGGCTTACCTGGTTATTTCGATCTAATAAAGTGACTTCCTGCAAATGCCCTTCGCCGGTTAAAGCTACTACGTTCGATTTGAGCACCAGGTCGATCTTGCCTTGTTTGGCCAGTTCAAAAACCTTCTCGGCAGCATCAGGCGTACCACGGAAGGTATCGCCCCGGTGTACCAATGTAACCCGTTCGGCCACATCGGCCAAAAATATGGCCCAGTCCAGCGCCGAATCGCCACCACCAGCAATTACTACTTTACGACCGCGTAAGGCTTCGGGATTTTTAACCATATAGGCCACGCCTTTCCCTTCAAACTCCAGTAAACGGTCAATCTCTGGTTTGCGGGGTTCAAAACAACCCAGGCCACCAGCTATCACCACCACCTGGCAGTGTACGGTGGTACCGTCGTTGGTTTGTATCAGGTAGGAGCCATCGTCATTCTTAGTGAGGGTTTCTACCCGTTCGCCCAGGCTAAAAGTGGGGTGGAAGGGCGCTCCCTGCTCCATCAGCCTGTCAACCAGTTGCTGGGCAGTAATATCCGGATAACCGGGAATATCATAAATAGGTTTGCGTGGATATATTTCAGAAAGCTGACCGCCAACCTGCGGCAGCACGTCAATTAAATGGCAGCGCATTTTGAGTAAACCCGCTTCAAAAACAGCAAATAAACCAACAGGACCTGCGCCTATAATGCAAATATCGGTATTGATGTGTTCCATAAAAGTGCCTTTTAATAAGCACTCAAATGTGGCTACAAGTCATTCAAAAATCAAATGGTATTTAGTAATGTGTCATTACTCCAGGTTATAGTGACTCTGTTTGAATTTGTTTTTATGCCTGACTGTTTATGCAGAGTGATTTCACATAACTTATTCATATATTTAGAATAATTAACACGTGTTTTTTTTATTCCCTAAATAAATTCCAATGAAAAGTATATTTACGGGCAGTAATAGCGACAAATTAGTTTTTTGGCAAAAAGTATTAAACTACTTCAATATCTTTGGGTTAAGTAGTATTGTTATGGCAAATGTTTTTAAAAAAGATCTATTGCCATACAGACCTATACTATTAATTTATTTGCCCATATTAGTGTTAATTGGGGGAGTTGCCACAATTATGGTTTTCGTCTTAAAATACAAAATAAATTCAAACTGAGACACTACCCTTCAGGTTATAATTGGCGAGGCAAAAACGCTTAAAAAGATCAATCAATTTGCTGTTTTTGCCATGCAGTTGAATGAACTGAAAAGTGCGGAAAATTTCCATCCCTTTAATCTCAATAATGCTCAGTTCATTATACTTCAACTCACTCAGTACCGATTGGATAGACAGGAAAGTGGCGGTATCTGAGTACAATAAATATTGTTTGATGGCGATACTGCTTTCCAGCTGGATCTCGATGTTGAGGTCCTTGGGGTTGATCTGTACATCGGCCAGGGCATTAAAGATTACATCCAGCGTGCCCGAACCGGCTTCGCGCAGTACCAGCGGTATGTCCAGTAATTGTTTGGGACTGATCTCCTGTTTTTTAGATAACTTATTATTGGCCCGGGTTACCAGCACAATCTCGTCCTTGGCAAAAGGGGAGTAGGCCAGCTGCGGCGAATGGGCGGCACCTTCCACAATGGCCACATCAATTTTTTCGTCGAGGATTAGCTGCGAAATATAATCAGTATTACCCTGTATAAAGTTGAAGGTAACATCGGGATAGGTCTTTTTGAATAGCGCCAATATCTTGGGTAAAATGGTTTGGGCCACCGTAGTGCTGGCGCCAATGTGCAGCGTACCTGCCTCCAAATTGTTGAGCTGGGCCAGTTCGGTTTCCAATTCGGTATAGGTTTGGAATATCTTTTCGGCGTATTGTGCCAGTATTTTACCCGCTACAGTAAGCGCTATATTATTGCCATTGCGTTTAAACAACTGGGTGCTCAGCTGCTGCTCCAGCTCTTTAATATGCTTGGTAACCGCCGGTTGAGTAATGTACAGCTCATGAGCAGCTTTGGTAAAACTGAGCCTTTGGGCAACCGTATAAAAAACCTTTAACCTGAAATCAAAAATCATTGGGTTAAAATTAGTGGTTTTATGGCAGAAAAGAGGATGGAACTATTTTACTTCCCTCGAACATTTGAGGAAGTTAGCAAAAGGAACAGACGTACAGGCAATAACAGCCAGACAACATATCGAGATAATTCTTGTGCTGAGGTAGATGAATGTTTCCATGCTATTGAGATTTATTTTAGAGGGAAATGTTACAGGAGAAATTTCCAGTAACAATTATTTGTAGATATGATGCGAGATTTTAGCGAATGGACGTTTGTGTAGGAAGATTGGACGAGAAATTATGGTAACTAAAAGGATTTCCAAAATATGTTTTATTAATAATTACCGGATTCTCCGTAGCCCTAGTCAAGTATTTTAATTTTCTTTTGAAATTGTTAATTGAAACAGTTCTTTGTCTATCTAAATATCTTAATTGTGATTTTACTATAATATTATAGTTCAGATTTTTAAACCCATTTGTCCAACATAATCCTGGTTTTATAGACTTGTAATTGTATAGTTTAACTCTTCCAACAGACATTGCGATTAATCTGCTTTCTAATGCATAAACTTGTTGCTTCTTTGATTTTCTTGAACTTTCGTTTATGTTTTTTTGAGTTTTAACGTTGTGAGATAACGCCTTCAATACTTCTTGCGCTTCTTTCTTTTGTTTGTTAACTTCTTTTTTTAGTGATTTCTTCCTGATTCTAATATTTCCATCGAAACGAACTTGATAGCCTACAAAGCTTACCCAAGGCACTCCGCTATTAGTTCTTGAAGTCCATTTATACGGTTTCTTAGATTTAGTTTTCCAAAAAGCTTTATTGTAAACAACGATATCTTCAGGTTGATGAATTAATAGTCTTGATGATTTGATTTTTTTATTGTATCGCTTTAAAGCCTCCTCACACTTCATTTTTTCAGTATGCATAATTACCATGTCATCACAAAAACGGATATAAAGTAAATCGCTGTCTTTCGGTTCGCTATCAACTGATTCATCTACATCGTGTAATATTAAATTTGCGATTAAACATGATAATGCCCCTCCTTGGGGTACACCAATGTTTGAGGTATCAACATTGCCATCATAAAAATTATGTCTTAATTCATCGTAGGGCCATTCGAATTGCCCATTAGGAATATTGTAACCTAGGAAATATTGGGGCGTTTTATTTAATTTGAAAACGCTGTTATTAAACGTATATGAATTAAGATATTGAAGGAATATCCTTATAGCTGATTTTGAAACTTTTAAATCTGCCCCCTCAACTTTCTGTACGAATTTTTCAAAAATGTTAATGATTAATTCATGGTTAACACAGTCAAAAAACTTTTTTAAATCACACTCAGCAACCCAAACAGAGCCTTTTTTTATTCTTTCTTTATAATTTATGATTTCAGTAATAGTGTCATGGTGAGTTCTAATAACATCATATTTCACTGATCGAAATGCGTATGAGCAATTATGTAAATATGGATCGAAAATATCAGTCAGGTATTTGGACGTTAAGCTTATAATGACCCGATCTTCGAGATTATATAAAGAAATTGGCCTACAAACAGTGCAATGTTTATTATCATCTTTCTTAATCGGAACTATTATTGGTAATTTAATAGATTCATTATCAGGATTTTTTATTCTTTCTTGAACGTAGTAAATGAACTTATTAAGCTTTAAATACCATTCTGGTGGAGTGATTTTTTTATTTACAACATTTATGTGTGTTGTTAGAATGGTCTTATATAGTGCAGCTATGTTTAAATCTTGAGTATTGGCGAACTTATTCCGACTTTTTAAATTTGGCCTATACCACTGACGTCTACTTGGAAAGAGTTCTTTTAAATCAGAAGGGCAATTATGTTTCGTCTTGAAATAGTGCATTGAAACTTTATGCAAGCTAATATCCCTTAGTAAATGATATTTATGCTTTTTTTTAGCACTCTTGATACGGTATTTGCATAAAAGCGTAATTATCGCTTTATGACTGAAATATCTTTCTAAATCCTTCATAAAAAAGCTAGAGTAGCTGGTTTAGGTTTTAACCAAAATACTGACATAAATCAGATGCATTGAATAACATACGGGAGGAACAACGCAAAAAAGCCATTTTTTCAACTTTACAGTCTATCTAATAAAAGAACCCGATTCAATTTAATGAATTTTTACATTCACTCTTCGCTACTCTAGCGTGTCTAAATATATATATATTTGTTATTATGATTGATGAAAAATGCTTTGTTATTTCTAAGTATAATAATGCGGTTTCTAAAATTGATAATAACATAGATCTTTTTGAGGAATTAAACATGATAAAAACCGGTGTTTTTAAGGACTCGGTTTTATTATGTAGAAATTTACTAAATGAAGGCTTAGTTTTAGAATATAAACAAGCAAAAGCTAAATTGCCTGCTGTAACTTTCAGCGGTAGATTTAATGGCTCCCATAGGAAGGAAAATTTAATAGACTACAACGGGTTCATAATAATAGATTTAGATGGGATTGAGACTCTTAAAGTCAAAGAGTTAAAGCAAAAATTATTTGATGATGATTATGTTTGGGCAACTTGGACATCGCCATCAAATAGAGGGATAAAAATATTAATAAAGACTAATGCGAACGTAGAAACACATAAATTATACTTTGATGAACTTGTAAAATATATAAAATTAAAGTACGATTTGAATGTAGATAAAAGTGGAAGTGATGTATGCCGATTATGTTTTTCTTCTTACGATCCCGATATTCTTATCAAAGAAAGTTATCATCTATTTGAAGTAGATGTTGAGACAATTTCTTCGAACTTAATAAATGAAATAAATCCTAAGCGTCAGAAATCAAATACTATAATTCAGCCTAAATTTGTCAATTCTAATTTAGATAAACTGCTTTTTTATTCAACAGATAAAAAAAACAGCCAGAGTGATAGAATTATTATGGGGAAAGTAATTAAATATCTAAAAAAGCATAGTATTTCAATTACTTCGAATTATGAACAATGGTACAAAGTGGGGCTTTCTATCGCTAATACATTTACATTTGATATAGGTAAAAAGTATTATTTGGAAGTGTGTAGTTTGGATGGAATAAATCATGATGAATATAAAAGTCTATATCTACTTGAATACTGTTATCGGAACCGCAAAATGGATCAAGTTTCCTTTGCTACAATTATATACTTTGCAGAACAAAAAGGGTTCATATTAAAAAATAAAACATAGGGTTTAGCATTCCTTTACCTCTTTTCGCATCTCTCCAGATTCCTTAATTTCCCCCTCCAAACAACATCCCATGCAAAACAATCTGCAGCAAAGCTTTGGCAATATCGATATCTATTTGTTCGATCAGTTATTGAAAGGGCGCTTTGATCATTGCGAAACCGTACTGGATGCCGGCTGCGGCGGCGGGCGCAACCTGGTGTATTTTATGCAAAATGGCTTTGATGTATATGGTACCGACCAAAGTGCAGAAGCTGTAGAGGCGGTAAAACAGCTCTCGGCAAAGCTTTCATCTACACACGCGCTCAACAAATTCCGGGTATCTGGCGTGGAGGATATGCCCTGGGCCGATAATCATTTCGACCTGGTGATCTGCAGCGCCGTATTGCATTTTGCCAAAAATGAGCAGCACTTTGATAATATGGTACGTTCGCTGTGGCGGGTGCTGAAACCAGGCGGTTATCTGTTTGCCCGCCTGGCATCGGATATCGGTATCGAAGAATTGGTGGCAAGCACAGGCAATGGCCGCTACCTGCTACCCGATGGCTCCGAACGTTTCCTGGTGAATGAGCAAACGCTGCTCCGGTACACTGCCGAATTAGGCGGCTCTCTTTATGAACCCATCAAAACCACCAATGTGCAAAACCTGCGTTGTATGACCACCTGGTGTGTGCAAAAGCAGTAAAGCTTAATTCAAACTAATAACAAATAGTTATTTATACCGATTACTAACCTTAATGCAGGTACCTTTAACCTATGCATCACGAACAACATTTACAAAGCTCAGACACCATCAGGGACATTGTTATTGGTATGTCTGATGGGCTAACGGTACCTTTTGCCCTGGCCGCTGGTTTAAGCGGGGCAGTAAACTCCTCGGGTATTGTGATCACGGCCGGGATAGCCGAAATTGTGGCAGGGTCCATCGCTATGGGCCTGGGCGGTTTTTTGGCCGGTCGTACCGAAGCCGATCATTATGCTTCTGAACTGAAAAGGGAGTATGAGGAGGTAGAAAAAGTACCCGAGCAGGAAAAAGCAGAAGTAAAGGAAGTGTTCGCGGCCTTTGGCCTGTCGGAAAAACTACAGCATGAAGTTGCCGAAGAAATGGCCAAAGACAAAGATAAATGGGTTGATTTTATGATGCGCTATGAGTTGGGGCTGGAAGAGCCCAAAGCTAACCGGGCCACACAAAGCGCCATCACCATTGGTGTATCCTATATTGTTGGAGGCATTATCCCGCTCTCGCCCTATTTTTTTATTGCCGATTCAACGCAGGCTTTATATTATTCTTGCGGTATTACCATGATCTGCCTGTTTGTGTTTGGCTATTTCAAAAGCAAGGTAACCGGGCAACCTGCTATCAAAGGCGCACTGAAAGTATTACTGATAGGAGCCCTGGCTGCTGCTGCTGCATTTGGAATGGCTAAGCTGATCAACGGGCAGCATTAAAACTCATGTTTTTTTAGGAGAGTGGTAATTAGGATTATATATAAAGTCGCCGGTAATTATTCCTTTTGAGTTGACCTTCCATGCACCTTTTATAGCCTGTGGAGGTACATTTTCTTCATTTTTGAAAGCTTCGTCAATTACATACACCCATCCATCTGGATTGTTCAATGCTTCTTTAACGACATCTTCAGGGAGGGGCCTTTTTCGATTAAGAAAACTCATAGATAATAATTGACCGACAATGAATGGCAAACTAAAATTTAATAAACTTATCTATTTGTTCGTCGGTAAATTTTAAAGTATCGGCATTTAACAAATTGCCATCCTGATCCATTTCTTTATTGATAGAGGAGATGTGGATTTTTAACGACATGATGTTGAGATGCATGTAATGGCAAACTCCCGTAAAATGATCGATACCCCTGATATTGCCGTACTTGCCGGATGACAGACCAACCAACGCGGCTTTTTTATCATAAAAGCTGGATGGGAAATCGCAGGCATCCATAAAAACCTTCAATACGCCCGGGAAGCTGCCATTGTATTCGGGGATGATAAATATGAATTTATCGGTACGGTTAATCAAATCCTGTATCGGTTCAAACTCCGGGCTGCGCTTGCCGTACAAATCGGTTTGTATCACATTTGCCGGCAGATCGGCCAATGAAAATATACCTGCCTCAACGCCTTTCTCACTCAATTTTTGCTGATAATATTTAGCAAGCTTAAGTGTATGGCTTCCGGGGCGATTGGTTGATGATATAATTGTGATCATGTATAATTATTGATTTAATGAATTATTGATTGAAGCTCAAATATTCTTAAAGCTCCCATATTACTCAATAATTCCGTTATTCAATAAATCATTCATTCAATAACTCAATAATTCAGTAATTCAATAATTAAATTGTTTGTAAATTGCCAAATCCTGTGGATTTCGGAATAGTTTTAAATCCGTATCTTTATCACCGGACAAAAACTTTACGAAAGTAGAAATTTCCGGTTCTATTTTTCGTTGTTATAAATCATAGTAATATAAATTTTGTAAGGATATAGAATGAGTAAAATAATTGCTTTAGCCAACCAGAAAGGTGGCGTAGGAAAAACTACATCATCTATAAATCTGGCCGCAAGTTTGGCCGTATTAGATTTTAAAACCTTGTTGGTTGATGCGGATCCGCAGGCTAATTCAACATCGGGTATCGGTTTTGATCCCCGTAACATCAAGAATAGTATTTACGAGTGCATCATAAACCAGGTTGACCCGCATGAGGCTATCCAGAAAACGGATACCCCAAACCTTGATCTGCTACCGGCCCATATCGATCTGGTAGGTGCCGAGATTGAAATGATTAACCTGAGCGGCCGCGAGTATAAAATGAAACAGGTATTTGAAGCCATACAAAACGAGTATGACTTTATTATTATCGACTGCTCGCCATCTTTAGGTTTGATCACTATCAACGCGCTAACCGCAGCCAATTCGGTAATTATACCTGTACAATGTGAATACTTTGCGTTGGAAGGTTTGGGTAAATTACTTAACACCATAAAAATTGTACAGTCGCGCCTTAACCCGCAGCTGGAAATTGAAGGTATATTATTAACCATGTACGATGTGCGTTTGCGTTTGAGCAACCAGGTGGTTGATGAAGTTAAAACGCATTTTGAGGATATGGTTTTTGATACCATCATTCAGCGTAACACCCGTTTAAGCGAAGCGCCAAGCTTCGGTGTATCGGTAATTATGCATGATGCCACCTGTAAGGGTGCCATCAATTATTTAAACCTGGCCCGCGAAATTATTGAGAAGAACGGCCTCACCAAGAACGAGTCGGAAGCCGCGACAGCAACAGTGTAACCAATGAGTAGTGAAAGAAGAAATGCCCTGGGCAAAGGATTAAGTGCGCTGTTGAATGACTCTGTAAACGTACAACCTTATAATAAAACCAAGGATAAAGATAAAGAAGCCTCCACATCAGCTGTGGAGGTTAATAGCCTGGGCTCGGTAAATGAGATACAACTGGCCGAAATTGAGGTAAACCCCTTTCAGCCCCGTACCGATTTTGATGAACAAGCCCTGGCCGAACTGGCCGACTCCATTAAACTGCAAGGGTTAATACAGCCCATTACGGTAAGGCGCATTAACGCGCATAAATACCAGCTCATATCGGGCGAGCGCCGTTTCCGTGCTTCAAAAATAGCCGGGTTAACGCAGATACCTGCCTATGTGCGTACCGCCAACGACCAGCAAATGCTGGAGATGGCCCTCATCGAAAACATCCAGCGCGAAAACCTGAATGCCATTGAAGTGGCCCTCAGCTTTCAGCGCATGATTGAAGAATGTAACCTGAAACAGGAAGAGCTGGGCGACCGCGTGAGCAAAAACCGCTCAACCGTAACCAATTATTTGCGTTTGTTAAAGTTGCCGCCAAGCATACAGGCATCCATCCGCGATGGAGCTTTAACCATGGGTCATGCCAAGGCTTTGATCACTATTGACGATCCCGCCAAACAATTATATTTACATCAACATATCATTCAGCAAGGTTTATCCGTTCGTAAAGCTGAAGAACTGGCTCGTGAAATACAGAAGTCGCCGGTAAAGAAGGAAGGGAAACAACCCGAACCCGTATCATACCAGCTGCAAAAAATACAGGACGATCTGGCTTCAAAGTTTAGTACAAGGGTAAAACTTAAGGTAGGCAACAAAGGGAGCGGTGTTATTGAAATACCTTTTCTTTCAGACGATGATCTGGGCCGTATCCTGGAGATGCTGGATTGGTAAGACCGAGAGCCAAGAAATTAGAGTCAAGAATCAAGACATGAAGATAAATTTACGATTATCACTTTTTCTTGGTTCTTGACTCTAATTTCTTGCCTCTTAAATATTATATTAAAAGATGTATAAATTCCTGCTTGTTATTGGTTTAGTTACCGTATTTGCTTTAACGGCAAAAGCGCAAGGGCTTGGGCCAGATACCGTGAAATCTGGTAAAAGCGACACTACGAAAAAAGCGTCGAATACAGCCCCCGGCTCTTTTGCGCCGCCTATTAAAAAAGAAAAAGTATATCATCCCGATAGCTTACACAGTCCCCATAAGGCGGTAATGCACTCCTTAATGATTCCGGGATGGGGCCAGCTGTATAACCGTAGCTGGTGGAAAGTACCAATCATCTATGGTGGTCTGGGCCTTTTGGTTTCGGCGGTGATATTTAATCAAAAAAATTATAACGAAAATTTAGCGATATATAATTATCGTAAGCAGGGTATCGCTCCCACACCCGGTCAGCCGTATTATGCTACATACCAGTTATATGCCCAGTATAATGTGCCCGATGCTAGTATCATCAGCCAGCTCGATGGCTACAGACGTAACCGCGATCTGAGCTATTTCGGTATTTTGGCTGCCTGGGGTATACAGACTGTTGAAGCTTACATCGATGCCAAATTCATGCATTCCTATACGGTTGATAACAACCTGGGCATGAATATGAAAATTACCCCAGGTTTAATCAACCAGCCGGTTTATGCACAAACTGCTAATACTTCTTATATTCCGTCGATAAAAATTACCTTTACGTTTTAGATTAGTATCAAGTAGCTAGTATCAAGTATCAGATTTTTTAAGAGATTAAACAATTAAGAGAGCTTTGATACACGCCATTTATATATAGGGCAGCTGTCTTGATACTTGATACTAGCTACTTGATACTAAAAAATAATGAAAATAGCATTACTGGGTTATGGAAAAATGGGCAAGATCATCGAGAAGATCGCCATTAGCCGCAAACATGAAATTGTGTTAACGATAGATCACGATACCCTGGATGATCTGACGGTTGAAAACTTACAAAAAGCCGATGTGGTTATTGAATTTACCATGCCGGCATCAGTATTGGATAACATTAAGCACTGCTTTAATGCAGGCGTGCCCATTGTAGTTGGTACAACCGGTTGGTACGATCAAATACCCGAAATAAAGCAGCTTTGCGAAGAGAGTAACAATACCTTGTTGTACGGATCAAACTTTAGCGTTGGCGTAAATATATTTTTTCATGTTAACCGCCTGCTGGCCAAAGTAATGAACAACTATCCGTACTATGATGTGCAGGTAGAAGAGATTCATCATACCCAAAAGCTCGACTCGCCCAGCGGCACTGCTATCACCATTGCCGAAGGTATCCTGGATAACCTGGAAACCAAATCTGAATGGGTTAATGTTTTAACTACAGATGATAAAAGCGATGACGACGCGGTTTCCAATAACCAATTGCTGATCGAATCTTTACGTATCGACAGCGTTCCAGGTACGCATACCGTTATTTACGACTCGGAAGTGGATACCATCGAATTTAAACATACGGCCCATAACCGCAACGGTTTTGCCCTTGGCGCGGTACTGGCTGCCGAATGGGTGCACAATAAAAAAGGTTTTTATGCTGTTGATGCTATGTTTGATTTTAAATAGCACCGCTATTTTTAAATGGATATAGCCACATACACCGCCTTTTGTTTAACTGCCGGGCCATTAATAATTTTAATGATTATCGGCTTATGGAAGTTATTTGAAAAAGCTGGTCGACCAGGTTGGGAATCCCTGATCCCGGTTTACAGTACCTATATCATGCTCAAACTCAGCGGCAGGCCCTGGTGGTTATTGCTGCTGTTACTGATACCTGGCATCAACATTATTATTGGTGTGGGCATAGCTATTGATTTTATCAAATCGTACGGTAAATTTAAAATAAGCCAGAACGCAGCTGTTATCCTGGTGCCGTTTATTTGTTTGCCTAAATGGGGTTTTGATAAAAATACGCGTTACCTGGGCCCTTCGGCAAGTGTCGATTTTCATGAAGAGCATCGGGAAAATCTTCAAAAATCAAGCACCCGCGAATGGGCCGAGGCGGTTATTTTCGCGGTAGTTGCTGCTACGCTTATCCGTTCGCTTTTTATCGAAGCCTATACCATCCCCACACCATCCATGGAAAGCTCACTGCTGGTGGGCGATTTTTTGTTTGTGAGCAAAATAAATTATGGTGCGCGCCTGCCCATGACACCTGTTGCCTTCCCATTTGCGCATCATACCATGCCACTTACCGGCGGTAAGGCCTATTGGGATGGCATCAAACTGCCGTATTTCAGGTTGCCCGGTTTTGGCGATGTTAAAAAGGGCGATGTGGTAGTATTTAATTATCCCATGGATGCCGATTCGCCCTTCTATCGTCCGGTTGATAAACGCGAAAATTATATCAAACGCTGCCAGGGGACTCCCGGCGATACCCTGAGTTTGCTTAACGCGCAGGTTTATATAAATGGTAAAGCAGCCATTACCCCTCCGCATGGCGAAATGGAGTATATGGTGCGTAACAGTGCGGGTAGTTTTAACCGGCAGGTGGTATTTGATCTGCACCTGTCAGATATTCAGCAGTTTACCAATCAGGATTTTATGATGAACATGACCGCTCAATCGGCCGCTTTGTTGAAGCAGCAAGCCGATATTAAATCGGTTAGGCCAAACATCCGGCTCAGAGGGGTTTATGACCCGGAGATATTTCCGCACAGCCCTAAATTCAGGTGGAATGTAGATAATTTGGGCTCCATCATTATCCCCAAAAAAGGCTGGACGGTAAAACTCGACAGTCTTACGCTACCCATCTATCGCCGTGCTATTGAAGTTTATGAACAGAATAAGCTGCAGGTAAATGGTAATAACATCATTATCAATGGCAAACCCGCCAGCAGTTACACCTTTAAGCTCAACTATTACTGGATGATGGGCGACAACCGTCATAATTCCGAAGATTCACGCTTTTGGGGTTTTGTTCCCGAAGACCATATTGTGGGCAAGGCCCTATTTGTATGGATGAGCTGGGATGCCGAAGTCCACCGCATCAGGTGGAGCAGGGTGATGAGAATGATTCATTGATGTGCGGATGTGCAAATATGCAGATGTGCAAATGGGGGAATAGATTTGCGAATGCTGAGTAATTAATCTATACATGGTAACTCATCTGCATATCCACACATCTGCAGCTCATCTGCACATTCGCACATTTGAATAGTAACATATAGCTTACAAAACAGTCATAGGAATAAAAAAATAATTATATACTTTTAAACCAATCTGCACATTTGCACATCCGCATATCTGCACATCTGAAATATGAACTGGAAATTCTGGAAAAAAGATACAAGCAAGCCTAAAAAGAAAAAGGGCGCCCTGCGCGAATGGGGCGATGCTATAATTTTCGCGGTAATTGCGGCCACACTGATACGTACCCTTTTTATTGAGGCCTATGTTATCCCCAGCGGATCGATGGAAAGCTCTCTGCTTATTGGCGATTATTTATTTGTAAGCAAGGTTAACTATGGTGCCCGCATGCCTATAACCCCGGTGGCTATACCTTTTATGCATCACACCATACCGTATACCAACTCCAAAGCTTATTGGGATGGTATACAGTTACCGTATTACCGCCTGCCGGGTTTTAGCGATATTAAAAAGGGCGACATTGTGGTGTTTAACCAACCCATGGAAGCCGATTCGCCTTATTTTCGCCCGGTTGATAAACGCGAAAATATCATTAAACGCTGCCAGGGAACTCCAGGTGATACCCTGAGCCTGGTAAATGCCCAGGTTTACATTAACGGTAAACCAGAAATCACTGCCCCGAGAGGCGAAATGGCTTACGTAGTAAAAACCGACGGTAGCCAGATAAATCCGCAGTTGATCAATGAGCTCCATTTAACCGATATAGGTATTATTGATAGTACCACGTTTAAAACCAACACTACGGTTGAATCGGCCAAGGCATTAAGGGCTTATTCCAATATCAAATCAGTTACGGCAGATATCGCTACTAAAGGTATTGCCGACGATCTGAACCCGGTTTATCCCGGTAAATACCCGCGTTATAAGAATACACCAAACTTCCCGCATTATACCTGGAACATTGATAATTTTGGCCCCATCATTATCCCTAAAAAAGGCTGGACAGTGAAGCTGGATAGTTTAACTTTCCCGGTTTATGGCAGGGCTATTGAAATTTATGAGCACAATAAAGTAAAAGTAGTGGGCCACGATATTTATATAAACGATAAAAAAACCGATACTTACACTTTTAAACTCAACTACTACTGGATGATGGGTGATAACCGCCATAACTCCGAAGATTCGCGTTATTGGGGGTTTTTACCCGAAGACCACGTAGTAGGCAAGGCCTTATTTACCTGGATGAGTGTGGATAGCACCGCCTCATTTGTAAATAGGATACGCTGGAACAGGTTGTTTAGAGGGATACATTAATAAATTGAATAGCTATTGAAAAATATAAAAGCCATGTCAATCTGAGAATTAAAAATATGTCATTGCGAGCGTAGCGTGGCAATCTCCTCGCGTTCTCTTGGATAGGAATAGCTACGAGATTGCTTCGTCGTTCCTCCTCGCAATGACATGAGGCGGACCTGACAAGGTGCGAGGAAGGATAACAGGGTTTTGAATTAATGATTTTTTTCAATAGTCAAACACAGAACAATAATTAGAATTTAAATAAAGAAAAGTGAACATTATACTTGCTATTATACTACTGGTTATACTACCTTATGTAGGGTTATGGAAATTGTTTGAAAAAGCCGGCAGACCAGGCTGGGAAGGTATTGTGCCTTTATACAATATTTACGGCATGATTAAACTAAGCGGCAGGCCCGCCTGGTGGTTTGTGCTTGTATTGATACCCGGATTGAACATATTGGTGATGATTGGCCTCACCGTTGATTTTATCAAGTCGTTTGGTAAATTCAGCCTGCTCGATCATATTTTGGGAGTAGCTTTACCATTTATATTTTTGCCCAAATGGGGTTTTGACAAGGATACCAAATACCTGGGTCAATCTGCCAGTCCGGAGTTTAGGGAAAAATATAAGATAGCCCTTAAAAAAACACCGGCACGTGAATGGGCCGATGCCATCATCTTTGCTGTGATTGCCGCCACATTGATCCGTACCCTGTTTATTGAGGCCTACGTAATTCCGAGTGCTTCTATGGAAAGCTCGCTGTTAATTGGCGATTACCTGTTTGTAAGCAAAGTGAACTACGGAGCCCGCCTGCCTATGACGCCTGTGGCTTTTCCGTTTGCACACCATACTATGCCGCTCATCAATACCAAAGCTTATTGGGATGGTATCGAACTGCCTTATTACCGTTTGCCCGGACTAAGTGATGTGAAAAAAGGTGATGTGGTAGTATTTAACTACCCCATGGATGCCGACTCACCATTATACCGCCCGGTTGATAAACGCGAAAACTATATTAAACGCTGCCAGGGAACACCCGGCGATACGTTGAGCGTAGTGAACGCGCAGGTAGTTATTAACGGTAAGCCTGCCATTACGCCAATACATGGTGAAATGAATTACCTGGTAAAATCAGACGGCAGCGAAATTAATCCACAGCTGGTTAATGAGCTTCACCTGGAAGATATTGCACCGGGAATTGATAACACCTTTACTACCAACACCACTGTTGCATCGGCCAATACATTAAAAGGGTACTCCAATATCAAATCGGTTACACCTAATATATCTCCTGCCGGGGTTCCGGATCAGTTGAATGGGGATGTTTATCCGGTAAAATTCCCGAATTATAAGATCACGCCAAATTTTCCGAAATTTAAATGGAACGTAGATAATTATGGACCTATCATCGTACCTAAAAAGGGTTGGACAGTAAAACTGGATAGTTTAACCTTCCCGGTTTATGGTCGCGCTATTGAAATTTACGAGGGCAACAAAGTACAGGTTGTAGGCAAGGATATCCTGATCAACGGGAAAAAGGCTGATACCTATACCTTTAAACTGAACTATTATTTTATGATGGGCGATAACCGCCACAATTCCGAAGATTCCCGCTTCTGGGGATTTGTACCCGAAGACCATATCGTGGGTAAGGCCCTGTTTATCTGGATGAGTATCGACGATAATGCCAGCTTCCTGAGCAAGATTAGGTGGAGCAGGTTGTTTAATATTATCCGTTAAGCCCCCCTAATAACCCCTTGAAGGGGGAATAGAAAATTTGCATTGCCTGCCTGGTTTACCGGGTGGGCTTTTTTGTGAATATGATAGTAGGCCTGTCATCCTGAGCTTGTCGAAGGGCGCACGCAGAGGCCACTCACCCCGGCATCGCTGTGCTTGCCGACCCTCGCTTCGGCCGCGGCGGAAAGAGGGTAAAAAATAGGGTTTGTCATGCTGAGGGACGAAGCATCTATTGTTGAATATGCTCGCGAAGAAGATCCTTCGCTTCGCTCAGGATGACAAAAATTGGATAGTCACCCGGTTACCCATCGAACGATTATAAAATAGAAATTGCAAGGCTCTCCAATTTTTCGTATATTTATATCAATCGGTAGCCCGGTTTTCTGTTAACAGAAAACCGGGCTGTTTTGTTAAGGACAAAGCCAAGCCAAAAACCAACCGTTTGGTGTGTAATTATTTGATAGTTAATAAATGAATACTTTTTAAAGTTTTAAAAACTGCTCAAAACTGCGTTGAAATTTGTTAAAAAGTGTTAAAATCGATCGTTTTGAGGCCAATTTTGAACGATTTTGCCCCGTTTTCGGCCAGAAAAGTGTTAAAATTTAAGGTTTAAAAAGTTTTGGGAAGGGTGATATTAAATTATAAACCCTGCAAAGGTTCCACGCCAAAACGCTCGGCCAAAATATGCAGGTCGGTCACAACGGCATCAACCAGGGGGATGCCATGGGTACTGCGATGTTGCTCGGCCTCCAGTTCGGGCTCGCCGGGGATGATGACCTTCTGGGTAGGGTCAACGGTGGCGGAGGTCTTGAACCGGGCTATCCAGTTATCCAGGTGGCTCTTAAACTCATCAACCGGGCGAAAGCCATCAACCCGCATAGCGCCCACGAAATGGCCGATACCCTGCCCTACCGGGTTAGCCGGCGGATCCAAAAAAGCCACAAAAGGAGGCACCCATGGTCCATAATTGGCACCGGACAGCACTGCCGACAAAATATCCACTGTAGCACTCAGTCCGAAGCCTTTATGACTGCCATGATCGCGGTCGCCACCCAGGGGTAACAACGCACCGCCGGTTTTGAGCGCATGCGGATCGGTAGTATACTGGCCGTGCTGGTCCTGAATCCAGCCTTCGGGTACCTGTTTACCCAGGCGCTGGGCAATTTCAAGCTTACCATTAGCCGCTGCCGAAGTAGCCAGATCCACCACCACAGGCGGATAATGACCGGCTGGGAAGGCATAGCACATAGGATTGGTACCCAACAAACGCTCGCTCGAAAAAGTAGGCGCTACCAGTGGGCTGGCATTGGTCATGGCAAAACCGATCATGTCTTTCTCCACGGCCATCAGTGCGTGGTAGCCTGCTATGCCAAAATGATTAGAGTTACGTACGGATACCCAGCCCGAGCCGTATAATTCGGCCTTTTTGATGGCTACTTGCATGGCGAAGGGCGCTACCACCAATCCGAGACCCGCGTCGCCATCAACGGTGGCTGTGGTGGGTGTTTCGTGTACTATCTGGATGTTCGGTGTGGCATTAATGCGATTCTTCTCCCATAGGCGTACATAGCCGCTCAGTCGGGCCACCCCATGCGAGTCTATCCCCCGCAAATCGGAGCGCAACAAAACATCGGCAGCAAGCGTAGCATGCTCCGTACTACAGCCGATGGCCTTGAAAATATTTTCTGTAAAAACGCGGAGGGTATTAGGGCTTACAAGCATAAATTTAATACTAAAAAGTATGTCATTGCTAGGAGGACGACGAAGCAATCTCATCAGGACAAGTAGACTACCAATGAATGATTCGCATTGATGAGATTGCCACGCTGCGCTCGCAATCACATAATTTACTAAATGTGTTTACAAGGTTAAATATATCAATTATCCAGCTGCTGCAGCAACTCTAATCCCTTGGGCCATTCGCCATAGCCAGCGGCTAAATTAATATGGCCTGCATCGCCAATGTTTATCAGTTCGCTACCCCAGCTATCTGCAAAAAAGCGGGCACGTTCGGTGGTTACATAATAGTCGTTGCTGCTGGCTACTACAATGCTTTTGAAAGGGAGTTTTAGCGAGGGCACAGGTGTAAATCCGGTAGTGCCTTGGGGGTAAGTACCAGCCTCAGTATCGCTTGGGGCTACCAACAGGGCACCTTTAATATTTACGTTGTATTGCTGTGCCCAATACGCTATAGTGGTGCAAGCCAGGCTATGACCAACCAGAATCACATTTTTGGGATCGTGTTGCTGCACATAGCTATTCAGAGTTTCAATCCAGTCGCTGCAAACCGGGGTGTCCCAGTCTTGCTGTTCAATGCGCACCAAGTTAAATTGCTTTTCCCAAAGCGACTGCCAGTGTGCCGGACCTGAGTTTCCCAATCCCGGGTGGATAAGAATGGTTGAGTTAAAAGTCATGGTAAATACTTTAAATAAGAATATTGAATACTGAATTTCGAAGTACTTCGGCGTTCGATATTCGAAATACGACATTTTTACTTTAAATTATTAATATTCATCCCCTTCAGAGGGCTGGGGGGCCTCGGCTATTTCTTTAATAACCATGTTGCGTTTTTCTAAAAGACTACACATATAATTCTGCAAAAAAACAAGATCGAATATAGTGCCATACGATGATTCGTACCTGAAGATGTCCTTCATTAGCGTTTCCTCTTTTATAGCAAAAAAGTAATGCTCATGTCTGAAGTTTCTGAAGGCGCCCTGCACCATTTCGTCGGTGAAAAAGTTGGGATACTCCAGCTCGGTGATCTTTGAAGTGAGGGTTTGCCAGACGCCAAAATGTTTAGCCCGCCAGGTAACCCACTCGCCCAGTTCAATCAATCCGCTGGTACGACCGGCAATAGCAGTTTCGCCGGTATGCCGGGTTGAAGCAACATGTACATCGATATTCCGGGCCAAATCAAAACATTTCCCGATGGGCGCATTGATATGGGTGGCTAATTCAATTACAGGCACAGTGACACGATTTAAGGATTATTTAAAGATTAACAGGATTTTTCACAATCGCTATAATGCAATGTTTAAAATCCTGTTAATCGATCTAAAATTATGTAGTCCTATTTGAAAATGCAATTACGTTCACAGCAACATAATTTGAGGGTTATTTAGTGAATGAAAGGATTCTCATGGTTGCAATAATGAAGTCTTTAAAAATCCTGTCAATCTAACTAAATCCTGTAATCCTGATTAAAACTCAGCATTTTTCGGGAACCTTGGGAAAGGGATCACATCGCGGATATTGCCCATGCCGGTTACAAACAGCACCAGGCGTTCAAAGCCCAGGCCAAAACCAGCGTGCGGGCAAGAGCCAAAACGACGGGTGTCCAGATACCACCAAAGCTCGTCTTTAGGGATATTCATTTCGTCCATGCGTTGCTCCAGCTTGTCCAAACGTTCTTCACGGGCCGATCCGCCTATAATTTCGCCAATGCCCGGGAACAGGATATCCATAGCGCCAACGGTTTTGCCGTCATCATTCTGGCGCATGTAAAATGCTTTGATCTCCTTAGGATAATCGGTCAGGATCACTGGCTTTTTGAAATGTTTCTCCACCAGGTAACGTTCGTGCTCGCTTTGCAAGTCGGTTCCCCAACCTTCAATCGGGTATTGGAACTTCTTCTTTTTGTTCGGGGTCGATTCCTTCAGGATGTCGATAGCCTCGGTGTAAGTAAGGCGCTCGAAATCGTGATTTAAACAAAACTGCAGTTTTTCGAGCAGGGTCATTTCTGAGCGTTCGTTCTGCGGTTTTTGTTTTTCCTCTTCTTCCAGGCGCTGAGTTAAAAATTCGATATCATCGGCATTTTTGTCCAAAGCGTATTTGATCACGTATTTCAGCATCTCCTCGGCCAGATCCATGTTATCGTCCAGACTGTTGAAGGCAACTTCGGGCTCTATCATCCAAAACTCAGCCAGGTGGCGGGTAGTATTAGAGTTTTCGGCACGGAAAGTAGGGCCAAAAGTATATACATCGCTCAGGGCCATAGCACCTAGTTCACCTTCCAGTTGCCCGGATACGGTCAAATTGGTTGGGCGACCGAAAAAGTCCTGTTTAAAATCGATCTCGCCGGTATCTGTTTTCGGGATGTTATCCAGGTCGAAGTTGGTTACGTGGAAAGTTTCGCCCGCGCCCTCCGCGTCAGACGCGGTGATCACCGGTGTATGCAGGTAAATAAAACCGCGCTCCTGGAAAAATTGGTGTACGGCGAAAGCCAGGCTGTTGCGCACCCGGAATATCGCCCCAAAAGTACTGGTGCGGAAACGCAGGTGGGCGTTCTCCCTCAAAAACTCCAAACTGTGCTTTTTTGGTTGGATGGGGTATTTTTCAGGATCGCTGTCGCCCAGTATTTCAATGTCGGTAGCTATAACTTCAACCGTTTGACCTTTGCCTTGTGAAGCTATTAGTTTACCCACAACGCTTAAAGCAGCACCCACGGTAACGCGTTTCAGCAATGCCGGATCAGTATTTTCGAAATCAACAACGATTTGGATGTTATTATTTGTTGAGCCATCATTTAAAGCAATGAAACGATTGGAACGGAATGCACGCACCCATCCTTTTACTGTTACATCAATGTCGGTTTGCTGACTTTGCAGCAATGCTTTAATCTTTACTCGCTGACTCATATAATATATTTTTTAGAGTCGCAAAAATACAATTATTTATATAATGGTACGGGTAATTTTGGCCTTAATGATAAGCTATTTAACTAAATTTGCCCCTCATCTGTTACCCCTATGAACCCCAAAATCAGCCTTACTATCGGTATTTTATGTATAGCCTTTTCGCCCATATTTGTAAAGCTTTGCGGGGCGCCCCCAATTACAGCGGCTTTTTATAGGGTGTTTTTGGCCTGGCTGGTATTAGCTCCATGGTGTTTCTGGAAGGTAAACCTTAAAATAGCCACTAAGGATCTGTTAACGGCCTTCCTGGGCGGACTCATTTTTGCCTCAGACATTGCCGTGTGGAATATTTCGTTGGGGCACATCAGTGCTACCGTATCAACCCTGCTGGCTAACCTGGCCCCGGTTTGGGTAGGGCTCATCAGCTTTTTTATCCTGCGCAAAAAATCGGGAATATTATTTTGGATAGGTACGGGCATAGCCATATTAGGGATGATCATTTTAGTGGGTTACCAGAATATAATCAACCTGCAGTTTAATATTGGTATTGCACTGGCGCTTTTGGCCAGCATGTTTTATTCCATCTACATCGTAATAACCAATAATATTTTACAGCGGATAGGCACCCTGTCGTTCATGTTTTATAACATGCTTGCGGCGAGTGCCTTCCTGCTCATGATCAGCTGTTGGCAAGGCAATAATTTGATTAGCTTTTCTTTAAATAGCTGGCTTTGTTTTTTGGGGATGAGCCTGCTTTGCCAGTTAACCGGCTGGATAACCATCAATTATTCACTGCGATTTTTGGAGAGTACAAAGGTTGCTATAGCGCTTTTGGGACAAACGGTAATTGCAGGTATTATCGCGGTAATTTTGCTGCACGAAAGTTTACAGCTGAAAGAAATAGTAGGTAGTGTAATTGTGCTTGCCGGTATAGCGGTAACATTTTTAAAGCCAACTTTGGTGAGTGGTAAGTAGCGAATAGTGAGTGGTTAGTAATGAGTAATTATAATTAGTTGTCTAAATAATGGCATTTCTTTTTTATTAAAAGCTTATGATGCTTACTATTAACTACTCATCATTCATTACTCACAGCTCACCTTTTGCTACTCTCCGCTCACCACTAACTATTCACTACTCACCACTTGATACTTGATACCCGATAGGCTACCTTTGCATTTTAGCGCATGATCATAAAATCCACCATCGACCGTATTATGGAAGCCACCGACATTGTGGAGGTGATAGGGGAGTTTGTGCAGTTAAAAAAGCGTGGTGCAAACTACGTGGGCTTATCGCCTTTTGCCAATGAGCGTACTCCATCGTTCACGGTATCGCCAGCAAAAGGCATTTTTAAAGATTTCTCGACAGGTAAAGGTGGTTCGGCGGTTACTTTTTTAATGGAACTGGAAAAATTCAGTTATCCCGAAGCTTTAAAATGGCTGGCTAAAAAGTACGGTATCGAGGTTGAAGAAACCATTGATCATCCGGAAAATAAGGAAGAAGACCTGCGCCGGGAAAGCCTCATGATCGTGACGGCCTTTGCTGCCAAGTTTTTTCATGAAAGCATGCTGGATACTGATGAAGGTAGAAATATTGGTCTGAGCTATTTTAAAGAACGCGGTTTTAGTACCGAAACCATCAAAAAGTTCGAGCTTGGTTACTCACCAGATCAATGGGAGGCTTTTACCGGGACAGCTATAAATCAGGGCTATCAACAACAATTTTTAGAGGAAAGCGGACTATCGGTTAAGCGCGACAACGGTACACTGTACGACAGGTACCGGGGCCGGGTGATGTTTCCGATACATAGTTTTACCGGGCGTGTCATCGCTTTTGGCGGTCGTACGCTGAAAAAAGATAAGAACGTACCCAAATATGTAAACTCGCCCGAGAGTGAGATCTACCATAAATCAAACGTACTTTACGGATTATATTTTGCCAAAAAGGCTATACGCGATGAAGATAATTGCTACCTAGTTGAAGGTTATGCCGATGTGCTGTCGGTTCATCAGGCGGGTATCGAAAATGTAGTGGCGTCATCAGGTACATCGTTAACATCCGAACAGATCAGGCTGATAAGCCGTTTTACGCAGAATATCACCATTTTGTATGATGGCGACGCGGCGGGTATCAAAGCATCCCTGCGTGGGCTGGATATGATATTGGAAGCCGGACTTAACGTAAAAGTAGTCTCGTTCCCTGATGGACATGACCCCGACTCTTATGTACGCCTGGTAGGTACCAACGCCTTCAAAAAACATATTGAAGAAAGCAAAAAGGATTTTATCCTTTATAAAGCCAACCTGCTTTTAAAAGATGCCGGTAACGATCCGATAAAGAAAGCCGAGATCATCCGCGAGATCGTAGAGAGCATCGCCAAGATACCTGACTCCATCAAGGCTTCGGTTTTCATTAAGGAGTGTAGCTATCTGTTACAGATAGATGAGCGTTCGCTCCTTTCCGAACTGAATAAAATGCGGCAGGCCAAGGCTAAAAAAGATGGCCAGCAACAGCAAAATACCAGGTACTCCCCGCAACAACCTCCGGACGAGCCCAACTTTTTTGATGAGCCCGAAGTTCAGGAAGCCAAGGATGAGAGTTCGCAGGAGAAAGAGATTATCAGGCTGTTGCTCTTGTACGGTAGTAGAATGATTGATTGGGATGGTATCGCTAATACCTATATCGGCCCGTTCATGATAGCCGAACTTGGCGATGTTACTTTTGAGCATCCTGTTTGTAAAATGTTTACGGACTTATACCGGCAGGAAGTAGAGAACGGTGTGCTGCCCGATGACGCCTATTTTATCCATCATAAAGATAAGGGGATTGTTGACCTCACCGTAACCATGCTGGCTACCAAGTATACGCTGAGCGAAAACTGGTACGAGATGCACCGGATCATGATTCACGATGAGCAGGATAATATGAAAGCTGCCATTTTAGGTGCTATATTCCACCTCAAGAAGCATAAAGTGGGTAAAATGCTCGAAAATCTGCGCAGTGAGTTACAAAAAGCCGAAACCGAGGCCGACCAGGAAATATTGCTGAACCAATATATCCGCATGAAAAAGGTCGAAAAAATGATCTCCGATTTTTTAGGCTCAGTAATTATCAAATAATGGCCAAGCACCTTGACCTGGGCCGCGCCGGCGAGGCTTTAGCCAAAACCCACCTGGAAAATTCCGGCTATGAAATACTCGATGAGAACTGGACCCACGGAAAAGCCGAGATAGACCTGATTGCATATAAAGACAAGGTTATTATATTTACCGAAGTAAAAACCCGCACCGGCAACGGTTTTGGTGAACCCGAGGATTTTGTGGATGCCCGTAAACAAAAATTACTGGCTGATGCCGCAGATGAATATATTTACCTCATGAACCACCAGGGCGAAGTGCGGTTTGATATCATCGCTATTTTGTTTGACAGGGATAAAAATTATATACTAAACCATATTGAAGATGCGTTTTGGCCTTCGACCACTTGATTTATTTTATGAATAATAAACTAAAAGTACTTTTTGCCGCCTGTGCCTTATTGGCATTTGGCTGCAGCTGCAATAATAAACCAAAAGATAACGGCGCTGACTATACCATCAGCCCCGAAGCCGGTACCTCCTACAAATCTGGCGATGAAGTAAAGATCAAAGTAAGTTTGCCTGCGGATAGCAAGCCCGACTCTATTGTATACATGCTGGATGCCTTAAAATTAGGTGTGGGTAAAGATTCGGCAGGTATCAACCTGAAAACGGATACTATTCCCCTGGGTATTAAATTGATCACCGCGAAAGTATACTCCGGTGGTAAAGATCAGGAAATAACTACCAATATTATTTTGACGGCCGCCAAAGCACCGGAATTGCTGACCTATAAAGTTGAAAAAGTATTTCCGCATGATACCAGTTGCTATACCGAAGGTTTGCTTTACCAGGATGGTGCGCTTTATGAAAGCGGGGGCGGTTATCTTGACCCACCGGCAGGACAATCAAGAGATGTACAGTCGAGATTAAGAAAAGTCGATCTGGCTACGGGCAAATCCATCAAACAAATTATGCTTGACCCGAAAGTTTTTGGCGAGGGGATCTCCATTGTAGGCAACAAGCTCATCCAGCTTACCTACCTGGAAAAGATAGGTTATGTTTATGATAAGGATACTTTTAAGCTACTGAGCACTTTTACCAATAATGTAGGTGTTGAAGGCTGGGGTATGTGTTTTGACGGTAAAAAACTATACATGGATGATAAAACCAACCGGATCTTTTTCCTGGATAAGGATACTTATAAGCAAATTGGTTTTATTGATGTGTATGATGATAAAGGTCAGGTAGAAGAGGTTAATGAGTTGGAATACATTGATGGTAAGATATACGCCAATGTATATCATACCAATAACATATTAGTAATAGACCCTAAAACAGGTGCAGTATTACAAAAAGTTGACTTAAGCAATTTATACCCGGAGGCAAGTAGAAACCCCAATGCGGATGTAATGAATGGCATTGCCTGGGATGCAAAAGGCAAACGCCTGTTTGTAACCGGCAAAAAATGGCCGCATCTGTATCAGATAAAGATTAGCCCCCCAGCCCCCTAAAAGGGGAGCTTTTGATTAGCATATTCATTAACCGAAAAAGCCTGCAATTGCAGGCTTTTTCGGTTTTATTCATTTATCTTCAGGATTATCAGCTCCCCCTTTAGGGGGGTGGGGGGCTTGAGTTAGGGGGGCTCTACCTCCAGGCCTTATACTGATTGATCAAACCATTGGTTGATGAATCATGGCTGCTGATTTCGGCGTTATCTTTCAATTCAGGAAGGATTTTGCCGGCCAGTTGCTTGCCAAGCTCAACGCCCCATTGATCAAAGCTATAGATGTTCCAGATAATGCCCTGTACAAATATTTTGTGCTCATACATGGCTATTAATGAACCAAGGCTATGCGGAGTGATCTTTTTAAGCAGGAAAGAGTTGGTAGGACGGTTACCTTCAAATACTTTGAAAGGCGCTATTTCAGCTATCTCTGCGGCTGATTTACCGGCTGCCTTTAACTCGTCGATCACTACTTCTTCGGTTTTACCGTTCATTAAAGCTTCGGTTTGCGCAAAGAAGTTTGACAATAACATATTATGGTGTTCGCCCAGCGGATTGTGTGATTGTGCAGGCGCTATAAAATCGGCAGGGATCAGTTTGGTCCCCTGGTGTATCAGCTGGTAAAAAGCGTGCTGGCCATTGGTGCCGGGTTCGCCCCAGATGATCGGTCCGGTAGAGTAGTCAACCTCTTTACCGTTGCGATCCACATGTTTACCATTGCTTTCCATGTCGCCCTGTTGAAAGTAAGCGGCAAAACGGTGCATGTATTGATCGTAAGGTAATATTACGTTGGTTTCAGACTCAAAGAAGTTGTTATACCATATACCCACTAAAGCCTGTATCACCGGGATGTTTTGGTCAAACTCCGTGGTGCGGAAATGCTCGTCGGTAGCATGGGCGCCTTCCAGCAGTTTAACAAAATTATCAAAGCCAATACTCAAAGAGATAGACAGGCCAATAGCGCTCCATAAAGAGTAACGACCACCAACCCAATCCCAAAACTCAAACATATTTTTGGTATCGATACCGAATTTTCCAACAGCGGCGGCATTGGTTGACAAGGCCGCGAAATGTTTAGCTACATCCGCCTCTTTTGCTCCGGCAGCCAGGAACCAATCACGTGCACTGTGCGCGTTACTCATGGTTTCCTGCGTGGTAAATGTTTTAGAGGCAATGAGGAATAAAGTAGTTTCCGGATCAACCACTTTTAGCGTTTCGGCTATATGGGTACCGTCAACGTTAGATACAAAGTGCAGGGTCAGATGATTTTTATAAGCCTTTAACGCTTCAGTAACCATTACCGGGCCCAAATCAGATCCTCCGATGCCAATGTTCACCACGTCGGTGATGGGTTTGCCGGTATAACCTTTCCAGTCGCCGGATATAATAGCCTGACTGAAATCTTTCATATGGTCAAGCACTTTATTTACATCGGGCATCACATCTTTGCCGTCAACATAAATAGGTTTGTTGCTGCGGTTACGCAGGGCAATGTGCAGCACCGGACGATCTTCAGTGACGTTGATCCTTTCGCCCGAAAACATGGCCTCAATTGCCTTATTTACTGAACATTCCTTAGCTAACTGTATCAATAAAGCGATAGTTTGCTCGTCTATCCGGTTTTTGGAATAATCAAATAAAATATCTTCAAACTGGATATGGAATTTTGTAAATCGCTCTTTATCAGTATCAAATAGCTCTTTCAGGCTTTTCGATACGATGTCGATGTAGTGATCTGTTAAATATTTATAACTCTGGGTGGTGGTAAAATCGATATTTGGCAGCATAATTGAAGTGGTTTTTTAACAAAAGTAACAAGTTAATTGTTAGGTGGATATTAAATATTAAACTAACAATTGTTAGTGTTGTTTTAACACTGTTTACATAGTGTTTGTTTTACACCTAAAAATTGCGATAATTTTAAAAATATTTGACAATTGTTTGGATATTTCAAATAGTTATTTGATATATTTGTTTTGTTGGTAATCAAATGCATTATTTATCATCAATTTGTAAATTTAAAAGTAAAAATAAAAAAGGTCATGTTTGAAAAACTTTTTTTGCTTGTAAAAAATAACGCCGGGACGGCTGTTGTTAACAACCCTATAATACCTGCAAAGCACCGCGAAGCAGTGATGATTGAGGCCTCAAGTTCTATCATAGAGGTTTTAAAAGGCCAGATGGAAAATGGCAAATTGAAAGAACTGATCAAGTACTTTCAGTCGTCGGGTATTTACAATCATTCATTAGTATCAAGCATAGTAAACCGCTTTGCCAATCGTTTAAATACTTTTTATCATATTGATCCTGTACAATCCCTGGCAACTGCAAACGCACTTATACCGCAGGTGATGAAGGAACTGGTAAGGGAGTCAAAAAGCGAGCAGATCAAAGAATTTGGCTTAACTAACATGCTTACCAAACTAAACGGTAACAAAGCCGACCTAAGCTTATTGGTTAATAAACTGATGGTGGCTTAATAAAATATAACTGACATTGTGAGGCCCGCAAACTTGCGGGCCTTTTTTGTTGGGGCAAACGCCGAAAATTATGGTTTACACTATTTGAGGGGTAAATGTATTTAATTTACTGATTATCAATTAAATAATGTCATGTTAACCGTAAAAAGTGTAAACCATGTAAACCCACTTTTTAGCAAAATATCCTCTGTTCATGGATTATGCTTCAACGTATCTTTGAAGTATAGCTTCGGAACTTTTTTATTTATGCCGATTATCAAATTGTCGCACGGGGTGAGTTTACTATGCGACAATCTAAAATGCATCCTTTTTTATTTATGCCGATTATCAAATTGTATATATTTGCCGAATGACTAAAGAACAGATTCAGGATTTAAGGGATAGATTAGTTTCCCTGAGGAGGCATCTTTGACATCGACAAGAAGCTTGACCAATTAAAAATAGAACAGGAAATAACTGTTGGTCCCCATTTTTGGGATCATCCCAAGGACGCCGAAAAAGTACTGGCATCCATCAAAACCAAAAAAGTATGGACAGATGAGTTTCAGAAAGTATCATCCGTAATTGATGATGCCGGCGTGCTTTTTGAATTTTACCAGAGTGGGGATGCTACCGAAGCAGAAATGCAGCAGCAATTTAACCAGGCCATCAAGGTGGTGGAAGAGCTTGAGTTTAAAAATATGCTCTCGGCCGAAGAAGATCAGTTTCATGCCGTACTGCAAATAACAGCCGGTGCGGGTGGTACCGAAAGCTGCGACTGGGCAGGTATGCTCATGCGTATGTACATTATGTGGGGCGAAAAAAATGGTTATAAAGTTACCGAGCAGGATTACCAGCCTGGTGATGTGGCCGGTGTAAAAACCGTAACCCTGCAGTTGGAAGGCGATTTTGCCTATGGTTATTTAAAAGGCGAAAATGGTGTTCACCGTTTAGTGCGGGTATCTCCGTTTGATGCCAATGCCAAGCGCCATACCTCATTCGCATCTGTATACGTTTATCCATTGGTTGATGATACGATAGAGATCGATATTAACCCTGCCGATATTGAGTTTGAAACCTTCCGCTCTGGTGGTGCTGGCGGGCAGAACGTGAACAAGGTAGAAACCGCCGTACGTTTATATCACAAGCCATCGGGTATTATTATCAAAAACCAGGAATCGCGCTCGCAATTACAGAATAAGGATAATGCCATTCGTTTATTAAAATCGCAATTGTACGAAGTTGAAATGCGTAAGCGATTAGAAATAACCAATACCATTGAAGGCAACAAAAAGAAAATAGAGTGGGGTTCACAAATCCGTAACTATGTACTTCATCCATACAAACTGGTGAAGGACCTGCGTACCGATCATGAAACCTCCAACGCCGCCGCTGTGCTGGACGGAGAGCTCAACGAATTTTTAAAAGCTTACCTGATGGAATTTGGCGGGCCTAAAAATTAAAACTGTTTAATCAAATCTAAAAAACGGCACTATATCATATAGTGCCGTTTTTTGTTTTATCTTGATCGGGCACCAAATTCTAACCGCATGCTACCAGATACTCATTACGCGTTGATAAAACCGAGCATTAGATACAATTTTGTGATATGAAACAACCTAAACCTTATCACATCATGAAAAAAAGAACTTTAGTATTAATAACTTGGTTTGTGTTCGCTGTTAATTTAATGTCGGCCACATTTGCCCAAACCTCTAACACCAATAAATTTGGGAATGCCTTTTGTTTTGATTTTATTTCAACGGATCAACGGATGATGGTGAGGCAATCTGAAACCTTCCGTGCAGCAGATACTGCTGTTAGTGATGTAATGGAATATAAAGAGGGACATTACTTTAATTCTCAGGATGAAACACCCCGTAGTCCAATTATGCTGGGTGTTAAACTAAACCCCAATCTCGAAGATTTTTTTTCAAATCCTGTAAAGTCTTTATCAAAAGAATATTCCAGTTATATTATTAAAGATAGTTCTGCGGCAATTTTAATTGCGTTGGGTATCGATAAAAGCAATATTAAAAACTATCGTTACCATGTAGTTGAGAATGATAGTGTTGAAATAGTTCCCTGGTCCAAAATTCCTAAGCTTGAGCAAAAGTATGGTGCTGAGCAGTCGTATGGCTTTTTAGGCAACTATCGGTTTCCAGGTAAAATGGTTATGATAGAGGTAGTAAATATTAAAGACTATAATATCAGAGATGGGGTGGTTTTTGATTGGCGGGTTAATTTTAAGCCAGTAGTTACTCAAATTACTATAGAAACGCCTGATGATGGTAAAAGTGGCAATGACTCTACCAAGAAGATATATTATTTTAACCTTAATTATTCAAAAATGAATAAAGGGTATGCCACGCGGTTTGATCCTAAAACCGGCCTCCCCTTAAATTTTAAATTTCCGGTTGATAGCATTACTAATATACGCCTTGCTTATAAACAACATGCTGATGTACCCTATGTAATATACTTGACTAAAAATATTAAAGGGAAAATTGATACTAACGAGATAGGCTGGTACCATCTTGAAAATTATTATGTTTTGGCAAGTAAATACTTTAATCAACCAGGTAGTTATGAGATAATTATACAAAGGGCTGAAGATTTGGGGCATTGGTCTGAAAGCCAGTTGCTACGGATCCCATTTGAGGTACTACCCGCACCGCCCGATAAAAAAGCGGCCATAACTTTTAAACAAACCTTGCCTTATATCATAGCAACACTCACGGGTGTTGCTTTGTTGTTTGGGCTGTATTACCGGCGTAACCAGGTAAAGCTTTTAAAAGCCGCACAGGAAAAACAAACTGCAGGGTTAAAATTACGCTCCATCAGGGCGCAGCTTAATCCTCATTTTATGTTCAACGCGTTAACATCCATACAAAACCTGGTGAATAAAAATGATATCGCGGGTGCCAATCATTACCTTTCAAAATTTGCGGGTTTAACCAGGCAGGTACTTGATACCGGGAATGATGAGTTGCTAAGTTTGGAGCAGGAATTGAAAATTTTGGATGATTACTTACAGATGGAGCAATTACGGTTTGGTTTTCAGTACGAAATAATAGCCGATGATGGTTTAAACATTGCTAATATTGATATACCAGCCATGTTACTGCAGCCCTTTGTTGAAAACGCCGTAAAGCATGGTGTGGCTAGCTTACAGGCTGATGGGAAAATAGAAGTGAGGATAATGAAGGAAGTGAAAGATATCCTTTTAACTGTAAAAGATAATGGCAAAGGCTTTGCTATCAATAGGCAGGATGAAAAAGAAAGCTATGGCCTGAAATTAAGTGAAGAACGCGTAGCTTTATTGAACCAGTTATATAAAGAACAGGCTGTTAGTTTAGATATTGATACACAGGCTACAGGAACTGCTGTAAACATACGTTTATCAAACTGGGTATAACTATTATAAAATGACCAGCATTCGCAGTATTATCATTGATGATGAACCTAATAATATTGAAAACCTGCAGCTCATTGTCGCGACGCACAGTACAGATGTTGTGATATTAACAACTGCTTCAAAAGCCGCAGAAGGAATAAAAGCTATACAGGATCATCAGCCCGATCTGGTATTTTTGGATATCCAGATGCCCGGACAATCGGGTTTTGATTTGTTACGTGCCTTACCCGAAATAAAATTCGAAGTTATATTTATTACAGCCTATGATAAGTATGGTATCCAGGCCATCAAGTTCTCGGCATTAGATTATCTGCTAAAACCAATTGATATTGCCGAATTTAAACTGGCCATAGCTAAAGCAAAACAAAAAATAAGCCATCGCCAGCAAAATCATAGTATCGAAAACCTGCTGCAGTATATTAAAGCCGGGCAAAAAGAAATACCTAAAATAACATTGCCTACGCTTACAGGTATCATGTATGTAAAAATTACAGATATCGTCAGGTGCGAAGCCTCAAACAATTACACCACCTTTTACCTGCAAAATGGCGAGCAGGTGTTGGTATGTAAAACGCTTAAAGATTTTGCTGATATTTTAAAACCGCATCAGTTTGTACGTACGCATCAATCGCATTTGGTAAACCAGCAATATGTAAAAAGCTACTTACGCGAAGATGGCGGCACGCTACTTTTAAATGATCAGACTAAGGTTCCCATTTCGCGACAGAACCGGGAGCTTGTAAAAGAAACACTCAGTAAAAGTTTATAATTATTATAAATTTGATTTATGAAAACCATTTTATCTGCCTTTATTTTGACTATTGCAACAACATTATCCTACGGCCAGGAAAAGCCTATTCCCTTATATCCAAAAGGAGTACCCAATTCCAAACCAACTCCTGCTGCTTATGTAGAGAAAATAAATGAATCTTCCTGGATAGATCATGTAAGCGTGCCAACGCTTACGCCTTATTTTTTGTCAAAAGATAAAGCCAATGGTGTGGCGGTAATTGTTATTCCGGGTGGCGGTTATTCTGGTTTGGCTTCGGCACATGAGGGTATGGCTATCGCCCAGGAGTTTAATAAAATTGGTGTTACCGCCTTTGTTTTAAAATATCGCCTGCCCAGTGACGAGATTATGGTCGACAGATCGATAGGTCCCCTACAGGATGCACAAACGGCCATTATGATTGTACGTAAGAGAGCTGCCGAATGGGGTACTAACCCTAATAAAATAGGTATCATCGGTTTTTCGGCCGGCGGGCACCTGGCTTCTACGGCCGGCACTCACTTTGATAAACCTGTAATTGAAAATAAGGAGAATATCAGCTTGCGTCCCGATTTTATGATGCTGATTTATCCGGTGATCACTTTTGGCGAGCAGGCGCATGTAGGCTCGCGCGAAAACCTGATCGGTAAAACACCATCGGCAGCACAGGTTGACCTGTATTCGAATGAGAAACAAATTACTGCCAATACCCCACCCACGTTTTTAGTACATGCTGAGGATGATAAAACTGTACCTGTACAAAACAGCCTGCTGTTTTATGATGCCCTGCTTAAAAATGGCGTAAAGGCCGAGATGCACCTGTTTCAGGAAGGTGGCCACGGCTTTGGCTTAAACAATTCCAAAAACAAAGGCAAATGGTTTGATTGGGCCACAAACTGGCTGGACGAGAATGGCTTTTTGAAAGGGAAGTAGTATGGGTAAGTTTGTGAAGAATTCCGCAGATTTTATTGCTGAATTAAAATATCTTACGACAGAAGATGGAGGAAGATCAACTCCGGCATTTTCAGGTTATAGGCCACAGGTTAAGTTTGCATTTAGTGATATGCAGACCTCCGGACAGCAAATTTTTTTGAATAAAGAAATTGTGTATCCGGGAGAAGACGTTCTTGCTGAAATAACTATCATATCAACCGAGATATTTGCCGGAAAGTTATATTCCGGCCTATCCTTTGAATTTAGAGAGGGGGCCAGGGTAATTGGAAACGGGAAGATAGTGGAAATTTTAAATAAGGATTTGGAAAGGTAGCTTATAAGATTTACCTTTAGATTAGCTTCAACAAGAATAAACGAGTTGTTATTATTGTTGAAGCTTTCTTTTTGCTTCTTTTTCTTTGTTAACAACTCCGATTTTTGTTAAAAAGATTAACACTGACAGAGGCACATTAAAAGACTTACCAGGCTTAAAGGCCTATACTTCGATTCAATCCTCTGTCAGTTTGTTTAAACAAGCATCAAATAGAAATTAGAGTTCTCAGGCTCATTAGTAAGGTATTGATTGTGTTTAAACAGGTTAATCTTGATTTATTAACAATCAAAAGCAAAGTTATGGAATTCACCTATTTCATCGGCACCGATGTGTCAAAAAACGAACTGGATTTTGCAGTGATGCG
>NZ_FTMG01000016.1 GCF_900155965.1 Mucilaginibacter lappiensis
CGTCTGCGGGGCTTTTTTTTTTCATCAAGATAGCCTATTTTAGCGTTTAAACGCGCTTTTTAGTCAATCAGACTTTTTAGAGGCTATCATTTCAATATTCGAGTTTCACAGGTTTTTTTGTTTAACCAGTCGAAAAAGTGTTACAAAATGGAAAAAATGTTACACAATGTAACGCGATTTTGTGACCAAAACAGTAGCTGCTTTGTCGAGTAGATTATTGAATTATGGCAACGCTTAGCCCAAAAGTCTTTAAGCACCACAAAAGAAGTGACGAAACCTACAATGTAAAAATTTGTATTTCCCACAAAAGTGAACGAGCTTACCTTGATACGGAACATTACGTTTCCGAGAAGAAGCTATCCAAATCCTTAGAGATCAAAGATCTTTTTATCTCTAAATTATTAAATGAAACCCTCGACGATTACCGCGAGGAATTCAGCAAGCTTGGTAAAAAGCTTGCATTGTACACAGTAAATGACCTAAAGGATCATTTGCTTAAAAGTGATGAGGCCATCGACTTTTTAAAGTTCTGCCAATTGCACATTGATCAGCTAAAGGTCAACGGCCAGACGCGAAGCGCCAGTAGTTATAACACGGTAAAGAATAGTCTGGAGGATTTTTTTAAGCGAAAGGCAGTGCCGGTGGAAGAAATTACGGTGAGGACGCTCTATGCCTATGAGCGGTACTTGAGTCAGCCCAATTATCCTTTAAAACAAGCTTTCTATCAGAACCGGCATGTAAAAACTCATCAGATCAGGAGATTAATGGAGATTAAGGAAAAATTGTCCAGTGTAAATATCAATCTTTTTGTTGCGAGTAAGGCGGATGTTGAAGTGCCGGATTTAAGAAAAACCTTGTCGGCACTGGGCTTTAAAATCATCCGACAAAGTGTTCCTTCATGGGTCGTCAGTGTCAAAAACTGTTTCAGCTATGGTGTGACCGATGATACATTGCTACTTTACCAACGCTGAAGTAAAACGTTTTATTTATGTTTATTTAATCATCCAATAGCTTTTTTATTTATCTTACATTACTCATGACTAATCGCCTGATCCTTGCCCTTCTGCTGCTTTTCACTGGTTTCTGCCATGCGCAGACGAAGCATGCTATTAGGGCAAAAGTTATTGACTCCGCGGATCATGAGCCGATTGAATTAGCAACGGTTGCTATTATAAACGTTCGCGACTCCTCATTGATGAGTTATACTACTACTGACAAACAAGGCGCTTTTATGTTGCGAAACATCCGTGGTGAAGAGCCCTTACGCCTTTTAATTACACATGTCGGGTACCTGCCCATACGCATCACGCTCCAGTTTTCGAAAATGCCGGTCCTTGATCTGGGCAGCCTCAGTCTCAGTTCAAAAACACTGAGCGAGGTAACGGTCAAAGGGCAAATAGTCCCTGTTGTCATTAAGAAAGACACTGTCGAGTTCAATGCAGAAGCTTTTAAAGTTCGGCCTAATGCCGTCGTGCAGGACCTGTTGAAAAAGCTTCCGGGGGTACAGGTTGACCGTGACGGTACGATCACTTATGCGGGTCGGGAAGTGTCAAAGGTAAAAGTTGACGGTCGCGATTTTTTCGCCAATGATCCTAAGATCGCTACGCAAAATCTTGACGCAGATATGATCTCAAAAGTGCAGATATATGATGACCGGGAGGGTGATCCTGATCATTTGTTACCCGATTATAAAGTGGGAAAGATCATCAATTTAAAATTTAAAAAGAAGTTCAGTAAAGCTACCTTTGGAAAGTCCACGCTGGCGGCAGGCACCCAGGAACGTTACGATATCGAGGGATTATACAATCAATCGCTGGAAGACCTGCAGGTAACAGTTATAGGCAGCAGCAATAATCTTGGACATACCCAGTTTATTGGGACCTCGCTCACGGATTTTGGCACGGGGCAAGGTATTGACCGCGTAACGGGAACCGGCATCAATATCAACGATAATTTTGGAAAGAAGGTGAAACTGAATTTGGTCTATAACTTTGATAATACCACCAACAGTAACCTGCAAACCTCGAATACGGCGCAATTATTAAATGACACCACGGTTACCCATAACGCCACAAATCAAATACATTCCGGAAATACGAATCATTCCATCGGCGGTAATCTCCAGGTCGCGATCGACAGCGCGTCCTATTTAAAATATACGCCCCTCGTCCGCTTTAGCAGCGGAAGCAATACCGGGATCAGCAAAGAAACTACATTTAACAATTTTGTCCCCCTCCTGAGTATCAATAATAGCCGGGAAACAGGTAACAGTAGGAATCAGGAGTATCAGCATAGTATGATTTATTACCATGCTTTTAAGAAAAAAGGGGAGTCTTTAACGATTAGTAACGAGTTGCATTTCAATCCCACCCATTCCACGGATATCAATAACAACCAGCTCACGGCCTATGCGGCCGGCGTTATTTCAGACACGCTAAACAGGTTAAACAGTAACAGCGTCCGGAATACCGGTACCTCACTTGTCGCGGGGTTTCACTATCCCTTAAGCAAAACATGGGCGGGAGAATTGGCCTTACGTGCCGGTTATTCCAAAAATGGCACTGATTTGCTTACCTATAACATCGACTCTAAAACGGGTCAGTATAACTTGTTTCTTGCTTCACAAAGCAGTTCCGTCAGCCGTGGACAATGGACACAAAGCGGCCGCCCGCAATTCATTTACCACAAAAACAAGCTTTCCTTAACCTTTGGGTTTAATGCGCAGCTACAGCAGATCGACAATCAGTTTAATGGCGGCGCTACCCATTTATACCAGCATTTCGCTTATATATTACCGTCATTTGCAGTTTCGTTAAACAAAATAAATTTTGACTATAGTGAAGATATACAGCAGCCTTCAATTGCGCAGTTGAGGCCTATTGTATTGGTCTATAATCAGTTAAACAGTGTGGAAGGCAATCCGGATTTAAAGCCCACGCGTTCGCATAATTTCGGTATCAATTACAGTGGCTTTGATGTGGCGAGTAATTCCTTTATCAATCTTGCAGCCCGCGTTAGTGTTGAAAGTAACAGCATTATACTGAAAAATTTTATAAACGCGCAGGGGGCGCAGTTGACAACTTACAGTAACAAGAATGGACGTTTTTCAATATCGTTAAACGGCTCTTTCAGTAAAACATTTAAACAAATTGGCGATTGGCAAATTCGCGAAAATACGGGCATTAATGCGATTGGCACCCGCAATTTCTTTGAATCCAATAATCAGCAAGGCTACCAAAATACCTATACATTTCCGATTACACAGCAATTTTTTATCAGTTATAAAGATGTGATCGAATTTGCACCGGCATATTATTTGAACTTTACCTTCACACATTACGAACAGGTCAAACTCCCAGGACCGCATTATTTTCAGCAGGTGATCAGCCTGCCGCTCGACATCAACTGGCCAAAACATATTAACTGGACCTTAAACTATACACACATGTATAACTCAATTCAATCAGCTGGCTTCCAACGACAGTCAAACCTGGTGAATTTTTCTATTGCGCACTCGATCCAAAAAAAGGAAAAAGGTGAGTTGCGCCTGACTTGTTACGACCTTCTCAACCAAAGTGTGAGTTTAAATCATTATGTTGCGAATAACACGGTATCTAATACCCAGAATCAAATTATACGAAGGTACTTTTTATTCACGTACACTTATCGCTTTGATAAGACTGAATAGCAGCGGGGAAACCTGCCAAACTGCTGTTGCATTTTTCTCCCAGTTATAAAAAGCGATACCAGAACGTTTGGTCCGCGGGGCAAGCAGCATATAAAATCGAAATCAATCAATATTATTACGTAGCGGGTAATTCGTTTAACGACCTTAGTTGACCGATAAAAAGGTTCGAATTCTGCCCAGCCTCAGGAGCATAAGCCCCGCACGTCTGCGGGGCTTTTTTTATGCCTTAAATTTTATAAGTTGGCGGTGCGGAGATAATACCGACCAAAGATAAAAATATGCGAAAATGAGACGATATGCATGGACTTTGATACAATATGAAGATATCCTGGCAACGCCTTTACTTACTTTTACGATCGTAATAAAATATCAATTATATACTATCCATGAACCAATCTAACCGATTTAAGTCATTGGTCTTGCTGGCCTATGTATGCCTGACTGGCACTGTACATGCCCAGGAAAGAAAAGCACCTGCTTACCCGCTGATCACCCACAACACCTACTTCAGCATCTGGTCAAATACCGATCAACTGAACAACTCTACCACAACGCATTGGACAGGTGCAGAGCATTCACTACTGGGACTGATCAATGTGGACGGGAAGATTTATCGTTTCCTTGGAAAAGAGCAGACCAGCTACAAAACCATATTGAGCGCTTCTGACGAAGCGGCTTATAACGTTAGTTACACGGAAAACAAACCAGAGGGTGACTGGACCTCGCTAAAATACAGTACTGCCGGCTGGAAGTCTGGACAGGCGCCCATTGGCGACGATGGGAAGAACGTAAAAACGTTGTGGAAATCGGACGACATTTGGGTAAGGCGGATGTTTAATCTTAGTACTATCGCCGGTATTAATGAGCTTTTCCTAAAACTTAATCACGACGACAACGTTGAGGTTTTTCTGAACGGTACCAGGGTTTACGAGAAGAAAGGCTGGACAAGCAGTTTCCAATATTTCCCGATCAATAAAAATACACTTAAAGCAGGTCAGAACTTGATCGCTATTCACCTGGCTAATACGGCAGGTGGTCGCTTTTTGGATTTTGGCCTTGTTGACAAATTAAAAGACAATGCCGCTCAAATATTACTGGCTGAACAAAAAAATGTCGAAGTGAATGCAACACAAACTGTTTACAATTTCGCCGCTGGAAAAGTGAACCTTCAACTTACTTTCACTTCACCGTTGCTGTTGAATGACCTGAATTTGTTATCTCGTCCGGTTTCCTACATCGCTTATAAAGTGAATGCAAATGATGGAAAAAATCACACCGTAAAAGTTTTTCTCGGCGCATCATCTGACATCGCAGTATATCAGCCTTCGCAGGCGGTTAGCGCACAAAAATATGCGACTGCAAAACTCTCTGTCTTAAAAACCGGCACCGTTGAGCAGCCTGTTCTTCAAAAAGGCGGCGACGATATGCGTATCGACTGGGGTTATTTTTATGTAGCTGCGCCAAAGACTGCCGGAGCGATTCAATTTATTACCAAAGGCAGTGAGGCTGCTAACGCATTCAAGAAGGGAGTTGTTTTATCAACTGCATCTAAGGGTCGTTCGCTTTCACTAAACACGATCATTCCTTTTGGAACTGTTGGTAAAAACGCTGTTGAGCACTTTGTTGAGTTAGGTTACGACGAGCGGTTTTCCGTACAATATTTTAACACTGATTTGAGGCCCTGGTGGAATAATTCAGGCAAAGCTAGCATTGAAGACGAACTGACAGGCGCCTTTAATGAATACCAGTCTGTTATGCAAAAATGCCACGCCTTCGATAAGGAGGTTTATGCGGATGCCTTACATTCGGGAGGGGCAGCATATGCACACTTGTGCGTATTGGCCTATCGTCAAAGCATTGCGGCCCATACGCTGGTTAAAAGCCCCGCTGGTGAAACCTTATGGCTATCTAAGGAAAACAATAGTGGCGGTTTCATCAATACCGTAGATGTAACTTACCCCTCAGCGCCGCTTTATCTGCTTTATAACCCAGAATTGATGCAGGGTATGTTGAACGGTATTTTCTACTTCAGTGAAACGGGCAAATATCCGCACCCATGGGCTGCGCATGATCTGGGCACTTACCCGAAGGCCAACGGACAGACCTACGGTGAGCCGATGCCAGTGGAGGAATCTGGTAATATGATCATCCTTTGCGCGGCTATTGCTAAAGCGGAGGGCAATGCCAACTATGCAAAAAAACACTGGCAAACGCTAACCATCTGGGTTGACTACCTTGCCAAAGAAGGTTTAGATCCGAAATTCCAATTATGCACGGATGATTTTGCCGGACATTTGGCCCGCAACGCCAACTTATCGGTAAAAGCCATCGTCGCGATAGCTTGTTACGCACAAATGGCCGGGACATTAGGTGAAACAGAAACCGCTAAAAAATATCGGGCCATTGCCGAAGGCATGGTGCCTGAGTGGATAAAAATGGCTGACGCCGGCGATCATTATGCACTCACTTTTGATAACAAAGATACCTGGAGCCAGAAATATAACCTGGTTTGGGACAAGGTCTTGAGCTTACATTTATTCCCTCAGAAAGTTTATGATACCGAAACCCGGTACTATCTGACTAAAATAAATAAGTTCGGGATTCCGCTGGACAGCCGTAAATCATACACCAAGAATGACTGGATCGTTTGGACGGCAACTTTTGCTCCTCAAAAGGATCAGTTCGAGGAGCTGATCAGGCCGCTTTATGTACATGCCCTGGAGACTCCATCACGCGTGCCGCTGAATGACTTTTACGATTCAAAAACGGGCATCAGGGAAAACTTCAAAGCAAGAAGTGTAGTTGGTGGTTTTTATATGAAAATGCTGGCTGATAAATTGAAAGCAGAATAAATTCGGAACACATAATATGAGCCGTATTTTTCCTGTTTTGGGAGTGGCGGGGCTATACGTGGCTCATATCATATCAGAGCCCAATTCTCTTATTTCTATATAATGAACAATAATAAATTGATCACCAAGCCGCATTACCCTATACTGGATGGTTTACGCGGTGTTGCAGCCATCATAGTTGTTACCTTTCACCTGACTGAACCGTTGGGGAGCGGTCATCTGGATATTATAGTTAATCACGGATACCTGGCTGTCGATTTCTTTTTCCTGCTATCAGGTTTTGTTATCGGCTATGCTTATGACGACCGCTGGCATAAAATGACAATCGGCCGTTTCTTTAAACGCCGTATCGAGCGCCTTCAGCCGCTGGTGGTCCTGGGCATGACATTGGGTGCTATAGGCTTTTACTTCACAGATTCAACGCTTTGGCCGCTTATCCATACCGTACCCTTTTGGAAAATGCTGTTGGTTTTGCTGATCGGTTACACTATTCTGCCTGTACCGCTATCCCTGGATATACGTGGCTGGCAGGAAATGCATCCACTTAACAGCGTAGGATGGTCTTTATTCTTTGAATACATCGCCAACATTCTTTATGCGGTTTGGATAAGAAAATTTTCAAAAACTACATTGGCTGTATTAGTATGCGTTGCGGCTGTAGCGCTTGCGTGCCTGGCGATCACCAATGGGGATGTCAGTGGCGGCTGGACATTTAACGTGGAGCAGGTGCGCGTGGGCATTACCCGCACAATATACCCGTTCTTTGCAGGCCTGTTGCTGTCGCGTATTGCTAAACCCGTCCACATCAGGAATGCATTTTTATGGTGCAGCGTTTTATTAGCGATGGTATTGTATATGCCGCGCATCGGCGGTGCCGATCATCTTTGGATGAACGGAATATACGAGTCTGTTTGCATCATTATCGTTTTTCCGCTTATCGTTTACCTTGGTGCCAGCGGTGAGGTCCATACCCAAGCGGGGAGCAGGATATGCAGGTTTCTAGGTGATATATCTTATCCTCTTTACCTGGTGCATTATCCGCTGGTTTATTTTTATGTGGCATGGATCAGCAATCATAAAGGCGTAACCATAGTACAGGCCTGGCCTTATGCATTAGCTATTTTAATCGGTGCAATTATCCTGGCGTATATCACTTTGAAATGGTACGATGAGCCGGTTCGTAAATGGCTGCGAAAAAAATTGGGCTAAAAGAAAAGTCTCCCGGATTCGGTAATGAGACTGAAAATAATTAATTGTAGAATTTTTACAACTAGCCAAGCCTAATCAGGACTATTATCGAACCGCTTGATGCACGATTTACAAACATTCGCTAACGTTTAAATATTGGTTCAAATCCAGTTAGGGGGATGAAAACACTTTTACAAATACTTATCTAATAACAACTTAAATAAGCATTTGGCGTATAATTACCGGAGCTTTGTGTTCTGAAAATAATTTGCAACATAAAATACGTTAGCCGGTCTAATCAACAGTGAGCAACCTAAAGGATGAACAATGGAGCGACCAACGCCTGGTAACAGCGGTGTTAAACGGCCACCGCCATGCTTTTGGTTTGATCATTAAAAAGACAGAGGGACTGGTTGCGCAAATGACCTTTAAGATGATCAACAGTCCCGGCGACCGTAAAGACATCGCCCAGGATGTTTACCTGAAGGCCTTCAAAAATCTTCGTGGCTTTAAGTTTCAATCCAAATTATCTACCTGGATCGGTCAGATCGCTTATAATACCTGCCTCCATTATCTGGAGAAAAAGAAGCTGGTGCTAATCGACAATTTTGGGGAAGATGGCGAAATTCCAGAAAATAACTTTAACAAAGATGTGAGGAATGACACGGAAGAAAAGCTGTTTAGCAAGGAACTGGCCAATATGCTTCACACGGAGATCGAGCAGCTTAAACCACTTTACAAAACACTTATTTCCCTATACCACCAGGAGGACCTAAGCTACGCAGAGATCGCCGAGATTACCTCTCTACCGGAAGGCACAGTCAAAAATTATATTTTCAGAGCAAGAAAAATGCTTAAAGAAAACATCTTATTAAAACATAAAAGGAACGAGTTATGATAACAGCACATCTTACCGATGCGGAGATACAGCTTTATGTAGCTGAACCGGAAATGACCAGTGATCAACTGAAAATACATATCCAAGACTGCGCAAACTGCCAGACTAGGGCTGTCAATTACCAGTTGCTTTTTAATGGTATTCAGGATCAGGCCAAACCGAGGTTTGATTTTGACCTTACAAGCCTTGTACTGGAACAATTACCGGAGCCGAAACGCGCATTCCCATGGGCTGCGGTGTTGGTATCAGTGTTTTCTATTATATTAATTGCCTTGTTAGCGGTATTCTTCTGGTCGTATATGGAGGCGGTTATCACGGGCGCTTCAACAGTCCTAATTGCAATTACAGTTACCGCAGCAGTCGTTATCTTGATTTTTCAGGCCCTTGAAATGGTTAAAAACCATCAAAAGCAGATACATACACTTTTAAACGCAAAAACATTGCAACTATAACTCGGGTAACCGGTCTCATCGGATATAAAAGCAAATCATAAAAACATGAAAAAGATATATATAACCCTTCTGTTGTTCCCAGGCGCTTTCGGGGCGTATGCGCAGAGCAGCACCAATTTAATGAGTGATAAGGGCACCTTCGAGGAATTTGTTCGCGATATCATGCTCCTGCTGATAGTCTTTTTGGTTACAAGTTTCATTCTTACGATGATCAGGCTCTTCCTGGATAACGGTCTAAAGAGGAAAATTGTAGAAATGGGTACACCGGAGACGATAGTATCACAGTTAATGGCAACTGGTAAAAATGAGATCAGGAACAGCCTCAAATGGTTTTGCGCACTTTGCGGGATCGCTGCCGGGCTCGGCATCATCGGCTGTTATCAGCTGACGGATATCTATGCCCTCATGGTTATCGCATTTTGTTTAGCACTAGGCTTCCTCGGTCATTTCCTCCTGGCCAGTCGACTGAATAAAGAATAACACTCCTTCTATTCGAAAAATGAAAACCCTGAAGGGTATGGGCATACTATGCCTGCTTTAGAAATATTAACACATCAAAAAATGAAGAAATTAATCCCGGCAATTATTGCCGCCCTGCTATTACTATGCGTTTGTTTTGCCTTTTTCCTTCAAAATAAACGCAAGGGCGAAACGGTTCTTTCCATTAAAGACGCGGAATCCAGTTATATTTTTAAAGCTTCCTTTTACTCCGGAGCAACGCCGGAAGTAACCAGATATATGGACAGTTGCACTGGCATACTCAGAAAGGAAAATGCCAGTTTCCATATTAAAATCTCAGATGGGGATTTAACTATTACGGCAGATAAGCAAGATAATTCTGTTATCGTTATATCTCACATCAGAAAGATGTGCAAGGGCATCAGTGATATGCTTATCCAGAATTAACCCACCCCTTTTATTACTTAAATCGGTCCAGTCTCCATTTAATTAAAACACTTTTATGAAATTATTTATCATGGCATTTTTTGCCATATGGCTTTGCTTTGCCCCAGATTTTCTAATGGCTCAAACGATAGTCGGCAAAATATCCGGAAAAGTTGTAGATGAAAATGGCCGGCCTATTGACGGCGCCACGGTATCCCTTATCCGGTTAAAAGATTCTGTGACTGTAAAATATGAACTGGCCGCTGCAGACGGAAGTTTTAACTTTGGAATAAGCGATGTGGGTGTATACCGTATCCTGATCTTTTCCATTGATAAACTGCCTTATAAAAGCGAGAGAATAGCAGTGGATGCGCAGCACCTGCTGATCGGTTTAATCCCGATCACCATGCAAACAGTCGCCAAAACTTTAAAAGAAGTAGTGGTTACATCCAGGAAGCCTTTTCTGGAGCAGAAAATAGACCGCACGGTAGTCAATGTAGATGCACTGATCAGCAATGCGGGTACCACTGCGCTGGATGTGCTGGAAAAATCGCCGGGAGTTGCCATTGACCAAGCCGGACAGATCAGTTTTCATGGCAAATCCGGCGTAGCGATCTATATAGATGATAAACCGACTTACCTTTCAGGCAGCGACCTGGAAAACTATCTTCGCTCCATGCCTTCATCAACCTTATCGCAGATCGAATTGATGACCAATCCGCCCGCTAAGTACGATGCTGCCGGAACCGCCGGGATCATCAACATCAAAACAAAAAAGACGAAAGTGAAAGGATTTAATCTGGGGGTGAGCCTTGGTTTGCGTCAAAGCCGGTACACGGCTACGAATAACAGCATGGATTTTAACTATCGTAAGGACAAGGTAAATGTGTTCGGAACCTTCGCCTACACATTCAGCAATGGCTATAACGATATAGACATCAACCGCAGTTACTTTTATAATGCGGGACAGCCATCAGGCGCGTTTACCCAGAATTCGTATATCCGCTCTAAGAGCGGCGGGTACAATGCAAAGCTGGGTATTGACCTGTATACATCTGAAAATACTACCATCGGCGTACTTTTAAACGGTATTGTTCGTTCTCCCGATCAATTCAATAGTAGCAAAGGTCAGTTATTTAATGCTGCTGGCCAGCCCGATTCTTCCATCATATCAAAAAACAAGGAACAGGGCAAGTTTAAAAATGGCAGCGCTAATCTAAATTACAAGCATACCTTTAAAAAAGACGGACCGGAAATAACGGCCAACCTGGATTACCTGGCTTTTGCGACGGACAATAACCAATCATTTTTAAACCAAAGCTATGCAACAACGGGTTCGGTTTCTATAGACCAGCTTAATGGCAACCTTCCCGCCGCCATTCATATCTATTCGGCCAAGGCAGACTACAGCCAGCCATTAGCCGGTGGCTGGAAGCTGGAAGCCGGCGTTAAAAGCAGCTATACCAACACCGATAACCAGGCCAATTATTTCGATATTGTAAACGGAAATACAATTACAGATGATGATAAGACCAATCATTTCTTATATAAAGAAGCCATCAACGCTGGCTACATCAATTTAAATAGGGATTTTAAAAGGCTAAGCATACAGGCAGGTCTCCGTCTGGAAAACACAGATTCCCGCGGTCACCAATTGGGTAATGCCCAAAAGCCGGATTCTGCTTTTAACCGGAATTACACGGGTTTGTTCCCAACCATTTATCTCCTTTATAAATTGGATACATTGGGCGATCATCAGTTAAAGATGACCTATGGCCGCCGTATTGAACGCCCTTACTACCAGGACTTAAACCCATTTATATCTCCGCTGGATAAATATACCTTCTATATCGGTAACCCTTACCTGCGGCCTTCGTACTCGGGGAACTTTGAGTTGGGTTACATTTATAAAGACAGGATCTCGTTAACGATGACCTACACTGATATCCGTGACCGGTCAACAGAAACCATCGAGATCCGTAACGGCTATTACTATGACCGTCCGGGGAATATTGGCAGCACAAAATTGTATGATTTGAATGCAGATGCAAGTTTCGATCCGGCACAGTGGTTTAACCTGGAATTGAGCGGGGACGTATGGCAGCTTCGCCAGGCGAGTGATTTTTACACAGGTACATTAAACAGCCACAACACCAGCTTCTCCGGGCAGGCGGTACTGCAGTTTAAGCTCAATAAAGGATGGACTTTACAAACAGACGGTAAATATCAAAGTAAACAGACCGACGCACAGTTTACGTTGGCTGCTAAGGGCCGCCTGAATATAGCTGCCTCCAAAGTACTGTCGCCGCGCACTACGCTAAAACTGAGTATCAATGACCTTTTAAATACGAACATTAACCAGGGAGTTATAAACAATCTGTATCAAACAAATGCCAGCTTTCGCACGCTGAAAGACTCACGTGCCGCACTGCTTACCTTAAGCATGCGCTTCGGAAAAGCTGTGAAGGATCAGCGCAAACATAATCAGACAGGCGCAGGTGAAGAGAGCGACCGGGTGAAAAATTAATGGGACATTTCATTTAAATCAAATATGCCTTTTAAATGAGTTGGAGCACTTTAAGAGAGTCCAGGACTCAAACCCCTGAAAGGAGTGGTTCGAAAAATGTTCCACTAAACCGCTCACTTCAATAGCTTTTAAATGTAGCTATTATGACCAGGCACATTTTATTAAAGAGTTTAAATCTTATACCGGTTTAACGCCTAATCAGGTGAAAAAGCTTTAAAGTTGTATCAATTAATCAGATGAAAAATCATCTATCATATTAAATGTGGGTACAAAATACAAGCTGCCTGTTTTGGCTGTGCTGAAATCTAATATCCTGTCATAATTTCCTTCGGGTGAACCGATAAACATATTATTCAACATCTGTTGTACGGTGCTGAATGTACTTGCATAGGCTATAAAATAGGTGCCCATTTCGTTGGTTGACATATTGCCGAAGGGCATATTATCCCGAACAATTTTAAGGTCGTCGCCAACATTGGCTAAGGCAATATGAGAGTTGGATGGTTTTACATCATCGCTCATTTCTATATCATTCGCTTTGTATCTGCCGATTACTTTCTCTTGCTGTTCAGTAGGAAGTTCTTTCCACGCGGTTAAATTATGGATGTATTTTTGTACAAAAAGGTAACTGCCGCCCCGGTAAGCAGGGTCATCATTTCCTATCATACTAAAGAGTTCTCTATCCTGTCCGTGTGGATTCTCCGTACCATCAACAAAGCCTAAAATAGAGCGGCTATCCCAGTATCGGAAACCATGAATTTCTTCCGTACTGATGGCCACCGGGCTTAAAATATTTGATATCTCGGCTGCCATATCGTAACAGATACTGGTGTTATCGGCCCTGATATGAAAATGTAGGTCGCCTTTGGAAGAAACTGCGGTGTGTTTATTGCCAACGATTGGAGCAAAATTCGCCAGTTCTTTAGGCAGAGGAACAGGAAGTCCAAGACCAAGCCAGGCATCATGTCCAATTCCCATTACACAGCTTGCCCGGGAAACAGGGAAACGGATATTAGCAGAATTATTAAGATTGATGATCAGTTTACAAAGTTGACCGAATGCCTCTTTAACCTCCGGGTTATCCTTAAAGCTCCAGACCATAAATATGGTATTGTTATTGGTATAGTCTGTTACATTTTGTGAGTCCGGCTTCATAAATTATAATATATCTGTTACGTGTTACGAAAATAAACAAAATCGTCAACAGCATTACGATAGGACAGTTAATTCTGATCCTGAAAATCGGCGCCTATAGTAGTTGCCTTCCAGGCTTCCAGTTCATCAGTCATAGCGGCCAGTTTTTCTGATGCACGCTTATAGGCATCCTGTCCAAGATATAAATGTATTGGCGGTTCTTGATTTTCGGAAAGCTGTATCAATATTTCAGCGGCTTTATCAGGATCGCCTGGTTGTTTGCCATTGGCTGCCAGGTAACGTTCCTGCGTATCTTTAACGGCCTGGTAGCCTTCGATCTTACTTTCGGTAAAAGCCAATGAATTTTGGGTGAGAAAACCTGTGCGGAAACCTGATGGTTCAACCGCGGTTACCTTGATACCAAACTCTTTAATATCAAGCGCTAATACTTCTGAAAAGGCCGTTACCGCGGCTTTGGTTGCCGAATATATTGACCAACCTGGTGCACCTACAAAACCGGCAACGGAACTCATATTGATGATGAAACCATTCTTCTGTTTACGCATAACGGGCAGTACGCTCCTGGTAACGTTAATGGTAGCCAGAACATTCACATCAAAAATATTCCTGATATCCTGTTCCATTATCTCTTCCACTGTGCCGGCCATCCCATAACCGGCATTATTAACCAGCACATCAATTCGCCCAAAGGCAGTGATCGTTTGCCTGATGGATTCATCAATACAATCCAGGTTATTCAGGTCGACTGCCAGTGGGAGAAATCGGTCCGTGTCTATTACGCCAACAGCATCTTTAAGGCTTTGCGCATTGCGTGAAGTTGCGGCTACGCGATAACCATCGTTCAGCAACCTTTTTACCAAAGTAAGTCCCAATCCCTGGGAGGCTCCTGTTATGTACCAAACTTTTGATGAGTTCATAGCTTGTTTGTTTAAGACGTCATGATCTTTGATGTATCCTCTATTAAGGATTGCATCAAAACAGCTGCCTTAGTATGTTTGAGTATAGGTGCAATTTGCCCGCCCCAGAACAATACCATATCCCATTTTTGCTGATCAAGTGCGGCTTTTCTTAGTGAAGACATAAACGTAGTTTGCAAAGGGAAGGGCAAAAATTGTTTCTCTTGGCCTATTAAATCTTTGGCTACCCTGCTGGTTATACCCCTGCCCAACCGCCCTGTAAAGGCACGCGACAGTGTGGTGTATTTAGCGGCATCAGAAAACAACATTTGCCGGTGAGCGGGTAATGCGCCCGATTCATCACAAGCCAAAAACGCAGTGCCGATCTGCGCGGCATCTGCACCCAAAGTGAGCGCCGCGGCAACACCGCGACCAGTTGCAATACCTCCGGCGGCAATGATAGGCGTTTTTACCTTTTCCCTGATCAACTGAACCAGCACAAAAGTTCCGGTAGTTGATTGTTCGGCAGAAGCCAAAAATGAGGGGCGGTGACCACCGGATTCAAAACCCGACGCGATGATCATATCTACACCGGCAGCTTCCAGGGCAATAGCTTCGTCAAGCGTTGTGGCGGCACCCACAGTTTTAATACCCAGTTTACCGCATTGCTCCAGGATATCTGCAGAGGGTATGCCAAACATAAAGCTGAATACTTTTGGACGAGTGCTCAAAATAACCTCAACCTGGTTTTCAAAGCGGGGTTTAAAGACCGCTGGTTTTTGGGGCAAAGCAATCCCGGCTTCATCAAAATAGGGCTTAAATAAAGTTTTAGTCTGCTCAAAATGCTCGGCAGAAACAGTACCATCCACTGCATCGGTATCAGAAACCCACAGGTTAATATTGTAGGGCTTATTGGTGGCTGCTTTTAGCTGTTTATCCTTCTCATAGATCTCCTGCGGACTTAAAGTGTAGGCTCCAAATCCCCCTAAACCACCTGCGTTAGATACTGTAGCCACCAATTCAACTGTAGACAGTCCTCCGCCAAATGGCCCTTGCATGATCGGGTAATCAATTCCTAATATTTCTGTTGCTTTTGTGTTATACCACATGATTATATAATTTTTATTGCTTTATGCCACCAATTATTTGTGAACTAATAGCTATTTAACGCTGTCAAATAAACTACCTCTATCTCATCGTCTTTTATCTTCCCTTTCACGTAATCAAAGAACGTAGCAGCATAGTTATAAGTTTTATGTAATTCAAAAGCTTCCTGGTTTTGATACACCTCGTAATTAACAATAATCCGTGGCAAATCTTCCCGGGTATTCACCTGAAATAATTCGCAACCCGCTTCCTTGCGGGTTTCAATAGCCATTGTGACCATTGCGTTTTTTACTTCCTCCTCAAAACCCGGCAATATATCTATATTGGCGATCAACGTTATCTTACTATTCATGACCAAAATATTTTTAATATGTTTTATTGAGCGATATCACTGATCATTTTATTAACGATGAGCCATTTGCCATCGATCTGATGGAAAGACAGTAACTCATGGTAATTGAAATCATACATTTTTACCTTTACCTCGGCAACGGCAATGGAATTTATTACCCTGATATCAATAATCTCCCCTTTAAATGGTTTGCCCGAATCTTTAGGGCTTTGGCGGTTTGCCACACCATCTAAATATTGCTCCAGTGTTTTGGCATAGGGCTGTCCTTTTACATCACCAAATAATAATGTACCGCTGTAATAAATTTTGCTTAATGAGTTTACATCCCCTTCATATATTCCTTTGAAGTAGTGTTGTTCGAGCACCTCAGTGATGGCAGCTCTGCTTTGCTGATTACTTTCCATTTTCTTTAAGTTTTGTGCTTTAATGTTCTGCAAGGTACAGAACATTAAAGCGGTTAATAAAAGGGTTTTCATATCAATTTAAATTATGCCCGGCTGCCATACCACCATCTACATTGATGATGGCGCCGGTAATAAATTTACTCTTGGCAACGGTATAAACCATTTCGGCAATGTCTTCCACTTCGCCTACTCGGTTTAGCAGATGTAAGCCAGCACTTTGGTCGGCTTTATCGCCATGCATAGGGGTGCGGATAGTGCCGGGCGCGATAGTATTCACCCGGATGTTATCTTTACCAAACTCGCTTGCCAGCTGTATAGTAAGCGCTTGTATAGCCCCCTTTGATGCCATTGGTGCAGTGATAGGAACTCCTGTAAGGGAGTGGTTCACTAAGGGTGTACCAATATTGATCACTACACCTTCGTGCTGTTTTAACATTTGTGGTATAACCGCCTGTGTGGTGAAATAGGTCCCTTTCAGGTTGGTATTCAAAAAGCGGTCGAGGTAAGCTTCATCCACTTCCAAAAAAGGTTTGGTTTCAAATATGCCTGCATTGTTTACCAACACATCTGCCGAACCAAATTTTTCGATGGCTTTGGCCACCAGCTGTTCGCCGGTTTGTTTATGGCTTACGTTACCTGCTACCATGGCCAGGTTATCTCCGGCACCCAATTCGTTAAAAACTTGCTCCAATTTGTGGGCGGTTGAGGAATTGATCACTACATTATCGCCCTTTTCTAAAAAGTAACGGGCTATTTCTTTACCTATTCCGGATGATGCGCCGGTTACAATGACGGTTTGTTTTTTCATGATTTTTATTTTTTATCGGCCGTAATACCTTTTTCTCTTAGCACGGATACTTGTTCACCGGCATAACCCCAATCGTCCAGGTCAACTTCCTGTATCACTACATGGGTTAAGTGCGGGTCTTTATTGAGCGTACTGGTCAATAAATCGGTTACACCTTTTATTAAGGTTTGTTTTTGTTCACGGGTGACTCCTTCACGGGTGATTTCGATTTTTACGAATGGCATGGCTGTAATTTTTAAGCTAAAGCGGTTTCTGCAACAGCGTTAGCGGTGATGGTTACCTGTAATTCAAACTCATTGTAGATCAGGGTATCACCCAGGTCTTTGAAGAAATTGCCAGAACGAAACTTCATGCCGTATTTGGTACGGTCGATCACGATTTTGCCCGATGCGGTAATTGCATCGCCAGCATTTTCGATTTGCGCGTCGAACGCTACCGGATGGGTAAGGTCTTTAATAGTCAGGTCTCCGTTAATATGATAAGACCCATTTCCCTTCGGCACTGATGTGGTGATCACGAATATAGCTTCGGGATATTGTTTTGAATTGAAGAAATCCTCAGAAGCCAGGTGACCTGCAAATTGATCGTTGGTAGCCGGATCGGTTATGTCCAGAATGTTGATCGATGTAGTATCGATGGTAAACCGGCCGCCGGTAAGCTGGCCATTGTTAAGGGTTAAAGAACCTTCTTTAACAGAGATAGTTCCGTTATGTGCGCCGGTTACTTTGCGACCAGTCCAGTCGATGTTACTTTTAGCGCTGGCGATTTTAAAATTTTGTGTTTCCATGTTTGTATGTCTTTAATGACAATACAAATGTGGGAAGGAACCGAGAGGAACTTACGTGACCTACATCACATTTAAAAAGGCTGTTAAATTAAGTGATGTACATCACATTTTGAATGATCAGTGCTGATAAAGCCTGCTCAGTGTTTCTCTCGAAACCCCTAAATAAGCGGCAATGAGATGTTTAGGGACAATGTTGTAGAGTGCAGGATATTGAGCCAGCAGCTCTTCATAGCGGTGTTTAGCATCATTGTTCATGAATGATAATAACCTTTTTTGGGAAGCAACATAACCCTTATTGGTGCGCCAGCGAAAAAAATGTTCTACCTGGTGAATCTCGTTGCAAAGTTTTTCCCGGTCATCGTTTGACAGGCAGAGCACCTCAGCGTCTGTAATGCAATCCAAATTGATGGTTGCTTTAGCATTACTGTAAAGCGCGTTATAATCTGATGACCACCAGGTTGGCATAGCAAATTGGAGGATGAACATTTTAAGGTCATCATTGATATAGAATGACTTGAGGCAGCCATCCAGTACAAAGTATTCATGATCTACCTTGTCGCCCGCGGCAATAATAACCTGGCCTTTTTTGAAAGATTGCAGTTTGAAATGCGAAAAAAGATAATCGAACTGCTCATCTGTTAACGATATAGTTTTAGCGATATGCTCTTTGAGTAATTCTTTTGCTTGCACAAATCAAAAATACTTAATGCATTTAATATTTTACATAGTTAAGATAGGTTCGATATAAAGGGCTGGCCAAACTATTTCGACGAACATTAATGAACAAAAACTGGGTTAACATGAAAAGCTGCTATTTAGCATTAAAATTATATTAACTTATTGATTTTTAATTAGTTAAATTTATTTCAACCATAAAAAGTGTAAACCATGTAAACCCACTTTTGTGATGAAATGGCCCGGCTATTTAGGGGTATAGCCACCAAGGGGTATTGTTTAAAAAGGGCGTCATGCTGATTTCTATGATAAAAGCAAAAGGTTTTTAATTAAGAAAGCACTTTTTAATTCCCTCCCACGGGAGGGGTGCGTTGGGCAGGTGTAATGGCAGGGAGGGGTTTCTATGCACGATGATTATCCTGTTCCATAAAAGCCCCTTTCTCCCCTTCCCTCAATGTCATTAAGTTAAGGGGAAACGCAAAAGCAATTCCGCAAAAGCCCCCTCTAAACGGCGACGCCCTCATGTAATAATCTCCCCCGGAAGGGGAGACTTAGCTTCAATTTTTTAAAGTGCTCCCTACCGGGGAGGATTTAGGTGGGGCTCCATGTGCTTAACTTAATGACATTGCCCCTTCCCTAGGGAAGCTACTGTGTGTACACATCTTTTTGATAAAACCCCGAAGGGGTTTCATGTCGGTAGAAATAGGATCAAAAGAGGTTTACGTGCCGTAGGTACGTCACTATTGATCTTTGCAGGTCAAATAATGACACATCAATAGACCTGAATTAGGTTAGTTTAGTACCTACGGCACTAAAAAGAGGTAGAATTTTATTGTTTCTACCGACATTTTGCTCCTCTGGAGCGGCTTTTTCTAATTATTAGTGCATCAAAAAGATGTGTACACACAGTAGCCCTAGGGAAGGGGAGAAAGGGGCTTTGGCTTCCTGAACGGCTGTCATGCTGAGCCCCGTCTAAGTATGGTGGGCGGGCCTCTGCGCTCTACCCTTCGACGGAGCTCAGGGTGGCAGACCCCTTTTTTTAACATTTCTGTTACTTTATTTTCAGGCTTTGGGCGGTTGCCAATAGCTCTTCCGCTGTCATAAAGCCTTCGGCTTTTTTGGCAATGCCGCCATCGGCATTTAAAAAGAACAGCGTTGGCGTTGCTCTGATCTTATACCTGTCGTTTAGCTTGTGCCCTTCGGGGCTATCGATATCAATGGCTACATCTACAAATTGCTGGTTGTATACATCACCCAATTTTTTCTGAACCAATACTTCCTGTTCCATTTTTTTGCAGGTAGGGCACCAGGAAGCATGGGCAAATACAAACAAAGGTTTATTTTCTGCTTTGGCAATTTCCTCGGCTTGTGCCAAAGAAGTGATTTTGAAATTTACCCCATCATGTGAACTTAACATGGGCTTGTATCTCCTGGTGCAGGAAGTAATACCGAAAGACAGGCCAGCAATGGCCGCGATCATAAATAATTTTTGAAATATTTTCATTTGATTTTAATTAATAGGTTATGCAACTTTTAACTGGATTTTCCGAAAGATGATCTTATACGCCAGCACTACTCCGGTTAATAATAAAGTACAACCCAATACCCAGTTGATGAGATTGTGTTGGGCTTTCAACACATTCATGAGATAGTTTCCTGCGCAGCCGTAAATTAGAAACGCCAAGCAGGTACCCGTACCAATAGCCGTTATATATATGTTGTAATTAGCCGCATCGGAGTATAATACCTTTCTGCCTTTTAGTACCGCCGTCCATCCCAGCCAAAACGGAATATGGAGCGGATTAAGCAAACTGAGCACCAGTCCCGAGTAAAATGGCTGCATGCCTATAAATGGCAGGGTATCCTCAAAATTGCGCATGTGAAATGCCGCTTCCAGACTTTTATAGGCCAGGTACAAAATGGCAAAGCAAAATACCACACTTAAGTATCTGAATAGTTTTTGTAGATGACCCAACTTATCGAGTAAAAACAGCGCTACCCTAACCAGGCTTACTTCAACCAAAATGGCGGCAAACCCAAATTCAAAGGCACCCATGAAATTATTATTGAGCGCATAATTGGCTACACTAGTATTTAAGGTACCAATAGGCAATGCCCCAATAAAACTAATACTGAAAGCGGCAAAAAATAATTTAAAATATCTGGACATGGTTAGGCAATCAGTTTTAAATAGTTGGTATTATCTTTTAACATTTTCATGCCTTCTGTGTAGGTCATGTATTTAAGATTTTTATTTTTCAGGTTGATGGCGCTGATATCATGTAGAAGCTTCCAATGTTTCATGATCTCTTTCCAGGCAAAAAATATGGAATGTTTAGGGTCATAAATATGGGTAGGTTCGCTGCCAGCTCCGTTCAACTCGATGATAGTAAAGTTTTTTCCCTGGCATAGTTCTTCCCAGGTATTGTACATCACATCCATCCTGCCGAAATAAAACTCAGGTATCTGCCGGCAAACAGCATCAATATTTTGGGTTAATTCCTCCGAGATCAAATGTGTTAGATCAATAAATTTAGCGCCCCTGGCGTGGTTGCCATAAGGAACCAATACCCGCTTTTCGTCTAAAGGTAATATCTCTTGAAGTTCAGTAGCATGGGTGATCATTAGCTCGGGTAACTGCAACAAATAGCGGGGTTCTTTGGCCATCAATTCGGCAATGGTGGATATGCCATTACCCGTAACTGTTAAAAATTCCTTACCCACAATACCCGATATATGACCTTTATCCTCACCCGGAATCCTGTAATAAAATATCCCTACCTCATGTTGATATGGAACAAAAGCCTGCACTAAAAAATCAACTTTCATGGATTGTACGTATTGAGTTAGTTCCTGGTCGTTGTATATTTTCTTAACCAGTATGCCCCGGCCGCCTATATCGGGTTTCAGTATTAGTGGATAGCTTAAATTTTCTTGTTTGATGACTTGTTTTATTTGTTCTATCGGTGTTCTTGCTTTAAAGAAAAAAGTTTCCGGTTTGTATGGTTCGGGCATCTGGTAATGGATGAGCCATTTGCTTTCCATAGCAAAGCCACCGTTTTCGATTTGAGGATTCGCGGTATTAAAAAAGAAAAACGAACGTGATTTGAAACTCAGCCAAAACCAGTAAAACATAATGGGTGCATACACCGAATTGAATGACCAGTACTCCCAGTTAAAAAGCCTGATCAGGAAGCGTTTTACAGCAAAAAAGCGCGGCAATATACCTGATGGATATATCTGAGCGGGGCTTTCAATAGCAAGGTCATTTACATATTGTTTATTTTCTTTCAGATCTTCATAGGTCATGGTGATGTTGCCATGCATTACGCTAATATTGGTTACGCTCATTGTTTTCATTTTTCCGTCGCGGTTAATAACCAGGCCGTCCCGCAGATCTCCTTCACCGGCGTGTTTGTGAAAGTGGAGGATGTCATTGGTAGTTTTGGGGTAATCGGATCGTTGCCAGTTACTAAACCAGTTCTCCCGTTTACCGGCCGCCATTTGATCATATAATGTAGCTGACGACCAGATATGGGCTGTATTTATGCTGATGGATGTAGTATGTTTTTCTTCCCCATCCCAGCGGCATTCATACAATTCGCCCGAGGTATACAATATCAATGTGAATGGTTCAACACCATTCAAATCCGTGGTGTTATAGTAATGGGCGGGTAGCTCTGCTTCGATAATTTCCTTCAATACAATTCCGCGGCTTTTCCGGTAATTTTCTTGTCTTGCATGTTTTACAAATGCGCCGTTAAGCAGTACCACCAGGTCGCCATTATTTTTGGCTGCTATCCAGCTACCATGCTTATCCGGATCTTTAGGATAAAGCAATTTCGCGTTCCCGGTGTTATAAATTTCAGGAGCAAGGGCGATGCCCCGGGTTATATGCTCATCCCGATTGGAGGTCAGAAAGAAACCATCTTTGCCGGGAATATAGGTTACTGTGCACATGCCTTCCTGTATTTAAGTGTGGAGGCCGCAACTCCAAATTCTTCAGGGATATCAATCTCCGATACAGCATTAATACCGATGCGGATAAGTGCCATGTGGTGAACGGTATGCTCCATATTGTAAACCAGTTCGCGTAAATAGTTAGTTACTACTTCTGCCTGGTGATCAGCATCGGCTCCGTACTCTACATGTAAAGCAAAGCTCTTGTCGGGCTTATCTAAATGATCAGCTATTTGATGTAGTGCTGCAATGGCTGCGTTTTTATCAGATTCGATAGCATGGTTCCGGATACGTTTATCATAATCAACCACCCCGCTTTCATAACCTTTATACAGTTCGATAAAAAACTCCAGGATGTGGCGAGTATGCTGCCCTATGCTTGAATGGGATAATAATTTTACGGGTTGTGTATACTGTTCGTTTGTAAGATTATCTATAACAAACTCCAGTTGCTCCAATAAATTTATTATTGGCTTTTTAAGTTTCATGATGTTTAAATTTATTATTTGCCTATGCGTGAATAAATGGGATATAGGACACCAATTGTTTTCTGAATATCAACAGGAGGATGGAACAGCAAATAAAAACTGCTAATGCCAGTACAAATAATTGTCCTCCGTCGTTTTGTACAACGATGCCTAATTTGGTGAGGTGTGACAGCAGTGCACCGGCCATAATGCCTACTGCTAATAACGCACCCAGGCTGGTGGTTTTGGGAATTAACAACAGGATGGAGGCTATCAGTTCTAAAGAGCCGATCCCGATTCGTCCCCAGGGCTCTAAACCAAGGGTTGAAAAAATATATACTGATTCCGGGGCTGCTGTAAACTTAAAATATAAGGTTTGGAGCATAATTATCGCGGCGGCAAGGCGCAATACCCAGGCTAAAATATTGATGGGTGTACTTGTCATAATTTTATTTTTTAATGATGTTGGGCGATTGGGGTATGATTTGTAGCTAACCTCAATGCAGCCTTGGTTATATCACGACCAGCCTCTTGTTTGGATTGAAGCGGGAATGATTGAAATACCACATCTTTATTGATGATGGTGATCTTATTGGTATCAAAACCGAAGGTAGCTCCGCTATCCTGGGTTGAGTTTAGTACAATAAGGTCGAAGTTCTTTTTATATAGTTTATGTACTGCATTTTGCTCCTCGTTATTTGTCTCTAAAGCAAAACCTACTGCAATTTGATCGTTCCGTTTCACCTGCCCGAATTCACAGGCGATGTCTACATTCTTAACCATTTTCAGCTCAAATTCACTTGCCGATTTCTTCATCTTATAGGTGAAAATTTCGGCGGGTTTATAATCAGCAACCGCCGCTGCAAAAACAACGATCTGTGCCGATTGGAAATAGGGCTGGCTGGCCGCAAACATTTCATCCGCCGATTGAACATGAATAATGCTGAGGTTAGGATGAGCTAATGCTAAACCTACCGGGCCAGATACCAGGACAACAGTGCAACCCTGCTCTAAGAAAGCGGAGGCGATAGCATAACCCATTTTGCCCGATGAGTGATTACTGATATAGCGCACCGGGTCAATGGCTTCCCGGGTAGGCCCCACGGTAATTAATACCAAAGGACCCTTTGTGGTGGTGTTCATGACGGGTTAGTTATTGTCCTTTATTGCAGGCCATTTTTCATCGGCCGTTTTGATCAGGTTTTGCTGATCTTTTGACCACATCTCTTTCACCTTGCTGTTGTAGTTGAAATAAAGCTTATCGTTTACTACTGTCCAGGTATCAGTTTGAGTAGGAGCCTTGTGCCCTTGTGATAAACCATAAGCGCAATAACCACCATATTGAGGAGCATATTTATCCGGATCGGATTTAAATGCTTCCAGATTTTTGCGGGATGCGAAAAGCCAGGTGGCTTCTTTCCATTGGTAGCTCAGGCTATCAGAGCCCTTCATTGGTTTTGACTCTGTAAAAAAGGCAACTGGATCGTAACCTTTAATGGCTTTACCGCCAGGTGCAAATATTTCTGATTTTTGTGCTTTTGCCTGTGCTATTCCTAAAAAAGCGATGAAGGCGATAAGAATGGTGCGTTTCATATGAATTATTTAATTAGTGTGCGAAATAAGTTTTATAGGGGAAATGGTTTACTGAATGATCTTGGCCCAGTTAGCATCGGCTTTTCTTTTAAGATTGCTTTCGTCTTTATCCCAGGATTTTTTGGTGTTATTAAAAAACTTATTGTAGAAAAGGTAAAGCTTACCATCAAGCAGTTTAAAAGTGCCGGGATCAATATCTACCTTCTCGCCGGTTGCTCCCATGGCATAAGCACACCAGCCGCCGTATTGTGGCTGATATTTAGCAGGGCTGGCTTTAAACAGATCCCTGTTTTGTATTGATGAAAAACGGTAGGTGATACCTTCTATAACGAGAGTAATATCTTTTTTTCCTTCCTGAGCTTTGTGGGCGGTGAAGTAGGAAACCGGGTCATAACCCCTGATAGCTAATCCGGAATCATCCAGGTTAAATTGTTTTTTGTGAAATTCGGTAGCGTTTTGTGCTGAAGCTACGCGAATAATAAATAGAGCTGCAACAAGCAGGGCGAACATTTTTTTCATGATCTTATTATCTTGATTAGTTGTTTTGCTGCTTTGTCGGAGATTACCGGCGATCCTTACAATAATTTTTAATTAATTAGCAAAGGGCCGGATAGATGAAGCTTGCGGAAGGGGAGACTTTCCTAGGATGTATTAAAGAAAAAGCCCCTGAATTCTAAAATTCAGGGGCTTTTTCTTTTTAGCCAGAACATATTACACTATTTATATCTATGGCTTTTTTTCTTCCAAAACTGTTTTTTTAATTGGAGAAAGCTGACCAAAAATATCTGTTATCTGCAGGGCTATATAATAATCCTGGGCTTTCAGATTCATACCTTTAACTAAAAAACCTGTGCTGGTGAGGTCCGGGTCAGTTCCTTTGATAGATGCAATGGGATTGCCAGCATATGAGCTATTTTCATATATTTTTATCTCATAGCTTAACTGTGGTGTTGCGGTTGGTAACATGCTCCAGTTTACAAAGATCTTTTTCTGTGAATGATCATAATAGGATGCCAGGTCATAAATACTAGCCGGCAGAATCTCTGGTTTATCTTTTTGATGAGTGGGATAAAAAGTTTTCGGCTGTCCCGGAGTTGTACCGCATGAAGTTATTTTTACACCATCATTACCATATTTTTCCGCCTTCCATGAACCGTCACCTGCTTCAGCTACCAGGGAGTCCGGATGTGCCCATTTGTTCTGATCGGTTAACATCCAGTAAGATTTGTAAACCGCTGTTCTGGATCTTTTCTGCTCATCGGCAAAGTTTTCCAGGAAACTGCCAATATCGCCATGAAGCATAGCTTCCTTTTCGGGCACCACAAAGGTTACATAATGCCGGTAAGTTTTCTCGCTTTGGTCATATATCCAGTAACCAACCATTGTTGTAGAATCATTTACTGTCCATCGTTTTACAATATTGGTGTACCAATGATCGGGCTTCCAACCAAAATCGGCATGTGAGTGCAATCCGGTCCCCTCACCACCAAAGCCACCAACAAAAGTTAGCGGGTCCTTATACTGTGCTGATAACTGAACCTTGTTAGGAAAATCCCAGATGGAAAATATGTTATTGGGCATACGTGTTTCATTTAATCCCGCCTTTTGTATCCCGCAATAACCACCGCTTTTGCCAATACCAAACTGCACACTGCAGGCATAAGTATATGGAGCCAAGCCATCTGCCGGAAACATCACATCAGCCATCATCAGTTCGGCTTTAATCTTATTCATTTTTACCGTTTTTACATATGGCCCCCATTTTGGACAGCTCTGCTGAGCAAGGCTATATGTAGCCGTGGCTAGTGTTAGTATCGGAATAAAAAGGTACTTTATATTTAATTTCATGTGCTTTAAATAAGCTTAAATTAACTAGTTGTGTGCTGCATCTATCGTTTGTTCTACTACCAGGTAAGAGCCCGGTACGTATATGCGTATAGGGAACCGAAGATTCAAACTATACATTCCATCGGGTAATCCGTCATTATGCACAAACTGGGTAGGTATCCTCTGGTAAATATTAAATTGGTTACCTAAGGTATTTAATGGAAATGGCGTAAATGGGAATCTAAACACCGAGGCATCGTCGGTATAATAATATGATTTAGTGTACTGCTGTAATGATTGTAAGTAAGGCGGATTAGGATTTAACCCAGCGGCCGGCCGGCTGATGATCTCTCCTTTTTTAGGATTAAAAAATACGCCGTTTTTATCCTTATACTTAACAGTGATCACATTCGGGGTATCAGCAACTCTGGTTACCGTTAACAATGGCGGTTTACCCACTACAGATTTACTTTCATTACCAACCATTATCCTGGTTTCGCTGGTTGATCCTATAGTTGGTATCGACTCAAAGGTGGTGGTATCCCGGAGTAAGAAATCGCCTATTTTGGGGTATACTTTTGTCCCAGTTTCGTTTTTTATTTCCAGGTCAAATTGATATTCTCCGGCGGGTAGTTGTAGGGCTCCGTAGTTGCCTAATATCTGGCCACTGGAAGGGTTAATGGAAATAGGCGCTACATTAATGGTTTTAAGTTTAGCATTGATTAGTTGCAGGGTGGTATCTGTTTTAGGGTCATACAATCCTGTCCAAACAGAAACGGGGTATGTTTTGCTAAACAGATCATCTACAATTTTACCGGTTGCTTTATCATAAAAATGGATCACTTTTACCGAAAAAGGTTGCGAGGTCCCGTCGCCATTCAATCCTGCACTAAGAAATGCCCGCCCTTTTGGAATGATGATAGGGCTTTGCTCATAATGAATATATGGGCTCAAAAAGCCAGTGCCTGTTTTTTTACATGCGTAGCTTGTTACTAAACATATAATGAGTAATGGGATATATATAAAGAGGTTACGTTTCATGTTGTGGTTATTGTTTAAAAAATAAAACATGTGAGTTACTAAGCACATTAAGTTGGCCTGTTGAAGTGGTAAGACCTGTTGTTTGGCACAGTACCCGAACCCCTACGGTATCTGGTATGTCTGATGCTACTACAACATTGGGTAGTTTCCCTTTTATAAATGTGTAGTACTCTATACTCGGAGCAGTACTGGTTGCAGAGGTGTAGCCTAAATTAGGGTCATATGTTTTTTCGAACGATACTACCGCCTGGCTCCCGGTTTTGGAAGTATTGAAAACAACCCCATTTTCGGTTAGTGAACCATAAGTTACTGTTTTAGGAATGATGTAAGTGTTCAGTGAATCTTTAAAAACGTTCAGATCGTATTTGATCAACGTATCGATACTATACCTGGCAAAGGGATTCTTTTTTTGAGCCTGTAAAGTTTTTGCTTGTAAATAATTGTTAATGGCAAAATCTGTTGGTGCATAAAATGTGATACCTTTTTGATTGATCACATCTTTTAATCCAGCCTTATCAACCACCAATAATAAAGTATCAAACATATTATATCTGTTACTTTTTAAATAATCATAAGTGCTTAAAGTTGTGGTTGTGTTTTCCAGTTTACCACCAACGATATAATCGTTTTTTTTGCATGAAACCAGTATGATACCGGCCAATGCAGAAATCATAAAGAATTTAATTATATTTTTCATTTTTTTATCTGTTTAAGTGAATTATTGACCTGCTGATGCCCACCATGCATTTTGTGTTAGCAATGGATCCTGCGGTAAAAGTGTCCTCAAATCAAGCGGCCATAAATAGCCCCGGTTAGTTATGCGATTAGGCAAGTAGCCATCGATAGAATTATCATAGTTGGGGTTCGTGATAAGACCCGATCGTACAAGGTCAAAATACCATTGCCCTTCACCGTATAATTCTCTTCCCCGCTCGTCCATTATGGTATACAGCAAATCGTTTTGACTGGTAAAAACATAAGGATCAAGACCTGCTCTTTGACGTACTCGGTTGAGATACATTAAAGCGCTTCCCGTATTTCCCTGATTCAGATCAGCTTCGGCTTTTAGTAAGAAGATATCGGCAAGACGTAAAACAACCATGTTGTTGCTTACAAAAGGAAGCGTTTGCTGTTGTGGGTTTTGGTATATCACGTTGGCATACTTAACCATTAGGGTGCGGGCGCTTTGCAAACCATAAAAGGTTGATTTTATACGTACATCTTTTTTTGAGGCAGTGGTATCATATAAGCTATTAACCAGGTCCTTATTTACCGACCATCCATAGCTTTTACCTTTTACAAATGGATCTCCTAAAAAAACCGAAAAAACGTTATTGTTGTTATCATTGGTAGCATCCCCGCGCTGTGCTTCATTCTGATTGGGAGAATAGATCATGTTGATCTCAAAGATGCTTTCCGGGCTTTGGCCTTTAAAGATATGAGAAAAGTTGGCCCCTGTTTCAAGCGAATACCCACCGTGTTGTATAACGCTATCGGCTGCTGCTGATGCCAATTGATATTGCTTTTGCCACATATACACCTTTGATAAAAGCGCAAATACTGATCCTTTACCCGCCTGAACAGCAACTTGTGAGGCATTGGAATAATTATAACTTAAAAGGCTGGCACTTTTTTTCAGATCACTCACTACCTGGTTAAAACCATCCGCATCTTTGCTTCGGGCAATCGGCTTGGCGTTGATAGGATCTGTATAGGCTTGAGTAACAATCACAGGTTCTCCCCAAACTTGTGTGATATAATAATAGCAATAAGCCCTTATGAAATAAGCTTCGCCCATAATTTGATTTTTAGTAGCAACAGGATCATCCTGGAAATTGGCTGCGGCTATATTGGGTACCTTACTCAATATCAAATTACACTGGCTTATAACCTGGTAAAAACTGGTCCAGTTATGTAATATTGGTTCGCGATAAGGTACGTAGTTAAAGTTCCATTGATTGATAGAGCTTAAACTGCCCAATTCAAAATTTTCATAAGCCGAAAATTCATTGGCCGTTGCATCACCAAAAATGAAATAAGCCTGGCCATTTGTTAAGGCTGTACGCAACAGGCCGTATGCACCTGCCAGTCCGCTTTCGGCAGCTCTTTCACTTGTCCAGAAATTATTGTCGGTTGGTGTATCAATTGGGCCTTCGTTAATGTACTTTTTGCAGGATGTAATTAATCCAACGCCGCAAATAATTATAGCTATAATGTATTTATTTATATACTTTTTCATCTGTAATTTCATTGAATTAATTAAAACTGAACACTTACACCCAAGGTTACTTTCTTAGGGATGGGATAAGTTGCCCCATCGTAAATACCAAACGGATTTACCTGCTCGGCATCGGGAACTTTAGCCTTTTGGAAAGTATAAACATTCTGTAAAACTGCATAGAAACGGCAGCCTGAAAGACCCAATGCATCTAAATACCTTTTAGAAAGTTTGTATCCTAAAGAGATATTGGTGATTTTTAAATAAGCCCCATTTTCGTTAAACATGGTTGAGAAAGGAAAAAACTGATAAAAGTAGGCCCCTCCAGGATTTAAGGCAGGGTACTTGGCTTTATAACCTGCCGGATCCTTAGCGGCTAATACCGGGTCCCAGAATCCTATTTTGGAAAGGTCAGGAATGCTAGAACTGGTAAAGTTGGTGATACCACTTGCCCAGTTATTGTACTGATTAGACAGTAAACTGTTAATGATGTCCCTTTTTAAAGTAAAGGTCATCCCGATACCTAATGAGAAGTTTTTATAACTGAAGTTATTGTTAAAACCACCGGTTATAGCAGGGTTAGGATTAGCTGTTGGCAGCAAATCGCCTTGTGCATTACCTTTGTCCTCGTCAGACCAAACATCATAATCGCCATTGGAATCCTTCCAGATAGGATAACCAGGTTTAACCGGGTAGTTTCCTTTAAAATAGGTAAGTGCCTGACCGGTAAATGGATTAACAGGTATTTGTGATTGCGAATTATAAACTCCCTGATAAATCATCTGGTTAAGCATATACAATGGCTTGCCAACCTGGAAAATGTAATTGATACCTAAACCACTATTGTTATCATTATAGGTTGCATAAATAGTGCGATTGCCATTTGGGAGGCTGAGGATTTGATTTTTATTGTATGAAAAGTTGAAGTTGGTGGTCCACTGAAATTTGCTGGAAGGAGGAAGATTATGCGTATCAATGTTAACCTCGATACCAGAGTTACCTACAGATAAACCTGAGTTAGAGGTTTGTTGTGTATACCCGGTATAAAAGGCCAGCGGAAAGGTGTAGTATTTATTACTTTGAATCTTGTTGTAATAATCTATAGTGAGGTTGATACGGCTGTTAAAAAAGGCGCCGTCAAAACCAATGTCAAATTGTTTAGTTGGTTCCCAGGTAAGGTTTTTATCCGTAACCCCGTTGCCTGTATTAAAGTTAGGCGTACCCATGGCTACGCCGTTGTAATAACCCTGCGTTAAATTGTAACCATTATATGGTGCGTAAAAATCGGATGGTTGATCACCATTAACACCATAGCTTGCCCTTACTTTTAAGAGCGATATCCATCTTACTGGTTTTAGATAGTTTTCATCAGAAAGGATGTAACCGGCGCTCACAGAAGGGAAATATCCCCATTTGTGGTTGGAGCCAAACCTTGACGACGCATCCGCCCGCATGGTAGCATCAAACAGATATTTTTCTTTAAAATCATAATGTACCTGTGTAGCGTAGGATAGCAGCGACGAAGCCTGGTAATCAGTTGAAGCTTTTAAACTGGATTGCGGCACCCCCTGAACCACCTTTATATTATCATCAGGCACATTATCACCGTAGATATTTTTACTGTTCACCACATCTCTTTGAAAGTTTTGTAGTACCAGAATATTGATATTGTGATTAGTGCCAATTTTTCGCCCGTAAGATAAAACGTTATTGACGTTGGCTGATACATAATTACTGCTGTAATCATAAGAAGTAGCAATCCCTTGCGCAGATAGTGTTGTAGGTGAACTGAACTGGTTTTCGCTCATATTGGTACTTCCAGATCCTTCAATTTTATAGAGTAAACCCGGTAGTATCTTGTAGTGCAACCCTATAAAGCCGGTTAAGAGATCGTTTCTGTCCAGGTTTCTTAACTGATCATATTGTCCCCGGTACCTGGCAATATCTGTATCATTAGTATAATACAATGAACTTGGCTGTTGAAAGCCGGATAAAGGGTTTACCTCATGCGGATCATTACCTAGGCCTGGCTGCCTGTCAACTCTAGAAAAGCTGATATTTACCTCGGTGCTCAGTTTGTCATTGATCTGGTAATCGATGTTCGACCGGAATGAATATCTCTTGAAGCCTGTTCCGTATAAAACGCCGTTCTCATCGTAGTTATTCAAACTGAAACGGTAGTTGATGGCATCTGTGGCTCCGGCTATGGATAAGTCGACGTTGTGGATATATCCTTTACGATAAAACAATCCCTGCCAGTTAGTGGCATTGTTAAATGCCGGGTTTAAACTATCAGTAAGCATTTGGGGTAATGAACCAATTGCTCTTACACCACCCTGTTGGGTTAAGAAGTTAAGTTTTTGATTTCGCTCATAAGAGCCGGTAGCTGTTTCAGTTAATTTGGGCTGATCAGAAAAACCACCGTAAACGTTTAAGTTTATTTGGGGTTTTCCTTTAACCGCTCTTTTTGTTTTTATAGTTATAACGCCATTTGCGCCTCTTGAACCCCATATGGCGGTAGCGGCGGCATCTTTGGCTATCTGTATGCTTTCGATGTCATTAATGTTGATGCCGGCCAATACATCGGTTTGGGTATTATCATAATTGCCCAGATCTGTAAGGCTGGTAGGTACACCGTCGATGATAAACAAAGGGGTACTTAAGGCATTGGCTTCGGAAAGGTTAGATGATAAAGCCGAATTGCCTCTCACTGTAAAAGTATTACGTACTCCGGGTTGCCCGCTAAAGTTTTGGATGTTTACCCCTGTTACCTTGCCTTGTAAGGCAATATCAAAACTGGGCGCTGGTAAATTTTCTATGTCCTTACCAGAAATTACCGTTATAGCCGCTGTGGTTGTCCGTTGTTTAATTTCATGGTAGCCTACAACAACCACATTGTTAAGCTCATTTTTTGAAGGCTGAAGGCTTACGTTAATAACCGTTTTTTCTTTAACATCAACTTCTTTAGCATCAAAACCGATAAATGAAAACCGGAGGATGGTATTGGGGGTAACAGAAATTTTAAACTTACCTTCCGAATCGGTAACTAGTCCCCGTTTCTCTCCTTTAACGGTTACCGAAACTCCGGGGATGGGTCTGCCATCATCAGCGCCTTTAACTGTGCCGGTTATATTTACCTGGGCATAGGCAAGCCCGTAATAAAATAACAGCATACAACAAATCAGAATCTTTTTGTAAATGTTCATCATGCTTTACTGGGTTAAATAAATAAATTGGAATGTTTTATAATTAATTATTGGATAATCGCCGGTTAACAATACACACCTTAATTTGCATTGATAAATAGCCTTACGGGAAGCGTCGGACTTAGCTCGTAAGTGATTGCTTTTCAATCAGAAAACCAATAATCTCTTAAACCAAACCTATCGAATAATTTTATTGAGCACCTAATTGGAGGGCACGCAAACGTTTGCTGCTAGGGTTTTATTATACAGCGGTTAAAAAAGTATATTATTTAATAGTTAAGGCAAAAAAGTGAGGTTTAAATCGTCTCAAGAGGTATTATTTAAAAAAAAATAAGAGAAAAATTGATTGGTGTGATTAAAAAAGGAAGATAGTTTTGTTATAGGAGGGTAAATTTTTAATTTTTTATGTCAATTTTAAAATAAAAGATAATAAAAATCGTTCGAGAGGCCTTTTATTGAAAATAAACGTGTTAAAAATCAAAAATATAGCTGCATCTGAAGATATTCCTGTTTTTTGTAAAAAGCTGAATCGGATGCTTTATTGGGAAAATGGAACTATGCTTTTTTTAAAATTGACGCAAACGTTTGATGTGATTGGATTTAATCAGATGCCGATTATTCTCATTTAGTCAGGCTATTTTTCATCTGTTGATTCAACTCAATGTTCTATATCAGCCCAACGCGACGGTTGTGCGCCTCAAATGGATAGCATCTCTTTTAAAATAAAAATTCGGGTTTAAAAATGACTGGTTCGGGATAGGCTTTGTCTAGTTGCCATATATAGTAATTGAGTTGAGTTCATGGTGATGATACTTTTGAGGAAACAATAAAGAAAACTCAAAAATTTAAATCATGAAAACGAATAAACACATCCTTATCAGTAAAATTATTACCGGTGTATTTGTCCTGCTAACAGCAACCGGTTTTGCTCAAACCAACACAATCGCCAACGCCCAGGCATCAAATGCCATCCGCCCTTTTCACGCTCACATTTCGGATGAGGCCGTTGCCGATCTGCGCCAACGTGTACAGGCTACCCGCTGGGCCGAAAAAGAAACAGTTACCGATCGTTCCCAGGGCGCTCAACTGGAAAAAATACAGGCCCTGGTAAAATATTGGGGAACAGGTTACAACTGGCGCAAAGCCGAAGACAAACTGAATGCCCTGCCACAGTTTATCACTTCTATTGATGGGCTCGACATCCACTTTATTCATGTACGCTCAAAAAATCCAAATGCGCTGCCGGTGATCATCACGCACGGCTGGCCGGGGTCTGTTTTTGAACTCCTGAAAATTGTTGGCCCACTGACCGATCCCGAAGCTTATGGTGGCCGCAAAGAAGATTCATTTGATGTGATTATACCTTCTATGCCGGGTTATGGATTTTCTGGTAAACCTACGGTTACGGGCTGGAATGCCGATCATATAGCCCGTGCCTGGGATGTATTGATGAAACGTTTAGGATATAAAAATTATGTATCTCAAGGTGGTGACTGGGGTTCGGTGGTAGCAGATAAGATGGCGGCTCAAAAACCGGTTGGCTTATTAGGTATCCATGTTAATATGCCGGCTACCGTACCTGCTGATGTAGCCAAATTACTGGCCAGTGGCAGTCCGGTACCGGCCAATCTTTCTGCTAAAGAAAAAGCTGCTTACCAATCATTGAATAACTTGTATACCAGGGGCGGTGGGTATGCCGGCATCATGGTTACCCGTCCGCAAACCATTGGCTACAGTTTGTCTGACTCACCGGTAGGTTTGGCCTCGTGGTTCTATGACAAATTCGCCGATTGGACTTATAGTGGTGGCGATCCCGAAAAGTCACTAACCAAAGATGAAATGCTGGATGATATTTCACTTTACTGGTTAACCAACACCGCTACATCAGGAGCACAACTTTATTGGGAAAATAATGCCAACAACTTTAATGCCGTTGATATTTCGATCCCTGCTGCCATAACTGTTTTCCCAGGCGAAATATACCAGGCACCAAAGAGCTGGGCCGAAAAAAGCTACCACAAGTTGATCTATTTTCATGAGGTAAATAAAGGCGGCCATTTTGCGGCCTGGGAGGAACCTCAATTATTTGCCGAAGAGCTTCGTGCTGCATTCAAATCATTACGTAAATAAAACTGATCTTATATAAGAAGTAATACATCGGCCACAGGCAGGTGTATTAAAACAAACAGCGCATTAAATAAAAGGAGAAATTAAGATGTCAAATGCAATTAAATATGATCGCCGCCGCTTTTTAAGTACTACAGCAATCACTATTGCAGCTACTCAATTAGGAATATTTGGTTCGGCGAAAGCACAGCCTCAACAGGCAAATTCAACAGGTAAAATGCCCTTTAAAACCAGCGCAAATACATCATTTGATCATATAAAACAAATTAACGCGGGTGTATTAAATATCGGCTATGCCGAAGTAGGCCCGGCCAACGGTAAAGTGGTTATCTTGCTACATGGCTGGCCTTATGATATTCATAGTTTTGTTGATGTAGCCCCCTTGCTGGCATCAGCAGGTTACCGGGTGATTATTCCGCATTTGCGTGGCCATGGTAATACCCGTTTCCTTTCAGACAATACACCCAGGAACGGCCAGCAAGCTGCTGTTGCCGTGGATATCATCGCGTTGATGGATGCGCTTCAGATCAAAAAAGCTATCCTGGCCGGCTATGATTGGGGAGGACGAACAGCTTGTATTATCGCGGCGCTGTGGCCAGAAAGATGTGAGGCTTTGGTTTCGGTGAGTGGTTACCTCATGACCAATCTGGAAGCCAGCAAACACCCGCTGCCACCAAAAGTCGAATACACTTGGTGGTATCAATACTATTTTACAACGGAGCGTGGTCGGGAAGGTTATGACAAGTACCGTCGTGATTTTGCGAAACTTATTTGGGAAACTGCTTCACCAAAATGGAACTTTGATGAAGCTACCTTAAACCGGAGTGCGGCTTCATTTGAAAACCCGGACTATGTGAGCATCGTGATCCATAATTACCGCTGGAGACTAGGATTGGCTGATGGCGAAGCGAAATATGACGATCTGGAAAAGCGACTGGCAGAAAGCCCGGTAATTACAGTGCCAACCATAACACTCGAAGGAGATGCCAATGGTGCACCGCACGCCGATCCGGCATCTTATCGTAACAAATTCTCGGGTAAATATGCACACCGTACTGTCACCGGTGGTATTGGGCATAATCTGCCACAGGAGGCTCCAAAGGCTTTTGCCGACGCAGTTATCGAGGCAGATAGATTTACTAAATAAGTCGTAAAATATTCAGGTTTAAAAATGTCTAACTCAGCAGTCCCCTTGTCCGCTTGCTGTATTTACGGATAGGACACAGCCCCATATAAGGGTATATTTGAGTAATAATAACAATTTAAAAAACACAACAATGGAAAGCAATAAAATAGATTCACCAGTGAATTCAATCAAAATCATCGAAGATATTACCGATAACAAAATCGACAAAGTATTATATACCGCTAAAGTGCGTACCACAGGCGCCCGCGAAGGTTTTTCCCGCAGCAACGATGGTCGTTTAGATATCAGGCATGCTACTCCGGGTACATCAGCTCCGGGTACTAATCCAGAGCAATTATTCGCTGCTGGCTGGTCGGCATGTTTTGAAGGAGCTATGGGTATTGCAGCTGCCAAAATGAGGGTGACCCTTCCTGAGGAACTGGCTATCGATGCAGAAGTGGATCTGGGTATTACTTCCGGTGCTTACTTCTTACAAGCCCGTCTTAATGTAAGCTTGCCAGGTTTAGATCGTGAAGCAGCACAAGCTTTGATCGAAGCCGCCCACCAAACCTGTCCTTATTCCAAACTAACCAAAGGCAATATCAACGTAGTGATCAATCTGGTTTAATACCCCTTTTATCAAAAATAAAAAAGCCTGCCCGATTATTTCGGGCAGGCTTTTTTATGGGTAAATTTTATTCTGTTTAAATATCAAAAGTTTCACCTATTGCTGGTAGATGTAGCTCTATTCCTGCTGTTTTGAATTGTTTAATCGCATCAGCTTTATCGATCTTAATAAAACCGAACGTATCATAATGAACACCCAATACTTTATTGGTTTTAACAAATTGCGCGGCTTCAATAGCTTCTTCTACACCCATGGTTAAGGCATCGCCTATCGGGAAAACGGCAAAGTCGAGATCTGCCCATTTAGGGATCAGCGTCATATCTAAAGTAAGACCGGTATCACCGCTGTAATAAAAATTACCTTCAGCAGCTTTTATTACAAACCCGCAAGCTACACCGGCATACGTTCCATCGGGCAAACTGCTGGAGTGCTGTGCGATAACTGATTTTGCTGTACCAAAATCAAATACAACCTTACCGCCAGGGTTTATCGGGTGAAGATTCTTTACACCCTGTTTGCCGAAATACGAGTACAACTCCCAGATACCAACCACAGTGGCACCCGTACGGTTGGCGATAGCCACCACATCCTGCATATGATCAAAATGGCCATGGGATACAAAAATGTAATCGGCCGGTATGGTATCAATATTGATGTCTTTGGCTAGTTCATTTCCGGTAATAAATGGGTCAAATAAAATGTGTTTGCCACCAGCAACTACCGAGAAGCAGGAGTGGCCGTAATACGTAATTTTCATAGGGTGTTTTTTATGTAATATTAATCAATTTAAAGTAATGATCCAGGTATTTGCCAACGGTAAAAACCTGCTGTAATCATAAATAATATAAGTGCGTTTGATGGGTGTTTCGTCTGGCTGTAGCGGCGCTTGCATCATTTTTTGAAGGAGTCGGTTTGGTTTGGATACATTTCCGGCACCTGAGTTAAATGCTTTTTCGAAATTAGCCGGAAGGGATGATTCCGGAATGTCGTTTTTAGTTGTATAGAGATTAGATGGCGTGAAATTAGGTCTGGATTTGAGCATATCTGCATAACCCATATGAGGTGAGTACAGGTGCCAGCCAGACCGTATGTTCGTACTAAAAGTCACCGCCTCTTCTGTGCACTTCAATTCTCTTGCAGAACCATATGGACTTTGGGCATAAGCACCGATACTCAGAAACGATGTCAAGCCCATTAAAAGTAGCTTTTTCATGAGTAATATATTTTACTGTACTGTTTATATCATACCAGCCCTCTTTTGAAAGGCTGGTATGGTTTACTTATAAATGCATATGATCTTCATCGGTAGGCTGTTTGCCCTTATGTTTCTTTCCTGCAACGCTGATCATGCCACAATCCTGTGGATTATTTTCAAACGGAGCTCTTGTGAGTAATGACATAGAAAATAATGATATGATACCAACTAATAATCTACTTTGTCTATATTTTTCGGCGCTACTCATAGGATACTACTTTTAACGTTGATATTGCTGTTCAGGTTGGCTCGGGTTGCAGATAAAACTTCGCCTGTAGAGGTATTTTGTATAAAGCCAACCACTTCCCAGTTTTGTGAATTAAAACCTTGAGGAGTCTTGATATGGCTTGTGCCTTTCTTGTCTGCATTTAAGGTAACTGTTTGCAGCTCGCGCACAATCTGTGCATGGGCCAGGGTACGGCCGCTGTTTTCGCCGGCAGCTACTTTGCTGGTGGCCGATTTTTGTACAAGTGCTATTAATAAGTTGTCTGTTGTCGAGCCTCCGGTTACCTGGTAATTGATGGCCAGTTTATCTTTATCTTGCTGAACCTGTAAGGCAACGTTTGCTGAAGCTGTACCTGCCAATGCCCCGGAAATGGCATCACGAAGAGCCGTTTCGTCCGAGCCTATGTATTCGGCCTTCCCATTGATTACAACCTGGGGGGTATAAATTTGCGGGTTGTTGAGCCATTGGCCGTAGGCAACTTGTCGTTTGGAAAATTCAGCATTGCTGAATACGTCTTTCCAGCCCAGGCGGTTCCAGTAATCAACATGGTAGGCCAGCACGTAAACAGGTTTGTCTTTAAATTCTTTTTGAATTTTGGCCAAGAGATCATCAGCTGCCGGGCAGCTTGAACAGCCTTCTGACGTAAATAATTCCAGTAGAGCAAATCCTTTTCCGGTAACCGGAGGATTGTCTTTTTTAGGAGAAGCTGTTGAAGGATCGATTAAAGCAGCGGTTAACAATACGGAGGCTATCGCGCCCGCACAAAAAGTTAAAATTTTAAGAGTTTTCATATCTTCTGATTTTTTTAATTACCTCAAAAGTATTCTCCTAACAGCTGCTTAATTAGTGCAAAAAGGCCCAATTAGTCATAATCCCGGTTCGATTGGACATTTACAAACGCCAAAATATGGGCGTTACCCATGTGCTTTACCTGTTCTCGAGCCAGTTTAAAAAAACAGGTGCTTTCTCTTTATTAATAAGCAATTTTTCTGGCGTAGGGATAGTGAGCTTTACAAATAGTTTGCGCATAAAGTAATGCTCTACCTCTTTTATCGCGTTGAAATTCACAATATACTGCCGGTTTAGTCTGAAGAATTGTACGGGCGATAATAAGCTGATGACCTGATCAAGTGACTGATTTAAAGAGTACTCCTGCTGGTCAAAACACATGATAGATGTTGCCTCATTCCGGATATAAAAGAAAGCTATACTATCTGTAGATACCGTAGTGTATTTATTATGCTTAAACACCAGGAAACTCTTCTTGCCAGCCGGCTGTGCAATTTGCGATAACAAGTTACCCAGATCGGGCATAATGCTTTGCTGGAAAAAGTTTTTGAGCTCATCCACCTTTTTGAAAGCATCGGCTATATCGGTTTTTGAAAACGGTTTCAGCACATAGTCTACACTGTTGGCTTTAAATGCCTCTAATGAATATTCGTCAAACGCGGTACAAAAGATAATTGGGCAGGTGATCTTAACAGATTTGAAAATTTCGAAGCAAAGGCCATCCGAAAGCTGGATGTCCATGAATATGAGGTCAGGCTGTTTGTTTTCAGTCAGATACCTTACCGAACTGTCAATACTCTGCAATTGTGCTATCACTTTTGCTTGTGGCCTAACTTCGGCTATCATGTTTTCAAGTGATCTGGCCGCTTTTAATTCGTCTTCAATGATGATAATGTTCATGTATTACCGGGAGTTTTATTTTGAATATTTTATTGTCATTAATGATCTCGATCTTTTTGTCTAACAAATGACTGTAGCGCAGGTTAATGTTTTTAAGACCAACACCTAGTGAGGATTCCTCATTTCTTTTGGGTTGCAATTGGTTTTCAATAACCAGGTTATCGCCCTCCGCATAAAGCTGGATATGCAAAGGGTGCTCCAATGATACCACATTATGTTTGATACAATTCTCTATCAACAATTGTAAAGTAAACGGGGGGATAAGACTGCCGAAGTATTTTTCACCAATGGTATTGGTGAAAGTAAAACCATCCTCAAACCGGGCCTTTAACAAAAAATTATAAGCCTCCACTATTTCCAGTTCTTCTGATAAATGAATCAGGTCCAGCTTTCTGCTTTCCAGGGTGAAGCGGTAGAAATTGGATAATTTCAGAATAAAATCTACCGAATTTTTATCATGGGTTTCTACCATGGCTTTCAGCGTATTTAAGCTGTTGAATAAAAAGTGCGGGTTAATTTGCTGTTTCAATAATTCGTATTGCGCCCCCAGGTTATCCGCCTTGGTGCGTTCCAGTTCAATATTAACCTGTTGATTCTTATAATTTTGATACAACAGGTGTATAAACATATAAAAAACAAGGTTAATGAGTATCCCTCTCACTTCCACCATCAGCACTACCGGGCCAAAATTAATGTGCGATAGTATGAGTTGCTGTATCGAGGCTAAAGCCAGCATCACACCGATACCGATCAATAAGCTGGTGAGCAGCCGGTAATAAGAAAAGATCCTGTTTGGACGATTGGTGACCGGGTTGTCGCGAAGTGTATAGATGTTATAATACCATACAAACAGGGCAAATAAACCGGTAATTGCCGAGTTTACAGCAGCCTCTGCCGGGTTAAAATGTCGCTCGGCAATTTGAGGAACGGATGATAATAAACCCAGAAAAATTGAACTGACCCATATGATCCCCGGAGATATTTTAAAGCTTTTGTTTTTCATTTAGAATAAGTTGTTTTACGGGAACACAGGTGGTTATAAAGCAAAGATAAAGTAAATTATGACCGACTTATTAGCCCATCATCCCAGGCCCTTTAGTGAAATTACATGTTTTCATTATCCCAGCTATTCTGCTAAACTACAGCCTAAAGCAGGAATCACTAGCCTGTTTATGGTTCAATTAGACATTTTACGTCTTCAATCGGACTATCGCAACCGTGAATATTCAGGATAATGGGAGAGAGGTAGATTTTTACAAACTTGTAAACGCACATAATTGATATGAATCATTCACTTCACCATATACACAATCAAGCCAATTTTGTAAGGCTACTGTTTCTGAACAAGGGCCGTAGGTGAAAACTTGGATGGTTCTTTTCAGCGATTCTTTTTGCAATATTTCCAACACAGTTTGTAAGATCTCTCCTCCAAAAGGAGTATATAGGAAGAATACGGTACCCCGTGAATAGTCTGCCTGGCGGGCGTCTATATTAATAAATTCAACTTTGGGTAAGTTGAGTTGTGCTACACATGTGTTGGAGTAATTACAATAAGCCGGTTCATATTCAACTCCTTTGGTTGCCGTTCCGTTAATCAGATTCACCAGAATGGGTACCTGACCCAGGCCTGATCCCAGATCAAAAAAGACATCATCCGGCCCTAAGTTGGCAAGCTCTGCTATCTCCAATATTATTCTGGCGGGTGTTTTTTGATAAAATACCATTTCCTGCTCCCGCTCCATGGTGGGTTCGGGAACGGCCTGATCTGATAATAAGCTATTCATAAAAACATCCAGGTTATCGTAACCGATGTTATCTGCCGGATTATCATTGTGCTCAAAATATTCACCGATCATTTTCTTGAATGATGATCCGGTGTACATACCCATTCTGATTTTTTCTCTGAGCTGCTTAAACAGATTACTATCTATTTTTTCCAGCTCATATTTTACCTTTTCTGCCTCAAGTTTGAGTGACTCCAATTCCTTCCTCTGCTCTAGGGTTTGCAGCAAGCCGTCAATCCGATCAATGATATGAAAATCAATAAAGTCTATAGCGTTTGCCCGGCTGTTAAAATTGGTTTCTTTATAAAGTGCTTCGTCCTGTTCTAATGCTTGTATGTCGGCTTGTATTTCTGCTAAAACCATTATTTATCGGCTTCTCTGGAATAATAAATTGAAAATGTAAGCTTACCAGCCAAAATTGATGGTTTTTTTAAGATCCGGGTGCAGACTTATAGAGACCGGGCAGGTTAGCGCGGCCAGTTCAAGGATCTTCTTTTCCTGATCGGTGTACTCCATCGGGAATTTAAAGTTAAGTATAATCTCGGCCACCCTGCGCGGATTGGCCGCCATAACTTTGGAAACATCACATTGGGTATTATCCATATTGATGCCGTGCGAGCGTGCAGCCAAAGCCATTACCGTTAAAACACATCCGGCTAATGATTCGGCAAGCAGGTCGGTAGGGGAAAAGCCTTCACCTTTTCCATGATTATCAGTTGGCGCGTCGGTAATTAGTTTAGAGCCCGATTGCAGGTGAATGGCTTCGGTCTTTAAATCGCCAATATAGGTTGTTGTAATGGTTGCCATATGTTTAATAATTATTGTAAGTGAAGTTAAGACTTTTAGAAATGCGATTTAAACAGGTTTGATCAACTACCTGAAAACTGGTATAAATAATTCCAAAAATACTGGTATTTCCATTGATGTATTTATGAAATAGTTTTGTATAGTAATTATTGATGTGTAAGATATCCCTATAACCTTAACACATCTAAGGTAGCTATGTAAAGCTATCATAATTTATACAGGCATTAACCAAATCAATCCGTCATGAAAAATCTTATCGTTTTAATTTTGCTCTTCGTATTTGCGGGAGCATCAACAGTGAAAGCACAGGGCATTATCGACAAAGCAAATAATTTGCTTAACAAAGCAGATAATGCGTCGAGCACAGCAAACCGGGCTGGTGGCACCAGCGACAAAGTTTTAGGGATCTTTAAAAAGAAAAAGAAAGTTGATGCAGCTGCAACTGCGCCTGCTAATGCTCTTACTGGATATAAAACAGTTATCACCATAAAAGGTATTACCATGGAAAACCTCAGGAAGCTGAATGCCAATGTGAAAGCCTGCGCCGGGGTAGATAGCACCAAAATGAAATTTAGCGGTACAGGTTCTATTATTTTAGTAGCTCATGCCCACGGCAGTACAGAAGATTTGTTAACTGCCCTGGAGAAAACGTCCAAAGCCATATTTACCGATAAGAATATAGAAGGCATGGAAGACGGGAAGATTGATATTGCCCGCTAAACAATAGCGTGTTTCATAGTCGGTTTTTTTTATAGGAAAGCCCCGCGTATTGCGGGGCTTTTTAATTCTATGATCGTTTAAATTAACGGTATATATTCATTTTTTTGAGCCAGGCTTTAAAGTATTTTGGCCATTCCTGCTCAGGAGAACCGGGAGCACCCATGCCCCACCCATGGCCGCCGGTAGGGAAAAGGTGTATTTCGGCGGGTATCTGATGATTTTGAAGTGCCGCGTACATTAAACGGCTATTTTCTACATTGGAGATAGGATCATCCTCTGCCTGGGCCAGGAAAGCAGGTGGCGTATGCTCAAGAACATGCAGCTGTACCGAGTAGCGTTTTTGAGCCTCCTTGTCCGGACGTTTACCTATAATTTCTTTCTCCGAATGGGTATGGTCATATGGTGGCAGCATAGTTATTACCGGGTAAAGCAGCGCGGCAAAATCGGGACGGGCAGATATACGATCGATGTCATCAACAGGGGGATAGAATTGTTCATCAAATGTTGTTGCAGTCATCCCGGCCAGGTGGCCACCTGCCGAAAAGCCCATGATGCCGATGCGGTGGGTATCATATCCGTATTTTTTTGATAAGCTCCTGATGATACGCATGGCCCGTTGCCCGTCTTCAAAGGGGACATTAGCATTAGTCCAGCCCTCGCCGGGTAAACGATAAATGAGTTCAAATGCGGTAATACCTTCAGATTGCAGCCAGTTCGCCGCTGGGGTGCTTTCTTTCCCAGCCTCAATATGCGCATAACCGCCTCCGCTGATCACCAATACAGCTATCCCATTTGGATGATCCGGTCGATGAACAATTAACTTTGGTGCTGAAATGTTAGTATAAGAACCTTTGGCACTTATATTTTCGGCTCCTTGCGGGCCTGGGCCATCCGGAGGTGTACCCCGCCAAAGTGGGATCTCTTCTAATTGAGTAGTGCTTTGTGCAATCGTTATATTGCTGTTAAACAAAAATAGTACAACCGCAAGGGCACTGATCAAAGGGGATATATTGGATTTGATATGGAGGTTCATAATTAAAAATACGGATATAAACCGGGTAATTATTTCTTTTGGGTTGATTGTGTAGCAGCTGCAATAATTAATTGGGCTACATCTTCGGGGTGCGATTCAAATACGGAATGACTGGCGCCGGCTATCTCCACCGTGTGGCTATGCGCGCGTTTGGCATACATACGTTCCAGATCGGGGTTGATGATACGGTCTGATTTGGCTACCATATACCAGCTTGGTTTTACTTTCCAGGCAGGGTTTGCTATAATGGCATGAAACACAATATCGGCCGTAGGCATCTGTGAGTTGGCCATGAATTCCGCTTGTTCTTTTGGAAGATCTGCCGAGAAATCTGCATAAAATTTAGATGGCTCGATATAATCAAATCCATCAGCACCTTTTTGAAGTGATTTATAGGCCGATGGGTAAAGTTTACCGTTACCCGCTTCACTTTCTCCGCTATCAGGTGCATGAGCGGCAATGTATACCAATCCCGCAACCTTAGGATCATTACCGGCTATGGTAATAATGGCTCCGCCATAACTGTGGGCCACTAAAATACACGGGCCGTTTTGTTGAGCAATAATTCTTTTAACGGCAGCAACATCACCTTCAAAGGTAGTTAAGGGTTGCTGCACAACGGTTACATGGTAGCCCTTTTTAACCAGTATATTGTAAACTGGTTTCCACCCGGAGCCGTCTACAAAAGCACCGTGTACCAATACTATATTTTTGATGTTTAGGCTGTTGCTGATGGATGGGGGTAAAATGGTTGATTTATTGATGATGTTGGCATTTACATTTGAACCGAAAAATATGCTAAAGGCTAGGGCTGTTACGCCGAGTTTAAGGGAGGTTTTCATGGGGTAGATTGTTATTAAATTATATAGGACAGACGGGTAGGTTAACGAATTGTTATCTAATTTAAGCTTTATGATGCCAGGATGATAAACCTCATCAATTTTGTGTCTGCACTATCTGCTATCAGATCCTGGATTTTCCGGTGGTGTTTATTTAATCCGTTTTTAATCGCTTCACAATCCAGGGCAGGGTAAGACCCTGACCAATAAGAGTAAACAGAACTACCACTACCGAAATGAAGATGATAGCATGGCGCTCCGGAAAGGGACTGCCATCGGCTAAAGTTACAGGCAAACCAATAGCTATGGCCAATGATACAATACCCCGCATACCCGACCAGCTAATGATCAGGCTGTTCTTCATATCCAACAGGGCATCTTCGGTTATTTTGCCTTTGCCTTTTTGAAAGGCCCGCTGCAAATTTATCCGTTGTAAAAACACACGGGCCATGCGTAGCAGCAAGGCAATAACGGTTATGATAAAGGCATAACCGATATAAGCCAGTATCTGGTTGTTGCTAAGTCCTTTTATTACCTGCGGAAACTGTAGGCCTATCAGAATAAAGATCAAGCCGTTCAATAAAAAAATGATGATATCCCAGATAGATTTGGATTGTTTTTTCAAGGCATCAGGGAATACTTTGTTGCTGAAACGCGCAATACTTAAACCCATAATCACTACCGCTATGACACCCGAAACATGCAGATCTTCGGCAACCAGGTAGGTTACAAAGGGCATCAGCAGCATAAAACTAATGGTTACTAAACTGTTAGTATGTACCTGCTTAAGGATAAAGGCCAGAATTTTACCCATGACCACGCCAATCACAAATCCACCGGCCATCAATATGATAAATTGCAAGGAAGCTTTCCAGAATACAAAGGCAGTGCCTGTTACCGCGGCAACCGCAAAGCGATAGGCAACCAATGCCGAGGCATCATTCACCAGGCTTTCGCCTTCCAATATGGTGTTGGTATTGTGGGTAAGTCCTAAACCTTTAGTAATGCTCATGGCCGCCACCGCGTCTGTAGCCGAAAGTATAGCACCAAGCACAAAGGAAAGCGGCCAGGTCATACCGGGTATCATATAATGGGCAGCTATCGCGATACCGCAGGTGGTAATAAACACCAGCGAAATAGCCAAAGTGCCTATCGTATTGATATTAGTTTTAAAAGTTTGGAACGATATATTGAATGCCGCATCGTACAATAGCGGCGGTAAAAATATCAGGAAAACGATCTCGGGATTGAGCTCTATATCCGGTATCTGGGGTGTAAACCCTACGGCAATACCGGCAACAATCAACAGTACAGGATAAGGAAGCTTGATCTTATCGGCAATAGCCGAAAGACCAATCATCACGGCAAGAATAAATATAACAATGCTGTAATTCTCCATAAAAGGCTTTATACTACCTGCTCTTGGTCATAAATGTAAACAATAAATTTATCAGCCCCCAAAAGCCTAAAATATCTTCATTATAGGGGCTGTAAACCCAAAAATCATGCAAACTTCATTTATAATATGATTCTTTGAATAAAAAAAGGATTATTATCTTATAGCGTGTTAATAGTGAGGTATTTAAAATGGGAAATATTTTTTTAGTAGAGGATGAAAGCAAGGTTGCCGCATTTGTTTCAAAAGGGCTGGAAGAGAATGGTTATAACGCCACAGTAGCCGGCGATGGCGCATCTGCCCAAAAAATTATCGATACACACAGCTTTGATATTATTATCCTGGATGTGATGCTGCCCGATATAAGCGGGATTGAACTATGCCGTCAGTTCAGAAAGGCAGGTGTTAATATCCCAATTCTTATTTTAACAGCGCTGGATAATGTAAATAACAAGGTAAAAGGCTTACAGGCCGGTGCAGACGATTACCTGGTGAAACCTTTCCATTTTAGTGAATTATTGGCCCGTATTGAGGCCCTGTTACGCAGGTTTAAACGATCACAAACCGATGAGCAAATGATCTCTTTCGGCGATCTGAATCTGGATACCTGGAGTAAAACTGCAGAGCGTGAAGGGGTGCAGATCACTTTAACCGCCAAGGAGTATACCTTGCTGGAACTGTTTATGCGCCATCCTAACAAAACATTGTCAAGAGAATATATTGCCGAAAAGGTTTGGAGCATTGAGTTTGATACGGGAACCAATTTTATAGATGTTTACGTAAACTACCTGCGTAAAAAAATAGAAAAAGGCTTTAGCAGCAAATTAATTTATACCATTATAGGAATGGGCTATATCATGAAAGATGCTTAAACTGTTATGAAGATAAAAAACAGACTGGCGCTTCACTTCTCGCTCATTACTGCAGGGTTATTGCTGGTTATATTGGCGGTTATCTATTCTATATTTTACAATCTTTTTAAAAACGATTTTTACGGGCATTTAAAAGATAGGGCCAAAGTGGCCGCCCAGCTTTATTTTGAGGCCGATGAAATATCAACCGATTCATTGAACCATGTACGTGAACGCTACCTGGCCAAATTACCCGGCGAAATACTGGGGATGTATGATGAGCACGATAAATCTTTTATTGGCGGGGCACATCAGTATTGGTCGGCCAGTGTTATCGATAAAATCCGTAATAAAAAGTTCATGCAGTTTACGGAAGGTAAAAGACAAACGGTTGGTATTTATTATAATGACAATCAGGGTAACTTTGTTATCCTGGTTTCGGCTTTTGATGAGCTCAACTACAACCGCCTGATTAAAATGGCGCAAATCATGCTGATTTCTTTTTTAGTTATCAACGGATTGCTGTTTTTCCTGGGCCGATGGTTTGCGCAGCGATCGCTGGCGCCCATTGATGGCTTAATTATGCAAATGAACCGCATAACGGTTAATAATTTGCATTTAAGGGTTGAGGAGGGTAAAGGGAAAGATGAGATAACGGCATTGGCCCGGTATTTTAACCGTTTGCTGGAGCATTTGCAAAACGCCTTTGAACTGCAGCAGGCTTTTGTAACTAACGCCTCGCACGAATTAAGAACACCCGTTACCAGCACCGTTGGCGAAATAGAGGTTGCCTTAGCCCGGCCGAGAACGCCCGAAGAATATCAAAAAACACTGCGCTCTGTTTTAACAGATTCCGAACGACTTAATGAAACCATAACCAGCCTGTTAGAACTGGCCCAAACCGATATGCAGTACACCCAGGCCAAACGCGAGCCGGTAATGATTGATGAGCTCATATGGGACCTGCACGATTATTGGAAAAAGCAAAAAGATGCCGGAAAATTAGTCCTGGAAATTTCGAAACTCCCGGAAGAGGCCGATCTTCTACGCATTTATGCCAACAAGGCCCTGCTTACCATAGCCTTTAATAATTTAATAGGTAATGCTTTTAAATTTTCCAATAATCAGCCGGTGGTATGTAACCTGTATGCCGATCAGGAAATGATCAGTATCAAAATAAGAGATTCCGGGATAGGCATACCCGCCGGCGATCTGCAAGAAATATTCACCTCATTTTACCGCAGCCCCAACGGCCGCTCATTTCAGGGTAGCGGGATAGGTTTGTACGTTACCCAAAAAATCATCCACTTATTTAACGGGATTATTTTAGTAGAATCTGAAAAAGATAAGGGTACCATTTTTACCGTTAAATTCCGACCTTCGGTAATCTAATGCCGTTCTAATGTCGATTTAATCCGGCTCTAATTCGTGATGTGTAATTTTGCTAAAACAAATATACTATGCACCTCAAATTTGTTATCGTTCTTTTCTATTCAATTCAACTATGGTGTATGGTTACCGGGGCCAGTGCTTATGCACAAGGCCCTGGTAACGATACCCTGCGAATGAATGTAAAAGATGCCGAAAAAGAATTTTTAAACAAAAACCTCAACCTGCTGGCCCAACGCTATAATATAGATATAGCAAGCGCGCAGGTAATTACAGCAAGACTGTTCCCTAACCCCGATTTTAATTTCGCTAACGGTATCCATAACGATACGCATGATGCCTACCGTAATAAATCACTTGGGCTGTCGCAGTTATTTACTACAGCCGGTAAGCGAAACAAAAATATACAGCTGGCCAAAATTAGTGTAGACCAGGCCAGATACCAGTTTTTTGACCTGATCAGAACGTTAAGATTTACGCTCCGGAGCGATTTTTATACCATTTACTATCAGCAGCAATCGGCCAAAGTTTATAACGAAGAGATAAGTTCGCTGGCCCGAATACTGGTGGTATTTAAAGAGCAATATGCCAAAGGTAACATCGCCCAGAAAGAAGTACTGCGTATACAATCGCAGCTGTACGCTTTACAAACGGAGTATAATAACCTCATTGTTGGTATAGATACTACAGAAAGTGAGTTAAAGATGCTCATCAAAGCATCGCCCAATAGTTACGTTATGCCAATAGCCGACCATGACGATGTTCAGGAATCTGTTACCACAAAACCTTACAAGCAACTGCTTGATTCGGCCTATGCCAACCGTTACGACTTAAAAAACGCAAAATCTATTGTTAATTATAATACGGTTAATCTGGCGCTTCAAAAAGCCACCGCCATACCCGATGTATCCCTTTCATTAAGCTATGATAAGTTTGGCGCTTTCAATAATAATTACATTGCCGGTGGCATCGAATTTAATCTGCCATTTTTTAACCGTAACCAAGGGGGGATTAAACAAGCCCGCCTAGCTATCGACCAAAGTAAGGTTCAGCTGCAAAGTCAGCAGGATCAGCTCGAAATGGATCTGGCAACAACCTATAAAGGGGCTCTCAGATTAGAGAATCTGTACAACGGATTTGATCCGCAGTTTAAGCATGACTTTACACATTTGATACAGGAAGTGTTTAAAAACTATCAGAAAAGAAATATCGGCTTACTGGAATTTCTTGACTTTTATGATTCTTACAAGAACAACCTGCTACAGCTTAATGCCCTGCAGTTAAGTAAGGTTACTTCGCTTGAGCAGCTGAATTTTATAACCGGCACCCCTTTTTTTAATCAACAATAAAATACTCTAACAGGATAATTCATGAAAAGATCAACCCCTATAAATACATTGATTTTTGTTGCAGCGGTGCTGTTGCTGCTTAATCTTTTTGCCTGTAACTCCGATGAAAACAAAGAGGCTGCGAGGGTGCCTTATACCGTTCCGGATTCCTTGATGAAAACACTGGTTATTGATACGGTAAAAGTAACCAACATTACCTACGCTATTAAGTTTAACGGCGCGGTTGATTTTAACACCGATAAGGTTATTAATATATTCCCGCTGATAAGCGGAACTCTGCAGGATATCAACGTGATGCAGGGCGACCAGGTAAAAGCCGGTCAGGTTTTAGGCGTTATTAAAAGTGCCGAGGTAGCCAACTATAACGTGGCCCTCATCAACGCCGAAACCAATGTACGTTTAACCGCCAAACAACTCGATCAGCAAAAGGATCTGTTTAAAAGTGGCCTGGCCTCAAAGGTTGATATTACCAGCGCAGAGGTTAATTATGAGCAGGCCATAGCGGCCCGCACGGCGGCACAACGTATCCTGCGTATCAATGGCAATAACCCTAATGGCGAATACGTCATTAAGTCGCCGATCGACGGTTTTGTAGTTCAGAAAAATGTAACCAATAGCATATCTATCCGCACGGATAACAGCGCCCCCATGTTTACCATATCCAACCTTAAAAAAATATGGGTTGAGGCCAATGTGTATGAAGAAAATATAGGTAAAGTGCATGAGGGTGATGAGGCTGAAGTGAGCACGATATCATACCCTGATAAAGTTTTTAAAGGGAAAGTAGATAAGCTGATGAACGTACTTGATCCCAACAGCAAGGTAATGAAGATGAAGGTGGTCCTGGACAATCCTAACTTTATGCTGAAGCCGCAGATGTTTGCCACGGTTACGGTAAATAATACCGAGAACGAACAGGCGATAGCCGTTTCCAGCAGCGACCTCATTTTTGACCATAGCCAGTATTATGTTATTATTCTGAAAGGTCCCAAAGATGTACAGATCAGATCGGTAGAGGTATCCAGCATTAACGGGAAACTGGCTTATATCAAAAGCGGGGTATCTAAAGGCGACAGGCTGATAGGCTCGCAGGCGGTATTGATCTATGGGTCATTAAACAACTAATTATTTATCCTTAACTAAAAGCAGATGAATAAACTACTTAAGGGAATAATTGGATTCTCGTTAAAAAATAAGTACCTGATACTTTCTCTTGCCGGCTTATTGGTTGTTAGCGGGATAATCACCTTTATCCAGATGCCTATTGAGGCATTTCCGGATGTTACCAATACCGAAATAGATATTATTACCCAGTGGCCGGGCAGAAGCGCCGAAGAGGTGGAAAAGCTGGTCACCATCCCTATTGAAATAGCCCTGAACCCGGTACAGAAAAAGGTAAGTCTGCGCTCGAGCACCATATTTGGGTTGAGCTATGTGAAAGTGATATTTGACGATGATGTGAAAGACCCCGAGGCTCGGCAGCAGGTCATGAACCTGTTAAATAATGCCACATTACCTCCTGGTCTTAATCCGTCGGTGCAGCCGCCTGTTGCACCCACCGGCGAAATTTTTAGGTATACGCTTAAAAGTTCGGTACGTGATGTAAGAGAACTGAAAACCATACAGGACTGGGTGATTGACAGGCGTTTGCGGGCCATACCCGGTATTGGCGACATTAACAGTTTCGGCGGTAAAACCAAAACCTATGAAATAACAGTTAATCCCGAAAAGCTGGCTACCTTAAACATTACCCCGCTTGATGTATTTACCGCCGTTCAGAAAACCAATATCAACGTTGGCGGCGATATGATCATCCAAAATAACCAGGCTTTTGCCGTACGCGGTATAGGTTTGTTGAACGATATCCATGAGATCAGGAACATTGTGATCAGCAACAATAACGGGGTGCCCGTGCTGGTTAAAGATGTGGCGAATGTAGAGATCTCCAACCTGCCCCGCCTGGGTTGGGTTGGCCGGAGTGATGCTCTGATAGATAAACAAGGCCGAAGAACCGTGGTAGACGATACCGACGCGGTTGAGGCTATTATTGTAATGCGTAAAGGCGAAAACCCTACCGAGGTGGTAACCGCCTTGAAAAAAGAGGTAGATAAGCTAAACAATGATGTGCTGCCTGCTGATACCAAAATTATCCCCTACTACGATCGTACCAACCTCATAGATTATGCTACACATACCGTATTGCATAACCTTATTGAAGGTATTATCCTGGTAACGCTGCTGGTATCGCTGTTTATGTTCAATTGGCGTACTACGCTTATTGTTTCTATTATCATTCCGCTTGCTTTATTGTTTGCTTTTATTTGTTTGCACCTCATGGGCATGTCGGCCAACCTGCTTTCGTTGGGCGCTGTCGACTTTGGGATCATCATAGATGGTGCGGTGGTAATGGTGGAAGGGATGTTTGTATTTCTTGACCATAAGGCGGTCATGTTAGGTATGGACCGCTTTAACAAGATCGCCAAAATGGGGATGATAAAAAATAACGGCGCCGTTTTGGGCAAGGCTATTTTCTTTGCTAAGCTCATTATCATCACCGGTTTGCTGCCCATTTTTGCCTTTCAAAAGGTAGAGGGTAAACTGTTTTCGCCATTGGCTTATACGCTGGGTTTCGCGCTTATCGGAGCTTTGATTACCACACTGACGCTGGTACCTGTACTCATTAAGTTATTGCTTAGCAAAAATGTTCACGAAAAGCACAATCCTTTTGTGCATCACCTTACTGCCTTTATGCTTAATGGCTTTACGCGATCATTTAAGCGGAAAGAAGTAGTGGTAACCGTGTCACTGATAGCAATGGCTGTGGGTTTGTTCTCCTTTAAATTTTTGGGGAGCGAGTTTTTGCCCGAGTTGGATGAGGGCGCCATATGGCTAAGGGTGCAATTGCCTTATAGTGTATCGCTTGATCAGTCGGTAGAAACCTCCAAACAGGTGCGAGCCATACTGATGACCTTTCCGCAGGTTAAATACGCCGTATCGCAAACTGGCAGACCGGATAATGGTACAGACGTAGCCGGCTTTTACAATAATGAGTTTGACGTATTGATGTATCCTGAAGAGGATTGGAAACCGAAGATATCCAAGGAAGAACTTATTAGCCAGATGAATGTGAAGCTGGCCAAACTCCCGGGTGTCGATCTTAACTTTTCGCAGCCTATCAGTGATAACGTGGAGGAGGCTGTATCCGGAGTAAAAGGTTCCATTGTGGTTAAAGTTTACGGCGACTCGTTAAACTACATGGAATCAAAAGTAAACGATGTGTACCGGATATTGAAAGATGTAAAAGGTATCGAGGACTTGGGCGTACTGAAAAGTATTGGCTTGCCCGAGTTGGATATCCAGCTCGATCAGCAAAAAATGGCCCAGTATGGTGTGGCCACTGCCGATGCTAACTCTGTAATTTCCATGGCTATTGGCGGGCAGGCGGCATCAACCTTATATGAGGGCGTGCGTACCTTTGATATCCGGATCCGTTTCCCGGAAGCGTTCAGGAAAACCCCTGCCGATATTGGGAACTTGCTGATTCCCACCCAAAGCGGGGCCAAGGTTGCCATTAAGCAAATTGCCGATATTACTCAAAAAACTGGTCCCTGTTTAATTTTCAGAGACGAGAATGAGCGGTATGCTACACTCAAGTTTTCGGTACGCGGCCGGGATATGGGTAGCACCATTGCCGAGGCACAGGAAAAAGTAAATGCCAAAGTAAAACTAAAACGAGGCTACCACATGGCCTGGCAGGGCGACTTTGAAAATCAACAAAGGGCCCAGAAACGCCTGGCCGAAGTGGTACCCATTAGTTTAGCGCTTATCTTTTTACTGCTCTTTATCATGTTTGGTAATGTGAAAGATGCTACCCTGGTATTTTTAAATGTGCCTTTCGCCATTGTGGGCGGTATACTGGCCCTGCATATTACCGGCACCAACTTCAGTATATCTGCAGGTATAGGTTTTATAGCGTTGTTTGGTATCTGTATACAGGATGGCGTGTTGCTCATCACCATATTTAAACATAACCTGGAGGAGCTAAAAGGCGATAGCTTTACTTTATATGCCGCTATTAAGCTGGGTGTAAACTCCCGCATCAGGCCGGTAATGATGACCGCGCTGATGGCAGCCATCGGCTTGTTCCCTGCTGCTATTTCACACGGCATCGGGTCCGAAAGTTCCCGTCCGCTGGCCCGGGTGGTTATCGGGGGTATTTTGTGCGCCATGCTGTTTAGTCTTTGGGTGTTCCCGCTCATTTTTGGCTGGGCTTATCGCAAATCCGATCCGTCTTCAAAAAATGTCAGATAGAATTGAATAACATTAAAAGAAAATCCCCGAGGCGATTGCTCCGGGGATTTTCTTTTAATGCTCCCTTAATGTCCCCTCATAGTCTCTCGCAGATTTAAGTTAACCCACAAAATTGATCAACTTGAAATTTCAACGGGAGGCATCTACGGAGCCAAAGAACGTGCTTTTTTAGAGCTATAAACAGGTGGCCCCGCTGGGGCCGGCAATGCTTTATATTATAATCAGTATACCTGGAGTACCATTCGGCCTCAGAGAGGCCACCTGTTTATAGATAAAATCTAAAGAAATACCGGACTCCTGCGGAGTCTCCTGATCCTGAACTTACCTTCCGGGTACTCTTTAGTTCACATTTAGATTGTATGGGTTAACTTAAACTCGCAGAGGACCCTGAGGTATAAAGTTTGCCCAGCCTCGAGGTCTCCTGAAAGGGATCCTGGGAGGGCTAAATCGAGTCGATACCGCATGCTAATAAGTAACCGTTAATGTAGGCTGATTACTGGTTGCCTCCCGACTGTTCAAGGTGATATCGTTGGTTGAGCTATTGGCACCGTTGTTTTGCAACAGGAACGAGACGATATGATCTGATTTTGCCAGCTGCGTGTTAATCGCATTCTTAACATCCAGGGCATAGGTACCTACGCCGGTAACCACTATCTGCCCTACATAGGTCGTATCTGTTGGGGCATTATTCCAGTTTATAGATGTCTCTCCCCAGTTTTCGGTTTGGGTGGTATATACCGAAATGGTACGCGTAGGGGCCGTATTGACGCCGTTAACATATAAGCTAAGCGTAGCCACCTGCACACTTGTGGCCGGTACAGAACTGAAATCAAATTTTTCATACGCTTTCCTGGCGTAGCCTACAGCATCCGATTTAACTACGGTATAAGCTAAAGTACCGTAGTTAGTTGTGGCGTAACTTCCATCCCTTATGTACGAGTCGGCTGTTGCGTTTAATGTGCTTGTTGTTCCTGTGGAGATGTGCTGGTAAAAACCTATATCCGGTGCGCCGGCAGGTAAAGCGGTGCCATAAAAATCGATACCTCCATTGCCCGTCATAACCAAACCGGTATTCAAACAAGGCGATGTAGCTAAAAGGTTAAAGTTGGTGCTGGCCCCGGAAGTAGCATTTACAAATTGAGGATTGGCGTAAATGTTATTCGAAACCACGCCTGCTGGCCCGTTTGATGAGGTAATAGAGGATGGGTAAAAACAGTTGTTCTGAAAAGTAGCGGTCGAAGCCGTAATTGGCTGTGCCGAAAACTGAGTAACTGTTCCGCCAGCTACGATGTTATTGTTAAAGGTAGCGTTAAAAGCAAAGGGACTGCTGGTATTGGTATATTCAAAAAACAGGGGAATTGATCCGGTAAAAAAGAAGGTGTTGTTGTAGATTTTATTAGTGCTGTTGTTGGATGTGTAGTTGATCATTTTTGCACTTGTACCAGCAGGGTCTACATCGTTCACACTTAAATTATAGCGCACTATAATATTGGTGGCGCTGGGCATAAACAACATAAATCCACGTTTATTGTCATGACTGTAGTTATACTCAAAAATATCGCCGTTGGTGTTGATATCTGCGTCAAATGGTTGCCCGTCGATGTTACCGCCTACAATGCCGGATATTTCATTATGAGCGATAAGGGTTTGATAACTGTTATAAGTCCATGCCCCTGCGTAATTGGCCAGGTTGCTCATACACGTGTTACGAATGGTATTATTGATGATTTTTGAATTTCCGGTAACACCGTTTAATACAATACCATCGCCATAAACATTTTCAATTAAATTGCCGTCAAAAACCACGTTTGAAGCCTGGGTGCTGCTGGATGTGCGGATACCCTCTATCTGGCAATTAGCTACGTGACAATTTTGTACCAATACGTCATTGATCAGCCCGGTGAAAATAATGCCTCCCGTGCCCTTATTATAATTGGAGTTTCCGACCCCGGTTGAATTAACATCATGCACATAACAATTTTTCACATAGATGTGGCTGGCGGCGGCCGTACCTGAATTGTTAGCCTTAATTCCGGTAACCGCGTAATGCAGACCTGAGGTAATGGTATTGGTAATTTCGAGATTGTTGATCTCCCAGAACGATTGATTATTAAGCAGCAATGTAATTGATCCATTCACCAGGCCCCCGCCATTAATGATGGGCTTGTTACCTGTACCGTATAGATCAACTACGATAGGTGCATCGGATGTTCCCGAACCCAAAAACACAATGTTCCCGCTCCAGCTGCCTCCCGCTTTAAACAGGATCTGATCGCCGGGTAAAAAGGTTTGGGCATTTACCTTGCTGATGCTTTGCCATGCGGTGGCGGTGCTTTGCCCATCGTTACTGTCATTACCCGCGGGATCTACATAATAAGTTGTACCGGTTGAATGGGTGCCTTTTACCGGGGTTTTTGAAGCGCCTGTGTCGGTAGGTACCCGGTTAATGGATTTGTTGCAGGATGCAAATAGTGCCATTGCCAGTATAGGCAATAAGATGAATGCTTTTCTCATTTTGATGGTTTTGGTTAAATGATTGGTTGCGAACAGTGTGCCGCACTGGTCATACCAAAGCTCGAAACTTTGAGAAAAAACAAGGGGTAAAATCCTGAAGTAATAGGGGGAGTATTATAAAGGTCGGTAAATCCTCGTGGTTTATGAGTTTGGGGAGAAGATTAAAAAGAAATACCCAAAAGCTAAGGCTTCTCCGTAGGAGTAAAAGCTTTGTAGCAAACAATCATTAGGGATTTAGCATGCCGTAGGTATGCCACCTGGAAGTTTAGTGCCTGAGGTGCCGTTCTAATGTCGCCTTTTCTTCTACAAAACTTGAACCCCAACTGGTCTAACCCCGAACTTGTAATTTGATCCCATTAATCCGTTTTAGTAAATAGATAAGTAGCTCCTCCCTGGATTAAAGTGAAAGTTTTTTTAGCAGGCTCAAATTGCAAAGTAATGCCAGCAGCAGCAAAAGAAAATTTATTATCCCCTTGAGCTTCCAGCGGAAATGCCCGCTGCCCAGTAGCTTGTGCAAACAGTAGGGTGTTGTTTTTGGTGATATCAACCTTTAATGGCATTTGGGTACTGGTATACTTACCGACATATTTATCAAGATCGGTCATATTTAGTGTAATGGTTTTAAACTCAGGAATTGCAAACGGTCGGTTAAAATAAATACTTAATGCACCTATGACAACATTATTGGTTGAATACCTAACACCATTGGAAATATAGGCTATAGTCAACTTATCCTCTGGAAAATAAGTAAGCAAACTGGAAAATCCGTCGATGCCTCCGGAATGTCCAAAACCTTTTTTATCATAAAACGGAATCGTGAACATGGCCATACCGTAGTTGTCCTTCATCGTTTTCATCAGCTCTAAATTAGTCTGGCTAATGAGTTTGCCTGCAAAAAGCGCATTTATAAATTTAACCAGATCAGCGGGCGTAGAAACAATAGCACCAGCGCCGCCCGGAATACTCATATCTGTTTCGGGCATTTGCATCCATTGCCCTGCGTAATTGTAAGAGTATGCTTCGTCTTTGGCCGGGTTGGCCTTAGTGCCGTAATAAGTTTGTGTCAAGCCTATTTTCGAAGTAACGCGTTTTTTTAATTCTTCGGCATAGGTTTTACCAGTTAATTTTTCAATGATATATCCCAGCAGTACAAAGTTGGTATTGCTGTATTCGGCCTTCGTATCAGGTTCAAAATCGGATTTCTGTTTGGCAAAGATGGCGACCATTTCGGGTTCTGACTTAGGACTACCCATATAGGTTAGATAAAGCGAATCGCTCGTAAAGTTATGAAGCCCACTGTGGTGGCTGAGCATTTCTCTTATCGTGATCTTCCCGGCATTAGGGAGTTGTGGGAAATAAGTAGCCAAAGGCGTTTCAAAGGTAAGCTTGCCTTCATCGATCAGCTGAAAGATCATCGTTGCAGTAAACATCTTACTGATAGAGCCTATCCGATATTTTGTTTCAATGGTCGCTGGTGTTTTTTCACCTTTATTCACTTGACTATAACCGATGGCGTTTTGATAAACCAACACTCCGTTAGCAGCTATGGAGATACTGCCCATGTTCTGGTCTTTCGTGTTCAACGCGACAAAAAAGCTGTCCAATTTGGCTTTATTGAAAGTTTGTGCATGAGTGCAACTTTGTAAAATAAGGAACAGCAAGAAAAAGCAGGCTATTTTTTGAATCATTGCGTAAGTGTTTAGAAGATTAAAGATAGAATTTAATTGTATGATAAAGAGGATATCCGGTTGAATTATCCAATCTCCAATCCATTGATGTCGGTAGAAAGTACCTCGCTCATGTAATCCAGAAAGGGACGCATGGTTTTAAATGTGTTGTTTACCAGGTCCACAAAATGCGGGTCTAAAACCTCGGCATCTGTAAATCGCTTCATGAGCAGGAATTGTTTATAACGTAACAGATCAATAGCTTCATGATCGGCATCGAAACCTTTTGGGGTAGTTTTCAACTGCTCGCCCTTCAATGTTTCAAATGTCGAAATAAATGCAGGGGCATTTAATATAGCCCGAAGCGGGGCGGAATCAAAGGCAATATCTTCTCTGATCAGTTTCAGGTCCTGCGGATTTGGCCCAAAGAAGCCACCACCAACAAAGCTGTTGCCCGGTTCCATATGAAAATAATAGCCACCCCGGCGATATTTGGTAGCACGTTTAAAACTACCCGCCCAATGGATTTTATAAGGCGTTTTATCGGTCGAGAAACGAACGTCCTTATAGATACGGTAAAGGCTCTTTTTACCGGAAACCGTTTCTATCAAATCGTGAACATTCATTTGCTGCAATAGGGCCTCGGCAAAAATCTGTAGGTGGTGCTGCTCTTTTTCAAAGTCGGCTTTATGCAGGTTAAACCACTCCCGGTTGTTGTTCAATTTCAATGCGTTTAAAAAATCAAAGCTCGATTGCGGTATCTGCGGTAGTTGTTTCATAGGATATTACGGCGTCTGAAAATTAAGGAACCAGGTGCAAATATACCAGGGTTAAAAAAAGCCGTGTCAACCCAATAACAAAAAAGCCCCGAAATGTTCGGGGCCTTTTGATAAATGATAACCTATTTGGTAGTGAAATAACTGATGCCCGGCGGGTTATAATATATTTCGGGTAACAGGCTGTTCGGGTCCGATGGTTTGGTTGGCCTGGCCGTAGCTTTTAAGGTAATGCCGGTAGTGCCCACCACATAATCGGTATACAAACCGTTGGCCATAATGGTATAGTACCTGCCCGGTGCCATATTGATGGCTTTGGTAACAGCGCCCACTTTAGTACTTGTGCCCGCCAGGTACAGCTGGAAGGTGTATCCGGTAGTGCCTATAGTGTTAGCATCTATGGGTAAAAAATCGGTTAGTTTGCCTGCTGCAATGCTGGTAAAGGGTGTTAAGGTGGTAGCCGCAGGAGCGCCGGTGAGGGTATAAACACCTGTAACATCAAGCGGCGGACTGTTGGGTATAAAATTGCCAAACCGCACATAGATCTTGGTCATATCGGCTGTAGGGAATTTGTCCTCCACAAATATGGTGGCAGGTTTATCCGGGTAACCGATGGTAAACAGGGAATAAGTGCCCCTTTCAGCAAGCGATTGTGTTACGCTGGCAACAGTGGTGTTGGGTGCTGCGGTTTGAGCACTCACCAATGCCGGTACCGGGGTTGAAGTGGCGATTTTAATAGTTGCATTGCCGGTTGCTACCAACGCGTAATTAACCGAGGTGCCGCCCGGATAAAGACCGCCAAATTGCGTGGCCGTATTAAAAGCCGAAGGATAAGCGATACCTGTGATGACCGATGTGGGTTTTAAATTATCGGTTAGCCCCACATTTTGCTGCGGACTTATCTTTGTCCCGTTCACATATTCGTCAACAGCGGGCAGGCCGGGGATGGCTTGTGCATACCTGAGTTGCGCGCCCGTTGCCGGTTGGGATAACTGGGTGATGGTATTTTTTTTACAACCTGTGATCGTGATCAAAAACAGGCATGTAATGATATAAAAGTTCGTTTTCATAATGTCTCTTTTTTGAAATGATTAAGGTAAAATGAACCACGGTTTTTTGGTATGATAATCCGGATCAAGGGCGCCAAAGCTTTTGAGTGCCGGCACATTCCAGATATACTCGGAATTGTAGCGCGGCCTTACTACATAAACCTGTTTGCCACCGTTATCCGGGTAAAGTGTACCCGGTTTACTAAAGCCCTGGAAAATATTGGTATCGTAATTATAGCGGCGCTCATCGGCCCAGGCTTCCAGCGATCCCCATACAAACAGCGAGATGAATTTTTGCTGCATGATATCGGCGATGGTTAAGGTAGCGGCGCTTTGCTTAACGCATGGCCCGCTCATGTAAGCACTGATGGCTGCAGTAGATATAGCTTGTTTAGTGCCTGTAAGTGCTGTTGCCTGTGGTGGGTTACTAACAAAATCCAAACTGGCATTAACCCCATTGATGTAGGCAGCATAAGCACCAGCCTGGTCACCTTTTTTGTATAAAGCTTCGGCTTTGAAGAATTGTACTTCGCCATAGGTCATCAACACACCGCGTGAATTATCATTATAAATGTATCGCTGGGCGTAAGGTGCGGTAGTGGGATAAGTAGTTACACCGTTGCCAAACAAAAATGGTATAAGCGTATTGGCATCTGTTGCGTTAGGGTCGCCGTTGGTGCCTATAACACCGCGATATACTTTATCCTTGCTTTGTGATATCAATTGTTTAATACGCGGATCTAAAGTAGTGTCCTGTGTGGCAGAGCCTGTAAAAATACGGCCATCTAGCAGGCGTACTATAAAATCAGATTGCTTGTATGGACCGATATTTCCCCTTGATGGCCCCCAGAAATTGGAGTCGCCAGATTGTGAACCTTTACATTCCACACTGGCATTATCGGCATTACTTACAAACGAGCTGTCGGCATATTTCTTTACATTATCGGCATTGAAAGTAGCCTTATTACTTTGGTGCAGCGCGTTCTGGGCCAGTATGGCGTAAATAAATTTGATCCATTTACTGCGATCGCCGTAATACATATAATCACCTTTGGCCAGCGTAGGCGATACGATCAGGTTGTCGGTTTTAATGGCCAGGTTCATGTAATTTAGGGCCAGTTGGCAATCTTTCACCACTTCGGCGTAAACCACAGAACCATCATCATAATCAAAGGTCAGGCGTGTAGGGTCAAAGGCTTCTTTTACGATCATGTGATCGTACAGGTCGCCGCCGGTTTGCCATCCCCAGGCCCGCAATGCGTAACCCACGGCCACATAATCCCATTTCTTTTTGGGGATAGCATCCTGCCATAACAGGGTGATGTTTTGGCCCAGGCTAAAATAAACCGTGCGCCACATTTCGCCGTTCGAGTCAGAGGCCGGCGAATAACCTTCTTCGTCCCAGATATTGTTGGCCGTTGCCGATCCCCATACCTGGGCATACTGGCCTATATAACGGCTATCGTACCAAACACCACGTGCCATGCCTGCCTGTATAGGCGGTAATAGGGCCGATGCATCAGCCGTAACCGGGGCATTGGGGTTGGTATTTACATCAATATATTTTTTACAACTGCTTGCCGAAAACAGCACAAGCATTGTCAATATGGAATATTTAAAACTTTTCATGTTGTCTTCTTTTTATAACTTCACTCTTAAACCTAAAGAAATTACCCTCGGCGTAGGTACGGTACCATAATCAAAACCGGCAGCGCCTGTTCCTAAAGTGGAGGAGTTGGTGCCGTTTACGTCGGGATCTGCACCAGAATAATTGGTGATCATAAACACATCCGTAGCGGTTACAAACACGCTGGCCGATTTAAACACGTTTTGACGTTTTAATAACGATTGTGGTAATTTGTAGCTTAACGTAATATCCTTTAACCTTACCCAATTAATGTTGTGCTCAATAAAATCAGCATCAATGGCGTTGGCATAATAGTTATTCTGGGTGTTAGGAGTAACCTGGATGTTGTTGACTGTTGGATTAGCCGAGTTTTCGTTACCATCTTTTAAAACACCCGGCACAACAATAGGAGTCATGCGGTTGAGGGTACGAACGCTTAAGCCATAACGGGTCATGAAAAGCTCGTTGCCGTTAAATACATCCCCGCCTTTACGTATGTCGAACAGGAAGTTCAAGTCAAAATCTTTAAAGGTAAAATGATTACCCAGGCCGATGCTGAATTTGGGCTGCCTATCGCCGGCTACGCCAAAAGTAACGTTGCTGATAGGGATGCCGCTGGTTGGATCTATCAGTACCTTACCTGCATTGTTTCTGGCATAACCAAAAGCAGCTATATTGGTAGTGCTGCTGCCGGGGAAGATGCTTGAACGCACGTTGGAGTAGATCCAGGTATCGGAATTATAATACTCCGGCAAGCCGCCCAGGCTAACTACTTTGCCGCGGGCCGCGGTAAAGTTTAATAATACATCCCAGTTAAAGTCTTTGGATTTAACAGGCGCGCCGGTTAAGGATACCTCAAAACCATGGTTCTTCACCTCGCCGCCATTAATATACTCCAGTACATAACCCGATGCATAGCTGATGCGTGGATTAAAGATCTGGTTGGTTGCCTTTACCTGGTAATAGCTGATATCGGCACCTAAGCGACCATTGAAAAATTGAAATTCGGCACCCAGGTCAAGCTCTTTATCGCGCTCTGGCCGCAGGTTGGGGTTGTTGCCGGTAACATCATAAGCAAAGCCGCCGCCGGTGGTAGTTTGCTGTAACAGGGTCGATCGTATTTTGTAAGGAGCGGCAGGGTCTTTACCCACTTCGGCATAGGACGCCCTGATTTTACCGAATGATAATATAGGGCTATCCTTTAAGCCCGGCAGCTCGGTAAATATAAAACCGAGACCCACCGATGGATAAAAATAATGATCCTGTTGTGTGCCCGATAGTTTGGACGAATACTCTTCGCGCGCGGTAGCATTCAGTGTCAATATTTCTTTATACACTAAACCCAACCTGGCTATACCCGAGAGATAGCGCACTTTTTTCACATAGTCTGATGAACGCTGGGTGGTAGGTGTAGTATTGTTGATATTGTTAAAATCGGGCTGGATGAATTTTTCGCCATAATAACCGTTGATCTCATCCGAGTTGGAAATCGCTTCGGCGCCAACCGCCAGCGTGGTTTTAAAATCGCCAAACTGTTTTTTGCCGGTAGCGAAGAACGAACCGTTGATTTGCAGGTTGCCATCATTATAATTGTCAATAATACCACCGGTGGATATACCGCTGGTAGATGCGAAGCTGTTTAGCGGTGAATTTTGGTACGATGAGCTGTACTGGCTCACAAAGTTATTACCGGCCGTGGCGGCATAATCGATACCGGCCAGGGCCCGCAAATTAAGCCAGGATGCAGCATCAAATGACAGGTCGATATTGCCTATCATACGGTTGGTTTTATCGCGACTGATGTTGTTATGGGCATCCCAAAGCGGGTTGTCAAAGTCAATGAGGCCATCAGATACTACATTGCCGGCACTTGCCGGTAATACCAGTCTGCGGGTACCGTCAGGGTTCAGGTAATTACGCACGTCATCATTGGTGGGCCATGCCAGCGCATCGATATAAGTACCCGAGTTGCCTTTGTTCAGCTTGCGGTTATCAATATTAAAATAATTGAACGAGGCACTGCTGGTTAGTTTGGAGGAGATTTTTGACGTACCCGAAAAACGGAGGGAAATCTTATCATTATACGCTACCGGCAGTACACCTGTAGTGTTGCGGATAGAGGCCGAAAGCCGGTAAGTAGTGATCTCGTTACCACCCTCAAGCGCCAGGTTGTTAATAGTGGTATGGCCGGTTTGCATAATATCCTGCAGGTTATTGTAGGTTTTTGTACCCGGAGCATAGGCCGGTCCGAATAGCGTACGTACCGTACCGTTGGTGCTGCCGTTTTGACCTACGCCAAAAACGTCCTGAATTTTCGGAAAGCGATAAGCGGTAGCAAAGCCAAAGTCGTTATCATAAGTAACCGTACCGGGGCCTGCATGGCCTTTTCTAGTCGTGATCACGATGGCACCACCCGAGGCTGATGAACCATATACCGCCGCCGCATCCGCGCCTTTCAATACCGTAACCGATTCGATATCATCAGGGTTGATGTCCGCTATGCGATTGGTAAAATCCTCGCGGCGGTTATCACCGTTGGATGCCAGTGAGCTTTGGTCAACCGCGTCGTTACTTACCCGGATACCATCAATAACAAACAGGGGAGCGTTTGAACCACCAATGGAGTTTAAACCACGTAGTACAATAGATGACGATGCTCCCGGGTTTCCGCTGGTGCTGGTAACCGTAGCGCCGGCCACACGGCCCTGCAGGGCATTAATAAAATTTTCGCGCTGTGTTTGCTGAATGGCTTCACCCTTAACCGTTTGTACCGGTGAGGTAGAATAACGCTTGTCAGCCTTTACACCAAAGCCCACCGTAATAGGCACTTCCTTCAACATCGTAGCATCCGACTGCATCGCTATGTTCACTACAGTGGCCGTACCTGCCGTTCTTTCCTGGGCTTTCATACCTATAAAAGAATAGACGATGACCTGGCCGGGACTTGCGGCAATGGAATACGCTCCTTTTGAGTCGGACTGGGTACCGGTATTAGTCCCTTTAATTCTTACAGATACCCCGGGTAGTGGATTTCCATCATCGGCCGAGGTGATTTTTCCGGTAATGGTTTGTACTTGCGCCATAGTTTTTAGGGCACAACAACATAATACCAGGAAAAAAAAGAGTAAACTTTTTTTCATACTTAATTGGGTTAATTATATAGTGTTTGTTAGTTGCAAATTCCCGGGCGAAACCCGTTAAGATAATTTCCGCCGGTTACCAGGCGGTAAATCCTGCATAAAACCGCATAGTAATAAAGTCTGTGCTAAATATATGTATAATTTATTTTTAATTGTGCGCTATTTATCTGATTTTATTTTATAATTTGCAAATAACCGCATGTTTATATGCGGCTATTGCAGACGACTCACCCGATCTATCTCCGCCAGCTGGCGGATGGATTACCCTCTCTTCCGCTTCGCGGCAAAGAGGGTAATTGAAAGATTATAAAAGAAATTTTGTCATTCTGAGCGTAGCGAAGAATCTGTTGTGCACCACACTATCGTCGAATAGATCCTTGGCTGCGCTCAGGATGACAAGTGAAAGCCCCTCTTTCCACCGAAGCTGAAGAGAGGGGCGGCAAGCGAAGCGATGCCGGGGTGAGTGAGTCGACTGGATATATAACCCTATAAATACACCAGATTCAGGATTGTTACAAAAAACTACATTTGTATATGCTTAAAAAGGAACGCCACGCATTTATCATCAAACAAATAAACCTGCATAACAAAGTATTGTCGGCCGATCTGGCTACGGCACTAAATGTATCTGAAGACACCATACGCCGCGATCTCATGGAGCTGGACGACTCCCGTCAGATTGTGAAAGTGCACGGCGGCGCCCTGTCCAAGTCATTCCACTATCCCTTTCAGCATACCGATATCTATGCGGTTGATGCTAAAAAGGTTATTGCCCGAAAAGCTATCGGCTTGATAAAAAGTGGTATGATGGTGTTAACCGGAGGCGGTACTACCGTGTTGGAAATGGTGCAGGCCCTGCCCCAAAACCTGGCGGTTACCATATTTACCATTAGTCCGCTGGTGGCGCTGCAGCTGGCCGATCATCCTTTGGTTACAGTGATATTAATAGGCGGAGAGTTCTCCAAAGATTCGCAGGTTTGTGTAGGCTCGCAGGTAGTGAATTATCTGCATGAAATTAAGTTTGATATTTGCTTTTTAGGCACCAATGGTATTTCGATAGCCGATGGCGTAACCGATTCCGACCTGAACATTGTCCATCTTAAAAAAGCGATGATCCATGCCTCCAATCGCCTGGTGGTCATGTGTATTTCTGAGAAACTAAATTCGGTACAACGGATGAACGTTTGCCCCCTGGCCAAGGTTGATTACCTGATCACCGATCTTGATCCGGATAGCCCGGCGCTTGATGATTATAGGGAAAAGGGGATACAGCTTTATTGAGCATCAGCCTTGCAGTCGCTCGGCTCCAGGCCGACAGGTGTTTGAACTATAAATTTCTGTAAAAGCTGTCATTTCGATGAGCAGAGGCTGAGGGTTGTGATGGAGGGGCGAAGAGAAATCTTATGCAATTTGCTTATCCCGGCGTATAAGATTTCTCCTCGTACCTCGTCGAAATGACAACTTTTCTTCTTCCCAGTACTTGTGGGCTGGAGTCAGGTGATGGCAGGGAAATTCCACATTTACACGGTTTACATGTAAACCGTGTTTTTAGAGCGTAAATACATTTAATATATTGATTATGAGTTAATTAATTGTGTGTAAGTCATGAAAAGTGTAAACCCATGTAAACCCACTTTTTTAATAAATTGGCTCACCCCGCCTGTTCAACCTCAATTCATCAACCTGTACTCACTCGGCGATTTACCCGTTTTGGTTTTAAAGATCTTGGTAAAGTGCGATGGGTGCTCAAAGCCCAGTCCATAAGCAATTTCACTGATCGATTTATTGGTACCCCACAGCAGTGATTTTGCATGATCAATCAGTTCCAGGTGAATATGCTCCTGTGTGGTTTTACCTGTGAATTTACCCAGCAGATCTGACAGATAGTTGGGCGACAGGTTGAGCCTGGATGCAAAATAATTTACACTGGGTAAGCCGGTTTCTATGAGATTGTTTTGTGAAAAATAGTCCTTTAATAATTTTTCAAACTGCTGTACCACATCCGAATTAATTTTGGCCCGGGTATAAAACTGCCGGTCATAAAAGCGGTTGCAGTAATTTAACAGCAGCTCAATATTGCTAACAATGAGACCCTGCGAGTGCTTGTCGATATTTTGGGCGTATTCTTTTTCGATCTTGGCTATGCAATCTTTAATGACCAGTTTTTCTTCCTCCGAAATATGGAGCGCCTCGTTTATCTCGTAATTAAAAAAGGTATACTGGTGTATCTTTCGGCCCAGATCGGTACCATGGATCAGGTCGGGATGGATGAAAAGGGCCCAACCTTCTTCTACAAAAACATCCGGACCGGGGGCAATCACCTGACCAGGGGCTGTAAACATCAGGGAACCCTCATTAAAATCATAATAGCCCTTCCCGTATTTTAATACACCCTCGAACTTTTTGCAGGATATGGTATAAAAGCCAAACCGGTAAAATGCATCCACCCGGGGCCGTCTGGCATAAAAGTCGGCATGATCAATAACACTCACCAGGGGGTGCCTTGGTGGAGTGTAATGTACCATCCGGTGCAGATCGCTGATGGATTCCAGTTCAATATATTTATTGGCCATGTTTTTATTGATCAAATAAAGTTACTATAAAAAAAGGAAGGCTGCGCGGGTTAGGAGTAAGGATTTTTGGAACAAGGACTTTTCTTTTTCCTTAGTCCTTGCTCCTTATATATCCTTGTTCCTTGCTCCCCAAATCCTTGCTCCAAAAATCTTTGCTCCCTACTAAATGCCGAGTTGGCCTACTATCATTTTTTTGAAATCCACATCATCCATCTGGTGTCTTGCCTCCAATATTGGTTCGGCATCATGACCTACGGGATAACGCAGTTTTTCGGTACCATCGGTAGCCGCCTCATAAATGGCTTCGGCTACTTCGTTAAGGTTTTCAGACATCGGCCAGTGTTCTATCGATTGGAGAAATTTATCAAACGGAACCTTATAATCACCTGATTCACCAACGCCGTAAACAGCCATCGAACGACCGGCGAACTCGGTTTTATAACCACCAGGTTCAACTATTTTTAACTGGATGCCTAGTGGGTTTAGTTCGTATTGGATAGATTCTGTTAAACCCTCCAGCGCAAACTTAGTGGCATGGTAAAGGGATGAGAACGGGAAAGTAACCTTACCGCCTATAGAAGAAACGTTGATGATAACGCCTGATTTTTGTTCGCGCATCAGGGGTAATAAAGCTTTGGTCACATCAATCAATCCAAATAAATTAACATCGAACTGTTTTTTAATCTCTGCATCGCTAGCGGCTTCCAATGCGCCAAATGCACCATAACCCGCATTGTTCACCAATACGTCAATCTGGCCAAATTTTTCAATACCGGCTTTCACCGCGTTTTGTATGCTGGCTTTATCAGTCACATCTAATTTGGTTAACAAAACCTGGTCGAGTGCCGATAATTCTGTTTCTTTTTCTGGCGAACGCATGGTAGCTATCACGTTCCAGTTGTTTTTATGAAATAATTTAACGGCCTCTTTTCCAAATCCTGATGAAGCGCCGGTGATTAATACTGTCTTTTTCATTGCTTTTATATTTAATTGCTGAAACAAAGGTGCGCCGAATAGCGCTGGTTGATTTATACTTTTCTACTGATCACTTATACTTTTGGGGAATGAGGGATGGAATGGTGGTCTGTGATTGAAATTAAAAACCCATCGCTGTTTATTCCCGTATATACAGCTATGAGTAAAACCACCATAAAAGGTATAGGGCTGATGCTGATCGCTTTTTGCCTGTTCAGCTTTACGGCGAAAGCGCAAAAGCATATCGAAGCCGGCGAAAAAGCCCCCGATTTTTCCTTGTATGACCAAAATGGCAAGCTGTTTAAAATGGCCGACGAGGTTGGTAAACACACGCTGGTTATTTATTTTTACCCTAAAGACGAAAGCATGGTTTGTACCAAAGAAGCCTGCGCTTTCCGCGATAGCTTTAATGATTTTACCAAAGCCGGGGCTAAAGTGATTGGTATCAACGGCGGGACAGTGGCCAGCCATAAAGGTTTTGTAGATCATTACAAATTACCTTTCACCTTACTGAGCGATCCGGACAATAAGGTTTACAATTTATTTGGGGTGAAAAAGAAATTCTTCATGTCGGGCAGGGAAACTTTTATTGTTGATTTGAAAGGCAACGTGGTGTATACGCACGCGGCTATGCTGGAAGGTAAAGAACACGCCGATGATGCGATGAAGTTTATCAAATCATCAAAATAACAGCCTATGATAACCACCTTAAAAATAATCTTTAGTATCCTGTTTGTATGGATGAGCTATGTGGTGATCAGTACCAGCATGGAAAGTAATTTACTTAAGGAATGGGATTTCCTGGGATCGATACCCTGGATGCGGGCCACGCTTTGGGATTTTTATGCTAATGTTTTGGTCATTTATCTGTGGGTTTGCTATAAAGAGAAGGGCGTTTTGCTTAAAATTGTATGGCTCGTGCTATTGGTGATGCTGGGTAGTATTGCCACTATAGCGTTTGTGCTCATCCAACTATTCCACCTAAAAGAAAACGAAGGGCTGAAAGAACTCTTTACCGCAAGAAATGAATAGCCAACCTGTACTTTGCCTTATCGTGTATTGCCTGCTGGCCTGTTGCGGCATCATGCTGCTGGTATGGTTTTGGGCACGCAAAATAAAAAATGCCGGAGTGGTGGATATTTTTTGGTCGTACAATTTCCCGGTTATCGGTGTGATACTATGGTTGCTGGCTCCGGGTTTTCCCACGCGCAGGCATCTCATCTGTGCTATGGTGATACTTGCCGGTTTACGTTTAGGCACACACCTGGCCATCCGCATATTGAAACATATTAACGAGGAAGAAGGCCGTTATCAACAATTGCGAAAAGAGTGGGCGCCCAACCCCGATCGTAAGTTTTTCTTTTTCTTCCAGTTTCAGGCCATCTCCAATGTGCTGCTGGCCATACCCTTTTTTATCAGTGCAATGGATACCAATCCGCAGCTATCCGGATTTGAATATGCGGGTTTTGCCTTATGGTTTATCAGCATAACCGGCGAAACCATTGCCGACAGGCAGCTGGCCGCATTCAAACGTGATCCGGCCAACAAGGGTAAGGTATGTTCGGTGGGTTTGTGGAACTATTCGCGCCACCCCAATTATTTTTTCGAATGGCTCATGTGGGTATCTTACTTTGTATTTGCGCTGGGCTCACCCTATGGGTATCTGGCTGTGATCAGTCCGGCTATTATATTGTACCTCCTGCTGAAAGTAACCGGTATCCCGGCTACGGAAGAGCAGTCATTACGTTCCAAAGGCGAGGCTTTTAAACAATACCAGTCAAGTACCAGTGTGTTTATCCCCTGGTTTAAACGCCCCCTCACCCCCTGAAGGGGAACTACTTTGTGGTCACAGACATCCCGTAGAAGCATTTGATATCATCAATTTTTTTCGGTATCTTTATATACAACGGCCCGGTTTTCCTTTTATCAGGAAAATCGGGCCGTTGTGTTAAGGAAATAAAAGGCCCAAAAATCATCCATTTGGTATATTGTTATTTGACTATCAGTAATTTAATACTTTTTAAACCTTTCAAAACACGTCAAAAATTTGTTAAAAAGTGTTAAAATCGATGGTTTTGCACCAGTTTTCGAGTGTTTTTCGTCAGTTTTTGTATCGTTTTGGGGCAAAAAAATGTTAAAATAAAACTTTAAAAAGTTTTTTGTACAAAATGTGGGAGGGGATACAATCCAAAAAGTTGTAAAACACGTAATATCCTTTAAAACAAGGCTTACATCGTATCGCGTAAAAATCGTTATACGTATATCCTAAACTTATGTGGTACGATAAACTAATAGAACAAAACAAGGTTCCTGATTTTTTACTGAGGCAGGGTATCCGCAAACTTTTAAAACAACGTTTGGCCGATGAAAACAAAGGCGGCGTAGAGCAGCAACAGGCCCACTTGATGGAGCTGATCGCCCAGTTAAAGGCCTCGGCCATAGCGGTAAATACGGTCGATGCCAACCAACAGCACTATGAAGTACCAACGGAGTTTTACCAATATTGCCTGGGTAAAAACCTGAAATATTCATCCGGCTACTGGAAACCAGGCGTAACCGATATTGATACCTCCGAAACCGACATGCTGGAACTAACCTGCCAGCGTGCCGAACTGGAAAACAGGCAGCAGGTATTGGAATTGGGTTGCGGCTGGGGCTCGTTATCGCTGTATATGGCCGCAAAATATCCGGGCAGTACTTTCAAGGTGGTATCCAACTCGCGTACGCAAAAAATACATATAGATGAGCAGGCCAAACAGCGGGGTATCAAAAACCTTACGGTAATCACTGCCGATATCAACGCTTTTACCATTGATGATAAATTTGACCGTGTGGTATCGGTAGAGATGTTTGAGCATATGCGTAATTACCAGCTGTTAATGGCTAAAGTGGCTTCGTTCTTAAAACCCGATGGTAAACTATGGATCCATATTTTTACTCATAAGGAATATGCTTACCTTTTTGAGGTAATTGACGAAACTGACTGGATGAGCAAATACTTTTTTACGGGTGGCATCATGCCTTCGGACGATCTAATGTCGTATTTTAATGATGATCTGGTGGTTGAAAAACACTGGCACGTAAACGGCACACACTATGGCAAAACTGCCGAAGCCTGGCTGGTAAATATGGATGCGCATAAAAAAGAGATCATGCCTTTGTTTGAGCAAACCTACGGCAAAAGCGAGGCCGTTAAATGGTGGGTTTACTGGCGTATTTTTTATATGGCCTGCGCCGAACTATGGAATTTTAACCAGGGTAACGAATGGTTGGTGAGCCATTATCTTTTTCATAAAACACAAAAATGATCAGGCTGATACCACTACTTATATTATTTCTGCTTTCTCTACTAACGGTATTCAAGGCCCCTGCTTACTACCTGTGGCTCGCTGCCATTGTAATGACCGAATACCCGGTTATATTTATTGGCCTGACAACTATAATCACTGTTTCGGGGGTATGGGTAAGCTCATACCGGACTGCGGGTACTGCGCTGGGTATTGTAACGTTACTGCTGTTTCTTTCGCCGATGGTAAGGGCTTGTATCATTGCAGGAAATTTACAGCAGGATATAGCTGAGGCTTTCAGCAGCATGCAATGCGGTAATTCACCAACTGTTTTCCGTGCCAATCAACAACCATTCAGTTTAATGAAATTGTTGAAAGGTACACCAGCTTTAGCTTATAAAACTTATCCGTACGTAAGCTATCCGGATACCACATTGAATCTGGATTTTTACCAATCACGGGTGTTAGGTAAACGGCCTTGTGTTATTGTGATACACGGTGGCTCCTGGAGTAGTGGGGATAGCCAGCAATTACCGGAACTGAACAGTGTTCTGGCGGAGCAGGGATATCATGTGGCAGCCATCAACTATCGGCTTGCCCCCAAATATCAAACACCGGCACCTGTCGAGGATATCGAAAACTGCCTTAAATATTTACGTCATCATGCCGATGAGTTATATATCGATACCAACAAATTCGTGCTGCTGGGCCGGTCGGCGGGGGCTCAGATAGCCTTGCTGGCGGCTTATACTTTGCGTGATACCTCCATAAAAGGCGTGATTGATTTTTATGGCCCGGCGGATATGGTTTGGGGATATTCTATCCCATCCAACCCGCTGATTATGGATTCGCGCAAGGTGATGGAAAATTACATCGGGGGCCCTTATAAGCAAATACCTGCCAAATATGTGACTTGCTCACCTTTGGAGTTTGTAAGCAGGCAATCGCCGCCAACACTTATTATTCATGGTGCAAATGATGTGCTGGTAGCCTATGAGCATAGCCGCAGACTAAACCAAAAGCTACAGCAAAACGGCATCAAACATTATTGGTTAAAACTGCCCTGGGCCACACACGGTTTTGATTACCATTTGAATGGCCCGGGTGGGCAGCTATCCACCTATGCTGTTGAAATTTTTTTAAATACTATAACTCAATAATATGCACAAAACGGCCATCATTGGTACCGGTATTGCCGGGATGGGATGCGGACATTTTTTACAAAAAGAAACCGATCTTACCTTCTACGAACAGAATGACTACATCGGCGGGCATACCAATACCGTTACTGTTGATGAAGATGGCGAACCTGTATATATTGATACCGGTTTTATGGTATTTAACTATAAAACCTATCCCAATCTGTGCCGCCTTTTTGAGGAGATAGGTGCCCCGGTTAAAAAGACCGATATGTCATTCAGCGTACAGTATGTACCTACCGGTCTGGAATACAGCGGGTCCAGTGTTAACCACTTATTCGCGCAGCGCAAAAACATATTTAATCCGCGCTATATCAAAATGCTGATGCAAATTGGCAGGTTCAATAAAGAGAGCGTTCAAATACTGGATGATCCCAAATATGCCGATTACTCTATTGGCAGGTACATCAAGGAGTTTGGTTATAGCGATGATATGCTATGGAAATACCTGGTACCGATGAGTTCGGCGGTATGGTCGACGCCGATGGAACAAATGCTTGATTTCCCTGCGGTAACCCTCATTCGTTTTTTTCTGAATCACGGTTTTTTAGGCCTGGATACGCAGCATCAATGGTATACACCGGTAGATGGCAGTCAGTCATACCGGGAAGTCCTGATCAGGCCGTTTAAAGATCGGATCCATGTTGGTCGAAAGGCCATCAAGGTATCCCGAAACGCAGATGGTAAAGCTACCGTTCACGCTGCCGATGGTTCACGGGAAGTGTTTGATAGGGTGATCATTGCCAGTCACGGCGATCAGGCCCTAAAAATGCTTGATGAACCAATAGCAAACGAACAAAGGCTGTTATCAAACTTTAAATATCAATACAACAAAGCCACCCTGCATACCGACGAAAGTGTGATGCCCAAAACAAAACTGGCCTGGAGCAGCTGGAATTATCGCATACAAATGCAGCAGGGTAAGCTTTTGCCCAGTACCATTTACTGGATGAACAAATTACAGGGGGTGTCTGAAAAGAAGAATTACTTTGTTTCTGTCAACCCGCATGATAATATCGACGAACAAAAGATCATCAAAGAAATAGATTACGAACACCCGCTGTTTGACGTACCTGCTATCAACGCCCAGGCAGAGTTGCATCAATTAAATGAACAGGGGCCTATCTATTTCTGCGGCAGCTATTTTAAATATGGCTTTCATGAGGATGCTTTTGCCAGCGCGGTAAAGCTGTGTTCTCATTTATTGGGCCGGCCGGTTTATGGCGATATAAACCAACCCGGTACTTCATACGTATATTAAATTATGGCAAGCGGCGCAATTAATTCCTGTTTATATAAGGCAAAAGTGATGCACCACCGAATGGCGCCAAAAGTACACCGCTTCCATTACCATATATTTATGTTTTATCTCGATCTGGATGAGATAGACGAGTTGGGTAAACGATTGAAACTGATGAGTCGCAACCGCTTCAATCTGTTCAATTTCAGGGATAAAGATCACTTGCAACTGCCCCGAGAAAAGCCGGATACCTCCAAAAATACCAGGGAGCATATCAATGATTATTTAAAAACACAGGGCATAGATACGCCTCTGAAACGGATCATGATGTTAACCAATCTGTGTACCTTAGGCTATCAATTTAACCCGGTGTCCTTTTATTTTTGTTTTGATGATAATGACCTGCCTATTTGCTCAGTTGTAGAGGTTTGCAATACCTTTAGGGAAATGAAACCCTATTTTTTAGGTGCCGAAACACAGCAGGCAGGCGGCTTTAAGCTCAATATCGAAAAATACTTCTACGTGTCGCCATTTATTGATATGGACACCAATTTTGATTTCGATCTGCAGGTACCCGGCGAAAAACTACAGGTAAAAATTGATGATTATGACCGTGAGGGTAAGCGCTTTTTTATCAGCACCCTTAGCGGTAACCGCAAACCTTTAACTGATGCTAATTTGCTGCTTTATTTTTTGAGCTTCCCGCTTATTACACTTCAGGTGATTGCATTGATTCATTGGCAGGCGCTCAAATTATGGCTTAAAAAATTGCCGTTTCACCGTAAGGGTGATAATCTGGCGCTTCAAAAAGAAGTGTATAGGCCTTATCCATCAAAATATGTATCCTGATCAAAAACTGTTTGTGGCGTATAATCCGTATATCCTGTAAACGTAACACTATAGCATATACTTACTAATGGATAATACACTTGCCATTGCCGGACGTACCGGTATTTACCAGGACATTGTTTTAAAGCTTTTGTACAAGATGGATAAAGGAACCCTTTATCTGACTTTGCCATGCGGAGAGATACTAACGATGGGCACGGGCGAGGGTAATATTACAGCAAGCATAACCATAAACGACGAATCGTTCTACAAACGGATTATCCTGTATGGCGATATTGGCTTTGGAGAAGCCTATACAGATGGGCTTTGGGATACCGATAACATAACCAATGTTATTAAATGGGTGTTGCTTAATATTGAAAATGCCCCTGGCGTATCAGGCAGTCGCACAAAAACCATAGCCCTAAATCTGTTTAAATGGTTCAATAAACTATATCATTCCAAAAGGGCCAATACGGTTAGTGGTTCCAGAAAAAACATAGCAGAACATTATGACCTGAACAATGATTTTTTTGCCAGTTTCCTGGATCCTACCATGACCTACTCCAGCGCTTATTTTTATCGCGATGGACTAAGTTTACAGGAGGCACAATTGGCAAAATATGAGCGTTTGTGCCGTCAGCTACATTTAAAACCACATGATCATGTGTTAGAGATAGGTAGTGGTTGGGGTGGTAATGCCATATATATGGCCCAAACATACGGTTGTAGGGTTACTTCTTTAACCATATCCGAAGAACAGCATAAACTGGCGGTTGAACGCGTTGAAGCCGCAGGCTTAAGTGATAGGGTTAAAATTTTATTGCAGGATTACCGGCTGATGGAAGGCCAGTTTGACAAAATAGTATCGGTAGAAATGCTGGAAGCCGTTGGTCATAAATTTTTGGATGGCTATTTCAAAAAATGTCATGAACTGCTCAAAAAAAGCGGGATACTGGCCATACAGGTAATTACCTCACCCGATTCCAGGTACGATAGTCTGCGTAAAGGTGTCGATTGGATACAAAAACATATTTTCCCGGGTTCATTGCTGCCATCTGTGGCTGCTATAAACAGCGCTGTTAACCGTACCGGCGATATGACGCTGATAGATATTAAAGACCTGGGTATAGATTATGCCAAAACTTTAAGGCTATGGCACGATCAGTTTAATAATAACCTTTCAAAAATTAAAACGCTGGGCTTTGATGATGCCTTTATCCGCAAATGGAATTATTATTTCTGCTACTGTGAAGCTGCCTTTACCATGCGTAATATCAACGTAATGCACTTGGTTTATTCGCGGCCTAATAATATCAACTATTAGAATACTCCAGCATAACATCCTATAAAAAATCTTAAACTATTTCCTATCATTTTGATAATCTGATTATTTCAAAATGATAGGATAGCTTTTTCCTGTTTTTATATATTCTCCTATTTTATTGGTTTAAGGCTTGTTTAGGGCCAATTGAATAATAACATGTGTTTTACGGCATGTTATTAGTTTAAGTGTCCTGATTTAATATTATATCATGGCATCAATTTATATCGTACTTAAAATAGTGGCTTTATTAACGGTTATTATTATCCCGTTAGCCGGCCCCAAAAGAAGAAAAAAATCAGCAAATATGACCGAAGTAGGCAAATTTGCAGTGAACGAAGAAGGTTACCTTGAACTTTACATTGGCAATTCTGTAGATCTCCATCCTGTACAATAATCTCAAAATTGCTTAAATTGAAAAAAAAGCCTTTCATTTTGATAGGTTTTTTTTATGTCCCGTTCTGTGTCTGAAAAATAAAATCTGTATTTAAATGATCTAAACACATAAATGGTGTGCTAGCCGCGTAATGGGCATTCTTTTGGCAATAGGTTATATACAGTTATAAAAAAAATCCATGCTTGTAACTGAAATAAACTAAAAAATAAATGGAAGATGAACGAATTATTATAAGGTCAGCCATTCCGTCTGACGTGGTTTTTGCCGACCAGATTATCCATGAAATGGAAAGCTCCGCGATAGCACGGGGCTCCGGAATATCCAAAAGATCTGCAGCCGCTATCATAGAAAAAATAGATGAAGGCAAAGCGATAGTTGCCATCACCGAAAACGGCGAATGGGTTGGTTTCTCCTATATAGAAACATGGGACAACGAACAGTTTGTTTCCAATAGCGGTCTTATCGTATCTCCTAAACACCGTAACCAAGGTGTAGCCTCCCAAATCAAAACACAAATATTTGAACTATCCCGAACCAAGTACCCATCTGCCAAGGTGTTCAGTATCACCTCGGGGTTAGCCATTATGAAAATGAATAGCCGCCTGGGTTTTGAACCTGTGACCTATAGTGAGGTTGCACAGGAAACCAGATTTTGGGACAGCTGCAAAAGCTGTGTTAATTATGATGTATTGCAAAGTAAAAACAGGTGTAATTGCTTGTGCACCGCCATGTTGTTTGATCCACAGTTAAATTAATTATTTATGGTTATGATAAAAGATTTGAACGAACGGGCAGATGTTTCTCCGTTATGGACAGGCCTGCCTATGAACGCACAGCTTTTTAGCGAGTCGGTAAGTTTGCTGCAACAATTAATTAAAACGCCCTCATTTAGCGGCAATGAAGACGTGGTGGCCGATATGGTACAGCGGTACCTGGCCGGTTATTCCATTAAAGTAAAAAGAAAGGGCAATAACGTTTGGTGCTATAATAAATATTATGATAGTACTAAACCTACTATCCTGCTCAACTCCCATTTAGATACGGTTAAGCCCAATGACGGTTATACCAATGATCCATTTTGTCCCGAAATAACATCCGGAAAATTATATGGACTGGGGAGTAATGATGCAGGGGGCTGCCTGGTGTCACTGATTGCCACCTTTCTGCATTTTTATTGTTACCAGGGGCTGGGTTTTAACCTTTGCCTGGCAGCAACTGCCGAGGAGGAAAACTCTGGTCAAAACGGAATTAAATCAGTTCTACCCTTGCTGGGCAAACTGGAGCTGGCCATAGTGGGCGAGCCCACCTTATTACAAATGGCGGTTGCCGAAAAGGGAAACCTGGTGATTGACTGCATCAGCAATGGCCGTTCAGGTCATGCTGCGAGAGAAGAGGGGGATAACGCTATTCACAAATGTCTGAAAGATCTTGACTGGTTCAGGAATTACCAGTTTCCGCAACAGTTTAGCGGGCTACCACCGGTAAAAATGACCATCACTATCATCAAATCGGGTTTACAGCATAATATTGTTCCTGCTTTATGTGAGTTTACGGTTGATATCCGTAATGATGATACCTACACTCAGCAGGAAATCCTGGATACCATCAAAAAGAATGTGTCATGCCAGATCACGGTACGCCCGGGATCATTGGGAGCATCTTCGGTGCCTATTGACCATCCCATTGTGAAGGCTGGTATAGCCATAGGATGTAAAACTTATAGCTCGCCTACCACTTCAGATCAAGCCTGGTTAACCATTCCCTCAGTAAAAATAGGCCCGGGTGATTCTGCCAGGTCTCATTCTTCCGATGAGTTTATTTATCTCGAAGAGATCAAAAAAGGTATCAACACCTATGTCAGGCTATTAGAAACCCTGCCGCTGATGTTGATCAACAATCCAAACAAGTACAGAAATGAAATCAAACATATTAATAATTGATGACGAGGTGAAGCTCAGTGAATTACTCGCCCGTATACTAAGCCTGGAAGGGTATCAAGTAGTACAGGCGGCTAATGCCAAAGCAGGTATACGCATAGTTGAGCGTGAGGATATTATGGTTGTTTTGAGTGATGTAAAATTGCCAGACGCTAATGGGGTAGACCTGGTAAGTAAGATCAAACAGATCAAACCCTATATAGAGGTGATCAACCTTACTGCCTTTGGTACTATCAGTGATGGAGTTTTAGCCATCAAGAACGGAGCCTTTGATTATCTCACCAAAGGCGATGATAATGATAAGATCATACCCATGGTAAGTAAAGCTATGCAAAAGGCTAACTTACAATATCAGGTGAGTGAGCAGCAGGATCAGGTAGAGGCACAGCACGGGTTCCCTATTGTTCTGGGACGATCGCCCGCTATTTTAGAGGCCGTAGAACTGGCAAGAAAGGTAGCAAGAACGGATGCCACTGTTTTATTGTTGGGAGAAACGGGCACCGGTAAAGAAGTGTTTGCCGAAGCTATACATTATGAGAGTTTAAGAAAGGATAAACCCTTTGTGGCAGTTAACTGCAGTGCCTTTAGTAAAGAATTATTGGAAAGCGAGCTGTTTGGTTATAAAGCCGGTGCATTTACTGGAGCTGTTAAAGATAAAAAAGGCTTATTTGAAGAAGCCAGTAGTGGAACCATTTTTTTAGATGAATTAGGAGAAATGAGTCATGACCTGCAAGCTAAATTATTGCGCGTATTGGAAAATGGTACTTTTATTAAAATTGGCGAAACCAAAACCACCAAAATAAATGTACGCTTGATTGCTGCTACCAACCGCGATCTGCAAAAAGAATCAGAGGAAGGGCATTTTCGCCTTGACCTGTTTTACCGCTTATCTGGGTTTTCTATTGTACTGCCCCCACTGCGCGAACGGATAGGGGATATAGAGGTGTTGGCCCGACATTTTGTAAAAGTTTATTCGGCTAAGGTTAAAAAGAAAATACCAGACGTAGATGCAACCTTTTTGAAACTGTTGAACCAACACAAGTGGAACGGGAATATCAGGGAGTTGAAAAATGTGATAGAGCGAGTGATTATTCTGATGGATGAACCACTGCTTACCCCAAAACTATTGCCCTATGAATTTCATAATGGTGGCTATTATGACCTGGTTGCGCTTGATCTGCATAGTGTAGAAAGACACCACATCAGGCGTATATTAAAATACACCAAGGGCAATAAAACAGAGGCTGCCAGGATACTTGGTATTGGCTTAGCCACGCTCTACCGCAAAATTGAAGAGTATCAAATACTCATGAACTGATCAAAATGAGAAAACCGTCCTAGTAAAATGAGACGGTTTTCTTTTAAGAAGCAACTTTTAAAAAATAGAATTTAAAATAAGTTACTGATAATCAATCGATATGGATCGAGGTTGCCAGTCTGGTATACCTATTGGCTACTAAGCCGCAAATAGTACTAACGTGGTTATGGAAGAGCAATAAAACAAAGCTTTGCCCCACCACAAAAACAAATAATTTCCATATTCAAAATGAAAAAATTTCTATTGTCACTTGTTCTAGGCATAACATTAACTAATGCCTATTCCCAGGATCATGCAATTGCCTTGAAAAAGGATAGTACCATGGTTAAGGATACTGTAAAAACCAAAGCTGCTCCTGCTGAACCATTTGCCTTTGGCGACTTCACCTGGCTTAACGGTAATGACCGCAGGCATAAAGCCCTGTTGGATACCAAATATTTTACCGGTCGTTTCCTGCTTGATTTTAATTATACCGCGTCAAATCATAATCCTATTGATCATACTGTAGTGGGCTCAACCGCATTGGCTCGTGATCATGAATTTGAAATTTCGACGGTTGCCTTCGGTGGTGATTTTCACTACGATAATGTTCGTGCCAGTGTACTTACTCAGTTTGGTACGCGAGCCACGGTAGTGCCTCGTAACGATTTAAGTGTTACCCGGGGGCAGTTTGATCTGGGTACCGCTTATCGTTATTTAAGCGAAGCTAATGCGGGCTATCACTTTAATGTGTTGCACGGTATTAACGTTGATGCGGGTATATTCATGTCATACGTAGGTTTATTCTCTTATTACAATGCCGAAAACTGGGCCTACCAGCCATCATTCACTTCAGATAACACACCCTGGTTTTTTAACGGTATCCGCGTACAGATATTCGTAAGCGATAAGCTGAAAATTGAACCATGGCTGATCAATGGCTGGCAATCATACGGTATGTTCAATAGCCAACCAGGTATAGGTGGTCAGATTTTATGGCGCCCTGTAGAGTGGTTTCAGGCATTAACCAATACTTATTATGGTGCTGATACCCAGGATAAACCCGGTAGAAAACGTTTCCACTCCGATAACAGCATCGAGGTTCGATATTTTAAAAGCCAAGATAAAGGCAGCTTTGTTAACAGCGCCGCATTTTCAATCACCGGTGATATCGGTTTTGAAAAAGGTGACGGTGTAAATGGCTTCCACGCGGACCCGGTTAAAGGGCCGGCTCAATATTTCGCCAGCGGTATGATCTATCACCGTATGGTAATGGCTAAAGGGCATTTGGGCTGGACGATCGGTGGTGGCGTGATCAATAACCCGGGCCGCTACCTGGTGTTATATCCAACGGGCGATGCCAACCCTATACCAGCTATCAACACGGGTGCAGTTGGTTCACATCCGTTTAGCGCTAACCCCGGTGATCAGTTTCATGGTTACGATTATTCAACCACGATTGACCTGATGCCGAATGATTACCTGACCTTTCGCCTGGAGGTTGTACATCGCCACGCCAGTGTGCCTTACTTTGCCGGCCACGGTGGCGTAACTTCTCCTGATGGATATAATACCACCCCGGTGCCAACAGATTTTACACCCGATCTGGTACCATCCGAAACAAGGTTTATAGGGGCGCTATTAGTAAGGTTTTAATTGCTTTAATTAGCCTTTCGATAAAAATATTACAAAACCTGCAATAACTTACGCTCAAGTGTCTGGGTAAGTTTAGCAAGGTTGGAGCCGGGGGGTGCAGCCCGGCTTTTTAAAGAAATACTATTAGTTTATAGTATCATTAAATAACATAAAAAATGAAAACATCAATCAAAGTGCTCATCGCACTGATGGTGATCTGTATACAAGGTGTACGATCACAAGCACAAAGTACAAAAAACGCCACTGGTATATACCTTAACGAACAGGATTACAAATCAGGTAAATTAAGTTATGCCCTAGATAATAACGATAAACTTCAACTGAACGGGTTTTTAAACGGGAAGTATGTAACACTGGCTTACCAGGGCAAAAAAATGAAGCTATCCAAAAGTGAAATATTTGGATACCGTCAAAATAACCAGGACTTCAGGTTTTATGAGAATGTAGCTTATAAGATATTGGATACCGCCGGTTTTATGCTTTACAGTCGCCAGCAATTAGTCCAACAAGGCAAAGGATATGCACCTGTTGAATGCTACTTTTATAGTGTTAGCACTGCAAACCCGGTTTTAAGTTTAACTATAGAAAATATGGATAAAAGCTTTCCGGCCCGTACTGAGTTTCGTTACAGTATTCGAAATCATTTCCGCCGTGATGCTGATCTCATGGCGTTTGATAAAGTTGATCGTCAGTATGAGATCAAATACCTGTATTTTAAACACGCTTAATGCCCAATAAATTGTCCTCTAATTAACTATTAACACGTCCATAATGTAAAAAGCTCGGTACAAAACCGGGCTTTTTAATTTTGAGACTATATTGTAATTTGGTGTTAATGGCTTATTTACAGGTGGTTAACGATATTGTTCGTGCTGTCTGGTTTATAATTGATGTCATCAATAAATCATAATCAGTAATTTTTAAAAATTTCTTAAACTTTTCATAAATCCGGATCGTTATTTATTAACTGCGGGTTAATAAGTGTTTATCATTAAAATCAGGAGTTATGAAAATTTTTGTAGCCAATATTCCATTCTATGTAGGCGGTGTAGGTATCAGGCAATTGTTTGAATTATTTGGTGCCGTTATAGCAGTAAAAATTATAACAGAACCCACAACAGGCAAAAGCAAAGGCTTTGGTTTTGTTGAGATGCAGGATAACCAGCAAGGATTGCATGCAATCAAAGAGCTTGACGGCAGCACCATTGGTGATCGGGACATTGTGGTTAAACTGGCCGATCAGCAACCCGAAGAAATTCATGTACACAAACGCCCACGTATCTCATTAAGATAAACAAGTACGCTTTTACCATTTAATTGGGGGTATTATAATGAACGAAATGATAACAATGGCAGAAATTGCTGCCAGGACGTTAACCGTTAACGTGATCCATTTGCTAAAAAGCGAGATTGGGGAGCAGGGGATAGTGGCTGCTTTGGGTAACCAGGTGTTGATTAGTATCAGTAAAGCTGATTTTGAACAAAAGCTGGGTAATCTCCTGCAAAAGATCTATGGCGCTATTGACCAGCATTTTCCTGTACGCCAGGATCACTTATCGGTTGTTATACGTGATACCGATGCCCGGTATGAAAATGTGTTTAAAATATGGAAATCAGTCTGAGATTCCTTAACTACAATATGGTAGTGGGTTAGGTATGGACATAAAACGTTTCCATACCTTTGAAATTACAGATCAATCCTGCATATCTGCAAGTATGTTGAGCTAATACACTGCAATTTTGTATTCATAAATAACAATAGTTATGAATACAAACAGTTTTTTATTACTCCGGCTGGCCATTGGTGCCAGTATGTTAGGGCATGGATTGGTACGCCTGCCCAAACTTCAAACTTTTAGCCATTGGATGGTGGGCAGCTTTGCCAAATCCATATTACCCCAAGCCTTGGTTATTCCCTTTAGTTATGTATTGCCAATTGCCGAATTTATTATTGGCCTGCTGCTCATTACAGGTTTGTTTACAAAACCAGCCCTCATGGCAGGCAGCCTGGTCATGATCATACTTGTTTTCGGAACTTGTATGATTGAAAACTGGGAAGCTTTGCCATCCCAACTTATTCATGTTGCCTTCTTTACTATGCTGTTGCAGTTCATCAGTAGTAACACCTGGGCAATTGACCAATTACTAATTAAACAAAACTAAGCAATGGAAACCCGTAGAGATTTTATTAAAAAGAGTAGTATTTTAAGTTTAGCTGGTGCTGTGCAACCAGCCAGTGCAATTAATTTATTGCAAACTAAACAACAGACCAAGCCAAAAACACATTGGGCCGATGGATTCCGTTTGGTGGTTTCTGTATCCATGCAGTTTGAGGCAGGTGGGCAACCTGATAATGCCGAAAGCCCTTTTCCGCAGAATATGCAAAAAGGTTTCATCGATCTGCCTGCGGCAACCTGGTTTGCTTATGGTTATAAAGAAGGTATTCCCAGGATGCTTGATAACTGGGACAAGCTGGGTATTAAAGTAACCTCGCATATGGTGGGTACGGCGGTTTTAAAGAATCCGCAGCTGGCAAAAGAGATTGTACAGCGGGGCCACGAAGCCGCAGCACATGGTATGAACTGGGCAACCGAATATACCATGAGTTACGATGAAGAGAAGAAATTTATTAAAGATGGCATTGATGCTATAAAAAAAGTGACCGGTTTTGATGCCATTGGATATAACGCCAATTGGCTTAGGAGAGGTGAAAACACGCTGAAAATATTACAGGAATTAGGCTTCATTTATCATATTGATGATCTGAGCCGTGATGAGCCTTTTATTATTAAGGTAAACGATAAAGATTTTGCAGTTGTGCCATATACCCTTCGGTGTAACGACATTATGCTGATAGAAGGAAAGAATTTTTCAGCAGATCAATTTGTTAACCAGGTTAAAATGGAATTTGATCAGCTTTACGCAGAGTCTGAATACAAACGCAGGCAAATGTCAATCAGTTTTCATGATCGTATTGGCGGTAGCCCGCAAATGGTAAAGGCTGCCAGTGAAATCATCAAATATATTCAACAGCAGCCGGGAGTTGCCTTTAAACGCAAAGATGAAATTGCCCGTATGGCCCTGGCCGATAAAACTACAATAAGGGAATAATTGCAAAACGAAATAATAACAATTTAGAAATCATTTATTGTAATAATGATCATGAAAAGGTGTTAACTTGCGGCACTCCGCTACATAGCATACTCGTCGTCGAACTCAAAGAATAATTCACTTTATCCTTCTCTGTTTTTTCCGATCATTAGGCCATGCGTTCGTCATTAAAGCCGATGAACTGACGGTGATTAAATCACATTAGTTTATTTTATGACGATCCTCATTTTTTTTATTGCACATTGGTTTTTGTCGTTGTTTTTCCAAACCTTTTTTCAACATCGCTATGCTTCCCATCGCATGTTTACCACTAGTAAAACTGCCGAACGGGTATTTTATTTAATGGCTTATTTTTTTGAGGGGGCCTCGTTTTTAAACCCGAGGGCTTATGCCATCATGCACCGCGAACATCATGCTTACAGCGATACGGAAAAAGATCCGCACTCTCCTCATTTCTTTACAGACATCTTTCAAATGATGAAAGCAACTATTATAACATTTCGGGATCATCTGAAAAGGACTACAGAGCCCGAAGCCAGGTTTTCGGGCAATTATCCGGAATGGCCCTTAATTGACAGGATAGGCTCTTCTATACTCTCCAGGCTATTGTTTGGGGCGGCATATACCTGTTTTTATATTGTTTACGCCAGCCATTGGTGGATGTTCCTGCTTTTACCCATACATTTTATGATGGGGCCTGTTCACGGAGCCATTGTAAACTGGTGTGGCCATAAATATGGTTATACTAATTTTGATAATAACGACCAGTCAAAAAATACCACCCCATTTGATTTCCTGATGCTGGGAGAGCTATTTCAAAACAATCATCACAGGCATCCTAACAGCGCTAACTTTGGTAAAAGATGGTTTGAGATAGATCCGGTTTATCCCGTAATGAAACTGATGCACTGCATGCGGATCATTAAATTACGTAAAGCTTTTTAGGTTACAATTAAGCAATGGTAACGGTAACACCAGCGCTTTCCAGTGTATTTACCACATGATCCGATATCTGATCATCGGTAATGATCTGATCTATTTCATCAATATTGCATATTTTACCAAAACCGCGTTTTCCGAATTTGGTAGAATCGGCTAGTACGATAGTTTTGTTGGAGATGGCCATCATTTGCTTATTTAGATGAGCCTCCATGGCATTGGTGGTGGTAAGGCCGTATTCAATATCAATACCGTCCACACCCAAAAACAGCATGCTGCAAAAGAAATCTTTCAGGATATTTTCTGCATAAGTCCCCATTACCGAGGAAGAGCTTTTTCTGATCATTCCACCCAGTTGCAATACCTCAACCCCAGGGGCATGGATCAGCTCAATAGCTACATTTAATGACGAGGTAATAACCGTAAGGGCTTCCCTGGCCTGTATGCTTTTTGCAAAGGCCTGTATGGTTGTCCCCGAAGCCAGGATAATGGAATCATTAACACCGATCAGGCCGGCAGCAGCAGCCCCGATGCGCATCTTTTCGTTCGATTTTATCTTTTCCTTTTCATTTACAGGGCGGTCTGTGGTGTAAGGATTACTTTGTGTTGCACCGCCGTGCGTACGAAAAAGCAGGTTTTTTTCTTCCAGATATTTCAGATCCTTCCTGATAGTTACGGACGAAACTTTTAACTCTTTGCATAAGTCAACTACTTCAACATAGCCTTCCTTTTGCATTTTATTGATAATATATTGGTGTCGCTCTGTTAAATTGATCATAAATCATCAATCAAATTGATATGGCCAAATTACAAATTATGAATATCAATTGTTTAATAAAGTACACTATTAACTTCTACCACGAAAAGGAGTAAGGCCGTATAATTGGGAATAGTTTACAACCATTGTATATTACACCAACTTTAACTTATTATTAGGTTACTGTTTTTAATGTTTTTTTCTGGTAGTGTTAATGTAGTGGCGTATAAATAGAAAAGTGAATGGTAATATCAAAAATTCCTGTCTATATTTATATCCCAATTAATTATAAACGTAAATAGTAAAGTGCATAAAATTATTAACAGTAATCAAATTCAGCAATTGATTGCAGGCGAAGAGTCTGCATTTGATGCTATCTATGAAATGTACTGTGAAAAAGTTTACAGGCTGGCATTCAGATTTTTAAAAGACAGGGAGCAGAGCGAAGAGATTGTTCAGGAATGTTTTATAAATCTTTGGATGAGTAAGGAGAAACTAAATCCTGAAGGAAATATATGGCTGTACATTTATGTAATTGCCAAAAGATTATCATTAAATGCACTAAGGCAAATTTGCCAGTCAAGAGAGTTTGCCGATAAATTGATCGCTCGTATAGTAACCATACATAACGATACAGAAGAGGATCTGCTGGTAAATGAACTGGAACAGTTTACAGAAAAGATCATCAATAAATTACCAAAGCAGCAGCAACTGATATTCAGGTTAAGCCGTGTAGAGCACTTGTCACACAAAGAAATAGCCGATCAATTGCAGATATCACCCAATACTGTAAAAAACCATATGGTTGAGGCACTCAAAACTTTAAAATCTCATTTACAATATTCAGATCTCATCTATTTTTTAGCCCTAGTTTTATCAGTCCATAACTTTTAAGGGCACGTTGTTTCTTACTCACTCCTTAAGCTTTTTACAGGACTAACTAATGCTGCCTTTATAGATTGGAAGCTTATAGTAAGCAATGTGATTATAACAGCTGCTAAACCTGTTAACACAAATACCCAGCCGGATATAGTAGAGCGATACTCATAATGCTGTAACCAATTATGCATCAGGTACCACGCAACCGGACTAGCAATCAATAAAGAAATAATGATTAACCTTATAAAATCGGTAGAGAGTAACCGCCAAAGGTTGAATACTGAGGCCCCCAAAACTTTACGTACACCTATCTCTTTTATACGTTGCTCGGCCATAAATGAGGCCATGCCAAATAATCCCAGACAGCTGATAAATATAGCCAGGGCCGCAAAGCAACTTGCCAGTGTGCCTATGCGTTCTTCGTCCTCGAATTTTTTGGCATATTCTTCATCAATAAATTGGTAATTTAAAGGTGTTGATGGATCATACTTCTTGAAAATGGCTGTGATTTTTAAGAGTGCATCATGGGCACTCATTAACGGATTAATTTTTATATTAATGTTTGATAAATGCTGCCACCTTGGTAAATAGAAAAAGGTTTGTTGAGCTGTTTCATATACCGAGCGGTTAACCATATTTTTTACTACACCAATAATTTTAAACTTTCCGTTACTAATCCACTCAATGGTTTCACCAACCGGGTGTTTAAGGCCCATAAACTTTACTGCCGCTTCATTGACAATAAATCCTGATGAATCTGATAAATAGGCAGGGTCAAAATCTCTTCCTTCTTTAATTTCCCAACCCACGGTTTTTCCAAAATCAGATGTAACGGCCATACTTACAAATTGTTCCTGAACACCAGGGTCTTTGCCACTCCAGTTAAAGCCGCCGTTATTAATGTATACGGCTGTTACCGGGCTTTCTGATTCGGATACACCGATTGCTGCCCTGCTCGCAAGTAAATCATTTTTTAAGGACTGGTATTGTTTATTGATATCATCGGTTTGCAGGTGTACATTTATTAAATTGTTACGACTATAACCAATAGGCCGGTTTTTAGCAAACTGAATTTGTTGAAAAACAACTATAGTGCCTATGATCAACACCACAGAAACGGTAAACTGTATAACGACTAAAACTTTGCGTGGTATAGCAGCTAAGCGGCCCACCTTAAAAGTGCCCTTTAGTACTTTTACCGGGCGGAATGAGGATAAATATAATGCAGGATAACTGCCTGCAATTAACCCTGTGAATAAGCTAAAAATAATTCCCAGCGCCCAGAATAATGGATTTTCCCATAATATGCTTATCTTTTTATCAGCAAGGTGATCAAATCCGGGTAGGCATAGTTGAACTATTAATAATGATAGGAGGAAAGCTAAAAAAACTATTAAAAGAGATTCGCTAAAAAACTGGGCAATTAATTGACTCCGAACAGAACCGATAGCCTTGCGGATGCCTACCTCTTTAGCTCGTTTTTCGGAGCGTGCTGTACTTAGGTTCATGAAATTAATACAGGCAAGCAGCAATACAAATAAGCCTATTATTCCAAACATCCATACATATTGAATACGACCTCCGGTATTAATTCCGTTTTTAAATTCGCCATATAAGTACCAGCGGCTCATGGGTTGAAGAAAAAGTTGAGATTTATACCTGGCGTCGCTGTTGTGTGTACTGGTGAGTGCATTCAGTTTCAGATTTTTAATTTTAGCCGATACCAGGTTTATATCCGCGCCATCAGCAAGCTGAACATAGGTTTGAAACCAGCTTGCCCCCCATGGGTTATTAAACCGGGTAGCATATTTTTCTTGTATAGCCAGCATTTGCCATGGCGCTATAAAAAAAAGATTTCCGAAAGAGGAGTTAACAGGCAGATCTTCATAAATGCCGGTTACTTTGGCGTTTGTTTCTTTATCTATCCTGATCATCTTGTTTATAGGGTCGGTATTGCCGAAAATAGCTTTTGCAGTTGATTGCGAAAGCAGGATAGATGTAGGATCGTTTAAACTGCTGGCGGCACCTTTCAGTATTTTTAACGATAGCATGTCGGTAACGGCTGGTTCCATGTAGTTTCCCTGCTGGGTTACGCTCCTTTCGCCATAAGTTAAAAGATGATTATTAGTCCAAGATGTTATAATAACATGTTTAAAATACTCCCCAAAGTTACTCCGCAGGGCAGGCGCCAATGGCAAAGCTGATCCTCCATCGGTTTCTATTTCGTTGTTGACCCAGGCATTATCCATTACTTTTGCAATGCGATCCTGATTTTTAAAGTTGGTGTCAAAAGATACTTCATCCCAGATCCATAATCCGATCAGCATGGCTACGGCCATCCCAACTGCAAGCCCACTAATATTGATCAAAGAAGAAAACTTGTTTTTGATAAGATTTCGTCTGGCGATTTTTAGGTAATTCCTGATCATATAGGTTTTATTAAAAATGATAATATCAAATAGATAAAAAGTGTAAGCCCAGCTGTACCAAGTTCTGGAGGCAATTTATTTCAAAGTGAAATTGGAGGTTCAAACAAAATGCCATTATTTAAATGGCTTATTATTAAGTAATTGTGAATTTAATAAGAGCCTGGATGTTCGTTTTTGATACATGGTGCGTTCGATATTGAACTTCTGGCATATCGGTCTGGAATGTTTTAAAAACAGCTAATTATTTATAACAGCTAATTTTTTTTAAAAGCGACTAGTCCTACCCCATAGTTAGTGTGTTCTCTACATACCAAGCCCATTCTGGGTATTATAAACCATTATATATGAATAAGGATAAACTCGAGCGTTTATTGCAACAGTATTTTAACAATACCATAACTGATACTGACTGTATTGAGTTGCTTGATTATCTGCGAAATAATGATCCTGACGAAATAGCTAAGACAATAGATGAGCGATTACTTACGCTGGAAGAAGGGCCGGAGTTTAATCGTTTTCAAGCTAAAAAAGTTTTGGAGCGCATTAAATCCGATTCGAGGTTTATGCGCCGGGGCGTAGAACCAGAGGATGCTAAACCCGTAAATAAATGGTACCGTAGTTGGATAAGAGTTGCAGCTATCCTTATTTTTTTTAGCACTGTTGGTTTTTATTTTTTATTTAACAGATATCATAAAATAGCTAATCAAAATGATTTAGCAGGAACTAAGTCTTCTCAAATTTTACCGGGTAGTACAAAAGCGACCTTAACACTGGCTAATGGAAAAGTTATTTTACTTGACAGCGCAGCTGATGGAATGCTCACAAAATCGGGCCGTACAGTAGTAAACAAAGCTCATAACGAAGGATTGGTTTACAACACACTGGCCGATAATCACCAAACAGCCACCAACACAGATACGGTATATAATACATTGACCACACCCCGTGGGGGCGAGTATAAAGTAAAACTCCCGGATGGTACTAATGTGTGGTTAAATTCTTCCTCATCTTTAAGTTACCCGGTTGAGTTTGCCGGTAACGAAAGACATGTAAAACTTACCGGCGAAGCTTATTTCGAAGTCGCTAAAAATAAGGATAAGCCTTTTTATGTGTGTGTTAATAATGTATGTGTGAAAGTTTTGGGCACACATTTCAATATCGCGGCCTATACTGACGATGCAGAGCTCACCACTACTTTGCTGGAAGGATCTGTTTTAATTACAAAAAATAGTCAACAACGTTTATTGAAACCCGGTCAGCAGGCAGTAGTAAAAAATAACGCCGATGTGATCAATGTTTCAGATGCGAGTATCAACCAGGTGATGGCCTGGAAAAATGGGTATTTTGTATTTAACGATGACAACATTAATACCATTATGAAAAAGCTGTCGCGCTGGTATGATGTAGATGTTGAATACCAGGGCAGCTTTGAAAATCAGCGTTTTGGGGGCACATTTTATCGCTCCAAAGGAATTACAGAATTATTGAATAATCTGGAAAAAATCGGAAAAGTACACTTTAAAATTACTGGAAGGAGGATTATAGTTATGCAATAAATCTACATTCCCATTTCTCACTTATGATTATCTGGAAGTAAACCAGGAGCGTTTCGGACCGCCCCTGGTGTCAGCCATGATCCGGCTATGACAGATAATGAAATTAATTGCAGCGAATACAACCACTTAATTAATAAACTGACATTCAAATGTATAAAAATTTTACTGCATTTACTTGCGGCAAACAACGTGGGCGCCTATATAAACCTGTGCTTATCATGAAACTAACCCTAATTTTGCTAACGGCCACCTTTTTACAGGTAACAGCAGCAACTTACGCGCAGAAGGTTACATTGAAGGCCGAAAAAAGCAATCTAAAAGAAGTATTTGAGCAAATACAAAATCAAACAGGCTACGATTTTTTATATAACTCAGATGATTTGAAGGTTGCCAAACCGGTAAGCCTTGATCTTAAAAATGTCCCTCTGAAAGAGGCGCTGGATATGTGCTTTGCCAACCAATTACTCACCTATGTAATTGAAAATAAAACCATATTAATTAGTAAAAAAACAGGCCAGAACGATAATATAAAACCCCCGAAAAAGGTAACAGGAAAAGTTACTGACAATAAAGGTTTTCCTCTGCCTGGGGTAACCATTAAAGAAAAGGGGACGAGAATGGGCGTAGTGACGGACAATAATGGAAATTATATCATTAGTGTTAGTGACGATAATGCGATACTTGTTTTTAGCTTTGTTGGTTTTGTAACACGCGAGATACCACTTAATGGTAAGCCCCAGCTCAACATAACGCTCGAAGATAATCCAACAGATCTGAACGAGGTTGTAGTAGTGGGTTATGGCACGCAAAAGAAAGAATCTGTTACCGGAGCCATTACTTCTATTGGCACCAAAGATCTGGTACAATCCCCAACTGCAAATTTGAGCAACGCGTTGGCCGGGCGTTTATCAGGCTTAACAGCTATTCAAACTTCGGGTAAACCTGGTGATGACAACTCCACTTTATATGTACGTGGTATTGGAACCTATACTGGCGTAACCGCTCCGTTAATCATGGTTGATGGTGTTGCCCGCGATACCTATAATGATATTGACCCAAATGAGGTAGAAACAGTAAGCATATTAAAAGATGCTTCTGCCACAGCTGTATATGGTGTTCGTGGTGCCAACGGTGTTATTTTGATCACTACCAAGCGCGGTAAAGAAGGGGCTCCTAAGGTAAGTGGTACAGCTCAAACGGCTATATCAGAATTCTCCAGTATGCCTAATTTTGTTAACTCATATCAATATGCTTCATTATTAAATGAGCAGAGTTATGAAAATTACTGGATCCAACATTCCAATGATGCTGATATAAAAACCTGGAGTGATTTTGCTCAGAAAAGAGATGCTAACTGGGTGAAGGAAGCCACGATCTATTACTCGCCAGAGGACTTGAAATATTATCAGAACGCACACACGCCAACTGTTAATGGCAAGCCAAATCCTTATTATGATCCGTATGGTCACCCGGATCAGGATTGGAAAAAACAGATTTTCAATAAGTTCACGCCGCAAACTCAGTACAACGTTAATATCACCGGTGGAACACCATCTGTAAAATACTTCGTATCCTTAGGCTATCTGAAACAAGGTGGTTTATTCAATACGGATTATATGCCATTCGGCGATGACATGCAATTCAAGAAAAAGCGTTACAATTTGCGGTCAAATCTTGATTTTGATGTTAATAAAAACTTCAGGGTATCGGTTGATATAGCTACGCAGTATGTGACCATAACAGGTATGGATAATGACGAGTATACCTGGGAAAAACGTATCCTATGGTCGTCACCACTTGGGTCACCTGGTATTATCAATGGCAAATTTGTTGTGCCGTTCAGCAATCAAAACGAGCAGCTTAACCCATTGTATGCTATAGCCAATAGCAACAATTATAATATCAATACCAATAGTACCCTAAACTCGTCCATCAAATTAACGCATAAGCTCAATTTCATTACCGAAGGCTTGTCCATCAATGCTAAAGGCGCTTATGACAGCTATTTTCAGGATCGTTCATACGGAAAATATACACCATTATTATATGGCGTAAGAGCAAATCCCAATGGCGATAAGTTAAACCCCATTCTGGTACAACTAACTAATGACGTAGCACCAATGCGATCTGATGATTATTATACCCAAAAATGGCGTAAGCTATATGGCGAGGTTTCGATTAACTACAATCATACTTTCGCAAAAAAACACGCTGTTTCAGGTTTGATATTAGCGAATGCCGAAAAGCGATACGATCCAACCTATGTGCCAGACCTGCCGCATGCTTATGAAGGTGCTGCTGCAAGGATAACCTATGCCTATGATAACAAATATCTGGCCGAGTATAACATGGGTTATAATGGTTCTGAGAATTTTCCGGAAGGCAAAAGATTTGGTTTCTTGCCGGCTTATTCATTAGGCTGGATAGCCAGTAATGAATCCTTTTTCCCAAAAACTGATTTTGTAACCTTTCTGAAGATCAGGGGGAGTTTAGGTAAAGTGGGGAATGACGGTATATATGTACCAGGAAGCAACCCTCCACAATTGGCGCGCTATTTATACTTGCCAGATACCTGGAAATATGGCGACAGCTACACCTTTGGAACATTAAACAATCAGAATAGTGTTCAGGGAGCTATGGAAAGTGTATTGGGTAATCCAAATGTTACCTGGGAAGTTGCCACCAAATCAAATATAGGTTTAGAGGCTCACCTGTTTAACGAACGTGTTACTGTTACATTTGATCACTTTAACGAGCATCGTAAAAATATCCTTTCATACCGCGGAAGCGTTCCGGGTATTGTTCAGGCAACCCTGCCTCCATACAATTTGGGTGAAGTTAAAAACTGGGGTAATGAGATAGAGGTTAGCTACAATAGCGCACCCGGCAAATTTACCTGGTGGGTAAAAGGGAATGCCTCAACCAACAAGAACAAGATTATTTTTCAAGACGAGGCTATCGCACCCGGACAAGAGTATAATGCAGCTACTGGTCGCCCGATCAATCAGGGATCATATCTGCAAGCCGATGGTTTATATACATCGTGGTCACAATTATATGCCGTTGACGCTAACGGAAATCCAATACTATCAAGCCCGGTAAGAGCCTTAAATAAAAGTGGAAAACCTTATGTAAACGCCGCCGGGCAACCGGTTTATCAGAAAGATCTGGGTTATGCCGGGGCTCCGCTGCAACCTGGAGAGGTAAGGCTGGTTGATGTTAATGGCGACGGTATCATCAACGAAAAGGACTATGTGCGAACCGGAAAAACGGATATCCCAGAATTGAGTTATGGTCTGTCATTCGGTTTCAACTATAAGGGCTTCGACTTTTCGGCCTTATTGCAAGGTGTTGGCGGCGTGGCTAAGTATGCTATGCAGGAGCTCCACTTTAACAAACAACAATCGCTTTTTGATGTGGATCTGAACCGCTTTACCCAGGAACGGTATGACAATGGCGACAGGATCGACTTTCCTATTGCTGCCTATAATCAGGCGGCGGCTTATAACACTTTTTTCCTGAAAAGTACTTCTTACCTGCGATTGAAAAATATGGAAATAGGATACACACTTAAGCCAAGCTTTTTGAAAAAGGTAGGTATTAAATCAGCCCGTTTCTATGTGAATGGGTTGAACCTGTACACCTGGTCGCCGAATAAAATATGGGGCGATCCCGAAAACTTAGGCTACATCGGTTATCCGCTAACACGGACTTATAACGTGGGTTTAAATGTTAATTTTTAATCAATTAATAGCTAAATGATGAAAAGAATAAATATAATCATATTGCTTTTTGTGGGTCTGATAGGCGGTCTGTCTTCAACAAGCTGTAAAAAAAGCTTTCTGGAAAAACCCAAAGGAGGATCAGTAACCGTTGATACTATTTTTGATAGCAAGAATCAGGCACAATATGCAGTAGCAGAAATGTATTACCTGTGTGTACGGGGCTATTTCCCCCAAACCTATGATGGTTGCCGCCCCGAAGCTATTACAGACCAGCTTTACATTATACACCCGGCCTATGACTGGGCTTCAAATACAATAGGTACAGGAACGTATATTACCGGTAACATGAGTGCTGATGCTAACTGCGATTATGGTTTTGGATCTGATAATGGCCCGGGATATGGCTGGCATTATAAAGGTATAAGACAGGCAAACCTGGTATTGAAAAATATCAATAAGGTTGCTGATGCCGATGCAAACTGGAAAACAGATGTAAAAGGGCAAGCCCTTTTTTGCCGGGCCATGCAGCACTTTGAAGCGTTTAGATATTACGGAGGTATCCCCATTGTAAATAAACCTTTAGAAGGAGACTCAAAGATAGCAGTACCACGCAGTTCGGTGCAATCTGTAGTTGATAGCGTAGTTAAATGGTGCGACCAGGCGGCGAGTATGCTGCCTACTACACGTGGGGCGGCCGATTTTGGAAAGGTTACTAAGTTGGCTGCCCTTGCATTAAAAGCCAGGATATTGTTATATGCCGCTAGCCCGCTTTATAACACACCAGCCAATTTAAAAGCTGAAGTATCGGGAGCCCGTTTTGGTGATAGCCGCGATACCGTATTGGCTTATCCCAGCTATGACCAGGAGCGTTGGAACAAAGCTGCTAAAGCTGCCAAAGATGTAATAGACAATGCAGGGGGCGCTGGGGTATCATTATTCAATACTGGAAAACCTTTAACAACCGGCGAAACCTATGCCACACTTGGCGATTATGAATCGGTATGGAATGTATTTGCTAACCAGGAACTGATATTGGTGAACACGGCCAACCAGGCGGGTAGTGGCTTTGTATGGGGGCAGTATTTATCCTCAAAGTTGCGTTTGGCTCAATGGGGGGTGAAAAATAATGTGCCTGTTGAATTTATGCAGCAATATGAAAAAATGGACGGCACTAAATGGACTTTACCCGCTACAGGTGCCGATCTGCCGGTTGATATGGCTGCTCTTAATCTTGATCCACGGTTTTACCAAACAATCGCTTATGATGGTAAATATTATAGCAGTCAGCGTGGTGTTTTAGCGTATTATAAAAAGGGTGATTATCCAACCGATGGTAATTTGGCCAGCAGTGATGCCGGGGTTGATGGCTACGCCACAGAGGTATACAAGTTTGTTGCCCGTGTTGATAACATGACCGACAATCACCTGGCCTGGCCGGTATTTCGTTTAGCTGAATTTTATTTAAGCTATGCAGAAGCCTTGAATGAATATCAGGGCCCGGGCGGTGATGCTACTAATTACCTTAACCTGATCAGGTTAAGAGCCGGAATGCCCCCAAAACAACCTGCCGATCCCAGTTCATTCCGGGATGCCATACAAAATGAACGCACTATTGAATTAGCTTATGAAGGTCACCGGTATAATGATCTTAACCGTTGGCTGAAGGCAAAATCGGTGTTAAACGGCACTTTACATGGTATACAAACCACCGCAAGAAAAGGCACAGACGGGCAATTAAAACGAACCTGGCAGGTGGTACCTTTTGTTGCAAGAGTATTTCCCCCAAAATACTATTACGTTCCTTTCCCCAGTAAAGAGATCAGTTTAAGATATCTGGGCACGAAGGCGTGGGATGGACAAAATCCGGGGTGGTAATCAGCTATACACATTAATAAGTAATGAGAAAAATGAAAAAAGAATATATAACCCTTTTTGCATGGATTTTTACGTTCTGTAGTTTTTCTGTCGCTAATGCGCAAACTACAAATGTTACTCAGGCAGATTCCACTAAAGCCAGCAATAGCGCTACAAAAGCCATAGTTGATGGTGGAATAAAAGCTGAAAAATCCTGGAGAAATACAGGTGCGGTTTTTACCCTTCCGGGTGAAGATTTAACCCATATGACGGTAGGTAATTTACTAAATACACTTCAGGGACGCATTCCCGGTTTAACGGTGGTAACCGGATCTGGTGAGCCCGGCTACGATAATCCTACACTTTATGTGAGAGGGCAAAGCAGCTGGAATATAGCCGGAAACCAGGTACTCATTTATCTGGATGGTTCGCAGGTTGATATGGGGGCCCTAAGTGGTTTGTCGGCCTATGAAATAGAATCGGTAACACTGTTAAAAGACGCTGCCGCATTAGCCGTATATGGTTTACAAGGAGGTGCTGGTGTACTCAGCATTAAAACCAAAAGAGGTACGGAGATACCCAAAACCCAGATAACCGTTAACGGCAGATATGGGATACTCAGTGCTATTGACCTGCCCACAGTGATGGATGCTTATGGCTATACAACAGGCTACAATCAGGCATTAAAAAATGACGGATTGCCCATTAAGTACCCTAACCCAGAGTTGTATAAAGCAGCCAATGATCCATATCACCCTAATGTGAATTGGTATGACCAACTGTTAAAAAATACATCAACAATTCAGGATTACAATTTTTCTTTTAGGGGGGGTAATGCCACAGCGAAGTATTTTGTATTGATGAACTATACCAACTTTGATGGTTTATACAAAAATGCCGATGTCATTGATAAGGACTTTGGTACAAATGCCAAATATACCAAGTTAAATCTTCGGGCTAATGTGGAACTGCAATTGAATAAAAACCTGTCGGTAATGGCCAATATCAGTGGTATAACCGAAGATAGGAACACTCCATCGGGCTTTGCCGCCGGCGACGTATTCAACGCGCTGATGTATCTGCCTGCTTCTGCCTTCCCGGTAAAAAATCCGAATGGCTCATGGGGAAACAACTCGGTATATAACTTTAACCCGGTTGAGCTTTTACAACAAAATGGGGTATACAGCTCCCATACCCGAACCCTGCAAACTACCTTTAGCTTTACCCAGAAACTGGATGCTATAACCAAAGGCTTAGATCTGCGCGGGTTGGTATCGTTTAGCAATCAGTATGTTGGTGTTTATCAGAAACTTTTCTCGGTACCTTCTTATGAGATTGTAAAAGATGCCAATGATCAGCCAGTAATGTCAAACGGAACTGTGGTTTATAAAACGATAGGTACTATCAGTCAGTCAAGCAATGATAACGGCGGTCCGTTTTGGAACCGTACTACCGTACAGGCTGGTTTTGATTATGACCGTAGTTTTGGTAAACATACTTTTACCGGTATGATTATGGCCCGTAGACAGGGCTATAGCCACAACGGTTTAACCTACCAGGTGCGTACGCAAGGTTTGTCTGGTGATTTAACCTATGACTATGATCAAAAGTACATTGTTGATTTTTCTGCCGCCTACAACGGATCTGATGATTTTGAGCCAGGTAACCGGTATGGTTTTTTCCCTGCGGTTGGTTTAGGTTGGATAGTATCTAAGGAAGACTTTTTAAAAGACAATGCGGCTTTCAGTTTTCTGAAATTAAGAGCTTCGTACGGCTCTACAGGTAATATCAACGAAAAATACCGTTTCCTGTATCAACAGTTTGCTCAAAGCACCCCGGGCTGGATCACCGGTACTGCCAACAACAATCATACTGGCTTAGCAGAGGGACCTTTCACTAACGCGAACGCGGCTTGGGAAAAGAAAACCACGCTTAATATTGGTGTTGATTGGGAGTTATGGAAAAAGTTTTCGGGTACCATTGATGTATTTACAGAGAAACGGACTGGTATCCTCGAGATCCCATCAGCAGGTGTGCCTGACTACACGGGTTTTAACTTGCAATATGCTAACACTGGCGAGGTACATAATAAAGGACTTGAGGCTTCCCTTAAGTTTGATGAAAAGCACCGTAATTTTGAATATTATGTAGGAGGATCGGTGGCCTTTGCCCGGAATAAAATAGTCAAACGGTCTGAGGCTCCACAACCTTATAACTATCTATACACGCAAGGTTACCCTATTGACCAGATGCGGGGATTGGTTTTCAAGGGTTTCTATCAGCAGTCTGATTTTGATGCTAATGGTAACTTAAAGAAAGGGGTACCAGCTTCTTCTTATACCAATGTGAAACCAGGTGATCTGAAATTTGCCGACCAGGATGGCAATGGTATCATCAATGATTATGATAAAGTACCCTTAAATTATACCAAACTGCCCGAAATTACTATCGGCTTTAACCTTGGGTTCAAATTTAAAGGATTTGATTTTGACGCCTATCTGCAAGGGGTAATGCACCGCACGGTAAGTCTGCTTGATGATGCTCCTTATTATATTAAACCATTTGTAAACAATAATAACATCACTGCATTTTCGGCCAATAGCTGGACCCCTGAAAATGCGACTACAGCAACTTCACCGCGCCTTTCAACCTTGAGCAATGCCAATAATACCCAGGCATCTGATTTTTGGATGCGTAATGGCGATTTCTTGAAACTGCGTAGCATTGAACTGGGCTATACTTTACCTCAAAAAGGCTTTTTAAAGAAATTGGATGCCGTGCGAATATTTGTGAACGGAACCAACTTGTTTACATGGGACAAAATTGCCGATCTGGAGGCCGAAGGTCTTTCTATGGGATATCCTTTAATGAAAACGGTAAGTTTTGGTATGAAAGTGAAATTGTAGTATAAACTATTGTAATTACAAGGAAATGAAAAAAAATCGATATATAATAACATTGCTGGCAATAGGCACAATGTTTTACTCCTGTAAACGTGATTATCTGGATGTGCAAACTTTACAGGCAGGTGTTACTGTTGATAAACTTTACAGCAATTATACCTATGTACAGCAGCAGGTTTGGAATGTTTACAGTTATTTGCCCGATGGCCTTGCCAATTTGGATATGGAAGCAGCTACCGATAACGCGGAAGCTACTAACCCGTTAGATACATCGCAAACTTTTAACACCGGTACCTGGAACCAGTACAATAACCCTGCTGATGTATGGGCCAGGAATTTTAAAGGTATAAGACAAGCCAATCTTTATCTGAAAAATAAGAATGCGGTTGATATTTCCTATATCAAGGATAAGATCACTTCATCAGATTCCACAACTTATTTTAACGCTCGCGATAACGTTAAATTTATGGAAGGTGAAGTGCTTTTCTTAAAAGCGTTTTTCTACATGGAACTGGTTAAACGTTACGGAGGGGTACCTATTTTTGATCAGCCGTTTGATTATGATGATGCTAATACCTGGAAAAATGTACAACGAAACTCTCTTGATGAGTCTCTTAAATACATCGTTTCCTTATGTGATAAGTCGGCGGCTATTATACCTGCTAACCTTGGCTCTTATTCCTGGTACGAGGCTGGCCGTGTTACACAGGGGGCTATAAAAGCGCTAAAAGCTAAGGCCTTATTATATGGAGCAAGCCCGCTGTTCAAGGATAATGGTTCAACGGTAACCTGGGCTCAGGCTGCTGCGGCTGCACATGATGTTATGGCTTTAGGCTCTTATTCGCTCGATGCCAATTACACCAATTTATTTGGAGCAAATAACACAACATCGGCCGAGCTTATTTTTTATCGCCGTTACGGCGCTATAAATACGGTTGAGTATGCTAATTATCCAATCGTATTTCAAAATAGCCAAGGTAAGAGCATTGCTCCAACTGAAAATTTTGTCGAGAGTTTTGAAGTACTTCAAAAGGATGGTTCAGGTAATATAACCGGTTCGGTACCCTTTAGCTGGAGTGATCCGGTCCAGGCTGCTAATCCATACCAAAACCGGGATCCCCGTTTTGCGGCCACAGTGGTGTATAATGGGGCTACGTTTAATGCCACAACTATCGAAACATTTGCCGGTGGTAATAGCGGCTTACCCAAACAAAATGCCACCAAAACAGGCTATTATATGTCAAAATGGGTTAATCAATCTATCGATCTGGTTAATAAAACCACAGCCAATCATGCCTGGGTCTATTTCAGGTATGGAGAACTCCTGCTGAATTATGCCGAGGCCATGTATAATGCCTATGGTGCCAATGCCGACCCGCAAGGATACGGGATGACTGCCCTGCAAGCTATTAACAAGGTAAGGCAGCGTGTCAAAATGCCGGTATTAACGGTGTTGAACCAGCAAGCTATTGAACATGAGCGCAACGTGGAGCTAAGCTATGAGGATCAACGTTTCTGGGATGTGCGCCGGTGGAAAGAAGGTTCAATATATTTCAAGACTCCGGTAAATCGCATCGAGATCACTAATTCAGCGGGCTCAAATAGCTATGCGGTTAAACAATTGGAAGAAAGGATATTTGACGAAAAAATGAATTGGTTTCCTATTCCGCAAAGCGAGATCGCGAAAACCAATTGGAAACAAAACCCAGGCTGGTAATGATATCCGGATCATCATATGGACAAAGTATGATGACCCCTCTTAAATAAGTAAGGATTTAAAAAATATTTTATGAAAATTCATATATCATCAATGCTAAAATGGACTGCTTGTTTAGTATTGACCATAGCTTCCTGCAAACAGGAATACCTGGAAGGGGTAAAATCGAATCCTGCGGTAAAAGTTTATTTACCACAAGCAGAAAAACCGAATGGACTTGTTGATGCGCTTGTTGATGGCAAGTTATTGGTTGACAGCGTAGCCGGCACAGCTAATTTTTCGGTTCTGGTTTATCGTGGTGGCGAATCAAACTTTGATGCTTTAACTGTGGATGTAGGTATTGATAATACCGCTATAGCCGGTTTGATCACGTCAGGCGCGTTACCGGCCAATACCGTTATACTAGACCCGGCCGATTATACTTTACCGTCAAAAGATTCTGTGACGCTCAATAATAACATCATGAAAGGTGCTATCATACCTAAAATAAAGATCGCCTCTATGACCAAATATGGTGGAAAAACCGCAGCTTTAGGTATCAAAATAGCCAATTCATCAAAGCAGGCTATCAATACCGATATGAATAAAGTGATCATTTATTTTAATGTGGATCAGCTACTGGACGCGGTTACGCCTAAAACCAATATGGTTGATAAAACCAAATGGACGGTTTTAAAGATCGCTTCAAATGACAACGTTACGTTTAAGGTTAATGATGATGGAAGCATACTGGCATCCGGAGGCAGTGGCGGGCATCAGGGCGTTTATCAACCTTTTGAAGTAAGAGCCAACAAACAATATAAGATTGATTTTAATGTACAGGGACAGGGTGCTACCAACACTTGGTTTGAAGTTTACCTCAGTACCTTACAACCAACACAAAACAAAGATTATAGTGATGGTGGCATACGTATGGCTCTGAATACCTGGACAGGTTGCGGTAATACACCATTTAATGGCTTATTATCAGCTGTTAAATGTGCGGGCAGTGGCAACGTGGTTTCATTCCCAAATGCTGGTACAGTTTGGCTGGTTATCAAATCTGGAGGGGATAACCTGGGTACCGGTGGTATAAAACTTACTAATATTGATTTTAGAAGGGTTAATTAACCCATGATATTGAAGATCTCTTTTGAGATATAGTTGATGTAGTATATACATACTATGAGCGTCCCGGGGTGAGATACGGGGCGCTTTTTTGTTTCTATATTTCAAGCTATTACAACCAAGCAGACTATCTTAGGCACAGTTTCTATATAAATTGTTTATTATTCGCGCACAAATTTTCAAATATAGAGTACCTTCAAAAAATGTTAAATAAAAAGTTAATAGGCTTAAGTAGTATATTGTTTGTCATGATTGTTTGGGGCAGCAGTTACCCTGTAACCAAGATGATTATCAATGATATCCAGCCGTTAACACTTGCTTTTTGTCGTTGTTCTATAGGCGCTATTACGTTATTACTTATATTTTTGATCAATACAGATAAACCCATCAAGGAGTATTTGGTTGGTGTGCCATGGTTCTCTATTATATTTATGGGCTTAACGGGAGTTACTTGCTTTTATACACTTTTTAATCTTTCGGCCCAACTTACTTCGGCATCAGTAGGATCATTGATACAGGGGTTTATCCCGGTTTGTATAGCGCTGTTTGCTGCAGTATTTCTTAAGGAAAAATTATCTGTTGTACAGATAGTTGGAATAACAGCCTCTTTAGTAGGTGTAATGCTCATTGGGTTTTTATCAAGCGATAATAACAGTGATACCCGGAACAGCATAACGGGGAACCTGTTAATGATTATTGCTGTAATTTCATGGGGTGCATATACTATTATGTCAAAAAAGACTGCTGCTCATTTTAATCCGTTACTGATTACCAGCCTAAGCACATGTGTTGGTTCATTGTGTTTACTGCCTGCCGCTATATTTGAAAACCGGCATTCCGGCTGGCCGGTTATACATCTGAATTCATTGCTGGCGATCCTTTATCTTGGAGCTGTATCCTCGGGTGTCTGCTATTTACTATATAGTAAATCGCTACAATTATTAACCGCGGCACAGGTTGGGAATTTTGCTAATCTCGACCCTGTAGTTGGATTGATTATATCTCTTGTTTTTTTAAATGAACATATTAATATTTTACAAATAGCCGGCGCAGTTTTAGTTTTGGGTGGTATTGTACTTAGTACCAGGAAAAGCCGGTTGGCTGGTTAAAAATAATTCGGACAGGGCTGCATTTATAAATATAAATATCGATGAAAGTTAAACGCATTGTATCCAATATCAGCACACCTGATGTTGCAAAAGCTAAAAGTTTTTATCAGGATGTATTGGGGCTTGACGTAGTAATGGATCACGGTTGGATAGCAACATACGGTTCCCCTGATAACATGAGTATACAGATCAGCTTTGCATCTGAAGGTGGCTCCGGTACGCCCGTTCCTGATGTTTCTATAGAAGTTGATGATATTAACGCCGCGATTGAACGGGTGCGTAAAGCAGGATTCAAGATAGAATATGGGCCTGTTGATGAACCCTGGGGCGTAAGGCGTTTTTATGTGCGCGACCCATTTGGCAAATTGATCAATATATTAGCCCATCTATAGTATACCGACCTGTTATCGGATAATAGCTACCCATCCTGCTAAAGGTTTGCTGCCATTCTTTAAATCGATGATATAGTAATAAGTGCCTGGTGGTACCTTGTCACCATGATAGGTGCCATCCCAAGGTGTCCCATAGCCGTTGGTATGAAATAGAGCCTGGCCATAACGGTTGAATATATTAACCGTACAATTTGGATAGTTGACCAGATCGTCAATCTTCCACACATCATTAAACCCATCACCATTGGGTGTAAAAGTATTGGGGACATGAATGGGTGTTATTACAGTAACCGTAACCGGAACGGTGGTTTGACAGCCGATTGATGAGGTAGCCGTGAGATAATAAGTTGTTGTAACACCAGGATTGGCCAGTGGATATGGCGTACTGGTACTACTCAGACCAAATGCAGGCGACCAGTTTAGAGAGACAATATCTCCTGAGAGTTGTGGAACCAAAGTTACACTTTCGCCCAGCTTTATAGTTGGATTCTGATTGAAAACAACTCCCGGTGCCGGATTAATATGAACTTGTATAGGCTGACTGGTTTGAGGCACGGTACAACTCACATTGTTAGCCGTAATACAGGTAACTACGTCATCGTTTTGCAGGGTACTGCTACTAAAGGTTGGCTGATTGAATCCGGCATTAACACCGTTTACCTGCCATTGATAACTGTTAACTGTAGTACCAGCTGGTATGCTTGCTGTAAAGTTTATCGCATTGCCGGCGCACACGGTAGCATCTGCCGGTAAAGAACTAATGGTGGGGGTGATGCCATCTTGTGGAGAAGTAGAGTTAATAGAACTTACCACCGTTACCGGTACATTGATAGAAACTGTACCACCCAACATGGCAGGGGTGTTGGTATTACCATTATTATTGCCAACGATGCCATTTCCGGCAATGGTAGTAAGCTGACCTGCCGGGGTTATGCGTACAATACGCTCATTATCGGTGTCAACTACGATGAGGTTACCAAAGGGATCCAACTTTATACCGATAGGGTTATTTAAAGTGGCCTTATCCCCTGGGTTGGTGGTGTACAATTGAAGCGTGGTGACCTTACCCGAAGGATCGATTTTACGGATGGCATTATTTTTTGAATCGGTAACGTATAAATTCCCCTGGCTATCCCCGATAATACCTTTCGGTTGGTTAAAACTTGCCGCGGCTCCTGTACCATCTGTAAACCCCGAACCATCGTGGCCTGCTATGATGGTTATGGTGCCATCGGGAGCTATTTTTTTGATGGCGCTGGTATAATCGGTTATGTATAAATTCCCTAATGGGTCTGTAGTGATACCTATGGGGTTGTTTAATTTTGAAACAGATGAAGGTGAGGTAATGGTAGTAACCATACCACCTGGTGTTACTTTACGGATCAGATAATCGCCCTGTGTTATATATAAACTGCCGGCAGCATCTATCGTGATCCCTTTCGGATCTTTAAAACTCGCGGCTGTACCCAATCCGTCAACCGTTTTATTTTGACCGTCACCGGCCAGGGTAGTAACGGTACCATCGGGCGTTATCTTCCTCACGCGGTCATTCTCATCAATTACATACGAATTTCCGGCCGGGTCAATGGTGATGCCATTAACCACTTTGAATTTTGCTATAGCGCCGTTACCGTCTGCGTATCCGCAGCCACTGCCACCCGCAAAAGTTGTTACCGCGCCATTGCTTGCAATTTTTCTGATGCTGCAGCTATAACTGTCGGCTACGTAAATGTTACCAGCTGCGTCGGTTACCGCATCGGAAGGTACACTAAAAGTAACAGCCTGTGGGTTTGGTCGTAAATTGCTGCTGGTAAGCGTAATGGTTTGGTTTCCGAGATTTGCACAGCTTAAATTTGGAGGGCTTATCGTATTCGTTAGTGTACTGCCATCACATACGAACGGTTGGCCCAGATCTGCTACCTGTACCTCGTAACTTCCGCTCTCACTTAATTTAAGTGTTATAGGTTTGGGTTTTGGAAAAATTACCGGGACAGCATATGGGGTAACCGAAAAAAAAACAGCTGTAGTGCCCCCAAACTGATCACCGGCAGTGAGTGTAATAGTGGTAGGTTGGTTTACAGTTAATGCTGTGCCCGCAACAGGTTCCTGTTTAATACTAAGTGTGACATTTGTACAAATATCATGAGGTGCAAACATTACGGTATAATCAGGCAAAACGGTATTACAGCTATTGTCTGCCGGAATAGTTACATCGTGGTAATTTGAAAATATAGGAGTACTGACAACTATAACCGGTATTGCTTTTGTTTGAGTAGTGCCTGGTGTACCATTACTGGCCGTAACGGTTATGGTTTGCGGGCCAAGTGATGAACAATCGAGTTGAGAAGGATTAACCGTAACGCTACCATTTACAGCAAGTCCGCTGATATCGGCAACATCTGTAGAGGTGATGGTTTTATGACCGGTTTCGTCAAGTTGTAGCCTTACGGCCATTTTAGGGGTAATCTGCGGAGTTTGCGCCTGAGCCGTGCCAAAGACAAAAATTAACAGACAAAATAAACAAAGACTTTTTTTTAATGCTGGGGATGCACCAGCAATTATCCTATGGTTTTTTAGGTAATAGGCAGAGGCTGAAATAAAGGTTGAACGCATCTTTTTCCTTGCATTACAGATAATGCATCCCATTATCCATCAGTTAACACAAAGTTGTTAATTAACAAATTAAACGAAAAAGCAGTTCATTATGTTCAGTGCGCTTGTATCCATATTATTCATTATTAACAGCTGACGGATAAAAGGTGACATGCTTTAAAAGAAAGTATAAGGTTTAAAATTTAAATTGACGTGTGTTCGGGATAGAAGGCGAACTCATGTTATCTTAGTAATCCTTAAAAAGTGGGTTTACATGGTAGAGGTTATGAAACTAGAGCGATATTTTCCTGCTGATATTTTAAAGCCCTTTATTGAAAATTACCTGTTCATCGAAAGCGAACAGGGGATGGAAAACTGTGTGCTGCCAGATACGTCCATAGTTATGGGTTTTAGGTATAAAGGCGCTATAAGCGATGAAATTGAGGGGATTAAAAACAATTTGCCTGGAGCTCTCCTAACCGGATTGAGGAAATCTGTTCGTTTGATCAATTATTCAGGACAGACCGCTATGTTGCTTGTAGTTTTTAAACCGGGAGGAGCAGCAACATTTTTTAAAGAACCACTCCATGAACTGTTTGGCCTAAGCTTAGCACTGGACGCCTTGATTGGTCAGCAGAAATTGACTGAGGTAGAAGAACAACTAGCAGAAGCAAGTGATAATTTTCAGCGGATTGCCGTCGTAGAGCGATTTTTACTTTCGAGATTATATCTGGCCAAATCCGATTTGCTTATCCAACATGCCATTAAACAGATCCGTTTGACTAAAGGAACCTTACGAATAAAAGACCTGGTAAGCACATTTCCTATTAGCCATGATCCCTTCGAAAAGCGATTCCGGAAAATAACAGGCACCTCGCTCAAGCAGTTTTCATCCATAGTTCGTTTACGAAACCTGATAGAAAAGTATGATCCAACGATCGATCTCACCGAAACGGCTTTGGCTGCCGGTTATTTTGATCAGGCTCATTTTATAAAAGACTTCAGAATATTTACCGGCCAAACCCCGCATGAGTTTTTCAGATCGACCATTCACTGGTAAATCAATGATTTTTTACAATTATTAGTTCCTTGCTTTGCTGAATTTTGGATCAACAAATAATTCAGTAAAACATCATGAAACAAATATTCATCGACAAATTTGTAATCCCCCAAAACGGCAAACAGGAATTTACCCAAAGGATGAACTTCAATCGGGATTTTATTAAAAACTTACCAGGCTTTTTAGGCGATGCAGCCTACGAACGCGCAGACGACAACGGAAACATGATTTGTATAACCGTGGCCAACTGGGAAAGCGAAGACGCTTTAAACCAGGCCAAACAGAAGGTACAGGCAGAATACCAACGTATTGGCTTTAATCCGGCCGAATTGCTCGCTCGCCTGAATATTACGATGGAACGGGAAATTTTTCAGCCCTTAGCCAATTGATTAAAGCATCAGCAGGTATATTTTATTTGTATGCCTGCTGATACTTCATTCAGACTTAAGGGATCACTTTTTTACGACGGAATTCATCAAACAGATCCACAAACATTTGTTCGGTATCTACATACTCGTGAAAGCCAAAACGGCGTGCTTTGGAGCCATCGGCAAAAAAGTCATAATTCCAGGAGAAAACAAAATCTCCAAAACCCCAGTACGAAATAGTTTCATATCGATGTTTTTCGAGCCCATATTTTTCCTGGATCTTTTCCCATATTGGAGCTTTATCGGCCATCACGGTTTGCAAAGGCATTTGCAGTGGAGATGCGATTTCGAGATCAAAATAACGGGCAATTTTTGGCCACATTTCATTCCATCGGAATAGATCGCCATTGTTGATATTAAAGGCCTGATTAGCGCACCTTGGATCGGTAGCCGCCCATACCGTTGCTTTCGCCAACAGCCGGGCATCAGTCATTTCCATCAGTTTATCATAAGCTCCAGGTTTGCCCGGAAAGCGCAAAGGAATGCTTAATTCTTTAGAAATAGTAGCATAGACAGCAATAAGCAGGGCCAGGTTCATGGGGTTACCCAGCGCTGTACCGCCCACAACCGAAGGCCGGATAGCCGACCACGTCCAGGTTTTGCCTTGCTGCCGCTGCTTCAGAAAATTTTGCTGATCAACATTAAATTCCGGTGGCATATGACCTGCGTCGCTCTCTTTAGCGGGTGTTTTAAAAGGGCCAAGGTGAGCGCCATAAACCTTATATCCCTGCATCAGGCTTATATGTTGCAGATTCAAAGCAATAGGCTCAATAACATCAACCAAGTTTACCAGCATGGTTAAATTGGGTTCTACCAGTTCGGCCCAGGTGGGTTTATCCTGGTAGGCGGCATAAAATATATGAGTGACAGCGGATAATGAGCTTAGCTGTTTAGTAGTATCCTCCTTATCGAGTAAATTCACCGGGATGTAGGTAAGGTTTGTTGAAGAAATACCCCCACGTCTGGAGAGCCCGATAATATTCCAATCACCAAGGGATACCAGATGGTTGATAAGGTTAGTGCCAATTACGCCATTGGCGCCAACTATTAACGCTGTTTTAGCAGGGTTTAAGATTTGGTTGTACATGATATTGTTTGTTGCTTATATCAAAATTCAAACTTTTGAGCCCTCTGAACCCTGTAAAAAACAAGCATTAGTATGTAAGATTTGGGTAAAATGGACATAAAAATTTTTTCTAAATACATTGTAATACGATGTTATTTGTATAGCTTTGTATTATGGAATCCAATGTTATAGCCAAATGGGAAACGCAAATGAAAAAGGGTACGCTTGATTTCATTATTTTATTGCTTTTAAAAAAGAAAGACCAATACGGGTACGAATTATTAGAGCAAATTAAGTTAGCCTCTGGATATGATATCAGCGAAGGAACCATTTATCCGCTTTTGAACCGTTTAAAAGATGACCGGTTCATTGAATCAAAATGGGTAGAAATGGAAACCGGTATGCCCCGGAAATATTATAGTATTACGAATAGCGGACAGACATCTTTAGAAAAAATGACCGCATTTTGGGCCACGTTATCCGCCAATCTTGAAAACCTTATTTAAAAATATTAAATCATGAACAAAGACACCTTACTGAATGATCAGCATTATAAAGCCTATATGAAAAAGGTACATAGTATGATCAACAAATTGCCTAAGCATGATCAGGCTGATATTCAAAGAGAAATCAGTAGTCATATTTTTGAAAGCCTGAATAACTACCCCGAGACAACGATAGAACAGGCCCTGGAAAACCTGGGAGAGCCACAAACCTATCTATCAGAATGGGTAGTAACCAAAAAATTGGAAAGAGCTGTGAGCACGTATAATCCTTTCCGCATTATATGGGGACTGATTACCGGGATTATTAAGCATGGTGCATACGCATTTAAATACATTCTTTTTGGTTTACTGTATTTATTTACGTTTACATTCGGCTTTCTTTGTATCGCTAAAATCATTGCTCCAAGCCATACCGGTTTATTCATCTCTTCACAAAGTTTTGTTTTTGGTTTTAGCAGTGATATCAGCAATGCGCATGAAGTGCTTGGGGCAAAATTTATTCCAATTTGCTTATTCATCACCATTTTGCTGTATATGGTTATCACCGTTTTATTAAAGATGTCGTTAGTGAAAGCTAAAGAACGACTTTTTTAACGATGTTTTAAGGAAAGGGGGCGGTCTTATTCCAGACCGTATTCCTTCAGTTTTCTGTATAAGGTAGCTATCCCGATGTTTAGCAGGTGAGCGGCTTCGGCGCGGTTGCCATGGGTATGGTTCAGTACCCGCTGAATGTGTAACTTTTCTACTGACGACAGATCAAAAGCCGATATAGGGATGCCTGTTTTTACCTGTTGCTGCTGAATTTCGTATGGTAACAGAGTTTCATCTAAAATATGAGTATCAGCCAGGATCACCGCCCGCTCAATCACGTTTTTGAGCTCACGGATGTTGCCGGGCCATGGATAATCTTCCAGTTTGCGCACAAACTCATCGCTTAGCTCATTGAGCTGTTTTTTTACCTTTAAGGTAAAGTGCTGCATAAAATACTCAGCGAGCAGTTTGATGTCTTTTTTACGCTCGCGCAGGGCAGGTAAGGTGATCTGGAAAACTGAAAGCCGATAAAAAAGATCAGACCGGAAATGGCCCTCAGTAATTTCGTTTTGCAGGTTACGGTTGGTTGCTGCCAATATCCTTACGTTCACCTGGGTTGGTTTAATATCGCCGATTTTTAAAAACTGCTGCGATTCCAGCACCCGGAGTAATTTGGCTTGCAGATCATGGTCAAGCTCACCTATCTCATCTAAAAAAATGGTACCTCCGTTGGCTTCTTCAAACAACCCTTTTTTATCCTTCAGCGCCCCGGTGAATGATCCGGCTTTGTGGCCAAACAGTTCACTTTCCAATAGGTCCTTGGTGAAAGCACTGCAGTTTACCGCTACAAATGATTTGGTATTGCGGTTGCTGGCCTGGTGAATGGCTTCGGCAAAAATTTCCTTGCCGGTACCTGTTTCACCCAATAATAAAACAGTGGTATCGGTTAAGGCTACCTTTTGTGCCAGCTTGATCACATCGCTAATGGCGGTTGATCTGCCGATGAGCCTGTCGAAACCAAACTTATCATTCAGCTTGCTTTGCAGTTCTATAACGGTTTGCTGCAACAGGGCTTTATCCATAGCCTTGCTTACCAGCGGGATGATCTTTTCGTTATCATCGCCTTTGGTGATATAGTCAAAAGCCCCGGCTTTAATGGCTTTTACGCCATCGTTAATGGTGCCGTAGGCTGTTAGTACAATAATTTCTGTTGAAGGATAATTCTTCTTGATAGTTTCTGACAGGGTGATGCCATCAGTATCAGGTAGTTTTACATCACTGAGGACTACGTGTATATATTCCTGCTGTAATTTGCGCAGACCTTCTTTTCCATTGGCGGCAGTGAAAACCTCGTGTCCTTCCAATTGCAGGATACGGGCCAGCAGGTTGCGTAACCGTTCCTCGTCATCAATAATTAAGAGCTTACCTTTTTGCATCCTTCAGATGTGCCGATTTTAGATGTGCAAATGTGGTGATATTATTCGGGATGTGCAGGTTTTAGATGTGCAAATGTGGTGATATTATTCGGGATGTGCAGGTTTTAGATGTGCAAATGTGGTGATAGATGTGAAGGTTTTAGATAACTAAAATCATTTGCACATCTGAAATTTGCACATCCGCACATCAATTCACCTACCATGCCCTTGCCCGACGAGTGGCGCGCATTAGCTGGCGGTGCCTTTTAGCCTCGTAATAATCGTTGGTTACCAGTATGGAATGTATTACGCCTGGTATCCAGAAACACAAGGTTAAAAAAATATTCAATATAAATGCTCCGATACGGCCAGTGGTCAGAATGGCCAGCGGAGGGAATAAAAAACATAAAAAGTATCTCATGGCGCTAAAATTTAACAGTAAAGTTTATTGTAAAAGGACACTACTCACTGCTATGATTTTCCAATCATCGTCAAACATCTTCCAAATCCTGGTAAAACGGAACGTACCAGCAAACGCCTCATCGTTATATTTTCCGGAAATATATTTTTTAACGGCAACAATAGCTACATCCTCCATCAAATGAATAACCTGTTCACTAGTCTGGATATCATGAATGCGGAGGCTGCCTGATCGATGGGCGTCTAAGTCCATTTCTTTGGTTAATACCTGTCCCATATGATTGGTAAAGATCAGCTCATCATGCAGTAAATAATCTAAGACCGAAATATCACTATTTTTCATGGCAGTCAGCAGTAACTGCTCATTTGTAATAATTTCGTCTTTGCTTATTATCTTCATTATAGCATTTAGACCGCGAAACTATTTTTTTGTTACGGCCGCTATCAATCGCGCAGGTTGAGCGGTAACTGATCGCCAAAAAACAAGGCTTTTAGCTCGGTAGCGTCATTAGGCTGCATTTTACCACCCAGTATCAACCGTAGTTGGCGGCGGCGTAGGGCTCCTTCAAAAAAGGCTATTTCTTCTTCCGTTTCCGGTATTAGTGCAGGTACTGTTGTTTTTTGCCCTTCACTGTCAAGAGCCACAAATGTGTAATAAGCCTCATTGCTTTTTACGCGGGTGCCTGAGGGAATATTTTGTGCCCACACATCCATCCTTACCTCAACCGAGGTGGTGAACGCCCGGGTTACTTTGGCCTCAATACTAATCACATCCCCCAGCTTAATTGGTGATTGGAACGATACATTATCAACCGAAGCGGTTACCACAATACGGTTGCAATGTTTTTGAGCGGATATGGCCGCGGCAATATCCATCCAGTGCAGCAGGCGCCCTCCCATCAGGTTGTTTAAAGTATTGGTATCATTGGGTAACACCAGTTCGTTCATGATGGTATATGATTCTTTGGGCGATTTTCCGGTCATGTGCTTACATTTTATGCAAAGATATGCAATAAGTCCGGTTAGGCTAAATCCTCAGGAATCAATTAAGGCTTTGTTTATTTTTTTGCCATCAGCTCATGGGTAGCCTTCCCATCTTTGATGCCGATTTTTACAACATCTTTAGCAACATGATAAGCCAAAACAACAAAAGCTATAATGGCGGTACGGGCAATATTTTTAGGTTTGTTCATAGCCACAATTTATGAAATATTGTTCTTTAAATGAATATGTTGTATATTATTTCTTCACCGTGTTCAGTTCACCAAAACCAACCAGTTCGTCCCAGCGGCTGGTAGGCGCGCGATAGTAAATAAGCAACTGGTAATCATTTTCGGTTTCAAAGTGGCTGCCTTCCAGTGGGATATCACTGGCCCTTTTGGTAGCGTTATCATACCAGACATACTCATAATCATATACGCCTTGTTTTAGCAATAAATTGATATGGTATTTGCCATCCTCGCCAAAAATCAGCTTGCTGCGGTCATCCAGCTTATAGTCATTAAAGGCGCCAACGATGTACGGGCTACCCTCTGATTGAGACTTATAGGCAGCCAGGCCAAAATAGATGTGCGCGTAATCGGCATCTATGCGCGGGTCGCTGCCATCTTGGTTTAGCACAAAAAACTTGCCATCATTATCATACAGCAACAGGTAATCCGGGCTATCACGAATAGGATCCGTAAGCAGCACCACATTGTTGGCCGTATCTTTTATAATACGCGATATGCGCTGGGAATTAAGCTTTAACGTACGGGTATCAAACAGCCTGAACTCGTTGCGGCCTGGAAAATCATTGATCGATACATCATTATAAACCAATTGTGTGCCACGCACATAGGTTGGCTGTGTATTTAAAATACCGGTTTGCGTACGAGCGTTCTGCATCAGTAAAGCGCGGATCTCGAACGAAGGGTTTTGTACGGGTAAGCCGGCATAATCAACCGTGAAATTTACCTTTTGATTGGTTTTGCGGGTTTGCACATCCGGCGAGGTGCCAACGGTAGCCGCTATAGATACCTTTTTGTTGACCACATACAAGCGGCGGGTAAGCACAGGTTTCGACTGGTCGCCATTTTCATAAACTTTGAGTATGTAATTGCCTGATATTTTGGGCGCTATATTGTTGTTTGGCAGCTTGAGCTCATAGTGTGTATATTTTTGGATGGTACCGGTTGAGTAGGTATAGGTATACAAACGATCGTCGGTAAAGCTTTGCAGGTATTCGGCGGTAGATAGGTTCGACGAGTTCCAGCGGGTATCACAGTGCTCAATGGTATAATAGAAATTACGACTACCGCCATGCAGATCGTCAAAAGCGAGCAGTACTTTTTCGGTTGATCCTAAGGTGATTACCGGGAATGATCCCTGTTTTTGGGTGTTGTAAAACTCCACGCTTTTGATAGCTGGGTCGTACACATTATTATCATAAGGTGATTGCGCAAATCCATGCAGGGTAATGAATAAGAGAACCAATAGGTAGTAATGTTTTCTCATTTTTATCAATTTACTTTATTGTCCGATCCAGGCAGGATCGGTGTGGCGAAATTTAAGAATTTTCAGAATAGAAATAACCCCGGTGCTGCTCATTTAAAAAATTATCCTTTAGCGAAACCTTTTTAAACCTTGAATTTTAACACTTTTCTGTCCGAAAACGCGATAAAATCGTTCAAAAAGGGACTCAAAACCATAGATTTTAACACTTTTTAACAAATTTTAACACGGTTTTGAGTGGTTTTTAAAACTTTAAAAAGTATTAAAATATTGATTGTCAAATAATTAAATACCAAATAGTCGGTTTTTGGGCCTGTTTGTCCCTTAACTAAAACAGCCCGGCTCTCTGTTATTCAGAGAACCGGGCTGTTTGTATAAATATACGAAAAATCTGGGAGAATGCGGAAGTCTTTTAGTAAACATCTGCACATCAAAGTTCCCCCTTTAGGAGGCCTAAGCTTCCAGTTCGAGGATCTGCTCGGCCAGAGCTTCCCATTTTTGCTGAACTTGTTTTAGTTCGGCTTGCTTTTGGGCATAGCTCGCGTTGGTATCTTTTAATTTGTTGCTATCGGTATAAATTTTATCGTCGGCCAGTTGGGCTTCCAGTTGTTTTACTGTCTTTTCAAGCTCGGCAATCTGTTCTTCCATTTTGGCCAAATCCTGGTTCAGTTTTTTCAATTGCTGGAATTTGTTTTCGCTTTGTGGCTGTTTAACAGGCTCAGGCTTTTTCTCTTCCTTTTTGGGTTGAGGTGCAGCTGGTATGGCTGTTTTAGGTTCGAGTTTGCGTTTAGCTGCCCACTCATCGTACTCGGCGTAAGTGCCCGGGTAAATTTTGATCTTCTGATCTTCAATAAACCAGATCTTGTTAGCCACATTATCCAGGAAAAACCTGTCGTGCGATACCACGATGAACGTGCCTTCGTATTGCTCCAGTGCCTGGATCAGGATGTTTACGGATTGCATATCCAGGTGGTTGGTGGGCTCATCCAGTACCAGGAAGTTGGCATCGGCAGTAAGGGCCTTGGCCAAAGCCACGCGCGATTTTTCGCCACCCGAAAGCACCTTGATCTTCTTGAATACATCATCTCCGGTAAACAGGAAGGAACCTAATATGGTACGCAGCTCTGTATCGGTATGTTTTGGGGCAAAAGCCTGTAGCTCCTGCAATACCTGGTTTTCCAGGTGCAGGGATTCCAACTGGTGCTGGGCAAAAAATGTAGTGCTTACATTATGCCCGGTAGTTACTTTACCTTTATAATCGTGATCTGCCGAAGCGATAATGCGTAACAAGGTCGATTTACCTTTACCGTTGGCACCGATCAGGGCAATTTTGTCGCCTTTTTCAATTACAGCTTCACCGCCATTCAAAATATCAATAGCAGGATATTTTTTGACAATATCTTCCAATGTGATTACGTGCCTGCCCGATTGTTTAGAGAAACGGAAAGCGAAGTTAACTGATGGATTATCATCATCCACATCATCCACACGCTCCATTTTATCCAGCATTTTGATACGCGACTGCGCCATTTTTGCTTTGGAAGCCTTGGCACGGAAACGCTCAATCAAACGCTCTTCCTGTTTTATTTTTGATTGCTGGTTTTTGAATTCACCGCGCTGGATTTCTTCGCGCTGGGCTTTTTCTTCCAGGTAAAAAGTATAGTTGCCCGCGTAAACGGTCAGTTTGCCTTTGCGCGATTCTACCGTACGGTTGATCACCTTATCCAGGAACCACCTATCGTGCGATACAATAATGATAGCGCCGTTAAATGCTTTCAGATAATCTTCCAGCCATTGAATAGATGGTAAGTCCAGGTGGTTGGTAGGCTCATCCAGCAGCAGGATATCGGGAGCCTGTAATAATATTTTAGCCAGCATTACCCGCATGCGCCATCCACCCGAAAAAGTGTTGAGCTTGCGTGCGCAATCGCTGTCGCTAAAGCCCAAACCGGCTAAAATTTCGCGCGCCTTGTATTCAATGTTATAACCATCAAGCAGCTCAAACTCATGTTGTTTATCGCTCAGCTTGTGTAAAAGATCTTCGGTATAATCGGTTTCCAGCTTTTTAAGCAGGTTTTCTATCTCGTCATGCAGCTGGTTCTGGCGCTCAAAAGCCTCCATAGCCACGTGCACAATAGTTTTATCAGATGAGTATGACAGCAAATCCTGGTTCAGGTAACCCATGGTAAGGTCCTTAGCCATGGATATGGTGCCCGATGTAGGTTTATAGTCGCCTACAATAATTTTTAAGAGGGTAGTTTTCCCGGTTCCATTGGCACCTATTAAACCAATTTTTTCACCGGGTTTTATATGCCAGTTGGCTTCATCGTAAAGGGCCCGCGCACCAATCTCAAACGTAAGGTTATTTATAGCAATCATTTGCGCGCAAAGATACGATTTTTGAGCTTAAAGCAGAAGGCTGAAAGCGAAAGGCTTAGAGAGTAATGTCTAACATCGAATTTTGAATTTCGAATGACGAAGCAGCATCTATTTTGTTACCTCGATATTCGAAATTCAGCATTCATTATTCGATATTAAATTACCAAAACTTTAAGCCTCTCAGGCTCCCACTGCTTTAAGCCATGTTTGCGCCATCAATGCTTCGCCGGGTACGCTGGGGTGTACGCCATCCATGCTCCAGTAAGGGGCGGGGGCTACTTCCAACGCTTTATCAAACGCGGCCTGGTAGGGTACAAAAACGGCTCCGAATCCGGCAGCGATATCGCGTGCGGCTTTGCGGAACAGATCAAACGTGGGGTACCATTTATCGTCCACGGCCCGCACACCTTTGGTGGCAAAAGGCTCGCATATCACCAGTTTAACATCGGGCAGCGTTTGTTTGGTAAGGGTAAGTAGTTTTTTATAGTCGGTAATGTAAGTATCGATGGTGCCTGTATAGCCGCTGGTAAGGGTATGCCAAAAATCGTTCACGCCAATGTGGATGCTCAGGATATTCGGTTTCATGTCAAGGCAATCGCTGGTCCAGCGTTCTGCCAGTTGATAAACCTTATTGCCGCTGATGCCTTTGTTGTATATTTTCAGGTCTTTGCTGGCATGGTCAAGCAATAGTTTGGAGGCGGTGATCAGGGCATAGCCCGAGCCTAATGCGCTGGTGGTATTGGGTTCGGTTTTTGTATGATCGCGGCCCCAGTCGGTAATGGAGTCACCCTGGAACAGGATCACATCGCCATTATTGAATTTCAATTTAGGCCCACTTTTTTCGGTGGCTAATGCTGCCGATACAATTTGCGGGATACCCACCGCAGCTATTGATCCTACAGCAGTGGTTTTCAAAAAATTGCGGCGACCTTGTTTAAAAGTGTCTCTTAATGTTTTCCTGATCATTCTGGATTTGTTTTAGGCGTAACTGAATTTTCGAAAATACAGATTTGCGGTGTTTTTTTTAATAAAATAAATTACTACCGCGAGTTTAGCGATAGCGTAACTCGTGGTGTAGCATGGAGTAAGCTTCCAGCTTACCAAACCAAAATATTCAACCCATTAAAATAATATCGATTAACCCTTTACCACCGGCATAATCCCTTGCACTGCCGTACAGATAATGTTCAGGTTCATCAACCCAGCCTGCAGTTACAGGATTATGATGCAAATAGTTGAGTTTCTGATCTATTATCTCATTACTCCACAATTCGATAGGATGATTTCCTTGCTGCCAAAATTGATAGTGTTCGTTGTTTGAATTCGCCTTACCCTCCCGTTCAAAAAACCATAACATCCATTCACGACGGCTTTCCTGACTGTTTTCATCGATGGCTTTTATGATAGCTTTTGAAGTGTGTCTTTTTATATCTCTTAAGATATCCTGCATCGGTTTATTTTTGGTGCCGATGATGAGATGGATGTGATTGCTCATGATTACCCAGGCGTATAGTTGGAGCCCTTTATGTGCGATGCAGTATTTAAGACTGTCAACGATAATTTCTTTGTATTCTCGTCTGGTAAATACGTCGATCCATCTTACGACGGTAAAAGTTACAAAATAAGGTCGCTCCTGATCGTGGAATTTGTAATTACTGCTCATGGGGGAGTTAAGTTAGTAAAGTTGTGTTAAAGCTGAAAGCTTTACCATGCTATACCACGAGTTACGCTGCGCTAAACTCGCGGCAGCGCCAGTTGCAAAATAGGGCCGTTCCTGATCATGAAATTTATAATTGCTGCTCATTGAGGAGTTAAGATAGTAAAGTTGTTGTAAAGCTGGAAGCTTTGCCATGTTATACCACGAGTTGCGCTGCGCTAAACTCGCGGCAGCGTTCGCTCTATTAGAGTAGCCAAATCAAAAAATCCTAAAATTCTGGTTTACACACATAAAGGAATGTGCTAACTTCGCGGCATGTATTTTTTATTAAAACCCATCCTGTTCCAGTTCGATCCCGAAAAAGTACATTATTTTGTAACCCGTAACTTAAAACGGTTTAATCGTTTTCCGGGTGGCGCTGCTTTGAGCAGGGCCATTTGGGATGTCAACAATCCACGACTGGAAAAAGAGGTGTTTGGCCTTAAGTTTAAAAACCCGGTAGGACTGGCGGCCGGTTTTGATAAAAATGCCGAACTCATGGGCGAAATGGCCAACATGGGTTTTGGTTTTGTGGAGATAGGTACCGTTACCCCGTTGCCGCAACCTGGTAACCCTAAAACGAGAATGTTTCGCTTACCTTCTGATGGTGCGCTTATCAATCGCATGGGTTTTAATAATTTTGGTGTTGATGTAGCTGCAGAGCGCATTGCCGCTTTCCGCAGAAATGCGAAAGGGGCTCAGAAAGATCTGATCATCGGCGGTAACATCGGCAAAAATAAAGTTACCCCCAACGAAGAGGCCGTTAACGATTATATCAAATGTTTTGACCGCTTGTTTGATGTGGTTGATTATTTTGTGGTGAATGTGAGCTCGCCTAATACACCGGGTCTGCGCGAATTGCAGGAAAAGGAACCGTTGATGCACCTGCTGAATACCTTACAACAACGGAATTCAAAAAATGGCACCAGTAGGCCTATTCTTCTGAAAATAGCTCCAGACCTCACCGATTCACAGTTGGATGATATTGTTGATATTGTACAGCAAACCGGCATAGCAGGTATTATTGCTACCAATACTACTATCAGTCGCGAAAATTTAACCGCTGCCGAAAGTTTAAAGAATGAACTGGGCGGACTGAGCGGCAAACCATTAACCAAACGCTCCACCGAGGTGGTCCGTTACCTTCACCAAAAATCAAACGGATCGTTCCCCATCATTGGCGTAGGGGGCATACATTCTGCCGATGACGCGATGGAAAAACTACAGGCCGGCGCTTCGCTGGTGCAGCTGTATACCGGCTTTATTTATGAAGGCCCGTGTTTGATTGGCCGGATTAACAAGAAGCTGCTGGCTATTTAGTTAGAGATTTTTCTATCGTAGAGGCACATCACATGTGTCTCTTTTTTTTGCACCTTATAACACGAAAGACGCATGTAATGCGTCTTTCTACGGAAAATAAAATCCATAAAAAAATCCCACCGGTTTCTGAAACCAGCAGGATTTATAAGATCTTTTAAACGCGGTTAAGCGCTCAAACAGAAAAAATTATTTTGCAGCAGCGATAGCTTTTGCTAGAACTTCGTTGTTTTTAGCAATCTGGCTATGTTTTGACTCAGCAGAACGGCTTCCGTACTCCAGGTTAGTAGCCAGTTTCAAAAACTGAACTTCTAAACGTGAAGTAGTTTTGTTTTTTCTATCTTTTCTTTTTAAACGAGTAACGCCCATGGTCTTGTTATTTTTAATTTTTTTAATACCCTTGAGGTCGGGAGCGGATTCGAACCGCTGTAAAAGGTTTTGCAGACCTCTGCCTAGCCACTCGGCCACCCGACCATTTTTTAAGGACTGCAAAAATAGTAATTTATTTTTTGGAAAGCCAATATTTATTTCATTGATTTTCTTTTTATCTCAGAACATAGTATCGCCGTGGCAATGGCCACGTTCAATGATTCGGCATTTCCGGCCCTGGGGATGGTTACTGCGCTGGTTATCAATTGCTCAACCGGGGCGCTTATACCGTTCCCTTCGTTACCCATCACCAGCAGGCCCTCAGTTCCAAAATGGGTGTTATATATATTTTCACCATTGAGCATAGCTCCGAATATGGGCAGTTTGATCTGGGGCAGTACGTTTAACAGATCGGCATAATGTACGTTAACACGTGCCAGTGAACCCATGGTAGCCTGTACTACTTTGGGGTTATATACGTCGACGGTATCTTCTGAACAGATAATATCCTGTATGCCAAACCAATCGGCAGTACGTATAATGGTGCCCATATTGCCCGGATCCTGTATGCTATCCAACACCAGCGAAAACTTTTTTTCGAGCGCTTTATAATTTAATACCGGCCATATTGGTATCTTGACCAAACCAATTACCTCCTGCGGTGTTTTCAGGGAGCTGATTTTTTGGAGTTCATTTAATGAAATTTCCTGAAAGTTTATTTTTCGGGATAAATTCAGCAATTTTGGAGCAATTGCAGGGGTATGGTAAATGGTATCAACCTGGTAGGCAGAGTTTATAAATTCCGTAACTGATTTGTAACCCTCAACCATAAATAAACCATGTTCCCTGCGAAACTTTTTATGTTGTAAGGATGATAATAAACTGATTTGTGATTTTGAAAGCATATATAAACCCTGCTGTTTTCCGCCTTACAATATTAAGTATTTTGCTGCTCATTATCGGATCGGGATGCAGCAGTACCCGTGGTTTGAAAAAAGACCAGGTAATAGTACGCAAAATTACTATTCATGGCATCGATAAAGAATTTGCCGAAGCTGCTGTAAATTATGTAGATAAGGAACAGCAACCCAATAACTGGCTCAACCTGCAGTTTTATTATACTTTCAGTAAAAACGGCAAGCGTAATTTTGGCGAAGCCCCATCTATCCTGGATAGTAACCTGGTTGAATTTTCCCGTTTTCAGATAGAAAAATACATCCAGAACCGCGGTTACCTCAAAGCTAAGGTAAAGGATAGTATCGTTGTAAAAAAACAAAAGGCCGAGCTGGTTTTTACCGCCCACGAGGGGCCCATGTTCAGGATTCGCAAGGTAACGGATAGCATTGCCGATAAAAACATAAAGAATTTATACAACGCCAACCGTAACAAGATATCCCATATTTCGCCCGGAGCGCGTTTTGATACCGATAGTCTGGCCCATGACCGGGATGAGCTTTACGCGCTGATGAAACGGAATGGCTACTTTGATTTTTACAGGCAATACATCAGTTTTGATTACGATTCCACCTTTAATAGTAGCGTGGTTGATGTAAAAATGAACATTGATAACCCGGCTGGTAAAAAGGAGCACCCGGTTTACACCATCAATAATACGCTGATCACCATTTCGCGCAGTAACGGGCGCACACCAGGTAAAGCAGATACCCTGCAGGTTGATTCGCAGTTTAGGTTTGTTGATTTCTCGGGTCGCTTTAAGCCACGGGTAGTAAAAGATTATACCTTTCAGCGTAAAGGCGATCTTTACAATGCCGACAATCAAACGCTTACAACTACCCGACTTTCGGAATTAAGCGTGTTTCGTAATGTGCCCAACCCCACTTACGAAAAACTGCCCGATAGTTCAAACCGGCTCAATACCAAAATTGATATTGTACCACTCAAAAAAATGTCTGACAGGGTGGAGGGCGAGGTGCTATTTAGCGGGGGGCGCTTTGGTTATAACGTAGGTACCACTTTCACCAACCGTAACCTGTTTAAACAGGCCGCTATATTACAGGTGAAATTAAACTGGAGTATCTTATTTGATAACGGGCATAGTATTCAAAACCAGGAGTTGAGAGCGGGGGTTAGCCTCATTTATCCACGTATTTTAACACCCTTTGATTTTCCGCTGTTAGGTAAATTTGGGGTGCCTCATACTACTTTTTCCAGTAACTATTCCCTGTTTTATCAAAAAGACCTGGTTAGGCGCGAAAGTTTCATTAACTCCATTAGCTATGACTTTTTTGAAACCGGGCGTAAGCAACATACCATTACACCTATCAGTATTGAATTTTCACGCGGCATACTCGATCCGGCAGCCAGGGATACGTTTATTAAACAAAACAGGCTTTCCTATGTAAAATTAATTGGTCGTACCACCTTTACAACGGGCAGCCAATATACTTTTCAGTATAACGCGCTGGAGTTAAACTCTTACAAAAGCTTTACGTATTTCCGGGGTAGTTTGGATATTGGGGGTAATTTCCTGAGCCTTGCGAGCAGCGTGTTCAATACATCAAGAGATGCGGATAATGAACGTAAAATGTTTGGCTATACTTTTTCACAATATGCCAAAACGGAACTTGATCTGCGTATTTACAAATCATTGGGAGATGAGCGGCAGTTTATATTCCGTATAAACCCGGGTATTGGTATCCCATATGGTAACAGTAACCAGTTGATATTCGAAAAAAACTTTTACACTGGTGGTGCCAACGATATCAGGGCCTGGTTGCCTCGCACATTAGGCCCGGGACAGTTTAATCGTGGTACTTTTTATGGTAATGATTACAATACCCGTGCAGGTCTACAATACCTCGATCAGTTTGGGGAAATAAAAATAATTGGTAATGCCGAATACCGGTACACGTTGGCTAATAATCTTTGGGGAGCCAAACTAAAAGGGGCCTTATTTATGGATGCTGGTAACGTATGGCGCCTGGGTAAGAAAGCAGAAAACCCCGACGGTGAGTTCAGGTTTGATAACCTGCTGCAATCTACAGCTGTGGGTATTGGTACAGGCCTGCGGTTTGATCTCGGTTTCTTTATCTTCAGGCTCGATGCGGCATTTAAGTTTAAAGATCCGCAGTTTAACGGTTCGGATCAATGGGTGCTCATCAAACACTTTGGCGAGCTATTTAACGATGGTCCGTTTAAAAAGGCTTATTATCAAAACAATGCAACTGCCAAGGATAGCAATGGTAACGTTACAAAAGGCGACAGCTATAACTTTATGCAGCTGAATTTTGGTGTAGGGCTGCCTTTTTAATTAATTATTGAGTTAGCGAATTAGTGATTGGGGGAAGCCTGAGTTTTAAAGGGTGCCTCTGCGCACAAGTCTTCGACAAGCTCAGACTGACAGCCCTTTTTTGTATTGTTTGTAGCGTGACTTCCACAACACAGCATCGGCATGGACGAAGGATCTATTCACACCCTGAAAAGGAGCTTTCAGCTTTTTGACTTCCGCTTTCAGCTTATCTAAAACATTCCCTTTAGCCCGTCAATAATGCTTTCAAAAAAGGTGGGCATACTTAGGCCGTTGTGATAGTTAAAGTATAGGAATATACAGAATATCACCACCGCAATAATAATAAACCGCTTAAACATATAGGCCAGCAGCACCAGTGCTAGCGGAATGGCCACCAGCAATATCCAGCTAATATGGAGTGGACTTAGTTTACTATCATGCTTGTAAATGTAATACAGAATGGCGTGCGTGCCACTGTCGTTCATGTGTTTGGCATATAAAAAGGCCGAGCGGTCGAGTTTGTGACGATAGAAAGCTGTTCCTTTTTCAAATTTCAACTGTTCCTGGAAACCGTTCATTACAAAGGTGAATACCCCGTTCACATCCTCCTGTATCACACCGGCGGTATCGGTAGCAACCACCGCAACCTCATCAACAGCAAAAGGATTTTCTTTTATCACAAAGTGATTTATCGCTATCGATTTTGCAAAGCCGAAGCTATGAGCGGCTGTAATAAGGCTTAGTAAAAGAAATAGTTTCTTCATTTTTTCAATTGGTCGGTTATGTTACCGTATAAATATGTCCGCAATAAAAATAGTGTTTTAAAGCTGTTGGTTCAAGAAATATATGCCAGCATTTAATACCTCCTGCAATATGTACCCAAAACGAGTAAGATCATAACAGCCATGAGGCCATTTTGTTGAACGTTTAATTGCTTCAATAATTTACAATGCCGTTATGCAGGCTTTACTGCTAAAATATTAAAATACCTTAGCTTAGCGGCCATTGCAAATAGCGCTCCATAAAAATGATCAAAGCATATAAATTATATACCGGTGCCGACGGTAATTCGCACATACAAACAGGCAGCGTAGCCGAGGCTGAGTTTAACGAGGCGGTGTCTATCCGGTTCCAGGAATCGCCACCACATTCATTCTTTGATTGGCACAATGCGCCTACCAATCAATACGTGATCACCCTGTTAGGGACATTGGAGTTTGAAACCCGTACCGGCGAAACTTTTATATTGAAACCCGGCGAAATACTGATAGCTACCGACACTACCGGCACTGCTCACAAATGGCGACTGATTAATGACGAACCCTGGCGCCGCGTTTACGTAACATTTGACCAGGAAAACCAGGTGAATTTTATACCGGACGTTGAGTCGTAAGTCTGAAGTTCTAAGTCTTGTGTCATAAGTCAAAAGAATCTCTTCTCCCAACTTGAGACTTCGGACTTACGACTTTGGACTCCTGACTATTTTTATTCTCCTGCTGATTTTAAACCACATAATTATTTGTATAAATGATACCTGTTTGTAAATTACACGCAAATTCTTTTTGTATACCCTGATACCATGATTATTGTTATTCAATGTAAAGACCAGGTTGGCTTGGTAGGCTCCATAGCCACTATACTGGCCAAGCACCAGCTCAATATCGTTTCCATGCGCGAACATGTAGATAAGGCCGAAAATATCTTTTTTGTACGCCTGGAAATAGAGGATGGAGATACCGGGGGATTGGAGGAGACATTGAAAGAAGTATTACCCCCTGGCGCAATTATAGCTGTAAACCCCAACCCGCATAAAAAAATAGTGGTGATGGTGACCAAAGAGTACCATTGTTTGGCCGATATACTGATACGTAATTATTTTAAAACCCTGGGGGCAACGGTGCAATGTGTCATCGGCAATCATGCCACCCTGCAGGATATTTGCGAACGCTTTGATATGCCTTTTTACCACCTGTCGCACGAGCAATATGGCCGGAAAGAGCTGGAGCAGCAAATGGGGGATGTAATACAGCAATATGCCCCTGATTATATTGTGCTAGCCAAGTTTATGCGAATCCTGTCCCCAGCGTTTGTAGCCAGGTTTCCGATGCGCATCATCAATATACACCATTCTTTTTTACCAGCATTTATTGGCGCCAATCCTTATAAACAAGCTTTTGAGCGTGGCGTAAAATTGATTGGCGCTACTGCCCATTTTGTATCCAACGAGCTGGATGAAGGGCCCATCATTGCCCAGCAGATCATCCCGGTAAATCATTCATTTACGGCCGCTACTATGGTAAAAGCCGGTCAGGAAATTGAAACAGCGGTATTAGCCAATGCCCTTAAACTGGTTATTGAAGATCGTGTTTTTGTGTACGGGAATAAAACGGTTGTTTTTGGGTAGGCAAAAGTAATAAAAACAGGGTGTCATGGTGAGCTCCGTCGAACCATGGTGGGCAGGCCTCTGCGCGCGCGTCTTCGACAAGCTCAGACTGACAGGCCTTTTACAATTTAGTAATTTACTTCGCTAATTAACCTCTGTTTAATACGCAGGCTTTATTTTTACCACCTATAAATATTTGTTAAAACCACCATGAAAAAAATCATTCTTCTTTTAGTCCTTTCTATTGCCATCTGCACAGCCGGCTTTGCCCAGCAATTTACCGTGGCTACCTACAATATGCGTAATGATAATGCCAGTAATGACGATTCGGTACGCGGTAATGGTTGGAAACAGCGCCTGCCGGTAATTGTAAAACTGATACAGTTTCATGACTTTGATATATTCGGCACGCAGGAGTGTCTTATCCACCAGTTACAAGGCCTTAAAGCCAGCATGCCCAATTACGCATATACCGGCATAGGCAGAGACGATGGTAAAACCGAAGGTGAGTTCTCGGCTATTTTTTATAAAACTACTAAGTTTAAGCTGTTGGCCCATGGCGATTTTTGGTTGGCCCCAGTTACCGATAAGCCAAACAAGGGCTGGGATGCTGCCTTACCACGTATTTGTTCATGGGGTGCCTTCCAGGAGATCAAAACAGGGTATAAATTCTACTACTTTAACCTGCACATGGATCATATTGGCGTAGTGGCCCGCCGCGAAAGCGCTAAACTGGTTTTAACCAAGATCAAGACCATAGCTGGTACTGCCTCGGTTATATTTTCGGGCGATTTTAATGTCGATCAAACTTCTGATAGTTATGCGGTGATCAATACATCGGGTACTTTAAAGGATGCTTATGAGCTGTCGCCCATCAAATATGCCGAGAATGGTACTTTTAATGATTTTAATGCCAATACCAAAACTACGTCACGTATCGACCATATATTTTTAACTAAAGATTTTACCGTAAAAAGGTATGGGATATTGACTGATAGTTATAGAGCAAAAACAAAAGGAGGGGATAAATACGAGGCCAAACTTCCGTCTGACCATTTCCCGGTAATGATAGTGGTGGATCATCAATGACCCACCACACCAGAGATATAGTTGATTAGTATAAGGCTTTTTATTCTACAATAAGCGTAGCGATGGAGTGAGGTAAGCTGGTAGTTTTAGCGGCTTTGCCTTTTATCCATAAATAGTATTCAATTTTTTCGTCGGTTTTGTTCATCACCACTACGGCCAGTTTACCATCGGTATTCAAGTACGCGGTGGTTAACAGTTTATCCCTGCTAGCTACCGCGCTTACACGTTTGGCGCCCGGACGGATAAACTTAGAGAATTGGCCCAGGTAATAGTAAGAGCTGGTATAAATGAGATTACCGGTTTGGGTATCAGCATGTACCGGAGCAAAGCAATAGTTACCCACGTGGTTTGGTCCGCCTTTTTCATCAAGCAAAATGTTCCAATCGGTCCAGGCTACGGTACCGGCGTTAAAATCATTGATCATGGATAGTCCGTATCTTTCGCCCAGGGCCCAGTCGTTAACTTTAGCAAAATCAAACTTTTCGATACAGCCTTCTGTAAAAATCAGGTTTTTATCGGGGAATGATTCATGTACGCGACGGGTGCTTTCAAATTGCTGACCGGCACCTGTCCAGGTTTCATACCAATGGAAACCTACACCCCATATGTATTTGGCGGCTTCAGGGTCTTCTAAAATGGTGCTGGCACGCTGGTAAAGCAAGTCGCGGTTATGATCCCATACAATCAGTTTCTTATCGGCCAGGCCTTGTTTGTGCAGGGTTGGACCTAAAAAGTTCTTTACAAAATCGCGTTCCTCTTCAGCAGTGAACATGCACGACTCCCAGCTTTGTTTAGCCATAGGCTCGTTCTGTACTGAAAGACCCCATACCGGGATGCCTTCTTTTTCGTAGGCTTTTATAAATTTTACATAGAAATTGGCCCAGCTTTGATCAAATTCCGGCTTCAGTTTGCCACCGTGCAGTACATCGTTATTGTCTTTCATAAAAGCCGGAGGGCTCCATGGCGAAACAAACAGGGTTAATTTTCCCCCAGCCGCAGCCATAGCCGCTTTGATAAAAGGGATTCGGTAAGTTTTATCGTGGCTGATGTCGAACGTTTTCAGGTCGGCATCACCTTCTTTTACATAACTGTAGCTTGCGCTCGAAAAATCGCAGCTTTGGATATTGGTACGGGCCACGGTGTAACCAATACCCTTGTCTTTATCGAAATAGGCGGTTAAAAATTCCTTTTGTTTATCTTTTGGCAGTTTGGCAAATACCTCGGCCGATGCATCGGTTAAGGCGCCACCCACGCCCAGCATGGTTTGGAATGTTTTAGCCGGATCAACAAAAACAGAAACCTCGGTTTCGCCGGGTTGTGGTTTATCCGTAAATTGGAGTGTTTCGGTTTGAGTAAGCTTATAGCCCGCCTCTTTTTCGGACACAATTACCTTTACCGATTTGTTGTTTATAGAAAACGGAGCTGTCCCCTGGGCATTTACAAAGCCAGCTTTTACAAGGCCGCCCGCGATAAAACAAGCAATTAAAATTTTTTTCTTCATGGATTTATATAATAGAATACCGGGGTTGAATAACGCTGAAAATGGACGTTCCGGCAATCCAAATTTATTAAAGTTAATGAGAATAAAGCAAAAAGACTTGTATAAATAATTGATTTATAATTACTTGGTATAAAATTGATACGCTTTAATACCGGAGTTGTTTAGTAGCAAAAAAACTCATAATCAGACTGTTCCGTTCAGGGCGTTACAGTCCTAATTAAATTTTGATGCGCTTAAATACAAAATGAATTATGTGTATCAGCCGGGGCAAAAATTACTTTTGCGCCTTGATCTCTTCCTCTATCCGCAGGCTTTCTTTATGGATGGCGTTCATTAGCTCGGTTACAAAGGTTTCTGACAAGCTTTCTTTTTTACCGGCTTCAATACTCTTTTCGATCACCTGCTTAAAGCGATCGGCCTGCAATGCGGGGATGTTGTTCTTGGCTTTGTAAACACCAATTTCTTTAACCACCCTTTCGCGTTCGCCAAGTAAGGCTATGAGCGCTTTATCAAGCGAGTCAATTTTTTTGCGGCTTACCTGCAGGGTTTGATCATTGCCTTTGGACGTTTTCATTGGTGCTGTTTGTGCGCTCACTAAACTATAACTAAACAGGGATACTAATAATAAGCCAAACGCGCGGCTGTATAATTTTACTTTCATGCTTTTTTAACCAATAAACCTATAAATTATTGCAAGTGTTTTCAATTATACATAAAAAAAGCAGGCTTCTGTAAACCTGCTTTCCATTTAGCTTTTGCGCCTTACCTGCCATCGGCATTATGACCATGTTTAATCATGTCTTTAACCGCCTGGGCTAAAAATTCCTTATCGCCATCATTAAGCATGGTTTGTTTCCCGCCATCGTTTAGTTCATAGGTGATCTTGCCATAGTGATCACTCTCGGCAATTAACTGTTTGTCGTCGCGGGAGTATTTTACATACCCGTTTGGTGAAATACTTTGAATGCCGGTGCCATCGGGGGTAAAATAGGTTTGCCCCACATATTCTATTTTTACGGTGCGGCCGTTATTATTTTCCACGATAGTGGTATGCCTTTTGCCAAATCGGCACGCGGACACCGATAAAAGGATAACGATGGCCGCAATCAATTGTAGTTTTTTCATGATATAAATTTTTAATGATTTAAAAGTTGTTGATTTTCCTGTAACGACACTAGCCTGATGAGTCCGATGCTTAGCCCTATGAACCAAACCGACCAGCCCAAATGCACAAATCGTTGAATAAGGCCCGGGTATGTATTTTGAATAGCAGGTATAAAGCGTAAAAATATCAGCAGCATCAGCGCCAGGCTTATTACGGATGTTACCCTCACAGATACCAGCTCCCGTCTGCCCCGCCATAAAACGGCAACTAGTAGTGTACCTACATAGAACAGTAAAAAAGCCGGACCCGAAGCCGAATGTAGATGATCTCCTGCATGAAACATGGCTGCCCAACCCATCATAAAAGTAAATGCGGGCAGCGTAAATACCGGGATTAGGTTAAGGTCTAATTGTTTACAGGCGCCGTATACACCCATTATAAAAAACATACTTAAAATGGCGCTAAACATAGTTAAGGTAGCCATTAAAGGTTCAGACGGGGTGCCGGTAGCGCCAAGCTCGCTGATGGTGCCGCTCAGATGATTATAATTTCCATGTATAAAACCGCATAGTATAGTTGATGCCCAAAAAACTATGGGGATAATAATGCCGGTGTATAGTAACATTTTGATGTTCATGATAGTAGCTAAGGTTAAAATTGAAACAAATATATACAAAACATGGTACTATACAATACATAGTACTATATTTGGTAAAATATTTTAATTGTAACCTAACTGTTTAAAAGTGGGTCATATAGATGTGTGTATGCGAAATGAATAGCGTAAATGATTCAAAAGCGAACGGCCTGTACGAATCCGAACAGATTAATTGATATCGATTGTTGTTAATTGTCTGTAAAACAATTTGTTACGATATTGGCATATATTTTATTATAGAACAAGCTCTACCTAATTAATTAAGCTGTTATCCAAATGAATACAGAAGATCGCATCTGGAACCTGGTGATAAAAAAGCTAACCCATGAAGCATCTGAACAGGAGCTGCAGGAGTTAGCTATACTGCTTAGTGAAAATCCGGATATTGATGATAGCGTAAACTTGATGCTCAAATGGTGGCAACCCCAAACGGAACAGACACAGGAGGGACACAGCTATTTTCTTTTTAAAAAAATACTTAATCGTATCAAAGAAGCAGAAACGAAATTGCCGTTAACTAACCTTTCTCAAGAAACAAAGGCCGGTAATTTTGAACCGGGCTTTAAAAAAAAAGCACTAAGCAATCCAATTAATCACTTCGTAAGCCATATCACCATGATAAAGAATTATTTAAAAATTGCAGTAAGGCAGTTGCTCAAACAAAAAATGTATGCGGCCATCAAAGTTGGAGGCTTTGCGCTGAGTATTGCTGCCTGCTTACTTATTGCTTTATATATACGAGAAGAATTAAGCTTTGACAAAAGCTACCCCGATGCCGACAGTATTTACAGGATTGTAGGGATATACAATATGGACAACATCCATGAAAAAGGAGTTGATTGGCCGGCTGTAATGGGCAGAACAATGAAAGCTGATTTTCCGGAGGTGGAAAAGTTTGGTCGCTTAATGCCCAATTCACTTTTTTGGGGTGCAGGCAGCAATGAGTTGAAACGGAGCGATGCGCCCGAAAATACACATGAGGAGGGTTTTGTGTATGCAGATCAGTCGCTTCTTGATATATTAAAGTTGCCCATGATTTATGGCGATAGGGCGCATGCGCTTGCTGAGCCTTTAACCATGGTGATATCAAAAAGTAAGGCCGATAAATATTTTCCGGGTCAAAACCCTGTTGGTAAGGTGATGTACCTTAATAATAACAAAAGCAAGCCCTACAAAATTGGCGCCGTGATGCAGGATATCCCAACCACATCACACCTGCATGAATATAATTTTTTCCTAACGCTTGCCGGTGTGGAATTTTGGAATGGCGAGCAGACTACCTGGCAAGCAAGTAATTACCGTATTTATGTTGCACTAAAACCGGGGACTAATATGGCCCAGTTTAACAAAAAGGTAACCGATGGGATAATTAACAATTATTATATCCCTGATATGATCAAAAGCGGGGATAAAAATGCCTCAAAAATTAAAAATGCATTAACCATGCGCGTCCAGAATGTTGAAGATATCAATCTCCGGTCATATGATATTCATGATGGCATGTCGCATGGCGATATCCGTTTCATTTGGTTGTTTGGTGCTGTTGCCGGCTTTATACTGCTTATAGCCTGTATCAATTTTATCAATCTTTCCACCGCCAAATCGGCTAACCGTGCTAAAGAAGTAGGTTTACGCAAAGTGGTAGGCTCGCAACGCAGTGGCTTAATCCAGCAATTTTTAACCGAATCATTACTGTATAGCTTTTTTTCTTTCGCCCTGGGTTTAATCCTGGCGGTTATACTGCTGCCTTATTTTAATATGCTTGCCTCCAAATCATTAACTATCCCCTGGCAACAATGGTGGTTGTTGCCAACAGTGTTGGTATCGGCTGTTATTATTGGGGTAGTTGCAGGGATTTATCCGGCCTTCTATCTTTCGGGCTTTAAACCTGCCGAAGTATTGAAGGGCAAGCTGAGTTCTGGCAGCAAAAGTTCAGGACTGCGTAATGGCTTAGTGGTTTTTCAGTTCACCACATCCATTATTTTAATCATCAGCACGTTTATTATTTACAACCAGATGCAATTCATCCTCAATAAAAAAGTGGGGTTTGAGAAAGACCAGGTGGTGATGATACAAGGCACCAATACCCTGGATAATGAGGTAAAGAATTTTAAAGAAGAATTGTTAAAGCTGCCGGCAGTAAAAAGTGTATCCATAAGTGATTTTTTACCGGTAGCTGGTACCAAGCGAAATGGAAACCCATTTTACAATGAGGGAAAAGTTAAGACAGAAACTTCAGTCGGCGGTCAGTTTTGGGATATAGATGCCGACTATATCAAAACTTTTGGGATGAAACTGGTTGCCGGCCGCAATTTTAATCCAGCAATGAAAACTGATTCGCAGGCAGTTATCATTAATCAAACCTTGGCTAAAAGACTTAACCTTAAAAATCCGGTAGGTAAAAGGATCAGCAATGGCGGAGATCCGATGTTGGTGATTGGTGTAGTACAGGATTTTAATTTTGAATCGTTGCGCGATGGGATAGAGCCTTTGGTATTGCATCTAAGTAACAGCAACTCCATCGTATCGGTAAAAGTAAAAACCGGCGATATGAAAAATACGCTGGCCGAGATCACCAGAACCTGGAAAAGCTTTTCACCAAACCAGCCTATACGTTACACTTTCATGGATGAACGTTTTGCCAGCATGTATGCTGATGTACAGCGCATGGGGCGCATATTTACCAGTTTTGCCATACTGGCTATTATAATAGCCTGCCTGGGCCTGTTTGCCCTGGCTGCCTATATGGCCGAGCAACGGAGCAAAGAGATAGGCATCCGTAAGGTGCTGGGCGCAAGTATCGGCAACATCACCACGTTGTTATCCCTCAATTTTATAAAACTGGTGTTTATTGCCATTGTCATAGCGTCGCCTATAGCCTGGTGGGCCATGACCAAGTGGTTACAGGATTTTACTTATCGCATTCCTATTGGCTGGGAAGTATTTGTATTTGCAGGTATAGTTGCCATAAGTATTGCCCTGTTAACGGTAAGCTTTCAATCTATCAAGGCGGCCATTGCCAACCCCATCAAAAGTCTCAAAAGCGAATAACCTATCTTAACCTGTCATAAAAAAAACAGCCCCGGGTAAAAACCGGGGCTGTTCTGTTTTTATTTGTATAATACTAATTAAAAGCCTGGGTTATTAGGCAATAATTTGGGATTAACATCTGTTTCCTGTTTTGGTAAAGGGAACAATAGTTGTTTTTCGGAATAAGTTGCATTGAATACTGTTTTATGACCTACAAAATTATCCCAGTTACCAGTAACATCGTTATGTATTTTGCGGGTGCGCACCATATCAAACCACATTTTGTTTTCAAAGCAAAGCTCAAAATAACGTTGCAGCCATACTTCCTGCTCAAATGAGGTTTGGCTTAAAGCGCCAATCGGAGCCAGCGTAGCCCTTGCACGGATCTGATTTACATACTGAATGGCATTGCCATTTGGCGCCCCTTCGGCACGGTTTGAAGCTTCGGCATACATGAGCATCACATCGGCCAAACGATAAATGGTATAGTTCAAGTCTGACTTGGTTGTACTGGTAACCGCGTTTACATCAAACCATTTATAAATGTAATGATTTTTAAACACAACTGGCGCGTTCGGTGCTTTAATGGCAGGATAACTGGTGTAAAAGAATTGTTTTTCTGCTACACGTTTATCACCTGCCGGGAATGAAGCAATGAACTGATCTGTAGGCCAAACCGATCCATATTCATCAGAATAGGAAGATATGCCTGAAAAGTTAGGAATGGTAAGTGGGGTAAGTGGGTTGGTTGTAGGAACCGAGGCCGCGTACTGTATCTGGAAAATAAACTCACCATTATTTTTGTTAGCCGGAAGTATCATATCAGTATAATTCGGGAACAGGGTATATCCACCATTCTGAATTACATCTAATGAGCGTTTTGCCGATTCGGCATAGTTGGCGGCCCCTCCATTAATGGCAGCACCTGCATAGGTTAAATAAACATCGGCCAATAATGACTTTACCGCAGCCATAGATACTTTACCGGTAACATCTTTCCAGGGTAGTGTTGATTTTTCTGCTAAAAGCAAATCGGGGATAATGATCTCATCATAAATTTGCTTTGCCGGTACACGTGCAACCTGTAAGTTCAGATCCTTGGCCGGTTCAGTTATTTTAGGCACAGCGCCATACATACGTACCAGGAAAAAATAATATAAGGCCCGCAGCGTATGAGCTTCGGCTAACATATTGGTTTTAGATGCATCACTTAAATCGGAGGCATTAATGGTTGGTATCCTTTGTATGGCCAGGTTAGTTGCTCCAATACCCAGGTACATTTGTTGCCACCAGGTGTCAAAATAAAAGGAAGTGTTGCTATAAGTAAGTGTTTGAAAATTTACAAACCCGGTTTGCCCCAGATCACTATTGGCTTTGCCTGTCATAAACTCCATCAGGTTCCAGGTATTACCACCGTATGAGCCAGATTGGCCAGCAAGTAAACCACCAAGGTTTTGATAACCCGCGTTAGCAAAGGCCCGGGCTACTTTAGAGCTTGAAAGATCAGAATTGGGGCCTAAAAAAGAGGTAGGCTTTTCTTCCAGGAACTTTTTGCATGAGCATGAAAGCAACATGCACGATACGATTAATATATTTTTTAATGTTTTCATTTTAATGCGATTTATTAGATGGTTTCTATTATATCCTTCAAGCTATTATTCTATCTGTTTTGATCATATCGCCAATTTTTAGAATCCTACCTGTAAGCCAAGGTTCCAGATACGTGGACGTGGGTTAGCGAAGAAATCTATATTTTGTGAAAATGCAGGATTTGAACCATAGCTGCTGTTAAACGTATCAACCTCAGGGTCGTAACCGGTGTATTTGGTGATCACGAACAGGTTTTGAACGCTTGCATAGATACGTAAACGGCTCATGTGTACGCGTTGCAGCATAGCAGTTGGGAAGGTATAACCCAATATGAAGTTTTGGCCGCGAATAAATGAACCATCTTCTACCCACCAGGTATCAAAGTGCGAATCCTGTGCATATTTGTAGTTACGCACTTGTGATATAGAGGTGTTTTGGTTGTTTGGGGTCCATCCGTTTAATACAGTTTTTAAGCTGTTTGATATGGTTTGCCTGTCTTCAGACGAGTGTTTGAAGTTAGCGGCAGTATTTACACCTTCAACAAAGCGGATATCGAAGGAGAAATCCCAATGTTTGTATTTGAAACTACTGCTGAAAGTACCTGTCCATTTTGGATAAGCGCGACCAATGATGCTGTATTGGTTGCTGCCATCGGCATTATAGAGATATTTTCTGTCGCCGGCTTTTAAACCATGTTTGGCGGCTTCGGCAATATCAGCAGGCGAATCACTGTAAGTACCCACACGGGTCATACCGTAGAAAGAACCCAATGGCTGACCAACACGGATCACATAGTTTTGACCCAGGAAGTTGGGGCCAGGGAATATATCGGCACCACCATCATTCAATTTGGTTACTTTGTTTTTGTTGGATGCAAATATGAAATTGGTTGTCCATTCAAAATCAGAGGTTCTAACGTTCACAGTGCTCAGAGCAAGCTCAATACCGGTGTTTCTAACCGAACCAACGTTTTTGTAAACGTTTGCCGTGGTAAAACCTGCAGACCATGGAATAGGTGTTTGCAACAACAGGTCGCTGGTGTTTTTGATGTAGAAATCAGCATTCAGGTTTACCCTGTCGCCAAATAATCCCAGTTCAACACCACCATCCAGCATTTTGGTTCTTTCCCATTTCAAATCGGGGTTACCCAAATAGGCAGGCAATAAAGATATCTGCGCAGCGCCGTTCAAAACAGTTTGACCTGTTCCGTATTGTGCAAGTGAACGATAGTTACCAATTTCCTGGTTACCGGTTATACCGTAACTGGCCCTCACCTTTAAGTTAGATACAGATTTGCTGTTTTTCAGGAAATCTTCCTGAGATACGCGCCATGCCGCACCAACTGAAGGGAAGAAAGAGAATTTATTTTTTTCGCTGAACCTGGATGAACCGTCATAACGGCCTGTTGCGGTGAACAGGTATTTTTCATCAATGTTGTAGCTGATACGGCCGTAGTAGGAGTTTAATGAATTACTCTCATCCTGTGATTCATTGGCGCTTTTTACAGAACCGGCTTGCTGATAATGATATTGGAAAAAATCATCAATAAAGTTTTGTGTTTCTGATCTTACCCTTTCGTACCCGTTTCTGTTAAAAGATATACCCGCTAAAGCTGTAAACCTTTGGTGGTCATTGATCTTTTTGTTCCAGGTAAGGTAGTTTTCTGTTTGCCAGAAATAGTTTTGATAAGCGTTGATATTTGCTACACCACCCTGGTCGGCAGATAAATGCTGCAGGGCTAATGACGAGTAGAAATTGTTTTTTTGTGAGCTCAGGTTATAACCAAAATCAGTTTTAAAATCAAGCTCTTTTGATATCTTGAACTGGAAGTATACGTTACCCAACATTTGCATGTTATTATTAAGCGTATAACGCTCATTAGCAATTTGGATAGGGTTTGGCGCACCTTCAAGACCGGCTATATCAAAGTTACCGGCATAAACTCCGTTAGGATATTTGATAGGTACCAGAGGTACTTCTTCGGTAACCGCGCGGGGTACGTTCAAACTACCGTTGCCATCAGTTACCAAACGCTGGCGGCTGCTGATCAGGTTAATACTACCACCTATTTTTAACCAGTCTTTAACATCGTTATCCATAGTCATTTTAATGGAATAGCGTTTAAAGGCCGACGTAGGAGTTAAACCATGTTGATTAAGGTACCCTAATGATAAGCTGTAAACTGATTTTTCGCTACCACCCTGAATGTTTAATTGGTGGCTTTGTGAAAAAGAAGGTTTGTAAGTTTCTTTTTCCCAGTTGGTATCATATTTAGGGGTGTTATCCGGATTAAACAGTAATGGGAAATTTTGATAGTTAAGCGCTTTTGCTGGTGTTTGTACCGCGCCGGTAGGATCAAATTTTGCCCCATTGGCAAATGATTGGTTGTAAATGTCTATAAATTCTTTAGAATTAAGTGTGGGTACATGACGATAAAGTTCGCTGATGTTTGTGTTAGCATCGTAGCTAATGGTTGCAGGGCCTTTTTTACCACGTTTGGTGGTTACCATGATAATACCATTAGCACCACGCACACCATAAATGGCTGTTGATGATGCATCTTTTAAAACTTCGATAGAAGCGATATCATTAGGGTTAATAGAGTTGGGGTCAACACCTACAACACCGTCTACCACATAAACCGGATCGATATTGGAGTTGATGGAACCGATACCTCTGATGCGCACTTTTGCGCCCGCGCCTGGTGCGTTGCTGTTAACGCTTACATCAACACCGGCAACTTTACCCTGTAAAGCCTGGGTTAAGTTAGGTACGGGTTTGTCAAGCAACTGCTCGGCTTTGATAGTAGTTACAGCACCGGTAAGGTCAGATTTTTTTGCTGTACCATAACCAATAACCACTACCTCATTCAGGTTGCTGGCGGTTTCTTTTAATTGAACATTAATAGTACTTCTGCCATCGGCGCCTACTTCCTGGGTTGCAAAACCAGTATAGGAGAATATTAAAACGGCATTAGCATTTGGTAAGGAGATGTTGTAGTTTCCGTTTGCATCGGTCACGGTACCACTTGATGTTCCCTTTATTTTTATGCTTACAGCAGGTAAAGGCGAGTTGTCTTGCGCACTGGTAACCTTTCCGCTAATTTTTATCTGTGCCATGGCCTGCAGGGAAAGCAGGGTGAACAGGATCGAGTAAATAAGGCTTTTCTTCATAACGTTAATTAATAATTTAAGAATGGATTCTTTAGGGGAATATCCCATCGGATATTAAAAGACGGCTGATGACTAAGGGGGCTGGTGATACGCGGGAGGGGTACCCTTAAAAAAGGGCAAAGCAATCCACGCTACCTTAACGGTATTATTTTTTTTCATGAAAATTTATTACTAAGTGGTTTCTAAAGTTGTACGCTAATCAATAGTTTATTTATTTTTAATAGCCCATTGTTTTAAAACTGTGATGGCATCAAACAAAACACCGGCTTCGCCCCTGAAATCGCCAGAGCCTTTTGGGGCGCCGGTTTGTACATCGTACCATTCATAAAAGCCTTTGTGCGCAATGGCCCTGTCAACCATTGGTATTAATTCTTGATATGCTTCTTTTGCCTGACCGTTTGCAATCAGGGCAGCTATCATGCGTCCGCCAAACCAGGTCCAGTCGCCGGCGTTTTGATAAATGTAAGGGTGCATATTGGGGAACTGTGCTGCCGGGTAGGCTGGATAAACCGTTTTACCAATAGTGGCATACTTATCTTTGGCTGCAGCGGCCAGTAACTGTTTGTTTATTTCTTTAACCTCGGCGGGAGTATTAAACCCGGCCAGTATGGCGCAGATAGATCCACCGCTATACAGGATTTCGTCTTCATTAAAATCTTTGGAGAATGGGCTGCCGTTCATATAAATATGCGGGCGGTATTTCTGAGCCGAAGTCATCCACAGGTGTTTACGAACATTTGTTTTGATGGTATTGGCTATGGTTGTCCAGTTTTGTTTGGTTTGATAATCCTGCGGCTTCATGGCCATAAAGTCATGGATGGCAATTACATACATGGCATTATCATAAATATCAATGGCCCATTTGGTTTTATCATTGATGGCTACACCCCAGCCGGTTTCGGGTTGTACATCGCCCCAGTCAATGGTGGTGGCACCTGTTACCAAACCGTATTTGGCCGACCATCTGTCTTTTTGGATATAAGCAAAGGCATCCTCTATTCTTTGCAGAACCGTTTTAGCACCTATTACTTCAAAAAGTATTGACCTGTCGCCGGTTACATCTATGTATTTTTTTACAGCCTGAATAAGGGATGATTCCTGGTCGGTTTCGACGGTGTTTTTATGGGCCGCCCAACCTGGTAATAACTTGGAGTAGCGGTATTGGTAACCTACACCCGCTCTGGCACTATCAACCACACCGTCAACAATATTGCCGTCATCGCCCTGAATTTTAAAAAACATCAGGAGCATTTCTTTTACCTTTTCTTTGGGGTGTACTTTTAAGGATCCTTTGATAAAAGTGTTAAAATCCCTGATCCATACTTCGTTATAGGAAGTGCCTGCGGAGAAACCGGAAAGCAATTTTAAGCCCCGTGCCTGTATGGTATCCAAACGGCTATCTGCCAGTATAGAACCGGCCAAAGCAGACTTATCTTTTACCTGCGCGTTTGCGCTCAGATAAAATAGACACAGGAATATAAGCACACCTAGTAAACGTATCTTCATGCAGGGATAGTTAAAGGATGTAATATGATTAAAGGTATTTTGAACAGACAAAATACGCAGTGTGAAATTGGTTATATTATATGTACAAACATACGTACATTAAATTCATTTCCAAATTTTTGTATTATAAAATGGTTAATCTTTAGGTGTTTTGTTATTATTAAATCTTAATCGGCGGCTAAAGGTAAACTATTTGTTACAAAAGTTGCCATAAAGATTTAAACTTAATCGATTAAGAAGTTTAATTTAACTGATAATTCTGATATGTAGCTATATGATATGTACTTTCATAACTTTATATGAAAGTACATATTTAATTAAGTGTTAATCGTTAAGTAATGCAGATAAGTTTGGTCCACAAATGATTAACTGAAAATTCGTTTACGGATGCGTGATAATGACTGTGGTTTGATACCCACATAGGAAGCAATATGGTATTGCGGAATCCTTTGAGTAAGATCGGGGTAATGATTCAGGAACTGCTGATACCGCACCTCGGGAGGATCGGTATACAAGGAATCTAACTGTTGTATGGCCGATAAAAAGACCTGTTCAATAGCCACCCTGCCAAATTTCTCGCCTTCGGCCACCTCCCTGTAAAAACGCTGTAGCTTTTCATAGCTGATCACATATAGCCGTGTTGCTTCCAGTGCCTGGATATTTTTGTCGGATGGTACCTGCGGTAAAAAGCTGATGTAATTACAAACAAACTCGCCTTCCTTGTTAAAAAACATGGTTCGTTCGTCGCCATCGTTATTAATAAAATACCGAACGAGACCTTTATTAATAAAAGCCACATGCTTACACACTTGTCCATCCCTAAGCAGGTATTCGCCGGGTTTGAGGTTTAACTCGGTAAACAGGTTTTTAATAATAGTTTCTTCTTCGGCAGAGAAGGATATCAGTTGTTTAATGGTACTGATCAATGATTCCATTGGCGTGTATATAAACCGGGTTTTACAAGTGAGATAGGCCGGCCATAATTTATTATTCCTGAGTTGTTAATTCTACATCTGCAGATTGGCGACGATTAGCAATTATTCGCTCACGGTGTTGCGTTCCCCATTTTTTCAATTCTTCTAATACCGGTTCTAATGTCTGACTATAGGAGGTAAGTTCATAAGTGACGGTAACCGGCGTGGTTGAAAAAACATTCCGCTTCACAAACTCGTTCAACTCCAGTTCTTTTAACTCTTTTGATAATATCTTGGGGGTAATGTCACCCAACGCTCTTTGAATATCATTAAAACGCAGGGGCCCGTCAGAGAGGGTGGCGATAAGCGGCAATTTCCATTTTCCGTTGAGTACATAAAGGGCATCCCTAACCGCGCCTCCGGCAGCCTTACAGGCTTCTGAACCATGATCTCTTTTTTTAAATTGACCTTCCATAAATAATAAGCGCTATCTAAAAAGATACCACTATCCTTTGGTATAGTAGTATCTTTTTAATAGTAAAGGTAGCTAAGTTTGCTGAAAAAAGAAAATGAAAGCAATTAAAATTACTTACTGGGCAACCACAACCATAGTAGCCTTAATGATGACCTACTCGGCCTATGCCTACTTAACACAGGCAGCCATGTTACAGGCTTTTAATCATCTTGGCTACCCGGGCTATTTCAGGGTGGAACTGGCCCTGGCTAAATTGGCCGGTGCGGCTTTGTTGTTGATCCCCCTAAAGTCATTGATCAAGGAGTGGGTTTACGCGGGTTTTACGTTTACTTTTATCTCGGCTTTTATAGCCCACAGCGCATCCGGCGATCCTGTGAATTATCGCGTAATGCCGGTTATTTTCCTGGTGTTCCTGGCTGTTTCTTATATTACCTATCATAAGGTAAAACAAGCTACGACCAAAAACCCTGCACTTTAATTTGCCCCGACGGATAACCCTGGTTTTTGAGCAGTTTACGCAGTTGCGCTACCATGGTGTTATTACCGGCCAGGTAAAATACTGTGTTTTCGAGACTGTATTGCTGTTCAAGTACCCACTCAATAAGGCTGTGATGGCCAAAAATATCTTTGCGTGCCACTGGTTGCAAGGGCGACCAAAAGTATTCATGAAAAAGCCTGCGGTGATGCTCGTTGCCAATCACCAGGCCACCCGAAAAACGGGTGTGGGGCAATACCATTTTTTGCAGGGCCAGCAAGTGGCCCATGCTGCTCTCGTCGCCAAGGGCAACAACTGCCGAGGTGGGTACGGGACTATGGTTGGTTGAGCCTATTTTAAGATAGCTCACTATGTCGTTTTGTTGGAGTTGCTGAGCCCATCTGCTGCCCGGCCCATTGTGTGCCGCATCAACATAAATGGTACAGGTACTGGTTTCCGCATCCCAGCCCGATGGGGTATAATCGCGGAAGGTAAAATCGTCGACCCTGAATTTTATATATGGTATTTCGTTCCATTGTGCTATGTCGGCAAAAGGAAGGTGCAGGTCGATCTCAATCAAAGTTGATGGCTCCCAATGCCGCACTTCAAGCACCCGGCCAGATTGTAATCTGTGTTCAAACAGCTTTCCGGCTTTTCTTCTGATTTTTTGAAAAGAGGATGTTTCCATGGGTAGTTCTTTTAGTTATACAAAGAAACCGCGTATTTGCCCCCAAGTCAATGACCATCTTGAGGTAATGATTGGATTATTTACGGTAATGTGTCCGGAATAAAAGAGGAGTGGTGCCCTCTACTTTTTTAAACAGTCGTGAAAAGTAAGTGTGATCGGTGTAACCAAGAGCGTGGGCAATTTCTTTTACGTTCATTTCGCTATAGTACAGTAAGCGTTTAGCTTCAAGCAACACCTCCTGTTGTATCCAATAGCTTACTGAAAGACCGGTTACTTTTTTTAAAGCTTCATTCAAATAAGTTTCCGAAACATTAAGCATAGAAGCGTAAGCAGAAGGGCTTTTAACCTGCCTGATATTGTTGATCAGCAGTTTTTTAAATTCCTGCGCTAATTGAACCGGTCGCGACAAGGCAAACTGCAGATTATCAAACCCACTGAAACAACAGGCTGCTATCCCCACAAATGATTGCACCAGTGAGTGTACCACCTGTAAGTAAAAGGGGCCGGGATTATCTTCCTGGTATTTTTCCCGCATCAGGCACAACAGATCGGTACATTGACGCATTTTTATGGCATCTAATGCAAAGGGCTGTTGCAGCACCAGTTGGCTTTCAAAAACATTGCGGTAATCAGGGGCTATCAACAGGGCGTCGATAGCTATAAACCAACCGTAACCTACCTCATTGCGAATACGGTGGTGTACTTGTCCTGGCAGTATATAATATAAGGAAGAAGCGCCGAACCTTAACTCCTGAAAATCGATCATGAGCGATGCTGTGCCTTCTTCAATAACAAAAAAGATATAATGATCATCCCGGTGCGCACCCAGGGTATCAGCATCATCGTCGGGTATATCCCCGGCAACAAAACGCCTGATTTCGAGGCCTGTGGAGGCCCGTTCCCTGAGCTGATGAACTGGAATGTCTCTCATTTTTTTGTTATCTGTGCCAATATATGGCTATTTGGGCAGAAGAAATCTTCTTGAAATGTCAAAATAATTGGGGCTTGGAGCACCCCTCTAAACGGCGAAGCCCTCATGTAATAATCTCCCCCAAAGGGGGAGACTTTTAAAAGGACATTCTAAAGCCCTCGTCTTTGGAGAGGGTTGGCTGAGGTCCAATCCAACTCCCACTTTGATATTTAAGCCTATCATTTTGATAGCTTTATTTTGATCATAAACCTCCCGGTAATTTTAATGAACTAAGTAAATGGCTGTTTTATAGCTATTTAATACTATATTGTATTTATTGGCATTTGCTTGGTAAAGGACTCTTAAAATATTTAATACTATGGATGTTTTACAAGTTATTATTTACGTGGCGGTCTTTGCAGCCATCTTCTGGATCTTTTTTAAATCAGTTAATTACTTCGAAAAAATCTAATCACCATGATCGCATTATTCATTGTGGCCATAGCCGTGTTTGTATACATGGTGTACGTGCTGCTTAAACCCGAAAAATTTTAATTATTTAAACCATGAACACTGAAATTTCAGGTGTAATATTTACCTACCTACTCACACTCGCGCTGGCTATACCCTTGGGCCGGCACATCGCCCGTGTTTTTAAAGGCGAAAAAAACTGGCTGGATTTTATGGCCCCGTTGGAACGTTTCATTTTCCGTTTCAGTGGTATCGATACCAAAAAAGAAATGAGCTGGAAACAGCATTTATTCGCCCTGCTTACTATTAATAGTGTATGGCTGATATATGCTTTTGTTTGTTTAATGGCACAAGGGCACTTACCGTTAAATCCGGATGCAAACCCTGGCCAGTCGCCAGATACTGCTTTTAATACCGCTATCAGCTTTTTGGTCAACTGTAACCTGCAGCACTACTCGGGCGAAAGCGGCGCTACTTATTTTACACAGCATTTTGTATTCATGTTCCTGCACTTTGTATCCGCAGCCACCGGTATTGCCGCGCTGATTGTGGTTTTCAGGGCCATGAAAGATAAGATAACTGATAAATTAGGGAACTTTTGGGATTACTTTGTAAAATCAATCACCCGTATATTATTACCGATTTCCTTTGTAATAGCTGTAATATTTGCCTTTAATGGCATGACCACCAGCTATGCAGGTAAAGACACCTTTATTAGTATGCAGGGCGATACCGTTCACGTATCCCGCGGACCTGTTGCTGCCCTGGTTGCTATCAAACACTTAGGTACAAACGGTGGCGGCTGGTTTGGAGCCAACTCTGCCCATCCTATCGAAAACCCTAACTATTTAACTAACACTACCGAATTGGTAGCACAATGTTTAATACCTATAGCCTTGGTATTTGCTTTAGGTTTTTATTTGAACAAGAAAAAATTCTCCTATGTGATATTCGGAGTGATGACCATAGGGATGCTGCTATTCATGATCCCGACCATAAATGCCGAATTGAATGGAAACCCGGCTATAGCCCATATGGGTGTCAGTCAAACAACCGGAGCTATGGAAGGTAAGGAAGTAAGGTTTGGCCCGGCTAACTCAGCATACTGGAGCGTTATGACCACCATTATATCTACAGGTTCGGTAAACTCCATGCATGACAGCGCCATGCCTATGTCTGGTACCATGATGCTAATGGGTATGATGGTGAACTGCTTTTATGGTGGTTGCGGGGTAGGTATCCTCAACTTCTACATCTTTATCATCATCGCAGTATTTATATCTGGATTGATGGTAGGGCGAACACCGGAATTTTTTGGGCGCAAGATAGAGGCCCGCGAAATGAAGATCGCATCCATCATTGCTTTGCTTCATCCTTTTATTATCCTGGTTGGCGCTGCTATATCATCCTATGTAATTGTACACATGCCGGGTGCCGATTGGGCCGTTAAACCATCTGCCTGGTTAAACAACCCGGGTAACCATGGGTTTGCTGAAATGCTGTATGAGTACACTTCATCAGCAGCTAACAATGGTTCGGGCTTTGAAGGTTTGGGCGATGGTAACATTTTCTGGAACGTTACTACAGGTATTGTGATGGTACTGGGCAGGTTCCTGCCTATTATTGGTCCGCTGGCTATTGCCGGTTTACTGGCCAATAAAAAATTCATCCCTGCATCAGCCGGTACATTAAAAAGTGATACCTCAACCTTTGGGATAATGATCTTCGCGGTAATCATGATCATTGCTGCCCTGTCATTCTTCCCTGCACTGGCATTAGGTCCAATTGCCGAACACTTTTCATTAAAATAAACAGACAGCCCCCACCCAAACCCTCCCCGGAAGGGGAGACTTTTAAAGCCCTCCCTTCCGGGGAGGGTTTGGGTGGGGCTGACCTAAAAATATAAGTTATGAACTCAAATCAAAATACATTATTCCAGGGCGATCAGATGAAAGAAGCTTTTAAGCAATCATTCATCAAACTAAACCCACGCATCCTGTTCCGTAACCCGGTGATGTTCACTGTAGAGATCGGCACGGCGGTAATGCTCATCGTAAGCATTTACTCTTTTGCCAATAAGGGTCAGGGTAGTTTTGCCTACAACTTTACCGTATTCATCGTTTTATTTTTAACCGTACTGTTTGCCAACTTTGCCGAAGCTATTGCCGAAGCACGTGGTAAAGCACAAGCCGAAAGCCTGCGCAAAACCCGTGAGGAAACACCTGCCCGCCTGCTGGTTAACGGCAAGGAGCAAATGGTGATGTCATCCCAACTTAAAAAAGGCGATGTGTTTATCTGCGAAACAGGTGATAACATCCCTACCGATGGCGAGATCATTGAAGGTATCGCTACCATTGATGAATCGGCGATTACGGGAGAATCAGCTCCGGTGATCCGCGAATCAGGTGGTGATAAATCATCTGTTACCGGTGGTACCAAAGTATTGTCAGACAAGATCAAGGTAATGGTGACCACCCAGCCCGGTGAAAGCTTCCTGGATAAAATGATTGCTTTGGTTGAAGGTGCATCGCGTCAGAAAACACCCAATGAAATCGCTTTAACTATTTTGTTATCAGGCTTTACACTCATCTTCGTGATTGTGTGTGTTACCCTGAAACCATTTGGAGATTATGCAAATACCCCTATAACTATAGCTGCTTTTATTTCCCTGTTTGTATGTTTAATCCCTACCACTATCGGCGGTCTGTTATCAGCCATCGGTATTGCAGGGATGGACAGGGCTTTACGTGCCAATGTGATCACCAAATCTGGTAAAGCAGTAGAAACTGCCGGTGACCTGGATACTTTGCTACTGGATAAAACAGGTACCATCACCATAGGTAACCGTAAAGCCACCAACTTTTATCCGGCCACAGGTATCACTCGTGAAAACTTTGTTGCTGCCTGCGTACTAAGCTCATTGGCTGATGAAACTCCCGAAGGTAAATCAATTGTTGAACTGGCCCATGAGGACAAAACCATGCCTAAGGTGGCTGCTCCCCAGGATTCAGTATTTATCAAATTTACTGCCGAAACCCGCTCCAGCGGTTTAGATACTCCAGAAGGTTTGCGGATCCGCAAAGGCGCGTTTGATTCTATCCGTAACATAGCCCTAAAGGCCGGTCACCCGTTCCCAACCGAGGTAGAAGATAATGTTAAAAAGATCTCTTCAAACGGCGGTACCCCATTAGTGGTATCACAAAACGAACAGATCATGGGGGTTATCGAGCTGCAGGATATCATTAAACCCGGTATTGCCGAACGTTTTGAACGCCTGCGTAAAATGGGTGTTAAAACCGTAATGGTAACTGGTGATAACCCGCTTACCGCCAAATTTATAGCCGAGAAGGCCGGTGTGGATGATTTTATTGCCGAGGCCAAGCCCGAGGATAAAATGAACTACATTAAAAAAGAGCAGCAAGGTGGCAAACTGGTAGCTATGATGGGCGACGGTACAAACGATGCTCCGGCCCTGGCACAAGCCGACGTAGGCGTGGCTATGAACAGTGGAACCCAGGCTGCTAAGGAAGCCGGTAACATGGTGGATCTGGATAACGACCCAACCAAGCTGATTGAGATTGTGGAGATAGGTAAACAGTTATTGATGACCCGCGGTACGCTAACCACTTTTAGTATAGCTAATGACGTGGCCAAATATTTTGCCATTGTGCCTGCCCTGTTCATGGTATCTATACCATCACTAAAAGCCCTGAACATCATGGACCTGCACAGCCCGGAATCGGCCATATTATCTGCGGTAATATTTAACGCCATCATTATACCAATGTTAATACCACTGGCATTAAGAGGTGTGGAATATAAACCAATAGGTGCAAGCGCGCTGTTGCGCCGTAACCTGCTGATATACGGTTTAGGCGGTGTACTGATACCATTTATAGGTATTAAACTGATTGACCTGGCAGTAGGCGTATTTTTATAAACAGATATGAGATTTGAGATATGAGATGTGAGACAAAAAACTCCATATCTCATATTCAGAATCTCAAATATAAATTCAAATCTTTAACCAGATATGAGTATTGAGCTAAAGGCTTCTCCAAAAAACATAGAGTTGAAGTCTCAAATCTCAAATCTCATGTCTCAAATCTCAAATCATGAAAACATATTTGTTGCCCTCATTAAAGTTAACGCTCATTTTGATCGTGATAACAGCAGGCATATATCCACTGGCCATTGCCGGTGTAGGTAAATTAACTCCAGGCCATGGTGATGGCGAAACTTTAACTTATAAAGGCCGTGTAGTAGGCTACGCACTGGAAGGCCAGAAATTTACTAAGGACGAATACTTCTGGGGCCGTCCATCGGCAGTTGATTATAACGCTGCCGGATCAGGTGGTTCAAACAAAGGTCCGTCAAACCCTGATTACCTGAAAGACGTTGAAAAACGTATTGAGGACTTCTTAAAGCATAACCCCGGTGTAACCCGCGCACAGATCCCTGCCGAAATGGTTACCGCATCGGGCAGTGGTTTGGATCCTGATATTTCGCCAGCCGGTGCGCAGGTACAGGTAGCCCGTATTGCTAAAGTGCGTGGTTTATCTGCCGATCAATTAACCAAACTGGTTGATGAGCATACCGAAAAACCATTGTTTGGCTTGTTTGGCCCAAGCAAAGTAAATGTGCTTAAACTGAATATAGCTTTAGAAGAGCTGAAAAAATAAGAAATCATCGTAGCTCCTTTAATTCAACCTGCTTATTGATTAATTGAGTAATTAAATTTAATCCATGACTCCTTTTTTAACTAAAAGAACCGGAGGGGGGTAAGTACATACCCATGGGTTTGAAATAAAATAAATCTCAAAAAAAATATTCATAAACAGTAATGAAAAAAATAGTTCTAATGATAGTTGCCATGGCGGTTATCACCTTACATGCACACGCACAAAAGGATACAATCAAGGTTAAAAAAATCAAAAAAGATACCGTGGCACGTTCGTTACCATCCCCAATTTCTTCACTTCCATTTCCGGTTTCGGATTGGGATGGTGCTCCTTTAATTGGGGCGGATGCTACTGCGCCCGATTATCCTTTGCAAAAGGCCTTGGGCATAACAAAAAGTAAAGTGAAAATTTATGGGTGGGTTGATGTTGGCGGCGATATTAGTTCGTCAAAACATTCAAATGCCCCTACTTCATATGATCTTATCCCTAATTCGGTGTTTCTTGATCAGGTAGGTTTAAAGTTTGATAAACAACCCAACACGGTTCAAACAGATCATTTTGATTATGGATTTTTATCAACCACCATATTTGGGACCGATTACAGGTACACTACAGGCAAGGGCTATTTTAGTGATCAGTTGCTTAAACACAATAATAAATATGGCGTTGACCCGGCCGAAATTTATGGCCTCTTATATTTTCCTAAAGTAGCCGATGGCTTATTAGTAAAGGTAGGGCGATTTATATCTCCGGCTGATATTGAAGCGCAATGGGCTACTGATAATTATTTGTATACCCACTCCCTCATGTTTACGGTTGACCCTTATACATTTACCGGCGCTCAGGCAACCTTTAAACTGGGCTCGCACTGGCAACTGGAAGTAGGCATACATGGTGGTAATGATGTTGCCCCATGGAGTAAAGCAGCAAGTGTAAATGGCTTACTAATGGCCAGATGGGTATCAAACGATAATGACGATTCTATTTATGGCGGTATAAACGCCCTGGGAGCAGGTAAATACAAAGACAACCATGACGATCTGCAAATGGTAGTAGCTACATGGGGACATAAATTTAACAAAACATTGCACATGATGACCGAGGTTTATTATATGTGGCAACATGATGCCTTAGTTGGCGGAACAGTGATTGATGGTCCTCCGCAGCCTTTTTACACTAATGTTGGTGCAGGCAGTCCTATACCGGGAGCAGCGCAGGCAGTTGGTGCAGTTAACTATTTCCAGATCAAACTGTCAACGCATGATTATATATCTATACGTAACGGTTATCTGAGCGATCCGCAGGGCAACAGAACAGGTTTTGCAACAAGTTATTCCGATCATACCATAGGGTTTGTACACCACTTTAATAACTACATACGCATACGTCCCGAAATACGGTACGAGCGTGCTTATGCCAATGGTGTCACTCCTTACGATAACGGAACAAAAAGAGATCAATACTCTGCGGCTATGGATTTAATTGTACGCTTTTAAAACCTGTCATATATAAAAACAATAGTATACCGGTTATCCTGCAATAATTGGCTATATGAGTAACCATAAATAGTAAAAAAATGAAAAATTTTAAATTAACCCTGATCATGTTGCTGGGCATCATGGGGTTTGTTAAAACATCAATTGCACAAATTCAACCAAATGGCTTGTATTTATCTTTTAACGATTACCGGCAGCATAAATTAAGCTACGCTAATAATGGTAAAGGTAATAAAATCGTAATTCATGATTTTTTACAACAAAAAAATATTACAGTTACAACTGATGGTACAAAGCAGGTATTTGCTAAAAATTCAATATATGGCTATCGCAACAACAGTCATGATTACCGTTTGTTGGGTAATAAAGGTTACCAAATAATAGATACTGTTGGCTTTTATATATATAGCAGTGACGTATTGAGCCAGGAAGGTAAAGGTTTAAAACCTGTAAAAACTGATTTCTTTAGTACTAAAGGCGATGGCGAAATAATGCCCTTAACGCAGGACAATATTGCAAAAGCTTTTGTTAAGAATCATAAATTCAGATACCTGGTTCAGGCCGAATTTAAATCAGACAGGGATATGGACGAATATGATAATGGTGTTAAAGAATATAAAATAAAAGAGCTTTATATTGATAGTAACAAATAAAGATATATTCGCTTATCTGGGCGTGTTTAATGATACGTATGGATTGTTTTTTATAATTGATTTTGATTGTTAATTATAAGTTTGGTTGACGAACATTCATACTATAAAAGGGGATTTTTCGGAATCTCCTTTTATTAGTTTTATAAAAAATTATTAGCCATGAAAATGCTAAGTTTAAGCAAAGGTAGTGCAGTTTCCTTCTCAGGAGGGATTGGGAAATTGGATATAAAGAAAATCGATAATTTTAAAGTCTCCCCTACTGGGGCAGATTTAGAGAGGGCTTCATGAGCGAAGAAAATAAAGAGCAGTCGGTTGAGCATTTCCTGGAGCTGATTAAACGTTCGAGGAGGGGTAAATTTAAGGTTTACATAGGCATGAGCGCCGGTGTGGGTAAAACCTACCGCATGCTGCTGGAGGCCCAGGCCCTGATGCGTAATGGCATTGATGTTAAAATAGGCTACGTTGAAACCCACGGTCGTAAAGAAACTGTGGCGCAGTTGGAAGGTTTGCCGGTAATACCCCGCCGAAAGTTGTTTTATAAAGGTAAGGAGCTGGAAGAGATGGATCTGAAAGCCATCATCAGCCTGCGCCCCGAAGTGGTGATAGTTGATGAACTGGCCCATACCAATATTGAAGGCAGCAGTAACGAAAAACGCTGGCAGGATGTAATGCAGATCCTGAACGCGGGTATCAACGTGATCAGTGCGGTAAACATTCAGCATATGGAAAGCCTGAATGAGGAAGTACAGCGCATTACCGGGGCAACCATTACGGAACGCATCCCCGACAAGGTGTTGCAAATGGCCGATGAAGTGGTGAATATCGACTTAACTGCTGACGAATTGATTGATCGTTTAAAGGAGGGAAAGATATATGATGAAAAGAAAGTACCGCTGGCGCTCAATAATTTTTTCCAGGCCGAAAGGATATTACAACTGCGTGAACTGGCCCTGCGCGAGGTGGCCCACCAGGTAGAACGGAAAATTGATATCGAGATACCCAAAAATATCAAACTGCGGCCCGAACTCTTTTTGGCCTGCATCAGTACCAATGATGCATCAGCAAAAATAATTATCCGCAAAACGGCCAGGCTGTCATCATACTATCGTTCCAAATGGTATGTACTGTATGTACAAACCTCGCGCGAAAGCAGCGACAAAATAAACCTGGCATCACAGCGCCATCTCATTAACAACATGAAACTGGCTACACAGTTGGGCGGCGAGGTACTCAAAGTAAAAAACGACCAAATAGCTAAAGCCATTTGGGAAACGGCCGAAAAATATGATATCACCACCATTTGTATTGGTAAACCAAGGTTTAAGTTTTACCAGGTGATCATGAAAACGGCGGTGTTTACTCAATTGTTGAATAAAATGTCTAAAACGGATATTGACCTTGTAATACTATCATAACATGACCATTAAAAATAAACTACGTACAGGCATCGGTTTTTTGTTTGTCCTGTCATTCATCTGCTGCGGCTTGTCGGTGTATTTCCTCAACCGTTTATCGGCCGATGCGGGTGCTATTCTAAAAGATAATTATAAATCATTGCAGTACGGCCAGCAGATCCTGTCGGCGGTAGATGCTAATGGAGGTCCGCTTAGCCCGGCGCAATTAAAAACTATTGAAACCAACCTGGTGCTGGAAGAACATAATATTACCGAACCCGGCGAAGGTCAAACAGCTGCTTCGCTGCGCACCGTTTTTGAAAAAATAAAACTGGTAAATAACGATGCTGCCCAGCTACCTGCATTACGTGCACAGGCCAGGCAATTGGTTTACAGCTTTATGCAGCTAAATATGACGGCCATTTCGCATAAAAATGATATTGCCAAAGGTACAGCCAACCGCGCCACTATACTGGTTGCATTTTGCGGGGCGTTCTTGTTCCTGGTAGCCTTTAGTTTCGCGGTTAATTTCCCGGGTTATATAGCTAATCCGCTTAAGGAGCTTACCGCCCGCATCAAAGAGGTATCCAACCGTAACTATCATCAACAGATCGATTTCCGGTCTGATGATGAATTTGGCGAACTGGGCCATGCCTTTAACACCATGACCCGCAAGCTGGATGAATTTGAGAACAGCAACCTGGCCAGTATCCTTTTTGAGAAAAAACGGATTGAAACCATCATCAATTCCATGCACGATGCTATTTTGGGTCTGGACGAGAAAATGATCATCATATTTGCCAATGAAGTAGCTTGCTCACTCATCGGGATGACAGCCGATCAGTTGAATGGCCGCTATGCGCCTGATGTGGCTATCGAAAACGACCTGCTCCGCAACTTGCTGATGAACGATCAAAGCCGGCTAAAAATATTTGCCGATAACCGGGAGAGTTTTTACTCGCGCGAGTCGCTATCTGTAAGCAGTAAAGACAGGGTGATAGGCAAGGTGATTATCCTGAAAAATATTACCGAATATCAGCAACTGGATGAGGCTAAAACCAATTTCATCGCCACCATATCGCATGAATTAAAAACCCCGATATCGTCTATCAAAATGAGCCTTAAGTTATTGGAGGATGTACGCATTGGTGATGTAAATGCCGAGCAAAGGCAACTGCTGGAGAACATTGAAGAAGATGCCCGTCGTCTGCTGCAAATAACCGGCGAACTGCTGGATATGGCACAGGTAGAAACCGGCAAGCTACAGCTTAACTTCGGAAAAACCCATCCTAGAAATATTGTAGATTACGCGGTGAAGGCCATCAAATCTATAGCCGATCAGAAACAGGTTATCATTAAAGTTCAGTGCGATGAAAACCTGCCCGATGTACATGCCGACCTGGATAAAACCACCTGGGTGCTCATCAATCTGCTATCCAATGCCATCAAATACAGTCACGAAAAATCAACCGTGGAGCTGGTGGTGAAAAAGCGCCACACCGACGAGATCGAGTTTTCTGTACAGGATCATGGCAAGGGTATCGAAGAGCAGTACCTGTCGCGCTTGTTCGAACGCTATTTCAAAGTCCCCAACGCCACCGCCGATCAAACCGGCACAGGTCTGGGCCTGGCCATTGCCAAAGATTTTATCGAAGCACAATCAGGGAAAATTGCTGTGGATAGCGAACTGGGTGCAGGCAGCAGGTTTGCCTTTACTTTGAAAAGAGTGGCTTAATGGGGCGCTCTTCTTCAATTTTGTCATGCTGAGGAACGAAGCATCTATTATTAAACTTTGCAATCGCGAAATAGATCCTTCACTCCGTTCAGGATGACAACTTATATCGGATTTTCAGTTCCCTCTCCACGGGAGTGGTCAATGTCATTAAGTTAAGGGGAAACGCAAAAGCAATTCCGCAAAAGCCCCCTCTAAACGGCGAAGCCCTCATGTAATAATCTCCCCCGGAAGGGGAGACTTAGCTTCAATTTTTTAAAGTCCTCCCTACCGGGGAGGATTTAGGTGGGGCTCCATGTGCTTAACTTAATGACATTGCGGGAGGGGTGCGGATGGATTATGCTGTGGCAGGGAGGGGTTTATGCGTGATACATGTCCGCAAGGTGTTATAAATCCCTTCCTCTTCCCGAGGGAAGGAATCGCACGCGGCCCGGGCTTTTAATGAAATATCATGGCCCCCTAAAGAACCCTTTGTCATGCTGAGGAACGAAGTATCTGTTATTAGGCTTTGCAATTATGAAAACAGATCCTTCAACCGTTCAGGATGACAAAATCCACATATTTATCAATCAACCTCAATGATCTTCACATCCCAGGGCATTAATTGTACAGCAGCATTCTTACTCACACCATTGCCTGATAATAGCTCCTTGCCATCATGATAAGGATAAGTGAAACTGGTTTGTTGATCAGAATAATTTAAATAATAGTGTACCGTTTTCCCTCTTTGGTTAACGCCCGATTTGGTGATGACAGGGAACGAAAGCAATTGATCTTCATTCCATAGTCCTGCTTTTTTAACCGCGTCGGCCAGGATCTTATCGGTCACGGCGCTGGTAGTGAGGCAGCCTATGTAAGTAGCTATCCCTTTTCCATAATTATTTTCGGTAATAGCCGCGTATTTGCCCCACACCGGGTGATCGTAATAGGCCAACACTTTGGCAGTTGTGGGGGTGATCAGCTCCATCCAGGTATTGATCTTTTTATCAGCCGCGTTTAGGCCCAGGTCGCCTTTAAGCGATACATTTTCGGGTACGGTGAATTGGCTGTAATAAATGCCGCAGGCCTCATCAATAATGCCGGGTTGGCGTGTGGTACGAACCTTTACGTTTTCGTCGGAGAAGCCACTTTTAAAAGTATAAATAACGTGACCGCCGTTTTTTACAAAACGGTTTAAACGCTGCAGCAAACTATCGGGTGCAGCATACAGCAGGGGCACAATGAGCACTTTGTAATTTTCGATGCTTGAGCTGCTGGGGTCAACAAAATCACAGGGGATGTTCATATGGTAAAGACCATCGTAAAACTGTCGCAGTACATCATTATAACCCGTGTGCACGCCCCATCCAAAACCAAAGGCTTTAAAACCGCTTATGGCCTCGTTGCTAAACAATATGGCTACATCACTTTTCTTTTTCAGGTTGATGAGCTGCGGACTTAAGCGGGCAAAATCTTTACCGATGGTTTTCGCTTCGTCATAAACCGGGTTGGGCTCAAAGTCATGGCTCAGCAAACCTTTCCAATAAGTTTCGGCCGAGTTATGGATGGAATGCCAGGGCCAGTACTCCACCATGTTGGCTCCCGATGCCAGGTGACTAAAAGCCTGCAAACGCAGCTGCCCTGGGTAAGGTGTCCATTGCGGAAAGCCTTGTGCTTCGGTTTCCATCACCAGGTAATTTTTAACACCCTTCATGGAGCGTGCCACATCGCCTCCAAAGGAAATTTCGGCACCGGTCAATTTATCCTGACTGGGGTGGTAAATATCAACCCCGGCAATATCCAATGCCTTAGCCGCTGCAAAATGGTCAATCTCAGTTTGTATGCCAAAGGTATAACCCCGCCAATCAAAATCGAAGTTATGGGTGATAAATTGGTCGGGGCGTTTATATTCCCTGATAATAGCTGCCTGCCAGGCCATATAATCGGTAACCAGCTGCCGCTGAAATTTGGCGAACTCGGCAGCCAGACTGCCGTTGATAGTACCGTTCATCGACGGGAAATCGTCCCAGTTATTGATGCGGTTGCTCCAGTAATCCAGGCCGAATATTTTATTGATGTTATCCAACGTTTTGTATTTGGCCTGCATGTATTTTACAAACAAGGCCTGTACATTTGGCCCCGATGTGCCGTATGATTTGGTTTCGTTATCCACCTGGTAACCAATAACAGCCGGGTTATCCTTCACATGCTCCATGATCTTCCGGATCACCCGGTTGGCATAAACCCTAAAATCAGTATTGGTAATGTCCATATTTTGCCTTGCCCCGTACTGGTTTTGGCCCGATGAGGTAATAGCCAGTATTTCGGGATGTTTTTTTGCCATCCAGGTGGGTATGGCATAGGTAGGGGTGCCAATAATAACACTGATGCCGGCCTTATGCATGGCGTTCAACACCCGGTCGATATGCGTGAAATCAAACACGCCATCCTGAGGTTCTACCGTGCTCCAGGTCGATTCGGCTATGCGAACCACGTTGATGCCGCAATCCTTCATCATCTGCACATCCTTATCTAACCTTTCGTAGGGCATGTACTCATCATAATAAGCCACGCCATACAGGAGTTTGGTCATTTTAGGATACTGGGCAAACAGGTGTCCGCCAAAGCACATTTGCAGCAGCAAAAGCAGCAGGTATTTCTTCTTCATGAATAGCTTTCTTAGGGAAAAGGGTTTCAGGAGATGAATGTACAAATTAATTGTTTTTTTAACACGAAATAATAAAAATATTTTACGATGTGCTACTTGCGCACGTTTGCAAACGTGCGCAAGGTTGAGTGAAATTAAATTTTGGTTAACTTTTAACAACTGATGGTATAATTGTTGAGGTTTTTTCGTAACATGGCACATGTTAAGATCAATACCTTTACTTTTTGTTGTTCTATTCTTTTGCACCGTTGTTAAGGCGCAGCAGGCGGATAGCACACTGAAAAAATCGCCGGTAAAAACGTTAACCGATAAACAATATACCGCTTTACTGAATGGCGAGGATGTGTATAACCACATGGCACTACCGGCAGAGATTAACCATTATCCCATGCCCGACCAGGTGATCAAATTCAAAAAGGAATTGGGACTGAGCCCCAACCAGGTAATAAAAATTACCGCAATTGCTACCGAGCTGCACCGGAAAAGGGTGGAAATGGGTGGGTTCATTATTACCAATGAGCAAACTTTAGACAATCTTTTTCGTAAACAGCGCTTAAATAATGGTGATCTGATATTTTATGCCACGCGCTCCGGATTGTACTATGGCGAGCTCAGAAACGCCATTTTGCAGGCTTGCTTAAGTACCGGCGACCTGTTGGCGCCCCAGCAAATTAAAAAGCTGGAAACTTTGCAAAATCCTAATTGATAATATACCGTTGGATTTACTTATTTTAGCGGCCCAAATAAATAGTATGAAGATTACTTTTGATTTTGAAAAACCACTGGCTGAACTGATACAGCAGATTGAAAAGGTGAAGCAGGTGGAGGATAAAAATAAGCTCGACATGTCTGCAACTGTAGCCGAGTTGGAAGCCAAGCTGGATGCTGCTAAAAAGGAGATATATTCAAACCTTACCGGCTGGCAAAAGGTACAGATATCCCGCCATCCCGAAAGGCCTTATACCCTTCAATATATTGAGTTAATGTGCGATGATTTTATTGAATTGCACGGCGATAGGACTGTAGGCGACGATAAGGCCATTATTGGTGGCTTTGGAACGCTCAACGGGCAAACCGTGATGTTCATAGGGCACCAGAAGGGGCGTAATACCAAAGAGCGTCAATACCGCAACTTTGGCATGGCTAATCCCGAAGGCTACCGCAAAGCATTAAGGCTCATGAAAATGGCCGAGAAGTTCAATAAGCCTGTTGTTACCCTGATAGATACCCCAGGAGCATTCCCTGGTCTGGAGGCTGAGGAGCGCGGACAAGGTGAAGCCATTGCCCGTAACCTGCTGGAAATGTCGGTGTTGAAAGTGCCGGTGATCTGTGTGATCATAGGCGAAGGTGCATCTGGTGGAGCATTGGGTATAGGTATTGGCGATAGGGTGCTGATGCTGGATAATTCTTGGTATTCGGTAATTTCTCCCGAAAACTGCTCAACCATCCTTTGGAAAACCTGGGAAAATAAAGAACGTGCTGCTGAGGTCTTGAAACTGACTTCGACAGAAATGTTGAAGAATAAACTAATCGACGGTGTGATCAAGGAACCACTTGGCGGCGCGCATCAGGATCCAGTAGCTATGGCTGCCATCCTGAAAAAGCAATTGCTCAAGGACTTGAAAATACTTACCGAACGCGATATCAATGAACTGGTTACCGAACGTATTGACAAGTTCTGCAACATGGGTGTTGTAAACGAAGGATAAAAGAAATATAATTTCATAAAAAGCGGCTTATGCCGCTTTTTTGTTTTATGATAAAGGCTGTCATACTGAGCATGTCGAAGTATGATGAGCAGGCCTCTACGCGCTTTCGCTCCCGCGAGATTAGCATAGCGTATCTCGTGGGTGGCATGTGGTAAGCTTCCAGCTTACGTCAGCTGAAAGCTGAGCCATGTGTACCATGGGCTGGAAGCATAAGGGACAAAAAGTGGGTTTACATATTTTACGGTTAAAATTATATAATTAATTGATTTTCAATAATATAATACAGTGTTAACCATGAAAAGTGTAAACCATGTAAACCCACTTTTTAACCAAATTGGCCGCCTGTTCAGGAATTATGTTTAACCTCTCCTTTTAAATACAGTACTATTAAAAAAGAAAGCCCCGGCATATGATTATGCCAGGGCTTTCTTTTTCAATGTGTTTTCTATCGCTTAGCGCTGATACCAAATTTTGTTTCAAAACCTTTCAGCTGTGCACTGAATTTGGTATTTAACTCCGTTTGTTTAAATTCTTTGGTAAAGCCTACCAGACCGCTTAAAATCTGTATAGAGTATTGTACATCGCGATTATTATCTAAACTGATTTCATTGCGCTGTAATAGTGCATAGTTGTAATTAAGCAGGTTGTTTACATAATCATCAACCTGGTTTGACAGCTTGTTGGCCAAAGGGATATCTCCCAGTCGATACGAACTCTCGATCATGTAAAACTTACGTACAGCAACCTCGGTGGAATTGATGATGCCCGGCATTACTTCGTCATATTTCTTCAATGTATTTTTGGCCAGATCGTTATGTCCTTCTTTCATCAGGTTATCAGACAAGTTTGAATAAAGCCTGGTAATCAATGGGTAAAACATGGTCATGGATTCATGATCAAGGTAACGCGCGGTTTTCATATTACCCCATTTAAATTTGGTCATCATATTATGATACATCACCGGGGTATTGCTGTTTTCCAGCGCGTTTGATGCAGTATCTGGTTTCAATGGCATTAAGCGATAAGCGAAGCCCTCGTTATATAAATACTTATCGAGACCTATCATGTTGTCGTTAGGTACGGTCACCGAAAAATAGATCGGTCGTTTCCAGTTATTATGCGATAGGATGTCCATCATTGCCAAAACATCTTTGGTCACATAGCGGCCACTAAAGGTCCAGTCCATCTCAGGTACTATCTTATCTTTTTCGGCAGCCGGAACGGTACCCGTTTGCACTACCTGGTTAGGGTCAATAGTCAATTTAAAGTTTTTGGTAGGCAGGTAATTGGCTACATCACCATTGTTATACTCTACCATCGTTGCTTTATCATCCGAAGTCATGAAATCAAAAACCTCTTTCAACTCGGTAGGACCTGCAACTTTCTGATCATTAAAATAAATAACATCGCGTACACCGGGCTTAAATTTGTCATTAGACATGCTGATAGGCAACGGCTCCGATTCGTTCATTTTATTTTTCATGCCGCGGATGTACCAGTCAGTACCCAACAAGCTTAAATTCACAATACGTACATCCGGGCGTACATTTTCAACTTCCTGTATATACCAAAGTGGGTAAGTATCGTTATCGCCATAGGTAAATAAAATAGCATTAGGGGCGCAGGAATTCAGGTAATTATATGCCATATCATGCGGCGTAAGCTTGGTTGAGCGATCATGATCGTCCCACTCCTGGTTGGCCATTAATACGGGCGCTGCCAGTAAACAAATCAGCGTAGCTATAATAGCGCTTGTTTTGGCGTTGATCTTTTTGGATAAAAAGTCGGCGATAGCCAGTACGCCTAAACCTATCCAAATGGCAAAGGCATAAAAAGAACCAGCATAAGCATAATCACGCTCACGTGGCTGCAAAGGATCCTGGTTTAAGTATAATACAATAGCCAGGCCCGTAAAAAAGAACAATACCAATACCACACCCGCATTGCGCTGATCGCGCCAGAAGTGGAAGAACAAGCCTATCAGACCAATGATAAGCGGTAAAAAGAATAAACGATTATAACTTTTGCTTTCCGTAACGGCATAAGGCAGCGGCTTGTTAAAATCCCAACCGCTTAACCAGGAACCATCGATGCCGCCTTTGCCATCAATGGCACCTGTTTGACCGTCGAGGTCGTTGGCACGGCCCACAAAGTTCCACAAAAAGTAACGGGTATACATCTGGTTCACCTGCCAGGTACCAAAAAAGCCCAGGTTGGTAGCAAAAGTAGGGTGTTCGCTTTGACCAAGTTTGCTCCATGCCCTGTAAAAATCGGGGTGACCAGCCTTATCGCTGAACATACGCGGGAAAGGGGTGTTGCGATCATAAACAGTGGTTAGTTTTTTACCGGCCACTTCATATTTGGTTTCACCACGACGATAAATAGTTGACCCTTCGGTTTGCTCGGTTGGTGTTGAATCAAAAAACTGACCGTAAAGCAATGGGGTATCACCATACTGGTCGCGGTTCAGGTAGCCGTTAAGGGCAAAGGCATTTTCTGGGTCGCTGTTATTCAGGTTAGGATTTGCTTTGGCTCTTACTACAATCATGACGAATGAACTGTAGCCAAACAAGATGAACAGCAGGCAAACTAAAAAGGTATTTAAAGCAAAACGTTTTTCGCGGATTTTAACCACATATTCCAGCAAGGCTAATACCGCCAAGCCGACAACTACACCTATAATTCCGGCGCTGATGCCTAATGCAAGTATAAAACATGTTGCCGCTATAATTATGGCCGGTTTTTGTGGCTTAATTGTATAGTAGATGCCAGATACGATGGTACCTATGAGTAAGAGAAAGAATACTACTGCGCCGCTGCCAAAGCCCATGCCTAAAGTATTCACAAAAAGCAGGTCGGAAAAGGCTGCACCTTTTACGGTATATTGAATAACGCCCCAAAGTACAAAGGCTACCGCCACTATGCCGGCAAAAAATGCCCAGAAAGTACCTTTTGAAGTGATGTTTTTTGCCCTGCGAAAATAAATCACCAGTGCTATGGCTGGTATCACCAGCAGGTTTAACAGGTGGATGCCTATAGAAAGTCCCATTACATAGGCAATAAATACGATCCATTTATCGGCATGGCGTTCGTCGGCATGAGCATCCCATTTTAATATGGCCCAAAATACGATGGCTGTACATAAGGACGATTGTGCGTAAACTTCAGACTCCACGGCCGAAAACCAAAAAGTATCAGAATAAGCATAGGCTAAGGCGCCAACCAAACCTGCACCTATAATCAGAATCAGGTTTGTAGTATTTATTTCTTCAGCCTTTTTAACCAATAGTTTTTTGGCCAGGGCGGTTATAGTCCAAAACAGGAACATGATAGTTGCCCCGCTGGCCAGCGCCGATGCCATATTGGCCCAGTAAGCCACCTTGGTATTATTGCCCATAGAGAGTAAGGTAAATACTTTACCTATCATGGTAAAAAGAGGAGCACCGGGCTGGTGTGCTACTTGCAAGCGGTAAATACAGGCCACAAACTCGCCGCAATCCCAAAAGCTGGAAGAGGGCTCTAAAGTTAAAATATAGGTTAGTGAAGCAATGATAAAGGCTACCCAGCCAAATATATTATTGATCTTTTTGTAGTCCATGTCTGAATTTTACGATAGAAAAAAGGGTTGAATGCAGCCCGAAATTAGTAAAAGTATTATGATGTTAAAATCAAAAGCGGTGGATTAACAACTTTTTTAGCCCGTTTTGGGCCTCAAAAGGCAATGAAAAATACTTTTTTAAAATTCTTTTTGAGAGTTAAAAAATCGTCTTATATTTGCATTCCTTTTCGGGGAGTAAAAACAAACCAAAGGAGATTGCCTGATAGTATAATGGTAGTACGACGGTTTTTGGTACCGTTTGTCTAGGTTCGAATCCTGGTCGGGCAACAAGAAAGATTTCGGATTTCTGATTTTCAATTTCGGATTTAGGTCTGATGGAAAATTGAAATCCGAATTGTTTTTTATACAGGTTGTAAGTGTAAAGTGATATAAGATTAAGGAAAGCCCGAAATCGAAAATCCCAAATCCAAAACAAGAAAATGCCATTACAATTTAATCCGGTTAAGTTATTTGCAGGATCAGGCTCTAAAGAACTTGCGCAAAAAATTGCTGATGCTTATGGCCGCGAATTAGGTGACGTGGTGCTTTCTCGCTTTAGTGACGGCGAGTTTCAACCACATTTTAATGAATCTGTAAGGGGATGCGATGTATTCCTGATCCAGAGTACCAACCAACCTACCGATAACCTGATGGAATTACTAATGATGATTGATGCCGCTCGTCGTGCTTCATCACATTATGTAAGTGCCGTTATTCCGTATTTTGGATTGGCGCGTCAGGACAGAAAAGATAAACCACGTGTGGCCATCAGCGCTAAGCTGGTAGCCAATTTGCTGGTTGCTGCAGGAATTAACCGTATCATGACCATGGATCTCCACGCTGCGCAGATCCAGGGGTTTTTTGATATACCGGTTGATCACCTGGATGCTTCTATCATTTTTGTGCCTTATATCAAAAGCCTGGGTTTAGAAAACTTAACTATTGCATCGCCGGATATGGGCGGTTCATACAGGGCACGTAGTTTTGCGAAGTTCTTTAATGCAGAGGTAGTAATTTGCGATAAACGTCGTAAACGTGCTAATGAAATTGAATCCATGACGCTTATTGGCGACGTTACCGATCAGGATATTGTGCTGATTGATGATATATGCGATACGGCCGGTACATTGGCTAAAGCAGCAGGTTTAATTATGGAACGTGGTGCACGCAGCGTACGCGCGGTTTGTACACATCCGGTGTTATCGGGCAAGGCTTATGAAACTATTGAAAATTCAGCTTTAACCGAACTGATAGTTACTGATACTATACCTTTAAAATATGCCAGCCCTAAAATAAAGGTATTATCAACTGCCGAGTTGTTTGCAAAGGCTATCAGCAATGTGAACGAGCACGGTTCTATCAGCCAGTTGTTTAGGGTAGATTGAGTAGTAAGTCGATAGTCTATGGTCGATAGTCCATAGTTGTGAAATGAATAAAAGAAAATCCATGGTCTATTGTCTATCGACCATGGACTATATAAATAAATAATAAATAAAAACAAATGAAATCAATTGCTATTAGCGGTTCTCCAAGAGAGAACGTAGGGAAAAGAGACGCTAAAGAACTGCGTTATCAAGGCTTAGTGCCTGCAGTACTTTACGGTGGGCCAACACAATCCCACTTTGCAGTGTCCGCAGCTGATTTGAGAACCGTTGTTTATACTCCGGTTGTTCATTTCATCGATCTTGAGATTGCTGGTGTTAAATCACAGGCTATTATTAAAGATATTCAGTTTCACCCTTTAACTGAACAAATTATCCACGTTGACTTTTTGTTGCTTGACGAGAAAAAGCCGATCACTATCGAGATCCCTGTTAAATTAACCGGTACATCTCCAGGTGTTAAAGTGGGTGGTAAATTAGTTCAGAAATTAAGAAAACTGCGCATCAAGGCATTGCCTAAAGATCATTTAGATGCTATTGAAGTAAGCATTGAAGCTCTGGAAGTTGGTAAATCAGTAAAAGTTGCCGAAATTAAATTGGCAAACCTTACTATCACCAATGCTCAGGAAGATACTATCGTATCTGTAACTACTTCACGTGCATTACGTCAGGCAGAGCAGGAAGCTGCTTCAGGTAAAAAGTAATTTACCCTGATCTTAAAAAAAAAGCGCCGGGCATTAGCCCGGCGCTTTTTTTTTGACTTTTTAGACTATATGACTATAGGATTTTGAGATTGATGAGATCATTTATAAATTGTAGATATGTTAAAGCATAATTTCAGGCAACTCAGAATTTGGACCGACTCAGTTGATTTATCAAGGAAAGTTTATTTGCTTACCCAAAAGTTCTCAACGGAGCATAGATTTGGCATTTCAAGTCAGCTATATAGGGCGGCTGTTTCAATTCCGTCCAATATTGCTGAAGGCTCCGCAAGAAAATCAGAAAAAGATTTTGCTCATTTTTTATCCATAAGCCTCGGATCTGCATTTGAATTGGAAACACAATTAATCATCGCTAAGCAATGTAACTTGGCTACTGATGCTGATTATGATAATCTGCTAAATAAAGTTGAGGTATTACAAAAGCAAATAAAATCTTTTTTATATACCATATCTCAATAGTTTTAAATCCCATAGTTCCTAAGTCGCATAGTCCCAAAAGTCTTTTATCTTTGCCCCAAATGAAATATCTGATAGTTGGTTTAGGAAATATAGGACCTGAATATGCTGATACCCGGCATAATATAGGGTTTATGATACTGGATGAATTGGCCAAACAGGAAGGCGCAAAGTTTTATCATATGCGCCTGGCCTATTACAGCGAAGTATCATTCAAGGGGCGTACACTGCATCTTATTAAACCAACAACTTACATGAACCTAAGCGGGAAAGCCATGAATCATTGGATGAAGGAGTTGAAAATACCTGTTGAAAATGTAATGGTATTGGTTGATGATATTGCCCTTCCTTTAGGTACCCTGAGATTAAAACCTAAAGGCAGTGCTGCTGGTCATAACGGTTTAAAACATATTGAAACAACTCTTGGTCACAATAACTACGCCCGTCTTCGATTTGGCGTAGGCGATAATTATCCCAAAGGCCGCCAGGTTGATTATGTATTAAGTGGTTTTGATGATGATGAAAAACCCGAACTTCCTGCATTGATTGATCGTTCAATCGAAATGATCAAGGGCTTCGCTACCATCGGTACAGAATTAACCATGACCCGGTATAATAAATAATACATCCCTTCGTTTCAGGTGTAAACTAACTGCTTAGTTAAGATTTGTTAAATAGTTTTTGCTGTATGCAACAGTTGAATAACTAATGGCGTCTTATCACTAAATCCTTATGAAACAATTTTTACTGACCCTGCTTTCCTGTTATATATCGGCGATTTGTTTTGCCCAGACTCAAAATTCGCCAACAAACATAACTGTTAAGGGCTCAGTAATTGATTCGGCAATAAATAAACCTTTAGGTTATGTTACGGTTGCACTGCAAGATGCCACTACCCATGCACCCGTAAAAAGTACCCTTGCCAAAGACGACGGAAGTTTTGAATTAAAAGCACCGGATGGTAAAACCTACCAGTTGGTTGTCGCTTTTATTGGGTATGCTACCAAGATTTTACCTGTAAAACTAACTGGTAATGAATTTAATGCCGGTAAAATTTTACTAGCACCCTCCAATAAAGAATTAAAAGAAGTTACCGTAACAGCTGTGCGGCCAACCCTGAAGCAGGAGGTTGACCGGCTTACATATGATGTAACTGCTGACCCTGAAAGTAAGGCGGTATCAGCATTGGATATGATGCGTAAAGTGCCTCTTTTATCGGTTGACGGAGATGACAATATCAAACTCAAAGGAAGTGGTAATTATAAGATCCTGATCAACGGAAAGGAATCGGCGTTAATGGCCAAAAGTCCGTCGGATGTATTGAAAGCGATGCCGGCTACGAATATCGAAAAGATCGAAGTGATCACTACGCCACCAGCCAAGTATGATGCGGAAGGCTTAACCGGTATTATCAATATCATTACCAAGAAAAATGCCGACCAGGGATATAATGGAAGTATCAATGCGCGTTATAATTCTGTTTGGGGGCCAGGATATAATCTGAACGCTACCGTGAAACAAGGTAAATTTGGTCTTTCTGGTTATGCTGGTTTTGGTACGCAGAAGCAAGTAACCGGGGTAACACACAATACTCAAACACAATTTGTAAATCAATCAGTATCAAGTATATTAAATCAGGACGGTTCCAGAACATTTGGCGGTAACTATAAATATGCTAATGCCGAATTGAGTTATGAAATAGATAGTCTTGATCTGATCACAGGTTCTTTCGAGATCTTTCAGGGACATTTTGATCAAAATGGTTTCCTGCAATCAAACCGGGTTAACAACGTAGGTACGCTTGATGAGGCTTATCGTAATGCCACTACCAGTAACAGTAAAGATAAAGGGGCCGATATTGCCATGAATTACCAGCGGAACTTCAAAAACCACAAAGATGAACTGTTAACCTTGTCATACAAATACAGCTATTCGCCAAGTAACCAAACAAGTTCAAACGCATTTACCGACAGATTTAATTATGATGCCGTGAACAATCCCGATTTCAGACAACGTAATAATGCCGGTAACCGTGAGCATACCATACAGCTTGATTATGTATATCCGCTAAAAAAACTAAATATCGAAGCCGGAGCCAAAGCCATCCTGCGGAATAACTTCAGCGATTTTGGGCGTGATGACTTTGATCCTAATACAAGCCAATATGTGGTGAACACCGGACAAACAAGTACGTTTGACTATCATCAGGATGTGACCAGTTTTTACAACTCCTATCAATTAAAACTAAGTAAATGGACAGTCAAGGCCGGCTTACGTATTGAACATACCCAGGTCACAGCCAATTTTGTAGGCACACCGCTTGATAAGGGGTATAACAACCTGATACCATCCATATCCATACAGCGTAGTTTGAATAGCAGCAGTATTAATTTCGGTTTTACACAGCGTATACAGCGGCCAGGTATATACCAGCTTAATCCCTTCGTTGATAATTCAAATCCTAAATTCATCAGTACAGGTAACCCGGATCTGCGCCCCGAATTAAATAATACTTTTGATCTTACTTATAGTAATTTTAAAAAAGCATCTGTTACTGTGGGATTAAGTTATGCGTTCTCCAATAACTCTATCCAAACTATAAGCAGTTTGCGTGATACAGTAACCTATACTACTTATCAAAACCTGGGCAGCAATCGTACGCTGGGTTTTAATGTCAATACCAATTTTTCTATCATCAAGCCACTTACCGTTAGTTTAAACGGACAAATTTCACATGTGTGGTTAAAAGGTGTTTACAACGATCAGTTTTTTAGAAACGGGGGATATATTGGTAATGCATTTGCCAGCTTTACCTATAAACTGGGCGATACTTACAGGTTTGGTTATAACGCCGGTTTCTTTAGCGGTGATGTAACCCTGCAAGGTAAATCAAGTAATTTTATTTATAACTCCTATACTGTTGCTAAGGATCTGTTCAAGAAAAAATTCACAGTAACCCTTGTAGCTAATAACCCTTATAGTAAATACAGGGCATTTACCAATACTACCAACACGCCCGATTTTTCTCAAACCATCAGCAGAGAAAACCCATACCGTCACTTTGCCATCAGGGTTAATTATAAATTTGGTAAGTTGAGCAGCGATATTAAAAAGAACCAACGCAGTATCAATAATGATGATACCAAAAACGGGAGCAAAAGTAGCGGGGCCAGTCAGTAAGGAGATGTAATAGATTAAAAACACCTGACATACTTTTGGCACAAAAAGGATAAATTAGCCTCATGAAAGTTTACGGAATAACCAATTGCAACACGGTTAAGAAAGCGCTTGACTGGTTAAAAGAAAATAAGGTAGATTATAATTTCCAGGATTTCAAAAAGCTGGGTGTGAGCACCGAGAAATTGCAGGAGTGGGATAGCAAAGCGGGCTATGAAAAATTCCTGAATAAACAGGGCCTTACCTGGAAACAACTTGACCCGCAGGTAAAAGAAAGTGTAAAAACAAGTACTGATGCGCTTACCCTGTTACAGCAAAAAACCAGCATGATTAAAAGACCGGTTATTGAAGATGGTGATTTTTTGTTTTTTGGTTTTGATGAAAAGGTTTACCAATCTCATTTTTTAAACAAATAAGGCTCAAATATTTTCATAGTCCTCAATTTAAAGCCTATAAATCTTGTATATCTACCTGATTTATAGGCTTTGCCTTTATTTATCAGTAATTCACTAATTCATTAAATCAATAATTAATATTCTGGTAACAATCGTTTTACCCGAACATTCAAAAATGTTTTTTTGTAGTATACTTGCTGTATATATACAAAAAATATTGAAATGAATTTAAAACTGATGGCCGGTCTCAGTATGGCCTTTTTGTTGGGTTTTAGTGTAAGTGATGCTCAGCAGACTGCTTCAACTAATGCGCCTGCTTCTGATTACAATTATCATGAAACTTTCGGACCCGGTTTTTATACCAAAAATGGCACAGAGTACCGTGCCGCAAGTGGTGAACCAGGGCCTAAATATTGGCAAAACCGGGCCGATTATCAATTGGCTGCAAAATTAAATGATCAAACTAATGAGATCACCGGTTCTGAGGTTTTAACTTATACGAATAATAGCCCGCAAAATTTGGACTTCTTATGGATGCAGCTTGACCAAAACCTGTTTAAATTGGATTCGCGCGGAACTGCTATTGTGCCGCCAACCGGCAGCCGTAACTGGGGTCGTGGTGAAGCATTTGATGCCGGCTACAAAATAAAATCAGTAAAATACGCTGTTGGTAAAGGTGAATTCGCCGAAGCTAAATTTTTGATCAGCGATACCCGTATGCAAGTTTTTTTACCTAAAGAGGTAACAGGCAATGGCGGGCAGGTTAAACTTAAAATAGAGTACTCATTTGTTCCGCCAAATTATGGATCAGACCGCATGGGGTATCAGGACACCAAGAATGGCAGAATTTATACCATTGCCCAGTGGTACCCACGCATGTGCGTATATGATGATATAATGGGATGGAATACCCTGCCATACACAGGGCCGGGTGAGTTTTACCTGGAATATGGCGATTTTGACCTGAGCATTACTGCTCCGGCAAATCATATCGTATTAGCCTCCGGCGAATTGCAAAATCCGCAAGAAGTGTACACTCCGGAACAGCAAAAACGTTGGGCCGAAGCTGCGCAAAGTGAAAAAACGGTAATGATCCGTACCGCCGATGAGGTTAAAGACCCAAAATCGCGCCCGGCTGGTAAAACAGAATTAACCTGGCATTTTAAGATAAAGAATGCGCGTGATGCTTCCTGGGCTTCATCTGCTGCATTTATTATTGATGCCGCCAAAATGGATCTGCCAAGCGGTAAAAAATCAATAGCTATTTCAGCGTACCCGGTTGAAAGCGATGGCAATGACGCCTGGGGCCGCTCCACAGAATATGTAAAAAAATCAATTGAATATAACTCTGCCAAATGGTTTGAATTTCCTTATCCTGCTGCAACGGCCGTTGCAGGTATTGTAGGTGGCATGGAGTATCCTGGTATTGTTTTCTGTGGATACAAGGCAAAGAAAAACGCGCTTTGGGGGGTAAATGATCATGAGTTTGGGCACACCTGGTTCCCGATGATTGTAGGTTCAAACGAACGCATGTATGGCTGGATGGACGAAGGTTTTAACACTTTCATCAATACGCTTTCAACCGCTAACTTTAATAACGGCGAATATAAAAGTACCCGTACTATGGATATGCACCGTACCGGCGACTTTTTTACTAAGCCCGAACTGGAGCCAATGATGAGCCAGCCAGCTAACCTGAAAGAAAGAAATACCGGTACATTGCTGTATGCAAAACCAAGTGCCGGTTTGGTTTTATTACGCGAGCAGATATTAGGTCCTGAGCGTTTTGATTTTGCTTTTAAAACCTACATTAACAGATGGGCATTTAAACACCCAACACCTGATGATTTTTTCCGCACTATTGAGAATGCATCAGGCGAAAGCTTGCAATGGTTCTGGAGAGGCTGGTTCCTGAACGACTGGCGCCTGGATGTTGCGGTTAGCGATGTGAAATATGTAGATGGCGATGCGTCAAAAGGAGCATTGATCACCATAGATAACCTGGGTAAAATGGCCATGCCGGTTATCCTGGAGATAAAAACCAAGAGTGGTAAAACCGAGCGTATTAAACTGCCGGTTGAAATTTGGGAGCGTTTTGCTTCATGGACATTCAAATATCCATCAACCGAAGAAATTGAATCGGTTACTTACGATCCGGATAAAGTATTGCCAGATTATAATCCCGACAATAACGTTTGGAAAAAATAAGAAATACAAAAACCCGGCTAAGGCCGGGTTTTTTGTTTAAGGAAAATGACAAAATATTTCGGTATGCCTTTGAGCGGGACAAAGTCATCATTACTCAATTGAAATTTGCGCCTTTGGCACCTATAAAATTATTATCGAATAAAATTCAAACGAGCTCTTAAACCTTTTCTGTATTTACTTATCATAGTTTTAGCGAAGGTTAATTAGCCCTATCAATACCTATGAAATTCTTTATTACAGTTCTTGCCTCTTTTATCTGGTGTTTGCCAGCAATTGCTCAATCGCCTCGTAGTAACGCCAAAGCAGACACGCAAAAATATCTTCTTGAATATGATCCGGCTGTATTACGCATAAAAGGCAATTCGTTGCTTATAGGTATTGTAGCCATATCTGATAAGGGGCAAAAATCACAAACGCAAGGTTTTTTAAATGGCGTTGATAATTGGTCGAAATATAAAATAGAAGTAGATAGCGGCAATTACTCAAATGGAAAAATTAAAATAAAAGAAAGTGGAAAAGCATATAAAAAAGGAGATTCACTAACAGTTAATGTCTACACAAAAAAATCCTTTTTATTTTTCAGCAGTAAAGGAAATTGGTTATTCAGTCAAAAAATACCCTATAATTATGAAACAAAGATAAATATTTTAACCACAGGGAATTTTTCGAAAGCGCCTGGCGACCACGTTCAGTTTGGTGTGCGAAAATACTTTGATAACAAAATGTTTATTGACAAATGGGCCCCGGTTAAGAAGAATTTAAAAGATTTTGTTTTCCTGTTTAATGGTGTTCATATTTCGAAATCAAAAGACGATTTAAAAATTGATAAAGACCCAACCCAAATTAAAAATGATAAAATACAGCTGATAGCTTTATTAGCTAAGAATACCTCTATAACTGATACGCTTAACGTTTTACTCGATTATGTTGCAAACTATCAGTGCAATATACAATCGGGCAGAACAGGGTATGATTTAAATGTTACGGCAGATATTTATCACGATTCGATCATCAATGCTCAATTGTTAAAAATTAAGATAAACAATGATCTTACACATAAAACCTATAATTATTGGGTTAATACAAATGGAGGTTCGATTGTTATTTCAAGTAAAAGTGCAAATGGAAGTGATGGTATAAATGGCACGGATGGTATTGCGGGGACACCGGGATCGCCTGGAACAGTTTCAACTGATGTACAAACTATAACCAATAGTGATGGGACAACTACCACTACTACCAACATCGTAACTGGTCAGGGTGGGAACGGCGGAAACGGCCAGGATGGCGGAAACGGTCAGGACGGTGATGCAGGTGGTAATGGCGGAAATATTACTGTTTATTATTCGCCCGCTGTTACACCATTTCTAAACCTGATTAAGGCATTTAGTATCCCGGGTAAAGGTGGATCCGGGGGGAGGGCCGGCAAAGGTGGCGTAGGTGGAAGTGGAGGCTCCGGAAATCCGAATGGGAATACTGGTTTAAATGGCCAGGATGGCCGATCCGGTTTCGATGGCTCTAATGGGCGGACGGGAAATGTAACTTTTACAATGACCAATCCGATAAGGTAAAACTGAAGCTGGTGATATTTTTAACTTCCATTAAATCTTTGTGCTAAGCTGATTAATGTAAACCCACTACTATATGATGGTTTACACAATTTGTGGAGATTTTTAATTAAATTATTGATTACCAATTAATTAAATCAATGTTAGCCATGAAAAGTGTAAACCATGTAAACCCACTTTTATAACAAAATGGCCCGCCTGTTTAGGGATTATGCTTAGCCCCCATCTTTTAAATACAATTTAATTTTAGACATACGAAGTTTTTAAGACTTCGATTTCTATGATCTATGCAAGTAAATTTTGATAATTATTTTCATAGTGTGAGTTGTGATTAACGCAGGCAAATATTCTTAGTATAAGTTTGTTTCTAACGGCGTTGATCACACTCATTTTATTCTTCTTTTGCTCGTTTACTTTTCGCTGATAATATTGTTTCAGATCTTGGTTGTATTGTATAGCGACAATGGCCGACATATGTAAAAGTGTTTTTACTTTTTTATTTGCCATGTGTGATACTCTGCCTTTCCCTTTGAATATACCTGATTCTTCCACAAAAGGTGCTACGCCGGCATAACAAGCGTATTGTTTAGGAGTACTTAT
>NZ_FTMG01000013.1 GCF_900155965.1 Mucilaginibacter lappiensis
TCTTTGATCTCTAAGGATTTGGATAGCTTCTTCTCGGAAACGTAATGTTCCGTATCAAGGTAAGCTCGTTCACTTTTGTGGGAAATACAAATTTTTACATTGTAGGTTTCGTCACTTCTTTTGTGGTGCTTAAAGACTTTTGGGCTAAGCGTTGCCATAATTCAATAATCTACTCGACAAAGCAGCTACTGTTTTGGTCACAAAATCGCGTTACATTGTGTAACATTTTTTCCATTTTGTAACACTTTTTCGACTGGTTAAACAAAAAAACCTGTGAAACTCGAATATTGAAATGATAGCCTCTAAAAAGTCTGATTGACTAAAAAGCGCGTTTAAACGCTAAAATAGGCTATCTTGATGAAAAAAAAAAGCCCCGCAGACGTGCGGGGCTTATGCTCCTGAGGCTGGGCTCGAACCAGCGACCCTCTGATTAACAGTCAGATGCTCTAACCAGCTGAGCTACTCAGGACTATTTTCCGTTTGGAGTGGTGCAAAAGTATAATTTCTCCGTTAATTTCACAATATTTGCGCAAAAAAAATTAAAAATATTTTACATGAGCTTGTTAGTTATTGGTAGTGTGGCATTTGACGCCATTGAAACACCCTTTGGAAAGACAGATAAAATTGTTGGAGGGGCCGCAACTTTCGCAAGTTTGGCCGCTTCTTATTTTTTTAACGATATAAAAATTGTTGCCGTGGTTGGCGACGACTTTCCACAAAGCGAGATTGAAGACCTTCAAAAGCACCATATCAACACCGAAGGCCTCCAGATAAAACAAGGCGAGAAGTCGTTTTTTTGGAGCGGGAAATACCATAACGATATGAACACCCGTGATACTTTAGTTACCGAGCTTAATGTTTTGGGTACTTTCGATCCGATAATTCCCGATTCGTACCAGGATTGTGAGTATCTGATGCTGGGTAATTTATCGCCACAAGTACAACAAACGGTTATCAAACGATTAACCAAGCGGCCGAAACTTATTGTAATGGATACCATGAACTTTTGGATGGACATTGCTCTCGATGAATTATTGGCTACTATTAAACTGGTAGATGTTATTACTATCAATGATGCCGAAGCCCGTCAATTATCAGGCGAGTTCTCTCTGGTAAAAGCCGCCCGCAAAATATTAACCATGGGGCCCAAATATGTGATCATTAAAAAAGGCGAGCACGGAGCCCTACTTTTCCATGAGGATAAAATATTCAGCGCTCCTGCCCTGCCACTGGCCGAAGTGTTTGATCCTACCGGAGCAGGCGACACTTTCGCAGGTGGCTTTATTGGCTATCTAGCTAAAGTAGGTTCGATAAATTTTGATTCCATGAAAAATGCTATCATATATGGATCGGCGCTAGCCTCATTCTGTGTTGAAAAATTTGGCACAGAAAAATTACGAAACCTTTCTCAGGAAGAAATTACTGCCCGCGTGCAGGAATTTGTTAGCCTATCTACGTTCGAAATATAAACTCCTTTCAGATGTGCGGATATGCAAATGTGCATATCCTGCACATTTGCATATCAGGAAGCTTCCCCTTTAGGGGGCCGGGGGGCTTAATCGCCCTACCTGCTCAAATTTTTCAAATACCATTTCCGTATGCGGGGCATCGGCCAGTTCATCTGTCAGATCCTGCCCGGCCCAATGTTCATAGTGCTTACCGTTTTTCCATAACCGGCTTTCGCTCACATCATAAATCACCCCTTTATAAGCCACCCATATCTGCGGCTTATCCTGCCCGTTACGCAGGGCCAGTTGTGACTTGGTATATTCCGGAAGGTGGTTCAAGATAATTGATTTTTGGTTTTAAAGTACTCAAAAAAGCCGATGTTCATCAACAGCAGGATAATTAAATAAAAATGATCTTCTACCGGGATGGTACCTATCCGTTTGCCCATATTCTCGCTGTTATTGTATATAACTACGGGTATGGATGTCAATATACCATTTACGATATAAAAAGGGATAAGCGCTACCAGGTAAGCCAAATAAAACCGGTTAAGCCATCTTACTTTAAATACATATTGCAGCAAAGGAATCAACACCAGCAACAGACCAAAAGTTACCTCAGTATATAAACGATCATGATAAAAAATAAGCCCTAGTATACTCAGCATAATGATTAAACTATTGATAATACTAGTGAGCCTGTTATCCAATTGCCATTTGATATAATGATTCAGACAGGTATAAATAAAGATGCAGGCAAATGGTACGGTGATAAAAAACAATATCTCCTCAAGCGGTAGACCACTTAAATTGATACCTATAATATAATGAGGATTAAATGACCATAACCCTTTTACGGTGAAAAGCACATCCCAAAACAAAAAGAAAAGCCCTGTTATGGCCATTCCTGGCCATATGAATTTCCAACTTTTATAAAAATGGACCTTCTTATCAAACGATAATATAACCGGGAAAAACACGGTCAATATATTGATCAATAAGTAGGTATATTTCACTTTAAAGCAGCTAAGAGCTTATTCAGCTCATCAATTTGGGTTGGGGTACATCTCCGGGAATTCACCAAAAACTTAATGATCTCTATGGTAAGCTCCCTGTCGGCGGTGCCATAATTTTTTTTATCCAGTTGGCTTATAATTTCCTTGCTATCAACGGCTATATTTTTATTATAACCTAAAAAACCGGGCACACTGTCTTCCACAGAAAAACGCATAAACCTGATTTCGATATTATGCGGATCAACCTCTATAGCCTTTTCAAACGTTTTTTCGCAGTTTTTCAGATACTTTATCTTGGAGTATGGGTTCCAGGCATGTTTGGCCTTCAGTGCCTGCACACCGGCTATAAAACCCTCCATAATGCCCGTACGGTTTTTTATACTGCTTAAACTTTTATAAAGGGAATCAGTGGTTTTGCGATCATTAATGGCCTCCCTTAATTGCCTGCGGATATTTTTCAGGTTTGGCTCATCGGCCTTTACATTTTGTACCATCAACAAAAACGAAAATATTCCGGCTATAAAAAAAATATGTCTCCTCATCATCTTAAATCACATTCAGTTTTTGTTGTAAAACAGCTTTAACGTATAAACCCATCTTCCGGACATCAGAAATACGTATCCTTTTTTGCAGGATAACACTTGCCGGCGTATAACTTATTTTTTTGAACAGTTTCAAATAGTAGGTATAAGCTATATAAACCCCTAAACGTGTACCTGTAGGTAATTGTTTGATCCCCTCAAAAGCCTGGTCAAAATCGTTTTTTATATCCGCTTCAATACGACGCTTGTCCTGCTCGGTAAAATTGTCAAAATCAATGCCAGGGAAATAGGTCCGGCCACGCTCCTGATAATCGGCCTGTATATCACGCAAAAAATTTACTTTCTGAAAAGCTGCCCCCAAACTACGGGCCTGGGATAAAAGCGACTGATATTGCGCCTCATTATTACCTGTAAAAACACGCAGGCACATGAGTCCTACCGTCTCGGCCGAGCCGTAGATATAGGTTTCATAACAGGCCGGATCATACGCTTTTTTATCCAGATCCATTTCCATAGAGCGTAAAAAAGCGTCGATAAGCCCCATTTCGATACCATACCCATTTACTACCTGCTGAAACGAGTGTATAACCGGGTTTAAACTGATCTTTTCCTGAATGGCTTTAAACGTTTCCTTTCTGAAATCGCTGATCAAGGTTAGCTTATCGTACTCGTGAAAGGTGTCAACTATTTCATCAGCATACCTTACAAAGCCATAAATAGCATAAATGGGGTAACGAAAACCCTTATCAAAAGCCTTTATCCCCAAGCTGAATGATGTGCTATACTTATTGGTTATCAATTTACTGCATTCAAAACTGGTTTCGTCGTACAGGTTCATCATTTACACTTGCGCTGATTCCCAAAAGTACAAATTCAAACCGTTATTGTTTTTTTATGACCACAAAACAATTTGTTTAACTTGGACCTCTATAGCTATATGAACAGGGGCAGGCATATCATCATCATCGGAGCAGGTTTTGCGGGCTTATCAACCGCCTGTGTGCTGGCTAAAGAAGGTTTTAAAGTGACCATACTGGAAAAGAACGACCAGCCCGGCGGCCGGGCACGCGTTTGGGAAAAAGATGGCTTTAGGTTTGACATGGGCCCCAGCTGGTATTGGATGCCCGATGTGTTCGAAAACTTTTTCGCCTTGTTTGGTAAAACACCGGCCGATTATTACCAACTGGAGCGATTAGATCCCGGATACCGCATCTATTACGGCCCTGGTGATGTAATGGATGTACCGGCCAGCATGAACGAACTGGAAGCCCTTTTTGAGCAAACAGAACCTGGCAGCAGCATAGGCTTAAGGGAGTTTTTAAAGCAAGCGGCTTATAAATATCAGGTTGGCATGGGCGAGTATGTATTCCGCCCCTCCCATTCCATTACTGAATTTATTGACTTTAACCTCATCAAAAAAAGCCTGAGCATGCAGCTGTTAAGCAGTATGAGCAAACATGTGCGCCAATATTTTAAAAATCCCCGGCTGATAAAGCTACTCGAGTTCCCGGTTTTATTTTTGGGAGCAACACCGCAAAATACGCCCGCCATGTACAGCATGATGAACTATGCCGACCTGGCCCTGGGCACCTGGTACCCACAAGGTGGTATGAACCAGATTGTGAAGGCAATGGTTAACTTGTCCGAAGAATTAGGTGTCGAAATAAAGCTCAACACCGAAGTTCTTAATATCGACATAAAGGATAATAAGATAAGCGATATCAATACCAGCCAAGGCACGTTTCAGGCTGATTTTGTAATAGCCGGAGCTGATTATGAACATTTTGACCAACACCTGTTACCCAAATCGCACCGGAACTATACCGAAAAATATTGGGACAGCCGAACCATGTCTCCATCGAGTTTATTGTTTTATATCGGCACCAATAAAAAAGTAGAGGGCATAAAACACCACAATTTATTTTTTGATGAGGATTTTGAACTGCATGCCCAAGAGATATATACATCGCCGCAATGGCCTACCAGTCCGCTTTTTTATGTTTCCTGTACCTCCAAAACAGACCCCGCCGTAGCGCCCGAAGGCGGGGAAAATCTATTTTTCCTGATGCCAATTGCGCCGGGCTTACATGACGATGAAAGTATCCGCGAAAAGTATTTTAACCTGATGCTCAACCGGTTCAAACACATTACGGGGCAGGATATCCGTGATTCTATTGTAGTAAAGCGCAGTTACGCACTCAATGATTTTAAGGCCGACTACCATTCTTTTAAAGGCAACGCCTACGGATTAGCTAATACCCTGGCGCAAACCGCTTTTTTTAAACCGGCCATGCGAGCCAAACATGTTAAAAATATGTTGTATACAGGGCAGCTAACCGTACCAGGCCCCGGGGTTCCGCCAGCTATTATATCAGGTCAAATCGCAGCTCAGGAAGCCATGAAGAGTTTTAAGAATGTATCAAGCAGCTAGTGTGGTGGCAACCATAAATTGACGCATAACCTTGGGTTGGCCCTCATAAACAAAGCAAAATGTGGGTTTACATGGTTTACACTTTTCAGTGTAAACTCATATATAAATAACTCATAATCAATTTATTATGTTAATTTTACACTAATATCAAGGCTTTAAGTGTAAACCCATAATCAGTACTCTCATTACCTATTTTCTGTATGAGCCTTGATACTTGATACTAAAACTTGATACTAAAATAATCAATTGTCATACATCAGCGAGTAGATCTCCTGCATATAAATAGCTTCGGCCATGGCAGCGTGGAAATCCTCCCACTCATCGGTAGTAAAAGTTAATTGTACATCATTAACCGGGGTGCGCATTACCAGACGTTCCTGCCCATCGGGGAACGAATGGGTATGCTCAGCAAAATCCAAATCGACTGTAAAATCCCTGAACTGTACAAACTGTTCGGGCGAGAAGCTCAGGATCAGGTTGTTATTCCATATAAATACACAACGACATTCCGAGCATCGGCTCACTACGGTTGCCCCTACCTGGCTTATGATTTTTGAATCGCACATATGCATTGTTAATTAAGTTGGTGCCTGCCCGGCCCGCAAAGCTATCGCACCGCAGCATTTGCTCAAGAGCAGGACTTTATATTTTAAACTGTTTTTTACAGGTATGTCCTTTATTAATACGAACAAAGTAATATCTTATTTAGAATAAATCCAAATAAAAATAAAAAAAGCTTATTTACAGCAACTTAGTAACAGGAGACTATTTTATGGGGATAATTTTTGACTGGGTTACGACCTCTTCCTTCTCAAATGCGCTGTATCTGATCACTACATAACCCTTTTTGCCGGGAGCTTTTTCAATAGGTTTTACATCGGCTTCCCATTGGTTACAGTGGGTAGAAAATGAAGGCACAGCTTCCTGCCAGTGTTTGTGAGTGAGTGTGTACACATAGTAAGGACTCCAGCAACTGGTGAACCACTCGGGCAGGATGCCTATTTCATCAGTGCCGTTATTATTCAAATCGCCGAGATTAGTAATGGTTCCGCCAATCGCGTTTGGTATCACCAGGGGAGGTATTTCGGGATTAGACGACACGACCCTGATAGTACATCCGCCAACACAATCCTCACCGCTATCGGCTATCTTGGGTTTTACTACCCAAACGTACCCGGGTTTGCCATCGCCGTTAAAGTCGCCTTTTACGGCATCTTTGGGGATATCATTTATTTTTTGCGAGAGACATACATGAGTTACAAAAACTAAACTTAATAGGAGTACTGTTTTAAGCGGTAGCATAGGAGAATAAAAACGTGGTGAATAATTTACTGTGTTATTTCTGTTAAGGTGTTAAACGATTTTGCTGTGTACTAGAAAGAAATAATGTGTAAAATCTTTTGTTTAATACTCTTGAAAAACTTTTTAAACCTTTTATTTTAACACTTTTCTGCTCAAAAACGGGGCATTTTAGGCTCAAACCCACTCCAAAAACATCGATTTTAACACTTTTTAACAAATTCCAACACGATTTTGACGCGTTTTTAAAACTTTAAAAAGTATTAAAAATCTGATTATCAAATAACTAACTTAAAACAACTCCATTTTAGAGCTATTTTTCCTTTACCCAAACGGCCCGATTTTCTGTTACGAAAGCCGGGCCGTTGAAGTATTATAAATATACGAATTTTTGGAGCAAAGAGCAAGGATTTTTGGAGCAAAGATTCCTGCCGCGCGTCATTGCTGTAAGGTATCAAGCAATGAGCCCCCTCTAAATCTCCCCCGGAAGGGGAGACTTTTGAAAAAAGGTCTTTAAGCCCTCCCTTCCGGGGAGGGTTGGGTGGGGCTTTTTGCTTCGTGCCTCGCAATGACGCGTTTATTATGTATTTGTTCCTCTATACAAAAAAAAGCCTTTCAAGCTAAACTTGAAAGGCTTTTTATCATCTGCACATCTAAAATATGCACATTTGCACATCTATGACATCAGTTTGATAAAATCATCAAACAGGTATCTTGAGTCATGAGGGCCTGGAGATGATTCCGGGTGGTATTGTACCGAAAATGCTTTTTTATCTCTTACACGGATACCTTCTATAGATTGGTCGTTCAGGTTCAGGTGAGTGATCTCTACCTTGTCAGAAGCACGTACCGCCTCAGGCACTACGCCAAAACCGTGGTTTTGCGAAGTTACCTCGCAGTGGTTGATAATAATATTTTTTACCGGGTGATTTAAGCCGCGGTGACCGTTAAACATTTTTTTGGTTGGAATATCGTTAGCTAAAGCCAGTAACTGGTGACCTAAACAGATGCCGAACATCGGTTTTTCAGAAGCCAGAATTGATTTTACCGTTTCAATAGCATAAGGCATGGCAGCCGGATCGCCGGGGCCGTTTGATATAAAGTAACCGGTTGGGGCAAAATCCTTTTCCATTTCTTCAAAAGTGGTTTTTGCCGGGAAAACTTTGGCGTAAACATCACGATCGTCAAAATTACGCAGGATGTTTTTCTTCACACCCAGATCAAGCACGGCAACACGATATCTGCCTTCTTCATCGCCAAAAGTATAGGCTTCTATAGTAGATACTTTTGACGACAGTTCCAGCCCATCCATAGAAGGCACCTTAGCAAGTTTAGCCTTCAGCTCATTAATATCCAGGATCTCTGAAGAAATAATGGCATTCATGGCGCCTTTATCGCGGATATGACGCACTAACTGACGGGTATCCACATCAGATATACCTACCAGGTTTTGTTCCTGGAAATAATCCTGTATCGATTCATCGGCCTGTTTACGGCTGTAAGCGATATTATAGTTTTTACAAACCAAACCGGCAATCTGGATATGTCCAGATTCAACCTCATCATGGGTAATACCATAGTTACCAATATGCGCGTTGGTAGCCACCATGATCTGGCCAAAGTATGATGGGTCGGTAAAAACTTCCTGGTAGCCGGTCATCCCGGTATTAAAGCATATTTCGCCTGTAGTGGTACCTATCTTCCCTGCGGCTTTACCGTAAAAAACGGTTCCATCATCCAGTAATAGTACAGCCGGTAATTTGGTGAGGTATGTCATTTATCAAAAAAATTGAAAGGATTAATAAATCGGATCGCCTGGTTCAAAGCCCCGTGAAAACTAATAGAAATATTGAAGTAAGGAACTTCCTGATTCACGCCGCAAAAATACAGTTTTATTTCGGATTTCGGAATTGAGATTTCGGATTTTTTTGATTTTGGAATTATTTTATATTTCGAATGTTCGATTTAGGATTTTGGAAATTGAATTTTGTCCGAACCGCGATTTTGGGGATTAAGGGATTACAGGATTCTTTTTCTTAAAATCATGTTTATCCTTTAATCTGTTTAATCGTGGTTCAGACAAATCCGAAATCGAAATTCCGAATTCCGAAATTAATAGTAACCTTTGCATACCATAAAACATAAATCCGAAATCGAACATCCGAAATCCGAAATAAAAAATGTCAATACATAAAGAAGTTAAAAGGATCACTACACATATTGTGCAGGAAATGAAGAACCGTGGCGAAAAAATCGCTATGCTTACTGCGTATGATTACTCCATGGCAGCTATTGTTGACGATGCCGGGATGGATATTATCCTGGTAGGCGATTCGGCCTCCAATGTGATGGCCGGACATGAAACCACGCTGCCTATAACGCTCGATCAGATGATCTATCACGCCTCGTCGGTAGTGCGTGCAGCCAAACGCGCGCTCGTGATCGTCGATCTGCCTTTTGGTTCATACCAGGGTAACTCTAAAGAAGCCCTCAACTCGGCTATCCGTATCATGAAAGAATCGGGCGCCCATGGTGTTAAAATGGAAGGCGGCATTGAAATAGCCGAATCGGTAACCCGTATATTAACCGCCGGCATACCGGTTATGGGTCACCTGGGCTTAACACCGCAATCTATTTACAAATTTGGCACTTATACCGTACGCGCCAAGCAAGATGCCGAAGCACAAAAATTACGCGAAGATGCCATCACCTTACAGGAGCTGGGCTGCTTTGCCATTGTGGTGGAAAAAATACCCGCCAAACTGGCCAAAGAAGTTGCCGAAAGCGTGCAAATACCTATTATAGGTATAGGTGCCGGGCAACATTGCGATGGTCAGGTATTGGTAATACATGATATGCTGGGTATTAACAAAGGTTTTAAACCGCGCTTTTTACGCCAGTACGCCAACTTGTACGACCAAATGAACGGCGCCATCAAAAACTATGTTGGCGACATCAAATCAAAAAGTTTCCCGAACGAACAGGAACAATATTAAGAGATTTGGGATTTCGGAATTTCGATTTCGGATTTTGGGAATTTAGAAATTTTGATTTTCGAATATAATATTCAAATCCGAAATCCCACATCCGAAATCAAAATAAATCCGAAATTCCACATCCGAATTCCGAAATAAAATATGGCCCGTCCCGAATTTAACTATACCAGCTACGATATTACCGATAAGGATATCCTTTATGAGGACAACCACCTTATTGCCGTGAACAAACGCGCCGGTGATATTGTACAGGTTGATGAAACCGGCGATGAGCCGCTGGATGAAAAGGTTAAAAAATACATCGCCCAAAAATACAACAAACCCAACGGCGCATTTTTAGGCGTTGTGCACCGGCTGGACCGTCCGGTAAGCGGCGTTATCCTGTTTGCCAAAACCAGCAAGGCGCTGGACAGGATTAATAAGATGTTTAAGGCCCGCGATATGCATAAAACCTATTATGCAGTAGTACGCAAACGCCCCCAACCAGAAGCAGGTACTTTGGTGCACTGGCTGGTAAAGAACTCGCAAAAGAACGTAACCAAGGCACATGATAAAGAAGTGCAGGGCAGTTTACGCTCCGAACTGCATTACAAACTGATTGCGGAGCTTAATGGCTATTACCTCATTGAAGTTGACCCGATAACCGGTCGCCCGCACCAGATCAGGGTGCAGCTATCCACCCTGGGAACACCCATTGTTGGTGATAATAAGTATGGATATCCCCGAGGTAGCCTCCGCAAAAGTATTTGCCTGCATGCGCGCAAGCTAACATTTGTACACCCCGTTAAAAATGAACCCGTAACGATCATCGCCCCCGTTCCGCACGATGGCTTCTGGGAAAAGTTTGAAGGGATGATGATTGGGGAATAGAATCAAGAGGTAAGAATCAAGAAATAAGATTAAAGTGGTGCTGCGAAGAAATTCATCCACGCGTCGCCGCCAATGTTGGTGTTGTCACCAACATTATACGTGCTAGTTAATTACTCCTACAGATTGTTGTTGGTGACAACACCAACAACGGCGGGGGTTTGAGGGGATAATGGTGGGGGCTTAAGAGAGTCAAGAGATTAGAATCAAGAAATTAAAAGTGGTGGAGTGATAACCCCAACTACCGGTTTGAAATAATGGGATGCTGAACTTGTTTCAGCATCCCATTAGCAGGTTAAAACTATGCTTGTGCGCAACTTTGAATATGAGATGCCGAAATAAATTCGGCATAACTTAGCTGATTTCAACACGGGCCATAAGCATAATACTCATTTTAACACATTACCTCTGCACTGGCTTCATTATATTTGTTAAACAAATAAACCATCTGTAATGAAAACCGAATTTAATAGCATTATGCCGGTGCTTCCTTCTGCTGATATTGAACGAGACGTTACCTGGTATAAAGACAAAACAGGCTTTGAGCCCGTGTTTTGGGATAACATGTATGCTGTTTTAAACCGTGATAACCTGTATCTGCACCTGCAGTGGCACGCGGATACCGAAACAGACCCGCTACTTGGCGGCTCGGTTATCAGGATAGATGTAAAAAACATTCAACCGCTTTTTGAGGAGTTTGTACAAAGAGGAACGGTTAAAGCCGACGCCTTTAAAGCCAACACACCCTGGCACACCAATGAATTCGGATTTTTTGATCTGAATAAGAACGCCATTTTTATTATGGAAGGATAAGGAGTGAAATTGTCGGAGTAGAACTCATAACTCCCCTTCCCAAAGGAAGGAATCGCACTCCCCCACTTTTGACTTTTGACTTTTGACTTTTGACTTTTGACTTTTGACTTTTGACTTTTGACTTTTGACTTTTGACTTTTGATCCCTCCCTACAGTCCCAGCACCGTATTCCATATTTTTTCATCAACCCAAACACCCTCGCTTAAATTTTTTGCGCGGGTTTTCAAGGTGTTTTCACCGGGATATGATATGGATCCGCCTTCGTGCTCCGGGGTACTGGTTTTGGTATAGGCGATGATCTCCTCAATCAGGGCTGCCGTATGGTTATCATCCTTTGGTTTTATGCAGATAAATACCTGGGAGATACCAGCCTCCGTTTTCTCTTTGCTGATTCGTGCGGTAGAATTGCCGCCGCTTAAAACCGTTGCCAACAGATCAAGCACGAGCGAAAGGCCTGAGCCTTTCCAAAAACCAATGGGCAGCACCCGTTCCGATTTTAGGATAGCCGCGGCATCGGTACTTAAATGGCCTTCGTTATCATAACCACCGGGCAGCGGCAGTTGCTCCCCACTTGCTTCATACTGTTTTAATTTGCCAACTGCATATTGCGATATAGCCATATCCAGCACCACGTGCCCGTTTTTGCGGGGCACGGCTATCACCAGTGGGTTGTTACCCAAACGCGGATCAAGACCACCCCAGGGTGGTAAATTGGCGATGGTATTGGTAAAGCAAATACCTATATAACCGGCTTCGGCAGCTTGCCAGCCATAGGTACCGCCACGCATCCAATGATTGGTATTTTTTATGGCTACGCAACCTATACCGTTTTCATTAGCCAGTTCCATAGCGCGATTCATGCATATGCCCGCATTGAGCATTCCCGGACCATAGTTGCCGTCCCATTGTTCAATAGCACCCAGGCCGCCTTCTTTTACAGGTTCGGCATCGGGCTTTACCCACCCTCCTTTTACAAATTGTACAAAAACCGGGAAACGGCTAAGTCCGTGGGTATATACGCCGTCCCTGCTGTTCTCTGCAAAAATAGTGGCACATTTTTCGGCTTTTTCAGTAGTAAAATCAAGGTTGAGTAATATCCGTTTAAATTCGGCTTTCAGTTTTTCAAAGGGTACACGCATGGTAGGTAAGTAAAAAGTCAATAATCAAAAGTAAAAATAAAACAGCCTAATCTGGTTTCGTTTTTCGGAGATAAAGCACCGGGATAGCTTATTAAAATAATTTCAGTTTAAAAGAGTTATTATTACATCCTGGTTGCCAACTAATAACCGGGAATATTTATTTTTGCCTGCGTATTTTCTATGAAAAATAAAATCCCATTAGTTTTTGTTCTAGGCTTAGTGATGGTTAACCTGCTGAGTAACTCCTGTAAAAAGGATAACAACAGCAATATTCCACATTTACTCACAGCCGGTTCCTGGCTGCTGGCTACGGTGCAGGTTTACAACTATGTTGGTGATGCCCAGGTAGGTGTCATAGATAGTTTATATGTTGGCTGCGACTCCACCCAGACATTTACTTTCAATACCAATAATACCTGCACATTTGTAAATTTTGCCTGCCTTGCTCAAAAAACAACCGGCAACTGGTCGCTTACGGCTAACCGGCTTTATCTAACAACAGACATGACTTGCAAGGATACTACCGGTAACCCAAATAAAGCTGTAAAACAAATACAACCTTTTTCCAATGCGCAGATAGCCACACTGGGGGTTTATTCCCTGGTATTACAAACCGGGGATGTGCAGCCAAATTATTCAGCAACATCCAGACGAAGAATTGTGCGATACGGATTTATCAAGCAAAAAGCAGTATCACAATAAGGAAACTTTTATATTTGGATTATGATACCAGTGATTTTTTATAATAAAATTACCAGCAGCATAAAACAAACCGGTATAAATAAACATTTACTGGTAACATCATCACCTTTGAAAAGCCCCCAATTTTAATGAAGAAACGAATTGCCATTTTTGCTTCAGGTTCAGGGTCAAATGCCCAAAAGTTAATGGAGCATTTTAAACGCAATGCCGATGCCGAAGTAGTGCTGATACTCACTAATAATCCCCAGGCTTATGTATTACAGCGGGCCGATAATTTTGAAGTACCCTCGCACATATTTACCAGGCATGAATTTTTTGAAACCGACGATGTGATCAGGCTACTTAAAAACCTGCAGGTTGATCTTATTGTACTGGCGGGTTTTTTATGGCTGGTACCCGCATCACTACTAAAAGCTTTTCCAAACAAAATCATTAACCTTCACCCTTCCCTGCTACCTAAATATGGTGGTAAAGGTATGTATGGCGACAATGTGCACAAAGCCATCCTGGAAGCCGGTGAAGAGGAAGGCGGTATTACCATACACTTTGTAAACGAACAGTTTGACGAAGGCGAGATCATCCATCAATCCAAATTCAGAATTGAGCCAGGCGACAACCTGGAAATGGTAAAGTTTAAAGGTCAGCAGCTGGAGCATCATCACTTCCCCAAAGTTGTAGAGGCTTTACTGAAGAAGATGAAGAGTTAGACCTGGAAGTGACTGTAATTTTATACATTAGTCACTTATTGAATATATGCCTAACCATAAAAATGCTTTTGACCTGCTTCGTGTAATATTTGCCATCATGGTATTGATATCACATGGTTATATGATTTTCGGTACTGGCACCGAGCCTTTACAAGTATTTTCAAAAGGCCAGACCAATCTATCTGAAATTGGGGTGATGGGCTTTTTTTCGTTAAGTGGTTATTTAATAGCTGCCAGTTTTGACAGGTCGCCCCATATTTTAAGGTTCACCCGGAACAGATTTCTACGACTATTTCCCGGATATTGGGTTTGCCTCATCATTACTGCCTTTATAATAGCTCCCGCAATTTTTTATATCAACAACAAAACAGTTGTCGGTTTCAACTTTTGGAATACAGATAGTTCCTTTTCCTTTGTTTACAAAAACGTCTTTTTAAGTATGAGGCAATGGAGCGTGGGGAATATTCTGCAAAATTCACCATACAAAGAGTCACTTAACGGTAGCTTATGGAGCTTATTACCCGAGGCATTATGTTATACGCTTACCCTATTTTTAGGATTCTTCGGATTGTTAAATAAGAATAAACAAGCGCTTCTTTTGCTGTTTATTTTAGTTTATATCGTATATGTTGTTAATCTGTATCCCGGAACATCATTTGGCCCAACATTTTTAACCTTATCAAACGCCAGGAAATTGTATACCTGCTATGTATGCGGAACTTGTTTATACGTGTTTAGAAATGAGATTTTTATTGATGGAAAAGGGCAGTTATTTATTTTTTTAGCATCCATGGCCCTTATCAAATTTGGTGGATTCCTTATGATCGCTCCTATAGCAATCGCTATTTTAGGTATTAAAGGGTTCTCCAATTTCCAGGTTTCGTTAAAGTACGATATCTCATACGGCCTGTATATCTATGCCTTTCCCATGCAGCAGCTGCTGTCCAGGGTTTTCAATCCAACCATATCTATTATATGGTATTTGGCAGCTTGTATCGCCTTAACGGGTATTGTAGCATTGCTCAGTTTTGTATGGATTGAACAACCCTTTTTGAGGCTCAAACAGGAGTCGTCCGTCAAACCCGATCTCTTAAAAACTGGTGCTTAACGATACCCCATAGGTACGCGGGTTACCTAAGTGCGACGCACCAAAGTCATAAGCATAATCAATATATTTTTTGTTGGCGATGTTACTCTCCCAGAAAAACAGACTGAAGTTTTTAGTGTCAACCCCTAACCTCGCGTTAAACTTGCTGTAGGCTTTTTGTTCAATCTGGTTGGCGAGGTCAAAATATTGATCGCCCAGGTAGCGCCATTCGCCGCGGGCCACCAGTTTTACTTTTTGAGGCCCACCCAGGTCATAGCCGTATTGTACAGCCAGCATAGAGGTAATATCGGGCGTATAAATCTGGCGGTTACCTTTTAAATCAACAATCTGTCCGTTGTTACCTACTTCCAGACTGGTATAACGGGCATGGGTATATCCAAAGTTATAATCAAAGGCCAAACCTTTTACCGGGGTGGCACTCAACTCCAGTTCGGCGCCTTTACTGCTTAACTTGCCGGCATTTTTGGTAATGGTAATAGCATCGGGCAATACGAGTGTAGGTACCTGTGCGTTGGTTACGCGTGTATAAAATGCGGTAACATTTACGCGCAGTTTGTTATCTAAAAAATTATTTTTTGAACCTATCTCGTAATTATTACTGTACTCCGGTTTAAAAGTATACAGCGGTGGCTGAGAAGGGTCTGATCCCAGTTCGGTAATGCCACCGGCTCTGAAGCCCCGGCTATAGTTGGCATACAGGTTATTGTTGGCCGAAAGATGATAAGCCACACTCAGCTTTGGCGAAAAGGCATTAAAATTTGCTTTCGACGAGGTGTCTGAACGGGTAACCACAGCCACCTGCCCGTCGGGCTGAAATTCGCCCAGGATGTTTTCTTTCTTATGTTCATGGTCGTAACGCAAGCCGGCGGTAATATCAAATTCCGGACTGATAGTATAAGTGGCCTGGCCATAAACAGCCACACCTAAATTACGGTCGGTATTGGTGTTGATACTGGTAAAATCAGTCATAGGCGAACCTACGGCTGCCGCATCGGCACCAAAATGGGTGCCCTGGCGATTAGGCGCGTAATGATAAAAACCATAAGCACCGGCTGTCCACTTTAAAGCTGCGGTTGAGGAGGCGGGCGAAGTAAACCTGAATTCCTGTATCCCTGTTTTTACCTTATTCCAATCGCCGCCATAGTTGTTTATGATCGATATGCCGTCGATGGCAGAAAAATCACCATCGATTGGCGTAGTATAATAACGGTTATTGACCTGGTATGATGACTGTGACGTAAAGTTAAAATTGCGCCCTGCATAGCTAATGGCCAACGACGACTGGAAGATATTATCAATCATAGTGGTGGTAGCGTTCTGATCTACCTTAAAAGGATCTTTCAGGGCATCGGCCGGAGAGCCTGCCAGCGGGAAAGCGCCATTATTGCGGTTATTATAGTTTTTAATATTTAAGGTAAGCGCCAGTTTGGAGGTAGCCAGGAATTTGAGGTAGTAATTACCTAAAAAGAAATGCTGTTTATCAAAATGGGTATTATTAAAGGTATTGGTATAAAATCCGTCAAACCCCGAATAAACACCGGCAACACCTAAAAATAACTTGTCTTTAATAAGTGGTGCACGCAGGCCCAGGGTGTAGCGTTGCTGCCCATAGTTACCAAAATCAAGCCCGGCGAAACCGCTTAGGGTGTTGGAAGGTTGTTTGGTGATGATATTGATAACCCCACCAGTAGCATTTCTGCCGTAAAGCGTTCCCTGCGGGCCCCGTAAAACTTCTATCCTTTCTACATCCAGTAACTGGGGTATGTAGGTATCAAGGCCATATTGATTTACGCCATCTACATAGGTAGCCACAGCAGGGTCGTATGATGTGGTGACGATGCCCCTTATCCCGCTAACGGTACGGTTGTCGCCCGGACCAGCCGAATTAAGGTTGGGTGCAATAGCAGTCAAATCTTTAAGATCCCAAAGGCGGTAATCGCGGATCTGCTTTGCGGTTAAAGTTGAAATACTAATGGGTACACGCTGTGCGTCTTCCTCCTGTTTTTGGGCGGTTACCGTGACCTCATCCAACTGGTTAGCAGCGTCTTTTAATCGGATATCTATGGCTTGATTACCATTTCCAACTTTTATTTCCTGGTTTCTGGCTGCATAACCTACCGCGCTGATATGCAGGGTATAGGTACCGGCATCTACATTTCTGAATGCAAATTTTCCGTTTTTATCTGCAATAGTATGGTAATTGGTATTGAGCAGGTAAACCGAAGCGCCGGCAATGGCCTGCGCTTTATCATCAGTTACTGTGCCCGATAGATTGGTGCGGGTTTGGCTTTTTACAGTGACAGCAAGTAGAAGTAGTACCAGTAAAGTAAAAATTGTTTTCATGATAATGGGCAGCAATTGGTAAGTGTCAGATAAACACATTGATATATTTTTCAATTATAGTAAAATGTGCTGCATATTAGCTATGAAGAACAGAAATATTACTAAACTGTGTTGATAGTCGATATAAATATTATCCTCCACGAGTTTTTTATTCCAAAAGGTCACCTATAGATCAAACACTCCAAAACTCCTATTGATCTCAGCATCTCTTAATCTCAGATTAAAATACCATTAGAATTTTCTAATACAGAAAATACACTAACCTATAACTGTACTTTCATCGAATATTTCTTTCCATGAAACACGTTTATCTTAATCTGATTAAAAAAACAGCGGTGGCGCTTTTAGTGTGCCTGTTTGTTACCTTAACAGCGAACCGGAGTTACGCGCAGTTAATTTATCAGCCTTATAGTTACCAGTTTTATCAAAAGCTCAATAAAGATGCGTACTCTACCCAAACCCGTTTGCATACTTCATTAAAGCCCTATCTCATGGCCGATTCAAGTTCATTAAGACCGGCCTATGATTCACTGATGCAGACACATATGAGTAAAAAAGGAGGAAGCTGGGTTTACCGAGAGCTATTTCAACAGCACTTAATTGAAGACAAAACAAAAAAATACACCTTTTATGCCGATTATTTGCCCGACCTGCTCATAGGCAGGGAGTTTACAGACAAAAAGAATGTGAGTTTAAATACCCGCGGCTACCAAATAAGCGGCACCATTGGTGCAAACTTTTTCTTTTATACCAGCGGATATGAAAATCAGGGAAAGTTTGCTAATTACGAAACAGCCTACATCAATAAAGTGGGGATGATACCTGGCCAGGCTTATAACCGGAGCTTTTTAGGCCACACAGACTGGTCATATACCACGGCTTTGATGGGTTTTACGCCTAACAAAAATATTTCCATTGTACTTGGCGAAGACAAAACCTTTATTGGCGATGGTTACCGCTCGGTATTACTATCAGACTATGCCTCCAACTACCCCTTGCTCCGGCTCACTTTTAACCTGGGTAAAAACGTTCAGTACATGGCTATGTGGGCATATATGGAAGATCAGAATGCCAAACAGTTTAACTCCTTTACCAATAACAGAAGAAAATGGGGAGCTTTTCACTATATAGATTGGAATATTAACAACAAGGCATCAATAGGTTTTTTTAACGCATTGATTGCCGAAGAAGCTAATGATGTGGGCAAATCGCATGGGTTTGATATCAATTACGTAAACCCTATACTTTTTGCATCCTCATTAGGACCAGGAGGTAATGCACCAGACCATACCCTGCTAGGGTTTAACGGAAAATATAAGGTATTGGATAAAACCACCCTTTATGGCCAATTCCTGTTTGACCAGGGAACATCCACCGCCAACAGTAATAGTAAAACGGCCTGGCAGTTAGGCTTCAGGGGGTCAGATCTTTTTAAGATCAAACGGTTCAATTACCTGTTTGAATATAATACAGCAGCACCTTACACCTACTCCAGTCAGTACCCCATTGTAAACTATGCCGAATTAAGCGAACCACTTGCTCATCCTTACGGCGCCAACTTTAGGGAATGGCTGGGTATTTTAAACTATACCCTGGGTAAATTTGATTTTCAGGGACAAGTTAATTATGCTCGATATGGTCTTGACTTGGGCACAGCCAATTATGGTAAAGATATAACACTGGCCAATAACGTTAATTTACCAGCAACCAGCAGCTCAACCGGGCAGGGGCTGGCCACAACTTTAAAATATGCCGAAGGCACCGTGGCCTATTTAATTAACCCCAGGTATAACCTCCGCATTGAGATTGGTGGCTTACTTCGCCAGGAAAAAAATAGTCAAACCGATTTAAAAACCAGTATGATCACTCTTGGGTTAAGGAGTTCGTTCAGAAACTTATACCATGATTTTTAATCATCATTCAACAGGCATTATGACATATAAATACTCCCTAAAAATATATAAAAGACTCTGCTTGCTATTTCTTCTGAATCTGGCAGGATTAACAGCGGCGTTTGCTCAAACCTATCAGCCCTATTCGTACCAGTTTTATCAAAAACTGAATGCAGATCTGTATTCCACTAAATCGCGTGAGCATACCGCTTTAAAACCTTTTGCCGTAGACGACTCCCTTTTAAAACATCATTATGATTCATTAATGAACATCAATAACGATGGTAAAGAACACAGCTGGATATATCGGAAATTGTTTACGGAACATATGGTTGACATTAAAAAAAGCAGCTATACTTTGTATGGCGACTTGTTGCCTGATTTTAGTATCGGCAGAGATTTCTCCAATCACCAAACTACCAATCAAACCTCCCTGGGTTTTCAGGTAGGTGGCACCGTAGGCAGTAATTTATTTTTTAATGTAAGCGGCTATGATAGCAGGGCTGTGTTCCCCAACTATTTAAATACTTATATTAACCAGGTTGGGATAGTTCCCGGGCAGGCATATGATCGCACTTATCTCCAAAATGCGGCCAAATGGAATTATATAACGGCTACAGTATCCTATGATGTAAATACCTACCTCAACATTAGCGCCGGGCGCGATAAAACATTTATAGGCGATGGATACCGGTCGTTACTATTATCTGATTACGCGTCTCCCTACCCTTTTTTAAAATTTACCGGAACATTGGGCAACGTTCGGTATATGGCCATGTTTAGTTATATGAATGATCCTGCCACCACTTCACAATACGGTATCGACAGAAAGAAATTCGGCGTATTCCATTACCTGGACTGGAACGTAAACAACAGGTTGTCTATTGGCTTTTTTGACAATGTTATTGGCTTCCTGACAGATGATAACGGCATTAAGCGCCCTTTCGACTTTAATTATATCAATCCCATCATATTTTTAAAACCTATCAATAATTCCAGCGATGATCCGGATAAATCTTTGTTAGGCTTTACAAGTAAGTATAAGATAAGTGATGGCATTACCGCTTACGGGCAATTTGCATTGAACGAATTTCACGCCAAAGATTTTTTCTCCAGCAATGGCGCTGTTGATAATAAATACGGTTTCCAACTGGGTTTTAGGGGTACTAATCTATTCAGTGTAAATAGTTTAAACTTTCTGGTAGAAACAAACAATGTTAGGCCATACACCTACTCGGCCCGCTCGGCCATTGAAAATTATACGGAGAATGGAGAATCGCTGGCACATCCATGGGGAGCCAATTTCAGAGAACTGGTAGGCTTGCTGAATTACTCCTATAAAAGGTTCGACTTTAGCGGAGAAGTTGACCTGGGCAGATATGGCCTGGATATGAACGATTTGAACTATGGCAAAAACCCGTTCATGCTTTACATCAAACCGGCCAGACCATATGGCAATTATATTACACAGGGATTAACTACCAACATGATCTACCTGGAAGGTAAGGTTGCCTACCTGCTTAATCCCAAATACAATTTACGGATAGAACTTGATGGGGTATACAGAAATGAGAAGAACAGCGTATTTAATGACAAAACCTCGTTGATAACCCTTGGCCTAAGCAGCTCATTCCGGAATTTATATAAGGATATTGCCAGTTTCAAGTCGCATTAAGATAACGGCACTACTCATTCTTCATGTACTTATCCATACCCTCGGCAGGTTTCCAGTTGCTGCCGGGTTCAAAGTAGTGCCATAGCAGGGCCGATATCTTTTTGATGAGTACACTGGCTTCATTGTCGGGCACCCAGCGCTGGTCAGCATTATGATTGGTCATAATCGAAAACACGTAATCGCCATGAGGAGCGTTCACCAACACGGTTTCTGATTTCGCCGCATCAACGGCCCCTTGTTTAGATATGGTTTGCACATAAGTCGGTATCTGCGACAGCGCTTTCTCATCCCAGTAAATACGTGCCATGTTACGGCTCATACGTTCGCTGGCAGCCGGACTAACCGCCTTACCCTGCCTGATCATGGTGAACAGGCGGCACATTTCAAAAGGCGTGCTTACCCCCCAGCCATAAATACTGCGGATAGCCTCGCGCCCCGGTACGCGGGAGTTTACCCGCATTACCTTAAACCCATTTTGCTGCAGCCAGTTGTTGATATAATCGCCGCCTACCAGCTTTTGCAGCCAGGTGCTAGCGGTGTTATCGCTCATGGTGATCATGAGCAGGGCCACCTTGCTTAGTTGTACCGTGTCTTTATCTTTAAAGGAGCCCAGGATATCCTCGCCTTTGTACAGTAGCGAATCGCGGTAAACCAGTTTCTGGTTATATTGCATTTCGCCTTTTTCAATTTTATCCATCAAACCACATTGAATACTCACCTTGATCATACTGGCCGTAGGGAACAAGGTATCAGCATTAATGGCGGCAGTTTTGCCAGTTTTAAGGTTTTGTACGTAGATACCCACCTGGCCATGAAATCCCTTCACCGCATCATTAAGCTGCTGAGTAAGCTTACGATCGGTTTGGGCGAAGGTGGTTGAAGTGATAAATAAGAAAATAGCGAGTAATTTGAATTTCATGCGGGATGGTTGTAATAAAAACTAATTTAAATAAATTTTGTAAATTTGATCATGCAAATTCAGGTTGACATAGGTTTTGAGAATTTGATTAAGATCGTAAAGCAACTCCCTAAAGATCAATTATTAAGATTTAAAAAGGAGCTGGAAAAAGAATCTACAGAAGATGCTCAACAAAAGGATTTAAGATCATTTCTATTAAATGCTCCGGTTTTCACCGACGAACAGGTTGCAACTATTGAACAAACCCGCAAAGACATTGATAAATGGCGGGAAACGGATATTCTCATAAACCCAGTGTTTAAACCCAGTGGAAAGTTTGCAACGATGGTAGGAAGAGACGGGCAACATTATTTTAACCTTATAGCCTCTAATGGTCAGGTTATTCTTTCCAGTGAGGGATATACAACAACTGCTGCGATGCATAATGGTATCGAATCTGTAAAAAAGAATGCTCTCGATGATAAGCATTATGAAAGAGCAGATTCCAAAAATGGAAAATTTTATTTTAACCTTAAAGCTGCAAACGGCCAGGTGATAGGCAAAAGCCAGATGTACGAAAGCGAGGCCAGTCGTGATAATGGCATAGAATCTGTTAAAAAGAATGCATCTGATTCTATTATCACAGAAGAATAATTCCTAATGATTGACTAAAAATAAACCGGTAAGAATTATTAAAGTAAATTATAATAACAATGCTTGTGACCTAAGCATATATACCCTATGGCTGACAAAATAGTATTGGCTGATACATCCCTGCTCATTGATTTTTTCAGAAAATCCAACAAATTAAATTCAAAATTAATTTCACTAATAGATAATGGCTACACTTTTTGTATCTGCACTATTACAGAGTACGAAATTTATACGGGCGCTACAGAAGCACAAATAGCCTACTGGAAAGAGTTTCTTGACAACATTGAGATATTTAGTTTTGATAGCGCTGCTGTAACCAAGGCCATTGATATCAATAAGGCCCTAAAACTTAAAAATAAACAAATAGGTATTGCTGACCTGTTTATAGCAGCCATTGCTATAAGTAATAATTTGCCTATTGCCACCTTGAATAAAAAACATTTTGATCGGATTGACAATCTATTACTGATAGATATTAAATAACCATATTCATCAGTCGCCACCTATGATATACCTCCGCTGGCTTTTATTTCCCTTTTCGTTACTGTATAGCCTGGTGGTGGTTATCCGCAATTGGTGCTTCACTGCGGGCATATTGAAAAGCCGGGAGTTTGACTTGCCGGTAATTGCGGTAGGTAATCTGGATGTTGGTGGCGCGGGTAAAAGCCCGATGACCGAATATCTTATCCGCCTCTTAAAAGGAAATCACAAACTAGCTACCCTAAGCCGAGGTTATGGTCGTAAAACAACTGGTTTCCTGGTAGCAGACGCACATGCACAGGCTTCGGACATTGGCGATGAGCCGGCCCAGTTCAAAAATAAATTTCCCCATGTTACCATTGCCGTAGCCGAAAAACGGGTGGAAGGAATTGAGCAATTACAAACATCACACGACCTCATTATCCTGGATGATGCCTATCAACACCGGGCCGTTAAACCCGGGTTTAGTATTTTGCTGTTTGATTATAACCGCATCCGCGAGCCGCGTTTATTATTGCCCGCAGGCAACCTGCGCGAGCCTTTTGCCGGGCGTAAACGTGCCGACATTATTGTGATCAGTAAATGCCCAACAGTGTTAGAGCTCGGAGATCAATCCGAACTTCAAAAAAGAGTAAATCCTTTTCCAAACCAGGCTGTATTTTTTACCTCGATAAGCTATTTGCCCCTTCAGAATATGGGTGGGCAGACTACCAATACCATGATCGATGATAGCACAACCTTATTCCTGCTTACCGGGATAGCCAACGCACATCCCCTGCTGGAGCATTTAAAAAAACAAACACTGCATATCATTCATCATAAATATCCCGATCATCACCAGTTTAGCTTAAAAAATATCAGTAAACTTGCCGATGATTTTTTGGCCTGCAATGCACAAAAAAAACTGATCATCACAACAGAAAAGGACGCACAGCGTTTAGGGGAACAGGAACTGCAGCAGGTGGTGAAAAAACTTAATATTTTAGTATTGCCTATAGGCATTGAGTTTTTAAATAACCAACAAAAACAGTTTGATAAATTAGTAACAGATTATGTTAGAAAATATTCAAAGCACAGCCCAATACATTAAAAGCCGTATTGGCGATTTTGAACCCGAAATAGGCATTATTTTAGGTACCGGTCTTGGCGGCCTGGTAAAAGAAATAGAGGTTGAAAAACAATTGATGTATTCTAACATCCCCGATTTTCCGATCTCGACACTGGAATTTCATTCGGGCAAATTAATTTTTGGTACGCTAGCCGGTAAAAAGGTAGTAGCTATGCAGGGCCGCCTGCACTATTACGAAGGTTATAGCATGCAACAAATCACTTTTCCGGTAAGGGTGATGAAATACCTGGGCATTAAATCGTTGTTTGTTTCCAATGCCAGCGGCTCGCTTAATTCCGAGTTTAAAAAAGGCGAACTGATGGTCATTGCCGATCATATCAACTTACAACCCCAAAACCCGTTGGTCGGGCGTAATGATAATGAACTGGGTCCACGTTTTCCGGATATGAGTCAGCCTTATCAGCGTACATTGATTGATAAAGCATTAACAATAGCTAAGGCAAACAATATTATTTGCCATAAAGGAGTTTATGTAGCTGTTACCGGGCCAAATCTGGAAACCAAAGCAGAGTACAACTATTTAAGAATTATTGGTGGCGACGCCGTTGGCATGAGCACTGTACCCGAAGTTATAGTGGCCAACCATATGGGTTTGCCTGTATTCGCCATATCGGTATTAACCGACGAAGGTTTTAACGATGTGCTTGAACCTGTAGTTGTTGAAGATATTATAAAAATTGCCGAAGAGGCCGAACCCAAACTAACATTAATACTTAAAGAACTGATAGCCGGTAGTTAGAGATAAGAACCAAGAGTCAAGACATTAGAGTCAAGAAAAGAGCTTCAAAAGTGAATAAATCCAATAAAAGAAAATATTTCGGCAGGATATTACAGCATCATACTTTAAATGAAGCGGCTTTTGTCTTGATTCCTGACTCTAATATCTTGACTCTTAATAAGCGTAAGCCATTTAAATATATTTTATTGTTCCTGTTGTGCATATCGGTACATAGTGCGTTTGCGCAATATAATCAAACCGGCAGGCAACGCCCTTTACCTACCCGGGATACACTCAAACAAACCAGGCAGGTAAGCGATGATGAACTACTGGACAGCCTGCGTAAAAAGGAGGAGAACAAGCACGATTCTGTAATTTACAATTCAAAATTCATTCGTGTAACCAACGAGCAATTGCTTAATGACAGTACCCAAACCTTTGCAATTGACACAGGTATAAGTCGTTTTGAAAACTACAGCCCCTTGCTTGATCCGCGAAACCCGCGCATACACCTGGGCTATACCGGACTGTCGCAAAGAAGCCTGCTGTTTGAACCGGTTAAAACCATTGGGTTTGATATAGGAATGCACGCCCTTGATATTTACACCATCCAACCACAGGATATCAATTATTATAACACGCGGGTAGCCTACTCCAATCTTACTCTTTTTAATGGCTTTGGCAGTTCGGCCGAGCAGCTATTTAAAGTAATCCACACTCAAAATATTAAACCCAACTGGAACGTGGGCTTTAATTTAAACTTTAACGGCTCCAAAGGTTATTATAGCAGCAGCAGCGTACTGGGCCAAAATGTGAGCGGTCTTAATGCAGCTATATTTACCTGGTACGAATCAAAAAACAAGCGTTACAATTTACTGGCGAACGCTACCTTTAACAACCTAAAAGCCCCCGAAACCGGATCCATCCTAAATGATTCGGTGTTTACAAGCGCTAAGGGCTCCGTATTTTTTAAAACATCGGCCCCGGTGCGTTTGCCCAACAGCTATGAGAACTTTAACGATAAAGGCATATATATTAAGCAGTTTTACTATCTGGGCCGTATTGATAGTTTGAATAAAGGCAAAGAGAACTCCAAGGTTTTGCCCACTCAACGCGTATCACATACTTTGAATGTTAAAAATGGCCGGTACAACTATCTTCAGAGCGGAGTTGATACCTATAACGTATTCCCGGATTATTATTACAGTAATAACCGGTCGCGCGACTCGACGATATATACGCACATCCAGAATGAATTTTCGTACAGCTTTTATCTTCGCAGCAAATCGGTCAAATTTGTCAAAAATGAGTTGAAGCTTGACCTGGGATTGGTACATGATTTTTGGCACTATGCACAATTTGTAAGTGATACAGCCTTGAACCAGTACGGGGCCAAATATATACACCAGGACAAGGTACAAAACTCCACGTTTCAGGATATTACCCTCAAGGCCAAACTGGGTTATCGTTTCAGCGACCGCATAGGCCTGGATGCCGATTTTAGGCAGATAGTACAGGGGCGCGATTTTGGTAATTATTTGTACGATGCTAAACTCAACCTTGCCGGGGGAGGCCGCGTGGGTAAGGTTACTTTAGAGGCTTATACCCAAAATAGTTCGCCACCGCTGGTATATACCAACTGGATATCCAACCATTATATTTTTCATAATAATTTCAGCAATCAAAAAACCACCAGTTTATCCTTTAATTATGTGAATGCCCCTTTACAGTTTGATGTAAAGGTGGAGTATTTCCTGATATCTAATTATCTGTACTTTACCGCGCAAAATGGCGGCAACGATGCGCATCCTGTACAATTGGGTAGCGATATCAACTTATTGAAAGTAAGCGTTGGTAAAAGTTTAAAATGGCGTAACCTCCATTTTGATAACTATGTTGTTTATCAAAAGACCGATTATCAATCAACCCTGCGCACACCCGAGATATATACGTACAGTAACTTGTACCTGACCAAAACATTTTTTAATGTACTGCAATCGGCCTTTGGTATAAATGTGCGCTATAATTCGGAATATGTGGCGCCGTCATACGCAGTTGGTTTAGGTCAGTTTTATAACGGAGCAAATGTTACTTTTTCATCATATCCGGTGGCATCGGTATATTTTAAAGCCACGCTGCAACGCACCAATTTATTCCTGGGATATGATTATGCTAACCAGGGCTTGGCAAGCAAAGGATATTATACGGTGAACAGGTATCCGCAACAAGACCACCTCCTCAAATTCGGCGTAAGCTGGACGTTTTATAATTGAGTGTGAGATGCCAGTGCAAGTGCGCGAACTTTGCGATTTTCGACGTTTTATAATTAAGTGTAAGATACCAGTGTAAGTGCAGGAGCTTTTCCTTTAAAAAACACAGAGATCTTTATTTTTCAATTAAACAATGTGCGGTTGTTCACACCCATGTCTCGCTCTCACACTCACTACTCACTCCAATAATCACGTTTTCTGTTTTTTCTTTTTGGCTGCCGGGAATAATACGTTGTTTAGTATGAGTCGGTAGCCCGGCGAATTGGGATGCAGCTTCAGATCGGTTGGAGGATCTCCTACGGCGTGCTGGTAATCTTCGGGATCATGGCCACCGTAAAATGTCCATTGTCCTTTGCCATATTCCCCGTGTATATAACGGGCTTCGTTTGCGGTTTTCATTTCACCCATGATGGTTACACCCGGCTTTAGCTTATTTTTATTAAAGGCGGTGGTAAGCCCCATAAAACCTTTGATCACCTTATCATGATCCTGCGTAAGCATACTGGGCACTACATCCCATTTAGCCGAAAAATCAAACAACGTAAAAAAATCACGGGTGCGATCTACCTGGCGGGTACTGGTTACATCAATATTGCTGAACTGGTGCGATATGGGATTCATATCCAGCGTAAAGTTTTGAAAAGCGAATGTCTGGGTAAAATCCAATTTCGACTGCGCATCCGGATCGGCCGAGTCACCATCGAACATACTTTCACAAATATCTGTATTGGCAGCCGCCAGGGCAATATCAAAAGTATCGGTACCTGAACACATGGCAAACAAGAAGCCACCGCCCGCACAAAAATCACGGATATTTCTGGCAACCGCCAGTTTCATTTTAGATACCTTTTTAAAGCCCAGCTTGTGGGCCAACTCTTCCTGTCCTTTTACATCATCGGTATACCATTGGGCAAAACGGAAGGCCCCGTAAAATTTGCTGTATTGGCCGGTAAAATCCTCATGGTGCAGGTGCAACCAGTCGTATTTGGGCAAGTCGCCGCGAATTACTTCTTCATCATAAACCACATCGTAGGGTATTTCGGCATATTTGAGTACCAGGGTAACGGCATCATCCCAGGGCAGCTTATTCTTAGGCGAATACACGGCCATCTTGGGCGCTTTTTCCAGCTTAACTACATCCATATTAACTGATGGGTCGCTTACCTCGGTTAATATCTCGTTTACCTTGGCATCGGCCAGTACCTGATAGCTTACGCCGCGTACTTTACATTCCTCTTCTATCTTGGGATCATACTTCATCATAAAGCTGCCGCCGCGATAGTTCAGCAGCCAGTCCACCTCCTCGCCGTTCTTCAAAGTCCAGAAAGCGATACCATATGATTTGAGGTGATCTTTCTGCTCATCATCCATCGGAATAAGAATAGAAGCCGCCTTAGATATAACGGGAGTTAAAGCCAAAAGCAAAAGGCTTAAAGCCAATAACTTTATCCGGGAAACGTAAAATATTTTGCTGGCCACTAATCTGTAATTATGTATGTAGATATATTCAAATGTAACGAATAATTAACTGAGGTATTATTGTTATTTGATTCCCGCGGATCCCAGTTTATTTTTATATTTACTATAAAACAAACACCTTAAACCAACAATTACATGAAAACACCTGTACTTAATTGTGTTAGCTCCGTTTTAATATGTTCGATGCTTATCCTATCATTTACTTCTGCTTATGCTCAAAATCACGGAGACCCGCCAACTATTAAACCAGGATTACAGATACATCGTGATACGTTAATCAAAAAAATTGCTGAATCGGATAAGGATTTCATTTTTAAACAACAAAAGAACTTAAATAACCTCCCAAACTTTGCTGCTGTTGATGCAAATAAAAGCTCGATTCAATTAATTGGCAAACCAGATGAACTGGTAATAGCAAAGTGGACATTTGTTTTTACACCCGATAATAAAATCAACATGACTGAGCTTGAAAAAATGGCTTGGTTCACTTACTTAATGGGTTATATCAACGGCAAAAATTGGTTTCTTGAAAAAATTGCAGAAGTAAATAAAGACTTTAACAAAGATTTTTCAGATGTCAGAAGTTTTGATGATAACAGAAAAGGTGAGTTTAAATATACTACGCGACCTAAAACGCTTACTTTAACTTTTACAACATGGTAGGGCTTTTCTTCATAAGCTTTTCGCTTTTAAGCCTTTTCCCTTTCAGCTCAAAATTATTACCTTTGCCAACTGTTTTCCAAAAAACAAATAAAATGAGCAAAGCGATTATCAAAACCGAAAAGGGCGATATGACTGTTGAGTTTTTCGACAAAGACGCCCCAAATACTGTTGCTAACTTTCAAAAATTAGCAAAATCAAAATTTTATGACAACGTGACATTTCACCGCGTTATCCCCAACTTTGTTGTACAAGGTGGCGACCCAACCGGAACCGGTGCAGGTGGCTCTGATCAAAAAATTGATTGTGAACTAACCGGCGATAACCAATATCACGACCGTGGTGTGCTTTCAATGGCTCATGCTGGTCGTAATACCGGCAGTTCACAATTTTTCATTTGCCACAGCCGCGATAATACCGCGCACTTAGACCGTAACCATACCGTTTTTGGTAAAGTGGTTGAAAACGTTGATGTGGTTGACGCCATTCGTCAAGGCGATAAAATTTTAACCATCGAAGTAATAGAAGAATAGTGAATAGTGAATAGTGAGTGGTTGATTAAGTTGATTAGTTTAAATGTCGAAAACAGATTAACTACTTAACTCAATCAACCAATCACCTAATCAACCAAAACAAATGAATTTACAAGGAATTGTAGCCGTATCGGGCAAACCGGGTTTGTGGAAAGCCCTGGCGCAAAACAAAAATGGTTATGTGCTGGAAAGTCTTGATGCGCTAAAAACCAAACTGGTAGCCAACCTTTCAACCGCTAAATTAGCGGCACTGAGCGAGATCACCATTTTTGGGGTTGATGATGATATTAAATTGACTGATGTGTTTGAGCAGATGAAAAGCGCTGCCAGCATCCCCGACGCTAAAGCCGACGGTAAAAAATTAAGGGAGTTCTTTTTTGAAGTAGCTCCCGATCATGACGAAGAAAAGGTTTATGCCTCCGACATGAAAAAAGTAATAGCATGGTATCAGTTACTCAAAGATCTGCCACTTTTTAACGAGCTTGATCCAACTGTTGCTCCTGTAGAAGCTGCTGCTCCTGCTGTTGAAGCCTCTGTTGCTGTTGAAGAAGTTGCTGAACCGGCGTCTGCCGCTGCACCAAAAGCAAAAGCTAAAAAAGCTCCGGCAAAAAAAGCATAAGCAATTTGCTTTAAAACAACAAAGCCCCGGTAATAATTACCGGGGCTTTGTTGTTTATCACAAATCGTACTTGTCATGCTGAACGGAGTAAAGCATCTATTCTGCTCTTAGACTATTCAACAACAGATCCTTCGCTACGCTCAGGATGACAAACTGAAATTGTACCTATGCATCCACCGCATCATACACAATAACCTTTTCCCAAAGGTGACTACAGTTCTTAATAAACTCCAGGTGTACGGGATGGGTTTGGTAAGTGGCTTGTCCGGCCAGATCGCTAAAGAACATGAGCTCAGATACCGCCCAGCTGTTATCAACCACGTCGCGTTTTTCGGTGCTGGCTACAACACCTACCTTTATTTTTTTGATGGTTTCAATTTTGGCCAATGTTTTTACGCCGGCTACGAGCTTATCTCGGTCCTCAATTGAACCTGGATTTTTAAGCCAGAAAAACACATGGTGAACTACCGGGAATTCGTCTTTTTGATAATCTGAAGATGGCATGGCTGATGCTGCTATAGTACTGGCCGCCAAAGCAGCCGTAGTGGTTATAAATTTGCGTCTGTTTGATTTCATGACAGGTTAAATAATGCCTTAAATTAATAAGAATTATTTATATGAAACAATCATTATACAGTTATGTCATTGCGAGGAGGAACGACGTGGCAATCTCGTAACTATCTCTTCAATAAGAACGCGAAGAGATTGCCACCCTGCGCTCAGCAATGACATATTAGAATAGTTTCTCCTCCCTTCCCTTACAAACACTCTGGTTGTTTGCAATTTTCATCGGCAAACTCGGGTTCAAAGGTACTGTGGTTTATATCGAGGTGTTCCAGGCGGTGGCGCAGATCGTGTTTAATGTTATCAAAGTCGGTCATTGATTCGGGATTGATCACCAGGTGGGCGGTCAGTGCGTTTTCGGTAGTGCTGAGGGCCCATACGTGCATGTGGTGTACATCAACTACGCCTTTACCTTTCATCAGTTCGGCTTTGATTTTTTCCAGGTCCATTTCGGCAGGTACACCATCCATTTCCAAACGCAGACTATCTTTAAGCAAGCTCCAGGTACCGCGTAATATCACAATACCTATAATTACGCTCACTACGCTATCAATCCAATAGATTTTGGTAAAATAGATGATCAAACCAGATACTACCACCCCAAATGAAACTATGGCATCAACAGCCATGTGCAGGTAAGCGCCTTTTACGTTCAGATCTTTGTCTTTATCTTTTACAAAAAGCCACGCGGTAAAACCATTAATAGCAATACCAATAAAAGCTACCCAGGCCATCGTTCCACCCGATACTACTTCGGGGTTCATAAAACGAACCACGGCTTCATATAAAATAAAGCCTACCGCCACAAACAGGATCAATGCGTTAAAAAACGACACGATAATGGTAGACCGTTTATAGCCATAAGTGTATTTACTATTGGCGCTCACCTTAGTGAGTTTAAAGGCCAGCAGGGCCAGAGCCAGTGAGGCCACGTCGCTCAGATTATGGCCGGCATCGGTTAATAACGACAAAGAATGCGTTGTTAAACCGGCTATTACCTCAACTATTATAAAAATCGAATTCAATATGATACCGACAATAAATGCGGTATTTAAATGATCGAGCTTGGGGGCATGGTCATGATGATGATGACCTGCATGTGAATGATCGTGACCTGCTGACATTTAGCAAAGATAGGATTTTTGATTTGCAGATGTGCAAGTTTCAGATATGCAGATTTTTGTCTTAATCAGAAGTTCACAATTGGTAAATGATGTGCAGATTACTGGAATAAGTCAGAAGCTGCAATAAAAAAATCATTTGCATATCTGAAATCCGCATATCTGATCACTCATGATGATAGGGTTCCCCTTTAATAATGGTATAGGCGCGATAAAGTTGCTCCACAAAAAACAGACGAACCATCTGGTGCGAGAATGTCATACGTGATAGGGATATTTTATCGTTGGCCCGCTGGTAAACAGATTGATCAAAACCGTAGGGGCCACCAATCACAAATATCATATTGGCCGATGAGCTGATCTCCTTTTTATTAATATAAGCCGCAAACTGGGTTGATGAATACTCGATACCTTTTTCATCCAATAATATGAGGTGATCAAGCGGGGTCACTTTTTTAAGTATCAGTTCGGCCTCTTTGGCCTTTTGCTGCTCAGCACTTAAAGCCTTGGTATTTTTTAATTCGCTAATTTCAACCAATTCCAGTTTGGTGTAATGCTTCAGGCGCTTTACATATTTGTCGATACCCTCTTTTAAATAAGCATCTTCTGTTTTACCAACGGTTAAAAAAGTGATCTTCATATATTGAACAAATAAACGTTTATTTAAAATATATGTGTTTATTTAGCCACAATTTTTTTAAACACCAATTATGCAACAAGATATTATTAATGACTATGAGCAACGTGCGGCAATGGCCGGTCTGGAAGCTGGTAAATACAAAAAACTGGCCAATACTTACTCCTTGCTGCGGCTTAGTATCTTCGCGCTTATTGTAGTAGCTATTTATATTGCTGTACAGTTTGATAATTTTAGCATTGTAGCCGCTGCGTTTGTCGTGCTTGTTTTTGCTTTTGCCTGGCTGGTAGCACGTCAAAGCAAGTATGAGCGCCAGAAACAATATTTTGACGATCTGCAAAAGGTGAACCTGAACGAGATCGACAACATACAAACCCGCGCCAGCATTTATAACGATGGAAACCGGTTTGCGAGCGAAAAACATTATTATACTGCTGATCTTGACATTTTTGGCAATGCCTCTCTTTACCAATTGGTAAACCGCACTGCAACTTCAACCGGCAACAATAAGCTGGCACAATGGTTTGATAAGCCGTCGCCTAAAGAGGTTATCCTCCCACGACAAGCTGCTGTTCAAGAGATCGCCACAAAAAATAACTGGAAGCTGGATATTCAGACCCGGCTGTTATTTGCTCTCAAACAGGATGCTAATCAACTACCCAATCTCTTCAAATACCTGCACATGTCCCTGAATATGCCAGGCGAAAAGTGGCTCGACCGTTACACTAAAATTGCGCCTTACCTGTTCACCGGTCTGCTAGTGTTGGCCTGGTTTTTTCCGGTGGTAAAACTGGTGCCAATTTTAGTGGGTATCATCAATATGGGTCTGGTTTTTTCCAAAGCCGCGTACATCACCAAAGCCGATCTGATAGCCGGTAAAATAGGTAATACCCTGGCCAATTATGCCGATGTTTTTGAGCGTATTGAAGAAGAAAAATGGCAGACGGTTTATAATTCCGATCTTGCTCAGCAGCTTGAAGCCAGACAAACATCTAACAAAATAAAAGAATTAGCTTCACTGATCAATAAGCTCAACTATCACCTGAACATGATCATAGCCTTTGTACTTAATTTATTCTTTTTGTGGGATATACGCCAGGTAATAGCTATTGAGAACTGGAAGCGCCAAAATAATGAGAGTCTGGAAGCAGCTTTTGAAGTAATAGCTGAATTTGAAGCATTGCTTAGTTTAGCCGGACTGGCCATCAACTACCCGGAGTGGAATTTCCCACAAATTGACGACAGACAAGGTTACACCCTGACAGCGCAGGGTATGGCACACCCGCTCATAGATACAAACAAGCGGATAGCTAATGACTATGAACTGGATGATGCTTTTAAGATAGACATTATCACCGGATCAAATATGGCGGGCAAGAGCACTTTTTTACGCACCATCGGTATTAATACTGTGCTGGCGCTTTGCGGCGCTCCGGTATGTGCTAAAAGTATGCAGGTATCGGTTATTACGATCATCAGCTATATGCGTATTAAGGATTCATTGAACGAAAGCACCTCTACCTTTAAGGCCGAACTTGATCGCCTGCAAATGTTATTGGCTGCTGTGCAAAATGAGCCTAAGATATTTTTCCTGATAGATGAGATGCTCAGAGGCACTAATTCGGTAGATAAGTACTTGGGCTCGAAAGCGGTAATTGAACAGCTGATCGCTAAAAAAGCAGTAGGCATGGTTGCCACCCACGATTTGCAGATAGCTCAATTGGAAACCAAATACCCTGATTACGTACGCAATTTTTATTTCGATATCCAGGTTAAAGATGGCGAAATGCTGTTTGACTATAAGATCAAACATGGCGAGTGTAAAACTTTTAACGCCTCGTTGCTGCTTAAGCAAATCGGCATCAATGTAGAAGCTGGGGAATAGAGGCTGGAAAATAGATACAAGACTGTTAGAGTCAAGAATCAAGACTAACTTGTTATTATAATAAAAAAGCTCCCGGTCATGTATGATCGGGAGCTTTTTTATTGTCTTGATTCTTGTCTCTTAATTCTTGACTCTAACAGTCTTGTATCTTATCTACCACCAGGTCCACCCTGGCCACCGCTCTGGTCTCCTTGTTTCTGGTCGTCGTTGTTAACACCTTTTTTCTGTTGATTAGGATTGCTGAAGGTAGTTTTACCAAAGCTATAGCTAAACGTTAAACCAAATGAACGGAACGGAAACGCTGTTGAGCTGGTTTGGCTGAAACTTGCGCTGCTGATATTCTGGTCAAAATGTTTGTCGCGGGCAAATGGCTGTACGGTGTTAAAGCCAACGGCCAGTTTCCTTTTCATGAATTGTTTTTTGATACCAAAGGCATAAATACCAAATGCCGGGTTGGTACCTTGTATGGTACGGCGTGCCGAGTTGGTAAAGCCAAACAATTCTGCCAGGAAATCACCTTTAAATTGGTAAGATGCACTTCCGAATGCCGAGAATTGGAAATAAGTACCAATTTTTGAAGCACTGCTGGCAAACTCATCAAATATAGTAGGGCTATAAGTATAACCATTGATACTGGCCCTTATAGTTAAAGGTTTGATAGGGTTTACCGAACCAAAGAAACTGGCACCGAATGAATTGTTACGGCCAATGTTTTGGTATATAGTACGGGTTGCATGAACAGTTTGGTTGCGAATAGTTTCGGTCAAAGTATCGGCAATGCCCTCTATCAGGTCATTAGTTCTTTTGTAATAAACCGAAAAGTTTAATACCGACGATTTGATGAAGGTGTTATAACCTAACTCAACAGTTTGTGAAACCTCAGGAGCCAGGTTAGGGTTACCTACACTTTGATTCTGGATGTTGCTGCGGTTAATGAACGGGTTCAGGAACTGCAGGCTTGGCCTTGTTATACGTTTGCTGTATGATAATTTAAGCGTTTGGTTGCCAAACTGTTTTTGTATAGTTAAACTTGGGATATATGTGGTATAGCTTGACGAAAACGGCTGCAGATTCTGGAACAGGGTACTGTTAGCATCCTGGAATGGGTTTTGCGGATCACCTTTTATACGGGTGTTCTCAACACGGCCACCTGCCAATATCGAATAGCTTTTAGGCAGGGTAATGGTGAACACCGCATAACCGGCATATACATTCTGTGTATAATCATACAGATTGGAGTTTAACGAATCGCGCTGGGCGTTGTTGCCACTGTTATCTGTATCAAATATATCGTAGTTACTATTTATACGGCGTTGTATGGTTTTACCACCGGCTTCAATCTTTAAAACCTTATTTACCGGCAGGGTATAATCTAACTGGAGCGTATACTCATTATTTTTACCATTGTTATCGCCGGTTTGGCTTGGGTTCTGTGCGGTGAATAAGTTAGTATAATCTGTAGTGATAATACTATGGCTCCACTGTCCGGATACGGTTATTTCCTCACCTTCTTTTTTAAACTTGTGGGTATAGTCGATACTCCAGTCAAAACCACCAAAATGGTTGTGAGACATATTTTTGCTGAAATACTGTATCGGTGAAATATGGTTATCGATATTATTAACGCCGCTACCATCAACATTAAAACCACCATCATTCAGCCTAAAGGTACTGTTAATACTGTTATAAGCATTAAACTCATAACCTGCGGTAACGGAACCGATAGCCCCATGCCTTTTAATGCGGCTGCTTGAATTGTTAAAGTTATGAACCAATGGATTACCGGCGGCATCTTTTAATACCTGGTCAAACGTAGTTAACGATGTTTGAGGCCAGGTTAAGTTACCACCCGCATTGATACCTAAACTAAAGCGGTTTTTATTGTAGTTAAGGTTAACGTTACCATTATTTTGACGTGTACCTACACCACCGCTCACCGAGCCGCTTATACCCGATATATTTTTTTGTTTGGTGATGATGTTGATGATACCACCAGAACCTTCGGCATCATACTTGGCCGATGGAGAAGTTACCACCTCGATACTTTTGATCTGATCTGCAGGAATGGTTTTTAACACATCGGATAAATTGGCCGATGTAGCGCCCGATGGTTTACCATTGATCAATACGCGCACGTTTGCATCGCCACGTACCGATACGTTACCGTTGATATCTACCGCTACCAATGGCACTTTTTGCAATACGTCTGTAGCATTACCACCCGCGGAAGTAAGGTCCTTTTCGGCATTGTAAACAATCTTATCGATCCTGTTTTCAATTAGCGGAGCCTCGCCAACCACATTTACCTGTGCCAAAGCATGAGCACCCGGAGCCAGCAATACGTTACCCATTCTATTATCGGGCTTAGATGCTGTTGTGGTTACGGGGTCAATTGTTTTTGAAGGATAACCAATAAAAGATATCACCAGTTTGTAACTACCTGGTTTGATGTTGTCTAATTTAAAATTACCTTTTTCGTCGGTTACCACACCGGTAATAGGCGATTTACCTCCGCTGCGATATAAACCCACAGTAGTGTAATCCATTGGTTTCTTAGTAACTGAGTCAATTACGGTACCCGATATACGGCCCGTAGTTGTCGGTCCGCTCCCCCCCACACCAAACTGGGCTTTCGCCGAAAGTGCAAAACAAAAAAGAGCTATAAGTATGTAAAAACGTTTCATTTATAAGGATTTTCGTAATTGGAGGCGAAAATAGATTAAATGTTACACCACCATCTTCTATTTTTTTAGGAAAATAGCAATTGTCATGTATATGTTACACTAAGAAGGCATTAATTCTGCGTAAACTTTACAATTTTCTTAACCTTGTTAACTACCGGTTTATTATTTATATTCTATGCAACAAAGCAAGAAAATGACATAAAAAAAGTCATGCTGAAATAAGTTCAGCATGACTCCAAATTTTTATGGGTTGAGGCTTAAACCACCATATTCACTATTCTGCCTTTTACTACGATCACCTTTTTAGGAGCTTTTCCGTCCAGGTAGCGTTGTACATCGGCGTTGGCTAAAACAAATTCTTCAATAGCTTTGGGCTCCAGGCTTAGTGATATATTCAAATTCATTTTTGTTTTACCGTTGATAGAGATCGGGTAAGCAAACTCATCCTCCACCAGGTAAGCGCTGTTGAATTTTGGATATGGCGCATATGACAAACTACCGGCCGGGTTACCTAACAAGGTCCACAATTCCTCACAAATGTGCGGGGCGTATGACGATAGAACAATCACCATATCCTGCAGGATGGCACGGTTGTTACATTTCAGGTCGGTTAGTTCGTTAACCGCGATCATAAAGCTGGATACCGAGGTATTGAACGAGAAACGTTCTACATCTTCCTCCACCTTACGGATGATCTTGTGTAACGATTTCAATTCGGCTTTGCTCGGCTCTGCATCAGACACGCTAAACTCCCAGGCTTCGTTATGGAACAAACGCCAGAATTTACGCAGGAATTTAAACACGCCTTCGATACCATTGGTATTCCAGGGCTTGCTTTGCTCCAACGGACCAAGGAACATTTCGTACATACGCAAGGTATCGGCACCGTAACGGCTAATAATGTCATCCGGGTTCACTACGTTGAACTTGGATTTCGACATTTTTTCTACTTCGTGCCCACATATATATTTGCCATTCTCAAGAATAAATTGAGCATCAGCAAAGTCAGGTCGCCATTTTTTAAACTTTTCGATGTCAAGAACATCATTATTTACAATGTTTACATCAACATTTGTAAATTGGTAACCCTTAAACTTCCAAACCCCAGCGTCTGTTAAGTCGGAGTTTTCCTTGAATATATTGTAGATTTCTCTATCGTAATCAAGTTTAAAAGTAGAAACTATCGCTTTTACAGTATCTTCTGAATCTTCAAATATCGTGTCTAATAATGCAGGAAAATAGGATTCTAACTTCTTCAACTTATTATAAGAAATGAACCTTTTTGTCTTTATTAAACGATAAACAAAGTTACTGCGGCCTTGTATCATCCCCTGGTTAATGAGTTTTTTAAACGGCTCTTCCTCAATTACCAGGTCAAGATCTTTTAAAAATTTATTCCAGAAACGGCTGTATAACAAGTGTCCGGTTGCATGCTCGCTGCCGCCGATATACAGATCGACATCTTTCCAGTAAGCAATAGCCTCTTTGGATGCAAACGCTGCATCATTATGCGCGTCCATATAGCGGTACCAATACCAGCTGCTACCAGCCCAGCCCGGCATGGTACTCAATTCATATTCACCTTCCGGGTGCTTCCAGCCTTCGGCTCTGCCCAATGGAGGTTCGCCGGTTTCGGTTGGCAGGTATTTATCCACTTCGGGCAATAACAATGGCAGGTGTTGCTCTTCAATTAAATGAGGCAAGCCATCTTTAAAGTAAACCGGCACGGGTTCGCCCCAGTAACGCTGACGGCCAAATATGGCATCACGCATCCTGAAGTTCACTTTGGCTTTACCAGCGCCAATGGCTTCCAGTTTGGCTATCACCGCGGCTGTTGCTTCTTTATAAGCAAGCCCGTTCATAAAGTCGGAATTGATATACTTGCCTTCCTTGGTCGGGTCGGCTTCCGTTTCAATATTTTGTATGTCGATAATAGGTACTATCGGCAGGTTAAAATGCTTGGCAAACAAATAATCACGCTGATCGCCTGATGGTACAGCCATTACAGCGCCAGTACCATATCCTGCCAACACATAATCAGCAATCCAGATTGGGATCCTTTCATTATTTAATGGATTCAGCACATAGCTGCCGGTAAAGGCACCTGATACGGTTTTAGCGTCAGCCATCCTGTCCAATTCTGATTTCTTTTTGGTTTGAGTGATGTACGCGTCAATATCCGCCTTTTGCTCAGGCGTTGTCAATGCAGTTACCAACTCATGTTCTGGTGCGATCACCAAAAAAGTAACCCCAAAAATGGTATCAACCCGGGTAGTGAAAACTTCGATGAAACGAGCCCCCTCTAAATCTCCCCCGGTAGGGGAGACTTTTTGATTCTCTTGCTTTTCAAAAGCCCTCCCTTCCGGGGAGGGTTTGGGTAGGGCTTCAATAGGGAATTTTACGCTTGCACCAGTACTCTTGCCTATCCAGTTGCGCTGCATTTCTTTGAGTGGCTCTGGCCAGTCAATGGTATCCAGGCCTTGCAACAGACGTTCGGCATAGGCGGTGATGCGCATACTCCACTGCATCATTTTCTTTTGTTCTACAGGGTAACCGCCGCGCTCACTAAAGCCATCCTTCACTTCGTCATTAGCCAATACGGTACCTAAAGCAGGGCACCAGTTTACGGTGCTTTCGCGCAGGTAGGTTAATCGGTATTTTAACAGTTCACTTTGCTGTTCGCGGTTGCCCAGGGCTTTCCATTCATCAGCGGTAAAGCTCAAAACTTCTTCGTCGCATACGGCATTAATACCGGCTGAGCCTTTTTGCTCAAAATGTGCAACCAGTTTAGCAATAGATTCAGCCTTGTCCGTATCCTTATTATACCAGGAATTAAACAGCTGCATAAAGATCCACTGCGTCCACTTATAATAATCGGGCGAGCTGGTGCGTACTTCCCGGCTCCAATCAAACGAGAAACCAATCTGATCCAGCTGGCGGCGATAGGTGGCGATATTGGCATCGGTAGTTATAGCAGGGTGCTGCCCGGTTTGTATGGCATACTGCTCGGCAGGTAAACCAAAGCTATCGTAACCCATAGGGTGCAGCACATTAAAACCTTTTAAACGTTTATAGCGTGCAAAAATATCAGAGGCAATATAACCCAGCGGATGGCCCACATGCAGCCCCGCACCAGATGGGTAAGGGAACATATCCAGCACATAATACTTAGGTTTGGCGCTTTTATCTTCAGCTTTAAAGGTTCCGTTCTGGGCCCAAAACTGCTGCCACTTTTGCTCTATATCTTTAAATTGATAGTCCATTTTATTGTTTACACGTATGAGGTTGCGAAATTAAGAAAATACCTATTAGTTTGGTAGTTTATTGATGCTTTGTTTGTTATGTCCTGCGGATAATTTGATCCTGAAGGTGGGCGAGTCTCTGATTATCCCTATAAATTAATTTGATTTCCCATTTCCTTAATTCATTGATAATAAGTTAAATTTACACAGAACACCAAACCTTTATTATGAAACAGTACCCCAAACTTAGCCTTTTACTATTTGCCTGTATCGCTATTGGCTATTCGGCTTGTATCAAATCCGCAAACAATAATAACAAAAGCAATCCCAGCACGGTAAGCACCAAGGTGGTAAGCAGCACTGTTGCGATGAACCTTAAACAGATATTGTATGGCGAATATGGTTCGTTCAATATTGCAGATGGTGCTAATATGCCCGACAATATGGATCAAAACCACAAAGGGCGCCTGAAAGTACAATCAACCCACAGTCCGGATTGCGATTTTAAAATAGATACGGCTTTTCAGTTTTCGCTCGATTTAAGCGACACCGCCAAGTTCAGCATCTGGAACAAGATCAAGTATAACGTACAATGCACCGGCAGCTCGCTTTCGGGTATCAGTGTATATGATAGTTTGTACGTATCGATCACTTCAAATGACTATATCGTACTAACCAAAAGCGGCGAAACACTCAATATGAAGCTATTAACACCAGGCAATAAAGATTCGCAATTGTCCATGACCGGCTCTATGAATGTTTACACCAATTTACAGGCCAAAGCAACAGCATCAAAAAAAACTATTTCCAGCTATAATTACTCGTTCACCTCGCTTATTATCGACCCAACAAAAGAAGGGGATATCATCAGCGGCTCGGCCAGCTTTGCCACCAAGGGCAGCGGTGCCGATGGTACGTGGGATTATAAGGGCACTATTCAGTTTTTGGGGAATCACCAGGTAAAAATAGTAATCAACGGGTCAACCTATACCTATGACCTTCAAACAGGGCTTGCGGTATAGTAGATTATCTACCCAATCAAAAGCACAAAAAACCCACCTAAAAAGCGGGTTTTTCTATTATATATATTTGAGTTTAATAGATATTAATTCTCTGCGTAAACGGGTTTGGCAATACCGTTATCGTAGGCTTTCAAGTTTTTCTTCAGCAACTTGCGGGCTACGTGGATGCGGGTTTTTACAGTACCGATCGGGATATCCAGATGATCGGCAATTTCGTGGTATTTGTGACCTTCAAAGTACATGGTGAAGGGTACATAATAATCTTCTGGTAAGCGGTCAAGCGCTCTTTTGATATCGTCCATCACAAATTTTGCCTCGCCCTGATTTTTTGTCGAGCTGTACACCAGGTTTGGAGAAGAGATTTCATCAGACTTGGTAACAAAGGTGCTCATTTTAACAAAACGGCGATAATTGTTGATGAATGTATTTTTCATGATGGTATATAACCATCCTTTTAAATTAGTACCCTCTTTAAACTTATTGTAATAAGTTATGGCCTTCAACATTGTATCCTGGACAAGGTCGTTAGCATCATCTGCGTCATGCGTAAAATGAAGGGCGTAAGACCTTAATGAACTTGCCTGACGTAGTACTAGGGTGTTAAACTCAATCTTTGTCATTTTGTTAAAGTTTTGTATCAACTCTTAGGCAACCTTGATGCCACTTAAAAATTAATTTGGGGACTGCGACAAAGACAAAAGAGAATTTTGACAAAAATTACAAGTGTGTAAATATTACACTATATAAACAATTAACATACTGAAAAACAACTTATTAATTAGAATACTAAGCCTAAATGAAAAACCAATGAAATTTAATTTCGTAACAAGAATGTTATACTATTGACGCAAAACGAAAGCCAAAGTTTAATTAGAATAAAATTATTTAACTAATAATATTCACCTCGCGTTGTAGCATAACGCCAAATTTAGTGTACACACTGTCTATGATTTGCGACGAAAAACTGTACACTTCTGCACCCGTAGCACCACCATTGTTCACCAATACCAGTGCCTGATTTTTCCACGTACCCGTATTTCCTACCACTTTTCCTTTCCAGCCACACTGTTCAATCAACCAGCCGGCAGCTAATTTGACGAGGCCATCGCCACCCGGATAATTAACCACATCCGGAAATTTTGCCTGGAGCACGCCAAACTCTTCCACGCTGATCAATGGATTTTTAAAGAAACTCCCCGCATTACCTATAGTTGATGGATCTGGCAGTTTAGATACCCTAATATGTGATACTACATCCGACACATCTTTTATAGTTGGCATGGTGATACCCCGGTTAGCCAGTTCCTGCCCTATGGCGCCGTATTGTGTATTGATATCAGGAGTAAGGGATAATTGAAATTTTACCGACACGATAATGTACAAGCCCCGCAATTCATTTTTAAATACACTTTCGCGATAGCCAAATTTGCAATCGGCTTTGGTAAATGTTTTAAAAGTACTGGTGGCAATTTCAAAAGCACGGCAGCTTAAAAAGGCATCTTTCAGCTCCACCCCGTAAGCCCCGATGTTTTGGATAGGCGATGCACCCACCGAACCGGGAATCAGGCTCAGATTTTCGATACCTGCATATTCACGGGCTACGCAAAACTTTACCAGGTCGTTCCATACCTCGCCGCCACCGGCCTCTACAAAAACATCGTTATGACTGATACGGTGCTCAATACCGCGGATATTCATGCGGATCACCAGCCCTTCAAAATTACTCACCAGCAGCAGGTTACTGCCACCGCCCAGCACCAGCCGCTCAATTTGCTGCCATTGCGGATCGGCAAACAGTTCCACCAGTTCGCTCTCATGCGCTATCTCCACAAAATAACGGGCATAAGCGTCGATACCAAAGGTGTTAAAATTTTTGAGCGATACCTTTTCCTGTATTTGCAGCATATTTTTTGATTTCGGATATCGGATGTTCGATGTCGGATTTATTGGGGCGAATTTCGGAATTTTATTTTACTCTCACCCCTACGCTAGTGAATCAATAGAGGATGTAAAAACTTTTTAAACCTTAAATTTTAACACTTTTCGACTCAAAAACGGCTAAAAACAGGCCCAAAATCACTCAAAAACCATCGATTTTAACACTTTTTAACAAATTTTAACACGATTGTGATGCGTTTTTAAAACTTTAAAAAGTATTAAATAATTGACTATCAAATAACTACTTACAAAACACCCTATTTTTTGTCCCTTTTATCCTTTAATAAAACGGCCCGGTGTACTGATAAACAGTACACCGGGCCATTCCTTATGGTAAATATACGAAATTTAACAGGCAATATCAAACCCGGGCGACTGAAGCTTCACGCTTAGCTGATACAAATACTTTCGATAGCTTTTTGGAAAGCGGTGTCCTTTAATCCCTGTATAGCCAGACCTTCCACACGGAATGAGGTAATATCACTCAAGCCAATAAAGCTCAATATAGTTTTCAGGTAAGGTTCTACATGATCGGCTGGGCGCATGGGCCCTTCCGAATAAACAGCACCTGATACCAGGGCCAGGTAAACTTTTTTCCCCTCGATCAATCCTTGCTGGTTTCCCTTATCATCATATTTAAAAGTAAGACCAACTCTGATCAAATGATCAATCCATGTTTTCAGGGTAGAATGAATACCGAAATTATACATCGGCGCCCCGATAACTAGGATATCCGCCTCTTTAATTTCCTTTATTACTTCATCAGAATGAATAATAGCTTCCAGGTTTTCGGGGGTTCTGTATTCCGGTGGTGTAAAAAAGGATGTAATATGCGCTTCCTCCAGGTGCGGCAGCGGATTTTCCAGTAAGTTACGTTCTTTAATTACACTACCCGGGTAGGTTTGCCTGATTTTTTCAATAATAGCGTTTCCCAGTTGAATGCTTACAGAACTTTGTCCGTTTGCGCTTGATATGATATGAAGTATCTGTTTCATTTTAATTTTGGTTTGGTAGGGTTAATACAAAGTCTTTCATCGTTGTTTAATTTGTTGTTTGCCTTGATGACGACTGTAAGTTGGGAATGGGGACAAATGCCAAAATAAGAGGGTGTCAGCCTAAGCTCCGTCGAAGACTCGTGCGCAGAAGCCTGCCCACCATGGTTCGACGAGCTCACCATAACACCCTAAAAATAACCCTCCGGACGGATTTATCGCCGGGAGGGTTAAGATCAAATCCGGTAGTAAATAAGAGATGTGTAGTATCTCTGCTATTACGCGCTCTTCCGTTTGATACCCACAATGGCCATAAGCATTGCAATAACTCCTATCCATTGCAGCAAACTTATATGTTCGCCCAGGAAAAACCAGGAGCAGCACATGGCCACCGGGAACTCCACCGTCATCAGCACCGAACTTTTAAAATGACCCGTTTTGGGTATCCCCGAAGCAAATAAAAGCGGCGGGATAATGGTACCAAACAAAGCCAGGAACATCCCCCATTTCAATAGCTGTATATTAAAATGGTGAACAGCTAATAATTGATGACCCGTAAAGATGATTAATGAAATAGCCGAGCCCATGATCATGACTGAGCTTTTCATCAAGGAACTGACCGCGTATTTTAACCTGCTATTGATCAATATAAAAACAGCGTAGAACACTGCTGACAATAAGCCATAGCATATACCCATTGCGGGCAGATGACTATTCTGCGTACCCTGCACCCCGCTGGCTATAATGGTGGCTATCCAGATGATGCCTATAATGATGAACTGAATGGCCGCTGGCTTTTTATTAAAAAACAGCCACTCCAGTAATATGCCGATCCAGGTGAACTGCATGAGCAGTACAATGGCCACAGAGGCCGGGATGTATTTTACCGAAAGATAGTATACATAAGAAGTCATACCGATACAGGCACCGGTAAGCAATAAATAAAGCCACGCTGATACGGGTATCGACATGGCTTCGGGCTTTTTATAATATCCCTGAATTAATGTTAATGTAGTTAATACGATAAAACCGATGGAAGCCTGGGTAACACTCAGCTCCTCGATGGTGTAGCCGGCCTGGTAAGCCAGTTTTACAAAAGTAGAAAGTATGCCGTAGCTGCATGCCCCGGCAAATACCATAAACATATATTTGTTCATTGTTGCGGTTGAAATAAGAAAATAGAATGAATGGCTAAAAAATAAGATAGCACGAAACAACCGCCTGTAGCAGGAATGTATTAAAGCTGTTTTTACAGTAATAACCGGTTGCCTTGCTTAAGCAACAACTACTGGTGGAGGAAGAACTGTTTTGAATTGTAACATGATGATATGATAATTACAGCCGCAATGTAGGTATAATAGTATTTGAAGTCAAGGGATGAATTATTTTGATATAAGAAATGCCAGTTGCAGAAACCCCGTCCTCCCATTCCCGGGGGAAGGAATCGCACTATGGCCTGAGCTTTTTTAGCTTTCGCAGTCGCTCGACTGGATTTATAGTTTATTGCTGTTTGTGTACGTTACACGTGCGGTATCGCCCTTAAAGAAATCAAATTTACAGTCTGTACCATTAACTGTTGCATATAATAATACTGCATGACCTTGGGCATCTTTTAATTTATACGTGAACTCTTTAACATGTAAAGTGGAATCTAAAACTCTTTCAGAGACAGAAGCAACAGTGTAGTTCTGTGGCTCAAACCCTTTCGTCTGCTTGATTCTTACGCCATTGGCCGAGAATTCAATTATTGAGGATATTTCCTTGGGACCATATTGATCATCCTTTCCGGCTTTCGAGTTGTAAACCCATTTGATGTAATGATTACTGACGAAGTTGCCATTCAGACCTTTACCTATCCTCACCAAATAAAAACGCTCCAGGGTACCCAGCCTTCTGGTTTTGATGATGAACGGCAAGATTATGTTTTCGCGGGGATAATTATAAAACGCCTGTACTATCCGGAAATTGGTGTGGTTCTTTTCCAGTTCGGCCTTTAATCCGTCGTCAATCAGGATAAGGGCCTTACTGTGCGCAGCAGCCTGGGCCATACTCATAAAAGCTACCGGCTGATGGGTGTAAAAATCGAAAGCGTTGGGTACGTCAAAAGCGGCTATGATCTCATCGTTAGGATAATGCTGGTTGATGTATTCGGCTGCATGAACATCGCCTTTAAATTTTAATAGCGTGGGGTAAACTACGCCCATCAAATAAACATTAACCCATAAACCTATTACAGCGGTTAATAAAACCAAGGCCCTTTGCCGGTTGCCGCTGTTTTTATAAATGTACAGGGTAATACCGGTGAGCAGGATACAAAGCGATACAAATACCGGCCAGCGTTCGGGCTCGAAAACAAAATTGAGCACGGTTACCGCGATGATGAGCAAGGTCACAATGGTATATTGAGCTATGGTAAAGAATTTACTTTTGTTTTGGATCACCTCCCGGATAGAGCCCGCCGTGATGATGGCGAAAAAAGGGAACAGGATATTGGTATAAAAGGGCAGCTGAAATTTGGAGACCGAAAATATCAACAGCATGATTACTGAACCGCTGATGGTGATATACTCGGGCAATTTTACCCCTTTGATCATTTTACCAATATGCTTGATCAAAGCGCAATAAAACAACAGCATCCATGGCGCAAAAGCCCATAGCAGCGTATGCAGAAAAAAGAACACGCTCCCGTGACTATTACGGATAAAGCTATTGTTATTGAAACGACCGAACTGGCTATCCCACAAAAACCAATGAATACCAGATATACCTGTTTTGCCAAACACCACTTTTTCGGGGTGTATATCAAACTGTATATATAAGGTATAAATTTCGGGCAGCGTAAAAGTGGCCACCAGTATAAAGGCCAGCAGCCATTTCCAATGGAACAAGCTTTTGATATCTTTTTTAAACAGGTAATCGCCTATAATAGCGCTGCCGATGGGGATGAGCAGGTAAATACCTTTGGTCATGACCGCACAAGCGGCAAACAGGGCGCCTAGCAAAATATCGGTCCAACCAAAACGCTCTTTGAGTTGATAAAAATGATATATAGCGCCCATCAGCAAACCCATGATATACGGCTCGGCCCGCACGTCGGTGTTTGACATGAGTACATGCTGCGCGGTAAGTAATATCAGTGTGGCGATCAGCGAGGTTTCCAGATCGTAAAATTTGCGGGCCAGTTTATAGGTATACGCCACCGACATCAGGAAAAACAGCAGGGCCGGTAATTTATAAGCGATGGTATTGATGCCAAAAATCTTAAAACTGAGTGCAGCCATCCAAAACGGAAAGTGCGGTTTATCCAGCCAGTCTTTGCCATGATAAATCAGATCGGTAAAATTATTGCTTTGGGCCATGCCCCGTGCAATCACGCTGTACAAACTCGGATCGTCGGTAAAATAACGGATACCAATACCGGCTATATTCACCAATATGGCCAATGCCAGCACTATGATGTATGGCTTTTTATACGCGGGAGATAAAGTGGTTGCTGAACTATTCACCGGAGATATTTAGGGTACAAAATAACACATTATAATATTATTACGCTGTTGTGTGATCAAGATTCTTTGAAAATTTGGCCTTTTTCAAATTTTAAAAAACTTAATATTTTTGTCATCCTGAGGCACGAAGGATCTATTAACAAGCTATGAATTGCTGCTAATAGATGCTTCACTGCGTTCAGCATGACAAAATAAGGCACAGGAGATTAAAAATCTGCACTATTTTACTCCTTCCAGGGCAGGTATTTGGGCGATGCTTCTTTCAAGGTCGGGCTAACCGGGTTCAGTGTTTCGCCATTCAACACCTTTTCATAAAGGACCAGATAGCACTGCGCCATTTTTTGAACGGTAAAATGCTCTATGGCATAATCATGGCAATGCTGGTTGTTAAAAGTATCAACAGATTTTAGTCCGGCTATCAGTTCCTGTTTGCTGTTACTCAGCAGGCCGACCTCGGCGGATACCAGTTCGGGTAATGATCCGTAAGGCGTGCCGAAAACCGGGCAGCCAAAATAAAGGCTCTCGATAATGGCCAAACCAAAAGGCTCGTGCCATAAAACTGGGAACAATAAAGCTTTGGAAGCATTCAACACTACCGACTTTTGGTTATTATCAACCATGCCTTTAAAGCTTACATTTAAATTGGGCGTAAAACGCAGTCCCATTTTCAGGTTTAAACGCGTGCCGCCCAATACTACCAGCTTATTGTGGCTTTGGGTGGCTATATCAATAGCGCCCTTTACATTTTTAACGCGCCAGGCTGCTTTGGCCAAAAAATGAGTATGCGTACGTTTTTGCTGCAGATTGGGCTTAGGATAATCGTCAGGATCAAGACCGTGGTGTACAAACGTGGTAGAACCATGCCGTGCCGCATGATTGGCCGATACAAATACCGAGTTTTGATCCAGCACTTGTCCAAAGCCCGGGTTGTTATGCACATTAATCAGGTATGGCTTTTTGGTAAAACCACTTACCTGGAAATGAAAATGCACCACATCCACATCATCAGGCATCTGCTGGTTCATGTCGACAGCAGGATCATACACCAGTACCTTCGCAAAGGGACAGGCAGAGCCCGCGCTTACCAGGTAGGTAACCTCATGCCCAAGGCGGTTAAATTCTTTCCCTAACCACCAGATCACTCTTTCGGTACCGCCGTATTTGGCAGCCGGTATCACGGTATTGTTAACTATTAATATTTTCATGCAGGCGATGAATGTAAGCGCCCGAATTTCGGAATTTTAATTTGGATTGAGTATTTCTGAAATAGATGATCTATTAAACCAACACCTTGCAACAAATTGATTTTTTTTCAAATATTGACTTTTACAGGCATTGTACATAAAAACAGCTACGCAAACGTTTGATAAATCAATAAAACACATAATTGGGTCGCTTTTTAAAGAAAAATCACCCAAAAAAATCATACAAACAGCATAAATCACTTAAATAAGATAAATATAACCTCATTTAATTTTACTAATTTTCACATTATCAATACAATCTACCAACTTTTTTAATTATTTTAGAAACTTCATTAAGTTCCTAACAATTTAACTAAAAGAAATAAATGGCTACTGCTATCAAAGTCGAAAATCCGGTTGTAGTAAAAAGATCGGGTATAAATCCTATCATCATCATAGGTGCATTATTTTTCATTTTCGGGTTTGTAACCTGGCTAAATTCTGTATTGATACCCTATTTACAAATTGCCTGTCAGCTTAATAATATCGAATCATACCTGGTTGCCAGCGCTTTTTATATCGCTTACCTGTTGATGGCCAAACCATCGGCCTGGATGCTTAACATTTTCGGGTTTAAAAATGGTATGGCGGTGGGTCTGCTGGTCATAGCTGTTGGTGCCTTGATATTTATACCTGCGGCTTTAACCAGAACTTATGCCATTTTCCTGATCGGGCTGTTTATACAGGGGTCTGGCCTGGCAGTACTCCAGTCTGCCTCAAACCCCTATATCACCATTATCGGTCCGCCCGAAAGCGCTGCCAAGCGTATCAGCATCATGGGTATTTGTAACAAATTTGCCGGGGTGCTGGCACCCATCGCGTTAGGTGCAGTAGTACTAAAAGATATCGACGCTTTTAATGCAAACCTTGCTAAGCTTAATCCTATTCAAAAAATAGCCGAACTCAATGTATTGGCATCCAGAGTAATATTACCTTACGTACTTATTGTCATCGCATTGGTTGTATTAGCTGTATTGATCTATTTTTCGGGTTTACCTGAAATTGATACCGATCATGAGGACGAAACCGTAGCTGCAGCTAATTCCAGTAAAAACAGCATCTTCCAGTTTCCGCATCTAATATTGGGAGTTATAGCCCTGTTCTTTTATGTAGGTGCCGAAGTTATAGCCGGCGATTCTATTATTAATTATGGTCGCGCGCATCATATTCCTTTATCTACGGCCAAATATTTTGCTTCCGGCACACTGGCCTGTATGGTTATTGGTTATATCGCGGGTATTGTATTTATTCCTCGCTATATTTCACAACAAAAGGCATTGGTATATTCGGCTGTTTTAGGTGTGATCTTAACAGCGGCTGCGCTGTTCGTTCCCAAATATGCATCGATAAGTTGTATAGCGCTTCTAGGTTTAGCTAATTCATTAATGTGGCCGGCTATATGGCCTTTGGCCTTATCGGGCCTGGGCAGGTTTACCAAAATCGGTTCCTCATTATTGGTAATGGGTATAGCCGGCGCGGCAGTTTTCCCGCCTATTTACGGTTTCCTGGTTGACCGGTTTAAAACAAGCCTTGGTCCCGAAGCAGCAGCACAAACCTCTTACTGGATCTTGCTGCCTATTTACCTGTTCATCCTGTATTTTGCAGCCATCGGTTACAAAAAAGGGAAGCATGTGATAGCGGTGTAAAAACATTTGTCTGAACCTTGATTTTGTGTATTTAAGGATTACCTCAATGTCATTTCGACGAGGAACGAGAAGAAATCTTATACGCCCGATAAGCCAATCGTATAAGATTTCTCCCTTCGATCGAAATGACATACTTATTTAATTACAATTCAGGCACTACCTCCTAAACCACTTCCTGCTGGCCACCAACAATCCAAACTCTTCCGAAGGATTCTTCTGCATAGATTTATGATGCATCTTATGCGCCCGGCGAATACCCATCAGGTAACGGTTATTACTTTTGAATGCCTTAAAGCGGTTGTGAATAAACCAATCGTGGAAAATAAAATAGATGATGCCATATATACTGATACCTGTACCTATCCAAAAGCGATAGTCTAAACTGATATGCCCTATCCACATCAGCCATAAAGCAAAGGCCGCGAAACCGATACTGAACAGATCATTCAACTCAAACCAACCGTGACGTTCCTGGTGATGCGTTTTGTGAATAAACCATAACGGCCCATGAAACAGGTATTTATGCATAGCCCATGACAGCAGTTCCATGAGCGCGATGGTGAGTAAGGTGACACCTATGTTTAACAGTATATTCATTGATCACAATCGAAAAGGAAAAAGCCATGTCATTGCGAGCGATAGCGTGGCAATCCCGTCGCAAGCGTATTGAACAGGAACGCGATGAGATTGCTTCGTCGTCCCACCTCGCAATGACATGATTTTTATTTTTTAAAATAGTTGCCAAAAATCGTTAAACATAAAAGCAGAAACAATTTGATTTGTTTCTGCTTTTATAAATTCTGAATATCAAAATCCGAAATCGAAAATCCGAATTCCGAAATTACATATGTATCGGCCTGTTGTCGGTAGCTGCTAAGCAGGCTTCACGCATGGCTTCGGTGTAGGTTGGGTGGGCGTGGCTCATACGCGAAATATCTTCGGCGCTGGCACGGTACTCCATGGCAACTACGGCCTCGGCTATCATATCTGCGGCCCGCGGACCTATCATGTGCACACCCAGGATCTCGTCGGTAGTGGCATCGGCCAGTACTTTCACAAAACCATCCAGATCACCACTGGCACGTGCACGGCCACTGGCTTTGAATGGGAACGATCCTGTTTTATATTTTACACCGGCTGCTTTCAATTGCTCTTCTGTCTGACCAACGGCGGCAACTTCCGGCCAGGTATAAACAACACCCGGTATCAGGTTGTAATCAATATGTGGTTTCTGACCGGCTATGATCTCGGCAACTAAAGTACCTTCATCCTCTGCTTTGTGAGCAAGCATAGCGCCTTTTATTACATCGCCAATAGCGTATACACCTTTGACGCTGGTTTCCAGATGATCGTTAACGGTAATTTTGCGACCGCGTTCTTCAACCGTAATACCAATCTTGTCCAAACCTAAACCATCGGTATAAGCCACACGACCCACGGCAACCAGGCAGTAATCGCCTTTCAGCTCTTGTTTCTCACCTTTTGGTGTATCAAAAGTTACGGTTACTTCTTTCCCCTTTACGGTAGCACCGGTCACTTTATGACCCAGGTAAAATTCCATACCCAGTTTGGTCAACACCTTTTGCAGCTCTTTACCCAAAGCTTTATCCATAGTTGGAATAATGCCATCCATAAATTCAATTACGGATACTTTGGCGCCTAAACGCGCGTACACAGAACCCAACTCCAAACCAATAACACCGCCGCCAATCAGCACCAGGTGTTTAGGAATTTCAGTAAGGGTTAATGCCTCGGTTGAGGTGATGATGCGTTTTTTATCGATCTTTAAAAATGGCAGCGCCGATGGTTTTGAACCGGTAGCAATGATCACGTTTTTACTGGTGAGCTCGGTTTCGGTGCCATCGTTCTTTTTAACAATGATGGTATTTTTATCTTTAAAAGATCCTACGCCATAATGGGTATCGATCTTATTTTTTTTCATCAGGTAAACAATACCGCTGGTATTGGCGTCAACAACTTCCTGCTTGCGTTTGATCATCTGGCCGAAATCAATTTTCAGGTTATCCAGGTTAATACCATGCGTTTTAAAGGCATGAGCGGCATTATGGTAGTGTTCAGACGAATCCAATAAAGCTTTAGATGGGATACAGCCTACGTTAAGGCAGGTACCGCCAAGGGTAGCATATTTTTCAACAATTGCGGTTTTTAAACCAAGTTGGGCACAACGTATAGCGGCTACATAGCCACCTGGGCCCGAACCGATAACGATAACATCATATTGCATAGTAGTCTATTTTGTGGTTGGCAAAGTTAATGGTTATTAGGCTATTATTTTATAGATTAAGGGTCAAAATTCGCAATACTTATCTACCCACACTTTTATCAGCGCAACCCTGTCTTTTATAAATTTCGGACCGAAAAATGGATTCGACCAATCGTCAAAGTTTTCGTATTGAAAGCCCAGGTAAAATATCCAGAACCCTACACCCAGGTATGGAATGGCCTTGATCTCCTGGTCAGATACCGGTCTCACCTCACGATAGGCCTTCACAAATATCTTAAACATACGGTCGGCCTCGTCATCGGTCAGTTTACCGGTGAATACATGCATAAAAAAATGCACAAAGAACGACATCAGGTCGTTTGCCAGGTAACCTTGCCCCGCAAAATCGAAATCAAAAAAGGTGATCTGGCCGGCATCATCAAAATGAAAGTTCTTGGGTAAAAAATCATACTGACAGTAACCGTAGCTAAATTTCTTCGTATCAAATGTATTTAGCTTTTGAATTACCTGCATTACCGTCTCTTTTAAATAGATATATTCACCTGGCAGCTCCGCAAACGCGGGCTTCAACGTTTTTAAAGGTTGAATGAGCGTGCTATCCGTAGTGTAGGCTTTTCTCTTATAATTTAGCTTTACTACCGAGGTGATGTTATGAACTGCGGCCATTTGCCTGCCTACAGTTTTTAGCTGCTCATCGTTGAGGTCTAAAACCGGTTTGCCTAAAGCATAGGAAAACACAATGCCATAGCGGGTACCTTCGGCAGCATCAAATTTTTGTATCTGGCTGCCAAAAATATCTGTAAGCGGATACGATACATTTGCACCATACTCTTTCAACATATTCAGCAATTCCACTTCGCCCTGTATCTCGGTTAAGGAGCGGTGCCGGTCGCGGTAAATTTTTAAAATGTATTTGACATCAGTTGCCTCTAAAATATAGGTATCGCTCACACCTCGCAGCAAATACTTGCAGCTTATTAGGTTTATGCCATATGCTGCCGCTACATAATCTTTTAAAGCAAGGGCAGATAAGGTGGAATACTGAGCGGGAAATGGTGTCATGGTTAAGGTAGATAATTATACAAAACGAGCTAATAAATAGTCCTGATTTTTAACTTTATTGCAACAATGATGCAATAAATAATTGAATTAATAATTTACTTGCTAAATTAGTCGTTTAAATTGACTGATCTCATGAAAAAAGTTTACCCATTATTTGTGCTGTTACTGATGTGCAGCATTAACGCTTTTGCTCAAAGCGACTATGTAAAGGAACATTTTACCAAAAAAGACGTGTACATCACCATGCGGGATGGCATCAAGCTTTTTACCTCCATTTACACGCCTAAGGATGCTTCGGCCAAAAACAAGTACCCTATTATGATACAGCGTACCTGTTACAGCGTTGCGCCATATGGCGAGGATAAATATCCGGCACGTTTGGGTCCGTCGGAAATTATAATGAAAGAGGGCTACATTTTTGTGTACCAGGATGTGCGTGGCCGCTGGAAAAGCGAAGGAACCTGGACCAACATGACCCCGGTTATTGACAATAAAAAAAGCAAAACCGATGTTGACGAAGGTTCTGACACTTATGATACCATTGACTGGCTGGTTAAAAATGTAGCCGGCAATAATGGCAAAGTTGGTCAGTATGGTATCTCCTATCCTGGTTTTTACACTGCGGCGGGTATCCTGTCCAATCACCCGGCATTAAAAGCTTCATCGCCACAAGCGCCTATTTCCGATTTCTTTTTTGATGATTTTCATCACAATGGTGCATTTCTGGAAGGTTACTTTTTCACCTTCCCGGTTTTCGGTGTTCAAAAAACAGATACCACCACCAAAGCCTGGTATACCATGCTTAAACCCGATAGCAAGGATGGTTACCAATATCTGTTGGATTTGGGTCCGCTTAAAAATGCCGACAAATTTTATCACGATAACTTCTTCTGGCAGGAAACCATCAATCACCCCAACTATGATGAGTTCTGGCAAAAACGTGGCCTTTTAAAACATTATGGCAAAGTAAAACCTGCGGTAATGTTGGTAGGCGGCTGGTTTGATGCCGAGGATTTGACCGGCCCGCTGGCTATTTATAAAACCATCAACAAAACTGATCCTAATGCTTACAATACCATTGTGATGGGTCCGTTTGGGCACGGCCGCTGGTCGCGCGAAACCGGGCACACCATGCACAGCAATGTTTATTTCGGCGATAGCATCGCTACCTTCTATCAAAAAAATATCGAAGCCAAGTTCTTCAACCATTTCCTGAAAGGTAATGGCGATAAAAACTCAGGACTGCCAAATGCCTATATGTACAATACCGGTAAAAAAGAATGGGCTACTTTTGATAAATGGCCTGCTCCAAACGCCGTTCATCAAAAAATGTATTTAGGCGCCGATGGTAAACTGGCCGACGCGCAACCAGCTGCAACCGGTTCGGTATCATTTGTAAGTGATCCGCTTAAACCGGTTCCGTACACCGAGGACAATACTACTACCATGGGCTTTACCCCGCACAATTACATGAGCGAGGATCAGCGTTTTGCCGGTAGGCGCCCGGATGTGCTGGTTTATCAAACCGATGTATTAAATGACGATGTAACCCTTGGCGGCGAGATCATGGCACATCTTAAAGTAGCCACTACCGGCACCGATGCCGATTTTGTGGTAAAACTGATTGATGTTTACCCTGCCGATGAGCCTAACAACCCATACATACCCAACAAAAACATTATCCTGGGCAATTACTGGCAAATGGTACGCTCGGAAGTAATGCCGGCACGTTTCCGCAATAGCTTTGAGAAACCCGAAGCTTTGGTAGCCAATCAAAAAACCGATGTTAACTTCCGCCTGCAGGATGTGCTGCATACCTTTAAAAAAGGTCACCGCATCATGATCCAGGTACAAAGCACCTGGTTCCCGATCATAGCGCGTAACCCGCAAAAATTTGTGGAGAACCCTTACAAGGCCAATGAAAGCGATTATATAAAAGCCACCGAAACTGTTTATAACGACAGTTTTATTGATGTGGAAGTATTGAAGTAAAACATTATACAAGCCCTTCTCCCATGGAGAGGGGCTTTTTTCTTAAAACGCCCCCCTTTTAGGGGGAATTTACGAGCAACTTATCTTTAAAAATAAACTTAATCGCAAGATATTTGTAGATTTAGGTTCATTAAACATTGACTGATCCGTTACAATGAACAACTCATCATTTATTAAACTGAATTATCAGTTTATATTGGGGGCTATCATACTATGCCTCCCGGTTATTGCCAAAGCCCAGCTTTTACAAGAGAAAGAAAAGTACACGCATGCAGATACGCTGCGGGGTAGCCTTACATCTTTTCGTACCTGCTATGATATTAACTATTATCACCTTGATGTGAAGGTTGATATCGACCAAAGGGCCATCAGCGGCAGCAATCAATTTAAATTTACCGCTACGGAAGATTTTACCAAACTCCAGTTCGATCTATTTGCCAACCTCAATATAGACAAGGTAGTATATAAAGGCAAAAACCTGCCTTATACCCGCGTGGCCAACGCTGTTTTTGTTACGTTTCCGCAAACGATTGCCAAAGGCAGTAAAGATGAATTTACTGTATACTATTCGGGCAAACCAACAGTGGCAGTTAACGCTCCCTGGGACGGTGGTTTTGTATTTAAAAAAGATTCTCTGGGTAAGCCATGGGTAGCTACTGCCTGCGAAGGTGTGGGTGCCAGCATCTGGTGGCCCAATAAAGATCACCTGAGCGATGAGGTTGACAGTATGATGATCAGCATCAGCGTGCCTAAAGGATTAAAGGATGTATCCAACGGCAGGTTGCGCAAAGTTACTCCACTCAAAGATGGCTATACCCGTTTTGATTGGTTTGTGGCCAACCCCATTAACAATTATGATGTGGTTGCCAACATTGGCGATTATACACACTTCAGCGATACTTATGATGGTGAAAAAGGCAAGCTTAGTCTTGATTTCTGGGTACTGCCTGCCAGTCTGGCCAAAGCCAAAAAGCAATTTGCCGAAAATGTAAAGCCCATGCTTAAAGCCTTTGAACATTGGTTTGGCCCCTATCCTTTTTACGAGGACGGTTATAAACTGGTGGAGACTCCTCATTTAGGCATGGAACACCAGAGCGCTACCGCCTACGGAAATCACTATTTAAATGGTTATATGGGTTATGATATGTCGGGCACAGGCTGGGGGCTTAAGTGGGATTATATTATAGTTCACGAAAGCGGCCACGAATGGTTTGGCAACAACATCACGGCTAAAGACCTGGCCGATATGTGGATACATGAAAGCTTTACCTGCTATTCCGAATCGTTATTTATTGAAAACAACTGGGGTAAAAAAGCGGGCCAGGAATACAATAAAGGACTCAGATCAGGAATTGGAAATGAGAGCCCTATTGTAGGCGTTTATAATGTAAACAAAGAAGGCTCCGGAGATATGTACCCTAAAGGTGCGGTATTGCTCAATATGGTACGTACCATTATCAACGATGATGAAAAATGGCGCGAGATACTGCGGGGTCTCAACAAAACTTTTTATCATCAAACCGTTACTTATGACCAGGTGGTTAATTATATTACCGAGCAATCGGGCAAAAAACTACTTCCTGTGTTTGACCAGTATCTGCATTATAAAAATCTGCCTACGCTGGAATTTGCTACCAGGGATGGTAAACTGCTCAGCCGTTGGATAGCTGATGTCAATGGCTTTACTATGCCCGTGCTAGTAAGAGTTAAAGGGGGCGAGTATAAATTCATTACACCTACCACCCGTTTTACGCCTGTTGCCGTTGACGGCGCTACCATTGATAATATTGAAGTTGATACATTTAACTACTATATCGGTATTCTGAGGGATTAGTATGAATATGCATTACATCAAATTCATGAGCCTGCTGATACTTTTATCTGCGGGGCAAATTACTATGGCGCAGATCAGTGTGACTAAGGTTAATAAAAGATCGATACCTGCATCTATTAAATATAAAGGAGATATTGTTAATTCGGTACGTTTTACAGACAGCGAAGGCGAGCATTTGCTGATCGCTACAGAAACAGGGATAACCGATACGAGGGGTGACAGTGAAGACGGCAACGGGCGTGATGCTGCGCTTTATGCTTATCAATATACCATAAAAAGCAACGGCAGCCAGCAGCTAAACTGGCAAATGGTTGATTTTGTGAAAGATTGCCAGGTTGACCTGGAAGCGATATACATCCCGGGAACATTTGCCGTTACGGACTTGGACAAGAATGGCAAAGCCGAGGTTTGGTTGATGTATAAAACTTTATGTACAGGTGATATCAGTCCGGGCGAAATGAAGATCATTATGCATGAAGGCGGTAAAAAATACGCCGTAAGGGGCCAAAACAAAGTTAAAGTGGGACAGGGTGAGTATGATGGAGGAAAATACACTTTTGATGATGCCTTTAAGAGCGGTCCCGAGGTATTCAGAAAATATGCCCAGGACCTTTGGAAAAAGAATATTTGGGGGCCAAGGACTGATTGATCGACAATACAAATTAATAAGTACAGCAATTTAACATGAAAATAAAATATTTATACAACATCGCGTCGGCCATTTGGGTACTGGCAGCGTTTGCTTTACCCGTTAAGGCTCAACTTGGTGCCAATCGCGAAACGTTTACCCGCGCCGATAGCTTACGCGGCAGTTTAACGCCTCTGCGCACCTGTTATGATATCAATTACTACCACCTGAATGTGAAGTTTGATATCGATCAAAAATACATCAGCGGCAGCAACCAGTTTAAGTTTACCGCTACGCAGGATTTCACCAAACTACAATTCGACCTGTTTGCTAACCTCAAGGTGGATAAGGTAGTTTACAAAGGTCAGGAATTGCCTTATACACGGGAGTTTAACGCGGTATTCATCACTTTCCCCCAAACCATAACCAAAGGCAGCGCCGACGAGTTTACCGTATTTTACTCCGGTAATCCTACCGTTGCCAAACACGCTCCCTGGGATGGAGGCATCGTGTATACTACTGATTCATTGGGTAAACCCTGGGTGGCTACCGCCTGCCAGGGAATTGGCGCCAGCATCTGGTGGCCTACCAAAGATCATCAGTATGACGAGGTGGACAGCGCTCTTATCAGCATAAGCGTACCTAATGGTTTAAAAGATGTATCAAACGGTCGCTTACGTAAGGTAACTAAACTAAAGGATGGCTATACCCGCTTTGATTGGTTTGTAGCCAACCCCATTAACAACTACGATATTGAAGCTAACATTGGTGATTATGTACACTACGATGACATATACCAGGGCGAAAAAGGTAAACTGACTATGGATTACTGGCCACTAAGCTACAACCTGAACAAAGCTAAAAAGCAATGGAATGAGAATGCCACCAAAATGCTTAAAGCATTTGAGTACTGGTTTGGCCCTTATCCGTTTTATGAAGACGGCTATAAACTGATAGAGGCGCCGCATCTGGGGATGGAGCACCAAAGTGGTACGGCCTACGGTAATCATTATCAGAACGGCTACCTGGGTCGCGACCTTTCGGGTACGGGTTGGGGCCTAAAATGGGATTTTATCGTAGTACATGAAAGCGGGCACGAATGGTTTGGCAATAATATCACCTCAAAGGATGTAGCCGATATGTGGATCCATGAAAGCTTTACCAATTACTCCGAATCATTATTTGTAGAAACCTATTATGGCAAGCAGGCCGGGCAGGAGTATGTTCATGGTACCCGCCTGGCTATCCAGAATGATCGCCCTATTGTAGGCCCATATGGTGTAAATCGTGAAGGATCTGGCGATATGTACTATAAAGGCGGTAACCTGCTTAACATGATACGCACCGTTATTAACGACGATGAAAAATGGCGCAATATCCTGCGCGGGCTCAATAAAACCTTCTATCACCAAACCGTTACTTACGACCAGGTGGTTAATTATATCACAACACAAAGTGGTATGAACCTGGCGCCTATATTTGACCAGTACCTGCATTATAAAAACATCCCTATCCTGGAGTTTTTGAGCATCAACGGCAGAATACTTTGCCGCTGGATAAATGTAAGCAGCAAAACATTCAACATGCCGGTAAGGGTTAAAGTAAAAGGCGGCGATTACAAATTCATTACCCCCACCACCAGCCTAACACCATTAAAACTGGAGGGTGCCACAGAAGATAATATCGAAGTAGATACTTTTAACTATTACATAGGGGTAGCGCGTGATTAAGTTGTATTAGGTTAAGTGGAGTGCTTTAAAAAGTGGGTTTACATGGTTTACACATTTTATGGTTTACATTTATTTATATAATTGAAAATCAATAACTTAAACTAGATTTATCATTATATTATGGGTTTACATGTAAACCATCCCGGGGCCCTCTGCGAGAGACCTGAGGGAACATAAAGTTGTATTAGTTTGTCATCCTGAAGAACGAAGAATCTGTTAGTTAAGATGCATATTCTATATATAGATCCTTCGTTCCTCAGGATGACAAAAAGCCAGAAAGCCTATTTTATTTTAAAAACAATGCAACCTATCGGCACGTGTTGCGTCTTATAAACAAATAATTAACATTAACATGAAATCACTGACCAAACTTTTATTACTTGCAGCTTTAGCAACAGGCACTGCCGGCTATACTTACGCTGCACCTGTTACTACTGTTAAAACCATACAACAAAGCACACAGGATCGTCATTTATCAGGCTTCAGGGCTATTGATCTGGCAGGCTCGTTTGATGTTTATATTACCCAGGGCTCTACAGAATCAGTAAAGGTGGAGGCCCCGGCTAATGTTATTGACCGTATTGTTACCGAAGTAGAGGGCGGCGTATTAAAAATACACAGTAAAAAAGACTCCAACTGGAATAACTGGGGGTTTGGAAATAAAAAAATGGTGATCTACGTTACCGCAAAGGATCTGAACAGTGTTTCGGTAACCGGTTCGGGCGATATCCTTTTTAAGGAAGGAATCAGTACCAACTCGTTAAAATTAAACATCACCGGATCTGGTGACATGCAGGGCAAAGTAAATGTAAAAAAACTCGAAAGCAGGATATCAGGTTCCGGCGATATGAGCCTATCGGGCCGCGCTGATGAATCAAGCGTAAGCGTAGTGGGTTCCGGCGATTTTAAAGCCCGCGAACTGGTAACTGTAAATACTGCGGTACGCGTAGCAGGCTCAGGCGATGCCACTGTAAATGCCAGCAATAAAGTAGATGCTTCTGTAAGCGGCTCCGGCGATATTCACTATACCGGCGGCGCTAAAAATATCAGCAGCTCCAAAGCCGGCAGTGGGGATATCAGCAGGCTGTAACCTCACCCTGCCCTCTCCAAAAAAGAAGAGGGTTCCTGATTAGCATTGGGTTTAAAAATAAAAGAGCGATAGAATTGATTCTATCGCTCTTTTTGTCCAATATATAAGTAAGAATCCACTCCTTTGGAGAGGGCTGGGTGAGGTTAAAACCTCGTATAAAAAGCCAGCTGAGCCACGTGGTTCAGCGTATAGGTTTCGGCCAGGTTAATGTATTGGTTAAGGTAGCCGGCTTCTACATCAAACATTTTGCTCACGCGGTAACCTACTGCAACGTAAGCACGGTTTTGATCAAAGAAGTGTTTATTCACCCGGTTTTTATTCTGAACATTAAAAAACACTTCGTTCTGCAGGGCCAGGAAAGGGCCTTTGGTAAATACGGCCGAGTCATTCTTAAACGGAATTACCCCCCTTACAAAATACCGGAAACGCTGGGCAAAATAATCGTCATTCTTGTTATTGGCCGTTTGCCCTAAAAAGCGTTGCTCCAAACGGAAACGATGTGCCACGGCTATGTGTTTACCCAACTTATGCGAGTAAGTATACTGCTGCCATATCCGTTGTTCGGGCCTGAAGGTTTTGTCGCCATTGGCAGTACGGCCATTAGTGGCTATATAGGCATAACCCAATGCCGCAACTTTGTTATTGGCAAAATAATAATTGGCCGACGGGCGCAGCAGGGTGTGTTTTAAATAACTGAGGTCGTCATGTGAGCGGAATTGCCCGTCAAATGAATAACCCCAGTGCTCCGATAGTCGCTGGCTGTGAAACCAGGCCGCCCAACCCGAAAATTGATTCTCTTGCGCCAATAGCCTTGCAGGAGCTATAAACAGTACCACAAGAAGAACCAGTAATTTGTGCTTTAATTGCATAGTATATGTGATTTGTGTTAAAATTAGTATCAAGTAGCTAGTATCATGACCGAATTAAAATCTTGATACTTGATACTAGCTACTTGATACCTTACTAAGGTTAATTTTTTTCTCTACTAATCCTTGAATCGCGCCAGGACTTTCCGGCCCAGATCAAACGTTACCCTAAACACTTCCTGGTTACTCATCTGATATCCCGGCACCTGGTGAAGGCTTAAAATAAACTGCCCCTTTATCCTGTTAGCTAAAAACGCGGTATAAATCATATCCAAACGGTTATAGGTTTTGTACTGATAAAACGAATCGCCGTATATAATATGACTGCCCTGGCCTTTATAAAATTCATCGTACAAAGCAAACTGGTGCCAGCCAAAATAAGCATTAGCTATAAAGCCTTTAGGTGTTTGAAAACCATCCACACCACGGGTACGCTCAAATGACGCCATGCCACCTGCTTCTACTGATAACGAATCTAAAAAGGTTTTATGACTAAAATCCAAACCTAAACGGATCTGACCGCCGCCATTATCCTGTATATGATCATTAGGGATAGGAACGCCCGGACCTGCATCATGCAGCAATAAAAAGTAATGCGACACATAAAAAGGACCGTAAAGTGAAGGACGGTATTTACCAGATAAGCCAAACAAAAACTCCTCGCGTTCGGTATCGGTTTGATGGCTTACCCAGTCAATCCAACCAGTTTCGGTAAAGTGCTCGTTATGATAGCGGGCCAGTAAACCTTCCACGTTGGGGCGGTAATAACGCAGGGTATCATTCAGCAAAGCGCGGGGGTAATCGTCCAGTAAACCTTCCCTTGGGAATGCACCCGCGTTAAACAACCAGTTTTTCCCGGTATAGCTATAGTAAGCCACGGGATTAACCTTGGCAAAATAAGGTTTTGCGCCAAAATCATGCAGGGCATTAACACCTACAATAAAGTGATGCACACTATCGATGTTTAAACCCAGATCCAGCTCGGTACGTACCCCAGAATAGGTATGGGACCGTTCAACAAAAGGTTTATACTCGCGGTTATCCAGAAAACCCATTCCATTAAAATGGATGTCGAGGTTGTTTTGTGCTAAAGCAGCTGTGCTGCTTATGAAGGTAATGATTGCAAATAAGTATAATTTTTTAAGCATGGGGTAATGTATTATTTAACTGTAAAATTGATAGCACCGCTATTTCTGCCTCCTTCAAATGGTAGGGTACGTAAAGAGAGTATCAATTCGTACCGCCCTTTTTTGGCAGGCGCTGTAACGGCAAAATTATAATGGGCATTTTGCCCGGGTTGTAAAGCAATATGATAAAAACTGTCGTCGGCCTTTTGAACATTCTGAAAGCCATCATCTCCAAAAAAGCAAGCTTCAAAATATAGCGGCGGCTCTCCCGGAGCATTTCCAAAATCAACAGGAAAGCTGTATGTATTTTTAAATGACAGGTTAAGCGTAACCTTTTCGCCGGGCGATGCGGTTATTTTGTAAGCAGGTAATTCAAAATCTATTTTCTGATAGGTACGTACATTATTTACCCAACAGGCATACCAGTTACCAACTGATGTTTTAATGGTATCGGTAGTTGTGCCCGGTATAGGGTCCTCCACTACCAGGTAGGCTCTTTTATGTTGTATACTATCATCAATGGGCCATATGTCATATTGGGTACGGCGGTAATAACGCGTATCGTAATTAAGCCCCTTAACGGTATTGTTATAAAAATTGTACTTTGACGGATTTTGGAAGCCTTCGCTAAATATTACGTAATTATCGCCCGCTTTAGCGTGCACCGCTTTTGCCCAATCCCTGAAACCGAAAAAGCTCTTGATAGCGCCAACTTCCACTAAAGGTGGAAACCCTACTATGATGCATAGCCGCAATAAAACGATCAAGGCAATATTAGCTATGGCCAGCTTGTTAAACCAAGGCGGTATACTGCTTTGTGCAAAAGCTATCAGTACCAGCATGGATAAAGGCACGTAAGCAATCAATGTCCAGTGTAACTGTACTTCGCCTTTAAATGAAGTGAAGAAAAAGAAAAGCAGTATGCCAACGCTGTTTACAATTAAGGCACGCATAAAAGCGTCTTTGATACGTACTGTAAAACTTTTGTAAAACAGGAACCAGCCAATCAACGGCCCGGCCATAGCCAGTTGCCCTATCGGGTACAGGTATGAATACGAAAAGTTATAGGTTTCGGCAGAACGCTCCGAAAGATGGTATTTAAGAGAGGGATAATCATGGTTTACCTGCCATAAAATATGTGGTACATATAAACCCACAGCCAGCAGTACAATACCCCAAAACGATCCGCGTTTGAGCAGTTTGATATTGGAGAGCAACGTAAAAATAACCAGCAATATGCCATGGTATTTACTATACAACAGGCCGGCAATAATCACGCCCAGTATTAAAGCAAGGGGCCAGCTATCTTTTTCAATATAGCGTTGGTAAACATAAAAGAACAGGGCGGTAAATAATAACAAGGGCGAATCGGGCGTGGTAGTAAATCCGTAGATATGGAAAACAAATATCCCCGCCATCACCAGAATAAAAGCCCGGGCATTTACGCTATATTTTTTTAGCATCAGCCATATCAGGTATAATGATATGGTACTGCTGAGTACGGTAAACAAACGCACGCCGAATTCGCTCTGCATTAAACTGTATCCGGCTTTGATGAACAGGGCCACCATTGGCGGGTGATCATAATAACCCCAATCCAAAAAACGCGAATACATCCAGTAATAGGCCTCATCGGCATGTATCTCCAGAGTGCAGGCCTGCAACACGTTTAAAGCTGTCCATAACAATAAAAAATAAATAACAGGGCGGTCATATTTTACCGGGGACTGTGTATTATTTAAACTGTTTTGCTGCATTTATAATGTTAAAAATTGAATTGGCAAAGGTATGATAAAAGATATAAGGCTTAAAGTATTAGTAATCATGATTAAGTAAAATACATCTAATCTTCATAATTTAAGTAGATGATGGCAGAATGAGCGAAAATTAAAAGAGGCCGTCACCCTGAGCACCGTCGAAGGGTGGAACGCAGAGGCCTGCCCACCATGTCTCGATGATGCCATCCATGACGTCTCTCCATCATGTCATTGCTGTAAGGTACGAAGCAATCTCGTAGCTATTCTCACCGATAAGAACGCGAGGAGATTGCTTCGTACCTTACAGCAATGACATATTTTTTATAAAATTGAATTTAGAATTTAATTAGACATGTCGTTTCATACTTAGAGGTCCCGGGTTTCGTAATTCAGCATGACGTCCTTTTAGGAACGATTTGTTTATAAAACAGCCGCTTCTTTGTTATACTTATTCCGGTAATCATTCGGGGTCATGCCGGTTATTTTTTTAAAAATATCCCTGAAGGTTTTCATGTCCGAATAACCCACATGATACATCACTTCATTGATCGACCGTTTACCGGTTTCCAATAATTTTTTAGTGGCTTCGATCTTAACACGCTGAATGTACTCTACCACAGTACTACGCGTTGCTTTTTTAAACCTGCGCTCAAACGTGCGGCGACTGACATTAAAAACATCCGCGATTTGGTTTACAGTCAACTTTCCTTTATAATGTTGTTCAATAAATTCCTGCGATTTCAGAATGGTATCGTCCTCATGGTTCTTTTGGCCATTAAAAATAATAAAGGGCGATTGGTACCTGCGGTCGATATCGATCACAAAAAACTTAGCGGTATGAATGGCTATTTCGCGGTTGGTATACTTTTCAACCAGGTACAACAGCAAATTCCAGTAAGCATTATTACCGCCGCTGGAGTACAAACCATGCTGATGCGTGATCACTTTTTCATCAACCAAGGTTACGTCCGGATAATAATATCTGAATTCGTTGGCATAAGCCCAGTGGGTTGTACATTGCCTGTCCCGTAACAAACCGGTAAACGCAAGCAGAAATGCACCCGTACACAAACTGGCCACCTCTGCACCTTGCTTATATTGGTCAATTATCCATGATGCATAATCTTTGTTTACATAAGCAGCGGCTATGGCATCGCCCATCATAGAGGGGATAATGATCAGGTCAGTTTTCGGCAGATCATCCATGATCACATCTGGCTTAACGGAGAAAACACCATTATTTAATTGCACTTCCTTGTCTGTCCCTACCAATTTTACAATGAATAAAGGGGGCTTGCCTGAGTTTTCCAAAAGTTCGTTAACCGTGGCAAATACATAGGCAGCATCGGCGATAGAGGCCATGACCGCATTTTTAAGCGTTAAGATGGCAATGTTGATCATGATTAAATATACCATTTTGTCGCAATACCCTACCTAAGATTGTCGTATTAGCACATCATACCTAAAAGATATTGCACTTACCTTTGTCTTAACAAAACAACAACAATCATGATCAGCATTAATCCTTATTTAAATTTCATGGGTAATACCGAAGAGGCCATGAACTTTTACCAATCCATATTCGGTGTAGAATTTGCCACTTTTCAGCGCTTTAATGAAAGTCCGGGATTCGAGCGCATGCCTAAGCAGGACCAGGAAAAGATCATGCACGCATCGCTACCCATGGGCAAACACAATAACCTGATGGCTACCGATACATTGGAATCAATGGGGCAAACTTTAACAGCCGGTAATAACTTTTACATCTGCGTTAATACCGAAAGCGAGGCAGAAACCGACAAGCTTTTTAATGGCCTTACCGCCGGTGGTAAAATAGAAATGCCACTTAACAAAACCTTTTGGGGAGCCTATTGTGGCATGTGCCGGGATAAATTCGGCATACAATGGATGATCAATTTCGATCTGAAACAACCGGTTAAATAGTCATGAAAAAGATAAATATATTTTACTGGATCTGTACAGGTTTATTGATCGCTATGGTAGGTGTAGGTTCCGTATTGGATGCTATCTCCTACCCGGATTCGGTCAAGATGGTTACCGGGCTCGGATATCCTGCTTACCTGGTACCCTTTTTGGGTATTGCCAAACTCCTTGCGTTTACCGTAATTCTTGTTCCCGGCTACCATCGGTTAAAAGAATGGGCTTATGCTGGTATAGCATTTGACATACTGGGCGCCCTATATTCAAACATCGTTTTGGGCAAACCCTTCCCTGCTTTAATCTTTATCATCATGCCTATTTTACTCTTGGTAGGGTCTTATGTTTTCTATCATAAAAGATCAGCTGCGGATAATCCTATACTTGTTAAAAACTAAGAAAAAACCAAACACAAAAAAGGCCTTCTTATACAAGAAGGCCTTTTTACTATAAACTCTTTTATAAATTGTTATTGTCCGGATAATGCCGCGGCACCACTCACAATTTCGGTAAGCTCGGTGGTGATAGCTGCCTGGCGGGCCTGGTTGTATGAAAGTTTAAGGGCTTTTAACAAGTCGCCTGCGTTTTCAGTAGCCTTATCCATCGCTGTCATACGGGCACCATGCTCAGACGCGTTTGAGTCTAATACGGCACGGTATAACTGTATTTTGATATTTTTAGGTATCAGTTGCTCTACAATTTCTTCTTGCGAAGGCTCCAGTATGTAATCAACATTAGCTGTTTTTACTTCTTCCTTTTCCTTCTTATCAGGTTTTGGCACTGGTAATAGTTGCTCGGCAATTAAAAACTGTACAGCTGCGTTCCGGAAATGGTTGTACACCAGTTCTACGCGGTCAAACTTGCCATTAACAAAACCTTCCATAATGCTTTCGGTAATTTTGGAAGTATTTTCAAAGTTCAGGTCAAGGTACAAATCGTTATTGTTACCAATTACGTTGTACTTACGACGCTGATAATACTCCTGGCTTTTTTTACCGATAGCTACTATCGAAACATTACCAGCCTGCAATTGCTTGGTATATTTTTCGGCAATAAGGTTGTTTGCTGTTTTAATTGCATTGGCATTAAAAGCACCAGCCAAACCACGGTTTGAGGTTACTACAACCACCAATACACGCACGGGCTCGCGCTCCTGCAAATAAGGTGATGAACCATCTTCTAAACTTGCAGATAAATTAGCCAGCAGCTCTTTTAGCTTATTGGCGTAAGGGCGCAATTGTACAATAGCATTTGTAGCACGTTTCAACTTAGCTGCCGAAACCATTTTCATGGCCTTGGTGATCTGCTGGGTTGATGATACAGATGTTATCCTGTTTCTTACTTCTTTTAAATTAGCCATTTTGTTGAGATGTGAGATGTGAGATATGAGATATGAGACTTAACTCATTTTCCCTTTTCTCCGCTACTCATTTCTATTGCTTTTTTTTAAAGATTCGAGATATAAGCCATTGTCTCATATCTCAAATCTAATATCTCATATCTAAATTAATAGTTACTTACCAGTTCTTTGGCTACAGTTTCTAATACGCCTGTGATCTGGTCGTCAAATTTACCTGCTTTAAGGGCAGCTAAAACTTCTGGATGACGAGCTTCTAACTGGCTGGTAAACTCAGCTTCAAACTTCCTGATATCTTTTACAGGTACGCTACGCATCAGGTTTTTAGTACCTAAGTATATAATAGCCACTTGTTTTTCAACAGATACCGGAGAGAACTGACCTTGTTTCAATACCTCTACGTTACGAACACCTTTGTCCAGTACGTTTTTGGTTGAAGCATCAAGATCTGAACCGAATTTGGAGAATGCTTCCAACTCACGGTATTGAGCCTGATCAAGCTTCAAGGTACCAGCTACTTTTTTCATGGATTTGATCTGCGCGTTACCCCCCACACGTGATACCGAGATACCTACGTTAATGGCCGGACGAACACCCGCGTTAAACAGGTTTGATTCCAGGAATATCTGACCATCGGTAATAGAGATTACGTTGGTTGGGATATAAGCAGATACGTCACCAGCTTGGGTTTCGATGATAGGCAATGCGGTTAATGAACCACCACCTTTTACGATACCTCTGATAGACTCCGGCAAATCGTTCATCGCCTGGGCGATAGAATCGTTAGAGTTGATCTTAGCGGCACGCTCTAATAAACGGCTGTGCAGGTAAAATACGTCACCTGGGTAAGCCTCACGGCCCGGTGGACGACGTAATAACAGTGATACCTCACGGTAAGCAACAGCTTGTTTTGACAAATCATCGTAAATGATCAATGCTGGTCTTCCGGTATCACGGAAGTACTCGCCGATAGCGGCACCTGCAAACGGAGCAAAGAACTGCATGGTTGCAGAATCTGAAGCGTTTGCAGCTACAATGATAGAATATGGCATAGCACCATTTTCTTCCAGTGTACGTACAATGTTTGCTACTGTACTTGCTTTTTGACCGCAAGCTACATATATACAGATAACCGGCTGACCGGCATCATAAAATTCTTTTTGGTTGATGATGGTATCGATACAAACAGCGGTTTTACCGGTTTGGCGGTCACCGATTACCAGCTCACGTTGTCCGCGACCAATAGGGATCATCGCGTCGATAGCTTTGATACCGGTTTGCAGAGGCTCAGTTACCGGCTGACGATAGATTACACCAGGTGCTTTACGCTCCAAAGGCATTTCATAGGTTTGACCAGTGATAGGACCTTTACCGTCAATTGGGGTACCCAGGGTATCCACAACACGACCCAACATACCTTCACCTACGTTGATAGACGCGATACGGTTGGTACGTTTTACGGTATCACCTTCTTTAATATCGTCAGATCTACCTAACAATACCACACCTACGTTATCTTCTTCAAGGTTAAGCACGATACCTTGCAATCCTGTGCCAAATTCTACAAGCTCTCCTGATTGTACTTTTGTCAATCCATAAACGCGTGCAATACCGTCACCCACCTGGAGTACAGTACCCACTTCTTCTAATTCAGATTCTGACTTGAAGCCTGCCAATTGCTGACGCAAAATTGCCGATACTTCGTCTGGTCTTACCTCTACCATTGTTTAAAATTTATTTAGAGTTTTTAGTGTTAATATTAAGCTGCCTGTTCGGCAAATTCTTTCTTTAATTTTTTCAGGCTGGCTGCAATACTGGTATCTACCTGCCTGTCGCCTACGGTTAATACAAAGCCACCAATCAGGCTTGGGTCAACCTTAGCTTCCAGTTCAATGGTGCCGCCAATTGTCTTTTGCAATTCAGCAATCAGCGTTTGTTTGTTAGCTGCAGAAAGCTCTGTAGCAGAAGCAACTTTTGCTTTGGTGATATGCCTTTTGATGTTATACTGGTTTATGTACTCCAGCGCGGTAGTATATAAAACCTCACCACGGCTTTTGTTAACCATCAGTTTAAAAAACGCGATGGTAACCTTGTTCACCTTACCTGCAAATACTTCATCAAGTATTTTTATCTTTTTGATATGGGCGATGATCGGGTTACTTAAAACAGCTTTAAGTTCAGGATTGGCCTTGAGGGTATGCAAAAACAGATCCATATCAGCCTTAATCGCGTCAACAATATCTTGTTCCTGCGCAAGGTCAATTAATGATTTGGCGTACCTGGTTCCTACTGTTAATTCTGACATATCTTTTTATTTGGGAATTGGGATTTTCGATTTCGGATTTATCCGATTGATAACTCAAATTCTCTCCTTATATAAATTATAACAATTCCAGAATCACAATTTCAAAATCCGAAATCACAATTCCGAAATCCGAAATCACTATAATTTCACTTCTTTTAATAGTTGGCTCACCAGTTCGTCTTGTTTCTGGTGATCTTCAAATTGCTTGCGTAATACTTTTTCGGCAATTTGTAATGACAAGGTAGCTACCTGGTTTTTAACATCAGCCATCGCTATTGATTTCTGGTTGTTAATTTCCACACGGGCCAATTCAATCATGCGTGCACCTTCTTTGTGGGCAAGTTCTTTGGCATCAACTATCATTTGCTCTTTCACTTTGCGGGCATCGCTCAATATGTGATCGCGCTCGGCACGGGCTTGTTTCAGTAACGACTCATTCTCGTTGGTTAAACGGGCCATTTCATCTTTAGCAGCTTCGGCTTTTGACAATGAATCTTCAATAAAGCGTTCACGATCATTCAGGGCGCCTAAGATAGGTTTCCAGGCAAATTTGCCCAGTAAAAACAGCAGGATAGCGAAGGATACCGTTGTCCAGACAACCAAACCAAGATTGGGGGTAACTAATTCCATAATTATGTATAGATATTTACTTTATATGTTATTCTTTTTTAATCGGAGTAAAACAAGCCCGGAGCCAAGCGCTCCGGGTTGTTCTTTTCCTCTTTAACTCTAAAATTAGAGTATAGCAACTACCACAGCAAACAAAGCAACACCTTCAACAAGGGCTGCAGCGATGATCATGTTAGTTTGAATTTTTGAGGCAGCTTCTGGCTGACGTGCGATACCTTCAACGGCTTTACCACCGATTTGACCGATACCAATACCAGCGCCAATAACAGCTAAGCCAGCGCCAATTGCACCAACACTACCTATAACTCCTGTTTTGGTCACAGCTTGTGCAATTGTTCCAATCATTCCAATCATTGTTTGATAATTTAACGTGTATATATAATTATAATTAATTCAGATTAATGGTGATGCTCTTCAACAGCCATCCCGATAAACAGGGAAGTAAGCATCGTAAAAATAAAGGCCTGCAAAAATGCCACAAGCAATTCGATACAATCCATAAACACTACGAATGGTACAGACACTGTTGCCATCCATGCAGTTTTAAAGATGAATATTAAGGATATTAAGCTTAGTACGATAATGTGACCGGCAGTAATGTTCGCAAACAAACGGATCATTAACGCGAATGGCTTTGACAGGATACCAATGATCTCCACCGGAACCATGATAGGATACAACCAAAGCGGGATACCTGGTGCAAAAATGTGTTTCCAGTAGTATTTGTTACCACTAAAATTAACAACGATGAGTACTATTGCCGATAGCACCATGGTTACTGCTATATTACCGGTTAGGTTAAAGCCTCCCGGAAAAAAAGGAACCAGACCCAATAAGTTATTGATCAATATAAAAAAGAAGATGGTTAATAACAGCGGCATGTACTTAGCATACTTAACACCTATGTTTGGAATAGCCACATCATCCCTTACAAAAAGAATAACCGGCTCAAGCAACGCCTGTAAACCCTTTGGCGCTTTACCAGCGCGTTTTTTATAAGCCGAAGTAATACTAAAAAATACGATCAATAATACGATCATTCCCATCCACATACTAATCACATTACGAGTGATGGAGAAATCATATATTTTAGCATCCTTAATAACTTCACCTGCTTCGTTAACTGCCAGTATCTTTTTATTTTCCAGTTTATAGCTGTAATGCTCACCTTTGTAAATCGGAGCTTCGTGACCTTCTTCATGATGAAAACCTAATTTCTCTGAAGAAAAAATTTCCAAACCTTTATCTGTATACAGAATAATAGGCAACGAAACAAAGTGTTCCTCCATAAATGGTATTGACACAGGCCAGGAGTGCGAATCACCGATGTGTTCAAATACTACCTCTTTCGGATCAAATGGTTTTTCGCTTGCTTCCGCAGCCTTTTCTTGTGAAAAAGATAATGTTGGCTTAACACAGAAAAGCAAAAAAAGCGCGGAAATCAGTAATGGTTTAAATATTTTTGAGTTCAAAATCGAGCTATTATTCATCTAGATGAAGTTTTCTACCTTATTTTTTGGTTGCGCAAGTTACGTAACAAACCATAAATTTCAAAACCCATATTTAAGAAATATATATAAAAAAAATCGGCCACAAAAACATGCCTGTTTACCTTGTTTTTTAAAAGAAAAAACAAGGCGAAAAACATACAAGCCAACAGCTTAACCGTTGTTGCGGCCAAAAAGGCCTGGGCATACATTTCTTTATTGATTTTGGCTACCATCAGGATAGAAATTACCGTTAAAAAGGTAAGCCCCGATAGGAAGAAAAACAGCAACCAGAACTTTGGTGTGAGCAGATTGCCGTAACCCATATAAGGAAGCACCAGTGGTGGCGCTGCAATGATGATGATAAACGACAAATAGGATAATACAGTAGGTAGTAGTTTCAACTTTTTATAGATCTGATAACAATATACAATGCAATAAACACCCCGATAAGCGATAACACTGCCGTTACCCATTTTACCCGGTGAGCCATAACCTCGTCAATTTTATAGCCTGCAAAAGCAAATATGCCAATAACCGCTATCATCTGAAAAGCCACACCGCTGAATTTGGCATAAGTGTTTGCCTCTCCAACATTGTCAGATTCGTCCTCCTGTTCATTTTTTGCCATGCGCAAATTTATGAAAAGCTGTTGGATAAAGTTCTGAATTCTAAACACTAAATCCGAAATCAAAATAAATCCGGAACAGCGAGGCCCTCTTAAGCACCACCGTTAAAATAAACAATAACGAAAAATCGAACATCCGAAACCCAAAATCGTATAATATCTTTAGTATTTTAGCAATGCTTTTAAAACCAATAGCTTATTTTGAGGCAACTACCTATATCTTCCATGTACAAAAACAGTAATTTTTTACTGTTTGCCCTTATCATTATTATCGCGGGTTGCTCGCTCGAAAAGCAAAGCGGCCTTAACCGATCCATGCAAAACCTTACCGCGCATTACAATATCCTGTTCAACGCTAACGAATTGCTGCGGCGCAAGCAGGAAAGTTATGCTGCATCGTTCCCTGATGCTTATACCGAATTATTAAATGTTTACCCCGATACTACCAGCCAGAGCGGTTCGCCAGATAGAGATATGGAGCTGGCCATTACCAAGGCTAATACTATTATTAACATCAAAGAGCAAAGCCATTATATTGGTGATGCCTACCTGGTTTTGGGCAAGGCCCGCTTTTTGGAGGGCAGTTACTTTGATGCTGTAGAGTATTTTAGTTATGTGATACGTTCATTCGGGAATAATTTCCCACTGGCGCAAGAGGCCATGGTTTGGAAAGGGCGCTCCCTTTTATACCTGAACAATTTGCCGCAAGCCAAGCTCACTATTGATTCGGCGGTGCAAAACATCAACCCAAAAAAACCGGGCAAAAGTTTCACTGCCGATGTGTATGCCACCCGCATGCAATACAACATCAACACACAAAATTATGCCGAGGCCGAAGGTGATGCCAAACAAGCTATACAATTCTGTTCGGTAAGCCGGCTGAAGCTGCGCTGGATCTTTATTTTAGCCCAACTGCAGGAGCTTAACCTAAAACCGGCTGATGCTTATGATAGTTATACCCGCATTGTACAAAGTAACGCCTCGTTCGAGATGGCCTTTAACGCCAATTTAAACCGCATCCGGATACAGGATAACCGCAACGGCATTAAGCTAAGTAAGATCGATCAGCTGCGTAAACTATTGAAGAATCACGACAATATTGATTTCTTCGACCAGGTATACTACCACATTGGGCAACAGTATTATTCCACCGGCGATATTGATAACGCCATCAAAAATTACAAATTATCGATACGGCATAGTACCAAAAATCAAAATCAACGCGGGGTATCGTACCTGCGCATTGCCGATATCGATTTCAAGAATAAAGCCAATTACGAAGGCGCTAAATTATATTACGATAGTACCCTCACCTACCTGTCACCCAGTTACCCGGGCTATCAGCTTATTGTTAAAAAGAGCAATAACCTGCAATTATTAACCGGCCTGCTGCAAACCATAGCCCGAGAGGACACCTTACAAATGCTCGCCGCGCTTGACGAAAAAACGCGCGCGGCACATATTGATGCCATGGTTGCCCGTAAAGCAGCCCAGGACAAAGCCGCGGCGGCAGAGGCTGCAGCTGCAGCGGCCAGCAATAACAACGGCGACCCTTTTAGTAACAGCTTTACCTTAAATAATCCCGACGCACAGCAAAACGGCCAAAACCGTCAAAACGGGCAAAATGGCCAAAACGTAGTAAGCTCATTCTATTTTTATAATAATAATGCGGTAAGTCAGGGTTACACAGCATTTAAACGCCAATGGGGAAACCGGAAACTGGAAGACAACTGGCGCCGCAGCAAACGCTCAAACACCGGTTTACCTGTAAGCGCAGCACCTTCGGGACCGAATACCACCACAGATAAACTGGCTGGCGTGACCGGTAAAGCGGCAGATTCGCTAAGAAGTGTCATTTATAAACAGGATCTCATTCACGACCTACCCCTTACTGCCGCCCTGCTTAGCCAGTCCAATATCCGTATCTACAATGCCTACCTCGATCTGGGCAACCTATACCGCGATGTGCTGGAAGATAAAAAAGAGGCTATAGCTGCCTTCGAAAAAATGCTTGCCCGTTTTCCGGATAACCCGGATAAGCCGGCTATATATTATAATCTATATCGTTTGTATACGGATATTGATGCCTCCAAGTCTGACATGTATAAAAACCGTATCCTGAAAGAATACCCACAAACTGCATTCGCCAAAATAATTCTTGATCCGGAATACAGCAGAAAACTGAATGATGCCAACGCCGGCTTTAATGTATTCTATAACCAGGTATATGACCTGTATGAACAAAAACAATACACGCAGGTGATTAGCAGTGCAGATGATCTGTTAAAAAGATACCCGGATAACCGCTTCGCCGCGCAACTATTTTATTTAAAAGCCATAGCTGCGGGGCATCAGGAAAAACTGCCGCCATTTATGGCTGATATGCAGGAGATTATTGAAAAATACCCTGATGATGTATTAATAACCCCACTGGCTCAGCAGCACCTGGCTTATATTAATGCCAACATGGCCGAAGTTGCTAATCGTCCGGTGGTGCTTAATAACGAAGATCCTAACGAGATTCCGTTCACGCCTCCTGTGGCCTATCAAAAACAAACAGAATACCGGAAAACTTATATTCCATCGCCGCAGGCACCAGAGTACCGTCATCCGGTGAGCGCACCTTTAAACGGATTGGCTTCGGCAACCACAAAAATCAATACCCAGCTAAACGCACCACAGGGTAAACTAAGTGCCAATCACATACAACAACCGGCATATGTGCTGCAGCAAGCTAACCAGGCCAACCCGGATAGCGTTACCACAACGGTTGCGCCACCCGTTATTGTAGCACAAAACATAGCCTCCATATTTTCAAAGCGCGATAGTACCCATTTCTATTTTGCTATAAATGTTACTTCGGGTACAACTAACCTGGCATCTTCACGTTTTGGAATAGGACAATTTAACCGTATCCGCTTTTTTGGCTATGGCTTTAAACACGAGCTGGTAAATGCAGGACCCGACAACCAGATCATTTACATCGGTCGCTTTTTTAGTTTGAGTGATGCCCGCAAGTATGCTAAGAGCATTATCCCGGTATTACCCGATATTATGAAGGTGCCTAAGGATAAATACAGTTTTTTTATCATTACCAAGGAAAATCTGGATAAATTAGCCGATCAAAAAACGGTGGATAGTTATATGGACTATTACCAGAAAAATTATTGAAATGAGAACTACTAAGCCCAAGCTTACGCAACAGGATATAAGACGATATAATTGGTACATATGGCGCACCGTAATTGCAGGGTTCGTTTTTGTAGGATTGATGATAGCGCTAACCATTTTTGATATCTTCGGTCAGCTGCCCTCTTTCCGTGATCTGGAAAACCCCAAAAGCAACCAGGCATCCGAAGTATTATCGGCCGATAAAAAGGTATTAGGTACCTATTATATACAGAACCGCTCCAACGTAACTTATGCAGGACTATCGCCTAATGTAATTAACGCGCTGGTGGCAACCGAGGATAAACGTTTTTATGATCACTCAGGTATTGATTTTGGTCGCAGCTTTACCATCTTTCTGCATTTACTAATCGGCCAGAAACAGGGCGGCAGTACTATTACGCAGCAACTGGCACTCAACCTGTTCTCAGAAAGAGCAGCCAATCCATTCAAACGTGTTATTCAAAAAATGCAGGAATGGGTAACCGCCGTTAAGCTCGAACGCCATTATACCAAACAGGAAATCCTGACCATGTACCTTAACACGGTTGATTTTGGCGCATACAATACTTATGGTATTAAATCGGCAGCACGTACTTACTTTAATACTACTCCCGATAAATTAACACCAGATCAGGCTGCGTTACTGGTAGGTATGGTGAATGGCCCTGGTATATACTCGCCTACCCGCCACCCCGATAATGCCCTTAAACGCCGTAACCTGGTACTTAACCGTATGGAAGAGCAAGGCTACCTGAGCGCAGGCCAACTTGATGAGTACAAACAAAAACCAATAGGGCTCGATTTTCACCCTAACAACCATTTTGACGGGCCGGCACCTTATTTCAGATCGGTACTTAAAAAAGAGTTGCAAAAACTATTTAAGGAGCAAAACATCAACCGCTCAGACGGTACACCTTATGATCTTGACCGCGATGGCCTGAAAATTTATACTACTATTGATGCCACTATGCAGCAATATGCCGAGGAAGCCCAGCAACAATACATGCGCGACCTGCAGGTACAGTTTAATGATCACTGGCGCGGTAAAAATCTGTCCAAAAGCATCCACAATTATAAATTGCTGATACAACAGGGCATGCTCAGATCAGACAGGTATAAGCAGTTGAAAGCTCAGGGTATGACCGACGAGGACATCACCACTAACTTTAACACCCCTGACAAGCTAAACTTGTTTACCTGGCATGGCGACATCGACACGTTGATGAAACCTATTGACTCCATTGTGTATTGTAAAATGCTGCTCCGTAACGCGTTGATGAGCATGGACCCAACCACCGGCTATGTTAAAGCCTGGGTAGGCGGCACCAACTTTGAGCATTTTAAATATGACCAGGTAAAAAACGGCACGCGCCAGGTTGGTTCGACAGCCAAACCGTTTACTTATGCGGTAGCTATTGATAATGGTTACTCGCCTTGCATGAAGATCAATAACGTACCTGATACTATCAGGGGATATGGTAGCGGTCCGTGGTGCCCGCGTTCATCTCCATCTGAAACTATACCAGGCTTTATTACCCTGCGCCAGGCTTTGGCACACTCTCAAAACTGGGTAACCGCGCATGTTATGGGCGAGGTTAAACCCGAGCCTGTTGTGGAGCTGATCAAAAAGATGGGAATCACCAGCGCGGTGCCGCCCTATCCTTCCATTTGCCTGGGTACATTTGATGCCTCGGTGTTTGAAATGACAGCGGCGTACTCGGTATTTGCTAACCACGGTTTGTGGACAGAACCTACCTATATTTTACGTATTGAAGATAAAAATGGAAACGTTTTATATACCCATACCCCAAAAGTAGTGCAAGCCATGAACCCGCAAACCGCCTATGTGATGACATACATGCTTAAAGGTGTAATTCAGGATGGTACCGGCTCCAGGTTACAATATAAATATGGCCTTAGCAACCCAATAGGGGGTAAAACCGGTACTACTCAAAATAACTCTGATGGCTGGTTTATCGGTATCACACCTCAATTAGTTACCGGTTTATGGACAGGTTGTGAAGATCGTGACATTGCATTCCAGTCGACGCGCTTGGGTGAAGGTGCCAACAGCGCCCTGCCTATATTTGCGTTTTACATGAAAAAGGTATATGCCAACGCTGCGTTAGGCATCAAGAAGAATGTTGATTTTGATGCACCCAAAAACGGCGTAAGCATAGTGATGGATTGCAACCAATACAACCAGCAGCAACAAGGCACAACCGAAGTTGATAAAAAGCTAGGGTTTTAATAACGTTGTAAGTTTGACGCTATACGTTTTACGTTGATTAGCATTGATCAATAGGTTTTATTTAATGTAAAACCTATTACATACAACGTAATACCTAACAAACGAAAAAGTAAACCGTGGAGAAGTTTGATTACAGGGCGGCATTAAAAAATATACCTCACAAACCCGGTGTTTACCAATACTGGGATAGTGAGCAGGAACTGATATATATTGGTAAAGCTAAAGACCTGCGCAACCGTGTGGGCTCCTACTTTAACCAGGATGTACATGTAAATGCCAAAACCCGGGTTTTGGTATCCAAGATACGCAACATCACTTTTACCATTGTTGATACGGAGGTGGACGCCTGGCTGCTGGAGAACAGCATGATCAAAAAGCATCAGCCCCGTTATAACGTGATGCTCAAGGATGATAAAACCTATCCCTGGATCATCATCAAGAACGAGGATTATCCCCGCATTTTCTGGACCAGGCGCATCATTAAAGATGGTTCAAAATACCTGGGACCTTATGCTTCGGTGAGTATGATGCACAATATTTTGGGGCTTATTAAAGAAACCTACCCCCTGCGCACCTGCAACCTGCAGCTCACCCGCCAAAACATTGACAAAGGCAAATTTAAGGTTTGCCTCGAGTATCAACTGGGCAACTGTAAGGGGCCTTGCCAAAACTACCAGACCGAGGATGACTATGACAACAGCATTGAGGAGATCAAAGATATCCTCAATGGCAAGATAGGAGCCGTATTACGTCGGCTTAAAGGTGAAATGGAAACCGCCGTTGCTGAGTATAATTACGAGCTTGCACATCGCTTAAAACGAAAGTTTGAATTGTTGGAAAATTACCAAAGCAAATCAACCGTTGTAAATTCATCCATAACGGATGTAGATGTTTTCAGCATAGCGTCGGAAGATAAAATAGCCTTTGTTAACTTTTTAAAAGTGATGAACGGCACTATTATTCAAACGCAAACTATCGAATTGAAGAAGCGCCTGGATGAGAGCGATGAGGAACTGCTTACCCTGGCCATATCTGAATTCCGGAGCCGCTATAACAGCGACTCCAAAGAGATCATTGTGCCTTTTGGTATCGACCTCGAGGATCACCCCGGTATTAAGTTCACAGTGCCCAAACTGGGCGAAAAGAAAAAGCTGCTCGACCTTTCGCAAAAGAATGTCCTATTCTTCAAAAAAGAAAAGATAGACCAATACGAAAAACTGAATCCTGAGATCCGTACCGAACGTTTGCTTACGCAGATGATGAAGGACCTTCGGATGAACCAGCTGCCCCGTCATATTGAGTGTTTTGATAACTCCAACTTCCAGGGTAAATACCCGGTATCGGCTATTGTTGTATTTAAAGATGGTAAGCCATCTAAGAAAGATTACCGGCACTTCCATGTAAAAACCGTAGAGGGACCCAATGACTTTGCCACCATGGAAGAAGCCGTACACCGCCGCTACCGCCGCATGCTGGATGAAGGGACTGAACTGCCACAACTCATTATTATTGATGGTGGCAAGGGGCAGCTATCATCAGCCATGCACAGCTTAAAGCTACTGGGTATTGATAAACAGGTAACGGTAATAGGTATAGCCAAGCGACTGGAAGAGCTATATTATCCCAATGATCAGTATCCAATGTACCTGGATAAAAAATCAGAAACATTAAAGGTAATTCAACACCTGCGCGATGAAGCACACCGCTTTGGTATCACCTTTCACCGGAAGATACGCGATAAAGGCACCCTGGCCACCGAACTGGAACTGATAGAAGGTATAGGTAAAACCACCGCCGAAAAGCTGTTAAAATACTTCAAATCTGTAAAAAAGATCCGCGAGGCCAGTGAAGAAATGTTGCTGGAAGTGGTAAACCTGAAACAAGCAAAAGCTATTTTAGGATACTTTGGCAAAGAGGAAGAGGCCAGTCAAAATTAAAAGGGCTGTCATGCTGAGCCTGTCGAAGCATGGCGGGCAAAGGCCTCTCCGCGCGATCCTTCGGCAAGCTCAGGATGACAGCCCGGCCCTCGTCAAAATTTAAAAGGTCAAAACTGTAATAGTTTTGACCTTTTAAATTTTGACTTAAAAAAATCTTAGTATGACCAGAGGTTGAGCTCCCAGTCCATCAGCGATTTTTTGATCCGCTCCGATTCGTAAAGCTTATCGATACCCTGGGCGTAATCTTTTATACGTTCGTCCTTATCATTACTTTCTTTAACAATGTAGCTGGTAAAAATCCGCTTCATAAAAACATCGTCGAAACTTAAGCCCGTTGCGTCGCTGTTACGGCTGGCCACTTCTTTAGTAGCCAGGATAGGTCGCGCCTCCGGAAAATACACCCAGAATGCAGGCTGATAATCCAGATCAAGGCCACCTGCTTTTGGTTTGATCAATGGGGCTATACCGATAATTCGCGGTTCAAATACAGAACGCTGCTTATCAAAAACCCAGTCTTCTTTAATGCGGAATTTCACAACACTATCCGGATTAAACTCGCCGGCCTGTAATGATGATCCTATTTTATTACCGTCTTTATCAAATTTGTCCACTACCGAGCTATCTGCCATTTTTGATTTGGCCCCTCCGGCAGAAAGCTTAACCGTAAAAGCATCGCCTCCTGGATCATCTTTTGTTGGGGTTGGATCATAGGCGGTTAATTCGCCTGCGGCAATAGCATTTAAAAGCACGTCAATTAACCTGCTTTTTGGCGAAGCCAGGTATTGGTTCATTTTTTCGCGCACATCAATCTCGCGCCAAACACGTTTAGCAAAAGCCACATCATTTTCGCGCAGGTTTGGCAAAGGCGTAACCCGGGCATTCAGGATGTTGTTCTTTTTGTAATAGCCATCAAGCGGTCTTTCAAAAGGCTTGTTGGGATCAAATGTTTTGCGTTTTGAGGTATCAGTAACCGATGCCTGGCTCCCGGCCACATTATCCTGCTGGCTGGATTGCTGAGGTTGTTGCTGCACTGGCTGAGTGGTAGTAGCAGTTTTCCTGGTACGTTTTTTAGCCGGGCGTTTCTGGGCAAATGCAGCCGAAAAGCACACTAAGCAAAGTACAACCACCAAAATTTTCTTTTTCATACGCCTTTAATTTGCGGATAATACAATCGGGTCAAGTCCTCTCGGTGTTCCATCAGGGCCAACTGCAATAATATCCTTAAATACAACAGTAGTACCCGGTGTAACAGTATTCATTGCCGCACGCATAGCACCTGTTAGCTCAGCACCGCTGGCCGAATATATAATGGCATCCTGACGGGGCTTTACAACAAGCAGTGTAAAACGCGTTACGTTAAATTTAGCATCAAAATCAAAATTCTCTAATTTGGCAAATACCCTATCCTGCGCCCTTAAGTTTGCAGCACTGGTATTACCACCACTTTTACCTGCAAATTGTGGTTTAGGATCAGGTATCCGTTTAATACGGAATAATGATGAACCTAAAACCATGCCTTTATCACCGGTTACCGTAAGGGTTGTGGTACCTATACTGTGAACAGTAGCAATATAATGGCCGCCACTACCACTTATAGATGCCCCACCTGATGAGCCTATATGCAAACTTGATGTAGGCACACCCGGCGCCGATACCGAAAGCGGGTTTGGTACACCAATATATAATACGTTCATTTTATCGGGCGATACCACTGCTGATGGTTTAGCCACCATATATTGGCCAGAAACTGGGTAGGTTTCCACTCCGCCTTCTACTTTCTTTACCGTTAAGCTACCTGTCCAGGTATGCATACCTTCACCACTTGCTGTTGTGGTATAAGTACCTACACCATCAGCAGTATGTATTGTTGTACCGCCTACAGTAATTATGGGGTCGGTTTTTTTATCATATGCAGTTAAATAGATGGAGGCTGTATATTGTTGCCCAGCCAAAATATAATTGCTTGATGGAATAGCTACAGCCCGAAACTGATTTAGGGTTACTTTAGCTACATCAATTTTACCCAGTATTTTTTTCACTACTTCGTTCTCAGCATTCTTATTATCGGCCTGAATTTTAGCTAAGGTGGTTAAAGCCGCTCCTAATGGAATACCGTCACCAAAATAGGCCTGTTGCCACGTTTTACCTTTAGTTCCAATGGCATTTAAAGAAAAATTAACACCTGTACTGTCCTTACCTAATATTTGAAGCAAATGAGAACGGGTACTTTCAATTTTTTCTTTTAATACATCAGCCTTTTTAGCGTTGATCATTACTTCGGGCGATATATCAAGACTTTCTCTCGCATCTACATCGCCAGTTTCCGTATTGATGCCACCACCTCTTTTTATTAGCTCTGCTTTCAATTCTTCAATATATCCGTTAAGATCATCGGCAGTTTTACTTGCTAATTTGGCCTGGGTTTCCAATTGACGGGCCTTTTCAGGCTGCTCTTTTCCTTTGGTTGCTTCAAATGCCGAATAAGTGCTCTGTAAACTGGTAGTTACATTTTTGCGCGATTGGTCTAAACTACTTGTAATGTTTTTAAAAGCGTCTAACAAGCTATCCGGTACATTCAGGGCTATTAAGCCTAAAAGCACCAGGTATAGTATGCCTATCATTCGCTGTCTTGGGGTTTCCTTACCTCCGGCCATCTATATAAATATTAGCTTGTAAAAAATCTATTAATTATATTAATTAACACGTGGCTGGTTCATTGCAGTAAGCATATTCCCATAAACCGAATTTAACGATGCCAGGTTTTTTGCTAAACGCCCCACTTCTTCCTTAAACTGTTTCGAATCATCTAACGACTCATTGAAGTTGTTCATGGTTAAAGACAGGTTTTTATAAAAGTTGTTCATTGATTTTAAATGAGCGCTTGAATCTTGCAGTTCCAATTCATAAACAGCATTCAATTCAGACAGGTTTCTGCCCAATTTAGTTACCTGATCATGATATGCCTTTGAATCAACATTTGAATTGGCTAATTCTGATAAATTGGCTGAAGCCTTATCAAAAGCAGTGCTTAATTTATCGTAGCTTGCCGATGCTGTTTTTATTTTATCGGTAAAAGCAATGGTAGCTTCGCCGGCATCTGTTACCCTTGATATAGCGGCAACTTTATCGCCAAAAGTTCTTAAACCATCGCCCAGGCTACGTACCAATTCGGGACCGATTTTTGCATCCTCCAGCATTTTATCCAAAGCTTGTGTATTTGATGAATTACTGCTAATTACTGGTCGGGTAGTAGCCTTTGGTAATTCGCCGCTAAACTCTTCACTTAATTCAGGGTAAACACGTACCCAGTCAATATCCTTATCTTCTCTCTGGAAACCCAATAGGAAAAACAAACACGCCTCTGCACCCAATCCAACGGTTATAAAGGTAGATGCCATTGGCCAGTGTTGTATTTTAAACAACAAACCGATGATTACTACTGTAGCTCCCCATGATATTATATTACCTATTCCATAAGGTTTTTTCTTCCCTGCCATAATAATTCAGAAATAATTTGTGTAGATGTTTTATTAATTAGTTTTTGTTTATCGTTTGTCTTTAATATCGCGGCCCAAATAGTCGGTTACACAACGGAAACCAATGTATGATTTCGCGGTGTCCTGGTATTCGTAAGTACGGGTGGCGTTTTGAAGAAAGTACCCGATATCTTTCCATGATCCGCCGCGTACCACTTTACGCTTCAGTACTTCCGGATCGGTTGCTTTAGCTTCGTAATTAAATGTTGGTGCAAGATCATGCACAAATGATGAGGCTGATTCGTCGAAAGTTGATGACGTCCACTCCGCTACGTTACCTGCCATGTTGTACAAGCCATAATCGTTAGGGAAATAGGAGCGTACATTTACGGTATAAGCGCCGCCATCATCGGTATAGTTACCGCGGCCGGGCTTAAAGTTGGCTAGTAAACAGCCTTTGGCATTTTTAATGTAAGGACCACCCCATGGATAGTCGGTACCTATCCTGCCGCCACGTGCAGCATATTCAAATTGAGCCTCGGTAGGTAACCCGTAAGGTAAACGGTGTGGTAAACGACGGGAATCTTTATAAGCATCGTTATAACGGGTACGCCATACGGTATATGCTCTTGCTTGTCTCCAGGTTACACCAACCACAGGATAATTGCGAAAAGCCGGATGCGAAAAATACCCCTCAACCATAGGCTCGTTGGCAGCGTATGAAAAATCGCTCAGCCATACCAGGGTATCCGGGTAAACGGCTACAGTATCACGTAAAATGAAGTCAGAACGTCTTTTAGTTTTATCATTTTTATAATTGGCCGCATCACGAAGTACCATAATGGAATAGTTATACTTTAATATACGTACATCTATTTCATTGCGGTCAAAAACACGGTCGTCGCCCTGGTAATACATGCCCTGTAATTTTGAAGCATTACCGGCCTGGCCCTTTTTATTACTCCAAATCGGGTTCTTTTTTACATAATCCCAATTAATAAATTTTTTGCCGGTATTATTATTGGCATTGGCACCTGCTCCTTTAGGTTGGATGTAATACTTATTATCGTTAGCGTAATTGGTAATGGCGATAGAGTCGCGTACCCAATAAACAAATTGTTTGTATTGGCTGTTAGTGGTTTCAGTTTGATCCATGAAGAAAGGAGCAATGGTAACCTGCTTGGTTTGCGCTATCTGCGCAAAGGTTACATCCTGATCAGTTTGTCCCATCAGGAAAGTTCCACCGGGTATATAAACCATACCATAAGGCACTTCAGACCTGAATGAACGCTGCGGGATACCGGTAACTTCCCCCCTGTCGCCTCCTTTACCGCAACCACTCAAAAAACCGCCCGCTAAAACAACTATTAAAAAGTAGATATGCTTCATTTTAAAACAAATTCAGTTATATAAACTATAACATTATGAGCCCCCCGAATATATCAAAAATTTGTGCTAACAAACCCAAAAAACATTTTTTTAACCTAAACTAAAGTCAATAAACATCCTCTGCGTTATTTTAACGACAAGTTTTTGCGTCGTAAACGGCAAAAAACTAATTACAATAATGTGAATTAGTTGGCATTAATACGCTAACATTTCACAAAAAGTTGCAATAGGGCCCAATAAATTTCTAAATTATTTTATTTGTTTACCAGTTTAACATATTGCTCAATGGCCATTGTCATGGATGGGGCTGCTGGGGTTGGCGCCGGGATATCCAAAATCAGACCGGCTTCGAGCACTGCCTTATGTGTTGTGGCACCAAAGGCAGCTATCCGGGTATTGTTTTGTTTAAAATCAGGAAAGTTTTTATATAATGATTGGATGCTTGACGGGCTAAAAAACGCAATCACATCATAAAACACATCGGCCAGATCAGAAAGATCACTACAAACGGTACGGAACAATACAGCGGGTGTAAAGTTATAACCATTCTCTAACAGGAAACGCTGAGTTTCTTCTGCCGCAACATCTGAACATGGGTAAAGGAATTTTTCGGCCGAATGTTTCTTCAGCACCTCAGCCAGATCGGCAGCGGTTTGTTTGCCAAAAAATATCTTACGCTTACGGTATTGGATATATTTTTGCAAATAAAGCGCAATAGTTTCTGACAGACAGAAATATTTCATTTCTACAGGAACCTCAAATCGCATTTCTTCGCAAATGCGAAAAAAATGATCGGCTGAGTTACGGCTGGTAAAAATAACCGCGGTAAAATCGCTCAGGTTTATTTTTTCCTTTCTAAAATCTTTTGCAGGAACGCCTTCAACATGAATGAAAGATCTGAAGTCAATTTTCAGGTTTAGCTTTTTAGCCAGCTCTGCATACGGATTCTTATCGTTTTCGGGTTTTGATAAAGTAACTAATATACTTTTAACCTTTTTCTTTCTGTCTTCCAAATCAATTCGTTTAAAACTACCTAAATTCTAATATTTAATGCCTTTATCAAAATTAAAACGGGGCAAATTTCGAGGGCACAAAGATACGTAAATAAATAAAATTTATGAAATCGAAAAGTAGAAATTATATTTACGCTGCTCCTAAGGTATTGCCACATAAATATAATCACCGTTATAATAAGTGTTACGTCCAATAATGCCGGAACATAGCGGCTGCCAAGCAAGCTAAAACAAACCACAACGGGTAAAAATATAAATGCTAAATTAAAGTAGGTAAGATGCAATATATTCAGGTAATCGCTTACCAGGCGGTTCATATCAAAAACAAATCCCAAAAACTTAAGCGCCAGGAATTTTAAAGCAAACAGCACTATTATAATAACGGTAAGCGACACATATAAACGTGTACCACTCACCACATAATAAACGCCTTTGTAAGCGGCAAGCTGGTATAAGAATAAACCACAGGTTAAACAAAACAGTAAAAAGAGGCCCAGAAACGCCCATGAGCTTACAAAACCTTCTTCTTTACCTGCTTGTGAAAGTACACGTTTACTGTAAAATGATTGCAGCACATAGGCCACATCTTTATTTAAGGTGAAATTAAGTGCAGCTGTATACAAAAGCAGGCCAACAATAATAATGATTATCCAGGGATCGCGCAGTGGCCGGTTGTGCCCGTCCCTCACCAGGTCCTTTGATTTTAAAGGAATATCTAAAAATCCATACCCCTTGTATAAGCTATGAGCCAATACACTATCTGCAAATTCTCTTGCGGTTGCCGAATCGGGTGCATGAATGTAACGCAGGGTTATAGAATCGGCTACAAAAACCTTACGGGCCTGCATAGCCGCAGCCACAGAGTCGAGCACAGAGGTGCCCGCTTGGCGTATGCGTACTGATCTCCTGGCAGAATTACTCGCAACTACCGAGTCCTGCTGCGCAAACACGGCAGAACAACTCCATAATAAAAGCAGGAAACACCAGGCAGTTAAACGCATTTAAAAAGCAAAATATAAACCCCGTTAAATTTGCTGCAAATTTATTGTAATAATTGATTGTTTTATAAATGCTTTATAATTAAGCAGACATCCGTTAAATAAAGTTTATTTAACAGGCACCCCGGTAGCAGCCCAAAACAAGAGATATCCGGCAGTACTTTTTTTAACTTTAATATGCAATAAGATCCGTCGTGGATCGGGGTAAATATGGAGCACGTCAATATTATGATGGTTAGGCTCTGCCATATTGTTTTTATTATCCCACTTACCCAGGTTGTGCACCACATAACTTAAAGAGGTATCCCGGGCAATGATGTCGTTATAATAATCCGGAAGCGAGCAATTTTTTAACATTACACCGTCATTATAGGTCAATTCTATCTGTAATTGCGAGCCACCCTCTGCACTGGTAAGGCTCAGATACATACCCATATATTTTTTTGGTGGCACATTAAATCCAAAGCTACCTTCACCCGAAACAAAACGGGCCTGATAACCCGTGCCCGCACTGTTTTTATAATGAAGTGTAATTGAGGGATGCTCGGGCGTAGCCTCTATCGTCGAATGATCTGGTAATGCGTGCGGGTCTTTCTCCTTATTAAACAGGGCCGCTGCCATAGTGAGGTAACCATCGCCCTGTCCGTCACCGTCGATACCTTTGCTCCAGGTTACCAGCTTACCATGAGTAAGCGTAGTTACCGGCCGGGCATTTAAAAGCGTATCTATATTGATCTGGATCTCGTGGCCAGGTTGTTGACCACATACCCGAAACATCATCAGGGTATAAAATATGATCAGCAAAGATATTTTAGGTTTCATTCAGGCATACAATGAGTATATAAATATACTTTTAAAATATTGATCTGATTAAATAATCAGATCAATATGCCCGTCAGTCTCATACCTAATATTTATGGCAATGTTCTATAAACTCATAATTATCAATAAAATACCTGTTATTATGAATAACTTTAACAAAAAAAACTTACTTTTATATATTACTACCTGAACGATATTGAAGAAGAGAATTGCTATACTCATCCTATTTTTACACCTTTTTAACATTGGTGGGCAGTTGGCATTACATCAATATTTAGCTTATAAAACCGATAAATTCTTCACCGAACAGATACGCAAAGGCCTTTATAATGTAGAAGACCTTACGGAAGTAGCTATTCCTGTTAATTTACCAGGCATTAGCGATTGGAGTCGTTTTGAAAACATAAGCGGACAAATTCAGTTTGAAAACACCAACTATAACTACGTAAAAATGAGGCTTACACGGAACGCCATGTATTTAATGTGTATTCCTAATTATGCAACCACTCATTTATCATCCGAAAATATCCTCAAAGCAAAAGGCATACAAGGGATACCGGTTCCTCAGAAAGATCACGTTCCGTATGGCAAATCAATTTTACAGGACAATTTGAATTTTTGCTTTGTAAAGTTTGATTTTTATTGCCCCGTAAAAAACCTGCCTCAAAGTATTGAACAGCCTGTTCAACAATTGATTTATCAGCAAAAAGACATTCCGGAGCAACCTCCCAAAATGGATGCAGCGCGTTTCCTCATTTAATCCCACTCATTGCCTCGTTTAAGCTACTGTTCGAACAATATTACGTTCTGCCCAGCTATCCATGCGATACCAATTGCGGCGTAGTACTATTTAATGAGGAATGCGAAAATAGTTTATGCATTAACCAAATATGAATAATACATATCTGTAATCAGGTATACCTTAACGGATGCCTACAGATAAATCCAATAAACATGATGAAAAAATTAATAATCTGTGGATTATTTGCACTATTACTTGGTGCTATAATAATAGCATTCCGTCAAGACTCGCCACATGACGAAATGATACGGATACTTCAGAAAATCAATAGACAGAACAACAATACCGGCAACCCCTTTAACCAGGAGGCTAAAATTGCTTTTTATGATTCATTGCTTAAAAAATCGGGTAATAGTCAAAATCAATATCTTTTATCAGCAAAAGCATCTCTTTTACTCAAAGCCGGTAAAGAGGAGCAATCTGTAAAAATCTACGAAAACCTGCTTTACCATATGGATTTTATGCTGGGCGATAATATGCTGCCCGACCTGGGTATAGCTTATATGCGTTTGGGAGAACGTAATAACTGTATGCTTAACCATAATGGGTCTTCCTGTATTTATCCCATTAAAGATGAAGGTGTTCATCAAATACAAACCGGTTCAAAAAAAGCGATTGAGATTTATAAAACCATTTTAAAAAACAAACCGGATGATCTTGAATCCCGATGGTTGATCAATATTGCCTATATGACTTTGGGCGAGTACCCACAAAAAGTACCCAAACAATTACTAATACCAAATTTAAATTCAGATACTGCCAACCAGGTAAAACCTTTCCCGGATATGGCAGGCAGCCTTGGACTTAATATCAATGGCCGGGCCGGAGGGGTTATTGTTGACGATTTTAATAATGATGGATACCTTGATATTATCACATCTGGATGGGATATAAGCGATCCTATGCATTATTTTCAAAATAATAAAGATGGCACCTTTACCGACCGTACGGAGCAAAGCGGATTGAAGGGCATAACCGGCGGCTTAAATATCCAGCAAACGGATTATAACAATGATGGCAATACAGATATCTTTGTTCTGAGAGGTGGCTGGCTTACCCAGGGATTTGGTAACCAACCCAGCTCTTTGTTGCGCAATAACGGTGATGGTACTTTTACAGATGTAACCATACCCAGTGGCCTGCTCTTTTTCCATCCAACCCAAACTGCCACCTGGGCCGATTTTAATAATGATGGCTGGCTTGATGTATTTGTAGGCACCGAAAGCCCAACTAACCCTTATGACCCAAACGCATCTGCCTGCGCCATGTATATCAACAATCACGATGGAACATTTACCAATGTTTCTGCTACAGCCCATTGTAATATCATGGGGTTTGTAAAAGGTGTAACCTCTGCTGATTATAATAATGATGGATACCCAGATATATTTATTTCGACTATGGATGGGAAAAAGTTTTTACTCCGCAATAAAGGAATAGCCGGCCCTGATGTCGACTTTGAAGATGTTACCGCAAAATCCGGGATAGATAACAATCGGGAAAGATCATTTACCACCTGGTTTTATGATTATAATAATGATGGCTGGCCAGATATTATGGTAGCCGATTATCAGTTTGACCGTGCCCTGGGCTACTATAGCGCCGCCGAAGCATTGGGTTCGCCGGTTCCGGGAGCTGGCAATATTTTCCTGTATAAAAACAACCATGATGGTACATTCACCGATGTAACCAAAGAAACCGGCTTAAATAAAGTGGTTTACAGCATGGGCGGAAATTTTGGCGATATTGACAATGACGGATATCCTGACATGTATTTTGGCACGGGCAATCCCGATTTTAAATCACTAGTACCCAATAAATTTTTCAGAAATATTGAGGGGAAGAGATTTGCCGATATTACCACATCCTCACGTACAGGTAACCTGCAGAAAGGGCATGGCGTAGCATTTGCCGATTTAAGAAATACAGGGAACCAGGATATATTTATTGAAATGGGTGGCGCCTATATTGGTGATTCTTACACTAGTTCATTATATATGAATCCCGGTGTAAGCAATAATAATTGGATAAGTTTAAAACTAAACGGCGTTAAAGCAAACAAAGCCGCTATAGGTAGTCATATTAAGTTAACTTTTACCGAAAACGGGGTTAAGCGGAGCGTTTATAAAGATGTAAATTCAGGAGGGAGCTTTGGTTCTTCACCTTTGCGGCAGGAAATGGGTATAGGGCAGGCAAAATTGATAGATGATATTGAAATTAAATGGGCTGGTAGTAATACTGTACAGCATTTTAAAAATGTTATGCCCAATCAATTCCTGCATATTACTGAGGGTGATGATCATTATCAAACCATTACATTGGCTAAGTTAAGTTTTATCAACAAGCAGCATACTGCTCCGGTTTGCATGCCAATGACTGCCAAAATGAAATAAAGATCCTATTTACAAAAACAACCAAGGCTTTGTGGCTTTTATATATTGTTAAAATAGATTATATTTAGATAAATAATTGACCATCAACTCTAATTTTAAGCCATGAGAAATTTTTTATTAGCGTGCTTCCTCCTTGTTGGGATAACAACAGTAAGCAATGCCCAAAATCATCCGGGAACCAATAGCCCGGCCGAAAAAGCTAAAGAACTGCAAAAGCAGCTTAAGCTTAATAACGAGCAAACTATTAAGATTGAAAAAATATATGAGGAATCTTCCCGAAAGTTTGATAAGATTAAGACAGATGCGCATGGCGATAATGCTAAAATGTTAACGGCTATAAAACCGCTTCGCACAACCACTATAGCCAAAATAAAAGCTGTTTTAACTACTAAGCAGACTGTAAAATATGAACAGCTGTTAAAAGAATCAAAAAATACTGGTGGCAGCGGCTGGGGCGATGGATGGAGTGCACCCAATTAAGGTATTAACTTATTTTCAATAACAAAAAAGTCTCTTCAAATTGATGAGACTTTTTTGTTGTATTGTGTTGTTGATAAACCTTATATGAAATCAATCTATCTCCACACTCAATAAAAAAACCTGCGGACATATACATATTCGCAGGCATAACTATTGTTTATTATTAACGAGATTTAGCTGTTTCTGTCAAATAAGCTTCCGAATATCCTTAAAAAGATATTTTTCTTAGATAATTCTATATATCCATCTCCTGTTAGCGTACTGGCTAAGGGTATAGTTTTATTCTTGATGGTTCTTAGGCCATCTGTTAGTTTTACTTTGGCTATATATTTATCATGTACCGGGATCCTGATAATTTCTGTTATCCTGCCCTCTAAGGAGCCAAATGTTGCTGCAGAGTATTCGGCCAGATTGATCATCACTTTCTGGTTGGGCAAAACTTCACCAACCCTTTCTGGTTTTATATACAACCGTACCTCATAATTCCCTAATGCAGGATTGACGATAATGGTGTTTTTCCGCGGGTTATCCTCAGTACCCTTAAGCACAATAGCTTTACCCAAAACCGGGCTGGTAATTACCGAAGTGATTTTACCAGACGAATTGGTTTCAATGAGTAAGGTATCAGTAGGCTTAACCGTCTGACCATCTTTGATGTCTGTTTTATATAACTCGGCTCCATCTTTTAACCAGCTAACCTTAAAGGGCTGGTTCTTGGTGTCAATAACCACGGTTGACGGCAGCAGCGATGGGAAACTTATTATGGTTGAGCATAAAATAACGATGCCGAAAACAAATAAAAACATCATAATGCCCCATCTAATTAACCAGGGAGGCACATTACCTATAATTTCCTCAACCTCATAACTGTGTTCTACAAAATCCAATCTATCTGGCATAATCCAAAATTTAAGCAGCGTCCAATTCTAATTGATTTTTAACAAGCTCATAATATTTACCTCTTTTTTGCACCAGCTCCAGGTGATTACCCACTTCAATGATAGTTCCGTTTTCCATCACTACAATCTGGTCGGCATTTTTTACGGTACTTAACCGGTGAGCAATAACCAATACGGTTCGCCCTTTAAAAAAGTCATGCAGGTTTTGCATAATAACCGTTTCGTTATTGGCATCAAGCGCACTGGTGGCCTCATCAAAAAATAGGTACTTAGGTTGTTTATACACAGCCCTGGCAATAAATATCCTTTGCTTTTGGCCGCCGCTCATCCCGGTACCCGTATTGCCTATTTTGGTAGTAAGCCCTAACGGAAGTTTTTTAATATAGTCCTGAATATTGGCAACTTTAATAGCATGTTGTAAAATTTCCTCGTTAGGGGTATCCTCATTGGCGGCAATGTTGCGCGATATGGTATCTGAGAAAATATAACCTTCCTGCATCACCGTTCCGCAAATTTTCCGCCAGTCCCTGGCAGACAGGTCCAATATATCCGATTCGTTTATCGTGATCTGGCCCTCTGTTGGCGGGTAAAACTTCAGCAACAATTTTAACAGGGTACTTTTTCCGCTGCCGCTTGATCCTACAATCGCAGTCACTTTACCCTCTGGTATAAACAAATCAATGTTTTTAAGAACTTTAACGGATTGCGAGCCGCCATACTGGAATGAAACATTATCCAGGTGTATACCTCTTTTGGTATTATAGGTTTTCCCGTTGATGATCTGGCTATTGATCACATTGTCGGTACTTTCGCTCGTTTCAAACAACTCTTTGTTTACTTTTCCAGCCTTGGTCGATAGGTCGATCTCCTCATTACTTTGGTCATGGATCTCGCTTAACCGCTCCAAACTTATTTTGGCATCCTGAACGCTCCTTACAAAACCGATAATCTGGTTAAGCGGATTGTTCATTTGCCCTACCACATACGATATACTGAGCATAACCCCAAGCGAAATGCTGTTATTGATCACTAAAAAAGCAGCTGTGGATGATATCAGGATGTTTTTAAGTTGGGTAACAAATGACGAACCTATTTCCTGGTATTGCTCCAGAGCCAGACTCTGGATATTTACTTTAAATAACCGGGCTTGTATACGCTCCCACTCCCATCTCCTGGTTCTTTCGCAATTGTTCAGTTTAATCTCCTGCATGCTGGTAACCAACTCATATATGGTGTTTTGATTTTCACGCATACGTTGAAAACGTACATAATCAAGATCCTTACGTTTTTTCAGAAAGAGGAGTACCCAGGCAATGGAAATGGTACTACCAATTGCAAAAATGGCCAATATCTTAACATTGTAGGAACCCAGTACAATGGAGAATATCAATATATTGATGATAGAAAACAGCGTACTTAGTGTCGAACCTGTTAAAAACGTTTCGATACGGTGGTGATCATTGATCCTTTGTGTAATATCACCTACGTTTTTTGACTCAAAATAACTGATAGGGAGTTTCATGAGCTTAACCAGGAAATTGGAAATGATGGTTACGCTCACCCGTGTATTAATATGCAGCAACATCCAGTTTCTGATCATATCAACCGTCATACCGCCTACAAACAGGAAAAGCTGGGAGAAAAGAACCAGGTAGATAAAGTCTATATTATGCCGTTGTATGCCAAAATCGACCATACTTTGCGTCAGGAACGGGAATATCAGGGCGATAAGACTGCTTAACAACATCCCCACGATAACCTGAACAACATACTTTTTATACGGCGCTATATATTTAAACAGGAATTTAAATCCGCTTGATTTTGTTTTGTTGTTTTCTTCCTGATTATAAAATTCAATAGTTGGCTCCAGGATCAATGCCACCCCTTTATGATCGCCGGTATTCATCCAGAACTTTGAAAAAGTTGCCTGGTCAATAGATATCAGATTGTGTCCCGGGTCGGCGATCAAAAACTTCAGTTTTTTATTTTTGGATAATAATCCTCCTTTAATTAATTGAATATCGTACAGCACAACAAAGTGTTCCTGGTTCCAGTGCAGGATACAAGGCAGTGGAACATCCTCAACCAGTTGGTTCAACGTAATTTTAACACCCAATGTTTTTATGCCGATTTTTTCAGCGGCTTCGCCCAAACCAAGCAAATTAACCCCCTGGCGGGTAATAAATGAGTTAGCCCTTAAAAAATCTAATGAATAATCTTTGCCATAATATGATGCGATCATCTTTAAACAAGTGGGGCCGCAATCCATGTGGTCTAACTGCTTATGAAATTTAAATTTCTTTTTCATCATTATTATTTAATAGCTCATCATTGAATGTATTTCATTAAAAACATTATCGTACGAAAGCAAGTTCTTTTTTGCTTTACTTAAAACCTTTTGCGGCAGGCTATTCATTAGTGTATTATGTATATGACATATTAACTTGAGCGAATCATGACAGTAAACCGAACGATTGTTAAACCCATTTAACGCACTATACCGGTTGGGTAAAAAGCCTCCGCCGCAAATACTGACAACCTTGCAGTTACAACATGGATAAGGCAATTCCTGGTGACTGTTATAGTGCAGGTTCAGCTGGTTATTTTGTAATGCGGTATCCAGATCTATTTCCAAAATGTTCATGTTTTCTTTGGTCATACCATGCCCGCATATTTTTAACGCGCCCGAAACCTCAATACTCCCATCAGTTTCAATGATCAAAAAATCGAGCTTTTCGCCTCCGAAGTATTGTGAGCTTTGTTTTAACCCTATGCACAATCCCAGTATTTGCTCAAATATGGGAATAGATGGTTTGGGCTTATCATCAACATACCAGCGGTCAAAAACTTTGATCAGCCAGTCAGCATACACTGTTGCATTTTTAACCCAATCCGGTGGCGGAACGTCCCAGGAAGCATAAGGTAAAAGCAAATTAAAGCTCCTGATATTTAGCCTCTTTATTTGCTGATATAACCTGTCCGGATCTGCCTGGGTATTGATAACCGTTAATATGCCCAGGTTTAGCTTGCCCTGGTAACTATTCACCAGGTTAATAGCCTCTAAAACTTTTTCATATGATCCGTTACCCGCATGATCAACACGTTTGCTGTCATGAATTTCCTCGTAGCCGTCTAAACTGATGCCGATAGTTATCGCTTCTGACAAAAAAAATTCGCACCATTCTTTGGTCAAAAGCACACCATTGGTTTGAACGGCAAAATGGAGATGCGTTTGCGGTTTAATGATTTCTCTGGCCTTTTTGATAAACTCCGAGAAAAACACCATACTTTGCAAAAGAGGTTCGCCCCCATGAAAAACAAAATGAAAACTCCTGATATTATGCTTTTCACAATGCCGCGATACCTTTTGCAAAATCGCTTCAACCACCTTTACCGACATAAACTTCGGCTGATTCTGGTAGGTTAAATCGCCCAGATTGTAAACGTAGCAATAGGTGCAATTCAGATTACATCTGCTTGCTACTTTTAAAACGAGCGTATTCAAGTTCATTTAGCTTAGGGATCAGCAATCATGTTTTGGTCAGTTTTTAACCATTAGTTTTTTTATCTACGTGTACCTCAATAAAACCCGGAAGACCGGAATCCATTGTTTCAATAAATCCACCGCTAATGGTATCACCACCTTCTAATTCAATTCCTTTGAGTTTTAGCTGCTCAATTGCTGATGACTTCAAGTCATGCTCAGCCGGGGCTGATTTTTTGTCTTTCTTTTTCATTTTGAATAATAGTTATTGTCCTGATCAAAAATTACCGAACTCTTGGTCCATATATTCTTTTTCTCCGGATCATGATAAAGCGGTTTATACTCTTTATCGCCCCCGTTTATAGTTGTTAATGCCTCATTATCCAAAATAGATTGATCATCCTGGGCAGCTAATGCTTGTTTAAAATGATTTAAGTCCTTTTTCATAATGTCCTTAATCTTTTTAGGTTTAACTCGATTTAATTGTGCTGTTGTTTATGTAATTATAGCGAAGAATGTAATTAAGGCCTTCATTTTTTCGACCAATTCAGGGGTTTGGGTGACTAATTGACATAATCCTTCCGCTTATGAAAATGAGCAGGTTACTGGTTTTTCTGCACATAAATAACTACCTGTAAAAACCAATAAATATAGAAGCGTTATTATAACAGCATGAGTGGCATAATTGCACCATGTATTCATGAGAAAATATCTAAGATTAGCCTTAGCGTTATATGCTTGTCAATTTAGTTCATTGTGCAGCATTTTTTCCGGTTCTAAAGTCATAAAATCTATGATAATTGATCATTAGCCTGAAAGATGGCGCAGTTAGTCGGAAAAGTTTCACTCCAGCTGATAGTCCGGCTAGTTTTATCATAAACAAATTAAAATTTAAAATCATGTCAGAAAAAAAAGGGACTAACAGCTTCAGGCTAAACCTTGATGAACTAACTCCTGAAGAGTTATTCAACAAAATGAAAAAATTACAGAATGACGCATTGAAAGAAGCCGGTGAATCTATTTCCGGTGGGGCCCAGGCCGGAACAACCGTTCTTCACTCTTCTGGGGCAGGAACATTCAGTAAATCTTTTGACCCGGGAACCTGATGACAAAAAAGCCGGCTGTTATGAAAACGCTGGCTTTTTGAAGCATACCGGTCGTTGATCATGAATACATACAGGTATAAAGCGTTATTGGTCTTTAGGCCGCTTTGATTGGTCGAAAAAGTTTCGCTTTAAATCACAACCCCATTAGCTTTATTGTAAACAAACTAAAATTTAAAGCCATGTCAGAAAAAAAAGGATCTTACAGCTTCAGGCTGAATCTTGACGAATTAACTCCGGAGCAGTTATTCGACAAACTGAAAAAATTACAAAATGATGCACTGATTGATGCAGGCGAATCTATTGCCGGCGGCGCCGACAAACAAAGCTCTGTAAGTGTAGTTCACGGTTCTGTAAGCGGTACTTTCAGCAGGGCTGCTCAAAACTAATTGTAGCTCTACGCGCTAAAAACAAAACCCGATGCGCCATAGCGCATCGGGTTTTGTTTTTAGCGGCTTTCTATACTCATCGTGTTTTTAAACGCATTCATCAAAATATACCATCACCCGCCAATTATTATACATTGGTCTTTAAGTGGCTTTGATTGGTCGAAAAAATTCGCCCTCAATTTATCAGAGGTTTAGTTTTACTATAAATTAAAACTTTAAAACCATGTCAGAAAACAAAGAAAAAGGAACTTACAGCTACAGGCTGAATCTTGATGAAATGACTCCGGAAGAGTTATTCGACAAATTGAAAAAATTACAGAACGACGCACTGGCCGAAGCCGGTGAAGCCATTGCAGGTGGTGCTGCTTCTGATGCCAGGGCAAGCGTTATTCACGGTTCTGTAGGCGGTACTTTCAGCCGGTCTGTTGCACAGTAATTGTAGTTCTGTTACCGACATCAAAACCCGACAGGCACTTACCTGCCGGGTTTTGTTTTTAACCGGCAATTACATTTTTATCCTATTATCAAACTACAGGGCGACCCAACAACTTTGATACATTAGCCCAGAGCTGCTCTAATTGAGTGGAATTTAATTTTTTGATGCATCTGCCAGAGCTTGCATCGCCAACCAGGCTTACCATTTCCTTGTCAATAAATCAAACTGCAATGGTTTAAAACGGATTCGTCCTTAAGAGATATCCATTAGTCGAAAAAGTTTCAGATCAAATTATCAGGCACTTAGCTTTACTAAAAATTAAAACTTTAAAGCCATGTCAGAAAACAAAGAAACCAAAGGAACTTACAGTTTCCGTCTGAATCTGGACGAATTGACTCCAGAAGAATTGTATGCTAAATTAAAAAAACTAGAAAATGATGCGCTGAAAGATGCCGGCGAATCAATTTCTGGAGGTACTGGCACTTCACCTGTAAGCGTGGTACATGGCTCTGTAAGCGGAACTTTCAGCAGAGGCGCTGATAACATGTAGTTTTCCGTTTTTCCCTTAAACGACCGGTATGGTTTATGATTGATAAACCATACCGGTCGTTTTGTTTTGTGCTCCTTAATTAATAAACAAACCAGGAGCCATTCCTCTCTCTCAAATATCGGTTATTTCCATTCGTCAGCCCGGAGCTATATCTTTTACCTTCAAAGCACGTAGTTGGTCGAAAAAGTTTCGCCCCAAAGTATCAGGCATTTAGCTTTACTCATAAATTAAAACTTTAAAGCTATGTCAGAAAACCAAGACCCTAAAGGAACTTACAGTTTCCGCCTGAATCTGGATGAATTAACTCCGGAAGAATTGTACGCCAAACTAAAAAAGTTAGAAAACGATGCACTGAAAGAAGCTGGTGAATCAATTTCTGGCGGTACAGGCACTTCACCTGTAAGCGTGATACATGGCTCTGTAAGCGGAACTTTCAGCAGAGGCGCTGATTGCATGTAGTCGCTGCCTTATTTCTAAACGGCCGGTATAGTTTATGATTGATAAACCTTACCGGCCGTTTTGTTTTTAACTACATAGACTTGCCGCATTCTTCAGGGTTTTTTACTTCATATTTTCACATCGGCATATCTGTTTAAATAGATATTAACTGGTCATCAATCATACACCCCCGTTGAATTATGTATTCGTCTTATAGTAGACTCAATTAGTCGAAAAAGTTTGGGTTTCCATCATTACCCCATTAGTTTTAATAAAAAAACCAAATCATAAAAATTATGTCGGGAGAAATTAAAGCGTTAATTGGAGGGCTACATAATTTACAACTAAAAAATTATGGTTTATCCGTTGCCGAGCCTCGCGAAAAATTAAAAAGAACGCACAATGGTAAAGTAGAAAAATCGACGCGACTGTTTCTGAAGAGATTCCCGGGTGTTGACGCCTCAGGTCTTTAGCAACATCGCATTCATAACCTTAAAGAGGTAAAAGCAAATACTAATAAACTTAATTAACAAGCGGCTATAACAACTCAGTTTATCTTAAAATTATGCAAACCCAGATAACAGAAAAAACCGAAACCTTAGAGGTAGTGCATCACTCACCTAACCCATCAAACCCAACAAGCCAGGTTGATTTTTTGGTTCTGAAAATAGCCAGCAGGTGCAACTTAAACTGTACCTACTGCTACATGTATAATTTGGGCGATAAAACTTATTTGCAGCAGCCAAAATTCATGAGCGAGGAAGTGATTGATACCATGCTTGAGCGTGTTATTGAGCATGTACACAAGCATCATTTAACTGCTTTTGCTTTTGGATTTCACGGTGGCGAGCCGCTACTGGCCGGCAAAGCTTTTTTTATAAACTTTGTTAACAAAACAAATGCCCTGTTTGCAAAACACAACATTACCCCCAATTACTTTATACAAACCAATGGGGTTTTACTTACCCGCAGCATAGGTAAACTATTTAATGAACTGAAGATACAGATAGGCGTTAGCCTAGATGGTACCGAGGAGATTAATGATGCTTTCCGGATTGACCATAAAGGCAAAGGTACCTACCAAAGGGTGGTAGCCGGCATTAATAAATTAGAAGACAACAGGCATCCGGTAACCGGTAAGATCAGGGTGGGTTTACTTAATGTGATGAACCTGAACTGCGACCCGGTAGAATTATACTACCATTACTCCAACGTAGTTAATGTAGAATCATTTGACCTGTTGTTCCCATTGGCCAACTACCAGGTAGCACCTTTCGTGCCCTCAAAAGGGCCGTTTTCCAAATCACTTACACCCTATGCCGATTGGATGCTGATCATGTTCCATCTTTGGTTTAATGACAAATCAGCAGCCCGGCCGCACATCAGGTTGTTTGATATGCTCATCAAGCAGGTTTTGGGCGCATCGGCATCCTTAGATTCTATAGGTAATAAAGATAACGGGTTGCTGGTCATAGAAACAGACGGCGGTATTGAGCCGTCGGATGTACTCAAAAGCTGCGGAAATGGCATCACTAAACAAAACCTCAATATTAAAACCAACGCTTTGGACGATGCGTTGGATAAAGAATTGGTGGCCACTTATGTACACAATGGCCAATACCTGAGCGAAACCTGCAAAAGGTGCCCGATTGTAGAAATGTGCGGAGGTGGTTATATGCCGCATCGTTACAGTAAGGTGAATGGATTCAACAATCCGTCTATTTACTGTAAAGACCTCATCAAACTGATTTCAGAGATCCAGTCGACCGTGGTAGACAATCTTCCGAGAGAGATACTGGATCTGTATCCGCTTGAAAAACTGAACTATACCGAAATCATCAATGAAATATACGCCCAAAGCTATGCAAGCTAAATCATTTTCTTTTGTTGTTAAAATAGCCAGCAGATGTAACCTCAACTGTACTTATTGCTATATGTACAATATGGGCGATGACAGCTATTTGATGCAGCCTAAAAAAATGAGCGACCTCACCATCCAAAAACTTGCCAGGCGGATCGACTCATTTTCAAGAAAGCACGAAATGCAGGCCGTTTCCATCATTTTACATGGTGGCGAGCCTTTACTGGCGGGCAAAGCTTTTTTCCGTCGCTTCCTGGATATCTTCCGGGAAAACATTGCCGATCATGTAAAGATTGTTTACATAGTACAAACCAACGCCCTGCTTATTGATGAAGAATGGATGCAGCTGTTTGAAGAGCTGGATATTAAACTGGGCATTAGTTTAGACGGTGATAAAGAAACCAATGATAAGTACCGCATTGACCATAAAGGCAAAGGATCATATGACCGCGTGATCGAAAAATACCAACTGGCCCGCGACTCGCAGTTTAGTAAAAGATCACCGGCTGTATTAACGGTGATTAACATTGATGCCGATCCCAAAGAACTATACCATCATCACAAATCCATTGGCATCGAATCATTTGATATATTATTGCCAGACTCTAACTGGGATAAATTACCGCCGGCACCTTCACCCGCTACCCGGTTTTACGGGTCGCCCACTGCTTACGGCGATTGGCTCATTGCCTTGTTTGATGAGTGGTATAATGACTCCAACCAAAATAAAAGACCAAGGATCAGAAAATTTAACCAGATAGTCCAAATGATACTTGGCCATAAAGTTTCGGCTGATGATCTGGGCGAAGGTGACAACCAGTTAATAGTTATTGAAACAGACGGCTCATATGAAGCCGGCGACTCCTTAAAAATTTGCGGCCCCTCTTTTACCAAGGCCGATACCAATGTGCATAACCACGAAATTGACGAAGGCCTGAATACCGATCTGGCTACCCTTTATTTCAAAAGTCATAACAACTTATGCAGGGAGTGTTCATCGTGCAAAATCCGGAGTATATGCGGCTCCGGTTATCTGCCGCACCGTTACAGCGCATCTAATTCATTTAATAATACTTCGGTTTATTGTATGGACCTCACCAAACTGATCACGCATATTCAAAACAGGATAGTGGATAGCCTGTCGGTTGATATGGAGGAAGAGATCCAGATCAAGAAGTTTAATTACCTGGAAATATTTAACGACAGGCAGCCCAAGGACTTAGTAACAAATTAGTATTTGACCCAGAAATATTGAAATCATGATCATACAAGATGGCATCAAAATTTATCCACATTTAGACTGGGAGTCTAAAATTTGGCTTAGCGAAGGAACAATGGTAGCAAAGGGTACAGCGTCAAACGGGATACAATACCGGGATAATGCTTTTAAACCATTAAAACCATGGAGAAGCGCTAACGAAACCGAACGGGAAATACTGCTTGGGCAGGAGGGGGAAGATGAGCCAGACCTGAACAGCGTTATCAATATTGTTAAACTGCCCGATCATGTAATTGAAGAACTGAAAGAATATAAGCTTCAAAACATCAACAGTAAATTCAAATTTAAACATTACAAGGCGCTTTACGGCGAAAAGCTGGACCAAAGCATCATTGGCCTTAATACTTATCTGAAAACATTGTTGATTGAAGGCCAGCCTGTACCGCCGCCATCATTCGCGTTTAATCAGCCTAACCTGGAAACGGTGACCGTATACCTTAAGTTTAACGCGCTGGGTGGCTTACACATTGATAATTTCGACGGATTTGATATTGGCCAAACCGAACATGCCGGCCGGAGGATGTGTATAAATCTGGGCGCCGAAGTAAGGCACTTACTGTTTATCAATCAGCCTATCAATACCATGATAGAATGGATGAAAACCAAAAAAACGGTAGTAAAGGAATACTCACAATGGAACCTTTATAACGACTTTATGCGGTACTTTAGCGAGTACCCGGTTGTAAAAATTCCTATTCAGCCTTACGAGGCCTATATAGCCCCTACAGAAAACATGATACATGAAGGCTGTACAGAAGGCACCACACATTACGATGTGAGCCTGTCATACCGGGGTGCTTTTAAAAACACTTGCCCCAAACCCGTGCTTAACAGCCACGCTTATTAATTATCCATATCACCTATGAAACAATTAGCGGTAGTACATCCTGAATTTGAAGTGGCTAACCCGGCCAGTAAATTCGCTGTGAGCTTTTTTGGGGAGCGCGTAAATTTTGTTCTGGATGATTGCTTTCCGGAAAAAGAGAATGTAGTACTGGGTGACCATGAAGTTTTGGTCAGAAAAAAAGGCTTTTCGCTCAACTATCGCGACCTGAATTTTATCATGAAGGCTTCGAGGCATTTTATCAGCGACAATTGCAAAACGGCTTATTTGCCCATCGGATCTGAGTTTGTGGGCGAAGTAGAACAAACCGGCCGCCTGGTTACCGGTCTGCAAAAAGGCGACCGCGTGATACCCAACTGGAATTATGAGGAAATACGCCTGCTTAAAAAGCGCAAACCAGGTTTAACTGCCGGTGTGGCCAGCAATTCTACTTCGAAAGAAAAAGAAATACTTCATTTCCGGAAGCTTTACAAGATTCCCGAAACCTTTCCGCTGGAAGTGGCTGCAGGATTTTCTATCGGCGCGCAAACCGGCATGAGCATGTTGCGCAAGGCTAAGCTTAACAGCAAATCAACGCTATTGGTTACCGGTGGTTCATCCAATACCTCGCTGTTTGTATTAAAAATGCTGCCCAACTTTAAGTATAAACATGTTTACGTACTCACCTCTTCTACAGAAAAGGCGCAGCAGCTGGAAAAACTAAATATTAAAAATGCCACTATCCTGGTAAATACCAAATCAAAGGATGAGGATATTGACCTGGCAATAGTTAAAATACTGCACAACAATGTAGATGCTATTATTGATCCGTTCTGTAATATCTATCTTAAAAAATTGTACTACCTGCTTAGGTTCAATGGCAGGTACGTTACCTGCGGAATTGAAAATAACACCTTATATAACACGCCTGGTACGGATACCGAGACCATGCAATTACCCGAGAATTTGCTTGTTCACTTTATCATGAACAACATCAGCTTTACCGGTAACTGCCTGGGTACTACCCGCGATCTGGACAAAGCGGTTGATCTTTATCTTAATGAGAAGCTGAGTTTAAGCAATTACCACAGCCTGTCATACAAAAATGCCTGTGAGTTTTTAGAGATGTCATATAACGACACCAACAGGTTAGGTAAGGTGGTATGTATGTACGAGTAAGTAGACAAAAATTAATTTATTGATCATGAGCTTTAAAGTTTTTCACAGCTCCCCGGTTCAGGGTTTGTCGGTTATTGAACCACGATTTTCATTAACGCATAAAAGGTTATGGGTTTACGCAACTAAATCCCCCATTATGTCAGCTCCCTTTTTAAGTAACCTTGGCGGCGATTTAACCTGCTATGTTGGTAAAGAGATTGTGGAAAACCGGTCTTTCATCCTGGAGCGTAACCCGGGGCTTTTTGATCAGCGGTATCTGAACAAAAAAGGGTCGATATATCTGCTCCCTGGCGATACTTTTATTGAAAACCAAACCACCTGGAAAGAAGAGCTGGTGAGCGAAGTGGCTGTGCCTGTTTTAGATGAGTTTAAAATAGATAACGTGAAGGATTTTCTTTTTTGGTTAAAAGAATTGAACTTATTAGACATCTACCTGATACCCGAAGACGGTTTACTATATGGATAGCCCTGATTTTGCTTATCAATGTGATTTTTTTTCTCTAAGGCTCCCCATTTTTAGCTTAAAAAAAATGGAGGAGTTTCGCATTGCCGAAGCAAATGGACAGGAAGAAATTTTCATCATAGATCTGCTCAACCACCATCATTTCAGAGACGGTATTTTGCTGGCCTCACCTACTGTTTACCACGAAATACGGAAGCTGGAGAATGGTGAGCTAAATGCTAAAAAAAAAGAGAAGCTATTAAAAACTCTTTATAAATATTTTGTCAGGTGCTGTATCCGCCCACTACCTTTCGGGCTGTTTGCAGGATATGCGGCAGGCACTATAACTGCAGGGGCAGCCAGCCTGGCTATCGATCAGGAGCAAAACTTAAGGCAACTAAGATTAGCAGGTAAGCCGGTTAAAATACTGATAAAACTAGTTGCAGATTTCCTGCTCAGGAATGGATATGAACAAACATCAGAGGCCGAAAAGCCGTATCGTCCTTTAATATTTAATTATTATCAATTACAGGGTTTTGAGGAAGACGTAAAGGATGAATACACACTTGGCCATTTACAAAAGCAGCTATTTGCCGTATTCTTAAAATCTGAAGATCCATTTATTGAACTGATCGATTTGATCAGCCGCTATCCAGATAACGAAAAACTAGCCGCATTTATTAAAGATATCCACCACCAGTTGCACTTGGATAAGCCTTTGATCCGGGTACATGAACATATCTCCACCCTATTCAGTGCTCATGATCCGGAGGCCTCGTCATCAGAATACCTACAGGCCGATCTGTTTGTACAAAATGCTGCTGATTTAAATATTCCTGACAAGGTAACAACCACGCTTTTAACCGAAATTGAGGAATTGAATGCTTTGGGACCGGCTTATATCAATGATGACCTGCTTCATTTCATTACAGAATTTACACACCATTATGGCGATGCTCAAATCCCTTTATTAACAGCGCTCAACCAGCAAAGCGGCATTATTTACCCATCTTCCAACACCGAAAGCTGTACCTTCAACGGTCATATTTCTCCCCTGTCCGTGCAAGAAAACACAGCGGGTAGAACGGATGTTTTAAAAAACTTACGACTTAAAAAGTTCGCCGAGGCAATGATCAACAACCAAAAAGAGGTTGAAATTACCGCCGATGATATTAACCGTTTTAAAAGCCACCAGTCGGCCGCGGTTAAAAACTTTTATTTGCAGGGAAATTTAGTTGCTTCCTCGCCGGACCAGCTCGATCAGGGATCATTTCATTTTTTTATCAAAAAGCAATCGGCCCCATCCGCATTGGCCTTGGTGAGTAAGTCGGCCTATGGTTTGCCCGGGCTGCGCGATCAACTATCCGCTTTTATTAACCAGGAGGATGCTTTAAATAGCGATGTTATACTTACCGAAATAGTATTTATCCCCGGCGATGCTATCGACAATTCTATTTACCGGCCAATCCTCCGGCGGTTTACCATTGATGTTCAATCAGGTGCCCTGGGTCAGTCCGAAGAAAACATCCATTTAACCGATCTGCTTATCTCGGTTAAAAACCAGGAGATCATTTTACATTCCAAAAAGTTAAACAAAAGGATCATTCCTATACTCACTTGTAATCATAATTTTTACAAAGGTCCGGCGGTATATCGTTTTTTGAGCGAACTGCAATATCAAAACCCCAAGCAGGTATTTGCCTGGTATTGGGGACATCTGTTAAGCGAGTCTTTTCTTCCCCGCATTACCTACAAACACCTGATACTTTCCAAGGCGCAATGGCATATCACTCAACAAGAGGTTAACTCTGTAACTGAACGACTTGCAGACCCTGTTAAGGCCTTGAAAGAATTACACTACCGGTTTAAATTTCCGCAGCTATTTACCATAGCTAATGATGATAAAGAAATGCTGATTGATATCCGGTCACAATTTTCTTGCACCCTTTTCCTGGAAGCGGTTACCGAAAATGGCATTACCATGATGGAGTATGTAGGCAATCCGGCATCAACCTTATTTAAAAATCAGGGCGATAGTTTTCATCACGAAATGATCATCCCGGTTTTGGATAAGCGCAATGCTCCAGCCTCAACAAACGATGAGTTAACAACCCAGCACTCCCCGGAACCCGATGAACATCCTGTCGAGCAAAATGAATGGATATATTATAAAATTTATGGACGGCCAGTAGTTCTCCAGCAAGCTCTGGAAACCATTTATCAGCTATTAACCCTCATGATCGATGAAGGCATCATTTCGCAGTGGTTCTTTATCCGGTATGATGATCCGTATTATCACCTGCGGTTAAGGATAAAAATGGCTTCGTATGCCGTGGCCAAATATGCCAATGTTATTGCTGAATTGAAAAACGCGTTAAAAAGCCAAATAGAAAGTCGCCAGATATGGACTATAGAGCCGGACACCTACATTCCAGAGATTGACCGCTATGGCACCGCGACCATGGAATATGGCGAGCAATTATTTTATCATGACAGTTGTGCCGCCATGCAATTGTTTAAAAGTGGTGTTACCATACCAGATAACTGGCTCATCGGCATACTTAACGTTGAAACCTTAATGAATGATTTTGATTTGGATATTGCCGGTAAAATTGAGTTGTTGTATCAAATGGAAATCGATTTTTTTAACCGTGCCGGCGGTTCCAAACAACTCCAGGTATCTTTTGATACTTTATACCGGGCGCACAAGCAAGGTATTGAAACCATGATCAACGGTGAAAATGAAGCGTATGGGGTATTTAAAGAAATATTTAAAACCCGCACCGAACAAAATAAGCTTACCCTCTCTGCCCTTCAACAAACCTGTAAAGAATATCCACACGATTATAAAACGCCTTCGCAAATTGTCAACAGCGTTATTCACATGGCACTTAACCGTTTCTTTTTGACTCAACAAAACAGGAATGAGCTGCTGATATATGGATTGTTACGCAGATACTATGTTTCCCTTATCTGCAAGATTCGCTACAAGACCAGGCAATTGACTAATCACATTGAAGCATAACCTCTCCTCAACTCGAGAAAATCACTCCTTTAATTTATTCGGCTAAAGCCATTTTCAATTTTATATTTTCCGCCCCATAAATGGGACGGCAATGAATTTTGGTTTTTATTAACAACTAAAATTTCAACGCATTGCCGTATAGCTTTAGCGAACAAACAAATTTCATTTCTTGTCGGAGTTTTTTATTCATTGCCGTTCGGCTTTAGCCAACGATTAGGTTCAGCTAATCAAAAAAGGCTTTAGCCAAATTTTACTCAGAAGGCATTTCAAATGCAATTCCGTTAGTTCCAAACTATGTCAACACTAAATTTCATTAAACCGTTCCATAAAATTATTGATCAGGAACTGCCAATGGCTCGAAGGGCAAAAACCAGGAGATGTGGCGATAGTAACATCAACAATTTGCGACCTAATGCTACTTAACTCGGCACAAATGGTTCTGATCTCTTCTTCCAGTTCCACATGGGTTATCATATTAACCGGGTTATCATTCTTGTAATTACCGTTGAACTGGTTCAAAAAGTAATCCAAATCGATATGTAGAAAGGTAGGATCTTCATTGATTTCCCCTATCAAGGATTTCATGTCATTTCCCCGGTAATAAAAGCCTTTGACCAGCTCATCATTTTTATCGGTGACTGATATAGAGATGCGATCTTTATCCAGATATGGAAAATCGTTAATATATGATTCTACCAGGTTCTGTTTGGTGGTACCATTGGGTGAAAGCTCTTTTCGCAGGTGAAAAATATTTACCCTATCCAGAAAGAAAATAAGCGGAGCGATAAATGATCCCAGGTTTATACTTCCTTCTCGGATAAAATCAGCAATACTTTCCGGATCATTAAAATTCACCTTTTTACTGTCAGTTACCTGAAAATATTCGCCTTGCTCTTTGTATAACAAGGGCGGCATCAGATCGGTATGATCATCCAGGTGAATGATATTGATTTTCTTCACCCCTGGATTGGCTTTCAAATACCTTAACCAAAATAAAAGTGACCAGGTATCTTCAAAACAAAGGTTATAACCATCCTTCGGCTCATGAAAGTCTGCCACATCTGCCAGTGATAACTTATGCTCTGAAAATCCGGCCAGGTTAACGTTCAGGTTTTGATCCAGGCCCAGGTAGCTTAGCCCGGGTCCTTGCAGTTGAAATTCGTTGCCTATCTGGGTCCATTTACAGTTAGTAAAATAGCGGTTCAGCTGTTGTTCAAAAGTGGCTTCTAACATGGTCATGGATATTTAGATTTATATATGAATAAGCTTATCTGCAGCTATAAACTATATTACATTCAAGATAATAATTTGGTGAGAGAAAACCATTTTATTTTATAATATTTATAATAAAATAAACAGCAAAAATATTTCTGTCACCCCATACCCAACCAGCATATATGCCAGTAACACCGCAGGAGTACAGCTTTAAGGAATATGTGATTCAACAGAACCAGGAAACTATACGGTTCTACATCCATACGCCCGGATTTTCTCCAGAAAAAAGCACATTTCTCTTTCTGCAAGGCTCCGGAGCTGTGCCCCTATGTATGGAAAATGATCAGGGGCACCGGTTAACGTTTTCGCTTCATAACAGGCCCGAGATTGTTCAGGATTTTAACTTCGTTATCATTTCAAAGGCGGGTTTCACTTTCAGTCGCCATCAGGATGCTGCCGCCCCTGCTGAGTATCATCAAAAAACCAGTTTGGCTTATCGGGTTTTTCAAGCCGATACGGTATTACGCTATCTACAATCAAACCAATTGATCAGCAATAAGCATATCCTGGTATGTGGCCACTCCGAAGGATCGGATGTTGCGGCTAAGCTAGCTACCGCCAATAAAGACATTAGCCATCTTGCATTTTTAAGCGGGGGCGGGGCATCGCAATTTTTGGAATACTTTCTTTACATCCGCAAGCGTATTACACGCGGAGAATTATCGTTCCGGGAAGGGCAACAGGAGATTGAGATACTCACTAAGCAATTTGAAGAGATGATGCAAAGCCCAACCTCTACCAACAAATTCTGGCAGGGACATACTTACTTGCGTTGGGCCACCTTTGCCGAATCTGCGCTAAGAAATCTCTTACACCTTAACATACCCATTTTTATGGCTATGGGCTCCCAAGATCCGGTGGTGCACCCGGAGACTTTCGATCTCATCATCAGCGAATTTCTGTTCAACAAAAAACAAAATCTACATCATCAAATTTACGAAGGTGCCGATCATGCATTTAAGGAGAAAAGTGATACCGGCCCCGGCATTGATCATATCCCCCAATTAATAACCGACATGGTTAACTGGTTCCATCAAACTTTAATAGCCTAATAATCCTGAACCGTACATGGCCGATTATCAATTTATCCCCGACCTTATATTGCGGATACCCCTACTTAGTTTTGAACGCTATTCGGCAGATAACATACAGGAGATTGTCGGCGACCCGCAGTTCCAATATGCTATTTACCTGGCCAATCCGGCATTACATCAGTTATTGCTCCATAAGCATTTTGATATCAGCACTTTTAACGATAAGGAATTATTAAGCATTCAAAAATATATCAACCGCACCTGCTTCCGGCCTACGCCATTTGGCTGCTTTGCTTCTTCAACGGTTGTTGACTGGGGCCAGGATGATCAAATCTTATTGAAAGATAAAACACATGACCACATTCACCTGCTTTTAGACCAGGAGATATCCTTACTATTGGCTAAAAAACTATTAAAAGATAATCCCTATCCCAGGCAATTATCTTTAAACCCAACTATTTATAGGTTAAAAAAGAGCTATCGGTTTGTAAAAACTACCCACCAGGAAGGAGTATCAGCGCTATTCTTTACCCTCGATTCCATTAAGGCAAATAAGTTCATTGATAGCATTGTTAAGCTATTTAAAAAGGGGCCACTACCCGAAGCACAACTGTTATCCATCATCACCGGGTGGGGTTTCCAGAACACGGAAGCGGCTGAGTTTTTAAACAGGCTGCTTACCAGTCAGATTTTAACCACACAGTTGGAGCCCAATCTATTGGGCGAAGATTATTTGTACCGGTTAATAAATACACCTTCTGCAACGGCCAATCCTCTTTTGCTTCAATTAAATACTCTATATAAAAAATTAAATGCGGCAAAACCATTTGCACAAGAGGTGTTACAGGAGTTTGACAACGAAATAAAACAGTTAACAGCCGACTGTATAAAAAAAAACAGTGTGAATTTTTATTCAAACCTCGAGCGAAAAAAGCTGAGTGGGAGTTTGAATATAAAGTACCAGGAACAGATTTCGACGGCCATAACAGCCTTGCGGATTTTAGTTCCCTATGCCTCACCACAAAATCTTAAAGATTTTATAACCGGGTTTAAAACCCGGTTCGAGGGGCAAAAAGTCCCCCTGCTCCTGGCCCTTGACCCGGATGCGGGCATCGCGTATGGAGGCGCTTCGGGTTCAGACAGGGGGCCGCTCCTGAGCCAGGTTAAATTTAATCCAACCGCTAAAAGCTCTCCGGTAATGGAATGGACGATGGTTCATCAGTTATTGCTTCAGCTTTGGACAAATAATACCAATCGGGAAGCTTACGCGTCTATTGAATTAAACCCATCACATTTAAGTAAGCTTGATAAGGCCACCTATCCATTACCACCATCCATGATGGTAATGTTCCGGGAGTTTGATGACCAGATCTTTATAGAAAATGCAGGAGGATGTTCGGGCACATCCATCATAGGTCGTTTTACTTTATTTAATGATGAGGTATTAGATTTAAGCACACAGATTGCCCAAATTGAAGAACAGGCCAATCCGGATGTGATTTTTGCCGATATCGGGATACTATCAGATACCCATACTGATAATATCAACCGGCGGTACCCGGTTTATCCATATGAAATCCCTATCAATTCCGTCCCGGTACAACTGGTATCGCACCAGATCGCACTATCTGATCTGTTGGTATCTGTTGTAAAGGATGAGGTGGTGCTGGAATCCGTTTCTTTGCAAAAAGTTATACAGCCCAGACTAAGTTCGGCTTATAATTACGTGCATAATCATTTAAGCATATTTAAGTTCCTGTGCGATCTTCAGTACCAGGGTATTCAAAATAATTTAACCTTCGATCTGGAATATTATTTCCCGGGCTTAAAATTTTATCCAAGAGTAAGCATGGGCAGTATTATCCTCAGTGCCGCCAAATGGTACTTAGCCACCAGCGATATCGATTATCTGAATAAAGCAACTAAAAAAGAGGGCTTAGATAAAATACTGGATATAAAACAGCAAATTAGCCTCCCCGATCTGATCTGTTTAACGCGGGCCGATCAGCAACTTGTTTTTAACCTCACCCAAAAACAAGAAGTATTGCTATTGTTAAACTGCATAGCCGGTGCAGAACAGGTTAAGTTGCAGGAATATTTTTTGCCCAACGCAGCACAATCTAAAGTAGTGATAGCGGGGAAACCGATGGTAAACCAGTTTATAACTTTTCTGTATAAAACCAATTCGGTTTACCCGGTAAAGTTTAGCCCACAACCTGCATCTAACAAAAAAATTAAACGGGAGTTTGCGCTGGGAAGCGAGTGGCTCTATTTTAAAATTTATTGCAGCCCTCAGATAGCCGACCATTTATTATCTGATCAGATTTTACCGCTCATGGTTGTTTTGGAAAAAAAAGAGGTCAGCTCCTGGTTTTTCATCCGCTACCAGGAATCGGGCTATCATTTACGGCTCCGGTTAAAAGTAAATCCAACTGATATTGGCCAGGTGATGATCAAATTGAACAATCAGTTAGCCATCAGCCTGCAAAGCCATGAGATTAAAAAACTACAAACCGACACTTATATCAGGGAAATAGAGCGATACGGCGCCGATATGATAACGCTTGTTGAAGATTTTTTTTACGCGAGTAGTAAGCTGGTGATTCACTTTATAAAAAATCGGGAGCCGGGTTACTCCAATCATAGCCTGGCGATCATGGACATTGATCAGTTAATGAGGCTATTTATGCCAACTGTAACCGATCAAATATCATTTTTACAATTAGTGGCAGATAATTTTCACCAGGAGTTTTCGGGTAATAAGGCTTTAAAAATTGATCTGGATATGAAATACCGGGAATTAAGAACCGAAATTCAATCGTTGTTAAATGATCCTCATTACTTTAAAAAACTCAAGCTTGGTAAATACCATCGGGAATTTTTACACCAGGCAGGCCAAATAGCTAACGTAGCTTCCCACTTCACAGCAGAACGCAGGCTTGCGCTGCTTGCTGATATGATCCACATGCACTTTAACCGCTTATTTACTGAAGATGAGCGGGAACAGGAGTATATTATTTACTACTGCATGTTAAAGTATAAGCTATCGGTAAAAGCCCGACTTTAAAAAATGTGGCATCAACGCTTTTTTAAAATACTCATATCCAGCTTCTTAAAAAACATATCGCGATAGGTTGCCCCTAATTGAAGTACCTTTTTGTTGGCCAAAAAAATCTGGTTGCCGTTTATAAATTTAATCTTATTGGTATTAACGATAAATGATTTATGGATGCGGCTAAAACTGCTTTCGGGAAGGTGTAATTCTATATCTTTCAGGGTTATATAAGCTTTATAGTCGGTATCGTTCAAGAAAATGCTAATAAAATTATTGCTGGCTTCTATGTAAACAATGCTTTCATGATCAATTTTTACTATTTTACCAAAATCACTTTTTATATAGAAAAAGCCTTGTTCCTGTTCACCAGTTTTTGAACTATCTTTCTCTGCCATGCTCCCCATCACTTTTTTAATACAGGTTAAAAACCTGGGGTACGAGATTGGTTTAAGCAAAAAATCGAGTGCATTTTTTTCAAAGGCTTCCACAGCATGGTTGGCATACCCGGTAACAAATATTATTTTAATTTGAGGGTCGAGCAGGGTTGATAATTCCAGGCCATTGAGCATGGGCATATCTATATCCAGAAAAAGAATATCAGGCTTGTTATTCCGTACAGCGGCCAAACCCTCCATGGGGCTATTGGATGTTCCTAATAAGGTCAGGTCAGGTGTATTAGCTATATAATCTTTAAGTAAATCAACAGCATGTGATTCATCGTCAATTATAAAGCACTTTATTGTGTTCATGTAAGTTTATGTTTAGGTCTATTGAGAATATGCCATCCCTGTTATTGATAGTTAAATCATATTGGCGTTTGTACTGATTTTCTAACCTGTTTTTCACGTTCACCAACCCTAGTTTGCTATTATTATGAGGCATAGAGTGAGTTCTTCCTATTTTATTGATGGTATAAAAGCTAAGACTGCCATTATCTAATCCAACATAAATTTGTACCGGAAAATCACGATCGGATAAGTTAGCGTATTTAAATATATTTTCAACAAAAGTGAGCAGCACCAGCGGAATTATTTTAATCCCTTCAAAATCGCCTTTTAATATTAACTCGATGCAAAGCTTATTATTAAATCGTATTTGATTGAGTTTGATCAGGTTTTCTATCGCTACTATTTCATCTTTTAAACTAACTGTTTCATTACTGCCGGTTGATTTAAATGAATAATGGGTTATCTCTGATAAAAGCATAATAACCTCTGCCGCTTCTTCCGAGCTTTTATATACCGTATTATAAATATAATTTAGGGTGTTAAATAACAGGTGCGGGTTAATTTGAGCCCTGAGTAAACTGTTGTGGGTAGCCAGGAGGTCTTTTTCAAGTAATATCTTCCGGCTCTCAGATTTCATCCGTTCATTTTCAAGCTGAAGTATTTTTCGTTTATTGTATACACTGTATAAAGCAAACCAATAACAGGTGCTCAGGCCAATAAAATATATGGCGCGCCATATGCTGGCTACAAAAAAGAGATAAGGAAGGTGAATTGATCTTAAAACTTTGATGTGGAACCAATTTTCCAACATGTAGTTTAAGCCGTAATTAAGCGCTAAATAAATAATTATCTCTAAAGGGAGTAAAATCAAAAATGAGACGAACCAATTATGTTTCTTTTCAGAAAAACTTTTGAGTAACACCATTGCATTATAATAAAACAATGCAATGTTAAGGGGATAGTGAACTATTTGGTCAATCAAAGGGATTGATCCCGAAGACAGTATTAATAATACCGAAAGTTCGTATACAATAAATGAGCTCCAAAAAACCAAGTGCCAAAAAACGTGAATACCATGGGTGTTATTCACCATGCGTTTAAAGTTGTTTACCATCCATTTAAATCTGTTTGCACAATAAATTTCATATTATTTACACTTTACTCTAAATTAAATAAAAAAAGCACCTATGAAAAAGTCCCAGACCTTAAAAGCAATCTTTGAAATTGAAACAGTTTTCAAATTTCAATCAGATTCCAAGACCCTACATCTAAACGTAACCCAAACCGAAACAACAACAACGTCGTCAACAGCCACGATAACATCTTTTCAAACTATTGGTTTCCATAAGGTACCCAATGGTTTAAGAATATAAGTTACTACCGATCAATGATTTATTAAACCGCTTAGAATAAAAGGAAAAGAACGATATATGGTTAATTCATACTAACTAATAATACAGCAATTAATGTTAATGAAGATCTGAACAGATTGATGGTTGTTAAAACTATCTGTCTGGTATCGGTTATTCATTGCTTGGGCTTATACAATATATTATTAAGTTAATTAAAGGGGTATTTAAATAATGGACCGCTTTTAATGCGTTGATATAAATATATATTTTTTATCACTAAATGCTAGCAGAAATTATTAAAAAAAGCTTACAGCTAACCTGCATTATTTAATGGGGCCAAAACAAATATATCAATCATAAATTGAAATTATAATTTACAGATTAATATCTCCATAAATTATAAGAAATTATTGTATCTAAGAAAAAATAAGATAGAGCTAAAAGTTTTATTTAAATAAATATCAGCCGTTAATTTTAGCAATTATTAATTATTTGATATCATAATACTTGGATTATGAATAATTCTTGTCAACTATCTGTTATTATTGTTGAAAATGACCAGACAGATGCGTCTACGTTAAAACAGTATATTTCCCGTATCCCGTTCCTTCATCTGTTGACGATTTGCCGAACAGCTATTGAGGCATTGGATATGATTTATATCAAAAAACCGGATATTATTATAGTTGATGTAAACCTTCCGATGATGTCAGGCCTGGAACTGATCAGCGGGTTAACATCGCAAAAGCCCCAGATTATCCTTACCTCTGCTCACCAGCAATATGCCTTTAACGGTTTTGAACTCGATGTAACCGACTTTTTGCTAAAGCCGTTTGATTTTCAACGTTTCATTAAAGCCATATGTAAAGTTAAACAAAGGCACTATAATTTAAACAGCGAAATAAATGTGAAGGAACTGATGCCTAAACGTGATAATCTGCTCGAGGACCTCAATACCAGAGCAACAGCAACTACAACGAAGAGTTTATCAAAGGAAGAACGCTTTATATGGGTTAAGGTTGACAAGAAAATGATGAACCTGAATACCTCCGAAATTGTATACGTTGAAGGGTTGAGGGATTATGTAAAAATACATCTGGCTAAAATTAACTACGTAGTTAACTTAACCATGACCAAAACCCAAGAGCTCCTGGGTAACAGTAGCTTTATAAGGGTAAACAGATCTTTTATCATTAATAAATCTTTTATCATTTGTGTTAAAGGCAATACCATCGAAACCAGCCTGAATAATTCTTTACCTATAGGGGTAAACTATAAAGATGCTGTGAAACAGTTGCTGTTTAACTAAACTTCTCCCGTTTTTATCGCCTACATGGAGAAATAAGCGGAGAAGATTTACTACGCCCCAATCAAAACCTACTTTATAAAAGATGCCCCTGGTACTTTGTACCAGGGGCACTTCTGTTTTAATAATCTTATTTAGGCCTATTTCTTTTAGGGTATCAGTTATTTTATGTGTAACTCTATCTAAATAGGAAATTCTTCAGATAAATTTCCTTCTGGTCATTAAGTAGAGAAAAGCTATTGATTCAAACCATTCTTAACGCGGTCACCTTCTTCAGTGGCTTTGGGTTCATTTTTCAGGTTACCGTTAATGGATTGGTTTCCGAACGAATAGGTAAGCCTGAAATTAAAGTATCGGGTATTGGTAAATTGCGATAAGGAGTTATGCAGGTTTAAATAGTTTACCGTTAAAACATCTTTACGGCCGCGATAAACATCGTAATAGTTCACATCTATAGTAAGCTTCTTTTTCAGTAGCTCCTTTTTTAACCCAAAATCAAGCGAACTGAGGGCATTAACCTGGTAAAAGTTAAATACCGATGGTGAGGTATAAAAGAAAGCCGTGTTAAAATAAAAACCCGGACTAATAGTAAACGTGCTCACAAAGTTATTGGTAAAGTTTATTTTATTACGTGTAAATGCCCCACCGGCCAGCTGCGATTCATAATGATCATGCAATACGGTGCTGGAGTTTTCGAGGGTCCACCAGTTGGCCACTTTTAACGGAAAATTCAGATCGAATGAAATGTTTCTTTTTTTATCCAGGTTAAGCGGCGAGTAGGTTAAAATATTGGTTTCAGAATTTAAAACCGGTAATTGCGTAATAATGTTTTTCTGGGTTCGGTAGCTCAATGACATATTAACGGAATGAATGGAGTACTCTACTTTAAAATTATTGTAAGTACTTGGATTTAAAAATGGATTACCGCTTACATAGGTATAGGGGTCAATAATAAATACAAAGGGGTTCAGGTCGCGATAGCTGGGCCGGCTTATTTTTTTGGCATATGAAAGGGTGAGAGTTTGGCCTGAGCCCCATTTTTTATACAACTGAGCACCCGGCAAAACATTGGTATAGTTTTTTGTAAAGCTTTGCGACGCTATAGCGGCGATACCTGTTGAGCGCGTATCCTCTATCCTGGTGCCAACCTCCAGCGTGGCAAAACCAAAGTCATAATCTAAATTAAAGTAGTAGGCGTAAATTTTTTCTTCGTACTTAAAGTTGTTGGTTTGGCCTGCGGCATTAATAACTGCATTATTTTTTACAGAGTCGCTTACCAGGCCATCTTTGGTTGTACTGTTATTAAATTTACCACCTATTTGCAGGGTAATGGCCTTTGAAAACGCCGTTTGAAAATCGGCATTAATGTTAAAAAGATCAATGGTAGATTTGGCATCATTGATGATCCCTGATGTGTTGGTGGGCGTATTTACATTGGAACTGATGGTATTTTGATTCTGGGTAAGGTCATAACTCCCCAGGTTTGACTCTAAGCTGAATTTGGTGCCTTTTTTATGAAAAGCATGTTCATAATTAACCGTATAGGTAGCGTTTGTAGCGTCGGTTTTGGTTAAGCCCGTGGTATTAATCAGGCTAACCAGTTGGCTATCATCTGCAGTGTTACCCAAAAATGTTTTTGAAACGCTATTGGGCTCCTGGCTAATTTTAGTATTAGTGCCCCTGTAATATACACCAAAGGTATTGGCTGTATCTATATAGTACTCCAGGCCCGCATTATAATACAGCAACGTGGGTTTATTTTTGATGAACGATTTGGTGTTGAGCAAATAGTTCTGCCCATCCTGTTCATAATAACGGTTACCGGTAATGTCCGTAAAAGCAGGGGTCCATATCCTCCCGGCCGATGCGGTGATGGTGTATTTTTTCTGCTTAAAGCTAAAGTCGCCGCCAAAGTTAAACTGGTTGTACTTGTTACGGGCATATTCTGTGTACAGCGATGTGTTATAGCCGGTTTCTTTCACTTTGTTTTTCAGCACAATATTGATGATCGCTTTTCTATCCCCCTCATATGAGGAGTTAGGGTTGCTGATGATCTCAATTTTTTCAATGTTATCATACGGGATAGATTTTAACTCCTCCATGCTTAAAGGTGTTCTGCGGCCGTTCAATAAAATATCGGGCTCCACATTACCGTTTATTTTGAACGATCCGTTGAGCAAAGCCACTCCCGGCGCTTTTTGCAAAACATCAAACGCTGTATTTGACGACGCGAAGATCTTGCTTTGGGCATTGATCTCCATTTTTCCGGGCTTATTGGAAACCAGCTGCTTTTCGGCCTTTACCTGTACCTCACCCAATTGATTTAAATTAGGGATAAGTTTTAATATACCTATATTATATACCGGTGTGGCGCCTGTAAGCTCAATGCCGGCCTTATCCAGCATTTTATAGCCCAGGTAGGATACATTAATGCTGTATATCCCTTTCTTAAGGCCTTTAATGGTGAATTTACCGGCCGAATCTGTTTGGAGTGATTTTATATTATTAGGATCTTCGGTGCTAATCAGTTTTACGGTTGCCAGTTCAACGGGGGTGTTATTAGAGTTATCAACAACGGAGCCGGTTAATGTTAAATTACCCTGGGCTTTCAGGGTTAGCGAAGTAAACTCAAATAGTGCAATAAATAATAAGGTGAGCAACCTGATTAGCCGTTTGTTCATAAGTAGCTTTGTTATGATATTCTAAACTTTTTTGTAAAGTCTCATTTCTTCCTAATTTAGTTTAAAGAAAACCGACCGTTTAATTTTTTCGATGAACTAAGCCATAGTTTCGATATATCTCCTATTTGTTTATGACGAGTTTAATCGGAAATTAAGAACGGCCGAATGTTAAAATAGATGGATAGTTAATCAGGCAATAATTGATAAGCTCAATGCTGCCATTTCCAATACTTACACCGTTGCTTAAAGAATAATCAGTTGCGGGCAGCCATTTACCCAAACGGCGCACCCCGGTAAAAGCCCGGACTCGTGTGATTCCTTCCCTTGGGAAGAGAGGGGTAAATAAAAAATCCCTGAGCTTGTCGAAGAGTAGCGTGCAGAGGCCTGCTCACCATGCTTCGACAAGCTCAGCATGACACCTACCAAAAAACGTTGAGCTTATGGTTGCTGTTATCACCTCATCACTCCAAGAGCTTGCAGCTAATAAGCATACTCTTCAACAATACCCAAAGCTTTGGGCAAAGCGGTTTCTTTGGTTTCGGCTCTAAAATGTCCTTCTACCCTGAAAACGGTTATATCCGTAAGACCAATTAAACCAAGGGCAGTTCTCAGGTACGATTCTGTAAAATCATAGCTTTTCAAGGGTCCTTCAGAAAATACCCCGCCTGAGGCGATAGCCAGGTAAACTTTTTTGTTTTTTACCAGCCCTTCCGGTAAACCACCTTCTTGATAAATAAAAGTAACACCACCTCTAACAATGTGGTCTATCCATGATTTTAATGTGGATGGGATACCAAAATTGTACATCGGCACACCAATTACAATATTGTCGGCATCCATCAATTCGCTTATCGCCTCATCGGAGTTTTTGATGGCCTCGCGGTGCTCGGCCGTACGCGCTTCATCGGGCGTATAAAACGCGGTAAAATGTGATTCTTCCAAATGCGGAAATGGATTTTTAGTCAGATCACGTGTTTGTACGGTACTACCGGGATAAGCCGAAGATAGTTTCTCCAATATAGCTCCGGATAGTTTGTTACTGAAGGACTCCTTCCCTTTAACACTCGAAATGATATTTAGTATCTTTTTCATTATTTTTATTTTTTATTTGGTCAAAGGTATTTACTATAGATATACAAAAGATAGTACTATACTAAAGGATACTAGTATCCTTTAGTATAGTAACATACATATCAATGCATAGGAAATCAGGAGGAAATGGTTTAGCCGCCATTTAAAACGGCTTACTGCCAACTAATTTTTTTGGCAGATAGGCATTTATGCGCTATTTTTATTACTCAGTTTATGATCAATCATTTAACAAAAAACGGAATATCCTACTGCATCAGGCAAGTAGATGAAAACGACGCGGAACAGCTCATTGCATATTCAAAAAATGTATTCGCCTCAACCAATCAGTTACTTACTACACCCGAGGAATATAATATCTCTGTAGCCGACGAAAAAGTATGGATCAATAATATCCGTAAAAGCAAAAATTCAGAATTATTAATTGCCACACTGGATCATCAGGTAATAGGGTTCCTGTTTTTTATAGGGCAGCAAAAAGCCAAGAATGCCCATGTTGGCGAATTGGGCATTAATGTTCATCCCGGCTACCAGGCCATGGGTATAGGTCGTGCGTTGATGGAAACCCTGATAAAATGGGTTAACAATCATAACGTGATTGAAAAAATTGTACTCGAGGTATTTGCAACAAACCATAACGCTATTAAATTATATTATTCCCTGGGCTTTAAGGAAGAAGGAAGATTTGTTAAAGCCATTAAACAAAAAAACGGGGAATATGTAGATGTTATTCAAATGTATTTATTTGGTGCGAAAGGCTGAAAATATGCTTTCCACGAGTTGAAAATCCGCAGGAGTAAAAGAAAAATAATATCGAATAACGAATTTTGAATATCGAACGCCGAGCCTTAACTTCATTATTTAACATTCGACATTCAGTGTTCGATATTTGAAAAACTGGAGCTTTCACCCTGTTGAAGGGTAGAGCGGGGAGGCCTGCCCACCACGCTCTGACGGAACCCGGCATGACATCCGACCAAAGCCAAAGCCTGTGCAATTTCTTCCCTCGGGAAGGGTAGGAAGGGGTTTCATCGCTTGATAATTTTGCCGCTTGTATAAACCCCTCCCTGCCACTACACAAAATAGCATAGAGTATAATCGACTCACCCGGTCTACGCTTCGCTGGACCACCCTCTCTTCGCCTACGGCGGAAAGAGGGTAAAGAAAAAATAAAAATCCCCTCTATGTGCGAAGCGGAGAGAGGGGTGACGAGCGCAGCGATGTCGGGGTGAGCTGATACAATAGCCCTTCAAACATAATTTTATTTACAAACCCCATTAATCCATTCCCCAAAATTCAAGTCTGATAGAAAATAGCTTACCCTTCCAAGATAGCAGGTCAGCTTTTTTATTTGTTTATATATGATCGTTATAGTTAAAAAACGTTAAATAAATGACTGTACGTCAACTTTCTGTAGGTACATACGATTTGTTTTTACTTATTTTTGCTACATCAAATTTAAAGTCATGCAAAGGAAATTAATTATCATTGCCAGCTTACTGATAGGTAGTTTTTACAGCGGCGTAGTACACGCCCAGCAAACAACCGCTTTAGAACCAGATCAAAACCCAAGATATTTGGAAAGCCAGTATAAATATATGCGTGGGGCCGATAGCTTGAACAGCCTGCACGGCACTACGGTTCAAAACACGTATAAAGCTTACGACTGGTACGAGGCCAAACTGGAACGCCGCAGGCAAAACCGCGAATGGCGCCATGAGGAACGTATGAATGGTTATGATTATAGCCCATCATGGAGTGTCTATGGCGGCTACTCATACCCTTACAGCAATTGGGGTTGGAACAGTGGCTGGGGCGGTGGCTATGGAAACCGTTGGGGTGGTGGCTACGGCGGCCGCTGGGGCGGACGTACCAGTGTTGGTATAGGCTTTGGCTGGTAACAATTTACTCAAAATACAATCTTATTATATAAAACCCCGAACAATACACATGAAATTCAACAAAATTATAGCAGTTGCTGCCCTTGCAGTTTCAGGAATGTTAGTAGCCTCATGCTCCAGACAAGTAACACGTGTTAGTACAGACGAAACCATCGATATCAGCGGAAACTGGAACAACAGCGATTCGAGATTAGTAGCAGCCGACCTTACCGATAAAATATTGAACGCCGCCTGGATAAACACCCACCAGGAAGAACATCAGGGTAAAAGGCCTGTAGTTATTGTTGGCTTTGTTCAAAACAAAAGCCATGAACATATTGATGCCGAAACATTTGTAAAAGATGTTGAAAGCGCGTTTATACAAACCCAAAAAGTACGTTTGGTACAAGGCGGCAAAAAACGTGACGAATTACGTGCCGAAAAAGAAGATCAGCAAACCAACGCTACCGTTTCAAGCATGAAAAAATTCGGTTTGGAAAACGGAGCCGATTACATACTGCAAGGTTCTATCAACTCCATTGTTGATGCCCACAAACGTCAAAAAGTGGTTTATTACCAGGTTAACCTGGAACTGACCAATATCCAAACCAACGAAGTAGTTTGGATAGGCGAAAAGAAAATAGCCAAATACGTAAAAAACTAAGCCTGTTATATAGGAAGAGTCAAGATACAAGAATCAAGAGTCAAGACAATACAAAATTGATCTTTCCTCTTGATTCTTGACTCTTGACTCTTGATTCTTCCCAATAATGATAAACCTCCGCAAGTATATTCTCCAGGCATCGTCTGTTATAGGATTGATGCTTTTTTTGTCAGGCTGCGCATCTTATAATGACCGTATTCTTCCGTATTATAAAAATGTTTCGGCCGGGAATTACAAAGCTGCCGAGACAGAGCTGGACAAAAACAGCCTGATCCAAAAACCCCGTAACAGGCTCCTTTACCTGATGGAAAAGGGAAGGATAAGCCAACTGAACGGAGAATATAAAAACAGCAACCAGTATTTTAACGATGCCGACTCGATGTTGGAGCATGGTATGACAAGTGCTGCGGATGAGGCCGTTGGTGCATTGGTAAACCCCATGACGCAGCGGTATAAAGGCGAGGATTTTGAGAAATTCATGATCCATTATTACAAGGCGCTCAACTATATGTATCTGCATAATACCGAAGATGCCATAGTGGAAGCCAGGCGTATTAGCCTGCAAGCCCAGGTACAGGGCGATAAATTTAACAATAAAGATAGCCGTTACTCCAACGACGCGTTTTCGCTCATGCTGCAGGGGATGCTGTATGAAAGCAACAACGATGTGAATAACGCATTCATATCTTACCGTAACGCGGCTGAGCTATATCTGAAAAATCCTGATAAAACCTATTACGGCACCACGATGCCACTGGGGCTTCAGCAGGATGTAATTCGTACAGCCATGCTGAATGGATTTACAACCGAGGCCGATGAATTTGAAAAAGCCTTCGGCATGAGCAATTACGTGCTGCCCAAACCAAGTGAGGGCGGCGAGCTGATCCTTTTTTGGGAAAACGGTCTGGCTCCGGTTAAAACCCAGGTCGATTTATTTTTTAGCCTGATCAGGAACAACAACGGCGACCTCTTTTTTACAGACGCGGCCGGCGGATTAGTACTTCCATTTAATTACAGTGGCGACCGGAATAAAGTAAACACCAAATCGGTAGAAAGCCTGCGGGTGGCCTGGCCAAAATATGTGGCGCAAACCCCTTATTATTCGGGCGCGGTGGTCACCAATAACCAGCAGCAAATACCGCTTGAAAAAGCCGAGGACATCAATGAACTGGCCTTTAGAACATTACAACAACGTACCTTAAACGAAATGGGCAAGGTACTTTCCAGGCTGGCCGTAAAAAAGATAGCCGAATATTCGGTACGTGCCGCCGCTAAAGATAACAATGGTAATACCAACTCCTTATTGGAAGGCATAGGTTATGGTATACAGTTGTACAGTCTGCTATCAGAAAAAGCCGATACCCGCAACTGGCAAACGCTGCCATCGTACATTTCATATGCGCGCATACCGCTGCAAAAAGGCGAAAATCAGATCAGCCTTACCCTAAAAAACAGCCACGGTGCCGATGAAACCAAAACCATCAAAGTAAACGGTACAGGCCGCCTCCAGTTTTATAATTATTCATCATTGCGGTAAAAGGTGTAAGATAATCCCTACGTTTAATTTGTCATCCTGAGCGGAGCGAAGGATCTATCAGCGAGTAGATTCTTCGCTCCGCTCAGAATGACCAGGATTATTTACTTCGCACCTCAATGACGTATTTCTTATTAAAGCTCCCTACGCCTACCGCTCCATCCCATTGAAAATCCCAAACATTTTTTGTATCTTTAGGTACATTCCAAACACAGCCCTGCTTACTTGAATATTGTAAGCAGGGCTGTTTAATTAAAGAGATAAAAAGCCTAAAAATTAGAACTATTTACACGTATACTATTAATAGTCAATAGTATAAATCTTTTTAAATCATTTAAATTGTATCAAAAATTTGTTAAAAAGTGTTAAAATAGATTGTTTTGAATGAGTTTAGAGCAGTTTTCTATTCGTTTTTAGTCGATTTTCGATAGAAAAAGTGTTAAAATAAAGGTTTAAAAAGTTTTTGATCAACAAGAGCTGTTTGAATTTTATAATTATCTTTAATAAAGTAGTAACCAGTTTCAGGAACCCATCACTTTCAACCTATCATACCCATGGCCGAAAATAAAACCAAAGAAACCACTGCCAGTGTAGCCGAATTTCTGAATGCGGTAGCGGATGAAACCAAACGCAAAGACAGTTTCCGACTGGTACAGATCATGGAGGAGCAAACCGGCCTGGAAGCCAAAATGTGGGGACCTGCCATTGTGGGTTTTGGCAGCTGCCATTATAAATATGAAAGCGGCCGCGAGGGCGATATGCCCATGGTTGCTTTCTCCCCGCGCAAAGCCGAAATTACCCTTTACCTGATGCAGGACCCTGTGGAGAAAGAAAAATTGCTTGCCAATTTTGGCAAATACAAAACAGGAAAAGGCTGTATCTATGTCAAAAAACTGCAGGATATTCATGAAGATGTACTGCGGGAAATGATTACCTCCGCCGTTGGCTATTTAAAAACCAAATACTGCGCATCAATATCTTAAATAATTAAGCGCTGATATTTGGAATTTCATTAATTTTATCTTCTTTTGAACAAAGGTTCAAGGAGTTATCCTGATTAAACCACCAGACCCTTTATGCAGATATGCATTGTATACCAACAATAAACCAATTTAGAATACCAATTTATAAGCACTATTGCTGAATTTATAAAACACCTTGAAGAGGTTGTTAGGTGTTGAGTGTTGAACTTTCAAAGCTTAACAATAACTTAACTTATAAAATTAAGCATAGTAATACCTTAGTTATATAATTGCCCCTATTGATTATTTATAATGGATGATATAGAATTACTGTCGCAGGTAACAGCAGATGACAGGGAAGCCTTCAATTCCTTATTTCTAAAATATTATCCGTTATTATCAGATTTTTGCCGTTTTTTAGGTATAAACAGCGATGACGGTGAGGATATCATTGCAGATGTTTTCCTGGATCTGTGGGTAAAACGGGAAAGATTACGCATACATACCTCCCTAAAATCGTACCTGTACGGCGCTGTAAAAAACAGGGTTTACACCTTAAAAGGCAAAAATCAAAAGATGCCGCTACTGCCCGAAGAGTATGCATCCGATAAAGCCATCAGTGATCACCTTCGGCCCGATGAAATGCTTTTCAGAAAGGATCGCCGCCTGATGATCGAACGGTTTGTTGATGAATTGCCCGAACAAGGTCGACTCATTTTTTTAATGAACTGGCAACATCAGCTTGACTACCAGGAAATTGCCGAAATTTTAGGTATCTCTCCCCATACAGTAAAGACACATATTTACCGATCCGTAAATTATTTCCGGAAACGCCTGCTTTTTGTTAAGTAATTGGCTCCAATGTTAACATTATATTAAATCGTAAAATCTTGTAATCGAATTATGCCTTTTTGGATACTTACTTCAAAATGGCATACATGGATGAACATCACTACCTGTTGATTATAGGTTACCTGGAGGGAAAAATAACCGAAGAGGAAACCCAGTATTTATTACAAAAAGTTCAAACAGATAAGGAATTTTCCGACGCTTTTGAGGATATCGCCGAGATCTGGTCGGCAAAAAAGGCTGTACCCAATAATAGCAGCAAAGCCAATGAGGTATTAGCCCGTTTAAATAAAAAGATAGACGATCTGGAAGCAGCGGTCCCTGTTTCCCAAAGCAGATCAGTAAAAGCTGACCACCAGAATACCATTATTCTAAAATTACGCCCTATTCTGGCCATAGCCGCGTCGGCACTGATCCTGGCGGGTGCCTTTTGGTTGTATAAGGCTAAACTCAATAACAAACCGGCCAATACTCTGGCTATAGTCGAAAAACATACCGCTCCCGGCGAAAAGAAAAAGATCAATCTGCCGGATGGTACCGCGGTTACCCTTAACGCATCAAGCAGCTTGCGTATCGCTAATAGCTTTGGCGATGATAAGCGCGAGGTTTACTTGGATGGAGAAGCTTTTTTTGATGTAAAAAGGAATCCGCAAAAACCATTTATTGTACATACCGGCAAGATAGCTACCCAAGTACTGGGTACGCATTTCAACGTTTCGGCCTACCAAAACGATAGCAATATTACCGTATCACTGGTACAGGGTAAAGTTCAGGTGGATATGAATAATGACCCATCCAAACGCATCATCCTTGACCCTGGTAAACAAATGACCTATTCCAAAACCGATCACCAGGCCCATGTTTCCGATTTTATGACCGAAGATATTACCGGCTGGAAAGAAAACAAACTGGTATTTAACTATGACAGTTGGCCAGATGCCGCTAAAAAACTAAGCAGATGGTATGGCGTACCCGTTCAGTTAAAAGACACCACCCTGTTACGCTGCAAGCTGAAGGGCACTTTTGATAATATCCCGCTTGCTAAAGTGATGGAACAGATCAGGATAGTGGCGGATGTATCATGGCAAATGCAGGGCAATAAGATGATCATCTCCGGTAAATGCAACTAAACTCAAGAAAGGTAAAGTTTAATGAAGTAAAAAACACAAAACAACAACAGGCAGCATGATCAGATCATACTACCTGCTCCGTAATCAGGTTCTCGCCAAAGGACCCAATTCATTTTAGTAAAACAATCTCAAAAATATGAAAAAATATATATTCTCGCTTCTTAGTGCTATTTATTTGATGTGCACGGTTATACAAGCCAGTGCAGCCAATGTAAACCGCACATCGGATTCTATCAATTGCACGATACAGGTCTCCGAAAAATCCATCAAGGAGGTGTTTTCTTTGATAGAAAAACAGACCGGTTTACGCTTTATACATAACGCAACCGAAGCCCAGCTCAGCAAAAAGATCAGTCTTTCTGAAAATAACCAGCCTATTGATGAGGTATTAAAGAAAATAGCCAAACAATCTGGTTTAACATTCAAAAGGGTAGATCAAACCATATATGTACAAACCACCGCCAGGCTTATGAGGGTTAGCGGTAAAGTTATCGATGCGCAAACAGGCGAAACCCTACCAGGTGTATCGGTAAAGCTCAAAGGCAGCACCGATGGAACCGTAACTGATATTACAGGTAGCTACCATATCGAGGCTGCCGAAAACAATATTCTGGTATTTTCATTCATCGGTTACTTATCACAGGAACTTCCGGTTTCTGGCGGTACTCTCAACATATCTTTGAAAGCAGATCAGGCTGCGCTGAAAGAGGTAGTAGTGGTAGGTTACGGTAAGCAATCACGCCAACTGCTCACCAGCTCCATTGTATCTGTTCAAAATAAAGATTTTAATAAAGGCGCGTTCAGCAACCCGGCGCAGCTACTGCAAGGTAAGGTGGCAGGTCTGAACATTACTCGTTCAGGTGACCCAAACGAAGCACCTTCTATTAGCTTGAGGGGACCATCAACATTGCGCACAACCGGTGGTGCACAGGAGCCTTTTTATGTAATTGATGGTGTAGCTGGTGCCGATTACCGACTGGTATCGCCAGATGATATTGAAACCATTGACGTATTAAAAGATGCATCAGCAACAGCTATATATGGTACCCGCGCTGCTAACGGTGTAATTATCATCACTACCAAAAAAGGAAAAACGGGGCAGTCTGTAGTTTCCTATAATGCGTACGCGGGTATTGAAAATATCGCCAACAGCATTAAAATGATGAATGCCAGTCAGCTCAATGACTACTTAACAAAAAATGGGCTGGCGCTTGATCCATCTGATCAAAAAGGGGCCAATACCGACTGGCAAAAAGAAGTAAGCCGTACCGGATCTTCACAAAATCATAACGTTGCGCTTAGCGGTGGTTTTAATCAAACTACTTATAGCGCCTCAGTCAATTATTTTGATGATAAAGGTATACTGAAGGGAAGTGAATTAAGCCGGTTAACCACTAAGGCAGCTATTGAACAAAAAGCCTTTAATGATCATTTAAAACTGGGCTTGTCTGTAAATAACTCTTCCAGCACTTCTGATATTATACCTAACCAAAACATTGTTTTATACAATATGCTGCGTTATTTGCCAACTGTACCGGTAAAGCAAAACGGAGTATATACCGAAAACCTGCAACGGATACAATATTATAACCCGGTAGCATTACTGGCTGATGCAAATCAGCAAAGCAAAAGCAAATTAAACTTAATAAGCGCTACTGCCGAGTTAAAGTTGCCTTTTGGTTTTACCTATAACATAAACCTGTCGACACAAAATGAACAAGTTAACGGCGGGTCTTATTATAACAGTCAATACACACTTGACCAGGGTGTAAATGGCGAAGCTTATCGTTCATCATATGAAAACACGCATAAAGTAGGCGAAACATTCCTGACCTATGATAAAATTACCGGCAAGCATAACATTAATGTGCTGGCAGGTTATAGCTTACAGCAGGATGTAAATGGTGATGGTTTCCAGGCCAACAACCGTAATTTCCCTACAGATGATATTGGTTATTTGAACATCGGCTTGGGCTCTCCTCCAAATGGTTTTAAAACTGACTGGGGAAGTAATCTCTATCAAAAGCTACGCTTAATATCTTATTACAGCAGGGCCAAATACAGTTTTGATAACAAGTACCTGGTACAGTTATCATTAAGGCGCGATGGCTCGTCTGCCTTTGGCGCAAACAATAAATGGGGAACTTTCCCTTCGGCTTCGCTTGGCTGGCGGATCATTGAGGAGTCGTTCATGAAAAAACAGACCCTGTTTAATGATTTAAAATTGCGGGCCAGCTATGGTATCACCGGTAACTCCCTGGGTTTCGATCCGCTGATTGCGCAGATCAAATATGGTAATGTAGGCGCATTTTATAACAATGGCACATTTACCAATGCTATTGGCCCAACTCAAAACCCCAACCCCGATTTGAAATGGGAAAAAACTGCCATGTATAACCTTGGCTTGGATTTCTCTTTACTCAAAGGCAGGGTTAGCGGAACATTGGAAGTTTATGACAAAAAAACCAGCGACCTGATTTATTTTTATCCGGTATCAACCACACAATATTTTGCAAATACACTTACCGCCAACGTTGGCGATATTTCAAACAAAGGCTACGAAATAACGATTAATGCGACTCCTGTTCAGACCAGCAAATTCAGATGGAACACCTCACTTAACGTGGCCCATAATAATAACAAGCTGGTATCATTATCAAACTCTGCCTTTAAGCTCGATTCTATTCCGGTAGCAGAACCAGGTGGTCAGGGCGAAACTGGTTATAAAGTACAGATCCTGAAAACAGGCTATCCTGTTGGCCAGTTCCTTTTATATAAATATGCGGGCAAAAATGCCGCCGGTGTATCACAGTTTTACAGCCGCAGCGGCGGGCTTACCACCACCCCTACCTCAAAAGATTATTATTATGCCGGTAATGCACAGCCTAAACTGTTATTTGGTTTTAATAACAGCTTTGCCTACGGTAATTTTGACCTGAACGTATTTATAAGGGGCTCATTAGGCGGTAAAATACTGAACGCTACCCTGGCCGATCTGAACCGTACCAGTGATGTACGAAGCTATAACCTACCGGTTTCCTCGGCAAATGAATCGCCTAAGGATGTTAATGCCTATATATACTCAGATCGTTATATTGAGAGTGGTTCTTATTTAAGACTGGATAATGCAACGCTGGGTTATACCTTCCCTAAGTTTACACCGGGTATACGTAACCTTCGTCTGTATGTATCTGGCAATAACCTGGCTACCATAACCGGGTATAAGGGTATTGATCCCGAAGTATCATTAGGGGGGCTTACACCTGGTATTGATAATAAAAATTACTACCCGCGTACCAGGGCCTTCTTATTCGGTTTAAGTGCATCATTTTAAATCATCTCATTAACAGATCAACATGAAAACTTCCATTCATAAATACTGCGCTATTTTTTTAGCTGCAATAACCATATCATCATGCACCAAGGTTGATGTGCCGGTTGAAAGCGAATTAACCCCTGGCAATTTCCCTGTAACCCCCGCTCAGTTTATACTGGCATCTGGGGCAGCTTACGTACAATTAAGGGGCAGCTTTGCACAATCATACTGGCAAATGCAGAGCTTAAGTACCGACGAAGCCATTATGCCCGCAAGAGCAGGCGGCTGGCGCGATGGTGGCCGTTATCAGCAACTGCACTATCATAGCTGGAATGCTGACCTACCCGAAGTTGCCGATGCCTGGAGCTGGGGATTTGGTACCATAAGTACCTGTAACCGTGTTATTGCCAGTTTTGCCACATCGCCTGATAACGCGGCCAAAGCCACATCAATTGCCGAATTAAAAACAACCAGAGCCTTAGCACTTTTCTTTATGATGGACTTGTATGGCAATATTCCTGTAGTAACCACTTTTGGTTCTGCCGATAAGCCTTCCACCACCGCCCGTAAAGATGTATTTGCTTTTATTGAAAAAGAACTGCTTGCCGTTATTCCCAACCTAAGCCAGGTAGTTGATCAAACCACTTACGGTCGCCCAACTCAATATACCGCGTACGCCATATTGGCCAAAATGTACCTGAATGCACAGGTTTATACCGGCACATCCCGTTATGACGATGCGGTTAAAATGTGCGACCTGATTACAGCCTCAGGTAAATTCAGTTTGGCCGACGATTATCTGAAAATGTTCTATCCAGACAATGGCCCACAGATGAAAGAATTTATTTTCGCTATTCCTTATGACCACGCACAGGCACAGGGCGAACAATTTACCTGGTATAACCTGCACCCGGCATTACAAGCTAAATATGGTTTACTGTACCGTTTGAGCAATCCATGCAGCACGATACCATCCTATTATGCTCAGTTTAATGACCCTAATGATGTCCGTACAAGCCTTTGGCTTATTGGTAAACAGTATGATTTTGCCGGCAATCCTATCATTATTAAAACCACTAAGATTGGATTGGATGCATCCTATAAAGGTTCTGACCCTACTACCCCGGTTGATTATCAGCTAACCTTTACCCCTGATCTGACCCTGGTTGATGTACCCACCTTTGAGGTTGGCGGCGACGAATTGGGTAAAGCCAAAGGTATCCGTAATAACAAATACTATCCGGATGTTACCGCTACAGATCGTAACCAAAGCAATGATGTGCCGGTATTCCGTTATGCCGACGTATTGCTAATGAAAGCCGAAGCCATTTTAAGAGGAGCCACCCCAACCAATGGAGATAGCCCTTTGTCACTGGTTAATCAGTTAAGGGCAAAACGTAAAGCCGCTACTTGGTCAAGCATCGACCTGCCAAACCTGTTACAGGAACGCGCCCGTGAGCTGAACTGGGAAACCTGGAGAAGAAACGACCTGATCCGTTTTGGCAAATACGAAGAGTCATGGGGGTATAAAACCGATAAAGACGTCAACAAGCGCCTTTTCCCAATTCCTTCGTCCGAAATTATCCTGAATTCAAAACTGCAGCAAAATCCAGGTTATTAATTAGTACCCCTAAACCTTATCACGGCCCTTAGCTTTTAGCTAAGGGCTTTTTTTATTGACCAAAATTTTATAAATAGCACATGTAATTTTATAAAACATATCCGTTATAATGCTTTAACTTTGTTGTTAGATGAAAAGAGCAGCCGTTTTAAGCATAGCAGCATTTTACCTGTTACTCACTACAGGGATGTTCGTGTGCCTGGTACATTGTACCGGTCAAAGCTTAATGGGCAACAAAATGGCTATGCACGCCATGAACCAAAAAGCCTCCCACCATCATCATAAACATAGTACAAAAAGCGATGATTGCGATTGCTGCAAAAGCCATGGTAACTATGTGATTAAAGAAAACATAAAACCAGCCGGTGTTGATGAACAATCACCGTTGATGGCCATTATTACCAGGCCATTTCAATCTATCCCTGCTGCAACTCATTATATCGTTTTAAATACAGTTAAGCTAAGTTATGGTAAGGCCCCACCGGGTTTATCGGGCAAAGCGATAGCTATACAACAACGTTCTCTCCAGATCTGATCTGATAAGTAATCCCTTTTTAAAGCGGGGTAGTATAATGCCTTGCATCTTGAATTATATGGCTATAACCCTGGTCATTTACCGGCTATAACTATCAACTAAAAATTAATTACTTTTAATCTTAAAAAATCATGAGAACGTTAAAAACCTTCATTATACTTTTCACCGCATTTATCACTTATTCAACCGCTAAAGCCCAGGATAAAACAGCTAATACCGCTGTAAACAATGTACTGAGCGCTTACCTGGATGTTAAGAATGCACTTACTGCCGATAACAACGCCCAAACCAAGGCTAAAGCGAAAGACCTGTTAGCCGCCATTGCCGCAGTACCTATGGATAAGTTAACTGCCGATCAGCATAAACTGTGGATGACCTACGCCGAAAAACTGGAGTTTGACAGCCGTCACATCAGCCAGAGCGATGCCATTGATCACCAGCGTGAACATTTCACCAGTTTATCTAAAAACATGTATGAGGTAACCAAAGGACTTAAACTGAACACCAACACAGTTTATGAACAATACTGCCCTATGAAAAAGGCTACCTGGTTGAGCGAAACGAATGCCATTAAAAACCCATACTACGGCAAGCAAATGCTGACCTGTGGTAAAACTACAGAAACGTTGGCTCCGGCTGCCAAATAACAAACAGGCTTTTTTATGAAGACTTACCTTTTAATATGGGTAAATCTGTTCCTGGCGGCTACTGCTTTCGGTCAGCATCATATGTCTATGAAAATGGATCAGGGTGCAGGCGGTAAGCGGGAGCCTTTCTATACCAAAATAGGCAACAGGGAGATTTACCATTTATATATAGGCGATACTACGGTAAATTATACCGGTAAAGCCAGGCCAGCAATGGCCATTAACGGATCGATACCGGCACCCACCCTTACCTTTACCGAGGGTGACACCGCCGAGATATACGTACATAATAACATGATGATGGAAACATCCATCCACTGGCATGGGCTGATACTGCCTAACCGGTACGATGGGGTATCCTATCTGACTACGTCGCCGGTAAAGGCCGGTGAAACGCACCTGTACAAATTTCCGTTGGTGCAGCATGGCACTTACTGGTATCATTCCCATACCATGACGCAGCAGCAAAGTGGGATGTATGGGGCTTTCATCATCCATGAAAAAGAACCATCGCCCATTAAAGATTATACCTTGCTGCTGAGCGACTGGACAGATGATAATCCCGAACAGGTACAACGCCTGCTGCATAACGCTACCGATTGGTACGCTATACGTAAAGGCAGTACCCAGAACTATGCCGAAGCCATCAAAGAAGGCCAGTTTAAAACCAAGCTGACCAACGAATGGAAGCGGATGACAGCTATGGATGTAAGCGATGTTTTTTACGACCGCTTTTTTAGCAATGGCAAACCAGAGAACACCGCTCCACAATTTAAAGCCGGCGACCAGGTAAGACTGCATGTGGTTAACGGTAGTTCGTCGACCTATTTTTGGCTCAATTATGCAGGTGGCAAGATCACCGTAGTAGCCAATGATGGCGAAGATGTAGAGCCCATAAAGGTTGACCGGATGATCATCGCCACTGCCGAAACTTATGATGTAGTGGTCACCATTCCCAAAGATGGTAGTTATGAATTTTTAGCTACGCCCGAGGATCGAACCAAATACACATCGCTTTGGCTGGGCTCAGGTACACAGCATAAAGCCACCCATCTGTCGCGCCTTAAATATTTTGAGGGCATGAAAATGATGAACGGGATGATGGACATGCAAGGCAACATGAAGGAGATGGAGGGCATGACCATGACCAATCAGGTGATGGATATGAACACCGTGATGTATCCTGAAATAACCGGGGAAGCGAAAAAAGCCGCTGATCAAAAGAATCAAAAAGCCGACAAAATGGGTGGCATGAACATGAGCGGTAAAAAGGCTGATGATAAGGATATGGGCAATATGAATATGGATGGTATGGATATGGGCAGTAACTCGTCCGATATTGTTACCCTAAACTATGGTATGCTACGATCAACCAAAGTCACTACGTTGCCCGAAGGGCCAACCAAACTGCTCCGGTTTGACCTTACCGGCAACATGAACCGTTACGTGTGGACGATCAACAACAAAACCGTTTCCGAATCAGACAAGATCCTGATCAAGAAGGGCGAGAATGTGCGCATCATCCTGTATAACAACACCATGATGCGGCACCCTATGCACTTGCATGGACATTACTTTAGAGTATTGAACGGACAGGGTGATCATTCTCCCTTAAAAAATACGCTGGATATAATGCCGATGGAAAGGGATACCATCGAATTTAGAGCCAGTGAAAGTGGCGACTGGTTTTTTCACTGCCATATCCTTTACCACATGATGAGCGGTATGGGGCGTATATTCAGCTATGAAAATTCACCACCCAACCCGGAGATCCCCGATCCTGCCGCGGCCATCAAAAAGATATATGCCGATGACCAGCATTTTTATGCATCGGCAAGAGTAGGATTGGAAAGTAATGGCAGCGATGGTACAGCCGCACTGGCCAGCACCCGTTGGAAGTTTACAACCCTTTGGCACCTTGGCCTGCATGACCGTGATGGCTACGAAAGCGAAACCATGCTGGGCCGGTATTTTGGTCGTATGCAATGGCTATATGCTTATGGTGGCTTTGATTATCATTATAAGAAAGAAAATGGCGAGCCCGAGAAGAACCTGTTTGGCCAGGTAAGCAATAAGGATAACCGTAAAACCGTAGTTGCCGGATTGGCTTATACCCTGCCCATGCTGGTAGTAGCAGATGCCCGTATTGATGGTAATGGCAAGCTCAGATTTCAGTTAAGCAGGGATGATATACCGATTACCAGTCGCTTGCGTTTCACCTTTATGGGTAATACGGACAGGGAATATGCAGCCGGATTCAGGTATATTTTCACCCGCAATTTTGCGCTGTCCACTCATTATGATAGCGACATGGGTTTGGGCGGAGGCTTAACGCTTACCTATTAAAACAAAAGAGGCTGTACCATCAATCAAATTAACCAGTCTTGGTGTTGTGTTACCTATGAATTGAAATTTAGCCGATAATATTTATGCAAAAAGTGGGTTTACACTTTTTTCCGAAAAAAATACATAATTTATTGATTATCAAGTATATAAATCAATATTAACCATAAAATGTGTAAACCATGTAAACCCACTTTTTTTAATAGAGTCAAGCCCAGATGACACATCGCTTAAGTATCTGAATAAATCAAAAAAAGAGGCTGATCCTGATTTATGATACAACCTCCTTTTTTCGTCCTGTTTATATTTTCTTTGTCTTTATAAAATCCAACACCTTTTGAGTTTCCTGCGGGTAAACCGCGATGTGGTGATTGCGTAACAGATACGGCGCACTGGTTTTACCCTGGGAGCCTCCACCAACCATGATCACGTGCGATGATTGCTGCGGCATGTGGCAGTTGATACAATAGTTATTAATAGCTGAACCTATTTGCGGAGCCATTTTGCAAAAATTGTGCTTGGCTTCGCTATGGCAGCTCAAACATTTCTGGGTAAACATTCCTATATTTCGTTCCTGATTAACGTGCGGATCATGACAGGTATTGCAATCCATCTTACTCATGATAAAACACTTGCTGGCAGGCAACAACGCGCTTTGGTTACCATGTACATCAGGGCTTGGATGACTAGGATCATCAGGCAAAAATGTCATTTCCTTAAATTTCGACAAGGTATCACCCATATGAAAACTGTATGATGTACGCAAGAAACCGCCCTTTGTACCAGAGTGACAAACCGCACAGGCATCCATCTTTTGCCCTCTTGTTAAAGAAGCATAAGTGGTAATATATTTAGGTTTTTTTTCATCCGGATAAGCGGTATGATAATTAACGTGATTAGCAGCCGGGCCATGGCATCGTTCACAATCAATACCATAAATCAACGACGTTTTATCAAACCCAACCTGCATATGCGCCTGAGGCAGATCGCTGATATAGGACGTATGGCACTCCAGGCATTTACGCAATATAGGTCGCTGAAAATTTACACGGGTAGCATCATATCCCGGACTATTGGCCCAGCCATGTAAAGCTGTAAAATAGGATACAGGTAATTCAAACAATTGATCATTTTTCCAATACAAATAGGTTTGGGCATTAACCAGGCCTACAGTTATCTCAAACTTTTCGGCCTCGGTTTGTTTCTTGTTCATATATCCAGCCTGGTAAAGACTATCGCCCCGTTTTTCCATAGCTACCTGCAGCCCATTACCATAATCTAATATGTTAAAACCTTTAGCAAAATTACCCTTAATATTATCGGCCGAGGCAGGCCGTGTAGTTTGAAAATGAGCGGTATGAGTGTAGGAATTATAAACATCACTATGGCATTTAACACAACTCTCAGAACCGGCAAATAACTGCCCCCGGGGATCATTTTCCGGAGCTCCGGCGTTGTAACACTGCGTTAAAATAAAGCTTAAGGGGATAAGGGAAATTAAAACAAAAAAGAAGGTCTTTTTTTTAAGCATGTCCTTAATTCACAAATTGGGATACAATGGTTTAAATCTGATTTTATTGGCCGGGGTACGCTTATAAAACCAACAACAATTTACCGCAATAATTATATAAAACAAATAAAAAAACAAAGGGCCGCCACATCACGCGGCAGCCCTTCTATATAAGCGGTTATATTAATTATAGCCTGGATTTTGTTTTACCTTGCTGCCATTAGTTGTTTCATTCAATGGGATAGGTAAAATTTCATTGAGACCTGCTTTAAAGCCCTTGAACGCTAACGCGGTAGGTGCCTGTCCCCAGCGTACCAGGTCAAACCAGCGATGACCTTCAGTAGCCAGCTCTAAACGACGCTCTATATAAATATTATCAAGCGTAGCCGGTACAGATGGTAAACCCACACGGCTACGTACTGCATCAAGCAAAGTTTGTGCACGTGCAGTACTGCCACCACCATTCAGATCAGCTTCTGCTTCCATTAGGTAAGTATCAGCTAAACGTATCTCGATATAATCATTAGGCCAGTTAAGCTCGGTGATACCAGTTGTTACTTTATTAGCATTTATAGGTGCATATTTCTGTATAAAGTAACCGGTGTTCTGATAGCTTGGTGAATAGCTTGTTTTAGTAGCTTTGGTTAAGCTGTCGATATTTACAACAGTATAACCATAACGGGGATCGCCTTTCATTGCGGTAGCCAATTGTGTAGTAACCGGGCTAAACCCATAACCTCCACTGTAATAAATTGGACCGGTATAGCTTCTTGGGCCAACCATTTGTACATACACGTTTGATTTAAACTGATCCCAGTTACTCCAGGTATAGCTTTGTGTACCAGAGTGTACCAATTCAAATATCGACTCACTGTTGAACTTGTTTTTGGTGCTGAATATATCACCATAATTAGGCAATAATTTATAGCTGTAGTTGGTATTTACATCATTTAACAAACGTGCAGCGTCCGACCATTTTTTCTCATATAAGTAAACTTTACCTAAAAGGGCCTTGGCAGCGCCTTGAGATACACGACCATTCTCGGCAGGGATTATAGTTACCGGTAAGCCATCAATAGCTGCTAAAAGGTCCTTTTCTATTTGAGCATATACAGCATCCGGCGTAGCTTGTGGCTGATCATAAACGTTAGTCAGATTTAATGTAGATAAAATCAGCGGTACGTTTTTAAATAACCGAACCAGGTCAAAATAATAGTGCGCACGCAGGAACTGGCCTTCGGCAGTATATCTTTTTAACAAATCGGCACTTAAACCCGGCACTGCAGGCAATTGCTCCAACAACACGTCGGCACGGTTTACACCCTGAAAGTTAATAGCCCAGAATTGATTTTGCGGGCCAACAGTTGGAGACAGGGTATAATTATTAATCGCCTGCCATGCAGGTACGTCTGACGAGCTACCGCCACCTGCAAAACAATCGTCCGATGCTGCATTCAATGCACCCAGTGGCGATGAATAGGTATTATCAATACCACCTGTTTCAGTAACCAAAGGATCATAAGCGGCCACTACAGCAGTAAGCGCCTGTGCGGGATTGGCATAATAGTTAGACTGAAGAAACTGCCCTTGTGGCGTTAATTCCAGGAATGATTTTTTACAGGAAGCTAAAGCACCTACGCCCAGTAAAATTGCCCCTGTATATATAATATATTTTGATTTCATGATCAATCTTGTTATTTGTTATTATAAAGTAATGTCTAAACCAGCCATAAATGTGCGGGCCTGCGGATAGATACCCATGTCAATACCACCACTTATTTCAGGATCATAGCCTTTGTAACCGGTAATGGTTACCAGGTTGTTACTGCTTAAAAACACCCTAACCTTTTTAACATCTGCCGACTTTAACCAGCTCTGTGGCAGATTATAACCTAACTGCAGGGTTTTAATACGGAAGTACGCACCATTTTGCAGGTAAAAGTTTGATGGGTTTTTAAAGTTATTATTTGGATCGGCATCTGTTAAACGTGGATAATTACTACCTGCATTATCGGGCGTCCAGGCGTTTACAGCCGCGATAGGGTAATTTGCTGAAGCGATATCTAACCTACGGTAAGCCTGATAAATTTTATTACCCCAAACACCCTGACCAAATATTTTAATGTCAAAGTTTTTGTAGCTGGCGTTAAAGTTTACACCATAAGTAAAGGTAGGCAGTGGATTGCCCAGGAATTTACGATCTGATGCGGTTATTTTACCATCGCCATCAATATCTGCCCATTTAAAATCACCTGGTTTAGCATTAGGCTGTATTTTTTGCCCGTTTTTAGTATACGCATCAATTTCGGCCTGTGAGTGGAACACACCCAGCTCCTGGAAGCCATAGAAAGCACCCACCGGCTGACCAACAGCGGTACGGCCAATTTCATAGGTTGAGCTTTGTACAGTACCTACAGTAAAATAGTTGATCTGGTTACCCAGGCTAGTTACCTCATTGTGGTTATAAGAGATATTACCACCTACGTTGTAATTAAAATCACCCACTTTGCCAGTATACCCCAGACTTAACTCCACACCTTTGTTTTCCATATCACCAACGTTGGCAAATGGTTGGCCATTAAAACCGGCATAAGTTGGTAATTGAATTTGTTGTAACATGCCTTTGGTCAGTTTCCTGTACACATCAAATGTCACGCTCAGGTTATTAAATAAAGTAGCGTCAAAACCAATGTCAGCTGTACGGGTTTCTTCCCATTTCAAACTCGGGTTAGCCGGAGCATTAGGACTATAACCAACAATCAGGTTATCATTACCAAATACATAATTACGACCACTGCCAATAGTTGCAGCATAAGCAAAATCGCCAACGGCCATCTCATTACCAACAATACCATATGAACCACGCAGCTTAATAAAATCAGCAAAAGTATTTTTCGGGAACCAATCTTCACGGCTGATCACATAACCAGCTTCAGCAGATGGGAACGTACCATAAGCATTGTTACTGCCAAATCTTGATGAACCATCGCGGCGGATGATACCGGTGAACAGGTATTTTTGATCATAATCATAAGTCACCCTACCAAAATAAGAGGCCAGTGTGTGTGGTTGAGCAATTATACCTGTGGCAATTCTATTGGCTGCGGGTAAAGCAAATCCTGTTGAGGCATCGGCAAATGAATTTACCGGTTCACCAATAAATGTACCTCCTAAGCCAGACGATGTTATTTTCTGTGCACTGGTACCTATTAAAGCAGATAAATTATGCTTACCGAATGAACGGGTATAGGTTGCTGTGTTATCCCAGTTCCATGACAAATTTCTGTCGTTTTCCTGATACTGTGAAGTGTTTGATAAATTGCTTGTGCTTGAGTTAAGATAGTAAAGCGGCGTAAAACCATCCTGACCATAGTATGATTGTTTAGCACCTATTTGTGTACGGATCTTTAAACCCTCAATCGGCTCAATCTCAGCAAAAGCATTACCCAAAAGATTGGTAGCATAGGTATAATTACCTACACGGGTTTGAGCGTATGCAAAAGGATTAGTGATTTCCTGTGATACATAGTTGGATATACCATATGGTAAACCCTGCGCATTTCTTACAATATAGTTAGCTTGATCTGTATAAACAGATGCGTTTGGTTGAGCACCGATATTACTTACTGTTACCGGAGTAAGTGGGTCAAGGTTTAAAGCAGAACTAAGCGGGCCGCCAAATACACTATTTGTATTACCTACACTCTTATTTCGGTTATAGGAATAAGTGAAGTTTTCACCAATGGTAAACCATTTTTTTACTTTATATGTGGTGTTTGTTGTAAAGTTGAATTTCTTATAATCAGAAATATCAGGCATTACGATACCTTTTTGATCAAGGTAGCCAAAAGAAGTATAATAAGTAGCTTTATCTGTAGCACCACTGATATTCAGGTTATGGTTCTGGATCAAAGCGTTATTGCTGAATATCTCATTCTGCCAGTTGGTACCTGTACCTAATGATCCCGGATTGGTGAATATAGGAGCTTTGCCATCGTTAACCTGTGCTTCATTCCTTAAAGTGGCATACTGTGACGCATTGGCCAATTTAATCTTGCTTACCGGCCCCTGAAAACCAACATAGCCGTTATAGCTAATTACCGCGTCGCCTTTTTTGCCTTTTTTGGTAGTGATAAGGATAACGCCATTTGATGAACGTGAACCGTAGATAGCCGCAGATGCATCTTTCAAAACCTCCGTCGATTCGACATCATTAGGATTCAATAATGATATGTCATCAACAACAACACCGTCAACAACATATAACGGATCGCTATTTATTCTTGACGTAACACCCCTTATGCGTATTTGCGGAGCAGCACCAGGCTGACCAGAACTTTGTACAACACTTACACCACTAACGCGACCTCTTAATGCATCATCAATGCGGGTTACCTGTTGATCTTGTATATCGGCCGCTTTAACACTGCTTATAGCACCGGTAACGGTAGCTTTCTTTTGTGTACCGTAACCTACTACTACAACTTCATTCAAGTTTTTTATATTCTCAACCAGTGTTATGGTAATGTTGGTTTGATTACCCACAGTTACTTCCTGGTTATTATAACCAATATAGGCAATTACCAGTACAGCATTTGGGCCGGATACATTCAGCTTAAAGTTACCATTCAGGTCAGTCGACACTCCATTGGTAGTTCCTTTTTCAAGGATGCTGGCACCAATAATAGGCTCACCCGTCTTGTCAACTACCTTACCGGTTATTGGTGTTGCAGCAACATCCGTCGCTGTATTTACCTTAGCAGCAACAGCAGCTGGAGTGGTTTCGTTAGCAGTAGTACCAGCCTTACCCAAGACAATTCTGTCCTGCAGTACCTCGTAGCTGATGCCTTTACTTTTTAATACCTCGTCAAGCACATTTTTAAGCGGCTCGTTTTCCATGTTAACAGAAACCTTCTGAGTGCCGTTGATAGCTGTGCTGCTGTATATAAATTTAACATTATCATTTTTTTGCAAATGAGTTAATACATCAACCAGGGTAGTATTGTTTAATGATATACTTACCTTTTTATCAAGTATACCCTGGGCATTCAAGGTGTTTGAATATGCCATACCGGTTAACATGGTTGATATCAGAATTTGAATAAATGTTATCCTCATGATTTGATACCAGGGAATAGGTGTTCGTAAACGAAATTTCATATATTTGTTATGTTTCTTTTTAAAAATGAGACAATTAACGCCCCTCCACCATTAAAAAATGGTGTCAATTGATTTGGGCTGATCTGAACTTAGGAGTGGTCGCAACACTTCTAAGTTTTTTTATTTATCCAGTTTTCTGGCTGGGTTATAACTGATTTTTAGGCTTTTGTTCTCTCTTTCATTCGATGACGGTTTTGGTTAATAGTTGGTTTATTTTAGTTCGATGGTGTTATTTTTTATCTCATAATCAATACTTAACGACTTATTTAGCGCCTCCAGGACATCGGGCAGATTAAAGCCCGTAAAATCAGCGTTAAGCATATAGTGGTTCAATTTTTCGTTGGCTACAACAATGTGAGTTTTATACCTGGCATTTAATGCAGGTATAATATCTCTCACGAGTTTGTTATCAAATAACAAATCCTCATGGTTCCATATTTTAAGCGGGCTTTCATCAGATTTGACGATAGGCTTTAGCGTATGATCATGTGCAGAGTATACTGCTTTCTGATGAGGATAAAGCATCACATCACCGTTTTCTATATTTAACCGAGTGTTACTTATACTCTGTTTGGTTTTAATGCTCACGGACACTTTACCCGTTACTACTGCCACATCAGCTTCGTTGCTTTGCTCATTGTCACGTACACGAAAACTCGTTCCCCATACCTTGGTAATAATAGAATGGCTGTTGATTATAAAAGGGCAATCCGGGTTTTTAGTAACCTCAAAAAAACATTCACCCGACATAAGAACCACACGTGATGATGCTGCGAATACTTTTGGGTATTTCAACTGCGAATTAGGGTTTAGCCAAACCGTACTGCCATCGGGAAGTTTTGATTTATAAATGCGATGCGAGTTATTGGTAATGGCGACCATATTCTGTTGGTCACCCGCTATTTCCTCTTTGTGTCTCCTGTTTGCCTGGCGGTATAAACCTATCATTAAGGCTATCAATAACATGGCCGCTACTGCACCTACCCATAACCAGGTAGTATTTCCTTTATGTATTGCGGGGATCTCCTGATTATTTACAACATCTATATTTTTGAGTATACTGTTATATATTTTTTCTTCCAACGCCTTCTGCTGAGAAGCATTTAAGGCCGAAGTATAATCAGCATCCTGTTCAAATGATTGGTACCATTGTTTTACAAGAGTGGCCTCATCATCTGTACATTCGCCATTAATATACCTTTCCAGTAATTCAATAGATAGATGTTCTTTCATGAAAAGAAAAAAATTCGGTTTATACAATGATTGACGTTTGAGAAAGACACATCCCTTAGTCGGCTGGTAACTTTTTTTTAAAAAATTATTTCAGCAGTAAAAACAGCATAAGGACAAGGTAGTGGGTAAGTGTAAGCCTTATTTGTTTTATAGCTTTAGTGAGATGCTGCTCTACCGTTTTTTCGGATATACCCAGGTAGCTGGCTATTTCCTTATTACTTTTATGTTCTTTCCGGCTCAGCTCAAATACAGAACGGCATTTATCAGGCAGGTGGCTTATTTCTTCGTCAATTGTATAAACCAGATCTTTCAACATGATAGAATCTTCGGTCGAATTATCAACCTCGGTATGTACAACTTTAAAAGCCTCTTTATAACGTGAACGCACCAGTTCCTTACGATAAATGTCAATAACCTGGTTGGCTATAGCCGAATACAGGTATGCACCTATGGTAGTGTTGATTTGCAGTACATGTCTTTTTGTCCAAAGCGTAGTAAAAAGCTCTTGCACAACCTCTTCAGCTAATTCCCTGTTCTTTAGCCGCCTATATGCCTCGTCAAATAATTTTTTCCAATGCCGGGAGTATATTTCACGGAACGCACCAAGCCTGTCTTGCTTCAGCAATCGTATCAGTTCCTCTTCAGACAGCTCTTCTGTGAAATCAATCATAACCTAGGTAACAGCAGGTTAATAACATATAATTAAAATATTAACCAATCGACAAAACTGAAAAAAAAATAACAATCAACCAAGTCCGGATTGTAATAGTTTCGTTGAATTTTTATTTTCCCTCGTAACATTTTAGCTATTAAAAACTTACAAAGTGTTATAAAAACACTTTGCTGTATAAAAACGGATCTGCAACTACATTATTATTTTCATAATTAACAATAATCAAAAGCAACAAAATTGCATTTAATAATTATATTTGTTCCAATTTAAATAAATTGAAAGATGAGCGTGACAGCAGCAAAGCCAGTTACTATAATCACTGGTTTTCTCGGTGCCGGTAAAACTACTTTTCTGAACGGGTTGATTGCTTACAAAAACACAGAGAAACTGGCCGTAATCGAAAATGAATTTGGCCTGGAAGGGATAGACGGACAACTGGTTATTTGTGCCGATGATAAGCTGTTTGAGCTCAGCAATGGCTGTTTGTGCTGTACGTTGAATGAAGATTTTTACTCACTGCTGGAAGTTTTATGGGAAGGCCGCGAAGGGTTTGATGAGCTCGTAATAGAAACCACCGGTATTGCCAATCCAGCTTCAGTAGCAGCCCCCTTTCTTACCAATGCCAACGTGCCTTACTACTATAAGCTCAAAAGAGTAATATGCCTGGTAGATGCCCGTAATATTGAACAACAACTGCGAGAAACTGACGAGGCGCGCAATCAGATCAGTTTCAGCGATATTTTACTCATCACTAAAACAGACATGGTAACTGCAGAACAACTAGCCTATATTGGAAAACTGTTGAAAGGCATTAATCCCCTGGCTGTTGTATTATCGGGCCATCGCGAATGCTATCCTTTTGCTGAAATTTACCAAACCTCACGCAACGCAATAGTTGAAGCTAAATCGCCCAAAGTAGCCAACCGGACTTTTACATTGCAACATCATCAACATGAAGATCTGGTCTCGTTAAGTTTTAATTTCAACGAGCCTTTTGATTTGCAGCTGCTATCGCACCGCTTAACTGTTTTTTTGAACTTTCAGGCTAAAGATGTTTATCGTGTAAAAGGTATTTTTAATATTCACGAGCAATCACAAAAAATCATCATACAATCTGTTATGCAAGATTTGGCTGTCGCCGCCGGCGATATCTGGGCTGAGGATACCGAAAGAAACAGCCGTATTGTATTTATTGGTAAAAATCTGAACCCGGCTGGGTTTGAAAAAATGTTAAGACAATGCTTTTATCGACACATTTAAACATCTACGGGTATATTACCTGGAATCCTAATCCTAACATTTTTGATCTTGGCTTTTACGCCTTGCGTTGGTATTCAGTTTTATTTTTAGGTGGCTTTGTATTGAGTTATCTCATCATCAAACAACGTTTTAAAAGTGCTCTTATTAACCCTTACCTGCTTGAAAAACTTACTATTTATATCATAGCTGGTACGCTGATTGGCGCCCGGTTGGGCCATTGCCTGTTTTACGATTGGGAGTATTATCATTCACATCTGATAGAAATAATTTTACCTTTTCAGTTTACTCCAAATTTAAAAGTCACTGGTTATCAAGGGCTGGCAAGTCATGGTGGTGGCATCGGTATATTTATAGCACTTTGGCTTTATCATCACAAATACCAAAAATATATAAACCTGCTGTGGGTTATGGATCAGCTGGCTTTAGTTGTTCCACTGGCTGGATGTTGCATTAGATTGGGCAACCTCATGAACTCTGAAATTATCGGTCGCCCGACGGAGAAGAACTGGGCATTTATTTTTGTTAGGGACGATGGTATTCCCCGGCATCCAGCTCAGCTTTATGAAGCTTTAACATATCTTAGTATTTTTATTATTCTAAATTTAGTAACCAAATACCGGTCATTAAAAAATGGTTTTCTGCTTGGTTTATTTCTGGCTTTAGTGTTTACCGCCAGATTCCTGCTGGAAGGTCTGAAGGAAGATCAGGCTGCCTTTGAAGCTCATATGTCACTAAATATGGGGCAGCTATTAAGCATTCCTTTTATTGTAGCAGGCATTATCCTAATGGTCATTAAAGGTGGCAAGAATACTGTAATGCCTGGTAAGATTGAAACCATATAAATAAAAGGGGGTAGCTTGTATATACAAGCTACCCCCTTTTATTATGAATAGGCAGATACTTAATTTTTATGTATCTCCAGTTCGCTGATCAGGTTATCGGCATGGCCCAACTTATCCATACACCATAACACGTAGCGGATATCCACGCAAATGGTTCTTTTATATTTTTTGTCGAAAGCGATATCCCCGCTCATAGCTTCCCAGTTACCATCAAACGCCAAACCAATCAATTCACCGTTACCATTTATAACCGGTGAACCGGAATTTCCGCCTGTAATATCATCATTAGTGATAAAACAAACCGGCACAGTTCCATCAACAGCATACTGACCAAAATCCTTTTTCTTATAAGCATCAATTAGTGAAGATGGCAGATCAAATTCACTATCACCAGGCTTATACTTTTTCATTACCTCATCCAAATTGGTGTTAATATTATAGTGCTTACCATCTTTCGAGGCATAATCCTGCACGTTGCCATAGCTTATACGCATAGTGGAGTTAGCATCCGGATACATTAACCGGCCCTGGTTTTTCTCGAGTAAGGCTTTCAGGTATATCTTATCCAATTTTTCCTTTTGTTCCTCAAAGTCGCTCACCTTTGAACCAAAGGCATTACGAGCATAAGCACGGGGGCTCACCTGCCTGGCATATTGACAAGCCGGATCGTTACCCAATACTTCGATAGAGGGGTTTTTCATAAATTCTTTAAATTTATCCGGGTTGATCACGATGCTCTTACTCCAAAGTTCATCAGCAAATTTTGTAAATGATTCTTCAACGGTAGCCCCATTGTATTTCTTAACAATATCTTCTATGAACTGTGGATGCTGATCTTTCGGAACACCTGCATAATAAGTAGCCATAATCTGCGCGAAGATCTTTTTATCGGCTATTTCGTTATAGTTATTTACATAACTATCATTCACCTCTTTCAAATCTTTCTTGAGTTCTTCTACTGCTTTGGCGTCGTCCTTACGAGCCGCAAGGCTCCTCAAAATATTATAAGTAACGAGTGTATTATAAACAAAACCAGGGGCCAGCAAACCCTCTTCTACAAAGGTGCGGTGAATGGCATAAGGTTCATAGGCGGCATACAGTTTCTTATAACTGTCCATTAAACCCGCATAAGCTGGCTTATCAGCTGCCCATTGCGTAAACTCAGCTTCCTCTTTCAGTTTTTGATCATAAATATCCAGCTGCTTTAGTTGCTCTGTTTGACCAATAAAATATTTCCAATAATTGGCTATCTCAGCATACTTTGATGACAGTTTGAGGCGGGTATCTATACTTTTGTTCATCTCCTCTTTCCAGGCTTTGAGGCGAATATCACGCAACTTCACGATTACCGGGTTGGTTTCTTCAGTAGCTAGCCTAACACCATTTGAAGTCAGAAACCTGTCTGTATGACCTGGGTATCCATACACCATAGCAAAATCACCATTTTTAACGCCTTTGATAGATACCGGCAGGAATTTTTTAGGTACCAGCGGCACATTATCAGCTGAGTAAGTGGCCGGTTTACCATCTTTGCCACTATAAATTCTGAAAATAGAAAAATCGCCGGTATGCCTTGGCCATTCCCAGTTGTCGGTATCACCTCCAAATTTACCAATGGATTGAGGGGGGGCGCCCACCAGGCGAACATCGTTATAGGTTTCATACAGGTACAGAAAATATTGATTGCCGTCAAAAAAATCTTTTACAGCACCCTCATAGCCCGTACTCTTGGTGGCATCAGCTATCAGCCGATTTTTAACCTCTTCCAGCTTTTCTCCACGGTTGGCTTCTGTAGCACCTTGTAAAGCGGCGGTTATCTGCGGAGTTACATCTTCCATTCTCACCAAAAACTGTACAAACAATCCTGGTATGGGTTTCTCCTCGGCATAACTTTTAGCATAAAAGCCATTGTCCAAAATATCATTCTGTGGGGTTGAATTAGCAGATATAGCTTCATAACCGCAATGGTGATTGGTAAAAACCAGACCTTTATTAGATACCACTTCACCCGTACAAAAACCGCCACCCAACGAAACAATGGCATCCTTAATACTGGCCTTATTAATATTATAAAGATCTTCTGGAGTTAGTTTAAAACCCTGCTTTTTCATCTGATCATAGTTTTTACCTATCAGCATAGGTATCCACATTCCCTCATCTGCCTTAGCTGCCTCCATAAAAATGAGTGGGAGCACCAACACGGCAACCATTAATTTAAGTTTATTCATACTATTGGTCTAAAATTTTCAAATATAGCTATTGTCTATTAAATCCTTATTGATAAACGCGCCTGCCGCTGTCCCCAATGCTACGGACATGGATACCGCACGCATAGGAGTAGTATTATCACCAGCCGCATAAACTCCTGGGATACTGGCACGACCGAAACCATCTACATTAATATAACCAGCATCTGTCAGCTCACATCCCAGTTTCTCGGGCAAGTCGCTATGCTGCACAAAAGCCGGCCGGTGATATAAAGCATTTATCAGATATATCTCATCATTTTCCAGTGATATACCTTTAAGTTGACCATTTTCATGAACAATTTCCCTGATCCTGTTTTCTTCAATATTAACATTGCGCGACTGAAGGTTTTTCACCTGCTCAACACTCAATGTTGATACTCCATTGGTAAAAAGTGTAAGATCTTTTGTCCAGTTGTTGATAAGTTTCACATACTCATATCCTACATCGCCGTTTCCTAAAATACCTGTTGGTTGCTGGCGCACTTCGTAGCCATGGCAATAAGGGCAATGTATTACAGAGATCCCCCAGCATTCGGCAAAACCTGATATATCAGGCATCACATCCTTTATACCGGTAGCAAAAAGCAGTTTTTTGGCAATATACTTTTTGCCCGACAGCGTTTGTATGCGAAAACCATCTTCTTTGGCAATAGCTTCTATTGCTGTATCAGCAATTAGCTTAACTGTGTCATACATCATGAGCTGTTCAAGAGCTATTTGGGTAATAGCTGCTGGCGTCTCGCCGTCGCGGGTTAAAAAATTATGCGAATGTGGGGTTTGCTGATTGCATGGTCTCCCTGAATCAATCACTAAAACCTTGCGTAAAGCGCGTCCCAAAGAGGTTGCAGCCGACAGTCCGGCATAACTGCCTCCAATAATTATTACCTCAAAATCTGTTTCGAAACTATTCATCACTTTCATCTTCATTATTGTGGGTTGAAAGTTAATGAAGAATAAATTAAAATGCAACTTAATTGCATTTAATGGCAATATTAAGAACTGATAATGAGTTGATAATCATAAAATCACCAACCCGTTATGGTTATTCTTTATAGTATATTTTTACTTAACGGCTAGCGTAAGTGTGGTATAATAAAACCCGCCGATAGCCGGACCTCCCAAAAATGAATTATAATATTTGTTGGTTAAGTTAGTAGCACCAATTTTGAGATTAAGTCCGGTTTTTAAAAAATCGTAATTCACCTGTGCATCTATAGTTCCATAATGATCAACATTGCCATTCACTAAAAATGATTGCCAGTAAAAACCGCTTTGCCATTTATAGCTGGCATTAAAACCAAAATTGCCAATAACCCGGTTACCGCCAAAAGAAAAATTGGTGATCCACTGCGGTGTATTAAAACCATCTTCCAACGCGTCCTCATTAGCGGTACGCTGTAGTTTGGCATAGGACACATTGCCTGTTAATACATAATTTTGAAATAATTTATAGGATAAGCCTAAACTGCCGCCAATGTTATATACCGTACTTTGGGAGTTTGTCCACGCACGGTAGCGGGCCTGTTTGTTTTTATCATTCAGGTAGTAAGGTATCGAGTCGGTTTTTTGAGTATTGGGGACATTGATCTCTACCTGGCCTATGAAATTATTATATTTATTGTAATAAAAATCGGCATCGACACTGAGCTGACCATCAAAAAGTATTGATTTATAACCCGCTTCAAAAGAGTTAATATGCTCGGGCTGCAAATAGGTATACTGGTTCTTTTTAAGCAAGCCCTTTTCTTTTTCAATTGCCGCATTGGTATTGATACCACTATTAAAGTCATTTTTCACAGCCGCTTGAAATGCGTCGATAGAGGTGCGCAGGTACGAATTTTCAAATATACCATTTGATACTACCCTTAAACCTCCTATACGCTTAACACCACCGCTATTTACATTAGAGAAAGCTTCGAAGATACTCGGAAAGCGATAACCACTCTGAAAAGATACCCGAAAGTTTTGCTCAACCACAGGCGAATAGACCGCGGTAAAACGAGGATTTAGCTTCAAGTCAAAATAATCATTTCTGTCTGCTCGCAACGTGGCCGATAGTTTCAATTCCCGATCAAAAAACTCTTTGGCTACTTGCACAAAGCCCCCAGTCTTACTATAATCAATGTTACTATATTCTTTACCTGGCACATAATTAATAAAGTAATTACCATCTGGGTGAATAATATATGTGCGGTGATCAAAACCAGCCAGGAGATCAAGTCCGGTCTCTTTTTGAAAAGTTGAAGATATGGCATTGGAGATATTTACTTGCCCCTCTACATGAAACAAATCATCCTTTACTTGTAGGGCTGCGCCAACATCCCAATTGTTGATATCGGCCAATTTATCCAGTGTGTTCTTAAATGCGGCTGTTCCGGGTTGGTATCTACCTGCATCAGCCAATTGCCGGGCTTGTTGCAAGGCCTGGGGAACGGTAGCTCCCGACGCCGTAGCCGAATTAAACCCTTTGGTAAAATCAGCATACCAGGTGTTATCATTTTTAAAGTTCCTGTCTATATTTTCACCGGCTGAGCGAAGGTTGTATGATTTCCCAGTGTTCTCGCTTGTCCAGTAACCGCGTACCTGGTAAATGTTATTTTTGATCTCTAAAGCGTGTTGCTGCAAAATATAACCCGACAGCCGGAACCGATTGGCGCGCTGGTAAATATTATCCAGATCAGCAAAGCGATAGGTATAGTTGATGCGGGTATTATCATTTAGTTTATAAGCTAAACCCACATCTACCTTAACATTATGCAGATTATAACTGGTCACATCTTTTTCGGCATAACCGGTACGAGCTATGGAATATTGCTTACCTCCTAAGGTAACCGTTTTACGGTCTGATGACTCATTACCATAACCGTTTACCGGATCGTACCCCGGATTATCGGGGCCTCCCCCTATTCCCAGTTTAGCGTTAGCAGCTGCATTTAAATCGGCTGTATTATCGGCTATCCAATCATAGCCAGTGGTATAGGTACCGTTCAATTTAAAAGCGAACTTTTTCGACAATGCTTTGGCTATCCGAAAACTGGTTTCGGAAAATAAATGCGCCGAGGTTTCTTTATCACCTACGTGGTTAACTCCTGTTTTTTGCTGGATGCTGACGCCCTGAGTAGTAAAAGGATCTTTCGTAATAAAATTGGCCAAACCATTAATGGCATTCAAACCATATAAGGCAGATGCTGTACCTGGGATGATCTCCACACTCTCAATATCCAGATCGCTCGGCCCTAAAGCATTACCAATAGGTGCCCCGATATGTGGCGCCTGATTATCCACACCATCAACTAATTGCGTAAAACGCACATTAGTAGTATTGGCAAAACCCCGCGTATTAATAATACGGAAACCCAGACTGGGTGTTATCAGCTGTACCCCTTTTACATTTTCCAACGCATCAAAAAATGACGGAGCTGCCGAACGCCGGAAGTCAGCCGCTGTTATTTTTTCAATACTTACGGGTGATCGTAAAATGCTTTCGCTGATACGCGAAGCCGAAACTACAACTTCATTAAGCTGTTGTTTTTTTATTTGCGTAGTGTCGTTTTTAATTGATGTGGTATCCCGTTTGAGTATTTTTTTACTGTTCTGAGCATAAAGCATGTTGCCAGAAAGCAACAATAGTGTTAGGGGTAAATACTTTTTGTGCATGGGTAGTTGTAAGGATATACTAATTTCGATATGTTTTTATTTATATAACGATATTCAAACAATAACCAATTCCTTTTATTGAATTGGTTATTGTTTTCCTGATAAATATATTATTATTATAAAGTTTAATATTATACTCAAAGAATAAATATTAAACTTTATAATAAATAATCACCTATTTACCGGCTTAGTCGTTTATAAATAGCAAACCTTACAAACTTTCTGATTTTTTTCAGGATAAAGGGCACTACCTGTCAAAACGGTAACAGAACATTGATTTCTATTATAATACCCGGAAGGAAGTGGGGGCTTTATTTACCAGAGCTTGGCTTTTGAGTATTTTGAATGTAGACTTGTTTCCAGTAAGCTTCGATATTTTCCAATGAACGGCCCTTGGTTTCGGGGATGAGTTTAAAAGTAAGCCACAATGCTGGCGAGCAGCAGAGTGCGAATAGCCAAAACGTCCAGGATGATCCCAGACCTTCCAGCATAACAGGTGTTAGCTGTCCTACTAAAAAATTACCTATCCACAATGACAACGTAGCCAAAGCCATGGCCTTTCCCCTAATAGCATTAGGAAATATTTCGCCTACAACCACCCAGCAAACCGGCCCGAAAGAGAATGCGAAACAAGATATAAAGGTGAGTATAAAGATCAATATCCATGGCCCGGTAGTTATTCCGAATGCGAACAAAACCCCGATGATAAGCAATGATATAACCGCACCACCAATGCCCGCAAATAATAAAGGCCTGCGTCCCCATATATCAATGGTAAAAATAGCTACGAAAGTAAATACTACGTTAACTAGGCCTATAGTTACCTGGCCGCCAAGTGCATTGTTAAGCGTGAAACCCGCCTGCTCCAAAATTCTGGGGCCATAATAAATAACCGCATTTATACCGCATACTTGCGACAGGAAGGGTAACAATAAGCCTATCCACAAAGCTTTACGGTAAACCGGGGTGAATAGCTCCTTAATGGAACCATCATCATTATCCCTATCCAGTGTTTTAAAGGCATCCATTTCCTTCTGTACAGCCTCAGCACCATCAATTTTAGTGAGTATCGTCTTTGCTTTTTGTTCCTGCCCTTTTAACAACAGCCACCGTGGCGATTCGGGCACTACAAAGAGGCAGATCAAAAATATAGCTGCAGGCAATGCGCCCAATCCCAGCATGCCCCGCCAAACCTCGGTTGAGAATATTTTGTTGATCCCAGCATTGTTAAACGTATCTGTTATATGGCTTGCCAAATAAGCGTTCGAAAAATAAGCCAGCACAATGCCAATAGTTAAAGCGAGTTGATATAATGATACCATCATTCCCCGGAAGCGTGAGGGCGAGAATTCAGAAATGTATAGCGGCGATACCATAGAGGCTACACCAATACCCAAACCGCCAATTAAGCGAAACACAATTAAAACAGTAAATGAGTTTGACAGCATACAGCCCAAAGCAGATACCAGGAAAAGCACAGCCGAAATGATCAACACGATTTTACGGCCGTATTTGTCACTCAGTTTGCCGGAAAGACTAACACCTATAATACAACCTAACAAAGCACAGCTTACAAACCAACCTTCGCTAACCGCATTTAAGCCAAAGTCATGTTTAACCAGGCTTACTGTCCCCGAAATTACGGCAGTATCAAAACCAAATAAAAATCCGCCGAGAGCAGCCACAAGACACACCAGGTAAAGATATATTCTGCTCGGTTTTGCGGTTGTATTATTTTCGGGAACGATTACTCTGCTCATTTTAAAAAGGCTTTGATCACTTTTGCACGGTTTTTACCCAGGTTGGTTAATGTATAAGATTCTGCCGCTGCTGGTACAACAAAAGTTTCGGCATAGGCAAAAGTTTGTTCGGTTCCATTAGCTATTTTTATGGTAATGGCCGATCCTTCAACCAACATCATTACGTGGCACTGATTATGGGTTTCAACCAAGATCTCTTTGTCAAACTCCATCCGGTGTACATCATAAAAATGTTCCTGGTGGGTTGGTACATGAATCAATTGCCAACCTTCGCCCTCTTGTATAACCTCTTGTTTTGAAATAAGCTCTGCATGAACTTTTTCACCCTTCCGATCAAAATTAAGGTTATTAAAGGCGTGCTCAATATTGATGGGACGGGGGTTACCATCAAGGTCGAGCCTTAACCAATCATACATTTTAAAGGTGAAAATATAAGGCGTGGCACTGATCTCGAGCACCAGGTTGTTAGCTCCCGCACTATGCACGGTACCATTCGGAATCAGGAACAAATCGTGTTTTTTAGCTACATGGGCCTGAACATAATTCGTGATCTCTACTTCTTTGTTATCACGCTGACTGGCCTCCAATACCAACCTAAATTCTTCGGGTTGAATATTTTCCTGGAAGCCAAGATAAACTTCTGCCTTATCCTTGCAATCCAGTATATAATAGGTTTCGTCCTGGGTTATGGTTTCACCAAAGTTATCCTGTATATATTCTAGCGAAGGATGACATTGGATAGATAAGTTGCCTCCATCATAAGTATCCAAAAAATCGAACCGGATAGGAAACTCGTCACCAAATCTTTGCGCATGAACACCCAGCACTTCCTGTTGATTATTAAACATCAGAAAATCAAAGGACACCTCTAGCAAATAACCACCGCTTTCAAACACCAACCCATTCTCAGGCACAATCAGCTCAAAAGACCAAGCGTAGTTAACCACATCTTTATTGATCTTTTCGATGTGTTCACGTATCCAATGTCCCCCCCATGCCCCTGGCTCAAACCAGGGTCTAACCCTGATAACCGATTGGCTAAGGTTATTCAGACCGTCCACAAGATCGGTTTTGTGCATCCAGTTAATATCATCGGGCCATTGTCCGTCGGCAATAATGCTTATTTGATCAAGTATTTGCTTTTTTTGGTTGTTTAATAAAACCCAATCAACAAAATAAAAGCGTTTATACATGTAAAACGCCTCATTAGCTTCGGCAGCACCCAAGTTGGTTATAGCTCCCGCCCGCATCCTGAATTGCAATTCATTTTTGGGCAGATCTATATAAATTATCGGTGCATCCCAGTCAATCAATGTCGCTCCTATACCCATCACTATATTAATGTCTACTGCCTCACTTGGAAATTGCTCCTTCAAGCTATTCAACTCATATAAATCGTGAAGAGAAAGGGTACATTTGGTTCCCCAAACAGCATCGCGGGTACCCATAAATGGCTCTACCAAAGTTTCCACTTCTTCCTCGGGCTTTAAATATGCTGAAGTTTTTACCCAGTTAACCGTTAATCCATCTGCTATAAAACACTCATTCAGTGATTCCTTGATTACATTCCACAAAACCCCGGCGTAGCCATCAATGATCACCGTTTTTTTTTCGATGATGTATTGAGCCAATGAATGATATCCGTTAAGAATCTTTCCTCCTCCTAATGAACATACTGGGTAAATATTATATCCATCTTGTTCTATATTATTATTTAATCTTACAGGCATTAAAAACTGCGAAGTTTTTCGAAACTGTTCGTAGCTGGTTTTGTTCAATTCAGAGGTTAGATTGGAGTTCATTTATTTGTAATAATGTATGTACATATTTATTTATGCAGATAAAAGTCCTGCAGGATATTTCTATAAATAAATATTCATAATTAATTGGCTTATTATTTATTATGTACAAACATATAAATAAATTCATGATACAAGTAATTTCTAATTAATTTATTTTTGTACTTAAAAACACTAATCATCAAATACTAAAAACTATTTCGGCACGTCTTTATGTAGCAACAAATAAACTTATTGAATAAAATGGTTATTATTGTAATTCACATTAATAAATGAAATACGTTATAGATCATAAAAGCCCTATTCCTTTACACGTACAGGCCGAAGCCCTATTAAGAACGTTGATAGCAGAGGAAGAGTACCAGGAAGGCAAACTTTTGCCCAATGAGGTTGATCTTGCCAAAAAACTGGCTATATCACGTACCACTCTAAGGCAAGCTATCAACAAACTGGTTTTTGAAGGGCTACTGGTGCGCAAAAAAAGGTTTGGCACCAAGGTTGCTCAGGCAGCGGTTAGCTCAAAATCAAACAACTGGTTAAGTTTTTCGCAGGAAATGGCATTAAGGGGCATTCCCATTAAAAATTTCGAACTGCATGTTACCTGGGTGTTCCCGGATGAAGCGCTTGCCAAATTCTTTGAAATAAAAACTGATCGCAAAATATTAAAAATGGAACGGGTAAGGGGCCGTACCGATGAGCCATTTGTTTATTTTGCGTCTTATTTTCATCCCCGTGTTGGCCTTACAGGCGATGAAGATTTTAAAAGACCGCTATACGAAATGTTAGAACAAGATCACTCTGTTATCGCCACCTTGTCAAAAGAAGAAATCAGCGCAAAATCAGCCAATACCTCTATTGCCGAGAAACTGCGGATAGCCGTTGGCAGCCCCGTACTGTTTAGAAAAAGATTTGTTTTTGACCAGGGCGAACGACCAATTGAATACAACCTGGGTTACTACAAGGCAGATAGCTTTGTATATACAGTAGAGAGTACGCGGTAAATATCTGAACTATCATTATATTTAATTTGATGCCTGACTCATCAAATTAAATTTCCAGATTACTTCTTCCTTTACTTCTTAAAATTCATGTATCAGTACTTTATATTAAGTACGAGGCCGCTTAGGATTAAATGCTACCAAATAAGTTAATTCCTCATTCAAAGCAGTACGCCCTCCTTCTTTACGATTTTCCTGGTAATCTGATTGATTGAGTCTTGATTTAATTGTGTGAAAAACCTGTAATAATATCTCAGGGAATATCCTGGCAGCAATGGTTGGATAATAATCTTTTTGAATTTTTATCCGTTCAATATCCGTAGCCATACTTAACTCCCAGTTATCTTCTCCTTTAAAGCCGTGTTCTTTGGCTGTATTCAACAAATCGAACATATACATACGGGTTTGTTTTTCTATTGCTTGCTTGTCTACTATCATTGTTTATTTGCTTTACTTGTTTACAACAGCTCAGCAATTCATGATACAATAACATTGTTCTTAACAATAAGATAAACAATTGCATTGCTCATTTTGGCGCTGATGTTGGTATTGTTTTATTAGCTAAAACTTAATTATCACCGTGTCAGAAAATGGCAATGCCTAAGAATTTATTCGGTGGTAGGAAAGGAATTGTTTAAAGGTAAGCATATTTTATGGCATCAGCGGTTTTAATTTAGCCGGTGAGATAAAAACAAAATGCGCTCCGGGTTTTACCCCGGAACACACTTGCTTTCCAAAAACTATAACCGCTTATAGTGGAAGTCTTTAACCGACCCAATGAGTTATAATTACGTCGGCACCAGCTAAATGGTTTTTACAGGTGTAAAATTAACACGTATTCGGTCATAATCAGTATCTTTTTTAAAAAATTACTGCAAGTTGTACTAGTGGCACATCTTGTTTTGCCTTATAACGGATTGTCTGGGGCAAACAAACTCGCGCTTTTCTGCAAAAAGCCAAAATCATAACATTAAAGGATAGTTTCGGCGAATTTTATTGAACCTTGTTTAAATATCTTTGTTAAAATATTTGCGGCTTTAGCCGTTGTTATTATCATCTATTATAAACATCTGTTATGGCCAACCCATTCAAAGAAGCGAGTGTCGACGAAATAAACCAGGTAATGAAGCGCTCGTACGCTGCGTTCGGTATCTACAGAAAAAAAAGCATCGAAGAAAAGAGCATTTTTCTGGATACCATAGCCCAGGAAATTGAAGCATTGGGCGATGTATTGCTGCAAAAAGCATCCGAAGAAACCAATCTGCCCATCGCACGCCTCGCCGGCGAACGCGCCCGCACTACGGGGCAGCTGCGTATGTTTGCCACCATGCTACGCGAAGGTAGCTGGATAGAGGCCACCATTGATACGGCACAGCCCGAACGCGCTCCTCTGCCCAAACCCGATCTGCGTAAAATGCTGATCCCCCTGGGGCCGGTGGTTGTTTTTGGAGCCAGTAATTTCCCCTTCGCATATTCCACCGCCGGGGGCGATACTTCAAGCGCACTGGCTGCGGGCTGTCCGGTAGTAGTAAAAGCCCATCCGGCCCATGCCGAAACTTCCGAAATGGTATATGGCGCTATAAAAAAAGCCATAGCTGCCTGCCATATGCCTGCCCATGTTTTTCAGCATGTACATGGCACCTCGTTCGAGAGTGGCAAGGCCCTGGTACAGGCCGAGCATACCGCAGCGGTAGGTTTTACCGGCTCAACCGCGGGCGGCAAAGCCCTGTTTGAGTACTCGGCACAAAGGGAAAACCCAATACCTGTTTTCTCCGAAATGGGCAGTATTAACCCGGTGATCTTTTTACCGGACACCCTGCAAAAAAACACGGCCGACTTAGCCACGCAATATGCAGGCTCCATTACCTTAGGTATGGGGCAATTTTGTACTAACCCCGGCTTAATGCTCGCGGTAGACAGCCCGGCCCTGCATGATTTCCTGGAACATTTAAGCACCGGCATCAAAGCGGTACAACCCGCCAAAATGCTGCATGCCGGTATCCATACTGCTTATCAGAAGAAAAGCACCGCGGCTCTTAAGCAGGATGGCGTAACCCTGGTTCAACAGGCTGAAGCAACAGCGCATGATATAGAGGCATTGCCCATTATTGCCCAAGTAAGCGGCGAAACCTTTTTGCAGAATCCGCTGCTGCACGAGGAAGTTTTTGGCCCTTACTCGCTCCTGGTTAGCTGCCGCGATGAGCAGGAACTGATTGCCGTTTTAAAATCGGTATCGGGTCAACTCACTACCACCATAATGGGTACCGAAAAAGACCTGACCGATCATCCGGAGTTGATTGATCTACTACCATCCATTGCTGGTCGTATACTATTTAATGGTGTACCTACCGGGGTTGAGGTTTGCGCCAGTATGGTACATGGCGGCCCTTCGCCTGCTACTACCGATAGCCGCTTTACCGCTGTAGGTATTAACGCGGTAAAACGTTGGGTTCGCCCGGTATGTTATCAAAACTGGCCCGACAGCCAACTGCCACTGGCTCTGCAGAATGCCAACCCGCTGAATATATGGCGTATGGTTGATAATGCGTGGAAGAGGTAACCTCCATGTATAAACATGTCATTGCGAGCGCAGCGTGGCAATCTCCTCGCGTTTCTCATGGATAGGAATAGCTACGAGATTGCTTCGTCGTTCCTCGCAATGACATAAAAGAGTTACTTGCGCCATTTCTCTCAGGACCCTAGCAACTGCAAAGGTGGCCCATTTTGTTAAAAAGTGGGTTTACATGGTTTACACTTTTTATGGTTTACATTTATATATATAATTGAAAATCAATCAACTAATAAATTTTAGCGCAATTATTGGTGTTTTAGTGTAAACCATGATTACTTGGGTTTACATTAATCAGCTTTATAGTCTTTTGGTATTTTGTCCACTCAGGGTCTCGCAGAGGACTCTGAGTTTATAGTCAGGACATAAACCTCAGGGTCCCTTTCAGGAGACCCTGAGGGGACGAAAAAGCAAAAATTAAAGTAATCACACCAGGCCCCTACCAAGGGGCTTTTTTATTGAATATATAGCTTAACTTTATAATTAAATCACTTGAGTAATGCGACTTTTTAACCCACCATTAAGTTTTAACCCTAAGATTTTATTCGTTACAAAGAACGACCATATCAGCTATACGATTTCAACAGATAATGGTAGTATAGGTTGGCTTATAACACGAAATGGGATTGATATAGATATTCAGCCAAATGGTAAACAGAATATAACGGAATCAGATAGGGATTATATTATAAATGAATTTTTGAAATTCAATAGAAAATAAACCTTTTGTCCACTCAGGGTCTCTCGCAGAGGACCCTGAGTTTATACGCAGGACAGAAACCTCAGGGTCCCTTTCAGGAGACCCTGAGGGGACGAAATCGGCTTCATAGCATTTTGGTCTTCCCAGCATTTGTGGTTTGCAATGAGTACGCGGGTGAAGAGTGTCAATTAATATCCCCTCTTGAGAGGGGGAGCGTTGGGAAGTGTGGTGGCGGGGTGTGTTTCTTCACGCAGATAACACACCCCTTCCCCCTCTCAAGAGGGGAGTCGCACACCCTCCCGCTCCTGCTGCTGATTAGCTTCACGTCATTTCCTTTATAAAAATCTCTTTGATGCTTTCTATTTCCCTGGCATAGATAGTTTTCTTGCGCATGGAAAAATAGAGGGTATTCTCTACCTTTTTCCGGCCTTCCCATATCAGTTTTACATCCCCGGCTTCTATCTCCCGTTTACATAAAAAATCGGGGATCACCGCCAGGCCCGTACCACTGCTCAGACAGCGTACTATCGAATTTAAATTCGGCACAATAAAATTGGGTTTAAAGTTGGGTCTACGGTTAAAGTTGTTATACCAAAAACGGAGCCAGTGCTCCATATCGCCGGTAGTGCCATACCAGCGTTGCGCTGTAAGCCATTGTTCTGCACCAATCATATCATCCTGTGCCAACAGTTTATCCAATTCGGCACAGTCAATATTTTTTCCGGCAACCAGCACAATCGTTTCTTTGGAAAAAGGGGTGTATTCGATGCTTTTATTACTGCCTTTTTCTGGCGTGATGATCAGGTCGAGAATGCCATTGTCCAGGTCGGCCAGCATTTGCGGGTATTCGCCAAACTTAATGATCACGTTAAAAGGCAGCGTAGCCAGGTAAGGCTCCAGCGTGATCTGGAAGGTCTCGAAACACATCCCTATACTAATAGTGGGTGTATCCTTTTCGGTACTGCGGTGGAAATGTTTTTCGGCCAATTCCAGCTTTTGCAGTGCTTCCTGGATATAGTTATACAAGATCTTGCCGCGCTCGGTCGAAACCATTTTGCGGGAGGTACGATCAAACAGTTTATAACCTACATACGCCTCTAACGAGCCCAGGTGTAAACTCACGCCGGGCTGAGATACATAAAGGGATTCGGCCGCACCGGTAAGCGTACCTGTTTCATATATCGCTTTGAAAGTTCGGTACCATTCTAAATTTACCATGATCTTTACTATTATAATTCTGATACAAATGTATGATTTAAATTATTTTAATAGTAGATGAATCCGACATAATTTTGTGTCATCAAAATTGAAATAAGAAAATGAAAAAAATATTTGTAATAAACGGAGGACAAAAATTTGGTCACTCCGGTGGAAAGTTTAACAAAACCATAAGCGATGCCAGTGTTGAATTTTTCAGCAATCAGCCTGACTATGAGGTAAAATATACCGATGTGAATGATAACTATGATCCTGCCGAAGAAGTTGAAAAATACGTTTGGGCCGATGTGGTGATCTATCACATCCCTATCTGGTGGTTCCAGGTGCCCTATGCGCTAAAACAATATATCGACCTGGTGTTTACCGAAGGCCACGCCAAAGGCATTTACCACAGTGATGGCCGTTCATCAGCCAACCCGGCTATCAATTATGGCACAGGCGGTATGCTGCATGGCAGGCAGTATATGTTAACCTCATCATGGAACGCCCCGCGCGAAGCTTTTACGCTGCCCAATGAATTTTTTAAAGAAACCAGTGTAGATGATGGCGTGCTGTTCGGTTTTCACCGCATGAATGCCTTTACAGGGATGACGCCTTTAAAAAGTCTGCATTTTCATGATGTAGAAAAAAACGCCGACATTGAGCGCGACCTGCCCATTTATATTGATCATCTCACCGAAAATTTCATCACCAATCCACAAACACAACAACATGAGCATTTACTTAACTGCAATAATTAAAAGCATCCCCGGCGAGGCCGAATCTTTAAAAACCCATTTACTGGAACTGGTAAGCCATTCTACCAAAGAAACCGCCTGCCTGCAATATGATCTGCATCAAGCGGATGATAAGAACACCTTCATCTTTCATGAAGAATGGAGCGATGCCGCCGGTTTGGAATTGCACAACGGCCAGCCACACATCCAGCGTTTTATTAGCAACACCACCCATCTGCGCGATGGCGATATTTTGATTTACAAAACACAGCCGGTAAAATAATTGCCGGCAACACAAAAATGGAATACAGAAAATTAGGAAATACAAAGCTGCAGTTATCGGCCATTACTTACGGCGCATTTGCCATTGGCGGTAATATGTGGGGCGGGAACGAGGAACAAGAATCGATCAAAGCCGTACAGGCATCTATCGACCATGGTGTTAGCACTATTGACACCGCGCCATTTTATGGCTTTGGTTTAAGTGAAGAATTAATAGGCAAAGCTGTGGCCGGGTATGATCGCAGTAAAATACAACTGCTTACCAAATTTGGCTTGGTATGGGATCAAAGCAATCAGGGCAAAGGCGAGTTCTTTTTTGACGCTGCCGATAATGATGGGAACAAACTGCCTGTTTATAAATATGCGGCTAAAGAGAGCATTATCCGCGAAGTAGAAGCGAGCTTAAAACGCCTGGGTACCGACTACATCGACCTGCTGCAAATTCACTGGCCCGATGCCACCACCCCCATAGCCGAAACTATGGAGACACTGGAACTGCTGATCAAGCAAGGCAAGATCAGGGCAGCTGGTGTAAGTAATTACAGCCTGCAGCAAATGCAAACCTCGCAGCAAAGCATCCAGCTGGCGTCAAACCAGGTACCTTACAGCATGCTTAACCGCGCTATTGAACAGGATGTGGTGCCTTATGCCCAGCAAAACCATATCGGCATTATCGCTTATAGTCCGCTGGAGCGTGGCCTGCTCACCGGCAAATACAAACCCGATTTTAAGCTAAGTGATGATGATCACCGCAATGGTTATTTCAACCAGTTTTCGATAGGTAAAGTAAACCTGTTTTTAGAAGCTATCCGTCCGCTGGCACAGGAAAAGAAGGCAAGCTTATCGCAATTGGTATTACGCTGGACAACCCAGAAGCCCGGCATTACCGTGGTACTGGCAGGTGCCCGCAACGCAGCCCAGGCCATTGATAACGCCAAAGCGGTTGACTTTAGCCTTTCGGCAGAGGAGCTGGCTTTTATTGGGCAGACGTTTGAGGGGGTGTTTGGGTAAGACCTCACCCAAGCCCTCTCCAAAGTAGAGGGAGCTAAAAACAAATTGAAATAAATAAAATACAAGGTAAGATTATTACATGAGGGCTCCGCCGTTTAGGAGAGGTGTTGCCGCAACTTCCCCACAGTTGTCTTCTTAAACTCCGCCACTTCATCGGCAGCATATTCATTGGCCCAGGTTTCCAGCGCTGATAGTGCGGGACCCAGGGCCTTGCCTTTTTCGGATACCCGGTAGCTTACCTCCGGTGGGAACCCCTGTTTTTCTTCACGTATGATCAGTCCGTCGGCTTCCATTTGTTTGAGATGATCAAGCAGTACCTTTTTGGCTACCTTGGGGATAATACGCCAAAGCTCGGTAAAACGCATTTCGGCATTGTGAAACAAATGGTACAAGATAATGGGTTTCCACTTGCCCGAAAGCATGGTGAGGGTAACATTAAGACCGCAATGTTTAAACTGGTTGTAATTCATGGTTACCAAATAGTGAACGGGTTACAAAAAAGTAACCTTCTTGAGGTTACCAAATGATAACATCATCTTTGAAGCATCAAATTTAAATGCTTTACCATGAACTTACAATTATTGCGCAACGCAACCCAGATATTATCCGCCAACGGCAAAACTATTCTCATCGACCCTATGCTTGCTCCCAAAGGCAGTTATGACCCTTTTCAAAATACCCGTAATAATTTGAGGAACCCGCTGGTTGATTTGCCTATCACCGAAGATGAGTTGCATACGCTGATAGCCAAAACCGACGTCGTATTACTTACACACCTACACCTTGACCATTGGGATGCTACCGCCCGCGAACTATTGCCTAAAGATATTACACTATTTTGCCAGCCTGCCAATACCGAAGCGATACGTGAAGCGGGTTTTACAAACGTTATCCCTGTTCATGATGAATTAGTTTGGGACGATATCCGCATCAGTCGCACCGGCGGCCACCATGGGACAGGCGAAATAGGCGAACGCATGGGCATTGTTTCGGGATATGTGATAGCTTATGGGAACGATAGCATCTATATTACCGGCGATACCATTTGGTGCACCGAAGTACAGGATGCGCTGGACAAGTATCATCCTGCTCATGTCGTACTCAATGGTGGTGCTGCCCGTTTTATAACCGGCGACCCGATTGTGATGGATATAAACGATATCATAACCGTTTGTAACTATGCGCCCAAAGCCAATGTTCATGTAGTACACCTGGAAACCGCCAATCATGGTACCGAAAGCCGTGCCGATATTAAAGCAGCCTTATTGGCGCATAACCTCACTGAGCGCTGCCATGTACCTAATGATGGCGAGTGGTTTATATAACACAAGATTTTACTTTACGAACCTTTTCATCAGGTCGGGAGTCATTTGGGGGAGTTTAATTTTGTAGCGGTAGCCACCTTCAAAAGCATCCTCCTCCTTTAAAAACTCGTGACCTTTTTTGCTTATCCAGTAGGTTTCGGTATAATGCTTACCCTGATATTCGCTTTCGGTAAAGAGCTTCCAGCAATCTACCTTGTCGTTATTCGTAGTGGCTATTACCTCGCTGCCTGTCACTTTATAGGTCACATAAGCAGGTGGATCTAAACCTGCATCATAAAAATTAATGGCAAAGGTTTTACCCGCGGCCAACGGCAGCATCTCAAAAGTTTCGATATCCAGGTTCCAATTAAAATTGGGTCGCTTAAACGCCAGCGAAAAATCTTTAGCGGTATTATCCTTTACACTATCGGCTCCGGTAATTTTATCTGCGCCCCAGTTATATGCTTTTATTTTACCGTTAATGGTTTCGGCATGGTAAAGCGGTGCAAAATCAGCAGTTCTGTTAACCGAATATACAGACCGGTATGCAAGCGTATCGCTGCCAAACCAATGCTGGTTTATGGTAAATACCTTTTCGTCGTTTCGGTTTTCGATGGAGGTATTACGTATCCAGTACCAGAAACGTAAATTCTTTTTATTCTTCAGCATCTGAAAATACACCAGGTATTGGCGGTTGCCTGTTTGCAGCACCTGTGTCATGAGTCGTTTATCCTGCAGGCGTATGGTATCTGCTTGTGCCCACACCGGTTTCAAATTACCCATTAACGCCCATAGCAAGGCCAATGTGGCGATAATAAATTTAAAGATGGAGCAGTCAGTTCTCATGATAGTTAATTGTTATTTACTATGAATGATCAAAACTGTAGTTTATCAATCGTCACCAAAAATCAATTCAATTACTATCGCCCTATTTTTAACCACGCTGGCTATACTTTCAACCAAGCAGGTACAAACCTTTAGTTGAAGCCAAAGCCCGTCCGATTGAATAAACCGCCATAAGCATTGAAAAAAGACCAAAACACCAGAAAACCTTTGTAATTTTAGACATGATGCAAGTGTTTAAGGGTAAGGCTACTATTACCCAACTCCAATGGCTGGTTTGGATTTTTGTATATATTATCCTCTTCCTGTCCTTTACGTCTATGGATGGCCTTAAAGAAGGGATTTTCTACACCAACCTGTATGTGGTATATTATGTTATGATCATATACGGCAACATCCGTTTTTTGTACCCTCGTTTTTATGAAACCCGCAGATATATTTTGTACGGGTTACTGGCGCTGCTGTTGTTGTTGTTTACAGGGGTAGGCCGGGGTTATGTGAGCACCATTGTTTATAATACCTATTTTGCCAAGCCCGGACAGGCCGAACCTATAACACTCTTAAACCTATTAAAATTTGTTTTGGGTGGAGGGTTGATATTCGCGCTGAGCTTTATATTCCGCATTGCTATCGCTTACTTTAAATTAAAACAGCAAACGGAGGAGATCATGGTGCAAAAAAGCCAGGCCGAGCTCAACCTGCTCAAATCGCAGGTACAGCCGCATTTTTTGTTCAATACCCTTAACAATATTTATTACGAAGCCTATCGCGAAGCACCCAGAACAGCGGCCCTGATAGAGCGCCTCTCAGACATTATGCGCTATTTTTTGGATGAAAGTCCCATGGATGAGGTACCCATTAATACCGAAGTTAAATTTTTGGAGAATTACCTGGAGCTGGAAAAGATCCGCATTCGTCATGAAGTGCAACTCACTTTCACAAAACAATTTAACCCCGACCTTCGTATCCCACCCATGCTGCTGATGACTTTTGTGGAGAATATTTTTAAGCATGGCATCGATAAATCAAGTCTGGATAATTGTGTCAAGATTTCACTGGTTCAGGAGGATAATTACCTGATGTTTGAAACGGTTAACCGCATCTATGACAGGCCAAAACAAAATGGCAGCAGTGGTTTTGGTATCACTAATTTGCGCAAAAGACTTACCTTGCTTTATCAAAACAATTTTGAACTGGATACTCATAAAAACGAACAATCATTTACCGCTTTTTTAAAGATCCCATTAGCGTGAATTTAAGTTGTATTATTATTGACGATGAGCCCAATGCGGTAAAACTGCTGGAAATGCTGATAGGCCAAACTACGCAATGGCAGCTTTTAACCAAATGCTACAACGGCCTGGAAGCACTCGCTTTTTTAAAGGAGAATAAGCATAAGGTTGATTTTATTTTTTTAGACATTAACATGCCCCACCTGAGCGGGATGGAGCTTGCCGGTCTATTACCATCCGATACAAAAATTGTTTTTACTACCGCCTACTCTGAATTTGCTGCCGAGAGCTATACTTTTAAAACTATCGACTATCTGCTGAAACCAATTACCCTAAAACGTTTCCTGGCGGCACAGCAAAAAATAGAGTTTTACTTTGGCAAGACCCCGGCAGCGGTCGCAATGCCTGTACAATCATCAGACCAGGAGTACTTTTTTGTAAAATCGGGCAAGGTACTGCGCAAGATCCTGCTGGAACATATCCTGTACTTTGAGGGCGAAAAAGAATATGTGCGGGTAGTTACCCATACCGATCAGCTGTTGATTTATCGCCGCTTAAAGGATATTGAGGAGCAGCTTACTGTACCGTTCGTACGGGTACACAATTCCTATATCGTCAATACCAAACAGCTCAATAAGATCCAGGATAACCACATCTACATTGGCGACAAACACATCCCCGTAAGCGAAAAATTTAAGGATGGTTTTATGGCGGTTATCAATCAAAGGATATTTTGAGGGGATAGGTATAAAACAATGTTGTCATCCTGAGTGAAGCGAAGGATCTGACTCACATGTCATTGCGAGGAGGAACGACGAAGCAATCTAATCGCGTTCAATATACAAGCGAGGAGATTGCCAAGCTACGCTCGCAATGACATATTTTTTATAAATGATGGAGTTTTAAGAACAGATCACTCAAAACTCACGATACCGTGATCTCACCCCTTAAATCAAATTCCATATAATATTTCACCTGAGCCGGATCATCAAACATCCCCAGCAGATACATCATTTTGGTTACGGCCGATTCAAAGGTCATATCGTAGCCATTAGCCACGCCGATATCTTTTAACTGACGGCTGGTATCGTACCTGCCCAGTTCAACCGTACCTACTTTGCATTGCGAAATATCCACGATAACCTTACCGTTGTCAATAGCGCCTTTCAGCAAATCAATAAACCAGCTATCTGTAGTTGTATTGCCCGCACCAAATGTTTCCATTACAATGCCCCTCACATCAGAGTTTAGGATGGTTTCCACTACCTTGGTACCAATGCCCGGATACAATTTTAATACAGCCACATCACTCACCAGGTTGTTGTGGATAATAAGCTCTGTACCCTCCTGCGGATGCCTGATATCATTGGCGCTAAAACGCAGGTGGACACCAGACTCGGCCAGTATAGGATAATTAGGCGAACGGAATGCTTCGAATTTGGAAGAGTTATATTTAAATGCCCGGTTACCACGGAACAGTTTATAATCAAAATAGATACAAACTTCAGGTACACGTGCACGATCGCCTTTTTTTGATTTGGCAATTTCAATAGCCGTCATCAGGTTTTCCTTGGCATCGGTACGTATGGCGCTTATGGGCAGCTGCGAGCCGGTAAATATGATAGGTTTGCCCAGGTTCTCCAGCATAAAGCTTAAGGCCGATGCGGTATAAGCCATGGTATCGGAGCCGTGCAATATTACAAAGCCATCGTTATCATGATAGTTTGACAGGATAATACCGGCCAGCTCGCTCCAGATAGCCGGATTCATATTTGACGAGTCAATAATCTCATCAAAAGAATGAACCTTAATTTTACAATTTAATTTTTCAAGTTCCGGAACATTATCCATGATATGCTCAAAGTCGATAGGTTTTAAAACTTTGGTCACAGGATCGGTCATCATTCCAATTGTCCCTCCGGTATAGATGATCAGTATCTGGCTCATGAAATAGGTTGTATGCTGTATAAATTCAATAAATAAATGTTGTTAAATACCAAACAGCTTTTTTGAATTTTCGGTAGTTATATCAGCCGCCGTATCCAAATCTATTTGGTGCAGCTCCGCCACTTTTTGTGCAATGTAGATCAGGTACGAACTTTCATTAGGCTTGCCGCGGAACGGAACGGGCGTAAGGTACGGAGAATCTGTTTCTAAAACTATATGTTTTAGGTCAATTTCGGCTACAACTTTATCTAAACCCGAATTTTTGTAGGTAACCACCCCGCCTATACCCAGGTAAAAGCCCAGATCCGTTACTTTTTGGGCCTGATCCAGCGTACCGGTAAAGCAATGGAACACACCGCGCAGGTTCTCGTCCTGTTCTTGTAGTAGTACCTCGTATACTTCATTAAAGGCATCACGACAGTGAATAACAATGGGCAGTTTTAAACTTTTTGCCCAATTGATCTGTTGGCGAAAGGCCTCTATCTGCTCATTTAATGTGGTTTTATCCCAATATAAGTCGATACCGATCTCGCCTATGGCTACAATTTTTTGCTGCTGATGCGCATCGCGAATATCTTTCAGTTCCTGCTGCCAATTCTCTTTTACCGAGCAGGGGTGTAAACCCAGCATCGCGAAACATTGGTCGGGATAAGCCTGCACCAGGTCAAACACCAAAGGCACGGATTCTCTATCAACATTAGGCAAAAATAGCCGGCTGATGTTGTTGTCCAGGCAGCGTTCTATGAGCGCCTTGCGCTTATCGGCAATGGTTTCGTAGTATAGGTGGGTATGTGTGTCGGTTAGTACCATAGTGCAAAAATAAAAAAGCCTTCTGGTTTTTGGCAGAAGGCTTTTATGCTAATTTGTTTTTTTAGTGAGCGGCTTTTTATAAACCCGTTTCTTAGCGGGACTAACTACACCCGCTTTAGCAGGGGCGTGTTTACCTGGTTTAACTTGCACCAGTTCCACATCAAATATCAGCGTACAGTACGGCGGTATATCCTGACCAGCACCTTTATCGCCATAAGCCAGGCTCGATGGGATGATCAGTTTAGCTTTTGAACCTTCGTTCAGTAGTAACAAACCTTCGTCCCAGCCGGGTATCACCTGCTGCTGACCAAGTACTACACTTATCGGCTTATATTCACGACCAGGCTGATCTAAACCTGCGCTTTTAGCTTCTGAAGCGACGCTGGAATCAAAAACTTTACCGTTCAATATACGACCAGTATAATTTACCAATACGGTATCGCCGGCCAATGGCTTGCGTTTTATTGATGGCTTGGTAATTAAATATCTTAATCCAGATCCGGTTGATATCGCATTTATCTTATTGTCGGCCAAATACTTTGCAGCTTCGGTCAATTCTTTATCCTTTAGTTTCTGACCTTCGGCATTATGCTCCTCAATAGCCTCGTTTAACGACTGAATCTTTTCTATTTTGATAACAAAGGTTAAATAACTGCCCTTCGGAAAAAATGGAGGACGGGCCTCTTCATGTCCTTTAAAAACAGAGTCGGTAGGTACTTTAACCAGGGCGCTGTCTTTAACAGTCAGCAAAGGGAACACTTCCATCAGATCGCCTACGTTTTGTGAGGCCTGTACTTGTGCCTGTACCGGTTTACCGGATTTGTAGGTGCTGAACAATAGGGAATCTTTATCCGTAGTTTGGGTAAAGTTAAAAGTGATTACATCGTTCTGTTTTGCTTTGGGGCCGGTATTATTGGTAAATATTTTATACAAAGCGCCGTTGGCGGTCTTTTTCAGATCGGTTGCTTGCTGGGCTTTTACACTGATGGTAAATAAGGTAATCAGGGCCAAGGTGAAATAAATAGTACGTTTCATATTAACAAAAAAAAGCCTTTCTGCCCGTAGGCAAAAAGGCTGTGTTCAATTTCTTTTAATTATTTAGCTGGTGGCGGCGTTAATTGCGGCACAACCGGTTTTGGAGCGTTAGGGTTTGGTTTAACCACATCAACCATTTCCATTTCAAAAACCAATGGAGAGTATGGGCCAATTGGGCCAATTCCCTGATCTTTATAAGCAATGTCAGATGGGATGATGAATATCGCTTTAGCACCTTTGTTTAACAATTGCAAGCCTTCGTCCCAACCTGGTATTACTTTACCCTGGCCAACAGGGATACGGATAGGCGCAAACTGACGCATAGGATCAACCGGTATTTTTGCTTTGGTAGCTTCTGCTTTAATGCTGGTATCAAATACTTTACCGCTAACCATTTTACCGGTGTAATTTACTACTGCGGTGTCGCCAACTGCAGGTTTTGCACCTGTGCCGGGAGTGGTAATCACATACTGCAATCCTGAAGCTGTTTTTTCAAGTTTCAAGTGATTGTCATCAATATATTTTTTGATTTTAGCTGGTTCCTGTGCTTTTAAAGCGTCGCCTTGTGATTTGATATAATCCATTACACGGCCACGGAACACCTGCTCATTCAAGTTACCTTTAGCTATTACTTTTTCAACCTTAACTACAAATACCAGGTATTTGCTTTTAAAGCCTGGAGGACGTTGCTGACCACCTTTAAATATCGAGTCAGACGCTATTTTAAAAGTAGCACTGTCACCTTCACCCAGTAAACCAATACCCGCAACCACATCCCCTTTGGCTTGTGGTTTTGGCATAGCCATTCTTGTAGGCTGGCCGCTTTCATAAGTACTGTTCAGCACAGAGTCGCCATCGGTTTTTACCACCATGTTAAGGCTTATAAAATCGCCTTCTTTAATTTTGGCACCACCTTTAGAAGTGTGAATATTATAAAGCAAGCCACCATCGCCCTGCTTAAATCCACCGTTGCAACTTGCTAAACCTATAGCCGCAAGAGACAAGAACATCAATTTTCTTTTCATTTTTACTGTTTTACTGTATTAATAGTTTTTTATATTCTGGTAATATTAGTTTAAACTGTTGTATAACCTGCTCAAGGCTGTCTTCAGAATGACCGCCGGCCGCATTACGGTGACCGCCACCACTAAAGTATTTTTTAACGATCTCATTAGCCGGAAACTCTCCTTTGGAGCGCAGCGAAAGTTTTACCTTGTCGCGGCGTTCAACAATAAATGCCGCCAGGCGTATGTTGCCCATGGATAAAGCATAATTCACAATGCCCTCCGTATCGCCGGTATCTACATCGTATTTTTCCAGGTCGGCTTTGTTTACCGCAATAATAGCGGTATTATATTCAGGTAATACTTCAAGGCAATTAGCCAGGCAATGCCCTAAAAATCTTAATCTACCCTCAGATGCGCTATTGTAAACCAGCTCATGTATACGCCAGTTAACCGCGCCTGCATCAATCAGGTCGGCAACTATACGGTGTACGGTGGAGGTGGTATTAGGTAAGCGAAATGATGCCGAATCGGTCATGATGCCGGTATACAGGCAGGTAGCTACATCCTTATTAACTAATTCGGGATGATGCAGTTCATTTACAATAAAATCATAAATAAGCTGGGCAGTAGCGCAGGCGTTGATATTCCAGTGCCGGTAATCATCAAAATCTTCGGGCTCCAGGTGATGATCGATCATGATCTTGTAAGCGCTGCTTGCACCAACCAGCTCACCCATTTGATTGATCCTGCCTAACGCGTTAAAATCAAGACAGAAAACGATATCGGCATCAGCAATGAGCGCTGCCGACCGTTCTTGCTGTTCGGTATAAATAATAACCTCTTCGTTACCAGGCATCCAGCTCAAAAAATCAGGATAATCTGTAGGAGTGATCACCTTGGCATGATGGCCCTGCTGTATCAGATAATTATATAACCCTAAGGACGAGCCCATCGCATCACCATCAGGTTTATGATGGGTAGTGATTACTATTTTTTGAGGCTGTGCTAAAAGTTCTTTAAGCGAGGCTAAATCTAACATCAATTTTAAAAAAGAGTTGCAAAGCTAAATAAATAAATTAAATACAAACCATCTAATTTAATTCAAAACGCTTTATGTTACAGATGTAAAAAACTATTTTTGCGGCAATTTTAAAAAGCAATAATGAAACCATCATGAGTTACAACTCAAATCAAAACGAGTGATAGCTTCATTACCATTAAAAAACAAACCATTTCAATGAAAACCAACAGAACTTTTACCATGATAAAGCCAGATGCGGTAGCAAACGGTCACATTGGTGCGATTATAGACAAGATCACGAAGAGTGGATTCAAGATCGTAGCGCTTAAATACACTTCATTAAGTCCCGAAAAAGCAGGTCAGTTTTATGAAGTTCACAAAGAACGTCCTTTTTATAAGGATTTGGTTAGCTTCATGTCTTCTGGCCCTATTGTAGCAGCGATATTGGAGAAAGACAACGCGATTGAAGATTTCCGTAAACTGATAGGTGCTACCGATCCGGCTAAGGCAGAAGAAGGTACTATCCGTAACTTATTTGCCAAATCAATTGATGCAAATGCAGTTCACGGATCTGATTCTGACGAGAATGCCGACATAGAAGGCAACTTCTTCTTTTCGGCTTTCGAAAGATTTTAACCCTTAGGTAACTTACCGGTGTAATTCAGTTAATTACACCGGTAAATGTTATTTTTTTGTTCAGTTTTGGTATATGTTTTGTAGATTTACCTTACAGGGTTAATGTTTCATTTGTATTTATTTTACCCTGAATTAATAAACCTGGTAATTTTTAAAGCTATAGATCATGAAACTATTTCTGAAATGTATCATATACCTGTTAATCGTTGTGTGCCTGGCAGCAGCTTCCATTCTGCTATATAAAGCCCACCCCGAAGTTCAGCTGGCTTTTATTATTCCGGGTATATTCATCTTTGCTTACTCCATGATCAGTGATGATATCAGCGTAAGGCATCGGCTCCGTTTTTCTAAAGGAAAATAACTTCTTCAACCAATATCCCGTTTGCTTTCTCGTTGATCTTATCCATAATCTGGGCGCGCATCATCATGAGCTCGTTTTTGATCACCGACGATTCTATACGTAAAAATAATTTTTTATCGCGAATGAATAACTCTTTAGTACGGTTGGCTACAGGTTTGCCTACCAATTCGGGCCAGGCAGCTACTACAGCGGTTTCATCAAAGCGGCGTTTAATTTTATAAACGTTCAGCATTTGGTCAATAGCATCTTTTAACGATTTGTCATTTGCTTTACGCATCAATTACCCCTCCTGTTACTTTAAATAGTTTTATGTCGACATTTATCTTCTGAAAAATATCCTGCACCCGGTTTACACTGGTATCGGTGATAAACACTTGCCCAAAATCATTATTCGATACCATTTTCATTAGCTTGGTAACGCGTTCATCATCCAGCTTATCAAAAATATCATCCAGCAGCAGCAAGGGTTTAAATCCTTTTTGCTGATATAAAAAGGTATACTGTGCCAGCTTCAGCGCTATCAAAAACGATTTTTGCTGTCCCTGCGATCCAAATTTTTTCATAGACATACCATGGATCCCAAATTGCAGGTCATCCTTATGTATACCCACTGTAGTGCGCTCCAGTGCCCGGTCGCGCTCTACATTCTTTTTTAACAAAGCAGCAAAATCATCCTGCAGCAATTGTGATTCGTAAATCAGCTCTACACGTTCGGCTCCATCACTCAAAAAACGGTAATGACTGTTAAAAATAGCGGTAAAGCTTTCCATAAAAGCTTTGCGCCTTTCAAATATACGGTTGCCGGAACCGGCCAATTGCTCATCCAATACCTCCAGCAAACTGGGGTCATAACGACCCGTATCGGCAATGAGTTTTAACAGTGCATTGCGATTCGCCAGTACCTTGTTGTAAGTAATCAACTCGTCCAGGTAATGGTTATCGGTTTGTGATATCACATTATCAACAAACTTACGGCGTTCCTCACTCCCTTCGGTAATAATACTGGTATCATAGGGTGATATCATCACCAATGGCAGCAACCCAATATGGTCGGCCAGGCGCGGATAGTCCTTTTTGTTGCGTTTAAATTGTTTTTTCTGGTTACGCTTCACCGAGCAGGCTACCGCTTCCGTTTGCTGGTTTTTATTAAAAACACCCGTGATGATAAAAAAATCCTCGTCCTGCTTTATTTGCTGGCTATCTATCGGGTTAAAATAGCTTTTGCACAACGACAGGTAGTGAATGGCATCCAGCAGATTGGTTTTGCCGGCACCATTATTACCGGTAAAGGCATTCACCCCCGCACTAAACACAAGCTCGGCCTCCTGGTAATTTTTAAAATTGATAACTGACAGTTGCTGCAAATACATAACGGGGAGGCAAAGTTAGGGAATTAGTTCATTAGTTCACTCGTATCATTGGTTTATCTGAACCATGATTTACGTGATTTCCCCTTTTTCACCACAAACGAAACAACATTACTTGATGACTGATAGTTTACTTGCAAAATCTGCCAGGTAAACCGCTTGCTCTGGGGTAATTAATTGAATATTGCCTATAATTAACGTGCTGTTCACTATCTCTATAATAAAATCATCCAATTGGATATTCATGATAGCGGCTCTAAAATTACTGGTCATAGCCAGGGTGGCTTTTTCCGGGTCATTGGCAACCACGTAAAACCGGCTGCTAAAAGTTGGATCATCTTTAAAATGTAACTCTACGGGATGTACCAGGTTCAGGATTTTGTCAACAAGTGTTTCCCTTCTGATGATTACCCGCCCAAAATCATTGCGTAATGTTGCTGATGCCCATAGCTGACATTTGTAATAACTGATACCAGCACCCGGTCCCTGCCCGGTTTTTATAACTGTATGAGTTTTTACGTAAGTGAGATAGCAGCCGCTTTCAGGGTGATTAATTAACAAAGTCCCCCCGATGGTTGCATTAGGATAATTACTAAATACATCAAATTCTTTTAGCTTCATAACATCATCATTGGCAAGGCCAACTTTGAAGCTTTTTTTAACTGTTTCATAGCTGGCCTCAAGTGCCTGCATGTCATCGGCATCAAGATTTGTGGTATCAAAAGGTAATTTCTCCATGGCTATTGTACAGTAAATGTATCTTATCTTTTTGTAATTGATGCAGAGTAAGGTTATTTTATCTGACCCGTGATTTACCTGATTTCAGGATCATAAAGATTACAGCAAAAATCAGGAGAATCATATATGCTACTAATCATGATTCAGATAAAATCCATCTCAATTCGTCCTCTCTACCCAATAAACTTTTGTATAATAACCCTAATGAACTTCTATTTAAAGATTTAATACAAAAGCTATTGCCAGAAATTTTGAAAACTGTAACTTTGCACACTTAATTTTAGAACAACAATGTCAAAAACCCAGGCGAATACCAAAGTTACAGCACCAGAAAGTAATTTAGGGCAAAGCGGAAATTTCGTGCGCGAGAATCAAAAAAGCCTATTATTTATAGGTGGGGCTATCATTGCCCTTATTGCTATTTATCTTTTATATCTGAAATTATATTTAGGTCCACGCGAAATAACCGCTGCCGACCAAATGCACGTTGCGCAGGATTTTTGGGCTAAAAAAGATTGGGACAAAGCTATTAAAGGTGATGCCAGCTATCCGGGTTTTGAAAAAATCATTACCGAATACAGCAATACCAAGGCTGCTAACCTGGCTTATTTTTACTTAGGCACTGCTTATTTAAACAAAGGCGAATACCGTAAAGCTCTTGATAACCTGAACAACTATCGTGGCGACGACAGCATGGTAGCTGCCGAAGCATTGGGCAGCGCAGGTGATGCCTACGTTGAACTAAAAGATTATGATAAAGCAGCCTCATCATTTAGCAAAGCTGTTGATAAAGCGAAGAACAAATTTTTATCACCTCTTTACTTAAAAAAACTAGGCTTGGTTTACGAAGAGCAAAAAGATAATAAATCGGCCACTGAGGCTTACAAAAGGATAAAATCAGAATATCCTGAAAGTGCCGAAGCACAAAATATTGACGAGTATATAGCTCGTACCGAAGCGAAACAATAATTCTCGATTTCGGATATCGGATGTTCGATTTCGGATTTACTGACTTGCAAAGGCCTTTAAATCCAGAATCGAACATTTTTTTTATAAGCAAATCCGAAATCGAACATCCGATATCCGAAATATAGATAAATCCGAAATCGAACATCCCAAATCCGAAATCAAAAAATCATGGCTACACAGCTTAAAAACCTATCAGATTTTTCAAATACCGAGATACCATCAGCACAACCATACCGCTTTGGTATTGTGGTAGCCGAATGGAATGCCGAAATCACCAATGCGCTTTACCACGGTGCCTATCAAAGTTTGGTAAATAATGGCGCCTTGCCCGAAAACATTTCAGTATACCCTGTACCAGGCAGCTTCGAGCTTACGTCAGGTGCCGATCTGTTATTAAAAAAAGGCGGATTGGACGCAGTCATATGCCTGGGCTGTGTGATACAGGGTGAAACCCGTCATTTTGATTTTATTTGCGATGCCGTAGCAAACGGTGTAAGTAATGTTGCCATAAAATATTCAAAACCTGTTATATTTGGTGTATTAACCACCGATAATCAGCAACAGGCTATTGACCGTGCCGGTGGTAAACATGGTAACAAAGGCGATGAAGCCGCTATTACAGCGATAAAAATGGCCCATCTCGCCGAAACATTAAAGAGCTAATCAACGTAAAAAACGGTATCAATTAATACGATGAAAAAAATTATTTACATAGCGTTTATTGCCCTGGCAGTTGGCAGCATTGTCTCATCATGCTCCAACAAACTATGCCCAGCTTATGGTTCGTATCCTAAAAGTGGTCGTTAACAGGCAATTGTCATTTTTTATTTTCATTTAAAGCTATAGGGAGTTTTTTGTGTTATTTTGTAAGTTAGTTTTACTTATAGCACAGCACACTATATCATTATCTTTATGAATTGGATTTCGTTGGAGTCGGCAGATCAATTGAATAGCATTAAGCAGCACGAGGGCTACAGTTTGATATTTAAACATAGTACACGCTGTTCCATCAGCATGATGGCAAAAAAACGTTTTGAGTTGGACTGGGAAGATCTTCCCGAAGATATGCCTCTTTATTTCCTTGACCTGATTAGCTATCGCGACCTGTCAAAACAAGTAGCAGATGTTTTCCAGGTACACCATGAATCGCCACAACTGCTGTTGATCAAAGACGGCGAATGCGTGCTTGATCAATCACATGGTCAGATCTCAGTTGACGAAGCCCTGTCGGTTTTAGTTTAGCCAAGAATTTCAGGGATTTTATTAATTGAAGGCCTGTCATCCTGAGCTTGTCGAAGCATCGTGCGTAGAGGCCTGCCCACCATGCTTCGACAAGCTCAGGATGACAGTCGGTATATTTTATCTTGTTTCCTGATTCTTACCTCTTGTTTCTACATACCTATTATAATTTATTCGTAAAACTTGCGCAATAGCCCATAAAGGGTTATTTGGTTTTTAATTACATTTGTACCATGATTGATTTGCCGGTAATTCCTGCTGTTAGCCAACAAGCCCAACGCAAGCCCGATTGGCTTAGGGTAAAGCTTCCTATTGGAAAAGAATATACACATGTACGCAGTTTGGTTGATGAACATAAACTGCATACCATTTGTGAGAGTGGTAATTGCCCTAATATGGGTGAATGCTGGGGAGCCGGTACAGCTACTTTCATGATACTGGGTAATATTTGCACACGCTCCTGCTCGTTTTGCGCGGTAGCAACCGGCAGGCCATTAGCCGTTGACGTAGATGAGCCTAACCGCGTAGCGACATCGGTAAAACTAATGCAGGTGAAACACTGTGTGATTACTTCTGTTGACCGTGACGACCTGAAAGATGGCGGATCCATTATCTGGGCCGAAACGATCAATGCGATACGCCGCGAAAGTCCGGATACTACACTGGAAACTTTACTGCCCGATTTCAGAGGCAACTGGGATAATCTGGCACGTGTGCTGGAAACCCGTCCTGAGGTGGTATCGCACAACCTGGAAACCGTACGCCGCTTGACCAAAGAGGTTCGTATCCAGGCCAAGTACGATCGCAGTCTGGAAGCCTTAAAACACGTATCTGAAGCTGGTTTACGCACCAAATCGGGCATTATGCTGGGTTTAGGCGAAACCGAAGATGATATTTTAGAGGCTATGGACGATCTGCTGGCGGCTGGTGTACACATACTTACTTTAGGCCAATACTTACAGCCAACACGTAACCACCACCCGGTAATTGACTGGATTCACCCGGATCAGTTTGCCCGGTTAAAACAATTTGGATTAGATAAAGGTTTTAAATACGTGGAGAGCGGACCATTGGTACGTTCATCCTATCATGCAGAAAAACATCTGTTTGATATGTGATAATTCCTTTATATATTCACACCGTTGAGTAAGAAACATAAAATATCGCTAACAGAAGAACAATTGGTTTTTTCATTGAGAAATCATGAGAAAATAGCTATTGAGGCGCTATATGATATGTATTCCGCTTCACTGTTCGGCGTAATTTCGCGTATTGTTATCGACACTGCCATTGCCGAAGATGTTTTACAGGAAACTTTTGTAAAAATCTGGCACTCTTTCTCCAGCTATAGTACAGAAAAAGGTCGCTTATTTACCTGGATGGTAAATATTGCGCGCAACTTGGCTATAGACAAGATCCGATCAAAAGATTTTAAGAATCAGAATAAAAACCAGGAGATTGAAAATATCGTAAATTCCATTGACGAACAAAGAAACACAGTTTACAAGCCTGAGTTGATGGGTGTTAAAGATTTGGTTGAGACGTTAAGGCCTGAACAAAAATCAATAATCGATCTGGTGTATTTTAAAGGTTACACTCATGTGGAAGCGGCTGATGAATTAGGCATTCCGTTGGGTACCATTAAAACACGGTTGCGAATGGGTATACAGCAACTCAGAAAACATTTTAATTGAAGTAGTGGAAGATATAAGAGCATATATAGAAACAGGGATACTGGAACTTTACGTTCTGGGGGATGTAACCCCCGACGAAAAGTTGCAGGTAGAGGAGATGGCCAAGAAACATCCTGCCGTAAAAGCGGAATTGGATGAAATTGGGCGCTCCCTGGAACTGTATGCTCGTGAAAATGCAGTTGAACCGTCAGAAGCCCTGCGCGACCGGGTAATGGGCAGCATCCTCACCAATCTTGCCGATGATAACAACTTTCCTGAAAAACCCCAGCATGTTAACCACAAGGTAGTGGAGTTAACTGCCCGTAAAGAAAGTAACTTTTATAAATATGCCTTTGCTGCCAGTTTGGCCTTATTAGTAGCCAGTACCATTGCTTTGGTAAATACTTACTCGCGCCTAAAGAACTCTAACGACCAGTTGGTGGCTATGCAATTGCAAAATCAGCATTTCAGCAACCGGGTAAACCTGATGGACAGGGAACTGACCATTTTCCGCGATCCATCCTTTAAACTACTAAAATTACAGGGAACAGCTAAAACACCGGCATCGGTTGTAACGCTGGCATTTAGCCCTGCTAAGCAAAAAGTAATTATTGATATGGGTAATGTTAAACTGCCCGAGAACGATAAAGACCACCAATACCAGCTTTGGGCATTAGTTGGCGGTAAACCAGTTGACCTGGGTGTTTTTGATGCCAAGACCGACTCTACTGATATGAAAGAGATGAAGTCCATAGCGCTTGCTGATGCTTTTGCAGTAACCCTTGAACCAAAAGGCGGCAGCGTTAACCCAACCATGGATCAAATGGTAGTTTTGGGTAAATTCTAATCCAGGTTATCCCCCTATTTTATTACTTTTATCATACTTCCACTTCTGGAGGCAATCCTCTATTCCTGATAGTTTTAACAAATTTTAACATAGTTTACATACCAATTAATGCCATTTTGGGTTATTTTTGCAAACAAAGCCGTACCTTATCATGTTATTTAACAATTATTTAACCAGAATCCAGACAAAATATTTGTTTTTTTGTAACTATTAGGGTAGTTGGTGCGTCTTATGTATAGTTAGATCGATAAAACCTAATAAATATCATAAATCTAACACCATAAATATGAGTATTTAGTTCTTTATAAGATCAGTTAATAGTTAATCAAAAACGGTTGTATAAATACTTGCGACCGTTTTTTTTATGCCATTAATTTGGCCATGGTAGCCGGTAGTTGCACGATTAGCTTACCAGGCAACGCCACATTTAATCTATTGGGCAAAGCCAATTCATCACCCGCTTTGCCATGTATATAAATACCGATAAGACAGGCTTGCAAAGCTGTATACTTCTGAGCGAGCAGCGCCGCAATAATCCCGGTCAGCACATCGCCCATACCTCCGGACGCCATAGCCGCATTACCCGATGAGTTAAAGTAAGCCTGGCCCTCGGGCGATAAGGTTATAGTATAATCATTTTTTAAAACGATATAGATATTTAGTTTTTTGGATTGCTCTATACCAGTTTGCAGCCTTTGCCACCAGTTTTTGTGCTCTCCAAATAAGCGGTCAAACTCTTTCATGTGAGGTGTTAACACACTGCCTTCTGGCAATTTTTTCAATAATTCAGGATGTTCAGCCAACAAGTTAAGCGCGTCGGCATCAATCACGATGGGCTTTTTATAGTTTTTGATCAATGCTGATAACAATTTAAAAGCATCCTCATCTTTACCCAAACCCGGGCCTATAGCTATCGAACTAAATTTATCCCATTCTATTTCAGGCAATTTATTTTCCTTACGCACAATGGCCATAATCTCGGGCAGATAGCTGTTCAGGGCAATCAGGCCGCTTTCAGGCACACAGACAGTTGTAAGTCCTGCCCCGGCATGAACTGCCGCCGAAGAGCTTAATAGAGCCGCACCCATGGTTTTGGCCTGCCCGGCAATAAGCAGAGCATGCCCATAGGTCCCCTTGTTACTAAAACGCTTCCTCGGCTTCAGCCAGGCCTTTATATCCTTTTCCTCCATAAACTGGTAAACCGAGTTTAGGGATTGTACATATTTTTCGTCGATACCAATGTTTACCGCTTCCCAGCAATGGATGTAAGGTGCCGATTCCGGCAGTAAAAAATTGATCCGGGGTTGCTGAAAGGTGATCACCAGGTCGGCTTCAATAGCTATAGTATCCGGCTGTATTTCTCCGTCGCAGAAAAGCCCGGTAGGTACATCAACCGCTACAACCGTTTTGTTTAAAGCATTGATGTGTTTAACCAATCGCTCATAGTCGCCGGTAAGTGGTTTGTTCAGGCCGCTGCCTAAAAGTGCGTCGATAATGATGGAACTGTTTTCATCCGGAAGATCGTCGCCTTTATTTATTTCACTTACCGGAATGTCAATTTGTTTTAAACGCTCCAGGTTTATATCAAAATCTGCAGAAGTTTTGTCGCTGAAACGCACTATCCTTACGGTTAGTTCTTTATACTGATGCTGATGGAGTATACGCGCAATAGCTAATCCGTCGCCACCATTATTGCCCGTGCCACAGTAAAAACTGATGGCTTGTTTTTTATCCGGAAAATGATTGATGAACCAGCCCACAAATGCTTTGGAAGCTCGTTCCATCAGATCGACGGATGAGATGGGCTCATGGGCTATAGTATAGGCATCAGCCTGGCGTATTTGTTCGGCAATTAATAAAGGCAGCATATTATTCTAAAGTAAGGAATAAGATGTTTTGTTTTTGTAAAGTTCTTAATGCCCAAAACTAAACTTACCCATCAGCACCGCGGGGTTATTGCCGATAGTCATAGGCTCGCCGCACAGGGCCTCGTTGCCCAGCAGGGCAAATAGGATAGCTTCTTTAGCATCCGGATCAATCCCCAGGCTGCCAGTATCAGCAATGTAAGCGTCTGCTAATGCCTGTTTTAAATGATTAACGACAAAGGGGTTCCTGGCACCGCCTCCGCTTATAAATACATGCAGATCATGGGCCAAGATGTTTGTGCGGATAAAATGTTCAATGGCTACCGCAGTAAACATGCTTAAGGTACTTACCAGGTCTTCGTTTTTAATGTGTTCTGTGCCTGTTCGTAACTGTGCCTGCTCTACATAGGGCAAACCGAATAACTCCGGACCTGTAGTTTTTGGAGCCTCTTCTTCAAAAAAAGCGTGATTGAGCAATGCACTCAGCAGGTCCTCGTTTACTTTACCGCTATCTGCAATAGCCGAATCTTTGTCGTACGCCATATTAAAAAATTTACGGCATGCTGCATCGATCAGCGTATTTCCGGGACCAATATCTGTGCACAAGATTTCACTGGCATCGCCATCAGCAGGGAGATAGGTGAGGTTGGCAATCCCTCCGATATTTAACAGTATACGATTTTCTCCAGACTTACTGCCCAGCAGCACATCGCCATATAGAGCCAGGGGAGCGCCTTCGCCACCGGCAGCAATATGTTTCTGCCTGAAATCGCTGATGGTTAGTATCCCGGTTTTTACCGCCAAGTGGTCGCCATCGCCAATTTGCAGGGTAGCATTAGGGTAATTGCCGCGGTGATGCAGCCGTTGTGGCGCATGGTAAATAGTTTGCCCATGACTGGCTATAAAATCAACTGAGGCGGCATCTATACCCCAACCAGCCAGGGCTTCTAAAACCAGTTCGCCATGATAGTTGCCTATAAAAGCGTTCAGTAAAGTTACCTGCTCCAGATCGGCTGTTTTGCGGGCAAAAACCTGCTGCACCTCATCTTTAAAACTTTGGGGATATGGTATGGTAATAAACTGCAGCAGCTTGAATTGTGGTTGCAAACCGCTGCTGGTAAAACTGCATAAGGCAATGTCCAATCCATCCAATGAGGTACCTGACATAAGACCGATACCAATTTTTCTTGTTTTTTGGGCGATAGTGAACAGCTGCTGCAGATTTTGATTAAACGGTAACATGGCTTTAAATTACAATTTGCTGCGTGACTTTGCAAAAGTTAAATGAATAAGAGACTTTATCCTAACTCATCTCCAAAGGAGAGGGGCTTAACGCAAACGTTTGCGAATCAAAGTCCTCTCCAAGAGGAGAGGTTTTACGTTAAATTAATAGCCGCACTACCTAAATATCTGATATATTTGTTTTGAAACAAGCATATAAACTTATTAATATTGATACATGGCCCGATTAAATTTATTGGAAGAGACCCGGTACGAGAAGCTGCCGGTAAGCGTTTATGGTAACCAGCAAGAGGCCTCGGTAGCGGTGGCGGCTCGTATTGCAGCACTGATCCGTGATAAACAAAGCAAGGGTAAAAAAACCGTACTCGGTTTGGCTACCGGTGTTACCCCCATCCGCGTGTATGCCGAACTGATTCGTTTACACCAGGAAGATGGTTTGTCTTTCCGTGACGTGATCACTTTCAATCTCGATGAGTATTTTCCCATGAAACCCGACGCGGCTCAAAGCTACGTTACTTTCATGTATGAGAACCTTTTCAGCCATGTAGATATTGATAAGGCCAATGTACATATCCCCGATGGCACGCTGGATAAAGATGATGTGGTGGCTTTCTGTTTAAACTATGAGCGCCAGATCGAAGAACTCGGTGGCCTTGATCTCCAGATCCTGGGTATTGGTCGTACCGGCCACATCGGTTTTAACGAGCCGGGTTCGGCTCCTAACTCGGGTACCCGTCTGGTAACCCTGGACGACCTGACCCGCAGTGATGCTGCCCGTGATTTCGGTGGTAAAGCCAATGTGCCTACCAAAGCCATCACCATGGGGATCGGTACTATTTTTAAAGCCCGCGAGATTATCCTGATGGCCTGGAGCAAGAAAAAAGCACCCATCATCAAAAAAGCGGTGGAAGGTGAAATATCGGGCGAGGTACCGGCTACTTACCTGCAATTGTCTGACCATGTAGAATTTGTACTGGATGAAGCTGCTGCTTCGGAGCTGACCCGTTTTGATACGCCTTGGTTGGTGAAAGATTGTTCATGGGAAGATAATGTATTAAAGAAGAAAGCCGTGATCTGGCTGGCTGATACCATTGGTAAGCCGGTATTGAAACTCACTGAAGAGGATTACAATAACCACGGCATGGCGCAGCTGGCTGTGGAGCAGGGTCCGGTATACAACATCAATATTGATATTTTTAACCAGATCCAACATACCATTACCGGATGGCCGGGTGGTAAGCCGGATGCAGATGATTCGCAGCGTCCGGAGCGGGCTTTGCCTGCCAAAAAACGGTCGATCATTTTTTCTCCGCACCCGGATGATGATGTGATCTCTATGGGCGGTACTTTTATCCGCCTGGTTGATCAGGGGCATGATGTGCATGTGGCCTATCAAACTTCGGGGAATACCGCCGTTTGGGATGATGATGTATTACGGTATATGGAATTTGCTATTGATTTTACCAACTCTATTGGGGAAGATTCTGGTCACCTGCATCAATTATATGAAGAGATGCGGGCTTTTTTCCCGAATAAACAACCCAACCAGATCGATACGCAGGAGATCCGCAATGTGAAAGGTTTCATTCGTAAGACCGAGGCGATCTCGGGTGCCCGTTACGCGGGTTTACCGGATGATCATATCCATTTTATGGCTTTGCCTTTTTACGAAACCGGTAAGACCAAGAAAAATGCCGTGGGCGAGGAAGATATCCTGCTGACCATTGAACTGTTACAAAAAGTAAAACCACAGCAGATCTTTGCTGCCGGTGATTTTGCTGATCCGAATGGTACGCATTTGGTTTGTTTTAACATTATCCTGGCTGCTTTGGATCGTCTGAAGGCGACTGAAGCCTGGGTTAAGGATTGCTGGTTATGGATGTACCGCGGCGCCTGGCATGAGTTTGAAACTTATGAAATTGAAATGGCCGTGCCTTTGTCACCCCAGGAGGTGATCCGCAAGCGGAATGCTATCTTTAAACATCAGTCCCAAAAAGACCGCCCCGTTTTCCC
>NZ_FTMG01000017.1 GCF_900155965.1 Mucilaginibacter lappiensis
ACTCCTAAACAATACGCTTGTTATGCCGGCGTAGCACCTTTTGTGGAAGAATCAGGTATATTCAAAGGGAAAGGCAGAGTATCACACATGGCAAATAAAAAAGTAAAAACACTTTTACATATGTCGGCCATTGTCGCTATACAATACAACCAAGATCTGAAACAATATTATCAGCGAAAAGTAAACGAGCAAAAGAAGAATAAAATGAGTGTGATCAACGCCGTTAGAAACAAACTTATACTAAGAATATTTGCCTGCGTTAATCACAACTCACACTATGAAAATAATTATCAAAATTTACTTGCATAGATCATAGAAATCGAAGTTTTTGAAACTTCGTAAATCTCAAATCACACAAAAGTGGGTTTACATGTTTTTTCAAAAAAAATACATAATTAATTGATTATCAAATATATAAATCAATGTTAACCATAAATTGTGTAAACAATGTAAACCCACTTTTTGTTAATTGAGTCAATCCAACCCCAGACTATACATCAATTCGTGATTGAGTATCCGGATAGATCAAAGAAAAAAGAGGTGGATCATAATTTATGCAGCCTCATCAATTTTAAAAGGTATTCCCCGCATTTCACAATAATTTCGCATTTTGCAGCTGAACGTAATACGTATTACGTTATACTTACAACGTAAAATAAAATGTTTTCAATAACCTGGGGGTCAGTTTCCGGATGGTGGGTGCCTGTTTGTTTAATACTCGGCATAGTATATGCCTGGCTATTATACCGGCAACCGGTTAATCTGGGTAAAAATTTCAGGTTGTGGTTAGCCGTTCTTCGTGCGCTGGTGGTGTTTATCATCGCTATGCTACTGGTTTCGCCGCTGGTGAAAACCATTAAATATGATCCGCAGAAACCTTTGGTGCTTATCGCTCAGGATAATTCATCCTCCATCAATACATTTAAACCTGCCGGTTTTAATTCCACTCAATTCGTAAGCGATCTGGCTAAACTCAAACAACAGCTGGGCGATAAATATGATGTGCAGGAATTTAATTTTAGCAAAGACCTGGCTAATGGCCTGTCCGATAAATTCAATGGTAAACAAACTGATATTGCAGGAGCCTTGCAACAACTCAATAACCGCTTTGTAAACCAAAATATTGGCGCCCTGATTTTAGCCACCGATGGTTTGTACAACCAGGGTAACGATCCGCAGTACGAAGCTAAAAACATCAAAACCAGTATTTATACCATTGCGCTGGGCGATACCGTTGCCAAACGCGACCTGCTTATCGGTAACGTTAATTATAACAAAACCGCCTTTTTGGGTAACGATTTTGAAATAGAGGTTTTAGCCGCGGCTTACCAAAGCAAAGCCGAGAATATACATCTTACGGTTACCGAAGACGCCAAACAGGTATTCACCCAAACCATCCCCGTTACTTCGGCCGACTTTAAAAAGACTATTCCCATCAAATTAACTGCTAATAAAAAGGGACTGAGGAAATATAATATCAGCATTGCCCCGGTTAAAAACGAACTGTCTACCCAAAACAATACCGAAACCATTTATGTGGATGTGCTGGATGCCCGCCAAAATGTGCTGGTGGTGTACCGCAGTCCGCATCCGGATATTACCGTGATTAAACAGGCCATTGAAACCAACAAAAACTTCGATGTAAAAACCACACTGCTCACGGATATTGCCGGTATTAAACTTTCGGATTACAGTCTGATTATCCTTTACCAGATCCCGGCGGGAGAATACGCGCCACTAAGAAACTTTATTGCCAAAAGCAAAACGCCAGTTTGGTATATGTTGGGTTCGCAAACCGATCTGCAAGCTTTTAATGCTGAGCAAAACAGCGTCAAGATCAGCGCGGGCCGTTCCGAATTGCAGGAGGTGCTGGCCCTGCCCGAAACCGGCTTTTCGGCCTTTACCCTGTCCGACTCAGCTCGTAAAAAAATAGCCGTAATGCCGCCTTTGCTGGCACCTTTTGGCAGCTACGGCACAGCCGCCAATACCGCTGTGTTGTTAAAACAAAAAATTGGCGCGATAGCTACCACCTATCCCCTGCTGGCTTTTGCCGATAATGCCGGACACCGCACTGCTATACTCGCCGGCGAGGGTTTATGGCGCTGGCAACTGGCCGAATACCAGAACTACGGCAATCGCAACACTACCGATGAACTGCTGAGCCAAACCGTGCAGTATTTAACCGCCAATGCCAACCGCCAACGCTTCCGGGTGTACCCAGCCCGTAACGTTTTTGACGAGGGCGAAAATGTGATCCTGAACGCTGAACTCTATAACGATGCCCTGGAGCTGATCAATACGCCCGATGTTAGAATCGAACTAAAAAACCAGGCAGGTAAAAATTATAGTTTCTTGTTTAGCCGCAGCGGGCAAAGCTACCAGTTGGATGCCGGTACACTGCCCATTGGCGAGTACAGTTATAATGCCACTACCCAGAATGGAACCCAACGCTTTAGCGCCAGCGGACAATTGACCGTAAAACCGCTTAATCTGGAAACCCGTCAAAGCGCTGCCAATCATCAGCTGCTAAACACCATAGCCAAACAAAGCGGCGGTCAGATGCTACACCCCAACCAGATCAATCAGCTTGCTGATCTCATCCGCAAGAACGACAACATCAAAACCGTTGTTTACCAAGACAAACACTACAGCGACATCATTGATGTAAAATGGATATTTGTACTGATACTCCTATTACTATCCGGCGAATGGTTTTTACGCAAGCGGGAAGGCGAGGTTTAGGGTAGGTACAGAAGCAAGAGATAAGACAGTAGCCAATGTTATTGGAGCTTGTCATTAGTTTTATCACTGAACCATAATTAATAAGAAGTTTGTCATTTCGAACGAGGTACGAGGAGAAATCTTCTGCGACTGAAGATTTGTATTAAGCAGAAGATTTCTCTTTCGCACAACGCTCATACCTACCCAAGCTCTATCGAAATGACAAACTTTTTTTATAGAAATAGCTAACATCCCCTATTATTCTTGCTGTTTATTCAATAAATTACGACTTAAATTCCCCAATCACATTTCATGTCAGACACTAGCACCGCCAGCATATCCGATAAACATAAATTATTGGGTTTAGATCATTTACGGGCCTTGGCTATTACCTATGTTCTGCTGTTTCATTATCAACTGTTCGGGCATCCGGAATGGGTAAGTAAGATCGGCGGCTTTGGCTGGACGGGTGTCGACCTGTTTTTTGTTTTAAGCGGATTTTTGATCGCCGGGCAGCTTTTTAATACCATCAAAAAAGGCAAAGTCATCAATGTGCGCGAGTTTTTCGCCAAACGTTTTTTCCGGATCATTCCACCTTACCTGGTAGTGCTGCTATTATATACCGTCATTCCATCCCTGCGTGAGCGGGAACACATGGCCCCAATCTGGAAATACCTCACTTTTACCCTAAATTTTGGTTTAGATCTGAAAACCACCGGCACCTTTACCCACGCCTGGTCGTTATGCGTGGAGGAGCAGTTTTATTTAATACTGCCTTTAACCTTTTGGCTGCTCAACTATTTTAAAGCGGGTAAAAAAGCCATTTACATCCTCGCGGGATTGTTTATTGCCGGTTTTGTGATCAGGTACACCGGCTGGCACTATTTTGCAGAGCCGCACATCGCCGAAGATGATTTTGGAGCGATATGGCACCAGGTGATTTACTACCCTACCTACAACCGCTTAGACGGATTACTTATCGGTGTGAGCATTGCCGGCGCCTATACTTTTTATCCGCGCGTAAAAGAAATAGCAAACAGGTATAATCACCTTCTGATGCTACTGGGCTTGGTAGTTTTAATAGCCGCTTATTTTGTTTGCTCACCGAATGAAAGCTTAATCAGCACCATCTGGGGTTTTCCCCTGGTTTCGCTGGGGTATGGATTAATTTTGGCAGCCATCGTTTGTCCTTTCAATTTCTTATATCGCCGCCAATCTGCCATTACGGCTCAATTGGCCACCCTATCCTATAGCATCTATCTTTCGCACAAACTGGTGATCCATCTTACCCAAAGTCTGCTCCAAAAAACCGGTATCGACAAAAACAGCAACCTGATGATGCTTTGCTGCCTCCTCAGCACTATCGCAAGTGCATTGATACTAAGATACACTATCGAAAAGCCATCCCTGAGAGTTAGGGATAAGTTATTACATCGCTGGAGACATAGTAAGAAGCACGCGGTTGTGGAGGTGGTATGATGGAAATAAAACTGCAAAATAAGTATATTAGAAATAAAGAGCTCAAGCCCAGTGCGATTCCCTCCCAACGGGCTACCGTGTGGACACATCTTTTTGAAAAATGTCATTTCGAACGAACAAGCGTGGGCTCGCGCCTGGAGTGAGGAGAAATCTTCTGCGCTATACGTGTTTGGTATGCAAAGTTCGTATCAGTCGCAGAAGATTTCTCCTCGTTCCTCGTTCGAAATGACACCTCTATTTGTTTAATTTAACTATAATGAGGACTTTTTAATCAAAAAAAGATGTGTCCACACAGTAGCCCGTTGGGAGGGAATCGCGCAGGGCTACACTTTTTGACTATCCCTTATCGTTCCAACACCCAGTTTTCGAATTTCAATTTCATATAGAAAGCGCTGGGTAAAACCCACCGCTTTCTATATCTTAATTCTTGACTCTTATCTCTTGGTTCTAAAAACCCTATTTCTCCTTTTTCTCGTGCACGATCACATAAACGTCCTCATTGTCTTTTTTCATGAGGTATTTTTCGCGGGCAAATTTTTCGAGTTTTTGGGGGTTCGAGGTTAGTTCGTCCAATTCTTTGGTTACCTGGTCGATCTCTTTTTTATAAAAATCGCGTTCTTGTTTTAGCTTATTTACCTGGCGGCGATATTCGTACTGCGAAAACAGATCGTTTTTGTCGAAGAATATCATCCACACTAAAAAAGCCATGGTAACCAGAAAAAACTTATTCTTTACCAGGTTAATGAGGCGTTTCATGGATATTGGCTCTATAAATTTCATTTAAAGCTATTTAAAAAATTGTAGAGGTACAAATATGCTTATTAACTTATTAACAATAGAATTGCTTGTTAGTTGATTGGGTTCTACTTCAATAAACTACGTATTAACGGTTCATCTAAGTTAACTCAATCAATAACTCACTTAATCAACCAATCAACTTAATGCCTGTTTCCGCCTGATGAGCGACTGGCTCCGCTCATGCCGCTTCCGCCGCCTGGTTTATTACTGCCACCGCGACTGTTGCCACCACCCGAACGGTTACCACCACCTGAACGATTGCCGCCTCCACCATTACCGCCACGACGTTTGTTACCACCACCGCTCCGGCCTGATGACCCGTTACGTAAGTTGGCATTAGCCGTTCCTTTTTTGGCGCCAAGGCCGGCAGCTATAGCTACAGGACTAAGCGGGTAAGGGTGCCCTTCTTCCACAGGGATCTCTTTAGCTATCAGCTTATGGATGTCTTTTAAAAATTCTATTTCATCTTCATCGCAAAAAGAAAGCGCGATACCACTTGCTCCCGCACGACCGGTACGGCCAATACGGTGTACATAGGTTTCGGGGATGTTAGGGATCTCGTAGTTGATTACGTGGGTCAGCTCGTCGATATCAATACCACGGGCCGCAATATCGGTAGCGATTAGTACACGTGTTGTGCGATTTTTGAAATTGCTAAGAGCCCGCTGACGCGCGTTTTGTGATTTATTGCCGTGGATGGCCTCGGCAGTAATACCGGCGCGCACCAGATCCTTCACCACCTTATCGGCACCGTGTTTGGTACGGGTAAATACCAGGGCGGTTTTTATGTTTTTATCTTTCAGGATATGGATCAGCAATGATTTTTTATCGTTTTTATCTACATAAAAAAGCGACTGCTGTATGGTATCGGCAGTGGAAGATACCGGGGTAACTTCTATTCTTTCGGGATCAGACAAAATGCTATCCGCCAGTTGCTGTATCTCTTTAGGCATGGTTGCCGAAAAGAACAGGGTTTGCCTTTTAGCAGGTATTTTAGTGATGATTTTTTTAACATCATGCACAAATCCCATGTCCAGCATACGGTCGGCCTCATCCAGGATCAGCATTTTTACATGCTCCAGGTGTACGTAACGTTGGTTCACCAGGTCGAGCAAACGACCCGGGGTGGCTATCAGAATATCCACACCGCGCCTTAAAGCGTCAACCTGCGGGTTTTGTGAAACACCGCCAAAAATAACCAGGTTTTTTAAGCCGGTATGTTTACCATAAGCAGTAAAGCTTTCGGCAATTTGTATAGCCAGTTCGCGGGTTGGTGTAAGAATAAGCGCCTTAATGGTCTTTTGCTCCTTATGCTGTATTCTATCTTCATGCAACAATTGCAAAATAGGTAGCGCGAAGGCAGCGGTTTTACCGGTACCGGTTTGAGCGCAGCCTAAAAGGTCGCGTCGTTGCAATACAATAGGTATAGCTTGCGCCTGTATAGGGGTTGGTGAGGTATATCCCTCTGTTTTTAAAGCCTTTAATAAGGGCTCAATTAAATTTAAATTTTCGAATGACATGTAATGATTGTAATGTGTATGTGCTATCGCCAAAGCATAAGCGGGTCTGAAGAGTTTCGGTGATCAAAACCGTAAGCGATTATGTAATCTTTTTTGCAAAGATACGCTTTTTATTGAAGATGCTAACAAATGTGCGGATGTGCAAATTTCAAATGTGCAGATGACTCAAATATCTCCTTTTGTTTTCGTATATTTGTATACATAGCAGCCCGGGTTTCTGAAAAAAGGAAATTCGGGCTGTTTAGTTAAGGGATAAAAGGGTCAAAAATCGACCATTTATCAGATAGCTATTTGACAATCAATAAATTAATACTTTTTAAACCTTTCAAAACCCATCAAAAATTTGTTAAAAAGTGTTAAAATGGCGTTAAAATTTAGTTAAAGTGGCCAAAAGTGAAGTATTTTTAGCCTGTTTTGACTAAAAAAGTGTTAAAATTTAAGGTTTAAAAAGTTTTTAGGTAACCCAGGGGTTAAATTAAACCGCCACTTTTTCGGGATTATTTTCGGACTTTTTATTTTTGGATCCCCTGTCATTTAAAAACGACTGGAGTAATAACAGACCCACTCCTATCATGATGGAAACATCGGCTACATTGAACACCCCTGTTTTAAACCAGGGATATTTGATAAGCATAAAATCGGTTACACCGCCATAAACCCAACGGTCGTAAAGGTTACCCATACCACCGGCAAGTACCAGCAGAATACCCAGCACAGTTAGTTTATGCAGGTTGGTTTTGATAACGATATAAGCCAGGCCAAATAACAGTACCGCTGCCGGCATTAGCGTGAGAAGCATAAATCGCCAGGGGTTACCTAATGAATCACCCAGACTTAAAAAAGCGCCGGTATTTTCAACCCGGGTAATGAGGTAATGAAGATTATTTTTGAAAGGCAGTATCTCTTCGTAATAGCGAAAGTTATGGCGTATATAGTTCTTGGAGATTCTATCTAAACCGATATCAGCAACCAGGATCAATACTATGACCAGGCCCCTCAAAACCCATTTCTTGTTCATTAATGTGTTCGTATATGTGTTAGGTAATAACGTAGGTGGTGTGGTTAAATTATTGGGAGGCTACTGCTTAGGAAGTGGATATTCGCCCATGAAACCCTTATCACGTTTGGTTTGCTCCCAGTTATTGGTATAGGCTGCCAGCCAGTAATCGTACTTGTCAAAATCAAATTCCAAGGTGGTATATGGTTTTAAAAAAGTAGCGTCGACAGGCTCCAACTGATAGGTATCAAATATGGGATCGTCGGCATCGGCCTCAAAATAGTTTTGCAGGATGGACAGCTCCATAGGCCTAAGCTCAGCTTCGCCAGCTAAGGATTCGTCGGCTTTATTAAAGTACTGTATTTCCCGTTTTAACCATTCGGGCTGTTTGTTCTTTCCCATCTATACCAATTAAAAAAGAGCCACCTGTTTTTAAGCAGATGGCTCTTTGATAAGTTGAATTATTTTTTGTAGAATTTGAAATTCTTACCTATGAATTTTGCATTGCTACCCAATTCTTCTTCAATGCGTAATAACTGGTTGTATTTCGCGATCCTGTCTGAACGTGAAGCTGAACCGGTTTTGATCTGACCGCAATTTAAAGCTACAGCAAGATCGGCGATGGTTGCATCTTCAGTTTCGCCGGAGCGATGGCTCATTACAGAAGTGTAGCCATTAGTTTGAGCTAAGCTTACCGCGTTGATAGTTTCTGTTAATGAACCTATCTGGTTTACTTTTACCAGGATAGAGTTAGCAATACCTTCGGTGATACCTTTTTGTAAACGTGTGGTGTTGGTTACAAACAAATCATCACCCACTAATTGTACTTTGGCACCTAATTTTTCGGTTAATAATTTCCAGCCAGCCCAATCATCTTCGTGCATACCATCTTCAATGGAAATTACAGGGTATTTAGATGCTAATTCGGCCAAATATTCTACCTGCTCGGCGCTGGTGCGGATGGCACCTTTTTCGCCTTCAAACTTGGTATAATCGTATTTACCATCTTTGTAAAACTCAGATGCGGCACAATCAAACGCAAGGAAAATATCCTCACCGGCCTTGTAACCTGCTTTTTCAATAGCTTTTAAAACGGTTTCAACAGCATCTTCGGTGCTATCAAAGGTTGGTGCGAAACCACCTTCGTCACCGACTGCGGTAGAAAGACCACGGTCATGCAGGATCTTTTTCAGGTTATGGAATACTTCGGTACCCCAACGCAATGCTTCAGAAAAAGATGGCGCGCCAACCGGCATGATCATAAATTCCTGGAACGCGATAGGCGCATCAGAGTGAGAACCACCGTTGATGATGTTCATCATTGGGATAGGTAAAGTATTGGCGTTTACACCACCAATGTAGCGGTATAAAGGCTGACGGCTTTCCTGAGCTGCTGCTTTGGCAACGGCCAAAGAAACACCTAGAATAGCGTTAGCGCCAAGTTTGCCTTTGTTTTCGGTACCGTCAATCTCGATCATGATGGCATCGATAGCATTTTGTTCAAAAACATCAATGCCTTTCAATTCTGGGGCAATAATTTCATTTACGTTGGCAACGGCTTTTAAAACACCTTTGCCCATGTATTTTGATTTATCGTTATCGCGAAGTTCAACAGCTTCGTGCGCACCGGTTGATGCACCTGAAGGTACAGCAGCACGACCTAAAGCGCCGTTCTCGGTTAAAACTTCTACCTCCACAGTGGGGTTACCGCGCGAATCTAAGATCTGGCGGGCGTGTACGTCAATTATTAAGCTCATATTTTATTGTCAGATATTTGTAATTTGTAAACCGCGGGCTAAGTTAACAGCAAATTCAGGAAATCGCAAAAAAGAGTTCAGATATTAGAGTCAAGAATCAAGATGAGAAAAAATGATTATTAGGTAAGGCTTTTCCTAACTCTTGATTCTAACATCTTGACTCTTAATTAATCTGTTGTTGTAGGTACATGCTCGCGCTGACCGGCCCCCTTGCGATTGATGCGGTACATGACCATCAGCAGGATATTATTTTTACCGCTGCTTTGGGTGGCCGTATAATTACGCTGATTTATCCAGCCGGCCTGCGCTATCCATGAACTGTCAAACTGGTAACCCAATGCCGCCGAAATCCTGTTACGTTCAAAATTTGGAGCTTTATTATTGAAGAATACTTCATCAAAAACAGAGATGAACCAGGTTTTAGCTATAATTTTTGTATTATTTAAAGGCACAAACATGTTTAATCTATATCTGAAACGGTTACGATAGCCGCCGTTAACCCAGCGTTGTTCTATACGGTAACGGTGTTCAAACTTAAGGCGATATAGGAACTGGTTAACCGTCATTTGCTCCCATAACCTGAATTCGTTGGTATTGGGGCCGCTGCCCAGATCGGCAAAGTCATAAGTGTGATAAGTGCCTGTACCTAATAATGCGGTAAAGTCTTTGTTGATATCATAGCTCACGCCTGCTTTGGCTTCGTAGTATTGAAACTGACTGAAAGGGCCATTGGTACGCACTTGCAATTCGGAATAACCACCCCATTTGTGACTGCTGTCGCCAGGGAGCACAACCGTAGCAATTCCCCATGTTCCTACTTTGGAATCCTGGGCATGAGCACGAAATGAATGTGCTGTTAACAGCACGAAAATTACAACTATTACAATAGGGGCTTTTAACATCTTACGCAGGTTTATTACCGCAAAGATATTTCCACAATATTACCCAAATGTTAATTTTAAGATATTTAATGTTATGATAATGTTAAGTGATTCGGAATTAAATTTATCAATCAATTCTTGTCACGTTAATATGATAAAATAAGTCTTATTAATGCCATGAAAAAATTCCTTTTCCTTATCCTGACAACTGTCGTTTATAGTTATGCAAACGCGCAAGCCCTCTCAAAGAGATTAGATAGCCTGTTTAATGGTCAATTTACTGCAGGACAAATAAATGGCAATGTACTGGTGGCAGACCATGGTAAGGTGATATATAAAAAATCTTTTGGTTATGCAGATATTGCGAATAAGATATTAAATACTGATCATTCGGCTTTTTTTCTGGCCTCGGTTTCAAAAACTATTACCTCCACGGCTGTTTTGCAGTTAGTTCAAAAAAAGAAGATCCAATTGAATGAGCCTTACAAAAAGTATTTTCCAAATTTCCCATACGCTGATGTTACCATCAAGAATTTACTTTCGCACACCTCCGGCTTACCAAGGGATATGGAAGATGTTTTTGACACAGTTTTAAAGGTACAGCCACAAAAAAAATTTGGTTATCACGACATCATACCAGCTTTACAACAATACCCCAAACCTTTGGCTTTTAAACCTGGCGACCAATATAGTTATTCAAATATTAACTATAATTTACTGGCATTATTGGTTGAAAAAACATCAAACATGCCATTTGATGCCTATCTTAAAAAGTACATTTTTACTCCAGCAGGCATGACCGAAACCTATTTAAGCAGTCCGCAATTACCGCAAAAAAGTGATGTTACTCATCGTTACCTGTATCCAAAACATTACTCTCCTCATTTAAAACTGACAGATTCCATTCCTGAAATTGCTAACATATATAAGAATTACACTATATTCTGGGGACAAGGAAATGTAATCAGTACAACAACCGATCTGCTAAAGTTTGACCAAGCTTTGTATAATAACAAGCTTGTAAGTGCCAAAATACTGGACGAAGCATTTAAACCAACAATATTAAACAACAAACAAGAGGTTGTAGCCGGCGGCGGGGTTTCATACGGTTTAGGATGGTTTATATTAAAGGTCAAACCCTCTGAAAAAATTGTTTTACATACCGGAGCTATACAGGGGTTAAGGAGCGTATTTATACGAAATCTGACTAAGCAACAGACTGTAATTATTTTAGATAATGCCCAAAGTGGTACAAATTTTATAACCGCATCAAACGCGATCAGCATTTTAGATAATACCCCGCAGGAGAAGGTCAAAATATCCGTTGCGGATAAATATGCCAAAATCCTGTTTGAATCTGGTAGCGATGTTGCAGCAAGCCGTTTAATTCAAATGCAGGCTGATACAGTTCATTATAGGTATAGTGCTCATGAAATGGATTTCATTGCCAACGAATTGCTTAATGATTCCTATACTGATAAAGCTTTGGAAGCCTTAAAGGTTAATTTATTATTAAACCCAACCAATCCCGACATGTACAACAGCTACGGCAAAGCACTAAATAAAGCAGGTAAAAAGACTGAAGCAATATTGATTTATAAAAGAGCTCTTAAACTGAAACCGGATAACAAAGAAGCACAAGAGGCGTTATCCAAGTTAGAAAAGGATTCATCGCATAACTAACCTTGAGAGATGTACGCGTTTAGGCAATATCCTTCACTGTTCCAGAGTCTTCATTTGCAGCGGGTAAGTCTTGTTTAGCTTCATCTGCCGTTACTGGATAGCCAAATAAATGCCTTTCTTTAATTATCGTAGCTACCTCAGCCGGTACATATTCTTCCCATCCGGTTGCTCCCTGTTTAATGAGCTGTAATACATTATCAGTCTCAACATTCAAGTTATTTTCGTTATAGTGCCTGATATCTTCAATTTTATTATTGGCTATCAGGTATCTGAATAGGTCGATCAAATGTGGGGGCAGCGAAAATTTCAGGCAATTCCAGATTATTCCATCGCGTAAAGTAGGATAGATAAATAGCTTTACTTTACGGCTAAACAAGGTGGCAAATGACTCGAGGATACCACCCGGCAGATCCTGGTAGTGTTCTTCCGAGAAAATGTATTCCAGGTTAGGGTAACCTAGTACCACGCCCATTTTTAACTTGGTGATCTTGGATAAATAAGCTACCAGCTTATAATACTCGTGAAAGTTAGAGATCAATACCGTTTGCCCCAGTGAGCAAAGAATATCTACACGGTCAAGAAAATCTTTTTCATCAATCTCGGCGTTGAGATCGGCATCCCGTTCTTTTAATGATTGCAGCGTAAGTTCGGTAACAACAATCACATTACTTTTATCTACGTCAGGTTCCTGTAGAAATTGCTTAACGCCCTGAGTTAGCATATCGATATGCACATTGATAACCGGACGGAAACGACCGCGTATCACTACAGCATGTTTTTTATATAATGCCTCTGTAGGTTGCAGATTTTTACCATCAGGGCCAAATACAGCAGCGTCGGAAAAGCCAAACTTAACCAAATGCAGACTCATCAAACGATTATCAACCTTTGTAAAATCGGGCCCTTCAAAACTGATCATATCAATCTGGATACGATCTCTGGACAGGTTATCTATCAGCGAAAGTAAAAACACAGGGGCTATTTCATGATAATAGAAACAGGCATATATCAGGTTAACACCCAATATACCCGCGGCCTGCTGCTGCAGGATATTATCATTATCCAACAGTTTTACGTGAATCACCACATCATTAAACTCGCCGTTAGGCTCTAACTGGAAGCGAACCCCCATCCAGCCGTGCCCCTCGTTTGTTTTATGATAGTTGAGAGCAGAGAAGGTGTCAGAAAAAGCAAAGAAAGTTGTATTATCGCCACGCAAGGCGGCCAAGCGCTCGATCAGCAGACCATACTCATGATCAAGCATGGATATCAACCGCGATTCGCTTACATAGCGGCGTGTTTGCTGTACCCCATAAATAGCATCAGAAAAAATCATGTCGTAAGCCGACATAGTTTTGGCTATGGTACCCGATGAGGCACCGGCTTTGAAAAAATTGGCAGCTACCTCCTGGCCCGCACCAATTTCGGCAAAGGAACCATAAATTGAGGGGTCGAGGTTAATGGCAAGCGCTTTTTGTTTTGTCCCAATATCCTTATTATGAACGATATTCATAAGCTACAATTATTTATAGTTTACTGCTGCCAGTATGATGATCTGAAATACAGTTCAAAAATACGATTTTTTAAAGAATACAGCGGAAAATTGATAAACAAAGCAAGAAATCGACTTTTATTTTTCGTTCTTGAGATTTTACATTAAGGAAGCATTATCACTATGTTAACGACACTCTTTTTATTCCCATTTAAAGGTTTTAACGGCAACAGCGTATATAATTACAAACCAGATTAACAATATAAACAGCTGGTGGGTTACATCGCCTAAACCAACTCCTTCAAAGGCAACCTTACGCATAGCGTTGTTCAAATGAGTTAACGGCAGCACATTGCTGATACCCTGTAGCCATTTAGGAAATGCCGTAACCGAAAAGAATGTGCCCGACAGCAAAAACTGTGGCAGGGTTATAATGTTGGATAACGGAGGCACGGTACTTTCATTTTTGGCGATGCCTGATATGGTAAAGCCAAAACCCATAAAAATAATAAGCCCAATAGCCGAAAGCACCAGCATATTAAGCACGGTAGTTACACCATGTACCAGGGTAAAACCAAACATGTAGTGGCCAACCAGGATAATAAAAAGGGAACCTAATAAAGAGAACGTCATCCTGGCTAATGCCTCACCCAATACAATACTATAACGCTTAACCGGCGTAGCAAAAAAACGTTTGATCACCAGAGTTAAACGTAAGCTCAGGAACACAAACGCAGTACCAAATACACCACTGCTCAACAATGAGAAACCTAACTGCCCGGGTAATATAAAATCAATGTATTTATACTCACGGCCCTGTATAGTCGTTTCCCTGATCTCGGCTACCGGCGGGGTATTGATCTGCGCATTGTTATTAATGTTGTAATAAATATTGCTGAGTACCGACCGCAGGATATTCCCTTTTTCGGCAGATGCCTTGGTGTATTCTACATTAACCGTAAATGGTGGCCTCGTGTTGTTTTTTTGTATGTTGATAATAGCATCAATACTCCCTTTTGAAAGGTTCATGTTCATCTCCTCGGTCGACTGATCCTTAACCAGGTGAACCACTTTCACGTTTTTTAGCGCCTGGTAAACCGGGCTAATGGTATCGCAGGTTTTGGCCACCCCTACATCAACCGTAACACCGCCGCCGCCGATATTGGCAAAAACAATAATAAATATCAAAGGGAAAGCCAACGTAAATACCACCGCCGAAGGGCTGCGCAGTATCGACCGGAAACTGGCTTTAGCTATAGCCAATGTTGCTTTTGTATTGCTGTATGGTTTTGGGTTCATTTCAATTTAGTCATTAGGTCATTCGTCGTTGGCGTCATTGAGTCATTTTTTTAACTGCAAACTATTACCCGGGCTCCTACCCTTCCCGCCATTCTTTGCCGGTGAGGTTTATAAATACATCTTCCAGGTTGGCCAGCTTTACTTGCTTTTTGCGCTCGAAGCCCGATGCTACCAGTTGATCAATAAAATGATCGGGGGTATCGATACCAATGATATAACCGCCATCAACAAAGGCTACACGGTCACATAAAACTTCGGCCTCATCCATATAGTGAGTGGTGATTACCACGGTAGTGCCCTGGTCACGGATCTCACGGATCAGATCCCACAAATTACGGCGGGCCTGGGGGTCAAGACCGGTTGTAGGCTCATCCAAAAAAATGATCCTTGGGTTATTAATCAGTGTTGTAGCAATAGAAAAGCGTTGCTTTTGCCCTCCTGAAAGGTCTTTATATTTAGCTTTTGCCTTGTCGGTGAGCGCCACTTTTTCCAGCATTTCCATGGGGCTTTTATCGATGCCGTATAAGCCCGAGAATAGCGTGATCAGTTCTGATAGATTTAGATTGGGATAATAGCCTGCCGCCTGCAATTGTACGCCAATGCGTTTTTTGATGCTATCGGTATCGGTTTCAATATCAAAGCCATCAACAATAATGCGGCCCGATGTTTTTTCGCGCAGGGTTTCAATGATCTCGAGGGTGGTGGTTTTACCGGCACCGTTTGGGCCCAGTAAACCAAAAATTTCGCCCTCATATACTTCAAAACTAATGCCTTTTACGGCTGCAAAGTCGCCATAGTTTTTCACCAGGTCATTTACAGTGATGATGGGTTGTTTTGTCATAGGGTAAAAATGCATTACTATAATGAAATAACCATGAGTTTTATTTTTATCCCGAAAATTTTACAGCTCCGGGAGTTTATTACTTTATCAGGTGACCAATAGAGTGCCACAATGCTTCGGCATGATGGGCGGCTTTCATAACCAGGTGAATAATTTGTATGGCGAGTAAAGTTTTCATAATGTGACGATTTTATGGTTCAAATGTGCTAACAGAATATGTTTTGGAGTAGTGCTTTTAGGTAAAGGCGGCTAAACTTCCGGTAAACGGCGGAAAATTACCGATGAATGCGTTTACTTTAGCCAATTATTGGCCCGGCATCCTCAGGTACTTTTTCAGGTAAATAAATTAGCCACCAGTTGTGTAAACAGCGGCGAATGTTCCTGTAGATAAACTATTAATGATATAATGGGAGTAGATAAAATTTTCATAGCAATGTTGTTTTTTCTTCAAAATTGCTGTGTGGAAGCTATAGTAACCAAAGCTTTTTGACCAGATGCCGGAAAATTTCGGTGAACGGCAGAAAATTACGGGTGAAGATTTTCGCCGGTAATACAACCATATTGGTATCCTGAACCTAAAACCGTATCATTGAATAATGAAACGATTTTTCTCTAACCTCACCGTCCAGGTACTTATTGCTATTGCTTTGGGCATTGTTGTGGGCCTGAATTTCAAACAATTCGGACCAACGGCCGAGATGATCAGCAAAATGTTCATCAGCCTGATCACAATGCTGATAGCCCCGATCATATTTTTTACCATCGTACTCGGTATAGCTGGCATGAGCGATATGAAGAAGGTTGGCCGTGTAGGCGGCAAGGCTCTCCTTTATTTTGAGATCGTGACCTCTTTCGCGCTCATTATCGGCGTTACAGTAGCCAACATTCTTAAACCGGGCGCGGGCTTTGTGCGGCAAGGTACTGTTGACGCCAGTAAGATTGTGGTGTACGAAAAGGCTGCTGCTGAAATGCATTGGGGTGATTTCTTCGCACACATTATACCCTCCAACGCTTTTGAGGCTTTTGCTAAAGGCGATATTTTACAGATCCTGTTTTTTGCGGTACTATTTGGTTACGGCCTGAGTTTGATGGGCGAAAGCGGGCAACCTGTAATACAACTATTTGATAAGCTGTCAAAAGTATTCTTCAATGTGATGAAGATTGTGATGAAGGTGGCCCCTATTGGCGCCTTTGGGGGCATGGCCTTTACCATCAGCAAGTATGGTTTAAAAACATTAAAACCATTGGCTTTGCTCATGGGCTCGGTTTACCTCACCATGTTCCTGTTTATTTTTGTGGTGCTTAACCTCATCTGTTACCTGTTTAAGTTTAGCTTGTGGAAATATCTGAAGCATATTAAAGAAGAGATCCTTATCGTGTTGGGAACCTCCTCCTCCGAATCGGCTCTACCGGGTATGATGAACAAGATGGAAACTTTCGGCTGCTCCAAATCAGTAGTAGGCTTGGTGATCCCCACGGGGTATTCTTTTAATTTAGATGGTACTACCATATACCTGTCTATGTGTGTTATATTCCTTGCCCAGGTTTTCAATATCCCTTTATCCTTATTCCAGGAGCTCACCATTATCGGCATCCTCATGGTTACCTCTAAAGGCGCGGCAGGCGTAACTGGCAGCGGGTTCATTGTGTTAACCAGTACCCTAACAGCCATCAAGGTGATCCCCGTTGAGGGGGTAGCGATACTGCTGGGGGTAGATCGTTTTATGTCCGAAGCGCGGGCTATCACTAACGTGATAGGCAACGGGGTAGCCACTATTGTTATCGCCAAGAGCGAGAAAGAGTTTACACCACAACCGGATAAAAATGACGATGATGAAGGCACAGCCGATTTTTTAAAAGGAGCGGCAAAGTTTTTAACTACTTTCCGGGGCGGTAATTAAATTAGATAATAACAGAAGAGCAAATGCTAAAATAAACTTTTTAAACCTTGAATTTTAACACTTTTCTGGCCGAAAATGGATGAAAATGACTCAAAAACCGCTCGAAAAACCCTCATTTTAACACTTTTTAACAAATTCCAACACAATTTTGAGCGGTTTTTGAAACTTTAAAAAGTATTAATTTATTGACTGTCAAATAACTATATAAAAATTGACCAATTTTTGGCTTATATTGCTCTTAATTAAAACGGCCCGTTTCTCCTTTTATCAGAGAAACGGGCCGTGGTATCCTTAAAGTTACGAAAATTTTGTGGTAAAATCAAATTTACCCAATAGCTTATAGCAAGCTGTTATTTTGGCTGAGCCACATAAAGCTCAATACCTAATTTTGATTGCGTAAATACGCTATAATCAAGCCACATACATCCCGGATTTTGCGCATCCCCGCCTGATGTGCCCCATGAGTTCTGGATAAGAACAGCATTTTTGGCATCACTATACCCAATGATACAGATAGCATGCCCTCCTAAAAGTGAGCCACTGGTTTTCTTGTAAACCGTGCCGTTGTCAAAGGCTGTTTCAAAACTGTCATATACATTAAAGCCCATTTCTACAGGCAGGTTCATGCTTAACGCGTTCTTGATGTCGGCAACGGTTGAGATAGCAGCATAACTGCTTACATTTTTGTCTGTAGCAGCGCTGGCATTAACGGAAGAAGAAGGAGCCTGACATGGCGATCCGAGGCTGGCATCTAGGTTGGCGGCTGGCACTCCGTAATTTTGTAAAATATCCAGCCCGCCTGTTACATACATCCCGTCGTCGGTGTCACAATCGTTATTAGCCGAGTGATCCTTTTGGTACACGTACCATCCGCTTCTGGGGTTGGATACATTGGCAATGGGAAATTCATTATTTAAGGTCCCCATTAAGGCATATCCTGACGACCAGGATACACAAGTGCCTGTTTGCCCCTGATCGCCGATAGCAGGGTGATTTAGAATTATACTGGCTGGTAAAGATTTAGTGCTATTAACACTAAGCTTGCTTAAATACCCCATCTGAATGAGTTTCGTCCGGATCTGATCCAAATCCGCAACCTGTGTGGCGAGATAAGCTTTTTGATTTAATACGGCTCCTAAACCATGTTTTGGGGTGCTGTTATTATTTGCAGCAGGCGTGCTTTCCGTGCTGTTTTTTTTACACGACCCAAACATAATAAGCATTAATAATAAAGCAGAAAATCCTGATAAAAAGTTCTTTTTCATAATAAATGTAATTTAATGTTAAAAAAAATGAGGTTAATATAATTTGGTTAACTGCAAGGTAATAAACTATTTATCACATAAACAATAGATTTTAATAAATAAAAAATATATTATTATTTATTAAAATCTATCAATTACAAAACAATTTCGACTCATTCATAACAATAACACATTCATTTTCCCACAAAAAACTCCATAAACAACAACAATAACACTTAAAATATCAAAATAACATATACATATATCATTAAAAATCAATGATTTTACATCATTTTATAATTTTTAAACACAATTTAATCTAAAAAACATTTAATAATACGTTTTACCAATACCCAAAATAATTAATTCCCCGAACCCTCCGATTTTATCAAAAAATCAAAAAACGCGTAAAAACACTAAGATCAATTTGAAAGTTGTTGATTTTGTCCGATAATTTGAATCAGATAAACGACATTAAGGAATATACAATTTTACACTAAGTACCAAAATCTAACCATAAATGAGGTCATAGCCATAACCAGCGGCGTCAAATGAATTTTAGGAGTTAAAGGCAGTGAAAAATATTTGAATACAAACTGTATTACTATAATAAATAACGCAGTGTAGAGAACCAGAACGTCTTTTAAACGTGATATAGAAACCGGGGCCGTCAATCCACTTCGGCAAGCTATTTCCGATAATCCAAAAGTCAACTTTATGTTAACAAATAAAATTATTACAGCATGAGCGGTTTGGGCGACTAAATTTAATTTGACTTTATTGTCAATAACTTTAGCTTTGCCGTACTAAACGAAAAAAGCCAATGAGTGTTCTCGTAAATAAAAATTCTAAAGTTATTGTACAGGGTTTCACAGGTAAAGAAGGTACTTACCATGCGGAGCAAATGATTGCTTATGGTACCCAATTGGTTGGGGGTGTTACACCGGGTAAAGGCGGTCAGCAACATCTGGACAGGCCGGTTTTTAATACTGTTAAAGACGCGGTTACTGCTACAGGTGCCGATGTATCTATCATTTTTGTACCTCCGGCTTTTGGTGCTGATGCCATTATGGAAGCTGCCGAAGCTGGTATTAAGGTTATTGTTTGTATCACCGAAGGTATCCCGACTAAGGATATGATCGAGGTAAAAGAATATTTAAGCGATAAGGATTCACGCCTTATTGGCCCTAACTGCCCGGGCATTATTACTGCCGACGAAAGCAAAATTGGCATTATGCCAGGCTTTATCTTCAAAAAAGGTCATGTGGGCGTAGTTTCTAAATCAGGAACTTTAACTTACGAAGCTGTTGACCAGGTGGTTAAAGCTGGTTTAGGTATCACTACCGCTATTGGTATTGGTGGCGACCCGATCATTGGTACACCTACTAAAGAGGCTGTAGAATTATTGATGAACGATCCAGACACGCATGGCATCATCATGATTGGCGAAATTGGCGGTGGCATGGAAGCCGAAGCTGCACATTGGATCAAAGCAAACGGTACTAAACCTGTAGTAGGTTTTATTGCAGGTCAAACTGCCCCTCCGGGACGCCGTATGGGTCATGCCGGTGCCATTGTTGGTGGTGCTGATGATACTGCCGCTGCTAAAATGAAAATTATGGCTGAGTGTGGTATCCGCGTAGTAGCATCACCTGCCGAAATTGGTGCTGCCATGGCTGAAGAGTTGGCTAAATTAGCTTAATCCCCTAACCCCCTGAAGAGGGAACAGGAAAATCATATTTAAAATCCCGGCCAGGTTTGGCCGGGATTTTTTTGTTGTTCTGTTTCATATTCATTAGCCCGCGGCCCGTTTGTGGCTGTACCTTTGTGCTACCTAAAACACTAATGAATGAATTATTGTATACTATTAATATTTAAGGAGATCATTTTATGGAAATTAAACGCAGCGGCTCACAACCGTCGGGTAAAGGCCCCGCAGAATATTTTACCGGAACAGTACGTATTGACCCGCTTTTCAACCCACCGGAGCCTGCACGTGTAGCTATGGCACAGGTAACCTTTGAACCGGGAGCCCGCACGGCATGGCATACGCATCCGCTTGGTCAAACTTTGATTATTACCGCAGGCGCGGGCTGGGTGCAGCGCAAAGGAGGACCGATAGAAAACGTTCACCCCGGAGATGTGGTTTGGTTTGCACCGGGCGAAAAACATTGGCATGGAGCTACGGCTACTACGGCGCTCAGCCACATCGCCATCCAGGAAAAGCAAAATGGTTCGCCTGTTGACTGGATGGAGCAGGTGACAGACGAGCAATATAACAATCAATAAAAATGAGCCAGGGTTATTATTCTGTCCCCTATCATCCCGAACAATGATGAGCGGTCTTTTGCGCACGATAAGTTCCGGCGCAGAAGATCTCTCCTCGTACCTCGTTCGAGATGACATTTTTTGTTTTTTTCTTGCTGATAAAATATCTTTTGTCATGCTGAACGGAGTGAAGCATCTATTCTGCTATTTGCATATTCAACAATAGATCCTTCACTCCGTTCAGGATGACAACTTTTTATACTTCTGTTTCCCCAACTGCATATCTGATATCTGCACATCCGCACACCCAAATCCCCATGTCAAACCAGTGTAAACAAGCCCCCAGCAGACAATCCATACCAGGAAAATTCCGTATCTTTAAGTAGAGGGAAAGCGATTTCAATCAATAATGAATTGACAATTCAATAACTCACTAAATCACTAATTAAAACATGGAATATAATCAGTTAACACCCGATGAAGAATGGGTAATATTGCATAAAGGAACCGAAAGACCATTTACCGGGGCTTTGCTGGACAATAAGGCCCAGGGCCTATATGTTTGTAAACGCTGCGACACGCCGCTGTATACATCCGAATCAAAATTTGAATCGCACTGCGGCTGGCCAAGTTTTGATGATGAAATACCCGGAGCTGTTAAAAGGGTACCAGATGCCGACGGACGCCGTGTAGAAATTGTATGTGCCAATTGTGGTGCCCATTTGGGTCACGTGTTTGAGGGGGAATACCTCACACCAAAAAATGTGCGCCATTGTGTTAATTCGGTATCGATGAAATTTGTATCGGCCGATGACGTAAAAAAATAATTAAAACTTTCAAGAATATCCCGGCAGGTAATTGACTTGCTGGGATATTTCGTTTTCCACAATTGTAAAGCCGGGCAGTTTTCCGGGTCAATTTCAAAATTGCAATTGATGCTTAGCAAAGCCGTTATACAATTCGCAATAATTGTCGGTGTTAAGTCAACTAATTCTTAATGTTAAATTATCGTTTTCTGCAAATATATGGGCAGCAAATTTCACTCACATTTTTTAACCGACTGTAATCAAGTTCATTAATTTTTTCTTTTGTTGGGCAGGGGTCTTAAAGTGTTAATAACTCGGGTGTTTGTGTAAAACTATCATTAAAAACTTGGGGTTTCAAACATTAACTTTGTTGAACAAGGTTCGCAAAAAGTATTCAAAAGACAGCCGGATGTATTCCCCATCCAAAATACAAGAACTTAGCTGTCAGTACGTTACATAATAAAACCTGTGATTGGTCAGGCCAAACGCAAATATCCAAACTCCCTAATTGAAAAACTGGGGTGGCTTTCGTGTCTGATTGCTTGAAGTAATAAAAAGGAACAATAAAAAAGGTATCATATGAAACAGGAAGATGAAATATTACTCAAAGAAAACAAGGACAGGTTTGTAATTCTGCCGATTAAATATCCTGCTATTTGGGAAATGTACAAAAAGGCCGAAGCCAGTTTTTGGACGGCCGAGGAGATCGACCTGTCGGACGATATGAAACACTGGGAAAACCTGAATGATGGTGAACGCCATTTCATCTCGCACATCCTGGCCTTTTTCGCGGCAAGTGATGGCATTGTGAACGAGAACCTGGCCGTAAACTTCATGAGCGAGGTGCAATTACCCGAAGCCCGTTGTTTTTACGGTTTCCAGATCATGATGGAAAACATCCACTCCGAAACCTATGCCCTGCTTATTGATACTTATATAAAAGACCCGGCCGAAAAAGACCGCCTGTTTCATGCCATTGATACCGTACCATGTGTAGGCAAAAAAGCAGAGTGGGCATTACGCTGGATAAATGATGGCAATTTTGCCGAGCGCCTGGTGGCTTTTGCCGCTGTAGAAGGCATTTTCTTTTCGGGCAGCTTTTGCTCTATATTCTGGCTTAAAAAACGTGGCCTGATGCCAGGGCTTACTTTCAGTAATGAACTGATATCGCGCGATGAAGGTTCACATTGCGAATTTGCCTGCCTTTTATACAAAATGCTGCAAAACAGGCTACCTGCCGAGCAGGTTGTCAAGATCATTACCGACGCGGTAGAGATAGAAAAAGAATTTGTGACCGATGCCCTGCCGGTGAACCTGATTGGTATGAACGCCAAAATGATGAGCCAGTATATTGAGTTTGTGGCCGACAGATGGTTGGGCGAACTGGGTTACGAAAAACATTATGGCGCAAGCAATCCATTTGACTTTATGGAGATGATATCCCTGCAAGGCAAAACCAATTTCTTTGAAAAACGCGTAGGCGACTATCAGAAAAGCGGCGTAATGAACAATGCCGAAAGTAAGGCATTTTCATTGGACGAGGATTTTTAATTAGTGAATGGTTAGTTGGCAATAGTGAGTATTAAGCAATAACACAAACATGTTTTTACAATTAGGGCATACAAAATTAGATGCATACGCTGTTACCAGGCAGTTTGTAAAAGAATGTTACGTTGCCGTTACCCAATTTCCTAATGAAGAAAAATTTATTCTAACACAACAAATAAAACGAGCAGCCCTTTCTGTCCACTTAAATCTGGCGGAAGGAAGCTCAAGAAAATCTGATACTGAAAGAAAAAGGTATTATGAGATAGCCAGAGGATCAATTATCGAAGTCGACGCTGCATTCGATGTAGCTTTAGATTTAGGATATTGTTCAACTGATAGTTTAAGCACACTTGGCGAGATATTGGTTAAGTGTTTTAAATATCTAAGTGCCCTTATTAATTCAATCAAGATCAATTAACAAAATTAACATTAACTACTCACCATTCACAACTCACTAATATGCTTGTAGTAAAAAGAGACGGTAGAAAAGAGTCGGTAAAATTCGACAAGATCACAGCACGTATAGAAAAACTGTGCTATGGGTTTAACCTGGTTGACCCCATTGATGTGGCCAAAAAAGTAATTGAAGGTTTGTTTGACGGGGTTACTACCTCCGAGCTGGATAACCTGGCTGCAGAAACGGCGGCGTCGTTAACCACCAAGCATCCCGATTATGCTTTGCTGGCTTCGCGTATTGCGGTATCCAATCTGCATAAAAATACCATCAAGTCGTTCTCTGAAACCATGCGTTTACTGCATGAATATATCGATCCCAAAACCGGCAAAGATGCTTCTCTTATTGCCGATGATGTTTGGGAAGTTATCGAAGCCAACGCCGAACTGCTGGACAGTACCATTATTTACGACCGTGATTTTGGTTTTGATTACTTCGGTTTTAAAACTTTGGAGAAATCATACCTGTTAAAGATCAACGGTAAAATAGCCGAGCGTCCGCAGCACTTGTTTATGCGTGTATCGGTTGGTATCCACAAAGCCGATATTGAAAGCGCCATTAAAACCTACCATTTAATGAGCGAACGCTGGTTTACCCACGCTACTCCTACACTGTTCAACGCAGGCACACCAAAACCACAAATGTCTTCATGCTTCCTGTTAACCATGAAAGATGACAGCATTGATGGTATATATGATACTTTAAAACAAACCGCCAAAATTTCGCAGAGCGCTGGTGGTATCGGTTTAAGCATTCACAATGTAAGGGCTACAGGCTCGTACATCAGCGGTACAAACGGTACCAGCAACGGTATAATACCAATGCTGCGTGTGTTTAATGATACCGCCCGTTATGTTGACCAGGGTGGTGGCAAACGTAAAGGTGCTTTCGCTATTTATTTAGAGCCTTGGCATGCCGATATATTCGAATTTCTTGACCTGCGTAAAAACCATGGTAAAGAAGAAATGCGTGCCCGCGACTTGTTCTACGCCCTTTGGGTATCTGACTTGTTTATGGAGCGTGTTGAAGCCAACGAGGATTGGAGCTTATTCTGCCCGCACGAAGCACCGGGTTTAGCAGATTGCTTTGGCGCCGAATTTGTTGCATTATACACCCGGTACGAAAAAGAAGGTCGCGCCCGTAAAGTGATCAAAGCGCAGGATCTGTGGTTTGCCGTATTGGATGCCCAGGTTGAAACCGGTACACCATACCTGTTATATAAAGATGCTGCCAACAGCAAATCGAACCAGCAAAATTTAGGTACTATCAAAAGTTCAAACCTTTGTACCGAAATTATGGAGTATACCGATGCTAATGAGATAGCCGTTTGTAACCTGGCTTCGTTAGCATTGCCACGGTACGTTATTGACGGCGCTTTTGATCATCAGAAATTATATGATGTAACCTACCAGGCTACCATTAACCTTAACCGTATCATTGATGGCAACTACTACCCTGTTGCCGAAGCAGAATACTCAAACCTGCGTCACCGCCCTATTGGTTTAGGTGTACAAGGTTTGGCCGATACTTTTATACAGCTGCGTATGCCGTTTGAAAGCGACGAAGCTAAACAATTGAACAAAGAGATCTTCGAAACCATTTACTTTGCTGCCATGACGGCTTCAAAAGACCTGGCCATTGCCGAAGGTCCGTATCAAACTTTCCAGGGTTCGCCATTGTCAAAAGGTAAATTCCAGTTTGACCTTTGGAACGTAGAGCCCGCCAGCACCCGTTGGGATTGGAAAACCCTTCGTAAGGATGTGATGAAACATGGTGTACGTAATTCATTGCTGGTTGCGCCAATGCCAACCGCGTCGACCTCGCAAATATTGGGTAACAACGAGTGCTTTGAACCATATACTTCTAACATCTACACCCGTCGTGTATTGAGTGGTGAGTTCATCGTGGTAAACAAATACTTACTTCGTGACTTGGTTAACCTGGGCTTATGGACTCCGGCTATGAAAGATAAGATCATCAGCGCCAACGGATCTATCCAGGATATTGCCGAAATACCGGCCGATGTTAAAGAACTGTACAAAACCGTTTGGGAGATCAAGATGCGTAATATCATTGATATGGCTGCCGACAGGGGTGCTTATGTTTGCCAGTCGCAATCATTAAACCTGTTCATCAACTCGCCAAACGCTTCGAAATTAACCTCAATGCACTTCTACGCATGGAAAAAAGGTTTAAAAACCGGCATGTACTACCTGCGTACACAAGCTGCGTCGCAAGCTGTTAAATTCACGGTTGAAAACCAGGGCGGTTCAAACATGGAGCCTGTAATACCAGAAGTGGTTGAACAATTGGCAGACAATGTTCCAGAAGGCCCAAGCTGCTCAATGGAAGAAGGTTGCGTAACCTGCTCTGCATAAGGTTTAATTAGTCGATAGACGATAGTCCATGGACCATAGCCATAAAAGCTATAGTTCATGGACTTTTTTTATTAATGACATTGATATTTTATTATTTATCTCAACTTTATCTACTTTCGCTCAGTAAAAACCATGGTCTATTGACTATCGTCCATGGACTAATAAAATGACCAAACACGAGATCATCCGTTGCGAACGCTGCGAGGCACCTTTTGAATGTAAAGCCAATTCATTCAGCAAGTGCCAGTGCAGTACCGTGCAGCTCAGCCTTAACGAGGTGCAGTACGTAAGCGAACTGTACGACGGATGCCTGTGCGCCAGCTGCCTGCTCATCATTCAGCAGGAATACCGCGAGAGCATGGGATTGGTGTAAGGTCCAGTTCTGCGTATCTTCCCTATTTTTATATCCCTTCCCCGTTTCATAACCATACATAATTATGTGATATTTGGTCATGTTCAAAAAGCAAAACCAAATTGAAAGCATTGTACTGTTAAGGGGTATAGCGGCTTTGGGTGTATGTTTTGTGCATTTTTATTTAGCCAATGGGGCACAGTATAGTCAGTTTATGACACGATTGTTTTTTAGTGGGCAGTTGGGAGTCTCTATGTTTTTTGTTATTTCGGGTTTTGTGCTGCCTTATTCCTTAAGTCAAAAGAATTATACGATAAAAGCATTTCCCAATTTCCTTTTAAAAAGAAGCATCCGGATAGATCCGCCTTATTGGGCAACCATCGGGCTATTATTTTTATTAGGAGGGGTATCGTGGCATTTTGATATCAGTCGTTTGGTTTTACATATTTTTTACCTGATACCATTATTTAAAGATTACCAGTGGTACAACAACATCTTCTGGACACTGTGCATCGAATTTCAATATTACATTTTGTTAGGGTTATTCTTCCCGCTGCTTATGCGGCTTAAACCCCTGGTATCTATTTTGATATTCGTACTGATAAGTTTAATATGCCTGTTATTAAAAGTAAACATACGCGAACTGATATTTACCTATTTGTATGATTTTGCAGCTGGTTATATCGTATTTCAATATTTTATCAAAAAGATTAGTCTAAAAACAGCGGTGATATGCTTAATGGCATTTTGTACTGTTGTAGCTTTTAAGGTATCCATATTAACGGGGTTCATCCCTGCAGCTACAGGTTTAACTATCCTTTTGCTCGATAAAAAGGTACCCGCTTTATTTTTGTTCTTGGGCAACATATCGTATTCGCTGTATTTAACCCATACCATCGCGATGCCTCTTTATTTGAGGTTTATAAAAACTTATGTGTCAAACCAGGCATTTTTATGCGTAACTGCTATACTGATCAGCATTATTTTCGCATACGTTTTTTATGTACTGATCGAAAAACCTGCTTTGAAATTCTCCAAAAAAGTTAAGCTGAATTAATACTTTTCATCTAAGTAGTATACATTATCGCCCTCCCATTAATCCTTTTCATTTTTATCAAGTCACATAGGTATACGTTTTTAATTAGATAGATAAAACTTTAAATACGATCATCATGAAAAAGAGATTTTTTGCATATATGTTTTTATTAGCAGCAATTGTATCAGTAACCTCAGGTTGCGTGGTACGCGAAGGTGGATACTATCACCATGGATATTATAACCATTATCGTGGTTATTAATGATTGAAGTTGATTAAGTGAGTAAGTTTTGATAAATGATGAAAGAGCGGTACGTGAGTGTTCCGCTCTTTTTTGTTATTTGGGAGGTTGTTATTTGGGCTAAAGCCCAAAACTGTTCACCTGTAGTCTGTTGGTTAAAACCAACGGCAATGCGGAGCAATCAATTGCTCTTCTGATCTTCAATTCATTGCCGTCCCATTTATGGGACAGATAAAAGAAGTATTTATAGGCTTTAGCCAAACCGTCCTATTGCTGATAATTGGAGTAGCAAGCAAAACAAGTATAACTGGATATGTCATACCAATACCATTCTCTACCACCCTATACCCTCCTATTAATCCTTTCCATTTTAATCCAGTCAAACTTGTGTAATGCCTGTTAGTTAGACAGCCACATTAATGACTATCACCATGAAAAAGAATTTGTTTGCATATATGCTGTTATTAACAGCAATAGTATCAGTAACCTCTGGTTGCATGGTACGTGAAGGATACGGAAACCGCCGTTATCATCATGACCGGTATTATAATAACGGTTATGACAACGGTTATAACCGCGGCGATCATCATGATCGTGGTTATTAAAGAAAGTGCTAAAGGTGAGTTTGTTTTGATTAATGATGGAAAGGGCGGTGAGTAATCACCGCTCTTTTTTTGTTTTTTACTGCTGCAAAACCGTTAGACCATCCATAGTTTGCATACGGGCAACAATACCCCAGCCATAAAAGTAGTTAGATACCCCAATAATCAGTTCGTTATCGCCCGCTTTAAGCGGGATATCAAAAGCGGAGTTAGCAATATCCAGCCTGCCATCTGGGTATTTCCGGATAGGCTCTGGGTATTGGTTCTTATCTACATAAAGCAACCCGCGGTTAATAAATACATATACCTCGTTGCTAAAACCCAACTGAATCCTGGCAATTTGTTCTTTGGTAGAGTGTATGATAGTTTTAAGCCATACATAACGATTCTTATCCTGCACGCCACCGTAGCGGTTCTCCACCCCTCCAAACACACGGGTAAGGTTAATCAGCCCTCTCCGCTCGGTCAATATGGGCTTCCATTTGGTGGTATCTGTCGGCAGGTCTTTAATAATGAGTTCCCGTCCGTTTTCCAGGAATTGAGAGGCCGATACATCCCAACGGCGGATGTAATTGATATCATGATTGGTCAGGTCTGCCCCTTCTTCCGGTGATAGACCTTCCGTTTCATTAGGTTTTATGGTGAGATTAGCGAAGTAGCCTGGCCCGTCAAAGGCTATTGTACCCGCATGGCTTTCCCCCTCCAGACGCGGAATGTACAGCACCGGCCGTTCCATATTATTAAGGTATACCTTCATCTGCAAGCCTGATATAACCAGTTTAAAATGGTTCCAGTCATCGTTACGAATAGGTGCTGGCCCCTGGAACTGGTTATATATGTTCCACATGTTTATACCATGCAGTATAGGTGCATATTGGATGCCATCATTCCGCTGCAGGCTTTCATCGGGCCGGGTACGCAAATAAACTATTTCGCTTTCGCTGGGGTTTTGTTGCCTGAAGTATACACTCATGAACGAGGGCTTGCTGCCATCAACGGGCTGCGTATCAAACTCAATGGTACCATTAGTAAAATTAAAATCCTTTAATATCACCTGGTTATTGCCGTTTTTGCCCCGAACTATTTTCATGGCTTTTACATTTTTGTAGGTCAAAAATTCTGCGTGCTGCTTAATGGTATCCCAACGGCTCGCTTCAAAGGGAATATTGATGGTTTTGCCCTTGCCGCTTTTTACCTGGGCCATGCCCACAGTATTTAATAGAAACAGGCAGAGCATACTTGTAATTAATGGTTTAATTTTGTGTGGATTAAGTTTATTTTTCATCTTTATGAGTATTTTAGCTAAAGGTGAAATTGTATTGGCATAAACCCATATTCAATTACATTCAATCACATTCACGGTCATAAACCATGCAGGAAGAGGCTCCATATATTAATACCTGGTGCAAAACGGTAGAAAAATCACTGGATTGGGGCAAAAGCTCGTCCTGGAGTGATCATGATTTTGAAAAACTGGGCGAACTTATATTTCAAAAAACGGGTACCCTGCTAAGCATCACCACCCTTAAACGTATCTGGGGACGGGTTAAATACAACAGCTCACCTACTACGGCGACGCTAAATACCATGGCACGCTTTGCTGGGTCCGAGGACTGGCGTACCTACAAAAAAAACATACAAACCAATCAAAAATCTGATAGTCTACCTGTTACTCAGGTTGGCGTTAAACAAAAAAAGCATGATATAGCTAAGCTTGCCGTGGCGTTAGTTATTGCGGCGTTAGGGTTTTTGGCCGCCTGGAACGCAAGCCCTAAAAAGACAGTCAAACCCAATTTAAATGGTGTGGTTAAATTCTCGAGCAGAAAAGTGACCGACGGCCTGCCCAATTCTGTTGTGTTTGATTATGATGCATCGGCTTTAAATATAGATAGCGTAACCCTACAGCAAACCTGGGACCCAAGCAGGGTAGAAAAACTGGCTACCAGCGGGCGGCAGCATACCTCTATCTATTATTATCCCGGTTATTTTACAGCAAAGTTGATAGCCAACGGGCAGATAAAAAAAGAGAGCCCGGTATTTATAAAAACCCACGGGTGGATGGGTATTATCAGACGAAACAACAATCCGATTTATCTGGCCGATAAGGATATCCATCAGCCCGGCGGCATGGGCCTCGACAGTAAAACACTGGCCTTAAAATTATCATCACCAGTTTTTAATGATCAATGGCTCAGTTTTTACAACGTGGGGGAATTTAACGGTCTGGAGGGTGGTAATTTTACTTTAGAAACCACGCTGCGTAACACCTCGCGGGTAGATGAATCATCCTGCCGCAAAATTATCCTGTATATTTTAGGTAAACAAAACGCCATCATTATTCCCCTGGCTGATAAAGGTTGTATTTCGGACCTCGATATATACACCTCTTCCGATTGGGTATCGGGTAAAGACCACGACCTGAGCGCTTTTGGTTGCGATTTCGGCAGCTTTCAAAAACTCAAATGCGAGGTTAGGAATATGAAGTTAAGTGTGTATCTAAATAACAAACTCATATTTACAAAACCCATCACCCAAACCATTACTCAAATTGCCGGTATCTGTATCGCCTTTGAAGGCTCCGGCGAGATAAAGAATATAAAATTGGGTAATAGTGATAAGGTAGTGCTGGATGATCAATTTGCCGATTGATATTGCAAGCCATTGAATAATAAACCACAGCTATTAAAAACAGTTGCCCATGTATTGAAAAAGATTCTTTTATAAAAAACTTATTGCAAGCTTTATTATAACAAGCCGTTTTTTTATGAAAAGAATTTTACCCGTTAAAGAGGGTTTAAATGCCAGCACTGCCGCTGGTTATTTGATCCTGATTGCCTTATGTGCTATATACTCTTTCAGTTATGGACAAACAAACATTATAGATACAGGCATTATGCCCCAGGTTTTTGCGCCAGGCGTAATATCCACCCCAAATTATGAGTGGTCAACAACCTTTACGCCCGATGGCCAAACCGTTTACTCCAGCATGGGAAGTATTTACTGGACCATCATTTTTTCGAAACAGCAGAACGGGAAATGGATGCCACCACAGGTTGCTTCATTTTCGGGTAAATTCAGGGATACCGATCCCTTCGTGACACCCGATGGAAAAAAGATCTTCTTTATATCCAACCGTCCACTAAAAGATAAACCCCAGGACAAAGCACAACAGATAGAGCATATCTGGTATGCCAACCACCTGACAGATGATGATTGGGATACACCTCAACTCCTTGATTCGGCTATCAATTTAACCGGCATTGGCAATTATGCTCCCTCGGTAAGCGCAAAGGGTACACTTTTTTATTGCTCGCGTCGTAAAGAACTTACCGGTATGCAAAGTTTTTATACTAAGTGGCTGGGCAATCATTATGATAAACCCCAGCAACTTATTATTCCGGGTGTAAGCGAAATACAAGACCCCTTTATCGCTCCAGACGAAAGCTACCTTGCTTTTTTAAGCGGTAACGATATCTACATTAGTTTTAAACAAAACAACAACTGGGGCCAGGCTCAAAAGCTAGGTGCAGCTGTTAATAATGGCGATGCTAATTCTTCACCCTGTATTTCGGCTGATGGAAAAACGTTGTATTATAGCTCCAACCGTATACAAGGATTTTATAAACGCGACCCGAAAAAACCGGCCCTTAATTATGATGAACTCGTCAAAGAAAACAACAGCCTCTTCAATAGCCAGGGCAATATCTTAATGATCCCTATCCACTTACCACAGCACTCTGGTAATAAATAATTTAGCTCTCAATCCTACTATAAAACCCACTTAAAAATCCGGCTCTCACACCCCGCACCCACACTACATCAACCTATTACAAAAACTTTTTCACCCAACCCCTTGAAAATCAAAAAATAGTAGCTACCTTTGCAGTCCTTAAAATAAGGATAAAACAGTAAATACAAAAAAGGAAAAATGCCTACTATTCAGCAATTAGTTAGAAAAGGTAGAGTAGCTCTGGTTGACAAGAGTAAGTCACCAGCGTTGGACAGCTGTCCACAGCGAAGAGGCGTATGCACCCGTGTGTATACCACTACCCCTAAGAAACCAAACTCAGCAATGCGTAAAGTTGCCCGTGTGCGCTTAACCAACGGAAAAGAAGTAAATGCTTACATCCCAGGTGAAGGTCACAACTTACAGGAGCACTCCATCGTGTTGATCCGCGGTGGTCGTGTTAAGGATTTACCAGGTGTACGTTACCACATCATCCGTGGTGCATTAGATACATCAGGTGTAGCCGGTCGTAACCAACGTCGTTCTAAATATGGTACTAAACGCCCTAAACCAGGTCAAGCTGCTGCAGCCCCTGCAAAAGGTAAAAAGAAATAATTAAGGAGGATAGATAGCAATGAGAAAGTCAAAACCAAAAAAGAGAATTATCCTTCCTGATCCAAGGTTCAATGATACCCTGGTAACAAGGTTTGTAAATAACATGATGTATGATGGTAAAAAATCTACCGCGTACTCTATCTTTTACAACGCAGTTGATATTGTTGAGAAAAAAACCAGCGAAAGCGGTTTAGAGACCTGGAAAAAGGCTTTAAACAATGTAATGCCTGCTGTTGAAGTAAAAAGCCGCCGTGTAGGTGGTGCTAACTTCCAGGTACCTACAGAAGTTCGTCCGGAGCGTAAAATAGCTTTAGGTATGAAATGGCTGATCAGCTATGCCCGTCGTCGTGGTGAAAAAACCATGATGGAGAAATTAGCCGGTGAGATCATATCAGCAGCTAAAGGTGAAGGCGCAGCAGTGAAGAAAAAAGAAGATACGCACAAAATGGCTGAAGCCAACAAAGCGTTCTCACACTTTAGATTCTAATTATAAAAAGATTACACCGATATAGAAAGGATTACACCGATTATATATTGAGATTACACCGGTTTAGTATGATTGTACTTTTATAAGTTAATCATTAACAAATCGGTGTAATTATTAAATAAATCAGTGAAATCACAAAGTAAATAAAATGTCAAGAGATCTAAGATATACAAGAAACATAGGTATTGCCGCTCACATTGATGCCGGTAAAACTACTACTACGGAGCGTATCCTTTATTACTCGGGCGTAAGCCACAAAATTGGTGAAGTGCACGAAGGTGCTGCAACCATGGACTGGATGGCGCAAGAGCAGGAACGCGGTATTACTATCACATCTGCAGCTACAACTGTAGATTGGAATTACAGAGGACACAAATATCATATCAACATTATTGATACACCAGGTCACGTGGATTTTACCGTTGAGGTAAACCGCTCACTGCGTGTATTAGATGGTTTAGTATTCCTTTTTAGCGCGGTTGATGGTGTTGAACCACAATCAGAAACCAACTGGAGGCTTGCCAATAACTATAACGTTGCCCGTATAGGTTTCGTTAATAAAATGGACCGTTCTGGTGCCGACTTTTTGAATGTTGTAAAACAGGTGAAAAGTATGTTAGGCAGCAACGCTGTACCTTTACAGTTACCCATTGGTGCTGAAGAGAAATTTACAGGAGTTGTTGATTTAATTAACTGGAGAGGTATTGTTTGGAATGAGCATGATAAAGGTATGACCTTTACTGAAGTGCCGATTCCGGAGGATATGATTGAGGAAGCAACCGAGTGGAGAGAGAAATTATTGGAATCAGTAGCTGAGTATGACGAAAGCCTGATGGAAAAATTCTTTGACGCTCCTGAAACCATCACTGAACGCGAAGTGCTTGACGCTTTACGTAAAGCTGTTTTAGATGCTAAAATTGTTCCTATGGTTTGCGGTTCATCATTCAAAAACAAGGGTGTACAAACTATGCTTGATTACGTGATGGAATTATTGCCATCGCCAATGGATGTTGAAGGTATTATAGGTCATCATCCTGATACAGGTGTAGAAATTTTGCGTAAACCATCAGAAAAAGAGCCGTTCGCAGCTTTAGCGTTTAAAATTGCAACCGATCCTTTCGTAGGCCGTTTGTGTTTTATCCGCGTATACTCAGGTAATTTAGAGGCTGGTTCATATGTGCATAACATGCGTTCTGACAACAAAGAGCGTATCTCCCGTATATTCCAGATGCATGCTAACAAGCAAAACCCAATCCCTAACGTAGGTGCTGGTGATATTGCTGCGGTAGTAGGCTTTAAGGATATTAAAACAGGTGATACCCTTTGCGACGAGAAACACCCGATCATTCTGGAGTCAATGAACTTCCCTGAGCCGGTTATCGGTTTAGCTATTGAGCCTAAAACACAGGCTGACGTAGATAAATTAGGTATAGCTTTAGGTAAATTATCCGAAGAAGATCCAACTTTCCACGTAAAATCAGACGAAGAAACCGGCCAGACTGTAATTTCAGGTATGGGCGAGCTTCACTTGGATATTATCATGGACCGCTTAAAACGTGAGTTTAAAGTAGAAGTTAACCAGGGTGCGCCACAAGTTGCTTACAAAGAAGCAATTACAGGTACAGTTCAACACCGTGAAACTTACAAGAAACAAACAGGTGGTCGTGGTAAATTTGCTGATATCCAGGTTATCCTTTCTCCAAACGATGAAGGCAAAGAGGGTTTACAGTTTGTGAACGAAATTAGCGGTGGTTCAATCCCTCGTGAGTTTATCCCATCTGTTGAAAAAGGCTTTAAAGCATCAATGGATAATGGTGTATTAGCAGGGTTCCCGCTAACCAGCTTAAAAGTAAGGTTAATTGATGGTTCGTTCCACGCGGTCGATTCAGATGCACTATCTTTCGAGTTAGCTGCAAAAATGGCTTACCGTGAGGCATTGCCAAAATGTAAACCAGTATTGCTTGAGCCGATCATGAAAATCGAGATCCTTACCCCTGAAGAAAACATGGGTGATGTTATCGGTGACATGAACCGTCGTCGTGGCCAGCTTTTAGGTATGGATTCACGTGCAGGTGCACAGGTAATTAAAGCTACTGTACCACTTTCAGAAATGTTTGGTTATGTAACCCAGTTACGTACTATCACTTCAGGCCGTGCTACTTCAACCATGGAGTTTGATCACTATGCTGAAGCGCCACGTAACGTACAGGAAGAAGTAGTTGCCAAAGTAAAAGGCAAAAAAGCTGCTGCTAACGCGTAAATAAATCTTTGATTACACCGATCTTTTTGTGATTTCACAGATTATCGGTGTAATCTTAAATAATAAATCAATTACCCTAATAAATAGCTCTTAGGGTGGTTAAAATCAAAAACAACAATGAGCCAAAGAATCAGGATCAAATTAAAATCTTACGATTACAACCTGGTAGATAAATCTGCCGAGAAAATCGTAAAAACAGTAAAGCCAACAGGCGCTGTAGTTAGCGGACCACTTCCGTTACCAACCGAAAAGAAAATTTTCACCGTATTACGTTCACCCCACGTAAACAAAAAAGCACGTGAGCAATTTCAATTATGCTCATACAAGCGCTTATTAGACATTTACAGCTCTAATTCAAAAACTGTAGATGCCCTGATGAAGCTTGAATTGCCTAGCGGTGTTGAAGTTGAGATCAAAGTTTGATAGACGACCGGCCCACTGAAAGGTGTGGGACAACATAAAAAAACACCATCCGGTTTCGGATGGTGTTTTTTTGTTTAAAAGTTTATCTTTAATAATGCGTTAGAGTATCGGTACTATTGTTTCGGCTATTCTGAAAAGCATAGAATCCATAAAATAACCAAGGCGGCAGGTAGTAAAAAAAACTGATAATACTTTTAATTAGCCCCAGCCAATTAAAGAAATAACTCCTCTAACTTCTATTCCTTTACAATAATATATCTACAGTAAAGGCCAGTTTAAACCGGCCTTTACTGTTATAGAAATTCAATAAGATGATATTCTAATTATTTAAAGCTTCCTGCTCTTTGGCTTCTCTTGCCTCCATCTGTACCAGTCGAATACTCTAATGAATATTGGCCACCGTCTAATCCATTATAATATAAGGCTACGTTACCATCATTTTGCACCAACATATAGGCTCTGCGCGCATTTTCTAATCCAGCAGTTCCACCACGTGCCTCTGTATATGAAGCCCAAATATCTTGTTCATTTCCAGCACTCGTAACTTTCTTCAATATAAGGTTTCCATCGGCAGCATAATATAACCTGTAAGTCCAACCACTTGCAGTTGAGTTAGTTTTACTGTTCCATAAGCCTACGCCTCCGGAATTATACAAAACAAGATTACCATCACTTTGCAAAACAAGTTTGTATACACCATTTTGAGAATATAATGTATTGGTTCCGTTCGAAGATAAGATCGGAAGCGCCCCCGTGTGAATGGCATCAGCTGGTATAGGAGTTGATATCAGTTTGGCTCTTGATGCCCAATCGGCTGGTAATCCGCTACCCTGAACTGGTTCTGGAGTTACCGTTACCTGGTTATTAACAAGGTACTGAGCGATATAATCTTTTACAGCCTGTTGCTTACTGGCATCACTAATTAGGTCATAAAGTGGGATGAGGCTATCTTTGCTGCCAAACTGTATAAATGCTGCATTATCACGTGTACAGCTACTCTGCCAGTTATTGATATCTACTTTAGGCGAAGTATTATCCAAACTAATGGGGCCGGCAATAAGTCCTTTAGTGCCATCTCCACCTACTGTAGTGTAATACATGGATTGATTGTAATTTGAATTAATATCACTAGTTGAATAATCCATATCAGCAGAAAGGTTAAATGATTTAAACAAAGCATTATAACTCATACCAGCTTTTACACCCATTGCTTTATTTGAACTACTTGATTCAGACCGATAATAAACGCTGAGCTTTGCTCCTAAAATGATATCCGTTAAAACATGCGTACCATACTTTGCCACTAACTGCTGCGCTGTCATACTATTAACATCGGCGGTAAACTGGGCAGTTAAATATGTTGACTTAAGCAGGGACGATGGAGCGCTAAATTTTAGTCTTTTCTGTCTAATGAGTTCAGAAGTACTTGCATAAGAGTATTTGGACGAAATAGTACTATTTTCATGAAAGGCCGCTGTAAATGTTGATTTAAACAATGGCCCGACACCATTGGTTAACGTAATAGACGTAGCCAGACTTTTAGAATACTCCTCTGCATTACCACCTGCAAAATATTGAAAAGTAGTATTAACATTAACGTCGGTAGTATACAAGTCAGGCGCATCATGTACCAGTTTATCTACATCTATCACTCTAAAGGTAGATGAATTTGAACTGGCATATTCGCCGGTTACATCGTAGCCAAAGCCTAGTAGATCATACTTATTATCCCCGGCAGATCGTGTGGTTAATTTTGAAGTCGTATTATCCGTTCCGGTTACGCGTGTAATGTCCTTTTTACAACTTGCCACAATTGACGTTAATGCAATAACGCTACCTGCAGCTAAAACTTTTAAGTTTAGATTTTTTAACATAATTTACTAATAATATTTATTTATAATATAAAATTTGGCGAAAATACATTAATAAATTCATATACATAATAAATTATATTTAAATATAACTTAAAATAAAAAAAAATATAAATAACTTAAAATCAATAATATAAATAATAATTTACATCATATTATTATTAAAAAACACAAAAAAAGCCATCCTCTATGGGATGGCTTCTCATTCTTTTTGCAATCTTACATCTGTTTGGGTATAGCACTGGCATCTATATACGAAAACTCCCATAGGTGGCCGTCAAGATCCTCAAAACCATGGTTATACATCCAGCCATAATCTTGTATATCGCTCACCACTGCTGTGGCTCCAGCCGCTACGGCCTTACGCACTATCTCATCAACTGCTTCGCGGCTGTCTAACGAAATGCAATGGATGCTTTCATTTACTTTGGTAGTATCAGCTATCTCCTTTTTAATAAATGATTTAAAAAAGGGCTCGGTTAACAGCATAAAAAATATATTATCACTGATAACCAAGGCCCACCCTGCTCATTCGTAAACTGCGGATTAAAACTATAACCCAGGCTGGTGAAAAATTGGATAGATCTGTTGAGATCTTTAACAGCCAGATTTATAAAAATTTGAGTTGCCATAATGCTTGTTGCTTTGATTTATAATACAAACATACACGCATTAATCAACTGCGAACAGGGGCAAAAGCGACAAATTAAGGGCAAATTATGACAATGAATTAATTACCTTGTATTTTCGATTTAATCTCAGCCCTTACCTTGTTCAAAGTATCGCCAATTCGCTGCTCGATATTATTTATTTCACCATGAGCCACCAGGTTTCTAATTTTATTCATTTCGCTCAACTCTCGTAATGATTCCCGGGTAATGGCCCCTCTTTCGTATAAAGACCTGATAATTTGCCCAAGTGGCATAAAGTCCCGAAAACGGCCAAATGCTTCTAGTTTGTATTTCTTTGCTAAATCTCTTAATAACGTTTCCAACTCGGTGAAGCTCTCTAAAAACTTAGCACGCGTTAAAGAAACCCCTTGTGTAGGTTCAAAAACACCTCCGTCTTCTTTGATCAATTTTTCGACTGTTTTCTTGACCTTATCAGGATCGATAATAAAAATAACAAAAGTAATTGCCCATACAACGGTTACTACATTTACCAGCCCTACAATGATGGCTATTACTAAATTGTAGATACCAAAATCATAACCATTGATAAAAACTACGCCTAAGCTTAATAATATGGAGAAGCCGGTAAGAATAAATAAGGCTTTTAATCTTTTAAAGTATTGGTTTTTAATATCAACATAAATTACTTCCAGGGTTTCATCTTTTTCAACTTGCTTATCCATCAAATCATAAGAAAAGAAGAAACCTGCTGCCAGAAATCCTATAAAGGCTGCAATTGCCTGAGCTGAAGAACTAAATAACCAGTATACATTGTCGGCTCCCTTATAAGCAATCATGATATTTCACAATTCAGGTTGTTTGTAATAGATTAAAAATAGTAATTAAATTGTAAGATTAGACTAAAACCATATTCCCCACGTTTTAAGAACTGTATTTTTGTATATTTGTAGTAATGAGGATCAGGAATTTCAAAACGCTGATAGTAGTAATGTTTATGGGTGTCTTTATGATAAAGATGGCCATATCACTTGCTCCTGCGTTTTTGTATCTTGATAACAAAACTGTAAGAGCGGTTATATTACAACTTGAGCAGGAATCTAAAACCGAAAAAGAAAATCCGGACAAGGATGCTTTTAAGGAGAAAAAAGCCTTTGATGATTACTATCTGCACAGTGTATCCTATATTACATTTGTTGTAGAAAACAATGTACTCCATAACCAGGAAGATCATCTGTACAAACAGGCATATCACCCTGTTGTTCCCACGCCTCCACCCAACGTTTAAATGATTAACCGGATACTTCCCTATCCGGATGTTAACGCTTTACAATTCATTTAAATTTTATCAAAACAATTTATTAACGATGATGAATTTATTATCCTGATCATCTGTCAGGACGATGTTTTCATTCCAATTATCGATCTTATGCAAGATAAGCAAGGTGGCTTTGCTGTGGGCAATCTCAACCTGAAAAAATATTTCTTACCCAAAAACTTAAAGAAGGATCTTCCGTCGAGTATTGTTGTATTCCTGGTGGCGCTGCCTTTATGTTTGGGTATTGCCCTGGCATCCGGCGCTCCGCTGTTTGCCGGTGTATTAACAGGCATTATTGGCGGTATAGTTGTAGGCACACTAAGTGGGTCGCAGCTGAGTGTGGCCGGACCAGCTGCCGGTTTAACCGTTATTGTATTAAATGCCATAACTACACTTGGCTCATACGAAACTTTTTTGCTTGCTATTGTGCTGGCCGGTGTTTTCCAAATGCTTTTGGGTATATTAAAAGCAGGTACTATAGCCAACTACTTCCCCTCTTCGGTAATTGAGGGTATGCTTGCGGCTATAGGTATTATCCTGATCATGAAGCAGTTTCCACACGCTGTTGGTTATGATGCCGACTTTGAAGGTGATGAACGCTTTAGCCAGACAGACGAGCACAATACTTTTTCAGGAATATTAAGAGCGGTTGCCCGGATCAACTATGGAGCGGTGATCATTGCTGGGGTTTCCATCCTATTGCTTATCTATTGGCCCAAGTTTAAAAAACTGGCTGTAGTACCAGCCCCGTTGCTGGTTGTTTTGACGGGTATTGGTCTGAGCGCCGCATTTGCCGGAACCGGTTTTGCCTTATTGGATAAGCAGTTTGTACGCATACCTATTGTAAACAGCAGCGCCGAATTTTTCGGTTTGTTTAAATCGCCGAATTTTGGTGACATTGGTAACAAACAGGTTTGGATAACGGCGTTTACCATAGCTGTGGTAGCCAGTTTAGAGACCTTGCTTAGCCTGGAAGCTGTTGATAAGATCGATCCGATAAAGCGTATATCACCCACCAACCGCGAACTGGTGGCCCAGGGAATTGGTAATATTACCAGTGGTTTATTAGGCGGTTTGCCTATGACAGCCGTAATTGTTCGTTCATCGGCCAACGTAAATGCCGGTGCCCGTACCAAAATGAGTAGTATAACCCACGGTTTGCTCCTGCTGGTATCCTTGCTTTGCATCCCGTTCCTCATCAATCTTATCCCGTTATCGTGCCTGGCAGCTATACTGCTCATGACCGGTTATAAACTAACCCGCATCGGCCTGTTTAAGCATATGTGGCAGTTAGGGTTGAACCAGTTTATCCCGTTTGTAGTCACTATAGTAGCAGTGGTATTAACCGACCTGCTGATAGGTGTGGGCATCGGTATGCTGGTAGGGATATTTTATATCCTGCGTACTAATTTACGCAACCCATATTTCTACCAGATCGACCGCAATGGCGATAAAAAGGTGGTCAGGATAAAGCTTGCGGAGGAAGTATCCTTCTTAAATAAAGCTGCCATACAAGTTACGCTAACCAGCTTACCCAAAGGCACAGATGTGATCATTGATGGCTCCAATTCCAGGTATATTGACCCGGATGTGATCGAGATCATTCACAATTACAAGCATAACGCCTACACCAAAGGCATCGTTGTGCAACTACACGAAATAAAGGACAAGTACGATGTACCTCCTTTAAAAGAATTAATGTATAACCCCACTAACTAAGAAAATCATGACCTCAATAGATAATAATTTCCAATTGGTTAACGACAATAGCTATAATGCCCTGATACGCGGCAACAGCCAATGGGTTGACCTAAAACTGAAAGAAGATTCAGACTATTTTAAAAAACTGGCCAAAGGCCAAAGCCCCGAAGTATTATGGATAGGCTGCGCCGATAGCCGCGTACCTGCCAATGAAGTAACTGGCACCAAGCCCGGTGAAGTATTTGTGCACCGCAACATTGCCAACGTGGTAGTACATACCGATATGAATATGCTAAGCGTATTGGATTACGCTGTAAATGTGCTGAAAGTAAAACACGTTATTGTGGCCGGTCATTACGGCTGTGGTGGTGTAGCCGCCGCCATGAGCAACAAACAATTTGGCGTTATCGACAACTGGTTACGCCATATAAAAGACGTTTACCGCTTACACGCCAAAGAACTGGATGCCATTGAAGATGTCCAGGAACGTACCAATCGCCTGGTCGAACTTAACGTAAGCGAGCAGGTATATAATGTGTGCAAAACATCCATCATTCAAAATGCCTGGATGGAACGTCACGACCTGGAGGTTCATGGCTGGGTAATTGACCTGGGTTCGGGCCTGATCAAGGACCTTAAAGTATCCAGCAGCAGTCCGCATAACCTGGGTTATGTGTATGAGTTAGACAGCTTAAATGCTGTGGCTCAACATTAATTGAGGCTGCTGCCCTTAAGCCTTCAAAGATTCTCCCCACGACCTGCAAAGGGAGAGGTTTATGTTTGGTTTGCCCCGGTTCATGGAAATGGCCGGGGTTCTTTTTTGGACGTTACTCGATAGACGCATGTAATGTGTCTTATAAAATTTTAATTTCATACATCCCTCTCATTATTTTTATCCTATTTTTATCCTGAAGCAACAAGCAGGGAAATTTTATGCTGAGGCAATCAAAGGAAACACGCACTTTAAAGCAAAATCTTTTACTGGCATCGTCAACCGCTTTTGTATCGGGGGTAACCAATGTAGCGGGGATGATTGCTTTTCTGGCATTCACATCCAATATCACCGGGCATGTGGCCAACCTGGCCAAGCATATTGTGGAGCAAAACTGGGCTGAGATGGTAGTATTTATTATCTGGCTAATGATGTTTTTTGCAGGTGCCTTTATATCCAACTTCATTGTGCACTCACTGGAGCATAAAAGCCGTTACCGGGCGCACTCTATCCCAATCATTATCGAAATTATACTGCTACTGTTTGTGGCTATCTACGGTCATAATTTTTACCAGGAAACCGAAACAGAGCGCGAAATAGTGATCGGGGTGATCATCTTTTCAATGGGCTTACAAAACAGCCTGGTGTCTACCATATCCGGCGGATTGATCAAATCAACCCATTTAACCGGCCTGTTTACCGACCTGGGAGGCGATGTATCTGAATGGTTTCATCCCAATACCGCCAAAACTGAAACTACCCGGAACAAGATCTATGTGCGGCTCACGGTGTTAGGCTTTTATTTTTTCGGGGGTATCATGGGCGGATTCTTTTTTAATTTGTATGATTTTGCGATATTCTATTTCATTCCGCTAATTTTGCTTACCATTTTATATTACGATCTTTCGCCGGTGGCATTGCATAAAATCAGCCGGGTATTCCGGACAGATAAAAGCAGGCCGGTTTAGATCATTAACTTTTAACATTTACACCTATGTGCGCCCAAACAAGCATTCACGACACCAGCCACATCACTTATGAAGGTTTGCTGGAAGGTAACAAGCAGTTTATTGCAAACGCCTTAGACGCTGATCCGGACTTTTTCACCAAGCTGGCCAACGGCCAAAATCCACCGGTGCTGTGGATCGGCTGTGCCGATAGCCGCGTACCGGCTAACCAGATCACCAATACTGCACCAGGCGAAATATTTGTGCATCGCAATATCGCCAACATGGTTATCCACTCCGATATGAACATGTTAAGCGTATTGGATTATGCCGTAAACGTATTGAAAGTAAAACATGTAATTGTAACCGGCCATTATGGTTGCGGTGGTGTTTTGGCCGCTATGAGCAATAAACAATACGGGCTTATTGATAACTGGCTGCGCCATATTAAAGATGTTTACCGCCTGCATGCTGATGAACTTAACGCCATCGCCGATGAGAAAGAACGCGGCGACCGCCTGGTAGAATTTAATGTGATCGAAAACGTATATAATTTATGCAAAACCACCATTGTTCAAAGCGCCTGGAAAAACGGCCAGGAACTGGGCGTACATGGCTGGGTTTACAGCCTGAGCACCGGCAAAATTGGCGACATGAACGTGAGTACCTACAACAACGAAAACATGGACAACGTGTTTAAGTTTAAATAGGAGCCCCACCCAAACCCTCCCCGGAAGGGAGGGCTTAAAAAATAAAAAGAGCGATGAGTATTAAAATTCATCGCTCTTTTATTTAAAGTCTCCCCTACCGGGGGAGATTTAGAGGGGGCTTATATTTCTTTTGCCAAAAACGGATATCTGTAATCCTTTGGTGGATCAAAAGTTTCTTTGATAGTACGCGGCGATACCCAGCGCAACAGGTTGATCATAGAACCGGCTTTGTCGTTAGTACCGGAACCTCTGGCGCCGCCAAATGGCTGCTGACCAACAACGGCTCCTGTAGGTTTGTCGTTGATATAAAAATTACCGGCAGCATTGCGCAAATGATAAGTAGCCTTTTCAATGGCATACCTGTCCTGCGATATAATAGAGCCCGTAAGCGCGTAGATAGATGTTTTGTCTACAATGTTAAGCACCTCATCAAATTTGGCGTCCTCGTACACGTAAATGGTCAATACGGGGCCAAATAGCTCCTCGCACATGGTTACATAGTACGGATCATCAACTTTTAATACGGTAGGCTCTACAAACCAGCCTGCAGTTTTATCATAGTTACCACCGGCAACTACTTCAACACCTTTATCGGCTTTGGCCGCATCAATATATTTAGCCAGTTTATCAAACGATACTTCGGTGATCACCGCATTGATGAAATTTTCAAAATCCTCAACCGGACCTATTTTAAATGAAGTGATATCGCGCTGCATATTAGCTTTTACCGCAGGCCATAACGAAGCCGGTACATAAGCGCGGGAAGCAGCAGAACACTTTTGTCCCTGGTACTCAAACGCACCACGAACCAATGCTGTACTTACCACATCAGCATTGGCGCTTGGATGGGCCAGCACAAAGTCTTTACCACCGGTTTCGCCCACAATGCGCGGATAGGTTTTGTATTTATGAATGTTGGTACCAATGGTTTGCCAGATGTTCTGGAACACTTTGGTTGATCCTGTAAAGTGGATACCGGCAAAATCGGGATGGTTAAATATCACCTCGCCTGCAACCGGGCCATCAACATAAATAAGGTTAATAACGCCATCAGGTACGCCTGCTTCTTTAAACACTTTCATGATTACGTTGGCAGCATATATTTGTGTATAAGCTGGTTTCCAAACCACTACATTACCCATCATGGCGGCAGATGCCGGCAAATTACCTGCGATAGCAGTAAAATTAAATGGTGTTAAAGCAAACACAAAACCTTCCAACGGGCGTTGCTCCACACGGTTCCAAACACCTTTGCCCGATACCGGGGGTTGTTGTTTGTAAATCTCGGTCATGTATTCTACATTGAAACGCAGAAAATCGATCAGCTCACAGGCTGAATCAATTTCGGCCTGGTAGGCATTTTTGGACTGACCAAGCATAGTTGCCGCGTTAATTTCTGCACGGTATGGACCGGCAAATAGTTCAGCAGCTTTTAAAAATATGGCGGCACGTTGTTCCCAGGCAAGGCCTTCCCAATCGGCCTTGGCAGCCAGGGCAGCTTTAATAGCAGCAGTAACGTGACTGGCATCACCTTCAGAAAAAGTAGCCAGTAAATGTTTATGATCATGCGGCGGACGGATCTCGAGCTTAGTGCCCGTACGTACTTCTTTGTCGCCGATGTACATAGGTATATCCAATTGTTGAGCGCGGGCCTCCTCTAAGGCGGCTTTAAGCGCTACACGTTCCAAACTGCGCGGGCCATAATTTAAAACAGGCTCGTTTTGCGGCGGCGGAACATTAAAAAATCCTTTAAGCATAGATGGTTATTTATATTGCCGCAAAGATACGGATTTTGCAGGGAAGGGTGAATTGAGCGAATGTCAAAAATCGGGATGGGAGCTTTAACTTAGATGCTTATCGTTTATATTGAGGATAATAATTATATTGTAAAATATTATACCTAAATCGACAACTTCAACAATGCCACTGGATAAAGAATTTTGGAAAAAATTAAGTTTTAGCGATGATAACTTTCCTGATATCATGTGTCCCGTTTGTAATAAAGGCTATTTAAAACCTATTAAAGACGGATTAATAAAAGAAGAAACTAAGGACTCAATTAATGCAAGAGATGATATTGACTGGGAACACCAGTGGATAAATTTCAGGTTTTCTCAAATATTAAAGTGTAACAGTACTAAGTGTAATGATATAATCACGTGCCTGGGCAGTAGTCATATAGAAGAGGATATGGATTATACAGGCCAGTATTGGAAATCAACATATAATGAATATTACGAGCCGCTATATTTCTATCCAAGTTTGCATATTATCAACATAGGTTCAAATTATCCAAAAGAATTATCAAATGAATTAATAACTTCATTTTCTCATTTTTTTTCTGATTTAGCATCCTGCGCAAATAAATTAAGAGTCTGTGTCGAAATATTAATGGATGAATTAAGGATTAACAAAACAGAATTAAAATCCGGCAAAAGAAGAGGGCTAACCTTACATTCAAGAATATTAAAATATAAAACAGTAAATGCGGACGTTGCAGATTATCTATTAGCAATTAAATGGATAGGTAATTCGGGTAGTCATTTTGACGATTTAGATAAAGCTGATATACTTGATGCATATCAATTACTTGATTTCAGTCTAAAAAAAATATATGATAATGAAACAAGAGAAATAAAAAAGCTGACTAAAGAAATAAATAAAAAAAGAGCCCCTCGTTCTAAAGGCAAAGGAAAAGCTAATTAGCCTATTTAAAATTAAAGGAAAAATATAAATCAAAAAAGTACTTTCCGTACCTTTGTCATAGATAAAAGTAACAAGGCTTCTCCGCTCGCGACAGCTGTACCCCCCTATGATCCACATAGAACAAATACGCCCCGAACTCACCTGGCGCTTACGCCGGCAGGTGCTTTACCCCGAACAAATGCTGCACGAAATGGAAATGGAGGAAGACAATCACGCTCTGCATTTTGCCGCTTTTCTGGACAATAATGTGGTAGGCGTGATCTCCCTGTTTGCCAAAGGCGATGATTATCAGTTTCGCAAGTTCGCGGTGGATGAATCGGTGCAGGGCAAGGGTATTGGCAAACAAATGCTGGCTTATGTTACAGATTTTGCCCGCACTAACGGCGCAAAAAGATTATGGTGCAACGCCCGGGTAACGGCCATCAGCTTTTACATCAATGCGGGATTCCAGCATACCGGGCAACTATTTACCCGGCATGGTTTTGATTACGAGATACTCGAAAAAGACCTTACTCTTTAATCAGTGCTGCAATAAGCGTTGTAGCATAATCATTTTGCTGTTTCTGGTTGGATAACTTGGCCAGATCAAGCGCTTCATCAATATCACCCTGAGCTTCATAAACTACCGCCAGGTTATAAGCTGCCCTGCTGGCTTGTTTGGGATCGGGGCCATCAATAATAGGGTTAAGTACTTTAAAGGCAACATCAAACCGCCCTGCCAGTATTTGCCGTACAGATAATGCCAGTTGGTCGCTTTGGTTATAAAGCGGCCTGTAATTGGTAATGGTATATGGTAAATAATCTTTCAGTGCATCAAGTGCAGCGTTGCGGGCCGCACCATCAATAGAATAGCCAAACCGGCCATCCTGCGGCTCTGTAGCTATTCCTTTAAACTTTTTAAAGAAGATACCGTTACTTTCATGTAAAGTAAAAGCCACCGTAGCCTTAGTGCTGTAATAGGCTATCTGGGCATTACCATCATACTGTACATTATCTAGTACGAGGCCCGCATTAAAGGCATCAAGCGTTAAAACATAATTGGCTTTATACTTGGCAGCCAGATGCTTTACAGAATCTTTATTGGCACTAAATGATACGGAATCTACAATACTGGAAATTTTAACACCAGGTAGTAATTTCAGTTCTTTTTCGGCCCCGGTTATAGCGCTGTAAGCCGCGGCCTTAAGGGCCATAATCTTACGCTTGTTCATACGGGTTGAATCAAAAACAACATGGTTAACTACCAGGATACGGGCGGTATCAGTTCTGAATACCAGCTTTGGGGCATAATCAACAGGTACGGTGGCATATTGCACCACATTACATGAGGTTAACCCGGCTATAAATAATATACAAATTAGCTTTAACAGTTTCACGGCGTGGGGTAAATTATAGATGGATGTAAAATTAAGAAACTACAATGAATTTGAAATGAATATTAATGTGGCATTAATGTAAAAACTACAGTTAATCACAACTAATTAATCAAGTGCCTTAAATTTTACATATTTCCAAAAAAAACGCTAATGCTCTAACATTAGTATTAAATTAATAATAAAAAGGTGTTTTTATTTCCAATGTGGCAGGGTATTTTAGGCCTTTAACATCAACTTTGTTATATTTGCTTATTACTAAAAAATAGTTTGCAAAAAAATATGGCTAAAAAAAAATCAGATGCCTCAACGCATACTCCCATCGTAAACAAAACTTCCCTTTCATTTTTTGAAAAATACATAAACAACCCTTCGCCTACCGGTTTTGAGTGGAAAGGCCAGGAACTATGGCTCGACTATCTGAAACCATACATCGATACCCATTATGTAGATAATTACGGTACCGCAGTAGGTATTATCAACCCTAAGGCCGACTATAAAGTAGTTATTGAAGCCCATGCCGATGAGATATCATGGTTTGTAAATTACATTACTAACGACGGTTTAATCTATGTGATCCGCAATGGCGGCTCAGACCACCAGATAGCCCCATCAAAAAGGGTAAACATACATACCGATAAGGGTGTTGTGAAGGCGGTTTTCGGCTGGCCGGCTATCCATACCCGCTTAGGCGGCGATAAGGAAGAAGCGCCAACCTTAAAAAACATTTTCCTGGATTGTGGTTGTACTTCAAAAGAGGAAGTAGAGAAACTCGGCATCCATGTAGGTTGTGTAATTACTTATGAGGATGAATTTATGATCCTGAACGACCGTTATTATGTTGGTCGGGCCTTGGATAACCGTGCAGGCGGCTTTATGATAGCAGAGGTTGCCCGTTTATTAAAAGAGAATAAAGTAAAACTCCCTTTCGGTTTGTATATCGTAAATGCGGTACAGGAAGAAATAGGTTTACGCGGCGCTGAAATGATAGCCAGTAAAATAGAACCCGATGTAGCTATTGTAACCGACGTTACACATGATACACAAACGCCCATGATCAACAAAATAACCCAGGGTGATTTGGCTTGCGGTAAAGGTCCGGTGGTATCATATGCGCCTGCGATTCAAAATAATTTTAACAAGTTGCTTATTGAAACAGCCCAAAAAGCTAATATCCCTTTTCAGCGGCAGGCCTCATCACGTTCAACCGGTACCGATACCGATGCATTCGCTTATTCAAATGAAGGTGTACCTTCGGTATTAATATCTTTACCGCTAAGATACATGCATACCACTGTTGAAATGATCCATAAAGAAGACGTAGATAATGTGATACGCCTTATTTATGAATTATTATTGAATATCAAAGCCGGTCAGGATTTTAGATATATCAAATAATTAATGCTTTTTTTAAAACAATTTGAATAATAGATTGATTTCACTATAAAAATTATGCAAAGGCATATAGTTATTTCAAAATACCCCAACGTATATCTATGAAACCAACACTTCTGATCTTGGCCGCAGGAATGGCCAGCCGTTATGGCAGTATGAAACAAGTTGACGGCTTTGGACCCAACGGAGAAACTATTATCGACTATTCCATTTACGATGCCATCAAAGCAGGTTTTGGTAAGGTTAGCTTTATTATCCGTGAAGAGTTTGCCGATAATTTTAAAGCCATCTTTGAACCTAAACTTAAAGGCCGTATCGAAACTGATTATGTTTTTCAGAGTTTTGATTTAACCCCCTTTGGTATCGATAAAACCATTGAACGCGCCAAACCATGGGGTACGGCACATGCAGTACTTGCTGCCCGCAATCAGATCAATGAGCCTTTTTGCGTGATCAATGCCGACGACTTTTACGGTTATGACTCCTTCGAGAAAATGGCCAAATTTTTAACCACTGAAGTAACTGATGATACCTATTCGCTGATTGGTTACCAAATTGACAGGACCTTGTCTGATTATGGTTCTGTATCTCGCGGTGTTTGTAAAGTTAATGAAGAAGGCAACATGGTGGAGATCAATGAGCGCACCGAGGTTTATTTTAAAGAAGACGGCAGCGTAGCTTACAAAGACGCTACCGGCGAACACGCCTTATCAAGCGATACCCGTGTATCTATGAATTTCTGGGGCTTCACTCCTGCCGTATTCGCACAAAGCGAAAATATGTTCAAAAAGTTTGTTGATGCCAATGAGCACAATCCAAAATCAGAGTTCTTTATCCCTTTGGTTGCCGATGGATTAATTAAATCAGGCACTGCTTCATTCAAAGTTATCCCTACCGGTTCAAAATGGTTTGGTGTAACTTACAAAGAGGATAAACCTATTGTACAAAAAAGCATATCAGAGCTGGTGAACAACGGCACCTACCCTTCAACACTCTGGGATTAATTATCCCTTTCTAATAATTTAAAATCCCGCCATTGTGCGGGATTTTTTGTTTTCTCATGTGTTGAATATTAGAAGAAACAAGCTAATTTTAAGTTTCTTAAAATAGTTATGGCAAACACTTTCTCACAAATTTATCTACAGTTTGTTTTTGCAGTTAAGGGCAGGCAGAATCTTATATCAAATGATAATAAAAAAGAATTACATAAATATATTACTGCCCTTATTCAAAATCGAAAGGTAAAGCTGTTAGCTATAAACTGTATGCCTGATCATGTCCACATTTTTGTAGGATTCAAACCAACCATCTTAATTTCAGATTTTGTTAAAGAGATCAAGGTTGAAAGTAACGATTTTATCAATAGTAAAAATTGGATAAAAGGTAAATTCAGCTGGCAGGAAGGCTATGGCGTATTCTCCTATTCGCATTCACATATCGATGCTGTGATACGATATGTACTTAACCAGGAAATCCATCATCAGAAAAAAACATTCAGACAAGAGTACCTAGAATTGTTAAAAAAGTTTGAAATTCCTTTTGAAGCTGAGTATTTATTTGATTTTATTGAATAGATGAATTAAGGAGGCTCCGCTGGAGCCAAACTCGTCGAATGGCAATTTGCTATAAACACGATGCTCCTCCGGAGCGTTTTCAAAATTCTGTTTACAGGCGAGATTCAATAAAGACACCGTGTTTATAATAAAGAGGAATATATTTGAAAACGCTCCGGAGGAGCATCGTGTTTATAGCCAAACTAAAAAAAAAATTGGCTCCATAGGAGCCCCCTATATATAATTAAGCTTTATACCAACAAAAAGCCCGGTTCAGGAAATCCTGACCGGGCTTTTTAATTAAACAACACCTAAATTATTTTGTATCGTCTTTTACTTCTTCAAAGTCAACATCGGTTACGGTATCGCCATGATCCTGAGGACCTGCGCCTGGAGCACCTTCTGCACCTGGCTGACCACCTTCGGCAGAGGCTTTGTACATCTCTTCAGATGCAGTAGCCCATGCAGCGTTCAGTTCGGTTTGAGCAGTTTCTATAGCGGCAAAATCTTTAGCGGCGTAAGCTTCTTTCAACTTAGCTAAACCAGCTTCGATAGGACCTTTTTTATCAGCACCAATTTTATCACCGTACTCTTTCAATTGTTTTTCTGTCGAGAAGATCAGCGCATCAGCACCGTTCAGTTTTTCAACTTCTTCTTTTGCTTTCTGATCAGATTCGGCGTTAGCTTCAGCTTCGTCCTTCATCTTTTTGATCTCGGCATCAGTTAAACCTGATGAAGCTTCGATACGGATCTTTTGTTCTTTACCGGTTGCTTTATCTTTAGCAGATACGTGCAATATACCGTTTGCGTCAATGTCAAAAGTTACTTCAACCTGAGGCACACCGCGAGGTGCTGGTGGTATACCATCCAGGTGGAAACGGCCTATCGTACGGTTACCCGCAGCCATTGGGCGCTCACCTTGTAGTATGTGGATCTCAACAGACGGCTGGCTATCAGACGCGGTTGAAAATGTTTCAGATTTTTTGGTTGGGATAGTTGTGTTCGACTCAATCAATTTGGTCATTACACCACCCATAGTTTCGATACCTAATGAAAGCGGGGTAACATCTAACAACAACACATCTTTAACTTCACCGGTTAATACACCACCTTGAATAGCAGCACCAATAGCTACAACTTCATCAGGGTTAACACCTTTTGAAGGCGCTTTACCAAAGAATTTTTCAACAGCTTCCTGTATAGCAGGGATACGGGTTGAACCACCTACCAGGATAACTTCGTCGATATCTGAAGTGCTGTAACCAGCATTTTTCAAAGCGGTTTTACAGGGGTCAATAGTGCGTTTGATCAAACTATCTGCCAGTTGCTCAAATTTAGCACGGGTTAAAGTTTTAACCAAGTGCTTTGGCAGGCCATCAACAGCAGTGATGTATGGTAAGTTAATTTCTGTTTGTGCAGAACTTGATAACTCAATTTTAGCTTTCTCGGCAGATTCTTTTAAACGTTGCAAAGCCATTGGATCTTTACGCAGATCAATACCTTCGTCGCTTTTAAATTCGTCGGCTAACCAGTCAATAATTACCTGGTCAAAGTCGTCACCACCTAAGTGAGTATCACCATCGGTTGATTTTACTTCAAATACACCGTCACCCAATTCCAGGATAGATACGTCATGAGTACCACCACCGCAGTCAAATACCGCGATTTTCATATCCTTGTGCGCTTTATCAAAGCCATAAGCTAAGGCAGCAGCAGTAGGTTCGTTAATGATACGACGAACTTTTAAACCTGCAATTTCGCCGGCTTCTTTAGTAGCCTGACGCTGAGCATCGTTAAAGTAAGCCGGTACGGTAATAACCGCTTCGGTCACTTCGGTACCCAAAAAGTCTTCAGCAGTTTTCTTCATTTTCTGAAGGATCATCGCTGAGATCTCTTGCGGAGTGTATTTACGGTCACCAATTTCAACACGTGGGGTGTTGTTATCGCCTTTTACTACCTTGTATGGTACGCGGGCAGCTTCGTTTGTAACTTCGTTAAACTGGTTACCCATAAAGCGTTTGATTGACGATATGGTTTTTGTAGGATTGGTGATGGCCTGACGTTTTGCAGGGTCGCCAACTTTACGCTCGCCGTTGTCAATAAAAGCTACTACGGACGGCGTAGTACGTTTTCCCTCGCTGTTAGCAATAACTACAGGCTCATTACCTTCCATTACAGCTACGCAGGAGTTTGTTGTTCCTAAGTCGATTCCAATTATTTTAGACATATGATTGTTTTACTTGATTTAATATTTTACTAACTACAGCTATTTATCAACGTTTGTGCCAAGAGCTATTTGGCAGTATATATAGTCAGGATGACAAATATTGCGTCAGAAATGCTATACACATTGGTGACAGGTTGGCAGAATTTATAGTTTAAGACAGAAAGCTTAAAGCTCAAAGCCGTTCTGAAATTTTAATTCTATTTTTGCCACATTAAATAAACGCCTCTGTTAATTAACACATCCAACCGGCACATTACACTGCCTGGAATTGCATAACAAAAGCTTGGTATACCAGGCTTGACATTCACTTTAAAAAAAGAGAACAGTTTTTCTATTGTTATTTAATTCCACAATTACATGTTTTTTATCGAATCGGAACGGTTACGACTAATACCGTTAACACACGAACAATTACAATTAATACAAGCTGACAGGCAAACCATGGAGCTATCCCTGGGCCTAAATCCATCATCCATGTTAATAGATCCTCTTTATCAGCACGAAATAGATGATGCCATGATCAATTTCTGGCTTCCCAAAACACTGGAGCATGCGGAGCAATACCAATGGTACACCAGCTGGGAAATTATCCTGAAAAGCACCAATACCGTCATAGGGGGAATGGGCTTTGGCGGCGAGCCCAATGAAAAAGGTGAGGTGGAAACCGGTTATATGATTGATGGTACCCACCACAACAAAGGATACGCCACCGAGGCCTTGAAAAGCATCATACAATGGGCCTTTGGCCATGAGAAAGTGCAGGCTATAACTGTACGTACCTATGCCGATAATCTGCCTTCCAGAAAAATGATGGACAAGTGCGGATTTGCGCTTGTGGATGATACCGACAGGTTGTTGACCTATAGGTTGAAGAGGCCAACTTCTTGAATCTTCTTTTTGATATTTAATGAGGTCCATAAATCACCATTACCAGGAAATCAGGTAATGGTGATTTAACTGCTTTGTTTATATTAATTTAAGCAATTATCTAAAGAGGTTACGCAAAGGGTAGAAACCGGACAGGTATACAGCCCGTGGCAACATCCTTGTGTCCAATACTTTCCACTTCCCCCGGCTATAGAACATCCAATACCGATACCGCCTTTAATTTGTTTCATTTCTTCTCTCTTAATAGGTTTTCCAAAATTGGTTTTCATTCTCTCTTTAATTTAGTTTTTGGCTCTGGTTTTATTGTAAGGTACAAAGCTCACTACCTAACTTAAATCAAGTTAGTGATAAACGTTTTGACTATCAACTATAACCAACAAAAAAGGCCCTGCTCAAATGAGCAGGGCCTTTTTATATTAAGGGATTTAAAATTATTCTCCTTTTTCAGCGTTTTCTTCTGCTTCTGGAGTTGCAGGAGCTTCAGCAGCTGGAGTTTCAGTAGCTTCTGCAACTGGTGCTTCTGCTTTAACTTCTTCAACAACTTTAGCCTCTTCAACAGGAGCAGCAGTTTCTTTAGCAGCTGGTGTTGCTGTTTTAGCTTTTGCTGTAGAACCACCACGACGACGAGTTGATTTTTTAGCTGCAGCCGCAGTATCTACACCGTAAACAGTGTTGTAGTCTACTAATTCGATGATGGCCATTTCAGCGTTATCGCCTAAACGATTCTCTAACTTCACGATACGGGTGTAACCACCTGGGCGGGTAGCAATTTTCTCAGCAATTTCGCGGAACAGGATAGTAACCGCGTCTTTGTCTTGTAAATAGCTAAACACTGTACGACGAGAGTGAGTAGTATCGTTTTTTGATTTTGTTAAAAGTGGCTCAACATAACCGCGTAAAACTTTTGCTTTCGCTAATGTTGTAGTGATACGCTTGTGTAAAATAAGCGAAGTTGCCATGTTAGCCAGCATCGCTTTGCGGTGACTGGTAGTACGGCCTAAGTGATTGTTTTTGTTTCCGTGTCTCATTGTTATTAAATTATTTCACGTGCATACCGTCCGGCGATAAGATCAAGCCTTCGGAATTATGCCTTCGCTAATTAGATTATAGTACTGAGATGTGAGATTTGAGATTTTTCTCTCGGCTTACATCTTTTAATTATATTTAAAAGTCAGATATGAAATTTTCTCAAATCTCATATCTAACATCTCAAATCTTATTCTTCGTCTAACTTAAATTTAGACAGGTTCATACCAAAAGATAAGCCTTTTGATTTAACCAGATCCTGAATTTCAGTTAATGACTTTTTACCAAAGTTTCTGAATTTTAACATATCAGCAACATCATATGATACTAAGTCAGCCAGGCTGCGGATGTCGGCAGCTTTTAAGCAGTTTAATGCGCGTACAGAAAGGTCAAGATCAACCAATTCAGTTTTCAGGATCTTGCGCATGTGCAGAATCTCTTCGTCAACTTCTTTAGTTTCTTCTTTAGCTTGTGCTTCCAACATCATGTTCTCATCGCTGAACAGCATAAAGTGCTGGATCAGGATTTTGGCTGCTTCTTTTAACGCGTCTTCCGGATGAATTGATCCATCGGTAGCAATATCCAGAACTAATTTTTCATAGTCAGTCTTTTGCTCAACACGATAGTTTTCAATAGTATATTTTACGTTTTTAATAGGCGTAAAGATGGAATCGATGGCTATTACCCCTACGTTCGCATCCGGATTCTTATTCTCTTCGCTTGGTACATAACCACGGCCTTTCCCTACAGTAAGCTCAATTTCAAGCGTTACTGATGAGTCCATGTTACAGATAACCAGATCAGGGTTTAAAACAGTAAAGTTATTAGAGAATTTAGTAACATCTCCGGCTTTAAAAGCGTCCTGGCCATTTATGATAACGAATACCTTTTCAGTATCACCAGATTCGCCTGTTTTTTTGAAACGAACTTGCTTCAGGTTCAGAATGATCTCGGTTACGTCTTCAACAACACCTTTGATGGTTGAAAACTCATGCGTAACTCCTGAAAAACGAACAGAAGTGATGGCAAAACCTTCAAGTGATGAAAGTAAGATACGACGAAGAGCATTACCAATGGTTATACCGAAGCCTGGTTCTAACGGACGAAACTCAAACGTACCATCGAAATCATTTGCTTTCTGCATGATAACCTTGTCTGGTTTTTGAAATGCTAAAATTGCCATTTATATCCTTTATTTATTGTTTACTAATTGAATTGATTTAAACCACGAAAATGATTGACATAAAATGCCAACCATCCCATGGATAATTATCGTTATTATTTTGAGTACAACTCGACGATTAGGTTTTCTTTGATGTTCTCAGGTATCTCGTCGCGGTTAGGATAGTTTAGGAATTTACCTGTTAAGGCGTTAGCATCCCATTCTAACCAGCTGTATTTATTGATTCTTCTTCCGGCTACTGATGTAGTGATTGCTTCTAATGATTTAGATTTTTCACGTACAGAAATCACGTCACCTGCTTTTAAAGCATATGAAGCAATGTTTACCACAGCGCCATTAACATTAATGTGTTTGTGATTAACCAACTGACGGGCCGCAGAACGTGTAGGAGCAATACCTAAACGGTAAACAGCATTATCTAAACGTGCTTCTAAGAATTTCAGCAGGTTTTCACCTGTGATACCCTCTTTAGCTGATGCGCGGTGAAACAAGTTTTCGAACTGACGCTCTAATACACCGTAAGTGTATTTTACTTTTTGTTTCTCCTGTAACTGAGTTGAATACTCAGATTGTTTTCCTCTTCTTTTTGAGGCACCGTGCATTCCCGGTGGATAATTTTTACGTTCTAACGCTTTATCCGGGCCGAAGATCGGCTCGCGGAAACGACGTGCAATTTTGGACTTTGGTCCTGTATATCTAGCCATTTTTGTGTGTTCTTAAAGTATCAAGCAGCCTGTAGCTGCCGAATCTTAGCTTTAAAAAATTTGTTAATTAAACTCTTCTTCTTTTTGAAGGACGACAACCGTTGTGCGGAAGCGGTGTGATATCTTTGATAGTTGTAACTTCAATACCTGCAGTTTGCAAAGTACGGATAGCTGACTCACGGCCTGCACCCGGACCTTTTACAAATACTTCAACTTTACGCAAGCCAAGGTCATAAGCTACTTTACCGCAATCAGCGGCAGCTTGTCCGGCAGCATAAGGGGTGTTCTTTTTTGAACCTTTAAAACCCATTTTACCTGCAGATGACCATGATACAGCCTGACCGGTTTTGTTGGTAAGGGTGATGATGATATTATTAAAAGTCGCATTGATGTGTGCTTCGCCTACGGGCTCAACAATTACAACGCGCTTTTTGGTTACTTTTTTGCTCTTAGCCATTTTTTTAATTTTTGAACTAATGAATTACTGAATTATCAAATAACCCGGACCCATTAATTATATTTTCAAATGAGGTAATCCTAATGAATTGTTAAGCGACAAAAACTCACCGCTCTCCAATCACTATTCAATATTATTTAGTAGCTTTTTTCTTGTTAGCAACTGTTTTACGTTTTCCTTTACGGGTACGTGAGTTATTTTTAGTACGCTGACCACGTAATGGTAAACCTTTACGGTGACGTGTACCGCGGTAACAACCAATATCCATCAAACGTTTAATGTTAAGTTGCACTTCTGAACGTAATGCACCTTCCACTTTGATCTGATCGTTGATAATTCCACGAATCGAGGCTAATTGCTCATCGGTCCAATCTTGTACTTTTGTATTAAAATCAATACCAGCTTCAGTCAAAATCTTTTGAGCTGTTGAGCGGCCTATACCGAAAATGTAAGTAAGTCCGATTTCTCCTCTTTTGTTTTTCGGTAAATCTATACCTGAAATCCTTGCCATATTTATTGTTTGTTTTTTAAATGATAACCGAACGGCGGGCCACCGTTGTACGAATTATCACAGTTTTTTTTAATTATCCCTGACGCTGTTTGTATTTAGGATTCTTTTTGTTAATAACATAAAGTTTCCCGTTACGGCGAATGATCTTGCAATCAGCGCTGCGTTTTTTAATGGATGCTCTAACTTTCATCTCTTTGTTTATTTATATCTATAAGTTATTCTACCCTTTGTTAAATCGTACGGACTCATTTCTAATTTCACTCTGTCGCCAGGTAAAATTTTAATATAGTGCATACGCATCTTGCCGGAAATATGTGCAATAATCTCATGACCATTTTCCAGTTCAACCCTGAACATTGCATTTGACAATGCTTCCCTAATTGTACCGTCTTGCTCAATCGAAGATTGTTTAGCCATATTTTGTTGATTATTACTTAATTATCCGCCCTAAAACCGGGATGCAAAATTAATAAAATTTATTTAATTATTATTCTTTTCTTTCAAAACATTTTCAACATACTCAAACGTTGATAAAATGTCTGGTTTACCTTTACCTATAGCTACCGTATGCTCATAATGGGCCGATGGCTTTTTATCAACAGTTGAAACTGTCCATCCATCATCCCAAAACTTAACACCTGCACGGCCCGCGTTAATCATAGGCTCAATAGCAATCACCATTCCTTCTTCCAGTTTGATGCCTGCTCCGCGCTTGCCATAGTTAGGCACTTCGGGTTTTTCGTGCAGCTTAACGCCTACGCCATGCCCCACAAGCTCTTTTACTACGCCAAAGCCATTCTTCTCTGCATGTTCCTGTATCGCATAACCGATATCGCCTATGCGCATACCAACCACGGCCTTCGCAACACCCAGGTCAAGACACTCTTTGGTTACCCGCATAAGTTTCTTAACGGTATCGCTTACCTCGCCGATGGCGAAAGTATATGCCGAATCACCCACAAAGCCATTTAAGGTAGCCCCGCAGTCCACAGATACCAGATCTCCTTCAATCAGGGTATAGTTTCCTGGGAAACCATGTACCACCTGATCATTCAGTGATATACAAAGAGAGTATGGAAAACCGCCGTAGTTTAAAAAAGTAGGGACTCCGCCGTTGTCGCGTATAAAGGTTTCAGCAAGTCTGTCGAGTTCAATAGTTGTAACACCAGGTCCAATCACTTTGGCAACCTCCGCGTGTGTGCGGGATACCAGTAGGGCGCTTTCCCTGATGAGTTCTATTTCTTCGGCAGACTTGTAAAGAATTTTTGACATGCTTTAAATTAGATAACCGTCGGACTTGTTCCGGCAGCAGCAGGCATTGCTGTACGCCCTTTAATTCGTCCGGTTTTCATTAAACCATCATAATGACGCATCAACAGGTGACTTTCAATTTGTTGCAGGGTATCTAAAACTACACCTACCAGGATGATCAGTGAAGTACCACCAAAGAATCTTGCGAAGATTGGAGATACGCCAACTAAACTGGCAATAGCCGGGATAATGGCTATAATAGCCAGGAATATTGATCCCGGTAAAGTTATTTTTGATATTACACCGTCAATAAAATCGGCAGTTGATTTGCCTGGTTTAATGCCTGGTATAAAGCCACCGTTCTTTTTCATATCATCTGCCATCTGGTTAGGATTAACCGTAATAGCTGTATAGAAATAAGTGAACAGGATGATCAGGATACCAAACACCGTGTTATGCTGCCATGAGTTGGAGTTCGACATTGCAATCAGGATACCGTTTGATGCTGCCTTCGGAAAAAATTGCTGTACCGTTGCTGGAATAAACATCAGGGCCTGGGCAAATATAATAGGCATTACACCGGCAGCATTTACCTTTAAAGGTATATACTGGCGTACACCGCCATATTGCTTGTTACCTACTATACGTTTAGCATATTGTACCGCAATTTTGCGTGTACCCTGTACTATCAATATAGTGAACATAACCACACCTATCAGTGCAACAATTTCAACAATGAAAGTTACCAATCCACCTGTACCACTGGTACGGGAGCTAAACTCTGTTATAAACGCGCCTGGCAATTGGGCAATAATACCCACCATGATAATTAACGATATACCGTTACCGATACCTTTATCAGTAATTTTTTCGCCCAGCCACATTACAAATAATGTGCCTGCGGTTAAAACCACTGTAGTTAATAAGGTAAACAATGGATCGCTGATTAAACGTGCATCAGGACCAATTTGTGAACGTACATAACCGATAGCCTGCAATGCAGTAATACCGATGGTTAGGTAGCGTGTCCACTGGTTAAGTTTGTTACGCCCGCTTTCACCTTCCTTTTGAAGTTTGGTAAAATAAGGTACAGCAATACCCAGCAGTTGCACCACAATTGAAGCCGAAATGTAAGGCATTACACCTAAGGCGAAAATAGAGGCACGTGAAAACGAGCCTCCTGCAAACATATTCAACAATCCTACTAATCCTTCTGCTTTTTGGTTTGCGAATGACGCACCGTTCACGCCAGGCAACACTACAAATGAGCCTACGCGATATATTAAAAGAAATAAGAGTGTGTTTATAATACGCACTCTCAGATCTTCGATTTTCCAGATATTGGATAATGTGGTGAAAAATTTCTTCATTGAAACTTACAACTTAACTATGGTACCACCAGCTGCTTCGATCGCTTTTTGCGCCGTTGCAGTAAATGCATGTGCTTTAACTTCCAATTTGGCTTTCAGTTCGCCACGGCCCAGGATTTTTACCAGGTCGTTACGTGAAACCAAACCATGTTCTTTCAGGGTATCGAAATCAACTGCTGCCAATGAGAATTTCTCAACTAAGCCTTGCAGTACATCCAAATTAACACCTGTGTATTCCACACGGTTAGGGTTTTTGAAACCAACCTTAGGTACACGACGTTGCAAAGGCATTTGACCGCCTTCAAAACCTACCTTAGTGCTGGTACCTGAACGTGAACCGGCGCCTTTATGGCCACGGGTTGACGTACCGCCACGGCCAGAACCTGTACCACGGCCAATTCTTTTTCTATTTTTAGTAGAACCTTCTGCAGGTTTTAGATTACTTAAATTCATGATATTAAATGTTTTCTACCGCTACCAGGTGATTAACTTTTCTAACCATCCCAATTATAGCAGGTGTAGCTTCAACTTCCACACTGTGGTTAATTTTACGTAAGCCTAAAGCTTCGACTGTCTTTTTTTGGCGTTCACTTCTGTCGATCACGCTCTTAATCTGAGTTATTTTGATTTTGGCCATGACTGATTATCCGTTAAATACTTTACCTAAACTAACGCCACGTTGCTGAGCTACAGTATGTGCATCGCGTAATTGCGCTAATGCCGATACAGTTGCTTTTACCACGTTGTGCGGATTTGATGAACCTTTTGATTTTGCCAGTACGTTGTGGATACCTGCCGATTCTAATACGGCACGCATTGCACCACCTGCAATAACACCGGTACCATTTGCTGCTGGTTTAATGAAAACAAAACCGCCAGAAAATTTACCAATTTGCTCGTGAGGTATAGTTCCGTTTAAGATAGGAACTTTTACCAGGTTCTTTTTAGCATCATCAATGCCTTTTGCAATAGCTTCGGTAACCTCTTTGGCTTTACCTAAGCCGTAACCTACAACACCGTTCTCGTCACCTACTACCACAATGGCAGAGAAACTGAATGTACGGCCACCTTTAGTTACTTTGGCAACGCGTTGTATGCTTACCAAGCGGTCTTTTAATTCGATCTCGCTTGTTTTTACTCTTTTTATGTTGATTGTTGACATTTCTCTTTTCGATTAAAAGTTTAAACCACCTTCACGTGCACCTTCGGCCAGTGATTTAACACGACCATGGTACAAATAACCGTTCCTGTCGAAAACCACATCTTTGATACCTGCTGCAATAGCTTTCTGAGCTACCAGTTTGCCTACGGCTACTGATTGTTCTGATTTAGTGCCATCTGCTGCAAAATCTTTTGATAAAGATGAAGCCGATACGATAGTTTTACCGGTTAAATCGTCAATGATCTGCGCGTAAATTCCTTTGTTACTTCTGTAAACTGACAGGCGAGGACGCTCTGTTGATCCTGAAAGGCGTTTTCTGATGCCTTTTTTAATCCTGTCTCTTCTTGATAATTTAGCTCCCATGACGATTATTTTTTAGATGCTGATTTACCTGCTTTTCTTCTCAATACTTCGCCTACAAACTTGATACCTTTACCTTTGTATGGTTCTGGTGCACGTAACGAACGTATTTTTGCCGCTACCTGACCGATCAATTGTTTATCGATAGATTCCAGGATGATGGTTGGGTTTTTACCCTTCTCAGCAGTGGTTGTAACTTTAATTTCTTTTGGTAATTCAAATACATAGTGGTGAGAGTAACCCAGCACTAAATCTAAAGTATTACCTGTATTGGTAGCACGGTAACCTACACCTACTAATTCCTGCTCCACTTTGTAACCAGTGGTTACACCTACTACCATGTTATTTAAAAGCGCACGGTATAAACCATGTAATGCTTTATGACGTTTTTGTTCAGACGGGCGTTGAACTAACAAATTGCCGTCTTCCTGTGCAATGGTGATATCGCTATCAACCGCTTGCTGCAACTCACCTTTAGGGCCTTTTACAGTAACAACATTTTCTGCTGATACGGTAACGGCAACTCCCTGAGGTAGTGCTATCGGTGCTTTTCCTACTCTTGACATTGCTTAATTTCTCCTATTAATAAACGTAGCATAATACTTCGCCACCTACATTTTGCTGACGAGCTTCTTTATCGGTCATTACACCTTTTGAAGTTGACAGGATAGCGATTCCTAAACCATTTAAAACTCTTGGCAGGTTATCAGTACCTGCGTATTTCCTCAAACCTGGTTTACTGATGCGCTGAATGCTACGGATAGCAGAAATTTTAGTTATCGGGTGGTATTTTAAAGCAACTTTAATGCTGCCTTGCGGACCAACTTCCTCAAACTTGTAATTGGCAATGTAACCTTTGTCGAAAAGCACTTTCGTGATTTCCTTTTTCAGATTTGATGCAGGAATTTCAACAACCCTATGGTTGGCTTTAATAGCATTCCTTACTCTTGTAAGATAATCTGCGATTGGATCTGTATTCATTTTATTGTGTTATGATAGTGGTTTCCTTCCGGTAACATCCCGGGCGACCTTCCATCGGTTAAATTCATTTTTTAATTCAAAAGTAAAAATTCAAAATTCAAAAACGCCAGTAAGGCACTTTTGAATTTTGACTTTTGAATTTTATTTTTTTACCAGCTTGCTTTCTTTACTCCCGGTATTTTACCAGCTAATGCCATATCACGGAATGTTACACGTGAAATGCCAAACTGACGCATATAACCACGAGGGCGACCGGTTAATTTACAACGGTTGTGTAATTTTACCGGTGACGAAGCTTTAGGCAATTTATCTAAGGCTGCATAATCGCCGGCCTCTTTAAGGGCTGCTCTTTTCTCTGCGTATTTAGCAACCAATTTAGCGCGTTTTATTTCACGTGCTTTTACACCTTCTTTAGCCATTGTTATTTTGATTTTTAAATGGTAATCCAAATTGTTTCAACAACTCCAATGCTTCAACATCGTTTGTTGCGGAGGTTACAAAGGTAATATCCATACCTTGAATTTTATTGATTTTGTCAATATTTATCTCAGGGAATATAATTTGCTCTGTAATACCTAATGTATAGTTACCTCTTCCGTCAAAACCTTTGTCGTTGATGCCTTTAAAATCACGTATACGTGGCAGGGCAACAGCGATTAAACGATCCAAAAACTCATACATTGTGTTGTCACGCAGGGTAACACGTACACCAACCGGCATATTTTTACGCAATTTAAAGTTTGAGATATCTTTTTTAGATTTTGAAGATACTGCCTGCTGACCAGTGATGGTAGTTAACTCAGTAATGGTGTTTTCGATCAATTTCTTGTCGGTTGTGGCAGCGCCAACACCCTGGTTAATGGCAATTTTTTCCAGTTTAGGAACCTGCATTACGCTTTTATACTGAAATTTATCTTTCAGAGCGGTACGGATCTCCTCTTTGTATTTTGTTTTGAGTCTTGGTATGTAAGTCATTACTTAATTTCCTCCCCTGATTTTTTTGCTACCCTTACTAATTTGCCGGCATCGTTTTTCTTACGGCCAACACGGGTTGGGTTACCTGTTTTAGGATCAACCAGCATTAGGTTTGAAATATGTATAGCAGCTTCCTGTTTAACAATACCACCGTTTGGATTGGCAGCATTAGGTTTGGTATGTTTTGATACCATATTGGCACCTTCAACAATAGCCCTGCCTTTTTCTAATATAACCTCAACAATTTTGCCTTGTGTTCCTTTTGAGTCACCGGCTATAACTTTAACCAGGTCGCCCTTACGGATCTTTAATTTAGCTGGTTGTGCGTGTTTTTTCTTTTCCATGTTACAATACCTCCGGTGCTAATGATACAATTTTCATAAATTGTTTCTCACGCAGTTCCCTTGCAACAGGGCCAAAGATACGGGTACCTCTCGGCTCGTCCTGGTTATTTAACAATACAGCTGCGTTATCGTCGAAACGGATGTATGAACCATCTTTTCTGCGGATCTCTTTTTTGGTGCGTACTACTACGGCTTTTGATACAGTACCTTTTTTCACGTTACCTGAAGGTAAAGCGCTTTTTACAGTTACTACTATCTTATCGCCGATTGATGCGTACCTTTTACCAGTACCGCCCAATACACGGATCACTAAAACTTCTTTAGCTCCGCTGTTATCGGCTACGTTTAATCTTGATTCCTGTTGTACCATCTTATTTAGCCCTTTCTATAATTTGAACTAATCTCCAGTTTTTGCTTTTGCTCAACGGACGTGTTTCCATAATCAATACGGTATCACCAATACCACAGGTATTAGCCTCGTCATGAGCCATGAATTTGGTAGTTTTCTTTACGAATTTACCGTAGATAGGGTGTTTCACTTTACGTTCCACAGCTACTACGATTGATTTTTGCATTTTATTGCTAACTACCAAACCGGTACGTGTTTTTCTTAAATTTCTTTCCATTTTTCTGAACGCTTAATTAATTGTTTTCAGAAGTTGACGCAGCTTTACGCTTTGTTAATTCAGTAGTTAACCGAGCGATGTCCTTGCGTACTTTTGTTATACGTGTTGGATTCTCTATAGCTGATACTGCATGGGCAAATTTAAGTTTGGTAAGGTTTGTTCTCTCCTCGCCTACTCTTGCAACCAATTCTTCAGTTGATAGCTCCAAAATTTCTGAGTTCTTCATTTTCTTTTGTTATTTGTTGTTGTTCGCAGTTTCAACGCTGTATTGTTTTTTTGATGGGTGAATGTTCGGCATCTAACTTCACAACATGAAAACTTTACAACTTTTCAACTAACTTTCCGTTTATGCTTCTACGTAATCCCTACGTACTATAAATCTGGTTTGTACCGGAAGTTTTTGTGCTGCAAGGCGTAAAGCCTCTTTAGCAACGTCCAATGGCACACCTTCGGCTTCAAAAATGATCCTTCCGGGGCGTACTACCGCAACCCAGTATTCAGGAGCACCTTTACCTTTACCCATACGTACCTCTGCTGGTTTTTTGGTTACAGGCTTGTCAGGGAATATCCTGATCCATACCTGGCCTTCACGTTTCATAAAACGTGTTACAGCGATACGCGCAGCCTCGATCTGGCGGCTGGTAATCCAGGCCGCTTCGAGTGATTTTATACCGAAAGATCCGAATGAAAGTTCTGCACCACGGGTGGCTAAACCTTTCATCCTGCCTTTTTGCATCTTTCTGAACTTCGTTCTTTTTGGCTGTAGCATTTTCTTAAGTATTGAGATATGAGATATGAGATGTGAGATTATACTTTTTCAGTCTCTCTTATCAAATATCTTTTATCTTATTAATTGTTATCTATATGCTGCGATCAAGGGATGATGTATGATTTCTCATATCTAACATCTCAAATCTCACATCTGTTATTATTATCTCTTTCCTGGACCACCCGGGCGATTACCGCCTTGGCCACCCGGACGGTTGCCACCTTGGCCACCTGGACGGTTGTTGTTTCCACCACCACGGCGGTCACCACCTGGTTTTCTGTCGCCTCTGCGCTCGCCACCACGTTCGCCACCGCGTTGGTTGTCACGTCCACCAAATGCCGGAGCACCGTCTGGACGACCACCTTTACCGCTGCTGCTGCTTGTGCCACCGATGTTTGGAGACAGATCACGCTTTCCGTAAACTTCGCCTTTGCAGATCCATACTTTAACACCTATTTTACCATAAGTAGTTAAGGCTTCTGCCAGTGCGTAGTCAATATCAGCACGGAAAGTGTGCAAAGGAATTCTTCCTTCTTTATATTGTTCGCTACGTGCCATCTCGGCACCGCCTAACCGGCCTGATGTCATGATCTTGATTCCTTCAGCACCCATTCTCATGGTAGAAGCAATTGTAGTTTTCATGGCACGGCGGAAAGAGATACGTGCTTCCAGTTGTTTTGCGATACCTTCTGCCACTAATTGTGCATCAAGCTCAGGGCGTTTGATCTCAAAGATGTTGATCTGCACTTCCTTTTTGGTAAGTTTTTTCAACTCTTCTTTGATCTTGTCAACTTCCTGACCACCTTTACCGATCACGATACCCGGACGGGCAGTGTGAATAGTTACAGTGATGCGTTTTAATGTGCGTTCGATAACCACTTTAGATACCCCACCTTTAGCTATACGAGCTGAAAGATATTTGCGGATCTTTTCGTCTTCAACTAATTTGTCGGCATAGTGATTGCCACCGAACCAATTAGAATCCCATCCTCTGATGATTCCTAACCTGTTACCTATTGGATGTGCTTTCTGTCCCATTTCAAATTAATTATTATCGTTTTTACTATCCACAATAAGGGTTACATGGTTTGAGCGTTTGCGTATACGGTATCCCCTTCCTTGCGGAGCAGGGCGTAACCTTTTTAGCTGACGGCCGCCACCTACTGAAATTTCTTTAACAAATAAAGCGCTGTCTTCAACACGTTTGCCTTCGTTTTTTGCTTCCCAGTTTTTGATGGCTGATAACAAAAGTTTCTCTACACGAATAGCAGCTTCTTTGTTAGTATATTTTAATATGTACAACGCTTTTTCAACGTTCTCGCCACGGATAAGATCAACTACCAAGCGCATTTTGCGTGGTGAAGTTGGACAGTCCTGTAGTTTAGCAACTGAAGCACCGCCAACCTGGGCTTTTGCTGCTTCTTTTTGTTGCCTGATTAATACAGACTTTTTGATTTTTGTTGTTGCTTCCATTGCCTGTTATTTTTTCTTTTCTGCGTGACCGCGGAATGTACGGGTTGGAGCAAATTCTCCCAACTTGTGACCAACCATGTTTTCTGTTACATACACAGGGATAAATTTATTTCCGTTGTGTACTGCGAATGTGTGACCAACGAAATCAGGAGAGATCATGGAACGACGTGACCATGTTTTTACAACTGATTTTTTGCTTGATTCATTCAAGGTAAGAACTTTTCTTTCCAGGTTATGATCAATATAAGGTCCTTTTTTAATTGAACGTGCCATTATTTTTTCCTTCTTTCAATGATATAACGATCCGATCCTTTTTTCTTGTCACGAGTTTTGTAGCCTTTAGCTAATAAACCTTTACGTGAACGTGGATGACCACCTGAGGCTCTTCCCTCACCACCACCCATAGGGTGATCTACCGGGTTCATGGCTACACCACGAACTCTTGGCCTGCGGCCCAACCAACGGTTACGACCTGCTTTACCTAACACCGCGTTTGCTTTTTCGCCATTTGAAACGGTACCGATAGTTGCCAAACAAGTTGACAGTATCATACGTGTTTCGCCTGAAGGCAATTTGATGATAGCATATTTACCATCGCGTGCTGAAAGCTGGGCGTATGTACCTGCACTACGTGCAATAACACCACCCTGGCCTGGGTTTAACTCAATGTTGTGGATGATAGAACCCAGTGGAATGTTTTTCAAAGGCATGGTATTACCAACCTCTGGTGCTGCACTCTCGCCAGATACAACTACCGTTCCAACTGTTAAGCCTTCCGGAGCTATCATATATCTTTTCTCACCATCTACAAAGTGTAGCAGAGCTATACGTGCAGAACGGTTAGGATCGTACTCAATGGTTGCAACTTTTGCCGGGATATCAAACTTATTACGTTTAAAATCGATCAATCTGTATGCCTGTTTGTGACCACCACCTAAGTAGCGCATGGTCATTTTACCGCTATGGTTACGTCCGCCTGATCTGGTGTTGGCTGATACAACCAACGATTTTTCAGGAACGTTTGTTGTAATATCTGAGTTAGATACATCAACTCTGAAGCGGGTACCCGGGGTAACCGGTTTAAATCTCTTTACTGCCATGTCTTAATTATATATTGCTGTAAAAATCAATTGTTTCACCGTCCTTCAACGTAATGATCGCTTTCTTATACGTAGCAGCGCGGCCAGAAACGGCGCCTGCCTTAGTATTACGAGTTTTAAGTTTGCCGACGTATTTCATAGTGTTTACCGCCTTAACGTTCACACCATACATTGCCTCAATGGCACCTTTAATCTGAATTTTGTTTGCTCTGTGATCAACTTTGAAAGCATAACGGTTAAGTTTCTCAGTTAATTGAGTTACTTTTTCAGTAAGTAAGGGTTTCTTTAAAATTTCCATAATTACTTAGCTAATGCTTCCTCCAAAGTTTTAACAGCGCCTGTAGTTAATAACAGTTTGCCAGCGTTTAACACATCATAAGTGTTTAACTGCTCAACTGAAATAACCTTAGTTTTCTTCAGGTTTCTGCTTGATAAATACACATTGTTATTTTCGGCGCCTGCTACTACTAATAATGTTTTGTCATTAGTAACATTCAGATCAGCCTCCAGTTTAATATAGTTTTTAGTTTTGATGCTATCAAAATTAAAATCTTCCAATACTAAAATGTTGTTATCTTTTGCTTTGTATGATAAAGCTGAGTTACGTGCCAGTGATTTCAGTTTCTTGTTTAACTTGAAGCTGTAATCGCGTGGTTGCGGACCGAAAACGCGGCCACCACCATTAAATAATGGAGATTTTACGCTACCTGCACGGGCACCACCTGTACCTTTTTGTTTATATAACTTGCGGGTTGAACCTGCAATTTCGTTACGCTGTTTTGATTTGTGTGTACCTTGACGCTGATTAGCTAAATACTGCTTTACATCAAGATAGATCGCGTGATCGTTGGGTTCAATGCCGAATACCGACTCAGGAAGCTGCACCTTGGCACCTGTTTCTTTACCTGATACGTTTAATACGTTAACTTCCATCTTATTTATCAACTATTACGAATGAACCCTTAGCTCCTGGGATGGAACCTTTAACAACTAACAGATTCTGCTCCGCATAAACTTTCACAACTTGTAAGTTCTGAACTTTAACACGGCCGTTTCCGGTTTGACCCGCCATACGCATACCTTTAAATACACGTGATGGCCATGATGACGCACCTAAGGAACCCGGCGCACGTAAACGATTGTGCTGACCGTGAGTTTGCATACCCACACCCGCAAAACCATGACGCTTTACCACACCTTGAAAGCCTTTACCTTTTGAGGTACCAACCACATCCACAAAATCTCCGGCAGCAAAAATCTCTACAGTAACAGTGTCACCTAAGTTTTTTTCGTCTTCGAAAGTTTTGAATTCAACAAGTTTACGCTTTGGAGCAGTACCTGCTTTTTGGAAGTGACCTTTTAATGGGCCTGAGGTGTTTTTTTCCTTTTTGTCGCCATATGCCAACTGTATAGCAGCATACCCGTCTGTATCAACAGACCTAACTTGTGTTACTACGCAAGGGCCAGCTTCGATTACTGTGCAGGGGATATTCTTCCCTGTTTCGTCGAAAATGCTGGTCATTCCTACTTTTTTACCAATAATTCCTGACATTTCTTTAATTTGTTTGTGCCCATCGAAGCAGTAGGGCTTCGTTCAAGGCATATTATTTCCCCCTTAAGGGACGGCAAAGATAGGAATTTTGTATTAACTCTCAAATAGTTAGTGAATTATTTTTTAATATTTTTCCACATCGGTTTTTAACAAGCTCGTCGCCGGTATTTCGCTGGCGCCTAAGCTATTTAATCAGGAACGCGAAATTATGCTTTTTGGAGTTTACATAGAATTGATAAAAACCGGGTATTTAAAGATTCCTGAAATTGAATTTCACTGGCTCTATTTTTTCAAAATCTGGTTTTACAATAACTAAGCGTAAAGTTCATATTAACTGTAAATACCACATCTGGTTCAATCAATAAGCATTATATCATGCATTGGTACCTGAAAACTGTGTAGATTATTCGGCTAAAGCCATTTTTAATCTTATCCTTGTCCGTCCCATAAATGAGACGGCAATGAATGTTAACCGTTGACACTATTTTCGATAAAGGATTTTATTCATTGCCGTTTGGCTTCAGCCAACGGTTAAAGTCAAATACTTAGAATAGCTTTAGCCAAAATCTTCCGGGAGGACTCCTTAAAAAAATGCCTACCTAAGCCCCTGCAATTTCATATTCTTTTATTAAATTGAGCTTTCCTTAAAAACTATACTGATCATGAAAGCTTTTACCACCATTATTGCTATCGCGCTCGTCTCCTCACTACTTTTTAGCTGTAAACCAGAAACCAAGCCACATGATCGTATAGGCAAAGCCAGCCGGGCAGATAAAAACGGCTGGGTTTATCTGCACCTGGAAGGCTCGCCGGCCGATATGGGTTACCAGCACGGATACCTATTATATAAGGAGATAGATACGATGCTTAAGGTGATGGCTTACTACCTGCCCTACAGCAGTAAAAAGGACTGGGCCTTTTACCGCAGCGCATCGGCCAGGTTTCTATGGAAAAAAATAGATAAGGAATACCAGGACGAAATACGCGGCATAGCCGAGGGCTTGCAAGCCCATGGCCTTAAATACGATACGCTTGATATTACCGCCCTTAATGCTAATATTGAGCTGGCCCAATATTATGTGCCCGGCCTCATGGATAAAATAAAACCCGGCAGCGGCGATAATAAGGCACCCGGCAATTGCAGTGCCTTCATTGCTACAGGTCGTTACACCAAAGATGGCACGATCGTAATAGGCCATAATAACTGGACAGACTATATTATAGGTGAGCGCTGGAATGTAATAGCCGATTTGGTACCCGAAAAAGGGAACCATATATTAATGGACTGCGCGCCGGGCTTTATCCATAGTGGTGACGATTTTGTGATCACCAGCAACGGCATACTCATTACCGAAACCACCATTACTGGTTTTAAAGGTTTTGATACCACCCGCACGCCCGAGTTTGTACGTGCCCGCAAGGCCGCGCAGTACAGTAAAAGTATCGACGATGTGATCAGGATCATGAGTACGGATAATAATGGCGGCTATGCCAACGACTGGCTCGTTGGCGACACCAAGACCAACGAGGTGGCCAAACTCGAACTCGGTTTAAAAACGGTAAAGGTATGGCGATCAAAAGATACGGCGATGATTGGCTCTAACTTCCCGAGCGACCCGGCACTCATCAAAACAGAAACCACTTTTGATGTGAACGACAAAACCACCTCGCCCAATGCCCGCAAGCTCCGCATGGAAAAACTGGTTTGCCTGGATTATAAAGGCAAACTGGATGCCGAGAACGGTAAAACTATAGAGGGGGATACCTTTGATGCCCTGCAAGGTAAAAACGCCTATAACCGCTGCATTATCGACGGGCATATTGACCAGGACCCCAAGGGCTGCCCCGAGTGGAGCGAAGGCCCCTACTTCCCGATGGGTGCCGTACAAGGTAAGGTAACCACTGCAGCCCTGGCCGGCAAAATGCAGTTATGGGCACACATGGGCCACCCCGGTGGTACTGATTTCCTGGCTGCCCCTTTCTTCAAACAACATCCGGAGTATAATTACCAGGCCAAATACCTGCGGGATATGAAAGCCTATCCCTGGACGTTGTTTGCGACTAAGTAATCAATAAAGAATAATGCAAATAATTACATTTGCCTCATGAAACCTTATTACTTCTTACTGGCTGCCTTATTAATTGTACAGGCATCTTATGCTCATACTGGCTTAAATGCCGATACCACAGTAAAACCTCCTGTTGTTAAGCAACAAAAAGGCAATGATGTTTATACAAGCGTTGAGGTCATTCCTGAATATCCGGGAGGTATACAGGCTTTTGGTAAATACATTACTAATAATCTCAAATATCCATACGTTGCCCGCTTACTTGGTATTAATGGCCGTGTTGTAGTATCATTTGTGGTAGATCAAGACGGGAAACTTATTAATGTTACACCATTAAATTGCATTGGCGCCGGATGCGAAGCTGAGGCGGTAAAAGTTGTACAGGAATCTAAACCCTGGAAACCTGGCATTCAGTATGGCAAGCCGGTACGTGTACAATTCTCTGTTCCTATAAGTTTTTATATGGACAATTTTAAAATACCTTTAAAACAATTAGAAGCTACTGATTATGGCTTTGTTTTTGATATTAAAGGTACACTTTATACGATAACCGAAGCCGAATACCTGATAGGCTCTTACTTTATGTCTGATCAGGTTCAAATAGTGGAGCCTTATTATAACAGCGACAACAACGAGAAATTTAAGATGCCCGAAAAAAGGGGAGTTTATCTGGTGAAGATGAAATCCAGATAAATTTTGGTTAACGAATTTACATTCCCTCCCCACGAAAGCGGTGAGATGGACTATGTGCAATGGCAGGGAGGGGTTTATACACATGATACAGGTTTGCAATATCCATTAAACTCCTTCCTCCCCTTCCCGCAATGTCATTAAGTTAAGGATACTCCGTAGGAGTAAAAGCTTTGTAGAAAACAAAAAATAAGTATTCAGCATGCCGTAGGTATGCAACCTGAGTGCAGTACCTACGGCACTGAATTGGAAACTGCCTTTTTTCTACAAAGCTTTAACCCCGATGGGGTTTGCAAAATTCCTTAAATAATGACATTGCCCCTTCCCGAGGGAAGGAATTGCACGGGCCCCAACTCTGTTTCTCTTAGAGGACTAAAACACCAAATGTCATTTCGACGAACAGCGTTGGATAAAGTAACGGGATGAGGAGAAATCTTCTGCTTAATACAGTCCGCAATAAATGTCGTAGAAGATTTCTCCACGTACCTCTTTCAAAATGACATGCATTTGTTGATATTAAAGTATAGAAAGAGTTGCTATTTAAAGGATACAAATACCCCATAACCGCCTGAAATACAATTTCAAACGTTTGTGTTGTGGTTTATAGTCCCAACCGCCTCATTCTATGAATTTCCATTAAAAGCAACATGCGTTATAAAAATCATCAGCCCCGCTAACAATCAGGTTAACACGCAATTAGCAATACTTTATAAGATCATTATCTGCATAGCTCCATTGAAATACGTTTTAGCACTGTTTGAAGCTACGAGCCTATTTGTAAAATATTATTTTGCCGATGCCGCGCTGCATCATATAAAATTATCTTCTGGTTAAATTTTTAACAAACGTTTGCGTAATCTTTAAATAGCTGATTAACTATCCATTTCATAATTTAAGTTAAAATTAACCGACAAAATTTTAACAAACCTTTACGTTATGAAAAAAAACCAATTACACTACCTGGTGTGCCTGATGATGCTTGTATTATTTTCCTGTAAAAAGGATGCGCAAAAGAATTTAGCCGTAAACGGAACCACCGCCGCTAAAACCCAATCACTCGGTGGCTCATCACTCCGGGTTTCTATGGGTGGCAATGCTTTCGTTACTACTCTGGCCTCGGGTGGTGTGGAAACCGTAACCTCTACCACATTGGCTAACTGGACCAATCCCAACAGTATTTTCTCGGCCTATTTCCGTTTAGGCAACACCGGTTCGTTAACCGTACAGGTAAAAGCCAAGGTTGCATCGGGCAGCAGCGTTATTAAGCTTACTGTTAACGGGGTGCCATTTAACGTATCCATGACCGGCTCGGCCTTTACCACCTATAATGTAGGTACGGTAAATATTACCAGTCCGGGTTATGTAAAAGTAGATTTCCAAGGCGTGAGCAAAACCGGTGGCTATTATGCCGATGTGTCCGACCTCATCATCAGCGGACCTGTGGTTGCTTCCAATGTGCAGTATGCCAATGACTCTACTAACTTTTACTGGTCGCGCAGGGGGCCTTCGGTTCATTTAGGCTATACCGCCCCGGCCAATTCTCAATGGTTTTATAATGAAGTTACTGTACCTGTTGGTCAGGATCCGGTTGGCTCTTATTTTATGGCCAATGGCTTTAGCCAGGGATATTTTGGCATGCAGGTAAATTCATCATCAGAACGCCGCATCCTGTTTTCGGTATGGAACCCAACCGGCGGTACTACCACCAGCACACGGGCTGGTACCGGTGTGGTAGTACAAACATTTACCGGCGAAGGCGAAGGCGGCCAGGCTTACCTTGATTATAACTGGGTTGCCGGCACTACCTATAAATTTTTAACCGAAGCCGTGCCCGATTCATCTGGCAATACTACCTTTTCGTCATGGTTTTATGCGCCCGAGGTTGGCTCGTGGAAATTCATTACCTCGTGGTTAAGACCATCTACCAATACCTATTTAACAGGTCTGTACTCCTTTGTAGAGAACTTTACAGATACCAATGGCTACCTGGGCCGTAAAGGAAATTTTGGCAACCAATGGGTAATGAGCTCAACCGGCACCTGGACCGAACTAACCAGCGCCTATTTTGATGGTGATGCTACTGCCAACAATCAACAAAGAATGGATTACGGTGGTGGTATTTCCGGGAGTAACTTCTATTTACAAAATGGCGGCTTCTTTGCCAATTACGTAACCCTTAACCAAACATTTACCCGCACAGCAACCGGCACGCCACCAAGCATCAATTTTACCACATTACCATAGTTTGTAACCTACCTCGGGGACCTCTGCAAGAGACTCTGAAGGGACATTCATTTAATAAACTAAAGGCCGCGCTGCAAAACAGCGTGGCCTTTAGTTTATAGTAAAAGTCAGCCTTAAGCTTTCAACTAAACCTCTTTCCAATCCTCCTCGTTGCTGGTACTCCAGGCTTTCAAATCGTTAACCGGTTGGGGTAATCTGCCCGAAAGCCAATCTTTCAGATCGTCGGGTGTAAAATCGGCATCTTCACTTTCAATGATCCAGGAAAGGAATTCGTCCGGTCCGCCGTTGATATAAGGAGGTGGCGAAACAGGGTAAAATACGGTAGGCAGCCGCTCCTCAAGCGATACATAGTTAACTACATGGCCAATTTCCTGTACCACCTGCCAGGCATAGGTGTGTTTAATGTCGATACTAAACTTAACCCACCACAAGCCATTTTCAAATATTCCGCTGCCAAAAACATTAACAGCAGGAACCTCCTGCAGGTAGTTAACCAAAGCCGAAAATTCCTCACCCTTCATCCGCTTTATTTTTTGATGACGATGACGTTACCACTGGCATAAGCAACAGGGGCGTTCTTATCCACCTGTACCTTGTTTAAAAAGGAGGTTGTACTACATGCAGTTGTAGTAGTTGCAAATGTGCTGATCATGGTATCTGTTTTCAGACTTTTTATTTTAATATAACAGGTATCCGGTGTCCTGGGATTAGAAACAGCATATACAAAATGCGATCCGTTGGGTAGTTCTTCTTTCAGTGGAGGAGAAATAGAATCTAATTTATTCGAACTGTTTCTGAATACAATTTTAATATCAGTTAAAGCATACGGGGGATTCTGTGAGAAAAAGAGATCCTGTCCGCTGGTTTTATCAACCACCTGAAATTTAACAGTCTGCACTGGTACTGTAAGTGGCACCGGAGGGCAGATGACTTTTGCCTTATTCTTTGAACAGGACACCACGGTCAATAAAATAAACAAACCAACGATATAGAGGCACAGGTTTTTCATAAAAAATTGGTTATGACGGGATAATATACATTAGGATTATATACCATTACGTATCACATCTATCTATACGCTACAGGGGAATAATTTATTTTCTGGAAATGTATGCCGAAGGATAGATTTTTGTAATAAAGGTATTACGCCGGATATTGCCTATATTTGTATAACAGCAGCCCGGTTTTTCTTTTGTATCAGAAAAACCGGGCTGTTTAGTTAAAGGAAAACAAGGCCCAAAACCGACCGGTTGGCATGTAGTTATTTGACAGTCAGAAAATTAATACTTTTTTAACCTTTCAAAACTCATCTAAAATTTGTTAAAAAGTGTTAAAATGGCCCTAAGGCTTTATTAAAACAGACAATAACTAAGCCTTTTTACGACGTTTTTGACTAAAAAAGTGTTAAAATTTAAGGTTTAAAAAGTCTTTGTGCTTATTCCATCATCAATCTTCTGATGAGTTCGGCACTTTGTTTTTTGCCTTCTTCCAGCCTGCCGACAAAAAAGGATTGTACATCGTTAAAATGCTTTTTATAGCCTTCCATATCACCATAACCGATGATGGACGACCATTCTCTTACGGCCGAGTGAAATTCCAGATCGTCGCCGCGGATAGTTTTATCGTATAAGGCTGTTTCGATAGATTCCTCCAGTAATTCTTCGTTCTTGAACAGGTATTCGGCAATACCTAAACGCAGGCGAAAAGGCGGGGTTTGGCATATAAGGTTATCATAAGGGTTTACACCCAGGTGGTACCAGGCATCCACCATACTCAGTATACTTAAATGTGAATTTGGTTTCTGCTGCTCCGGCTTTTGAGATAGGGAAAACTCCTTCATCACCGTATCATTCAGCATGATAGGTTTGCGACTTTCATGAAAAACAAAGTCGCGGGCGCGGTACAATCGCTCTCTGAAAGTTTGGGCTTCTTCCTTGATCATCAACTTAAACAGCTCCGATTCAGACTCAGCATAACGTTTAACCTGCTGCTTGGCGTATGGGTTTAAAATGGCCAATCCGGCGTATACGTGGGCTTTATAACTAAATATGCGCAGGGTAGTGAGTATCTTCACATTGTCGATACCACCAATATAGGAGGCGTTTTCCCATGGAAAAAAGCCAGCCGATTTCCATGCGGTGCCCATACTTTCAAAACCTACATGGGTTACGGCCTGGGTATCGGCCACAATTTTATCATGTTCGTGATAGTCTGTAATTTCCACAATCTGGCTGCCAATAGCGTTAAACAGATCATACATACGCTGATAGGCATCCGGCGTGGTACGGTGTGGTATCAGGATCAGTGTTTGGCCCGCTGGTTCAAATCCAGGGCCATGCATGCCATGAAAGGTAATTATCTGCACATCGGCAGGCAGGTATTTTTCAAAAAGAGCTATCTCCGGATGCTTTACAGATGTTTGGCCGGCCACAATAGCGCCATATTTGGTTAGCGGACCGCACTCTGCCACTACCTGCTCCATCTTGTCGGCCTCAACCGAGTAAATGATCAGGTCGTTGGTACGTGCCACATCTTTACCGCTATCCATTATGTTTATTTTGTATGGCGCCAGCTCAGCTTCCAATCTGTCGCGATTCTCGGGTAAATCGCATCCACAAACGGTGTAGCCCGCTTTTGCAAAAGCTTTGGCATATAAGCGTCCCATGTCGCCTAAACCAATAATACCTATATTCATGCCGCTAATATAACCATGAGTAGCAAAATTACGTATGAAACCTTACATTAGCCCCTACAAACCTTCAGGATATCACAATAAAAAAAATAAATATCCTAATTTGTTAACATAGGATTTCTAATTTTACATCTAATGAGCAAGCATTTTTTATTTAGTATCTGTGTTTTAATCGCTGTTTTTTTAAGCCATATTAACCCGGGATTTGCCCAGGACACTATTAAAAAAACAGGTACGGTGAAACCTGCCGTACCGAAACCAGCCTTTGCAAAACCGGCTGGTGTAAAACCAGTTGTGCCTGCTAATCCTTCGGCCTACAGATATGCTCAGCCAAAAGCTACCGCGGCCGATTCGGCATTGGAAAAAGACAAATCGCTTAACGGTCAGTATAAATACCTGGTCAGTAAACTGTATCACTACCAGGAGCCATTGGCATCCGCCCTTTGGAAAAACATGCGCGATACGCTGAATATCGAAAGGCGCAAACTAGCCGAGGCGCAATCAAAACTTACTGCACAAACTAAAGATATCAACAGTCTTAAAACTGATGTAACTACAAAAGATCAGACACTTTCTGAATCGAATGCTAAGCGCGATGAAATAAGCCTCCTGGGTATTTCGCTCACTAAATCCTCGTATAATTTATTAATGTGGGGTTTGGTTATTGCCTTTGGTGTTATTGCTACTATAGTTATTGCCCGTTCGGGTGCGCATAGCCGCGAAGCTAAATACCGTATAAAACTGTATGAAGAGCTTGATGAGGAATACAAAACATATAAATCAAAAGCTAACGAAAAAGAAAAGAAACTGGCCCGCGAACTGCAAACAGAACGCAATAAGCTGGATGAATTGTTGGGCAGAGGATAGGTTTTTATTTCGGATTTGAGAATTAACTCCGTTGAGGGCTTCGCCGTTTCGATTTCGGATTTATCCCGATTTGTCATCCTGAGGAACGAAGGATCTATATATCGTTATGCGAAATGTAAAATAGATACTTCGCTGCGTTCAGTATGACAACTAGTATTAAATTACTCTAATGAATAACAACAGCACTCTTTTAACCCTCATTACTCAACTAAGATCCGTTGCTGACATAGGTTTGCTTTACGCCAAAAACGAGTATGATATAGAGCGGTACACCGAACTACGGCATATCAGCACCCAAATGCTGGATCAGGTTTCGGGTTATGGGGAAGAAACCATCAATATACATTTTCCGCAAGCTACCGATTATCCTACAGCTAAAGTCGATGTACGAGGGATCCTGCTCTCTCCTGATAATAAAATACTGTTGGCCCGTGAAAGCACCGATGGCAAATGGTCATTACCCGGTGGTTGGGGCGATATAGGCTACAGCCCAAAAGAGGTGATCATTAAAGAATTTCAGGAAGAAACCGGGCTTGATATTAGACCAGAAAGGTTGCTGGCCGTATTTGATAAAAAAATGCATCCGCATCCACCCCAGCCATTCTATGTGTATAAAATGGTTTTCTATTGCAAAGCTCTGTCATCTACCCTTAATAAGGGATTTGATGTGCTTGATGTACAATATTTTGACATTGACAAACTACCGGAACTATCGGAAGACCGTATACTCCAAAGTCAGATAGAGCTATTATACCAAAACATCATATCGGGCAATATGACCGTTTACGTAGATTGACAATATCCCTGTAATCTACAGAGATATTGCTAACTACATACTAAAAACTGCCTATTGCAGCGTTTTACCCGTATTGGGTAAGCTAGGCAATGTCCGTTTATCTGCAGGCAAGGCCATAAATTTCTTATAAGAGTCGTTTATATATACGGTAAGTGATTCGCCATTGTTACTTTTCAGAAACGCATAAGTTGGGCGGTAAAGGGTCATAAAATTTTCCAAATCCTGACCGCGCAATGGTACCAGGCTTTCTACATAGGTAACATTAAATACATCATCAACATGACGCTCTTCCTCTTCATGTTTAAAGTATTTTTTAAGGCGGCGTGCATCACGGGCATCCTTACTAAACCATGATGATGGCGACAGCGGATACACTTTACTGCGGGTATAAACCTCCGGATACTCTTTATGCGCATCAAACGATTGCCGGGTTGAGGTAACATTAACCTGGTGCAGGGTGATTGTTTTGGTTGCCATCTCTACTCTTTTTGGAGCATGGTTGGTTACATACAAGGTATCGGATATATAGCCAGGCGAATCAAATATCAGGGTATGACCGGTTTCGGTATTTATTTCAAAATTACCTTTATCGTCGGTAATAGTTATTTGTCTTTTGTTATTATCGTCCCTTATGAAAACATTAGGCATCCGGTTGTTTTTACCAGCTTCATAAACAGTGCCTTTCAAAACACTTTGAGCGTTCACGGTACCCGCAATAAAAAGGGCTGAAAATATTATAAAGTATTTAGGTTTCATATGTAGATCAATTAAGCTGTAAATTAAACCTATTTTTTCCAATAATGGTTTTGGATTTAACACTTTTAGGCATGTTTTAACAATTAATGACAAAAAGCTGAAGTCAAGCGCCAAAACAGGTCTCCCATCATCCCTTAGGAAAATGACCAAATATTTCGGCAAAACATTCTGTCTACTCAGGGTCTCTCGCAGATTTAAGTTAACCCACAAAATTCATCAACTTGAAATTTCAACTGGAGGCACCTACGGAGCCAAAGAACGTGCTTTTTTAGAGCTATAAACAGGTGGCCCCGCTGGGGCCGGCAATGCTGTTATACTATAACCAGTATACCTGGAGTACCATTCGGCCTCAGAGAGGCCTCCTGTTTATAGATAAAATTAAAGAAATGGTGGACTCCAGCGGAATCTCCTAATCGTGAACTTGCTTTCCGGGTACTCTTTAGTTCACATTTAGATTTTTTGGGTTAACTTAAACTTTCAGGAGACGCAGAGGGGACGGAAGCGTCTACGCTTACTTTTTTATCCGGTAATCGTAAGCGTGGACGCTTACACCCACTATAGTTCAAGCGAAGGACGCTTGAACTGGCATAGGCAACATAGCCTATTCCCAACACCCGGGGTAACAAACGAGGATAAGTAGAAAAAAGTGGGTTTACATAAAAACACCTTTTTTTCACATAATTTCATATAATATTCTGATTGTCAATTACATAAATAAATGTAAACCATAAAAAGTGTAAACCATGTAAACCCACTTTGTTTGGGTAGTATACAAAAAAGCCGCCTCATGATAGCATCATGAAGCGGCTTGTAAAATTTATTATAGATATACTGTCCCGGTATCGGTTGGGTTAATTAGTACTTTCTTACCTTAAAATCAGATACACCACCAGTCATGTGGATGTATATTTTGTTTTTAGCGGCGTCAAAACCAGGGGTTTCATACCGGTTATCGTCCTTTTTATCAAAGCCATCGAAGTCGCTTGATGACAGGCCCGAATTGGTGCGGATACTGCAGGCTGCATCTTTCGGCACACTGATAATTACTTCTGACACCCCAGTTGACACCTCAACATTGGTAGTTGTCAGTGGACTGCCCAGCTTTACATCAAATGATGCCGCACCTCCTTTTAAAGTTAAGTTTTTTATTTTGAATTTACTAAGATCGAAGTTAAGTTTTGTGGCACCGGTTTCTACATTAATTTCCCAAACCGGGTTAGGGTTTAATTTAATATCGGCCCTATTGGCTTTGTCTTTATCTTCGTCGCTATCGATATGCCAGCCTTTATCGTTCCGCAAGTGCAGGTTGACTACATACATCGAATCGTCTTTGCTGGAAGTAAACTCATATTTGCTACCATAAAACTCTTTGGTTTCGGCTTTGAACAGCTGATTAGTGGTATCATTTAAAGTATAAGTAGTACCGCCCCCGCTGATATTAAGACGGGCCAATTTAGCATCTGCAGTATAGTCTTTATTAAAAACACTGCTGCCTGAAACCTTAACAACCCCATGATCTACACCCGTGCTGTCGCTGTCATCATCATCGTCGTCCTTTTCATTATTATTACTATCGTCATTATAATGAAAATTATAACGGCCGGGCCAAAAGCTGTAACGCTCAAAGTGGCCGAATATCAGTAACCCAAAGCCCAAAATAACTACCCCTAATTTTAAGATAGTGGCCCATGCTGTGCGGTTGCCTGCAAACACAAGATTAACACCACCCATAATTAAAAATATAGGCCAAAGATGGAGGATATTCATCCAATGGAAATCTATATATCCAAAGTTGTTGAGCAGGAATATAGCTCCTATACAAACCAGGATAGCACCCGGAACTAATTTATCGTTTCTCATTTCAGTATTCTTTTATAGTTATGAAAAGCTGCTATAAACCGCTTTGATCTTTAATCCTCACGGCTAAATAACAAAATCATGTTATACAGTTGGTGGATTATCTTTTAAGTTATCGCTTTCCGGTGCAGCTTGATCACCTTTATTTGAGGTATCATCTTTTACCTCTTCCTGAGCCCCGGCATTGGTTGGGTTATAATCTTCTTCCCAGGGTTTCCTTTTGTTGCCCGATGCCATCAAGGCTAAACCAGCTCCTACTAAAACCACTGGCCATAGTTTACCAAAATGCCAAAACCTGAATAAATGTAATTCATGCAGCAGGAACGATGCACCTATAAATATTAATATGACACCAATAATCAATGCTGGTGTTGATGATCCCCCTTTTTTAGGAGGTACACCAAACGGCATATCCTGTTGTGGTGGTACACCAGCGGCAAACGGATTATAGGGATCATCTTGCGACGGTACACGGTAATCAACGCCAGGATTAAAGTATTGCTGATATTTTTTGGGCAATACTATCCATAAAACAACGTAAACCATTAAACCGGTGCCCATGAATATAAAGGTGAGCAGAAACAAGGCACGTATTATAGCTATGTCGATATCAAAGTATTCTGCCAAACCCGCGCAAACACCGCCTACAACCTTTCGGCGTTCATCGCGATAAAGTTTCTTTTCCATAATGTATTAATAATAGTGATTTTATAATTCAAATGTGCAAACAACAAATGTTTTACCGTAATACTATTAGGTGAAAGTGACCAAACTCTCGGTAAAGCCCCTGAAAATACCGACGAAGTTCATTGATCATAGTTCATAGTTAATGGTTTTGTTTGCCTGTAGATAAACGCGGGCTATTTTTCCACAATCTCTTATCCATGATCTATCAACCATCAACTATGAACTACCTAAAATTTATATCTGACCCGGCGCCGGTTTAATGATCATTTCATCGACATTGGCACCAGGGCTCATTCTGTATATATTGATAATGGCCGATGCGATGTCTTCTGGCAATACCATGGTATCTTTGTCAACCACCGCGTCTTTCCATGAATCCGTCAGCGTTGATCCGGGAATTATTGCGGTTACTTTTACACCATGCTCCTGCATTTCCAACCGCATCACTTTAGTGAGGCCTAACAGCGCATACTTTGTTACGCCATAGGTACCAGCCTGTGGGAAAGGATTTAACGATGCTACCGAACAGATATTAAAAAAGTGGCCTTTGCGCGCCGCTATCATCGCTTTACCGAAGTAACGGTATAACTCATAAGTAGGCATCAGGTTGGTATTTAATTGTTTTTCAAAGTCGCTTTCGCTTTCGTCAAGTATGCTGCCAGGCGCAAACATACCCAGACTGTTTACCACCACATCAATAAATCCCAGTTCTTGTTGTGCACCCGCGGCAAATTTTAGTAACTCGGCCTTTTTACTGCCATCAGCAACCTGCGCAAAAACTTTGATAGATGGATTGATGGATTGCAATTCATCCTTAAATTTTAATAATTCTTGCTCGTTGCGAGAACAAATTGCCACGTTTAATCCTTCATTAGCAAATGAAATAGAAATAGCGCGACCCATGCCTTTTGTTGAACCGGTGATAAGAGCGTTCTTCATGACGGTAATAATGTGTTTAAATAATTGTTCTTTTTAAAATAGCCCCGAATATACGAGGATGATTTTTTTTGATTAGGATTGAAGCTTTATGGGCCGAATTTACGTAAGGAATAGCTGATAGCTCATAAAATTGCATATTTAAATTAATTCAATGGGCACAAGCGGTAAAGCTTAATGGTAAAAAACGTATTTTTAACCGATTTTTATAAAAACAAATGTTCCAAAGTTTAGGAAAATACATTCTTCTGCTGCGTTTAAGTTTCCGGAAGCCCGAAAAGTTTAGTGTTTATTGGAGCGAGGTGATGCGTGAAATGGTTTCGGTGGGTGTAGGCTCGCTGGGTATCATCGCTATCATTTCGGTATTTATTGGCGCGGTGGCTACCATACAAACCGCGTTTCAGTTGGTGAGCGACTTTATCCCTAAAACTATTGTTGGCGGTATTACCCGCGACTCTACCATCCTGGAGTTTAGTCCAACCATATCTGCACTGGTATTAGCCGGGCGTGTGGGCTCCAGTATGGCCTCACAAATTGGCACCATGCGGGTAACCGAACAGATAGACGCACTGGAAATCATGGGCGTAAATGCGCCGGGATATCTAATATCACCCAAGATCATAGCCGGTGTAACCATGATACCTTTATTAGTTATCGTATCGGTAATTTTAGGTTTAGTAGGTGGTTATATTGCCTGTGCCGCCTCAAATGATGTTTCCACTGCCGATTATGTAACCGGCTTAACCGATGGTTTTAACCCGGTTATTGTTACGGTTTGTGCTGTTAAAGCTATATTCTTCGGATTCATTATCACATCCATTTGCTCATACCAGGGCTTTTATACCGATGGCGGCTCGCTTGAGGTTGGCCAGTCGGCCACTCGCGGTGTTGTTTGGAGCTGTATTATGATATTATTTGTGGATCTTATTATTTCACGCCTGCTACTATGATCGAAATTAAAGACATCTACAAAACATTTGGCGATAACGAAGTACTAAAAGGTATAAGTGCAGTTTTTAAACCAGGTAAAAACAATCTCATCATCGGCGGTTCCGGATCAGGAAAAACTACCTTGTTGAAATGTATTGTTGGCTTGCACGATCCTACTAAAGGCGACGTGATATTTGACGGCGAGAACTTTACCGATATGGATTTTGAGCAACGCGTACCTATCCGCACCAAAATAGGGATGCTTTTTCAAAACTCGGCACTGTTTGACTCTATGACGGTGGAAGAAAATATCATCTTCCCGCTGAATCTCTTCACGAATCAAACAAAAGCAGAGAAACTTGATCGTGCTAATTTTTGCCTGGAAAGAGTTAACCTTACGGGTAAAAACAAACTATATCCATCAGAACTTTCGGGCGGGATGAAAAAGCGTGTGGGTATTGCCCGAGCCATATCCATGCAACCTAAATATTTGTTTGTTGACGAACCCAACTCGGGCCTCGATCCTAAAACATCCATCCTGATAGATGAGTTGATCAATGAGCTGACCGAAGAATATAAAATAACAACAGTGATTGTTACCCACGATATGAACTCGGTAATGGGTATAGGTGATCATATTATATTTTTACACCAAGGTAAAAAATGGTGGGAAGGCAGCAATAAAGAGATAGCCCACACCGATAACCAGGAACTAAACGACTTTGTATTCGCCAGTAAATTCATGCAGGCAGCAAAAGCGAAACTTTGATTGGCGTTTAGGTTGTATGTGTGACGTTTTACGTGATACATTAGTTTTGGGGTATTAATTACGTTGTAAGTTCTACGTTTATTATTTTAATTTTGTGCCTTAACCAGAATACACAAAACGTAACACGTATAACGTACAACTCAAAAAAGAATGATCCAACTATTAACCCCAACGCACTGGAAAGATTACGAGCTGATTGATTGTGGCGATTTTGAAAAGCTGGAACGCTTTGGGAATATTGTGCTGATACGCCCCGAACCGCAAGCGGTTTGGAGCAAACAATTACCTGCTTCTGAATGGCTGCGATTACACCACATCAAATTTAAAGGTCGTTCGGCTACGGCGGGCGACTGGGTAAAGAAAGATCCTAAAACACCGGATCGCTGGCATATTGAATACAAAAATAAAGATGCGGCCATCAAATTCCGCCTGGGTTTAACCTCCTTTAAACACCTGGGTATTTTCCCCGAGCAAGCAGTAAATTGGGATTATATCACCCAAAACATCAAAAAGTTTAAAACACCACAACCCAAAGTACTTAACCTGTTTGCCTATACCGGCGGCGCATCGTTAATTGCACAAGCAGCAGGTGCCGATACCACACATGTCGACTCGATAAAGCAAGTGGTTACCTGGGCCAACGAAAATCAGGAGATTTCAGGTCTGAATAATATCAGATGGGTGGTTGAGGACGCATTGAAGTTTGTAAAACGGGAGCTAAAACGCGGCAAAAAATATAACGGTATCATTCTGGATCCCCCAGCATATGGCAATGGCCCCAACGGCGAAAAGTGGAAACTGGAAGATAATATCAATGAGATGATGGCCGATGTTATCCAATTACTTGATCCCGAAGAACACTTCCTGATCCTGAATACCTACTCATTGGGCTTTTCGTCGGTAATTATCGAAAACCTCATCAAAAGTGCTTTTCCTAAAGTGCAGAACCTCGAGATCGGCGAACTTTATCTGCAAGCTACCGCGGGTTCAAAACTGCCGCTTGGGGTTTTTGGCAAATTCTTTAAAACACGTTCATAGCTAAGCTTATGATCAAAAAACTGCTGTATACGATATGCCTGATATTGTTATCTACAGGTTGTTTTGCACAGCAGCATTTTGACATCATCCTTAAAAACGGAAAAATAATAGACGGTGCCGGCAATCCCTGGTTTTATGGGGATGTGGGTATAGTTAAAGATAAGATCGTGAGTATAGGCAATCTGTCCGAAAGTAAAGCCGACAAAACCATCGATGCTACCGGCTTGATCATTGCCCCTGGTTTTATTGATGTACACACCCACATTGAAGGCGACGAAAAGAAAACCCCTACTGCCGATAATTTTATTTATGACGGCGTAACTACCGTGATCACGGGTAACTGCGGCAGCTCTAACATCAACATCGCCAAATATTTTAAATTTTTAGATAGTTTAAAACTATCTGTAAATGTGGCCACCCTCATAGGCCATAACGATGTACGTGAGGCTATTTTAGGCAAACGTGCCATAACACCTAACGATACACAGCTGCAAAAAATGCAGGCCCTCGTAGAACAAGCCATGCGCGATGGAGCCGTTGGTTTTTCTACCGGTTTAATTTACACACCGGGCTTATATTCCAAAACACCGGAAGTTGTTGCCCTGGCAAAAGCGGCGGCCAAATATCATGGGGTGTACACCTCGCACATGCGTAATGAGTCGGACAAGATATTTGATGCTATTGCCGAAGCCATTGATATTGGCCGGCAAGCCAATATGCCGGTAGAAATATCACACTTTAAGGTTGGCCTACCCAACTGGAATCGCTCAAACGAAGTGATTGCCATGGTCGAAAAAGCACGCCAGGAAGGTTTGGATGTAACGGTTGATCAATATCCATACACGGCCAGCAGCACTACACTCAATGTATTACTGCCTGATTGGTTACAGGACGGCGGACATGATTCGGTTTTAAAAAGATTGAATAATCCGCTGATACATCAAAAGGTGGTAGCAGAGATGATAACCGATATGAAAAGGCGTACCCGGGAGCATTTTGATTACGCTGTAGTTGCCCATTGCGATGGCGATCCGTCCATCAACGGCAAAAACATTATGCAGATCAATATCGCCAAAGGCCGCCCTTCAACTATATCTGATGAAATTGAAACCATTTTAGATATCACCAAAATTGGCAGCGCCTCCATGGTATTTCATGGTTTAAATGAAGCCGATGTTGAAAATATACTCCGTTATCCACTCACTATGGTGGCATCAGATTCGGGCATCCGCTTATTTGGTTCAGGAGTACCACACCCACGTGGCTATGGCAGCAATGCCCGTGTGCTGGCTTACTATGTACGCGAAAAGAATGTGATCAGGCTAGAAGATGCTATACGCAAAATGACCTCGTTACCGGCGCAAAAGTTCCATTTAACCAATCGTGGATTACTACAGCCCGGTATGTTTGCAGATATTGTTATCTTTGACGCTGGTACGGTCAAAGACCAATCAACGTTTGAACATCCCCACGCCTATTCAACTGGTTTTAAGTATGTTTTAGTGAATGGAAACATAACTGTTGATAATTTTAAACACACAGGCACCAGAAAAGGTGTTATTTTGCACGGTCCCGGATATCAACAGAAATAATTATTACTTAACCAGTCAAAGAGTTCAAAACCCGGTACATCAAACACACAAAAATCTCACCTTTATACATAATGAAACATTTTTTCCTTTACGCCTCGGCGCTTTTATTAACAATTACCCTGCTAACCAATTGCAAACAAAGCAGCAGTACCAGCAAACCAGGCGCTAAACCATCAGCCAAGGCAGATTCGGCCAAAGGCGAAACGGCAGACACCCTGAGCGTAGTAAAATCAAGCTACCCTCCTTTGGATAAAAAGCTTTATGACTCCCTGTTAAAATTCAATGCTCATGGCGATACCACCGGCAGATGGCCAGTTAAAAACACTCCTTATCCATTAAACGGCGCTATTTTACCATTTAAACGTGTAGTAGCTTTTTACGGTAACCTCTATTCTAAAAAAATGGGGATCCTTGGCGAATTACCTCCTAATGAAATGCTGGCCAAATTAAAAGGCGAAGTAAAACACTGGGAAAAAGCCGATCCAAAAACACCGGTACAACCTGCCCTGCATTATATTGCGGTAGTGGCTCAAGGCGACGGTGGTAAAGATGGTAAATTCCGCTACCGCATGCCATTTAAACAAATCGACAGCGTTTTATCATTAGCCAAAAAGGCACATGCCATTGTATTTTTAGATGTACAGGTGGCATTAAGTAATATACAAGCCGAATTACCACTGTTTGAAAAATATTTAGCCATGCCACAAGTTCATTTTGGTATGGACCCTGAGTTTTCCATGAAAGACGGTACCCATCCGGGTAGAAAAATTGGCACTTATGATGCTGCGGATATCAACTACGTTTCTGGTTACTTAGCGAACATTGTTAAAAAGAACAACCTGCCTCCAAAAATTTTAGTAGTGCACCGTTTTACCAAAAAAATGGTAACCAACTATAAAAACATCAAATTGCACAAAGAAGTTCAGCTAGTGATGGATATGGACGGCTGGGGTGAACCTGACCTTAAAACAGGAACCTACCGCTATTTTATTAACCAGGAACCCGTACAGTTCACAGGCTTTAAATTGTTTTATAAAAACGATATCAAAAAAGCGCCTCATCACATGTTAACACCTGAGGAAGTTTTATCAAGATACAAACCATACCCTATTTACATCCAATACCAATAGGCTTAAGTAGTAAGTCTTGAGTTTGAAGTCTTAAGTCAATTAATATTTATATTTTTTGACTTAAGACTTTTTTATTTTAGACTTTTGACTCAGAACTCAAGACTATGATAAAATGGGGAATAATAGGTTGCGGGCGTATAGCTCACCGGTTTACGCAGGGGCTTCAGGAAGTGGCAGATACCCAACTGATAGCTTCCTGGTCTAGAACACCGTCGACCGTTAATGCATTTGTGGAACAATATGGAGGTATAGCTTGCGCGAGTGTTGATGAATTGCTTACCAGTGATGTTGATGCGGTTTATATTGCCACTTTGCCTGATAGTCATGCCGCCTATAGCATTGCTGCGTTAAAAGCCGGTAAACATGTGCTTTGCGAAAAACCTGTTACTGTTAACCTGGCCGAACTGGAGCAGGTACTTACTGTGGCAAAAGATTGCAACTTGCTTTTTATGGAAGGGATGAAACCAGCCTTCTACCCTTTATACCTGCGTTTAAAAGAGCATCTAACCCTCGACCCTATCGGCCCTGCTGGTTATATACGCGCAGGATCATCAGTAGCCGATATTTCTGCCGATCATCCTAATTTTAGTCTGGAGCTTGCTGGCGGCGGACTCATGCAGATAGGTATATACGAAGCTTTTTTGGCGATAGACTGGCTTGGTGAACTACAGGATGTACAAGCTATGGGACGATTTGGCAGTACCGGGATAGATATGTTCACCATATTTCAAACACAGCACATAGGTGGCTATTCGCAGCTATATGCCGGGTTCGATCTGCATGGTAAGGGCGACGCATTGATTGCCGGGCCGCTAGGCCACATCACCATACACAAAAACTGGTGGAACCCTACCCGTGCTACTATTGATTACCTGGATGGCCGCGTTATTGAGTTAAACGAACCCTTTACTGCTGGTGGCCTTAATTATGAGATAGCTCACTTTTGCGACCTAATCAAAGCGGGTAAAACAGAAAGCCCTATCATCAGCCACCAAATGTCGAAACAAATGATCAATCTGATTGACAAGGCCCGTGCGCAGATTGGGCTGAAATTTCCCTCTGAGAAATAATTTGCAAGATTTACATACATGCGTCTCTACATTTCATTTTAGTAGAGACACATTACATGTGGCTCCTGATTTAAAATTTATTAGAATTCAAAACCGGGTTTTGGCTGGCGTTTACCTGGTAAGTATAGATAGCATTTTCATTATCAACTTCCACTATGCGGTATCCTTTATAGTCAGTTCCCCAGTTACCACCAATATGCGAATCAAAAAAGTGCGGGAGTTTATTATTCGTGTAACGTACCCCATCAAGCAAATGGTCATGTCCGTGAAAAATTGCCTTTACGTTCGGGTAACCATGAAGCAGTTCTATGGTTTCGGGGCAATCCACAAAAACATCATCTTTTTGCCATTTGAACGGGGGGATGTGCAGTATCACAAATACAATCTTCTTGTCTTTGAATTTCTCTAACGAGGCCTTGATAAAAACATTATCCGGGCAAATGTAGGTACCTTTTGTATCGGCAGTGTTGGCCAGCACAAAAGCAATACCACCAAATTCTACGGTATACTTATCTTCATAACCAAAATTCTTTTGCCATACGGCAGCATCGGCAAAATCATGGTTACCGGGAATAGTATGATAAGGCATATTGAACTTATCGAGATATTTGGTTTTTATCTCTGGCAACAGATCAGGGCGGTTATGTACCAGGTCACCATTAACAATCACCATATCCAGGTGGTTTTTAGCATGATCGGCATTAATCCATTTAACCATATTGCCGGTATTTTGCGCATAATCGGTATCCGGCTGCCCATAATGAATATCAGATGCCAGGGCAAATCGCAATTTAAGTCTGCCTTTATTTTGGCGGTTATATTCGTTATTAACGTTTGCAAAAGTATTAACAGCAGGCAATAAGGTTAAGGCGGCTATACCGGCCAGTCCGGTACCAATAAAATCTCTGCGGGTGCTCATGTTTATTTTTTTAGTAAAAATACGGTATGGGTATTAAGTTAGAATTAAGGACTGGGATGTAATAGAAATAAATATAACAGTACAAACGCGTCATTGCTTCGTACCTCAATAACGCTTTCAAAGATCTTTACCTCAAGCCTTTCCCTTTTAAATATTTCACCAGCGCCGCGGGATTGTCAGTCTGCAAACCGGATAATCCTGCAGCCAGGGCTTTATCCCAATCTGCCGGACCTTCACCAGCGCTTTGAATATCGGGCCAAACAGGTATATGTTTACTTTGCGCCAGTTTTACCATATCGACACTGTACTGTTTATAGCTACCGTCCAATATATCTGGCTGATACTTGGTGATAAAATCTTCCATCCCTGCAACCGTTTTAACACTATCGGGCAAACTCAGCATCAGCGGCATTTTTGGGGCGGCTTTACGCCATCCGATAAACTGAGGGGCACTGTTTATGTAAACCAATACCTGTTTTTCCATACCATATTGTTTGATCGTTTGGTAGGCCAAAGCCGGATCTGCAGCTTTAAAATCAAGATAGATATTGATCTTGTTTTTACATAACTGCAATATCTGTTTAAATGTTGGAATGCGATTAATCTCCGTTGATGTGCTATCCTTACTTTTTACCTGGAGTTGTTCCAGCTCTGCTAAGGTAAGATCTTTAACCTGTCCTTGTCCATTGGTCATCCGGTTCACACTTCCATCATGCATACTTACCAGTTCGCCATCTTTGGTTGTCCGCAAGTCGATCTCAATATAATCTGCCTCGTTTTTGATAGCTTCTTTGTAAGCAGCTAATGTATTTTCCGGATAGATCACGTGATCGCCTCGATGCGCAGAAATGATGAATTTATGTTTTGATACCGGTGCCGGATTAGGCTGCCAGTTATCACTTACCACTAATGAAAATAATGCTGTTGTTAATATAGCTAAGCGCATTTGTTCTTTGATGATGATGAATTACTTTACAATGATCACATTCTCTGTTTTATGCCGCTGTGCTAATAATGCTGAGAGTGAGCCGGCAAACAATAATGATAAAGTTACTTTTTTCATGTTTTTTATTTAATTCAACAAAGGCCTCCCGATATACCGGAAGGCCTTTGTTATTCATTATTCAATATTCATGGTTTATTTCAATATCCACATGGTAGCGTTGATATCGTCGCTGCCACCATATTGGCTGCTTAATGCTTTATTGTAATTAGTTGCATTAACCGTTCTTTCTGAGGTTGGATATTCAAAACGTAGTGGTATACGCGTACCGTTACCTGTACCTGGGCCTACTGTAAATGTTGGCACACCTGTACGGCGATAAGTAAAGTACGACTCCAAACCTGAATGACGGAACAAGGCCAGGTATTTTTGCTGTAAAATTTGATTGTGACCCGTTACACCATCCGCGTATTTAACTGCAGGTTGTGCGTAATAGGTATCCCAGTTTACATTAACCTGATAAGTGTTATAGCTGGTTCCGTCAGTTGGCCCTTTTGAGCTGGCAGTAGGATGGTAAAAATATGCAGTAAATGCGCCCGTACCAGTAGGTATACTGTAAGAATCAAACGAAGCTTGTATACCTTTTTTGTAATAAGCTTCAGCGTCACCTGCTGCCCAGCCCAGGTTAATACCTTCGGCAATATTAAACATCAGCTCAGGATAACCTATCTGAATGCTTGGTTCGCCGGTATAAGTTGAGTAGAAATGCTTACGGTTCAAAAATGAGTAACGTTGCAAGGTAGCATTATTATACATCACCCCAAGATCAAGACCAGCATCAGCGCCAACAAATGAGGCAAAATCAGTTGGGCTTTGTTTTAGTGTATCAACCAGGTAACGTGAAGGTTCGGCTGTAACAAATACCCTTGGGTCTTTAAACTGTGTAAGCAAACTAACGTAAGTTGCCGACATGTTTTGTCTTGAACCATTTTGCCCAAAGTTATTTGGGTTTTGCGGATAATAGTTACTTGGCGAAACAAAAGTATATTGCAGATTATCAGATATATTTTCCATCAGCGGATACTTGGTTGGATTACCTACGATAGCCGCAAACTGCGATTTAACATCAATATCAGCTGTTTTTTTACTCAAAGCCAATAATAATCTTATATGAAAGGCATTAACTGTTTTTTGCCATTTGGAAAGATCGTTATTAAAATAAATGTCATTAGTTAATGTTGAACCTACACCCGAACCAGCAACGGTAGGATCATTGATCAATTGAGTAAGATCGGCGTTAGCACTCTCCAACCAAGCCAATGACTGAACCATTACCGCCTTTTGAGTATCATAAGTAGGAGTAAGATTACCCAAGCCTTTTAATGCATCGGTCATTGGAATATCACCTTCCTCCAAACTCATTTTGCTGAAAAAATAAGCTCTGAAAAATTTGCCTAATGCTTCGTACGGATTAACCGCAGCACCACCGGTTGCTGTGGCCTGTGCTTCCATAGCTAACACATTTTTAAGGGAACTATAGTAGTTATCGCCTCCATTGGTAAAGCCATCATAACGGTTATTGCCATAATAATCATAGTTATATATATAGTATTGGCAATATATTTCGTTACTGGTTTGTGGCAAATCGGCCATTTGATTTAATATACCGTTAAATAACAGCGATGCCGGCACTGTGCTGGGCACGTTGTTGTTCTTGGTCAAATCTTCAAAGCTCTTTTTACAGCCCGTTACCGCCAATACTATAAATACCGGCAATAAGTAATTGATTAATATCTTTTTCATCATTATTTAATTTTTAATTAGAATGATACATTGAAGTTGACACCATAGCTACGTACTGTTGGCGACTGTAAAACAGTGGTTGAAGTAGCGTAGTTATATTGATCTAAATCCACATCCTTAAAGCGTTTGTCACCATAGAAGTACAATAAGTTACGGCCGTATATCGATACGGATGCTTTTCTGATGAATGATTTATCCAGCCATGCTTTCGGGAAATCATAACCCAATGTTACCTCGCGCAGTTTAGAGAATGTTTTGCTCATGAGGTTTGATTCATCAACATTGTAGTACTTACTTACATAATCCTGTACCAACGCGGTTTGCTTATTAGGTGAGTATTGCAGTGCAGCGTAGTTTATTATTCTACCGGTTACAGGGTCATAATTGATGGAGGTTCCGTTTGATACAGTTACGCCTTCGCCTATGTAGCTACCGTTGTAACCTTTTTTACCAAAATTTTGCCAGTCTTTGTAACGGGCATCACCAAGAGCCCCGGTGGCTGTTTCAATGTTTGAACCACCACGCATAGTTTTGTTGTGCATATAATCAATAATTACACCACCAACAGATCCGTCAAACTGGAAACCCAGATTGAAGTTTTTGTAGCGGAGTTTATTACCAATACTCCATTGGTACTTAGCGTTTTCGTTACCCAGGTACTGAGCAACAGGTAACACCAATGGTTTACCGGCGGCGTCGTTAATGATCTGGCCTTGTGGGGTTCTGGCAAAAGCTGTACCGTATAACTTATCGGTACGGTCGCCTTGTTTAAAGAACTGGTTGTAAGTATTTTGTCCCGGAGGCAACTCTTCATACACATCTTTAAAGGTTGATACATTAATCAAAACATTCCAGGTAAAACCACCTAAGTTTCTGATTGGGGTACCTTCTATCGAAGCCTCATAACCAGTTTTTCTGGTTTTTAAAGCATTCAGGTATAAAGTAGTGTAACCTGTAGCAGTTGAAATACTGTTGGCCAATATCTGCGGACCATCAATATACTGGAAGGCCGTGGCAGAAAGACCTAAACGGTTTTGTAAGAATTTAATATCAAAACCCTCTTCGTAATTAACACGAGTTGACGTTTTGATGTTCGGCTGGTACAGAAAGTTAGAAGCTGAAGCAGCCGGCTGGCTGTTATATGGCTTACTCGTTAAATAAAACGGATTAAGCTGATAACTTGGACCGTTATAAGGCGAGTTATAAGTACTGCCATAACCCAGCGGGTTCAGGAACAACGGATTCGAATTAGGGCTGTTAGTAGTAGTTGAGCCACCCAAGGCCGAAATAGCATTAAAGGGAGCAGGACCAATTGTTGGGCTCGAAGCATCGGCTTTAACTGTTGAATACGATGCCCTTCCTTTTAAGAAGGAAACAATCTCTGGTAATTTAATGTAATCAGATATTACCGTTGCTACCGATAAGCTTGGATAATAATAGGTAGTTACGTTTTGAAATGCTGATGATTTATCAACACGACCTGTACTTGATAAGGTAGCATATTTACCAAAAGTAGCATCCAAAGAGTAATAGCCGCTTAATACGCGCTCTTGGGAACTAAAAGCAGTTGACTGCACCGGGTTTCTGGAGTTAGCAAAGGTGTAAACCTCAGGCACGTTCAAATAATCGGTTGATGTCCAACTGGAGTTATAATTAAAGCTACGTAAGTTTGAACCAACCACACCCGATAAGTTCAGGAATTTTTTTACCGTGTAGTTATAGTTTAACATCAACTCTGTATTGTTGTCAAACAGGTTACGGCGATCTTCGCGGTAATCGCCCATGTTACCTTCACGGCCATAAGGGTGGGCCGAGAATGGCAGGTCCTCTGTGCGCAAGATATTATAGGTATCAATCTGTGAACGTAAAGTAGCGTTCAGGTTATCATTAATTTTAAAGTTACCGGATACATAACCATAAATATCATTTTTATAGTGCCCCCTTGTCCATTTCTGAGTTAACAAATAAGGATTGTGGTAACGGGTGTACTCCTCAAATTCTGATTGAACCCCTTCTTTACCTGGCTGCCAGATGGCTTTAATATCCGGAGAGTTAACGCTCCAGTCGGCACCTGTCCAAATGGCCAAATTGTAAATAAGGCTGTTCGGACCGTATTGTACGTCAGGGAAATTATCAGTTGATTGTCTGTTGAAATCAACGTTAGCTTCAAATTTCCAACGGCTGGTTGGGGTAAATGATGCGTAAAAGTTGGCATTGGCTATATCCAGGTACTGTGAAGGGATATAGCTGGTTTGATGTTGTTGCGAAACCGAGAAACGGGTAACATAAGTATCACCCACAGCACCTAATGAAATGTTATTATTGGTTTGTACACCTGTTTGTAGAAAGTTTTTCAGGTTATTTTTACCACGGGCTACCCATGGAGTTCCCTGGCGTACACCATTGATAACCGGGCTGTCATATTGAGGTATTAACTGGCCTGCAAAATAGGGACCCCAAATGTCATAATCGCTATCCACACCGCCCGGTGCACCACCTTTACCATCAACAAAGGTGTAAAAGGTATTTTCACCAGGGCCATATGAACTTTGAATACGGGGGAATGCCAAAAAACCTTTGTTCATCACCGTACTGCTGTTAATATCAACAGTTAAGCCTTTTTTGTTCTTTTCACCTTTTTTGGTGGTGATCAGGATAGCGCCGTTTTGTGCGCGACTACCATATAACGCGGCCGCAGCCGGGCCTTTCAATACGGTATAAGTTTCAATATCATCAGGGCTGATATTGTAAGTATCTGTATTGATCGGGAAACCGTCAACAACATATAAGGTTACTGAGTTACCCCTTATTAATACCGAAGGATTACCCAATAACTCAGCCGATGGACCTACTGATAAACCTGCCACTTTACCTGTTAAACCGGTAATAGGGTTAGGGTCACGTGCAGTAGTTACATCGGCACCATTAACCGCTTGCAGGGCGTAACCAATTCGGCGGGTTTCCTTTTTAACACCTAGAGCGGTTACAACAACCTCATTAAGCGTTTTACTGTTACCGTTCATACTTACATTAACAATGGCCTTGTCGCTCACAACTACAGATTGCGGGGTATAGCCAATAAATGTAAAAATGAGTGTTTGCCCGTTGGAGGCTGTAATAAAGTAATGACCATCCACATCGGTAACTGTGCCTTTGTTTTGATCTTTAATTTTCACACTTACTCCAGGAAGTGGCAAATGGTTTTCGTCGGTAATGGTACCACTTATTTTGGTTTGTCCAAATAAAATAGATGGCGTTATACAAAATAATAAAACCGTGATAAGGTTTTTTAATCTCTGGTAAAACTTGTTCATCTGCTAAAATTTAAAGGTGAAAGGATTGATTTTTTCATGCAGCAATACTAAACTTTGTTTATTATTAGTAAACCAACTTAGTATTAAGCTATACTTAATCTTATGTTCACCCTGTGTTAAGCAGGCGGTTTTTGTAACAGCGTAATTACATATACCTTACAAAAACTTAATATTAAAATATCAACTGTTTACCAGTTGCAGATGGGTTAGTGCTATAGATTTTAAATAATCGAGGTTATTTACGGGTTGATTCATCTCTTTGGCCATGTCATCCCAATAGCGTAATCTTATAATCAGCTCGGCATCAGGGTTTAACTCAAAATCTGAAGCCTCTTCATCGGTCATTACACCTCCCTGAAATTGCAGCGTTCCTTTGCTGGCATCAGACAGCCGATTATAATATTCCGGATATTTATAAGTAAGATATCGCTTCGCTATCACATGTCCCTGCACCAAATTGGCTACTCTTTCCGAAAAACCACGTTCCAGCAAATAATCAGCTCCCAGTTTTTCATGATCAACATTACCCATACCATCCATGCTTCCGGCTTCTTCGGCATCTGCACATAAATGACCTATATCATGAAAAAATGCTGCCAATATTACCTCATCATCAAAACCTTCGGCCTGTGCCAAAGCAGCCGCTTGAGACATATGTTCTAATTGCGAAACCGGTTCGCCTATATAATCTTCATCTCCGAATTTTTCATACAATGAAAATACTTCATTTACAACAGCCAGCGGATTATATTGGGAAAAAGCCATGATTAGTTTATTTTCTGCAAATAAAGCGTATCCACATTATGAAAATATTAAATGTTTGTAAAATATCGTTTTCACTTAATATTAACTATGGATTATACGTTATTAACTCATTAATATCATTATTAGGTATTTAGGTATCTATTTTTCTGATTTTCAGGGGGCATTTTAAGAACGATCCTGATTAATTGACACTTTTTTGGATTTTGACTTTTGGATTTTGAAAACTACTTTGCACCCGCTAACCTGGAGACTAACCAATGGAAGAAGATATACTGATACAGATCAGTAACCGGATAAAAGAACGCCGTCGCGAAAAAAACATCACTGTACAGGAACTGGCCGTAAGGGCTAATGTAAGTAAAGGGCTGATATCACAGATCGAGAACAGCCGGACCATACCTTCACTCATGGTGCTGATCGAAATCATTAAAGCCCTGGAAATTGATCTGAATGAATTTTTTAAGGATATCCGCTCAAAAAGTGACCATTTACCCATACTTATAAAACGGAAAAGCGAATACGAGCACTTTGAAAAAGAGCATGCCATCGGCTTCCATTATCAGCGCATTTTTACACAGTCTATAACCCAATCAACTGTTGATATTGTAATATTAGAACTGGAGCCTGGAGCGCTGCGCCCTCTTGTAGAAACTGATGCGTTCGAATACAAATATATTTTACAGGGTGAAGTAGAATACCAGTTTAAGGACGAGCGGATACCCATACACCAGGGCGATTCCATGTTGTTTGATGGACGCATACCCCATACCCCAAAAAATCTCGGTAACACCACCGCTATTATGCTCGCGGTTTATTTTTTTGAAGAAAAAAAGTAAATCTATTTTAGTGTTAAATTAATTGCAGCAAGTCCCCTTAGTTTGAATTGGGGGACATTTATAAGAGCCATAACTGCAAAAAACGCAACAATCTCCTTCCATAGGTTTTAATAACGCATTGCAGTTACCGCATTGGTAAAAATACTGACAAGCATCCACCGGCATCTTCTCCTGCTTTTTAAAACCACAAACCGGGCAGGTAATTTCTGAGATGAATATTACTTCCATATTCAAAATTAGCATTAATTTTCCGATCTTATAACCGATATAGATAGCCTGTATTTACTTCATCAACAAGAGGTTGTTTAAATATATGGGCTATACATTCTTACACAAGATTCTCGCCCCTTAACCATATCTTAACACAAATTTAGTTTGATATTAATAAACAAAGTTTACTATTGCTAAACATTATTTCATCAATATTATGGCCATTAAATTAGTGGTATTTGACATAGCCGGCACTACCGTTAAAGACGATCAGGAGGTGAGCAAAGCTTTCCAGGCCGCTTTAAAAAAATACAATTATGATATTGAGCTCAACCAGATTGCCCCATTTAGGGGTTACCAAAAAACGGTAGCCATCAAACAAATATTGCTGGTGATTGAAAATAATACCGATAAAATTACTCCGGAACTCATCAGCAACATTCATCAAGAATTTGTTCAGCAGATGATCAGCTTTTATCAACATGGCCCTATTGACCCCCTGCCGCATGTCGAAGAAACATTTGCGGCCCTACGCGCCACCGGTGTACAAGTAGGTATCAACACCGGTTTTTCCCGTGATATTGCCAACACCATAGTAACCCGCCTGCAATGGCGCGAAAAAGGGCTGATAGATCATGTAGTCGGATCTGACGAAGTAGAACTTGGTCGCCCGCACCCATATATGATACAAAAAATGATGAAGGCAGGTAATATAACGGACCCTTTAGAGGTTGTTAAAGTAGGTGATACCGGGGCTGATGTACGCGAAGGACAGAGCGTTGGCTGCAAATATGTAATTGGTGTAACCACCGGCGCATTTACCCGCGAGCAATTGGAACCTTCCAATCCTACTCACATCATTGATAATATAGCACAGGTAATTGATATCATAAATCAATAAAAAATGATAAAACTGATGGACTCGTTAAGGGCCAAAATAGCCAAATGGCCCTACTCTCTTCTATCCATAATGGCTGCTGTGGCGTCATTTGGGCTATACACTTCTATGTATGCTTTTCGTAAAGCTTTTGCAGCCGGTACCTTTACCGGTCAGCAATATCTGCATATCGATTATAAAGTATGGCTGGTAATAGCCCAGGTGGTGGGTTATACCTTCAGCAAGTTTTATGGCATCCGTTTTATAGCCGAAGTAAACAGCAAAAACAGGGCGCGATATATTTTAACTTTAATAGGCATTGCCTGGCTGGCATTGCTGGCTTTTGCTATAGTGCCGGCACCCTTCAATATCATTTTCCTGTTTGTCAACGGCTTTCCATTGGGGCTGATCTGGGGCCTGGTTTTTGGTTACCTGGAAGGCCGTCGCTCTACCGAGTTTATGGCAGCAGTGCTATCTATTAGTTTAATATTTGCCTCGGGCTTTGTAAAAACGGTTGGGCGTACCCTGCTTAACGTTTTTCATGTGAACGAATATCATATGCCTTTTTTAACAGGCGCCATATTTGTATTACCGCTACTCCTTTTTGTATTTTGCATGGAGCTGATGCCCGCCCCCACAGCCGAGGATCAAAAGCTGCGTACCAAACGCAGCCCCATGAACGCGGCGGAGCGCAAGCAATTCCTGATACGCTTTTTACCGGGTATCATCCTTACCATTATCATTTATGTGCTGCTTACCATTATGCGTGATGTGCGCGATAATTTTGAGGTAGAGATCTGGGCCGATCTGGGCGTAAAAAGTAACAGCATTTATACCAATATAGATTCCATCATATCCATCATCGTACTGGTAGCCATGAGTTTGCTCATTTTAGTAAAAAAGAATCTGAAAGCCTTTAGTATCATCCACCTGCTCATCATCGGCGGCTGTTTATTGGTTGGTGTATCTACCATGCTGTTTACTATGAAGCTAATAAGCCCGATAAGCTGGATGACTATGGCCGGCCTTGGCCTTTACCTGGGTTACGTACCTTACAACGCCATATTTTTTGAGCGCATGATAGCCACTTTTAACTATAAAAGCAACGTTGGTTTTATCATGTACGTAGCCGACTCCATGGGTTACCTGGGTAGTGTAAGCATTTTGCTGGTAAGAGAATTGGGGCATCCAAACATTAGCTGGGGGCACTTTTTTCAGCAAGGCGTTATGATTGTGGGTCTTGTTGGCGGCATTTGCGGTGTGCTATCGCTCATTTACTTTTTGCAAAGTGCCAGGCCAAGTCAAAATTCAAAATTAAAAAGTCAAAATGAGCAAGCCGGCTTATTAGGCAACGACCATCTCATAACAGGCAATCCGATCAACTAATTAATCATTAAACCAATGAACAAAAACGCGATCATTATAGGCGCAGGTATTGTAGGCTTAGCCACTGCCCGCGCCTTAGCCATGCGTGGCTATAAGGTAATCGTATTTGAACGTAACGAACGTGCCGTTGGCGCATCCATTCGCAATTTCGGGATGGTATGGCCAATTGGACAGGCAACCGGCCCCCTGTTTGACCGTGCCATGCTATCGCGCAGCATCTGGAAAACCATTTGTACTGAAGCCGGTATATGGCATAATGAAGTAGGCTCATTGCACCTGGCCTATCATGATGATGAGTTACAGGCCATTAAAGAATATGTAGAGGTTAATCATCAATTCAGGGATTGTGCCTTATTAACCCCTGCCCAAACTTTTGCCAAATCACTGGCTGTTAATCCTAAAGGTTTAAAAGGCGCGTTATGGAGTGGTGAGGATATGATTGTAGAATCGCGTGTGGCTGTTGGGCAAGTAGCCAAATACCTGGCCGAAAAATATGGTGTGGAATTTCATTGGAATACCGCCATCAGCCGTATCGAACATCCCAAAGTAGTATCGGGCAGTCAAAGCTGGCAGGCTGATGAAATATTTGTTTGCAGTGGTGCCGAGTTTGAAACCTTATATCCCGAGCTGTTTGCTCAAACCCCCATCACCAAATGTAAATTGCAAATGATGCGCCTGGTTACCCAGCCGGATGAGTGGCGTATAGGTCCGTCTTTATGCGGTGGTTTATCCATGATCCATTATCCTGGTTTTCAGACTGCGGCTTCGTTACCTGCTTTGCGCAAACGTTATGAGGAACAATACGCTACACATTTAAAATGGGGTATCCATGTAATGGTTTCTCAAAATGGTAGTGGCGAACTCACCATTGGCGATTCGCATGAATATGGCCTGGTACACGACCCGTTTGATAAGGCATTTATTAATAATTTAATAATGGAGTACTTACATACTTTTGCCACCTTTAAGGACTGGAAACTCCTGCAGTCATGGCATGGTATCTATCCAAAAATGACTAACGGGGCAACCGAGCTAGTTGTAGAGATCAAACCTGGTGTAACTATCATCAACGGAATGGGCGGTAATGGTATGACCCTTTCATTTGGCTTGTGCGAAGAGGTAATTGCGGCAAGAAGTTAATCTATGAACTATGGTCGATAGTCCATAGATTAATTTAAAGTTTAGAATACAGTATAGCAGTAATAGATTTTAAAATTTCTTAATATTGAAAAAATAATAACCATGGTCTATGGACCATCGACTATGGACAAAAATAACAACCATGATCTATGGACTATCGACCATGGACCAATAACTAAACACCAATGTTTGATACCCGCAGAGACTTTTTAAAGAAAGCAGCATTACTTACCGGTGCGGCTGGCATGGCCAGTATTTTGCCCGAATCAATTCAAAAAGCGATGGCCATTAATCCGGCCCCCGGCAGTACCTACCTGGATGCCGAACATATCGTAATCCTGATGCAGGAAAACCGTTCTTTTGATCATACCTATGGCACCCTCAAAGGCGTGCGCGGCTATAATGATCCGCGGGCTATTGACTTGCCAAATAAAAACAAAGTATGGCTGCAATCCAACAAAGCGGGTGAAACTTATGCACCTTTCCGTCTGGATATTAAAGGCACCAAGGCCACCTGGATGTCATCATTACCACATTCCTGGGCCAACCAGGTAAATGCCCGTAACGATGGCAAGTATGATGAGTGGCTTAATGTAAAACAAAACGGCATTAAAGAATACAGGCATATGCCACTTACCATGGGTTATTATAACCGGGAGGATTTGCCTTTTTACTATGCCCTGGCCGATGCCTTTACCGTGTGCGATCAGAATTTTTGCTCGGCATTAACCGGCACTAATCCCAACAGGTTATATTTCTGGAGCGGTACCATCCGCGCAGAGCAGCATGAAGACTCGCTGGCACACGTATGGAACGATGATATGGATTATGGTACCCTCAACTGGGCCACTTTCCCCGAACGTTTAGAAGATCACGGCATTTCCTGGAAACATTACCAGAACGAGGTAGCTATTGATAGTGGTTTTGAAGGCGAAGAAGATTCATGGTTATCAAACTTTCAGGATAACCCCCTGGAATTTTTTGGTCAGTACAACATCAAGTTGCACGATAACCACATTACTTATCTGCAAAAAAGATTCACCCTGTTGCCTGATGAAATAACCGCGCTTGAGAAACAAATAGCCGCTTTACCAGCCGGCGACGCGCACATTGATCACCTGCAAAAGCAACTGAAACAGAAAAAACGCGATCTGGATAGTATCAAAAAAGATATGGCCAGTCTTGATCCGGGTAAATTTGCCAAACTATCACAACGCGAAAAAAACCTGCACCAGAAAGGTTTTACCACCAATACCAATGATCCGCATTACCGCGAGCTGGTAAACCTGAAATATAATGATAACGGCACCGAACGCGAATTGCAGGTACCCAAAGGGGATGTATTGCACCAGTTTAGAGATGATGTAAAAACAGGGCAATTACCAACCGTTTCCTGGATATCGGCTCCCGAAAACTTCTCCGATCACCCCAGCGCAGCCTGGTTTGGGGCCTGGTATGTATCCGAAGTAATGGACATATTGACCCAGAATCCTGAGGTTTGGAAAAAAACCATTTTCATATTAGCTTACGATGAAAACGATGGCTATTTTGACCACGTACCGCCATTTGTAGTACCTCATTCAAAAAAAACAGGTACCGGCCTAACTTCAAAAGGTATTGATACCAGTGTTGATTTTGTAACCCTTGCACAGGAAAAAGCCCGCAATAATTTCCCCCAGATGTTTGACCGGGAATGCTCCATAGGCTTGGGATACCGCGTGCCCTTAGTTATCGCTTCGCCATGGTCAAGAGGTGGATGGGTAAACTCCGAAGTATTTGACCACACCTCCACCCTACAATTCCTGGAGAACTTTTTAAGTAAAAAAACAGGTAAAAAAGTAGCCGAACCCAACATCAGCAGCTGGCGTCGTACCATCTGTGGTGATTTGACCAGCGTTTTCAGGCCATATAATGGTGAAAAAATAGCCAACCCAGAGTTTGTGGCTAAAGATGCTTTTTTAGAGAGCATACACCAGGCAAAATTCAAAAAACTACCCACCTACAAACTGCTTACAGCTGATGAGATTGCGCAGATCAACAAAGATCCGCACTCATCGCCATATATGCCACAGCAGGAAAAAGGCATTAAACCGTCATGTGCCCTGCCTTACCAGCTATATGCCGATGGCAAACTAAGTGCCGATAAAAAATCGTTCGAATTAAAATTCACTGCGGATAACAAAGTATTTGGTGATAAAGCAACCGGAGCTCCGTTTAATGTTTACGCACCAGGCAAATACGTTAGTTTTAATGATCCACAGCAGATGGAACCGTTGCGTACCTGGGCATACGCGCTTACAGCTGGCGACAGTTTGACTGATAACTGGCCCGTGCATGAATTTGAGAACGATGAATACCACCTGCGTGTTTACGGCCCTAACGGATTTTTCCGTGAATATAAAGGCAATGCCGCCGATCCGCACCTGGACATTACCTGCGATTACGAACATACGGGTAATAAGCTTACCGGTAACGTGGCCTTAAAACTGGCCAACACCGATGGCAAAGCCCATACCATTGAAATAATCGACCACGCTTACAAAACCAATAACCTTAAAAAGGTATTAACAGCCAAAAGACAAAACACATTGGTGCTTAACCTCGCCAAAAGCCATGGCTGGTATGATTTCAGCGTCAAAGTAAGCGGCAGCCAATCCTTTGAAAAACGCTACGCCGGTCGTGTAGAAACCGGACAACATAGCTTCAGCGATCCTTTGATGGGGAAAGTAGTTTAGGCTAATCTTCAATAATAACAAAAAATGCCGGGCATTAATGCCTGGCATTTTTTGTTGCCTATAAAATCAAACCCCAAACTCTTTTTATAGCCGATTTGCACATAGCAACTGGTCTATCGTCTTTTTAATTGTACTAATTGATGTTGGATCAAATATTGCATCGCTTCTTTTACCGCAACGCTCGAATCTTTAGGATCAAATCCTAACTCCTGTCTCGATTTCGTTAAATCAAAGTCTTGCTGTAAGCCAGAAAACATCGCGATATCTTTAGTACTTAGTAAAGGTGCCCTGCCTGTTATTTTACTCCCTAATTCCATTAACCACGCAATAAAAAATAAAACGGGCTTTGGCACAGCAGCAGGCAATTTGATTTTCAATTCAGGAAAAAGCTCCTGTGCTATTTTTGTAGTATCTTTAATAGAAGTGCATTTCTCATTAGCCAGGATATACCTTTCTCCGTTTACGCCTTTAGTTGCTGCTAAGTAACAACCTTCGGCAACATCTTTTACATCAATCCAATTAACCGCGATATTAGTCTCTACCGGGATCTCTTTTTGTAAGATCAGTTTTAAAATATTATACGATACATTTAATGGTGCAAAAGCTTCCCCGCCTATCATAGCAGATGGCAACACAGCCACCAATTGCACATGATGCTCTTTTGCAAGTTTAAATACCAGTTGTTCTCCGTCGTTTTTGGAGTTATAATATACATCCTTACGAACTGGGTTATAACCATCATTTTCCCTCACCGGGATAGTACCGTAATTTAATGCCGCTATTGAACTTACGTATACAATCTTTTTCACTCCAGCCTGCGCTGCGGCTTCAATAATATTCCGGGCACCTTGCATGTTTACATCATAGATCTCCTTTTGCGGATCTTTTGCCCAGAGTTTAAACGAGGCACCTACCGCATAAAAGGTTTCTACATCCTGGAATGCTTTTACTAACGACTCCTTATCGGTAATATCCGATTGGACTACCTCACAATCTAAACCCGCCATGAAGTCTTTATTGCCAATATTTCTTACAGCAGCGCGTACCGGGATATTTTTGCTTAACAAAAGCTTTACTAAGTTGTAGCCAAGGTGCCCATTGGCACCATTAACTAAGGCTAAATTACGATTGGCCATTTTCTTACTGTTTTTTAATAATGAATGGTACAAATCTGCCTGTTGTTAATTCTAATCCACTTAACAAATGTTAGGAATTCATCTGCTTACGTATCCTGCTTAAACTTTCCGGCTTCATACCTAAAAAGGATGCGATGTATTGAACCGGTACATGATGAATAATACCCGGATAGTTTTCGATCAATTTTTCATAACGTTCCCCAGCCGTTAGTGTTGCCAGTTCTTTTGAACGGGCCTCATTATACGCGATGGACTGTTGGAATACAATGATGCTAAAATCTTTAAAAGCGGCACTTTGAATGGTTAGGTTATCTAAATTACTTTTGGTTATCCTTAACAATTCACAATCAGTTATACACTGCACATTTTCATTTGCCTTGGTTTGGTTAATAAAATTGACATATGATGTTAAAAATCCAGGCGGACAATTAATATGGGTAGTCACCTCATCGCCATTTTTGTTATGGTGAAACAAGCGCATAAATCCGTTGACTACAAAATATAAATATTGAGGTACTGCACCTTCTTTTTCAATAATACTATTTTTCGGAAACTGTACAGGTTCAAAAAGCATCCCGCACAAATCAACGTCATTATCGGTTAATTGTACTTTTTGAGATATAATATTCAGCAAGCCGCTATGCATACGGCCAAGTTATTAATAAATAATAAAAGCCTCCTGATTTTCATCTGAAGGCTTTTGAATAATCTTTCCAGTGTCGCCCACATGAATGGGTCAAAATGTGGCCCCCGACGAAGTTGTTCGTTCGTTCCTTACAGATGAAACATGATTTTCGGTCTTGATTCCTGATTCTTAGCTCTTGAATCGCTTCCCTTATTTCTTATCCTCCAAAACCACCCACCTATTCACGGTATTAAATTGCCCTTCAATACAAACCTTATAAAATTTAGACGACAGATTTTTAACATCCAGCAGCGCATGTTCCTTGGTTACAAGCACCTCGGCTAATAGTTTATAATCATCGGGCTGACCTTCTTTGTAATTATTGGCGGCCGCCACCCATATCTTTACTTTGCCTTGCGGATTTAATGCTTTCCAGCTTACATCCAACGAACCTTGTACAAAATTAGCCTGCGGCTCTGCAACAGAAACCGGACCAATCAGCGATGTACCATCAACCTCGCGCAATTGCGCTTCAGGTACTTTTACATCCAAAAACGTATTGATGGACGGGGTAATATCGATAATTCCTGGGGTATAATATTTAGCATAATTATTTAATGGTTTATAGTTGGTCACCATCCAGGTAGAGCGCTGACGGGTGCTTTGCCCGCCGTGGTCTTTGCCGTTTAGCTCGCTGCGACCATGATCGGTGGTGATAAATATCAACCAATCTTCTTTAAAGTTTTTCTGGCGATATTGGATAGCCTGCCAGATACGACCAACCTGTGCATCCATTTTTTCAATGGCATCATAATACTGAGGACTATCGCCGTACCGGTGACCCATATCATCGGTATACTCCAGGTACACCCATGACAAGTCGGGCGCTTTATCCTTAATACAGGCCGCTGCCGAGGTTACTACCTGCTCATCTATCAGGTGCATATAATTACTCAGCTTATCATGCGGAAATTTCGCGGTATCCAATTCATAACCATCATAGGCATAATCCGGGTGAATGTTGCCCGCGGCAGGTAGATTATCACCGATTAGTTTGGTACGGTTATCCGTCCAGCTCGAGAAAACGGCTGTCTTTTTGTTTGGATAAGCATTCTTAAACATCCGGAAAACATTCCAGTAGTTATAATTGGGAGCTTTAATGTCGTTGCCCCAAACATTGTGCTTATTTACCCAGGTAGCGGTAAGCAAGCTGTTATAACCATTGGCCGATATAGTTGGTGTTTGCGAATACCCCCCTTTTTCGCCGCCAACATGGGCGCGCAGGTAGGTACCTTGTTGGGCTATCAGTTTCAGATTGGGTGTATTCAATTTTTCGATCACATCGGCAGGGATACCATCAGCAATTATAAAAACGGCTTTTTTGGTACGTATTTGAGCGTTTACATTTAAAGTTGCCAGTAAAAACAGGCCTGTTACAGTTAATTTTATAGAATTTCGCATCGTTTATATTTGGATGGTACAAGGTACTAAACTACCTTGTTTTAAAAACCACGACGTTAATAAATTGTTATGATTTACCTCATCCCGCCCTCTCCAAAGGAGAGAGTGTTAAAACCTGTTAAAGTAAAGGCCTCTCCTTTGTAGAGGCTTCCAAAATCTGCTTATATTTACAGCCGTCTTACCCCGCTTGTTCATATGCATCAACCCAGGACTACTCATCAAACCAAATGGCTATACCTCTTTATCGGTATGGCGGTGATCATCAATTTTACTGGTTTGTTTACTACCATTATGGGCCCCGATGCTAATTTGTATGCTAACATAGCCAAAACTATGGTACAGCGTAACAACTATGCCGACCTGTTTGCCTGGGGAACCGATTGGCTCGATAAGCCGCATTTTCCGTTTTGGGTAGCCGCCGTATTCTTTAAATGTTTTGGCTTTACCACCTGGGCCTATAAACTGCCGGGCATCCTGTTTATGATGATGGGTGTGGTGTATACCTATTATTTTGCCAAAGATCTGTACAATAAGCAAACCGCCCTGTGGGCTGTACTGATATTACTAACCGCTCAACATATCATCCTTTCCAATACAGATGTACGCGCCGAACCTTATTTAACCGGACTTATCATTGCCGCGGTTTATCATTTTTATAAAGCGTATACCCGAAATAGTTTTAGTCAGCTGGTACTGGCCTGCCTGTTTACCGCCTGCGCGGTGATGACCAAGGGTATGTTCGCCTTGATCACTATCGGGGGCGCTATAGTTGGGCATTTGATCATCACCCGGCAGTGGAAACAACTTTTTCATTGGCGCTGGCTGCTGGCTATAGTATTGGTGTTGCTGTTTATCACTCCCGAAGTATGGTGCCTGTACAAACAATTTGATCTCCACCCAGAAAAGGTAGTATTCGGACATACCGGTGTATCAGGCATCAAATTCTTTTTCTGGGATAGCCAGTTCGGGCGCTTTTTTAATACGGGCCCCATCAAAGGTCATGGCGATCCTACCTTTTTTATACATACCACGCTTTGGGCTTTTTTGCCCTGGTCGCTGTTATTGTTCGCGGCTATATTTCAGTTTATTAAAAAGGGAATCAAAAATGTGCAGGCACAAGAATGGTATTGCATCTGTGGATCGCTCATCACTTTCCTGCTGTTCTCCGCATCCAAATTTCAGCTGCCACATTATTTAAATATCGTATTCCCTTTTTTCGCCATCATCACGGCGCAATATCTCAAGGGGCTTAGCACCGAAAAAGGCATCAAAGCGATACGCATCACCCAAACTATTGTTATGGTGTTGATGCTGCTGATTACAGTTACGCTCTGGTATTTTTATCGCCCCGAAACCTTCGGCTGGCTTACCGGATCAATCATTTTCGTATTCCTGCTGATGCTGATATTTTTACCTGGACGGATTTCCACGGGCATGCAAAAAATCATTTTCAGCACGATGCTGGCTTCGTTTATCGTTAACCTGTTTCTTAACCTGTGCTTTTACCCATCGCTGTTGCATTACCAATCGGGCAGTGAGGCTGCCTTGTGGATCAACCAGAACAATCCGCAAAAACTGCCGGTTTATATTAATGACGGCCAGTTTCATGACGATTTCAGCTTTAACCTGCATGCGCCCTTCACTGAAGTTTCCGACTCTTCTCCAATAAAAAGCAAAGGCTTGCTGTATGCCAATACCGGGGTACTGCATAACCTGGGAACCAAAGGCTGGAAATTCACCGTTATCAAAACCTTTAAACATTATTCCGTAACTCGCCTTAAACCTACATTCCTGAACCGAAACACGCGCGAAACAGAATTATCGGAAGCACAGGTGGTGTTGTTAAACCCATAGGATATTGTTACATCAGGTAGGTTATCCGCTACTAATAATTACCTAAATTTACTTAGCTGTACCAATACAATAAACTATGCAACGTCGTCAGTTTTTAATTAATACCGCGCTTACCGCCGGTTCCGTAGCATTACTGGTTAACAAAAGCTTTGCATCCATGCTGGCCGACCCTACCTACCAGTTTAAACCTCTACGCAACAATGTAGGTATGTTTGCCGAGCAGGGCGGCACCATTGCCTGGTTGGTAAATAAAGAAGGAATTGTGGTGGTTGATGCCGAATTTCCGGACCCGGCCACACACCTGATAGCCGAGCTCAAAAAACAATCGGACCTGCCTTTTCAATGGCTCATCAATACCCATCACCATGGCGACCATACCAGCGGCAATATCTCCTTTAAAGGTATCGCCAAAAATGTAGCAGCACATGCCAATTCGCTTACCAATCAAAAAGCGGTGGCTGTTCAAAAACAAACCGAAGACAAGCAACTATACCCGGATACCACCTATACCGATAAATGGAAAATTAAAGTAGGCGACGAGCACATCACCGCGCACTATTTTGGCGCCGGCCATACCAATGGCGACAGTTTTATACACTTTGAAAATGCCAACATTGTACATACCGGCGACCTGGTGTTTAATCGCCGTTACCCTTTTGTTGACCGCAGCGCAGGCGCATCCTGCAAAAGTTGGATCACCGTGTTGGAAAAAGCACAAAAGCAATTTGATAAAAATACGCTGTTTGTTTTCGGTCATGCCTTCGATCCGCAAAAGGTAACCGGAAATATGGACGATGTAAAAGCTATGCACCACTTTATGGAAAGCCTGGTAACTTATGTAGACAGCAGCATCAAGGCCGGAAAAAGCAAAGAAGATATCCTCGCTATCAAAACCATTCCCGGCGTAACCGAATGGCAGGGCGATGGTATAGAGCGCGGGCTTACCGCCGCTTATGAAGAGCTTAGTGCTTAAAACCGATACTTTATTGCGGCGCTAAATACTTAAGCTATTACATTAAATATCAATCATTTAATGTATATTCAAATAACTTAAGCTTTTATCAATGTCATCACAATCAGTAAATAAACAGCGCATACAGTCAATTGATGTGCTACGCGGCATCATCATGCTCATTATGGCCATTGATCATGTGCGCGATTTTTTTCACCTGAGCAGTGTGAGCCCTACTGATATGGCCAACACTACACCGGCTTTGTTTTTCACCCGGTGGATAACACATTTTTGCGCACCTACGTTTGTTTTCCTAAGCGGCATATCGGCTAACCTGGCAGGCTCCAGGCGCAGCCCGGGCGAGTTCTCTGCCTTTCTGATCGAGCGGGGTCTCTGGCTTATTTTTGTAGAAGTTGTGCTCATTACCCTGGCTATATCGGCCAATCCGTTTTACAATTTCATTATTTTACAGGTAATATGGGCCATAGGTATCAGCATGATCATCTTAGGGTTGTTTAACCGCCTCCCGGTAAAAGTAATAGGTTTGATTGGTTTACTGCTGTTTTTTGGTCATAACCTGTTTGATTTGCCTGGCCTGTCTAATCCGGCAACAGACAGTGCTGCTACTAAGGTATTATTTACGGCAAGAGCTGCCATCATACCGTTGGGTGATTCACATTTTATATTTTGCCTCTACGCCATACTCCCCTGGACCAGCGTTATGCTATTGGGCTATGCTTTTGGCGCGCTTTACCGTTCGGGTTATGATGCCATACTGCGACGCAGGCAGCTACGCTATGCCGGCCTGATTACGTTAGGTATCTTTGTTATTCTGCGGGCTTTCAATATTTATGGCGATCCCTCGCCATGGGCGGTACAACGAAATACGTTGTTTACGATAATGTCATTTCTGAATACCACCAAATATCCTTGCTCCCTATTATACCTCTGTATGACGCTGGGCGTGGCGATGCTATTGCTATCGTACTTTGAGAAAATACAAAACAAGCTTACCGGTATATTTAATGTTTATGGCAAAGTCCCTTTCTTTTATTACGTACCCCATTTTTATATTATCCGGATATTGAGCATCATTTTCCTTTTGGCCTGGGGATATACCAGTAAAGATTTGATTACACCCAAATCCCCCATCTGGTTTCGTCCACCAACCTTTGGTTATAGCCTGCCGGTAGTTTACCTGATATGGCTGGCAGTGATCGCCTCGCTGTATTTTCCTTGCCGCTGGTTTGGTAAATACAAACAAACGCATAAGCAATGGTGGTTAAACTATTTGTAAGTTCTAAGTCTGAAGTCGAAAGTTGTAAGTCAACAAAAATAGGTGAATCAGATCGACACATAATCGTGCGGTCAAGTTTTATGCTTCGGACTTCAGACTCAAGACTTCAGACTTTCCAAGGGCTCAATGCAACACCTTTGGCCGTTCTCTCCTTACCGGGGTTAAATAGTTATTATCCGTTAGCCAGTCGGCCATGCGCTGCGGCCAGGTATTGATAGATTGCAGCTTGGAGCGGCTCCCCATATTAAAACCATGACTGCCTTGCGTGTATAAATGTACTTCTACCGGTATTTTGGCAGTACGATACAGGTTAAGCAGTTTCACTACCGATGGCGAGCAGCAAGGATCGTCATTAGCAGCCAGTAAAAATGCCGGCGGCGCATCAGCGGGCAGTGTATCAGGTATGTACAGCGGGCCAGGATATATCTGGATCACAAAGTTTGGCCGGGCATTCAACCTATCAATCGGATCAGGGGCATTTTGATCGCCTTTACCCGGGCCGTAAGCTACCATATCCACCACCTCGCCTCCCGCCGAAAAACCCATCATCCCTATCCTGTTGGTATCCAAACCATATTCGGCAGCCTTACTGCGCACCAGGCGCATGGCACGGTAACCATCCTGCTTGGCATGCACATCAATTTTATAGGGCGATAGCGTATCCCTACCCAAACGATATTTCAATACAAAAACAGTTACGCCCAGATTGCTGAGGTATTTACCAGGCTCAATTCCTTCGGCGGTATACACCAGCAAACGGTGCCCGCCGCCAGGGCACACCACAATAGCAGCACCGTTAGCCTTGCCTGCCGGCGGCGTAAAAACCGTAAGTGATGGATTGTGGATATTTTTTACCCAGTAATCTTTAGCCTGCTCGGGCTCATTTCTCCGGTTCTCAAAGCCCGGCGCTCCTTTGGCCCAGAGCGGTATCACCGTTGGTTTATCCTGCGCCATGATGGCCATAGGCAATGTAAAAAGTAGCAAGCAGAGGTAAATGGTTGGTTTGGTTTGCATGCTTAAATTTAGGGATTTTAAACTTAATACTTTGTCATCCTGAGCGACAGCGAAGGATCTATTATTTAATTATGCTTCCCGTAAATAGATGCTTCGCTGTCGCTCAGCATGACAAAATTATTTTCCCCAATTTATTAGAACTTCTTCATAACCCCAAAGTCATAATATACCACTGCTATGTAAATACCTTAAACTTTTACGAAATTAGAGTGTTCATATCACGTGGACTATGAACTTTCACCCTTGAACTAAAATAAGCGCTATGGCTAACTTCCAGGAAATTATAGCATCTGAAACCCCTGTACTGGTCGATTTTTCGGCCGAGTGGTGCGGCCCTTGTAAAATGATGCCGCCGATATTGCAAGATGTAAAACACGCCCTTGGCGACAAGGTAAAGATCCTGAAAATAGATATCGACAAAAACCCCTCGGCGGCCAGCGCTTACAAGATACAAAGCGTACCTACCCTCATGATATTTCAAAAAGGGCAAACCAAATGGCGGCAAAGTGGGGTGATACAGGCCCGGCAATTACAACAGGCGGTTGAGCAGTTTATCAGCCCCCTCTAAACGGCGAAGCACTCATGAACACTAAAAACAAATAATAATGTTCATAATCTCCCCCTAAAGGGTGAGACTTTAAAAACATACACATAAAAGCACTCTCTTTTGGAGAGGATTAGGTGAGGCTCTTTAAAAATTCAAAATTATGGCAACTATCGAAAGCATCCAGAACGCGTATATTGATTATGTACTGACTGAGGGCGCGCAGCCTAAATCGGTTTACATTTTTGCCAAACAAAACGAAATGACCGAGGCTGAGTTTTACCAGTTCTTTGGTTCGTTTGAATCGGTTGAACAAAACATCTGGGCCGAATTCGCCCGCAAAACCCTAACGGAGATTCGCGGACAGGAAATCTGGGGCGGATACAGCGCCCGTGAAAAAGCATTATCGTTTTTTTATGGATTTTTCGAGCTGATCAAAAACAGCCGCAGCTTTGCCATTTACACCATCAATAAACAACCCAAAGGTTTTACTACCCCCCGCGTGTTTGAGCACTTAAAAGATATCTACGAAAACTTTGCCGACGAAATACTGAAAGAAGGTTTGGAATCATCAGAACTGAGCGATCGTAAGTTTTTCAGCAAACGTTATAAAGATGCCCTGTGGGTACAGTTTGTATTTGTGCTGAATTTTTGGGTGAATGATAATTCTGCCGGGTTCGAAAAAACCGACGAAGCTATTGAAAAAGGCGTTAACGTTACGTTCGATCTGTTTCAGCGCTCGCCTATCGACAACCTGTTTGAGTATGGTAAGTTTCTGGTTAAAAACGGCGCTATAAAGGATAAGATGGGGTTTTAATACGATGACAAACGATAAGAAAGTCTCCCCTACCGGGGGAGATTTAGAGGGGGCTAGCACTCCCGAACAAAACAGTATGCCCACCACCAAGGTGCAGCGTTCGGCCAAATTTGTTACTACGGGTATCAAAATTGGCGGTAACTATATTAAGCATTACTCTAAAAAGCTGTTCAACCCGGATATGGACAAATCTGAGCTAAACGAGGATAATGCCACAGACATTTACAAATCATTAAGCGAACTCAAAGGCAGCGCCCTCAAAGTGGCGCAAATGCTCAGCATGGATAAAAACCTCCTGCCACAGGCCTATGTTGATAAATTCACCCAATCGCAATACAACGCGCCGCCGCTTTCGGGGCCGCTGATCGTACAAACCTTCAGAAAATATTTCGGCAAAAACCCCGATCAGATATTTGATAAATTCAATATCCGCTCTACCAATGCGGCATCCATCGGCCAGGTTCACCAGGCTGAGTTAAACGGTAAAAAACTGGCGGTTAAGATCCAGTATCCTGGTGTGGGCGATTCTATATCGTCCGACCTGAAACTGGTAAAGCCCTTCGCCTTTCGGATGCTGGGCATGAGTGAGCGCGAACTGGATATTTATATGCGCGAGGTAGAAGAGCGCCTGCTGGAAGAAACAGACTACGAATTGGAAGTACGGCGCTCCATCGAATTTTCGACCGCCTGCGCCAACCTGGATAACATCGTATTTCCACAATATTATCCCGAACTCAGCAGCAAGCGCATCATCACCATGGACTGGCTGGAAGGTAAACACCTCCGAGAGTTTCTGGCTACCAATCCGTCGCAGGGACTCCGTAACCAGATAGGACAGGCCTTGTGGGATTTTTATAATTTTCAACAGCATGAACTGCGCGCCGTACATGCCGACCCGCATCCTGGCAATTTCATGATCACCCCCGAAGGTAAACTGGGCGTTATTGATTTTGGCTGCATTAAGGAAATGCCCGAGGATTTTTATTATCCCTTCTTCTCGCTTACCTCCACCAATTTGCTGGATAATAAAACGGAAACCATCAAAGCTTTCCGTCAGTTGGATATGATCCACAAGGGTGATACCCCTACGCAGATTGAATTTTATTATACCCAGTTCCGCGAAATGATAGAGCTATTCGCCATGCCTTATATCCATGATCATTTTGATTTTAGTGAAACAGCCTTTTTCGACCAGCTATACCGCTTTGGCGAGCGCCTGTCCAAACTACCCGAGTTTAAACAAGCCCGCGGCGTAAAGCATTTTATCTACGTAAACCGCACCAACTTCGGTCTGTACAATATTCTGCATGAGCTCAAAGCCCAGGTTAAAACCGATACTTATAAACCACATGTAATGCTGGAGTATTGAAGTTTGCCTTATAAATGCGAGGAGATTGCCACGCTTCGCTCGCAATTACATGTGTTTTATTGTTTAACAGATGTTTCACAGCGTTCAGTATGACAAATCTCCTTGTGAAATGATTTGGTCATCTCAGCAAATTTTCATATATTTACATATCACACAGCCCGATTGTCTTTTTATCAGATAATCGGGCTGTTTTGTTAAGATCAAAACAGGGACAAAACCGCTCGATTAGTATTTAGCTATTTGATAATCAATAAATTAATACTTTTTAAACCTTTCAAAGGCTATCAAAATCGTGTTAAAATTTGTTAAAAAGTGTTAAAATGGCTGTTTTTAAAGTGGTTTTGAGCTGTTTTCAGTCTGTTTTTGAGCAGAAAAGTGTTAAAATTTAAGGTTTAAAAAGTTTTTAGTCCTTAGATTAGCCTGGGCTTGCAACATGTTCATCGCTATTTCAAGTGTACACTTATAGCCTTTTTGTTTAAACATATTATAATACTTGTTGGGTATTTAAAACACCCAACCTTTTTTATTGTTGCCCATAAATGAAGGTTTTACTTGCCGGTGCTAATGGTTACATAGGTACAAGACTTATTCCCATTTTGTTGGAGAAAGGTCATGAGGTAGTTTGTCTGGTACGTGATAAAAGGCGCTTTCATGAGCAGAGCGATTTTGGCGATCGCGTTACCCTTGTTACCGGCGATTTGTTGCGGGAGCAAAACATAGAAATATTTCCAGTGGATATTGATGCGGCTTATTACCTAGTTCATTCCATGTCGCAATCGCAGGATTTTGAAGCTCTGGAGGCGCTATCAGCCTATAACTTTGTTCACCAACTTGATCAAACCAACTGTCGCCAAACCATCTTTTTAAGTGGCATCAGCAATGATGATAATCTATCTAAACACCTAGAATCGCGCAAACATGTAGAGGATGTTCTGAAAGAGGGAAAATCGGCACTTACCGTATTGCGGGCGGCAATCATTATTGGCTCAGGTAGCGCCTCCTTCGAGATCATACGTGACCTGACCGAAAAGCTACCCTTGATGACCGTACCTCGCTGGGTAAACAGCCGCTGCCAACCCATTGCCATACGCGATGTACTGGCCTACCTGGAAGGTGTGATATTGAATGAACAAACTTTTAATCGAAGCTTTGATATTGGTGGACCAGGCATATTAACTTTTAAGGAAATGATGCTGGGTTATGCTAAAGCACGCAAGCTCAAAAGATACATCGTTACCATACCATTCCTATCGCCAAAAATATCCTCCTATTGGTTATATTTTGTAACCTCGGTAAACTATACCCTGGCTCAAAGTCTGGTGAACAGCATGAAGAATGAAACCATTATGCATGAACATCATATAGATACTATTATTCCACGCCAGTGCCTCACCTATGAGGAGGCTTTGAGCCTGGCCTTTATGAAAATTGAACAAAACTCCATCGTTTCCAGCTGGAAGGATGCGTTGAATATGGGTTATCTTAATTCTGGTTTTATGGACCAGATTAAGGTACCGCAAAATGGTACGCTGGAATATAAGGTAAAAAAAAACTTTGAACGTCGTAGCGAGGAAGTGTTTACCAATTTTATGTCGATAGGTGGCAATCGCGGCTGGTATTACTGGGATTGGATCTGGAATATACGCGGGTTTCTGGATAAAATATTTGGAGGCGTAGGTTCAAGGCGCGGTCGTACTAGTAGTATAAATATTTCACCTGGTGATGTTATTGATTTTTGGCGGGTATTACTAGCCGATAAACAGGGCAAGCGTTTGCTATTATATGCCGAAATGAAATTACCAGGCGAGGCTTGGCTGGAGTTTAAAATAATTGAGCGCAATGGGGAAAAAAACCTGAGTCAGGTAGCTACCTTTAGGCCTAATGGCTTATGGGGCCGTTTGTATTGGTATGCCATGTGGCCCTTCCATTTATTTATTTTTAATGGCATGGCCCGTAAAATTGTAAGTTACCGGGAAAGCATTTGATGCTTAACCTATTAATTAAATTCATAAAATAAAAAGTATGAGTAAAAACATCCTGATAACAGGCGCGTCGGGCTCTGTGGGTAAACGGCTCACCCAGTTGTTGCTTGATAAGGGTTATCGGGTAAGCGCTTTGAGTCGCACCCCGGGACAAAACCCAATGGTTAAAACCTTTATATGGGATATTAACCAGGGTATTATTGATACAAATTGTATAGAAGGCATAGACACCATAATTCACTTGACCGGAGCAGGAATAGCCGAAAAACGATGGACAGATGCGCGTAAAAAGGAATTAATAGATAGCCGTACCAAATCGATCAGCCTGATATATGATCTGCTAAAAAATGGAGACCACCAGGTAACCTCCGTTATTTCTGCATCAGCCATAGGTTATTACAGCAACCGCGGCGATGAATTGATGACAGAAGAAAGCACTCCCAATACCGATTTTATGGCCAATTGCTGTGTTGAATGGGAAAATGCCGTTGATGAGGGCCAAAACCTTGGGTTGCGTATTGTAAAATTCCGTACAGGTGTAGTGTTGGATAAAGATGGCGGTGCGCTGCCAAAACTGGCTAAACCCATAAAGCTGTATGTAGGCTCACCTATCGGTAATGGCCGGCAATGGATCCCCTGGATACACTGGAGAGATGTAGTGAACATGTATATGCACGGTATTGAGAATATCACTTTTAGGGGTATCTACAATATGGCGGCCCCTAACCCGGTTACCAACGCACAGCTAACCCAGGCTCTAGCCAATCAATTGCACAAACCACTTTGGGCTCCAAACGTACCTGCTTTTGTACTAAAACTGATGCTTGGCGAAATGAGCACTATTGTTTTAGGAAGCACCAAAGTTTCAGTACAAAAGATTCAGGATGCGGGCTTCCAATTTAAATTCACGGAAGTGTCTGCGGCACTAAAAGAAATTTATGGATAAAAAAACTCCGGTAACCGTTTTCTGGTTTCGCCGCGACTTGCGCTTAGCTGACAATGCGGGTTTATATCATGCTTTAAAAAGTGGCAATCCGGTATTACCCCTCTTTATTTTTGATAAAGAGATACTGGATCATCTGGAAGATAAGGACGATGCCCGTGTAACCTTTATTCATCAAACCATTGAGCAGCTGGATAAAGAACTGCTTAAACTAGGCAGCATTCTAAAGGTCATGTATGATAAAGCCGAAGATGCCTGGGACAATATCATTCAGGAGCATCATATTGCTGATGTTTATGCTAATCATGATTACGAACGTTATGCTATAAAACGCGATAATGCCGTAAAAGAAAAATTAAACAAGCATGGCATCGAATTAAAGACATTTAAAGACCAGGTTATTTTTGAAAAGGACGAAGTTATTAAGGATGACGGAAAGCCTTACACCGTTTACACGCCCTATCAGCGTAAATGGTACAACACGTTGAAACCATTTTATCTGAAGGCCTACCCTACCGAAAAGTACCTAAAAAACCTGGTTAAAACCAAAGCGCTGCCTATCCCTTCACTGAAAGAAATGGGATTTGAAAAAAGTAACATATCCTTCCCCAATCAGGAGTATAAATATGTAATTGCTGATTATAAAGCAAAACGGGATTTTCCGGCTATTAAAGGCACATCATGCATCAGTTTGCATTTGCGCTTTGGTACGGTAAGTATTCGGGAGTTAATAGAAACAGCTTATGCTAGCCCCGACAAAACCTGGCTCAATGAATTGATATGGCGGGAGTTTTATATGATGATCCTCTACCATTTCCCACATACTGTGGATCATGCTTTTAGACCGGAATATGACCGTATTAAATGGGTAAATAATGAAATACAATTTACGGCCTGGTGTAATGGGCAAACCGGTTATCCCATTGTAGATGCCGGTATGCGTGAATTAAATGCTACAGGTTTTATGCATAACCGGGTACGCATGATAGTGGCCAGCTTTTTAAGCAAACACCTGTTGATAGACTGGCGGTGGGGCGAGCACTATTTTGCCCGGAAACTACTTGATTATGAAATGGCCAGCAATGTAGGTGGCTGGCAATGGGCTGCAGGCTCGGGTACGGATGCTGCTCCATATTTCCGCATATTTAGCCCGGATGCTCAAACCAAGAAATTTGACCCACAATTACAATATATCAAAAAATGGGTCCCAGAATATGCCGATTTTAGCAAATATCCGAAACCCATTATTGATCACGCCTTTGCACGTGAGCGTTGTTTAAAAGCTTTTAAAGAGGCTTTGGGTAAATAATTTAAGGGTTAGTAACAGTTCCTATCGTGAAGTCAAAATGCAGCGTAACGTTGCCCCCAATTCCGGTAGTACCCGCTTTACCATAACCCAATCTTGATGGTATAAGCATGGATACCACAGCACCAGCCTTTTGCCCCTTTAGTGCCTCTTGTACACCTGGTACAATGCTGGCTATTGTAAATGACGAAAGATTGGTTGTACCAGTTGTACCGGCATCCGTTGCTGTGCTTCCAAATACAACATCATTTAAGTATTTACCGGTATAATTAGCAGTAAAGGATGATGCATCACTTAGTACATCAGTACCCGTACCTGGTGTAATTACCTTATAAGTTAAACCCCAGCCTCTATTTGATTTATTGACCGTGTCTATAGGTGTATAACCCGATAAATTATTTCTCTTCATATAGTCTCTGATCAAATAGTCGTCATAGGCAGTAACGTTCGAAACAACATTGATATAATAATCCAGGCACTGATTGCCCAATATACGGGTACCGGTATTACTCGAACTACCTGTACCAACACCGTTAACACCATAAGCTACCCGCGATGGGATAAGCAATCTGGCCCTTGTTCCTCTATATTTAATAATATCATGTATCGCACTCTGCAATCCCTTGGTAAAGCCAAGCACTGGCCCTCCAAATGATATATGCCCTAATAAACCATCAAAGTGGGCAAGGTTAAGTGTATCAGTGTTAACATATTTACCATCAAACGATTTTACTGTTAAAACAAATGCCACACTATCCGGATAATCTAAAGGCGTCCCAGTGGTTGAACCTTGCGAAAGTATTTGGTAATATATACCGCTGGTATCACCGTTGGACACATCCCTTTTCATACCGGTAAGCCCGTTGGCGCTGATATAGTTTTGTATCTGGGTTTGGTCGTATTGCGTGATATTAGGATCGTTTGATGTTTTCCGGCAGGATATTAAACCTATACAGGTAATTAATAGAAGCGTAAAAATTGTTTGTTTCATTTAAATTTGTTTGTTTTTTTAACTGTTAAATGGAACTCATATACTCTATAGTTTCATTTAAGTTATTTATTTTTTGGCTCAACGGCAGTTTTATCTGCTATCCACCTTAATCTTTTATTCTTAATTGATCACGTTATACAACTGTATATCAAAATCAAGTACTGAATTTGCCGGCAAATGTAGCGAATCCTGCGCATACGGCCCATAAGCATATCTCGATGGTATAAATAATCTAATTTTACCATTCTTTTTCATCAGTGGTATACCTAATTGCCAACCCCTCATTACATCACTCAAGCGATATGAGGGATGAAAGTTATCAGTGTGAGCAATTACAACCTGCGATGTCAGTATCCGCCCGGTGTACCCAACAGTAACCTGAGTTGAACTGGTAAACAGATCATTACCTATCCCTTCCTCGCCCGGTTTTATAATATAATAAACCCCCGAAGTATCAGTCGATTTACTATCTGTGCGTTGGGCGGTAAGATTATTTGCTTTCAAATAATCCTGTATCAATTTATCATCAATAGCTTTCTGCGCATTGTATTGAATCAGAGGGTCGGTTGTTTTTTTACATGCACCAAAACCAATAATAATCACAAATAAAGCTAACAGCGTCCTGTTCATTTTTCAAAAGGCAAATTTATTCTTTTATAATAGAAAAACGGCAGCTTAACATTTTTTAACAATTAATAACCCCGTAAGCCCACCATCGCCCTATACTTAGGGCTTAATTTTTTGAATAAAACGTTCAATTTAAGGTAAAAGTGTAGAAGTAATCATGGTTTGTAGTTCAGCGTAAGCTTATTGATCTTCTTAAGCATTTCGGTGAGGTATTGCTTATCGGCTTCGCTGATGTGTGAATCGAGATAATTATTGAACTGTTTTACCACGGCACGGGCCTGATGACGTTTTTCCTTTCCCAGTTCAGTCAAATATATTTTAACCGAACGTTTATCACCCTGGTTGGATTCGCGATATATCAGCCCCGTTTTTTCTAGCTGACTAAGCATCCTAGACAAACTGGTTGATTTTAGGCCCAACAATGCAGCAGCCTGCGAAACGGTAGTACCTTCTTTTTCGTCAATATTAATCAACAAATAGCCAATGGACTGGGTAATGCCAAATTCCGTAACCAACTGGTTATACCGGTTAGCAACCGTTTGCCAAACTATCTTTAAAAAATAGTCAATCGTTTCCTGATGTTTAATGCTGTTTTGCATGCATACCAAACGTAAGAAATGCTTGTTGATTACGCAAGCGAAATTTTAGTTCATTGGTTCACTTGTTCATTAGTTTATTAGTTGCATGGTGAATAACAAGGCAAGATCAATGAACTATTGAACTAATAGCCCAATTTTGTATCATCACCACGCGGATCTGCCCCGCCCTGGTAACCTTGCGGGGTTTTCAAAATGGCGTCAACACGGCCAATACCGCGTCTGCTGTTTATTTTATATCCTTTGCTTTGCAGTTTTATTATGGTTACACTATCTAATGCTCCTTTTTCGGCGGCTATTTCGTCAGGCAGCCACTGATGATGAAAGCGTTTGGATGTTACCGCCTGCTGCATATCCTGATCAAACTCAATCACATTAATAATAGTCTGAAAAACCGACGTTATGATGGTTGATCCCCCAGGTGTACCCACTACCATCAATAACTTACCATTTTTTTCAACAATGGTAGGTGTCATTGACGATAGCATGCGTTTACCGGGCTGTATACTATTAACCTTACCGCCAACCAGTCCGTACATGTTAGGTACACCGGGTTTGGAGCTAAAATCGTCCATTTCATTGTTCAATAAAAAGCCCGCACCTTTTACAAATATTTTTGAACCATAACTATCATTTAAGGTTGTTGTGATGGATACCGCATTACCATCCCCATCAACAATAGAATAATGAGTGGTTTGGTCGCTTTCGTACCCTACAAAAGTGCCGGGCCGTATGCTGCTGCTTGGTGTAGCTGCATCCCAACTAAAATTGCTCATGCGCGATGAAATGTAAGCAGGGTTCAATAAGCTATCAACAGGTATCTTGTAAAAGTCAGGGTCGCCCATGTATTTGGAACGATCGGCATACACGCGGCGTTCAGCCTCTACAATCAGCCGTATGGTTGAATCCTGATTATAACCCCATCTTTTAAGAGGGTATTTCTCAACTGAATGCAGCAATTGCAGCAACGCTATGCCGCCGCTTGAAGGAGGCGGCATGGTAATAATTTTATATCCTTTATAGTTTCCGGTGACGGCCTTACGCCAAACCGAATGGTAGTTTTGCAGATCGGCTTTGGATATCAAACCATCACCGGCCTTCATTTCAGCAACTATCTGATCGGCAACTATGCCACCATAAAATCCTTCGCGCCCTTTATCACGAATTTGTTCCAGAGTTTTAGCCAAATCTTCTTGTATCAAGATATCACCTTCATGCCATTCCGTATCCTTTATTAAATAAGTTTTGCCAGGGTTTAATTTTTCGATCTGCGCTTTTAAATGGTTTAAGTCAGCAGCAAAACGCTGTGTTATCTTAAAACCGTTATGTGCCAGATTGATAGCAGGCTGCAACAGGTCGGCCCATTTGAGTTTACCATACTTCTGATGGGCCTGTACCATGCCATCAACAGATCCGGGTACTCCGGATGCTTTATGAGTGTACAAACTCATATCGGGTATCACGTTACCTGCAGTATCAAGATACATATTAGCGCTGGCACCAGCCGGCCCTTTTTCTCTAAAATCAAGCGTATTGGTTTCACCTGTTTTTGAACGGTATACCATAAAACCACCTCCACCTATATTGCCGGCATCGGGATATGTAACTGCCAGCGCAAAATGAACGGCTACAGCCGCGTCAACAGCGTTACCCCCCTTTTTTAATATATCAAGCCCAATCTGGGCCGCATCAGGGTATGCACATACCACCATACCATTATAATATGGGGTATTTATATTTGCCACCGGATGCTTTTGTGCATATCCTAATGGAACAAAAAGCAGCAGTGCCAAAACCATACTCAGACGGCTCTTTTTCATCAGGTTTAAGTTATTCATTTTATCATTGATCAGATTATTTTACTAAAATAACCTATTTGCCGATATAATCTCCCTCTTAAAAGCTCAATATTTAGCACTGATTTTCAGCATGATAAAAATTTACAAATACAGATTTTCAATTTAAATGCCATAAAATTTCAAATCTGCCGTTTATTTGCAGGATATGTGCAAGTTGAAAGACTTAACAAAACATGAGGGTTTCCATGCACAGGAATAACATTCATTCAATTAAAATCACTACATGAAAAAATTAGCTTACATTTTATTTTTCTCGGTTTCATTCTTGCTAATAGGAAAACGTTCGCAGGCTCAGGATTACAAAACAGCAGTTGGATTAAAATTTGGCGCTTACGAAGTAGGTCCTTCTATAAAATACTTTATGGATAATAGTGCCGCGCTTGAAGGTATCATCGGTATACGTGATCATGGTGTGGTAGTAACCGGGTTATATGAAATACATCAACAGGCTTTTGGTGTTGATAAGCTGAATTTTTACTACGGTTTTGGTGGTCACCTGGGATCGGTAGGTAGCGGTTATTACAAACGACTAGGCGGTGATGATGAATACTATAACGGTAAACACATCCTGATAGGAGCAGATGCAACGCTTGGTTTGGAATATAAAATACCCAATGCACCTATAGCTATCAGTCTTGATCTTAACCCACGCCTTGAGCTGGCACGCGGACCGTTTTTTGATATTGCACCCGGCCTGGGATTAAAATATACTTTTTAGTAAAAACCCAACCCTCCCCGGACGGGAGGGCTTTAAAAGCCTAAATAAGAAGATAAAAAGTCTCCCCCATCCGGGGGAGATTTAAAGGGGGCCGATTATCTGCCGATAATGACCTTACGGGCATAAATCTTTTGTCCAAGCAATATTTTGATGAGGTAAACACCCGGAAGTTGTGTAGTAACATCTATCACTTTGCTGAAATTTCCCTGGGGTATGGTTTGTGTATTAAGATAAACTACTTGTCCTGCCGGATTGATTAATGATAATTTGAGATCAGCGGTGGCTTTTGTTGCGAAAACCACATTAAGCTGACTACTTGCCGGAACCGGGAACACCGATAAACCAATCTCTGTTGAATTATCAGGATTTTCAACTGTACGTGCATAGGTGTAAATATCAGACATAGTTACACATCCACCGGATAAGGTATCAGCTACCTGATAATCGCCGCTTTGTAATGGGGCGTATATTTTATTCTTGGCTCCCACAATTGCCTTACCATTCAAAAACCATTGATTACCTGTGGCAAAATTTGAGCTTAACGTGTTACCTGTTTGAGTAATAACGGGCTTAGAAAAACTAACAGGCAATCTTGCAGCCGACGCACAACCCATACTTTGTACCTTAATATCATAAAAATAATAATAGAAATTTTTATAATAGGTAGTGTCTGCGGGGCCATCAGGCGTAGCGTTATTACCCGTGATGCTAAATATACTACCTATACTAAATGGATAGCCTTTTACTCCCCCGTTATTCCGATAAATAGTAGCTTTTGTATCAAAAGTTGCAGATATGCTATAGTTACCGGCTGCAGGCAATTCCAGGTTCAAATCGTACACCTTTCCCTGATCATTAGGATCATCAGGCTGGTCTCCTGGTAGTGGAGTGGTTCGGGTAGCCTGAACATTAATAGCTTTGGTCGACACAATCTGGCCATTACTGTTACTTACATTAAATGTTATTTTACCCGAATTACCAATGTATAACCGGGCGCTTTTAATAATCATTGGCACTTTGGTATTTATATTTATTGCCGGAGTAAACTGATTATAGCTTCCGGATGTGAAAACATTTTTGGTAGCAGGACCTACAGAGCCTTTGAAATCATTTATACCTGCATAATAGGTATTGTTTACAGGAGGCTGAGCAGTAATGGCCGCCGACCCATAAGCTATTGGAGTAGTATCGTTAATATTTTGATACCAGAGCAACGTGCCATCGCCCGTACCAGATAACAAATATTGCTTACTATCAGTACAATAATAAGCACTCAGACCGCCAATTACGGCTGGTGTATTGATCACTACCGTTGCTGTTAACGAATTATTAGAAACCACCGGATCACTGGCTAAATTGCTGGAAGCAGTTATAATATAAGTGTCACCTGCTACCGCATTAAACTTTTGGCTAAAGGTGTAATTATCCTCAGCCAGAGATTGCAATGTCCCGGTATAAGTTTCGTTGTATGTAGTTTTAGTATTATCGGGCGAAGTGATAGTAACTGTAACCGGTATGTTGCTGATGGACGCACTACCAAAATTTTTGAGCCGGATTGTAACCGGTGTACTTGCCGAGCAAGTGCCACTTGATCCCGGGTCTACAATAGCTACAACACCAGCATCAATGCTGGTTTGTAAGAACTGCACCCGATAATCTTGGGTTTCGCCCTTGGCATAGGTGCCGCAGGCTTTTATAGTTGAAGTGTCGCCCGTTTCGGTTAATACCACGCGCATTAAACTATAATTACCCGGAATTACAGATCCCGGAACTTTAATATTGGCAGTAAACGTTCCTGTACCATTAATCACATTAGTGGTAGCAGCAAGCTCATCGTTATCAAAAACGCCATTGCCATTCCAATCCACAAATACTTTAGCTGCTTTGTTAAAATTGCCACCACAGGTACCTAAGGTAATACTCAAAGGATAGGTTTTAGCCTGCTCCAACTGAACGGTAAGATTGGTATAATCTGAATAACTTTTACAGCCCGCGGCAGGAGTATTATTTATGTTTGATAGTTTTACGTTATCAATGCGTGAATCGGCATTTGATAGCGGTGCCGATGTACAATAGGTGGTTCCGCCTGCGCCGGTAACAATAAGTGAATATGCCTGTGGCCCTTGCTTTAAAGTACCTTTGTGCGATACCGTTATAGTATAACTTTTACCAGGAGTAGTATTAGATATATAAACCTGTTCAATATTATCACGGATATTATCGCCGGTTGTGGCGGCTGCTGAGGGAGCATCGGGGTTTAACACCCAGGGATTATAAGTAGTACTGCCATCACTGACCCGGATATCCAAATCGTTAACCAATTTTGGGGTACGGTTATTAATTGTTCCATCAGCATTGGGTGTGCCTTCCGGGTCTGTCCATGATATAGTTGCAGACAGCACATCATTGCCCGATGCTACAACAGTAAAGGTTTGTTTTTGTCCTTGTTGCAGTGAGTTTTCGCTAATGATGCTTTTTGTACCATTATCTGTGATGGCCTGAGCAGCTTTTTTTGTATTAAGCAGCCCCCATCCATAAATATAATCAGGCCCTACATTACCGCCATCAAAGGCAGTTTGGCATACTAATCCTTTTAAAGTGGCTGCCCGCATGAAAGCCCCCCCGTTTTTTTGGGCATAATATTCCTGTAGCAAATACAGTGAGCCGGTAATATTAGGCGCGGCCATTGAGGTTCCGGAAAGAGTGAGGTACGCAGCAGGGTTGGCCACTCCAACAGATAATACATTTACACCGTTACCCACTATATCGGGCTTAATGCGGCCGTCATCTGTGGGGCCCCAACTGCTAAAAAACGCAGTGGTGATATCCTGTCGGCTGCTTGGTCCAAATGGCAATGGGTTTACGCCGCCAACAGTAAGTATATTTTTGGCATTACCCGTGGTGCTGATAATATCGTAACCACTATTATCGCTGATGCCGGCTGGTCTTGGCCCCTTATCAACTAAAGTTTGATCAGTTTTACTTTTGTAGCCATAATAGTCGGCTCCTACAGCCGGGCCATTACTAGACCGGCTATTCCCCGCCGATTCCACGATGAGGTAATAGGGTGCATTGTAAGCAATCTTGTCCCATGCCTGGGCCCGGGTATCATAAAAACCAAAAGTATAATCAACAGTATCGCCGGGTAGGCCGTACCATTCCCAGCGGTTATTGGTATCGTTGAAATTCCAACCCGCCTCATCTCCATAGGAATGATTGGATAATAATAATCCCGATGCGGCTGCACTCATTTCGGCTATGTCATTATTATAATCGTATGATTGCAGGGTAGCAGCATTAAAAGCCATCCCCTTAGCCGGAGCATATACTCCACGGGCTATCATGGTACCGGCTACATGGGTAGTATGGTCAAGCACTGAAGCTCCATCTTTAATAGTGATACTTTTGCCGGCAAATTCCTGATGGGCGGTATATACTGAGCCACCATCCCAGATAGCCAGCTTATTATTTAAAAAAGTGCTGGAGCCCGATAAATTGAGCCCGAGCGAGCCTCCCGGTTGTACCGTATTGGTGCCAGTAGTAGCTGCCGATGTAGTATTATTATGGGTGATGAGATAAATAGGAAAACCTAAAGCGTTAACACCTTGCAAGGATACCAGGTTACCGTTTCTGGTATGGCGCTGCACACTCCACCCCCTGCTTGCAGCCAGGGATAAGGCCTGTTTGTGACTAGCCTCGTAAGTACTGCGTATCTGGCTGGAAAAACGTGTTAACTCGGCACGTTTGGCGTCGGTTACCAGCGCTTGTTGGGCAAAAGTGCTGGCCCTTGCACACAGCAATAAAAAACATATACAAATTGCTGCGTAAGATTTATTCATAGATCTGAGATATAGGCATTTTTACAGCCCTAAATCTATAAATATTCCTTTAGTTATTAAAGCCAAACCCAATTAAAGCTTATTAAATACGCTGTATATAATACAACCTATGGAAACTTGACAACATCGCTTTGATAATCGACAGGGTGAGTATTCCTCGTTACACCGGCTTTTGCCGAAATATTTTGCCAGGATCACTAAGGGTATGTCAACTGCAAATTGACGTATAGTCTTGGATTGGGTTGACTCAATTGACAAAAAAGTGGGTTTACATGGTTTACACTTTTTATGGTTAACATGCATGCAAATTACTATAAATCAAACACTTACACTTTATTTCATCAAAAAAGTGTAAACCATGTTTTAGCGATGACAAAAAATATATAAAACTTTAATAATCAATTACTTACGAAAGATATTTACCTACAATAGGCATCCGGCGCCCCATACCAAATGCTTTTGGCGATACCCGGAGTATAGGCGGGGTTTGATAACGTTTATGCTCGGCCAGATTGGTCAACCTGATCACCCGGCGAACTATGGCTTCGTCATAACCCATTTTGATGATATCGGTTGATGAACGGCGATTCTCGATGTACTCCGCCAGAATTTTATCCAGAATATCATATTCAGGTAAGGAGTCGGTATCCTTTTGATCGGGCCTGAGCTCTGCTGATGGTGGTTTGATGATAGAATTGATCGGGATGATTTCTTTATCCCTATTGATGTAACGGGCCAGCTCAAAAACCTGCGTTTTGTAAACATCCCCAATTACGGATATACCACCGCACATATCGCCATATAAAGTACCGTAGCCAACTGCGGCTTCACTTTTATTGCTGGTATTTAATAGAATATAGCCAAACTTATTGCACATAGCCATCAGTAATATAGCGCGACTGCGTGATTGTATGTTTTCTTCGGCTATGTTAAATGGCAGGTTATTGAATTGCGGGTGTAGCGCGGTTTCAATAGCTCCGGTGATATTTTTAATCGGAACCAGTTCACTTTTGCAACCCAGGTTATTCACCAGATCCTCTGCATCTTTTAACGAGTGATCCGAAGAGAAGCGTGATGGCAACAACACGGCCATCACATTTTGAGCGCCCAAAGCTTCGGCTGCTAATGCACATACCACAGCGGAGTCGATACCGCCAGACAAACCAAGGATGGCCTGCTTAAAGCCCGATTTATAAAAATAATCGCGGATACCCAATATGATGGCCTGGTGTATCTGTTCAATATCGGCAGCACGTTCGGCTTTCAAGGTTGTGGGGTGATCAAAGCTGATAGAGGCATCCTCATTTAAGGTGTAGTATGCCAGGTTTTCTTCAAAATAGGGTAACTCATCAATCAATTTACCGGTGTTATCAAAAACCAATGATCCGCCATCAAATATCAATTCTGTTTGTGCCCCTATCTGGTTTACATACAGCAAGGGTAAATGGTAACGACTGGCATTATCACTTAAAATAGCTATACGCTCCTCGTCATGGTTATAAGCAAAGGGCGATGCGGCTATATTGATCATTACATCAGGCTGTTGATGGATCAGACTATCCATTGGCCTGGTAATATATAGTGGATTTTCGATGGTATTCCACAGATCCTCACAAATGGTCAATGCTATCTTTTTGCCTTTAAATTCAATACAATTAAACTCGGTTGAGGGTTCAAAATATCGATACTCGTCAAATACATCATAATTGGGCAGCAGGGCTTTGTTTACCACAGCCTTTACCTGTCCGTTTTCAATAAAGTAAGCGGAGTTGTTCAGGTCTTTCCCCTCCTCTTTATGATTATAGGTAGGCAAACCAATAATACAGGCTATATCGGTACATACCGCAGCTATCTTTTTTGCCGATTCATCGCACAGATCAATAAATTCATCAAACTCCAGAAAATCACGCGCGGGATAACCAGAAACACACAATTCGGCAAATACCACCAGGTCGGCGCCGTTTTTTTTGGCCTTTTGTATATGGTCGATAATTTTGGCTGTATTCGATTCGAAGTTACCAATATGATAGTTAAGCTGGGCTAATGCAATTTTCATGAATAGTATAGTAACGTATTAATGCAAATAAAAATTATTTTTGCTCAAAGGATAAAGATGATAAACCCCCGGCTCAAAGCAAAGCAAATTTACTTAATTTTTTCCATCGCCCTGATATTCGCGTCATGCGGGCGCAACAAAAAGGTTGATGTAAGTAATATCAATATGGAAGTTAAGGTAGAGCGATTTGATCGCGACTTTGATGCCATGCGCACTAAGCCAATGACTGCGCAAGCCATTTATTTGCAGCAAAAATACGGTGCTTTTTATCTCGATTTTATAAGCCGCATCCTGGTGGCAGGCACTACTGCTGATACGGCTTATTTTAAGACCCTCCACGAGGTTTTTAATGGCAAGGCCTATATCGATCTGAAACATGATGTAGATGCCGCCTATCCCAACATGGATGCGCAGAATGCCAGCCTTACACAGGCATTTAAATACATTAAGTATTACTATCCGCAAAAAAGATTACCCAAAGTTTATGCTTATTTTTCGGGTTTCCAGGCACAAACTTCTATTGGGGATGGCTATTTTGCCGTAGGACTTGATCTGTTTTTGGGTGCCGATTCCCGCTTCTACCCTGCTCTTACCAATGCATTCCCACATTATATGTCCAGGCATTTTACCCCCGAAAATATAGCCCCGCGCGTAGTGGAAGGTATTGCCCGCGAGGATATGTTCCCGGAGGATGACAATAATAAATCGATGCTCGAAAAAATGGTTTACAACGGCAAGATCATGTATTTTATGGATCGTATACTGCCGGAGGTTGGCGATACCACCAAAATTGGTTATACTGCTGCCCAGCTTAAATGGTGCGAGGATTTTAAAGTAAAAATATGGGGTTATTTTTTAGATGAAAACCTGCTTTACGAAACCGATTATCCTAAAATCCAGAAATATTTTACCGAAGCCCCCTTTACTCCCGGTTTGGGCGAAAAAAACGAGTCGGCGCCAAAATTGGCGGTCTGGACAGGCTGGCAGATTGTACGGGAGTATATGGATAAGCATCCTGAAGTTACCCTGCCCCAGTTAATGGCCGAAAAGGATGCGCAGAAGATACTCAATCAATCGAAGTATAGACCTAAGTAGATGTGCAGATTAACTTCGTTGAGGGCTTCCCCGTTTCAAATGTTTGGATATGCAAATGATTGATGCCTTGTAACCAGGCAATAAAAAAAGCAGCCTCTCTGAAATTCAGAGAGGCTGCTTTTTTTATATTTGAAATTCATCTGCACATCTAAAATTTGCGCATCTGCATATCTTATTTGATGATCCTGAAAACAGTTCTTAAACCTATTGCCACGCCTAAAATAAGCAACAAGTTAGCTATCCACGAAAAATAGGTTGAGTTTTCATCACCAGCAAAACGAATGAAAACACCTGTTATGCCAATAGCGATAGCTAAAACCAATATTTTATAATGTTGTTCTGAATTAGCGTTTTGTGTAGACTCCATGGTACTTTTATTTAATGTTGGGCAAAAATAGAAATGTTTACGGAATTTACCACCAATTTTTTAGGATTTTATCGTATCAGGTAATATAGAATATTTTCTTTTATAATAACGGATAAACAACCAGGCACTCACACCACCTAACACAAGAAATACCCACGCATTAGCTAACCCGATAACCAATTCAGCAAAAAGCGACCAACCATAGGCTAAAGCGCCTAAAAACCTTTTATGAACAGGTAATTGATAGGCCGATGGATCATCATTGGCAACAACCTCTTTAACTATGCCATTGTTTTGATAAAAACTCAAAGTTAGGGTGCTTAATTTAACAGCCTTATCTATTTTAAGATTGTTTATTTTACTATCAACTAAATCATCTTTCATCGTTAATTCGGTAGTGGCGTTTTTATCTCTTTTATTTTGTTCGGCAACAAATGCGGCTTTATTACCCTGTTTTAATTTGGACGATAAATATTCAAGTGATTTATCGTCAATATCCATTTTGCTGGAGTTGACATATAATCCTATACGGGCCACCTGAATTATAAAATCCTCCAGGTGATTGGGAGGAATACTCACGGTCATATCAGCAACACGGGTAAATGAGGTTATGTGCATTACCGAATCATTACTTATGCGTACATCCTGGCTCCGTTCCGTAGTAGCCTGCATTTGATGGTGCATTACTATGCCATTATATTTTGTAGTAAGTGCAGCAATATTCTCAACAGTTTGCTGTACATCTTTCACCTTAAATCGCATATCCGCAGTTTTCACCAGCTTCGATGCAGCGGAGGTATCAGCACCGGATGATCTGGCAGTATCAGTATCACCCACCTTTTGATCAGTGTTATAACCTGAGCCAGAACCCTTACAAGCGCCCAGCAGCAAGACGGCCACCAATGGCAGCATTAAAATTTTTGTTTTCATGTTGTTGTTAATTTTTTTTGGTTACTATTGATACCAAAAAAGGGAATTAGGTAACCCTTAATGAAGAGAAGCAAGAAGTCAGAAGCAAGAAGTCAGATAAAATATCTGGCATCTAACTGTTATTGCAAGAGGACTGGTAAAACAAAAAAGCCCGGCATGTGCCAGGCTTTTTAATATGATTACGGTAGTATTAAACCCCTAGTAATAACCTTGCGGGATCTTCCAGTAATTGCTTTACACGTACCAGGAAGCTTACCGATTCACGGCCGTCAATAATGCGGTGATCATATGACAGCGCCAGGTACATCATTGGGCGGATAACCACTTGTCCGTTTACGGCAACCGGGCGTTCAATGATATTGTGCATACCCAATATAGCCGATTGAGGCGAGTTTAATATCGGGGTTGACATCATAGAACCAAATACACCACCATTGGTGATAGTGAAAGTACCACCTGTCATTTCAGGAATGGTTAATTTGTTTTCACGGGCTTTACCGGCTAATACAACAATCTCCTTTTCAATTTCGGCAAGGCTCAAAGTATCTGCATTACGGATCACCGGAACAACCAAACCTTTAGGGGCAGATACAGCGATAGAAATATCAGCAAAGTTGCTGTACACTACTTCTTCGCCTTCAATACGAGCGCCAACAGCGGGCCAGTCTTTTAAAGCCTCGGTAACCGCCTTGGTAAAGAACGACATGAAGCCTAAGCCTACGCCGTGTTTCTCTTTAAATTTATCTTTGTATTTACCGCGCAGTTCCATGATTGGCTGCATATCTACCTCGTTAAAGGTAGTTAGCATAGCTGTTTCATTTTTAACAGCAACCAAACGTTTGGCCACTGTTTTACGCAGCGAGGTCATTTTTTCGCGTTTCTCGCTTCTTTCGCCGGCTATAACTGGTGCGGCAACAGGAGCTGAAACTGCAGGTTGTGCAGCAGGTTTAGCCGGTGCAGTCTGCGCGTTCAGGGCATCCCCTTTAGTGATACGACCATCAACACCGGTGCCATTTACACCTTTAGGATCAACACCTTTTTCGGCCAGTATTTTGGCAGCAGCAGGTGATGGGGTACCGGAGGCATAAGTTACCGCGCCATCGGCTTTGGTAGGTGCTCCACCGCGTGGCGACTCATCTGTAGCGCTTACAACCGCAGGCGTTACAGGTGTAGCCTGTACAGCAGCGCCTGCCCCTTCAATGGTACAAACAACCGCGCCAATAGGCAATACGTCACCTTCTTTAGCTATAGTTTTTAATACACCGGCTTTTTCGGCAGTTAATTCAAATGTTGCTTTATCTGATTCCAGCTCTGCGAGGGCTTCATCCATTTCAACAGTATCGCCATCTTTTTTTATCCAGCGCGATAAAGTAACTTCTGTTATAGATTCCCCTACTGTAGGTACTTTAATTTCTAATGAACCAGCAGCAGGTGCAACAGCAACCGGAGCCGGAGCAGGTGCGTTAGCTACAACTTCGGGCTGTGGTTGAGCCGCAGGAGCACTTTCCTTTGCAGGAGCAGCAGCGCCAGCGCCTTCTTCAATATTGGCAACAACAGCACCAATAGCTAATGTATCGCCTTCTTTGGCAACTGTTTTTAGGGTACCTGCTTTTTCGGCAGTCAATTCAAAAGTGGCTTTGTCCGATTCTAATTCGGCAATAACCTCATCCATTTCCACGTGATCGCCATCTTTTTTTATCCAGCTCGATAGGGTTACTTCTGTAATTGATTCGCCTACCGGCGGAACTTTGATCGCTAAACTCATATTTTAGTTTTGTAGATTTAATATTTTATTTGGTACGGGTTTCCTGTTGCGAGGTTCGCGTAAATAGTTGTTAGCTTAACACCCGCACCCCGAAACCCGCCACAGGCAACAGAACTTAATCCGCTCCGGCATCAGCCATTTTTTTTGTTGTCTTTTTTATTGCGTCTTTTACCACTTTACCGGCAGGTGCTTCAAATGCTTTGGAAACAATATACGCCTGTTGGGCAGCATGTTGTTTAGCAAAACCGGTGGCTGTACTACTGCCTTCGATGCGTGAAATAACACTCAGATTAATCACTTTATCGCTATGGAATTTGCGGCAGATATAAGGCCATGCTCCCATGTTTTCCGGCTCTTCCTGTACCCAGATAAACTCGGTAGCTTTATCGTATTTAGCTTTAATTTTCAATATCTGTGTAACAGGTGTTGGGTATAGTTGTTCTATACGAACAATGGCAATATCCTTGCGTTTATCTGTTAATTGTTTCTCCTGCAAATCATAATATACTTTACCGGTACATAACAATACACGTTTTACCTTTTTAACGTCGGCATAAGTGTCATCTATCAATTCATGGAATTTACCATTGGTAAATTCGTCAATTGGTGATACGCATTTAGGACTACGCAGTAAACTTTTGGGGGTAAAGATGATCAATGGCTTGCGGAAGTCGCGGTGCATTTGCCTGCGCAGGATGTGGAAGAAGTTAGCGGGTGTGGTACAATTAGCCACCTGAATATTATCATCAGCACAAAGCTCCATAAAACGCTCTACACGTGCAGAGGAGTGTTCAGGACCTTGTCCTTCATAACCGTGCGGCAACAACATGACCAGTCCATTACCACGCTGCCATTTGGTTTCGGCGCTGGCAATGTATTGGTCAACAATGATCTGTGCACCATTGAAGAAGTCACCAAACTGGGCTTCCCATATCGTTAAGGCATTTGGGTTTGCCAGGGCATAGCCATATTCAAAACCTAATACACCATATTCAGATAATAAAGAGTTATAGATGCTTAGTTTAGCTTCGGTATCGATAGTTGCCAGCGGAGTATATTCATCCTCAGAATCAATCAGGGTTAATACCGCATGACGATGAGAGAAGGTACCACGTTTAACATCTTCACCACTTAACCTTACCGGGAAACCGTCTTTTAACAAGGTACCGTAAGCCAGCAATTCGGCCATGGCCCAGTCAAATACCTGAGTATTGTTTACCATTGCCCGGCGATCTTCAAATAATTTTTCGATCTTTTTAAAGAAGCCTTTATCTACCGGCAGGGAGGTTAATTTATTACCGATCTCTATGATTTCTTCTTTAGGCACTGATGTATCAATAGCCGATACCAGTTCTTTATGGCTGGCTAAGTGCAATCCGCTCCATGCGCCTTCAAACATGGCGATGGTTTCGGTAAATCTTTCTTCGGCTTTTGATTCATCCAGTTTTTGCTGTAGTTCATCACGGAAAGTTTTTTCCATTGATTTAAGCAAGCTGGCATCAATGCTGCCTTCGGCCACTAATTTTTCATTATAAATAATCAGTGGATTAGGGTGCGCCTCAATGGCCTTATATAATAATGGCTGGGTGAATTTTGGTTCGTCAGACTCATTATGACCGTAACGACGGTAGCATAAGATATCAATGAATACATCTTCATTAAATACCTGACGGTATTCCATAGCCAGGTTAACTACATAAGCCAACGCTTCTACATCATCACCGTTCACGTGGAAAACTGGCGAAAGCACTGTTTTAGCCACATCGGTACAATAAGTACTGGAACGGGCGTCTTTATAATTAGTGGTAAAACCTATCTGGTTATTGATTACCAGGTGAATGGTACCACCTGTGCGGTAACCATCCAGTTTTTCCATTTGTAAAACTTCGTAAACAATTCCCTGGCCTGCTACAGAAGCATCACCATGGATCAGTATCGGAGCTATCTTGGAATGATCGCCACCATATTTAAAATCGATTTTTGAACGGGTAATACCTTCTACAACCGGGTCAACCGCTTCCAGGTGCGATGGGTTTGGACAAAGGCTCAAGTGAACTTTTTTACCGTTGGAGGTAGTTACATCGGTCGAAAAACCGAGGTGATATTTAACATCACCACCAAAAGGCGTATCAGAATCAAAGTTTTTGCCTTCAAACTCAGAGAATACCTCTTTGTAGGTTTTCTCCATGATGTTGGTCAGCACGTTCAAACGGCCGCGGTGAGCCATGCCGATGATAAACTCCTCGATACCAAGATCGGCACCTTTATTAATTACGGAATCCATTGAAGGGATCAACGCTTCGGCACCTTCGAGCGAAAAACGTTTCTGGCCCAAAAATTTGGTACCCAAAAAGTTTTCGAAAGTTACGGCCTCGTTGAGCTTATTCAGCATCAATTTCTTTTCGTCGACAGTAAATGAAGGCGTGTTACGGTTGCTTTCCATCCTGTCTTCAAACCACTTCAGTTTAATAGGGTTACGGATGTACCTGTATTCGGCACCAATGGCACGGCAATAGGTATCTTCCAGCAACTGACGGATGTCTCGCAGGGTGGCAGCACCTAAGCCAACTTCAACACCGGCATTAAATACGGTATCCAGATCGGCCTCATTCAGGCCAAAGGTTTCCAATTCTTTACCAGGAAAGTAATGACGACGCTCACGCACCGGGTTTGTTTTGGCAAACAGGTGACCGCGTGAACGGTAGCCGTGAATCATATTGAGTACATTGATCTCTTTTAAAAAGTGATCAGGGGTTTTGTCACCTACACTTGGCGCGGTTGTTCCGGCAGGGGCTTGCGTGTCCTTGCCAAAATCAAAACCTTCAAAAAATTTCTGCCATCCATAATCCACCGATTCGGGATCCTGTTTGTAGCTGTCGTATAGGGTATTAATGTAGTCTGCGTTGCCGCTATTGATATAATTGAGACGATCCATGAGAAACTGATCTTTAAAACGGTACAAAAGTAAGCATATAGGCTTATATACTTCATAATTAATTGTAAAGAAATTTACATATGCCTAATATCTGTGTTATAACGCATAGAATGGAACAAAAGCATATTTGATGGGGTCATAAATTTTAAAATGGCTTAAACAGGATGAATAAAATATCAGCTAACAATTGCTTAAACAGGCACCCACAAAAAAAGGCTGTTTAAAAAAACAGCCTTTTAAAATAGATGGTAATAATTTATTGCTGCAAATAACCTATGACTCCTTCATATATCCAGCCATCACGTCCATTGCCAAGTTCATTAAAATCATTTGAGTACATATGTGCTCCATTTTTAGAGTTTCTGTAACGATATAATGGCTTATATCCGGCTACCGGGGAAAGATCCAAATAACCCGGCACCCCTTCTCTTGTTGCCTGAGATGGAATCTCATTTACATCGGTTGTAAAAAAATGATAGCCATTGCTTAACAAAAATCTGTTTAATGGAGCAACACCAGTCTTTGAGTTATCGTTGTATACATAACCCAAACTACCCTCTACATTCCAATTTGGCTGATTGGCTACCTCATTGGGATCGGTCACCAACATGCGATCGCCACTTTTTGTATTAAAGCACCTATACAATGTTGATTTTCCGTATTGAACCTGAACCTGATGATTGGGTAAATAATCATTATAAATATAATTTTTCACCGCATTTGCCAAACTTGGATCGGGGATCAATTCATTAATTGGGATCAAGCCGCTTTGTGCTATGTTGATCAATTCGGCATTTTGTGCATTAGTACTAGCTTGCCATGCACTATAATCAATAGGCGGCGTATTTTGGGTAAATGAAATTGTAGCCGGCGTAATTCCTAAAGTTGGATCGCCACCATTGGTAAGATAATGCACATACTGATTAAAATTGGAGCTACTTTGCGAATGATTAGAATTAACGCCTGCGTTAATGGAGAATATAGCTCCTAAACTGGCATCCAAGCCTGCTGAGGCGGCAGATTTCCTGTCGGTACTTTTGGTTTCTGATTGATAGGTAACTTGCAATTTTGCGCCTAAAATAATGTCAGAAAGTACAAAAGCACCATATTGACTCACTATTTGTTGTGGCGTAAGCGTAGCAATATCATTTAAAAAATTCTGTGTTAAATATTTTTGCAGCAATGCAGACGTAGCGTTGAATTTCAACTCCCGTTGTTGGATCAGCAAATTATAACTCCCATAAATATATTTGGAGTTAAAAGAATTTGAATTTGAATAAGCCGATGTTACTGAACCTTTAAACAACGAAAAGCCCACTGTAGCGTTTAAATGTGCCGAAATATCTGAAGCATAGGCTTGTACATTTTCACCATATGAAAAAGATGAATTTCTGGTTGTGTTTAAATTAGTAACTAATCTGGTTGGCTCGGTGCTGTAAAGTTTAGCGATATCAACCACCTGGAATGTGGTTGAACTTGAGTTTGCATATTCACCTGTTACATCATAGCCATAACCCAACAAATCCCAAACACCATCTTTGGCTGATTGTGATTTTAATTTACCGGTTGCTGTATTGGTTTCTGTTTGTTTTGGGGTTAGCTGATCTTGCTTTTTGCATGACCATAACATTCCCAGTAAGGGAATCAAGAGTAAGATTTTTTTCATAAAAGCGACAAGGATTTAAATAATATAATACGACAAGTATACCACTTAAATTAAATAATAATATTAAGAAATAGTAATATTTACAAACACTATTAGCAACCAGCTATATTAATTATAGATGCCGATATTATAAAAATAAACAAAGTGAATCTGCCTGGACCTTTTGTAAAGAGGCTTACTTAATTGAATTAAAACTTTGAAAGAGAAAAAAGCTTAAACTTATACTTTCACCAGATCGCCTGCCTCATCTATGTGCGATGGTTGCCAGGTAGTTACAAAATCACTCTCCGCGTCTTTAGACTGCATAGATGCTATAGCGTATTTACTTTCTTTGGCATCATTTACCCCGGCAATAAAGGCCCAGTTACCCCAATTGCTGGCTGGCGAATAATCGATTAATTTTTCTTCAAAATAAATCGCCCCGCGGGTCCAGTTGGCTTTGAGGTCATGTACCAAGTAGGTGGCCACTATCTGGCGGCAATGGTTGCAGATAAAGCCCGTTGCATTTAGCTCGTGCATACAGGCATCAATATATGGAACACCGGTTTCGCCATGTGCCCACTTAGTAAATTCCAATTCATTAACGGCTATTTCAGCTTCATCATTTTCCTCGTTTTTGGCTTTGATGAATTTCTGTCCATGTTTTTTAAACATAAACCTGAAATAGTCGCGCCAAAGCAGTTCCAGTTTCAGCATGCTGGCATTTTGCGCGTAACTATCGCCGCTATGTTTAAATATCTCCCAGTAAACCTGCCTTGGCGATATACAACCTACCGACAGCCATGGAGATAATTTGGACGAATTATTAATGCCGCCCCGGGAACCTTTAGGCTTAACAGCCTGCTCACTTTGCGAAAAGTATTTGTGCAGTTGTACCAAAGCAGCCGTTTCGCCACCCTGAAAATAGTTGGTAGCGCGTGGGTCATCAATCGGCTCATCCAACCCTAATTGTTGCAGGGTAGGTAATTCGCCTGCATCTGTTATTGCTGGAATAATAATATGCTCCGGTGTAGGTATACATGGGCGAACATTACTATCACGCTCTACTTTTTTCTTAAATACGGCGAAACTATCCGGAATATCCTTGATCGGGAAGGGAAGGTCTTCTTTATGGTATAGTGTATGCCCGATAAAATGTTTCAGATTAAGCTTCAGTTTCCATAAGGCGGCTTCTACCTGTTCAGATATCTCAGTTTCTTCGTAAGCTACTTCCCTATGATGATACACCTCGTTTACCTGGTATTGTTCGGCAAGTTGAGGTAAAATTTCGGCTGGATTACCTGTTCTGATGATCAGTTCGGCGCCGTAGCCCTGTAAGTTTTTGCGAAGATCGGCCACCGCTTCTAACAGGAAACGAGCCCTAAAACTGCCGGTTTTTGATGCTCCGGAGGCCGTACGCTGAAAGTAATATGGGTCAAAACAATATACAGGCAACACTTTATCAGCCTTACGCACAGCCTCTAACAAAATTTCGTTATCGTGTATCCGCAAGTCATTTCTAAACCAAACCAATATTGTCTTTTCACTCATCGTTAAACAGGGAGTTAACTGAATATATGCAGACCGCAAATTTGCAATTTATTTGTGTCATAAACACACTTTGTTGCAATATTTGACACCGTTTCAACATTTTTTCTGTTTTACAAACGGTTTTAAATGTTGTTTTTTAAGATCCCGAATTACTTATTAGGGATAAATATAAGTTATATCTCTAGTATTACAATAGTGCAACGCCACTCAAAAAACTTTTTAAACCCTTTATTTTAACACTTTTTTGCTCAAAAACGAGATAAAACCTTTGAAAATTGATCCAAAACCATCGATTTTAACACTTTTTAACAAATCCCAATACGATTTCGATGCGTTTTGAAAGCTTTAAAAAGTACCATGTGAACTTTATAGTTATTTTGTTACTATTCTTTAAAGTTATTTTGCCTCATTATTGGATACTCCGCTGTAATTGTGTGTGAACTTTAGAATTAATTTGCCTCATTTCTTTAGAACTACTTTGCCGTTTTCATTGTGTACTTTAGAGTTATATTGTCATTTTTTTTATAATTATATCGCCGATTCCCTAGTGTGAATTTTAAAGTTATTTTGACACTTTTGAAACATACAATTTAATACACCGGAGAGATAATATTTTATATTCTATTTCTATACACAGAATGTCTGATAAACGCTAAAATATGAAACGTTACTACTTTTATGCCCCTTCTGAATACAGGACCGGACAACGAGGTAAATCCGTTATTGATTTCAAGTTGGCGGCTCTTTATGGTGAAACGGTTTATTCTACTAAGAACCGAGCCGATCAGCGCCGTTTTAAATACTTCGATGTGGTTGAGGCCACAGTAGCTACCAAAGAACTCAACCTTTTTAATTTTAAGGTAGAAACTGGTAAGGACGGCTGTATGGGTCATTGGGCAAAAACCGAGGCGGAATTAATACAAGATAAAGCTAAGTGGGGATACCGGCTCGTTTCTGAGCGCGAGTACCTATTGCTAAGAAAACTTGCCATTAAATTATTATTCTGACATACTCAGTTTTTCAATGAAGGGTCAGAGGGGGAAAATCGTTATTACTGGTCAAATACTCGTAATAACCCCTGGTACGATATCAAAATGACCAGCTTAAACTATAAATATAACACAAAGGGTCACGATGATAAATTTTTGGAGTTCTTAAAAACTAACAATTCGCCGTTATACGATGTGACAGTACCTGAGTATATTAGAATATTCGTTATTAAACCCAAAAATGGAAATACATCTAACGAGAACTGCACTTTTGAAATTAAAAGCATTGGTGTAAATCCTGTTTATAGAACGTTTGAAGAGGCATTGAAAGGTTTGGTAACCAGCCGGGAGAATACCACGCAAATATCTTCTTCACAATTCCAACGCATAAGAAAGATTTGTCGGCATATTATGTTTGAATCCTGTGACCTGGATATAACACCATTAAAAGGAAAGCAGGATTATTTCGTCAGGGTTTTAGATGACTGGTCATAATGGGGCCAATTTATCGGTAAAATTTTACACCATATGCTCAATCATCATTTTAATTATTGTCTGTTATATAATTTTCGTTAAACACTTTGGCAGGTTCATAAATGCGAAAAAATTTAATGCAAGGTGGTTAATTACCTTGCATTAAATCTAACTTTTCAAAATATACAGGCCTTCCCCATGAATCAGGTAATTGCCGAAATTTAATGACGTATTCTTGATCTCTGTAATTAATCATTAAATCGGAAATTTTAGAACTGGCGGGATAAGTCCGCGATGTATCGCCATAAAACAAATTAAAGGTAATTCTACAATAACTTATTTTGGCTGATCTGAATTTATTTAATGGGCTAAAGCCAACGATATCATACTCCATAGAATCTATAATTGCCGCAAGTTTAGGGTTTCGCATTCTTAAGGGTGCAAATATCATTTCATAGAGCATGTTTTCTTTATTAGAAAAAGTTTCCTTCACAAATGCTTCAAAAGTCTGCCCTTTCTTTAACTTACCTGGCAAAAAATAAACATCTGATGGTATGCCGTCATCCATTAAGCCAAACCCATATAAAACCAAACCCTCCTCTTGATATACCTTGTAGTTCATTTTTTTGCAATGATCTAGGTATTCCAGTAGGTTGTTCCTGTTGGGGGCATTAAAAAACTCCGTTAAATCCTGCGCTTTAGCCGTCATAACGATACAAATTAAAGTAAATATTAGTATAAACTCTTTAATCGCCCTTTTATTTATATAAACTAATTGACGCAAGGAGTATAAAGTAAATATGCTGGTACTCTTTTAAGTAAACCGGTAGAGCCAGTTTTACCCAATCTTCCTCTACCCAATGATAGCTTTAGCATTTCTTGCTTAGCCTGGTTAATCCATATTTGTGCTAATTTATCCTTCGTCAAACCGGGGTTGTTCTTAAATTCTTGTCGCATTTCAAATTCTCCTTCATTAAGCGCATCTGCCGAGATTTAAGCAGCTTGCTGTGCTGAATAAACGAGATCTCCTTCCACATTATAGAACGGGAGGCCAAAATGTATTTCCGGGATTTCTACCGTAAGCGCTGTGGTTTGTTCGGGGAGGGCCCCATCTGATGCCAGGTGACAATAAAGTTGAGTGACAACAGATTCCTGCCAGAGATCGTGTGTTGTTACACCTACAAAAGCAAAGTTAGATGGACAAACGTAAAAATCTGAAGGTGGAGGTATGACACTTGGAATATCAATGTAGTATGGATCTGGGCCATACCCTACGCTTCCCCCCTCAGTATATGGATCAGCCGAAATTGCACCACCGCCGCCGCCGCCAGTGCCTCCTCCTCCTCCGCCACCACCGCCACCACCCGATGAACCACCCCCACCACCGGACGAACCTCCCGTTGGTGGAAGCGTCCCAAGCCCAGCACCGGGTGATGGAATTTCAGTACAATTGGAGTCCAAATATATCCAGTCAGTACAATTGCCTGTAGCAGGTATACAACTGCGTTGATAATAGTCGATACATATTAACCCGCCACCGGCAAGCTTATAAAATTTCGTAGTGGCCGATGTTGATGGATCAGATAATGTACTTAGTTTAGAGGAACTATTTAACACCTTTTTATTACTGGGTGCTGCGGAATTTGCCAATACTATTTTATCGGCTTCGCTTCCTGCATTCATTTTTATAATTGACTTTAACTTTCCCGCTTCATACTTTTGACCGGAAATGAAATTATTATTTAGATCATAAATAAGTATATTTCCAGTAAACGAGCTTTTATCAGTAGTTGAATTATAATCACTATCACGTTCCATCCAATAGCCTTCTTTAACAGCTGAATTTTCGCCATATAATAACAGGTTTCTATAACCATGTCCATTAAAACGTAAAGGGGCACCTGTCGCAGAATCATAAGGCACACGGGTAATATTAATACCGTTTTTATTTCTGAGAACTGATGCTTTTTGACCAGTTAGGTGTGCCCGGTGCCCCTTCAGTATTCGCTGTTGTCGTACTAAAGTTATTTAATTTGCTGGTTTTAGAGGCTGTTGATAGTTTTGCTTCATAAAAAGCTTTAGAACTGGAAATAATATCCTGATCTGTTACGGTGGTGTTTTTTGATTTCTCTGATTTATTATCTTTCTTGCACGAGACAATAAAAAAAATAAGAAGAAGGACTAATAAGGTTTTTTTCATAATAGTTGTATGTTGATGTTTTCATAAAACTATTATTTAAATTATTAATATAGTATTAAATTATAATAAAGTATAATGGCGATCAAAACTTAATTTTAACCAAAGTTATAAAAACGTCAAAATAACTCTCACAGCAATTCAAAACTCAGATTCGACTCATTAGCTTTGGAGTGCCCGAGTGTATGTCCAAAAAGGACCGATTTCGGACAGTATTAAAATGGGCCTAAATTATGAACTTTATGATTATTTTGTCACTTTTCTTTAAAGTTATTTTGCCTTTTCATTAAAGTTAGATACCAATTTATTGATTCCCAAATAACTACATACCAAACGGTCGTTTTTTGGGTTTTGTTTTCCTTTAACAAAACAGCCCGATCGTCTGAAAAAAGACAATCGGGCTGTTGGATTTGATGTATAAATATACGAAAATTTACCTGTAGATACAAATTCCTGCCATGCGATTCGTAAGGTGCAGAAACCCCTTCCCGGGAAAAGTAATCGTGCACTCCCCCGCTTTTGTTTAGCCATGATAATGGATTTTTGCTGCTAATTGCCAACCGGGAGCTGGAAACTCAATTCCATCGGTATTAGAAAACTACCAGGGTATCTCTTCTGTTTCTGGGTTATACTCCTCGCTGAAAAACTTTCCGGTAGGGCCATCGACACCAATCACAGCATATTTAACGATACGCTTGCCAGCTTCCTCTACCGTACCGGTTCCACGGTGATTGTTAAAATCGGTGGAAATAAAACCGGGATCGACCGCATTTACTTTAAATGCTGTATCGCGCAATTCGTAAGCCAGGTTAAGGGTATACATATTAAGTGCTGTTTTTGACGGAAGGTAAACCGCGCCTTTATAATGGTAATACTGCCAATCCGGGTCGCTATTTAGCGTAAGGGAAGCCATACTTGAACTCACATTCACAATGCGCGGCTCAGGGGCCTTTTGCAACAAGTCCATAAAAGCCTGGGTAACCCTTACAACGCCATATAAATTGGTTTCAAATACCTGTTTGAATAGGTCTACACTCGCGGTAATTGCTGTTTGCGGTCGACCACCGCTGATGCCGGCATTATTGATCAGCACGTCGAGCACATCAGTCTTTTTGCCTATTTCGGCACGGGCGGCTTTTACCGATTCTTCATCACTCACATCAATTTGTATAGCTTCCATGTTGTTGAATCCTTCAGCTTTGAGTTTGGTCACTGCTTGCAGGCCATTCTCTAAATTGCGGCTGCCTAAATATATATAGTACCCCTGTTGCAACAACTGACGGGCGGTTTCGAAACCAATGCTTTTATTGGCCCCGGTTATTAATACTTTTTTCATAGCTTTTTTATTAATATAAATTTTGTTGGTGGGCTGGTAATCACCAGGGGAGTGTCCCCAATTTGGCATGCGAGAACGTACCTGTAGGACCATCCGGACCAAGCAGTGCCACGCGCACCGCCTCGGCGGCGCCCTCCTCTACTGTCTCAGTACCTGCATGTCCGTTAAGGTTCGTTTTAGTAAAGCCTGGGGATACTGCGTTAACCTGGATACCTTCCGGCTCTAATTCGATAGCCATAGCCAGCGTCAAGGCGTTGAGCGCCGTTTTGGATGCAGGATAAACAGGGCCGAAGATAGCGCGGTGTCCGTTAGTCGGATTGGCATTCATGGTTAACGAGCCGGCTCCACTGGATACGTTGACGATACGGGCTTGCGGCGATTTGCGCAGAAGCGGCAGCATGGCCTGGTAAACAGCCAGCACGCCAAACACATTCGTGTCCCACACGGCACGCATTTCGTTGATAGAAACATTGCTGGGGCGGGTTGTTTTGGCATATTCCTCCACAGACTGACCGGGCTGCTTACTGGTATTCGAGATAGCCGCGTTTTGGATGAGCACATCAAGGCGGCCAAACTCGCTGCCTATCCGTTTTGCGGCAGCAGTGATCGAGGCCTGATCTGTTACATCCAACTGGAACGCATGCGCGTGCTGCCCGATCTCTTTGGCCGCAGTTTCGCCACGTTCAAAATTGCGCGAGCCGACCAGCACCGTGAAGCCATGTGTAACAAGATCCTTTGCAATCTGCAAACCGATTCCCTGATTAGCTCCGGTGACCAGCGCTATTGGCCTGTCTCCGTTTATATTGATTTGTTTATCCGTACTTGATACTTTTCCCATGATTCTTTTTGTTTATACAAAGTTCCCGCTAAGCGGGATTCATCTGTTAAAGAGAATCAAACCAAAAAGTATGATTTTCAAATCTTACTTCACCTGAAAGATTTTGGAACAAGGCCGGTTACCCGCTTAAAATAATTGTTAAAATAGGTAGGGTATTCAAAACCCAAACTGTAGGCTATCTCTGCTATGCTCCAGTCGGTATGCTGCAAAAGGGCTTTGGCCTCTGCAACAATACGTTCTGTGATATGTACGGATGTGGGCTTCCCGGTTACTTCCTTTACCGAGCGGTTAAGATAGTTAACATGCACAGCAAGGTTTTCGGCAAAGTCCTGGGCGGTTCTTAACTTGAGCGGAGATCCTATACTTTCTATCGGAAATTGCCTTTCCTGTAATTCCATAAACCGATGTGTGATCCGCGTAGCCGCGTTTTTGTGCTTCGGCTCATTTGATGATGGCTGAATCCTTAATGCTTCATGCATGATGAGTTCTATGCAGGTTTTCAGCAATTCGGCCTGATGTTCATAATCGGTCTGATAAACAGACAGCATTTTTTGATATATGCCCGTTATGAATAGCTCCTGCTCGCTGTTCAAGGGAATGATAGGTGTTTTACCAAAGCGAAATAAGGGAGAGTTTTGCAAAAGCTCCGTGCGTTCCCTGCCCGCCATAAAAGCTTCGGTAAAAACACAGGCATAGCCCTTTCTTTCGGTGTGATGAATTACGCTATGGGATATACGCGGGTTTATTAAAACTAAACAGGTTTGGTTTATTTCAGCCGTTTGGTCGCCATAGGATACCGTCATAACGCTGGTTACCAAAACTATTTTATAAAAATCGCGCCTGCCATGAGCGTGCTGAGGACCTGCCCCTCCCGAGATCTTATAAACCTTAAAACCCTTCCATTTTAAATCCGGAACCTGCAATTCTGCAACTTCGGATAGCGTATTGGTTGCCATGAAGCAAAATTAATAAAATCAAACCTAAAATAGAGTGGGTATAATTCATAGGATTGTTAATATTTAGTGGGATGTTGGGGGGGGGGGTGCGGAGATAACAAGCTTCTAATCTTTTTATACCTTTATACAATCATTTCTTTTCAAAAAACCATGCCTCTTAATTCTGATAACATATTTATTGAGACACAAAAATACGACGACCCCAGGTTAAAATATTTTGCAATTGCGCTAACTGCATTAGCTATTATCACTTTCCTCTACTTTATTACTGCTCCCTTACATACTGTTTCTAATGTTATAGGTTTTGAGGCCTTCTTTGGATTATGTGTCATGCTTATAGTTGATATGTATGTATTCTTTAAGAGCCTGTTCATAAAAATTGATGAGCATGGTATATCGCTAAAAGAAAAACCATCGAAAACCGAAATATTGTGCCATTGGGAAAATATTGATCAGATAATTTTTCGCTATTATAAATATGGTATCTGGGGAGTAAAAAGCAGTAGAAAACAAGGAATGGCTTATAATTTAAAAGGGAAAGTCGGTATTCAAATCATTTTCAAGAATGGTCAAAAATTACAGCTCGGGATACAAAATATGGAAGAGGCGAAATTGACAATTGAACATTATTTTAAACCAGAGAATTCTTACTCATAGTAAGTATTGCAGTGAGAACGCCACCCATATATTCATATATTAAATATCAGATTTGGCTAAAGCCTATAATTATTCCCTTACAATCCGTTGGTTAAAACCAACGGCAATGAAGGATAAATCCATTGGTCTTTATTCATTGCCGTCCTATTTATGGGACGGATAGCAGATTTGAAAATCAGGCTTCAGCCAAAATCTATTCTTCCGTACATCTATGGTAATACCCATCAACCACAGGTAATCTCCCCTATACCAGAGGAACCGACGTAAATACGCTATGATAATATTTACGATACGCATACCCCAAAAACAAGTTGATGGCCAGCATCATGATAACGAATGTGAGGCCGGGAGGCGACAAAAACACGTGAAATAAAAAGATATTTAAGGTTACGGGGGAAATAATGACCAGGAAAAAAGCTGTATAGCGGTTGATGAGCAAAAACGCTCCGCAGGTGATCTCCGTTATCTTCAGGAATTGAAAAAAATATCCGGATTTTAACAGTGCACCCTGAAACTCCCTGCCCGCTAAGGGCATAGCCGGGATCTTGATAAAATGAAAAAAGAAAGAAAGTCCGAACAACACATAAATGAGGCCAAGCAACGAGCGGCCAATAATTACAGCAATTTTCATATTAATAATGGTTATGATGTAAAATGTATTTTTAACAATTGCAAGCAAGGTTAAACAGCGTCATTTGTGACTCGTAAAATTTATTCAACAGTATTCCATACCGTACCTTGGCTATGCCTGGCCACTCTCAGAAACAGGATAGCTGTTACTACAATCAGCATAATTAATGCCGTACTCCGCAATGGGAATTCATCTTTTATCAGTTCTTCGATCAAGGGTAATGAATACGCTTTGAGAAGCGGTTCTTGTATCTCTGGCACAAAATAATTACCCGTTACAATACATGCCCATAATTCTGGCAACAGTACGATAAAAACAAAAGTTTTAGTAATTCCTTGTGGCCGCCACCAAAACATCGGTACTAATAAAAAAATGGGGAAAAATCCGGGAACTACATAAATGGACAAAAACTGTGCAATGGGCACCGAGGCACGGAAAGAAAGCCAGTCTGCTGGGCAAACAACGGTCCATATAGGATAGTTTATAAATTTTTCGACGCTATCAGCTCCAACTAAATAGAAAACCAGTGCAAAAACGCCAATAAATAATATACGGTTAAAAGGGTTAACATTTTTGAAATAGGCGTTTAATATAAAAAAGGCCAGAAAAGCTTGCAGCCAGGCCGGGATCACCTGGAAATATAAGCCTAAGGGTACAAGCCTGTTTTTTATTATCCCATCAAATCCTTTTGATACTAAATAAGGCTGAGCGGGCATCAACACAAAAAGAATGATGATAACTGCGCTGAAAGAGAAGAGTAAAGACGCCCAAAACATCCATCTAGGAATTGTTTTAGGTGTATAAAACCATAACGATGCCGTGCAAAGGCATAACAAAACTGCCGGAACATAATAGATAAGGACTACTTTCCTGCTAAAAACACCAAACACCTGTGTTACGTTTTCGTGGATGCGATCAAAAGATCTATAATCACAAAAATTGATCATCATAACCGCTCCTAAACAATAAAAGCACAGTATAGAATAAACAAGTAATAGCGCGGGGTTCTGCTGCTTTTTACCAACTGATTCTGCAATAATGATGTTCATTTATAATGGTAATATTGATGAGTTTAGCCAGATGATACCTATCCAAAAAGGGATTGAAATTAGTGATGGAGATTTGATGATTATAACACACGGTTGACTACGAAATGTCCGCTGATAATAGTGTATGTTTCGCCGGCGCTTTTTAACTTACCTTCAAAGGTTCCTTCAACAGTTCCTCCTTCCGGCCCGAACCTGGTGATGGTAATTGTTCCCGGTGTTTGATTTGGGGTAGTAAGCATGGGACTAAGGGTTTTATCTTTTCCGTTAGCCTGAACCTGTAAAACAAAATACACCTTTTTGTCCTCCCCTGGTTTAGCGTTGGTAATTGGATCATTGACTTTAGCCGTTCCTGTACCCGCATGGTTAAAGGCGATATTAAGCGCCCATTTCTGCGCGTCATCCTCCGTTTCAGCATCATCCACATATATTTTCAGGTAGCCTGGAGTAACTGCAAGGGCACCTTTCTGCGTTGACTCAGCATTAAAATTAAGGGTGATTAATTGATGATGAAAGACACCGCCATCAATAATATAGCTTACCTGGTTTTTCCCCACCTGGGCACTAACTGAGCATGAAATTGTTAACAGCACCATGAGTACTGCGAGTGGTTTGAATTTTCTTTTCATCATGAGATATCTCTTAAATAAGACAGAGATGCAAAAATCCAAACAAGCGGGCTGCGTATCAATCGCAGAAAACCATGATTTTATAGGTAGTTGCGGGTGAACAGATTTTGCCGGTGGCGAGATATTACAGAGCTTCTATTATATTAGTTTGATGTGGCTCTTTAGGCTTGTTTAAATAAAACGGTTTCTGGTTTTATCGAGTCTCCAACCATTTGAATCAGTAGATATCCGAACGAATTTTGATCTGTTGTAACTTTTGAGGATTCTTTTAGTATCTGGTAAGAACCGGCTACTGTTGAAATTTGTCTTATATTTTTTTCTATTGCCTCATCTGTCATGTGATAATGCCCGCAAATAATGGTGATATCCTTTGCCGAGTCAATCAGTATTTTTTTTAATTCTTCCCTTCCATTTAATACGGCTCCAATTTCATCTATGAGGGTATTAATTTTCAGAACAGGATGATGTATAAATAGTAAGATCTTTTTCGACGTATTTACTTGCCTGCCTAACCAGTCTAACTGCCCATTGCTTACTGAATTGGATGAGGAATCCAGGATAATATACTTCCGTTGATTGTCCTCATAGCTATAGTTCATTTCATCTTTACCATCAATTAAACTGTTGTTATAATGCTTTCCGACTTCGGCAAACGTATCATGGTTACCCAATACCATTAACAACTTTAATTGATACTTTTTAATCGCATCAAAAAACCACCAATTAGCATCCTTTGCGCCAATATCACCACCAAAAACAAACTCCTGAACTCCTCTTTTTTGCATGTCATTAAGAATTACTATAAAATTCTCTTTATGCTCATCGGGATTAGAAAGGTAGCCCATTTTACCATTTCCAATTCCATCCTCTATTTGCAGTTGCTGGCCGAGGTGAATATCTGTAACGTACGCAATTGTTTTTGTTGAAGTCATTGGTAAATATTTTATATTCAAATTAACATAGTATGTTTCCTTTCGCAAAACATTATGTTCACTGATATGTAATTTCAGAAAGCTGGAGTATTTAAATTCAGCATGTTATGAAGAGTAAAACGTTATTAACCGCCAAAGTATCTTTTATGTTGATGGTGTTTTATGCTGTTTTATGCTGCTGCTTGTTTATACCGGCAGGTACCATTAGGTTTTATAACGGATGGATTTATTTCGGAATATTTTTCTTCTGGGTAAATTTGCTTACTTTTTATTTTTTATCAAAAAACCCACAGCTTATAGAGCGCCGTACACAAGGCGAAAAAGAAAAAGTGCAACAAGTAATTCAATCCCTTAACGGACTCCTGTTTTTAGCTATGCTGATCATTCCGGGGATTGATTTCAGATACCGGTTCAGCTGCGTTCCATTGTGGCTGGTGGTTTTATCGGCCATTTTTGTTTCACTAGGATTTCTGATCGTATTTTTTGTTTTTAAACAGAACAGTTACCTGGCCAGTAATATAAAAGCATACCAAAACCAAACGGTGATTAGCACCGGGCTTTATTCTTTGGTACGCCACCCGATGTATAGCGGCGCTTATTTAATCATCCTGTTTGGCCCTTTAGTGTTAGATTCCTGGCTTGCATTACTACCCGCGTTTATGATGGGTGTATTGATCATTCTAAGAACATTGAACGAAGAAAAGGTTTTATCCAGGGATTTGAATGGCTATACGGCGTACTGCAAACAAGTAAGGTACAGGTATTTTCCCTGGGTTTGGTAATGTTTGCTACTCTCGAGACGGCCCCGATTATATTACCCTGCTTGTGATTGGTGTTATCACCAATCCTTACCTATCCGCCTTTACTTTAGCCCGGATAATGGAATCTTTTTGTGCGGGACTCAGTTTGTAATTATACTGGAACAACGCGCCTTCAAAATCACCGTATGATGGGTTGGGAATCACGATATAACGGCTGCCAAATTCTTTTTGCAGTTTTTGGGTTATCGCAGTACGATTTGCTTCAGTAGGGTGATTATCATACAGCATATCAAAATCGGGCAGATTATCGCCGCAAAGCAGCAATATCTCATGCGTTTTTAATACTTCCTGACGGCGTTCTTCTTTACTGGAATTGCCGTTCTTTAAAAACAAATGCTCATCGTTGGCATTGGGCATGGCGTATTTCTGCAGGTTGTACAGTGTGGCGCCACGCTCGTTTTCATTACGGTTGGTGATATAATAAATGGTGATGCCTTTTGATGCCGCGTATTTAAAAAAGGCTGGTGCGCCGGGCACGGTATCGGCCTGGGCTTTATCTGTCCACTGCTTCCAGGTTTTATCGCTATAGTCTTGATTTTTTAGGCCTTGTGCAGCATCGTATGGACTGTTATCTAACAAAGTTTCGTCAATATCGGTAACAATGGCCAGCGGTTTGGTGCTTACCTTCTTTACGCCTTCGTCTACCCGCTGTTTGGCAATGTTATATGCCTGAAAACACAAAGCCCTGTATTCCGCAGCTCTTTGCTGCCATAAGGATGCCCATATTTTACCATCATTAGTGATGGATGTATTAGCATTTGAACCAGCGATTATATTAGCCGCGGAGCTTGAAGTTGTATTGGTTTTGGTTACTTTTTTTGAAGATGAACAGGCATTTAAAAACAAAAAGGCCAATAAAAGATAAGAACAATGTTTTTTCATTATTAGGGACTAAAGTACCATCCGGCATGGCGGACTGATTAAATTTTATAAAAGTTCGGGCTTAATTTTATCCTTGAACTCCTTGGCAAATTTATTCAGTTTTGGCTGGATCACAAACGCGCAGTACGATTTATTAGGATTATCGTTAAAATAGTTCTGGTGATAATCCTCGGCCGAATAGAACTCACTGGCCGGGGTAATTTCAGTAACTATCGGATCATCAAATACATGCTCGTTGGTTAGTGTTTTAATCATGGCCTCTGATGCTTGTTTTTGCTCGTCGGTATAATAAAATATGGCCGAGCGGTATTGAGTGCCCACATCGTTACCCTGGCGATTGAGCGTGGTAGGATTATGCGTTTTGAAAAACACCAACAGTAATTCGTCGAGCGAAATTACATCGGCATCATACTCCAGGTGTATCACTTCGGCATGGCCGCTGGCACCGGTACAAACCTGCTCATAAGTAGGGTTTAAAACCTTGCCCCCCATATAACCGGATGTTACCGATGTTACACCCTTAAGTGATTGAAATACAGCCTCGGTGCACCAAAAGCAACCGTTGCCAAATGTTATTTTTTGTATGTTCATGCTATTTATAAACGAAGTTAATACTTGTTTGGTTTATGCTAATAATGGACTCTTTGAAAATGTCATTCAAATTACTAAATTAGTAATTACACATTCACTAAACCCTAAATTCATGAAAATTGCAGTATTAATTGCCCGCATTTTGCTGGGCCTCATCTTTGTTGTATTTGGTCTGAATTTCTTTTTCCATTTTTTACCAATAACCCCGCCGCCCATGTCGGCAAAAGCACAAGCCTTTAGTGGCGGTCTTTACGGCTCGGGTTATTTTTTTCAGTACATGAAAGTTATCGAAATAACAAGCGGACTCGCCATATTATTTAACCGGTATACCGCTTTTTTCCTGTTGATATTGTTCCCTGTTTCGGTAAACATTTTCCTGTACCATTCTATTTTGATGCCTTCCGGTGTACCCGTTGCAGCTGTTATTATCGTACTGCACCTGTTTTTGGCCTTTTCCTACCGTAAATATTATGCCAGCATATTTACCGCTGTGCCAACCGTATCATAAACCCTATAATAAACAAAAAGCCTCCCAACGTACATTGGGAGGCTTTTTGTTTATTGGCTCTTTTGGGCTTGCTGCATGGGGTTTGGCCCGGCAGTAACGCCTCTTGGCAAGCTTTGCTGTTTAAACAGTTCAAACCTCGATGGCTGGTATTCGCGCGGCCAGCTGTTATTGCTTTCGTCAATGTCGGCGGTTTCGCGGTATGGGTCAAGTTTGATGCCTTTTACTTCTTTGGTTTTGGCAAAAACCTTGGTGATCTTATTCTCATTTTTACGCCAGATGTAGGCCGATATTTTTTCAACCTCCTTGGTGCCGTCGGCATAGGTCCATTCGATAATTAAAGGGGTAACCAGGCCGCCCTTGTTGCTGAAGCTAACCTCATAGAAGTAGTTCTTGCTGTCGTACAGTTTCTTTTCGGCAGGACTGGCCGCGTTGTACATGGCCTGGTAGCTTTGTGTGGTAGCCGGTGTTGCCGCGAAACGATCCCATTTACTGTAAAAATCCTGTAAGGACGTATCAGCCTCTACCGCGAAACGCGTACCCCCTTCTTTATTACGGGTGGTGCTGATGTTTTCCAGGTTACGATCGTACTGTGCGCGATCGGCAGTACCTTCCACAGCCGGATTTTTGGTATTGAGGCGATAATATTTTACACTATCAATAGATACGTCAACGGGTTCAGTCCCGAAGAACCATCCGCGCCAGAACCAGTCCAGATCAACTGCCGAGGCATCTTCCATGGTACGGAAAAAATCAGCAGGCGTTGGATGTTTAAAGGCCCAGCGGTGTGCATAGGTTTTAAAGGCGTAGTCAAACAGTTCGCGGCCCATCACGGTTTCGCGCAGGATATTTAAAGCGGTTGCCGGTTTGGAGTAAGCGTTGGGGCCAAACATCACAATGTTCTCCGAGTTGGTCATAATAGGCTCTAACTGATCTTTAGGCATCTTCATGTAATCCACAATTTTATATGCCGGGCCGCGCTGCGACGGGTAACGGCTATCCCATTCCTGCTCGGCCATATACTGGCAAAAGGTATTCAAGCCCTCGTCCATCCACGTCCACTGGCGCTCGTCGGAATTCACGATCATTGGGAAAAAGTTATGCCCAACTTCGTGGATAATTACACCAATCATACCGTTTTTGGTAGCCTCGCTGTAAGTTCCATCCTTTTCGGCACGACCATAATTAAAACAGATCATCGGGTATTCCATACCGTTGGAGGCTTCTACAGAAATAGCCACCGGGTACGGATAAGGGAAGGTATGTTTCGAGTAAGTTTTCAAGGTGTGCGCTACCACTTTGGTGGAGTACTTGCGATAAAGCGGGTAAGCCTCCGGGCCGTAGTAGGACATAGCCATTACCTTTTTACCACCATCAATTTGCGTACTCATGGCATCCCAAACTATACGGCGTGATGATACCCAGGCAAAGTCACGCACGTTCTCGGCATGGAAGGTCCAGGTTTTGCGTGCCGTAGCATGATTTTTCATGGTCTGTTTTACCTCGTCCAGCGTAACTATTTCCTGCGGACTTGTAGCAGATTGCGCGGCATTCCAGCGTTTCAACTGCGCCGCGGTAAGTGTTTGCGCATAGTTGGAACATTGACCGGTACCACCTACAATATGATCGGCAGGTACATTCATGCTTACCTTAAAATCGCCAAAGGTTAAGGCAAACTCACCACGCCCGGTAAACTGTTTATTTTGCCAGCCCTGAAAATCGCTGTAAACAGCCATCCGCGGATACCACTGGGTCATGGTATACAGATAATTACCATCTTCTGGAAAGTATTCGTAACCGCCACGGCCGCCAATGGTTAAACGGTCTGATATATTATACCACCAGTTAATTTTAAAGCGGAATTTTTGTCCAGGCTGTAAAGTAACAGGTAACTCAATACGCATCATGGTTTGGTTAATGGTATAGTTGAGCGTAGTACCGTTTGCATCTTTTACACTTACAATGTGATTGCCCAGGTCAAGATCATGCCCTATAATGCCCTGCAACTGACGGATGGTCATTTTACTTTGCATTTTGCTCTCATCGAACTTGGCGCTTTCAGCATCCTTTTTATGTTCGTTCTCGTCCAGCTGCAGCCAGAGGTAAGTGAGCGGATCAGGCGAGTTGTTGGTATAAGTGATAGTTTCGTTGCCGTCTAAACGTTGCTTATCATCGTTAAGAGTAGCGTTGATCTCGTAATCGGCCTTTTGTTGCCAGTATTTTGGACCGGGAGCACCTGAGGCTGAGCGGTATTCATTTGGCGTAGAGATCATGGTGCCCAGCTGCTCAAAGCGATTCCCATGGTTAGAGCCGGGATTGTTATCATACTGAGCCCAAGCGGATGATGTTAATAGTGTACAGGAAAATAATGCGAAGTAAAATTTATTCATTTGAATTTTATGAGTAAAAAGCGTTCAATGCACATGATAAAAGCAATTCCAAATATAGCCGACGAGAGGAACATTGTCCACTCGCGCTGTGGTGTTTTAGCAAATTTGATCAATAAATAAGAGATAAGTAACGCAGATATTACAATTAATACCTGCCCAAACTCCAAACCCAGGTTAAAAGCGAACAGCTGTGCGGTAATATTACTGCTGCTGCCCAGCAAGCTTTTCAAGTAATTGGAAAAGCCCATACCGTGTATCAGCCCGAAAAAAAGCGCCAGCGTATAGTTAAGGCGCATGGTAGTTATCGTTCGCTTTTTGTTGAATACATTCACCAAACTGGTAAAAACTATGGTTACCGGTATCAGAAACTCAATAAGCGAGGTGTTGATATGAATGACATTTAAAACACTTAATGCCAGTGTGATAGAATGGCCAATAGTGAAGGCCGTAACCAGCACCAGTACCTTGCGCCAGTCGGCCAGTAAATAAGTTCCGCACAGTACGGTTACAAACAAAATATGGTCGTAGCCCGCCCAGTTACAGATGTGCTGCCACCCCAGCTCAAAGTATATAGAAAAATCAGTCATGTAGTCAAATTCGCAATTGCCAATAAAATTAACGTTTTTTGCGTAAAGCAAAACTATTTAACGCAATTATGTTGCAATTAATAATTATCAGCTGGCTCAGCTTCTTCCACCCGTTTTATGTAAGCGTTACCGAAATTAATCACAATGCCCACACCCAGGCTGTTGAGGTAAGTTGCCGCATATTTTATGACGACCTGGAACGTACGCTGGAGAAACAATACCACACCCATGTAGATATTGTAAAACCTGCTGATAAAAACAAAATGAACCAGTTGTTGAGTGACTATATTAAAAAACACCTGATCATTAAGGCCGATGGCAAACAACTCACGTTAAGTTACGTTGGCTATGAAATTCAGGAAGATGCCGCCTGGACCTATTTTGAGGTAAAGGGTATTAGTAAAGTAAAGAAATTTGAGGTACATGACGATCTGCTGTTCACTGAGCATCCCGAACAGATCAATATGCTGCATGTAACGGTAGGCGGTCAACGCAAAAGCACCAAACTAAGCAACCCGGAGAGCGACGCGGTTTTTGAGTTTTAACACCTCACTCCAACTCTCTCCTTTGGAGAGGAGTTAAAAAAATCCATTCTTCAAACTATAAAATAATTATCCGATTTCACTATTTCATAATTATTTATAATTTAGTGTCAAAAACACAATTAAAATATAATAATTATGCCTCCTTTAAAACTATCCTTATTAAAGCATGGTCTGCTTTGCATGGTAATGCTGATCTGTTTAAACAGCTTTGCACAACAAAGCCGGCAAACCATTGATTTTGATAAAGGCTGGCGATTTAATTTAGATGCCGTTAATAACGGACAGCTACCGGGCCTTAACGATGCCGGCTGGCGCTCATTAAACCTGCCGCATGACTGGAGCATTGAAGGGAAGTTTAGTAAAGACAACCCGGCCACACCAGAAGGCGGCGCGCTTCCGGGTGGCATAGGCTGGTACCGCAAAACATTTACAGTTCCGGCTGCATCAAAAAACCAACTGGTTTATATTGATTTTGACGGTGTTTATCAAAAAAGCGATGTTTGGATCAACGGGCACCACCTGGGTTTCAGACCCAATGGTTATATCTCATTCAGGTATGAGCTTACACCTTATTTAAACTTCGGCGGTAAAAATGTAATAGCAGTTAAGGTTGATAATTCGGTACAGCCCAATTCGCGCTGGTATTCGGGCTCGGGTATTTACCGAAATGTGTGGCTGGTTACCACCAATAAAGTAGCTATTGACCATTGGGGAACTTATATTACTACACCAGAGGTAAGCGATGCTTCGGCAACGGTAAATTTAAAGATCCAGGTGAAAAACAGGGCTGTTAAAAGGGAAGTTTTTACCATCAAAACATCTATTTATAACGCAGCGGGCAAGGTAGTATCTGCAGGAGGTTCCATTCCTTCCAAAACTGATTTACAGGACACCGTATTTGAAAACTCTATTGATATTACCGTTAAAAACCCTCATTTATGGTCGGTTAACCAGCCTTATTTATACAAGGTAGTAACACAGGTGATCAGCGGAAAAACAATAGTTGACACTTACACCACTCCCTTAGGTATCCGCTACTTTAATTTTGATGCTGATAAAGGCTTTAGCCTGAATGGCAAGCTGATGAAGATTCTGGGTGTATGTGATCATCATGACCTGGGTTCATTAGGCGCAGCCATCAATACCCGTGCGCTGGAACGCCAGCTGCAAATTTTAAAAGCAATGGGCTGTAACGGTATCCGGACATCGCATAATCCGCCGGCTCCTGAATTGCTTGATCTTTGTGATAAAATGGGATTTATTGTGATGGACGAAGCTTTTGACTGCTGGGAGTGGAAAAAAGAAAAATATGATTACCACCTGTTTTTTAAAGAGTGGCATAAACGTGACCTGGAAGATCAGATCCTGCGCGACCGTAACCACCCCAGCGTCATGATATGGAGCATCGGGAACGAAATACCACAGCAACACGATACTTCGGCCTTACGAATTGCCCCAGAACTGGCAAACATCGTACGCAAGCTTGATAACACCCGGCCTATCACCGCCGCTAACAACAATCCCGATACCAGCAATAAGATCATCAAATCCGGAGCTATCGACCTGGTGGGCTATAATTATCATGAAGGCGAGTATGCTAAATTTCATTCCAGATACCCAGGCAAAAAGTTCATCGCTACAGAAACTACTTCGGGTTTGGAAACCCGCGGATACTATGAAATGCCTTCGGACAGTATCCGGATATGGCCCGAGCGCTGGGACAAACCTTTTATCAGACCAGGCAACAATGTTTCGGCATTTGACAATGTACGACCACCATGGGGTTCCACCCACGAAGCCACCTGGAAAGTGATGAAGAAATATGATTTCCTTTCGGGTATGTTCATCTGGACTGGCTTTGATTACCTGGGTGAACCTACACCTTACAGCTGGCCATCGCGCAGCTCATACTTTGGTATAGTTGACCTGGCCGGTTTCCCTAAGGATGTTTATTATATGTACCAAAGCGAATGGACAGATAAGCCGGTGCTGCATATTTTCCCACACTGGAACTGGGAAGCCGGAAAAGCAGTTGACGTTTGGGCCTATTATAACCATGCCGATGAGGTGGAGCTTTTTCTGAACGGAAAATCATTAGGCATTAAAAAGAAAACCGGCGACGATCTGCATATTATGTGGCGGGTAAAATTTGAGCCCGGCACGTTAAAAGCCGTATCGCGCAAGGACGGTAAAGTTGTTTTAACCCGCGAAATTCATACTGCGGGTGCACCAGCCAAAATTGAATTATCAGCCGATCGTAAACTGATTGCTGCCGATGGGAAAGACTTGTCGTTCATCACCGTAAAAATCCTGGATAAGGATGGCAATGTTGTACCCGATGCCGACAATCTGGTTAACTTTAAAATTAATGGAGAAGCGGTAATTGCCAGTGTTGACAATGGAGATCCGGTTAGCCATGATTCTTTTAAAGTGAACTATCGTAAAGCGTTTCATGGTTTGGCTTTAGCTATTGTACAGGCAAAAGAAAAAGCCGGTGTCATCAACTTTACAGCTACATCAAATGGATTGCAAAGCGCATCGTTAGTGTTAACGAGTAAGTAAAAAACACCTCAACAGTTTAAACAATTTTGTCATATTTGAGCGTAGCGAAGCATCTATTCAACATCTTGTATGTTCGCGAATAGATCCTTCGCTACACTCAGGATGACAAATTAATGTGCTTAAGCGTTTCTTATTACTCTTCCTTTTTTAGAATCCCTTTTTCCACGCTTTCATCTATCAGCGCTTTGGCAAAATCCCAAAGGGTTTGCGAACCTTGTTGTATGATGCTTTTCTTTTGTACTACTTTATCGTAAGTAACATGGTGCTCTCGCCAGGAGCCCCCTTTATTAGATACATTTTGCAACAGCGGCTCCAGACGATCCATTGCGCGTGCGAATTTAGCTTCGGCGGTTTCACCGGCTTCAAATTCTTCCCATATGGCAGTAAATTCTTCGGCTTGTTCTGTTGGTAACAGACCAAAGATCCTCTCGGCTGCCTTGCGCTCGGCTTCGGTATTGGTATGGCTGATTATCGTATCGTACAAAAAAACATCACCTGCATCAATCTCTACCACATCATGTATCAGCAGCATTTTGATCACTTTAAGTGTGTCGACAGGTTCGTTGGAATGACCCGCCAAAACCATAGCCATAACTGCTAAGTGCCAGCTGTGCTCGGCGTCGTTCTCGTTTCTATCGCTGTTAAAAAGGCGGGTTTTACGCTGGATATATTTTACTTTGTCTATTTCGTGGATGAAAGCCACTTGCTGAAGGAGATGCTCAAAATTCATACGGTATGTTTAAGCATTGCAAATATATGCTTTTTATTGTAGCGACGCATTACATGCGTCTCCTGCTATACAGACCTGTACCTGACAACTGGGAGGACGCATGTAATGCGTCGCTACAAATACACCGATCATCGCAGAAAAAGAAACAGGATACGGTTTGTTTTGTTATTAGATTATAGCCTAAAAATTACGCATTTTTTGTACTATCCGGCACATCCTAATTCACAAAAATTGCTGTAACTTGCTTGCATATTAGTTAATTTTTCTAAAAATAATTGCCGTTGACGTATGACCGTATTAGAAAACGAGTTTCTCAAAGTAGCCATCGATTTGAAAGGCGCGCAGCTCAGTTCATTTTATAACAAACAAACGGGCATTGAGCACCTTTGGCAAGCCAATCCTGATATTTGGCCCTGGCACTCACCCAATCTTTTCCCGATTGTGGGCGGCCTGATCAACAACCAATTACTGGTTGAGGGACAGGCATATGAAATGGCCCGGCATGGTTTTGCAAGGCAATCAGAATTTATTTTGCTGGAAGCCGATGAAGTATCAGCAAGTTTCTCGCTTCCTTACTGCGAAAAAAAACTACTGGTATATCCCTATAAATTTGATTACCAGGTTTTATATACGCTCATCGATAATTCACTAAGGATAACGCATAAGGTGATCAATCTGGATAAAAAGACCATCTACTTTTCGGTTGGCGGCCATCCTGCTTTTAATGTACCGTTTTTTAAAGGCGAAAATTATGAGGATTATTACCTTGAATTTGAAACCGACGAGCACCTGGAAGCCAACATGCTATCGGCCGATGGCTTTTTTACCGGCGAAACTCACCCGGTAGCCACACCCGGCAATAAACTTCACTTAACCCGTCACTTGTTTGATGCCGATGCACTTGTTTTTAAGCAACTCAACTCCCGGATGGTGAGTATCAAAAGCAAAAAGCATGATCAGTCTGTTTCAGTAGAATTTCCACACTATAATTATTTAGGTGTTTGGGCTAAGCCAGGTGCTGATTTTGTGTGTATTGAACCCTGGCTGGGTTGTGCCGATACGCAGGATCATCATGTAAACATCAACAAAAAAGAGGCTATACAAACCTTGCACGCGGGTCATGTTTTTGAAGCACCCTATTTTATCAGTTTTTAAGCCGGATTTTTGTAATTAAAAGAGGGAAGCAGTAAAACATTTTTGCTGCTTTTTTTATTTTACAATAATTAAACACAACACGCTATTAAAACTAACCAACATGAAAAAGAAAATTTATCTTATCGCCCTGACTATGCTGCTTTCTGTCGCGGCATTTAACAGCTACGCATCCACCGCTACAGACGGTGCTTTAACTATATTGAGTAAGGAACAAATAGCCAGTATGACTACTGAACAAAAAGAAGCCCGTGTTGAAGAGATCAAAGCCCGGGTAAATGAAATTAAAGCTATGGATAAATCGGAGCTTACCAAACAGGATAAAAAAGAGCTTCGTACCGAATTGAAAGGCTTAAAACATGAAGCTAATGCCTTAGGCGGCGGGGGTATTTATTTATCAGTAGGTGCTATTATCATCATCATTTTAGTATTGATCCTGATTCTGTAACCCGTACATAAAAAACAAAATCCTCCTGCTTATAACAGGAGGATTTTTTATGCCTAAAATAATCCTAACTGCCCTTTATCATCTAACTGGATGTCATCCGGGTTGGTGATCTCGAAGTCTACTTTTTTATGAACTTCTTTGGGTTGATCTTCAGATGGTTCCGGTTCTTTAGCCTCAGGTTCTGCCGGTTCCTGTTTTGAAACCGTCGGTTGTATTGTAGGTGTCTGCGGTTTAGCTTGGGGTTGTGTAATTTCTTTTTCTACCTGTTCAGGCTCATCATCTGATAACTGATCAACAACGGATTCCCCTGCATCTATTTCTTTATCCAGCTCAGTTTCCGGTTCTTCAGTATCAACAGACTCATCAGCACTTTCGCTATCGGCTATTAGTTCAACTGATTTTACCGGGAATTGCGACAGGCGGTTACCCATGGCCTTCATGCCTTTTACATCAATCAGTTCGGCCAGGTTTATTTCAAGTGTTTCGGGTGTTTGCTCTTTACCCTTCAGCTGTACTACACTTACCAGCGGCGACTCTTTAGCCATTAGTATCAGTTTTGATCCAGCTTCTTCACTGATGATACTTACCTGTTTGCCTAAGGCGACATGCTCAAACGAGAAACGCTTTACCATATAGTTTTTCGATTTGCCATCCAGATGGATCACCGAATAAACTTTCTTAGGGTCATACTTTTCAATCAGGATCATCTTGTCATCAAAATGATTATTCAGATCAAAACTGGTCAATTCATATACGCCACTGCTCAGTACGTTCAATATACGATCATCGCCATCAAACTCGCCCAGGTATTTACCGCGGCTATCGGCATTCAGGCGTTTCAGAATGTCGTCATACCAGATCTTACGGCCGGCCAATGTTGATACGCCTTTGCTCTTAAGCAGGATCTTTTTAACCGGGTATTTGGTGATGATATTACCCATAGAACCACGGCCTTTGATAGCCAGAACAGCAAAGTCCTCATCAAACTGCAACTTCTTTAGTTTGGAATGAGGTTTTAGCTGCACGTTCACCACTTCGGCCTCGCCGTTAGGGTTAGCGCTAAAATATAGCACTCTAGTACCCTTGGTGCCTTTGGTGAGGTCATATTCTTTATCGCGGGTTACGCCCACAACTGAGAAACGTTTAATATAGCTGATACCACTTGTACCATCCTTATAGATCATGTTGTACACGGTACGCTCGTCATTCTTTTTAAATACAGCCACGTGTATGATCTCTTTACCCACAAAAACCTTGTCCTGCACTTTAGTGATCATGCAACGCCCATCGGCACGGAAAACAATGATCTCATCAATATCCGAGCAATCACCAACTAGTTCATCCTTTTTGAGACCCGAACCTATAAAACCGTCCTCACGATTAACGTATAGCTTTACGTTAGCTAATGCTACCTGGGCGGCTTCTACCTTATCAAAGGTGCGCAGCTCGGTTTTACGTTCCCTATCCTTACCATATTTTTCCTTGAGTTTTTCAAACCAGGCAATGGTATAATCGGTAAGGTGCTTGAGGTGATGTTTTACCTGTTTGATCTCGTTCTCCAGCGTTTTCATCAGCTCATCCGCCTTTTTAACGTCAAAGCGGGTGATGCTGCTCATGGGTTTATCGATCAGTTTTTTATAATCCTCGGGTAATATCTCCCGGTAAAACTGCGGGAAGAAAGGTTCAAACAAACGGTTCAACACCTCTAATACAGCTTCAAAATTACCTGAGTTTTCATATTCGGGATTTTTGTACATCCCCTCCTGTATAAATATTTTGAGTAAGGAGCTAAAGAAGATACGCTCCATCAATTCTTTCAACCTGATCTCCAGCTCCTGCTTCAGCAACTCTTTAGTAAAAAAAGTGCTTTCGCTGAGCATATCATTTACGCTCATGAACCGGGGCTTATCATTCTGAATAACGCAGGTATTGGGCGATATAGATACTTCGCAATCTGTAAAAGCATACAGCGCGTCGATAGTTACATCGGGCGAAATACCGGGCGCCAGGTGTATCATGATCTCGACATGCTGGGCGGTATTATCCTCAATTTTCTTAATCTTGATCTTACCCTTATCATTGGCCGATATCACACTATCAATGAGGCTGCCGGTAGTGGTGGAGAAGGGAATCTCGGTAATGGCCAGTGTTTTTTTATCCCGCTCTACAATTTTAGCACGCACACGGATCTTGCCACCGCGCTGTCCCTCGTTATATAAAGAAGCATCGGCCATACCACCTGTCGGGAAATCTGGCAGCAGGTTGGGCCGTTCGCCTTTCAATACGGCAATAGACGCGTCAATCAGTTCAATAAAATTATGCGGTAATATTTTAGTGGCCAAACCTACCGCGATACCTTCGGCGCCCTGTGCCAGCAGCAAAGGAAACTTTACCGGCAGCGTAATAGGCTCTTTGTTACGCCCATCATAACTGGCCTGCCAAACGGTAGTATCAGCATTAAAAACAACATCAAGTGCGAATTTGGATAAACGCGCCTCAATATAACGCGGTGCCGCAGCCGAGTCGCCAGTTACCGGGTCGCCCCAGTTACCCTGGCAATCAATCAGCAGGTTCTTTTGCCCTATCTGCACCATGGCATCGCCAATAGAAGCATCACCATGCGGATGATACTTCATGGTATTACCTATTACGTTGGCGGCCTTGTTAAAACGCCCATCGTCCATTTCTTTCAGGGAGTGCAGTATCCGGCGTTGTACGGGTTTTAACCCATCATTGATATGCGGAACGGCACGGTCGAGAATTACGTAAGAAGCATAATCCAGAAACCAGTTTTCGTATAACCCGTCGAGTGAGGTAACATTATGTAATTTTTGTTTATTGCTTTCGGGGATATCGTTTTGATTCAGATCTTCACTCATTATATGCTAAAAAACTTTTGGATGGGTAAAGATAAAAAATTATGCGTGGATGTGCCGACGACGGATTTGCACATTTTATATTTTGTTAACAAAGGTGCCTATAAACTGAAAGATTGGAGATAAAAAACGCGTCATTGCGAGGCACGAAGCAATCTCTACACAGGCAGGCAATTTTGTTAAAAAGTGGGTTTACATGGTTTACACTTTTTATGGTTAACATTGAGTCAATCAATTGATTATCAATAAATTAATTAATTTTATTGATGAAATATGTAAACCATGTTTTTATAAGCCCGTAACTACCCATATTATTTTATTTGTCTTGATTCTTGGCTCTAATCTCTTGGCTCTCTAACTGCACTAAATCATTACAAATAAATAAACCATATCTATTGTCTGTATTCAATACCTTGCCTTCCAGTACACTTTGCCCGGCGCTGGCTGGGTTATTGCCGCTGCCCAGGGGCCAGCTACCTTTGGTGTACAGGATACTGATACCCGCTGTACTTGCCAGGCTAAGTCCAAAATCGGTGCAGTTATTTTTGTTGAGGTTGTAATTTTTCTGATCGTATTGTTTAATTACTTTGAGGATCCTTTTAAATCTTCGTTCGGATATGAATTTACCCACAGTCTCGTCCCAGCCATGCTGTTCGTCATTTTTAAAAACGGAAGCCGTTGTCGGGAACAATGGTGTGGCCGATAAAAAATGCTCTTTTTTTGGATAAAATCCGAACGACCGGGACACCGATGTTGAATCGGCGTTATACTTAATAAGTGTTATAAAGGTATGCCCTACCTTACTTAGCTTCACAAATATTCTTCGTTTACCCGATACAGGTTGGGAGATATGGATCAGCATCGCGTAAGCCGAAGCTTTTTTACCGTCGTCAAAAGGATCAATGATATTGGCCAATCGCACCGGTGGTGATTTTACTTCACGGCTTGTATGTTCATAGCTATTGGAATCGGCGATGATCATCTGTTCATCAGCTTGGTTAATAGCCAACAAACCTGCTACTGATGCATCGCTCAGCAAATTCGCCCGCAAAAAAATGGATTTGCCTTCTGGTATATAAGAACTATCCACTGCCACGGAGTCTGTCAAATGAGCGCCGACATGTTCATCCTCCACCTGCAAGGTCTTAAAATAACACTTCATCGCCAGCGAATACATCCGGAGCCGGGCAAATATGTTGGCCATATGGTAGTAAAATTTATGGCTGCGCTTTTTATCGCTGGTTATCGCTTCTAATTGATTGGATTTTAGGAGGCTGGCAATAGGCCGGGCGTCATGTTTTTTTCCGTAAACATCAAGATCAGCTACTTTTTGCAGATAATTATCTTCATCAATGTCGGCAGCGTTTAGGGTGTTATCTGCAGCGATATCGGGCTTCTTAAAGGCATTGGCCGCAATGGCCCTGTTATGCCCTCCGCTCGAATCTACCCGTAACTGGGCATACCTAACTGCCGGGGCATCCTGTGCGTAAAGAGGCGCTTTTAGCGACAGTAATAAGATGGCACTATATCCTATCCATCGTAATAATGCTTTCATTTAATTGCGGTTTGGTTGAACAAAACGGTTATTAAAAACAAAAGCCTTTCATAAAAACTGAAAGGCTCAACAACAAATATTGATCTGTATTATATGCGCTGCCTTTACAATAACCGGGTGCTACAACAATTAACGTTGTATACAGAGTTAATGATATGAGCAGCATTTGTAATCATATGGATACAAACATACAAATTAGTCTACAAATTTAGTAGTCATTTTATAAAAGAAATTTGTACACTTGTTATGGATAGCATTTTAGGGGGTTATAATATGAATACTTACGCTTTAATTACCGGGGCCAGCAAAGGCATAGGCCGGGCTTTAGCCTTACAGTTGGCTAAAAAAGGTTACCCTGTTTTACTGGTGGCCCGTTCCAAAGATGAACTGCAAGCATTGGCAACCGAAATAATAACTACCTATCAGGTACAGGCCCGGTGGCTCGCCATCGACCTGTCTGATACCCAGGCTCCGGAACAGGTTTTAAAATGGTGTACCGATAATTCATACCAAGTATCTGTGCTGGTCAATAATGCAGGTTATGGACTATGGGGCAGTTTTGAAAAGGTAGATATCGATGGGCAACTCAATATGATCACCTTAAATATCAACGCACTGGTAAAATTAACGCATAGGTTTATACCCCTGCTAAAGCAACAATCTCAGGCTTATATTTTAAATGTGGGCAGTACAGCAGCCTACCAGGCTGTGCCCACGCTGGCGGTGTATTCGGCAACCAAAGCTTTTGTACTGTCATTTACCAGGGCTTTGAGGTATGAGCTCAGAGATTCTGTCATTTCAGTGAGTTGCCTTAGCCCCGGCCCCACCGATACCGGTTTTGCCCATCGTGCTGGTCTGGATGCCATGGCCGATCTTGCCGCTAAGTTTAATATGCAACCTGAGGAAGTTGCCATAATAGGATTAAAAGGTATGTTCCGTAAAAAGGCAGAAATTGTGCCCGGATTTTTGAACAAAATTTCGGTAATAGGAGCCCGGCACCTGCCTAAGGCCCTTATTGAAAAAATAGGCGGTGATTTGTATAAGAGTAAGTAAAATCGTTGTCGCGCAATGTCGCGCACAGACATTCCTACGTGACAAAGAAATCAAGTTGTCATTCTGAGCGGAGCGAAGAATCTATTATTGAACTTTGCAGGTAGCAGAGCAGATTCTTCGCTCCGCTCAGAATGACAAAAAAGAAAATACCCTCTTTGCCGCAAAGCGGAAGAGAGGGTCGCCCAGCGAAGCGTAGGCGGGGTGAGTCGACACCACGCGACAAATAAATTACGCTCAATAGGCACATTCAAAAAAATATTTCATAATTATTTGTTTTTCCCAAATCACTTGCTACATTTGCAATGTATATTAAATCTATAGATATTATATATTAAATAATTGACAACAAAAAATTCACATATAACCAACGCATGTTACATGCGAATGCCTTTCCCCAAAAAGGTAATGGTTTGTTGTTGTTGATCTTTTTCATCCCGCTACATACTACAAAACAATTACCAGCTACCACATAGCCGGGGATTTCCACACCATTTTTACTATTTACAATTTCAACATGAGTACCGTATATAAAAAATTCACCTTAGGCGATAAACTTACGCCCGAACAGCACAACTTTTTTAATGAGCATGGTTTTATTCATTTCAAAAAATTCATTAACCCCGAAACCGTGCAGTCAATTACCAGGGCATCCGAGCAGGTGCAGGAACAGTGGATAAAAAATGAGGTAACCAAGGTTAACGGTGTACCTATAAAATATGGCAAGGACTTGAACGGCGATACTATTGTACAGCGTTTTGCTTTTATCAACCAGCACCACCCCGTGTTTTCTGAGTTTATACAGGATCCCCGCTTTAACACTTTACTTGACATTATTGGCTCCGAAGCCCGATTTGGGACCGATGAAAAAGACGGCATGGTATTGAATCATTATGTAAACAGCGAACAAAGCAACTTTACCAAGATGGGCTGGCATACGGATGGGCTGCGCGATATTTTCCACGGGCAAAAATTAAACCCGATGCTGAATGTGGGCATCCACCTGAGTACGCTGAAACCTGAAAATGGGGGGTTACGGATATTACCTGGCACTCATAAACAAGGACTTTACCAGATGCTTTTTAAAAAGAAATATTTCCTGGATCATGATGCGGATGAAAATGAGCTGGCCATTACACCCGAAGCTGGTGACCTGACCATTCATGACGGTCGATTGTGGCACCGGGTAGCGCAATCATCAGTCATTGGCGAAGCCAGTAGGCGCAGGGTAATTTATGTACCCATTATTGCAGGTAAATATGCACCCAAAGATGCTAACAGCCCTACTGTGTTTTATCAAAAATTTGCCGGTTTAGTTAAGTAACCAGATGCTTATACTTTTATTGTTCGGTTATTTGGCACGCACAGGTAAGCTTGTCCCGGCGCAAAACGCATTCATGAAATTAAAATACTATTATAAAGGCAGGCGAGCTGCTTTTGTACGTGTATTCAATTAATGCGAAATATTAGAAAGGAAATAATAATTATAATTTAATCTACTAAATACATAGATTTAATAGAATTAATATTATATTTGTAACAGAAAGTTTATAAATGGTGGTTCATTTAATATAACAAGCAGGCGCTGGTTCGGCAGCAAACGGATGGGTTCGACTCCCTCCCCTGCATCTCTCTTCTCTCATATTTATGTTTTATAATTGGTTAATTAGAGTTCCTGCCCATCAGGAGCTCTTTTTTATTTTAGCCCCTGATGATTATTTAATAATTTGATAAAATGAATTTTACTTATTAAAAAAATTTAAAAAGTGTTTGAAATTAAAAATTAGTTTTATTAAGTTTGTAACAATAATGTACAGCATGTTATTCAACGGAATTTACGTGAACCTCATGTCGGTGAGGTTTAAAAGGTTTTGTTAATTGGTTTGATAAAAATCCTCGTTTCGGCGGGGGTTTTTTGTATAGTGACTTTTTTTATTCATCATATAACTAAAACACAGGTTCTTAGAAAATTATGGCCCGATTAAATTTATTGGAAGAGACCCGGTACGAGAAGCTGCCGGTAAGCGTTTATGGTACACAGCAACAAGCCTCAGTAGCAGTGGCGGCACGCATTGCTAAACTAATCCGTGATAAACAAAGTAAGGGCGAAAAAACCGTACTGGGTTTGGCTACCGGTGTTACCCCTATCCGCGTGTATGCCGAACTGATTCGTTTACACCAGGAAGATGGCCTGTCTTTCCGTGACGTGATCACTTTCAATCTCGATGAGTATTATCCCATGAAACCCGATGCAGCCCAAAGCTATGTCACTTTCATGTATGAGAACCTTTTCAGCCATGTAGATATTGATAAAGCTAATGTGCATATCCCAGACGGTACGCTGGATAAAGATGATGTGGTGGCTTTTTGTTTAAATTATGAGCGCCAGATCGAAGAACTGGGTGGTTTGGACCTACAGATCCTGGGTATCGGTCGTACCGGTCACATCGGTTTTAACGAGCCGGGTTCGGCTCCTAACTCGGGTACCCGTCTGGTAACCCTGGACGACCTGACCCGCAGTGATGCTGCCCGTGATTTTGGTGGTAAAGCCAATGTACCTACCAAAGCCATCACCATGGGGATCGGTACTATTTTTAAAGCCCGCGAGATTATCCTGATGGCCTGGAGCAAGAAAAAAGCGCCTATCATCAAGAAAGCCGTGGAAGGTGAAATATCAGGTGAGGTTCCGGCTACTTACCTGCAATTGTCTGACCATGTAGAGTTTGTACTGGATGAAGCTGCCGCTTCTGAACTCACCCGTTTTGATACGCCATGGTTGGTGAAAGATTGTTCATGGGAGGATAATGTATTGAAGAAAAAAGCGGTGATCTGGTTAGCGGATACCATTGGCAAACCGGTATTGAAACTCACCGAAGAAGATTACAACAACCATGGCATGGCACAGCTGGCTGTGGAGCAGGGACCGGTATATAACATCAATATTGATATTTTTAACCAGATCCAACATACCATTACCGGATGGCCGGGTGGCAAGCCGGATGCCGATGATTCACAGCGTCCGGAGCGGGCTTTGCCTGCCAAAAAGCGGTCGATCATTTTTTCTCCGCACCCGGATGATGATGTGATCTCTATGGGCGGTACTTTTATCCGCCTGGTTGATCAGGGGCATGATGTACATGTGGCTTACCAAACTTCGGGTAATACCGCCGTTTGGGATGATGATGTATTACGTTATATGGAATTTGCTATTGATTTTACCAACAGCATTGGGGAAGACAGTGGTCACCTGCATCAATTATATGAAGAGATGCGGGCTTTTTTCCCGAATAAACAACCCAACCAGATCGATACGCAGGAGATCCGCAATGTGAAAGGTTTCATTCGTAAGACCGAGGCGATCTCGGGTGCCCGTTACGCGGGTTTACCGGATGATCATATCCATTTTATGGCTTTGCCTTTTTACGAAACCGGTAAGACCAAGAAAAATGCCGTGGGCGAGGAAGATATCCTGCTGACCATTGAACTGTTACAAAAAGTAAAACCACAGCAGATCTTTGCTGCCGGTGATTTTGCTGATCCGAATGGTACGCATTTGGTTTGTTTTAACATTATCCTGGCTGCTTTGGATCGTCTGAAGGCGACTGAAGCCTGGGTTAAGGATTGCTGGTTATGGATGTACCGCGGCGCCTGGCATGAGTTTGAAACTTATGAAATTGAAATGGCCGTGCCTTTGTCACCCCAGGAGGTGATCCGCAAGCGGAATGCTATCTTTAAACATCAGTCCCAAAAAGACCGCCCCGTTTTCCC
>NZ_FTMG01000018.1 GCF_900155965.1 Mucilaginibacter lappiensis
CAAAACAGTTCAGGCAAGAAGAACAAAAGTAAAAGTAAGGGTAAACCTGCCGTCGGTCAGATCTTCAAACAAATGGCCCAGGGCTTGCTGAACAGCAAATACATTGGCTGGGGTGCGTTTGCCAGGCGGCTAAGGGGACGTAAAGGGCCGGCAGTCGCCATAAAGGCTACTGCAAGAAAACTTGCCGCTCAATATTGGCGCCTGATCGTCAAGGGAAACGAGTTCGTTGAAAGAGGTATGGAGGCCTATCAAACGATCCTTATCCAGCAGAAAAAGAAGCGCTTAGAAAAGTTAGCCCTCGAATTAGATATGAAACTTGTACCTGCTTAATTAAGTATGTCATGGGTAGCCTGTCGAAGGGCGCGCGCAGAGGCCCTGCCCACCATGCTTCGACAAGCTCAGCATGACAGCCTTTTATATTTTATCCCAGCAAACTCTTAAAATACCCATCCGTGAAATCTGCCGCGAAATGCAGTACGTTGGACAGTTTTTCAAATTCATGTGGTTCATGAGTAGTGGTGATCACAACGGCATTCATCCCGGCATTGGCGGCTGCTTCGGCGCCTTTGGGTACATCTTCAAATACGGTACAGTCTGTAGGATTTGTGTTAAGCAGGGCCGCGGCCTTTAAAAATGTTTCGGGATGGGGTTTGCTTAACAATACATCATCGGCGCTTACAATGGCCTTAAAATAGTGCCTGATGTTCAGATTATCCAACACAAAATCAATATTAAAAGGGATAGCTGCCGAACCGATGGCCATGGGGATGCCTTGCTGATAAGCTGCTTCTAAAAACTCTGGTAAACCGGGCAAGAGAGCCAGGTACGGTAAAAACTCCTTTTGATATTTTTCCTCTTTTTCGTACGATAATTTGTTCATCTCCTCTAAAGTGAACCTGTCGGGGCCAAACATCCGTACCAGCACTTCGGGGTTTTTGCCATACATCTGCTGTTTTACTTCGTCCCAGGTAAAGCTGCCACCCAGCTGGTCATTCAGTAAGGTTTGCCAGGCTTTGGTATGGTAAGGCATATCATTAATCATGGTTCCGTTAAGGTCGAAAATAAAGGCTTTCATGTACGCGATTTTTTTTGGCAAACATACCCATTTTGAAAATTAACCCGGATGCAGTATCGCTCATGATCCGGTGATTTTTTTTAAATGACATTATGGTCTGTAAATAAGGTGTTTAACTAATTGTGGCGATGGTGGATTTACGCCACAGACTTGGGTTTATAAAATATTGTTGTACCTTGCGGCCTTTAATAAATAAAATAATGCAAAAAGAAGGAACAGTAAAATTTTTCAATGAAACAAAAGGTTTTGGTTTTATTACACCAGCTGGTGGTGGTCAAGACATCTTTGTTCATTCAACAGGCCTGATCGATGAAATCCGTGAAAATGATAAAGTAGAGTTTGAAGTTGAGAACGGAAGAAAAGGTTTAAATGCGGTAAATGTAAAAGTTATTTAATTATAATATAACCATTAAGCATACAGGCATCCACTTAGTGGATGCCTTTTTTTATGCACCTCACCCAACCCGCTCCAAAGGAGAGGGCTTTAATAAATGTGTTTACTCCGCCTTTCCACCGTAGGCGAAGCGACGACAGGGCGGGTAGATTCGTGAACAGTTTTATTTCTAAATCCTTGTTCCTTGCTCCCCTAATCCTTCCATCCCCAGAAAACTGGCATTGTTGTTGTTTACATCTATACAGATTAAGTCATCTAACTAAAAAATTGAAAATGAAAGATCAAGCAAAAATTATAGCAGCACTTTTAGTAGGCGCGGCAGCTGGTGCCGCACTGGGTTTATTATTGGCTCCTGAAAAGGGCGGTGACCTGAGAGAAGACATTGCCGATTATGTTAATGACCTGGTTGGTGCCGCTAAAAACAAAGCGCAATCAACCGCTCATGATATCAAAGAATATGGCAGCAATGCCGTTGACAAGGCAAAATCAAGGTTTAGCGGTACTGTTAGCGATTTGCGTGATCGTGGCGAAGATGTAGTTGACGCTGTAAGATCAAAGGTGCATGATGTTGCTGGTAAGGCAAAAGATGCAGGTGAAGATGCTGTAAATGAGGCCAAATCAAAAGTGAAAAATACTGCCGACAACTGGAACGATTCTGTACAGGGCGCATAATTTTTAGGACTACTATACAACAAAAAAGCCCGGCATTTGCCGGGCTTTTTTGTTGGCTGTATGAATATTTTATTATTTAACAGTGAATTTATTGTTGCTTACATCTGCATCCATAAATATGCCGCCATCTAGTTCGGCTGATTGTATGGCTTTTGTAGTTTTGATATTCACACTAATCTGCTTTTGATTTTTCTCCCAAACGCCTGGCGTTTGGTGTATGCTTTCGGTTGTTCCGTCGGTGTAAGTTAGTTTAATATCAAACGGAACGGCAAAACCGCCAATGTTTTTGATGGATGCGGTATAGCCACCGTTCGCTTTGCTGATGTTTTGCAGCCCCAGGTCGATATAATAATTAGTGAAGAACCAGTTGTTAAAGAACCAGTTGAGGTTACGACCCGATACACTGCTCATGGAGTTAAAATAATCCCATGGGATAGGGTGTTTGCCATGCCAGCGATCCATATAGCCATGCAAGGCCTTTTTGAACAGGGCATCGCCCAGCATATCTTTTAACGCGAAATAGCTTAAGGATGGTTTACCATAAGAGTTATTGCCATAACCAGCTTTTAACTCGCTCGATGGAGTAATAATAGGCAGATCTTCGGCCGTAGAGGCGTCATTGATCCATCTTTCAACCCTGAAGTTTTTATACAAGGCATCGGCTTTTTCCTGGCCTACTTCTGATGCACCTATCAGGCGTTCAAAGGTTGTAGCCCAGCCTTCGTCCATAAAGGCATAACGGCTCTCGTTTATACCCATATAAAAAGGGAAGTAGGTATGCGCTATTTCATGATCCTGTACAAATTGCGAAAACCGTACGTCTTCGGTATGGCTGTCGTTTACCATCATAGGATATTCCATATCGGCAAAGCCCTGAAAAGAGGTCATTTTTGGGAACGGATAAGGCACACCCGGCCAGTTGTGTGATAGCCAGCTTAAGGAGTTACGGCCGTTTTGCACCGCATGGTGAAAATCAATAGCATTATCCAGAAAAGCTGCCTGCATGCTGGCTCTGCGATGTGTAGCATCATCAACAATGGTGCTGGCTGCATCCCAAACATAATGATCGCTAATGCCTACAGCCATATCGCTGATGTCATTAGCTTTCCATAACCAGGTATTCACATCGTTTTGTGCGGTGATGTTTTTAGTGGCCAGGTCGGCAGCGGTAGCCACGTGGATGGTGGAGTCGCTGGTCATAGATGCCTGTAAACGTTTGGCATATTCTGGCTGTAGTACCTGGTTAGGGTTTTGCAGTGTTCCGGTGGCCCAAACAATGTAATTTTTAGGCGCTTTTATCTGCAGGGTATAATCGTTAAAGTCGTTATAAAATTCCTGACCGTCTGTGAAAGGGAGCCTGTCCCAGCCATTATAATCGTCATATACCGATACGCGGGGGTAAAAATAAGCCAGGTAATAGGTAGTCGAGTCGATCATTCCTTCGCGGCCACTCTCTTTGGAGATCTGGAAATGCCAGGCTATATCCAGCTTAACCGAATCATGGGGCATCAGCGGTTTTAACAGGCCCACCATCTGGTTGGTAGAGGCTGTGGCATTGTTTACCTTTTTAACTTTACCATTGATCAGGAAAGTATCAATCTGTATGCCCGGAGTTAAATAATCTGCCTGTGCGCCGCCAAAACGGGCAGCTCCTGGTCTGTGTACATTTAATATGAGCTTCATATTAAGCGATCTCAAGGTATCCGGACTATTGTTAATATAAGTGATCTGCTCGGTGCCCTTAATGTCCCTGCTGGGTGGCAGGGCGGTAATGGTGATGTTATACCGGCCATAGTTTTGCCAGTAGTTTTTTCCGGGTTTGCCATCGGCAGAGCGGGTTCCATTTTTGAAGGCATGTTGTATATCCCGCGGCATATACAAATCCTGCGCCTGTACCTGTGCCAGCATCAGACAGGCAAAGGCTGATAGAATAATAGATTTGATCATGTTTTTAGTTAATTCAAATGCAAATTAATGTAAATCAATTGATAATTAATAAGCGATTATCACGAAATTAAAGCGAAGGAAGAGTAGCCCGGAGTAATTGGGGCGAGTCAGTATTTATGATTTCGTAACAAATTTGTAACAAAGGTGAATTTCACACGAAATCGGTTGCGTGGTTGGGATATATTTTTTTACTTTGCTTAAGTTATTTTAATAGGGGTATTAAATAACTAATATTTAAGCCATCCGCTTTAGTGCGGATGGCTTTTTTTATATGACCCAACTCATATGGGTTGTTGAGTTAGGTAATTAGAAAAATCTGCATTAATTTTTTATTTAAAGCCATTTACCAGCTTTTGGCTTTCATCTTTAAGCATTCCGCGTCTATTAGTTTTCTGTAAGGTACTCTTTCGATATCAGCATAAAAAGCTGGTCGTTATCAATAGATTCATCAAAACACTCGGTAAGCAATTGTTGGGCACCATCATATTTTAATAGCTTGGCTACCATAATGAGCATACGACAGGAGGTAATGTTGATATGTTCCAGCAGTTGCAGGTACATGATGAGGTCCATATCACCCAGCATAGACATGGCATGCTTTTCATCCAGACAAAATTCATCTCTGACGATTGATTTGATGGGGTTGCAATTTTTATCAGACGGGGTTTCATCAATGAGTTTATATATCTCATCCATCCTGGTTATTTGTTTCTTTACATCATCCCAAAATTCCTGTATAGCCTGTTGCAGGGCGGTAAATGATGCCTGTTTTATCAAGTGAGCCAAATTATTGTCGAGATAGCGCTTCCCAAAATATATACGGTTAAGATTATGTATAAATACTTCTTTTAACAAGCTGGTGTCTAAAGCTTCGGCTTTCAAATTATCCATGATATGAATTTTTAAATGGTGCAGTAATTCAACTATAAAAAAGCCAAATTGTTTAGGTTAATGCCATATTACCCCACATGGTTTTATTTATATACCCGTTTGCAGATATAAACTAACTTTGCAGCCTGACACAGACTACTATGAAATATAAATTGGGCGACTTTGTGCGCTTTGTTGACGAAAAGATGGAGGGTTTTGTAACCCGTATAATTGACGACCAGATGATAGGCGTTACCGGCGAGGATGAGTTTGAAATACCCGTGCTGGCCAGCAAAGTAACCTCTGTACATGGCTATGAACCTGCCGGTGCAAAAAAAGCTGCTGTTGATAACGAAGCACCGGTACTTGCCGGTGAATTTGAAAAAAAGGGAATTTACCTGGGTGTGGTTGCCGATACTAAAGCCAACTCGGTAGTACATTTTCATTTGGTGAATACCACCTCGTTTACGCTGCTGGCGGCGCTCACTACCGAAAAGCAACAGGTGTTTAAAGGTGAGTTTGCCGAAGCGGTATCGCCGGGATCGGTTGTGAAGATCTACTCGGCTCAACTGGCCGATCTGCAATTGTGGCCTACGTTTATTTTTAATGTGGTTTACAGCACCAAACAAAACATAGAACCACCTGCACCACTGGTAGTACGCGAAAAGTTTAAGGCCAAGGATTTTTCGACTAGCAAAAAGCAGATCCCTTTACTGAAAGATACCGGCTGGCTCATTCGCCTGGATGAACCTGAAGTGGTGATAGATGCGCAAAAACTAAAGGAAAGCTTTTTTAAATCGCCGGAAGAAAAGGTAGTATTGGACAAACCATCCAATGAGATCGATCTGCATATCGAAAAACTACGTGATGATTACCAGTTTTTACAAAATAGCGAGATGCTGAACATACAACTGGCACATTTTCATAAAACACTTGATGCGGCCATTGTACACCAATTACCCGATATGGTATTTATTCACGGTGCCGGAAACGGTGTATTACGCAACGAACTGCATAAGGCCCTGGGCAAACATCCTAAAGTACAAACCTTTATGGATGCCCGTAAAGAAAAGTTTGGCTATGGTGCTACTAAGGTGATATTTAAGTAAGTCTGAAGCCCGGAGTCGATAGTCTTGAGTTCTGAGTTTGAAGTCATCAAAATAAAACTTTGCAGTCGCTCGGCTCCAGTCCACGAGTGTTGGGAAGATAAAAAAACGTAATACCGGGGTTAGGCTAAAGCAGTAACTGTTTCTTTGTAGCCCGTTGGTTAAAACCAACGGCAATGAAAGATAAATCAACTGTTTTTTATTCATTGCCGTCTCATTTATGGAGCGGATAATAGCAGTATTTTCTGGCTTTAGCCTAAAAACAATCTTCCCTCTGCCGTCGCTCGGCTCCAGCTGAGTGACGGCTATTACCCGGCCTCCGGCCGCAGTAAAAACAAGGTTATATTTAACTCGCAGGCCGGAGGCCTGAAAATAATTGTCATTCGGCCGGAGCTGAGCGACTGCGTACGGTGTTAATTATGTCAAAAATGGGCTGTCAGCCTGAGGCTTCGACGGAGCACCTTGAAAAATAAAAGCAAATAAGGTTTCATTGCTGTACAGATTTATAGGTTAATGGAAGGCGTTTATTGATGCTGAAATTTGCGCATTTATACCACCATAAAATGTTATCTACCAGTAAGTAGCACGGTTTTTGGGATATGTTTTTTGGGCTATAATAATATATTATTTATTAACGTTAGCATGATACAATAACTCATAAACCAATTTATCTTTTAACCAATTATTTACTTTGTATGAAAAAAATGCAACTAAAAGCCTCAAATATTGGAGGTGCTTTATCAAGAGAACAAATGAAAAAAATCGCAGGCGGAGGGTTTCATCCATGTGCGAGTCAATGTAGCAGCGATGCTGATTGCGCGTCTGGCCGGTGTGTGATAGCACCTGATCCAAATTGTCACAACAGGGACGGTTCTATTCAATATGTGGGAACTTGCGGGGCTTAGCTTTTATCCCGCTAAAAAAGTCAGTATATTTGTATACATAGCGGCCCGGTTTTCCTGAGTAAAAGGAGAACCGGGCCGTTGTATTAAAAATAAAACAAGGGTCAAAAACTGACTTTTTGCATATAGTTATTTGATAATCAATAATTTAATTCTTTTTAAAGTTTTCAAAATTGCTCAAAACCATGTTTAAATTTGTTAAAAAGTGTTAAAATCGATGGTTTTGAGTCAATTTTAGATGGTTTTAAACCCATTTTTGTGCAGAAAAGTGTTAAAATTTAAGGTTTAAAAAGTTTTAAAAAGCTATTTTAAACCAGGCAGGGAGTAGCAAAACGCGGCACCTTTCTGACTGCCATTTTCGACCCAGATGCGGCCGCTCATTTTTTCGATAAAATCTTTACAGATCATGAGGGCCACGCCGGCACCTTTTTCTTTTTCGTTGTTATAGTGCATGGCTACCTTAAAGTTAAATATCGACTCCATTTTTTCTGAAGAGATGCCTTTACCTTCGTCCAATACGCAAACTGTGGTTTCGCCCGAATGCGCTGAGGCAGAAATAGATATAGTAGAGTATCGGGGTGAAAACTTGATAGCATTGTGTATAAAGTTGCGGTGGATGAATTGCACCAGTTCTTTATCTGCATGTATCACGATATCGCCACCTACATTATTCAGAAATTTTAGCTGATATTCTTCGCCGATGAGGCTAAAGGGCTGTAGGGCATCATCAATCAATTCTTTGAGCCGTAATGGTTTAGGTTCATAACTAAAGCCAGAGAGTTGTTGTTTGATCCATTGTAAAATGTTCTCGAATATTTCGAGCGAGATACTGGAGGTGTGTTCCATAGTGTCTACCAGTTCCATCAACTCCTCGCGGGTAAATGAATCGGCATCTTTTAAAACCGTGGCTAAGGTTTTCAGGGTGCCTATCGGTTGCCTGAAATCATGCGCCAGGATGGATACCAGGCGGTTATTGAACTCATGATCGATCTCCAGTTTTTCGTTACGCAGCAATACCGACCGGTTAAGCGCTTCGAGGGTTACGGTATGTTTCTTCTTGAGGCGGTATAAACGATAAATGAAAAGCACGGTTACTGCCGTTAGTAAAAAAAGCACACCCAGTATAATGGCCACTATTTGCCGGTTTTTACTTCGGATGGTTATGGCCTCCAGCTGTTGGTCTTTTAAAGCATAATCAATATAGTCAAAGCCCGAAGTGTTGTTGAATTGTTCCTCGTCGTCATACAGTTTGAGTAGTTTCTTGCCGTAATATTGAACCTCGGGCAGATTGTTACGGGCTATATATATATCATATAAGCGCTTACCAAATATCTTTTGATACATATGGTAGCCTTTTACATCGGCAATGTTAAGACCCTGTTTATAGCGCGCAATAGCTTTAGCCGTGTCAACAGGATTATACAGGTCTCCCAGGGATTGGATAATATCAAGGCTCAGGTAATTCAGGTCCATGGCTATACCTTTAGCCGCTGTTTTTTCCAGCAGACTGATACCTTTTTCGCGTTGCTTACTTTTTAAATATAGCTGCGCCTGTATCTGGTCGGTAACCAGTAACGACCGGTTGTCTTTGTATTTGGTGGCCACCTGTCGGGCTTGGGTCAAATAAATGGTAATAGAATCTTTAGGAATACGATCTGGATATAAAAGCAAATAATCACAAAGCACAAGCGACATGATCGAATCTTTTTTTAGCTTGTTGCCCATGTTTATGGCCTTTCTTAATATCTCTATGGATTTTTTTTCTTCATTATTTTCACTGAAGACAAGACCTATATTCATGAGGGTTTGCACCACGTTTGCTGAGTCATGTATGGTCATATAATGATTATGGGCATCATTATAATAGCGCAGGGATAATTGAAGGTTGCCTCTCAGGTCATAAACTATACCGAGTGTGTTCAAAGCATCGGCAATACCCTGTCGGTATTTTAACCTTTCGGAGATGGCTCTGGCTCGTTTAGCGTAATAAAAGGTACTGTCGAGGTTATTCTCATACATTAATATCCCTAAACGGTTAAGTGCATCAGCATATTTAACACTATCGGTAATATGGGGCAGCGCTTTTTTAATTTTGGCAATATCCTGCACCTGGCTATAACTACAGATAGCAGCAAACAATAGCGGTATGAAACAAATTACGCGTTTTTGCATTAAATGGTATTTCGTTAACCAGCAACTTTTACGGAGTTGAGACTATAATATAAATATAATGTATACGAAATAAAATACGCAGGGTTGAATATATATTAAATAAAAATATCAGGCGAATAAGATGAATGATTGGCGGCAATAAAAATGAAAAGTTATTCGCCCCAGGCGGTAATAATCAGGTTACGTTGGCCACCATAATTGCGGTGTTCGCACAAATAAATACCCTGCCACATACCCAATGCCAGCCTGCCGTTACGGATGGGAATCATAACGGAACTACCCAGTAAGGCTGCCTTTAAATGCGCGGGCATATCATCAGGTCCCTCATCGTCATGATGATAGTCGGGATCATTTTCAGGAACGGTTTTACTGAAATACATTTCAAAATCGCGCCTAACGGTAGGGTCGGCATTTTCGTTGATAGTTAAGGAAGCGGAGGTGTGCTGGATAAAAACCTGCATGATGCCGGTTTTAATTTGCCCCAGTTGAGGCAGGGCATGTATAACTTCGGTGGTGATTAAATGAAAGCCTCTTTTTCGTTCTTTAAGCAGAAGCATTTGCTGATGTATTTGCATGAGATATAAAACAAATATTTGTATTTTAATAAATATAGTATTATTAAGGCTGCTTAATATAGTGTATTTTTTAATAGAGAGAGTTAATTACGACGTCTTTTTATATTTGTAAATAATAATTTTAATTTGTAGTATAGTGTGCGATTAAAAAACAGAAATTGGTAGATATTGAAACGGATTTTACAGCTGATGTTGAAGCTGTAAGCAGCATAGACGCGGTACCCTCCATATTAGAAGTTATTTGCCGAAGTACAGGGATGGGCTTTGCCGCCGTAGCCCGTGTTACTCCCGAAAGGTGGATTGCCTGCGCCGTTCGTGATGAGATACAATTTGGGCTCAAGCCCGGCGGTGAGTTAAAAGTAGAAACCACCATTTGCCATGAGATACGTCAAAATCATCAGGCTGTTGTAATTGATCATGTGGCCGAAGATGGGCTTTACGCGCATCATCATACCCCGGCAATGTATGGTATTCAAAGTTATATTTCTATACCTATTATGTTAAAGGATGGGAGCTTCTTTGGAACATTGTGTGCTATCGATCCCCGGCCGGCTCGTTTAAACAACCCTGAAACCATAGGCATGTTTAAACTTTTTGCCGAGTTGATTGCTTTTCATCTGAATGCCATAGAACGGCTTGCTATAAGCGAATCAAAATTGCAGGAGGAGCTCAAAACAGCAGAGCTGCGTGAGCAATTTATCGCTATACTGGGTCATGATCTGCGCAATCCGCTTGGAGCAGTGTCAAATGTGGCCCAGCTGTTATTGCGGATGCCGCTCGATGAACGTACAAAGCGTCTGGCTACCATTGTGCAGGACTCATCATATCGGATGAAGGAAATGATAGAGAATATTCTTGATTTTGCAAGCGGCCGGCTTGGTGGGGGAATTACTTTGGCCAGGAAAAATGATGAGCCTTTGTTAGATACACTTAGCCAGGTGCTCACCGAGCTAAAATTAATATGGCCTGATCGTGTTATCAATGCCCAGCTCAATATAACTCAACCGGTAAACTGCGATAGAAGGCGCATAGCCCAGCTGTTTTCAAATTTATTAAGTAACGCGCTCACGCATGGAGAAAAAGATACTCCGGTTGATGTAAAGGCTTTTAATGCAGAAAATGAATTTGTTTTGTCGGTATCTAATTCTGCCAAGCAAATATCCGATGAAATCATGGAACGACTTTTTCAACCATTTTCACGCGGAGATATCAAACCTGGTCAAAAAGGATTAGGACTGGGATTATATATTGCCTCTGAAATTGCTAATGCACATGGCGGCACACTTACCGTAAGCTCTGCCAATAACAAAGTTTGTTTTACTTTACAAATACCTACTACTATTTCCTGAATACGATTTCCAGCAATATGCCAGTAGGCGTATGCAAGAAGATACGCCGTTCACCAATATCGGGTAGATCCATCAGAGAGTGAGGTATTTTCAGACCAAATAGTTTCTGTTTAAAGGCATCATAATTTTCCAGGTAAAACGCGGTATGGTCAATAGCTTCGGAGGCATGGTCAGGTTGTTGATTATAATAAAAGGAGCTTTGGATCAAGTGTATGAGTGGGGAGCCTTTATGATACAGCCAATAACCAGGAATATTAGCCGCTATCACAGTTGGGCGCGGGCCTTCTGTCAAATCAAAAATGCTTATTAAAAAGTCCTTTGTTTTTTCCAGTTGCGTAGTGCGCAGGGTGGTATGATCTATGTGCATGGTCTTTGTGTTTAAACGATGCACAAAATTGGTTTACATAGGCACTGAAACCTATGTAATTAATAATGAAAATGTTGCATAAAAGATGGATGGTTACTTTTACTATACCCGGTTAGCCTTTTTGAAGGCTGAAGGGGTTTGTTGGAAATGTGCTTTAAAGGCATTGCTTAAATGGCTTTCATCGGTATAGCCAAATTCATCTGCCAGTTGCGACAGGGTTTTATCACGATGGATCAATTGATAGGCTATCAGCTTTAGGGCGTATTCCTGTATATATTTTTTATATGAACTGCCTGTAGCCTTACTAAAATACTGGTTGAAATAGGTTTTGCTGATATGAAATGTATCGGCAATGTTTTGCAGTGATAGTGATTGCTTGTTGGTTATATGCTGGTCAATATAATTGAGTATGGTCTGTATTTTATCATCTTTTGGCTTAACCGTATTTTGATCGGTTTCTTTAGCCATAATGGACAGCACCAATGCCAGTGCATTTTTGATGATGATATTTTGATAGCTGTTTTCTTTCCGGTGTTCGGCTATAATCAAATTCATCAGTTGAATGATGTGATCCCGGCTACTCGCGAGATCCATTTTACGATGTGGTGATGATAAGCGTGTGAATACCTGTTTAAAATCGGCATCCAACAACAGATCCTGGAAAAAGCCTTCGTGAAATTTAATGATGCAAATCACACATTTTTCCTCAAAAACAAAAAAGTGGGTATCCTGTGGTGCCAGTACAAATAGGTCGCCTTTTTGGTATGGATAACTACGATTGTTAATCATGTGCTGCCCTTTGCCGCGCATAATATATTGCAGTTCATAATGGGTGTGTTTATGCACAGGCAGGTGCCATTCATTTTTAATGACATAGGCGATGTCGAACTTTTGAGTAAGATTCCTGATATGCATGGACGAAAATTACGACTTAAATTTAATTTTCGCCTACAGATAAAAAAGGGCAGCCTACCAGGCCACCCCATTTTAAACCATAAAAGGTGTGTTTTATACTAATAGCATCCCACCATCTATAATAAATTCAGAACCGGTGATAAAACCAGCCGCATCAGCACAAAGGTAAGTTACCACGCTGGCAACCTCTGCGGATGTACCCATGCGTTTCAAAGGTGATTTAGTGATCAGGCTATCTTTTATGATACCCAGGGTGGCATCGTCTAACCCGGCTTTGTGCATAATCTCGGTTGTTATAGGGCCAGGGCTTACCGCGTTCACCCTGATCTTGCGTGGTGCCAACTCCAATGCTGCCGACTTCATTACTGAGTTTAATGCCGCCTTACTGGCCGAATATATAGATGAGGCAGGACTGGTTGTACTGGCAACTATAGACGACAGGAAAACAACGGAACCGCCATCGCGCAAAACAGGGATAAACTTGCTCAGCGTAAAATAGGCCCCCTTGAAATTAATATTCATGATATCATCAAAGTGCTGTTCTGAAGCGTGTTCAATGGGAGATATGGCAGCGATGCCTGCATTGATGAATAGAATATCAACTTGGCCATAACTTTCGGTAACGGTTGCCACCAGTTGCTCTGTTGCATGAATGTCAGACTGGTCGGCAACAATTCCAGTTACACCCAATTCAGAAGCGGCCTTCTCTATGGCGTCTTTTCTGCGCCCGGTGATAATCACGGTGGCACCTTTTTCTTTTAGTTCCCTGGCAGCTGCGTAACCAATGCCGCTATTGCCACCGGTAATTAAAGCTATTTTGTTCTGAAAATTGTTCATTTCTGTATTTTTTTATTTAATGATGCAAATGTATCTCTGAAATGGTATAATTTTGTAACCAGTATCACAGAGTATACCAGCAACAATATGGGAACAGAATATACAACAGACAACATGACGCCAGAAATTAAAGCCATGCATGAGGTTATTTATGGCATTGATGGTCAAAGAAATCAGGCACGTGAAATACAGGCACTGCAGGATACCATTTATGTAATCGGTGGGAAATGGAAATTGCCCATTATCAACTCTATATGTAACGGCAACAAACGTTTCAGGGAAATTGAACGGAGCATACCGGGCATAACCACAAGGATGCTATCCAGAGAATTACGGGACATGGAATTGAACAAGTTAATAACCCGCACAGTGAGCCCTGGTCCGCCGGTTTTGGTAGAATATGAATCAACCAGTTATTGTAAAACTTTTGGTCATATCATATTTGAAATGATCAAATGGGGGATTGATCACCGCGAAAAGCTTAAAAGGGAGCAATAGTTTAACTCGTTTCATCTGCTAAACCCAATCGCATGGTTAGCATGTGCGGTGCAAATCCTACTTTTTCGTAGGCTTTTAACGCGGCGGTGTTAAAAGCGTAAACCTCCAATCTTATTTCGGTGATACCCTGCTGCTTCGACCATTGTTTTAGTGCATGGATGATCAGTTTATTTACACCTTTGCCCCTGTGCTCGGGCATTACATACATAAAACCGAGGTGGGTGTGCTGCTGATGTTTTAAATAAGGTTTCGAATCCACAATATGGGCATAGCCACAACCAATAAGTTTTGAATCGATCTCGGCTACCATCATTCTGGCGCCTGCTGCCTCAATTAATTCAGGGATATTATAATAATAAAGCGGTCCAGGTTTTAGGGTAGGATCAAAGGGACGTTCAGCTTCTACTAAAGCTTGTTTAAATTCAAACAACACGTCCAGGTCTTTTAACTCTGCTTTTCTGATATTTATTTGCTCCATTTTATAGCCTCCGATATCAGGTAAAATTATAAGTTTGTTTTGGAATTCGGGATCACTCCATGATTTTCCATCGCCTTAAAAATATTTTGACCAATTTGTCCAGTTTTGAAAACGGTGTTCGTCATCTGTTTTTAAAACTTAAAAACTTAATAAAATGAAAGAGTTCCTATTTGTATTCAGAAACAATTCTGTTGGTGCACCACAGGGTTCACCAGAAGAAATGCAGGCCGTTACCCAGAAATGGATGGATTGGGTTGGGGGTATAGCTGCCCAAAATAAATTGGTTAATCGTGGAAATCGCCTGTTTGGGGATGGTAAAGTGGTACGAAGCAATAATGTTATTACCGATGGCCCCTATACCGAAATTAAAGAACTGATAGGTGGCTACACCCTGGTTAAAGCCGAATCATTAGAAGAGGCTGCTGAACTGGCTAAAGGCTGCCCAATTTTAGCATTCGGAGGTAATGTAGAAGTAAGAGAAATTAACCCTTTATAAAATAATAGGGTTTAAACAAGGGGCCTTTACCTGGCGTAAAGGCTTCTTGTTTTTTAGTAATTGGCTTGCCCAATATCCAGGCGGCTTATTCTGCCTTCGGGGTTAATGATTGATCACCATTAATTAAAATACCCGCATCATATCAATAGCAACCTTAAATCGTTCGCTTTTCATAGCTGATAGCATTGTATTCAGCAATATTTTACCATACTGTAGTTTACCTTCATAGGTATCCAGCAATATTTTTCCGCTCATCAGCATTGCCCCAAACTCTGGCATATTAGGTTGGTTCATATCAGGATCATGCAGGTGATCTGCCGGTTTTTGGGCAGCTGCTAACTTGAGCATGATCATAGCATAATACATGCGGCATATTTGCTGCATCAGGAAAAAGCGTGCTTTTTTATATTCATCCAATTCCTCCCCAAAATAAGTCTGCAGAAAAATAAATTCCTCCTCCTGATTGTGGACAAAAGTTTGAGCTACAATGGCCAGATCCACATATCTATCGTTTTGAAAAGCGGCCTCCCAGTCAATCGCCCAGATCTTTTTTCCATCAAACAAAATGTTATTGGGGTTCAAATCGTTATGGCTCGATACCAGGTCGGTATCATACCGAGGATAAACTTTTTGAATTTCGGCATATAAAGAAAAATGTTCCGCAGTGACATGTCCTGGGAACATATTCAATGATTTAAATTGCTGTATAAAAGTATCAACCCCATCTAAAAAGTTTACCAGCTTGGGGAAAAGGGGCAACTCATGTATAGTTTTAATGGTGCTTCCCAGCGCTGTAATAAGATCCTCGCCAGAAGCAAAACCCTCACGCACAGGTTTATTTTGCACGAAATCGGTTATAGCCAAAGCATCTTCATCATTGGAATAATAAACATGTGGCGCAATGTTAGCCGAAGCAGCTAAACCCATGCAAATATGCTGGCGTTGTGGATCATGCACTTCATCAGCACGCATCACGATACGAAGTAGATAATCTTTGCCTGCTATTGTTATCCGGTATACCAATGCCGATGAAAGGCCACCAGTAAGTAGTTGTATATCCTCAATATCGCTCTGATTAAATAGGTATTTAAGCGCATTTTGTACCGCAGGCAATTTACCTTCAGGTATAGCATTAGTCAATAGATTCGTTTTCATAAAAGGCCTCCTATGCCATCCAATATTTCAGGAAGCTTTTCAATTTTTTTAGTTTTTGATTTTGGGAAAATATCGAGTGCTACGTGTTCGGCTGTTTTTACTGATTCTTCCAGCAAACGTTTACCACCCGGAGCCAGCACCACATAACTTACCCGGGCATCGCGTTCATTGCTTTCTCGGGATACCAGCCCGATTTTTTCCATGGGAGCCAGCATTCGGGTAATGCCCGATGCGGTAAAGCCAACTTTATCGGCCAGGTCAACCCTCCTCATTTTTTCATGAGGTGCCTGCGACAGGTGATATAGAATTACAAAATCATTAAATCCTAAGCCGTAACTGCTCAACTGGGCGTCAAAGCGGCGATTTACTATGGTTTGCGCTTTTGCCAGGTTGATGATGAATTTTAATGTTGAATTAATATCAGTCATTTTTATTGTAAAGTGCTTGATTTGTCAAGTATTTTACAAATATATAAATATTTGGAACATCAAAGTGTATTTCTTAAAATAGGTCAGGATTCGAAATATTCAACTGGTTCCAGATCATTTAATTCATCATCGGTAAATAATCTCGACCGGATGATAAAACGGATGCCCATAGGTATTTCCAACGAAAAGCTGGAACCTCGGCCGGGGGTAACATCAAGTGTTAAGTGTGTATGCTTCCAGTACTCAAACTGATCAATGCTCATGAAAAATTCACAACCATAAATGTCGCCTATTTTAACATCGCTGCTGCCTATTTTGAACTCGCCCTTTTCAAAACACATCGGCGATGAGCCATCGCAGCATCCGCCGCTTTGGTGAAACATCAGCTCGCCAAATCTGCCGCGTAAGTCGTCAATCACTTTTTCGGCCGCGGGTGTAATAGAAACTCTTTTAGTCATGATCATTAATTAAAAAAGGCGCTGCAAAACCCAATCTTTTGCAGCTGCCTTTTATTACAGACTAAAAGAAGCCCAGTTTGTTTTTATTATAAGAGATCAGCATGTTTTTTGTCTGGCGATAATAGTTCAGCATCATTTTATGATTTTCCCTGCCAAAGCCCGATTTTTTATAACCGCCAAATGGTGCATGAGCGGGATAGGCATGATAGCAATTTACCCAAACGCGACCGGCTTGTATGGCACGGGGTACCTGGTAAATCTCATGCGCGTCGCGGGTCCATACGCCGGCGCCTAAACCATATAGGGTGTCGTTAGCAATGGCAATAGCTTCTTCGGTGGTTTTAAAGGTGGTCACAGAAACTACGGGGCCAAAGATTTCTTCCTGAAAAATACGCATCTTGTTATGACCTTTAAATATGGTAGGTTTTATATAGTAACCACCACCCAGCTCGCCACCAAGTTTTTGTGCATCGCCACCAGCAAGCACTTCGGCACCCTCTTTTTTACCAATGTCCAGATAGCTCAGTATTTTTTCATACTGATCATTAGAAGCCTGGGCGCCCATCATGGTATCTGAATCAAGTGGATCGCCCATTTTGATGGCATTGGTACGGGCCAGAACACGCTCCATAAATTTGTCGTAGATTTTTTCGTGCACCAGCATCCGCGACGGACAGGTACAAACCTCGCCCTGGTTAAGTGCAAACAGAACGGCGCCTTCTACAGCCTTGTCAAAAAACTCATCATCTGCATCTCCTACCGATTCAAAGAATATATTAGGTGATTTACCCCCAAGTTCCATAGTTACCGGGATCAGGTTTTCTGAAGCATATTGCATGATCAGGCGACCCGTAGTGGTTTCGCCGGTAAAGGCAACTTTACTTATTTTGGATGATGTGGCCAGGGGTTTACCGGCTTCAGGTCCGAATCCTGTTACTACGTTCAATACTCCGGGAGGCAGTATATCGCCAATCAGTTCCATCAAAATCATGATGCTGGTTGGTGTTTGCTCGGCAGGCTTCACTACGGTACAGCACCCAGCTGCCAGGGCAGGCGCAATTTTCCAGGTAGCCATTAACAATGGGAAATTCCAGGGTATAATTTGTCCTACTACACCCAAGGGCTCCTGTAGATTAATGCTTACGGTAAACTCGTCATGTTCAGATATGCTGCTTTCTTCTGCACGTATAGCACCGGCAAAATATCTGAAATGATCAACCACCAGGGGCAGATCGGCGGCCATGGTTTCGCGAATGGCTTTACCATTATCAATAGTTTCTACTGTTGCCAGGTAGGAGAGGTTGTCTTCCACCACCTGCGCTATCTTCAACAGCAGGTTACTCCGGGTTGTGGCTGATGTTTTGCTCCATGTTTTAAAGGCTTCGGTAGCGGCATCAACGGCGGCATCAATGTCTTCTTTGGTTGAGCGGGCCGCTTTGGTAAAAGGTTTACCATCAATAGGCGATATATTATCAAAATATTCTCCCTTAATCGGTGGCACAAATTTGCCTCCAATAAAATTGTCGTACTTATCCTTAAAGGATGGTCTTTGTGCAATACTCATAGTTGTTTTTCAGTTTAATTGGTAGCACTAAGTTAGTTGCTTGCGCCCTAAAGTTTTTGCACTATACTATCAATTAAGTGCACTATTGTTACATTTTATAAAATGATTGCCAACTGTCATAAACTATCCCTAACTTGTTTTAAAATAAGCCCGTTATGAATGAGAGAAACCTGGTATCGCCTTTTGCCCTTACCGGTAAAAAGGAACTCAGAACATTGGTTGAAAACCGTAAAGCTTATACCTTAAATCATTGCGAACTGAATATATACGAAACCTATGAACGCAGTGAACTGGTTCCCTTAACTTTTAGCGACCTGGTAATTACCAGCATGTTGAGGGGCAAAAAAGTAATGCATTTGTTTGATAAACCCGGGTTTGATTATTTACCAGGCGAAACTGTTATTGTACCGCCAAACGTAACCATGACTATTGATTTTCCGGAAGCGTCAGAAATAAACCCATCGCAATGTACAGCCCTGGCCATCAACCAACAGGAAATACGCAATACGCTCGATTTTTTGAATGAAAATTATCCGCGGGCCAATAATGATCTTTGGCAGCTTAATTACCAGCAATTTCACTTTTTTAACAATTACGAATTGGCCCAGTTGATCAATAAACTTATTGGTATCAGTACTGGTGATAATTTAGCTAAAGATGTGCTTGCCAATTTAACGCTCAAAGAATTATTGATCCGCATTATGCAAATGCAAAATCTGCATGAAATGAAAGACAATCTTACCCAAATGTCAACAAGCAACCGTTTTGCTTATATTTTACAATACATCAAAGCACACCTGACTGAAAAACTAAACATTGATGCCTTGAGCCAGATGGCTTATATGAGCAAAGCCAGCTTTTTTAGAACGTTTAAACATGAACTAGGTGTTTCGCCGGTTGATTATATCATTAAGGAAAGAATACAACTGGCTAAGCAATTTATGCAAAACCCTTATTGTAGTATTGCTGATGCCTGTTTTAAAGCGGGATTTAATAATCAGCATTATTTTAGCAGGGTTTTTCGTAAAATGGTGGGTACTACGCCAAGTCTTTACAAAGCAGGGATCGTCAAAACAATCAATTAGTATTTCTGTGAGGATAACATATTCTTAAATAAACGATTTGATAGCCGCAATCACTGCCCTGGGGGAGCTGATATGAGGAAAATGCCCTTGTGCATCAATGAATTTTAATTTGCTGTTTTCGATGTGCGCGTGCAGATAATAGGCTACTTCTGCAGGTACAGCGATGTCATCCCAGGATTGTAGCAGCAGTACTTCTTTTTTGAGTTGGTGTAGCTGTTCGCGAACATCAGATTCAAATATGACCCGGGCTACCTCTAAAGCAATATCGGGCCTAATGGCCGATAAGGTATAGGCAAATTGTTGCGCCAGTTCTGGCTGCTCTGGGTTGCCCATGGCCACTTCAGAAAAGCCATTGGCCCAGGCGCAATAATTACCAGCCATTGACCCATACATAGCATCCAAAACGGCTTGGGTAAAGCCTCCTGTATAATGATCCTGTTCGTCATTTAAATATCGTGGTGAGGCACCAATAAATACCAGCTTTGAAAAATGTTCGGGCTTTTGAGCAGCGGCAAGTAGGGTGACCATCGAGCTGACGGAGTGTGCAATTATAATGGCATTTTGTAAATTCAAATCGGTCAGTATATCCAGCATATCATCAGCATAAGCCGAAAGCTTGTTGTATCTCTCAGGAATATACTCATCGGGGTCTGCGCTGCCTGCGCCAACATTATCAAACAACACAATACGGTAATCGGCTTTGAAATCGTCTTTAACCCAGTTCCAGGCGGTTTGGTCTGTTCCAAAACCATGGGCAAATACAATTGTTTCGGCGGCATTAAGGTTACCCTCAATAGTTATATTATTCTTTTTTTGAATTATACTATTCATAAAACAGATACATAAATATTCAGGCAGATGGGGCTCTAAGATATCATTTCTATTGATGAAAATATAGGAAAACTAAATAATCTGTTTTAAATGTTAATTATACAGTATATATTAGCCCTGCTTAAACCAAGCACCATTATATAGCTAAATCGATCTGCCCTGCAGGTATTCTAAATCTAAAACCAATGAAAAAACTACTTTTGTGTGCTTTCTTTTTAAATATGGTAACCGTGGCAATGGCGGCCGGGCCCAGGCTGGCTGATACCGTGGTTAAAGGCGCCCCTGTGCCAACGGAGATTGAAGATCCGCGAAATATCGGTATCAATAAAGAGCCCGCGCATGCTTCATTAATGCCTTATGCCAATTTGCAGGAAGCACTTAAAGCAAACAGGCATGCTTCGTCATTATGCAGAAGTTTGAATGGTTTGTGGAAGTTTAATTGGGTATCATGGCCGCAACAACGCCCTGTTGATTTTTATAAAACAGCTTACGATGTATCTGCCTGGAAAGATATCAAAGTTCCCTCAAACTGGCAGATAGAAGGTTATGGCACACCTTATTACAGCAATTTTACCTACATCTTTAAAAAGGACTTTCCTCATATCATGAGCGAACCACCCAGAAAATATACGGCCTATGCCGAACGCAACCCTGTAGGTAGTTACCGCCGCGATTTTGAGGTGCCTGCTGACTGGAAGGGCCGCAGGATATTTATCACTTTTGATGGCGTAGACGCGGGCTTTTTTATCTGGGTAAACGGCAAAAAAGTAGGTTATAGCGTAAATAGCCGTAATGCTGCCGAGTTTGATATAACCAAATATGTACAACCGGGAAAAAATATGGTAGCTGTTGAGGTTTACCGGTTTACCACCGGTAGTTACCTGGAAGATCAGGATATGTGGAGGTTGAGCGGAATTTTTCGTAATGTAAGCCTATGGAGTACTCCACAGGAGCATATCAGGGATTATTTTATTAAAACCAATCTGGATAAACAATATAAGAACGCCGTGGTTGAGGTAAATGCCCAGGTAAAAAATTATGGCAGCAGTGCTACTAAAGCTAATCAATTAAGTGCAACGCTTTATAATGGCAGTACCGTGGTAAAAGGCGCTACCGGTAATGTACCAGCTTTAAAACCGGGCGAAGAGACGACTGTAAAACTAAGCTTCCCGGTTAATAACCCGCAGAAATGGACTGCTGAAACACCCAAATTGTATACTACCGTATTGAGCTTAAAAAACGGAAATAATACAAGCGAAACCATTTCCTCACGTACCGGTTTCCGCACAATTGAGATCAAAGGGCGCATATTTACCATCAATGGGGTGCGTGTTAAGCTAAAAGGTGTTAACCGCCATGAGAACTGGCCGGAGGTGGGGCATGCGGTTACCGAAGAGCAAATGATCAGGGATATTGTGCTGATTAAACAAGCCAATTGTAACCATGTGCGTACCTGTCATTATTCTGATGATCCGCGTTGGTATGAACTATGTGATCAATACGGCATTTACCTGGTAGCCGAAGCTAATCTCGAAAACCACGGTGCCTGGGATGATTTTAATGAAGACCCACGAATAAAAGATGCTATTATCGACAGAAACGTGGCCAACGTGCAAAACTTTAAGAACCATCCGTCGGTAATCATTTGGTCGTTAGGTAACGAATGTGGCAGCGGGGGCTCCAATTTCAGAGCAGCTTTGGATATGGTGAAAAAGCTCGATCCAACACGCCCTACGCACTACCAGGGCTTTGGCATCGGCGAAAAAAATCCGGCAGATATCGACAGTGATATGTATACCGATTTGGAAAACACCGAAAAGATAGCTAATGATGATAAATACACCAAGCCATTTTATTTATGCGAGTACGCCCATGCTATGTTTAACTCTATGGGCTCTGTTGATGAGTATAATGACCTGTTTGACAAATACCCAACGCTTTTAGGTGGTTGTATATGGGAATGGCAGGATCAGGGCATCTGGAACAGGCGCGATCCGAAGCATCCGATACTGGCTTTTGGTGGCGGCTTTGGAGAGTATCCCAATGATCATTATTTTATCCACAAAGGGGTGGTTGCATCAGACCGTTCACTTAAACCACATTATCCCCAGTTAAAACATGCTTATCAATGGATAGGGGTAAAAGCCAAAGATATAACCAAGGGCATCATCACCATTAAAAACAAGTATCAATTTATTAATCTCGATGGTTTTAGCGGTAACTGGGAACTAAGTGAAAATGGAGTGGTAACTACTAAAGGTAATTTTGATATAGGTAAAATAAATCCCGGAGAAGAAAAAGATGTGAAGATTCCTTATGATATTATCAGTAAACCTAAACCCGACGTGGAATACTTTCTGCGGATATCGTTTACCTATAAAGCCGATAAGATGTGGGCCAAAAAGGGCTTTGAGGCGGCATCGCAGCAGTTGGAGTTTCCAGTAAAGAGCATTGCTTTGAAGAAAGACCCTGCGAGTGAACAACCGCTTGAATTGTCAAACGGGAATAGCGAGATAAAAGTAAAAGGCAAAAACTTTAAAATAGAGTTTGATAAAAAGACTGGCACATTCAGTAAGCTGGAAAAGAATGGCGAGAACGTATTGGAAGATAACGGAGGACCTAAGTTACACTTATGGCGTGCTCCGCACCGTAATGACGACATGTGGGCTAATGAAGGCTGGGAGAAAAATGGCATCAAAAGCCTTACGTGGGTAGCTGATAGTATTACAGCAACTCAGCCCGCTCCTAACAGAGTAGTGATTAGCGCCAGCTTAACCGGTACAGGTAAACAAGGTTTTACAGTACATCATAAGGTAACTTATGAAATATGGGGTAATGGTGTTATCAAGGCTCAAAACAAGGTGTCTTTTAGTGATCCTAAAGTAGTTTTGGCCAGGTTAGGCGTGCGTTTGTTCCTTAAAAAAGATCTTGATCAGTTCTCTTATTTTGGTCGTGGCCCAATGGAAAACTATGCTGATAGAAAAAGCGGCTTCGATATAGGTGTGTATTCAAGTACGGTAAAACAGCAGGTAACGCCATATGAAAAACCAATGGAGAACGGCAATCACGAGGATATTCGCTGGGCAAAACTTACTGGTAAGGATGGATCGGCTTTAACGGTTAAACATGTTAGCGGATTTCTGCAGGTTTCGGCACAACCCCATAGCGATGAAGAAATGGAGCCGGTTGAATATAAAATAGATCTTCCAAAAAGCAAGGCTACAGTGTTAACCATAAGTACCCATACTCTCGGTGTAGGCTCAAATTCCTGCGGACCGCGACCGTTGGAGAAATATACGGTATATGCGAAACCAGATAATTTTACGTATGAGATAGATCTGTAAGCAAATATGCTTTTACTTTTATAAGCAATAAAAAGAGACCGTGTGATAAATCAAATTGACCACCTTTATGAAAACAAACAGCACTGGTGTTCTGTCGCCTGTGAATTGGCGTTTAGCCAGTAATATTGATAAATAAAGTGGGTTTACACTTTTTGTATAGAAAAATATATAATAAATTGATTATCAATTATATAAGTTGATGTTAACCATGAATTGTGTAAACCATGTAAACCCACTTTTTTTAATGGAGTCAATCCAAGATTATACACCAATTCGTGATTGACATAACACAAAGTATTCGTATAAACCAAAGAAAAAGAGGCTGATCATGATTTATGATACAGCCTCTTAATTGTTATGAAAAAAACTAAATTAATTAGGCGCAACAGGTGAACTAGCATTGGTATAAGGCCAGGTACCCGGAGTTGGTACCGATACACCTTTATTATTGCCGCGTTGGTTGTTGTCAGCACCGAAGTAATATAATGGCCAGCCTTTATAAACCAATTGTGTTTTTCCAAATACGGTTATGGTTTGAAACTGGGTTTTATCCAAAACAGAAGGTACATTCAAAACTGTTTTAATGGTATCAATAGGCCAAACCTTATTATTGCTGAAAGTGGAGTTTGTAAAGTTGTTGGTTTTGAACTTATCATGGCTGAATGAGTATAGCGTTTGACCACGATCATCAACAATGTATTGAGTTATGCCATCACCTGCTTTAAGATCACTGTTATATTTAACACCATCATTGCCGGTTAACTGGTTGTTACTTACCATAACGGTATAGTCAGGTTTGGCAACAAACCAGGTGCTGCCTATTTTATCACCATTAACATCACCTGCATTAGTATCATTCTGATAATAATAAAGCGGCCAGCCTTTGTAAGTGGTTTGTTTTGACCCATCGGTGCGGGTTATGGTACCAAAATCTTTGGTATCTAAACCATTGTCCAAAGTGAGATTTGCCTGATAAAAAGTGGGCCAAACTACAGAACATCCACCATTGCAGCCTGAACTGCCGTTGGCATCAATGGCAAAAAAGTAAAGTGTTTTTCCTTTGGAGTCGGTAAGGACATTACCAAATTTTGCGTTTGCTGATAATTTAACTGCATTAGCCGGAGCAGGCTGATCTGGTGTGTTTGTATTATTGTTGTTTTTTGAGCATGATGAGCTGGCAAACATCACAGCAATGCCGGCAATTGCGAGGGGTAGATTTTTAAGTAAATTCATTGTACTGGTTAAAAATGGTTAATAATAATCCTTTATAACTCCAATACGTTGTGAAAATGACCTTTGGTTGCCTGCAACGAAAAATAATATCAGTAGAAATAATTTATTGTAAACATCGATCTCAAATACGAGGCTTTCTGATATAGTCTCCAGATGGCTACGCTTTTAAATGCTAACACCTTATTGTTAATTTAGCAACAATAAGGTGTTAGCATTTGTATCTTTTTATTTTTTGTAACACTTTAATGTAATTTTGTTCCAATAGTGGCGTTTTATCGGCAAATACTTTAAACTTTATCACCAAATCTAGGCCAAGGCATTTTAGAGATAATTTTTATCAAGAAAAATGGATTGCTTGTTATGTTTAGATGAATTACTACGTCCTTATCAATAATTATGAAGAAAAATTTATTACTAGCCGTTGTACTAATATTTTTAGGTATAAAAGCCTTTTCACAAACTATACAGGTAGGGAGCTACGCGGAGGATATTGCCAGGCGAAACCAGTTATTGGGCAAAAGTGATAATACTTCATCTTTTACTGTAAGGCCTGTAAATGATGAATGGCATGATATCGACTCATCTTTTAAACAACTTTTAGCCAGCAAGACATACGGTCATTTTCAGTTTATGGGAAAGCCGTCTGGTATTCAAATATTACCATTTAACTGGTTAAATGATTATAATGTTAAAAGACCTTATGGCTATAATAACTCTTCCTTATATCCTGCCGCCGGGTATCAGACCAGAGTTAGCGGAGGATTTTTATTAAAAGCGGGCATATTTACAGTGCAGGTGAAACCAGAGTTTGTATATGCGCAAAACAAAAGATTTGACACTTTTGCCGATGTACAGGTCAATAGTACCAACACACGACTTATAGGTTCGTATTATTTCAACATAAATGGTATTGATGCCCCTGAAAGATTCGGTCAAAAATCGCTACAGCATTTATATCCGGGACAATCAAAAATAACGGTCAACTTTAAAAATATAGAAGCAGGTGTTTCAACGGAAAATATATGGTGGGGGCCTGGTGTTCAAAATTCCATCATGATGAGTAATTCTGCACCGGGTTTTTTGCACTGGACATTTAATTCAGTTAGGCCCATTAAAACTATAATAGGCTCATTTGAATGGCAGATAATAGGAGGTAACTTAAAACAATCAGGCTATCTTCCAATTGATACAAACAGAATAGTGAATCGTAAAGGTTTATTTAGCCCTAAGCCAGTGGTTACTCGTTATATATCGGCTTATACGGTTAACTGGCAACCTAAATGGTTAAAAGGCTTATATCTAGGACTCACAGGATATGATTATCTGGACAAGGATTCACTTTATCATAATAGGAATATTTTTCGGAAATTATTTCCTGTAATTACGGGCTCGTCGCTCAAAGCTAACGACGCTTCTAATAGTACCAATGGCGATGGTCAGGATTTTGCCTTCGCGCTTAATATACGCCAGTTATTGCCTCTTTATAACGCCGAGCTTTACTTTGAATGGGCAAGAAATGACAGAACAGGTAGCATTAACGATTTTTTGCAGGAGCCTGATCATTCGGCTGCGACTACCTTAGGTGGCCGTAAGTTATTCGAGCTTTCTAAAGATAGTTATATACAAGTAAAAGCCGAATTAACTCGCTTGCAGCGGCCATCTACGTTTCTGTTAAGGGATGAACCTTCCTGGTACACACATTCTCAGAGTCCTCGTGATGGATATACTAATGATGGAAGGTATATTGGTGCTGGCATAGGACCGGGTGGGAACAGCTTTATGTTTGATATCAGTTATTTAAAAGGTATGAATTCCTTTGGTTTAACACTGGAGCGACAGGTTCATAATAATGATCTGTATTATAATGCTTTTAGTGGTACCGGTGATTTTAGCTCGCATTGGGTAGATATAAACAGTACTTTTTATACTAATATAAAATTGAAGAGGTATTTGGTTTCGGCCGAAGTAACGCCTGTTTACTCTTTAAATTATCAATATAACCATGGAAATAGCTTTAACTTACATGCAAGACTTAATCTTACCTATTACTTTGAATAACTAATAAGGTGAATTTATTGGAAAAGGGAATGTTATATTTTGTGTTTAGGTTGCGTATTGTAACTAACATAGTTTAGAAATTGATATGAAAGATTGCCCAAAATATTATTAACTTAAAAAAATAGCCTTAAAAAATTATCTTTGCGAAATTTTTTAAACTTTTAATAATACTACATTATTAAAACAAACTGTAATAAATGGTTATTAACAGTTAATGATCTGTGAGTTTTAAATAAATGATGAACAAGATACATTCTATACAGTCATCTACCCGTAAACCCAATATACTTGTTATCGGCGACCTCATGATTGATCATTATATTACTGGCAGTGCATCCCGGTTATCACCAGAAGCACCGGTGCCTATTGTTAATGTGAAAAATGAGTCGATTACTTTGGGAGGTGCCGGTAACGTTGTGCAAAACCTGGTAGCCTTAGGGGCGCAGGTGACTGTTGCTGGTGTGATAGGGAATGACACCGCTGGCGTTCAATTGATAGAGATACTTTCTAATGAAGGGGTGCAAACCCATACCATAATTAAAGATGAATCCCGGCCTACTACAGTTAAAACACGGGTACTTGCAGGTAGCCACCAATTGGTACGGATAGATCGTGAAATTACAGATCCGGTGTCAGAAGCTATTGCTGATAAGTTGCTTAAAGAGCTGGTTAACTATTTAGAAAAAGCGGATATTGTGGTGTTATCAGACTATAATAAAGGTTTATTTTCCTCATCATTCACTCAAAAATTAATTCAGGAGGCCACGCGTTATAATAAAAGAGTGATTATTGATCCTAAGGGATTAAATTACGAGAAATACAAAGGGGCATATATCATCAAGCCAAATCGTAAGGAACTGGCAGAGGCTGCCCAATTGGAAAAGGTAGATTCCTTAGAAAGCCTGCAGCATGCGGCAAAAATTATTTTTAAACAAACTGGAGCAGTTTATCTGGTAGTAACACTTTCAGAGGAGGGTATGCTGATATTAAGTGAGTCGGGATACAAATTATTGCCAGTAAAAGCCACGGAGGTATTTGATGTAACCGGTGCCGGAGATACTGTTTTAGCTACCATGGCTTACTTTATTGCCGCTGGTTTGACTATTGAAGAGGCAGGCGAACTTGCTAACCATGCTGCTGCCATAGTTATACGACAGGTAGGTAGCGCCACTACAACCATTGATGAGATCATTCAGGATATGAAAAACTCAACTTTGTGAAAAAACAAACAACAAAAGAAAAGACAAAAAGTTGTATAAAGTACAATATTGCCAACCAATATAAACCATAATGATTTTAGAAGCATTACAGGATCATCAAAATACAACGCAATTAGTAATAGATAAACTTACGGGTAGTATTGAACAAGCCTGTAAAATGATATCAGATACTATTAAGAGTGGTAACAAGGTTTTACTTGCAGGTAACGGTGGCAGTGCTGCCGACGCCCAACATATTGCAGCTGAGTTGAGTGGAAGATTTGTTAAAGAACGAAGGGCCCTGCCAGGTATTGCCTTAACTGTTGATACATCGGCACTTACGGCAATAGCCAATGATTATGGCTACGATCACGTGTTTTCACGCCAAGTAGAGGCTTTTGCACATGGGGGCGATTTGTTTATTGGCATTTCAACCAGCGGTAATAGCCAGGGTATACTTAACGCTTTTGAAACAGCCACAAAGCTTAATTGCAAAACCCTGGGATTATCGGGTCGAGATGGAGGCAAAATGAACGGTATATGTGATTTGAATATCGTTGTTCCATCAAATGTAACCGCCCGCATACAAGAAATGCACATATTGATAGGGCATATACTTTGTCAGTCAGTTGATAACTTGTTTGAATAATATATCAGTCATACACGCGCAACAAGAAATAATAGATGAGAATTGACCTCGAAAAAACGCTGGTAGGAAAAATAACCAATATCTCTTTACTTAAAACTCAAGTGCAAAGTTGGCAAAGATTGGGCCAAAAGGTTGTTTTTACCAATGGCGTATTTGATCTCCTGCATATAGGTCATATTACCTATCTGGCTAAAGCCGCCGAACTTGGCGAAAAACTCATCATTGGCTTGAATGCAGATAGCTCGGTAAGACGCCTTAAAGGAGAAAACCGGCCTGTTAATGATCAAAATAATCGAGCTGCAATATTGGCGGCTCTGTTTTTTGTTGATGCTGTTGTACTTTTTGACGAAGACACTCCGCTTAATCTCATCAGCACTTTATTACCCGATATATTGGTAAAAGGAGCCGACTATTCTGTAGAGAATATTGTAGGAAGCAAAGAAGTACTGGCTAATGGTGGCGAGGTAAAAACCATTGATTTTGTGAAAGGTTACTCGTCAACCGCTATAATTGAAAAAATTCGACAACAAATTCCGGGAAAGGCTTAAAAATTAATATACCGGTTATTCTTTTCAGGATATGTCTGCTTAAATAAGTGGTTAACGAAATGATAAGTGAACATTAAATAATATAAAATTTTACAATCGTCTTCAATAATAAATTGGTTTACCTTTGCAAAAATCTAAATCAATTTATTGCAAGATTCTGGATTCCGATATTTTTCAAAAATGATTAAAACTAATTTCCTCATATTTCTGTTTGTTGTAGTGTTTTGTTTTGGAGCAATTAACCATGTTTCTGCTCAAATTAATATTCAAAATTTATCGTCTGTCAATATAGATGACGTACCAGACCAACAAATTATCCAATTACTACAACAAGCTCAGAATAGTGGTTTAAGTGATGCAGAATTAATCAGACAGGCGCAGTCACGAGGAATGTCAAGCGCGCAGATTCAAAAACTGCAAACAAGGATACAGGATATACGTGACAAAGCAACCGGAAAGAAGGTGCAAGCTGATACAACAGAAGATTCGGATGGTCGTATAACAGCAGGACGTAAGCTAAATTACAAGCCCGATAGTCTCGACTCTGCATATCTTAACAAAGATATGTTTGAGAACCTAAGGCCTAAAATATTTGGAGCCGACCTGTTCAAAAATAAAAACAGTTCTTTTGAGCCCAATTTAAAACTGGCTACCCCGGTAAATTATATTATCGGTCCTGATGACCAGTTAAGTGTTAATGTTTATGGAAATTCATCAGTTAACTGGAAATTGGAGGTATCACCAGAGGGAAATATTACTATTCCGAATGTTGGCGTAATAAATGTTGGCGGGAAATCCATTGAACAGGCAACAGCACAAATCAAAAGCCGGCTTTCGGCTAGCAATTATGCCATTGGTCACGGCACCAGTGTACAGATAACGTTAGGTAATATCAGGAGTATTAAAGTAATTATAGTAGGGCAGGTACAAAAACCAGGTACTTATACTTTGCCTTCGCTTGCTACTGTTTTTAATGCTTTATATATGTCGGGCGGTCCAACGGATAATGGTAGTCTGCGCCAAATTGAGGTTATCAGAAATAACAGGATCATCAGGCATCTGGATGTATATGATTTTATAGTAAAAGGCAGTCAGAAGGATAATATTTCATTACAAGATCAGGATATAGTGCGTGTACCCACTTATCGTACAAGGGTGCAACTGGTAGGGCAAATAAAAATACCCGCATTATTTGAGGTTTTGCCTGGAGAAACTCTTGATAATATCTTGAACTATGCAGGTGGTTTTACCGATAGCGCCTACACGGCACGTATAAAAGTTTCACAAATTAGTGATCAACAACGTAAAATAACTGATGTTGTAGAAGCTGATTATAAAAACTATATACCGCTACGGGGTGATAAATATACCATAGAATCAGTTATTGATCGTTTTGAGAACAGGGTTGTAATAAGAGGTGCAGTTTTTAAACCAGGTGATTATGAATTGCAGAATGGTTTAACATTAAACCAGTTAATCACCAATGCAGCTGGTTTAAAAGAAGACGCCTTTATGGAGCGGGGAACCATTACTCGGCTAAAGAGTGATAATAGCACCGAGATAATTGGCTTTAATGTTCGCGATGTTATTAACAAGACTGTAAATATTTCTTTGCAACGAGAAGACATTGTTAATATATCATCCATATTTGACCTACGCGATAAATATCAGATAGTTATTAACGGTAGTGTACGGAAACCTGGCAAATTCGCTTTCTCCGAAAATATGAAGGTAGAAGATTTGATATTTAAAGCCGGCGGCTTTGCTGAAGGTGCCAGCACCAAACGTATTGAAGTTGCCAGAAGAATAAGTGACGCCGATCCAAATTCAAAAAATAGTTCGGTTGCACAGGTTTTTAGTGTCAATGTGGATGGGCAATTGAAGCCATCTGAGGGCAATTTTGTATTACAGCCTTTTGACATAGTATCGGTTTATACATTGCCAGGCTTTGAAAAGCAAAAAACAGTTAAAGTAGAAGGAGAGGTAATGTATCCCGGTTCTTATACCATAAAGACAAAAAATGAAAAGATTTCTGATCTGGTTGTTCGTGCAGGAGGCCTAACCGCATCGGCTGATCCGGAAGGAGGGTCTTTGAAAAGGGAAAACATTGCTATACTGGGTATAGACAAGCGCAAAGCCGATACGTTAGAAATAGCCCGTGAAAGAATGGATCGCTTATCCCGCTTAAAAAGAAGCTATAAGGACTCCACAAGAAATGAAGATACTGTAATGCGTAATAATTTTGTAGGCATTGATCTTCCTAAAATCTTAAAATCGCCTGGTTCAAAAGACGACTTGCTATTGGAAGATGGCGATATTTTAAGGATCCCGAAACAACAACAAATAGTTCGGGTTAACGGTCAGGTATTATACCCAAGTGCTGTTGTATATGACCGGTCAAAATCATTTAATGACTTTGTATCTAATGCCGGTGGTTATGGCCCCGATGCTTTAAGACGGGGGGCCTATATTGTTTATGCTAACGGAACGGTAAAAGGCACTCGCAAAGTTTTATTCTTTAATAGCCACCCATCTGTAAAACCAGGTAGTGAAATTTATGTGCCTAAAAAATCTGAAGCTAAGAATAATACAGCTCAAAGCATTTTAGGATTTACTACAGGACTGGCCTCGTTGGGGGCGATTATTTTGGGTATACTAAGCTTGAATAAATAACCACGAAATATAAAAAAAGTATTCATAACTTATATGAGCAAGGGTAAAGCTGATGAAATATCGGTAAAGGATTTTATAGACAAAATAGTTTCAATAAGCAGATATCTTAAAACTAAATGGTTGGTGATATTGGCGGGTGGTATTTTGGGTGGAGCTTTAGGCTTTGGTTACGCGATAATTAATAAACCATCTTACACAGCGTCAAGCACCTTTGTTTTAGACGAAAGCAATAAAGGGGCAGGTTTGAACCAATACGCTGGCTTAGCATCAATCGCCGGTATTGATTTAGGCGGAAATAGTGGCGGAGGGATATTTCAAAGTGATAATATTTTAGAATTATACAAATCGCGCTTAATGATCGAAAAAGCATTATTAAGCGTAGCCAGTTTTAATGGTAAAAGGCAACAATTAATAGAGAGGTATATTGATTTTAATCATTTACGTGAAAAATGGATCGAAGATGATCACGTTGGGAATATTTCGTTTAATGGTAATCCGGGTAATTTTAACCGTGTTCAGGATAGCATTATTACAAGTATTGTTAACCTGTTTAATAAACGGCTGCTTACGGTATCCAAGCCTGATAAAAAGATAAGTATTATCAGAGTTGATGTGATAAATAAGGACGAGCTATTTGCGCGCGAGTTTAATATGAAACTTGTTGATAACGTGAACTCATTTTACTCGCAAACAAAAACTAAAAAGAGTTACCAGAGTGTTCGTGTGCTACAGTATCAAGCAGATAGTGTAAAAGATGTTTTAAACAGATCCATTAACGGGGTGGCTTCTGCTATTGATGCAGCGCCCAATGCCAATCCCTCACTTCAAATATTAAGAGTTCCATCACAAAGAAGACAAGTAGATGTACAGGCAAGCACAGCTATTTATAGCGAGATTGTAAAAAATTTAGAACTGTCAAAGATGTCGTTACGGCAGGAAACCCCATTAATTCAACTGATTGATTCGCCTGTTTTACCTTTAACAGTTGATAAGGTAAGTAAGGTGAAAGGTTTTGCAGTAGGAATAATTGCCGGTTTTTTTCTCACTGTTCTGATACTTTTCATTAAAAAAGTGATTTCTAAAATAATGGAAAACGATTGATCTTATAAAAGATTATACGCTTTAGATAGTCAATATAAGATAATATTTGCAATGAGTTTTTAACGGTAGGTTTTATGCAAATGCCCAATATTGGAAATTGAGGAATGAGAAATATGGATGTAAGTGTGAATTAATATTGGGATTATCCGTAAATGAAATCAATTGTGATTACAATGCTTATAGTAATTAAAACTTACATAATTTAAGGTGATTATAACCATAAAAAAGTTACTGAACAAGGTTGGTATTGACGGTGCTGTTGCTCTAACTATTTTAACTCGTGTTATACAGGCGGGTGGTGGAATAATTTCAATCATCTTTGTATCGAGATATTTATCACCTCATGAAATAGGCTATTATTATACTTTTTCGAGCATTTTAGCTATTCAGATTTTTTTTGAGCTGGGATTAAGCGGTATTATTACGCAATATACTGCCTATGAATCAGCTCATTTAAAGTGGACCGATAATTTTGAACTTAGCGGTGAGATTCATTATCAATCCAGATTATCGTCATTGCTTATATTTTGTGTTAAATGGTTCGCAATAATTGCAGCTATTCTATTCTTTGCATTATTATACGCAGGTTTTACCTTTTTCTCTAATTATGGGAAAGGTTTAAATATTGAGTGGAAGGGTGCGTGGATTATACTTTGCCTTACAACCTCCCTTAATTTATTTATTGACCCCTTACTCGCTTTTTTTGACGGATTGGGCCATGTAAAGGATATGTCAAAAATAAGATTGGTGCAAAAAACAGTCTACATCGTATTAATGTTCATATTTTTTATCTGTGGTTTGAAACTTTACTCAGCTGCATTAGCGTCATTAATAGCTATTTGTGTAAACTACGTGCAAATTATATTTACAAGGCGTATTAAATATTTAAAGGTAATATGGGGGGCTAAGTCAGAATGGGTAATCAGTTATTATAAGGAAATATTCCCTTTCCAATGGCGAATTGCATTAAGCTGGATAAGTGGGTATTTTATTTTTCAATTGTTTAATCCCATTTTATTTGCCACTGAGGGTGCTGTTGTAGCTGGGCAAATGGGAATGAGTATAGCTGCGCTTACCGGTATATTATCTATATCTATGAGCTGGATAAATACCAAAGTTCCTTTTTTGTCAAACCTAATCTCGAAACGGGATTACGCCCTTTTGGATGTAAATTTTAACAGAATAGCGTTCCAGGCTACGGGTATTAACTTGCTTATTACAATATGTTTTATAGTTGTAGTACAAACGCTCAAATATTTACATATAAGCTTGGCAGATAGGTTTTTGACTTTTGTTCCACTGGTATGCATGTGTTTAGCCAGTATAACAAATCAGCTTATATATGCTTTTGCAACTTATTTGCGATGTCATAAAAAAGAGCCTATGCTAATACAGTCAATCACAATGGGCTTATTGGTGTGTGCATCTACATTTGTTTTTGGACGGAAATTCGGGCTGATAGGAATTACAACGAGTTATGTTTTTTTAACCTGTATTGTTGCTCTACCCTGGACAATTTATTTATTTATTACAAAAAAGAGGGCATGGCACAATGAATAATTTCTTATTAACAATAGCCATTCCTACTTATAATCGGGAAGTTTATTTAAGAAGATTACTTGAAAGTCTTTTTAATCAGCAAAGCGATTTTAAAGATCAGGTTGAAATCATAATATCAGATAACGCATCTACAGATAATACTCAAGCTGTTATTGAGGATTTTATGAATAGGGAGTTAAAAATTAATTTAATAACAAATCCTGAAAACATAGGAAGTGATAGGAATATTGCTCAATGTTATGCAAAAGCTAAAGGAAAATATGTTGTTGCTTTTGGTGATGATGACGTACTTTACCCAAATTCTGTTGCGATTATTTTAGATATAATTAATAAGGTTAAGGACTTTGGTGTTTTATATCTTAATTGGGAGGTTATTAAAAAGGATAAATTGATTGTCGAATCGGATATATTATTGATAGATGATTATCTCCAATTTTATAATAAAGTGAGTCATAATTCAACATTTATATCCGGAAATGTAGTGAATTCAAAATATGTTAGCAGTGTGAATTTCGATCAATATTTTGGTACTAGCCTGGTGCAATGGCCATTTATATTAACGGCTTCATTAAGCGAACCATATAATATTTTTCATATACAGCCATTGGTTGGCGTACAACCCGATAATAGTGGCGGCTTTAGCGTATGTAAAGTTTTTGGTGAAAATCTTAATCAAATTGTTAATGAATTTGATGTGAATCCCAAAACAAACAGAGTATTTAATTTAATTAAGGTAAGGCTATTAATTGAATCTTTTCCCAATTGGATATACAGAATAAAAACTACTAACCATTCTTTTTCTGACGATAATAACTTGCATAAAACGTTATCACCAGTATATTCTAAATTTCCTCAGTATTGGTTTCTCGTTTATCCTTTAATTATTTTAAATAAATCTATAATTAAAGTATTATGGCCGTTTTATCAGATTTACGTTAAAGTACTCGGCCATTTATTAAATAAAAAAGAAAAGAATCAACTTGATAAAATAATCAAAATAAGATGATGAATAAGGTTTTAATTATATTTGGAACCCGTCCGGAAGCAATAAAGATGGCTCCGCTGGTACAAGCGTTTCAAAACTCTGATAAATTTATTACAAAAGTTTGTGTTACAGCTCAACATAGACAAATGCTTGATCAGGTTTTACAGTTCTTTGAAATAACACCTGATTTTGATTTGAACTTGATGAAACCTAATCAAAATCTTTATACCATATCATCTGAAATATTATTGGGTCTCAAACCAGTGTTGGATGATTTTAAACCTGACTATGTTTATGTACATGGTGATACCACCACATCAACATTTGCTGCTATTGCGGCTTTTTATAGTGGCGCTAAAGTATGTCATATAGAAGCTGGTTTAAGAACCTATGAAAAATTGTCCCCTTTTCCGGAAGAAGTTAACCGACAATTAACGTCAAGAATTGCTGATTTGCACTTGGCGCCAACGCCAAAAGCGAAGCAAAACCTGATAAACGAAGGAATAAAAGAAGACACCATTATAATTACTGGAAATACGGTAATAGATGCGTTGTTTTATGCTGTTCAAAAACTGGAAAATTATGAAGATAGTGAAATCAATTATTTAAACACGATTCTTGACAACACTAAAAGGCTTATTTTGGTTACAGGGCACAGGCGGGAAAACTTTGGAAAGGGTTTTCTTAATATTTGTAATGCTTTAAAAAAGATAGCCACTCATGAAGATGTACAGATAATATACCCCGTTCATTTAAATCCGAATGTTTTAGAGCCGGTGCATACTTTATTAAACGGTATAGATAACATTAAATTAATTGAACCACTTTCGTATCCTGCATTTGTCTATCTTATGAAAAAAAGCTATTTGATATTAACTGATAGCGGTGGCGTACAGGAAGAAGCTCCAAGCTTGGGGAAACCAGTATTGGTAATGCGAGATACTACAGAGCGTCCGGAAGCTTTGACTGCTGGCTGTGTGATTTTAGTTGGTACCGATCCTGATGTTATAATATTCGAAGCAGAAAGGCTTTTAAATGATGAAGCGCATTATAAAAGCATGTCTGGAGCAATTAACCCTTATGGTGACGGTAATGCATCAAACAGAGTGCTTGAAAGTTTAATTCAAGCCATATGAAAACTCGGATTTTAATTATTTCCTCTTATTATAATGAAGAAAACATAAAAGATGGAATGATGCAGCGCGTAAAATCCGTTGATGATAATTTGATGAACTTTGAAAGGATCTATTTAAATGTAAGAATTCACAAGTTCTTTAAAAAGAAAACAGTTCATCAACAGGAAAACGTGAAAAGCTACGATATAAATGCTGTTTTTCATTTATTTTTTCTTTTAAGATGCATTGCCAAAAGTGATATCATATATTTTCATTCTATATATAATGTTATCAGGGTATTTCCATGGTTTTTGTTATTTAGGAAAAAAACTATTTTAGATGTCCATGGTGTTGTGCCAGAAGAACTGGCTAGCATGGGACGGGGTTTTAGGGCTGGTATATATTCCTTTCTAGAAAAGATTGCCTTTAAAAAAATATCATTGATGATATTTGTAACTGAAAGCATGGCCGATTATTACAAAAAGAAATATCCGAAATGGCATGGAGCTTACAAGATATTTTATATTGTGCCTGCTAATTTGGTTGTTGACAATAATACAACCATTGAAAATAACGGAAAGATAAATGTTATATATAGCGGCAATACCCAAAAATGGCAAAACATTGAATTGATGCTTAACGTTATAAAAAATAATTTATCTGAAAAAATTAATTATTTGATATTAACAGGCGAACCGGAAGTGTTTAATGAACAAATTAAAAATTTAAATATAGATGCCACTAAAATTTCAATAAAAAGTGTTCATCCTAATGAGCTTGCTCAGTATTATGAAAAAGCGCATTACGGCTTTATACTCAGAGATGATGTTGTGGTAAACAGGGTTGCAAACCCAACAAAACTTATCGAATATTTGTGTTACGGATTAATACCGATTGTAAAGTCTGCCGAAATAGGCGACTTTATGAAGCTAAAATATGAATACCTTAGTTATGAAAATTTTTCAGATAGGGTGCTTCCGGTAAAAAGCCAAATTAATCTCAGCATAGCTCAGTCTATTATAGAAAGTTACAACCCTCAAAAAATATTTGATGAAATATTTGAAGCTTTATTATGACAGGATATCTTCTTTTTTTTATCCCTTTGGCTATACTTGCCTTTTTTGAGTCATCAAAGTTTAAAGACGAATATGTTAATTATGTAATAAAATTACTTTGGCCGGTAACAATTGTTGCGGCTTTTATTTTTATCGGTCTCCGTTATAAAGTTGGACTTGATTGGTTTCAATATTATGATTTTATGGATCATACAGAAAACCTTGGGCAAGTTATATCCGGCCCCGATAACGCCCCTATATTTTACGATGCACCATTTGAGATAGGATATAAATGGCTTTGTCTTATCATTAAAACTCTAGGTATAGGATTTCCTGGTCTTGTAGCAATTATATCTGCATATAATCTTTTTTGTTTAACATGGTTTATTAAGCGATATATTCCCGACTACCGTTACATGTTTATGTTGATTTTATATTCAATCAACATTTTCAGGGAGTTTGATATATTAAGACAAAGTTTAGCATTTTACACTTTATTGTTTGCCATACCGCAAATAAATAAGTCATTCTTTAAATACCTTTTAATTTGTTCAGTGGCTACACTTTTCCATAACAGTGCTTTAATATTTATACCTGTATATGGCATATTTAAACTGCGTCTCTCAAAGAATTTAATTCTCGTAACCTCTTTTTTATATATACTTAACTTTATAATCCCTTTTAAAATTTTAAGTACGATAAGTCGAATTTTTTTGTTGGTCCCATCGTCATCAAGCTTTTTAGTGGAGAAGTTTTTATCATATATCGAATTGTTTCCCAATAGTATCCATTTTAATTTTCTGGCGTTTACCAATATTTTCATGCTGTTTTCCATGTGGTTATTTTATGATAAAGTGGTTAGGGATAGTAAACAGCACCATAATTTATTTATGATGTTCATCGCATACATTTTTGTCGTTATATTTTTTTCACAGGTAGACGAAATTAGCGGTAGATTTGCCTATTATTTTACCATTGAATCTGCTTTTATATTAGCTATAATGTCACAATGTTATAGTAAATACAGTCGCATATTTTATAATGCATGTTTGTTGGGAATAGCTTGTATCAAATTTATCTCGCCACTTAAAAATGAGGCTTCTTATTTAACGTATTTCCCCTATAATAATTATTTGTTAATTGATGATGCTGAAGACCTTCGGATAATGAATAATTTTTACAAAGCACAGGAAAAAACAAAAGAGTTTTATGATAACCAGGCCAAGTAATATGATGGTTTTAGAGGTAGGTTACCTATATGAAAATAATGATTTGTTAATTATATAGCCAGTTGATGGATAAAGTTTATGTTGTTGTTGTTAACTATAAAAAATACAACGATACTATAGAGTGCTGTGAAAGTGTTCTAAAAAGTAGCTATAAAAATTGTCAGATTTTGTTAATTGATAATTCGCCAGATTCAGAATCTAGTGTAAATCTGGTAAAGTGGCTAAATAACAAAAGTTTTGAAGTAGATACATCTTATGTTGAATTGGTTTATCCACTAATAGATAAACCAATACCTCATGTTTATATATATGAAACAGAATTTTTAGAAAGGACTACAGGTTTCGAGGAACAGGTAGTATTGATCAAGGCGGAGAATCGTGGATTTGCCGCTGCAAATAATATTGCGCTAAAACATATCCATAAAACTGCAGGTCTGGATAGTTTTATATGGATACTTAATAATGATACCGTTGTAGAGCGCAGCTGCATGGAAAATCTGAAACGCTTTTTTGATAATCATGACCGTAAATATATTGTAGGAAGCAAGCTCATGTATTACTATCAGAAAGATAGGATACAGGCTATTGCGGGCCTGTATAATAAATGGCTGGGAAGTACTTATCATGTAGGTGATCATGAAGTTGACTTAGGGCAGTACGATGAATTTATTTTTGATAGCAATAACTATGTGGTGGGTGCTTCTATGTTTATTAGCAAACAGTTCATAGACACTGTAGGTTTAATGAACGAAGAGTATTTTTTATACTTTGAGGAGATGGATTGGGGATTAACCGCCGGGCAGTTTGGGTTTAGATTAGGTTTTCAACCTCTGGCTGTGGTTTACCATAAAGAAGGCTCTTCTATTATAAAAGGTAATAACGACAATAAATTTATTGCCGATTATTACTCAATAGTTAACCGGGTGAAGTTTACGAAAAAATGGTATAGCGGATACTTAGTTATAGTGATGGGTGGAGTTGTGTATGCCCTTCTTAAACGATTATTTAAAGGTAAATTTAACTTAGTAAAGAAAATCATTAACTCCCTTTATAAAGTCCTTTTTTCTAAACATAAATAATATCAATTAAGTCTTCGTGAATGCTTGTTTATGAATTATTATTATGGAAATTGTTAGATTGATCTCCTGGATTGGTGTTGTTATTATTGATGAAATCAAATGGATATATTGATTAATGCCAGGTTTCTGACCCAAAAACTAACAGGTGTACAGCGTTTTGCGGTTGAGATAGCTAAACAAATAAAGCAAATAATGCCTTCAGTGGTATTTGTTACCCCTGCTAATATCATTCATAAAGAACTATTTATTGAATTAGGGGCAAAGATTATTGGAAGTAATAAAGGCGTATTGTGGGAGCAGGTTGATTTACCTCTGTTTCTTATTAAATCAGGTAAACCGCTGCTTATTAACTTATGTAATTTAGCTCCATTATTTTATAGTAATCAGGTTATAACTTTGCACGATGTAGCATTTTTTGTGAATCCGGCTTGGTTTAGCAAAAAATTCGTTAGTTACTATAAATTTTTAATACCCCAAATTAGTAAAAAAGCAAAACTGATATTTACAGTTAGCCATTTTTCAAAAAGTGAAATTATAAAGTATATTAATGTTGATCCGGAAAAGATAAAGGTAATTTATAACAGTGTATCTGATCTTCCCGAAGTTTCTAAGCACGAAATTGACTATGGCCGATACGTGCTGATAGTTGGTTCAATAGATAAAAGGAAAAATATCACCAATCTGATTGCGGCATTTAATTTAATATTACAAAAAGATTTCAAACTTATTATTGTTGGCGATGTTAACGCTATTTTCAATAATACGGGTAATGAAAATTTCAAAAAACAAGATGATATTGTTTTTTTAGGTAGAGTGAATGATACTGAATTAGCTGGATTATATTCAAATGCGTTGATGTTTGTATATCCAAGCTTATACGAAGGATTTGGCATTCCTCCATTAGAAGCGATGGCGTACGGTTGTCCTACAATCGTTTCTGATATTGATAGCTTGAAAGAGATTTGTGGTGATGCCAGTTTATATGTAGACCCGTATAATATTGAGGATATTTCAAAAAGCATCAATTTGTTGGCACAGGACAGAGCATTACGTAATAATCTTATATCAAGAGGGAGGCAAAATATAAATAGATTTAGTTGGAAAGACTCCGCTAAACAAATAATTGATTCAATAGCGTTTTAAAACACATAACAATTGAAAGTTGCATTAGTACACGAATGGCTCACCGTTATAGGTGGCTCTGAAAATGTTTTTAAAGAAATAGCTTCTCTTTACCCTCAAGCTGATATTTATACCCTTGTAGCACGTAACGAGACGGTAAAAGCTTTAAATCTGGCCGATCATAAAGTTACTACCTCCTTTATCCAAAATCTACCATTCGCAAAATCTAAATACCGCTCATATCTGCCACTTTTTCCATTGGCTATTGAACAGTTTGATTTATCTGATTATGATCTGATCATATCCTCATCCCACGCTGTTGCAAAAGGGGTTTTAACAAATTCAAACCAGGTACATATTTGCTATTGCCACTCGCCAATCAGGTATGCCTGGGATTTACATCATCAATATCTTAAAGAAACGGGCTTAAACAAAGGTCTAAAAGGATTTATAGCCAAATATCTGTTGCATCGTATCAGGCAATGGGATATTATAAGCACCAACAGAGTTGATCATTTTATCGCCAACTCAAAATATATAGGTAAACGTATAAAGAAAGTGTACAATCGGGAAAGTACGGTTATATACCCTAATGTATCTACAGAAGAGTTTTTGCCTGTATATGAAAAGAAAGATTATTATGTAACATGTTCAAGATTTGTCCCATATAAAAAGATCGATTTAATTGTGGAAGCATTTGCCCAAATGCCTGACAAAAAACTGTATGTAATTGGTGATGGTCCCGATTTTAAAAAAGTGAGTAAATTGGCAAAATCTAACGTTACTTTACTGGGCTATCAACCGTTTGATATGTTAAAGAAATATCTCTCAGAAGCAAGAGCTTTTGTTTTTGCTGCTGAAGAAGACTTTGGAATTTTGCCGGTAGAAGCTCAAGCTTGTGGTACGCCGGTTATTGCTTATAAAAAAGGCGGTGCCCTTGAAAGCGTTGTTGAAAATGAAACCGGGATCTTTTTTAAAGATCAAACAGCTTCTTCTATTAAAGACGCAGTTGAGTGGTTTGATATTAATTTATCATTATTTAATTATAAAAAAATTGCAGATCATGCTGCCGGTTTTTCAACTGCGCGTTTTAAAAGTGAGTTTTTGACCTTCATAAATAGCAAAATAGATAACAAATAACCCTTATTTCGATATTTTCTATTGTAATAAAATAAAATTCTAAAACTTAAACGCCTTTGTAGCGTTATACACTTAATCAACGTATTGGTATTAAAATACAAACTTTATCGTTATGTAAATAATATAACATATAAAGTGCTATATTTGCAAAACTAAATCTATGTCAATACGATACTCGAAATTTCTTCAGCCCGTTACTTTTATAAGTGATTTAATAGTATTAAATATTGCTTTGCAATGCGCCCATTCATTGGTGTTTAAATACTACTCATCCGAGATACAATCTGTAAATTTTGTACTACTGGTTAATTTAGTATGGGTGTCTGTTTCAACCATTACCAAAAATTATACTATTTCCAGACCGTTGGTATTAAAGGATAATCTTAACCGGTTTCTATCGTCCTTACTTTACCATTTGCTTGTAGTACTTGGTGTTATTTATTTTTTCAGGCTGTACGAAGTTAGTCGGTGGGAAATGTTCTTTACTTATTCCCTGTTCTTCTTCTTTATCATTATACAGCGATCAATTATATTCTTTATCCTGGATTATATTCGGAAAAAAGGATACAACAGAAGGCATGTGCTTGTTATAGGGGATCAAGATATCGCTAATCGACTGATCAGGTCATTCTCTAAGCACCCAGAATATGGTTATTACTTTACCGATTTTATTTCGGAGGATATGATAAAGGATTTTCCTGAACAGGCTTTGATGGAGAAACTGGTTAGTAAAAGTCCGGATGAGGTATTTGTATGCTATAAATATCTGCACCCATTATTATTGCAAAAGCTAGTTGATTTTGGGGAGCAAAATGCTGTTAAAATAAAATTAGTGTCAGATTTGATACTAAATAACAACTATGCTAGTATTGTTAATTATGAAAACCTTCCGGTTATTCAGCTTTCAGCAAACCCTGAACTGAGTTTTAAAGTAATATTTTTTAAGCGGAGTTTCGATATCGTGTTTTCATTAAGTGTAATGATTGTTGGGCTTCCGGTATTCCTTTTGTTGATGTTAATTACTAGAATGACATCAAAAGGCCCTGCTTTTTATAAACAAGAAAGGATAGGCAAGAATCATAAACCATTTACCATATACAAGTTCAGAAGCATGTATATAAATGCCGAGAAAGCAGGTCCGCAATTATCAAGTGACCGGGATCCTCGTATAACTGGATGGGGAAGGATATTAAGGAAATCAAGACTGGATGAACTACCTCAGTTCTGGAATGTACTTAAAGGTGAAATGTCTGTAGTAGGACCTAGACCCGAAAGACAGCATTTTATTGAACAACTCATTGAAAAATCGCCCAGCTATAGAAAGCTGTTACGTATTAAACCCGGTCTTACTTCTATAGGGCAAGTATCTTACGGCTATGCCGAAAACTTGGATCAAATGCATAGCCGCATTCGTTATGACCTCATTTATCTCAACAATATCAACTTTAATAGTGATATGGGGATAATTTTGAAGACCATCAGGGTAATGGTGCAATTAAAAGGTAAATAGCCCCAATAGGCTGGTTGGCGTTTATTGTGTTTACCTGTTGTTTTAAAGTAAAAAGGCTCAAATACTTAACAAAGCATCCCTTGCGTATAGTATGATTAGATGATTTTCTTGTAAACTTGCGTACTTGCTGTGTAACGAATACGGCAATTGATTGTCATACTCTTATATGGAGCGCTACCAAACAGCAACAGATAGCCAGTTATTGGAATTGATCCGTAAGGATGACCGGGTAGCCTTTACCGAACTATATAATCGTTATTGGGATAAACTGTTCACAGTAGCTATGCACAGGCTAAATGATGAGCATGAAGCCGAAGAAGTAGTACAGGAAGTTTTTTTGAGCCTTTGGCAACGACGGTTAACCATCGAACTTACGCATAGTTTGAATACCTATTTGTCGGTTGCCGTTAAGTATCGTATCATCAATCATCTGGATAAGCAGTTTCGTAAAAAGCAGCATATAGATCACCTAACCATTCATGCGCCGCGTGAGCTGGATAGTACCAGTCAATGGTTATCAGAAAAAGAGCTCCGTGTACAGCTCGAACAAAGCATCAGCCGCTTACCCGAAAAGTGCCGGATAGTTTTTTTATTGAGTCGTGAACAGAATAAAACAAACGCCGAAATTGCTGCCGAACTCAACATTGCCGAAAAAACGGTAGAGGCACATATGACCAAGGCTTTAAGTACACTCAGACAAACATTAAATATCACCATTCCTTTGCTGATTTACCTGATAGATAAATAATTTTCATTTTATCACACATAGTTGTCTTACGATGAGTTTTAAATGCTAAAAGACAACTATTTACGGTCTTTGTTTTTACAAAAAAGCAAAGACCGTATTTGTTTCCCTAATGTATCTCTTGAGTTGGTTCGTCAATTGCCTCTTGCTTAAACCGTTTAATGGTTTCCTGAATGCCTTCTTCTGTTTCGGGAACTGAAAAGTTTAACCCACGTACAATTCTTGCCTGAATGCTTTCCACAAATGGCTTGTACGACTCATAATATTTTGAAAATGCTGATTTGTAATCTCCTTTTGATGCCTGAAGTTCCTGCGCTAAAATGCTTGCGCCCTGCATTGCCAAACTTGTACCCATTCCTGTAGGGAAGCTCGTTGTATGCGCTGCATCGCCAACCACGGCAACACGCCCTTTTGACCAGGTTGGCATGTGAATCTGGCAAACTTCATCAAAATATAAATTATCGGAATGAAGCATCGTATCTAAAATTTCAGGTATTTTCCAGGAGTTGTTTTTAAAATTGTCTTTCAAAATTTGTTTGTGTTGCTCATCGTTCCTATAATCCCAATCTAGCTTAGGCGACCTGAAAACAAGCAGCGCGTTCACTGTTTTCTTAAACGGATAAAGCGCCGCCATTTTGCCCGGTTCCTGGTAAAGTACTCCTGAATTTGGCTTATTAGGTTTTATATTTGGGGCTTCAACAAAGGCAAAGTAAGCTCCGAAGAATTTGGAATAATTTTCTTCATCACCGAAAACAAGTTTTCTTACGGTAGAGTGCGTTCCGTCTGCGCCAAAAACAAAGTCAAAATTCCTGCTCCCGGCACCTTTTAAGGTTACTTCAACTTTGTCTTCGTGCTGGATCAATTTTTCAATCCTGCTTTCAAAAAGAAATTCAACTTCATTTGCCGGGATATTTTCAAAAAGTATATCTACCAGGTCATCCCGGTGAATTTCAATATCACCGTGGTATTCGGCTTGGGCATTTATAGCAAAATTAACCAGCGTTTCGTTTTTGGCGTTTACAATTTCATCAGTATGTATAAGTTCCTTCGCTTTAATTTTTCCCAATATGCCCATTTTTTCGGCCACGTTTAAGGCATCGCCTCTTACGTCAATGGGTGAACCGCCTCTTCTTAGTCCTTTTGTAATTTCAATTAGGGTTACCTGGTAGCCATACCGGTTTAGCCAATATGCTAATGTTAATCCGGCAATACTTGCTCCTGATATTAAAACTTGGTTTTTCATCACTTTTAAATTTTCGTGTTTCTGAAGCAAAACTATATGTATTTTTACGGTCAAAATAACTATATGAGTAATAAAAATAGTCGTAAAAATTATGTTAGAAGCAAATGATACACAAAGCCTTATTCAATTTATAAATAAAATCGGCTACGATATTGGGGAAAAGACGGTGCAAAATCTGGAGGTACACTATCAAAAAGGCTTCGATTTTTTGCCCGAATTAGCTATGTTCATTGCTTCTTATGTGGTAAAGAAAACCTTCACACGCCAAACAACTGCCCCCAGGTTTATTAAAAACAGCATCTGTTTTTTCTTCGTCAACATGTTTGATCACGATGAACAAACAAGCGGGAAAAGAAGGCCTAAAACGCAAAAAGAAATGGCATACGTGCACGTGTTTCCATTTACACACTCGCACCAAAGTCTTTTCAAAAAAAATGCGCATATAAAAATTGCTGCTGTGGTTATCAGTGCTGATTATCTGAAAAGTTTTTTAGGAAATGATATTTCGGATTTTCAATTTCTGTTTGACAACGACAATAATTTTTTGATTGAAGAAATTATGACCGACGACATTTTGCGCACCGTGAATGACATTGCTAAAAAGGAAGAGCCAGGCATACTCAAAAGCTATCATTACAAATTGAAAGCAATGGAATTACTGTTTTATTTTTTTCAAAGTTTGGGTAAACGTGAAAAAGCTGTTCACCAAAAACTAAACGAAAAAGATATAAAGGCCGTTTACAAAGTGCGCGATAAAATAATCTCGTCATTGAACAAACCAAGTACCATTGTGGAGTTGAAACAAATTGCAGGAATGAATGAATTGAAAATGCGCAAACTCTTCACGCAAGTTTTCGGAATGGGGATTTATGACTACTATCAGCACCTGCGAATGAAAGAAGCTGCAAGGCTTTTACGCGATGAAAAACTATCGGTATCGGAAGTGGGCTATCAGATGGGCTTTGAAAACTTAAGCCATTTTACAAGAGTATTTGAAAAGCACATTGGTAAAAAGCCGAAAAGGTACAGTAGCGAATTGACATAAAGAATGTTCGTTGGCCAACCCGGTGTACAGACATACAGGGTGATGAGTAAAATTAAAGACATTTATTACAATTTATATTTTTTTCATTTACCACTAAGGGTAAAGCGCCCCATACCTGACTATATGTATAAACATACCAATTAAACCATGGATAGTAATAGCTTTAACCCTGAAGAGCTGGGCCATAAATGGCTAACAGACACACTCACTCCCGACGAAAAGTTGCGGTTTGAGCAATGGTATGCCGATTTTAATGATGAAGAACTCCTGATTTCAGATAGTCAATATTTCTCCGCCGAACAGATTAAAGAAAGCATTTTAAATCAGATTAACTCCAAAATAGATGAAAATCAGGCTCCTAAAGTAAAAATATATAAGCTGTGGCGGAATTTGGCTGCTGCGGCAGCTGTTGTTTTAGCTGTAGGCGCTGCGGTGCTTTACCGGGCTCCTATACTCAATCTGGTTGATCCTGTAAAACAGCTTACATTGACTACCAATCCGGGAGAATACAGGCAGATATACCTGCCCGATGGCACCCATATTTGGCTTAGCCCGGCAACTACACTTAGTTATCCAGAAAAGTTTAGAGGTACATTGCGTAATGTAGATATTGAAGGCGAAGCCTATTTTGAAGTTAAGCATGATACCGATCATCCTTTTGTTATACAATCCGGTGCTGTAAAAACGGTGGTATTAGGTACTAGTTTTGATATTCAGGCTTATGCGCACGCTAAATCTATCGATGTAACTGTGGTTAGTGGTAAAGTAGGCGTATCTGCAAAAACAGGTACTACTACTGAAATGTTAACAGCCAATCAAAGAACAGTGTATCAAAAGACAACTGCTAGCCTGATTAAGGAAAACTATCCTAACGCCGCAAAATTTCTTGACCGGCGTAAAGGAATCTTTGATTTCAACGGAGCATCCCTGGCCGAAGTTATTCATGACCTCGAAGTTCAATATGGTACCCACATAACCCTGTCGCCTGGTTTAACATCAAAAACCTTTTATGGTCGTTTGCAAACCACCAATCCAATTAACCATACGCTTGATAAGCTCGGTAAGGTTATGGAGCTACGCTGGGAAAAACAAAACGGAACTTACCTGCTTCACCCTTAATACAAATATGATTTATTTACCCCTATCATTTCAGAAACCTGCAACTATGACATCTTAAAATTTTGCCCCCTACACACCTATGAAAAAAAAGCCCGGCTCAGGGAAACAGAACCGGGCTTGTATTTAAAACCTTGATCAGTCATGGCCTTCGAAACTAATGACTGGTTAGCTTAAACCTTTTAAAGTTATGAAAAAAACCGGACCTCTACGGTTCTCTAACCCGATTTATCCTTTAATGAAACTACCCCAATTTTTAAGCGTATTTCTTTGTATAACCCTTATCTTGATGTTTGGCAACTTGCGGGCTTTTGCCCAGTCGCCGCTTGATAAAACCATCACTATCAAGTTAAATAATGTACCGTTACGGCAAGCTCTTGATAAGATAACCGCTGCTACTGGTGTGCGCTTCACCTACAATGAATCCGTAGCTGCCAGTAACATTAAATTAACCATTAATGCAAAGGAGCAAAGCCTGAAACAAGTACTTGATGCTGCACTGGCCAATTATCCTTATAGCTATTCCCAATTGGATCAGGATATACTGATCCGCTATGATGCGACAAAGCTAAAAAAGCCGGTCGCCGAACCGGCGGCAAAACCGGCAGCAGAAAAGTTCACCATCAGCGGAACAGTGACATCAAAACAGTCTGGGGAAACGATAATAGGAGCCAGTATACGGCTGGTAGATGGCGCGCAGGGAACTTCAACCAATGGGTATGGATTTTACTCGATCACACTGCCGGCCGGTGACCATCAGTTACTGATCAGCGCGATAGGGCAGAAAAGCCTGATTGTACCGGTTTCGCTAACAAGCGATCAAAGGTTGAATATTACCATGGAGGATAATGCGCAGGAGCTGCAAACCGTAACCATAACCGCTACGCAAAAAGGCGCCCGCGATTTAAAAAGCCCGCAAATGGGTGTCGAAAAATTGAACATCAAGGAAATAAATGATGTACCTGTATTGCTGGGGGAGCACGATGTGATGAAAACCATACAGCTGTTCCCCGGTATTAAATCGGCAGGGGAGGGCAGCGGTGGTTTTTATGTGCGTGGCGGCGCTACCGACCAGAACCTGCTGATGCTGGACGAAGCTACGGTATACAATGCCTACCACCTTTTGGGTTTCTTCTCCACCTTTAATTCCGATGCTATTAAAAACGTAAGTATTTATAAAGGCGATATGCCCGCGCAATACGGTGGCAGGCTGTCATCGGTAATAGATGTGAAGATGAATGATGGTAACAACCAAAAGTTTGGTGTAAGCGGCGGGGTAGGTATGATAGCTGCCCGTTTGAATATCGAAGGTCCCATCCAAAAGGGGAAATCATCCTTCCTGATATCTGCCCGGCGTACTTATGCCGATGCATTTTTGAAACTGTCAAAAGATACTGTAGTCAAAAACAGTAAGCTTTACTTTTATGATATTAATGCCAAGGCTAACCTGGTTTTAGGCGATAAGGACAGGATTTATATTTCGGGATACTTGGGCAAGGATGTACTTTCGGCTAATAACGTGAACGGCATCAACTGGGGCAATACCACCGCAACCCTGCGTTGGAACCACATTTTTAATAACCGCTTTTTCTCTAATACCTCTTTCATCTACAGTAATTACGATTATGAGATTAAAGTAAAACAGGATGTAAATACCTATGGCATTACATCGCGCATCAAAGACTGGAATTTTAAAGAGGATATGCAATATGATATCGGTTCTGATCATTCCTTAAGTTTTGGCGTCAACAGCGTTTATCATACCATTAAGCCTGGCGAAATATCAGCCACAGGTAACTCAGGTTTTATATCTCAAAAATTGGAAACCCGTTATGCCTGGGATAATGCGGCTTATGTAAGCGATACCTGGAAAGCAACTGATCGTTTTACGCTTACCTATGGTTTGCGCGTCTCCGCTTTTTCTATTATAGGCCCCGGTACTTACTATGATGTGGATGCTGATGGCGGGATAACCGGCTCAAAGCATTACAACTCTGGTCAGATAGTTAAAACCTATTTAAATCTGGAGCCCCGAGTTGCCGCAGCTTTTCAGCTCAATGATATCAGCTCCATAAAGGCTTCTTATGCCCGTAACGCGCAAAACCTGCACTTGGTCAGCAACTCAACAGCGGGTTCGCCAACTGATAAATGGATAGCCAGTACCAATTTGATCAAGCCAGAACTGGCCGATCAATTTTCTGTAGGGTACTACCGCGACCTGGCCGAGCATAAATATGAGTTTACCTTTGAAACCTATTATAAAAAGCTGCAAAACCAGCTGGATTATCGTAACGATGCCAACATTTTCACCAATCAGCCTATTGAAACGCAATTATTGTATGGCAAGGGGCGTGCTTACGGCGCTGAGTTTTTACTGCGAAAAAAGACAGGCCGTTTAACCGGCTGGATAAGTTATACGCTATCTAAATCGGAACGCCTGATTGATGGTATCAATAATAATCAATGGTATAATGCTCGCCAGGACCGTACACATGACCTGGCCATAGTGGGTATTTATAAGCTGAATGAAAAGTGGACATTATCTGCCAATTTCGTGCTCTATACCGGCGATGCTGTTACCTACCCAAGCGGCAAATACCTGGTAGATGGGGCAACCTATTATTACTATACCAATCGTAACGCTTCGAGGCTTCCAACTTATAACCGGCTTGATTTGGGGGCAACCAAACAACTCAAGAAAACCAAAAAATACAGCTCGGAGATCAACTTTAGTTTGTATAACGCTTATGGTAACCGCAATGCTTACCGTATATATTTCAGAGATAACAAAACAGATCCTAACAAAACAGAGGCCGTACGCACTACTTTATTTACCTATGTGCCATCTGTTACTTATAACTTTAAATTTTAACACATGCATACCATACGTTTTTCGGCCATATTGATGATCCTGCTGGGATTGTTGAGCTCTTGCGATAAAGTTATCAACCTTAAGCTTAATAACAGTGGCCCCCAAACAGTGATAGAAGGTACCGTGAGCAATGAAGCCGGTGGCGCCAAGGTATCTATAAGCCAGTCGCAAAATTTTTACGACGAAACTTCTTTTACCGGCATCAGTGGTGCGCAGGTTACTGTTGATGTGGATGGCACGGTTTATAATTTTGATCCAACTGCTGCTGGCGTTTACCAGAATAGCACCCTTATTGGCGTACCGGGACACACTTATCATTTAACCGTTAAGCTGAATGATAAAACCTATACCTCAACCAGCACCATGCCCCAGGTTGTTAAGCTGGACAGTATTTATGTGGTTGATGATGAGTTTGGCACCAATAAAGATAAAACCAAACTGCGGGTAGCTACCGTGAAGTATCAGGACCCGGCCAATGAGCAAAACTATTACCGCTTTATTGAATACATTGACGGCAGAAAAGAAAAAAGCTTATTTGTAGATGACGATGAATTTACCAACGGGCAAACCGTAAACAGCCGGCTTAACTTTAGTAATGATAATGACGATCCCGCGCGCGAGATCAGGACTGGCAAACAGCTCATGATAGAGATGGAATGTATTGATGCCGCGGTTTACAAATACTTTTTTAGTTTAAACTCCAACTCCACAGGTAGCGGCAACAGCGCGGCCCCATCCAACCCAACCAGTAACATTACCGGTGGTGCACTAGGCTATTTCAGCGCCTACCCCATTACGCGTAAAACCATAACGGTACCGGCTAATTAAAATTAACAAACAAAAAGCCCCTTCAATTGAAGGGGCTTTTTGTTTGGGGACATACTACAGATGTCCCCAAATATTGTATTCTATTAAAAAAGTTGTCATTTCGATAGAGCATGGGTAAGGATGAGCGTTGTGCGAAAGAGAAATCTTCTACACCATGTAAAGTCGCAATTGCAAGTCGCAGAAGATTTCTCCTCGTTCCTCGTCGAAATGACATCCTTTTTATTTCTCCCGTATGTCTGGCTGGTATACCGGACCCCAACTACCCTAGTTCAAAAATCGTGATATTTTATGCTAAGCTAACATTGAGTTAAAGGTGCTGATATAAGTTTGCGGCATGATGCGTGGCAGGTTTATTTCGGATACTGATTTACTGACCCGGCTTCAGGATGATGATGAACAGGCCCTGCTGGCGCTGATGCAGCGGTACGATAAAGCCCTTTTTCGATATATTCTCTCCAAAACCAATTCGCTCGAAGCCTCGGAAGAAGCTGTGCAGGATATTTTTATTTCCCTTTGGCATAACCGTTACGCAGTAGCTATCGACGACACACTTTCACCCTATTTATTTAAAGCCGCCAAAAATAAAACCATTGATTTTTACCTGGCTGGTAATAAAAAATTAGCTCATTTTGAAACGCTGTTGCCTGATTATGAGCACATGGTGTCTCCATCGCCAGAAAATGAAGTTATTGAGGCCGAACTGGAAGACTGGCTAAGCTCCGAAGTTGATAAAATGCCCGACAATGTCCGCAATGTATTTAAACTAAGCCGGGTGGAGCAACTACCGGTTAAGGAAATTGCCGGTAGGCTAGCCTTGTCCGAACAAACGGTAAAAAACAACCTCACTATAGCGCTCAAGCGCCTGCAACTACGGTTAAAACGGATGGAAAGTTTCCCGGTATTTTTGATCGTAGTGAAGATCCTTCTTCATCAAAGCTGATCGATTTTAGATTATGGGATTTTGAGACTATAAGACTTGGGGATTATGGGATTTTCTTTGTTCACTTCTCCCCAAAATATAGCTCCTTGTTCTCTCAATCCCATAGTCCAAAAATCCCATAATCTAAAATTTGGGTAACGTTGAGTTAATAAACACTTGATGATTATTTAACGGTACTATTTTAGGTAAGCACCGATTATATGGGCAGATGAACACAAAAGAATCTGCAGAGATCAAAGCATTATTACAAAAGTACCAGGCGGACGAATGTACACCCGACGAAAGGGCCCGTGTAGAGGCCTGGCTGGAACAATTAGGTAAAACCTCACTAACCGGCATTACTCCGTCGGCAGAAGAGCGCATTTTAAACCGCATCCGGAAACGGGTAATCAAAGGTATACCATCACGGTCGGCAGGGCGAAGGGTATATGTACTCCAATATCTTAAAGTAGCCGCCCTGTTATTACTGGTGCCCGGCGGCTTTTTACTGTATTCCAAATGGAAGCAACCAGCCCCGCAGGCCTTGCAGCAATATTCCACAGCACGCGGCGAGCGTAAGGTGCTCACCCTGCCCGATAGCACCATCGTAACTCTCAATTCCTCATCAGTTTTAACCATCAGCGCCGATTTTGGCGAAAAAAAGCGGATAGTAAAACTCACAGGCGAAGGCTTTTTTCAGGTAAAGCACGATGCTTCCAAACCTTTTATTGTAAGCACCGGAAACATACAAACCCAGGTATTGGGAACCCAGTTTAACGTGCATGCCTATAATAACGAAAGCGAATACAAGATAGCCGTAGTGAGCGGTATGGTAAGTGTAGGCGAAAAGCAAGCAGCCAACAAAGTGGTGACTATAGGCAAAGTGCTTACCCGCAACTTAATGCTGGTTTATAATCTTAAAGCACACCAGCATTATATTAAAACCGCTGATGCCGACAAGCTGAGCGCCTGGCAAAACGGGCAACTTTATTTTGACGAAGCTACTATCCCAGAAATAACTTCAACACTATCCAGAATGTATAATATAGATGTGCAGCTGCAGGATAAGCCCGGCCGCAACTGCAAATACACTATTGGTTTTAACAGCCAGCCTTTAGACAAGGTACTCCACGTGTTAAGTCAGCTTACAGGCATTACCTATCAGTACACCAACCATAAAGTTTTTATTCAATCACAAAATTGCCATTAAGCTTATGTAGCCTATCCCCTCAAAAAAACAGGCAGATGCGCGAACACCTGCCTGCTATATGGCTGCTGTAGCAGCAGACCATGTCATTTTTAACGATTCTTTTTTATCACATAAAATAACATTATAAAAATGAGAAATCTATATCAAATATTTTCATTAAAAAATCACCTTAAATGGCTGGCAACCTACTGCATCATACTGGTCATTATTGGCGTATGCTCTACACCATCTTTTTCGGCGGCTGCACAAACTATGAATACTGTACGTATCAGTTTTACGGCCAAAAACTTAAGCATCAAAAGCGTTTTCAGGATGATCGAACAAAAGACCTCATTTAAAATAGGTTACAACTCTACCAGCTTTGATGCCGATAAAGAAATTTCCATATCAGCCGACAATGAACTGCTGATTGATGTGCTGAAAGAACTAATCAAAGGATACAAAGGAAACATCAGACAGGTTGACGACGAGCATATATTATTGCAGGTTGAAAAACAACAACCGATAGTAAAGGCCAAAGAAAAAGAACTGGTGGTAAAGGCCATCACCGTTACCGGAAAAGTAACCGACGAAAGCGGCGAAACCCTGATAGGCGTTAGCGTTGCCGTAAAAGGAACAAGCGCCGGCACCATGACCAATACCGAAGGCAAGTACTCCCTGAGCACTGACGAGAGCTCAATACTGGTTTTTAAATACATCGGTTACGACAGTCAGGAAGTTGCGGTAAAAGGTCAGCAAAATATTGATGTGGTGCTAAAAGCCAACAGCCAGTCTTTAAAAGAAGTGGTAGTTATAGGTTACGGTACGCAAACCCGTTCAACCTTATCCGGAGCGGTATCAACCGTTGGCTTGGATAAAGTAAGCTCACGCTCATTCAATAATCTGCAGGAAGCTTTACAAGGCAAAGCGGCGGGTGTGGTTGTGAATAACAATGGCGGCGATCCTACCAATGCACCTATGGTAAACATCCGTGGTCTGGGTGGTATCAACGGTGAACAACCTTTATATGTTATCGACGGATCGGTTTTTTATCCCGGCACCCCGGTTATTAACCCCAACGATGTAGAGGCGATTTCGGTTTTGAAGGATGCATCGGCAGCTATTTATGGTGCCCGTGCATCTGGCGGTGTTATCCTCATCACTACCAAAAAAGGCACCAAAGGCAAAATGGCTATCTCTTTTGATGCCAAACAAGGCTTTTCGAATGCCTGGAGAAAACTAGAGGCACTAGATGCCAAAGAATATGCCGATGTATATAACACCGCTGCAGATAACGCAGGCAAACCACGCCTGCCGGCTTTTGATGCTACCAAATATCCCGACGGACAGATAACCCGCACCAATTGGGTTGATGCGGTATTCAGAACAGGGCATACCCAGGATTATAACGTAAACCTGAACGGCGGTAACGATAAATCCAACTATTTCATGAGTTTTAACTATCGCAAAGGAACAGGGATATTATTGAATACCTATTCCGAGCGTTATGCTTACCGTATCAACTCCACTCATCAGTTGAATAACTGGTTAAAGGTTGGCGAAAACTTATCTTATACCTATTCAGATGGTCGTGGTACCAACACCTTCAGCGGTTATACTGGCGCTATCCAGGCGGCCATATTTTATCCGCCAAGCATTACGGTACGTACACCATCAGGTGCGTATTCAGGTTTGCCAATAACCTATGCAGGCTCATACGGCGACGTAGTTAACCCGGTGGCCAACCTGGAGCGTATTGACACCAGCAACCCGGTAAATACCATTATCGCTAACCCATATTTTGAGGCCAGCATCATCCCCGGTCTTAAATTCAGGTCGAACTATTCGGTTACCAAGAACTTTTATTATTTCAAAGGCTTTTCGCCGATTGTGCCCGAGGTTGGTAAACCCAGCTTAACCAACACCTTAAATGAATCATCATCACAGGATTCCCGTTTCCTGACCGAGCAAACCTTAAACTACAAAAAATCATTAGGTAAAAATAACCTGGATGTATTGGCAGGTTACACTTACCAGAAAAACAGCAGTATGGGCCTGTCTGCTTCCCTTTCGGGTTTTAGCAATGAAGATCCCTTGTTTCGTTATTTTATCAACGGTACCGGAACCCCGGTTCCAAAACCTGGTGATTACCGGACTGATGAAGCTTTGATCTCCTACCTTGCCCGTGTTAATTATGATTATGATGGCAAATACCTGTTATCGTTCACCGGTCGTAGGGATGGCTCATCATTGGTGGCTCCCCAGAACAGGTTCCAGAACTTTGGTTCGGTATCTGGTGGATGGGTAGTAAGCCGCGAGAATTTTATGCAGAAGCTAACCTGGTTAAGCAATTTAAAGATCAGGGGCAGCTATGGTGTATTAGGTAACTTATCATCTGTAAGCACAACAGCGGTGAGCCCTAACCTGAGCGTAGGTAGTGTTTACTTAGGTTCAGATCCTGCCCAGTTAAACGGCTATTACAGCTATGACCGCGCCAACCCGAACCTGACCTGGGCACGTTCAAAACAAACCGATATAGGTTTAGATCTGGGCTTCCTGAACGAACGCATTACCTTAACAGCCGATTATTTTGTTAAAAAAACCGAGAATATGCTGATGAACATACCGGCAGGTATTGGCCTGGGCAGTGTATGGGTTAACGGCGGCGAAGCACGTGATAATGGTATTGAATTGAGCCTGGGTTATAACAGTGATCCTAAAAAAGCATTCCGTTACGGTGTTAATGCCAACGTCAGTACACTCACCAATAAATTACTATCATTACCTAATGGCAACACCACCATTCCGGGTGTAAGTCCGAGCGTGCGTGGCTTGCTGGCACCTGCCTGGGTGCAGGTTGGTCAGCCGCTTTATTCGTACTACTCTATCAAAACCAATGGTTTGTTCCAGAGCCAGGCAGAGGTGGATGCTTACAGAGGTCCGAACGGGCAGTTGATTCAACCTAATGCCAAACCGGGTGATATCCGTTTTGTGGATGCCAACGGTGATGGTAAAATTGATGATAACGACCGTCAGTTCCTGGGCAGCGCTTATCCTAAATTTACCTATGGCCTGAGCCTGAATGCCAGCTACAAAGGTTTCGATCTGAATATCTTTTTACAAGGCGTACAAGGCAATAAACTGTACAATGCCTTAAAATATACCAGCTTAAACGCCGGCGGTTTGGGACAAAATTACAACCTGCTGAAAGATGTACTGAACGCCTGGACACCACAGCATACCAATACCACCATCCCACGTGTAACCGCCAGCGATGCTAACGGTAACTTTGGTACCAACTCCGATTTTTATATCGAGAACGGTTCATACCTGCGCTTTAAGAACGTAACCCTGGGTTACACCTTTTCGCCAGCATTGTTAACCCGTGCGGGTATTAGCAGCTTGCGCGTTTACGCTACTTCAAACAATCTGTTCACCATTACCAAATACAAAGGTTTTGATCCGGAAGTTGGGTTTGACAACTATGGTATCGATGTAGGCCGTTATCCGCAATCACGCTCATTTATTTTCGGTATCAATTTAAATCTGTAAGTAAAGCAATCATGAAAAAGATCAGCAATATTATATTAGCACTATCGGCAAGCATGCTTTTGGGTGCTTGCTCCAAAAATCTGAATATCAAACCGCAAGGTGCCGTTTCCGAAATTAATTTCTGGCAAACCGGCGACGATGCCTTACTAGGTGTAAACGCCATGTACGAGCCTTTTGACGGCGAAGAGTTTTATGGCCGCGGTTATATGTGGTTCATTAACGCCAGCGATGATATGGTGACTGGCCGTATCAACACCAACGCCGATGCCATCAAAAATTTCAGTCCGACTTATTATTCCGGCGGTTATACCGTTGACCAGTGGGATATGCGTTATTCGGTGATCAGGCGCGCCAATGACGTGATCAACAAAGTGCCCGCCATCAGCATGGATGGCTCCCTTAAAAACCGTTACCTGGGCGAAGCCTATTTTTTAAGCGGTTTGATGTATTTTCAAATGGCTTATAACTATGGTGATGATCGCGCCGGGTTACCCATCATTACCCGTGCTAACAACAACGACCCAAATCCTACACCAAGGGCGGCTAACGTTACTGAAAACTATAATTACATTGAAGGTGAGCTGAAAAAAGCGGCTAACCTGCTACCATATTTCGATCAATTGAGTTTAGCTGATCAAGGCAGGCCACATAAGGTAGCTGCCTGGGCTTATCTTTCAAAAATGTACCTGTTCAAAAAGGATTATGCCAATGCCCAAAAATATGCCGACTCGGTGATTAACCAGGGCAAACGTGCCTTACTGCCTAATTTTGCCGATGTTTTTAAAGCGGCCAATAACTTCAGTACAGAATATATCTGGTCGGCGGTGAGTACGGCGAAGGGTTCCAGCGGCTGGGGCAGTATACTGCCTGGCGTTATGCTGGAGAACAAGGGTTGGGGACTATTTAACGGCTGGGGCTACTATCAACCCACCAAAGAACTGTATGATGCCTTTGAGGCAGGTGACAAACGTCGCGAAGCCACTATCCTGAAACCGGGCGACGTGTTTCAGTATTTTGGTGCGCCAAAAACGTATGCTTCGGTAAACAGCTTATCCGGTTACCAGTTCAACAAGTATATGGAGCCATTCTCCTATGCCAATCCGGTAGGCTCATCTATCAGCCCTAATGGTGATCACCCGACCACCAACCTGAACGTACCGTTGATGCGTTATGCCGAGGTTATCCTGATTAAAGCGGAAGCCGAACTGATGCAAGGAAAAAATGCCGACGCCGAGATCAACATGATCCGTCAGCGCGCGGGTTTGAAAGCTATTCAGGGGGCTACCATGGCCGATCTGAAAAACCAACGCCGCTGTGAACTGGCCGGCGAATGGGCCGACCGTCACCGCGACCTGGTACGCTGGGGTGATGCCGCAGCCGCCTATGCCAAACCGCTGCACGGTTATACCGGTTCGGTGATATGGCCTGCACGTAACTTTAACCCAGCCGTAAATAATGTTTGGGCAGTACCCCAAAAAGAAATTGACCGCAGTAACGGTGTTATCAAACAAAACGCCGGCTGGTAATAAATAAAAGGGGAGGCTATGTGCGAATCCCCTCTGAAGAGTAATAGCCCATCAATAGACATTTTCCTAAAAAGGGTGTCATGCTGAGCACCGTCGAAGCATGGTGGGCAGGCCTCTACGCACGCCCTTCGACGGTGCTCAGGGTGACAGCCCGTCTTTTGTGATATTATTGATGTACTATGTCTACTCATGGGTTATTACTCTCAAGAGGGGAGCTGAAACACATAACAAAGGCCGCCGGTTATCCGGTGGCCTTTGTTGTTGATTACGGTGGCGATTTTTTTCTTTCTCTCAGCAGAACAGCTTCGGACGAAAGCAGGCAGAACAATGCAGGCCCGGTGCGGTTGCAGTGGCATAGCAAGTTTTTGCTGAGGCGTTGGGAAATGTGCGAACGAAGTGGAGCAAAATAATTGCAGCCTGTGGTTCTGTCGGCTTTGCAGGGCAAAGGCCTTGTGCGGCAAAGAAGCATTTCTACTGAAAGCCTTTTTGGATACTTTTGTGGCGACAAAAGTATCTGGCCCTCCCCGCAATGTCATTAAGTTAAGCACATGGAGCCCCACCTAAATCCTCCCCGGTAGGGAGGACTTTAAAAAATTGAAGCTAAGTCTCCCCTTCCGGGGGAGATTATTACATGAGGGCTTCGCCGTTTAGAGGGGGCTTTTGCGGAATTGCTTTTGCGTTTCCCCTTAACTTAATGACATTGCCCGCGGCCAAGAGCGGGTATACGCCTGATAAGTAGTTTGTACAGTTTAGAAATTACTTTACTTCTTCGCAATCCAATCACTCATCATCAAAAGAAAAATGCTGCCGCAGTTTTTCCTGCTCCAGATCAAGTAAGGCCAGTTGCTGCTTGATAATATCGTCATTGATGTTTTCCTTTTTGTTCAGTGTTTTCAGCAGGTCACGCTGCTCCTGCATCATATCTTCCAGGATCATGATATAGTCGCGGTAAAAGGCTTCTGCGCGGCCTTTTCCATCGGCCTTGTCCCAGTCGGCCAGTAGCTCCATGTCGGCATCTATCTTGATCTTGATCGCTTTCACCATATCGTTTTCTTTGAGGTGTTTGGCGTATTTTTTTTGGAGCAGATTCAATGTTACCACCGCAAGTTTTTTCCGTACCAGTTGTCGTTGCTGTTCAAAGGAAACGGTATAGTCTGGGTCAGGCATATCAACCCATTTAATCAATAGGGGTAAGGTAAGCCCTTGCAGGATGAGCGTAACCAGGATAACCGAAAAAGTAATAAACAAAATAAGGCTGCGGTTGGGGAAAGGCGCGCCCGAATGAAGCGCCACCGGAATACTGAGCGCTGCTGCTAGTGATACCACACCCCGCATACCGGCCCAGCCCAATAGCAAGGGCCCTTTCCAGCCTGGACGGTTATCGGCAGTGGTAATATACCGGCTGATGAATACAGTAAACACCGAAGCGCCAAAGGTGCTGGCCAAACGGGTAACGATCAAAACAGCCGAAATAATGGCACTGTAACGGATAGCCGGCGCCAGTCCGTTGGGTCCAAGGTCTTTAATGATCACCGGAAACTCCAGGCCGATCAATATAAATACAAAGCCGTTCAGTACAAAGGCCACTGCTTCCCAAACATTGATGCCCTGCAGCCGGCTACGGTGGGTTAAAAAACTGTCGCGCCTGATAGAAAGGAATAAGCCCCCGCTTACCACCGCCAGTACGCCCGAAAAATTAAAGGCCTCAGCGGCCATATACATGGCGTAAGGGGTGATAAAGGTAAGGATGATATCAATATTGGTAGTAGTGGGCAGCCAGCGGTGAATGGCATAAAACACCAGGGCTATGGCCAGTCCAATCAGTATGCCCATCACAATCACCAATGCAAAACTCAGGGTAGCGTGGCCAATGGCAAAAGAACCCGTAACAACGGCCGCCGCCGCAAACCTAAAGATCACCAAACTGGCTGCATCGTTCATGAGGCTTTCACCTTCCAGTATGGTGACGAGGCGTTTAGGGACTTTTACATTTTTAAGAATGGTGGTGGCTGATACCGCGTCGGGTGGGGATACGATACCACCCAGCAAAAAGCCCGCTGCCAGTGTAAAGCCGGGAATCACGTTGCTGGATACCAGGGCCACAACCCCGGCAGTCAAAATAACAATAATGAACGCGAAACTGCTGATCACCCGTCGCCATTTCCAGAAATCTTTCCAGGAGGTGCTCCAGGCCGCCTCATATAAAAGCGGTGGTAAAAAGATCACAAATATCATGTCGGGCTCAATCTCAATACCCCTTAGTCCGGGTACAAACCCCAGGCCCAATCCGGCTATAACCAGTAATATAGGATAAGCAATCTTGATTTTCTGAGCCAGCATCACTATCGCGATGATAATGGCCAGCAGGCAGGTATATTGAATAATAAGATGGTGCATGTAAGTTTAGATGAATTACTAAAATACAATAATATCTTAAAGGTGCACCTGCATAGGCTGATGAAATAAAACCCTTGTGGTAGCGAGGGTAAAGTAAAAGACAAAAAAACACGTCATTGCGGGGAACGAAGACAACCGACCGGAGGGAGCTCATTAATACCGATAAAAACAAACACAATATTAATAATCTCTACATAGGCAGGTCGGCAATGCTTGTTTGCTCTGTACAGTATAGAGATTGTTTCGTACCTCAGCAATGACGCTTGGTACAAAGGACCAAAGCTGAAGAGAGGGAGCCGACAAGTGCAGCGATGCCGGGGTGAGTTGTAACACAGGCATTCCATCACTCCACAATCAAATTTTTAGATTGTGATACGAGTTGCTTGTATGGATTGGCTAAAAAAAGTTTCACGTAATCCGTTCCTTCAACAGAAAAACCCGGGGCATGCCCCTTATTGTGTATAATGAACAATTGGCTATTGGGCATATAGCGTTTAATTAACCGGTTATAAAATGGCCTGCAATCGGGATCAATATCACCAGCTGAGATCAACGCCGGAACGCCCGAATAAACTGGCTGTTTGGCAACTGTAGGTTCGGGCTTTACCTGCCAGCAGCTGCATATGGCATGGTTTACATTATTAAAAGGATATCCGGCTAACCATGGCAGTACCTGGCCCTGTTGTTTTTCTAACTGTGGATCGGCGTAGTTTATTTGTTCTGAGCAATAAACAGAATACCGCATACCCAGGGAAATATGGGTGTCGCCTGCAAAATAGCCATCCAACACTTCCCGCACATATTTATCGTGGCGTCCTTCTATCAGATCGATCATTACACTTGGTATAGTATTAATCTGCCTGGAATTCATCCGGTTTATTACCGCGTCAAGCAATTCATTTTTGGTGTAGGTTACACGGATACTTTTACTGCTATCTTTTTCCTGGTAGGCGAGGGTGAATTTTTTGCCGGTGATAGATGTGAAATACTGATGGAAACTCAACCTTAAGTTTTTATATCTTGTACCGGACGAATCCGTTTCGCAATTATGGAATACCTGCTCCAGCGCTTCGTTGATATTGAATAAAGCGTGTTCTTCAAAGTTTACATAACCCGGAAGCGGTGAATTTAAAATCAGCGTACGAACTCCTTCGGGATGGGTCCGGGCCATGGTAAGCATCAACCCTCCGCTATATGATATACCCACCAGGTTAAGCGAATCGATATTTAACGCTAATCTTAAATCATTGATATCTTCCGCGCTCTCTATCGTATTATAGGCCGATAGATCGATGCCTTGCTTTATAAAGTTGGTCTGGCATTGCTTAACTGCTGCTAATATCAAACTATCCCTGTTTTTGCCCTCTCTGTAACTACGTTTAATGGCCGCTGCTACCTCTATGCAATCCAGGCAGGGTTTTGCACGTTTTGTTCCGCGCTGATCAAAAGCAATAAAACCGCCATAGGCTAACCAGCCGGAATTATAACTGATACTGTCAATATTGGCTGTTGTGCTATAGCCCGGTCCACCTGTTGTATAAAGCGTAATGTTTTTACGTGCATCCTGGTCCGGTCTGCGTACAAATAAAAACGGAACCTTTACCTTCCGCCCGGCGGGTTTATTTCTGTTTTCGGGTACAACCAGGTAACCAGTTTTTAAAATTAACCGGGCGTCTGCTTTAACCATTCGGGGAAAAGGTTCAATAACAGGTTTATACATCTGGCTGTATAAGTTTTGGCAAAAGCACATCGCAAAAAGCAAGGCAACAAATAGTTTTTTCATGAGCGCTGTTTAGCTTACAAATAAAGAGAATGATATTACGCGCTGAAAGTAAAAAACGGACAAATTATCACAAATGCTTCGTCAGTCTCTGGCCGGTAAAGTTAACGATGTCCTTATGGAAATGACTCAGATCGTAATAACCATAATCCATCGGGATAAAATTTTCTTTATCCTTCATAAACGATGTTAAAGCAATTCTTCCCCGTAGGATAGAAAAGTAATTTTTAGGAGCGATACCAATTACCCTATTGAAATAGCGGTTGATAGTTTTGGAAGTAATAAAGAGTTTTTCGGCAACTTTAGATGTATTTAACTGCATGCCTGCGGCTTGATATTCGCCAATACAATCATTAACCATTTTAATATAATGATCGTGGTTATTTAATTGATGGTATGCTGCTAATAGGTAAGATTGAATAATTTCCACCCTTTCTTCAAAGCAGATGGGTTGTTTTATTTTTTGGAGCAACTGCCAGGGCAAAATGTGATGGAGGGGAATGATTTTGTCCATAACCGAAACCTGGTTTAAGCCCAAAATAGCCTCCAAACTACCGGGATTAAATTTAACCGTGAATATATTATCGGCAGGTAGTTTGTGCCTGGTTACATCCTCATTTCGTAATATCAAAACATCTTCGTCTCCTTTTACATAGTGACGGGTATGTTTCAGATCGATATAATACGGGGTACCCAGGTTAATATAAAAAGTAGGCGTCCAGCTCGGGAACATTTTTACGGCAGAAAATTCATGTTTTATATCCTGAGCGGAATGATCTAAAACCGATTGGGAATAAAATTCAACATGCGGAAGCAGTTCTTCACAAGGCTTGCTGAACATATATATTTTACGGATATCCTGGAATATTTCAACCATGCCTTATTCAGATTAACGATATCCGTAAAAATAACCTATTCCAGCAAAATTTAAAAATGGAAGTATGGCGCATGCTACCGCGAGATTAGCGTAGCGTATCTCGTGGTTCGCATGGTTAAAGCTTTCAGCTTTAGTTTCAGCTGAAAGCTGAAGCCATGATCACCACGGGCTGAAAACACTCGGCAGCAGATAAACACACCTGAGACCCGCGTTTGATACTCTCCCCAAAATTCCGTATCTTTATACAAACACCAGCCCGGTTATCCCATAAAAAGGATAACCGGGCTGTTTTGTTAAGAACAAAAGCAGGCCAAAAATCGACTGATTTGTGCGTAGTTATTTGATAGTCAATAAATTAATACTTTTTAAAGTTTCTAAAACTGCTCAAAACCGTATCAGAATTTGTTAAAAAGTGTTAAAATGAGGTTTTTTCAATTGATTTTCACCCGTTTTTACCTCGGTTTTGAGCAGAAAAGTGTTAAAATTTAAGGTTTAAAAAGTTTTTCGAACCCCAAATGTTAATGATCTGACGACGGGATAACCAGCGCTTTCTTCTTATCGCGCTTGGCGACAAAAAGCAGTAAAGGGAGCACCATCGCGAAAAACGATCCAATCAGGAAATAACCATCCAGGTAGCTGGAAAATGATGACTGCTGAATCACCACTTTTTCTACCAGCAGCATCGCTTTCTGTTTAGCATCTAATAAACCGAAGCCCTTTTGCATAAAAGCTGCGGCATAACCGTTTATCCGGTTAATAAAGGCAGGGTTGTCAGGGGTGATATGGGTGATGAGGTCCATCCGGTGTGAGGCGATACGACGGGCCACATAGGTATTGATGATGGAGATACCAAAAGAACCACCCAGTTGCCGCATCATATTGTTGAGAGCGGTTCCCTGGGGCATATCCTTGAGCTCCAGCGATGATACAGCCAGGGTGCCCAGCGGTACGGTTAATAAAGCCATGCCTATCGCCCTGAAAATGAGGTTTAGAGTGATGTCGATAGCCGGGGTTTCCAGGTTGATCCTCGACATCGACCAGTTGAAATAGATAAAACACGCAAAGCCAAAAAATACGATCAGCGCTGCGGAAACACCCTTTTGCAACAGTTTACCGGTGATGATCAATGCTAAAACCGCTACGATAGAGCCGGGCAAAAGTAATAATCCGGATTGGGTAGGGGTAAAATTAAGCAGACGTTGCGCCACCACAGGAGTAAGGTAAATAGAGGTGTACATACCCATACCAGTAATAAAAGTAAGTACCGCAGCAATACTCAACGATCTGAACCGGAGGATGCGGAGGTTCACCACCGGGTTTTCCGTATACAGCTCCCAGATAATAAAGCCCGTGAGAGAGAGGGCAGCTACAACGGTTAAAAAAACAATGTATCCTGCAGCAAACCAATCGTCGGTTTGGCCACGCTCCAGTACTACCTGTAAGGAGCCTATGCCGATGATGAGTAAGATGATGCCCAGCCAGTCTATCTGTTTGATCTTTTGTTTGATAGCGGGCTCGTACAGTAAAAAATAGCAGGAAACCGCAGCGGCTATACCAATGGGGATGTTGATATAAAAGATCCAGGGCCAGGAATAGTTTTCGGTGATATAGCCACCCAGTGTAGGGCCTATAGTTGGCCCGATAAACACACCAATACCAAACAGGGCGCTCGCGGTAGCTTGTTTCTCCTTCGGAAAAAGCTCATAAACCACCATTGCCGAAACGGAAAGCAAAGCGCCGCCGCCCAAACCCTGCAAAAACCTGAAGCTGACCAGCTCCCATATATTAGTGGCATTACCGCACATAAAAGAGCAAAAGGTAAACAGGATAATGGAGCCTATATAATAATTCCGGCGGCCCAGGTTATTCACCAGGAAGCTGGTCATGGGGATGATGATCACGTTGGCGATGGCGTAAGAGGTGATCACCCAGGAAATATCTTCGAGGGTGGCACCCAGATTGCCGCTCATATAGTTGAGCGCTACGTTTACAATGGAGGTATCAATGAGTTCCATAATAGCGGCGGCTATTACCGTGATCAGGAGGATTTGTCGTTTGATGGGGTTCATAATATATATTATACCAATTGGTATTTTTTATGGTAAATTTTTTTATGATTGAATTAAACGGATAGATTGCGGATGTGACCAGATCTTATTCATGACGACAAATATACCAATCGGTATATTTATAATGCACTCTATCGGATTAAATAACAATTTGCTGACAAAAAGAAGATGACTGAAAATGAACTAACTAAATATGCAAGGGAATGATATATTTGTAAAGCGGCGAATTTTGCACTGCTAAATCGAGTTTATAAACCAATTACCCCTACTGGGGCTTTACCGTTAACCAATCTGCTATATGAAAAGTTATACCATTTTAATTTCCATTGTGGCTGCCCTGGGCGGACTATTATTTGGCTTTGATACCGCCGTAATAGCCGGCTCGCTGCAATACCTGAAACCCTTTTTTCATCTTAATGATGCCGAAATAGGCCTGGTAGTAGCAGCGGCTTCTATAGGCTGTATCCCCGGTGCCCTGTTTGCCGGTGGCCTGGCCGATAAGTTTGGGCGTAAAAACCTAATGATCGTAACCTCGATATTGTATGTTATTGCTGCTTTGGGAAGCGGTATAGCGGGTAGTTTTGTACAGTTGGTAGTATACCGTTTTGTAGGAGGGGTGGCTATAGGTATGGCGTCTACACTGGCGCCTATTTATATATCAGAAGTAGCGCCGCCAAAATTCAGGGGCAGGCTGGGTATGCTGCAGCAATTAGCGATTGTTACGGGGATTCTGCTATCCTTCATATCCAATTATATCATAGCCAAGGCTCCTTTTGACTTTCTGAACGACAGCAATATCTGGCGGTACATGCTGGCGGCAGCGGTAGTGCCCTCTGTTATTTTCTTTATCCTGCTGTTGCTGGTACCCGAAAGTCCACGCTGGCTGATCGCTAAAAACAGAATAAAAGATGCCCAAAGGGTGTTTGATCATATTTATTCCAAAACAGAAAGTACAGAGCAGGTTGCCCTGGTTACCAAAGATGTAGCCTCGGAGGATAGCTCTCCTCTGAAAGAGGTATTTACGCCGCGCTTCAGAAAAGTAGTGATCATTGGGTTGGTATTTGCCTCTATAGCCCAGCTAACGGGTATCAATATTGTGTTTTACTATGCGCCATTGATATTTGAAAAAGTGCATGTGGGTGGCAGTGTTTTGTTTCAAACTATGCTCACCGGGGTGGTTAACCTGATATTTACCCTACTGGCTTTCCCGCTGATTGACAGGCTTGGGCGTAAAAAACTCTTGCTTATCGGTTCGGTGATCATGGGGCTTTGCATGTTTGTGCTGGCCGCCCTGTTTCACTTTAACCTGCTGCAGAATTACTTTGTATTGGTCACCATATTTGTTTACATAGGCGGCTTTGCCTGTACCTGGGGTGTGGTGCTGTGGGTGTATGTGGCCGAAATATTCCCCAACAGGGTTCGTGGTACGGCCACATCTATAGCGGTATTTGGTAACTGGGTAGCCAATTCTATTGTTTCGCTTACATTCCCCGTGATGCTTGCGCAGCTGGGGCCGGTGTATACTTTTGGGGTTTATGGTATCATCAATATTAGTATGATCCTGTTTGTGAGTCGTTATGTGTTTGAAACCAAAGGTGTTCCGCTTGAGAAAATAGAGGAGTTATATGCGAAGGTTTAATTCTGTGGGCTAAGACTCAATAGGCGTCGCTTTGCTCGCCGAACCTATCTTCAGCTTCGGCTCCTTCTCTCCACGCGTCATTGCGTAGTGTGGCAATCCCCAATTAGCAGAGCCGCTCTGTAAGTAGGGGATTGCCACGTCGTACCTCCTCAATGACGCATGGGGAAAAGGCGGGGTGAGTCGATGCAGTGCGACAATTTAAAATACCCTCAAATAGCCCATCGCTTATTCTTTTTTCTGTAACTTTAAATTATTCACATTTATATGTTCCGGCGTTTACAGAATTGGGTCAACCGTCATTTTTCGTCTATTTTTTCATTATTGCTGATGGCCTTGCTGGTTATCGGCAGTATGACACTGAAGGATAATTACCTTATCGTAACCAAATACACGCCCTCTGGTATCATCAACTGGGAAATCAACATCAGCAATGCCCGCCGGGATTCCATCTTAAAAGAATGGCAGGCCGGGTTCAAGAAAAACCAGATCTATACCCGCGAAACTACTTATCCCGAAACCGTAACCGGTATCGAAACAGCGGTTTTCCGGAACAATGCCGACTATAGTTTTATCGGGGTTTATGTAGGTATCCTGCTCATCCTGATCTTCCGGATAGGGAGCCAAAAGGCCAATCGGCGACGACGGGTGATCTCACAACGTTCTGTTGCCGTATTAGGCGCATTAGTGATCCTTGCGGCACTGTTAGATGTGTTTGAGAACATCATGACTAACCGGGCACTCCTGCACTTTAAACTGAAGCTACCACTGCCCGATGCCTGGCTTATCGGCTTGCCGGCATGTGTCAAATATGTGCTGCTGGCATTTATAGTTTGCAAATTGCTGTATGAGGGCTTTAAATTAGGTAAGCCCCGGTTTTGGCTCGAGTATACAACGGCCTGGATAGGACGCTTACTTACCTATTCCTGGCGTTTCCGTATTGTATTGATTATGCTGTTAACTTTTTTCCTGGGGCTTTTTGTCAGCGCCCAGATCCAGGATATGCTGCTGTCTATCAATACCTCGCGATGGGCCAGTTTTTATTTTCTGCTGGCCATAACTTTGCTCGCGCTAATGTGCTGGCATTTGCCCAAGGTTATTGATAACTCCATCAAAGTAAGCTATAAACGGTTTTTTATGGGACCGGTTGATTTTGATACCAGTCGTTTACCCGCAGGTTCAAGACCATCGCTCAAGGTAGATACAGCCAGGTTGTTTGGGGCTGCCGCTTTCCTGATACCCGCTACCGGGATTCTGCAAACCATGAACGCCTACCAGATCGATTATATGCTTAAAGGAGTACCACCGCTGGTATTGCTGCTGGCTTCGCTCATATTTTATAAGATTGTATTGAGATATAAATGGCTCGATAAGCTATTCAAATCGGAGGGTAAAGTGGTTCCATGGCGTTTTTGGGCAAGCATGGTCGCTTTGATATTGCCCATGATCATCTGGGGAAGTATTGATGGAAAGCGAAATCGGGAACCACATTTTTTGGCCTTCTTATCGCTTGATCTGTTCTTTTTATCAGCCATGTTTGTGATCACAACGGCTTTGCGTACAGGTATACCGGGCATCCGGAAATGGCACGCAGCACCCTGGATAACCTTTGGCGGAACGATAGCCATGCTGTTCTTTATCTTATGCAATTTTACACCATTTTTAAATGAATTAACCAGCAATAACCGGTATTATACCATGCCGGTGGTATTGTGCGCGGCAGCGGGTTACCTGTTGTTCTTTTCTTTTTTATTGTTCGCCGGAAAGAAAACAGGGTTTAGTTTGATCACCTTTTTGCTGATGTTTACGCTGTACCGGTCGATAAGTACCATCACTACTTATCACGAGGCTTATATTCAGAAGCAAAAAAACTATCATAAATCCCTGGATTCTTTAGACCGTTATACTGAAAATTGGCTCAAAAGCCGAAAGCAGGAAATTAAAGCTTTTGTTGCCCGAAACCCAGGTACACCTTACCCGGTGTTTTTTGTAAACGCTTATGGCGGTGGACTACGGGCTACAGTTTGGACAACCATGGTTGTAGGAACGCTGGATAGCCTGGTAAAAGAACGCTATCGCGATGGGATCAATAGCCATGACTTTCAGCATTATGTATTCTCCTATTCCGGGGCATCGGGCGGTACTATTGGGCTGTCTCTGCTTTGTAGCGCCCGGTATCAGCACCGGCACAATCCTGTTAATGATACCGTTTTTTACCCGGTTAATTCATTGGCTATCTATCGCAATGATTATCTCACCTCAAACATAGTAGCCTTGTTGGGCAGGGATATGCTGGCATCGTCTCTGGGAATAGCCCCCTGGGCAGATAGGGCAAGATTGATGGAGGAGGATTGGGAAAGGCATACCCAGGCGCATCACCTGGATATGAAAGTTACCTTAGGCAGGATGTGGAAGGGCCACAATTATGAAGTGCCCTTGCTATTTGCCAATACATTTGACGTGGACAGCGGTAAAAAAGGTATATCGGCACCTGTTTTACTGGATAGCCTTGATTTTCCTTCAACTATACAGCTGGAGCAGGAAATTGAAGATCCCGGAGATCTGCGCCTGAGCACCGCTGCTTTTTTGAGTGCAAGGTTCCCTTATGTAAGCCCCACCGCTAAGCTAAATGGTAAACACCACTTTACGGATGGGGGCACCTGGGATAATTCGGGCGCGGAAACTTCGCTGGGGGTGCTCACCGTTTTTGAACGCGTACGAGCCAAATTAATTAAGGAAGATACTCTATTTAGTCATATCCAGCCGCAATTCCTGTCGCTGCCTAACTCGGTACGACAGACAGAAGACGCGGGAAAACCCGGTAATTTATTTGAGCCACTGGCGCCACCTGTGGGGATTTTGAATAGCCGTATAGGGTATATGAAAAAATCAGAAGACTGGAATTACTCCATTTCGCGTATAAAACACTATGGTTTTTACCTTTTCCGCCCAACTGCCGAAAGGGTCCCGAATACCCATATCTGGCCCGTATTACCGCTAGGCTGGCAAATATCAGACTATGCCATGACCCGTATGCGGTTGAGCGTATTGCGTGACAGCGTCACCATTAATAAAGTGATGGAGCGTTTTGGTAATGCAGAAAAAATAAAACGGTAGAAGACCTATATCCTTGGGCGTTTTTTTACCGTGGTGCCCCCGGTAGTACTGCCAGTAGCACTCCGGTCTGTTTTAATATAGTTGCTTTGTTGCGGGCGAAAGCTGCGTTGCTGCATTGGTGGTTTGGCAGCAGGTTTATCAGCCGCTTGTTTTACACTGAGTACGCGGTCGCCCATTGGGGTGCCGTCAAGTCCTTCAATAGCGCGGTCGGCACCAGCCTGGTCGGTCATTTCCAGGAAGGCGTATCCTTTGCATTTACGGGTTTTTTTATCCCGTACTATCTTGATCGTATTAACAGTGCCATAGGAATTGAATATTTTAACTAATTCAATTTCTGCTATATCAAGAGGAAAGCCGCCGACAAATAATTTCATGGTAAATTTTGATGTTTGGAAATAACAAATATAGGTTATCCGGACTAAAAAGTATGATATGCCACAAATTGTTTGCTCAGAAGTTAATTTGTGAATAAAAACTTATTAATTAAATGTGAATTTGGGAATAAGAAACTCTCCATGTCATTTCGAACGAGGTACGAGGAGAAATCTTTTGCGTTATGCAAAGCTCCAATTGTAAGGCGAAGAAGATTTCTCCTCACCCCAATACGTTGCCCATCGCTGTTTGCCGAAATGACATGGGGGCCATTAAGTTAATGACATGGCTTTAATTCATGGTTTACATATAAACACACTATATGACGGTTATTTGTATGTAATTAATTGATTTTCAAATATATGTACAAATGTTAACCCAAAAAAGTGTAAACCATGTAAACCCACTTTGTAGAACAAAATTATAAAGGGCCGTTCAATTTTTATAAATTAGTTTCATGAAAACCACTGATCTTAATCTACTCACAAATTGTTGGCGTAAAGCCATCCCATTGATGGCAGCTGCCCTGCTTTGCAGCGGTATTAGCCAGGCACAATCCAGCAAAGCGGTCATTGACGGCATCATGCAGGAAGAAACCAATAACTCACAGCTTGAAAAACTGGCGCATGAGCTTTTTGATGGCATTGGCCCCCGTTTGGTGGGCACACCTCAAATGAAACAAGCCAATGACTGGGCCATAGCCAAGTATAAAAGTTGGAACATAGATGCCCATAACGAAAAATGGGGCGAATGGCGCGGATGGGAACGGGGTATATCACATATTGATATGATATCGCCGCGGGTAAAATCATTGGAGGGTACCCAACTGGCCTGGAGCCCGGGCATGGGCAAAAAGACGGTGAATGCGGAAGTAATTATACTGCCGGATCTGGCCGATTCTGTTGCTTTTCAGCAATGGCTGCCTAATGTAAAAGGTAAATTTGTGATGATATCCATGTGTCAGCCAACCGGCCGGCCCGATTATAACTGGCAGGAATTTGCCCTCAAAGAATCATTTGAAAAGATGAAAACCGAACGCACAGCCATGATCGATGCCTGGCGCAAACGTATCAGCAAAACAGGATATAATACTCATACGCTTCCTGTAGCGCTTGAAAAAGCGGGTGCAGCCGGCATATTGACCAATAATTGGTCAGCTGGTTTTGGGGTTGATAAGATATTTGGCGCTTATACCAAAATAGTGCCTACGGTTGATATCGCGCTGGAAGATTATGGAATGCTGTACAGGTTAAGTGAATCAGGCGGTAAACCGGTGATCAGCATGCACACCGAATCAAAAGAACTGGGTGTGGTACCCACATTTAATACCATTGCTGAAATAAAAGGCTCCGAGAAACCTAACGAATACGTAATGCTATCCGCCCACTTTGATTCCTGGGATGGTGGTACGGGCGCTACAGATAACGGTACCGGAACGCTTACCATGATGGAGGCCATGCGCTTACTGAAAAAATATTATCCTCATCCCAAACGTACCATACTGGTTGGGCACTGGGGCAGCGAAGAGGAAGGCCTGAACGGTTCACGTGCTTTTGTAGAGGATCATCCCGAAATTGTACAGAATTTACAGGCCCTGTTTAACCAGGACAATGGTACCGGTCGAGTTGTAAATTTATCGGGGCAGGGTTTTGCCGATGCCAAGGATTATTTAAGCCGCTGGTTGGAAGCAGTGCCTGATACTATTAAAAACCGCATCAAAACCAACTTCCCCGGTCAGCCTGGAGGAGGTGGATCTGATTTTGCTTCGTTTGTAGGAGTTGGTGCACCGGGCTTTTCGTTAAGCTCACTAAACTGGTCGTACGGTTCGTATACCTGGCATACTAACCGCGATACCTATGACAAAGTAATTTTTGACGATTTGAAGAACAACGCTATACTGGCCGCCATTATGGCCTACATGGCCAGCGAGGATCCCGCTAAAACCTCTACCACAAAAACAGAAGGCATTAAATGGCCCGTGCAGGTTAAAGCTACCCGACGAGGCGGATTGGATAAATAAATCCGGAATAAGAATTATTGGCTGGCATCCTGAATATGGGGATGCCAGCTAATTTGTTAAACTCAGTTGCCAAAAAAGATTGGTAATTATGAAACATCTCACTATGAAAAAACATTTTTATTTTATCCTGCTGCTCATCTCGTCAGCCGGTTTCGCGCAAACAAGTGATATCACATTTATAAATCCCTCCTCAGTAATTACGCCTAAAGGATATTCACAAGCGGTTACGGTTGATATGGGCAAAAGCACGATGCTTATCCTATCCGGACAGGTTGCCTTTGATAAAGACGGTCATCTGGTAGGTAAAGATGATATTACTGCCCAAATTCAACAGATATTCACCAATATCAAAAATATAGTGGAAGCAGCAGGAGGCAACATGAACGATGTTGTAAAGCTTAATTATTATATGACCGATGTTTCGCAGGTACAGGTGCTGCGCACTATCAGGGGTAAATTTGTGAATACAGCCCATCCGCCAGCCAGTACCTTGGTGCAGGTTAGCAAGCTATTCAGGGATGATATTTTGGTTGAGATAGAAGCTACCGCCGTCATCCCCAAAAAATAGCTTAAGCATTATCTATATACTTTACTTATTTGTCTACACAGTTTCCTGTTTGATCTATTCTGTGTCGATGTAAACTTTTATGCGGGTAGCTTTACCTAATACTAAGCTATCTATGTATGAAAAAGCCAGCATCACCCCCTCGTTTATTATATGGCATTATTGCTTTTCTATCGCTCATTGGAATTGTTATTGTAGTGCGCCGCATGCTCACCTCAATACCTGTGCTGATCAATGGCTATCATCCGCCGGTGGTTAAAAGTAATTTTACCCAAATAGATGATAGCCTTGCACAGTATCCTTTATTAATTCTTGTTCATATTATCCCCGGGCTTATTTTTGTGCTTGTGGGGCCATTTCAATTCATCCAAAAGATACGAACCCGTTACCCGCGCTGGCACCGGTTTAGCGGCCGCCTGTTTTTAATATGTGGTGTGGTGATAGGTGTAACCGCGTTGATCATGAGTTTTGCCGTGCCGGCTATAGGGGGTGTTAATCAGGCCGCGGCAACGGTACTGTTTTCCGTGTTCTTTCTGTATGCTTTATTCAAGATTTTTCAGCAGGTGCGGCAGCATAAACTCCCGCAACACCGGGAGTGGGCCATCCGGGTTTATGCTGTTGGAATGGCTATAACTACCATCCGGATAATTAATGGGATATTCTTTGCCACTAGTCGGTTTACAGGCTTAACGCCCAAAGAGTTTTTTGGTATCGGGTTTTGGATAGGTTTTGTACTGCACCTTATTGCAGCTGAATACTGGATAGGTAGAACCCGCCTGGTAAAAACTAAAAGTACTATAAATGCGCTAACTAATGATCCCTTTATTAAATTTATGCATCAATAAGGGCCGACGTGTTTATCATATCCAATGAAAGTATCTATTAAAGTACGGTATATTCATATTATGCTCCATGTGCTTATATGGGGCACCGTATTATTGCTGCCTTATTTTGTTTCCACAGCTGCTAATGGGTATGCTATTGGTTCTATCCCAGGCTTGCTCTTTACAGAGGCGGGTATTATTCACCTGGCTATTTTTTACATCAATGCTTTATACTTATATCCCAGGTTTTATAACAAGCGCTCTTGGTTGCTGTATATTATGGGGAGTGTACTGCTCATATTTGGGTCGTTTTGGTTAAAACATCATATCATGATGGGGTGGTTCCCGGAGTTGACAAAAACCCCCTCTGTTTATAAATTTGTTTTTCCTCCCTCCATTGTCGTTTTTGTCATCAGCCTTATCTATTGCAGAATTGTTGACAGCATCCGTACTGAACGAGAGCAAAAGGAAAAACAGGCCACACAGCTACTAACTGAACTCAAATTTCTCCGGTCGCAGATCAGTCCGCATTTTTTATTTAATGTATTGACCAACCTGGTATCGCTGGCCCGTAAAAAGTCCGACAAGTTGGAGCAATCACTCATTATGCTGTCAGATCTCATGCGTTATATGCTGTACGATGCCCAGGGTAAAAAGGTAGCGCTTCAAAAAGAAATAGAATATTTAAGTAGCTATATCGAACTGCAAAAGCTTCGTTTCGGAAACGATGTACAGGTGAACAGCCGGATTGAGTTGGATAAGGAAGATGATCTGTATACCATTGAACCTATGCTGCTGATACCCTTTGTGGAGAATGCTTTTAAACACGGTGTAGGTTACAACGAACAGCCGCAGATTGATATTGAACTATCTGTATATCGCGGCATGATGATATTTGAGGTACGCAATAAGTTTGAAGATGAATCTGTAAGCTCCAAGGATGAAAACTCCGGTATTGGTTTGGCCAATGTACGGTCGCGGTTAAATTTGTTGTATAAAGACAATTATACCTTAACCATCAATAATAACGACGATCTTTTTCATATTACCTTAACTTTGAAGTTAGTATGATGCACTGTATTATTGTTGATGATGAACAATTAGTTCGGGAACTGCTGGAAGATAACATCAGTAAGATACTCTTTTTGCATCTGGTTAAGACCTGCAAAAATCCACTGGAAGCCATCGAAATCCTGCAAACAGAGCAAATTGACCTCATCTTTCTGGATATACAAATGCCCCGATTAAACGGGTTACAGTTTCTGCAAACGCTCAATAGGCCACCCCTGGTTATCCTGGTTACCGCCTATGAAAAATACGCGCTGGAAGGTTTTGAGCTCAACGTGGTTGATTATGTGCTGAAACCCTTCAGCTTTGAACGTTTTTTGAAAGCCTGCAACCGGGCCAATGACTTGTTCAAGCTACAACAAAGCAACAAAACCATAGTTCCCGCTATGCCCGAAGACTTTTTTGTTAATGTAGAATATACCCTGGTGAAAATTGTGGTCGCCGATATTGATTATATAGAAGGCTTGAAAGATTATATCAAGATTCATCTGTCCTCATCAACCAAACCGGTGCTTACCCGTATGACCATCAAGGCTATTGAAGAAAAACTCCCGCCGCCGGCATTCATACGTACCCATAAATCATTCCTGGCGGCAGCCAATAAAATAACCACGGTAAAACGCGATTTTGTTTATATCGGCCAAAAAGAGGTTCCTGTAAGCGAATCCTACAAAGAGAATATTACCAGGATACTGAACAGGTTGGAGCATTAATTTACACACAATCCTGGCTTTCGTCGCTACTCTTTCCCCGCTCGTCTACTCTCCAAAAAAGATAACATCAGGCACCATAGTTTTGATCATCAATAGGTTCAGAACTAAGGGTCATGAAAACTCATATCATCAAATATATAGCAGTTGCCTTTCTGTTTTTACTGGCACCACGATTTGTTTTTTCGCAGTGTCGTATTTCAGGAACGGTAAAAAATAACAACGGTGAGGCCATTCCTTTTGCCAGTATATTACTAAAAGCAACCGGCGAGGGTGTTAAAACCGACACTACCGGCACCTTCAACTTGTCAACCAATGCGAAGGGGAAACAATTGTTGCTGGTAACGTCTGTTGGGTACAAATCGTTTAGAAAAGAAATCGCCCTTGCCGATTCATCCATCTACCTGGATATTGTTCTTTTACAATCTGATGCCCAGTCGCTTCACGAGGTTATTATCAGTGCCGGTTCATTTGAAGCCAGCGATAAGGCAAAAGGTGCATCACTAACCGCTATTGATGCATTTACCGTTGCCGGTAGTAATGCCGATGTTGCTTTAGCGCTCCGGTCATTACCCGGTTCACAACAAATAGGGGAGGCGGATGGTCTGTTTGTACGTGGTGGTACCGGCGATGAAACCAAACAATTTATAGATGGTACGCTGGTTAAAAATCCTAACTATCCTGCGGTGCCTGGCTTGCAACAGTATGCCCGGGTAAACCCTATATTGTTTAACGGCATCCTGTTCAGTACGGGAGGGTACTCGGCATTATACGGCCAGGCCATGAGCAGTGCCCTGATCCTGGAAAGTGTTGACCTGCCTGCTAAATCATCCGCCTATTTCTCTGTTTTTACTGCCAACCTGGGGGCAGGGATACAGGAACTGGCCAAAAACAAGAAGAGCAGTTATGGTGTCACTTTAAGGTATAGCAACCAAGCCTGGTATAACTCCATTATATCGCAGCGTATTAATTATTTCAGCGGACCGGAGTACCTGGAAGGGGACGCCAATTTCAGGATAAAGACCGGTAAAACCGGGATGCTGAAATTTTATACCAACTGGAATACCAGCAATGTAGGGATGCGTAATCCGGATATTGACAGCGCTGCTTTACGCTCCACTTACCAGGTAAAAGGAATGAACAGCTATAATAATTTGAGCTATCGCGATTATCTGAATGATGATTGGAAGCTTGAAGCTGGCGTGGCTTACAGTTATAGCAGGATAAACACCATTCAAAACTTGACCGATGCCGATGGTCAAACCATTAATCTACCTAATTATCCGTTCAACGAAAAAAACAATCATCGGATCATTAATAATGATTTTGCACAGGCAAGGTTAGTATTTACCCTTATGTTCCCGCATAACCAGGCGCTTCGGTTCGGGGCCGAACATTTTTATTCGCATGATCATGGCATATCAAATGATAGCACCATCGCGCTTACAGATAATTTAACAGCAGCTTTTGCCGAGGGTGATATTTACCTGGCTAATAACTTAGCTGTTAAAGTAGGTGTGCGCACAGAACACTCCTCATTATTAAACAAATGGGTTATCGCGCCAAGGGCAAGTCTGGCCTATCGCTTAAATGATGGGGGGCAGTTTAATTTTGCCTACGGTATTTTTTACCAGGAACCGCAGAATGATTTTCTGTATCAAACTACTGATCTCAATTTTTCAAGCGCTACCCATTATGTATTGAACTATACCAAAAAGGCACATAACCGGTTTTTCAGGATCGAGGCTTATTACAAGCAGTATAAGGATCTGATCAAAACAGAACCGGTTATTAGCAACGACGGAAAAGGCTATGCCCGGGGTATTGAACTGTTTTTCAGAGATAAAAAGACCTTCAAAAATCTTGATTACTGGATCTCCTATACTTACCTAAATACTAAACGTGATTTTTTAGACTATCCGGGGGAGATACAACCCAATTTTGCTACGCCGCATACTGCCACTGTTGCTATAAAAAAGAACTTACAGGATATTAATACCTATGTAAATATTTCATATGCCTTTGCTACCGGCCGGCCTTATTATGATATCAGATACGATAATGCCAGTAATGCATCCAGAATTTACGACCAGGGTACTACTAAAAACTATAGTGTGTTGAACCTTCAGGTGGCTCACCTGATGTCGTTATTCAAAAGCTGGAAACAGAAACCGTTTTCGGGCTTTAGCGTAGGGGTTAATAATTTATTGGGTACCAATCCGCTATTTGGCTATAACTACAGCGCCAATGGCGATATCAAAATGCCTTTAACCTTACCGGCACGACGGTACTATTACGCGGGGTTCTTTATGAGCTTCGGCATTAATCGTACCAGTGATATTCTTGATAATAACAATAATTAAAAACCATATAAAATCAATCAACATGAAAAAGTTAGTTATTTCGGGTTTAGCCATATTGATGTGCTGTTTATCAGCATTGGCTCAGCAAACCAACCTACAAAATGCCGTTACCAAATTAGACAAGGCTAGAACGGTTAAAGATTACGCCGCAATGGAGCAGGAATTTGCAAAGATAGCAGCCTCTCAACCCAAAGACTGGCTACCCAACTATTACGCTGCATATTGTAACGCAAGGATAGGTTTCCTGTTACAGGATGACGGTGAATCTATTGAACCGTATAGCAACCGGGGAGAAACACAGGCTAAAAAGGCAGAATCGTTGCTGGATAAGGTTAATCAAAAGAAGGAGTTGGCAGAGGTGTATACTGTGATGAGTATGATTAACCAGAGCAAGGTATTCATTAACATGATGACCTATGGACCTAAATATGGCCCGCTTGCCCAGCAGTACTTAAACCAGGCCAAACAATTAAATCCAGATAATCCCAGGACTATTTACCTGGCGGCATGGTTTAAATATAATACCCCAAAAATGTGGGGTGGCGATAAAGATCTGGCCAAACAACTGGCTACGCAAAGCCTTAAAATGCTTGAAAATACGGATACAGGAATAAACCCGCATTGGGGTAAAACCGAGGACCAGGAACTTTTAAGCAAATACAAATAATTGTTCACCATTAAATTTACGATCATGGGATTTGGAATCATCATCATACGGATATTGTTTATTACCTGTATGGTATTTATTATCGGTTATGTTTTTGGTGGGTTTTCAAAAAAGTCCGCTTTAACAAGTATTACAAAAGTGGCTGCTATTTTGGTTATTATACTCTTTGTTGCTACCAACATGCTGTTTATGATAAACAGATTTGAGTATTTCAGAGGTAAAGGTCACAGGCGGCAATGTGATACTGTTTACAGCCGGGGAAAGCATACTTAATAAACGTAACTTCTTCATGGCAAGTTAATATAAGGGCATTGTTAGTGTTTTGGCATTAACAATGCCCTTTTTGTTTTTTTATGAAACATTAGGGTTGTTTTAGTTATTACTATATAATAATGATTTGCCTGAATAATAATATGAAAAACGAAATGGTAGAATTAACTAGAAATTCAAAAGAAGTGGTATTGGCCTTTATAGATGCGATGAATAAGGAAGATTTTGCCATTGCCAGGAAATATTTAGCAACGGATATGACTTTTAAAGGAGTACTGGGTGCGCGTGATGGAGCGGAGGCATATATGAACGATATGGAGAAGATGAAATTTAAATACGATCTGAAAAAGACCATTGCCGAAGGAGATGATGTGTGTTTGTTTTATGATATTGATATGGGACGGGTTACCGTATTCGGTTGCGGATGGTATCAGGTTAAGGGCGGTAAAATAAGCTCTTTTAGAGTGATTTTTGATCCACGGCTGGTTTTGGAACAATCAAATAAAAATTAAAATAATTCATCGAACCTAACCTTATTAATTATTCATTACAAAAGCTTAACGGATGAAGAATGTATTAGTGACAGGAGGTACTGGCCTGCTGGGGAAAGAAGTTGTAGATCAGTTATTATCCATTAAATATGGTGTTACTGTATTAAGCTCAAAAAAAAATGCAACTGTCCCTGCCGGTGTGCAGTTAATAAAAGGCGATCTGGCTTCGAACAGAGGTTTAGAAGAAGCCACAAGGGATGCTGATATTATTGTCCACTGTGCAAGTAATCCTAAAGATACTCAAAGTGTAGATATCAAAGGGACACAAAACTTATTGAACGCGATAGACCGGGATAAAACCCTTCATTTTGTTTATATCTCTATTATTAACGTTGATAAAAGCAACTATGCATATTATCAAACTAAAATACGGGTAGAGCAAATGATAGCAGCCAGCGGGATTCCGTTTTCCGTTTTGCGTACTACTCAGTTTCATAATTATGTACTCTCTATTTTAAAAACATTTGATAAAAAAAATGGTACACTAGCCATTCCCGATGGTATGCATTTTCAATCTATAGAAGTAAAGGAGGCAGCAACCTTACTGGTGGATTTAGCACAAAGGGAACCGGTAGGATTAGTGCGTGGAGTAGGGGGGCCGGAACTGCTTAAATTTGAAGAAATGGCAAAAACATATCTTCATGTACTCAGCCGGAAAGATGAACTAAAAGTGCGACCACTTCAGAGTGAAGAATATGATCGTTATCGTTCTGAAAATAATATTTGGCCAACCAATAGCTATGGACGGGTAACATGGGAAGCTTTTTTACGGCATGATTTAGCAAGTTGATATGATTGAAAAAGCTTGCATCTATTTGATTAAATCTTAGCCAATGCCTGTTGAAGATCTTGAATCAGATATCCGGTATCTTCTAAACCAACATACATCCTAATCAATTGAAGGCGTTCATCTGTTGCTGTGTATTCCTGCTCCGAAATGGATGCAATTGATGGTAGTATCAAACTTTCGTGCCCACCCCAGGAAACAGCTAATAATATATGTTGCAGGTTATTACAAAATGCTTCTATTTTTTTAAAGGAAGAATTTTTTAAACTAAAGCTAAATAATCCGCCGCAACCCTGCATTTGTTCGTGCGCCAATTGTGTTTGTTTAAAACTCTCACTAAAAGGCCATATCAGTTGTTGTATGTGCTCATGCGCTTGTAACCATTTGGTAATAACTCCGGTACTTTCAAAGCTGCGTTGTAAACGTAATGGCAAAGTTCTTAATCCCCTTAACAGCAACCACGCAGAATGTGGAGAAATGGCTGGCCCCAGGTTCATGAATTCGTGGTCAAATATCTGCCTGATTAGTTCCCTGCTACCTGTAAGCACACCGGCTACTACATCTGAGTGCCCTCCGATATACTTAGTGGCCGATTGCGCTACCAGGTCGATACCCATGCTAATAGGTTGCTGGTATATAGGGCTGCAATAACTGTTATCAATCATGGTCACAATACCACGCGATCTGGCAAATTTTGCAATCTTTTTAATATCCTGTAATTCGTAACTAAAGGTATTAGGGCTTTCTAAGAATATTAATCGTGTTTGGGGGATAACGGCTGTTTCAAAATTGTCATAAACAGTGCCGTCAATAAAAGTGGTGTTTATGCCAAATTTGGGTAAAAACTCTTTAAAAAGTTTTATGGTCCAGCTATAAGGGTTCTCGACGGCAACAATATGATCACCTGATTTTAGTAATGCAAGTAAGGGGACACTTATAGCGCCGATACCGCTGCTAAATACCAAAGCATCGTCTGCCCCGTCAAGAGCGGCCAGCTTTTTTCTTAATATACTCAGTGTTGGGTTTTGACCCCTGGAGTACAAATTGGTGTCAAATTCATCGGCCATGGCCTGTCTGAGATCTGTTACCGTATTAAAAGTGAAATTGCTTGATTGTATGATGGGAGGCGAAACCGCGTTGAAGTAATTTTCTCTTTCTTCTCCCAATTCATTTAATATAAATGAAAGCTCCATAGTTAAGGTATTATAATGGTGTTCTGGCTGTTTTTAGTAATAAAATATATAATAAGACCGGCAACAAATGCACAAAGGCATATCAACGCAGCCAAAGGGTTTTCGATAAAGATGCTTATGGTAACAAACCAGTAAGCAACAATAAAAATAATAGGGATAACAGGGTACCATTTCATGGTGTAAATACCAGTCCCATTAAGATGTTTGGTTTTTTTTCTTAAAATAAAAATAGTAACCGCCGCAGTGGAAAGCCCAATAGTATCAAAAAACATAACATAGCTGAGCATTTTTTGAAACGAACTGATAAAAAACAGTATAAGAAGTACTGCGGTTACAAAAAAGCTCAAGCCAAATTCCTGCACTTGTGTTTTTTGGTTAACACGTTTAAAACGGTTAGGTAAGATTCCGTCCTCGGCCATGGCGTAGTATACTCTTGGATTGGCCATGATATTAACATTGATAAAAGCGAGTACTGATACAAACATCAGCAATGAAATGATCTTATAGCCAACTGCTCCAAAAATAGCACCGGCCAGGGTAGCAGCCAGAGCGGTTTTATGCTGAAGGCCCTTGATACCTAAAACCGAATAATAGGCAAAGTTAATAAGCAGGTATAGGAATATAACTGTTATCATCCCCGTAAATATTGCTTTAGGGATGTTCGTTTTGGCATTAATAATGTCGCCTCCAAAGTTAATAGTTTGTTGATAACCGCCATAAGTAAAGAATACGGCAACCAAACTTATCCCAAACGCACTCAAATTATATTTATTATCGCCAGGTGGTACAATAATTCTATAGGTGGTGGGTGTTATATGACTTTTAAAAACGGCCGTGCAGAGAATAAGGATCATGCTTATTTTAAAAATGGTAAGCGCATTTTGGGTTCTGGCACTCATTTTAATACCTAAAAAGTTAATAATATACAAAATAAGTACTGATGTGATAGTCATGATCTTAATGCCCAGATCATTTTGCAGGCTTGCAGGCATAATTATTGGGTTAATATACTCTGCACCTATAAGTGCAACAGCGGCCACTGAAGCGGCGTTGCTAATCACCAATATCCAGTTGATCATAAAAGCGAAAGCCGGATGAAAACAATATGAAAAAACTTTATAGAACCCGCCGGTTGTTGGATAGCGTGCCCCTATTTCGGCAAAAGTAAGGGCTCCGCATAAACTAACTGCACCTCCAAAAAACCAGGCTCCAAAATAAAGGAAAGGATTGCTTGAACTAGTAGCTACTTCACCGGGTGTTGCAAAAATCCCCATTCCTATCACCAGACTGATAACGATCATGGAAAGATCAAAGCGGGTCAGTTTGGGCGTAATGCTCATATCAATTGTGGTAAATCAATGTTTAGTATTAAAGGGATGTTAATTTAAAATGGTAATTTAAGCATATTTATTAATTAAAATCTGTGTTACTAAAAGGTTTTACTAACCTTAAGCAACTCATATATTATTTATAGAAAAAGAACGTTTATGATAAATCACTGTAATAAAATAATAAGTGTAGCAGCATTGTTATAAATTTATATTTTTGATAAACCGGGTATTTGCCTAATTTGTTGCTGTTAATACAGTACACCTGAAAATCACAAGAGACTAACAAATAATGATAAATAAAAAAATATCCATAAAGGATATCGCAAAACTTACCAATACCTCCATTACAACGGTATCATTTGTTTTAAACGGCAAGGGCCGTATTAGTAAAGAGATAACCAAAAAAATATTGGACGTAGCTGCCAAAAATGGGTATGAGCCCAATCGGATGGCAGTAGGCCTTCGTACCGGCGTTTCAAAAGTAATCGGCCTGGTGGTTGAAACCATCGGCGGCCCGTTTTTTGGGGCGATGGCCAAAGTTATAGAGGAAGAAGCCGAAAAAGAAGGGTACAGAATTATTTATTGCAGTACTAACAATAATATCCAAAAAGGAAAGGATGTAATCAGGATGCTTTCTCAACAATTGGTTGATGGTTATATCATTACACCGATGAAAGGATTAGAGAAAGATATACAAAGCCTGGTAGCTAATGAAAAACCCGTTGTATTAATAGATGGTTATTTTCCGGGCTTGGATATTCCTCATGTGCTGGTTGATAATCATGGTAGCGCTTTTAACGCAGTAAATCATCTTTTAAAGGTTGGATATAAAAAGATAGGCCTGATAACTGCCGATCTGGACCTGATCCAATTGCAGGATCGTACCCGCGGATATAAAGATGCTTTAAAAATTAATAATATAAAGGAAGATAAAAAACTGATATTTAAATTACCTTTTGATACCGATAAGGATAAGGCCATAAACTCCATAAAGGCCTTTATAAAACAACAGAAACAGATGGATGCGGTATTCTTTACCACAAACTATTTAGGTACAATGGGCTTGGAAAGTATCAAGCAGTTGGAGTTAAATATTCCACAGGATTTAGCTATGGTAAGTTTTGATGATAATGAAATATTTAGTTTGTATCCACCCGGAATCACAACTATACAACAACCTACATATGAGATAGCAAAATCGGCTATTGATCTTTTATTGGCACAAATGGGGGCCGATCGGCATAATATATCAAAAATTAAACTGCAGATACCTTCTAAACTTATAGAGCGGGGATCAACAGCAGAAAAGAAAGAGGTATTGGTGAAAAATTAAGAGTTTCTGCTTATCAAAATCTATCTATTTTAAGAATATTTGAATTATCTGGAGTCAACTGTAATTTAAAATTCAAAAAATCAGTTTTTATATTATCATTTTTATATTTTTTAATGAATATTAATGTGCTTGTCGAAATAAATTAAGTTTTTCGATAAAAAATGATCTGAAAATTTGGTAAAACATTTTACTATCTTATATTTGATTATTCTATCTTATACGGTAAAACATATTTATATTGATAAAACGTTTTATCAATATTTTTAAAATCTTTCGCTACGGTGAAAGCGCTATTTGTTTTATTAAGGCTGTTGTGCGTATATAAAATTGGAAAACAGCTTACTGGTTCATTTTTTTGGATAAACGTTTTGTTGCTTTTATAGCTGAACTTGGCTTATAGGCATACTTTAAATCGGTGGTTTATCATCGGAGGTTGCTTGTTATGCACTTTTTGATAAAACGTTTTATCATATTTAGTAATTTATTGTTAAATTTAATTCAACTGCATGAAGAAACAAAGACTTACCGCTTAAAAGCAGGTAGCAACTCGCTACCAAAACTTCTTACTACCTCAGTTGCAGGGGCATCACCCTTGTCAAAACAATCTTTAACTGTTCATTTAATTAAAAATTATGATCAAATTTTTCTACGAAAAAAAATTCCTTTATTACACGTGCATCATTCCAATCCTGTTGGTATTGGGAATGCCTGTATTGCAAGCCCAGGACGCTAAAACTACCGGTAACCAGGTTACTGTAGCTGGTTTAATTAAAGATGCCAGTGGCCCTTTGCCTGGCGCATCTATTGTTTTAACAGGTTCTGCTTCGGGTGTGTCGGCCAATACATCGGGAAGATTTACTTTAAAAGTTGAAACCGGTAAATCAATTACCATAAGAATGCTGGGTTATGAGGCACAAACCATTAAGATTACCGAACCTAATACAAATTTAGTAGTTGTACTCAAGACCGATCAAAAGGTACTCAAAGATGTGGTGGTTATTGGTTATCAACAGGTTTCACGCAGAAGCGTAAGCGCTGCAATTACTTCTGTTGACCCTAAAACCATTGCCGATATTCCTACACCAACCTTTGATGCGTTGTTGCAGGGAAGAGTAGCGGGTTTGAACGTACAGAATTTTTCGGGCGAGCCGGGGGTACGGAGTAATGTAACTTTGAGAGGTAATACCTCAGTTAGCCGTAGTATTGATAATAATACAGGGTCTGCATCAGGTAAAGCAAGCTTAGCCAGGGCCATTTCAGGACCACTATATGTGATTGATGGTGTGCCACAAAGCACTGAGGATATAGCCGCAATTAATTACGGTACAGGTACCGGTACAGATGTGCTTGCAGGTATCCCCATTAATGACATTGACAACATTGACATATTAAAAGATGCGTCTGCAGCGGCCATTTATGGTTCAAGGGGAGCCAATGGGGTTATCATTATCACCACAAAAAAAGGTACTGCCGGTAAAACCAGGATAAACTTCTCAACCTATCACGGTATTGTTGATCAACCCAAGTTAGATAAGGTACTTACCGGGGCCGAAGAAACCAGAGCTAAGTTAAACTTGATTAATCATTATGGCAATTATACAAATCTTAGGAACATCCCACAGATATTAACCGATACTTTAAATCCGGCATTTAATAATGCCAACGATTATCGGAGCGGCATTTATCAAACAGGTAAGGTTGATAACTACGAGCTGTCTATAAGCGGTGGTAATGACCTGGTAACTTACCGTTACGGTTTAAACTATTACAATGAAGATGGAATTATCAAAAAAACGGGCCTGCAGCGTTACGCCCTAAACAGTACAGTTGGTATTAACATATCACCTAAATTAAAGATAAGTACCCAGATCAGGTTTTACCGGGTTGATCGCCCCACCTCACTGAGTGATTTGAGTGGTAACGTAAATCCATTTACCGGGGGATATTATGCTAATAGCCCATTGCCACCATCAAACTTATATCTCACACAGGACAATAAAGATTTTCTTTATGGCAGTTCAAATGTATCAACAGATGCCAATACCAACAATAGTATTACCATTAGCCCTACTATTGACTGGCACATCAATGATCATTGGTTATTTAATACAGTTATTTCGTACGAAAGTGCCGGGAGCCGCAGGGATGCTTATACACCAGGAGTAGTAAGGCAGAGTGGGTTAGGATATGCGTCAAGCTTTGTTGATAACTCTGCCAATTACCTGATGAGTAATAATATCCAGTTTAGTACCACCTTGAATAAGGATCACCATATAAACGTTTTATTGGGTCAAAATACAGAATACCACTCCTATAGAGCAACTGATGCTGAGGCGGATGGAATTCCTAATGATCAGATATCCATTGTTAAAGTATTAAACAAAAATAATTCCACAGCCTATTCAGATTTGATTGAAAGCGGCATTCAAACCGGTTTCCTAAGGTTAAATTACGACTTTAAAGGTCGCTACCTCATATCAGGCGTGTTTAACGCCGATGCGTCATCTAAGTTTGGTGCAGGGCAACGGGTAGGTTATTTCCCTTCCGTATCTGCAGGTTGGATCATCAGTGATGAGCCCTTTATGAAAAGTACCAAAAACTGGCTTACCTTATTTAAGCTGCGCGCAAGCTATGGTATCACTGGTCGTCAGCCAGATAGTGGCGATAATTATCTGTCGTTCAATACTTATAATATAGGTGCAGGTGGTTTTACGGGTAGCAGCAGTCCGCAAACCGGGCAAAATCTTTCCAATACTTATAACGGTATTGCAGCGATATCCCCTAATTTTAACGGCGGTTTAAGCAATAAAAACTTAACCTGGGAACATTCAAAACAGGCAAATCTTGGGGTCGACCTTACTTTTCTTGATGGTCGTTTTAATTTTGTTGCCGATGCTTATGTTAAAAACACCAGTAAGGGTATTTTTAGTTTGAGCTTGCCGGTAACTACCGGTTATACCACCATTGTAACCAACTCTATTGGTACACAAAACCGCGGTTTGGAAGCATCTTTTATTGCACATTATTTTAATCCTAAGAGTGCTTTTCAGTGGGAAACCGATTTTAACATTGCTTATAACCAAAATGAAATTACTTCATTGCCAAACGGTGGACGCGATATTTATATAGATCATTATGTTTTAAGGCAGGGGCAACCAATTAACGAGTTTAACCTGTTTCAGCAAACGGGGGTTTACAAAACAGATAAGGATGTTCCTATTAACCCGGTAACAGGGCAACCACTAAGTTTTTATGGCTATCCGTTTAAAGGTGGCGACCCGATATGGAAAGATTCAAACGGCGACGGCGTTCTTGACCAAACAGACTATGTGCCGGCAGGAAATCCCAATCCTAAATTCACCGGCGGGTTTAATAATATTTTTGGCTATAAAAACTGGACCGTATCAGTATTCTGTACTTTTACGCTTGGACGCGATATTTTTAACGATTACCTGGTTGGTAAATTATCACATCTGGTGCCAACTGACGATGGTAATTCTGACCCGTACCATGATATTACTAATAATGCTTTTCCTGATCTAAGCGGCATTAATTACTGGCAAAATCCTGGTGATAATGCAAAATACCCCTCACTAAGTTCGGTAAGCGGAACCAGGTATAAATATGCTGCATCAAGTTCGGCCTGGGTCGAGAACGGAAGCTATCTGCGTGTAAAAACGGTTTCCTTATCCTACACATTCAATCCAGCTGTTTTAAAAAATCTGCACCTGAGCCGCTTAAGGGTATATGGTATGGTTGATAACCTGCATATTTTCCAAAAATCAAACGTACCCGATGCCGAAGAAGTTGATGCTTTTGGTATTTACAATGGTAGTGGTTACCCTATTCCTAAAAAGTATACCCTGGGTGTTGATGTAAGCTTTTAATATTTAACGGCAATAAAACGAAAAGAAATGAAAAGAAATATAGTAAGATACACAGCCGGATTATTAATGATAACCGGGTTAATTAGTGTAAGCTCCTGCAAAAAAATACTTGATTTGCAGCCGCATAACTCCACCTTTACCAACGCTTATTTTACCAACGGAACAGATGCCAATACCGCCATTGCAGGTGCATATGCGCTTTTGCGTTCGGTATTGCTCAATAATTACTCGTTCCATGTATATGGCGACGCAACTACCAGTGAGTTTAGCATTAACTCGGGGTTTGATGATGCCAACTACAACATCTCAAACGGTGAATTTACCGGGTTAAATGTTGGGCCAGGTATCTGGAACTGGTTAAATTACTACCAGCTTTTACAGCAAATAAACCTGATCATTAACAAAGTACCTGGTATCCCGATAAACAAGTTCAGTAATCAGGATGATAAAAATCAGATTATTGGCGAGGCTTATTACCTGCGGGCGTTTACTTATTTTTATATGACCAGGGTTTGGGGTGATGTGCCTTTAAAACTGCAACCCGATCTGGACGTGAGCCAGGCTGTAAATATCCCCAGAACACCTGCTGCTGATGTACTTAAACAGTGTTTAGCCGATTTGAAGATTGCCGAAAGTAATTTGGTTTTTGGTTATGCCGATGAAAGTCAGCGTGCCGTTAGAGCAAACAAAGGTTCGGCTTTTGCACTGGAAGCTCATATCACAGCGTGGACACATGACTATGCCGCGTGCGAACAAGCTACCGCTCAGGTAATTAATAATGGGCAATATCATTTGGTTACCGATACCTCGCAATTCAGTAAAATATTTATTGGTAAATCAGTAGAGGGGATTTTTGAGATCAATATTGATTATCAGCAAAGCGAAGGTATATCACTCAATAATCCTTATCAAAGTGGATATGCACCTACTATCGCCTACCCCTTTGTTGCACAAAAATCAAATCTGGAATGGCCGGTAAGTACCTTGTATGTGAATACCTTGTTTAAGGATACTACAGATTTGAGGTATAAAAAATACTTTTTTCAGGCGCAATCAACCAGCGGACAAACCATTAAGTACTCGAACATTACTTATGCAGATGGATCAGCAAAAAACGATCCGCGTTTATCCAATAACATTATCATTTTCCGCCTGGCCGACATTATGCTTCTGAGAGCCGAAGCATTAAATCAGTTGGGGCGTGATGGCGAAGCATTGACATTGTTAAACACCATCCGAAGCAGAGCGGGAATAGCTAATTACACCGGAGCCGGTAATGCGCTTGCCAGAACTATACTGGAAGAGCGTTTGCGTGAACTCTTTTATGAGGGCCAATCTTTTTATGACCTGGTTCGTACCAAGCAGATTGGTAACTCCAGCAGCAGTTTCATTAGTGATTATTCACACATTAATGATACGAGGGTAAACCTGGGAGGGAATCTGTGGCCTATCGACCCAACCATGTTTAAGGACGATTTTGTATTAAAACAAACACCTTACTGGCAAGGTAAACTTTAACCGTTAAACAACACAAACATGAAAACATTAAAAATATTTATATCCATCTTATTCGTAGCGGTTGTGTTTTTTTCCTGTAAAAAGGATTATACCATTGGGGGCGATCTGTTTAAGGCCCAGGTAAACATGACCACATACGATTATCTGAAAACCAACCATGCGTTTGACACGCTGGTTATGATGATCAATAAAATGAATCTGAAAGATGAGGTGAACAGCGCCGGAACCTTTTTTGCGGTGACTAATTACTCTATCACCAACTTTGTATTAGCAAAGAAGGCTCAGTTAAGCATCCAGAAAAACAATGAAAACCTGGTTTTTACATTTGACTCGCTCAATTTTGCCTCACTCAAAGATTCTTTAAGAGCCTATATGTTCAAAGATAAAATTACGAGAGATAATTTGTCACAGAAAGGAATATATACCCAGGCTTTGGATGGTGAATACCGGCTAATTCAACTGAGGTCTACAACTGATTATACCAATAGTATTTTCACCACCAATCCGCAGTATATATACCTTACCAAGGTAGTACCATTGACACCCGGAGGACCGGTACCGGTTGATATAAATGGGGTACAACAGGTTGATCCAAGACAGCTGCTCTCCACGCTGTGCCAAACAACAGGTATACTAACTACAACAGGTGTGTTGCATGTGTTGAACAATAATCATACGTTCACTTATTTCAACAATGTCAACAATTGATAAATTTTTTAGATAGCTAAGAAAATGAAAAAAAACTATAAAATACTTTTTGTTATTTTAATGGCAGCCGGAGTTATTGGCTGTGTTAAAGCCCCTCATGGTTTTTTAAGTAGCCAGATCAGGTATCGCGACAATCCTATCCAGGTACAGCGGGGGGTCATAGTTCAGGGCATAGCAGTTGACAATGATGGCTCAAGTGCACCCGTAACTTATCAGGTATTGGACATCAGGGATGCGGTAACTCATAAACATGCCGATTCGCTTTATAAAAACAGGGACAGATATGTATACACCTCACAGTTTGATCCGAATGTGGATACAACGGTTGCTTTGCTCAATAGTATCCGTAAAAATGTAAATCTTCCAAGTTTTGATTTTAATACACATACAGGAGCGTTTACCTTTTATAATACCACCGCAAATGTGCCACTGGGGACATATGAGTTTGATATTTCTGCTTCTAATGAGAATGGAACTAAGACTTTTAAGAATATCGCAAATCTTAATTTCTTTGAAGGTGATGTGGCCGAAATTGATGCAGGTGGCGGAGCCTGGTTTCAGGATGGTACTACTACCAGTGGTGACATCGGTGAACCCAAGGTTACCATTACCAAATTATCAAACAAAGGGACATTGGCTATTTTAAAAATAGTTGATGAAAATGGAGTAGCCTTTAATCCTAAGAATGGCGAGTACATCAAGCGTGGCGATAGGAGCAGTTTCGAAACATTTGCCAAGTTCCATCCTTTGATTGCTTCCGATACTTCATTAACTTGTAATTTTGAGGTTACTCCATTCCCGGTTCAAGGAGCAGCACAGGGCTTTACTATTTATTACCGCATACCGAGTCAGTTTGTTAGGATAGATCCGGGTTTTACACCAACTTCGGCAAAAATTTATAGTGCCAACCCAAGGTTTACCTTCCGGTTGTTTCAGGAAGGGGTTTATCTGATCACTGTTAAACTTCAACACGCCACCAGGAGCCTCAATTAAAATAACCTCAAACCCGGCACAGCAGAATTTGATTTGTGCCGGGTTTTATAATACGTCTGCGTGTTTTTGAACGGCTCAGCTAAATTTTAAACATTATTAACCTCATATTTATTTAACAATTATTTATCCAATGAAAAAAGTTTTTCTTTTAGGCGCACTATTTACTTTATGTTTTGCCACAAATAGTAATGCCCAACAAACCGAAGTATTTGAAAAAAAAGGGTACAAATTAACTTTTGAAAACCAGGATGCCAATTTTAGCCCCGAGCTTAAAAATAAATTGGTCGAAACCTTTTATACCGTTTATCCTAAACTGGCAAAGGCCTACAATAAAAAGACCTTAAAGAATGTAACTTTTGTTATTGATACCGCTTACAATGGTGTTGCCGCTACAGCCGATGGCCGTGTTGTTTTCAGCTCAAAATACATGACCAAACACCCACATGATATTGATGTGGTTACGCATGAGGTAATGCATATTGTACAGGATTATGGCCAAAGCACCGGCCCCGGGTGGTTGACTGAAGGTATTGCCGATTATGCCCGCTATAAATTTGGAGTTGATAACGAAGGCGCCAAATGGGCACTGCCTGCTTTTAAAGCAACCCAAAGCTATGAAAATAGTTACCGCATCACGGCCCGTTTCCTGGTATGGATAGAGACAAGTGTTAAGCCAGGCCTGGTAAAAAATTTGGATGCCCAACTACGCAACCATACCTTTACCAATGATAGCTGGAAGCAAGAAACCGGCAAAACATTAGACGAACTTTGGACAGCCTATGCGGCTAATCCGGTTATTGGAGCGTAACCCATTCACAACATTATATGAAATTAAGCAATAGTATAAAAGCAATTTGCCTGGGGTTGTTTTGCAGCCTGGGCATATCTGCGTATGCGCAAAGTAACAAACCTGTAAAAACACTGGCGCAGCTGCAACAAGAGTTTGTTGATCTGCGTTTTGGCATGTTCATCCATTTTAACATTCCAACTTACATGAATCAGGATTGGGCCGATCCTGAAGCATCACCTGCCATTTTTAATCCAACAAAGCTCAATTGCGATCAGTGGGCCAAAGCGGCCAAATCTGCTCATATGAGCTATGGCTGTATCACCACCAAACATCACAGCGGCTTTTGTATATGGGATACCAAAACTACCGATTACAACGTAATGAATAGTCCGCTGAAAAGGGATGTGGTTAAAGAGTACGCGGATGCATTCAGGGCCAACGGACTGAAAGTGTTTTTATACTATTCTATCCTGGATACCCATCATCGGTTACGGCCTAATGGCATAACTCCTAAACATATCGATATGATCAAGGCCCAGATCACCGAATTGCTGACCAGATACGGTGACATCGGCGCGCTGATCATTGATGGCTGGGATGCACCATGGTCAAGAATATCTTATGACGATGTGCCTTTTGAAGAGATCTATCGTTTGGTAAAATCGTTACAGCCTAATTGCCTGGTTATGGATCTTAACGGAGCCAAATACCCTGCCGAAGGTATGTTTTATACCGATATTAAAACGTATGAGCAGGGGGCTGGTCAGCACATTTCAAAAGAGAATAATAATATGCCCGCACTTTCCTGCTATCCGTTACAAAAACACTGGTTCTGGAATTTGTCTGATCCTACCGATGCGGTGAAGGATCCCGCTAAACTGGTCAACGATAATATCATTCCATTTAATAATGTGGATTGTAATTTTATCCTGAATGTAGCACCTAATCGTGATGGCCTTATTGATGATAATGCACTTGCAGCCCTCAAAAAAATAGGGGAGATGTGGAAGAATGAAGGTCCTGTGGCTAAGTTGCCTAAACTAGAGGCTCCTATTATATCATCAAATCTGGCTAAAAACCAATTCTCCAATTCCAGTTGGAGCGATGATTCCAATATCATGGATTTTGCCAATGATGATGATTTTCATTCTTCATGGATCTCAAACCCAACCGTAAAAAATCCATGGTACGAGATTGTGTTCAAACGTGATTTGGGATTTAATACCATCGCTATTACCGAAGAGAAACCAAACATCACCAAACTACACCTGGAATATTGTGAAAATGGCACCTGGAAACTTTTGTTTGAAGGCGAGAGCAAAAATAAAGTAAAAATATTCCGCTTTGACAGGGTATGGGGTAGTAAAATACGGGTGTCTGTTGATGCTGCTGATCACCAGGTATCTATTGCTGAAGTTGGAGTTTATAACGAAAGAAGATAATAAAAATAATAATAACACATTAACCTGAAACCTGCAGTTTCATCACAACTAAATTATAACTAATGAAAGCACTTTTTAGCGCCATTTTAGTTTCGCTTTGCGTGAGTACTTATGCACAGCAAACTAAAACAATCGGCAGCCCGGTTGATTATATCAATCCCTTGATGGGCACAGATTCTAAACCCGACCTGTCTAATGGCAACACTTATCCGGCCATAGCATTACCCTGGGGTATGAACACCTGGACGCCACAAACCGGCAAGATGGGTGATGGCTGGCAGTATACTTATGCTGCCGATAAAATACGCGGTTTTAAACAAACCCACCAGCCAAGTCCCTGGATGAATGATTATGGGCAATTTGTAATTATGCCGGTAACCGGTCGTCTGCGTTTTGATCAGGATGATCGCGCCAGCTGGTTTTCGCATAAATCAGAAACGGCCAAACCCTATTATTATAGCGTTTACCTGGCCGATGCTGATGTAACTACGGAGATAACCCCGACGGAACGCGCTGCCCAGTTCAGGTTCACCTTCCCTAAATCTGACAGTTCGTTTGTTGTAGTTGATGCTTTTAACAAGGCGTCATACATCAAAATATTGCCTAAGGAGCAAAAGATCATTGGTTACAGCACCCGCTATGCACGCGGTAAAATGACCAACTTTAAAAACTATTTTGTTATTTATGTAGATAAGCCTTTTACGCTGGCCAAAGCATGGCATGATAAAACGCTTGCCCATGATTCGCTAGAGATCACCAGCGCGCATTCCGGCGCGGTTATCGGCTTTAAAACTACCAAAGGCGAAAAGGTACATTTGAAAGTGGCTTCTTCATTTGTAAGCTTTGAACAGGCTGAACTTAACCTGAAACGCGAGTTGGCAAACGATAATTTTGATGCTACTTGCCAAAAAGCCAAAGCGGTATGGAATAAAACTTTGAGCCGCATTAATGTAGAAGGTGGTAGCATCGATCAAACCCGTACTTTTTATAGCTGCATGTACCGCATGCTGTTTTTTCCGAACAAATTGTATGAGTTGGATGCCCAGAATAAGATAATTCATTACAGCCCGTACAATGGCAAAATAATGCCTGGCTATTTGTTTGGCGGCACCGGTTTTTGGGATACTTTCAGAGCGCTTTATCCGTTCCTAAACCTGGTTTATCCATCCATCAATAAGGAGATGCAGGAAGGTTTGATCAATGACTATAAAGAAGGTGGCTGGCTGCCAGAATGGTCGAGCCCGGGTTATGCCGATATTATGGTGGGTAATAACTCAGCATCAGTTGTTGCCGAAGCCTATTTGAAAGGCTTGCGAGGGTACGATATCAATACCCTTTACGATGCCCTGGTACATGGCGCCAATAATGAAGGCCCAATATCTGCCGTTGGGCGCTATGGTGTAAAATATTATAATGAACTGGGCTATGTACCTTATGATGTAAAGATTAACGAAAACGCCGCCCGTACCCTGGAATATGCTTATGACGATTTTGCCATTTATCAATTGGGTAAAGCCCTGGGCAAACCACAATCTGAAACGGACATTTACAAAAAGCGCAGCCAAAATTACCGCAACCTGTTTGATCCTTCAACTGGTTTAATGCGTGGTAAAAATAAGGACGGCTCTTTTCAAACTCCTTTTAATCCCTTTAAATGGGGCGATGCTTTTACTGAAGGTAACAGCTGGCACTACAGCTGGGGAGTATTTCATGATATTCAGGGACTTATTAACCTGATGGGCGGTAAACAAAAATTTGTGAGCAAATTGGACTCGGTGTTTACGATGCCACCCGTGTTTGACGATAGTTATTATGGTGGGGTGATTCACGAGATCCGTGAAATGCAAATAGCTAATATGGGTCAGTACGCCCATGGTAATCAGCCTATACAACATATGATATACCTGTATAATTATGCAGGTGAACCCTGGAAAACTCAATACTGGGCCCGCGAAACTATGAATCGCATGTACAAAGCCACCCCAGATGGCTACTGCGGCGATGAAGATAACGGCCAAACATCTGCCTGGTATGTGTTCTCGGCTATGGGTTTTTACCCGGTTTGTCCTGCCAGTGATCAGTATGTGCTGGGTGCACCATTATTTAAAAAGCTAACCCTGACACTGGAGAACGGTAAACAGGTAGTGATCAATGCACCGGCTAATAGTGCCCAGAACCGTTACGTACAAACGTTTAATGTTAACGGTAAAACATATAGCCCAAACTGGTTAAGTCACCAAGCTTTAATGAAAGGCGCGGTGATTAATGTAGGTATGGGAGCAATGCCAAACAAAACACGGGGTACACAAGACAAGGATTTTCCATTTTCTCTGTCAGAGAAAAACTAATTATATCATATGAAACATTTATTCACTGCTTTTTTATTGTGCACCGCTTTTACAGCAGGTGCACAAACGCAGCCGGCAGAAAAACTGGTACAATACGTAAACCCTATTATAGGCACCCAACGCATGGGGCACACTTATCCGGGAGCCACCGTGCCTTTTGGCATGGTGCAGTTAAGCCCCGAAACGGATACTGCGAGTTACGAGCTTAATGGCCATTATAATCCCGATGTATATAAATACTGCGCAGGTTATCAATATGATGATAAAACTATTGTAGGCTTTAGCCACACGCATTTTAGTGGTACAGGGCATTCCGATCTGGGCGATTTCCTGATCATGCCTACCGTGGGCGCTTTGAAATTAAATCCGGGCACCGCAGATAAGCCGGGTAGTGGTTACCGCTCAGCTTTTTCGCACCAAAATGAAGTTACCGAGGCCAACTATTACAAAGTGAAGCTGGATGCCAGCAACATCATTGCCGAAATGACTACTACTACACGGGTAGGCTTTCATCAATACACTTTCCCCAAATCAGATCAATCACATATTATTTTGGATCTGATGGCAGGGATCTATAACTATCCGGATAAAAACGTATGGACTTACCTGAGAGTATTGAACGACTCTACCGTGGTTGGCTATCGGCAAACCAATGGCTGGGCGCGTACCCGTACGCTGTACTTTGCTATGAGTTTTTCCAAACCATTCTATCAGCATGGCTACAAAAAGTTTGATAAACGCGAAGTTTACGGCGGTTTCTGGGGTAAGTTCAATCAAACTAAAAACTTCCCGGAGATAGCCGGTCGCCAGATCAGAAGCTATTTTGATTTTAAAACCGAAGAAGGCGAAAAGATCAAGATCAAATTTGCCATATCGCCGGTAAGTATGAATGGCGCGCTTAATAACATGCAGACCGAACTACCGGGCTGGGATTTTGATAAAGTGAAAAACGACGGACAACAGCAATGGGAACAGGAGTTACACAAAATTGTGATACAGGGCAGCAAAGAGACTAAACAGAACTTTTATACCTCCATGTATCACGCCATGATCAACCCAACCATTTATATGGATGCTGACAGCCAGTATGAAGGTCTGGATAAAAACGTTCATAAAGCCGATGGTTTTACCAACTATACTACATTCTCTATGTGGGATACTTATCGTGCTTTGCACCCATTGTTCAATATTATTGAACCTAAGCGTAATGCAGATATAGTACAATCAATGATGGCGCACTTTGATCAGAGCCCGGAGAAGATGCTGCCTATATGGTCAAACTCAGGTAACGAAAATTGGTGCATGAGCGGTTATCATAGCGTAACAGTACTGGCCGATGCAGTTGTAAAAGGTAACGCTCCGTTTGATGCCAATAAAGCGTTGGATGCCTGCGTCGCTACAGCTCGCCATCGCGATTATGAAGGTATAGGTGAATACATAGATAGAGGCTACATCCCAGACGAAAAAAGTGGCGTATCAGTATCCTCAACCCTGGAGTATGCTTTTGACGACTGGGCTATTGCACAAATGGCCAAAAAGCTGAACCGCAATGATATTTACGAAGAGTTTATCAAACGCTCGCAAAATTATAAGAACGTATATGATGCCAAATCTGGTTTCATGCGCCCAAAACTGGCTGATGGTACCTTCCGCCAAAAGTTTGATGCGTTGAGTACTATTAACGAAGGCTTTATTGAAGGTAACTCCTGGAACTATACGCTGTTTGCTCCGCAAGATCCGGAAGGATTGATCAAGCTGATGGGTGGCAATAAACGTTTTGTAGGTTACCTGGATTCCTTATTCACCATGAACCTGCCCGATAAATACTTTGCCGAAACTGAGGATATTACCCGGGATGGCATTATCGGCAATTATGTGCATGGTAACGAGCCATCGCACCACGTAGCTTACCTATACAATTGGACAGACAAACCCTGGAAAACGCAGGAACGTATCCGGATGATATTGCCGCGTATGTACAAGCCAACGCCAGATGGTTTAGGTGGTAATGATGATACCGGTCAGATGAGTGCATGGTACATCTTCAGCTCGCTGGGTTTTTACCCGGTAGCACCAGGATCAGATCAATATTCAACCGGTAGTCCGGCAGTGAACGGCGCGGTGATCAATCTGGATAACGGCAAAACGTTTACCATCAATGTTAAAAACCAGAGCCCTAAAAACGTATATGTACAAAAGATGGTACTGAACGGCAAAGCATTAGATAAGCTATTTATTAGCCACGCCGATATCATGAACGGCGGCGAGATCACTTTTTATATGGGATCAAAGCATAAGTAAAACTATCAATCGTATTATAAAAAAGAGGCTGTATCATCAATCATGATCAGCCTCTTTTTTATTTGATGTATAGTCTTGGGTTGGATTGACTCAAAAAAGTGGGTTTACATGGTTTACACTTTTTATGGTTAACATTGATTTATATTATTGATAATCAATAAATTGTGTATTTTTTTCAAAAAAAGTGTAAACCCACTTTTGCATAAATATTATCGGCTACTATCTCTCTATCCTCACACTCAATACGCCTTTAGCTGGGATAGTGAATCGATCATTTAATGGCTTTAATTTATCCTCCATCAAATTACTTTCCCAAACCTTAATAGTGGATACCGTATTCGGAGTGATGTCCACTTCGCTATCCGTATCGCCACTGTTCACCAGTTGAGCTATTACACCTTGCCCATCATCAGTGGGTTTGAGGGCTTCTACGTAAATGTTATCACCGTTGATTTTCAAGAACAGGCCTTTTTCCGGCGCGCCAGTGGCCGCGGATACAACTAGAGGCTGGTGATTATTCAGCCCTTTTTGATTAGCTTTAAAGTTGTTAAAACCAATTTCATGGGCTTGTATAAAATAATGGAATGTGGCTTTACCTTCCTGATCCGCACGAAAATTGGTATGCCACAGGTTGTTCATCACCCAGGAATATAAAACCGGTGATTGCGGGGTGAACGAAAGCCATTGCGGTGCATGATGCAAGCCACCCAGGAGGTTGCCTGTGGTAATACTGCCTATCTCGAATAAAGGAGCATCCGGGCTCGACCAGGTAATGCCGTACGCGCTGTTAGATACATCAACCCAGCGCTGCATGGTAAACCAGTTGTGATTGGCATAAGGCAATTGATCTGCCTCCGCAAGGGCACTACCCCAGGGAATACTGTAACGCACTTGTGCGCCGGGTACATTAAACGGAAATGCAAAATGCACACTCTCTTTATTTCTGATCGCAGTTTTATCTATGGTATTGATGATTTCTACCTGATCCAATCCGCTCACCAGTCTTACTTCCCGTGTAAGGCCTTGAGTTCCGGGAGCATCAGACGTAATGAGCAAGCTTACCACCAAAGGTCCTTTCTCCTTGATATTGATCTGCGTATTGGTGGTGCTCACGAGTTTCTTTAATGAATCGCCCGGCATATACATATACTGGTTTAACCCGGCAGAATCAGCGGCAACATAATTACGGCTAGTTGCTCCTTTAATAAGCTTTACAATATTGCCGCTTTTAGCATCCACAGCAACCGTATAAATGTCATTGCTTAAACTGTTACCGCTAACCCTGGCCTGCCCATTACTGAATGCTTTACCTGTATAAATGGTATAAGTACTCTTACCCAGCGCCGGTACGGCATTCGCCACAAAAGCCAGTTCGCCGCTGCTTAAGCGTTGTGAGGTGATCTTTTTACCTGTGGCATCTTTAACCAGGTCGCCGGTTTTGCTTAAGCTGGCAGGTATGTAAACCACATCAGTACGAAGCCAGTTGGTGGTATTGTATACATCAATAGCATGGGTTTGCGTTGCAGATGGTTTTAGGGCCTCGGTCATTAAAGAATCTACTTGCTTTTCGGCACGCAGTACATAACCTTGCTTTACATTCCATTCGCTTTTTACCTTTTCGTTGTCAGGTTCGCCTACACTATTATAGGCTCCCCAGGTATGCTCGTGATAGAGTAGCAGGTTTTTCCAGGTATCATCAAAAGCAACAACTGGGTAGGCCGGTTTATTACGGATAGCCCAGATGGCCCCGGTTTGTTTAAGCCGATCGGATGTAATCCGACTCAAAGCCGTTTCCCGTGCAGCAGACGAAACACCATCGGTCCAATACTCCGTATAATCGCCACTGAAGGATGGGATCTCATTTTTGTATTGCTTTTCCAGGTCATTGAAAAACTGTTTTACCGAGGTGATGATCAGTTTGGGAGAAGTATAATGTTCGTTCCAGGCTTTTACGGCGTCGGGTAGTTCCGGGTCGATAGGCGCATTATCGCTCATAGCCCAGGTGAGTATGGTCATGTTATAAGGGAAATTATTCTGTTCCAGATTACCCAGGTATTGGAAAAGGTATGGATTCAGGAAGTTTTCCTCAGGGTGACCGGTATAATAAGGTTTAGGATCATCAATAGTAAAAAAGTTAGGTATTTTGGCCCCTTTAAGCTGATAACCGATGGAGTAGGGCTGGCATTGCCAGAACAATAATTTCTGTTTACCCGATGGTGATAACCAGTAAAAAGGCTTATCCTGCCATTTGGCCAGGTTTCCGATACGATCAGAGGCGTTGGGGCCGGATAAAAAGTAATGGATACCGGTTTGTTCGGCCTGTGCAGCCAATCCCCAGGAAGCTCCCGGCACATCACCCTGGAACATGGTATGGATCTCGATACCCTGCTCGCGCGCCAGCTTTTGCGATTTGGCAAACATCTGCATCAGCTGCCGTGAATCCGTCATACTGGTATTGATATTGCCATAAGCGCCATCCAGGCTTATCCAGCCTTTTTTTACGGCGCTCCAAAAGCGGGCTTTCTTTTCGGCGCTGGCTTGTTTCAAGTAATTATCCACCACCCATATAGCCTCGGTTGTCCATTTGAAACGGGCCTCGGCGGGGTAGTTCTGCGTTTTTTCGGCCAGATCGATAGATTCATCAATATTATCCATGTGCAGCTTAAGTACTTTGGCTTGGGTATTGGTATAACCAATATCAACATGCGAGTGAGGTAGTACATAAACAGTCCAGTTGTCTCTTGCTGGCTCAACAATACAACGGGCCCAATAGGTTTGCCCATTATAGGTTAAGGTAACAGTAAGCTGGGTAGCTATTTTAATAGCAGGGCCGGGCAGTGGCACCTCAAATACATCCAATCCAGTGGCACTGGTTGGTATAGCAATATTATCGGTATGATTATTAAATGAAACGGATAACGTACCGGCATTATAACTTTTACCACTCTTAAAAAGCAGCCGCGCTACACGTCTGTTTTCGCCATGATAGTTTACATAAGCCACCGTAGGCTGCAGCGTTATGGAAGTAAAAGCCGGTTGAGCTTTTTGACCATAAACACCTGTAGCCACGGTGCTCAGTAAAAACAGGATAGTGATAAGGCAAAAGCTTTTTATGCGGGATTGTCGTATTTTCATTATAATGCAAATAGTAAAAATTTAACCGGATGATTTAATATGTTATAATGTACAAACATATAATATAAAATGAATTAATCAAGGTATTTCTTGAGTATTAATCCTTTAAGTTGTTATGCAGTCAAACTGAAAGCTTATTAATGGACCTAATCCGTAAATAGGCATCTTTATCAAACCATAATCTATCTCAAAATCATGAAAAAGTACCTATTTATTGTGTTCCTTAGTTTTATCGCCAGCGGTGCATTTGCGCAGACACATAAAATAACTATCTATAGTTATTTTTCTCAAAACAGTGGTATCGTGGAATATCTAAATTACGATAAGCTTTACCCGGATAGCATCAAGACCACCGTGATGATCGATTACAAAAAGAAATATCAAGTCAAAAGTATCAATACCTTACTTTTGAGAATGAATCTTGACGGCTGGAAAATCCTGGCTACTATCCCGGATGCAAGTGGCATTAATGGAAATGTAGATACTTCAATCAAATATGTAATGGGTAAAGAAATTTTGCTGGATGATGCGGCTATGAAATTGTATCTGCAAAACTTAGATAATCTTAAAAAATAACCGGAAAGAAAAAGCGTTGCATGATTAATTAATCTTGCAACGCTTTTTGATATGATAGCGTATCAATTAAACAGCACCCCGGGCATAATTTCTTTTTTGCCAGCTGAGCCCGGTGGGGCTATAAAAACACGCATCGGTGTTTGCCTAACCCGGTATGCCCCCGGTACAACTACAGGTGCGTTATAAATATATTTTACTTTAATAGCATGAAACCCTTTTGCCAGCGGAAGAGCAGGCTCGCTTTCGGTTATTTTTTCACCATCAATAAATACCTGTGTATCGGTGTAAGATGCTGTGCTGAAATTGTAGGCACCATCGGCAGGGATATTGATAAAGCCATTGTACACTACGCCAAAATTGGGATTGTCCTTTTTAAAAGCTTCGACATTTAAGCGATCGGTAATAGCCGAATCCCGAGCGCTGGCATAATCCAGTTGCTCGGGGGCAGTAAATTTACTTTTGATGAGTTTATAACTCAGACCGGATTTATTAGCAGTATAATTTGCCGCTGGTATTAAGGCACGATTATACATCAGTATGTGGGTAGCTATGCTCCTGCGACCGGTTGGTGTGATCACCCGTGTTTTAAACTCACGTTTTTCATTGGGTGGCACTATAATGGTTACGGGCGAGGTATATTCCCAATCGGTATCCAGTGGATCGCGGCCGTTATAGGTAATGAAGATTTTGGCTCCTGGTACTACAGATTTAGGCGCAAATGTAAATTTATCGCCAAAAACCATGGTATCGATGACAGGCAGGGCGGTTGGCACACGATAATTATAATGCATGGCCTCTAAACGCGCGAAATGTTTAGCCAGACGTACTTCTGAAAAATTGATATAGTCTTTATTTTTAGGCAGGCTCCAGGCTACTTCTGATAGTGCGAACAGTCGCGGTAGTATTTGATATTGTAGTTTGGCCACGGTAGGCACGTACTCTGTCCAAAGATTGCCTTGGGTACCTATCACATATTTTTGTTCATCGGGCGTTAATTCTTTGGATACAGGATCGTAATTGTAGGTTTCGTCTAAAGCCGCGTAGCGACCAAACGAAACCGGTTCCTGCGGTGAACCGCTCTGGTAATGATCAAAGTAATTGCCGGTAGTTTGTGGCGTCATGATCACGTTATGTTTCTGATGCGCGGCGGCAATACCTCCCGCTTCGCCGGTCCAGCTCATCACAGTTGCGTTGGGGGCCAAACCGCCTTCCAGTATTTCGTCCCAACCAATAATACTACGACCTTTAGAGTTCAGGAATTTTTCGATGCGCTGGATAAAATAACTTTGCAGCTCGTGTTCATCTTTTAATCCCTTTTCCTTGATCAGCGCCTGGCAAAAAGCCGACTCTTTCCAGGGCTGTTTACCAGCCTCATCGCCACCTATGTGGATGTATTTGCTGGGAAAAAGTTCCATCACTTCGGTTAGCACATTCTCTAAAAAGGTAAAAGTTTCCTCAGTAGGACAATAGATATTGTTGATGTCCCGGGCCGGGATCTTGGTATCGGCAGGCGGTTCACATCTAAGTTCGGGATAGGCCCGTAAGGCAGCTTCGGAGTGCGCTGGCATTTCAATTTCAGGAATCACATTGATATAACGCTGGGCTGCAAATTTAACCACATCCCGAATGTCATCCTGGGTATAAAAACCGCCGTAGGCTAATGAATCGGGCCAATCGCGGTTGCTGCCAAAGGTGGTTTGCATCCTATAAGCGCCTACCTGGGTCAGCTTAGGATATTTTTTGATCTCGATGCGCCAACCCTGGCCGTCAACCAAATGCCAGTGAAAATTGTTCAGCTTATAGGCCGCCATCAGTTCAATAACTTTTTTAACCTGTGGTACGGTAAAAAAGTGGCGCGATACATCCAGCATCATGCCCCGGTAACCAAACCTGGGGCTATCTTCAATAGTCACACAATTGAACTTTTCGGTACCCGAGGTTTCCACCGGGAATAATTGCATAAGCGTTTGGATACCATAAAACATGCCGGCATCCTTACCAATAATGGTAATGCGGTGTGGGGTTATGGTTAGCTTATAACCTTCCTTAGGTAACGCCGCCGCCCCTTTAGCGGTTAATATAAGCGTAGTCCCTTTAGTAGATTTTACTTTGGAGTTGTATTTGGATACTTTGTTATTGAAATGCCGGTTATTCAACAGAAAATCTTTTAAAAAAGCGACGTTCCTGTCTTTAATATTATCAGCCTTGATCTGGGTTAACTGGCTGAATACAAATGTACCCTGGCCTTTGGTTATGGAAGCCGGTGCCGGGATGATCCCCAAATGAGGGTCATCACCCGGTATTTGCGCATTGGCCTGAAAGGTAAATATCAGGAAGCTTAAAAGGATCAACAAGAATTTTAGTCGGGGCGGATAGCTTTGATTCATGATAAAGGTAAAATGATGAATAAACCGGATAGTTCCCCGCTAAAATACTTTATAATAATTTAATCGTCAGCATAATGGTTGATGTAACAGATTATTGACAATTAAAATAAGGCACATCAGCAAGTATAAAATTCAGCAAAAGGTAACTTAAACTTAAAATGGCTGTTCATGATTTTAAATAGATTATTAATAACTTTAACATCAAGAACCACCAATTAAAACATTCCATTATGAACACACAAGAAGTAGCTAACGCATTAGTACAGTTTTGCCGTGAGGGTAAAAACTTTGATGCCATGAATGAGCTTTATGCCGATAATATAGTAAGCGAGGAGCCCAAAGGGGCTCATCAGGAATTTACAAATGGCAAAGAAGCTGTTATAGGGAAGTCAAAGCAGTGGTTTGAATCGGTAGAAGAGATACATGGCGGCACTGTTTCCGATCCAATTGTAAGCGGAAACTTTTTTGCAGTCACCATGGATACGGATGTCACCTTTAAAGGAATGGGTAGAGTAAATATGCAGGAGATCTGCGTATATGAAGTTAAGGATGGTAAAATTGTTTTTGAAAGATTTTTTTACAATATACCAGAGCACTAAATGAATCAAAACCAATTATAAAGCTAAAACCCCGCGATGCCTGTCGTGGGGTTTTTTGTTGGATTTATGTACGTCAACAGTCATCCATGTTTTTTACAAAACGCTGTTTTAGTTTATCGGCAGATTTTGACATCTTTACAGCTACAAAACATATAATTCAGAAATATTTATGCAGCACTGGTTAGTCAAGTCGGAACCATTTAAATACAGTTGGGAAAAATTTAATAAAGATGGCCGTACTTTTTGGGATGGCGTGCGCAATTATCAGGCCCGTAATAATTTACGCCTGATGAAGGAAGGCGACCTGGTGTTGTTTTATCATAGTAACGATGGTAAAGAAGTGGTAGGGATAGCCAAAGTAGTGAAAGAAGCCTATCAGGACCCAACTACGCAGGATCCCAACTGGGTAGTGGTTGATCTGTCCCCAGTCGAAACTCTTAAAAAGCCGGTAACCCTGGAAACTATTAAGGCCGATGAACAATTAAAAGATGTTGGCCTGGTCAGGCAGGGTCGCCTGTCGGTAATGGGTTTAAAACGTGAAGAATTTGACCGTATATTAGAATTAGGCAGTTAATGAAAATACATATCGTTAACCTCCATTTATTTAAAAGCCGTCGTAAAATGATGGCTTTTACTGTTTTTGTTATGTTGACGCCCTGGCAGCTCCGGGCCCAGGATGTTTTTAAAGGCTTTGAAAACCTATTTACTACTCCCGAAAATTATGTGGTAAAACATACGGATAAAGCTCCTGTAATTGATGGGAATATTGACGAGCAAATATGGCAGCAAGTAAAATGGACAACTAACTTTGTAGATATTGAAGGCAACCTGAAACCCAAACCACCATTGCAAACCAATGTAAAAATGCTTTGGGACGATAGCTGCCTGTATATCGCCGCACGGATGTATGATCCTCAGGTTTGGGCCAAACTCAAAAAGCACGATGAAGTAATTTACATGGATAACGATTTTGAATTGTTTGTTGACCCGCTGAATACCGGGCATCAATATTATGAAATAGAAGTTAATGCGTTAAATACTATTTTCGATCTTTTTTTGACCAAACCCTATCGTAACCGGGGTGCCGCTATATCGGGTTGGGATGCACCGGGTTTGCGTACTGCGGTAAAAATGCAGGGCACGCTCAATAATGCAGCTGATACCGACAAAGGCTGGACAGTTGAAATGGCCATTCCGTATGCAGCCCTTAATCCCGGTTTCAGAAGAACGGTGCCTCAAAATGGAACTTTATGGCGCATCAATTTTTCAAGGGTAGAATATGACACAAATATTCAAAACGGCCAATATATCAAAGTAAAAGATGCGGCTTCGGGTCGTGACCAGCCCGAACATAACTGGGTATGGTCGGCCCAGGGCCTGATCAATATGCACTATCCGGAGCGTTGGGGTTACCTGCTGTTCAGTGATCATCAAGCTGACGATGTGGTGTTTGAAATGCCTTATGCCGAGTTGCAAAAAAAATATTTATGGCTGGTTTATTACAAGCAAAAAGAGTGGCAAAGGCAAAATCATAGTTATGCGCAATCATTAAAAGAATTGGGATTGGAAAGTGGTTATAACATTTTAAAAAAATTTAATAACTTACAGCTCGAAGCTACTAAACACCAGTTTATGGCTTTAATTAACGATGAGGAAAATAAAATAACTTATACCATTAACCAGGATGGATTTGTTGAACCCTTAACCACCAATCACTAAGCATCATGAACAAGCGCGAATTTTTAAAAGCCGGTTTAGTAGCCACCGTAGCAGCTCAATTACCCATAAAAGGTCAGGCAAAAGAACCTGTTACTATCAGTAAGAAAAAGGCCATGAAAAACTGGATCTGGATCAATCCAAACCTAAAGGATACGGATGACGATCTGAAAACCAATTACACGGCTTATAAAGCAGCGGGTATTACCGGGATATTTTTTGAGAACGATAGCGAAAGACATTTCCGCGCCGCAAAAGCTGCAGGTATTGAAGCTCACCGCTGGATATGGACTTTTAACCGTGCCGAAAAGGTAGCTGATCATCCCGAATGGTACAGCAAAAGCCGTAACGGTGATTCTTGTGCCGATAAGCCGCCTTATGTGCCGTATTACCGCTGGCTTTGTCCTTCGCGCCCGGAGGTTCAGGACTATCTCACCAGTACCGTTAATGATATATTGACCAAGGACTATGTAGATGGTATCCACCTGGATTACGTACGTTATTGTGATGTGATACTCCCCGTAAACCTGTGGGATAAATACAAAATTGAACAAACTAAAGAACTGCCAGAGTATGATTTTTGCTATTGCGAAGTTTGTCAGGCTAAGTTTAAAGAACAATATGGTAAGGATATCAAAGCCATTCAATACCCTGATGCCAGTCTTTCCTGGCGCTTGTTCAGGTATGGTAACATCATCAGGGTGGTTAATGCGGTATCGGCTGTGGCTCATCAGCATAAAAAAACAATCACGGCGGCCGTTTTCCCAACTCCTGAAGTGGCGCGCCGCAATGTACGGCAGGACTGGACAAACTTTAAGTTGGATGGCGTTTGTCCCATGATCTATCACGGTTTTTATAAAGAAAACGTAAGTTGGATAGGTGATGCCGTTGCCGAAGGCATTCATGTGCTCAATGGTAAATTTCCGCTGTATGCTGGCCTTTATCTTTCTGATTTTAATAATGACGAAGAGGTTCGCTCCGGTATCCAGTATGCTTTAAAAAATGGAGCATCCGGGGTGTCATTCTTTGGCAGGGTTACGCCATCGGTATTGGGTATTTTGAAGCAGGAGAGTGCGGCGTTTAAAGCATAAGTCTAATAATATTTCCATTATACTATTTGCAAAGGCGTTTTGTTTATCAAAACGCCTTTGTACTTTTACAGCATAGCAAAACTATACCATGAACTACAGGGATTTTAAAGGCACAGCCATTGCCGAAGTGGGGTTAGGTACCTGGCAATTAGGCAGCGCCGACTGGGGCAATGTGAATGAATATGAAGCCATCAATATATTAAAAGCTTATACCGATGCCGGCGGTAATTTTCTGGATACAGCCGATGTATATGGCATGGGTGTTAGTGAAACCGTGATTGGTAAGTTTTTAAAAATTGTTGATCATAAAGTATACGTGGCAACCAAGCTGGGCCGCCGCGACGATGCCCCAAATGGCTGGCCGCAGAATTTTACCTATGATGCCATGAAACGCCAGGTAGAGGATTCGCTCCGGCACCTGGATATTCCCCGGTTATTTTTGGAGCAATTGCATTGTATTCCTACCGAAGAAATGCGTGCGGGCAAGGTGTTCGATCATTTGCGCCAGTTGCAGGAACAGGGACTCATTACCCATTTTGGCGCGAGTGTCGAGACTTCTGAGGAAGCACTGATCTGCCTGGAGCAGGAAGGTTTGGCTTCGTTACAGATTATCTTTAACCTGTTCAGGCAGCATGTTGCTGATGAGGTGTTTGCCAAGGCCGCCGAAAAGGGCGTAGCTATCATTGTGCGTGTACCGCTGGCCAGTGGTTTATTATCTGGCAAATTCACCACGCAAACCAAGTTTGCCCAGAATGATCATCGCCATTATAATGCCAATGGCGAAGCGTTTAACGCTGGTGAAACATTCTCGGGTATTGAGTTTAACGAAGGTGTAAACTTATCCAACAAAATAAAAGAATTGCTACCCGACGACCGGATGCCGCAATGGGCTATCCGCTGGATATTGGATCATCCGGAAGTTACCACTGTAATACCCGGGGCATCCAAAGTAACACAGGTTAATAGTAATGTAGAGGCGGTAAACTTCCCTCACTTATTAGCTGGGACTCATCAACAATTAAGATCGCTATATGATGCAGAGATAGTAGATAAAATAAGAGGACATTTTTAAAGTATATAGCTACCTAGCACTACTTGTCATTCTGAGCGGAGCGAAGAATCTGTTTTAGAGCATACAAAGATCACAAATAGGTCCTTCGCTCCGCTCAGGATGACAAATACAAAGTTTTAACTATCCTCTCAGCTTGTCCAGCAAATCGCTGAGTATAGCTGCCTCATCTTCACTTAAATTTCCTTTGAGTATATCCTTTGTTTTAAATTCATTATCCATTTTTGATAATGTTTGCAAACCCAGTTCGCTGATGCGGATATCAACTGCGCGCCTGTCTTTATTATTGGTACAGCGTGAAACCAGTTCCTTTTGTATCAGGCGGTCAACTATGCGCGATGCGTCAGACATTTTATCAATCATGCGCTCTTTCAGCAAATTAATGGTTGCCGGGTTGGGGTATTGGCCCCTTAGTATCCTCAGGATATTAAATTGTTGTTGCGTAATATTATATTTATCAAAATGTAGCTTAAAGTAGTTGTTTAACCAACCAGAAGTGTAGGCAATGTTAATTGCTACTTTATGATAATTATCTTCAAAATTTGTGCTTTGTATTTCGTCGTCAATGCGCATAATTGGTAACAATCAATAAGAATGTAAATATGTTTAATTATTTTTAATTTAAGCTAAGTCTATACGTGAGCTGAGGATCGTTCATTACACCTCATTTCTATTTATTTCATTTTGAGTATCAGCTATATCTGGTTTACCATAGTTCCAGGGGCAGTGCAGGCATTTATTTTTACAACAATAGCCCCGCTTTAAATGGTACTCTTTTGTAAAAACAAAATTACCATCCTCATTAATATAATAATCTATTCCTTCCTGTAACATTTATTTAAACTGTTTGGCGTAGCCGTTGATGAGCTATACCATCCCCGAAAAATTTCAACAGATATCTAACATTTACACCCGCGATAAAACTTTTTAAACCTTAAATCTTAACACTTTTCGGCTCAAAACAGGGTGAAAGCAACTGAAAAGCATTCAAAAAGCATCAATTTTAACACTTCTTAACACGATTTTGATGTGTTTTGAAAAGTTTTAAAATCGTTAATTAATTGGTAGTTAATAGTTTGAGGTAAATATTACCCCTTTTTGATCACATTTATGCTTAGCTCAACAATAAGTCTCCTCTGGAAAAGAGCGTTAGGACTATTGCTTATACAAATTTACTAAAAAAATTGGTAATTATAAATGCTTTGCTTTAAAGCAGTTTTACAAAAATATCGTTATTAAAATGCGCTTTTAAATGCCGGCCATCGCCATGCAGTGTCCATATTTGTTTGGGTTGGGTGCGGGCTATAGTTTCCAGGATGTCGTTCCAATCCACATGGTCTGAGATAAACAAGGTATCGCGCTGGTTAACCTGCAGGTTTTTCCAGCCCGAGGCAAAAAGGCGGGTTACGCCCGTAGCCCTGATATAGCTATCGAAAGTAAAAGGGGGAACTATGTAAACAAACTCATCCTGTACTTTCATCAGCTTACGCCCATAAATTTGGTGAGGTCCCAGCACAATGCCCAGTTTTTGGTAAATAGCATTGATGGGCATAATACGATGGTGCACCAGTATCTTCTTCTGTGGGGCATGAGTACTGATGAGGTTAATGAGCCGCTGACTTTTGCCCAAACCATAAGCACCCAGTAGGATATTGGTTTTGATAGAACTGATCTTTTGTATTTCGGCAACCGGATCCGGGTGTATCACCTCCGGGTCGGCAAAGGTACTTTCGGTGATCAGTACATCGGTGGTTACCCATTCAATAGGTTCGCAGGTATCATCGGGTTGTAGCTTATAGTCGCCGGTATACAGGTAGCGGGTATCTTCGTATTCCATCAGTACCTGTGCCGAACCCAGCATATGACCGGCTGATATCAGGGTTATGGTTACCCTGCCGATAGTAAAAGACTCATTAAAGCCTACTATATTAAAAACCTTAGCCGCTGTTCGGTCATAACGCAGCTGCATCACACTGGCTGTTGGCCGGGTACAATAAACGTCATGGTTACCGCTTACGGCATGATCGGCATGGGCATGGGTTATCACCGCTGTTTTGGCGGGTAGTTTAGGATCCAGATAAAAATCGCCGTATTTGCAATACAGGCCCTTCTCATCTATCTGTACAAAATCATCAAGTATCATTTTTTTGAAGCTAAAAGCTAAATGCACAAAGCCGAAAGCTAATGCATTGATTTTTATGGATATGGGTAAGCACGTCTTGAATTTTCGACATTTGACTATTTGCTTGATTCTTGACTCTTGATTCCTGACTCTTTATCCGCGGCGAGGGCTAAATATTGCTGGTGCAAAGCCAGCACCTGGGTAATAACCAGCTGTCGGTCATCATTAATGATCACATCATTGGCCAGCTCTTTCTTTTTTTCTTCGGTAAACTGGCGGGCTTCGCGACTTTCCACTTCGGTGCGTGAAATATGATCGCGTTGTATTACGCGGGCTATACGGTTCTTTAAAGGGGCCGACACGAGCAAACTACGGTCGCACATTTTATAAGAGTCGCTTTCAAACAGCAAGGCGGCCTCTTTGATCACATAAGGGGCCGAATGAATGTTGGATGCCCAATTGTCAAAAGCCCTGAAAGTTGCCGGATGCACCAGCGCGTTCAATTTTTTAAGTTCGGCCTCGTTATTAAAAACTATACCGGCAATATGTTTGCGGTTCAGGCTGCCATCGTCAAAATAGGATGCCGGGCCGAAAGTTTGCTTTAAGGCGTCAATCAGTATAGTATCAGTCACCATTACTTTTTTGGCCTCGTCGTCTGCATAAAAAACAGGGATGCCTAAAAGTTCGAAAACTTTGGCTACTGTAGTTTTGCCGCTACCTATATTACCTGTTAAACCTATTTTAAGCATTTTTTGGGGATTATGAGATTATAGGATTTTTGGATTATAAGATTTTTTGAAGTAGGATCATCTAAATCCATTACCCATGCTCCAAAAGTCCTCAAATCTCATAATCTTTTATTTCTTAATAATAAAATCAATATTAGTCGGGCTTATCTTTACAATTTTACAAAACGGGGGCACCCGGGTCAGTTTTACCGGGAGAGTAGTATAGCCGTGGTCGCGCCATAGGTCTAGATCAGCAGTGGCCTCAAACAGTTCCTCGGTCATGTCGGGGTATCTGTTTAGTGACGTTGTGAAGGTAACCTTAACCCGTTGTGGAAACACCTTTACATTATCGTAATTATGATTGTTGATAAGCTTAACCGGCAGATCCAGTGTTTTTTCGGTAAACTCATCCACCGGGATGATTACCTGTACGGTTTTGGGATACACATTTAAATTCCCTTCTTTAACCGATTGCAGGTTGATACGGGTATTCACAGTTTCGCTCACATCAGTCTTCAGCAGCGAATCTGTTTTCCACAGGTTTATTTGTTTTAAACGTTCGGTGGGGCCGCTCACGGTGATGTATGCAGGCTTAATGATCATATTACCTGATACGGCAAATTGCTTGCGGTATTTAATGCCCAGCATCAACTGTACCGGTACCTTTTTTACCAATCGGTTCGAGAAATCAAAATACAGGGTATCCGGATCAATAGATATAATCTGTTGTGTAATATCCTTATTGAGATTGATCTGTTTGAGCTGTGAATTGAGTACTACATAATTCCGGGTCTCCAGTGTCGAAAGATCAATGGTAATGGGCTTGCTTTCCTTATTCATGCTCGAAAAAAGCATTTGCCAGCCGGTGCCTTGTACGGTAGCATTTACAGTATCGGGCTGCAGGGAGTGAAAAGCCCGTTTCTGGGGGGCGTTTTTATAAGTTAGTACCTCCTGAATGGTATAAGGCTGCGGGGTAGACAGTGTAGTAAACAACCAGGCCAAAACAGCCAGCACCAGGCAGGTGAAAAATGCCGATAAGCGCCTTCGTTCTGTAGCCGATAATTTTACTATTGCCATGTTTATTGAGCTTAAAGCAGAAAGCCAAAAGCTGAAAGCAAGAAACGAGATTAATCATTTATAACTTTCAGCCTTTAGTCAATTTACTAAGTTTTTTTCGCTTTAGGCTTTAAGCCTTTCGCTTTCAGCTTCCTTAATTAGCTTTTTACAGCTACCGGAGGAGTATTTAATGCTTTTGAAGCATCTAAAGAAACAGCCGATTTGTCAAAACGGATTTTGCCGTTCTCAACCTCAACTAAAAAGGTGGTGTCGTTCAAATCAATGATACGGCCATGTATACCAGCGGTGGTAACTACCTTATCACCCTTTTTTAATTCCTCAACATATTTCTTTTGATCTTTTTGTTTTTTAACCTGCGGACGGATCATGAAAAAGTAAAACACCACGATGATCAACACCATTGGTATTAACATACCAAAACCTCCGGAACCACCTGCTGGTGCTTGTAATAAAATAGTAGTTATCATTTTTTTAATTATTGTTATTTTGTTAATACCTCGCCAATAAGGTGTACCATGGTTTGAGCCGGTACAGTATTGGCGGTAATGGTTATTTGTTTGTCCTGCAAACCTGTTTTACCAGCACTGTTAAATACCACCTTAATTAAACCGCTTTCGCCTGGTTTAATTGGGGTTTTAGGCCAGTCGGGAGTGGTGCAGCCACAGCTGGCAACCGCATCAGTAATAATCAGCGGAGATTTACCATTGTTAGTGAACTTAAAATCATAACCAACCTTATCACCTTGTTTGATTTTGCCAAAATCATGGCTTTCTTTTTCAAACTTCATGATTGGGGCAGTAGCAGCGTTTGCCGTAGTGGCAGCTGTTTTTGTTGCAGAACTGTCGGCTGTGGTTGATGCCGCGCCCTTGGCGGGTGTTTGGTTACAGGCCGATAATAATACGCCTGCGGTTAATAAGCTTAAAAATAATCGTTTCATCGGTTAAAATATTATTCTATTAATCCTCTTCCTATTTTTTTGATTTTATTCTCTGCTTTCAGGTCAATTAAAATCTTGTCTAAGATACCGTTTATAAATGAATTACTTTTAGGAGTGCTAAACTCTTTAGATATCTCCAGGTACTCATTAATAGTTACTTTAACCGGGATAGAGGTAAAGTTAACGAACTCGGTAATGGCCATCTTCATTAACAAGGTATCCATCATAGCAATACGCTCAGGCTCCCAGTTTTGAGTTTTGGCAGCTATTAATTCCTGGTAAGGCTTATCAAACCGGATGCTTTGATCAAAAAGATTTACCACAAAATCGCGGTCGTCTGTCCAGTTGCCGGTAATTTCGGCCAGGTGGTTCTGTTTGGCATCTTCTGATGCAAAGTTTTTGAATGTTTTAGCAATCAATGCCTGCAATACATCACGGTCAACCGGCCAAAAAATAAACTTGTCTTCAAAAACCTGTTCAGCTAATGACGATTTCAAGATCACTTTTTTGAAGATGAATTTAATGATGTCTTTATCTGTTTGAATGGTATCGCCGGTTTTGGCCAGGTATTCGGCATACTCGGGCGAATTTTTGAGCGTGGTGAACAGCGTTTTGGCCAGTTCGGGCTCAAAATGCCATTCTACTTTATACTTCTTTAACGCGATCAGGTAATCGCGGTTATCGTTAAGGGTAACGATAAACCTGTTGCTCAATATTTTACGATTGGCATTTAAGTCTTCGGCGGTTGGTAAATGCTTATTGGCGCGTTCTTCCGCGTCATTAGCCGCGTAATTGGCCACTTCTGAAATTAATGATAGCATCCAGATATACATTTCAAATACCTGGTCGATGCCATTTAGCATATTTTTTTCGTGTTGCCTTACGTCTTTAGTATCTGACTGATGATACGCGTATAGTGCCTGTAATACCTTTACCCTGAGGTGCCTTCTGTTTAACATGTGTAAGAACGATTTGATCTGCTAACTTGCAGATGGTTAAATATGAATTTAATAAGACGATTTTACTTTTTTAATATCCGCTATCCGTTTTTCAGCAATTTTATTGGCGGCTTTAACGGTAGAAATGTTTTCTGATTTAGAAAGCTTTAAAATAGTGCGTGTTACCTCGTAAATGTTTTCGGTAAGCTGCATGGTGCGTTTTTTGCTGAAACTCATCAATTCCGAATAGCAATTGATGATACCGCCTGCATTGATCACGTAATCTGGTGCAAACAAAATGCCTTTTTCTAAAAGCATGGCGCCGTGTTCTGCTTCATCAAGCAATTGGTTGTTGGCCGAGCCTGCTATAATGCTGCATTTGAGTTTATTGATGGTTTGTGTATTAATAGTGCCACCTAAAGCACATGGTGCGTAAATGTCGGCATCAATATCAAAAATACTATTGTTGGATACGGCTTCCGCACCGTATCTTTTGGCTATCTGGCCAATGCGCTCTTCCTGGATATCGCTCACGTAAACTTTTACATTTTCGTCGCGAAGTAAACGTACCAGGTGTTCGCCAACATGACCAACGCCCTGCACAATAACCGATTTTCCGGTAAGACTGTCGCTGCCGAATTGTTCTTTTACACAGGCTTTTATACCCTGAAAAACGCCCTGTGCAGCCACAGGCGAAGGATCGCCACTGCCACCCAAACTTTCGGGTATGCCGGTAACATGCTGGGTTTCCATGCGGATGTACTCCATATCGCGCGGATTGGTACCTACATCTTCTGAAGTAATAAACTCGCCGTTAAGGTTTTTAATAAAGCGGCCAAACTTGCGCATCAGCGCTTCGGTTTTATCCTTGCGCGAATCGCCTATAATTACAGAGTAGCCGCCACCCATGTTAAGGCCGGCGATAGCGCATTTATAGGTCATGCTTTTGGAAAGGCGCAATACATCGTTTAAAGCATCCGCCTCGGTTTTATAGCTCCACATGCGTGTGCTACCAAAAGCAGGGCCCAGCGTAGTATCATGAATAGCTATGATGGCTTTTAAACCCGTATCCGGATCGCTGCAGAATACAACTTTTTTGTGCCCAAAGGCGTCGAGCTGATTGAATATAGATTCCGGTTGTTCTTGAACGGGCATTAGTTATACGATAGTAAATGTTTTAAGGCGTGGACAAAAGTAGAGGTTTTTTTTATTCTGACAAAGTTTATTAGCGGGGAACTGCTAGTCGACCTGTTTTTAAACCCGTGTTTATGGTAAACAGTATGTAATAAGGTGGTTACAAATGGGGGGGATTGAGGGTAATAATAAATGCATCTGGTTAATTATAGGTAACGCTTACTTAGTATATGAAGTAAGCGTTACCATTTTTGCTCAATTATAACTACCGCAAACACTTCCCCACTCCGCTAATGGCGAGCATGGCCATGGGTTAAAAGCACTAACACAGGCCACAAATGAGCTATATCCGTTTGAAAAACCGGAAGAGCAATAGCGGCTGCAGGACCTTCCGGCATTATCACATACGGCAGACTCACCGCTACCCGCTCCTTTAATGTTTTTAAGATCGGTGCGGTCCAATACTTTGGAACCGAGGTGTTGGAATTTCTTCATAATTTTTGGTTTAATAATGGTTATAGATTTATCAAATATAAAACAATAACTAATAAATTAAGAGGTGTTTATTTATTGATTAGCAGTATTTTAATAATAATATGAAGTGTTAATCGTATGAGTAGTTTATGAGTGGATTTATTGTTGAAAAACATGCTATTTTTAAGAAGAACGATTAAATTGAAAAGCCTGTGAGCGTAGAGGTGAAATTTGGCAGAATGTTACGCCTGGTTATTTTCTTACACCATTCCGACTTTTCAATTCAACCACTCTGCCAACTTTTTAATACTTTTGATTAAAGGATATCGGGCAATGATATCTTTCGGATTTTCCGGTTTCCCGGATTTTCGGACAACATAAATATGAAAGACCTTGCTTACCTTAATAAATTCTTTTACAAGTATCGCTGGCGGCTAATACCCGGTGTGCTGTTTGTAATTATCTCCAATATTTTCGGGGTGTTACCAGCACAAGTGATCCGTGTAGCGTTTGACCTGGTGACCGAAAACATTGGAGCCTACCAGCTTTTTGCCGGGTTTAACAGGCAAAGCATGATCTATGATATTTTTGGTAGCAGCCTGATGCTGTTTGGTGTGCTGGTATTGGTACTGGCGCTGTTGCGGGGCTTGTTCCTGTTTTTTATGCGGCAAACTATCATCCTCATGTCGCGGCATATTGAGTATGATCTCAAAAATGAGATCTACCATCATTATCAGGAACTATCACTGGCTTTTTATCGCCGCCACAATACCGGCGATTTGATGAATCGCGTTACTGAGGATGTAAGCCGCGTGCGCATGTACCTGGGGCCGGGCATTATGTATACTATTAATACGGTAGTGCTGTTTATACTGGTGATATATGCCATGCTTACCGTAAATGTAAGGTTGGCCGTTCTTTCTGTATTGCCATTACCCATACTGGCCGGGGTTATCTATTACGTAAATAATGTGATTAACCAGCGGAGTGAACAGATCCAGGAAAGGCTGTCGGCCCTGTCGAGTTTTGTACAGGAGAATTTTTCGGGTATCCGGGTTATCAAATCGTATGTAAGAGAGGGTTTTGTCCGTAAGAATTTTGCCGCCGAGAGCGAAAACTATAAGACACATTCTATGGATCTGGTAAAGGTGCAGGCCATGTTTTATCCAACTATGCTGTTGCTGGTGGGTTTAAGTACTGTGATCACCATTTATGTTGGCGGGGTTGAAGTGATGAAGGGCAATATCACATCAGGGAATATCGCGGAGTTTATAGTTTATCTGAATATGCTTTCTATGCCGGTGATATCCCTGGGCTGGGTAACCTCACTGATACAGCGGGCCGCCGCCTCGCAAAAACGTATCAATGAGTTTTTGCATGAAAAACCGGATATCATATCGCCCAATGTATCCGTACGTACGGTTGAAGGTGCTATCGCGTTTAACAATGTATCATTTACCTATCCTGATACGGGTATCGAGGCTTTAAAGGATGTGTCGTTCACCGTGGAGCCAGGACAAATGGTGGCTATTATCGGTCGTACGGGGTCCGGGAAATCAACCATCGCTAATTTGGTGATGCGGATGTATGATACCACGGCAGGCGAGATAGCTATTGACGGTATTTCGGTAAAACAATTGAATCTGGAGGGGTATCGCTCGCAAGTGGGCTTTGTACCGCAGGAGGTTTTCCTGTTTTCGGATACTATTGCCAATAATATCGCTTTTAGCGCTGATGTATTGAATTTGCCCCTTGTAGAACAAGCCGCCAAAGATGCCGCAGTATACAATAATATAGTGGAGCTTGAGCAAGGCTTTGAAACCCTGATAGGGGAGCGTGGCGTAACTTTATCGGGCGGACAAAAGCAGCGGGTATCCATAGCGCGGGCAATTTTTAAACACCCGCAAATATTGATCTTTGACGATTGTCTTTCGGCAGTTGATACCCGTACCGAAGAGGAGATATTAAACAACCTGGGACGGGTAATGCAAAATAAAACCAGCATTATTATAGCCCACCGCATATCGACCATCAAAAATGCCGACAAAATTTTGGTAATGGATAATGGCCAAATTGTGGAGCATGGCAACCATGATTCCCTGATGCAACTCAAAGGAACCTACTTTGAGCTATACGAAAAACAATTGCTGGAAGAAGAGCAAGATGCCTGATTTTTTTGCGCAAACACAATAAAATGACGGAAATGTTTCAAAAAGTTCAATAAAATTGAATAAAATACTTGCACTTTCAAATTTTGATTTATATTTATGCCAACCAAAACTAATTACAGGTATATTCATTATGGGAGATTTTGACAATAGAGAGCGAGAAGAGGTTTTTTCAAAGAAGGTGAGAGCCGGGAAGAGGACTTATTTTTTTGATGTGAAAGCAACCCGTTCAAACGATTATTATGTTACAATAACTGAAAGCAAAAAACGTTTGGAGGACGGTGTTTTTATTAAACACAAAATATTTTTATACAAAGAAGACTTCGAAAAATTTGCTGAAGGTTTAAAAGAAACCGTTGAGTATATCAAGGCAAATCAGGAAGTAGTTGAAAAACGCTACGAATACAGCGAAGGCTCTGAAGTGGCTAAAGCTGCCGGCGCCGACGATGATTTCTCGTTCGACATATAAAAAGAGAACAAAACTAAACTAACGCCATAAAGAAAAACCTGCTTTTTACCAGAAGCAGGTTTTCTTGTTTTTAACGCTGTTTGAAACAGGCATAAAAAAAGCGATGAGTAAAACCCATCGCTTTTTTATATTCAATACCAGCTTTAATTACAAAGCCAATACTTCTTTTACTCTTTCTGCAGCTTCTTTTAGCAGGATAGCTGAGAATACTTTTAAACCTGAATTATCGATCAGTGCTTTTGCTTCGGCAGCGTTGGTGCCTTGCAAACGAACAATGATAGGTACAGGAATGTTGCCAATTTCTTTATAAGCATCAATAACACCTTGCGCCACACGGTCGCAACGTACTATACCACCAAAAATATTGATCAGGATAGCTTTCACGTTCGGGTCACTCAGGATGATGTTAAAACCAGCTTTAACCGTTTGCGCGTTAGCGGTACCACCTACATCTAAAAAGTTAGCAGGCTCGCCACCGGCCAGTTTAATGATATCCATGGTAGCCATAGCTAAACCGGCACCGTTAACCATACAACCCACGTTACCGTCGAGTTTTACATAGTTCAGGTTTGATTTTCCGGCTTCTACTTCGGTTGGATCTTCCTCGTCGGTATCGCGCATAGCAGCGTAATCCGGGTGACGGTATAATGCGTTATCGTCTAAATTTACTTTAGCATCAACCGCTAAAATTTTATTGTCAGATGTTTTTAATACCGGGTTAATTTCAAATTGCGAAGAATCGGTAGCATCATAAGCTTTGTATAAAGCAGTGATGAACTTGGTCATATCCTTAAATGCCTCGCCTGATAAACCCAGGTTGAAAGCGATTTTACGGGTTTGAAATGCCTGTAAACCAACCTTAGGATCAATTTCTTCTTTAAATATTAATTCTGGGGTTGAGTGAGCAACTTCTTCAATGTCCATACCACCTTCGGTGCTGTACATAATAATGTTACGACCTTTGGCGCGATCAAGCAGTACGCTCATGTAAAACTCTTTTGTTTCACTTTCGCCCGGGTAGTAAACATCCTGTGCTACTAAAACCTTTTTTACTTTTTTACCTTCTGGTCCGGTTTGCGGAGTAACCAGTTGCATACCTATAATGTTACCGGCAAGTTCTTTAACCTGATCATGATTTTTGGCCAGTTTTACGCCGCCACCTTTTCCACGGCCACCGGCATGTATTTGTGCTTTTATAACAACCCAATCAGACCCAAAGTCTTCTTTAATTTTTTGCGCAGCCGCAACAGCCTCTTCAGGATTGTCGGCAACAATGCCTTCCTGAACTCTAACGCCAAAGCTCTTTAATATAGCTTTACCCTGATATTCGTGAATATTCATGTTTTTTGAAGAATTTGCGGTAAATCTACAATTTTGTTTCAAAGGTTCATGACCTAAATGGAGTTTATTTGCCTATAGTACTTTTATTAACATTGTCTTTACAATAGGGGGGAGTGGTGAGTAGAGAATGGTGAGCAGGAATTCTCCTTTATGGTTTGTAGATATGGTTTAATGCGTTCAAGCCCTGATGATATATAGTGGTTTCGTTATGTTTATAGACTTCGAACCCATGGGCCACACATTCAAATAATTGCTCTTTAAAAGTTAAAATGTAATGATGGCACTTTTCATAGGCACGGGTATTGTAAAAATGATGGTGCCTGCCGTAGGTGCTTATCTTGGCTATCAAGTCCGAATCCTGCAGTTCATAAAAAGAATATGAACCTAAATTCAACTCATAGTATGGATGACCATTTAGCGTCTCATCATTTGGCGGGCCAAACGAAAAGAAATTATGCCGAATGAACTTTAATTCAATTATTCCCTGGTCATATATATTATCTCTTTGTCTTAATTCTATTTGATCTTCATCATTACTATAAAAAATGAGCCGGAGATTATGATCATCAGCTATCAGCAAGGGGCACGGTGCGCCTACATCCATCACAAACTGATCTTTAATTTCAATTAATTTCATTTGATAAGGTTAAAATCTATCTGCATTAAATTAAGTTGATTTTGCTCTAATAACCTAATAAAATCAAATTTAAAATCAATTAACTTTGCCAGATGCTTAAAGCTACATCTATCCATAAATCATACGGGCAGCTGCAAATATTAAAAGGGGTTGACCTGGAGGTACAGCAGGGCGAAATTGTAACCATTGTTGGCGCATCCGGTGCGGGTAAAAGTTCGCTGCTCAATATTTTGGGTACATTGGACAGGCCCGATTCTGGTCAGCTGTTTATCAATAATATCGAGCTGAGCAAGCTAAGTAATCGCGGTTTGAGCGATTTTCGTAACCGGAAAATTGGTTTTATTTTCCAGTTTCATCATTTACTGGCCGAGTTTACAGCTGTTGAAAATGTATGTATCCCTGCATTTATAGCCGGTACATCACGCCCCGATGCCGAAAAAAAAGCGACAGAGCTATTGGAGCGTCTGGGTTTGGCCGATAGGATAAACCATAAACCCAACGAGCTATCGGGCGGTGAGCAGCAAAGGGTAGCCGTAGCACGTGCGCTCATCAATAACCCAGCCTTGATATTTGCCGATGAGCCATCGGGTAACCTGGATTCGGTAAACGCGCTGGAACTGCATGAATTGTTTATCAAGCTGCGGAAAGATTTTAATCAAACCTTTGTGATTGTTACGCATAACGAGGATTTGGCTAATTTGTCTGATCGTACAATTTTAATGAAAGATGGTTTAATTGCCGAACAACCTTTAGCCTAAAACGTGAGTATACTGATAACTGCGGCCAATTCCGCACCTGCTTATAAACTGAAAAATCTGCTGAATAGCGATCACGTGATTATGGGCGACCATATGGATCTGCCCGACTTTATGTTTAAACCGGGTAAGTTTATTCGCCTGCCCGATCCCAAATCTGACATTTATACACATGAGATGCTTACCTTATGTTTAGATATGGGTGTGGAAACGGTTTACCTGTTTCGCCAGGCCGAAATTGACGTGTTGCTAAAGGCCGAAACATTGTTTAATGAATACAGTATAAAAATCCTGGTTGAGGGAAATGAACTATAAAGATATTGATGGGCGCAAAAGCGCTTTTATTTTTGAGTTGGATGATGTACTTTATCCCGAAAAAGATTATTTATTCCAGGTTTATTACCTGTTTGCCAATTTGCTGGAGTATACCGAATTAGTTGACGCAAAACAGACAACCGATATCATGGTCAATACGTATACAGCCTTAGGTAAAGATGCTGTTTTTAACCAGGTGGCCGAAGTTTTTCCCATCGCTGAAAAGTACCGGGATAAATTTGAAAACCTGCTGATCACGGCCAAGCTGCCTTTAAAGCTGTTGTTGTATCAGAATATACTGACACTGATGCAGGAAATTGTGGTTGACCGCAAAAAGTTATTCATTGTAACTAACGGACATATTTCGCAACAGATAAATAAAATTAAACAAACAGAATGGCACGGACTGGAAAAGTACCTGGCCTGCTATTTTGCTGAAGAAACTGCCTTAAAGCCCGAACCAGACGTTTTGCACCTGCTCATGCAAGACCATAATTTAGAAAGAAGAGATATTGTGATGATCGAAAACTCCGAAATTGACCGGATGTGTGCTGAAGCTGTGGGAATAGATCATATCAACATCGACAAATTTTTATAAACGCACACGTAACATAGTTGGTTATAAAGCGTTAACCATTTATTAAACTGATCCGATATGAAAAAATTACTTTACTTAATACTTTTTTCTGCTATGGTTGTTGTTTCGGCTTGTAAAAAGAGTGATCCGGGCAACAATAACAACAACAATAACGGGTCCGGTACCAGCGGAGCTACAAAACTTCAACTAATACAGGATTCTGTTTATATGATAGCCCAGGAGGATTATTACTGGAATAGCTTTTTGCCTGTGTATGGTATTTTTAACCCCCGGCAATACACTGCTCAGAGTACGGATCTGCTCAATTTGAGCCAGGAGATTGACGCTTATACCCAACTATCAAAAAATCCGGCTAATGGTAATCTACCTTATGAGTATGATCCATTTAATCCAGGAAGTTCCAAATACTCATTTATTGATGATGGTACAGTTAATAAGGAGTTAAATGCCGTAAAAGGCGATTTTGGGTTTAATTACTTTTATACCTATGCCAATGTGATCAGGGTAAGTTTGGTTCAGCCGGGCTCACCAGCCGCCGCAGCCGGTTTGCAACGAAGCGACCAGATCACCAGTATCAACGGACAAACCGGAAACAGTATTTACATTACCAATCTTAGGGATCCGGCTAATGATGCAGGTTACAAATATGTAAGTAATGCCGTAAATAATGGTAGTACTATAACGCTTCAGATACTTAAGACGGACGGTACCCAGAAAACGGTTACCTTGAATACCAAGAGCTATACGGTTAACCCGGTTATTTACACCAATACTTATGCGCTTAAAGGCGGGAAAACAGCAGGATATATGGTGTTTAATAGTTTTGTTGGCTTAAGTAATATACAGGCTCGCCTTGATTCTGTTTTTAATGCTTTTGCCAGTAAAAATGTAACCGATCTGATCATCGACCTGCGTTATAACGGCGGCGGTGATGTGGAAACAAGTATTTACTTAACTAACCTTATTGCGCCTTCAAGCGTAAGCGGGAGCGTAATGAATACTACTTATTGGAGTGCCAATATGCAAAATGATAAATACCCCATTATTCAAAAAAAACTGGGCCCTTTCCCTACAGGATATTTTAAGTCAACGAATGCGGCACAGATCGAAAAGTTTTCAAAAGTGGGATCTGTAAACGTGAACCGAGTTTTCTTTTTAGTAACGGGTAATACGGCATCAGCAAGCGAGCTTACTATCAATAACGTGAAACCTAAAATGAATGTTCAGTTAATTGGTGACACAACCTATGGTAAACCGGTAGGCTTCCTGTCAAACCTTACGGTTAACGGCGATTACTTTTATACGCCAGAGTTTGAAACAAAAAACTCAAATGGCGAAGGCGGTTATTATACCGGGATGCCACCAGTAGGTAGCACAGCAACCGGCGGAACATATCAGGGCAAACGGGTTATAGAAAATATCCAGAATGATTTTGGTGATACCAATGAAACCTTACTGAGCCAGGCCATAGGTTACATTGCAAATGGAGCCTACCCAACAAGTTCGAATTTAACGGTCCAAAGCCTATCTACTAATGCGGTAGCGATGAGCGATTATCAGCGTAAAGTGCTGTCGGTAAAAACACAATCTTACCGTAAAAACTCTATGTATCTGACGTTGAAGGCGAAGAAATAACCAATAAAATTAATCTGCTAATTCCCGGAGATCAACGGGAACCACGCGTGAGATGCCTTGTTCAACCATAGTCACCCCGTAAATTACATCGGTGCTGGCTATGGTTCTTTTGTTATGAGATACAATAATGAACTGCGAATCTTTAGAGAAAGTGCGGATGATGTTATTGAACTTATCAATATTGGTATCATCCAGCGGCGCGTCAACCTCATCAAAAATACAGAAAGGGGCAGGCTTCAACAGGTACAGCGAAAACAGGATAGCCGTAGCAGTCAATGTTTTTTCGCCACCTGATAGCTGGTTGATAGATAGCGGACGCTTACCTTTTGGCTTGGCAATAATATCGATATCCGACTCCAGTGGATGGTTAGGGTCGGTGAGTACCAGGTCGCAGGAATCTTCCTCATTAAACAGCGAACGGAATACCTTAATAAAATTTTCACGAACCATGATAAAGGCGGTCATGAATTTTTCTTTGGCGGTATCATCAATCTCCTGTATGGTAGCCAGTAGGGAGGCTTTAGCTTCGCTCAGATCCTTCTTTTGTGCCTGAATGAAGGTGTAACGCTCATTCATTTCGTTATAAGCCTCTACCGCCATCGGATTGATAGCACCAAAATCGTCCAGCTGGCGTTTCAGTTTTTCGGCTCTATCGCGCAGGTCGTGCTCGTTTTCGTCGGCAGGAGTTTCAGCTTCGGGCAGTTCTTCAATATCGATGTTGAACTCCACCGAAAGGCGCTCTTTCAGGGCGTTTAGTTCCAGTTTTAGATTGTTACGCTCTTCGCGCAGTTCGTTTTCAATAACCTCGCTGTTATCTTTTTTGCGGCGCAGGGCAGTTATTTCGTTCTCGTTTTCGGTGATAACGCCGCGCCATTGGTAATATTCCTGCTCGGCCTGTTGGGTGGCTTTTTCCAGGTTTTCTTTTTGCTCATACATCTCCAGCAGGCCCTCGTCGGAGTTGTCGGCTTGTTTCAGGTTGTCCTGTATGGCTATTTTTACATTTTCAAATTCAGCACTGTTCTGTTTAATGCGGCTTTCGAGGCTTTCCTGTTGGGTATCGCGGTAATCCAGATCTTTTACCAGGCCTGATACTTTATTCTGCTGCTGGTGAAAGCGGATGTTCTCCTGGTTATAGGCATTTGATTGTACCGATACATATTCATTCAGCTCATTAAAAGCCGTCTGTTTCTCGATCAGCAGGTCGTTCTGGATCTGCTTTTGCGTTTTCAACTCAGCCAGTAAAGGGTGCAGGTTTTGCATCTCCTCGTTAATGGTGGCTATTTTGCGGGCGATATCTTCCTTACGGTTCAGGCTGTTCTCAATAAAGGTCTGGTATTGCTCCTGCCGGGTTTTAACCGTAATGAGCTCGGTATTTAAACGGTTGATGATCATTTGCTGCTCATTCAGCTCCGCGGTTTTGGTAGATGCTTTCAGGGCGGCCAATCTGCTCTGCAAATCTTCCACCCGGGTTTTTAAACCGTTCACCTGGTTTTCGATCCCTTTGATCTCTTTGGCCAGGTTTTCGAGGTTTTTGGCCCTGCCTATTCTTTTACCCTCAAACAAACCTACCGAACCACCAGCCATGGTATGTTTCGATTTGTTGAACTTGCCGCTTTTGCCTATCAGCACCACGCAGTCCGGCAATTGCGCGTTATTGATCTGCTGATCTTTATCATCATCAACCAGGTATACATTTTTTAATAAATGGTTACACAGGTTGGTGTAGCGTTTATCTACCTCAATCACTTTGAGCGCCGATACCGCACCGGCATTTTCAAACGCGGCTTCGGTTGGCACTGTTTCACCATAATTTTCAAGGATGAAGAAATGCGCCCTTCCTCTTGATGCGGTACTAAGCAAATTGATGGCCTTTATAGCCTCGTCATAGCTTTCAACCACGTAATGGTTCATCAGGGGCTCCAAATAGTTTTCGATAGCTACACGGAACTCCTCGCGGCAAAACAGCACATCGCTAAACAGCGGCGCGTTTTTGGCCCAGTCGGTATTTTTTTTCAAAAAGCGGATCGACTCGGGAAAGCCTTCCAGGTTATCGACCATACTTTTGGTCAGGTTGTATTCGTTTTGCTTGGCATCCAGCTTGCGGCTTTCTTTGGTGATAGTATCCTTTACCTCAGTAAGCTCGGTATCCGTAGCGGCAATTTGCTCTTTGAGCCTATTTTCGGCCTCCAGCGAAGCCTGGTATTCATCATCCAATGTTTCTTTACGGGCCTGCAGCTCGGCAACCACCTGGTTAAAGTGCGAAAGTTCTACCTCTTTGTTGGTGGTATCCTCCATGTTGCGCTGGCTTTCCTGCTCCAGGGCCTGCTGTTGTATCTGTAAAATATCAATATCCTTTTCGGCTTTGTAGGCCTGATTTTGCAGGCGGGTATTGATATTGGTGAGCTCATTAAGTTCGTTACGGGCTTCTGTCTGCTGCTGTCTCAGTTCATCAACCGCTTCCTTGAGGTCGGTTACTTTGCTTTGTACGGCTTGCAGATTTTCATCCTCCATGGCCTTTTCTTCGCTCAGGCGTTTAATGTTGTACAGTACGTGGTTCAGCTGATTCTTATCGCGTTCCAGTTCTTCACTTAAACGGGATTCTTTATCCTGTTGAAATTTAAGCTGCTCGTTTTTGATCTTTTTCTCGCTTTCATAAGCGCGGATCTTGGATACAAACTCATTGGTAGTTTTTTGCTGAACCGACAGATTTTTTTCTTTGGTGATGCTGTCCAGCTTTTGCTGTTGCAGGGCGGCCTCTAAAGTATCTATCTGGGCAACTATGCCACCTTTTTCGGCCTTTTGCTGTTGCTCCTGGTCTTCAATTTTCTTTAACGATTCGCTGAACGACACAATGCGGAACGAGGCCAGCATAATGCTGAGTGTTTTATACTGTTCCTTGATGCGGTAATAACGTTCGGTTTTTTTGGCCTGGTTCTCCAGCGATTTCAGGTTCTTTTCGATCTCGAATAACAGGTCCTCCACGCGTTCCAGGTCGGCCTCGGTATCTTTGAGCTTACTGAAGGTTTGTTTTTTGCGGAGCTTGTATTTGGATATGCCCGATGCTTCTTCGAACAGGTTACGGCGCGAGCCCTCCTTGTTGGTAATGATCTCGTCGATCATCCTCAGCTCGATGATGGAGTAGGAGTCGGACCCGATGCCTGTATCCAGGAAAAGATCGGTAATATCTTTCAGGCGGCACTGCACATCATTCAGGCGGTATTCGCTTTCGCCTGTACGGTAAAGTTTACGGGTTAAGGTAACCTGCGAGTAATCGGTAGGCAGTACATTTTTGGTGTTATCAAAAGTAAGGGAAACTTCGGCCAGGTTGGCCGCCTTGCGGCTCTTGGTTCCGTTAAAAATGACGTTGTCCATCTTTTCGGAGCGAAGCATCCGGGTGCTTTGTTCGCCCAAAACCCAGCGTATGGAGTCGACTACATTTGATTTTCCGCAGCCGTTAGGTCCCACAATGGCAGTTACACCCTCATTAAAATTAATGGTGATCTTATCTCCAAAACTTTTAAAGCCCTTGATTTCTAAGCGGGTAAGCTGCATTTATATTATTGTGTCCTGACAAAAAACCGAACCTTCAAAGTAATCATAAAAAAATGATTTTATTAAACTTTTTTTGTGGTTGATAGGGAGAAAAGATCGGGTAGGGATTACCTGCTCCACCAGGTGATGTAACTTGCATTGCTGGATTAAATATTAAATTTGACGACGATACCCATTCACTATGAAAAGATATTTTTATTTATTGGCAATTGTTCTGCTGATGGCCTCCTGCAAATCCAATAAGGCTGGTAAAATTGCTAAAGCAGATACAGATTCCGTTAAAACGCAACAAACAGTTCAGGTAGTACAGCAACAAAAAACAGATCCGATGCCTGATCAGCATAGTTTGTTAACTAAAAATATGTTGGGTTCATGGTCCGCAGATACTACCGACGGCGTTACGCTTATTATCGATAAGAAAAAATTTACTTATCCTGATAATGACACCTCTTATTCTTATAAGTTCATCGGCGATTCTGTAAATATTAATTATGGCGATTTTAAGGAGTCTTTTAAAATGGAACTTAAGGGTAAGGATTCTTTGCTGATGGGTAATGTTACCAATGGTACGAGTGTGTTTTTTAGGGTTAAATAGGGGGGAGTCCTGGTCGGGCGTGTACCCGCTCTTGGCCGCGGGAGGGCCAGTTACTTTTGTCGCCACAAAAGTAACCAAAAAGGCTTTCAGCAGAAATGCTTCTTTGCCGCACGGGCCCTTACCCTGCAAATCAGCCAGAACCACGGGCTGCTAAACCTTGCTCCACTTCGTTCGCTCAGTACCCTTTACTTCGGCAAGGTTTGCTAATGCCCCTGCCACCTCACAGGCCACCATGTTCTGCCTGCTTTCGGCCGAAGCTGTTCTGCTGACGGGGAGGAGAAAAATATGTATTTAAAAATGCTGTCATTCTGAGGAACGAAGAATCTGGTCTGCAACAGGCACGGCTATGAATAGATCCTTCGTTCCTCAGGATTACAAAAAAAGAGGCTACAAGACAGCAGTTGCTCGACCGTAACCTCCAAAGGATAGGAAGACGAAAATTCTATAAAGTCGGTTAACATAAATTTGGTATAAAATTTCATAATTTATTGATTTTTAATTAATTAAATCAATGTCAACCATGATAGTGTAAACCATGTAAACCCACTTTAGGCTTTATAAGTTACCCTAATAAACTAAAGAACAATCCGAATTTCGCCTTTTAAGTAGGTTACGGCTTTGCCGCTCATTTGTACACGGTCGCCTTTGAGTTCGCACCAGAGTTCGCCTCGGCGGGCCGAGATCTGGTAGGCATGCAGGTTGTTTTTGCCCAGTATTTTTGCCCAGTAGGGTATCAGGTTGCAATGCGCCGATCCGGTAACGGGATCTTCGGGAATACCAGCTCCGGGTGCGAAAAATCTGGATACAAAATCGGCGTTATCACCACGGGCGGTTACAATAACCCCCACGGTATCCATTTTCGATAAAGCAAAAAAATCGGGGGTAATATCTTTAATATCCTGTTCTGTTTCGTAAACCAGGAAGTAATCTCTCGACCTTAAAAAGGCTAAAGGCTGTTTATCTCCAAGAGCTTCGGCCAAACCCAGGGGTTGTTCAATAGGTATGGGCGGCCTTGAGGGAAAGTCCATTGTGTATTTATCGCCGTCTTTTTTTACGGTTAATGTACCGGCTTTTACGGTTTCAAAATGCAGGGTATCGCCCTTAAAACCGAGTTCGGTAAATAGTATATGTGCCGATGCCAGGGTGGCATGGCCGCAAAGATCAATCTCGTATTCGGGGGTAAACCAGCGTAGTTTGTAACCGGCATCTGTCTTTACAAAAAAAGCGGTTTCGGCCAGGTTGTTTTCGATGGCTATTTTTTGCATCACATCATCGGGCAGCCACTCGGTAAGCGGACAAATAGCCGCAGGGTTGCCGCCAAATAATTTATCGGTAAACGCGTCGGCCTGGTATATGGGGATAGTCATAAAATAATGTTCTGATAGAGCTAAATTACTTTTTTATTATGTGAATATTAAATCACATCAACATAACGGAATATCGGTAATTATATTCGATTAATGGATGATAATTATTGGGAAAAATGTTAATCTAAATGGCTCACATAGCCCCAGGTGATCAGATCCTCTTTGCTTTTAACGTGCTTGGTACTGCCATCACTGATCAGGATGATCCTGTCACTTACATCAATAATATTGCGGTATTGGTGATCGGTAATAATAAAACCTTTGTGTTGGGCGCATCTTTTGATGATGGGTTTAAACAGTTCGGCCTGAATAGGCGAAATATGAGTAAAGGGCTCATCCAGCAAAATAAAATCGGCCTTGTTGTAAATGATCATCAGGGTTTCCAACTGCCGGAGTTCTCCACCTGATAGCTGACCTACAGTTTTATTAAAATGGTCCTTGTATATATCCAAACTGCTGAATTCATCCCAGAAAACAGGATCGATAAAATTCTTAGCCAGTTTTTCTATCGGGATACCACGCGGCAGGTAATTATGCTGAGGCAGATAAGCTATTCGTGTTTGGTGATACCCCTTGGATATGTACTGATCGTTGATACTTACATGCTTAAACCCCGGCGTTAAAATACCGAATATGATACGTAACAAAGATGACTTTCCGCAGCCATTGCGGCCAAGCAGCCCCACGATCTCGCCCTGTTTACAGTCCAGGTAAACATCCTGCAAGATCATTCTGCCATCAAATTCCAGTTGAACGCTGTCAACCTTTAAAGTAAGTGGCTGCATGTAATATGATTTTAGATAAGATGATCAATAATACACAGATAGAAAGATCAATGGCAAAAGTGCTGATGAACATGCGCTTTATGCCATAGCCGGCATTGCGGAAATAAAAGTAGTTTTCTTTGGCCGAAAAATAATGAAGAGCCAATGCGGATATGAACCCAATTATTTTGGCAGATATCAATAGAACTACAACCGTTCCGGCGTTAATGCTTCCCGCATTGAAAATTAAAAGAAACAGCGCCAATACAGTAAATGCTATATTGTACAGCAGGAGCAGCCGGTAAAATTGGAAGGTATGGATGCCTAAACGTTTCAATACGGTAATCGGTGATTATAATCAAACAGATTAATCTGCCGATTATTGTTGTCGCCATCTTCAATCCGTATTTTATTAACCAGCAGGTGTGCCTGGCGGATAGGCTCGGGGATACGGTAACCACGGATGCAGTTTTTAATAATGTCGACGCTTTGCCCCATACTCACCCGGTGCCCCGGCGAAATATAAATGGGATTGCAATTGATTTTACTACGCAGAGCGATGCCGATTACCTCGCCATTGTCATACATCGGGCTTTGGTCAAATGGTTTGTTACCGGGCTCGTCATAGCGGCCTGTAAGGCGACTTTTAGCACTGCCTATAGCTGGCGTGTTGGTTATCAGTCCGAAATGGGTGGCAATGCCGGTGCGGCGTTCGTGAGCGATGCCCTGGCCATCCAAAACCATGAGGTCGGGCTTTATTTCCAGTTTATTCCAGGCTTCCACCAGGGCCGGTACTTCGCGAAAAGCCAATAGGCCCGAGATATAAGGAAATTTGGTTTTGCTAATAGCGGTTGCTGTGCCGATCACCTTTAATTCGGGATAATTGAACAGCACGATGCCGGCGTATACCACCTCCGAGTATTTATTGAATGAAATATCGGCACCGCCAATAGTTTGGATGGGTTTGTTCAGTGGTGTAAGATCGATCTGTCTGCGCAATTCGTGCTGGTAAGCGATAGCCTGCGCTGCTGTAAGGTTTTCATACCGGGAGGGTTGCATGGTTTAAGAACGTGAGATGGGGGTGGTTTGTTTGTATAGGAGACGCATGTAATGTGTCTCTACAGTTAAGTTGGTCGTAGAGACCCATTACATGTGTCTTTTTATGCCAAAACAAAAAAAGCCACTGGGTTTACCGGTGGCTTTTAAATATTGTTGCGAGCTATAGATTAACCAAGGTATGATTTTAATATTTTGCTTCTGGAAGTGTGACGTAAACGTTGTAGTGCCTTATCCTTAATTTGGCGCACACGCTCACGGGTAAGATTAAATTTCTCGCCAATCTCCTCTAATGAAAGCGGGTGATTGGTCCCCAGGCCGAAGAACAGTACAATGATTTCGCGCTCGCGTTCTGTTAAGGTTGAAAGTGAGCGTTTGATCTCTTCGGATAACGATTCGTTGATCAGTATGGAATCGGTATTGGGTTCCTGGTTTTCGAGTACGTCAAGCAGCGTATTTTCCTCGCCCTGTACAAACGGCGCATCCATAGATACATGGCGACCAGAGTTACTCAAAGTGTCAGAGATCTTATCAACTGTAGTTTCCAGGATATCGGCTAACTCTTCCGGCGAAGGTTCACGCTCAAATTCCTGCTCCAGTTTGGAGAACGCTTTACTGATCTTGCTTAATGAGCCAACCTGGTTTAACGGCAAACGCACAATACGTGATTGCTCTGCAATAGCCTGCAGGATCGACTGGCGAATCCACCATACCGCGTAGGAGATGAATTTGAAACCTTTGGTTTCGTCAAAACGTTTGGCAGCCTTGATCAAACCGAGGTTACCTTCGTTAATCAAATCGCCCAGCGTTAAACCCTGATTTTGATATTGTTTAGCAACAGACACCACAAAGCGTAAATTGGTTTTGGTTAATCGTTCCAAAGCCGCCTGGTCGCCCTCGCGTATCTTTTGAGCTAATATTACTTCTTCTTCGGCAGTTATCAGATCAACTTTACCAATCTCGTGAAGATATTTGTCCAGCGATTGTGACTCGCGATTGGTAATGGATTGCGTTATTTTGAGTTGTCTCATTTATTTAATAAACCTTCGGTACTTTCTATTCAGTACAGAACGTGCAAAGTTATAAAATTGTTCTAAAAAAATATAATTGCAAGTTGTATTTGAAAAAAAAATACATCGCAAATTGCAATTATAAGTGACTGATTATGAGTGATTAGTTATTTCAATGTTAACAAATTGTTCATTTTTTAAATATTAATTGTTTAAACCTGCAAGCGGTATGATTTTTGCGGTGTTCTTAAAACACTTATTAAATATCACTTAATTTAAATGCCTCTTTTAGCCTTGGTCCACGTTCCGTTTGTTGTAATGTACAACATTCATTAACAGGATCGTGTTCAAAATACAGAATATATTCCTGATCCACGGCCTCATTTAAAAATAGTTTCTTTTCACCCAGGGTTTTAAGCGGGAACATGTCATAAGCCATCACATAGGGGAGTGGCAGGTGGCCGACAGATGGCAGTAGATCTGCCATATAAAGTATCTTTCTGTCTTTATAACTGATCAATGGCAGCATCATGGCGTCGGTATGGCCGTAAACAAAGCGTATGTGAAAATTTTCTGTAAACTTTACTCCATCCTTACTATCCACAAATTGTAATTGCCCGCTTTGTTGTATGGGTAATATATTCTCTTTCAGGAATGATGCTTTTTCGCGCTCGTTGGGGTTTACGGCCCAGTCCCAATGCTGTGGATTGCTCCAGTAAATCGCGTTTTTGAAAGCCGGGAGCAAGTTTTCACCATCGCGTTGTACCGCACCGCCAACGTGATCAAAATGCAGGTGGGTTAAAAACACGTCGGTAATATCATCGCGGTGAAAGCCAAGCGCTGCCAGTGAACTGTCAATAGTGGCAGTGCCATGCAGGTAATAATGACTGAAGAATTTTTGGTCCTGTTTATTGCCGATGCCGGTATCGATCAGTATGAGCCGTTTACCATCCTCTACCAGCAGGCAGCGCATGGCCCAGGTGCAAAGATTATTGTCATCGGCAGGGTTGGTTTTGTTCCAGATGGTTTTGGGTACCACACCAAACATGGCGCCGCCATCTAATTTAAAAAATCCGGTATCTATCGTGTGGAGTTTCATAGTAAGTCAAAAGTAAAAATTCAAAAGTCAAAAGCTCCGTCCTGAACTGATTAAGTCAAAATTAAAAATTCAAAAGTTAAAATTTCAACTCCTATTGATACAAGGGCAAAAACTTGTTATTTGTAAAACGAATCGCTTTTGAATTTTGAATTTTGACTTTTAACTTTTGAATTAAAAAAGCCGGCTGCTATATACGCAACCGGCTTTTGACTTTTTATTTTTGAATTTTGACTTACAACTACAAGTGTATACACTCGCCGTAAGCTTCGGCAGCGGCTTCCATCACGGCTTCGCTCATGGTTGGGTGCGGGTGTACCGATTTAATGATTTCATGACCGGTAGCTTCCAGCTTGCGAGCGGTAACTACTTCGGCAATCAATTCGGTAACATTATAACCCAGCATATGCGCGCCCAGGAATTCGCCATATTTGGCATCAAATATCAGTTTTACAAAACCATCTTTAGCGCCAGCAGCACTGGCCTTACCCGATGCTGAGAATGGGAATTTACCAACTTTAATTTCGTAACCGGCTTCTTTAGCTGCTTTTTCTGTATAACCTACAGAGGCTACCTCCGGTGAACAATATGTACAGCCCGGGATGTTATTATAATTTAAAGGCTCTGGGTTGTGGCCTGCAATTTTCTCCACGCAAATGATACCTTCGGCGGAGGCTACGTGTGCCAATGCCTGACCTTTTACGATATCGCCAATAGCAAATATACCTTCCACATTGGTGCGATAAAAATCGTCAACCAATACCTTGCCTTTGTCGGTTTTTACACCGGTTTCTTCCAGGCCAATGCCTTCGATATTGGTGGAGATACCCACAGCTGATAATACAACCTCGGCTTCCAATACTTCAACACCGGCAGCAGTTTTAACGTTTACTTTGCAAAGCTCGCCGCTGCTGTCAACAGACTCCACATTGGCACCGGTCATAATGGTGATGCCTTGTTTTTTCAGGATACGGTTTAACCCTTTTGAAACTTCTTCATCTTCTAAAGGAACAATGTTATCCAAATACTCTACTACGGTAACTTTAGTGCCGATAGAGTTATAGAAATAAGCAAACTCGATACCGATAGCGCCAGAACCAACAACCACAATTGATTTTGGCTGTTTTGGTAATGACATAGCTTCGCGGTAACCGATTACTTTTTTGCCATCCTGTTTCAGGTTAGGCAATTCGCGTGAGCGACCGCCTGTGGCCAGTATGGTATTTTTAGCGGTGATCTGTTTGGTTGAACCATCTGCGGCTTTTACTTCAACAACACCTTTTGATTTTAATTTACCAAAACCAAGCACTACATCGATCTTGTTTTTCTTCATTAAAAACTGAACGCCTTTGCTCATGCCATCGGCAACACCGCGGCTACGTTTAATAACCGATTCAAAATTTACCTCGCCTGTACCGTTTACATTAATACCGTAATCGGCAGCATGGTTAATGTATTCAAACACCTGGGCACTTTTTAACAGGGCTTTAGTAGGGATACAACCCCAGTTAAGACATATACCGCCTACTGACTCTTTTTCAACAACAGCAGTTTTTAAACCAAGTTGGGAAGCGCGGATAGCTGCTACGTAACCACCCGGGCCTGATCCTATAACAATTAAATCGTAGTCCATATTTTAATGATGTATAATTTAAATTTTCGCTTTGTACGGATTAAAGCTAAACCGTGTTGTACACACCGGCGTTAATTTTAATGGCCCAAAGCTAAGTAAAAGGGCTGAAAAGCAAAAATAGAATAGAGGAGGTAACGACCCTGGTAATATTATTTACAATCAGATGCTAATTGTACAGATAAGCAGGAGGAATATTATCAATATTATATAATATCTATCAATTTACTTGTATTTGATGTTATGATTGAATGAAACTGTTGAAAAATATATAATAATTGTTAACATAAAATTAACATTGACAATCAGGCTATTACTTATCTTTGCGGCTAATCAACTTAAAGTATAATTAAAAAAGCAATTTATGAGGAAGCCTTTACTTCTTTTATTATTATTGGCCGGTTTTATGTTTCTTAACAGGAACGCCTTTGCACAAGGTGTTACAACAGCCAATATAAACGGTATTATTACCGATGCCAAGGGTGCCATTCCGGGCGCTACCGTAACCATTACCCACGTGCCAACTGGTACTGTATACGCTACAGTAAGCCGCGCAGATGGCCGTTACAACATTCCAAACTTAAGAGTAGGTGGGCCGTACACCTATAAAGTAAGTTTTGTTGGGTACAAAAACTTTGTTCAAGAGGGTATCATCCTTTCAATTGGTCAGGATCAAAAGATCAATACCAAACTGGAAGATAATTTAACCTCTTTAAAAGAGGTAGTGGTTACCGGATCGCAAGGTAAAGTGATTAACTCATCACGTACCGGTGCCCGCGAAACCATCAGCCGCCAGCAAATTGACAACCTGCCTACCATTGCACGTTCATTACAGGATTTTACCAAATTAACTCCATCAGCAAATTCAACCGGTACTTTTAATAGTTTCGGTGGCCGTAGCGGAGCTTATAATAACGTAACTGTTGACGGTGCATTATTCAACAACTCTTTTGGTTTATCAAGCACTTTGGGTGGTCAGGCCAGTTCACAGCCTATTTCTCTTGATGCGATTGATCAAATCCAGGTTGATATTGCTCCTTATGACGTGCGTCAGGGTAACTTCACCGGTGCCGGTGTTAACACTGTAGTAAAATCGGGTACCAACGAAGTAAAGGGTACTGTTTACTATTATGGTCGTGGTACCAGGTTAACAGGTTACCATGCAGGTACAACCAATGTACCAATCACTCCGTTTGATTACCATACCGATGGTGTTGCTGTAGGTGGCCCAATCATCAAAAATAAATTGTTCTTGTTTGTTTCTGGTGAACAGGAAAGAATAAGCCAGCCACCCGCAACTGCTTACGTTGCCGGTCGTCCGGGTTTAAGCGGTTCAAACGTGTCAGCTGTTCAGGCCAGCACATTAGATGCTATTAAAGCGAAGCTTGCCAGCTATGGTTATGATCCGGGAGCATATGAAAACTATGTTTACAGAACCTCAAGCAACAAGTTAACCGCTAAGTTAGACTGGAACATCGACAAGAATAATACTTTAAGTGCTAAGTACTTCTACTTAAAATCATTTAAAGATCAGCCGGCCAGTAACTCTGGTATAGCTAACAGCGATGGTACAACCAGTGTAGGTTATGGTACCACCCGCGCACCAGGTCCAAATACCTTGCCTTTTTATGGTTCGGGTTATACCATTAACAATAACTTTAATATTGGTATAGTTGAGTTAAATAGCCGTATCAGCAATTCCATGTCAAACAAACTTACTGTAGGTTACTCTGCATTAAGAGACTTCCGTAATTTTCTGGGTAATGGTTCATTACCAATGGTTGATATTGGCAACGGTGCTTCTGATGCTAATGGCGTTGTTACCTCTCCTGCAAGTGCTACAGCAACCAGTTTTGGTTCTGAGCTTTATACAGCAGGTAACTTATTAAGCACCAACATATGGCAGTTTGCTGATGACTTTACCATCTATTCTGGTAAACATGAGTTCACTATCGGTACCAGCAACCAGATCCAGAGCTATACTAACGGTTTTGCTCCTGATTACAATGGTTTATATACCTATAACTCTGCTTCTGACTTTATTAATGGTTTACCTGCTCAAGCGTATACTTTGCGCTATGCAGCTCAAGGTAGCAATTTGCCGTTAGCTAAGATCAAAGCTTCTATCTATAGCCTTTACATACAGGATAAATACCACGTTACTGATAACTTCAGGTTAACGTATGGTTTAAGAGCTGATTATAATGCTTTCCCTTCATCTTTGGATCCTAATCCTAATGCTGCTGCGCTTACTTTTCAGGGTGGTACCCATGTTGACGTTTCTAAATTGCCAAAAAACAGGATCCAGCTTTCACCTCGTGTAGGTTTTAACTGGGATGTAAATGGCGACGGTTCTACCCAGGTACGTGGTGGTTCTGGCTTATTTACTGGTCCGGTTCCATTTGTATGGATATCTAACCAGGCATCAAACAATGGTTTGTTATTTGGTTCTACCACTGTTACTCAGAAAAACTCTCCTGGCGATCCAAGATTGGTTTTCAATCCAAATGTTAACGCAAATCGTCCAACAAATGCAAAGGCCAATACTTCGTACGAGCTTGATGCTGCCGACCCTAACCTGAAATATCCAAAAATCTGGAGAACAAATTTTGCTGTTGATCAGAAATTACCTGGCGGCATCATCGGTACCATCGAAGGTTCTTATGCCAAAGATATCCGTGCTATCTATCACCAGAACTTAGTACTGTCTGATGGCTATACCACTTTGGCGGGTCCTGAAGGGCAAATTCAGTATGATTCAAAAAATACCACCCCGTCAGCGGCTAACGCAACTGCTCAAAACCCATCAATTACCGGTTTATATTATATGAAAAATACCAGCAAAGGATTTTCATACTTTATTACCGGTCAGTTACAAAAAAGCTTTACCAACGGTTTTGCCGCCAGTATAGCTTACACTTATACCAAATCAAAAGATGTTAATGATGGTGGTTCAACTGCAAGTACTATCTGGAGTACCAGGTATGTTGCCGGTAACCCGAACACCGATAACCTGTCAAACAGTTCTTACGTTCAGCCAAACCGTATCATTGCAACCGTATCATACCGCAAGCAATATGCTAAAAACCTGGCTTCGACCATTGGTTTAGTATTTGAGGCCGCCAACAACGGCGCTGTATCATACATTACTGCTAATGACCCTAATGGTGATGGTGCTACTAACGATTTGATGTACATCCCTAAAAATCAAAGTGATCTTATCCTGGTTGCGGCCCCTAAGGCAGCAAACGGAACTTTAGATACACGTACACCTGCTCAGATCTGGACTCAGTTAAATAATTTTATCAGCCAGGATCCATACCTGAGCCAGCATAGAGGTCAATTTGCGCAAAGAAACGGTGCTATATTACCTACTTATAAAAGAGTTGACTTACACTTTGCACAAGATTTCTTCGTACAGTCAGGTAAAACTAAAAACACCATTGAAGTTACTTTCGACGTAATTAACTTTACTAACCTGTTAAACCGTAACTGGGGTAACCAACAAGTATCATATAGTGGCTTTAACAATGGTGGAACAACCGTGTTAAGGTATATGGGTACAGTACAAAATGCACAAGGTCAAAAACAGGCAACTTATTCATTCCCTTATCTTGATGCAAATAATCAGATACCTGTTACCAACTCATACAAAACAGATCCCAGCCAGTTCTCACGTTTCCAGGCTCAAATCGGTGTTAGATATATATTTAACTAATCGTTTCTCCTGAAACAGGAATAATAAAACAAAAAGCCCGGCCAATTTGGCCGGGCTTTTTGTTTTATATTTATTATCCCAGAGTCTTTGCTCTTTTTTCCCTTTATCCTTACTCCCCCAAGCCTTTATAGGTTCCAAAAAGCTTATCCCAAATGTTGGTATAAAAGCCAAAGTTGTGGTTGATATTTAAATGATGCTGATGATGGAAAGATGATGTACCTAAATATTTAAAGGGAACCATTTTTTGGATATTTGCAGGGATAGGTTCTATTCCTAAATGCCCCATAATGCCAAAAAATACATTAGCCACCAGGTAAATAAACACCGCGTAAAAATTAAAGCTGAATAACAGGAGGATCACGAGCCATAGTGAACCAAAACCTACCGTTTCGAGCGGGTGCAGTACAAACAGATCAATAGGGATTGGATCTGCATAATGATGATGAAACTGGTGAATAGCTTTATAAAATATAGAACGGTGTATGGCATAATGAAACAGAAACATGGCCAGGTCCATCAGCATAAAAAGCGCTACAAAGTCTGAGAGGATACGCCAGGATAGGGCATAACTAAACAGGATATAGCCATGTTGCCAAAGCCAGAAACCAGCATAGGTTATCGCGGTATTAATAACATTAGTTAAAATGCAAATGAGTATCTCGTTACGGGATGCAGCCTTAACCGGTTTGTGATTTAATTTAAGTACCAACCAGCCAAATAGCAAAGCCAGTACGGTAACCAACAGGTTCTCGGCCAAAAATATCACCCAAAGGTTAAAAGATGATTGTGCCGACAGGAACCTGAGCATAGGCGAGTATTTTTGAGAGTCAAGATATAAGAATCAAGATACAAGAAAAAGCAACAATAGTTGGTAGTCTCTAAAACGCAATTATTGAAATATGGTTTTTATACGAAGGTGAGTCTTCGGTCTTGATTCTTGACTCTAATCTCTTGATTCTTATTAATACTCAAATACCCCAAACTCAGATGTTACCGTTACTTTTTTGGTGTCCGCTTTTTCAACGCGACCGATGATCTGCGCTTCGACGCCAAAGCTTTGCGATATGGCTATCAGTTCGGCAGCGCTCTCCTCAGGTACATAAAGCTCCATACGGTGACCCATATTGAAAACCTTGTACATTTCCTGCCAGCTGGTTTTTGATTCCTCCTGGATGAGCTTAAACAGCGGTGGAACCGGAAAAAGATTATCCTTAATAATGTGCAGGTTCTCAATAAAATGAAGCACTTTGGTTTGTGCGCCACCACTGCAATGTACCATGCCATGTATCTGGCTTCGGTAAGCATCGAGCATTTTTTTGATGATAGGGGCATAGGTACGGGTAGCGCTCAATACCAGCTTACCTGCTGTTACCGATTGGTTGTTGCCTATATCAATTTTATCTGTCAGGTTTTTACTGCCGCTAAAAATCAGTTCATAAGGAATAGCTGCATCATAGCTTTCGGGATATTTATCAGCTATAGTCTTGTTAAATACATCATGACGTGCGGAAGTTAGGCCATTAGAGCCCATGCCGCCGTTATATTCTTTTTCGTAATTAGCCTGTCCGTAGCTGGCTAAGCCAACTATCACATCGCCGGGCTGGATGCGGTGATTGGATATTACATCCTCCCGTTTCATACGGCAGGTAACGGTAGAGTCTACAATAATGGTGCGCACCAGGTCGCCCACATCTGCGGTTTCGCCACCGGTGGAGTAAATGCCAATACCGGCATCACGCAGTTCGCTTAATATTTCTTCTGTACCGTTAATAATGGCGGCAATCACTTCACCAGGAATCAGATTTTTATTACGACCAATAGTTGATGAAAGGAGGATATTATCGGTAGCGCCCACACAAAGCAGGTCGTCCAGATTCATGATAATAGCATCCTGTGCAATGCCGCGCCATACAGATATGTCGCCGGTTTCTTTCCAGTAAGTATAAGCTAAGGATGATTTGGTACCCGCGCCATCGGCATGCATAATATTGCAATAGGCTTCGTCGCCGGTTAATATATCCGGTACAATTTTGCAGAAAGCTTGTGGGAAAATACCTTTATCGATATTTTTTATTGCATTGTGTACATCATCTTTGGAGGCAGATACGCCACGTTGATCATAACGTTGTGAAGGAACCATGGCGCAAAACTAATGATTTTGACACTAATTGTCACGAATTTATGCGAATTACACAAATGTCGATTGGGTATAAAAAGAAGAGAGTAATTCCAATTGGCGGGTGGTGTCTACTCGCCCTGTCATCGCTATGCCCAACATTCCTACCGCAAAGAGGGGATTGTTAGTCTGAGGAACGAAGAATCTATTATTGAACTTTGTGAGTAGCAGAGTAGATTCTTCCCTCCGCTCAGAATGACAACTTGATTTTCTTTTGGCACAAAGCGTGGGCGGGGTGTGTCGACGCCACACGCCAGTTTGAGTTACACTCCAAAAGAAGAGAGTCGGCATTGGCCGACTCTCTTCTGATAATTCGTGAAATTCGCCCAAATTTGGGCAATCCGTGCTTGTCTATTTTATAAATAACAGTTCCCTGAATTTTGGCAGTGGCCACAGGGTGTCATCAACCAGTTGCTCCAATTTATCTACATGGTAGCGAATAGGTTGGAAAAATGATTTTACCTTTTCGTCATAATCAATGGCACGTTGGCGTAAATCTTCAATCACATTGGCTTTTTTGCGTTCATTAACCATTTGCTCCACGTTGGTTTTAATAAAGTTAACGTGTTCGGATATTTTGGTGATAATGTCCAGTTGAGCGGCGTAAGTATCAGAGCTTAAACCAAGATCCTTGAGTCCCTTCACGTTTTCGATCAGTTTGGACTGATAGGCAATAGCCGCTGGGATGATCACATTCAGTACCAGCTCGCCAATAACGCGTGCTTCTATCTGGAGTTTCTTATAAAAGGCATCCAGCAAAATTTCATGACGGGCATGCGCTTCGCGAGGGGTGAATATGCCGGTTTCTGCAAAAAGGATATCGGTTTTTTCAGACAGCATAGCATCCAGCGCTTTTGGCGTGGTTTTAATGTTGGCCAGGCCTCTTGCTTCGGCTTCTTTTTCCCAGGCATCGCTATAGCCATTGCCCTCAAAGCGGATGTTTTTGGATTCCTTGATGTATCTTTTAATCACCATTAACAGCGCCAGATCTTTTTTCTCGCCTTTTTTGATCAGTTTATCTACATCATACTTGAATTTTTTAAGCTGATCGGCAACAATCAAGTTTAATACCGTCATTGGGCTGGCAGAATTTGCCGACGAACCCACGGCACGCAACTCAAACTTATTACCGGTAAAGGCAAAAGGCGAGGTACGGTTACGATCGGTATTATCGGGCAATATCTGCGGAATCTTAGGGATGCCCTGCCAAAGCAGGTTATCTTCTTTGATCTTTTTGCTAATTCTGGAGGTTTCTATCTCGTCCAGTACATCATTCAACTGGCTGCCCAGGAAAATAGAGATAATGGCAGGAGGAGCTTCGTTAGCACCTAAGCGATGGTCATTATTCACCGAGGATATAGATGCCCGCAGTAAGTCGGCGTGCTCATAAACCGCTTTGATAGTATTTACAAAGAAGGTAAGGAACATCAAGTTGTTCTTGGGGGTTTTGCCTGGCGATAGCAGGTTTTTACCTGTATTGGTTATTAACGACCAGTTATTGTGTTTACCCGAACCATTAATACCGGCATAAGGCTTCTCGTGTAGTAATACTTTAAAGTTATGGCGACGGGCAACACGGTCCATCACGTCCATTAATAACTGATTGTGATCAATGGCCAGGTTTATTTCTTCATAAATTGGGGCGCACTCAAATTGCGAAGGAGCAACCTCATTGTGGCGTGTTTTTAAAGGTATGCCTAGTAATAAAGCCTCGGCTTCCATATCCTGCATGTATGCATATACACGTCCAGGTATCGACCCAAAATAATGATCTTCCAGTTGTTGGTTTTTAGCCGATATGTGACCAAACAACGTACGGCCGGTTAAGTACAGATCTGGACGCGCATTAAATAAGGCGATATCAACCAGGAAATATTCCTGCTCGATGCCTAATGAAGCATTTACTTTTTCAATGCCCTTATCAAAATAATGGCAAACATCTACAGCGGCTTTATCTAAAACACTCAGCGCTTTTAATAGAGGTACTTTATAGTCCAGCGCTTCGCCGGTATAGGATACAAATACGGTTGGTATACATAATGTACGGGCCATCAAAAATGCAGGTGATGATGGATCCCAGGCAGTATAACCACGGGCCTCAAAAGTATTGCGGATACCGCCACTTGGAAAGCTCGACGCGTCTGGCTCTTGTTGCGCCAATGCATCGCCCGAAAAACGCTCGATAGCGCCTCCGTCGGCAGTGGGTTCAAAAAAAGCGTCATGTTTTTCGGCAGTGGTGCCGGTAAGCGGCTGAAACCAGTGCGTATAATGTGTTGCTCCTTTACCCAATGCCCATGATTTCATGGCGGCAGCAATTTGCTCGGCCAGGTCGCGTGGAATTGGTTCACCTTTTTCAATAGAGTTAATGATGCCCTGGTAAGCTTCGGTGGAAAGATATTCCTTCATTTTCTTTTTATCGAAAACATTGGCGCCAAAGTAATCTGAAATTTTTGAAGAAGGTGGTTTCACTTCGGGGATGGTTCTGCTCAGAACGTCCTGTAGTGCTTTAAATCGGATGTTAGACATAAGATATGAGGTTAAAATAAAGGTCAACTTTCAAAAATAGAACTATCATTTAAAATATGCACAAAAATTAAAGGAAATATGATGTGAGTAGCCGATGAACCTAAAAAGATGAATATCCTGAAAAATGCTCTTTTGATGCCTTTATTTTGGCTTAAATTGAATTTTTAGAAGTTTTTCCTCTATTTTTTACTCTAAAAAAACAAAAAATAGAACTTTTTTCTGAAAAAAATCTAAAAATTTTCCATTGAAAGAATTTATATCGATTTATTAATGAATTAAATTTCAAAATCATCAAAATTTAGTGCATTTTTTACTTTTGATTTACAATTTTCATAAATATTGCATTTGTTAACGTTATTTTATCGTTAAAAATTTGTTATTATTAAAATAACTACATAATTTCAGAAAATAATTTACAGAAACATCGTAATTATTGTATTTTTTATAAAATTATCAATAATTAAAACGTTAAAATTCAGAATTTGTGAAGATTGATGATGTTTTTGTTGGATTTTAACCCCGCAATCAAGCTTAATTATATAAACAATCAAACTAAATTAAACTTTTAAAAACAATCAAACTAAATTAAAGACAAATGAAAGTAAGTTCAACAAAACACAACCTCCTGAGTGCAGTCCGACAACTGTCACGTGAAAAATGGGCGCTGGGAGCCACCATTTTAACAGGAAAGATGATTGGTTTAGGGCTGGTATTGGTAGCCATGATCAGTTTGCCTGGCTTATTAGGCTCATCTGCTCACGCTGCCGACACTTATACCGCTCATGAAACAGCACTCATCAATACCGTTAATACGGTATGGACGCTGGTTGCTGCATTTTTGGTTTTTGGCATGCAGGCGGGTTTTGTGATGCTTGAGGCTGGCTTTGCCCGTAAAAGAGAAACGGTTAACGTTTTAATGGAGTGTATTTTTGATACATGCCTTTGCGGGTTATTGTTTTATGCAATAGGTTATGCCTTTATGTTTGGTAACGGTAATGGTTTTATTGGCTGGGGTGGCCTAGGCGCCGATGGCAAAACCATTACTAACTGGTTCTTTTTACAAAACACTCCGGCTACTTATGGTGCAACCGGTATTCCGCTTTTGGCTCACTGGATATTTCAGTATGCCTTTGCCGATACTTGCTCAACCATTGTATCTGGTGCCATGATCGGTCGTACCAGTTTCCGTGGCGATATTTTATACAGTATAGGTATTACAGGCTTTATTTATCCAATAATTGGTCACTGGGCCTGGGGTCCGGATGGTTTTTTGGCTACCATGGGAGCTACCGGCGGTTTCTTGCCAACATTAGGTCAGCCTTTCCGTGATTTTGCAGGTTCAACTGTGGTGCATACTATTGGTGGTGTGGCTTCATTGGCTGGCGCTATGGTATTAGGCCCGCGGTTAGGTAGAATATTTGCCCGTGATGATAAAGAAAAAGGCGGATTACCTGCCGGTCATAACTTATTGGTAGCTGCCGTAGGTGGTTTTATATTATGGTTTGGCTGGTATGGTTTTAACCCGGGATCAACCCTGTCTGCAATGGATATGCAGGGTATTGGCCGCGTGGCTGCTAACACTACTCTTGCTGCCTGTGCCGGTGGTTTTGCCGCTATGCTTGCCGCGCTATGGTGGGGGCCAACAAAGGGTAAATTTGATTTGGCCTTTACTATCAATGGATTTTTAGGTGGTTTGGTTGCTATTACCTGTCCTTGTTATTGGGTAAGCCCACTTGGTGCTATTTTGCTTGGCGGTGTTGCCGGCTTCGTAGTATTTGCAGGTGTTTATATTATTGAGTATTTCCGTATCGATGATCCGGTTGGTGCGGTTTCAGTACACGGTCTTGCCGGTATCTGGGGTACTTTGTCATTAGGTTTATTTGCATCTGGCCAGTTTGGAGCCACAGGCCCAACCGGTGCAGACAATTCAGCCCCGGTTGCAGGCTTGTTTTACGGTGGTGGTTTTGGCGTATTGAAGGCCCAGGCTATAGGTAGTTTTACTATTACGGCTTCGGTGTTTATTGTAACCTTTGGGATGATGTACATCCTGAATAAATTGCCAAATCCATGGAAACTACGTATCGAAGAGCACGGTGAAGCCGGTTTAGGTGGTATCGATGTGTTTGATCACGGTATCGAGGTTTACCCAGCCCAGGAAGAAGAGATCAGCTTAAGCGGTCTTTTTGATAATGGGGTTAAATCGACTTCTGAAGTTTAAGAACGAATAAATAACAATACAGATCCCCGGTCGGGGATCTGTAATACCTTGTGTGGTTGGTGTGTGGCTTTAATGCAATGGCATCGCCAACTGCACAGGGATTTTTTATGCCGACAATAAAGGATCCTGTAAGGTAATAACTATTTGTATATCAGTGTTTTAAATCAAAAAAATTAACAAACCAAATTTATCAACAATTAAATCGTTATCATGAAAAAAACAGCTTTACTATTATGTTTCTTTTCTATCGCGGCTTTTACAGTGAAAGCACAGGACACCACAAAAACTGCAGCGCCGGATCCGCCATTGACCATTACCGGATCGGTTGATGCCTATTATAAGTATGATTTTTCTAAGCATGCTAATATACCAACCAGCTTTGCGTCTGATCAGAACTCGGTTTCGATAGGTATGGTCGATCTGGGTTTGAAGAAAAAGGTAGGCAAAGCTTCGTTTGTGGGCGAATTGTCTTTTGGTCCGCGAAATGATCAGTCAATCCCAAACCCGAATTACCATATCCAAAACCTGTATGTATCATACGATGTTACCAATCAGTTTAACTTAACCGCAGGTTACATGGCTACATTTGTTGGTTATGAGGTAATAGCGCCATCGGGTAACTATAACTATTCAACTTCGTATCTGTTTACCAATGGTCCGTTCCAGAATGCGGGTTTAAAGGCCACTTATGCTTTTTCTGATAAAGTAAGTTTAATGGCCGGTATTTTTAATAACTACTGGAATGCTTATTCATCATACAGAACCGTAGGCGCTAGTACTACAACATCTGGTGATGTATCAACCTTTGGCGCTCAATTGGTGGTAACCCCGGTTAAAGGCTGGACTGCTTATCTGAATTTATTAACCGGCTCTTATTCCGGAACAGAGTTTGATTTGACCACTGCTTACCAAATAACCGATGCCTTTAAATTAGGATTAAACGGCGCTACTTTCTCTGCTCCGCATGATGGTGGTGGTTTTAGTGGTGTAGCCTTATATCCTCAGTTGGCAGTATCAAAAATTGTGAGCTTTGGTTTACGTGGTGAGTACTTTAAAGTGAAAAACGATGGTGGTGATGTAAAAGCGATCACCGTGACTTCTAATATCAAGGCCGGTCCGCTAACGCTGATACCAGAGCTTCGGTTTGATAACAAGAGCGATAAATTCTATGCGCCTTTTGTTAACAGCAGCGGCGTATCAACCAATAAAGCTTCGCAATTTGTGTTAGCCGCGGTTTACGCATTCTAAAGAAAATAAATTTCAATTCTTTTTGTAAAAGCCGTTCCTATTACCGGGACGGCTTTTATCTTTGGGTTCTTGCTCAACTTAATAAAGTACAAAATGAAAAATATATTGATAGCACTTGTTTGTGTGTTGTTTGCGAAAAGTGCTTCGGCTCAAAAAGATTCGCTGGCTTTTGATGAAAATGATAAGTATATCTATTATCAAACGGTTGCCCAGGAGGGCTTGAGTGCAGATACTTTGTATAGCAGGGGACTTTACTTTTTTAAGTCGGCCTATCCTAAAGATAAACTAAAGCTATCAACTGCCGATAAAGCGCAGGGTGTGCTGGTAGGCAGCAGTGGTTTCCTGGTATCAAAAAAATCATTTGTGACCACCCATGAAGATGGCGAGATAACTTATACACTGCGTGTTGAGGTAAAGGATAATAAATACAGGTATTGGTTTACCGATTTTGTATATGTTCCTTATCAGCGCAACCGTTACAATGTTTATGAGCCTATGCCGGGTGTTACTATCCCTATGGAAAAAGCCAAAGATAAACTGGATAAGCGCGATGTTGCGGAGTTTTTAAACCGCATATTGCTGAATAGTCGTAAAGTGGGCGGGGTGCTGAAATCATACATGCTTAAAATATCAGCTTTACCTAAGGAGCAGAAAAAGATCAATAAAATATCGACCAAGGAGTGGTAGTGAGTAGTTTTGAAAGAATGACGAACAATTTAGGAAAAAAGTAAATTGATTTTGTCATTCTGAGAATTAAAATCCGGGGCCTCTGTAGGTTGCAATGACAGCTGGATTTAAGGATTTATTGGTTTAGAAGAATTATTTTTGGGAGTCGCGCAGTGTGGC
>NZ_FTMG01000019.1 GCF_900155965.1 Mucilaginibacter lappiensis
ATGTCATTGCGAGATTCTGTGTTGATATGCAATTAATTGAGGGGATTTATTTTATCTTTGAGTCTTAGGCGGCTTTATGTCAGCCTGTTTAGGGCGGCCCTTTTTTAAAGCGGCTGCTCTAATTATTTAATGCCGGTTCATTCTGTTGTCCTAATTTGCAAATAATCCGCTTGATAAGGGGTTTTGGTTTTATAAATGGTATAAGCCATCTCCAGCAATTTTCGCTGCACGGCTACACATGCCTTCATTTTAATGCCGTTTCTGGAAACTATTCTCACAAAGACAGCCTTATACCTCTCTGAATGCCTTATGGCAGCCATAGCTGGCATATACATCGCCTTTCTCAGATATCGGTTTCCTCTTTTAGATATTTTGGACTTACCTTTGACCGATGTGCCCGATTCCTTCTCTTTAACATCCAGGCCGGCATAACTGGTTAGCTGTTTTTTACTACTTATTAATTCAAAGCCATTGGTTTCAGCTATCACTACAGCAGCGGTTAGCGGGCCTATTCCGGGTATAGATGTGATCAGTTCTACCGTGCGCTTTATTTCTACATCATCATCAATTATGGCTTTTGTTTCTGCCATTATTTCTTTGAGCTGGGTATTGATTACCTTGGTGCGGAATTTCATCCGCTCAATGGCGGTCTCGCTTGGATCAGCCTCTGTTTGCTCTGCATGCAGCTGATTCTTTAGCATAGTCCTTTCAACCGTTAACTGATCCCGCTCACGGGTTAGTTGCCTTAGGTTTCTGAATACTTTCTTTGGCTGAACCCAATCATCAAGCTTTTTTTCTAATCCAAATAAGGCAATGGCTTCTGCCATAGATTTATCCGTTATTGTTTTAGTTTCCAGAGTTTTGAAGAAGTTGGTGATCTTGTTAGGCATAACAATGCTTACACGATAGGCTTTGGCTACTAAGAAATAAGCTAGTGATTCATGATAGACTCCTGTAGCTTCCATAACATACCGTAACGGAAAGGCTTCTACTGTTTGTTTTGCTACCCATTGTACTAAAGCAGTGAATCCCTTTTGGTTATTGGAGAAAGTCTTAAACGCATAAATGAGGCTTAGGGCATCTTCGTCCATCTTTCCTAAGGATACGACAAGCTCTTTTTGAGCTACATCAATACCGACCACTTGTTTTAATAATCTTTTTACCATAAAATAGTTGTGACTGTTCACTTCGTAAGTGAAAACCTTCCTTCGTTTTTCCTCCTGCTGGCTATCCTGGATATACCGCTATGCAGTATTCCTTACATTCTGTTCAAACTCAAGAAAGTGTAAAGAATGAGGCAATATCTCGCAAACAATATGCCTATAGCTATTTAGGAGTAACGTGCTCTCATTCTTTTTCACTCATAAATCATACAAGTATAATTATTGACAAACATAGGAGGAGAAACGACGAAGCAATCTCGTAGCTATTCTTATTCATGAGAACGCGATGAGATTGCCACGCTGCGCTCGCAATGACATATTTATTTTATATCTGGGGTTATTATTTCTGTATCAGCGCCAGCAAAGATTGTGGCGTTTCGTATGTGGCACTTTTATAAGTGAGTACTTTTACACCTACGCATAAGGTGTCAACAGCGTTATTAGGATGGTTAATATATATTTTCCCGCGTACATCAGGCTGAAAGCCGTCATCTGTCCTTTTCATATCGGTTAATAACAGCATTACACTATCAACAGATGCTTTCTGGATGAAATTTTTAACCTTGCCTTCGGGGAAATAATAATCAAATTTATCGCAGGTTATCCTGAACTGGGTTTCGCGGCCCAGTTCGGTAAATTTAAACCGGACGCTTTTAACTTCATCAACAGGATTAGTTTTCGGCTTACAGGCGAAAAGGGTGAATGCTATAAGGATGGCGGTTATGCTTAAATTTTTCATGGTTTATTATTGATATATAAACTTACAAAGTTTTATAAAGAATAATACAAAACCGCAAATCAAAAAGCTCCCCCTTCAGGGGCTTGGGGGGCTGTCTACTTCAGCACATCCAATACCCTGAACATTTTTTCTTTGATTCCCCGGCTTGATCCATTGAAGTTGTTCACCATGATGGAGAAACATAACTCCCGACCATTATGTGTTTGATAGCCGGCATAGCAAAGTACACTGTTGATGCTGCCGCTTTTCATTTTCATATCATTATAAACAGGCAGGCTCTCGTAAAGGTTGGCAAACCAGCTTTCCTTTTTGGCCGATTGTAATATTTTGGCCAGCGTTAAGGTAGTTACCCTATCGCCGGGCGAAAGACCGCTGCCATCGTAGGTATTGATACTATTTGGGTCGATGCCACGCGCTTTCCAGAATTTTTGAACCTCTTCTACGCCGTTTGCCGAGGTGGGTTTGCGGCCCTGTTTCCAGGCAATGGTTTTGAGTAATTGCTCGGCATACAGGTTAATACTTTTTTGGTTGAGCCAATAAACTATCCTGCTCAGCGGTGGTGAGAATATGGTAGTTATGTTTTTGGTGATGAGGGGCAATTTTAAATCTTTAGCAGCTAAAGTAGCAGCCGATTCCGGGCCTCCGCTTACCAAAACGCCTAATTTTTTTAATGTGTCTGATAAACGCAGGGCAGCATCATAAGCAGCATCCGGCATGGCTACCGATATACTTTTCTTCTCCTTATCAATTGCATAGCTGCCACGCAGATACATCACCGTGCCGCCAACAGGCAAAAAAGCATAGGCGTTATCGCCGCTGCCCGCTTCGCCATTTATTAGTTCGCTTTTAAAACTGAGGTATGGAATTGTGGGAACGGTACGTGATATCCCAACCGGGTTACCTACCGCGCCGGTACGCAGTTTAATATCAAACTGGTTCTCGCGCCAGCAAAGGCCCGAGGTGCCCGCGCCATAATAATTGCCCACATCCTGCCAGATCCATCCCTCGGGGATAGATTGGGTGCCGAAAATACTGTCGTCGCCAATAACACGACCGTTTATTTTTTTTATCCCGGCCTTTTTCAAGGCATCGGTCATCAGAGCCAATACGTGGGCCTCCTGGGTTTGTTCATACCGCCAGCTGCCCAGGGTAGGGTCTCCGGCACCTTTGATAATTACATCGCCGTTCAGGGTACCTTCAGCTGTAATTTCTCCGGCATAACCCAATTGGGTCTGGTATTTAAAATCGGCCCCTAAAACATTAAAGGCAGTAATACTGGTGATGGTTTTGAGGGTAGATGCAGTAGCCAATCCCATATTGGGATTGGCTGTAAATACCTGCTCGCCGGTTTTGGCGTCAAGCACGGTTAATGATACTGAGGCATAAAGACACTGGCTATCGGCCTGCAGCCTGCCAAAGGCATTAGATAATTTCTGCTGAAGATCCTGGGCATAAAGTTGCCCGCTTATTAAAAATAAACTAACTATCAGTAACCGTTTCATCCTCATGTTTAACGTTCCGCTGCGATATAAAATATAATGGGATACCTATTAATACAATTAATAATCCGTACAGGGCGTAATCTCTTTTATAGGCAAATAATAAACCACAAAATGCCAATCCCATCAAAATATAAATGGCGGGTAAAACAGGATATCCTACTGCTTTATATGGTCGTTCAGCATCGGGGAGTTTTTTGCGTAAAATATAGATACCTACAATAGTTAATATGTAAAATATAACCACCACAAAAGATATCATATCCAACAAATCGCCATATCGGCCACTTAAACAAAGTAATGATGCCACAATACATTGTAACCACAAACCAAATTGCGGAACAGAAAATTTATTTAAAGTACCTGTTTGTTTAAAGAACAGACCATCTTTAGCCATGGTATAGTAAACCCTGGCGCCTGATAATATCAGCCCGTTATTACAGCCAAAGGTTGAAACCATGATCATTAAAGCGATAATGATGGTACCTATGTTACCGAATATCACATGTGATGCGGCAACAGCCACGCGGTCTTTTTCGGCAGTAGCTATCTCATGTAATGGTAAAACACCAGTGTACACCACATTTGCCGATACGTAGATAATGGTCACAATCAAAGTACCTAAACCCAGACTTATGGCCACATCACGTTTAGGGTTTTTCATTTCACCGGCAATAAAGGTTACGCTATTCCAGGCATCGCTGCTGAATATAGAACCAACCATTGCCGCGGCAATAGCACCTAAAGCCGCACCCATTGTTAGGTTGGTGATACTCCCATCCTTATTTAAATTATGCAGACTCCAGGCATTTGTCCAGTTGGCATGCCATACATCTGGTTTCAGCATAATAAAACCAAAAATGATCAGCCCGAATAAACTTAACAATTTGGTCAGGGTAAATGTAGTTTGTATCAGCTTGCCAGCCTTAACACCTCTTGTATTTACAAAGGTTAAAAAGATAATGAGTATGATAGATACCAACTGCGCTGAACTTATTTTAAATGATCCCGCGTTTAATACGATATAATCTTCACTGACAAGAAATTTCAAAGAATCCGGCATTATATAAGCAGTAAACTTGCTGAAAGCCACGCCTACCGCAGCGATAGTTCCTGTTTGTATTACTGCAAATAAACTCCAGCCATATAAAAAAGCAATGAATTTGTTATAAGCTTCTTTCAGGTAAACATACTGACCGCCTGCTTTGGGGAACATGCCACTTAGCTCGCCATAGCTTAAAGCGGCGGTGAGGGTCATGAAACCAGTGAGTACCCAAATAGCTATCAACCAGCCGGCTGAGCCTACGTTGCGGATAATATCCGCGCTTACAATGAAAATACCCGAACCTATCATAGAACCCGCCACCAGCATGGTGCCATCGAGCAGGCTCAGTTCATGTTTCATTTTTGGTTGATCAGTTTTTTTTGTCATACGTTATTCAAAGGGGTTTTAAGGTCCTAAACTATTTAAAAAACTTTATAATCAGGAGGCTCTTGGTAAAGAAAATAAAATTACTATTTTGCATCCACCAATTAATAGAGGCTAAGGATTAAGGATTTGTGGGGCAATGATTTTTAGAACGAGGATCGGATATCAAATATAAAGATTTTAGATATACCGCAAAATATCTCTTTTGAAATTCTCCTTGCTCCTTGTTCTCAAAATCCTTGCTCCTAACTACCATTTATAAACCAAATTTGTGAATATGGATTTTTTGAACAATTACTTGATCTACTTAATTCCGGTGATAGGCCTTGTCGGCATTCTCGCTATGGCGGTTAAAGCTGCCTGGGTTACCAAACAAGATGCCGGCGACGGAGACATGGCCCAGCTGGCCGGTTACATTGCCGATGGGGCAATGGCCTTTTTACGTGCAGAGTGGAAAGTGCTGGGTGGCTTTGTGGTAGTTGCTGGTTTATTACTGGCCTGGTCTGGCACTACTGTGGCTACATCAAGCCCGGTTATAGCCATTTCATTTTTAATAGGCGCCTTTTTATCGGCTTTTGCAGGCTATTTGGGAATGCGTATTGCAACCAAAGCCAATGTGCGCACTACACAGGCAGCGCGTACCAGCTTGGCCAAAGCATTAAAAGTTTCCTTTACCGGTGGTACGGTAATGGGTTTAGGCGTAGCCGGTTTGGCCATTATTGGCTTAGGCTCCCTGTTTATTGTTTTTTATCAATATTATGTTGTTAATGTTGCAGGCGGCACTGTTAATGGTGAAGCCATGGCCAAAGCGCTTGATGTTTTAGCCGGTTTTTCATTAGGTGCCGAATCTATAGCTTTATTTGCCCGTGTGGGCGGTGGTATTTATACCAAAGCCGCCGATGTGGGTGCCGACCTTGTAGGAAAGGTAGAAGCGGGTATCCCCGAAGATGATGTACGTAACCCCGCCACCATTGCCGATAACGTAGGCGATAACGTGGGCGACGTTGCTGGTATGGGCGCCGATTTATTCGGATCGTACGTGGCCACCATGTTGGCTACCATGGTACTGGGTCGCGAAATTGTATCGCATGATAGTTTCGGAGGTATTGCTCCTATACTATTACCAATGGTAATTGCCGGTTTAGGTTTGATATTCTCTATTGTTGGTGCGTCATTTGTAAGAATTAAAAATGAAACCGACAGTGTGCAAAAAGCGCTGAATATAGGCAATTGGGCATCTATCGTATTAACCGCCATAGCCACCTATTTTGTGGTACAATGGATGTTACCGGCCGGAGAATTTCACATGTCTCGGGATGAAGTGAACGGCGGTATTAAGGCTGGGGCTCTGATATTCACCAAAAACGGAGTTTTCATGTCGATAGTTGTTGGTTTGATCGTAGGCACTTTAATGTCCATCATCACCGAATATTATACGGCTATGGGTAAACGCCCGGTATTAAGCATTATCCGCCAATCATCAACCGGTCATGCTACCAATATTATTGGCGGTTTGGCCGTAGGGATGGAATCAACCGTATTGCCTATCCTGGTGTTGGCATCGGGTATTTATGGTTCTTATCATTTCGCGGGTTTGTATGGTGTAGCTATCGCTGCAGCAGGTATGATGGCTACTACAGCCATGCAATTGGCTATCGACGCATTTGGCCCTATTGCCGATAACGCCGGGGGTATTGCCGAAATGAGCCGCTTGCCCGAAGAAGTTCGTCACCGTACAGACAACCTGGATGCTGTAGGTAATACTACCGCAGCAACCGGTAAAGGTTTCGCTATCGCTTCGGCAGCATTAACCTCACTGGCCTTATTTGCGGCATTTGTGGGTGTGGCTGGTATCGAGCATATTGATATTTATAAAGCCGACGTTTTAGCTGGCCTATTTGTGGGCGGGATGATCCCGTTCATCTTCTCGGCTTTATGTATCTCGGCCGTTGGTCGTGCAGCTATGGCCATGGTGGAGGAAGTAAGGCGCCAGTTTCGCGAGATACCGGGCATTATGGAATACAAAGCCAAACCCGAGTATGAAAAATGCGTGGCTATATCAACCAAAGCCTCTATCCGCGAGATGGTTGCCCCAGGTTTGATCGCCTTGATCACTCCAATCATTATTGGTTTTGCCTTTGGACCCGAAGTACTGGGTGGCTTACTGGCCGGTGTTACCGTATCGGGCGTATTGATGGGTATTTTCCAGAGCAACGCTGGCGGCGCATGGGATAATGCCAAAAAATCATTTGAGAAAGGCGTAGAGATCAATGGCGAAATCCATTACAAAAAATCAGAGCCGCATAAAGCATCTGTAACCGGTGATACCGTAGGCGATCCGTTTAAAGATACTTCCGGCCCATCCATGAACATCCTCATCAAACTGATGTCGATCGTTTCACTCGTGATCGCGCCGCACCTGAATCATTTGGTTGAAACCAGTCCGCGTATACAACGGGAGCTGCACAGGCAATCCATCAATACACATGTGGTAATCAAAACCGACAAAAACCTTTAATTCAAATAAATAGTGTTGAGAAGAGCCGCCTGCGAGGGTGGCTTTTTTTTATATTTTAGTAATCATGAAACCCATTTACAAGATTATTATTAAATACAGCCTTATCACTTTTGTTGCATTTTTAGCCAATTGGTATATTTTATTCGAGTCTCCATTAAATATTCCTGAATTTATACCCTTTACACCTGTTAAAACAAATGGCGCTATACTTTGTGCCATCTGCATTACGGTACTTATCATAGCTCAAAAAAGCCTCATAAAAGTACAACAGGATATCAGTATTATTCTTTTAATGCTTTACAGTACATGTATATTTTTTATAGCAGAGTGTCTTTTTCACGGCGTGATGCTAATCATGATCATTGATTATAATTTGCACGAATTTTTATCGGGCATTATTGCTATCACATTATTTAATGCCGCATTATCTTTCTTTGTCGCTTTTCAATTAAAAACAAAGCGAACAGGTCAATTGATTCTCCTTTTTGTAATACTCTCTATTCTGTTTAATGTACTTGCCTACTTTTTCCCGAATCTTAAGGCTAATAATTAAACTTGGCTTTAGTTTTCCGTTACATACTTTATCATTTTATTTCCATGTTTTTATTTATAGTGCGCTGGGTATTGTGTAATTTTTAAATTAGCAGACATCACATTATTCTGCACTACTATGAAAATTAAGGAAATTCATTTACTGACGAATGACCTCTCGGCAACAGAGCAATTTTACAATCATGTACTCGATATTAAAACTAACCAAAAAACAGATCAGGAGGTTTCATTCCTGATAGGCAAAACCGAGGTCATCTTTATCAATTCAACAGAAAGCCTTAACCCAAACTATCATCTCGCGTTTGATATCCCTACCAATAAACTCGAAGAAGCGTTTGCGTGGATAAAAGAAAAGGTGGCTATACTCCCCGTTACAACTGACAATTATCTTTCGGACATCAAACTTTGGAACGCCCGCTCATTTTATTTTTATGACAACAATGGCAATCTGCTGGAGCTGATATGCAGATACGATCTTCAAAACCAATCCGAGGCTCCGTTTAGTGGTAACTCCATCCTCCATGTAAGTGAAATTGGCATCGTTGCCGAAAACGTGCAAGTCTGTGCCGATGATCTTATAGCCAGATATGGTCTGGATTATTATGCCAAACAACCGAAACAGGATAATTTTATGGCCCTGGGCGATGAAGCCGGTTTGTTTATATTGGTTGATCCGAACCGGAACTGGTTCCCGACCGATAAGAAGGCCGAAGCATTCTGGACAAAGATCATATTCCACTCAGAAAGTGGAAATCACGTTCTGGATATAAACCACGCTTGAAATTATAGCGTTTTGAAACCGGTAAAGGACAACAAAACTTTATCGGTTAACATATCTTTTTAAGCAAAACAAGAATAAATCAGTCGGAAAAAGAAGGCAGATCCATTTAACTTTAAAAACATTTTTTGGTTTTTATTCCTCCCTGTTTAGCTCTAATTTTATCCAAAAAGCAAAGTGTTAGCCAAACACGGCATTTTGCGTACTTCCATTACAAATGAGACACTTATATAAGCCCTTATAAAAATCTGATTACCTATAGATTTACTCGATTGTGCATACTTTTATTTGGAAATACCTCATTATTCCATTGTTACATTCCGCACTTTAGGATTTCAATAAATTTAAGTACGTTTGGGGGAATGTGAATTTTTAATTTTTTAAAACTGATCTTACTATTTTCAAATGAAGTTATTTATTAAGAAGCCTATTCAGCAATTGATGGCTGCCTCTGTCGAGACGGAGAAATCGCTGAAAAGAACCTTAGGTGTTGGATCGCTAATAGCACTGGGTATTGGTGCTATCATTGGAGCCGGTATTTTTGTGCGTACAGCAGCGGCAGCCGGTGAACATGCAGGTCCGGCTGTTACCATTTCATTCCTTATTGCAGCCGCTGGTTGCGCCCTGGCCGGTTTATGCTATGCAGAATTTGCCAGTATGATACCGATAGCCGGTTCGGCTTATACCTACTCTTACGCTACCATGGGCGAATTTATAGCCTGGATCATAGGCTGGGATTTGGTACTGGAGTACGCGCTTGGAGCAGCTACAGTAGCCATTGGCTGGTCACAGTATTTCAACGAATTTTTAATTACATTTTTCAATTTCCATATCCCCTATCAGTGGACACACTCCTTCTTCGAAGTGTCAAACACTACTTCCGGCATGTACGCTGCGGAGTTGGGTACCCGGGGTATCGTTAACCTGCCGGCTATATTAATTATATTCCTGCTTACCTTATTGCTGATACGCGGTATGGCCGAGTCGGCTATTGTAAACAACATTATTGTAATTGTTAAAGTAGCTATTGTGCTGCTTATTATCGGTTTGGGCTGGCATTTCATTAATCCGGCTTTTCACACACCTTATATGATCCCTGCTAATGCAGGTACAGTAAAGGTGAGTACCGGTATTGTTGATTATGGCGATACTTTTAACCATGGATGGTTGGGTGTGTTACGCGGCGCTAGTGTAGTATTCTTCGCCTTTATTGGTTTCGATGCGGTATCAACCGCTGCGCAGGAAGCTAAAAACCCGCAAAAAGATATGCCAAAAGGTATCCTGATATCATTGGTTATTTGTACTGCGCTATACATCCTGTTTTCACACGTATTAACCGGCTTAGTTTCTTACAAAGATTTCCTGATACAAGGTAAAGAAGCTTCTGTAAGCTACGCTATTAAAACGGCGATGCCTGGTTATGGTTGGTTAGCTTCCCTTGTTACCGTATCTATACTTGCGGGTTTTTCTTCGGTAATCCTGGTGATGCTGATGGGCCAAACCCGTGTGTTTTATACCATGAGCACCGATGGTTTGATCCCAAAAGTATTCTCTAAGCTTCACCCAAAATTCCGCACACCTTATAAATCACAATGGTTATTTTTTGTGTTTGTATCTATATTCGCAGGTTTTATCCCTGATAAATATGTAGGCGATATGGTGAGTATTGGTACTTTATTTGCATTTGTGCTGGTTTGTATAGGTATATTCATCCTGCGCAGAACTGATCCAAACATTGTTCGTCCGTTCCAGACGCCACTTTATATGATCGTTTGCCCGCTAGGTGCATTGATCTGCTTGTGTATGATTGCCAGTGAAGGTTGGGAAAACTGGGCCCGTCTTATTGTTTGGTTGCTGATCGGCTTTGTGATCTACTTCGGTTACAGCATCAAACGTTCGCATGTAAGACATGGCAAGGTTGAAGCTGCGGTAGACCCGATCAATCCTAAATTTATGGAATAAGTTCATCAAGTTATTACTCTTATAAAAAAAGATCCTGATTACTCAGGATCTTTTTTTATGCCCACCTTTGCAAACATTTGCCGTATAAATTTCGGCACATCGTATTTTCTTTTTATCTTTCTTTATATTTTAATCGCATTTTTGCACCAGCATAAACCCTACAGCCATGCATCCATTAGTTTTCAGGGAAGTACTATCCGTTACCATGATCCTTTTCGCCATTATTGATATTCTTGGCGCCATACCCGTAATTATACAGGTAAGGCAGCGCGTGGGGCATATCGAATCGGAAAAAGCCAGCATAGCCGTACTGATTTTAATGGTGGTGTTTCTTTTTGTGGGCGACGAATTACTGGCTGTTATCGGCCTGGATGTAGCCTCGTTTGCCATAGCCGGTTCGCTGGTGATATTTATCATCGCGATGGAAATGGTGCTTGGTGTTGATTTTTTTAAAGAGGAAGTTCCGCTGTCGGCTTCTATAGTACCCCTGGCTTTTCCGCTGATTGCCGGTGCGGGTACCATGACTACCCTGCTCTCGCTCAAATCACAATATCAAACCCAGAACATTCTGGTGGGTATTGTATTAAATACCATTGTAGTATACTTCGTGCTCAAAAATGTAAAATGGATCGAAAAATTGTTAGGCCCCGTTGGCCTGAGCATCCTGCGAAAATCATTCGGGATCATTTTGCTGGCTATAGCTATTAAACTGTTCAGGAGTAATACACACCTATAACCCCCCTGCCCCCTGAAGGGGGAGTTTTATCAAGAAGCAGTAGTTAAAAAGGGTGTCATGCTGAGCCTCGTCGAAGCATGGTGGGCAGGCCTCTGCGCTCTACCCTTCGACGGAGCTCAGGGTGACAGCCTTCGTTTTTGAACCTTATTTATCATTAAAATATAAAAGGAGACTCTCCTTCCGGACAGCCTCCCTTTCTTTAATATGATAATAATAGTTAAGCCCCCAATAGCTCGTCCAGGTTGTCCAATGCCATGGTATAGCCCGCCTCAAAGCCCATAGCAACAATTTTTTCCAGATCGGCTTCGTTATCAAACGTGAGCTCTGCTACTACCTGGGTAACTGCTCCAATCGTGTTAAAGGTAACCAGCCAGTGCATCGCTGGAAAATCAGGGTTTATAACGCCATTTTCGTCGCAGAACAAGGCGGTAGAAGTAAAGCTTTGCTGTGGGGTGATCGTTTTAAAGTTAACCCGGCACCAGGCTGCCTCGCCATTGGGCCCGGTCATACAATACAACCAGAAACCGCCTTCACTAAAATCGTATGATTTAGATACGGCTTTCCAGGGCTTTGGTGCCCACCATTGTTCCAGCAGACTAACGTCTGTCCATGCTTTCCATACTTTTTCAACAGGGGCGGCAAATTCCCTAATAACGCGTAGTTTTTTGTTAGCCAGATCTTTGGTGATCTCAGTTTTTGTACTCATATTGAATTTGTTTTACAGGTTTTTTAATAGGTTATCTAACTGATCAAAACGATCGTCCCACAACTTGCGGAAACGCTCGAGCCATAAGTCAATTTCTTTCATCTTCTGGGGATTAAAGTGGTAATAAATTTCTCTGCCGGTTTGCTGCTGCTTAATCACTTCGCATTCCGCCAGGATCTGGATATGTTTGGATACCGCCTGGCGACTACTGTCAAAGTGTTCGGCAATAGCATTTGGTGTCATCGCCTGCAGCGCCAGTAAACCTAAAATTGCCCGCCGCGTAGGGTCTGCAATAGCTTGAAAAATGTCTCGTCTCATATTATTTGCAACCGATTGATTGCAAATATAAGCGCAACCGATCAATTGCGCAAATTTATTTTCATTTTTTTAGTTGCTTAAACCCTGATTCCTTTTGATAAGGCATCAATAGCTTCGTCGCGAGTGGATACAAAACTGATCCTGCCGGCTTTATTACTCTCGTAAATAAAATCACGCAGGCTTTGGCTGCTGTACTTTGAAAAATCACCAACAATGGCCAATTTAACATTGTAGTTAGAAAATTTTTGGAGCACATCGCCTGCAAGCGTTGTTTTCAGGTCGAAGAAACTATCGGTGATATTTTCTTGGTACATCACTATCCTCCTGGCATCCTGATAGGCGCAATTGGCCAATATATCCAACGCATCCTGCGCGTTGTTAATTTCGATGATATTGGATACGATCTCGGCTATATTGAAATCATTGATGCTGATCAGGTTGATGTCCATAGTATATTGTTTGCTTATACAGACGAACGGATGCCATGGTTTGTTACAGGTAGGATCATAAAAACCATGTCATTGCGAGCGATAGCGTGGCAATCTCCTCGCTTGCATATTAAACGCTACGAGATTGCTTCGTCGTTCCTCCTCGCAATGACATGTTTTTTAATGTCAGGAGGTTGGCGGGCTCAGCCTGGCCACAAACATGGTATCGGCCCGGCGCTCATAGCCTTTGAGTATTTTGCTTTCTTCCAGCTTTAAGCCAAGCTCTTTCACCAGAAAATCGACCACATCCTCGTTCTCGCCTTTAAAGGCCGAGCAGGTGATATAAATAAGCGGTTTACCGGGCTTCAGATATTTTACTACGTTTTGGGCGATACTTTTTTGCAGCTTCTGGAAAAATTCGATCTTATGCTGATCAAACTGGGCTATCATTTCGGGCGTACGGCCCCAGGTACCCGAGCCGCTGCAGGGAGCATCCAGTATAATGCCATCAAATGCATAATCATGCAGTGTTTGATCCACATTGGTGGTAAGGTCAAGCGCTTTTTTCTGATATTTGGTTAAACCAGCCAGGTGAAAACGCTCATCCAGGTTGGTCAGCACCGATTCGCGGATATCTGAAACCACCAGCTTGATGTTGGGCTCATCTTCATGCAGCAACAGCGATTTACCGCCCGAAGCCGCGCAGGCATCCCACCAGCTATCCCAACGTTGCGGCCTGAAAAAATCGCCGGTTTGCTGCGACGAAAAATCCTGCACCTCAAACCAGTGCTGCTTGGGAAATATGGTTTCGAGGCGGGTACCGTTTGGTAACGAAAGACAGCCATTCCCTTCGTCTTTAAATACGATCTGCGCTTTGGTCAGCTCGCCCTTAACCAGGTGATCGTAACCATTGCGCACCCGGATAAAAAGATCGGGTTGGGAAAAGAAGGATCTTAAAAAAACGTTACGATCGATACCGGGAGATAATTGCGCCACCCAGGGAAACACATCTTCCAGGTCAAAATCAGGATGTGCCGTTTTTACCAGGGCCAGTTTGTCGTCGATATTAAAACCGATACAAGCAGCCCAGTCGGGCTTAAAATTTTGTAAAAAAGAATTGGTTTGCGTGTTGCACAAAAACTCGGCGACAAACAAACGCTCGTCGGCCGGTAAATTACGGAGGGTTAATCCTATCCGGAAATAATTGTACATCAACCGGTTGGCAATACGCCTGTCGGTTGATCCCATTTGTTTATTTTGCCTGTAGAAGCCGGGTAAAAACTTACTTAGAGGCGTATCGGCAGGGTATTCACCCAATATTCGCTGAAACGTTTTAAGCTGGTTTATAGCCTTCATTCTACCTGTTTTAACTCAAAGTTACTATACATTAATATATTTACATGCGTATTTACCCAACCTAACCCAGGCTTTTTTACAAAATGGAAACCATTGTGTATACCTGTAAAATCGGTTTTATCAATCGCCGACATATCCTTGTTGCCCTCCAACAGCTGCTTACCAAAATACAGCCCTTCATCAAAGCCTTTTATGGCATAATCTGTGGGTTCCACATGATACACTTTACGATAGTTACGTAAAAAAGCAATCGTGCTTTCCTGTTTGTAATTCACCTTATCGCTGGAGGTAATATGCGTTTTAAGACGCTGCAATATATCGGCCTTTAAAAAGCTGAATTTCTCCCAACTGGGGTGCCCGAACAGTACCACGGGATAGTTCTTGTTTAAAGTATCCAATGATCGCAGCGTAACACCCAAAAACGCCTGATCTGTAGCCGGTATCACAAACACATTACGCTCTGTTTTTGACAGCTGTGGCAGCAAACCGCTCAATTTACCCCGTGTGATAATAACGCTTACAATTTTAATCTTTTTATTGCTTAAACTGTCGGTTGCTTTTTTAAAGTTTACCACATAATCGTTCTCCTGGCTAAAGCCCGAACGCAGAATGAATATTTTTTTAGGTTTTAATTTATCATTGATGTATTGCGCCGCACCTACAGCATGATATTCCAATGGGGGGATAACCGTAATGAGGTTGTTATTTTTAATAGTAGCAGGCGAGGCAGGTGATAATGGCGACAAAATAGCCGTGCGGATACCCATGGTTGAGGTAAACAGTTTCATCCCATCCGGGTATACCGGGCCAACCACCAGGTCGCTTGTTCTTATCTGCGGGTTATAAGCCAGGCTATGCGCCGCGGAGGCATCATCTTTTGAGTCAAAAAGTTGCAGTTTGAAATTAGCACCCTGGGCAGCCAGGGAGTCTAAAGCCAGTTTAAAACCCTGGTAGTATTCAATGCTCATGTTGGCCTGGCTCAGGCCGGCACCGCTGTAGTTACGCGGCCTTACATGATCAAGCCCCATGGGCAATATCATAGATATCACAGAAACTTTTGCCGCGGGCTTTACCGGAGGTTTTTCTACAGGCTTGGGTTGGGGCTTTTCAACTTGTTTTACGGGCGTTGATACAGGCCGCACTTTTGGTGAACATGCACCCAGTATCAGCGCCGCGCTAAAAAACAATAACCATTTATTCCCACTCAATGGTAGCAGGTGGTTTTGAACTGATATCATATACTACCCGGTTAATTCCTTTTACGTTATTAATGATCTCGTTAGAGATCTTGGCCAGCAGGTCATAAGGTAAATGGCACCAATCAGCTGTCATCCCATCCAGTGATTCTACAGCACGCAGGCATATCACGTTCTCATAAGTACGTTCATCGCCCATTACCCCTACAGATTGTACCGGCAAAAATATAGCACCGGCCTGCCAAACCTTATCGTAAACACCATATGACCGCAAATTGTTGATATAAATCGCATCGGCCTCCTGCAATATAGCTACTTTTTCTGGTGTAACATCACCTAAAATCCTGATAGCCAGACCCGGACCCGGAAAAGGATGCCTACCTAAAATATTCGGATCGATGTTTAAAGCCTTGCCTACACGCCTTACTTCGTCTTTAAATAAAGTATTCAACGGTTCAACCACCTTCAATTTCATAAAATCGGGTAAACCGCCAACGTTATGGTGCGATTTGATGGTAGCTGATGGACCTTTTACCGAAACCGATTCAATAACATCGGGATAAATGGTTCCTTGTCCTAACCATTTTACGTCCTGAACCTCATGCGCGGCATCATCAAATACTTCGATAAACACACGACCGATGGCTTTACGTTTCTTTTCGGGATCTTTAAGGCCAGTCAACGCGTCATAGAAACGTTGCTTGGCGTCAATACCTTTTATGTTTAAGCCCATGTGCTTGTAGGAGTCGAGCACTTGTTCGTACTCGTCCTTGCGCAGCAGGCCGTTATCTACAAATATGCAATGCAGGTTTTTGCCGATAGCATGGTGCAATAAAACCGCCGCTACCGATGAATCCACACCGCCTGATAAACCTAGTACTACTTTATCATCACCCAGCTTTTCGCGCAGGGCTGCAATGGTAGTTTCGATGAACGAATCTGGTGTCCAGTCTTGTTTGCAACCGCAAATGTCGACCAAAAAATTCTCCAGCAATTGCTTGCCATCAATACTGTGGGTTACCTCCGGGTGAAACTGGATACCATAAGTTTGGGTACCGGTTACCTGGTAAGCCGCCACCTTTACGCTATCGGTACTGGCAATGATCTCAAAATTATCGCCGATGCGGGCAATGGTATCGCCATGCGACATCCATACCTGTGAATTCTCGGGGATATTTTTAAACAGTGGATTTTCCTTGTTAATATAATCCAGATTAGCACGACCATATTCGCGGGTGCTTGAAGCTAATACTTCGCCACCATGAAAATGGGCCACGTACTGTGCACCATAACAAACCCCTAAAATAGGACGAGTAGTATGGAACTGCGCGAAATCAAAATGAGGTGCATCTTCCTGCCTTACAGAATAAGGACTACCAGAAAGGATAATTCCTTTTACAGTGCTGTCAATTTCGGGATAATGATTGAAGGGGTGGATCTCACAGTAAATATTGAGCTCCCTGACGCGGCGCGCGATGAGTTGAGTGAATTGCGAGCCAAAGTCAAGAATGAGGATTTTTTCTTGCATGGGCAAAGATAGGATTTTGATGTGAGATGTGAGATATGAGATTTGAGATTTTGGGACTTTGGGGTTTTCGGGGTTTGGGGACTTTGGGATTACCTCGATTTATTCCCATACAATCTAACAAATTTGTCATCCTGAGGAACGAAGGATCTACTCGTAAACATGCATATCGCGCAATAGATGCTTCACTCCGTTCAGCATGACAAAAATAGTTGTATAAATCTTTTTTCCTCCCGTCAGCAGATAAGCTTCGGACGAAAGCAGACAGAACGATGGTGGCTTGCGCGGTTGTAGGGACATAGCAAGTTTTTGCTGAAGCGTGGGAAATGAGTGAATGAAGTAGGGCAAAATAATTGCAGTCCGTGGTTCTGTCTGGTTTGCAGGGTAAAGCAAGGAGCGTAAAGAAGCATTTCTGCTGAAGCCTTTTTGGTTACTTTTGTGGCGACAAAAGTAACTTGCTCTCCCGCGGCCAAGAGCGGGTATACGATTTGCATTATCCGCTCTGTATATAGGGGATTGCTTCGTACCTTACAGCAATGACGTGGAGAATATTTACGGCGTTGTTGCGGCAACAGGTAACACCTTGCCATTAAAGAATTTATGCCCTGTAAGCGCGAAATCAGCAATATATTTACCCATTTCAAAAGCCATTACCGGCGATTGATAACCCGGGAAAGCTTTCTCGAGCATTTCCGTTTGAGCAGATCCTAAGGCCAGGCAATTAACTTTAATGTCCTGCTCTGTCAATTCCTGCGCCAGGCATTCAGTTAGCGTATGCAACGCAGCCTTACTTGCTGAGTAGGCTGTCAATCCCGGAAATTTGGCGCTGCCCTGGAAACCACCCATGCTACCCACGTTGAGGATATGTGAGCCAGCCGGCATCAGCGGCAATAATGCCTGTATCATACGTACGTGACCAATAAAATTGCTTTGCAGCATCTCTACAAAATCGGTTTCCAGTAATTGTGTAAATGGCTTATTGATGAGCATGCCCGCGTTGTTAATCAATACATCAACCCGGTTATCAAAATTGGAGGCTATAAACTGTTGCAAGCCCTCATAATCATCATGTACAATATCAAAATTAAGAGCAAATAACTGGCAGTCGGGGTTAAGTCCGTGGGCAATTTCCAGCAGGCGCTCCAGCTTGTCTTGCGAGCGGGCCAATGCAATTACCTTGTTGTTACCCGAAAGTATCAGTTCAATTACTGCTTCAAATCCCACGCCGCTGCTGGCGCCTGTTATAATAATGTTCATAAGCTTAGCCCCCTCTAAATCTCCCCCAGAAGGGGAGACTTTATTTTTTAAAGCCCTCCCTCCCGGGGAGGGTTGGGAGGGGCTGTTTAACCGCGCCTAAAATACCAATTTTTGTTCAACAGGATGATCAATCAGATAAAAACCGTCACTGATGAGTTTTTTTAGTTCGGGTTCGTCTTTGGCTTTCTGTTGCAGAAATTGCCTGATCTCGGTTCTCAGTGCGGGTTCAACATCTTCATGCTCCAGTAATTCCAATATTTCGAGGGCGCAAAGCCAATCGTCGTGATGGTTTTTCTGCAACATGAACCACACATTACCCAGGAAGCCAAAATCACCGCCTGTTTGCCGACGGTTGCGTACCTGTTGGTAAAGCTTATGCAGCTCCCTGGTTCGCAGATCATATTCTGCGTGATGAGTAGCTGTTTCTGATTTATAAACGATCTCTTCAAAAGCAGCTTTATCGGCAGCGCCGCAAAACACAGAAACGACACTTTCGCCAACAGCCATATCGTACACACCCCATGATGGGTCGAACAATATGTGCCCTTTTTTATCGGTAACTGTACAATCGGCAAATGTAATGAGCTGCGTTTTGCCCAGGAAGGCTAATATGGTTTTTATCGTTCCTTTAACTCTTATACCGCTTTCAAAGTCGAGCTCTGCCGTTTTACCTTTGGTGATGCCTATGTTTTCGAGTTCTTCTTCGGTCAGATCCTCCAATGGTGTATGGATATTCTTCAGTTTCCCTACCGGTGAACTGAAACCATCGGTGTGATAGTTTTTACCATGGCCCGGCAATTGTTTGTTGTTTACTGCTAACGATGTGGGGCCGCTAGTTTTGATAAAGTATGGATTATCGCGCCCATCAACTTTAAATTCGGTAATGGTGCCAGATACTTGTAAGCCAGAGCTGTAAACCGCGGTACAAGTGTTTTTACTCTCGAAAGCTTTGGTCAAGCCATACGCCCCGCCCTTACGGAAAGACATAGTATTGGCAAACTCTTCCAGTACATCTATCAGATTTTGAAAAGTTGGAGTTACAAACAGCTGCGGCTGTGGCTTGGTGATATCGTAACTATAATTCAGGGCATCAATAGAATACCATAGTTTTTCAATCCCAGGATTCATACAACTGGAACTTTCGCCGATGGACGACAGCAGACCCGCACCATAAATTTTAGGCGTTTCCAGTGTACCGATCAGGCCGTATTCTACCGTCCACCAGTGCAGGCGGCTCAGCAGGGCCATTTCAGATGGTGCGCCCATATTTTCCTGGCGATAAGCCACCAACTCTTCAGCCTTGCTGATCTCCTCGTCATCAGCATCGGGCATTTCCTTTAATATAGATAAAGCTCTAATGGCCTCGTACAACTCAAAGTCCTGCGCCGAAAACATCGCCTTGGCCCCTATCGAACCAAAATAACTCAGGTATTCGTGGTAATCCTTATCGGCAATAATAGGTGCGTGCCCTGCCGACTCATGGATAATATCAGGCGCTGGGGTATATTCAATATGCCTCAGCTGGCGTATATCCGCAGCGATAACCAGTACCCTGTAAGCCTGGTACTCCATAAAAGCGGCAGGCGGTATAAAACCATCCACGGTAACGGCGCCCCAGCCTATTTTGGCCAGTGCGTCATTCATTTCCTGCAAATCGGGGATGCGTTCAATGGTAAGCCCTGCTTTGGTTAAGCCAGGTATATAAGGATAGTAGGCAACATCTTTGAGATAGCTGTAATTCTGGCGCATTACATAGCGCCAAACGGCATGGTCAATAGGTGTGTAATGTTCGTAGTGCTGGTCGACTATAAATTGTTTTAAATGACCGGGCAAGGCCGCAACCTGCGGATTGTTAAAATCATTAAAATGGCTCATTTACGTTGTAGTGTGTTTATAATAGGAAACGCAAATTTAGAAATTTAGGTGTACTCACACACTTTATTTTCGTTATTCCCCGCCCGGATCTGTGCTTGTTTCAGCCACCTCATCGTCATATTTTTTCAGACCCTTATCCAAACGGCTTGGGCGGATCACATAGTATAGCCCAAATAAGGCTACCAAAAGAGATATGAGGTAAAATGATGATGGCAAGAAAACGGAGAGCCCTTTATCCATCGGGAAATAATCAGATAGCTTGGTAAATATGGCTTCCCTCGCTCCTGCCCCACCGGCTGTAATAGGTATAATAGATGCCAGCGCCGAAATCAGGAACGATAACAGATATGGCGAAAATTTACCAGTGAAATCCTGCCCAAACATCACGCAGATGATGGCCAGCAGCTGGAAACCCTGCAATACCAGGGCTTTTAGATGTGCCTCGAAAAAGTATTTGGTATACTCCCTGAAAAACATGTAGGCCACAAAATAATAAACCGCTGAGCCGCCCAGGAAGATACTTACCGGGAGGGCCTTATGGATATCTATCTGCGGAATCAGAAATATCAGTCCAACCGTGATCAGGCCAATGGCCCAAAGTCCGCTGAGCCTATCAAACATAATGGCCCAGAACAATTTTTTACCGGGAACTTTATGCGCTTTGTTCAGGATAAAGATCTTGTAGCCGTCGCCGCCGATACCACCGGGCAGCAGTACATTATAAAACAGCCCCAGGAAATACAGTCGTAAATTATATTTAGGGTTTAACTTTAAGCCTATGGACCGGAAGAAGCTCAGCAAGCGCCATGATGATACCACCATCGAACAAAAATAACAAACAACGGCCGCTGCCATCCACCAGTAATTGGCGTGCAGCAAACGGTATTTGACCAGTTGAATAGGTACCTTACTAAATACCCAGATGAGCAGCGCTGTGGTAACAGCTATTTTTAATACAGTTTTAGTAACATTCCACAGTTGCTGCTTAAATGTTTTTGGCGCTGGTATTTCGTCTTCTGTCATTGGCTGCAAAGCTAATTATTTGATTGCACACATTAATTTTTTTTTAATGGCGGCAACATTGGTTCAACAACGCAGTTTATATACTTATGGTTTCACAATTGTGCAAAAACACTGATCATCAACCGTGTGTAATCATTAATTAATTGAGTGCAAATCATCATAGCAATTGTTATTTTTGCGCAAATTTTATGAGTATGAGTAAAGTAAAAGTTGGCCTGGTACAGATGAGCTGCACTGCTGATAAACAGCAGAACCTGCAAAAGGCTATTGTTAAAGTAAGGGAAGCCGCTGCAAAAGGAGCGCAAATAGTTTGTTTACAGGAACTTTTCACCTCGCTTTATTTTTGCGACGTGGAAGATTACGACAACTTTAAACTAGCCGAAAGCATCCCTGGCCCATCAACCGACGAGTTGCAGAAAGTAGCCGCCGAACTGAATGTGGTAATCATTGCCTCATTATTTGAAAAACGCGCGCAAGGTGTTTATCACAATACCACCGCTGTATTGGATGCCGATGGTAGTTACTTAGGCAAATACCGTAAAATGCATATCCCTGACGATCCGGGTTTTTACGAAAAATTTTACTTTACCCCCGGCGATCTGGGTTACAAAGTATTTAAAACCAAATATGGTAAACTAGGCGTGCTTATTTGCTGGGACCAATGGTATCCCGAAGCTGCCCGCATTACCGCTTTAATGGGTGCCGATATCTTATTTTATCCAACCGCTATTGGCTGGGCAACTTCGCAGGATGAAGCCACCAATGTGGAGCAATACAACGCCTGGCAAACCATACAGCGCTCGCACGCGGTGGCCAACGGTGTACACGTGGTAAGCGTAAATCGTGTAGGCGAAGAAGCCGGCGTAAAATTCTGGGGCGGTTCGTTTTTCGCCAATCCGTTTGGCGCTATCATTCACCAAACCTCACATGACCAGGAAGAAGTGGTGGTACAAGAGCTTGACCTGGATAAATCTGATTATTACAGAAGCCACTGGCCGTTCCTAAGAGACAGAAGGATCGATTCATATCAACCTATAACCAAAAGACTTTTAGACGAGGATTAAATTTCCAATATAAAATATGTCATTGCGAGCGATAGCGTGGCAATCTCCTCGCGTTCTCACGGATAAGAATAGCTACGAGATTGCTTCGTCGTTCCTCCTCGCAATGACATAGAGGCAGACTAACAATTTTGCTTTTAACCAATATGAGCCAAAACATTTCAACTATACAAACACCTGCTTCGCAGGGATTTTTCTTCCCTGCTGAATGGGCAAAGCACACAGCCACTTGGTTGAGCTGGCCACATAAGGAAGCTTCGTGGCCGGGTAAGTTGGATACTATTTATCCTTCGTACATCGAGTTTATCAAAATTTTAACCCGTAACGAGTTGGTACGCATCAATGTGGTTGATGAAGTCATGAAAGCCGCCGTAATTTTTCAGCTGCAGCACGCCGGTGTTGATATGACCAGAGTTGAGCTGTTTGCTTTTGGTACTAACGATGCCTGGTGCCGCGATCACGGTCCTGCATTTGTGATCAATCCCAATACCAAACAAAAAGCCATTATCGACTGGGGTTACAACGCCTGGGGTGGTAAATATCCGCCGTTTGACCTGGACGATGTGATACCTACCAAAATCGGTGAGCATTTTGGTTTGCCCGTATTTAACCCCGGTATTGTGATGGAAGGTGGTTCTGTTGACTTTAACGGCAAAGGTACCATACTAACCACCACCGCCTGCCTGCTCAACAAAAACCGCAACCCGCTGTTAAGCCAGGACCAGATAGAAGCCTATCTGCATAACTACTATGGCACCGAGCAGATCTTGTGGCTGGGCGACGGTATTGTTGGCGATGACACCGATGGCCATATTGATGATATTACCCGCTTTGTAAATGAGGATACGGTAGTTACCGTGGTGGAAGAAGATAAGAACGACGAGAACTATCACCTGCTGCAGGAAAACCTCGAGACCCTAAAAACCATGCGCCTGCTCAACGGCAAACAGCTTAACATTGTAGAGCTGCCTATGCCCGAGGCCGTGATCTATGAGGATACACGTCTGCCGGCATCATACGCTAATTTTTATATTGCCAACTCGGCGGTTATTGTACCCACGTATCGCTCGGTAAACGATGATAAGGCCTGCGATATTTTACAACAATGCTTCCCTGATCACCAGGTGATTGGTATTGATTCCACCGATATTATCTGGGGCCTGGGTAGTTTTCACTGCCTGAGTCAGCAGGAACCGGAGATTTAATTTTGCAGAATCTGTTCAACCCTTTCGGTGAGAGAAAAATAATTATGTAGAGATTGCTGCGTACCCTGTAGCAATCTTTTTTATATAAGCAGGTGTTATCCGCCAATATCATTAAGTTAAGAAATTTTTCAAACCCCATAGGGATAAAAGCTTTGTAGTAAAAAAGCCAATTCTCGTTAGTGCCGTAGGTACTGCACTCAGGTTGCATACCTACGGTATGCTAAATACTTATACCTTGTTTACTACAAAGGTTTTACTCCTGCGGAATAGCCTTTAACCTTAACTTAATGACATTTGCCCCTTCGCAAGAGTAATAGCCCATCAAGTGGCAGCTATCCCCAAAGGGTGTCATGCTGGAGCTCCGTCGAAGCATGGTGAATTGGCCTCTGTGCTCTACCCTTCGACGGAGCTCCTTTTTTAGTATTATTCTTTCCTTATGCCTTTTCATGTGCTATTACCTTCCCGAGGGAAGGAATCGCACGAAGCTTTAACTCTTTTAGCCGGGTGTCACCCTGACGGATGGGACTTAATGACACAACAAAAGAGACGCATGTAATGATGCGTCTCTACAAAAATCTTGTTAATCTTATAAAAATCCTTTAATCCTGTTTTATATACCCAGCACTTGTTTCAACTTTACGTAGCCGGTTTTGCTTACCGGTATTTTGGCGCCCGACTTCAGTATGGCCAGGTGTGCATCTTTTTCATACGGATCTATACGGGTAATTTGCTGTATGGCTATAATGTAGGAGCGGTGTACACGCACGAACTGGCGTGCATCCAGCGTTTTTTCAAAAAAGTTCATCGTCTTGTTTTTCAGATATGATCCTTCTTTGGTAAACACGCTTACATAATCATCATCGGCCTGCAGGTACTCTACATCGGCCACAGGGATAATTTTAACTTTGGTACCCGTTTTTACCACAATACGCTCATTTTGTGCTGGCGATTGTGTGGCGGCGGTTTCCAGCAGCTCTTCGGTTTGTTTTGGCGCATGTTTTTCAGGCGCGGTAGCCAGGAATTTTTCGATAGCCTTTGTAAAACGATCTTTACTAAAGGGTTTTAACAGGTAATCAACAGCGTGGGCCTCAAAAGCTTTAATAGCGTACTCATCAAAAGCGGTAGTGAATATAACGGCAGGCGGTTGCTCCACCAGTTCCAGCATTTCAAAACCGTTTATTTTAGGCATCTGCACATCCAGAAAAATCAGATCGGGTTGGTGCTGTTGTATGGCTTTTAAACCTTCAAACCCATCATTGCACTCCTGTATCAATTCAATTTCACTAAAATTTTGCAGATATTCCTTAACAACCATTCGTGCTAAAGGTTCATCATCAATAATTAAGGCTCGCCTCATAACTGTGGTATTTTTATAATGGTTGTAAATATATTATCATTTCCATGAGTTTCCATCAAATCGTTACGGGCAAAAAGCAAATATAAACGGCGTTGTACCCCGCGCAAGCCAAAACCGGTGCCTTTTTGCGGGCGCGAGGTTTGCGGATCATAGGGATTTTGAACCATCAGCACTAAATAATTATCTTCCATTTCGCTGCGGATACTTACGGTTACTTCGCCTATGGTATCATACAAGCCAAATTTTATGGCGTTCTCCACCAGAGGCTGTAGCAACATTGAAGGCATCACCGCGCTGCCGCATTTATCGTCGCAGCTTATTTCGGTTTGCAGGCGGTGCCCAAAACGTACTTTTTCAATCTCCAGGTACAGATTCAGGTGCGCCAGTTCTTCACTAAGCGGAACCTGTTGCTGATCGTCCTTTTTCAGTGTGCCCCGTAAAAAGTCAGACAGCTGATGGATCATCGTACGGGCTTCATCGGGTTTAAAACCGATAAGCGCATTGATGGAGTTGAGGCTGTTAAACAAAAAGTGCGGTTGTAATTGCTGGCGCAGATTATACAGTTCGGCATCACGAGCCAGTTGCTCAGCTTCGGTTTTACGTTTCTGTGTTTCTTTCTGATCGAGCTGCGAATACCAGAGCAAGCTGATCATGGCCATCCAGCCGATAGCCAGAAAGTCGGTAAAAAAGCGGATAGTTAAGGATTGCTGTACAAAGGTAACAAACACCTTATCAGTATTAATGAGCGGCAGCAGATAGCGGCAGCCCAGGGTACAAATACCGGTAAGTGCCACGCACCATATAAACAGGTTGATATAACTGCCCTTACCGGGCTGGTAGTAACGCAGGTTATTGTTGATAAGCCAGCAGGCACCCGAAAGCAGTATAGCACTCAGCAAGCCATCCGTTGAGGCTGTGAACCAGTAAAAGCCAAAACTATGCACAATATAAGTTTGCAGGCCGGCCCAAACCAGGCCGCAAACAATAAATGCGCCGTATAATTTTGAAGCTGATATAGAGGGTAGTGCCAAAACTTATATTTTTTTAAAGTGAGAGACAGGAATCAAGAGACAAGAATCAAGACGGGGAAATGCAGACAAGTCACACGTAAAGTGCTCGTCCTGTATTCCTGATTTAATTCTTTTAACCATGTTTTTTATTGTGTTTTTCTTGATTCCTGACTCTTGTCTCTTGATTCTTTTACTTAGTTTCTCACCCCCAATAATGCCGATTTGTGGTGCGCCCAGGCAATGTACAGGTCGGCATCTGGTGTTTCATGTATATTATAGTAAAGTTCGGCGCCATCGGCCAGCTCACCTATCTGGTTTAGCTCGGCCACATCAATAAACTGCCATTTAACGGTTTGTTTTTCGATGTTTTTAAAACTATCCTGATTGGCATGACCAATTTTGTTTGCTTTTTCAAAGGCGCTCAGTTCATTATCGGCACTGATAAGGCGTAACTGCTCATCAAACTGCGCCTGGTGATCGCCTGCACCACTGATCACCCTGAAAACTAATTTTGCTACGTACCAGTTCATTATCTTTGTTTTATAATTAATTAGAGTCAAGAATCAAGAGCCAGGAATCAAGATAAAAGGCTTTCCTTGATTTCTTTAGCCATGTTCTTCTGTTTACTTTCTTGGCTCTTGATTCTAATATCTTGACTCTCGTAATTAATAGCTGCGTATATCAACCCCGGCAAAAATGGAGGTTCCTTTAAGTACCAGTATCTTATCGTTATTGGGTGATGCGGTGCTGCGGATGCGTTTATCATCAACTCCGGCAAAAACAGCTGCCAGATCCGATACCACTTGCCAGTTGGATGGTACAATGATCTTGGTACCGCCGAATACCTGGGTAATATCTATATAAACCCTACCGCTGATATCGGCCTGTGTAAAGTCAAGTTCGGCACCGCCAAAAATGTTCACTATTTCGCCGCCTTTAAAGTTTTTGGATAGTATGGTTTTGTTAACCCCGCCAAAAATTGAAACCGCATCCAGGTAATCGTCACCATTATGGTAGCCAAACGGTGGGCTGTTGGGATCTTTGGGTGGTACATCGTCGCCATCTTTTATAGCATAATCAGTTTCGGGGTCGTTTTTACCAAAATCAAAATTGGCGGGTTGTTTACTCCATTTACCGTCTTGTTTGCTCCATTTACCATCTTTGATGTTTCTTTCCCACTCATTATGTCTGCCGCGTCTTAAAATAAGCCATATACCAAAACCAATGATACCTATTGGCCATACTACACGACTAGCGTCGTCAATATTATCGTTTAATAAAAAAATGATGCCTAAAACGATCGTGATACTCCAGGTTGCTTTTCTGAAATTATGTTTAGCTCCAAAATAAAGACCTGCCACTATAAGCCCCATGGGCCAGCTGAATATCCAATCGGGAATGAAAAAATCGGCAAATTGCTTTAGGAGCAGCACTCCTCCTACAGCAAGTAGTATAACCCCAGCCATCGCTTTTCCTTTATTGGGGTTGGTTGTATGTTCTATATCGTTGTTCATTTGTGTGCAAATTAAATCATATCCAAAACTAAGGTAACATTATACATGTGCCAAACAAAAACTGGCGATATATTTAAAGAAATCGGTAGAAAGGTAAGTTTTGTCGGTGAAAAAGTTGGCGAGGGGAATAGTATCAAGTGGTTAGTATCAAGTATCAAGAATTTTAAGGGGGAATTTGGGCTCGTTTGTAATCACCAGTGTTGGGAAGAAATAAAATAAAGGCTGGATGCAGGGTTAGGCTAAAGCCAATAATTGATACTTTGTAGCCCGTTGGTTAAAACCAACGGCAATGAAAGATAAAGCCAATTTTTTTTATTCATTGCCGTCCCATTTATGGGGCGGATAATAGCAGTATTTACTGGCTTTAGCCCCAAAAACAATCTTTCCTACACTGGTGATTACAAACAGGTACAAGTAAAAGTGTCGTGATACTTGATACTAACCACTTGATACTAAAAACATCCACAACAAAAGGGAGCCCGCAAACCGGTACTCCCTCATGAATTGACTACAAACTATTAAAATGAAAAATCAGACTTCAGGTTCGGTTGTTTTATCGAAATGAAAAGTATCCTTTGGCTTTTCAAAATAAAACTCTTCTTTGTGCTTGCGTGGTTTAAAGGCTATCCAGGCACCAAAACCCATAATAGCTACCGGCCAAATAATACGGTCGGCATCGGCTATATTCTCACTGAGCAAAAAGGCCAAGCCCACTAGGGTGATCAGTATCCAGGATGCTTTGCGGAAATTGTACTTGGCACCCATATATACACCCCAGGCCACTATCCACATGGGCCAGCTAAACAGCCAGTCGGGGAAAAGGAAAAGATCAAATTCTCTGATCAATAGTATACCACCAATGATCAATAAAATTACCCCGGCAGCAGCTTTGCTATTATTGGGGGTAATGGTAGTTTCTATATTGTTGTTCATCGCTTTAAGTATTAATATTATACCCTAAAGGTACAGTGGTATACCACGCGGGGCAAGGTGATATAGGTGAACAGCGTGTAGGAAATCGGTAAAAGTGTGGGTTTATCCGGTGAATGGAGAAGGGCTAAAAAAGCAAGAATCGGGAATCAGGAGCCAAGAGAAAACACCATGTTATTGGGATGACAAAACGTTCGACTCACCCGCCCATCACTGCAGTAAGCGACTTCTTCTGCTGCGGACTATATGCCAATCTTCGCCACCAAAACTTCCAATAACTTTCCGTATATTTATATCAACTACCAGCCCGCTTTCCTTTTTATCAGGAAAGCGGGCTGTTTTGTTCAAGACAAAATAAGGTCAAAAACCAGCCATTTTGTATATAGTTATTTGATAATCAAAAAATTAATACTTTTTAAAGTTTTTAAAACCTATTAAAACTGTGTTAAAATTTGTTAAAAAGTGTTAAAATGAGGTTTTTCGAACAGTTTTCGATCGATTTTCACTCCATTTCGGACCGAAAAGTGTTAAAATTTAAGGTTTAAAAAGTTTTCAGGGCATCAAAATGTTAAAATACAGGTGGGACAATTTTTTCGGTAGCCCTACGTAACTATAAATATAGTTATATTTACTCTTATTAAAACCGATTAAACCAGATGCCTAAATTATTGCAATTGCTGTTGTTGTCATTATTAACAGTAACCAGCCCCAAAACCGAATTACCCGATAGCAAACGCGCCAGCGATGTACGCACCATTGTATGGCCCAGGTTGCAAAAAGAATTGAAAAATAAAGGTCTGAAAGCAGGATCAGCCGTTTACATTCGCATATTCAAATACCAGGATGCGTTGGAAGTGTGGCTAAAAGCGGGGCCGAAATATATCCTGTTTAAAACCTATGATATTTGCTACTACTCCGGCGGTTTGGGAACCAAAACCCGTTCGGGAGATGGCAAAAGCCCCGAAGGTTTTTATACCGTTGAACCTAAACAACTTAATCCGGCGAGTAACTATCACCTGGCCATCAATATAGGCTATCCCAACAAGGTAGAGCAGCTCAAAGGCTATACCGGCGACGCAGTGATGATTCATGGGCACTGCGCGTCTATCGGCTGTTATGCCATGACGGATCCGCGGATAGAGGAAATTTACACATTGATTTACAAGGCTTTTGAAAGCGGTCAGCAAAAGATCAACCTGGATATATATCCCTTCCGGATGACTAAAAACTACATGGGCATTTTTGCTCAACAACCCTATATGCCGTTCTGGAAAACCCTGCAACCAGGATACGATCTCTTCGAGAAAAATCACATCCCTGCCGATTATCACATTAAAGGTAATGATTACGCGTTTTGAGCATAGAATCAAGCGGTAAGAGTCAAGAATAAAGAGAAACTTCAAAGTTTTATTCTTGTCTTGATTCTTGACTCTAATATCTTGATTCTTTTTTAATCCATGAGCAACACCATCAACGCTTCTTCTACCCTGTCCTCATCTAGCAGTTGTTTGGCTTTCAAGTGTAGTTGCAGCTCGCGGGTTTGGTTATCGCCTATGGTGGCGTCTAATAATTCTTTGATAGCGGGATCTTGCTTATATACTTCGATGGCATCATCGGCCGGCAGGGCTTCCAGGTTACCCAATTGCCCCAGGTTGTTGCCGGTAAGCACCAGGGAGTTACGTATGGCATGTGGCAGGCTATCAACGCCTATGCCTATTTTGGCATTAGGCTTAGCTACCTTAAACAAGTTATCCTGGGTTATGCGGCAATACCAATCACCGCCGAGACGAGCAACCAGGTCCATTTTAGCCTGGTCGATTTTACCCTCGGCATCTAAAACATGGTCTTTGATATGGATGAGTTTGATCTCGGCCAGGACCAGATTACCGGCACCGGGGGTATCGCCAAGGGAAATTACCTGGTTCACCACACATTCCAGTTGTACAGGGGCTTCGGCTACACGGGGCGGTTTAACCAGTTCGGATGCTACAGGGGTTAATCCCGATTTTATAAACTCATTCACCCCTTTTGGATACATCACGCTCGAAAGGGAAACCTGCTGTACTATATCATAGTCAACAATATTGATCACACATTCAGGAACTTCTAAAATATTCTGCAGGGTATGTTTAGTGATATTATCCCGCACACTTCGAGATGGAGAAAACACACAAACTGGCGGATTGGTACTGAATACATTAAAAAAACTGAATGGACTCAGGTTTACATTCCCATCCTTATCAACCGTGCTGGCCAGGCAAATTGGGCGCGGTGCAACGGCATGGTTCAAATAATTTTGTAGTTGAAAAATAGAAAGCTCGCTTACTTTGAGTGATAGCATCGGTATTTAACTTATTTCTTCAACCCCAATATCGAAAAATCGCTGTCGACCTTTTTGATGATATTGCCTAGCATACCTAAACCGGTGATTTCCATTTCAACCAGGTCGCCGGCTTGCAGCCATTGAGGTTTATAATTGGCATCATTAAGCAGGCCGGTGCCGTTAAGTTCCAGGAAACAACCTGTACCAACCGTGCCAGAGCCTATCACATCGCCAGGCAACACATCGCAGCCATAGGCACAGCGTTCAATGATCTCGGCAAAGGTCCAGTCCATATCGGCCATATTACCCGCCGACACTTGTTTACCGTTCACGGCGCAAGTCATTTGCAGGTTGTAGTTATTACCGGTGTGACCTGGTTTAGGCGCTGTTTTATATGACACCAATTCATCAGGAGTTACCAGCCAGGGACCAATAACAGTCGAAAAGTCCTTGCCCTTTGCCGGGCCCAGATTCAGCAGCATCTCTTCCATTTGCAGGGTACGGGCACTCATATCGTTCATGATCATATAGCCGGCAATAAAGCTATCTGCATCGGCGGCTTTAATATTACGGCCCTTTTTGTTGAGCACCACGGCTACCTCCAGCTCAAAATCGAGCTTATTAAAATGGTCGGGCATGCACTCAATTTCGCCGGGGCCCTGTATGGCATTATGATTGGTAAAATAAAATATTGGATATTGGTCAAATTCGGGTATCATATCCACCTTACGGTTGCGGCGTGCGGCGGCAACATGCTGCCTGAAGGCATAACCATCGCGGCATGAGGTTGGGTGGGTTACGGGGGCTAGCAGCTCAAAAAACAATTCCTCCTTAGCCTCCATTTTTCCCGAACTAATGGCCTCATGAACGCGCCTGGCATGATCCATCAGCTCATCGCCCCCCCACAAAAACTCGTTCATATTGTCGGGGATCAGTTTGTCGCAGGAATTCAGGTTGTAGATATGCTTGTTTATAAAAATACCTAAATGCTCACGGTCTTCGGTTTTATAGGATACTAATTTCATAGGGCGATGTGTTTATAAGTGAATTTTAATTGGCTTTCGTCTGCCTGATAAAATAACATGGAGCAATACAATAAAAACTATTAATGCAATAAAATCTACTAAAAGGTAAGTTAAAATGATTCCATGATCTATAGAACTACCAGAGGCTGATTTACCTTCAAAATAGGTATAAAAATGCAAGGGAAACCCAATAGAAGAGAATCCGTCTGCAGGCGCATCAAATTTTGAAAACACTACGGTAATTATGATCCAGATGGCTATTCCTAACCATATAGCTTTCGTTTTTATCATAACCGGTAATTGGTTGGGCCAAAACTAAACATTTTACCTCATGCCTGGTTAAAATATTATGCTTGCATATTAAAAATATTACTTCTAATTTCGTGGTGACCATGTTAAGCGTACAAAAACATTTTCTGTTTTCACTGGGCCTCACCAGCATGAGCGATGCATCATCGTTCAGGGACGCTATGTTGGCCAAAATTGTGCTGGCCCAATACTAAAAGACTTTTGGAATAAAGACTAGAGGACTAATACCCGTTCCTGCTTTTAATCCAGGAATCCCACAGTCCAATAATCCCAAAACCCTTATTCCTTGTTCTCCAAAAAACTATCCTGATATTTTAAACGTTTTATTGTTAACCAATTAAAACATCATGCCTTTATATCATACCTTAGGAGCTATCCCGCATAAGCGGCATACACAATTCCGCAAACCCGATGGTTCGTTATATGCCGAAGAGTTGGTATCAACAGAAGGCTTTTCGAGCCTTTACTCGCTGGTATATCATGCCTACCCGCCTACTATTGTAAAAACCCTGGGTGAGCCATACAGTGTGGAGCCCAAAATAGCCCGTGAAAAACACCTGAAACATACCAGTCTGATCGGCTTTAATGTAAAACCCGAGGACGATTACCTGCAAAGCCGTAAACCGGTGCTGGTAAACAGCGATCTGCATATTTCACTGGCGGCTCCGCGAAAATCCATGACGGACTATTTTTACAAAAATAGTCAGGCCGATGAGGTCGTTTTTATACATGAAGGCTCAGGTACACTAAAAACGGGCTTCGGTAATATCAAATTTGTATATGGCGATTACCTGGTGATCCCTCGCGGCACTATCTATCAGCTGGAATTTGACACTCCCGATAACCGGCTGTTCATTGTAGAAAGCTTTAGCCCGATCAGGCCACCTAAGCGTTACCGTAACCAGTACGGGCAATTGATGGAGCATTCGCCTTATTGCGAGCGTGATATAAAGCGTCCTACCGATCTGAAAACGTATGATGAAAAAGGTGACTTTAAGATCCTGATTAAAAAACAGGGCTTAATATATCCGTATATATATGGCACCCATCCTTTTGATTTTATTGGATGGGACGGTTTTCATTATCCCTGGGCCTTATCCATACATGATTTTGAACCAATAACCGGTCGCCTGCACCAACCACCACCAGTACACCAGACTTTTGAGGGCAACAATTTTGTAATATGCTCCTTTGTGCCCCGTAAGTTTGATTACCATCCACTGTCGATCCCAGCGCCATACAATCACAGCAATGTAGATAGCGATGAGGTTTTATACTATGTAGATGGCGACTTTATGAGCCGTAAAAGTGTAGTAAAAGGGCAAATCACGCTGCATCCTGGTGGTATTCCTCATGGGCCACACCCAGGTTCGGTAGAAAAATCAATCGGCAAGGAATCAACCGATGAACTGGCGGTAATGATAGACCCCTTCCGCCCGCTGATGCTGACCGAAGACGCTATAAAAATTGAAGACGAAAATTATTACAAGAGCTGGCAAATGTGAGATTGAAGCCTAAAGCAAAAAACTGAAAGCCTAAAGCACTCAATAATTCACTAACTCAATAATTAAACACCATGCAAACACAAACTTTAGATAAAAAACCAAGCACTACAGATTTTTTACCGCTTAATGGTACCGATCATGTGGAGTTTTATGTGGGTAATGCCAAACAGGCCGCCCATTATTATAAAACGGCCTTCGGCTTTCAAAACCTGGGCTATTCCGGCCCCGAAACAGGGGTACGCGACAAGGCATCATACGTATTACAACAAGGTAAAATCAGGATAGTATTAACCACTCCCCTGCACTCTGAACATCCCATTGCCGAGCATATTAAAAAACATGGCGATGGTGTAAAAGTGCTAGCCCTTTGGGTGGATGATGCCTATGACGCCTTTGAACAAACTACCAAACGCGGCGCTGAACCCTACCAACAGCCGCAAACCTTTACCGATGAACACGGCGAGGTTCGCACCAGCGGTATCATGCTTTATGGCGAAACCGTTCATATGTTTATCGAGCGTAAAAACTACAATGGCTTGTTTTTACCAGGCTATCAAAAGCTGGAGAACAACTATAATCCACCTACCGCGGGCCTTCTGCACATTGACCATTGCGTGGGCAATGTGGGCTGGCATAAGATGGACAAATGGGTGAATTTTTATGAAGATGTGATGGGCTTCAAAAACATCCTCACCTTTGACGATAAAATGATCAGTACCGAATACTCTGCCCTCATGAGCAAGGTGATGAGCAATGGAAATGGCTATGTAAAATTCCCCATCAATGAACCGGCCGAAGGTAAAAAGAAATCGCAGATTGAGGAATATCTCGAATTTTATGAGGATGAAGGCGTACAACACCTTGCCCTGGCTACCGACAATATTGTGGCAACCGTAACCGATTTGCAGAGCCGTGGTGTTGAGTTTCTGACTGTGCCTACTACTTATTACGATGAATTAACAGATCGTGTGGGCCATATTGACGAGGATCTGGAGCCCTTGAAAAAACTGGGTATCCTGGTTGATCGTGACGATGAAGGTTACCTGCTGCAAATTTTCACCAAACCTGTTGAAGACAGACCAACCCTCTTCTTTGAGATCATACAGCGTAAAGGGGCCAAATCATTCGGTGCGGGCAATTTTAAGGCCTTGTTTGAGGCCATCGAACGCGAACAGGAAATAAGAGGAAACCTTTAATTAAAGGTAATACGATATTCAAAATGTTCTATTAACTATTAGCGCTGTTTTAATTTGAGCCGGGCAAATTGCCCGGCTTTTTTGCTTGGTGATTTTTTATATTTGATAGTATATTGATTTATATGCAACCCAACCATTGATCAATGAAAGTTAATGAGATCGTTGAGTTTTTAAAACAGAAAGCTGATGCCGGTTATCTGGCTGGCATGCAACGCTATAGTATTGACGCTACTCATGCCATTGGTGTTCGCCTGCCGGAATTGCGAAAACTGGCCAAAACCATCAAAAAAAACCATCAGCTGGCACTTGATCTTTGGGATACAGGTTTGCATGAAGCCCGTATGCTGGCATCCTTAATTGACGACCCGGCACTGGTTACGGAGGAACAGATGGATAATTGGACTAAAGATTTCAATTCCTGGGATCTATGCGACCAGGTATGCGGTAATCTGTTTGATCGTACCCCTTTTGCCATGAGCAAGGCTCTTGAATTCAGCTCCAATAAAGCGGAATTTATTAAACGGGCAGGTTTTGTGCTCATGGCCGAATATGCGGTACATAGCAAAACAGCTACCAATGAGTCGTTTATAGCAATAATGCCCATTATTGAACGTGAAGCGTGGGATAACCGGAACTTTGTAAAAAAAGCGGTGAACTGGGCCCTCAGACAGATCGGGAAAAGAAACGAAATTTTAAAAGCAGTCGCTATACAAACAGCCCAAAATATTTCCAAACAAGATCACAAAGCCGCTAAATGGATAGCCTCCAATGCCCTTGCCGAATTAATCATTACACATTCTTAATCTCCGGTTAACGTAAAAAACGAATTAAAAACAGGACATTCGTTTTAAAAACATTAGGTTTTAACCCTCTTTTTTTCTTTCACAATACAATTATTGTCTCTTTTTAAAAAAATCATAGCTCAAATTATGGTTGTTGCATCTTTTACAATTAAATGGAGGCAAAACAGATGAAAACCATAGCCAAATCAATTATTTTGAGTTATGAATCTACCTAAACAGTTATATTTTAATACAATAAATTTTATTTGTTAATCATCAGTATTAGAGTTGTTTATATAATTTCAAATATTATATTTGAAGTCCGGTGATTTAAACTTTAATGATTACAGATCAGAAAAAACACCCACAACCTATGGTTGTAATTTTCTTGATTTTAAATTATGGCACATAATTTTCTTATACAGAGCGTGTCGTTACCAAAAAAATGAGTAGGTATTAATTTATATGAGTTTTTCTGAGGATAAGTTTTCTGATGACAGCAGGCTGCATCTTGCTCAAATAATTGATAATATTAATGCAGGCATTTGGGAATATAACATTAATACCAGGGCCATTAAATGGTCGGCAGGTTTTTACAGTATTTTGGGGTATGAAACCAACGAAATTGAATGCTCCAATCACATATTTTTTGACCATCTTTTATATCATCAGGACAAAGCCGTTTTTCTGAATGCCCTAAGTGATCAAGGCACAACCCCTGCTAAGCCAATCCAAATAAGGTTACTCACCAAATCATCTGGATATCACTGGTTTGAAAGTACCATCAAAAGGCAGCATGATAGAAACGGGCAGATCATCTACGGGTCTATTATCAATATCAACCAGTATAAGCAGGCTGAACTGAGGGCTGCACGCAATGACCAGCATTATGGTGATACTATCAGGATTGCTAAATTGGGCAGCTGGGAAATTGATGCCGCTTCTCTCAATTTAACGTTATCCAAACAGATATACGATATTTTTGAATTACAATCTGAAATAAAGCTCAGCATTGAAGAAGCAGTAAGTTTTTTTGAACCGCCCTATCGTCCTGTTATACAAAACGCCATTAATAACGCATTGGAATTTTGCCAGCCTTATGATCTGGAATTATTGTTCAGAACTGCCAAAAACCATGTGATCTGGGTAAGGGCTAAAGGCGTTCCCATCATCAACGAATATGGCCGCTGTGTTACGATAAGGGGCATTTTACAAGATATTGACAGCAACAAACGCAAAGGCCTCAGCCTGGAATCATCACTCAATTTACTAACCGATCAAAACAGGCGCCTGCAAAATTTCGCGTACATTGTATCACATAATCTGCGATCACATACCGGTAATTTACAGTTCATGGTGAACCTGTACGAAGAAACAGAATTGGAAGAAGACCGTACCGAGATCTTCGCGCATATCAAATCGATCAGCAGCAGCTTAAATGCTACAATTGAACACCTGAACGAGATTGTTAAGATACAAACTGAAATCACCAATGAACGGAGTATCATTAACTTTGAGGCCATTTTCAACAATATTCAGTCTGCTATAAAAAGCAATATAGAAGCAGTTAACGCCCGTATTGAATATGACTTTAGCCAATCTCCTCAAATAAGCTATATACCGGCTTACATGGAGAGCATTTTGCAAAATTTGCTTACTAATGCTTTAAAATACAGTCATCCGGATAGACAACCTCTTATCAAATGCCATACTTTGAAAGAGCGGAATCATATTTATCTCATATTTGAAGATAATGGGATAGGAATAGATCTTGACCGGTATGGCGATAAGGTATTTGGCATGTACAAGACATTTCATCAAAACCCCGACGCTAAAGGCATAGGCTTATTTATTACCCGTAACCAGATAGAAGCACTTGGTGGTACCATTAAAGTGGAAAGTACAGTAAATATTGGCACTAAATTTACCATTAAACTGGTCTAATTTAAACTGATAAATGATTGTACCCGCTCCTCTGGTTAATGCCTGTATTATTGATAATAACAAAATTTACGCTTACGGATTTAAAAAACTACTCAGTATCAAAGACCTGAGCAATCAGGTTACCCATTTTGAAAATGGTAGCGACGCAATTGCCCATTTAAAAAATCCGGGTAATGCTCTTAATTTACCTGATATTATATTTCTTGACCTCAGTATGCCCGTAATGGATGGCTGGGAATTCATGAAAGAATTTGAGGAAATAAAATCACAACTGGGGAAAAAAATCTCCGTTTATATACTCAGTTCTTCCATTGACTCACACGACATTGACCGTGCGAAAAATATTCCTTCTGTTTCGGGTTACATTTTTAAGCCGGTAGACGTTCAGCGCCTTCAGGAGATCTTCAAAAACCTGCAAGGAATAGCGAGGCAGTAGAAAAGTTAGTACAGGTACTGTTTTACACTACCTGTACTAATTTAAGTATATTATTCAATATAACTTTCCAATATTTTAAAGCTACCAGTTGTTTCCAACTCAACCTGATCAATGCTTTTAGGTAGCAGGATACATTCACCCATTTTCACTTCATATACTTCCCCCTTGAATTTGATGGAGTAGGCTCCCTCTACACACACATGAATCACAAATGAATCAAGGGTTGAGTAATCTTTAGAAGTGCTATGCGTAAAATCGAGCAGGTTAGTTGTAAAATAAGGACAAGTAACCAGTTTTACGGTTTCATCTTTTTTAGGCTGATAACTGGTTTTATATTCCGGATAGTGCTTATAATCGATAGCGGCGAGTGCCTCTTCGGTATGTAGCTCCCGTTTGTTACCCTTATCATCAACCCGGTCAAAATCGTATATACGGTAGGTAATATCCGATGTTTGTTGAATTTCGGCTATCAACAAACCTTTGCCAATGGTGTGTACCCGGCCAGCCGGTAAAAAGAACACATCGCCTGCCGTTACATCTTCCTTATTCAAAATATCGGTAAGGTGCCCACTGTTAAATTTATCCAGGTAAAGCTGCTCGTTAAGTTCCTGATTAAAACCTGCTATCAGAGTTGAACCCGGATCGGCTTCAATTACGTACCACATCTCGGTTTTTCCAAATGAATTATGGCATTTTTTGGCCAGTTCATCATTCGGGTGCACCTGGATAGACAAATCTTCGTTGGCATCAATAAACTTTACCAGTAAAGGGAATATATTACCAAAATGCGCGTAAACCTTTTGGCCTACCAGCTCGCTTTGATATTTCTCCAACAAATCAGCCAGTGATTCGCCTGCCAGTTCTCCATTGGCAACTACAGACACATCAGATTTTACGCCTGATATTTCCCAGGTTTCGCCGCAGTTAGGCAAAGTACCAAAATCTTTATGCAGATAGGTTTTGATCTTTTGACCGCCCCAGATCTTGTCTTTATAGATAGTTTTAAATTTTAATGGATATAATGTTGACATCGGTTTTGTTTTTATAGCGCTAAGTTAGGAGTTAAAAAAGAAACAGATAAACCGATTCAGCTTTTTTTACCAAAAACTTGGGGGCACAAAAAAACCCGCTTTTTAAGGGCGGGCTTTTGTATAGTTTGCGCTATAACTTATTTACCTAATTTGGCTTTTAAATTTTCGTTTATAGCTTCTAAAAACTCTTCGGTGTACAGGTAATCTGTACCATGCTCTACTTTTGGTTTTATTGTGATGGCTAAATCTTTAGTCATTTTTCCGCTTTCAACAGTTTCTATACAAACCTGCTCTAAAGTTTTGCAGAAGTTTACCAGCTCATCGTTTTTATCCAATATGCCACGGAACTCTAAACCACGTGTCCATGCAAAGATAGACGCGATTGGATTTGTAGATGTTGGACGGCCAGCCTGGTGCTCACGATAGTGACGTGTTACCGTACCATGTGCTGCTTCGGCTTCCATAACTGAACCATCTGGTGTAACTAAAGTAGAAGTCATTAAACCTAATGAACCAAAACCTTGCGCTACGGTATCTGACTGTACGTCGCCATCATAATTTTTACAAGCCCAAACAAAGTTACCATTCCACTTTAACGCAGATGCAACCATGTCATCAATCAGGCGGTGTTCGTAGGTAATACCGGCTTCTGCAAATTTTTGTTTGTAATCCTGTTGATATATCTCTTCAAAAATATCTTTAAAACGACCATCATATTTTTTCAGGATGGTGTTTTTAGTTGATAAGTATAAAGGCCAGCCTTTCATAAGCGCCTGGTTAAAACAAGCGTGTGCAAATCCTTTTATGGATTCATCCGTGTTGTACATGGTTAAAGCAACACCATCGCCCTTAAAATTATACACTTCGTATGATTGCTCGGCACCACCATCTTCGGGAGTAAAAGTTACAGTAAGCTTTCCTTTTCCTTTAGTAAGGAAATCAGTAGCGCGGTATTGATCGCCAAAGGCATGACGGCCAATACATATAGGAGCAGTCCAGTTAGGAACCAAGCGTGGTACGTTGGCCATTACAATAGGCTCGCGGAAAACAGTACCATCTAAAATGTTACGGATAGTTCCGTTTGGCGATTTCCACATTTGTTTCAAGCCAAACTCTTCTACACGGGCCTCATCAGGTGTAATAGTGGCACATTTAATACCTACACCATATTTTAAGATAGCATTAGCGGCATCAACGGTCACCTGATCATTAGTTTCATCACGATACTCGATACCCAGATCATAATATTTGATATCAAGATCCAGATAAGGAATTATCAATCTGTCTTTGATAAATTTCCAGATAATTCGGGTCATTTCATCGCCATCCAGTTCAACTACCGGATTTTCTACTTTAATTTTTGACATACCTGATGTTGTTGTTTTTTATTTTAATGGCTTCAAATATATTAAATAGACTTTACCATTTTCATTAATAATAAATGAAATTTGATTTATTTGGGCCCGAATGTTTGTTATGGCAGGTTTCTTGTGTTTGCAGAGGCAGATACTATTTTCATAAAATTAAACGTTGGTAGATAAACAGATTGCCAATTAATAGCCCCCTAATGTCTATTTATGACAAAACTGATATTAAGAACAGCATTCACGGTTATTTTATGTACCAGCGCATTTTTAGCGAAAGCACAATTAGGTTATGACTACGCACAGTATGATGTAGGCACCGCCGTTGGTATCAATTATCCTATCAGCACAGATGTAACCAAGGCTTTAAAATACACGCCTTCGGCCCAATTTAATTTCACGTATAACCATGGCCCGTTTGTAAACTATGTTTTTGAAGGGCAATTTGGCAGCCTTAAAGCCGGTGATCCGAATTTGGGATATGGCCGTACATTTGAAAACCATTTCTGGGCATTTGCTTTACGGGTACAGTTGCAGGCCGGCGAAGTGATAGATTACTCCCAAAGCCCTGTAGCTAATGCGTTTAAAGGCTTTTACGTTTCAACCGGTATTGGATACCTGGTGAACCATGTAAAAAGAGGTGGCGATAATACGCTGCCGGCAGGTGTACAGCCTCCGGGTGATACTAACAGTCAGATACCTTATATACCGCTGAGAATAGGTTATGAAATAAAGTTATTTAACCAATACAATGATCCCGGCATTAAGATAGATCTGGGTTATCAATACAACAGGGTAATGGATGATAATCTTGACGGATACAAGGCCGGGCGTCATAACGATATATTTACACAATTTATCCTGGGAATAAAAGTAGGTATTGGAGGTGTAACATCTTACCGCAAACAGATATATTATTAATTACTCTTTTTGAATTTTGGCAAGGTTTTTTGGTATATTTAATCAAAGCAAAAACCGATGAGCAATCAAAATATAAACCCCGGATTTGATGATGATTATGAAGACGATGACGCTTTAAATGATAACAGCGCCGATCGGGACAGAACATTAAAAGACGAATTAGGCGAAACTATTGACAAAGAGGATCTTAAATACAACCCTAAGGACAACAGCTTTGAATATGATGTAAAAAGCGACGATCCGGATTATGACCATCCCGATCCGTATAATACCTCTGTTAAAAATGGCAACGACATGAACTCAACTTATGACGAAGCCAATCCATATGATAATACAGATGAGGAATATGCCGGTAAAAGATCGCTTGAAACGGATGTTGACGATCTTGGCATGCACATTGATGAGGGCGATATTGTAGAGGTTGACCCTGCAGATTCTGCATTAGCACACACTCCTGAAGATGATCGTGACGATCTGGATGAAGAGGGCTATCCCAAAAATGACACTGAATTCTTAAAATAAGTTTTTCAGTTTTGAGTGATGAGCTTTGAGCTTTTCATAGCTAACTCATCACTCAAAACTGAGAACTAACCTCCTAATCAAAATCAAGATTAAAGCGGTTACGCAGGTCAACCAATTGGGGATTACGGGCAGCCAGGTACTGGAATTTTTCTATAGCCGTATATGGTTTTCTCACCACCTCTTGTTCATCAACACGGGCATTCACCTCAATAGTAAAGTTTTTTAACCGCCCCCGCAGATAGTTGTGCAAAGCAGGTCTTTCTTCTTTAAATAAGTTTTCCTGCAGTTTGGTGCCTACCACTATCTCAAACTCGTAGGGTTTAAGCATCCTTGGAGCATTAGCTATAAAAATAGTTACCAGGTTCTTTTTACCATCGGCCTTAATTTTAGCGGCAAAGTCGCTCCAGCACTGTAAAAAGTTATCCATAGTAAAATCAACACGATCGTTTCCTTTTAAATAAGGATCTTCCTCCTCTGCCTCCTCTTCAACAGTCTTACCGGTATCTGTAAGCGAGGGTATTTTTATGGATAACGAACCCAGACTTGGCGAGGGTATAAATATTTTAGGCTTCTCGGCAGGTGCTTGCTCTTTTACTTCCGCTGCCTGCTTATTTTCAACACTTTGCGGTTTGGTTGTATTATAAGACAAGGGAGCATCGCTCAATACCGAAGCCTCATTATTAATCTTATTAGTCGGTATCGGCGCTGCTACTGCTGAGGTATCAGGTTTTTTTTTTAATGACCCGTCGGCGGCGGATGTTGCAGTAAGCGGCGAAGCCACCATATTAAATGCCGAGGGCAAGTGGCACATTTTGAGCAATGCGAGCTCAACCTGGAGTCGCTGGTTTTTACTCAGCTTATAATTGATATCGCATTGGTTGGCAATATTCATAGCCGAAAGTAAAAACGATACCGGGCTGCTTTGCGATTGCTGCAGGTACTTATTTTTAATCCCTTCGCTTACTTCAAGCAGTTTCAAGGTTGATTGGTCTTTACTTACCAGCAGGTTGCGAAAATGCTCGCACAAACCGGCTATAAAGTGAGCCCCATCAAATCCCCGTGATAATATCTCGTCAAAAAACAACAGCACTTTACCTGTATCTTCCTGTAGCAGACTGTCAGTGATGTTAAAATAGTAATCGTAATCAAGTATATTCAGGTTATCAATTACCGAGCGGTAAGTAACCTTACCACCCGAAAAGCTAACAATCTGATCAAACATGGAAAGGGCGTCACGCAAACCACCATCAGCTTTTTGCGCTATGATATGTAAACCATCGGGCTCATAGCTGATATTTTCTTTGCCAGCTATCGATGCCAGGTGTGCAGCCATATCATCAACCCGGATACGGTTAAAATCAAATATCTGACAGCGCGAAAGTATGGTAGGCAATATTTTATGCTTCTCGGTAGTGGCCAATATAAATATGGCGTAATGCGGTGGCTCTTCCAGCGTTTTCAGGAAAGCATTGAATGCCGCCTGCGATAGCATGTGCACCTCATCAATAATATAAACTTTATACCGTGCTGCCTGTGGTGGTATACGTACCTGGTCTATCAGGCTCCTGATATCATCAACCGAATTGTTTGACGCAGCATCCAGCTCATGTACGTTAAAAGAGTTACCATTCTCAAACGCTTTGCAGGAGGCACACTCACCGCAGGCTTCGCCGTTGGGTTGTAAATTGGTACAGTTGATAGTTTTGGCCAGGATACGCGCGCAGGTAGTTTTACCCACACCACGCGGCCCGCAGAATAAAAATGCCTGAGCCAGCTGATTATTTCTAATAGCGTTTTTAAGTGTGTTGGTTATATGTTGCTGACCAACAACAGTTTCAAAAGTAGCCGGGCGGTATTTACGAGCCGACACAATAAAATTATCCACAGCTACGAAGTTAGCAAGAAAATGCCTGAAGTTAAAGTATCGATGAAACGATTATGTAATTAAACTATTTTGCCTTATTCATCGTCATCATCGGGTTGTGGGTAATCATCTTCGGGGTCTGGTTCGTTCAGATCATCATCTACCTGAATTTCATGCAGATCATCCAACTGATTATCCAGATCATCATCCTCATCGTTCCAATCACTTTCAAACTCATCGTCTTCGCCGGGAGCTAACATCGTGATGTTATTATAGGCCGGCAATACTGCATCTTGATATTTAAGGTCTACAAATTCCATAAGAAATAATTTACGTTTTAACTACTGCGATAAAGATAAGCTTCGTAAATTAAGTTTGGTAACTGTTATCTATAAAATATCAACAGCCAAAATTTCTTTTACTTTATAATATCCTTTCGCCTGTGGCAAATACACCTCCATCTCCTGCCATTTTATATTTACTTTTTTGCCCACATATGGTGTAACGCTATTCATAAAGCTTTCAGATCCGGGAAATTGCCTTAACCAGATAAATGATTTTTCACTTTTTGAGTTATCTGTTATAACCATATAATTAAAACCTTTATTATCTATTCGTTTAAAGCTACCTTCCGTATAATTTACGCTTTCACTTTCAGTGTTGTTTTCCTTGTCAGCCATTTTAACAGCCAGCTTTAAAAAACCATCACACTTTTGTTTAAATAGGTTTTTACCAATATCAGTTCCAATTTGGTGCATGGCATTATCATCCTCCATAGACACATGGCGCTCTTCGGCCAGGTCAATAAACATAGCTGATTGTTGCATAAAACACTCCATAAAGGCCGCTTTGGCAGCCTTTCCATCTTGGATTTTTGATAAATCAAGTTTGGAAATAGCCTTACATAAAGAGTCGGTAAGTTTTCTTTCAACTGGCCCTGGCGATTGCGCAAGTGATACCTGGATAAAGCAGGCACATATAAGTGTTAATAACAATGTTTTCATCAACAAATAGATAAGGTTTAAAAAATGTGTTTTAGTGCGGTAAATATACAGAGAAAACTATTTGAAAAATCAATAATTCTCTTTACATTTGCAGCCCCGTAATAGCGGGTAATTAATTAAAAATCAAAGTATAATAATGCAACAGTACGAAATCGTGATCGTTCTAACCCCGTTGTTATCAGAAGAAACTGCTAAAGAAGGCATTGCCAAATTTAGCAAAATCTTAACTGATGGCGGAGCCGAAATTGTCCAGGAGGATAATTGGGGTTTGAGAAAATTAGCGTACCCTATTCAGAAAAAGACTACAGGGTACTATCACTTAACTGAATTTAAGGCTCCAGGTGAATTAATTAACAAATTGGAGGTAGAGTTAAGGCGCGATGAGCGTGTTTTGCGTTTCCTGACCATTGCTTTGGACAAACATGCCATTGCTTACAATGACAAAAAACGCAGCGGTGCTTTTAACAAGAAACCAGCAGCTAAAGTGGAGGAAACAAACTAATGGCTAACGAACAAATTAAATACGTTACCGCTCCAAAAGTGGAGGATAACCGTAAAAAATACTGCCGTTTCAAAAAGAATGGTATTAAGTATATTGATTACAAAGACGCTAACTTTTTATTAAAGTTCATTAATGATCAGGGTAAAGTATTACCACGTCGTTTAACTGGTACTTCATTAAAATTCCAGCGTAAAGTGGCTCAAGCCGTTAAACGCGCACGCCATATTGGTTTATTACCTTACGTTACAGATTCATTAAAATAATAGGAGATTCAGAAAATGGAAGTTATTTTAAAACAAGATGTAAAAAACCTAGGTGATAAAGACGATGTTGTAAACGTTAAACCAGGTTATGGCCGTAACTACCTTTTACCAAAAGGCTACGCCATATTAGCTACTGTAAGCGCTCGCAAAGTTTTAGCTGAAAACTTGAAACAAGCTCAGTTTAAACAAGAAAAAATCCGCAAGGATGCTGATGCGATAGCTGCCCGTTTAGAAGGCGTTAAACTTAACATTGGCGCTAAAGCCGGTGAAAGCGGTAAAATTTTCGGTGCCATCAACACTATTCAAATTGCTGATGCATTGAAAAAAGAAGGCTTTGAAGTTGACCGTCGTCGTATTACTTTTGATCAGGAGCCTAAGTTTGTTGGTGATTACATCGCAAACGTAAACCTGCACAAAGAAGTAAAAGTACAGGTTCCTTTCTCAGTAGTAGCTGAGTAATTTATATTTCGGAATTCCGAGTTTTGATTTCGGATTTTGAACTTAATTGTAGAATTTTAGAGGGTGTTTTGCCAATGCAAAACGCCCTCTTTGTTTTATAGCATTTATTATCAATTGTGAAACGCACCCCTGCCTCATCGTCAAAAAAAAGGTCAAAATCAAAGTCCTGGTTTTCAAAACTTAAAAACAATGGAATTGCCCGGCTTTTATTTAGAGTTATAAAACTTGCCTTTTTACTTTTTGTAGGGCTAAGCTTGTTTGGTGTGCTTTTATACCGTTTTGTAAACCCTCCCTTTACCTGGCTCATGATAGAACGTGGCTTTCAGCGCAAAGCTGCCGGTAAAGACTGGAAGATAGACAAACAATGGAAAGATTTTGATGATATCTCCGACAATATGAAACGGGCAGCTGTAGCCGCCGAAGATCAAACCTTCCTGGAACATCATGGTTTCGATTTCCAGGCCATTGAAAAAGCGATTGAAAAAAATGCGCACAGTAAAAAGCTCATCGGCGGCAGTACTATATCCCAACAGGTAGCCAAGAATGTTTTTTTATGGGATGGTCGTTCCTTACTGCGTAAAGGTATTGAAGCTTATTTTACCGTATTGATAGAAACTTTCTGGAGCAAAAAACGCATCATGGAGGTTTACCTCAATGAGATTGAAATGGGTGACGGTATTTATGGCATAGAAGCCGCCTCGCAGGCTTATTTTCACAAATCGGCATTTGACCTTACCAAACATGAAGCCGCGGCCATAGCGGTTATATTCCCGAGCCCGCTCAGATGGTCGGCCACCAACCCTACCCGTTATTTGAGGCACAGGCAGTACCTGATCATGAAAAACATGCGCAGGCTGGGTCCGCTGGATTTTTAAGCCCCTCCTTTTAAATATAAGGAATACTTTGCGCTTTATGACGCTTGTGTTGGTAAAGGTTTGGAATGCTTAAACCATCATATGTCATTGCTGTAATGACATATTTTTATATTCAGTCCCCTAAGGGTCTCTCACAGAGGCCCCTTAGGTATAAAGTTAGATCTCAGAAGCAACCTCAGAGTCTCCTGAAAGTTTAAGTTAACCCACAAAATCTAAATGTGAACTAAACAGCACTCGGAAAGCAAGTTCACGATTAGGAGACTCCGCTGGAGTCCACCATTTCTTTAAATTTTATCTATAAACAGGAGGCCTCTCTGAGGCCGAATGGCAGGCCGGGTATACTAATTATAGTATAAGCATTGCCGGCCCCAGCGGGGCCACCTGTTTATAGCTCTAAAAAAGCACGTTCTTTGGCTCCGTAGGTGCCTCCCGTTGAAATTTCAAGTTGATCAATTTTATGGGTTAACTTAAACCTGAAAGAGACCTGAAATGACAAAAAGTGGGTTTACATTATTTTGCAAGACAATCAATCTAATTTCCTGATATTCAATAAAATAAGTCAATATAAACCATAAAAAGTGTAAACCATGTAAACCCACTTTTAATCCTACTTATATTTCCAATTTCTTGATTTACCTTCGTTCATCCACTCTGCGGCTGTTTCCAGTCTCTTTTGCCGGGTAGCTTCTGTTTTGGCTTCGGTTATCCATTCTACATATTCCTTTTTTTGGGAATAACTAAAATCATAAAATACCTGTACCGCTTTAGGATGAGCAGCTAAAAAATCAATAAAATAATCAGGGATCACTAATTCAGTTTTTTCGGCAGGAGCTTTTTTCGGGCTAGCATTTTTTATGCCTTTTTCGTTTAGTTCGATCCCCTGTAATACATAAGCGATTAGTATTTCCTTTGACGACAGATCAGCGATATCTGTAATGCGACCAAAGCTACCCGCGGAAGTATCATTGCTATCCTTTAAATCACCGCTTATAAGCGACCATCTCCAGAAACCAAAGGCACAGTGCTGTTTAAAGGCAGCCATTTGACACACGGGCCCCTTATAATCAAAAAAAGGCATACTCCATTTTATAGTCTCGGTGATTAGAGGTGATGCCTCATGAACTACTTCCCGGATATATTCCAGTATTGGTTTTGCAAATTCAGCGGATTGGTTAATATAAATGTCTACACGGTTATCATATTGTTCCATCACTAAATTTATGTAAACAACCCAACTTTAACAATAGGCTATTGAATAACAAGGTCCCTGAATAATTGTATATGCCAGCTATTTTTAAAAGGCACCTCCCATTTGCTTTCCAGTTCACTTATATTTTGTACCATGTTATTATAAACAATGGTTTCGGTATTTATCTTCCCCTGTTTCAAAAGGTCTTCAAAAGCATGGCGTGGTAACGATAGCACTTCCTCCCCTTCCCGGTAAGCGAGGTTAAATCTGTCGAACAGATTGATATGGAAATGCTGCTCCAGGTGCTTCATAAAATGAACCGATTTATCGATGGAGCATCCGCTGGCGCCCGCCTGGCTTTCATCAACTATTAGAATCAGAAAGCGGTTATACCTGATCTCTGCACGCGCTTTTAACTGGTTGTTGTGGGCCGTCCATCCGATGGTAAAATCATCCAATTCCTGCTGTATTTGTTCCACTTCAGAATCAGTTAATTTTTTGTCTGACTGATATATCCAAACTCTTGAGTGTTGAGAAAATTCCATTTACAAAAATATCAATTTATTAACTTCGGGTTACATTTTGTTGTCATGAAAAAATCACTTCAGCCGCAAACAAAAAAGATTTTAGTATTTACCCTCATTTTATTGACAGGATGGGTAAATTATAGCTTCAGGCCACAAACAGACGATCAGGAATGGCTTAGCTGGAGCAATAAGTGCCTCACGGAATCATACAATCCGCCGCCTGATGTTAAATTAAAAAAATGGGAACTGACCCTTACTAACGACTATTTTCTGCGCCTCAGAAAAACTTATCAACATGGTAGGCAGGAGTATTTTTCCTTTAATTTACACCGTTTAAATCAGGTACAATACCAAGGAGACGATAAAGCAGGCACCCTGGAATTAAGCACCAATGCTGATGATATTATCGTTCAAACTTATGAAGACCCGAAGGGGGATATCGACTCTATGTCGACAGTGTTAGAACTGCCTGTCAGGAACATGAGTTCGGCTCGTTTGGATAGTTTGAAAAACGCGCTGAACTACTTTAAGGCAAAAGCCTTATAATTATTTGTTGCTTTTTTTCCTGTATTGAAGTAAAGGTACATAATCAGCCTCGGCAATATCCATAACCTCTATGTAAGGCTCAATATTACTTTGATTTATTCTATCTTTTTTTATCCTGAAAAAGTACCGGCTTTCAAATCTTACAGGGCCATCATACCCAACTGTTACTTCATAATAAGGACTATCAGAAGTTGGCTTGGCAGTTATCATGACAGAAGCTGAGGCCTTATATTTTTTTAATTCGACGTTTAGCCGTTTAATTTCAATTAGATTGAATACTTTACCTATAAGTATATCCTCAATACTTTTGCTTTGCTGACAGCTATTACAAGCTACTTTATCCCTGGCGTTAATATTGGCAGATACCATAAAAAGCAGAAAACACAGGCAATATATTTTTATGCCAGACATATTATAAACCATTTGCCCGAACAGTAATCTCTGCTATGTCCAACACTTGTATCTCTTGTTCCTTATCATGATGTTTTACACCATCGGTAAGCATGGTCATACAAAACGGACAGGCGGCAGCTACGATCTGGGATTTTGCCTCCAGGATGTCTACCATACGCTCCATGTTAATCTCTTTTTTGCCGGGCTCCGGTTCTTTAAACATTTGGCCGCCACCAGCACCGCAACATAAGCCATTTGACTTGCAGCGTTTGAGTTCCACCAATTCGGTATCTAAAATCTCAAGGGCTGCACGTGGCGCTTCATAAACATTATTACCCCGGCCCAGATAGCACGGATCATGAAAACTAATCCTTTTACCTTTGAAACTTTCTCCACCTTCAGCACGAAGTTTACCTTCATCAATCAATTGTTGTATTAATTGTGAATGATGGATCACCTCGTAATTGCCGCCTAAACCCGGATATTCATTTTTGATGGTATTGAAACAATGCGGGCAGCCGGTTACTATTTTTTTGATGTTGTAGCCATCAAGTACCTGTATATTGGTCATGGCCAGCATCTGAAATAAAAACTCGTTACCAGCACGTTTGGCCGGATCACCGGTACAGCTTTCCTCTGTTCCTAAAACCGCATAATTAATACCCACGTGTTGCAGTATTTTACAAATGTCACGGGTTATCTTTTGTGCTCTTTCGTCAAAACTACCGGCACAACCAACCCAGAACAATATCTCGGGTTCTTGTCCTTGCGCAGCCATATCGGCCATGGTAGGTATTTTTTGATCCATTATTTATGATTTTCCTCAGCTAATCAAGCGATTCACTGATCTCTGTTATAAATTCGTTTATACTATTATAATTTTTAAAGCTAATTGCTGAGTTAATGGCATTTAGCTGTTCAAGAATATCAAGCGCTACGTTTAAAGCAGTACTTTCCTTTCCAAACATATTGACATCCCAATTAATACCGGCTAAAACTTCATTATCAGCCATCTCTATACACCAACTTTCTAAAAACTCTGCCAATGGAATTTCAACGGGCAAATAACCCTTCCAATCATCCCTGGCACAAAGCTTAGCATAAGCTCTGTCCGACCAAAATGGAATTACATCAACATCTTCGCTGTCATTAGAATGAGAGTTGGCCCAGCCATTTTTGCTTTTTAACGCCCATACCAGTTTTGATGCTGCCACTTTTTCTATAAATAGTTTATATTTTGATTCGGTAGTTGCTATATCCTGTAACATATCATTAGTCATTATAAGCAGTCTGCTTACTCATTATCAGCCCAATTAAACCTATCAGCCTGGCTATATTTCCATGGAGCTCCATTATTTTCTACATTGCCAAACATATTGTTGAGGCTGGCCGGCGCTTGCGACTCTTCCATTACAATATAACGGCGCATTTCGGTAATGATTTCCAAGGGATTAATATTTACCGGACAGGCATCAGCGCAGGCATTACAGGTGGTACAAGCCCAAAGCTCTTCACGGGTAATGTAGCTATCCAATAAAGCTTTACCATCATCATGGTCTTTTCCGTGCTTATCCAGGTTATTACCTACTTCGGTAAGCCTGTCGCGCGTATCCATCATAATTTTCCGGGGCGACAGCAGCTTGCCCGTAATATTAGCGGGACATACCGAAGTACATCTGCCGCACTCTGTACAGGTATAAGCTTCCATCAGGTTTTTCCAGCTCAAATCTGTAACGTCTTTAGCGCCGAAACGTGCAGGTTCACCTGTACTCTCAGGCACAAAAGAGGGATCGAGCATAGCTTTTACCTCATTGGTAACTGATGCCATATTGGTAAATTTCCCCTTATTATTTAAGTTAGAATAGTAAGTATTGGGGAAAGCCAACAGGATATGAAAATGCTTGGAATAAGGCAAATAATTTAAAAATGCCAATATCCCTATAATGTGAAACCACCAGCATACCCGTTCAACAATTTCCAAAGTGGCAGCGTTATCGGGCAATATGGGAGCTATCAGCGAACTTACCGGAAAACTGCCGGCTTTAACATAATGACTAAAATGTAATAACTGCAGTTTATAATCGGCCGCGTTCATAGTTAAAAAAGCACTCATCAACAAAATTTCCGTGATGAGTATATAATTGGCATCAGACTTTGGCCATTTGGTCATCTCCACACCTGTAAAGCGTTTTAAATGAACAATGTTACGTCGGCACAGGAAAACGATACATGCGGTAAGCACCAACAACGCCAGCACTTCAAAAGCGCCTATTAGTAAATCATATAAACCACCCAGGGGATGAGAAAATATACGATGAGAGCCGAAAACACCATCAATCATGATTTCGAGCACCTCAAGATTAATGATCACAAAACCTACATAAACAAAAAAGTGCAGGACGGCAGCCAGCGGACGTTTTACCATCTTGGTTTGTCCAAGAGCTACCTTTGCCATCACTTTCCAGCGCTCGGAGGACTGGTCAGATCGGTCAGTATCTTTTCCCAGCAAAATATTACGCCTTATTTTAGCTACGTTTTTGGCAAACAGGTAAACGGCAACCCCTAAAATGATAATAAATATAACTTGTGCAATCATTATGCGTGCATAGTATTTTATTCAAAGTTAATTGAATTGTTGAAAGAGAAAAATGTTTTAGGATTGAAAAATATCTTTAAAGCTAAGTAACTGATTAACTGCCGAATTGTTTAATTTCAAAAACCGGCAAGTATTCTCCAGAGAATATTTTTAAACTTTTTTCAAAAAAAACTTTTCAAACATAAAAAAAAAGCTACATTTGCACTCCCCAAACGAAGGTATCATAGCTCAGTCGGTAGAGCAAAGGACTGAAAATCCTTGTGTCGCTGGTTCGATCCCAGCTGATACCACAACCTCAAAGTCTCTTAGTCATACTAAGAGACTTTTTTTATGGCTAAAGCGCCTCTGTAAGCTCCAAACGCAGTTTTCTGATATTGTTAACTGTTGTTTGCTTGTATCACAGCCCGTAGGCTATTAATCTGTTTAATTACTTTCCGGTTCGTATAATAGGTGTTTTGGTAAGCATTTGGCGCATTCTTGGCGCATTTTGAGCTCCATAAAGATAGCTCTTATTCTGTTTCTGTCCCATAATGTGTTTGATTTAGTGAGTGAATGAATTACGATACCACTCCACACTTGTAGCAACCAAGTGCAAGATGGAAAAGGAATAAATGGGTGGTGCAGAAGCCCTGTGGGTTTATGCCGGAAGCTCTTGCACGCTACAGAAGCTATAAGTGTAACTTTGCATAGTAATTCATTCTTCACCTATCTAAGCCTTTAAGAGATCAGCCTAAAAGGCAGGCAACAACAATTATTAATGGGGTTTCGTTATGACGCAAGCTCTACCGACTGAGCTATCGGGTCGTCACAGCAATCCAACAAAACAGAGAATTTCCCTTTTATAGGGGTATGTTATTTTCTTGGATTAAGCTTATTAGTTCGGTTATTAGTTTGTGCCATTCTTCCTCTTAGCCTAAACTTGTGATGAGAATATTTAATCTAGAGAACCATATATAGCAAGATATCTTTGGAATATCTCTAATGGTTTTGATAATGTGCTTGGTGCGTCTATTGTTAAATTGATTTCTATATTGTCGCTTTCACCTAACCGGACCGAATCAATTGATGATTTTAACATTGGCCCAATATTGTAAATATGATCAACAAGGAAACTGCTCCATCCTTGCATATAAGTTTTTACCTCCATAAGCTCATCTGACGGACTAATTGAATAAACCTCATATTCCCACGATAAAAGCTCTTTACACAAAAGCACTAATCGCTGAACAGTATTCTTGATCTCAAGCGCATTGCCGGCTACCCCAAGAGGACCGAAAGAGTTTTTCAGCTCATTTATAGTTCGCATAAACTGGTCGTTTAATGCAATAAAAGATGTTAAGGAATCTTCGTAAAACTTCGAAAGGGCAGAATTACTAATACTTTTTAAACGTCTAACCAGGAGACCTTTTTCCAATTCAGAATAACTTTCTTTGATCGGTTTAAGCTTAGAATCAAGTAATTCTATAGCTAAATCAAATTCCCATAGATCTGGTCGCTCAGCCGCTAACTTCTTTGCCTTCATAGTCTCATCTTTAAAGTCAATTAAGCTTTCGACGAGAAAAGCTTTTAGTTTCTTTCTAACCTCAAAACAAAATGGCCCTAAAGCAGCCTGTAAATTATTATCCTCCCTTTTGCTATCATATGTTCCTGGAGAGAGCCCTATTAAATCAGTCGGTAAATGTAGATTTGTCGTTTCCCTATCTGTTAGATAAAAGACTTTCTCTTTGCCAAGCCGACCAAGAAACAAACCTAACTCAAAAATTATATTATCCCTGACCGTCTGATATTTATTGTTTCTAATTGTAGTAATGTCATCGGGCTGAAATATAAATATGGCAAAATCAAAGCTATCTAAAGCTTCCATAAGATCATTTAAGGCATTAGATGATATATTAAAAACTCCTTGATTCCATACCGTTACAATTGCATCGTATTCCAGATTTACTTGTAATGCATTAGCAATTTCAAGATTTTCTGTTGAAGAGCCGATAAATAGTCTAGGCTTCATATATAATATTAAATATAAATCTTAAATAAAATTTTAATCATTTCTATCCTTATCGTCAGTATGATCATTATGATTTATGAAACGCTCCAAATAATGTCGAGTTACATGCCTCATTTCTTTGAATAAAAATAAACTATCTTCCGATCTATCCAGAAATTCGCGCATTAGTGGATGCCCTGCCATCTCTAACGCACTTTCAAAAGTAGAAATGGCTCTTTTCGTTTGGATTGATGTTTTAAACGATTTTAAAGTCCTGTAAGTATCCAATCCTACTTCATATAGCCAAGGAAAATCTTCTCTAAATAAACTCACCATCATAAGGAAACCCAAAAGTGGATCTTTTGATTCTTTTCCCATATGTAACATCTCTTCCACCATCATAGGATGAACCCTCCGTCTTCTTCTGTTAAAGTTTGGGTCAACTCTATTTTCGATTCGAGAGGGTAATGCATCAAACATAATTTTTACTTCCTCAAAGAGTTTTGCAACAGCGTTTTCTTCAACAGATTCAGCGGCAACACCACTATTCTGATTATCAATAATTTCAATGCATCGAACTACAAATCCTTGAACAAGCGTTTTTACCTGCGTTTGGTCCGGATCTAGCCCAGGCACTTTCTTTACTAATGTCATGACTAAGTTTGTTACAGACTCAACATCTCCATCATTATTCTGAAATTGGGCAAATGGCCCCGAAACGGCTACTCTTAATGGAATGCCGAGAGCAATTCCAAGTACCTTTTTATCTAATTTCCCTTTTGCTACACCAGCCTCATAAAGTATCCATGGCCGATCAACACTATGTTTGGTAAGTAAACAAACTACATCAGATGCCTCATCGATTTTATCCATAATTGCAGGATACCATTCTTCCCCATATTCTATACCTTGTGTGCCTTTTCTATCCGAGGAGCGAAAGGATTTTAATGCCCCTGCACTGGCATTTCTTAGGAGGTTACTAAACTCTTCTGCTAAATCACCATCTCTTGTGTCGTGGCTAATGAAAACTAAAGGAGCTTTAGAATTTATTATTAGTTCTTTGGATTCACTTTTATTGGTTGTTGAACTGGTTGTAGGTCTTTTAGCCATGTAATTTAAGTTTTAACTTGATATTATGCTTGATTCAAGTATCTTTTCTCGCATACCACTGTGTATGCTCCCTTGAAAAGGCATTCTCTGCATCTTTAACAAAATCTGAAAAGCCGTCTTCAGTTCTAACAGATTCGCTATCCCCCTTAATAATACCTATTTCTCGCGCGGTAAGGGTGTAAGATGTTGACAGGTCGTGATATCTTTTTACTTGTGTCCATGTTACGATTGAGGCGGCTATAACAATAAAAGTATCAGCGGGTAAAAGTATATGAGGGTGAGAAATCTTAACAACTAAGAAGCAAATTATCATCACATGAACAACAACCAATGTAACAAACCACGAGTTCCCAGCACGTTTGTTTTTGACTGCCTTAATAGCATACCATTTCCGCTGGTCATCAATTCTTTCGTTTCTATAAATTTCTTTTCTACTTTCCAAATCGAGGGACCTAATAAGAATCATCTTTGGAGTAACCGATTCTCTAAGTTCGCCTCCTGTATCTAAGTGTGACCCGAGACTTGAATTTTCTCGAAGAATTTCCTTTAGTTCCGACCTAAATGATGAGTTTACTAATTCATTATTCCCTTGGTCTTTATAAGGTTCAGCTTTCATCATATACCGCCAAGATCTTGTCTTTATAGACTCAGCAACGGCTCTTCCATTGTACCATATCTTATCAAATCTTTTATACGCTTGAAGGATTGTCAAACACAAGCTACCTAAAAAAAGAAAGATAGCATAGCTTGGCGCATTATCGATTTTCTCCGAATACATCGTAAGGATTGAACCAATGACCAATAAAACAATATATCCTTTGATAATTGTTAAATGACCTTTTTGGGCTCTTAATGATGCAGTATTAGCTGCATCATACAACTCAGGTAAATCCTCTGAAATAACCTTATAACGAATAGTCTCTGATTGCATTTACGATTGAGCTTGTATTCCATCCGACAACGATATTTGCAGCATTCTGTACTGCTGTTGGCATTCTTTGCGCTCCTCTTGGTATTATACCTATAATAGGCTTTGATAGGCTTTTTGCAAAATCAATTTCAAATTGTATCCATGAACTATAAGATACATATAATCCACCAAGTATAATTACACATTGAACAGGGCGAATTTGGTTTCTAATCTGTTCCTCCAGTTGGGAATTCGTCATATTATCAAAAGCCCTATCTACTGGAACGCTATAATTTGCATAGATAAAGTTATTGGCGTTGTCAAGAAACTCAAACACTCTAAGGTACTCTTCAGATCGGTGCCATGCATGGCTAGCAAACAGTCTGTATCGTTTTAATTCTGGCATTAAATTATGGTTTAATGTGATGCGGTTTAATGCCCTAATATAACAATAATACCCTATTATGTTATTCTTTAATGAAAGCTTCTATTTTGTTAATGAGTTTCTGTTTGAAGTCGCTTGCATTAGACCAAACTATATGCTGATAGTTCCTTATATCGAAGTGCGCCTTACTCATTTCGTCTTCCCTGCATGTGTAAATCACTTTTTGACCTCTACCCAGAGCGTATCCCGCTTCGAAATAAACACCGCCACGATGGTAAGTAAAGTCAGCGATCGTGAACCGTGCCTTCTTTATTCCAGCTATTATCGCATCATTTAAAGTCTTATCTGAATCAACATGCTCTTCACTGACTACATAGTGATTAAAGCCGGTATTTGTCAAAGCTGGTTTAATAGCATCTTCCAATACCTCAAACATATCACTTACAAACGCCATCGCGATAAAGCAGACTTTCGACTTCTTACTTGCATTAATTTTAATAAGTTGACTTAAGCCTTTTACTGTCAACCTGTGACTTTTTATTGTTGTCGGATCTGGACTAGGGCTTGAAATCGTACGCTCTGATACATAACCTTGCTCTATAGTACTACTTAAATAAAAACTCCATTCATTAACGTTATAGAAATACATTTTAGCAATTATAATCTCTGTTGGCCTCTTTAATACTACTGTCTGTCCGTCGAAAGTGGTAAGACTTTGAATATATTCTAACACACTGTTCAATTTTTCATCAGGTGTAAGCACAACATAGTGACTTCTTATGAAAGCTTGTAGTTTTGTTTCATCATAAACCTCATACTGATCAAAGGTACTTCCATTAAAAAGCACGGCGAGTAAGCCGTGTAAGGTTCCTTTCAATGTCTTTCCAATTGGATTATCATTCGTATACCAATTAAACGATGTATCAAGATTTATGGATTTGCATCTTATTCTATAACATGCGATAGTTTCATTACCTGTGCCAACCCGTGTAATAGTGCAGCCATAAGCTGTAAATAACTCTTCTAACATATTACTAATATATAAAAAAATACGAGTCTGCGAACCGCCTGCGAATAGAGGAGAGGATCTTTGTAGAGATAGCACGAAGTGCGGCTACAAAGAATGCTTCATAAGAAATCGTTAAGCTGATATTAGAGTTTGTTCTATCATATAAGCTACCTTATTCTGTGCCGTACAGCTTTTTTCAATGCCTGGGTAAGTTATTTGAAACAACTTCTTCCATGTGCCATTGGCGCTTTTTGATGGGTGTGGGAAAGCTTTCAGTACGCCATTAAACGGAATGTTTAAGTCATCGTATGCCATAGCCGACTTCTTGCCATAGACTATAATGATATCGGGGTTGATCAGTTCTATTTCAGCTTGTAAGGTTCGTTTAAAGTTTATCGCAAGATCACCGGGGATTCTCTCCTTGTTTACGTTGTTCCTTTTTAGCCAAATTTTATTTATGTCCGTGATGTAAACGTTGAACTGATTGTTAAGCAAGGCATCGTGAAAATCCCAATATTCCTTTAACTGCTTGCGACAAGCGTCTAAATGAGTTGCGAAAGGGGTACTCAATAAAGTGTGCTCTTGACTTACTTTAATCCGTTCATCATTGGGATTACGCAAAGGGTCTTCCGCGATTATAAAAGCACGTTTAGTGTTTCCTTCTTTGCTTACGTATATTGGTAAATCTACGCCTAAGCAATAGTCTACAGATAGGTAGTTCAGATTGAACTTACCATCATCCGTTTGCGGTTTAATATTTTCCCTTAGGATATAAGGCGTCAAATAATTAACGTGCGCCTCAAGATCATCTGCACAATCTTTAAAGAAATCATATGGGCTGTCGAACAATTCATCCGACATCAGGAATGAGTGCTGATAAGCCTTGACAATTCCCTCTTTCATCTCGTTCGTAAATTCACAAAATTGCATGAGTATATGTGTATAGATGTGTAATATACTACTTAATCATATGAGTCTGCGAACCGCCTGCGAATTGAACGAGGGTCTGTGAAGAGACAGCTGCAAAGCAGCGACTTCACAGAATGCTTCACAAGGCACTGGCGTTGCCTTTTGATTGCGTGGGGTAGTGCTATTGACTATTCAAAAGCTATGACAGTGATGAAGCCCGAGAGAAGCCGCAGGTGAGCAAAAGTTATAATGAGCGCCTGACTTTATAGATATTGAGTGTTGCAAGCGTTACCTGGTCGAACAGACCAAGTAAAAGCGTAGCATAAGCGAAAGGTATATAAAGACAGAGACAGCTCATGTTCTGAACGACTTTGCTACCACAACAGGCATGACAGGCTGCTTCCTATAGGCACAGGTGGGACATTTTCTTTAGAATTGGTATAGTGTAAAAGCCTATAAAGAAATAATGTCCACCTATAGAGCGTGGGTATGAAAGCAACGGAGTGAAATGTGTGCGTAGCACTTATTGAGCGATGTGAAGCCTGGCGTGATTTGTTGTTTCAGCTTATAAGTGAAGAACACCGCTCTTCCTGGTGTGTGGATGGCCTCTGCGTCCAGCCATAAGCACAGCTTACCTTTCCTGTTGTAAGCAACAGAAGCGGGAAAGGTAAGTGTGGGCTTATGTTACTCAGGGTTCAATATCGGTACAATGCTATGGAAATTAATCTCAGTTTCGTAGCAAAGTTCCGCTACGGCTTTGTACACAAGAAAGATATAGTCTGCGATACGTGAGATGATTTCCCTACCATTCGATTCATTAACAAAGATCACCTCCTCCTCTCCATACTTTTTTATTTCAAAAAAATCGTTGAAACACTTTGGTAAAGCCTTTTTAATCTCCGGAGTTACAACAGATCGACTGTGAGTAACACAATGTCTGACTTCACTAAGCATTTCATACCACTGCTCGAAATCCAGGTCATAAATATTTTCCTTTTCAAACTCACGGAAAACGCTTGCGTTCGCTCTTAGTATGGATAGCAAATGTCGGTTGTTCTTCCTTTCCCCAAATCCTTTTAGAGCTTTGCGTATAGAGGCGAAAGTACTGCTATTAGTGTTTGTGTTTACAAACAACTGTAAGCTGCTTTTTAACCTAATGAGTTCAGCAACAAGACTGTAGAGAAAAGACTCTACAATCTCATAGGCTTGTGATACCTGAAATAGGCTTTCACGGCTAATAATCATGTCCACCTCATCGTTTAGGTTTAATCTGTGCAGCCTGTAATAGTCTGTGGACATAAATAAATTAGATTCCGCCTCCTTGTCCAGCGTTATATCTCTAAACGCTAGTCCGGAAGTCATAAGTTCATGACTTATCGAACTTTCCTTTTCGATCCTGTCCTTTGTCTGGGTAACAAAGCTATTAAGAACATATAACCGCCCATTTATCCGGTTAAGTTCTGAGATCGCTTGTTTGAACGATTTTTCTATTTGGTTTAGTTCCATATCCTAATTTAACGACAATTAAGGTTAACAAAAGAGGGCTTGTTTAGACAAGCCCTCTCGTTATTACTTATCAGACGGTGAGACTATCACCCAAATAGCGAAACCCAGTGTTCCCACTACGAAGATGCCCCTGGAAATAGCAGCCCATTCACTGAAGTCCGGTGTTAGATGGACTATAGATAATATGATATAAAGCACTGTACTCAAGACAAACCATATGATAAGTCGAAGTTTATTAGCAGACATACGTGTTCTGATTGATGGTTAATAACTACGATGATTACTTTACTATCGGATAGACCTTCTCTACAAAGTACCTTCCAGCTATGTACTGAGAAAGCGATTTACTCACTCCATTATAGTCCAGGGTCTGCGTGTATGACGTAACTCCACCTCCCAAATCTTTTTGCTGAACTGTGGGCGATACCTTTGATATATCAAGTACCACGATGCTTTGGGGAGAGACGAATCCAGGAATAAGGCATGAAACCTGATATTGGCTAGTAAGTGTGATTGGGGTGCTGGCTTGAACCTCATATGATAAGAACTGCGAGTTCAGTGATCCAATCTTTGTTAAGGCATACTCTACGTTCATAAAATCCCCAGCTATCGTTTTAGAGGAGATGGCAGCAACATCACCTGTATTAACAGCATTGACTTTGACACTAATAGCTTTGTTGAATTGGTCTGATGTTAGAGATGTGTTCTGCTTTTTGATGGTAAGATAGCCACTCCATGACCAGTTTTGAGTTACGGTCTTGTAAAGGCTGGTACCATAGGTTAATGAGGTTGTTGCCGGTTGAGCAAGCGCACCCCTCGTAAACACCATCGTTAGGTTTGCACCCACAACGGTGACATTATTTATGCCACTACCGCCTTGTACAGTTTCAACAGCTGCCTGGTAAACAGTCTTATCACAATCAGCATTGGCATTGAAAGAGGAGTACTCAACTACTAAAGAGTTTTCGTCAGCACCATCATGGATATACTTTGCATCAATAGCTTTACTTATTGGGGTTTGAGGTTTGGCTGGTGTATCGCTTTTTTTTGAGCATGAGGAGAGCATTAAGCCTGTAAGTGAGGCAAGGAGAAGGACTTTTTTCATGTGTGTATCTTGTTTAGGTTACCGGGCAGCCTCTTCGGTAGGTTAATAAAGCACGAAAGCGCAGGACTGAACTTAGTCTGAGCCTCGGAGGCACCTAGGAGAGCCTGTAAAGCAACAAACAAGTCTTCGCCCTACGCTTGCGCGTGGGCGTTGAACCTGCTTATTCTGCTTTACTGTGAAATTTCCTAGGTTTCCCGAGAGCTGAACAAACAAAGCTTAACGCTTATATTTTAGTAAGATGGTATGTCTGTGTAATGGTATGTTGGCCGTTCCCTCCTTTGTTTATGCGAAGTTAGTAAACAGATTTCAGCTATGCTACTGACAACCGTTGTTTTCTTTGTGCTGCTGTCACCTTATGCTTGATCAGTTTGAAGGTGTGCTCCTTAAATGGACTATCCTCGATTACCTCATAAAGCTCAGAGCAGCTTGTAAGCACATAGTCCGTACTGATGCAATCTTCTATGTTGATGCCAGTCTGTTCAACAGCAGTAAGCTTGTAAAGCATGCGTATGAAACGAGAGGTAATATGAGCGTACTCACTGTCTCCTTGGAACAGCTCAAAGCCAAAGTGTATAGAGAGCCTATCAGCATCGTTGCATTCTAAACTAAGGTAGATTATTGGTGATATGACCTCGTGTACCTTACTGCCGAGGCTAATCTCTGATTTGATTTCCCTTTGTAGTGTGCAGCGTAGCTCGTGTTGTTCTACGGTAGCTATGAGCTGGGTAGCTGCCTTTAATAATTTAAAGTAAGCTGTCTTGACTGCCATGTTATAGGCTGACATAGCCTTTTTGCTTGTAGTGGTGCTTGGATTGTGCATTATCTATATATTTTAAGTGGGTTAGCATGGTTGGTTTACAGCAAGTGCTGATTGGGTGTAGCTTAATAGTCTAAGCTTATAAAAAGTAAGGAAGGGCAAAGTGAGTGCTGCTAGGCAGTGTTACTATAGTCTAAGCAGGTGCGTTCAACCTTTTCAGGTTGCAACTGCTTTTGATTTGCAGGCAGCCTGTGGCTGAAAGCAAGCGATATACTTTGCTCTTTGCCTTACTAACAAGGCCGGGGCTGCAAATCAAGCCTCTATATGCTCGTAAGGTACAAATGAGGTTAAGAACTGGAATTAGTTTTCGCTATGGGTAGAATGAGCTATAGGATTGACCAAGGGGGGCGAGCTTTAGTAGTAGCGGCTATTAAGTTTTAGCTAATACCTTAAAGGTGTACCCAATAAATAAGACGTGGGGAGTTTTGCATCAGCACTCCAAGAATTAAATTAAAATCCTACATTGCATCCTACTTATCCTTATTACTTAAAACATTTTATGAAAGTATTTCTAAGCTGGTCAGGTCCAAGAAGTAAACATATTGCTATATCGTTAAGAGATTGGCTGCCGTTAGTTTTACAAGCAGTAAAGCCTTGGATATCTGTTGATATTGCAAAGGGTGAGAAGTGGGATGATAAACTATCACTTGCACTAAAGGAATCTACGGTATGTATACTTTGCTTAACGAAGGACAATATAACATCGCAATATTTGCACTACGAAGCAGGTGCCATTAGTAGTAAAGAAGGTTCAAGGAATTGTACTTTCCTATTTGATGTTAAGGAGCGTGATGTTACTAACCCTCTATCATCATTCCAGAATACTAAATTTGATAAGGAAGATGTGTTTCGATTGATATCAGATATCAATATAATGTTATCACAAGCCGAGGAAGCAAACCTTAGCGAAAGCCCATTGAGAAAGAACTTTGACCTACATTGGCCATCTTTAGAAACAGATTTAAAAGCAACTCCGGCAGTTGAGACTAATGTCCCTGAGCGTACCGATGAAGATATCTTAGGCGAGATATTGCAAGCTGTTAGAGGCTTGCAGAAAACTATTTCTAAAACACAGGACACAAAACCTGACAATGAGGATATGCTTGCCCAACTAAGGATGAAATTCAACAAGACAGCACCAGAACATGAAATTATGGAATCAATGCGAAAGGAAAATCACGTTTCCTTAGTGAAACAGGTTCTAAGGCTCGAGAATATCCCCTACTCACAGGCTGCAAATTGTATTCAGGAAGTATATGCTGCAATTAATCTTAGGTTTCCTACATCAAAAATAACACTATCTGAATGTACAAGTATATTGCAATTGATAGATATCTTATAGAAGCTTTACGTTTGTATACCTCAGTAAAAGCGTTGCCTGGCTTCTTAAAGGCTGAGACTGGCAATTTGTATCATCTTAGCCTTAAACCATGTAAAACGCATGTTTTAAGCCTTAACTCAGCAATGTGTAGCTTGTAAACAAAGAAAGCCACCCTCGGGTAGCCTTGCTTTGTTATTCTAACCAATCCAAGTTTTTTACCTCCCCGTATAAAAGTTAAAAACTTAATGATGTTGGATTGATAGATAGATTGTAGGGAGGGGTAAGCATAATTCATATCTTCCTGTCACGTAAGTGATGAATGTGCTGACCATCTTTAGTGCTACGCTGCCCATTAAAAAACCTAAGAATATGGGAAGCGCAAGCTCTTTCATCAACTCCGTTCGCCAAATATATTATACGGAGTTTATTTATAATTATGGGGTCTGGGGGAGATGTATGTTCATCAAATATATTGTATACCTCCATAGCCAATCTTTTGTGAAGTTCCAGCTTTTCGGCTATTCTAATTGCCTTCCTTATTTCACTCTCTACATATCCGGTTTTTTCAAGCCCTTCTATTCCTATCAGATCATAAGCCATAGCGATTAATGGAAATTTATTTCGCAGGTACTCTCGAACCCCCTCCGGTTCGAGCGCATAATGCCCAACTCTTGAAGTAAGCTTATGTATCTGATTTGCGATTTCTTTTCGCAGGTCTTTCTGTAACATCTTCATTCCTCTTCTTAATGTTTCATAATCCCCCAGAGCATAATCTTCTTTCTTAAATGTCGGCTTGAAGTGCTTACTTCCTGTGTATATCTTCATCAGATTAGCTGACCTTTGGTAATAGCCTTTTACCCTCTCCTCTGAAATGAAGTTGTCAACCATAAAACTATTAAGTATCCCCTCATCAAAGAAGCCATGTACTGGCGAGCTATCAATCGCCGCTTTTAGTGTGTCTTTACTTCCCGGGTGGGTTTCTCGGCTGTAGCTTTTCTTGAAGCCCTTATAAGTATCAAAGCAACCTTGCAAATAATATCTCGATTCTGTTTCAGTCTTTGATACCAAGTGTGGATTGAAGTTACTGATATGTGCAAGACTCTTGATGCCGTTTCGGTATCGGCCACTAATCTGTATTACTTCTGTGGGTGGGTCGAGGATGGAGTGCTCGGCAAAATAAACATCTGTCATCAGTATAAGATCAGGCTTATGCTTAGCTTTAATGTCCACCGCAGAAAAGAAACGGCTGGTAAAGAAGTTGTACTTTTTCATATCTTCTAAATCCAGCAAATGCGTAGCATTATAAAAGTGCTTGCTACGTAGTTTATTTACGCTATCGCGGCCACAGAAAACATAGCTTTCGTCTTTGATGCCCATAGCATCTATGATTGCGAATATAGTATTGGTTGAGTTAAGGAAGATAGCCATACGTTCACTATTTAAATCCTCTACATAACGTCTAAATGATTCAAGTACATTGTTTGTTTCAACTACTATGATAGGTTTGCTATAGTCATACGTAGGCTCAATTACGATATGTTTGAATGTGTCAAACCTTGAATCGCTGAATAGTAGTGTTGTGGCTGATACCATTGCTTTATTTTTAAACTTGAAGAAATACTGGATAGGTGCAGCGATGTTGCCTCTATAGCTTATATCAGTGATGATGCGTTCACACTCATCAAACAGCAGGAAGAAGGCATTAAGCATAATGCTTGTGTCCTCCCCAAATGCATCTATTACCTTTGTTACAAATCCCTCTGGTGTTGTAAGTATTTTCTTGTGGACAGCATCAGACTTTAGATACTTCTCAATCGCTTCTGTACTGATCCCTTTATAAACACCCTGAATACGATGATTCTTATCGGCCTTTTCGTTATGTTCATCAACCTTGCCCTTTATCACCGGGACATTAGGTAATATGATGATGCTATGGCGTGGGAACATAATTTCAAGCGTTGTTACTCCACAGCCTGTTACTGTCTTGTGTATAATGTGGTCTGTTGGTATCCCCTTTGATTTGAAGGGTTCAATCTGGTCAAGAAATTGACCTTCATTTAGTTTAACCTGTTTGTATCTCGGCGTCATTGGATTATAGTTTGCCCATACGGCTATATAAGCCGTTGTGGTGATTTAAAAAATGTTGTTGGTTAATTAACCAGTGGAGCGACTGCCCCACTGGTATAAGCACATTTAGTGCTTTTTGGATTCATCAATAAGCTCAGTTAACGTAAACGTCACAATTGCCTTTCCATTGATGTAGTCATCTAGCAATTCCTTCATTCCTGCTTCAAGAATAAGCTTACCCGTTTCATTTGCGTATGCTCTCGTGAAGTTAAGGTAGCTGTAAAGCTTACCTATTTTATCAGGCCTTTCGGGTGTGAATCGGTTAATTCTTAGCCGTTCATTCATGCACCTAATGATAACTTCTAAGTCTTTCAACTCAATTTCTCTTAGAGATAGACAGTAAGCTAAAAAGACTTTTGGAGTACTATAGGACTTTCCTGTTTCCAATCCTAAATATTGTTTTGCACTAACTGTGCCTTGTTGGTTATCACGACCTGATCCCTCGGACCCTTCGTGAAGCATACTAAAAATGCTCATCTTGTTTTGTTCTAGCGAAGCCAAATTGCTTTCGCTTGAACAAAGGTGTGAAGACTCGCTAAGGCTGGGGGCAATACTATTTTGGAGAAATTAAAATATCATATAGCCCTATAAGATAGCGCATTACGTTTGTGGTAATTGGCAAATAGACTATGCATATAATCTGCTTTTTCAGTTGTTTCATGTTTAGAAACTATCCATCGAAACAACACCGCTACTTCATAAAGAAATAGAAGTGAAGCATTGGAGTACTTAACCCCTGGCTCCTGTGAGAATATTCCCTCTTGGGATATAAAGTAATGGATGCTCAACAGGAACTCTGTTACAATTTTAGTCTTATCTCTGCTTAATGCTGTAATGGGCAATTCAGCTGCTTGCTTAACGAGCGTTTCATCAAGCAAGCCGTTATCATCAGGAATTAGAAACATTAAATAGTTAGCTAACTCATCCATGGGGAAATTAGCTTCGTTAAGAGCATCCTTGATGACGCGGTGAATCCATTGGTTAAACTCTTTGGACTTAACTTTAAGTGACTCTCCTTTACTTGGTGTAAACTTTACCTCGATCTGCTTTTCGTTAGGGTTCTCATTGTATATTTGAAGTAGCTGAGCTATCTCTTTTGCCTTACGCTTCAATGACTTACTCTCGCCATCCGTCCTCATATCATCAGCATTAGTATATTTTATTACCGCTGTTTCATGCTCACATAGTATGTTGTATAGTACGTCATCATAATGTTCTTTAATACCATAACTCTCAACTATTTTCTTAAATCCATATTCAATTCGATTCCCCTCTTCTTCTCTACCAATTACATCGTCTTCAAAAACAGCAGGTAGCAACTCATTCGCTTTAATAGCTTCATCCAATGTCTCCACCCCATACTGAAATCCAAGATTGTACTTTTTAATCAGTGCTGGATGCACTTGTAGTTTGATAGCGTAACCCATGTCGCTATATTATAAAAAAAGCAGGACACTTCCATGTCCTGCTCATTATTTAGTAATCGTCAGTCAAGCTGTGGTGCTGCTTCTTTGAGTTCGTCTGTATTAAGCTCACCTAATCCTCTTAGGTATTTAAGCGTAACTACTATTGTCGAGTGCCCTAATAGTTTTTGTAATAGGAACACATCTTTTGTGCGCCTATACGTTTTGACAGCGGCCGTATGCCTGAATGAGTAGATGGTTTGATCTTCATAAACCAAACCAAGAACAAACATCTTCGCATATGCCCTAGACCATTGGGTATTGAAGTATGACTCATTAAATGGGACTGGGGCTAGACTAAATATGTTATCTTTTCGGTTAAGCTTGGATAACACCGGTGAGAGTTCTGCCCTCACGTAATCCGGTATATAAACCACCCGCACTTTCATACCTTTGTTCTCGTCACCTCCAAGGTGAACTTCGGTCATATTGTTCTTAAAGTTGTCAAGCGTTAATAGCCGTATCTCCTCATGAGGCCTAAGCCATGAACTATAGGTCAGTAAGCAGCAAATATAAAGGTTAGGGTAATGAGCTTTAAGGTAATTAAGGATAGGTTTAAGCTGACTTTGCTCATATTTCTCGTGTAACTTAGCTTTAGATTTTCTTCGACTGGTGTCTTTTACCGACTTTAGTGGCTTATCGATTAGGCGACTGGCTGCTGAAAAGAGCACTCCTAAGTTTCTTCGCTTATTCATGTAGTAGGTTCCTGAAGATCCAAATTGTGATAGGAACTTCTCTGTTCGCATCTTCGTTATGGACTCAATAGAAGCTTCCAGTTCTGATGGCTGCATGAAACTTACGAATTGGTCATGAATGGTTTTAAGGTCTCTCTTGTAGGTTTTACTGAGTTGTGAGTTTAGCTTGTCACTTAAGGCCTCTGCTAGTAGAGATTTAGCTGTAATGACAATAGGTTCTTCCGCTTTAATAGGCTCTATGGTTAAAGGCTTATTTATACTGGGATAGGCCCCAACCTCCAAGGCTTTACGAAGCTCGAATTGAAGCCTCTGTAGTAACTCATCTCTCGCGCTTATAGAAGTTGCTAGATTAGGTTTGAGTTTGATGTTTAGATTGTTCCCATTGTATTCCCTTATCCTTTGGTTGTTAAAATAGAACGTAACGTATGAACGTTTCTTTAGGTCGTTGCTCGTTACAATTGTAGGTATTGTAAACATACTTTGGCGCGTTTTTGGCGCGTTCGGTAGTTTAAAGAGGTCAAAAGCCGCTTAAAACACTGTTTAAGTCGGTAGAGCAAAGGACTGAAAATCCTTGTGTCGCTGGTTCGATCCCAGCTGATACCACAGCAATCAGAAGCCATTTAGTGTAAACTAAGTGGCTTTTTTGTGTTTAAAACGCTTTTTAGCTTCAAAATGCAGGTTTTTAAATTCTGTTAATTAGTTCTTATAACCTAACTGGGCACGAACCAAAAAACACTTCTATTTGATTTAAACATATACTTAAAAATGAAAAATACCCTTTACGGTATCGTAAAAGGTATTAAATCGACCCAATTGTTGGCACACTTAAAAGTTTTGAATGGCTTGAGTATTGTCGCTTACTTAGGTTCCGGTCTCGTTTGGTACAATGATCTTATTTTTTGAATATCAACTTTCAGGTTGGGTTCAAACTTATCATTATTCATATAGCTTTGAAGACTATATAATAACTGACGGGCCTCTGGTCGTTTATCCAGATCAGATTGCAAATCGATACCCGATACAATCAATTTACCGTTTCCAACCCTGCACTCAAATATCAAACCCAGCGATTGCGCTGTTACCCAATCATCAATAACCCTTACAATTGGCTGCAAATCGGTGGCTACTGAGTCAAGGCGGATGGCATTGGAGTGTGTCATCGCATCCCACCATTGCCAATTACTATAACGTTGTGTTGGGAACTCCTTAAAAGCAGGATGTTGCGGATCACATAAAATACCTAAAGTAACGGGTGGCTGGCTATGGGTCCAGGCGGTATTCCAAAATATGCTTGAAAAACCAATGGCTATATTGCCTCCCTTATCTCCTTTTAGAGCTCCCTTTTTTAAGGTCAACAATACTTTGCCACCTTTATTGAGGGTTTCAGCTGCTTTGTTGTCAATGGTATTTGTAACCATGATTTCCTGATTAACTTTGGGTAGTACAGCTGGGTAAACAAATACCTCCCAGGAGTTCTCATAACCGGCAACCGATACAGCCAATGTAAGTTTAGCTGGTTTGGTTATTGAGTTTAATGCTTGCTTAATTACACCCAGCTTTATGGTATTTCCTAAAGGGATATTTGTTGTCCCCAACTCTCCTCTAAATAAAACATCCCCTTTGTCATTCTTTATACTCCATTTGGGGGTTACACTGCTTAGTTCCTGTCGCCCAAATTGAGCAATCTCCACAGGTACAGTAAATATTTCATTATTTAGGTAGATCATTTTGGGCAAACGGGCCAGCGGCACAATCGCATTACAAAACTGGCTATACTCCTTTCCGGTAATATATCCTTTATCCCTCCAAAACGGATTAAGCACACCTACCAGGGCTGTACCCTGCCCTGGAAAATCATTTAACCCCAATAATTGAAATCCACCGAAACCGGGTGTACGTAAAGCAGCTTCGATATCTGCCTTATAACATAAAACCTGCAATTTTCCCGATGCAAACAGGAAATCTTCAGCCAAATTTCCCAATCCCTGTTTTTTTAGCTGATCATGGAAAATTTCAAAATTCTTTGCTTTTAATACACCATCATACTGGCTTATTTCCTTAAAGTCGGGATAAACACACCATTGACCAATTTCATGACTTACTGTTGGGTGTTGCCATTTTTTAATGATATTGGTCCAGTCATAATCAGCCCTGGGAGACTCGCCGTTAATGATGCTTTTAAGGCCTTGCTCCCACCCCTGGATACGAGGATCTGGTGTACTGTTATAATCACTGCCACTAATAATGGGCCAGCCAGAACCAGTAGAATACAAATGGCGGGGATCTTTCTTTTTCCAATAGGCTACAAAATCTGTCAGGTATTTAACCAGGTTTTTGCCATTGGGCTCGTTACCATAGTTCATCATACAAAAAGACGGGTGGTTGCCATAGGCTTTTACTATCCTGTTACTTTCATCATAGATATATTGATCCAAAGGATTTCCATCGCCAATAGAAGCCCCCTGATTGGCCCAGGAAGCACACTCAATTTGGAAATAAAAACCTAAACGATCGGCAGCTTCAAAAGCAGCGTCGGGCGGGCACCAGGAATGAAAACGCAGATGGTTTAGTCCATAGGATCTGCAAATCGTTAAGATCCGCATCCATGATTGCAGATCTGTTGGCGGGAAACCGGTTTTTGGATAGGCCGCGCACTCCAAAGTCCCGCGTAAAAATGTCGGTTTATTATTAATGGTAAATTGTGTACCCTGGCTCGAAAAGCTTCTCATGCCGAATGTTACCGATCTTTCATCTTTTTCATTTGCAGCAGTAGCCAACCTCACCTGCATTTTATAAACATCAGGGCTGAACTCGCTCCATAATAATGGCTTTTCGCCCATCGGGTAAGTTATTTCTACCACGGTATCTTTTGCTACCGATACTTTTTTTGATACTGTTTTTAACGTTGTGACTTTGGAGGAAGCAGCTAACAAGTTAATGGAAGTACTAACTATTTTCCCGGTACGATTAATGATCTGTACATGCGCTTTAACCAGTTTATTTTTGATATCCGGGTATAGCTGTACATCATCAATGTATACTAAAGGCTTAGCTTTCAGGAATAACTGACCAATCATCCCATTCCAGTTAGTTTGGGTATGATCGGAAATACTGTGCGAGTTTTGCCCAACATTAAAATCTTTTATCCTGTTATCAACACGAATGGTTATTTGGTGCTCCCCTGGAGATAGTTCATTAGAAAGATCAAAAACATGGGCAGTAGAAAGGCTATTTTGCATACCTATCTGCTTATCATCTACCCAAATAATTGTTTCCCAATGGCTTCTTTCAATGTATAGTTCAATATGCTTTTTAGACCATGTGGCAGGAATAGTTACTTTTTTTTGATACCAGGCCGCTCCTTTATAATATTTATCGGGCTGAAGCCAGAACGGAATTTTGATATTACCCGGCTGGCGATATTGCTCGTACTCTGGGTTACGGAACCAGGTGGAGTCCTCAATACTCCCTGTCCAGGGGGTATTTACGTTAATATCATTCCCCAACCCATTTGTGGTCATTGATCCCGGAAGTATTATTTTACCTCTCAGCGTATTTTTATACCACTTTTCTGGTATTCCCTGATCAAGAGAATCGACCTGAAAGGCCCATTTACCAGAAAGATCTATTTTGTAATCTGACGTTACAGAACTTCTTTTTAATTGGCCCTTAACAGCGTTTATAAGCGTTAATTGTAAAAAGGCAATTAACAAAAGCAAAGTTAGTTTTCTCATCTGTTTATAATTGGTATTTATATTTTAACAGAATGATCCGGTTGCTTCTGTTTGTGGAAGTAACCAGATCAAAAAAGGTGAATAGGCAATTTAGGTTATAACCAATTGATTGTTACCAATTGGAGTTTTGTTTCATTAATGGATTACTATTGATCTCATTTTGAGGGATCGGGAAATAATCATATTTACCCGCTACATAAAATTGCTTCCCTACTTTATCGCTATTGCCAATCTCCTGCGCCAATTTTCCCCAGCGTTTCAGATCGTAAAAACGTTGGTTCTCCCTGGCAAACTCAATCATCCGCTGGTGCATTATTTCGGTCATCATCTGGTCTAGGGTATATCCACCCGGTAAGGCAGCCAATTGGGCCCTATCCCGAATCTGTTTCATATAAGGATAGGCATCCTGTACCTTCCCCTGCATGGTTAAAGACTCGGCCAGTAACAACAATACATCGGCATAACGGAAAGCTCTTTCATTATTACTTGATGTATAATCCGAAGCGCCACTTGCTCCCGTGAGTTCATTATTTTGGGTGTAGTTCTGATATTTTTTAAATAGAGAATGATAGCCGAATATCAGTGTAAAACTACTAAAGGGTTTATTGTAAAAAGTACAACCGGGGTAATCCCAAACTAAAGTGGCATACATCCTCGGGTCAAAATCATTACTTGTAGTTTTTTCTTTTTGAAATTCGTTGAAAAGCTTATCGGTAGGACTCACTTCAAACCACCCGCTTACTTCTGACGGTGCAAATTCCTGAGCAGTAGTTACCCCTAATGATTGATTTGCATTTTCACCCGCCCAGGGATTGGTTCCGCCAACATCAGCCAGTTGAATCTCAAACACCGATTCCTGATTGTTCTTTTTAGAAGCGATAAAGTTATCGCCATAATTAGGCATCAGTTGATAGGATAACCCTGTTACCTGTTTTAATGCGGTTTCTGCATCGGCCCAATCTTTGGTATATACGTAGGCTTTGCCCAGGTAAGCCAGGGCTGCACCCTTAGTTGCTCTGCCAACCCATTGAGAAGAATAAGACGCGGGCAGATCGGCGCCGGCTGCTGTAAAATCGGCGATCACCTGTTTCCAGATATCAGCTTCGGGGGATTTGGCTGTAAAATAGTTTTGCGTTGTAGCCGGTACGGTTAATATCAGTGGAACATCTCCAAAATTAATGGCCAGGATAAAATAATTCAACCCTCTCAAAAACTTAGCCTCAGCTATATAAGCTTTTTGGGCCGAAGCGCTCAAAGGCACCTTATCAACGTTAGCTAATATTTGATTTGCCCTGAAAATTGCCCGGTACGATGTATTCCACAGATCATTGGCAGGCCCATTATCGGCCGTATTGGTAAATGTTGATAGTTTATACAAATCGGCCACATCGTTACGGATAAAAAAATCATCACCGCGGCCATTACTAAGCTCAATACCCCGTACGCCCCAAAAGCCGCCGTTTACATCCCTTAACAGCCCATAGGTTGCAGCAAAGGCGCTTTGCACATCGCTTTCGGTTTTCCAGAAAGTTTCTGTAGTTATCTGATTAGGATTTTGAAGTTCTAATGTGCTTTTCTTACAGCCACAAAACACAGCAGCTATACAAAATATAATTATTAAATTTTTCATAATTTAAGTTTTAATAGCGCCAGTTAATTACAATGTTAATTGAACACCTAATGAAATAGTGCGGGCCAACGGATAGGCCACATGGCCAAAATCTACCCCCCTATCAAAAATGCTCCCGGTTCTCCCTAAGTCGGGGTTAAAACCGGTATACTTGGTTATGGTAAAAAGATTATCAGCGCTTGCATAAACCCGTAAAGAAGTTATCCTCATTTTTTTTACCAGTGCACTATTTAATGTGTATCCAATTTGCAGGGTTTTCATTCTTAAATAAGAGCCATCTTCCAGGAAACGGGTTGATGTACGGTTATTAAAGTTAGGATCGCTGGTAACCGCTCTTGGTATGTTAGATTGATTTTGAGGTGTCCAGGCGTTAAGCATCGATTTGGAATAATTAAAATCGAGGTTTGTACTTTCCAGATCCTGCCTTAAACCATTGTAAATTTTATTACCCTGCGTACCCTGGAAAAATAGGTTGATGTCAAAACCATACATAGAAGCGTTTACGCCAAACCCATATTCGAAATTAGGAAATGGGCTTCCCGCGTTAACCTTATCGTTATCGTTTATTTGTCCGTCGCCATTGGTATCCTGAAACTTAACATCGCCGGGAGCAGCGTTAGGCTGTATCAGCTTACCATCCTTATTAACATAACTATTAATTTCTGCCTGCGACTTAAATATGCCTATATCTTTTATCAGGAAAAAAGACCCGATAGAGCCACCGGCTTCAGTTAAAGTACTGGAAGCTCCGTGATGCGTGGGCTGCCCACCAAATATTTGCTGTGAGCCTGTACCAAGGGCTAATACTTTGTTTCTTACCGCACTTATAGTACCAAAAACACTATAATTTAATTTGCCGATATGATCATTAAAGTTTGCGCCAAACTCTATACCGTTATTACGCAGGGCTCCGGCATTTACCACCGGGTTTGATGTGGAACCAGCAGAGCCAGGTATAGGAACGTTTAAAAGGAGATCAGAAGTTTTTTTATTAAAATAATCAACTGTTATATTCAGTTTATCGTGAAAAAAGCCCACATCCATACCAACGTTTGAGGTTTTGGTACTCTCCCACTTGATATAAGGTGATGCAAAGGCGGTTTGAATTGACCCGAACCACTTTTGTTGATCGGTACCAACAACATAGTTGATGTTTGAAGCGACTGCAGCGCTATATTGATAATCACCTATTTCCTGGTTGCCCAAAACGCCGTAGCTCGCCCTTAATTTTAAGGTGGAAAAAGTATTGGTTAGCGACTGGAAGAATTTTTCGTTGGAGATATTCCAGCCTAAAGCAACGGAAGGAAAATCACCATAGCGATTGGCATCACCAAACCGGGATGAGCCATCGCGCCTGAAACTGGCGGTTAACAAATAACGGTTATCATATGAGTAGATAACACGTCCAAGCACCGATACCAAATTACTCACTGTACTGTTACCTCCCGAAGTTGAAATACCTGCACCCGCGTCTATTTGGTCAATTCCATCCGGTAAATCTGTCCTGCCTGCTGCAGTATAGTTGTATTTAGTGCTTTGATAGGTATAACCCGCTAAAGCTTGTATGCTGTGTTTGCCAAAATGTTTATCGTAATTCAGCGTATTTTCCAACAATGTTAATACGTTTTGATCTTTACTCAGGTTAATATCATTGGTTGGATGAGAGAACAGTGTACCTACACTATATCTTTTAGCATAATCATAATTGCTGTTAAAGCCATTGGTATACCCCAGGTTCATTTTATAATTCAAGCCGGGCAGAAGATTTACCTGGGCATAGGCATTAGCCAAAATACTGGTGTACTCGCGGTTAATATTTTCCAGATTTAACTGAGCTACCGGATTGGCCACGTTAACTACCGGACCATACGCTCCAGCAAAACCACCCACAGCTGTTGGGTCATAAATTTGAAAAACAGGGATCATTTTTGCGGCTGAGCCTACCGGGTTTCCACCCTGACCACCCCAGCCACCTGGCATGGTGATAAACTTTTCTCTTGAAAGCAACACGGTTTCGCCAAATTTCAAGCGGCCCTTAGTGGTTTCTGTTTTCACGCGCATATTATAGCGTTTGTAGCCGGTTACATCAACAATGCCTTGTTGATCATTATACCCGCCAGAAACGCTGTATTTGGTTGATTCGCTGCCGCCGCTTACGAGCATATTATATTGTTGAACAAGAGCATTTCTGTATATAGCATCCTGCCAATTGGTACCTGCACCTAACTGATCTGGGTTTTTAGCGATATCGAGCCGGGGTAAACCCGCGTTATCATGCGCCATATTACTTACTGTAGCCCATTCCTGAGCATTAAGAACATCAATCTTATGCGCTATTTTCTGTTGCCCAACGTTAGAAGTAAATTGCACCACGGGTGCCCCGTTCTTACCCGATTTGGTAGTAACCAATACCACTCCATTTGCAGCCCTTGAACCATAAATAGCGGCAGCCGACGCATCTTTTAATACATCAATAGATTCAATATCAGTTTGATTCAGGTTATTGATACTGGCTACCTGTACCCCATCAACAATGTATAACGGTGCCGAATTACCCAGAGTACCAACCCCACGGATCAGGATGCGGGTTCCGGATCCGGGATCACCCCCTGCTGCTTCTATAGTAACTCCGGGCATTTTTCCCTGTAACGCTTTAGTAACATCACTTACACCCTGGGCTTTAATATCTGAGCCTTTAACCGATGCCACGGCCCCTGTAAGATCCGAACGCTTTACCGTTCCGTACCCGATAACCACAACTTCATTTAAAGCGGTTTGGGCTTCCAATAACTTTACGTTTATTTCGGCACGGCCATTAATGTTAACTTCCTGTTTGGTGAACCCTAAAAAAGTGAACTCCAATACAGCCTTATTATCATTAACAGTAATGGCGTATTTACCATTACCATCGGTAATTATTCCTGTATTAGTACCTTTTACTTTTACACTAACACCTGGCAATGGCAAGCCCTTTTCATCGGTAACTGTACCCGTTATTTTTACTGCCTGGGCTTGACTACTATTATCTGTTATCCTTTTCCGTAAAATAACGGTGTTGTGATTAACGGTATAGGTTACCGGCTGATCTGTAAAACATTTTTCGAGTACCTGCACCAGGGGCTCATTAATTACCGAAAGACTGATCTTCCGGGTTTCATCCAGCATCTGCATCTTATATAAAAAATGGTACCCGGTTTGTTGCCTTAGCTCTTCTATAACTTCTCTCAGGGAAGCATTTTTTAAGTTCAGACTTACAGTTTGGGCATAAGAAGCAGCATTTACCTGAATAATAGTGGTAATTAATAAAATTAACACAAGTTTCATCACCCTAAAAATTTTAAATGGCACACAGGAGACCCTCCTGCATGGAAATGCAATATTATCTTTATACATTTGAAAAAAGGTTTAATTAAATTGGTTGTAGAAGCAATTGATTGTTACCCTTTTAGCTGCTTAAAAAGCAAGCCTATTTAACCGGGGGCGCTGCAATCGCTCCTGGTTTTATGGTAACTTATTTATTAGTAGTAATAAGTAAGTTTACGGCATTACGATAATCCTCCTTCCTTCCATTTTAAAGTGAACTGTACCGGTTAATTCTAATGATTTTAATACATCGGCAACACTATCAAAACGTGATACCGTACCACCAAAATCCCGTTCATCAACCTTACCGTTATATACAACTTCAACATCATACCAGCGTGAAACTTTCCGCATGATACTTTGAATGTTTTCATTGTTAAATATGAAATAGCCATTTTTCCAGGCTATGGCTTCTTCCGTATTCACGGATCGGATATTAAATGATTGCTGCTGATTTAGTGTGGCTTGTTGTCCTGGTTTTAGGTAAGCCTGATGATCGCTGGTTACTAATTTTACCGCCCCTTCTAAAAGGGTGGTTTTAATAACTTCTTCGTCTTTATAAGCATCGACATTAAAATGTGTTCCTAAAACCTCAACACTCATATGATCAACAGCGACTTTAAAAGGCATATCCTTATTTTTCGCTACTTCGAAATAAGCTTCACCTGTTAATTCTACTTTTCTTTCATGACCAGTAAAAACCGTTGGGAACTTTATGGAAGATGCAGCGTTAAGCCATACTTTTGTACCGTCGGATAAAACAACCTGATATTGCCCTCCCCGTGGCGTACTGATTATATTGTACAAAGCAACTACGCTTTTTGCTTCGCCATGTTTGGCATTATACACTATTTCGCCTTCACCGGATTTGCCTACAGCTACGCTTCCCTGTTTTGACAGTAAGCCTTTTTTGGAATCTGTGAGATCGATATTGGAACCATCTGAAAGTGTTAAAGTAGCTTTGTTGTTCCCCGGTATCACCGGCCCTTTAGTTCCTACTGATGAATTTTTAACTATTTCAGTTGATCCGTTATGAGCTCTGTTACCAATCACCCATAGTAAACTAACAGCAAAAATTAACATCGCGGCGGCTGCTATCCAATATCCTTTAAAACTTTTTTTTGACGCAGTTATGTTATTTTTTAAATGGTATAGTATATCAAGCCTAACTTCTTCTTTATTTCCCATCCTATCATTCCACGGCAAATCTTTCAGTTCAAAATTATCACGATATGCCTCGAGCTGATTTATTTCTTCTGGGGTACAATTACCAGACAGGTATTTCTCATAAAGATCAATAAATTCTTGTGGGCTCATGAAAGTTTATCCGGTTATTGAAGTGTAGAGACTTTTTATCCACCGGACACACATAAAATAAAAAATAAATTTTACCCCATAGCAAAACTTCAATATTAATTGTAACAAATACAATTCATTATTGAATTAATTACCTACTTTTATTTTTACCAATTATGTATTTAAACAATTGCTCCGATTCTGAACTGTGGGAGGAAATAACACGCAATAATACCAAAGCGTTTGAAACGCTATTTGAACGTTATTGGAGTGTTATTTACGGAACCGCTTTTTCATATTTAAAGGACAAGGAAACTTGTTCGGAAATTGTGCAGGATATTTTCTTGAACATATGGCAAAAAAGAAGCGTGTTTAAAATAGACTGTTTAAAAAACTATCTCACCTCTGCAGCACGGTATCATGTTTATAAAAAGTTAAAAGCAAAAAAATCCTCTGCCATATTATATATTGAGAATTATGATCATATCACCGCTGTAAATAACTGCACAGATCGTGTTGATGAAAATATAACCTATTTAGAATTAGAAAAATCTGTAGAAACTTCATTAAGCGATTTACCTAAACGCTGCCGCGAAATTTTTCTTTTAAGCAGGATGCGTAATTTAACAAATGATGAAATTGCACAGCAGCTCGGTATCTCGAAACGTACGGTAGAAAATCAAATTACAACGGCCTTGAAATTTCTTAGATCTATACTGAAGAATACGGCCGTTATCTTATTAATGATCATCATTTGCTTTTTGTAATAACTACCGGAACTTTGATTTCGATATCTACAGAAATCAGCCAAACCAGTAATTGAATGATATAGTAATATTAAATTGATCTTAAGGCAACCTAAGAAGTGGTTATTTGAGAAGCATGCAGCAGATTATGAAATCTGACGTCAGAAGCGTAGTTCTATGAATCACTCACTTATTGCAACTTTTTTCCCTTTTATTGGCCAGGTTGATTTAAGCGGTTATCTCATGGTCGTTTTCATCCTCTGCATTCTGGCAGTTATTGGATTTGAATTCGTAAATGGGTTTCATGATACAGCCAATGCAGTAGCAACGGTTATTTATACCAAAGCCCTGAAACCAATTTACGCAATCCCCTGGTCTGGCACCTGGAATTTCCTGGGCGTTTTCCTGGGCGGCGTAACCGTTGCCATGGGTATTCTTAAACTGGTACCACTGGATAAACTGATGACCCTTCCCATCAGCGTGGGTGCCTGCCTGGTTTTATCCGTACTATTAGCGTCTATTATCTGGAACCTTGGCACCTGGTATCTCGGCATTCCCTGCTCCAGCTCGCATACTATGATTGGAGCAATGATTGGGGCAGGCCTGGCCTTTACCTGGTACTATAACGGCCCCGGGGTGAACTGGGAAAAAGCTGAAGAGATTGGGTCATCGCTGATTCTTTCGCCAATTATTGGCTTTGGCGCGGCCGCCTTACTCATGCTGTTCCTGAAGCATGTGACCAAATCACATGCCCTTTTTCATATTCCCTCTGGCGAGAATGACCGGCCGCCCATCCACATCAGAATATTGCTGATTACTACCTGTACATTGGTGAGTTTTTTCCATGGCAGTAATGATGGGCAAAAAGGTGTAGGTTTATTTATGCTGATCCTGATCGCGTTTCTGCCTGCCCGCTTTGCCGTCAATCATGCAATTCCGAATAGCAAGATATCTGCTGCATTGAACCAAACCGAACAGGTAATCGCTAAGAAATTAAAAAATGATGCATCTAAAAATATAGTATTTACAAAATTGATGGATGCGGTTAATCAAACCAAAACCTGCCTGGCCGAGAAGAATGAAAAAGATGCCGCCAAAACTTACCGTTACCGTAAACAGGTAGAAAGCGTTGTTAAAGATATCAGGGCACTCCTAAAAGATAACCGTGTAACTCTATCCCCGGAGGAAAAAGAAACACTTACATTAGCCTCAAACGAACTGGAACATGTTACCGACTTTGCGCCCATATGGGTTATTGCTACCATATCCCTTTCACTCGGACTAGGCACCATGATTGGCTGGAAAAGGATAGTTGTTACTATTGGAGAAAAAATAGGGAATGAACACCTGAACTATGCCCAGGGTGCTACCTCCGAGATAGTGGCGGCTTCAACTATCGGACTTAGTACAGCGTTTGGTCTGCCGGTAAGTACCACACACGTCCTGTCCAGCGGTATTGCAGGTGCCATGGTTGCATCGGGAGGCAAGGGTAATCTTAACAATAAAACCCTTAAAAATATAGCATTGGCTTGGGTATTAACTTTGCCGGTAGCTATTCTTTTAGCGATGTTGCTGTTTATGTTATTTCATTTGTTTATATAGATAATTATCCTAAAATGAAACAGATTCTGGTTGCCTCTGATTTTTCGCCAAGTGCCGCAAATGCGATGGAGTATGCGATGTCGCTCGCGGTATTATTGAAACTGGAAGTATGCGTTATTCATGCCATTCACCCAACCGAGGGCATCAACAACAGTATTTATAATGCCATTTTCATTGAAGACTATTACCGCAATAAAAGAGAAGCATTAAAGGCCTGGGCAACGGTTTATACAGATAAAGATGAATTTAAAAGTGTTAGTGTAACCACCCGATGCGACATCGGTTTTCTAAAAACCGTTATCACCCATTATATTGACAATTACCCTGTCGAACTCCTGGCTATGGGTATTACCGGCGCTACCGGCCTGAGCGGTATCGTTGGCAGCAATGCCAGCATGATGGTCGCCAGGGTAAAGACACCAACATTAATCATTCCCTTGGAAAGCCGGTTTCCGGATGTTCCGGCCATTACCCTGGCAACTGATTATGAAACAAAGTTGTCGCCAAACGATGTTACTGCGCTTAATGAAATGATCAAAGCCTTCCATACCAAACAAATGCAGGTACTGTACGTGGACGAAAAATCAGATGTTAAACATATCCAAACCGGAGAGGCACGGCTTAAAGAGCTTCTCCCCCATACGGAACTTATGTTTAATTACCTGAAGGACAGCACGCCACTCAGTGGGATCATGGAATTTATTGAAGAAAACGAAACTGATATCCTCTGCCTGGTTAAACATCATCATAATATTATATACCGTTTATTTAACCGGAGTACCGTTAACCAGATCATGAGCCGGTCTGTTAAAGCCATCCTTGTACTGCATGAATAATGAATTATACCACCCCTGTCATAAAAAAAGACCAGCCGGACGATACTTTTAAAACTCAACCGCTCCCGGAACCCATAGGTAAATACCCTTATCATCTTCATGTAGTTGATATTCACCCGGTCACCAACCCCAATCAAATGGATTTTCACATGGTTGGCGATACCGGCGGCACAGGTAATCCCGAAGCCAGTCAGGAAATAATTGACCAAATGAGCCTGCAATATAAGCCAGGCAGCTTTTTATATCATCTTGGCGATCTGGTTTATCATTATGGGGAGGCATCACAATATTCTGATCAGTTTTTTAAACCTTTTGAAAAATACCCCGGACCGATTTTCGCAATAGCGGGTAATCATGACAGTGATGTAAACCCGGACAGCAAAAGTCCATACCAAAGCCTGGATGCTTTTACCACTGTATTTTGTGACACTGAACCCCGGCATGTTGTTTTCAGCGGGAAAAGTAAAAGGCAAAGCATGACCCAGCCCAATATCTTCTGGACGCTGGAAACACCCCTGGCCACTATCATCGGTTTGCACACTAATGTACCAAAGTATGGCGCAGTTTCCAAAGACCAAGAGAATTGGTTCCATAATGAGCTGAAGTCGGCGCCATCAGATAAAATGCTGATCTTATGTTTACACCATGCACCATATTCCGCCGATACCAATCATGGATCAAGCCTGCCGATGATCAAGGTACTGGAAAATGCTTTTAACACAACTGGGGTACGACCAGACATTGTTTTCAGCGGCCATGTACATAACTATCAGCGGTTTCATAAATTATATGCAGATGGTATCGAAGTACCCTATGTCGTTTCGGGCGCAGGTGGTTTTGATGAACTGCACCGTATTGCGACGCTGGATGACAGTCGTTTTGAACCATTGCCTTTCCCCGGGATTCACCTGAAATCTTTCTGTGATGATGAGCATGGGTTTCTGCAAATCACTATTACCCAAACCGGTGATCAATTACAACTAAGTGGTAACTATTATTCCGTTAGAGCTGGCGCCCCTGCCATGTTGCGCGATGTTTTTACTGTGCACAAAGCTTAACCTTTCAAAAACCTGACAAAATATCCCCGTGTAAAACCTTTATGCAAACGTTTGCGTGATAATCCAATGCCTATTTTACGCTCTGTTAAAACTTCGCATGCAAACACCTCTGTTCTAAGGAGTTTTACCCGCTAATAGTTCTAATTATTAACAATTGAGAATCATAATACCGAACCTGCTACAGATATTGTTATCATGGACTCCCAATTTACGCAAACGTTTGTGTAACCATAATAATACAAAATCACATCTTTTTGATTTACATTCACTTATGTGTTAGATAGGTTATAACACTGTTATTACGCAAAAATGCTGGCAGCCCTAATGTCCGGCAATTAAAAAAATTGGCTGCTATCCGGAGTGAGACCTGGATATGGTTGATTAAGTGGTTAGTATAAGGACCCTTTTTAGGAAGGGTTCTTTTTTTGACCTTCTAAACTATCCATTTAAACTCTTTTTGTAAGAAGCGATACCGGGCAATATCAAAACGCATCTAAAAACTACCATACCAATTTTACCGACACCCCCTTTTAAATCAATTATGAAACAAAAATTTATTTCCCTAACCGGGCTTTTCGTGCTTTGCATGTCAGTGCTGGCATTCGCTCCATCCTGTAAAAAAGATAGCCAGGTAAAAGCTCCGGCAAATCATACGATTAACAGAGCAGTAACTAACAGTACTAATGCTCAAAAATTCATCGCCTACTTTGTAACTGATGGACGAAATCCTACTTATAAATTGACTGATATTCCAGACGGGGTAGATATTGTGGTTTTGTTTGTGGTTAAACTTCCAAATTACATTGATACCATAAAATATCCTGCCAGCGGTGGCTATATTGGTGCTTACAAATCTTATGGTGCTTTTTATGGTGATATAAAAAAGCTGCAAGCACGCGGAATTAAGGTAATACAAAACATAGACGACGAAGCCAGCTGGCAAACCACAAAACCTGCCGGGTACGCTAGTGCATCGGCCTATGCTTTAAAAATGAAACAGGTATTGCTTGATCAGTTACATTTAGACGGTATAACTTTAGATGTAGAGCATAGCGGGGCAGCACCTTCTCCAATTCCGGCCTTCCCAGCGTATAATAAGATTGGTTATTATGGTTGGTATAGTTCAAGCATGGCTGCCAATGCAAACTATATCAATTGCATCAAAGAAATGACAAAATACTTCGGCACTACGGCCAGCAATGAGTTGGAAATAGCATCAGGATTGGACTGCTATGCCTGGAACAATATTGCCAGCAATTTTGTAAACAACTTTACTTATTTCGGCGTACAATCTTATGATGGTAACTCAACCCGTACCCAGTTAATGAATAATTATGCTACGGGTACCAATAAAATACCATCGGCCAAAATGGTTTATGGGCACAATGCGGAAACAGGTAGCTCTCAAAGTGATGCTGTTGATATTGCTAAATGGACACCAACGCAGGGCCAAAAAGGAGGCGTATTTGTTTATGCCTTTAACAGCGACCCAACAGGTTATGGAGCTGCGGTTTTGGCCGCGGTGAAAGGTAAATAATATCGTTACAAATAGCCGGCATCTAACCTACATCAAAAATTTAATACCCATTATACTAGTAAAGGTGCACTAAAGCTTAAAATGACACAAGCCCGGAGAAATCTCCGGGCTTAGTTTTTGTATAAAATTTTCTCGAAAAATAAATTCTACAATTTATCCCAAAGCTTTATTAGGAAGAGCAATCGCAATTTAAAAGAGATGAGCGATTTGCTCTCCTTAAAGAAAATATCAGTAGTTTTAGTTTTCGGTTAAGAGTTCCAGACGTATTAATTATGTGTATAAATGTAATAGAAAAGGATTATGAATATTGCAAAGTTTTAAAGGATAGTTTCACTTCTGATCTTTTTCTTCTTACTTGTTTCCAATTTGAAAGGGATGAGGATTTAAATACACTTTATTTAGAAGGCAAGATTAATCCATCTGAAGTAAGTCGTACCTTTTTGATGTCTAAAACGGTATTAGATCAATTTCAACAAGAAGTTTACAGCGGCCCCAGTCAATATATAAGTGCAAACGCATTACTCTTAGAAGTTGATCTTCAAGAATTAAACGATAACGAAATAGTCGATGAAACCCTTGCTGAAATACTTTTCACAGGCTCTATACATGGGAGCACGAATTTTCAAGGATCTTCTGAAACAGCTTTTCACTTGGCAAAATCATTTTGCGAACAGATTTTTGAAGACGATTACAAGAACCGAAATAACTATTGCTTGAGAACTTTCTCCCCTTGGAATACCTGGTTTATGGCTGGACCTTATACTTTTAGCGAAACACTGATACTTGTGGCGAAAAAAACGAAAGCCATTTGGTTATTAGCATATTCAACTTCTGACTGATGATGTTGTGAGTTAAATTGAAATAGATTTTCAAGTCATTTTTGATAATTCATAATTAAAGACTGCCATTTAAAAAAATAAGTTTTCGCTTCGTTCTCTTGAACTAAGCCCGGAGAAATCTCCGGGCTTGTTTCGTTTTGTATAAAGTTTAGGTTTTATTTATTTTCTTATTGAAGATACAATTTTAAACCATAACCAAAGGGTATAGCGATCTTTGCTTAAATCGTTCTGTTGCCCCTTTATGGGTAAATTGTTTAAAGTGTACCAGGTTTCCGATATCAGTTAATCGCTGGCTCATGACCATGTTTGTATTTAATTTACGCAATACCTGGAAATCATCCCGTAAAAGATCATTTTTTTGAAGTAGCCCTTCGGTCAAAGCGTCTTTAATAAGTTCGGCCAGTTTCAGGTTGGCGTATACATGCTCCGGCTTTTTAAAATAAGCCTCATTTAAACGCCGGAACTGATTTTTGATCCAGTCGCCTGCCGCTTCAGACCTGACCACCATGCAACCATCCTGAATGGTGAGTTCACTGATAAAGTTCCGGATTTCGGTTAGTCCGATAAAGCCAGCCTGGTATAAGTCTCTCAAAGTATAGTCAACCCGGTCGGCACAAAGCCCGGGGAGTGGCTGCTCCAAAATAGTATGAGCCTGTTTAAATAAAGTGGTGCTATCAAACCCGTATTTTTTGAGGATGACAGGAATTTCTGAGCGATTGATCACCTCATCAAATATGGTTTCGTGATAATCTTCCTTAATATTTTCAAACACATAATCAGCTACGTGCGAAAAAGCGGTATGCGAAACATCGTGCAGTAAAGCAGCTATTTGTTCTTCAATCCCTCCGCCAAAATGCTTTACCAGGTAAAGTACGCCGATAGAATGCGCATAGCGGGTTTGGTTTAAAGCCGGGTTTACCAGGAATATTGCCCCACCCTGGTGAACGTTCTTCAACCGCTGCACAGGTGCCGACAAGATAAGCTCTTCCAACACTGGTCCCACCTCAAAATTACCGTATATCTTATCTTCAATTTTCATTAGTGTGTTTTTATAGCTATCAGAAAAGCCAGATACTGGTCGCGATTCTGAGATACAAACCTAAATTAAATTTTAATAAAATACTAATATTTTTAGCAATTTATTTATGAGTTTAAACGCTTATCAACGGTATAGGCAAAGCAAAAGGTCGCACTGAGAAATCTCAAAACGACCTTTTTATTGTTGATAATTGATTTAATAATCAGTTACTTAACTTTTTATTTAATTTTTAATTCTTTACCTGCAATGTCTTCCCAACGATAGTAATGAAACGTTTTGTCATTGCTCATCACCACAAAAATACCGTGTTTAAACGTAGCATTAAGCGGTGTAGCTACAACATCTGAACCATCACTTTGCTGGGCTGCTACATCAGCAATTTTCACCAGCTTATGTTCAAAAGGATTGGCTTTTGTTCCCTCGCGGCTAAAGATCTGGAAACGGTTGGCTCCCTGGTCAGATACCAGGATATAACCTGTTTTGTCTGTCAGTTTGTAAATAGAGATCCCTTCATGATCAGCCTCAAAACCTGATGTACCAAACATGGCCAGTTCTTTATCCCCTTTCTCCGGATCGGCATAGTACTGGCGCACACCAACCTGCTCGTCGGAATAGTAAATATAGCCCAGTTCATTATCCACTGCAATGGCTTCTATCTCTTTTTTACCGCTGTATTTGCCAAACTTGCGTACCAGGGTGGCTTTAACATTTCCGGTGCCATCGTCTTCCAACAAATACTGCCACAGGTAACTGCCATCTTTCGGCCCATTTTTACGACCGGCTATGGCGTACATCTTACCTGCTTTTGAAGTATAAATAGATATACCCATCAAGTCGCGGTATTCAAAACCTGTTTCGCCAACAAATGCGTCAATGCCACCATTATCTACCGGCTTCATATCCGGCATGGAAAATATCCTCAACTTATGGGTCATACGTTCGGTAGTAATAACAATATCGGTAGGCTTGCCACCTAACATCAGGCCGTAAGCCAGATCGACATTATTGGGTCGTTTTAAACCACGTACCACTTTATCCTTAACAACTTTTCCTTGCAGGTCAAATACATAAAGTGCCCCTTCGCTATTTTTATCGGTTCCTATGACGAGGCTTTTGGAAGCATCGACCGGGTTTATCCATATTGCCGGATCGTCGGTATCAAACAAAACAGGTTCGGTAATAATAACAGGCTTAATAGCTTGCGGGGAAACTGCAGGCATCATATTTCCCTTGTGATCACGTACCTGGCTCTGGCCATAAGCGGTGTTAAACAACACGATGCCCAGTGATGCCCATAAAAAAGTGTTTAGTTTGTTCATTAATTATATTAAAAAATGCCCTGCATAAGCAGGGGCTGTAGATTTTTCTGTTTGTTTATTTTGTTCCGAATGCGCCGATGTAAGTTGCCGGATCTGGCGATACGTAGGTTACCCCATTTACCGTAATACCTGCAGCATGGTGGCGGGTAAAGTCGGTTTTACCATGATTTAAAGCCGGTGAACCGCTTTGCAAATGAAAATCCCAGGCGGTATTAAATACCGCGTTAAGTACCGGGGTTGATTCCGGGTAATTCACAAATTTAGGGTCGTTGTCACCCGCTTTGGTACTGATAATATCGTTCACACCTGCAACAATATCTTTTGATGGCTGAAACTGATTTACCGTGGTTTGATCATACCCATAATAAAGGTTATTGCCGATCACCGTACGTTTATCTTCGGTTGATTTAGTATCTCTTTTGATACCAAAACGGGTATTGGCAAACAGGTTGTTATAAATATCGGCATGTACGTTATTTTCCAGCCAGATAGAACCCCCTTTGGCTGACGGTCTGCGCCAGCCGGTATTCACCATGGTATTGTTATAGGCAATAATATAAGCCTGCGGGTTACGATCGCCTGAGTTTGATAACTTAAGGGCATTGGTATTGGCACTATAAACCAGGTTAAAACCCACATCGGCCAAACAGCCCGATTTAAAATTCATCGCCTCGCCCCCGGTTACCCCGGTTGTATAAAAAGTATTGTTGGCAAAAATGATCTTACCGCCTTCAATATAAGTACAATCCTCCTGGAAGTTACGAACAATCGAGTTAACCACGATAAGCTTACCGTTAACGTTCGAGAACCATAGGGCCGGTAAGTTTTCGCCTGCAACAGCTTTATACAAGCCTTGTTTTACCGAGGTTGACGCATCTGATGTGGTATTACCACCATACTCCAAAATGGTATGATCTAGCACCAGTTCTGCACAGCTTGGGGCCGCGAGTATACCACCCCACATCTTTCCGAATTTTTTGGCATCGGTACGGTATTGTTCGGCTACAGTGATCCTAACTGGATTCTCGGCTGTACCCATCGAGTACAGATTACCTTTTACGATAAATTCTGGTTTGGCAACGGTATCCATCAATACGGTAACACCTTCCTCAATGGTTAATGATTTGCCTGCCGGGATAATAATATCGCCCTTGATGATCTGGGTGCTGCCTTTGGCCCAAACACCTGAAACTTCGCCGCTGGCCGATCCGTTGCCGGAGCTCGTATCCACATCCAGATTGGCTTTTCTGCAACCACTAATGGCTACGGCCGATACCAGCAGTGCTGTAAATATTGGTTTTAAGTTCATCCTATTTTTGATTAAAATGATTGACATTTTTTAAAGTTTATAGCGCACACCTATCAGGTATGTTTGTTTGTAATAATCACTGCGGATCAGCGTATGTCCGTTAGATTCGATGTTGTCGTCCTTCAGGGCTGCATTGGCCGGATTGGTTCCTTTGATGAACAGCTTGCTTGGCGTGTTAAGCAGATTACCGCCTTTAACAAATACGCTCAACCCGTTTTTAAACCGTTTTTCGGCCGAGACATCCATCTGTATAAAACCTTGCTGCCACAGGTCGTTATTCAGGAACTGCGATACCGTGTTGATACGGGGACCGGTATAAGCACCTGCAATCTGCGCATCCCAGCCTTTTTTGGTATCCTTATACAACAGGGAAACATTAGCGATATGCTCAGATTGGCCATAAAGCGGGCGCGATTGGTTCACTGATATTTTACGGGTATCGCCATTAGCATCGGTTACATAGGTATCCTTTGGTGTAGTGATACGGGAGTGGGTATAAGTGTAATTGGCCTTTACACCAATCTTGTTAAAGAACTTAATGAAATCCAGCTCCAAACCATAGTTATGTGCTGTACCAAAATTACCCGGCGTATAGTAAGTATCCTGCCCGCGGGTAGCATCGGCCTGGAAAATATACTCGATTGGGTTTTTGATGTTTTTATAAAAAGCACCTGCCAGTAACTGCGTTCCTGCATCCGGGAAAAGCTCATATCTTAAATCGTAGTTATCGGCAATGGCGCGTTTCAGATCGGGGTTACCGCGTTCCTGGTATTCCTCATTAACCACTTTGCTCGGCACTATCTCGTAAAACCCGGGGCGGTTAAGCGACCTGAAATAAGAAGCATGCAGCTGCTGCTTATCTGTTAAAAAGTACTTGATGGTTAAGCTTGGTAACACATCAGTATATATTTGATTCCCTGTAGGGCGGGTTTCGCCGGCCGGGAAAAGCATACGATAACCCTGATCGGTATGTTCTACACGTGCACCACCAACAACCTGTACTGCTTTGGTAGTGAATTTGAACATACCATACCCTGCTCCTATTTTTTCAGAAGCATCATAAGTTAAAGGATTATTTACAGCACCACCGGGGTTGGTTACCGTAAAAGACAGATCGGTATAATTCTGAAAATCGGTACCATATACTGCTCCGGGGTTAACCGGCGTAAGCGCGTAGTTATTATAGAAACTGCTGCGTTCCTTATCGCGATATAAACCACCTGCAGAGAAATCGACATTTACACCTGCAACCGGCGTGGTATAAGTAAGGTCGAGGTAGCCAGCTTTATCCTCATCGGTATTACGTTCCCAACGATGGGTAAGCGGCGTGCCGTTGGTAAGCAATGTGCGCCTGTCTACAAAATTTTCGCGCACGCCATTCAGACTGATGGTGGTATTATCAGGAACTTCGTTTTCTGCCGATGAGTAAACTGCCGACCATTGCACTTTTAATTTATCATTAAACAATTGATGATCGCCCCGCAGCATACCATTATAAATTTGCTGTTTGGTTAAACGGCTACGTGTAGAATAACCCAATTGCGCATTCCCTTTATCAGGGTCATAATCGGTCGAAAAGTTGGTTGAAACCTCATCCCTAACCTGTATGTTAGTCAGGTTAACATAGGTATTAAACAAGCTCAACTTATTACGCTTATCCATCACATAATCAACTTTAGAGAATAAGCCATAACGTTTTTGCTGTTCCGAATATTCCCTGTCGCTCTTGCTGGTAACAGCGGCGTACTGAGCCGTCGGAACAACTTTTGAACTATAGAATATACTGTTGCTACCCCGGTAAGTGTTCTGATAGCTACCGGCAACAAGCACACCTAATTTATTATCAAAAAAGCGCTGTCCTAAGGTCAGGCTGCCTACTACATTCGGCGCCGGATGCTTTAAAGCGTAGTTTAAAGTACCTTTCGAAAAATCGTTTTGGGTAGCCTGGTAAGCTTTACCATTTATTTCCGAAGGGGATTTGTAATTGATACCAGAGTAATCGTAGCTCATAAACTTACGGTCAATAAATAGTTGGCTATAACCACCGGCTATATTGGCGTTTATCTGAAGGCGATCGGGAGCGTCTTTCATCACCATGTTAACGGCACCGCCAACCGCGTCGCCTTCCATATTGGGTGTCAGGGTTTTGTATACCTCCAGGCGATCCAGCAGATCTGCTGGGAAAATATCAAGCGGAACGTAGCGGTATTTATTATCCGGGCTCGGGATCTTCACCCCGTTAACCAGGGTATAATTATAGCGTTTGTCCATGCCGCGCAAAATGGCGTACTGCCCATCGCCGTTGCTATTGCGCTCAACCGATACACCGGATACACGAGCAATAACATTGGCTACGGTCAAGTCGGGAGATATTTCAATGGCTCTCCCCGATACTACGTTCATTACCTGGGTCGACTGTTGTTCCAGCCTTCTGGCGGTGTTTTCGGAAGCCGCATTCTTTTTGGTGGATATGGTTACCTCCTGCAGCGCCTTTCCGGCTTCTTCGAGGTAAATTTTCAGATGAGGGTTATCCTCTTTGGTTATCTCCAACTCTTGTATCACTGTTTGATACATGACATAGGAAACCCGGAGATTGAATGTACCTTTTGGCACATCTTTTAATTCGAATGAGCCATCCAGGCCGGTGGTAGTTGCTTTATTAGTTTTATCCAGACTAACGGTGGCCCCTACCATGGGTTCGCCGGTTTTACGGTCATAAACATGGCCCTTTAGTTTTGTCGCGTTCGCTGCGGTAACGCATAACAGCAGGAATAATAAGGTCTGTAAATATTTATTCATTTTTGTGAACGATTGATACAATTGTGTTTGATTTTTTTGACGGGGCAAAGGTGTTTAAACCATCTCTTTGCTGATGAATATTTGCCGTTACAAAAAGGAAACAGCGTTACAAGCAGCATATATGCAACAGCAACAAGAAATCATAATACACTAATTAACAATCATATAACAACTTAAAAAACCTCCATTATCATTACTTTACCGTTACATTAAGCAATTATTAAGCCTTGTAGAGAGTAATGAGTGGTGAGTAGTTAACGAACAATTTGTCATTCTGAGGAACGAAGAATCTATTCACGAGCTTTGCATATTGTAGAACAGATTCTTCACTCCGTTCAGAATGACAAATGAGGATTATTTGAACCACGATTTTTAGAATTAACTCCCTGGATTTTTATTCTATCCTGTTTCCCCTAATTTCACTCACCACTCACCGCCCCCTATAAAGCTTGTATAAAGGTGGATAGGTTATCGCCCTGTTCAAGGTTGAGTTTTTTGCGCAGACGGTAGCGGGCAACACGCAGGCTATCGATGGAGATGCCCAATAAACCTGCAATATCTTTGGAGTCCATATTTACTTTAAGCAATGCAATCAACCTCATATCCGTTGATGTAAGCTCGCTGCTGTGCAGTTTCAGTTTATCGAAAAACCGTTGGTGTACCTGTTCAAAAGCAAGCGTAAACTCTTTCCACTGCTGCTCGTGGTTAAAGCTTTGGTTTATTTGCTGGATAATCTGCTGCATTTGTTTTTTCTGATCGCGCTTATCTTCCTTCACCATATCCTGCAGGGTATTACGCATGTTTTCCAGTAGCTGGTTATTTTTGATCAGGTTTAATGTATGTGTTGATAGCTCCTGGCTTTTAAGCTCCAACTGCTGTTTCAGGCTCTCCTCTTCCAGCTGCTTATTTTTTAATTCCAGTTGCATCAACTCATGCTGGGCTTCAAATATCGACTTGTTTTGTTCAGCCAAAACGCGCTGATCCCTTATCTTTAACCGTTGGCGGCTAAATGTTACCAATCCCAAAACAATCAGCAGCAGTACAATAGTGACAATAGCAATGGTAACTATCTGGTTTATTTTGCGGATATTATTGAGCCTTACAATTTCATCACTCTTCTTATCCATATCATACAACACCTGCAAAAAAGAGGTTTGCTTGAGACTCTCCCTGGAATATACTTCGAGCGAATACTTACGGCTCAGTTCAAGGTAATGATAGGCACTATCCATTTGGTGAAGCAATTGATAGCCCTTGCCGAGGTCACGGCAGGCGGCAGCAAGCTGATAAAGGTTATTGTTTTTTACAGACAAGGTATAAGCCAGGCGCGATTGCTCAATTCCCTGTGCATATTTGCCCGTTTTTCGCAAAATATCACCGATGTTATTGATCACCTCAATACTGGCCACCTCGTCATGGTGTTGCCGGTAAATCTCCAGCGATTTTTTAAAGCAGGTGTAAGATGAATCGTAATTGGCCAGATCCTCGTGGATACTGCCCAGGTTTTCGTATATTTTTGCCTGCCCGTAATTGTCCCCAATCTGGTTATAGGTACGTAGGGCCAAATGCTGGTAATAAAAAGAACTGTCGTATTGATGATGTTTCTCGTACAGGTGCCCTATAGCGCCAAATATTTCTGCCTGTCCCTTTTTATTGCCGGTAGACGTATAAAGCGCCAGTGCTTTATTGTATAGCTGGAATGCTTTATCCGATTGCTTGTTATAATAATACAGGATCCCCATTTTGCCCATATTCTCCGCCAGCAGGTCTTTGTTGTTTTCCTGCGCGAATATTTTATCGGCATGTAAATAAAAATCCAGGGCCTGGGCGTAGTGCCCCTGGTTAAAGCAAATCTGTCCCATTTGCTGCAAAATCCGGCCTGCCGCCATGCTATCATTATCCTGAATGGCTTTGGCATGCGCTTTTTTAAGTATAATAAGTGCCGAATCTGGATGCGGTTGCCCTAATGATTGTAATTGCTGAAACTGGGCGCTTTTTTCTGATTGGGCACGGGCGGCCATGTTTAAACATAACAAAAGCCCAAACAGAACCAACATGAATTGCGAGGGCCGGGCATAAATGCTAACCATACATTAAAATTGAATGGGTGATCATAGTATTAAACAGGGCATTAACTCGCTATCTGGAATAGCAAACAAAGAAAACATTTTAATGTAACCTTAATGTTAACAAACCACTAGATTACATTAAGGAAACATTGAAATAACAATTCAATACTACGAGGGTATTAACCCGGAAAGATCCGGATATCGTTTAAGCGTTGGGATTATTTTCGTTATGTTTTGTGGGCCTGTTCTCAGAACGATTCATTTCCTTCTCTATCTTTTTCTTATCCTTCTGATTTTTCCAGGCCAGTAAGCCAATAATTCCAAGCGCTAATAGAATGATCAGTGCGATTAAAGGATAATTCATAACCAGTTAAATTGGGTTCAGACGTAGAGGAAGGATTCGAACCTTCAGCGTGCTGCCATCCAGCGCTCTACTATTACCATAAATAAATTATAGTTTCTTTTAATTCCGGGGCAAATCTAAGCAGGTAATGCTATCTCCGGGTTAATCATATATTAATTAATTGCCTGATGCGAAAATAATGATCGCTCTTATACCTGTTTTAATTGAAGAATATGACAATGTCATTTTATTGCTATTTTTATTTGGATTTAATCTAAATAAGAATTTATTTTGCGGCGTGATTATCACCAGGGAAATAACAAGAGGTACAGATTCCATAATACATTATAGTCATGGTTAGGTTAACACACGCCTATCTTCCTGTATCTACACCTCTTTTATTCCTGATCTCTCTGATCACAAACAACTCCGGAGCCTGCCTGCAAAATTTCAGGCTCTGAATTTTAACCGGTCCTTTAATCATTTAATTATTTAAACCAACTATGCATTTTTTTTACCCCCCCGTTTTACGTTTTAACTCCACACAAGCTAAGAAGAGCCTATCTCTTTATCGCGGAGCAACCATAAAATTCTTAAGCTTGATTATTCTGTTAGCTACTACTCATTGGTGCTACGGGCAGTCGGCCTCTACCGGCACCATTACCGGAACCGTACAAACTGCCGACGGAAAACCAGCAGCTTCTGTGTCTATTTCGTTAAAAGGGCTTACCCATGGCACCATGGTTGATCTGAACGGACATTACGAACTAAAAAATATCCATCCAGGCACTTATAGTTTGGTTGCACGCCTTATTGGTCTATCCACACAAACCAAGCAAGTGGTCGTAAATGCTGGTGAAACCCTCCAGTTAGATTTTACGCTTCAGGAAAGCAGTCAGCAATTACATGAGGTAGTGGTAAGCAGTAAAAAAGCAAATCGTTTTTCAGCACCCAAAAGCAGTGATGCGGCTAAAATGCCTTTAAATAACCTGGAAAATGCTCAGGTATATTCAACCGTAACAAGCGCTCTGATGACAGAACAGTCTGCTTTTTCTATGGACGACGCTTTAAGAAACGTGCCTGGTATTAACCGGCTTTGGGCAGCAACAGACAGATCTGGATTTGGTAATGGTAGTTCTTTTGCACTGCGGGGCTTCCAGTTGAATACTTCTCTACGAAACGGCTTACCCAGTAATGTAAGTACTACGATAGATGCCGCAAATATTGAAAGTATTGAAGTGCTTAAAGGCCCCTCGGCTACCTTATTCGGTAGCGCAGTAACATCATACGGCGGATTGATTAACCGTGTTACCAAAAAACCCTATGACCATGTTGGCGGCGAAATTGCTTATAGCGGCGGAAGTTATGGCTTTAATCGTCTTTTGGCAGACGTTAATACACCGCTCGATTCTGCTAAAAACCTTCTGTTTCGCATCAATACCTCATTGAATACGCAAAAGACATGGCAGGATGCCGGTTTTCATAACAGTATATTTGTTGCACCGAGCCTTACTTATAAAGTGAATGAGCGGTTATCTTTTTCATTTGATGCGGAACTGTATAAATCGGAAGGGACTACACCAACCACTTTCTTCTTCTATGCCACCGTACCTCAGCTAGGTGTTAACAGTGCAGATAAGCTCAATTTAGATTATAACCGCGCCTATATCAGCAATGACCTGGTGCTCAGATCATCGAACCTTAATTTTGTAGGCCAGATGAATTATAAGCTATCTGACAATTGGACCTCGCAAACCAATATCTCGGTAGTCAATACCAATTCATATGGCCCAATGCCATACTTCTACCTTTTAGCTGGCAACAAGCAGATTGCACGTAACGTTTGGACTATAGACGGGTATGACCGCACGCTTGATATTCAACAAAATTTTGTAGGCAAATTCAATATCGGAACGGTAAAAAACCGGGTTGTGGCTGGTATAGATTATTATAATTACAATGCCAATGTGGTTTACCATGAGTTTTCGGGCACAGCAGGTGGGCAAACTGCCGATGATTTGTTTGATGTGATCAACTCGACAGGCAATATTCCTAATTACTTAAATTTTAACAAGGCTAAAGTAGATTCGGCCTATGCCAACAGCCCTGCGTCTAAAAACCCCTACATTATATCCAATAAACAATATATAACCAGCGCCTACATATCAGACGTTGTTAATATCACCGATCAGTTGATTGTTAATGCAGCATTGAGAATAGACCATTTTGACAATGCGGGCAATTACAACCCAACTAGTGGCACAACCAGCGGCGGCTTTAAACAAACTGCCTTATCACCAAAATTTGGGGTGGTTTACCAGGTATTTAAAGACAAAGTATCTCTGTTTGGTAATTTTCAAAACGGTTTTACCAACAAGACCGGAACTGATTATGCGGGGCATTCTTTCAAACCAGAGCAAGCCAATCAACTGGAAGGTGGTGTTAAGCTGAATGCTTTTGACGGAAAGCTAAGCGGAACGATAAGCTATTACGATATTAAAGTGAAGGACATTGTACGTTCAGATATCGATCATCCTAACTTCTCCGTACAAAACGGTACGCAGCTAAGTAAAGGTTTAGAGGCTGAGATTATTGCCAATCCGTTTACCGGCTTCAATATCGTGGCAGGCTACGCCCATAATAACAGCAAATACACCAATGCCGATGATGACGTGAATGGATTAAGGCCAAACAGCTCGGGCCCTGAAGATATGGCAAATCTGTGGTTAAGCTACCGTATTACAAAAGGATCGGCGAAAGGATTGGGTTTTGGCTTCGGAGGTAATTATTCGGGCAAAAGTCTGGTTGTGAGCAGCAAAAGTTCTGGTCAGTTTTATGTTCCGGAATACACCGTGTTAAATAGCAGCGTGTTTTATGATGCCGGCAAATTCCGCCTGACAGCCGCAGTAAATAACCTCGCCAATAAAAAATATTGGATTGGCTGGTACACCGTAAACCCACAGCAATTAAGGAGCATTTCTGGTAGCATCGCGTTCAAATTTTAATCGCCCTTAACAAAGCATTTGCACCAACCATGAATTTTATATCGCAGTTCCGTTTTACATCTAATCCTATCATAGCAAGTCGCCATGTACTTTACAGATGTGTCCTCGCCTTTTTATTCCTTTTATTCTGCTTACCCTCTTTTGCGCAGGCGCAAACGGGGTCTGTTAAAGGTACAGCAACTACGGCCGGGGCAAAACCAGAGGCATTAGTGAGCATTACTATAAAAGGTAGCACCAAGGGCGCACATACCAATGATAATGGATCTTATGAAATTTCAAACATTAAACCGGGCACTTATACTCTGCTTGTAAAACATGTAGGTTTTGTTGCACAAAGCAAAACAGTTGTTATTAAAGCAGGTGAGTCAGTTACCGCTGATTTTACACTCAACGAAGACAACCAGGCCTTGCAGGAAGTTGTGATTACTTCTGGCTATAACAAGTTTGCAAAAAAGGAAACCGGTTACGTAGCCAAAATGCCTTTGAAAAACCTGGAGAATCCACAGGTATACAATGTGGTGCCTAAAGAATTATTACAGGACCAGGTAATTGTTAGTTATAACGATGTATTAAAGAACGTTACCGGGGTAAGTCAGGCCTTAGTTAATGGCTCAAACTCCTTTAACCTGCGCGGCTTTTTCACCACCAGTTATCTCCGTAATGGCTTGCAGGATAATAAGCCCAACAGCATTGAAGTAGCTAACATCGAGCGTATTGAAGTACTAAAAGGGCCTTCGGCTACTTTATTTGGCAGCAGCTTAACCTCTTTTGGTGGTTTATTGAACCGGGTAACCAAAAAACCATTTGAAACCTTTGGCGGCGAAATAGCCTACACCGTAGGTGGCTTTGGCTTAAGCAGGGTAACTGCCGATATAAACACTCCTTTAAACCAGACCAAAGGTTTGTTTTTACGCACCAATGTGGCTTATGACGATGAAGGCAGTTTTCAGGATGCCGGTTTTACCAGGCGCTTTTTTGTGGCCCCTTCATTACTCTACAAGGTAAACGATCGTCTTTCTGTATCATTAGATGCCGAGATCTATACCCAAAAAGCAAATGATTTTAATCGTTTGTTCCCGGAGGCATCGTTCACCAAAACCAATCCACGTGACCTGGGTATCGACTGGACAAAATCATATAGCAGCAATGACTTGTATGAAACCACCCCATCGGTAAGCGTTTACGGACAGGTAAATTATAAACTATCGGATAGCTGGACCTCACAATCCTCTTTTTCGCATACCAACTCCAGTGTAGAGGGTTACTGGAGCTATAACAGCATTCAGGGCGACAGCGTAGTAGTACGCAATCCAGCCTATGAACATACCACCTATAACTATACCGAGGTACAGCAAAATTTTAACGGAGATTTTAAAATAGGCCAACTCCGGAACAGGGTCGTGATCGGGTTGGATTATTTTGCCGGTACATCCACCAGTTCATCGCTTACATTATATGGTTTTGACCGGGTACGCATACAGGGAAAAGATCCCCGGTATAATGAGCTGACCAAAACATCGCTGGATGCGGCGCTTTCTAAACAACCATATAACAAAAGCGCAACCAGCCAAAGCACTTACAGTGCCTATGTGTCGGATGTATTAAACCTAACCGATAATTTATTAGTTATGGCCAGCTTACGTATTGACCATTTTGTAAACAACGGTAATAAAAACATTAACCAGGATACTACAACCGGAAAGTTTAACCAAACTGCTTTTTCCCCAAAACTGGGCCTGGTATACCAGATTGTACCTAATCATGTATCACTGTTTGGTAATTATATGAATGGTTTTAGCAATAATGCCCCAACGCGTCAGCCTGATGGCAACTTTTCGTCCTTTAAACCGAGCCAGGCCAATCAATGGGAAGGCGGTGTAAAACTGGATCTGTTTGATGGCAAGCTGAACAGTACCCTGAGCTATTACCACATCAAAGTAAGCGATGTGATCCATAATGATTTTACACCAGGTCGTTCGGCTTACCAGGTTCAGGATGGCGGCCAGTTAAGCAAAGGCTTCGAGGCCGAATTGATAGCCAATCCGTTTAGAGGTTTTAACCTGATAGCAGGCTACGCTTATAATAATATCTATACCATTAATACCAACCCCGATGTGGACGGACTGCATCAATGGACCGGTCCGGCCCAAACCGTTAACTTGTGGTTAAGCTACCACTTTTTAAACACCGATCTGAAAGGATTGGGTTTAGGTCTTGGCGGTAATTATGGTGGAAAAGCTTATATCCAACAGTCCAGATCACGAGGCGAGTTTTATATGCCCTCATATACGGTATTAAACGCGGTACTGAGCTATGATAAACCCGTTTACCGTGTGAGCCTGAAAATGGATAACCTCACCAACAAAGTTTACTGGGGTAGCTATGTAAGCCAGATGATGCCGCGCAGGTTTAGCGCTACGGTAGCTTTTAAATTATAATATGACACAATTAAAAAATATCAAAAAGTGGTTTTGGGTTCACCGGTGGACCAGCCTTATCTGTACCCTGTTTTTGCTGCTGCTATGCCTTACCGGCTTGCCGCTCATATTTGAAGAAGAGATACAGCAATGGTTAAGCACCGATGCGCCGTATGCGGTAATGCCTAAAAATACACCAACGGCCAACCTGGATAACTTTGTTAGCCAGGCGCGTCATCGTTATCCTAAAGATGTAATCACTTATATTTTTGTGGATGACAACGAGCCGCAGGTGGTAGTGAATATGCTGCCCTCCTATGCCTCGGATGTGAAGTTAACCCATTCCATGCAGTTTGATGCACGCACAGCCAAACTGCTTAAGGATGAGCCACCGCTTAACAGCCGGCCGCCAGATTTTATAGCCGTGATGCTTTCCTTACACCGCGATCTGTTCATGGAATTGCCCGGCGAACTGTTTGTGGGTTTGATGGGGATATTCTTTGTAATATCCATGATCTCGGGCATAGTTTTATATGGCCCGTTCATGAAAAAGCTCGATTTTGGAACCATACGGTCGGGACGTTCGCGCCGGCTTAAATGGCTCGATCTGCATAACCTGCTGGGTATTGCCACCGCAGCCTGGCTACTGGTGGTAGGCTTTACTGGTGTGTTGAATGAACTTTCCACCCCGCTCTTTGGCTTATGGCAAATAACCGATGTTAAAGCCATGCTGGATAAGTACAAAGGCAAACCGGTTCCAAAAACAGAAGACTTAAGTTCGGTACAGGCTGCGTATCAAACCGCAAAAAAAGCCCTGCCCGATGCCACCATAACCAGTATTGTTTATCCGGGCAATCTATATGGCAGCCCTTTTCATTACCTGTTTTGGGCTAAAGGTAATACCCCTTTAACATCGCAATTATATAATCCTATATTGGTAGATGCACCTTCGGGCAAGCTTACTGCCGTAGTGAAAATGCCCTGGTATCTCCGTTCCATAGAAATATCAAGGCCCCTGCACTTCGGTAACTATGGAGGTACGCCTTTAAAAATTATCTGGGCCATATTTGATATCATAGCCATTGTGGTGCTTATCAGCGGTGTTTACCTGTGGATTACGCGCCGTAAGTTTTACGCAGAATATTTCCTGCGCCTATCGGCCGAAGAAAATAACGAATCATTGATAACCAATAATTAAGGATGAACAGAAAAGTTTGGGGCATCCCCTTGATATTAGCACTTATTACCATATTTGGATTGCTGGCTGCCTTGTTGGGCACCGGTGTATGGTATATACTTTCATGGATAACGCTGATCATTCCGATAGTGACCATTGTTTGGAAGTGTGGAAATCCCACTGTCAAATCAAAAAGCTAACATTTAAACAAATACGGACCCAAAAGGCCCGTATTTGTTTAATACAATAGCTGCTGCCATAAGTATGTCAATTTTAAAGGTCTAACTACGTAAAGCCTTTGGGTGTGTAAATGTTATCTAACTTTACCCGCACCTTAACATACTATCATCATGAATAACACAACTAAAGTACCGCAGTTATTTTTGCGCCTGGCACTTGGTATTGGTTTTATCCTCCCCGTATTGGACAGATTGGGTGTATTGGGCGAAGCCGGCATAAACGGTAATGCCTGGGGCAACTGGGCCAATTTTGTAACTTATACCAATACCCTGCTTCCATTTTTGGGTAAATCAGCAGCGGGTGCCATGGCCATTCTCGCTACCATTGCCGAAGCCTTATTTGGTGTTTTATTGATTATCGGGTACAAAACCAAATTGACCGCGCTGGGCAGCTTCGCGCTTACCCTGGTCTTTGCCTTGTGTATGGCCATTTTTGTTGGCCCAAGAATACCTTTTAACTATTCGGTATTTGCTGATAGTGCCGCGGCTCTTTTATTGTCAACCATCCCTGTTTATTACTGGAGTGTGGATAGTTATTTAAAAAAATGATTTAGTCCCATACAGGAGGGCAACTACACCATTAAGATGAAATGGAAGGATGGCAGGGTCATTGATTATCATATCCTACCGCCCCGGTCAAGGTCAAAATAAACGGTACTATTAAAACAGTCAGTAACGAAAAAGCATAAAAAAGCGGGACCATTTAAAATGGCTCCGCTTTTTTATTTTAAAGATGCAATAGCTACATCGGCAATATCACGGAGTGTTTGTTCATCGGCACCTGTCCTGGCGGCTGCCTTTACCCCGGTGATAAAAGATGATAATTACGGATATAATTAAATACACGATCTGTTAAGATGATGTGCCCTTAAAAACAATATCCACAACTGGGTATTATATCAGTATAAACCACAGTCATGAAAACTATTCAGATAAAGCGTTTTGGAGTTGATAATTTAGAATTGGTTGATATACCCCTGCCCATTATTAAACCAAACGAGGTATTGGTACGAATAACGGCTGCAGCATTGCAGTATCTTGATCTGCAGGTTATCAATGGCCTCATAGATCCTAAGCTTCCTTTGCCGCATACCCCGGTTTCTGAAGGCGCGGGAATAGTTGAAAAGGTGGGCAAGGAGGTTACCAAATGGAAAACCGGCGACAGAGTACTGATCAATTTTATTCAGAAATGGCTTGCAGGTAAAACAAACAATGAAGCCAACAGCTTGCGTATAGGTCTGCAAATACCCGGCACCCTGGCAGAGTACATGGCCGTTCCTGAATATGGACTGGTTGCATCGCCCCCAAATTTAACTGATGAAGAAGCCTCCACATTACCGGTAAGCGGATTAACAGCCTGGACAAATTTAGTTTCTAATGCTGATGTCAAAGCCGGGCAAACGGTACTGATACAAGGTAGCGGCAGTGTTTCTCTATTTGCGTTACAGATAGCTAACACATTAGGCGTAAAAATAATTGCCAGCACAGGCGACGACAAAAAATTCGATAAATTAAAAGCTTTAGGGGCTCACGAAACTTTTAACTACAAAAAACATAAAGAATGGAGCAAAGAAGTAAAGAGGCTTAATGGAGGCAAAGGGGTAGACTTTACCATTGATGTAGGTGGTAGCAGCACCATCAGCCAATCTATTCTTTCATGCCGGGAACACGGTTATGTAGCTGTAATTGGTTTTTTAACAGGTGGTAACTTTGAGTTTGACGCCCATAATCTGATCATGAATTATATAAGATTGCAAGGATACTCAGTTGGCAGCCGGGTCGATCTTGAAAACCTGGTAAGCGCAGTTGAAGTAAATAATATTAAACCTATCATAGATACTGTCTATCCGCTTAGCAAAACGCGGGAGGCTTTTAAATACCTGGAAACCGGAAAATCACTTGGAAAAGTGATCATTAAACTCTGAGAGTTTTATAATTACAATCCGATATCTTTATTAATTCTTCGGAAAAATATCAGTCCTTTCATTGTTTATAAATAATTTTGTCACTATCGGGCAAAACTGCCATCTAACCTAAAATAATTTAAAAACAGCGTAAGGGTAAAAGCCCTTGAGCGTGTTATATACGCGCCTTGCTTTATGCAGCCCCAAATCGGCTCATGAAACAGGTGTATTATAACACACAAAGCATCTATAAATTAATGACCATCAACCAAAAACTAATCACCCATGGCCTTGCGCTTTTTATACCCGCGCTTTTTTGCACAAAACTTTATGCTCAGAATAACCTGATGAAAGAGATCTCTATCGGCGAGATCAAACAGCAGCGTATGGGCAATGTACTGGATAAAATTGCCAGCAAAGGCAATTTTTATTTTGCCTATAACAACAAAACCGTCCCGGCCGATAGTATGGTATCTGTCGCGGGTTACCACGGAACGCTTTTTAGCCTGTTGGATAAATTATTGGGTGATAGTTACGAATTTAAAGAAGTACCCGGATACATTGTATTAAGGCATGCGCCCGGCAAATTATACATCACTGCCGAGGTTGATAAAGAGCTGGGAATAGTTAAAGGTTACGTAAATGATGTTACGGGACAAAAGGCTATACCACAAGCCAGCGTTTATGAAAAGAACCAGCTGGTATCAACCTTAACTAATGACAAGGGTTATTTTGAGCTCCGGCTTAAAAACCCAGGCGGCGCGCTCTCCTTAAGCGTAAGCAAGGAGAATTACCGCGATACCGCCCTTTATATATTACCAGTAGTTAACGTGGACTCCAAGCATAACAATAACAAGAATTACAAATATTACCCTGACGAAGGTTCCGGGAACGGCGTGGAGCATAGCCGCTTTGCCCGCTTTTTTATCAGCTCCAAACAATTGGTACAAGGCATGAACCTGGGCAACTTTTTTGCTTCAAGCCCTTACCAGGTTTCGCTGGTACCAGGCGTAAGTTCGCACGGCATGTATAACAGCCAGATCATTGATCATTTTTCGTGGAACCTACTGGGTGGTTATACCGCGGGAATAGATGGTGTTGAAATTGCCGGCTTATTTAACATCAATCATAAAAACATGAAATTTTTGCAGGCGGCAGGCCTGTTTAATTTTGTGGGTGGTAGCACCAGGGGAATCCAGATTGCCGGTCTCTATAACAATGTATCACATAATGCCTGGGGTTTGCAGGCAGCAGGTTTGTTTAACAGGGTCCAGAATTTTACCGGCGGTATGCAGCTGGCGGGCATAGGCAATATTGATCAGCAAGCCAGCGGATTTCAGGTTGCCGGTATATTTAACCATACCCATAACTTTAAAGGTATTCAGTTTGCCGGTTTATTTAATAAGTCAGATACCTTAAAAGGCATACAACTCTCCAGTTTATTTAACCGTTCGGGCGAAACCGGTTCGCAATTTACGGCTCTTGTCAATAGAGCCAAAAAAGTAAAAGGATTCCAGTTTGCTTTGGTAAACGTTGCCGATAGCAGCGATTATTCCATAGGTATCTTAAACTTTATCAAAAACGGCGAAAAAAGCCTGGCCATCAGTACCGATGAAAATCTGTTCACCCATCTTGATTTCCGCTCGGGCGGCAGAGTCATGTACGGTTTGATTGGTGCCGGTTATAAATTTGGCAATGCCGCATCCAAATATGTATTTGACCTGGGTTTTGGCGCGCATATCGTCAATCATTCCAAATTCTCCTTAAACGGCGAGTATACAGTTGAACTCATTACCGATACCAAAAAGAAATTCTACCAAACCCAATCCTTTAAATTATTACCGGGTTATAAGTTGAATAAGTTGCTGCGCCTGTTTGCAGGCCCAACGTTTGATATTACCGGTTCCGACCCAAATGATGATGCCCAAATTCACGGCTGGGAACTGAGCAAACATATCAGCGGTAATAACATCACTACTGTAAGTATCGGCGTAACCGGCGGCTTACAGTTTGTTTGGTAACAAAAAAGAGACGCATGTGATGCGTCTCTACAGTTAAAAAATAGGGGTAAAAAGAGGACTGTATCGCAAATCAAATTGACCGCCCTTGATAATTGTTTTTAATTCCCTCCCCACAGGAGGGGCGCGCTGGGTAGATGTAATGGCAGGGAGGGGTTTCTACGCGCGATGATTATCCTGTTCCATAAACCCCTTCCTCCCCTTCCCGAGGGAAGGAATCGCACAGGGCTTCAGCTTTTTTTGGTCGGCTGTCCGCCAATCCAGGAGTCCACGCCTGGATATTATTTTAGGTAGCGTCCACGCTTACTTAAGTATGGGTTCAAGCGTGGACGTTTGAACCAGCAGTGATATTTATACAAAAAGTGGGTTTACACATTTTTCTTAAAAAAATAAATAACTAATTGATTATCAATTATATAAATCAATATTAACCATAAAAAGTGTAAACCATGTAAACCCACTTTTATAACACTGCGTATCCGAACGGATTAAAGAAAAAGAGGCTAATCATGATTGATGATACAGCCTCTTTTATTATTGAATGATGATATTATTTCCCGTTCCTATGATTTTCATAGCAGGGGTTGTTCCTTTAATGGCATTCAATACATTGCTCAAGGGATCAGTCCATTTGATGGGGATGGTGATGGGAATATTACGCAGGGCGGCGTTCTCAATTTTGATATTCGCGTTGTAAGCCTGATTCAATACATCGATCAAACGTGATAGAGGTACTGCATTGGCGTTAAAGACAGACTCTTTATAATAGCCATACAGGTTGTCAGTGCTTTTTTCAACCTTCAACTGTTTATCTTCCGGATTGATGCTCACCATTTCATTACGGTTTAACCTTACCGCATTATTACTTCGGGTTACCTGTACAATTCCACTCTCTACAATGATCTGGGTGTTGTGTTCCTTGCTTTTTACGTTAAAGGCTGTGCCTACATCTTTAATGGTCACATCATTCACATGCACAGTAAAGGGGGCTGCCTCATTATGCTTCACATCAAAAAAAGCCTCGCCCGTAAGCGTTATCTCACGCTTTGATTTAAAAGTACCCACATAGCTTATACCCGAGTTTTTGTTCAGATGTACCACCGAACCATCGGGCAAGGTATCTACCCGTACCTGGTTTTTGGCCTGGATGTTCACCACCTGCGTAGCGGCATTTTGCTGGTACAGATAATAACCTATCCATCCGCCGCCTAGTACTAATACTGCTGCCGCAGCTATCTGTAGCCAATTGGTATTCCTCCTCATCGGAACCACTTTGGCCGGTTCTCTCTTAGGGGCAGCTCTTTTCTCCTTAAATTTCTCCCAGGCCTCGGCCTCACCCAGTGGACTAGCCTGCGCCAAACGCTTACTGGTTTCCAGGATAATTTTTACCTCTTCAAATTTTTTGGCGTTAGCGTCGCTGTCTCTTTTCCAGGTTTCAATTTCCTGCCTTTCGCCAGTGCTAGCCTCCCCCAAAATATATTTGATCAGTATATCTTCGCTCATATCCTGTTTCATGATCTAAACATATTAAATAGCATTAATGCAATTAGTGGTAAAAACTCTTTCATTTCTTTTCTTAATATCCGCAGCGCTTTGCCCATGTGGGTTTCTACCGTTTTTATAGATATATCCAGCTGGGTAGCTATTTCCTGGTATTTTAATTCCTGGAACCTGCTCAGCTGAAATATAGCCCGGCACTTTTCTGGCAGTTTACCCAGGGCCCGGCTTAAATGCTGCTCCAGTTCGCTCATTTTTAGTTTGCCAGCCGCATCATCTGTATCGTTCTTCATGGCATACGCTGTTGAGGTTTGATATTTTAATTGAACTTTTTGCCGCCTGATATAATTCAGGCTGTCATGATATACCGATTTGTACAGGTACGATTTGATGGATGTTTGTATATGCGACCATTCGTTTTTTTCCCAGAGTTTAAGGAACAGCGATTGCACAATTTCTTCCGCCACATCCCAGTCCTTCAGTAACGAGAAAGCATACGCGTGGAGTTCCCTAAAGTGTTTTTTGAACAGCTGCTCAAAAACGGCTTCATTTTCATTGATCAATTCGGCCGTCATCTCCTTATTATCCATTATTGGCTATTAGGTATTATTGAGAATCAAGATATAAGAGTCAAGAATCAAGAGCTAAGATAAAAGTAAATTAATTTGCTATTGCTTTTCTTGTTTCCCGAATCTTGATTCTTGTCTCTTGATTCCTGACTCTTATTTTAATTATTGAAATTTAAAGCCAACTCCCAGGCTAAAGATATTGACCTTTTGACCCAAATCTTTATTAACCTTGCTTAAGCCTAAACTGTAGCGGGCATCAAAAGTTAAGCTGCCAATATCAACACCAGCATCTAGTACACCCCCGGCGCTAAATTTTTTGTACTTAAAGCCTTCCGGAGCAATTGGTGTTTTAAGGTTATAGTACAGATCCGGACCAGCAGATACCCTGAAGTTCAGATCGGCAGTGTTCACAATCTTGTAACCTACCATTAAAGGTACGTTCAATTGCCTGAATTTAGCTTCATAGGAGTTTGAATTGAAGCGGTATTTATCGCTGAAGGTTACATAGTTTATCTCCGGCTGAAAATATATGGTTTGTCCGGCCCTGGCAAATACACCTGCGTTAAAACCTATTTTGCCCGATTTATCGTTAATAGCGCTCAGGCCTGTTTTTAAGGTAGAAAAGTTAACACCTGCCTTGATACCAAATTCAAGATCTGGTGATGACGACTGCGCTTTTGCAGAGCCTATCCCTAAAGTAACCAGGATAGCTGCTGTTGCAAATAATTTAATTGCTTTCATTTTTGGGTTTTTGTTTGTGATCATTTCTATTTATTGTGTTATTTGGTAGTATGACACGCCCGGTAGACTTTACCCTGACTGTGTTTTGAAAAAAATTTGATTTATACTAAAAGAGGGTGTCATGCTGAGCTAAGTCGAAGCATGGTGGTGTGGCCTCTGCGCTCTACCCTTCGACGGAGCTCAGCATGACACCTTTCTTTTTGTATCGTCTACAAGGCCACCTGTATACCGGCTGTATAACCGAGATAGAATCCATACAGGTCGCGGCCATCATGGCGTGTCCAACTGTTAATGTATTTTTTGGTCATCTCCCTGCCCTCTTCTGTATTGGTATTCACATAATTGATAGATGGCCCAGCGAATATCTCCACCTTATTCGCTATCCGGAATGATGGCATCAGCCTGAACGTTGATCTCCAATATTCGTCGCCGCCTTTAAAGCTTTCCAATCCATCATTAACTAATTCTGTATTCAGGCGGAACGACTGGATGGTTAACACATGCGCGCCAAAACCGGCCTCGTAAGCATACTTTTGCTTTTTATTCTTGAAATTATAACCAATACCCACAATACCATAAAACACTTTACCACCAGAGCGGAAGGTTAACAACGCGGTTTGATTTTGATCGAAGGTAGCGCCAAGGCTTTTTTCGCCGTTTTTGGCGACGTTTACAATACCTATTTGTGTACCTGCACTATCGGCAATGTTGATAAAGCCTATTTGTGTACCTTTTGATTTTTTAGCTACATTCATAAAACCGGCAATCTGTGTACCTTTATTATCACGGGCTATATTCATAAAACCAGCCAGTTGCAAGGTTGAAACATTACCGCCTTTATTCAAAAAGCCGGCTATCTGGGCACCACTGCTGCTAGCTGCTATGTTAGCAAAGCCAGCCACGGCCACACCGTGGCCACCGCCATAAGTGTTTAAAAATCCGGCTACCATAGTACCATCTGCATTTTTGCCTACATGGTTTGAAAATCCGGCTATCTGGAAACCACGCGCATCCTTATGGATAATATTGGAAAATCCGGCAATGGTAACCCCGCGTTCGGCGGCTGATACTCCGGCAATAAGGTTTAACGAAAAACTATTGGTATCACGAGGAGCATTTGTCCAGTTGCTGCTGAGCGGGTAAACTAAACCCACATTGGTGCGTGCCCGGTCATGATCCTGTGCCTGGGCATTGGTGCCTACTAATACTATTAAAAGAAATGTCCATATTTTTAAAATAGTTAATAAGAGGCTGTCATTGTTAGTGTAAAAGTTCATGTCTATATGATTTATCGTGTATTTGGAGCTATGACACGCCCCATGAACTTTACCCTGACTCTGTTTTAAAAAAATTTAGAGATAGAACGGAGAACCGGAAACAGAATCGAGAGACAGAGTTGAGAGCCCGGTTTCGAAGACAAAGCCGAGCGCCAGGTTCCAGAGATAAAATCCAGAGTGTGTACCTTAGAGTCCGGCTCACGATTCTGATACTGACTCTCCGCACCGGCTCTCTATTTAAAAAAAGGTAAAAAACTGTAACATTTTACTCCCCCGTGCGAATAATTGGTACAACACAATCATCGTAGATATTAAATGAGTAATCAACAAGAGGAAATATTTTTAACCGTAATTGAACAGAACAAAGGGATCATTTACAAGATCGCCAATTCGTTCAAGAAGGATGAAAATGATAAAAAGGACCTGGTGCAGGAAATCATCTTTCAGCTTTGGCGGGCCTTTCCCAGTTTTGATGACCGCAGTAAACTATCTACCTGGATGTACCGGGTGTCGCTCAATGTGGCTATCAGCTCCTATCGGAAAGAAAAAAAGAAGAATGATGTGATAGTCCCTTTGGCTGAAAGTATGATGGATTTTAGCGAGGAAGCAGAGGCATCACCCGAAACACAAATTAACCTCCTGCAACAGTTTATTAACGAGCTAAAGGAGCTGGACAGGGCCCTGATGCTGCTTTACCTGGAAGAAAAAAGCGGCAAGGAAATAGCCGAGATACTGGGTTTGTCTGAAGCAAACGTCAGGACGAAGACCAACCGCATTAAAGAACAATTAAAACAAAAATTTTCAAAAATTAACGCTTAATACCATGGAAGAGTCTACAATAAAACAAATGTGGCGAGATTACGATCAGAAGCTGGAAAGAGCATTGCAGCTCAATTATAAGATCATCAGGGAAATGCAAACCAAAAAAATAGAGGATCACATAAACTCGTTTCGCCGCAACCAGGTTTTTGGCGTGGTGGTAGGTATACTATTTACCGTTTTCCTGGTTTTCCTGGTGGTCAATAGCCTTAATAATATCTATTTCGCTATTTCAATTGGTCTTATCGCCTTGTTCAATGTTTTTGCTGTAGCCGCCTATATCAGACACCTGGCTATGTTAGAACGCGTGAGCATTACCGATACAATCACCCACACACAAGAAAAGCTGGCAGTTATACAAAGCTCCTTTAACATGGTAAGCAGAATAATGATACTGCAAACCCCTTTTTGGTGCACGTTTTGGTATAATCAGCAACTGGTTAATCATGGGGGAACAACATTTTGGGCCATTAACCTTACCGTTCTTGCTTTATTTACTATACTGTCTGTCTATTTATTCAATACATTAACATATAAAAACATTCACCGTAAATGGGTCAGAAGCTTTATTGAAAGTTTTGGGGGCAAGAAGATCATTAAAGCCATGGAGTTTTTGAAGGAGATAGAGGAGTATAAAACAGAGAGTTAAGAGAGAGTCAAGAATTAAGAGTTAAGAATCAAGAAATTTGACCGTAGTTTCTAAAATCATATTTTTCAGTTCCCTCCCCACGGGAGTGGCAATGTCATTAAGTTAAGGGGAAACGCAAAAGCAATTCAGCAAAAGCCCCCTCTAAACGGCGAAGCCCTCATGTAATAATCTCCCCCGGAAGAGGAGACTTAGCTTCAATTTTTTAAAGTCCTCCCTACCGGGGAGGATTTAGGTGGGGCTCCATGTGCTTAACTTAATGACATTGACGGGAGGGGTGTGGTGGGGTTGAGCGTAAATGCAGGGAGGGGGTTTATACAGCTGGCTTAAACTTGCCCGACGGTTAAACCCCTTCCTCCCCTTCTCCGAGGAAGGAATCGCACAGGGCCTTGGCTTTTTAATGGAATTAAATATTAACTTAATCACTAATTCAGTAATTAAAAATCCCTATGGGCGAACTACTAATAAAACGAATATATAGCCCGGCCGAAAAAGCAGACGGACTGCGCGTACTGGTAGACCGACTGTGGCCGCGTGGTGTAACCAAAGAACGGGCGCAAATTGACCGCTGGATGAAGGATGTAGCCCCATCAACCGAGCTACGCAAACAGTTTCATGGCAACCCGCAAAACTGGACAGAATTTCAGCACAACTACATCGCGGAGCTACAACAAGCCCCGGAAGCCGTTAATGAACTGGCAGAACTGATCAAGACCCATGACACGGTTACACTATTGTATTCGGTTCATGACGAACAGCAAAATCACGCGGTGATATTACGAGAGTTTTTATTGACGGTATTGAGAAATCGTTAAAGGCTCGCAGCACTAATTGATGAATGATCTTTTAAACACAAAAAGAATATGTCAAGGACATGGGGTTTTGTATGTGCAAATAAAATCCCGGCCCGGCTATTTTTAAAACCTTCTCCTTTGAAGAGGGTTGGGTGAGGTCTTCCTTCCCTTCACCAGCATTTTCATACGCTGCCTTTTAAGGGATATTTTCACATAAGGCTGCTGGGTTTTATCAGCCTCCATTTTAAAGGCCGAAATGATATCCCGGTAGGATAATATCCCCATCACCTGCTCTTCGCCGGATGACAATACCGGCAATACCTCCACATCTGTTTTTGACATCATTTCCATCGCGTAACGCAGTGTATCGTTACTTTTAACTGAGGCCCACACCTCTTTTTTGAGCATATCCTCCAAAGGCAAGGCCGGATCAAGGCTACTGTTATAAATATCCGTCAGCTTTAAAGTACCGTTAAATTCGCCATCATTATTTACTACAATGAGGTAATTGTCATGGATATTATTGGTACTTGCCCAGGCACGTACATCGGCGATACTGTTATTAAGGTTAATGACCGTTGCTTCGTCATTGATCACCTGCGAAACTACCATTTTTTGTAGGAGGTCGGGCTCAAAGGAATCAGGCGTAAAAATACCACGGCGGGCTATCTTTTCGGTCATAATGGTGTTCTCCATCAGGAAAAACGAAACCATGTAGGCCGCAGTACAGGCACCTAGCAAAGGCAACAGTGCATGCGACTGCATGGTGGCCTCCAGCGCGAAAGTGATACTGGTTAAATAGGCCCTCGAAGCCCCTGCAAACATGGCCGACATGCCGATCAGTGCAGCCATCGGAATGCTAATACCCGAGTTAGGGAACACCAATAAAATAAGCGTGCCTATAAGCGCCCCGGCAGCTCCCCCCATCGTAAGTAAAGGGGCGAGCGTGCCACCCGATGTACCGCTACCCAGCGCGATGGCCCAGGACAAAAATTTTAAAAACAACAGGTTGCAAATAATGATCAGCGGCCATTTGCCCGATAGTAAGCCCGTAATATTATCGTATCCAACACCCAACGTATGCGGCGCAAAAAAGCCGATAACGCCTACAGCCAAACCGCCGATAGCCGGCCACCAGATCCAGTGAATGGGTAGTTTTTCGAAATTGTCTTCAATAATGTATACTATTTTGGTGATGCCTAAGGATAAAAAGCCGATGATGATACCCATAAAACTGTAAATACCCAAGGCCAGGTTTGATGGCGAAGGCAGATCGGGCATGGGAAATACCGGGCCTGCCTCAAACAGCAAATGATGACCCGCTGCACCCGTGATACAGGCTAAAGCCACAGGCAGGATAGCCTTTGGCGAAAACTCAAACAACAACAATTCAATAGCCAGGAACACCGCTGCTATAGGCGTACCAAAAATAGCCGACATACCCGCCGTGGCCCCTGCCGCCAGGATGATCTTCCGCTCGTTGGCAGTTATCCGGAACAGCTGTCCCAAAGTTGATCCTAAAGCGCCGCCCGTGGCTATAATGGGTCCTTCGGCACCAAACGGACCGCCGGTACCTATAGCTATAGCTGATGATATGGGTTTTAGAAAAGTAATGGCCGGGTTGATGTTACTTTCGTTTACCAATATCTGTTCCATAGCCTCTGGGATACCATGCCCGCGGATAGCCTTTGAACCATAAAAAGCCATAATACCCACCAACACACCGCCAATAGCCGGAATAATAATAACCCATGACCCCAGATGATTACCAGCTGGCGAATGAAAACCCAGGCTGAACGAACCATAAAAAGAAATATTGGTAACCAGATTGATCAAATAGATCAAAACCTTGGCGATAAGGCTGATAGCAATTGCCACCGTTATCGATAAACAGGAAATAAACAGGAGTCGTTTCTTTTGGATAAAACCGTTTCCGGAATTGGATGGGTTCTCTATATAATTTAACGCGGGCGATATGGGTATCCCAGCTTTATTTGCGGCTTTTTTTAATGGTTCCATTTTGATGATGCCAGCAAATGATTGTTTGGGCCAGCTTTTCGGGGTACAAAATTAGAATTTTTTTATTATAAATATTGCATAAACAATATAAATAAAAAATTAATTTTATATTTTTACATGAATTATATTATTTAAACAATAAAACCATCACCCTACCCTCTCCTTTGGAGAGGGTTCTATATAGTTTTTGTTTCAAAGTCCTCTCCTTGGAGAGGATTAGGTGAGGTGAATTTTTTATTATTGCATACGCAACATTTATGACAAAAACCGCCCATACCTGCGATCTGAGCACCTGTTTTTTGTGCCGCAACAGCCTCAAAGACTGGCTGCCTGCCATAGGTGCCCATAAACAGAATATCACCCTGAAAAAAGGACAACAGCTTTTTAAAGAAGGCGACGACGTAACCGGTATATACTTTATGTATAAAGGCGTGGTAAAGGTTCACAAGCAATGGGACCAGGAAAAAGACCTGATCTTGCGATTTGCCAAACAGGGCGATATATTGGGCCATTTAGGCTTGGGCGATACCTCAACTTACCCTATATCGGCCACGGCTATTGAACCGGGGGTAGTGTGTTATGTTGAAATGGATTTCTTTGAGTCGTCATTAAATGTGAACAGTCAGCTCACTTACAAGCTCATGAAGTTTTTTGCTAATGAATTGCAGGAGTCAGAAAAAAGGATGCGCAACCTGGCGCACATGCCGGTAAAGGAACGCATTGCTCAGGCACTCCTATCACTGCGTAATCAGTTTGGCTTAAATGAAGATGGCTATGTAGATATTGAATTAACCCGGCAGGATATCTCTTCTTATGCCAGTGTGGTGTACGAAACCTTTTTTAAAGTGACCCAGGAATTTATACAAAACAAACTCATCACCCTGGATGGTAAAAGCATCAAACTCCTGAATGAGGAAGTTCTGAAAGAAATGACTTTGGGGCGGAAGAGATAGTGATTTATTGATCACCCTTTATTTCACAAGGTTAGACCAGTCCTTCAAATTTCACGCTTTTCTTTCAGCCTTATCAATATTTGTTGAAAAATCCGTTCTCCAATTGCTTGTAGTTCATGCTCATCCAAGTCGGCAACTTCAGTGTTTTGATCTTTAAACGATTGGTACCAACTCTTTACAATTGAACTTTCATCTTCAGAGCAATTACCATTTAAATATTCGTTTAATAAGAGAAGCAGCGAATGTTGATCCATCAGATTTTAAGATTTAACTATCTGGTTGTATGATTATAATTTAAGCCTGAACGCGATTGATGGATAAGTATGTAAAATATCATCAGGAGTGAGCGTGTGGTAATACATGTTTATTTTAGTACCTGCAGCAACCGTTTTGTTAAGCTTATACCAGAATTGGGGTTCGGCAAAAAACAATAATTGCTTTCCGTGCAACCCTATGGTTAAATTGTCACCATGATTTTTGTTTTGTGTCCAAATGGAAAAATCACCCGAAAACTCCATCCTGTAGTTAAATAGCCCCTTCCAAAAATAGAACGAGTACGACAGATCAGAACTGGGTTTTGCGAAAGTGGTATGTTTTAAATCAACCCCGCTGCTCACAAATGCGTTTCCCAGTTTAAAAGGATATGTTAAACCTATCGAATAGGTATTTTGAATATAATAACTGTATTGTCTTGGCGTAGTGATGCCAAGTCCTCCGCTATATTGTATACTAATAAATATTTTAGGTTTCCAGAAACGAAACTGCTGGAATACCTGCATATAAAATTGCCCTATGTTTGATTGTTCGCCAGTAAAATCAACTTGAGTTTTTAATAAGAATGCACCAAGCTTAACAAAGGATTTAGTGGTATCCTGGATTTTAAAATATTCAAAGTAAAGCGTTGGGAAATTTTGTGGGTTGTGACTAGGATCCAATGTATGGCGCAGATCATAATGGAGCTGCAATGATTGAGCACTAACATTGATGCCTAAAAATAACAAAACCGATAACAATAAAAATTTCATGAATAAGATAAAAACGCGGCGATATTGCACATTGCAAAACTGGCGCAGATGGTATAATTAATGCGGTAAGGCAGCGGAAATCTTACGGAATTGTATATTTATAGCCTAAAGCCCTTTAGTTGACAATATGGACCATCCCGATTATTTAGTTTTTTCGACTTTGTACCGAGAGGCATATGTGTTGTGTTTTAAACAACCGTTGAAACAACCCGTATCGGAAACGGAAAGCAAGCTCTTTTATAATCAGATTTGGGAACATACTGGTCTTAGTATTGGCTGGCGCAGCCTAAAAAACTATTCTTTTTATGTATTGGGTAATGAAAATGAAAAACAAGAAAACCCATCGATAGCAACACTGGATGCACTTGCCCGGTACGTTTTAAAAGCACCTTATACAAACGAGGTCACCAGAAAAAATAACGAGGCTCATCATCCTTATTGGTTTTTATACCGGGAGCGTTATCTTGAAAAAGTAGAGGTAGCTCCAAAAGCAAAGAATCGTTTTCCGGTTTTCGCGGTATTAGGGATCATCATATTAATTTCCGGTATAGCACTTTATTGGTGGTATAAATCACAGGCAGCTCTTTCATTTACGGATGATTTTAAAAGAACTGATGAGCAGAGTTTTCAAAACAAGGGATGGCAGGTGGTTAATAAGAATGATGAGTACTGGATGAAACGAAATAGCCTGGCGAACTCATTAACGTTATTTACTTTACCAGGAGATAACTGGCCCGATACCTCCAGTGCGCCATCTATACAAAATCTGTTGATCAGGAAATTGCCCCAAAACTGCTTTAAAGCCGAATTGCAAATGGAAAGCTTTATTCCGGCCGGAGAATGGCAGCAGGCGGGCCTTTTGTTATTAGCCGATAGTAGTCTTAACAGCCCAAGTATACGAATTTCATTGGGCTACAATGATTTCTTTGGTGGCAATCAACAACCAAAAGAAGTTATCGTGCAGGCGATATCCACACCCGGAAACGGTGAAAAGCCAGAGGAATTTATCCATTTTAAAGTATTAGCACCCGATAGCGCGGCAGAAAAGCCCGTATTGTTTGGAAATTTAAAACACACAGCCCTGCGTATAGAAAAACAGGGTCGGCATTACCGGTTTCTTTATGCCGGTGGGTTAACGGTTAATGACGCTTTTAAAGAATTAGCCGTAAAAGATTTAATTACAGAACCTCGTTATGTAGCTATATTTGCCTTGAAAGGAAGAGTAAAGGATACTCCTGTTGTGCCGGTTGTTATCAGAAAGTTTATACTTCAACAATTACCGTGTGATTAACAATAACGTAACATAGAATTTTCCAATCCCTATAATTTTTAGTATATTTATGTCAACAGCCCGATTCCTTTTTTAAAGAAAACCGGGCTGTTTTGTTAAGACTCCAACAGGGCCCAAAACTGACCATTTTATATGTATCTATTTAACAATCAATAAATTAATACTTTTTAAAGTTTTTAAAACCACTCAAAACTGTGTTAAAATTTGTTAAAAAGTGTTAAAATGAGGGTTTTTCAAGCAGTTTTCGAGCAATTTTCCATCCATTTCGACCCGAAAAGTGTTAAAATTTAAGGTTTAAAAAGTTTTATGGCCAGCAAATAAGCCAAACAATTGATGACACGGATTTTACTGATTTGAATATCTTAATACTTGCTCCAAATTTATACCTAAATTGCAGCCGGGAGGTTTTCATTGAGTAAGTACAGTAAATTAAAACGTTTTCATAACTTCTTTAAGTTTCAGCGCGATTTCAGGGCCAACAGTGTTCAAAAGGTCAGGAGTTACGAGATCATATTGCTTTGGGTTCGCAAGAATCTTTCGCACAGCCATTTCCTGATACTATCGGGTATCTTAGTGGGTTGTACAGCTGGTTTGGCCGGGGTGGTTTTAAAAATGTTGGTGCATTATATCCATTATCTCATTACTTCCAAATTTCAGTTTGAAGAGCAGGTTGTTTTTTACGTGGTATTCCCCCTGCTGGGTATTGTACTCACCACACTGGTCGTATTATATATTTACCGGGGTAACGATCGTAAAGGGATCCCGGCCATACTATACGAAATTGCCCAGAACTCCAGCCTGGTATCACCGGTAAAAATGTACTCCCAAATAGTGCAGAGTGCCATTACGGTAGGTTTGGGTGGTTCGGCGGGTCTGGAAAGCCCCATCGCGGTAACGGGCTCGGCCATTGGCTCCAACTTTGCCAAAACCTACAAGCTAGATTATAAAGACCGCACCCTGTTACTGGCTGCAGGCGCAACAGCAGGTATAGCTTCAGCATTCAATGCACCTATAGCGGGTATGATGTTCGCGTTTGAAATATTGCTTACCGGTGTGGTTTTTACCGATTTTATACCCCTGGTTGTTGCTGCCGTTTGCGGCAGCCTGGTATCCAGGATCATTTTGAACGAGGAAGCCTTATTTCAGTTTACATCAAGACAGGCCTTTAATTATAAAAATATACCGTTCTATATTGTACTGGGCATTGCCTGCGGTTTGTATGCCCGTTACTTTGTGGTGATATCACAATGGGTGGAGCATCAATTTAAACACCTCAAAAGAAGCAGGTTACAAAAGGCCATTATAGCCGGGCTCTTGTTATCTATACTCTGTGTACTGTTTCCGCCTTTGTTTGGTGAGGGTTACTCAACCATTAAAGTGCTGGCCACGGGAAAGATAGAATCGGTAGTAGCGGTTAGCTTTTTTAAATATTTCACTTTTCATGAGTGGTTTATTTTATTGTTCCTGGGCTTTATTTGCCTGTTAAAAGCATTTGCCACCTCTATCACTATTTATGGCGGTGGTAATGGTGGTAATTTCGCGCCATCCTTATTTGCAGGTGGTACTCTGGGTTATTTTATAGCAGTGGTATGCACCCAAATGGGGATCCCGAATGTACCTACAACCAATATGGTTATTGTGGGGATGGCGGGGGTAATGAGCGGGGTACTGTATGCACCGCTGACGGCTATATTCCTCATTGCAGAATCTAGTTCGGGATATGATCTTTTTCTGCCGCTGATGATCGTTTCGGTGGTGTCTTTCCTGATCGCTAAACGCTTTTCGGCCATTTCGCCCGACTTAAAACAACTAGCCGAAGAAGGCAAGATATTTACCCGCGAGCATGATCAAAACCTGCTCCTGCTGTTGCATACGTCTGATCTGATCGATCATGACATACAGGAAATCAGCATCTACGCCTCATTTACAGAATTGATTGAGCTGATCAGTGTGGGTAAGAAAAACTTTATTGCCGTAACCAATGATGATCATGTACTGGAAGGTATCATCAGATTAGATGATATCAGGCCGGTGATGTTTAATAAGGATATGTATGATGAATTGAACGTACAGAAAGTAATGGTTACCCCTCCTGCTATTATTGACGCGGAGGATGATGTACGGGAAATTGTCAAAAAATTTGATGAAACCAACACCTGGAATCTGCCGGTGGTTGATCAGCACAAATTTGTAGGTTTTATATCCAAATCAAGCGTGCTGAACCGTTACCGGCAATTGCTTAAGGAATACTCCGGATAAGAATTATTTATAACTATGAATAAGCTAAATGCCGTTTTTGAGCAATTTGATGCCTACAATCAAAAGGACCCCAACACTTTTGCCTGGGAAGGTATAAACTATCCCCAAGAATACTTTCTGGCTATTGAACTGTACAACTGGGTAAATAAGTTGGATCCTAATGCCAGCGAAGAATTATTGCTCGCATCCAGGAGTCAGCATATCGGTCGCTGGGAAATACCGCGCAACACCTACCCCGAAGGTCGGGAGGCCTATTTAAAATGGCGTAAAGACCTAGCCCTGTATCATGCGGAAAAAACGGCTACTATTATGGAAAACGTCGGGTACGATCCGGAGCAGATTGCCAGGGTACGGCAGATCATCCTGAAACAAAAGATCAAGGTAGACCATGATGTACAAACGATGGAAAATGCGCTATGCCTGGTTTTTCTGCAGTTTCAGTACGAGGATTTCCACCCTAAATATGAAGCCGATAAGGTGATTAACATCCTCAAAAAATCACTGTTAAAGATGGATGCGCATGGCCACCAGTTTGCATTAAAGTTAACTTATACCAATCAAGGCCTTCATTATATAAAGGAAGCTTTAAAACTTATAAACAGTAACTAATCCATTCAAAGATTTTAGTATTTTCATTACAGAAGTCTAAGTCGATAAAAATATTTTGGACTATATTTCATTATAACATACTGTCCATAAATCACCAAATGCTTTGTAAAAAAGAACTGACATTTCACAACCAGTAGCTTTATAAACAAACAATTAGGTTGTTTAACCCTTTATTGATAAATTAACAAATATGCCTAAGTGGGTTAAAACAACGTTAAAAATATTGAGTGGTATTATAGCCTTAGTTATAGTGGCTTTTATATGCGTTACTCTTTATGTGGTTTATAACAAACAAAAAGTGCTTAACCTCATCACTACCGAGCTTAACAAAAACCTGAATGGTACCCTTACCATCGGCGGGCTCGATCCTACTTTTTTTAAAGGCTTTCCGGGTGTATCAGTAGCGTTAAAGAATGTTACTCTGAAAGATAAACTTTGGGCCAACCATCACCATACCTTGCTGGATGCAAAAGATATTTATGTTTCTGTAGATGCCGGCGCCTTACTAAAAGGTACGGTATCTATTAATAAAGTGGAGGTTAGCAATGCTAAAATTGATCTGTTTACCGACAGCACCGGTTATAGCAATACCGCAGTTTTTAAAAGCAATCACCAGGATAGTACAACAAAAACTAAAGAAAAAAGTAGCTCATCAACCCAGATTAAACGCTTTGAACTCAGCAACGTGAATTTTGTTGTTGATGACCGGAAAGCATTTAAATTATTTCAGTTTGAGGTGCAAGATATTGATGGTAAAATGGACTACCTCAGCACCGGCTGGAAAGCTCATCTCCAATTAAAAACATTGGTAAAAAGTTTCTCATTCAACACCCAAAAAGGAAGCTTTTTAAAAGATAAGCTTCTCAACGGGCCTTTTGACATCAGTTATGATAACAAAAATAAGTTAATCACCGTAGCGCCTAACCAATTAGGCATTGGCGATGATACTTTTACCATTGGTGGTCAGTTTAGCCTGGCTAAAGACCCGGTTACTTTTACACTGAACATTGCCGACGATCATATCCTTTGGAAAAGCGCGTCAAATCTACTGGCTGCTAATATTACCAAAAGCCTGCGGATGTTTGATCTGGATAAACCTATTGCGGTAACCGCCGATTTGAAAGGTAGCTTCGGCGCCGGCGACCCTTTGCTTTATGTTACCTGTAAAGTAAAAGACAATACACTAACTACTCCTGCAGGTCGTATTGACAACTGTAGTTTCAGTGGGGTTTTCAGCAACAACTATATCAATGGTAAGGGTTTAACTGATGAAAATTCGGTAATAAAACTTTATCATTTTACCGGCAACTACAAGCAATTGCCTTTTACAGTTGATACCGCTTTTATAAATAACCTAAGTACTCCTGTTGCATCGGGGATATTTAAGTCGCACTTTGATGTAGAAAAACTGAACTCCGTTATTGGCGAACAGAGCCTGAAGTTTACAAAAGGTACAGCTGATATTAAAATGGCCTATAAAGCCGATCTGGTAAACTACGAGCTAAATAAGCCCCTATTGGACGGTGTAATTAATATTAAAAATGCCGATGTAAGCTATTTACCACGTAATCTTCATTTTAAAAATACAGGCGTTGCACTAAGGTTTTATAAGAACGACCTGTACATGAACAACATCCGGTTACAAACTGGTAATAGTGTGGTAAATATGGAAGGCAAGGTGAGTAATTTTTTAAACCTGTATTATACCGCACCCCAAAAAATACTGATCGTATGGCAAATAACAAGTCCGCAGTTGCATATAGCCGAGTTTTTAGGCTTTTTGAATGCCCGGCAAGGTGGGGTATCTTCAAAAAGTAAGGGCAGTAAAACCAATTTGAATAACCAGTTAAACACCGTATTTGATAAAGGTAGTGCCGAATTGCATCTGCGCGTTGCTAAAGTTTATTATAAAAAATTCCTGGCTACTGATGCCACCGCCGATCTTCTACTGGCCGATAACAGTATAAAAGTTCAAAATGTGAGCGTAAAAAATGCTGGCGGATCAGTAAAATTAGCTGGCAATATAGTACAGACTGGTGCGGCGAATACTTTTTTGCTCAACACGCAAATTGATAATGTTAATATCAGCAACTTCTTTTATGCGTTTAATGATTTTGGATTAAAAAGCTTTACTAATAAAAATTTAAAAGGCCTTTTATCGGCACAGGCACATCTTACCGGCAGCATCAATAACGCGGGTAATGTTGTACCAAGATCATTAAACGGAGTTACTACTTTTGAGCTGAAGAAGGGCGCGCTGGTTAATTTTACGCCTATTACAAGTATAGGAAAATTCGCCTTCCCGTTTCGTGATCTGAAAAACATTACATTTTCAAACCTGAAAGGCAAATTTGATATTAATGGCGATAAAATTACCATCAACCCTATGCAGATCAACTCAAGCGTATTGAATATGGATGTGGCTGGTGTATATTCTTTATCAAGGGGTACAAACATAGCGCTTGACATACCGTTGCGTAACCCTAAAAAGGATACTGCTATAGTTGATCAAACTGAACGAAATAAAAAACGTATGCGGGGCATTGTTTTGCATATATTAGCTACAGACGGTGACGATGGCAAGATCAAGATAAAGTGGAACAAGAACCGGGCGAAAAAAGAAGAGACAAGCGCCGAAATAACCAACTAAATTAAAAAAAGAGCATAATAAACCGTTATTACATCCCTGCGTCATGTAATTTTGACACAATAATAGCATTTAATTGAGTATCTTTGTGCATCCATTTAAGAGATCATACATTTGATTAAACATTTATTGGTTACTAACACCACGCTTCGTACTGCAATAACAGCATTAGCCAACCCTCGTAACTATCCCGGGTATAGTAAAATTTACAGAAGCAAAGTTTAATTTAATTTATTTTTTAATACCGCCTGGTTAAGTTAGCCAGACAAAATCTTATCGGACTGTTTATTAGCTTGAAAAAAATCTATTCAAAAAAATGAGACAACTTAAAATATCCCAATCCATTACTAACCGCGAGTCTCAGTCGCTTGAAAAGTATCTGCACGAAATAGGCAAGGTAGATTTAATTAGTGCACAGGAAGAAGTGATCCTGGCGCAGAAGATCCGTGAGGGCGACCAGGCTGCATTAGAAAGGTTAACAAAAACTAACCTTCGCTTTGTAGTATCAGTGGCAAAACAGTACCAAAATCAGGGCCTTACCTTAGGCGACCTTATAAACGAAGGCAATTTAGGTTTAATTAAAGCGGCAAAACGTTTTGACGAAACCAAAGGCTTTAAATTTATTTCATACGCTGTATGGTGGATTCGCCAGTCAATATTATCTGCTGTTGCGGAGCAATCACGTATTGTGCGCTTACCTTTAAACCAAATTGGTTCATTAAGTAAGATACATAAAGCGGCTTCGAAATTAGAGCAGGAATTTGAAAGACAGCCAACCCCTGAGGAACTGGCAGAAGACCTGGAAGTATCTGTTGACAAAATTGCCGACTCACTGAGTAATGCCGGCCGTCAAATATCTATGGATGCTCCGTTTATACAGGGTGAAGAAAACACCCTGCTTGACGTATTGCAAAGCACTGATGCCGCGACTGATACCGAACTGATGATGGACTCTCTTTCGCAAGAGATCAAACGTTCATTAAGTATACTTGCCGAGCGCGACCGTGAGGTTATTATTTTATTCTTCGGTTTGGGTGGTTATGCCCCTCACTCTTTAGAGGAAATAGGCGAGAAATTTAATCTTACACGCGAACGTGTACGTCAGTTAAAAGATAAAGCTTTGATGCGTTTGCGTCATAACTCCAAATCAAATCTTTTACAATCGTATTTGAACTAAGTAATTACCGGGCATTAGCCCATGAATAAAAAGCGGATGGCCAAAACCATCCGCTTTTTTATTTATACCAATTTCAGGGCACAAAAAAAAGCATCCACACAATGTGCAGATGCTTGTACGATTATAATAATAGTTATTTAACCTACTTTTACATTTACCGCATTTAAGCCTTTTTTACCTTGTTCTACATCGTAGGTAACACTGTCGTTTTCACGGATAGTGTCAATAAGGCCTGAGGCATGTACAAAAACTTCGGCACCACCATTGCTTGGTGTAATAAATCCAAAACCTTTGCTTTCATTGAAAAATTTTACTGTTCCTTGCATTATATTTTTATTTAATTAAGTAAAGATACGGTTAATAATCAACAATCAACTATAAATAAGGCAATTAAGTTTTTATTACATTTTGAGGTTTAAAAGGCCACTACCCAAAACTGCTTTATAACGCAGCCATATCTCCTTTCCTTAAGCGTTTTACGCAGGCGCTTAGTGTGTAAAATACACCAATCATAATCTTTGATTTATCACGAATAAAATTACCATTCCTGATAAATTTTTATTAGTATTGTTTTTATTTAGATTAATTCCTAATTGAATCGAATACTAGCTACATTTGTGCTTTTTGCACACCTGTTTAATGCAGGAGGCTATCTGGTGCTCAACCAATACCTGGTAAATCAGTCGGATAAGTTTGTGACCGATCAAATAAGCAAGGGTAAATACGATACCAATAATCTTATCGAAATAAAAATAAAACAGCACCTGCCCCAAATACGGGATTGGAAAGCCTACGCGCGCGTATCGGGCCAAATTCAGTTAAACGGTGTAGCCTACAACTATGTAAAGCTTAAAATGACCCGCGATACCCTATTTGTACAGTGCATACCAAACTATGAAACCACCAATCTACTTAATGAAAACATCATATGTGCCAAACAGGTAAATGATATTCCCGTAAGTAAAAAAGCGCATGAATCATCCGGCAAAAAAACCGGGGCCGATAATAAATATAATTTCCCCACAACCTCTAATATCCTTTTTGCGGCGTCTCCGGAAGTGAAAAAATTAAATACCTTCATTTATATCAGCATAAGACAGCCATTGATTCAGATTGCCGGCAGACCTCCGGAAACAATGGTTTAATATCTACTTCTTCCCAATTATTAATAAAGTTAGGCCATACATGATTGCTGCTCTGTTTTGCGAGAGCTTGATGTATGTGGTATTAACTGATATGCTGATCATTATATCAATTCCTCTTATATGAATAATTTTTATAAAATATTATTACTTATACCGCTTGTTTTAGGTTTTAACCATTTGTATGCCCAACAAAAAAACACCAGGGATACATTGCAGCTCGATAGCGTAATTATCAAGGAAAACCGGCTCAAGCATCTACCCAATGTAACAGGCACTTACATTTTTGCCGGTAAAAAAACAAACCTGTTATTCCCTGATGAGGGTAAAGCAAACCTGGCCAATAACAACGTCCGAATGACCTTTGCCAAAGTGCCGGGATTAAACGTTTGGGAAATGGACGGCGCTGGCCTGCAAATCAATATTGGTACCAGGGGCACCGATGTGCACAGGTCAATTGAGGTTAACATGCGTCAAAATGGTTATAATACCAATTCTGATGTATTTGGTTACCCCGAAAACCATTATAATGTACCCTTCCAGGCCATTAGCGAAATTCAATATGTACGTGGTTCGGCAGCGTTGCAATTTGGCAGCCAGTTTGGCGGAATGGTCAACTATAAAATTAAAGAAGGCGACAGCACCAAGGTGTTTGGTTTTGAAACCGAACAAAGCGGCGGCTCTAATCGCTTTTTTAACTCCTATAACGCTATTGGGGGCAAAGTAGGCAAGATAAGTTATTACGCCTTTTACTCGGCCCGCACGGGTGATGGATGGCGCCCTGATGCTGCTTTTAACTATCGGGCATATTATGCCAACATTAAATACCAGTTTAACAGCAAAGGCAGCGTCGCACTGCAATTCTCCCGTTCAGATTATCGACAGCAAATAGCAGGCGGTTTAACCGACGATCAGTTTAATGCCAACAACCGGCAATCTACCCGCTTCCGTAATTTCTTTAATCCGGAGATCAATATCCCGGCATTACTTTTTAATTACGTCTTCAATAGTAATACCAGACTGGAAGTAACCTCTCATGTATTATTTGGTCAGCGTAACAGTGTACAGTTCATCAATACACCTAATGTGCCCGATACGGTTAATACCAAGCTAAACACTTATAACCCACGTCAGGTTGATCGTGATTATTATGCAGGCTTTACTACCGAAGCCCGTTTGTTACATAGCTATAAACTGGGCGACCTGAAAAGCACCCTTACTACCGGGTTAAGGTATTTTGAGGAAACAACCAAGCGTAAACAAAAGGGTGTAGGTACAACTGGGACTGACTTCGATCTTAGCCTGGTTAAGCCCTATGGTATCAATCTGAGGTTACACAGTTTGAACTACGCCGCCTTTGCCGAAAATATTTTCCAGGTAACGCCTGCATTTACAATAACTCCAGGTGTACGATACGAGGTGATCAAAACTACCACATCGGGCGTTATTAATAATGCCAGCTTCCCGATAGGTTATAAAGGCAACCGCAACTACCCCCTTTTTGGTACAGGTCTTCAATATGAGTTTAGCAATGGCAGTCAGTTATACGGTAATTTTTCGCAGGCCTACCGTCCGTATCTATACGCCGCCGTTACCCCTGCCGATCAGCTTACTGTTATTGATCCTAACATTAAAGACAGTCGTGGTTATGATATCGACCTGGGATACCGTGGTCGCATAAACAATATATTTAATTTCGATGTTAATGGCTTTTACGTACGCTATAATAACCGCGCCGGTACATTAACCCAAACCGATGCCAACAATGTAACCCACCTGTTTATGACCAACATTGGCGACGCTGTTGCCAAAGGCGTAGAGGCTTATACCGAAGTATCATTGATCAGATCATTTAATGAGCATGCCGGCAGCGATCTGCGATTGTTTAACTCCCTGGCTTATACCCATGGCCGTTATATCAATGGATCCATTAATCAGTCGGGTAAAAATATCAGCTTAAAAAATAATTATACCGAAAGCACCCCCGATTGGATAAACCGCACAGGTTTAACATTTTTAAGCGGACGTGTGAGCAGCACGCTCCTGTACAGCTTCACCAGCAAAAGTTTCAGCGATGCTAACAATACCGTATTTAATCCAACCGGCGCCACAGGTTTGGTACCAGCTTACCATGTTGTTGACTGGGCATTTAACTTTAACTTTCTCAAAAACTATCATCTTACAGCAAACCTCAATAATCTGTTTAACGCCAAATATTTTACCCGTCGCATCAATATGTACCCGGGTCCTGGAATTTTACCAGCCGACGGACGCACATTTAATATCGGCTTCGGCATGAAGCTATAAATACCAAACCGGCCTTTCAAATATGTTTTGAAAGGCCGGTTCATTATTATGTCAATTCTTTTACAAATCTATTGTAATATGCCGTTTTACCACTTCAATGAGTTCGGTCAAGTCAAATGGTTTTTGGATGTAACCATCAGCCTCGCCAGCCTGGGCAATTTCTTTTAAATTATTAATCGCCGAAACAAGAATCACCGGTATATGCTTGGTAGTCGGGTTATTTTTTAATGCCTTGCTCAATTGTTGCCCGCTTAAATCACTAGTCCAGTCAGTAAGCCAGTTATCGAGCAATATCAGATCAGGTTCCAGATCATTTACTTTTTTCAGTATCCTGGCATTATCAGAGGCTATTACCTCATAGCCCTCCTCTTCCAGTACGTACACAATGGTATCCCTGATATCTTTATCGTCTTCGATCACTAAGATTTTTTTCGCCATAAAACCCTTAACTTAAGAATGAATACCACATGCTTTAATTATAATTAAATAAATTAACTATAAGCACCCTACCAAAACATAAACACATAACATGCTACCTTTTGTTTTGAAAAAGAGGGATTTATACAAAAAATATTTTTCCTATTAGCTATGGTAGCAAATCCGGCAACGAGGCTCATAGCTTTCCTGTTCGCCCAGAAGTATTTTGGCCTCATCGGGCACTAAACGATAGGAATATAGAGCCGGGTTACCACACCTTACACAAACAGCATGTAATTTGGTAACCGACTCGGCAATTGCCATAATAGCCGGCATCGGGCCGAATGGGCGGCCCTTAAAATCCATATCCAAGCCTGCAACTATTACACGTATACCTTTGTTGGCTAATACATTACAAACATCGGGCAGTTCATCATCAAAAAACTGAGCCTCATCAATACCAACAACATGCACATCACTACTCAATAACAATATAGCCGAGGCACTATCAACCGGGGTAGAAGGAATTGAATTGGCATTGTGTGATACCAGGGCATCTTCAACAAAACGAGTGTCGGCTTTTGGGCTAAATATCTCTATTTTGAGCTTCGCGATACGGGCCCGATTAAGCCTCCTGATCAGTTCTTCTGTTTTACCAGAAAACATCGATCCGCAGATCAGTTCAATACTTCCGCCTAATTCACTTTTACGTTTAAAAATTTCCTCGTTAAATACCATTCTGACTATTGTGGAGGGCAAATATCAGAATTTAATCCTATTTTTGGTAAGCATTTTTCTAAGATTGAAGCCATGAAGCAATTGGATGTATTTAAAAAGATAGGTGGTATTTTAAAAGAGCTTAATGACCAATATAATTATCTTGAAGCCGAAAGCAGCGAACTAAATGAACTTGAGTTGGAACTGTTTGTTGCCAATGCCCATTTTCTGAAAGATCATGCCGAAATATTACGCCGGCTGCATGAACGCGCCAATCCGTCCGCACCGGCACCTATTGCCGAAAAGCCCGAACCGTTAATAGAAATAAGCAAACCTATTCCGTTGCCCTTGCCTCCTCCGGCACCTATTGACAAAAAACCGGAGCCTATACATGAACAACGTTATTTTGAACCTGTTGTACAACAAAAGCCTGCTGCTGAAAGTAAACTTGAGCTAACCCAAGCGGTTGTTCCACCTGTTCAGCCAACTTATAATCCTGTTCAAAAAGAGCCAGAACCATTAAAGGAAGAGGAGCCCGTACCACATATCGATCTGAAGTCTGAAAACACAAGCGATACCTATTCATTTGAACGCCATGAACCAGAACCTGTAAAAGAAGAATTAGAACTTGACCAGGCTGCTGAATGGGAAGACGAAGAAGATCATTTTGAACAGGAAGAGCTTACTGAACAGCTTTTGCCTGTAACCACAGATGCTCAACCCATCCCAGAACTACCACTCAACCATGTTGCAAAACAGGTTATTGATCATACTGATGACAGCAAAGCTGTAACCGATGATAAGGTACTTACTATTAATCAAAAAATATCGGCATTAAAAGCCGAAAAAGATAAGGGAGCTGCTGCTACCTCACCCGCGACTGTTTTGCCTATAACTGATCTAAAATCGGCCATTAACCTGAATGATAAACTGCTTTATATCAAAGATCTGTTTAATGGTTACAGTCTGGCTTACAGTGAAGCCGTTGAAATAGTGAACCGCTTTAATTCATTTGATGAAGCCGAACGTTTCTTGAAAACCAACTATGTTGTAAAAAACAACTGGGAAAGCAAGCCCGCTACCACCGAAAAATTTTATGCTTTACTAAAACGGAGATATCCTGCTGGATAAAAGATAAGGAGAACAAGGGGTAAGGATTTTTGAATTAAAATAAAAGAAGCCAGGTGGGTATACCCGCCTGGCTTCTTTTATTTTAACAGATGACATTTTTCGGACTTCCAAACTTTTCTGACTTTCGGATTCCTACCCTAGCTCAAGCTATAATTCAATTTTTTATGGCTGCCTTGTTCCACCACTACGCCTTTGTCCAATACAATAATATTATCGGCATTATTTAAGGTGCTTGAACGGTGAGTAATAACAATTACCGTCTTTTCTTCCTCTTTCAACATTTCAATCATCTTTTGCACATATTTTTCAGATACAGAATCAAGCGAAGATGTCGCTTCGTCCAGTATCAGGATCTCGGGGCTGCGGTACAATGCCCGGGCTATGGCGATGCGTTGCCTTTGCCCGCCAGACAGCGACGTTCCATTCTCACCCAGGTAGGTCTGAAATCCTTTGGGTAACGATTCTATAAACCCGGTTATACCCAGTTTAGCCGATATGTCTATGATCTTTTTCATATCTGGCTCATTATCGCCAACAGCGATGTTATCAATAACATTACCGGCAAATAAGTCAATTTGCTGCGGTACTACTGATATCATCTGGCGAAGAGACGAGTTTTTGATGTATTTAAGATCATAATCGCCTATGCGCACATTGCCGCCTTGTATCGGGTATATGTTTTGCAGTATCGACATCAGTGTCGATTTGCCAGAACCGCTTTCGCCTACAATAGCGGTAAATTTACCTTTGGGAATAATCAAATTCAGATTATCAAAAACAGACACCCTGGTTCCGTATCGGAAGGAAACATTTTCAAAACGGATATCACCAATTTTATCAGGGCTAAGCTCAATTTGGTTTTCATCACTTTCGCGCTCCAGATCCATGATCTCAAACAACCTGTCGGCCGCAATCACAGCATCCTGCACGGTTCTGTTCATACCAATTAATGACGATACCGGCCCGGTAAAATAACCTATCAAGGTATAAAATGATAAAAGCTCACCCGGGGTTATTTTATTATCCATCACATAACCTGCACCTACCCAAAGCAGGGCTATGGTTAATAAACGGGATATCAATTCGGATGAGGTGCCCGAAAAAACAGAGTTCAGGTTTGATTTCAGGCCAATCTTCAGCAGTTTAACAAAACGCACTTCTGTTTTTTCATCAGCGTGGCTTTCCAAACCGAAGCGTTTAATGGTACCAACAGAGTTTAAGCTTTCTACCAGTTGCGATTCCAGCTCTGCGGCATCCTCCATCAGTTTGCGCTGTGCCTTTTTATTGAGTTTATCAGTTATGTAATAAATAGCCAGATATAAAGGAATAACGCTAAGCATGATGAGCGCCAGTTTCCAGTAATAGCTAAACATCATGATGAATGAGAACACCACGATAAATATGTTCACCAAAAAGTTAATGCTTACATCATTTAGAAACGTACGGATCTTTACCGCATCATTGATACGCGAAATGATCTCCCCAACACGCATGGTATCAAAAAACTGTTGCGGCAACCGGAGCAAATGCTTGTAATACCCCAATATGAGCTTGGCATCAATCATTTGCCCGGTTTTTAGGGTAAATATGGTTTTGGCTGTACCTATAAAAAGCTGCAACGCCAAAATGATTACCATACCAATACCCATAATATTGAGCAGGTTGTGATTACCGTCAACCAATACAAAGTCAACCAGTTTTTGCACAAAAACTGAGGTAGATAAACCTAAAATGGTATAAACAACAGCACCAAACAGCGCCTGTATTAAAATGCTTTTGTGTGGTTTAATCAGTGTCCAGAAGCGGCTCTCTACAGATTTCTTTTCGTTCCCAACCTCAAATTCCTCCGACGGCAACAGCAGTACCAGCGTTCCAGACCATTCTTTTTTAAATTCATCATGGGTCCTCCGGCTCAGTTGCCCGTCAATCGGGTCCATCACCTCAATGAATTTATCGGTAACTTTATAAATCACTACGTAGTGATGTAAAATTTCTTTTACCACCAGGTGGGCAATAGCAGGCTTAGGTATTTTGAACAGGCTTTCAAAAGGTCCTTTTACACCTTTAGCTTCAAATCCTAGTTTCTGGGCGGCTTCAACCATGCCCAACACATTGGTTCCTTTTTTATCGGTACCTGCCAGTTGCCTGATACGGGCAACTGCAAGATCAAGTTTATAGTGTGATGAGACAGAAGCTAAACAAGCTGCCCCGCAATCCGTTATATCCCGCTGTTTTATTTTAATGCTCATTGCTTTCTGGTTTAGCTGCCAATATTAGGATTTACCCAGTCATCCACCTTATCGTACAATAATTGATATAAACTCCGTTTGGTTACATTAAAACGGGCTGTAAAGTTCATTCCCTTTTTCAGGTACCCTTTATAGCCGTTCTTTAAGGTGAGGTAATTTTTATCAAGGGTGCATTTTACTTTAAATACGGGTTGGTTTTGGTTTACAATGATAATATCATCAGAAATATCAACAACTTTACCGGTTACCAGGCCCCATTGATTATAGTTAAAGGCATCTACCTGGAAACGCACCTCCTGTCCTTTTTTAATCAACCCGATATCTGATGGTTTGATATAGCAAAAAGCGGTTAAATTGGCGTCGGGTGATATTTCTCCGATCTTTTGATTCGCAAACACATATGCACCGTTTTGTACGCCTGTTATATTTTGAACCGAGCCGCTTATAGGAGCCCTCAGCATATATTGTCTTTTTTGTTCGTTTATCTCAGCTTCCTGTCCGTTTAGCTGACGTAGTTCATTCCGGAACCCATTGGCTTCTGTTTGCCATTGGGTTTTATATTTGGCCAATATCATTAAATAGGAAGATTTGGCCTGGTCATACTCAAACTTATACTTTTCGTACTCAGATTCGGTGAGTACTTTGTTTTTATATAATTCGTTATAACGGTTAAATGTACTAGCCGCTTGTTCTTTGGCAATAGCCGAATTCTGTAGCTCCTGTGCAAATTGCTGCCATGAAGCATTATATTGCCCTGTCTGCAAATTAGGGGTACGTGTTCTTTCGTTATTGACGCCTGCCAGCAATTCGTTGATATCTCCTAAAAACTGCCCGATTTGTCTTTTACGGTTATCGGCCAAAGCGCCTTGTTGTTTTTGGACGGAGGCGTCTATCACTAAAATGGTATCGCCACGGGTAATCTTTTGATTGTCGGTAAGTTTAAGTTGAGTGAGCCGACCGTTAACCGGGATAGTTAATTCGGCTTTTTCGATAGATGATTGCAAAAGCCCATTACCCTTTATACTGATAGGGGTTTTAATAAATGGAAGCACTGCAAAAGTTACTAATATCGCTAATACCGTAACCACGTAGATAAGCTGGGTCCTCCTGCTTATCTGTGAACGGTAAACAATAGAGGTTTCAGCAATTGTTTCTGTAGAATAGGTAAATAATGCCATGCCTTTGTTAACATATTAAAATAGTCGTTACCCCGATGAATTCACGATAACGACTATTCTATATTTTTATAAACCTTGAACCAATTTAACAACAGCGTCTAAAATAGAGCCTAAAGCTGTAAAAACGGCGCCAAGTAAATCGCCTAAGCCATATCCACCGTTAACATTGATCATTTCATTAGCATCCATTTCCTGAACACCAAGTTCTTTTAATTCTAAATTTTTCATAATTGTGAGTGTTTATTTGTTTTTTTTACGAATATACGCCTAATTAAGTTGCTATTATCCTCAACATCGAACTGTGTAGATAAGCAGGAAAATCACCGGCTGATCTATGGACGATAAGCGATATAAGCACTTGTTTCTGTAGAATAGTTAAATTGCTGGATTAACATATAAAATAGTTGTTATCCTGAAAAACTCACGAAAACGACTATTCTATATTTATAAACCCTGAAGCAGTTTAACAACGCTGTTTAAGATATCTCCAACCCTTAAAAGAATAGTAGCAAGCACATTAACTATTGGGCCAATGAGATTTAGATCCGGGATAGCTCCACCGTTTACAGTGATCACTTCTTTAACATCCAGCTCCTGAACACCAAGTTCTTTTAATTCTAAGTTTTTCATAATCGTGCAGGTTTATTTGTTTTTTCTACAAAAATGGGCCAAATTAAGTTGACTCTGTTGAAAACAAATAGCCGCGCCTTTAAGAATTTAAAAGCAACGGCTATTTATTATTTTTCACAATTGCCCTTGAAGTAATTGGAACAGCGAACCCAATGTTTTAGTAAGGAGTGTACCGGTATCAGTTAATACACCTGCTAAAAATTTCAAAACAGGCTCAAGGTTAAGGTTAATATTGATATCACCTAAACCACCACCATTAACTTTCGTCATTTCAGCAGTATTCATTTCCTGAACACCAAGATCTTTTAACTCTAAATTTTTCATAACTGAATTTTTAATCATTTTCCTTACTCTATTTGAGGCTTTTCAGGATACGCCCTAAATCGGCAAAAGCCGGTATATCATGATGTATACAGCTATCTTATGGCTTTTAATTTAAGTCCCTGTTAGATCTTAAATTCCACTAAGAAGACCTGACACGGAATGTAAAATATTCACAATTACATTTGAAAGCCCTGGAAGCAGGGAACCAAGGGTACCACCTATGAGAAGGGCAACATTATCTACAAGAGTAGCAACACCACCCAAGATAGCACCACCATTAACTCTAGTCATTTCAGCAGTATTCATTTCCTGAACACCCAGTTCTTTTAATTCTAGATTTTTCATAATTGTAGTCTTAAACATTTTCCTTACTCTATTATGGCTTTTCAGGATTCGCCATTTATATAAATTTCAGGGACAGTTTTAGCTTACGTTATCCGTGTAGCAAACCTTTAATCGTAGTAAAAAAGGTTTTAAAGTCCTGAATGATCCCGTCAAGATTTACATTTTTCTGAAGGCCATCTACAAGTGCTTGAACGGCATTGATGATGCCTCCAATTATACTGCCGCCATTTACATTGGTCATTTCGGCAACATTCATTTCCTGAACACCAAGTTCTTTTAACTCTAAATTTTTCATAAGGGTAGTTTTAAAAAATTTCCCTACTCTGTTCATGGCTTTTCGGGGTACGCCATTGGTGTGAATTTGAGGAATAGGATTTGTTCGGTGTGATGGGAAGTAAATAGCCGTTAACCCCATTTGGGCAACGGCTATTTAACAAGTTTTTATTATAATGCTCCAAGAATAGCGCCAACGATCTTGACTTGAGTAGTAACAAATGACACAACTTCAGTTAATGTTTTGTTAAGTTGAGCGAAAAGTGGGCCCAGGTCAATGCTGATACCTAATAAACCACCATTAACGTTAGTCATTTCAGTAGCATTCATTTCTTGAACGCCAAGTTCTTTTAATTCTAAATTTTTCATAATAGTATTTTTTGTTCAATAACCCCTTACTCTGTTAAGGCTTTTCAGGATCCGCCCGCCCGGCCAGCCATTAATAATAGCAGAGCCGCAAATTAATTAGAACCGCGATCTATGAGGTAAGCCCTATCAGGAGCTTTATCTAAACATGTATCGCGAAATTGTTTTTGGGAAATAGTTAAATAGATAAATTAGCTTTTAATGAAATTTAAAAGAGAATTTACAGTATAACCAGCAAACTGAACTGTGTTGTTTACCAAAATACTTACACCTCCCAAAACCACAAATAAAGTGTTAACCAGCAGGTCGCTTAATGGACCGCCACCGTTAACATTAGTCATTTCTGTAGTGTTCATTTCTTGAACACCAAGTTCTTTTAATTCTAAATTTTTCATAATAGTGTTACTTATTGTTTTGTTCCCCTACTCTGTTAAAGGCTTTTCGGGATACGCCTCCGTTTGGCCAAACGCTTAAAACAAATATAATATATAACAATAAATACTTAAGTACTAGCTCGTTTGACGACATCGCTTCAGAAAGGAGAAAAGACCTAAAAACTGGGGAAAACGCTACAAAAAGCAGCTTTTTAAACTAAAAACATACGTTTAAGCAGCCATATTCAATTCATTCATTTTACTATACAACACTTCCCGGATCAATTTCAGGTGTCTATTTAATAGATAAATGCTAAACTATGGGATTAAGGAGGGGTTTTTAAGAAAAGTAATCTATAATTAATACAATTGTTATTGAGTCAACTATTTAATTAATAGATTAATAATTTAATTATTAACTATATAAATATTTAACCATTCTGCAACTAATATCAACCATATTATTATTCAATAAATTAATATTAATGTAACAATGTTTTAATAAGCTAAAACATACATTATACATAATCAAGGTGTTAGCCCAGGACTTCCCTGTAAATTAAACGATCCCCATGCGATTAGAATCGAGCTTAACAAGGATGAAGAGAAGGATGGTAAAGCTAAGCAAGGAAGAGCCGCCATAACTTATAAATGGCAAGGGTATACCAATTACCGGCACTATCCCAATGGTCATACCAATATTAATGACCACGTGAAAAAACAATACTGATGCTACCCCATAACCGTATATACGAGAGAAGGGCGATCGCTGTCGCTCGGCCAGATAAATTACCCTTAATATTAAAAACAGGTAAAGCCCGATAACTACGACTGACCCGGCAAAGCCCCATTCCTCGCCAACCGTACAAAAAATAAAGTCGGTACTTTGCTCGGGGACAAAGGCATATTTAGTTTGTGTACCATGTAAATAACCCTTACCCCATAACTTGCCCGAGCCTATAGCTATTTTTGACTGGTTTACATTATATCCCTTTCCTCTTAAGTCGGTAGTAATGCCCAGTAATATATTGATACGCTCAGTTTGGTGAGGCTTTAAAACATGGCTATAAATAAATTTTACGCAAAATATAAAGGTAACCGATATAGCCAATCCAACAAGCATTGTAAAAATGAGCTGGCGGTGTTTTCTGAATAAAAATATGATGAGAGCGGCTATTATTACCAATGTCAAAACAACATACAGCGGATTATACAAAAGTGAAACCACAAAAAGCACAATAAGTAAACCGCTGATCACCAAAAAATATGGCGACAGGCCCTCCCGGTAAAGTACAAAAATAAGAGAACAGAAAACCAGGGTTGAGCCGGTATCTGGTTGAAGCATGATTAGTAACATGGGGAAACCGATAATAGCGGCAGCTATCAGGAAAGATTTCAGCTCGGTAACCTTTATATTAACCGAACTCAGATAACGGGCCAACAGCAAACAGGTTGAAAACTTAGCAAACTCCGAGGGTTGCAGTCTAAACCCGCCACCTATATTTATCCAAGCCTGGTTACCGCCCACATTCCGACCTACTACCAATACCAATATGAGCAATAGTACCGTTATGCCATAAAATGCAGGTGCCAGGGCAGTTAAAAACCGGCTCTCCAACAGCAATATAACAATGGCTACCACAATAGATACATTGATATAAATGAATTGCTTACCGTAATTGGTTGAGGCATCGATAATACTGGGATGCTTTTCATCGAACACAGCAGCGTGAATATTAAACCAGCCAATAGTGCACAGGGCCAGGTACAGCAGCACGGTTAGCCAATCTACATTAAAAAAGAAACTGCGCTGGTTATTGATACTCATATTATTTACCAGTCCTCCTGCTTGTTAGAAGACCGCTTAAACCACCCGATTTATTATTGTTAGCCGTTTTAAGCTGTGCTGCCTTTTTTATCGAATCGTTTTTTACCTTCCTGATCGAGTCGGCCCGTACGGCCCGGATACTATCTCTTCTCCGTTCTTTTAACATGTTCTGCAGAGAAATGTTCAAATCGGGTAACAAATTGGCATTCATATAGTAATCAGGTGTAATACCAGATGGTCGTTGCGATATCGATTTCCTTAAATATTGCTCCACAATAAAACTGGCAATAGGCGCCGCCCAGGTACCACCCTGCCCCGCATCCTCAACCACCACGGCTATGGCTATCTTAGGATTTTCACGTGGCGCAAAAGCAACAAATACAGAGTTATCAATACCTACTGCTTTTTGAGCAGTACCGGTTTTACCACACATTATAATGCCAGGTATTTTTGACGCCCTTGCTGTACCATACTCCACTACATTTTGCATGCCATCTATAACTGGTTTAAAATATTGCGAGTCGACACCTACATAGTTTTTTACATTGTACTCATGCTTAATCACCTGTTTATCGCCGATAGCTTTTATCAAATGAGGTTTGTAATAGAACCCACGATTGGCAATGGTAGCCTCAATGTTGGCTAATTGCAAAGGAGTAGCTAATAACTCGCCCTGCCCTATCCCTAACGAAATAACCGTACTTGAACGCCAGCCGCCCTTATGATACACCTTATCGTAATAGGATGCTTTGGGCAGATTGCCTCTACCCTCACTTGGCATATCCAAACCTAATCTTGAACCTAAACCAAACTTGGCCACATTATTTCTCCAGTAGTTAAATGATGTGTCAGTTTTTTTAGCACCATTGCGATTGATCAGTTTCTCAAAAACCATATCAAAATAGCCATTACATGACTCAGCTACAGCTTTAGCGAGGTTAACCTCGCCATGTACTTCATGATGAAAACAAGGCACCCTCCGGTTTCCGGCAACATAGTACCCTGGACAGTAATAAGTTGTTTGCGGTGTAATTACACCTTCCTGTATCGCGATAAGCGCGCTTAGGGGCTTAAATGACGACCCTGGCGCATAATATGCCTGTATAGGCCGGATAAAAAACGGATTATAGGGATCATTATATAATTTGGCGGCATTATTACCACGTTCCCGGCCAACCATCAGGTTGGGATCATAAGTGGGGCTGCTTACATAACACAATATTTCGCCGCTTGATGGTTCAATGGCTACAATACTGCCCAGTTTGTTTTTCATCAGCTTTTCGCCCAGTTTTTGCAAATCGATATCGAGTGATGAGGTGAGCCTTTCACCCGCCCGCGGCAGCGTATCAAGGGCGCCATTGGCAAAAGACCCTTTTGGAATGCCACGCGAATCAACCATTTGTACCTTTACTCCTCTTTGTCCGCGCAAAACCTGCTCATAGAATTTTTCGACACCGGTAACACCGATATAATCACCTGATTTATAATAACCGTTGGAACGTTTAATATCACGATCCTGCACCTCACCAATAAATCCTAAAAATTGGGCGGCGGTTGAATCGGGATAAGTTCGTACAGTACGCGGCAGCACATCAAAACCCGGAAACTCTGGTAGCCTTTCCTGAAAAGCCGCATACAACTCATACGGAAGTTGTTTTTCAAATATCGACTCTTTATTGGGAGAGTATTTGATGGCCTTGACCATACGTTTTTCAAAGCCTTCTTTATCAATACCTATTAATTTACAAAACTTCAGTGTATCAAAAGGTTTTACATCTTTTGGATTAACAAGAATGTCATAAATAGGCACATTCTGGACCAGTATTTTCCCGTTACGGTCAAGTATAGGGCCACGCGATGGATACTGAATCTGCACACGCCTTACGTTACTATTGGCATATATGGTATAACGGTCATCAACTATCTGGATATAGTAAAGCCTACCCAAAAGTGTGATCATAATTACCAAAAAAATACCTGTTACAACATAACGACGCTCAAAAAACTTGTTCATTTACGTTCTTTCCTTCTGAAAAATAGTAATCCTGAAATAAGCATTAAAAATACAGTAAATATTGAACTCAATACAACACGGCTTAGTGTATATTGTATTTCAGTAAAACTAAAAACCTCTAAATTCAGCAGAAAGAAATGATGAAAAAGGGTAAGCACCAGGGCATAGGTAAAAAACCAACGGAACCCCATAATACTCAACGTAGGTTCGGGTTCGTTATCAAACCCATCTTTTTGTACTGTAATGCTGATAAACAGGACACGCACCAGGGCCAGCACTACACATGCGGCAGCGTGTAGACCGGGTGTATCATAAAAAGCATCAATGGTTAATCCTAATAAAAACGACAGGGCAAACAGCAATATATTAGGCACCTCAAACGGAAGCAACAAAATAAACAGAATATACAGGTACGGGGTAGACAGGTTATAAAAGGTGATATTTTTTAACAAAAAAACCTGCATAAAAACCAACACCAGAAACCGTATGGCATTAACTAAAATAGTTCTACTCATTTTTCTTTTGCCCGGCCTCCAGTCCAGTTTGCTCAGATGCAAATTTGTTATTTACCACGTAAACATACTCCAGTTTACTAAAATCAACGGCAAGGGTTACATCCACGTTAAGCAATAACCCTCCGCCTTTGGCATGCAGGTTTGTTATTTTACCAAACGGGATACCTGTAGGAAAAAGCGAGTATCCCGAAGTAACTACCTGCTCCCCTAATTTGGGTTGCGCATCGTTCTGAATATCTATTAGCAAACCTTTTTTAGGATCGAGGTCGGTACCCCATATAAATGAGCCAATCTCTTTGTTATTAGCCAGCATGGCGCTTAACCGGGTGTTTTTATTTAATACCGACTGTACGATAGCCAAATGCTCCGATACATCAACCACGAGCCCCACTACACCTGAGCTACAGATAACTCCCATATCTTTAGCTATACCCTCTTTACTACCCCGGTTAATGGTAATATAGTTGCTACGCTTGTTGGTGGAGTTATTGATAACCCTGGCCACAATATAAGTGTATTGTTGCTTGTACACCGTATCAACCACTTTCCGTTTCTCAACAGAATCAATATAAAAAGCCGATTTAAGCTGCCCATGAAGACTGGCATTTTCACGTGCCAGGCTGTCATTTACTTCTTTTAAGGACAAATATCCATAAAACTGACTAACCTGGGTGTACAGTGTACCTGTAACCTTATTGGTTGAATTGATAAAAGTTGCTTTCTGAAAAGAGTTGTATTTGATATAAATAAGCAGCGAGCTTATTTCAAAAATCAGGAATAGAAAAAACGCGTTATACTTAGTGATAAAAATCAAGAGGTTACGCATTGGATTGAATTAGATTTGAGATATGAGACATTAGATTTGAGATTAAAAACATTGCATGTCTCACATCTCAAATCTAATATCTCACATCTAAATTATTGCATTAAAAATTTAAAATTACCTATGTTTTTAAGGGCGGTTCCTGTTCCGCGTACTACGGCACGCAGCGGATCTTCGGCAACGTGAACCGGTAGTTTTGTTTTTGCAGCAACACGTTTATCCAAGCCGCGCAGCAAAGCGCCGCCACCTGTTAAATAAATACCTGTTTGGTAAATATCGGCTGATAGCTCCGGCGGGGTAATTTCCAATGCTTTCAGTATCGCTTCCTCAATTTTGGAGATCGATTTATCCAGGCAGTGTGCAATTTCGGTATAGGATACCATAATCTGTTTTGGAACACCGGTCATCAGGTCGCGGCCCTGCACAGCAAAATCACTCGGTGGATCGGCTAGTTCCGGTAACGCCGCACCAACTTCAATTTTTATTTTCTCGGCAGTACGATCGCCGATCATGATATTATGCTGACGACGGATATATTGTACAATGTCTGAGTCAAAGTTATCACCCGCCACGCGGATAGATTGATCACAAACGATACCCGACAGGGCGATCACCGCAATCTCCGTAGTACCGCCGCCGATATCAATGATCATGTTACCCATAGGCTCTTCTACGTCGATACCGATACCAACGGCAGCAGCCATAGGCTCGTGAATCAGGTAAACCTCCTTGGCACCTGCAATCTCGGCCGAGTCACGCACGGCGCGCTTCTCCACCTCGGTAATACCCGATGGGATACAGATCACCATACGCAATGAAGGGAAGAACCAGCCCTTACCCTGGTTGATCATTTTGATCATACCGCGTATCATGTGCTCGGCAGCGTTAAAGTCGGCAATTACACCATCCTTCAGCGGGCGTACCGTGCGGATGTTATCATGTGTTTTACCTTCCATTTGCATGGCCTGCCTGCCAATGGCAATCACTTTATTAGTTGTCCTGTCGAACGCCACGATAGAAGGTTCGTCAACAACAACTTTGTCGTTATGTATAATGAGGGTATTTGCAGTACCCAAATCGATAGCTATTTCTTGTGTAAAAAAGTTAAATAAACCCATCTGTTGCTTCTTTCAAATAATCTGTAAAGTTTATAAAAATACGCTTAATAAAATCACATAGTTGCAATTAAAAGCGTATAAATTTCATATTTATTGTTTGGACAGGTTGGTTAAGTTAAATTATGTTAATCGGGCTTTCGGGGTCTTAGAATCCCTCCACATTTCCAATCTTCCGCACTTTATCCAACCCAGCAAGCCCGCTTAAATAAAGTTTTAGTGTTTAAAATGACGAACGCCGGTAGTCACCATCGAAATGTTTTTTTCATTACACACTTCCACAGAAAGCTTGTCATTTATTGATCCGCCTGGTTGTAATATTGCAGTTATACCTGCTTCGGCAGCCAGCTCGGCACAATCCGGGAACGGGAAAAACGCATCAGATGCCATTACCGCGCCATTCAGATCAAATCCAAAACTATGCGCTTTAATAACCGCCTGCCTTAAAGAATCAACCCTTGACGTTTGCCCCACACCACTAGCCATTAGCTGACCATTTTTAGCAAATACAATAGTATTTGATTTGGTGTGTTTAACCACTTTGTTGGCAAAAAACAAATCGTGCAGTTCGTGCTCGGTGGGTTTTCTGTTGGTAACCGGGGTCATTTGTGTCGGGCCTTCAATAACCGCGTCTTTATCCTGCTCAATAACACCGTTCAACAAAGTTTTGAACTGTTTGGTTGGCAAGGCTACCGGCTGGCGAACCAAAATAATACGGTTCTTTTTGCTTTGTAATATCTGTACAGCCTCGTCGGTATAAGCCGGGGCTATCAGTACTTCGTAAAATATCTTGCTGATCTCTGTAGCGGTCTCCGCGTCGATCTCATCATTAGCAATAATAACACCACCAAAAGCCGAAACCGGATCGCAGGCCAGCGCATCTACCCAGGCTTCTTTAATAAAAGAGCGAGAGGCAATACCGCATGCATTGGTATGTTTTAATATAGCCACGGTTGGCTCGGTAAATTCATCAATCAAAGCAACGGCTGCATCTACATCAACCAGGTTGTTGTACGATAACTCTTTACCGTGCAGTTTGGTAAACATGGCATCCAGATTACCGTAAAATACACCACCCTGGTGAGGGTTTTCACCGTAACGTAAAACCTGGCTGTTTTGTATGCTTTGTTTAAACACCGGCAGCGGCTCTTCCTGGTTAAAGTATTGGAAAATAGCGCTATCGTAGTGTGATGATATATTGAATGCTTTTTGTGCAAATGAACGGCGTTGGTCAAGCTTAGTTGCGCCCCCTTGTGTTTTCAGAATTTCTTCCAGTGTACCGTAATCATTTTTGGAAGCTACGATCACTACATCTTTAAAATTCTTAGCCGCTGCGCGGATCAGCGAAATACCACCGATATCGATCTTCTCGATCACATCTTCTTCGGCTGCGCCTGATTTTACGGTTTCTTCGAAAGGATAAAGATCAACAATTACCAGGTCGATCTCTGGTATCTCATATTGGGCCAGTTGCTGTCCGTCGCCATCAAAGCTTCTGCGGGCCAAAATACCACCAAACACTTTGGGGTGCAGGGTTTTAACACGTCCGCCTAAAATAGATGGGTATGATGTAAGGTCCTCCACAGGCACTACATTAACACCCAGATTACGGATAAAAGTTTCGGTACCACCGGTGGAATAGATCTCGACACCAAGGCGGTTTAACTCCAGGATAATAGGCTCTAAATTATCTTTGTAGTAAACAGAAATTAAAGCGTTTTTTATTTGAACGGACTGGCTCATGCACACGTAATTTTTTGAGCCGCAAAGGTAGTGATATTTAGTTAATTGATTAATCTTTTCTGCAGGAAAAAGGAGATTGAGGATCATAGGTCATTGTTCATTGTTCATAGACACTATTTGCTACTATGAGCTATTATCCATGAACCATGATCTATCAACTATGAACCAAAATAAAAAACCACTAACTTCACCGCCCGAAATCATATATTCAATTTATGAAATTATTAGAAGGAAAAACAGCGCTTATTACCGGCGCGTCAAAAGGTATAGGGCGTAAAATAGCCGAGAAATTTGCCGAGCACGGTGCCAACGTGGCATTTACCTATTTATCGTCGGTTGAAAAAGGCCAGGCGCTGGAGCAGGAGCTGCAAAGCTTCGGCACCAAAGTAAAAGGTTACCGTTCCGATGCTTCAAAATTTGAGGAAGCCGAAAAACTGATCAATGATATTGTAGCCGATTTTGGCACCCTGCATATAGTGGTTAACAACGCTGGCATCACTAAAGATGGCCTGCTGATGCGCATGACCGAAGAGAACTGGGACGAAGTGCTGAACGTAAACCTGAAATCGATATTTAATGTGACCAAAGCAGCCTCCAAAATCATGATGAAAAACCGTAATGGTGTGTTCATCAACATGAGCTCCGTGGTAGGTGTACAGGGTAATGCCGGGCAAGCCAACTATGCCGCTTCAAAAGCGGGCATCATTGGTTTCTCCAAATCGGTAGCCAAGGAGTTAGGCTCTCGTAACATCCGTACCAACGTGGTTGCACCAGGCTTTATCAAAACCGAAATGACTGAAGTACTTGATCCCAAAGTAGTTGCAGACTGGGAAGCTGATATCCCGCTGAAACGTGCCGGTCAACCCGAGGATGTGGCCAATGCCTGCGTTTTTCTGGCCTCAGATCTGGCCACCTACATTACCGGTCAGGTGATCCCGGTTGATGGCGGAATGCTTTAATTGGAAGTCAAAATTCAAAAGTAAAAAATCAAAACCCATAGAGCTTTGTCATCCTGAGCGATAGCGAAGGATCTGTTAACGAACTATGCAAATCGACTAATAGATGCTTCACTCCGTTCAGCATGACAAATAATAGTTAAAGAAGGCTTAGAATATATCAATACCCATAAACACATGACAAGCAGAAGCAGTATTTTCTTTACGATGATAGCTGCGGTTTGCTTGTCATGTTTTGTTTCTACCAATGGTTTTGCTCAAGTTTCAAAAGGTGATTTTTGGGAAATTAAGTCAGTTAAAAAAAATCACAGAAACTACTTGGTTTTTGAGTTAAGTGGTAAAACGTTAAAAACCTACAACCTGAATAAACTTACTGGCAAGGATAACATTGAAACATTAAATATATTAGGCACCAAAAAAGTTAATAATATTTATTTTGTGCTTTTTACCTACGAGTACCCATCGGTGAATAATAATGGGCAAGGGTATTGCGGTGCAGGCAATGAAGGCTTTATGGCTCTTATTCATATTAATAAAAAACTGCAATTAATTCGTTTTGAAAAACACCAGGCTTATAGTTGCATCAACAATATTGATACCGTTAAGTTTATTTATGATGTTAAGCATCCTGAATATGGCATAAAGCTACCCAATAGATAATATGCCATGTAAAACAATTTTACAACTATCTTGAAGCAGACAATAAAGTTGTAAGTTAATAACTTAGAAATATGAAACCCTTAGCCATAATTGGATTTATTGCTGTTATCATAATCAGTTTGTCTTTTAAAAGACAAACTGATTATCAACAACGCTCATCATTATATGGCAAATGGAAGCTTTCGGAAATATTTAATGATCCAGGAAATGGGAATGGGAAATGGAATAAAGTAGTCGATACTTCATACAACATACAATTTTATAAGAATGGGCAGATAGATGGTAATTATGACTTTAAAAATGCAACTTATAAAATTAAAGACAGTATTACTTTAGCAATTAAACATGCTGACAAAACTATACAGGAATATCATTTTAAAATTCAAGATCAAACGTTGATAATGAGCCCAAGCAAACCTATACTTTGTGATGAGCCCTGTGCTATGAAATACATAAAGATGGAATAAAGAATTTTTCCGCTTTTCATTAAATAAGATTTACCTTTAGATTAGCTTCAACAAGAATAAACGAGTTGTTATTATTGTTGAAGCTTTCTTTTTGCTTCTTTTTCTTTGTTAACAACTCCGATTTTTGTTAAAAAGATTAACACTGACAGAGGCACATTAAAAGACTTACCAGGCTTAAAGGCCTATACTTCGATTCAATCCTCTGTCAGTTTGTTTAAACAAGCATCAAATAGAAATTAGAGTTCTCAGGCTCATTAGTAAGGTATTGATTGTGTTTAAACAGGTTAATCTTGATTTATTAACAATCAAAAGCAAAGTTATGGAATTCACCTATTTCATCGGCACCGATGTGTCAAAAAACGAACTGGATTTTGCAGTGATGCG
>NZ_FTMG01000026.1 GCF_900155965.1 Mucilaginibacter lappiensis
AAGGTCTCAAACCAGCGTACCGGACTGTTTTCCAATCCTACAAATACCTTACGCGAGCCGATATCTATACCGGCTGCATGATGATGCATCTTTTCCATCCTGTTGACTTATCGTTAATAAGCCGTGCCCGAAGGAGTGTAAAGAAAAAGACAGGCTACCCATCGGACAAACACAGTTAGTGTTGTACCATACCCTTAGACTCATTGCTTCAGAACCATACTCAGGGACAGGCAAAAATGCACTATAACTTAGACGGCCACACTGCACGGCTTTGCAAAGATAATGTCATTGAACCCTTAAAGGCCCCCGGATTTTAAAACTCAGGATGACAAACTTTTGAGGTTGAGCTCTAACAATATCCTTGTCATTCTGAGCGTGGCGAAGAATCTACCCTACAGCTATTTCTTTAAATAGGTGCCAAATTTGTATATTCATCTGCAAGATGAGTCAGTATAACTTTTTTACCTACATCCTTACAAACTATAATAAAACGGTATTATACACTGGTGTAACTAACGATTTAAATCAAAGATTATACGAGCATTATTTTGGTGTAGCACAAGGTGAAAGTTTTACCTCAAAGTATAAGTGTTATTATCTTATTTGGTTTGAAAGGCATCAATTTATAAATCACGCTATTGAACGTGAAAAGGAGATTAAAGGCTGGACGAGGGAGAAAAAGGTAAAATTGATTGAGCAGGAGAATCCGAATTGGGATTTTTTAAATAAGGAAATTATGGAATGGCCTCCAATATTTACAGACTAAACTATAATCTAAAAAAATCCTTGTCATTCAGAGCGTAGCGAAGGATCTATTCTACGCCTTTTCTTCCGGTTTGTACAGTTCATAAACAGATCCTTCGTTCCTCAGGATGACAAACCTTCCCCAAAAAACTTTACATAAATTTTATAACTCTCCCTTTTGAGGGCCGGAGGGATTATTATATTTGCATATGAACCATTTGATAGCACCATCAATTTTAGCTGCCGATTTTGCCAATTTGCAACGCGATCTGGAAATGATCAATAAAAGCGATGCGGATTGGGTGCATGTTGATATTATGGACGGTATGTTTGTGCCCAATATATCATTTGGTTTCCCGGTAGTTAGCGCTACCAAAAAACACGCCACCAAACCGCTGGATGTTCATTTGATGATTGTGGAGCCCGATCGTTATTTAAAGGCTTTTAAAGATGCCGGCGCTGATGGCATGACGGTACATTACGAGGCTTGTCCACATTTGCACCGTACCATACAAGCCGTTAAAGAGCTCGGCTGCAGGGCGGGGGTGGCCCTAAATCCGCATACACCGGTTACCTTGCTGCAGGATATCATTGGCGATCTTGACCTGGTTTTGATCATGTCTGTAAACCCCGGTTTTGGCGGACAAAAATTCATTGAAAATACCTACAAAAAACTGCACGACCTGAAAGCGCTGAGCCGCGACAAAAATCCAAACCTGTTTATTGAGGTTGATGGCGGTGTTGACCAGCACAACATCCAAAAATTGGTTGATGCCGGTGCCAATGTATTGGTTGCAGGCAGTTCTGTGTTTTCGTCGGCCAGTCCCTCGGCCGCCATATCTCACCTTAAATATCCCGAAAAGTTATTACAATCGTAATAAATTCTACGAACTCCGTAGGATAAATTACAAATTTGCAATCAAAGGGCCTTTTGTTGATTAATTGTATATTTTTTCAAAAAATGCAAATAATCTCTATATATTTTGTCAAATTAATTAACTTCGGCCCAACTAAATACGAAGTTCCTAATCGTGTATTCAGAACCTACAATTTGTTAACTATATGAAACATAATTTTGGTGCCGGACCAGGCATTTTACCTCAGGAAGTTTTAAAACAAGCTGCTGAGGCAGTAATTGATTTAAATGGTATAGGATTGTCATTATTGGAGATCTCACACCGTTCAAAAGAATTTGAGGCAGTTTTAGATGAAGCTGTTAGTTTGGTGAAAGAATTATTCAGCGTTCCTGAGGGTTATTCGGTTCTGTTTTTACAGGGAGGCGCCAGTACGCAGTTTGCTTTGGCTCCTTATAACCTGTTACCATCAACCGGTAAAGCAGCGTACCTGGAAACAGGCGTATGGGCTAACAAGGCTTTAAAAGAGGCTAAATACTTTGGCGAGGTTGAAATTGTGGCTACTTCCAAAGAGAGCAATTTTACGTATATCCCTAAAGATTATACTATCCCTGCTGATGCTGCTTATTTCCACATTACTTCTAATAATACTATTTACGGTACGCAATTACAGGAGTTTCCTAAATCGCCAATACCGGTGGTTTGCGATATGTCGTCAGATATTTTCAGTCGTAAAATTAACGTAGCCGATTTTGGTTTGATCTACGCCGGTGCTCAAAAAAACATGGGTCCTGCCGGTGTAACCCTGGTGATTGTAAAAGATGATATTTTAGGAAAAGTTGATCGTAAGATTCCTTCTATGTTTAACTACCAGGCTCAAATTGAAGGTGGTTCCATGTACAATACACCTCCATGTTTTGCCATCTATGTATCTATGTTAACACTTAGATGGTTAAAAGGTAAAGGCGGTGTTGCTGCCATTGAGCAGGAAAACATTACCAAAGCCCGTGTATTATATGATGCTATAGACGCTAACCCATTATTTAAAGCGGTAGCTGCTCCGGAAGATCGTTCGAACATGAACGTATGCTTTGTAATGGAAAATCCTGAACTGGAAAAACCTTTCCTTAAACTATGCGACGAAAGAGGCATAATAGGTATAAAAGGTCACCGCAGTGTAGGTGGTTTCCGTGCCTCAATTTACAATGCATTGCCTTTAAGCAGCATTTTAGTGCTGGTTGATGTAATGAACGAGTTTGCAGAAAGTAATAAATAATTATTCACGTCATCAGGTCATTAAGTCATTCGGTCATTTTTATAATGACGCTGTTCAATGACTTGATGACCCAATGACTTAATGACCCTAATTAAGATGATCAAAATATTAGCTAACGATGGTATAGATCCAATAGGTAAAAAATTGTTGGAAGATGCTGGATTTTTTGTTGATACCAACAATATACCTCAGGATGAATTGCCTGAAAAATTAAAAGCGTACGATGCTATCACTGTACGCAGCGCAACAAAGGTGCGTAAGGCTTTAATTGACGCTACACCTAACCTGAAAGTAATTGGTCGTGGTGGTGTTGGTATGGATAATATTGATGTAGAATATGCCCGGGAAAAAGGGCTGAGCGTTTATAACACGCCGGCTTCTTCTTCTTTATCAGTTGCAGAACTGGTATTTGCCAGCTTATTTGGCGCTGTACGCTTTTTGCATGACAGCAACCGCAAAATGCCTGTTGAAGGCGGTACCAAATTCAACGATCTGAAAAAAGCATATGCTAAAGGTATCGAGCTGCGTGGTAAAACATTAGGCATTGTAGGTTTTGGCCGTATCGGCCGTGAGGTAGCGAAAATCGCTATCGGCGTGGGTATGGATGTTTTAGCTTATGACCTTTTTGATTTTAACCCTGAGCTTGACATCGTTTTAGGTGGCGGTAGTACTGTAAAAGTAGCTGTTAAAAAAGCTACGCTTGATGAGGTGATCAAAGCAGCCGACTTTATTACGCTGCATACACCATTTATCGATAAAGCTCTATTAGGCGCCGAAGAATTAGCTCAAACCAAAAAAGGTGTTGGCCTGGTAAATATTTCACGCGGCGGCTTAATTGACGAGCTGGCCCTGGTTGACGCTTTAAACAGCGGACAGGTTTCATTTGCCGCTTTAGACGTATTTGATAATGAACCAACACCGCGCGAAGAAATATTAAAACACCCTAAAATTTCCCTTACCCCACATATTGGCGCTGCTACTAACGAGGCCCAGGAACGTATAGGGGTTGAATTGGCCAATCTGATCATTGATCATTTCAAGAAATAAAAGTAAATACGAGGTTTACTATTTAACGCAAATGGCCGGGATCTGTAATTGATCCTGGCTATTTTGTTTTTGGGGCTAAATAACAGTTGCAGAAAGGTTGTCATTTCGATAGAGCATGATGGGGGTATGAGGGCCGCGCGAAAGAGAAATCTTTTGCAGTAGTCAGAGCCAATCGCAGAAGATTTCTCCTCGTTCCTCGTTCGAAATGACACCTGTTTAGGTATTACCCGTCCTCCGGCCGTTTTGGCAATCTCCTTAATTTTTTGTATATTTATAATAACCACAGCCCGGGTCTCTTTTTGAGGAGATCCGGGCTGTTTGGTTAAGGACAAAACGAGGTCAAAAACCGGTCGTTTGGTATGTAGTTATTTGATAGTCAATAAATTAGTACTTTTTAAAGTTTTTAAAACTGCTCAAAATTGCGTTAAAATTTGTTAAAAAGTGTTAAAATGGATGGTTTTAAATGATTTTCGACCCGTTTTTAGCTCGTTTTCGAACAGAAAAGTGTTAAAATTAAAGGTTTAAAAAGTTTTCAGAAGGGATTTGTATCTTAGGGTTCTCACCGTGATCATGACATGGAACCAAAAAATGGAAAAATAATTTTAGAATCGAAAAGGCTGTTCTTCCGGCTGCATACTCCTGATGACATGGACGATTTTTGTGCCATGGAACAGGACCCCGAAGTACGCCGCTATGTAGGCGGCAAACCACGCACCCGCGTTGAGGCCGAAGATCGATTTGTTAACGGCCCTATGCAGCCCCATGATGGTTTCTGGGCTATGTGGGCTACTATATTAAAAGCAGATAATCAATACGTTGGCAGATGCGGCTTATATCCACACTACAATGAGGCTGGTAAGATCATAGAAGGGGATGCCTCCATGGGGCTTTACATAGCCCACAAATACTGGCGAAAAGGCTTTGCCACCGAAGCGGGACGTGCTCTGATTAGGTTTGGTTTTAATACCCACCACCTAAAACGCATCGTTACCATGATAGAGGTTGGGAATGATGCCTCCGTACATATCATTGAAAAGCTGGGCTTTACGCTTAGTCAAACCGAGCATGGTGGTTACCGGTCGTTTTATCATTACGTACTGGAGAACCCGGTTTATAACTGATACACCACGCCTTTTTCAGGGATGGTAACGGTATAGCCGTTCTGCTCCAGATCGTCAGCCAGTAGTTGCATGCTTTCGGTTTCGCCATGTACCAGGAAAACGCTTTTGAGCTTTGATTTGTCTTGCTGTTTTACATTCTCTGTCAGGTCGTTATGATCACCATGGGCACTCAGAACGTCGGTTTGTTTAATGGTAGCATAAACCGCCAGTTCACGGTCTTTAATGTGTACGATAGAGTCGCCACGCAGTAAACGGTGACCTAAAGTGCCTTTGGCACAATAGCCTATAAAAAGGATGGTACAGTAATAGTTCTGGATATTATAAAACAGGTGATCCTGGATACGGCCACCCTCCAGCATCCCCGCCGAAGAAATGATGATACAGGGCTCGTAATAATTGGATATCTGGCGGCTATCCTTTAAATTTTCTATATAGGTAAGGTTTTCGAACTCAAACTCGTCGCCTTTGTCTTTGTAAAAATCCTGGGCGTCCTGGTTCACCAGGCTATGATATTTCCTGAAAATGCCCGTCGCCATGGTAGCCATGGGGCTATCTACAAACACCCTAACCGGTGGCAGCAGGCCTTCGCTGAAGATCTTATTAAGCGAATAAACCAGCGATTGGGTACGGCCAATACTAAACGCGGGTATAATTAACCGCCCTTGTTCTTTGACACATGCTTTATCAATAACTTCTATGAGGGTTTGCTCCACGGATTTATCTTTAGTGTGATAGCGGCCTCCATAAGTTGATTCGGAAACCAAAAAGTCTACAGGGGGTAATTCCTGCGGATCATTGAGTACTGGGTAGTTTTTCCTGCCGATATCACCGGTAAAGGCGATGGATTTTTCTTCTCCATTTTCTATTACGCGCAATACAGCGGATGCTGCGCCTAATAAATGCCCGACAGGTATAAAAGTAAGCTCAATATTGCCGTTGATGCGGAAGGGCCGGTTAAAACCAATGGTAACAAACCGGTCAACCGTGTCCAGTACGTGCTTTTGCAGATAAAGTGGTTGAGGACCTCCGCCGGTATTGAATTTGCCTTTACCGCGCTTCTTGTGGCCCTTGTTGGCCTTATTCATGAAAATACTAACCGAATCGAGCAGTAATAGTTCAGTCAAGTCGGCAGTAGGTGGGGTGCACAGGATCTGGCCGTTAAAACCCAGCCTGACGAGTGTGGGCAGATTGCCGGAGTGATCAATATGCGCGTGCGTTAATATCACCACGTCAATCTCTTCCGGGCGAAAAGGAAAGTTTTCGTTATCCTGTATACTGCGGTCTTTCTCATAATCTAACCCGCAATCCACTAAAATCTTATATCGGTCAACCTCCAGCAAATGCATGCTGCCGGTTACCTGCCGGGCTGCCCCGTGTATGGTTAATTTCATTTTACGTTAAACGTTATACGTGTTACGTTATACGTTTTTAAAAGTTATGTGATTTTATAATTATTTGAATATCGTCATTAGGTGACGTAAAACATACAACGTCATACGTACAACCTCTACCCATTTTGCGCATCAAACTGTAACTGGTTCAAATAACGATACAACCCTTGTTCATTGCTAATCAGTTCCAGGTGATTGCCGCATTCAATGATCTCACCTTTTTCCAACACGATGATCTTATCAGCTTCGCGAATGGTTGACAAACGGTGCGCTATAATAATAGAGGTACGATCCTTCATCAATTCTTCCAGAGCTTCCTGTACCAGGCGTTCAGATTCAGAGTCAAGCGACGAAGTAGCCTCGTCCAGGATCAGAATAGATGGGTTTTTAAGTAATGCCCGGGCTATGGCGATACGCTGCCGCTGACCACCGGATAGTTTAACACCGCGCTCACCCACAATGGTTTCGTAACCCTCAGGGAAGGAGGTGATGAACTGGTGCGCGTTGGCACGTTTAGCAGCTTGTATGATATCTTCTTTAGATGCGCTCAATCGACCATAGGCAATGTTTTCGGATATAGTTCCGCCAAAAAGCATCACATCCTGGGGTACAATGGCTACCTGGTTGCGAATATCGGTAATGGAAAACGCTGAAGCAGCTCGACCGTCAAATAAAATAGCGCCGCTTTGTGGATGATAGAATTGCAGGATAAGCGATGCCATAGTTGATTTACCCGAACCGCTTGGCCCAACAATAGCCACTTTTTGACCAGCAGCCGCATCAAAGGAAATGCCCTTTAAAACAGTTAGTTCCGAGCGGGAAGGATAGGCGAATACCACATTGTCAAAAGCGAGGTTGCCTTTAATTTTTTGATCTACCTGGTTGTTGTTTTCAACCATGTGGATGTCCTCGCCTTGCTCGGCCAGTATTTCCAGTACACGTTCACTTGCACCGACGGCTTTTTGCAAATTAGCATACAGATCGGGGAAGGTACCCATAGCTGCACCAACAAATATGGAGTACATGATAAAAGTGGTCAAATCGCCCACCAGGATCTCGTGGTGGCTCACCAGAACCGAGCCGTACCATATGACACCTACAAATGTGCCAAATAAACAAAACACAATGAACGACGCAAATATGCCGCGGAATTTAGCGCCTTTTACAGCTATATTCACTACCATACGCAGAATTTTGTCATAACGGGTGGCTTCATAAGCTTCGTTCACAAACGCCTTCACGTTGGCGATGCCTTGCAGGGTTTCTTCAACAATGGTGTTTGATTCGGCCAGCCTGTCCTGCGCCTGGCGTGATAGCTTCCGGATATATCTCCCGAAAAATACAGCGAAGCCTACCAGGAATGGGAGGATAGCCAGTAAAGCCAGGGTTAATTTTATAGATACCACAGCCAGCAAAATAACGCTGCCCACCATGATCACCAATTGCCTGATGATCTCGGCAAAAGTAGTGGTTAACGTATCCTGTATTTGTGAAAGATCGGCTGATATGCGACTGTTCAATTCACCAACACGGCGGTTGGCAAAAAAGTTCATAGGCAGGGTAATCAGCTTAAAATAAGTATCACGACGGATATCGGCCAAGGATTTTTCGGCTACCTGAACAAACCAAACCACCCTGAAAAAGGAAACAAAGGCCTGTCCAAATAATAACAGAAAACCTGCAAGGGCTATAGCGTTAAGGCTGTGAGGTAAATAGCTGTTGGGATATTTACCTTGTGCGGCATCAATCAGTGCTCCCAATATTTTAGGAAAAGCAAGTCCAACCAGGCTGGATACAAACAAAAATATCAGTCCTGCTATAAATTTGCCCCGGTAAGGTTTAATGTAGTTGAGCAATTTACGGATGTTCTGTATGCTCTGCCTGTTTATTTTTGCTTTTGGTAATTCTGCTTCTGCCTTAGCGCCACTATTCAGTCGTCCTCTTGCCATGTATACATTTATAGTTAAGATCGCAAAATTACACCATAACTTTACTTTTTCTGCTTATCAGAAATAAAATTGACGCAATCATGAGAACAATGATCAAAATATAAATGCGCTGCATCGTTGCAGCGTGCTGAGCCTCTGCTTTTAAAGTTGCATTTTGCTGCCTTAGCTTGCTGATCAGATTGACATAATTTTGGTTGATGGTTTCTGCCTCTTTGGAGTGGGTTTGGATCTGCCGTTGTTGAAAGGCACGATATTCCAACAGGATCTTGAGCTCTTTATAAATGTTATCATCTGTTTTAACAATATCCATCAAAATATCATTCGATCGGCGGATATCACTTTTTGTTTGAAAACCGAATATCCCGGTATGCTCATTCAGGCTTTGACTGTATTGGCCAAAACGTACTTTGCGGGCGTCCAGCATACTGTTTATTTTTTTTCGCTGCAGCTGATAAGCAATAGAGTCGGCACTTACCTGCGCGTTCGTTTGCGCGTATAAGTCATTAAACAACAAGAAGATAATACCAATCAATAAGAACTTTTTCATAATGTTATTGAAACTCAATGATTACCTTATCATTCAAATTTAAACCTAAAAGGCCACTGGCGTTACCTTTGTTAATCGCTATTTCCAAATGATCGCTTATACCAAAGAGGCATAATTTTTCACCAACCGGTACTTCATTATAATGCCAGCTCAGGTGGTTGATGGTTTCGTTCCGTTTAAAGTTCAGTACGAATTTACGACCCTGTTGCACGCTATTGAAAAACTCCTTGGTAATGTTGGTAATCACATTTTGAAATGAATCAATGTATATAACCACACCTTTGATCAGGTTTTTTTCGATAACCGGCTGCAGGTTCATTTTGTTTTCAATGTCCTGTACAGGGATGCCTATCTCATTAAGCTTACCGCCTTTGGCCAGGTGGCATGCTGCTTTTACAAAAATATCCGCCAACGGAAAATGTAAAAACTTGAGATCCTGCATAATGTTTATTTCTACGATCTCGTCAGGTGTTTCCTTAAACATCAACGAAAAAATCCCATTATCGGCACCAACAAAATAATGGTTTTTATATTTTACAGCCAGAAACTTGGTGTGATCGTTATAAACAGTATCAATGCCAATGAGGTGTACTGTACCATCAGGAAAGTAGTAAAAACTGTTTTTTAATATAAAGGCGGCCTGCTGTACATCAAACGCGGCAACGTTATTGGTAATATCAACAATATTCACTGTGGGCAACAATTTGTAGATGCTGCCCTTCAAAGCAGCCTGGTAAATATCTTTATCGCCCAAATCAGTAGTTAATGTTATTATTGCCATTAATTTTATAATATTTATTGCTAATCTTGTAGTAGCATTTGAAGCTACAAATATTCAATTTTTAATTCATAAAAATCCGTAACTAAAAATCAAATTACTATTGAACGAGCTAAAGCTATCAATTGAAAATGTAAATCCGGCAGTATTGTGGGGGCCAAATAATGATCATTTTGAGATCATTAAGAAACAATATCCTAAGCTTAAAATAGTTGCGCGTGGCAGCGAAGTTAAAATTCTGGGTGATGATCACGAACTGAATATTTTTCAGGAAAAATTCGATCACCTGCTACAACATGTAGAGAAGTTCGAAAACCTGAATATTACCGACCTGGAGCGTATCCTGGGATCAAAAACAACTACGGGACCGTCAATAGATCAGACAACAACTGATAAATTTGCCAGTGGCGAGGTAATTGTTTTTGGGCCAAATGGTGTAATGGTTAAGGCACGTACTGCCAACCAACGCAAAATGGTTGACTGCATCAATCAAAGCGACATACTTTTTGCCATAGGGCCTGCTGGTACCGGTAAAACCTATACAGCTGTGGCCTTAGCGGTAAGGGCGCTCAAAAATAAGGAGATCAAAAGGATAATTTTAACAAGGCCAGCGGTTGAAGCAGGGGAGAACCTTGGCTTTTTACCTGGCGATTTGAAAGAAAAGATAGATCCGTACCTGAGGCCTTTGTATGATGCACTTGATGATATGATCCCTGCAGAAAAACTAAAGTTTTACCTGGAGAACCGCACCATTGAGATAGCTCCGCTGGCATTTATGCGTGGTCGTACACTGGACAATTGTTTTGTGATTTTGGACGAGGCACAAAATGCCACCGATATGCAGCTCAAAATGTTTTTGACCCGTATGGGCCCATCGGCCAAATTTATTGTTACCGGCGATGTTACCCAGATAGATCTACCTAAAAAACAGCAATCGGGTTTGCATACCGCCCTGCGCATATTAACTGATATTAAAGGAATTGAAATTGTTTACCTGAGCGGCGAAGACGTGGTAAGGCACAAACTGGTACGTAAAATACTGGAAGCTTACGGGGATATACAATAGGGAAAGGTTCATAGTTCATGGTTGATGGTTCATAGTATTCTTGCAAATCATCCATGAACTATGAACTATTAACCATGAACTAAAAAAGAATGAACGCAATAAAAGAAACACATTTTAACTTACCTGGCCAAACTAATTATTACAAAGGCAAGGTACGTGATGTCTATACTATCAATAATAAATACCTGGCTATGGTTGTTACCGACCGCATATCAGCTTTTGATGTGGTACTGCCAGAACCTATCCCGTATAAAGGACAAGTACTTAATCAAATAGCGGCGCGGTTTTTAGAAGCCACCGCCGATATTGTACCCAATTGGGTGATATCTGTGCCCGACCCGAGCGTTACCATTGGTCGCATTTGTGAGCCCTTTAAGGTAGAGATGGTGATTCGTGGTTATTTAGCCGGCCATGCCTGGCGGGAATACAGCGCTGGTAAAAGGCAAGTTTGTGGTGAAAACTTACCCGAAGGCTTAAAGGAGAACGATATCCTACCAGAGCCCATTATAACACCAACTACCAAGGCATCTGTTGGGCATGATGAGGATATATCAAAGGAGGAGATATTGAAACAGAACATTGTATCTGCCGATGATTACGCCAAATTGGAAGCCTACACCAAGGCTCTCTACAAACGTGGAACTGAAATAGCAGCCAAACAAGGTCTGATACTGGTTGATACCAAGTATGAATTTGGTAAAGCTGATGGTCAGATATACCTGATTGATGAGATACATACCCCCGATTCATCAAGATACTTTTATAAAGAAGGTTATGAAGAACGCCAGCAAAAAGGGGAGGCTCAAAAACAACTTTCCAAAGAGTTTGTAAGAAAATGGTTAATTGAGAACGGCTTCCAGGGTAAAGATGGTCAGGTTGTACCGGTTATGACCCCGGAAATTGTCCAATCTATCTCCGAACGTTATATTGAGTTATACGAGCAAATTATCGGCGAACCATTTGTAAAACCGGATAACGAAAGTGTACTTAATCGGGTTGAAACAGGTATCAAAACAGCGCTAACAAATTTGTAGTTTTTTAATTACCCGTAAAATTATCATATCTTAGCTTTCTAATTATTAATAGGAATGAAATTTACTGTCGATAAGCACGAGAAATATATCTTAGTGAAGCTTAATGAGTCAAAATTGAACTCATTGGTTACGCCTCAATTAAAATCCGAGTTGATATTGATCAATACTGAAGGTCAGCGAAATATAATTCTTGATCTTTCACAGGTGAAATTTGCAGACTCTTCTGGTTTAAGCAGCTTACTGGTAGGCCACCGTTTATGTAAAAATGCTACCGGGTTATTTATCCTGGCTGGTTTAAATGACGCAGTGGCCCGTTTAGTAACCATATCACAATTGGATAATGTACTGAACATTGTGCCTACAGCTGAAGAAGGTATCGATCTTATTTTCATGGAAGAGATTGAAAAAGAGCTGAAAAAAGAAGCAAGATAGGCCTTATGATTGTTTACCCTATATGAAATTTGAGGTAACAATACTGGGAAGTAGTTCCGCGACACCCATTTTTAACAGAAATCCTACAGCACAGGCGCTTAACATCAATGAGCGCCTGTACTTAATTGATTGCGGAGAAGGCACTCAGCAGCAAATGTTGCGTTTTGATGTTAAAGCCAGCCGTATTGATCATATATTCATCAGTCATCTTCATGGCGATCATTACTTGGGACTGGTAGGTTTATTATCGTCCATGCATCTTAATGGCCGTAAAAAAGCACTTTATCTTTTTGGCCCTGCCCATCTCAAAGAAATTATAGACCTGCAGTTTAAATATTCAGAAACGACACTACAGTTTCCGTTGGAGTTTACGGCTATTGATGCTCAAAAAGCTGAAGTGATTGTCAATAATAGTGATGTTATTGTAGAGACCATTCCGCTTGATCACCGTATTCCCTGTACCGGTTTTCTTTTCAAAGAAAAGAAACGTTTGCGCAAGCTGATAAAAGAAAAATTGGAAGATCTGAATGTTCCGGTAGAGTATTACACCGCTTTAAAAAGAGGAAATGATTATACATCGGCAAGTGGTAAGGTGTATAAGAATGATACTTTAACTACCGATTCTCAAGCTCCGAAATCATATGCCTATTGCTCAGATACGCTTTATAATGAGCAGTATTTTGAACAGATTAGTAATGTTACGCTGCTTTATCATGAGTCTACGTTTTTAAATGATATGCTTGACAGGGCAAAGGAAACGCACCATACCACAGCTTTGCAGGCAGGAGAGATAGCACTAAAAACGCATGCCCGAAGATTGCTGATCGGTCATTTTTCGGCTAGATATAAAACGCTGAATGAATTGCTTGATGAAGCCAGAAGCGTTTTCCCGGAAACGGAATTAGCTATTGAAGGAAAAACATTCGCCATAGAATAAAGGATTAGGGACTTTAGGATAATGAGACTTGGGTTTTAGTTAATAAAATTAACCATAAATAAAAAAAAGCAAGCGAATATCGTTTGCTTTTTTTTATTTATGGTTAACATAAAAATCCGTTTTTTCATGTAAAATCTATATAATATATTGATTGTCAATTATATAAATAAATGTTAACCATGAAAAGTGTAAACCATGTAAACCCACTTTTTAAGTGAGTATTTGTAGCCTTGATTCTTGGCTTAGTCTTTTTTACCCCCAAAAACCGAGAAGCTTACATAGCGTTTTGGATGTGCTTTCAGATCAATGAACAGGTTATTCAGGTTATTTGATGCATCGGTAAGATTTTTGTACATCTTATCGTCATTCATCAATAAACCTAATGAACCCTGACCATTGTTGATTTTTGCCATTGTAGCCTGCAAATCGGCCATAGCTTTATTGGCATTATCCAGTGTTTGTTTAATGTTTGAAGATGCCATATCGTTGCTCACTTTTTCAAAGTTGGCAGTCATGCCATTCAGGTGAGTAGTACTGGTTTTCAGGCTTCCGGATACCTCTTCGGCATTAGTCAGAATACCATTGATATGACCTGATTGTGAAGCCACCAGATTATCGATCTTTTTAGTAGTACCTTCCAACGTTTGCAGTGAATTGGCAATACTCATAAAACTGCGATCAACATTTTTCTGGAAGTTAGGGTTCAATATTTTATTGATAGCTGCCAATGATGAATCCATTTTTGATATCAGCATTTCTGCCTTTTTCTGTATAGGTTGCAAGCTTTCGGCCAAACTTCCCTGTATGTCGGCTTTCAAAGTGTCTTTATCCTCAGCCGCTACTTTACTGTTACCCAGTTCAAAAACAATAGCCTTACTGCCTAAAAGATCGGTACTTGACAATTTTGCCAGCGTGTTATTAGGTATAACATAATCCGGATCAATCTTAAACTCTACAATAGTATGCCCATCAGGCTGCAATTTCATGCTTGATACACGTCCTATCTGAAAACCGTTAACCAATACGGGTTTTGCTAAGGCAAGGCCTTCCACACTTCTGTAAACCGCGTAATATTTATTTGAACCCGAAAAAACATCATTACCGCGCAAAAAACTATATCCTAATATCAATATAGTAATGGCTATGGCTGTAAGAGCGCCTATTTTTGTTTCGTTTGAGATTTTCATTAAGTAGTGGTTTTCGGATTAAATTATTTTTCTATTTTGAATCGTTGGTGTTATTTTATACAACAGGCAAAACTAAGTTATATTACTTTGAAACCTGCTCAACCTCATTTTTAAAATTTGTTAATGCCCGTACAATAGAATTGACAATTGTATTTTGTCCCTCCTCTGAATTTAAATAAGCCTCATCATCAGGATTATTAATATATCCGGTTTCTACCAAAACAGATGGCATAGAACTATGACATAATACATAAATACTCTGGTCTCTTATGCCGTCACTTGGTCTTCCGTCTGTTTCAACAAACTCTTTGTTAAGCAATGTTGCCAGATTTATACTTTGCTGCCTGAATTTTCTTTTATACTCGTTTGTTAAAATAATAGTTATAGGGTCATTTGGGTCTAAAGCTCCTCCATCAAGCTCAGAATCACCCTCAACCTGGTTTCTTTTAATCTCATTTTCGGCCTCTCTTGTACGCTTTAATGCATAAACCAATAATAACACACCTTTACCTGAACGATCGGGAACCAAACTTGTTTTATAAACCGGTTTATGATGTTTAGTACCTACTCTTCTGCTTACGCGTCTATCAGATAAAGAATTACAATGTATCGAAATAAAAACATCTCCTTTATTCTCGTTGGCTATTTCGGCACGGCGTTCAAAAGAAACATCGTTCTCGTTAGCGCGCGTCAATACAGCTTTTACGCCTGTCATATCTTTTTCTACCGCTTTTTGCAATTTTAATGCGATAGCAAGCGTTACATTTCTTTCTTTGGAAAAACTTCCTGATGCACCAGGTGAAAAATGCCCTGCTCCGGCAGGGTTGGCTCCGTGGCCTGCATCAATAATAATAGTTTTGATCTTGAAACCAGTGTTATTTATAACTGTATCTTTTTTTATGGAACCATAAGATGTGACCGGAAAATATGAAAGGAATGCGAGTAATACCGATAAACTATAAATCAATCTTTTCAATGCCCTATTTTTCATTATTTTTGAACGCTGTTAACTTTATCTGCAAAAATACTATTCATAATCAATTTTGAAATTCACAACCTTTTTTTTTCTACTTGCAATTTTTTTAACGGTGAGTGTATTTTCTGCCGAAAGCAAAAATACATATAAAGCTTATAGCAGCAAACCTGTTAGAGACACAATTATAAAACTTGACTCTGTTCGAGACAGTAAACTGCTTAGAATTAAGAAACCTAAGCAAAATACTAATGCACTTAATGTTGAAAATACAGGTTTAAACAAAAATTACAATATAGCTCCAGCTACCGATACTATTATAAAGCTTGATACTATAAAAGATAAAAAACTGCTTAAGGGTAAAAAAAACACACGTATCTCATCATCCAAGAATACTCCTGCCAAAACTGATACCACACAAAAGAAGGGTGATATACAATCTGAAGTAAAGGCTGTGGCCGAAGATTCTACGCATGTAGATAACGAACATAATATTTTATATCTATATGGCCGTGCCCGCGTTACTTATGAAGACTTTGAACTCGATGCCGATTATATCCGTGTTGATCAGAAAAATCATATCATATTCGCTCGTGGAAGCATCGACCCACGTACACACCGTTACATAGGACGGCCAATATCGAAGCAAAAAACTGAAAAACCAGTGTCTTCTGATTCGCTGTTGTTTAACTATGAAACTAAAAAGGGAAAACTATATAACCCGGCATCAGAACAAGAGGGCAATTTTATATCCGGTGGACAGGCAAAAAAACTGAACGAAACCGAGGTAGCATATCGCAATGTAATATTCAGTACTTGTGATCTTCCATACCCGGAAACCCATTTTGGTATTGTGATAACCCGTGGTATTGGTGAAAAAAACAGAATCATCTCTGGCCCGGCATATCTTGAAATTGAGGGGATTCCCTTACCATTAGCTATTCCGTTTGGCTTTTTTCCGAAACCCAACCAGCGAACATCAGGTGTTATACTACCCACTTTTGGCGAGGATCAGCAACTTGGATTTAAACTCTCCAATTTTGGATATTACTTAGGCTTTAACGATTATATAGATCTTACCACCACTGCTACTGTATATTCTAAAGGATCATATGAGTTAAATAGCGTGATGCGTTATTTAAAACGATATAAATATACCGGGAACCTCGCGCTAAGCTTCGGATCGCATAATTATGGCTTACCGGGTGATCCAGCTACAAAAGACGTTCACATTGACTGGACGCACTCTCAGGACCCCAACGCTAACCCTGGCTCTACTTTCAGTGCCTCAGTAAATGCCGGTACTTCCGGGTTTTTCAGAAATACAAGGGGAACTGTTAATCCCACTACTATAGCTACAAGCAGTTTACGTTCAAGTATATCCTATGGTAAAACCTGGGCTGGTACACCATTCAATTTAAGTGTTGGTTTGTCACATAGCCAGGATATCGCTAATAAAACAATTACTATAGAATTACCAACGGTGGCCTTTGGTATGTCGTCCATAAACCCGTTTGATTCCAAAGATAGGGTAGGCGAGCAAAAATGGTATCAGAAAATTACCGTAAGCTACAACATGACGGCTACCAATAAGGTAAATAATATACCAGAGGCTGAACTCTTTAAGAGCGAAACGCTTTCAAAACGTTTACAAAATGGTTTCCAGCACCAGATACCTGTAAGCTTAGGTCTTAACGTGTTGAAATACTTCCAGTTTAACAGTAGCATTAACTATACCGAGCGTTGGTACTTTCAAAGTATAACTAAAAGATTTGAACGCGGGAGTATCAGTAATTCAGATCAATTGATTACAGATACTGTACCTGGTTTTAAACGTGCCGGAGAATACAGTGTGAGTACGGGTTTATCTACTAAATTGTATGGACAGGTCAATTTTAAACATGGAAACCTGAAAGCGATCAGGCATGTAATGACACCTTCTATAAGTTTTGGTTACCGCCCGGATTTTTCTGATCCAAGTTTTGGATATTATAAAACCGCTGTAAGTAATGCTACCATACCTTATCCATACGCCTCTCAGAAATATTCTATTTTTGATGGAGCTGTTTATGGAGGCCCTTCACCAGGTAAGCAAGCCGGACTTAATTTTAGCGTAGATAATACGATTGAAGCCAAAGTAAAGGCGAAAAGTACAGATACATCTGGTACAGATCGTAAGATAACCATTTTGCAGGGCTTATCATTTTCGACCTTTTACAACTTTGCTGCAGATACTATGAAGCTTTCACCTATTACGTTTTCGGGGCATACTGCTATCTTTAATCAAAAACTGAGTATTAGCTTTCAGGGTAGCTTTAATCCGTATGTGACAGTAGTTCGCGACTCAATTCAAAATAATAATATTGTAAGATATAGCCAGCTTATAAACCGTTATGCCTGGCAAGATGGTAAGTTTCCTCAATTATCAAATATAGGCATATCCATGAGTGGTAGCTTAAATTCAACAAAGGCGGCAGCACGAGGTACACCAGGCGCAGTAAACGGCCTGGCTAATCTTACACCAACTCAATCTCAGCGTTTGGCTTTGGTAAACAGTGATCCGAATGCTTATGTTGATTTTAATGTGCCCTGGAATATTAACTTTAACTATAGCTATAGCTATACCAACTCGTTAAATACGGTTACAACGAGCAATACGGTACAGATAAGCGGGGATGTTAATGTTTCGCCTAAGTGGAAGGTGCAATATTCAACTAACTATGACATCAAAGCCGGGAAACTAGGGAGCGCAACTTCATTTTCGATTTATCGCGATCTGCACTGTTGGGATCTTTCCATTCAATGGATACCTTTTGGTTATTTGAAATCATATAATGTTACGTTGAAGGTAAAATCAACTATATTGCAGGATCTGAAACTGAGCAAGCGAAATGATTATACCAACAGTGGAAGTTTTTATTAATTAAAATGCTGGCAGAAATTATAACTATAGGCGACGAAATACTTATAGGTCAAATTGTTGATACCAATTCGGCCTGGATGGCCACCGAGCTAAATCAAATTGGCATCCGCGTAAAACAAATATCCTCGATATCTGATGATCGTGAACACATCCTGAAAGCTCTGACTGAGGCTGCCAATCGTGTGGATATTGTTTTTGTTACAGGAGGTCTTGGGCCAACCAAGGATGATATTACTAAAAAAACATTAGCAGAATATTTTAATGTTGAATTGGTAGAAGATCCTGAGACCCTTGAACATGTAAAGGGTATTTTTGCCCGTTATAATCGGCCTTTACTTGAGGTGAATCGCTTACAGGCCTACGTGCCTGCTAATTGTAAAGTAATCTTCAATCAAAACGGTACAGCACCGGGTATGTGGTTTTATGAAAATAAAGTTACCTATATTTCTATGCCAGGAGTACCTTTCGAAATGATGTACATGATGACAGAGCGGGTATTACCTCAAATTAAAGAGTTGTTTAAGCTGCCCGTTATCATTCATAAAACCATTTTGACTGCAGGAGAAGGGGAGTCCTTTTTAGCCGAACGTATAGCCGATATTGAAGATGACCTTCCTGCCCACATCAAACTAGCCTATTTGCCCAAGTTGGGTATGGTACGTTTGCGTTTAAGCGCATTTGGTGAACAGGAAACAGGTTTGCAAGAGCAAGTTGATCAATTTGCCAAAAGGATAATTGAACGTATAGGCGTTGCTTTTGTAATAGATGAGGATATTGCCCTTGAAAAAGCTATACTAGATAAAATGGAAGGCCGTGGGCTTACTTTATCAGTTGCAGAAAGCTGTACCGGTGGTTATCTTTCCCATTTGTTTACTCAGCATCCCGGGTGCTCATCTGTATTTTTAGGTGGAGGTGTTACTTATGCCTACGAGCTAAAAGAAAGTATTTTGGGGGTAAAACAAGAAACGTTGGATAATTTTGGTGCCGTAAGTGAACAAACCGTAACTGAAATGGTAGAGGGTGCCTTGAAAAATTTCAAATCGGATTTTGCTATTGCTATAACCGGTATTGCCGGCCCCGACGGTGGTACTGAAACTAAACCAGTTGGTACTGTGTGGATTGCGGTGGCAGGCAATCAAAAAATGTTAATAAAGAAATACACATTCGGTAATAAACGCCGTCAAAACATTGAAAGGAGCGCGGTAACCGCGTTAACAATGTTGAATACTTTACTCACATAAATTGTAAAGTACTGATCGAAATTCATAATTTTGGGAGAGAAACTATAATTTTAGAATGGCCAAATACCAACTATTATTGCCAAAAATGGGTGAGAGTGTTGCAGAAGCAACTATAATTAAATGGACAAAAAATCCAGGAGATCATATAGATGCTGATGAAGCAGTAATGGAGATAGCAACTGATAAAGTTGATTCGGATGTTCCATCACCGGTAGCTGGCAAACTTATTGAACAACTCTACAAAGAGAATGATGTTGTTCAGGTGGGATCGGTGATTGCCATCATTGAAACCAATGAACCTGCTTCAAATGAAACTGAAACACCAACAGTCGTAAAACCTGTCGAAGAACAAAAAACTCCGGAAGAATCAGCTCCTGCCCATGTTGCAGAAACGGTGCAAAATGAGCAGCCCTCAGTTTTGTCTGAACCTTTAGTCATACCAGGCTTGGATCAATTGGAGAAAAAGAATATCGCTACCGATGCATCTTCATTTAAAAGTGAAGGACGTTTTTACTCGCCTTTAGTAAAAAATATAGCCGGCCAGGAAGGTATCACTACTGAGGAATTGGACAAAATACCGGGAAGCGGTTCTGACGGCCGCTTAACCAAAGATGATCTTTTAAACTATCTTCAGCATAAGCAGAAGTCATCTCCTGCTCAAAAAGTTGAAGAGCCGTTAAAACAACAGGCTCCTGTAACATTTAGTGCTCCTGTAGCGCCAGTTGCTGCAAATACTTATACGCCTCCTCCAGTTGCCACCCCAGCTGCAGAACCAGCTAAAGCAATAGAAGCACCAAAGCCGGCTGTTTCGGTATCTGGCACAGATGAAGTTATTGAAATGGACAGGATGCGCCGTTTAATTGCCGATCATATGGTGATGAGCAAACATACCTCACCGCATGTTACTTCATTTGTTGAGGCTGACGTAACCAACCTGGTGTTATGGCGCGATAAGGTTAAGGGTAGTTTTGAAAAACGTGAAGGCGAAAAAATAACCTTTACACCGATATTTATCGAGGCTGTTGTAAAAGCTATCAAAGATTTCCCGATGATCAATATTACCGTAAATGGTACACAGATCATCAAAAAAGCGGCTATTAACATTAGTATGGCTACGGCCCTGCCAAGTGGTAATTTGATAGTACCGGTGATTAAAAAAGCCGACGAGTTAAACTTACTTGGTATAACCAAAGCCGTAAATGACTTGGCCAACAGGGCCCGTATCGGCAAACTGCAACCCGACGATGTAAAGGATGGCACATTTACCATTACGAATGTTGGCTCATTTGGCAATGTAATGGGTACTCCTATTATTAATCAGCCACAGGTGGCTATTTTAGCTGTTGGCGCTATCAGGAAAAAACCTGCTGTGATCGAAACAAAAGAAGGAGATATGATCGCTATTCGTCACATGATGTTCCTGTCATTGTCATACGATCATCGTGTAGTTGATGGGGCTTTAGGAGGATCATTTGTACGTCGCGTTGCTGATTATCTTGAAAAATGGGATCCCAATCGGGAAATATAACTCTATAATTATAAAAACAGAAAAGCCGGATATTATCCGGCTTTTCTGTTTTTATAATATAAATAATTTATCATTCAATTTATTATTATTAAAATTCTATAGTTATCAGATCAAAATATCCGCCCGGGAGATTTATGAGTGTAATGAAAATAATTTCAGTATTGGATCAGGGTAAATCAGTTGGAGAGTGTTTTACAATAAATTAAAAATAGAATGGCACTTGTAAACACGCTTGGTAAGTGACCGAATATTCCTGACAATTAAAACGACTAAAAAATGACTATAAGAAACTCTGTTTTTGGGATTATTGCAATCTTTTTGATAAGCATTGTTGGTTGCAAAAAATCTGAACAGGTAATTAAAACAAGCGGTAAAGACTTTCATAAAATTGAAACTTATCTTCAATCTATAGTTGATAGCGGAAATGTTCCCGGTATTGCGATAGCTATAACAAACGGGCAGGATGTGGCATATAGCAAAGGTTTTGGAGTTACCAACGTACAAACCAGGGAAAAACTGGAGCCCCGGCATAATTTTCATATTGCTTCTATATCCAAAACATTTACGGCAACGGCAGTAATGCAGCTTGCTGAACAAGGTAAAATTGATATCAATAAGCCTCTGGTTACCTATCTTCCATATTTTAAGTTAGATGATGAACGCTATAAAGCAATTACTATTAAACAAATGCTCAACCATACCTCTGGAATGCCTGATGTAGAAAATTATGAGTGGGAGAAGGCTATCTCAGACGAAGGCGCGGCTGAGCGATATACCAAGAGCCTGGCAGATAAAAAAATGATTAGCAATCCAGGAGCGGAATTTCATTATAGCAATATGGCATTTGATGTTATGGGAGATCTGATCGCGAAGGTTTCAGGGACGTCATTTGAGAAATATGTAAAAGATAACATTTTAACTCCGCTGGAAATGTACGAGGGCAGTTTTTATTTTCCAGAGACGAAGAAAAATCTGCGCACCACTCCACACACAGGTAAACCGCCTGTTGTAAGCTTAATATATCCATACAATAGAATGCATGCACCAAGCTCTACCCTGAATACTAATGTGTTGGAATTATCCCACTGGGCGATTGCCAATATGTATGAGGGGAAATATAAAAACAAACAGATAATTTCGCCTTCAACATATGCTATGATGATGACTCCGACATTCACCATATACCCTAATCTAAAAGCATCAATCGGATTAAGCTGGTTTATATTACCCTATAAAGGATTGATGAATTACACGCACGATGGAGGTGATTTAGGATACAGGAACGTACTGACATTAATCCCCGAAAAAAAATTAGGAATTATTTTATTAAGTAATACCCAGGAAATAGATATTCAGTACGTACACGATAAAATACGAGATATTTTACTTTCCGACGAGTGAGCATAATACTGCGATAAGTTGATAGTCGCTTTAAAAAGTCATTTGCTATTGATTAGAGAAATGCAATTTTACTCAATAAAACAGAAAAACCGGATACTATCCGGTTTTTCTGTTTTATATCAAGTTGGTCAACCTAAATTTGTTTCAGAATTTCTTTGTGGCTTGGCTCCCTCTCGGTTAAAGGCTACTATTTCACCAGTTCAAAACCCCAGTCTTTTCCTTTGTCAACGGCAGGTACCCCTTTAGCCATCCAAACCGGCATTGGTGCGCCTTTTAAAAAATGATCAAAAAATTGCTGTTCACGTATGGTGATGTCCTTGCGGTTTTGTCTTAACACCAGGTTATGTGCCTCGCCATTGTATTGTAAAAGCCAAACGGGTTTCCCCAGGCGGCGCAACGCGGTAAACATTTCTATACCCTGGTACCATGGTACAGCGCCATCGGCATCATTACTCATGATCATTACTGGTGTTTGTACTTTAGGGAGCTGAAATAAAGGTGAATTTTCGATGTATAATTCTGGTTTTTCCCACAAAGTAGCACCAATACGGCTTTGGGTTTTTTCATACTGAAACTGCCTGTTTACGCCCGATTCCCAACGTATACCACCATAAGCCGATGTCATGTTGGCTACAGGTGCGCCGGCCCAGGCGGCGGCATACATATTAGTTTGCGTGATGAGATAGGCCACCTGGTAGCCTCCCCAGCTTTGGCCCTGGATACCGATGTGGGCAGCATCAACCCACGAGTTCTTTTTAAGAGCCTCTACACCAGAATTGATGTATTCAACTGCGGATGTACCCGGATGACCGGTTTGATAGCTAATATCAGGCGCAAAAACCAAATACCCATTACTCACGAAGTAAGAAATGGGTAAGCGGGATGGAGTGGGTGAAGGCGCCATATAATTGTAAAGCCCTTCAGATAGTTTCTCGTAAAAATATACGATCATTGGGTACTTTTTATTAGGATCAAAATTTTCGGGTTTGTATAAAATACCCTCGGAATGATACCCTTTTGGGGTTGTCCAATGTACTAATGATGCAGTTCCCCAATTATAATCAGCCTGTTGTGGATTGATATCACTTAATTTAGTTTCTTTTTTTAGATCTGACGATACGTATAAATCAGGAGGCAGTTCATAGCTGGCTTTGGTATAGATGTAGGTATTGGCATTTTTAGCTTTTAATAGATCACCATAACTCATCGGAATCATCGTAGCCTTTTCCGGAACAGAATTGCTCTCTGGAAATTTAGTACAATAGCCCCATTGTTTATTAGCCTCATTTTGTGTTTGCAGCCACATTTGCTGCTTTAACGGAATAAACTTCTGTTCAGGATCGGTGGCATCATAACGGATAATGAATTTATTCTTGCGGCCTATACCATTGGTAAAACTAGTTACCGCCCCAGTAGCCGGATCTATCTTCCAGATATCGTAGCGGTCATATATTAAAACGGCTTTATCGCCTTGTAGCCAGCCGGCTAATCCATAATCAGAGGCATAATCGGGGACATCATTTAACTCGTCGCCCATTTTAGTTCCTATAGTAGCTGTAAGATTGCTTTTCTGCCCGTTGGCAATAGTATAACAAAACCAGTTTTGTTGCTCCAGATCAAACCAAATCACATATTTACCATCAGGAGATATCCGGTATCTTGCTCTGGCACTTGCATTAATAAGACGTTTATTACCGCTTTTGGTATCAATCAAAATAGCTTGTTGTTTAGTGCCGCCTTGCCATTGGGCTTGTATGCGTGCACCAGTATCAGTTACACCTAAAACGTAGCGGGCGTCTTTATTTTCAGCAACCAATACTTCCTGTATAGCTTTGCTGCCTAATTGTAATGGCTTCGATTCGGTGTCATTTGGTTTTATAACAGCCAGGTAGCTGCGTTTTAATTCTGTTTGCAGGTTTTTTAGCTGCTGTGGCTGCAGGTAATCATCTTTGTAATTCCAGATATCCAGTTTGGCCACTTCAAAATCTACAATAGTAGTATCAGCTGGTTTGGGGATAGGGGCTGTTCCAAAAAACAGGTTGCTGCCGCTTTTGCTAAAATAGACTTTACCATCGCCGCTTACAGCCCATTGTTGAGGAAGACCTTTTGAATCTGCGGCTGCTATAACTGTGGCACTGTCGTGAGTATTGGTATAATAGTAAAGTTTAAAAGGTTTAACTAAGGCTTTTTCCGGGTTTTTCTCGGCGGTAAAGGCTAATTGTTTACCTTCATCATCGATGGTAATATTACGATAATTACCACGACCACTACTAATTATTTTTAGCTGATTTTTATCAATGTCATAAATATACATGCCCGACTTAACATCTTTCTGTTTGATTGGTGCAGTAACGGAAAATGCTAATAACTTTCCATTTTTACTTACCTGGTAATCAGTGGCGTATTTAAATGTACGGGTAGTAGTGCTGCCCAATTTATTCACCGTTAAATCGGAACCTTCATGTGTTGAGGGGGCAATAGTCGCGCTTACCGCTTTTTTAGAGGTGTCGTTGGGTAGCGTTTTTTTTATAGTATCAGCAGCGGCCAGGTAGGCTACAACTGGTGCATTTGCCGAAAGCTTAAACGACCGAATAGCCGGCACCTTGGTAATAGTTTGAGAACCTAATGTAATAATGCCCAGCGTATCTTTAGGAAAATCAGCTTGTTTTTTCTTCTTGATTTTTGCTTCACGGATGGCTTTATAAAAGGGCCGGATCAGGAATGTGACAAACTTAGAATCATTGCTGAAGCTGGTCGTATCAGCACGAGGAATCCTTATTTTAGTGGTGTTAGTGGAGTTGGTTATTACCAGCTCTGCATCACCCTGCTGGGGTTTTATTATATAGAATATCCATTTACCATTATTGCTGATGTGCTGATTGCTGATGCTTTGCCATCCATCAAAAACGGTATTGTCTAAAGGTTTTTTTGCCGTTTTTTGGGCAGATACATTAAAAAAAATAAAGATCGAAAATAACAGGAGTAAGGTTTTGCGCATAAGAAACTTAAGTAAGAGTTAAATATGCTAAAAACTGGATGTTTATTAAAATTTAACTGCAGAAATTTACTGAAGTTTTCAAATCAAGTTCGACAAAGACTGACTTTTTTGTTGAAAATTGGGTTTACATGGTTTACACTTTTTATGATTAATATGATTATAAATTATTAAAAATCAAATATTTGTGTGTAATATATGCTATATAATGCCTTTAAAGTGTAAACCCACTTTTATACTCCTGAGAAGGAATTGTAAAAATTTATATCATCGCCTTGTTCAATGCTTTTATTGCTTCTTTAAAATCTTCACGTGCTATCAGGAACTGGATATTGACCTTACGCAGGGCAAAACCACAACTCTTAATATTGATGCCTTTTTGAGCCAATGCCGTTGCAGATTTAGCCAGTAAGCCCGGTTGATCCATATTGGAGCCTATTAGACAAACCATAGCCATTTTTTCTACCGTTACTTTCTCATAATCGTTTTCGAGCTCTTGTATCAGTTTTTTATTGAAATCCTTATCCCATATCACTATAGAGATACTATTGGCGCTGGTGGCCTTAAAAGTATAACTCACACCGAACTTATAGAACAGCTGCATGATGTGAAAATCCGTACCCACATTACCTACCATGGATGGATCGTAAATATCAATCATCATTACGCGCTCTGTACCTGTAATTACTTCAACCCGTTTTTTATCGCAGATATATTGGCGGGTTATTAGTGTTCCCGGATGTTCTGGTTGGAAGGTGTTTTTGATGCGAAGGTCGATATCATGTATCTCCAATGGTTTTGATGCCTTAGGATGTATAGCTTCCATGCCCACATCAGCCAGCTGGTCTGCCACGTCATAGTTGGTATTACCTACCGGGAAGCAATTCTCTACCCCAACCAGCTCGGGATCGGCTGTACACAAGTGATATTCTTTATGGATGATGGCTTCTTCTGGCTTAACAGCTACGGCTATCTTACTAAAAGTAACTTCCGAATAGCCCCGGTCAAATTCCCGCATAATACCTTCAGTACCTTTGGTGTAACCGGTTACAATAGTGATCGTATTTTCAAAATCGATATCCTGCAGATCTTTCTTAATACGTTGATCGATGGTGAAAGAACGATGGTCATGAAAGCCGCTCAAATCAACAAACGTGGCGTTGATACCCATGTTTTGCAGGATATTGGTAAAGTTAAAAGCCGAGTGGCTTTCGCCGATCGATGCCAGGATCTCGCGGGCAGCCAGCAAAACATCATCTTTATTGACATAACCCGAAGCCAGGATGTTGGCTATGTTTTCCAGATAGGTTTGCGCATCCTTAAGGCGTTGCTCAATAAATTTATCGGCTTCGGCAATGTTCAGCCCCAGACTTTCATAACTCTTATTGATCTGCTTTAGCTTTACGATCAGGGCTTTAAGTGGTTTATGAAAATCTTTATAGGTAGCCAGCTTGTGATAAACACCAGGAGCACTAGTTTTTTTATTTTCGAGCAGGAGATTAGTTACTCCCGAAAAGGCCGATACTACAAAGATGCGATTGTACAATTGTTGTCCGGAGCGTTCAAATAGGATGATGTTTTTGATAACATCATTTAAGGCGGTCATAGAAGTACCGCCGATTTTTTCGACTGTTAACATTTTTAAAAATAAACGCTTTTAGCACATCAACACCAAAACTATACCATCGACAAAATAGTGACTTTTTAGTTAATGTGGCGCGTTTAAGAAATTGGTTTTTAGGTTATTGTATTATGTGTATTATTTAAGCCGGTATATCATATCAATATGCCAGCTATCAAAATAAAAGGATATTTGATGTTGTACTTATTCGTCTTTTTTGTAAAGATCGCCTGCCTTTTGGGCTGAGAGCTTAATGCCCTTAATCATGGCCGAACTAAAACCATTATGTTCCATTTCATTTAAGCCGGCAATGGTACATCCGCTTGGCGAAGTAACCTTATCAATCTCCTGCTCCGGGTGCGACGACAACTGTAACAGCAAGTCGGCAGCGCCTTTAGCCGTTTGGGCTGCCATTTTTAAGGCATCATGCGCATGAAACCCTATTTCGGTACCGCCCTGTGAGGCTGCACGTATAGAGCGCAGGAAAAATGCAATACCACAAGCACAGAGAGCCGTTGCCGAGGTCATGAGTTCTTCATTGATCTGGATACTCATACCCACGGTATCAAAAAGAGATTTTACCAGGTTTATGTTTTTATTGGTACCGTTGTCAGTAGCAATACAGGTCATGGAGTGGCCAATAGCTATTGCTGTATTAGGCATGGCTCGTATTACCTGTACATTCAAATCAAGCTGTTGCCGGATATCATTGCAGGTAACCCCTGATATGACAGAAATGATCAGTTGCTTATCCGCTTTTATGGCAGGCCTTATTTCATCCAGTAGCTTGTTAAGCTGTTGGGGAAGTACCGCCAAAACAATAATATCGGCCTTTTTTACCGCTTTAGTATTATTGTCGGTTGTGTGGTATCCCAATTGAGTATACTCCGCCAGCGCCGATACATTGCGGCGGGTGAGTGAAATTTGCTGGGGCTTGCAAATATTTGCTTTTACCAACCCTTTGGCTAATGACAGCCCGATGTTACCAGAGCCTAAAATGGCTAAATGCTGTGATGAATTCATGCGTTTTTGCTTAAACGTGTTCCAAATGGTTTATTTTCTTTTAATTGTCCCAGATCGTCAGATTTACCTATGATCACCGCTTTTACGCCACAGGAAATGGCGGTAAAAGCATTGTCAAGTTTGGGTAACATGCCGCTATGTATAATATGCTGGGCTTTTAATTCTTCGTAACGTATCGTGTCAATTTCCCTGATCAGTGATTCTTCATCATTAATATCCTGAAGTACACCTTTCTTCTCAAAGCAATAAATAAGCGTGGTTTTATATAATGATGACAATGATACAGCCAGTGCCGAAGCAATAGTATCGGCATTGGTATTTAGTAATTGTCCTTCGCCATCATGCGTTAATGCGCAAAAAACAGGGGTAAAGCCTGCCTTTATTAATCGACTTATATTTTCCGGATTAATAGAATCCTTATCAATATCGCCCACAAAACCATAATCAATGGTTTTAACCAGGCGTTTTTTTGCTCTTATAAAATTACCATCAGCCCCGGTAAGGCCAATAGCATTGTTACCGAAACGCTGTAACTGCGCCACTATGTTTTTATTGATCAAACCACCATATACCATAGTAACCACTCTTAGGGTTTCAATATCGGTGATACGCCTGCCATCAACCATTTTGGCTTCGATGCCTAATTCTTCGGCAATTTGGGTAGCTACCTTGCCACCGCCGTGTACTAATATTTTAAAACCATCCAGCCCTTCAAAATCTTTCAGGAAACGATACAGGTTTTCGGAGTTATCAATTACGTTTCCTCCTATTTTTATGATGTACAAGCTTTTATTTTCCTGTAATGTGACAGAATTTTCCGAAACTGTATCAGTTTTATCCATTGTTAATAGTAATGTAACCGTCTTGATGTTAAATTCCTATTAAATTAAACAGGAACTTGCTAAAAATATGAATTTATAGTGTATTTTATTCAAAAAATGTTAAAAAATGATTAAAGTATTATCTGTGTAACTTTACAATTTGATTATGAAATAATTAGTAATATTGAGTTTTAAGGCACTAAACTTGCTTAAAGTTTTTTCTATGGATCAAAAGAAAAGTACAAAACCCCGTGTAGTTATTATAGGTGGAGGATTTGGAGGTCTGGAACTAGCCAAAAATCTTAAGAATGCGCCAGTAGATGTGCTTTTGTTAGACAAGCATAATTATCATACCTTTCAGCCTTTGCTTTACCAGGTGGCTGCCGGTGGTATCGCTGCTGATTCTATCGGATTCCCTATCAGGAGGATATTTACCAAACAGGATAATTTTAGGTTTGCCCTGGCCGAAGTGGAGCGCGTAAATCCGGAAAACAATACACTTACTACTAATATAGGTACTATTTATTTTGATTACCTGATTATAGCTACAGGTTCAAATACCAACTTTTTTGGGAACAAAGAAATAGAGCATTTTGCTATGCCTATGAAAAATATTCCTGAAGCGCTTAATCTGCGCAGCCTGATATTGCAGAATCTGGAAATGTCATTAGTTGCTAAAGATCCTGAAGAAAAGGCGGCTTTAATGACATTTGTGGTAGTAGGGGGAGGCCCAACCGGAGTTGAACTTTCTGGCGCTTTGGCCGAAATGCGCCAACTGATACTCATGAAGGATTATCATGGCTTGCGTAAGCATAGCATGAAGGTTTACCTGGTTGAAGGGAAGCCAGAACTGTTAGCTTCGTTTTCATCTGGCGCATCTGCAAAGGCCAAAAAGTTTTTATTGGATATGGACGTAACCATATTTAATAGCGTACATGTGCAAAGCTACAATGGTACCGAACTTAAAATTGACGATGGCACCACTATATTAACACGTAATGTATTATGGGCTGCAGGTGTAAAAGGAGAGGTACCCGAAGGCATGCCCGAGACATCTATCACCAAAGGTAACCGTATCCAAACAGATGGAATTGGCCGGGTAAATGGTTATGCAAATATATTTGCTATTGGGGATGTTGCAGCTGTGATTACAACCGACACGCCAAACGGTCACCCCGGTGTAGCGCAAGTAGCGATACAGCAGGGGAAGCATCTGGCAAAAAACCTGGCTCGTATGATTAACGGCGAAGCCACCATCCCGTTTAAATATAATGACAAAGGGTCGCTGGCCACTATTGGTCGAAACAAAGCTGTTGCCGATCTTGGTAAAATTCACCTACAGGGATTTATAGCCTGGGTGATATGGGGTGTGGTGCACATCATGTCATTAGCAGGATTCACCAATAAGGGAACTATATTTTTTAGCTGGGCCATATCTTACTTTACCAAGAATAGCGATAACCGCCTGATCGTTCGTTATTTTGATATTAAGACCCGGGCGATTGATCCTGATCCAAAGTAAAATATAAGTAAGAAATTAGTGTTTGAGTTTGATGAGCTTCATGTATTCAGCTGTCTCATTTTCAGTAGTATTAATACTCTTACTTAAAGTATTGATGATGCTTTCTTTTTCCTGTTCACTGCGGTTTTGGCTTAGCTTCTTTTTGGCTTGCAGGTCATCCACTATAATTTCAAAACCGACGATCCCTTTCATCATTTTTTGCTTGTAGTCATCGGTCAGGTTATTCCATTGCTGCAGGTAATTTTCTTCGTAGTTGCTGATGGTACGGGCAAGCAGATCTGATGTTTCGTTGAGTAAAGTGACTTTGCCATACGCGTGTACCGCCAGATAATACCAGGTGGGTACATTGGTTTCCTTTTCGTAGTTAGTGGGTGATATATAGGCGTGGGGTTCGGTAAAGATTACGAGTGCATTTTTGCCCTCTATACCTGTTGCCTGCGGATTGGCTTTTGCGAAATGTGATGATAAGACCAGCTTATCATCACGTTGTTCTACTATAAATGGTAAGTGGGTAGCAACCGGTATATCATCAACAGAAGTAACTATAGTAGCGAAACTATAACGCTGCATAAAGACGATGGCCTCTTGCTCGCTTTCGAATTTGTTGAAGGAGGGGATGTACATTCTATAAAATTAGATATTCACCGTCCAATTACTTCATTTGTTTAAGCATTTCTTGATAAGCTTTTACATGATGAGGAAACTCTTCCTGGTAAAATGGATAGGAAATTCCTTCAATTGAAATATCAAATTGATCACTATCCATCCCGGAAATAGAGGATGCCAACCCTTTTATCTCATAACCGCTTTTATCGTATACATTTAAATCGGGTATCATCCTGGTAGATATCAATTTATCTTCAGGATAATCTGTAAAATCTACCTTGTTTTGTAAACAATAGTTCTTGAAAAACTGGTATCCTAATTTCGGATCGATAAAATCAATGCGCCCAAATACCACACCCATAGGAGCGTCCGCATTTTCGAGCCGAGAGGTTCCTATTTTAACTTCATCAAGCAATATATCATAAACCTTACCCATGTCGAGTTAAAGCTACAAACTCTCCAGCATTTGTTTTAATACTGCTTGAGCAGCCCAAACCCGGTTCCCGGCTTCATGTACTACTATTGAATTTGGCCCGTCGAGTATCTCATCAGATAGTTCCAGGTTTCGACGTACAGGTAAGCAGTGCATTACTTTGGCGTCATTGGTTATCTTCAATTTTTCATTGGTCAGCATCCATTCTTCGTTTTTACCAAGGATATTGCCGTAAGGCTCATAGGCCGACCAGTTTTTTACATAGATAAAATCGGCGCCGGTTAATGCTTCATCCTGGTCATAAATGATATTTGCACCCTGCGTAAAATCTGCACAAAGTTCATAACCTTTTGGTTGGGCAATCGTAAAATCAACATCGGCTTTGCACATCCACTCCGCAAATGAATTAGGTACAGCCTGTGGCAGGGGTTTAATGTGCGGGGCCCAGGTTAGTACGACCTTTGGGCGGGCTACGTTTTTTAATTCTTCGATGGTGATGAGGTCCGCTAAACTTTGTAGCGGGTGACGTGTAGCCGACTCCAAACTCACCACCGGCACTTTACAAAACTGCACGAACTTGTTGAATATCATTTCGCTATAATCCTCTTCACGATTTCTTAAACCAGGGAATGATCGTACGCCGATAATGTCTGCATACTGCCCCATAACACCCGCAGCTTCGCGAATATGCTCTACAGTGCTGCCATCCATGATCACACCATCACGGAGCTCTAAAGCCCATCCTTCCTTATCAATATTAAGCACCATTACATTCATACCCAGGTTAAGGGCTGCTTTTTGAGTGCTCATACGGGTACGCAGACTTGGGTTTAAAAATACCAGTGCCAAGGTTTTATTTTTACCTAAATCCTGATTGGCATACGGATTTTGTTTAAGCTTCAAAGCTTCCTTTACAAGAGCGTTGATATTGGCAACATCATTTACAGAAGAGAATAGTTTCATTAGCCCGGATATTTAATAGCGAATTATTGGTTTAAAACATTTACAAAAGCCTCTAAAAATCTGTCGGCGTGTGCTTTGGTTAAATTTAAAGCAGGTAATAACCTTACCACGTTGGGCTTGGCTTCACCTGTGAAAATATGATGTTTAAATAAAAGGTCCTTACGTGCGTTTGATAGTTCTTCTGGTAATTCAATACCAATCATCAGTCCCCGGCCACGAACTTCTTTAACCTGTTCCAATTTCTTAAGCTCTTTGATCAGGTATTCGCCAATGGTTGCTGCATTTTGCAACAGGTTGTCTTGCTCTATCACTTCCAATACCGCTAAACCAGCGGCACAGGCCAAATGGTTACCACCAAAAGTGGTGCCCAGCATACCATAAGCAGGTTGTATTTTAGGGGAGATAATGATGCCACCAACCGGGAAACCATTGCCCATGCCCTTGGCCATGCTATAGATATCGGCATTAATGCCCGCAAAATCCTGCGAGAAAAACTTACCGGTACGCCCATAACCGCATTGAACAGAATCGGCTATAAAAACAGCGTTATGCTGATCGCATAAAGAACGGATCTTTTGCAGGAAGCTTTCAGGGGCTACCTGAATACCACCAACACCCTGTATGCCTTCAATAATAACTGATGATATTTCGTTTCCATGGTCGGCAAATGCTTGCTCTAAAGCGGTTTCATCAGCCCATGGCAAAAATATCACATTATCTGTTTCATTTATAGGCGCTACGATCTTTGGATTGTCAGTTACGGCCACGGCCAAAGAGGTACGACCGTGAAACGCTTTTCTAAAAGCAATCACCTTCTTTTTACCGTTGTAAAACGATGCTAGTTTTAGAGCATTCTCATTGGCTTCGGCACCGGAGTTGCACATAAATAGCTGGTAATCATCTTTACCGCATACTTTACCTAATTTAGCGGCCAGCTCTTTTTGAATTGGGATCTCGATAGAATTAGAGTAAAAACCCAGCTGATGAAGTTGATCTTCTAAACGTTTTACATAGTGCGGATTAGTATGACCAATAGATATTACCGCATGACCGCCGTACATATCCAGGTACTCGTTATCGTGATTGTCATAAACCAGGCTGCCCTGGCCTCTTACTATATTTATGGGGTTAACAGGATATACGTCGAATAAATTCATTTTATTTAAGCTAAAAGCGGAAGGCCGAAAGCAAAAAGCTCTTTTCCTTCCTCTGTGTTTTAATAAGGCTAATCAGCATAGCCCTTACTTCGTTAATGTGTTATTTACTTATGCAAATTCGTGGCAACAGCCTTAAGTTTTCTGCTTAAAAAGCGGTTGCCTTGAGTCGTAGCCCTGCGCGCTCATCAAGGCCAAATAACAAATTCATGTTTTGTACTGCCTGGCCCGAGGCGCCTTTAAGTAAATTATCCAGTATGCTGATGATTAATAGTTTACCCTCGTGCTTACTCACTTGGATAAAGCACTTGTTGGTATTCACAATTTGCTTTAAATCGATATTGCGATTGGTCACATGCGTAAAAGGGTGACCTTCGTAGTAGTTTTTATATAAATCTAAAGCTTTCTCTTCACTCAGGTCGCTTTCTGTATATATTGAAGCAATGATGCCACGGGTAAAATCGCCGCGATAGGGTATAAAGTTGATTGCTTTATTGAAATTGCCCTGCAATTGCCTTAGTGATTGACCTATCTCATTTAGGTGCTGATGATTAAATGCTTTATAAACAGATAGGTTATCATTTCGCCACGTAAAGTGAGAAGTAGGAGCTAAGCTTTGACCTGCACCCGTTGACCCTGTTGTGGCGGCCACATGGACCTCATTATTCAATAGATCTTTTGATGCCAGTGGCAATAAACCTAACTGTAAACAAGTTGCAAAACAGCCAGGATTAGCAATATTGGCAGCTGTTTTTATGGCTTCGCGATTTAACTCAGGCAGCCCGTACACAAAGCTTTTATTTTTGAATTTAGAGCTTTGAGTCAGACGGAAATCCTGGCTTAGATCTATTATCTTGATATGATCAGGGATAACTGTCGATTCCAAAAACTTCTTTGCATCACCATGGCCAACGCATAGGAAAAGCACATCAATAGCAAATGACAGCTCGCCGGTAAAACGCAGATTGGTATCGCCAAAAAGGTCGGTATGAACTTCATGAACATAATTGCCGGTATTGCTGTTGCTATGTACAAAAGCTATCTCCACATGAGGGTGGTTGATGAGTATACGCAACATTTCACCACCGGTATATCCCGCACCGCCAATAATGCCCGCACGTACTTTATTTGAGGTTGATCCTGTCATGGTTTGTTGATGGATAAGAATATAAAATAAACTCGAGATCGCTTCGATCGTTATTACTAATAAAATGCTTTTGACCGGGTAAGATCTCGATTCCTTGTTCCGGTTTTAGTTCCGTAACGTTGCCATCGATATGAAATGTAGCTCTCCCTTTTAAGATAAAGAATACCTGTGTGGCCTTTTCGTGGTAATGTAACTGTTCGGCGGTATCCGGTGGCATTAATTCCTGTTTAACAGATAATGCCTCAGTATCAATAAAAGTCCAGCCATGGCAGTCATCACCCCAGTTATAGTGGTCAAGGCATTCACCCTTTGAAAAAGCTATATTAATCATTTTGTGATTGATTATTAACCTTGTGATAGATCATAACCTGGTTGCCGAATATTTTAGAGAATCCTTTAACATCCTCGCCAGACCATGAATTATTCATTTCGCCATAGCTACCAAATTTGTTCGACATCAGGTCGTGCTCCGACTCGATACCTATTACCTGGAAGCGATACGGGTGCAGTTGTACAAATACCTTGCCGCTTACGTTTTGCTGGGTATCGCTTAAAAATGCCTCCATGTTGCGCATAATAGGGTCGTGGAACTGTCCTTCATGCAGCCAGTTTCCGTAGAAAGCGGACAGTTGGTCTTTCCAGGTCAATTGCCATTTGGTTAATACGTGTTTCTCTAAGGTATGGTGAGCTTTGATAATCACCATTGGTGCGGCAGCTTCAAAGCCAACGCGGCCCTTGATGCCAATAATAGTATCGCCCACGTGAATATCCCTGCCAATGCCATAAGGTTGTGCAATAGCCTGCAAAGCCTGTATAGCTTTTGTTGGGTGATCAAATTTTTGGTTATCAATACCAACCAGTTCGCCTTTTTCAAAAGAAAGCTCCAGGTTTCTTACTTCCGATTCAGTAACCTGGGTAGGCCAAGCTTCTTCGGGTAATCCTAAGTTGGAGGTAAGCGTTTCTTTACCACCTACAGATGTTCCCCATATACCCTTATTGATAGAGTACTTCGCTTTTTCGAAGTTCATATCAACGCCATGTTTTTTCAGATACTCGATCTCTTCCTCGCGGCTTAGTTTTAAGTCGCGGATAGGGGTGATGATCTGTACTTCAGGTACCAGGATGTTGAAGATCATGTCAAAACGCACCTGGTCGTTACCGGCACCGGTACTGCCATGTGCTACATATTCTGCACCTATTTCTTTAGCATAGTTAGCAATGGCCGTTGCCTGGCTTACGCGTTCGGCACTTACCGAAAGGGGGTAGGTGTTATTTTTTAAAACATTACCATAAATTAAAAAGCGAACACAGGTGTTGTAAAAGTTTTTGGTTTCATCAACCACATGGTGCGAGGTAACGCCCATTTTGTAGGCACGTTCTTCAACTCCTTTTAACTCTTCGTCGCTAAAACCACCAGTGTTTACTATAACGGAGTGAACTTCATAACCAAGATCCTGTGTTAAATAAATACAGCAAAATGAGGTATCTAATCCACCGCTATACGCTAATACTACTTTTTTCTTCATCTTTTTTTGAGCTTAAAGCTAAAAGCGGAAGGCTTAAAGCTTTTTCTTTTTAATTTATGTGTATTTGTTATTATAAACCCTTAATCGTTATCGTGGTGTATTCTTTTCTTGATGGCGTTTTCAATGCGTTCAAGCAGGGTAGCTTTGTGTGTGATCCTTTTCATTTTCTCTTCGTCCTGCTTTTGTTTTTCGGCAGGATCAAACAACATGGCGGTACACATGCAGTTTTTACGCTCCTTGCTCATTAAAATATCATAGTTAACACAGCTTTTGCAGCCTGCCCAAAAGTTTTCGTCCTGGGTAAGCTCTGAATAAGTTACTGGTTCATAGCCTATTTCTGAATTGATCTTCATTACAGCCAGACCAGTTGTTAAACCAAATATTTTAGCCTCGGGATATTTAGTTCTGGAAAGCTGGAAAACACGGTGCTTAATGGCTTTTGCCAAACCTGCTTTACGAAATTGCGGATTAACAATAAGACCTGAGTTAGCCACAAAATCGCCGTGGCTCCAGGTTTCAATATAGCAGAAACCGGCCCAGGTGCCATCTTTATGCAGCGCTATAACAGCCTTGCCTTCCAGCATCTTATTAGCAACATATTCTGGTGAGCGCTGGGCTATACCTGTGCCGCGGGCTTTGGCCGATTCGGCCATTTCAACACATATTTGAGGCGCATAATCTACATGTTGTGCAGTAGCAACCTGAATATCAAAATCTTGTATGGTCATTAAAATAGATATTACCGTTAAATTAATTGGCTTTTAAGGCCTTAATAATTAGATGGTTTTTAAAAGAATAAGTTTAAAGCTTTTTTCTTTTGGCGGGGTTTGTTACAGGAAATTAATTCAAACCCTTGGCATATAGGGCCTTCGTCGGGGAGGGCAGCATAAAAAAACAGTTGAAACCAAAGCAGCGGCAGCCGGAGCAAATGTTGCTCTTATTGCGGGCTTATTTAAGCTTTGTAGATTCATTTTTTTGTGGTATTTACTGTGTTTTTAATTTGGGTGCAAATTATTGCATAAAATTTTACTTATGCAAGAAAAAAATGATTTAATAACGTTAAGATTATATTCGTTTTTTTACGGCTTGCGTTTTAGCTTTTAGAATACTCCTGATCTGATACCTTCTCTAAAACTTTTTAAACCTTAAATTTTAACACTTTTTTAGTCAAAAACAAGGTAAAAAGACTCGATAATTACCCACTTTAGCAGAACTTTAACGCCATTTTAACACTTTTTAACAAATTTTTGATGGGTTTTGAAAGGTTTAAAAAGTACTAACTAATTGTTATTCAGATAACTAAATATAAAACAGTCGGTTTTGGGTCTTGCTTTCCTTTAAATAAACAGCCCGGATCTCTGGATAAAAGAGAACCGGGCCCTAATGATATAAATATACTTAAAATTTTTGATAAGTAGCAAAGGCTAGGATGTTATCGTTACTTCTTCTCTTCAAATTTGTCTAAAACAAATCTTAGCTTATGATCCGGCATTTGCGGGCTTTCGGCGGTCAGGGTAACCTTGCCATCTTTGCCTTCAATGGTGAGGGTATACTCTTTTTCACCGTTTCCGTCTTCATCGCTGATGGTGGTGTTAATCACCGATTTTCCTTCTTTAAATGGTGTTGTCCAGTTACAGGTATTTGATTTGATGGTTCCTGTAAGAGTTTGTTTTCCGTTTTCGATATTAACCGAGATTTTCTTGTCAATTATTTCAATAACGGTTTGCTCGTCTTCAGTCCGCTCCAGGTTGCCACTGGCATCCAGGTGTTCTGTTTTGGAGGTTACGAGTCTTAATTTTTTGTCGCATTGCGCCAGACACACGGTACTGCCGGCCAATAACAGCAGCAGTGCAATAATGGTTGATTTCATGGTTTTTACTTTATGTGGTTTAAAACTGAAATAAAGATAAGTGTTTTAAATAGTAATATGCAATACATAGTACTATTTAATAAAATTAAAATCAATAACTATCTGATAATGAATAGGTAATTTATTCAGATGAGATATATTGCGGGAAGATAGATGTCTGATCAGCGTTTATTTACGATATCATTGATGATCATATTGGCATGGATACGCGAGTTTTCGATAAACCACAGGTGAGTATCTAAACCACCGCAAACTACACCGGCAAGGTACAAGCCCGGCAGGTTGGTTTCCATAGTTTCGGGATTGTATTGTGGGATGAATTTATCTTCAGACAATACAATGCCCAGCTTCTTCAGGAAATCAAAATTAGGTTGGTAACCTGTCATAGCCATTACATAATCATTGGGGATGGTTACCAGGCCTTCGGACGTCTGGATATCTACTTCGTGCGGGCGGACGGCCTGAAGGTTAGAATTAAAATAAGCCTTGATACTGCCTTCTTTGATGCGATTGATAATATCTGGCCGAACCCAGTATTTCACCCGATTACTTACTTCACCGCCGCGGATCACCAGCGTAACTTCGGCGCCTTTACGATAGGTTTCCAATGCCACGTCGATGGCCGAGTTGCTGGAGCCAACCACCACTACTTTTTGCAGGGTGTAAAAATGCGGATCCTGGTAATAGTGTTTTACTTTAGGCAGATCTTCGCCCGGGATATCCAGGTTAACCGCGATATCATAAAAGCCGGTGGAAAGGATCACCCTTTTGGCCTGATAGGTAGCTTTACTCGTAGTTATGGTGTAAGTGCCGTTCTCGGTGGTAACATTGGTCACTTCCTCAAATAGGTTGATGGGTAGATGGTTGGAAAGCGCTACACGGCGATAATACTCCAAAGCATCATTACGGGTGGGTTTATTATGTACGGTTACAAAAGGTACTCCGCCAATTTCCAGTTTTTCTGATGTAGAAAAGAAGGTCATGGTTGATGGGTAATTATAAAGCGAATTAACCAGGCAGCCTTTTTCAATAATAACAAAACTTAACCCCGCCTTTTGAGCAGCCAAACCACAAGCCAAACCAATTGGGCCGCCACCTATAATGAGTATATCAAGCATGTTGCGAATATAGGTAGTTTGGGGTTTCGCAGGAAGTAATATCGAATAATGAATTTTGAATGACGGATGACAAAGTGTAGGATAAAGGGTAGTGGTACTTTGTAATTAAGAAGTAATATCGAATAATGAATTTTGAATGCAGAATATCGAAGTGTAGGATAAAAGATAGTAGTACTTTGTAATTCGATATTCAGCATCCGATATTCTACATTTATCGACCCACTAGCGTCCTGCTGCCTTATCTTCATGAAGCGTCATTACCGTACTGGTCACCATGGCCACCACTTTGTCTTCTTCGTTTTTTACTTCACACTTGTAATGCGAAATAGTTTTGCCGCTTTGTAAAGGGGTGGCAATGGCTCTTAACTTTGATTTCCATACCGGACGGTAAAAGTTTATTTTTAATTCTATCGAGGTAAAGGATTGTCCCTCTTTCATCAATGTGGAGTGTGCTGTGCCGATGGCTGCATCTGCTAGTTCGCAGATGAGTCCGCCGTGGACTGTACCTTGCTGGTTTCCATGGATCAGTGCATCGGCATCAATTTCAACGGTGGCGGTTCCGTGATCTACTGCTGCTATATTGATGGCTAAAGTGCGGGATATCGCTGTTGGATATCTCATAAGGGTTTCCATATCCGGAGTAAGCGTACCGGCTAACTGATGTTTAAGATAATCTAAAACGGAGATCATAGGCATGATGTAATTTGTATTATGGAACAAAACTAACTACAATCCGGCTCAATTAAAATATACAGTTTTGAAGTATTTGACCATAACAGATGAAGAGGTAATATCGAATACTGAATACCGAATAAATATGGTTATTCTGCTTTGATTGAATCCTGTGGGGTGGTGCGGTGATAATACCGGCCATAGACTACATACTTCACTTCGACCGGTGCCGGGTTAGAATTCAAACTTTCATTTTTTATTCTGTCAATTGCCGTAACGAGATAAATATATTTACCCGGTCTCGTAATTGTATTATCAACAAATGTGGTGGTATCTTCAAATGAAATATTGATGATGTTCCGGGGATTATCTATCTGTATTTTTTCCCCGTCATTAAAACGATAAATAACATACCCATAGGCCAAATCATTATCCTTCGCCTTTATGGGAGCTGTCCAGCTTATTTGGATGGATTTGTTGGCCAATTGTTTAGCAATTACATTCTGAGGGGCATTGGGAGGTATGCTGTCTAACCAAAGCATTACTGGCGGTAAAGCGGGACGGTTGTAGAAATTATTCTTCAAAGAATCTTTCAGTCCCGCTAAATTGTCTATTAAGGACTTCGCTCTAAAGAAAACGCTTCCTTGTACCCGCGCATTCCCACGAACATACCTGATCTCATCTGAAAGTTCACTACGATTACGAAAGCCCTGGACGTTTTCCTGTGCCCGATAGGCTGCCTGACCAATATAAAGATGCCTGCCATAAGTATTATTGCTCCACCATTCCAATAGTTTTTCAAAAGGCACTAAGCGATGCTTTATGGGCCAGTAAAGCTGCGGATTAATATAATCTATCCATCCATTCTTTAACCACTTCCTGGTGTCTGCATATAATTCATAATAAGATGAGCCCCCATTTGTAAGAGAACCATCGGCGTCCTGCTGTTTATTTTTCCAAACACCAAAAGGACTTATACCAAATTTTATGTATGATTTACAGGCATGTATACTGTCTGTTAAATCATGGATTAAAACGTCCACATTTTGTCGTCGCCAATCTTTGATATTTAAACTATCAGGATTATATAATTTGTAAGCTGCCAAATCCGGTAAAGGCTTGCCATGAACTTCATTAGGATAAAAATAATCGTCAAAGTGCACGCCATCAATATCATAATTTCTAACAACGTTCATAATAACACTTGTAATATATTGCCTGACCTGGGGGAGGCCGGGGTTAAATATTTTTTGTCCGGCGTAATTAAAGAACCATTCGGGTTTTTGATTACTAATGTGCTTGTCATTAAAATGAGATGCTATTAAATCCATAGATGCCCGGTATGGATTAAACCAGGCATGTAATTCCATCCCTCTTTTATGTGCCTCGGAAATAATAAAAGTTAAGGGATCGTAATAAGGGTTGGGCGGTAAGCCTTGCCTTCCGGTTAAATAGCGACTCCATAATTCGGGTCCGCTGCCATAAAAAGCATCTGCTGAGGGCCTAACCTGGAACATAACCGCGTTTATTCCTGATGAATGTAAGCTGTCTAAAATAGTCAATAGCTCTTGCTTTTGTATTGTAGAAGATAATCCGGGTTTTGAAGGCCAGTCTAAATTAGATACGGTGCATAGCCACGCTCCTCTAAACTCTCGTTTGGGTGTGATTAACAGTTGAGCGTTTGTTTTATGATCAATAGTGAAAAGGAACGTTATACAAAGGAAAATTATTGATTTTTTTAACATGCACTAAATGAGTAGATTTTAAGCTATTGTTACCAAATAAAAGGTATGCCTAAAGGTACACATTTTCCAGACAGCCAACGTTTGCACAGTTGACTTGGATGCATCCCACGTAGAAGATATGCTCCTCATATCTTATTCAAGATGACATTTGTTGTTTTAGTGCCGGCTTCAAATCTTTTGTCATGCTGAACGGAGTGAAGCATCTGATATCAGACTTTTCAATTGTAGAATAGATCCTTCGTTCCTACCCATGACATACTTAATTAAGCAGGTACAAGTTTCATATCTAATTCGAGGGCTAACTTTTCTAAGCGCTTCTTTTTCTGCTGGATAAGGATCGTTTGATAGGCCTCCATACCTCTTTCAACGAACTCGTTTCCCTTGACGATCAGGCGCCAATATTGAGCGGCAAGTTTTCTTGCAGTAGCCTTTATGGCGACTGCCGGCCCTTTACGTCCCCTTAGCCGCCTGGCAAACGCACCCCAGCCAATGTATTTGCTGTTCAGCAAGCCCTGGGCCATTTGTTTGAAGATCTGACCGACGGCAGGTTTACCCTTACTTTTACTT
>NZ_FTMG01000020.1 GCF_900155965.1 Mucilaginibacter lappiensis
AGAACAAAAGTAAAAGTAAGGGTAAACCTGCCGTCGGTCAGATCTTCAAACAAATGGCCCAGGGCTTGCTGAACAGCAAATACATTGGCTGGGGTGCGTTTGCCAGGCGGCTAAGGGGACGTAAAGGGCCGGCAGTCGCCATAAAGGCTACTGCAAGAAAACTTGCCGCTCAATATTGGCGCCTGATCGTCAAGGGAAACGAGTTCGTTGAAAGAGGTATGGAGGCCTATCAAACGATCCTTATCCAGCAGAAAAAGAAGCGCTTAGAAAAGTTAGCCCTCGAATTAGATATGAAACTTGTACCTGCTTAATTAAGTATGTCATGGGTAGGAACGAAGGATCTACTATTCAACTTCGTCTCACGCAGAATAGATCCTTCGTTCCTCAGGATAACAAAGAATTAGTAAATTTTGCTCTTCGCTCTTTCAAAATTCCCGTCCCTGTTTTACTTTCTTGACACGGCTATCATTTTTCTATAAAATTTTATCCTTAAACTGCGGTGTTTTATATTTAAACCAAAACCGTCAATTCCTAAAAAACACAGTATCCTGTATGAAAATAATTATTGTAGGTGCCAGCGGCACTATAGGCAAAAAAGTAACAGAGGCTCTTCGCGGCGAGAATGAGATCATTACCGCAGGCTCCAAAAGCGGCGATATCCAGGTAGATATCAGCAGTACCGAATCTATCGAGGCATTTTACAAACAGACAGGCAATTTTGATGCCTTAATCAGCGTTACCGGCAACGCGTATTTTGGCCCGCTCAAAACCATGACCATCAAAGATTTCGACATCGGTCTGCAAAGCAAAGTACGCGGACAGGTAAACCTGGTATTGATCGGTCAGCATTATATAAACGCTAAAGGATCATTTACCCTTACCTCCGGTATTTTATCAGACGATCCTATTTTACTTGGTGTAAACCCGGCAGCAGTGAACGGAGCAATTAACGCGTTTACCAAATCCGCGGCTATTGAGTTGGAAAATGGTGTACGTATCAATGCCATAAGCGCCGGCGTGGTAGAAGATGCTCCTGGCTACTTCTCCTACTTTCCGGGTCATATCCCTGTAACTATGGATAGAGTAACGAATGCCTACTACAAAAGCGTGTTTGGTGCGTTAACCGGGCAGGTGATACAGGTTTGGTAAAATAGGTACCCGCTTTGTCATTCTGAACGGAGTGAAGAATCTGTCGGCTATTAGATTCTTCACTCCGTTCAGAATGACAAGTATTTTTTATGATTACGCGCCGCCTAATCCATCACATCAGCCCCCTTCTCCCCAAAAGTGGGGATATACAGCATTTCATTTGAGTTTTACCCATAAAAAACATAAGTTTGATGTTTGTAAATCCTTCTTAATTTAATGAGCCAGTTAATTGAATCTTCAACTATTCCCGGTTTTATACGCAACGTTGTAGCCAATGTCCATCCCGATAGTCATACTTTTTTAATGCACAAGGTAAAAGATACCTGGGTTGAAATCACTTATAAACAGGCATTAGAGAAAATAGACGCCATATCGGCCTGGTTCCTGCGCATGGGCGTGCAAAAAGGCGACCGTCTTTCGCTCATTATCGAGAACGGTCCGGATTATGTTTATTATGACCAGGCCCTGCAACAGATAGGCGCTGTTAACACCTCCATTTATCCTACGCTTAGTGAAAGTGAGATTGAATACATCCTCAATGATTCTGGTGCTAAAACCATTTTAGTGGGTAATCCCTTTCTTTTAAGGAAAGTTTTAAGAGTTGCCAATAACTGCGAGTCGCTGATCCGCATTATACCGGCTTTTGATGATTTTGAAAAATTCAGCGACAAACTGAACCTAAATGCAGGCGTTGTAGGCTTTGATCAGGTGATACAGGAAGGCCTTGCCCTGGTTGATCAGTATAAACATGCCATCGGCGCTGCACGCGAAGCTATTTTAACCACCGATATTTCCTGCTTGATCTATACATCGGGCACTACGGGTATCCCTAAGGGAGTTATGCTGACGCACCATAATCTTACCCAAAACGTGATCAACAGCTTGATCCAGATTCCGTATATCGAAAAAACAGATCTGTTCCTTTCGTTTCTGCCACTGTCACACGTATTTGAGCGTACGGCCACTTACCATATTTGCCTGTCGAAAGGTTGTACCATAGCCTTTGCACAAAGCCTGGAACTGCTGGCCAAAAACATGGCCGAGGTAAAACCAACCGTACTATGCTGCGTACCGCGATTACTGGAACGTATCCATGATAAGGCTATCAAAAATGGTACATCAGCCGGAGGCGTAAAATCAAAAATTTTCCTTTGGGCTCTGGAAATCGGCAAAAAATACCGCTTGGTTAAAGAGGCCGATAAAAAACCGGGTATCATTTTAAAAAATCAGCATAAAATTGCCGAAAAACTGGTATTCAGCAAGATTAAGGAGAAAACCGGTGGTCGCCTCAAGTTCATGGTATCTGGAGGCGGCGCTTTGCCACGCAACATTGGCGAGTTTTTTGGCGATTTGGGCATTGTGATACTGGAAGGCTTTGGCTTAACAGAAACATCGCCGGTTATGGCCGTTACCGAATATCACCGTGTAATATATGGCACCGTTGGCCGTATTATTCCGGGTATTGAGGTTGCTATTCAAAATGTAGAAACGCAGCATATTTATACCATACAAACGCACGATAACTTTAAGGAAGATCTGGAATCGGAAGAAGGGGAGATCATTGTACGCGGGCATTGTGTAATGAAAGGCTACTGGAACAAACCCGAGGAAACCGCTACTGTGATTGATAAAGACGGCTGGTTCCATACCGGCGATATTGGCAGGTTTTATCGCGGTAACCTTCAAATAACCGACCGCTTGAAGAACATGCTCGTGAATGCCTATGGTAAAAATATATACCCTACCCCGGTAGAGAATACCTATCTCAAAAGTCCTAAAATTGAACAGATATTTTTAGTGGGTGATAAACGTGAGTATATCACGGCGATCATCGTTCCATCGCGCGAAACCATGCAGGAAACTTTTGGCCTCAAAGACGCATTTTTTGAACAGCCAGATGTGTTTATTGAAGATAAAGAACTGGTTGACTGGATTGGCCAGGACCTGCGCAAGCTGAGCCATGAACTGGCCAAGTTTGAACGCATCAAAGCATTCAAGGTAAAACGCAACCCCTTCAGCATGGACGATGGGGAGATAACCCCCACCATGAAAGCCAAACGCAAGGTGATCGAAAAGAAATACGCCGCAGACATTGACGAAATGTATTTGCAGGAAACAGAAGCTGACTAGACCGCTGATTTTTCTTCTAATTACGTTGATTTCGCTGATCGATATGCTTTGATAAGTTCCCTCCCCACGGGATGGGTGCAGTTGACATGAGCGCAAAGGCAGGGAGGGGTTTATAAAAGCGATAAACCATAGTTGATGAAACCCCTTCCTCCCCTTCCCACAATGTCATTAAGTTAAGGGGAAACGCAAAAGCAATTCCGCAAAAGCCCCCTCTAAACGGCGAAGCCCTCATGTAATAATCTCCCCCGGAAGGGGAGACTTAGCTTCAATTTTTTAAAGTCCTCCCTACCGGGGAGGATTTAGGTGGGGATCCATGTGCTTAACTTAATGACATTGCCCCTTCCCCGAGAGAGGGAAGGAATCGCACATCCCTGGCTTCTAAAAACACTGATTAAATCAAGAAATCCTACAATCAGGAAAATCAAGGTTCAGAAAAAAATCAACGGTCTTTTTTACTAACTTTGTTAGCATGAAACGATCCGGGAGTGCCGACATGCCCTTACATTATGGTTATGTGCCGCAATGGCTTGCCGAGCGTATGGCTAAACTAGGCCTTGCCGTTGTGGAGAATATTGTGATGGATTACGGCAAAGATGAGGTACTCCGTCGCCTGAGCGATCCATTCTGGTTTCAGAGCCTGGGTGCAGTGATGGGTATGGATTGGCATTCGTCGGGTATTACCACCTCAGTGATGGGCGCACTCAAACGCGCCATTAATCCGCATAGCCGCGAACTGGGTATTTATATTTGCGGCGGTAAGGGCAAATACTCCAAACAAACCCCGGCTGAGTTGATGAAGATCAGCGAAACCATAGGGCTCGATGGTAACCACCTGGTTAAGTGTAGCAAGCTGAGCGCCAAGGTGGATAACACCGCCATACAGGATGGCTTTCAGTTATACCTCCACAATTTTATACTGAGCGATACCGGTAAATGGGCAGTGGTTCAGCAGGGTATGAGCGATGCCAGCAGTACGGCACGCAGGTATCACTGGCATTCGGAACAGTTAACCTCTTTTGTTAACGATCCGCATACGTTTATTTATGGGCAAAATCATGGCCTTATCCTCAACATGACCGATAAGCAGGCCGATAGCTCCCGAAATGGGGTGATGCAGATAGCCGCCGAACATCCGGATCAGATGCTGCGGGAGATCAACAAACTGGTGATGCCACGCAACCACCACGTTACCGCCAAAGATGTCGATCTAAAGAGGCTGGGCGCTGTACTGTGGCTGGCTCATGAAAAGCAGCCCGCCGATTTTGAAGAGTTACTATTGTTGCAGGGATTAGGACCGCGGACTTTACAGTCGCTGGCCCTGGTGAGCGAAGTAATCCACGGTACACCGTCGCGTTTTAAAGATCCGGCCAGGTTTTCGTTTGCGCATGGCGGTAAGGATGGTCACCCTTTCCCCGTGCCTACCAAGGTTTATGACGAAACCATCAGCACCTTGCAAAACGCGATTTACAAGGCTAAAATAGGCCAATCGGAAAAGAACGAAGCCATCAAACGCCTGTCGAAAATAGCCGAAAACGCCGAAAAGGATTTCACCCCCAACGCCAATTTTGAGCAGGTAATAACCCGTGAGCGTGAGGATTCCTGGAAATATGGCGGTCGCACGGTAATGGGCCGGGCCAAACCGCCGGTACAGCAACAACTGAAGTTATTTTAATACGGTAATCAAAGTCTTTTCCGACTCCAGTCTTGCCCGTAAATCGGGTAATTTGATCTTGGCAAAATCCACCACATTGGCATTGCCGTTATGTGTGGCGTGCTCAAATAAACTGATAAGCTGTTGCTGCCCATTAATGATTTCCTGCAAACAGACCTTGTCAAATGGGGCATCATGCATTTTCGCTAACCGGCTTATCATTTGCTGATGTTTGTCACTTATTGAATCTTCAGAGCTTACAAAGTTATCGGTCTTCATTTTTTTCAGCTCGGCAACAAGCTTTGTATTATCCCCGTTGATCTTTTGGGCAAACTGGATAACCTGCTGGTTTTTAGAGTTTGATACCGGCAAACCCGAAATTTTGATCATAGTAAGCCCTGTTTCCGTTCCGCTATTCAGAAAAACCAGCCCCTTATCATCCACCAATGGCTTGTCATTATAATTATTGGGATGCTGACTACCTGTGCAGCCCTGTATTAAAACCAGGGCTATCAATCCTGTTAATATTCCTGCTATCTGCTTCATTTACGATTAACTTGTGGTTTACACTTAAAGTTTAACAAAAATTAATCCATCTGGTTTAACAAAGCATCTATAATCAGGCTATCCATCCCAATTGTTACTTGTTCAGTTTTTTTATTTTCCTATTGCGTAACCAAAAGGTTTCATTTATATTTGTAACCTAAAGGTTTCAAATACTATTAACTATGCTTCAGAGAGACGTTTTTAAGGCCATTGCCGATCCTACCCGGCGCGAGATCATCAATTTGATTGCCCACAATAACATGAATTTAAACGCCCTGGCCGATAATTTTGACATCAGTCGGCCAGCGGTATCAAAACATATTAAAATATTAACCGAATGCGGTTTGCTGGTGATTAAACAACAGGGCCGCGAACGGTTTTGTCAGGCCGATTTGCGCCAGCTACAGGAGGTGACAGACTGGGCCGAACAATATCGCCAATTCTGGATGCAGAAACTGGATGCGTTGGGCGATTTTCTGGATAAAGAAAAATAGAAGCTAAAAGCAAAATGCATAAAGCTGAAAGCTAAACATAAATTATAAACCTAAAAATGAGCATTTATGAGCGCACAACCCTTTGTGATCGACCGAGTTTACAATGCCCCTGCTGAGCGCGTTTGGCAGGCTATTACCGATAACAACCAAATGAAGAAATGGTATTTTGACATACCTGATTTTAAACCGGTAGTGGGTTTTGAATTTACTTTCACTGGTGGAAGCGAGGAAAAAACATACATACATCTGTGCCGGGTAATTGAGGTTATTGAAGGCAAAAAACTATCGCACACCTGGCGATATCAAGATTACGAGGGAGATTCCGTAGTTACCTGGGAATTATTCCCCGAAGGCGATAAAACCAGGCTTGTACTAACGCATACCGGCCTGGAAACCTTCCCGCCGCTAAAAGATTTCGCGAGAGAAAGCTTTACCGCCGGCTGGACCGAGATTGTAGGGCGTATGCTAAAGAAATATGTAGAGAAGGCGTAATAGAAAAATTGTCATTTCGAACGGAGAGAGAAACTGTCTCTTGAGCTATAGCGAAAAATCTTCTGCGCCCGCCTAAACAACGTATAAGATTTCTCACTCGTTCCTCGTATCGAAATGACATTTTGGTTTGTTATCATTATCTTCGAATGAACGTTATGTTGGACAACCTTACCACCCATATCAAAAAATTCATAGAGCTTCATGATACCGATGTGGAGCTGATCAATTCGGTTGTATCTGTAAAGCAGGTTAAGAAAAAAGCTTTTTTACTGCAACCCGATCAGGTTTGTCGTGAGCTGTATTATGTGAGCAAAGGTTGTCTGCGACTATATTTCATCAACAAAAAACTTAACGAACAAATAACCCAGTTTGCTATTGAAAACTGGTGGATGAGCGAATATGGCAGCCTGGAGAGCAATAAAATTTCCAATTATTACATCCAGGCGGTCGAAAATTCCGAGGTCATCAGCATCAGTAAACTCAAATTGGAAGAACTTTTTGAAAAAGTCCCACGGCTTGAACGTTACTTCCGGATAGTGCAGCAAAGAGCCTTTACCGCTTCTCAAAAGCGCATCGAATACATTTACAGCATGAGCGACGAAGAGCGTTACCGCCATTTCAGCAGCCTTTTTCCCGATTTTATACAGCGCATACCGCAATATATGCTGGCATCTTACCTGGGTTTTACGCCACAGTTTATGAGTAAGATACGGGCAAAAAAAGTTTAACCAGCTCTCTATTTATTAATCTTGATTCATTTTTTGGGGCCGTATTTGTGCGCAACTTTGGGTATCACAAAAACATAAAGAAAATGAAACCAAGAATCGTCATCCCCAAATTAGAGCCAGAAGCATACAAAGCCATGTTAGGTTTTGATCATTATCTGAATAGTACCGGCTTAACCAAAACTCATAAAGAACTAATCAAAATACGTGCTTCACAAATAAACGGCTGCGCTTATTGCATTGATATGCATACTAAAGATGCCCGTAAAGCCGGTGAAACCGAACAACGCATTTACGCCCTGAACGCCTGGCGCGAGACGCCTTTTTTTACCGAAGAAGAACGTGCCATACTCGCTTTAACCGAAGAAGTTACCCTCATACAAAACCATGTATCAGACAAAACCTACGAAGCTGCCGCAAGCATCTTAGATGAACATTACCTGGCACAGGTAATCATAGCCATCATCGCTATCAATGCCTGGAACCGGATAGGTATTGCCACCGGGATGCAGCCAGGTTTGTAAAACAAAAAAACAATTGTCATTTCGAAAGAGGTACGAGGAGAAATATTCTGCATGCGACTGAACAACGTAAAAGATCTCTCACTCGTTCCTCGTATCGAGATGACAATCTTTTTCAACCAAAAAAGCCGGGTCTTTTTCAAGAACCCGGCTTTTGGATTTGGATTTATAATTCAAATTAGAACACTAATTAAAATACTTGATCAAATTGATTAACGGCGTCTTTGCTTTCGAGCACAGAGTGCCCCATCAAAAACTCATCAACCTTGCGGGCTGTTTCGCGGCCCTCAGATATGGCCCATACCACCAATGATTGCCCACGACGCATATCGCCTGCGGTAAATACTTTGCTTACGTTGGTACGGTAAACACCTTCTTTCGCTTTTACATTTTTACGTTCATCCAGCTCTACACCTAATTGCTGTATTACACCTACATGCTGTGGATGTAAAAAGCCCATAGCCAGGAATACACGCTGACAAGGTATTTCGCGCTCAGAACCTTCCACGATATTGAATTTTACCGGGCGACCCAGAAAATCCTGCTCCCACTCTACATCAACTACTTTAAGCGCTCTCAGGTTACCTTCTTCGTCGCCTAAAAACTCCAGTGTGTTTACACCCCAGAAGCGATCAGCGCCTTCTTCGTGCGAGCTGGTGGTTTTCATCACCATGGGATAAGTAGGCCATGGCATATGCTTAGTACGTTGTTCAGGCGGCTGAAACATCACCTCAAACTGTTTGATAGAGCTTGCACCCTGGCGGTTTGATGTACCCACGCAATCAGAACCGGTGTCGCCACCGCCAATTACTACTACATCTTTTCCGGTAACTAATATATCTTCACCCTGAACCTGGATATCGCTTACGCGTTTATTTTGCTGTTTCAAAAAGTCCATCGCGAAGTGGATACCTTTTAACTCACGCCCCGGGATGTTCAGGTTACGTGGTACGGTTGAGCCACCTGCCAATACTACGGCGTCGTTATTACGTACCAGTTCATCAGCAGCAACATTAACGCCAACCTCGCTGTTGCATTTAAATACAACACCATCTTTTTCCATCACCTCAACACGGCGCTCTACAACCCATTTTTCCAATTTAAAATCGGGGATGCCATAACGTAACAGACCTCCTGGCTTATCATCGCGTTCGTAAACGGTAACGGCATGGCCTGCTTTCGTTAACTGCGCGGCTGCAGCCAGTCCTGCCGGACCTGAACCTACCACAGCTACCTTTTTACCGGTTTTAACCAGCGGTGCGGTTTGTTTCACCAGGTTTTTCTGGTAAGCGATCTCGATGATATGTTTCTCAATTTCCTCAATAGCTACAGCGGGTTTGTTGATACCCAACACACATGCCGACTCACACGGAGCGGGGCATATGCGGCCTGTAAACTCAGGGAAGTTATTGGTTGATGATAAAATATGGTACGCTTCTTCCCAGTTTTTACGATATACCGCATCGTTAAACTCAGGGATGATGTTTCCCAGCGGGCATCCCGAATGGCAAAACGGAATACCGCAATTCATACACCTGGCCGATTGCTGGTTCAGCTTTTCGTCTGTATATAAATTAACAAACTCTTTATAGTTTTTTACGCGTTCAGCAGCGGGAACCTTGGTTGGTAATTCCCTGTTAAACTCCTGAAATCCTGTTGGTTTTCCCATTGAAATTTAGCCTATTGTTTGATATTGTAATTTCTCTATTGCTTTTTTATACTCTTTTGGATACACTTTTACAAACTGTGTAGATGCTTGCGCCCAGTTATTCAGAATCTGTTGAGCCAGCTTGCTGCCGGTTAGGCTGATGTGCTTGCGTAACAAAGTTTGTATCTGCTCCGAATCTTGTAACGATAGCGGATCAAGATCAACCATCTCCGTGTTACAGTTTTCGGCAAAAGTACCCTCTGGATTATATACCCAGGCTATACCGCCGCTCATACCTGCCGCAAAGTTACGGCCTGTTTGTCCCAGTATCAGCGCGCGGCCACCGGTCATGTATTCGCAACCATGGTCACCTATGCCTTCAACTACTGTTGTAGCACCCGAGTTACGTACCGCGAAACGCTCGCCTGCCATACCGCCGATGAACAATTCGCCGGACGTAGCGCCATACAGGGCCACGTTACCAATGATGATATTGTCCTGCGGTACAAATGTGGAGTTGCCTGCCGGGTAAATAGCCAGCTGTGCTCCAGATAAACCTTTACCTACATAGTCATTAGCCTCGCCTTCCAGCTCAAAAGATAAACCTTTGGTGGCAAACGCGCCAAAACTTTGCCCGGCCGAGCCTTTGAATTTATAGTTGATAGTATTATCCGGTAATCCTGCTGATCCGTATTTTTTGGATACCTCGTTTGATAACAAAGTACCGATGGTACGGTTAACATTGATCACATCAAATGAAGCGAATACCGGGGTTTTATCTTCCAAAGCAGCTTTGGCACTTTCAACCAGTTTCCAGTCCAGTATATCGGCCATGCCATGATCCTGGCTTTCGCTGTTGTACAGGGTCATGCCTTTGGTATTGTTTACCGGGTGCAGGATGCCAGAAAGATCGATCTTTTTAGCTTTCCAGTTATCCAGGTGGTCTTTTACTTTCAGGAACTGAACGCGGCCCACCATCTCGTTAATGGTACGGAAGCCCAATTCGGCCATGATCTCACGAAGTTCTTCTGCCATAAACTTGAACAGGTTAACCACGTGTTCAGGCTTGCCCGAGAATAATTTTCTCAGGTCAGGATCCTGTGTAGCCACACCTACCGGGCAGGTGTTCAGGTGGCATTTGCGCATCATAATACAGCCACCGGCAACAAGAGCAGCAGTAGCCACACCCCATTCTTCGGCACCCATCAGGGCGGCAATAGCCAAATCCCTGCCGGTTTTTAACTGACCATCTGTTTGCAATACCACACGACTGCGCAATTTGTTGCGTACCAGTGTTTGGTGAGCTTCGGCTAAACCAAGCTCCCATGGTAAGCCCGCATGTTTTACTGAGCTTATAGGCGATGCGCCTGTACCACCATCATATCCCGCAATCAGGATAACATCAGCGTGAGCTTTGGCAACACCCGCGGCAATAGTACCAACACCGGCTTTTGAAACCAGTTTTACGTTGATACGTGCGGCACGGTTAGCATTCTTTAAATCGAAAATTAGTTGCGCCAGATCCTCGATAGAATAAATATCGTGGTGCGGCGGCGGAGATATTAAACCAACGCCCGGTGTTGAGTGACGGGTTTTTGCGATCCAGTCATCAACTTTATGACCAGGTAATTGTCCGCCTTCGCCCGGTTTTGCACCCTGGGCCATTTTTATCTGTAGTTCATCGGCATTGGTCAGGTAATTGGAAGTCACCCCAAAACGTGCCGAAGCGATCTGTTTGATAGCCGAACGCATAGAATCGCCGTTTGGCAATACTTCGTAACGCATTTCGTCCTCACCGCCTTCGCCGGTATTACTTTTACCGCCTATACGGTTCATAGCGATAGCCATGGTGCTGTGCGCTTCATGCGAGATAGAACCGAATGACATGGCGCCTGTTGCAAAGCGTTTCATAATGTTTTCGGCCGGTTCAACCTCATCAATGCTGATGGCCTCACGGTGATGGGCAAAATCAAGCAGCCCACGGATGGTGAAATGCTTTTCGGTTTGCTCATTAATTACTTTAGCGTAGTTTTTATATACCTCGTAATCATTGGTACGGGTAGCATGCTGTAATAAGTGTACGGTAGTTGGGTTAAACAAGTGAGCCTCGCCCCTGCGTTTCCACTGGTAGATACCACCCTCGGGCAGTAAATTATCTGCCGCTTTGGCGCTAAAGCCAATGCGGTGTTTGCAAAGGGCTTCGCGTGCAATTTCATCCAGTCCTAAACCACCAATACGAGTAACTGCACCAGAGAAATAACGGTCGACCACCGATTGGTTTAAACCCAATATTTCAAACACCTGCGAACCGTGGTATGATTGCAAAGTAGAGATACCCATTTTGGAGAAGATCTTCAACAAACCATCGTTTACCGATTTCACATAGTTTTTAAGCAGGTATTTGATGTCCAGACTGGTTTCCAGGCTGCCATTGTTTTTAACAGTTTCAATGGTTGATAGTGCCAGGTAAGGATTAATAGCTGTTGCACCAAAGGCCAGCAAGCAGGCAAAGTGGTGTACTTCCCAGGCATCGCCGGTTTCCACAACCAAACCTACAGCGCCACGACGACCTTTTTTGATCAGGTGGTGATGTACGGCAGATACGGCCAGCAACGATGGTATAGGCGCATGCTCAGAATCAATGGCACGGTCTGAAAGGATCAATACCTCAAAACCATCATCGACCGCGTCTTCAGCATAGCGGCAAAGCCTGGCTATACCTTTTTCCAACGACCCCGGCATGCCATCGGCATTAAAATAAGTTTGCAGGGTTTTAGCATGAAACAGGCCGGTATCAATACTGCGTAGTTTTTCTAACTGGTGATTTTTTAATATCGGGTGTTTTAACACTACGCAATGGCAGTGCATTTTATCTTCATCCAACAGGTTACCGTTGTTACCGATGAAGGTAGCTAAACTCATCACCAAACGCTCGCGGATAGGATCTATCGGCGGGTTGGTAACCTGGGCAAAAAATTGTTTAAAATAGCTTGACAGGTGTTGTGGTTTATCAGACAGGATAGCCAATGGCACATCCGTCCCCATAGAACCTATAGGCTCTTTACCGTCAACCGCCATCGGTTTAATGATGGTATCAATATCCTCACGACTGTAACCAAAAACCTGCTGATAACGGAACACGGCAGGCTCCGAAAGACTGGCAAATGCCAGACGTGGTTCGGCCAGTTCGCTCAGGTTTATTTTATAATTCTCCAGCCAGCGGCCATAAGGTTGCTGTGTGGCAATTTGTTGTTTAATCTCTTCGTCAGTAATAATGCGGGCTTGCTCGGTATCAATCAGCAGCATTTTGCCTGGCTGTAAACGACCCTTACGTAACACGGTGCTCTCATCAATAGCTAAAGTACCGGCTTCGGAAGCGGCAATTACACGACCATCATTGGTGATCACATAACGCAGCGGACGTAAACCGTTACGGTCAAGCACGGCACCGACAAGTTTACCATCGGTAAAGCAGATAGCGGCAGGACCATCCCATGGCTCCATTAACGTAGCGTGGTATTCGTAGAATGCTTTTTTAACCGGATCCATCTGCTCGTTGCCATCCCATGCTTCAGGGACCAGCATCATCATCACATGTGGCAATGAACGACCGGAGTGTAGTAAGATCTCGATGATATTATCCAGACAAGCAGAGTCGGACTGGTTATTGTCGATCACCGGCATGATCATTTCCATCTCTTCGGCACTAAAATAGGTCGAAGCATAAGATTTTAAGCCAGAATAGAACCAGTTGAGGTTACCGGTAAGGGTATTGATCTCACCGTTATGAGCAATCAGGCGGAATGGCTGCGCCAGTTTCCATGACGGAAAGGTATTGGTAGAGAAACGCGAGTGGATCATGGCAAAGCCAGATGCGATACGCGGATCGTTCAAATCTGAATAGTATTTACGCAGCTGATAGGTAGTAACCTGCCCTTTGTAAACGATGGTTTTACATGATAACGATGTAAAATAAAAATGTTCACCAGCGCCGGGAATAGTTTCAACGATGGTTTTGTTAATATACCTTCTTAATATAAACAGTTTACGTTCAAAATCATCGGCATTGGTAATGCTTCCAGGACGGGCAATAAAAATCTGCTCCACATCCGGTTCGGCCTGACGGGCGGTTTCGCCAACGGCCATTGAGTCAACATTTACCTTACGGTAACCTAATTTGATCAGGCCCAGCTTTTCAATAGCATTGGTGATCGCATTGCGGCAGGCTTTCTTTTGTGCCGAATCCTTCGGAAAAAATATCATCCCCACACCGTATTCACCGGGTTCAGGCAGGCTGATCTCCAGATTTGAGCATTCTTCCATGAAAAATTCATGTGGTAGTTGTATTAATATACCCGCGCCATCGCCGGTTTCAGGATCGCATCCGCAAGCGCCGCGGTGTTCCATGTTCTCGAGCATGGTCAACGCGTCATCAATGATCTGGTATGATTTATGACCATTAATATTGGTTATAAATCCTGTTCCGCAGGAGTCGTGTTCAAATTCTGGCCGGTAAAGGCCCTGGTGGCTCTCAGTTTGATTCATCGTAAAATTTAAACCAGTTTTATAAAAAGGGTGTAACTACGAAATTACTAAATACTACATAAATTATAAAATCATCGGTTATTTTTCAAAATCTCTAAAAAATCCATTACCAAAGCAATGTTCATTTAACAAATCCATAACAAAAAATATAGATTATTATGATTACCTAAATCAAACACGGCATTTTGTTATTTAGAATCGATATAAAGTTGCACAAACAAAGCAATATTCAGTTATAGCAGCGGTAATTATTATTATAACAGAATTTAATTTTGTGCAATTTATCTATGTATCCTATAGGATAACCTTCAATTTAAAATAGTGTATCATCTACGTTAAGGCTACATTTAACCTAAATTTTAGAATTGTTAACTTCGCACAAAATTTAAAACTGATGCCAGCAAAAAATAAAGCCGTTTTTTTAGATCGTGATGGGGTACTTAACCAGGAAATGGGCGACTATGTGCGCCGTCTGGAGGATTTTCATATCCTGGATAATTTTGAAGCACTGAAAACCCTGCAGGATCGCGGTTACATTTTGTTGGTAGCAACCAACCAGGGTGGCCTGGCCAAAGGCTGGTATACCGAAGAGGAGCTCGCTAAAATGCATAGTCTGCTGAAAGAAACCTACCACGAACACGGTGTAGAGATAACCGACTTTTTTTATTGCCCGCACCATCCCTTGTTTACCGGCGATTGTGATTGCCGCAAGCCCAAACCGGGTTTATTATTACAAGGTATTGCCAAATATGATATCGATCCGTCAAAGTCATATTTCATTGGCGATCGTGAGCGTGATGTGGAAGCCGGAACAGCCGCCGGTGTTAAAGGTATATTAATAGACAGCGATCAGCCGATAAGTACGGTGCTGGATTTGATTAATTAAGAGCCCCACCCAACCCTCACCGGAAGGGAGGGCTTTAAAATATCTTCCAAAAGTCTCCCCTTCCGGGGGAGATTTAGAGGGGGCTGGTTTAAACTTTTTTAAAACATTTTTGGCCTGTACAACTTTTACCACTATTAACCAGCAACATCACACATGCAACTAAACCGCTATTTAAAAAACTACGATACTTTTATAGCCGCGCTGCTTGGATTTTTTGCTGTGCGTATATTTTGCAGTTATAGCGGTATCGGTATTTCACCAGATTCGATAATGTATGTGAGCGCTGCCCGTAGTCTGAACACCAACGGCACGCTGCAAACGTTTAATCACCTGCCCATAGTTGATTTCCCGGTATTCTATCCTATTTTCCTGGGCGCTATCAAATTCATTACCCGTATTGATCCGGTTATTTTTGGATCGGTATTGAACGGGTTGATGTTTGCCACCTTAATATACTTCAGTGGGTGGATTATGCACCGCTTTGTGCCTACATCGCGCATTTATAAATGGCTGATACTGGTGGCCATTATACTAAGCCCAGCCTTGCTGCAGGTATACTCCTATTTATGGTCTGAGACTTTGTTTATTCTCGAAACCCTGATGTTCCTGGTAGCCTTCAGGCAATATCTTTTAAAACACACCCTTAAACCGCTATTAGTAGCCGCCATTATTGCTGCCATAGGCTGTGTTACCCGTTATGCCGCGGTTACCATTGTGGGCACCGGCGGTTTGCTTTTACTGCTGGATCGGGTACTTCCGCTTAAAAAGAAGATAATCCATATTATTATATATGGATTGGTTTGTATATCGCTGCTGGTGAGTAACCTGTTGTTTAATGCCTTTATGTCTGGCACTACGACCGGGCCTCGGGAGCCTTCTATCACTTCCTTTGGTAAAAACCTGTACTATTTTGGTACTGTGATGTGCGACTGGATGGGCTTCACCGCAAATCAATATTACCTGGCTACGCCGATTGCTACCATCATGTTACTGGGTTTTATAGCGGCGCTGGCTTACAATTACTATCGCCGCAAGCTGGATAGTTTTGAAAATCTGGCCATTACCTTTGCTTTGGTTTATGGCTTGTTCATTCTCATTTCCTCCACCTTTTCGCGCTACGAGCGTATCAATCACCGTTTATTGGCACCTATTTTTATTCCGGCGCTTTGGGGTTATACCAGTTGGGGCTTGCTCATCCTCAAGAAGATCACCAATATAACTACCAACCGCATAGTGGCCGCTATATTTATAATAATGATGCTGGGTTTTGTAACCAAAGAGTTTTTGATTGACAAAGCCCGCTACAGCGACCAGATAGCCGACCAATATGGTAATCCCGGTTACACTGATGATAGCTGGCTCGAATCGCCTTTTGCCGCTTATCTGAAACAGATTGATAAAAGCATGTTTAAGCCAAAGGTTACCATTTATACCGATGCGCATGAGGCTGTTTATTTCTTCTCGGGCATGTCGTCATACCTGGTGCCGCATAGGTTCTTTAAAAAAGACATTGCCAGTTTCTACAAAAAGAAACATTTTTACCTCATCTGGTTCAACGTACTGGAAAACCCGGAGCTGATCAATCTAAAAGATATCCAAAAAGTAAAATCACTCCAATTGATCAAGGATTTTGGTGAAGAAGGTGCTATTTACGAGTATGAGGAGTAATTTGGATTTGGGATGTTCGATTTCGGATTTACGAATTGGAAAATAGATCCATTGAATCCTAAATTTTAAAATAAATCCGAAATCCGAAATCCGAAATCCGAAATCCGAAATCCGAAATCCGAAATCCGAAATCCGAAATCAAAATAAATTTTGATTTAAAAAACATCTGTCTATATTTGCGACAGCTAATCCATAGTTTTACTATATAAAAATGAACGGCATCGCACTACATCATCTTCATCTGCATCACCACCATGTGGTGATCAGCTAATATGTATGTTTCTACGCGAAATAACAACCTCCGTTTATACTCTTTTTTATCATAGTTTCTTAAATTCAATCTTTTGAAAACACTTAAAATAGCGATCCAGAAATCTGGTCGTCTCAACGAAAAATCTGTTGAATTATTAAAAAATTGCGGCTTAAATTTCGAAAATTACAAAAGCTCGCTTATCTCCCCCGTTTCCAACTTCCCTTTAGAGATCCTTTTCCTGCGCGATGATGACATTCCCGAATACGTTCAGGATGGCATTGCCGATCTGGGTATCGTAGGCGAAAACGTGATACAGGAAACCGAAGTAGAGGTAAGCTACCTGCAACGTTTGGGTTTTGGCAAATGCTCACTAAAAATAGCCGTACCCAACAACAACGATATTCAAAACCTGAGCGACCTGAATGGCAAAGCTATCGCTACTACCTACCCTGTTATTTTAGGTAAATTCCTTAAAGAGCAAGGCATTCAGTCAGATATCCGTACTATTTCCGGCTCTGTGGAGATTTCTCCTGGTCTGGGTTTGAGCGATGCTATCTGCGATTTGGTTTCAACTGGTGGTACCCTAAAAAGCAACGGACTGAAACCATTTGCCGATGTAATGTCATCAGAGGCTGTACTTATCGGCTGCAAAACCATCGAAGATAACCACCTGGTACAGGAATTGATTCAGCGTATCCAATCTGTTTTGCGTGCCAAAGAAACTAAGTATGTGGTACTTAACGTTCATGTAGGTAACCTTGAAGCAGTAACCGCTTTATTACCGGGCGTAAAAAGTCCGTCGGTAGTGCCATTGGCTGAGGCCGACTGGGTGGCGGTGCACACGGTAATCCCTGAGCGCGATTTCTGGGACAGGATAAGTCAGCTGAAACAAGCCGGAGCGCAAGGCATTGTGGTAATGCCAATTGAAAAGATAATATTGTAGGGCGGCCAGCCCCTCCCAAACCCTCCCCGGAAGGGAGGGCTTTAATTAATTGGGGCTATTAAACATAAAATCAAAAAGTCTCCCCTACCGGGGGAGATTTAGAGGGGGCTTATATGCGACTATATAATTATTCAGATTTAAGTAGCACCGATATCCAGAAACTGGTTCAGCGTAATGTTGACCCGGCTAATGAGATCCGCACCATTGTTGAGGAAGTTATTGATAATGTACAGCAGCATGGTGACCGTGCCCTGTATGATTATGCCAAGCAATTCGACAAGGTTGAATTAGGCAACCTGTACCTGGACAAAGCCGATCTGGAAGAACTGGCCGAGTCGGTATCTGCCGAGCAAAAAGCCGCGCTGGAAACGGCATACAATAACATCTATAAGTTCCACCGGGCACAGGTAAAAACTGAAGATAAGGTTGAAACCATGCCCGGCGTTACCTGCTGGCGCGAGTTAAGGCCGATTGAAAAAGTTGGCCTGTATATTCCTGGGGGAACTGCTGTTTTACCAAGTACCTTTTTAATGCTGGGTATCCCGGCCCGCATAGCCGGCTGTCATGAAATTGTGGTGTGTTCGCCGCCGCAAAAAAACGGCAAGGTGAATGCTTTTATAGCTTATGTAGCCTTGCTATTGGGTATCGATAAAATATACCTGGCTGGTGGTTCACAGGCTATAGCTGCCATGGCTTACGGAACCGAAAGCATCACTAAAGTTGATAAGATATTTGGCCCTGGTAATCAGTTTGTTACCAAAGCAAAAACTATTATCCAATCGACCACTACAACGGCTATTGATATGCCCGCGGGCCCGTCAGAAGTTTTGGTGATTGCGGACGAAACTGCTACACCGGCTTACATCGCCGCCGACCTTTTGGCACAGGCAGAGCATGGTATTGATAGTCAGTCGGTATTGGTGTGTACCTCTGCCAAAATAGCACAGGAAGCACTGGCCGAAGTGGAGAAACAGTTACCCACTTTACCCCGTGCCGAAATAGCCAAACTGGCTATTGATAACTCCTACATCGTGGTTACCTCCACTTTAGAGAAAGCGATGGATTTCAGTAACCAATACGCACCTGAACACTTGATACTAGCTACCGAAAGGTGGAAAGAGATCGTTCCCTTTATCATTAACGCCGGCTCGGTATTCCTGGGTAATTTAACACCAGAGAGCGTAGGCGACTATGCATCGGGCACCAACCATACCTTGCCAACCAGCAGCTATGCCCGGGCCTACTCAGGTGTATCAGTTGATTCCTTTGTCAAGAAGATCACCTTTCAGCATATCACCCGTGAAGGGATTCAGAACATTGGCCCAAGTGTTGAAATTTTGGCCGAGTTGGAGGGTTTGCATGCGCACAGGAATGCGGTAAGTATAAGGACTAACAATAATTAAAAATTTGTCATCCTGAGGAACGAAGGATCTATTCGGCGATTAGATTCTTCGCTACGCTAAGAATGACAGGAAAAGTTTGAAAGAATAATGTACAATATCAACAATATACTCAGAGAAAACATCAAAAACCTTACCCCCTACTCCTCTGCACGTGATGAGTACCAGGGTGAGGCGAGTGTTTTTCTGGATGCTAACGAAAACGCGTTCGGGTCGCCGCTTAACCAGCAGTTTAACCGCTATCCCGACCCTCTACAGTACCAGTTAAAAAAACGAATCACCGAAATTAAAGGCGTACCACCCCGCAATATTTTTGTAGGCAACGGCAGTGATGAGGCTATCGACATCCTTTTCCGCAGTTTCTGCAATCCGGGTGTAGATAATGTAATCATCGTGCCCCCTACTTATGGCATGTACCAGGTATCGGCCAATATTAATGATGTAGAGGCTCGCAAGGTTTTGCTCACCGAAGATTATCAACTTAACCTGGAAGGCATTGCCGAAGCTATCGACGAACATACCAAGCTCATCTTTATCTGTTCACCCAATAACCCAACCGGTAACTCCATTAACCGTGCCGATGTAGAAACCCTGCTGGCCAATTTTAACGGCCTGGTAATTGTAGATGAAGCTTATATCAATTTCAGTCGCCAAAAGACTTTTATACAGGAGTTGACCGAATATGCCAACCTGGTCGTTTTACAAACCCTGTCAAAAGCCTGGGGATTAGCTGGTTTACGTGTGGGTATGGCCTTTGCCAGCGAGGAGATCATTGAGGTGATGAACAAGGTGAAACCGCCTTATAATGTGAACGAAGCTTCCCAGCAACTGGCGTTGGAGGCATTGTCCAATATCGACCAGATCAATAGCTGGATCAAAGAAACGCTTACACAGCGCGACAGGCTGGTGCTCGAACTCAAGAATTTTGATTTTGTGCTGGATATTTACCCATCGGATGCTAACTTTATCCTCGTGAAAACAACCGATGCCAACAAGATCTACAATTATCTGGTGAGCAAAGGCATCATTATACGCAACCGTTCCAAAGTGGAGCTTTGCGAAGGCTGCCTGCGCATTACTGTTGGTACGCCTGATGAAAACACCACTTTACTCCAAACCCTACAAAACTTTAAATGAGTAATTTAAAAAAAATATTATTTGTTGACCGCGACGGCACCCTGATCAAAGAACCTGCCGATGAGCAGATCGATTCTTTTGAAAAACTGGAATTTTATCCCGGCGCCTTAACTTATCTGCCCAAAATTGCCAAAGAGCTTGATTTTGAACTGGTGATGATCACCAACCAGGATGGTTTGGGTACAGCATCTTACCCGGAAGACACCTTTTGGCCAGTGCATAATTTTATCCTGAAAACATTTGAAGCCGAGGGTGTTAAGTTCGATAACATCGTGATCGACCGTACTTTCCCGGCCGAAAAAGCACCTACCCGTAAACCGGGCACTGCACTGCTTACCCAATATTTCGATACCGAGAAATACGATCTGCAAGGTTCGTTTACCATCGGCGATCGTAAAAACGATGTACTGCTGGCCCGTAACTTAGGCGCCAAAGCCATCTGGATCAATAATGAATCGGGATTGGGTGGTGCTGAGTTTACCGAAGCCGATCATATCGGCGATACCATTGCCATGGAAACTACCGACTGGAAACAAATCTACGAGTTCCTGAAATTGGGCCAGCGTGTGGTTGAACACCGTCGTGCCACTAAGGAAACTGACATCTACATTAAAATAAATTTGGATGGTACCGGCGAAGCCAAAGTATCAACCGGTCTGCATTTTTTTGATCATATGCTGGATCAGATAGCTCGCCACGGCAGCATCGACCTGGAAGTAATTGCCAAAGGCGATCTGCATATCGACGAGCATCATACCATTGAAGATACCGGCATTGCCTTAGGCGAAGTTTTTGCGGAAGCTTTAGGTAATAAAAAAGGTATTGAACGATACGGTTTTTGCCTGCCTATGGACGATTGTCTGGCACAAGCAGCCATTGATTTTGGCGGTCGTAACTGGATAGTTTGGGAAGCTGAATTTAACCGCGAAAAAGTGGGCGATGTACCAACAGAAATGTTTTACCATTTCTTCAAATCATTCTCAGACGCAGCTAAATGCAACCTGAACATTAAAGCCGAAGGGCAAAATGAGCATCACAAAATTGAGGCTATATTTAAAGTGTTTGCCAAGGCAATAAAAATGGCCGTAAAACGTGATGTAGATAAGATGGTTTTACCAAGTACTAAAGGGGTACTATAAGAAAGACAAGAGATTAGAATCAAGAGGCAAGATGTTTTTCTTTCTTGATTCTTGACTCTTATATCTTGACTCTAAACAAAAAAATGACAGGTATAATTTTATACGGCGCAGGTAATATATTTTCTTTAACCGCGGCTTTGGAGCGGCTGAGCATTCCTTATGGCTTTATCAATAGCCAGGAGGATTTTAAAAAGTTCGACCGCTATATTATTCCCGGGGTTGGGCATGCCGGCGCGGCCATGGATAAGCTGGAGAAAACAGGTTTGGTACCTGCTATTAAGGAACTTAAAAAGCCTACTTTAGGAATTTGTGTGGGCATGCAGCTGCTTACCTCCTACTCCGAAGAAGGCAATTCCGATCTGTTAAATATCTTCCCAATCAAAACATTAAGATTTCAGGATAGTGCCGATTATAAAGTGCCGCACACCGGCTGGAATCAGGTGTATCCTGAAAAAGACAACCCGTTATTTAAAAATATACCGTCGGGTTCACATTTTTACTTTGTACATTCATACTTTATTGAGTATGACAAAACATACACGTTATTATCAGCCAATTACAGCACCGAATTTTCGGCATCAATTTGGCATGATAATTTTTATGGCGTACAGTTTCACCCCGAAAAATCAGGAGTGTACGGCGAAACATTATTAACTAACTTCTCTAAACTATAAAAGACATGTACATTATCCCTGCTATTGACATATTGAATAAAAAGGTGGTGCGTTTGCGTGAAGGCGATTATGGTCAGGTAACAGAATACGATGTTACATTGGAAGAAATGATTGAGCGCTACCAAAGTAATGGTACCAATTTCATCCATATTATTGACCTTAACGGCGCCAAAAACGACTTCAGCAACCAGCAATACCTGTTTGATGTGATCCGCAAAACCGATATGAAAGTGCAATACGGCGGTGGTATCCGCAGCATTGACAAAGTGAAAGAGTTGATAGATGCCGGCGTTCATCGCGTTATTGTGGGTACACAAGCCCTTACCAACCCCGATTTTTTACCCGAATTAGGCTCCTCTATCTGCGGTCGCGATAAATGCTCAGACCAAGTTGTTATAGCCATCGATGTGCTCGACGAGGTGATCAAATATTCAGGATGGATGGAAAGTTCGCCCATTAAACTGATGGATTACGTTGATAAATGTTTAGCGCTGGGCTTTTTCCGCTTTCTGTGTACCGACATCAATAAAGACGGCAAACTGGGTGGTGCAGGTATCGAGCTGTACGAAAAACTGTTGGATCATTCACCTTTTATTAAGCTGATTGCTTCGGGCGGTGTAAGTTCCATGAAAGATATCGAACAGTTGAGTCGCCTTAAAGTCGAGTCATGCGTAGTGGGCAAAGCCATTTACGAAGGTCACATCTCCATCGAAGACGTCAAAAACTGGAACTTGGAATCGTTGATATCGATTTAAAACGCCCCCTTTCAAACTAATTCACATGTCATTGCGAGGCACGAAGCAATCTCCTCATTATAGTTAGGAGATTGCCACCCTACGCTCGCAATGACATATTAAAATAAAGCATGCTCTCTAAAAGAATCATCCCCTGTCTTGATGTTAAAGACGGCCGCACGGTAAAAGGTGTAAACTTTGTTGACCTGCGCGATGCTGGTGACCCGGTGGAACTGGCCTGGAACTATTCGCGCCAGGGTGCTGACGAACTGGTTTTCCTGGATATTACCGCGACTGTGGAGCGCCGCAAAACTATGGTAGAGCTGGTAAAATCAGTAGCACGCCAGATCAATATACCCTTTACCATAGGCGGTGGCATCAACGAAATTGCCGATGCCGACGCCCTGTTAAATGCCGGTGCCGATAAAATATCTATCAACTCCGCCGCGGTGCGTAACCCTACCCTCATTGATGAACTGGCTAAAGCATTTGGTGTTCAGTTTGTAGTGATAGCGGTTGATACCCGCCGCATTGATGATAAAAATATTGTCCATTTAAATGGTGGTCGCCTGCCAACAGAACGCCAAACACTGGAATGGATAAAAGAAGCAGAAAGCCGTGGTGCAGGCGAAATACTGCTCACTTCCATGGATCATGACGGTACCAAGAACGGTTTCGACAACGGTTTGCTAAAAACTGTTAACGATGCGGTTCACATCCCGGTAATAGCCTCGGGTGGAGCAGGCGCTGTACAACATTTTGTGGATGTTTTTGAAAAAACAAATGTCGACGCGGCGCTGGCGGCATCTGTATTTCACTATGGTGAAATATTAATACCCGACTTGAAAGCTATTTTAAAAAGTAATAATATTGAGGTAAGGATATAATTTAAGTGTCGGTGTGCCGTGCGAAGAGCGAGAATAGAACTGTGTATGATATACAAACTCGCTAATCCGCTCTGGCTCTCCGTACCTCGCACACTCCTACCTCACAACTGATAAAAAATGAATATCGATTTCAACAAAACCGACGGACTGGTTCCGGTGATTATACAGGATGAGCAAACGCTTGAAGTGCTGATGCTGGGTTATATGAACCAGGAAGCCTACGATAAAACCGTACAGGAAAATATAGTAACCTTCTTTTCCCGCTCCAAACAACGCTTGTGGACAAAAGGCGAAACCAGCAGCAATTTTCTGCATGTAAAAAACATCAGCATCGATTGCGATAGCGATACCCTGTTGATCAAAGTTAAAGCCGATGGCCCAACTTGCCATACAGGTTCACGCAGCTGTTTTAAAACGGAATTTAACCAGAACTTTATTCTGGAACTGGAGAACATCATTGCCGACAGGTACGAGAACCCTGTTGAAGGCTCGTACGTAAACAAACTGCGCAGCAAGGGCCTCAATAAAATAGCCCAAAAAGTAGGCGAAGAGGGCGTGGAAACCGTTATAGCGGCCCTGGCCGAAACCGAAACAGACCTGATCAATGAATCGTCAGACCTCGTATTTCATTTATTGGTACTCCTGCGCGAAAAAGGTCTCGACCTGAAAACAATAGCTAAGAATTTAGAAGGAAGACATAAGTAAGCTTTTTAGTTCATGGTTCATAGATAATAGTTCATAGCGAAAGCCTGATTACTAATTTCCCCATCTATGATCCATGAACCATTAACTATGAACTCATAAAATGACCGCAGAAAAAATAGCAGAATTGACCGGGCATGGCAATCCCATTTTCACGTTGGAACTTTCGCAAAAGCCGGGTATACTATTTACCGGCGGCAACGATAAGGGACTGGTGGAATGGAGCCTGCATGACCATACTTTTATAAAAGTGATGTTCCCGGTGAGGGCTTCTATTTATGCTATTCATTGTCCGGCGGGTTACCCCCTGCTGTTTACCGGTTTGCGTAGCGGCGAGGTTCTGGTGTTTGATTTTATACAGCAAAAGGTCATTAAATCGCTACAGCACCATCTGAAACCAATTTTTGATATCAAGTCCGTTCCTCATAAAAAAGAGCTGCTGGTGGCCTCTGAAGATGGTACTGTTTCGGTATGGAGCCTGGACACCCTGGAGATAGTACATAGCATCAAAGCATCGGCAGATACCATTAGGTGTATAGCCATTTCACCCAACGAAAAACAGGTGGCTTTTGCCTGTCGGGATAATTCCATCAAAATTTACGACCTGGAAGATTACGCCCTGTTCAAATCATTACACGGCCATACCATGTCGGTTTTTACATTGGCTTATAGTCCCGATGGTGCCTACCTGGCATCAGGTGGTCGCGATGCGCAGATCAAGATCTGGGATAGTGCTACGTATCAGCCTATTAAAAATATCCCCGCACATTTATTTGCCATAAATCATATCCTGTTTCATCCCACAAAGCCCTATTTTGCCACAGCCAGCATGGATAAAGGCATCAAGATTTGGGGGGCCGACGATTTTAAACTATACAAGATCATTAGTCGCGAAAAAGGACATCCGGGGCATGTATTATCGGTTAACAAACTGGCCTGGAACGGCGATCAGCTCCTATCTGTAAGCGACGATAAAAAGGTGGTGGTGTGGGATATTAAATTTGATTGAGGAAAAATCATCCAATAAGGCCTGTCAGTCTGAGCTTGTCGAAGACTCGCGCGTAAAGGTCTCCCCACCATGTTTCGACGGGGCTCAACATGACATCCTCTTTGTACTACATAAACCTTCTAATACTATGAAACTTATGCGTATGGCGTTTCTGCTCTTGCGAATAGATGCCATCTTTATCTATCGTATCAATTTTAACTTTTCCGGAGGCATGGATGATGTATTCATTGTTCATCATAATACCTACGTGGGTTACTTTGCCTGCTTCGTTGTTAAAAAAAGCCAGATCGCCTAAGCGAGCTTCTTCAATATTTTCCACAAGGACACCTTCCTGTACCTGCTGACTGGCATCACGTTTGATCCTGATATTATTCAAGTTAAAAACCACTTGGGTGAACCCCGAGCAATCAATACCAAAATGAGTACGGCCACCCCATAGATATGGAGAGTTTAAAAATGATTTAGCTGTTGTGGCTATATCTTCCCGCTCACCTATCTCACCGATGATCTCAAAACGTTCGTTACCTATGCGGCAGGTGGTACCTTCCAGAAAAGCAAGAGAACTACCCGCGGGTAAATAAACAACACTGTTATCAACTATTTTCCAGGCTTGCGTTACTGCCCTATAGGTTAACGGTGGTTTGGTATGCTTCAGATTCTTGTAAGCGATATGACCGAGCATAGCAAACTGCAGGCGACCAATCCAGCCCTCATAGCCATCACTTTCGGTGATGATCTTTACCCAGCGTTCGCTCCATTCTATGATCTCAAATGCTTCGCCAAACAATACCTGCGATACCTGTTCGCTGCGGTCATTAGCTTCGGCACGCAGCGGAATAACCGCCAGATTACAAATACCGTATTCCATTTATAATAGTGAAAAACAAATATAGAAATAAAAATAATTTATATATTTGTAAGTACTTACGTAACTACTATGAGTTTAATAGATGATTTAGAAGAACTAGCCGTTGGAGCAAGGCTCAAACGGCTTTACGAATACTTTGCAAAAGATGTTGTTTTGATTTATAAAGATGAGCAACTGAATTTTGAACCTAAATATTTTACCCTTTACTACCTGATCAGCAAGCAGGGCGAAGCAGCCGTAACCGAAATTGCCGAAGAACTCGGTTGCACCCACCCGGGTGTTATTCACCTCGCAAAAGAGCTGGAAGAACTGGGTTTTATTGAATCGGTAAAATCTGCTTCAGATAGCCGCAAGCGCATACTTCGTTTATCAGAGAAAGGTAAAGCTTCCCTGCCCAAATTTGAGCGGGTATGGGCCAAGATCCTGGCCCTCAATAAATCTTTATTTAATAGTCAACAAAATAATTTACTAAGCGCCATTATGGAAACAGAAGCACAACTTAACGAAAAACCGTACTACCAGCGTTTTCAGGAAATGTTTAATCCGCAGGGTAATAACCCCGTAACGGTAACCACCTATGAGCCCCAATATGCCCGCCATTTTAAAAACCTGAATATAGAATGGATCAATACTTATTTTACGGTAGAAGAGCATGATTTGGAGCAATTGAATCACCCCGAAGATTATATCCTTGCCGATGGCGGCGAGATACTTTTCGCGCATATTGATGACGATGTTGTGGGTACCTGCGCGGTTATCAAAACCGGCCCTACAGAATACGAGCTGGCCAAAATGGCGGTAAGTCCCAAATACCAGGGTCGTAAAATTGGTAATGCGCTCATGGAAGCGGCTATAGTCAAAATCAAAGAATTGGAAGGCACACGCATTTGGCTCGGTTCAAACACTAAGCTTACCCCTGCCATCACCTTATATAAAAAATATGGCTTTAAAGAGTTTCAGGCGGTCGCATCACCCTATACCCGTGCCAATATCCACATGGAACTGGATCTTTAATAAGCATGAGATGTCAGATATGAGATTTGAGACATTAAAAAACATCCTCTCCCCGCGATCTGTGTCCTCACAGATCGCTTAACATTTATAAAGCATAGAAAAGGGGAACAGCATGCTGTTCCCCTTTTCTATGTCTCATATCTCAAATCTAATATCTCACATCTATTCGTTAATGTGCAGCCAGTCTTTCTTAGCTAACAATTCTTCTTTGCTTTCGCGGATATCTTCATCATCTACACAACAATCTACAGGGCATACTGCAGCACATTGTGGCTCATCGTGAAAACCAACACACTCGGTACATTTATCGGGTACAATGTAATATATATCATCAGAAAGGGCAGCTTGTGATTCCTCGGCATTTAATGTGTTACCATCGCCAAAATCAATAACCCCTTTAAGCCCTGTACCATCGCTAAAGCGCCATGCCGCGCCTGCATCATAAATGGCATTATTGGGGCACTCCGGTTCGCAGGCTCCGCAGTTTATGCATTCATCGGTGATTTTAATCGCCATATTTCTAAATATCTAATATTCTCAATTAACTTTGCCTGAAATTAACAAGCGCACAAATATAACAAAAAAAGGGTTTCGGGGTTTAAAACCTTACCATATATATGTCAAAAATTAATATAAAAAACGCAATAAATTCATTTTCAGTCTTAGGAAAGCAGTTAGCCGAACCTGATGAGCAGTTAATGGCCATTATCAACGACGAACAGTACCACAATGCCTGGTTTACACCAGAAAGTGTTTTACGTGCCGTTACCGCCATTGGCAAAATGCTCAACGAGGCCGATTTAACTACCTGGCTCTCCAAATATAACCTTTCGGGCGAAGCCCAACCCAAAAAAGTGGGGCTCATACTGGCCGGTAATATCCCGCTGGTAGGTTTCCACGATGTACTTTGTGTGCTGGCCACAGGCAACCACGCGCTCATCAAAACATCATCGCAGGATGCATACTTGATAAAACATGTACTGCAGCGTTTGGTTGATATCAATAGCAGTTTCGCCGATCAGTTCAGTTTTATCGAACGCCTCACCGATTTCGATGCCATCGTAGCTACCGGCAGCAATAACAGCTCCAGGTATTTCGACTATTATTTTGGCAAAGTACCCAACATTATCCGCAAAAACCGTAACAGCATAGCCCTGCTCACCGGCAATGAAACTGCCGAAGACCTATTTGCTCTGGGTCATGATATTTTCGATTATTATGGGTTGGGCTGTCGCAATGTATCAAAGTTGTTGGTACCTGAAGGTTATATTTTTAATTTCTTTTTTGAGTCGATAGAGGAATTTAAAACCATCATTCACCACCACAAATACAGTAACAATTACGATTACAACAAATCCATTTACCTGGTAAACAGCGACAAGCATTTTGACAACGGCTTTTTGATGGCCAAGGAAGACGAACGTATAGCATCGCCCCTGGCCGTGGTATATTATAGTCATTATACCGATTTGCAGGCAGCGCAGCAATTACTGGCCGAACAAAGCGAAAACCTGCAGTGTATTGTCACCAAAGCGACTATTGATGTACAAAGCCAGGTGGTAGGTTTTGGCCAGAGCCAGCAACCCGCTTTATGGGATTATGCCGATGGCATTGATACAATGGATTTCTTGGCAAATCTTTAAAATAACAATACCTTTGGTGAGGTAGCATATAGTTGATAGTTCATAGATCATAGCGAAAGCGACTGGGCACCATGAACCATGAACCATGAACCATGAACTAACATGTATATTATAAAAGTAAAAGGCGTTGCCAAAATACCCGATTATGTACAGCTGCGTGATGATAAGTTTACGCTACTGGCTTATTTCAGGGTTGACAGGCCTGATAAATCACTGGATAAGGTTGGACTGGCTGATAAGGCCGAATATATTATGAATATAATCAAGGATCTGCCTTTTGGACAGATCTTAAAATTAGAGCTATAAAAAAAGATGATCGGAAATTCTATTATTAAGCTAAACAATGTTGATATTTTTCAGCAGTCGCACCTGGTACTGTCAAACGTTAACCTGCATATTGATAAAGGCGATTTTGTATGGCTCATTGGCCAAACCGGATCGGGCAAGAGCAGTTTGCTTAAAGTAATTTATGGTGATCTGAACCTCAAAACTGGTACCGGTCATGCCTGTGGTTACGAGTTGAGCAAATTACCCAGTCGCGAAGTCCCTTACCTGCGTCGCAAGCTGGGTATTGTTTTCCAGGATTTCCAATTACTTACCGATCGTTCTATCGAACAAAACCTACTGTTTGTGATGCGAGCCACCGGCTGGACAGATAAAAAACTGATTGCCGACCGTACTTTGGATGTATTAGAAAAAGTAGGCTTACGTTCCAAATTAAAGAAAATGCCGCATGAGCTATCGGGCGGTGAGCAGCAACGTGTTGTAATTGCCCGCGCCCTGTTAAATGATCCCGAAATTATCCTGGCCGATGAGCCAACCGGTAACCTTGACCCTGAAACATCCGAAGAAATTGTACTGCTGTTAAAACAGATCAGCCAGTCGGGCACAGCGGTATTGGTGGCTACGCACGATTATCATATCATCCGTGCTTTCCCATCACGCATTATCAAATGCGAGAACGGTAAAGTTCTGGAAGACGCGGAAATTTAACCGTTGATTATTAATGATTACGTTGATGACGCTGATTTTTTGACGTAGAGACACATCACATGTGTCTCTTTGCGTTAATCAATAACTCGCCAGAAAAGGAATCAACGCCATCAAAAAAATCAACGGTCATCCTGTCACCCCTGCATAAAACGTGTCACTCCTTCCTGATATTAAAACATACCACTGACAGCTTGTCGGCTTTATGCTAATGGCAGGATACTTGATTGGCACTATCAGCTATGAAATTTAACGATATGTTGAAGAAAAAGAAGAAAGAAAATACGGACACTCAAGATATGAATACGGCAGAACAAGAAAATTTAAACGAGAACGGGCAGGAACAAGCTCAGACCGAAACTACTGAAGCAACTACAGCAGAAGTTGTATCTGCCGAAGACAAATTGAAAGAAGAGTTGGCACAGGCAAACGACAAATACCTGCGCTTATATGCCGAATTTGACAACTTCAGAAGACGTACCATCAAAGAGCGCGCGGAAGCCCGTGAAACAGAAGGTAAAGAACTTTTAGTGGCTTTGCTACCTGTTCTGGACGATTTTGAGCGTGCACAACGTTCTATGGAAAATGCTGTAGATGTGGCCCCTGTTAAAGAGGGTGTTACATTGATACAGAACAAACTAAAAAACATACTGGTTCAAAAAGGGCTGAAAGAAATGACAGCGATTGGCGAACCTTTTGATGCCGACCTGCATGAGGCTATTACCAATATACCCGCCCCTACCGATGACCTGAAAGGCAAAGTGATAGACGAAATGGAAAAAGGCTATTACCTGAAAGACAGAGTAATACGTTTTGCCAAAGTAATTGTAGGAGCGTAAATTGATTTCGGATTTGGGATGTTCGATTTGCGATTTAAATATTCAATTGATCATCTGTCCTAATATCAAAAATAAAAATTAACAACATATTAAATCCGAAATCGAAACTTCGAAATCCGAAATAAAAAATTATGGCTAAAAGAGATTATTACGATATCCTGGGAGTCGCCAAAGGAGCCGATGCCGACGAGATAAAAAAGGCATATCGTAAAATGGCTATTAAATATCACCCGGATAAAAACCAGGGCGATAAAGAGGCGGAAGAAAAATTCAAGGAAGCTGCCGAAGCTTATGAAGTACTGAGCAGCCCCGAAAAGCGCCAGCGTTATGATCAGTTTGGTCATTCGGCCAACGCCTCGTCACCAAATGGTGGTGGTTATGGCGGTCAGGGTATGAATATGGACGACATATTTAGCCAGTTTGGTGATATTTTTGGCGGTGGCAGTCCGTTCGAAGGATTTTTTGGCGGTGGCCGTCAAGGTGGCGGTGCTGGCAGGCGCGTGGCACGTGGCAGCAACCTGCGCATCAAAGTACGTTTAACCCTCGAAGAAATAGCCAATGGCGCCGAAAAGAAGATCAAAGTTAACAAACAGATCGTTTGTAAAACCTGCGATGGTTCGGGCGCTAAGGATAAAGCATCATTCCAAACCTGTAAAACATGCGGTGGCTCTGGCGCGGTGCGCAGGGTAACCAATACCATACTGGGCCAGATGCAGACTACCAGCACCTGCCCTACCTGTAATGGCGAAGGCTCAACCATACTGTCAAAATGTACTGTTTGTCATGGCGATGGCGTGGTTCGTGGCGAAGAACTGATCACCATTAACGTTCCTGCTGGTGTAAGCGAAGGCATGCAGCTGAGCATGAGCGGCAAAGGTAACGCTGCCCCACGTGGCGGTGTACCGGGCGATCTGATTATCCTGATCGAAGAGATCCCGCACGAAACACTGAAACGCGATGGCAACAATATAATATATGACCTGCACGTAAATTTTGTGGATGCAACCCTAGGTACCACTGTAGAAGTGCCAACCATTGACGGCAAAGCCAAGATCAAAATTGATCCGGGAACACAAGGAGGTAAAATACTGCGCCTAAAAGCCAAAGGCGTGCCTGAAGTGAACTCTTACCATCGTGGCGACCAATTGGTGCATATCAATATATGGACACCAAAGGCACTGAGCCGCGAAGAACGCGAGCTGTTGGAAAAACTACAGGATTCACCAAACTTTAAACCCAATCCAGGCAAAAACGAAAAAAGCTTCTTTGACCGGATGAAGGAATATTTTGAATAAAAGCTAAAAGCAGAAGGCCTAAAGCTGACAGCATATAAAAAAGCTCAGGATCATTATGATTTTGAGCTTTTTTGATTTTGATACCTTGGCTGTATTACTTATTATTGAGTTATGCGTAAATCGTTAAAACTTATCCTAAGTATAGCCTTATTCCTCTCTTGCGATTGTCTTTTCGCCCAAGCACCATCCATACGCAATAATTACCAAACTGAAGCCGGTGTACCCCATTTAAAAATTGAGCGGAGCATGATTTACTCGCCTGATAAGGAATGGTTATATAATCATCACCCTTCTATTATCCATTTCAAGGATCGCTTTATAGCGATATGGAGCAACGGGCTTATTGATGAGGATTCACCAGGCCAGCGGGTAGTTTATGCTACTTCTACAGATTTTGTGCATTGGTCGAAGCCTGAAGTGCTGGCATCGCCCGGAAAATTTAAAGACACACTCACCGTGCTTACCGCTGCCGGATTATATCAATACAAAGGAACCCTGGTAGCCTATTATGGCGAATACACCAAACACCGGCAAAACACGCACCTGTGGGCCAAAACCAGTACCGATGGCATCCATTGGAGCAGTGCGATAGATATGCACGTACCATTGATCCCCAACCATGGCCCCGAGGCTACCCAAAGCGGCCGGCTCATTATCAGTGGTAATTTTATGTTCCCATATACCGATGATCCTAAGGGTATTTCGGGTTGGAAAATCAGCAGTTTTTACCCCAATTCGTTATACACCCAGGATAACTCTGCTGCCTTTTATGCCCCAGCCACCAAACTGGGCCTGCCCCCGCTATGTGAGGGCTCCTTTTTTGAAACCGACGACCATATACTGCACATGCTGCTGCGCGTTACCGGTAAGGGCTGGAAGGGCCACCTGTGGCTTACCGAAAGCAAGGATAAGGGCCAAAGCTGGTCGCGACCGGTGGAAACCGCATTTTCTGATAACGATAGCAAATTTCATTTCGGTCGCCTGTCAAATAAGCGTTTTTATTACGTAGGCATCCCGGATACGCTGCACCACTACGCCCGTAACCCGCTGGTATTGTCACTCTCCCAAAACGGTGAAACTTTTGATAAAAATTACATTATTGCCGATGAACCTTATCACCTGAAAAAAGAAGGTTTATGGAAAGGTGGTCAGTATGGTTATCCGCACACCATTGTTTATAATGGCTATATGTATGTGATCATTTCAAGGCAAAAAGAAGCTATTGAAATATTGAAATTCAGCTTAAACCAATTTTAATAATAGTTGATGGTTTTGTTTAGCAAACATTTAGTTTATAAATTGCCGTTTAAACCATCGCCTTATGATCAGCCTTAAATCAATCCGCTTTATTATCTTCATTGTTTTTTTAAAGATTGTTCTTCTATTACTCAATCCCTTTTTAGATGCAACAGGTATAGCAACTGCCGCTTATATACGATACCTGTTCACTATTTTATTCATAGCTACTTTTACTATTATTGTCATCTACCTGCTCGGCATTCTGAAATTTTTAAGGGAGGAAAATGATATACTCATAGCATTTAAAGTCTTTATCGGTTTTGAACTGATTAATTTTGTACTGAATATGGCGCTGTCCATGCTCGTATTCTCTAAACTTCATCACAGCTATTTGTATGTAGGATATTACTATGGAATCATAGAGATCATCCGCTTTGTCATATTAGTATATTTATCTATCCAGTTAACCAGAATGCAAGATCCTGTCCTTAAATCTTCATTTGTATTTTTCGGAGTAGCATCACTGGCCGCATGTATCATCGTTATAATTGCGCCATTTTATGCTTCATATATGATAAATTATATGGGTGCCGGGCCTCATACAACGAATATTATGCGCCATATATATAGCTATGCTGGCATGGCCAACATACTTCCGTTAATAGCGGTACTTATTATCCTAAATCAAATGAAGGATCGGCTTAACTATGTAGAAGAAACAATTAAGAAAGGTCCTTTTTTTACCGGATACGAAGACAATTCAGAAAAGAAATAAACTTTTGGCCATTTATGCAGCATAAATTTCCCATTGCCTGCATTGCTGTAACATTTTGAAACTGCCTGTATCTAAAGCGTACTATTAACATCATAAACCAATTAAATGTTAAGCATACGCCATATTGTTAAACAGTACGCTGGTCACCGGGCTCTGGACGATGTAAGTCTGGAAGTGGAAAGCGGACAAATATTCGGGCTTTTGGGACCGAACGGTGCAGGTAAAACCTCCCTCATCCGCATTGTAAATCAGATCACGGCACCCGATTCTGGTGAGGTGTATTTTGATGGGCAAAAACTCAATCAATCGCACATCGAACGCATCGGTTACCTGCCCGAAGAGCGCGGTTTGTATAAAAAAATGGAAATTGGCGAGCAGATGATCTACCTGGCTCGCTTGAAAGGCTTAAGTCGCGATGAAGCCAATAAGCGCCTCAAGTTCTGGTTCAAAAAACTGGATATGGAGAGCTGGTGGAAAAAGAAAATAGAAGAGCTATCCAAAGGCATGCAGCAAAAGGCCCAGTTTGTGGCAACTGTACTGCATGAGCCAGACCTGATCATCCTGGATGAACCCTTCAGCGGTTTCGACCCCGTAAATGCCGAAGTGATCAAGGATGAAATCCTGGAGCTAAACCGTAAGGGCGCTACCATCCTGTTCTCTACCCACCGTATGGAATCGGTAGAGGAACTTTGCGACTCGATAGCGCTTATCCATAAATCACATAAAATATTGGATGGCAAGGTTAAACACATCCGTAATTCGTATCGTAATGAGGTATACCTGGTGGAGTATTCGGGCAATCCATTAAGCTTTAACGGCGCACAACCATTCGACATCATCGGCGAAACCATCAGTGATGAAGACAGACATACCATCCGCATCAAACTTCATGGTGGCCGCACCTCCAATGATGTACTGCAATACCTCATCCCTCAAACCCACATCAACATGCTGCAGGAAGTAATACCCAGCATGAACGAGATATTTATTGAAAAAGTAAACTTAAAACCTTAACCATGAATAAAGTTTTGCTCATTATACAAAGAGAATACCTCACCAGGGTAAGGAAAAAATCGTTCATTATTATGATATTCGTGGTGCCCCTGCTCATTTTGGTGATGGGTGGCGCTATTGCCCTCATAGCTAAAAACAGCACTCAATTAACCAATTTGCAGGTGGTTAACGTGGTCGACAACAGCGGTATTTTCGCCAAAAAGCTGCAGGATGTACCCAATATAAAATTCACGCTTGTTCATCAGGATATTAATGAGGCCAAAGCGATGTCGAAAAAAGATGAGAACATCTCTACTTTATACATCCCGGCAGATTATAACAAGCAAGGGGCTATTCAAATATTTGCCAAAAAGAAATCGCCGCTGCAGCTTACCGATGAGATCCAGAAACAGATGAACGATATTGATTTCAATAACAGCATGATCCAGCATCATATAGATACGGCAGTGATCCATTCTATTAAGAAAGCCGATATTTCTGTTAACGCTGTGGAAATTACCGACAAAGGCGACAAAGATGCCAACATAGGCCCTAACATAGCCATCAGTATAGCCTGTGCCATATTCATTTACCTGGCACTTTTTATTTATGGCAGCCAGGTAATGCGTGGGGTAATAGAAGAAAAAACCAGTCGTATCATCGAAGTGATTATATCGTCAGTGAAGCCATTTCAACTGATGCTGGGTAAAATTATTGGTGTAGGCCTGGTAGGCTTAACGCAATTTAGCGCCTGGATTATTTTATCAGTTATATCATCAAAAATAGCAGGACATGTTTTTAATACCCCGCAAAGCCCTATGGTGAGCGCCATGGCCGTAATTCAAACCATTCCTTTTGGGTATATACTGGGTTGCTTCCTGTTTTACTTTTTAACAGGATACCTGCTATACAGCGCTTTATTTGCAGCGGTAGGTTCGGCGGTAGATAGCGAAACAGAAACACAGCAGTTTATGTTCCCAATCACTATGCCGCTATTATTCACCTATATTTTATCGGTATCTGTTTTGTTCAGGGCCCCTGATAGCGCGTTGGCGGTTTGGCTTTCTATTATACCATTTACTGCCCCTGTGGCCATGATGGTACGTTTACCCTTTGATCCGCCCGTATGGCAATTAGCCTTATCCATGAGTTTAATGGTTGTTGGTTTCCTGTTCACTACCTATGTAGCGGCCCGCATATACCGTGTTGGTATTCTGATGTACGGCAAAAAAGTAAACTTTAAAGAACTGGGCAAATGGTTTTTTTATAAAGAATAAGGAAGCGGAAAGCTCAAAGCAAAAAGCATTTCAAAAAAGCTTTAAGCCTTCGGCTTTTTGCTTTGAGCTCAAAAGGCTTTGAGCTTTGGGCTTTCAGCCTTATCTTAGCCTCATGAGTAAACGCGTTGCTGTAATGGATTTGGGTACCAATACCTTCCACCTGTTAATTGCCGAGGGTATGATAAACAATTATCACGAAATTGCACATGACCAAGAGCCCGTAAAACTGGGCGAAGGCGGCATTAACAAAGGCTATATTTTACCCGAAGCATTTGAGCGCGGTATAAAAACCATGCAACAGTTTCAGGAGCAGATTAGTGTTAACGGTGTACAACAGGTGCGGGCGATGGCTACATCAGCCCTGCGCAGCGCATCAAACGGCAGGGATTTTATCAACGAGGTAAAAGCAAAAACCGGCATCAGCATCGAGATTATCAATGGCGATCAGGAAGCAGGTTTTATTTATGATGGGGTAAAGATCAGCGGTTGCTTATCGACCCAAAATTCACTCATCATGGATATCGGTGGCGGCAGCGTGGAATTTATACTGGGTAATGCCGATCATATCACCTGGAAACAAAGCTTTGAAATTGGCGCGGCCCGCCTCATGGATCTTTTCCATCGTACAGATCCTATCCCGCCTGCATCTATCGAAGCATTGGATGTTTACCTGCAGGATAACCTCACCGATCTGTTTAGTGCGATTGAAGGCCACGACCTGGATACGCTGATCGGTTCCTCTGGCGTATTTGAATCCTTTGCCACGCTCATCGAAACAGAGAAAGGTCATTCCTTCAATCTCAAAACCACCCCAACCTATAGCTTTGACCATGAAGAACTCCTGATCGAAACCAATAAAATTGTACAAAGCACTCACCTGCAAAGGGCAGCGAATGAGAATATTATTCCCGTACGGGTAGATATGATCGTAGTGGCATCACTTATTACCCGGTTTATTATACACAAACTGGCTATCTCAAAAGTTTTGATGTGTACCAATTCGCTAAAGGAAGGTGTTTTGGCCGGGATGCTGGATTGATTAAAAGATATGTTTTATTTTATTCCATGTTCTTTTAGTGAACGATGGGCGATTTGTAACAATAACCTCACCCATGAGATGAGAGTCCTCTTTCATCACAATATTATGGGTTTGCTTTGTTGCCGGGTTAAGGGTAATATCCTGTGTAATAAATCCAATATAGGAAACATTTAATACATCAGCTACCTTAACTCCAAACAAAACAAATTTACCATCTGCGGTGGTTAGCACACTAGTATTCGATCCCTTAATCCTTACCGTTACGTCTGACAACGGCCTATGATTTTCATCTGTAATTTGTCCGCTTACCCTCACCTTTTTACTGGTGTCTGGCGCGGCTACTTTGCCCAGTATGATGTTGTTTGATGCCGGCTTAGTCTGTTGAGTAACCATCTGCGGAGCCTTGGTTTGTGCTACGGCCTTATATACCATGGTTTGCCCGAGCAATCCAACGAGCATTATCCATCTTCGCCACCTGTTAGGCTGTAGATTTTCTATATCAAGCCGGTTATTAAGACTGCCCAATTGCTCCTGGCCAAACCTGCCGCAAACATCATGGCTTGTTGATAAGTAATTGATGATCTCCTGATTGCTCATCACCGTGAAATCGGTAACTGTTTTGCAGCATTGCTGACAATGCCTGCCTTGGGTAACCGGGGTCATTTGCAGCCATGATTCGTGGCAGGCTTCCGGTATGCTGATATTTTGAATTGGTGTCATGGTATTTATTTTATACTATGATGCAATTTGATAGGCATTTCCATAAACTAGAATTAAAAAAATGAATTTGCGTGAATAGAACAGACTGATCCCGGTAAGCGCATATCGGGTAAGTCTTCACCATCATTTTAAAACTTCCGCAAAAAAATACCTCCATCCTTTGTATATTGTGGCCTTAAAATCCCTACATGAAATTAAAATTTACCTGCTTTGCCTTATTGGCCCTGTTTGCTGTTTCGGCACAGGCGCAGAAAAGAAAGATCAATCCCGACGATACTACCTCCAACTATAATCCTGCCGAAGCTTTTTCGCCACAGTTTTATACCGATAAGGGTAATGACTTTCATTCGGCCAATGGCAATCCAGGGCCACGATACTGGCAAAACCGGGCTAACTATACGCTGAACGTTAAACTGGATACCGCAGCCAAAACCATCGGCGGTACCGAAACTATCGACTATATTAACAACAGTCCGGACGCTTTACCTTTTCTGTGGGTACAGCTGGATCAGAATACCTATAAAAAAGATGCACGCTCCAACTTTGTAACCGGTTTTGCACCCAAGCTAGCCGATCATACCGATGGTTACCAGATTGAATCTGTTGCCATAGAAGAAGCTGGTGTGAGCAAAGAAGTAAAATACATGATCAGCGATACCCGTATGCAGATCCGCCTGCCAAAAGCCGTATCTAGCAAAAGCAGCATCCGCCTCAAAATCAAATACCATTATACCATTCCCGGTGCTTTTGGTGCCCGTACCGATTATACCGACACCAAAAACGGCAAGATCTACGAAATTGCCCAGTGGTTCCCGCGCATGTGCGTGTATGACGACAGCCGCGGCTGGGATACCCTGCCATTTTTGGGCAGTGGGGAGTTTTACCTGGATTATGGCGACATCGATTACAGCGTAAACGTTCCCTGGGATATGATTGTAGCCGGCTCTGGCGAATTACAGAATCCTAAGGAAGTATTGACCGCTAAACAAATAGCACGATTGGAAACCGCCCGCAACAGCGACAAAACCATCATGATCCGTGATTTGGCCGAGGTGAACGATCCGACAAGTCGCCCGGTGCAAAAGGGTACGCTTACCTGGCATTTTAAAATGCTCAACACCCGCGATGTAGCCTTTGGCGCATCCAAAGCTTTTATTTGGGATGCTGCAAGGGTGAACTTACCCGAGGGTAAAAAATCGCTGGCGATGAGCGTTTATCCGGCCGAAAGCTATGGTAACGATGCCTGGGGCCGTGCAACCGAATACCTCAAAAAATCCATCGAGTATTTCTCCGAAAAATGGTTTGTGTACCCCTATCCCGTTGCCGTTAACGAGGCCGGTATTGCCGGTGGTATGGAATATCCGGGTATTGTGTTTGATGGCATTACCGACAAAGGCGCTGTACTGTACTGGGTAACCGCACACGAGATAGGCCACAACTGGTTCCCGATGATCGTAGGATCAGACGAGCGCCGTTTTGCCTGGATGGATGAAGGATTTAACACTTTCATCGATGTTTACGCTTCCGACGCTTTTAATAAAGGTGAGTTTGCCCCTAAACGCGACAGCGAGTATGCAGAAAAAGGCGGCAATCCAGCCGATGAGATCATTCCATTCATCACCGCTCCCGGCTCACCAACCATCATGACCGCGGCTGATGGTCTTGCCGAAAAATACCGTCATCCCCTCACCTATTTTAAACCGGCTTTTGGCTTGGTTTTGCTGCGCGAGCAGATCCTGGGGAAAGATAGATTTGATTATGCTTTCCGCAATTATATCCACCAATGGGCCTACAAACACCCGCAACCCGATGATTTTTTCCGCTCGATGGAAAACGGCGCCGGCGAAGACCTGAGCTGGTTTTGGAAAGGCTGGTTCTACAACAACTGGACACTCGACCTGGCTCTGATTGATGCCAAACAGGTAGATAACAAAGGTGTAAGCATTACCGTAGTAAACAAAGAAAAACTACCCATGCCCTTCACCATCGAAGTAAAATATAAAGACGGCAGCAAAAAACGCACCTACCTGCCGGTTGAGACCTGGCTCCAAAACAAACAAATCACCCTTACACTGCCCGGCACCCAGGAAGCCGAAAGCGTAACGGTTGACCCGGACAACGCGCTGCCTGATTTGAACAGGAGTAATAATACGTTGAAGGTGAAGTAAACCTCATCCCACCCTCACTCCCGATAGCTATCGGGAGTGAGGGCCTTCTACTTGCGCTCGTTTGCAACGAGTGCTTATTGTGGAGGAGCGATTACATCGCCCTTGCGTTTAAAACGCAAACCCAGGTTAAGCACTCGTTGCAAACGAGCGCAAGAGCGGACAAATATCTTAAATCATTAAAGAGCTTCTGACGATTTTAACCAGTTGATGCGTTAAAGGCAACGCTATATAATCTATTGGTTCTTTCCATGACGAGAACTTGGCAATAACCATATCGTTAGCCCGGTCAATAAAAAGGTTTTGTCCATAAATACCCATAGCAAACATCATTTGTGGCTCATCATTAATCATATACCAACCATTACGATAGCTCATATTTTTGCTGATAGGTGCAAAAGCTTTACCCCATTGGCCACTGGCCCAGGCATCACCATCACCATTGCTTACAATATCATTTATTAATGATGGGGGTATAATTTCCGTCGAATTATGCATCCCCCCGTTTATAATAAGTTGGCCTATACGGGCAAAATCGCGGGCAGTTGTGCAAAGCCCTCCTGTACATCTTGGTGCCCCGTCTTTATCAACCGTTATATAGGCCTCATTTTCAGCCCCCATTGGCTTCCAGATCAGATCGCTCAACAGTGTATTAAATGAGCGTCCGGTAGCACATTCAATGGCCCAGCCTAACAGATCGGTATTGGCGGATACATAACTAAAATTGTGATCTGTTGATTTTCCGGATGGCTTCAACCGGGTAAAAAAATCGTGCAAACCCAAAGGTTCATTTCCTTCAGCTATCGGCTCCCAATTTGTCGCGACATCATATTGCTTTTGCTGATCTTCATCCAATATTATCCCTGCACGCATATCCAATAGTTGACGCAGGGTTACCTGCTGATAAACTGTTCCAATAGTTTGTGGAATATATGCGGAAACGGGAGCGTTCAGGTCGATTTCGCCTTTATGTTCCAGGATACCTGCAACAAGCCCAACCACCGCCTTAGTAGCAGACATCAGGATATGCGGGGTATGTTCATCATTCCCATTCGCGTAGGTTTCATATACAATTTTACCTTTATGAAGAATAACTATGGCGTCAGTTGCCGTAGCCTTCAACAGTTGTTTAAGTATAAATCCCTTTATGGATACGGGAGCATTTTCCAGCAAATTTTGATGGTGAATATCATTCGCGATGGCTATTGATGGAATAAACTTTTTAACATGATGAAAAGACCAGCGGTTAAATGGCCTGGTTTTCCAGTTATTGATGTTAGCCTGATTTTCTTCTGTGGCTGTCGTGAAGTTCTTTAGCATTTCATTAGTTTTAGAAACACCAAAATTGAGACTACCTCAGGGCATTTTTTTTGCCAAATGGCAAAAAATTAAGTGATATTTTTTCTGATGCGACTTAAAGAAGATTGCTTAATTCCCAGATAAGAAGCAAGAGCCGATAACGGTATTCGGTTTGTCAGGCCTGGATAAATCTTCAAAAATTCCAGGTATCGTGTTGTTGCATCCTGCGTAAGCATATTTTGGCTTATTTTTGATTTATTGGTTAATGCAGTAGCGGTAATTTTTAAAAGAATACCATTCCAATCAGGAATTGTATTGGACAGTTCGGTCAAGTCTTTTTTGGAAAAAACCAGCAATTTGCAATTGGAAATAGCCTCAAAACAAACTTCAGACGGCGTTTCATTATTAAAACTTGAAATGTTTAGTGCGAAATGATGCTCCGGAATAAATGCTCTTGTAATATCTTCGCCACTGTTGTTATACCAACAAACCCTTAAAACTCCTTCCATTACAAACCCAAGTTGTTTAGCTACCCGGCCAACTTCTAAAAAACAATCGCCCTTTTTTAAGCTTAATAACTTAGCCTTATTGGTTATCAATTCCATATGCTGCCCACTAAGTGTACTGTATTTTGATAAACAGTTTATAAGTTCTTTCATTATTCATGACTTAATCATAACCAAACACTAAAGTACGTGAAGTATATATAAATGGGTTATCAAAATTCTTAAATTACAAATAATAATCAGACACTTGCTACTGCAAGTATCCTGCTCGTAGCTTAATTACAGTTATCTGATAAATTTTTGGTATATTGTATAAAACAACAGCCCGGTTCTCTACTCCAAGAGAACCGGGCTGTTTAGTTAAGGATAAAAAGGCAATAAAAATCGACCGCCTTATGCATAGCTATTTGATAATCAGTAAATTAATACTTTTTAAAATTTCTAAAACACGTTAAAACCGTGTTAAAATTTGTTAAAAAGTGTTAAAATCGATGGTTTTGAATGAATTTTAAGCATTTTTTACACCGTTTTAGAGTCGAAAAGTGTTAAAATTAGAGGTTTAAAAAGGTTTCTCTTATGGAAAGTTTTCTAAGATGACTGGTATTATAAAAATAAGTTTCAAAAAAGGCAAACTCATTAATTTGTCAATCTTATCCGCCACATGAAACTATTCATCATCTAAAGCTTTATCTTTGTTAAATGAACACAGCCGATCTGTTGCAACGCGCTTTGCGATTTGATTTTTTAACCCAGGACGAGGGAGTTTACTTATATAACAATGCCTCTACTGCCGATTTGATGTATACTGCCAACGAGCTGCGTAAAAAGCAGGTTCCGCATGGCAAGGTTACCTGGCAGATAGACCGTAATGTAAATACCACCAATGTTTGTATAGCCAATTGCAAGTTCTGTAACTTTTTCCGCAGGCCCGGGCATGAGGATAGCTACATTACTGATATAGAGACTTATAAAAAGAAGATCGAGGAAACTTTTCGTTATGGTGGCGATCAATTGCTGCTGCAGGGTGGGCATCATCCCGATCTTAGTCTTCAGTTTTATACTGACCTGTTCAGGGAATTGAAACAGCTGTACCCTAAGCTAAAACTACACTCATTAGGTCCGCCGGAAATAGCACACGTAGCTAAACTGGAAGGCATGGCTCATGTTGATGTGCTGAGAGCTATGCAAGAAGCCGGCCTGGATTCATTGCCTGGTGCAGGTGCCGAGATCCTGAATGACCGCGTTCGCCGCTTGATATCGAAAGGTAAATGCGGTGGTAAAGAATGGTTGGATGTGATGCGTGCGGCCCACCAGCTTAATCTGCCTACATCGGCTACTATGATGTTTGGGCACATTGAAACTATAGAAGAGCGATTTGAGCACCTGGTTTGGATTCGGGAGGTACAATCAGAAAAACCTGAAGGCGCCCATGGTTTTGTGGCCTTTATCCCCTGGCCGTTCCAGGACGATGGCACGCTGCTACGTAAAGTACGCGGTATCACCAACAACGTAACCGGCGACGAATATATCCGCATGATAGCCCTAAGCCGCATTATGCTGCCTAATATCAAGAATATACAGGCCTCCTGGCTTACTGTGGGTAAACAAGTGGCACAAATATGTTTACATGCCGGCGCCAATGACTTTGGATCTATCATGATCGAAGAAAATGTAGTATCTGCTGCAGGTGCACCTCACCGGTTTACTGCTAAAGGTATCCAGGATTCTATCAAAGAAGCTGGTTTTGAACCACAACTGCGTACACAAAAATACGATTGGCGCGATATTCCCGCCGAAATTGAAGAACAGGTTATAAATTATTAATACCGGGTTCGGGTTGTGAGTTACGAGGCTCGGGGACTGGATCAATCTTTTAAATTTTATAACTTGATTTCTTTTATTTCAACACGCAACACGAACCTCAAAACACGTAACTGAACAAATGGAGCATCATATAGAGGCATTAATTTTCGCGTCGGAACAGGGCATTCGCATGGAGGAGATCATGTACTGCCTGCAAGCTGCGTTTGAACGTGATTTCACTGTTGATGAGGTAAATGAAAGTTTAATCGCTATCAAAAGCAAATACAATGATGATAGTCTGGCTATTGAGCTGGTCAAAATCAACAATAGTTACCAGTTTCTGACCAAGAAGCAGTATCATCCGGTTATTAATTTATTGCAGCTGCAGCGTTCTAAAAAAAGGTTAAGCCAGGCAGCTTTAGAAACCCTGGCCATTATTGCTTACAAGCAGCCGGTAACCAAAACTGATGTTGAGCAGATACGCGGTGTAAATTGCGATTACTCGATACAAAAATTATTGGAAAAAGAATTGATTGCCATCATTGGAAAGTCGGAAGGTGTTGGAAAACCTATTCTATATGGTACCAGCAACATGTTTATGGACTATTTTGGTATAAATAGTATAGATGAATTACCTCAAATTAAGGATTTTACAACTAATACCGCAACCATAGGCGAACAAACAGAATAATTTTAAAAGATATTTTTAATAAAAATGATTTTAATTATTTTTACTACTGAATTAGTCGCCAGAAGTAAGAAAACAACCTAAGGCCGATTTAAATTATATTGATAAAGTTTTACTAAAAAAATCCGTTACAATGGGAACGCCAAAAAAACCGAGCACTAAAAAGATCGACAACTCAGAAGACGAAAATGATGACGATGATGATCAATCGCTTACTCCGAAAAAGAAAAAAGAGATTGACGAAGATGAGGATGACTATGATCAGCCATTAGATGATGATTTGGGCCGAGGAGGATACGAATCATTTGACGATGACGACGACGACGACTTTTAATTATTAAGATACATACCCAGTTACAAAAGCGTTCAGTGGCATGCCCTGAATGCTTTTTTTATATTTGCCCTCCAGCAACATCCTATGACCATTACAGAAGTAAAAGACAAAACCTCAAAAAAAGCCTTCTTAAACATAGCCCGTATTATCTATAAAAATGATAAAACATGGGTTTGTCCGCTTGATAACGATATTGAGGCCGTATTTGATCCGGCAAAAAACAATTTTCATCAGGATGGAAAATGCACACGCTGGATATTGACCGATCATAATAACCAGTTAATTGGTCGTGTTGCCGCATTTATCAATAACAAAAAAGCATATCATTATGAGCAGCCAACTGGCGGTATGGGCTTTTTTGAATGTATTGATAACCAGGATGCTGCTTTCTTATTGTTTGATACTGCTAAAAAATGGTTACAGGATAATGGTATGCAAGCTATGGATGGCCCTATTAATTTTGGTGAAAATGATAACTTCTGGGGCTTACTGGTGGAGGGCTTTACCCATCCTTCCTATGGGATGAATTATAATCCTATCTATTATAAAGCCTTTTTTGAATCATATGGTTTTAAAACACTCTATGAACAGATCACCAACCACCTGGATGTGCATAAGCCATTTTCAGAAAGGTTCACTAAAATTGCCAATTGGGTAATTCAGAAACCAGGATATGATTTCAGGCATTTCAAGGTAAAGGAAATGGAAAAGTTTGCAGCCGATTTTATAGATATATACAATGATGCCTGGCGCGATTTTGATAATTTTGTCCCCATAACGCATGCTACTATAGCCGAAAGCTTTGAGAAAATGAAGCCGTTGATGGACGAAAAGCTAATATGGTTTGCCTATATCGACGACGAACCGGCTTCATTTATTATCATTTTACCGGACGCCAATCAAATGCTTAAACCACTTAACGGAAAGTTAAATTTGATAGGCAAACTCAAATTTCTGTATTATCGCTGGAAAGGAGTGTCGCGGATGCGGGCTATTGTTATGGGTACTAAACAGAAATTTCAGAAGCATGGCTTAGAGTCGGCCATATTTATTAAATTAAAGGAATACGTTTTGCCTTTAAAGCAATATGACGAACTGGAATTATCGTGGGTTGGCGATTTTAATGAGAAAATGATTGCCATACACAGTGCAGTTGGGGCTACATTTGGCAAAAAGCATTTAACAATGCGTTACATTTTTTAACTAAGCCCGGCATTACACCGGGCCTTAGATTATGCAGTAGCTTTTGAATGCCGCAGCTCTTCAAATAGCTCGATTACCTTTTTTTGCAGATCAATAACTTCTGTTTCCCGATCCATCAACCGTTTGTTAACGGTTTCAAGTTCATTGACAAATTTTTGATCCTGCTCGGCATCATTAAATGTAAGAAGTTGAACTACAGACATTTCGAACAAAGTTGCAATTTGTTCAAGCCTCGATAAATTGATATCAGTTATTCCAGTTTCAATCTTTGAAAAGGCTGGAATAGAGATATCCAATCGTTTGGCAACATCTTCCTGGCTCCACCCCTTTTGATGACGTAACAGTCTGATTTTTTTCCCAAGTGTTTTCATGTGAGTTTAATAATAGTAATAGTTAGGTTTCGCGAAAGTTAATTACTTTGCAATAGTATTTATTATTACGCTAATTATCAACTAATTTGCATTTTTTTTTATTTAAAAGTGAAACTTTTTTAAACAATATTCGTTTAAGGGTATCTCTTTTTGCAAAAGTGTATTCTTAACAATCATTAAATCAGCACATTAATTCTTAATTAAGTTATTGATTATCATTAAAATGTAATTTAATGATAATATAATGAAAATTTCAGAGGTTATAAAAATATAAATTCTACTTTTGTACTGTAACTTTTTTAATTACAGATGAACGGGCAATTTCAGATAGCAATTCACATTCTTACCCTACTTGACCAGGCTAATGATGAACTTTTATCGTCTGAATATATTGCTGGCAGCATTAACATTAATCCGGCATTGGTACGTAAAGAGATACGTAACCTGCGCAATTACGGATTGATTAATAGTAAAGAAGGAAAAACAGGTGGTTATAGCCTCGGGAAAGCGCCGAATAATATTGCCTTATCCGATGTATATAAGGCAGTAAAAAGCCATCCGGCATTAGGCCAAGCTAAAAATCTACCTAATCCTGCCTGTGCTGTTGGCCGACAAATCAATCAACATCTGGATGATTTAGCTGCTGAAGTAGATACAGCTATCATTAGTAAATTAACAAAAATTACACTGGCTGACTTCAGTCAAAAATTTAAATAACTTTTTTTAAACAAAACTGTAACAAATTTAATTACATATAAAAACAATTCCATTATGAAAATAGCACTAATAGGCGCCACTGGTAATGTTGGCCAAACCATTTTAAATGAAGCATTATTACGTGGTTATGAAGTAACCGCTATTGCCCGTGATCCAAAAAAGTTGGATATAACCAATGATAAACTAACATTAAAGGCAGTTGATATATTCAATATAGATAGCTTAGCCGAAGCACTTAAAGGCCATGATGCCGTAGTAAGCGCTTACAATTCAGGATGGGCAAACCCTAATATTTATGATGATTTTATTGCAGGTTCCGAAGCTATCCAACAAGCGGTAAAGCAATCTGGTGTTAAACGTTTATTGGTTATTGGCGGGGCCGGAAGCCTGGAAATTGCTCCTGGTGTTCAATTGGTCGACTCTCCTAACTTTCCGGCAGCATACAAACCCGGCGCTTCGGCAGCCCGAGATTATTTGAATATCCTGCGTAAGGAAGAAAATCTGGATTGGACATTTTTAAGTCCGGCTATCAACATGCACCCTGATGCACATGGCGAACCCACCAGGAAATTCCGTTTAGGTACCGATCAGCCGGTGTTTAATGAAAAGGGTGAAAACAATATTCTTATTGAGGATCTGGCAGTAGCCGTTATCGACGAGCTGGAAAACAACCAGTTTATAAAACGCAGATTTACTTTGGGGTATTAATAAAAATGCCGCTGTTATTATTCGAGTAACAGCGGCATTTTAAATAACTACTTTACAAATTTAGCAGCTACCCAATCATTTGTTTTTTTATGGGTAATATATTTCAGGCCATGCTTCCTGGCTTCATCAGTAATAATCTCCAAATCAGGCGATTCATAAAATCCGCTGAAATAGATCTCTCCTCCCTGCTTTAATACCTGAGCGTAACGTTCCATTTGATCCAGAAGGATATTCCGGTTTATATTAGCCAGGATAATATCATATTGTTCATCAGGGATTGCTTCTTTTGACCCACATAATGGGATGATATTAACAGTGTGATTAAGGGCTGAGTTTTCGATAGTACTGTCATAACATACCGGATCATAATCAATTGCAGTAATTTCGGCAGCATTTAGTTTGGCAGCCATAATAGCCAGAATACCTGTTCCGCAGCCCATATCCAGTACTTTTTTACCGGCAAAATCATTTTCCAATATCAACTCCAGCATCATCGAAGTGGTTTGATGATGCCCTGTACCAAATGCCATCTTTGGGTCGATCACAATCTCATAAGGAAACTCGGGCCTGGCAGGGTGAAAAGTAGCCCTTACATATATCTTATCCCCTATTTCTATGGGTTCAAAATTACTCTCCCATACTTCGTTCCAATTTTTCTGCGGGATAAACACTATCTCATAGCTAAAAGTGAACATCTCGCGGTATGGCAGTAATTGCTCATTGAGTTGTTCCTCATTAAAATCATCGGTAGGGATGTATGCCTTGAAACCAAATTCCAGCTCTTCAAAAGTATCAAAACCAATCTCACCCAAGGCATTAATCAATAAATCCTGCTGATAATCTTCGGTAGTGATGGTGGTAAAAAGTAATTCGTAATAGTTCATTATTAATAATTGATAAATCATTATAGCGACGGGCCCTATGCCGCAACTTCAACCTCTGCCGGAGCCGATGGCTTAACAAACTTACGCCTGTCGATCAAAAACAGGATAACAAAGGTAAACACCCAGTAAAAAAGTTGAATTTCTGAAAGATACCACCAAAAGCTATAAAACGGCGCAGTTCCATCCGCCTGATCCCATATGATATAACTGATGGAACCTGCAAAAGCAATACAAACCGCCGCAATACATATCCCGATAATTAATCGCGCCTTAAAGCTTTTTACAGCATAGTTATCCCATAATGGCACTACAATCAGGTACTGGGTCAAAATACCAACCACAAGTAATAAGGGCCAAAAAAGGTGAAAGTAAGCCATTAAACTGTATAAATTACCATCGCCTATTTCGATCAATTTCATGGGGTGACTGGGCAGATTATACTCCACCACGGCCCAATAGATGCCGAAATCAATAAAGATTGGTAAAATAACTTTTAACAGCTTCCTCATGGTTAGATATGAGTATGGAGATATGAGATTTGAGATTATTTTTATCTAACATCACAAATCTGTTTCTGTTTGATATGTGCATTGTTATCTCAATACCCATATCTCACATCTCATATCTAATTTAATTAATTAAATACTTTTACAATATCCACAAAATCGCGCGATTTAAGAGAAGCTCCTCCTATCAAACCACCATCGATATCTGGCTGAGCAAATAATTCGGGCGCATTTTTAGGGTTACAGCTACCGCCATACAAAATAGTGGTATTATCGGCTACTTCCTGGCTGTATTTAGTGGCAATTTCTTTGCGGATAAACGCGTGAATTTCCTGCGCTTGTTCTGATGACGCGGTTACACCTGTACCAATAGCCCAAACCGGTTCGTAAGCTATCACTAACTTTGAAAAATGCGCAGCATCCAGGTGGAATACACCTTCAACAAGCTGGCTTTTGATGATATTAAAATACTGATTAGCTTCGCGTTCCTGCAAAGTTTCGCCAATACAAAATATCGGGCGAAGGTCATTTGCCAGCGCTGTATCGGTTTTTTTAGCTAACAATTCATTAGTTTCACCAAAATACTGGCGACGTTCTGAGTGCCCCAGGATCACATAAGCTGCGCCTATTGATTTGATCATTTTGGCTGATATCTCACCGGTATAAGCTCCGGATTCTGCCTGGTGTGCATTTTGAGCGCCTAAAGAAACTTTACTATATCCTTTCGCCAATTGTACCAGGCTATGTAAGTGAATAAAAGGACTACAGATAACCGCTTCCTGTGTACCGGTTACTTCATCTTTTACCATGTTGATGATTTCAGAAAATACGCCTAAACCTTCGTTATAGTCAAGATTCATTTTCCAGTTACCGGCAACAATTTTTTTTCTCATGATGGTGTTTTTTTGATTGTTTTTATTGAATTGAGTTGGCAGAGTTTAACATAAATAAAAGACGCAAATATGCATCTTTACAAATGGATCCTCTTAAAATTTCCTGTATTCTTCGGTTAATTCAAATATTTGCTTCAGTAGGTCTTGCTCCATCTGATTAAACTGACGGTGTTCACGGCGTTCAAAAACCTTCTGAGCAGTTTCGAGCATTTTGTTAAGAACATAAACCTCCAAACCCGCTGCTCCACCCCATGAAAAATCGGGCACAAAGTTACGCGGAAAACCTGCGCCAAAAACGTTGGCCCCTACACCTACTACACTACCCGTATTGAACATGGTATTGATACTGCATTTAGCATGGTCGGCCATAATTAAACCACAAAATTGCAGACCTGTTTTACGGAAATCTTGCGAAGTATAATCCCACAGTTTAACCTCGGCATAGTTGTTTTTCAGGTTGGAGTTATTGGAATCGGCTCCGATATTACACCATTCACCCAGCACAGAGTTACCTAGGTAGCCCTCGTGTCCTTTGGACGAATAACCCCATATAACCGCATTATTTATTTCGCCACCTACACGTGAGTATGGCCCCACCGTTGTAGCCCCATATATCTTTGTGCCCATCTTCACTTGCGAATGTTCGCAAATAGCAAAAGCTCCGCGGATGTGGGTACCTTCCCATACCTCGGTATTATTTGATAAATATATAGGCCCGTTAGTGGTATTAAATGTAGAACATTCGGCAACGGCGCCTTCTTCGGCGAAAAAATCGTTGCCAATAATGACGTTTGTGGGGCTTACAGCTGCACTGGAACGACCTTTGGTAAGCAGTCGAAAATCTTTACGCAATTCAATATCGTTCTTCCTGAAAATATCCTCTGGATAACGAATAGCGACAAAAAGATTGGAATAATTGACAACATTGTGAAATTCAGTCTCTGGCTTAAAATTAACCGCATCTGTTTGATTTAGCCTTACAGCCAATAATTGCCCGTTGTATTTAAGCGCCTGGCCTGTTTGTAGTTTATCAATAGCTTCCAGCAGGTTATCGTCCGGACAAACAGCTCCGTTTATAAATAAATTATCAGTACCGATCTTAGCAGGATACTTGGTCTGCAAATAATCAGCGGTATAAAAAGAATGATGTGTATTCAAATACTTGGCCCATTTTTCGGCTATGGTTAGTATACCTATCCGCAAGTCGGCCACGGGCCGGGTATAAGTAAGGGGCAGTAGTGTTTGGCGTGCGTTATCGTCAAAAAGGATAATAGACATGGAGCAAAAATAAAAAAAGTCGCCCGATGTATCGGACGACTTTTAAATATTTAATTCAACAAGTAATTATTTCTTGTTGTAACGTGTGCGGAATTTATCAATACGACCTGCAGTATCAACCAGTTTCATTTTACCGGTGTAGAAAGGGTGCGAAGTGTGAGAAATTTCTAATTTCACTAATGGATACTCGTTACCGTCTTCCCATTTTACGGATTCACGGGTATCGATGCAAGATTTAGTTATGAAAGAATAGTCGTTTGACATGTCTTTGAATACAACTAATCTATAGTTTGATGGATGCAGATCTTTTTTCATTATATATAAACTTATACCTTCTGTACTTTTTAAAAGAGGCGCAAATATAATTAAAAAATCAAAATTAAAAAGTCAAAAAGCTAAAAGTTTTATTTGATACGAGAATCAGCTAACAAAATTGGAGAACTATCTGTTATTGAGCGCAAAACAATGCTTGATTCAGCATCAGCTAATTTTCTAACATAAGCTAACAAGCAAAGTACCGGTACTTTTGAGCAATACAAAACACACCTGTTTGTTATCGATACCTGGTTTTGATTCGCCTTTTGGCAATACAAATCTTCGCTTTTAGCAGCTTTTCATATATATTCCCCGTTATTTTAATATCATTTACAGCAATACCTATATACTACACTTTGTTCATGTCCAAATATTGTAAATTAATAGTCAGGATTAATATTTTGCCGTTTGTTTTGAATGAATTTAAATAAAAACTTGCGTATCTTTGTTCCTGTTAATATACTTAAGATATGAATATCCCAATTTATTTAGATAATAATGCAACAACTCCGATGGATCCTCGGGTCCTGGAAGCTATGTTACCTTATTTTAACGAAAAATTCGGTAATGCAGCAAGCCGTAACCATGCTTTTGGATGGGTGGCTGAAGAGGGTGTTGATTATGCACGTGAGCAGGTGGCCAAATTAATTGGCGCATCAGACAAGGAGATCATTTTCACATCGGGCGCTACTGAATCAGATAACCTTGCCATTAAAGGTGTATTTGAAATGTATAAAGATAAAGGTAACCACATTATCACTACGGTTACAGAACATAAAGCTGTGCTTGATGCCTGCAAACACGTAGAAAAATTGGGAGGAAAAGTTACTTATCTGCCAGTAAAAGAAGACGGATTGATTGATCTGGCCGAATTAGAAAGCCATATGACACCAGAAACTATCCTGGTATCGATCATGTATGGTAATAACGAGATCGGCGTCATTCAGCCGGTTAAAGAAATTGCTGCTATTGCCCACAAACATGGCGCTTTGTTCATGACAGATGCTACACAGGCTGTTGGTAAAATACCTGTTGACGTAAATGCCGATGGTATTGACCTGCTGGCTTTATCGGCACACAAAATATACGGCCCTAAGGGTGTTGGAGCTTTATACGTACGCCGTAAAGGTCCCCGTGTTAAAGTTACTGCTCAAATGGACGGCGGAGGTCACGAACGCGGTATGCGTTCAGGTACATTAAACGTTCCTGGTATTGTTGGTTTAGGTAAAGCTTGTGAGCTTTGTGGTTTAGAAATGGAAAGCGAGGCAAAACGTCTTTCGGCTTTACGCGATAAATTGCAAAAAGAACTAACTGTATTGGAAGAAAGCTATGTAAACGGTAATGAAGAACATCGCTTACCTCACGTAGCTAACATCTCCTTTAAATATGTAGAAGGCGAAGGCTTAATGATGGCCATGAAAGATCTTGCTGTATCATCAGGATCAGCTTGTACATCGGCTTCACTGGAGCCATCATATGTATTGAAAAGTTTAGGTTTATCAGATGATCTGGCACACTCGTCTATCCGTTTTGGTTTAGGCAGATTTACTACTGAAGAAGAAGTTGATTACGCTATTGAAGTAACCAAAAAAGCGGTTACTCACCTGCGCGAACTATCACCACTTTGGGAAATGTTTAAAGAAGGTATCGACCTTAACTCTATTGAGTGGGCAGAACATTAATTTTTTGATGTCGGATTTTGGAATTTCGATTTCGGATCTAGACAGACATAATATATTAGAATTTAGTAATTAGAGTTTAGAATTTCCCTGACTCAGAACTTATAACTAACAACTTAGAACTAAGAAAATGGCATATTCAGATAAAGTAATCGATCACTATACTAATCCCCGCAACGTGGGCACTTTGGATAAAAGCAGCCACAAGGTTGGTACCGGTTTAGTAGGTGCACCTGAGTGCGGCGACGTAATGCGCCTGCAAATACAGGTTGATGATAACAATGTTATCACCGATGCAAAATTTAAAACTTTCGGATGTGGTTCGGCTATCGCTTCTTCATCATTAGCTACAGAGTGGTTAAAAGGCAAAAGCATTGACGATGCCATGAAGATCGACAACATGGATATCGTTGAAGAATTGGCTTTACCCCCGGTAAAAATTCACTGCTCAGTTTTGGCAGAGGATGCTATTAAGGCAGCTATTAATGATTTCCGCGTAAAAAACGGCTTAGCGCCAATTGAAAGCGAAAAAGTACATCATTAATTTGATGTGAGATATTAGATGTGAGATTTGAGACTTACATCTGATTCTATAATGTATTATCGATTTGAAGTTTTGGATGGGAGTTTATCTCATGTCTCAAATCTCATATCTCAAATCTAAAATAAAATGGTAACAATAACTGAAAAAGCAAAAAGCAAAATAGATCACCTGATGCAGGATGGAGGACTTGATGCCTCTTATTTTCTGCGTGTATCTGTTCAGGGTGGTGGCTGCTCAGGTTTATCTTATAATCTTGATTTTGATAATGAAGAGAAAAAAGGCGACCAGTTTTTTGAAGACCAGGGTATCCGTTTTGCACTTGACATGAAATCATTCCTATACCTTGCCGGTACAGAGCTCGATTTTTCTGACGGTTTGAACGGAAAGGGCTTTGCATTCAATAACCCTAACGCCAGTCGTACCTGCGGTTGCGGCGAAAGCTTCTCTGTATAATTTAATATCCCACAATATAAAAAAGAGGCACCCAATGGGTGCCTCTTTTTTTTGGGTATTTTTAAGTTTTTCATCCTGAGGAACGAAGGATCTATTTGTAAGCCGTGTAAATAGTAGAATAGATTTCTCCCTCCGATCGAGAGATAGTTTTCACTGCATTCAAGAGATAGTTCTTCGCTACGCTCAGAATCCACAACCAGGAGTGCATCAAAACATCGCAGCTGGCTTTATCCCATCCGGGATGGCCTGCCTCACGCTCCAGTGTTCTGCTATTTTCTCCTGTTCAACCCGAAATATTTCATAAAATACAAAAGCCTTATCTGCTCTTTTAAATTCTGATTGAACAACTACAAAATTACCCTCGCCAATAATGCGGTGTATTTTAATTTGGCGACTGTTATCATCACTCCAATAAGCATCCAGGCTTTTACCACTTTCAATTACCGTGGCATCATGTTCTATGTAGTCAGGCTTTACCAGATTAATTACAGGTACTTTTTGGATCACAGCCTTATAAAACCGCTCAACTATCTCTTTACTTTTTATAGCAGAGGCACTTTCATTAATTTCAGCAGTACCATTGGTAGCGGTGATGGCCATACCCGTTTGATCAGGCATCTCCTGTATCACATCCCAGTGTTCGGCAAGCATGCCATCCTTCAATTTAAATAGATCAATAACGGCCATGCGCTTGCCCATAAACGTAATGTCCAGATGCGTAACCACCAAATCGCCTTCTTGTATAGCTCTGATGATCGGTGATTTTGCCCCTACTGGCGGCGGCGGCAAGGTTTTTAAATAATTGATCATTTCGATAATACCAGCCCTCCCCTGTTTAACTGTGGGATTGTGTTGGATATAATCTTCGCAAATAAATTCCGGGATTAGCTCAACCTTGCGCTGGCCAACAATTAATTTATAAAATGAAAGTATTCTTTGTTTATTGGTTATAGTATCCATAATTGTATTTGCTTTGGTACTGGAGCACGCGCAGATATAAATGCAGCAAAAGCTCCATGCTAACAGATGTGTAATTTTCATTACCGATTAAATAAAATAAATATTGTAAAAATTAGTTCGTGCGAAACACTGACGCTAGAAGCTCAGCATTTTTGATAACCTGTTTAGCAGGCCGGATTTTTGGCAATCCTGATTTGATATGTTGTAAAAGTAATTATGAAATAAAGATAGCAATATTTTCTATATAGAGATAAAATGGGAGCCATTCAAATATTAGCAATTCCTTTGCTTAAAGTCGGTTAACATAAATCTTATATTATCATGGCGATTTTATATTTAATTAATTGATTTTCAATTAATTAAATAAATGTAAACCATAAAAAGTGTAAACCATGTAAACCCACTTTTACCTACTCTTCTGCCGGTGCAGCATAAAACCGACCGTCAAAATTAACCAGGAAAAGCTCTGTGGTGGCACGGGTTACGGCGGTATAAAACCAGCGCAGAAAATCCATATTGATCATTTCGTCGGTTACATAGCCCTGATCAACAAACACCGCATCCCACTGCCCGCCTTGCGCCTTGTGGCAGGTTATGGCATAAGCAAACTTGATCTGTAATGCGTTGTAATATGGATTTTGCTTCAATTCATTGTGCATAGCGCGCTTGTTGGCCATACCCTCATAATCCTTCATCACTTCCTCATAAAATCGTTTCTGATCGGCCTGGGATAAAGCCGGCGAATCTGCGTACAGCGTGTCCAGCAATATTTTACAATCCAGCACCGGGTCCTCGGCATAATCAATAAACTCAATTTGCACATCGGCAAACCTGAAACCATACATATCTTCTATCCGGCGTACCTTTCTGATGCGGGCAATATCGCCATTGGCAATAAAATTGGTACTGCTTTCGTCCTGCTCCTGCAGCCAGAAATAATTATTTTTTACCACCATGATCTGGTCTCCGCCAGTAAGCTCTTCTTCGCGGTATAATATCCGGTTCCTGATCTGCCCATTGTACAGGTTGGCATTTTTATTGGAACGACAGATGATCAGGGTACGATCATAACCATATTTCCGGTAAGCGTATTCCAACCCCTCAGAAAGCCGCTCACCTGTCATCCGGAATACATCTTTATACCCTTTGGTGACTACCTTGGGCGTGTTTATGTCCTTCGTTCGGATAATATCACGTATCCTGGTAGCATTGTACAGGATGCCCGAATCTTTCCCCTGCCGAAGTACATCGGTGAGTTCGTAGCTAAATACGGTTAGCCCGAACTTATCTTTCATCAAACCAGCGTCGAGCGCAGGGCTATTTTCAGAGCCTACAGGTGGTAATTGGGCGGTATCACCTACCAATACCAGCTTACAGTTTTTGTCGTTGTACACGTACTTTAATAAGTCGTACAGCAACGATGCCCGGTTCAAGCCACCAGGCTCATCAGATATCATAGATGCCTCGTCTACAATAAACAGCGTATCACTGGCCAGGTTATCGGCTATAGCAAATCCATCATCCAGATTCAAAGCCGATTTTTTTCGGTAGATGCGTTTATGTATGGTAAACGCCTTGCGACCCGAATAATTAGTGATCACTTTAGCGGCACGCCCTGTTGGTGCTAGCAAAACAGCTTTATACTTATACTCCCGCAATGCTTTTACTAAAGCGCCCAATATCGTGGTTTTACCTGTACCAGCGTAACCCTTTAGTATAAAACACTCATCCCCATCGTCGCTTAGCAAAAATTCATGCAGGCGATTAAATAGTTCCAGTTGCTGCCCGGTTGGCTGATGCGGAAAGGCTTTACGTATATGATCAAATTCAGTCACTTTACAAAAATGATGATTAGTAAATTAGTTATCATCATTTTTATAAATTTGACCATGGAATTTGATGAAGATAAAGTAGAAGAAACAGAAGGAGACTACGTTGAAATATACTCCAAACGAGCCATATTCTGGTTTTCTGTATTTAGTTTTATATACGGGGGAATTCTGCTTACTATTAACTTAAGAGCCGCCGGATACAAAAAAGCCGTTCTGCAGGTAGCGGCTTTTATAATATCCTATTATATATTATCGGTTTTAATTGTGGTAGCATTAAATATTAAGGTTGATATGTCGGCCATTAAGATGCTAGGGACAGGAGTTCAGGTCCCTCCCCAAGTACTACGATCCATACTGATACTATCAGCTATATCTATTGTTATAAACATTATAGGTGGTCTCGTTCTTACCCAATACTTTTTTAAAAGATACTTTCCTGATAATGACTATTATCCTAAACCAGTTTTACAACCCATACTAATTTTCATCCTGATATATATTGCATTTCGTTTTATAATTTAATAAACCGGCATGATTCATTTTTACCCCATCAGGAGTAGAGTATCTGCCAAAAAATATTACTTTTGTTAAACTGGCATGAGCGAATACAATTATAACTACCATGATGATAACTTTAGCCTTGATGAGGCCGAACGTTATAATTTATTGATACAGATTGATAAAGCTACATTTTCGTACGCGATCACTGATCAGGATAAATTGCTTGCCTGTGCAGATATGCACCCTCTGGATGAGCTAACCAATCCGCAGGAATTGCTCGATCTTTTATCGGCCAAATACAAACACGTAGTTGTGGGTTTACCGGCTAATGGGTTCACCCTGGTACCGCAAAGTCTGTTTAACCAGGATCATATTACCGATTTTGCCCGTTTCCTGGATTTAAAACCGGGCGAGAAAGTATCTGCCCAACCTTTGGATAGTCACAACACCATCATCTACAAAACCGACAGCGCCATCATCAACGCCGCCGAGGAATTTGGCCTGCGTAACAGTGTATTTTCATCAAAAGGCTGGATAACTGCCATTGCTAAAAATACCCCTGCTGATCACAATTTGTACCTGAATCTAAATGGCTCCCAAGTCGAGATTGTAGCCTTTAAAGATATTCAATTGCGCTTCTATAACCGCTTTGAATTTCAAAACAACGACGAACTCGCTTACTTTATAGCCCTCACAGCTAATGAATTGGGTTTACAACCGACCGATGTACATGTTTACCTAAATGGCGATATTGACACCGGCGATAAAAGTATCAGCCATCTGGCCGACTTTTTTGGCCAGGTACAGCTTAATCAACTGCAGGTAGTACAAGTTCCTGCCGAAATATCCGCTCACCAAATATTGTCACTCGCTGCTTTATCTTTATGCGCATCATCGGAGGCAGTTTAAAGGGGCTGCGACTTAACCCACCCAAAAATCTTCCCGTACGCCCTACTACTGATCTGGCTAAGGAAGCCTTATTCAATATCCTGCAAAATCAAATTGAGTTTGAGGACATCAAGGTGCTCGACCTGTTTAGCGGTACAGGTAATATTTCTATGGAATTTGCCTCCAGAGGCGCCGCACAGGTAATCTCTGTCGACCGCAGCATCCATTGCGTGAATTATTTGAAGGACATTTCCCGTCAGCACAAGCTGGAGCAAATAAAGGCCTATAAAGAGGATGTTTTCAAGTACCTCCAAATGGAAACCGAGCAGTACGACCTTATTTTTGCCGATCCTCCCTATGACCTCAACAAGATACCCGAAATATCAAAAATAGTTTTTGAGCGCAATATACTGGCACCCGATGGACTGCTGATTGTGGAGCACCAATCCATGCAAAACCTCAACAATCATCCAACTTTTGTGGAGCAGCGAAAATATGGGCATTCCTCGTTTTCTTTTTTCAGGCATGCTGCGGAGTAAGTCTGCCAAAAACTTTTTAAACCTTAAATTTTAACACTTTTCTGCCCAAAAACGGCGTAAAAACTTCTTAAAATCTATCCCAAACCATCGATTTTAACACTTTTTAACAAATTCTAACGCAGTTTTGAGCAGTTTTTAAAACTTTAAAAAGTATTAATTTATTGATTATCAAATAACTAAATCCAAAAAAGCCGATTTTTGGCTTGGTTTTGTCCTTAACCAAACAGCCCGGTTCTCTGTTAAAAAGAGAACCGGGCTGCTGTTAATATAAATGTACGAAAAATTTCTGGGAGTATCAAATCTTCCGCCTCTCAGTATTTAGATTAACCGATGATGACTCCCCCTCGTTGGCCAAATACAAATAGTCGCAAAATACCCTCATATTGCCGCTATTGGCCCTCATGAGCAAATCTCTTTCGTGTTAACTTTGTTTAACCATTAACCTAATAAAAACAAAGATGAATAGTATCAACAAAACCATAGCAGGAATAGAACTCGCCCAAATTGGCTGGGTAGTTCCAGACATTCACGCTGCCGTAAAATTTCTTGCAAACACCTTGGGTGTCGCTGGTTTCCCAGAACCGGAATATTTCCGGGCACAGGATCTGGGCATGACCTATTATGGCCAGATTGTGGCTGGTGATTGGCTAACCACCCAAACCTATAACGGAGGCACCTTTATCGAACTTGTCCAGCCAATTTCCGGCCAAAGCATGTTTCATGACTACCTCGCCAAGTATCCTGCAGGTGGTGTACAGCACAATGCTTTCCGTTTGCCGGTTAGCGATTTCGAGCGGATTACCAATACCCTGCGTGAACAAGGGTATGCGGTCATCAGCGAGGTTGACCACCCAATTGCACGGATGGCTTTCTTTGACACTTATCAAACATTAGGCGTCGCGACCGAGATTATGGGTATTACCCCGGAAGGATGGATCGCCATTAAGCAAATGGAAAAGGCCCGGTGAAATGCCCGTTGATTACGATTTGCATTAAAGTGAGAGATCTATCCCACCTGTAAAATAGTCAGCGCGGTATCTTTAAAGCACGCCAATTTTTGATCATCGGCATTGGTGATAATAGCTTCAATTTGATCAATATAGGCAAATTTCAGGTAGGTCTCCTTCCCTACTTTGCTATCATCGCATAGCACATAGGTGTAGGCGCTTTGGTTGATATACATCGAGGTAATTTCGGCCTCCAGTTCGCTGTTGGCAAATAAACCACGGGCCGATACACCATCAACGCCCAAAAAAGCCTTGCCAGCATGATACCTGGCTATGTGCTCATTAGCTATTTTACCATGGGTGGCCTGCCGTTCGTTATTAAACTCGCCGCCAATAATATTGATGGATACCGAACAATTCTGTAATTCATAAATCACCGGCAGCGAATTGGTGATCACCTTGATCTTTTTATTCTTGATAAATTGGCATAGCCTGAAAACCGTGCTGCCGCAATCCATAAAAATAATATCACCATCGTTAATATGCTCGGCTGCCTTACGGCAAATATGATCCTTTACATCAGCGTTTTGAGCAGCCTTATTGGCAAAATCTTTGGGTTTGGCTAAAGGATCAACTTTCATGGCGCCGCCATGGGTGCGATAAAGCAAACCATCGTTAGCCAATTGGTTCAGATCGCGCCGGGCTGTGATCTCCGAAATATCCAATTCGGCAGCCAGCTTTTTGATGTCAACTTCGCCTGTACGGTCCAGTTGCTCCAATATTTTTTGCTTTCTTTTTTGAAAGTTCATTTAAATAGTTTTAATTTGATCAAAATTAATCAAAAACGATCAATTTAAATCAATTTATACATGAATGATATAAAAATTTTAAAAACAGAGGTACTATCAGACAACTGGTACATCCTCCGGAAAATAATTTTTGAAGCTACAAAAAAAGATGGCACCGTACTAAAACTTACCCGCGAAGCTTACGACCGGGGTAACGGTGCCACCATACTTTTATACAACAGGGATACTAAAACGGTAATACTCACCAAACAATTTCGCGTGGCCACGTACATCAACGGTAACGACAGTGGGATGTTGATTGAATGCTGCGCCGGTTTACTAGATCAAAACAATGCCGAAGATTGCATCAAACGGGAAACTGAAGAGGAAACAGGTTACCAGATTACCAATGTACAAAAGGTATTTGAAGCCTATATGTCGCCAGGCTCGGTAACGGAGATTCTGTATTTTTTTGTGGCGGAGTACACCAAAGACATGAAGATAAGCGATGGTGGTGGCCTGGAAGAAGAACACGAAAACATTGAAGTACTGGAACTGCCATTTGCCACCGCCCTGCAAATGGTACAAACCGGCGAAATAAAAGACGGTAAAACTATGATGCTTTTACAATATGCACAACTTAATCAGTTAATATGATGACCAATACACCTTTAGTAATTTTAATAGCAGGCCCGTATCGCTCGGGCACCAACGACGATCCAGCCTTGATGGCTCAAAACTTAAAAAAACTGGAAGAAATGGCGCTGCCCATATTCAGGGCCGGGCATATCCCGGTAATTGGCGAATGGTTTGCCCTGCCCCTGCTGGAGCAAGCCGGTTCAACACGTCCCGGTGATGCTGCTTACGAAGAGATTCTGTATCCCGTGGCCCAGCGACTGCTCACCAAATGCGATGCTGTTTTAAGAATCCCCGGCGCATCCAAAGGAGCCGATGAAGATGTAAGGATAGCCAAAGAACGGGGCTTAAAGGTTTATTACCAGTTGGAGGATATTATTGCCCAGTAAAGGTTAACCTTTTGTCATGCTGAACGGAGTGAAGTATCTGTTTTGCGATAGGCATATTGAAGAGGATCCTTCGCTTCGCTCAGGATGACAACTCGTTTTGGTATTTCAATTACTATCACATCCTTATATCATTTCTGTATCATCCTTTGCTTTTTAATAGGAGTTGTTGTAAAATTCGCTTAGTATTACCATTAGTTATTATCACGCAACAACCTTTAAAAAACATGAACACTTTACCAGAAATTGCCAATCGTTTAGCTTCATTATGTAATGAGCTTAAATTTGTGGAGGCTTATACCGAATTATATGCAGATAACGCCGTAAGTATCGATCCTCAAAATAAAAATGAGCCGATAATTGGTCTTCATAACCTGATTGAGCGTGAAAAACAATTTCTGGCCAATGTAGAAATCATTGATATTAAAGTATCCGAAGCGATTTTTGCCGGGAGTTACTTCAGCCTGATTTTCTCCATGCATTTTACAATTAAGGGACAGGGCGAAAAACTGGTTGAAGAGGTTTGCATTTATAAAGTTGAAAACGGAAAGATTATCAGTCAACAGTTTTTTATAGGTTAATGAGCTCAAAACCCTTTGTCATGCTGAGGTACGAAGCATCTGTTATTGAACTTTCCGAAGGGCACAACAGATCCTTCGCTCCGCTCAGGATGACAAGTGGGTTTAATTTTTTCATCTCATTCTTATTATTTTAATTCAGAAATTTTAAAATTTCACTCAGTAATGCATCAGGGTTTTCTTCGGCAACCCAATGAGCTGTCTGGAGTATTCGTACAGCAACAACGTTATCTGCCACTTCACGCATCATATCTCCCATCATTGTACCGCTTGTACTAATCTCTCCCCCAATAGCTAAAACAGGTATGGAAAGCTTTCCATTTTTTTGAAGGCTTTCCCTGTTATCATTGATATCCTGATCAAAGGCACGATACACTTCTAATCCGGCGCGGATAGCGCCAGGAGCAGAATAAGCACTTGTGAATATATCCATATCTGCCTTACTTATGGCACCAACATTAAATATCCGGTAGTTAAAAAATGCCTGAAGATATTCCCGCTCACGTCCGGCGATCAGGAATTCTGGTAAATCACGCACCCCATGAAATGCAAAATGCCAAACCCTATGATCCGAGCGTATTTTATCAAAAGCTAAGGTGCCAGGTAAGGGAGCATCTATAACAATCAGGCGGGATACATCTTCCCGGTATTCCTGTGCATAAGCGTAAGCAACCATAAGGCCAATGTCATGTCCGGCCATAATAACGGGCTCTTCTATTTTTAGGTGCTCCTTTAAAACTTTGTAAATATCACCCGCCATGGTACGTTTATCATAGCCAGTTGCCGGGCGCCAGGAGTCGCCGGCTCCACGGTAATCTATAGCGATTACCCGAAATCCCGCCTCCGCCAATTCAGGAATGATGAATCGCCACTCCCACCAGGTTTGCGGAAAACCATGTAATAATACAATTGTCTGCTCACCACTCCCAGCCTCCACATAATGGATGCGCAAAGAATTGTCGATCACAGCCATACCATGTTTCAATTCTGTAGTATTTAAACTTTCTTTTTCAGTCATGTTTAATATCGTTTAATCATGTTAAAGTAGCCCTTGGACATTGATAAAGCATTCATTTTTTATCATCTGTTTATTTTTACAGTAAAGGTCAGGCTAGAATTGATTATTTTAGCTTTCGTTTCCAAGGAATAAATCCAGGTAACTTTCGAATCGATGTTTTTCAATTTTTTAGTATGAAGACAGATGAACTCCACCATGCAATACTAAACGAATTGCAACTCGACGCAAGGATAAGCAATGCGGAGATCGGCAGGAAGGTTGGCCTTACGGCACCCGCCGTAGCAGAGCGGATAAAACGTATGCAGGAGGACGGGATAATAAAAGGATTCACTGCAACCATAGACTTCATGCGATTAGGTTATCAGCAAAAAGCAGTGATAGCTGTGCAGCTGCCGCATGCAAATATTACTCCTTTTCTTAATGAAGCTAAAACTATGAAAGGTATTACCAATATTGTCCACACTACCGGGGAATACTGCTTTTTTGTGAGTTTAATAGTTAAATCATCAAGCGAGCTGAACTTGAAACTGGATCAGTTTGCAAAATTTGGAAAAACCACTACTTTTTCGGTTTTGTCAAGTCCAGTTGAGTCTAAGGCTATTGACCTGACATGAAAGGGAGGAGATTGCCACGCTTCGCTTACAGTGACGTAGAAAAGGAGGGCGGCAGCCTTTTCCTTTTTGGTTCTTGGCTATTGAATCTTAATTCTTGATTCCTGGCTCTAAAAAACCTACTTTTGGTGAAAGCAATAACATCAGCCTAAAATGAAAATCGCTCTTTTCCCTGGTTCTTTTGATCCGGTTACCAAAGCCCACGTTGATATTGTAAAACGCTCGGTGGGTTTATTTGACAAGGTGTATATTGGCATAGGCGCCAACAGCAGTAAACAGGGTCTGCTCAGTATTGAAACCCGCGAGCAGATGCTCCGGGCAGTTTTTAAACATGATGACCGAATACATATTGTGGCCTACGAAGGTTTAACCGTAAATTTCTGCAAAAGCATTGGCGCTACCTATATGATCAGGGGTATACGCACCGTATCCGACTTTGAATATGAAAAAGCCATAGCCCAGATGAACCACGCCCTGGTACCCGATATTGAAAGTATTTTTATTGTAAGCAAACCCGGATATTCGTCCATCAGTTCAACCATCGTACGTGAAATTATGCGTCATCATGGTGATGTGGCACAGTTTATCCCCGCAGAGGCATTAGCTTATTTGTAACCAGCTTTTCTTTATGTAATACATCCATGATGGATGGGAAGGTATTTTCCACAATAGGTTCAATGTGCTCTTTTTTAAACCAGCGCACATCGGTAATACCTTCTTCTTTTTGTGGCTTTAGTTTGTCTTTCCCTTTACTGTCCATGGCAAACCAGTGTGTTTTTTTAAGCACCACCTCGCCCCTGCTAATGTAAACATGGTAGGTTTTACATATCTTCTCGTTCAGCTTGCTCACTTTTATACCGCACTCCTCTTCTACCTCGCGCACGGCGGCTTCTTTAACCTTCTCATCCTTCTCAATTTTACCTTTGGGCAGGTCCCATTTATCGTTGCGGTAAATAAACAGGTAATCGCCGGCTGTATTCATCACCAGGCCACCTGCGGCCTCAATCAAGGTTATATTTTTGATAACCGATTTTAAGAAAAGTTTGGCATTGGTGCAGGGCACATAGAACAACTTTTTAGGGTTTGCCAGTATCCAGGTGTAAATTATTCTCAGATCAAATGTCTCAACATCAAGCCTTTCATAACTTTCTACATGTGATGGTTCCGATTCAGTTAACAGGATAACCTTTTCGTTGATATAAATTCTGTATTTTTGAGCCATGTTTAATAATAATGAGATCGAGCAGCAAGTTGCTGAATTCCTGCTGCAAATTAAAGCAATTAAATTACAACCTAACAATCCTTTTACATGGGCGTCGGGATGGAAATCGCCAATTTATTGTGATAACCGCGTAACGCTTTCTCATCCGTCTATCCGTACTTATATCCGTCAGCAATTAACCGTTGCTATCCAGGAAAAATTTGGCAGCGTAGGTTGCATAGCCGGTGTAGCAACTGCCGGCATACCACAAGGAGCCCTTGTAGCCCAGGAATTGGGTTTACCTTTTATTTACGTGCGCTCAAAACCAAAAGAGCACGGAACCGGCAGCCTGATTGAAGGCGATACCTCCACCACTACAGGTAAACGTGTGGTAGTTATTGAGGATTTGATATCAACCGGCAAAAGCAGTTTACAAGCTGTCGAAGCTTTACGCGCCGCCGGTTTCGAAGTAGCAGGTCTTGCAGCCATATTCAGCTATGGTTTTGACGTAGCCACCGAGAATTTTAAACAAGCCAGCTGTCCTTTCGTTACCTTATCAAACTATAACGCCTTGATAAAGTATGCCGAAGAGCATCAATACATTGCCGATAAAGACGTGGCTATTTTAAAACAATGGCGTGAAAACCCGGCCGCCTGGGGACAAATAGCTTCTAGCTAGTTTGGGATCGGGTTACGTGTAGCGGGGTTTGGCAATTTTTCAAACCTAAATACACACACGAACCTTATCACACGTCACCCGCAACACATTTAATATAATACTAAACAATGAGCACTTTCACCAGCAGTACCAGCATTAACAGACCCATCCATGAGGTTTATGCTTTTTTGGCCGATTTTAACAATCACCAGAAACTGATGCCTGACAATATACAGGAATGGATTTCAACCGCCGACGAGGCTCATTTCAGCATCCAGAATATGGCCAAGCTTTCCTTAAAGATAGAAAGCCGGATGCCTGATCAGGAAATTATTATCGTACCGGCAGCTAAGCCGCCCTTTGATCTGAAATTAAAATGGTCGTTATCTTTTGATAACGACCATACTGATATTCTTTTTACTATTGATGCAGATTTGAATATGATGATGAAGATGCTTGCCTCAGCTCCGCTTCAAAAACTGGCGGATCATGAAACAAATAGTTTAACCGAAATATTGAGTTAAACGCATTAACTGCCTATCAATATACTTTTCTTTTTTGCGTGTTGTTAATGGCTATTATGATATTGATAATAACCAATGTGATGATTAATGCTCCCATGACTGGTAATATTTAATAATGTATAAATCTGTTGGGTCAAAGGCTGTTCCATTTTCTGTAATTGGTTAACTTATAATAATATAACGCTCAAATGAGCTGTTAGTTTTAAAGTTACCCATAATACGGGCAAATATGTACACAGCAATGTCAATTAAATGTGACGATATATGCACTTAAATCCACAAAACTCCCCATTTAATATCGATCCAAATACCAAAAAAATGAACTATTTACCGTATTTTTGCGCCAAATTACAGGTGCAGCATGATTACGGTATCCAATCTATCATTACGTTACGGAAAGCGGACTTTATTTGAAGACGTTAACCTTAAATTTTCACAAGGCAATTGTTATGGCATTATAGGTGCCAATGGTGCCGGAAAATCGACATTCTTAAAAATTCTTTCGGGCGATATCGACCCGACAAGCGGTTCTGTGAGCTTTACCCCGGGCGAACGTATGGCGGTTTTAAGTCAGAATCACTATGCCTTTGACGAGTTTTCGGTTATCGAGACTGTGATGATGGGCTACAAAGAGATGTATGCCGTAATGAAGGAAAAAGACGCCATTTACCTGAAAGAAGATTTTACCGATGCTGATGGCGAACGTGCCGGTGAGCTCGAAAACCTGTTTGCCGAAATGGATGGCTGGAATGCCGAAAGTAATGCCGCTACCCTACTAAGTAACCTGGGTATTAAAGAAGAGTTTCATTATAACCTGGTAAAAGACCTGGATAATACCCAAAAGGTACGCGTATTATTAGCACAAGCCCTTTTTGGCAAACCCGATATTTTACTGCTGGATGAGCCTACCAATGACCTGGACATCCATACCGTAAGCTGGCTCGAAGATTTCCTAGCATCGTACGAAGCTATCGTTTTGGTAGTATCGCACGACAGGCACTTTCTGGATACGGTTTGTACCCATGTGGTGGATATCGACTTCTCCAAAATGACCATTTATACCGGTAACTACACGTTCTGGTATGAATCAAGTCAGCTTGCCCTGAAACAACGCTCTGATCAGAATAAAAAGACCGAAGACCGTGTTAAGGAATTGCAGGAGTTTATCCGTCGTTTTAGTGCCAACGCCTCTAAATCAAAACAAGCCACCAGTCGTAAAAAAGCACTGGATAAAATCAATATCGACGAGATACAGCCATCAAACCGCAAATACCCTGGAATTATATTTAATAACCTGGGCCGTGAAGCGGGCGACCAGATATTACAGATTGAAAATTTAAGCAAAACCCTTAACGGTGAGCTTTTATTTAACAATATCAGCCTTACGGTAAACAAAGGCGATAAAATTGCTATAATATCACAAAATAGTTTGGCAACTACTGCCCTGTACAATATTCTAACCGGCAGGGATACCGACTTTAAAGGCACCTTTAAATGGGGAGTGACCATTAACCCGGCCGACATCCCTATTGATAACGCCGAATATTTTAAAGGTAAGAATGATAACCTGATTGACTGGCTGCGTGAATACTCACCGGGCGAAAAGGATGATCAGTTTATCCGCGGATTTTTGGGCCGTATGCTATTTTCGGGCGAAGAGGTATTGAAAAAAAGCAATGTATTGTCTGGTGGCGAAAAAATGCGCTGCATGTTTAGCCGTATGATGCTGCAACAAGCCAACTTGCTCATGTTTGATGAACCAACCAACCACCTTGACCTGGAATCGATCACGGCACTTAATAATGGCATGAAAGACTTCAGAGGCACTATCCTGTTTACCTCACGAGATCATGAACTGGTTGAAACCGTAGCCAACCGCGTATTTGAACTTACACCGGGTGGCTATATAGATAAGCTGATGACCTACGACGAATACATTAACAGCGATGTTGTAGAAAAACAACGAACTGACTTATACGCTTTAGTGTAAAAAGCCTGAAAGCCAACGATGCCGGAAGTCTGAAGAAAAAACTTTCGGCATCGTTGGCTTTAACCTTTCGGACTTCAATAAAATTTCGTTTATTTGCAGCCCCAACAAAAAAAATGACTTGGTAGCTCAGCCGGTAGAGCAACTGACTCTTAATCAGTGGGTCGAGAGTTCGATCCTCTCCCAGGTCACAAAAAGCCCTTCAGTATTGCTGAAGGGCTTTTTATTTAGAGACCGTTGAAGTGAGTTTTTACGATTTTAATTTTGAATTATAAAGTACGGGATTAAGATTAGGATCATTATACATTTTTATCTGCCTGTATACTTTCATTTGTTTAGCACCTATTGCTATATCATGATGGAGCTCGTCAATACTCTTGCAAAGGTCTTCCCGTTGTTCTGTCAAAGTTTCCAGTTTAAGGGAGCATGTTGCATAATGATCGGGAGGCGTATCAACCCGCTGTACTTCAGCCTGCATATGATATATTTTCAAAGCAAGTATTGAAAGGCGGTCCAATGCCCAAGCCGGACTTTCGGTATTCAGCTTTGCGTTTTCTGCAGGTTTAACATTACTATATTGATGAAGAAAATAATCATCTATTACTTCTACAATATTGGTTCTGTCCTGATTGGACTTATCAATTCTGCGCTTTATACTTAAACACTCATAAGGATCAAGATCAACCTTCCGGATTTCATCTTCCAAATGCCACTGTACGGTGTCTATCCAGCATTTATAATACAATAAGCCGTACACAGATTCAGGATGATATGCATTTTTAATTGTAGCATTGAGATCATCCTTGGTATGATAATCCTCTATTGTCCGGATATATACAGTATTCGCCAAAGCGCTTATCTTATTATTCTGTAGATCTAAGTCAAATTCGTAATTGATATATTCCATTATGTTAATCAGTTAAAAAGTAAAAAAACTTCAATAAATAAAATGAGTGCCTATTAATAGCCACAGGAGCGCAAGACAGAGATAAACATCTCTTATCAGCCCAGAAGAATGAGGTGATAAACCAAAACTTTAATAAGGAACCTGTTCAGTAATAGGAACAGGTTTAAAAACATCAGGATAATTGTTTAAACAATGCTGCGCGGACTTCCTCTACTGAGATGGAATGCATGCAAAGTTTATTATAGGGGCATGGAGAATGAAACAATAGTTCCAGGCAAGGAGAACAGCGTACAGGTTTATACAAATTGATATTATTTAAATGTCCCCATATCTCAGGCCGGGCCGGACCGAATAATACCACTCCAGGTATATCAAATGCGTTGGTTGCATGAGAAAAAGAAGAATTAACCCCCACAAAACTCTTTGCGTATTTAATTAATGCCAGTGTATCTCTGAAAGAGACTTTATCCCTTAAATCTACTGCATTACTTACCTTTTTTTCTGCGGATACCCCCAACTGAAGAAATGTATACTCTGGCATCGATCTCACCAGCTCCTCCCAGTTCTCCACCTCCCATTCCTGGTTTTTAGATGTTTTGGAAGTAATATGCATGAGAATTGGATTCTTATACTGCGCCATAAATGTCCGTGCCATATTCTCTTCCTTTTCAGATAAAAAGATCTGTACCTTATTATCTTTCAACTCCATCTGATGTAATCCTGCTATCAGGTCTTTCGCATTCCTGTCACAGAAAACGGCCGGCATCAATGCGGCATAGAAATCAGTATGAAAGGATTCCCATTTCATATAATATTTAACAAAAGAAACAGGGTTTTTAAAGAAAGAAGTACTTGTTACTCTGTCTATATGCGGATTGTTCTTAAATATCCCCTGCTGACGTTTATTCATGCAGTATAAAACAATCTTACGGTCAGGGTCCGCTTCTTTCAGCGCTTTAATAGTAGGTGTGGTCAGTAATACGTCACCCAATCCTCCTGCTATTATAATTCTATAAGCTTTCATATTTCAGCTCTTTTTTATCTACTTCATCAGATAGCAACCAGTGCAATTGTACCAGTGCAAACTCCCAAATGCTCTTTTCCTTATGCAGAAAAAGCAACAAATGTTTATCTCTTTTCATGAAATGCTTCTCCAACTCTTTTTCCATTTTTGACTGAATGATAGCGAGATTGATATTAAACTCCTCGATCTTTGATCGTATTTCATTTTCGGTTCTCATAATTAATAGAATAAATGCCAATAAAAGCAGTATACGATAGCAATAGACAAACCGAACACAACAAACCATGCAAACAAATATTTGCTATTCTCCTTTCGGCATAACAGAACCAACATAAACAAGGTCAGTGCGGAAATAATATAAGGGAGGATAAACAGGAAAGAATATTGCCCCGGTAACCCCAGCGCCAGTATATACAAATTGGAAGCAGCAGTTACGTTAATGGCATAAACAAAGCCAGAAAATACAAAGAATGTTAACAGGATAGCAATTCCGCTTAACCAATACATTAAAGACGGCCGACGCCATACAACAACCTTTATAAGTCCTACCAATAATATCAACAAACCGATAACCAATGGTGATAATGATAACCCTGGTCGTCTGATAACATCTGCCATCTTCGCTATACCATTACTAATCTTTAGATCTGCAGCAAGCTTCACCGGATCTTTATCATAACAATTACCATCTACTTTCTGGTTATCCAGGAATGCGCTAATCAATTCAGTGCCACATTTGGTAAAACCGGGTACATGTCCTTGATTGGCACAAACAATCACCGTACTATTCGGTAAGATCTTCCCCAAAGTCCGCCCACTCTCAGGCGGAATAACAGGATCAAACTCTCCGGACAATATCAGCGTAGGAAAATTGGCATTGATCTTTGCCGAATCCACAATTGTTGATGAATCATGTCCCCAGCTCTCACACACAGCATAATCGCCCTCATAAAAAGGTAAACCCTCAGCAAGAAAGCCCTTATAAGATGATGCATCTTTCTTAAATGATTCCAGTGAATTTACGGGTAGTGTCTCATGGCATAACACACAATAATAAGCGCCATAATCCAGGTTCAGATGATTCTTCAATGACCCTATCAATTGCAATACCATTCCTTCGTTCCTGTCATGAAACTGTTTGATTACCGCCGGCAGTATCTCAAAAAACTTTCGCTCATATATCCCCTGTTGCACAGCCAGCAAAAAATCCTGCGCATTCAATGTAAATTTTCCTGAAGGCTGAATCTTTTTTGAGACATTAAAAGTCCATGGTTGCTTGTTAAGGTCATCCACTGTACTGTAAAATAATTGTTCTATATCTCCATACGCATGCACGATGGATTTATCCTCCTTACATTTTTTAAACAAAATATTCAGCGACCTGATAAAATTGCTTGTATTATGGTCATACAAGCCTGCAAACGGTGTCACCGGCGAATCCATCACCAATTCTTTCACATCCTCCGGAAACTGCTTCACATACTCAAAAGCGATCCTTGTTCCATAAGAAACACCGTATACCCCCCATTTATCATAGCCTAATGCAGCCTTTAAGGCATGCAGGTCATACGCCATACTTGTACTATTGTATGCATTGATATCTATATGGCGCTTCAACAGATCGATCTTGCAACCATTTGCTACTGCTACTCTTGCTTTTATATCCTTCTGTCGGGTATCATCATCTCCCAAAACCTCCATAAAAGACTTACCCAGATCAGGACATAACTGCGGTGTAGAAAAGCCTGAGCCCCGCATATCAACAAGAATAATATCATGTGACTGATGCACAGGATTATTTAGCCACTTCTTGATAGATTTTACAGCATTCCCCCCCGGGCCTCCCGCTAAAAACACAATCCCGTCCTTTGCGTGTTTATTAGCACTTTTAAGGATAGTTACTGCAAGAACAACCTTATTACCGTTATTATTTTTCCAATTCTCAGGAACAGTGAGATGGCCCCACTCTGCATTGATGCCTTTCATATCAATACCCGAGAAATTACCGGATCGGACAAAGGTTTCCTGTGCATACAACTGTACAAACGACAACAAGAAAATAATAAACAACCTGTATTTCATATATTTCATAGATTAAAAATTAAAATCGATAGTAATTCCATTATGTTTCTTTCTTTTCTCTAATACTGATTCCATATCAATATCATCTATACTTAATGACGGATCACGTATTATCTCCTCTAACAGATGCTGATACTTTGATATCAGTAACAGAATACTTCTTTCCTCATACAAACCTGTATCATACTCAACTTCACAGTATACACCATCAGTAATTTCAAGGAAAGAGAATGTAATGGGCAAACGGCTTACCCGATGCTCAACAGGATATTTTTTCAAGGGTAAAAGCCCTCCCTCCTGCTGCCAGGCTACCATTACATCAAAAGGAATCTCATTTAATAGCTGATTCAGCGGATAACTATCATATTCTAAACTTTCTGCCAGTAAGGATTTCGTTTGCAGGCACAACGTTTTAAATGAACCCTGTACCTGGCTTCGAAACGCCAGTGTATTCACAAACATCCCGAGTAAATTCTGTACATCAGGATGTTTCCGACCGGCAACCGGAATACCTATACAACAATCAGACAGTCCTGTACTCTTGTATATCAGTACCTGAACAGACGCCAGCATTAGCGTAAATAAGGAACAACCAAGGGTGTTAGCTAACTGCTTCATGCGTCCATCAGTAGAAAAATCAATCTTTGCTCCTTTAAAAGAACGTATCGCTCCATCGGCCTTAAAACTCTCCATTGATTGATAACCCCACATCCGCTTTAACCAATACTCACGCGCTGTTTGCAGATGAGGTTGATGATGGCTCCATGCCGCATAATCCTTATACTGTATAACGGACTTCTCGCTTACCGTTAATCCTTTTACAAACAACTCCAATGACCACCCATCCATAATCAGATGATGTGTCACAAACACCAATATTTCTCGTCCTCCACTTACCTTCACCAGGCAAACTCTCAGCAATAAATCATTTTCCAGATCAAAAACGGTGTGCACCATGTCTGCAATAAATATATCCGCCTCATGGGTACTCATTACCTCAACCTGTTGCACACTGAATGTATAGGCTGAACGGATCACCTGTTTAGGCACTCCTTCTACTTCAATAAAATTCGTACGTAATATCTCATGTGCGTTTATTAGCGACTGTACACCGCTCTCGATGGAGCTAATATCATCAGTCACCTCAAAAGCAGCATACATGTTATAAGTAACAGACACCCGCTGTTGCTGACAAGCCAGCCATAACATTTGTTGCACAATGGCGATATCATAAGCTGTCTGTAATTTAACCTTTGGAATGGGCACAAACGCCCCCCTCACAGCATCCCTTACCCGTTTCGCCTGCTCCCGTATAACAGGATATTCAAAAATATCTTTTATACCTAATTGAATATGAAAATATTCATTAACAGACTTCGCCAGTTGCATAGCTTTAATAGAATGACCTCCCAGGGAAAAGAAATTGGTGTCCATATCCAGTATCTCAGTTCCCAATATCTCCCGCCACAAACCAGCCAATGCCACAGATATACCATCTGCTGGCCGCTCTTTGACACGCTGTATAACCAATTGCGACAAATCACGCTGGCTCAATGCTTTCCTGTCTATCTTTTTATTTGGCGTTATGGGAAACACGTCAAGCACGACGATCACTTTAGGGATCATATAGTCCGGCAAACTGTCCCGTAATTTATCGATCACTGCCTGGGAAGAAAAATCCTGTATACTTGTTTTCACGAACCCAATCAGGAAAGCATCCTGTTCAGTATCCTTCCTTGCTACTATTATCGCTTCATCTATCTCGGGCAGGGCAACAAACTTTTTCTCGATCTCTCCAAGCTCTATCCGGTATCCGCGTATTTTCACCTGATCATCTTTTCGTCCGGAAAAAATGATCTCTCCATCTTCATTCCACTTTCCTGTATCACCTGTTCTATAAACCCTAACGCCGGATATATCAATAAATCGCTCCCGCGTTAATACCTCATTTCTGTAATAGCCCCTGGCAAGCCCGCTTCCTCCTATATAAATTTCACCTTCTGCCCCAACAGGCAAAGGATGTAACCAGGGATCAAGAATATAGAATAACGTATTGTTGATTGGCTTTCCTATATTTTTCGCATCGTTCGCACTCCATATTCGCTTTACTCCAGACCATATTGTAGTTTCTGTAGGCCCATACATATTCCACAACTCCAAAGAAGTGGCCAATAACCTATCAGCCAGTGCAGTGCTTAGCATATCTCCTCCGCACAATACCTTTAAACGCCGGCTTCCCTGCCAGCCCGCATTAAACAATATCTGGTAAAATCCCGGCGTTGCCTGCATAATGTCAGGATCCAGCAATACCACCTGATCTATTAGTTTCACAGGATCAGACAGCGTCTCATTATTCGCTACATATGTCATCGCACCGCTGATCAATGGTAAAAAGAATTCCAGTATAGAAATATCAAAAGAATATGTGGTCACGGCAAAGAGCAGATCACCCGGCCGAATACCTGGTTCAGACTGCATACTCACCAGAAAATTTACCAGCGAACGGTGCGTAATCTCCACCCCCTTAGGATTTCCGGTAGAGCCTGAAGTATAAATGATATAAGCTGTAGAAGCGGGTGTAATCGTAATATCCATCTCATCTCCCGCAATCTCATCAAAAATATGTTCCACCCTTATCGCATTCACATTCTCTCCACCAAGTTTCTCATAATGCTTTTGATGGATCAGTGTAGTTGCCTTACTATCTTCAATAATATAGGTTAGACGGGTAGCCGGAAAAGAAGGATCCAGCGGGATATAAGCCCGCCCCGATTTCAGCACTCCCAGCAATAACACTACCAGATTGGCAGAACGATCCATCAATACCGCCACGGGCCTATTTCCTTCATCCAGTACAGCACACAAGTAAGCTGCAACGCGGTCAGAAACACGCTTTAATTCTGCATAGGTATAACAACGAACAGCATCACGCACAGCATCTGCTTCAGGAAACAGTGCCACCTGTTGTTCAATAAGGTCTACAACTGTTTTTTCAGATGGATAAGTTGCAATACGATGCTGGTACTCCCACTCGGGCATGCACTTTAAATCTTTCAGCAAAATACCAGGTTGGTGTACCACTTTCCTCAGTAAATACTCAAAATGCTTTACTAAACGCTCAATTGCTGCCGCACCGAAACAACTCACATTATAATCAAAATCAATCTTTACATTTTCTTCGGGATTAAACTCTCTGATATAAATTGCCAGTGGTACACGCTCAGCCCCATGTGTAAGAGGGATCACCTTAGTCACTGTATCTTTAAATGTATCTGCATAATTATGCTTTTCATATGAGAGTGTAACACTAAACAGTTTATGCATACCCAATTCCCTCACCAGTCTTCCTAAAGGAAAACGCTGATGGCGATAGTCCTGTCTTAACTGACTCTTTATTCGCCCTACAAACTGCTCAAAGCTCTCTTCAGGATCCAATTCCATGCGTAAAGGAGAAACACCCATAAACAGTCCTGCAGTTTTTTTAAAAAGGGCCTTATCCCGGTTAAGTACGGGCAACCCGATAGCGAAATCATTATTTCCGTAAAACCTGCCGAGGTAACTATACAATACGCCCAGTATAGTGTGAAAAGAAGTCCCTCCGAGTTGATTATACAATGCTCGCGGTACCAGGAGTTCCACCCGCTTACTTGCAGGCGCTTCGGCTTCAGGTATCAGCACTTCGGGCAATATAGCAAACCTGTTTAGCCAGTATTTCTTGTCTTTTCCATATATTTCTCCTTGTTCATAACTCGCATCATCCACAACATAGTCGGTATACTTAAATGGATAGGTGCTTTGTATTTCCCCAAATTCTTTCAGCTCATTATAGTTCTTTACTAATCTTTGAAATAGCAACGAAGTTCCCCATCCATCCGTAATAATATGATGATATACAGAAAACAGATAGTGAAAAGAATCACTCACTTTTACTAAACAAAATCTATGTAATGGCTTACCTGCAAACAAATCAAAAGGCTCTATAAATGATACCTGCATATACTCATTTGCTTTTTCGTCCGCATCAACTGTCAATGAAAAATCGACAAACTCAAGTTTCCCCTCATAATGTGGCAAAACGTTAAAGCCTCTTTCACTTATAACACTTCTAAATGTATCATGCTGGGAAATAAGATGCTGATATGCCATCTCCATAAGGTTAAAGCTAAGCGTCCCTTTAATTGATATCTTCGCTCCTATATTATAAATAGGTTTATCAGAATGCAATAACTGTTCATAATAAACATCCTGCTGAGGTAAGGTAAATGGAGTCAATGTAATAAGGTTTAAACGATTTTATAACTCCCACAGAAGTTCTCCCTCTCGTGGCATTCCATTAAGATCACGCACAATCTTTCCGTAATCAAATTTCAATATCCTGTCTGCATATTTAAAGTAGGCATCATCATGGGTAACAGCGATGATCGTTTTTCCCTGTGCCTTTAGCTGCGGTAGCAGCTTTTCATAGAAATATCGCCGGAAATAAGGATCCTGATCTGCTGCCCATTCGTCAAGCACCAAAATCGGGCTGTCTTCCAATAATGCAAAAATCATCGCCATCCGCTTACCCTGCCCCTTGGAAAACTTACGTCTGGCAGATTCTTCCCTATCGTCCAATACCACCGTATCAAGCTTCATAATTTCCAGTAATCGCCCGTATTCCTTATTCTCTTTCAAAGAGTAATTATCATAATTACGCGAGAACAAATGATTATCTGTAAAAATAGCAGAGATCTTATCCTTATAGTACCTGCCATCATTCGTGATCTTTTTGCCATTCAAGTAGATACTTCCTCCAGAAGGCCTGTACAACCCGGTCAAACAATTAATGAATGTACTCTTACCACTCCCGTTTCCACCAATAATAAAGATTGTTTCACCTTTTTTTATGGTCAGATTAATGGGTCCCATTACAAAAGAGCTATCAAAATCGTCCGATTGATGTTGATAAGTGATCTCCTCAAATCTCAATTCTTCTACTTCTTCGTAAAACTCTTCCGGTACCCTCTCTGCCTCCACAGGCATGTCCTTTAAATCCTCAAGAAATGCATTCACACGTTTATTAGCTACATAGCTCCGCGTATAAAAGTTTTGCATTCCTATCAGGTTTGTGATAGGCCCGATAATAAATAATAATATCACCACAAAGGAAATTACAGACTCCCTGTTAAGTAAATGCAACAAGGGTAATACGAAAAGCACAATACCTAATAACAGGTACAATCCATACTGGCTAAACAGATTTAATACCAGGTACCTGTTAACGATCCCGATCTCCACATCTCTCACCTCCTTCCTATTCCTCCTTAAAAACTTTTCAAACAGGTTCGTACTCTTGATTGTACTTAATTTCAACTCCTTAAAGCCCTTTAAGGTATCATCAACTACCTTAAAATATAGATCATTCAGCTTTCTTAATAACTGCACCCTTCTGAATAACCGCTTATTATAAATAACATATCCTATTGCCATGACAGATATAATTGATACAACTATCATAGCTGCTGTAAAAGAAAGTATAAAATAATATATCAGGCAAATTACCAGTGAGATAAGAGAACTGATCGTTCCGGACATAATGCTGGGCAAATAGGCGAACAGACGCACATCCTCTACAATTCCATAAATCCGTTCTGGTCCTATTGCCTCCAGTTGGCGCAGGGTGGTTTGCTGCAAAGATGTGAAGATCTTCAGCTCATTCTCGTAAATAGCATTAAATGTAAACGCAATAATTTTTCGCTGTAAGAACATATTCAGACCAAAAGACAATACCACTATCAGAAAGAACAACTGTCCGATATAGCTTGCATAAAAAGGATTCTTCCCTGCTACGATACCATTTATAATATACAAAATACCAAATGTGAATAAAGTATTGGGTATAGCAATGAGGCAGAGAAAAACAATGTTTTTCCAGGTAATTTTAAACATAATAAAATAGTATTAAACTTAATTACGGTTGCCGCTCTTCTCTTTCCTCTCAGTCTGTTCTTCTTTTCTGTTAAAACGGTAAACAATGCTCAGCCGGTAACGGGCAGCATTGTTGTTATTGATGCGGTTAAAGGTATAATTGTCTCCTCTGGTTAAGATTTTATACTGACGGCTATCAAATACATTTGTTACGTCGAACGCTATTGTCATCTTATCTTTCAGCAGATTTTTGCTCAATCCGAGATCAACATAATATAGGGATTTGGTAGTGCTTTGCGCATTCCGCTGCTCGCCTATAAAATTAGACCTTGCCTGGAAGACAAATCCTTGCAGGAATTTCACTCTTGTCCCCAAACGGGCATTCCAGGTATTGCTTGAATAATCAAAATTCTCATCTGCATAATTTCCACGTTGCTGAAAGCCATAAACATTATACTCACCATTCACCTGTAACCATTGCTCAGGATCATACGTGGCAGACAATTCAAATCCATACCTGTTTTCATGATCTAAATTCACAGGTATTGTAAAAAAAGTACTTTGTTTGCTATCCCGATAAGTATAAAAAAGAATAAAATCAGTTGTGTGTTGAAAATAAACAGATGGATTAAGAGTCACCTTATTCCAATGCTGCATCAATCCCCACTCTAACGCGTTCGTATAAGCAGGATTCAGGTTTGGATTACCTATGTATTGAGAATTTAAATTAGTTAGTTCAACAAATGGATATATCAGTTGTAAAGATGGCCTGCTGATACGCCTGCTATAATTCAGTTGCATCATCGTTGCATCATTAAAACTATAAGTCATGTTTACGGTAGGGAATAACCGCGCATAATCCTTCTTATTATTATAGATATCATTCCTGTCATCAATACCTATATGTGTATATTCTGAACGTAAACCAAGTAAGTAATTAAACTTACTGATCTTACTCTCGAACTGTGCGTATGCGCTTCCTATTATCTCTTTATAATTCAGCCTATTATTAATATCCCCATAAATAACCCATTCGTTGTTGGCGAACTCTTCTGCTTTATAGTCACTGATCACAGATCTTGCCTCTATTTTTGCCCCTACTTCAAACAAGGATTTTTCACTCAGGGGATCTGCAAAGTCTGTTTTTAAGAGAAAGTCTTTACTTGATCCCTTTGAATTTGTTCTGAGTGGCAACTCCGCTTCCTCAACGGGAAATACCTTTTGTGTTGACAAGTTCCAGTTCTTATCACTATTCCAGAAATCATACTGCATATCCACACTAAATTTCTTCCTTTTCTGGTCAAATGTCCGCGTGTAATTAAATTCCACCTGGCTATAATTCCTCACCTCTTGAGAGCTTCCATCTCTGACCAAAGCACTATCCTTTAAACTACCCGAATGACCATAGTTATAATGCAACACATCTCCATCCCTATCTTTGGTATCATTCCTAAAGAAAGCAGCGGTTATTGTATTCTTACTATCAATGAAATAGTCAGCTCCCACATACAATAGCTTGCCATCATCATGCCTTTTCTCATTCTGTAGCATACTCAGTGATGTTGCTACGCCGGCATCCGTAGTTACTTGTCCAGACGAATACAATCCTACATAATCAGAGTAGCGGTATCCTAAAGTTGAAAACAGGTTCAGCTTATCCGTTTTATAGTTCAAACTAGCATTCACCCTGTTATCATTAGGAATGCCTCCAACCAGTCTTACCTGCCCATTAAATCCGCTCTTTTTGTTCTTTTTAAGGATAATATTGATAATTCCCACAGCTCCCTCTGAATCATACCGTGCAGAGGGACTTGTGATCACCTCCACAGAAGCTATATTATCGGCAGGGATCTGATCCAGTGCATTATTCAGTGTTAACCCTGATCGCTTTCCGTCAATTAGCACATTCACATTGCTGTTACCACGCAGGCTTACCACACCTTTAGCATCTACAGAAACAGAAGGGATATTTTCTAGAATTTCACTTGCTGATCCGCTTTGAGCAAATATATCCTTTCCTACCGTATATACTTTTTTATCCAGTTTCATTGTTACCCGGGGTGGTTCACTGCTCACCACCAATTCATTCAGCATAATCACATTTTCTTCCAGAGCAATAATCCCCAGGTCCATTTTCGTATTACCCACTACCACTGCTTTTGAAAAGGGTTTATAGCCGACAAACTGAATCTCCAGCATATGAGTGCCAGCGGGTACACCACCCAATTCAAATTTCCCTTTTTCATTTGTGATCACTCTTGTTATCACCTTCAGCGAACTGTCTTTAATCGTCACGGAAGCATACTGCACAGGCTCTTTGGTACGGCCAATAACGATTTTACCCGCTACACCTACCTGTCCGTACAGATAAACATTGGACAATAACAATAAAATAAAAAAAAAAAATTTCATGTTATGAATTTTCATACTTAATAATACTAATTTAATGCTGGTTCCAATTTATATTCGATAATTTTCTCTCCGTAAAGACGTTCCGGTTCAATGTTTTTAGAACGGCAATATTCAATCAGTTTATTAGATTCTACAATAGGTTTTGACTCATCTGTATACTTGATCGAGCTGATATATTTCAACCACGGTTCCATACCCATCGCATATACAAACACGTTCCGTGGATTAAACACATCGATCAATGCCTTTGATTGTTCAAAATTACAACCAGCCAGACGCCTCGATTCATCCTTATCTCTTGCCAGCGTTTCTGGCATTAGCGGCCCATATAACCAGGTTAACGGAGCCCCTTCACATTCCATACCCAGGAATATCACATCAATATCGCCTGTTACACCATGTATACGTTCATACAGCCTGGGAGAAACATTGCAGGAATCAGCGGCAAATAACATTTTTAGACCATCATTAAATTTAACATGATGACACAATTTACTTCGCACATCCAGATCACAATGCTCACCAATAAAAGGCAATCCCGTAATAGAGCAATCCTCAAATTCCAATGTCTCCATCTCACCCAGCTCTATGATGTTTTTAAAGCCCAGTTGCTGAAACATCAGCTTTAAATTAGGATCTTGCAGCCCTCCACCATTACTTCTGGGTACAACAATGTTTGTTATTCGTTTCCTTATCCGTAATAGCGTTTCAAATAAAATATGATCCTGATGATTATGAGTGATCAATACATAATCTATCTTTTCCGGCAAATCTTCATAGGAAAAACGCGAAATATCAGTTTCATAACCATAGCTGATTAAAGGATCGGCCAGTATAGTGGTATGTTTTGTTTCCGTCAAAATACAGGCATGACCAAAATACCTCGTCAGTATACCATCACCATCATACTTTTTGTATTGCCTTGGCGGTTCTGTCGTAAAAAAGCTTTTGAATAACTCTTCTTTTCCTGGCTCTGTATTAAAGATATCCTTGATCTCACTAAATTTTCTGGGTATAACAGCCATATCAAATAACTCATCTATCTTCTCACTCTTAAAAGGGAGACTCACTCTTAAAATTTCGTCATTGGGTAACTTAGGCGTACTTAACACAAATGACCTCGAATCATCATCTTTCACCAAAAAAAGATTAAAACTCTGTAAAGATTCATCATAATATTCTGTAGCGTACAGCAATGACTCAAAAAACCGGAAAGAGGCATTATTATTCACATCATATATCAACTCCACTAACCCTTGTAAACGTTCAGGTACCTTTGGATAAAGATCAGTTAGTGCATATCCTTTGGCCTCCTTTTTTAGCATTTCATTTAGCTGGATAATATCATCTCTTAATCCCAGTAATTCTGCACATTTCTCCAGTGTATTACTTATTAATCCTTTGATCTCATCTACTCGTTTGCCTCCATAATCAATGAAAGGGCCTCCCAGCATCTTAGGGCTCTTTATTGCAGCGGCATGAATAGTTGGGTTCTGCACATATGAATTCATGATCTTCAGGTGCCTATCCTTTATATTCATAGCAGCAGTAGCAGGCGATACTAAATGAGGCCATGCATACCAATTATCAATCAAGGGTTCTATAGCTAGGTTTGGCTTGATGAATACTACATCATCATTATTGATTTCCATAAAATATTATTTAATTATTAAGATGACTATTTTTCTTTAACAAAGACCTGATGAATATCTGTAAAGATATCATCTCTTTTATTTACTGCATTAAATATGGGCCTGTCGGGAATGATTTTATTGTTTATACAGGAGTAACCGCTCCAGGCATTTTTCGCTGGTAACAAAAGCCTGCGGAAGATATTGATTGATAGAAGCGACTTCTTCACTGGTCGACCAATCCAAAGATGGCATCTCCACTTTTTTCGATTCCCAAAATAATTTCCGAAAATTCCGAATAGCCCTGGGTATCTGCCTAAAGCAGTATCATGAAGTGTTTGGTGATAGTGTTTTTTACAAGAAATAATAAATACACTTTTCTAAAATTGCTGTCGCGTAAAAAACTAACAAAATAGAATCACCATACTTAAGTTTATTTTCTTGCAATAATTTCATAGTTATTAATATTTTTTTCCTTTATACCAGAAACCCATTTACGGATATATTGTTCAGGATTATTAACCTTCATATCAGGATGTAAACTATATAAGGCATCTACCACATCACTAAACAGATCCATGGTTTCTTCCAGGCCGTTCCAGGAATCAGCAAAATCGTAGTGGCCATAAATGTATTTGAACCGTGATATAAAAGCTGGATCACCCCATGCACTGATTCCCCTTCCATTGTGCATAGTATCAAATACTGCGCCCCTGATGCTTTTTGTATGCAGTTCTATCAAATGCAGTAAACAAATCTTCAAGCCATTATCACACTCTATTTTGGCACTCAGCAAATCTCCCCTGTGTAACTTAATTGCCATCAGATAGGAATGATGCCAAAACTTATTCACAATAAAATTCACCCTTTTCATATCAAAGACCTTATCCTTCTTAGATCTGAATATCTTTTCTATATAATGCAGTTTTTCGTTATAATCCTTTTTATCTACTACACAGAAAAAGCCCCTCTGCACACTATAAGCAAAGGCATTAAGGGCATCTTCTATAGGATTCTTTAAAATACGGGGGGTTAGTTTTAAAAAGTTATTTTTTTCCTTTAACAGGGCGTATAAATAAGCCCAATAAGACAATCGTTTATCAAGGAAAACTATATCCATCCCTACTCCATTATGAAAAAAGATCTTATTCCCTAATTGATTCGCCAAAACCTTATCGGTATAATAGGCAACTGGTACAGATATCTCCTGCATCCATTCGGGATTATGATCAAACCAATGCCTGTTCTTACAAAAAACAATTACATCGATATCAGAATATTCGTCGGCCTTCTTATATTCCCTGGCCATTGAACCCGTAATGATCACACAAAAAATATCTTTATTTTTTGCAGCCCAAGTCGTCAGTCCCAGTAAAATCTCATCTTTATTATTGCTCATGTGGTTTGAATTTTATTTGTAGGTTGGAATAGTGAAACCAACTGCTGATATTTGTAATAATATTCCATCAGCATAGGTATCGCACTTAACTGAAATATTATATTCCTGTGTTACACTGGCTATTAGTTTTCCCTCTGGCATCCTGTTATTATGCAGATCTCTGTAATTAAAACGGCCAGCGATATATTTACCATTAATATTCATTTTTGCATATGGCACCTGCTGATGCATCCTGCCCGCTATATGCACCGAATGTACAAGTTTACAAAGTTCACTCAGAGTCATATCAGCATTTATACTTATACAAAGCGGTAACTTATTTGTAAACTGGCCAATAGCTCTTTCCTGTAGTTCACTTTCTCTTCCATCTACAATGACATCAACAATAAATGTCCCAACACCAAGATTTAGATAGATAAGGGAGAGCATGAAACTACTGATTGTAATATTTTGCTCTTTGCAATAAGAAATTATTTGTTGATAATCATCTCCCATAATCCTTATCTGTTTTACAGTATTTTTTCCCTTTGCTAAAGGCTGAACACCCTGAGATAAATGTTCATTCCAATATTTCAACCGTAATCCATCAGGCTTATAATTAATAAGTTTTTTATAAGCTTTAGTATCTAAGGGACTAACGGGTATACCATAATAAGTCTTCTGTAAATAATCTGAGATCAATCTGTTAGAAATATCATCTGTCAGTGCATGATGAATCATGATATAAACAATATCATGATCAAGCACATAACACCTCATACCCTCCCCTTTTTCAAGGGCGAACGGTAATGCTCTTTTATCTTCCAGTTCATCCTTACGTATATACTCTACGATGGGGTCTGCGTCATTTACTGGTATTTGCCTTAATCCTTCGGGCGTTTTAAAGATCCTCATCCTCAAAATATCCAACTCCCTATACACGCTTTTAAGCGTATTGAGCCATTTATCTTTATCAAAGTCTTTTAATTTTATCCCGAAAGACCCTAACACATGCCTGTATTCCTCTCCATTAAAATATCTAAGTTGGTTATCTGAGAGTGGCGTTAAGCCTCCACCCGCACTGTCTGTATCAATGCCCTTAAACACTTTTACAAACCTTCCCAATTCTTTTATGCAAGGTGTTTTAAGAATTTGTATAACAGGTAAAATAAATCCATGATTTTTCAGTCTTGCCACTACCTGTACAGATTTCAACGAATTACCTCCCAGCTCATAAAAATTATCAGTAATTCCTACTCTATCTACAGTTAAAACAGCCTCCCATATTTTCACCAGCAATCGTTCAATCTCATTGCCTGCTGCTACATGCACATTCTTTATAACATGCTTCATATTTACATTTGGCAGCGCCTTCCTGTCAACCTTTTTATTAGCTGTTAAAGGAATACTGTCTATTTCAACAATATAGGCAGGTAACATATAGGCGGGTAACTCATTACTCAGCTGCTCTTTCAATAATTTCTTATCCATCGTACTAACCACATAGGCTACAAGAGCTCCTTCTTTTATCGCTACCACTGCCTCCGGTACATGCTTCAACAAAACATTCTCTATTTCCTCCAATGCAATACGATACCCACGTACCTTCACCTGGTTATCCGCCCGCCCCATATTATAAATCTCACCCTCAGCATTATACCTACCTAAATCCCCAGTCAAGTACATACGTACGCCATCAGCAGCACGCACAAATTTTTTGTTTGTAAGTAACACATCATCCTTATACCCCCTGGCTATAAAAGGACCGCGAATAGCAATTTCTCCCAACTCTCCGATACCTGCTCTGTTACCCAAAACATCCACCACCAGTATTTCTGTATTCAACAACCCTACGCCCAAAGGCAAATTCACCTCATCTCCTTTCACAATATAATACCCAAGTGCCTGTTGTGATTCTGTTGTGCCATACAAACAAACCTGCATAACGCTGGCAGCCATCTTTTTCAATGCTGCCGCCTGACTTCCCTTCAATGGCTCTCCTCCATAAAAAACATATCGTAAATCATCCAGCAATACAGGTTCAGTTAACGTTTGCACTAGTGAAGGTGTAAGATTCATTACGGTAATACCGGATTTCTGAAGCCAATAAATCAGTTGCTGAGAACCGATCAGATCCTGTGAAGGGATCATTAACTTACCCCCAATACAAAGTGGCACAAAAATATCTCTCATCAAAGGATCATGCAATAAACCAGATAGCATGCTAAAATGATCAGTTACTGATACATTAAATGCTTCCTGTATCCAATGCACATAATTCACCAAAGATCCGTGACAGGCTTCCACCAGCTTAGGTATCCCTGTGGATCCAGAAGTAAATACACAATAAGCAGCGGTATCAGCAATAACCGCTACAGGCACCCACAACGAATGATCAAACCCATTAATAAAGTCCTTACTAATATCCAATACCAGCTTAGCGTTTAATACGGATAAATAATAATCGTTCCTCGTACCGGGTGTTGTTTTCGATAAAATACAAAAGCAGGCCCCAGCCTTCAAAATACCAAGTAATACAACCGGCAATAACGCATTACGCTCTCCATAAACAGCTACTACATCTTCTTTTCCAACGCCTTTTGACTGTAACATCACAGCTACCGAAGAAGACATCTCCCATAATTCTTTGTAGTTATAAATATCCGTATCATCCTCCAACACTACATTTTCAGGATGTGCATACACCTGTTTCGCGATAAGATCTATCACAGAAATAGTACAATCAGCATTCACCGGCTTCAATGCCCATGGAGCTGTTTTTAAACTAAACTGATTCAACGGTAAAGTAACAACAGTCACTATTTGTTGTAGCAGCCCCACATATTGCGTCAGTAAAGCTTCAGTACTTTTACGATTAAATAGCGCCGTATTATATAAACACTGAAAAGAGATACCTGTAGCAGTCTCCTGCGCATATAATGTAATGTCAAACTTGGATTCCTGTTCATGGGACATCTCAGGATAAATACTTACTCCATCCAGCATAATCGCTTCATGCGGCTGGTTCATCATATTAAAAAACACCTGAAATAACGGGCTCCTGTCCAAATAGCGTTCGGGCTTCAAAACATCCAATACCTTTTCAAAAGGCACATCCTGATGCATATAGGCATCCAGTGTAGTTGTTTTGACACGCGATATCAATTCCTTAAAAGTCAGTTCTTCTTCAAGAGAAGTACGTAACGCCAACGTATTAATAAAAAACCCAATCAATGGCTCCGTTTCTTTCTGTGTCCGGTTTGCAATAGGTGTCCCCACACAAATGTCTGTATCCCCGCTGTACCTGAACAACAGTAATTTGAATGCTGATAACAACAACATAAAAACCGTTGCCCCTTCCTGCTGAGCTAATTCCCTTAGCTGCTGAGATAACACTCCATCTATCTGCGCTGTAAATACATCCCCTTTGTTACCTGTTAACATGGTACGGGGGCGATCAAGCGGAAGATTTAATGTAGAAACCCCGTGCAGCTTTTCCTTCCAATACAACAATTCTTTATCCAGCACTAAGTGCTTTCTTTGCCATAAAGCATAATCTGCATATTGCAGGGGTAAAGGTGCCAGCTCTACATATTGATACATCGCTAACAACTCCTTAATAAACAAAGAAACAGACCAACCATCAGCCGCTATATGATGCATCACTACCCGCAAACGATATTCATCAACAGATAACTGCTCCAGCTTCACTCTTAGCATATAATCTTCCAACAAATTAAAGGCACGGTTAATATCCTCCTCATCCTTGCTCATTTCCCATTTATCGGCAGGCAATACCAACTGATAAGCCACTCCATTATCATCTCTGATAACAGTTCTGAGTACCTCATGCCGCTGAACGATCTTTTTGAATGCAATAATTAAGCGCTCTACATCCAATGTTCCTTTCAATCGGAGAGCAGCTGAGATATGATAATGTGTACTTCCTTCCAACTTATCTATAAACCATAACCGCTCCTGCGAGAATGATAAGGGAATTCTTGATGGTTTGTTCTCCACTAATGTAATTGCCGGTAATAACAACCCTTTATCCTTTTTACTCAGCACTAAAGCCAATGCTTCCACATTAGGATGATCAAACAAATCCCTTAACCCCGCTTCTATATCCATCTCTTTGCGGATGGCGGCAATCACCCTCATAGCTAATAGGGAATGACCACCCAATTCAAAGAAATTATCATGTACGCCAACTCTTTCTACTTGCAACAATTGCGTCCAGACTTTTGCCAACCGGGTTTCCATATTATTACGTGGTGCCACATAATCATTAATTGTTAATGACATCACGTCCGGATCAGGTAAACGTTTCCTATCCGTTTTGCCATTCGCTGTTAATGGTAATTCAGTTATTTCTACCAGTAATGCCGGCACCATGTACCCTGGTAGCTTAGTCTTCAGATATTCTGATATTCCTTCTCTGTCATAATTACCTGAAGGTACTATATAAGCAATCAGTCTTTTTATTCCATGGGCATCCTCTCTCGCGATCACTGCGTTCTTACTCACTAACAAACACTGCTGTAGCACATTCTCGATCTCCATCAACTCTACCCGATAGCCACGGATCTTCACTTGATTGTCCTTTCTATCCAAGTACTCTATATTCCCATCGGGCAACCAACGGGCAAGATCCCCCGTCTTATATAAGCGTTTACTAAACGCACTTGACACAAACTTTTCTACTGTTAATTCAGGTCTGTTCAGATATCCTCTTGCCAGGCCATCCCCGCTGATACATAACTCCCCTTTAACCCCTTTAGGTAAAATGCGCAACTGTTCATCTACTATATATAATTGCGTATTATGAATAGGTTTTCCGATCAACACGGGCTCTCCTGCATGTAATTCTTTAACAGCAGACCATATTGTCGTTTCTGTAGGCCCAAATAAGTTCAAAACCCTATTACTTAAACTCGTCAAAGCTTCCTTCAAACTATCCTTAATCGCTTCCCCTCCGGATAATACCACTACCTGCTCATTATTCTTCCATCCACTATCCAGCAGCAATTGCCATGTTGCAGGTGTAGCCTGCATATGAGAAGGGCGATGCAAATCGATCAGATCCTGTAGAAGATACCCGTCCATAGCCTCAACCCTGCTGGCTATGATCACCTTACCTCCCGTTATCAATGGCAGGAATATTTCTAAATAAGCAATATCAAAAGAGAAAGTAGTAACTGCCAACACACTCGCATCCGCAGTAAAATGTAGTAACTCCTGCATAGAGCATAAGAAATTAACCAGAGCAGTATGTTCAATCATCACCCCTTTAGGGTTCCCGGTAGATCCTGATGTATAAATTACATATGCCAACCCTGGCGCAACATTCTCACCAGTATCGCCGGGTTGCAAACCGTCTCCCGAAATAACAAGGTTTGCTTTCGAATCTGATAGCACATAACTAATCCTGTCTGCAGGGTATGCAGGATCTATCGGAATAAAAGCAGCACCTCCCTTTAATACTGCCAGCAAGGCCACCACCATATCCAGAGAACGCTCCATGCAAATACCTACTAATCCATATCCTTTTAAATCAAGGGCCAACTGGTCCGCACGTATGTTCAGCTCTGAATAAGTAAGCTGGGAATTCTCAAATACTATGGCAACATCATCAGGCCTAATATTTACCTGTTCTTCAAACAATGATACAACTGTTTTATCCGAAGGATATACCTTCTCGGTAGCATTAAAATCATATAACAGCTCTCGTTCTTCTGCTTTTGTCAGAACATTGATATCAGACAATTTCAAAAACGGCTCCCTCAGAACCTGCTCAAAAACAATTCTTAAATGCCCTTTGATCATTTCAATATAACCAGCATCCAGCAAGCTTTCATTGAAATTAAAATCTATAATCAACTGTTGATGCAGACTTGCCTGCACAGACAATAAATAATTATTATTTTCCTCTACCTCAACATTTGTAATCTTCAGAAAAGGTTCACGACCATTCTCACTATCTGTTAATGGATAATTCCTGAACACAAGAATACTATCAAACAAATCCCCGATCAATCCACTCCATTTCTGCAAATTTGTCAATGAAGTATACTGATATTCCCTCGCCTGTACATGTTCCTTCTGTAAATGTAATAGCCATTCGGTTACAGGTAACTCAGCCTCTATTTGCGCACGGAAAGGCAAAGTATTTATATACAATCCTACCTTTTTGGCGTACTTCATATCTGCCGGTCTGCCAGACACCGTAGCGCCAAACATAACATCTTTCTTTCCGCTGTAAACAGATAATAACAGCGCCCATATCCCCTGCACCAACGTATAGGCAGTAATGTGATAACGCTGTGTATAATCATTGATCTGCTGGGTAAACTCTTCGTCAAAAACAAGTGACGCATTTTTAAATGCCCCTACTCCTTTATTCCGTTCGCTGTTGTTTGCAACAAAAGGCAATAACGATGGTTCCTCAAACCCTTTCAGGTAATCTTCCCAGAACTGCTTCTCTTTATACGGATCAACCCTGTTGATGTATTTAATATAATCCTGATACAGATCTTCGTCCACAACAGACGGTACACGTCCTGTCGCATATTGTTCATATGCTTTTAACACTTCACTGATAATCACCTGTCCAGACCATCCATCCCACAAAATATGATGCTTTGTCCATATCATCCTGCACGCTTTGGTACCTGTTTTAACAATGGTTACCCTTGTAAGGGGCGCCTTATTCAGATTAAATCCCTGTACACGATCTTTATGTAACAACTCTTCAAAAGCATGCTGCTGTTCTTCTAAAGAAAGTTCACTAAAATCAAGTAAAGCAAACGGTAAAATAACGTGACTATACACACTTTGCAGCGGAATACTCACTTTATCATAAATAAAAGCAGTTCTGAGTATACTATGATTACTGATCACATACTGCCATGCCAGCTTAAACGCATCTACATTCAACCCGTCCGGAAAATCTAACCTGAACTGGGTAATATAGGCAGTTGCATTATCCGCATACAGGCTATGGAACAAAATACCCTCTTGTAAGGGACTTAATTCATACAGCGCAGAGATCTTGTTTCTGGAAGATAAATACTGTACTAACGCAGCCTTATGTTCCCTGATAAAGGCAGGGATCCGTACATCCTGTTGTATTCCGGAGATTTCTTCCGGGGTTAACTTACCTTTTCTGCCAGATAAGATCAAATCGCCATTCCTGACACTCAGAGACAGCCCTGATTGTTCTAATTCAACTATAAACTCTTCCATATAATTAGAATCTCATAACGTCATCTTCATCCTCTAACTCTCCTTTGCCTAACAACTCATCCAGTTCCCTGTAATCCAATTTGCCATTTAATCCAAAGTCGGCCGGAGTAACATCCCTTTCCTCCTTTACTACACAGTGATTGATCAATGACGTAAGATGATGGATATAATTATTGGCAAATGTCCTCACACTCTCAGCAGTATATTGCTTTGATGAATAATTAAAGGAGATATGTAATACATTGCCTGTGACAATGGCTCTTATTACAAACTTATCACGAATAGGGTACTGACTACTGATATGATCCCCAGGATATTCTGGGGCTCCTTTAAACCATTCATTGGCATTCACCACATTATCCTGCTGCCCCAAATAGTTAAATACAATATCCCAACAGTCACCGCTCAATTCTTTCACCGGATTTAAATACTTCAGACACCCAAATCCAATCCCCTTATCCGGAATGCTTCTCAACTGCTCTTTCACAGATTTCAGCAAGCTTCCTTCCCTCATATCTCTTTCCAATCGCAACAACACAGGATACTTATTGGTGAACCAGCCAACTGTACCAGTAATATCTAAGTGAGGAAACAGCTCCTCTCTGCCATGTCCTTCCAATCCTATCACCACATTATCATTACCTAACCATTCCCTGATAGTAAATGCGAGCGCACTCAATAACAGATCATTAATCTCGGTATTATAGGCAATATTCGCTTCTTTTAGTAATGAATGGGTTAACTCACTATTCAGATGAACATCTACAGCGGACACATCTTTTCTGGCAGATTCCTGTACATTCAACTCAAGCGGTATAGGCTCAAAAGCTTGCACGATCTTTTCCCAATAGGATTGCTGTGCAGTAATTCTTTCTGTGAATGCAAACTCAGTTAGTGCGTCTGCCCAATTACGATAAGAACTGGTCTTTAGCCCAAGTTCACTATCACTTATTGCTAACAGACTACTTATCTCATCTATTAATATTCTCCAGGAAACACCATCTATGGCAAGATGATGCACCACCATAAGAAATCTGTTATATTCCTCTTCTGCTGGTGTTTTGATCAAAACAAACCTGCTCAGTACACCATCCTCTATATTGAGGCTTTCCTGGTATTGCTGACAAACAGCTGTAATTTGTTCACTCGCCGAGTCAACCACTTCCAGTTCTCCTTCTCTTTCTCCAAACTCCTGTATCCATTGAGCATTTTTATAAGTATAAAAACATCTTAAAATATCATGTCTGTCAACAATTACCTTCACCGCATTTAACAATTCAACATCTGATACTTTTTTATTCAGCTGCAACAACACAACCTGATTAAAATGATTCACCGGATAAACATCTTTCTCAAAAAACCAATGTTGAATAGGTAATAACGCAGCCTCTCCAGTCAATCGGCCTTGTTCAGCGATAACAGCTCTTTCATTATTATGAAATATCAATGCAGATAACTCAGCTATCGTCTGGTAGTCAAATAAATCCTGCACTTGTACGTGGTACCCTTTCCGTTTTGCCCTGCTTACCACCTGTATCACAATAATGGAATCTCCACCCAGTTCAAAGAAATTATCATGGATACTAACACGATCCACATTCAGCAAAGAAGCCCATATCTCTGCCAGATCTTCTTCCAGTTCATTCCGTGGAGCTACATAATCAGATTCCAATAATGCATCCGGCTCTGGCAAAGCTTTCTTATTCACCTTCCCATTGGCCGTTAGCGGCATCGCTGTCAATGACATCAATACCGCAGGGAGCATATAATCCGGCAAATGATCCTTCAAATAATTCATGATCGCCTCTTTATCAAACCCATCTTCACATACTACATACCCGATCAGGCGCTGTTGTTTATATAATACTACACTTTGCTGTACGCCCACGAAGTCGGACAACACTTTATTCACTTCGCCCAACTCAACTCTATACCCACGAATCTTCACCTGGTCATCTACCCGGCCTATAAACTCTATATCGCCATTCGTAAGTCTGCGAACAAGATCGCCTGTTTTATACAGCTTAG
>NZ_FTMG01000022.1 GCF_900155965.1 Mucilaginibacter lappiensis
CCAAAAAAAGTAAAAGTAAGGGCAGGCCAATAGTTGGACAAATCTTTAAACAAATGGCTCACGGTTTATTGAACAGTAAACACATTGGCTGGGGTGCATTCGCCAGACGATTGAGAGGCCGAAAAGGCCCGGCAATAGCCATTAAAGCTACAGCCAGAAAACTGGCAGCCCAATATTGGCGACTAATCGTTAAAGGAACCGAATTTGTTGAGAAAGGCTTAGCTGCGTATGAGTTAATCGTCAATCAACAGAAAAAGAAACGGTTACAGAAACTTGCCCTGGAACTAAACATGACTTTAGCCCCTGCATGATTCATTCTGTCATGGGTAGCGATAGCGAAGAATCTTCTTCGCCATACTGGTCGCCTAACAGATGCTTCACTCCGTTCAGCATGACAATTTTTTTTACCCTCTTGCTTCGAAGTGCAGGCGGGGTGAGTCGCCTGCGATATATGGTTTCGAATTGCTGTAATCCATTTGTTTTCGTGAACGCAATTCGTTATATTTGTTATAATCACGCTATATATCCTTCCCCACAACAAAAACAAAACACAAGGTCAAAGTCAAAATTGTTTGAATTTTGTAACCATTGGTTTGATTAGCGTAAGGCAGAGGCCTGTTGGGTAACCTACCTTTGTTCTATCAATTAGAACAAAAATGGACAACAACAAAAAAGTATGGTTTATTACTGGTGCTTCCAAAGGATTTGGACTCAGTTTAGTAAAACAATTATTGGATGCTGGTCAGCTTGTTGCCGCCACTTCCAGAAATCAAGAGGAGTTAATAAAAGCAGTTAACGCCCCAAACAATAATAATTTTTTACCACTACAGGTTGATCTGGTGAACGAAGCCAGTGTATCATTGGCCCTGCAGCATGCCTATGAAACTTTTGGCAGGATAGACGTAGTGATCAACAATGCCGGTTATGGCATGGGCGGCGCTATTGAGGAGTTGACTGATAAAGAAAGCCGTCAGGCATTTGATGTAAATGTATTTGCCACCCTTAACGTAATCAGGTTTGTAATGCCTTATTTGCGCAAGCAACACTCGGGTCATATCATTAACATATCATCTATAGCCGGAATTGCCCCGGGAACTGGTTGGGCTATTTATGGCGCTGCCAAATACGCGGTAATCGGTCTGTCGGAAGTATTGGCTGCCGATGTAAAAGCCTTGGGTATTAAAGTTACAGTGGTTGCGCCGGGCGCGTTCAGGACTAGTTTCCTGAATCCTGATTCACTAAGCATGACCGAAAATCCGATAGCTGATTATGTGGATATAAGGGAAACTCATGCCAAATACCTGAAAATGGATGGCGAGCAGGCGGGTGACCCAGAAAAAGCTGCCGCATCTATCATTAAAGTTGCCGCTTTGAAAAATCCACCACTGCATTTGCTGTTAGGTGGCGACGCTTACAACCGGGCTTTAACCAAATTGGATTCGCTGTACAAAGAGATCCACGAATGGGAAGAACTTACCTGTTCAACTGATCTTGAACACGATTTGAAGGTTAATTAAAAGCCTCGTCCCAACTCTATACCTCCCTATTAAAACATTTAGAAAACAAGAAAATGAGCAATAAAAAAGTTTGGTTTGTAACTGGTGCCTCCAAAGGCCTGGGACTTGCCTTGGTAAAAAGATTATTAAACGAAGGCTACCGGGTAGCCGCTACTTCCAGAAACCTGAGCGACCTGAATAAGGCAGTAGGAACTCATAGTGACCAGTTTTTGCCACTGGCCGTAAATATCAAAAATGAAGAAAGCGTACAGGAAGCCATTCAGTTAACCATAAGCACTTTTGGTAAAATTGATGTAGTGGTTAATAATGCCGGTTACGGTTTGGTTGGTGGTCTGGAAGAATTAACCGACCAGGAGGCACGTGATAATTTTGATGTAAACGTGTTCGGTTCCTTAAACGTGATCCGTAAAGCATTGCCTTACCTGCGCGCGCAGCAATCGGGTCATATTTTAAATATATCATCTATCGGTGGCTTTAGAGGCAGTTTTCCGGGTTTCGGTATCTATTGCGCTACCAAGTTCGCGGTGAATGGTCTGTCGGAATCATTAGCCGAAGAAGTAAGACCGTTCGGCATCAAAGTAACCATTGTACAGCCGGGTTATTTCCGTACCAATTTCCTGTCAGAAGGCTCATTGGTAGTGCCGAAACATCAGATAGATGCCTATCAAAATGTACGGAATACGCAGGATTTCCATCAAAACAGCATGGATCAGCAACAGGCCGGAGATCCGGATAAAGCGGCAGCAGCTATGATAGCCATTGTACAGGCCGAAAACCCGCCAGTCAATTTGTTCCTGGGTGAAGATGCCTACAATGGCGCAAACAATAAAATAGCTTCGGTTCAACAGGAATTAGAAACCTGGAAAGAATTAACAACCTCCACAGCAATAGCATAAATATGGAAAAGGATCAACATATAGGCGTTTGGGTAACAAGTGATGGTTACATACGCCATGAGTTATTACCAAACGGCCGCTATGTTGAGGGCCGGGGTAATAGAAAGATGGCCTATACCGGTTTTTACAGCATCAGGGGTAAACATATCGAATATTTGGATGACACAGGCTTTACTGCCGACGGTGATTTTGAAGGTAATGTATTTTACCATGCCGGTATGGTATTGTATAAAGAATCGGCTTAAAGGCCCGGCATAGCCGGGCTTGCCATTAGGCTAAGTAATTGTATTTAATATGGTATCTTCACAAAAGGTATCCTGTTAAAATACAGCTAAGTAGCATGATTAAATGGCGTAGCTTCTGCGTATATATTTTATGGATGGGGGTTGTGGTCCCAGTTCGGGCCCAGGATAAAAAGCCTGTTATAGCTTTTGTCAGTGATACACAGGCGCCCCTGTTGGTGGAACATGTCATCCGCAAATTGCACCACAATACCAAAGCAACAGCACTCATCTTTCAGGACATTATCAATAGCCATCCTTCAAGCCTGTTTATACTAGGCGATGTGGTATCATTAGGTTACCAAAACAGCAAATGGCAAAAGATAGACACTTATCTCGAGGAGTGTAAGCAGCATCACATACTCGTTTACGCCTTGTTGGGGAACCATGAGCTCATGTTCAACGCACGCAAAGGAGCCGCGCAATTTCAGTCGAGGTTCCCCATGCATGATCCTGCCGGTTACGTAGAGGTAGTTGATTCGGTAGCGGTGGTTTTACTGAATTCCAATTTTAGTAAAATGCCCGATTTCCTGATCAAAAAGCAGGATAATTGGTACAACGATACCATGCATCATTTAGATGAGGATAAAGCGGTAAAATGGGTGATTGTTAGTTGTCATCATTCTCCTTATACCAATAGTAAAGTAGTTGCACCATCGATAGCGGTACGTCAAAAATTTGTTCCGGCTTTCGTAAATTCAAAAAAGGGGATACTTTTTCTCTCTGGGCACTCCCATAATTTTGAACGGTTTAACCAACAGGGTAAAGATTTTCTGGTCATTGGCGGTGGAGGAGGCCCTCACCAGCCACTGCTCTCTAAGGCGGTGACTCCTGACATTTCAGTTAGCTATAAACCCATGTTTCATTATCTGGAGGTTGAACGATATCATGATTCTGTAAAGGTTGTTTCGCGGCAGTTAAAAAATGATTTTTCGGGTTTTACTGATGGATTAACTTTTTACGTCCATCGCTTTTGATAAAAAGATAGATTGGTACACCGTTGTTGAGGCTTAAATTATGAAATTGGTAATAATGTGTATCATCAATAAAAAGGCTTGCTAATGAAAGCTGGCTTTTTTTACCTTTATGAAAATCAAACACCAAATAATATATGAGTTTTCAAGATCAGATCAGTTCGATATTTGTGGAGGAAAGCCAGATACCGGCCGAATTCCAAATAACAGAAGTGCATCAGCGCGAATACCTGTGTGATGGCGAGATGAAGCCCTGGAATGGGCCTGTGACCGAAGTGTATTCGCCTGTTTGTTTCCCCGGCCCGGATGGATTTAAACGTAAGCTGATAGGCACTTACCCTATTTGCACCGAAACAGAGGCTAATGACGCGCTCGAAGCGGCTATTACTGCCTACGACAATGGCCGCGGCGAATGGCCTACCATGAGTATTGATGGCCGCATTAAATGTATGGAGCGGTTCATTTATAAGATGATTGAGCAGCGCACGCTGGTAGTAAAGCTCCTGATGTGGGAGATAGGCAAATCATACGGCGACTCGGCAAAAGAGTTCGACCGTACCATCGAATACATCAACGCTACTATTGATGCTTTAAAAGCGCTAGATCGTAAATCATCCCGCTTTGAAATGGCCGAAGGGTTAATCGCCCAGATCCGCCGCTCGCCACTAGGTGTGGTGCTGTGCATGGGGCCCTTCAACTATCCCCTTAACGAAACTTTTACTACGCTGATACCTGCCCTTATTATGGGCAATACCATTTTATTTAAACCACCAAAGCATGGTACGCTGTTGCATTACCCGTTGTTGAGGGCCTTCCAGGAATCGTTCCCCAAAGGTGTAGTGAATACGGTTTATGGTCGTGGCGCCGTAGTTACCCCCGGCTTAATGCAAACCGGCAAAGTGAATGTGCTGGCCTTTATCGGCTCCAGTAAAGTGGCTAACGATTTGAAAAAGCGTCACCCTAAAATAAATCGTTTACGGGCGGTGTTAAGCCTGGATGCTAAGAACGCGGCTATTGTTACCAAAAATGTCGATCTGCAATTGGCCGTGAGCGAATGCGTTTTAGGTGCACTTTCGTTTAACGGGCAGCGTTGTACAGCCATCAAAGTGATATTTGTACATAAAGATATTGCGGACGAGTTTTTAAAATTATTAAGTGAAGCAGTATCCAAACTGAAATTTGGCCTGCCATGGGATAAGGATGTAAAACTAACCCCGATGCCCGAGCCAAACAAGGCCGAATCATTAACAGAAATGGTGGATGACGCTATAGCTCATGGTGCAAAAATTATCAATGAAAACGGTGGCGAAAGCGTGGCCTCATTCTTTTACCCGGCTATAGTTTACCCGGTAAACGAAAAAATGAAGCTGTATCGCGAAGAGCAGTTCGGTCCGGTTATTCCGGTGATCCCATTTGAGTCGATAGAGGAACCGATCGAATACCAGATCGATTCGCCGCATGGTATGCAGGTGAGCATCTTCAGTAACGATGCCCAGGAGATCTCCTCATTGATTGATCCTTTTGTGAACCTGGTAAGCCGGGTGAATATCAACTGCCAGTGCCAGCGCGGACCTGATGTATTTCCGTTTACAGGCCGTAAAGATAGTGCCGAAGGCACCCTTTCGGTATTTGACGCGCTGCGGGCATTCTCAATCCGCTCATTGGTTGCTACCAAACTGAACGAGACCAATAAACAAATTATCAACGAAATTGTGAACGGCAGCGATTCCAATTTCCTGAGCACTAAATTTATATTGTAGAGCCCCCCGGCCCCCTGAAGGGGGAGCGATATGCACTATTGTTCCCCCTTTAGGGGGGTAGGGGGCTTTTCGCATACCAGTTTATCAGCTCAACCAATATCAAATTGGGCACCCAGCTTAAAAAAGCGATGATGAGATAATTGTTCTCAAAATTTACGCCGTTGCCTAAAACGGTAAACAGCCATATATAAAAGCGTAGCGTTACGGCAGCAAAGGCCAGTGCATAACTGCGGCGCATCATTTTAACATGTTCATCAATTTTACCGTTCCTCACCAACAGGAAAGCAGATAAGGTAAAAGCTACCCACAAGGTGTTTTGTATTAAAAAAGAGGCGAACACACCCTTGCCCCGGTTGATGAACAGCGTCATGACATAAGCACCCGGCGCTGCAAAAAACAAGACACCGAAAACATACAGTTTACCCAGTGCCTTATGTAATGGGCGGTTACCATATACCTTTTTGGAAAACTGAAAAAAACCGGCTAGCAAAATAATACTGCTGCCAAAAATATGACAGTAAAAGGCCGGCATGTACCAACCTGTTTTAATGGCAGCCTGCTTAAAGCCCAGGAAAACGGTATTTTGCTTAAAGCTCAAATATTGAACAAAAGTGCCCAGGCTCAGTATCGCGATCCAAAAGAATGCGAAATACCTTAATAAACGTGCCGTAATGCTCATTTGGCAGCTAACGTATTGCCCTTTTGCGCGTTTAGTTTGCTGTTGATAAAACTGATGTTGTATTTATCAATAACGGTCAGGGAATCATCAACGTTAGCCAGGTTGCCTTTATCGTACCTGTCAAAACGGCCCCTAAATATCTCGTTCCAGCGCTCGTTTTTAAACTTATACTGGTACGATGCATAGATCTCATTTTTCATCAGCTGCAGGATGGCCGGGGTTATATGATCAATTGTTTCAGTAGTTGTTTCTTTGTTTTGATAAGTGCTGATCTCATAACATCCTTGCAGATAAGAGTCATCTAGTTTGATATATTGGGTTGGGAATACCCTGGCACTTTTTAGGGCGACGAGCTTCCCATCCTTAACTTGCAGATAATGGTAGTAAGGCCCCTCGTCTACATATTGATTGTCATTTAATAATGGTTGCTCCAACTGAGATGTAGTTTTAAATTCAAACAGCGAATCATTAATGGCTCTTAAATAATTCTCATTACATGAACCGGATAGTTCCCCTCCGCCTTCACCATCACCAAAATAACTGTCAGCATTAAAGCCCAGTATGCGGTTTTGCTTTTTATCAACCAGCAATACATTTTTGGTGGTGTATAAACCCGACCTGCCACCCAGGTAGTTATCCACAACAGAATAATAAACTCCCTGGAACCAACTACTGTTAGTTTCGTTTTTGTCGCCGGAAAATTTAACGGCTAATGAACTGCTTCCATCTCCATCGCCTATTTCGTCTGCGCTCAGGTGTCTTAGGGGGTTTTGTAAGCGGATGAATTTGGGAAGCAGCTGCCAGTCGGTCAGATATGATGGAGGTATAATAAGAGAGTTATACCAGTCACGGGAATTATACTCCATAATGTTTTTGGAACTTTTATCAGTTAAGACGTAAGAGTCGCCGTAAGTTTTAATTTTTGGTAAAACATCCGCTATTTTAAAATCACTGATCTTGTCTGATATGGTTGAATCTGCTTTTAAGTAAAAGTAATCGTCGCCGTTTTTAAGCAGCGCCAGGTTCTCATCATTCTTGAGGGGGAATACCTGGCTATAATCGGCGGGTACTACCAGTTTCCCGTTAGTGTTATAAAAGCCTCTTTTATGATTTTTTTCAACTTCTATCAGTCCCTCAATGGTGCCGCCTACATTATGTATCATGTCATATTCAACCGGGATGATCTCTTTAAGGTCAGGATTTACCAGGCCCATTTTGTATTCTGTTACTACATGCTCCTTTTTCTCCTCATCTGTTGAATAAAAGAATTTGTCGGCTTTGCCTTTGATCACATAATAAAATGTTTTGTTATTGATGTGGTCAAACCAAAGCACACTGTCGTAACGGGTTTTTAATTGTTCTGCTGTTTTAAAAGCCGCCAGGGTAATGGGGGCGTAAATATCTTTTTCGGGGATGGTTTTATTGATCACCCTGTTTTGGAATGCAGCGTAACCCTTTACAAAATCAGTCGCATTTACCTGGCTTATTTTGTACTGGTGATTACCAGTTTTATGAATAGTGAATAGCAATACCGCTTTCCCGGCAGGCAGAGCCTGGTGATTAAAGGTTGCGGTAACATTGGCGGTAGCCAGTTCGGGGTTTATAAAGGTGACAATAGCGTCTTCGGTATTTAAGCTTACTTTAAAGAGGGGTTTTTCTTTACCGCCGGTGTTGGTTTTATTAGTGAGTACTTTTAATAGCGTTTTTACCAGCCGGCCACTTTTTTGATCTGCTTCAAAATAAAGGCTCGCCGAATCAATATTGCCTGCCTGTACCTGCGCGTTAAAGGCATTTAAAAACTGGGTTATCTCACCCTTTTCTGGTTTGCTTAAGTACTTACTGCGAATAAATAAAAAGCCGCCCACCAAAATCACCACGGCAGCTGCTACTATAATTATAGGTTTAGTTTTCATACAACCAAGGTAAAATATTTTTTTCAATAGAAAAATTCATTAAAAACAGGTGAGGGTCAGGTGGATAGAAAAGGCTTATGTGCGATAGATTATGTATAGATAAAATTGATACGGTATAGATTTTTAGAATTAATAGCCTTCCTTAAAAAATGTATATTTGTTGCATAAATAATAATAAAATACCGAATATGTTAACGATAGGACAAAAATTCCCTCAATTTTCTAAAACCGCTGTAGTAAGTCTTGAAAAAGGTAAAGAGTTTGAAACACTAACTTCTGAGTACCTGGTGAATGACGATAACGTTTGGACTGTAATGTTCTGGTGGCCAAAAGATTTTACTTTTGTGTGCCCAACAGAAATTGCTGAATTCAACAAAAACTTTGGCGAATTCCGCGATCGTGAAACCCGTTTAATTGGCGCTTCTACAGATTCTGAATTTGTGCACGCTGCCTGGAGACGCGATCATGATGATCTGCGCGATTTGAAATTCCCGATGCTTGCCGATACTTCAAAATCATTAGCAGAAGACCTGGGTATATTAGAGCCAACCGAAAAAATTGCCTACCGTGCTACTTTCATTGTTGACCCTACCGGTATCATCCGTTGGGTATCAGTTAACGATTTAAGCGTTGGCCGTAACGTTAAAGAAGTTTTACGTGTACTGGATGGTTTACAAACAGACGAGCTTTGCCCTTGCAACTGGGAAAAAGGACAAGAAACCCTTACTGTTTAATAATCCTACTATATTATATGTCCCCGTGCAGAAAACTTGTGCGGGGATTTTTTTTAGGCTGAATATCAGCTGAAAACCAAAAGCTTTAAAAATAACCCGCTTTAAGCCTTCGGCTTTTAGCTTTAAGCACAAAAACATGAACGAAAGTACCGAAGTGATCCAGGAACTACTGGAAAGTATTGGAATAGAAAAAAACTACAGAACAGAAGCACTTACCTTGCTTGAAAAAGGCGAATCACGTTACCTGCGCGATCTGAAGCTGAATTTTACAAGCACCCTAACATCTGCCCACCTTACCGCTAAAGAGTGTGCCTTGCTGGGTTTAAGCACCGCTGTTAATAATAATAACACACCACTAACCGTATTTTTTACCAAATATGCCCAGGAGCAGGGTGCTGATGCCGCTGAAATAGCCGAAGCCGTTGGTTGCGCCTCTTTACTGGCCTCGAACAACGTTTTCTACAGATTCAGGCATTTTACACAGAAAGAAAAATATACCCAGATCCCGGCCCGTATCCGCATGCAGCTAATGATGAAGCCGGTAACCGGTAAGGAATTTTTTGAATTAATGAGCCTGGCTATATCAGCCGTTAATGGTTGCGAGATGTGTGTGAACGCTCATGAAGATTCATTGATAAAATTATCCACTACCGAAGAGCGTATTTTTGACGCGGTACGTATCGCATCGCTAATAACATCAGCCGGGAAGCTGATTTTTTAAATTATTGAATAGCATTTTCATAAAAAAAAGACATGAGATTTATAAATTTCATGTCTTTTTCATAAATTATGCTTAAATGCTTAATTTAATTTGCGTTTCTTAATTAAAAACTTCTAAATTTATACCTAAGATTAAACGCCCCCTGGATCTACGAAATCTTTTCATAAAGCAAAGTATTTACGGGAGGCAGTACTTAAATTTTAATTGTTAATTTTTTTTGGGGAAAGCCGTTCCTGGTAATAGAGGAACGGCTTTTATCGTTTTTATTAGTGTGCGTCTACCGGCATTTTAACAGCCTTTTTAAATGGCTGTAAATATAGTAACGGTATCGAGAACAACATCACCAAACCAGATATCCAGTAGGCATCATCATAGGTTAACAGTAATACCTGCCTCGTAACAGCACCTTCAATAGCTGCGTAAGCCATTTGGGTAGCATCTATTAATGAGTGACCTTTTGCCATAAAGCCATGCAGATATGCATTAAAACGATCAACAAAGGCTGGATTGGTTGATGTAATATTTGTTAAAAGATTATTACGGTGTACCCCCTGGCGAACGTGAATAATGGTTGTAAGGGTGGCAATACCAAATGAACCGCCTAATTGGCGCATCATGTTGTTTAAGCCGGTTCCCTGCCCAACTTCGGGCCCCTTTAAATCGGCAATAGCCAGCGTGGTTAATGGTACGAATAATAAAGCCATACCTACACCGCGTATTACCAACGGTATAAAAAAGTTGCCGGTACCTACCGCCAGCGTTGAATTGCTGAGCATGGTGGTAAACACAAAGAACAGGAACATGCCAGCCGTAGCCATAAACTGTGCAGGGATACCCTTATTGAGCATTTTACCTATAAATGGCATCATGATAATGGTACATAACCCACCCGGAAACAGGATCTCGCCCGTTTGCTGCGCCGTAAAGCCCAGGAGATTCTGGCAAAATACCGGGAATACGAACACCGACCCGTATAACCCGAAACCGAGTATAAAGGAGGTGAACATACCCACAGCAAAACTTCGATGCCTTAATATGGCAAAGTTCACTATTGGGTAGTCGATACTCATTTCGCGCCATATAAACAAGATCAGGCCTAATGCAGCCGAGATGGTAAGCACTGTTATATAAGTTGTAGCAAACCAATCTTCAGTTTCACCCTTTTCCAGGATGGTTTGTAAGCTACCAACTGATATGGCCAGGAAGAGAATGCCCCACCAATCTACAGGTTTTCCTTTCTGGTCCTTAGGTGTTTCTCGCACAAAGGTGTAAGCAAAAAATGCAGCCAGTGCGCCTACAGGAATATTTACATAAAATATCCAGCGCCATGATGAGTGGTCGGTAATATAACCACCAATGGTAGGTCCTACAGTAGGTCCAACCACCGCGCCTAAACCAAACAACGCGGTAGCTGTACCTATTTGCTCACGAGGCCAGGTTTCGATCAATATAGCCTGTGAGGTTGATATTAAACCGCCCCCGGCTATACCTTGTATGATCCTGAACATGACCAGCTCATTTAAATTGGTAGCATTACCACATAAAAACGAGGCTATGGTAAATACCACTATGGAGGTTATAAAGTAATTTTTGCGCCCGAAACGACTTCCCAGCCAACCTGACATAGGGAGCACAATTACGTTTGCTACAGCATAACCGGTAACTACCCAGGCAACATCCTCCAGTGTAGCACCAAGGTTACCCTGTATATCGGGCAGCGATACGTTCACGATCGTGGTATCAATAAGCTCCAGTAATGAAGCTATGATAACCGTGATAGTGATGATCCATTTTTTAAAGCCTGTTTCAGCCATATTGTATTAAATTCTAAATCCTAATATTAAACTCTAAGTATTAAATTCTAAATCCTAAAACTTGTCTGAATCAGAATTAACTCCATTGAGGGCTAAGCTGTTTTCAGAATTAAAGAATTAACGGAATAATAAATCCGAAATCGAACATCCGAATTCCGAAATAGAGTTATCCTTTAATTACAGATACTTTTACGCTCATTCCCGGGCGTAATCTTTCAAGGGTTGCTTTATCTCCTTTTAATTTTATTTTAACAGGTACCCGTTGTACAACTTTTACAAAGTTACCGGTTGCGTTATCTGGTGGCAGTAAAGAGAACTTGGCACCTGTAGCAGGTGAAAAATTGTAAACTTCGCCTTCCAGTTTCAGATCAGGGTAAGCGTCAACTTCGATGTCAACTTTCTGACCGCTTTTCATATCGTTTAACTGTGTTTCTTTAAAGTTAGCAGTAATGTATAAGCTGTTATCGTTAATGATTGAGAACAGTGTTTGTCCGGCCTGTACTAACTGACCCAATTGGATACTTTTTTTAGATACCAAACCACCTGCAGGCGCTTTAATAGTAGTATACGTTAATTGCAATTTTGCAAAATCAATATCAACTTGTTTCTGAGTTACACCTGTATTGGTAACCTTTAATTGGCTGCGTGTAGTGCCAATTTGCTCTTCGGCTGCTTTGAATTGATCTTGTGAAGCACGTAAGTTAGCTTTAGCTACATCCAGATCAGATTTAGCCTGATCAAATTGTTGTTGGGTTACAGAACCATCTTTTACCAGGTTGGCATAACGGTTGTAATCCTTTTGAACTTTATCTAAACGGGCAACATTTGATGCAACCTGAGCCCTTGCGCTTGATGAGTTGGCTTCGTTAGCGTAGATCTGTGATTGATTTACATTAATACCGGCGCTTGCACCTACTTGTGCAGCCTGTGCCTGCTCCACTTTAACTTTATAGTCGCGATCATCTATCTTAACCAGTACCTGATTGGCGTTTACGTGGGTATTTTCTTCAAAATAGATAGAGTCAACATAACCACCAACGCGGGCAACAACCGGGCTGATATCGCCATCGATCTGCGCGTCATCGGTATCAATGTGTTTACCGAAATATATATATTCTTTGATACCGAAAATGATACCGCCAATAAGTAATACACCTAATATGATAGGGATAACTTTATTCGGTTTCTTTTTTGGTGTTTGTTCCTGTGTTTCGTGTTCCTTTGCCATTGTATATAGTATTGATTGGTTTAGTATTATTGTTTGTTAATTTTTCCAGTTGATTTTAATAGGGTATAGTAAGCCAAACCTGCATCGGCTTTAGCCAGTTCCAGGTTGATCTGGGCCTGATAAAGCAATGTTTCGGCATCGGCACGGTCTGTGGCTGATGATATATTGCTCTTATATTTCGATTCCAATATTTTATTGTTTTCACCGGCCTGCTCAATGGCTACCTGTAAAAGCTTGATCTTATCCAAAGCCGAAGTATAGTTTTGGTAATCCTGGTTCACTTCGTTTTTAATACGGTCAACCGAAATACTTTTATTAATAACAGTTTGTTCGCGCTCTATCTTAGCTTCGGTAACCTTGTTTTTGTTACTCCATAATGAGCTAAAGTTCCATGACAGGGTTAAGCCACCTGTTAGCGGTGTAATATAGTTGCCGCTTTTAGGGATAGGGTTGATATTGGCATCTACGTAATAACCTGCAACTGATGCTGCCAATGTAGGCAAAGTATTAGCTCTGATACTTTTAATGTTTGTTTCAGATACTTTGGTACGCAGGTCAAATTGCTGTAGTTCAGCCCTGTTGGTCATGGCTGTATCCAGGTAGTTGCCTAATGGAGCAATCTGCCTGTCGGCTTCAGTGATCTGAGCAATGTTAAGCTGGGTTCCTTCGGGTAATCCTAACAATACATTCAAGCTGTAGTTAACAATGCGGCGATTGGTTTCCAGATCGATGCCGTTCAACTCAATATTTGATCTTTGTAATTGGAAACGCAGCACATCATTTTTAGTTACCAGCCCCTGGTCAAAAAAACGTTGTGCTTGTTTGATTTGTGCATCAACGGTGGTTAAGTTTTGAGCAACTACCTTTTTGCTTTGTAATACTTTGTACAAACTGTAGTATGCGGTGATAATGTCATAAGTGATCTGATCTTTATCATTCACCACATCCAAACGGGCAACCTGGGTCAACAGGTCGGTTGATTGACGGGCGTACTTAAGCTTGCCACCTTCAAAAATAGTTTGATTTAAGGTCAATATACCCAGGTACGCATCAGCCCGGTTGGGTAAACTAAAGCTTTCCGGACCTAAAGCCAGCCTGTTAGCCGGAATTTCGGCATGGGTATAGCCATAGCTTATTTTACCGGTTGGTAATGATTGGTCTTTAGCCTGGTTGTATTCAGAAATAGCCTGGTCAATTTTTGATTGCGAAAGCTTTAGAGTCTTGCTGTTATCCAGACCAAGTTTTATAGCCTCATCCAGGGTAATGGTTCTGTCCTGCGCATTTGCGGTTCCCACAAATAGCGAAGCCGTTATTACAAACGTAATAGCATACAGGCAGAAGGGATGCACTGCATTAAACAGTGATAGGTGTTTGGGTTTTTTATTTAGAGTTGTCATTTTCATTAGAGCAATTTGTTTTTAAAGGTAATGAAGCTATCATGAGCCGTTTTATACATTCAGTTGGTGAGCTTTAGCTCATGATGGTTTCATTAACTAAATACGCTTTTAAAAGGTTTTTTAAATATGTTTTGATACGGGGCTTAAATTGTTCCTCCAACACTTTTTCGTCCTGTATATCAATACCCAACATGGTTGATGACATCAGCGGGGTATTCATAATGAAGTTTTTGGTTCCATAAAGCGTAGCCACTACCATTTGCATGTCGGTATCTTTACGAAATTCTCCATTGTCAATTCCTTCCTGCATTATTCGGAACAACTCGGATACGCTTTTCATCAGTATGTTGCGTATCTTTTCGGCAAGCTCTGTGCGGCGGTTCATGGTCAATTCCTGATAAAGCAATTTCTGAAAACAGTTGTTGTTTACTACCCGGTCGCCATAAATCTCGATATATGATTCTATTTTTCCCCAGGAGCTGATGCTTTCGTCGTTGCCTAAAATTTGCAGTATGTTTTGAAAATAGGTGATCTTACGTTCAATAACTGCAAGGAATAAGCCTTCTTTTGAACCGAAATAATAATTGAGCATGGCCATGTTCACACCGGCTTCGCCCGAGATCATGCGGGTGGAAGCGCCGTCAAAACCCATCTCTGAAAACACGCGCTCGGCGACGTCCAGGATATGGTCTTTTTTATCTATCTTATCTTTGTCCATTTCTTTTAACGGTACAAAATTAATCAAACGATTGATTAAAGCATAGCGATCCAGGGCAAAAAGCTAATCAACTGATTAAGATTACTCATGAATGACAGATTTGTTTTACTAATCAGCTGAAATTTTAGGTTATTGCAGCCATTATGGTTGTCTGTTATTCTTTTGAAATATAGGGCATTCCATATTGATGCAATGTTATATTATTGACATAAAGATAATAAATTTCCATCTTTCAAATATATTTGCCAGCATGAAGCGGATAAACCTCATAGCCATCTTTTTATACCTTTCCTCCATCGTGTCGGCACAAACTTCGCCACCGGCCGATCTGGGCGCTATACAGCAAAATTTTAAAAAGCTCAATACACTGGGCAGCGTGCTGTATATAGCCGCTCATCCCGATGATGAGAACACCCGTTTGCTGGCTTACCTGGCGCAGGAAAAACATTACCGTACCGGTTATCTTTCCTGTACAAGGGGTGATGGCGGGCAAAATCTCATTGGAAATGAACAAAGTGAACTTTTGGGATTGATACGCACGCAGGAATTGCTGGCTGCCCGCCGTATTGATGGCGCCGAACAGTTTTTTACCCGTGCCAATGATTTTGGGTTTTCAAAGGGTCCCGAAGAAACCCTGAGAATATGGGACAAGGAAAAAGTACTGGGCGATATGGTTTGGGTGATCCGCAAATTCAGGCCCGATGTAATGATCTGCCGCTTCCCTACCACCGGCGAAGGCGGCCATGGTCACCACACCGCATCGGCCATACTGGCACAGGAAGCATTTACAGCAGCAGCCGATCCTAAACGTTATCCCGAACAGTTAAAGTATGTACAACCCTGGCAGGCCAAACGCCTGTTATGGAACACCTTTAGTTTTGGCAGTGTAAATACTACCGCGGCCGATCAGTTTAAAATTAATGTAGGTGTTTATAACCCGATTTTAGGAAAAGGTTACGGCGAAATTGCTGCCGAAAGCCGTAGCAACCATAAAACGCAAGGCTTCGGCTCGGCTAAACAACGTGGCGAGTTTTACGAATATTTTAAGACCATTTTAGGCGATGCTCCGCAAAACGACCTGATGGATGGTGTTAATACTACCTGGAAAAGGGTAAAAGACGGTGAATCCATCGGCGCGGGTATAGGCATTGTTAACCGTGATTTTAATCCGGAAGCCCCGGAAAAATCAGTTCCCGCTTTAGTGCAATTGCTGGGCAAGGTTGAAAAGATATCAGATATGTACTGGCGCACCCAAAAAACAAAAGAACTGAGCGAGCTGATAGCCGCCTGTTCGGGCTTGTGGTTTGAGGCTTATGCCACAGAGCCAACTTATGCCCTTGGCGATAAGATACAGGTACGGGCCCAGGTGGTTGACCGCTATAGCGCCAGGGTAAAAATCAATAGCATCACTTTTCAAAATAATGTATCCAATCTGAACAGCCAGGTGATTCCGGCCAATCAACAGCAATCGTTTGAGCAAACCGGTATTGCCGATAAACTCACGCAACCTTACTGGCTGGAAACCCAGCACAGTATAGGCGCCTATAATTTACCAGATGAAACCCTGGCCGGCAATCCCGAAAATCCCGACCTGCCCAAAGTTGATTTTGAATTTATTATTGAAGGCAAGCCGGTTCACTTTGAACGCAGGCTGTTGTATAAATATGTAGACCCGGTGAGGGGCGAGGTATATCAGCCGCTGGAAATTACGCCGCCGGTTACCGCCAATATCGAAAATCAGGACTATATTTTTAATTCGCTGCAGGAACAGGTGGTGCAAGTAAAATTAAAAAGCTTTACTGCCGCCACCGGCGACATCAGTTTAAAACCTATTGCCGGCTGGAAGATCGACCCCAAAAAAATTGAGTTTGCTGGGAAAAATAAGAATGACGAGTGGACTGTGTCTTTTACTGTTGCACCAACTGATAATAGACCCCGGATCAATAATTTAGAGGCTGTCGTAACGGTAAACGGAAAAACCTTTTCGCTGGCCTTACGCCGTATCCGGTATGATCATGTGCCAGCCATTACGCTTTTTCCGCAAGCTGAAACCAAACTAGTGAATCTCGACTTGAAAATCGCCGGTAAAAAATTAGCTTATATTGCCGGAGCGGGTGATTTGATGCCCGAAGCATTACGCCAGGTGGGCTATGATGTTCACCTGATTTCGGAGAGCGAGATCATGAACACCGATCTTTCTGTATACGATGCCATCATTACCGGGGTACGTGCCTATAATGTGAACGACCGCCTGGCCTATGAGCAAAGCCGCCTGATGGATTATGTTAAAAATGGGGGTAATTTATTGGTACAATACAATAACAACGCGGGCCTGGTTGTGAAACAGATAGGTCCTTACCCTTTCCGGGTAGTAAACCAAAGGGTTACCGACGAGGATGCAGAAGTAACCATACTGGACAAGCAAAACCCAGTGCTTAACTATCCAAATAAAATTACGCAGAACGATTTTAAAGGCTGGATACAGGAACGGGGCTTATATTTTGTAAGCGACATTGACCCGCAATACAAGGCCGTTTTACAAATGAACGATAAAGGCGAACAACCCAATAACGGATCGTTAATAGTTGGCGATTACGGTAAAGGGCGTTTCGTATATACTTCACTGGCATTCTTCAGGGAATTACCTGCCGGTGTGCCGGGTGCTTATCGCTTGTTTGTGAACTTGTTAAGTAAACCTAAAGGGCAATCGTTGTAAAGGAAAAGGGATGTCACCCTGAGCTCGTCGAAGGGCGCGCGGAGAGGCCTGCCCACCATGTTTCGACAAGCTCAGCATGACAGCTTGCTCTTTTTTAGGAGATGGGGGGTAAAACCTGCTAAACCTTTTATACTGAAATAAAATATTGGTAAAAATCAATTAATCATCTATTTTTGCAAACGTTATAATTAACAGTAATATGAAACATCACGAAGAAGAAGAAAAAAGCCTTGATTTTGTATTTTATCTTGTTGGCTTAGTTTCTGGGCTTTTTATAGGAGCAATAATTGATAAAGGATTTACCTGGATAGCCGTTGGTGGTGTTTTAGGCTTATTAACCGCCGGTTTCTTTGTAACTGTATTGGTTAAAGGCCGTGGTGAAAAGGCCTGATCCTGATCTGCCCTCATTTCTAAAAAATTGGAACCAGTTTTACGGCATTGTAGTCGCATGGCTGGTTTTTTTAATTTTAGTATTTTGGCTCATTACAAAGTCTTTTGAATGAGTTTACCCGATTGGATAGTTTTAGGCTTAACACTTTTTGCCATAGTGCTTTATGGCGTGTGGAAAAGCGGCAGCAATAAAAATATCGATCAGTTTTTAATGGGCAACCGCTCGTTGCCCTGGTATCACGTCGGGTTTTCGGTTATGGCTACTCAAGCCAGTGCCATTACTTTTCTTTCGGCACCCGGACAGGCCTATTCCGATGGGATGCGCTTTGTACAGTTTTATTTCGGACTGCCACTGGCCATGATTGTGCTCTGCGTAACTTTTGTGCCTATATTTCATCGCCTTAAAGTTTACACCGCCTACGAATTCCTGGAGCAACGCTTTGATCTGAAAACCCGCGCGCTCACCTCATTTCTTTTTCTGGTGTTACGCAGCCTGTCAACCGGGGTAGCCATTTATGCGCCGGCCATTATTTTATCAACCATACTCAATATCAATACGGTTTATACCACCCTGTTTATAGGTGGATTGGTGATATTTTACACCGTTTATGGCGGCAGTAAAGCAGTATCATACACACAGTTGCTGCAAATGAGTATCATATTTGCCGGCATGTTCCTGGCTGGCATATTGGTGGTTAATCTATTGCCATCCGGCGTGGGGTTTACACACGCCTTGAAAATGGCGGGTAAGCTTGGCCACATGAATGTGATAGACTGGAAGTTTGACTGGAGTAACCGATACACCGTGTGGAGCGGCCTCATAGGGGGCTTCTTTTTGCAGTTATCCTATTTCGGTACAGATCAAAGCCAGGTTGGGCGTTATTTAACGGGCAGTTCGATAGGGCAAAGCAGGTTGGGCCTTATTATGAATGGCCTCATCAAAATACCCATGCAGTTCCTCATCCTGCTGATTGGCATACTGGTTTTTAGCTTTTACCAATTTAACAGGCCGCCCATGTTCTTTAATAATTACGAGGTAGCTAAAGTAAAGCAAAGTAGTTATGCTACCCAATACAATTACCTCGATCAGCAATACACCCAGGCTTTTGAACAACGGAAAGCAAAAGCCAATGACCTGATAAAAGCCCTTGACAGCAAAAATGAGGATCAGATAGATCATGCAAAAGACGCTTTAAAAGTAGCGGATGTTCAATCGCACATCATCAGGCAGGATGCTATCGCGCTCATGAAAAAGAACAATGCAAGCGCCGATGAAAATGATACTAATTATGTATTTCTGACCTTTGTTAAGCAGTACTTACCTCAGGGACTGGTGGGGCTGCTGATAGCCATTATATTTTTGGCCTCCATGGGCTCAACAGCAAGCGCCCTTAATTCATTGGCTTCAACCACCGTGATTGATATTTACAAACGCACCATTAATAAGGATGCATCTGATGAAAACTATTTGCTGGTATCCCGTATGGCAACCGTGTTTTGGGGAGTAGTATGTGTAATTATGGCTTTGTATGCCGGCAAGCTGGGTAATTTATTGGAGGCCGTAAATCAGCTGGGTTCTTATATATACGGAACCGTATTAGGCGTGTTTGTAGTTGCTTTTTACATGAAACGAATAAGCGGGACTCCGGTGTTTATTGCCGCCATTATTAGTGAGGGCATCATATTATATTTAGGCCTGAGCAAAACGGTTGCTTATTTGTGGCTTAATCCTATCGGATGCTTTTTAGTGATGATTATAGCTTACTCGATCAATAAATTTATACCACAAAAAAGCCCGGCAATTGAACCGGGCCTGTAATGTTTTTATGCTTTGTTGCCTGATATTTACTCTTTGGCGTGATTAAGCGCTTCCAGGTTTAAGCGCAGGTATTCATCATCATTACTTTGTTTGGAAAGCTCAATGCCGGCCTCAGCGGCAGCTATGGCGCCCGGTTTATCGCCTTTTTTTAACAACAGGTGCGATTCCCACAATTTAAACCAAGGGCTTTTAGGAGATGATTTCTCTGCCTCGGCTACCCAGCCTAAAGCTTTGTCAATATCTTTACCGTTTTCATAATACCACTGGATGGCATTAAGATAGTAAGGCTTGCGGTCGCCCTTCATCAACTCATCAATATTTGCCATGATCTTGGCATCGTCTGTTGCTTCTATATGTGCCATAACTGCGGTATGGTCCCAAACCAGATACAAATCTGTTGACCGGGTTGTTGAGTTAGAAAAAGCTATGGTAAAGGTTTCCCGCTTTTCAGTTACCCTTTTAGGTTTAACGGTGAACCGTAAAAGGTCATCGGCTTGTTTATAGCTATAAGCCCCCCATTGTTTAACCGTTTTGTTAAGTATAATGGTCCAATCGGTTCTGTCCGGAATACTGAAAAGCGAATAAGTACCAGCCGGTACCGGATTGCCTTCAATAATAACGTTTTCTGTAAAAGTAATGGTAGTGGCGGAATTAGCGCCTGTTCGCCATACTTCACCAAAAGGGTTTATACCACCAAACATTCTGCGTCCCTTAACATTTGGTCTCGAATAAGTAATAATGATTTTACCCAGGCCAAAATCCTGAGTAATGGTTTGCGTTGTGCTGTTCTCAGGAATGCGGGGTATTCCTTGTGCATTGCTTTTATAGCAGAGGCATGCCAATAGCATGGTAGCTAAAAATAAGTAAGTCTTTCTCATGTTATGTTTTCGATACTAAGATACCAAATGTTTTGAATCGGTAAATATTGTATTGGAGTAATAAATTTTATGAAAGTTTAATATGGGGAGTGAAGTAGTGAGTGGTGAATAGTGAGGAGTTAATAGAGGGGGAATGGTGAGTGGTCAGAAAGTACACTTATGATAGGGTCTCCTACTATTATTCACTACTCCCCACTCACCATTCACTATCTCCCCATTTGTATTACCTTTGCGGTTATGATTGATGTGTTATTAAACAAGGGTAAAGAGAAAGCTGTTTTACAAAAGCATCCCTGGGTATTTTCTGGAGCTGTTGAAAAAGTAAAAGGTAAACCTGCCAATGGCGATGTGGTACGGCTGCTTAATGCAAAAGGCGATTTTATGGCCTATGGTTTTTATAACGATCAATCGAGGGTTGCCCTGCGCCTTTTGGAATGGGAAGAAGCCATTGAAATTAATGACGAGTGGTTTCGCCGCAAATTGGCCACTGCCATTAAAAGCCGTACTCATGTATTAGCTAACGGAACCAATACCTGTCGCCTGGTTTTTAGCGAGGCTGATTATTTGCCCGGTTTAATTGTTGATAAGTATGCCGGTCACCTGGCCGTTCAGGTGCTTACTTCGGGTATGGAGCGGGTAATGCCGGTTATTATTGATGAGTTGCAAAAGCTGCTGAACCCCGAAAGTATATCAGACAAAAGTGATAACTCCTCACGGGCTCACGAAGGTTTGGCCGAGGCAGAAAATAAAGTGCTTTTTGGTAACCCACCGCCAGAGATTGTAGAAGTGCTGGAAAATAATATTGTTTACGGCATCAATATCACCGAAGGCCAAAAATCCGGCTTTTATTGCGACCAGCGCGATAACCGTCATATAGTAGCCAATTATGCCAAAGGGAAAAAAGTGCTGGATTGTTTTTGCTATACCGGGGGCTTTACGCTCAATAGCTTAAAAAATGGTGCCGCATCGGTAACCAGTGTGGATAGTTCGGCATTGGCCATTGAAACTTTGAAAGAAAATATCCTGCTGAACAAATTAGATGCGGATAAACATACGGCCATAAAATCAGATGTGAATGTGCAGCTGCGTAAATTCAGGGATGATGGCGAAAAGTTTGATGTTATTGTACTCGATCCACCTAAATACGCTCCATCGCGCTCAGCGCTAACCCGTGCTTCCAGGGCTTATAAAGATCTGAACCGTTTAGGTATGCTGCTTTTGAACGAAGGTGGACTATTGGCTACCTATTCCTGCTCTGGTGCTATGGATATGGAAAGCTTTAAACAGGTAATTGCCTGGGCCGCGCTCGACGCTGGTAAGCAAGTGCAATTCATTTACCAGTTCCATCAGCCCGAAGATCACCCGGTAAGAGCCTCCTTCCCCGAAGGAGAGTATCTGAAAGGGTTGTTGTGCAGGGTATTTTGATTTAAAGTCAAGAATCAAGAGCCAAGAAGCAAGATTGGATAAGTAGTAATAATAGATATGTCATTGCGAGGCACGAAGCAATCGCGTAGTTATTCTTATTAGTGAGAACGCGAGGAGATTGCTTCGTCATAACTCCCCGCAATGACATAATTAGTGTAGCTTCTTGATTCCTGACTCTTATTTCTGGACTCTCTTAACAGCTTTTGCTTTCATTTTTAAATTCAACATTTCTACCAATACCGAAAAGGCCATGGCGAAGTAGATATAGCCCTTAGGAATATGTTGTTCAAAGGCCTCGGCCAGAAGCGAAACACCTATCAGTAACAGGAACGATAGCGCCAGCATTTTTACCGTAGGGTGCTTGTTAACAAAGCCGGCTACCCCGTTTGACGCCCACATCATAATACCTACGGCTATCACAACCGCCAGTATCATGATCTCTACGTGGCTGGCCATACCTACCGCGGTAATCACAGAATCGAGCGAGAAAACAATATCCAGCAGCATGATCTGAATAATGGTACCCCAGAAGCTGTGCCGTTTTACATTTTCCGTATTTTCTTCCTCGCCTTCAATTTTATGGTGTATCTCGGCGGTACTTTTATAAATCAGGAATAAACCGCCAATGATCAGGATTAAATCGCGGCCCGATATGGCCAGCTTTTCCGCCCAGTCGGCATCGGTTATATTAAAAACGTGAGCCAGGTTAAACAATGGGGCGGTAAGTGTCATGACCCAGCTAATGGACAGCAAAAGCAACACCCGGGTGATCATGGCCATGCCTAAACCGATCCTGCGACCTTTGGCCTGCTGGTTTGCCGGGAGCTTATCTGATAAAATGGAGATGAATATCACATTATCTATCCCCAGAACAATCTCTAATAACGTAAGGGTAATGAGCGATATCCAGGATTCGGCGTGAGCGAATATTTCCATAGCAGGGTAAATTGTTTGCCCCTAAAATAACAAAACCCCTGCCGAAAGTGGCAGAGGTTTGCGATCAATGTTAAAATATAAGGCGTTAATCAAAGCTTACGCTGCCGTAGCTGGTGTTAATAGTTATGGTTTTATCGTTGGAGCCTTTACCTAAATGGCCTTTATAGTTTTTAGTAGGGTTATAGCCGCGGTCGTTATCAGCAGGGCTTTTGCTGGTAATATTGATATCATGACCTCCATAATTAAAACTGCCATAGCGTACGGTTACATCAAAGTCGGCATTTTGCTCGTTGCTGATACCCAATTTTACACTGGAGTAGGAGGAGTTTACAGCTAAATTTTTCACGTTTTTATCAACCTCATTAATATTCAGATTGCCGCTGAATTTTACGTTGATGTTGCCCGATGTAGTGAGCCGCCCAATTTTGGCCGAGCTGTAGCTGATGTCGGCATTTAGTTTATTACACTCGCCCAGGTTTAGGCTGCCATAGGCTACATCCAGGTCGCTGCCGTTAAGGGAGCCAATGGTGGCGCTGCCATATTTAACCGTGATCTGGTTGCCGGGGTTACTTAATACCTTGGCTACCAGGCTGCCGTAAGAGTTATTGATAACCAGTTTCCCATCCAGATCGGGTAAGCTGGTAGCGCCATATTTATTACTTACGTTCAATGGGTTTCTGGATGGCATATATACGGTGTAATTCACCTCAATTTTGCGCACATTGTTACGTCGGCCACCAAATAACGACCATGAACTGCCATTGTCATCACTGTTGATATTGGTTTTAAAATAAACGCCCGAGCCATCTTTACTATCCCTGATGGTTACATTATCCAGCAGTTTTTGGGCCATGTCGTCATCATTGGCGCCTACTTTTATTTGTACATCAACCTTTACCTCACTTTTATTCCAGGTATTCACGGTTATTTTGCCGAAACGGTTATCCAGGTTGATCACATCGTTACCATCTATGGAATAGCTTTTGCTGTAGTTTTTTACTTTTTCAACACCATCATCATGTTGTGAATCATTATCGGTGTTATAGCTAAAATTGGTATCAAAATCTTTAAAGCCTAAAGCAATCTGCGGCGCTATATTATTACTGAGATCACAGGCAAGGTTCCTGGTGCTATCATTCAGCTGGTAGTTGAAGTTTTGATCGAGATGTTTAAATTGCTTGTCAAAGCCCTTCATTTTCAGGTTCATTTGTTTAAGCTGCTGCAGTTTAATATGACTTATTTGCTTTTGCAGATCCTTCATTTTAATGTGCAGATCATTCATCTTTAACTGAAAGTCCTTACTGTCCGGCGCCGTCATTTGATTTAAGGGAGCAACCGGAGGTATAGGCGGAAGCACGGGAACAGGAACCGGAGGCGCAGGAGTTTGCTGTGCAAAACTGATCGTATTAATGGCTAACAGGGCCATTAGTGCAAGTATCGACCGTTTAAATATTTTTGATTTCATCTTTTTGGTCTTTTTTCATTTGATTGTACTGCTCTATTACACTCAATTGCTGATTAAGCACCTCGGTTTGTACCTGCAAGTTCCGGATCATGGCACGTAAAACACGCTCCTGGTTAGGGCTGGTGGCTAAATCGGCATTAAGCCTTTTATAGGTAGAATCCATTTTGGCTATTTCTGCGCTAAACTCTTTATACAGTTGCGGATCGGCTTTTGAAACCGATTTTAGCTCGGTAAGTTTAGTTTCAACAAGCGATGCGTAATGCATTTGTTGTTTGGCATACTCAGGGTTTATGGCGGCCAGGTCCACGGTTTTTGCGGCTTTTTGGCTTTGGAGGTATATTCCGAAACCGATGCCCATGACAACGATTACCGATGCGGCGACCCGAAGTACGAAAGCAAGCGAAAAGGTTTTTGTTTCCAGCTTTTTTGGCAGCTCCTCCGGCATGTTGAGGCTTTGCTCAATTTTGCTCCACAAATCGGCCGATGGTTCGATCTCGTCAAACTCTTCCTTGTTGTTTTTAATGAAATCTTCAAATCGCTTGCTCATAATTCTGGTCCTTTCCTTTTTAAAATTTCCATTAATTTTCTTTTAGCTCTCAAAAACTGTGTTCTTGAGGTGTTTTCTGATATATTCAATATTTGTCCTATTTCTTCATGATCATAACCTTCCAGCAGATAAAGCGACAGCACCACGCGGTAACCATCGGGCAGTTGTTTCATGCCTTCTTTTACCAAAGCCACCTGGTACTGAACATCGTCATCATCTTCAGGCTCTTCGTCTGGTATATTTTCCAGATGGTCGCCCTCCAGTTCAATCAGCTCCAGCCTGCGCTTGCGCAACAGGTTTATAGAGCGGTTTACCACTATTTGTTTCAACCATAAACCAAACGTGGTGTCCTGTCTGAAATCCTTCAACTTGTTAAAAGCATCCAGAAAAGCTTCCTGCAAAACATCTTCAGCTTCGGCAATATTGCCCACGATCCTAAAGGCGACGTTCAACATCGCTTTAGAATACAACCGGTACAACTCGTAACTGGCCTTCTTGCTTCCCTGTTTGCACTCAACCACCAGGTTATAATGCTTATCTACATATATGGCTTCCAAATTTCTGATCAGGTTTCAGATTAAATGACGCATCATTTTTAGCAACGTTGCATCACAATGAAAAATAATTTCATGAAGTAATAATTTTTTTTTCAAATAGCCGTTTATGACCGTTGATTTTATCTGATAGCGCTGATTTCGTTGATTCGCCCAAACTATGATTTAAAGAATCATTTACATTTGGTAAGCCACCCGCAATAAGATCAAAAAATCAGCGCAATCAATGAAATCAAATCAATCAGCGGTCAAAAAATCATCAATAACTTTCACGGCGTTTTCGTAACGATTGGTATCTATACCGGATATTACCACGTAGCGGGCCTGTAAGGCAGTAAGTTCTTTGTGCCATACCGCCATAAAATGCTCACGTAGTTCGGGAAAATTACGCAGAGGATCGTCCTGCCAGGGCAGGTCGATATCTAATAGTAAATAAAAGTCGTAGGGGTGTTTGGGCAATTCATCCAGCACTTCCTGCGGCGCCTGGCCAAACATATGCTCGCTCCATATTTTTACGGTTAAAAAGGTGGTATCGCATATCAGGACATGGTTGGCTTTGGGTAATAAAGAGGCCTCCAATGCCAGCTGTCCCTGAAACATATTGATTTCGTCCTGCCAGGTGCAAGGTTCGGTAAGCGCCGCGCAATACTCCCGGGAATACTCGGGTACGGCGATAGTATGATAATGAGCGGCCAGATAATCAGACATGGTTGATTTTCCCGTTGATTCAGGCCCGACTACCGCTATTTTGGGAATGTGTTTCATGTGGAGATGTTGTTATTTCAGCGAATCGACTCACCCGATCGTCGCTGCGCTTGGTCCCCCTCTCTTCGCCTGCGGCGGAAAGAAGGGATTTAAAATATTAGTAAATTACGTCATTGCTTCGTGCCTCGCAATGACGTGTGGGAGTATAATGCTTATTTTATCTTTCCAATTTCGGCACCCTTGTAGGCGTATCCTGACCCGAAACTATAGTGCGCGAGCTCAGTGCTATGGCCCTGATGGTAGAGGTAATGTTATTAACATCCAGCGTGCTAAACTCATCTTTCACGGTATGGTACAGTTTATCAATATCTATCTGGTCGGTTGATATGGTATGTGCCGGTACGCCTTTTTCGGCCAGGGACGCGTTGTCGCTGCGGTAAAACAGGTCCTGATCCGGATACGGATCGGGGTGGAACTCAAATTTGGTTCCCTTCAGATTATTTTGCAAGATAGTGCCAAAGTTAGAACGATCAAACCCGGTAATAAAGGCCGAGTTTTGGCCAAATTTAGAAGCCTTGCCAATCATTTCGATATTAAACATGGCCACTACTTTATCCGGATCAACCTGGGTGGCAAAATACTGTGAACCGTATTCGCCAATTTCTTCGGCGGTAAAGGCTACAAAGATGAGCGTACGGGCATTGTTGTTTAATTTTTTGTAGTATTTGGCTAAAGATATCACTGCTGTAGTGCCAGATGCATCGTCATCGGCGCCGTTGGCAATGCTGTCACCTTCCATAGCTTTGATGATACCTAAATGGTCATAATGGCCCGAGAACACTACAAACTCATCGGGTTTGGTTTTACCGGGGATGATGGCGGCCACGTTGAACAAAGGCAGTTCTTCATTTTTGCTTTCATAGCTGATATCAAAGGAACTGATGTTATCAAACTTACCCAATACAAATGCCATGGATGAGGCAGTTTTACCTTTAAAACTTACATTACCTCTTAAAGTATAATCGCGGATACGTTTAAATAGGCTCAGGAATTTTGGATCAACAATCAGGAGTGTTTTTTTGCCGCTTTTTTGAGCGCTCATGTATTCCTGCCTGAAATTCTTATCAGCAGTAACATTCACCACCTGTACATCCTTGTCGCTGGCCCAGGTAAATGACTCACTGCCCGAAGCAAAAACGCTGTCGGACACCATGGCTTTACCATTAATGGCGGCGGTTATTTTTACCGGTGTTGAGCGTATCATGGTAAAATTCTGACGGTAGCCGGTATTGCCGGGCAGTGGTTTTAAGCCCGCTTGTTTATATTCACCCTCAATAAATTGAGCCGCCTTTTCAATGCCGGGGGTAAATGTTCCCCGGCCCTGCATGTCATCGGCACTCAAGGTTTTGATGATTCGGGTTACATCATCCTGATCAATCAATTTATTTACATCTTGCCCGAAGCTGTAGGTTGATACGGCTAAAAGGGCGGTTATTACTGCGATTTTTTTCATGTTTATTAAGGTTTTCTCCCTTTTGTCATTTCGAACGAGGTACGAGGAGAAATCTTTTGCGACATGCTTTTTAGTTTTGCAAATTGTATAAGATCTCTCCTCGTACCTCGTTCGAGATGACAATTGATTTATAAATTCAATATTTTATTTAACTTTTGATTGTAACCAATTGTTACGGAAAGCTTCCTGTTCTTTACTTAGCTGTTTTCCGGCTTTTTCATAAGTAACTACTTCAAAATATGGACTTTCTTCCAGCGCAATGGTAGTTTCATGGGCGCCCGTACGGTTTTTATAGTCCACGGTTATTTTGTCGCCCGGTTTTTTAGCGGCCAGTACATCAGAAAACGATTTTGGATCGGTAATGGTTTGTCCATCGGCTTTCAGGATAATATCACCAGCATCTAAGCCTGCTTTATAAACCGGCGTTCCTATAATAGTGCTCGACAGGATAGGCAAACCCTCGGCCCCGGCGGCACGCTGCTGACCTGAACGACCACGACCCGCATTTGTTGCCAGCGAGCCTGCCCATGCCTTGCCTGGCTGTATTTTGCGCAGTACCAGTCCGGCTTTGTTCAACAGCTCCTCATAATTATTTTTGTCGGTACCGTAAATGTAACGTTTAAAGAAATCGGCGGCAAACTTAGGGTTGTTAGTTACCTTGGCCAAATCGGCCTGCAGATCTGGAATGGTATATGGCTTCATCACTTTGCCCCGGTTTAACCAAACCTGGCGCATATAATCATCAAGCGTCAAATTAAACTCACCGCGCAGGCGCATATCCAGTGCCAGCGCTATAGCGCCACCGTAGGTATAATAGCTGGTAAAATCGTTAGCATTATTATTCGGGTCGATAGATACCCCGTTATCGGCAAATACCGAGTAGCGGCTCATCTGTGTGGCCGGATATTTGGCAGCGCCGGGTGTGTTCAGCACCTGGTTAACCAGGCCCGCAAGTGTACGGGTGTAATCATCAAGCGGAGTAAAACCAGCGCGGGTGAGCAGCAGATCGCCATAATACTGGGTGAAACCTTCGGCAAACCAAAGTTCGCTGCTCATGTTGGCATGCTCAAAATTAAAAGGCTCTAATGATTTCGGACGGATACGTTTTACATTCCAGCTGTGGAAGTATTCGTGCGCGAAGATATCCAATACGTTGTTTTCGTTGCCGGCAACTTTATCCAGCGGGTCAACAATACAAGTAGAATTGCGGTGTTCCATCCCATCGCCAGAGTCTGTTGGGTATACATCGGTTATGAATGTATATTCGCCATAATCGTAAGTTGGTAATTCGCCAAAAACGGCTTTTTCTTCCAGCACCAGTTTTTGTACCATTTTACCAAAGTTATCTACTGTGGCCTGGTCGTCATCTGAGTGGATGGTGACATTTATTTTTTGTTTTTTGCCGTCGGTATTGATTACATCCCAACTGGTTAGCTTGTAATTGGCCAGCTCAGTAGGGCTATCCATCATATATTGCAGGTTGGGTGCGCTGTATACGTTGGCTCCTTCGGGTTTTAATTGTGTGGATACCTTCCAGCCATATTTATCCAAATCGTTAAACTCAAACTTTACAGGTCTTTTGTCCTGACCCAATACCCAGATAAAAGCAGCGGGCATATTCAAGTGGGCATGACTAGGGTCAATGCTGGCATAGGTGCCGTCGGTCCAGTTACCAAACAGGGTATAGCTTATTTTGATATTATCGGGGTGCTGACCTACTTCATACAAGTCGCCTTCTATTTGTGTAAAAGGAATTTCTGTACCATCAATCGTGGTTACTTTAATATTATAGATGTTTTTGCCAAACTCATGTGTGGCATAGCGCCCTGCCGACGAGCGGCTCATCCGGAAATGTAAACTCGTAGGAGCCTGGGGTACGGTCATCACAATTTCGGCCTCATGATGTCCAGCGTTGGGAAAGGATATGGAATAATAAATAGGCTTTTGTTTATCCTGCGCTATGGCGGCAGTGCTTAATAAAGCTGCAACGGTAATTAGAAATATTTTTTTCATGTAAACGGGCTTATACAGGGCTGAAATTACAAATTAATCGGGGAAAAACGGGGCTTGAATTTGTTAGCTGAGGGGGGAATTATATTCAGCCCGGGATGAAGTGTAAGATCGTGGAAATTTTGTCATGCTGAACGAAGTGAAGCATCTATTCACAGATATGCATAGTTTGTCAATAGATTCTTCGTGCCTCAGGATGACAATGGATATTAGGTTTTTTTAATCCCTCTTTGCGCCGAAGGCAGAGCGAAGGTTGCCGGGCGAAGCGAGGGCTGGGAGAGTCTTCCGGAGTCAATTTAAACCTCTTCTGAACTATTATATGTATATTTAAAGAAATTACTGAGCTCATGATCCTTTTTTCAAGAAGAAATTTACATTATACCGATTACAAATGGAGCGTATATAACCAAAACGATCCGCGGGTAAACGGTAAGCCGGACACCACGCCGTTTACAAAGGATGAGGGCAATGAGGTAGTTTACCTGATCAATAAATTGATGATACTTTGGGATTACCGCTTTGCCAATACCGGTAATAAAATGGAAAAACTGATACATGATCAGCTACCTCCTAATATTACACTACAGGAAGATGTACAACAATGGCTTAAAGCCAATTTGAAGTTTTAACAGCCATACAAAACTTTTACCATCTTATTTAACAATTTAAACCTATCCTATATCGGGAGTGGGTATTTTGTGCCTTCTACTCCCGGATATTCGCGTAATTTATTTCTTGAGAGGCATGGTTAAACCCTTCGGCTTGGGCGCAGTCAAACGCTAAAGCAGATATGCTATGGACTGCAAGTCTGTGGCTTAATTTTTATTCCACTTGTTTACATTCCCTTTATAATAGTTATGTACTTTTAGACACTTAAATAACCTTAAACACAATGAACCCAACCTTAAACAACAGAGCTGGCGGTATGCTCCATTCTTTATCTTCGTTTAAACCATTAACCCTAACCATTTTTTTCGCGGTATTCTCTTTAGTGTGCCGGGCGCAGGTTGACACTATTGTTTCCAACAACACTAAAATAGCCTGTGTTGTTAAGGAAATAACCCCTGATGCGGTTAAATACACCTATCCCAATGAGGATTTGCTGAACTCGGTTTACAAAACCACTGTACAAAAAATAATTTTCAAAAGTGGCCGTGTCCAGACTTTTGCCGAAGCAACTTCATACAAAGCCATCAATGGCGTAATGGATTTTGACAAAGTGACTGTTACTGTTGTAGAAGGTGAGGTTAAGGGCTTGTACAAATTAACCGATGTAAGCTCCAAGGCTAAAGGGACCACCGTTTTTTCGAGCCAGGAGCGGGTAAAAGACAGAGCCTATCGTAAACTGAAGATCCAGGCAGCCATGTTTGGCGCCAATATCGTTTACCTGACCAATCAGCGTACCGAGGGCAACAAATACGGTGGCTATTTTCAAAGCGGTTCATCGGCCGAAACAAACCTGACAGGTATAGGCTATTCCAATATTTTGCCTGATTATGATAAGTTTAAACAGCTGGTAGGTACTAAAACAGAGTTTACCACAGTTAGAAAATACGAGTTGGGAGCTAGCGATACAGATGTATCACAAGATGGCCTTGAGGTGCCTTTTACTGTATCAAATGTTTCTGTTGAAAATGGTATTGTTTTAATAACCGCTCAATTAAAGGGCGAAAATAATAATAGCATATTCCAGTTGGCAAGTTTCACAGATACTACATTCAGCGTTGCCTACAGACATAAAGGGACGGCTTATAATGTTGAAGTAAGCGTTAAGTAAAGAAAGGCCGAAAGTAATAGATTTTACTTCAAAAGCCGGGACTCAAGACTCTCGACTTAAATGCGTATATTTGTATATATCAAACGGCCCGGTTTTCTGTAAAAAAGAGAACCGGGCCGTTTTGGTTAAGGAAATAGAAGGCCAAAAATCGATTGTTTTGTATTTAGTTATTTGACAATCAATTATTTAATACTTTTTAAACCTTTCAAAACCCACCAGGAATTTGTTAAAAAGTGTTAAAATGGCGTTAAAATTTAGTTAAACAGGGTAAAAGTGATGCGTTTTTGCCCTGTTTTCGACTAAAAAATTGTTAAAATTTAAGGTTTAAAAAGTTTTTTAAAGGGATGCTTCTCCCAATTTTTGTTACTCCTTTTTAAAATCGTAAGCGCCTCGTTCTACAAAGTCGGCCACCTTAACTTTTACACCGGTAACTTTACCATTTTGTACTATAAAAGGGAAAATAGCTTTGCCCATAACCGGATCAGAAAAAGTTACAAAAAAACGGTTGCCGCCCAGCGGTTGTAATTTGGCAAACATGGTTGGGTGGTGTTCAAAACGCATTTCCAGGTCATTGTTTTCGCCCTGGGTTACGGTCATGCTGCCATAAAAACTGTTGGTATACTTACCCAGGTAGAAGCTTGGGGATAATGCAGGTTTTAAAGCAAGAGCCACGGTATCACGCAGTTTGCGTTCGGTTTGCTGATCGGCGGTGGTACGGGTCTTATAGTTTTTCAGGTAGGCATCGCTGTAATCATGGTATGGTTTGCCAAAAAAAGCATCCAATAGTTCCCAGCGCAGGGCTTCAAAAAGCTGGTTTTGATCGGTATTGGTTAGTATCACAATACCCAGGTTGTCCTGCGGCGATAGGGTAACTGAAGATAAATAGCCACTTACGCCACCATCATGCATAATCAGGCGGTGGTTAAAATAGTCCTGGATAAACCAGCCCAGGCCATACAGCTCAAAATTATTTTCGCCGTTCAAGTGATATTGGCTGCCCACAATATCCTGCGGTTCGCGGGTGGCCATAATAGCTGCCTGGGGTATAACCTGGCGATTGCCTACCTTACCGTTGTTGAGCAAGGCCATTACCCATTTGCCCATGTCGCTTGCCGATGAACTGATGGCGCCGGCAGGAGCAAGTCCGTCTATCTGGCAATAAGGTATAGGTGCAAGACGGCCGTCGGTCAGTGTATGTGCTACCGTGCGGTTAAGTGATTTGGGTAGATCTTTGGTTAATGCCAGGGTGTTAGTCATGCCCAGGGGCGCAAAAATGGCCTCTTTAAGGTATACTTCCCATGGCTTATTAGTTACCCGTGGAATGATCTCGCCGGCAGTTAAAAAGGCGGCATTGGTATAGCCCCACTTGGTACGGAAGGGGTATACAGCCTTAAGCTCGCCCAATTTTTCGATTACCTGGGCACGGGTAAGGTTAGTATTGTAAAAAGTAAAGTCACCCTGAAAAGTCTGGAAGCCAAGACGATGGCATAGCAGATCGCGTACGGTAGCTTCCTGGCCGGCAAATTTATTCTCCAGTTTAAACTCGGGGATATATTTGGTTACTTTATCATCAAGCGATAGTTTGTTATTGGCCTGCAGCATGGCCAGGGCGGTGGCGGTAAAGGCTTTGGTGTTACTACCGATCATAAAAAGGGTGTTGATATCTACCGTATTTGGCAGCCCCAGTTCTTTGATACCATAACCTTTTACCAGTACTATTTTATTGTCTTTTACAATGAAAACGGCAATTCCGGGAATGCGCCAATTGGTTAAAGCTTTGCTGATATACAGGTCAAGACTGTCCCTGATAAACTTAGAGCGGTCGGCATGCTGCGCCTGGGCTGTTGTAAAAAGAGAAATACAAATAATAAAAGGCAGCAATATTTTTTTCATTATACTGGATAATTTACGTACATCATTTGTGCTAATTTAATGCAAAATTTACAACGGCTTTACTTAATTGTAAATTAACGCCACAATCTTCATTAAAACACGCAGTATATGAAATTTTTCCGTTCGGGATCATTATTCCTTACCGCTGTATTGCTCATTTTGGGCGGATACGCAGCAAAAGCACAACGGTTGCCAACCCATTGGACAAAGGATGGTTACCAGTATTACAAAATCACCGACGATGGTATCAGGATACTGGATACCCGCGATACCAGCAAAAAAACCTTGTGGATAAGTAAAGATATGCTTACCCCACAGGCAGGTGCACCACTCAATGTAAAAAGGTTTTCGGTATCGGCCGATGGGCAAAAATTGCTCATCAATACCAATACCAAAAAAGTGTGGCGCTATGATACCCGGGGCGATTACTGGGTGTATGATACCAATACTAAAAAGCTATGGCAATTGGGTAAAAACCTGCCGGAGTCGTCGCTGATGTTTGCCAAATTTTCGCCCGATGGCAATAAGGTAGCCTATGTGAGCGGGCATAATATTTATGTGGAAAACCTGGCAGATGCTTCGGTTAAGCAATTAACTACCGATGGCAGCACCAGGCTGATCAACGGAACTTTTGACTGGGCTTATGAAGAAGAATTTGGCTGCCGCGATGGTTTCCGCTGGTCGCCCGATAGCAAGTCAATAGCCTATTGGCAAATAGATGCCAGTAAAATAAAAAGCTACCTGATGCTGAATACTACCGACTCTATTTATCCTTATGTGGTACCTGTTGAATACCCGGTTGCCGGGCAGGATCCCAGCTCATGTAAAGTGGGCGTTGTGGATATCTCCACAGGTAAAACCAACTGGATAAATACCCCCGGAGATGCTGTGCAGCACTATATACCACGCATGGAATGGACATTGAATTCCAACGAAATTATCCTGGAGCAATTGAACAGGGCTCAAACCGAAAGCCGGGTGTTTATCGGCAATGTATCAAACGGCACCACCAGCCTGATCCGTGAGGAAAAAAGCAATGCCTGGATTGATGGTAAAGAACGCTGGAATAATGGCGATCCTGCTGGCTGGGAATGGGTGAATAATGGCAAAGAGTTTTTATGGGTGAGCGAAAAAGATGGCTGGAAACACATTTCCCGTGTAACCCGGGAGGGTAAAGAGACACTGGTAACTAAAGGTGATTATGATGTGATCAGCATAAACCTGATTGATGAAGCATCAGGGTATATTTACTTTATGGCTTCGCCTGATAATGCTACGCAAAAGTACCTGTATCGCATTAAAATTGCCGGCGCTGCCAAACCGGAGCGTGTTTCACCAGCTGATGAACCGGGCACACATAGCTATGATATATCGCCAAATGGTAAGGTTGCACTGCATAATTTCTCTAACAGCTATACCCCTCCGGCAAGTGAGGTAGTGAGTTTGCCTGAGCATAAACACATCGGTGGTAACGTTATTACAATAGACAAAAACGCTAAAAACAAGACCGAGTTTTTTAAGGTTAAAACGGTTGACGGCATTGAAATTGATGGCTGGATGAAAAAGCCCACCAATTTTGATCCGCATAAAAAATATCCGGTGGTATTTATGGTTTATGGCGAACCTGCCGCACAAACGGTTACCGATACCTGGGGGGCAGGAATGAACAGGCTGTACGTAGGTAACATGGCCGATGATGGCTACATCTACATGTCGGTTGAAGGACGCGGCGCACCGGCCCCGAAAGGTACAGCCTGGCGCAAGGCCATTTATAAAAATATTGGTATCATCAATATCCGCGACCAGGCTATGGCCGCCAAAGAGATACTAAAGTGGCCGTTTGTTGATTCAACCCGTATAGCTGTTCATGGCTGGAGCGGTGGCGGTTCGTCAACCCTTAACCTGATGTTTCAGTACCCGGATATTTACAAAACGGGCATAGCTGTTGCCGCCGTTGGTGATCAGCTGACCTACGATAATATTTACCAGGAACGTTACATGGGTGTACCGGTTGATGATGAAGGTCGTGCGGCATTTATTAAAGGATCGCCGATTACTTACGCTAAAAATCTGCGGGGTAACCTGCTATACATACATGGTACCGGCGACGATAACGTGCACTATAAAAACGCCGAGGAACTGATCAATGAACTGGTAAAATATAACCGTCAGTTTGAGCTGATGTCGTATCCTAACCGTACACACAGTATTTCTGAAGGTGAGGGTACAGGCCTTCATTTAAGAACCTTGTTCACAAGGTATTTAAAGGAACATTGTGCGCCTGGTGGCAGATAGAAAAGGTTAATTTAACTCCGTATTACCGGCTTTTTTCGGTAATACGGAGTTTTTGATAGTGATTGTATCACATGTATAGGTTTAGGCGTAATGTTCAGTGTTAATCACTTAAATCTCTTGCATGATGAAAAAAACAATTAACCTTATTTCAACTGTTGGTCTTTTAACTATTGTTTTGCTAACAGTTGTTTCTGCTTGTAAAAAGGATACAGTACCCAAAAACGTTAATATTGTCGGAAAATGGGCACAAGGCCAGTTTAAGGCAGCGAATAATTATGAATTTAAAAGCGACCTTACTTTTAAGTATTATACGCTGGCCACCGACTCAGTCACTAAGAAAGTTTTAGGATACGGCTCTAAAACAGAAGGCAAGTACAGTATTATAAACGATTCGTTGAAGTTGTATGCCATGGTAAGTTATTCAACCCCGGATGGTAGTTTTACAACGGAGGATAAGCTGCAGAAGATTAATTAATGGTGCTGACAAGTCGGGTTTTCGGTTCTCTTTTAATGACAAAAAAGACCAGCTTTCCCTGTTTTTTAAATGCCGATTGTGTTCCTTCTCCTATAGTTTATAATAAACAATAGTGTTGGGCAAACATAGCCTCAGAATTGTTGTCTGAGGCTATGTTTAAAGATAAACAGATAGGATATCAATAAGGCTGACCGTTAGCTTCGCCGTCTGAGTAGTCAAGTTGATCCTCATGTTTCACCGTTGACCGTACATCGCCATCAAAATCACTTTTACGGCCAAGCATGGTAAAGTTTTCGGCAACTACTTCGGTAGTGTATTTTTTAATACCTTCTTTGTCCTCAAAGGAGCGGGTGCGTAGTTTGCCTTCTATGTAAACAAGTTTACCTTTTTGTAAAAATTTAGCCGCCATATCGGCCAAACCACGCCACATTACAATATTATGCCATTCGGTTTGTTCAACTTTGCGGCCATCTTTATTAAAGGTTTCAGAAGTAGCTAAAGGGAAACTGGTTACAGACACTCCTCCTTCTAAAATGCGCACTTCGGGATCTTTACCTAAATGACCTACAAGTATTACTTTATTAATTCCAGACATGCCATAAAATAACGAAAAATTCTTTTATAAATTAAAAATATTTTTTATTAATATAACTATAGGTTTTGGAAAAGCCAGATTTCGCAGGTTTTCAACCGTAGTATAAAACCAGTTGGAGTCTAATTTAATGGGCTTTGATTGTATTTTGATCAACCTGATATAAAGGCGCTGGTGAGTGAGAATATGCTTTTGTACAGGTAGGTTATCCACTGATATCCTGATGTCGTTGCCGAAAATCTCCTTTACCGTGGGATTATCCATCAGTTCAGGAAGTGGTAAAAGAGAAGCTGTTTCCACCATCGGCAGGTCGTATAAGTTGGCCCAGATGTCTTTATCGCCCCTTTTATTCATTAATACGGAGTCTCCATCGGTTACTAAAAAATAATTAAAGAAGCGTTCGCGCACTTTTACTGTCTTTAATTTAATCGGGAGTATACTGGTAGCATTATTTATAAAAGCAAAGCAATTCATATGTACCGGGCAGATACCGCAAGCCGGATTTTTAGGCTTGCATAACATCGCGCCAAACTCCATCATAGCCTGATTATGTAAACCAGGGGTTTTCTTATTAATTAAATTATTGGCAAGCTCCTGGAATGTTTTTTTACCACCGGTTGAATTGATGGGTTCATCAATGCCAAAATAACGGGCAAGTACCCGGTAAACATTGCCATCAACAACGGCTTTGGCTTCATTGGCCGAGAATGAGGAAATGGCGGCAGCGGTGTATTCACCTATGCCTTTTAGTTTAATGAGGTCATCATAGCGCTGAGGGAATTTACCGTGATATTGTTCCTGTACTAATTTGGCTGTTTTAAGCATGTTACGGCCACGTGAGTAATAGCCCAGGCCCTGCCATAGTTTAAGTACCTCGTCCTCTCCGGCAGCGGCAAAACTGCTTACGTTTGGATATCTTTCTACAAATCGATAAAAGTATGGCAAGCCCTGTTCTACCCGTGTTTGCTGTAGTATGATCTCCGAAAGCCATATTACATAAGCATCGGTAGTATTACGCCAGGGAAGGTCGCGTTTATTTTGAAGATACCATTGTACCAGTTCATCAGTAAAATTCATGGCTGTAAAAGTAAGCAGGTGAAAGATAATTGGCGAATGGCTGGCGGTTTTAAATATCGGCGATCAAAAGGGATGCCGGATGTGAAAACGGGATAATGAAAATCGCATTATTGCTAATCATATAACCCTGTATTGAGCCTTTCGATCATCGCTCTTTTGGCTTTCATTTTTAACGATTTAGCTTACAATTTGTAACGGAAATGTACGTTTTACTTACTTACGAAAAAAAAACTGTTAAATATTTCGCTCTTAAAATATAAAGCGATACTTTTGCAACCCCAAAACAGTTAAGTATTTATATATTAAATAAAAGTAAATCAGATATGACTAAGGCAGAAATTATAACTGAAATCTCATCTAAGACAGGTATAGAGAAAGTAGACGTGCAGGAAACAGTTGAGGCGTTTTTTAAAGTAGTTAAAAGCTCAATGGTTGGCGGCGAGAACGTTTATGTAAGAGGATTCGGAAGTTTTGTTGTAAAGAAAAGAGCGAAAAAAACAGCTCGTAATATTTCAAAAAATACTGCCATCATTATTCCAGAGCATTTTGTACCAAGCTTTAAACCAGCTAAAACTTTTGTTGAAAAAGTTAAAACAGGTAACAAAACCAGCAAATAATTTATAAGCATGAATAAGAAACAAATAGCCATTAGTGCAGCCGTAGTTGTGATTATGGGCTATTTGTACTATTTACCCGTTAAAGGTTTAATAAAACCCAAAGAGGCTAAACCAGATAAAACAAACGTAATGACAGGAAACCGCAAAGCGGCTACTGCTGTAACGGTTGATATGGTATCCGCTACTGCTAAAACCGCAATTGGGGCGGCGTTAACAGCAAAGATAAATGACCTTGAAGGGCAACTAAAAAACGCATCAGGTACCGACGAGCAAAAATTGCAGAAGCAATTAGCCAGTCAGTGGGATGATGTTAACCAGCCGGCCCCGGCAGCATTTTATTACCAGGCTTTGGCCCGTAAGGAAAATAAGCCGGAAGATTGGTTAAACGCAGGTAATCGTTTTAACGATGCTTACAAACTTACACAGGACACTTTATTGCAACCTGCATTTGTAACTAATGCGGTAGAAGCTTTTCAAAGTGCCCTGAAATTAAAGCCAGAAAGCCTTGAGGGTAAAACAGGATTAGGTGTTGCTTATGTAAATGGCGGCGCCGGCCCTATGCAAGGTATAGCCTTGTTGCTTGAAGTAGTAAAAAAGGATCCGAACAATTGGAATGCAAACCTGAATTTAGGGATGTTCGCCATGAAATCGGGCCAGTACGAAAAAGCGGTAGGCAGGTTTAAAACATTAATTGCCCAGAAACAGGAGTTAGAGCCAACTTTTTATTTGGCCGAAAGCTACAAACAACTGGGCATGAAAAAGGAAGCTATTGAAGCTTACCAAAAATGTAAAGAAATGATGCCCGATCCTGTATTTGGGCAACGCATTGATGAATATATCAAGGAATTAAAGAATTAATCACACATTAAAAATTATTATTATGCCGAGCGGTAAAAAACGTAAAAGACACAAAATGGCTACCCACAAACGCAAAAAGCGTTTAAGAAAAAACAGACATAAAAAGAAATAAGCTGCTTTTTTTAAAGCAGCTTACCTGCTTTTTTAGGAAGCAGGTAACTTTAGTAGTGTTTTTTACCCACTTATTAACATGCGGTTTTTACCGTTTTAAGAAATGGAGTAGCAGTTGATAAAAGAATTAATTATCGATTCATCCCCAAATGGGGCTACCATTGCATTATTACAGGACAAACAACTCGTAGAACTTCATAAAGAGCAGGTCAGCAACAATTATACTGTTGGTGATATTTACCTTGGGCGTATCAAAAAGATCATGCCCAGTTTAAATGCAGCCTTTGTAGACGTTGGCTACGAGAAGGATGCCTTTTTGCATTATCTTGATCTTGGTCCGCAGGTACAAAGCCTGCTTAAATTAACCAAACAAGTACGTAGCGGGGGATACCAATCGAAGCTTTTGGACGGCTTTAAGCTGGAAGGTGATATCAATAAAGGAGGAAAGATCTCGGAGATATTATCAAAAAACCAACTTATACCGGTACAAATAGCTAAGGAACCTATATCAACCAAAGGACCACGTTTAAGTTCTGATCTTTCAATAGCCGGCCGTTATGTGGTATTAGTGCCATTTTCGGAGGCTATCTCTATTTCCAAAAAAATAAAGAGCAATACAGAACGAAATCGTTTACGGAAGGTTGTTGAAAGCATTAAGCCAAAGCATTTTGGCGTTATTATCCGTACAGTATCGGAAGGCAAAGGGGTTGATGAATTACAAAAGGACCTGCTTGACCTGATATCTAAATGGGAATTATTCATCACTAAGCTACCGTCTGTTGAACCATCAAAAAAGGTTTTAGGCGAAATTGGGCGCACCTCAACTATCCTCAGGGATATATTGAACCCCGATTTTCAGCATATTTATGTGAATGATAATGGTATGTTCGAAGAAATTCGGTCATACATCCATGAAATATCACCAGATATGGAAAGTATAGTCCGTATGCATAAGCATAAGGAGCCTATATTTGAACATTTTGGTGTTGATAAACAGATCAAAGGGGCTTTTGGAAAGACCGTTAACCTTGCTGGTGGCGCTTACCTGGTAATTGAACATACAGAAGCATTGCACGTTATCGACGTTAACAGCGGTAACCGCACAGCGAGTAAAGAGAACCAGGAAGAGAATGCCTACCAGGTAAATAAAGAAGCGGCTAAAGAAATTGCCCGTCAGTTACGCCTGCGCGATATGGGTGGTATTGTGGTAATCGATTTTATTGATATGCACAAACCTCAAAACCGCAAGGAGCTGTTTGACTATTTACGTGCCGAAATGCAGTACGATAGGGCAAAGCATACCATTTTACCACCCAGTAAATTTGGTTTGGTTCAAATTACCCGTCAGCGGGTAAGGCCTGAAATGAATATTGTTACCAGTGAAGTGTGCCCAACCTGTAATGGTACCGGTACCATTAGGCCAACCATTTTGCTGATGGATGATATTGAAAATAACTTCAATTATATATTGGATGAGCAAAACGAAAAGGGCATTACCCTATGTGTGCATCCATATATTGAAGCCTACATTAAAAAAGGTATTTACAACCGCCAGATGAAGTGGTTTGTTAAATATGGCCAGTGGATCAAGGTTAAAAGCAATCCTGCTTACCAGATCACAGAATTCCGTTTCTTCTCGTCAAAGGACGAAGAAATAAAATTGTAAAGAGATTGATTTGCAGCTATGCAGATTTCAAAGTATGCAGCTATTTTAAATAATAGCTGCATATTTTGTTTACAGGGGTTTATGAAATACCTCCCGCCAGAGTATCAATGAATCCTGAATAGTAAACCGTAACCAACATAATCTGCTTCGGTGTTGTGGACGTATCCTTTGGCCTGTAGTGCCAGGTAAGGAGTTATAAAGTATTTAAAACCGGCTGTCCAGTAGGTTTTTGTGGGGTAGTAACTGTTGTAGTGTAAATAATAACCATAGCCGGTCATTAAGGCCAGCTTACCCAGCCATAAATCAGGGCCTACGGCAATACCAACCCTCCAGCGGTCATAAGAGGTGGCATAAGACTGAAAATCATTCAAAAAGGTTGGCCCTTTGGTAGTTTTACTAAAAACGGTGTTATAGTAAACTGCATCTGTTCCCAATTTAATGCTCAATGCCGGGCTAAATTTGTAATTATAGCCCATATAAAAACCTGCTTTATAAAAATTTCTGTCGTTATATATAGAACCCCGGCTGCCCACATTAACGCCAAGCTCAAAAAAGTGCTTATTCTCTGGTTGCTTTTCACTATCATTTACTGGGCCGGCCTGATTAATTTTTTGTACAAGGCCCAGTGTGTATGCAAATGCATTTATACCATTGTTGGGCAGCTTGGCGGCACCATTAGAGTAATGAAAAATCTCCACTCCGGCTTGTATAGCAGTTGTTTGAGTAATTGGGGTAAATATCTTCAGACCGGCCTGAGTGGCTAAATTAATGTGACTGCCTACTATAACGTTCTGATTGTTGGTCGCATGGGTTTCCGTGGCATACAAAAAGCCAAATCCCGGGGTAAACAATAACTCAGTACGATTTATTTTAAACAGACCGATCTCTAATCGGCCCAGTACAGCGTAGGTATCGCCAATAAGGCCTTTGGTTGCCTGGTCATGATTTAGTATTACACGGCTCATATTACGATACGAAAATACGGCATCAATACTTTTAATATTTAGTATCCGGATGTAGTCACTTTTATTATCCGCCATATTAAAATGGTAGGCCAACTCACCACCAAATAAGGGACCGCTCAGGTAATTTTTTTCTGGCGAAAAAATTTTGATACCTGAGGTGCCGCTTATTTCAATACTATTTCCTGTATCCTGCGCTTTTGCTGAAAAACAGAATAGCGCAAACCCAATAATAACAGATAGAAATTTATTCATAAGGTTCAGTTACAATAATTAAAAGTACGATGAACGGTTGCGTTCCAAATTTTATATGCTTTTATTAAGCATCAGAACACAGCCTGATACGGTTAAAGATAGTTTTATGTTTCCCGATTAATTTAGTTTTTCTGTAATTAATTAATTTTTGCGAAAGTTATAATTTAGGTATGCCAGATTAAAGAATAATTGCTAATTATATTAGTATATTCATCCTGGATTAACAGATAAATGCGCATATTTGTACATCTGTATTGTGCAGATCTAAGATATGGCTAAAACCAAAATTGCGTACTTCTGTCAGAGCTGTGGCTTTGAGTCGGCTAAGTGGCTGGGCAAGTGCCCTTCATGTCAGCAATGGAATACTTTTGTTGAGGAAATCATTGACAAGGGCAATACGGCCTCCGTGCCTACCTGGAAAGTTACTTCAAACACCCAGCAACGCGCCAATAAACCGGTGCAGGTGGCAGATATTACTTTTAGTGAAGAACATCGTATGCAAACACCCGATAAGGAGTTTAACCGGGTTTTGGGTGGTGGCATAGTAGCAGGTTCCTTAGTGCTTATTGGGGGCGAGCCTGGTATTGGTAAATCAACCCTGATGCTGCAACTGGCGCTCAATATGCCAAATCTGAAAGTGCTTTATGTATCAGGCGAGGAAAGTGAACGACAGATCAAAATGCGGGCGGAAAGATTGGCCCCTCTGCCCCCTGAAGGGGGAGTTATAAGCGCCGGGCATAATGAAAATCCACCTTCAGGGGGCAGGGCGGCATGTTATGTACTTTGTGAAACATCAACCCAAAACATCTTTAAACAAATAGAAGCCCTGGAGCCTGATCTGGTAGTGATTGACTCTATACAGACGCTTCATTCTTCGCATATTGAGTCTACCCCCGGCAGTGTATCACAAGTGCGGGAATGTACCGCAGAAATGCTTCGCTTTGCCAAGGAGACATCAACACCCGTATTCCTGATTGGACATATCACCAAAGACGGTATGATAGCAGGGCCAAAAATACTGGAACATATGGTTGATACCGTTTTACAATTTGAAGGCGACAGGCATCATGTTTACCGCATATTACGCACGGTAAAGAACCGGTTTGGCTCGGCATCGGAATTGGGTATTTACGAAATGCTGGGCGAGGGATTAAGAGAGGTATCCAACCCATCGGAAATATTATTATCGCAACGCGATGAACCTTTAAGCGGTATCACCATATCTGCCACATTGGAGGGTATGAGACCGATGTTAATAGAAACACAGGCATTGGTAAGTACGTCTGCTTACGGTACACCACAACGTACCGCTACGGGTTTTGATACCAAACGGATGAGTATGCTGTTGGCTGTTTTGGAAAAACGCTGTGGATTCAGGCTGGGCGCCAAGGACGTGTTTTTAAATATCACCGGCGGAATCCGGGTTGAGGATCCTGCCATTGACCTTGGTTTAGCAGCGGCCATTATATCTTCACATGAGGATATGCCCATCCCTTTTAAAACTTGTTTTGCAGGTGAGCTTGGATTATCAGGTGAGATAAGAGCAGTAAACCGGGTAGAGCAGCGCATTGCCGAAGCTCAAAAACTCGGCTTTAATCAGATATTTATATCCAAATATAATCTCCCATCAGCAGGGCAGGATAAAAAGCGGATGGATCTGTCGCGCTACGATATTGAAATAAAAATAGTGAGCAGTATTGAAGAGGTATTTAGTCTGCTTTTTGGATAACTTTTGGACTATGGGACTGTTGGATTATTGGACTATTAGACAAAAGATAAAGGACGAAAGAATAAAGGATTTTATATCATCCTTGTTCTTTCGTCCTTTATATGTAAGGAATGGATTCCTTATCTTTCTATCTTTGTGTTCAAGTTTCCTTGCCAAAAAGTCCAATAATCCCCTTGTCCAATAGTCTCAAAGTCCAATGATCCAAAAGTTTTAAATTCCTGTCGGCGGAACAAGCTTACGTATACTGTTATTGTTGCTATCCGCTATCCAGATATTTCCGCTGGCATCAGCTACCAGGCCCTGTGGCGCATTAAATAAGGCATTAGCACCTTGTCCATCGACAAAACCTGCTGTTGCTGTTTTTCCTGCTAATGTAAGCAAAACCTTGTTGGTGGTTAACTCTAAAATACGTCCGTTTTGGTCGCTTATAAATAAGTTTCCTTTAGTATCAAAAGTAAGGGCGCCCGGGTTACTGATCAGGGTTGATAATTTAAGACCGCCAACAACAGTTGTTACAACACCGGCAGCTGTAATCTTGCGGATGGCATAATTTTGCAAATCGGCCACGTAAATATTACCCTGAGCATCCAATGCAATGCCATTTGGCTGGTTGAATTGTGCGGTTGTTGCTGTGGCATTGTCTACATAACCGGCTGTTGTTTTACCCGCGATAGTAGTTACCACACCTGCTGCTGTAACTTTGCGGATAAGATTATTGCCCTGATCGGCTACATATAAGTTGCCCTGCCCATCCAGCGCCAATCCCCGCGGACTGTTAAAGGTTGCTTTGTTGCCAGTGCCATCGGCATAACCGGCGTCTCCACTTCCCGCAAGGGTACTTACCGTACCATTTGCAGATATTTTACGGATCATATTGTTGCCAAAATCGGCTACATAAATATTGCCGGCAGCATCGGCCACCAGGCTTTGCGGTGCATAGAATTTAGCACTGGCAACCGGTCCGTCAACGTAACCTATACTCCCGTTACCAGATACGGTTGTTACTACTCCGGATGGTGTAACTTTTCGAATAGCGCTATTAAAGGAATCCGCTACGTAAATATTACCGGAGGCGTCAATACTTAGTCCCTGCGGACTATCAAATACCGCATTTGAACCAGTCCCGTCCGAAAATCCGGTAGTTGCACTGCCTGCAACCGTGCTCACCGTACCTCCCAGGGCCGACAGATCTGCGCTGGTAGTAAATTGAATGGTATTACCATAAGCAGTTCCTGAAGCGCTAATGGCGTATGCCCTTAAATAATAGGTGGTTTTAGGAGTTAAGCCGGTTATCTTACTGGCATAACTCAATACAGTAGCCGTGTCGGTAGTTTTAGAGTCGGCCGTGGTGGGGTTTTGATTGCTCGTACTCCAACATACTCCAAGGCCTGATAGGCTTTGGGTTAAGGTTGTTGTAATTAATCCACCGCTATATGCACCCGTACCGGTAGCTGTAGAGGTTACATCCAATGTTACTAAAGTTGGTGGAGTGCCCGATATACCTGAGCTTTTGTTACAGCTGGTAACGATTAAAAAAACAGCTAGCAGGCCTGTAGCAAAAAGAATGGATTTAGTTAAGGTTTTGTTCATGTGTTAATAGATTAAGTAGTAAGTATGTTATTAAGCACTTTATTAACTCTATACGTGGCAGCATATTATTTAGCTACAGAGGTTTTAACATATCTTAACAGATGGCATTAAAATCCTCTTTTATAGTCTAAAAATGGCCTTTACACCCACTAAATAGATATTTTCTGATGAGGATACTATGAAGAAGGGTAATATGATCAGGGCGAATAACATTTTGCCTATATAATTGTTACAATACAATAAACAATAACCATGAAATTCCCCATATTTCTACTAGCCCTTTTACTTTCATCTGCTGTTTTAGCGCAGCAGCATACACCTTTACCGCACGGTATGGTTTATGGCGCAAAACCAGATACTCAGGCCATGATGAATGCCACAAAGCTGGAAAGCTTCATGGGAAAAAAAACACGGATCAGCACTACTATTGAAGGCCGGGTGATTAGAGTGATTCACGAAAAGGGTGGTTGGTTTGAGTTAGATGCAGGCGGAGGTAAAGTGATAGCTGCGCATTTTAAAAATTATAATGTTAACATTCCTGCAGATATGGCCGGACGTGTGGTGATCATTGAAGGCGTAGCCCAAAAACAATTCATAGCCGATGATCTTCAACATCTGGCAGGAGATACTGTTACCGGGAAGAAACAGCACCAGGTGAAAACCAATGCTAAAAGGAAACTAACCTTTGAAGTAAAAGGATTGCAGGTAGATAAATAACCCCCTAACCCCCTAAAGGGGGAATTTAAGAGAAATAATATCGAATAATGAATTTTGAATTTCCAATATCTAAATCATTATTCGGAATTCGGTGCCCGATATTTAATACTTCATAAACCCTTATTTAGGGGCAATTGATGGTTTACACTTTTAAGTCTAATATGCCATGTGAAATGATATAAATGATTAATTACCAATTAGATATGTGCATGTTGACCATGAAAAAGTGTAAACCATGTTAACCCACTTTTTAACAAAATAAGCCTCTGAAAGGAGAATTTTGAATAGCCCCTTAAAATAAAAGGGAATCCATACATCATGGATTCCCTTTTATTTTAAAGAGATTATTTGATGCTAATTAAAACTTAGCGTCGCGGGTTAATACCGATGGTTCCAGATATAGATCGGCTGTAAATAGTTCTTTTACTTTTTGCGATATCTCGTTGCGATTAACGGTTGAGGCATCCCGACGGCATTTGATATAATGTTCGCGGGCCACTTTCTCGGCCAGATCGCCCAGGGTTTTTACTTTAAGTTCCTTTCCGAATTTGCCGGCTAGCATTAAGCCTGTTATGGCAACAATTACTCCAATAAGAGCCATTACCGGCTGATAAAAGAAACCTACTGCCGATGCCAAAAGTACAAATACGAATGTGCCTATAATGCCCTGTTTAGGTTGTAAAAGATTAATCTTGAAACCCATTTCGCGTTCAATCTCGGCAATTACCTGTAAACGGGTATCCCTCGGGAAAATATCTGCTAGTTTGGTTTGCGGTTTTATTAACTCTTTTGGGGGCGAAATAGCGGAGTTAATGGCATTGCGTATTTTATAAAATGCATGCTGAGTGGTACAGCTATCGTTATTGGTTTGTTTTACCTTCTCCACAACAATATCACAAAGTTTGCCGAAGGTTTTTACATCCTTACATGATGTGTCGTCTAAACGGATATTAAAGGATCTTTCAATTTTTACAAGAACATCACTTATCTCCTCAGGATCAACATTATTAAGGTTGAATGCCTGCGTACTATTCGAATTAACTTTCAATCTATACTAACTTAGTTCAACAATAATTTCCCTGCAGCCAGGGGGCTACAGGGAAATGTTATCGGTAATTAAACTGCGAGTGCAATCTAATGTTTTAATTATTTTATTTGCTCAGGTACATTGATTTCTCTTTGTACAAATGTCTGAAATAAGGATCCTGAAGGTTAGGGATAAAACGGATAGCCTCGCCGGTTGATTTCATTTCGGGGCCCAGTTCCTTGGTTACTTCAGGGAATTTATCGAAAGAGAACACCGGTTCTTTGATAGCATAACCCCAAAGTTTGCGTTCGATAGTGAAATCTTTAAGCTTGTTAACACCAAGCATTACTTTGGCGGCTATATTAATGTAAGGTACGTCGTAAGCTTTGGCAATGAATGGTACAGTACGTGAGGCGCGTGGGTTAGCTTCAATCACATATACCTGATCGTTCTTAACCGCGAACTGGATGTTCAGTAAGCCGCGTACGTTTAAGGCCTTGGCTATTTTTATAGTGTATTCCTCCATCAAGCTGATCACGTTGTCTGACAGGTCAAACGGTGGTAATACCGAGAATGAATCGCCAGAGTGGATACCCGCAGGCTCAATATGCTCCATCATACCTATAATGTGCACATCGTCACCATCGCTGATCGAGTCAGTTTCGGCTTCGGCAGCACGATCAAGGAAATGGTCAATCAGTACACGGTTTCCAGGAAGGTTCTTCAATAAGCTAACAACCGCTTTTTCCAGGTCTTCATCGTTGATCACAATGCTCATTCCCTGGCCGCCTAATACATAGCTTGGGCGCACCAACACCGGGTAACCAACATGGTGGGCTACTTCAAGGGCTTCTTCTGCACTTTCGGCAACACCATATTTAGGGTAAGGGATTTCAAGTTCTTTCAGCAGGTCTGAGAAGCGGCCGCGATCTTCGGCAATGTCCATATCATTAAAAGAAGTACCGATGATCTTAATGCCGTGTTCGTGCATTTTCTCGGCCATTTTTAAAGCGGTTTGCCCGCCAAGCTGAACAATTACACCATAAGGTTTTTCCAGCTCGATGATCTCGCGTACATGCTCCCAGTATACCGGCTCAAAATAAAGCTTATCGGCCATGTTAAAGTCGGTCGAAACAGTTTCAGGGTTACAGTTTACCATGATAGCTTCAAAACCCGATTCTTTGGCTGCAAGTAATCCGTGCACACAGCTGTAATCAAATTCGATACCCTGGCCAATGCGGTTAGGGCCCGATCCTAAAACAATTATTTTCTTTTTGTCAGACGATATTGATTCGTTCTCGCCTTCGTAAGTAGAGTAGTAGTAAGGTGTTTTGGCCGGAAACTCGGCAGCGCAGGTATCAACCATTTTGTAAACGCGGTTAATGCCTAAGGCTTTGCGGCGTTGGTAAACATCCTCTTCGGTCACATTGCCCAGTATGTAGGCAATTTGAGTATCCGAGAACCCTTTTTGTTTCAGCGTATACAAGAATTCCTCAGGGATGTTTGTTAATGAATAGCGGCGCAATTCGTTTTCCAGGTTCACCACGTCCATGATCTGATTCAGAAACCAGCGATCAATTTTGGTAACTTTCCTAACCGATTCAATCGGAACACCTAAACTCAACGCATCATATACGTGGAATAATCTGTCCCAGCTTGGATGCTCCAGGCTGTGCATGATCTCCTCCAGGTTGCGGCTCTGACGACCATCAGCACCTAAGCCGGCACGACCGATCTCTAAGCTCTGACAGGCTTTCTGCAAGGCTTCAATAAAGCTGCGGCCAATGCCCATTACTTCACCTACTGATTTCATTTGCAGGCCCAGCTCGCGGTTGGCTCCTTTAAATTTATCAAAGTTCCAGCGAGGTATCTTAACGATCACATAATCCAGCGTAGGCTCAAAATAAGCTGAGGTGGTTTTAGTGATCTGATTTTCAATTTCGTCAAGATTATAACCTATGGCCAGTTTGGCGGCAATTTTAGCAATCGGGTAACCGGTTGCTTTTGATGCCAGGGCAGATGAGCGGGAAACGCGCGGGTTAATTTCAATGGCGATGATAGATTCATCGGCAGGGTTAACCGAAAACTGTACGTTACAACCGCCTGCAAAATTACCAATGGCGCGCATCATGCGGATGGCCTGGTTACGCATATCCTGGTAACAGCGATCGCTCAGGGTCATGGCCGGGGCCACGGTGATCGAGTCGCCGGTATGGATACCCATCGGGTCAAAATTTTCGATAGAGCAAATGATGATCACGTTATCGTTGTTATCACGCAGTAGCTCCAGCTCATATTCTTTCCAGCCTATAACAGCCTGCTCCACCAAAACCTCGTGCGATGGTGAGGCCTGTAGGCCACGGCTTAAAGCGGCATCAAAGTCTTCTTTTTTGTGTACAAAACCGGCGCCTTTCCCACCCAACGTATAGCTTGGACGAATAACCAGTGGGAAGCCGATCTCCTGAGCTGCTTCTTTACCTTCCAGGAAAGAGTTGGCAATTTTGGAAGTAGCAACACCTACACCAATATCAACCATCAATTGGCGAAAAGCTTCGCGATTTTCGGTTTTTTCTATTGCGGCTAGGTCAACACCAACAATTTTAACACCATATTTTTCCCAAATTCCGAGCTCGGCAACACTAATACAAAGGTTAAGCGCGGTTTGGCCACCCATGGTAGGCAGTACTGCGTCAATCTGCTGTTCCTGTAGTATTTTCTCAATACTTTCAGGTTCAAGCGGCAGCAGGTACACATGATCGGCAATAACCTTATCTGTCATGATAGTGGCAGGGTTACTGTTGATGATGGATACGGTGATACCTTCGTCTTTCAGGGAAAGGGCGGCTTGTGAGCCGGCGTAATCAAATTCGCAGGCCTGGCCGATAATAATAGGGCCGGAGCCAATAATGAGAACAGATTTGATGGAATTATCTTTGGGCATAGGGCTTTTTTTAAGTCAAAAGTTCTAAGTCAAAAGTTAAAGGCTTTTAAGGCCCGTAAACGATTTTTCCTATGCACTGAAGGCGAGAAATCCCGACCTCAGTGTCGGGGTGCAAAGATATGCTTTTGTTAAACTTTTTTTGCTATTTTTTTACAAAATTTCAGAAAGCTTCCATAACCTGATTTTACGTTGCTTTTCGTGCACTAAAATGTGTTTTTAAATGCAAAAAATGTATTTTTAAATATTGTTGCGATAAACCAGTCCAAAACCTTTATATATTGTGTTTTTACCTGCTTTTAAGGTAAATTATACCGAACTTTAAGTCGAGATCCTCATAAGAGAATCACCGGACTTTTATCCGTAGCTTACCGGTCAACCATCTGAATTAAAATGATGAAGAAACTTACATTTATTTTGCTTGCTTCAATTTTATTTTTAAGCAGCTGTGCTATGATGCAACGTGTTGTAAAAGGTACGTTCCCCTATACAGCCAATATGGTAATCCCGGCGTCAGCAAGTGTAGGTGAGCCCCATACGGCTATAAGCACTGCTAACAGCTTTGATCAGGACTTTACCAAGGATGGTAATAATGCAGGCAAAATAAGCGAGGTGCGTATAGTATCGGCTAAATTGGAATCAAAGGACCCAGCAAATTATAACATTGGTAATATAGCTTCATTACGGGTATATATGGCCAAAGCCGATGGGAGTGATGAGGTGATGGTAGCAATACGTAAGGATATTGCTGCTACTTCAGGTAACAGTATTGTCCTGGATATTGATAACTCACATTTTCTTGATGAGTTGGTTAGGCAGCCCAATGTGCGTATCCGGATGGTTTACAAATTACGTAAAGCTGGTGATGTGGATGTAAGCTTGAAACTATCGCTCGGCATTGGTGCTGATCCTCGTAATTAATTGGCTAATGAAAAACCTATAATCTACCTGGCAGCCCAAATCATTAAACAAAAGATTATCTAGGGAACTTGCCTATAAGCAAGCCCCCTAGAACGATTAATATTTATAAATTTTGTAACCTTTGGTTTTGCCTTTGCTATCGGTTATGTTGATAACATAATAACCAGGCGATAAGCCGTTAAGGTCCAACTCATAATGTGTATTATTAATATTTGAGAATTTTTTAACTGTATGCCCGGTCCCAAATTCGGTAAGTTGCAGAGCCGATATTTCAATGGAATTATCCAAATGCAATACAGAAGTTGTCGGGTTTGGATAATACGTGAGCTTTGATGTTGGTTGAGCTTTAACAGGGATAACCTGATTGTTTTTTACATCCGCTACAGTCCCCGCACCAACGGTAATACGATAAATGGCGGCATCGGCAGCACCAAGGGTAAAGCTCATGGAATTGTTGCTGATGTTTGATGTAGTGCCGGCATATAATTCCTTCATAGCATAGGTGCCATTGGGCAGGCCAATACGACTGAAGTTTACTGTGTATGATTTGCTGCTGGTACCATAATTAAATGCTGCCAGGTATAAATAATTACCAATACCACGGGCAAATAGCTCACTTGTCCCGGTGCCGGTGTTGCCGTCGACAGCTCTGAAAGCAACTCCATTGCGGGCAATATCCAATACATCCTGGTTCTGAAAAAAGGTTTGCGCCCTGCCTGTCCATTGTCCGGTTGTTGAGTAGTTATCGCCGGTAATTACGGTTCCTGTAATGACTCCAGAAGCTACCCGTACATGATTGGTTCCGAGCGTTTCAGTGGCTAAAACCTCGTGATCTGCATCAATGTAATTGTACATATAGGTTTGCCACCAGCCGTAGTTGGTGCTGTTAAGCGTATATTTTGCATCGTTGATGGACGAATAAGCGTCGCAGGCTATCCTGCGCATGTGTGCATAACGTGCAGTTGCCAGGTTAGGCGAAATGGCCGCATATACCAACATCTGCCCGGCAAGCTGATCAATGAGATACTCCATCCCCTGCCGATAGGCTTGCATACCAGTATGTACATTGCCGTCATAATAACTATCAGCCTCGATGGCTGCGTGCCCCAGGAAATCAATTTTGATCATTTGAAAGCCCGCTGTTTTAAAGCGACCGATCATATAAGCGATGCGTTGTTTGGTGCCGGGATGGGTGGGATCTAAGGCTCGAGTACCATCCAGATCGTGGTAAGCGCCGTTTTCCTTTGCCCAGATATCAGTATAGTTATAAGTGCTGCCTTCCACCGTACGACTGGTTTTACCCCAATCAACAAATGGTGCCCAATAAACACCTGGTGTTAATCCTTTGCTTTTAGCATAATCTGCAAATTGTTTCAGTTCACCATCGTTCAGGTTGTCCCAGTAGGAGTCAAGGTCAATATAAGCAGTGTTTCCATTACGAAAACCGGTTAGGTTGTTGGCGAAAAAATCAACCACACCTTTGGCATTAGTGAGGTTCAGATTGCTTTGTATCGCTCCCCAGCTATTCCAGCCGAATGGTGTAGGTAAGGTCCAGTTAAAAATGTATGGTGGCTCGGCTATCCGGTTTGATTTTCCGTATTCTTCCATGCCATCGCGCCAATCACTAAAAAAGCCTACCATCATTTTGGGCGATTTACAGGTAGTTGCACCGACACCCACCCAGCCATGCCCTCTGGCGTCACGCGTAATATTAACATTGGTAAAACCTCCGAAAAGATTTAATTGCGACAAGGTGTTGCTGCCTGAACCTACCATTTGTACTCCAGATTTCCAGTCCTTGTGTTCAATGGAACCTAATACCAGGCCATTGCGGCTGTTATTATCATATAGAGCGCTAACTTCTGAACTTGTAGTATTTACCGAACTGCTTAAAGATGCAGCATTGTATGAAATGAACGTGTCATTATCAAACGGGACATTTAATACTCGATTGTCTCCGCTTACGGGTAAAACAACATTGTTGGATGCCAGGGGAGTCATGCCATAACAATTGGAACCCGTACCATTCAGTAAAACCTCTGTATAAAAATAACTTCGGTTATTATATACATAAAATACCTGTTGCATGGGTATCAGGCCGCTGCCAGATAAGGAGATAATATGTTTGGTTCCTGAACCTAAGCCATCGGAAACGGGTGTTGAGCTATACGTACGAGTGCTATAATTAAGGCTTGAATACAGATTGTTTGATTGCGCCGTGGCATAAGCATCGGTAATAACCTTGGTACCATTAAAATAAACATTGTATTTACCAGAGGTTAGATCATATTCAATGCGGCTGTTGGGCGCAAAGCTTATGTTTTTTGTAGTCGCCGGTATTGTTGCTAAGCTTAATTTATCAGCATTAGGAGCATACCATCCGGGATTGTTTAAGGTAATAGTATTATTACCAGCATTTAACGCTACGGTTAGGGTTGCTGTTGCCACGGTAGTCCAGCCGCCGGATGGAACGCAGGCTAACTCTGTTGCCGCTGCGTTATTTACCGATACAAAGAATGAGCGAGGATCCTGGGTTGCGTAGTAAACAGTCAATATATAATTACCAGCGGTGCTTACATTAACCGTGTTGGTTACCGAGCCTGTACCCAGGTTGCCCACCATTGACGTGCCTGAACAGGATGAGCAAGATTGTATATTGGCCCCACCTGCTAACGTGCCGGCTTCGGCTTCGTAAAATATAGGAGCGATGCCTATCCGGTCTACATTTGGAGCCCATTGCAACGAGTTGTTATTTAATTTTATAGTATTAGTGCCGGCCTGCAGATTAATAACTAGGGTAGTGGTTGCCACAGTGCTCCAGCTCCCCGAATTACAGGCTACTATTACGGAGGAATCATTGTTTACGGTTATAAATAAATTACGAGGGTCGGCGGTCAGGTAATTTACGGATAAGGTATATTGACCTGCAGTTGTCACATTAACCGGAATAGCAAGCGTTCCGTTTGATGGCCCCCCGAGATTACCCACTTGCTGCCCGCCTGAGCTGCTGCTATTTGCTTGTATCGCCGCACCATTAGATATGGTGCCCGATTCAGCTTCGGTCCAGGTAATTTGGGCAAATGTAACTTGTGTAGTAAAGAGTAATAGGATACTGAATAATGTAGTGAGCAGCTTTCGCCGGTTCTGCCGCAAAGCAGAGGGAATAAAACACACCTGTTTCATAGTATAAGATTTAAGTTTAATTGGTTCAAATTGGTAAGATTTGAATTTACTGACTAACATTATAGTAGTAGAATTTCAGATCTTTTCGCAGCAAAAGCAAAGGATTGCCATGGTTGCTTTATAAAGGTATTAATTAAATTTTATTAATGTCATGTTTACATTAATAAAATTTAATTAATAGGTAATATCGAGCACTATCTACCCATACGTTTATAGTTGGAAAAAGATGCGCGTCTTAAAAGCGGAAAAATGTGTAATAATACACACGTCCGCTTTAAGCAGTAAGGTATAGAAGAAAAATATCTTTGAGATATTAGAGTTACTTGATAAGCTTATTATCGGAATCAGGGAATATCAATATAGGTTCGTAAGAGCGGGCCTCTTCGGCTTCCATGTAAGCGTATGACATAATGATCACAATATCGCCAACCTGGGCCAACCGTGCAGTAGCTCCGTTTAGGCAAACAGTACCGCTACCGCGTTCGCCCTTTATTACGTAAGTTTCAAAGCGTGCACCGTTATTATTATTTACAATCTGCACCTTTTCGTTAGGTATAATATTGGCGGCCTCGATCAAATCTTCGTCAATTGTAATACTGCCCACGTAATTCAGTTCGGCTTGCGTTACCTTAACCCGGTGAAGTTTGGACTTTAATATTTCAATAATCATAGCGCAAAGTTAGGAATAATTTAGTCTATTGGTTCATTGGTTTATTGGTTCATTAGTCTTGGCATTGCAATATTTAATTACAGTAATATGGGGTGATAAACTAATGAACCAATAAACCAGTGAACTAATCAACTATCCCCCAATCAACATGTTGTCTATCAATCTTGTTTTGCCCGCACGGACGGCAACAAGCGCAACAATATTTTGAGTGTCTACGGTTGCGGTAGATAGAGTTTTTCCGTTAACTATCTCGAAGTATTCCAACTCAATCCCTGGTTCATTACTGATCATGGCTTCGGCCTGTTGTTTTATTGCCGGAATAGTACCCGCATCAAAATTAGTTTTAACCCAGTTTAATGTTTTTGATAATATAAGGGCGTGTTCACGGTCATAAGGGGTTAAGTGAATATTTCTTGAACTCATGGCCAATCCATCAGTTTCGCGTTGAATAGGGCACATCACCATTTGGACTGGCATATGCAACAGATCAACCATTTTACTCACAACCAGGAACTGCTGATAATCTTTCTGACCGAAAAAGGCTAGATCGGGTTTAACAATATTAAACAATTTAGAAACCACCTGAGTAACGCCCTGGTAATGCCCTGGTCTGAACTTACCCTCCAGTAAATGCTCCAGATCGCCTATATCTAAATGCCATTTCTCATTATCATCATATATTTCACTAACGGTTGGATTAAATAGAACATCACAGCCGGATTGTTCAAGCATCGCTATATCTGCAGCTATGGGGCGAGGATATTTTTCAAGATCTTTTGGGTCGTTAAACTGGGTAGGGTTTACAAAGATGCTGCAAACTACTTCGTCGCTATTTTGCTGTGCTTGTTTGATTAATGATATATGGCCTTGGTGTAGAGCGCCCATGGTTGGAACAAAACCCACTATTTTGCCCTGTTTGGAGGTAAAATACTGAGCTATTTCATTTTTGGTGGTAAATATTTTCAATGGAAAAGTTATTACAAATTTTGGTAAAGGTGTACATTTGTCTAAAAAATACCAAAAGTTACTTGCGTAATTCGTTGACAGTTCATATAATAATGCTTATATTTGCAGACTCAAATTTTTTGACTTCTTTACATATTTAATACTGATTAAGTGATGGGTAAATCTAAGCTTTTGTTTATAACTCATGAAATGTCTCCCTTTCTCGAACTCACAAAAATTGCTGAAATAACACGCCAACTTCCGCAGGCTGTGCAGGAGAAAGGTTACGAGATCCGTATCCTTATGCCGCGTTTTGGCAATATCAATGAGCGCAGGAATAGACTTCATGAAGTGATCCGTTTATCGGGAATGAACATCATTATCAACGATAATGATAACCCGTTGATCATTAAAGTAGCATCTATCCCGGCGGCGCGTATGCAGGTGTATTTTTTAGATAATGAGGAATATTTTCAGCGTAAACATGTGTTTGGTGATAAAGACGGTAAGTTTTACGCTGATAACGACGAAAGAATGATCTTCTTTTGTAAAGGTGCATTGGAAACAGTAAAAAAACTGGGCTGGGCTCCGGATATTATCCATTGCCACGGCTGGTTAAGCGCATTGGTTCCTGCTTACTTGAAAACCACTTATAAAGACGATCCGACATTTAAAAACTCTAAAATTATTTACTCCATTTACGAAAATGATTTTAAAGAGAAATTAGACGCCGATTTCGCACAGAAAGCGGTAATGAGTAACATGACCGAACATCATGTTGAAGCCTATAAAGAAGGCTCTAATTCTGCATTGTACGCAGGAGCCATTCAGTACTCTGACGGAATTGTTTTAGGCAGTGAGAATATAGATGCAGATGTGTTAAATAATGTTAAAAACAGCAATAAATCGGTTTTAGAATTTGATTCTACCGCAGATTTCGAAAATTATTACAATTTTTACGACGAAATTACCAACGACGAATTGGTGCATGTTGCTTAATCTTTAATATTATATATGAAATTTTTAAGATTAGACTTATTGACCTTGTTAATAAGTCTTTTTATTTTTAATAGTTGTAAACGGCAGGATGGAATTGGTTTAGGTATCGATCCAACCAACCAGATCAATGGTGCCCTGGTAGTGGATAGCAATATCATTATCCGCACAGAATTCGATTCTACTGCAGTTACGTCCGGACTTGCAAAAACACCGCTTGGTAACTTTACTGATCCTGCATTTGGTACCACTGTTTCAAATGTGGCTCTTGGTATATCGTTACCGAACGATGCGGCATATACAGTACCTGCAGGTACGTTAACTATAGATTCCGCTGTGCTTGTATTAAGATATGCTAATGGTTTTTATGGCGATTCGGTTGCTACACGTTATACAGCAAATGTTTATCAGTTAGCAGAAAAAGCAGGTGTCCAGACTTATTATAATACAAAACGCTGGCAGGTGAATACGGGAACTGTGTGGGGAACAAAAACGTTTACTGCACGTACTCATGATAGCGTAACTATTGCCAATATCAGAACGGGTAAAGTAGATACCATACAAAAGGTAGGTCCGCAGGTGCGTATCCCATTTAGTAAAGCATTTATATATAATAACCTATTTAATGCAAACGGCTCGCAGTTAGCTTCTACATTGCTTTTCCAAAATGCGGTAAAAGGGCTATACATAACATTGGATAAAGGACAAGCGAATAACGTAGGTGGTATTTTACAATTAGCACTTGACTCTTCTAGGTTAGATGTGTTTTATAAAACAGTTAATGGTACAACGATTGACACCGCCACAGTGTCATTACCTTTTGTATCACATAGCGCGGCGATAACATATACATATACTACAACCATCCAGGCATTATTAGCAGATAAAGTAAATTCACAAAACACAGTTTATTTGCAAGGACTGGCGGGACTAAGGGCTAAAGTAAGTTTTCCAGATCTTAACAAATTTAATCCGGATTCTATTGTGTTGAACCGGGCCGAGTTGGTAATTACACCTCAACCTAACTCAGGTATACCATATGCGCCATTGCCCAAGTTAACCATGTACCAGTTAGATATAGCTCATCAGCGAACGTATATTCAGGATGCTTCACCGAGCGACGGACGTAATCAAATATCGGCATTTGGAGGCAGGTATGATAAAACTAAAAAGGAATATCATTTTTTAGTGACAGCCTATGTTCAGGATCTGATACGTAAAAAGACGGTAGACTATGGAACTTTTATCGCCCCGATTGATACCACCGAGGTTACCACTGTAAGTGGCAGCAGCGTTGGAACAACCAGTATTTCGCCGAGCGTGCAAGTTGCAGCCCGTACAGTTGCGGTTGGTAGTGATAAAAGCTCACCTTATAAGATCAAGCTAAACATTATTTACACCCGGATACGGAAGTAAATAAAAGCACATATTAATAAAAGAATCCCCGTTAAGGGGATTTTTTGTTTAAGCTATTTCTACTTTTTAAAATTTGTTTTGAAGTAGGGAAAAACTCTTTCCATTTGTGAAAAAAACAAAATAATAAGCTGCCATTTATGTTATATAGCTAATTATTTTTGCTCCATTTACACTTTATTAAATTTATTATGTGCGGAATTGTTGGTTATATAGGTTACCGGGATGCTTATCCCATTATTATAAAAGGGCTTCATCGTTTAGAATATCGGGGTTATGACAGTGCCGGTATTGCTTTACTTGATCAGGAACTGAAAGTTTACAAAAAGGCAGGAAAGGTTGATGACCTTGAAAAGTTTGTTAAAGATATTGATTTGAAAGGATCAATTGGTATGGGGCATACCCGTTGGGCCACGCATGGTGAACCAAACGACCGTAACTCACACCCCCATTCATCAGGAAATCGCAAATTAACCATCATTCATAATGGCATTATCGAAAACTATGGTGTTATAAAAGAAACTTTGCTTGCCAAAGGGCATACTTTTAAAAGCGATACGGACACCGAAGTACTGATTCATTTGATAGAGGATATACAGCTGCAGGGTGGCCTTGAATTACGAGAAGCCGTGCGGGTTGCTTTAAACAAGGTAATAGGGGCTTATGCTATTGTGATCATGAGCGCCGATGAACCAGATCAGTTAATAGCCGCCCGTAAAGGGAGCCCGATGGTGATAGGCGTAGGTAAAGGCGAATACTTTATAGCCTCAGATGCTACACCAATTGTAGAATACACCAAAAATGTGATCTATTTAAATGATAATGAAATAGCTTACATCAATCGGGAAAACCTGCTGATCAAAAATATTGATAACTCAGTTCAGACACCATATATACAGGAACTCGATCTGAAGCTGGAGACGCTTGAAAAGGGAGGGTATGATCACTTCATGCTTAAAGAGATATATGAGCAACCCCGGTCTATTCGTGATTGTCTGCGTGGTCGTATCTATCCACAACAGGGTAAAGTACAACTGGGTGGTATTAAGGAGTATGCTGAGAAGCTGAAGAACGTCGATCGTATCATTATAATAGCCTGTGGTACTTCTTGGCATGCCGGGTTGGTAGGTGAATATCTCATTGAGGAGTACGCCCGTGTTCCGGTTGAGGTGGAATATGCGTCAGAGTTCAGGTATCGGAACCCCATCATTACGGAAAAAGATTTGGTGATAGCGATTTCACAATCGGGTGAAACAGCCGATACCATGGCTGCTATAGAACTAGCAAAGGAAAAAGGTGCTACCATATTTGGTGTTTGCAATGTGGTAGGCGCGTCTATTCCGCGTATTACCCATGCTGGAGTTTACACACATGCCGGGCCCGAAATTGGTGTAGCTTCTACAAAGGCTTTTACTGCACAGGTAAGCGTATTAACGCTAATGGCATTTTACATAGCACAACAAAGAGGTACCATAACACAAAGCAAGCTGGTGGAATATCTAACAGAACTGAACGAGGTTCCGCAATTGGTAGAAAAAGCATTAAAATCAAATGAACGGGTAAAGGAAATAGCTGCGAAATTCAAAGATTCAACCAATTGTCTGTTCCTGGGCAGAGGGAGCTCCTTCCCCGTAGCGTTAGAAGGTGCTTTAAAGCTTAAGGAAATATCTTATATACATGCCGAAGGTTATCCGGCTGCCGAAATGAAACACGGCCCAATTGCCTTAATTGATGACGATATGCCTGTGGTGTTTATTGCCACCCAGCATTCATCTTACGAAAAAGTAATCAGTAACATTCAAGAAGTAAAGGCCCGTAAGGGTCACGTTATAGCTATTGTTACCGAAGGAGATACCGAGGTGAGGAATATGGCCGATTATGTAATTGAGATACCACAAACCAATGAAGCATTTGTGCCGCTGGTAGCTACTATACCGCTACAGCTATTGGCCTACCACATTGCTGTAATGCGGGGCTGTAATGTTGATCAGCCTCGTAACCTGGCTAAGTCTGTTACGGTAGAGTAGTACAGTTTGCAGCCTGCGATGGACAATTTGCAGTTTATCAAAAAAAGCGATGGGTTAATACCATCGCTTTTTTGTATTTAATTCTGCAAGCTGCTGACTGCCAACTATACCTAAGCCGGCATTTGTTTCATGGTTTCGGCCAGATCAAGCTCAAGACCTTTGGCAATAGCCATTCCTAAATTGATATCTGCCCTGAACCAATGACACAGCTGGCGGTTAACGATTTGATCTTTTTTAGGTCCGTCAATGCCACTCATAGAACCTACAAGGTTATTGATCAGGTCATGTTTCGCCTGCGCATCCATTAAGCGATATAAATTACCTGGCTGAGTATAATGATCGTTTTCCCCTTCTCCGTTACGATCATACCAGTCACCTACAGAGTTGCCAAAATCCCAGGCCGGTTCTTTGTACGTTTGATCCGCTTCAATTTCATCAAAACTGTTTGGGAAATAGTTAGGACCTGAACCTCCATTGCCATCAACACGCATTTGACCATCCCGCTGATAATTGTTTACCATAAACGGACATTTGTTAACCGGGATCTGTTCATAGTTACCGCCCAGGCGATAGCGGTGTGCATCTGGATAAGAAAGGATACGGCCTTGTAACATTTTATCGGGCGAGTAACCAACTCCATCAATTAAGTGTGCCGGAGCAAAAGCAGCCTGCTCAACATGGGCAAAATAATTATCTGGGTTTTCGTTTAATTCCATTACACCCACATCAATCAATGGATAGTCGGCGTGAGGCCATACTTTGGTTAAGTCAAATGGGTTGATATGATATTTGGCGGCGTCAGCTTCTGGCATTACTTGTATTTTCATATCCCATTTTGGGAAATTGCCATTATCAATAGCTTTTAGCAGGTCATGTTGAGCAAAGTCGGGGTTTTTACCCTTCATTTCTACAGCTTCGGCATCTGTAAAGTTTTTAATACCTTGTTGCGTTTTAAAGTGGAATTTTATCCAGAATCTTTCATTTTTAGCATTGATGAAGGAGAAGGTATGACTGCCAAACCCATCCATGTGCCGATAGCCATACGGAGTACCCCTGTCGCTCATCAGGATAGTTACCTGGTGCAGGCTTTCCGGATTTAACGACCAAAAATCCCACATCATGGTGGCGCTTTTGCAATTAGTGTATGGGTCGCGTTTTTGGGTATGAATAAAATCGCCAAATTTCTTAGGGTCTTTTATGAAAAATACGGGCGTATTGTTACCAACAAGATCCCAGTTACCGTCTTCTGTGTAAAATTTAACAGCAAATCCACGTGGATCACGTTCGGTATCAGCCGAACCTTTTTCGCCACCAACAGTCGAAAAACGTAAGAATAATTTTGTTTGTTTCCCTATTTGGTTAAATACTTTGGCACGAGTGTATTTTGAAATATCATGGGTTATGGTTAGCGTTCCATAAGCACCTGACCCTTTAGCATGTACCACGCGCTCAGGAATGCGCTCGCGGTTAAAATGAGCCATTTTTTCATGGAGAATATAGTCCTGCAACAATATTGGTCCTCGTGGACCGGCAGTTTGCGAATTTTCATTTTCCGCATATGGCCTGCCAGAGGCAGTGGTGAGTTTCTTTTTATTAGTTTCCATAGTTATCGGGGTTTCTTATTCAAACTTCACCATAATATTTCAATAGAAAAAATCAATAATTGTTATATTTGAATAGAATCTCTCTATATGACTATTACCCAACTTGAATATATTGTAGCTGTTGACACCTACCGGAGTTTTGTAATTGCAGCCGAAAAATGCTTTGTTACGCAACCTACATTAAGTATGCAGGTACAAAAACTGGAAGATACCCTGGGCGTGAAGTTATTTGATCGGAGCAAGCAGCCGGTAACACCCACCGAAATAGGGATCGAGATCATTACACAAGCTCGTATCATGCTGTCGGAAAGCGAAAAGATAAAAGAGATTATTACCGACAGGCAAAAAGAATTATCGGGCGAATTGAGAGTTGGTATTATTCCTACAGTATCACCATATATCTTACCCAAGATCATTAAGGGCTTTATTGAGAAGTATCCACAGGTTAAACTGATAGTTTGGGAGCAAACCACTGAAGATATAATACAGCAATTAAAATTGGGTAAGATTGATTGTGGTATCCTGTCAACCCCGCTCCATGAGAGTTCATTGACAGAGATTCCTGTATTTTATGAGAACTTTGTAGCTTACGTATCCAAGAACAGTAAACTCTCCAAAAAGAAAAGTATCAATCCTGAAGATATTGATATGGAAGAGATTTGGGTGCTTAACGAAGGGCATTGTATGCGTGAGCAGGTTTTAAATATTTGTCAGCGGCGTAAATCAACCAAAGGTTTTCTGCACTTTGAATATAATACCGGCAGTGTGGAAACGCTGAAACGCATGGTTGATCAAAACAATGGTGCTACCATATTACCTGAACTGGCTTTATCCGAGTTGACTGAGAAACAACTGGACAAGGTTCGCTATTTTAAATCGCCCGAACCTGCGCGCGAGGTAAGCATAGTGATACAGCGTAATTTTTTAAAACGTAGAATGATCGAAGCTTTAAAAAATGAAATACTCGAATTTGTACCCAAACGAATGAGGAGTAAAAAGAAAAAAGAGGTGATGGATATTTAAGTTTTAAACCTGTAAACGGGTTTAGCTATTTTCGGGATCTGGAGTTTTATTATTTGTAATTGTTCTAAATAATTTGGATTGTAAGGCTTCGTGTCTTATTTTTGGCGAATTATTTATAATTAGTCTAAATAAAATGATCCAACCCCGACTTAATTTTCACAAACTATTCTCTCTCTCAATTTTAGCAATTATATTGTTATTAAACTCAGCTGCAATTGCTCAGCAATCAAAAGGAACCATCAAAGGTCATGTTGTTATTCAGAATGACGGCCCGGCCGAAAATGTTTCAGTTACTTTAAAAGGTACAAAGTATGGCACTGTTACCAATGAAGATGGTGATTTTACTGTAAGGGCACCACAGGGCAAGTATACCCTGGTTATATCACAGGTAGGCAGCAAAAGCCAGGAAACAGCTGTTGATCTGGCAGCAGGCCAAACCCTTACTTTACCACAATTTACTGTTAGCAAAGCTGCTAATAACTTACAAGAAGTAAGCGTAAGTGGCAGCAAGGTAAATAAGTTTAAAACCAAAAAAAGCGTCGATGTTGCTAAGATGCCCTTAAGCAACCTTGAAAACGCACAGGTTTATACCACCATATCTAACCAGTTAATACAAGAGCAGCAACTTTTCTCGGTTGATGATGCTTTGCGCAATGCACCAGGCATTCAAAAAATGTGGGAAGCGACCGGCCGCGGTGGCGATGGTGGCAGTTATTATAACTCACGTGGGTTTATTGTACAAGCCAAGCTGCGAAATGGCATAGCAGGTAACATAACCTCCGGTATCGATGCTGTTAATCTGGAAAGAATAGAAGTGATCAAAGGCCCATCCGCAACTTTATTCGGAAGTACCTTAACTTCTTACGGAGGCTTAATTAATCGGGTAACCAAATCTCCTTATGACTCGTTTGGTGGCGAAGTTTCATTTGCCGACGGTAATTATGACTTTCACCGTGTGGCGCTTGATATAAATACTCCTTTGGATGTAAAGAAAAAGGTATTGTTCCGCCTAAATACCGCATTTAATAATGAAGGAAGTTTTCAAAACAATATCTTTAACCGTTCATGGGCTGTAGCACCAAGTTTGCTTTATAAGGTTACCGACAGGCTAACGATATCTGCAGATGCGGAATTATCTTATGGTAAAAATGTTGGTAAATCTATCTTCTTTATGCCTTATGGACAAACGGTAGCAGCTTTAGGATATACCAGTGCCGATCAGTTAAAGTTGGATTATAAACAATCCTATCATGGCGATGACCTGACACAAACCTCAAGAAGCACCAACTTTTTCGGACAAGTAAAATATAAAATATCCGATCAATGGAATACAACTACTAATATCAGCTCTACCAATAGTTTTTCAAATGGCTTTGGCCCTTACTTCTATTTACTTCCAAAGGATTCCATTTCCCGTGAGGATCAGTCGACCAAGAACAGTAAGGATAACATGATCGAGATACAGCAAAATTTTAACGGCGATTTCAAGATCGGTAAGTTCAGAAACAGGTTTGTTGGCGGGCTTGATTTTTTCAGGGAAAACTCCAACCAGTATTTTTTCAGTAAGGCATTTGACAGGGTTTCCGTATTAGGAAATCAAGATTACTCCAACTTTAATGGAATGAGTATGGACGCGGTTTATGCCAATGGAACAACGTCTCCGTATCTTTCTATCTTCAAAACCAATACCTATAGTGCTTATGTTTCCGACGTATTTAATATTACCGATCAGTTAATAGCTTCGGCAGCATTGCGTGTTGATCGTTTTGATAATAAAGGCAGCTACAACCCAACAACTAATACCACATCCGGGGCTTATAAACAAACTGCTTTTTCACCCAAATTTGGTTTGATCTATCAGCCGGTTAAGGATCATGTGGCTTTGTTTGCCAACTATCAGAACGGTTTTACAAACGTCACCGGCTTAACAGAGGATAACAAACCATTAAAGCCAGAAGAGGCTAACCAACTGGAAGGCGGTGTTAAAATTGATCTGTTTGACGGTAAATTGAGTAGTACGGTAAGTTACTATGATATTAAAGTAAAGGATAAAGCCCGTCCTTACGGAGGTCCTAATCCTAATGTATATATTCAGGACGGAACTCAATATAGCCGAGGTATTGAAGCTGAGGTAATAGCAAACCCCATAACAGGCTTAAATATTATTGCAGGATTTGCTTACAACAATTCAAAATTAGAGAAGACTGGTGATGCTACCGTAGATGGTTTGCGTCCAACTACGGCCGGATCACCATATAGCGCTAACTTTTGGGCTAGCTACCGTATTTCAAAAGGCCTTGTAAAAGGACTGGGCTTCGGTTTTGGAGGTAACTATGCCAGCGATAACAAAATTATAAACAGCCGAACCCTTGGTGTATTTTCGTTGCCGGCTTATACGGTGTTAAATGCATCAGCATTTTATGATGTAAGCCAATACAGGGTAGGGTTTAAAATGGATAACCTCACCAACGAGAAATACTGGATAGGCTATACAACGGTTAATCCGCAAAAATTAAGAAGTTACGCATTAACATTTGCCTATAAATTTTAATATGACCTTTAAAAAGATCATACTGTTTTGCCACCGCTGGCTCGGATTTATATCCGGGCTGGTGGTGTTTATAGTGAGTGTTACCGGGTGCTTGTTCTGTTTTCAGGATGAGATACAGGATGCCTTTTGCGGTTATCGCAAAGTTGAAGTACAGCATAAACCCTTTCTTGATCCATCAGTTTTAAAAGCTGAAGCGCTAAAAGGCCATAAAGGCGGCACAGCTACCTATATGTATTATTATGGGGTTGACCGTCCTGCAGGTATATTGGTCAACGTACCCAAAAACGGGATGCTGTATGTTTACCTCAATCCCTATACCGGTAAAGTAACCCATATAGAGAATCCTGCGAAGAACTTTTTTATAGTGGTGGAGTTTATACACCTTTACCTGTTGCTGCCTCCCAAAATAGGTAGCCTGGTGGTGGGTATATCCGTTATAATATTTATGGTGATTATGATCACCGGGTTAATACTATGGTGGCCCAAGCGTAAAAGCGACCGTAAACGCAGTTTCAATATCAAATGGAATGGACGCTGGCGCAGGGTAAATTATGATCTGCATAATGTATTGGGTTTTTACGCCACTTCTATAGCGCTTATATTATCGATAACCGGTTTATCCATGGTGTTTGAATCGGTTAGGGAGGGTATTTATACTACCGCTAACCTGGGCCGCTCCTATCCTTCAGAAAAAGAAGTACTTAAGTCCGACTCGCTCTTGAAGAGCAAAGTAAACGGTAAACCGGTCATTGACCAGGTATTTGCAATGGCACAGGCACGTTCGCCCAAAGCGGAGATGTTTTCTATTAATGAAGATGCTTCTGCAGCCGGAACTATTGGTATCAATGCCTATGCCCAAACCCTGCATTATTATAAAAGTGATGAGTTTATTTTTGAAAAATATACAGGCAAACTCCTAAAACAAACCCCGCATGATAAAAAAAGCCCGGGCATGAAGATGAACAACATGAATTATGATCTACATGTTGGGCAAATAGGTGGCCTAACTACCAAGATCATCGCGTTTTTGGTCAGTTTAATCTGCGCTTCATTACCCATAACCGGATTTATTATCTGGCTGGGGAAACGCAAAAAATCCAAATCAAAAAAGGTAAAAGAAGTAGTGCATCGCAGGGTACATAAACAGCATTTGGCATAACATTCATGGTCATGCCGAACTTGTTTCGGCACCCCATAAGCGCGGTGTACAATATGGTTCTGGCATATCAACCACAAATTAACGTATAGCCTTTGGTTGGGTTGACTCAATTGACAAAAAGTTGGGTTTACATGGTTTACACTTTTTATGGTTAACATGGATGTAAATTATTGATAATCAATTATTTGTATTTTATTTCCAGGAAAAAGTGTAAACCATGTTTTTTGTATAAATATTATTGGCTAAACGTCGATTCACAAATGACATGCCACTGGCCTATCCTGTGAGATCCTGAAATAAGTTCATGGTGGTAACTAATTGATTTTCAGTTAGATGGTGAATAGTCTATCACCACATCATCACTTACCGGGTGACCTGTACAGGTAAGTACCCAGCCTTCGGCGATATCTGCATCGGTAAGAACATCGTTTTTTACCATTTCAATTTTACCACTGGTACACCTGGCAGTACAGGTGGAGCATACCCCGTTTCGACAACTATAGGGTAGCTGTACGTTGTTTTGCAGGGCGGCCTGCAGTATGGATTGATTTTCGCCTACGGCCAAATCATGTAACTCATTTTTAAATCTGATCCGGATAGTTCGGGGTGGAAAATTCAGGATGCTGCTGGTAACCGATACGGTCTCTATCACAAAATTCTCCCGGCGAATCTGTTTAGGGTCGATGCCCATATAAACCAGCGCAAACCTGATCATGCGCATGTAAGGAAAAGGGCCGCACAGATAAAACTCTGCTTTATCCCTATCATGTTGTACTATCTGGCGGGTAAGGGCTTCCACCTTATCATTATTCAAGCGGTTAGCTTCACTGCTGAGCAGGTAAATGATCTTAAACCTGTAGGGATGTTGTATAGCCAATTTATTCAGCTCATCTTTAAATGCAATAGAATCAGCGTCCTGGCTGCTGTAAATAAGGGTAAGCTTGCTTTTTCCGGGACGTTTGAGTACATATTTGATCTGCGAAAATATAGGCGTAATGCCCGTGCCACCTGCAAACAGCAAAATATCTTTTTCCTGTTCAAATTTATTGATGGTGAATCTCCCGGCCGGTGCCAGTGCCGTTAAAATATCGCCGGGATGTTCTTTGGCGAGCATAAAACGGGATATTTCGCCATTGGTGATACGTTTTACGGTGATGGATAAAAGCTCCTCATCGGGTGATGAACCCAGTGAGTACGACCGCCTGATCTCCTCGTTGCGATGATTAAATATCAGGGTAACAAACTGCCCTGCCTTATATGGAATAGGCCTGCCCGAAACATTACTTAAATAAAAGGTGGCTGTATCCTTTGTTTCCCACTTTATCCGTTCAATTTTTAGTTTTAGTATATCCTCATTCATGAAAGCTATCCATGTTTTGCTGCAAGCCTTTTGCGTATCACGCTGTTCTTTTTACCGTAGGTGAAATATATAACTAAACCAATTGCCAACCAAATTATTAATCGCAGCCAGGTATCGCCGGGTAAAAAGGTCATCATGGCAAAGCAAACCAATATGCCTAATATAGGCACTACAGGAACCCATGGTGTTTTAAACGGCCGGTGAATATTGGGCTGCTGTTTACGTAAAATAAGCACACCCGCGCATACCATCACAAAGGCCAGCAGGGTGCCTATGCTGGTCATTTCGCCCACTACACGGATAGGTACAAAGGCCGCGAACAACGCTATAAAGGCACAAAGTACGATATTAGATTTCCAGGGTGTGCGGAATTTGGGGTGTACATCGGAAAATACTTTGGGCAACAGGCCATCTTTCGACATAGAGAAAAATACCCTAGACTGCCCCAACAGATCAACCAGGATCACCGATGTATATCCTATCAATATAGCCAGCACAATAGCCTTGCTCAGCCACTGATAATGCGTTTTTTCGATAGCGATGGCAACCGGTGCTCCCGAACCGATGAACTCTTTATAGTTGGCCATACCCGTCATGACATGGGCGAAGATTACAAACAGGATAGTACACACTACCAGCGAACCGATGATACCTATAGGCATGTTACGCTGCGGGTTTTTAGCCTCTTGTGCCGCGGTTGATACCGCGTCGAAACCGATGAATACAAAGAACACCAGTCCGGCGCCTCTTAGTATCCCCGACCATCCGTAATCGCCCCATACGCCCGTATTTTGAGGTATATAAGGGTGATAATTCTGTGGATTGATGAACGACCAGCCCACGGCTATAAATACCAATACCACACCCACCTTTAAGCTCACAATAATGGCATTAACCAATGCTGATCCTTTTGTACCCCTGATAATGATACTGGTAACTACAATAACGATCAATGCTGCAGGCAGGTTAATAATTCCCCGAACAATATCACCATTGGCCGCCTTAGAAGTTTCAAAAGGCGATAAGATCAATTGTGGAGGCAGGTAAAGATCAAACCAGGATAAAAACTTGGTTAGGTACTGCGACCAGCTGATGGCCACCGTTGCAGCACCTACGGAGTATTCCAACACCAGGTCCCAGCCAATGATCCAGGCAAAAAGCTCGCCCATAGTGGCATAGGAGTAGGTATAAGCGCTGCCTGCTACCGGTATCATAGCCGAAAATTCGGCATAACAAAGCGCCGCGAAGGCACAACCTACAGCGGCTATTAAAAACGATATGGTTACCGCTGGTCCCGAATGCTGTCCGGCAGCGATGCCTGTTAGTGAAAATAAGCCCGCCCCTATGATAATGCCTATCCCAATAAGGATAAGGTTAACCGGGCCTAGTGTGCGTTTTAAGGAGTGTTCGCCTTCTTCTGCTGATTCTTGCAGCAGCAGGTCGATGGGTTTTTTGATCATGCCTAAAATAAAGTCCACAAAATTAGTAGATTATTTTACAATCATTTTATTTAATGACAGGCAAGCATGAAATAAGTGTGTTTTTGTAATTAATTATTTGATAATTAAATATTTATGCATTAACACCATAAATTCTGTAACACAATTTTACCAAACTGTGAGGATTTTTCCATTTTGTCGATGGCCTTTTGGGCGTTTTTAAAATCATATACCTCATCAACTACCGGAACTAATTCATGTTTACTTACAAAGGCCATCATTGCTGTAAAATCATCATGGGTACCCATGGTGGTGCCTAACAGTTGCAGTTGTTTCCAGAATATCTTGCGTCCGTCGAGCGGGGGAATGTTACCCGCTGTTCCGCCGAAAATTACGATACGACCGCCGGGATTGCAAAGATCCGGGAATTTGGCAAAACCTGCACCCAGGGCACTATCGATAATAATGTCAAAACCGTGGGCCATCAGTTTCAACTGTTCGGCCCAGTCCTGAGCTTTGTAGTTTACACCGGCTGCCGCCCCCAGTTTTTTTGCCCTTTCAATTTTTTCGCCACTGCCCGAGGTTACGAACACCTGGCAACCCGCGGCAACCGCCCATTGCAGGGCAAAAGCGCCCGTACCCGCGCCCACGCCTGATATTAAAACCTTATCGCCTTTTTTTGCTTTAGCCTTGGTAAATAGCGCCCGGTAGGCAGTTAAGCCAGCCAGTGGAATAGCCGCAGCCTGCTCCCAGGTAAGGTGATTGGGCTTGGAGTGCAGGTATTCTACCCTGGTTTTTACATATTCGGCAAAGGTGCCATCATCTGGCAGGCCCAGTATTTTAAAATCGGCACCCTGGTAATCGTCGCTTTTACCGTAATTGTTGCTGGGGTTGATGATCACTTCTTTACCAATCCAATGTTTGTCGGCCTCGCTGCACACTTCGGCCACTACACCGGCACCGTCTGAACCTAATATGGTAGGATATTTAATGCCCGCGTATTTGCCTACGGTTATCCAATAGTCGCGACGGTTGAGGGCCGCTGCTTTGATGTGTACCAAGACCTCGCCAGGGGCAAGAGTTGGTTTTTCAACTTCTTTACATACCAGTGGTTTATCGGCGGCTTCTAAAACGATGGCTTTCATAGGATGATAATAAAGTAACAGATAATTCCCTTTGTCATTCTGAGTGTAGCGAAGAATCTGATCTTCGCCATACCAGTTGTCGAATAGATCCTTCGCTGCGCTCAGGATTACAAGCGGGTTTAATACTATAAATAAAATTAAATAAAAAAGCGGCAGAATCATCAGATCCGGCCGCTTTAAATTTATGCTTAGCTTAAAAAAATTAAGCGGTTGCTTTTGCGTAAAGCTCGGCAACGTGTTTCCAGTTGATCACGTTCCAGATAGCCGCCAGGTAATCCGGGCGACGGTTCTGGTATTTGAGGTAGTAAGCGTGCTCCCAAACGTCGATACCTAAAATTGGGGTGCCTTTTACTTCGGCGATGTCCATTAATGGATTGTCCTGGTTAGGGGTTGAAGTTACAGCCAGTTTTTTATCGGCAGTAACAATTAACCATGCCCAGCCAGATCCGAAACGGGTTGCACCGGCTTCAGATACTTTGGTTTTGAAATCGGCAAATGAACCGAAAGTGCTTTTGATAGCGTCAGCTAAAGCGCCTGTAGGCTCGCCGCCTCCGCTTGGAGAAAGCAATGTCCAGAATAAAGAGTGGTTATAATGACCGCCGCCATTGTTACGTACAGCAGGCGGGAATTTAGAAATGTTTTTGATGATATCGTCAATATTGCTGTCGGCCTCTGGCTTGCCTTCTAAAGCTTTATTTAAGTTGGTTACGTAAGCCTGGTGATGTTTGCCATGGTGAATTTCCATAGTCAGTTTATCAATATGCGGTTCCAATGCATCGGTAGCGTAGGATAACGCCGGTAGTGTAAATGCCATAATAGTTATTTATTAAGTTTAAAAGTTTAATGTTGTGACGTAACAAATATAAGAGATGAACTGAGTTTTTGTTCTAAAAAAATTGTCAGGATTGTGTAAGGGTGCTTAGTTCATGGTTGATGGTTCATAGATCATGGATTGTGCTTACTAGTTCATGATTGGTTGTCAGTATTTTGCAAATAGACTATCAACCATGATCTATGAACCATCAACCATGATCTATGGACTTATCTCCTTTTCGATTTAAAAAAACTCTTCACCAACTCTGAGCATTCGTTTTCGCGGATGCCGCCGGTGATCACGGTTTTGGGATGAGTTATTTTTTGGTTGAGCCTGCCGAAACCCAGTTTAGTATCATACGCGCCAAATACTATCCTGCTTACCTGGAACCAGTATGATGCTCCGGCGCACATCACGCAGGGTTCCATGGTTACATATAAGGTGCAGCCTTGCAAATACTTGCCGCCCATGGAGTTGGCTGCAGCGGTAAGGGCCTGCATTTCGGCGTGAGCTGATACATCGTTCAATCGTTCGGTAAGGTTATGACCCCTGCCGATGATCTTGCCACCCGATACCACAATGGCGCCGATAGGTATCTCATCTTCTTCCAGGGCATATTGGGCTTCTTTTAAAGCTTCGCCCATAAAAAAATCATCCGGCGATATCGTGGGTTCGTCCTCAAAACTGAAGTATCTCATTTTTGTTCCTTGTGAAAGATTTTTTCTAAATGATTTTCTGTTGATACAATGATATATACCCCTGTGATCGGTCCGGAGGCGATAAGAAAAAGTGCAGTTAACCCTTCTTTCAATCGTGCCGGAATACTTACTTCATTTAATATAAAGGTAACCAGCAAGCCTGCTATCACTAAAAATATTCCGATTTTTACCATATAAATAGCCGAATAGCGATTAGCTTCATCCCAGGTTTTCTGGTTTTTTAGTGCTGATGGCATTTTATAACCATACCATTTATTAATGTGTTTGGGAGGATAGTAGTGAAAGATACATCCCAGCAATAGTAAAATCACTCCAACCATTTGCGGTCCTATTATCCAACTGGCTACATTCATCTTAAATCAATTTGCTGCCGTTGGGCACAGGTTTATCTACAGCGGCTAAAACAATATCCCCGTTTTCGTCGGCAAAGCCGGTTACTAAAAATTCCGACATAAATTTGCCGATCTGTTTTTTCGGGAAATTAATTACCCCGATGATCTGGCGCCCTGGTAGTTCGTCTAAAGTATAATGTTTAGTGATCTGCGCGCTTGACCATTTAATGCCAAATTCGCCAAAATCAACCCTCACTTTAAAAGCCGGTTTACGGGCTTCGGGAAATTCTGTTGCTTCGAGGATGGTCCCGATCCGGAGCTCTACTTGCTCAAAATCATGCCAGGTGATCGTATCCATAGCAGCAAAGGTAAAAATAGATGTGCAGATTTTTGAGGATAGATGTGCAAATAAGAAATAGTAATCCACACGTCATTGCGAGGTAAGAAGCAATGACGTGGTTGTTAAAGGTGATTAGTTAAAAACCTTTCTTCCGGGTAATACCCGGTTTGCGGGGTTTACGTTCAGCAGGTTCTGCAAAACCTTCGGCACCGTAGCTGCGAGCCATTTTGGCAATGCGTTCTTCGAGGGTTTCTGTGGTCAGCTTTTCTCGACCCAGGCTGTCAACCATAATAGGGAAGGCGAATGGGGTAGGACGTTCGATGGTTTTGAGGATGATAGTTTGTGTGGCGATACGTTGCAATGCCGCCCTCAGCCGGAACTCTTCTAACTGAAAAGCCAGCGCCTCGTTATAGGCCTGGCGTACCAGCAGGTTGTCGGGCTCGTACTCGGTAAATACTTCGAACAGCAACGAAGTGGAGGCTTGCAGGTGGCGGTTTTTTACGGGCTGACCAGGATAGCCAGTAAATACCAGTCCGCCGATGTGGGCGATATCCCGGAAACGCCGGCGAGCCATTTCGTTGGCGTTGAGGCTGTGCTGTATATCGTCTAACAGGTTATCGATGGAAAAAAAGCTGGCATCTTCCAGTACCTGTTCAATGGGCACATCCTCGTCTGTCAGTAGTTCAAAACCATAATCGTTCATGGCGATAGAAAAGCTGGCCGGTTTTATTTTGCTGATGCGGAAGGCCAGCAACGATGCCATGCCTTCATGTACCAGTCGCCCTTCAAAAGGATAAAATAACAGGTGGTGCCCCTCGCGCGATTTGAATGACTCGATCAAAAACTCATGGCTTTGGGGCAGGTGCGAAAGCTGCTTTTGCAGATCAAACAAAGGTTTAAGCGCGATCACTTCCTCGTCCTTTTCTACCCCATGCGCTACCTCATCCAGCTTGTCCCGGAACACCGCTGCCAGTTGCGACGACAGGGGCATGCGCCCCCCGTTCCAGCTGGGGATAATACCCTTGGTGGAGTTTGATTTTTTGACATAGGCTGTCATCTCCTTTACGCGGATAAACTCGAGGCTGCGCCCCGCGAACCAGAAAGTGTTGCCCGGTTTTAGCCTGGATATAAACGATTCTTCGATGGTGCCCAGGCTGCCGCCGCTGAGCCATTTTACACGTACGCTGAGTTCGCTGGTAATGGTGCCGATGCTGAGGCGGTGGCGCATGGCCACACGGCGGTTATTTACTTTATACAGGCCGTTCTCTACTTCTACCTTTAAAAACTCATCATATTGCGCCAACGTTTTGCCGCCGGTGGTGATAAAGTCTAACAGCTGACCAAACTCATTGCGGGTCAAATCGGCAAAGGCGTAAGTGGTTTTTATCTCATCAAATAATTCCTCGGCCCTGAAACCATCGGATACGGCCAGTGTAACCATGTATTGAATCAGCACATCCATCGTAAGCAGAATGGGGTCGCGACTTTCAAAGATGCCCTTTTTGATGGCCTCTTTCAGGGCGGCGCCTTCCAACAGTTCCAGCGAGTGGGTAGGCACAAAATAAGCACGGGATACCGCGCCGGGATGGTGCCCACTTCGACCGGCACGCTGCATAAAACGGGCCACGCCTTTTGGACTGCCCACCTGTACCACGGTATCCACCGGTCGGAAATCGACGCCAAGATCCAGACTGGATGTACATACCACCAGTTTTAGGGCCTCGGCGTGCAGGGCCTGCTCCACCCAGTTGCGTAATTCGTTATCCAGCGAGCCGTGGTGCATGGCCATGATGCCCGCGTATTCGGGGTAATTATCCAGGATGGCATGATACCAGATCTCGGACTGTGAACGGGTATTGGTAAATATGAGCGTGGTTTTGCTGCGGGCTACTATTTCCATTACCTCGGGCAACAGCTTTAGTCCGATATGCCCGGCCCAGGAATAGTTCTCGACATTTTGGGGGATGATGGACCGGATATCCAACTTTTTATCCAGGTTGGCCCGAACCATTTTGACACGCTCCGGCGGGAAATCGTTACCCAGCAAAACTTCGGCCGCCTGCTCCAGATTGCCAATGGTAGCGCTGATACCCCAGATGCGCAATTGGGCTCGAGGTTCGGGGCACGGGGAGTCGGGTTCGGGGCTTGAGTGGGAGTTTTTCGACGTTGTTTTATTTTCATTTCCCGCACCACCTATCTTGTTTCCCGAACCCCGCAACTCGCTCCCCGCACCCAAAACTTTCAACTTAGACAATCCCAACTCTACCTGTACGCCGCGTTTGGTACCCAGGAGTTCGTGCCATTCGTCGATCACGACTACCTGTAGGCCGGCGAACATTTTGGGGTACTCCTTTTGAGCCAGCATCAGGTGCAGGCTTTCGGGGGTGGTGAGCAGTACTTCGGGTAGTTTTTTCTTGAGGGCCTGTTTCTCGGCAGCGGAGGTATCGCCGGTACGGGTGGCGATGTGCCAGGGTAAGCCAATCTCGTCGCAGGCTTCTTGCATGGCTTTGCGGATGTCGTTGGTAAGTGCGCGCAAGGGCGTTATCCACAGCATGAGTAAACCATTGTTTTTTTGTGTGGTATAGGTATCGGGATGTTGATTGATGAAGCCGGCCAGAAATGGCAGGAACAGCGCGAAGGTTTTACCACTGCCGGTAGGCGCGTTGAGCAAACCGGAATATCCCGAAAGATAGGCAGCCTCCATTTCCTGCTGAAAAGGGAACTGCTGCCAGTTTTTCTGCCTGTACCACTGCTGTATAACCTGTTGGCCTTTTGATGTCATATAAAGATAACCTAAGATACTGTTAAAAGTTTATTTTAAAATTCCATTTTTTTATTTGGTTATTAATTTGGAATTACAAATTTTTATAACTTAATTTGGAGTAAAATAATTGGTTATGGGAAAGCGCGTAGAATATCCTAATGCTTCATTCAAGTCTGCTCAAGAATTGGCTAGTGCAGTTGATTCATTAGGGGGGACTTGTTCCGCTGAATTGTGTGCGGAAAAAATGGGTAATAAACTAGGAGGGGGCTTTTTTTATATTGTTAGCTCTGCTCAGAAATTTAATCTGGTAAGCCAAAAGTCTGGGCAATTAACTTTGACCCCTTTATATCGAGATATAAAACTCGCTTATACAGAGGAGGAAAGAAAGCTGCTCTTGGCGCGGTCTTTTTTATCGCCACCAGTATTCTTAAGATTATACGAGCGATTCAAAGGTAAAGAATTGCCCATCGGAATGCTTGATAAAATGTTGATTAAAGAATATGAAGTAGACGAGAATGCTGCTGGTAGAATTAAGAAATATTTTATTGAAGGAGCTAAAACTACCGAGTTGCTAAATGCACAAAACCAACTCGTTTTGTTTGATAATGGTAATGGATTTAAAGTAGAAGAGTCAAATACTGACGATATTGCTAATCAAAAAGACATTTCGGAGGCCTCTGTAGAACCAACTATTATTAGTTTATCAGATTTAGATGAGTTTACTTTTCATATTACCGGTCCTGGTATTAATTCAAGAATAGCAATAAGAGAAGAAGAGGATTTTATAATATTAGAAGCAATGATCAAAAAGATTAAAAAGAAATTTGACTTCTCAATATAAAAATAAACCCAGTTGCTGTAACAACTGGGCTAATTGTTCATTGTAATGAGGAAAAAAAATCAACCTCAGGACGATTGGATTTACACACCATATATAACTGTTAAGGGAAAAAGGGTGTATCCAAAAAAATCTAAAGTTTTCAAATTTAAGCGAAAACCTTAGAGTCCGGAAAAGGCTATCCTCAAGGAGGAATAGCCTTTTTTTATACAAAATAAATAAAATAATTGGGAAAATGAAAGAATTTCTTCTTTTAAATACTTCACCCAACAAAATAAATATAATACCGTTATGATAAATATGATGAAGAATAGTGCGCTATTATTATGCTGTGCGGCCCTGTTTGCCTGTAAACAGCCAGGACAAAAACAAAACAGTGCTGATACCACAGCGAATGCTGCTTATACTGCTAAAGCCAAAACCGCTGTAACTAATAAACTGATCACTCCGGGCAGAAGCATTGGTGACATTGTATTAAGTGAAGATGTAACCAATGTGAGCCAGTTATTGGGCAGGCCCGATAGTTCGGACGCGGCTATGGGAAGCTCCTTAATGGTATGGTATGCTGGGCATAAAACTAATGGTTACCGAACCAGTGTATTTGCTCACCGTAAAATGGGCGATAAGGATGAGATCATCAGCAGGATACAGAAGATATTAGTTAATTCGCCGGAATATAAAACCGCAGAAGGCATTGGGGTGGGAAGCACTGCCGATGAGATCAAAAAAAGCTACAACCTGAAACCAACCAGCGACTATATAAATAAGGATGTTAAAGTACAGATTTATACTGATCTGGATAAAGGAATCTCTTTTGAGATAGATGCTAGTGGTAAATGCATCGGTGTGGTGGTGCATCAGCTACATGATACGGCTGTTGCTTATTTAAATATGCATTGAGGGTAACCGAACCTACAACGGATGTCATGCTGAGCACCGTCGAAGCATGGTGGCGGGCTTCTGCGCTCTACCCTTCAACGGGCTCAGGGTGACACCCTAAAATAAAAACGCCCCACCGGATTTATCCGGCGGGGCGTTTTGGGTTTTAATATCCCGGGAGAAAAACTATTTCTTTTCGGTTTTCTCTGGCATCAGTACCAGTTTGATGTAATTTTTACCACTCAGGTATTTGTTGGCGGCATCTTTGGTGCTTTGAACAGTTACCTGCTCCAGGCTACTCACGTGGCTCAGGATCTGGTCGGGGTTCTCTTTGTTTTGTAAGGAAGATGCCAGGTAACTTGTCCAGAAGAAGTTTTCTTTTAGCTGTTCCTGTGTTGAACGGGCTTCTTTAGCCACAAACTTCTGGATGTCTGTTGGTTGGGCACCGTTCTGTTTGATTTTGCCAATTTCTTCAATTGTAGCATTGATCAGCTTATCCACATTTTCGGGTGCGCAACCAAAATAAATGGTAATAGTATAACGACCACCCGGAATTTTATGGTAAGAAGCACGTACACCCGGAGCATACACGCCACTTTCCTGCTCGCGCAGGCGCTCTATGAGTTTAATGTTTAATACCTCTTCCAGTGCATCCATTTGCAGGTTGTTGGCATCGTTATAATCATAATCGCCACTGAAAACCAGTTGTACACTGCTTTTTTCGCCTACACCTTTATTTACGGTGGTGTTGATAATGCCGGCAGGCGGATGGATCTCGAGATTTTTATAATTCTCGTTGCTGTTGGTTGATGGCAGGGCACCCAGGTAATGGATTAGGAATGGTTTAATAGTTTCTACATTGAAATTACCAACCAGGGTAAAGGTAAATCCGCTGGCATTGGCGAAACGGCTTTTATAAAAGCTGTAAGCTTTATCTAATGTGGCTTTGTTTAACCTGTCGATCGTGGTTACCATCGACCTGAAATTATGATTGCTCAAAACAGCCGATACGGTATCCTGGAAAACGTTTACAGGGTCAAGACCGCGATTGGCCAGCAGCGACCGGGTTTGGTCAATTTGTGATTGCCAGATATCCTTATCCTTACGTGGCTGAGTAAAATACAAGTAAACAAGCTGCATAGCTGTTTCAAAATCTGCCGGCGACGAATTGCCGTTGATACCCTGTGCATAGTCACTAATATATGGTGATATGTTTACGTTTTTGCCCGCAAGCTTTTTATCTAACTGGCCCTGGTTAAACTGGGCAATACCGCTGCTGCTTACGATAGGGGCAGCTAAATTGGCCGAAGTAAAATCATCGTCACTGGCCAGTGATGTACCACCAAAAGAATAGCCGTTGATCAGGATCTGGTCGTTACGGAATTCGGTAGGTTTTAAAACAACCTTTACCCCGTTGCCCAAGGTAAGGGTGGTAGTACCGATGGCTTCATCCTTCACCTCGTTGGTTACAGCACTACCATCGGGAAGTTTGCTCATCAGTGGGTCCGACGATACATTATCAACATAGGCAGTTATATTTTGCCCTGCCGAAGCGATCCATTGTAAAATGGTTTTTTCATCGGGCAGTTTGTCTTTATCCTTATCAGGTCCTTCCACAATCACCACGCGGTTTTGATCACTGATGAATTTACCGGCAAGGGCGTTCATTTCGGCAAGGGTTATTTTACCAATATTATTTACATAAAAATTGTATTCAAATTCAATCCCGGGTATGGCTTCGCCGGTTAAAAAGTTTTGCTGATACTCCCGTACAAAATTTACCGAACGGGTTTTATCACGCTCTTTATAAGCATTGCCAATGCCTACCAGCGCGTCTTGCTTGGCGCGTTCCAGTTCGGTAAGGGTAAAGCCAAATTTGCGGGCGCGTTCGGTTTCGGCAACTACGGCTTTAACCGCAGCTTCCAACTCGCCGGGTTTGGATACGGCGATAGACGTAAACGCGTCCTGCTCACCAATAAAATCACCATAGCTGGATCGGCCATATAAAAACGGTGGATTTGGTTTTTGCAGCAATTCACCTAAACGGGCGTTTAGCATCTGGTTAAACAATTGCTCGCGTATTTGCTGCATGTAGTCGGTAGTAGTTTTGGTAGGCGCTCCAGGATGTTTTACAACGATCTGGGCAAGCGTGTACGGAAACTCCTTATCAGTAGCTATTTTAACCGCGGTACCTGGTGTTGGTGGTACGGTATATTTGGTACGTGGTTTTTCGCCGGCAGGGTTTTGCAGCTGCGAAAAATCTTGTTTGATGAGTTCTTCTACCCGTTTAGGATCAAAATCGCCCACAGCTATCACCGCCTGTAGATCGGGACGATACCAATCGTGGTAAAAACTTTTAATGGTTTCCGGTTTAAAATTTTTCAGTATATCCTCTTTACCTATAGGCAAACGCAAGGCATAGCGCGAATTATTCAGCAGCACAGGTAAGGTTTGCAGCTGTAAGCGCTCCTGCGCGTTTTTACCACGAAGGCGTTCTTCCTCTAAAACCACACCACGTTCTTTATCAATCTCGCTGGGGTCAAAGCTTACATAGCCGGCCCAGTTGGCCAGTATTTTAAAGCCGTTCTCGAATATCTTAACGGTATCAGACGGAATAGGTAGCTGGTACACGGTTTCGTTAAAGGAAGTATAGGCATTCAGGTCGGCGCCAAATTTCACACCTGATTTTTGAAGGTAATCAACCATTTGATTCTTCGGGAAATCGCGGGTACCGTTAAAGGCCATGTGCTCGGTAAAGTGAGCCAGACCCTGCTGATCGTCAGTTTCCAGAACTGACCCGGCTTTATTCACGAGGTATAGTTCGGCCTTGTTCTTGGGCTCCACGTTCTTGCGGATGTAATAAGTTAAACCATTGGGCAGCTTACCTATGATTACCTGATCGTCAACCGGCAGCAGATTACCTTTGGTAGCCACTTGTGCAGCAGCCGGTTTATTTTTTGCTGCTACGGCTGGTTTCTTTTTTACTTGTGCTATGGCGCTTCCGGAGGTAATGACTAATGCCAGGGCAACTGCGGAAAGCTTCAGGTTTAAATTCATATAATTAATGGGATATATAAATGCTAAGATGCAAAACGAAATTCTTAGTTACAAATTACTCGAAGTTAATTATTCTTTTGGGCCGGAACTGTGTCCGCCTGAAACGCGTCCTTCATCATTTGCTCTAGCTCGGGGCGATGAGCTTCAACGGATTGTTGGCCCAGTAGCATACCTTTTTGCATGAGCTCGGGTAGCTTTTCGCCTACTTTTTTACCCAGCGGGGTGTTGTAAAAGGCAGTTAGCTGATTGAGCTCACTTTCCGTAAACTCAGCAGCATATAATTTTGCAATAGGACCCTTCAACGCATCCCAGGTAAAGTATTTACCCATAAAAGTTTTCATGACTTTAACAAAAGACGCCCGGTGTTCTTCAGGTATTTGTGTGCTGCCGGTATTTATCGTTTTATCGATGAGATCTCCGAATTGTTTATCAATACCGGTTGCTATTAAACATTGTTCGGCTGCTTTCAGCTGCCCTTGTGTATATGTGGGCTGGGTTGTTTGTGCCTTGATGCTGCCTGCCGATAAAATAAACAAACAGATAAGTGTGATAAGGTTAAGTTTGATTTTCATACTTATATTTTGATAAAGATTTTTTTGATATAGAATATCCACATCACCAGCCACAATATAGCTACTGTAAATATAGCACTGACCAGCGAAGCATTGATGGGCGAAAAGTAAGGTGCAAATAAGGTTTGATAAATGGATGCCCCGCCAATTTTGATCATACCCATATAATGCGGGATATAACCCGACAGCACATAAGCGGTAATGGCATTAGCCCCAAAAACCACAAAAAAGTAGGTGAACCGCTTACGTCCCTGCACGTCAATAAGCCAATAGCATAGGGCCAAGGCAATAGTGGCCAAACCGCCGGTGTACAGTACAAATGAGCTTGTCCACAATGCTTTGTTGATGGGAAAGAACAGGTCCCAAATCAATCCCAGCACAACGGCAATTACGCCATAAGTAAACATCCAGCTTACTTTAACATTATCGTCGCGATCCTTTCGTTTTAACCAACTGCCCACACGAATGCCAAACAAGCTTGTAGCGATGGCAGGCAAAGTGCCCAGCAAGCCTTCCGGATCCCAGGTATGCGATTCGCGCCAGAGGTGGTTAGTGGTAAATACCAGCCGGTCTATCCAGGCACCCATATTGGTTTCGGGTTTTAGGTTGGCATAGCCCACGCCGGGCACCGGTATGCAGGTCATGATGATAAAATAACCAATGAGCGTGAAGGCAAAGATCCAGTCGCGGGTTTTTTGCGATGTTTTCAGGTACAGAATAGTACAGATAAAATAAACCAGCGCAATGCGCGGCAACACTCCCGGCAGGCGCAGATGTGCTAATCCGCCATCAGGATGAAATATCAATTGCGTGATCCAGGGAATAGCGATCAGGATAGCCGTACGGCGTAATGCACTTAGCAATAGTTTACCATGCGGTACCGTCGTCTTTTTGCTTTCCATGGCATACACCACAGACACGCCCACCATAAACAGGAAGAAGGGAAACACCAGGTCGGTAGGTGTACAGCCATCCCATTTGGAATGTTCCAACGGCGCATAAATATGCCCCCAGTCGCCCGGATCGTTTACCAGGATCATGGCAGCAATGGTTGCTCCGCGGAAAACGTCGAGAGAGAGAAGTCGTTGGGTTTTGATTTGCGTGGAGGTCATTTGAGTTGTATGCTATACTTTATTCTTAATTCCCAGGCTTCCTTTTTATTCCCGTTGTCTGTGTCCACACAGGCAGCCATTTCAATCGATAAATAAATCGACTGTGAAAACACAGCCCTTGGGATGTATAAGAACTATGTCATTGCGAGGAGGAACGACGAAGCAATCTCCTCGCGGTCAATATGTAAGCGAGGAGATTGCCGCGCTACGCTCACAATGACATGTTGTTTTTTAGAACTTGTACCGTTTAAACGCTTCCATGGCTTCATATTCAGCCAATCCGAGGCGGTCATAACGCTGAGCGGTGTCACGTGTACGATCCTCAGCGCGAACCCAGAACTCACGGGCATCATCACCCGGGAAAACGGGGCGGTCTTTTTGGGACTGATGTTTAAAGATAGCATTCCGCTTGCGGATCACCTCCTGGGGTGACAAAGGCACGGCCATTTCAATTTCATAAGTTTCAAACTCATGCCAGGCGCCGCGGTACATCCATAACCAGCAATCCTTAACCCAGGCTTCAGTCGCCTTCAGACGATCCAAAGCAGCCAGGATAATGTTAAAACAAACCAAATGCGTACCATTCGGATCAGCAAAATCACCGGCAGCAAAGATCTGCTGTGGTTTTACTTTTTGTAACAGTTCAATGGTCAGCAGGATATCTTCCTCGCCCACGGCATTTTTCTTGGTCTTACCGGTTTCGTAAAAAGGCAAAGCCATAAAATGGATATGATCATCCGGTAAACCCGCGTAACGGGCACCCGAGATCGCCTCGGTCTTACGAATGAAACCTTTCACATTGCGGATCTCCTGCGTATCGATCTGGTTGGGTTGTTTATTCGGGAAAAAAGCCCGCATCTCTTCATATAATTGATGCAGGTGACCA